>CAVPIR010000001.1:0-1300354 GCA_963705055.1 uncultured Actinomycetota bacterium
CGTCATCACCTACACCCCCGATGTGATCACTGTCGAGCTCCAGCAACCCGACAGCCCTCGCGTCACCCGCGCCCTGGCCCTGCTCCTGGACGAGATCAACGCGGCCCCGCCCAGCCTCCCCGGCGACAACCGCCCTATCAGCTACCAGCTCAACGCGGATCTCACGCCCCTCAGCATTTGACAGCTGGCGCACAACAACCCCCGGATTCTGGGTCCAGCAGCGTCGCTGCTGCTAGTGACACACGCCGAGGCTGATCCTGATCGGGCTCGCCCGGCCAGGCAGAAATACGTCAACCGGGACGCAGCGCGCGCCGTCGACGAGGAGACCCCCGTAATAGTCGGTGATCGGCTCGGCACTGGCAGGGTTGCCGTCCAGCGGGCACATGATGAAGGTAACGCCAGACTCCCCGCTCGCCATCGTGTAAGTAGTGCCGGCGTTGAGGGAATCGGCCGGACCGTACAGGAACCGGAGATAGTTCCGGCTTGCCGGGGCAACCCTCACCACCACGGCAGAAGCCGGCTTGAGCCCTGTCATCACCACGGCTGTGACATACAGCACGGGCTTCCCGCCGACGTTCGCGCTTCCGCCGACGTTGCCGTGCCCGCTGATGTTCTGGCGGCCGCCGACGTTAATGAACCAGAGCGGGCCGGCTTTGCCCGCCCAGCGGCGCCAGCCCTGGCCAAGGTTGCTCGAAGCGACCTGGCCGACATTTGCCCTGTCGCACCCGGCCAGGACTGTGCCAGAGGCGGCAGCTGGCCCAGCAACCGATGCTCGCCCGGGTCCAGGGCTGCCTGAGCCTGCGGGCTGGCCTGCGGACGCCGGGTGTCTGCCGGACTGGCCTGACCCGGACTGCAGTGCGTGCGTGACCGGCGGAATGCCAATCGCCATGGCCGCCAGGACGGCGACGCTGGCAACGCCAGTTCGCCTAATGTGGCGTCTGTGGCGCCGCCGGATACCGTCCATCAGCCTCGCAGGCGGCGGCCCGTCGGCGGATGCCATCGCGGCCCGCAATTGATCACCGAAGTCAGTCACTGCGCCCCGCTCCTTTCCGAGCTGCCGCATCTGGCTCAGCCGGATGGTCCGCGATCTCGCGCAGCCTGGCCATGCCGCGCCCAGCCTGCTTCTTGACTGTGGCGATGCTGCAACCCAGCATCGCCGCCGTCTGCGCTTCGGAGAGATCCTCGAAGTAGCGCAGGACCAGGACCGCGCGCTGCCTCGCCGGCAGTTCGCCAAGCGACCGCAACAACAGATCTCGATTCACCACGTGCGCTGCGGCATCCTCTACCGATGGACTGGCATTCGGCAACATGAGCGGTGCCTCCGGGTGACGCCGCCGCCACCTCGTCCTGTCCACCGATGCATTGACCAGCACCTGGCGCACGTACCGCTCCGGGTCACCCTGGCCGGAGATCCTCGACCAATGCCGGTAGGTACGTTCGAATGCACCCTGGAGCAAATCCTCCGCCTCGGCGTAGTGCCCGCCAGTGAGCAAGCGCGCCATCGTGAACAACCGTCTCGACGAACCAGCGACGAACTGCTCGAAAGACGCGTCGTCTGTGCCGACGATGTCAGGCGGCTTGCCCTGCTCCATCAGCGATCTCGCGGGAGTGACCACATAGTTAATACACGACGCCTAGACCCCCGAAGTGGACGGTTGACGACGAGATTTCACCGGCCACCTCCCAGCCGATCCGGGTCTTGCCGTCGCCGATGACCAGGCCGCCATCATCGACGTCATCATTCAACTCCTCGCACGGCGAGAACATCGGCCAATGTCGGGTGCCTCTGATGCGGCATGGCCGTGTCTCTTGTCCGAGCCGGACTCGACAGGAGCAGCATCGCCGAGCCCGGCAGGTGACGGCCCAGGTTTGGCCGAACCGGTGTCACTGCCTTTCACCACAGATCCAGTGGCACGGCGGCTCGGCACGGTGGGCCGGCTCGCCGCTGCCGCACAGCAGGCCGTATCCGGGGTCGAGGCCGCGTTAAAACAAGATCCCCGCTCGGCTGCCCGCCAACCAGCTCGCCGCCGGCGCACCGAAGGCGATCCTGACCACCCGCCGCGGCTCGCTGCAGATGGTCCTGCGGCAGCTCGCCCACGCCGCCGAGACTGGACCGCCACCCGGCTGAACGACTACCGCGCGACCACGACGAATACCGCGCCACCACCCGCAACCTGCTCCACATCGGCGGCACGATCGCCTGTTCGCCCGGCCGCGATCACCGCCACCCTCGACTGGCCAGCCACCCCTGGCTCACCCGGGCCCTCGCCATGCTCCTCGACGAGATCAACCCCACCCCGGATGCCCGACGACCCCCGGCCCATCAGCTACCAGCTCGCCTCGCCGCCGACCCGGATTTAACGATGATCAAGGACCAGCTTCCGGAGGCCTGAGACCGCGTCCGGCGGCCAGTACCTCGTGTGCTGCAGCCTTCACGGGCGAACGGTAGCAAGCTCCTGCCGAGCCAGCGACGGTCAATCTCGCCTTTCTGCCTAACGCGGACCCGCGGCCCTGAGTCGCCTGGCTAGCTGCGGAAGCTAGCTGTGGAAGCAGGCCCCCGACGGGCTCGCGGCTGGCGGATAGCACTGGTAGCCGACATCCGCCGGGTCACGACTGAGGAAACGGCCGATGCATTGATTGGCGGTCGTGCGGCCGTGCGCAGCACAGTAGGCAAGCGCCTGCGTCCCGTCAGCGAATGGTCCCGGGCAGTAGATGACCCAGAAGCCAGCCTTGAGCGAGGCATAGTCCGAGCTGGCCAGGACCTGGGCGCCAGGAACCTGGAGGCTCACTCTGGCGAGCACGGCGTTCAGATGCGCGGTCCCGGCCGCGACGGGCACGGACGCAAGCTGCGCGATTCAGGCGTCATCAGGAGCGGCGATCGGCGATGACGTTGCAGGGGCTGTGGCTGGCCCGCCGCCGTGAGCCTGCGGGCGCTCCCCTGAGGTGCGAATTCCCGGCGCGGAACTGAACAGCCTGGTCAGGCCGAAGGTGGTCGCCACGGCCATGGCCAGCACGGCCAGCCCGACTAGCGCGAAGGCCGCCCGCCACTTTGGCGCCGTACTTCCCGATGCCATCAACCCTGCGCAATTCGGCCGCGCGCAGAGGAATTTGCCGTATTAATAATTCGATGATAGTCGAGAAGCGGACCTAACAGAATATGCCAATTGAGCTGGTCGCTTCGACTAGTTGTCGGAGCCTCGCGGTATTGCGAGGGTCGCGAGCAGGTCCTCATGGAATTGGATCCAGACCGTGTGACAGGAGTCGCGATCGTGGGAGTCGACCCAGGCGCGCTGTCCTGCCTGCGCCCGTGCCAGCGCCGACGAATAGCGGCCTGAATAGCCGCTGAACCGCTCCAGGCAGCCGGCGAGCTGATCGCAGATCCGCCCGAACGAAGCGTCCAGCGACGCCAGTTCCCGCAGCACACGGTCGTCCCAGCGCCAGTCCGAGTGATCATTGAACGCCATAGGGTCATCGTGTGCTGGCCGTATCTGCCAGTTGGTGCACGCGACGCCGAGCCGTCTGTTCAGTGGCAGGAACCCCGCGTGGGCGTCGCGACGGTGTCGCGTGCGCCCGCCAGGTTGAGTTCGGCGGTGAGTCGCGCTTCGTTCTCGGCCCGCCCGGCGTCGGTAAGCGACCAGCCCGATGTGCCGGCGAAGCTGGTGTGCCGAGCCCAGCCGCGGGCCTCGTAGTCCAGCAGCGCTTCCTCGGTCGCGTCGGCGTCAATGCCAAAGCGGCCTGCGATCTTTGACGCGGACGCGAAGCCGAGCACGCGGACGCCGTGCAACGCCAGGTCGCCTGGGTCGGATTGGTAGGCCATCTCAGCAGCGCACGCCGTCCTCTCGCGAGGAGTCCGGGGATCACACCTGGCTTACCAGGGTGGCACCGGTTGCCGTCCTGGCATAGCTGGAGAGCGCATCAAGCGCCATGGCCTCGTCCACCGGCGACGTCTCCGCGAGCAGGTGGAAGCCGTAGGCGTCCTCGAGCGCGACCAGGTTGCGGGCGACGGTCAGAGCGGGCTGGATGAGCCGTGAAGCTCCCGCTGGCCTGGCCGTCCTCGAGGACCGCCAGATACAGCGAGACCTCGCGGTCGAACAGACGCGCCATCAACGCGGCGTGAACGCCGTTGCGGCTGGCGCTCACGCTCATCTCGTTCAGGACCTGGCTCAGCCTGCGGTCATGCGGCCCAGGCAATCCCGAGCGCATCAGCTGCAGGAGCCGCGGCGCAGGCTCGGCGGCCTGATCCAGGGTCCGTAGCCGCTCCCAGTAGTAGCGCTCGACGGCGGCCTCGTAGGCCTCCTGCACGAGCGAGTCCAGGTCGGCGTAGTAGTAGGCCACCAGGCGGTGCGAGACGCCGACGTGGTCGGCGATCGCGGCGAGGGTCAGGGCCTCGATGCCGCGGTCGGCGATGAGCTCGATCGTGGCGTGGACAAGCTGCTGCCGGCGGGCGGCCTGGTCCTTCGTTCGTGCCACGACTTCACCTTCTCCGGTGGCAACCGGCCAGAAATCTAGGCGCCGCTTCCCTGGACACGGCCTGGCCTCCCAGCATAGTTTGCTGTGAACCGCAAAGAAAGGCCAGTGCGAACGAGGACGGCCATGCCCCACTTCGACACGAGCCCGCCGCCAGCGCCGTACGACATCCTCTTCCAGCCGGTCGCGATCGGCCCGCTGGTCGCCAAGAACCGCTTCTTCCAGGTGCCGCACTGCAACGGGATGGGCTATCGCGACCCGAGCGCCGAGGCCGCGATGCGCAAGGTCAAGGCCGAGGGCGGCTGGGCGGTGGTCTCCACCGAGCAGGTCGAGATTCACCCGACCTCAGACATCACTCCGTTCATCGAGCTGCGGATCTGGGACGACGACGACCTCCCAGCCCTGGCCAGGATCGCGGGCGCGATCCACGAGGGCGGCGCGCTCGCGGCGATCGAGCTATGCCACAACGGGATGAACGCGCCGAACCTCTACAGCAGGGAGATCCCGCTCGGACCGCACCACCTGCCGGTCGCCAGCTACGGGTACGACCCAGTTCAGGCCAGGATGATGAGCAAGCAGGACATCGCCGACCTGCGCCGCTGGCACCGCAACGCCGTGGTCAGGGCCATGCAGGTCGGCTACGACCTCATCTACGTCTACGCCGGGCACTCCTTCGGCGGCATCGAGCACTTCCTGTCGCCGCGCTTCAATCAGCGCACCGACTCCTACGGCGGCAGCGCCCGGAACCGGATGCGGCTGCTTCGGGAGATCCTCGAGGACACCCGCGAGGTCACCGACGGCCGGGCCGCCGTGGCCTGCCGCATCACGGTGGAGGAGGGCCGCGGCGACGCCGGCCTCAGCCGCCCCGACATCGAGGAGGTCCTCGGCGAGCTTGGCGAGCTGCCCGATCTCTGGGACTTCGTGCTGAGCACGTGGGAGGCGGACTCCAACACCTCAAGGTTCGGCCCAGAAGGCGAGCAGGAGCGGTACGTCGCCGGGCTCAAGCGGCTGACCAGCAAGCCCGTCGTCGGAGTCGGCAGGTTCACGTCGCCCGACGTGATGGTGCGCCAGGTGACGCGCCGGCGTGCTCGACCTGATCGGGGCCGCCAGGCCGTCGATCGCCGACCCGTTCCTGCCCGAGAAGATCAGGACCGGCCGGATGGAGACGATCCGCGAGTGCATCGGCTGCAACATCTGCGTGTCGGGCGACTTCACTCAGTCGCCGATCCGGTGCACGCAGAACCCGAGCATGGGCGAGGAGTTCCGCCGCGGCTGGCACCCCGAGCGGATCAGGGTCAGGGGGTCCGACTCGCGGATCCTGGTCGTCGGCTCCGGGCCCGCCGGGCTCGAGGCGGCGCGTGCCCTCGGAGTGCGCGGCTACGAGGTCGTGCTCGCTGAGGCCACCCGGGACCTCGGCGGCCGCGTCGCAAGGGAGTCGAAGCTGCCGGGCCTCGCCGCCTGGGTGCGCGTGCTGGACTACCGGCAGCAAGCGATCAGCACGATGCCCAACATCGAGGTCTACCGCGAGAGCCGGATGAGCGCCGACGACATCGTCGAGTTCGGGTTCCAGCACGTCGCCGTCGCCACCGGCGCCACCTGGCGGCGCGACGGCGTTGCGCGCTGGCACACCAGGCCCATCCCGGTCAGCACCGGCGCCGACGTGCTCACACCCGACGACCTCATGGCCGGGTGGCGGCCGAAGGGCCCGCGGGTGCTGGTCTACGACGACGACCACTACTACCTGGGCGGCGTCGTCGCGGAACTGCTGCAGGGCGAGGGCTTCGAGGTCGAGATCGTGACGCCCGCGACACAGGTCTCGGCCTGGACCGTGAACACGATGGAAGTCGACAAGATTCAGCGCCGGCTGCTGCTCGCTGGCGTCACGCTCAGGACCAGCACCGCGCTCACCGCGGTCGGCGCTGGCTCGGTCACCGTGGCCTGCGGCTACACCGGCCGGCTCAGCGATGTCGCGGCCGACAGCGTGATCATGGTGACCGCCCGGCTGCCCGACGACGAGCTCTACGAGCAGGTGCTGATCCGCAAGGAGCAGGGCCTGCTCGCGTCGGTCAGGGCCATCGGCGACGCGTGGGCGCCTGGCACCATCGCCGCGGCCGTCTGGTCGGGGCGCCGCTTCGCCGAGGAATTCGACGCCGACCTGCCCTGCAACGACGCGGTGCCCTTCCTGCGGGAAGTCACGGCGCTGCACCCCGATCGGGCATGAACGTCAACGCTGCGGAGGAAGTCTCGTGATCAGGACCGGCAAGGAATACAGGGAGTCCCTGGCAGACGGCCGCGAGGTGTGGATCGACGGCGAGCGGGTCACAGACGTCACCACCCACCCGGCCTTCAAGCCGATCGTCGACGTGCGAGCCAGGATCTACGACCTCGCCCACGAGGCCCGAACCGCCGCGACCATGACCTACGTCGACGAGCAGACCGGCGAGACCTGTGCGATCGGCGGCAAGCCGCCGAAGACCAAGCAGGACTGGCACGCCAAGCACGCCGCCGTCGAGACCGTGCTCGACGAGGCCGGCGGCGTCGTCACCCGCGTCGGCGACGAGACCGTCGGCGAGATGTGGTCCCTCTTCGACGGCCAGGACGTGCTCAACGAGATCGACCCGAGCTTCTCGGCGAACATTCGCGACCACGTGCGCCGCGCGGCGCTGCTCGACCCGTTCCACGTCTCGGCCAACACCGACCCGAAGGGCGATCGCAGCAGGCACCCGCGCGAGCAGGACCCCGACGTCCTGCTGCACGTCGTCCGCGAGACCGACAACGGCATCATCGTCCGCGGCGCGAAGTTCGAGACCGCCGCCGCCTACGCCAACCAGGCGTTCGTCAAGCCGACCATCGGCGACTGGGGCAACGACGCCCTGTCGGAGTACGCGGTCGGCTTCATCGCCGACATGGGAGCGCCAGGCATCCGGCACATCTGCCGATCCGGCTTCGCCGGCCGGCTGCCCGCGGCGGACTACCCGCTCAGCAACCGGTGCGACGAGATCGACACCATGATCGTCTTCGACGACGTCGAGATCCCGTGGGAGAACGTCTTCTTCTACCGGCACACCAGGGCGGCCGCCTTCATCAGGGCGACGCTGCACCGCTACAGCATGTACGCCTTCGTCCACCGGCACCTGCGCCTCGCGGACCTGATGCTCGGCCTCGCCTACGCCAACGCCAAGCAGACCGGGGTGACGATGCACCAGGGCGTGCGCGAGAAGATAGCCCAGCTCGCGTGCTACCGCGAGGGCATCGCCGCGCATCTCGCCGCGGCGATCGAGATGGCCCAGGAGAGCCCAGGCGGCCTGCTGATGCCCAACCAGGCGCTGCTGTATACCGGCAGGGTGCACGCCTGCTCGCAGCTGCCGGAGATGATGCACCTCGTCCGCGACATCTGCGGCTGCCAGATCAGCCTCGTGCCCAGCGCGGCGACGTTCGGTACGCCAGGCCCGGGAGACTGGCTGTCGAAGTACTTCAGGGTCGGCGACATCGAGGCCGAGGACCGGCGCAAGATGCTGGCCTACGCCCGTGACCTGCTCAATTCCGACTACGCCGGCCACCGGCTCACCTTCCAGCTGTTCGCCCAGTCGCCGCCGTTCTCGCACCTGCTCGCGGTGTACAACAACTACGACTTCGGGCCGGCCGTGCAGCGGATGGCGAGGTCCGCAGGCCTCGAGGACCCGCTGGGCTACCGGAAGGAGCCAGTGCCGTGACCGAGTCGATCATCGCCGGCGGGCACCGCAGGATCCGTCCTTTCAACACCGCCGATAGCTACCCCGAGCAGCACCTCGCCAACGACCTGTGCCAGGCCGTCGTGGCCGGCAGCACGGTCTACCTCCGCGGTCAGGTCGCTCAGGACCTGCAGACCAGGGAGTCGGTCGCGATCGGCGACCCGGCCGGTCAGGCCCGCAAGGTCATGGACAACATCGAGCTTCTCCTCGGCGAGGCTGGCGCGCGGCTGGAGCACATCGTCACCTGCGACGTCTACCTCACCGACATCCGCCACCGCGAGCCGGTCTACCGTGTGCTCGGCGAGCGGATGCAGGGCGTCTATCCCTGCTTCACCGGCCTGGTCGTGCAGGCGCCTCGCCCGCCCTGAGTGGCTGGTAGAGGTGACCGCCGTCGCGGTGAAGCCATGACGTTCTCGCTGGTGGGCACGCTGCGCGCGGACCGGCATGCTCGGCGTCGCCGTGACCTCGTCGAGTCCCGCGGTAGCCGCGCGCTGCGCCTGGGCCCGCGCTCGCGTGGGCGCCGTCGCCACTCAGAACGTTACCGACCCGTCGCTCGGGCCACGGGTCCTCGACCTGCTGGAGTCCGGACGTACCGCGGCCGGCGCACTGGACGAGGTGATCGCGTCCGCGCCGCACGCCGAGTTCCGCCAGGTTGCGGTCATCGATGCGGGCGGGCGGGCCGCCTCGTACTCCGGGGCCCGCACCCTCGGCAGGCACGGCATCCATGCTGGCGAGCACTGCCTCGCCGCCGGCAACCTGCTAGCCGACGAGAATGTCACGGCGGCGATGGTGCGTGCGTTCGAGTCGCGGCCGCGGGATCACCTCGCCAGCAGGCTCGTTGACGCACTCCTCGCTGGCCAGGCCGCGGGCGGCGAGGAGGGGCCGGTGCGCTCCTGCGGCCTCCAGGTCGTTGCCGGGGTGTCCTGGCCGGTCACCGATCTGCGCATCGACTGGCACGACGACCCGATCGCCGAACTGGCGCGCCTGTGGGCGCTGTGGCGGCCGCAGGAGTCCGATTACGTGCAGGCGCGCGCTCGATCCCACCGCGGCGCCGAGCTACGGGGTACCTGGTGATGAGTAAGCGCCGACGGCTCTGCCACCGCAAATGGCACCATGCCCATCCGCAGCTGAAGGAGCAGGAGTGAGTAGTAACCAATCGCACCCGGTCATCTATCACGGCGGCCGCATCTTCACCGCGGACCCGGCAAAGCGCTGGGCCGAGGCGATGGTGGTGAAAGACGGGCTGATCACGTTCACCGGCGCCCTCAGCGCGGCCAGGGACGCCGCCGGGCCGGCGCCGCACGAGGCGGAGCTCGGGGGCCCCGTCACGCTGCCCGGTTTCGTCGACGCCCATGCGCACCTGCTGATGGCTGGCGAAGCCCAGCTTCGCGTCCCGCTCACTGACGCCGCGGATCTCACCGAAATCCAGCAACGGATGGCGACACGGGCCAAGGAACAGCCAGATGCTGAGCGGGTACTCGGTCGCGGCTGGTTGTTCTCTGCGGTGCCGGACGGTCGTCCGACCAAGCAGATGCTGGACGAGGTGGTGCCCGACCGGCCGGTCTACCTCGACGCCAACGACTACCACTCGTGCTGGGTCAACAGCGCCGCCCTTGCCGAACTCGGAGTGACAAGAGACACTCCCGATCCGATCGGCGGCCGGATCGTCAGGGACGGCGGAGGAGAGGCGACCGGCCATCTCGAGGAGACGGCAGCCCAGACGCTGGTCTGGCCGTTCCTGGACTCTGTGGCCACCGACCGCGACCGTGACCGCGCCCTCGCCGCCATCGTCGCGGCCTATACCGCCAGCGGCGTCACGACCGTGGTCGACATGGCACTCGATGACCTCTCGCTTGCCGCCCTGGACCGGGCAGACCAGGGCGGGATGCTCGACCTGCGGGTCATCGGCCACTGGATCGTCCCGCGCGCAGGCGGGACCGCCGACCACCTCGCGGAGGTCGAGCGCGCCGCCGGGCTCGCCCGCAACCCCCGTTCTGCCCGGCTGCGGATCGCGGGGATCAAGCTCGTCGTGGACGGTGTGATCGACGGCTGCACCGCCGCCATGCTCGAGCCCTATGCCAACGGCAGCAATGCCGAGCCGATCTGGGATCTGGACGCCATCGGTCCGGTGGTGACCGCCGCCGACGCCGCGGGTCTCCAGGTCGCGATGCATGCCATCGGAGACCGGGCCGTGCGGATCGCCCTGCAGGCGGTGGAGCAGGCGGTCGAGCGCAACGGCCCGCGTGAGCGTCGCCATCGGATCGAGCACCTCGAATACGTCGACGCCGCTGACGTGCAGCGCCTGGCGCGTCTCGGCGTCACGGCGTCGATGCAGCCTGTGCACTGCGACCCGGCCATCATCAGCAACTGGCTCGCCATGCTCGGCGATCACCGGGGCGACCGAGGATTCGCGTGGCCAGAGATGACAGCCGCTGGAGCGCTGCTCGCCTTCGGCACCGATACCCCGACCGCACCGCTGGCACCGCTGCACAACATGTTCATCGCCAGCACCCGGCGCTCCGCCCTCGAGCCGCCGCTCGACCCTTATTTGCCGCACTTCGCCTTGCCGCTTGACGAGGCCATCATCCACGGCACCGCGGACGCGGCGTGGGCCTGCCGAGGCGATGAAGCCTTCGGCAGCCTCCGCCCCGGCTTGGCCGCTGACTTCATCGTCCTCGATTGCGACCCCTTCGCCTCCGGGCCAGAGACGCTGCTGGGCGCCAAGGTCGTCCAGACCGTGGCAGGCGGCACGGCCGTGCATCGCATCGGCCGGGCCGGCTGAGGCGCGGTCGCCGCGCCGAGATTGTCGCCCTGATCGCCGTTAAGTCCAATACATGCTGACAGGTCTCTTGACAATCTGGAGGCATGACTGCAGCGAGATGGTCAGTGCCGCTCCGGTTGCGGCGGATCCGGGCCCGAGGGCAGCAGCCGGCCTGGAAAGCCCGCCAGGAGTTGCACCTCGCTGCCGCCCTGTCGCGGGCCGACCGGCGCATGGCAAGGGGCTGGTGGGCTCTGCTGATCGTCCGCGGCCTGCTGCCCGCTGGCTTGTCCATCGCTACTGGCGTGCTGGTCGGGGCGATCCAGGGCCACGGCAGCCTCGCGGTCCCGCTCGCCGTCGTGGGCGTGGTGTTCATCTTGCTGCAGACCATCGGCCCGCTGCACGCGGCGCTGAGCGCCAACCTCGGTGACCGGGCGGCCGCGTGGCTCTATGACGAGCTAACCGACGCGTGCGCGGCCCCGCCAGGGATCGGTCACCTCGAAGATCCCGAGCTAGCCGCTGATCTTCAGGCAGCCAGGGACTTCGACCGCGGCATGACCGGGCCGCCGCTGTCCACGTCGCTGGACTTCATCGCCGGCGGCCTCGTGGACATGGTGGCCGGACTGGCCCAGGCGTGCGTGCTGTTTGGCTTCGCGTGGTGGGCGCCACCGGTGCTGGCGCGGCGCTTGGCTGGGGACGCACTGGCTACTGCGCGAGAGCGCGGTCTGGAAGGACCGCAACACGCAGGAGGTGCGCCAGGCTCAGCGGGACGCCGACTATGCCTACCGGCTGGCCGTGGATCCGCCGGCGGCCAAAGAACTTCGGATCTTCGGATTGCCGGACTGGGTGCTCGAGCGGTTCCTCGTCAGCCGGCGGCGGCTGCACCAGCTCCAGTACGAGGCGACGAGGATGCGTGAGCGGTCGGTGCTCGCCAGCCTCGCGCTCGTGCTCGCCGCCAACGTGCTGGTGCTGTGGATGCTCGCGTCGGCCGCGATCGACCACCGCCTTGGTCTGGGAGGGCTGGTCGCATACGCCTCCGCTGCCGTTGGCACATCCATGATCGCGTTCGGGGGACTCAACTGGGCGCTGGACAGCGCCGCGGCGCCGGTGGCAGCCGTCGCCAGGCTCCGAGTCGCGATGGGCCTGGCCAGCACGATCAGGTCAGGCGACCGCCCGGCCGACGGCATGCCCGCGCACCACATCCGGTTCCGCGACGTGACGTTCGCGTACCCGGCGGCTCCTGACCGGCCGGTGCTTGACGGCCTGAACCTAGAGATCCCCGCGGGAAGTTCGCTGGCCATCGTCGGCCAGAACGGGGCGGGCAAGACCACGCTGGCCAAGCTGCTCTGCCGTCTCTACGATCCGCAGTCGGGCACCATCGAGGTCGACGGGGCCGATCTCAAGGATCTCGATCTGGAGTCGTGGCGGCGCCGGATCACCGCCGTGTTCCAGGACTTCGTGCGCTTTCAGCTCTCGCTCAGGGAAAACGTCGCCCCGCGGGAGGCAGCCGGCGGTGCGCTTAGTAACGCGAGTCAAGAGTCAACAGCGCTGGACGACAGCATCAGCGCAGCGGTTGCCGAAGCCGGCGCCGACGGCCTGACCGGCCTGGACACGGTGCTGGCCAAGGGCTATGCGGGTGGCACCGAACTCTCAGGAGGGCAGTGGCAGCGGGTCGCCCTGGCCAGGGCCGTGTCCGCCGTGCACTTCGGGGCCGGCCTCGTGCTGCTCGACGAGCCGACCGCCCAGCTTGACGTCCGCGGCGAGGCGGAGATCTTCGAGCGGATCCTGGCCGCCACCAGGTCCTGCACGACGATCCTGATCTCGCACCGGTTCTCCACGGTCCGCCACGTTGACCGGATCGCGGTCGTCGAGCACGGGGCCGTCGTCGAGACCGGCAGCCATGACGAGCTGATGGCGCTCCGCGGCCGCTACTGGCGGATGTTCACGCTACAGGCGCAGCGCTTCGCCGCAGGAGACCCAGAGGAAGGCGAGGAAGAGGTGACTTTCGATGTCCTCTCGTGACGCCGATCTGGACCGGCTGCCGCCCGCGCTCTCGTCGATGTGGCGGCTATGCAGGCTCGGGTTCAGTTACGAGCCGGCGCTCATGGGCTGGTCCTTTGTCCTGGCACTCGCGGCCGCGCTCCCTGACGCCCTGCTAGCGGTCTGGTTCAAGCTGCTCGGTGAGGGCCTAATCGACCACAAGCCGGGCTTGCTCAAGTTCGCGGTCCTGGCGCTCGCGATCTCGGTGGTGGCGACGTGGCTGCTGCAGACCATCTCCACCAGGCTGCAGCGGCGCTTCAGGGACAAGGTCACCATCGCCCTCGAGTCGCATGTGGCGCGCCTGCAGGCCACAATCTCAACCATCGCGCACCAGGAGCGGCCCGAGTACCTGGACCGGCTGTCGGTGCTGCGGGAGCAGATCTTCACGCTCGACCACATGTACATGTCGGTCTTCTCGACCGCGGGCTGGATCCTACGGCTGGCCGTCACCGTGGCGCTGCTGGCCACCGTGAACCCAGTGCTGGTGACCCTCGTCCTGTTCGCGATTCCGACCGTGGCGGCCACGTCCTGGCGGCCGGTCGTCGAGCGCACCGCCCAGGAGCGCGCCGCGTCCTCTGACCGCCTGGCGAGGCACCTGTTCGACCTGTCCACCAGCGCATCGCCTGGCAAGGAGTTGCGCGTGCTCGGCATCGGCCGCGCTCTCGCCGAGCGGCGCCGGGCGTCTTGGGAACGCTGGTACGCGCCGGTGTCCATTGCCAGGACGCACTCATCGATCTGGTACGCGGGTGGATGGGCGGTCTTCGCTCTCGCGTACGTCGGAGCGATCGTGCTCGTCGCCGCCGGCCCGCACGCGTCGGCCGCGTCGGCCATCCTGGTCCTCACCGCCGGCGCGAGGCTCTCGGCTTATGTCGGCGCGACGGTGAGCGAGATCGGATTCCTGCGCGGCATCTGGATGGATGGGGCACGCCGCCTCGTCTGGTTGGAGGAGTACGCCAGCGCCGTCGCTCAGGACGCCGACCAGCCCGCGCCGGCGGTTCTCGCGGACGGAATCCGGCTCGAGCGCGTCACCTTCAGCTATCCGGGCTCGGACAAAGCCGCGCTCCGCGACGTCGACCTGTTTCTGCCTGCCGGGACGGTGATCGCCATCGTTGGCGAGAACGGCGCGGGCAAGACCACGCTGGTGAAGCTGCTGGCGAAGCTCTACGCACCGACCTCGGGCCGCATTCTGGTCGACGAGGCGGACCTCGCCAGAATCGACTCGTCGCAGTGGCGCGAACGCCTGGCCGGCGCGTTCCAGGACTTCTTCCGCTTTGAGTTCCAGGCCGGCCAGACGATCGGCATCGGCGACCTGCCCCGGCTGGATGTCGAGCCGGCGGTCGTGACGGCCATGGACAGGGCCGGGGCGCGCGACGTCGTGGACAACTTGCCCAGCGGCCTGCGCACGCAACTCGGCCCGACCTGGCAAGAGGGGGTCGATGTCTCCTACGGCCAGTGGCAGAAACTCGCCCTGGCCCGTGGCTTCATGCGCGACGAACCGCTGGTTGTCGTGCTCGACGAGCCGACGGCCGCGCTCGACGCCGAGACGGAGCACCAGTTGTTCGAGCGCTACGCCGGGCGGGCCCGGCAAGGCAGCAGCAACGGGAGCATGACGATCCTCGTGTCGCACCGGTTCAGTACGGTGCGCATGGCGGACCTCATCGTGGTGCTCGACGGCTCGCAAGTCGCGGAGGTCGGCAGCCACGACGAGCTGATGGCGCGCGGGGGCCGGTATCGCGAGCTGTACCAGATCCAGGCGAATGCCTACGCGTGAGCGTGCGCCGAGCCGCCTGCGATTATTCGCGGAACAGGCAGAATGGGTGGCCGGCCGGGTCGAGCATGACCCTGACGTGTTCCTGAGGCTGGTACGCGGCCAGGGTCGCGCCCTGCTCTAGCGCCCAGGCGACGGCGGCATCGAGGTCGCTGACGGCGATGTCGAGATGCACGGTGACGTGTTGCTGGCCGGCCTCGCTTGGCCATACCGGCGGCGTGTACTGGGCTTCGTACTCGACGTTGAGCCTGGGGCCGATCTTGCCCTCAGGAGGCCGCAACTGTGCCCAGCCATCTTCCTGCGGGAATCCGGGCCGCGCCGGCTCCTCGACCGCGATCGGCCAGTCGAGCAAACGGGCGTAGAAGGCCGCGAGCTCACGCGGATCGGGTGCGCTGATCGTCAGCGACGTGACGTCCATCCTCGGCGGCTCTGTCATCCGGTTCTCCCCTGTCGTGGGCAGGTCAGGTCCGGGTTCGGCCCTGCCTGAGCATGTCGAGCGCCTTCAGGACGCGGCTCTGCCTGGTCTCTTCCCGCTTTGCCTCGGTGATCCAGCGGGCGTATTCCTTGCGGTGGCTGAACGCCATGCCGTCAAAGGCGGCCTTCGCCACGGGGTCGGACGCCAGCGCCTCCGCCAAGGCCTCGGGTACCTCCACCTCGC
This sequence comes from uncultured Actinomycetota bacterium, assembly GCA_963705055.1. Classification (GTDB taxonomy): domain Bacteria; phylum Actinomycetota; class Actinomycetes; order Streptosporangiales; family Streptosporangiaceae; genus Chersky-822. Next base: position 15,423 of record CAVPIR010000001.1, read on the forward strand.
GGGGCTGAGTGTCAAGTTCGAGGATCACGTCCACCTCATCGCCCGCCTCGACAGCGGCACCCGTGCGCACTTCGCGGCTGAGACCGACCAGGAATTCCCCGCCCATCGGGGCGACGCTCGTCCGCCAGGTATAGCCATTGACGGTCGCGACCACGGGGAACCGCTTGGCCCCCTCCCCCAGCACCTCGATCTGACTACCGTCGAGCACCACAGCGGCCGCTGGCCCTCGCGGCTGCAGCTGCGTCTTGAAGCTCAGTTTGCCCATCCGCCTATCATCGCGGACCCGCGACTGGTTGCTAGTTCTTCTCCGGCAGCCGCGCCACATCAGAGACTGGGCCGAGATGGCCAAGCTTGTCGGGATTGACGACCGCGTGGATCGCCTGGACCATGCCACTGCCGGCGACGTCCAGCTCGACCACGCTGATCACGCGCCCCCCGGCGTCATACAGCACGGCGCCCGGTTGGCCGTTGACCCAGGCCAGCCGGATGGAGGCGCCGAGGCTCCGGCCACGGCGGAACAGGCCGACGAGCATCCGCATGACCTGCTGGCGCCCTGCCAATGGCTTTCCGATCGCCTGCGCCTTCCCGCCGCCGTCCCCGTGCACCACCACGTCGGGAGCGAGCATGCCGAGCAGCGCGTCCATGTCGCCACCGGCGGCGGCCTCGAAGAACCTGCGGGCGAGTTCCTCGCCTGCGGCCCGCCGCGCCAGGGTCGGCGCGCCGTCGCGCACCTGCCCGCCTGCCGCTATGCGCTGCCTGGCCCGAGCGAAGATCTGCCGGCAGTTCACCTCGGTCTTGCCGGCGATCCTCGCCACCTCCGGGTACCCATACCCGAACACCTCGCGCAGCATGAACACGGCCCGCTCCACCGGCGAGAGAGCCTCCAGCAGCACGAGGAAGGCCATGGACAGTGAGTCGGCTAGTTCGGCGTGCTCCGCCGGTCCCGGCTCGCCGGCGGGCACCACGATCGGCTCGGGCAGCCAGTCGCCCACGTACGTCTCGCGCCGCACCCGAGCCGAACCGAGGTAGTTGATTCCCAGCCGCGTCACCGCCGTCGCCAGGTACGCCTTTGGATCGGCGATCGTTGTCCCCGCCTGGCGGCCCGGGTGAGGCCGAGGAACGCGTCCTGCACGATGTCCTCGGCGTCGCCCACGATCCGGTCATCCCGTAGGCGATGGAGAAAGCAGCGGCCGGTACTCGGCCGCTCGTCGCATCAGCTGACCCAGGCACGGAAACCCTCTCGCCAGCTCGGGTACCGCGGCTCCCAGCCCAGCTCCTTCCTGGCCTTCTCATTCGAGGACCCGCGCGAACTGGTCATCTGTGCCACGACGAACTCTCCGGCGAGCAGCCGCCCGAGCCAGGCAGGCAGGCGCAGCGGCGGCTTCGCGCCCACGACGCTTGCCAGGTACGGCAGCCACTCCGCTACCGGCGCGGGGTTGTCGTCCACGACGTTGTAAATGCCAGGTTCGCCCCGGTCGACCGCAGCAAGCGTTGCCGCCGCGGCGTCGGCGATCTCGATGAACGACCAGGTCCCGGCCCCGCCGCCGATCACGGGAACCTGCCGCTTGCGCACCATTTCGAGCATGACATCCGACGCGCCTGGCCCGTAGAAGCCGCCGTAGCGCAGCACGATTCCCTCGGGCGCCCCGAGCGGCACGGTCTTCTCCACATGCTTGATCGCCGCCTGGGCTCGCAGCGTCGTCGGGACCGGCCGCCATTCAAACGGATCTTCCTCGGTCTTGAGCTGGCTGCCGGAACCCTTGTCGGGCCCAGGGCCCGCGTAACCTTGCGCGATGACCCGGCGGGTGCCTGCCTGCTCCGCGGCCACCAGCAGGTTGTCGGTGCCGCGGGTCCTGAGCTCGTTCGTGGCGGCGAACAATTTGTCGGGATTGCGGAAGTTCCGCATGCCCGCCAGCGCGGTCATCTCGTGCACGATCACCTCCGGCGCCGCGGCGCGCACGGCCGCGATCACCGCCTCGCGATCCAGCCCGTCGACGACCACTGGCGCCACGCCCGCATCGCGCAACTGCGCGACCTTGCCGGACGTCCTCGTCGTAGCGGTGACCTCGTGACCTGCCAGCTACTAGCCCAGGAACAAGGTGCCGTCCCAGTGCCCCAGTCGCTCCCGTGACGAAGACTCGCATGAACTTTTCCCTTCCCCGTGGTTCCCTTTCCCTTGAAGACAAGGCACCACCCGAAGCTGTGACATCGGCATGACTCGGACCGGGCCCTCGAGCGTCAGGCTCGGCGCAGGTCAGCGAGGTCCGGCGTCGATGACCTCGCGGACTTGGGCCAGGGCCGGCTGCATGCCGAGGTTGGTAACCGTCCAGGTCGCGCCGGCCTGCGCCCACGGCACCGGGTCGTCGCCAGGAGGGATGCCCACGATCACGTCGAACGGCTCGCCTGCCGGACGCGTCTTCCGGATCTCGCTGGTCAGTTCGGCGAGTGCGGCTTGATCTGGCAGCCCAGTGGGAAACAAGCCATCCCACCGCAACGCCCGCCGCACTGGCCGCCGGTGCGGCCACTCAGCCGCCACCCAGACTGGGATCCTTGGCCGCTGAACCGGGACCGGCTCGAAATCGCCGGCCCAGTACCTGCTCAGATCGGCCAGGCCCTGGTCAAGCAGAATGGCTCGCTCGCGCGGATCGGCGACCTCGCCGAACGGCTCAAGCTCGCCGTTCCGCGCGCTGCCGAGCCCGACGCCGAGGGTCAGACGGCCCGAACTCAGCAGGTCCAGCGTGACGGTCTCCCTGGCGAGCTTGTGCACGCGCCTGCGTGACAGCGGGGTGACCATCGGCCCGATCCGAAGCTTGCTCGTAGCGCACGCGACTGCCGCCAGGGCCACCCAAGGATCGACCACGGCCCTGACCGGCGGGCGATACACGACGTGGTCCCAGATGAAGAAGCCATCCCAGCCACGCTCCTCCGCGGCGGCGGCGAGCCCGGCCAGCACCCGCGGATCGGCAAGCTCGCCGAACGGCGGCACATCGATCGCCTGCCTCAGCCCGCGCGGCACCGCGCCTTCCAGCTCACTCACTGGCCCAGCCTAACGACGGCTACCGCGAATCCGAGTCCGCCGGCGGACCCGGCGGGAGCAGCGCGGCGATCATCGCTTCGGCTATGAAGGCGCCATAGCGCTCCAGCGGCCAGCCACGGGTGATGACAAGCAGTTCGTAAAGCTCGGGTGAGCTGTAGGTCCACATCACGTCGCCGGCCTGCTCGACGGTGATGTCGGGGCGCAGGTGCCCGGCAGCGGCGAGGTTGCGCGCGTTGGCGGTCATGCGGCGCAGGCGTGCCGCGTCGATCTCGGCCAGCAACCCAGCCATCTCTGGATCCGCGGCGGCGGCGGACCGGACCAGCAGCATGATCGGCGCGATCCGGGGAGCGACCTCGACGGTAAGCTCGCCCCAGCCCCGGATGATCTTTCGCGGATCGGGCTCGTGTAGCTGCAGCTGGTCGGACCTCGTCTCGGCCGGCACCGGGCCCACGCCGGCGAGCGCCACGTCGCAAATCGCCCGCACCAGGCCAGGCTTGCCTCCGAATGCCTTGTAGATCGTCTCGACCGAGACCTGCGCCTCCGCCGCGATGGCGGCGATTGTCGTGGCGCCGAATCCGTGGCGCAGGAAAAGCCGCTGGGCCGCCGCGATGATCGCGGCGCGTGTCTGCCGCGCCTGCTCGGCCCGCCGGGCCGAGTCATACCGGCGTCTCGGTTTGACAGGAGTCATATTCCGATCCATAGTCATGTATCGATTACATGAGAGTGTATCAAATTTATGAGGTGCAGCATGGATATCCGCGGACCTGAGAGCGGGCCAGGGGCGATGGTCGAGCGGCTGTGCGCCGCTACCAACGCTCATGACCTGGAGGCGCTCGTCAGCTGCTTCGGCACCGACTACCGCAACGAAACCCCGGCGCATCCTGAGCGCGGCTTTACCGGACGGGATCAGGTGCGCAGGAACTGGGAGCAGATCTTCGCCGCCGTGCCTGATATCACGGCCAAGGTGCTGCGCAGTGCCGTGGCCGGGGAGACGGCCTGGACTGAGTGGGAGCACCGCGGAACCCGGCACGATGGATCCCAGCACCTCATGCGCGGCGTGGTGATCTTCGGCGTGCGCGCCGGGCAGGCCCAGTGGGCCCGCTTCTATCTCGAGCCAGTCCACGCAGATGGCGACAACGCCGACATGGCCGTACGCCGTCAGCTGGCCGCAGGCGGCCCGCGATGATCCTCATCGCCGGTGGCACCGGGCGGCTCGGCAGTGTCCTGGCCGGCCGGCTGCACGGCCGGGGACTCGCGGTCCGGGTGCTAACCCGTGCGCCTGCGCGGGCGGACCATCTCGCCGCGCTGGGCATCGAGGTGGCGGCGGGCGACGTCCGCGACCGTGGCAGCCTCGATGCCGCTGTCCGCGGTGCGGACGTCGTTGTCTCGGCGATCCAAGGATTCACCGGGCCCCGCGGCACGTCCCCGGCCACCATCGACTACCAGGGCAATGTCAGCCTGATCGATGCTGCCCGAGCCGCGAAGGCCCAGGTCGTGCTGATGTCCGTGGTGGGTGCCGCCGCAGACAGCCCGATGGAGCTCTTCAGGATGAAACATGCCGCGGAACAGCATCTGCTGGCCGGTGATGGCGACTGGACGATTGTGCGGGCCACCGCGTTCCTGGAGCTGTGGATCGACGTGCTTGCCAAGACCGCTGCCCGGTCGGGCCGGCCCGTCGTCTTCGGGCGCGGTGACAACCCGATCAACTTCGTCTCCGTCATGGACGTCGCCGGGCTCGTCGAGCAGGCCGTGATTGACCCGGCGGCCCGCGGCCGCGTCCTCGAGATCGGCGGTCCTGACAACCTCTCGTTCAACCAGCTCGCCGCCGCGATCCAGCACGCCGCCGGGCGCTCCGCCACGCCCCGTCACGCGCCGCGGCTTGCGTTGTGGCTCATGGCCCGCTCCGCCGGTTACCTCAAGCCCGAACTAGGCCGCCAGGCGCGCGCGGCGCTTGTCATGGACCAGGCCGACTTCAGCTTCGATCCGACCGCGGTCCGCCACGCCTACCCCGGCGTTTCCTGCACGCCGCTCGACCAGTGCCTCCGGGATCGGACGTCTTTCGCGGCGCGCTCCTGATGCCAGTGATCATGCAAACCCTGCGAAACTGAGGCTGACGTGCCGATAGGACTGCTCGCCTGACGCGGTTGCGGACTTCGCCCTGCGCCTGGATGACCGGGGGCTGCCAGATGGAATCTGCCGCGACGACGTCCGCTGTCCCCGGAATCCGCGCTCGGGCGTGAGTCGGCGGAAGTGCGGGCGCGAAGCCTGGCCGCCGCACGCCGGCGAGCTACCGCTCTCCTGGCAGCGGTCACGGTTGTGTTCGTGGCCGTTACTGCGGCCGGCGCCCACGGGACCGGGCTTGGCTACCTGCAGGCCGGCGCCGAGGCTGCCATGATCGGAGGCGTTGCTGACTGGTTCGCGGTGACGGCTCTCTTCCGCCGCCCGCTTGGCCTGCCGATACCGCACACTGCGCTGATCGTCGAGGGCAAGGATCAGTTCGCCGCTACCCTCGGCCAGTTCGTTCAGGAGAACTTCCTCAACGGCGATGTTCTTGCCGAGCGGATCCGCTCCGCCCGTATCGTTCCCCGCCTGGCCGCCTGGCTGGCCGACGAGGCCAACGCGGCCGTCTTCGCGGGTCGCGCCGCGGATCTGGTCGTCATGGTCGCCGAGGCTGTCCGCGAGGAGGATGTCCAGCGCGTGCTCGCCGCTGAACTGACCAGGGCGGCAGACGCCGTCGAGGTGGCGCCGCTGGCTGGGCGTGCCCTGCGCGTCATCATTGCGGGAGGCCACCACGCTGAGCTGTTCAACGCCATTGTGTCCGCCGCCGACCGCTATCTCGCCGATCACTACCCGGAGCTTCGCGAGCTGTTTGAGACCGAGTCACCTCGCTGGGTGCCTGACGCGGTTTACCGGCGGGTCTTTGACCGTTTGTACGCCGGCCTGCGCCATCGGCTGGAGGCGGCGGCAGCCGATCCGGACGACGAGGCCCGGCATCAGTTCGAGGAATGGATCGCTGGACTCCCTGATCGACTCGAGACATCCCCCGAGCTGCGCGAACGCGGTGAGCGCGTCAAACGCGAAGTTCTAGGTAGCGCCGAGCTGCGGAACTGGTCAACGTCGCTGTGGACGCAGGCCAAGGACACGCTCCGGACCCAGGCGGCCGACCCAGAATCTGAGCTGCGTCGCCGGCTGGGCAGCGCGCTGGCGGCAGGCGGCCGGCGCCTTGGATCAGATCGCCGCCTGCAAGACAGCCTCGCGCGTGTGATCGAGTCAGGGGCCAGGGCACTCGCTGATCAGTTCCACGACGAGCTGGCTGGCCTTGTCACCGGAACAATCCAGCGGTGGGACGCCGCTGAAACGTCGAGCCAGCTAGAGCTGCTCCTCGGCCGCGATCTTCAGTTCATCCGCATCAACGGCACAGTGGTGGGGGCCGGAGTGGGCCTGGCCCTGCACGCCATTGTCTTGGCCCTGGCCTAACTCACGCCGCTGCATACACGGTTGATCGCCTCGGCAATCTCTGCGGCGCGCTCCTGGTTTATGGCGTGGCTGGTGTCGTCGAGGACGATGTGCTCCCCGTTGGGAACAGAGGCGGCCAGATCGGCGTGGAAAGCGGTCCAGGTTTCCCGTTCGTCTCTGGGCGTATCGGTGGTCGCGCTGAAGACCACGACAGGGACGTCAGGCAGCGCTCCCTGTTCCCTGCTCTAGCCGGATGATGGACAGGGAATCGCTGATCAGCTGGTGCTCACCGAGCACCATGCGCGCCTGGGACTGCGCCGCGTAGCTCGAGACGTAGGCGTCGAGTATCAGCGTCTGGACCTGCTGATCATCGGTCAGCCGCCGCGCGAAGGGCCGGAAGGTCTCGAGGATCGTATTGGTGAGTTCACCGCTGGCATACTGCTCCAGGACAGCCTGCCCCAGGGCGAGCCCCTGCCGGAATCCTTCCCTTGGAGTGGCGAGGAACTTCTCGTCCGCGGGGTCTACCAGCACCAGCCCGGCGATCAGCTCAGGGTCGTTCCACGCGACCAGTTGCGCGAGCAGGCCTCCCCAGCTGTGTCCCGCTACGACGGACGGCCCGTTTGCTGTCTCCCGGATCACTGCGGAGAGGTCGTCGACCTGAGTGCTCAAATCCAGTGGCCAGACCGGGTCACTGACACCAATGCCCGCCCGGTCGTAGGCCACCACGCGGGTCCGTGCCGCTACCATCGGCATGACTCCTGCCCAGGCCAGCGATCCAGGCTCGGCGGCAGCCGCGTCGAGCACGACCGTTGGGCCGCCCGAGCCGGACTCGACCCATCGCAGTGTGCGGTCGCCGCGCCGTAGCTGGCCGCGCCGTACGCCGCCGGGAATCAACTCCGTAAGCGCCTGCACGACAAGATCATTCATGGGCCGACCACCTAGCCAGTCGTGTGGGCCATTCGTGTGGAGTTGCACGTTATCCCGGTTAGGCGATCGCTCGAGGGATCCCGCGGCGTTGAGAGTAGTGTCGGGCGCCATGCAGGCGGAATTTGTCGTCGTCGGTGCGGGCATCGTCGGAGCCTGCATCGCCATGCAGCTTGCCCGCCGCGCTGCAGGCGATGTCCTGCTGGTCGACGCGAGGGGTCCTGCTGCCGGCATGTCGGGACGCAGCTTCCGCCAGGTACGCACGCATTACAGCAACGAGGTCACGACCCGGCTCGCACACCGGGGCATCGAGATCCTGCGTGGCTGGACCGAGCACGTCGGCATCGGCGACTCTGGCTATGAACCTGTGGGATATCTGCTCGCCGTTGCCGATGATCAGGCGGAAGGCTGCGCGGCCAACGTGGCGCTCGGTCGCAGGCTGGGCGTGCGCACGGAGCTCGTCCCCGCTGCCCGGCTACGCGAGATCGAGCCGCTGCTGGCGACTGACGGCCTGGCGTGCGGGGCATGGGAGCCGGACAGCGGCCTGATTGACCCCGTCAAGACCGCGCTGTCGGCGACGGTCGCCGCGCAGGCGGCCGGCGCCAAGACGCTGTTCGGTAGTCCTGTGCGCGCACTGCGCATGACCGGCGACAGGGTCATCGGCGTCGTGACCGACGACGGCGACTGTGACGCCGGGACGGTTGTACTGGCCGTCGGACCGTGGGCGCCACCGCTCCTGGCCGGTGCCGGAATCGACCTTGGCATGCGGCTGCACACGCTCGAGCTCAGCGTGCTGCGCATGTCGCCAGGCCGTCCTGGGCTGTCCACAGCGTTGACCCACGCGCCGTCGGGCCTGGTCGCCCGGTGCGACCGCGGTCCTTTCGCCGTGGGCGTCGCCTACCCCGCGGAATCGGCTAGGCCGGAGAATCCAGAAGGCGCCAAGGTCGCTGCTGACGCCGAAACAAGGCTGGGCCTGGCGCTCACGGCAGCAGTCCCAGCCATGGCCTCCGCGAAGGTCGTGAGCACGATCGCTGGCGTCTATGACGTCAGCCCAGACTGGCATCCCATGCTGGGTCCGTGGCCGGGCCTAGGCGGCCTCTACCTCGCGGTCGGATTCTCCGGGCATGGCCTCAAACTTGCGCCCGCCGTCGGCGAGGCAGTCGCCGACGAACTGGCCGGTCGCCAGCCCGCGATCGACATCACGCCGCTGCGTCCGGCGGCGACACCGCGCCCGCTGCGGTTCGCGTATGGGCTCGGCGCACGAGCGTAGGTGAGGCGCACGTGAGGCGTAGGTGAGCTGATGGATCAGGCCGCAGCCCGGCACCGCCCGGCCGCACGCGTCCTCTGCCTTGATCAGCGGTGCCGGGTGCTGTTGCTGCGATGGCGCGATCCAGTAGACCGCACCGTCTTCTGGGAGCCCCCTGGCGGCGGCATTGAGCCGGGGGAAACTCCGATCGCGGCGGCGCGGAGGGAATTGACGGAGGAAACCGGGCTGCCAGCCGGGGCCGTGCTGGAGCGCAGCATCGTGGTCCAACGCGACTTCCGCTGGAATGGTCAGCATTTCGGTGGTCCAGAGACATTCTTTCTCGGTCGGGTGACCTATTCCGACGTTCCCGGAGCCACGGGCCTGACCGAGGACGAGGAAGGCACGCTGCTCGGCCACCACTGGTTCACCCACGCGGAGCTTGCCGCGTGCCGTGAGCCACTCCAGCCTCCCGAACTGAGCGTGATCCTCGATGAGCTGACCAGGGAGACGGCGTGACGTTTCTGGAGCTCGCTGATCCTGCGTTCTCGGTCACCTCGGCCCAGGTCCACCAGGCCAGGGAGGACTGCTGGTACGCCCGCACGAGCTACGGCATCGCCGTGCTGCGCCACGACCAGGCCAGCCGGCTGATCAGCCATCCCAGCCTGCGACAAGGAAGTTCCGCGTGGCCCGCGCACCACGGCATTACCTCGGGGCTATTCGCTGACTGGTTCGCGAACTGGGTGCTGAATAAGGAGGGAGCCGATCACCGGCGATTGCGCAAGCTGTTGAACCCGGCGTTTTCGCGGCGGCTCGTCGAGGCGATGAGGCCACGGTTCCTGTCGCTGGCGACCGAGCTCACAGACATGTTCGCCGAGCTGGGCAGGTGCGAGTTCATGGCCGATTTCGCCGAGCCGTACGCGGCCCGCGTGATCGCGCACATGCTGGGCATCCCTGAGCGAGAGTGGCCGCTCATCGCGCGCGACTCGGCCACCATCGGCCTGGCCATGGGCGTCAGGATCCGCCAGGACCTCGAGCAGATCGAGGGCGCGCTCGAGCGGCTCTACGGCTACGCCGACACGCTCATCGCGGACCGCCTGACCAGGCCGCGAGACGACAGCGTGACCAGCCTGGTCACCGCCCACGTCGCGAACGACCAGCTCACTGCCGCCGAACTGCGCGACACGCTGGTGCTGCTGATATTCGGCGGCTTCGACACCACCCGGAACCAGCTTGGCCTGGCGATGCAGGCGTTCATCGACCACCCGGCGCAGTGGCGGCTGCTGGCCGAGCGGCCCGACCTCGCGCCGTCAGCGGTCGAGGAGGTGATGCGGATCAGCCCCACGACGACGTGGGTCACCAGGGAGGCGATCACGGACCTCACCTTCGACGGACTTGAGATCGAAGCAGGCACGACCATCCACCTGCTCTGCGAGTCAGCCGGGACCGACCCGCGGACGGGCCAGGTCGCCGCGTTCGACATCGCCGCCGACGACCGCCCGTCGCACCTGGCGTTCGGCGGCGGCGTGCACTACTGCCTCGGTCATCTGGTCGCGCGCGCGGACATGAGCGAGGCTCTGACGGTACTTGCCAGCAGGGTTCGCGAGCCCCGGGTGGACGGCACAGCGCTGTGGCTGCCATGCAGCGGCAATACCGGACCGGTCAGGCTACCCCTGGCCTTTACGCCGGGTCAGGCCTAGTGCCCGGCCGGCGATTCCCAGTCAGCGAGCTCCGACGGCTCCCAGTGCTCGCCGACCCTGGGTGAGTCGCGGCGCCAGGCGCCGAGCTCTGGCTGCGGGAATTTCGCGTGCTTGCGCTTGAGCCAGATGCCGTAGGAATTGCCCTGCTGCAAGTGGGTGATGAGCACCTTGCGTGCGAACTCGTCCTCGCGTCCGGCCGGAATTTCGAAGTGGATCTTGAGGAAAGCGTTGGTGTACCGGTCGAATACCGCTGGAATCCCATCCTCATGCATGAGATTGATGTCCTCGAGCCAGTTAATGTCCTCGCCAGGCGTGGCGGCCACCAGATCGACGTCCTCGACCAGAGACCGGTCGAACTGATAGGGGAACGTGCGCCCTGTCAGCTCCTCGGTGTCGATGCCCATCCTGGTGGTGAGCCGGCGGACGCCGTCACCAGGCGACTGGTCATCGCCATAAGCGGGCGCAGCGGCCGCAGCAGGCGCGCCAGGAATCTCGTCAGCCATTGCGCCCTCCGCCCGCGCCATTGTCCGCGTTCTTCTCTAGCAGCGCCCTGATCTCCGCCAGGGCTCGTTCCTCCGTCTGTCCGGGTATGTAATTCGTGCCGGCCAGCGGCACCTTGGCCATCGCGGCGGCCTCGACCGTCAGGGCGCACAGGTCTTCTGGCTCGAGGCTGTGCACGTTGGTCTTGCCGCAGGCCCTGGCGAGCATCTGGGCTTCGAGCGTTAGCGTGTGCAGGAAGTTGTACACGCGCTCGGCCGCCTCGTCCACCTTGAGCCGCTTCCGCAGCTCGGGGTCCTGGGTGGTAATGCCGACCGGGCAGCGGCCGGTGTGGCAGTGATAGCAGCGTCCTGCCGGCACGCCCACGGTGCCCTCGTAGTCGGTGATCCCGGGGATCTCCTTGTTGCAGTTCAGCGCCATCAGGGCGGAGTGCCCGATGGCCACCGCCTTGGCGCCGAGGGCGAGGCACTTGGCGACGTCGGCGCCATTGCGAATGCCGCCGGCCACGACCAGGTCGATCTCATCGACCAGCCCGACGTCCTCCAGCGCGCGCCTGGCCTCTGGAATCGCGGCCATCAGCGGGATGCCGGTCTCCTCCGCCGCCACATGCGGCCCTGCGCCGGTCCCGCCTTCCGCGCCGTCCAGGTAGATGATGTCCGGCCCGCACTTGGCCGCCATGCGGACGTCGTCGTAGACGCGCGCCGCACCGAGCTTCAGCTGGATCGGAACCTGATAGTCGGTCGCCTCGCGGACCTCCTGGATCTTCAGCGACAGGTCGTCGGGTCCCAGCCAGTCCGGATGTCGTGCGGGACTGCGCTGGTCGATGCCGGCCGGGAGCGAGCGCATCTCTGCCACCTGCTCGGTGACCTTCTGCCCCATCAGGTGACCGCCCAGGCCCACCTTGCAGCCCTGCCCGATGAAGAACTCCACCCCGTCGGCGAGCATCAGATGGTGCGGGTTGAATCCGTACCGGCTCTGGATCACCTGGTAGTACCACTTGGTCGACAAGTCGCGCTCGGGCGGGATCATGCCGCCTTCGCCCGAGCAGGTCGCCGTGCCGGCCATCGAGGCGCCCTTGGCCAGCGCCATCTTGGCCTCGAGCGAAAGCGCACCGAAGCTCATGCCAGTGATGTAGACGGGGATGTCGAGTTCCAGCGGGTGCTTCGCGAAGCGCGCCCCAAGCACTGTCTTGGTTTCGCACTTCTCGCGATAGCCCTCGATGACGAACCTGGTCAGCGTGCCCGGCAGGAACATCAGCTGATCCCAGTGCGGGATTGGCTTGAACATGGAGAACCCGCGCATCCGGTACCGGCCTAGCTCGGCCTTCACGTGGATGTCGTTGATCACCTCGGGTGTGAAGATGCTGCTGTGCCCGAGCACGGCCTTGCCGTCTGCGTCCATCGTGGTCACTCGTTCGCCTCCAAGTCAGAGGACAAGCTTGCGTTCGGCCGGCTCGAGGTTGTCGTAGTTCCAGAGCTTGCGTCCGCACACGAACTTGCGGAACGCGCCAGGCGGCTCGATTCCGTAGATGCCGAGCTTGCGGGCGAGAAACTCGTCATCGGTGGCCGTTAGCTCGGCCTCGACGCAGTCCACCCCCAGCGACGTGACCTTACCGCCAACGTAAATCGCGCCGTCATACATCGAGTCGCCGAGCCCGCCGCCCACATTGCCGCAGATGATCTGCCGGCCGCGCTGGAGCATGAACCCGGTCATCATGCCCGCGTTACCGCCGACGATGATGGTCCCGCCTTTCTGATCGATGCCCGAGCGGGCGCCGACGTCGCCGCGAACCACTACGTCACCGCCCCGCAGCGCGGCTCCGGTCAGCGACCCGGCGTTCTTGTCGATGAGGAGCACTCCGGACATCATGTTCTCGGCCGCCGACCAGCCGACCCGGCCAGTGACACGGATCTCCGGCCCGTCGATCAGGCCGCAGCCGAAGTAGCCGAGGCTGCCGTCGATGGCGATCTTGCATCGAGCGAGGATGCCGACGGCGATGGAGTGCTTCGCCCCCGGATTGAGGAGCCTCACGTCCTCGATGCCCTCGTCGTAGATCAGCCGCCGTAGCTCGAGGTTGATCTGCCGGGTGGTGAGCTCGGCCGCGTCGAATACCGCGCGGCCGCCGTCGACGGTCGCAACCATCGGCGGCTGAGCGTCGGGCTCCGCCAGCCCGCGTGCGTCGTAGGTGATCTTCACCGGGTCCACACCAGCACTTCGCGCTCGTAGGGGTCGTAGGTGTCGATCTCGCGACCGATCACGGCTCGGATGGCGACCTCCTCGGACGCCAGCGCGACGAGTTCGGGGGACTCATAGAGCACCAGCGGCTTGGCGGCCATCTCGTCCTTGGCCACCCCGAGCGAGTCGGCGGTCACCACGAGGTAGGTGAAGACGCCGTCGAGCTCGTCCAGGCTCTGTTTCATCGCCGTCTCCAGCGACATCCCGTCGTCCATCTTCTGCGCCAGGTAGACGGCGATGATCTCCGAGTCACATTCGGACTGAAACCTGTGGCCCATCCGCTCGAGCCTGCGCCGCCACATGTGGTAGTTGGTCAGCTGCCCGTTGTGCACCACGGCGATGTCCGAGAACGGGTACGCCCAGTACGGGTGCGCTCCCGAGATGTCAACGTCCGACTCGGTAGCCATGCGCACATGGCCGATCGCGTGGGTTCCGGTAAAGCCAGAGAGCCGGTACCGCTCGGCGACACTCTGTGCGTCGCTGAGGTCCTTGACGATCTCGAGCGAATGGCCGAGCGAGAGTACCTCGCAGCCGGGCACATCCTCGATGTAGTCGGCCAGCGGCTTGAGGTCTCCGGTGTAGCGGAACGTCACCCGGTATGCGTACTCCTGTTCACCATGGATCTTGTCGACCATCGCGCCGATCTTCGCCAGCCGGTGCTCGATCTCGTCACGATGGCGTTCCAGCCGCTCGGACCAGCCGAAGCCGCGCTTCTCGTTCGGGTCAGCCAGCTTGATCCGCATCACGAGCAGATCTCCCGGCGGACCGTAGAGCGCGAACCCGCTGGAGTCAGGCCCACGATGCTTCATGGACTGCAGCATCCGCGTCATCTCGGTGCCGATGTCGCCAGTCCCGTCCCGGTGAATGATGCCGGCTATCCCGCACATGGGCTTGCCCCTTTCGGCTGTGCTGGCCCTTTCGGCTAGGGCAGGACGTCGAGGTATTCCGCGATATCCCAGTCGGAGACGGTGGCGCAGAAGCGCTCCCACTCGTCGGTCTTGTAGTGGCGGAACACCCTGTACATCTCGCCGGGCAACGCCTCCTTGATCACCGGGTCGCTGTCCAGCGCCTCTAGCGCTGCTCCGAGATTCATCGGCACCCGCTTGACGTTCTTGCCGCCTGCGATGGCGTCGTAGATGTTGCGTTCCTCCGGCGGGCCGGGATCCAGGTTGCGCGTGATGCCGTCTTCCATCGCCTTGATGATGGCCGCGAAGGACAGGTAGGGGTTGACCGACGAGTCCACCGATCGGTACTCGAACCGGCCGGGCGCGCTGACCCGTAGCGCCGTCGTCCGGTTCTGGAATCCCCAGTCAGCGAAAAGCGGCGCCCAGAAGCCGGTGTCCCAGAACCGCCGGTATGAGTTCACGGTCGGAGCGGTGATGCACGTGAGGGCCGACAGGTGCTCGAGGACTCCGCCGATCGCGTTCAGCCCGAGCTTGCTGGGCATCCGGGGGTTCTCGGTGTCCGGGAGGAACATGTTCTCCCCGCCCTGCCAGAGCGAGATGTTGTGATGGCAGCCGTTGGCCGAGACGCCCATGAACGGCTTGGGCATGAAGCACGGATAGGCGCCCAGCTCGCGCCCCACCTGCTTGCAAATCTGGCGGTAGGTGGTGAGCCGGTCGGCAGTGGCCTCCGCCCGGTCGAACATCCAGTTGAGCTCGAGCTGGCCAGGAGCGTCCTCATGGTCGCCCTGGATCATGTCGAGCCCCATCGCCTTGCCGTACTCCATTACCTTGTGAATCAGGGGCTGGAGCTCGGCGAACTGGTCGATGTGGTAGCAGTACGGCTTGGTCTTGCCGTCCACCGATGGGGTGCCATCCGGCTTCACCTTGAGCCACATCATCTCCGGCTCGGTGCCAACGCGCAGGTGCAGCCCGGTGTCCCGCTCGAACGCCTCGTGCAGGCGACGGAGGTTGCCGCGGCAGTCCGAGGTCAGGTAGGCGCCAGGGTCGGCTTCCTCCTCCCGGTTGCGGAACAGCGTGCAGAAGACTCGCGCGGTCTTGGGGTCCCACGGGAGCTGGCAGAACGTGTCAACGTCGGGAAGCCCGACGAGCTCCCAGGCCTCTGGTCCGTAGCCGATGTAGTTGCCGTGCCGGTCGGTGAAGAGGTTGGCGGTAGAACCGTAAACTAGCTGGAAGCCGCGCTGAGCGATGGTCTCCCAGTGGTCTGCTGGCACGCCCTTGCCCATGATCCGGCCGGTGACAGAGGCGAACTGGTAGTAGACGTAGGTGATTCCCTTGGCATCGATCTCCGCGCGTACGCGCTTGATCTCATCGGCGCGGCCATCGGTCGCAAGGAACCGTTCGAGGTCAGTCGACACGGGGGGCCTCCTAACGGTCTGTCCGCCTCGCCCGCCTGCGGCGTCCCAGATCCGCGTCGGGCACGGCACGGGGGTAGCCTTATCGGGCGCCGGAGCGAGCTCGCGATTCACGGACAGTAAACCCTGTATCATGACACGATACAAGCCGTTGGTTCGCTCGGATCTCGCGACAATGCGGCCGACGGGGGGAAGGAAGGGCTGCGATGACGCAGCTGATGGATCTGAAGCCATCCGACGACGGTGGGCAGCAGGAGGCCGCCGGGGTCAGCCGCGGAACTCTCGAGGACGCGCTCAGCGCGATCATCGCGGAGCGCGTCCGCGAGTTCAGGCTCCAGCTCGGGCTGACAGTCGGGCAGCTTGCCGAGCTCACCAGGTTGTCCAAGGGCATGCTGTCCAAGATCGAGAACGCGCAGGCTTCGCCGAGCCTGGCCACGCTCGCTCGCCTGTCAGAGGCGCTGAGGGTTCCGGTTACCGCGTTCTTCCGCGGCCTGAACGAGGAGCAGGACGTCCTGCACGTCAAGGCGGGTCGCGGTCTGGACATCGAGCACAAGGGATCGGGGCCAGGGCATCGCTACCAGCTGCTCGGCACGATGCGGGCACCGCACAACTCGCTGGAGACGCTGCTGGTCACCCTCACCGAGCGGGCCGATGCGTTCCCGCTCTACCAGCATCCGGGCACGGAGCTGATCTACATGATCGCGGGGCGGCTGGAGTACCTCTGCGGGTCATCCAGGTACCTGCTCGAGCCAGGTGACGCCATGCAGTTCGTCGGAGAAGTGCCGCATGGCCCATGTACCCTAATCGAGCTGCCGATCCAGTTCCTTTCGGTCAAATCTATCCAGCCTGCGAGCTAGAGGCCCACTCAGATTCCGTTTCCTCTAAGTGGACACGGTTTCATCTCTGGCGTAACCTAAGCGGCGCAGGTAACCTGCTAACTCCCGTCCTCGAGGCCGCGGAAGGCGGTGAACCGTGCCGCCGCTCGCGAACCGCCGTCGGCGCGGCCATCGCGTCGTCTACCCGGCCAGATACTCGGCGGCCGGCTTGCTCAGCCGCGGGCTGCGCCACCAGGAATGGCCGCCAGCCTGGCGCCCGCACCCGATGAAGTCCAGCTATGACGTGGTCATTGTCGGCGGCGGCGTGCACGGCCTCGCCGCCGCCTACTACCTTGCCGCGAACCACGGGATAACCGACGTAGCCGTGCTGGACAAGGGCTACATCGGGGCGGGCGGATCCGGGCGGAACACCGCGATCTTGCGCTCGAACTACCTGACACCCGAGGGGGTCAGGTTCTACGACCGGTCGGTGAAGCTGTACCAGCGGCTCGCGACCGACCTCGACTTCAACGTGATGTTCTCCCAGCGCGGCCACCTGACCCTCGCCCACAACGACTCGTCGCTGCGGACCATGCGCTGGCGGGCCGAGGTGAACAAGGTCGAGGGGGTCGATTCCGAGGTTATCGGGGCCGCCGAGATCAAGCGGCTGGCGCCGTTCCTGGATGTCAGCGACGAGGCCAGGTACCCCATCATCGGCGCGCTTTATCACCCGCCCGGCGGGATCATCCGGCACGACGCCGTGGTCTGGGGATACGCCCGTGGCGCTGCTGCGCGCGGCGTGCATATTCACCAGCACGCCGAGGTCACCGGGATCGAGCTGACCGGAGGGGCGCAGCCAAAGGTCACCGCGGTCAGAACGACTCAGGGCGACATCGCAACTGGAACCGTGCTGAACGCGACCGCCGGCTGGGCGACGCTGATCGCGGACATGGCCGGGGTCCGGCTGCCGATCACCACCTACCCCCTGCAAGCCGCCGTCACCGAGCCGGTCAAACCGTTCCTCGCTACCGTCATCGTGTCCGGCTCGCTGCACGTCTACATCAGCCAGACCGACCGCGGCGAGCTGGTCTTCGGCGCAAGCGTTGATCCCTTTACGTCCTATGCCATGCGCGGCTCGCTGGAATTCATCGAAGGTCTAGCCGGGCATGTGCTGGAGCTGATGCCGGCCCTGTCCAAGCTGCGCGTGCTGCGGCAGTGGGCCGGACTGTGCGACATGACGCCTGACTTCTCACCGGTCATGGGAATGACCCCGGTGGACGGCTTCCTGGTCGACGTGGGCTGGGGCACGTACGGGTTCAAGGCGGGACCGGTGTCCGGCGAGGCGATGGCCGAGTGCATCGCATCCGGCCAGACACCCGAGATCATCAACGCCTTCAGCCTCGATCGATTCGCGGCAGGCGCGCTGGTCGGCGAGAAAGGCGCGGCCGCGGTAGGCCATTGAGGATGGGGGTGTGTGTTGATTCTTCTGCCGTGCCCGTGGTGCGGGCCGCGGGACGCGTCCGAGTTCGGTCACGTCGGCGAGTCCACGCCCCGGCCTGACCCGGCCGTGGCGACGCCCAAGGAGTGGCGGGAATACCTCTACCTGCGGACCAACGCCCGCGGCTGGGTGAACGAGACCTGGTATCACCGGATGGGCTGCCGGCGGTTCATCAAGGTCGAGCGGCACACCGACACTAACGAGGTCCGCCAGCCATGACATGGCCAGCGATGAGCGAGCGCGCAGGAGGTCCGATGCGCCTTGGCCCGCAGCCGGGCGAGCTGATTGACCGCGCCAGGACGGTTGAGTTCAGCTGGAACGGACGGCTGGTGACGGGCTTCGCCGGGGACACGATCGTGTCCGCGCTGGCGGCCGCTGGGGAGCGCGTGTTCTCGCGCAGCCTCAAATATCACCGCGCCAGGGGCGTGCTCACCGCCTCGTTCCATGATCCCGGCTGCATGGTCCAGGTGGGTGACGAGCCAAACGTCAGGGCCGCCCACCGGCTGATATCGGCGGGCCTGGCTGTGACCTCGCAGAACACGTGGCCATCGCTGCGCTTTGACGTCAAGGCGGTCAATCAGCTCGCCGCACCGGTACTCACGGCTGGCTTTTATTACAAAACGTTCATGCGGCCGCGGTTGCTCTGGCCGGCCTACGAAGGCGTACTGCGCCGTTTCGTCAATGGGGGTCAGGCGTCACCAGAAACGCCGACCGCACGTCCGCCCAAGCGCTACGTCCATCCGGACGTGCTCGTCGCCGGCGGCGGGCCGACCGGGATGGCTTCAGCCCTCGCTGCCGCCAGGGCCGGCGCCACCGTACTGCTGGTCGAGGAGGAACGCCAGCTAGGCGGTCACCTGCGCTGGGGGAACGAGGCTGACCTGGCGGCGCTGGCCGACCTGGCAGGCCGGGTCGCGGCCGAGCCGGGCATCGAGGTGCTGACCGACGCCGTCGTGCTCGGCCGGTACGACGGCAATTGGGTAGGCGTGCTCGAGCGCCGGAGCGAACAGGGCGGCGCCGAGGCCGAACGCCTCGTCAAGGCGCGGGCCAAGACCCTGGTCGTGGCACCCGGCCTGATCGAGCGGCCCTATGTGTTCGCGGGCAACGACCTGCCGGGCGTGATGCTGTCCACGGCGGTGCGGCGACTCATCAATCTCTACGCGGTCAAGCCGGGTGAGCGCGCCGTCGTGCTGTCCGCCAATCCCGAAGGAGACGCCGCGATCGCCGATCTGAAGCGGGCCGGCGTCCAGGTGCTCAGAGTCGAGGACGCGAGGCTTGGCGGGGACATCGTAGCCGCCAGAGGGCGGATGGGCCTGCGGTCGGTCCGGGTGGCCGATGGCAGCCAGATCACCTGCGACCTGCTGGTCGTCGCGGCCGGGTGGACGGCGCCGACATCGCTGCTCAATATGTCAGGCGACCGGCCGGTCTACGACCCCCGGGCCGCTCGCTTCTTCCCTGACCTCTCCCGTCTGCCGCACAACGTCCTGGTCACGGGCGGGATCGCGGGCGACGGCACGCTGGCCGAACTGACCGGCCATGCGGAGGCCGTGGGCGCGGAGGCGGCCAAGAGGGCGCGCGGCATCGGCCGTACGTGGCTGCGGGCCATGCCTGGCAATGACCAGGAAAGCGCGCCGACGTCGGACGAGCGCGCGAGTGATGAAGCGGCGGCCGCCTGGCCGGACCTGCCGGTGGACGCGCATCCCGAGCTGTTCGTCGGCCGCACGAATGGCTTCGTGGACTTCAGCGAGGACGTGACGGCCAAGGACCTGCGTGCCGCCGTCGCCGAGGGATTCGACTCGGCGGAGCTGGCAAAGCGCTTCACGACCGCCACCATGGGACCGCTGCAGGGCAAGCTGGAGACCGTCAACGCCGCCGCCGTCGTCGCGGCAGCCACCGGAGTATCCATCGCCGAGACCGGTACCACCACCTGGCGGCCGCCGTATGTGCCTGTAACCCTCGGTGCGCTCGCCGGGCCGGCCTTCGAGCCGGTGCGCTACTCGCCGATGCAGCCGTGGCACGAGGCTCACGGCGCCATCCCGCTGCAGGCCGGCGCCTGGATCAGGCCCGATAACTACGGCGACCCGGCGGCCGAGGCGCGCAACGTCCGGGAACAGGTTGGCATCATCGATGTCACACCTATCGGCAAGCTCGACCTGCGCGGGCCAGACGTCGCCAGGCTGCTGAACCTGCTGTACGTCAACAAGTGGTCCAAGCTGGAGGTCGGCCGGGTCCGTTACGGGGTCATGTGCGCGGACGACGGCGTGGTGCTCGACGACGGCGTCACCGGCAGGCTCGGCGAGGACCACTACCTGATGAGCACCACATCATCGGGCGCGGCCACAGTCTGGGAGTGGCTGGAGAACTGGCTCCAGACGGAGCATCAGGACTGGGTTGTGCACGTCACGCCGGTCACGACCGCCTACGCCAGCATGAACGTAGCCGGGCCGCATGCGCGCACGCTCGTAGCGCGCGTCACCGAGGGCGTGCACCTCAGCAACGAGGAGTTCGGGTACATGCACGTGCGGACCGGCCGGATCGCCGGCGTCGACGACTGCGTACTCTGGCGGATCGGCTTCACTGGTGAGCTGAGCTACGAGCTGCACGTCCCGGCCAGCTACGGGCTGCACGTGTGGGAGACGCTGCTCGACCGCGGAGCCGACCTCGGGGCTGCGGCGTTCGGCGTGGAGGCACAGCGGATCCTGCGGCTGGAGAAAGGCCACTTTATCGTCGGCCAGGACACCGACGGGCTGACCAAGGGCTTCAGCGCCGGCCTGGACTGGGCCATCAAGCTAGACAAGGCCGACTTCGCCGGCAAGCCGGAGCTCGCCTGGCAGCACGACGATGGTTCGGGCCCTGCGGGCCGGCTTCTCGCCTCGGGCCCTGCGGGCCGGCTTCTCGCCTCGGGCCCGCGGCTGGTGGCACTGCAGCCGGCGAACGGCGCGATCGTTCCCGACGAAGCGAGCCTGATCGTGGAGGGCAACCACATCGCCGGCCGGATCACCTCAAGCAGAATGTCGCCGACGCTGGGCCGGTCGGTCTGCCTGGCCCAAGTCGAGGCCAGGCTCGCGGCGCCGGGCACAGACGTCACCGTGCGCTTGCCTGACGGCCGAATCATCAGCGCGCGGGTCATGCCGCAACATGCGCACGTCGACCCGGATGGAGGGCGGATGCGTGTCTGACCCGATGGCGCTGGCGCGAAGCCCGATCCGGCCCCCCGAGCCGCTGACGATCACGGCCGGCTGGGAGGTGAGCGGGCGGCGCGCAGCCGGGGAGCTGACGCTCACCGACTGCACCCCGCTGACCAAGGTCCAGCTCAAGGCGTCGATCACCGGCCCGGTTGCCGCCGAGCTTGGCGTGCCGTTCGGCCGCGCGCGCAGGAACGCGGCCGGCGTCTTGGTAGTGGGTTCCGGTCCTGGCGAATGGCTGCTGATCGGCCCGCCAGGCCAGGCCGCTGAGATTGTCGCAGGGCTCGCGGACATGACGGGTCGCGCGTCAGGTGAGTACGGGAGCAGCACCGACCTTAGCCACGGCCGCGCGCTCATCAGGCTGACCGGCCCGAGGGCCGCAGATGTTCTGGCCACCGTGTGCGGCATCGACATGTCCGAGATGGCGACGCCGGACAACGCGGCGTTCCGGTCATCCGTCGCAGCGGTTGCGACGGATGTGATCAGGGACGACGTCGCTGGCGTGCGCTCATATCTGCTGCACTGCGAGCGATCATCGGGCCAGTATCTCTTTGACGCGCTGCTGTCAGCCGGCCGCGATCTTGGGATCGAGATCGACGGCTTCACTACCCCGGGGATCTGAGGAGTCCGAATTGCCATTCCCAAGTGATCTTGAGATCGCGCGTCAGGCGATGCTGAAGCCGCTGGACGACATCGCCGGCGAGATGGGCATCGGCCCGAATCTGCTCGAGCCATACGGCGAGAGCGTCATGAAGGTGAAGCTGGCCGCCATCGACGAGCTGGCCACTGCGCCAGCCGCCAAGTACGTAGTCGTGACCGCGATCACTCCTACTCCGCTCGGGGAAGGGAAGACAACCACGACCGTGGGCCTCGGCCAGGGCTTCAAGCACATCGGCAAGCGGGCCGTGGTCACCATCCGGCAGCCGTCCATGGGGCCGACATTCGGGATCAAGGGCGGGGCGGCCGGCGGCGGCTACAGCCAGGTTGTGCCGATGGAGGTGCTCAACCTGCACCTGACCGGCGACATGCACGCGGTCACTGCCGCGCACAACATGCTGTCCGCGATGGTGGACAACCACCTCTTCCAGGGCAACCAGCTAGGCCTCGATCCGCACAACATCACCTGGCGCCGGGTACTCGACGTCAACGACCGGGCCCTGCGCAACATCGTGATCGGCCTGGGTTCCCGGCTTGACGGAGTGCCGAGGCAGACCGGTTTTGACATCACCGCGGCTTCCGAGGTCATGGCGACGCTTGCGCTCAGCACGTCCCTTGAGGACCTGCGGGAGCGGCTCGGCCGGATCGTCGTCGGCTACACCGTGGGTGGCGAGCCGGTCACCGCGGAACAGCTCAGCTCCGCGGGATCGATGGCCGTGATCCTGCGGGACGCCATCAAGCCGAACCTGCTGCAGACGCTCGAGAACACGCCCGTGCTCGTGCACACGGGTCCGTTCGGCAACATCGCCACAGGGAACTCGTCGGTGGTCGCAGATCTGATCGGCATTCATGCGGGCGACTACCTGATCACCGAGGCCGGATTCGGCGCGGACATGGGCGCCGAGCGGTTCTTCAACATCAAGTGCCGCGCCTCAGGACTAACGCCGGACGCGGCTGTGGTGGTGGCAACGGTACGCGCGCTGAAGGCGCACTCGGGCAAGTACAAGATCATCGCGGGACGGCCGCTGCCCGAGGACCTGCTCAGCGAGAATCCTGACGACGTGCTGGCCGGAGCCGCGAACTTGCGCAAGCAGATCGAGAACGTACGGATTCATGGAGTTTCGCCGGTTGTCGCGATCAACGCGTTCCCGACCGACCACCCGTCAGAGCACCGGGCGATCCGCGAGGTCGCAGAGCAGATGGGCGCGAGGTCGGCGGTCTGCACGCACTTCGCCGACGGCGGCCGGGGCGCTGCCGAGCTCGCAGAGGCTGTATCCGAGGCCGCCGAAGAGCCCAGCGACTTCCGATTCCTGTACGACAGCGACGCGAGCCTGCGAGACAAGATCGAGACCGTTGCGCGCCGGGTGTACGGCGCCGACGGCGTCAGTTACACCGCGGTCGCGACCAAGCAGATCGACACCTATGAGGCGGCTGGATTCGGCCGGCTGCCCGTATGCATCGCGAAGACGCACCTGTCGATCTCGTCCGATCCGGCGCTGAAGGGCGCTCCCACCGGGTGGACGCTGCCGGTGCGCGAGGTGCGGGCATCGGCGGGAGCCGGCTTCGTGTACCCCATCTGCGGCGACATGCGCACCATGCCGGGCCTGTCGGCGTCCCCCGCCGCCGCGCGGATCGACCTGGACGACGAGGGCGAGATCGTGGGCCTGTCGTAGCGCCGAACGCCGCAGATCCCCTTCCCACGCCGCGGGACCAGGGGATACTCTCGGCAATGTGTAGTACAAGTAAACATTGTCCACTGTCACGGGTACATCCGAGCAAAGGGGTCCAGCTATGAGCCAGGAGAAGATGTGGGGACCTGAGCCGTTCTGGGGACTTGGCTATGAGTGGGACCCTGACTTCATGCTGACCGACCGGCACAAGGAACTGCGTGCCACGCTGATTGATCTTTGCCAGCGGGAATTGCGTGAAAATGCCAAGCGGTCGGACGACGAGCTCAAGTTCCCGCGGCGGAATCTCGAATTGCTCGGCGAGCATGGCTTCCTCGCTCTGACCGTGCCGGAGGAATACGGCGGACTCGGCGAGAACCACGTCGCGTATTCCATGGTGTGCGAGACGATCGCCAGGTACGGCTGCGCCTCCACCGCCATGTGCTACGTCATGCACATGGGCGCGGTGAACGCGATCATGCTGAGGGCGACGCCCGCGCTGGTGGACAAGTACATCCGGCCGCTGAATTCCGGCAAGATCGGCACGCTTTCCTACTCTGACCCGGAGACCGGCAGTCATTTCTGGTACCCGATCTCGTCAGGAGCCGAGCGGGTCAACGGCGGCTTCAAGGTGCGCAAGAAGGCATCCTGGACCACGTCCGCCGGGTTCGCCGACTTCTATGTCGTGCAGACCACAAGCCCCGACTTCAAGGGCTATGACGACCTGTCCGTGTTCGTGGTGGACGCCGAGGACGCGCACGCGCAGCCAGCCCTGTGGGACGCCCTGGGCCTGCGGGGCAACCAGTCCGGCGGCCTGGACGTGTCCGGGCTCATCCCCGCCGAGCAGATCGTCGGCCCAGTGGGTGACGGTGCCGAGTCGAACGACGAGTCGGTCGACCCGTGGTTCCTGCTCGGCTCGTCCTCGGTGTGGAACGGGATCTCGATGGGCGCGCTCGACATCGCCAAGCGCCACACCACCCGCAAGAGGCACGTCGACGTGGGCCTCCGGGTCTGCGACTACCCCACGATCCAGGACTACGTGGGCGAGGCAATCATCGACACGAACGCGTGCCGCGTCTTCGCGCTGTCGATCGCCGAGGCGTTCGACCGGGCGACCGATAGCAACAGCCGGGTCCTGCGGCCAGGCACGACCGCGCGGGCCGAGTTCCTGCACTGGGCCTGGCAGATCAAGTTCGCGGCCGCGAAGAACGTCGCGCACGTGGTGGACAAGATGCTGCACGCGTGCGGTGGCTCCGGCTACAAGCGCGACATGGAACTTGAGCGGTACCTGAGGGACGGCAAGGCCGGCTGGGTAATGGGGCCGACCAATGAGGTTCTCCGGCAGTTCGTGGGCAAGTCGGCGCTGCTCGGCTTCGACGTGCTCGACTACTGGAACCAGACCGTCAATGAGCGCGCCATCGCGAACGAGACCAAGAAACTCGACGCGAAGGGCAAGCGAGCCCTGGCTGAGAAGCTCCTCGCCCAGGCGGCCGAGGACGAAACTAAGGAGCCAATCGGGAGATAGCCCTGTGACCGTCGCCGCCCAGCCTGGCCAGTCCATGCCACCCGCCACGGCGGGTTTGATCCTGGCTCGGCGGCCGCGCGTGCTGCTGCCTGGGCTGCTCCCCGCCGACCCTTGCGTCGAACGCTACCTGGTGCACGCGGGCGCCGTGACAGCCCTTCAGCTTGGGGCTGGCGACGAGCTCGCCGTCATCGATGTCGAAGGTCGGCAGCGCGGGGAGCTGACCGTCTTCGGAACGAGCGGGGAGGATTACCGGGCCCTCGGGGCGACTGCCGACACGGCTGCGACCGTGCTGGCCTGCAGGCCGGCTTCTCGTCGGGCCTCGCTCCTCGCCGTGCAGACCGTCCCGGCCAGGAGCTGTGTGGACGGGCGAGGCTGTCGCGAGCGCGCTTGGCGCACGGGGGCTCGATCCGGCGAATGCCAGGGCAGTGGCGCCTGTTCGGCGAGTGGTCACTGGCCCGCACCCGGGTCTCGTTCGTCGCTGAGCAGCCGGTGACCTGCGTGGTCGCGGCGCCGGGCGGGCTGATGGCCGTGGACGAGCACAACCCGCCGTCGGACTTGCTGATCGAGGTACGGAGGGCGGCGGGCGCTGGGGGCGGCCCGCTGCGAGCCGAGGAACTGCCGCCGCCTCTGGCCGACCCGCTGCTGGATCTGCGCGTAGATAAGGCCACCGCGCTCGCCTACGAGGTCAAGGCCGGACAATTTATCCAGGTTATCGACGTCGACGGCCGGCAGTGCTCAGATTTCCTGGCCTTCAATTCCCGGCGATTGGCCGACGGCGCGGAAAGGGGGCTGGATGCCACCACGACTCGTAACCTGACCGGCACTGCCTACCCGCAGCCCGGACTGTTCGGCAAGTTCTATGACCAGGATATGGGCCCGCTGATCGAGGTCGTGCGTGACACAGTCGGGCGGCATGACACCTTCGCACTGGCCTGCAACGCTAAATATTACGAAGATATGGGCTACCCGGGGCACGTGAACTGCACCGACAATTTCAACGCACAGCTCACGTCCTATGGAATCGCGGAACGTCGCGGGTGGCCGGCGCTCAATTTCTTCTACAACACCTTCTTCAACGAAGCCAATCAGCTCTTCTTCGACGAACCGTGGTCGCAGCCAGGCGACTACGTTCTGCTGCGTGCTATGACCGACTTGCTGTGCGCCTCTTCGGCGTGCCCGGATGACATCGACCCAGCCAATGCCTGGAATCCGACCGACATCCACGTCCGTGTCTACGCGGCGGAGCGGAGCTTCTCGATGGCCATCGCGCATCGCGTCACCCCAGACAGCGAGCCCAGGCTTACCCGCGAGACCTCGTTCCAGCCGCGCTGGTCGCGGCTGACCAGGCAGCAGACCGAGTACCGCGGCTACTGGCTGCCGACCAGCTTCGACGGCCATGGCGCGGTCGATGAGTACTGGGCGTGCCGCGAGGCCGCTGCCGTCATTGATCTCTCGCCGCTGCGCAAGTTCGAAGTTGTCGGCCCTGACGCTGAGGCGCTGCTGCAGGCGGCGGTGACGCGCAACGTCAGGAAGCTTGCGGTCGGTCAGGTCGTCTACACCGCGATGTGCAACGACACTGGCGGAATGCTGGACGACGCCACGATCTTCAGGCTTGGCCAGGACAGGTTCCGGTTCGTCGGCGGCGAGGAGTACGACGGGACCTGGCTGCGATCCCTGGCCGAACGGCTGGACCTCGATCAGGTCTGGATCAAGCACTCGACCGATCAGCTGCACAACATCGCCGTGCAGGGCCCGATGTCCAGGGACCTGCTGCGCCAGCTGGTGTGGACGCCACCAACCCAGCCTGCCTTCGGCGATCTCAGCTGGTTCAGGTTCGCGATCGGCCGCCTGGGAGCTGCCTGACGGCTTGCCGATGATCGTGTCCCGGACTGGATACACCGGGGAGCTCGGCTACGAGCTGTGGTGCCATCCGCAAGACGCGCCCGCGCTCTGGGACGCGGTCTGGGAGGCTGGCAAAGCCTACGGACTCGTACCTTTGGGCCTGGACGCGCTAGACATCCTGCGAATCGAGGCGGGACTGATCTTCGCGGGGTTTGAGTTCAGCGATCAGGTCGACCCGTTTGAGGCCGGCATTGGCTTCAGCGTCCCGTTGAAAAGTAAAGAAGACGACTTCGTGGGGCGGCAGTCCCTGGAGCGGCGTAAGGCCTCGCCGCAGCGGACGCTCGTCGGGCTCGAACTGGCCGGCAACGAGGCAGCCGCGCACGGGGATTGCGTGCACGTGGGACGCTCGCAGGTCGGTGTGATCACAAGTGGCACCCGCTCACCGATCTTGCGCAAGAACATCGCTCTCTGCCGGATCGCCGTTGAGTATTCCGAGCTCGGCACGGAGGTCGACGTCGGCAAGCTGGATGGCCACCGCAAGCGGATTCCGGCAGTTGTGGTCAGGTTCCCGTTCTACGACCCCGACAAGACCCGCCCGCGCTCCTGATGCAGGCCCGCACCGTCAGCCGGTCGCGAGGTCCGAGACGACCATGCCGAACTGGCTGCGGTGGAAAATCAGCGGCTCGCCCGCATAGGCCTTGACCCGGTGCACCCGGCCGATGACGATCGCGTGGTCGCCGCTCGGGTGCGAGTGCTCGAACCTGCACTCGATATGGGCGATGCAGCGATCGAGCAATGGCGCGCCGAAGATGCCCACCCTCCAGTCGAGTCCCGCGAACTTGTCATCGGATCGTCTGGCGAAGCGCTTGGCGATGTCTTCCTGATCGGATGCAAGGACGTTGATCGCGAAATGCTGGCTCCTGACGAAGCCCTGCAGGCTCGGTGCCCGGTTGTCGACACAGAACAGCACGAGCGGCGGGTCGAGCGAGACCGACGCGAACGAATTCGCCGTGAGGCCGTATCGCTGCCCGGTGTCGTCGCAGGTCGTCACGACGGTCACGCCGGTGGTGAAGGCGCCGACGGCCTGCCTGAAGTCCCCGCTGTCGAGCGGCCCGGCGCGGAGCCGAGATGGTCCTGGCATCACCCCTCCATCGGAATTGCCTGAAGGGCAACAGGATTGCCTGGAACTCCCTCCATTCTAGGAGCCAGCGGGTTAGATGGAAGCGTTCTCTTTGCAATGCCATTGCCAGCACGGCAATTAGCGTGATCGACGGTCAGAGCGCGGCGGCAATGAGCGCGGTGCGGTCAGTGAGCCATTCCGCGGCGCTGCGCATCGCTCGGGGACTGAACCTGACCGCTGGCCCCTGTACTCCGACGATCGCGGCCAGGGTTCCGCCCTGGTCGAGCACAGGAGCGGCGACCGCGTTGAGGTCGTCTTCTCGCTCCCCCACCGCCTGTGCCCAGCCGCGCTCGGCGATCCGGGTGACCTCGACGGCCAGCGCGTCCCTGTCCACGATCGTCCGGTCGGTGAACCGCTTGAGCTGACCGCCAGGCAGGGCTCCGCCGTGAGCGAGGAATACCTTGCCGACAGCGGTCGCGTGCGCGGCGCTCATCCTGCCCACCTCGGCCACGCTGCGCACCGAGAGCGGGCTCTGCACGAAGTCCAGCGTGATCGCCTCGTGCTCCCCCGGCACCGACAGCGTCACGGTCTCGCGGGTCCTGCGGGCAAGTTCCTCCAGGTGCGGCCTGGCCAGCGTACGGATGTCCAGCCGTTGGTGCACCGCCGTGGCCAGGCGCATGACGCCGACGCTCAGCCGGTAGCGACCCGTGGACGGCACGTGCTCGACCAGGCCGCCGCTCGCGAGCGTCGCAAGGATCCTGGAGATGCTGCTCACGTTGATCCCGGTCCGACGTGCGATCTCGTTGGTACCCAGCTCGGAATTCGCGGCCGCGAGTGCATCGAGAATGGCGATCGCGCGCTGCACGGCTGCGACGTGACGGGTGGCGGGTTGTCCGGTTCTGGCCATGACGTTATGCTTACCTCCTAATGGAAATAGTATTTCCCTCTCGGCAATTTTACAAGTGCACGGAAGGGCTGCGGACATGCTCCCCACACACAGCCGCTACGTCGTCGTCGGCGCGGGCATCCATGGCTTGTCGACGGCCTGGCACCTGGCCCGCGAGCTGCGGGCCAGGGGACGCGGCAGCGGTGCGGACATTCTCGTGATCGACAAGCGCGGTGTGGGCGCTGGCGCGTCCGGGATCGCCTGCGGCGTGGTGCGGAACAACTACTTCCAGCCCGCGATGCGCGAACTGATGGCGCACTCGGTGTCCGTCTGGGAGGCCGACGCCGAGGCGTTCGGCTTCAGCCCAGTCGGCTACATGCAGATCGCCCCGCAAGCTATGGGCGAGGACGTCGCAAAGATCTTCGCCGAGCAGCAGGCGATCGGATACCCGTCCGTGCTCATCCAGGGCGCCGGCGACTGCCGCCGTTACATGAAGGGCATGTTCGGCGACTGGCGGGCCGATGGCATCACAGCGATCTTGCATGAGAAGAGGGGCGGGCACGCGAACAACAAACGCTCGCTCGCCGGTCTCGCGGGCAAGGCGGATGCCGAGGGGGTGCGGATCGCGACCGGGGTCCGCGTGACCGGCGTCGTAGTCGAGGGTGGCGCCGTGACCTCGGTCGAAACCGATCAGGGTGCCGTCGCCTGCGACCAGCTCATCATCGCGGCCGGCCCGTGGATCCGCGACCTGTGGGCAATGCTCGACCTGCCAGACCGGATCTCGGTGACTTCACCCGATGGGGCAGAGACGGCGGACCGGCCGATGTGGACGTACTGGGCGCTCCAGGAGGGGACGCTGGCCGTCGACCCAAGCGAATTCACCGACAACGCCGGCGCTGTGCCGCCTGTGCTGCACGTGGACAGCGACGCGCCGCTGCATGACGACCTGACCGGGGAGCTAATTACCGACGAGATGTGGGGGATCTATTACAAGCCCGACGTCTACTTCGGCGGGGTCCAGGGCGGCACCTCGCCCTCCATGGTGCGCAAGCCAGCCAAGGACGTAGCGGTCGACCCGTACGGCCCGGAGAGCCCCTACTACACGGTGCGGGATGACTTCGTGCGGATGTGGACCTCTGCCCTGGCCGCTTGTCACGAGCGCTTCACAGGCAAGCGGCCGTTGTACCGGCACGAGCCGACCGGCGGCATCGGCGCGTTCACCCCGGATAGCTTCCCGGTATTCGACGTGTTCCGTCAGAACGCGTACGTGATCGCGGACTCCAATCACGGCTACAAGATGATCGGCGTCGGTGCGCTCGCGGCCAGGGAACTCCTCGGCGAGCAGCAGCAACTGCTTGCGCCCTTCAGGTTCGACCGGTACCGCACTGGGCAGTTGCACCCGACCAGCAACTCGCCGTTCCCCTGGAGCTGAGGTCCGGCCAGCATTCGGCACTGCCCCGGCCGGGCAGTGCCGGACGCTCTCAGTCGACGACGACCGCGGCCTCCTGTCGCAGGAGGGCCATCTGCTCCGCCGACGGCTCGGTCGGCACTTCTTCGCGGAACGTGACGCGCTTCTTATCCTGGACGACCCGCCGGTAGAAGAAGAGCAGCACCGATCCGGCCAGCACGCCGACGCCGATAAACATGTCTGTTGTAGTCCCGTACCCGGTGAGCGTCGGGTTCGCGATTCCGAAGCCCACCAGGATGGCGTTAAAGACACACAGCACCGCGGCGATGCCCAGCCAGATCGGACCCACCTTGATCGGCCGCGGCCAGTTCGGCCGGTCCTTGCGCAGCAGCAGGAAGCCGCTCAGCGCGAAAACGTGCGAGAGCATGTAGCCGATGTTGCTCATGTACAAGATCGCGAGGTTGCTCGAGATGAACAACACGAGCAGCACGTTGACCGCGAGGTCAACGGTCATCGCCCTAGCTGGGACGTGATACCGGTTCAGGTGATGCAGCTGCTTGATCGTCATGTCATCGCGGGCGATGCCGTACAGCGCTCGTGACCCGTCCGCCGTCGAGGAGATCATCGACAGGAACAGGCTGCCGATTAGCAGAACAAGCATGATGCTGCCGACGCCGCTGCCGACGATCTTGTCGAACGCAGGCACGTAGAACTCGCCCTCGGCACCGGTCGTCACCGGCCCTGTCACGCCGCCGAGACCGAGCGGGAAGAGCAAGTAGACCAACAGCG
Organism: uncultured Actinomycetota bacterium; assembly: GCA_963705055.1. Lineage (GTDB taxonomy): Bacteria > Actinomycetota > Actinomycetes > Streptosporangiales > Streptosporangiaceae > Chersky-822. The sequence continues at coordinate 46,222 of CAVPIR010000001.1, forward strand.
TGAAGGTCGCCGCGGAGCGCAGCGCGATCGTGGTGTCCCGCCTGGTGTCGTGGTATTCAGGCGCGAACGTCGCACACACCTCGGCTGCGTAAGCGGACCAGCCGAACAGGAACAAGAACACCATCGCGGTCTGGAAACCGGTGAAGCCGTGCAGTGCCCAGGTCATGTTCGAGCCGTGCCAGCTGCCGCTGAAGTACGAGCCGATGATGACGATACCCAGCGGGATCATCAGCCCGGCACCGGTGATGTAAGAGATCCATACCGCGGGGCGGATGCCGAAGACATTGAGCAGCCAGACGACGATGATGCAGCCGATAGCGATGAAGTGCGGCAGTCCCAGCTGCACGGGCCCGTCGGAAATCGTCCAGGTCGAGCCGGGGAACCACTTGGCTTCGATCAGGTCGCCGATGATCTTGCCAAAGATCGAGAGCACGACCGACCAGCCGATCCAGTAGCCAAACGCGCCGATCGGCCCGACCAGGGAGAACCGGCCCCGCCAGCCCTCATGCGCATAGAGAGATATGCCGCCTGGCTTGTCCGGGAACATCGAAGCGCTCTCGGCGTAGATCCAGCTTTGCATCATGCCGACCGCGGCAGAGACGGCCCAGAGGAACACCGCGCCCCAGGTACCAAGCGCCCCCATCGAGAAACCGAGGGACGCGACCAGGAAGCCAGGGTTGCACAGGGCTATGACGAACCCGTCCCACCAGCGGAGGGACTTCAGCAGTTGCCGCTCTTCTACGAAAGCCGTTGCCTCTGCCATCTGGGCACCTCCGTTTACCCCAGGTGAACGTTGTTTAGCACGGCTGGCTCACTGGTGTCTATATGTGTCACGGATTAGCAACATCTTCTTTACGCGTGCGCCTGCGCCACATGGCCTGTTCACGCCGTTGGCCAGCACCTAGGATGCGAACATGCGCGGCGCCCAGATCACCGTTCGCTGCGATTGCGGCGAGGTCGGCTACGTCGCGTATGGAGAGCGCTGGGTATGCCGCAAGTGCCGCCGTTCCTGGAACACCACCCAGATCCCCGAGGACGAGTACTGGGGGATCATGCGGGCCATGCGCAGGTTGCGGCTCAACGTCATGGCGATGGCCCTGTGCCTGGTCTTGCCGATAGCTGCCCTGATTCCCTTCCTTGGCGTCCGCATCCTGATGCTGCTGCCGCTGGTCCTGGGCTTCTGGTTCATCTTCTATATGCCGCGGTGGCGGCGCCACGCCCGTGAGCAGGCCAGCAACCTGCGCAAGTGGAAGCTCCGTCCCGAGTGAGCTGACGTGCCTGTCTTGCGGCGGCAACCGGTTTCGCGCTCCGCCCTGCCTCGTTCCCCCGGCCGCCCGGTACTGCTGGCCACCCTTGACGTGCCGTTCGATCCCGAGGCCGTGATCTTCGCGGTCGACGCGGCAGCGGAACTGGGTGAGCGGCTGATCGTTGCCAACGTCGTCGAGCGCCCGGCGCTGCCGCTCTCGACGATCCTGGGCTACGAGGACCTGCCCTACCCGCCCGAGATGGCCGAGTCCCTCGCCGAGCCCGTGCGGCGTGCACGGTCGCTCGGCGTCGACGTGACAAGGCTCCGGGTGAAGAGCCTGCATCCGGTCCCGGCGTTGCTGGAGACGGTCGCCGAGCACAATCCTGCGGTGTTCGTCTTCGGCCCCGACCGCCACCGCATGAGCCGGCTGCGGTACTGGCTGGCGGCCAGGGCCATCAGGGCCAAGGTCACGACACTCATCTGGATGGCCGTCTCAGACTTCCCGCTTCAACGCCGTTCATCCTGAGGGATCGCCTGCCGCCCCGCCGGCCGCGTCGGCTTGCTTTCTCAGCCGCCGCCTGGAGAGCCGTACCGCGACTGCACCGAATACCAGCACCATGACCCCGTAGATCCCCAGCGGAGCTGCGGCAGCGACGCCGAACGCGCTCGCGGCGATACCTGCCGCGACGGCGAAGTCCCGCATCGCCGTCGGCAGGACGACAGCAACGCGCTGCGCAGCGGGTGCGCCAAGCGCGAGCAGCCATCCGAGCACGCTCGCGCCCGCAAGGAACGCGAGCAGGGCAACGGCGACGAGGCCATCAGCGGCATGAAGCCGCAGTTGACTGGCGACCTCCCAGAGCAGCACCAGCAGGCTCGTCACGGCCAGGACTTCGACCAGCGAGCGTTCGCGCCCGCCGAGAGGATCGATGGTGCGGATCGTGCAGCCGACGACCAGCGGCAGCGCAACGACAAGTGCGAGTGTCGATAGCAGCGCGAGCGCCGAGATCGCTGAGTGGCCGCCCAGCAGGCCGAGGATCGGCCCAGCGACGACAACCGTCAGCAAGGTGGAGGCGATCAGCAGGCCGGCCGCCACCACGATTTCCCCGCCAGCCAGTCCGGCGAGCGCGACCGAAGCCACCTCCGCAGGTGCGACGCCCGCCGCCAGCACTCCCCCGCGCAGGGTCGGAGCGCTCACGAGCCGGCTGGCAAGCCAGGCAAGCAAGGGCAGCGCGATGGTCGTTGTTGCCAGCACCAGCGACAGGCGGCGCAAGGCGTATCGCATGTTGCCGAAGTCGGCGAACGTGATCGAGGACCCGGTGCAGTACACGAGCACAGCCAGGGTCGCCAAGATCGCGCCGTGCCTGGCCAGCATGCGGCCGGGAGCGGGAAGCGCAACGCCGAGACCGGCGAAGACGAGGACGAGAGGCAGCAGAAACCGGTCGAGGAACCCGGCCAGCCTCGCCAGCCTGGCCAGCCCGGGCGGCCCGGCCTGGGCTGCAGGCACGCGGTCACTAGCACCCACTGCTCACCGTCCCGTGTGATGCGCTGCGCCAGAATCTACCGATATTCCATCCGCGGCAGTTCCTGGTCCCGCCATCCGCCCGCTCGGCCGCTCGGCATCGAGACCGTGGTTTGTCCTAGGCGCTGGCCACCGCAGGCGAGTCCAGCGGCCGGAGTTCGTCTGCGTAGCACACCGAGACCCGGCGCAGTACCCCGCTGTCGTCGACGGTGTATTGACCGAGGCGCCAGAGCGGCGGCGAGTAGGCATGCAACGAGATCGTGCGGTCCGCCTCCCCCTGAAGGCGGTGAATGTGATCGGGCCCGAAGCAGAACGAGCTGCCTGCACTGATGAGCCGCCGCGCATGGGCACCTCCGATGCGCGGGTTGGACTCTGACAGCACGCCCTGCACCACGCGCACGGCTCCTGAGGAAACATCGTGGTCGTGCCAGCCCGTGTCGTTGCCCGGTGACCAGCAAATCAGCCACAAGTCGGCGTATTCATCGCGGTGAAGTGACCCGTAGTGGCGCTGCCCGCCGCTGTAATCGACCTGGTCACGCCACACGTCTGGGTGCCTGGCAAGCTCATTGACAAGCTCGTCAAGCTCGTCCTTGCTGAGATACCTGGCAGGCAGCGCGGGAATGGTCATTATGGTTGCTCCTGTCTTCCTGAGGCCAGATAAGCGTCGCCGCGGTGGCGCCCTTGAGCAGCCGGGCAGGGTTTGCTGACCGGATGGCGTCAGCAAAGGAATTTCCGAGGCCGAGTTCGGATGGCTGCGCGTAAGGGCGGTCCGAGCCGAAGACGACGACATCGGCGCCGAGTACGCGAACCACCGCGTCCACAGCACGATTGCCGTAGCTGGACGTTTCAACGAACACGTTCGGATCGACGAATCCGCGGGCCAGCGCGTCACCGCCGCCACGGGCCGCGACGCGCTCGCCATGCAGCGGCCCGAGACCGGCCAGAGCCACGAAGCAGACCTTGAGCCGCGGATGAGCCGGGCGCCCGTGGGCGCGGAACGCGAACCACGCCGCGTGCATTTGCTGCACATAGGAGACGACGGCCGCCCACCATCCGGGCCCGCCGACCCGCTCCCCTGCAGCCGGCCCAGGGTGAATCAGGAGCGGCAGGTCGCGCTCGGCAAGCTCGTGCAGCAACGGCCCGCAGTTGCGGTAGCCCGATTCGTCGGCTACGGCGGTCGCGGGCAGCTGCAGCCCGACACATCCGCGGTCGAGCTGCCTGATGAGTCCCGCTACGTCGATCGCCGTCAGGCAGGCCGCTGCCCAGCAGCCAAACGGAGGGCCGAGCTCGCGGACGCCTTCGTGGTAGGCGTCCAGCAACGGCACAGCCTGCGCAGCGGGCAGGTACTCGATACCGAGCGGACTCGACAGGCTGATCAGGGCGAGGTCAAGTCCATCGCGAGCTGCCTGCGCTGCCCGCCTGCTGGCGTCGTGGTCGGCAGGGGTGACCTCAAAAGGCGGTTCTCCCGCGGTGAAAAGGGTCCAGCCTTCCAGCCGGGGTGGCTGCGCTCTGCGTCGCAGCTCCTCGAGCATTGCGCTTGGCCACAGATGCTGATGAAGGTCGACGTGCACGTCTCAGCTCCCTGATCGCCGGGTCGCCAGCTGCCTAGTTTGCGGCCCCTGGGTCCGGGGGGTCTGATACGTGGCCGAGGTACTGAAGCGATTCACTTACGCGATTCAGTGAACCGCTTCAGTGCCTCGGCCGTCAAGTGCACCGCCGCCGCTTTCGCGTAGCCCGTTAGGCCTTCGTCACGGCGTGGCGGGCCAACCTCGCTGCCGTTGCGGCTAGCCTGGAAGGAATCCGGCGAATCTAGGCTGAGACGGTGCCCCAGCAACGCAAGCGCGCGACGATCCGCGAGGTAGCCGAGGCCACGGGGCTTTCGCCTGCTGCGGTCTCCTATGCCTTGCGGGGTCTTCAGACTTCCGAGGAAACGCAGCAGCGGGTACACCGCGCGGCCGCCGAGCTCGGGTACAACGTCGACCGTATTGCCCGTGCCCTGGCCAGCGGCCGGACCGGGACGGTAGGGCTGCTCTTCGGATCCCTGGAGGATCTATGGCAGCAGCTTCTTGGCGTGGGAATGGGGAGCGCGCTGCTCGCGCGTGATCACTACGCCCTGCTGGTGGATGCTGCCGGGGATCCCGACCGGCAGGTGCTGCTGGCCCGCCAGCTACGGGACCAGCGGGTGGACGGCCTGATCCTGCATCCGCTGCATCCGTCTGACGAGAGATGGCAGGAGCTGGCGGAGAGTCTTCCCATCGTGTCGATCGGCGATTCCCTGGCCGGCGGGCGGTCGGCAGGAGAGGTTCTCTTCGACAACCGGTCAGGAGTCACCCTCGCCCTCGAGCACCTGCACAACCTCGGGCACCGCCACGTCGGCGTGCTGACGCCCACCCAGGCAAGCACGCCAGACCGGCCAGCCGACATCTTCGTCACGGCCGTGTCGGAGCGGCTCGGCCTTGACGTGGAAATGTTCAGTTCTCCGCCCGGGCTGGCTGCTGCAACCGAGATAGCGCGCAAGGTGCTCGCTGAGACAGACAGACCGACTGCCCTGTTCTGCTTCGCGGACTCCATCGCTTACGGAGCCTATGCAGCCGCCCGCGAGCTCGGGTTGCGCATTCCTGAGGACGTCTCGGTAGCCGGATACGACGACCATCCGATGTCTGCGCTGCTGACGCCCGCGCTGACGACGATGGACTGGAATGTCGACGGAATAGTTCGCGCCGCCGTCAGGCTCATTCTCGCCGCCATCGAGGGAAAGCCATATCGCCGGCGTCGCGTTCAGCCTTCGCACATGCGTGAACGAGGCTCGACGGGAGCACCTGCCACCCGCTCCTAGCCGGTCGTTGCGTCACTGGGCGGCCGCGGTGGCGCTCAGTCCCGCAGCACCCACATGCACTGCGCGTCGGTCTCACCGACGTTGCGCCAGCCGTCGATCCCGCGGCGTGAGGCGAGAAGCGTCTCGCCGCGGCGGAGCACCGGCCGGCCTGATCCGACCAGAACCTGGACGAGGCCATTGACGACCCCCACGAGTTCGGTGCCCTTGTGCGAGAACGGAGCTTCGACGACAGCCGATCGCGGCAGGGAGACGAGGTACGCGCGCAGGCCGGCCTCGGCGTCATCGAGCAGCGGGGTGACCGAGCCCCCTGGCGCGTTGCTGAGACCGTGGCGTCGGCCGATCCGGTAGTCGGGCGTGACCTCTCCGCCGAGGAGTTCGTCGAGAGTAATGTTCAGCCGGCTGGCCAGGGCCAGCAGCGTCTCGAGCGAGAGCCCCCTCTCGCCGCGTTCCACCTGCGAGATGGCACTCGGGGAGACTTCGGCGAGGCGGGCAAGTGCGCTCTGGCTCAGCTCTCGCCGCATTCGGTATGCGCGCAGCGCCGCGCCGACGCGCGCCGCGGCCTGAGCGGGCTGCAGGTTCGGCGTCCCGTCCTTAACGGAGTACCGGAAAAGCTGACCCTGGACTCCGGGCGGCCGGCCCTCAGCCTTGCCGATGCGAAGGCGGCCCTCTCCGACCACGAGGATGCACTGCGTGATCTGCTCGATCTCTCGGTGCATGGTGCGGTAATGATTCGCCCCTGGCACCGACCAGTACGCGATGGCGCCGAGGTCGAGCAGCATCGGGCAGCATCGCCCGAAGAAGTCCGTCGTGACGCGCATACCCCAGCGGCTCGACAGCGGCTCCAGCGAGTCGAAGAGCAGGAGCGGGCGTGGAGCCTTGACGCTGAACTGCCGGATGGCGTCGAGCAGGGGCCGCGGGCTCGCGAGCGGCGTGCCCTGCCGCGCGTCGAGAATCTCGATCCACGGCCAGCGCGCTCTGACCTCGGCGGGGTCGCTCGAGACGACGACATACCCCGTCCTGCCGAAGTCTTCGCGCCGCTGCGCTATGGCGTCGTAGAAGATCCCCTGGGACGAGGTGTCGCCGACTTCCCACACCCATACGACGTTGTCGCCCCAGTACAGGCCATCGAGGACGCGGTCCAGTTCGGCAACGCCGGTACCCGTCGATTCGTTAGCCATGCTTCAAAAGCTATGGCAAGTAGGAAGCCAAAGTCCAGCCGTTGACCGGCCAATATGCACTCCAGACCGGGTCGCGATCTGTCCAGAGACGATGACAGGGCATACAGCATTGCTGTCAGCCAATTCGCAATCTAGTGCAGACGCTTTACAGTTGCTTCTAGGCATGAGCCGCCTCGGCGAACCTCGCCGGGCGGCGTGAGTAAGGAGCGTCGCGCAATGACGAGCGACAGAAGGCCTGCGGGCAAGAAGGTTCCAACGAGTGACCCCACCGCGAGCACCGGGCAAGTCTTCCGGCGGGTGCTCGTGCCAGTCGTGGATGCGAGCCAGGCCGCGCGTGCGGCTGAACTGGCGCTCGGAGCCGGCGCAACCGAGGCGCGCGTCCTGCACCTCAATCTGCACGAGAACATCAGCGGCAAGCGCTACCCGATCGAGACGGAATCGGCCGCGTCTTACGTGGTCGAGGCCGGTGTCTTCGAGCTTCGCATGGCAGGCGTGGCAGCCTCAGGTCAGGTTCGGGACACGCTCGTCGGTCGCGTCGCCCAGGAGATCGTCGCCGACGCCAAGGCGTGGGGCGCGGATCTGATCGTCCTCGGCACACCTCGCCGAACAGGGTTCGCTTCGCGGTTGTTCGGCAGCGTCACGCTCCGCGTGCTCAAGCAGGCGCACTGCCCGGTAATCGTCGCCCCATCGGCGGCCAGCGCGCACCTGACTCCCGTCGCCGAGAAGCAGTACGCCGGTACGCGGTCCTGATTCAGGCTAAGTCGACGATCAGCCCGGCCTGGACGCGGACGCGACGGGTCCGGGCTGATCTTCGCTCGGCGCGGTGCCACGATTACCGGGCACGCGGAGCGCTGGATGACCCGGTGCGTGACGCTGCCGAACAGGCGCGCGAGCAGCTCGCCCCGACGCGGGCTGCCCAGCACGATGAGCTGAGCGTCGAAGGCGTTCGCCTCCCTGAGAATCGCCTGGGCGACCCGGTCGACGGCCGCGTGGCGGACGACGCCACCGGCGGAGAAGCCGGCCATTCGCAGCTCGAACGTCGCCGCCTCGGCGACGAAGGAGGCCTGGTCGCCGCTCTCAAGCGGGCGCCAGTTGTATCCCGACACCTCGCGCAACCGCAGATGCAGCACCCGAACCTCGGAAACCCCTTCGGCCGCGACACCGTTGACGAGGCCGAGTACCTCCTCGCACTGGCTCATGTCATCGATCGTCGCCAGGACCCTCGCGAACATCGCACCCTCACGCGGCCTTCATCTGTCGATGCTGACTCCCAGCATCAGTTCAATGGTCGCTCCGCATGAAGCGTGCGGAATCCCTCGAGCCATATGGATTCCGTTAAAGTTTGGCGCTCACCACCTCGAGCGTCGCTCCGTCTTTCAGTCTCCTGCTGACGATGGCCGTCAGCTCTGCCTCGATGATCTTGCGCATGCCCGTCAACGGGCAGCGAGTCCATCACGACCACGCGGACGTTGCGGGCGCGTGGCCACCTTCGCGATCATGCGACCTGCGCTGCGGGTGGCGGCAACCTGGCCGTCCACCGTGCCGCCCAGCCGCTCCAGTTCCTTGATCGCCCGGCTCACGATCGCGAGCTGCTCCTCCCGTTCGCGGCGGGTGGGCATCAGGCCGGGATTCGGGAGCCCGAAGGATGAGCCGTAGATCTTCAGGATCGACAGCACCGCGACCGGCTCGCCGACTGCCAGTTCGTGGGCGCGGCGGACCGCCGCCCGGCTGAACGGCGATCCCGACGAGGCCAGCAGCACCGCGGCCGGAGCGGTCGGCTGCGGATCCCAGCGACGCCTCCTGAACAGCATGTCGACGGGCTCCGGCTTACCTGGCCGCGGGCGGCTCGCCCGGTGCCGACTCCGCGCCAGCGACCGGATCGCTGACAACCCCGTCGCCGGCGGACGCTGCCGCGCCACGTGCTGGCTCCCGCGGTGGCCGCGGCCACCTGGCCGGTGATCGGAGCGACGGCGGCGAGCTTGCGGTCCTGCCACCTGCGCCACCAGTACAGCGGCGCGTAAAGGGCGACGATGAGCAGGCCGAGGAGGTAGAGCCACGGACCCTGGCCAGGGCCGACCACGATGTCCGGCGAGTTCCAGCCGCCCCAGAAGTAGATCACCGTCCAGATGATGAACACGCCAAGCGCGCCCCATTTGGCGAACGTCGGCAACCGGAATGGACGTGGCTCGTCCGGGCGCAGGTGCCGGTAGACGAAGTAGCCGCCAAACGCGAGCGTGCAGGACAGCAGGTAGCCGGCGTTGGAGATGATGTAGATCCGCAGCGGTGAGCCGAGCAGCACGAGAAGGGCCGAGCACACCACGTTGAAGCGCCATGGCGTTGCCTGGCACGCCGTGCTTGTTCTTGCGCTCGAACCAGCGCGGCAGCAGCGCCGTCCTCGGCCGCCTGGTACAGCGACCGGCCGACGCCCATGATCGCGTTGAGCACCGACAGGGCCAGCGCAGCGATCAGGGGGATCCCGACGAACCATTTCACCCACGACCCGGCGCCGAAGATGTGCTGGGTAAAGCTGACGTACAGCGTGAGCGGGTCAAAGGTGGACAGCGAAAGACCGAGGACGGCGACGAACATCAGCGGCGTCAAAATGTAGATGAACATCCCGAACAGGCCTTCGGCGGTGAGCGCGATCTTGGCGTCCCTTGCACCGCCCCGGCATTCCCCCACGTAGCAGGCCGCGGCTTCCATCGCGATCACGTTCCACAGGATCGGGAAGAACCAGGCGGCAATGAATGTCGCGGTCACGGCGACGTGCGGCGGCGCGTGGAAACCGGCGATATTGCCCCAGTGGATCGAGCTTGGCTTGAAGAACGGCAGGAAGATCAGCACCGTAATCGGCAGCATGGACAGCACGCCGAGCACGGTCGCGAAGGCAGCGCCGAGCCTGATCCCGAACCAGGACGGGATGAAGATCACCAGCAGCAGGGCGAAGCAGATCAGCAGGATGTTAATGCCGATCGGCGCGCCCCACGTCGTGCCGACCGGATCGATCGTGTGGCCGACGCCGAAGTTGAACAGCACCGCCAGATAGGACGCCGTCAGGATCACGTTGATCGGCGCCACCGGGAACCAGCCGAGCCAGTAGGCCCAGCCCGACGTGCCGCCGATGTGCTTGGCGGCGGTGTCGCCGACAAGCGGCCGGAATGACTCGGTGGCGAACGACGGGATGCCTCCGGTCCGGTCGGGCCACATGGTCGCGAGCTCGGCGAGGCACAGGCACAGGAAGCAGCCGGCGATCGTCATCACGCCCATGAGGAGGATGCCGAGAGCTCCGGTGCCTAGCGCCACGGCTGGCGCGATGCCGGTGACCAGGATCGTGCCAGCCAGGCCGATCACAAAGGCGCCCCACCAGTTCGTGCCCTTGACCAGGCCTTTCTCCGGGAGGGTTACATCCGTGCTGGCCATCTCTTCACCCTTTCAGCAAACTCCCCTAGAAGAGCGTCAGGTAGCGGTCTACCTCCCAGTCACTCACCACGGAGTGCCAGGTGTGGAATTCCTCGCGCTTAACCTTCGCGAAGTAATCGACGTAGTGTCCGTCCGGTGTCTTGCCGAGCGCATCGCGCAGTACGTCGTCCCTGACGAGTTCGTCCGCCGCGTGCAGCAACGTGGGCGGCAGGGTCCTGATGCCTCGCGCGGCGACGTCCTGTGCCGCCATGGCATGCAGGTTGTCGCGGTTCGGCTCGCCTGGGTCGAGGCCGCGGTCGATGCCGTCCAGGCCCGCGGCGAGCTGAACCGCCAGCGCGAGGTACGGATTCGCTGACCCGTCGCAGCCGCGGTTCTCGACCCGGCCGCTGTCCGGCACGCGGAGCATCTGCGTCCGGTTGTTGCCGCCATAGGTCGCGTAGGCGGGCGCCCAGGTGGCGCCGGACTTGGGTGCTCCGACCCCGAACCGCTTGTAGGAGTTCACGGTCGGGCACGTGACCGCCGTCATCGCGGTGGCGTGGTCGATCAGCCCGCCGATGTAGTGGTAGGCCATATCCGACAGGCCGAGTCCCTTCGGATCGTCCGCGTCGGCGAACAACTCGGCGCCGGTCTTGGCGTCCCAGAGGCTGGAGTGGATGTGCAGTCCGGATCCGGTCAGGCTCGCGAACGGCTTGGGCATGAACGTGGCCGAAAGGCCCGCCCGGTGCGCGAGCGTATGGACCATGTACCGGTAGAAGATCAGCCGGTCGGCGCTTGTGAGTGCGTCGGAGTAGGCGAAGTTCTGCTCGAACTGGCCGTTCGCGTCCTCGTGATCGTTCGCGTAGTTGGCCCATCCGAGCTTGTTCATGTACCTGGAGACCGTGGTCAGGTGGTCGTACATCCTGGTCAGGCCCTTGGCGTCGTAGCACGGCGCCTCTGACCTGTCGAGCGGGTCGGCGACCTCGATCCGCCCGTCCTCGCCGCGCCGGACCATGAAGTACTCGGCCTCGAACCCGGCGTTGTAGATCAGGCCGCGCTCCTCGGCCTTCTCAAGCATGCCCTTGAGAATCAGCCGGGGCGTGTACGGCCACGGCTGACCCTCGACGTGAATGTCGCATTGGACGACGGCGAGTTCCGGCTGCCAGGGGGCGACGGCGTAGGAGGCGGGATCAGGCACCGCGATCATGTCTGGATCTGCCGGGCTCTGGCCCATGGGTCCCGCGGCGAATCCAGCGAAACCGGCGCCGCCGCCGGCCAGAACGTCGAGCGCCTCAACGGGCACCATTTTGGCGCACGGTTTCCCGTGCATGTCCACGAACATGGCGAAGAAGAACGCCACTCCGTCCGACTCTGCCCTGGCCCGAAGCTCGCCTTCAACATCTGACATGGGCACTCTCCGTCTCATCGTGGCGGCCGTTCCGGCCGCCGGCCTCGTCCGCGTTTGGCCAGGTTCTGTTCAGGCAACCGGCTCATGCTGTCGCAACACGTTCCGGCACGTCGGATACGAACACGAGAGTGGACAATGTTCACTTGAATGACACGATGGTGCGAGCGTACGCCGCGTGAGGCCCGTTGTGAAGATGCTTGCAGCGGTTCCGCGTTCACTGTGACTACGCGTTGTGTCCTCTGAGTTAACGAGCCTGATCCATTGGCCTGGATGACGTAGCGGCTTCAGCGGACCACGAGCCGGGCTTTCTGATAATATTTTCCCCGGGCCGGGGCGTGGCGTCGTGAACGTCAGCGGCTGTCGCGCTGCCCTGGGGATCCAGTCGGTGCCTGCCAGCGGCACCTTTGCCATCGCGGCCGCCTCGACCGTCAGCGCAACTAGATCATCGGGTTCGAGGTGGTGCACGTCTGACTTTCCGCACGCTCGGGCAAGCGCTGTGAGCTCCATCGTCAGTGCCTTGAGGTAGTTGGTCATCCATCGCGCGCCGACCTCGGGGTCCAGGCGCCCCTCAAGCTCGGGATCCTGGGTCGTCACGCCGACAGGGCACATGCCGGTATGGCAGTGGTGGCAATACCCGGGCGCGGTGCCGATGGCCGCGTAACCGGCTGTTGCATCGTGGTCCTGGCCGCCCGACCGATAGGTCGGCTTGTTGCAGCCGAGCGCAATCAGGGCAGGCACTCCGACTGAGACCGCATCGGCGCCGAGCGCGAGGGCTTTCGCCACGTCCGCGCCGGAGCGGATACCGCCCGACACGACAAGCTGGACTTCCTCCTTCTTGCCGATTTCCCGCAGTGCTTCCGCGGCGATGCGCACGGCCGGGAGCGTCGGGATGCCTGCATGCTCAATGAAGACGGTCTGTGTTGCTCCAGTCCCGCCCTGCATGCCGTCGACCACGACGACGTCGGCGCCCGCGGCGACGGCCAGCTTGACATCGTGGTCGACGCGAGTGGCACCGAGCTTGACGTAGATGGGCTTCTCCCAGCTGGTGGCCTCGCGCAGTTCCTCGATCTTGATTCGCAGGTCGTCAGGACCAGTCCAGTCCGGGTGACGCGACGCGGACCGCTGATCGATGCCCGGCGGCAAGGTGCGCATGGCGGCCACGCGGGCGCTGACCTTCTGGCCGAGCAGCATGCCGCCGCCGCCGGGCTTGGCGCCCTGCCCGATCACAACCTCGATCGCGTCCGCGGTCTGCAGATCATGCAGGTCGAACCCGTAGCGAGATGGCAGGCACTGGTAGACCAGCAGCCGGGAGGCCTCGCGCTCCTCCGGCGTCATTCCGCCGTCGCCAGTCGTGGTTGAGGTGCCCACCGCAGTGGCAGCCCGGCCCAGTGCCTCCTTGGCGTGCGCCGACAGCGCGCCGAAGCTCATTCCCGCAATGGTGATCGGTATCGCCAGCTCCATTGGCCGGCTGGCGAACCGCGTGCCGAGCACGGTGGAGGTGTTGCAACGCTCCCGGTACCCCTCCAGCGGATAACGCGTGAGCGAGGCGGTGAGGAAGACCAGATCATCGAACGTCGGCAACTGCCTTTTGGATCCCCATCCGCGGATCTCGTAGCGGCCGACCTCGGCCATCTCGTGTATCTGGCCGATCACCTCTGGAGGGAAGCTGAAGCTCCGCTCCGTGCCCGTCCACGGAAGCCGGCGCCCGTTCGAGCCGGCAGGCGCTGTCCTCGGCGGGTAGGCGGGCTCAGATGGACGTGGCACATCGGGTTTCATCAGTACTTCTGGTCCTTCAGCGCGTCGAAGTGATACAGCTGCTTGGCCGATACGACTTTGGTCACGTCTTCGGCCGAGATGTGGCTGAACCCGGCCGCACTCGCCAGCTCGTTCACAAGCCGAACGTCATCCGCTCCGAGCTCAGCGAGCTGCGCGTCGGAGCCAAGCGATCTGATCTTGCCGCCCACGTAGATGACTGCCTCATAGAGCGAGTCACCGAGCGAGTCGGCTGCGTCTCCGCCGATCAGGATCGTCCCGGCCTGGGCCATGAACCCACTCATGTGGCCCGCGTCGCCGGCGATGGCGATCGTGCCGCCCTTCAGCGAGATACCTGCCCTGGACGAGGCGTCCCCGTGGATCGCGATGAGCCCGCCGCGCGCGGAGGCTCCCGCACATTCGGACGCGTTGCCGTGGACCAGCACGGACCCAGACATCAGGTTCTCGCCGACCGACCAGCCGACGAAGCCCTCGACAGTGACATCCGGGCCGTCGCAAAGACCCGCTATGAAATACCCGGCGTTTCCCGCGACTGTGATATCGATGCGGCCGGTCAGTCCGACGGCAATGTTGTGCCGGCCCCGCGGCTCGGCGATGCGCACGACGCTGCCGTCAGGCAACGCTCGCAGCGCCTCGTTCACCTGCCGGACGGTCAGGTCCGCGCAGCTGAGCTCGACCGCCGTTACGCCTGCCACGTGTAGATCTCCTCCGGCATCGGCTCGAACACGTCGGCCTTGTCAACTCCGGGAAGATCCGCGAGCGCGACGTACTCGGACGCCACGGCGACGTAGTCGGCCGTCTCAGCCACCACCATCGGCTTGCAAGCAAATGAATCGCGCACGATCGCGATCGACCGCTCGGCGGCCACCAGCAAGGTGAAGAAGCCGTCGAATACCTTCATGACGCCGCGCAGTGCGTCCGTGAGATCGGCACCAGCGGCCATTTCGCGGGCAATGTATCGGGCCGCTACCTCGGAGTCATTATCGGTGTCAAAGCCGATGCCATGCGGCTGCGAGACTCCGGCGGACGGTCGCGTAGTTCGAGAACGACCCATTGTGCACAAGAGCCAGATCGCGCGAGACAGCGAACGGGTGCGAATGCTCGGTCGTGACCGCCGATTCCGTCGCCATCCTGGTGTGGCCAATCGCCTGGTAGCCACCCATTCCCGCGACGCCGTAGCGGGCGCAAACCTCGGCCGCCGCGCCGACATCCTTGTACACCTCGACGGCCGCGCCGAAGCCGAAGAGCCGCACGGACGGATCGATGCGCGGCGAACAACTTCGGCGCAAGATCTGATCCGATTGAGGTCACGAGCACCGCGTCGCGGCCGCGCGGGCGCAACTCGATGTCAGCCGCGCCAACCTCGGCCTCCAGCGCGGAAACGTAGCCGGCCCAGTCGTAGCCGGCATGCGGCGCGCAGAGGGAGTATTTGTTCATTCCGGCCGGCACATCGCGGCCGTAAACGGCTACCCCGGTCGAGTCCGGGCCGCGCGAAGCCAGCAGATCGAGCATGGGGACAACAAGCTCACCAAGCCGGGGGTACAGCTCAGGGTTCTTCAGCTGCAGACCGGCGATCCCGCACATCCGCCACGTCCTGTCTTCCGATCGCGTCTGACTGGCGCTGGTTGCCAGGAGGCTAACATGGCTGGGCAATTTGAGACATGGCCGCTGGAGTGGAGGCGAGCACGGCCGCTTAGGAGCAGAAGTCCTGAGCGAGCTGGGTGAGGACGGTGGTGGCCATTCTGGTGCCGGAGCGGCTGACCCATTCGATGTCGGCGTGCGCTCCTTCGCCTTCTGGTCCGTAGAGCGCGGTGGGGATGCCTCTCGCGGACAGGAAGGCCGAGTCGGCCCAGTACGACATCGGGACCACGCTCGTACCAGGCCCCGCAACAGCGAGCAGCGCTTGAACGATGGGGGCGGTGCGGAGTGTCTCCATCGGGGGCCGGTGCAGGATAGTGCGGGCGCTGACGGTGAGCCGTGGGTCGGCGGGTCGGCAACGTTCGATGAGGTCGGCGATGTCGGCCTCGACGCGTTCGAGAGTATCCCCTGGAAGCGTTCGCCGTTCGACGGTGAACACGCAGCGGTCCGGGATTGTGGAATTCTCCGTGCCACCGCTGATCAGGGAGGCGTGCAGGTTGCCTGGCCCGAGGAACGGGTGGGGCCGGCCGCGGAGCTGTTGGTCGAGGTGGTCGAAGGCGACCAGGTAGTGACCGGCAGCGAGGATGGCGTCGGCGCCGAGGTTCGGTCGTGAGCCATGCGCTGCGACTCCGGTGACGGTGACCTCGGTCCAGACGAACCCGCGGTGAGCTGTGCCGATCTGCCGTTCGGTGGGCTCGGTCACTACGGCGCCGTCGATGCTCCCCTGGTCGAGCTGGGAGAGCACTTCTTGGATGCCGAGGCTGGCGAGCTCCTCGTCGGCGACGGCGGCCACGATGACCTCACCGTCGACGCGAGCGAGAGCCGCATCCCGACAGGCGACGAGGGCGGCGGCAAGGCCTGCCTTCATGTCGTAGGCGCCGCGGGCGTAGAGCCGGTCGCCCTCGATGCGAGGCGTCAGGCCGTCGGAGGTGCCGGCCAGGCCGACGGTGTCAAGGTGGCCGCACAGCAGCAACCGGCGACCACCGTGGTCGCGACCGCCGCGCAAGATGACGCTTGGCCGGCCGGCCGTGCCCTCAAGAACTTCGACTCGCAGGCCGGCGCCCCGCCCCCACTGCGCGATGTAGGCGGCTATCTGCGCTTCGCCAGCGCCGGCCGGATCGAGTCCGGGGTTGACCGAGTCGATGCGGACCAGAGCGTCGAGCAGGTTCAGGGCCGTGATGCTGTCGGCGGTCATGGCTGGTCTGCCCGGCGGAGAACGGCCTTGGCTAGCACGTCGGTGCCGTTGGCGCACGCGTCCCGGTTAATGCGCCCAATGCGGGTCATCGGGTCTGTCCTTCCGTGCTGAGCAGGACGACGACGGCGTCGTCAACGAGGTCGAGCGCGGCGCGCCGGAAAGGTTCAGTGAGGGCGGCTCGCACGCCGGCCAGGGTGGCCGCCCCGCTAGGGCCCGAGGAGATACCGAACCCCTCGAGGTCTGCGACGGCCCGGAGTGCGTCCTGGTCGCTGACGGCGACGGCCGCATCGCAGCCTGCGCGCAGCACCGGCCACGCGGAACTGGAAATGGTGCCGCAGTTGAGCCCTGCCATCACGGTCGCCGCGGTCGGCACCGTGATGGCACGCGCGGCAGTCAGGCTCGCCAGGACGCAAGCCGCGGTGTCTGGTTCAACCGAGAGCACGCTCGGGTGCGCGGCGCCAGGACGCCGGTAGTGCCGCACCACCGCCTCGGCCAGCGACCCGACCCCGACCGGGACCGCCACGAGGTCCGGAGCCCCGCCGAGCTGGGTGTCGACCTCGTCGAGCAACGTCTGATAGCCCTGGACGATCCAGGCGGGCACCTGCTCGTAGCCGGCCCAGGCAGTGTCTTGGACCAGGGCCCGGTCAGGCTGATCGGCTGCGAAGGCCGCGGCACGACGAACGGCGTCGTCGTAGTCGCCGTCGACCCACACGAGCGTCGCCCCTTCGTCCGCTATTCGTCCGGCGGTCGCTGGGAGCATCACCTCCGGGACGAACACAGTCGCCGCGACACCGAAGTGAGCCGCCATCCTGGCCACAGCGCGGCCGTGGTTACCGTCCGTAGCGGTCACCAGCATGGCACCGGGGCGTCTTTGAAGCACCTGCCAGCAAGCCCAAGAGGCGCCTAGCACCTTGAACGCGGGCAGGCCCAGCCGGGACGACTCGTCTTTGACCAGCAACCGGCCGACCCCCAGTTCGGCGGCGAGTTCGGGTACTGAGACCAGCGGCGTCGGCGAATAGTCCGGCAGCGACTGGTGAAAGGCGTGTGCGTCCCCGCGCAAGGAGGAACAGCTCCAGTCCCTGGCGGCCGGCAGGCAGTACCACGACGTCATGCGGCCTATTGTCCCCGCCATCAATTCTGACCTCTACCGCCGATTCACCCACGGCGGCATGTAGATGGCGATACTGAACTCCCAGCCAGCGCTAACTTGCGTCGCGTTGCTGAGGCCGGCCACCTGTACGGGTCCGCTGACCGCGGCTGTGCTGCCGTCGCCGAGCTCACCATAGGAGTTGTTACCCCAGGCCAGCACGGTGCCGTCGGACCTGAGCGCGAGCGCATGGTTCACCCCGGCCGCCAGCGCGGTGATCCCGCTGCCTGCGGCGATACTCAGCACGGGGATGGTCACCGCGGTGACCTGCGGCGCGAGGCCAAGCTGACCGTAGCCGTCCGCGCCCCAGGCCCAGACCGAGCCGTCGGAACGGAGCGCGAGCGCGAAGCCGTCGCCGACGGCCACGCCGACAAAGCCGGCAGTGCCGATGCCGTTCACCCGCTTTGGGACGATTCGGTCGGTGAGCGTGCCGTCGCCGATCTGTCCCGCGGAGTTGCTGCCCCACGCCCAGACCGCGCTGGTGCCGGTCTTGACATCTGTGCGGATAGCAAGGGAGGAGTCCGCGCCTGCGGCGATACTGACTACCCGAAACAGGCCCGTGGCCTGAACTGGAATGTCGCTGTCGGCCGTCGTGCCATTGCCGAGCTCGCCGCTAGCGTTATAGCCCCAGGCCCACACGGTGCCGTCGGAGCGCAGCGCCAGGCTGAACAGGCCGCCAGCTGAGATTTTGGTGATGCCGGTAAGCCCGGACACCTGGACCGGCGTGAGCTGGGCCGAGCTTGTTGCCCCGATGCCGAGCTGACCGTACCGGTTTGCGCCCCATGCCCACACAGTTCCATCCGAACGCAGTGCCAGGCTGTGGTCGATGCCGGCCGACACGGCTATCACTCCGGACAGCCCTGTCACCTGGACTGGCGTGGTGCGGTAGGTCGTGGTGCCGTCGCCGAGTTGACCGGCGCCGTTGCTGCCCCAGGACCAGACCGTGCCGTCGGAACTTAGCGCCAGGCCGAAGGTCCCGCCGGCTGCGGCCTGGACGATGCCCCTGCCAAGCCCGCCGACAGAGCCCCACTGCGCTCTCGCCGTCATGGTGCCGTCGCCAAGCTCGCCGATGCCGTTGGCGCCCCAGCTCGCGACCGCGTGCTGGTCGAGGCCCGGCAGCCTCCCCTGTACCTGCGCACTCGGCGGCCTGCGCCCCGGCCACAGTGACGGCCGCCAGACCGGACGCCAGTGCCGCGCAGCCGGCGAGCCTTGCCAGCCGCAACGATCGATCCAGTCCTTTCATGGCTTCCCTCCAAGCCGCCTGACCAAGCCGGGCAAGATGGCCTTACCTATGTAGGCCGGTCACAGCGGACGGCGCAACGCTATGCAGGGCCGGCCAGCCAGTCGATAGGGAGCGGTCCCCACGGGACCCGATGCGGGAAGGGGTCCCCACGGCACGGCCGGATGGTCAGACCGGCTCGTCCTCGAGCGGCAGGCGCCGCAGGTCGTCGGCCGTCAGCGCGCCGGTGGACATGAGCAGGCGGATCAGCTCCTCCAGGGCGCGCGGCCCCCGCATCCCCGGGGCGCCTCCGCGGATGTAGCGATTCCTGATGTTCTCGCAGCGCTTGATCACCGTGTGCGCCTGCCAGCCGATCCGCACGGCCGTCTCCGCGGCGCTGCGCGGCGCCGGGTCGCCGACATGACGCCAGGTCAGGTACTCCTCGAAACGCGCGGCCAGCACGAGCTTGTCGTCATCGCTCAGCCGGGTCGGGCGGTGCGTGCTCGTCTCCAGGCCGCCTGGCGTCGTCGGTCCGCCGCCCGCCAGCGCCATCTCGCCATCGGGTTCGCCGGCTTCGTCCGGCAGGTCAGCCACGTCATCGAGATCGGGCAGCCGGAGCCGCAGACTGTAATCACCCTGAGCCCCCTGCAAGCGGACCTTGATATGCCACTGCTGCAGCGGTATCTGCATGCCTGGGGGTAGGTCCACCCGGAACCCCAGATCTCCCGACAGGTACAGCAAGGACGAGCGGCTGTCGTTGCGTGCCCACCAGGAGTCATGCTGATACCGGAAACTCCCGGCGTGCCGCGAGAGCCCGAGATCCTCGGCCGGAAGGACGGCAGTGGAGGTCTCCGCCCGTCCGAACGTGAACGTCTCGCCCGGATGCAGCCGCCACGTCAGCGACTGGTACATCACGATCAGCAACACCGCCGGATGCCCCTCCCCAGCCGGAATGGCTCGTGATCAAGTAGATCCCACGTCGTGCGGGGACGTGTCAATATCAGGCGTCCTGGCTCTCAGGGATTGCAGCTGCTTGGCGTGCTGCGGCAGGTGAAAGTCGGCCACGGCCTGGATAAGCATGCGGAGCGGGATTTGCTGGTCCAGAACGACCTGGTCCTTGGAGACGATGAGCGCGGGGATGAGGACATCGAGGTCGCGATCGCTGACCTGCTCGGTGACGGTACACAGTAGCTCGCCATGCTTGCGAACCGTGTCGGCGGCGTCAGCTGCGGCGAGCCGGTCGAGGTTGGACGGGTCCAGGGAGACGCGGTTGTCGTATGCCGGGCGCTGGCCAGAGACGACAGCGAGGGCCACCGCGATGATGGCGGCATCGACACTGGCGACGTGGGCAAGCAGGTAGCTGGCGTCCCATTCGCCAGGGGGCGGTGGCTGGAACGAGCCGGCGTCGGCCACGGCGAGCAGGTCGTGGTAAGCCTGGCGCAGTGTGGTGGCGTCCATTGCTCATCTCCTTGCTGATTGGCGGCGGGTTAGCCGATGGGGAGGGCGGCACCTGTCTCGAGCAGGCTTTTCAGGCTGCTGATGATGGTGGGCACGCCCTGGCCGATCTGCTGGAATGTGGCGGTGTCGGCGGCGAGTCCGTCGTGGGTGACGGTGAGCTTGGTTATCTCTCCGGCTGGCTCTATCTGCCAGGTCGCGCGTGACGGCGGATCATCGGCTACTGCCTGCTCCCACCGTGCGTCGAAGGTGGTGACCAGCAGGTTCGGCGGGTCAGCCTTCAGCACCTTTCCTTCCAGGGCGACGGTGCCGTCGGGGTAGGTGTAGACGAAAGGAGACCCGGGAGCCCAGTCACTGGTCACCTCTGTGCCGAAGAAGTACTGGCGGGTGTAGTGCGAGTCGGTGATCGCCTGCCACACCTGTTCAGGAGTCGCCCGGATGAGCACGGTGTAGACGTGCCGCAGTGGGTCCGGTTCTGTCATGACTGCCTCCTCGGCGGCTCGCTTGATGTCCCCGAGGGCGTGCGCCCACGGCGCGGCGTACCGCGAGATCCATCGGTCAGCGGCCAGCTGGATGGGGACGGGGTTGAGGTAGTGGTAGGTGTACCGCCCGGCTTTGCGGGTGGCGATCAGGTCGGCGTCCTGCAGCACCTTCAGGTGATTCATGACTCCGAACCTCGTAAGTTCCGGCAGAGCGGCTGCCAGTTCGGTAAGCGTCTGGCCGTCGCGTGCGGCCAGCTGGTCGAGCAGCGCACGCCGCCGCGGATCAGCTAGTGCCCGGAAGACATCGACCATGCAGGAGATGTTATGTGTGAAAATTCACACGTGTCAATAACCGCACATGTCTAGTAGCGGTGATGGCCAACGTGCTGGAGCACCCGGTCAGGCACCCGCCGGGCCGCAACTGGCGGCCTGGCGGGTCAGCGTCTGAGCGAGGATCAGGAACAGCGGGCAGTTCGCGATCTTCTCCGCCGCCTGAGATGACAGCGAGAAGAACTTGCCTTCTTGCCGTACTGACACTCGGCCCTGGTAGATGTTGACCGCCTTGACCGATGACCACGGGACGAAGCCCTTCGGCGCCTGGATCCCGGTGGCGCTGATCTGCAGATCGCCGAAGGCCAGCTGTTCCCCGCGGTTGAGGGCGGCGATCGCGCCTGGGAGCTGGGCGGCGGAGACGGTGTCGCGGGCGCGGATCAGGAACTGGTAGAGCAGATAGCCGGGCGCCAGCGGATCGGCGTTGCGTCCCCCTTTGGCCCAGGGATCCTTGCACCAGCCGGGGAACTTCAGGCTCCGCCCGTCCGTGCTCGCGAGAGTAAGCCAGTACTGGGTGCCCGTATAGGCGCCGTTGGTGTAATTCTGGCTGGCGAACCAGTGGACAGTCGCCACTTGGTCCCAGCGGTGGGCTTGCGGCCCGGCGTCATCGGGCTGCCAGACGAACCCGTGGTCGAACTCGTAGGCGTATCCCACGATGCGCGTGCGGATCAGGGCCTGCTGCTTGACGACCGGGATCACGTTGCGCAGCGTCCCCAGGTTCGCTGAGCCGGCCACGCCCGTCGCGGCGGGGGACGGCGATGGCGGCAAGCTGGCCTTAGTTTTGGACATTGACCCGTGCTCTTTCTCTGCATTCGCTGTGCCTGTGATCCAGCCAGCACCACCATTGGGGAAGTACTTAGATAACGGCCAATCCGGGGCACGGGTTCAGGGCCGGGTCGTCGCTAGCTCAGCATCGCGCCTGGCAGCTCGAGGGCCACGATCGCGCCGCCGCGCGGGCCG
The DNA here is from genome assembly GCA_963705055.1 of uncultured Actinomycetota bacterium. Taxonomy (GTDB): domain Bacteria; phylum Actinomycetota; class Actinomycetes; order Streptosporangiales; family Streptosporangiaceae; genus Chersky-822. The sequence goes on from CAVPIR010000001.1 coordinate 68,004, forward strand.
TTGCGTGCCGACGCGAGGCCGCCGTGCGCGGCCGCGACCGCCGAGACGATCGCCAGGCCGAGCCCGGCGCCGCCGTCCGACCTGGTCCGGCCGGCGTCCGGGCGCCTGAATCGCTCGAACGCGTGCGGCAGATAGTCGGCAGGGAAGCCAGGCCCGGCGTCGGCGACCTCGATGACCAGGCTCGAGCCTTCTGCGCGCCCCGTGATCGTGATCTGTGATCCGGGCGGGGCGAATCGCAGCGCGTTGTCGACCAGGTTGTCCACGGCCTGGCGGACGCGGTCCGCGTCCAGCGCCGCCACCAAGTCCTGCGGCGCGTCCACGACACAAACGGCCCGCGGCGCAGCCGCCGGTCCTGCAGCTCGCGCGGCGCTTCGCTCGAGCAGGTCCCGCACCCCCGTCGGCGCCCTGGTGACCGGCAGCTTGCCTTCGTCGCTGCGGGCTAGCGCGAGCAGGTCATTGGTCAGCTTGGTGAGCCTGGCAACCTCGTCCTCGGCACTAGCCACCGCGTCAACCAGCTCGTCCCTGGTCCGGCCAGGACGGCCCGCCAGCTCAAGCTCGGCTCCCAGCACAGCCAGCGGCGTCCGCAGCTCGTGACTGGCGTCAGCAACGAACTCCCGTTGCCTGGTCAGCGCATAGTGCAGCCGGCCGAGCAGGTCGTTCATGGTGCCCGCGAGAGCTGCGAGCTCGTCGCGCGTGCGCGGCACCTGCACGCCAGCCGCCGAATCGCTGGCCGACAGCGCCGCTACCTCGCGGCGCATTCGTTCCACCGGTGACAGCGCGGCGGCGGCCAGCCAGAAGGCGCCGACCGCGCCGACAACAACGAAGATCACGCCCCCGACAATCAGCGCCGCAGTTTCCGTGCCCAGCGGGCCGGAGACCAGATCCTCCGTGGACACTCCGACCAGCGCGACAGCGCCGGTATGCCCGACCGGTGCGGCACGGAACCTGAATTGCTCGTCGCCGACCGTCTTGGTCAGGCCCTGCGACCTCGCGAGCCTGACCTGGCCAGGGCTGAGCAGTCGCTTCGGCCCTGCCTCCGAGCTGAACCGCAGGACCTTGCCTGTCGCGCTGATGATCTGCGCCAGCGAGTTGTCGGGCACGCCGATCTTCTTCGCGCTCGTCACGCTCCGCGCCGAGTGGTAAGGGCCGAGCTGCGCCGTGACCGTCTTGTCCAGGGAGCTGAGCAGGCTGGCGTGCAGCTGACTGATCAGCAGCCAGCTGCCGAGGGCGAACGCGACAGCCAGCGCCAGGGTGAAGACGCCGGCCACGCGCAGCTTGATGGACATCGCAGCTACTCCGGCTCGGCGCGCCTGAGCCGGTAGCCCATCCCGCGCACCGTCTCGATGTCGTGCCTGCCGAACGGTGTGTCGATCTTGCGCCTGAGATACGTGACGTACTGGTCGACGACATTAGACGTGCCCTCATAGGCGAAATCCCACGCCGCGTCAATGATCTGCGATCGCGTGAGGACCGAGCCTGGGTGCCGCAGGAAGAGCTCGAGGAGCGTGAACTCCTTGGGCGAGAGCTGGAGCTCGGTCGATCCGCGCCAGGCTCGCTTGGCGGCCGGGTCGAGCCGGAGATCGCCCTCGCTCAGCACGACCGGCCTGGCCCGGTCGTCCCGCCGGGCCAGCGCGCGCAGCCGGGCGCTGAGCTCCCGCAGGCTGAAGGGCTTGACCAGGTAGTCGTCCGCGCCCGCATCGAGGCCCCTGACCCTGTCGTCGACCGCGTCCCTTGCCGTCAGCATCAGCACCGGCGTCCAGTTGCCCGCGGTGCGCAGTTTGCGGCAGAGCTCAAATCCGTCGAACCCGGGCAGCATGACGTCGAGCACGATCAGCCCGTAGCTGTTCTCGGTGGCGAGCCAGAATCCCTCGGGCCCGTCCGCGCCCATATCAACCGCATGACCCTCCTCCTCAAGTCCGCGCTTGAGCAGCCTGGCCATCTTGGCCTCGTCTTCGACGACAAGAACCCGCACACCGGCAGGTTACGCAAGTGCTGCCGGTACCCGAGCAAGGCAGGCCGGCGTCCCGTTTTCAGGCACGCTACGCGCCGAAGATGTGAGCCGATCACATCGTCCTCTCACGTTGCTCGAATCTGCCCGCAGGCAGGCTGAAGGCACCTTGCGGTAGTCGGTGGCGAGGTGCGAAGGAGGACTGTCATGCCTGAGGAGAATGAAGGCGCCCGGCCCGGATACGGGCCTTACGACTACGGACCACCTGGTGGCCACCTACCGCCAGCTGACTACAGACCCGATAACTACGATCCCAGGGCCTACCCGCCCGCTGCCTACGCCCGCGACCGCGGCGTCCGGGCGTCGAGGCGGACGTCGACCTGGACGGCGGCTGCGCTGATCGCTGCCGTCGCAGCCACGACCGGCTACCTGGCTCATGCGATGCCAGCCGCGTCGACGAGCGGCACCACGGTCGGTCACACGACAGGCAAACATTCCGGCCACGCCGGGCGCCGTCAAGTCCGGGGCACCAGCAGCGAATGGCCCGGTCGTGACCTCGGGCGGCTCAGGTGCCGTCGGCGCGGGGCGCAGCGCTGGCGGGGGTGACAACTAGATGAGCGCGACCGGACTGCTGCTCACGCGCCCGGCGTGGAGCAGGGTCAGCGTGGGATCTAGCGCCATCGCGGCCGCAGACCGGGATGCGCTCGGCACGACGGCAAGGCTCGCCGTCTGGCCGGCCGCGAACCTGACCGGCATGCTCGCAGTGGTGGACGACGAGCTCGCCGCCCTCGACGCGCAGGCAAGCAGGTTTCGCGCCGACTCGGAGATCTCCGTCCTGCACGCCGCCGGCGGCGGCCGCCACCAGGTGAGCGACGGCCTTGCCGAGGCGATCAGGACCGCGCTCGCGGCGGCGGCGTGGACCGAGGGACGCTGTGATCCGACGGTCGGCGCCGCGCTGATCAGGATCGGGTACGACCGGGACTTCGCCGCGATCGAGCCGAATGCCGCCCCGCTTTCACCGAACTCGCTGGCTCATGCCGGCTGGCAGGCAATTCACCTGCGCGGGAATGAACTCACCTGGCCTGCAGGCGTGCTGCTGGACCTCGGCGCGACCGCCAAGGGACTCGGCGCTGACCGCGCCGCAGCAGCCGCATACGCGAGCGCCGGGTACGGCGGCGTGCTGGTGAGCCTCGGCGGCGACATCGCGGTTGCCGGCCAGCCGCCGGCGGGCGGCTGGCCGGTGCTGATCGCCGACGAGCACCGGCAGGTCAGGGCCGCCAGGAACCTGCCGAGACCGGATCGTGCCGCGAGTCAGGACCGGCCGCGCGCAGCCAGCCTGCCGGGCGAAACAGCCGATCCCGCGATCGTCCAGCAGATCAGGCTCGCCAGAGGCGGGCTCGCGACGTCGTCCAGCACCTGCCGGCGCTGGGTGCGGGCCGGCCAGGTGATGCATCACATCATCGATCCGCGCACCGGGATGCCCGCCGACGGTCCGTGGCGCACGGTCACGGTCGCCGCGGCTAGCTGCGCCGAGGCCAACGCCGCGGCGACGGCGGCGATCGTGGCGGGTGCGCACGCGCCCGCGTGGCTGGCCGATCAGGGCGTGCCAGCCCGGCTGATCGGTCACGACGGCCAGATCACCAGGACCGGCGGCTGGCCGAAGGCGGAAGACGGGCTTGTCAGTCCGCCAGCAGACTCCTGGCTGGCCACCTGGGCGGAAAGGAGAGACCAGATGAGCGGGCATGCGATCGCTGCCCAGGCGACAGCGGCGGCCGCAGGATCGCAGGGACTGTGGCTCGTGTCCCGGGCGAGCGGCGTAGTGCTGCTGATCTTGTTCAGCGCCGTCGTGGTACTCGGCGTGTCAACGAGGACCGGAGCTGCGTCGCGGCGCTGGCCGCGGTTCGCGGTCGCCGACCTGCACAGGACCCTGTCGCTGTTCGCGGTGGCGCTGCTCGGCCTGCACGTCGCGACCGCGCTGCTCGATCCGTACGTGTCGATCAGCTGGATGGCTTCCGTGCTGCCGTTCGCGTCGCACTACGAGACGGTCGCGATCGGAGCGGGCACGCTGGCAGTCGACCTGGGAGGCGCGGTCCTCGTCACCAGCCTGCTGCGAAACAGGCTCGGGCTGCGTGCCTGGCGGGCTGTGCACTACCTCGCCTACCTGGCCTGGCCGGTCGCCTTCGTGCACGCGATCACCGCGGCCGTCTATGACCAGCACCTGTGGTGGGTGGCAGCCAGCGAGTGGGGCTCGCTGACGGCCGTCGCCACCGCCGTCGTGGTCAGGCTCGTCAAACGCGCCAGGCCTGGCCCGGTGCCGGAGCCGCCAACAGCCAGCCCGGCGCGCCCGCCGGTCGGCGGATCAGTGCGCTGACCACGGCCGATCGCGACAGAAAGGAGAAGCACACGTGATACCCCCGCGCGGAGCGCGGCCGGCCAGCCGGCCGCACGCCGTCATCGCAACCGGACCAGCCGGGCTTCCCAGGCTGCTGCCCGCCTACCGCGGCGCCGGTCCGGTCCGCCTGGCCGATCATATGGACCGGTACGGGCCGCCGGCGCTAGCTGTCCGGTCCGCGCGCTTGCGCGAGGAGCTGATAGGCGAGGTGGAACTTGCCGGGCTGGCAGGTCGCGGCGGTGCCGGCTTTCCGACCGCGCGCAAACTGGCGGCCGTCGCAGCCCGCAGGCACGCGGTCGTCATCGGCAACGGCACCGAGGGCGAGCCGCTGAGCGCCAAGGACAAAGTCCTGCTGGCACAGTCGCCGCATCTAGTGCTCGACGGCGCGGCGGCGGCGGCCGACCTGGTCGGCGCGAAGGAGGCCATCATCGTGGTGCACGCCGCAGTGGCGGATCTGGTGGCTTCGGCCGTCGCCGAGCGGCAGCGGGCGCGCATAGACCGCGTGCGGCTGTCGGTCGTTTCCGCGGCCGACGCCTTCGTGGCTGGCGAGGCCAGCGCCGTGGTGCACTGGCTCGAGGACAGGGTGCCCAAGCCCAAGGCGAGCCAGCGGCGACTGTCCGAGCGTGGGCTGCACGGCAGGCCGACCCTGGTTCAGAACGTGGAGACGCTCGCGCATCTCGCACTGATCACCCGCTACGGCGCCGCCTGGTTCCGCGGCGTCGGCACGCGGCGAGCAGCCAGGATCCATGCTGGTGACGCTGGCAGGGGCGGTGAAGCACCCAGGGGTCTACGAAGTCGAGATCGGCATGCCGAATCCGCGAGGTGCTCGACCTGGCGGACGGGCCGTCGGGCCGGCTGGGCGGACTGCTGGTTGGCGGATACTTCGGCAGCTGGGTCGACCCGGCGCGGGCGGCCGACCTGCCGCTGTCCGGCGACGGGCTCCGGGTTGTCGGCGCGGGCCTGGGCGCTGGCCTGCTCGGCGCGCTGCCCGCCGACGTGTGCGGCCTGGCGGAGACCGCCAGGATCGCGCGCTATCTGGCCGGCGAGTCGGCCGGTCAGTGCGGGCCGTGCGTGTTCGGCCTGGACGCCATCGCCGGTCAGCTCGAGCGGCTCGCCGGTGGCCGCGGCGCCGACCTGGTCGCGCTGCGCCGATGGATCGCGCAGGTGGGCCATGGGCGCGGTGCGTGCAAACACCCGGATGGCACGGTCGCCATGGTGGCGAGCGCACTGCGGACGTTCGGCCCCGAGATCGAGCGGCACGCCAGCGGCTGGTGCAGTGGTGTGCCCGGCCGGAGGAGCGCGCTGTCCCCGCCGGTATGGAGGTAAGGATGAAGCTGTCTGTAGACATGATCGCGTGCGAGGGGCGCGGGCTCTGCGCCGAGCTTCTGCCCGAGCTGATCCGCCTGGACGACTGGGGATACCCGATGATCGTCAGCCAGGTGCCGCCCGACCTCGAGGCGCATGCGCGCGAGGCCGTGCGGCTGTGCCCGAGGCTGGCCTTGCGGTTGACTCGCTATCAAGCTGAGTTGCCATACCGCAAGGGCCAGCCCTGAGGTCCGGTCACACGTGGTGGGGGGTTGGTTTGTCGGTGGCCTGCTGCCCTGAATCGGCTGGCGTGCTCGCCGACTTGTACCAGGTGCGCCAGATGAGCCGGTAGACCGGGATGGTGCGCGGAATGTCGCGGAGCCCGGGGATGAACGGGACGAGAAGCAGCAGGATCGTGCCGATGCCGGTCAGGTAGACGGCCCAGATGTCGACGCTGCCCGAGTTCTGGAACGGCGAGACGTGATACCACATCTGATACAGCCAGAGCCAGGGCTGGCCGGGGTAGTTGCCGGTCTCGTTCATCACCCCCCAGGTGTCGCCGGTGAGGTTCATCTTGGCGGCGAGGTTGTTGTAGTAGCCGCCGTCGGCGATGAACAGCAACGGCTTGGTGAAGTCGCTGCCGTAGAACTGCCGCTGGGCGAGCAGGTCAGAGTCGAGCGATCCGCTGCGTGCCATGGTCAGCTCGTAGGACATCATCACTGGCACCGGCCCGGCGGCCGGCAGGTTCAGGTTCCCGCCGCGGAACGGCACCTTCTTGGCGCCAGGCGCGGTCGCGTCTGCGTAGACGGTCGCCCACTTGTTCTGCTGAGCGGGCGTTGCCGCGTTGTAGGTCGCCAGCGCAGTCGCGAGGGCGGGGGTGGTCTTCGCGAGGGACGAGAGCGGGCCGATCACGAAGACGCGCGAAGCGTTGATCGGCTGGGTGATCCCGGCTACCTTCTGCCAGTTCACCGGCCCGACCTGCTGGACGCCCCCGGTGCCGTTGTTGTACGGCGGGCCGTAGGTGGCCGTGCCCGACGCGCCGTTAAGCTCCGTGGCGGCCGTGTAGACCAGGTCCACTGGAGCGACCTTGCCCCAGGTCTGCATCGTCACCGGGGGGACATCCGGCGACGACAGCACGCCCGCCATGACCAGCGTGAGGGCCCCGACGACGAGCGTCGCGATCGCCCCCTCCTTGAGGATGTCGTAGCGGCGGTTCGGGCCGCGCCACGGCCCGGCGTCGGCGGCCGCCGCCGCCTTGCGGGCTGCCCGCCCCCTGGCCGGCCTCTCCGGCAGCGGGTGGCTGACGCCTCGCATCCTGACCAGCAGGATGTGCGCGCCCACGATCGCAATGAGGATGAGGGGCATCAGGACGATGTGCCACATGAACATCTGGCCGAAGTTCATCGCGTTCCAGACCGAGCCGATGCCGACGGCGTTGAACGCGTCCTTGCCGTTGGTGGCGATCCACTGCGAGTCGAAGTTCTCCTGCGACAGGTAGCCGGTGAACGCGGTCACGACCGAAGCGCCGAACGCGATCACGCCGGTGATCCACGTCATTGCCCGGCGGCCGCGCCAGGCTGCCATCCAGAACTTGCCCCACAGGTGGATGACCAGGAACGCCATGAACAGCTCGACCGACCAGAGGTGCACGCTGTTGAAGTAGTGCCCGACGGCGTTGGTGTGCCACCAGTCCGAGCCGCCGAGGGCCAGCCCGAAACCGGAGACGATCACGATGCCGAGGGCGACGAGGCTGGCCACGCCGAAGACGTAGATCCAGGACGAGACGTACGCAGGCTGGCGGTCAGGCAGCAGTTTCTTCGGCGGCAACACCTGCGCCGCCTTCGTCCTGACCTTGGCGGTCCACATCCCCGCGTCGCCGGGCTCGGCCGCGGCAGAAGCAGCCGCCAAATCGGACGGGCTGTCGTCGGGCGGGAGGTCGCTGCCCGACCGGTGCGGGAATCGGATGATCAGCGCGGCGCCGAAGATGACCACCATCACCGCGATCACGATCAGGTTCGCGACAGAAATATCGATGAACGACCAGTGCAGCACGCTGCTCGACCCATTCAGGTCAATCGCCGACGGATACATGTCAGGCTCCAGTTCGGTAAATCAATCTTCATCCCGGCCAGGACCCGGCCGGGCACTCCCACAATGGCCCAGCACGCGGCCGCCCGGCAGGGATGACGGTCCCATGCGGGCGGGACTTTGGTCACGACAGCGCGGGCCGCTCGTCCGCACGCTCGACACGCATGTGGTGATCGGGCACAACCATCGCGATATGACCATCGCTGAGCCATTTCACGATGTACGGCGGCGTGCCGTCCTGGTGCGGTACGGCGATGATGAGGCCGACCCGGGTTCCGTCGACCAGCAGCCTGTCCCCGATGCTTGCGATCATGCCACTCAGGCTGCCGTCTGCCGCAAGCCGTGCGCAGGAGCATTCAGGCTCTGATCTGCGGGACCTTCGGCCTGCGGCGGGACCAGGCATTCGGTCGCCCGGCCCTGGCGCGGATCGTATGGACGCTGCTAAACCGGGCCGACCTGCGCTGGATTCGGTCCGTCAGATCGCGGTGCCTGCGACCACGGGTCGCCTGTTGGCGATAGAACACCCGCTTCCCTGCCTCGATCAAGCCGAGGTAGCACAACACCATCAACCCCAGAACAGCGAAGAACGCGAATGGCAGCGGACGGAACCCTAGCGTGCTCGCGACAGGCGTGAACGGCAGGACGGCGCCGACGGTCACGACGCCGATGGCTGCGAGCGCGAGCGGCAGGCTCGGCTGACTGCGGAAGAAGGGAATCCTTCGCGTTCTGATCGCGAACACCACCAGGGTCTGGGTAGCCAGCGATTCGACGAACCATCCGGTCCTGAACAGGCTCGGCCCGGCATGGAAAACCCATAGCATCACGCCGAAAGTGGCAAAGTCGAACAAAGAGCTGACCGGCCCGAAGAACAGCATGAACCGGCGGATGAAGCTCATGTCCCAGTGCGACGGCCGTGCGAGCTGATCAGGATCGACATTGTCCGTCGGTATCGTCAGCTGGCTCGCGTCATAGAGCAGATTGTTGAGCAGAATCTGCGACGGGAGCATCGGCAGGAACGTCAGCAGCGCAGACGCTGCGGCCGCGCTGAACATGTTGCCGAAGTTGCTCGACGTTCCCATCATGACGTACTTGATGGTGTTGGCGAAGATGCGCCGACCGCCAACGACACCGTCGGCCAGCACGTCGAGGTCCTTCTCGAGCAGGATCACATCGGCGGCATCCTTGGCGACGTCGGTTGCCGAGTCCACCGAGATCCCGACATCCGCGGCGTGCAGCGCCAGCGCGTCGTTGACGCCGTCGCCCAGGAAGGCCACGGAATGCCCGGCAGCGCGCTGGACCCGGACGATCCTGGCCTTCTGCTCGGGACTCACGCGCGCGAAGACGGTTGAGGTGCCGATGAGCCCCGCGAGGTCAGCGTCCGACGCCGTCTCGACGTCGTGGCCCGTCAGCGGTGTGCGGACGGGCAGGCCGAGATCGCCGCACACCTTCGCGCTCACTTCCGCGTTGTCGCCGCTGACGACCTTAACCGCGATGCCGAGATCGTGCAGCCTCCGCAGCGCCGCGGCGGCGCTGGTCTTGGGCGGGTCAAGGAAGACAAGCAGGCCGCGGAAGTCAAGCCGCGACTCGTCGGCCGGCGTGAGTTCCGCCAGGTCCGCCGCGGGCCTGGTGGCAACGGCGACTACCCGGTTGCCGGCGGCGAACTCTGATCGCGAGCGCGGCCTTGGCGTCTTCCGGCATCGGCGGCGCACCTGGCGACGATGGCTTCCGGCGCGCCCTTGGCGATCAGCGTCCGCTCTCCTCGCTTGATCTTCGACGAGCACGCTCACCAGGCGGCGCTCGTGGTCAAAGGGCAGGATCGCGACGCGCCGTTCCGCGGCCACGGCCGCCACCAGCGCCGACGCCGCCGGCGACTCCCACAGCGCCAGGTCCAGCGGGTTGCCCGCGACCGCGGCGCCGTCCTCGACTTCCGCCTCATTGCACAGCAGGCCCAGACGCACGGGATCGTCGTCGGGCTCGCCATGGACGCCGCGCGACCGCATGAAGCTGATCCGGCCTTCGGTCAGCGTGCCGGTCTTGTCGGTGAAAAGGACCTCGACGTCGCCGAGGTCCTCGATGCAGACGAGGCGCTTGACCAGGACCTTCTGCCGCGCGAGCTGCCGCGAGCCCGCCGCGAGGCTCGTGGACACGACCGCCGGAAGCAACTGAGGCGAGATGCCGACGGCGATCGCGAGGGAGAACAGCAGGGCGTCGAGAACGGGCCTGTGCAGCAGCACGTTGATCACGAAGATCGCGACGGTCAGCACAGCAGCGACCTGCACCAGCAGCAGCGAGAATCGTCGCAGGCCCACCTGGAAGGCCGTCTCGGCCTGGCGATCGCCGAGGCCGAGGGCGATCCTGCCGAACTCGGCCGCGGCCCCCGTCGCAGTGACCACCCCCCGGCCCGAGCCCGCGACGACGACGGAGCCCATCAGCGCGGCGCTAGTGAGTTCGGCCACGCCAGTTCCGTCAGGGACAGCGTCAACGGCCTTCTCGACGGCTGCCGACTCCCCTGTAAGAACAGATTCGTTGCACTCCAGGCCGACAGCGTTCAGCAGCCGGATGTCGGCGGGCACCACGTCGCCGAGGCGCAGATCGACGACGTCGCCGGGCACCAGCGTGGTCACCTCGACGGAAACCGGGCGGCCATCCCGGCGCACGACGCACCGATGCTGCATCCGTGAGTGCAAGGCCTCGGCGGTCTTCTCCGCGCGGTACTCGTTCACGCACCCGAGGCCCACGGAGGCCGACAAGATCAGCCCGATAATCAGGGCGTCACTTCTCTCGCCGACGAAGTAGGAGGCGACGGCGGTGACGGCCAGAAGCACGAGCAGGGGCGAGCGTAGCTGCCTCGCAATGACCGGCAGCAGTTCGGCGCGATGCGTGCGGACCGCGTTCGGGCCGTTTGCAGCCAGCCGTCGCGCTGCCTCCTGATCCGTCAGTCCTTCCGCCTTAGCTGAGAGCGCACCGAGCACGCGCGTCCCGCTCAAGGCGGCCGCTGAGGCGATGTCCACTGCGGGGATCGGCGGGCTCGCGGGCTGCGAAGCGTGCCGAATCGCCATGGACCATACTCTGACGGCCGGCGCCAGGCGACGCACGTGGGCAAGGTCCCCCGCGATCCGCGTCACCGTGTCCAGGGACCAAAGAGTTTCCCTCGGGGTCGATGCCGCCAGGCGCCTGGATACCATCGGCCTGTCAGTACTGCCAGCGCTTCGGGAGTTGCCCGTGGAGGGGTCACAACCGCTGCTTCCGCATTTGCGCCTGGATGACCTGCTGAAGGAACTCCAGGTTCGCCTTGAGGCAGCGCTCAACGCGCGCGACCGGGTGCGCTCGCTGCTCGAGGCGGTGGTCGCGATCGGCGGCGAGCTCGAACTCGAGCAGGCGCTGCACCGGATCGTTACCGCCGCGGTCGGGCTCGTCGATGCCCGATATGGCGCGCTCGGAGTCGTCGGTGAGGCGGGCCGGCTCATCGAGTTCGTGCCCGTCGGCATCGACGACGACCAGATCACGAAGATTCACCACTGGCCGCAGGGCCGCGGATTGCTCGGCGAGCTGATCAGCAACCCCAGCCCGCTGCGCATCACCGACATCGCCGCCGACCCGCGCTCCTCCGGGTTTCCGCAGGGTCACCCGCAAATGACCTCGTTCCTGGGAGCGCCGATCCGGGTGCGGGACGAGATCTTCGGCAACCTCTATCTCACCGATAAGCGGAGCGGAGTTCCCTTCGACGAGGACGACGAGGCCCTTATGGTCGCCCTCGCCGCCGCAGCGGGCGTGGCGATCGACAATGCTCGCTTGTACGCCGAGGCGCGCAGGCAGCAACAGTGGCTGGCGGCGAACGCCGAGGTCACCCAGATGCTGATGTCCGATGCCCAGCCGCACGCGGTGCTGGGGCTCATCACGCGGCAGGCCCTGGACATCGCAGGTGCGGATCTCGTGGTGCTGGCACTTCCGGCTGGCGAGGAGCAGCTGGTCATCGAGCACGCCGCGGGCGCGGGCGCAGACAGCGCGCTCGGCCTGATCCTGCGCACCAAGGGCTCAGCCTCCGGCATGGTGATGGCGAGCGGCACGCCGCTTGTCATCGACGATTTCAGCCATGACGACCGGGTCGCTCCGATCACGCGCAAACGGCTGAACCTGGGCCCTGCCGTCGTTTTCCCGCTCGGGCCGCCCGGCGGTGTCAGGGGTGTCATGACCGCGGGACGGCTCAGCGGGTCGATGCCGTTGTCGCCGCGCGCGACCGACATGGCGACCACGTTCGCGGCACAGGCCGGCATTGGGCTCGAGCTTGCTGAGCACCGTCGGGACGCCCAGCGCCTCGCGCTGTTCGCCGACAGGGACCGAATCGCTCGTGACCTGCACGATCAGGTGATCCAGCGGCTCTTCGCCACCGGCATGTCGCTGCAGGGCGCCGTCGCGCGCATCCCCGACGGCGAAGCCGCCAAGCGCGTGAACACCTCGATCGACGCCCTCGACGAAACGATCCGCGACATCCGATCCGTGATCTTCGAGCTTCAGGCTCATGACCAGCGCGAGAATCCTCGCGTGCGGGCAAGGATCGTTCAGATAGTCGAGGAAGCCGCCGACTCGCTCGGGTTCGCGCCCGCTCTTCGGCTCGCCGGCCCGGTCGATTCGTTTCCTGCCGGGGTTGCCGAGAACCTGATCCACGCACTTCGCGAGGCACTCTCGAACGCCGCCCGGCACGCCGCCGCGACCAGCGTCGATGTATCAGTCGAGGTCGGCCAGGACGCGGTGCTGACCGTCCGTGACAACGGATCAGGAATGAAGACTACGAGCCGCAGGAGCGGGCTTGCGAACCTCGCCGACCGGGCGGCCGGCCTTCGGCGGGCGGATGCAGATCTGCGCTGCCGCCGGAGGAGGCACCGAGTTCGAATGGCGAGTCCCGCTGGCTGACTCGGCGACAGCCGGAAGGACTGACGGCTGATCAGCTCAGGGCAACAAGGCTGCGGCCGCCTTCGCGTTGCTGGGAGCGCTCAGGCAGCCGCAGTCCGGCTGGTCAGGCGTATCGCCTCCAAGGGGACTACCGGCCCGTTGGCACGATGACAACCGGGCAGGCCGCGTGGTGCGCGACCTGGGTCGAAACCGAGCCGAGCATCAGGGAGGCGAAGCCACCGGCGCCGCGCGCGCCGACGACGATGAGGTCGGCATCTCGCGATGCGTCGATCAGGGCCTGCGCCGGGTGTCCGGAAAAGGCCTGCACGGTGACCGAAGACGGCTGCGGGCCGCTGGCGTCGCTTGTTGACTTCGCGACCTTGTCCTGCGCGGCCTGCCGCGCCTGCTCCACAGCCTCTTCTCCGCCGGGGAAGTGCAGCGGCTGACCAGTCCACTGACTGACGATGGTTGGTACTACTGTCATAACCGTCAGGTCGGCGTGCTGAATGCCGGCTTCGCGCGTCGCCCAGTCCAGGACGTGCTGCGCATTGGCCGAGTCATCGATGCCGACGACAACTCCAGGCATTTCTCCTCCTCATAACTGGCGAGCAATCTTTCTCGCATATCGTCAATATGGGCCCGAGCGCCGCTGCCCTGCTAGGGCACCCAGTCCCGAATCCCGCAGGCCGTTGGTCACCCGGCGACGTTGGCCCTTCAGGTCAGCCGTGCGATCGAATCCGCGGGGCCTCCGGCCCGCACGTGTCAGGCCGTGCTGCCGGACTGTCGTCGCCGAGCACGGCCTGATCGGTCAGGTTGCGTTACCCTCAGCCTGCCGTTGCCCCGGCGACGGCCGACTCTGGCGCGGTCTCGCGACCTGCGTGCCCGGGCACGACCATGACTGGCCGCCGGGCGTGGTGCAACACCTTGAGCGCAACACTGCCGATGGGCAGGTGCGGCAGGTCAGTGCTGTGCGAGGAGCCAAGCACGATGAATCGCGCGTCGTGCCCGTCGCTCGCTTCGAGAATCGCCTTGGCGATCCGCCCGACCGGGACCTCCCAGATCTCGGTGTCCACGTCGATTCCCGAGTCGGACAAGCTCGCCTTGACATCACTGATCAGCTGGTCGGTCTCCTCGGGAGTGCAATCCACTTGCATCTTTCCGAAGCGTCCGACGCGAATTCGTGCACATGGACCAGAATGATCTTGTCGCCAGTCGCCCGGCACAGATCGCGCGCCAGCGCAGTGGCTTCAGGAGCGTAGTGCTGCGCGTCCACGCCAAGCAGAATGGTCCCCATAACGGCATGCCTCCCTCTGTTCAGGCCATATCTGGCCGCCAGCTTCATCTCACCGCGGTGAGCCACGGCGAGGGAGAGGACAAAGGCCGCGATCGGCAGGACCTAGGGCCTCGCGCTGGCTAGAGCAGGACGTCCTCGACGGCCGCCGGACGCTGACCGCACGCTGATCGGTAGTGCCGAAGCGCAGCAGCATCTGCGGGTACATCCGTCGGCGAAATGCAGCCTGATGAAATCGCGGAGCTGCGGTGATTTCCAGCGGCTGGGTGTCCAGGGCTGCGGCGAGGCCGCAGGCCGACAGGTAGAGCAGGACGCGCTGCAGTGCCTGGCCCGCGCCGACCCAGTCGTCGGGCCGGTCCGAGCTGGTGGCCAGCAGCGCGACCACGCCCGCCGAACGCGGCAGCTGGCCTTGACCGGCCGGCGGCAGTCCCCAGCCGTGACCGCGAGCGAAGTCGCGGCCCGCGAAGTTCGGCTCAATGCGCTCCGGCCTGGCGGGATAGGAGGTCGCCGGAACGCCATCACGCCGCTTGCTGCCCGGCGGAGGCGCCCAGCTCGCTTGCTCATGTGCCCTGGCGCTGTCTCGCCGAAGCGCGAAGTCAGCCGCTTCGACGACCGCGCCGAGAGCCTTCCGCTCAGCCTCGTCGCTCAGGATTCGCAGCGTCGCGTTCTCCTTCGATGCCTCGTCCGCGGAGGGCCGAGAGAACGCCGTCTGGCAACGGCTCGGCGTCGAAGCCCCCGCGATGGGTCCTGCGCCGGCGGATCTCGGCGTAAAGCTCGCGTTCGTAGTCGGCTGGCGGCGCCGTGCCGCTCCAGGTGATCCTGGCCACCAGGTTGGGCAGATCTGGATCTGACCGGATCCTGACCTGCGGCACGATGCCGAGATACCGCAGGGCCACCCGGGCGGTGAACAGCGCGGCGCCGCAGCTGACCAGCATTTCCCTGCCGTCGGGATCGGCGACCGGCAGCTTGCGCTCGTGGTCGGCGTGCATGCCGATCTCGCCGTCGTGGCCGTAGAACCACCATGGCTGCGTGTTGTGCACCGACGGAGCGTTGACGGCAGCCTCGACGACAAAGCGAGCGATCTGCTCGGGCGTGCTTGCCGGCGTCGGCAGCTCGTTCCGAGGGCGCCTCGAATACTCCCATCGAGTTTCCCCGATCACCATTGTCCGTTACCTATGTTGGCGGCCCGCAGGGCCGTGACATATCCGGCCCGCTCCCGCGCCGGGACGTCGCCTCGCTCGGCACCGCCAGCAGCCCGCGCACCTCTGCCAGCGCGCCGAAGCCCTTGCGCGACATCCAGCCGACCAGCCCGTCGAGCAGCGCGGCGGCGTACATCGGGCCGTGCCTGAGAAGCGCCGAAGCTGTCATCACCACGTCGGCGCCGGCCAGCAGGTACCTGCGCGACGTCGGCGGCGTCGTCGACGCCGGTGGTGGCGGCGAGCGATGCCCGCACCCGCCCGGCGAGCAGCGCGATCCAGGCACGCGGCAGCCGCGCCTCGGCCGGGTGAGACAGCCCGAATCCGGCGGAGACCGTCAGCGTCTCGGGTCGATGTCAGGCTGCAGGAAGCGGTTGAACAGCACGAGGCCGTCGGCGCCCGCCTCGTCGAGGCGCTGCGCCATCTCGCGCGATGGAGCTGAAGAACGGCTGCAGCTTGACGGCGACCGGAACGCTGACCGCCGCCTTGACGCTCGTCAGGATGTCGAGATAGCGCTGCTCGACGTCGCGCCCGCTTAGCTGCGGGATCGCCGAGCGGGTGGTAGATGTTCAGCTCGATCGCGTCCGCGCCGGCCTGCTCAGGCGCGGCGTATTCTGTCCATCCGCCCGCGGTGACGCCGTTGAGGCTCGCGATCACCGGGACGTCCACGGCCGCGACCGCGCGCTCGATCAGGCTGAGATAGCCGCCCGGCCCGAGATCGGCGTCGCAGGTCGGGAAAGAAGTTGAGCGGACTCGGCGAAGCTCTCGGTCCCGGCCTCGGCCCGCGTCGCGTTCTCCGCGGCTTCGTGCCTGCACCTGCTCCTCGAACAGCGAGTACAGCACGATCGCGCCGATGCCCGCGTCCTCGAGCTGCCGGATTCCCGCGATCGTGTTCGACAGCGGCGACGCCGAGGCGACCAGCGGGTTCCGAGCTCAAGCCCCATGTATCGTCGTCGTGAGATCCATCATTGTCGCTCCATTCCTCGTCGCGGTCTCCGGGCTTCCTGGCAGTCGGCTGGCAAGCTGCGCCGGCGCCGCGGCTGGCCATCTCCTCGTAGGTGACCCATCGCTGCTCGACGTCCTGCTGCGCCAGCACGCCGAGCCGCTCCGCCTCCTCCGGATTGGTGTTCGCGACCAGCACGGTAGCGCGGCTCGTTGTCGCGTGTAGTCGCCTGAGCGGAATGCTCGGCCGCTTCGAGTCGAGCAGGAACGGGTTCCGGCCTGCGCGCGCAGGCCGGGTTGTAGCGGAACAGCGGCCAGTAGCCGCTAGCGACCGCGCGCTTCTGCTGGTCGAGCCCGTCGCGCATGTCGATGCCGTGCGCGATGCAGTGGCTGTAGGCGATGATGAGCGACGGGCCCGTCGTAGGCCTCCGCCTCGCGGAAGGCGCGCAGCGTCTGCTGCGTCGTTGGCGCCCATCGCGACCTGCGCGACGTAGACGTTGCCGTAGCGCCATCGCCATCAGCGCCGAGGTCCTTCTTGCGCGTCGCGCTTGCCGCCGGCCGCGAACTTGGCCACCGCGCCGCGCGGCGTCGCCTTCGACGCCTGGCCGCCGGTGTTCGAGTACACCTCGGTGTCGAGCACCAGCATGTTGACGTTGCGGCCGGACGCCAGCACATGGTCCAGCCCGCCGAAGCCGATGTCGTAGGCCCAGCCGTCGCCGCCGACGATCCAGACGCTCCGCCGGACCAGCGTGTCGGCGACGCGCGAGCAGGTCGCCGCGCCTCGCGGATCGCTCGATCGCGAGCGAGCCGCTCCTTCAGCTCGCGCGACGCGCTCGCGCTGCGTCGCGATCCCGGCCTCGGTCGACTGATCGGCGCTCGAGGATCGCGTCGGCCAGCTCGTCGCCGATGCTGCGCCGCCAGCTCGGTCGAGCAGCTCGCGCGCGTAGCTCGCGCTGCTTGTCGACGCGCGAGCCGCATGCCGAGGCCGAACTCGGCGTTGTCCTCGAACAGCGAGTTGGCCCAGGCCGGCCCGCGGCCCTCGCGCGTTCTCGGTCCAGGGCGTGGTCGGCAGGTTGCCGCCGTAGATCGACGAGCAGCCGGTGGCGTTGGCGATCAGCAGCGCGGTCGCCGAAGAGCTGGCTGAGCAGCTTGAGATAGGGCGTCTCGCCGCAGCCGGCGCAGGCGCCGGAGAACTCGAACAGCGGCTGCAGGAGCTGCGACGTCCTTGACCGGTGCGCGAGATCGACCTGCGCGCGATCGGCGTCCGGGCAGGTCTCAGGAAGAAGTCCCAGTTCGCGCGCTCGCGCTCGCGCAGCGGCGGCCTGCGGCGCCATGTTGATCGCCTTGTGCCTCGACCTCGCTCTTGCTCTTCGCCGGGCAGACCTCCACGCAGAGCCCGCAGCCGGTGCAGTCCTCCGGCGACGACCTGGAGCGTGTAGCTGCGCGTCCGGAACTCGCGCCAGCGTGCATCGGCGCGACTTGAACGTCGCGGGCGCGCCGTCGAGCAGCGTCTGGCGTCGTAGACCTTGGCGCGGATCACCGCGTGCGGGCAGACGAGCACGCACTTGCCGCACTGGATGCACAGCTCCGCGTCCCAGACCGGGATCTCGTGCGCGATGTTGCGCTTCTCCCATGCGGCCGTGCCGGTCGGGATAGGTGCCGTCGACGGCAGCGCGCTGACCGGCAGCGCGTCGCCCTCGCCCGCGATCATCGCGCCGGTCACGTCGCTGCACGAACTCGGGCGCGTCGCCGGGCACCGGCGGGCGGCGCGGTCCGCGCGTCGCTGGTCACCGCGGCCGGGCACCGTCACCTCGTGCAGATGCGCCGAGCGTCGCGTCGACCGCGGCGCAGTTCGTCTGCACGACCGCCTCGCCCGCGCTTGCCGTAGGTCTTCTCGATCGCGTGCTTGATCGCGCGATCGCCTCCTCGCGCGGCAGCACGCCGCTGATGGCGAAGAAGCAGGTCTGCATGATCGGTGTTGATGCGCCCGCCCATGCCGGCCTCGCGCGCCACCGCGTAGCGCGTCGATCACGTAGAACGCGCAGCTTCTTGTCGATGATCTGCTCCTGCACCTCGCGCGGCAGATGATCCCAGACCTCGTCGGCGCCGTAGGGGCTGTTGAGCAGGAAGCGTCGCGCCCGGCGCCGCGCACGCCGAGCACGTCGATGCGCTCGAGGAACTCGAACTGGTGGCAGGCGACGAAGTTGGCCTGCTCGATCAGGTAGGGCGAGCGGATCGGCTGCGGGCCGAAGCGCAGGTGCGAGACGGTCACCGAGCCCGACTTCTTCGAGTCGTAGACGAAGTAGCCCTGCGCGTAGTTGTCGGTCTCCTCGCCGATGATCTTGATCGAGTTCTTGTTCGCGCCGACCGTGCCGTCGGAGCCGAGGCCGTAGAAGACGGCGCGCACGCGTCGCCGGGTCCTCGGTCGAGAAGTCCGGGTCGTACGGCGAGGCTCGGTGTGCGTCACGTCGTCGTTGATGCCGACCGTGAAGTGGTTCTTGCGGCTGCGGCTCGTGCGAGCTCGTCGAAGACCGCCTTGACCATCGCGGGCGTGAACTCCTTCGACGAGAGGCCGTAGCGCCCGCCGATGACGCGCGGCATGCGGCGGCGCGCTGCGCCGCTGGCAGCGCTTCGGCGAGCGCCGCGACCACGTCGAGGTAGAGCGGCTCGCCGACGCGCCCGGCTCCTTGGTGCGGTCGAGCACGGCGATCGACTCGACCGTCGGCGGCAGCGCCGCGAGGAAGTGCGTCGACGCGAGAACGGCCGGAACAGGCGCACCTTGAGCACGCCGACCTTCTCGCCGCGCGCGCACAGGCAGCTCGACCGTCTCCTGCGCGCCGTCTCGGCGCCCGAGCCCATCAGCACGATCACGCGCTCGGCGTCGGGCGCGCCGACGTAGTCGAACAGGCGGTAGCGGCGGCCGGTCAGCGCGCGCGAAGCGCGTCCATCGCGTTCTGCACGATGCGTCGGGCAGGCCAGCGTAGAACGGATTGACCGCCTCGCGCGCCTGGAAGTAGACGTCCGGATTCTGCGCCGTGCCGCGCATGACCGGATGGTCCGGCGACAGCGCGCGCGCGCGGTGCGCCCGCACCAGCTCGTCGTCGATCATCGCGCGCAGATCGTCGTCGGCGAGCAGCTCGATCTTGTTGACCTCGTGCGAGGTGCGGAAGCCGTCGAAGAAGTGCAGGAACGGCACGCGCGACTCGAGCGTCGCCGCCTGCGCGATCAGCGCGAGGTCGTGCGCTTCCTGCACCGAGCCGGAGGCGAGCATGCGCGAAGCCGGTCTGCGCGCGCCGCCATCACGTCGCTGTGGTCGCCGAAGATCGAGAGCGCGTGCGTCGCGAGCGAGCGCGCCGCGACGTGGAAGACCGCCGGCGTCAGCTCGCCGGCGATCTTGTACATGTTGGGGATCATCAGCAGCAGGCCCTGCGAGGCGGTGAAGGTCGTCGCCAGCGCGCCGGCCTGCAGCGCGCCGTGCAGCGCGCCGGCGGCGCCGCCCTCGCTCTGCATCTCGACCACGGCGGGCACCGTGCCCCAGATGTTCGTGCGGCCCTCGCGCCGCCCACTCGTCGGCCAGCTCCCCCATCGGCGACGACGGCGTGATCGGATAGATCGCGCATGACTTCGTTAAGCCGGTAGGCGACGCGGGCGGCCGCCTCGTTGCCGTCAGACGGTCGGCGCCGGCATGGCACGCCGCCGCTCCTGGGTATCATCTCAATCGCGTCCACACGGGCATTGGTCGTAACAGACCGCGCAGCCGGTGCACCGATCGTAGTCGTAGCGGTAGCGGAGGCCGGGGCCGAGCTTGATGACCGCGTGCTCCGGGCAGGCGCCGAGGCAGCCATCGCACTCGAAGCAGTTGCCGCACGACAGGCATCGCTGCGCCTCGTAGAGCGCCTCGCGCTCGCCGAGCCCGCCGACCACCTCGTCGAATCGCGCTCGGTCCGCTCGCAGCGGATCAGCGCTTCGCCTGCTCGCGCCTGGCGACATCGCGTGAAGTACCAGAGGTGCAGCTGATCGAACGTGACCACCGGAGTCTTGCCCTCGGCTTCTGGCGATGAGTCAGCGCAGCCACGCGTCGATGTGCGCGCCGCCTTCTTGCCGTGGCCACGCCGACGGTAACGGAGCGCTCGGCCGGCACCATGTCGCCGCCCGCAAACACGCCCGGGCAGCCCGTCATCATCGCGGCGCCCACCTCCACCGTGCCGTCCGGGCCGAACGCCACGCCGGGGACCTGCTCAAGAACGCGGTGTCGGTGTCCTGCCCGAGGGCGAGGATCAAGGAATCCGCTTCGAGCGTCTCGAGATCGCCGGTTGGCCTCGGGAAACCGTTCTGCGTCCAGCTGCATCACCTCGACTGTAAGGTCAGGACCGTCGATGGTCTTGATGGTGCGCAGCCAGTGAATCTTGATGCCTTCTCGCTCAGCCTCATCGGCCTCGAAGGCATGCGCGGGCATCTGCGCGCGCGTGCGCCGATAGATGATGAGGGCTCGGTGGCCCCCAGCCTGCGGGCGACCCGGGCGGCATCCATCGCGGTGTTGCCGCCGCCGTAGATCGCGACCCGCCGACCTATCACTGGCCGCTCTCCCCATGCGACGCTGCGCAGAGGGCGAGCGCGTCGAGGATCCGGCCCGCGTCCCTGGCCGGGATGTCGATGCGCTTGCACAGGTGCGCGCCGACCGCCACGAAGACGGCGTCGAACCGGCCTTCGCGTCGTTCGGGCTTCCAGGTCATCCACGTTGTGCTCGCAGCGCACCGTAACGCCCAGGTCCGCAATCCTGGCGATTTCGCGTCCAGCACGTCACGCGGCAAGCGGTAGGCCGGGATGCCGAAGTGCATCATGCCGCCCGCCAGCGCGCCCGCGTCGGGGACCTCGACCTCGTGACCGCGCCTCGCAAGGTGATACGCGGCGGAGATGCCGCTCGGCCCGGCACCCACGACGAGCACGCGCTTGCCTCGACGCGGGCGGCCTGGTGAACGACCACTCTCTGTCGAGCGCGAGGTCGCCAAGGAAGCGCTCGACCGCGTGGATGCTCACCGCGCTATCCATGCTGCGCGATTGCAGGCGTCTTCGCACGGGTGATAGCACACGCGCCCATGGACGCTGGGCATCGGATTGTCGGCGACAAGATGCCGCCAGGCTTGCTGGTAACGGCCGGCCTGCGCGTGCGCAAGCCAGGCCTGGATGTTCTCCCGCCGGGCACGCGGCATTGCACGGAGGCAGGATGTCCAGGTAGACAGGCCGCCGTTCCCTGACGGGCCGCGGTCAGCGGCCGGCCATGCCCACAGATCCGCGAGAGGCGTCAGGTCTGCCAGCTGGCCTGAGGCGAACGCAGGTCCGTCAGCTGGATCACTCGAGTTCATGCTGCTCAACGCTATGGCTCGGCAGCGCTCCGGGGTAGGGCCAAAGGTCCGTCGTAGTCATCCCGGCTGCGGATCGCACGTGCGGAAAACGACGATGACTGCCACAGCGCGAGCCGGGCAGCCATGGATGTTCTAGTCAGATGAAGAGCAGTTGCGCTCCGGCGGTCTTCTCGATGAAGTCAGCGGCACTGATGATTCCCTCTACCTGGTCGTAGAGGTCGCTCTCGTCCAGGTGCATCATCTCGGCCGACAGCCTGCAGGCCCAGAGATGGCCGCCAGACTCGACAATCTGGGCAAGGAACTCCGGAACGTCAGGAACGCCGACGTCGTGAATCTGCCTGCGCATCTGGTGTGTAGCCATCGCCGTCATGCCGGGCAAGCCGCCGACGCCCTGCGGCATGTGCGTCGCGGTGTTTCCGAGCATGGTGAACTTCAGGTCGCCCATCCGGGACTTGGTGATCATGTCGAAGCCCCAGAATGTAAAGAACAGGTCGACGTCGACACCTTCGCCGAGCGCGGCATTGGCCAGGATCAGGCCCGGGTAGGCCATGTCAAGGTTGCCCTTAGAGCAGATGATCGCGAGCTTGCGCCCGGTAGGGGCATCATCGCCGAAGTCGGGGACAATGACCGGCGCGGTCTGGCTGATAGTCATGGCACACCTCTTTCTGGCCGCGCTTACACGCAGCCGACCGGCTTGGGAAGCCCGGCGATGTAGGCCATCTTCTTGGCGGGCTTGCCGGGGAACAGGGTGAACAATTGCTTGACAGGAGTTCCGGTCCGGGTGGACACGCGCCGCAACGTCGCTGTCTCGCCCTGCTCGGCGTAGTCCGCTCCGCAGGAACCTGAGCACCGCGATGTGGGCATCGGTCAGCTCGATTCCGATCTGGGCGGCGAGTTGCCTGGCGAGGTCCTCGGTCCACTCGTCGTAGTCGGTCAGGAAGCCTTCGGCGTCCACGTGCACCGGCGTGGTCCCGATCGTGGTGATAGTCATGACCTCTCCTCTTTCATTGCGGGCCTGTGCTTGCCGGCCATCGACATGTGAGCCGGCAGCGGAATCGGGCGACCGGGTAGCAAGAGGTGCCAGTACATCCAGCGGAAGGCGAGCTTGCCCCAGTGGTTCGCCGTGCTCTCTTTCAGCAAGGCGAATGGCCCGACGACCGGGACCGGGTAGCTGCCTGTCAGCGGCTCGGTGTCGTAGTTGAAATCGATCAGCAGGCCCTTGCCGTCTCCAGCCTCCACAAAGCAGTTGGCATGGCCGTCGAACCGGCCCGTCATCGGCTGGCCAGCGACGTGCTGGCAGAAATTGCCGGCAAAGACGTCCACGGAGAAGTGTGCGACCGAGCCCGCCTTGGACGTAGGTATGTTGTTCGCGTCGCCGATGGCGAAGATGTTGTCGTAGGCCCTGGATAGGAACGTGTGCTTGTCAACGGGGACGTAGTTCAGCTCATCGCCTAGCCCGGACCGCGCGACATAGTCGGCGCCCATGTTCAGCGGCACGGTGACCAGGAGATCGAACGGGATCACCCGCTCGTCGTAGGAGATCAGCGTCTTTGCCTCGTCGTCGATGCGCTCGACCATGAAGTCGGCTTCGACAGCGATCTTCCGCTCATCCAGCATCGAGCCGAGATGCGCTGACGCGATGGGCTTGGTGAAGGCACCTGGCAGCGGCGTGGCATAGGCCAGCTCGACCCGGTCACGCACGCCGCGCCGCCGGAAGTAGGCGTCGGCCAGGAACGTGAACTCCAGCGGGGCTACCGGGCACTTGATCGGCATGTCGGTGATGTGCACCACGAGCCTGCCCTCGTCGAAGCGCGGGAGCGCGCTGGCTAGCGCGGTCGCTCCGTCGAGGGTGTAGAAGTCGAAGACGGACTTGCGCCATTGACTGCCGAGCATCCCGGGCGTCTGATCAGGCCGCGGCGTCGTCCCGGTCGCGATGACCAGGTAGTCGTATCCGATCCGCCGCCCGTCAGCCAGGTGCACCTCGTCGGCGTCGGCGTCGACCCGTTCGATCTCTCCGAGCACGAAGTCCACCCCCGCCGGCATGAACTGGCGCCGTGGCTTGTCGACATCGGCCGGCCGGCAGGCACCAAACGGCAGGAACAGGAAACCTGGCTGGTACAGGTGCCGGTCAGTGTGATCAACAACGGTGATCTGGCACTGCTCGCGGCCGAGCCTGCGGCGCAGTTTGCTGGCCACCATCGTTCCCGCCGTGCCGCCGCCGAGCACTACCAGTCGCTTCATGGCCTCCTCCTCAGGTCCTGGACAAGGCAACTTTGAGCGCGCCGGTGTCCTGAGCGAGGGCGAAGACGTCGTAGGCGACGGGCATCTCGTCCAGGCCGAATCGGTGCGTGATGAACCGCTCGGCGTCGAGCCGGCCAGCCGCGAGCATGGTCAGCAGGTCCGGCGTCGAGTACGTGTCGACGAGGCCGGTTGTGATGGTCACGTTGCGGATCCAGAGGCTTTCCAGATGCAGCGTGGCCGGCTTGCCGTGCACGCCTACGTTCGCGACGCGGCCGCCGGGCCTGACCAGGCGTGTGCACAGCTCGAAGGTCTCGGGTACGCCGACCGCTTCGATCGCGACGTCGGCGCCCAGCCCGCCCGTCAGTTCGGCGATCAGCGCGGCCGGGTCTTCGGTCGTGTTGTTGATCACGACGTCCGCGCCGAACGCCTTGGCGGCCTCCAGCCTCGAGGCGGCCACATCGATCGCGATGATATGGCCCGGGCTGTAGAACTGCGCTGTCGTGATCGCGGCGAGCCCGATCGGCCCTGAGCCGACCACGGCGACTGTGTTGCCGGGCCTGACCTTGCCGTTTAGCACACCGACCTCGTAGGCGGTGGGCAGGATGTCGGCCAGCATCAGCGCGGCCTCCGCGCTGACCTCGTCAGGCAGCTTGTAGACGGACGTGTCAGCGAACGGCACCCGCACCTGCTCGGCCTGCGTGCCGTCGATCAGGTGGCCGAGAATCCATCCGCCGCCGGCGATGCACTGACCGAACGCGCCGACCCGGCAGTACCGGCACCGCCCGCACGCGGAGATGCATGACACCAGCACGCGGTCACCTGGCTTGACTGTCGTGACCGCGTCGCCCGCCGCCAGCACGGTGCCGACGGCCTCGTGGCCGAGAATCCGGCCAGGCCCGACCTCGGGCACATCGCCCTTCAAAATGTGCAGGTCGGTGCCGCAGATCGTAACGTTGTCGACTCGGACAATCGCGTCCGTGGCGGCTTGCAGCTCCGGATGCCGGACTTCTTCCCACGATCGCCTGCCGGGACCGTGATACACCATCGCCTTCATCGCGACCTCCTCCTAGCTGCGCGTATTACGTGGCGAGAGGGATCCATCCGGCTTCTCGCGGATCCCGATTGCGCGGTGTGCAGTCCGGGGTCCCGGCACTGCCGCCGAAACCGAACCTGTAGCTCCGCGCCTCCTTTTGCGGATCCCTCTCGCCATATTCATGTCACCGCGTTAGGCGGGCTGCCTGGCAGGGTCGTTCGTCACCTCCGGCGGTGACGGACGCCCTGAGCTTCATCGGCACCGGCTGGGTTGAGTGGACACATGGGCGCGCGGCTGACGATTTCCATCACGCTCTCGCTGGCGGATGCCGTCCTCGTCGCCGTGGTCGGAGCGTTGCGGCGGGTGCTGGCGGCGAGAGGTAGACCAACGTGGCGAGCAAGCAGCCCCGAGACCAATGGCTGGCTTGAGGTCTAGCGGCCGGAGGCCTAGTGGTCCTGCTGTTCCCGGTTGTCGAAGATCCTGGCCGCGTACACGGCCGCCTGCGTCCGCCGCTCCATGCCGAGCTTGGCGAACAGCGCCGACACGTAGTTCTTCACGGTCTTCTCCGCAAGGAACAGCCGCTCGCCGATCTGCCGGTTCGTCAGGCCCTCGCCAATCAGCTCGAGGATCTTCCGCTCCTGACCGGTCAGCGCGGCCAGCGGATCAGAACGCCGCGACTGATCACGCATCCGCGCCATCACCCGGCTGGCCGCCTCCGGATCCAGCAGCGACCGCCCCGACGCCACCGTCCGCACGGCGCCGACCAGGTCGGTGCCCCTGATCTGCTTCAGCACGTAACCGGCCGCGCCCGCCATGATGGCATCGAACAAAGCCTCGTCATCACCGAACGAGGTGAGCATCAGGCAGGCCACCTCCGGCAGCCGCGACCTGATATCACGGCAGACGCTCACCCCGTCCCCGTCCGGCAGCCGCACATCGAGCACCGCGACGTCCGGCCGCAGCGCCGGAATCCGCGCCAGCGCCGACGCCGCGGTGCCCGCCTCGCCGATCACCGTGATGTCAGATTCGGCCTCCAGCAGGTCCTTCACCCCGCGCCTGACGATCTCATGGTCATCGAGCAGGAACACCCTGATCGAGGCGCTGTCCCTGGCGCTCACATCCATCTCAGCACGGCGCCTTCCGCTCGGCCCCCGCCTGCACGCCGCGCACTACAGCAGCACCTCATCGACGCTGCGCCGCACGCTGGCCGATGCCCGGCCTGTACAGCCGAGCCTAATCACCATCTGCGGGTCAGCGCCCCCGCAGAGGGTAGCTCCGATGAAAGCACGCAGATCGGCAACCTCCAGCGGCTGGCTGTGCAGCGCTGCCGACACGCTGTACCTGCTGGCAGTCAGCAGGACACGCTGGAGTGCCTGACCTGCGCTGACCCAGTCCTCCGCCCGGTCGGCCTTGGTGGTGAGCACGCACACCAGGCCGGCCGACCTCGGCACGGTGCTGGTGCCCGTTGTTGGCAGGCCCCAGCCTCGGCCGTGGGCGAAGTCCCTGGCAGGGAACGGCGGTTCGGTCCGCTCAGGAGCCGCCGGATACGCGCTAGGCGGTACGCCGCTGCGGCGGCGACTGCCGGGCGGCGGCGCCCAGGCGGCCTGTTCGCGTGTCCGGCCAACGTCCAGCCTGAGCGCGTATTCGCCCGCCTCGACAGCGCCGGCCAGAGCGCCCCTGCTGGTCTCGTCGGCCATGATCGCGAGCGCGGCTCCTTCCCTGGAGGCCTGCTCGCGCAGTGCGCTGATCACGTCGGCTGGCAGCGGCTCGGGGTCGAAGCCGCCGCGATGCGTATGCCGGCGCGGAATCGCCGCGAACAGGTCACGCTCGTAGTCGGCCGGAGCGACCTCCTTCGGGCCGTATCCGATCCGCGCCACCAGGTTCGGCAGATCAGGGTCTGGGAGCACGCTCACCTTCGGCACAAGACTCAGATAACGCAGTGCCACCCTGCTGGTGAAGAGCGCGGCGCCGCAGCTCAGCAGCATTTCTCTGCCAAGCGGATCAGCGATGCCCAGTCGGCGATCCACATCAGCGTGGAGGCTGATCTCACGCTCGCCAGCGCCATCGCCGAACCACCACGGCTGAGTGTTGAGTACCGAGGGCGCATGCATCGCAGCCTCGACCACGAAACGGGAAATCTCTTCCGGCTTACTTGCCAACGTTGGAAGCTTTGTAGCCGACGCCTGGAACCTTCTCATGGACCTCTCCCCCCGGGTGCGGATCCGGGCGGACCGGCCCGTTCCGTCGTTTAGTGATCTGTACGCACTCTCCGCTAGGTCGATCAGAGCGCCGACGGTCAAGGATCCGCCAGGTACGAACGTCGCCTTGTGCCCGGGACCTTTGGCTCTGAGACAGGCGGCGGAGGCCCGTTCATCCGGGGCACCGTCCAGAACCCGGCTTCCGCGCGCATGCCTCGACGCGCTGGTGCTCTCGTCGTCCCCGACGGCGGGCCAGCACGACCAGGCCGAACCTAGGCAGTGAGGCATGAGGGGCGACGGAGGGAGGCTCCAGCACTGGCTGCCCCCACAGCAGTGCGAGCCTCAACCCCCGCCGCCCCACCGGTGGCGGATAGCGGAGCGGAGGCTTTCCCGGCTCTCACCCGTTGTAACCGGTCCTGGCAACTCCGCCATCCACCCTCGACGCTAGTCAGGCATGGTCAAGCGCGATAGGGCCAGAAGTCACAAGCTGAGGGCAACCCGAAGTATTGCCCTCAGCAGCTCTAGCTCCGCCTATGAGCCGTTTTCACGATGCTGCGGTTTGGCATGTACGGATTGTCAA
This sequence comes from uncultured Actinomycetota bacterium, assembly GCA_963705055.1. Classification (GTDB taxonomy): domain Bacteria; phylum Actinomycetota; class Actinomycetes; order Streptosporangiales; family Streptosporangiaceae; genus Chersky-822. The sequence goes on from CAVPIR010000001.1 coordinate 95,471, forward strand.
TGCCGCTCCAAAAAACACACACCCCTGGCGCCGAGCCCGGCTGCACTCCGGGCTACGTCGGCCAAGTTCTCTCCGCGCAGGAAAGTCTGGCCCGGCTGACGCGACCGACCTCGGCAGCAAGGGACAAGGTCTGTCCAAGACAATGCGCCCATGCACGTGCACGCGCCTCCTCGCCTGGCCACAGGTCATCCGCCTCGGTCACAAGGAAGCTCTCTGGCTCCTCGATCATGTCGAAGCCCTGCCGGCGGAGAGCGCTTGCGATTGCTGTGGATGCTCGCCCGCTGAATGCCGACATGCCCTGCGCCCTCGTGTCATATGCCGCAGCGCGGCAGTGGTTCCTCCTGTTGCCAGTTGAGCCGACCCACCGGGTGATCCGGTCCTGCAGTGCATCCGGGGCTTTGTCGCGGGCACGGCCCGCGCTGCCCACAACAACGAGGTCAGCTCCCCTGATCCGCCCTGTGTCGGCCTGCTGGACGGGAACAACGGCCACGTCGAGGTAGTCGGCGAGCCCGGCGCCGATCGCCGCGGCGATCGCGCGAAGATTTGCGGAGACCGAATCGTAGACGACAACAGCCTGCATGACCGGCTCCCCTCAGCTCGTGCGGTTGGTACATATCAAGACTGCGCCTGAGCTCGGCTGTCCGGCAGAGCAGAAAGTCCCCCGACGCGCGGCGCTTCGTCCCGGCCCGGCCGCGTATCACGATTACGGTCCGGGCACCCGACCAGGGCCGTATTCGCCGGCTTTTCAGGAAGCGCTCGACGAAGGCGGCGAGTTTGGGTGAGAATATACCCATTCGCGATAGGCGCCGACGGCTGTGGGCAGGGTTGGAAACAGGCGGTCGGTCCCTATCGCCTCGACCAGCCCGAATGCTTCCAGCCTGGCCAGCAGATCCTGCTTGACCCTGGCCAGAGCAAATACCACTCCTCGGTCTGAGAGTTCGGATCGAAGCGAGTCCATCGACTCCAGCGCCGTGAAGTCGACTTCGACATTAGCCTCGACGTTCAGGACAAACCAGCGCAGTGGCTCCGGCTGCAGGTCGGCCGCCGCGAGCGCCCGCTTCCGGAAGTCGTCGGCGTTGGCGAAGCAGAGCGGGGCGTCATATCGGTACACCGCGAGGCCCGGCACGGTCCGCGCGTCCGGGTAGTCGTCGACATCGTGCATGCCCGCCAGTCCCGGCACGAGACCTTGGACCGCATCGTGCGGACGGGCCACACGGACCAGCAGGTCGACAACAGACAACCCGATCGCGACCAGGACTCCGTACAAGATGTTGAAGGCAAGAACCCCAACGCACGCGGAGATGGCAATCAGCAGCTCAGCGCGCCGGAACCGGAAGAGGCGCCGAAACGCGGTGACGTCGATCAGCTGCAAGGCTGCGTAAATAACAATCGCACCGAGTGCCGCTGTGGGGAAGCGGGAGAGCACAGGTCCGGCTACGCCGAGGACTAGAACCACCGTCGCTGCGGTTGCGAGCGAATAGACCTTGGACCGGCTTCCGGAAGCGACTGCAATCGTGGTACGAGTTGCGCTGCTACTGACCGGAAATCCGCCCAGCAACGCAGAGCCCACATTCGCGGTGCCGAGCGCCAGGAGTTCTCGATTCGGGACGATGGTCTCGCCTCGTCGAGCGAAGGACCGAGCCGTCAGGACATCGTCGCTAAAGGCGACAATGAGCACCGTGAAAGCGGGCAGCAGCAGCGCCTTGAGCACGTGTGGATGAACAGCCGGCAGGTGGGGCGACGGAAAGGCCGCCGGTATCGGGCCGACGACTGCGACACCGTGCTTGTCCAGGCTGAAGACCACGACGGCCGCGGTAGCCAGCAGAACCGCCAGAAGCGGGCCAGGTGCATGTGGCCGACGCCACCAAACGAGCCCGAGGAACGCAAGCACGGACGCCCCGACGGCAAGGTTCGCAGGCTCGGCAGACCCGATGCCGTGACCAAAAGAGGCTAGCTGTTCGAAGAACGCGTGCCCGGAAACTGGGACGCCGGTTACCCGGCTGAGTTGGCCGGCCATCATGATCAGAGCAACACCGGCCATATAGCCTACGAGCACCGGCCTCGATAGCAACTCCGCGACGAGGCCGAGCCGCAGCAAGCATGCGGCCACACCCATGAGCCCGACAAGCAGGGCGAGCGTTGCGGCCAGCTCGGCGTACTTTGCGGGGTTACCACCAGCCAGTGATCCGATCGCAATCGCGGTCATGAGCGCCGTCGTCGCCTCGGGGCCCATGGACAACAACCGGGACGAGCCGAGGAGCGCGTAGACCACGAGGGCTGGAAGCGCTGCCCACAACCCTGCCACTGGTTGCAGCCCCGCTACGCTCGCATAGGCCATTACTTGCGGGACAAGGTACGCGGCCACGGTGAGGCCGCCGATCAGGTCACCGCGTAGCCACGAGCGCTGGTAGCCCTTCAGGATCGGCCTGCGAGTGATCACGTGGCATGTCTACCCGCGGAACGCGCCGGAGCCGCTGCAAAGCTGGGACGAACCGCGGCCCCACGATGAGGATCCGGCCGGACCAACCGATCCCATGGCTGGGACTTCCGGCCCTGCACGCGGTGCTCGCTCAGGCGGACCGTCGAATGGAGAAGGCCATGCCAGAACATAGGGATGGAGGCGGTCATGCAGGCTGCAGTCGTCTACGAATCGATGTTCGCGAACACCCGCGCGATTGCCTACGCGATCGGCGCTGGCCTTGCCGAGTACCTCGATGTTGCGGTCATGCCGGTGGGAGAGGCTTCCCCGGCAAGCTACGACCAAGCGGACCTGGTCGTGGTCGGCGGACCTACCCACCGGCACGGGATGAGTCGTGAGTCCACCCGCCGCGCTGCGGAAATGCAGGTGTGTGAGCCGGGCAGCGGTCTGACGCTGGAACCAGGCGCTCAAGGAGACGGGCTCCGGGAGTGGCTGTCCTCGCTCAGCCCAAGCCGGGGTCGCGGACTAGCAGCCGCCTTCGATACGCGCATCAGGGGTCCGGCCGCGGTGACCGGACGCGCGTCCGCCGGGATCACCCGCGCGCTGAGCCGCCACGGCTATGAAATGATCGCGAAGCCCGAGAGCTTCCTCGTGAGCGGGGGGAATGAACTCCGGCCAGGAGAGCTGAATCGCGCACGTGAGTGGGGCGCGGCACTTGCCAGGCGACAGTGCCGCGCTTACGAAATCACGCAGCATAGATGAGCAGGCCGGTCGCGAGAGGTGATCACCGAGACTTACCGCCCGCCGACTTCCGGCTGACGGTCGCACGCAGGGACCTTCGGCTCTAGCTGGCGGCACGCTGCACGCGGCAGCCTTCTCGTATGGACCGTGCGACTCGTCATGTCGGCTCGACGCCCGACACGCGGCGGGCCGCGGTGCTGTTGCGGCGGCTGACCGCGGACCCGGACGTCGCAGGCCTGCCGGCGGCGCCTGAATCTGCGGACGTCGTGACCGATCACGACCTCACCGCTCTTCCCGAGCCCGCGCGGCGCTACCTGGTGAGAGCGGGAGTGATAGGCCACCCCGCGGACTGGGCCCTCCGGTTGCACTCGGCTGGCAAGTTCAGGCTCAGGCAGGGCTGGCCATGGATGTCGTGCGAAACGTGGCAGTACAACTCGGCAGCGGTGGTGGCGCGCGTGTTCTGGATGCGGATCAACGCGTGCGGTCTGTTGCCGATGGTCGGACGGGATTCTTACGTGCGCGGCCACGGCGAGTTGCGAGGCAGGCTGGCTGGCCTGCTGACCGTGCCTCACGGCACAGGCCACGAATACGATGTCGGCGAGCTGGCAGCTGACACTCGTCATGGCGTGCTGGGGCGCCGCCGGGTTGTGAGGCCGTGACGATGAACCGCTCACTCACGTGCGCAGCCGGATTGGCAGTGGCCGGCTACTCGGTCCTGCAGGTCCTCGGGCGGACGGCCGGCTCGACTCGCGGCGGAACGGCGCGCCAGACTGCCGGGGGACGAGGTCGTGCCAGCTCCGAACGCCGTCACCAATCACGGCATCACGATCGCCGCCCCTCCGACCGCAGTCTGGCCGTGGCTGACGCAGATGGGATGGCACCGAGGCGGCTATTACACGCCCCGCTGGGTGGACCGCGTCTTCTTCCCGGCGAACTGGCCGAGCCTGGACGTACTTGATCCCAGCCTGACCCGCGAGCTTGCCCCTGGAGACACCATCCCCGACGGGCCGCCAGGTACGGCCTGGTATGTCGTCCACACCGTCCAAGCGCCCAGCATCCTCGTCCTGCACTCCACGACGCACGTCCCGCAGGCATGGCGGACATCGGGCGCTAGCGTGAACTGGACGTGGACGTTCCGGCTTAGCTGCCTTCCTGATGGAGCCACACGGCTGCACGTTCGGGTGCGCGGCCGCGCGGCACCGTACTGGCTCGCCGCCGCGTATGTCGGCGCCATCGTCCCTGCCGACTCCATCATGGCGACCGGCATGCTGCGCGGCCTCAAGCGGCGCGCGGAAAAGGCGTCGGCATGACCTCGCGAAGCGGGCCGGTGACCGATCTGGATGCGCGAAGCGCGGACGCGCTGAGTGTTGCCCACATCGAACGAGGGCTTTCGTCCGCGGAGGCGGAATCCCGGCTGCGCCGCGATGGGCCCAACGAGCTGCCGCGGGCCCGCCGGGTCCCGCTGTGGAGCTTGATCGCGGGCCAGCTGCGTGATCCGCTGATCCTCGTCCTGCTGGTCGCTGCCGTGCTCACGCTGGCGACCGGCGATTGGACGGACGCGTCGGTCATCTTGTTCGTCATCGTGGTCAACACCACCGTAGGGGTGGTCCAGGAGGTCAAGGCCGAGCGGGAGATCGCGGCCTTGTCCGAGCTCGCCGCGCCGGACGCGAGGGTACTGCGCGACGGCGAGCAGCATCAGATCCCGGCCGCCGCGGTCGTCGTCGAGGATGTGCTGGTACTGGCCGAGGGTGACATCGTGCCCGCCGATGCCCGCCTGGTGGAAGCTGTCGCTCTGCTCGTGGACGAGTCGGCCCTGACCGGCGAGTCGGTGCACGTGGACAAGACACCAGGAGGCGTAGCTGGCGCGGACGACGTCGTGTCCGCGGGGACCGTGGTCACCCGAGGCCGCGGCCGGGCCGTGGTGATGGCGACCGGGTCGGCCAGCGCCATGGGGCGAATTGCCGCGCTGGTCGGCGAGCGCCACGGTCTCACCCCGCTTCAGCGAAGGCTAGTCGGCATCGGAAGGGTCCTGGCTGCCGCGGCGGTCGCGCTGTGCGCGATCGTCCTGGCGATCGGGCTTGTCAAAGGCCAGCCGGCCGAGCTGATGGTGATAACCGCGATCAGCCTCGTCGTCGCCGCCGTTCCTGAGTCCTTGCCGGCCGTCGTCACCCTTGCGCTCGCGCTCGGCGCCCGCCGGATGTCAGCAAGGAACGCGCTGATCAGGCGGCTGCCGGCAGTGGAGACGCTGGGCTCCGTAACGGTCCTGGCCACAGACAAGACCGGCACGCTCACCGAAGGCAACATGGTCGCTAGACGGCTGTGGACGAGCGTCGGCGACGCCGAGGTCAGCGGCTCAGGCTATGGCCCGGACGGCGTCGTGACCAGGCAAGGCGAGCGCGTAGACGCGGAAGGTGCACCGGACCTCGCCAGCCTTCTGACCGCCGGAGCGCTATGCAACGACGCCGCGCTGCTACCGCCATCTGGGGATCGCGAAGAGTGGACGGCGGCAGGCGACCCGACCGAGGCGGCGATGCTTGCGGCGGCCGCCAGGCTCGGGCTCGATGCCGCAGACCTGAGCGAGCGGTTTCCCCGCGTCGCCGAGGTGCCTTTTGACAGCGGGCGCAAGCGGATGACGACCGCGCACCGGCTGCCGCGCCGGCGGCATCAGGATCATTTGCAAAGGGGCGCCTGAGGCCGTGCTGTCGGAGGCTGTGATAGCCGACAGCGGCGACGCTGATTCGCCGCGCTCGGGTCCGGGCCGACGAGCTTGCCGCGGACGGACTCCGCGTTCTCGCGGTCGCTTCGGCCGACCTGCCCGGCTTGCCGGCCGCCGCACGGACTGGAGTCGGGCCTTCGCCTCGTCGGCCTCATCGGCATCCTCGACCCGCCCAGGCCGACCGCCGCCGCGACCATCGCGTCCTGTCGCGCCGCTGGCATCACCCCGCTGCTCATCACTGGCGATCACCCTGCCACTGCCAGGGCCGTTGCCGCGGACGTCGGCATTATCGGAGCTGACGGCACAGGAGCCGACTGCGAAGTGGTCGACTGCCGGCAAGTCGCCCTAGACGCGCAGGTCATCGCCCGGGCGCAGGTGTTCGCCCGGGCCACGCCAGAGCAGAAGCTCGACATCATCCGCGCCCGGCAGGCAGCCGGGGACGTCGTGGCCATGACCGGCGACGGAGTGAACGACGGCCCCGCGCTGCGCAGCGCCGACATCGGGGTCGCGATGGGCAAGCGAGGAACCGAAGTAGCCCGCCAGGCGGCCGACCTGGTCCTGGCCGATGACGAACTCGGCACGGTCGTCAGAGCCGCCGAGGAGGGCCGCCGCGTCTACGCCAACATCCGGCGCTTCCTGCTCTACGGACTGGCCGGCGGACTGGCTGAGATCGTGGTCATGCTGGCCGGGCCGTTCCTCGGCTTGGCCCTCCCCCTGCTGCCGGCCCAGATCCTCTGGATCAACCTGCTCACCCACGGGCTGCCTGGCGTTGCCCTCGGCAGCGAGCCGTCGGACCCGGCCGCGATGCACCGCCCGCCGCGGCCTCCGGCGGAAAGCGTGCTCGGCGGCGGGCTCTGGCAGCGCATCGTCCGGGTCGGCGTGGTGATCGCGGCGGTGACGCTCGGCCTAGCCGTGTGGGCTCACGCGACCGGCCGCCCCTGGCAGAGCATGGCCTTCTTCGCGCTCGGTGCGACCCAGCTCGCCGTGGCCGCGGGGTCGCGGGCCAGGCCCGGCACGCTGGCCAACCCGTCCTTGCTCATCGCTGTCGCCGGGGCGCTCGCGCTCCAGCTCGCCGGCCTGTACCTGCCGTTCCTGCGCGAGCTGCTTCACACGCAGCCGCTGACGGTCGCCGACCTGCTGATCGTGGCGGCATTCTCCGCACTCGGGTACGTCGCGATTCGCCTCGACCGCGTCGTGCACAAGGTCCCGCCTCGGCCCGGGTCGCTGACGCAAGCCGGTCTTACCCGAGGTGCGCCGCCGCCGTCCTGGTGAGCACGTCATCGACTGGCCTGCGTGGTGTGGCAAGGGCTTCCTTGCCGTATCCGAGCCGGATCAGCATCTGCGGATGCTCGTTCCAGGGCCACGCCGGGGCAGATTCGCCGCGCATATCAGCGAGCTGGATCGACTGGTAAAGGAATGACGCCGACAGGCCGCGCGATGTCGCCGTCAGCAGGACTCGCTGCAGAGCCTGACCCGCGCGGAGCCAGTCGGCCGCCTCGTCGCCCGCCGTCGTCAGGACCGCAAGCTGCGGGGACTCCTCGTAGCCGCTTGCAGGCCTGGTGACAACAGGCGACGCTGATGCCAGATCGCCGCGAACCGGCGCTGGCGCGCCGCGCGGCACCTGCGGGAGACCACCGGCGGGGATCCCGTCATCCCTGGGTTCCGTGGCTATCCACCGCTGCAGCTCGATCCTGTGGTCGACGTCCTGCGCCAGCTCTTCGCTAGCCTCTGCGGCCAGGCGGAGGACGGTCGCGGCTTCGCCTTCGGGCAGCATCCGCAGCGTGGCGAACTCCCACTTCGCCGCCTGCTCCAGCGCAGCACGGTGGGATTCGCAGATTCGCTCAGCCGTGAACGGCCTGCGATCGGTATGCCGCTGCCAGATCGACTGGTACAGCTCGCGTTCCGCGAACGTCGGCGGACGTCCCGGCTCTGCCTGGATCGCGGCGATCACCATCGGCGGGAACTCAGGCTGGGGAAACGGCCAGACCAGCGGGTTGAAGCCCGTCATCCTGATCGCAGTCCTGATGTTAAACAGCGCCGCCCCGCAGCTCAGATACAGGGCCCTGCCACGCGGATCCCCGACCCACAGCGCACGCTCAGGATCGGCTCGAACCTCCAGCAGATCATCCGCCGAGGCCGCGAATTGCCAGGGCTGCGTGTTGTGAATGGAAGGAGCAGCGGCTGCCGACTCGACGATCCGTCGCAGGATCCCGTCGTTGGCCAGGATCTTCAGCATGACCTTGTCCCCTTTTCATCCGTGGCGCCAGCGCCATGGCGCCCGTCTGCGGACAGAGGCACGGCTAGCGTCCACCTACCAGGCTTCGCCTCTGCGGGCGATGGGCAGAAGAGTCGTTGGCAGTTGGTACGGAGGCCAAAGGTCCCGCGAATCCTCAAGAGGGCCGGCGGGCCGCTGGAACCGCGGCATCTTCCGGCGCGTCCTAACCGTGTCTGAAAGTCCGAGCGCGGAGGTCAGGATTCGTGTGAGCAAGGGGCGAATCGGCGTCGTGGCGGTCGTCGCCGCGGTAGCCATCCTGGCGGCAGGCTGCGCTAGCAAGCCCTGCGGCTCCAGGGGGGCGGCGCCGGATCGTGCGTGGCAATTCTGAAGTTCCGGCACCGCCTGTACCTCGGCACTGCCGTGCGTATCCATTCACACAGGAGCGGCCACGCGACTGCTTCTGAGCCCCGTCTGCACAAGATTGGCGTCGCGGTTCAGCCTGCATGCATCGATACCAATTGCCGCAGTTCCGCTGACGTTCCAAAACACTTCGAGGTTGCGCGCATTGAAGGAGTGGACCCGACGAGTCGCGATTGTGATGCTGCGCTGGGGCTTCATCTACGTCCGCCCGGGCGTAGCGGCGGACCGCCGATCTATAGAGCGGCTGATCAGCCGTGAAAGCGCTGGCACTTAGCGGTTGCGCAACGCTGCGATGAGTTCGGACTTCCTCATCGATGACCGGCCCTTTATGCCGATCTTCATCGCCCGCCTGACGAGCTCGGCCTTGGACCAGTCGTCATAGGACCCATGCCTGCCGCCTTTGGCTCCTACCTTCTTGATGAGGACCCGTCGGAGTCCTTGGCGGTCTCAGTCCTGGCCGGATCGGCCGGAGGTTACGCGTCACTACCTCGCAGCCGTTGCGGCAGGCGTCGCGGGCCTGATCGCGCTACCGTATGGCGACGAACTGGCTCGCTGCTACCGAACGGCAAGACAGCAATCGCCCCGCGAAGGCGAGCGGCACAGGCTGAGGCCCGGGCTGGACGAGCCCTCCCCAGCGGGAGCAGACTACTGTTGCAAAGTTCCACAACGACTCGCTGCGGTCTGGACCCCGCCCCGGCGTGACGCTGCGACGTGCGCATGAACGCGAGCGACGTCTGCGGCCTTTCGCGGAGCGGTTGTCCCGGTCAAGAGGGGAGCCGCGAGATGACTGACCTACAGCGCAAGGCTGAGCCCGTGATCGTCCGCTTGCCGGCTGAGATCGACGTGGCCAATGCCGAGAGCCTCTATGACCAGCTCTGCTCGGCCTGCGCTCCTGGTTTCGCGGTTGTGGCGGACCTGACCTCAACTACCTTCTGCGACTCGCTGGGCGTCCGGCAGATGATGCTGGCCCATCAGTATGCGAGAGCGCTGGGCGCCGAGCTTCGCTTCGCCGTACCTTCGGGAGGCGTTCGCCGGGTCCTGGAGCTACTGGGACTCGACCAGCTGCTAGTGCTGTACCCGACGGTTGAGGCAGCGCTGATGACGCCAGACACGTAAGAGTGCGGGCCAACGGCTGGCCCGCGGCCGTCAGCAACGCGCCCCGCGGGGACCCTGAACCACCAGCTCCAGTGCCCACATGACCCCATAGGCTGCGCCTGACGACGCCATATCTGCCAGCGGCCCTGAACAGGGCACCTGACCTCGGCAGAGGCCGGCGGCGCATGGGATGAATTGGCGATGATCCCACGCATATCCGCGTTCAAGAAGACAGCACGGCGGTACCTCGCGGTGGAACATTTCCTGCTTCGTGATACCGCGCTTGCGGTGCCCGAGGAGATCTTGACAAACAACGGTAGGCCGTTCGCCGATCATTTCGGCCGGGGCGGAAGTCCTGTTCGACAAGATCTGCCGCAAGAACGGCATCACCCGCAGGCTCTCGAGCTATGGGTTTCGACGGAGCGCCGCGGGTAGGTGGATCGTTCGACAAAGGAGGACCCATGGTCGCGCTCGTGATCGTCGGTGTATGCATCGTGCTCCTGATTCTCGCCTTCCTGCTGCCGCGGCTGTCGATCTGGCCGCAGCGTGGCGTCGATAGAACGCTCGGAAAAGGGCAGCGGGCGGGAGCGAAAGCGCCGGTCGACTCGGAAAGTGGCTGCAGAAGCCGTTCTCATTCTCCCGTCGTGCCGCGAACCGCAGTGCAGGCACAGGCCGACGCGCCCGCAGAAAATCCCCGGTCTAGCCTGCCAGCGAACAAGGCAACCCGCGCGGCTCGAGGGCGGCGGCGCCGGATCGTGCGAGGCAATCCTGAAGTTCCGGCACCGCCTGTACCTCGGCACTGCCACGGCAATGACCGTTGTGATGGTCGGCAACCGGTGAGAAAATCAGCTGGATGCGGCCATCTGAGATTCGGCGCGCGCTCGCTGCCGCGTTGGCGACTGCCTCGGCGCTTGACTTGGCCGCCGATGACGCGATCGTTCTTCATGATTCGAACAGGCTCGCTGTGCGGCTGCTGCCTTGCGACGTCCTTGCCCGAGTCGCACCGACAGCGCATCAGGCCGCACGGTTCGAGGTCGAGCTTGCCCAACGGCTCGCCGAAACCGAGAGCCCTGTGGCTGCTCTGGAACCCCGAGTAGAGCCGCGCGTTTATGAGCGTGATGGCTTCGTCGTCACGCTGTGGACCTACTACAAACCTGTGACGCCACCGGAGGTCTCGCCAGCCGACTATGCGGATGCGCTTGGGCGACTGCATGCCGGCATGCGCAAGCTCGATGTCAGGACGCCGCACTTCACGGATCGAGTGGAAGAGGCTCAGCAGCTTGTGGCGAGCAGTGACCTCACTCCGGAGCTTGCCGACGCGGATCGGGAGCTTCTCATCAGCACGCTACGGAGCCGGAGACAGGCGATCGCCGACCGCGGCGCTGCCGAGCAGCTACTGCACGGCGAGCCGCACCCGGGCAACGTGCTCAGTACGAAAACCGGACTGTTGTTCATCGATCTCGAGACGTGCTGCCGCGGACCCGTCGAGTTCGATCTTGCGCATGTCCCCGAGGATGTCAGCGAACGCTATGCGGACGCTGATGAAGAACTGCTCAGTGAGTGCCGGGGCCTAGTTCTTGCCATGATCGCCGCATGGCGCTGGGATCCGGGCGACCAGTTCCCGAACGGGCAACGAGCAGCTCGTGAGCTCCTCAGCGCCCTACGCGAGGGCCCACCGTGGCCCGCGCTGGACGTCGTGATGCGCCGATCGGATGCTCCGCAGGCGTAAGCGTGTGAAGGATCAACTACGGTCACCCCGTCCAACCGGCCGGGCTTTGTCTCAGGCGGCTAGCGCCGCGTACCGGCCGTTGTCCGCGGCCAGGCTGGCGTGCGTGCCCGCCTCGATGACGCGGCCATGGTCAAGGACTGCGATCTGATCGGCATTGCGCACGGTCGACAGCCGGTGCGCGATCGTGATGGTCGTGCGGCCGCGGGCGAGGCGGTCGAACGCCTGCTGGACTGCGCGCTCTGTCTGCGGTATCCAGCGCGCTGGTGGCCTCGTCCAGGACCAGCACGCGCGGGTCACGCAGCAGCGTCCGGGCGATGGCGATGCGCTGCTTCTCGCCACCGGAGAACCGGTGGCCGCGCGAGCCGACCATGGTGTCGTAGCCGTCGGGCAGGCTGGCGATCAGCTCATGGATCTGGGCGGCGCGGGCAGCGTCCTCGATCTCGGCGTTGCTCGCCTCAGGCCGCGCGTAGCGGAGGTTCTCCCGCACCGTGGCGTGCAGCAGGTAGGTCTCCTGGCTCACCACGCCGACGATCGAGGCAAGGTCGGTGAGCCGCAGATCGCGCACGTCGATGCCGTCGATACGGACACTTCCGATGGCCGGGTCAAAGAGGCGGGAGATCAGGGACGCCAGGGTGGTCTTGCCAGAGCCGGTCTCGCCGACCAGGGCGACCGTGCTGCCCGCCGGAACGTCGAGGTCGATGCCGGTCAGGGCATCGCGGTCGGCGCCGGGGTACCGGAAACTGACGCCGGAGAAGGTCACGTGGCCGGCGATGGCGGCCGGGTCTATCTCGACCGGGTGCAGCGGGTCGCTGATCTCGACGGGCAGGTCGAGGTACTCGAAGATCCGGGCGAACAGCGCCAGCGAGCTGACTACGGAAACGCCCGTACTGAGCAGGCCTGTCAGCGGCCGGAATAGCCCGTTCTGCAGCGTCGTGAACGCGATCAGCGTGCCGATCGTCATCAGGCCCGCGGTGATGGGCAGGCCGGCCGCGAGGTAGATGACCGCAGGGATCGCAGCGTAAATCAGGCTGAGCGAGGCCATCCGCCAGCGCCCGGCGAGCTGGGACTGCAACTCCAGGTCGATCAGCCGGGCCGAGGAGGCGGTGAAGCGGCGGACCAGCGAAGGCCCGGTACCCATCGTCTTGGCCAGCTGAATGCCGTTGATCGACAGGCCTTCCTCGATGGTGACGTTAAGATCGGCCAGCTCCCGCTGCTGCTGCGTGGTGATCGCCCGGCGCATGCGCGCCACCTTGCGGGACAGATAGATCGAGGGCGGCATGACGACCAGCGAGATGAGCGACAGCTGCCAGGACAGCGCGACCATGGCGGCCGAAGTCGCGACGACCGTGGTGAGATTCGAGGCGATCGAGGTCGCCGTGGACGTCACGACGGACTCCATGCCGCCGATGTCGTTGGTGATGCGGGACTGGACCTCACCGGTCCGGGTCCTGGTGAAGAACGCGATCGACTGCTGCTGCAGGTGACCGAAGACGCTGGTGCGCAACCCGTGCATTACCTGCTGGCCGACCTTGGTGCTGATCCAGGTTTGGATCACTCCGAAAGCTGAGGTGACGGCGGCCACGCCGACCATACCGATCACTAGCCAGGCGAGCAGCCGAACGTTGCGCTCGGGCAGGGCGTTGTCAATGACCGCCCGGAGCAGGAACGGGGAGGCCAGCCCCACCACGGAGGAGGCCACAATGATGACGGTGACGATGCCCAGCTGCCAGCGATACGGGGCGAAGAGCCGGCCAATGCGTCGCAGCGACACCTCGCGGGCCTGCGCTTTCTCAGCGGCGGTGACCGCCCGGGGTCCGCGGCCGCGGCCTGCACTCCTGATTTCACGGCTCGTCTCTGGCGACGCCAAATGCTTCCTCGATTCTGCCGGGGGCTTGCCGTCGGGCGAGCCTGCGCGGCTCGGGAGGCTGCCCGGTGATAGCTAGTTGCTGAGGTTACCTCAATGTGAGGATACAACAGGAAAGCCTGGTACGCTATTCCGGTGGTTCAGGAACGCGATCCGGATTCTCGGGCTCATTCCGGTGGCGATGAGTCGCTATCGGACGCCTTCTGGGCGGTCGCGCGCCAGCTGCGGGAGACCTCGCAGGAAACCCTGGCCCCCTGGGACATCACTCCGGCCCAGTTCCGCGCCCTGCGGGTGCTGCGCCGGGACGGCATCATGCGGCTGTCAGAACTGTCGGACCGGCTGAAGATCGCGGCGCGCTCCACGACCGAGGTCATCGACGCGCTACAGGCGCGCAACCTAGCCGGGCGCCGGCCGGATCCGGACGACCGGCGGGCCACGCTGGTCGAACTGACCGAGCACGGCATGCAGGTTCTGCACGGCATCCGCGAGGCCCGCAGCGGCGAGTCGGAGCGAGTCTTCGACCGGCTCACCCCGGCCGACCGGGCCACCCTGGCCGCGATCTTGCGAAAGCTACGCGATTAGGCGGCCGAGCCAGCGCAGCTCCGCCATAGCCCTAGGCGCCTGGCAGCCCCACCGCCGCCAGGCGGCCCGGGGAGTGCAGTTCCTTACGCTCCGGAGCCCAATTGGGGCGGCCAGATCGCGCAACGAGGGCTTGACAGGTGCACTGATGACGCCACACCACAAGGACAAGGGCGGCGTGCTGCCGCCGGCAGTCAGCAGTCAGCGCCGCACCGAGCGGACCAGGCCGCTGCCCACCGCCGCGGCGGCACCAGTGATGACGCCCCTGGTGATGAGATCGCCGTGCTCCGCGCCGAACTCGTCGGCGCTCCTAATCATCGACCTGGTCACCTTCTCGGCGCCCTCGGCGAATCCGCCGTGACCGCTGGCCGCGTCGTAGGCGCCCCTCGCGACTCCCGCGGCGATAGCGACCGGAGCGACAGCGATGCCCGTCACGGTGCCCCAAAATCTGCTCGTGGCCATTCTCGTACCCTTCGTGCCGAAGAAGGCGGCAATCCGGCCGTCGGAGGCGAGTATAGGCGACAGGCCCCGGCATCGCCGCTGGCTGACGCACAGGCAGACTAGCTGCTGGCCACGACGACCTGGTAGCGCGTAACCGACGTGACAGATATCTGCACCGGCTGCTGCTCGAGAGGTGGAGAGCGGCGACGTCGAGCGGCTGAGGTTCGCGATCAGGGACCACCACCTGAAGGGCTTCCCGAGTACGAGGCCGAACTCGGCAAGCGCCGCGCCGACGCCCTGAGCCTGATGGCGCGGCATGAGCGTCAGCTAGCTCTTGTACGCCCACAGCCCGTTGTTCTGGGTTGGCACCAGCATCATGTTGTCCGCGAACACCGGCTGCCCGAAGTCCGGTCCTGTCGCTATTGTCCTGAGCACTGAGCCCGTCGCCGCGTTCATGATGACCAGCTGGCCGCTCTTGACGTACTCGGTGACCGCCAGCACGCCGGCGCCGTCGAGCGTGGGCGTACCGATGGGTGGCCCGGAGATCCCGCGCTGCCACAGGTAAGCGCCCGTCGCAGGGTTGATCATCCGGATCGATCCGGCGAAGGCCTTGCCGTTGATGGTCGTGTGGTTTGCGGCCACGAACAGGTGCTTGCCGTTCCAGACCGCGGCCGCGTCGCACTGCGGGCCCGACGTATAGGGCGCGCCGACGCTCCGCTGCCAGACCGGTCCGGCGTGCAGGTTGCCCTGACGCCACGCGTAGTACGTGCCGTTCTTGTTGCACGCACCGACCATGGGTGTTGAGACGCCGCCGAGTACTGCGGAGAACAGCGTCGGCGAGCCGCCGAAGTCCGAATCCGAGCCGCGCTGGCGGGCCGGGACCTGCCATGCACTCGTCCTGGCCAGGCCAGCCGCCGTCGAGCCTGACGACCGATTCCGCGTCACCGCCTGGCCCGTTTCCTGTGGTCACGAAGACTGCGCCGGAGCGAGTGCTCACCGCCGCGCTGCTCCAGATGCTCGGTGCGACGCTGTGCCCGGGATATGTCTGGTAGAAGGCCACCAGCGAACCGGTGGCCTGGTTGTACTCCTTGAGGCCGCCCGCGACGAGCGGGCTATCGCAGTCGGATGACACGCCTACATAGATCAGCTTTCCGGCGATCGTCGGCGACGACCAGTCGTAATAGTCGCTGACAGTTGGCGAGGGAATGGCGATCACAGAGCGCCAGGCAACTTCCCCCGTTGCCGCGTCGAGCGCATACAGGTAACCATCGCCGCCTGCCACATAGACAGTAAGGACACTGCGTCACCGGATCCGTGGCGACGGTCGCCGTCGCCACGATGCCAAGCTTGCCGCACGTCAGGGTCGGCACGAATCCGAGGAAGCGATGCCATATCACGTGGCCGGTGGCCTCGTCGAGAGCGTAGAAGACGCCGGTATTGGCACCGATGTAGATCCGGCCGTTGACGACCGTCGGGCTGGCGAGCAACCCGGATGGCTGGCCAGGCATGGTCGGGCCGGCGGGCCTCCACGTCCACGTCCTAGTCAGGCCCGCCACCTTGGCGGGCGTGATCGCGGTCGCCGCGCTGTTGTCCGAGGAGTGCGCGTTCCCATGCAGATAGGCAGGCCAGTTCACGAATGTCCGGCGGGCCACGGCGCCGGCGGGCGGAGCGCTGACCCCGGCGGCCATCGCTCCCATTCCCAGCGTCATGGCGACGAGAAGGCGCGAATGAGCGAACACCGCAATCTCCTGCCAATCTGGCGACCGGAATGCCCAGCATCGTAGGCAGTCGTGCCGTTCCTGGCAATGCGCCTTCGCCGCGCAACTACCCATCGCCATCAGCCGGGCGGCACCGCCGTGGTGTCATCATCGGCACCGCCGTTCATCCTCGGCATGACTGGGCAGTTGCCCACACCGATCGACTCGGCATGTGCTCGGCGTGAGCGGCCAGCAGAGTCGATCACAGGCGACCAATCAGAGCCAGATGCGCGCTGCCATGAGCGCGGAACGAGCGGCCGGGCATGAACGAAGTCTCGAACCACCCGTTGCGCCGCTCGACGATACCCTTGGACTCCGGATCCCGCGGCGGCAGCAGCACCAGCTTCACGGCCAGGGTCCCCATGAACGACGCGACCCCTTCTGCGCGACGCTGCCCCGCGCCCGATGCCAGGCTCGTTATCCCAGATCAGCCGACGCGGCACCCGCCCGAGCTGCCGGATCAGCTCCCACGACCCCAGCAGCAGATCCTCCGTCTTCCGGGTCGGGATTATCCGCCCGGAACCACAGATCACACTGCGCCCCATCACCCGGCTCCCAGACCAGCCGGTCCGCCGGATCGATCCGCCGGTGCTCGGGCCGCAGCCGCCGGACATTCTCCCGGAAGCACGTCATCGACCCCTGCCACCCGACACACTCGGCGATCACCGGCGGCAACTCCGCATCGACTTCCAGCAGAGCACGCACCCGAGCCTCGAACGGCGTGAACGACGTCGGCTGCCGACACCGCTCATGCTTCGGCGGCGCGTCCAAAGCGACCGCCATGACCACCGTGGCCCGCGAGATCCCCAGCCGCCCGGCGATCCGCGACTTCGGCACCCCCACCGCCGCCAGCCTCCTGATCAGCGCCCAGTCCTCCACTGAGATCACCCAGCCAATCTGTCTGGGTGGCCTCATTTTCGAGCGGTGCTATGACCTCATTTTCGAGCGTTGCCGACACATGGCCAAGTAGCTGCTGACTGGATGCGCCGCATGAGCTTCTTTAGCTGACGTGTCACCATCGCGATTGAGCCATTCAAGACAACGGCCGCCAAGGTACAGCACCCAATGAGCGCCCTGTCCAGGCAGCGCCAGCGTCGCCACCAAGAGGCAGCGAATCGCGCAACATGGAGCTGATAATCGGACATGTCACAGTACTTCCCGTGTCCACGACGACAGTTGTCGTTATGAGCAATCTGCTGGTCCAACAGCTGCCCGCGCTGCTTGGCCTCGGAGTTGGTGCGCTTGCGACCTACGGCGCAACCGCATTCGGCGAAAGAGCACGGTGGAAACGTGACCGCTTGTTCCGGTGGGACAACGAGCGGTTGCGCGTCTACACGGACTACGGAGATGCCGTGAAGAAGGTCTTTCATATTTCGGCACGCCTGGCAGCGGCACGAGGATTTCCACACTTGGCCGAGCCTCTGGAGCCAACCCAAGCGGCCATCGACGTACTCAGCGAGGCCAAGACGGACAGATCGCGAGCCTGGGAGGCCGTCCTACTACTTGGTGATCCCGCGACCGTTGCTGCTGCAAGAGCTTGGCACGAGGCAGCCTGGCGCGTGTCATGGTACGCCCGTGGTCGCTTCGCCGACCCAGATCAATGGGAGCCGACGGTCACTGACTCGGCGCGGGCACGTGAAGCGTTCTACGAGCGCGCGAGGCGTGATCTCGGTGTCGGCGGTGGAGCGGTCCCGACTCCGCCATGGCCGTCGGAATGGATCCCGAACCTCAAAACGGTTACTGATATAAGGACATTTCCATTCGATGGAACGAGGCATGGTGTGCAACATCCCTCCCCGAACCCTGAACCCGGCTCCGTGCGACCGAACATCGACACTCGATCCTCGCTGATCTAATACACGCTGCATGATCGCGACTCAGATCCGAAGTTGATGGGCCGGAGCAGGCCTGTCCTTGCCGCGCGGACTTACTCAAGGCGAAGGCTAGCCAGCGCCTCGAGCAACAAGTCAATCTCCATCCTCGTGTTGTAACTGGCGATGCCGACCCGCAGCGCGCCATCTGGACTGAGCCCCAATCGCTCGATGAGCGTTGCAGCACCGTAATGCCCGAACCAGGTGAAGATCTGCCGCTCCGCTAGCTGTACCGCAACGTCGCGCGGTTTAAGCCCGCTGACAGTGAGCGATACGGTTGGCGTGCGCTCAGCTACAGCATCAACCTCAGTAATGCCGTAAACCCGCACTCCTTCGATCTGCCTGAGCCCGTCCAGCAGCTGTTGTACTAGTCCCCCTTCATGCTGCCTGATCGCTGCGAAAGCACCCTCGAACGCCGAGCGGCTGGGTAGCTCTGCGCCGCCGATTGAGGCGATGAACTCAAACGCACCCAGGAGTCCCGCGATGCCCTCAAAACTAGGCGCTCCATTCTCCCACCTTGTGGGCAGCTCGTCCTTGCTGAAGGTCAACCGGTCAGGCTGAAGTTGGCGCAGCAATTCACGCTTGCCATACAGGATCCCGACGTGCGGAGCATAGAACTTATAGCCCGAGCACACGAGCAGATCGCAATCAATCTTCTCGACATCGATCATTGCGTGGGGCGCGTAATGGACCGCGTCCACAAAGAACCATGCGCCGGCGGCGTGCGCGAGGCGCCCAATCTGCTCCATATCCGGAATGGTGCCAACGGCGTTCGAGGCATGAGTTACGGCGACGACTCGCGTGCGAGCCGATAGCTTATTCTCCAGGTCTCTCATGTCTAGCCGACAGTCATTCAAGTTCACATCGACATACTTGACAATGGCTCCTTGCTCTGCGAGCGTTTTCCACGGGGAGACATTGGCCTCGTGGTCGAGCGCGGTGACCAGGACCTCGTCGCCCGGCTGCAGCTCTTTCCCAATCGCCCGGCTAACTGAGTAAGTGAGGGAGGTCATGTTAGGGCCGAACACGATCTCATCAGGCCCGTCAGCGTTGACGAATCTAGCGGCGGTATCCCTGGCCTGAAGAACGAGGGCGTCTGAGCGCTTGCTGGTTGCAAATACGCCGCCGTGGTTGGCGTTCGAGGTTTGCCAGTAATCCGATACGCGATCTATGACACGCCGGGGCACCTGCGTGCCAGCCGGATTGTCGAAGAATGTCACCGAGCGGCCGGCCTCTTCCATGGCCAGAGCGGGGAACTGGCTCCGGATATATTCAAGGTTCATTTCTACTCTCTCTCTGACGCCGCGCCTAATGGTCGGCGGCGTCAATTGTCTTGCTTGACCACGGTGGCACCAGGCGAGTCCATGGAATTGCCCAGACGGACTCACAGGCGATTGCTGCCTGAAGCAGCAGGCCATCATGTCCCCGAGGCCCCACTAGCTGCATGGACGCCGGACGTCCTGTGATGGTGAAGCCACAAGGAAGCGATATGACTGGATTGCCGGTCAGGCTCCACAGGCATGTCATCTTGCCGCCCAGTTGCGCATCGGGATGATGGGGACCTGGCGAACTGCCGGCGAACGCGTCGGGCCGCGGGTCGGTCCCGAGCGACGGCATCATCAGAACGTCGTAGTTGTTGAAGAGAGCATCCGCTGAGCGACGGAGCTTCATTCGCAGTCTCTGAGCATCGACGTAGTCCACCGCGCTGAACTTTGCGCCGACATCTAGCGTGGCGCGGACCTCTGAGCCGATCAGCTTCCAGCTATCTCTGAGCACGCCAGCCCACGCTGAGTTTGCCTCGCCGAAGGCGATTACCTGCATGGCCAGCAGCGCGTCGTCGAGCGAAGGCAGCTCAACTTCGTCCACAGAGCCGACAGCAGCGAGGCTTATCTGGCTCTGCTGCAGGACCTGCCTGACAGCTGGCTCGCATTTGCGCACAGCCTCGCCTGCCACAGCGAGCCGAAGCTGGCGTCGCGGGCCAGCTAGCACGCGGTCGACGAAGTCCTGCCTGCCGCTGCCTCCGTTCTCGGCCAGAGCAACGCTGGTCGCTGCGAATAGCCGGGCGCAGTCTTCGACCGTGTGAGCCAGCCAGCCGGCGGTGTCGAGACTCCACGAGACAGGCAGAATCCCTGACGTTGGCAGGGCCGCCTGGGTGGGCTTGTATCCAGCTACACCGCACCAGGCTGCCGGATTGCGGATTGATCCGCCGGTGTCTGAGCCTGTCGCCGCCATGCACATGCCGGCAGCTACTGCGACCGCAGATCCTCCACTTGAGCCGCCGGGGATAGACCGGGCATCCCAGGGGTTGACCATGATGCCTGCGACCTCGCTGCCGAAGGGCCCTCCGATCGCCAGTTCGTCCATGTTGAGCTTCGCCATCAGCAAGGCTCGGGAGGCCCGCAGGCTGCTGACTACCGCAGCGTCCCTGGCAGGAACCCGGCTCTCCAGGCTGCGGCTCGCACCAGTCGTGCGAATCCCGGCAGTGTCGAAATTGTCTTTCAGGCCTATCGGGATTCCCGCCAGCATGGCGGGTCCATCACCATCGAGATCCGCACACTTGTCGAGCGCGGCGGCGGTGTCGCGCGCAGCCTCAGCCATGACGGTGATGCAAGCATGCAGGGTTGTATCGAGCAGGCTCACGCGCCGGAGGTGGGCCTCAAGCAATTCGCTGGCGGAAACCTGTCGTGAACGCAGTAGCCGGGCGGCGCGTCCAAGATCGACTGCGGGCCACACGAGATCCGCGTCCGGAGAAGGAGTCATCGCGTCGGCTCGCCGAAAAGGTCGCGAGCGCTTGCGTCCGAGAGCGGCATCGCAGGCGGTATGTCGCCCAGGCCGGTCTGCCTCAGTTCCTCCAGTCGATCCCGGATCCACTGCAGCTCAGCCCAGCGTCGAGCGAGATCGTCCAGGCGCTGCCGATCTTGGCCGGCATCGTCGGTCATGTTCCCGTCCCGATCGGCAAGCCAGCGCCCTGTCCCTCGGTGCTGGCACCCGCCACGTGGTGACACGCAACCCGATGGTCCTTTCCCCCTACTTGCAGTGCAGGCGGATCGAGCTCACTGCAGGGAGCAAAGGCATGGGCACACCGTTCCCGGTACGGGCATCCGTCGATCGGGAGTGCCGTGAACATCATCGCGCTGGCGGACTCCTCGCCGGCCTCGCGCACCTCGCCTCCCAGCGTCGGAGCTGCAGCAAGCAGGGCCTGCGTATACGGATGGAGCGCCTGCTCAAGCGACGATCCTGAACCCAGGTACTCAACGATCCGCCCGCCGAACATGACGGCGATGCGAGGTGCGACATACTGCACAACGAACATGTTGTGGCTGATGAACACGACGGCCAGACCGAGTTCGTCCCGGAGATCGACGAGCAGATTCAATATCTGTGCCTGGATCGATACATCGAGTGCGCTGACGGGCTCGTCCGCAATAAGGACATCGGGCTCAGCCGCCAGCGCACGGGCCAGGCATATCCGCTGCCGTTGCCCGCCAGAGAAGGAACTCGGGTAGCGCTCAATAGCACTTGCGGGCAGCCCGACCAGGTCGAGCAGAGTTCTGACCCGGCTGAAAACATTTCGGCGTGACACTAGGTGGTGCACGCGCAGCACCTCACTGAGCGTGTCGCCCACGGTCATGCGCGGATTGAGCGATGAATAGGGGTCCTGGAATACGATCTGGATCCGCCTGGCGCGCCTGACGCAGGGCTTCGCCGCGCAAAGACGTAATGTCAACGCCGTCAAGTTTGACTTGCCCGCTGCCGGGACGCTCGAGCAGGACAAGACATTTGGCGAGCGTTGACTTGCCCGACCCGCTCTCCCCAACGATCCCGAGCGTCTCTCCCCGGCCAAGCGACAGCGAGACGCCGACCAGCGCTGGACGCGCGACTGGCGATCCAGCGCTCCGCCAGCCACGCTCGCGGTAGCTCTTGGTTACCTCCTGTACCTCGAGTAGTGGATCAGCCACGGTCAGGCCCTTGTTTATCAGCACTGTTATGGGACCTGAGCGGCTTGATCTGATGCAGCGCGTCAATGCGAATGCAACGTGATCGGTGACTCGATGACACATCAAGCAGCGGGATGGTTTCGCTGCGGCATCGCTCGACCGCCAGCGTGCAGCGCGGAGCAAAGGCGCAGCCCTGGAGCGACGCGCCAGCCTCGGGCGGAGAGCCGGGGATCGACTGCAGCCGCTCGGTTCGCTTGACCGACGGCATGCTGTTAATCAGGCCAATGGTATAAGGATGCCTGGAAGAAAAAAGAACATCGTCGGTCTTGCCGTACTCAACAATCTGTCCTGCGTACATGACCGCAATTCGATCGCACAGCTGCGCGACCACGCCAAAGTCATGTGACACGAGCAGCAAGCTCATGTCCGAGTCCTTTTGCATCTTCCGGAACATTTCCAGAATGCCTGCCTGCACGATCACGTCCAGTGCGGTGGTAGGTTCATCGGCCAGCAGGAGCCGAGGGTGTCCCGCCGCTGCCATGGCCGTCAGCACTCGCTGGCGCATCCCGCCACTGAATTCATGCGGATACGCCGAAGCGCGAGCGGGCGCGTTTCGAATGCCAACGCGCTCCATCGCCTTCACGGCTTCCTGTGCTGCGGCGCCACGGCCGAGCTCGGAATGAGACCGGATCACCTGCGTGATGCTGGCACCTACTCGGAGCAGCGGGTTGAGCGCGGTCATGGGATCCTGAAAGATCATCGCTATCGCTGACCCGCGTATCGCCTGCATCTCCCGGTCAGTCAGATCGAGCAGAGACCTGCCCTCGAACTCAATGCGTCCGGCAACTTCGACTGTCGGTGGCAGCACGCGGAGTATGGCGCGGCACGTCAGGGTCTTTCCGGACCCGCTCTCTCCTACCAGGCCAAGAGCCTCTCCCGCGCCGACCGCGAAGGACACATCTCGGACCAGCTGTGTGCCTCGGCCAGTCGACACCGTGAGGTGCTCAACAGTCAGTTCGGCCGGCCTGCTCGCTGTCAGCTCGGCTTCTCTACTCGTCGACACGCCGCACCGCATCCGCCAGAGCATCGCCCAGAAGGCTGAAGAAAAAGCCTACCAAAATAATCGCAAGGCCCGGGAAAAGCACAACCCAGGGGTCCGATAGTACAAAATTCCGGCCATCCGCGATCATGACGCCCCACTCTGGCGTAGGCGCAGGAACGCCTAGACCGAAGAATCCGAGCGATGCGCCCGCCAGAATGTCGAGGACGAAATCGCTCATGCCGAACACAAACGCCGGTGCCATTACGTTCGGCAGGATGTGCCGAAACATCGTTCTGCTGTCGCGATACCCAAGAGCGCGGGCGGCCAGCACGAATTCGCGACTTCCGATGCTCAGCACCTCAGCCCGGATTATTCGCGCATAGGACGTCCAGCTCACCAGCGCGATCGCTATGAAGAAATTACGAAGCCCTGGTCCCAGCATCGCAACAATCGCGATGACCAGAATAAGCGACGGAAAAGCTACGAACACATCTATGATACGCCCGAGTATGGTGTCTAGCCACCCGCCGAAATAGCCGCCAAGCAAGCCAATCGGTACTCCTATCAGCATCGACAAAGTCACTCCGAAAAACCCGATCTCCAGGTCCGTTCTCGCACCAAATAGAAGGCGCGACAGTACGTCACGGCCGATCTGATCGGTGCCGAGGGGGTGAGCTGCCGACGGACCAGTTAGCGGAGCGCCGGCAAGTGCTGTCGGGCTATAGGAGGCCAAAAGAGGCGCACAGATGGCGGCCACGACGATAACCGCAATCCCGAGCAGGCCTGCACGTCGGGCGAGTCCCGGCGCGGTGACGAAGTGCCATATCGCTTTCAGCATACGTCGGGGGGCAGACGGCAGCGAGCCGTGGATTGGGGCGGAGGGGGCCGGGACCGCCATTGAGCTTGTCGGCTGGCTCATCGGCCGAGCCTGACACGTGGATCTATGACAGCGTAGAGCAGATCGGTCAGCAAGTTCACCGTGACAACGACCAGCGCGAAAATAAGCGTCACCAGCTGAATGAAGCCATAATCCCTGGTGTTGATCGAATTTACCAGCAGCGAGCCCACCCCTGGAAGGCCGAATACTTGCTCGACAATTACTGACCCGCTGAGAAGCCAGCCGATGTTGATGCTCAGCACGAGAACTACGGGAAGGATGCTGTTACGCAGCAGATAGCTATATGTAAGTGTCCGTCGGCGCAGTCCCATTGCGCGGCCAGTCATAACATAGTCTGAGCCCAGCACCCCAATGAGCGCGCTGCGCAGTGACCGGACGAGCAGAGGCGACATGGACACGGCAATCGTGAGTGCGGGCAGCGTCAGATGCCAGACGGTGTCCAGACCGCCGGTTCCCGGTCCGCCGACAGGGAATACGCTGAGCCTGACGCCGAGATAGAGCGCAAGCATGATTCCGAGCCAAAAAGAGGGTACGCCGAGAGCAGTGGTAAAGATCAGCCGTATCGCCTGGTCTATCCATCCGCCGCGATGAGCGGCGGCAAATGTGGCGAACGGCAAGGCGATTACCATGGCCAATAGGGCTGAGTAGAGGATGAGCTGAGCGGTGAGAGGCAGTCGTGACAGGGTTACCGAGGCTACGCTCGTCTGGTATATGAAGGACGCGCCGAAGTTGCCATGCAGCGCGTCCTTAATAAATATGACGTACTGCTGGTAGATTGGCGCGTTCAGGCCGAGCTCCTGGTGCAGCCGTGCAAGAGAAGCCGGAGTGGCCCGGTCGCCGAGCATGACCAGCGCGGGATCGCCTGGGATGAGACGCAGCAGGTAGAAGACCACGATGCTGACTCCGAGCAGCACCGGAATCATCTGGCCGAGACGCCACGTCAAATATCGCAGGCTCAATTCCGCTTCCTTCCATCCTGTTTCTGCGTCAGGAGCGGATCTCCTTGTCGTGCACGCTCAGCCTGAGAGCCAGACTTTCTCGAAATAGTATCTCCCCTGACAGTTCGGCTGGAAGCCATGAACCTTGGCTGTCGTGGCATACATTCGCGGCTGGGTGATGAAGTTGATGGTGGCGGCTAGGTCGTTAGTTCGTTTCTGGATTGCGAGGTAGTCCTGGGCTCGCTTTTGAGGATTGAGCTCTGCGCGCCCCTTTGCGATCTCGTTGTGGAGCGTCTGGTCGTGGAAGTAGGTGTGAATAGCGTTGGCCACGGCATAGTCGACGAGGCCGAGGATCTCGTCGGGATCGGGCGTATCGGGCGTGAAGTAGAGGCCGCCCATGTGCCAGTTGGATCCGTAGATGATGCTGCCGAGTTGCGCGGACTCCGTTGGCACGAGCTTAAGATGGATGCCGATCTGCGCAAGGTCCGCAGCCCAGATCTGCATGGCGGAGTTATAGGCCGAGTCGTTGGCCAGGTAGAGCAGTGTGTCGGAGAACCCGTGCGGCACGGAACTCTTGGCCAGGTAGCTCTTAGCTTTCTTCAGGTCGAAGCCGGGCGGGTCGGCGTTCGAGCCGCCGGCGTAATAGAAGCACGACGGCAGGACGAGCGACTCCGCGGGCAGCCCGTAGCCGAAGTAGATGTCTTTGGCCATTCTCTGCCGATCAGCAGCCCATGCCAGCGCCAGGCGGACGTTGACATCGGTGTATGGCTGATGCTTGTAGTTAAATCGAACGAACATGAGCTGGCCGCCGGGTACCTGAACGATCGGCAGGTTCGCGGACTTCAGCGTCCCGGTCAGTGGAGCCGTGACCTGGTCGATGACATCAACCTGGCCGCCTTCGAGCTGAAGAGCCCGCGCGCTGTCGTCGCTGACGACGTTGAAGACGACCTTGTCGAGATACGGCGTACCTGGAACGCGGTAGTGGGGGTTCCTTGCCAGGGTGAGCTGCGTGCCATGCGTCCAGGAGTCCAGCATGAATGGCCCTGAGCCGACCGGGTGCGCGCTCATATTCTTACCCCACTTGGCGTAGTTGGCCTTGGGGTAGATGCTCGCGGCGAAGGTAGCGAGCGCGGCCAGAAGCGGCGCGAAGGGCGCGCCGAGCCTGATGGCCACGGTTGAGTCATCGACGGCCGTGACTGAGCCACCCGGCTTGGGCCAGTTCGTCGTCACCGGCCCGAACAGGAAGCCCCAGTTGGAATTCGGGTCGAAGGCCCGGTTCAGGCAGAAGACGACATCATCGGCGGTAAGAGGCGTGCCGTCCGAGTACTTCACACCAGGTAGCAGCTTAAGCGTAAGTGTCTTCCCGTCGGCAGAGTAGGACCACGACGTCGCAAGCTCGGGCCGGATCGTCTTGTCTGCGCCTTGGGAGATTCCGACAAGACGGTTGAAGATCTGCAGATCGACGAAGATGCCCTGGTCCTCGACCGTGTAGTAGGGATCGAGATTGTCGGCGTCCGCGCTGCGAGCCATCGTCAGCGTGCCGCCCCGAACCGGCGCCGAGCCGCCAGGCGTCGTGCCTGTGGAAGGCGAAGCCGGAGCAGCGCTGCCGCCACAAGCCTCCAGAACAGTCCCGATCAATCCCGCGCTGGCCCCGACAGCCAGCGCCCGTGTAACGAACTGGCGACGGCTGAGCCCGCCTGCCGCCAGGTCCGCGATCGCCGCGTGCAATTTCCTGCTGTCATCTTCCTGGCGAGCGCTGTCCATCCATTCTCTGTCCATGTCGGCACCTTTCGTACGGAAGGCTGATTCGATTACTTCCAGAGCCGCGTGTCCCGCTGCCTTATAGCGTCCGCGTCCAGCCCTGCGTTGGGGGCCCAGACTTCGCTGAAGACACGAACCCAGTTGAGGCCCAGAATCTTCTTGATGTCCTCATCTGAGAACCCGCGCTGAACCAGGCCCTCGATCATGTCCGGAAAGTAAGAAACGCTGTGGAACCCCTCGGCCCACATCGTCTCGAAGAAGTATGGGCTCGGATACATCCGCTTAGTGGTGGCTTCCCAGGTCAGCTTCGTAAACTGCTCCATCAGGTCCGTGCCTATGCCCACGTGATCTATCCCGATGAGCGAAACGGCATATTCGACTATGTCAAGGAAATCCGAAAGAGTCGGCCGCTCTCCGTACTCCCGGTACGTCATCATCGAATGCGGCGTCAGTCCGATTGCGCCGTTGGTCTGGGCGACCTTCTTCATCTGCTCATCGGTCACATTGCGCCGGCTCGGGCACAGCGCCTTGGGGTTAGCATGTGAAAAGACCACTGGCTTCAGCGAGTAATCCAGAATATCGAGCGTCGTGCGCTCGCCTCCGTGCGAGCAATCGACTACTATTCCGAGGCGGTTCATCTCCTGCACGGCTAGTCGGCCAAAGGCTGTGAGGCCTGTATCGTGCGGCTCCATGCAACCGCTGCCGAAGACTGTCGCTTCGTTGTAAGTGAGCTGAGCCACCCGCAATCCAAGCTGATGCAAGATTGTCCAGCGCCCGATCACCTTCTCCACTACCGTGCCAGTCTGCATTCCGAAAATGATCCCAAGCTTGCCCTCGGCCTGAGCGCGGTAAATGTCCTCGACAGTCTTTACGTGGAGTGTCTTCTCGGGCTGCGCGCTCATAAGGTTGAAGTAGCCCCACATCATCTCGAGAATGTCGTCAAATGTGTCGGTCCGAGCCGCCAGCGTCATATTCACGACGTTGACGCCCGCGTCCAGCACCCGATCCAGATGCGGCTTGCCATCGACCGCCGGTGGTTCCGGATCGACGAGACGACCGGCAAGAATGTCCAGAACCAGCCCGTCGTTCGTCAGGCGCTGGGCCCGTGCCTGCTCATCGGTGAGGGTCCGCGTAATCTCCGTGGCCGCCATGGTCATGTCTCCTAGATCAGTCGATTGACGTGACTCCGGTCCGCCGGACCGTGAACTACTTCTCCGGTCTTCATCACGAAGTCGATTTTTTCGAGGACCGAGATGTCCTCCATCGGATCGCCCGTGACTGCGACCAAATCTGCGCTGAGGCCGGGCCGCAGGTCGCCGACCTGATCGCTCAGGCCAAGCAGGGCGGCTGCGGTAGTGGTCGCGCTGCGAATGCTCTCCATTGGCTCCATGCCCATTTCAATCTGAGAGCTCAGCTCGACCGCCTGATTAAGGTGCGTCCACGGAATGCTTCCGCTGCCGGCATCTGTTCCCATGACGACCTTGGCTCCTGCCGCCCTGCAATTCGTCAGTGACAGGCGCTGAATTTCGGGAATCCGCTCCCAGAGTGGCGGACACGGCCCTGCCAGGCCGCGGGATGTGCGGATGCTGGTGG
This sequence comes from uncultured Actinomycetota bacterium, assembly GCA_963705055.1. Lineage (GTDB taxonomy): Bacteria > Actinomycetota > Actinomycetes > Streptosporangiales > Streptosporangiaceae > Chersky-822. Next base: position 123,488 of record CAVPIR010000001.1, read on the forward strand.
TCAGCGTTGGTACGACGAATATTCCACGCTCAGCTATCTCCTCGGCCATCTTCGGCCGAATAGTGTGAGCGTGATCGATGGAATCGACGCCAGCATCAATGGCCATCTGCGTGCATGTGATGGTAGTCGCGTGCGCAGCGACCCTCAGTCCTCGCGCATGCGCCTCATCGACAAGGCTAAAGAATTCCTGCTCGGTCCAGTTGGCTCCCGAGTCGATGTAGCCATCGTCAGTAAATCCCGTGCCGTATCCGGCGGTGGCGTAGATCTTCAGCCAGTCGGTGCCATACGACGCCTGCCGCCGCACAGTTCGCCTGCACTCATCCGGACCGTCGCACATCTCGACGCCAGCAGGGAACTTCCAGTCTGGTCGATAGTGGCGGATCGGATATGTTCCCGTAGGAGTCACGGCGGGCCCGGCTACCTGCATGCGGGGCCCTGGAATGATGCCTTCGTTCACGGCATCTCTCAGGCCTACGTCGTCGTACCCCGCGCCTTCGGTGCCAAGATCACGAATGGTGGTGAACCCGTGACTAAGGGCGATCGCCAGAGCGCGCACGCTTCGGGCGGTCCGGTGCGACGGAAATTCCTGCAGCAGCATATAGGTGATGTCGTCTTGCTCAGTAATATCTGCCATGCGATTGCTGTGCAGGAAAATGTGAGTGTGGGCGTCGATGAGGCCCGGCAGTACCGTTCGGTCCGCCAGGTCCAGGACCGGACAGTCGTCCGGTAGCACGTCGCTGATGGCTTCGATGCGACCGTCACTTATCACGATTACCTGGTCTGCGACATACTCGCCCGCCACTACGTCGAGATAGCGTTTTGCGCGGATAGCTATCCGACCGGCGGGTGCGTGCTCACTTGGTGAATTCACTGTGCGCCTGCGTCTCGCACGGTGTTCCGCAGCGATCCGATGCCTGCTATTTCCGCGATGACCTCGTCACCGTGCTTCAGAAACTCAGGTGGTTTGCGGGAGGCGCCGACGCCACCAGGGGTGCCGCTCGCGATCACATCGCCTGGCTCGAGGGTGAAGGTCTCGCTGCAGAACTCGATGAGCTTCCGAACTCCGTGTATGAGATTCGCCGTCGTCGAGTCCTGTTTCACCTCACCATTAACCAGCAGGCGCAGACTCAGGTCGGCCGCATCGCTGAGTTCATCGACGGTGACGATGCACGGCCCCATCGGCTTGAACGTGTCGAATGCCTTGCCGCGGAACAACTGGCCGCCGGTGATTTCGGGGTCTCGGGCCGACACGTCGTTTACCACGGTGTAGCCAATGACGTGATCCAGCGCTACGTCATACCGCACGTTGCGCGCACGCGGCCCGATTACAATCCCAAGCTCTACCTCCCAGTCAATGTTCTTAGCGATGGCAGGTATCTCGATCTGATCGTCGGGCCCGATGATCGAGCTGGGAGGTATCCCGAAGAGCAGGGGCATAGGGTCGGGGGTATCTCCACGCGGTGGGTGGTCCCTGTAGTTCCGCGCCAGGCCGACTATCTTCGAGGGCCGCGCCAGCGGAGCGAGCAGCCGCGCGTCCCGGAGCGCGACGGCGCGCGTGCAGGTGCGCCGCAGGTCATGGAGGCCGTCGAGGCCAGTTGCAACACTCTCTTCAACTCCATGCGCTGGGTCAGCCACGAAAATCTCGTCGTCCTCCAGGAAGCCCCAGCCTGTCCCGCCGCCGCCCGCAAATCTCACAATCCGCATCTCTCTAGCTCTCCGAACCCGCTGCCGAGGACTTGACTTGCCACTGAACGATCTGGTCGGCGAGCTGAGGCCCGCCACTGCGGATTGCTTCGTCGGATGCGGCAAGAGACACGCGAACCGTTCCCTCCGACTCTGAACCGAAGGCTCCGCCGGGCGTCACCGAGACCAGCCTTTCCCTCAGCAGAGTCTGCGCAAATTGCAACGAATTTCCCGGAACATCGACCATCACGTAGAAGGCACCGGTCGGCGTCACGAACGTGACGCCGACGTCGCTGAGAATCTCCATCAGGACATCGCGCCGAGATCTATAAGCACTCACCATGTCGCGCACGCAGTCCTGGCTGCCAGCCAAAGCAGCCTCAGCTGCCTTCTGCGAGATCGTTGACGTCGTGGAAATCACCGGACGCTGGGCTTTGACTATCGCCGTCGTGACGTCTGCCGGCGCTGTCACATATCCGACCCGCCAACCGGTCATTGCGTAGGTCTTCGAGAAGGTGAAGACAGTCACGACCCCGGGATCTATCGACCCGGCGCTGACGTGCTCACCGTCAAGGATAATTTCGTCATAGCACTCATCCGATATGAACCACAGATCGTGCCGCCTCGCGATGTCGAGCATCTGCTCAAGCGTCTGGCGAGGGAGGACAACGCCTGTCGGGTTGGCCGGCGAGCTGCTAATGAGCACCTTTGTACGGGGCGTGATCGAAGCTTCGAGAGCCTCGAGATCCGGGAAAAATCCGAGCTCGCGCTTCAATGGATAGAACTTCGGCGTCGCATAAACGGCGTGCGCCATTGCCGGGTACGTTGGCCACCCGGGATTGGGAATAAGTATCTCGTCGCCCGGATCAACAAGGGCCATGAGCGCTGTGAAGAGGCCGCCCGCGGCCCCCGTGGTCACCGCGACGTTCGCTACGTCGCATGCGAGACGATTTCTGGATTGCACTTTCGCAGCTATTAGCTCTCGGAGTTCCGGCACTCCGGCAGCAGGTGCATAGTGCGTGTGGCCGTCGTGAGCAGCAGCGCAAGCCGCATCGATTATGTGAGCGGGTGTCGTGAAGTTGGGGTCGCCGATCCCCAGGAGAGTAGCGCCCTGAATTGTTCTGGCGAAGCTGGCCATCTCCTGTAGGCCGGACGGAGGCATATGTGAGAAATGATCGGCTAGTCCGGGCATGCGATGCACACTCTCAGTAAAAGTAACGCGAGAAATACTTCATCAAAGATTGGTAGCTAGAGAGCAGCCGATTAGGGCTTCTATCGCACTGAAGCTGACCAGTCATTGTGGCGCTCTAAGCATGCGAGATTGGGCTTTCTGAGTCGATGGTGGGCAATCTTGTCGCGCTTGTACACGTTCAAGGTCGTCCGGCCGCCAGGCAATTCTCACGCTCCTCACCCGCACAATCCTCAGGGCTTGACTCCCTAGGCGGATCTCGCCCGATCCGCTGCTGAGAGCAGATCGACGCGCTGGATTCGTGATGTTACGGGATGTGCGGAATAACGGGGCTGCAATGCAGCATTCAGCTTGAAACTGGCCATCGAACGAAGGATCTGGCCCAGAACATGACTTGCCGGACGCTAGGGCCAGGGCTCTGGCGAGAGTATTTGCGGAGGTCGTGCAGGAAGGCGGGGCACCGCCGGTGGCGTCTTCGGAACGCCCTGCCTGTGCACGTCACCTGGCGCCAGGTCACGGGCGGCACGCGATGGCCCGTCGGGTCGGGCAGCCCAAGCCGCGCAAGCCACCCGGACCAACGACCGGCCCGGTAGTCGGTCATCGCGATGCTGGTACCAGTGCTGACATGGGGAGACCGGGGCCCGGCTGCCGGCAGTTCAGTTCATCAGAGATTCGCACGCGATCGCCATACAAGTCCGATAATCGAGCGCATGGAGGTCAGATCTGAGCAGTTGTCCTGGATGGATCAGTGTCTGGCGGAAGCGTTGCAGGTCAACCCGCGAGCAACGTGGACTCTCATAGGTGACATCTTGGGCGTCAGCGCTGTGACAGCTGCACGCCGCGGTCAGCGTTTGCTTGACTCGGGTGTCATATGGATAACCGCCCACGGTAGCCCGTCATTTCTGCAGCGTCACGCAATGGCTTATATCGAAGTGACCTGCACGGCAGCTCGCATAGAGGCGGTTGCTAAGCTCCTAGCTCAGGACCCCCGGACATTCTCAGTAGTTTATGTGGCAGGGGGATCTGATCTCATTATTGTCGCGGCTACAGCTGATCTTCACGCGATGTCCTATTACGTTCGAGACCAGGTCGGGGCACAGCCCGGCGTGATAGCTACCCGGACACATCTTGCAACTCGACTTTTCACCGAAGGAAGCAAGTGGAAGCTTCGCGCATTGACGGCGGAACAGCTTGAGAGACTAAAGATCGAACATGGACTCCAGGATGCCGGTCAGCACGGGACACTCTTGCCAACTGCCCTGGAGAAGCAAGCCATGGTGACATTGAGCGCTGACGGGCGATGCGACGTTTCAGAGCTAGCCAAGAAGCTAGGTGTCAATCCAGCCACAGCCAGGCGCATACTGGATCGGCTGATAGAAACGGACACAATTCGTTTTCGCACGGATCTAGCTGCGCACTATACTGAGTGGCCCGTTCTCGTCAATTACTGGGCGAGTGTTCCCGCTAAGCGAGTTAATGACATTGGCCGAATTCTGTCAAGCCTTCCGGAGACTCGTCTGTGTGTAGCTCTTGCCGGGCCGCACAACCTGCTTTTTACGGTATGGCTCCGTACGCTGGCCGACAGCCTGAGGCTGGAGGTGCAGCTAGCCGACAAACTGCCCGAGCTGGTAGTGGCGGACCGGGCAGTGACATTGGTGACCTTCAAGAGAATGGGACGGCTACTGGACAGTCGGGGAAGGGCAATCGGCGTGGTGCCGATGGACATCTGGACTGACACCACTAAGCGCGATCTCGAGGACCGCTAAGTATCTCCACATGCGCTTGCTGTTGGAGTTGCACGGGCCAGGCAGGTCGGGTAGCTGCGCTGACGCTGTTGCGGTGGACGGGATGACCGTGGCTGCGTCGACACGGTGCTGGCTGATTCGCGAGGCGGCAGCCGTGGCGGTGACCACCTTGTCGTATTGGGCTGTTAGACGGACTTGGCGATCAGCTTGTCCGCGGCCCAGCGGGCGACGCTGGCGGGGTAGAGCGTCTAGAGATGCGCCAGCGCCTCTGCGACGTGCTCCAAAGAACTTTGGGACAAGGGAGTCGCCGAGCGGCACTCAATCAGTCGCCAGTCAGCCGTGCCTCTTCCGGCACAGAGCAATCACCAGAACGGCCAGTGCTCACCATCGCCCAGGTCTACGCGCTCGCCGACGCCTGCGGCCCCCGCTACCGCGCCATGATCCTGCTCGCGTGCTTCGGCGGCCTTCGCTGGGGCGAGCTGGTCGCGCTCCGCCGCCGCGACATCGACACCCCGACGGCGACCGTGCGCATCGCCCGGCAGCTCACCGAGGTCGCGGCCAGCCGCCGTTCTTCGCGCCGCCCAAAACTGCCGCGGGCAAGCGCCCGTCGTCATCCTGCCCGGCACCGTCATGACTGAGATCCAGCAGCATCTCGACACCTACACAGCCGCGGGCGCTGACGCGCTCCTGTTCACCTCTCCTCGCGGGGAGCTCTGAGACACAGCAACTTCCGGCGCGGAACCTGGACCCAGGCACTAGTTGCCACCGGCCTGACCGGCGTCCACTTCCACGACCTCCGCCACGCCGGCAACCATCTCGTGGCCGAGGCCGGGGCAAACCTCCGCGAGCTGATGGAGCGAATGGGCCACGCCAGCAGCCGGGCCGCGCTGATCTACTTGCACTCCACCCAGGACCGGCAGCGCATCCTGGCCGACGCCATCTCAGAACGCACCCGCAAAGAACTCGAAGCCGCCGTGCGGCACGAGTGTGGCACGCCAAGCACATTCCAGGAACTCTGATGATCACCTAGAAAGCTCACGCGACCCGCCTGAACTGCGGATTCAGCTTGCGCGCCTGGCAGGACTCGAACCTGCGACCAACTGCTTAGAAGGCAGCCGCTCTATCCGCTGAGCTACAGGCGCTCGATGCCAATTCTGCCCGATCCAGGCTACGCGCTGGACATCTTGCGCTCGCTACGATCGCGGCGAATTCGACCTCGAGCGCGCGCCCCACGGGCCGATCGCGACGAGCCTCGGCTTGAGGCATGTCTTGCCGCCACCGCTTACGACCGTGCCTCGCACCGTCTGGCCGGTCGCCTGGCAGGTCACCAGCAACACTGTCCCGCTCGCCGTGTCGACGCTGGCGCCGAGTCCCGAGGTCTCGGCGAAGTAGTGCGGCCACGGCAGCGGCTTGGCGGTCCAGAGAACGTGCCGCTTCGACATGCTGTAGCCCCAGGCGGCGCCGCCCGCGCCGGCGTCGAGCCCGAGAGCCACCCCGGCCCGCACTCCGTAGACGCCGGCAGGCACTGTTCCCGACGTGGCTGGCAAGATGCGGCCGGTGATCGGGTCGAGGCCGGTCAGGCTGCCGCCGACGTCGGCGTACAGCACGCCGAGCACCGGGTCGCTGCCCTCGGCGATCGCATCGGGGACCTGAGCCGTCAGGCGCCCGTTCGCGACGCTGTACATCGACAGGCCAAGGCTGCCGGAGAAGACGAGCGAGCCGCCGACTACTCCGGACAGGACTCCCTCGAACGACCGGGCCGGCGGCCGGATCAGGCGCTCGGCGCCGGTGCGCAGGTCTGATCTGGCGCACCGCGGTCACCGGATCGGTGCCGACCTGCCCGCCGGCCGACACCGTGACGTACAACTTCCTGCCCGCGACCCGCCAGGCCTGGCCGGCGGCGCCGGTCGGGTCGCGCCAGATCGCGCGCCCGGAGTCGTTGACATAGCTGGTCACTGACGCCGGACCGACGACGACCGTGCGCTCAGGCCCGGCCCGCACCGCGCCGCCTGAGACGGCCGCCGGGTACATCCTGAGCTGTTTTCCCGACGAGGCGTCCAGCACGATCTCCCGCCGCGTGGATGCGGCACGCGACGAAGCGCCCAGCGCGGTTCCCGCTGCCGACGATCCGGTGATGTCCGTCGGCGCGGCCTCAGATGGCGTGCTCACGCCGACGGTGACAACGCCCTGCCAGGCTCGCACCGAGACGATGGCCGACCCGGCCGGCACGCCGGTCAGGACCTGCGTCCAGCGGGAGGAGCCGCTCATCACGTCGTAGGCGCTGACGGTCAGGCCGAAGCCGATCACCGCGATCCCGTGTCCGGCCGCCGCGGACGCCTGGCCTTGGCTGAAGATCGTGCCCTCGACTCCGTCTTGCGCGATCCACGAGCCGCTGAGCGAGCGCGACCAGCGCACGAAGTTGCGGGCGGCGCAGGCGCTCCTGCCGCCGCGGCAGGAACCGGACGCAATCTGGGTGACCACGATCGCCGCGATCAGCACGGCGGCCAGCAGCAGCGCGAGAGCTCCGCGCTGCAGGGGCACCTTCGCCAGCCGGCCGAACGTCACGTTCCGGATCCGCCTTTCCGCCTCCGCCCCGCCGGTGACGTTGTCACGGTATACCCCGTCGGGCCGCGCCGCGGGCGGGCCGCGGATAGCGTTGGCAAGCAGACAGCCGCGTTGCTCCACATGTTCACGCGAGGAGGATCCATGTCCGACAGGGCTCCGCTGCCCTACGACTTCATGCCGCAGGTGCCTTCTTTCAGCGTCGAGAGCGACGATGTCGCCCACGACCAGTCAGCATGGGCGATAACCAGGTATACAACGGATTCGGCATGACCGGCCAGAACATATCTCCGCACCTGCGCTGGCACGGCTTCCCGGCCGAGACCAAGAGCTTCGCCGTCACCTGTTACGACCCCGATGCACCGACCGGTTCCGGATTCTGGCACTGGCTCGTGCTCGACATCCCCGCCTCGGTCACCGAACTCGCGGCGAACGCTGGCGGGTCGGACGGCGGCGGCCTTCCCGACGGCGCCTTCTCGGTCCGCAACGACTACGGCAGCAAGGACTTCGGCGGCGCCGCGCCTCCCGCGGGCGACCCCGCGCACCGCTACGTGTTCGCCGTGCACGCGCTCGACACCGAGTCGCTCGGCATCGACTCCGACGTCTCAGCCGCGGTGGCAGGCTTCAACCTGCGCTTCCACACCATCGCACGCGGCGTCGTGGTGCCCGTCTTCGGACATTAGGGGTCAGTCCAGCAGTGCCTGAGCCCGGCATCGCTAACCCAGGCTGGCCAGGACCTCGCGCTCGCGCTCGGGGTCCAGGCCATGCTTGAGGCCGCCCTCCCTGACGGGCGGGTCGCCCTCGGTTTGCAGCCAGCGCCACGTGTCGGCCACGGTCTCCGACACCGGGCGGCAGGCCAGCCCCGCCGCGTAGATCGCGTCGACGTTGCCGTCGTGCAGCGCGGCGCCCTCGCCCACCGGCGGGACCCAGACCGGCAACTCGACCCAGCCCCCGATCCCCGCGGCCTCGATCACCTCGGGCTCGACCCAGATCAGGTTCGCGTCCGAGCCGGTCGCGGCGACAGCGGCCTCGAGCAGTTCGCCCATCGTGGCGTGGCCTGGCCTGCTGACCGTGTTGAACGCCCCGCTGATGCCCTCGTCGGCGGCGTGCAGCATCCAGGAGGCCAGGTCCCGGCAGTCGATGTACTGGATCGGCATGTCGCGCGGGCCGGGAGCGAGCACGTCGCCGCCGCGCTCGATCCGGCGCAGCCACCACGGCATCCGGCCGACCAGCTCGTAGGGCCCGAGGATCAGGCCGGCCCTGGCCAGGACCGAAGGCCCGGCGAAGTGCTCAAGCACGGCCAGCTCGCCGCCGCGCTTTGCGGCCGCGTAGTCGTCGGACTCCTCGCTCGCCGAATCACCGTCGACGACCGGGGCGCTCTCGTCGGCGCCTGACGGAATCGGCCAGGCGTATACCGACCGGCTCGAGACGTAGCCGTAGTGCCCCGTCCGGCCGGTCAGCAGCGTCGCCGCGTCACTCACCACCCGGGGCGCACGGCTCCAGGTGTCGATCACCGCTTCCCAGGTGTCATCGCCCAGGGCCTCGCGCAGCTGCGCGGGGTCGGTCCGGTCCGCGCGCCGCACCTCTGCACCAGGCACGTCGTTGCCGGTCTCGCCCCGGTTGAGCGTCGTGACCTGATCACCGCGTGCGACCGCGGCCTCGACCACGGCGCGTCCGACATGGTGTGTTCCGCCAAGAACGAGAAGTCTCATGGCACCATCTTGGTCGATGCCGGGCGGCCAGCGCGAACCTGTTCATCGACGGCGTAGCGTGTCCGAGCCGTGCCGGCCTACGGCTAGCGGCGCCGGCCCGCGCCTGTTTCTTGCGCCTGGTCCCTCGCGGCCGACGCAGCCGCTGGGGCCGGCGCCGCGGCCTCCTCCAGATGCAGGCTGGGCACGATCGGCTCCATCCAGCGCGGCATCCACCAGGCATGCCGGCCGAGCAGCGTCATCACCGATGGCACCAGCACCATCCGGACCAGGGACGCGTCGATCAGCACGGCGAACGCCATGCCGATGGCAAGCATCTTGATGGTGGGATCGGTGTTCAGCACGAAGCTGGTGAACACCGCCACCATGATCGCGGCCGCCGTCGTGATCACCCTGGCCGTCGCGCCGATGCCGATCGCGACGCTGCGATGCTCGTCGCCGGTGCTTACCCAGGCCTCGTGGATCCTGGACAGCAGGAACACCTCGTAGTCCATGGACAGACCGAACACGATGCAGAACACGAGCATCGGCACATACGCCGGGATCGGCAGTGTGGTGTGCAGCCCGATCACGCCGGCCAGCCAGCCCCACTGGAAGATCGCCACGATCACGCCGACGGCTGCGCCGATCGAGAGCAGATTGAGTATCGCCGCCTTGGTCGCGATCACTACCGACCGGAAGGCCATAGTCAGCAAGAAGTAGGAGATCGCGATCACGGCCAGGATCAGCCACAAGAGCCGGCTCGTGATCCGGTCAGTGAAGTCGACCGCGCCCGCGGTCGTGCCGGTCACGTAGGTGGTCAGGTGCTCTTTGGGCAGCACCGAGTTGCGCAGGGTCTTGACCAGATCAGTCGTCGCCGTCGCCTGCGGCCTGGTCGTCGGGATCACGTTGATCACCGCCACAGTGCCTGCCTTGTTGACGACAGGCGCGCCGACCGACTTCACGCCGCGGGTGTGCGACAGGTCGGACTGCATGGTGCTCAGCTTGGAGTTCGTGGTCTGCGTGGACTCTTTGGGCAGCTTGGCGACGACCGTGAGCGGGCCGTTCACGCCGGTCCCGAATCCCTGCTTGATCAAGACGAACGCGCGCTTGTTGCTGTCGGAGTAGGGGTTCGTGCCGTTGTCGGGCTGGCCTAGCGTGATCGAGAACAGCGGGATCGCGAGCACGACGAGCACCGCGACGCTTGCGATGCCCCACGGCCACGGGCTTGCGCTGACCCTGCGGCCCCAGCGTGCGAATCCGCTGTTCTCGTGTTGTTCCTCGGTCTTGGACGCGGTCCGTTTCGCCTGCTCGCGGGCCGGGATATGCGCCTTCCATGCCTGGAACCTTGCGGGCAGGCTGCGCACGGTCTCGCGCACGACGCCCATGAACGCAGGCACCAAGGTCAGTGCGACCAGCATCGTGAGCGCCACGACGATGGCAGCAGCCAGGCCAAGTGAGCCGACGAACGTGACCCCTGCGATGTACAGGCCGAGGATCGAGATCACGACGGTGCTGCCTGCGACGACGATCGCCGCGCCCGATGTGCGCTCTGCGCGTTTTACCGAGCTGACCACGTCCATGCCCTGATCGAGTTGCTCGCGGTGGCGGGCCGTCAGGAACAGCCCGTAGTCGATCGCGACACCGAGGCCGAGCAGGGTCGCGATGGTCGGCGCGGTCGTCGGGAACGTCATCGCGGATGCGAGCAGCCCGAGCAGGGACAACCCGGCGCCGACGCTGAACAGAGCGGACACGAGCGGTATCGCGGCCGCGATCAGCGAGCCGAACATGAACAGCAAGCAGCGCGAGCGCGCAGATCAGGCCGATGAGCTCGGACGTGTGGTCGCTGGTCTGCTGGCCGATGTTGCCGGCGTTCGCGCCATAGTCGACCGTGAGTCCTGCGTTCGTGGCCGGCGCCACTGCCTTGTTGAGCTTGTGCAGGTAGCCCGTGCCAAGCCCGTCCGGGTTCACGTTCCAGGTCGCGCTCATGTAGGCGATCGTGCCGTCCTTGGAAACCTGGCCCGACTTCTGCGAGGCGAACGGGCTCGTCGCGGCGATGACGTGCGGCAGCTTGGAGACGTTCTTGGTCGCCTGGTTGATCGCACCCTGATCGGCCGTGACCGTGCCGTGCTTGGCCTTGAACACGATCTGGCCGCCGTAGCCGCCTTCCTGCGGGAACGACGCGTTCAGGGTGTCCAGGCCCCTCGCTGAGTCGGTTCCTGAGACGGTGTAGTTGTTGACGTAGTTCCCGCCGAACTCACCGCGAGCCCAGAGCAGCCCGCCGAGGATGATCACCCAGCCGACGATGACGGCATAGCGCCACTTGACCGCTCCGCCGCCCAGCCGCTCCAGCAGGCGATTCACGTTTCGGTGCCCCCCTCCGGTTCCGTGCAGGCCGACTGCACGACTGCAAGACGGCACGGCGGACGTCCGGATCCCGGTTGCCAAGATCATCTTCCGGGCTCGCCGCCCGGCGAGCCTCACCCACGACGGGTGAACAGCGCGGTTGGTCAGCTCGCCGGGAACGTGGCGATGTGCTGGCCGCAAGAAGCCGGGTCGTAGCCGGGCAGGCTGGCAAGCTGATCGAGCAGCCAGCGCGATCCGAGCACCTTGATCAGCGACTGCACCTCCCGCGAGGCCGCGTGCACGGCCGGGATCACGAGGTCGAACCGTTCTGCCGCGAGCGGGACGAACGCGAGCCCGTACGCCAGCGCGGCTGGCTCGCTCGCGACACCGACGTCGGCCAGCCCGGCCGCGATCGCGTCGGCGACCTGCAGGTGCCCGGCCGCCTTCGTCTGGTACCCGGGTACCTGCGCGCCGTCGATGCCCGCGCTGACCAGTTCGCGGTCCAGGACCCGCCGCGCTTCCGCACCGGGTTCCCTGTTCACCAGCCGCAGCCCGCGGGCGACGATGTCGTCGACGGCCCCGACCTCCTCGCGGGCGCCTGGCCCGAGCACCAGCCCCTCGCGCCAGGCGCTGAACCCGATCACCTCGCCGCCGGCGGCCAGCAGCTCAGCGGCCGACTCGGTGTTGTATTCGCCAGAGGGGCCGCGCAGGTGCGCGCCAGCCGCGTGCACCAGGCCAGCGGCCGCGAGCCGCAGCGCTTCCTCGCTCGAGCACGGCCACCAGCTGAACCCGATCGGCGGGTCGAGCAGGCTGAGCGGCTCCTCGAGCAGCGGCAGCGCGGGGTCGCAGCCGGCCACGACCAGCGTCGGGCGCGGCGGCCCGATCGGCCGGACCGACGCGGCCCGCACCTGCTCATCCCGCTCATCATGATCATCCTGCGCGACCAGCGCGCCGGCGAGCAGGCCGCCGGCCGGTAGGAAACCCGCCCTGCTCACGGTCGGCCCGGCCAGCGGCAGCGCGACGAACGACTCCCCGATCGGCGCGAGCGTGACCCGGACGCCAGCCGAGCCGCTGCTCATGGCGGCGGCGTCTGGTCCGACCAGGCGGGCCGACACCGAGGCGACCGCACCTTCCGCGCCGAACAGTTCCTCCACGGTCATGCCGAGCGCCTGGGCCAGCGCGAGCGCCACGCGCAGCGACGGATCCGACTGGCCTGACTCGACGGCCGACACAGCCTGCCGCGAGACGCCGGCCATTCGAGCGAGTTGCTGCTGGGAGTAGCCCCTGGCCTGCCGCGCGAACCTCAGCTTGGCCCCGCTGATCATCGCCTGACCCCCGTCTGGCCTGTCTGGCCCGTCTCCCCAGTGTGCCCCGTGCCTCCCGCGCGTCCCGTCCCCGGCTGACCGTCGCCGGGCGGGTCCGAGGCAGGTCCGAAGACCGGCGGGTCGATGGCGGTGAGCACGTACTCCCGCCCGGTCGCGGCCGGCTCAGCGAACCGCCCGGTCACCTGCGCCCGCCCGGTGCTGATCGTGATCTCCCACAGCGCGCCGGCGGGGCGGCACGAGGTGACCGGGCCGGACAGGACCAGGCCGTGCTCGGGGTGGCGGCCCGCGGCGACCCGGTCCGGATGAATCGCCGCCACGGGCCCGCTGGCCATTGCCGCTGCGCCGGCAGCGGCACGAACGACGTGTACCCGACAAGCTCGGCGACCCGCCTCGTAGCGGGCGCCAGCACGACCTCACCGGGCTCCCCTATCTGGAGCATCTGGCCTCGGTCGAGGACCGCGAGCCGGTCGGCGAAGGCCTGCGCCTCGGCCAGCTCGTGCGCCACGAGGATGGAAGGCACGCCTCGCTCGGCGACGAGCGAGACAACCAGGTCGGTCAGCGTCCGCCGCAGGCTGGCGTCGAGTCCGGCGTACGGCTCGTCGAGCAGCAGCGCGTCGCAGTGCGAGAGCAGCAGCCGGCCGAGCGCGACCCGGTGCGCCTGGCCACCGGACAGCCTCGCGGGCATCGATCCGAGCAGCCCGTCGATCCCGAGCACGCCGGCCAGTTCGGCGAGTTCGGCGCCGACCCCGGCGTCGCCTGCTGACCGGCCGTACATCAGGTTCGCCCTGACCGACAGATGCGGGAACAGGCCGGGGTCCTGGCGCAGCAGGCCGATCCGGCGCCGCCACGGCGGGACCATCATGACCGGCTTGTCGGTCGAGGTCAGCACCCGGCCGCGAAGCAGGATCAGCGCGCGGCGCGGCGGCACCAGGCCCGCGATCATCTCCAGGATGGTGGTCTTGCCGGCCCCGGACGGGCCGAACAGCGCGAGCCGCTCCCCTGGCGCGACGGTCAGTGCGGCGCGGACGGTGAAGTCGCGCCGGTCAACTTCGGCGTCGGCCTCGAGCACGGGCGCTCCAGATATAGGCCGCGAGCGGCAGCGGCAGCGCGACCACCAGCAGGACCAGGGCGAACGGCAGGGCCGACGGCAGGCCGGTCTCCTGCAGCGTCGTCCAGATCTGCAGCGGCAGCGCAGTCGGGTGGTAAGCGATGATGACCACGGCCCCGAAGGCGCCCATGGCCCTGGCCCAGGAGATGGCCAGCGCCATCGCCAGGCCAGGCGCCGCGAGCGGGATGGTCACCCGCCTGAACACCCGCCTCGGTGGATCGCCGAGCAGGGCCGCCTGCTGTTCCAGCCGCGGATCGACGCCGCTGAACGCGGCCTGCGCGCCGAGGATGTAGTACGGCGCCGACTCATATACCTGGGCGATGACCAGCGCCAGGAAGGTGTCTGTCGCAGAGAGATTCAGGCCGGAAAGCAGGTGCCCGATCGGGGTGAAAGGGCCGACCATGAACACCAGCAGCAGCCCGATGACCAGCGGCGGCAACAGCAGCGTGGCCAGCACACCCGCCTCCCATACGCGCGGGAAGGGCAGCGTTCCCCTGGCGAGCGCCCAGGCGAGCGGGGTGCCGAGCAGGACAAGGACCCCGAGCGTGACCGCCCCCGACTCGACCGACAGGATCAGCGGCCCGAACGCGCCAGGTGCGCTGAGCGAGGTGGTGATGCTGTGCCACGACAAGTGGGTGAGCAACGCGATCACGGGCCCGAGGAGCGCGAGCCAGATGATGGCGGTTCCTGCGATGGCTAGCGAGCGGTTCGTGTAACGCAACCCTCGCGGCACCGCCGCCCCGCCGGGCCCGCCTTGTCCGGGCGCCGGCGGAGTGACGGTGACGGCGGGACTAGCTGCCAAGCTCTTTCCTGATCGAGGCGGGCACAGCGCTCGCCGGGCCGGTCAGCGTGGGCGTGAGCAGCGTATAGCCGCCCTGCTTCTCATACAGGGACCGGCCAGCCGGCGAGAGCACGTACGCGACGAACGCGTTGCCCGCCGCCGCGTCCTTCGCGCCCTCGATCGTCGTGATGTCGAGGGTCAGCGGCGAGCCGGTCTTGGTGTCCTGGCCGGTGCTGTCAGTGATCGTGATCGATGCCTTGGCGTAGTTGTCGGCGAACGCCGCGTCGCCGAGGTTGATGTCGGGCGGCAGCGTGATGTACTTCAGGTGCAGCTGCTTGGCCTGCGACAGGTAGGCGCTTGCCGCGTCGACCTGGCCAGCCTGCAGCCGCGAGTCGAGCGCCGCTTCCTCGAAGATCTGCGTCGACTTCGGCGAGGCGAGCGGGCCGCCCAGGATCTTCGTCACGGTGTTCTTCGGCAGGTGGTACTTCATCTGCGCCAGCTCAAGCATGTAGATGAACGCGCGGCCCTGCGGGTCAGTGTTCGGGTCGGTACGCCCGAGCTGGAACCCCGGCTGCTCCATCAGCTTGAACAGGTCAGAAATCGGCTTCTTGCCGCTGGCGATGGCGTTGAACTGCGGGGCGTACTTGCTCTTCGGGTTGTATGCCACCACGATCGACGTCGACGCGTACTGGATGAACCACTTGGTGAACTTCGGCCCGAGCGACGCGATCGACTTGCCGCCAACGGTGATGAAGACGTTCGGGAAGATCGTCTTGGCGGCGATCTCGGCGGACAGCCCGTCAGATGGCCCTGCCGTGCCCTGGTACTTGAACCCGGTCGCCTTCTCGAACGCGGGGCCGAAGACCTGCTCGTTGAGGTATGTCAGCGAGGCCGCGTAGGCGACGTTCGCGGTTCCTGACGGCTTCGCCTTGCCGCCACCACCGCCGCCGGAGCTGCCGAGCGCCGGAAGAACTGCAGCCTGCCGCGGCCAGGCCGAGGCACGCAAGCACAATCAATCCGGCCTGCAATCTACCTATTTTCAGCGTCATATCCGGGACGATAGCCACTGCAACTTGCGCAGCGCAAGAACTCGTGACACGAGCCGCGTCGTGTCTTGGCTTCTCGGCGGCCGCTTATCCGGATAGCGGATTCTTGCAGCGTCCATTCAGGCGGCGTTCAGCCCGCAGTGCTTAGCTGGCCAGGGCTTTGTGACCTGGGCCGACCCTGCGCAGCGCTTCGATAACAGCGGAGCCACCGCGGTCCAGGACCCATAGCATGGTCTCCGGCACGCGCCAGGAACGGGTGACACGACACTTGAGGCGGTCAGCAATGGGCGAGGCGGTCAGGCGGTGCGCCAACCTATATTGGGGTCAGATCGTCGCCGACCTCGCCGGCCCCTCGGACGCGGGAGGCCGGGCGATCGAGGCCACCGTCCGCACCTCAACCGGTGTCAGCACAGCCAGCGGGAGCATCTGATGGCAACAAGGCAAACCGGCGGCAAGTCCGGCAAGCGCGGGACCGCATCGGCCGGGCGGCAGTCAGGCGGCGGGACGGCGTCCCTGGCCAAACCGGCACGCGGCGGTTCAGGCCGCACGGGCTCCGCTGGGTCCGGAGCTGCCAGGCCTGCCGGCGGTGCCGCCAAGGGCGGTACGTCAGGGAGCAAGGCCCCGAGCAAGGCAGCGGCCGCCGCCAGCGGAAAGTCCTCGCCGTCGCCGGCCGGTCGTGCTGGTCAACCATCGGCCGCCAAAGGCTCGCCGGCCGAGGCCCGGCGGTTCGGCGGAGTGCGGCGCGGCCTGGGATGCGGTCCTGCGCTGGTCAGGCGGCGGCGTCCCGTTCTGGACCATGGTCGTCTCGGTGCTCGGGCTGCTGGATGCCGCGTACCTCACCTACGAGCACTTCACCGCGTCGACGACGCTCGCATGTCCAGAGAACGCCACCCTCAACTGCCTCAAGGTGACGACCAGCCCTGAGTCGCGCGTCTTCGGCATCCCCGTGGCCGTGCTCGGCCTCGCGTTCTTTGTGTTCATGGTGGTCGTCAACTCACGCTGGGGCTGGAAGGCAACATGGCCGGCGGTGCACTGGGCCAGGCTGGCTTCGGTAGTAGTCGGGATCGTGTTCGTGCTGTACCTGATCTGGGCCGAACTGTTCAGGATCAACGCGATCTGCCTGTTCTGCACGGGCGTCCACATCCTCACGTTTATCCTGTTCGCGCTGATCGTCGGCCGGGCCGCGTACTCCGGTGTAAAGGCGATACCTGACAACGACTAGCTCGCGGCGGCACCAGGCTCGCGGTGACAGCACAAAAGAGAAGGCAGAACACTTCAGATGAGCAAGGCAACACGCAACAGGACACGGAGCGCCCGCGAGCGGATCGCCGCGCAGCAGGCGGCGGCCAGGAAAGCCGAGCAGCGGCGCAGGCTCCTCATCGTCGGCGGCTCGGTCGGGCTTGTGCTCGTGATCGTGGTCGGCTTCATCGTCTTCAAGAGCCTGCAGAAGCCCGCCAAGAGCCTCGGCTCTGGCAATCTCCCCACCGCGGTGACGAAGAACATCACGAACGTCCCGGCGACGACGCTGACCTCGGTCGGCACCGGCTCGCTCTCCTCCGGCCTGCCGATCAAGGCGATCACCGGCAAGGCGCTGACCGCCGCGGCAAGCCAGAGATGCTCTACATCGGAGCCGAGTACTGCCCGTACTGCGCCGCGATGCGCTGGTCGATGGCGATCGCGCTGAGCCGGTTCGGCACGTTCGGCGCGCTCAAGGGCATCCACTCATCGCCCACCGACGTCTATCCGAACACCCCGACGCTGACCTTCTACAAGCAGAAGTACACGAGCCCGTACCTGACGTTCACGCCCGTGGAGAACCTGACCGTGCAGAAGAAGCTGCTCCAGCCGGTCAGCAAGTCGCAGCAGGCGCTGTGGTCCCTGTACGGCACGACGAATGGCTCGGTCGGATACCCGTTCATCGACTTCGGTAACAAGGTGGCCATGTCTGGTCCGCTCTACGTGCCGACCATGCTGCACGGGCTCACCTGGGCCCAGGTCGCCAGCAGGCTCAAGAACCCGAACGACCCGGTCGCCCAGGCCGTCGACGGCGCGGCCAACTACGTCACCGCCTCGATCTGCAAGATGACCGGTGACAAGCCAGGCTCGGTTTGCTCGGCCCCGCAGGTCAAGTCCATCGAAGGCAACCTGTAGTCCTAGAACCGCATCCACGCTGCGGGGCCGTCCCACTTGGCGGCCCCGCAGCGTTTCTGGGTTCCGGCGTACGTCGGGGGTGGCGCGAATCACCAGCCCTACCGCGCGTCGCTGGCACGAACACCAGCCGGGTCCAGCCCGAAGCTCAGTTGAGCGGCCCGACACCGTGGGTTCCGTCGCACTCCCCAACCAGCCACCCCTCCAGTCCCTCCGGCGCCCGTTTCGCCCCTTTCGTGGTCACCTAAGCCGCACCACGTGGGCGAAGCGGCCCGCCCATCACAACAGTGGATCCGAGTGGCACCGGCAAAGCGCCCATTTCGGGCAGCAGATTGGCCATGTCGGATCCAGAGTCGAGTTGATCATGGCGGAACAGCCACGAGGATCCCTTCGGCTACCGCGGGGTGGGCTCGCCGCTCTTCGCAGCCGCGTCGCCCTGCCTGGCGCCCGCCACTCCGCGGCTTGCCGCGCCCCGCGTCGCCACTGGGCGCCACGGCGCGCTGCCGGCCACTCCGCGGCTCGCCGCGCTTGGTTGCGAAAATTTTGTTAGGCTAACGAACTAGGGTCGGGCCGGAGGCGGCTGGCTCGAGAGCTAGCTGCGAACCGGTGTCAGAGGGTGTCCTCATACTGAATCGGGGGCCGCTGCTAGCGATTTGGTCAGCACGTGGATTGGGCGAGTCGCTGAGGCGTCGGCATCGGTTGGGCGGGCCGGTGTCGGTGCCGCAGGCGGCGCAACTTGCCGATCCAGGAGGGCGGATCGGCCGGATGGGCGGCGCGTGGTTGCCAGCGCGGAATGTCCGCGGCGAATTCGCCGCTGTAACCGCAGGCGGATTGTCATCAGCTACGCCTGGCCAGCGCCCCCCTCGCGGCGCCCGGCTGGCAGCGCCGGGTGGCGGTGCCCGGCCCGCGCTCGGCTTGCGACGCCGGCCAACGTCCGGCTGCCGCCTGGCGCCCTGGTGACGCTCGGCACCGCTGCAGGCGAACGGCGCCGTCGGCAGCACCCTGGCCGCCTCACGGCGACGAGGCTCCGCGTCCGCGGAGTCACCGGCCCCGCCGGTACGGCAAGACCGCAACGCAGCGGCTGGAAGGAGAGGCAGTATGAGGTCAGCCCCCGATCCGCGCACACGGTGGCTGCGGCGGCTGATCGGGTACTGCTGGCGTTACCCCAGGCTGGTGATCTTCGCGCTGCTGGGCTCGCTGGTCGCCACCGTCGTCGCGGTGATCATCCCGCTGATCCAGCGCGACATCGTCAACAACGCGATCCTGTCGCACCGCCAGCCGATCTGGCTCGGCGCGACCGCGCTGGTCATCGCGGCGCTGGTGGCCTTCGGCGGCGTGTTCACGAGGCGCTACCTCGGGGGCCGGATGTCGCTGGACGTGCAGCACGATCTGCGCACCGAGATGTTCGCCTCGCTGTCCAGGCTGGACGGCGCACGCCAGGATCAGCTGCACACCGGGCAGGTCGTCAGCCGGTCCATTTCCGACGTCAACATGATCCAGGGCCTGCTCGCGATGGTGCCGTTCCTGCTCGGCAACATCTTGCTGTTCTTCCTGTCCCTGATCGCGATGGCGGTTCTCTCGCCGCTGCTCACCGTCGTCGCCGTCGCGGTCGGTCCGGCCCTGTTCGTGATCTCCCTCGCCTCGCGGAACAAGCTCTTCCCGGCAAGCTGGGATGCCCAGCAGCACGCCGCCAACGTGGCCGGAGTCGTGGACGGCGCGGTCACGGGAGTCCGCGTCGTCAAGGGCTTCGGCCAGGAGGAGCAGGAGATCGAGCGGCTGGAATGGGCCGGTCGCCTGCTGTACGCCGCCAGGGTGCGCGCGGTCAGGCTGATGGCCAGGTACAACCCGTCGCTGCAGGCCATCCCCGCGCTCGGCCAGGTCGGAGTGCTCGCCCTCGGCGGCTGGCTCGCCATCCACGGCGAGATCAACCTCGGCACTTTCTTCGCTTTCTCGTCCTACATCGCCCAGCTGGTCGGCCCGGTCCGCTCCCTGACCGGGCTGATCACGCTGGGTCAACAGGCGCGCGCCAGCGTCATCCGGGTGTTCGAGGTGATCGACTCGCGGCCGGTGCTGTCCGAGAAGCCGGGCGCCGCCGAGGCTGCCCGCCGGGGCCGCCGAGGTGGAACTCGATGACGTCAGGTTCGGCTACCTGCCGTCAGAACCGGTCCTGCGCGGCCTCTCGCTGCGGGTTCAGCCTGGCGAGACGATCGCGGTCGTCGGTACGTCGGGCTCGGGCAAGTCGACGATCTCCCTGCTGCTCCCCCGCTTCTACGACGTGACCGGCGGCGCGATCAGGATCGGCGGGCAGGACGTCCGCGACGTGACACTCAACTCGCTGCGCGCCGCGATCGGCCTGGTGCTCGAGGAGAGCTTCCTGTTCTCCGACTCGATCCGCGCGAACATCGCCTACGGCCGGCCGGACGCGACGGACGACCAGGTCATCGCCGCCGCGCGGGCGGCCGAGGCCGAGGAGTTCATCCTCAGCCTGCCCGAGGGCTACGACACGATCGTCGGCGAGCAGGGCCTGACCCTGTCCGGCGGGCAGCGGCAGCGGGTCGCGCTGGCCAGAGCGCTGATCACCGACCCTGCGATCCTGGTCCTCGACGACGCGACCTCGGCGATCGACCCGCGTGTCGAAGCGCAGATCCACGAGACACTGCGCCGGGTCATGGCCGGTCGCACCACACTGCTGATCGCGCACCGCAGGTCAACACTCCAGCTCGCTAACAAGATCGCAGTACTCGATGAGGGACGGCTGGTCGATCTCGGCACGCACGAGGAACTAACCGAGCGGTGCCCGCTCTACCGGCTGTTGCTGGCCGGGCCCGGCGATGACGCGGAAGGCGTCGACGCGGGCGAACTCGCCTACTACGAGACCACCCCCGCCGACGCCAGCGCACCGTCCGCAGGCTTGCCCGCGCCAGTGAGCGGACAGCTCGCGATCACCCCATCGCTGTGGCCCGACCGGGCTGCGGCCACCGGGACCGCGACGTCTGCGAACGGCAACGGTCACAAGAAACTCGAGTACGTGACCGCGAACGGATCCGCCCACGCGGCGGAGGGCGCCGCAGGACGACAGCTCACCGCCCAGGCCGGCCCGGCCATCGGCCGCGGCGTGCCCGTCGGCGGCGCGAGCCGCGGCGGGGTCACGGCGGCCAGCCGCGCCGCGGCGGCGGGCGACTCGAGCATGCTGGCCGGCATTCCGCCCACGCCCGAGATGCTCGCGAAGGTCGCCGCGCTGCCGCCCGCTAACGACGAACCCAAGGTCGACAAGCAATTGAGCCGGGCCGGAGACCTGCACTTCTCCCTGCGGCGCCTGCTGCGGCCGTTCGCGATCGCGCTGATCGCAGGACTGCTCCTTGACGGTCTTGACGCGGTCGCCAGCATCGCGCTGCCATGGCTGATGCGCGGCGGGATCGACCACGGCATCGAGGCCGGGATGTTCCGGGTGATCATCCTGATATCGCTCGCCGGGCTGGCGATCGTGTGCGCCGACTGGGTCGTGAACGCGGTCCAGACCGTCGTCGTCGGCCGCAACGGAGAGCGGCTGCTCTACACGGTTCGGGTCAAGATCTTCTCGCAGCTCCAGCGGCTCGGCCTGGACTTCTACGAGCGTGAGATGGCCGGCCGGATCATGACGAGGATGACCACGGACGTCGACGCGATGTCCACGTTCCTGCAGACCGGGCTGATCACCATGGTCAACGCCGGGCTTACGTTCTTCGGCGTGATGATCGCGCTGCTGCTGATCAACATCAGGCTCGGGCTGACCCTGTTCTGCGTGCTGCCCGTGCTGGTGATCGCCACCGTCTTCTTCCGCAAGAAGTCCGCGCGGGCCTATGCGGACGCGCGGGAGAAGGTCAGCGCCGTCAACGCGGACCTGCAAGAGAACGTCGCCGGGCTGCGGGTTGCGCAGGCCTATCGGCGTGAGCAGGTCAACCAGGACAGGTTCTCCGGGCTCAGCAACGCCTACCTCAGCTCGCGGCTGAAGGCGCAGCGCTACATCGCGCTGTACTTCCCGTTCGTTCAGGCGCTGTCGACGATCGCCGGCGCGCTGGTGCTCTTCGCCGCCGCGAGCGAGGTGCACAGCGGCGTCCTCACCGCTGGCGGGCTGATCGCCTACCTGCTCTACATCGACCTGCTGTTCTCCCCCGTCCAGCAGATGTCGCAGGTCTTCGACGGATACCAGCAGGCCGCTGTGGGGCTGCGCCGGATCTCGGCGCTGCTCAGGACGCCGACGAGCACGCCGGAGCCGGAGCACCCGGTCCAGGCTGGCCGACTCCGCGGCCAAGTCGAACTCGCCGACGTGCACTTCAGCTACAAGAACACGAGGCAGCAGGCGGTCGGCGGGATCAGCCTGAAGATCGCACCAGGCGAGACCGTCGCGCTGGTCGGCCAGACCGGCGCTGGCAAGTCCACGCTCGTCAAGCTCATCGCCAGGTTCTACGACGCCACCGCAGGCCAGGTCCTGATCGACGGGACCGATGTCCGGGACTTCGACCTGGCCAGCTACCGGCAGCAACTCGGCGTCGTGCCCCAGGAGCCCTACCTGTTCCCTGGCACCCTCCGTGACGCGATCGCCTACGGCCGGCCGGACGCCTCTGATGAGGAAATCGAGGCAGCCGCCCGGGGAGTCGGCGCGATCGAGATGATCTCGAGGCTGCCCGGCGGGTTCAGCCACGAGGTCGCCGAGCGCGGGCGCAACCTGTCGGCCGGGCAGCGGCAGCTGATCGCGCTGGCCCGCGCGTACCTGGTCGACCCGGCGATCCTGCTGCTCGACGAGGCGACCGCGGCGCTGGACCTGGCCGCGGAGGCGGCCGTGATCCGGGCCACCGAGCAGCTGACCGCCAAGCGCACCACCGTGCTCGTGGCACACCGGCTGACCACGGCCGCCAGGGCCGACCGCATCGTCGTGCTCGACTCGGGCCGGATCGCGGAGGTCGGAACGCACGCGGAACTGCTGACCGCTGGCGGAACCTACGCCGCCCTGTGGTCCGCCTTCACCGGCGAGACCACGCTCGCAGCCTGATCGCCCGCCGGCCTCCAGCGCGCGCCGCATAACGATGAACCCCTGCTGGCGCCAGAGCGCCGGCAGGGGTTCATCGTTGCGAGTGGGGCGAGACCGCCGCGGCTCGCGGCGTTAGTACGCCCGCTGAGCGGCCAGCGACGGCTCCGCTGCCAGCACCGGCTCCGCTGCCAGCAGCGGCGCGGGCTCGGCTGGCGTCAGGTCCACAAGCACCGGCTCGATCGAGTCGGCCCGCATGGTCCGGATCTCGCGCGGGATCAGCGTCAGCGCCGATGCGATCACCATGATCGCCGCCGCGCCGTACTGCGCCGCCGGCCACTCCGATGCTCGCCGCCAGCGGACCGGCAACGAGGGCGCCGACCGGCATGCCCATCGTGGTGCCGAGCCCGTCGTACGCGGAGACCCTCGCCAGCTTCTCGGTCGGGATCTTCGCGGCCATCGTGACCGTCCAGACCACCGACATCGCCTCGATGACAACGCCGAGGACGAACGACGTCCCGCAGATGACCCACAGCGGCAGCAGCGTCGCCATCGCCAGCGAGAGCGGCGCGAGCGCGATCGCCCCGCCGGTCAGCGCGACGAACAGGATCGGCCGGCTGTGGCGACCAGCGCAGCGCGAGCAGCCCGCCGACGATCAGCCCGGTCGCCTCGGCGGCAGAGATCAGGCCCCAGGCGGCGGCGCCGCCCAGGTGCGCGTTCGCCACCGCGGGGCCCGAGCACCTGGAAGCCGCCGCACCAGGCGGCCAGCACGACGGAGAACTGGAGCACCGTCGCCCACAGCCAGGTGTGCGACCGGAACTCCGACCAGCCTTCGCGCAGCTCGCGGAGCACGTTCGGGACCTGCTCCGCCTCGACGTCGAGACTCGCCCGCTCCAGCGGCGCCACCTTGATCGCAAGCAGCAGCGGAACGGTACCGAACATGCCGATACCGCAGGCCGCCAGCGCCCAGCCGGCGCCGAACAGCGCCACGCACTCACCGGCTAGCGCGGCGCCAGCCATCATCGCGACGTTCATGATCAGCCGGCTGATCGCGCTGGCTTCCCGCATCTGCTTCTGCGGGACCAGCCTGGGCAGCAGAGCCATCGACGCCGGGTAGAACAGGGCCACCCCGGTGCCGGTGACCAGTTCGAGCATGACCATGACCAAGACCGACGGATGAGCAGGTCAGCACCAGGATTCCGAACAGGCCCTCGCCGACCGCGACCATGACGTTAGCTGCCACGATCACGAGCTGCGGCGCGATCCGGTCCGCGATCACGCCGCCGACCAGCAGGAAGACCAGCGACGGCGCGGCCTGCGCCGCGATCACGTACGACAGGTCAGCGGTCGACGCCGGTGGCGGCCGAGCACCGCGAAGGAGACGCCCACCAGCGAGAACGTGGCCGCCATGGGCGCCAGCAGGCGATCGGCCAGCAGCAACCTGAAGTTGCGGTTGGCCATGGTAGGGAAGCGGCGCCTCAGCGCACGCGTAAACATGACGAACATCCAATCTGATCTGGTCGGCGACCGGCGCTCGATCCTATCTGGGCCGGTCAGAGGCCACCCAAGTGGTTTTCGGCCCGTCCCGCCGCCCGCACCGCCGCGCCGCGGATCTCCGGCCGGTCATGCTACGCATCCGAAGGCACGCCAGATACGACATCTAAGACGTCTATCGCCCAATAAGCTTCAGCGCCGGATATGCCCGGCGCCGCAAAGTTCAACGGCCGGCGCCTACGCGACATTCCCGCACGAGCCTGATTCGCCGGACTTGCAACCAGCTGACCGGACCTGACCGGGATCCAGCCACGACGCCCGTCCGGGCGATCTGTAGAGTCGCATGCAGGCTGTCGGCTCGCAGCGGCCCAGGCCAGGCCCCCGAACGTGCAGGGCCGGGCCCACAAGCGAGCCAGGCCATGCCCCCAAGCGCGCCCTTATCGGGCCGCCCGCGCAGCTATCGAGGAGGCTAGCCGCCGATGAGCATCCTTGGCACCAGGGTCCTGCGGACCGAGGACCCGAGGTTCCTGACGACCGGCGGTGTCTACACCGAGGATGTGACGGACGACCGGCTGGCAGGCGCGTGCCACGTCTTCTTCGTCCGCTCCCCCGTCGCGCACGCGCGGATCACCGGCATCGACAAGACCGCCGCGCTCGCCGCGCCGGGCGTGCTCGCCGTCTACACCGCCGAGGACGTCGCTGACCTGCCCATCATCGATCCTCTCGCGCCAGGCCTGATGAATGTCAAGATGACCAGGACAATGCTGGCTGCCGACAAGGTCCGGTTCGTCGGCGAGCCGGTCGCCGTGGTGGTCACCGAGGACCCGTACCAGGGCGAAGACGCGATCGAGCTGGTCGACGTCGACTACGACCCGCTCCCGGCGGTCGTCGACCTCGACGACGCGCTGGCCGACGAGGTGCTGCTGTTCGAGGACGCGGGCACCAACGTGGTCGCGAACTTCGGCGACGGCCAGCAGCCTCAAGCAGGACCTGTTCGACGGCTGCGAGGCCGTGGTCACGCATACGTTCATCAACCAGCGGGTCGCTCCGGCGCCGATGGAGTCGCGGGCCGCCGCAGCGGTCTGGGGCGAGGACGGCAGGCTGACCAGCTGGATCCCGAACCAGGGCGCCCAGGGCTCGCGCGACGACATGGTCAAGTACCTCGAACCTGGAAGAGGGCCAGGTCAGGATGATCACGCCGGACGTCGGCGGCGCGTTCGGCGCGAAGTTCGGCGCGGACCCCGAGCACGTCCTCGTGGCCTGGGTCGCCAAGCAGCTCGGCCGTCCCGCGCGGTGGACCGAGACCCGGTTCGAGAACCTGGTCGCGATGACCCACGGCCGGGCGCAGCGGCACACGATCACGATCGGCGGCAGCAAGGACGGCGACGTCCAGGCCTACCGGCTGGAGGTCATCCAGGACTCCGGCGCCTACGCGCGGATCGGCGCGATCCTGCCGACCCTGACGATCCTGATGGCATCAGGCCCGTACGACATCCCGAGGGCCGAGGCCATCGCGACCGCGGTCGCCACGAACACCACGCCGATCGGCGCCTACCGCGGCGCCGGCCGCCCCGAGGCCACAGCCGCCCTGGAGCGCGCGTTCGACCTGTTCGCCGCCGAGATCGGGATGGATCCTGCCGAGGTCAGGCGGCGCAACCTGCTGCCGACGTTCACCGAGCCGCACCAGACCTCGTTCGGCGCGCTGTACGACAGCGGCGACTACGTCGCCGCGCTCGACAAGGCGCTCGAGGCCGCCGGGTACGCCGACCTGCGCGCCGAGCAGGCCAGGCGCCGCGAGAACGGCGACACCGTGCAGCTGGGCATCGGCCTCGCCTGCTACGTGGAGATCACCGGCGGCGGCGACGAATCAGGCCCGCCGAACGAGAACGCCACCGTCGAGGTGCACCCGGACGGGACCGCGACGATCCTCACCGGCACCTCGCCGCACGGCCAGGGCCACTCGACCGCGTGGGCCATGATCGCCAGCGAGGAACTCGGCATCCCGGTCGAGAACTTCACCGTCAAGTGGGGTGACACGGACCTGATCCCGATCGGCGGCGGCACCGGCGGCTCGCGCAGCCTCCAGCAAGGCGGCGCCGCCGTGCAGCAGGCCTCCAGGGAGCTGCTCGACGTGGCGAAGGAGCGGGCGGCCGCGGCCCTCGAGGCCAGCGCGGACGACCTGCAGTTCGACCCGAGCAGGAGCGCGTTCGCGGTGGCCGGCGACCCCGAGGCGTCGGTGGCGCTGACCGACCTGGCCAAGGACGAGCGCCTGTTCGTGCACTCGATCTTCACCGCGCCAGGCGCCACGTTCCCGTTCGGCACCCACGTCGCCGTCGCCGAGGTGGACATCGAGACCGGCAAGCCGGTGCTGACCCGCGTCATCACCGTCGACGACGCGGGCGTGGTGCTCAACCCGCTGCTCGCCGAGGGCCAGCGGCACGGCGGCATCGCCCAGGGCGCGGCGCAGGCGCTGCTCGAAGAGTTCGTCTACGACGCCGACGGCAACCCGCTGACCGCGAGCTTCGCCGACTACCCGATCGTCTCGGCGACCGAACTGCCGAGCTTCGAACTGGCCAGCATGGAGACGCCGACCAGCTACAACCCGCTCGGGGTCAAGGGAATCGGCGAAGCCGGCACGATCGGCGCGACCCCTGCGGTGCAGAACGCGATCATCGACGCGGTCGCGCACCTCGGCGTCAGACACGTCGAGATGCCATCCACGGCGATGCGCATCTGGCGCGCCATCCAGGCGGCGCAGTCGGGCCAGTCGGGCCGGTCCAGCCTGTCAGAACCCACCGAAGCGGAGAGTGCATGATGCAGGTCGAGCTCACCGTCAATGGCGAGCAGCGGTCCGACGAGGTCGAGCCGCGGCTGCTGCTCGTGCACTACCTGCGCGAGGTCTGCGGCCTGCGCGCCGCCAACATCGGCTGCGACACCACCTCCTGCGGCGCCTGCACGGTCCTGCTCAACGGCGAGTCGGTGAAGTCCTGCACGGTGCTCGCCGCGCAGGCGGCCGGCCAGCAGGTCGTCACCGCCGAGGGCCTGGCCGCTGGTGACGACCTGCACCCGGTGCAGCAGGCGTTCAGGAACGAGCACGGCCTGCAGTGCGGCTTCTGCACGCCAGGCATGGTCATGGCCGCGGTCAGCCTGCTCCAGGAGAACCCGAACCCGACCGAACAGGAGGTCCGCGAGGGTCTCGAGGGCAACCTGTGCCGGTGCACCGGCTACCACAACATCGTCCGCGCCGTACTTGCGGCGGCGAGCGGTCCAACGGGCGGTCCGGGGGATCGGCCACCTTGACAAGCCCAGCGAACGGCCAGGCCGAGGTGACCGCATGATTCCAGCCCAGTTCGACTACGTGGCAGCCGAGTCGGCCGCGCACGCGATCGACCTGCTCGGCCAGCACGGCGACGACGCCAAGGTGCTCGCCGGCGGGCACTCGCTGCTGCCGATGATGAAGCTGCGGCTCGCCGCGCCGGCCGTCCTGATCGACATCACCAGGGCATCCGGCCTGTCCGGGATCAGCGTCGACGGCGACGAACTGGTCATCGGCGCGACGACCAGGCACGCCGACCTGGCCTCCTCCGAGCTGGTCAGGACCGACGCGCCGCTGCTCGCCCACGCCGCGTCGCTGGTCGGCGACCCGCAGATCAGGCACCGCGGCACGATCGGCGGCTCGCTCGCGCACGCCGATCCAGCCGCCGACCTGCCGATGGCGCTCGTCGCCCTCGGCGGCTCGGTCGAGGTCACCGGCCCTGACGGCACCCGCCTGGTCGGCGCGGACGACTTCTTCACCGGCTTCTTCGAAACCGCGCTCGCCGAGGGCGAACTGCTGACCGCCGTCCGGGTGCCAAGGCGGCCCGGGGTGCCGTGGGGCTACCAGAAGTTCGTGCGCCGCGCCAATGACTGGGCCATCGTCGGGGCGGCCGCGATCAACGGCAGGATCGCGCTCGCCAACATGGCGTCCACGCCCATCCGCGCCAGCGCTGCCGAGCAGGCGCTAGACGCGGGAGCCAGCCCGGCCGACGCCGCCGCGCTCGCCGCCGATGGCACCTCGCCAGGTGAGGACATCCACGCCGACCGCGAGTTTCGTCAGCACCTGGCGCGGGTGCTCACCAGGAGGGCACTCGAGCATCTTTCCTGACCGGACGCGCGCCGCTGGTGCCGGCCGACAGGCAGGCCAGCTCGCGGCGCTATCTGGCGGGTCGAAGTCGCCCGGGTAAAAGGCGGGCGACTAATCTGGTGCGGTCTTCAGACGCCAGTGCGGCTGAGCGCGTCCAAGGACGCCGGCCCGCACACGGGGAGAGGAACAGCACATGACCGGGCACGTCTCGGCGGATGAACTGCGGGCCGAGCTCACGCAAGTCGAGACCGACCTGGAGCAGGTGCGCCGCACAGCCGCCGACGTCCGCTCGGGCGTCGGCGAGGCCGAGGACCCCACCGATCGCGGATCGCTGATCCAGGCGGCCGATGAACAGGACAGCCTCGCCGAGGCGCTGGCCGCTCGCCGCGACGACCTGATGCGCCGTCTCGCCGAAGCGACCCAGTAACAGGACGGCCAGTGGCCGGATCGCCAGTACCTGCGAATTCCTGACTCTGGCTGACAGTTCGGCCACATTCTCATTCCGGATCCACAACGAACTTTGCTGGCGACGTGCCAGCAAGGTTCGTTTCTCCGTGCTCTCACCTGGACGCCCGACGGGGGTGCGCCAGCCGGGCGGCAGGTCCGCCCGCGACGTGACAGCTGCCCGCAGGGCATGAGGAGATCAGGGTGGGACTTAGAAGAACTAGGTGGCTGCTGCCTGCGCTGACGGGCCCGGTGCTCGGGCTGACGGTGCTCGCGCTGACGGCGGGCGGCCTGGCGATGGGCGGCCCTGCCGCGGCCAGCACCCAGGCGAGCGGCGGGCTCCAGGCGCGTTCGGCGGCGGTGCGCCCCGCGACGGGCGCGGCGAGCACCGCGGGGGTGGGCGGGTACCTGCGCTGGGAGCCGGGCACCGACCCGACGACCACGTACAACTCGACCGGCGGTCAGGTCTTCGTGACTCAGCTAGCGGCTGGAGACACCCTTGTCAGCTTCGCAGGCATCACCGGCAACGGCGGCGACGCCCAGGTCTCGACGCCGATCACGAACGCATCGTGCAGCCTCGAGTTCGTCACGACGGTCGCGCTCGAGCGCGGGCAGGCGATGCACGCCCAACGCGGCGCCTCCCCCGCAGCCGCAAGCGAACACGATTTCCTCGTCCAGTGCTACGACCAGAACGGAACCCAGACCGACGAGCCCTTCGACCTGCTCGTCGCGCACGCGCCGGCCAAGCCTCAGGGAGTGCTCGATTATGCGTGGGTCTACACAGGCGCTCACGGCAACCTGAACACCGACCCCAGGTTCCGGCCGTTCCAGTTCAACTCGACGCACAAGGTGAACTCGGTCGCGCACCCGCGCACCGGCGTCTACGTCGTGACGATGCCAGGAGCGGGCAGCGCGGGCAGCGCGCACGGCACCGTGTCCGTGAGCCCCGTCGGACCGGGCGCCGGCAACTGCCAGGTCGAGACGTGGACCGCCACCAAGACCGCACAGAAGATCACCGTGGTCTGCTCCAGCGCCATCGGGCGCCCTGGAGAACAGGCAGTTCACGGTGGCCTACGCGCGAGGGACCAACCTCATGGGCCGCAGCGGCCTGACCGACGCCAACGCCTCGTCAGGTCGGGCGGCGGCGTGTACCAGCCGGCGACCCAGTTCGACAGCAAAGCGAAGGCGAAGGTCACCGTCGAGCACACGAACCGCGGTCAGTATGTCGTGTTGTTCGGCGGCTCGAGTCCGACCGGCAAGCCGAACGGCGGCAACGGGCACATTCAGGTCACCGCCGCTGGCCCGCGCCTCCGCCACTGCGGCTACACGATCATCCCGACGCACACGCCGGAACTGGACGTGAACTGCGCAGGTCCTGGCGGCACGCTCGTCGACTCCGCGTTCATCGTGCAATGGGTCGTCAGCTAACCACCCCGCCACCTCGTCACCTCGCCACCTCGCCTGACCTGGAAAGGAACCAACCATGAGCCGACGACGCCACGGGCTCGTCCCGATTGTCGCGGTCCCGCTGCTCGTGCTCGCCGCGGCGGCGCCTGCGATGGCGACCACCGCTGCCCCGTCGAACGCGCCCGCCCGAGCGGGCACGGCCGTGACCGCACCGGCGGCGGCCATGACCGCCGAGGCCGGCTTCGTGCACGTCGATTCGGTCACCGGGCCCACGACCACCTATAGCTCCAACGGACAGCCCGTCAGCATCGTGCAGGACAATCCTGGAGTCGAGATCATCAACTTCCCCGGACTCCTCAAGGTCCGCAATGCGCACGTGTCGCTTTCCGGGAAAGGCACTGACAACCGGGCTTCATGCTCGGTGGAGAGCTTGACTCCCATACCGATCATGAACCCGACCACCATGTCGGTCGAGGTCGACTGTTTCGACGGCGGCGGCAGGCTCGCCGTCGAGCCCTTCGACCTGCTGGTCACGGGTCCGGTCAGCAAGCCCGCCGGAGCGCTCGCCTTCGGGATCGTCACGGTTCCCAACGCCGCGATCGTGGCTCAGTACAACTCGGCAGGAAAGCACAACTCCGTGACGCACCCGGCGACCGGGGTCTACAACGTGACCATGCCTGGCCCCGGCAGCGCGGGCAATGACAAGGGCACGGTCAAGGTCAGCCTGGCCTCCGACCAGCCAGGGATGTGCCAGATCGGAAGCTGGACCGCTACTAAGACCGCGCAGAAGATCAACGTGAGGTGCTTCGATCCGGCGGGTACGCCCACCGACCAGGAGTTCTTCGTGACCTATGCCCGCGGCAACAACCTGATGGGGCAGAACGGCCTGACGTCCGCCAACGCCAAGGTTCAGGCTGTCGGCCGGGCCCCGGTTTACCAACCAGCGACCCAGTTCGACAGCAAGCGCGGAGCGCGGGTCACCGTCGCTCACCTGGGTCTCGGCAGCTACAAGGTGTCCTTCGCCGGATCTGCCCCGACCGGCAAGCCCAACGGCGGAGACGGCAACATCCAGATCACGCCCATCGGTACCAGTTACCGGCGCTGCATCTACAACCTGCAGCGCACACATGTTCCGCAGCTTCAGGTCGCCTGCGCTGACGCGTCAGGCACCCCGCGGAACACGGCATTCACCGTCCAGTGGGTGGTCGCCGGCACCTAAGCGGTGCTGGAGAGCTCTCGCTCGGTCGGGGTCCGGAATCGCGGTATCACCCGGACCCCGGCCAGCCAGGCCGCGACCCGCTCGGCCTCGGCGTCGATGAGCTTGCTGTGCTCGGCGCCCACGTCCTCCAGCAACCGCAGCGCGATCTCGCCGTCGGCGCGCTGCGCCCAGCCGCCGACGATCCGGCCGTTGAGCCAGATCGTCGGGCCCGCGTTCCCGTTGATGTCAAACAACGCCTTGCCGTGCGGCCCGAGGAACCAGGACCGCTCCGACCAGCCCATTACCGTAGGATCGAGCGCGGGCAGCAGGGCCGCCCAGTCGCCAGGATCGCCGGTCTCGTCGAGGTCATCGGGCAGCACGAGGCCGGTGCCGCCATCCAGGCTCACCTCGACCGCGCCGACGTCGGCCGCGGCCTTCCTGGCCTGCGTCATCGTCCACCCGGTCCACCACTTGAGGTCGGCTAGCGGAGCCGGGCCGAAGGTGGCCAGCCACAGCCGCGCTAGTTCGGCACGCGCGGTGTGCTCGCCGATTTCGCCGGCGTCGGCGCGCAGCCAGTTCTCGGCCAGCACCCACCGGTACTGCTGGGAGAGCCAGGTCCCGATCGGACGGCCGCGCACGAGCTTGCCCTGCGCCGCGAGCACGAGCAGCACCCGGCTCGTGATTGTCTGCGTGGCCTGATACGACTTACCGGCCGCCATGACAAGCGTGGTCTTCAGCCGCGGCTCCGCCGCCGACAATTCGGCCGCCGTGGCCGTGCCGCCTCGCTCGGCGAGCACGCGCAGCACCGTGCGCTCGACGTCGGCCAGAAACAACTCGGGATCGCTGACAGGCGTCAGATCGGCCAGATGCTTCAGCAGCCGGGCACGCTGCTCGGCCGCGACCCGGTCGGTGGTGGACGCCTGCAGGATCGGCACCGACTCAGCGGGCACGACGAACACGGTCCTGCGCATGGCCAGCATGCGGATCAGATCGCGGCGCTCGTACAGCGACGCCTCTATGACGCCGGGCGAAACCTGCTCGGCCGTCCTGGCCACCACCGACAGGTACACCGTCGCCGGGTCGGTCGAATGCAGCGCCACCAGCCTGCGGGCGACCTCGGCGGGATCGGGTGGCTCGCCGCCGACCCTGGAACCCGGCGCAAGCGCGTGCCGCACCGCCAGGCGGCGGCGGCGCTCGCGATCATCGACCAAATGCATGCCCACATGATCCCGCAGCGGTCTGACAGCAATGGCGGTACTTGGTGCCGTAGCGCCACGTAAATGTGCCCGGAACGCGATCGGGGCCGGGTTAGCCTCCCCGGCTATGGATGAGAATCCGCGGCGACCACGGGCCGCCGTCCGCACGGTCGCGCTGGTCCTCGCCCTGTCCGTCGTCTTCGGCATCCTGATGGCGTGGATCAAGGGAAACGGCGCGGGACTCAGTGACGCCATCGGCAACATCAGCGCGCTCTGGCTGGCAGTTCCCTTCCTGGCAGGCGCAGCGGCCGGGAGCGCCCGCGTAGTGGTCGGCGCGCTGTACGGCCTCGTCGCCACCCTCGCCGCGCTGACCGGGTTCTACTTCGCCGAGAGCTTCGTGCTCGACCTCGGCCAACATTCCTGGCTGACCGATCTCTCGCTCACCATGGGCACCGTCGGCTACTACGCCGAACGGGGCCTGGTGACCGGGCCGGTCTTCGGTTCGCTCGGACTCTGGTGGCGGCAGCGCCGCTCGGTGCTAGCCGCGGGCGTGCTCGCCGCCGTCTTCGTCTTCGAGCCGCTGGCCTGGTGGCTCTACGGCCTGCGGATCGGCGGCGGCGCCGCCTACCCGGTTCCCGGCTATCCGGCGCTCTGGCTGACCGAGATCGCGCTTGGCGTGGCCGGCTTCGTCGTACTCCGCCGCGTCGCGAGGAGCGGCGCCACGCTCGCCTGACCAGGTGGCCCCGATCATGCCTGGAACTGGCGTCAGAGGGGACAAGTAGGGTAGCTCGGCAGTATCGGTGAAGTCTGTGTACCGGAGCGGCGAGCATCGAGGAGGCAACTGGTGGGCGATGCGGCCCGAGGCCAGCGGCCGTCCCGCGGGGCCCATGCCAGGGTGCTGGCCATCATGGGCTCGGGTGAGACAAGCCCGACCATGGTCACGATTCACAAGGCGCTGGCCGCCAGGCTGGGCGCCGGCAGCCATAGCGCGATCCTGCTCGACACGGCCTACGCGTTCCAGGAGAACGCGAGCGACATCTCCGCGCGAGCCCAGGCCTACTTTGCGCGCAGTGTCGGCCTGAAGGTCAGCGTCGTCAGCGACCCAGACCTGCCTGCTGAGCAGAACCCAGGGGCCCCTGCTGGGCTAGCCGCCATCCGCTCAGCCGACTGGGTCTTCGCCGGGCCAGGCAGCCCGTCCTACGCACTGGCCAGATGGCGTGGCGGACCCGTCGCCGATGCGCTGAGGGAGCGGATCGCGGCGGGAGCGGGGATGACGGTGATCGCCTCGGCCGCGGCCGCCGCTATCGGATTCGTCGCCGTGCCCGTGTACGAGATCTACAAGGTCGGGGCCGACCCGCACTGGCTCGAGGGCCTGGACCTCTTCAGCCAGCTGGGGCTGAAGGTCGCGATGATCCCGCACTACGACAACGCTGAGGGCGGCACGCACGACACCAGGTTCTGCTACCTCGGCGAGCGCAGACTAGCCATCCTCGAGCGCGAACTGCCAGAAGACGCCGCCGTTCTCGGCGTCGACGAGCACACCGCCCTCATCATCGACCTGGCGACCGCCGCGGTCGAGGTCGTCGGGCGCGGCGGGGCGACTGTACGCAAGGCAGGAGTCAGCACGGTGCTTCCGTCTGGTACCAAGGCGACCCTGGATGACCTGCGCACCTTGGTGCGGAGCGGCCCGGAGGCTACAGGCGGCGTCACGACCGCCGGTAGCCGGGGCGGTGAGCGCGAGGCGGGCCAGCCAACGCAGGACGGCGATCTCGGCCAGGCCGGCCAGGCACTGAACGAGGTGACCGCTGACGCCGAGGGCCGGTTCGTCGCGGCAGCACAGGATCGCGACAGCGCGACGATGGTCGCTGCCATCCTCGACCTGGAAGCGGCCATCGAGGCATGGTCCACTGACACCGACGAGAACGACGATTCCGACCGAGCCAGAGCCGTGCTGCGCGGGCTGGTCTCCCGTCTCGGCCGTGCCGCGGAACAGGGCCTGGTCGATCCGGCCGACCGGCTGCGGCCCGCGGTCGAGCCGCTAATCGCGCTCAGGGAGTCACTGCGCACCGACCGCGCGTACGCCCAGGCGGATGTCATCAGGGATGCGCTCGCGGCCGCGGGCGTCGAACTGCGGGACACGCCTGACGGCGCCCGGTGGGAGGTCAGGAGCGGTCGCTCATGACGCCCCGCGCCGCGGGGACCGAGGCCGCCTGCCCGGAGAAGTTCCTGACACTTCCATAGCGTGTGTCGCCGCCAATTGCAGACTTAGAAGTTAAGGTTCTAAACATTAGACATTGGGAACGACGCCCCGGACCCTGGTGTTCCTTGACCATATGGCCCGGATTATGCAGATTTATAGCTTAATTAATTCGGTCCTGAAAGGACGCAGATATGGCTGACTGGGCAGTGGCGCGGAGGCACGGCAGAACGCGCATCGCGCCGCGCATACGGCTGGCGCAAGTGTCAACATGTTCTGGCGTTTTACTCACCCTCATCACGACGACTCTCTGCGCCTCAAATGCGATCAGCACGCTGCAAGCCATCGCCTTGGCGCTGGCAGCGACGGTGGCCACGCTGGGCGGATGGTTCAGCATGACCGTGCCCGATGCCTGGATCGCGTGGCGTAGAGGATTCCAGCACGGCCGCAAGATCGCGATGAGCTGTCAGACGTCCGCCCTGCCAGACAGGCCAGCCGCTAAGCCGATTCGGGCAAGGCCTGAACAGCCGACAGT
Source organism: uncultured Actinomycetota bacterium (assembly GCA_963705055.1). Lineage (GTDB taxonomy): Bacteria > Actinomycetota > Actinomycetes > Streptosporangiales > Streptosporangiaceae > Chersky-822. Next base: position 158,708 of record CAVPIR010000001.1, read on the forward strand.
CACCAGCCTTCTTGCTCGCTCGGGCAGCCGAGCCGGATCAAGGAATCGACGTTCCGACGGCTTTTAGCTCGGCCAGCCATCAGCTTGCATGGAGTCCCTGGTCGCCTGCCCGGCTGGGATCTCGTCCTCGGCATCGGGAACTGCTCGCAGGATGCGGCGTGAGTTAATGTCCTCGACTCCCAGCAACGCCATGACCTCAGCGACCGTTGCCTCGGTCGCATCGGCTATGCGTCTGACGGCCGATATCGTAGTGGGCTCGCGCGGCAAGCCCTCGGCATCGAGAAAGTCATGGATGACGTCGTCGCTATAGCCACGCTGGCTCATCCGGACGTAGACCCAGCCCGCGAGGCGCTCGCCAGATGTCGGCGGGGCATCTGGTGTCGTGATGGGGGTACCGGGGGCGGCCAGGGCAGCAGCGGGCTCGGCTCTCCCCCCGTCAATACGGCCTCAACGCTCCCGGCCGACCACTGGTACATGGCTTCAACTGTGCCGACCGTGGACTCTGGATACGAATCTCTTTCGCCGTTCTCAAGTCTGCTTAGTGTCTTCACAGAGATCATCCCGGCGCCGCAATCCCGGGCGAACCGGGCGCGCTGCCGGAACCCATAGCCGAGCTCGCCCCGACGACGCTCAAGCATGCGGCCGAGGCGCCGCCAGGCTTCTGGAGGGTATGTCTCCATTACAGTCCATCCGCAACGATCCGGACGTCGTCAGTTTCGGATATAGCTTTCATCTGGTCGATGATAGCTCTAACAGGGGCGGTTCCCTACAACGATCGCGCCATCGGCGAGGCGGCGGGTTCACCGCACGAACTGCGGACTCACTCGTGCTAGCCATATCGCAACGCCGCGACCAGCGACGATTGCCGACACTTCGAGCTTCTATTATGTCTCGGCATCGCGTGTCGATGGCGCAAGCGCGCCGCACGAATCGATTCTCCTGGCGCCGCGGGACGCGCTCACCCGGCCACGGAGGGTGGCCGCGCGATTACTCTGCATACCGCCTCGAGGGACAATCGTGACCATTGGTGCCCGTCAGTGTCCCCGTTGAGGTTGCGACAACTACGGTCGCACCCTAGATTGTCTCGCATGAGCAGGACACAAACGGTCACCCTCCCGCGCGTGTTCACGGGCGGGGCATCAGGAAGGCTTCGACAGAATGGCGCAGCAATCCGCTCTCTTCGCGAAAAGGATGGCTGGCATCAGCCCGAATTCGCCAGGAAAGTCGGAATGAGCCAAGCCGCGCTGTCCAACATCGAGCGGGAAAAGCGAAGTGCACGTCCCGCCACGATTCACAGGATCGCCCATGCATTGCGCGTTCCAGTTGCCGCAATCACCCGTGACTACGATGAAATGGAGGGCCCAGCCGCCTTATAGGACGCTTTACACGGGCGCATCGTATCGATGCGCTCTCACGGATAGTCTCGGCAATCTATTGCCGGTTTACTCAAGTGGGGAGAATTACAATGAATGCAAGTCAGCCGACTCGGCCGCCGAGTTCTTTGCTTACGCCGGCGGAAGTCGCCGCTGCCTTTCGGGTCGACCCCAAGACCGTTACCAGATGGGCCAAGGCCGGCAAGCTCAACTCGATCCGCACCCTCGGCGGTCACAGGCGTTACCTGGCAACCGAAATCCAGGCCAAGCTCGGCGACATCGGCGGTCTCGAGGAGCCTTTCCATTGGGCGCCTCGTGACAGTCGACCCGTTCGTGTTCGGTGAGGTCGCCGTGCGGGCACGGGCCCGGGCAGTTGCCCTCAGAGCACGACCGCGAGGCTGGCCTCTAGACCTGGCATGGGGGCCGAGCGGATGGCATTGACATGGTTGTCCTGGGGCCCGCAAGGGGAGGACAGATACCAGCCCCGCCACCGCTCGACAGGCAGGTCCGGAAATGGCTTCGACGAGTCCGGCCCATACTGGGTCGCCAATTCGTCAGGTCCAGGTAGCGGAACGGCTCACGCCGGTTCATCTGCCGAATGGCTTGAGATGGATGACGATCACCCGGGGCAGGACTTTCTGGATCAAATGACGTTCAGCGAAATTCGCCGCATCTTGGAAGGTTGCGCTCTCGCTGATCCGACGACGGTCGTTCCAGACTTGGTGCAGCTTATCGCCCATTCGTCGCACACCCCCGCCACGCTAGCAAGCGCGTGGAGTGACTTCGAAGAGGCGACTCGCGACGTGTATGCATTGCACCTTCGGATCCGCGACTGGTCGGCTCTGTTCAAGCGGGACGAGCCTGACGAGGCAGGCGCACTCATGCTGAACTACGCGGATGAGGCTTGGCGGATGATCACACTCGGCTCGCTGGCAGAGTCAGCCGGAGCGTCGGCCGAAGATATCCGATGAGACAGGCAGGTTCCCCGCCACTGGGGGCGGCGGGGGGCCTGCCAATCCGCTCGCTGCAGTAGCTGCCCTCGACTCCCCCGAGCTTTTCGGTCTCCGCCGGGCCTACGGTGGCTCCATGACGCAGCTGGGCTATGACCGCTACTGTTCCGAAATCGTCGCGCAGACCAGTCTCCTCACCTCCGCGCTAGCAGGCGCCGACCTGGCGGTCCCGGTGCCGACGTGCCCTGGCTGGGACGTCGGCCGCTTGCTGCGGCATCTCGGCGGTGCCCACCGGTGGGCCGAGGAGACGGTGCGCACTAGGGCGTCGGAGCCGCCGGCCGAGGAGTTCTTCGGCGACTTGCCCGATTACACCGACAAGGATCTGGGTTTCCTCGGCCCGTGGCTCAATGAGGGCGCGGGCCGGCTCGCCGCGACGCTGCGTTCGGCCGGACCTGACGCGCGAATGTGGACCCCTGTTCCTGGCGGCACCGCGGCCGTCTATGCCCGGCGGTTCACCCACGAGGCTGCCATTCACCGAGCGGACGCGACGCTGGCGGTCGGCGCTCCCTACGTCATTGACGCCGAGGTCGCGATCGACGCCATCGACGAGTGGATGGAAATCGTCTCGCTGCCGATGAACCTTGATGAGCACCCCCGGCTGAAGGAGCTGCTCGAGCCCGGTCGCACCCTGCACCTGCACGCCATCGACGCGGAGCCGGAGGCTGGCGCGGAATGGCTCGTGGACCTGACCGGCGACAGCATCTCCTGGCGCCGCTCCCATGAGAAGGCCGCTGTTGCAGTGCGCGGCCCGCTGACCGAGTTGCTGCTGCTCATCTACCGGCGCCGCTCGGCGGACAGCGCCGATTTCGAGGTGATCGGTGAGATGGCCCTGCTGAACTTCTGGCTGGACCGGGTCAGCTTCGGCTGACCTCTCTTACCCTGCCGACAGCTGAGGGCCTGCGGTTAGCCGATCAAGGATCCCGTGGTTCGTATGTAACTTGACAGTTACTTAAAGAGTCTTGTTACATAAGCGCCATGGAGGCTTTCGCCGCCCTGGCCGATCCGACGAGGCGGCGGATCGTGGAGTTGCTCGCCGAGCGGGACCGCGACGCAGGGGAGCTGGCCGCGGCCTTCCCGGTCAGCCGTCCCGCGGTCTCGCGTCACCTCCGCGTGCTCAGGGAAAGCGGTCTGGTTACGGTCAGGCCGCAGGCCCAGCGCCGGGTCTTCTCCCTGGATCCCCGCCCGCTTGACGAACTGGCGACCTGGGTCGAACGGTACCGCTCGTTCTGGAGCCAGCGGCTCGACGCCCTGGAGACCGAGCTAGCCAGGGAGCGCCGGCGGCGGCCGGCGCAACAAGAACGATCTCAGCAGCCACGAAAGGGACAGTCATGAGCGAATTCGGGGTTGCGTCCAATCGGGACGACGGCGCGACGATCAGGTTCGAGCGTCGCTATGAGGCGCAGGCCGAGGAGGTATGGGCCGCGCTGACCCAGCCGGCCTCGCTGGGCCGATGGCTCGGCGCGGACGTCACGATCCAGCCGGAAGCCGGCGGCACGGTGCAGGTGCGCTGGCCGGGCGGTGAGCAGATGACAGGATCGATCCTGCGCTGCGACCCGCCGAGGGTGCTCGAGTACACCTGGAACGAAGGCGAGCACGAGGCGGAGTCTGTGGTCAGGTTCGAGGTGTCACCGGCCGGGTCGGCGTCCATCCTGGTGCTCGAGCACCGCCGGCTCGGCCCAGGCAGCGTCGTCGCCTTTGGTGCGGGCTGGCACGGGCACCTCGATGCGCTCGGCGCCCTGCTGTCTGGCGGCTCATACGACCTAGACGGCAGCTACGAGCGGCTCAAGCCCGTCTACGAGGCCCGCCTGCCAGGCTGAGCTGCTGATCTGGTCGGCGCCCGCGCCTAGGCCGCCGACCAGGTCAGCGGCAGCGAGTCGATGCCGTAGATGCCTTCGACCCCGCCGAGCCGTTCGGCGCCGGCGGGCCGCAGGCCAGGCAGCCGCGGGGCGAGGAACCCGATCGCCTCCTCCAGTTCCGCCCTGGCCAGGTTCTGACCGAGACAGAAATGTGCGCCAGCGCCGAACGTGAGCGCCCGATCTGCCTGTCGGCTCCGCGGTGATATCGAAGTCGTCGCCTGGCCCGGCTTCCCTGTTGGCCCGCTCGGCGCAGACCGCCACGATCGTGCCGGCCGGGAAGATCAACTCCGCGATGCTCAAGCTGCTCGGTGCAGATCCTGGCGGTGAACGGCGTGATCGGCTCGAACCTGAGCACCTCATCGACCGCGCGCGGAACGAGTTCTGGTCGCTCCCGCACCGCCTGCCACTGCCCAGGGTGGGCGGCGAACAGCCGGAACGCGTGCGCGAGCTGCGCGGCCGTCGTGTCGACGCCGCCGGCCAGGACGTTGAGCACCAGGTTGACGCACTCGGCCCCGGACAGCCGCTCGCCCTCTGCCTCGACCCGTAGCAGGCGTGCTGATCAGGTCATCGGCTGGCTCGCGCCGGCGCAGGTCGAGCAGTCCTTCCACGTAGTCGTAGAGCTCGCAGACGGCCTGCTCGATCCGCTCGGGCTCGGATGCGAGCGCCCGGATGTCGAACTGCCGCTGCACCAGGCTCGACAGCCGGTGCAGCTCTGCCGCGTCCTGCTGCGGCGCGCCGATCACCGCGGCGATCGTGCGGGCCGGGAACGGCCCGGCGAACCAGGACACGAACTCGCACTCGCTGCTGCGCCCCAGTTCCGACCAGAGCGAGGCGGCAATCTCGCGCATCGCGGGCCGCCACTTGGCCGCTGCGCGCGGCGTGAACGCGGGAGCGACCAGGGCGCGCAGCCTGCGGTGCCGGTCACCGGTCAGGTTCAAGATGTTGGCGTCGATCTGCTCGGCGAGCCGGCCGCCCGTGATGCCGAACAACTCCGCGATCTCCCGGCCAGGAAACGCGGTCTGCCTGGCACGCAGGAAGAACTCGCCCGCTTCGCGGTCCAGGACGACGTAGGAGATCGGGGACTTCACCAGCCAGCCGTGCTCCCTGGCCGCAGCGAGGCGCTCATGGTAGGCATCGCCGGCCATGCCGGCGTCAGAGATGTCGAACTCCGCCAGCTCCAGGTCACCGACGAGTTCCGCCATCGCGCCGCCTCCGCCCTGCCGCTGCTGGCCCTCGGGTACAAGGCCGCCGGCCACCGCTCTCCTGACCGCAACGGTACCGCCGGGCGGCGTCACCAAAAAGGTGACGCCGGATCGATCCTCCGGCCGACGCCGCACGCGGCGCTTGGCCCCTACGTTCATGCCATGGACGTGATCGCGTGCACGGGGTTGACCAAGCGGTTCGGGACGACCGTCGCGGTCGACCGGCTGGACCTGCGCGTCGGCGCCGGTCAGGTCTACGGGTTCCTCGGCCCCAACGGAGCGGGGAAGACGACCACGATCAGGATGCTGCTCGGCCTGATCGAGCCGAGCGCCGGCCAGATCGAACTGCTCGGCAGGAGGCTGCCCGATCCGCGGGCGACCGGGCGGACCGGGTCGATGATCGAGGAACCCGCGTTCTATCCGTGGCTCACCGGACGGCAGAACCTGAGCGTGCTCGCCGCTACGAGCGGCGGCGCGGCGGGAAAGGCCGGCACCGCCGAGGTAGCCCGGGTGCTCGCCCTGACCGGCCTCAGCGCCGCCGCGACCGGCAAGGTCAAGACCTATTCACAAGGCATGCGGCAGCGGCTCGGCATCGCCGCGGCGATGCTCGGCCGGCCGCCACTGCTGATCATCGACGAGCCGACGAACGGCCTCGACCCGTCTGGCATCAGGGACATCCGCGAACTGCTGCGCGGACTCGCCGCCGACGGGACGACCGTGTTCCTGTCCAGCCACCTGCTCGCTGAGGTGGAGCAGGTCTGCGACCGGGTCGCGGTTATCGTCCGTGGCCGGCTCGTGGACGAAGGGCCGCCCGCCGCGCTCGGCGCGATCAGACGCCAGGTCAGGGTCGCGGTCGACCCTGCGGACTCACCGGCCGCCGCGCGACTGCTTGACCGCTGGCCGGCGACGCGTCCGGTCGACGGCGCCGGTGATGAGTTCGTCGTACAGCACGACAGCGGCAGGGCCGTGAATGCCGCCCTGGTCGCCGGGGGCGTGATCGCCGAATCTGTGCTCGTGGAGCAGCCGCGGCTGGAGGACCGTTTCCTCGAACTCACCGCGCAACGTGCAGCCAAGGAGGAGATCGACCATGGTGTCGCTGCTGCGGGCTGAATTCCGCAAGCTGGCCAGGCCGCTGGTCTGGGGATCGGCCCTCGCCGTGACCGGTTTCTGCGTGCTGATCACGTGGGGCGCGGCCAACAACGCCAGGGGCGGACTGGCCAGCCCGCGGATCCCGGATATCTGCGATCACTCGGCAACAACGCAATGCCGGCACGTGATCGCCCAGGCCCACGAGGCGGCCCGCGCCGCCGCCGCGGCCACCGGCGCGCTGACCCAGCCCGGCGAGGTCGGCCACGTCGCCGCCGGGATGCTCGCGTCGTTGCCTGGGCTCATGCTGATCGCTCTCGTGGCGGGCGGCCACTGGGGCGGCGAGTGGGGGCTGCGGACGATCAGGCAACTGCTGAGCAGGCAGGGCCGCCGCGGCCGCGTGCTCGCCGCGAAGTGGCTCACGATCTGGTCGGCCGGGGTGGCGACGATGCTGGGCTGCTGGATCATCCTGGCGCTGACCGGGCCGCTCATCGCCGGGAGCGGCCGGCCTGCCCGCCGCGCCTGCCGGCTTGTGGGCCGGCCTGGGCTCGTCGACCGCCGCGATCGGCCGCGCCGCGCTCGTACTCGGCCTCTTCGCCGCCGTGGCGGTCACGGCGGGGACGATCGGACGGGGCCAGCTGGCGACGACCGCGCTGACGGCAGGCGTGTTCCTGCTGGCGCTGCTGCTGGCCGGCATCGCGAGCGTGGGCCGGTTCTCCCCAGCGTCGTTCGTACAGGCATGGATGAGCTTCCCCGTCAACGGCTACCTGCCGACCAGCTTCTGGAGCAGGTTCTCCGGCAGCGGCCAGCACGCCGGCCAGATCCGAGGCCTGGCCGGCATGGCCGTGACCGCCGCCATCGCCGGCATCGCGGCTCGCTGGCGGTTCCGCGCGGATGTGACCGTGTGAGCCTGACCCGTCTGCCCACGTATCGTCAAGGCATGTCCGGTGCGCTGGCCAGGCGGCTGACCCCGGCGACGGCCGACCGGCTGATCGCGAGTGTTCTCGCGCTCTGGGCACTGTTCGACGTGCCGTGGTGGTGGCGTCCGCCAGGTCACGGCGGCTCGAACCTGGCCATCTTCAGCCTCATCGGGCTCGCCGCGGCGCAATCGGTGCCGTTCTGGTTGGCGGCGCCAGCGGCCTGCCGTGGTTCTCGGCGTGACCGCGGCCGCGCTCGCCGTGAAATTCGGCGCGCACCTGAACCTGTGGTCGGCGAGCGCCGCGGTGCTCACCGCCGCTTACGGCCTCGGCGCCTACGGCAGCCGGGAACTGCGGCTCGCGGCACGCGTGCTGGTGGGCGCCGCCGTGCTCGCGACGATCGTCACCTTGCAGGCCATCGACGGCAACCACACGGCGGCCATCGCCTGTGCGCTCTTCGGCACCGCGCTGGCGGTCGGCGAGATCACGGCGGCGCATCGCGACCTGATCACCAGCCTGGCCAGGCAGGCCTACGACGAGGAAAGGGCCAGCCTGGCCCGCGAGGTCCACGACGTCGTCGCCCACCAGCTCAGCGCCATCGCCGTCCAAGCCGGCGCGGCCAGGCTGGCCGCCCAGGGCGACCCGCAGGCCGCCGTGGCCGCGGTCGGCGCGATCGAGCAAGGCGCCCGCGCAGGCCTTGACGAGCTCAACTCGCTCGTCCGCAGGATGCGCCAGGCCGACGCCGCTGGCCCGAGGCCAGCGGCCGGCCCGCAGGGCCCGAGGCCAGCGGCCGGCCCGCAGGGCCCGCACTGGATGTCGCGCCCGGAGGAGGCCGAGCCAGGTCCGCTGCCGCGGCTGCACGACGTGCCCGGGCTGATCGAGCGTTCCAGGCAGGCGGGCCTGCTCGCCGAACTCCACGTCGAAGGCGAGGCCAGGCCGCTTGCCGACGAGATCGAACTTGCCGGGTACCGCGTCGTGCAGGAGGGACTGACGAACGCGATCAGGCACGCGGCGGGCACGGCCGTGGCCGTGCGGCTGCGTTACAACGTGGACGGCGTCCAGGTCGAGGTGGCTGACGAGGGCCCTGGCCAGCCCGTTCTGCCCGCCGCGGCCGCCGACGTCAGCCGCGGCGGGGGCGCGGGCCTGGCTGGGCTCGGCGAGCGCGCCAGGCTGCTCGGCGGCCAGTTCGAGGCCGGCCGGTGCCAGCAGGGATTCGTCGTTCGCGCGTTCTTGCCGAGCCCGGCATGACGATCAGGATCCTGATCGCCGACGACCAGCCGCTGGTGCGGGCCGGCGTGGCCCAGATGATCGGCACCCAGCCCGATCTTCAGGTAGTCGGCGAGGCCGCCGACGGCATGCAGGCTGTGAGCCGGGCTGCCGTGCTGCGGCCCGACGTCGTGATGATGGACGTCAGGATGCCTGAACTGGACGGCATCGAGGCCACCAGGAGGGTCGCCGTGCTGCGCCCCGATCCGCCACGGGTGGTCCTGCTTACCACGTTCGACCTGGACGAGTACGTCTTCGGCGGGCTGCTCGCCGGCGCGAGCGGCTTCCTGCTCAAGCACGCGCCCCCTGAAGAGATCGTGCTCGCGATCCGGGCGGCGGCGGCAGGCGACGCCCTGGTCTCCCCCGCGCCGATGCGGCGGCTCGTCGAGCACTTCGTCCGCGGCCGGCCGGTCGCGGCGCCCGAACTCGGTCAGCTCACCGAGCGGGAACGCGAAGTGCTCGGTTTGCTGGTGCGCGGCCTGTCCAACGCCGACATAGCCAGGACCCTAGTGATCGGCGACGCGACCGCCAAGACCCACGTGAGCAGGATCCTGACCAAGCTCCGGCTGCGCGACAGGGCCCACGCGGTCGTCTATGGCTACGAGACCGGCCTGGTCCGCCCCGGCGACAGCGAACTACCGGAGCCACGCTGAGCGTCAGACCCCGCCGGACCTGACTTTTATCAAGCTAGTGCGCTCCCGTACGACTTTGTTGATCTTGGTCGGCTACGAGAGACCGGCGGGCACAACTGTCATCTGAGTGCGCGCAGCGAAGACTGCGTGGCGTCAGATCGAAGACGGTGCGGATCGGCGCCTGGCGCGATCACGGCGGTCACCAGGCATCGATCTGGCTACCTGCTCATTTCGCCCGTGCGGCGAAGGGATCTGGTGTTGGTGCGGAAGACCGTATGGAACGGCTCATGGGGTGCTCGCCACCTCTGCGGATCAGGACTGTGCCTGCACAAATTCGGTGTACAAGCTGCTGGGCCTGAACAAGACTCGCAGCCATGAGCGGAGCTGATGAAAAGCAGACGTTGCAGCGATACCTGCAGGACGTGCGCGAGGTCTTGCTATGGAAGCTCGAGGGACTGGCCGATTACGACATCCGGCGGCCGATGACGCCCACCGGCACCAACCTGCTCGGGCTCGTCAAGCACTGCGCGGGGTTGGAATGCCGGTACTTCGGCGAAGTGGTGGACCGGCCGTTTCCCGGCTGGCAGGACCTGGACTGGCACGATGACGACGACGCCGAGCTGAGTGGTCACCTGTATGCCACCGCGGCCGAGTCGCGCGAGCAGGTGACGGACTTCTGCCGGCGGGTATGGGTGCACTCCGACGCCACGATCGGAGAGCTGCCACTGGATGCGCGCGGTACCGTGCCGTGGTGGCCAGAGCAGGTTAGGCACCCGACGCTGCACCACCTGCTCGTCCACATGATCGAGGAGACCGCCCGGCACGCCGGGCATGCGGACATCATCAGGGAAACCATCGACGGTGACGCCGGCCTGGTCGAGGGCGTCAGCAACATGCCGCCAGAAGCCGATGCCGCCGCCTGGAAACTGCACTACAACAAGCTGGAAAGCATCGCCAGGTCCGAGCACACCGGCCTCAAGCCAGCCTGAACGGCAGGCTCTTGATCTGTGAGATCAGCCGCCAGGCCCGCTAGCCCGACTTTTATCAAACTAGAGCGCACCAGTCCGGCCGTTGATGAGGTCGAGGGCTTGGCGGAGTTCGTCGGGGTAGGGGATCGGCGGCCGTGATGACGTGGGTGCCGGCCTGGATTTCTATGGTGCGGTAGCGGCGGGCGGTCTTGACGAACTTGCGGACTGACCAGCCGGTCTGGTGTTCGATCCAGCGGCTGACGGCCAGGGAGGCGAAGACGATGGTCAGGTGGGCTTCGATCGAGTCGCGCGTGCGGTGATAGATCGGCCTGGCCTGAACGTCGTGCTTGGACATGCGGAACGCTTTCTCGATCTGCCAGAGCTGGTGGTAGGAGCTGATCACGAACCTGGCGGTGACCGGTGTCCCGTCGGGGCAGGCCTTCAGGTTGGTGACGTAGCCTTTCAGCCCGGCCAGTTCGCGGGCTTTGGCCTCAAGTTCGCGGTTGACGGTCTTGGCGGCGCCGCCGAGCTGGATGAACCGGTTCCGCTTGACCGGGATCTTGCCGGCGACGGCCTTCTCGGCCTTGGCGACCTGCTCATCGATGCCGCGCAGGGTCCGCCGGGCGCGGTCGGCCTTGTGCTGGTAGTAGATGACCTGGTCGCGGAGCTTACCGGTCGGCCCGCCCGGCCGGGGCTGGGTGAAGATGTGCCCGTCGGGGATCTCCTCGCCGGGGTGGTCGCGGCGCGACTGGTTCACGACGTAGGGGACGAACGGGATCCGCGCGCCGAGGATGAACGACAGACCGGCTTCCTCGATGTCCTTCTGGTTGGCCTCGGAGATCATGCCGGCGTCGGCGACGATGGTGACGTCCGGGAGCTGGTGCGCGGTCATGAACGCCTCGATGGCCGGGAGCATGGTCTTTGGTCTCGGCCATGTTGCCCTCGAAGGCGTGCACCATCAGCGGGAACCCGGCCTGGTCGGCGAGCAGGCCGATGGTGATCTGCGGCTCCAGGCGCCGTTCCTTGGAGAACCCGGGCTCGCGGAACCCGTCCCGGCATCGGTCTCGAAATACAAGCGTGCTCACGTCATAGAGGACCAGGCTGGCCCGGCCCAGGCGGGCGTGCGCCGCGCACGCCGCGGACAGCTTCTGCCGCCAGGAATCCTGCGCATAGACCGCGCAGCCGCCGGTTGACCGTGGGGTACGACGCCGGCACGACGCCCGGCCTCCTCCAGCACCCGCAGCGCAGTCCAGCTTGCTGGCCGGCTCGATGATCCGGGCCAGCACCAGCTCGCAGAACACCTCGTCTCCGCCGGCTGCCTTGTCCAGCCCCAGCACCCGGTACGCGTGCTCCAGCGCATCCAGCAGGTGCCCCATCCGGGACGAGGTGATCGGCAGCGGCCCGCTGCGCCGACGCAGCAGGCTGCAGGCCCAGGTCCAGCTCGCCCTGCCCGGCCGCCAGCAGCTGCCGCGCCGCGGCCTTCAGCAGCTCCACCTCAGCATCGCTGTGCGCCGATCCCAGGTGCTCGATCTCCCGCGACCCGCGGTGCGAGGAGTACACGATCTGCACCGCCGTCGCGCCTGACGACGTCTTGACGGTCCGCACATACGGCGACATCCGCCCACACTAGGCCCCGAACACCCCGGCTAGTGCGCAAATCCCGAGCCCTCATCCCGGCAAACCCCGCAGGTCAGAGCCCTGCGGCTCGCGAAAATCCATGATCGTGATAAAAGTCAGGCGACAGGGCCCACGCGGTCGTCTATGGCTACGAGACCGGCCTGGTCCGCCCCGGCGACAGCGAACTACCGGAGCCACGCTGAGCGTCAGACCCGGCCGGACGCCAGCGCGTCCGTGATGGCCTGCACGCACGCGATCGTCTGGCCGTAGAGGTCCTCATCCCAGGCGACCGGCCATGTGGACAGCTTCGCCACGACTGTCTGCGAGGGCCCGTGCACGAACACGCCCTGCCCGTTGATCCCGCTGCCGTGGTAGAAGGGCAGCGCGGGGTCGCGCACCCACCAGCAGTTCCGGTAGTGGCTGCCATCCGGATAGCCGGAGCGTTCGTCGCCGTCGGCGAACGCACGCGCGCCGTCCGCCGCTCCGCGCACGGTGTCGTCGATCCACGAGGCGGGCACCACCTGGCGCCGCCCGGCCCGTCCTCGGCGCAGGAACAGCAGCCCGAACCTTGCAAGATCGCGCAGCGTCGCGCTGACGCCGCCGTCGGCCATCGGGTTGCCGTGCCGGTCGACCGTGATCTCGGCGTCGAACTCGGCGCCCATCGGCTGCCACAGCTCGCGGCTGATGAGCTCGTGCAGCCGATCCCCCGCAGCCCGCTCGATCACCCATGCGAGCACGTCGGTCAGGATCGACCGGTACCGGAAAGGACCGCCGTGCTGACCGTCATTCTGCAAGGTGGCGAAGTAGCTGAGCGCGTCGACCGCGTCCTCGCCGCCGGCCGGCTCGCGGCGGCCGCCACAAGTACACCCGCTCATAGCTGCGAACATCGGCGTCGAGGTCTGCGTAATCCTCGTTGAATCTTGTCCCTGCCCGCATGTCGAGCAGGTGCTGCACCGTGGCGCCAGCGAACGAGGTTCCCGGCGAGCTCGGGCACGATGGTCGTCACCTCGGCGCCAGGATCGAGCACGCCACGGCCCGCGAGGATGCCGGCGACCGTCGAGGTGACCGACTTCGACACGGACATCAGCAGGTGCGGCGTCTCAGGCCGCATGCCGTTGAAGTACTGCTCGGTGATCACGCGGCCGCGGTGCAGGACAAGGAACCCGTCGGTCCAGGTGCGGTCGAGGAACTCCGCCACGGTCAGGTCTGTTCCATGCCAGGAGAACGTAAGGCGCGCTAGCTGGCGTTCATCCCTGGGCAGCGGCCGCACGGGGCCGGTACTCCTGGCGATCCGCGCGCTCGGGATCAGCTCCCTGACGTGCTGGAACGCCCAGCGGTTGAACGGCGGCTCCTGCCAGTTCGCCAGCGTCGCCAGCGAGGCAGCGCCGAACGGCGGCGCACCGCTCATCAGCGCGGGCGATGACTCGCTGCGTCATAGCGCCGGCCGCGGGCCGGACGCGGTCAGCCAGGGCAGGCGCGCCTCGTGCGCCGCGGCGACGCGGAAGGCGGTCACATCGTCGTAGGTCTTGCCCACGACCGCGAGGCCGGTGGGCACACCATCCCTCGACAGCCCGGACGGGACGTTCAGCACCGGGCAGCGGCTTGCGATGTTGAACGGCAGCGTCATCATGACGTCAAGCCAGCGCTCGGCGGGCTGGCCGTTCACCTCGATCGGGTCGCCCGTGTCGTACTCGGCTGGCAGCGCGGGCACCGCGAAGGTCGGGCAGATCAGCGCGTCGTGGCTCCTCCAAGATCTCGCCGAGCGGAGCGTAGATGGCGGCCTCGAGCGACAGGCCAGCGTAGAAGTCGTCCTTGCTGACCAGGTCGGCGTCGGCCACCAGGCGCTGCACGTAGGAAGTCAGCTGACCGGAGTAACTGGTCGTTGATCTCCTTCATCGACGCGCCGAAGATCATGCCGAAGTGGATGTCGACCGTCCTCGCGATGGTCTCCAGGTCCCACGGCAGCGCGACCTCGATCACCGTCGCGCCCGCGTCCCTGAGCCGGTCAGCGGCCGCGAGGGTGTTCGCCGCGACGTCCGCATCGACGTTGTAGCAGCCAAGATCGACCGAGAGCGCGATCCGCATCCCGGCGACGCCATCAAGCTTGTCCGGTATCTCAAGCTTGGGCCGCACCGACGCGACGTCGCTCGGATGCGGGCCGGCGATGACGTTCTCCAGCAGCGCGCAGTCCGCCACCGTCCGTGCGATCGGACCCTCGTGGCAGTAGTGATCCAGGTTGAACGGCGGCACCTCGGGCACCCGGCCGTAGGGCGGCTTGAATCCGACCACCCCGCAGAAGGACGACGGGATCCTGATCGAGCCGCCGATGTCCGAGCCGGTCGCGAGCGTAGTCGAACCGGCTGCCAGCGACGCGCCAGATCCGCCGCTCGACCCGCCAGGCGAGAACGCCGTGTTCCACGGGTTCCTGGTCACGCCCCACAGCTTGGTCCAGGTCACCGGCGCGCTGGAGAACTCAGGCGTCGTGGTCCTGGCGTGCACGATCCCGCCCGCGTCGATGATCCGCTGCACGAAAGCGGCCGTCTCGGTGGCGACCACGTCGCGGAGTGGCAGTGAGCCGAGCGTGTTGCGCTGACCCGCGATCGGCGCCTCCTCCTTGACCGCGACCGGCAGCCCGTCGAGCGGACCGGCCAGCTCGCCGGCCGCGTACCTGGCCTCGGCCTCGCTGGCGGCCTTCATTGCCTCGTCGAACCGCGGTTCGGCGAAGGCGTTGATGACGGGCTCGACCACCTCGGCGCGGGCGATCACCGCCTGGAGCAACTCCACCGGCGAGAGTTCCTTGCTGCGGAACTTGGCCAGCGCATCTGTCGCGGACAGGTAGTGCAGGTCGGTCATGGGGTACTCGGTTCCTCCTCCGTCGCGCTGGCCTGCAGGCCGCCGCGGCGCGGCTTCCAGCCGGGCCGTGGCACGCTCGCGCGCAGCCGCTGCGTGTACTCGTGCTGCGGGTCATCGAGCACCTGCGAAGTCGGCCCCTGCTCGACCACGACGCCGCGGTGCAGCACGATCGCGTCGTCGGTGAGCTGGCGCACGACAGCCAGGTCGTGGCTGATCAGGACGTAGGAGACGCCCGTCGAGTCCCGGATGTCGGCCAGCAGGTTCAGCACCTGCGCCTGGATCGACACGTCGAGCGCGGCGACCGACTCGTCAAGGATCAGCACCCGCGGCTCTGCGGCGAGCGCCCGCGCGATCGCGACCCGCTGCCGCTGACCGCCGGAAAGCGCGCGCGGCAGTGCACGGGCCTGCCGCTGATCGAGGCCGACCAGGCCGACGAGTTCCTCGATCCTGGCCCGCCGCCGCTCGGCGGCCCAGCCGTGGTGCAGCTTGAGCACCTCGTCGATCGTCGCCTCGGCGGTCTGCCTGGGGTCCAGGCTCGTGTACGGGTCCTGGAAGACGATCTGCACTTCGCCGCCGCGGCGGCGCCGCTCCCTGGAGGAGCGGGCCGGGGCCGACCTGTCCCTGCCGCATGCGGAGATAACGCCGGCGGTCGGCCGCTCCAGGCCCACGATCATCCGCGCGATCGTCGTCTTGCCTGAGCCTGACTCCCCCACGACCGCGAGCGACCTGGCCTGCCGCACCGTGAAGGTCACCCCGTCGACGGCGACGAGCTCGCCGAACTCTTTGCGCAAGTCGGTGACCTCGAGCACAGCCTGGCCGTTGCGTGAATTCGCCGGCTGGACCTGCTCGGCGAGCTCAGACATCGCCGTGACCGCCCTTCTGCAACTCCCCGCGCAGGTCGATCGCGCGCACGCACCTGGACAGCCCGCCATCCAGCTCGACCAGTTCGGGAACCTCCGACCGGCAGATGCCGCGTGCGTGCAGGCACCTAGGGGCGAATGCGCACTCGTTGTCCGGCGCCTCGAACGCCGACAGCGGCCGGCCGGGAATCGCCGCGAGCCGCTCGGCGGTCTGGGCGATGTCGGGCCTCGCCGCCGACAGCGCGGCGGTGTAAGGATGCAGCGGGTCATCGTGCAGCAGCGTGGACTCGCGGACCTCGACGATCTGGCCGGCGTACATCACCGCGGTCCGGTCGCAGATCGCCGCGGCCAGCTCCAGGTCGTGGGTGATGAACAGCATCGCGAGGCCGAACTCGCGGCGCAGGTCGTCCATGATCGCCATCACCTCGGCCTGAGTGGTGACGTCGAGCGCGGTCGTCGGCTCGTCGGCGAGAAGCAGCTTCGGCTCGGTCAGCAGGGCGGCGGCGATCATGACCCGCTGCAGCATGCCGCCGGAAAGCTCGTGCGGATACTGGCGCAGCCGCCGCGTCCCGTCCGCGATCCCGACCTGGTCCAGCATCTCGGCGGCGCGGCGGTTCGCCTCTGCCGCTGGCACGTCCAGGTTGGTACGGAGCGCCTCGGTCATGAAGTCGCCGATCCGGCGTACCGGGTTCACGTGCGCGCGCGGATCCTGGAAGATCATCGCGACCTGGTTCCGGTATCCGCGCAGGCCAGCGCCGCCGAGCGCCATGACGTCCGAGCCGTCGAAGCTGATCTGCCCGCTGACCTCGGCCCCGCGCGGCAGCAGTCGGTCGATCGCCCGCGCCGTCATGGACTTGCCAGAGCCTGACTCACCGACCAGCCCGACCGCCTCGCCTGGACGAACGCTGAGCGAGACGTCCCGCAGGACGGCTCGCTGCACCCCTTCCACGCTGAGGCGAACGGTCAGGCCCTCGACCTCGAGCAGCGGCCCCGGTGAGCGGACCGCGGCCCCGACCGTCTGCGCACCTTCTGGGTGGCTCATTGCCTGGCCTGCGCCTGCTCGAAGAGGCGCTCGCCGAGCACGTTGAACGCGATTACCACCGCGACGATGCACGCTCCGGCGGCCAGGGCTGCCAGCGGGTAGCCCTGCGGAATACCGACCTGATTCTCGGAAATCATCACACCCCAGTTCGGAGCCGGCGGCTGGACGCCGAGGCCGAGGAAGGACACCGCCGCGAGGTCGACCATCGCGTAGCCGAACAGGATCGTCGCCTGGGCGACGATCAGCGGCATGATGTTCGGCACGATGTGGCGCAGGCAGATCGTGGTGGCGGAGGCCCCCTGTACTTCCAGGGCCGCAACGTACGGCTGACTTCGCTCCTTCAGCGCCGCACCGCGCAGCACCCGCGCGACGTACGGCATGTACGCGATCGCCAGCGAGATCACGGCGGACGGAAGGCCCGCACCGAACACCGCGGCGGCGAGCACGGCGAGCAGGATGCCGGGGAACGCGAACAAGATGTCCAGCCCTGATGAGATCACCGCGTCGGCCGCGCCACGGCGCCAGGCCGCGACGACCGCGAACAGCGTGCCGGCTACCAGCGAGCCGAGTACGACCGCCAGCGGACCGAGCATCGACGACTGGGCTCCGGCCAGCAGCCGAGACAGTACGTCCCTGCCCTCGTAGTCGAACCCGAGCAGGTGACCGCCCGACGGGCCGACGAAGGAGAGCGCGAGGTTCGGCAGCGTGGGGTTGTACGGCGCGAGCAGCGGGCCGATCGCGGCCACGA
The DNA here is from genome assembly GCA_963705055.1 of uncultured Actinomycetota bacterium. Taxonomy (GTDB): domain Bacteria; phylum Actinomycetota; class Actinomycetes; order Streptosporangiales; family Streptosporangiaceae; genus Chersky-822. Next base: position 176,138 of record CAVPIR010000001.1, read on the forward strand.
ACGTGGCGATCGCGATGACCACGGCGGACACGATGCCCGCCGGGCCGGTGCCGCGCAGCAGCCCGACCGCGCGGCCGCCACGGCGCGGCGCGTGGACCGTAACGAGCGGAACCGCAGTACTCATTGGCACGCCTCCGGCATGACGCTCATTGGCACGCCTCCCGCGTGACGCTCATCTGGCCCTGCTCCCTAGCGCCACGCGCGGGTCGAGGACGGCGTAGGCAAGGTCGACGGCGACGTTGATCACCACGAACGCGGTGACCAGGACCAGCGAGATGCCCTGGACCACCGCCAGGTCCTTGTCCTGCGCCGAGGTCACCAGGTAGGCGCCGAGCCCGTTCAGGCTGAACGCCGTCTCGACGACCGCGGCGACCGCGATCAGCGAGGCGATCGTGATGCCGGAGATCGTCGTGATCGGGATGGCGGCGTTGCGCAGGATGTGCCGCCTGATCATCTGGCGGCGCGGGATGCCCCGGCTGACCGCGGTCTGCACGTGCTCCCGGTCGGCCTCCTCGCGGATCGCCGAACGGGTCACCCTGGCGACGATGGCCAGCGATGACAGCGCGAGGGCGACCGCGGGCAGCGTGAAGTGCCGCAGGTTAGACACGAAATCCGTGCCGTTGCCCAGCGCGGGGAACCAGCCGAGCTTGACCGCGAACAGCGCGATCAGCACGATAGCCGCGACGAACGACGGGATCGCGGCCGAGATAGCGCTGCTGATCAGCACCGAGGTGTCGGTCAGTCCTGGCTTCAGCCCGCTGAGGATCCCCATGCCGATCCCGAGCACCAGGATGATCAGCGAGGCGTACAGGACCAGGCCCGCCGTCGTCCAGACCCGCGACGCGATCAGCGAGGTCACGTTCTCCCGTAGCGTGATCGAGATCCCGAGGTTGCCGTGCACGGCGTTACTGAGCCAATACCAGTACTGCGTGAAGAACGGCTGGTTCAGGTGGTAACGCGCCTCGAGCACCTTCAGGCTGCTGGGTGGCAGCGACCGGCCGCCAGACAATGCGGCGATCGGGTTCCCTGGCGCCAGGTACAGCGCCCCGAAGATCGCGAAGCTGGCGACCAGCAGGCTGGCGACGAGCATCGCCAGCCTGCGGGCCACAAAGCGCCAGCGCACTACCTCACCGCCCGCCCAGGCTGTTCGCCCAGGGCGCGAACATGTAGGCGAAGGACGCTGTGGCGCCGGTGAGGTTCTTAGACATGATCAGCAGATTCTCCGGCTGCACGTCGGGGATCCACGGGAGGATGACCGCCGCGCGCTGTTCCGCCTTGGCCACGAGAGCCGCCCTGGCGTCAGGGTTGGCGGTCGAGCGGGCCGTTTCCAGCCAGGTCAGGATCTGCTTGTCGTTGAAGTTGTCGTAGTTCTGCGATCCGCCAGGGACCACCAGCGTGGACAGCAGCGCGGCCGGGTCCGCATAGTCGCCGTAGTTCACGGTCAGGAAGCCGTCCACCCCTGTCCTGGCCTTGGGGTCGATGAAGAAGTTGATGTAGTTCTGCGCCGACACGTTCTTGAGCACGGTCTTCAGCCCGATCGCGTTCGCGGCGGCCTGGTAGGCGCCGGTGACCGCGGCGATGTTGGCGATCTGCTGGGAGGTGCCGATCGTGAACGTCTTGCCGACGGCTCCCGCATCCTTGACCAGCTTCTTGGCCTTGGCAAGGTTGTAGGACATCAGCGGCGAGGAATCGTAGGCCTTGGTGAACACCGACTTGCCGTAGCCGAAGACGCCCGGGTTGGATAGCCAGCGCGGCAGCAGGGCGGCCCCCTTGTACACGTTGGCGATGATCGCCTGGCGGTTCAGCGCCATCGACAGGGCCTGCCTGACCCGAACGTCACCGAGCACGCCCTTGGTGCTGTCCACGATGAACGCGTCGGTGGACCAGCCCTGGCCGTTGTAGATGTTCACCGCGTTGCCGGACTTCAGCTGCGGCAGCGTGGACAGGCCGCCAGAGGTGAAAGTGCCCTGGATCGCGCCCGTGCTCAGCCCCGAGGTCAGCTGTGTGTCGGAGGCGACGCCCTTGAGGATGATCTGGCCGACCAGCGGCTTCACCGAGGGCTGCCAGTAGTTCGTGTTCGGCACGGCGGTGACGCCCACGCCGGGGACGAACGACTTGAGCTTGTACGCGCCGGTGCACATGATGCTGCCGGCCGGCGTGCCGTACTTCTTGCCCTGCTTGGTCGCGAACGCCTTCTCGATCACAACGCCGGGCATCGAGGCCAGCTCGCCTGGCAGCCAGTAGTCCGGCTGCTTCAGAGTGATCGTCACCTGATCGCTGCCTGTCGCCGCGATCGACTTCACCCGGCTGAACACCAGTGTGTAGAACCCGGCGAGGCTCGGGCTCATCGCCCTGTCCAGGCTGTAGACCACGTCGGCCGGTGTGACCGGCTGCCCGTCCCAGAACTTGGCTGCCTTGTTGATGGTGAACACCAGCGAGGTCGGCGACGGGTTCGTCATCGTGGCGAGGCCAGGACCAATGGCGCCAGCCGGGGACTGCTTCAGCAGTGACTCGCACATCAGCGAGACCGCGGTGTTCTCCGGGTAGTCGAACGCGAAGATCGGATCCAGCGAGTTCACGTCGCGGTAGACCGCCCAGGTGACCGACGAGACCGGCTTGGTGCCTGCCTGCGTGCTCACGACCAGGCCCTTGGTCGGCGAGATCGTGCCTTGCGATCCGCCGTTGCCGCCGGTTCCAGGCGCTGAGCGACCGCAGGCGGCAAGCGCCAGGGCCGCGGTCGTGGCGGCCACCGCGATGGACATCGCGGCCCGCCGGCTCGTTGTGCTGGCCATATGCCCTCCTTTAAATCCCCCCGGCGATGGCCGTGGAGCCTTTCAGTCCTGGCCCGGCGGCATGCCGGGCCGAGCTATCGGTGCGAGCGGCCCCTTCGGGCGCCCGCCGTGCTGCCCGGCCGCGCTGCCGGGCTCTCGTTCTCTGCTGTGTCAGGTCCGCTGATAGGCAACTTCGCCACGGACCCACGTCTGGACGACCGATGCCTGGCAGATCTCGCCAGGCGCGTGCGCCACGTCGGCGTCGACGATGGCGAAGTCTGCATCCAGCCCCGGCGCGATCGCGCCGGTCACGTCCTCCAGCCCGTTGACCCTCGCGCTGCCCGAGGTGTAGGCCGCGAAGATGGCTTCAGGGCTGAGCGCCTGCTCTAGGAGGAATGGTTCGGGCGAGGGTCCGCCGGGCCTGTCCGGCATGGACCTGTTGACCGCGACGTGCCCGCCAGCGAGCGGATCGGGGCTCGAGACCGACCAGTCGCTGCCCGCGCACATCGGGGCGCCAGCGGCAAGCAACGCGCCAAAGGGGTACTGCCAGCCGCTCCGGCGCTCGCCAAGGAACGGGATGGTGAGCTCGTCCATCTGCGGCTCGTGCATGGCCCACAGCGGCTGGATATTCGCGGTCGCGTTCAGCGCCGCGAACCGCGGTATGTCGTCTGGATGCACGACCTGCAAGTGCGCGAGGTGGTGCCGCAGGCCGCTGTTCCCGTTTGCCTGCCTGGCCGCCGCGATGGCGTCAAGCGCGTTCCTGACGGCACGGTCGCCGAGCGCGTGGAAATGCACCTGGAAACCCTCGCGGTCCAGAGCCGTCACGTACCGCGGCAGTTCGTCAGGGTCGATGAAGTCCAGGCCCGACGTGTCCGTGGCGCAGCCGTGGCCGTCGAGGTATGGCTCGAGCATCGCGGCCGTGTGGTTCTCCGCGACGCCGTCCAGCATTATCTTGACGCTGGTCGCACGGAACCGGCCGGCCTGACCTTCCCTGCGGCGCTCGATCAGCTCCGCGACCTGCTCGATGCCGCGGTCACGCTCCCACCACATCGCACCGACGACGTTGGCCTTCAGCGCGCCGTCTCCGGCGGCCCGCAGGTAGGCGTCGATCGGGTCGGGCAGTCCCGGGTGGCTGCCGACGATGGCGTCCTGCCAGCCGGTGATGCCGAGCGAGAGCAGGTACTCCTGCCCCGCCAGCAGCCCGGCGTACCAATCATCGGTCGACGTGGCTGGGATCAGCCTGGCGACTAGCTGCTGGGCGCCTTCCTGGAGCGTCCCGACCGGGTGCCCTGACGCATCCCGCTCGATCCGGCCGTCGGGCGGATCGGGGGTGCTCGCGTCGATACCAGCGATCTCGAGTGCCCGGCTGTTGACCCACGCGCCGTGACCGTCGCGGTTCGGCAGGAAGGCCGGGCGGCCGCCGGTGACCTGGTCGAGCAGGTCCTTGTTCGGCACCCCGCCAGGGAAGGCCTCCATCGACCAGCCGCCGCCGGTGATCCACTCGGCGTCCTGGTGCGCGGCGGCGTAGGCCGCGATCACCTCGGCATACTCGGCCGCGGTGACCATCCCTGCCAGGTTGCAACGGCACATCCGGTCGCCCGCGAAGACCGGGTGCACATGGGCGTCGATGAACCCGGGAAACAGCGTGCCGCCGCCTAGGTCGACAGGCTCGGCTCCGGCGAGCGCGCCCGCGCCGGAGCCAGCTTCGACCGCAGTGATCGAGGCATTCCGGACGCGCACCACCGTGCCGGCAGGCAGGAACCGGGCACCGTCGAAGACCGTTCCGTTGTGGAACGCAAGCTCGGGATCCGGCCGCACCCGGACCTCCTGTATCAGGGGGTTTATTGCGGGTGATTAGATCACTTACCGGGCCAGTAGTCAATGCCTCTGACAAAGCCTTGTAGGAGGCGGCCGCAGTCGAGTAACTTCCTCAATGAGACGTTAATCAAGCCGTTATCAACGGCAGCGAGAGCGACGGCAGGCATGCCATGACGAGCACCACCGCTGGGCGCAGGACCGGGCGGCTGCGCCGGGGCAGCCTGACGCCGGAGGCGATCGTCGCCGAGAGCCTGCGCCTGCTCGATACGGAGGGGGCTGACGGGTTCAGCCTCCCCAAGCTGGGGCGTGCGCTCGGCGCCGACCCGACCGCGGTCTACCGGCACTTCGCCAGCAAGGACGACCTGGTGCTGTCGATCGCCGACCGGCTGATCGAAGAGGCAATGACCGGGCTCGTCCCGCAGCCGTGCTGGGTCGACACCGTCACCGACACCGCCAGGAGATTGCGGACGACCTACCGCGCGCATCCCGCGGCCGCCGCGCTGTCGGCGTCGCGCACCACGCAGCGGCCCGCCGAGATGCGGATTGTCGACGCGCTGATCGGTGCGGTCCTCGCGGCCGGGTTCACCGGTGCCGCCGCCGCCAGGATGTACCGCGCGCTCGGCGACTTCACGCTGGCCTGGGCAGGCAGCGAGGCGGCGTTCCTCGCGCTCGACGTCAGCCAGCAGGAGGCAGACATCTCCGCCTGGACGCGCGCGTACCTGGCCGTCGACCGCGCCGAGTACCCGCACATCTGGCAGATCAGGGACGATCTGGCTGGCGTGACCGCGGACGACATTTTTGAGACCGTCCTCGGCCTGGTCATGACGGGCTTCATGGCGCAGGCGCCGCGGCCGTGCGAATGCGGCAACCACGGTCCTGACCAGCACGGGGGTGCTGCCAGATCTGACGGCCAGAAAGCCGCGCAGGACACGCCGTGACGGCGAGGCTGACCAGGGGCACCGGCGGCCCGGCCCGGCTGCGTGCGCTGCTCGCCACCGGCGAGACGATCGTGGCGCCCGGCGCCTTCGACCCGCTCGCCGCCAGACTCGTCGAGGAGACGGGCTTCCCCGCTGTCTACATGACCGGCTTCGGCACCTCGGCGGCGCTGCTCGGACGGCCGGACGTCGGCCTGCTGACGATGACCGAGATGGCCGACAACGCGGGCCGGATCGCCGCGAGCGTCGACATACCCGTGATCGCCGACGCCGATACCGGCTACGGCAACCCGCTGAACGTGATCAGGACCGTCGGCGCCTACGAGGCGGCCGGGGTGGCCGGCCTGCACATCGAGGACCAGGTCGCGCCCAAGAAGTGCGGGCACATGGACGGCAAGCAGGTCATCCCGCCGGACGAGATGGTCCAGAAGGTGCGGGCCGCGGCCGACGCGCGCTCCGATCCCGACTTCGTCATCATCGCCAGGACCGACGCTCGCGCGGTCGAGGGCCTGGACCGCGCGATCGAGCGAGCCAGGATGTACCGCGACGCCGGCGCGGACGTGCTGTTCATCGAGGCGGTCGTCAGCGACGCCGAGGCGGAAGCTGCGATCGCGGCGTTCCCCGACGTGCCGCTGCTGTTCAACTGGGCGGAGGGCGGCAAGACGCCGCCGATCAGCCTCGCCAGGCTGCGTGAGCTCGGCTACCGGATCGTGATCTTCCCGATCGGCACACTGCTGGCCGCCACCGCGGCGATGCGCGGCATACTTCAGGAGATCGCCACGGCTGGTACACCCGCTGCCGTTCTGAGTGAGCTGCCCAGCTTCGGCGAGTTCACCGATTTCATCGGCCTGCCAGAGGTCCGCGACGTCGAGCAGCGATATGCCGCCAACGACGGAGCGGCCGAGGACCGGACGGGAAGGTAGCGATGGCAGCGACATTTGACCGGCCCAGCGTGTCTACCGAGCTTGCCAAGGCGATGATCGACGCGGCCGAGCGGAAGGCGGCCGAGATGGGCCACCCGTTCGTGATCGCCGTCGTCGACGACAGCGGCGTCCTGAAGGCGTTCAGCCGGATGGACGGCGCGGCCTTGCTCTCGGTTCAGATCGCTCAGGACAAGGCCTACACAGCGGCCGGTTTCGGGCTGTCCACCGACGGCTGGCATGAGTTCATCAAGAACGACCCCCCGCTCGCGATGGGCGCGGCGTCCGGCATCGACCGTCTGATCGTGTTCGGCGGCGGGTTCCCGATCACGATCGGCGGCCAGATCGTCGGTGCGATCGGGGTCAGCGGCGGCCACTACACCCAGGACATGGACGTCGCCAACGCCGGCCTGGAGGTCCTCCCGTCTTGACCCGCGTCGCGGTCGTCACCGGCGCGGGCTCGGGACTCGGCCGCTGCATCACCAGGACGCTGCTGACGGCCGGCTGGCGGGTTGCCGTGGCCGGCCGCCGGGAAGCCGAACTGGCCGAGACGATCACGACGGCGGCGGCCGCCGGCACGGCCATGGCCGTGCCAACCGACGTCAGCGTGCCCGAGTCGGTCGCTGCGCTGTTCGGTGCGGTCGAGCGCCGCTGGGGCCGGCTCGACCTGCTGGTCAACAACGCTGGCGTATTCGGTCCTGGCGGCGCGGTCGACGAGATCTCGTTCGCCGGCTGGCAGCAGATCGTGGCGGTCAACCTGACCGGCGCGTTCCTGTGCGCCAGCCACGCGGTCCGGATCATGAAGGCCCAGCGGCCGCGCGGCGGGCGGATCATCAACAACGGCTCGATTTCCGCGCATAGCCCGCGGCCGCGCTCGGCTGGCTACACGGCCACCAAGCACGCGATCACCGGCCTGACCAAATCGCTGGCGCTGGACGGCCGCGAGTTCGACATCGCCTGCGGCCAGATCGACATCGGCAACGCCGCCACCGAGATGACCAGCGGCCTCAGCCGCGGCGCGCTTCAGGCCGACGGGTCGGTGGCGCCTGAGCCCACGTTCGATCCGCAGCACGCGGCCGACGCCGTGCTATTCATGGCCGACCTGCCGCTCGACGCCAACGTGCAGTTCCTCACGATCGCCGCCACCAAGATGCCCTTCATCGGCCGCGGCTGACGGCGCGGCAGGCTACTTCGCCAGCGCGCCCATCGGGTCCCAGGCGGGAAGCACGATCGGCTCGGTGGCGAGCGCCTCGCGGAGCGACTCGGGCAGCGCGTCCTTGCGGGCGGCGATCTCGAAGACGTACTCGTCGAACCACGAGTCGTTCATCGTGTAGAAGCCGTCCTTGCCGCGGCTGGTCCCCCAGCTGTTCTCGACCCGCCACTTGCGGGTGGCGCCGTCGAGGATGTCGACGCCCGTGAAGAGCATCGCGTGCGTCATCAGCGTCTCGTGATAGATCAGCCGGTCGGACTTGGCGAGCGAGAACTCCGCGCCGTACACCGACGGCAGGTCATAAAGGTCCGCGTCCCAGAGCCCGTACTCGTTGCTCATCATCTTGCCGACGTCGCAGCCGAACCACACTGGCTCGCCGCTCTGCAGCGCCCGGGAGGCGATCTCCTTCATCAGGCGCATGTCGACGTTGAGGTAGGTGACCGGCGGGGCTCCGAGCACGTTGCCGAGGTACTCGACCGTGAACGTCCGGCCAGCCGGGCTGGACGGGCGCGGGTCGTGCACGAGGCAGACGTAGTCGTCGATCGGCAGGTTCACGTACTTGGCCGCGAACTCCTGAGGCGTGAGCACGCCGTCCCGGTGGAATTGCCGGTCCTTGTCGGTCCACTGCCAGTCGAACCGCTCAGGCGGCGTGCCGAGGTGAATGCACAGAATCCGGAAGATGACCCTGAGGACCTCGGCCTTCTCCTGCCTGGCCGCGTCGATGCCGTCGGCGGAGAACGCCGCCCGCACCGCCTTCGCGCCCTGCCTGAGCTGGCTGCGCAGGACCGAGTTCATCCGGTCCGTGTTGCCAGAGCTCTGCGTTTCAGGCATGTAGGCCTTGGGCACCAGCCCGTGCTTGTTGACGATCGCCACGAACATGTTCCACTGGCCGCCGTCTTCGGCCGCGGCCTGCAGCAGGTGGGCCACGGTCCGGTCGTCGATGTCACGGTCGGCGGTCTCGATCACGGCCTCGAGGAAGTAGTTGGCGCGCTCGATCTTGTCCCAGAACATCGCGTAGTTCTGGGAGAACTCGAACTCCTTGATGCCCATCTTCTTCATCGCGCCGACCCGCAGCAGGTTCAGGCCGGCGAAGAGCCAGCAGCGGCCGCTGCGCTGCTGATCGGTCACCTTCCAGTCGTCGAGCAGGACCGACAGCGAGTGGTCGGAGTTGTTGACCACGTCCCTGTTGATCGCCACGTCGTCGATGGTCACCCGGGTCACCGCGTTCTGCGCCAGCTTGTACGCCGGGTTCGCGGCGAAGTCCTTGCGAAGCAGTTCCAGGTCGCCATTGCCCAGGATCTCTTCCATGCCCAGGATTCCTCTCGATCGCGCTCGCCCTCTTTGCGCCTTTTAATCTATCAGCGCCTCTCACGGCCACCCTCCGCCAGCGACCTGCTGCGGCGCGCCTTCACTGCACGGTCGGAGCCGGCACCGGCTTCTCGACATGACTGCGAGAAAATCTCCTTAGCGCGTGTCACTTGCCGACGACCAGGAGCGAAAACGGCCTTGAGCGATCACGCAACACCGGGCGCTGATGAGGGCACGGAGCCCGACGCCCGGTTCACGATGGCCAACGAGCGCACGTTCCTGGCCTGGAGCCGAACGTCGCTAGCTCTGGTGGTCGGAGGTCTCGCGATCGCCCAGTTGCTGCCCCCGTTCCCGAGGGTTCCCTGGGGCAGATCCGCGATCGCCACCCCGCTCATCCTGCTCGGCGCCATCATGCCGGTGCTGTGCTACTTCGAGTGGAAGGCCAACCAGCGGGCGCTCCGGATTGGTGCGCCGCTCGGTCGCTCGCAGCTTCCCAAGATCCTGGCCTGCACGATCACCGTGATCGCCTTGCTCGCGGGCGCCGTGGAAATCTACTCAAAGGTGGCTTCGCGGTGAGTCAGTCAGACGGGACGCCGCCGGAAGAAGTAGCCGACGACTTCGAGGCCGCCGATCCGGCAAGGGCGAGAGAACGGACCGAGCTTGCCTGGACCCGCAGCTCGATCGCGTTCTTCGGGCTGGGGGCGATTGTGCTGAAGTTCCGGCCGGTGACAGCGGTCCCGATCCTCGCGCTCGGCGCCGCGGTCTGGCTTGTCGGCCATATATCGCCGCGGCCAGGGCCGGCGGGTGTACTCGGGGCGCGCCGGGTGCTCGTGGTCACCGTGGCCGTGACCGGACTAGCCCTGATCGCCCTCACGCTGACGTTCGCCGGCTCGTCGCGGGGCCTGCGGCCCTGACGCTCATGCGCTACGCGACCCAGATGGCCTGCAGCGCGCGGTAAATGTTGCCGCCCGCGACGGCGCGGATTTCGTCGTCGCTGTAACCGTGGCTGACCAGCCAGCCGATGATGTTGGCGAAGTTCTCCGTCGGGTTCTCCAGGCCGTCGACGTAGGCCACGGGGTCGAACGCGGGCCCCCGGAAGGCGCCCAGGCTGAGCAGGCGCGCGAAGATCTTGTGCAGCATCACGTGGTCGCCGTAGAACGTATCAGGGCCGAACGCCACGTGCTCGATGCCGACCAGGTCAGCGCAGTACCGGAAGTGATCCATGACCGACTCGATGCTGTGGCTGGGGTGGGCGGCCGACAGGGTGGTGTGCGGGGCCGCGGACATGCCGATCACGCCGCCGGTCTCGGCGACGGCCAGAAGCACCTCGTCGGGCTTCATCCTGGGAATGTCCCAGACCGCGCGCGCCCCGGCGTGGGTCATGAACACCGGTTTGCTGGTCTGCTGGCACACGTCGAGCGCGGTCTTGTCCGAAGAATGCGACAGGTCGATGGCCAGGCCGAGCTGATTCATCCGGGTGACGGCCCGGTGGCCGAACGCGGTCAGCCCGCCGTCGACCGGCTCGGCCAGCCCGCTGCCTAGCGTGTTGGCGTCCGAGTACGCGATCCCGATCTGCCGCAGGCCGAGCCCGTACAGGACGTCAAGCCGGTCAAGCTCATTCTCGATCGGCGTGGCCGCCTCGAGCCCGAACACCAGGCCGACCCGGCCTGAGCGGTAGGCCTCATCGATGTCGGCGACCGTGCGGATCGTCATCACGTCGCTGCTGATGGGCCAGGTCGGCCTGTCGCATGCCGAGGTCGGTAACGATGTCGTCCCACCGCCACGGCGCGTTGCCGGTCACGCAGGCGGTGCCGTCCATCATGTTGTCGAAGACGACCGTCATGCCAGAGGCTGCCAGGCCCGCATACGCGGCGTGCTGGCGGCCCGTCCTGTTGTACTCGGGCGTCTCCTCCATCCGCAGCGGGAACCTGACCGGATGGTCGTGCAGGCTGATGACCAGGCTTTCGCCCAGTAGCGTCCGTGCGCGTTGCTCCTGCTCGGCCGTCAGGCCGGCATGCGTACGGCGGGACCCGGCCGAACTCAGGGGCAAGCTCGAAGGTACGGAAATCCGCTCCGGCCCGCAGATAGGAGTAGGCGACATAGCCGTCGCCGTCTGACCGATTCTCACTGACCATGCCGCTCACGGCACTAGTGTCGCAAACCTCCTTCGCCGCCAGAAACCCGCGCGCTGAAACGTCCCGTATCCCGTCTCGGCTCGCGCGCTAGTGTTCGTGATATTCGGCCCGGTGAATTCGGGCTCGCCGGAAGGGCATGGGTGGGGAGATGGATATCTGGCCGGTGATCCACGAGGAGCGCAAAGCTCTGGCATCTGATTTGGGGTCACTGGAGGAGGCCAAGTGGTCGACTCCGTCGCTGTGCACCGAGTGGACGGTGCGCGACGTGCTGGCGCACATGACGGCGACGGCGAAGATGAGCGCGCCGGGCTTCTTCGTCAAACTCGCCGGATCAGGATTCAAGTTCGGCAAGGTGCAGAGCGGGGGGATCGCGGCGGAGCAGGGTTCATCTCCCGCCGATACCCTCGCCAGGTTCGATGCGATCGTGACGTCGACCGGGCATCCGCCTGGCCCGTCCGCCACCATGCTCGGCGAGGTGATCGTCCACAGCGAGGACATCAGGCGCGCGCTTGGTATGAAGCACGCCTACCCCACCGAGGCCGTCGTCCAGGCCGCCGACTTCTTCAAGGGCTCGAACCTGATCATCGGGACCAAGACGCAGGATCACCGGGCTGAAGCTCAGCGCGACGGACACGGATTGGTCGACGGGCGACGGCCCCGAGGTCGAGGGCCCGATTCTGGCCCTGCTCATGGCGATGACCGGCCGGAAGGCCGCAGCGAGCGAACTCAAGGGGGAAGGGGTCGAGACGCTGTCCGCGCGCCCGTAAGCAGACGGGTAGGCGACGAGCATTGACCACTGTGCCGCTCAAGATGCTGAGCCCATTCGTGCCGCTCATGCGGGCGGCGGCAGGACCGCCTCGACGAAGAGCTCAGAGACGGCGGCCGCAAGCCGGCGCGGATCGTGCTCGAGTGATGCGCTCCGAGAGTCGCCCGCTCAGCCACAGCGCGGCGAGGCCATGCACCATCGACCATGCGCTGACAGCGACAACCTCAGCAGATCGGCCGTGCAGGCGACCCGCCGCGCGGCACCGCTCGATGGTCGCGGTCAGCAGGCCGTAGGCCGCTTCGCTCGCGGCGACGAACTCGGGGTCCTCCGGGTAGAGGACATCCAGCCGGAACATCACCTCGAAGTGCGCGGGGTGCCCGATGGCGAAACTGACGTACCCGCGGCCGATCGCCGCAAGCTCACTCGGGCCATCGGCGGGCCGCGCCACTGCGACCTCGGTCAGCACCGAACTCGCCAGCAGTTCGTACCCCGCGGTCGCGAAGGCGGTGAGCAGGCCGGCCTTGCTGCCGAAGTGATGGGCAGGTGCGCCGTGCGACACGCCAGCCCTGCGGGCGACGTCGCGGAGCGACACGCCGCTGACTCCGTGCTCGGCGACGGCGCTCTCCACCGCCTTGAGCAGGGCGGCCGGCAGATCGCCGTGATGGTAAGCCACAGCTCATCTTGACATCACGAGCAGATCTTGACATTGTCTAGATGGTTCGGTCGCAGGAGGGTCTATGGAATCAACGCCAGTTCACGCCGCCTACCTGCCGTTCGCGCAGACGCTGCGAACCGGAGGGTTCAGCGAGCCCGCAGCGGGCTGGAACGCCAGCCAGGTCGGCGCGCACGTCGCGATGAGCAATGAGATCTTCGGCGAGCTCGCGGATCGGATCCACGCAGGCGACGAGCCAAGCTTCGATAACGCCGCGGTCAGCGATCCCGAAGACCTGCTGAAGTACGCGGCCGACTCATGGCGATCTTGCTGGCCTGGCGGAGGCGATCGAGGCGTCAGCGGCACGGCTCGAGCGGTCCTACGGCCGGCTCTCGGCCGACGAGCGCGATCGCCCTGTCCCGACCAGAATCTGGCACGAGGGCCAGATCGTCCGCGATAGCCCCATGTCGATCGAGGAGCTCATCCTCGGCAATGGCGACTTCCATCTGGCCATGCACATGGAGCAGCTGCAGGCTCTGCTGCCCGAGTCCGCAGGACCGACGCAGTAGCGCGCAAGTGGGATTTCTGACCGTCCGCCCTGGCCGGCTGGAGTACCCGCCAGCTGCTCATCGCGATGCCGAGCAGGATCGCGACGCCACCCGCGAGCTGACCGATCCCGGTCGGGTCGCCGAAGACGACGACACCGGCGATGGCGCCGACCACCGGCTCGATGTTCACGAACGCGCCAGCGACCTCCGCGGGGACGCCCTTCTGCCCGTAGGCGAAGAGCGTGAACGGCAACAGCGTCCCGGCCAGCGCGAGGGCCACCGTGGCGAGCACCGGGCAGAGCCCGGCCGCCGAGGCAGCGTGGATGCCGCCAGAGCACACGGCGACCGGCAGCACGCCAGCGGTCGCGCCGACGAACTGCACGGCGGTGACGGCTACCGGGTCGCGACCGCGCAGCAGCCGTGGCTGAGCTACCATCAGCGCCGCCGACAAGACGACCGACGCCAGGACGAGGCCGTCGCCGGTGATCCCCGTGCCGCCTCCGCCACTCGCTCCAGCCGTGCTGGCGACGGTGACCAGGCCGACGCCGGCCAGGGAGACCGCGAATCCAGCCCAGGCCAGCGGCCTCGCCGTCGCGCGATTGACCACGGCCGCCATGATCGCGACCAGCACGGGGACGGCGCCGATCAGCAGCGCCGCGTGGCTGACGCTCGTCCTGGCGATGCCGGCGTTCTGCAGCAGGACCGAGCCGCCGTAACCGAGCGCACCGGAGGCGAGCACGCCAGGGCGGAACGCCTGCCTCCGCCCTGACTGGCTGGCTGCGAGCAAGATGACGGCTGCCAGGCCGAATCGCGCGCAGGTCAGCCAGGCGGGCGAGAGCCACGCCAGCGCCACCTTCGACAGCGGCACGGTCGTGCCCCACAACAGCCCGGCGGCGATCAGCGCGGCGACGGCGCGGCGGCGGTTGCTTTCCATTCGCCCATGCTCGATCCCGACCGCCTCAGATTCGCTGCTGTGCGTCAAGAACGAGATAATGTTTCGTTACATGGCAGTTGAACTTGATGAAATTGACATCCGCCTGCTGACGGCCTTGCAGGCCGATGCGGACCGGACGAACGTTGAACTGGCGAAGATCGCCGGGTTGTCTCCCGCAGCCACGCTGCACCGAGTCCGGTGGCTGAAGGAATCGGGCGTCATCCGGATCATCAGCGCGAGCCTTGATCCAGCCGCGGCCGGCTTCCCGCTCCAGGTCTACGTAGCCGCGACTCTGGGGCGCCATGACATGCGATCGAGCCAAGTTTTTGAGGAGCAGTTGATGGCGCTGCCGCAGGTCATCGCCGCCGACAATGTGGCTGGCGAAATGGACTACCTGCTGACCGTGGTGGCCAGGGATGTCACCGAGCTGCAGGAGGTGCTGGCCAAACTGGCCACCAGAGGCGGGCAGCGGCTCGTGACGCACCTGAAGTTGTCCGAGGTCAAACCGCCGTCCAGGCTGCCCTTGATGCCGACCTCGGCGGATGCTCGACGCCAGGCTCGCCAGCGCCGGAGGCCAGCTGTCAGCTAACTGCCTCGCGCAGTCCGATGCCGGCCATGATGGCACTATTGGTGCGGGCGCACCGCACTACCCCGTGCCAAATGGGGCCGACAGACAAGGCATCGACCTTCATGTCGGACAGAAATTGAACTGATGGCCGCTCGAGTACGTCGTAGTGATGAGTCCGGATGTCCGGATATGGCACTACACAACCCCCGGGATTCTGGAACCGTGTCACCTGGCCAGGAGGATCGGATGGCGACTGGGATGCGGCATGCCAAGCGACCGGTGAACGCCCTGCTCGCCGGGCCTTACGGGCATCCCTTTCACCCCATGCTGGTGACGATCCCGATCGGGGCGTGGCTGATCAGCCTCGGCTTCGACATCGCCTCGCATCTCGCCAGCCGCCCTGGCTTTCTTGCCATGGGCTCGGAGTGGCTGATCGCGATCGGAGTGATCGGTGCGCTGGCGGCTGGCCTGATCGGATTCCTCGACCTGGCCGTCATCCCGGCAGGCACGCCGGCATTCAGGACCGCGTGCACGCACATGTTCATCAATGTCACGCTCATTGTCGCCTACGGCGCGGACTTCGCTTGGCGGTACGACAGCGACGCGCATGGATCGCCGGTCAACGACAAGATGATCGCGCTCTCGGTGGCCTGCGTCGCCGCACTGGCTGTGTCCGGCTACCTCGGCGGCAAACTTACCTACCGGTACGGGGTCCGGGTCGCGGCGGAGAGCACCCAGGCCGATGGCTACCTCCCGGCCGGCGCCCGGGCGGTACCTGGATCGCGGAGAAGCAGGGCCCGGCGCGGTCACCGCGCCTGAGCTCAACCCGCTGCAGACTGCCCCGGTACCGGGACCGGCACGGAGTTTCGGGCGGCAAGAGCGACGCCGGTGACGCGCACGTGCTGGCCGACATGGTCCGGACCGACTCGCATCAGCTGCGGCAGGTCGCCGCGGACACCCCGGCCGTGCAGGCGGTGAAGGTCGTGGCCCGGGCGCATAAGACGCTGATCTGGGAACGGACCCGGCACGTGAACCGGCTCCGGCACCAGCTCCTCGATTTCTTCCCCGCGGCGGCGGAGGCATTCGAGGACCTGGACGCCCCTGACGCCCTGGAGCTGCTGGCTAAGGCCCCGGACCCGGCGGCGGCGGCGAAGCTGACCACCGCACAGGTCTCCGCGGTCCTCAAGCGGGCCGGGCGCCGCAACATCGCCGAGCGCGCGAAGGTGGTCCGGGCAGCGTTCCGCAGCCCGCAGCTGGCCCAGCCACAGCAGGTGACGCGCGCGTGCGCGTCGGTGGTCCGGGCGCTGACCGCGGTGCTGGCCACGCTGAACGAGCAGATCACGGTCATGGAAGCCCAGGTGGATGCCCATTTTCTGCAGCACCCGGACGCTGAGATCATCTTGTCCCAGCCCGGCCTGGGACGCATTCTCGGTGCCCGGGTGCTAGCCGAGTTCGGCGACGACCCGGCACGGTACGCCTCAGCCAAAGCGCGGAAGAATTATGCGGCGACCAGCCCGATCACCCGCCAGTCGGGGAAAAAGACAATCGTCCTGGCCAGGTACGTGCACAACGACCGGCTCCGCGACGCTCTGGACAGCCAGGCGTTTTCCGCGCTCAGTGCCTCACCCGGCGCCCGCGCCTACTACGACCGGCAGAAAGCCCGCGGCAGCAGCCACCGCACCGCGCTGCGGCAGCTCGCCAACCGGCTCACCGGCATCCTGCACGGCTGCCTCAGAAACCGGACCCTCTACAACGAGGCAACCGCCTGGCCCCAGGCCGCCAGCCCGCAAATCAGCAGCGCCGCTTGACACCCCTAACCCCTGGGATGTCTAACCAGCGGTCAGGGCACCACGCATGCCAGGGTGACGCGAACCGAGCCCTGGTCTTTGACGGTCACCGTCGTCGGTACCGTGCACGGCCGCGCCTTGCCGTTGCGCCCTGGACTGCTCACTTCGACGACGGCGGGCGACCCGCCGCGCACCCGGTAGGTTCCTGGCACCAGCGTGGTCGAGAAAGAGCCGGATCGTCCGACCTTGATCACCTGGACGACCTGCCCGCTCGGGCCGATGAACTGAACGAAACCAGACAGCGGCCTGACAGGCGGCTGCTGTCCGCCAGGTCCGAGCGGGCCACCCTCCATCACCAGCCGGCCGGAGACCGTGCCGTAGGCGGGCCTGTTCGCGGCCGTGCCGCCCGGCCCTGACTGAGAAGATTGCGCCGCGCATGCCGTCACCGCCGCGGCCGCGGCGATCACCGCGATCCCGCCTGCCACCCGTGTCGCCGCCATTGTTCTGCCCCTTCCGCCTCGCTCAGGAATGAGCGAGGCGGAAGTTAGACGGCGCGTTTCGCCAGTTGCGTTCCCGGCGTCACTGGCGAGCTTGCAGCGATCCCGCAGCAACGCGATCAGGTCTTGCGGGCGACCCCGCCGTGCGCCGAGGCGGTGTCCGGATCGGTGCGGTCACCGGGGTCGGGCCGCCACGCGTGCACGTAGCTGAGCCCCGGCGGAACTAGTTCGAGGCCGTCGAAGAACCTGGCGACCTGCTCCCTGGTCCGCAACGTCTGGGGGGTGGACACCCGCTCGTTGTACCGCCGTTGAGCCTCTGCCTGCGCGGCGTCGATGTCGATGGCGGGGTGTGACATGGCCAGGTAACTGCCAGCGGGCAGCGCGGCCATCAGGCCGGCGACGACTCCGTACGGATCCTCGGAGTCCTGCACGAGGTGCATGATCCCGAGCAGCATCAGCGCGACGGGCTTAGTGAAGTCCAGGGTGCTCGCGGCCGCCTCGAGGATGGGTCCCGCCGTCCGCACGTCACCCTCGACGTACTGGGTCGAGCCCTGCGGCGTGCTGGCGAGCAGCGCTCTGGCGTGGACGAGGACGATCGGATCGTTGTCCACGTACACAACTCGCGCGTCCGGCGCTACCGCCTGGGCGACCTCGTGGGTGTTGTTCGCCGACGGAATCCCGGTTCCGATGTCCAGGAACTGGCGTATCCCTGCCTCGCCAGCCAGGTAACGGACGGCTCTGGCCAGGAAGGCCCGGTTGGCCTGTACCCGGAACCGTAGCCCGGGGGTGACCGCGAGCACGCGCTCGGCCGCCTCTCGGTCCGCGGCGAAGTTGTCCTTGCCGCCTAGCCAGTAGTCATAGACCCTGGCCGGATGCGCGACTGAGGTGTCGATGCCGCCGATCACGCCAGCCGCCGCCTCGGTCAGGCCACCCGCCTGGTCCTCGGTCACGACGCGCCTTTCCCGCTTGTCCTGCGTTCCCCCGTATCCTGGCACGCCACGGTTCGCCGCGCCGCATCATCGCCTTCTGACCGGCTTGGTCTCGGCCGCCACGATGGGGTCCCCGCACGCCTCGCACACCAGTTGCGCGCCAAGCCGGTGCCCGCACTTGTGCTCGAGCGTCAGCGGCGGCCCGGCGGGTCCGGCCAGGTAGCGGTCGCCCCACCTCATCAGCGTCAGGATCACCGGGTACAGGTCACGGCCGGCGTCGGTGAGGTGGTAGTCGAACCTGGCCGGATGCTCGGAGTACGGCCGGCGTTCGAGGATTCCCGAGCCCACCAAGGCCCGCAGCCGTGCCGCGATCGTGTCCCGCGGCGCACCGGTCCGTCGAACCATCTCGTCAAAGCGGCCGTTACCGAGGAAGACCTCCCGTACGACGAGCAATGCCCATTTCTCGCCGACGATCTCCAGCGTGCGCGCCACGGAGCACTCTCGAGGCTGCGCAGAGACGGACGCCATGAACGCGAGCATACCAGGTAAGTCCGAAAATTGGACGGACGCGAGCCCGCGAGGCTACCCTGAGTCCAGATACCGGACTGACCAAGGGGTTCCGTGGCACATGAACGGTTCTCAGCTCACCTCCGCGGCCGCGCAAGGACACCGTCAGGTACATCCGGCCGACCGCTGTGAACCCGCCTGCCGCGGACGAGCGGGCCGGCGATTCGGCGCACAAGCTTGGAGCGATCGTCGGTGTCCTCTCTATCGCCGTGTTCATGTCGAGCCTGGACCTATTCATCGTCAATCTCGCGTTCCCTTACATCGGAAGGGAGTACGCGGGCACCACGCTGAGCTCGCTGTCCTGGGTGCTGAACGGGTACACGATCGTGTTCGCCGCCGTACTGGTGCCAGCGGGACGCTGGGCCGACCGGATCGGGAGGCGCCGGGTCTTCGTGGCGGGCCTGGCCGCCTTCACCGCCGGATCGCTGCTCTGCGGGATCACGCCG
Source organism: uncultured Actinomycetota bacterium (assembly GCA_963705055.1). Lineage (GTDB taxonomy): Bacteria > Actinomycetota > Actinomycetes > Streptosporangiales > Streptosporangiaceae > Chersky-822. Next base: position 194,929 of record CAVPIR010000001.1, read on the forward strand.
TCGGTGGCCGCGCTGATCGGCGCCAGGGTCATTCAGGCGGCGGGCGCAGGGATGATGGCACCGGCTTCGCTCTCGCTCCTGCTTGCCTGCGTGCCGGCGAAGGGCAGGACCGCAGCCATCGGGACGTGGTCGGCCTTCGGCGCGATGGGCGCGGCCCTCGGACCTGTGGTGGGCGGCGCGCTTGTCCAGCTCAGCTGGCGGTGGGTCTTCCTGATCAACATCCCGATCGGCCTGATCGCGGTCGTGATGGCCGTCAGGGTGGTGCCGGAGAGCAAGGACGAGCGCGTGGCCAGGACGCCGGACCTGCTGGGCGCTGCGCTGCTCGCGGCCAGCATCGGCCTGGTCGCCCTGGCCCTGGTCAAGGCACCAGAGTGGGGCTGGCGCTCGGCGGCGTTCATCGGCACGCTGGCGGCGGCGGCCGCCTGCGGCGCGGCGCTGGTTGGCAGGTCACGGGCGCATCATTCGCCGGTGATTGAACTCGGGCTGCTGCGATCGCGGACGTTCAGCGGCGCGTTCGTGGCCTCGATCCTGTTCTACGCCGCCTTCGGCGCGTTCATACTCAACTTCGTCGAGTTCCTCACGGGAGTGTGGCATTACTCGGCGGTGCAGGCAGGTCTCGCCATCGCGCCAGGTCCGCTCATGGTGCTCCCGTTCGCCAGGATCGTCGCCCCGGTGGCGGCGAAGATCGGCGGGCCAGGCAGGGTCGCGGTGATCGGCTGCGTCGTACTCGCCGCCGCGCAACTGCTCTGGTACGCGAGGATCGCGCCCGATCCCGGATACGTTGCCCGTCTGTTGCCCTGCCAGCTGATCGGAGGCGCGGGTGTCGGCCTCGCGATTCCCGGATTGCTCGGCGCGGGCAGCGCGTCGCTGCCGCCAGACAGGTTCGGCACGGGCAGCGGGATTCTCAACATGGCCCGCCAGATCGGGATCGTGCTGGGCGTGGCTGCCCTGGTGGGCATCTTGACCAATGTCGTGCCAGGCGATCCGGTTGCCGCGTTCCGGCACGGACTGGCGCTCATCATCGGCCTGCTCGCTGGCACCAGCCTGGTCGCGGGCGGCTTGCTCACCGCTAGGCCCGCTGTGGTGCGGCCAGCCGCCGGAATCGAATCGTGACCGTGCTGTGGCCGAACAGCCTGCCGGCCGGGCCAGCCACGACGGGTTACGTTTAAATATGTGGTTCTGAGTTATTGCGGGCACTACTAGAGCCCGCCGCCGGACAATGCTGCTAAAGGCGACGAGATCCTGGCTGCCAGCCATGATCGCGTGCGCCGGGCTCGTGTTCCCCGCGATCGCTCAGCCTGCCAGCGGCGCAACGCGGGTTGCCAGCCAGGGCGCCGGCAGGACAGGCGGCGCTCGCGACACCCGGCATCGATCCAGCCTTCATCTACTCTCAGTTCGACTACCTGGTCACCCACTTCCAGCACCGCGAGGCCGGCTACCTCGCGGGCTCGGCGGGCCACACGGGTTTCGCCAGGTACTGGGCGAGCCAGATGCTGCACCTGCTCGGGCCGTTCGGAGCGCGGGAGCAGACGTTCAGGTTCCCGATCAGGGGGTGGCTCGGCCGGCCTGCCACCGCGCCCGCGGCCGATGTCGAGGTCACCGTTCCCGGGCTGGCCCAGCCCGCTCGCGAGGTCGTGATCGGCTGCCACTACGACGGCGAGGCCGACTCATCGCAATCGGCGTACGACGACGGCAGCGGCTGTGCGATCGAACTCGGGGTGGCCGAAGCCATGGCGGCCTTCTGGCGCGCGCATCACGTCTACCCGGCCAGGACGCTGCGCTTTGTGCTGTTCGACGCCGAGGAGCAGGGCCTGCTCGGGTCCTATGCATATGTCAACAAGATCGCTCGCAACGACCTGCCTGACATCACGACGATGATTAATGAAGAACAGAACGGAATCGCTTATCCGCTGCGTTACCTCGGCAAATCGTCGAATCCGCTGATGCCGCTCTTTGCCTTCCTGTCGCCGCTGGCGGGGAACAATGTGTACCCGAAATACTCGTTGACGGCCCGGCAGCTAGCCGGTCTCCGCCGGCTCAGGACCCTCGTCCACGGCGCGGTCGCCGCGGCGTTCCAGCGGTACCGCGCCATGGGCGACCAGATGCTGACCTACCACAGCCCGGGAGGCACCGACATCTGGCGGCCGGTGTTCACCCAGGCACAGATCGGCCGCGTTCGCGTGCTCAGCGACACGCTCGGCAGCAGCGATCAGGTTCCGTTTACCCAGGCTGGCGTCCGGAGCGCGATGTTCGTCGGGAATGCCACCTACTACCAGCGGCGGCCGCCGCCAGGCTCCTACCCCTACGACCAGCCGCAGGACACGATCGCGCTGATGAACATCTTCGCCGACGGCGGGTCGGCGGCTAGTCACGCGCTTCAGCTTGCGCTGGGCCTGCCCGGGCTGCTGACGACCTGGCTGCTTGCCCAGCCCGCGGTGCTGGGCCAGGCGGCGCCAGATGGCCGCCCGGTCGCCGCCATCGGCGACACCGGGGTGATCCTGCCCGGCCGTGCGGCAGCATTCACCGCTGTCACGTCCTTCATGCCTGGCCAGCAGGGCGCGAAGCTGCACTACGTCTGGGACTTCGGCGACGGGCACCTCTCCGCCGGGCGGAGCGTGCAGCACGTGTACCAGGCGCCGGGCGCATACACCTTGCGGCTGCTGGTGCGGGGCCAGTCCGGCAGGCCGCGCGTGATCAGCAAACCGCTGATCGTCGGCCCCCAGCCAGCGTTCGGAAACGTCTACGGCTCGCTGTCCGCCGGAGCGGCCAACCCGGTCGCAGTGGCGGTCGCGAAAGGCTTGCCGCCGCGCAACCCGGCCGTGCGACTCCCGGCTGCCGTGCCAGGCGCACGGGACAGGGTCGGAACCGCCGCGCAGGCCAGGAGGGCCGGTCCGCCGGCCACGACTCGGGCGCGTCCGTCCAGGTCCTCCTCCGGTTCGGCGACGCTGATCTGGGCGGTGAGCATTCTCGCGGCGGTTCTGGTGGTCGGCGGACTGCTGATCGGCCGGCGCCGCCGCAGGCGCCCAGGAACGGCCGGATAATCGCGGCGCGCAACTCATCGCAACCGCCTGGCAAACATTGCCGTCTTAGCTGCCGTAGGCACGTTGTTCCTAACGGAAGGCATTGCTCATGTTCAACCTATTGCCGGTGCCCCGCGCCAGGCGGTGTCAGCTCACCAGCACGCGCGCTGGAGCGGTACTGATTGGCCTGGCCGGGCTGGTCCTGGCCGGCTGCGGCGCGGCCCAGGCCGCGAGCAGCCCGCTCAGCCCGGCCGCGACGCTCAAGGCCGAGATCGCGCACGACAAGGCGTTCGTCGCCGCCCGGTACCACGGCTGCGCCTCGCTGCACCTCACCCCTCGGCACTGCCCGTTTAAGGTTGCGACCACCTCCAACGGTCACGGCGGCTCACTGATCGCCATCGACATCACGCAGCAGACCGGCGATGACTGCGACCGGGGCCGGGTGTTCTTCTTCAACAAGGAGAACTTCCTGGCCAGCACCAGGAGCCTCAAGCCGCACAGCCTCGGCGGGGTCGTCGGGCTGCACTCTCACGGCGCCAGGAAGTTCACAGTGGTCTATGCGGTCAGCGCGAACGCGAGCACCTCATGCGCCGCCGGAGGAAACGCAGGCACCGACTCATACGTTTACGCATATGACGGTCATCACATGGTCAAGAAGTCGGGAACACCACCCAAGCTGCCAAAGGTGATCGTGGGCACCTGATCGGCAGCCCGTGGGGCACCGGGGGTCCGGAGCGGTCACCGGCCTCCCCGGTGGGTCCGGCCGGCTGGCGCAAGCCAGCCGGCCGGATTGTTTTCCTTCTCCTTAGAGCCAGCGGTCCCACCGAAGCGTCGCTCACCAGATGGCGGCGGCGATCGATAGGCTGGGCGGCCTGGCAGCGACGGCGGGAGGAGGATCCGGCGATGTCCTTCCAGGGCTGGCCGGAGGCGGCGCTCGACTTCTTCGAGGGCCTGGAGGAGGACAACTCCAAGGCGTACTGGACCGCGCACCGGCAGGTCTACGACGAGGCCGTGCTCGCGCCGATGACCGAACTGACCGAGGACCTGAGTCCCGGAGTTCGGCGCCGTCAAGATCTTCAGGCCGTACCGTGACGTCAGGTTCAGCGCCGACAAGTCGCCGTACAGGACCGAGATCGGCGCGTCGCTCGGGTCCGCCTACGTCCGGCTGTCGGCGGCCGGCCTGGCCGCGGGCAGCGGCATGTTTCACCTCGCCGCCGACCAGCTCACGAGATACCGGGAGGCGGTCGCCGAAGATCTCAGCGGCGGCGAGCTCGGGCGGATCGTGGCCGGGATCACCGCCCGAGGACATCACGATGATCGGCCATGACCAGCTGAAGTCCGCGCCTCGCGGCTACCCGGCCGATCATCCGCGCATTGACCTGCTCAGGTACAAGGGCCTGGCTGCTTACAAGGAGTGGCCGGTCGAACCGTGGCTCGGCACGCCAGCCGCCGCGGACCGGGTCAAGGAGTTCCTGCAGACGACGCGGCCGCTCACCGGCTGGCTCGACGATCACGTCGGGCCATCTGAGCTGCCGGAGAGCCGGCGCCGGTGACCGGGCGCCAGGCCGGCCGGCGACGGAGATCGTGATGCCGGACCGGCATTTCACCGCGCTCACCGGCGACCGGGTCGTGCTGCGCCGTTTCGCCATGGCCGACGTGGCCACCTTCGTGGCCTACCGGTCCGATCCTGACGTCGCGCGGTACCAGAGCTGGGAGGCCCCGTACCCGCGCGCGGCCGGCGAGCGGATGATCAGGGAATTGCTGCGCGAGTACCCGGACACGCCCGGGCAGTGGTTCCAGTTCGCGATGGAGTTGCGCGCGACCGGCGAACTGATCGGTGACTGCGCGTCAGGAACCGATCTCGAGGACGCACGGCAGGCGGAGATCGGATTCACCCTCAGGCCCGAGTTCCAGGGCCACGGCTACGCGACCGAAGGCGCCCGCACGCTGCTCGGCTACCTGTTCGGCGCCCGCGACAAGCACCGGGTCACCGCGCGGTGCGACCCCCGCAACCCCGCGTCCGTCGGCGGTGCTCGAACGGCTCGGCATGCGCCGCGAGGGCCGCCTGGTGGAGAGCACCTGGGCGAAGGGCGAATGGACCGACGACCTGCTCTACGCCATCCTCGAGCGCGAGTGGACGCCAGGCGCAGCTGATCAGAGCTGAGCCCGTCGCGCTGAGGTAGCCGGCGAACCGCTCGTCGACCTGCCCGGCGGTCAGCCCGAAGTCGGCCAGCGCGTACTGGTGCCGCAGGCGCGCCGGCGCCCGGGCGGTGCGGCCTGCGCTGGCAGCATTTCCTTGACTGTCTTGCTGCACCGCCCGCATCGCGTCGGCTGCGCATTCCGGTCAGCGTGCACCCGAGGCGGTCGTAGACGGACTCGACGGTCGCGAGCGGGTCGGCCACGAAGTCGGCGTACCGAACGTCGAAGAACCTGGCCGGGTCATGCCTGGCCCTGACCGCCATGAACTGGTCGAGCCCGCGCGCCCACAGTTCCAGCTGATCGCGCGCCGATCACCGCGCCGATGAACGTCTGCGACCAGCCCTGCGTCGCGTGCGCGGCGAGGCTGCACGCCGACGCGATCGCCTCGCGCGGCGACCGGTGCGTCTGGATCACCAGCGCGTCCGGGTAGACGGCGAGCAGTTCGTCAAGCGCGAACAGGTGGCTGGGGTTCTTCAGCACCCACCGCCGCTCTTGGTCCCGCAGCCCGATCAGCTGCAGGTTGCGCCGGTGCCTGCGGTACGCCGAGGTCCAGTCCTGCCCGGCGAGCCAGGACGAGTAGCGGGCAGGTGAGCCGAGGCACTCGAACGAGATCGACCGCATCGACTGGCGCAGCAACTGCCAGCACTCCTCGACCTGGTCGGCGGCGATGTAGTGCACGCCCATGAACTCAGGGTGCTCGACGTGGTGCTGCGCGTAAGCCGCCTGCATCTGCGCGTAGACCGGATCGGCGGCCCAGGACTCGCGCGGCGGCCTGGGCTGCGGCGCCTGGGTCAGCCACAGCTCGAGGCCCTGGTGCGCGGGGTCGGCGGTGAGCAGCCGGTGCAGCGCGGTCGTGCCGGTCCGCGGCAGCCCGGTGACGAAGACCGGGCGATCGATCGCTGACCGCCGCGTGCTCGGGGTACTGGCGCCAGGCCGCCTCGCTGAGCAGCCGCGCGACCAGCGCGCCGCGCAGAAAGACGCGGCTCATCTTGCTGCCGAGCGGCGTCAGGTTCTCGTCCGCGGCGTAGGACTCGAGCAGCACGGCGAGGCCGTCCAGGTAGTCGTCGGCGCCGAAGTCGTCGAGCCCGGTCAGCCTGGTCGCCGACGCATGCAGGTCGGCGACCGTCCCGACGCCGGTCCGATTCGCTCATCGGGCGGCCTGCTCAATGGTGGAACTCGCCGCAGTTCACGTCGAGGCACTGCCCGGTGATCGCCCTGGCCAGCGGCGAGGCCAGGAAGATGACCGCGTCGGCGATCTCGTCCGGCTCCGGCAGCCGGCGCAGGTCGATGTTCGCGGCCGTCTCGTCGTAGATCTCCTGCGGTGTCGACGCCGCGCTTCTTGGCCAGGTAGCCGAAGTACCACTGCAGCGAGTCACCCCAGATGTGGCCGGGCGCGACCGAGTTGACCCTGATCCCCTGCGGGCCAAGCTCGCTGGCCAGCGACTGGGCGATCGCGAGCAGCGCCGCCTTGGTCGCCTTGTACGGCCCCATCGTGCGCTGCGAGAACCTGACCACCATCGAGTTGATCATGGTCACCGACCCGGCGCTCGCGGCCAGCGCCGGGGTGAACAGCCGGGTCAGCCTGCAGCGCTCCGAGCACGTTCACGTCGAAGGCCGTCTTGACCGCATCAAGGTCGACGACGGACAGGTCTTTGATCGGCGGCATCGCGAGGGCGTTGTGCACCAGCGCGTCGGCGCGGCCGAACTCGGCGAGCGTGGCATCCCTGAGCCGCTCCGCCGCGTCGGGGTCGGCGATGTCGGTCGGCACGGCCAGCGCCCGCCGGCCGAGCGCGGTGACCTCCTTGGCGACCTCCTCCAGGCGGGACTCCGTGCGCGCGGCGAGCACCACGTCCGCGCCCTGCTCGGCGCTGCGGACCGCGATCGAGCGGCCGAGCCCAGGGCCGATGCCCGGAGACGATGACGACCTTGTCCTGCAGCAGCATCTGGCTTCTCCGCTTCAGCTCATGGGCCGGGGTTGCTCGTGAGGTCGGGGTTCGACGATCCACGAGACCGCTAGCCCAGCATCCGCCGTGCGACGGCGGCCTGGCGTGCCGCGATCCGCTCGGTGTATTCCTGGCTCGTGGTTCGCGCCTGCTGATGGAACGGCAGCCGCTGCGCGAGCTCGGCGAGCTTGACCACCTCGGCCCGCGGCCCGTCCTCGGGCCGGCAGGTCACGCGACAAGCCGCTGCCAGCGGAGCTGGACGTAGCCGCGGCTGTGCCCGGTGCACTCGAGCCAGTTGGCGACGCCGGGATCGCGCTCGCTGATCACGAACCGGAGCATCCCGTCCTGGTCGGCCCTGGCCTGGTCGGCGGTGAGGCTGGTCTGGTGGTTGATGTAGTCGAGCGAGATGTACCACATGCTGCCGAGCTGGATGCCCTGGTAAGGGGCGACGTCCTTCGCGGCCGCCGGCACGGTGACGATCATCGCCTGGTCGTCGGCAAGGTCGTAGTGCCCGACCGAGGAGAACTGGGTGGTGAGCCCGCCCGGCGTCGAGCGCGGCTCGGTGAGCGTGTTGACCGGCAGCTTGAGGTAGAACCACTCGGGAAAGGCGAGGAAGGTCTGCAGCCGGGAGATCAGGATCTTGCCGGCCACGCCGTACCGTTTCGCGAGCGCGCTCGTATCGGGCGGCGGCGGCGCCGAGCCGCTCGTGTCGGCCCGGCGGATCGTTATCGTGCCGCGCTGCTCGCATGACCAGTCGCTGTAGACCTCCCTGACGATCAGCATCGCCGAGCCAGCGCCGAGGGTGAAGTAGTTGCGCGGCGGGTCGGCTACGGGCGGGCCGAACCGCAACTCGAACGTGCCGTCCCCGGCGATGTCGAGTTCCCGGTCGTCGAACGCCGTGAGGCTGTCCGGCACCTGCACCGGCGAGTAGTCGCCGCCGAGCACCTGGAAGCTGAGGTCGGCGGTGCTGCCGCGGCGCCCGGTGACCACGTACTCCGCGTCGGCACGGAGATAGGCGTGGAAGTACAAGGTGTCGGGGTTGTCGAGGCCGAGCTTGGTGTACGGGCCGGTCGAGGCGACGAAGAACGGGTAGTCGCGCTGATAGGCCCACGCCATCGTGAGCGAGGCCCGGATCGAGCCCGGCCAGGTAGTCGTAGCCCTCGGCGAGATCCTGCTCGGTCCTGATGTGCGCGGCGCCGGCGATGATCTTCTCCGCCTCGAGCACCGCGTCGGCGAACGGCCTCGTCAGCACCGGTCAGCCCGACCAGCGGTTGGCGGTCAGCTTCCAGCTCGGCAGGTCATCCAGCGACATCGTCGCCTCGTAGATCCGCTCGTACCCGATGTGCGAGATGCGCCAGGCGCCGTCCTCGCAGCGCCGGTACCTGTCCTCGTAGAACGCGGCGCCGGTGATGACGACCTTGAACTCGGTGGCGATCACGGTGTCCTCGAACCGCCAGGTCCCCGTCGCCGTGTCGCCGTCGATCTCGATCTCAGGCTGACCGGCCGCGTGCAGCGTGATGATGCCGGTGCCCAGGCTGTCCCGCAGGAACATGACGATCTCGTCCCTGCTCCTCAGGTTCAGCGGCCGCCCCGCCGACGGGGTGCCGTAGTCCGCGGTGGCGTCCGCTGTGAACACGTCCCCGATCTCGTCCCACAGCTTCAGGTCCACGCAGCGCAGGTAGCGGTACTTCAGCCGGCGGATCTTCTCCATCTCGACAAGGTCCATCCGACCAGCCTCCTGTCCGCGTGGCTCCCTCGCGCCAGGAAGGTCCGGCGCCAATACTAGAACCTGTTCTACATTCGAACCGGCCCCGCCGGCAAGGCGGGACCGGTTCTGGCTTGGTCGGTTCCGGGTTGGGCTAGGCGCGCCAGCGCGCCGACTCATCCCTGACCGGCCGCGTCGAGCAATTGGCGCAGCACGGTCGTGTAGGTGTCGAGAGCGGCCCGGCCGGAGTGGCTGAGCGTGACCGACGTTCTCGCGGTCACGCCGGCGCCGTTCCGCTGGGTCATGATGTATCCGGCGTCCTGGAGTTTGCGCAGGTGCGTGATCAGGTTGCCGGGTGTCAGCCCGATCATGTCCTGCAGCCTGGTGAAGGAGAGGTCGTCGCCTTCTGGCAGGGCCGAAAGCGTCACCATGATCCGCAGCCTGGCCGGGACGTGGATGACCGGATCGAGGTCGTCGCTGCTCACGAGCGGTGCAGTCGCGGCTCGATGGCAGCCATCAGCATGATCCCGCCGCCGCCCGCGAGCGCGCAGACCACCAGGTTGGTCGTCGGACTGGTCCACGCGCCGCCCGCCGCCACGGCGAGCAGCCAGAGGCCAAGCGCCAGCCGCGGCCAGTCCAGCCGTCCGCCGGCGGCAGAAGCGGCGGCGAAGACCAGCCCGGCGACGAGCAGCGGAATGGCCTCACCGAACAGCGCGACCAGCGGCCGGGTCGCGCCCGCCTGCCACAGCGCTTGCTTCTCGATCTCCAGCACGGCTATGCCGACCACCAGGGACAGCGCGAAGATGCCGCGCTGGAGTTCGGAACGGCCGCTCACGCCGCTCGTGGCGCGGTCCACGATGTTCGCGGTGGCGCCCGCAGCGATCACGAACAGCAGGAACGCCAGCATCAGCGCTTCCCAGGCTGGCCCGTGAAAAGGCCGTTGACCCCGCACCGACAGCCACATCGCGCCATAGCTGACGAACACCACCACTCCCCAGGTGAGGAACAGCGCCGGGCGCTTGACCCGAAGTGCCCGGTTCGCCTGCTCGCGCGTCTCCTGCACGATCGCCGCTGCGGCCTGCCCATCCATTGTGGTCACCTCGCCGGCGTCCGGGTAACCCGTGCGGCCAGCGCTGAGGTTGGCGCCCGCGCCCTCGCTCATGCCGCCGCCTTCATACGTACCTGTGCCTTCGTTCATGTCAGGCTCCTTACTTTGCAATGCAAAGCTAACTTGCTTTGTGACACAAAGTCAAGAGGCGAGAGCCGGAATTTGTGCTTGCCGACAGCGGGCCGTGAGCCGATTGCAACGGCCGGCCATGGGCTGTGTGAGCGGATCGGAGCGGCCCGCCGGCCGCTAGCGCGCAGCGACCGCCTCGATCTCGACGAGTTGGTCCTCGTACCCGAGGACCGCGACTCCGAGCAGCGTGCTGGGCGCGTCATGCTCGCCGAACGCGCTCGCGACTTCGTTCCACGCCGTGACCAGGTCGGCACGTTCAGTGCTGGCGACGTAGACGGTCGTCTTCAGCACGTCGCCGAACCCGCAGCCGGATTCCTCCAGCGCGACCCTCAGGTTCGCGAGCGCCTGCCTCGCCTGCGCGGCGATGTCGCCAGGCGCCGTGACCTGCCCGGCGTGGTCCACCGGGCAGGCGCCCGCGGTAAACACGACGCTGGCCGCCTGGGTCGTCGCCGCGTAGGCGTAGGGCACGCCCTGGTACAGCCTGGCCGATCGGATCAGTCGCACCACCATGCCGCCGAGTCTTGCATGCCGAACGAGCCTCCCCTCGCAGCCCGTCCTCGTGCCTCGCCGCACCGTAGATCCTGCCCGTTGGGCCGGCCGGGTCATATGGATGGTCCAGCCATTGCGGATCCTGGTGATGGATGGACCATCCATCACCAGGAACCACCCGTGATCTGATGGCGGGATGAACTCAGCGGGACATGACTGGGTCGAAGCCCTCCCCGGCGAGATGTCAGGGCAGCAGGCCATCCTGCGGCGACTGCTGGCGCAGTGCGAGGCCAACGACAGCATCCGATGGCTGGTCGTCGCCTGCTCGGTCGGGCGCGGAGCCGGCGACCGGCTGTCCGACCTGGACATGGGCATAGGCATCAGCGACGACGCGTTCGACGCGGCGCTGCCCGAGGTCAGGGACATCGTTGACGGCCTCGGCGACCTGGTGGACAGCTACTACCACCAGATTCCCGGGCTCGCGCTGCGGCACGAGCGGATCTTCGCTCAGTACGCCGACCGCTGCCAGGTCGATCTCGTGGTCTTCCCGGCGTCGCAGGCGACCGGCCCGATCCGCGACAAGGTCGTGCTCTACGGTCCCGACGAACGCCAGGTTGATGCCTTCGAGCAGCAGGCGCCGACGCCGCAGCAACTGCGCGAGTGGGCGTTCGCTGGATGGTGCGCGCTGGCCGATCTCGGCAAGTACCTGCGCCGCGGCTCGGTGTGGGAGGCGCGCCACCGGCTGCATGACGCCAGGGACAGCGCCTGGCGGCTCTGGGCCGCCGTGCTCGACGTGGCCAACCCGCAGTACGGGCTCACGAGCATCCTCGACTTCGCGCCCGACCAGATGCCGGCCGGCATGGAGGGCACGGTCTCCCAACTCGACCAGGCCAGCGTGCTGGCCTCCGCGCGGAACGTGGCCAGCCAGATCACTGAGGCAGGAGACCGGCTGACGCCCGAACAGCGCGCACTGCTGCCTAGCGCTATGGCCAGGTACATCACCGACGACCTGGCGGCTGTGGCGGCTGACCAGCCCGCCTGAACGAGAATCTGGCCCCTGAACCCTGGCGCTCGGAGCAACTGACTAGAACCTGTTCTACCTTTTCCGCACTGCGGCTGGCAGGATCGGGCCAGGGCCGAGCCGCAGAACTGCCCGGAGGGGTCCCGTGCGTTTCTCGTATGCCGAGTCGATGACCGACCCGTCGTTCTACCTGCCGCTCGCGCAGGCGGCAGAGGCGGCGGGATACGACTCGATGGTCATACCGGACAGCATCTGCTACCCGGAGCACGCCACCAGCACGTACCCGTACAGCCCCGACGGCACCAGGGAGTTCCTCGACGGCAAGCCGTTCCTCGAGCCTTTCTCCTTGATTCCGGCGCTCGGAGTGGTGACCACCAGGCTGCGGTTCGTGACGTTCGTGCTGAAGCTCCCGGTGCGCAACCCGGTACTCGTCGCCAAGCAGGCGACCTCTACCGCGGTTCTCACCGGCAACAGGTTGCTGCTCGGGGTCGGGACGAGCCCGTGGCGCGAGGACTACGACATCCTGGGCGTCCCGTGGGAGCGGCGGGGACGCCGGATGGACGAGAGCATCGACATCATCCGCGGCCTGGCCGCGGGCGGCTACTTCGGCTACAACGGCGCGGTGCTGACGATCCCGCCCGTCAAGCTCTCCCCGGTGCCGACCGAGCCGATCCCGATCCTGCTCGGCGGCCACAGCGAGGCCATGTTGCGCAGGGCGGCACGGGGAGGCGACGGCTGGATGCACGGCGGCGGCGATCCGGCAGATCTGCCTGGCCTGCTGGCCAGGCTCCGCGAACTGCGGCGGGCCGAAGGGACGGCCGACCGTCCATTCGAGGTGCACGTGATCTCGGCGGACGCCTACAGCGTGGACGGCGTGCGCCGGCTCGAGGAACAAGGCGTGACGGACGTCATCGTCGGCTTCCGGTGGCCGTACACAACCGCGACCGATACCCAGCCGCTGGCCGAGAAGATCGGCGCGCTGAACGCGTTCGCCGACAAGGTGATCGCCAAGGTCCGGCCCTGACCGGACCCGCGGCCGCCTGTCCGGCGGCCACGGACGCAAAGCGAACGGAGCAACTCCGATGGCTGATCAGATGACCGCCCGTGACCTGGCGCGGCGGTCCCAGGCCGCGATCCACCGCAAGGACCGCGCGGCCTGGCTGAGCCTGTTCGCGCCCGACGCCGTGGTGGCCGATCCGATCGGCCCGTCGCCCCTCGACCCGGACGGCAACGGCCATCGCGGACTCGCGGCGATTGCCGCGTTCTACGACACGGTGATCGCGCCTAACGAGCAGATCAGCTTCGAGATCGAGCGCTCGTACCTATGCGGCGACGAGGTCGCGGACGTAGGCACGATCCGCACGGCGCTGCCGGGCGGCGATCACGTCGTTGTCGTCCGTGGCGTCTACACCTACCGAGCCGACGGTTCAGGCCGGCTGGCGGCCCTGCGGGCATTCTGGGAGTTCGACGCGGCGGAGGTCATCCCGGCATAGCGGAGCGAGCCCGCACGGGACGCCTGGCTCCGCTGGTCAGCCCTTCGGACAGGCCGCGCTCATCTGGGCGATCGCGGTCTTGGACTGCGTCCGCAGTCCAGACAGTGCGCTGACGACCGCCGTGATCTGCGAGGCCGATGGCGGGGTCGAGAGGTTCTTGGCTGCCTTGTTGACCTGGTCGACGGAGTTCGACAGCTGGCTGACCTGATGGGAGAGTTGGCCGCTTGCCTCGCCCTTCAAGTTAGTCAGCTGAGTCTGGATGTTGGTCAGGTTCGTCCTGATCTGTCCGGCAGAGCTGGCATTGAGCTGCAGGTGCGTCAGGGTCTCCAGTGATCCGCGGAGCGAGTTCACGTGCTTGCAAGCGGCCGGGCTGACCGTCGCTGACCCGGAATGCGGGCTCGCGGACGGGCTCGCGGCCGCGCTGGTCGTGCGCGGCGCTGCCGTGTGGCTCGAACTGCTGGTGCTCGTGCCAGAACTGCACGCCGCCAGGCCCACGGCAGCGCCCGCGACCAGAATCGCCGCGGTCATCTTGGCCGGCCCGGCCGGCTTGTGCGGCCTGACCTGCGACTGCTTGTTCATGGGCACATGGTCCCCGGCTTCGCCGCGCTGAACGTCACCCCCTGCGGGCGAATTCGAGCCGGACCTCAAAATCGGGCGAACCGGACGGTCTCGGAAGCCCTTGCCCGTCACCGGCAACCATTGACAGTTCGCAACGACGGGTGTACTAACAGCTAATCGTCGGCGTTTGCCGACATCTGCGAGTGGTGGGGGAATATGACCATGAAGTCCGTTCAGGGCCCGATGACCGGGCATGTCCTCGCCCGGAGACGATTCCTCACGACCGGCGCGACGATGCTGGGCGGCGCCGTCCTGCTCGACGCGTGCGGATCCTCTGGGTCCACGGCGAGTCCAGCCCCGAGCAAGCGCCCGCCGATCGGCAAGGAGCCGGGCAGTCTGTCCATCCTGGAATGGGGCGGCTACGAGGCAGCCGGGACCAAGGCGCAGACTAACGGCCTGCTGGCTGGCAAGGACTACACAGCGAAGTTCGGCACCAGCGGGATCACCTATACCTACATCACCAACGACGACCAGGCGCTGGAGAAGGCGACCTCGGCCGGGCCGTTCGACCTGATGCATCCCTGCCACGAGAACCTGCCCGACTACGTCAACCAAGGCCTCGTCCAGCCGTTCGACACCAGCCTGCTGCCGAGCTTCAAGCAGCTGAACCCCTACCTCGTCAAGCAGGGTCAGATCAACGGCAAGCAGTACATGATCCCCTGGGACTGGGGTTACGGCAGCCTCACCTACCGCACCGACCACGTGTCAGCGGCAGACGCGTCCGGCTGGGAACTCGCCTGGAACAAGAAGTACTCAGGCAAGATCTCGCTCTGGAGCGGCGCGTCCACGAACTTCGAGATCGCGGCGCTCAAACTCGGGTTCCCGAAGATGGACAACCTGACGACGGACCAGATCGCGGCGGCCAAGGCGACGCTGCTGGCGCAGAAGCCGCTGAACAAGCTCTACTGGGAGAGCGAGTACAGCCAGATGCAGCCGGACGTGAAGTCCGGAACGGTCTGGATCGCCTACTCATGGCAGGACACCCTGGTCTCCATGAAGGCCGCCGGGGTTCCTGTCGGGTTCATGAACCCGAGCCAGGGCCGGCTGTCCTGGTTGTGCGGGTACATGCTCGGCGCCAACACGAAGAACTACTACCACGCGCACGACTATGTGGAGTCGTTCATCAACCACAACGCCTGCGCCCAGATGACGAACCTGTACTACTACGGGACGTCTAACGCGGCGGTGAAGTCATCGGAGATCAAGAACCAGGCCCTGGTCACCGCCCTCAAGCTCGGCGACCCGAACGCGATCGCTGCATCCGATGTGCACCTGCAGACCTGGACACCGAACCGGGCGGCGATCGAGCTTGCCTGGCAGGAAGTTGTCGCAGCCTGACCGGTGGCGATCTCAGAAGGGGTTCAGGACGTACGCCGCTCCTGGCTCACACGGTGGCGGAAGCCAGGCAAGGGGGCGCTCGTCCTGCCTCCCCTGGTGTTCGTCGGCGTGCTGCTGCTGCTGCCGGTGGCGTTCATCACGCTGTACAGCGTCGGCCTGCGAACGAACATCCCCGGCATGCCGACGGCGTTCTCGCTGTCGAACTGGAGTGATTTCCTGACTGGCGGCGGCAGCGCCTTCCGCAGCAGGTTCATCTACTCGATGGAGATCGCGATCGTCGTCTCGGTGCTGACGACAATCGCCGCCTATCCCCTCGCCTATTTCCTGGCGTTCGTCGCACGCCGGCGGCGGTACGCGCTGCTGCTCGTGCTGCTTGCGCCGTTCTTCACCAGCTACCTGCTCCGCGTGATCGCGTGGCAGATCATCCTGAACAACAACGGCGTCGTGAACTCTCTGCTCTGGACGTTGCACCTGCGAGCGCAGGGCAGCGCGATCTCCTGGCTGATCTACTCGAACTTCTCGGTCGCGCTGGTCTTGTTCTACACCTGGATCCCGTTCGTCTCGCTGCCGATCTTCGTGGTCCTGGAGAACATGGACCACCGGCTCCAGGAGGCGGCCGCTGACCTGGGCGCCAGCAGGGCCGCCACGTTCTGGCGGGTGACAATGCCGCTGAGCCTCCCTGGCGTGATCGCCGGCTTCGTGTTCGTGCTCATCCCGACGACCGGCGAGTTCATCACGCCTTTGCTGGTCGGCGGCCCGAACAACCAGCTGTTCGGGAACTCCATCCAGGCCTTTTTCGGAGACACGCCGAACTGGAACTACGGAGCGGTGCTCGCGATCGCGCTGATCGTGGTCGTCATCGTGCTGACCCTGGTCTTCGGGCGCTTCCTCCAGACCGACCTGCGTACCGAGGCGAGGCCTGGCCAATGAGGTTGGCACCGTGAGGCTCACCAGCAGGCTCGGCAGCGCCGGACTCGCGGTCTACTTCTGGGCGTTCGTCGTCTTCCTGTTCGCACCGCTGGCTGTGCTGCTGATCTTCTCAGTGAACAAGAGCGCGACGCCGACCTTGCCGTTGTCTGGCTTCACGACCAAGTGGTTCCATGAGGCCTTCGGGAATGGTGAACTGACCGGTGCCTTGGTCCGCAGCATCGGAATCGCCCTGGTGGCCGCCGCGTTCGCCACGGCCCTGGGCATCATGGCGTCGCTCGGACTGCTGGTGCTGCGCGGGCGCGCCGCGGCCATGGCGCTGACCGTGCTGCTGCTCCCCCTGGTCGTTCCGTACATCTGCCTCGCCGTCGGGCTGCTGATCCTCGTCCAGGAAGTCGGCGCGAAGCCCAGCCTGGCGGCTGTGGTGCTCGGGCACAGCGTGATCGTGCTGCCGTTCGCGATCCTGGTGATCTTGCCAAGGCTGCGTTCCCTCGACCCCGCGATGAACGAGGCCGCCCAGGATCTCGGCGCCTCGCCGTTCGCTTCACTGCGGCTGATCACGCTGCCACTGCTCGCGCCCGCCCTGGTATCCAGCGGCATCATCTGCTTTGTGACCAGCTTCGACGAGTTCGCTATCGCGTCGTTCCTGGCACCCTCGGGCCAGCCGACGTATCCGGTCTTCCTGTACGCGAGCGCGCGGACCCCGGCGTTGCTGCCCGAAGTCATCTCCATCGGCGCCCTGATCATCGCCGGCTCGCTGCTCCTGGTGGCGCTCGCCGAAGGCGGCAGGCGGTGGGCAGAACGCCGCCTGGTCGGGCAGGACGCGGCCGCGGCGGCTGGAATCGCCATAGCGGACGGCGACCAGACCTCGGAAACATTCGCGATGGCTAACGGTTAGGCAGGCTCAACGTGGCTAGCACGGCGGTTGATCCGGTGCATCCCAACGACCCGGCGGGCGAAGGCACAGCCGTCGCGCTCGCGAAGCGGCCAGACGCAGGCCAGCTCAGCCTCGTCTCCTTGACCAAGCACTTCGGCTCCGTCGTGGCCGTCGACGCCATCGACCTGGAAATCCCCGCGGGCGGGTTCTTCTCCCTGCTCGGGCCGTCGGGCTGCGGGAAGACCACGACGCTGCGGATGATCGCCGGATTCGAGGCACCGACCTCCGGCCAGGTCCTGCTCGACGGGCAGGACATCGCCGGGACGCCGCCGAGCAAGCGGCCGGTGAACACGGTCTTCCAGAGCTACGCGCTCTTTCCGCACCTGCGGGTCTTTGACAACGTGGCTTTCGGGCTGCGCCGCGCCGGGGTTGCCAAGCCTGAGATGCGCCGCAGGACCGCCGAGGTGCTCGACCTCGTCCAGCTCACCGACTACGCGACGCGCAAGCCTGGGCAGCTCTCCGGCGGCCAGCAGCAACGGGTGGCGCTGGCCCGCGCGCTGGTGCTGCAGCCGGCCGTGCTGCTGCTCGACGAGCCACTCGGGGCACTGGACGCCAAGCTGCGCCGCCAGCTCCAGGTTGAGCTCAAGCAGCTGCAAACGCAGGTCGGCATCACGTTCGTGTACGTGACGCACGATCAGGAAGAGGCGCTCACGATGAGCGACCGGATCGCGGTCATCAACCGCGGGCGGATCGAGCAGGCCGCCTCGCCGCAGGACCTCTACGAGGAGCCAGCCAACGCGTTCGTCGCCGATTTCCTCGGCGTCTCCAACCTGATGGATGCGACCGTCGCGGGACCATCGGCCGGCGGTGCCGGTGCAGAGGTCCGCCTCTCCGAGAACTTCTCGGTGGAGGTGCGCAGGGGCGACATCGCCCATCGCGGCCAGGCCAAGGTCGTCATCCGCCCGGAGCGGATCGGAGTCGAACCCGCGGGCGCGCCGGGCACCAACCGGGTGCCTGGCCTGCTGACCAACATCGTCTACCTCGGCAGCAGCCTTCAGCTCGCCATTCAGCTCGCCAGCGGACATGCGGTCACGGCCCTGGTGCCGAACAACGGCGACGAGTCGACGGCGGCGTGGTCACCTGGCATGGCCGTGGCCTGTCATCTGCCGCCAACCGGACTGCGGCTCCTGGCCAGTCAGGAGCCGGCGGGCGACCGGCGGGACAGCGCCGGGTGAGCAGGCGCGTGGCCCCAGCTGCCGCGGCGCTCGCCGTCGCGGCCGCCATCTGCCTGGCCGGATGCGGCGGACCGGCGCCGGCGACTGCCGCCAGCGGGGTACTTCCATCGCGTGCGATTACCGGGCTCCCGGCGGTGACCCGCTCCCTCACGGCCGTCGACGTGCAGAAGGACTCGAGCCTCCACCACCTGGCGGCCCTGCTGAAACGGTGGGGATACCAGGGCGGCTGGCAGCGCACGTTCCAGGGCGAGTCGCGCCGGCTGACGCTGGTCGTCAGCAGGTCGCTCACCTTCACGACCAGGGCGGGCGCTCACAGGTTCGTGACGTACCTCGGCAAGCACATCAACTCGTTCTATCCGTTCGCGGTCAGCAAGCCGCTGGCTGTGGCCAGCCAATCAGGCTGGCTCATCAAGCCGCCGCTCTGCGCGTGTCACATGGCCCAGCCGTTGTACGTAGGCGTGACAGCGGCCGGCCGCCAGGTCAGGTGGCTGGAGATCAACGGCCCCCGCGCGACGGGTGCGCTGCTGACGAGCCTGCTCGCGGCTGTCCCTGGGCAGGCGTCCTGACGGCTAGCTGAGGCCGACCGCCGCGTGCGCGATCATCGACAACCGCACCGGGCGCAGCGCGTCGGCGCGGTTCCAGATCGCCCCGTCTGCGATGTCGCTCTGCGTCAGTTGCCGCAGCGGCGTGAGGCCGTGGCTGACCAGCAGTTCCGACATCTGCTGTGGTGAAAGGAACGTGAGCCACGGCTCACCGCGCTCGGCCGACGACGGCCCGACGAGCTCGACGTAGCTGCTTCCCGCCTCGTCCCTCATTTCCGCGGGGAGCATGTAGTCGGCAACGACCTGCGAGCCCGCCCCCAACGTCCCGAGTTCGGCGAGCGTGCCGGCGAGCGCATCCCTGGACAGGTACATCGTGACGCCCAGCCAGGAGACGAAGGCTGGCCTGGACAGGTCAAGACCGGCCCGTCCGAGTTCGGCGGCCAGCGACGCCGACTCGAAATCGACAGGCACGAAGGCGACGTTGCCTGGCTCAGGAATCTGGGCCGCGGCTAGCTTCGCGCGCTTGACGTCCTGCGTTGCCTGCTGGTCGACCTCGAAGATCCTGACGTGCCCCGACAGCCCTGGCCGGTAGGCAAATGAGTCGAGGCCAGCCCCGAGGATGACGTACTGCGTGGTCCCTGCCGCGACCGCGGCTGCCAGTGCGTCCTCAGCGAACCGGCTGCGGCAGGCAACCTGGCCACGGGCTCCGGCGAGCACGAGATGGTTGCCGTGCGCGAGGTGATACCCGATCAGGTCGTCGGCCTCGTCACCCAGCAGTCGCCGCGCCATCGTGTCGGAGAAGATGAGCGGCGGCTCGTCGACGATCAGATGCGCTGCCCTGGCCGCCGCGGCGGTGCGGGCACTCATGCTCGATGGTGTCGTCACAGCCGGACCGTATCAATTGAATGCCATACTATCATAAAATAGACATTTTTGCAAGTGGTATCTGGTCACGATCCGGTCGCCATTGACCCGGCGGCCCGTGCGGCCGCGAGCGCCGCGGCATCCAGGAAGGCACCGATGACCTCCTGCTCCCCCGGCGGAGTGACGGCGACGAGATCGGCGATGGCGGCGTGGAAGGCGGTAAGCCCCGCGGGAGCGCGCCGGAGCGCATCCGCGGACAGTTCGAGCACGACGTACCTCCGGTCCGCCGGGTGCGGCCGTCGCCGCACCAGCCCGGCTCGCTCGAGCCGGTCGGCGAGCATGGTGACGGCGCCGGAGGTCAGCGACAGGCGCTCGCCGAGTTCCCGCTGCGTGAGCGACCCTGCCGCCTCGAGATGCTCGAGAGCGTCCAGATCGGTCTGGCTGATTCCGGCGCGGCGGGCGAGCGCGGCCCGCATCCGGTCCCGCTCAAGGCCGAATGCCTGCAGGCTGACGGCGAGGTCGCGCCGCTCGGACGAGGTCATGTTGACCATGATAAGGGCATTGACTATGTTGCTTAGTAACTAAGCTACTTACTCATTGAAGGGATTGCGCGATGGGACAAGCTGCTGTCGCAGGGCGCCGAGCCAGCCAGGCGCCGGAATCCGGTCGCGACCGCTGGCGAGGCGATGATGGCACTGTCGATGCTGGCCGGCCGCGGCCGGGTTGCCCGCCTGGTCCTCGCCGAGGCTCAGCTGACGGCCGGGGACAAGGCGGCCGACATCGGGTGCGGGCCAGGCAGCGCGGTCCGGGTCGCCGCAGCCAGCGGCGCGTCGGTGACCGGCGTTGACCCATCCCCCATCGCGCTGCGGCTCGCGAGGTCACTCACCCCGAGGTCAGCGGCCTCGCGGGTGACCTGGGCTCCCGGCAGTGCGGAGCGCCTGCCGCTGGCGGACGGGTCTGCAACCGTGGTCTGGTCGATCAGTTCGGTACACCACTGGGCTGATCCAGCGGCCGGCTGCGCTGAGATCCGCCGGGTGCTCGCTCCCGGCGGGCGGGTGCTGCTAGCCGAGCGGCTGCTCGGCCCCGGCGCAGCGCGAGGGGTCCACGGACATACCAGGGAGCAGGCCGAGAGTCTGGGCCGCACCCTGACCGCCGCCGGATTCACCGCGGTCCGCGTCCAGACTCTGACCGCTGGCCGGCGGACCAGGATCATCGTCCGCGGTGTCCGGCCGGCTCCGTCGGCGGCCGCGTGAGCCTGGGCGGAGGATGGGAGTCATGACGGCGACGGCGTATTCGGCCCTGACCCACCTGGAGTGCGCGACGTGCGGCGCGGAGCACAAGGCGGAAGAGGTCCAGGGGACGTGCGCCTGCGGCTCGCCGTTGCTGGCCAGATACGACCTGGAGCGGGTGGCCGCGCTGACCGATCCCGCAAAGATCGCGGCGAGGCCGCCTGACCTGTGGCGGTACCACGAATTGCTTCCGGTCGGCACGGCCGATGCCGTGGTGAGTCTCGGCGAGGGCATGACGCCGCTGCTCCCGATGCGCGAGATCGGCGCGGCGCTCGGCGTGCCTGGACTGCTGATGAAGGACGAAGGCCTGATCCCGACGGGCACCTTCAAGGCGCGCGGAGCCGCGGTCGGTGTATCTCGCGCGGCCGAACTCGGTGTGCCAGGGATCGCGATGCCGACCAACGGAAATGCCGGGGCCGCGTGGGCCACCTACGCCGCCAGGGCCCGCCTGGACAGCCTCATCGTCATGCCGGTCGCGGCCCCGGCCATCACGCGCGCTGAGTGCGCGGCGGCAGGCGCCGAGCTCTACCTGGTCGACGGGCTGATCGGGGACGCCGCCGCGCTCGTCAAGGCCGCGCTGGCCGATCGCCCCGGCTATCAGGACGTCGCCACGCTCAAGGAGCCCTACCGGATCGAGGGCAAGAAGACGATGGGCCTGGAGATCGCCGAACAACTCGGCTGGCGGCTCCCCGACGTCATCGTGTACCCGACCGGAGGCGGCGTCGGCATCATCGGGATCTACAAGGCCCTGCTCGAGCTCCGCGAGCTCGGATGGGTATCTGGCCAGCTGCCGCGGCTGGTCGCGGTTCAGGCCAGCGGCTGCGCGCCGATCGTCGAGGCCTTCGGGCGCGGTGCCAGGCACAGCGAGCCGTGGCCGGACGCGCAGACCGTCGCGTTCGGTATCACGGTGCCGAAGGCGCTCGGCGACTTCCTGGTACTCGACGCGCTCTACGCAACCGGCGGGACCGCGGTCGCCGTCGAGGATGACGACCTGCTGGCCGATCAGCGCGAGGTGGCCCGCCTGGAAGGGTGCCTTCATCTGCCCGGAAGGCGCCGCGTGCTTCACCGCCGTGCGCCGGCTGCGCGACGCTGGCTGGCTGTCGGCCGGCGACACCGTGGTCGTACTCAACACGGGCGCCGGGCTGAAGTACCCGGAGACGATGCCAGTCGCGGCCCAGGTTCTGGCGCCAGATGGCGCGATCCCCGCGCCAGTCAGCGGTCCGCAGGAGGTGAGCGCTGATGGACGACGCGTTTGACCTGGAGCGGTTCGTGGCCGCCCAGGAAGCCGACGGCAGCTACGACCGGGCCGTCGACGAACTGCGGGCGGGATTCAAGTCGGGCCACTGGATGTGGTTCGTGTTCCCGCAGATCAAGGGTCTCGGGCAGAGCCCCATCTCGCGGCGGTACGCGATCTCATCGCTGGCCGAGGCGGCGGCGTTCCTGGACCATCCTGTGCTCGGTCCGCGCCTGCGGGAGTGCGCGCAGATTCTCTCGGCGCTCAAGGGTCGCAGCGCGGATCAGGTCTTCGGCAGCCTCGACGCCATGAAGCTGCGTTCGTCGATGACGCTGTTCCACCGCGCGGCACCCGATGACCCGCTGTTCGGCCGGGTGCTGACGCGCTTCTTCGACGGCATCCCCGACCACGCCACCGACGCGCTGCTCGCAGGCGCTCCGGCCTAGGGAGTTCTTGCGCCGTCGATCTGGTCGAAGTCGCCGTAGCCGTTGCTCGTCCCGCCGCCGCCCGACCACTGCCACATGAGCGCAGTGGCGTCGCTCGCGTGCTGACCGCCGAAGAAATGCGCGCACGTCGAGGTGCTCTTCAGGCACCAGGCGCCAGGATGGTGCGCCAGGCTGCTGGTGTCGCCCGTGTAGGTCCACTCGTACAGGTCAGGGATCTTCGACGCGCTGCCGGTGCCGAAGATCGCGGTCCAGACGGGGGGAGCCGAGTAGACGCCTGTCTTGTATGAAGAGTGTGCGGCCAGATAGCTCGCGAACCCGTCGAGCACGCCGCGATCGACGGCGGGGTCGATGTGCTGGGTCTTGACCTGACCGCTGCACGGCGTCGTGTAGACGGCGTTCCATCCGTTATCAGGTGCTGGCGTGAACCGCGGTGCGTTGCCTGGCAGTTCGACATCCATCCACACCACCGGGTATTTCACCGTGCTGCCGATGTCGGCCAGGGCGCGCGCCGCCTGCTGCTGACCCCAGGCGGTGGCCTCGGACACCGATCCGTCGTAGTTCGGATCGACGCCGGGCCCGGCCATGAACCAATAAACGGCGGTTCCGACGCCTTTGTGGTACGTCGAGAAGTTCTTGCTCGCTTCGCTGGCGTTCGAAGCCGACCAGACCAGACCGCCCCGGCAGCCCTGCCAGTGCGCCCAGTTGCCCGCCATCCCGACGTATCCGCCGTAGCTGCCGCCGATCACCGGCTCGGTGTACGGCCCCGTGCCCGTCACTGGCATCGTGAAGCTGTCGGTGCCGTACCAGAATCCCGGCGGGGTGTCGCCGGAAGCGGCCCTCCTGCCAGCGGGACCGCCGGGGGCGACCCGCGCACTGGCCGTGGCCGATGCTCCGCCGCCAGGGACCGCCGCCGAGGGCGCCTGGCCGCCGCCAGCGGATCCGCCACTGGCCTGCGCTCCCGCGTCCTGCCGCTGGCCGTGGCGCTGGCGGCGGGATCGCCGCCAGCGGGATCGGAAGTTCCGCACGCCGCCAGGGCCGCGGCCAGCACCGTTCCTGCGAGGATCCCGAAGACGCGGGACCTGATGGCCGCCGTTCGTAGTTGGCTAGTCATCCCAGCTCCCCCCGGATGAGCGAGATCTTCTCGATTGTTCAGATATCTATTATGCCGGATAATTTGACCGCGCCGGCGCTGTCGGATCCGCGCTCCAGCCGTAGCTGCCGAGCACCTCGCGGAGGACCAGGGCCCAGGGCGACGGCTCGAGGCCGAAGGTCTGCTGCGCGGCGGCTGAGTCCATGACGAAGTCCGCGGCGAACTGGTATCTGGTCTCGGCCAGTTCGCGCAGCAGCGGCGAGAACAGGCCAGCGACGCGCAGCACAGCAGCGGGCAACGTCCGGACCGGGACCGGCGCCAGCCCTGCCGCCGCGGCGAGGTCGTCGACGGCTTCGCGCTGGGTGAGCGGCGGCCCGGACGGCGTGTGCCACGCGCGTCCCCACGCCCTGGCATCGACGGCCGCGACGACGGCTAGCCGCGCGACATCGGCGGTATAGGTCCACGTGTGCGGATGATCGGTGCTGCCGAGGACGGACACCGCCTTCCCGCGCAGGACATTCGGAACGACGCGCTCGCCGAGCACACTCTCCGCGCCGGGGCCGACGTAGTCGGATGCGCGGATCTCGACCGCCCTGACCCGCCCAGCCTCGTGCGCAGCCAGCGCCTGCTGCCACATCGCGGCGCGGATCCTGCCCTTCGGCGCCCTCGGCCGCCTGAGGCGTGGCCTCGGTCATCGGGTGCGCGGCGTCGTAGCCGGCCGTGCCCTGGGAGCGCGACGCGGGCCCGTAGCCGTAGAGGTTTGAGATGGTCACCAGCACCGCGCCGCTGCGCTCCGCCGCACCGAGCAGCGACGCCGCCATCGGCGGCCACAGCTCGGGCCAGCGATGGTACGGCGGATTGGCGCAGTTGTAGAGGGCCACAGCGCCAGCGGTCAGCCTGGCCATCGCGGCCGGGTCGCTCGCGTCAGCCGCGACCAATTCGACATCTGAATCGGCCTGGCGCTCCGCGCCGGCCGCTGGCCTCGGGCGCTCCGCGCCGGCCGCTGGCCGGAGGCCAGAACCCGACCTGGTCACCAGCCGCACGCGGTGGCCGCGGCCTGCAAGCTCGCGCGCGATGCCGCTGCCGATCGCGCCGGCGCCGACGACGACGTGCAGGTCGCGAGCATCGGCACCCCCTGACGCGCGGGCGGCGGCCGAAGGCGCCCCGTCGGCCGGGTAGTCGTCGTGCCTGATGACCCTGATCTCGTCCATGAATCAACTCCGATTGTGCATGGTGCTCAGATTCGCGAGCACTGCTCTCGCAATCAGGATGCCGCTCTGCGTCGACCAGCTGTCAAGAGCACTGCTCTGATTTATTGCTGATGCTCTCGTCTTGTGGCAGGATTCAGGAATGGCTACGACCGCTGAACTGAACGGACCAGCGCCGCCCGCCGATGGCGGCGAGCAGGCGCGCTCGGTGCCACGTACGGCCAGGGAGCGCGCCCGCGCCGAGATCACCAGCGAGATCCTCGAGGCCGGCCGCCGGCATCTTGCCACCGATGGTGCGGCGGCGCTGAGCCTGCGCGCGATCGCTCGCGAACTGGGGATGGCCTCGTCCGCGGTCTACCGCTATGTCGCTAGCCGGGATGACCTGCTGACCAGGCTGATCATCGACGCCTACAACTCGCTCGGCGCTGCGGCCGAAGCTGCCGACTGCGGGCGCCGGCCATGCGGACTTGTCCGGCCGGTGGTCGGCGATCTGCCTGGCGGTCAGGAACTGGGCGCTGGCGAATCCGAACGAGTGGGCGCTGATCTACGGCTCGCCCGTTCCCGGGTACGCGGCGCCTGCCGACACGATCGGGCCGGCCAGCCGGGTCTCGAACCTCCTGGTCCAGATCCTCGAGGAGTCGGCACGAGCGCGGGATCGCGCTGCCGGATCCCGCCGGGCGCGACCTCGGCCCCGCCGCCAGGGCCGCGCTCGCGCCCGTGCTGGCCGTCTTGCCGGCAGCCGTCACGGACGCGGCGATTCA
This sequence comes from uncultured Actinomycetota bacterium, assembly GCA_963705055.1. Classification (GTDB taxonomy): domain Bacteria; phylum Actinomycetota; class Actinomycetes; order Streptosporangiales; family Streptosporangiaceae; genus Chersky-822. Next base: position 220,465 of record CAVPIR010000001.1, read on the forward strand.
GGCTGGCCTGATGGCGTGGTCGGCCCTGCTCGGGACCATCTCGCTCGAGCTCTTCGGGCAGTTCACAACGTCATCAGCGACGACGCTGCTGACCGCGACGCCTTCTTCGCCGAGTGCGTGGACCGATGGGCCGCTCAGATCGGCATTTCCTAGGCCAGGATGACCCGGTCCATGCGGTCATCGCGGTCAGCCACCCAGGACGTCTCTGGCGATCCTGACCAGGAGCGCGAGCTTCGCCCGCTGTGCCTCGGGCGTGATCGCGTTGCCCGCGGCGGACGTCGCGAAGCCGCACTGCGGGCTCACCGCCAGCCGCTCCGCGCCGACCTGGCCTGCCGCCTCCCTCAGCCGGGCAGCGACGGCGGCCTCGTCCTCGAGCCGCGACGTCTTCGTAGTGACGAGGCCCAGCACGACGACCTTGTCGTCGGGGACCAGGCTCAGCGCGTCGAATGTGCCAGAGCGCTCGTCGTCGTACTCGAGCAGTAGCCGGTCGGCGCGCACGCCGCCGAAGATCGGGCCAGCGATCGGCTCGTAGCCGCCAGCCACCAGCCACCGGCTGAGCTGATTGCCACGGCAGAGGTGGAACCCGAACGTGGCCGGCCGCCCGGCCTCGATGACGGCGTTGTCCAGCTCAACCCCGTACGAGAGCCAGCGCTGCATCGGCCAGCCCCTGGCCTCATAGAAGGCACGCCAGGTCGGGTCGATTAGCAGCGGATAGTGCGGCGCGTCGAGCTGGATGTAGCTGCATCCCAGCCTGACCAGCTCAGCGACCTCGTCGCAGAGGATCGCGACGACGTCGGCCATGAACGCATCCAGGCTGGGGTACGCGCTTGCCGATCGCTGCGGTGACCACAGGTTGGCGAACAGCGTCGGGCTCGGCAACGTGACCTTGACCTGCCGGCCGCCGCCCTCGCTCTGGCAGGCGCGCACAAAGGTGAATTCCTCGGCCGCGAGGTTGCGGCGCTTGCGCAGCGGCGCGACGACGGCAAGCTCGTCGGGCCGCTTGATGCTCGCGTCGCCCACCTCGGTGGAGTGCCAGTCGCCCCACAGCCACGCGTCGAGGCTGACCCCGGCAAAGCCGTCGCAGGCGGCCGTCAGCTCGGCCTGAAACGACTCCCGGCGCATCTCGCCGTCGTTGATGACAGGCAGGTCCAGATCTTCCTGCAGCGCGACCGCGGCCCGCACGGCCCGGTCTTCGGCAGCCTTGAACTCCGCCGCCCCCATGACGCCGCTGGCCTGAGCCTTCCTGGCGGCGAGCAGGTAGTCGGGCCGGAGCAGGCTGCCGACGTGTTCCACACGCGGGGTCATCGTCACGATCCAAGCCTGCCACGAGCGCCCGCGAGCCTGGCGCGGGCGCCGAAGCCGCCTGCCGGCTTGACCGAGTATTGACACCGGCCACATTGCTCCTCCACACGATCTCCATCTCGCTCTGGCCTAGCTGGCCACTCGGCACCGTTTCGTGCCGCATGTGCGCAGCTAGATCAATCGGGCCAAGCCAATCAGGCCAGACCAGTCGATCTCGGGGGAGCGCGGTCATGAGCAAGCCATCGACGCAAGATTTGCGTGAACAGGTCAGGGCACCGGTCCTGACCACCGGTGACGCGGGGTATGACGAGGCCAGGACCGTCCACAACGGGATGTTCGACAAGCATCCGCAGGCGGTGATCCTCGCGCAGCAGGTAGCCGACGTGATCGCGGGGGTGAACTTCGCCAGGGACACGGGCCTGGAGCTAGCCGTCAAGGGCGGCGGGCACAGCGCTCCCGGCTACGGCACCACCGACGGCGGCGTGGTGATCGACCTGACCCAGATGCGCGACGTGCACGTCGATCCCGCCACTCAGACCGCCCGCGCGGGCGGCGGCGCGACCTGGGGTGACTTCAACTACGCGACCCACGCCTACGGCCTCGCGACGACCGGCGGGATCGTCTCCACGACCGGCGTCGGCGGCCTGACGCTCGGCGGCGGCATCGGCTACCTGGCCAGGTCGCACGGCCTGACGATCGACAACCTGCGTTCAGCCGAAGTCGTCACCGCCGACGGCAAGGTGCTGACCGCGAGCGAGGACGAGAACGCCGACCTGTTCTGGGCGCTGCGCGGCGGCGGCGGGAACTTCGGGGTCGTCACCAACTTCGAGTTCCAGCTGCACCCGGTCAATGACATCTACGCCGGGCTGTTCTTCTACGAACTCGACTACGCCACCGACCTGATGCGCTTCTTCCGTGAGTTCATCAAGACCGCTCCCGAGGAGTACGGCGCGTTCCCGGCGTTCCAGATCGCGCCGCCGCTGCCGTTCGTGCCGCCGGAGCGGGTAGGCGACACGTTCTGCGCCGCGATCGTGCACTACTCAGGCCCGATCGAGGCTGGCGAGCGTGCGATGGAGCCGTTCCGCGCGATCGCGCCCATCGTCGCCGAGATGGCGGGGCCGATGCCCTATCCGGCGCTGAACATGGCGTTCGACGCGATCTTCCCGAAGGGCATCCGCAGCTACTGGAAGGGCAGCTTCGTCAACGACCTCCCCGACGAGGCCATCGAGCAGCACGTCAAGCACGGCGCCGAGGTGCCGGAGGTCAGCGCGACCATGCACCTGTACCCGATCAACGGCGCCTGCCACCGGGTCGGCGCTGACGAGACCGCGTTCGCCTACCGGGGCGCGACCTTCGCGCCGGTCATCGTGGCCGCCTGGCAGGACAAGGCGGTCGACGACGACAGGATCGCCTGGGTGCGCGACTATTACCGGGCCACCGAGCCGTACTCCGAGCCCGGCGGTTACATCAACTTCATGGCCGACGACGACTGGGAGCGGATCGAGGACAACTACCGGGGTCACTACCAGCGGCTCGCGCAGATCAAGCGCAGCTATGACCCTGGCAACCTGTTCCACCTCAACCAGAACATCAAGCCAGCCGCCTGAGCGCGACTCCACAAGGGAGCGTTTGGGGTAACAGGGAGCGTTTGCGGCATATAGAACCGCATTCGCTACCCCGAACTGGGACAACCCAGCCGTACGCGGACCGCGCCGGTCAGGTGGCCACCGACGCGAGCAGTTCGGCCCTGGCCTGGTCGACCGCGGCGAGAATCGCGCCGCGCAGCACGGGACCGCCGCTGATCCCGGTCGGGACGACCTGCGGCTTCGCCGGGCTGATCGTGCCAACTTCCGCGGCGACCCGCCCGGCGAGCGCCGTGCCGCCCGCCAGACCGACCTCGCCACCCAGCACGACGAGCCCGGGATCGAGCACGACGCAGATGGCGGCCACGCCGGTCGCGACCCTGCGGGCGAGCTCTGCCAGGAAGTCTTCACCGGCCCGCGCCTGGCTCGCGCCCGCTTTCGCCTGCGCCCCGTCGGCCACGGCCGCGACCGCCGCCCGCACCACGCCGGCCGCGGTCGGGGCCTCGAACCCGTAGCTGGCCGCCAGCGGCAGCACGGCCTGCGCACCCACCAGCGACTGAAACGCCCCCGTGGCCGGGTGCGTGATGTCCTGCGGCAGCGGAACCCCGGGAACCGGCAGGTAGCCGATCTCGCCAGCGGCACCGCCCACGCCCCGGTGCAGCCGGCCGCCGAGCATGGTCGCGAGGCCGAGGCCCACGCCGATCCAGACCAGCACGAAGTCATCAATGCCCTGCGCAGCGCCGGCCGAGCGCTCGGCCATCGCGGCGAGGTTCACGTCGTTCTCGATCGTCACGGGCCGGCCAAGGTCGGCCCGCAGCGCGTCGTGCACGCCTTCATGCCAGGCGGGCAGGTTGACCGCGAGCCGCAGGTCGCCGGTGCGCGGGTCGAGCACGCCCGGCGTCCCGATCACGAACGCGCGCAGCGCGTCGGGTGCGATCCCGGCCGCGCCGCAGGCGCGCCCAACCGCGCCGCGTACCAGCTCGACCGGGTCGCCCGTGCCGTTCGGGTCGACGGAGATCTCGGTCACGACCTTGCCGGTCACGTCCGCGACCCCAGCGCTGACCTCGCCAAGCTCCACGTGCAGCCCGGCGACGTACGCGCTGGACGGGACGACCCCGTACAGGGCGGCGTTCGGGCCGCGGCCGCCAGCCTGCTCGCCGGTGACCGTCGACCAGGCCCCGGTCTTCCAGCCTCGCGAGCAACTGGGACGCGGTCACCTTCGACAGGCCCGTGCGCTCGCCGAGCTGCGCCCTGGTCATCGGCCCGCCGGTCAGCAGCAGTTCAAGCGCTGCCCTGTCGTTGAGCTCGCGCAGCAGCCGCGGGGTTCCCGGCCGTCGGTCCATCCAGCCCCCTAGAGTTCGTGGGCCAGAGGTCCGCGAACACCACCTAGTTATCTCAAATTCGCAACGGACTCTATCTTATAGGAAAGTTTCCTGTTAGTTTCTGCGCAGACCCACGTAAGCGATCCCCCCGCCGCAGCCACGACACCACGCAGGCACGCGGCTGACGTTCAAGGCAAACGCCGTCAGCCAACAGCCTAAAGGCGGAAAGCACGCAAACGGGGCCTGCCGGAGGCGTCCGCCCGGAGGACGTCCTTCCTCGAGAATGCCGGGAAGGGAGATCGAGCAGTGAAACTCAGCAGAGCGGCAATAGCGGCCGGCGCTGCCATCGCGCTCGCAGGAGCCGCAGCGGGCTGCGGCTCGAGCGGCGGCTCATCGAATTCCTCGGCGGCACCGGCCAAGCTGGTCGTGTGGCGGATGGGCTCATCCGTCCCGTCACAGGTCACCTGGATGAACGGTGTCGTCAAGCAGTTCCACAAGCAATTCCCGCAGTACAAGCACACGAAGGTGGTCGTCAACTGGATCCCGTGGGGCAACCGCGTCACCGACTGGACCAACGCGCTGACCAGCGGCAAGGGCGGCCCTGACATCACCGAACTCGGCAACACCGACACGCCGGGCATCGCCTCGCAGGGCGCGCTCGCGAACATCACCACCGACGTCAAGTCCTGGTCGGACGGCTCGGACATCATCGCCGGCAACCTGCAGAACGACACGGTCAGCGGCAGCAACTTCGCCGTGCCGTGGTTCGGCGGGGTCCGCGGCATCTGGTACCGCAAGGACCAGTTCGCCAAGGCCGGCATCACCGCGCCGCCCGCCACGTGGGCGCAACTGGTCGCCGACGCCAAGTTGCTGATGAAGAAGTACCCGGGCACCTACGGCCTCGGTGCGCCGAGCAACTTCACCAACGGCATCGTCAGCTTCATCTGGGGCGCGGGCGGCCAGGTCGCCGTCCAGCAGAACGGCCAGTGGAAGGCCGAACTGAACAGCCCGCAGTCCGAGGCTGGCATCAAGTTCTACGCCGACCTGTACCTGACCGAGCACGTCTCCCCCGCCAAGTACATCGGCCAGACCGAACTCGGCGCACCGGGGGCAACCTCGGGCGGCTCGGACGAGGACTTCGCCAAGGGCACGCTGGACATGTACATGGACGGCCCGTGGGCGAAGGCCTCACTGACCGCGGTGAGCACCAAGTACGCGTCGCAGTGGGCCTCGTTCCCGATCCCGAGCGAGAGCGGCCCGAACCCGGCGCCGGCCTTCGCGGGCGGATCTGACCTGGGTGTCTGGGCCAAGAGCCCGAACCAGACGGCCGCCTGGGACCTGCTGACCATGATGGACAGCCCGACCAACGCGACCACGTTCGCGAACGCGCAGGGCTTCTTCCCCGAGTTCACCTCAGCGCTGTCCGGCGGCGGCTACTCGGCCAACCCGCTCCTCGCTGGCTTCGCCAAGGCCGCCGGCTACACCCAGATCTCCCCGCTCAACTCGAAGAACTGGGCAACGGCCGACGCCACCGACGCGATCATCCCCACGATGATGAAGGCGCTGATGAAGGGGGCGCCGTTCGCGGCCACGGTCAACAAGGCCAACACCGAACTCGAGAAGGTGCTCAACACCGGCAGCCAGTAGGCTCCGGCCCTGCTGGGAAAGCCCCCGGCCGGCGGAAACTCCCCTCCGAGACCACCCGGACCGCCGGCCGGGGACCATCCAAGCTGACCTGCGCTCCCGACCGCGAGCAAGTGCGAGAGATTGGCCCGTGCGATGACTGAGTGCGATGGCTGAGTGCGATGGCTGAGTGCGATGGCTGAGTACGTCTGGCGGCGCGAGCGCCCGCTGCGCGGCACGGCGCCGCGCCGAACCTCGATCGCAGCGTTCGTGCGGCGGCACAAGCTCGCCCCCTACCTGCTGCTCGCCCCTGGGCTCGCCGGGATCGCGGTGGTCCTGCTCTGGCCGCTCATCCAGGTGGCGCTCTACTCGTTCCAGAACTACGGGCTGCCGCAGATCACCGGCGCGTCGCCGACGCAGTGGGTGGGGCTCGGCAACTTCAGCGCCACCTTCGCCGATCCCGAGTTCTGGCTGTCGCTGCGGACCACAGTGCTGTTCGCTGCCGTGGTCGTGCCGCTCACGCTGATCACCGGCACGCTGGTCGGCCTGCTGCTGAACCGGCTCGGCAAGAAGATGGCCGCGTTCGTCAGCACCGCCGCGCTGCTGGCCTGGGCCACTCCCCCGGTCGCGGCGAGCGTGCTGTTCTACTGGCTGTTCAACCCCGACGGCGGGCTGGTCGACTGGACGCTCAGCAAGATGCCGCACTGGCTGGTCGGCAGCACCGACTGGGCCGGCTTCAACTGGACGACCAGCGGCGCCCTGCCCGCCTACACCGTGATGACGATCCTGGTGATCTGGCAGTCGTTCCCGTTCATCGCGGTGACGGTGCTGGCCGGGCTGAAGACGGTCCCGGGCGAGCTGTACGAGGCCGCCAGGGTCGACGGCGCCTCGCCGTTCCGCGTTTTCTGGAAGATCACCTATCCGCTGCTCAAGCCGATCTTCCTGGTCCTGCTGCTGCTGTCGGTGATCTGGGACTTCAACGTCTTCACCCAGACCTACCTGCTCACCGGGTTCCCAGGCAACCGCGATGAGTTCAACCTGTCGCTCTACATCTACGACAAGGCGTTCCAGTTCCCGCCGAGCTACGGCCTGGGCGGCGCGCTCGCGCTGATCTTCACGCTGATCCTGCTCGTCGTCACGGTCGGCTACGTCCGCGCCTCGGTCCGGCAGGGAGCGCTGACATGAGCAGGGCGGTCGCTCTCAGGAGGATAAAGAGCTTCAGCGTCAACGGGACCGGGGTGCTGGTCGCCCTCGTCACGCTGTTCCCGATCGCGTGGATGGTCTCCACCGCGTTCAAGCCGTCGCACGAGATCTTCTCGCTGACCCCGCAGCTGACCCCGACCCATCCGACGCTCGGCAACTTCTCCACGGTGATCAGCGGCCAGGCGTCAGGGATCGGCTCGGTGTGGCTGTTCTTCCGCAACAGCCTGGGCGTCACGCTCGCGACCGTGCTGGTCGCGTCCGTGCGTCTCGCTGCTCGCGTCGGTCGCCGTCGCCAGGTTCCGGTTCAGGTTCCGCGCGTCGTTGCTGGTCATGCTGCTGATCGTGCAGATGATCCCGGGTCAGGCCCTGATCATCGCGCTGTTCCTTGACTTCAACAGGCTCGGCCTGCTGGAGAACCTGCTCGGCCTGATCCTCGTCTACGCCGCGCAGGCGCTGCCGGTGTCGATCTGGATGCTGCGCAACTTCGTGGCCACGGTGCCGCAGGGAACTCGAGGAGGCCGCGGCCATCGACGGCGCGAGCGCGCCGACGATCTTCTGGCGGATCCTGTTCCCGCTGGTCGCCCCGGGCCTGGTCGCGACCAGCATCTTCTCGTTCATCACCGCCTACAACGAGTTCATCGTCGCGCTGACGTTCCTCGGCCAGGCGCACTCCACGTACACGCTGCCGATCTACGTGACCTACTTCTTCGGCCGCGGCGGCGCGCAGTGGGGCCCGATCATGGCCGCGTCCACGCTGTACACGATCCCGGTGATGATCTTCTTCCTCATCGTGCGGCGCCGGCTCGTCGGCGGGCTCGTCGCCGGCGCGGTGAAGGGGTGACCTCGTGACCTCGCGGGCCGCCGCCGACCCCGCGCTTGGCCGGCTGGCCGATGCGCTGCTGATCCCGCCGTTCCCCGGCCGGGCGGCCCCGCCGTGGGTGCTCGCGGCGCTCGGCGACGGACTGGCCGGGGTGACCGTGTTCGGCCCCAACATCGGCAGCACCGGCCCAGCTTGCCGCGCTGATCGCGGCGCTGCGGACCGCGGGGTGTCGGACCACGGGGCACGAGCCGATCGTCGCGATCGACGAGGAGGGCGGCGACGTCACCAGGATCGCGCACCTGACCGGCAGCCCGTACCCGGGCAACGCCGCGCTCGGCGCGGTCGACGACCCCGCCCTGACGCGAGCGGTGTACCGGGCGCTCGGCGCCGACCTGGCGGCGCTCGGCGTCGACCTGAACCTGGCGCCGTCGGTCGACGTCAACACCGCGGCCGACAATCCCGTCATCGGGACGCAGGTCGTTCGGCGCCGATCCTGACCTGGTTGCGCGGCACGCCGCCGCCGCGGTGACCGGGCTGCAGTCAGCCGGCGTGGCCGCGTGCGTCAAGCACTTTCCCGGCCACGGCAGCACGAGCGTCGACAGCCACGACGCGATGGCGACCGTCTCCGGCTCGATGGAGCTGATCGCGCGGCGCGACCTGCCGCCGTTCGTCGCGGCCATCGAGGCCGGGGTCCGCGCGGTGATGCCGGGACACCTGCTGATACCGGGGCTGGCCGGCGACCTGCCCGGCGTCGCTGTCGGCGGCGGCCCAGACCGGGCTGCTGCGCGGCGAACTCGGCTTCGACGGCGTGATCGTCTCCGACGCGCTCGAGATGCGGGCGGTCAGCGCGCCGTACGGGATCCCCGAGGCCGCGGTCATGGCCGTCGCGGCCGGCACGGACCTGCTGTGCTTCGGCCGGGACCAGGACCAGCCGACGTACCTGGCGGTGCGGGACGCGCTGGTGGCGGCCGTCCGGTCCGGGCGGCTGCCAGTCGGCAAGGCTGGAGGAGTCGGCCGCGCGAGTCTCTGACCTGCGGGCCTGGGTCACCGCGGCGCGCGAACTCGCGCCGGGCATCCCGGACAGCGCGCCTGCCGACCTGCCCTCCGGCGACACGCACGCCCGCGCCGCGGACGTCGGCATGGTCGCCGCGCGCCGGGCGCTGCGCATCGAGGGCGACGTGGCCACGCTCATCGACCCGGTCCTGGTGGAGATCGTGCCGCCGTCGAACATCGCCGTCGGCACGGTCCCGTGGGGCCTTAGCAGGTGGGTCAGGCCCGACAGCGTCTACCGGATCAGCACCAGGCAGAACGACGCCGGCGCAGGCGGCGAGCCCACGGCATCGGTCATCAACACGGCGCTCGCAGCGACCGCCAGCGGGCGGCCGCTGCTCGTCGTCGTGCGGGACGCGCACCGGTACCCGGTCGCCCAGTCCTTGGTCCGTGACCTGCTCGCCGCCAGGCCAGCCGCGGTCGTCGTCGAAATGGGATTGCCGGTCTGGCATCCCCCAGCTGAGGTCATATCTGGCTACATTTGGTGCAACACGTGCAAGCAGCCTAGCCGCGGCGGAACTGCTCGGGCTGGCTCCGGCCTGACGCGAGAGGTGAGCGCCCATGGGCCAGATCGTCCTTGACCACGTCACGAAGGTCTATCCAGGCGGCGTGAAGGGGATCGACGACCTCAGCCTGGACATCGCCGACGGCGAGTTCATGGTGCTGGTCGGCCCGTCCGGCTGCGGCAAGTCCACCGCGCTGCGCTCGATCGCCGGGCTCGAGGAGATCACCTCGGGCACCATCTCGATCGGCGCCCAGGTCGTCAACGACCTGCCGCCCAAGGACCGCGACATCGCGATGGTGTTCCAGAACTACGCCCTGTACCCGCACATGACGGTCGAGCAGAACCTGGCGTTCGGCCTGCAGCAGCGCAAGACGCCCAAGGACGAGATCAAGCGCCGGGTCGGCGAGGTCGCCACCCTGCTCGGGCTGGAGGACTACCTCAAGCGCAAGCCGGCCGCGCTTTCCGGCGGCCAGCGGCAGCGGGTCGCGATGGGCCGCGCGATCGTCAGGGAGCCGAAGGCGTTCCTGATGGACGAGCCGCTGTCTAACCTGGACGCCAAGCTCAGGGTCTCGATGCGGGCCTCACTGTCGCAGCTGCACGAGCGCCTCGGCGTCACCACCGTCTACGTCACGCACGACCAGGTCGAGGCCATGACGCTCGGCCAGCGCGTCTGCGTGATGCGGGACGGCAAGCTGCAGCAGGCCGACAGCCCGCAGGCGCTGTTCAACTCGCCGGTCAACCTGTTCGTCGCCGGCTTCATGGGCTCGCCGGCGATGAACTTCGTCGGCGCCAGGCTGGTCCGCGACGACGGCCCGGCGGTCGTCTTCGCCGACTTCCGGCTGCCGGTGCCCGACGCGGTGCTCGAAGCCAGGCCGGGCCTCGCCGACTACTTCGACCGCGACCTGATCCTCGGCATCAGGCCGTCGGACTTCGAGGACGGCGACCTCGCCGAGCCCGGCTGGCCGCGGATCCCGGCCATCCCCGACGTCACCGAGGCGCTGGGCAGCGAGATGCACGTGCTGTTCAGGGTCGACGCACCGCCGGTGCAGCACGCCGCGCTCGGCGACGCGAGGGCCACGGAGGACGATGACGACGCGCCTGCCCGCTGGTGGCCGGCAAGTCGCTGTGGACCGCCAGGGTCGCCGCCCGCAGCAAGATCGTTCCTGGCCAGCCGGTCGAGCTTGCGGTCGACACATCCAACCTGCAGTTCTTCGACACCGATTCCGGCCTGTCGGTCGGCCACCCCCAGCTTGTGGCCGCCTAGCGGGGCAAGGACACCCAGTGTTGGCGCGCAATTCGTGCCGGTTGTCATAGATTGGCAGGGTGCGGAAGCTTAGACGCCGACTTCGGCCAGCGATCGCCTTCGCCTGCGTCGCGGCCGGAATCTTGTCCGCCGTCGCGCTTTTCTGGCGCCCGCTCGAGGCCAGCGATGGCGTCAGGGATGTTGCGTCGGCGCGGCATGCCGAGGCATCGCCTATCAGCTACGAAGCGCTTGCTAACAGGTCAACGGATCTACTCGAAACTACGTTCTACAATGGCCGCGGCCTGTGGCGCATGTGTGACCCCGCGATCTGTAATACCAAGAATCGGGACTGGGGAGCAGATTCCCTGACCAACCTGCTCTACTTCCGCTGGCTGATCGCCCACGACCGGACTGTGCTTCCGGTCTTGCGCACGCTCGTCGGCACCGCCCACGTCTGGCTCCCCGGCGAGCGAGGCAGTAGCGACAGCGTGATGTGGGATGCGGTTGCCGACATGCGTATGTACCAGGCCACGGGCAGCAAGACTGCCCTCGTGAAGGCTGAGGCTGCGCTGAGATGGCTGGGCTCAGTTCCGGGTCTCGCCTCCGGCGCTTGCCCCAGCATTGATTACCAGTGGCCCTTCGGCCATCGGGGCAAGCTGAAGACAATCGAAACGGGGTCCAACTACGTCAAGGCCGCCCTGCTGCTGTACAAGATCACCAGGATTCGGTCCTACCTGGTCGGAGCCGAGTCGCAATATGCCCAGATCAGGCACTACTTCTTCGCGCCTTCGCAGCTCTACAGCGTCTACATGTTCGATAACGGATCCACTTGCCGGGTGCTGCCTGGTCGTTACTTCGCCTCGGTGAACGGCAACATGATCTGGGATGGCCAGGCGCTGGCCTCAGCCACCGGCGACCGGCGATATCTCAGCCAGGCAGTCGCCACGGCCAGGGCCGTGCAGGCGCACCTGAGCGACAGCACCGGCATTTTCGCCGACTTGCAGGCGGATAACGACATCGCCGGACCGCTCGTCGAGGCCATGTACTCCCTCGCCACCGACGGCCACCAGGCGTTCGCCCGCCGCTGGCTGCTGACCAACGCGTCGGCTGCGGGATCGGACCGCAACTCCGTTGGCGAGTACGGCCGGTTCTTCGCAGGGCCGCCGCCCGCCGTGCTAGCCACCGCCTGGCAGATCAACGGCGGCATAGCCGTCACCCAGGCCGCGGCCGGCCTCGACCCGGGCGGCCGTCCAGCTGGTCCCGGCTTCTGGACGCAGGCGACCTTCGTCACGGACCGCAAGACCCTGACGGGTTCGTCGCTGCGGATCGCCTTTACCGGCCGGGCGATCGCGATCATGGGTACCGTCGGGGCGCAATGCTGCATCTCCGGCCACGCCAGGGTACTGGTGGACGGTGTCCAGACGTTCAACAGAACCGGAGTCTGGCAGAACATGAGCAGCCCGGCGCGCAAGCAGCCGGACCAGGTGCTGTTCGCGTGGCGCTGGCCTGGCGCTGGCCATCATGTCATCACGATCCTTCCTGGACGGTATGACCGCGAGGAGGGCGGAGCGTTCTTCCAAATGAGCGGCTACCTGCTCGTGCGATAGTCCCCCCGCTGGCCGGTGCCGTAGAATGAACGCATGCGCCGCAACTCGTGCCTGACCTGGTGGTCGTCCTAGGACGGCCACCGCAGCATGCACGACGAGGGCCGTCCGGCTGGACGGCCTTCCTTTGTTTTCGGTAACAGGACGCAGCCGGACTGTCCTCCTTCAGCCACGAAGGAGACTCCCGTGAATCCAACCCCAGCCACCGCGCCCGCCGCTCCGCCCGTCGCGCGCCCCGACGACGCTGCCTCACTGCTCGCCGAGCAGCGTAGGAGCAACGAGCTTGAGCCGCTGATCGCCGCCGATCCGGCGCGGTTCAGGATCCTGACCGGCGACCGGCCCACCGGCAGGCTGCATCTCGGCCACTACTTCGGCACGCTGGCCAGCCGGGTTCGGCTGCAGCGCGCCGGAGTCCAGCTGTTTGTGCTCATCGCCGACTACCAGGTGCTGACCGACCGCGACGTGGCCGACCAGCTACCCGGGCACACGGACGGCTTGGTCGCTGACTACCTCGCGGCGGGCATCGACCCGGGGAGCGCGACGATCTTCGCGCACAGCGCGGTGCCCGCGCTGAACCAGCTCATGCTGCCGTTCCTGTCGCTGGTGTCGGTCCCTGAGCTACGCAGGAACCCGACCGTCAAGGAAGAGATCGCGCTGTCCAGGCAGCGGTCCGTCAGCGGCCTGATGTTCACCTATCCGGTCCACCAGGCGGCCGATATCTTGTTCTGCAAGGCCAACCTGGTCCCCGTCGGCAAAGACCAGCTACCGCACCTGCAGATCACCCGTGCGATCGCGAGGCGCTTCAACGAGCGTTATGCGAACGGGTCGGAGTTCTTCCCAGTCCCTGACGCGCTGTTGTCGGCAGCACCGAACCTCCTTGGCACCGACGGCGCCAAGATGAGCAAGAGCCGTGGCAACGCCATCGCGCTGGCAGCCACGGCCGACGAGACCGCACTGCTGATCAGGGGCGCCAAGACCGACGCCCAGCGGCACATCACGTTCGACCCAGACATGCGGCCTGAGGTGTCCAGCCTCGTGCTGCTCGCCGCGTTGTGCCAGCAGCGCGATCCGGCGCGGGTAGCCGCGGATATCGGAGCGGGCGGTTCAGCCGAGCTCAAGCGGGTCGTCACCGAGTCGGTGAACGAGTTCCTGCGCCCGATCAGGGGCAGGCGCGCTGAGCTGGCAGCCGATCCCGGCTACCTGCGGCAGGTGCTGCGCGATGGCAATGCCAGGGCGGGGGCGATCGCGTCTGGCACGCTCACCGAGGTGCACGCCTTGATGGGAACCGGCTACATAGCGTAATCGTTGCAGGCAGGGGGTAAAATGCATGGCGCTGACGTGCGGGAGCGAGTGCGGGGGCGGCATGCGGGGTGCGAGCGCGAGGATCGGCGGGCAATGGCAAGCCGCGCCGGGCCGGCTGGCTGATGGGTGAACACGCCAGGAACACCCGCCAACGGCTCCTCAGCGATCGACGCCACCCCCGGCCAGGCCGCACGGACGAGATCGGCATGGCCATGCTTGCCGCATCCGCCGACGGCATTCTGGCCGTCGACGACGGCGGCACCATCCGGTTCGGCAACAGCGCAGCGGCGCGCCTGCTCGGCCTGCCATCCGACGACATGGCCGGGCGTCAGTTCGGCCACGAGATAGCACCTGGCCAAGCGGACGAGATCGAGGTCACCTGGCCGGGCGGAACGCGCGTTCTCGATGTCCGCACGACCACGACGAGTGTCGCCGGGCAGCGCCTTCGGGTGGCGGTCCTACGCGAGGTCACCCAGCGAAAGAAGTCTGAGCAAGCCCTCGAGGATGCGCTTGACCAGCAGAGCGCGGCCCTCGCGGTCGCCGCGCACGAACTGCACAGCCCGCTGGCCGCGATCGGCGTGCTCGCCCACGTGCTGTCCGACCAGCAGGTCGCGATGGATGTCGCTGAGCGGGCGAAGCTCGCCGGGCGGATCGCCGATCTGGCCGGACGCCTGCAGATGCTGATGCGCAGGCTCCTCACCAGCGTCCAGATCGAGTCTGGTGGCTCGCGCGCCGTTCCTGAGCCAGTCCGAGTCCTCGAGGTAATTATCGACCAGCTCGCGCTCGTCAGCGCCGGGCCGACGTCGATGCGGGTGCACTGCAACCCTGGCCTTGCAGCCACCGTCGACCGGGCAGAGCTCACCATGATGCTGGCCAACTACGTCGACAACGCGCTCACGTATGCCGCACCACCTATCGAGATCACCGGGTCGGCACGCGGCAACTGGGCGGAGATCGAAGTGCGGGACCACGGCCCCGGAGTGCCGGACGGGTTCCGGCCGCTGCTGTTCGAGCGCTTCGCCAGGGCACCAGAGGCTGAGCGTCAGGCCGCTGGCATCGGCCTGGGCCTGTGGATCGTGCGCACCCTAGCGCGAGCGGCCGGGGGTGATGCCTGGTACGAACCAGGCGATGGTGGCGGATCTCGTTTTCTGCTGCGCCTGCCGCGACCGGCGGACGAGCCTTGAGCGGTGCAGGTGGACTGGCCTGGGTATGCCGAATCTGAGGGGCATGAGCATCGGAGGCGGGACATGACCGGTGTTCTCGTTGTCGAGGACCAGCAGGTGCTGGCCTCAGCGCTGGAGATCGCGATCGGGACGCAGCCGGATATGGACTGCGTCGGCACAGCAGCGACTATCGATGACGCGCTGGCCAGCGTCGCCGAGCACAGGCCTGATGTGGTGCTCATGGACATCGGCCTGCCAGGGCTCGACGGCATCGAGGGAACACGGCAGATCAAGGCCGCGTATCCGGATGTGACCATCCTGATCCTGACGGCTGGCGCAACCCCTGGCCGGCTGGCCGCGGCAGCCGACGCGGGCGCAGGCGGTTTCCTTGCAAAAGACGGCGCCTTCTCGGACGTGCTGGCCGCGATCAGGAACCCGATGCCCGGCAAGATGGTCATCGAGGGCACGACGCTGCACGAGCTGATCAAAGGCATGCCAGGTCAGCCCCAATCGGAGCCTGCCCAATCAAGAACAGCACGACTCACCGCTCGCGAGCAAGAGGTGCTCGCGCTCATGGGCGAGGGCCTCGACCCGAGCGCGATCGCCGAGCGGCTGGTGCTGAGCGTGTATACGGCCCGTGGCCACGTCAAGAACGTGATGATGAAGCTCGGGGCCCACACCCAGCTCGAGGCCGTCGTCCTCGCCACGAAATCTGGCATGCTGCCGCCGCGAAGCGCGCCACTCGGCTGATAGCGGGCAAGCGGCGCCGACAGCCCACATGTGCTGGATCCGGTCGGGTCCGGCAGAGCCACTGATAGCCGCGATTAGCCGGACAGGTACGCCCTTAAGGTCCGCGTGCCCGTTCAGATGGGGGCAGGAAACAGACCATCTAGGGGTCGTGGCCGCCGTTCTGCAACCGTAAAGTCACACTGTGCGATGGATCCCGCACAGCGGCTCTGAACGCTGCGCGGTGCCCGGGCAAGGGGGGCCTGCGGCACCAGCCTACTGAGAGCTGCGGGCTCAGGCGGGCCAGGATGACTGTCGACATGCACCCACCGCAACCGCACATTGTGCGGTGACGTGCCAGGACGCGGCAGCCGCCCGGACGGTACGGGGGTACGTCCGGACCTGGCCCGCCGAGTCGTTCCTCATTCCTCGGCGGCGAGCACCTTACGCGGATGACTGCCGTCGACATAGCCGACAAACGGCGGGTAGATGTTGTAGCCGAGCAAGTCGGCGAGCCGGTCGGGCAGCAGCCTGACCGTGGCGCGCGGGACGGCCAGGCAGTGGTTCTCCTGCTGCCGGAGCCAGGCGGCCGCGTACTCCAGGATGACACCGAGGCGCGGGCGGCTGGTGCGGTTCTCCCCGCCACCGTGCCAGAGGCTGCCGAGGTAGAACATCGCCGATCCAGGCGACAAGATGGCCGTGCTGACGGCGTCTCCGTCGGCCGGGCGCCTGCCGGGCTCCCATTCGTGACTGCCTGCGATAAACCGCGTCGCGCCGTTCTCGGCCGTGAACTCATCGAGCGGCCACATGGTGTTGACCACCACCGGCGGGTGCGGCTGCGGGATCGGGTAGATCATGTCGTCGGTGTGCAGGACCTGGGCCTTCTCGCCTGGTCCGATCCTGATCCCGACCGGTGCGCTGAGCTGATAGTGCCCGAGCACCTGGTCGAGCACGTCGAGCAGCAGCGGGTGGATAGCGGCCTGGTCGAAGGTCCTCGTCTTGGCGAACAGCGCGTAGATCCGCTGGGTGGAGAAGCCCTCGAATGCGTTGCGGCCGGTCCTGGTGGCTGCCAGTACCCGGCCGAGATCCTCGCGTGCGGCCTGGACGTCCTGGTCGGACATCATGCCCGATACCACGACGTAGCCGTCGCGCATCAGGCGCTCGGCCACGTCCTGGCCGCGGGACGTCGCGGCCGGAATCGGCTCCATCACCTGGATTCGCCGCCCCGGCTGAGGCCGTTGCTCGGCTGCAGCGACCCGGGCAGCCGGAAGGCGCGGCTCAGCCTGGGCAAAGTGGCCCCGGCGCCTGAGCCGGTCTTGCCAGCCGACCTGATCGCGCCCGACGACCGCCAGGACAGCAGGGACCAGCGGGAGAGCCCGGACAGGATCGAGAAGACGCTCAGGAAGGACCCGACCGAGAACGCCGAGACGAACGAGCCCGCCGAGCCGATCGAGAGGATCGAGCCCGATGAGCCGATCGAGAGGATCGAGCCCGATGAGCCGATCGACAAGATCGAACCGGACGAGCCGATCGACAAGATCGAATCGGAGGCTGAGCGGGCACGGACTCCGTCATCTGGTCGCATGCGGGCATTGTCGCAGCCGCCTCGCCCCGGCACTAGTCATGCCTCCGGCTGCCCGGACTAGTCGCAGCAGGGTGAGATGTCGCTGCCTAGTGAGTACTGACCTGGTCAGCGCTTCGCGCGTTGATCACCCGGTGAGCATCGATGCCCATCGCCTCGGCCCTCCGACAGCCGCTGCCGATCCAGTCCAATTGGCCGGGCGCGTGCGCGTCGGTGTCAATAGCGAACAGGCAGCCCATGTCCGCCGCGATCCGCAGCAACGGGTCCGGGGGGTCCTGGCGCTCAGGCCGACAGTTGATCTCGACGGCGACACCGTGCTCGATGCAGGCACCGAAGACCCGGTCCGCGTCGAATTCAGACTCCGGCCTGCCCCGGCCGACGATCATCCGGCCTGTGCAGTGCCCGAGCACGTCGACGTGGGGGTTGGACACGGCCGTGATCATGCGGTGGGTCATCTCGCGTCGGGGCATCCGGAGTTTGGAGTGAACGCTGGCGACTACGACGTCCAGCCGGCCAAGCAGATCCTCGCGCTGATCCAGGCTGCCGTCTTCAAGGATGTCTACCTCGATCCCCGTCAGGATGCGGAAGGGCGCGAGCTCAACGTTCAGGCTCCCGATTAGCTCAAGCTGCTCTTGCAGTCGCTCGACGGACAGGCCGTTCGCAACGGTCAGCCTCGGCGAGTGGTCAGTGAGAGCCATCCACTCATGACCAAGATCACGGGCAGCCTCGGCCATCTCGGCGGGCGAACTACCGCCGTCAGACCAGGTTGAATGGGTGTGGCAATCGCCGCGCAGCGCGTCCCGCATCGCGCTGGCCGGTGCGGGCAGAGCGCCGCCGAGCAGCTTGGTCAGGTACTCGGGGTCCTGGCCCGCGGCCGCCTGCGTAATCACTTCGGCCGTTGCGGGGCCAATCCCGGCCAGGGATTGCAGCGTTCCATGCTGTACCAGACGGTCAAGCTCGCCTGCGGGCAGCCCTCCTATGACCTCGGCAGCACGCCTGAATGCGCGGACGCGGTAGGTCGGTGCGCCAGCACGCTCCAACTGGAAGGCGATCTGCCGCAGTGCCCACGTCGGTTCCACCGGGTTAATCCCAGCGATGAGCGTTCTGATCGTGCAGCGAGCCTGGCTCATCGGGAATCACGCAAAACAGCAGCCCGGCCGGGTCGCTCATCACCCACCAGGCGTGCGCCTGGAACTCCCGCTTGGCTCCGAGCGCCTCGAGCCTGCTGAGCTCCGCATCCAGGTCGTCGGTGTGGATGTCCACATGCATGCGCGACTGGCCGCCGCCGATCCGCTGGATGAGCAGCCCGATCTCCTGACCAGGCAGGTCGGCGCCGTGATACTCAGGGAATCGCTCGGCCTGTACCATCTCCTGGCCGGTCGCGGCCTGCCAGAAAGTGAGTTCTGGCCCGTGGACGTCCTCGGGCACGTCGATGACGATCTTGAACAGCCGGCTGTAGTGGGTCACGGATCATTACCTTAGGCCAGGAACCGGTCACTAGCCGCCGGGCCACCGTGATCACCGGGGGCCGCGCTGGTGCCGATGATCCTGGCGCGCCATGATGACCTCGTGTCTCTTGCACCCCGACACCCGCTCCCGCCGCGCGCGCCCGCCCGTTCATGCAGCAGCATCTGAGCCCCGGGCCGCTCGCGCTCGTTGGCAGCGGTGAGTACCTGCCGGTCATGACGCAGGTCGAGGGCCTGCTGATCGAGGGCCGGCCGCCGCGCTACGCGCAGCTACCGACGGCGGCCGCGCCGGAAGGCGAACGGAGCCTGCGCCGCTGGCTGGCCTTGGGCGCCGCTCAGGCGGATCGCCTCGGTGTCGAGCAGGTCCCGGTTGTGGTGCGTGACCGCGCCGAGGCCGATTCGCCTGACCTGGCCGCGCTGATCGCCGGGGCCGGCCTGATCTACCTGTCGGGCGGGAGCCCGACATTCCTGGCCAGGACGCTGCGCGGTACCCGAGTCTGGGACGCCATCCTCGATGCCTGGCAGTCGGGGTCGGCGCTCGCGGGCTGCTCGGCGGGCGCGATCGCGCTGACCGGGTGGGTCCCCTCGATGCGCGCTCCGCTCAGGCAGGCCGACCCGGGCCTCGGCGTCCTGCCTAGGCTGCGCGTGCTGCCGCACTTCGACAAGATGCTCGCCTGGGTGCCCGACCTGCTTACCGGAGCACTGATGCGGACACCGGACGGCACCTCCGTGCTCGGAATCGATGAGGACACCGCGCTCGTCGACCTCACCGGCGCCGGCCACGCATGGCAGGTCTACGGCAGGCAGCAGGTGTGGACGCTGGCCGACGGTACGAGGCGCGGCTATCCGGCCGGCGCCAGCGTGACCACGCCGTAAACAGGTTGGCGCGCTCATAGCGAACCGTTACGGTGCATCCGATGGAAATCCGCGAGTTCACCGACGCCGACTGGCCGCAAGTCTGGCCAATCTTGCGGGCCGTGATCCAGGCCAGGGATACCTACACGTACGACCAGGACATGACCTCTGAGCAAGCGAGGGTCATCTGGCTGGAACCGCCGCCAGGCCAGACCGTCGTCGCCGTCGACGAGGGCGGCGTGGTGCTCGGCACGGCCAAGATGGGGCCGAACAGGCCTGGCCCAGGCTCGCACGTCTCGACCGCCAGTTTCATGGTCGGGCCGCAGGCGCGCGGCAAGGGGGTCGGCTCCGCTCTCTGTCGCTACGCGCTCGACTGGGCTAGGTCCAGCGGCTACGCAGGCATGCAGTTCAACGCGGTGACGGAGACGAACCGGTCAGCCATCGAGATCTACAAGCGGCTGGGCTTCGCTATCGTCGGAACCGTTCCCGGTGCCTTCGAGCACCCGGACCTCGGCCGGGTCGGCCTGCACATCATGTACTGCGCGTTCTGATCCGCGCCGACTCTCATCTCACCACGGTGCCGCAAGCGCGGTCAGGCCAGGACGACGCGGACGCCCGCTTCGGTCAGGGCCGCAGACTGGGCGGGATCGATCCCTGGATCTGTTACCAGCACGTCGACCTCGTCGGCCGCGCAGATCCGCGCGAAGGCCCGGCGGCCAGCCTTGGACGAGTCGGCGGCCACGATGACCCGCTCGGCCCGGCGCGTCATCAGCCGGTTGATGCTCGCCTCGCCCTCGTGATGCGCGGTCGCGCCGGCGGCCGCGTCGATGCCGTCCACGCCCAGGATCGCCACGTCGAGCGTGACCTGGTCGAGGACGCCGGTCGCGAGCGGCCCGGTCAGCTCGTAGGACTGCGGCCTTGCGACTCCCCCGGTCACCACGATCTTGATGTTCTGCCTGACAGCCAGTTCCGCGGCGATGTTGAGCGCATTGCTGACGACGGTCAGCGCGGGCGCGAGGGGATCGCCTGACTGCAGGTCGGCGCGAACCGCGAGTGCCCTGGCCACCTCGGTCGTCGTCGTGCCGCCGTTCAGCCCGGCCACCTGCCCAGGCCGGACCATGGCCGCTGCGACCGCGGCGATCCGGTACTTCTCTGTCGGATGCCGCTCCGTCTTGTACCGCAATGGCAAGTCATACGTGACGCCGCGGGCGACGGCACCGCCGCGGATCCTGGTCAGCATCTGCTGCGTCGCAAGGTCGTCGAAGTCACGGCGCACCGTCGCGGCCGACACGCCAAGCGATTCGGCCGCCTGCTCTACCGTGAGCTGACCGTCCGCGGCGAGCAGTTCGAGCAGGTCGTTCAGCCGCCGGTACCTGCTCATGGCTGGAGCACCCTGAGCAGCCGCGCGACCTCGGCCGCGACGGCGTCCCTTCCAGCCGCTGTGTACTTGCGCGGGTCCACCAGCCGCTCGTCGGCGGCGAGCCGCTCCCGCACCGCCGCTGTGAACACCTTGTTCAGCTGCGTCGCAATGTTGATCTTCGTCATGCCCGCGAGGATCGCCTTGCCCAGCGCCGCGTCCGGCACGCCGGAAGACCCGTGCAGCACCAGCGGCACCGCACCGGGGACCCGCGCCCTGATCTGGCCGATCAGGTCGAAGTCCAGGACCGCGTCCCTTGTGAGCATGGCGTGCGAGCTGCCCACGGCGACGGCGAGCGCGTCGATGCCGGTAGCGGCGGCATAGGCGGCGGCGTCCTGCGGCTTCGTCCTGGCCCCAGGGGCATGCACCCCATCCTTGCCGCCGATCTCGCCGAGTTCGGCCTCCACCCAGATCTCTCGCTGGTGACACCAGGTGGTCATGCGGTTGGTTGCCTCGACATTGTCCGGGTAGTCCAGCGCGGAGGCGTCGAACATCACCGATCTGATGCCGAGCCTCGCCGCCTCCTCGACCAGCGCGGCGTCCGTCGCGTGGTCGAGGTGGACGGCGACCGGTACCGCCGCCGCCCTGGCGATCGCGAGCGCGGCCAGCGCGATCGGCTCGAGCCCGCGGTGGTACCGCACGCAGTTCTCGCTGATCTGAAGCACGACGGGCAGCCTCGCCTGCTCGGCGCCCGCGGCGATGGCCTCGGCGTGCTCGATTCCGATCATGTTGAAGGCGCCGAGCCCGATGCCCGCTTCCACAGCCGCCGCGACGACCTCCGCCGTTCCCGCCGCCGGCACTAGCGCCGCTCCCCCGTCGGCGCGCACGCGGTGACCTGTACCGCGGGCAGCGCGTCCGCGTAGTCGGCGGCCGCGAACTCCCCGGCCACCGGCGCCGCGGCGGCGGCGGTCCCGAGCGCGACCGCGTGCCGTAGCCGGTCCGGCCAGGCCAGGCCGGCGACCAGCGAGTCGGCGAGCCCGGCCACGGCCGCGTCGCCAGCACCGGTCGGATTGCCCGCCACCGGTGCTGGCGGCCTGGCGTGCCAGGTTCCTTCCTGCGTGACGGCGAGCAAGCCGGCAGGCCCGAGCGACACGACGGCGGCGCCCGCCCCGGCGGCGACCAGAATCCTCGCGGCGCGCTCGACCTCAGCGAGGTCCGGGCCGTCGGCCGCGGCCAGGCTCGCGCCCGCGACAGCCTCGAGTTCGGCGAGGTTCGGCTTCACGATCGCCGGGCCAGCCGCGGCGCCCTTGATCAGCGCGGGGCCGCTGGTGTCGAGGATCGCGGGGACACCGCACGCGCTGGCCGCCGCGATCAACCCGGCGTAGGCCTCATCGGGCAGCCGCTCCGGCAGGCTGCCGGACAGCACTACCGCGGCGCTTCCGGCCACGGTCCGCTCGTACGTCGCTACGAACTGCTGGTACTCGGTCGCGGAGACGGCAGGCCCTGGTTCGTTGAACAGCGCGGCCTGCCCGGTCACGCTGTCCGCGACCGTGAAGGTCCGCCTGGTCTCGCCGGCGATCGGCGTCAGCTCCGCCACGATTCCGGTACCGGCCAGGCCGTCGAGGATGGCCTGGCCGGTCACGCCGCCCACCAGCCCGGTCAGCGCGACGGGCCGGCCGAGCGCGCGCAGGGTGCGCGCCACGTTCAGCCCCTTGCCGCCAGCCCGCGCGTGCACGGCGAACGGCCGGTTGGTGCCAGCCCAGTCCGCCCCGGCCACGTGATGCGTGACGTCCAGCGCGGGGTTGAGGGCGACGACCAGGATCATCGGGCTCAGTCGGCCGGATCGCCCGCGCCGAGGATCACCGACCTGGTCAGGTTCCGCGGCCGGTCAGGATCCAGCCCGGCCGCCCTGGCCAGCGCGACCGCGACCCTGTGCACCCTGACCAGTTCGGCCAGCGGGTGCTCGTCGGTCTGCCACATCAGGCCGCCTGCCGCCGCGACGTCGGCCGCGAGGCCGTCAGGCGCCGCGCCTAGCATCCAGACCACGCTGCCAGGGCCGGTCACCGCGATCGGGCCGTGCCTGAACTCCATGGCCGGGTAGGCCTCGCTCCACATTCCGGCCGACTCGCGGAGCTTGAGCGCGGCCTCACTGGCCAGGCCGCAGGTCCAGCCGGTACCGAGGAACGTGAACTGCCGCCCGCCTGGTCAGCGCCGCCGGCAGGGGCTCGGCAAGAACTCGCTCCGCGGCCTGCGCGGCCGGCTCGATGTCAGCGCCAAGGTGGCCGAGCAGCAGCGCGAGTTCGGTGGTGGCGAACCTGGTCTGCACCACCGACTCCTCGTCAGCGAAGTCGAGCGCGATGAGCGCGTCGGCTACCGCGGCGATCGGGGCGGCATCGTCCGCGGTGATCGCCACGGTCGGCTGCGCCGAACCGATCTCGGCGAGCAGCCGCAAGATCTCGGTCGTCGTGCCGGAACGGGTCAGCGCGAGTACGCGGTCATATCGGCGGCCGGCCGGCATCTCGGACGCGGCGAAGGCGTCGGTCTCGCCCAGCCCGGCCGATTCCCTGGCCACCGCGTAGGACTGCGCGATGAACCACGATGTGCCGCAGCCGACCACGGCGACCCGCTCGCCGGGGCCGGCAGCAGACCGACCACCTCGGGCAGCAGCGCGGCCGCGCGCCGCCAGCAGTCCGGCTGCGAGGCGATCTCGGCCTCGGTGCGCCGCTGCACGGGCGTCACCCGGCCGGTCGCGTTGTGCGTCATTGCGTCTTCCCTATCCTCATGTCCCTGTCAGGCCGGTCGCGGCGACCGACCGGACGAAGTAGCGCTGCGCGAGGAAGAACACCAGCAGCATCGGGGCCAGGCTCATCACGTTGCCCGCCATCAGCAGCGGCCACTCGGTGGCATGCGCACCCTGGAAGGTCGCCAGCCCGAGCGGCACCGTCATCCCGCTGGTCGAGTTGATCGCGATCAGCGGCCACAGGAACGAGTTCCACGAATCCAGGAAGGTCAGGGCGGCCAGCGTCGCGAGGGCGGGCGCCGAGAGCGGGAGCACGATCCGCAACAGGACGGTCAGCCTGTTCGCGCCGTCGACCCTGGCCGCTTCCTCGTACTCGATCGGCAGCGTGCGGAAGAACTGGCGCAGGAAGAAGACGCCGAACGCGGTAGCGGCATTCGGCACGATCAGCGAGCCGATGTGGCCGATCCCTGCCCCGGCCAGCAGGTTCACCCCGATCCACTTCGTGATGATGAATTGCGGGATCATCGTCACCTGGAACGGCACCATCAGCGTCGTCATGATCAGAACGAACAGCGCGCCGCGGCCGAGGAACCTGAACCTGGCGAAGGCGTAGCCGGCCGCCGAGCAGAGCACGAGGTTGCTGAGCACGGTGGTCACCGCCACCACGCCGCTGTTCCAGAAGAACCGGCCGAACGGGGCGGCCTGCAGGGCATCGCGGTAGTTGGCGAACCGCAGCACGTGCGGGGTCAGGTCGGGCGGGAACCGCAGCGCCTCCGACGAGGTCTCGATCGACGTCACGATCATCCAGAAGAACGGGAAGATCAAGACGATCGTCGCCGGCACCAGCACCAGGTGCCACGGACTGAATGGCAGGATTCCGCGGCGCCGCCTGGGATTGGCCAGACCGGACGCCGCCGGTCTCGCCGGCGCAGCCTTGCTGAGGTCGACGACGCTCATGACCGGTAGTAGGTGAACCGGCGGCCGACCCTGAACTGGATTGCCGTCGCCACCAGGATGACGATGAACAGCAGATACGCGATGGCCGAGGCGTAACCGAAGCTGAAGTTCTGGAATGCCTTGATGTACAGGTAGTAGACGAGCACGGTCGTCGCGCCGAGCGGACCGCCCTGCGTGGAGAGGTACACCTCGTCGAAGAGCTGCAGCGCGTTGATCGTTAGCCAGACGGCGAGAAACAGCGAGGCCGGGCTGAGCAGCGGCAGCGTCACCCGCCTGAAGATCGCCCACCGGCTGGCGCCGTCGATCGCGGCCGCCTCGGTCAGTTCCTTTGGCACACCCTGCAGCGCGGCCAGGTAGATCACGACGGCGAACCCGGTCCAGCCCCAGATCGTCATCACCACGATCACGCCGAGCGCCTGCGACGGGCTGTTGAGGAACTGCTGTTGCGGCAGCCCGACCAGGCTGAAGACGTAGTTGACGATGCCGTAGGACGGGTCGAAGAGCCAGATGAAGACCAGCGCCTCGCTGATCGTGGAGATCGCCATCGTGGCGTACGCGGCGGTCCTGTACAGCCAGATGAATTTCAGCTGCCTGTTCATCGCCACCGCGAGGAACAGGCCGACGAGCATCGTCCCCGGCACGAACAGGGCCGTGTAGATGACCGTGTGCTCGGTGGCCGACAGCACCGCGGGATCGTGGATCAGCTGCCGGTAGTTCCGCAGGCCAACGAAGGGCGTGTCAGGGGAAAGCAGGTTGTTCTGCTGGAAGGACATGATCAGCGACCACACGATCGGCACCGCGCCGAAGAGCAGGATGATCACGGCGGCCGGCGTGACGAACGCCCAGCCCGCGACCGACTCGGCGCGTCTCTGCACCCGCGATCGCGCGGGTCCGCGGCGACGATCCCGTGCTAGTGCGGTCACCGCCACCTCAGCCGGAACCCGGCCAGGATCGCGTTGACCTTCGCGGCTGCCTGGTCGAGCGCGGCCTTCGGCGTTGCCTTGCCGAGCAGCACCGAGACGATCATCGTGCCGAGCACCTGCGAGATCTGCGGGTAGGTCGCGATCTGCGGGCGGGCCTGCTTGACGTTGCCGAGGTTGGCGATGAAGGTGTCCACGCCGGGCAGCGCCTTGTTCATGTCGGTGTCGAAGCCGGGCGCGCTCGCTACGGACTGGCGGATCGGCAGGTCGCCGGTCGCCAGCGAGAAGGCCTTGGCCTGGGCCGGCGCGGTCAGCCAGAGCAGCGAACTTCTCCGCGGCGCTGACTTGCGCGGCGCCGTTGTTGAACAGAACCCAGTTGTCAGGGCCGGAGATCGTCTGGTGGCCGCCGCTCGAGCCGGGGAACGCGGGCATGACCTGCACGCCGTACTTCACGTTCGGGAAGCCGGACAGGTCCCATGGCCCGGTGACCAGCATGCCGATCTTTCCCGAGTTGAACAGGGCGGCGTAGGGCTGGTCCGCCGGGTCCAGGTACATCGAGTGGTCGGTGACTGCCATGGTCCGCAGCGTGTTCAGCGACTGCAGGCCGGCCGCGGAGTCGAAGGCCGCCTTGGTGTTCGAGGCGTTCAGGATCTGGCCGCCCGCCTCCCAGAGCAGCACCTCCCAGTGCCAGACGGTGTCCTCCGAACCCGGCGTGACATAGGCGGTGCCGTACTGCTTGATCGACGACTTTGGTCAGCGCCTTCGCGTCGGCCTGGAACTGCGACCAGGTCCAGTTCGCGGCCGGCTCCGTGAGGCCAGCCTGCGCGAACAGCGTCTTGTTGTAGACCACGGCGAGGTTGTCGACCAGCGCAGGGATCCCGATGACCTTGCCATTGACGGTCGCGACGTCGCGCTCGCCGACCCAGAAGTCGTTCCAGTTCACCGACGGCTTCTGCACGACCTTGGTCAGGTTCACGACCTGCGGGATCTTGGCCACGTTCGGTGCCCAGGAGCCATAGAGGTACGCGATGTCGGGCTGGCTGCCGCCGCGCACCGCGGCGAGTACCTTCTGCAGCGTGTTGTCGTTGTTGACATACAGGACGTTGACCTTGACGCCAGGATTCGCCTTTTCATACTGCGCGACGAGGCGCGTGAATTCCTTCTGCTCGGCGCCGGTGTAGCCCTCCCAGATGGAAATGGACTTGCCGGAGCCTGAACCGCCGCTGCCGGTCCCGCAGGCCGCGAGGCCTACCGCGGCGAGCGCGCAGGCGATCAGGGCGCGCAGCGCGCGCTGGCGATTGGATGCCATCGGAGCCCTCGCTCACGCTGTCGGGGTCGTTGAACGCCGCGGAACGGACATGCGGTGTTTGACGCATATCTTCGGCGCGTCCGGCGTACGGTGTCAACGGTAAACAGAGCACAATCGCGCATATCTTGCGCATGTCGTGATGCTGCCTCGACGTCCTTGCTGAGCGGTGTTGCACGAAACTGGTCACAATGAAACACTTCCGAGCTGTGACCAAGGTTGCGTTCATCGGCGCGGGCAGCATCGAATTCACCCGCAACGTCGCCACTGACCTGTGCGGCTTCACCGAGCTAGGAGACGGCCTGGAACTCGCGCTGCACGACATCAGCGCCGAGCGGCTGTCATTCGCCGAGCGGCTGGTCGGCCAGATCGCGGCGCAGACTCGGTTCGCCGGTCACCGTCACCGCGTCGCTCAGCCGGCCGGACGCGCTGCGGGGCGCGGACTATGTGATCAACGAGATCCAGGTGGGCGGCTACGCCGCGACCCGGCTGGACTTCGACCTCCCCGCCAGGTACGGACTGCGCCAGACGATCGCCGACACGCTCGGGATCGGCGGGATCTTCCGCGGGCTGCGGACGATCCCGGTCGCGGTCGCGCTCGCCGAGGACATGCTGCGCTGTTGTCCCGATGCGTACCTGCTGAACTACACCAACCCGATGGCGATGCTGCCATGGGCGGTCTACGCGGGAACCGATTTCGACCGCGTCTACGGGCTGTGCCACTCGGTGCGCGACACGCACGCGTTCCTGGCCGGGCTGGTCGGCGTTGATGAGGCAGAAATCAGCTTTCAGACGGCGGGCTTCAACCACCAGGCGTTCGTGCTGCGGTTCGAGCACGAGGGCAGGTCGCTGTACCCGAAGCTGACCGAGGTCATCGACGCCGACCCGGAGCTGCAGCGGCGGGTGCGGGTCGAATTGTTCCGCAGGTTCGGCTACTTCCCGACCGAATCGAGCGAGCATTCGGCGGAGTACGTGCCGTGGTTCATGCGGCACGCGATCCCAGGTCGAGCGATTCAGGATCTTCGTGGGCGACTACCTGGCTCGGTCGGAGGAGAACCTGCGCGAGCTTGACGAGCTGAGCGATCAGCTCGCGACCGGCCAGCCGCTGGACCTGGAGCCGACCGCCGAACTCGCCTCGCAGTTCATCTACTCGCTGCAGACCGGCGCCGAGCAGGAGATCTACGTCAACGTCCGCAACGACGGGCTGATCGACAACCTTCCTGGCAATGCCTGCGTCGAGGTGCCCTGCGAGCTGGGCAAGAACGGGCCGCGTCCGGTGCCGGTCGGGGCACTGCCTGTCCAGCTCGCCGCGCTGAACCGAACGTTCCTCAACGTGGTCGAGCTGACCGTCCAGGCGGCGCTGACCGGCAGCAGAGATCTCGTTTACCAGGCAGCGCTGCTCGACCCGAACACCGCGGCGACGCTGACCACCGACCAGATCGTGGCCCTATGCGACGAGCTGCTCGACGCGCACGCTGGCCTGGTGCCGATTAGGTAGCCGCTGCGAACCGGGGCTGGCCTCGATCACCGCATACGACGGCCGGCGCCGGGCAGATTTACGTGCGTGCCTATCCTCGTCGGAACCTCGGGCTGGCAGTACCGCCATTGGCGCGACGTCCTGTATCCGGCTGATGTCCCGCAGAGGCGCTGGCTCGAGCACTACGCCAGCCAGTACGCAACAGTGGAGAACGACGGCACCTTCTACCGCTTGCCAGCCAGGGAGACGTTCGCCGGATGGCAGTCCAGGACGCCAGAAGACTTCGTGATGGCGATCAAAGCCAGCCGCTACCTGACCCACATCAGGCGGCTGCGCGATCCGGCTGAGCCGGTCTCGCGGCTGATGTCGAGCGCCGCTGGCCTCGGCCGGCGGCTCGGGCCCGTCCTGCTCCAGTTGCCGCCGAATCTCGCCGCCGACCCACCGCGCCTGGACGCATGCCTCGCCGAGTTCGCGAAGGCCGGAGGCGAGGCCCCGGTGCGCGTCGCGGTCGAGCCCAGGCACCCGTCCTGGTGGACCAGCGAGATCCGCGACCTGCTCGCCGCCCACGACGCAGCGCTGTGCTGGGCCGACCGGCGCGGGCGTCCGGTGACGCCGCTATGGCAGACGGCCGGGTGGGGCTACCTCAGGTTTCACGAGGGCGCGGCGCAGCCGTGGCCACGCTACGGCACCAGCGCGCTGCGGTCCTGGCTGGAGCGGATCCGGGCGGCATGGCCGGAACAGGCGCCGGTCTACGTCTACTTCAACAACGATCAGTGCGGCGCAGCGATCGCCGACTCGGCCGAGTTCGCCAGGCTCGCGGCGACACGCTGGGCGCGTGGTCACCAGGACGCCCGATCCGCGCCGGCCTGGCTGAGGCCTGCCCAGCCGGTCAGCACCCCGCGCAGGAACGTGTTCGCGATCGGACCCGCGCTGCTGGCCCCGAAGCCGCCGCCCTCGACGATCACCGCGAAAGCCAGGTTGCCGCGATACCCGATGAACCAGCCGTGCGACCTGAGCTTCTGACCAACCTGGTACTCGGCGGTGCCGGTCTTGCCGTAGACGTCGGGCGGGAAGCCGACGCCCGCCGCCGTTCCGATCGTGACCACGGCATGCATCATCGGCCGCAGCGTGTCGAGGATCTTCGGGCTGATCGCATGCGGATGCGCCCGCTGCTTCGGTCGCGGATCGGTCACCAGCATCGGCGGGCGCCAGGTGCCGCTCGCTATCGCGGCCACCAGCGAGGCCTGGCTGAGCGGGCTGACCAGGTCCTTGCCCTGGCCGAAGGCGTCGGCAGCGAGCGCGGCCTGGTCTGACGGCAGTTCGAACGAGCCGAGCTTGGCGCCCGGGATCCCGATCTCCGGCTTGGAGTTGAACCCGTACGCCATGGCCATCGACCTGAGCGTGGTGCCGCTCAGCCGCTGCGTCGCCAGTTCGGCGAAGGTGGTGTTGCACGAGATCGCGAACGCGTGCAGCAGGTCGGTCGTGCCGAGCTGCTCGTTCTTGTCGTTGTGGAACGTCGCGCCGTCGATGTTCACCTTGGGCGGGCACTGCACCTGGCTGGCCGGGGTCATGCCCGCCCTTGCCAGGCCAGAGGCTGTCACGATCTTGAAGGTGGAGCCTGGCGGGAATGTGCCGTCGAGCGCCCGGTCGTAGCCGCCTGGCCGCTCGACCACGGCGAGTATGTCGCCAGTCGACGGCTGGATCACCACCATGTCGATGGGCTTGCTTGTGCTGGCGCTCGAGACCGCGCGTGATGCCGCGAGCTGGACGGACATTCTGATGCTTGTCCGCACCGGCTTGCCAGGGATCGCGGCGAAACTATGCGCCGCGCGCGCCGTGTGCTTCGCCGAGTCAACGATCTTGATGGTCAATGACGGGCTGCCGGCGAGGCGGGACTGATAAGCCTGCTCGATGCCGCCTTCGCCGATCAGGTCGCCGGCCTTGTACGGAGCGCCGAGGTGCTTGGCCTGCTTCGCCGTCGCGTGCACGACGAGCCCCGTAAGCAGGCCGAGAGAGCCTGACTCCGAGATCGTCGCCGGTGAGCTGAGCACCGTGCCGTCGGCAGTGAAGATCTGCGCCCTCGCAGGCCACGCGGAGGTGAGAGTGAACTTGTCTCCCGCTCGCAGGCCTGGATAGATCGCTGCCGGGCTCCAGTTCACCCACCACTGACGGTCCCGCTTCAGCAGCTGGAGCTGGCCCTGGTAGATCCAGGTGTGGTTGCTCGCGAGGACATCTGTGACCGTGAAATGGGCCAGCGCCGTTCCGCCGCTGACGGTGACCCCGCCGAGCTTCAGCGTAGTGCTGCGGACTCCTAGCTGGGTCTCAGCCTGGGTCAGCGGAGCTGCGATGCCGCCTTGCGGAACAGCCACGCTGACCTTGTTCATGGCCTTGAAGTTGCCGTGCTGCCAGGCGCTTAGGTAGGCGGCGGCGGTTGCCTGCGGGCTGCCCTTGGTGCGCAGCAGGAAGTAGCCGCCGCCGGCCGCGATGGCGCCGGCGAGCAGCACGACGACCACGACTACGATCGCCAGCGTCCGACGCTTCGACCGGCGCTCGCGCGGCATCTGCGGCCCGGCGAGCGGGGGCGATCCCCCTGGTCCGGCCACATCAGCGGCACTACCCGGTCTTGCCTGCGGCGACGCCTGGCCTGCTGGCTGCGTCTGGGACGCCTGCGATCCGAGCGGCTGAATCATCCAGTCGGCCATCGGCGTGGACTGGAGCCACTGATCAGCGCCAGGCGATCCAGGGCTCACTGACGCCGGGCTCGGCGATCCGGGGCCCGCCTGGCTTGGGTCTAGCTGGCCAGGACCGACCTGGCCTGGGATTGGCTGGCCTGGGACTGGCTGGCCCGGGATTGGCTGACCCGGGATTGGCTGACCCGGGATTGGCTGACCCGGGACTTGCCTGTCCGGAGGCTTCTGGCCGGCTGGCCCTGGCTCGCTGACCAGGTCTGGCCGCCGCCCTCCTGCAGCGGATTGCCGTACTGACGCCGATACCCGCTCTCGCCGGGATAGCCAGGCTGCAGCGGGTCACTGCGCCCCGCGTTGCCCAGCCGACCTCCATAGCCGTTCTGGCCAGTGCCATTCTGACCAGCGCCAGCCTGCCCGTACTGCGCCCCGCCGTAGCCGTACTGCCGGTAGTAAGACAGGCCGTAGTCAGGTTGGCCGGAGCCGGACTGGCCGGAGCCCGACTCGCCGGAGCCCGACTCGCCGGAGCCCGACTGCCCGTATCCGCTCTCCCCGTGGCCCGACCGGCCGTAACCCGACTGGCCGTAACCCGACTGGCCGTAGTCAGGCTGGCCATAGCCCGACTGGTCGTAACTCGACTGACCGTAACCCGAGTCGCCGCTGCGACCAGATTGGCCGTACCCATACCGGTCATACCCGTCTTGGCCGTAGTTGTTCTGGCCGCCATAGCCAGCCTGACCGGCCGAGTCCTGATAACCCTCATAGCCGGCCGTGCTTTGCTGACCGCTATAGCCCTGATAGCCGCCAGAGCCATAGGAGCCGCCAGGGCCCTGGAAGCCTGCCGGGCCCTCCTGCTCCTGCTTCGAGCTGCCGCGTGGCGAGCCGTAGCCGCGCTCGCCGCCATCACCACGCTGCCAGACGTCACCTCGCTGCCGGGCTTCGTCCCACTGGCCAGCATCGCTGGGTTGGCCGCCAGGACCTAGCTGGCCGCCGGAACCTTGCTGGCCGCTGCCCTGCCAGGTCTCGTAGCCGCCTTGGCTGCCGTAGCCGCGCTGACCAGATTCACGTCCCTCGCTGCGGTCGGGTTGCTGGCCGCCGTAGCCGCGCTCGCTGCTGTGCCCATGCTCGGTGCTGTGCCCATGCTCGGTGCTGTGCCCATGCTCGCTGCCGTACGGGCGGTCGCCGCCATATGTGCGCTCGCCGCCGTATCCGCTGCCAGAACTGTAGCGCTCGCCACCGTCACTACCCTGCTGACTGGTGCCGCCGCCAAGGCCAGCCGGGCTCTGACCGGCCTGGTCCTGCCAGGGCTGCGTCTGCCCGCTGGCGTGGCCCTGATAGCGGCTGTAGCCAAGGTCACCGCCGTATGCGGTTTGACCGGCAGAGCCGTGCTGACCGGCAGAGCCGTGCTGACCGGAGCGCCCTGCTGGCCGGAGAACCCTGCTGACCGGCAGAACCCTGCTGACCGGATGCACCGGGCTCGCCCGGCTGCTTGCCCTGCAGCGGATCGCGCGACACGGGCCGGGTCTGCTGGCTTCCCGGGCCTGACGACAGTCCTGCGGATGCCCATCGATCCTGCCCTGAGCCTGGCGCTGAACCCGACCGCGAATCAGGCCCCGCCTGACCGGCTGGCGGGGACGACCATTCAGGCCTCACCTGGCTGCCAGGCCCGCTGTCCTCGGAGGCCGCGACAGCGGCGTGCCCGGCGACCGGGCGACCTGGGGTCCAGTAGGCGGCCGTCGGGGTACCCGCTGTCTCGGGCGGCACCGACGATTGCGCCATGGCGTCCGGTGGCACCTGCCCAGCCGCCTGAGCCTGCTGACCCGGTGCCTGGCCAGAACCTGCCTGATCGCCCAGCGTGCCCGCGGGATCGCTGGATGCCTTGCGCTCGCGACGTCGACGCACGGTCAGCCCTCCCGCCTGTTCACTACGCCCGTCTCGCATGTTCTGGCGAGACGGTAGCCACGCCCTCGGCCTCGCTGAGGATCACCACCCCCGCGCCGCGCACTTCACCCGCGGCAACCAGGAATCCGCCCGACCTGGCCGACGATCGTGACTATTGCCCCACGCAAATCCTAACCGGGACTTCGATCTGGCACGTGGCTTCTCCGTTGTCTGCCCGAATCACGGGCTCCGCTTCGACGAAGCGGAACACGCGCACTCGGCCGCTAGGCAAGCTTCGAGGGGCCGACAGAACACCCACGTCGTGGCCAGATCGGCCGGATGTGATTGCCCGGCGGGTGAGTGTTGTTGTCGCTCCTCGCTCCAAAAAAAGGCATGTCAACTTGGCCCTGGCCAAATGGCTGAATGGAACTCCCGGCGCATTCAGCGTCGAATTCAGCTGCTTTCCCGCCCGCGATCTGACCAGGTGTGCCCCAGGCGGGAGTCGAACCCGCTGCGCGCCGCTTTAGAGGCGGCCGCCCTGCCGTCGGGCCCCTGGGGCGCAGGCGAGCGGCGGCGCCTGCCGCTCACCTCATGATGCCTGACTCAGGCCGCGTCGGGATCTTCGATCCTGCTCAGCAGAGCCTGATCGACAACCCTGGCCCTGGCCGCCTGGTACTCGGCCGCGGTCAGCGACCTGCCCAGTTCGTCCAGCGTCCGCAGCACGAACCGCTGGCCAACAACCCGCCGGTTCAGCGCGTCGAGGGCGGCGGCCTGGCGCCACACCTTCCGCTGCAGCCAGCGCGTCGCGGCCGGCAGGTCGCCCTCGAGCTGGGCGCGCAGCGCGTCCCGCTCGGCGGTCAGCTCTACCAGGTCAGCCCGGAGATCAGTCGATGTCGGGGTGGTCATGTTCTCACCTCCTCTCGTTGTGAGGAGGTGCTAGGGACAGCCGCTGCCCAGCTCGTCAGCGCGAGCGGAAGCGCGCGCAGGAGCCTGGCGGCGGCTGGTTCAAAAGCGGCGGCGGTGAGCGAAGCATCCAGATCTGGTTCATAGAACCTGACCAGGCGCAAACTGGCGGCTTCGGCGTCGGCACAGAGCCAGCCGAGCGCGAGTTCGTCGGGAGCCGCGAGTATGACCAGGGTGTTCGATATGACGTGCCAGGCACGGGTCAGATCCGGATAGGCGACAGCGAAATCGAGGGCCGCGTGCGCAGCCTGGCAGGCCTGGATGCCGGAAGGAAGATCAGCTCTGGTAACCAGATAAAGGCGGCCGAGAGGCGAGCCCTAGCGGTGTGGCATATCAGCAGCTTACCCGCGAGTCGGTCATGCGTAACATAAAGCCGCCCTATGTTACGCGCACAGGTCACGGGTAGGAATCCGCTCATGTCAGCGGGGGCCCTGTGATCAGCTATGCGCTGGCGTTCTGTGCCGCGATCGTGAATGCGGTCGGCGACGTGCTCAATCGCAAAGCGAGCCGCGAAGCACCAGCACACCTGGCTTTCCGGCTCCGGCTCTTCGCCGACCTGCTGCGTCGCCGGGCCTGGCTCGCCGCTGCGCTGCTGATGCTGACGTCCTTCGTGCTCGCAGCCGCGGCGCTCGGGACCGGGCAGCTTGCCGCCGTCCAGCTGATCGTGATCCTCGAACTCCCGCTCACGCTGGTCGGCGGTGCCTGGGTTCTCGGCGGTCACCTGCCGACCAGAGACTGGGCCGCGATCGTCGCCATGACCGCCGGCGTGATCGGATTGCTCGTGTTGCTCGACCCGCAGCCTGGTCACGGCGGGCCGGTATCGGCGGTCGTCTGGCTGGCCGGCTCGACGGCCAACGTGGCCGTGATCGCGAGCCTGTACGTGGCTGCCAAGGCCCAGCGCCGGCCCGCCGTCAGATCGGCGTTGCTCGGCGTGGCCAGCGGCTTCGGCTACGGACTTACGGCAGCCTTCACCAAGGGCATGACCTCGCAGTTCACCGGGCAGGGCATCAGCGGCGTGCTCTCGTCCTGGCAGCTCTACGCGTGCGCGACGGCCGGACTGGTTTCCACCTGGCTGCTACAGAACGCCTATCACGCGGGGACGCTCGCGGCAGCGCAGCCGGGCATCACACTCGTCGACCCCGTGGTCGCCACGCTATGGGGGGCGGTGGCGTTCGATGAGCACGTCCGGCACGGCTGGATCCTGCTGCTCGCCGTGCTCCCGGTTGCAGTACTCACCGCGGCCGTTCTGGCGCTCAGCCGCTCACCGTCCTGGCAGCGGAACGAGGAGCAGCCAAGGATCAGGCAGGAGCCAGCCCAGCGGTCGCGAGCATCGCTGCGGTAGTCATCGGCGGCTCGGCCAGCACAGGATCTCGCCGTGCGGGATCAGGAACCAGCCGTCTTCGCTGCCCGCCCACGTCAGCCACGCATTCGCAAGCCGGTCCAGGTCTTGCCTGGTGGCGAACCCGAAATCCATGGCGCGGTCACCGAACGACGACTTAGTCAGCCGGTCGGCCCAGAGCCTGCCCCACCATGACCTGTCCTCCGGGCTGGTGTAGCACCACGCGCTGGCAGACGCCTCGATCCCGGCGAATCCGGCCGCCTGGGCCCATGACAGGAGGCGGCGG
This sequence comes from uncultured Actinomycetota bacterium, assembly GCA_963705055.1. GTDB lineage: Bacteria > Actinomycetota > Actinomycetes > Streptosporangiales > Streptosporangiaceae > Chersky-822. Next base: position 255,724 of record CAVPIR010000001.1, read on the forward strand.
CCGGCGTCGGGCTCGCCGCTGATGGCGCGCGCGACCTGCCGGTACAGCGCCAGCCATTCGGCCAGGTCGTCGTGGTCCGGATACCAGATCATGCCGCCGTAGTCGCTGTCCCTGGCGGCGACGAGCCCGCCGTCGCGGCACACCCGGCGTAGCTCTTTCAGCGCCGCGACCGGGTCGGACAGATGCTGCAGCAACTGGTGCGCGTGCACCACGTCGAAAGATCCGTCGCCGAACGCCAGCCGGTAGACGTCGCCGACCTCGAAGCTGACATTGGACACACCCCGGCGCGCCGCCGCTTCGCGCGCCTCCGCCAGCACGTCACCGGCGGCGTCGACGCCGACGACCCGGCCTGGTGCAGCGCGGGCAGCGAGGTCCGCCGTGATCGTGCCTGGGCCGCAGCCGACATCCAGGATGTCGGCGCCCGGCGTCAGCCTGGCGAGCAGGTAAGCGGCTGAGTTCTCCGCGGTCCGCCAGCGGTGCGAGCGCAGCACGCTGTCGTGGTGGCCGTGCAGGTAGGTATCGGGTTCGGTCGGCACCACAGCAGTATCCCCGCGAGGCGAGGCGGCCGCCGGCTGGGGAGTGATCTCGGGTCAGCGCTGATCGACGGCGCCGAGCAAGGGCTTGATGTCGAGGATCGGGGTGCGGTCGACGGCCTCGAGGTTGCTGACGGTGATCCTGGTGCCTTCGATCCCCGTGATCAGAACCGTGTGCAGGCCGATCGGATTCGGCCTATCCGGCGAGCGGGTGCTGAAGACGCCATGGACCCGGCGGCTCTGGTCACCGCGCGGATGCACCTGGTACACGTCCCTGCTGGCCCGGTCGAGCCAGGTCAGCACGATGACCTCAGTCCCTTCCTCGAGACCGGACATGGCGACAGCCACCTGCGGCTCCAAGACCAGACAGGCGTCGGGCGCGCCCTCGTCGCCCTGCCTGGGTGCCGCATCGAGATCGGTCAGCGGCGACTGCACCCATCCGATCGGGCGCACCGAATAGCTCACCTCGGTCACGGCCGCGCCACCTCCCCTGCTACCGGCTGCGGAGCCGGGATCGGCCCGCTCAGCCATCGATCACCACGACATCGCACGCACTGATCCGGTCGGCGTCGGCGATGAGCTCGATGCCTGTGATCTTCCCGTCCGCAATCGTAAATCCGAACAGCATGCGCGGCTCGCCGCGGTGAGACCACACCAGGCCCGGCGCGCCGTCCAGCAGCGCCGCCCTGGCCGCCCTCGCGCGCCCGAAGAACGTCCCTGCCACCGCCGTCGCGCCGACGAGTTCAGCCGGGGAGCCCATCCGCACTCCGGCCGGGTCGGTGCGGAGCACGACATCGGGATCGAGCAACGCGAGGAGCGCTTCGAAGTCGCCGCCGCGTGATGCGGCGAGGAACGCGTCCACGATCTCCCTGCGCCTGCCGACATGCCCATCGGCGACGGCGTCCGCGCCTTGCACCCGCCGGCGCGCCCGGCTCGCCAGTTGCCTGGCGGCCGTCGGCGAGCGCCCAACGATGCCCGCGACCTCGTCGAACGGCACACCGAACATGTCATGCAGGACGAAAGCCACCCGCTCCGCCGGCGTCAGCGTGCCGAGCACCACGAGCAGCGCGAGCCCGACGGAGTCGGCAAGCATTGCCTGATCCTCAGGGTCGGCTGCCGCCGCGTCGCTGACCTCCGGTGCTCCGGCGTCCTCCAGCGGAGCCTCGCGACGCGACGCGCGGGACCTGAGCATGTCCAGGCAGATCCGCGCAACGACGGTCGTGAGCCACCCGGTCAGGTTCTCGACGTCGCTGGTATCTGACCGGCTGAGCCGCAGCCAGGCCTCCTGCACGGCGTCGTCGGCCTCGCTCGACGAGCCGAGCATGCGCAGCGCGACAGCCTGCAGATGGGTGCGGTTGTCTTCGAACTGGTATGCCAGCCAGTCGGATCCGGTCATCGGACTTCCCTTCGCATCATCCGTCATACCGGTGACGAACCACAGTAAGCAGATGTGACACGGCGCCCAGCCATCAGCGAGCCGCTCTTATCAGGCATGAGCCGACGTACCGGGCACGAGCGCAGGCCGGCGGTCAGGCCCCGGCGTGCCAGGTTGAGCCGCGGCGCGCGTCGGCAATAGCGTGCGAGTCATGACGAGGGACTGGCCGGACGTGTCGTACTGGCACTGGAAGGCGACCTGCGACACGTTGCACGCCCACACTCAGGTGCTCGGAAAGCTGGCAGCCAAGCTCGCGCCGCCCGAGCCCCAGCTTCAGCATGCCGCGCTCCGGCTGACGGCACGCGGCTGGGAGACCGCACCGCTGCCGGCCCCTGACGGCTCGGGATGCCTGGTCATCCTGCTCGATCTGCACGCGCATGAAGCGGTCGCCGAGCACAGTGACGGACGGGCAGCGCGCGTCGGACTCGCCCCTGACCGGCCCGTCGGCGAGGTGACACGGGCCCTGCTCGAAGCCGTACGCGACCTGGCGGGACCTGTCCCCTTCGACCCGACGCCGCAAGAGGTGCCGTGGAGCGCGCCGCTGGACGAGGACACCGAGCATGCCAGCTATGACACCGACCAGGTCAGCGCCTATTTCGCTGCGGCGACCAGAGCCGCGGCCGTGCTCGCGGAGTTCCGGGCGCCGTACCGGGGCAAGTCCACCCCCGTGAACGCTTGGTGGGGATCCTTCGATCTGGCGGTGAACCTGTTCTCAGGTCAGCCCGCCGAGCCGCCGAGCGAGGACTTCATCATGCGCAACGCGATGGACGCCCAGGAGATCGCCGTCGGTTGGTGGCCAGGGGACCCACGGCACCCCGAGGCCGCGTTCTACGCTTACGCGCACCCAGCCCCCGACGGCTACGCTGGTGCGGACCTCGCGCCGGCCGCCGCTGTCTGGAGCGGCCAGCTCGGCGAGTACCTCCTGGCCTGGGACGACGTCCGCGGCGCCGACGATCCGCATGCATACGCACTGGAGTTCGCCAGGTCGGCGTTCCGGCACGGCTGCCTCGTGTGCTCGTGGAACCCCAGTCTCGCCGCCAGCGCGGACGGAACGCCGCCGCCAGTCAGGTGATCAGAGCATCTGGATCAGCATGCATGCCATCGCCAGCCCGAGCGCGACCTGGCAGGACAGCCGCAGCGACGGACGGCCGGCGCTCCTGGCCCGCGCAAAGGACGGCCAACGCCGCACGCCAGGCAGCGCAGGGAGCCGGTCGGTGAGCACCACGACCGAGCCGGCCATGGCCACCGCGAACACGGCGGCGAGCGTCGGCACCAGCACCGCGGGCCGCGCGCCCGCTCCGGCGATGCTCATCGCGCCCGCTCCGGCCGTTGGCGCCGCGAGCATGACGAGCATCCCGCCGCACGAGAGCAGGTGCATGACGTGCTGCCCGGGCATCGCCCTGCGCAGGCAGACCCGGACCGCATGCCCCGCGAACCAGGCCGATGCCGCGGCGAAGGTGACGAGCCAGACGATTTCGAGTACCGGATTCAGCCGACCAGCGAGCATCGAGGCCATCGCGATCGCCATCAGTATGTTCATCACGTCGATGTCACGCCTGATCCAGCCCCGCTGACCATCGGACGAGCCGTGCGCACCGGGGACGGCCTGGCCGACCCCGCCAGCTCGCCGGCGTCCACCGACGCGTCGGCGGTCACAACCGCGCGAGCTGGCCAGTAGGCGACGATGGCGAGCAGCAGCAGCGGCCCGGAGTTCGGGTCCGTGGCCATCCCGGTCAGGATCCCGCCAAAGCCCTGGCCGATCGACCAGACGACGACGGCCAGCGCGGCGGCGACACCGAGCACGAGCCGGCGCCCCGCAACCGGAAGGAACACGGCGGCAGCTATCACGGCCAGCAGCCCGGCGAGCACCAGGCTGACGGTCGCGCCGTTGTGCGCAAGCTGCCCGGCCAGCGCCGTGTCTGCCGACGCCAGCCAGCGCGGCTGCCCGCCGGCCATGTCGGTGAAGTACCGCTGGAGCGTCGTTGGCGCGGTGACCGCCTGCCAGAGGCTAAGCACAGCCAGGCCGCCCCAGAGCAGCAGCCACAGCGCCGTCGCCGCAGGCCCGGACGCGACGGTGCCACCAGCCGCAGCGGCACTGCTGCCCCACGCTCCGGGCCGCCCGCCGGTTGCACCGCGGCCGGCTCCGCTACCGCTGGCAGCACGACCGGCAGCCTGGCGGGGCGGCCACAAAACAGCAGCGAGCATCGCGTAGATGATCACGGCGCCAGGGGCGCCCGCGACGGCGTTCGCGTCCGGGGTGAAGAGGCCGCCGAAGCCCTCCCCTAGCCACCACACACCCAGGGCCCAGGCGAGCGAGACGCCGAGCGCGAGCCTGACCGTCGGCCGCCACGCGATGCCGAGCCCGATCAGCACCTCAACAGCGGCGATCGCGATCGTGGCAACAGCGCCGTGCGCCCCGATCAGCCTGCTCGACCAGCTGACCGGCCCGGCGACGATGGCCGGATTGCCGCCCGCCGCGTCGGCGACCGAATCGGCGAAGCCGTGGCTGAACATGAAGACCTGGACCTGCAGCACGCCGTCGAGCAGCCAGAGTCCGGCCAGGCAGAGCTGGAGCACCCGCCGCCAGCGGGCAGCGGGTGCCAGCGAATCACCCGGCACGCGTAGCGCCAGCAGCACGCGGTCAGGAGTAGCAGTACGAGTCGCTAGAAGCATCCCCACCCTCGAGCCTGACCTGGTGCACGCGGCGCCCACGGAAGACGTCGCCCTCGAGGAAGAACCGCGGATCGAAGCTGAGGCCGCCGCCCTGGCCGACATCGAGCTTGGTCATCCACGCACCGACGCCGTCGGGGTAGAACTGCTCGTCCCACGCGCCGTACAGCGAGTTGGTGAAATACACCCGCTTGCCGTCGCGGCTGACCTCGACCATCTGCGGCCCGCCGGCGAGCGCCTGCCCTGGCCTGGCCGGGTGCGGCTTGCGGCCGACGATGCCGCCGATCCGCACCGAACCGGTTTGCACCGGGTGGAACGGATCGCTGACGTCATACTGCTTCAGCTCGCCAGTCCCCCAGCAGGAGACGTACAGAGACTGGTCGTCCACAGACAGCGCGATGTCGGTCACCAGCGGCGGTACTGCCCCGAAGCCCTGCAGCAGCGGCGGAAGCTGCTCGGCGGGAGCGGGCTCTGCCGGGATGGTGATCACCTTCGTCGCCGCCCACTCGCCGTTGGCCTCGTGCCAGAGCCAGATCGACGCGGACAGATCCTCGACGCTGACGACGACGCCGACGAATCCGTACTTCTTCGCCGGGTCGTGGGCCGGGCGCAGTTCGAGCGCCATCTGGTGCTGGTCGCCGAGGTCAACGGTCTGCACGTGATTGCGGGTCTTCATGTCCCAGAAGTGCAGCCGGTGGCCGTACTTCCGGCCGAGCAGCAGCTCAGGCACGATCCCGTCCTCGATCATCGACGGCGTGGCCCACTCGGAAGTGACCAGGACGTCGTCGTTGATGTGCCACCAGACGTCATAGGCCAGGTACTGATCGCCCCGGTCCTGCTCGAACTGGCCGATCACGTCGAAGGTGGCGTGGTCGAGCAGCGCCACCCCGCCAGGGCCGTCTTCGCCGTCCGCGCCGCCCAGGCACGACATGTACAGGTAGCCAGGGCCGCAGTGCACCGTGTGCGGGCGCGAGTAACCGGCCCTCTTGCCGAGTTCCTCCGGCCCGAGCACCTTCGTGACCTGCGGGGATGTCGGCGTCTCTTTGGTGTCGAGGATGTAGACGCGCGAGGACCTGATCCCTGGCACGACCAGGTACCTGCGGTCGCCGTGATTGTGGTCACCGGTCGGGCACAGCGCGCTCGAGCACGCGTTCCAGCCGAAGTGATGTAGTTCGTCACCGGTGTGCGGCAGCTCGGTGAAGCCCACGACCGTCGCATAGCTCGGCGAGGCCGGGTCGGTGTCGACGACGGCGATCGCGTCTGGCTTGTCGGCAGGCTTGGCGAAGGCTGCTACGTACGCCAGCTTCTCCGGCGGACCTGCGGCGGCATCGCGGGGGGACCGGTAGAAGGTCGGATCGTGGTCGTGGGCATGGCCGTCGTGCTGAGCGTGATCGTCAGACATAACGGGTCCCCTCTCAGGGCCCGCAGTGGGTGGTGGCGGGCCATGATGAGGTAAATCCCCCGCCGGCATGATCATCAACCCAGGCGCCTCTAGCCCGGCCGGGTGCTGGCAAGCCTGATGATGAGCAGTGGCCGGTGGCTGGCCGACTCCACCCGCAGCGCGGTGAGTTGGCTCTCAGGGATGGCGCTGGTGCCGATGATCCTGGCGGTCCCGTCATACCTGGCGCTCCAGCTTGCGGCCACGTCGGTGCCGCGGCGCGAGATGGCGACGAGCCGGCACCGCTCGTCGGCCGGGAGCCCGCTGACGATCAGGTTGATCCTTGTTCCGGCCGGTGTTGTCTGCAAGCGCGCCTGCCCGTGCACGCCGGTCGCGTGATCGGTGGCACGGAAGGCCGCCACCACCGGATTGCTGCCGAAGTTGGTGAACACGCCGAGCGCCGCGGCTGCGGCCGCCGTGATGACTGTTGCCAGCCAACGCCGCCCGGCCCTCGACTGCGCCGGGCCCACCGCGTGCAGCACCGGGCCGCTCAGCCGCCGCCTGACCGCGGATCCGTCGGCGCTAAGTTGGGTCAGCCAGTCGCGAACCGGCAGGAGATCCTCGTACTCGGTCCTGCAGTCCTCGCACGCACGCAGGTGGCGACGGATGTCAGCGGACGCAGGCTGGTCAAGCGCACCGACGATATACGCGCCGATATCACCTCGCCATCGCGCACACGCTTGGCTCACCGCAGTACCTCGATCCACTCATCCCGTCCGGCGGCACACCCAGCTGACCGCGGAAACACCCGGCCGGCCACCATCGGCAGGGAAACCGCGGAGCGCCATCTGCATGCCCGTCCGATCGGGCACGTTGTCCTAGTTACGTCCTGACTGCGTCTTGTCCAGAGCCTTATCGACTCCCGCCTGTAATACGCTCCGCCAGGGCATATCGTTCAGCGACCGGCCGTGCGAAAGCGGCAGCCCGGCCTCCAGATCGATCTGGTGGCCGGGCTGCGCTGGAACAGCGGCGAAGCGCCGGGGCTAGCTACCGCGCATCGCGCGCAGCGACTCCTTCAGCGAGCCCATCGTGGCGAGCACCGCCGACGGCTCATAGCCGCAGTGCGCCATGCAGTTCGCGCAGCGCGGGTCCTTGCCTCGGCCGTATTTGTCCCAGTCAGTGTCGTCGATAAGCTCCCGGTAGGTCTTGGCGTAGCTGTCGCCCATCAGGTAGCAGGGCCGCTGCCAGCCCTTGAGGGAGTACGAGGGGATGCCCCACGCTGTACAGCTGAAGTCGGCCTTGCCCTCCAGGAAGTCAAGGAAGAGCGGCGAGTGGTTCAGCCGCCAGCGCTTCCTGTTCCCTTCGGCGAAGGCCTTGCTGAACAGCTCGCGGGTCTCCGTCACGCCGAGGAAGTGCTCCTGGTCGGGCGCCTTCTCGTAGGCGTAGGCCGGCGAGATCATCATCTCGTCGACCTTGAGGTCGTCGTTGAGGTAGTTGAGCACGTCGATCACGGTCTGCGGCGAGTCCGTGGTGAAGAACGTGGTGTTCGTCGTGACCCGGAAGCCGCGGCGCTGGCACTCCTTGATGGCGGCCACGGCCTCGTCGAACACGCCTTCCTTGCAGACCGACTCGTCGTGCCGCTCCTGCAGGCCGTCGATGTGCACGGCGAAGGCGAAGTAGCGGGACGGGGTGAACTTGTCCAGCTTCTTCGGCAGCAGCAGCGCGTTCGTGCACAAGAACACGTACTTCTTGCGCTTGATCAGCTCAGACACCAGCACCTCGATCTGCGGGTGCATGAGCGGCTCCCCGCCGGCGATCGACACCATCGGCGCGCCGCACTCCTCGATGGCGGCAATGGCCTGCTCGACCGGCATCCGCTGCTTCAGCATGGAGGCCGGCTCCTGGATCTTGCCGCAACCCGCGCACTTCAGATTGCAGGCGAACAGCGGCTCGAGCTCTACGATCAGCGGGAACTTCTCTCTCCTGGCCAGCTTCTGGCTCATCAGGTAAGCACCGATCCGCAGGCTCTGGCGCAGCGGCATAGACACTTGGGCACCAGCTTTCTCTTTAGTTACGTAGTGTCTCGTCAGTGACTGCCGAGGCACTCGTTGTTATCCCCTGTTATGGGCTGGCGCGGCCCCCGTCGACCGCGTCAGCTTTGTTACTGCCGTAGCTCCCTAGGCAGTCCGAACTGAACGGCCTCGGTCGTTACCACGACTTCCTTCGTCTCGATCGCGCCGAGCCCTGACAACGCCGTGACGATCTGACCAACCACTGCGGGCGGCGCCGATGCCCCCGCGGTGATTCCGATCGTCGCGGCATCTGCCAGCCAGCCGAGCTCGACATCTTCTGCGCTGTCGACCAGGTACGCCGTTGTCCCTGACCGCTGAGCGGTCTCCACCAGGCGCAGCGAGTTGGACGAGTTGGACGAGCCGACGACCAGCACGAGGTCGGAGTCGTCGGCGATCGCCCGCACGGCGCGCTGGCGGTTGGTCGTCGCGTAGCAGATGTCGTCGCTGCCAGGACCGCGCGCAGCGGGGAACCGGTCAAGGATCGCGTCGACCATGCCGTCAGCCTCCTCGGCCGCGAGGGTGGTCTGCATCAGGTACGCGACCTTGCCAGGATCATCAGGCTCCAAGCTGGCGACGTCGGCGGCGGTCTCGACCAGCGCCATCGATCCAGGCGCCTCGCCGAGCGTGCCCTCGACCTCCTCATGGCCCGCGTGCCCGATCAGCGCGACCAGATATCCGTCGGAGGCGAACCTGCGCGCTTCGGCATGCACCTTCGCGACCAGCGGGCAGGTGGCGTCGACGGCCGCCAAGCCGCGTCGTTGCGCCTCGCGGCGCACCTCTGGTGCGACCCCGTGCGCGGAGAACACCACGTTCGCGCCGTCCGGCACCTGGTCGAGTTCGTCCACGAAGATCGCGCCCAGCTGCTCAAGCTCGGCCACGACGGTCTTGTTGTGGACGATCTGCTTGCGCACGTAGACCGGTGCGCCATGCCGTTCCAGGGCAAGCTCGACGATCTCGATCGCCCGCTCGACCCCAGCGCAGAACGACCGCGGGCTGGCCATCAGCACCTGCCGCGGACACAGCGCGGCGGCCCACCGAGTCAGCGCGGGGCCAGCCTGGCGCAGCGATCGCAACGCCGTGAGCCCGCCGGTCACGATCCTCGGGCTGGCCAGCGGGTGTGCCGGGGTGTCCGAGATCGCCCTGACGACGACCGAAGGCCGACCGGACGCGCCGCCGAGCAGCGGAGCGGACTCCATGTCGACCGCGATCGCGCCAGCGGCCGCCAGGGCCGCGTGCTCACCCCTGCCGACCAGGTGATCGACGGTCGCGATGGGGCCGACCGTCACCCGCAACCCGGCCCGCCGCAACTCGCCGGCGAGCAGCGGTGCCGAAGGACAGCAGACGGTCTCGCCGCCGTACCTGACCTCTGAGGCAACGACGAGATCGCCGACGCTGAGGTCGTCGGTGAGCGCGCCAGCGACGCCCGCGACCACGATGCCGGTGCCGGACGGCTCGAGCCGTGCGGCGGCGGCGGCCGACCTGGCTGGTCCGTAACCGGTCCTGCGCACGTCCAGGCTCGGGTGCCCGTTCTCGCCGCGCAAACCGCGCCGCAGGGCCCTGGCCTCGACCCGCAGCGGAGCACAGATTACCGGTTCGCTCATTGGCTCTCATCCAGGTATCGGCCAAGCGCGCTGACCGGGAAGATCAGCCGGTACAGGTGATAGTTGATGTAGAAGTCTCCGGGGAAACCGGTGCCCGTGAACTGCGGCTCGTCCCACGTCCCGTCCGGTCGCTGGTTCTCCGCGAGCCACGCGACGCCGCGGTCGGCGGACTCCTGCGCGTCCGCGCCACCCGCCGCTAGCAGCGCGAGCAGCGCCCACGCGGTCTGCGACGCGGTGGACTCGCCGCGCCCGGCCCAGCTCGGATCGGAATAGGAGCGCAGATCCTCGCCCCAGCCGCCGTCGGCGTTCTGGTGGCTGACCAGCCAGGCCACGGCGCGCCTGATGACCGGCTTCTCCGGCCGCACGCCCGCGGCGATCAGCGCGGGTACCACCGCGCCGGTCCCGTAGATGTAGTTCGCTCCCCAGCGGCCGAACCAGGACCCGTCAGGCTCCTGATTACGCAGCAGCCAGATCACGCCCCGCCGGGCGACCCGGCTGCCCGCGAGGCCAGCGGCCGCCAGCGCCTCCACGGTGTGCGCGGTGACGTCGGCCGACGGCGGGTCGATGACCTCGCCGAAGTCGCAGAACGGCAGTCGGGTCACCAGCGTGGCCGTGTTGTCGGCGTCGAACGCTCCCCAGCCACCGTCCTTGGACTGCATGCCGATCAGCCACGTGATCGCGCGCTGCTCCGCCGCCGCCGCGTTGCCGCTCATTCCGGCGCCCGACCCTGGCGGCATCCGCACTCGGCCGAGCGCCAGCACCGCCTCCGCCGTGTCGTCGATGTCGGGGTATCCGTCGTTGTCGAACTCGAATGCCCAGCCAGCCGGCGCTAGGCCCGGCCTGCGAACTTGCCAGTCGCCAGGTCCGCGGATCTCCTCGGCAAGCACCCACCTGGTCGCGGACACCAGCGCCGGGTGATCATCCTCCAGGCCGGCGTCGCGCAGCGCGATGAGCGTGAGCACCGTGTCCCAGACCGGCGACTGGCAGGCCTCGAACCGGCGGACCCGGCCGTCCGGCGTGTCCTCCCAGATAGTGAACCTGTCCAGGCCCGCCAGGCCGCGCTGGATGACCGGGTGCTCCAGGCCGTAGCCGAGCAAGCTCAGCGCGATCATGCTGTACACCCACGGCGGCTGGATGCCGCCCCAGCAGCCGTCCCGCTCCTGCCTGGTGATGATCCACTCGGCGCAGCGGCGCATCGCGGCGGTTCTGACCGCCGCAGCCGGCTTACGGCCTCTGATGTACCGCTCGTAGCCGTGCAGCGCCCGGTCGAGCCGCTCGAAGAACTGGGTCCAGCCGTCCGCGGCCGGCTTCAGCCTGGCCGTGCCCGCGGGCGCGGACAGCTCATCAAGGCCGAACGGCAGCGCCTTGGCTGGCCGGAGCGAGCCGACGATGGTCAGCGGCACGATCGTCTGCCTGGCCCAGCAGGCCCAGTCATAGACGTTCAGCGGGAACCACGCAGGAAGGTAGATCAGCTCGGGCGGCATCACCGGCAGGTCGTCCCACGACCACTGGCCGAACATGGCCAGCCAGATCCTGGTGAAGACCCTCGTGGCCTCGACCCCGCCCGCGTCCCTGATCCATCCGGACGCCCTTGCCATGTGCTCAGCTTCCGGCTCGTCGCCGGCCAGCCGCAGCGCCACGTACGCCTCGACTGTGGTGGACAGGTCCGCGTCGCCGCCGCGGAAGTTGGCCCAGGTACCGTCCGCGCGCTGGCACGACCTGATCCAGCGCGCTGCCGCGTCCGTCTCCTCAGCCGTCCGTACCCCGAGGAACTCGCGGAAGAGCAGGTCCTCGGCGTCCATGGTGACGTTCGTCTCCAGCTCGCCCTGCCACCAGCCCTCGGCGTGCTGCAGACCGAGCAGGTGACTGGTCGCACGCTTGAGTGTTGTACGCGCCAGCTCGGCTGGCGAGGTGCCGGCGCCGACAGCGCCCGCCACGGGCTGCTCAGCGGCAGCTGCCTGGCTCTGGCTCACCACTGCCTCGCGGTGACGAACTCTGCGATCGCGCCGAACTCAGCACGGACGTCCTCGGGCATCTCCGCCTCATTCAGGCAGCCCATCGCGGACGAGAGCGCGGTGTCGGCCTCGGCCTCCACCCATTTCTTGCCGCCAGCGGCCTCCACCAGCTCCGCGGCGCGAAGCAATTGATCTTCAGCGAGCGGGTCGGGTATCGCGAGGAGCTGCGCGAGCTCGCGCGCCGCGTCGCTCTCGCCGGCCAGTGCCGCCACGACAGGAAGCGACTTCTTTCTCGACCTCAGGTCCGACCGCACCGGCTTACCGGTGACCTCGGGTGCACCCCAGATCCCCAGCAGGTCATCGGTGAGCTGGAAGGCCAGCCCGATGTACGCGCCGAAGGCGGTCAGGCTCATGGCAGTGCTGGCTGGAGCGCCCACGTAGATGGCGCCGATGCTGCAGGCGCAGGCCATCAGCGCGGCCGTCTTGTCCGCGGCCATGTCCAGGCACTCGTCGACGCTCACCTGGTCGCGCCGCTCGAACGCCAGGTCGGCGCCCTGACCGGAGATGAGCCGCTGCACGGCCGCGGCCAAGCACCGGGACGCCCAGACCGACTGCGGCGCCGGACCCTCCAGCAGCAGGTCGTTCGCGAGCGCCTGGAGCGCGTCTCCCGCCAGGATCGCCGGGCCGATGCCGAAGACGGTCCATGCGGTCGGCCGGTGCCGGCGCTCGGTGTCGCCGTCCATGATGTCGTCGTGCAGGAGCGAGAAGTTGTGCACCAGCTCTACGGCCACGGCCGCGGGCACCGCCTGCTCGGGGGGCGCGCCGGCGACGCGCGCGGAGAGCAGCGTCAGGGCCGGGCGCAGCGCCTTGCCGCCTGACCGGTTGCCGGTCGGCTTTCCTGCGGCGTCGCTGAACCCGAGGTGGTAGCTCGCTACCGGACGGATCTCGGGACTGAGCCTGGCCACGGCAGCCTCGATCCCAGGACCGACAAGGTCGCGGGCCGTCTCGACACCGGCCGGGATGGTGGCGGTCACGACGCCGCCCCGGCTGGCCCGATCTCGGCCGGGACCGCGTCGGCCGGACGCTCGCCGGCCTCGCTCGTCATTGTTATTGCTGGCTGGCTCACCAGCTCCTTGACCAGCCTGTCCGCTGCCTGCTGCCCACTACGCACGGCACCCTCCATCGTGTCCGGCCACCCTGTGTCGGTCCACGCTCCGGCCAGCACGAGCCCTGGCACCGAGGTAGCGGTGCCCGGCCGGATGGCGCCGATGCCCGGCGCCTGCCGGAACGTCGCACGACGTTCTCTGGTGACGAAGAAGTCGGTAACCCTGGCGCCGGCAGCCGCGGGGAAGAGCTGCTCGAGCGCGGGAAGGAACTGCTCCCGCAGTGACGCGGCGGGAACGTCCACATAGCTGTCGGCCGCCGACAGCGAGACAGCCAGGTACTGCCCGGAGGAAAGCCCGGCCTGCCTGGTCTTGTCGAATACCCACTGAACCGGCGACTCGACCGCCGCCGCGAACGGCAGGCTGGTGACCTGCCGGTCATAAAGGACGTGCACGTTGACGATCGGTGATGTGCCCAGATCATCCCAGCGATCCGCGCCTGTGACGCCGGCCTGTCCGGCCAGCCTGGCTGCCTGAGCCGCGGGGACAGCCAGCACCACGCCGTCAGCGCCAAGTTCGCTAACCTCAGCGGCGGCCGGCCCTGACCCGTTGCCGTCGGCCAGGCGGGTCCCGCCGGCCGCCGGCTCGATACGCACCCTGAATCTGCCGCCTGCCAGTGCCTCGACGGCGGCAGCCCTCGATCCGTACATGACACGGGCGCCAATCTTGCCGAGCAGTTCGCCAGCCGCCTGGCCGTGAATGTCGCCGAGCGGCACGTTAGCGATACCGATATCAGCCGCGCCCCGCTTGCCGAGCAGCGCCATCTTGATCACGGTCGCCGACAGCGGCAGGCTGGCTTCATCACCAGCGATGTTGAGCGCCGAGACGATGAACAAGTCCCACATCAGCCGGCGCGCCGCCTCGTTCTGGCCCCTGGCCGCCAGCCAGTCGCCGAGGGTGGTGCCGTCTAGCGCCGGGTCGGCGGGGTCCAGGAAGCGCATGGCCAGCGCGGCCCTGGCGACCCTGAGCCGCTCGGGCAGCGACAGCAGGCGGTAGCCGGCCAGCGCCTGACCGAAGTGCAGCGGGCCAGGCAGCGCGGTTCGCCGCAGCCGCGCGGTGCCGCGCGGCGACAGGACGGTGACGTCGAACCGCTCTTGCACGGTCACCAGTCCGGTCGCGCCTAGGCGCCTAAGCAAATCCTGATAGCTATTGCAGCAGCGCAGGAAGACGTGCTGACCATTGTCGATCGTCATGTCGCCGCGGGTGAACGACGAGGCCGCGCCGCCAAGCCTCGGCCGTGCCTCGACCAGCGTCACGTCGGCGCCAGCGTCGCGCAGCCCGATGGCTGCCCTGATCCCGGCCAGTCCCCCGCCGATGACCACAACCCTGCGTGAAGTGCCCTTGCTCATGCCTGACCCGCCTGTTCGTTCGTAACAGACGCCGCCCCGCCTGAGCCGTTTCTTGCTGCTCGCCGCCAGGCCAATCCCGCCAGCGCGCTCGCCGCCACCATTGCTTTCTCGCCTGCCGGCAACGACATCCGCTGTTCGAGGGCCATCTGCGGCGCCGCACAGATGTGCTCAAGCAGGCGGAAGTAGATGCTCGCCATCGCGCCCGCCGATGCGGCGCTTCGCCGGTCGAGCAATGGCATCAGCCGGAGTCCGTTGGCGTACCAGTCCTTGGCCCGTTCCGCCTCGAACCTGATCAGCCCCCCGAGATCGCCCGTCAGCACGTCCTGGCCATCCTTCCCGCCAGGCGTCAGCGTGCATCCGAACCGAGTGACGTCTTCGGCGGGGAGGTATACCCGCCCATTCCCTAGATCCTCACGGATGTCCCGCATGATGTTCGTGAGCTGGAGCGCGATGCCGAGCGAGTCGGCGAGCGGCTCAGCCGCCACCGGATCGCGGCTGCCGAAGATGCCGAGCGACAGGCGCCCGATCGACCCAGCCACACACCGGCAATAGTGCTTGAGCTCGTCGAACGTCGCATAGCTGGTGCCCAGGACGTCAGCCTCGCAGCCGTCGATCAGCTCACCGAATGCGCCGAGCGGTATCGCGAACCGCGACGACGCGTCCCGCAACGCCACGAGCACAGGATCGGTGCTCCCGCTCGTATTCAGCGACGCGATCTCCTCGCGAGCCTCCTCAAGCGCCGCGATCTTGTCGTCAGCGGGCATCGAGCCGTCGCCGATGTCATCAACCCGCCGCGCGAACGCGTACACGGCTGACAGCGCTCGCCGCTTGTCGCCCGGCAGCAGCGTGATGCCGTAGGCGAAGTTCTTCGCCTGCTGGCGGGTGATCCGCTCGCACTCCCGGTAGGCCGCCCTGACATCGTCGGGGGGCTGGTCGCTGGTCACGCCGCTCACCTGCCCCTCGCGTACGCTCGGGCCAGCTCGGCTACGGCACGGGCCTTGCCGGGCCGAGGCGTGACGGCCATGACGTCGTACCCGGCGGCCTCGACGGCCGCGAGCGCCGCCCGCCCCCCGGCCACATAGCCCGCGACGGCGGCCCGCGCTGCCCCTCGCAACGTGCCGATCAGCGGAGCGCCAGTGTCGATCAGCGCCCTCGCCCGTTCGACTTCAAAGGCCATCAGCTCGCGCACCATCGGGCCCGCGTGCGCAGCCGCGAGGTCGTGCTCGCCGCAGCCGTGCACGTCCATGTCCTCGAGCGGCAGGTAGATCCGGCCTGCCCTGAGGTCCTCGGCCACGTCCTGCCAGTGCTCGGCGAGCTGCAGGCCGGTGCAGATGTAGTCGGACTGCTCTGCCCGCTCTGCCGTGTAGGTGCCGAACACGTGCAGCACGATCCGTCCGACCGGGTTGGCCGACAGGCGGCAGTAGCCGACCAGGTCATCGAACGTCTGGTACCTCGTCACGACCTGATCCTGCTGATTCGCCCTGATCAGGTCCACGAACGGCTGCATCGGAATCTCGCACTCACGAACGGTTCTCCGGAGCCCGGAGACCGCCGGCTGGACGGGCTTCCCTGGCGCGGCTATGCCATCGCGCGGCTCTCCCGCGCCTCGCTGCGTGCTGCCTCTACCAGCCCCGATACTCGCGTACAGGGCGCGTACATCGGCCTCCAGGTCGGCCAGCAGCGCCAGCCGTTCGGCCGCGGGCGCCTGGTCGCCGAGATCATCGGCGGTCCTGGCGAACACGTAGACGGCCATCAGGTGCTGGCGGTAGGTTCGCGGTAGCATGCGCAGCGCGACCGGAAAGTTCTCATGCGCGGCCTTCGCTGCGACGGCCTCGGGGCTCATCTCCTCCGTCGGCGCAGCCGGATAGCCGGACGTGGGATTGGTTGCGCGGCTACCGGGTGCCTGGGCCTGCCGCAGGGCATCGTCGGACTCAGCCACGGCCGATGGCCGGTGCCGTTCCGAGCGCTCTGTCACAGGTTCCGTCATGAGTTCCCCCAGGAGCCCAGTAGTGCTGTGCCCCGTCCGTCCCCACATTCCCTATTCCTGCATGGACCCTAAACGAAATGCAAACGATGACATCGACGTCACCTGATACCGGTGTCGCTTTCTGTCATGTGAGCACTGCAAACGCAGACCGGACTGGTCGGTGGGCGTTAAGTCATGAAACAAGTAGGAAACACACCTTTTCTAACGGTAAGAGGAGGGTTTATCCGTCCGCGCACGTTCGCCCATGCTGGCCTGGGAAAACTACGAGGTGGCTCGGGAACAGCCGAGAAGCTAGTCTCCGACCATGACCTGGGAACCTAGCCGCCACCCGCGAGCGAGCGACGGGCTAGTCTCCCGAACATGAGCAGGGAACCTCGCCAGGACGCGCCTCCGGAGCCGAATGTGTCGGCCTCCGGCGGTCGGGAGGGGTTGCCCGCGGACGGTGTGCGCCTGGACGCGGTCGTGGTCGGGGCGGTGCCTCGCCCAGTTCTGGCGCCCGCCGAGCGGCCGAATCGGCCAAGCCGCGGCACCGGCGTCCGCCCCCGGCGCCCATCGCTCGGCGGCGGCATCCCGGCCCAGGGCCGCGAACTAGGAGCCCAGGGACGGCAGACCGTGCGCAGGTTGCTCGAGGCCGGACTGGCCGAATTCGACGAGCGCGGCTTCCAGGCGGTCAGGGTTGACGACGTCGTCCGCCGGGCCAAGACCTCGCACGGCACCTTTTACCTCTACTTCGCCAATAAAGACGACCTGTTCAGGACGCTGCTGCGGGACGCGCTCCGGGACATGGAGATGATCACCGACGAGTTCCCCGTTGTCACAAGCAATGAGGGCGGCCGGGCGGCGCTCCGGCGCTGGATCCAGAGCTTTACCGATACATATGCCGCCCACGCCACTGTCATCAGGATCCTCAGCCAGGCCGAAATCGTCGGCGAGCAGGTCTACAGCGACGGGCTCAGGCTGCTCTTCCGGCTCTCCGAGGCGATCGCTCAGGGGATGACGCTGGCGACCTCCGGGCAGCGTGAGCAGGCCAAGGATCCCGCCCAGCACGCCGAACTCACGGCGCTTGCGTGCCTGATGATGCTCGAGCGGATCAACTACCTGTTGAGCGTCGACGTGCGGCTTCCGCGCGAGGAGATGGTCGACCGCCTGAGCGCCATCATCTACGCGGCCTTTCACACGCCGTAACCTGTGCCAGCGAGCTGATGCGCGAGTACTACTGATGACCGGCGCGAATCCCGGGCTCGTCGACGTCCTATCCCTCGAGCGGATCGAGGCCGACCTCTTCCGCTCTCAGGTCGTCTACGACGACCAGTTCGGGCTGTACGGCGGGCAGGTCGCCGCCCAGGCGCTGCACGCCGCCGCACAGACCGTCGATCCCGATCGCCATCCGCACTCGCTGCATGGCTACTTCCTCAGCAGGGGCGATCCGTCGCGGCGCGTGCTGCTGATGGTCAACAGGGACAGGGACGGCAGGTCGTACTCCAACCGGCGCGTCATCGCGGTTCAGAAGGGCGTCGTCATCTTCAACATGGCTGCCTCGTTCCACATCACCGAGGACGGCCCCCGCTACCAGGCACACCAGATGCCCCAGGTCGCGGCGCCCGAGGGCGTGCCCGCGCTGGCCGGGCGCACCAGGATGCGCGGGATCGAGATCAGGGTGCCCGCCCAGCCCGTGCCAAGTCAGGAGTGGCCGTCGCGGGTATGGATGCGCACGCGGGAGCACCTCGCCGACATGACGATGCACGCGTGCGCCCTCACCTATATCTCTGACATGTTCACCGGCCTGGCCAGCGTGCCCGGCATCGAGCAGGTCGGCCCGGTAACCAGCATCGACCACGCTGTGTGGTTTCACCGGCCCGCGACGCTGGACGACTGGGTGCTGATGGACCTCATCCCTGAGTCGACCGGCGGCGGCCGCGGGATGTACACCGGCCGGATCTTCAGCAGGGACGGCACACTCGCCGCAGGCATCGCCCAGGAGTCGCTGTTCAGGCCTGGTACCCGCCGGCGCGGACCGCTCGCCGAGTAAGGGCCGTGCTTGCCCTGGGGACGACCCTCGAGCCCCCCGCGGCCTGGCCCAGCGAAATGACGGCTTCCCGGCGCGATGTTTATTCACGTATCGTGCAAAAATAAATCGGGTCGTCGGGTCTGCCGACGATCCGCCTGTGCCGGCCGAATAATAGAGGGTACTGTTTAGCCATGTCGATCGCCATTACCGAGGAACACCGCGCGCTGGCCCAGACCGCCTCTGACTTCCTTGCCAAGAACGGCGCGCGATCCGCGGCGCGCGCCCTGCTGACTGCGCAGACCGAGGATCTGCCCTCCTTCTGGCGTGATCTCGGCGAGCTCGGCTGGCTGGGGCTGCACCTTCCTGAGGAGCACGGCGGGTCCGGGTTCGGGCTCCCCGAGCTGGTGATCGTGGCCGAGGAGATGGGCCGCGCTGTCGCGCCTGGACCGTTCGTACCGACGGTCATCGCCAGCGCCGCGCTCGCCGCCGCCGGGTCCGCGCAGACGCAGGCCAGGTGGCTGCCCGGGCTCGCGGACGGCTCTGTGATCGGTGCCGTCGCGCTCGGCGGCGACGTGCGTGTCTCCGACGGGAAGGCTACGGGCTCGGCCGGCCCGGTCCTCGGCCGGCCGACTGGCCGACGTGCTGCTCGTGGCCGCTGGCGACGACATCGCTGTCATCGACTGCCACGGCGAGGGCGTGACGGTCACGGTGCCCGCCAACCTGGATCCGGCCAGGCGCGCAGCCCGCGTCGCCCTGGACGGCGCGCCGGCGGAGGTCCTGACCGGCGGCAGGCAGGTGCTGACCGACCTGGCCAG
Organism: uncultured Actinomycetota bacterium; assembly: GCA_963705055.1. Lineage (GTDB taxonomy): Bacteria > Actinomycetota > Actinomycetes > Streptosporangiales > Streptosporangiaceae > Chersky-822. Next base: position 274,690 of record CAVPIR010000001.1, read on the forward strand.
GACGATCCTTGCCGCGGAGGCGGCGGGCGTTGCACGCGAGTGCACGGAGATGGCCAGCGCGTACGCCAAGGTCCGCGAGCAGTTCGGGCGGCCGATCGCGATGTTCCAGGCGGTCAAGCACCACTGCGCCAACATGCTGGTCGGTGCCGAACTGGCGACGGCCGCGGTGTGGGATGCCGCCAGGGCCGCGGCGGCGGGCGGCGAACAGTTCACGTACACCGCAGCCATCGCGGCGACCCTCGCGCTCGCCGCGGCGGACGAGAACGCGAACCTCAATACCCAGGTGCACGGCGGGATCGGCTTCACCTGGGAGCACGACGCGCACCTGTACCTGCGGCGGGCGACGGCGATCGAGGCGATCATCGACGCCGAGGCCGCCGCGCTCCAGGTCACTGACTCGGTCAGGAACGGGGTCAAGCGCGAGCGGGCTATCGACCTGCCCGCGGAGGCCGAGCCGATCCGCGCGACCGTGCGCGAGTTCATCGGCCGGATCAGCGACCTCGACCACGGCGCCAGGCGCAAGGCGATGATCGAGGCCGGCTACGTGATGCCGAACTGGCCGAAGCCCTGGGGCAGGGACGCGGGCGCGGTCGAGCAACTGGTGATCGAGCAGGAGTTCAGCGCCGCGGGGATCAAGCGGCCGTCCTACGGCATCACCAGCTGGGTCATCCTCACCCTGATCCAGTACGCCACGCCCGAGCAGGTGTCCCGCTGGGTGGTGCCCGCGCTCAATCAGGAGGTCATCTGGTGCCAGCTGTTCAGCGAGCCGGGGGCCGGGTCTGACGCGGCCGGGGTCAGGACGAGGGCGACCAGGACCGACGACGGCTGGCTGGTCAACGGCCAGAAGGTCTGGACCAGCGGCGCGCACCTCAGCAGGTACGGCCTGGCGACCGTCCGCACCAACCCGGACGCGCCCAAGCACAACGGCATCACGATGATGGTCATCGACCTGAAGGCGGAAGGCGTCACGGTCAGGCCGCTGAAGATGGCGACCGGCAACTCCGATTTCAACGAGGTTTTCTTCGACAACGTCTTCGTCTCCGACGCCGAGGTCGTCGGGCCGGTCGACGGCGGCTGGACCGTGGCCAGGGCGACGCTCGGCAACGAGAGCGTGAGCATCGGCGGCGGCGGCGGCGGGATGGCCATGCCGTCGGAGGCCTTTATCGCGCCGCTGGACGCGCACCCCGAGCGGCTGGCGGGCGGAGCCGCGCGGGTAGGCAGGCACATCGCGCGCAACCAGACCATGGGCGTGCTGAACCTTCGCAGCGCGCACCGGGCGGTGGCCGGCGGAGATCCTGGCCCTGAGGGCAACGTCACCAAGCTGCTGCTGTCGGAGATCGGGCACGAGACCGCGGCCATCATGGCCGCGCTGGCCGGACCCGACCTGGCGTTCCTGGAAGGGCCAGGCGCGCTCGGCGGCACGCTGGCGCTCGCGCATCGGGCGATGTCGATCGCAGGCGGGACCTCGGAAATCAAGCGGAATCAGATCGGCGAGCGGATACTCGGCCTGCCCCGCGACCCGCTGATCAAGTAGCTCCGGCCGGTTACCTGCCCTGCCGAACCTGGCCGCTTCGTCGACAGCGGAGTTAGCCGCGGGCCCGGCCAGCGCCAGAGCCTGGTGAACGCATCATGGTTGCGAGCGCGTCGAGGTGACTGTGCATCCGGTGCCTGGACAGCTCGCAGTCACCAGATTCCACAGCCGCGGCGACGGCCTCGTGCGCTCGGAGCACCTCGGCGCGCGCCTGCTTGCGCGCCTTGAGCGCGAGCCTGCTCGATCTGCTGCAGTCTGGTGAGCCTGATCAGCACGAGGGCGACAAGCTCAAGCACGCGGTTGCCCGCAGCTCCCGCTACCGCCGCGTGCAGATCGTGCAGGGCATCGTTCGTCGCGTCGTCACCGGCCGCCTGCTCGCGGCCGATCGCGTCGCGCAACAGTCCGGCGCCTGCCGCGTCGATCCGCTCGGCGGCCAGGCCAGCGAGCGCGACCTCCACACCAGTGCGCAGCTCAGCCAGGTCTGCCAGCCGCATCGCACGCCTGGCCAGGTAGATGGCCGCGATCTCGGTGACCGCGCTGGCGCTCGGCTCGAATACGAACAGGCCGCCGCCAGGGCCGCGCCGCATCCTTGCGATCTGTTGATGCTCGAGCAGCCGGACCGCCTCCCTGAACACCGCCCGGCTGACGCCCACCCGCTCGATCAGGTCCTTCTCCGCGCCCACCAGCTCGCCGGGCCGCATGCCGCCGCCGACGATCTCCTGGGTGAGCCGGCGCGCCACCGCCTCGGCGCGCTTGCCGTCACCGGACTCGCTGAGCACGACGACGCGATCGGGAAGCAGTTCCCTGACCGAGCCGCGGCGGCGCAGGAAATCCCGCTCGGCCTCAAGGTGACTGCGCATCCTATTCCTGGCGAGCCCGGCGTCACCGTCGATGACGGCTTGGGCGATCCTGGCGTGTGCGCGTGCGGATTCGGCGGCCACCGCCGGGCCGAGCTGCTGCCAGTCCGTCGAGTACAGCATCGCGACCCGGTTGAGCACGTCGACGAACAATTCGAGCGCGGGGTTCCGCGTGATCGACGCGAGCAGCGCGTGCAGCGCGCGCGGATCGCCGTCCAGGTCCTGATCGCCAGCGCGCAGGAAGGGCCGGAGCCTGGTCAGATCCTCCTCACCCAGCCGGCCAGGCGCGAGGTCGGCGACGATTTCCTCCAGGACGATCCGCGCCTCGAACAGCTCATCGAGCCTGGCCTCAGCCCGGTACAGGTACAGGACGACGGCACCGATCACGGCGTCAACGGTCGGCTCGGTGATGACCAGCCCGCCGCCTGGGCCGCGCCTGGTCCTCGCCACCTGCTGATGCTCGACCAGGCGGACAGCCTCGCGGAAGACGGCGCGGCTGACGCCGTACTTGTCGAGGAGATCGGCCTCGGCACCGAGCAGCGTGCCGACCGGCCAGCCCAGAGCGATCACGTCCGCGACGATCCGGTCGGCTACCTGAGCCGCGCGTTTGGCGGCAGGGCTCGGGCCAGGACGCGCGGACAACTTGTCCTGCGCCGTCGGGCTGGCCATCAGCAAAGGCTATCCCGGCGCTCGCCCTCCTCGGCCGGGCTCGCTTTCTCGCCGGCTCGTGCGGACGGCAGCGGCGCCCGAGCCTAAGCCGCCATCAGCTTCAAGAAAGCTGCCGCCTTGGCGAAGTCGGGATTGGGGCCCGGCACATTCAGCCAGTAACCGCCGACGTCGGCCGCCTGCGCCGCGCCGGCCATCTGCTCGGCCGTTCCGTAGACCGTCGACACGCCGGCCAGCAAGATCGCGTACGGGTTCGCCGCGCGTGCCTGGGTGCAGGCGGCAGCGACGAACCGCCCGTAGGCGGCCTGGTCCAGCGTTAGCGCCTGGGCCTGGATGTCCACGATGTCGGCGAAGCGGGCCGCGCAGCCGGCCATGCCGGTCCGCAGGTACCAGGCCGTGATGTCCTCGCCCGGCTGCTTCGGGTTGACCGCGTCAGGTACGAGGGCGAGGTCGCGAGCCGGCGTGAGGATCACCCTGCACCCGAGGCTGTGGGCTAGCTGGCCAAAGGACTGCATGGCCGCGCACGGGTCGGCCTGCTCGGCCGGCGGCGTGTCCGGCCAGCTCTCCGGGTCGTAGAGGACCCAGCGGAACGCCTTGTGGACCGTCCCGGCGCGCACGTCCGCCTCGAACCGCGCGAGCGACCGGTACCTGGCGACCGGCATTCCTGTCGGGGCGGGAGCATGCGGGTCGCTGATCACGAACGCGTGGTCCAGCATCCGGCCAGCTACCGGGTCCGCGGTCTGGATTGGCCGAACGACGTTCCCGGCGATAAGCCACTTGCCCACTGGCCCGATCACATCCATTCCGGAAATAGCTCAGAGAGACAGCCTGCCGAACTGCGGCGGCCGCCGCTCCACGAACGACCGCACGCCCTCCGCGAAGTCCGGCCGCCCGAAGCTCTCCAGCATCAGCTGACGCGCCTCGCGCTCCGCAGCCAGCAGGCCGGCGTGCAGTTGCTGATAGACCTGCCGCTTCATGATCGCCATGGACGCGGGCGACGAAGTGGCGGCCAGATCCCTGACATACCGCTGAGCGTGCGACAGGACCTCGTCGGCCGGCAGCGCGGCGTTGACGAGGCCCATGGCGGCGGCCTCGGTGCCGGTGACCTTGCGCGAGGAGAACAGCAGATCGAGCGCGACAGCCGTCCCGGTCAGCCTTGGCAGCAGCCAGCTGAGCCCCCACTCGGCGATGAGGCCGCGCTGCGCGAACGCCGTCAGCAGCACCGCGTCCTGCGCCATGAACCGCAGGTCGCATGCCAGCACGATCGGCACAGCCATCCCGGCCACCGGCCCGTTGATGGCGGCGATGACGGGCTTCGGGACCGACATCAGGTAGGTGTGAGTGCCGTCGTGCAGGTCCTCGCCGAACGACGCGTCACCGGGTTCGCTCGCGAGATCCTCGGGCAGCGTCTCTGCCCGGTACTCCCCTGCGCTCACCGCCGACAGCCGCCGCATGTCGGCACCGGCGCAGAACCCGCGCCCCGCCCCGGTGATCACGATGCCCACGACTCGCGGGTCGCGCTCGGCCTGGCCGACCGCGTGCCTGACCTCCAGGCCCATCCGGTCCGTCCACGCGTTCAGAGCCTCAGGGCGATTCAGCGTGATCGTGGCGACTGGATCGTCGACCTCGTAGCGGATCTCCTCGTACTCGCTCACCTGACCCCCTCGCGGCCGATCGTGGCGTTGCCGCTATTTAGGGGCGAACCGCTGGCCGCCGTCAAGCCCTGGACCGCGCCGCCATAAAGGACACTCTTTCAGTGCGCAGTCCACCGCGAACCGGACGTTTGCTTACACCCGGCAGTCACCGTCCGCCGGCAATCTGGAGAAATGAGGGCAACAAGCACCCAAGAGAAGCACACATTGTGATTCGATGGCTCCTGCATGCGAGTGTTCCACCAGCGGGATACACGCGCGCGGCCCCATACCACCTCGCACACGGGCAACCGATGATGAAGTCATCACCTCGGCCGGCCGGCCGGTCTGATCGCCATCCGGCCACCTGCACGCGTGGCGGTGCCGTGCCAACAACAATCCCTCGCCAATGTTCGATCCGCCCGCCGGTGGGCAGATCCGGGCAGGAACCCGCGACCAGTCGGCTGAGAAGGGACGAGTGGCTGACTTGAGTCTGGCGATGCTGAATCAGGTGCTCGAGGCCACCCTGGCATTCATGATCCTGCTGCTGGCCCTGTCGGTGAGCGCAATCGTCCGGGTCGGGCCGACGGCACCGGCCTCGCCTGAGTCGAACATCGACTCGGACCCCGCGATGCCGCAACCGCAGCCAGTTCGGGTGATGGCCGGCGCGCAGCCGGGTCAGATGGCCACGGCTGGCGCCCCCGTGATGTGGACGGCTCCGGCTCCCGGCAGCATGCTGCCGGCCGGGCCGCCGCTAGGCCGCAGGCCTGGTCTGCTCGGCCGCGGCCGTTACGAGGCCCGGCACGTCCGCGGCCGGATGCCCAAGCCGCGCCCGACCGCACCCGCCGGCCCGCCATGGGGGCCGGCGACGCCGCCGCCTAGCAGGGCGCAGCAAGGCTCGGAGCGCTGGACCTGACGCTGCCCCGAGTTACCGGGAGCTGCTTGGCAATCTGGTGAACCAGTGCTCTGCCGCCATCCGTGTTACAGGCAGAGGTCGGCGGCAGAGCCACCCTTGACGTGCGGGTGAGCCAGGGCCAGATCCGCCACATCGGCCCGAGGTTCTGCCGCCGACCCATCTATATGCCCAGCAGGGCGCGCCCGGTCAGACCGGGACAGCAGCCCCGTTGATCAAGCCAGACCCCGGCGCAGCGAGGTAGAGGTACGTCCCGGCGATGTCGGGCACCTTCGGCCACGCGTCGTGGTCGGACGCCGGCATCGCCGCCCGGTTGGCCGGGGTGTCGATGATGCTGGGCACCACGCAGTTCACCGTGATGCCGCTGCCACGCACCTCGTCGGCCGCCATGGTGACCAGGTGCAGCACACCCAGCTTGCTGACCGAGTAGGCGAACCCCGTGCCCTTGCTGACCAGGCCCGCCCTGCTCGCCGTGTGCACAAGCCGGCCGGACCCGCCCGGCTGCATCACCCTTAGCGCGTGCTTAGTGATCAGCGCGGCACTCACCAGGTTGAGCGCGATCTGCCCGGCAAGCTCGGCGGCGTCGAGTTCGGCGAACGGCCGGTGCGGCGCAAACCCGCCGACCGTGTTGACCACGGCCCACGGCGCGGGCGCCGAGTCGAACAAGGCGGCGACGGCTGCGTCGGAGAGCACGTCGGCTGACTGGTAACTAATCCCGGCCAGCTTGCGTTCACCCGCTGGCTCGTGCTTGTCGACGCCGGTGACGATGGCGCCCGCAGCCGCGAATGCGGCAGCGACGCCGACCCCGAGCGCACCGGACGCCCCGAACACCAGGACGCTACGGCCCGCGAAGTCGTGCCCCGCGGTGTCCTGCCCCGCGATGTCTGGCCCCGTACTGTCCGGCCCCGTACTGTCTGGCCTCGTGTTGTCCTGCCCAGCCATCGGTTGCTCCCTCGCGCTCGTGCTCGGGGCTGTCATGGCTCTCGGTGCACGCGCAGCGAAGCGACCAGGTACGCCACCCCGAAGGGATCGTCACAGTAGCGGATCTCGCTGGAGACCCTATGACCCGCCATCGCGCCGGCCAGCACCTGCCACGCCGGGCGGCCCGTCGCCATCAGCTCACGGGCCAGCGACTGGTCGATGGTCAGGAGCCCGTCAAGCTCGCCCGCGCGGACCGCGTCCTCGATCTGCGCGTCGAACCCGGCGCTGCGTTCGTCGAAGTACCCTGGCGCCTTCAGCCCGCGGCGCGCGCTGCCGTCGGCCATGACCAGGAACGCTACTCGCTCCCCGCTGCCCGCGAGCTCAGCGCCGAGGCGTGCGCACCGGTCAGGAGGCTCATCGGCGCCGACCGACTGCAGGAGCCGCTGGCCCCCGGCTACCGCCTCGTCGAGCAGCCACGCACCCACGCCTAGCGCGGACGGCAGGCCCGCCGACGCCATCACGGAGCCAGCCGGCCCAGCCGGCCCTGATCCCGCGGGCGGCTCGCCAGGTCGCTGCCCGTTCAGCAGCACCGGCCCTGGCGCGTACCTGGCGAGGTCCAGCGCGGCGTTCTCGGCCCAGGTGGCGGTGCCGTCGGCAGCGCCCACCACCGCTATGACGTCGGGCGCGGCCGCGGTCAGCTCGGCGACGCAAGCCAGGCACGCCCCCCGCAGGTCGGTGGCGACCTGCTCCGCGCCGGTGAGGTCCCGGATCAGGAGCGGCGGCGCGGGACACAGGGCAGCGGCGACGATCATCGGTTACGCCAGCGCCCTGACCGTGCGGGCCGGCGGCGTGTCGCCCCGGATCGCCGAAACCATATCGAGCACCTGGCGGGTCTCGACGACATGGTGGGCGCGGAAGATCCTGGCGCCCTGCCAGGCGCTGACTGTGGTGGCCGCCAGTGTCCCGGCGAGCCGGTCGGCGAGCGGCACGTTCAGGGCTTCGCCGACGAAGTCTTTGTTGGAGAGCGAGACCAGCACCGGCCAGCCGCTGGCCGTCAGCTCGGACAGCCTCCTGGTGACCTCCAGCGAGTGCCAGGTGTTCTTGCCGAAGTCGTGCGCCGGATCGATCACGATCCTGGCCGGGTCGACACCGGCCGCGACAGCGCGATCAGCGAGCAGTTGCGTGCGGGCGAGCACGTCAGCCACGACGTCGGCGTAGCTGACCCGGTGCGGCCTGGTCCGCGGTGCCTGCCCGCCCGCGTGCGAGCACACCAGCGCCGCGCCGGCCTCGGCCGCAACCTCGGCCAGCTCGTCGTCCCAGCCGCCCCAGCTGTCGTTGATCAGGTCGGCGCCGGCCGCGCACGCCTCGCGGGCGACCTCGTGTCGCCATGTATCGGCGCTGATCACTACGTCGGGATAGGCCGCGCGCACTGCTGCGATGAACCCGCTGGTGCGCCTGATCTCTTCGCGCACATCGACGTCCTGGCCCGGCGCCGCTGGCACGCCGCCGATGTCGACGATGTCGGCTCCCTCGGCTACGACCTGGTGGACCCGTTCCATGGCTGTCTGCTCGTCCCAGGTGTCACCTGGCCGGAAGAAGGAGTCAGGCGTTCGGTTGACGATCGCCATCAGCAGCAGCCGCCGGGGCCCGAAGCTGTGCCCGCCTAGCCGGAGCACGGCCTGCTCTCGCAGAACCGAGCTGCCTGACGAGGCCGGCGTGCTCTCGTGCATGGCCGGTTCCGGCTCCTTTCCCGTGCGCGGCCAGGAGACATTGGCCCGGCACCAGCCCGCCAGATTAGGTCCTCGTCCCGGTGTCGCCAGCTTAGCCGGGCCCCAGCCGGGGCAGCCGCGACGGGATCGCGCAGTACTCAGTGCCGGCCCAGCAGCCGCTCAGGCTTGAGGTGACCGCGGCGTCCATGGTCGAGCCGCACGTGGTACAGCGTCCGCCAGTGCTTGCCCGTCAGCAGGAACTCACCAAGCGCCGGCTGCGCGCTGATGCCGTTCATAAACGCCTCAGGATCGCGATAGCGGCGTTCCTTGACGGCCTGCCCGTCCACGATGTCGGTCACCTGCCCGCTGGCCGGGTCGATAGCTGCGAGATAAGGCTTGGGCAGAACATTGGCCCAGATTCTGAAGCCGTCCCAGGTCAGGTCGTTGAGGCCCTCGAGCCGCTGGCCGGCCAGGCGGACCCTGATCAGGCCTAGCGGCTTGAGGTCCTGCGGGTCACGCCAGATCAGCTCGCTACTGCCGTCGCTGGTCACCAGCCGACGTCCGACCTGGCAGATGCCCCAGCCATCCCGGTTGTAGGGGATGGTCTCGAGCAGCTCCATCTGGACCGGATCCCAGCGCAGCGCCACCCGTTCCCGCCAGGTGAGCTGCCACAGATGGTTTCCGACCAGGCAGATGCCCTCGGCGAACAACTCAGGATCCAGCGCGACGCTCCGCTCCGGCTGGAGCGCACCGAGCTTATAGCGGTGCAGTGCGGACTCGCCGTATAGGCCCGTGCTCTCCCACACCGTCGGCCCGTATGTGACCAGGCCCTGAGTGAACCCGCGACCGGGATGCGGAAACCGGCGAAGCACCTGAAGCCGGTAGCTGGTCAGGCAGCCACCTCGATCCTGCCGGGGGACGGAGCGTGCCGCTCCTGACCGAGCAGGCTACCGCCTGCGCCGGCGCCGCGGAGGCCAGCCGGCCACTGCCGCCCCTAGACCTGGCCGGCGAAGAAGCCGAACCTGGACAGGGGCTCGGTGATCTGCTGCTCCTCATAAGCGAGGTGTGAGCGCAGGGCGTCGGTGAGGGCGTCGACGGCCTCCTGCAGCTCGGCGAAGTCGTCCGGCTTGGCTACCAGTCCGACGAGGGCGCGGTCGACGGCCTCGACGACCTCGTGGATGATCACGTGCTCCTGCTCGAGCCTGTCGATCACCGGGACCAGGCCGGGATCGGACCTGCGCAGGTGCGGGAAGATCGCGCGGTCCTCAAGTCCGTGATGCTGCGTGATCATGGTGCAGTAGGCCGCGCAGTACGCCCCCAGGGTCCAGTTGTTCTGCCGCATGGTCATCTGATTCAGCACCGCGCGCGCCTCGCCCGCCGTCATGCTCCCCCGCTTGACCTGCTCGAGCAGGTCGCGAATCTGGTCCAGCTCATGACGCAGGTGATCATGGATGTCGGTCAGGTGCCTGCCCACAGCCAGCCCGCGAGCGGAGTACTGCTGCCCAGGCGGCGCGGCAGGGGCAGCCGGGCGGGCAGTCTCGTCCCAGAACCTGCCCGCTTGGTTGGCTGAGCCAGACTGCGCGCTGACGCCAACACCGCCAGTCAGCGCGCTGCCACGTGATCCTGGCGCGCCATCCCGATCTGTCTTGATCCCGGCACCTGGAGCCGCCCGCTCGGCTGCGACCAGGTCGCGCACCGCCGGCGCTACCTCCTGGCCGAAGCGCTGGAGCGCCGCCGGATCGTCGCCCGTCAGGATGAAGCCCGAGATACCGCAGTCGAGGGCCAGGCCGGCCAGTTCTTCCACCCACTGCGCGACCGGACCGCTCAGCGAGCCAGATCCGGTGGCTGTGAACTCTCCTGAGATGTTGAGCAGGCGCCGCACCGATCGAGGATCACGCCCGGCCGCCTCGGCCGCTCCGTCGATCCGCGCGTTGAGGTCGGCCAACCGAGCGACCCCGCCCTCCAGGTAGGACAGGCTCGGCAGCCATCCGTCTGCGCGACGGCCGATCAGCTCGAGCATGCGGGGCTTGTAGCCGCCGACCCAGATCTCGATGTCGTGGGCCGGGGCGGGACCGCGCTTGGCACCGGAGATCTGGTAGCGGGATCCGCTGACACGGACGCCGCCAGGCTGGCTGACGTCCCAGACCTGGCGGATGATCTCGATGGCCTCGCCGAGGGCCTCCAGTGCCCGGCCAGGAGCGAGCCTGTCGCCGCCGTTGGCCTCGATCGCCTCCCAGAACGCGCCCGCACCGAGGCCTAGCTCCACCCGGCCGCCGCTGAGCAAGTCGAGGCTGGCGGCGCTGCGGGCGAGCACGGCCGGCTGCCGCAGCGGCAGGTTGACCACGTTGGGCGCGAGCCTGACCCTGCTGGTCACGGCGGCCAGATAGGACAGCAGCGTCCAGGCATCGAGGAACTTCGGCAGGTACGGATGGTCCTGCACGGTGACGAGATCGAGCCCGGCCTGCTCGGAGAGCTGCGCGAGCTCGACCACGAGCGGAGGCTCGCCGGCCGACGGCGTGATGAAGCTGCCGAACAGCAGGTCATGTCCGTAGTCGGTCATCGCCTCGATCTGCTCCCTGCCCATGCTCGGCTCTCCGCGGTAGATCTCCCGCCCGCCCGAGCCTACCCGAGTAGGTTGAGCCTTCAACCTACTCGCCCGCCTACCCGCCAAAGCGCGAATACTCAGGGCAAGCGCGAAGACTCGGGGTCTTATGGCGCACCTTTCTCTACGCAGATGCCGGTCGGCGCGGATGCCGCGGTCGGTAACCTGTGTGTTACGGTAGCTTGGCGGTTACCAAGGAGGCGGTGCGGATGCCCGAGGGCCTGGCGGCCGGCGACCCGTTCGAGGCGCTCGGCGACCCGAACCGGCGCGAGATCCTGCGGCTTCTCGCCACGGGACACAAGCCAGTGGTCGAGATCGCCGCCGCGCTTCCGATCAGCCGCCCCGCGGTCTCCCGGCATCTCCGGCTGCTCAAGGAGGCAGGAATGGTGGCCGAGCAGGCGCAGGGCACACGGCGCATCTATTACCTCCGCGACGAGGGCTTGCTCGCGATCCAGGAGTATCTGGAGGGAGTCTGGGGCAACGCCGCGGCGCGGTTCAGGCTCCTCGCCGAGAACACCAGTGAAGGGGACCAGGCATGACCGCATCTTCTGGCGGTTCCGCGGGTCACCAAGAGACCCTGGAGCCACTGCGGCTGTCGTTTGACGTCGCGTGCTCGCCTGAGCACGCGTTCGGCGTCTGGACATCCAGAATCGGCACGTGGTGGCCGGCTGACCACACCGTGACCGGTCGCGCCGAGCAGGTGGTTCTTCAGGGGGACGTCGGGGGCCGCATCTACGAGCGGACCGCCGACGGGGCCGAGCACGACTGGGGCGAGGTGACGGTCTGGCAGCCGCCGTCGCGGCTGTCCTACCTGTGGCATCTCGGGACCGACAGGGCCGGCGCCACCGAGGTCAACATTCGTTTCGTCGCCATGGGCGACGGCGCGACCAGAATTGAGATCGAGCATCGGGGCTGGGAGCGGCTCGGCGAGGCAGCAGGGACGTGGCGCCAGCGGAACGTGGCCGGCTGGCAAGGCCTGCTGCCGCACTTCATAGCCGTAGCAGAGAAATCCGCGATCGAGGAGGGCGATGCTTGATGGCCGCAGGAACGAAGCAGGATCCGTGGGAGCTCAAGACGCCACCCGGCACTTCGAGCTACACCATGTACGCCGACGAGCAGGCTGACCCGCCGACGCTGGTCTGCCAGGTCGGATCTACCACCTTGAAATACCGCCTGAGCGCCATCGACGACCTGCATAGCTGGCTGCTCAAGCAGGGCGAGTGGGTACCGCTCGGCGCGGCCGATGAGAAGAAGCCGGCCGCCGACGGCACCGTCGAGGCGTGGGGCCGCTCTCCTGACAACCCGGTCGGAGGCTGGTACGGGCTCCGCAACGGATATCGCGGCAGATTCGGCATGTACCTGCCGCCGCTACTGGAGCAGCTTGGCCTCGCGGAGGTCACGCACGACGCCCGTAATAACAAGATGCGCGCTATCGGCTAGGAGGCAGCCATGTCTGTGGCAAAGGTCGTCAGGTACACCACGAAGCCCGAGCACGCGGAGGAGAACGAGAGTCTCATCCGCAAGGTCTTCGCCGAGCTGGCCGAGACTGAGCCGGACGGCATCAGGTACGCGGCGTTCCGGCTGGACGACGGCGTCAGCTTCGTGCACGTCGCCGTCGTCGATGGCGAGCAGAACCCGCTGGCCAGCTCGGCAGCGTTCGGCCAGTTCCAGTCCGGCATCGGCGAGCGGTGCGCGCAGGGCCCGCTGGCCGCAGACGCGACGGTGGTGGGCAGTTACCGGCTGCCGGTCGAGTAAGCGGCGCTGGCGCGTTGACCTCGCGGCGGCGGTTAGCGCCGCGACGCGTCCCGCTGCTGCCACTGCGGCTTGCGCTTTTCGAGGAAAGCCCGCATGTTCTCACGCGCGTCAGGCAACTGGCTGGTGGCCGCCATGACCTCGATCGCGTAGGCATACGCCTTCTGCTGGTCGAGATCGATCTGCGCGTACAGCGCCTGCTTGCCGATTCCCTTGCTCTGGGCCGATCCCCTGGTGACGCGCTTGAGCAAGTCGAAGGTGGCCGAGTCGAGCTGGTCGGCGGGAACCACCTGGTTGACCAGGCCCCATTCGAGCGCGGTCCGCGCGTCGATCACGTCGCCGGAAAGCGCGAGCTCAGCGGCCCGCTTGCGCCCGACGTTTCTCGCGATGGCCACCATCGGAGTGTGGCAGAACCAGCCGCCCTTGCCGCCTGGAGCGGCGAAGCCGGCGTCCTCGCTGGCCACGGCCAGGTCGGCGGAAGCCACAAGCTGGCAGCCTGCCGCCGTGGCGAGCCCGTGCACCCTGGCGACGACGGGCTGCGGCACCTGCTGCATCAGCGTCATGAGTTCGGTGCAGGTCTGCAGCAGCGACCGGACCCCGGCCAGGTCGGCGTCCGCCACGTCGGCGAAATCATGTCCGGCGCTGAAGACCGGGCCGTTCCCCGCGAGCACGATTCCCAGCGCGTCACTGGCCCCGATCTGCGAGAACGCGGTGATCAGCTCGCGCATATGCGCCAGGGACAGCGCGTTGCGGCGCTGCGGGCGGTTCATCGTCACGGTCGCGAACTCGCCGGACCAGTCGACCAGGATGTGCTCGAAGTCCATGACGGCTCCCTTCTCACCCGATTGCAGCCTACGTCGCGAGCTCGCGAATACCCGCCGGCGGCATCGAATGACCGACCGGTGACGGCGATCGGGACCAGGTGGAGCCGGTTGGCTGCCCCAGGCTTAGTTGAGCTGGCGCAAGCCCTCGAGCACCCGCTTGAGCGAATCGGCCGGCATCGGCGCCAGATGGCTCGAGGCCGCTCCGTGGGCCTGGCCGCCGCGATGGCGGTTCCTGACCTGGCGCGTCGCCAGCGGCAGCGCGCTGGCCATCCGCTCGGCGCGGCCGATCGCCTCGGCCCGCGCCACGTGCACAGGCAGCCGGCAAAATGACTCTGCCCAGTGCTTTTTCGCCGACTCGAACCTGATTCCCGCGACGGACGCCTGCTCGGCCAGCGGGACCGTCAGAACCATGATCGCATCGACGACAATCGACCTGAGAATGGCCTGCAGGCCACCCTCTGTGAGGTAGCTGCGAGCAATCAGAACCGCGCCGAGATCTGCTTCCGGGCGATCTTCGCCGCAGAGCAACTCTCGTGCTTCCGCGGCCGGTCGAAGGGTCCCGCGCAGCCTAGTCATGAGGTTCGGAGTCCAGGACGAGCGCGCGTGCGTGATATGACCGTGATCGAGGTAGATGGCTCCATCGGGATTGCCGTCAATTTCTAGGACGCCGGCAACATCTTTGAGTGCGAGGCCTTCTAGCACGGCAGCCACGCACGGGCCTGCCTGCTCGCCTGATCTGGCCAGTCGAGACCACTCCTTCGCTCGGGCTCTGGCCCGGCTGCCGCCAACCCCGCGGCCGCTCATTATTTGAGTTAACAACCAACGGCGCAGGTCACCATGTGTAGCGAACCATCCGGCAGGTTACTGGTCGGGCCAGCCGGGTGCAAGCAAATGCGAGCAAAATGATCCGGCGAGTCGCCGATCGGGGTGCGTTGCACCCATCGCGCACTGCGGGTAGTCAGGTCGCCACAAGAGGTTATTGCCTCTTTGCTAAAGCTTTCAGGAATCCGGAATAGCGGAAGGTAGCTACTTTGATCGCTCAGGGCCAGCGGCGAGAAGAGAGGAAGTTTGCGCGAGTGACAGCGTAGAAACTAATCAAGCAAGTATTGACAACACGATCGGCAATTCTCGTCACGCGCGGAAGGCGGCAGCACGTGGCTCGCGCCTCGACTTGACCACGACGCAGTGCGGCCCGGCACCTAGGGTGCCGGGCCGCATTGTGCGCACGAGGTTACGTCATCCCGCCGGACCCGCCTTCAGGGTGATGGTCGCCGAGTGACGCAGCCCGGATTGGTCGAGCCAGCCGATGCTGACCCGGTCGCCCGGGTGGTGTCGTCCGAGGACGGACTGCAGGTCGAGCGGCGAGCGGATCCGCTGCCCGCCAGCGGCGATAATGACATCGCCAGCACGCAGACCTGCGCCGCTGGCCGCGGTTCCCGGGAAGACACCGGCGATCAGCGCGCCGCTGCCAGCCGGAATCCCGCGCGCCTGGGCTTGCGCGGCCGAATTGACGCCGACGCCGAGGAATCCGGTAGCGCCGATGTGCACGGCTCGCGGGGCCGTTCCCAGCCTCGATCTGCCTGGCGATCGACAGCGCCCGGTTGATCGGGATCGCGAACGCTTGCGTCTTGCCCTTGAGCTGGAAGCCGCCAGATCCAGCCGAGGCCGCGGTGTTGATGCCGATTATCCGGCCGGTCTGGTTGACCAGCGGACCACCCGAGTCACCGGGCCTGATCGGGGCGTTGTGGCCGATGAGACCGTGCAGCCGCTCGGAGGTACCCGCCGAACTGTCGGTCGCGGTAACCGAGACGCCGAGCCCGATGATCCGGCCGGTCACGACGGAGGGAGTGCCGCCCTTCCCGCCCGCGTTGCCCATCGCGACAACCCGCTGGCCGATGGCAGCTGCCGCGGAGTTCCCGGTCGCGACGGTCTCCAGACCGGACGCTCCCTTCAGCTTCAGCACCGCGATGTCGTGGCTTCGGTCATACCCGACGACTCTGGCGGTGTAGGTCCGCCCGTTGCCTATATCGGTGGCGCGGATCGACGTGGAGCCCTCGATCACGTGGTTGTTGGTCAGGATTTCTCCTGACGACGTCAGGACGATGCCGGTACCGGCCGCCTGGGCGCGCTGGAAGCCGAGCGTCGTGACGATGTCTACCAGGCCGCCGTCCACCTTCGCGGCGATCGAGCTCGTCGACTGCGCGGCGGCGGGATGATGGCTGCGCGCGGTTTGCAGGCCCCAGAAGCTGGCCGCCGCGATGACCGCGACAGCTACCAGTGCGAGAAGCTGGCGCCGCAGCCGGCGGAACGGCCCGCTCGGGCCGCGGCCGCCGTAGCCGTACGGGTCATATGGCCCGCCAGGGCCGCCTGGTCCCGGCCAGCCGTAGGGCTGCTGGGTTCCGTACGGCGGCGCGCCATACGGCGGGCCGCCGTAGGGCTGCTCACCGTAGGGTGGCTGGCCATAAGGCGGCTGGCCGTAAGGCGGCTGGCCATAAGGCGGCTGGCCGTAGGGTGGCTGGCCATAAGGTGGCTGGCCATAAGGCTGCTGCCCGTACGGCTGGCCGCCCTGCGGCGGGGCGTCGGGCGGCGCCCACGGTGGTCGGGATCCGGCTGGCGGATCGTAGATGCCTGTCATGCGTTCGGCTCCCTCGGCCCACAGGTCTCGGTGTGCTCTGCTGCCATGGTGGAACATTGACCTGAAGGAAGACTGAAAGCCCGCTGAGCGCCACCTCGGACTCTGCCGAGACCCATCGCCGTCGTTAGCCACGTACATCCCGTACCCGCCAGGGCCAGGTCCGTCCGCCTTGATCAGCCATGGGCGGCGGACTGGCACACTGACGTCCGGAACTGCCCTGCCTGACGCACCGTCGTCGACGGGCACGCCGCGCCGCTCGAGGTGGCGAGGCCCAGCGCGATGATCGCTGCCATGAGGCATGCGACCAGGACGATCGGGATGGTCGCGGACGCCTTCGCCAGGCGCGCGGCCGACCGGAGCGCGCGCAGCGCCAGCTTTGGGCTGGCGGCCAGCTGCTCGGTCCGGGGCGGCCCGTCTTCCCTGGTCAGCCGCGCGAAGATCGCGAACATGGAGGCGAGTCGGGGATCGCGCGATTCGAGCACGCGATCCATGCCGTTCAGAAGGGATTGCTGGTAGCTGGGCAGGCTCACTCGGGCCCAACTGCCCGGGAAAGACCCGGTCAAACTGCCCTCCCGTTCAGCCCTGGGCGCGACCTCGTTCGATGACTGCGTCGCGCCGGCTGGCCACCAGCGCCGGATCGATTCCCCCGGCGTGCCAGCGCTGGTGCGCCCGCGCCTCGATCTGCTCCGCCTCTTGTGCGGTCACGCGTGCGCCCTCGTTGTAGGTGTTCAGTATCTCGCGCACCGCGCCGGGTTCGGCAGAGGCGATGTCGGCAGCCAGCCCGCACGCGAAGCCGAGCAACTGCTCATGCGGCACGACGTGGTTAACCAGGCCCCAAGCCAGCGCCGTCGGCGCTCCGATGAAGTTGCCCGTCGCGCTCATCTCGCGGGCGCGGCGCAGCCCGACCGCCTCGGGCAGGGCGACCGTCAGGCCCCAGCCCGGCATCACGCCGACCCTGGCGTGGGTGTCCGCGAATCTGGCCCGGTCTGAGGCGATCAGGAAATCGCACGCGAGCGCCAGTTCAAGGCCACCGGTCACAGCGGCACCGTTGATCGCCCCGATGAGGGGGGTAGCCAGGACGGGTACTACGGGGCCGCCGCCCGCACCGGACAGCGGGCCGTCGGATTGCCCAAGCTCGGTCAGGTCCAGGCCGGCACAGAACGCGGGATCCGCGCCCGTCAGCACGATCGCGCGAACATCGGCCCTGCCGTCAAGGCCAGCGAGAGCATCGCGCAACGCCGCCAGCAAGGATCCTGAGATCGCGTTGCGCCGTTCGGGCCGGTTCAGGGTTACGACGGCGACCTGGTCGATGACCTCGACGAGTACCTCGGGCATCGCCATCGCCTCCCTCGCTGCCGCCGATCCTAACCGCGTGCGTCCTGACGGCCGCGCTCCGGCGCAGGCCTACCTCCTGCGGTGTCTTTGAGTTTGCTCTGAAACCAGGCGTGCTTCCTCCCTCCGTTCACCGGGGTTACATTGAGCAACGGCGCGGAAGGCGCGCCAGCGGCCAGCGGAAAGGACTCGGTCCGCCGTCATGGCACACCCCGCCGAGCGCTCTGACCAGCTGACCGACGAGGACATCGAACTGATCGCCGGCCAGTACAACGACCGTCCCCAGCTCAAGCCGGTGCTGGACGCTGTCCTGGCAGCGGCTGGGTCGCTGGGCGAGATGACCGTGCAACCGCGCAGGACCATGGTGTCGCTGGTGTCGCCGCGCCGCACGTTCGCCTGGCTGCAGGCGAGCACGAGGCAGCGGGTCGACCTGGGCCTACGGCTGACGGGCAGCGAGCCGCACGGCCGGCTGCTGGCAGTCAGAGACCTCGGGGGTTCGACCGTGCGGATAGCCCTGGCGACGCCCGGCGAGGTCGACGCGGATGCGATCGGCTGGCTGCGCCGCGCCTATGAGGAGAGCATCGCCCCGCCGCCACCCCGCAAGCGCCCCGCGCCGCGAGCGCGCGCCGAGCGCCGACCGCTCGTCGTCCGGATCGACGGATTCGATCTGCCTGGCCGCTCGTGCCGGCCTGAGCCAGAGGGGTCAGGGTATGAGAACGTGCACGTCGGCGTCGTGGACGAGCGCCCCGACGCCACCGGCCTCACGGTCCCCGGCCGGCGTGGGGTGGCAACCGGCCTGGTGCCGGGCGACGCGCTGTCGGCGAGCTGGGAGGTCATGGTCACGATCCGCCGAGGCGAGGACGGCATCGACTTCGGCGGGCCCCGCGTGCGCGGCGATCGGGGCGACCGTCATCTCGGACTCGTCTGGGGCGAAGTCCCCGGCGACGGCACCTTCCGGCTCTTCCGCGCTGCCAAGCTGCGGCTCGTCGACGTCGACCAGGCCGTCGTCGAGCAAGCCTGGCAGCCAGGTTTCGTGCTCGTCGCGAAGGTCAGGCTGACCGGCCCGCGGGGCAACCCGATCTGCGCTCGCGTCAGGCCGCCGGACATCGAATGGTCGGCGCGCCCGATTGGGTAACCCGGCCGCGAGCCGCAGGTGACCGGCGGGCTCCCGAACGGCGAAATGCGCCGGCCGGAGGTGCGAGCTGGCGGATCCAGGCGGGAGAATAGATGGGTGAGCAGGCTCCGGGGCAGCGTGATTTCTGTCCGCGGCACAATGCCACTGCTGACGCGAACGAACCTGGCCTGCACCGCGCGTGCGGGCGTTCAGGAACCGCGGTGCCTAAGTCTCACCAGATAAGGAGGAGCAAATGAGCATAAAGCTGGGTGATACGGCTCCGGATTTCGAAGCCGACACCACGCAGGGCAGGATCAGCTTCCACGACTGGATCGGAGACTCCTGGGCGGTGCTGTTCTCGCACCCGAAGGACTTCACCCCGGTCTGCACCACAGAGCTCGGCTACATGGCAAAGATCCAGCCCGAGTTCGAGCGCAGGAACGTGAAGATCGTTGGCTTGTCGGTGGACTCGTCGGGTGACCACGAGAAGTGGGCGCAGGACATCGAGGAGACCCAGGGAGCCAGGCCCGAATACCCGATCATCTCCGACGCGGACTTCAACGTCTCGAAGCTGTACGACATGCTCCCGGCAGAAACGTCCGGCGACGCGAAGAGCCGCACCCCGGCCGACAACCAGACCGTTCGCAACGTCTTCGTCGTCGGTCCCGACAAGAAGGTCAAGCTGGTCCTCGTGTACCCGATGACGACGGGCCGCAATTTCGACGAGGTCCTGCGCGTCATCGACTCGCTTCAGCTCACCGCCAAGCACAAGGTCTCGACCCCGGTGAACTGGAAGCAGGGTGAGGACGTCATCATCGCCGGCTCGGTGTCGAACGAGGACGCGAAGAAGACCTATCCGGAGGGCTGGCGCTCGCCGAAGCCCTACATCCGCATCGTCCCGCAGCCGAAGTAACCCGACGGCGAGCAGACGCGTGAGTGCAGCGGCCCGGGCCCGGTAGGGTCCGGGCCGCTGCACTGTGAAGGTGGTGGAGATGCCAGGGTTCGTGCTCGAGCCGCAGGGCGGCGCCGCGTTCGGCTTTCACGGCTCCCGCGTGCTGATCAAGGCGTCGGGCGATGACACGCTCGGACAGCTCGCGGTGCTGGAATCCGTCTATCCGCCTGGGCTATCGGTCCATGTCCACATCCATGAGGGCGAAGACGAGATGTTCTACGTCCTCTCCGGCGAGCTGACCGGCACGTGCGGCGACGTGACCTGGACCGCCCAGCCCGGCAGCTTCGTGTTCGTGCCGCGGGACACCCCGCACAGTCTCACCGTCACCAGCGCCGGCGCCGGCCACCGCTCTGGTCATCACCGGACCGCCGCGGCTCGACCAGCAGATTGTCGCTCGCGCCGAGCCCGTGCCAGATCTGATGAAGCGAAGGAGACGCGGACCATTGAGGGTGCCGGGTTGATCACAGCCCGCTGGTCGCACTGCGCTGGCCGTTCGGGACCGGGAAGCGCTGGAAAGGGTATGCCAGATAGTCGACGTGCGCGAACTGTCCCCCAGAGGCGGCGAGGCGGAGGGCTGTACTGATGGAATACCTGGTTAGCATGACCACCCACGTTCCTGACGGGACGTCAGACCAAGCGGTCGCGGACGTCCGGGCCCGCGAGGCAGCGCATTCCGGTGAGCTGGCCCGACAGGGGCATCTGCTTCGGCTCTGGCGGCCGCCGCTGCGGCCTGGCGAGTGGCGCTCGCTCGGCCTGTTTGCCGCCACCGACGACGCCCAGCTTGAGCAGGTCCTCGCCGCCATGCCGCTGCGGGTGTGGCGCACTGACGAGGTGACGCCGCTCGCGCCGCACCCAAACGATCCCGGCCGGCCAGCCAGGGAGGGAGCGGAAGAGTTCCTGACGACCTTCAGCATCGCCGTCCCCGACGGCACGCCCGAACGGGTCGTCGCCGAGGCCGAAGCACGCGAGGCGCAGCAGGCGAAGGATCTGGCCGGCAAGGGTTATCTGCTACGACTGTGGCGGCTACCCGGCGAGTCACACTCGGTGGGCCTGTGGCGGGCTCGGGACCACGACGAAATGCAGGCGGTGCTGACGTCGCTGCCGCTGGATGCCTGGATGACGGTGGAGACCACGCCGCTAACCCGGCATCCAAGCGACCCGGAGCTGGCGGCGTCATGACAGGCAAGGTCGCCATCATCACAGGAGGTTCCCAGGGCATCGGCGCGGCCCTTGTCGCAGGGTACCGACGGCAGGGCTGGGCGGTGGTCGCCAATGCCCGCTCCATCAAGCCGTCCCCGGACCCGGACATTCTTGCCGTCGAGGGAGATATAGCCGAGCCTCCGACCGCCGACAGGATCATTGGCGGAGCGCTCGAACGGTTCGGCCGCATCGACACCCTGGTCAATAACGCAGGCGTGTTCATCTCCAAGCCGTTCACGGACTACACAGCCGCCGACTACGCCACGTCCGTCGCAGTCAACCTCACGGGATTCTTCTGGCTGACTCAGCGGGCCATTGCCGAGATGGCGGCACGGAATGGCGGCCATGTTGTCAACGTCTCGGCAATCGAAGCCGAGGTCGCGAACTCCGCCACGCCCGCAGTGCTGGCCGCCCTGACCAAGGGCGGCTTGGCGGCGGCCACCAGGTCGCTGGCCATCGAGTACGCCTCCCGCGGCATCCGGGTCAACTCCGTCTCGCCGGGCATCATCCAGACCGCGACGCGTCCGCCGGAAAGCTACCAGCACCTGGGGCACCGGCTTCCCCCGCTCGGACGGGTCGGCCAGGTCAGCGACGTGGTGGACGGCGTTTTGTTCCTCGAGTCATCGCCCTACATCACCGGTGAGATCCTGCACATCGACGGTGGCCAGATCGCGGGGCACTGAACCTACTTGCGTCAAGGAATCACCATGCGCATCCAGATTTCTATACTTGGTTCCGGCCGATAGGCCTCAGGCATCGAACAGCAGCCAGGCTGGGCTTCTGACGCCCGCGCACCGAAAGGGTCCGAGCTGGAATTCCTCGAGCCACCCGCCCGCATCGGCTTATAGATGGTAGGCGTACTCGCGGAACTCCCAGTCAGTTACGTATCGCTCGAAGCGCTCGATCTCGTTGCGCTTGTAGGCGAGGAACGAGTCGACGAAGTACCTGCCGAGCACCTCGCCGAGTTCGTGGTCCGCCTCGAGGGCGTCAAGAGAGTCGGACAGCCGTGCGGGTAGCATCTGCGCCGAGGCGGGGTCGTAGCCGTAGCCCTCCAGCTTCGGCGGCGGCTCGACCTTGTGCGTGAGCCCGAGGTACACCGCGGCGCCGACGGCGGCCATCGCGAGGTATGGATTGGCGGTGGCGTCGCCGAGCCTGACCTCCATCCGCGCGGCCGACCCGCGCTCGGGCGGAATCCGTACCATCGCGCTGCGGTTGTCCAGGCCCCAGTCGATCAGCCAGGGCGCGAGCGTGTCGGGGCCGAATCGCTTGTAGGAGTTGATCGTCGGGTTCACTAGCGCGCTGAGCGCCTTGGCGTGCCGCAGGACGCCGCCGATCGCGTGCCGGCCCGCCGCCGAGATCCCGTCCGGCCCGTCGGGATCGCCGAAAACGTTGGCGCCCGCGTCGTCGCTCAGTGATGCGTGCACGTGGAAGCCTGAGCCGCCCTCGTCGTTGAACGGCTTGGCCATGAACGTCGCGAGCAGGTCCTGCTGGCGCGCGATCTCCTGGACCGCCGACTTCAGCCGGAACGAGCGGTCAGCGGCGTCCAGCATCTCCGAGTGGCTGAGGTTGATCTCGAACTGCCCTGGCGAGAACTCGTGGTTGGCGGCGGTGACGTGCAGCTCCGCGTCGCGCAGCAGCCTGAGCATGCGCAACAGCAAGCCGCGAGGATCGCCCTTGCGGCCCACGACATAGACGTTGCCGACGTCGTCGGCGTACCGCCGCCACTCGCCTGCGGCGTCCCGCTCGCAGACGAAGAACTCCAGTTCCGGCCCGCAGATCAGGCGGTAGCCGAGGCCAGCGATCTGCTCGGCGACCCGCCGCACGACCACGCGCGGCGACTCCGGCGCGGGCTCGCCGTCCGGCGTGGTCGCGTCGCCGAGGCACCAGGCCGCGTTCGGCTCCCACGGCAGCGGGGTCAGGGTGGACAGGTCAGGCCGGACGACGATGTCGGGCAGGCCTGCCTCCAGGCCGCCCTGGACCGGCACAACATCTCCCATCGGGGAGGTGTGATAGACCGCGCGGCAGAACGCCAGCCCGTGGCCGGTCGCCGCCCCAAGCTCCTCGAGCAGCACGTCGCGGCCGCGGTCGACGCCGATCAGATCCGGATAGGAGACCCTGACCACGTCCACGCCCCCGGCGCGCAGCCGCTCGCTGATGGTCGCGTGATCGGCGCCAGGCACGTCCTGCACTGTGACTCCACCAAGAACGTTCGGATACAAATGATCTGGAAGCGTAACTGCCTCCACAATGGGCGGGCAACCGTTGGGCCTGCCGATGACGACGGGCCGCGACCGGGATGACAAGCGGCGATGACGACTGGGAGCAGGCGTGACCGAGATGGCCGGGTTCTTTTATCCGCGAACCGCGACCGGGCGGTCCTCGCTGCTCCCGTCCCCGCCCTGGTACTACTCAGGCGACCTGCTCACGGTCGAGTACAGGACCGACCCGGCGCGTGTGGCGGCGCTGCTGCCGCCGCCACTTGGGCTGGCCGACGAGGACCCGGGCGCCGTGGCGCTGATCTGGGCCGACTGGCAGTCCTGCGGCGCGAGCGGTGAGGAACTGCTCGACCCGGTCAGGGCGCAGTACTCGGAGTGCTTCGCCGTAGTGCGCTGCACGTTCGAGGGCCGGGTGTTCTCCCGATGCGTGTTCATCTGGGTGGACACCGACTTCGCGCTCGCGCGCGGGCTTGTGCAGGGCTACCCGAAGAAGCTTGGGTCGATCCACCAGACCAGGCCGCATCCGTTCGGCAGGGCGGCGCCCCGGATCGCGTCTGGCGGCGTCTTCGCCGGCACGCTGTCCGCGGCCGGCCGCCGCCTCGCCCAGGCCGTCGTCACCCTGCGCGAGGAAACCCCGTCCAACGGCTTCGTGAACGCCCACCCGATGGCCCATCACCGCTGGATGCCGTCCGTCGAGAAGGGTGCTCCTGACGCGCTCAGCGAGCTGATCGCCTCTGGCAGCGCGAGCTTCGAGGCCGGCCCCGCCTGGCGCGGCGACGCGACGCTCGAACTCTTCGAGTCCCCCACCGAGGAACTAGCCGACCTGGAAGTCCGCGAGATCATCGGCGGCTACTACCGCCAAGTGGGCGTCACCTGGGACGGCGGCTCGGTCCTGGCCGCCCGAACACCGCCGCCCGGCCCGCAGCCCTAGCCTCGCCGCTGCTGCCGGCCCCGGCGACCATCCCGCCCCATCAGATCCCGTGAATGCCGGTCCCGCCTCATCAGCTCCCGTGTATGCATGGTCCATCCATCACCGGAATCCGCAATGGATGGACCGTTCATACACCCAGCCGAGGTTCGGCCGCTGACAGAGGTCCCGCCGCGCGCCGAAATCAAGTCCCCGCCGAGGTCCAGTCCACCGCGCCCGGCCCGCCGCCTCCCGAGCCGCGCCCGCCGCCTCCCGAGCCGCGCACCCGCCCGCCGCCTCCCCTTGACCGCCCCTCGCGGCCCTTCATAGTGTTTGGTTCCAAACGACCAGCGGAGCGGACGCCCGCCGGCCCGCAGCGGCCAGGCAGGCAGAGGCAGCGCAGGTGGCACGATGCGGGCCGCGCTGTGTGGGCGGCGGTGCAGGCGGCGCGGTGACGGCGGGATGGCGATGAGCGAGGGGCACGTGGCGCGGGTGGCCGGGGTGGACGTTGACACCCGGCACTGGATCGGCGGGCGCCGCGTCGGCTCGGCGAGAACGTTCACCGACGTCTCCCCCATCGACGAGCGGCCGATCGCGGAGGTTGCCAGCGGCGGACAGCACGAGATCGACCAGGCGGTGCAGGCCGCGCAGACAGCGTTCGGAGCCTGGGCAGCGACGCCGCCAGGCGCCCGTGCCGAGACGCTGCGGGCGATCGCCGACGGCATCGACAAGCGCATCGAGGAACTCGCACAGGTCGAGACCGCCGACAACGGCGCGCTGCTGCGGTCGCACCGGCGCAGCGTGATGCCGCGGGTCGCGCACAACTTCCGCTTCTTCGCGGACTGGCTCGGCGAACTGGACGGCGGCGGGCTCGAGGTCAACGGCCACCGCGAACAGGTCTCGTGGGATCCGGCCGGCGTGACCGCGGTAATCACGCCGTGGAACGCGCCGCTGATGCTAGCCACCTGGCGGATCGCGCCCGCGCTGGCGGCCGGCAACACCGTGGTCGCCAAACCGCCCGAGTGGGCGCCGCTGACCGCCAGCCTCCTCGCCGACATCACCAGCGAAGCCGGCCTCCCGGACGGCGTGTTCAACGTTGTCCAGGGCCTCGGCAACCCGGCAGGCGCGGCGCTCGCCGCCCACGACGGCGTCGCCAGGATCGCGTTCACGGGCTCGGCGGCCACCGGCCGCGCGGTCGCGGCGGCCGCCGGCGGGCACCTCACGCCGGTCTCGCTCGAACTCGGTGGCAAGTCCCCGCTGATCGTCTTCGCCGACGCCGACGTCGACCTCGCGGTCTCTCGCGCGATCGGCCAGTACGACAACGCTGGCCAGGTGTGCCTGGCTGGCACCAGGCTGCTGGTCGACGACGCCATCGCCGAGGAGTTCACCGCGCGGTTCATCGAGCGGGCAGGCAAGCTCCGCCAGGGCGACCCGCGAGACGACGAGACCGGCATCGGACCGAACATCACCCGCGCCCACCTGGAGCGGGTCGACGGCTTCGTCCGGCGGGCCATCGCCGCCGGCGCCAGACCGCTGCTCGGCGGCGCCATCAACCCCGACCTTGGCGGCCTGTACTACCAGCCGACGCTGCTCGCCGGAGCGCAGCCGGGCTCGGAGATCCTGACCGAGGAAGTCTTCGGGCCGGTCCTGACCGTGCAGACTTTCAGCGGCGACGACGAAGCGGTGGCGCTTGCCAACAACACCAGGTACGGGCTGGCGGCCACGCTCTTCACCGGCGACCAGGATCGCGCCGAAGGGATGTCCAGTCGGCTTCGTGCGGGCACTGTCTGGGTCAACTGCTTCTTCGTCAGGGACCTGCGCGCCCCGTTCGGCGGCGCCGGCCAATCCGGCATCGGCCGCGAGGGTGGCACCTGGAGCTTTGACTTCTACTGCGATGTGAAGAACACCGTGTACGCCCCGCAGGGCTGGCGCGCGGGAGGAGACGGCCAGCGAACGGCCAATAAGGAGACGGCCAATGAGTGAGAACCGTGGGTGAGGTCGTCGGCGCAGGCCTGCTCGCGCACGTCCCGACGATCATGCTCCCGGCCGAGCAGCGCAGGGAGCTCAACGAGGGCACGGAGATCAGCCTCGTGCCTGGCCTGAACCGGCTCCGCGAGGAGATCTTCGAGACCCTGGACTACGACACCGTCCTGGTCCTGGACTCGCACTGGCACACCACCGTCGAATTCGTGGTTGCGGCGCATGAGACCAGGGCCGGCCTGTTCACCTCCGACGAACTGCCGCGCGGCATGTGCCGCGTCCCGTACGACTGGCAGGGCGACCCCGAACTCGCGCACGCGATCGCAGCGCAGGCGGACAAGCACGGCACCTGGATCACTCCGATCGATGACCCTTACCTGCCGGTGCACTACGCCACCGTCAACCTGTGGCACTACCTGGGCCGCGGGCTCGACCGGCGGTGGATGTCGATCAGCAACACCGCCTACACCGGCGACACCGAGGACTTTCTGCGAGCTGGCCGAGCCATCGGCGCCGCGATCGCGGCCACCGACCGACGGGTGGTGCTCATCGCCTCCGGCGCGCTGTCGCACACCTTCTGGCCGCTGCGCGAACTCCGCGCGCACGAGGCCAGCGACCCGGCGCATATCAGGACAGAGCCAGGCCAGGGCGGCCGACGCGGACCGGATCGGATGGCTGCGGGCAGGCGAGCACGCCAGGGTGATAGACACGATGGGTGCGTACCTGGCGGTACGGCCCGAAGCCAAGTTCGCGCACTACCTGATGATGATCGGCGCGCTCGGCGACCGCACGGCGACGGCGCCGGCCAGGCCGTTCAGCGACTACGAGAACTCGATCGGCACCGCCCAGATGCACCTGTGGTTCGACCGGCCGCCCGGCGGCTGGACAGCACCGGTCGGCGCGGACGGCCACGCGCCCCGTTAGGAGGACGGCATGCCGGAGTACCGGCGGATCCTGCTCGATGGCGCGCGCCGTGCAGGTGCGCCGCGACGGCGACGACCTAGTCGCCGGCGACGGCCGTCGGATCGCAGCCGACCAGGCCGTCCACCTGCCGCCCGTCACGCCCTCCAAGATCATCGCGGTGCATCTGAACCATCGCAGCAGGGTCGCCGAGTTCTGCGCGACGCTCCCGGTGGCCCCGACCTACTTCCACAAGCCGGTCTCGGCGCTGCTCGGGCACGGCGGCGCGGTGATCAGGCCGGCCAACTGCAGGTACCTCAACTACGAGGGCGAGGTCGCGATCGTGATCGGCAGGACCTGCCGGGGCGTGTCCCCGGCGGAGGCCAGTGCCTTCATCGCCGGTTACACGATCGGCAACGACTTCGGGCTGCACGACTTCCGCGACACCGATGCCGGATCGATGCTGCGCGTCAAGGGCTCGGACACGCTCGCGCCGCTCGGCCCGGGGCTCGTCACCGACTGGGACTTCCGTGGCAAGCGGCTGCGCACCTATGTGAACGGCGCCGTCGTCCAGGACGGCTCGACCGACGAGATGGCATGGGACATGCACTACCTCGTCGCCGACATCGCCAGGACGATCACGCTCTGCCCGGGCGATGTGCTGCTGTCGGGCACGCCAGCCAACTCCAGGCCCGTGCAGCCAGGCGACGTGGTCGAGGTCGAGGTCGACGGCCTCGGAAAGCTGACCAACCACATAGTCGCGGGACCGCAGGACGTCGCCGGGCAGTACGGCGCCCAGCCCACCGAGAGCGAGGAGGTCATCTCGACCGCCTTCGGCGGCGACTGGGAGTTCCGCGGTATCCGAGCGCCGATCCGCGCCTAGGACGGCACGGCATGGACTTGCAGCGCTGGCTGAGTCAGGCGGCCGATTCGGTGCGGGACTGGCAGTCCAGCTATCCGCAGTTCGAGCCGCACCCTTCGTTGACCATCAGCGACGAGCGGTTCGGCGCAGCCTTCGCGGAGTTCGCCGACCGGATGCGGGGCAACTACCCGTACTTCCACCCGAGCTACGCGGGGCAGATGCTGAAGCCGCCGCATCCGGCCGCGGTCGCCGGCTACGTCGCGGCCATGCTCGTGAACCCGAACAACCACGCTCTGGACGGCGGCAAGGTCACCTCCGAGATGGAGAAGGAGGTCGTCGCCGACCTCGCCGCGATGTTCGGCTTCGGCACTCACCTGGGGCACCTGACCAGCAGCGGCACGATCGCGAACCTCGAGGCGCTGTACGTGGCGCGCGAACTGCATCCCGAGCGCGGCGTCGCCTACAGCGCCGAGGCGCACTACACCCACGCCAGGATGTGCGGCGTGCTCGGCATCAAGGGCACGGCGGTCGGCGTCGACGCCGCCGGGCGGATCGATCTGGACGCGCTCGATGACCTCCTCGCGGGCGGCACCATCGGCACGGTCGTCGCTACCGCGGGCACGACCGGCCTCGGCGCGATCGACCCGGTGCACGACGTCCTGGCCATCGCCCGCGGGCACGGCGTGCGGGTGCACGTGGACGCGGCCTATGGCGGCTTCTTCACGCTGCTGGCCGACCCCGGCTCCGGCGGAAGGACCGCGCTTGACCCGAGGCCCTGGCGCGCCATCGCCGGGTGCGACTCGGTCGTCGTCGACCCGCACAAGCACGGGCTGCAGCCCTACGGGTGCGGCGCCGTCCTGTTCGCCGATCCCGCGGTCGGGCGGTTCTACGCGCACGACTCGCCGTACACCTACTTCACCTCCGACGAGCTTCATCTCGGCGAGATCAGCCTGGAGTGCTCGCGGGCCGGGGCCGCGGCGGCCGCGCTCTGGCTGACCTTCAAGCTGCTGCCGCCGACCGCCGAGGGCCTCGGCCAGGTCCTCACGGCCTGCCGGTCGGCGGCCCTGGACTGGGCCAGCCTGCTGGAGGACTCCGACCGGCTGCGGCTCTACCAGCGCCCGGAACTCGACATCGTCAGCTACTTCCCGCTCACGGCAGGGACCAGCATGGCGGCAATCGATAAAACGTCCGCTCGGATACTCGCGGACGGGATGCACGACGCGGACCACCCGGTCTTCGTCAGCACGCTGACCGTCGACGCGGATGTCATTCGGCCGCCGCCATCCCGACGTCACGGCCGACCAGGACCAGGCCAGGATCCTGCGCAGCGTGCTGATGAAGCCGGAATCGCAGCCCTACGTGCGAGAACTGCACGCCCGCGTCGAGGCTCTGGCGTCGCGGTAGCGCCGGTTACCATCGTCCCATGTCACGTCGCCTCTCCGCCGATAGCGCCAGCGACCTGGTGCAGGCCGAGCGCGACATCCGGGGCAGGATCGGCCGCCAGCCGCTGGACTTCGCGGCGATGGCCGCGGTCTCGAACATCTACCGGGCCGCCAACGTCGTCCGCAATCACCTGGAGCGGCAGATCCTCGCGGACGAGGACCTGTCCTGGGCCGCGTTCACGGTGCTATTCGTGCTGTGGATCTGGGGCGACCAGCAGACCAGGCACCTGGCCGACGAGGCCGGCGTGACCAAGGGGACGCTCACCGGCGTGCTGAAGACCCTGGAGAAGCGCGGCCTGACCAGACGGCGCGCCCACGACGCGGACGGACGGCTCGTGCTGGTCAGCCTCGAGCCCAAGGGCGCGGCCGTGATCGAGCGGCTGTTCCCGGCCTTCAACCAGGGCGAGGCTTCGGTCAGCGGCGGCCTGACCGAGGGCGAGAAACATCAGCTAGCCGCGCTGCTCAGGAAGATCATCCGCTCCGTCGAGGCCAGCTAGCTCGCTCAGCAGCCGACGGTCGTCGAACAGGTGATGCGCGAGCTCGTGCACGATCCGCGGCCGATCCACTCGACCGAGCGGACCTCAGGCTCTGGCCACGGGTAGACGCCGGTCCGCTCCCAGCCAGCGTCGTCGAGCGCTGCCATCGTCCGGGTCAGCGCATCCGCGGCAGCCACGATCTTAGCCGCGACCACGGACGGATCCTGCTCGTTGTACGCCTCCTCGACGGCACGCTCGTCCCTGCGCATCGAGGCGAACCTCGGCGTCTGCTCGGCCTGCGCGAGCAGCACCCGCTCGCGCTGTACCACCAGCATGTCCCTGACGTGGCAGCCGTACTCAAGCGGCGACCAGCCCGGCCGCGGATGCGCACGCAGCCGGTCATCAGCGACCGAACGGAGCAGTCCGGCGTGCTCGCCGGCCAGGCTAGGAACCGCCGCCAGGATCTCGTCCCGGCCGAGCGACTCGTACTCGTAGCCGCATTCCGCGCAGGGCGACATGCCTGCACGGTAGCCGCACCGCCCGCGCCGCCGGCATGCCCGCACCGCGTCCGGTTATCCTGCGATGCGCTACCGCACAACGAAGTGAGGGGACATCCGATGGACCACGAAGAACTCCAGCGCAGGATGGCGAGCGTCAGCGCCGCGAACGTCGCCGATGGCTGCGTCAGGCTCGGCCTGCCGGTCCGGTTCGGTCCGCCGCTGCTACGCCCGGTCGCGCCGGGCAGCAGGATCGCCGGACGTGCGCTGCCCGCCAGGCACACCGGCAGCGTCGACATCTTCCTCGAAGCGTTCGAGCGGGCCGAGCCTGGCGATGTCCTCGTGGCCGACAACGGCGGCCGGCTCGACGAAGCCTGCATCGGTGACCTAGTCGTCATCGAAGCGCGCACGGCGGGACTTTCCGGCGTTGTGATCTGGGGACTGCACCGCGACACCGCCGACATCCAGGAAATCGGGCTGCCTGTCTACAGCCTCGGCTCCGTCCCGGCCGGGCCGACCAGGCTCGATCCGCGCCCCGCCGACGCGCTAGAGGTTGCCACCATCGGTAACTGGACTCTCACCTCAGACGACCTCGTCATTGCCGACGACGACGGCGTGCTGTTCGTGCCCGCCGACCGGGCCGGCGAGGTGCTCGAGCTTGCCGCGGGCATCCGCGACACAGAGAAGGAGCAGGCCGAACGCGCCAGGCTAGGGGTCACGCTCCGCGCGCAGTTCAACTTCGGCCAGTATCTCGAGCGCCGCGCCGAGGCGCCGTCGCTGACATTCCGCGACCACCTGCGCACACAAGGCAGCGCCATCGAGGAGTAACCGAACCCGCCGGCGACGGGCAATGACACTAGCCAGCCAGCGCGTCCGCCCCGGCGAGTTCGAGAGCGGTCTGGATCAGGCGGCCGGCCCTGGCTCTCGAGGCTTCCTCCTCGGCGTACGCCTGCGCCAGCAACGCGTCAGGATTCGTGCCGGCCGCGAGCGCCTCCTGCCGGCCGCCGTACTCCAGCCACATCCTGAGCTGCTCGCCGTCGACCTCGGGATGGAACTGGACGCCCAGATGCCTGCCGACCGTGAACGCCTGGACACCCGTCTCGTTGCTGGCCAAGATCGTCGCCTCGGCCGACGGCTCGCACCGATCACCGTGAAACAGCAGCCAAGGCCCGGCCGGAATCAGGTCGGGGCGGGCCGAGTCGAGCGTCAGCCAGCCGACCTCCTTGTGGTCGGCCGCGACAACCTTGCCGCCGAAGATCGTGCACAGCTCCTGAGCCCCGTAACAGATCCCGAGCACCGGGATGCCGGCCTCGTCGACCGCACGCAGCCAATCGAGTTCGGGCTCGATCCACGGCACGGTCGGGTCGTAGATGGACGGGATCGCTCCAAGCATGACGATGTGGTCCACGTCGTCGAATGCCGGCAGCGGGCCGTCATCGGGGAACAGATGCGTGCTGAGCTCCGCGCCGCGCGCCTCGAACGCGTCAGCGATGAAGCCTGCCGAGTCCTCGGCGTGATGCCGGATGATCATGACGCGCATGGTGCTCCCTCGATTGCCGCGCAATTCGTTTGGTGCCAAACTATCCGGCATGACTGTGCGTGTCGGCCGACTTGGCGGCGTCGATCTGACCGACTTGGACATGTGGGCACTCGGAGTCCCCTACGACCAGTTTGCCCGGCTGCGCAGCGAAGTTCCAGTGGCCTGGTCGGAGGAACCAGACGGCGGGCCGGGCTTCTGGTCGGTGCTGCGCTACGACGACATCGTGACGGCGAGCCGGGACACCAGGACGTTCTCGTCCGCGCGCGGAATCTCCTTCGAGGACCCGACCGACGAGGACATGGTCGCGCGGCGGACGATCATCGACACCGATCCGCCCGACCACACCAAGCTGCGCAAGATTCTCTCCGGCAGCTTCACCCAGCGTGCCGTAGCCGTCTACCAGCACTTCGTCGAGGGGCTGACCCAGCAGGTGCTCGACACGGGCCTCGCGACCGATCCGTTCGACTTCATCGACGCCGTCGCCAAGGAGGTGCCGATCCGGGTGCTGGCCGAGATCATGGGCCTGCCCACGGACGACCTTCCGCTCTTCATCGACCTCGGCGACCGGCTGATCGCCAACACCGACCCGGAGATCACCGACGTGGTCTGGGGCCGCGACGACACCGACGCGTACCGCCTGTTCCCGTTCCGGAGCCCGTACGGCAAGCAACTGTGGGACCTCGGCAGGACAGTGATCCGCGACCGGCTGGCCGGACCAGGCAACGACCTGCTGTCCGCGCTGCTCCGGGCCGAGGTGGACGGCGAGCGACTGACCGAGCGGGATCTGGACAACTTCTTCTCGATCATGGTCATCGCGGGGAACGAGACCACGCGGATCGCCATCGCCCAGGGCGTGCTCGCGTTCTGCGAGCACCCCGAGCAGTGGGACAGGCTGCGCGCCGACCCGGCGCTGCTCGACTCGGCCACCGAGGAAGTGCTGCGCTGGACCTGCCCGACGCACTTCATGCGCAGGACCGCGGCAGCCGACACCGAACTCGGCGGCGCCAGCATCCGGGCAGGCGACAAGGTGGTGCTCTGGTACGTCTCTGGCAACAGGGACGACGCCGAGTTCGAGGACCCGGACACCTTCGACATCGCCCGCTCGCCGAACCGCCACCTCAGTTTCGGCCGCGGCGGCCCGCACCTGTGCCTGGGCGCGCACCTAGCGCGGCTGGAGATCCGCGTCGTGCTGGCCGCGCTCGCCGAGCGGGTGGCCGGCTTCGAGCTCGCGGGCCCTGCGCCGCGGATTCGCTCCAACTTCACCAACGGCCTGCGGCAGCTGCCGATCCGGATCAGGCCGGCCTAAGAAGACCAGAAGCGATGCCGCCGCGGATTCTTCTCATCCTGACCGAGAATCACACCATGCGGCCCGAGCCTGACGTGGCCGACCTGGTCGCGTTCGCGGTCGATGCCGAGGATGCCGGGCTCGACGGCGTCATGGTCAGCGAGCACGTCGTGCTCGGCGCCGTCCGCGGACGCCGCCGGCCTGCCGGACAATCCAAGGGACTACGCGCTGCCCGGCAACCAGAACCCGGCCACGCCCTGGCCCAGCCCGGTGGTACTCCTCAGCGCGATCGCGGCGGCCACCCAGCGGATCCGGCTCGTCGCGGGGGCGCTGATCAGCCCGCTCCGGCATCCGCTGGTCCTGGCCAAGGACCTCGCCACGCTGGACAGCCTCAGCGGCGGCAGGCTCGTCGTGCAGCCGACGGTGAGCTGGCATCGCGAGGAGTACGACGCCCTCGGGGTTCCGTTCGGGAGCCGCGGCGACATCCTCGACGAGCAACTGGAGATCTGGTCGCGAGCCTGGTCGGGATCGCCAGTCACGTTCGAGGGCGCGCACTTCAGCTTCGATGACGTCTGGGTCGAGCCCCAGCCGAGCAGGGCCTGCGGCCCGCCGCTGTGGTTCGGCGGGTCGTCCGTGCACCGTCGCGTGGTCGATCGGATCGTGCGCTACGGGAGCGGATTCAACCCGCTCGGCCAGCCGGACGACGCGGGAATGGCCAGACTGGAGGAGGCGCTGATCTCGGCCGGGCGGAGCCCGGCCGAGATCGAGTACGTGGGCGGCACTCGCGGCACCTTCTCGCGGCCCGACCAGGTCGCCGATCTTGACCAGGCGCTGGCCGCCGTTCCGGCACTGATGGCGCGCGGGTTCACGACGATCTGCGTGAAGCCGTCGCAGTTCATCGATGACGCGACGGCAATGGCAGGCTTCTGCCGCGAACTGGCCGCCAAAACGGCCGCGCTCGGCTGAGCCGCTCAGCTGCGGACGAGTTCTCAGAACGGCTCGCCGCACCGGCCATTTAGCGCAGGCTTGAGCCTTGACACCAGATCGTTTGCTTCCATACGATCCCGAACATCGCCGGCCGGTCCCGCGCCACACGGAGGGGGAACGTGACGAAGATCGATGCGTTCGCCCACATACTCCCGCCGTCCTACGCGGAGCGGCTCGAGGCCATCACGGCCGGCCAGGTCAGCGACCGGATCCTCGGTTACCGGCCGTGGATCCGCGAGGACCCGGCGCTGATCGACCTCGACGCGCGCTGGCGGACGATCGACCCTTTCGGGGATTACCGGCAGGTGCTCACGCTGGCCGTTCCGCCGCTTGAGGAACTCGGCGAGCCGCCGGTCGCGCTGGAGCTCGCTAAGGCGGCCAACGACGAACTCGCCGCGCTGGTCGGCCGCTTCCCCGATCGGTTCGCTGGATTCACGGCCGCGCTGCCGATGGGCGATCCGCAGGCCGCTGCGGCCGAACTGGACCGGGCGATGACCCAGCTCGGTGCGGTCGGCGCGCAGGTGCACACCAACGTCGCTGGCGCGCCGCTGGACGAGCCAAGGTTCGAGGTCATCTTCGACGTCGTCACCAAGAAGGGCGGCGCGCTCTGGATGCACCCCACCCGCAGCCCGGTGTGGTCGGACTATCCGGCCGAGCCAATGTCCAAGTACGGCATCTGGTGGTCGCTGGGCTGGCCATACGAGACCTCGGTCGCGATGGCGAGGCTGGTGTACTCGGGCTGCTTCGACCGGCATCCCGGACCTGACCGTGATCACGCACCACGCGGGCGCGATGGTGCCGCACTTCGCCGGCCGGCTGGCCTCGCCGCTCGAGGATCCCGACCGGGAGTCGATCATGGCTGGCCTGAAGGCCGAGCCCATGGACTACTTCCGCCGGTTCTACGCCGACACCGCGATGTTCGGCGCCAGCCACGCGGTCCGCTGCGCGGTCGAGTTCTTCGGCGCCGGTCACGTGCTGTTCGGAACCGACATGCCGCTCGGCGGTCCCAACGTGGTCGCCGACACGATCGCCGATATCACCTCGCTCGGCCTGCCCGAGGCCGACGAGGCCGCCATTTTCGCCGGTAACGCTATGAGGCTGCTCGGGCTCGCGCGGCCGGCTGACCAGACGTAAGGAGAAACCGATGGCCACTTCCGACTCGGGGTACGAGCGCCTGGGAGCCAAGCTGCTGTCGCTGCCGGACGTGGTCGCGCAGTCGGTCGGGTTCATGGGCCCGGTGTTTTCTTCCGCCTTCGTGATCCCGCTGGTGATCGGCGTGATCAGCGCGTCTGGCGAGGGCGGCGGGGTGGCGTCGCCGCTGTCGGTGCTGATCGCCGCCGTGGGGGTGTTCGCGCTCGGCTGGATCGTGTCGACCTACGCCAAGCAGATCCACGCTGCCGGGTCGCTGTACGACTACGTGACCAGGGGCCTCGGCGATCGGCTCGGGACCGCGGCAGGCTGGCTCTACTACGGCGGCGTGACCGTGCTGCTCACCGGGCTGCTGCTGCTGATCGGCGGGTATCTGGAGGGCACCATCCAGAGCGAGTTCAAGGTGGACCCGCTGCCTTCGTGGGCGTGGACCGTGCTGCTGATCGCGCTGATCGCCGGGATCTTGTACTTCGGCGTGCGGATCTCGACCCGCAGCCAGCTCGCGCTCGCGCTGGTGTCGATGCTCGTGGTCGGGGTGTTCTTCATCTTCGTGATCGTCAAGCTCGGCTCGGCGAACAGCATCAAGCCCTTCAACCCCTCATCATCGGCTTTGGGCTGGTCGGGCATTTTCTTCGGCGTGCTATATGGCGTGCTGATATTCGTCGGTTTCGAGACCGCCGCCAACCTGGCCGAGGAAACTCCTAACCCGCGCCGTGAGATCCCGATCGCGGTCATGGCGACCGCTACGATCGCGACGGTCTGGTACGTCCTCGCGACCTACGTCGAGGTGGCGGGCTTCGGGTTCAGCATCAAGACGATCACTGCAGACCGCTGCCGCGCCCCTGTTCGCGCTCGGCGCCCCAGCGAGCGCTGGCGGCTACGGCGGAACCTGGATCGACCGGCTGCTCGAGCTCGTCGTGCTGTTCGACATGATCGCGGTCGCGATCGGCTGCGCCGTCTCGGCGTCCAGGGGCTTCTTCGCCATGGCCCGCGACCGCCGGCTCCCCGCCGTCCTCGCCAGGACGTCGCAGCGGCACGGTTCGCCGCTCGGCGCCGCGGTGTTCATCACCGCCGCGGCGATCGTAACGCTGCTGATCAACCAGTTCTGGACGGGCCTGTTCGCGCTGCCGCAGACGCCGCACTTCTTCGCGCTGTTCGCGTGGGGCTCGACCTTCGGCGGCTTCGCGCTGGTCGTTGTCTATCTGCTGATGTCCGTCGGCGCGCTGCGGAACTTCTGGCGAGGCGAAGGGCGGGTGCGGCTGGTCATCGCGGCCGTGCTCGGCATCCTGATCACGGGCGGCGCCATCTACGGTTCCTTCTACAAGGTCACCAGCCCGACCATCTGGGCCCCGTGGCTCGCGCTCGCCCTGCTCGTGATCGGGTTCGCCTCGACGTTCGTGCTCCGGCCGCGGCAGGCGGCGAGCACGCAACTCGCCGACCTCAGTGCGGCGGGCGCGGGCGAAGCTCGGTGACCGCCGGGTGACTGGCAGCGGTCGCGCCTATCTCGTCACCGGCGGCGGCAGCGGCATCGGCGCCGCGGCCACCAGGTCGCTGGCGGCGGCCGGCCACCAGGTCGCGATCTGCGGGCGTCGCGCAGGCGCCCTGCGCGCCGTCGCGGCCGAGACGAAGGCGCTCGACATGGTCTGCGACATCGCCGACGAGGCCCAGGTGGCGGAGCTGGTCGGCGCGGTCGCCGGGAAGTTCGGCCGCCTGGACGGTCTG
The DNA here is from genome assembly GCA_963705055.1 of uncultured Actinomycetota bacterium. GTDB lineage: Bacteria > Actinomycetota > Actinomycetes > Streptosporangiales > Streptosporangiaceae > Chersky-822. The sequence continues at coordinate 311,292 of CAVPIR010000001.1, forward strand.
GTGCTGAACGCCGGCATCATCGCGCCGGGCGGCGTCGCCGACCTGTCAGCCGCAGACTTCGCTGACATGGTCGCCATCAACTTGACCGGATCGTTCCTCGTGGCCAAGGCGGCGCTGCCGCACCTGATCGCGGCCCGAGGGGCGGTCGTTTCTGTCGCATCCGTGGCTGCGCTGCGGGCGTCGGCCGAGATGGGCGGCTACGCGGCCACCAAGGCCGGCCTCACCATGCTGACCCAGTCACTGGCCGTGGACCACGCGCACGAGGGGCTGCGAGCGAACGTCGTCTGCCCCGGCTGGACGATCACGGAGATGGCCAACGCCGAGATGGCCGCGTTCGGCGGCTCGCGCGGGCTGGCCATCGGCGGAGCCTACGACCTGGTCACCGCGCTGGTGCCGCAGCGCAGGCCGGCCAGCGCCGAGGAGGTCGCAGCCGTGATCACGTGGCTGCTCTCGGACGCGGCGTCCTACGTCAACGGCGCGGTGATCCCGGTCGACGGGGCGGCCGCGGCGGTCGACGTGGGGACCGTGCCCTTCGATCCGCGGGTCACCCTAGCCGGGGACGGATCGCCTTAGCTGGGATCGGTCAGCGCGGCAATGACAGCCGGCACGATGGCTTCGGCCCGCCGAGCCAGCTCAGCGCCGGTCAGCAGCTGGACCGGGTGCGCGATGTAGAGCATCCGGCAGCCCGGCATGGCGAGCAGCCTGGCCTGCTCGACGGCTTCGTCGGCGAACGGCATGGTCGCGATGCCGACGGCCGGGATCCCCCGGCGCTCCAGGTGGATGAGGTCGCACACACTGCACGACGTACAGGAGCCTCAATCAGCGAGGGCTTCGACCACCAGATCCGATCGCGCCGCGATCTCGTCGATCACGGCCGGCGCCGCGGGCTTGGAAAAGATCTCTTTAGAGATACGGAACGTGACCGCTCCTGCCGCCTTCAGCTGCGACTCGACCTGATCGAGGAACTCGGCGCCCCGGTTCTTCGTGATGTCGAGCAGCGCGACCGTACGGCCCGCGACGCTGGCCGGGCGGGCGGCCAGTGGCTCGGCCGGCCTGGCCCGCTCGTCGAAGGGGCTCACATAGTCGCGATCCTGGTCGACCCTGATCATGTCGTCGGCTGCCAACCTGGCTCCACCTCCCGGGAGATTATCCGCGCCCCCATGCCGGTGCAGGGACCCAGAACTGCAGAGTAACGTCCAGCCTCGCCACCGGCCACGAGCAAGACGATCGCTTCTGGCGAGGCCCACTTGCCGATCAGGTCGGCCGGATCGGCGCGCGCCACGACCGGGGTGGTCTCGCCGCGCCATCAGTTCGCCGGCCGGCTTGCGCACGGCCTCGAACATGAACTCGCGCAATCGCTGCTTGGTCCAGCCCGCGGCGCGGAACATCTCGGCGTGCTCGGGACAGATCACGAACACCGACGGCTCGGCCAGCGGCCACCAGTTCGTGGACCACGCGCTGGCCGCGGCCCAGGCGAGCACGTACGCCAGGTCCTCAGGTGTCCTGCTGCGGTGGTCGGAGATGTTCTGCGGCGCGTCGCTCCCGATCAGCGTGACAACCGACTGATCGGGCGCGAAACCGCGCTCGACGTGCAGCGGCTCCCACGGGCTGGTCTCCTCGTCCTCGGCCACGCAGAAGCCGACCTTGCCCATGTGCCCGAGCGTCGCCCGGTCCAGCGTGCCGGGCATCCCGCCGCCGAGCAGCGTGACGAGCAGCCGCACAGCCCTGCCGATGGTCAGGTTGGCCCGCGAGCCCGGCCCGAGCGCGCCCATTCCGCTGTTCAGCCCGAGCGTCCGGCGGACCGGGCCGTTCACTACGACAAGCTGGCCGGCGGGCTGCGTGGTAACCGCCTGGCCGTGCAGGTTGAACGCGGGGTCGAGCATCGCCCTGGCGGCCGCCACGACGACGGGGAAGTACGCGGGCCTGCAGCCGGCCAGGACCGCGCAGGCCGCGAGGCGTTCCATCGTCGCCTCCCCCATCGACGGCGGAACCGTGCCGAGCGAGCGGGCGCCGTCGGCGCCGCCGAGCATCGCCTCAACCCGTCGCCTGGTGGGCGGCACGACCGGCAGGCCGTCTGTCCAGCCCCGCTCGAACATCTCCTCCATCTCGTCATCGGCAGCCGGGCGGGACACGGCGGCCGCGACCTCGGGATCCATCGCCGCCTTCGACGAGCAGCCCGGCTTCAGCAGCGGCTCGACCGCCGGCGGCGCGGGCAGGCCCTTTATCCGAAGGAGTTCAGCCGCGCGATCGACGAGCGCGGCGAGGGCTGGCTGATTCCAGCCGACCACGGCGGCTGCGACCGTTTGTTCCCTGTCCACGAGGACCGCGGTCGGCACAGACAGCAAGCCGTAGTCCCGGGAGCTCTGATAGGGCGGATCCTGCGAGACAACCTTGCCGGTCCAGCCGAGCGCGCGCGCGACCCGGAGCGCGGTGTCCAGCGGATCCTCGAAGACGGCGGTAGCGGTCAGGCCCGCGGCCTCCCATGCCCGGCAAAACGGGCCGAGGTTGCGCAACGCCAGGACCGACGTCGGGCACTCCTCCGATACGAAGAGCAGCAGCGTTGCTCCGCTCGCGGCGAGGTCGGCCAGGCTAGACCCGGCCGGATCGACGCCGGTGACCTGCAACTCGGGAGCGGTCTGGCCCGAAGCGAGAGCCACGGCAGCCTGCCGCGGTGCACCAATCAGTCCAGCCTCGGCCCGGCTCAGCCCGTCCAGAACGCCCATCGAAACCACAGTACGCTCCCGCGTCGGCCCTGATCCGATGCGCTGGCCGGCGGTGAATCGCGTGGCTCGGTCCCAGATGCGCATAATGCGGCCTCAGTGGGGGTAAGGCAGCAATACGAAGCGGATTTAGTTGGCATTCTCGCGACCATTGAATAACGCACCCGGCCGGTGATCCGATGAGCGTCCAGCGGGGCTACGAGTCGCCGAATGAGCTGGTGCTGACCCATTGCCTGGAGAAGCTGCGCGCCAGGGCCGGCCTGACCGCGGAACGCCTGGACGCCACCGCTGGCGGCGTCGCCGCGCCCCTGCTCAGCCTCGCGGCGGTGCGCAGGTACGCGAGCGTCCACCAGGTCGAGCTTACGAGGGCCGCGTTCGCGGTCGTGAGCGAGTGCATCAGGGACGGACTGCACGGGACGCACCGCATCGTCGCCGACGCCGTGCTGGGCACCGGCGTCTTTGGCGACGCTCAGTACCGGAACGGCATCGATCAGAAGGCGATCGACGCGCTGCGCTCAGACCTGCTGAGCAGACGCCGCAGGGCGCTGCTCGCGAATTGGCGCCCGCTGCACCTCGCCCACGGGATCGAGCCAGGCGAGACTCCGAGTGACCGCATCCTCCGCGGCAGCCTGGAACAGCGGGTCCTGGCCGAACTGGCCAGGCAGATGGTCAGGCGCGAGGAGTACTCGCTGGGCTCGATGAGCGTGGTGATGCCAGGTCACGGCCCCGCGCCGGTTGTCGTCAAGCCGAACGGCAGAAGAGGGCGGGTCATCGTCGTCGGCGGCGCGGTCATGGATGCCACGTTCCGCACCAAGATGCTGCCGGAGCGCGAGACCTCGCGGGAGGCACACGACTTCTTCCTCTCCCCTGGCGGCAAGGGCCTGACGCAGGCCATCGCCGCCGTCCGCCTCGGCCTGGACGTCTCCCTGCTGGCCGCCGTGGCGGACGACCGCTTCGGCCAGGAGATCGTCGAGTACCTGCGGCGTGAGGGCGTCGACACCTCGATGCTCAAGGTGGTGAGCGAAGCGCGAACTCCCTTTACTGGGGTGATCGAATTCGAGCTCGGCGACAGCATCGCCGTGAACTGGCGAAATGACAGAGAGGTGCGGCTCGATATTCGCGATATCGAGCGCTACGAAGCGGACTTGGCCGCGAGCGACGCCGTTCTCGTGACATTCGAGCTGCCGCGGGACAGCGTGCAGCGCGCGCTCGCCCTCGCGCACGGCGCCCGCGAGCGCCGGCCGCTGATAATCGTCACTCCGTGCAACCCCTACAGCGACGGCAGCGTCTCTGGCCAGACACTTTCCCAGATCGACTTCATGGTGGCCCAGGCCTGGGAGCTCGGCCGCTATGCGCCGCCTGAGCGCGGCACATTTGATCTTGACGCTGTCGCCCGCCGGATACTGGCCTACGGCGTCGAGACGCTGTGCATTCCCACCGGCGGCGGCTGCACAATCTACTCGGAAACGGCGTTGGGCACTTTTACCGTGCCGACGTTTCCTTCGTCGTACAAGGAGTCGCAGGCAGCGCGGGATGCCTTCTGCGCCGCGCTCGCGGCTCAGCTGATCGAGGGCGACCGCGAGTTCTCCGAGCAAGTGGCACTCTGGGCGACGGCGGCCATGGCCGCGGCCATCGCCGATTACCCGCTGCCCAACTCCATGCCAGACCGGCCAAGGATCGAGCAGCTACTAAGCCGCTCGCGGTTTACCGTAGCCCCGCGTGCTGGTGAAAACGCCGAGGTCAGCGATGCAGCCGATGGGGCTGGACCGGCTCGGTCGGTCCGTTCAGACGGCAGCAGAAGATCATAGAGTCCTGCAGCCTCGCCCGGCTCTGCTCGAACCGGTGGTCAGGGTACATGCGCTGCAAGTCGGCCGGCTTCGAGGTGCCGAACTCCTGCCGAAGCTGGCGCGGGCTGATGTACCTGCGGTCGCGGTACAGATACGGCCTCGCCTGGACCGTGAACCACTGCTGCCAGTTCGCGGCCCGGTAGCTCGAACCGAGAAATCCCAGATTCGGGTCGACGGCGGTGATGAACAGCTCAATGTCGTGCTCGCTGCGCCGCAATGCCGCCCTGACTCGGGACAGGAGGTAAGAGATGGCGTTCGGCGGCGCCCCATTGCGGGAGTAGACCCGGGAGATGTCCCAGATCTTTTCCTGGTCGATGCCGAATCGCGCCGCGATCTGGTTGCCGAGTCGCCGCCATTCGAGCGGCGCGACGCTGCACAAGGTGATCGGCAGCTCATCGACAGGATCGATGAGCGCGAAGTTCAGCGAGCTTGGCCTGCCGCTGCGCAAGTAATGCAGCCTGGAAAAGATCGCTTCGGCCTCGCCAGCCAGAACGTCGGCGAACTCAAGCTTGTTCAGCTCTGCATGCTGGGTCGAGATAAGGCCGCGGGCGGCGTTCATGTCGTCGCGCAACTGCCGCCCGGTGAAGAACAACTCGCGGTCGACCTGGCTTCTGCTCACGTAGCCGCGGGAATTGGCGACCCTGGGCAGGTGCAACAGGGTGCGGACGCTGAGCGCCCGATGATCCAGCTCCCTGCTCTTGGCCGAATCGGCGACGAGGTCGGCGAATACCGAATCAGGAGCGCAACAGTCGCTGAGCAGCAGCCTGGATCGCGCCTCGGGCTTTTCTGGCCCTGGCGCTCCGGTGGGGTCCGCGTCGCCCGGTTCCGGGCAGGTCAGCGGCGCTACTAGGGTCGGCACGGCGCGATTGTAGACCCCCCGCTCCTGCGCTTTGCAGTTGAGTGATCAGATCGCAGTCGTGGCGTTGTCCAAGCGACGCCTGGTCCATTCGCCGACCACGGCTTGGCAACTCCCTGGCATCGGGTCCGGCCTTCATCCGCGACCATCGCCGACGGCGCGATCATGACCAACTGGCAGCCGGTCTGCCAGTTGGCGGCGCCCGGCCTGCCAATAGGCGCGCCAACAATGCGCAATTGCGCGCCCGCCCCGCCAATATTGCTCATTGACAACCTATTGGTGCATTGTTCAATAAAGATACAGCACAAATGATAGCAGTGAGAACCCGCGAATTGAGAAGGGAGGTGAAAAGATGTCTCAGAATAGTCTCCTGGCCATGGCCCTGCTAGTGAGCATGCCCGTGATGTTTGTCTGGCGCCAGCTGCTCAAGCTGGTAGCCGTCCTCGCGGTCGTCGTCTTCTGCCTCGGCTTGTACGGCCTGTACCACGTCGCCCACCAGATGCACCTGTAGGCCTAGTCCCCGCCCGCCCCGCCAGCGCACAACAGCCGAAGCCGCACAGCCCAGCCCGCCAGCCGGGCCCGCCAACCGAGCCGGCCAGCATGATCACGGAGACTTTTCTGCAGTTCTGCCAAAAGCCGTCCGCGATCATGGAAATCCCCTAGCCACGGCGAGCCCCGCCGCCGCCAGCCCCGCCGCCGCCAGCCCAACCGCCGCCAGCCCCGCCACCGCCAGCCCAAGCCAACAGCCGAGGCCGCCAACCGGGGCCGCCCAGCCGATGCCGGTCAGCATGATCACGGAGACTTTTCCGCAGCCCTGCCAAAAATCGTCCGCGATCATGGAAGTCCCCTGGCCACCGCGAGCGCGGCCCACCGCCAGTCCGGCCACCGCCAGTCGGGCCACCGCGAGCCCGCCCGGCCACCGCGAGCCCGGCCGCCGCCAGCCCCGGCCACCACGAGCCTGCCGCCGCCAGCCCCGGCCACCACGAGCCTCCGCCGCCACCAGCCCCGGCCACCGCGCGCGGACCGGCCGACGCGAGCCCTGGCCGCAGCCGCGAAGCCTCACCTCCACCGGGGTCACCTCCCAGGACCGCCGCCCAGGTCAAAGGTTTGGCCGCGATCGGCCGGCGGTTTGGGGCCTTCATGAACATGCGGGGTGGTCGGTATTGACATTTGATTATGACTTTGTAATGTTCTGGCTATGTCGCCCGCTTCGGACACTGCGATACAGACCAGGCTGTCCGCGGCGGTGCGCAGGCACAGTCCCGTTCCCCTGCATCATCAGATCAAGATCGCGGTACTCGAGGGCGTCGAGCAGAGGCTGGCTCGAGCCCGGCGTGCAACTGCCCAGAGAGCGCGAGCTAGCCGAGGCGCTCGGGGTCAGCCTGGCGCCAGTCCGCCAGGCGATGGCCGATCTCACGAAAGAGGGCTACGTCGAGCGGATCAGGGGCCGGGGCAGCTACATCCGCGACCGGAAGCTCGTCGAGAAGATCCAGATCCTCGGCAGCTTTCACGAATCCGTGAGCCGCCAGGGCCTGCGAACCGAAGTCAAGGTCCTGAGCAGCGACATGGTCAAGCCGCCGCACATCGTCGACGTGGCGCTGGCGCTGCATGGCAGGAGCGCCTGGTGCCTGCGCAGGTTCGCCAGCATCGACGGCGAACCGCTGGCTCTGCTCACCGCGTGGCTGCAGCCCAGGTACGCGCGCGGCGTCAGCGACAGGGACCTGGGCAGCGGCTCGCTGTACGAGGCGCTGCGCCAGGTCCACGGCGTCGAGATGACCGCGGCCGACAATTTCGTCGAGGTGGACAGGGCCGGACTCGAGCAGGCCGAGCTGCTCGGCCTCGCGCCTGGCTCACCGCTGCTGCGCGTCATCGGAATCACCAGGAACCAGCAAGACCGCCCGGTCGAGTACTCCGACGTGCTCTACCGGCCAGAGAGATTCAGATTCGCGATCGAAAGCAAGCGATCGGCAACGGCAAGCGAGCTTTAGGGGACAGTCCCCGAACCCTTCTGCGGTGCTAGGCGCCGCCCGAATGGTCCAGGAGGATCACATGGCACGTGACGTATCCCTCCCGTCGGACTTCGCCGGCGACGGGCAGTTGTTCGTCCGGAATGCGACCGGCCTGGTCAGGGAGGTGTCTCGGTGGGACGCCCTGATCATGAACACCCTCGGCATGAACGTCGCGCTCGGCGCGATCTTCTTGCTGCTGCAGGCCCCAGGCAACTTCCCTGGCGGCAACATGCTGCTGGCGATCATCATCGGCACGCTCGTGATGGCGTTCACGCTGCTGTGGGTGTACTCGGAGTTTGCCGCGGCGATGCCGAGAGCCGGCGGCGACTACGTGTTCGTGAGCCGGGCGCTGCATCCCATCGCCGGCTGGCTCATGTCCTGGAGCCAGGGACTCTGGCTGATCTTCTTCTGGATCGGCTTCAACGCGTGGTTCGCGCTGACGTTCGCGGCCCCCGTCGCGATGACGACGCTGGGCGCGATCACCGGACAAGCCGGCTGGATTAACGCGAGCAATGACCTGCTGGCCAAGCACACGATCATCGGCATCACCACGCAGTGGTGGGTGATTCTGTTCGGGACGCTGCTGACCTTCGGCTTCGCCGCGCTGCTGATCTACGGCTCACGGTCCTACTGGCGGGTCCAGAAGTGGCTGTTCGCGATCGCAGGCCTCAGCGTCCTGCTCGTCGCCGGACTACTGCTGTTCCGCGGCAACCAGATCGCGCAGACGTGGACGAAGTTCGCCACCGCGAACAAGGGCCTGGCCTTCAACAACATCATCCCGGCCGCCAAGGCGGCGGGGTTCACCGGCAACGGAGCCCACTTCAGCCTCACCGCGACGCTGCTGATGCTGCCGTGGGTCTTCTTCGTGGTGGGCTACGCGCAGGGCTCGGCGCAGATCGGCGGCGAGGTCAAGCGGGCATCCCGCAGCCAGTACTTCGCAATGGTCGGCGGCGTGCTGATCAATGGCGCCGTGCTCGCCTTCATCGTGTGGGCCTACGAGCACGCGGTCGGCCACGACTGGGCCGCGAGCCTGTCCTATCTCTTCAACACGGCGTCGCCCAAGCTCGCCCTGCCAGGCGGCGTTCCCGCCAGCATCAACCTGATCGCCAGCCTGCTCACCGGCAGCGTGCCGCTGCTGATCATCATCGGCGTCGGGTTCATCCTCTGGGCGCTGATGGGCACGCCGCTGTCGACGCTGCAGGCCACGCGTTACATGCTCGCGTGGTCGCTCGACCGGGTCGCCCCGCACAAGCTCGGCGACGTCAGCGACACGTACCACACGCCGATCAAGGCGATCCTGCTCTGCGCGGTCACCGGCGAGATCGCCCTGTTCGCCCTCATCCAGATTCCGCAGGCCAGCCTGCTCGGCGCGCTGCTCGCGCAGATCGCCGCGTTCATCGTGGTGAGCCTCGCGGGCATCGTGTTCCCTTACCGCCTCAAGGCGGTCTGGGAGAGCGGCGGCGGGCGGCGGATCTTCGGCGTCCCTGCAGTGACGCTCGCCGGGATTGGCGGGGTGGTCGCGCTCGGCATCCTGCTCGGCGAGTTCGTGCTGAACTCCTCGATCAGCGCGACGTTCGCGGTCACCAGGTCGCTCTCACTCGAATTCATGATCGGCGTCATCGTCGCGGGAGCAATCTGGTACGCGGTCGCCCGGTATGTGAACGCGCGCAAGGGCGTGAACCTGGGCCTTGCCTACCGCGAGATCCCGCCGGAGTGAACCAGACGCCTCCTACATCACCCGCCCACCCACCCGGCAGCGGGCTGGTCCTGGTGGTCGGGAACCTCACGATCGACGACGTCGTCCTGCCAACCGGCGAGACCAGGATGGGCACGCTCGGCGGCAACAGCGTGCACGCAGCCACGGCCGTCGTGACGGCAGGCGCGGGGGCCGCGATCATCGCCCGGCGGGGCGAGGACTTCCCGCCGGGCGCGCTGGTCGCGCTCGCCGAGGCGGGCGTCGAGGTCGGCGGCCTGGTCGACATCGCCGGACCGACGGTGCGGAACTGGGTCGTCTACGAGGAAGACGGCAGCAGGACCTGGCTCTACCGGACGCCGCCCGAGCGGTCCGCGCAGGTCGCGCCTCAGCCGCAGGACCTGCCGGAGGCGACCCTCCGGCAGGCCGGTGTCGTCCACATCGCCGCGATGCCGCTCGGGCACGCCGAACGGCTCGTCGCGCGGGTCCGCCAGGTCGCACCCGGCGTGGTCATCACGCTCGACACGCATGAGACATGGGACGACGCAGTCGCCGACCGGGTCCTGGACCTCGCCAGGACGGTCAGCCTGTTCGTCCCCAGCAGGGAGGAACTCACCCAGCTGGTCGGTGCTGCCAGCCCGGTGGACGGGCTGGCAGCCCTCGCCGCCGCCGGCGTCGTCAGCGCGGTCGTCAAGACCGGCGGCACGGGTGCCTACCTGCTCGCCGACGGCCGGATCACGCACATCCCGGCGCTGGACGTCCAGGTCGCCGACGCCACCGGGGCCGGGGACGCGTTCTGCGGCGGTCTCGCCGCCGGGCTCGCGCGCGGCCTGCCGGTACGGGAGGCGGTCGGCCTCGGCGCGGCCGTGGCCGGGACGGCCATCACCGGGAGCGGCAGCCTCCGGCTGCTCGAGCTGGGCCACGATCGGGAGGCCATCGCCGCGGCGGGCCGCCGGCTCGCCGCGGCGAGCACCGACGTCGGGCCGGCGGCGGCCCAGCCGCCCACCCAGCCGCCCACCCAGCCGGCGAAGCCGCGCACCCAGCCGGCGAAGCCGCGCACCCAGCCAGCACAGCCGCCCACGGACGCGCCGAAGGCACAGGGCGATCCCCGCTATGACATCGACGTAATGCGCAGGGAGATCCTGACCATTCCTGACGTCATCTCCGACGTGCTCGACGATGCCGACGGCCGGATCACCGCCGCGGCCAAGCGGCTCGCGGAGCGCCGCATCGCGCATCTGTGGCTGACCGGCTGCGGCGATTCGGCGTTCGCTGGTCACGCAGCCGCGCTCGCGTTCCAGCGGCACACGCCCGTCACCGCCCACCCGGTGCACGCGCTTGACCTGGCCAGGTACCAGATCCGTGGTTTGCCGGCCGACAGCGCGGTGATCGCGACCTCCTACTCGGGCAAGGTAGGCAGGACAATCGAGGCGGCCATCCAGGCGCGGCGGGCTGGCCATCACGTGATCGCGCTGACCAACTCGGAGGACACGAACCTCGCGCAAGCCGCCGGCGATGTCCTGCCGGTCGAGGTCCCGACGCTCGGCTTCTCCCCTGGCACCTCCACCTACGTCGCGATGCTCTGCACCCTGCTCCGCCTCGCCGCCGAACTCGCGCAGCTGGCGGGTGCCGACGGCGACCTGACCGGGCTCGGCCGGCTGCCGGCCCAGGTCGAGACGACCCTGCGGCTGACAGCGGACGTCGCGCCTGCCGCCGCCGGCCTGCTGCTGTCCGCGCCGTGGACCGCGTTCCTCGGCGCCGGGCCCAACGAGGCGACCGCACGGTTCGGGGCCGCGAAGCTGATCGAGGGCGCGCAGCGGCTCGGGGTCGCGACCAACATCGAAGAGTGGGCGCACGAGGAATACTTCGTCACCTCGGCAGGCGATCCTGTGGTGCTGATCAACCCGAGCGGCGCCAGCCATGACCGGGGCGCGGAGATCCTGTCCGAGCTGGAGTTCGTCGGGGCGCGGCCCATCGTGATCAGCGACAACCCGCCAGCACAGGACGCATCGGCCGGGTCACTGCAGCTGCCGATCGCGGTCGGCGTCCCCGAGGAGCTGTCGCCGGTCACGGCGTGCCTGCCGCTCGCGCTGACCGGCTTCCACCTCGCCAGGTTGGCGGGCAAGCAGTCGTACAACTTCGCGAGCACGGCGGCGAGGGACGAGCACTACGAAACCATCCACCGAGTCACGGTCGGCGAGCCCGCATGATCGTGCCGGGAGTCGCGGGAGAGTTTTGTTGAAGGAATCGAAGATCTTCTTTGCTACCGATATCCACGGGTCGGACCGCTGTTTCCGCAAGTTCCTGAACGCGGGGAAGTTCTATGGCGTCGACGCGGTCGTGCTGGGCGGCGACATCACCGGCAAGATGATCGTCCCGGTGGTAGAAGAGAGCGCGGGGCAGTACTACGCGCAGCTGTTCGGGCGCAAGCGCGTGGTGGACGCCGACGGCCTCGCCGGCCTGAATAAGTTCATCGCGGACGCGGGGTTTTACCCGCACCCGATGACCGTCGATGAGATCAACGTGCTGAAGGACGATCCGGCCGGCGTCAGCGACCTGTTCAGGAAACTGATCAGCGCGACCATGACCCAGTGGATCGAACTGGCCGAGGAACGGCTCGCCGGCACGCGGATCAAGTGCGTGATCGCGCCGGGCAACGACGACCCGCTCTTCATCGACGACGTCCTTGGCAGCAGCCCGTCCGTGATCAACCCCGACGGCCGGGTCGTCGAATTGCCTGGCGGCTTCCAGATGATCTCGGTGGGCTACTCCAACCGGACGCCCTGGGACTCGCCCCGCGAACTCGACGAGGACGACCTCGCGGCCCTGATCGACGCCGAGGCTGGCAAGCTCGCCGACCCGGCCAAGGCGATCTTCAACCTGCACGTCCCGCCGAAGGACACGCCGATCGATCAGGCAGTCGCGCTGGACAAGGAGTTCCGCCCCGTGATGCGGGGCGGCGCCCCGTACATCACCGGCGTGGGAAGCTCGGCGGTCCGCGACGCGATCGCGCGGTACCAGCCGATGCTGAGCCTGCACGGCCATATTCACGAGTCCAGGGGCGAGGCCAAGATCGGCCGGTCGCTGGCGCTTAATCCGGGCAGCGAGTACAGCGAGGGCATGCTGCGCGGGGTCATCGTCACGTTGTCGGAGAAGAAGGGCGTCCGTGGCTACCAACTCGTCTCAGGCTGACGGAGGCGGCGCCGCGACGCCGGGCAGTGCGACAGGGCCGGTTGAAGTCGCGGTGCTCGGCTCGGCGCGGATCGGGCCAGGCGACCCGCGCCACGACGACGCCGTGCGGCTGGGCGGGCTGCTCGCCGCCCAGGGCTGGCAGGTCGTGACCGGCGGATACGGCGGCCTGATGGCAGCCGTGGTCCGAGGCGCGTCCGCCGCCGGCGGGCGGACCGTCGGACTCCCGATGCGGGCGTGGGAGCACCTGACGCCGGACCCCAGCTGCGCGGAGCTCCGGTGGAGCACCAGCTACGCGGAGCGGCTCGCGCACCTGCTGGCGACCAGGGTCGCGATCGCGCTGCCCGGCGGAATCGGAACGCTCGCCGAGGCGTCCGGGGTCTGGGCCGCTGCCCAGACCGAGCCTGGCGCGGCGCAACTGGTGCTGGCCGGCCCGGCCTGGCGCCGCCTGGTCGACGTTTTCGCCGAGGAACTCGTGATCGGCGCGAAGGACCTTGCCCTGCCCGTGGTGGTCGAGGAGATCGACGCGATCGTCCCGGCCGTCCAGCGCTTGCTGGACTCCCCCGCCGCGGCCCTCGGCGCCGCCGGCTAAAGGTGTCCCCCTCCGCCGAGCCCCGGCAATCGCCCGCGCGGGCCGCGATGGCTTACCGCGCCGCCTGGAATAACTACGAGCTGATCGGGGCATGACACTGCCCTAAGTCACTGGCACCAGACGGGGGAAAACGGTGCGGGCAGACAGCATGAGAAAGACGCTGTATTCCGGGCGTACGCAAAATCCAAATCGGAGCGATCAATCTCGCAAAGACCCGGTCACGAAGTTCTTCGCAGAACTGGCCGCGACCGGTCACATACCCACCTTCGAGCGGAACTCAGCGACCCTGCGTTTCGACGTCCAGGGCGACGTCAAGGGCGACGGCGACGCGATCGAGCGCTGGTATGTGACGGTCACCAACGGTGACGTGACCGTGAGCCGCAAGAACGCACCAGCCGATGCGGTGATCAAAATCCAGCGGCGCCACCTCGTGGCGCTGGTTACTGGCCGCACCAACGCGCAGGCCGCGTACCTGCGCGGACTCCTGACGTGCGAAGGCAGTATGGCCGCGCTGATCATGTTCCAGCGCTGCCTGCCAGGGCCGCGCGGGTCGACGGGCCGGGTCGCGCCGATCAGCTCAGCAGCCGTCACGGCGGAACGGAGGGCGGGATGAGCGATCGTCTCGTGCAGATCCTCGAGGGCAACACGTTCGTCGTCAGCGACGACCGCGGCGACATCGAGGCGAGGGGCGACGACCCGACCGGCCTGTTCGCCTTCGATACCAGGTTCTTGTCCAGGTGGGTGCTGACGGTCAACGGCGAGCGACTGACCGCCCTGTCCACCGACGACCTGCAGTACTTCAAGGCCAGGTTCTTCCTGGTCCCAGGCACCAGCACGGTCTACGTCAACGCGACGATGACCGTGATCAGGCAGCGCGAGGTGGCGAACGGGTTCCGCGAGGAACTCAGGGTGCTGAATCACCGCGCCGAGCCCGTCGACGTGACTGTCCGGATCGACGCGGCGAGCGACTTCGCCGACCTGTTCGAGGTCAAGGACGCGCTCAAGAAGCGCGGCAAGTACGCCAGCAGGGTCGCCGACGGCAACCTCGTGCTCGGCTACCAGCGCGACACCTACGTCCGCGAGACCTGGATCTGCCCGAGCGAGCCAGCCACGGTCGACGGCAAGGGCCTGGAGTTCCGGATCACCATTCCCGCGCACGGCGAGTGGGCGACCGAACTCGACGTGGTCGCCTCCGACGGCGAGCAGCATGCACTTGCTGGCCGCCGCGGGGTGCGCGAGAACATGGCCAGGGGCCTGGAGAAATGGCTCGACCGGGCGCCGCGCCTGCAATGCGACTGGGAGCCGCTTGAGCACATCTACCGGCGCTGCCTGACCGACCTGGCGGCGCTGCGGTTCTCCACGCTGACAATGCCAGGCCGGTCGCTGCCGGCCGCCGGGCTGCCCTGGTTCATGACGATCTTCGGCCGGGACAGCATCTTCACCAGCCTGCAGGCGCTCCCGTTCGTCCCAGACCTCGCCGAGACCACGCTGCGCGCGCTGGCCGAGCGTCAGGGCACCAGGATCGACGACTTCAGGGACGAGGACCCTGGGCGCATCCTGCATGAGATGCGTTACGGCGAGCTAGCCGCGTTCGAGGAACGGCCGCACTCGCCGTACTACGGCACCGCCGACGCCACGCCGCTGTTCGTCGTGCTGCTCGACGAGTACGAGCGCTGGACCGGCGACTCGAAGCTGGTCGTCGACCTGGAGCAGGCCGCACGCGCGGCGCTGGCCTGGATCGACCAGTACGCGGACCTGCAGGGCAACGGCTACATCTCCTACCAGCGCAGGAACGCGACGACCGGGCTGGAGAACCAGTGCTGGAAGGACTCGTGGGACTCGATCTCCTACCGCAACGGCGACCTGCCGGGATTCCCGCGCGCGACCTGTGAGCTGCAGGGGTACGCCTATGACGCCAAAATCAGGGCCGCCACGGCTGGCCAGGCGGGTCTGGCACGATGAGTCCTTCGCCACCCAACTGGAGAAAGAAGCGGCCAGCCTGAAGCGCAGGTTCAACAAGGACTTCTGGGTGCCGGACGGGGAGTACTTCGCCGTCGCCATCGACGGCGACGGCCGCCAGGTCGACTCGCTGACCTCGAACATCGGGCACCTGCTCTGGAGCGGGATCGTCGACGCGTCGAAGGCACGCGCCGTCGCCCGGCACCTGATGGGCCAGCGGCTCTACTCAGGCTGGGGCGTCCGTACGCTGGCCGACGGCGAGGCAAGGTACAACCCGATCGGCTACCACACCGGCGCGGTGTGGCCGTTCGACAACTCGATCATCGCCTGGGGTCTGCGCAAGTACGGGTTCAAGGACGAGGCGGCGGCGATCGCGGCCGGCATCCTGCAGGCGGCCGAGGTGTTCGAAGGCCGGCTCCCCGAGGCATTCGGCGGCTACCAGCGCAGCCTTACCAGGTACCCGGTCCAGTACCCGACGGCGTGCAGCCCGCAGGCCTGGTCGACGGGAGCGCCGCTGCTGTTGCTGCGGACCGCCCTCGGGCTCGAGCCGCACGACGACAACCTGCTCATCGACCCGGCCTTGCCGAAGCAGATCGGCCATCTCGAACTGCTCGACCTGCCGGGCCGCTGGAAGCGGATCGACGCGTTCGGGCGCGGCCGGGTCGACACTGACCGGTACACCGCACGGTAACGCGCGTGCTCTTGACACCAGGCGATGTGAAGCTTCGGGGATTACCGGACCCACGGCTGACTGCAGGCCCCTAGCAAGTCAAGGGCCTGCAGGGCAAACCACCACTCGGCGAGGTGCTGGGTGCGGGCGAAGCCGCGCCCGGTGAGCTCCTCGACCTTGCGCAGCCGGTAGCCGAGCGTCTGCTTGTGCACGTGGATCTCGGCTGCGGCCCGCTGCCAGGATCCGTCGGCGCGCGACGAACGCCCGCACGGTGTCCACGTAGTGCGACCCGTGCGCGCTGTCGTAGGCGAGCAGGTCGCCGAGCACCTGATCGACGAGCGACTGTGCCTCGGCCGGGCTGCGCGGCATCAGCAGCCTGGCGCCGTCGCCGTACCTGACCAGCGCGATGGCGTTCGCCTCGGCGATGCTGAGCGCCCAGAGTGCCTCCTGCGCCGCGTCGGATGCCCGGTCCGCCGAGCCGACCAGGTCGCTGACCCCGACGCAGCGGCCCGGTTCGCTGACACCTGCACCTTGCGCGGTCAGCGTGACAACCGCTCCCTCGGGGACGATCGCGTACAGCAGGTCATCGCGGCGCAGCAGCAGGCTGGGAATGTGCGCTCGCGAGCAGGCACGGTGCAGCGTGTCCTCGGTCCCTGGCCTGGTGACCCGCAGCACGAGCAGAACGCTGCCGGCGAGATCAGGCGCGCCGGCGCCTGGCTGGGTGCTCGGCACCCGCCAGCCCCGGTGCGGATCCAGAAGCTGGGCGAGCAGTTCGGCGCCCTGACGCCGCTCCCGCTGCCGCTGCGAGACGATCTGGGCGAGCTGGACCGCGCCGGCGATCGCGACGTGCTGCAGCACGGCGACCCCAGGCAGCCGGCCTGCCGAGCGGCTCAACGATCAGCGCGGTCAGCGGGTCGCCGGGCACCGCGACCGCCAGCGCGCACACGTCTCCGTCGGCGCTGCCGTCGCGGCTCAGCCGCAGCAGCCCTGGAATGGCGTGACCGTGCTCGGCGACGCTGCGCGCGAGCATCTGGCCGAGCGGGACCACGGCCTGGTCGTCGAAGACCGACGCCCCAGACTCGGCGTCGACCAGGTGCAGCCGCAGCCCGAGCCGGCGACCGAGCGACTCAAAGGTCGCGGGCCCTAGGTCGCCGGAGGCGAGCGACAGCCTGAGCAGGTCGTAGAACTGGGCGACGTCGCCGAGCTGCTCGGATCCGTGCTCGTCGTTGGCCTCGGCGACGGCGCGGACGATGTCGCTGAACCTGATCGAGTAGGGCACGGTGAGCAGCGGCAGTTCGAGCTGGCCGACCCGCTCGGCGAGCTCGGGCGTGACCGGAGCACCGCCCGTGCCGAGCCCGACGACGAGCCCGCTCGCCCCGATCCTGGCCAGCCGCTCGGCGAAGTGCACCTGGGCGCCGGGCTCTGACCCGATCCCGGTCCCGTTCGTCAGCAGCAGCTCACCGGGCCCGAGATAGTCCCACGGTGCAGGCAGGTCTGACGCGTGCGCCCAGGTGATCTCCGCGGTCCAGCCCGGCAGCGCCCCCGACCAGCTTGAGCTGCAGCCTGGGGCGGTCCAGCAGCCCTCGGACGGTCATGGTCATGGCTGTCCCACCGCGAGTTCGCCACTCAGTCAGCCCGGACTAGTGCACGACGGAGACCAGGCGCCATGCCCGTCATACCACGTTATGAATGGGTGCAGGAAGTCTGCACCGCAGTCGGATGGTCAAGACCGGTCAGACCCCCGATGCTTGCCGCCATGACAGCCGTAGGCGACCTGGCTTCCTCGGCAACCCCGGCCGGCCCCGTCGCCTGGCCTGCCGGCTACACGGCGGCCGCGTGCCTGACCTTCGACATGGACGCCGAGGCCGCCGTGCTGACCGCCGACATCAACTCGGTCAACCGGATGAGCCCGATGAGCCACCAGGCCTACGGACCGCTGGCCGGCGTGCCGCGGATTCTCGACCTGCTGGCACGGAACAACGTGCGGGCGACGTTCTTCGTGCCCGGCTACTCCGCGCACCGCTACCCGTCGGTCGTGCGGGCCATCGCCGAGGCCGGCCACGAGATCGCGCACCACTCGTACTTCCACGAGAACACCATCGGCATGGACGCCAAGACCGAGGCCGACATGATCGACCTCGGGCTCGAGGCGCTCTGGGAAGTGGCGGGCGTGCGGCCGGCCGGCTACCGGGCGCCGATGTGGGAGATGACCTACAACACCCCGCGACTGCTCGCCGAGCGCGGATTCAGCTACGACTCCAGCCTGATGGACTCCGATCACCCCTACCGGCTCGCCGTGACCGGCGCCGATGAAGGCGCGAGCCTGGTCGAGGTGCCCGCGTACTGGGGGCTGGACGACTGGGAGCAGTACGCGTTCCTGCCCGACCTGATCGGGTCGGGCGTGATCGAGAGTCCGGCCAAGGCGCTGGAGATGTGGACCCTCGAGCTGGAGGCCATGCACGCGATCGGCGCGGCGTTCGTGCTGACCTGCCACCCGTTCCTGTCGGGCCGGCCGGCCCGCGCCCGCGCGCTCGAGTTGCTGATCGACCGGATGGCCGCACTGCCCGGCCTCTGGATTACCACCGTCGGCGAGGTGGCGCAGCACGTCGCCGGGCTGAACCTGACCGCGCGGCCGTGCCCGCAGCCGGTCCTGCCCGAGGCCGCGTACTGGATCGCGCGCCCGGCAGCTGACACCACCGAGAAAGGAAACCCGTCATGAGTGAGATGGCGCCCGAGCAGACTACGGTGGCCGACCTGTCCCACACTCCGGTCCGAGACTTCACGCTCCGGTCGGCGTTCGCGCTGGCGTTCTCCGACGTGTCCCCCATCGTCGGCATCTACTCGGTGTTCTTCATCTGCCTGATCACCGCGGGACCGGCGTTCTTCTGGGGCTTTCCCGTCGTGCTCATCGGCCAGCTCGCCGTCACGGGCGTGTTCGGCGACCTGGTCTCCAAGTGGCCGTTCCAGGGCAGCGTCTATCAATGGGCGCGCCAGCTATTCGGCGCCCGCTACGGCTGGTTCGCCAATTGGGCCTACAGCTGGGGGCTGACCATCGCGCTCGGCGACCGTGGCGCTGTTCGCGGCCCAGTTCTTCGGGCCGGCGATAGGTCTTAACTCGCTGACCCAGACCGAGACCAGCCTGCTCGCGCGTCGGCATCCTGATCTTCGGCTCGATCGCGAACATGATCGGCAGCAAGTTCCTGCGCGGCCTGCTGTACGTCTCGATGACCGCCGAGCTGATCGCCTCGCTCGGGATCGGGATCGCGCTGCTGTTCTTCAACCGCACGCACTCGTTCTCGTTCCTGTTCAGCGGCGCGGGGACCGCGCACGGTGCCGCCTGGCTGTTCGGGCCGTTCCTCACGATCGTCGCGTTCATCGGCTTCTCCTTCGTCGGCTTCGAGTCGGCCGGCTCCATCGCCGAGGAGGTCCAGGGCGCCAGGCACGTGCTGCCGAAGGCGATCAGCCTGTCCCTGCTCACCTGCGGGCTGCTGGTCATGTTCGCCACGCTCGGCTTGATACTCGCCCTGCCCGACCTCGGCGCCGTGCTGGCCGGCAAGGACACCAACCCGATCGCCACCACGCTCGAGACTCAACTTGGCTCGGGGACGGGCCGCGCGCTGCTCGTGATGCTGACCATCGGCTTCACGGCCAGCATGATCGCCGTGCAGGCCGCCGTATCCCGGGCGATCTGGGCCAGCGCCCGAGCACGCGAGCTGCCCGGCCACCGGCTGCTCAGCAGGCTCAGCGGGCCTGAGCGACTGCCGAGGCACGTGATCGTGCTGACCGGCGTGGTCGCCGGAGCCCTGGGCTTCATCCACAACGCGAACGCCATCACGCTTGCTGCTCAGCGGCGCGACCGCAGGTTTCTTCGTCTCCTACGCCCTGCCGGTCGTCGGGGCGGCCATCACCCGGCTGCGCGGCGGCTGGACGCCCGGGCCGGTCTCGATGGGCAAGGCCGCCACCACGGTGACCTACTTCGCCGCCATCTGGATGGTCGCCGAGATCATCAACATCGCCTGGCCGCGCAACACCTACGGCGGCGTCTGGTACCTGAACTGGGGCATCATTCTCGCCATCGTCGTGCTCGGGGCCATCGGCGCGCTGGTTTCCGCTTATGTCTTCAGGCCGGGCGGCGACGCGCTCTCCGCCCGCTTCGAGCCCGTCGTCGCCGACGCGGAGGGCGAATGACGGCGGGCGCCGAGCCGGCCGTACTCATCACCGGTGCCGCGAGCGGCATCGGCGCGGCCACCGCGGCACTGTTCAGCGAGCGCGGCTGGCTGACGGCCGGCCTTGACCTGCGGCCGTCAGCCACCGATCTCCCGCTGACCTGCGACGTCACCGACGCCGCCGCGGTCAGGTCGGCGGTCGACGCCGCCGCCGGGCAGTTCGGCCGCATCGATGCCGCGGTCACGGCGGCCGGCTACTACGAGGAGGGCATCGACGTCTGCGACATCACCAGAGCGCAGTGGGACTCGATGCTGGGGGTGATCCTCGGCGGCACGGTGAACACCTGCGCGGCGGTGCTGCCGCACATGATCGGCAGCCAGCGCGGGCGCGATCGTGGCGATCTCCTCCGAACTCGCGCTCGGCGGCAGCGCGACAGACCTGCACTACGTCGCGGCCAAGGGCGCCGTGCTCGGGCTGATCAAGTCGCTGGCCGCCGAACTGGCCGCGACGCCGATCCGGGTCAACGCCGTCGCTCCTGGTCCGACGGACACGCCACTGCTCGCCGCCGACTCGCTCTGGCGCGAGCCCGGCTACCTCGCCACGCTGCCGCTCGGCCGGCTGGTCACGCCGGCCGAGATCGCCGCAACCGTGTACTACCTGGCGACCGAGGGCCGCATGTACTGCGGTGAGGTCCTCTCGCCGAACGCCGGGGCGGTGATCTGAGATGGCTGAGCACGGCGGACAGCGGGTCGCGCTCGTCACGGGCGCGGCCCAGGGCCTGGGGCTCGCGACGGCGCTGCGGCTGGCGGCCGACGGCTTCGCGGTCGCCGTCAACGACATCAGCGACGACGGCAGGCTGACCGACCTCGCCGCGCAGATCGGCGGGCTCGCGATCCCTGGCGACATCGCCGATCCCGATGCCGTGACGGCAATGGCGAAGGCCGTGGCCGATCGTTTCGGCGGTATCGACGTGCTCGTCGCCAACGCGGCCGCGATGGAGATGGGGCCGTTCCTCAGCCAGGATCCCGGGATCTGGTGGCGGCAGATCGAGGTCAACCTCTCCGGCCACTTCCGCCTGGTGCAGGCGGTGGTCCCGCAGATGCGGGCGAGAGGCGGCGGCCGGATCGTGCTGATCGCCTCCGGCTGGGGAGTGATCGGCTATCCGAACGCAACCGCCTACGCGGCGTCCAAGGCCGGGCTGATCGCGCTGGCGAAGGGACTGGGCCGCGAACTCGCCCCGCAGGGCATCCTCGCCAACGCGATAGCGCCGTCCTACATCGACACCGAGCAGCTTGGCGTGGACGCCGCCGACGCCGGAATCTCGCTCGAGGAGATGCGCCAGCGCTACCGCGAGCTCATCCCGACCGGCCAGCTAGCCACCGTCGAGGACGTCGCGGCGGCCGTCGCCTTCCTGGCCAGTCCGGGCGCGAGCGCCTTCGTCGGGCAGGTGCTCCAGCCTGGCGGCGGCGTGACCAGGACCAGAGCCTGACCCCGTCACTGACCAACGAGACATCCTGGAGGCAGCGTTGCCCGAGCCACGGCCCGAACCGGTCGGACCAGTCGACGGGCGCCTGGTGCCGCGATTCGCCGGTGCCTCGACCTTCGCCAGGCTCCCCGAGGTCGACAGGGTGACCGACTACGACGTGGCCGTGCTCGGCGTGCCGTTCGACAACGGGACGTCGTACCGGCCGGGCGCGAGGTTCGGCCCGATGGCCGTCCGGCAGGCGTCCAGGCACCTGCGGCCCGGCTACCACGTCGAGCTCGGGCTGTCTCCGTTCCAGAGCGTGCAGGTCGCCGACGCCGGCGATGTCCCGGTGACCCCCTTCGACATCGCAGCGGCGATGGGCCAGATCCAGGGGCACGCGGGCGAGTTGATCAGCGGCGACCGCAAGGTCGTCGCGATCGGCGGCGACCACACGATCGCGTTGCCCATGCTGCGGGCCGTGGCCGCGCAGCACGGGCCGGTCGCGCTCGTGCACTTCGACGCGCACCTGGACACCTGGGATACCTACTTCGACGCGCCCACGACGCACGGCACGGTGTTCCGGCGGGCGTTCGAGGAAGGGCTGCTGGTCGAGGATCACTCGGTGCACGTCGGCATCCGCGGCCCGCTCTACGGCGAGGCCGACCTGGCCGACGACCGCCGGTTCGGCTTCCGCACCATCCGCACCAGCGACGTAGACGATCTCGGCATCCGCGGCACCATCGACGCGATCCTGGACCGGGTCGGCGACCTGCCGGTCTACCTGTCGTGCGACATCGACGTCCTCGACCCGTCGATCGCGCCAGGAACGGGGACGCCAGAGGCCGGCGGGCTCACCAGCCGCGAGCTGCTGCGGGTGCTTCGCGGCCTGACCGAGGTGCATCTGGTCGGCGCTGACGTGGTCGAGGTCGCCCCCGCGTATGACCACGCCGAGCTGACCACCGTCGCCGCGGCGACCGTCGCCTACGACCTGATCACGCTGATGGCCAGGCGCCGGATGCCTGACGATGCCAAGCCCACGCAGGGCAGCCCTGGGGGACGACCCCCGGACGCCCCTGCATCCGGCGCTGCGGCGCAACGGCTGGGACGTCACCGCGGACGGCGAGTTCTACATGCCGACCAGGGCGCTGTTCGGCCGCGGCATCGCCGGGCAGGTCGCCGAGCACGCCGCCGCGCTCGGCGGCGCCGGTGGCGTGCTCCTGGTCACCGATCCCGGCGTGCGCGCCGCCGGCCTGGTCGCGCCCGTGGAGGCCGCGTTGACCGGTGCCGGGATCACGGTCTCGGTCTTCGACCAGGTGCGGCCCAACCCCAGGGACACCGACTGCCTGGCGGGCGCTGAGGTGATGCGGTCCGGCGGCCAGCGGCTGCTGGTCGCGGTCGGCGGCGGATCGGCGATCGACACAGCCAAGTGCATCGGCCTGCTGCTCACCAACGGCGGCCATCCGCGGGACTGGGAGGATTTCGGCGCGCTCAAGCACGATCCCCTGCCGGTCATCGCGGTACCCGACCACGGCGGGGACAGGCAGCGAGGTCAGCCCGTCCGCTGTCATCACCGACACCGTGCGCAAGAAGAAGATGAACCTCTTCGACATGCGCAACTGCCCGAGGATCGCGCTGGTCGACCCCGACCTGACACTGTCCTGCCCGCCGCCCGTGACCGCGGCGTCCGGCATGGACGCGCTCTCCCATGCGGTCGACTCGCTGCACTGCCGGCTCGCCACTCCCGCCTCAGACGCGCTGGCCCTCGAAGGGGCCAGGCTCGTCGCCCGGTACATCCGCCGCGCCTTCGCCGACCCGTCGGACGTCGAGGCCAGGTGCGGGATGGCTCAGGGCAGCCTGACCGCAGGCCTGGCGGTCGGACTCACCGACGTCTCGGGAGCGCACGCGCTGGCCGAGGCCATGGGCGGGCTGTACGGCCATCCGCACGGCTACTGCTGCGCCGTTAGCATGCCGCCGATCATGGCCTACAACCTGCCGGTCAGCGCGGAGAAGTACGCGCGGCTCGCTGTCGCGCTCGGCGCCGACCACCCTGGCCTGACCCAGAGCCAGCTAGCCCAGGCGGCCATCGGCGCGATCAGGGACCTCAACGCCGACCTCCACGTCCCGCCGATGAGCGAGCTGATCAAGGCCGAGGACCTGGACGTCCTGGCCGGCAAGGCCGAGGCGAACACGAGCACGCCGTCGAATCCGCGCGCCGCGACCGCCGCGGACTACCGCGCGATGTTCGCCCGCGAACTAGCCGAGTCAAACAGTGGAGGTAAAACACAGGCCGGGTAGCCGATCGAGGGAGAATTAGACGGCTGTAGTAGCGTTTGGGATTCTTGCCCGTCTTAGTCGCACGCGCGATGAAGCTGAGGAGCCCATGACGAAGAGGCTGACCGGCCGGACCGCGGTGGTCACCGGCACCGGGCACGGCATCGGGACCGGCATCGCAGACGCACTCGCTGAGAATGGCGCGGACGTGCACCGCGTCGACAAAGACACTGTGGACCTGACCAGCGACTCGGCGGTACGCGAGTTCTTCGCTGCCCTGGGCACCGTGGACATCCTGGTGAACAACGCGGGCGGCGTGTGCGGACAGGTCGGCGTCCCGCTGGAGGACGTGACCGACCAGGCCTGGTATGCGGTCGTCGACGCCAATCTGACCACGGCCTTTCACTGCACCCGCGCGGTGGTGCCGGCCATGAAACAGCGAGGCTGGGGCCGCATCGTCAACATCTCGTCGGGCGCGGGACTGAGCGTCAGCAAGACCGGCATTCAGGCGTACGCGAGCGCCAAGGCCGGGCAGATGGGGTTCACCAGGCAGATGGCGCGCGAGCTCGGCCCGTTCGGGATCACGGTTAATTGCATCGCGCCCGGCTTCATTCTCTCCAACCCGACCAGCATCCGGCAGTGGGAGAGTTACGGCGCCGACGGCCAGCAGGCGATGATCGAGGGCATCGCGACGCGGCGACTGGGCAAGCCGGCCGACATCGCCAACGGCGTCCTGTTCTTCGTGTCCGACCAATCTGACTGGATCACCGGGCAGACGATTGCGATAGACGGCGGCGATGCTTTCCTTTAACTCCGACGACGCAGGCTACGTGCGCGAACTCGCCGAGTTCGTGGCGGTGCCGAGCGTGAGCCGCGATGCCTCGGCCGACACGATGCTGGCGGCGGCACAGTGGGTCGCAGCCCAGCTCGACTTCGCGGGCGGCAGGGTGGTGCAGACCGCCGGCCATCCGGCCGTTCTGGGCGAATGGCTCGGGGCAGAGGGCGCCCCGACCGTCCTGGTGTACGGGCATTTCGACGTGCAGCCGACCGGTGACTTGGACGAATGGATCACGCCGCCCTTCGACCTGACCGTCGACGGCGACATCATGCGAGGCCGCGGCGCGACGGACGACAAGGGCCCGATCTTCATTGTCCTGAAGACCGCGCGCGCGTTCATCGAGCAGGAGGGCGGGCTGCCGCTCAACGTGAAGTTCCTGTTCGAGGGCGAGGAAGAGATCGGCAGCCCGAACCTGCCGCCGTTCCTGACCGAGCACGCCGGCGAACTCACCGCCGACCTGGTCATTTCCGCGGATGGTGCCATGTGGAGGCCGTCCGAGCCGTCGGTCGCGCTCGCTTCCAAGGGCCTGGTCAGCCTGGATATCCAGGTCGATGGCGCGAACTCTGACCTGCACTCTGGCCGGTTCGGCGGTACTGTCGCCAACCCGGTGCACGTCCTCAGCGAGATCCTGGCCAGCCTGCATGACGGCGACGGCACCGTCGCGGTGCCCGGCTTCTACGACGGCATCCCCGCGCTCAGCGACGAGCGGCGGCGCGAGGTCGCCGGCATCGACTTCTCAGAGTCCGGCTACCTGGGCGACCTGGGTCTCTCGCAGGGGCACGGTGAGGCCGGGTATTCGACCCTCGAGCGGCTCTGGGAGCGCCCGACCCTGGACGTCAACGGCATCAAGTCCGGCGGCAAATACACGGTGATCCCGCACGTCGCCGTGGGCCACGTGTCCGCCCGGCTGGTTCCGGGGCAGGACCCCGATGCGGTCATCGACGCGATCACCAGGCATGTCATGAGCGCGCCCGCCGCAGGCACACGGGTCAGCGTCCATCCTGACCTGGCCAGGATTCCCGCGTACACCATCGCCCGCGATCACCCGGCCATCGCCGCGGCGACGGCCGCGCTGGAGTCGGTTTACCCAGGCCAGCAGGTCCTGCAGGTGAACGTCCCTGGGACGCTCCCGGCGACAGTCCTGTTCGAGCGCGAGCTAGCCGCGAAGACCTTGTTCTTCTCCTTCTCGACAGCCGATGAGAAGCTGCACGCCCCGAACGAGTACATGCGGATCAGGCGGCTGAGGGAAGGCATGGCGGCCTGGGAGCAGCTATGGCGATTGCTGGCGGCCGGCCCGCACCGGCTGCCGACCGTCCAGTCGCGGCCCGCAGGAGCAGCAAACAACGGCGTCGGCTGAACGGGAGCGGTCATGTTCGTGACAATTAACGGCAATGACCTGAACGTCGAGGTCCTCGGCCCGCAGGACGCGCCAGTGCTGATCGCGCATCACGGCGGCGGCGGGATCGGCTCGCTGGCCGAGCCCCGAGCCACGTTCGGCCCGCTGGCCGACGTGATGCGCGTCGTGGTCTTCGATGCACGGGGCTGCGGCCGCAGCCAGGGCACTCCGCCGTTCTCGCATGCGCAGTGGGCTGCGGACGTCGACGGGATCAGGCAGTGGGTCGGCGCCGACCAGGTCGTCGTGGCCGGCGGCTCCTACGGCGGCTTCATCGCGATGGAGTACGCGATCGCCTACCCCGACCGGGTCAACGCGATGATCCTGCGGGACACCTCTGCCGACAACTCCAACCTCGCCCGCGCGTACGACAACGCCCGCAATCAGAACCGGGTGGCGATCAACTGGGAGAACTTCGACCGGTACTGGACCGGCAGGATCCGCGACGACGCGGACCTGAAGGAGCGCTGGGCCGAGATCATTCCGCTGTACGACTACGAGTACGACCCGGCCGCGTCGGCCGCCAGGGTCGAGTCTGGCAGCTACCGCTACGAGACCCACAACTGGTGCTTCCAGCAGAACATGCCTGCCTACGACCTCAAGCCGCTGCTTCCAGCCGTGCGGTGCCCGACGCTGGTCACGGTGGGCAGAACTGACTGGATCACGCCGGTGTCGTCAGCCGAGACGATCGCGTCGCTGATCCCTGATGCGCGGCTAGTGATCTTCGAGCGCTCAGGCCACTCCCCGCAGATCGAGGAGGCCGCGACGTTCCAGTCGGCGCTCCGCGACTTCCTGCGCGAGGTGCTGGGCGACGCGCGTTCCCCGGCCTAGCTGGCGTCCGGCACGACCACCGGCTGCAATTGCTGCTGAGCCTGCGCGGGAATCAGCACCCCGGCGCCGACGCAGCAGGCCAGCGCCAGCGCGGCCATGGCGAACGTCTTAGTGAACCCGGTCAGCGCCGGCAGCCCGCCCACGGTGCTGCCCGCCACGAAGGTCGCCGCGATCTGGCCGCCCAGCGCGCCGCCGAGGGTCCGCAGCACCGTGTTCATGCCGCTGGCGATGCCGGTCTGGCTGGCCGGGACCGCCTGCACGATCAGGTTGCCGAGCGCCGCGAACGCCAGCCCGATCCCGATCCCGAGCACCGCCGAACTGGCCACCATGTCCAGCGGATGGCGGCTGGTCAGCGTCAGCCAGCCGCAAGCGAGCGCGCTGAGAGCCGTCCCGGCGATAAGCGCCCGGCGCGAGGTGAAGCGGCGCTCCACCCGCCCGGCGGCCGAACCCAGCACGCCCATGCCGACGGCGCACGGCAGCAGGTAGAGCCCGGCGGTGACGACCGATGCGCCGTAGCCGAAGCCGGTGCTGGTCGGCAACTGCGCGAACTGCGGCAGCAGCAGGAACCACGCGTACAGCCCGGCCCCGAGCAGAAAGGCGGCCAGATTGGCCGTCCAGACACCGCGGACCCGCATCATCGCCATATCGACGAGAGGGTGACTGCTGCGCAGTTCCACCGTGATCCACAGCCCGCAGACGACCAGGCCGGCCGCGAGCAGCAGCAGCGTGGGACGACCGGTCCAGCCCCACGCCGTGGTCTGGGCGATCGCGATCAGTACGGCGGACAGGCCGACGCTCATCAGCACGGCCGCCCCCCAGTTGACCCTGGCTGGCGTGCGAACCTGCGATTCTGGAATGAGCCGCCAGGCGCATACGGCTGCCAGGACCATGGCGGGCAGCGGGATCCAGAACAGCCAGTGCCAGCTCAGGTGCTCCTCGATCAGTCCCCCTGCGACCAGGCCGAGCCCGCCGCCGACGCCGAGGATGGCCGACATGAGGCCGATGCTCCCGGCGACCCGGTCAGCGGGAAACTCGTCCCTGGCGATCGCGAACGACAGCGGGAAGATGCCGCCAGCCACGCCCTGAATGACCCGCGCGATTACCAGCACGGTCAGCGAACTCCGAGAGCGCGGCGAGCAGCGTTCCCGCCGACAGCGCGAGCAACGTCCAGACCAGCAGCCGCTGCTTGCCGTACATATCGCCGAGCTTGCCGATGATCGCCGTTCCCACCGAGGCGGATAGCAGGAAGCCTGTCAGCAGCCAGGTGACGCCGGTCTCGCTGGCGTGCAGGTCGCGCTGGAACGCGGGCAGCGCGGGAATCACTGCCGAACTCAGGGCGGAGTAGGCGAGCGCGGCGAGCAGCAGAACGGCCAGGATCACATTCGGGTGCACGCGCTGAACCTCGCGCGATCCCCCCTCACGAGGCAGCACTCCGCCACTGTAACTGAGCATCGCCGCAGGCCGGACCGCGCCATCGCGGTGCGCGTCGCCTAGGCTCGAAGCCGAGCGCGGAACGAGAGACAGACATGACTGAGCGCAAGCCGGCCGGCATGAGTTTCACTTCATGGATCGATCAGCAGATCAGCGAGGCAGCCGAGCGCGGCCTGTTCGACGACTTGCCAGGGACCGGCAAGCCGCTGCCCAGGCGAGACGAGACCGATGCCGCCCAGGCCTGGCTGCGCGAGTACCTGCGCAAGGAGGGCCTGCAGACCCAGGACGTCCTGCCGACGCCGCTGAAGCTGCGCAAGGAGCGTGAGGTGCTCGGCGAACTGGTGCCAGAGATGGACTCCGAGCAGGCCGTCACCGACGCGGTCGCTGAGCTCAACGAGCGGATCATGCAATGGCGCAGGCTGCCACTCGAATCGCCGATCTTCGTGCCGCTCGTCGACGAGGAACAGATGATCGTCCGGTGGCGCGCCGCACATCCTCTGCCGCCACTGGCCGACGACGCTGACGAGCCCGGCCACGCCGCCGACCGCCGATCAGCGCACGCGCCGCTGGTGGCGCCGCCGCTAGCCGGGCTGACTACCGCTGGCTACCGGGCTCGGTAGCCTCAGGTTCAGCCGAACAGCGACCACCGTCGCGGAGGAGGGAAGCGTGTACGCGCGCCAGCACGCTCAAGAGCACCCCGACCAGCCCGCCATCATCATGGCCACGTCCGGCGAGACCGTGACCTATGGCGACTACGAATCCCGGTGCAATCGGGCCGCGCACCTGCTGCGCGCGGCTGGCCTGGAGCGGGGCGACCACATCGCGGTCCTGATGGAAAACAGCCCGCGACTGCTCGAGGTCGAAGGCGCCGCCGAACGGACCGGCCTGTACTTCACGCTGATCAACACCTACCTGGCGCCGGACGAGGTCGCCTACATCGTCACCAACTGCCAGCGCCAGGCTGTTGTTCACCTCCGCTGCCTGCCGCGACGTGGCTGTGGCCGCAGCGGCGAGATGTCAGGACCTCGAGCGCAAGCTGATCGCCGGCTCCGGCGAGCCGCCCGCCGGCTGGGAGTCCTACGACGAGGCGGTTGCCGGTTACCCGGATTCGCCGGTGCCAGCCGAGACGCTCGGCACCGCGATGCTGTACTCCTCGGGCACGACGGGCCAGCCGAAGGGAGTACTGCGCGGGCTGCCGGAAATCGCGCCCGACGAACCGCTGCCGGTCATGCTCTTCGTGCGGCACATGTTCGGGTTCAGGGAAGGCATGACCTACCTCAACCCGGCGCCGCTCTACCACTCGGCTCCGCAGGCGAGCGTGTCGGCTTCAATTCGGCTTGGTGCCACGACCGTCGTCATGGAGCACTTCGACGCGGAGCAGTGGCTTGCCATGGTCGAGCGGCACAAGGTCACGCACTGCCAGATGGTGCCGGTGATGTTCAGCCGGCTGCTCCGGCTGCCCGAGGAGGTAAAGGCCCGTTACGACACCTCATCGCTCGAGTGCATCGTGCACGCCGCCGCACCGTGCCCGGTGCACGTCAAGCAGGCGATGATCGACTGGCTCGGCCCGGTCATCACCGAGTATTACGGCGCCACCGAGGCGAACGGCTTCACGTTCTGCGACTCCGCCCAGTGGCTCGCCCACCCAGGCACGGTGGGCAAGCCCATCCTCGGCGAACTGGTCATCCTCGATGATGCGGGCCAGGAACAGGCGGCCGGCCAGGACGGCACCATCTGGTTCCGCGGCGCGACCGCGTTCGAGTACTTCGGTGACCCGGCCAAGACCGCGGAGAGCCGCACCGCCGACGGGCTCACCAGCACCGTCGGCGACGTCGGCCACGTCGACCTGGACGGTTACCTGTACCTGACCGACAGGAAGACGTACATGATCATCTCCGGGGGCGTGAACATCTACCCGCAGGAGACTGAGAACCTCCTGTCCGGCCATCCGGCCGTGCTGGACGTCGCGGTCATCGGCGTGCCCAACGAAGATCTCGGCGAAGAAGTAAAGGCCGTCGTCCAGCTGACCGACCCGGCCAGCGCAGGGCCTGAACTCGCGCAGGAGCTAATCGACTACTGCCGGGACCGGCTCACCCATTTCAAGTGCCCGAAGACCATCGACTTCGTGCCCGAGCTGCCCAGGTCGGCGACCGGCAAGCTGTACAAGCGCCTGCTCAGGGACGAGTACTGGAAGGGTCACAGGACCTCGATCGTCTAGGGATACCCCGGAAGCGGAGGCAGAACATGAAGGCGGTCATAAGCGCCGACGCGCCTGGCGCCGAAGACGTCAGCGTCGCGGAGCTTCCCGACCCGGTCCCGCGGCCTGGCGAGGTGCTGATCAGGGTCAGGTACTGCGGCGTGAACTACCCAGACGTCCTGCTTCTGCAGGACAGGTATCAGCTGAGGCCGCAACGGCCGTTCTGCCCAGGCGGCGAGATCGGCGGCGAGGTGACCGGCGTGGCTGATGACGTCACCAGCTTCGCGGCCGGCGACCGCGTCATGGCGCGCATGAGCCTGGGCGGCATGGCTGAGCTCGTGGCCGTGCCCCAGGACCGGGTGCACAAGATTCCGGCCAGCATGCCGCTAGACGAAGCGGCCGCGATCCAGACCACGTACCTGACCGCCTACCACGCGCTGGTCCAGCGGGCGTCGTTGCTCGCCGGCGAGCGGCTCCTGGTGCTCGGCGCGGCAGGCGGGGTCGGCCTGGCGGCTGTGCAGCTGGGCAAGGCGATGAACGCGACCGTGATCGCCGGCGCCTCCAGTGCGGAGAAGGCCGACGTCGCGCGCGCCAACGGCGCCGACGTCGCGTTCCGGTATCCGGGCGGGCCGCTGGACGACACCGGTCGCCGGGAGCTGTCGGCGCTGTTCAAGCAGATGTGCCCCGACGGCGCGGCGGACGTCATCTTCGACGGCGTTGGCGGGGACTACACCGAGGCCGCGCTCCGCGCGACGGCCCCCGACGGCCGGCTTCTCGTGATCGGGTTTCCTGCCGGGATCCCCCGGCTTCCCGCCAACCTCGTCCTGCTCAAGCGCTGCCAGGTGGTTGGCGTCCTGTACGGCGGGTGGGCGGCCGAGGATCCAGCGACCGACCGGGCGAATTGCGACGAGGTGCTCAAGATGTACGAGGCTGGCCTCGTGCGCCCGCACGTCTCCGCCCGGTTCCCGGCCGGTCAGGCACGCGCGGCGATCGACGAGCTGAAGCACCGCCGGGTTGTCGGCAAGGTGGTCGTCGCGTTCTAGCGGGCGAGGCGCTGGTCCGTCTCCGGGACGTCGGTGATCAGCATGTGCCCAGGCGCGTGGGTGATGGCGAACGGAACCCGCGCGGCCGCGAGCGCCGCCTGCGGGGTGACACCGCAGGCCCAGAACACGGGCACATCGCCGGGCTGCAGCGGGACAGGATCGCCGAAGTCAGGCCTCGCGAGATCGGCGATGCCGAGCGCCTCTGGATCGCCGGCATGCACGGGCGCTCCGTGCGCCGCCGGGTAGCGCGCGGTCACCGCGGTTGCGGTTTCGACCAGGCCGGCAGGAATCGGCCGCATCGAGACGACGAGCGGTCCAGCGAACCGTCCGGCCGGCTGACACGGACGGTCGGTGACGAACATCGCGACGTTGCGGCCAAGCGCTATGTGCCGAACCGGCACGCCCGCGGCGAGCAGCGCGCGTTCGAAGGTGAAGCTGCAGCCGGTCAGGAACGCGACCAGGTCGCCCCGCCACCACCTGGTGACCTCGTCAGGCTCAGCTACGCACCGGCCGTCCTGCCAAACCCGGTAGGCAGGCAGGTCGGTGCGCAGGTCGGCGCCGGCGGCCAGGCGCGTCCGGGTGCTGCCGGGCCTGGTCACATCGAGCAGCGGGCACGGCCCAGGATTGCGCCTGGCGAACTCACCGAACTCGGCAGCGGCCTCAGCCGCGAGCACGGTGAGGTTGGCCTGGGCGAACCCGGGTGCCATGCTCGCGGTCGGCAACCGCAGCCCGGCCCGGAACCGGGCCCGTGCCGCGGCAGGTCCGGTGTGTTCCATCGAGAGCCCGCCTGCCTGGCCGCCGCCCTCGGTCACCGGCCGATGTGCGTGTTCGTGATCGACGTGAACTGGCAGATCAGCGCGGCGCTGAGAAAGACCAGCCCGAGGGCGATTTCGTTGAAGTGGCGCAATTCGCGGCCACTGGCTGCGAACCCGAACATCACCAGCGCTGCGACGGTCAGGATCAGGGCCAGCAGGTCCATGCGGTCTCCTAGGGATGCCTTGGCGGATCAGACCCAGAGGTCAGGGCGATAGCGCGCGGTCGTCTCCATCTCGCCGAGGTAGGCCTCAGCCTGCTCCGGCGAGCGGGACCCGTGACCCGCGACGACATCGACGAGCGCGGCGCGGACTGCCGCACGCAACGGCTGCGACCCACAGACGTAGACGTAGCCACCCTCGGTGAGCATGCGCCAGACCAGCGCTCCATGCTCCCTGATCCGGTCCTGAACATAGTCGCGGCGGTCTGGCCGCTCGCGCGACGCCGCGATGTGCACATGATCGAGCACACCAGCGGCGGTGAACTGTTCGACCTCGTCCTTGTAGATGTAGTCGAGGCCGGTCGACCGGATCCCGTTGAAGAGTGCGGCCTCCGCGAGCGGAACTCCGGTGCGGCGCATCGCCAGCCGCTCCCATAGGAACGCCCGCATGGGCGCGAAACCGGTCCCGGCCGAGATGAACACCATCGGCCTAGTCAGGTCGTCCTGGAGGTGGAATCCTTCGGCGCTGTCGTGGAAGACGTTGACCCGATCGCCCTCGCGCAGCGAGTGCGCGTAGCTGGCGCTCATCCCGGTGAACTCGCGGCCGGTGATCCCGGGGACGGGCGTCGGCTCGAGTCCGACTGTCACATGCGCGACGCCTTCGCCGTGAATCAGCGGGCTCGAACTTGTCGAGTAGTAGCGCGGCTTCAGTGGTTGCGCGGCCTGCAGCAGGTCGTAGATGTTGAGCCGGCACGACGGGAACTGCTCGAGCAGGCTGAGGACGTCGAAGCCACCAGCGTCGATCGCCGTGCGCAGCGGTGAGGACGGACCCTCGGGAGCCTGGACAACCTCCTTGACCTGCATCAGCTTCGACCACTCGGTCTGCTCGGTGACCTTGTCAAGCAACAGGTCGATCATGGCAACGGTTGGCCTGCCGGTGATGTCGACCAGATTGGTGAGCACGTTGCGAACCTGAAGCACAACTCCCTTGGGCACCGCCCTGACGTTCATGGTCTTCGGCACCATGAACAGGCCGTCGAGCGCCGCGCCGATCCTGCGCGCGAGCCGCTCCACCTGCTCGCGGTCGTTCTCCGGGCAGAACCCCAGGTGGTCACCGACCCGGTAGCTGACCCAGCCGGCAGGCTGAGCTCCAGGTGCCTGGTTCGCTTCGGCGACGGAGGCGGCTGCAGCTCCCGGCACGCCAGAACACGCGCCTGCACGGTGGTCATCCCCACGGCGTTAGTCAGGATCGTCGGGGCCAGGAACGCCCGCGGTTGCGTGCTGCCGGCCGCGGCGGCCGCGCTCTGGCCTCTGCTCCAGAGTCGCGATCCTGACGTCATCCGCCGCATGACCGACGACATGCTCGACGAGCGCGCGCCCGCGGCGCCCTGGCCTCCGGCTGCGGCCGGAGCGGCGTCCTCGCCGAGCGAGCGCTGCATGGCGACGCTCGAGTTGGTGCTCGTGAGCGAGCCCGCCGTCGCCTGCTCGGCGGCGTAGCGCGCCGCGGCGGCCTCGGTCGGGCGCGCGTCGGATACCTCGAGCAGGGTCGGCCAGATCCGTTCATTCCACTCGGCGTGCAGCCGCTCCCAGGTTGGCGAGCCCACGTCGCCGTACCCGAAGTCGGCGAGCGGCGTCGCGCCCAGATCGGCGAGCTTCTTCTGGACGTAGCGGGGGAACGCGAGGAACGCGTTCCACTGCGTATTGCCTAGCCCCCAGACCATGTAGCTGCAGTTCTGCCAATTTGGCGTGCCGGCCTCGGTCCGCTCGAGCCAGGTCTTGAAACCAGCGGCGTTCGACGGCGGGTTCGAAGTGTAGGTGGATGTCATCACGACAAGCAGCCAGGGTGCTGTCCGCGGCGGCGACGCGGCGAGTTCGTTGAGCGTGATCACCTCGCTGGTGTAGCCCTGGTAGTGGCCACGTTCGGCGAAGCGCTCGGCCAGCTCCTTGTTCGCGCCGAAGTTACTGCCGTACGCGATCAC
This sequence comes from uncultured Actinomycetota bacterium, assembly GCA_963705055.1. GTDB lineage: Bacteria > Actinomycetota > Actinomycetes > Streptosporangiales > Streptosporangiaceae > Chersky-822. The sequence continues at coordinate 345,415 of CAVPIR010000001.1, forward strand.
AATGTGCCGGTACGGGCTCGTCGCGGGAATCTCGGTTGGCGGCCCGCTCCGCTCGGGCGCGACGGCGGACATGGCAAGGGCCGGTGCGGCTGCCGGCGCCGAGGCGGGGGCCTCGGCGCGGTCGAGCAACCCGGCAGGCGCAGCCGAGCGCACGACGTCCGCGCGCGGCAGCCGGACGATGGGTACCGAGGCCGGCTTGGTCGTGACAATGGCGTTCTTGACGACGGTCGTGCCCGGAGCCAGCCGCAGCCGGTAATTCTTGTAAATCTCGTAGAGAACGACGCGGAGCATCATGAACGTGACCTCTTGCGCCATGCACTGCCGCTTGCCGACCGAAAATGGGATGAACGCGTGCCGGGGCCGGTCCACGACCTTCTCGATCGCGAACTGGTCGGGGTCGAAGCGATCAGGCTCGGCACCCCAGAAGCGCGGGTCGCGGTGCGCGGCGAGGGTGCCAACGAAGATGATGTCGCCCTTCCTGACCCGGTACCGGCCGAGCATCCCGTCCTTCAGGCTGCGACGGATCGAGACAGGCATCGGCGGGAAGATCCGCATCGCCTCCTTGATCACCTGCGTCGTGTACCGCAACTCGAAGAGGTCGTCGTACTGCAGGTCATGGTCAGGGTTGCCGCCGGTGATGCCGTCAATCTCGGCGATCACCTTCTCCTCGACGTCCGGGTGCGTAGCAAGCAGGTAGGTGAGCCAGCCGCCGGTGATCGATGGCCCGTTGAAACCGTTCGAGAGGTGCATGAGGACCTGATCGCGGACGGTCACGGCGTCGAGGAATTCGCCGGTCTCCGGATCAGGCGTCGTGACCAGGCGGCTGAGCAAATCGGTCTGCGTCCCGACCGGGCTGGTATGCATGCGCGCGTGCACCAGAGCATCGGCGGCGCGGAACAGTTCCTTGTTGTGCTGCTGATACCGCTTTCGCTTCGCACGCTTCGCGCGCCCGGAGAAGAGCGTGAAGTCGGGCCGCGGGTCGGCTACCCGAAGAATGGATTCCTTGGTGCTCTCCGGGACCGCCGCCGCGAACGGGTGCGGGGCACCGCTGCCGTCAAGCAGGCCGAAGTCGTACCGGCACGCGCCGCGGCCCGAGACCTCCAGGCTGTACCGCTCCATCCAGCCGCGGGCGTCGAGCGGCTCGCCGTCGGGCATCGCGGACCAGCAGGCCACCAGCTTCCTGGCCTGATCCTTCATGAGCTCGAGCTGGGTCCGCTGATTCGCAGGGGCGTACCAGGGCAGCATGATCCGGCGGATCTGCTCATAGTGATCGCCGTCGCCGATCACGGAGATCCCGCCGCCGCGTGAGTTGCTCAGCTGGTCGAAGAAGTTGATGTCCTCGACCCGCTTGCCGAACTGCAGCTCGTTCCCGGCCACCTCGTCCAGCAGGTCGGGGTCCGAGACGACGACGATCCGCCACTTCTTCGTCGGGATCCCGACCGCGTAGATGTGGCCGAACTTGCGGTAGTAGTCCAGCTGAGTGTCGTTGTTGTTCAGGAGGTCGAAGTTCGCGAACCGCTCGCCCCTCGGCACCAGCCAGCGGACCGCGTACGGGATCTCGAGTGGCTCATCGGCGCCCCCCTGTGCGGCCACTGGAACCGGCTGAGCTGGAACCGGCTGGGCTGGTAGCGGCTGAGCTGGTAGCGGCTGGGCTGGTAGCGGCTGGGCAGGCTCCGCACCCGCGGTCCCATTGGCCCGGCGCGTCTCGCCGCTCGTGCGGCCGACCACGGTGATCGCGGAGTCGGCGGACACGCCATCGCCGCCGCTGGCGTGACTAACAGCGCAGGTCAGGGTCAGTCCGTCGACCGGATGGCCGAGCCTGACCGTGCATTCGCCATGGATCGGCATCGTGGTGATGCGCTGGTCTCCCGCATAAATGCCATTGGCGCTGCCGTTATCGGCCAGCACCCAGTGACCGTCTTCGAGCCGCAGCACCGCGTGATGCCGCGACACCCGCGCGTCGGCGATCACGATGTCGCAGTCGGCATCACGGCCGATCAGGTACGAAGGGCCTGGTTGAAGGCTCCGGTCAGACCCCTTGGTTCGTACCAGCAGCAGCGGTGCGTCATCTCCCGAGCGGGACTGTTGAACACCCACGGCCCCAACTGTACGTCTCAGCGAAAGGTCAAAGTTACCTAGCCAAACCACCCGCAGGTCTTACCGGCTCTGCGTGGTCGCCCCGAGGCCCTTCCAGGACAACATTGGATCCGATTCATGCAGAGAAAGATATATAAAGCGGGCAAATATCCTCGGGAACGGATCCAGAGTGGATGGGGAGGGGTCCCCAGCCCAGGACCGAAGTCGCCCAGGCCTTGTGAGTCGCGAGCGACTGCCGGATCCTCTGTCGGAGGCCCGCGGATGTCGCGGGATGCTGACGGATACGGTCGGCCGAAATGCGGATTGAGACGCGGCCGCCGCGATGCGACTCGTTGTATGGGAACCGGCGACGCTAGTAGAGCCGTCCAATTGGCGATCAGGAAATCTCGGAGGGTCCCATGTCCTTCATCCGCGTGTTCCGCCCCGTGCTGATTGTGGCGCTGGCAGCTTCGGCCCTCTTTGTCGCCGGCTGTGGCACCGCCAAGCCCGTGCCGCACGGCCCGCCGCCCGCACATCGCTCGTCACCGAGCACGACAGCGCCAACGGCAAGACCATTCACATTGCTGTCGGCGACAAACTCGCGCTGATTCTCGGAAGTAGTTACTGGAATTTCGCCGGCAGTTCGGCGCCGGCCGTGCTGCGCCAGGAAGGTCAGGTCACGCTCGTGCCGACCTCGCGGACCTGCCCGCCAGGCGTCGGCTGCCAGCCCAAGCGCGCCCTCTTCAAGGCACTCGCGCCAGGCAAGGCAGTCCTCTCCGCGCACCGAGTTAGCTGCGGCGAGGCACTGGCCTGCACGGGCGGGCGGGGGAACTTCAAGCTCACGGTCATCGTCCGATAACCAGCTATGCCAGAACTCATGCGAGAAAAGGGAGACTAAACCTAATCTATGGAGTCACGGCCACCGCCTCACAGGCCGTCAATAACGCCTCGCCGCTTACTGCGGCGAGGCGCGGCCTTGGAAGGGGAGCCAGATGGCCGCCACACCAGCGGATCAATCGAACGCTGTCAGCGCAGCGCTGCGGGAAATTGTCTTTGAGCACGGGCCAGAGGCGCTGTCGAACCCGGCTGTGATGTCGAATCTGCTGAAGGACTTCCTGCCGGATTCGCCGGCGCCCGCCAGAATGCTCGTCGCGGCCGCGGAAGATCACATCGCCGACGTTCTCCGTCAGCATGTCGCCGAGGGCCTGGACCCCGTCACCGCCGCCCGGCTGGCCGCCGCGGCCTTTGCCAACGCCACCATGTTCAGCCCGGAAGCGTGCGCGTGGGTGGTGGGCGAACTAGGGATGGCGCTCGGGCTCCTGAGTTCAGGAGCGAGCCCGCCGGCCTTCGCTCCGAGTACGCCGCGGCAGCCAGGAGCGGCCGCTCCCCCGACCGCTCCCGCTGGCGGCTACTGGCAGCAGCCTGCGCCCGGCACCCAGTCGGTCCCCTTCAGCCAGCCGACACATGGCCACCAGATGCCGGGCCAGCCACTTGGCCAGCAACCACAGGGCCAGCAACCACAGGGCCAGCAGCCACAGGGCCAGCCAGGGCCGCGCAGCCCGGTCGCGGGAAGGGCCGTGCCGCAGCGGCGAAGCCTGGCAAGCGCAAGAGGCGGCTTGTCCCGCTTCTCTTTGGCGCGGTGTGCGTTCTCGCCGCCGTCGTCACCGTGGCGGTCGTTCTCTCCGGTTCACCAGGCCAGAGCGCCCAGGGCGCCAATCACAACGGCGGATCGGGCGGATCGAACGGCAACGGCACTCCTGGCGGCACGACTCCCGGGTCGTCGTCGCACACCGGGGCACCGGCCCAGTTCAAGCCCATAGCCCTCGGCGTCCTGTGCGCCTCCCCGAATATCACGACCGACTTCAATGGATGCCAGGCCGGAGACACCACCCAGCAGGTTGGCACGCACATCTACACCTGGGACGCAGTCGCGCCGGCCGATACAACCCGAACGACGATCATGGCCTTCGCGCACAGCACCTGCAGGAGCCTGACGCTGACGTTCGGTTTCAGCAATACCTATGAGAACCTGTCGACCCCAGGCCAGCTCCAGATCACGGTCTCGGTCGTCCAGGGACAGGCTCCGCTCAAGCAGGTCACGGTGACCAACGACACGCTCGGCAAGCTCACCGTCCATCTGGACGGGGGTCCGTGGGGGATCGACACCGTGGCCAATCTGTCGGGGAGCTGGGGCCTGTTTATGAACGGCTCAGCTAGCTGTTCCACCTACAACGGCGAATAGCAAGACCTGGCGCGGGCCGCGAGCTAGCTGGTCAGCGCTTCGGCGTCGGCACCGTCGGACTCGGTTTCGCTGCTCACGTCCTGATGGTCGTGCAAGGACAAGAACCGTTCCTGGTGCGGGAGTTCGTCGCTGCGGTTGTCGAGCCACCTGGCGGTCGCGGACCGCGCCCGCCCGATCAGCTCGGCCGCGTGGCTGAAGTCAGCGGACGAGACGCTAAGCGGGCAGAGCGGCGGGATGACGTGCAGGTCGACCTGGTCCGCATAGACGCTGACGTCATGAATGAGGCGCTGCTGGGTCAGAAAACTCAGCGCCTGCAACGCGGACGCGTACGGGCTGGCCGGCGGCTCGGTCAGCGCACAAGCGACGCCCGCTGGCAGCACGAAGATCCGGTCAGCGCCAAGGGCTACCGCCTGCGAGATCGCGGCGTTGTTGGCGAGCGCTCCGTCAACCAGGGTCAGGTCGCGGTGGCGGACCGCAGGTAGCAGCCCGGGAATCGCGGTGCTCGCCAGCACTGCGGTGATCGCGTCGCCGGAGGACAGCAGGACTTCTTCACCAGAGAGCATGTTCGTGGCCACGACATGGATTCCGATCGCCGCGTCCTCAAGGTTCCGGTATGGCAGGTGCCTGGCGATGATCTGGCGCAGGCCTTCCGAGGAGAACACGGACTCGCGGGCACCTGCGGCCGCGAGCAGGTGGCGGCGGACACTGACAGGAAAGACATGGCGGCGGCGGAGCCTCGTCCAGATCCCGGCGAGTTCCGCGAGCGACTCCCGGCTGGTGCCGTGCCCGGCCAGGTAACTGGCGTTCACGGCACCAGCCGAGGTACCGACCAGGAGGTCGGGAGCCTGATGGCGTTCGGCGAGCGCCTGCAGCATGCCGACCTGCACGGCGCCGAGGCTGCCTCCGCCGGAGAGTACGAATGCGGTGGTCATGGGACCGCAGGGTCTGCCGCAGTAGCCGTTGCCGCGGGCGGTCAGTTCCGCCTGATGAGGGACTCGCCAGGGAAGGCCTTCGCCAGGCGGGCGAGCGTAAGGGCAGCCAGCAGCAGGCCGAAGTCGCGCAGCGCCACGTCGTAGTAGCTGCCGATGCTGAGCAGGTTGACGATGATGCCCAGCAGCCACGCCGCGACCAGGTAGCCGCCGAAGCGCGGCACGATCAGCACCGACAGGCCCGCGACAATCTCGATCACGCCAACCGCGTACATGGCCTGGTGCGCGGTGCCGGGGACGATGTTGTTCACCCATGGAGCCAGGTACTTGTCCCAGTTGGTGAGCAGGTCGGCGAACTTGTCGGCGCCAAAGAGGATCGGCGCGACCGTGAATCCGATGCGCAGGAGCCAGAACGCCTGGTAAGCAGGCTCGGTCCTTAGCCGTTCTCGCCTGGACATCGTCGGGGCGACCGCCGCAGCAGCTGTGCTGACGCTCATGATCTTGCCTTCCTCTCTAACGGATATTACTGTGAACGTTAGAACGCCATCGGTTCTATCGTCAATACTCGTGTCCGTTAGAATTCAGGGATCTTCCACCAGGGGCAGGCCGTGAGCACTCGCGATTTCGACAGCCGCGTCGCGAGCATCGCGACTCTCGGCGAACCGGTCAGGCGCGACCTGTACCGCTATGTCGTCGCCCAGCCAGAACCCGTCAGCCGGGAGCAGGCCGCCGCCGCCCTCGGCGTCGCGAGGCACGTGGCGAAGTTCAACCTGGACAAGCTCGAGGAAGAGGGGCTGCTCGAGGTTGAGTACGCGCGGCCTGCGGGCCGGCGCGGCCCGGGCGCTGGCAGGCCGGCGAAGCTCTACCGGCGTAGCCGCCACGAGGTCGAGGTCAGCCTGCCCGAGCGGCGCTACGACCTCGCGGCCCGCGTAATGGCAGAGGCGATCACCATCGCCGAGGATAAGGCGATACCCATCGGCGCCGCGCTTGCGCGAGGCGGCCAGCGAGGCGGGCCGCGAACTCGGCGAAGCGGCCAGACAGCAGGCTGGCGGCCGCCCCAGCCGGGCTGAAGCTCTCGCCGCCGTCGAAGCCGTGCTGGCCCAACGGGGTTACGAACCGCGTCGTGCCGGCGGCGGGCTCGAGCTTGCCAACTGCCCGTTCCACGACCTGGCGCAGAGGTACACCAACCTGGTCTGCGGGATCAACTTCGACCTCATCGACAGAATGCTCGACGCGGCGGGCGCGGCCGACGTCCGCGCCGAACTGCGCCCGTCCCCCGGCCGGTGCTGCGTGACGATCGAAGGAGCGTAACCGCCGTCCAGCGGGCGGTCAGAGGCGGCAGGTCAGGACCGTCAGGACGCGCTTTCCTCGTAGGGCGGCAGATGGCCGCTGCGCCGCCAGTAGGCATCGGTGTACGAGGTCGGCGGGGGCACCGCCGGCCGCGGGTAGCCGTGCCTGGCCGCTGGCGAGCCGGCGTACCCGGCCCGCGCCGCTGGCCCGGCTGGCGCGGGGCGGGAATAGGCGACCGGCCCAGACCTCGCGCGCTCGGCTCGGCGACTGGTGAAGCCCTGCGCCTGGGTCTGCTCGTCGGCGACCCGCACGCCGTAGCGGTAGACGAGCTTGCCGCCCAGATAGCCGGATACCGCGAGGAAGGCCAGACTCGCCGCGGACAGCGCAAGGTACGCGAGCGGCACCGCGTCCGGCCGGTGGTACTGGCCGAAGCGCAAGACAAAGTCAGCCCCGAAGGCGGTGATCACCAGGAGGTTCAAGCTCATGTGGGCGACAACGGTCCGGTACGCGCGGGTGCTGGTCTGGATCACGTAGAAGTCCAGGATCCCGACGCCTGCCGCGGCCAGGGCACCGACGATGCCGACAGCAATCAGCCACTCCGATCCCTGCGCCAGGAAGCCGGGTCGCGCCACTATCCGGGAGGCCACATCGAACACCAGGCTGGCGGTCCAGGCACCGATGGGAACGGTCACCAGCATCGGGTGCAGCGGGTGAGCGTACCTGCCCGCAAGAACGGTCATCGGTCGCTTGGCCTCGTACAGCCCGTTGGTCATGCCAGACCTCCTATTTAACTAATAAGTCTTGTCTTATCGGAACCCTCGCGTCAACTGGAACGGCGTTATCCGGCCTCTGTCAGGTTTTCAGCCAGAGTGATGGGCGATACCCTGGGGTGCGTGACTCCGGATGACACGCAAGACGCCGCCTCGATCGCGGCCGTCGCTGCGCTGGCCGATGATCTGCGCCGGCGCATGTACGCGTTCATCAGGGACACCGGCGCGCCGGTCACCAGAGACCAGGCGGCCGCCGAGGTGGGAATCTCACGCAAGCTCGCCGCTTTCCACCTGGACAAGCTCGTCGACGCTGGGCTGCTGCGCGCAGGCGCCGCCCGCGGCGTGCGGCGCGCAGGCCGGGCGGCCAAGACCTACGAGCCGACGGACCGGGTCGTCCAGATCAGCATCCCGCCCCGTCAGCACGCCTTCCTGGCGGAGATCCTGCTGGACTCCGTCCTCGCCGGCGACGCGCACGCGAACGTCAGGCAGGTCGTGCTGGACACCGCCGCCGAGCGCGGCAGGCAACTCGGCGAGATCGAGCGGCGCCAAGGCCGGCCAGGAAGGCTGGGCGCGGAGCGCGCGCTGGGGCTGGCCAGGGCGTTCCTGGTGCGGCTGGGATTCGAGCCGGCGCAGACCGTTCCTGATCAGCTAGTCCTGCGGAACTGCCCGTTCCAGCCCCTCGCGGCGCGGTCCACGGAGCTGGTGTGCGGGATCAACCACGCCTTCCTCGCCGGCTTCCTTGAGGGCCTTGGCACGTCATCGGCGGTCGCCGTCCTCGAACCGCAGCCCGGCGCATGCTGCGTCGAACTTCGCGCCGCGACTCCGGGTCAGTTAGCGTGCTAGCCGTCCCGGCGCCCCGGAGGACCGGCCTAGCCGAAGTCGAAGCGGAATGCCTGATCCTGCTGGCGGCTACTTCGAGCGCGACTTGCTGCGGCCGGTCCTGGCGATGGCTCCGATCGCAGGCGCGAGGGTCAGCCAGAGCGCGATGGTCACGACCATCGACGTGAGATAGCCGATCGGCTTGATCCCGACATCGCCGGCGAACCCGCCGACGAACAGCATCAGCACCCAGGAACTGACGAAGAAGAACGGCCCGGCAGCGACCACGCCGAAGAAATCACCCATCTCATCCGCCCTCTCTATTTCTGGCCGGCGGCGCCGAACCTACGCCGGCCTACGCGCGCCGATCCCCCGATCAACGGCTTGCCCACGCACCAGGGCAATCACACGAGGGTTCGGCCAGGGGTGGGCACCGGGCGGCGCCCTGCGGCGGCGGTAAAGGCGATGGTCTGGGTCCACCAGCGCAGATCGGCGCACCGTGCGAGGAACCCGTCGATCGCGTGGTCGTCCAGCTTGCCCGAGGCCACGAGGCGAGGACGCAGCTCCGTGATGGTTTGCGTCCAGTACGACGCCCAATTCGACCCGCCGTTATACACCGCCGTCTCCGCGGTTCCGCGCACGTCCGTCAGTCCCGCCTGGGCCAGCATGGCGGGCAGCCGCCGGCCCAGGAAGTAGTCGATCCCCTGCGCGCGCGACCACGCCAGCCACCCGTCCCAGAACGCCCGGATCTCGGGCGGCTCGGCGATGGTGACGGGCAGGAAGTCTGGCTCGATCAGCAAGATCGCTCCGCCCGGCCGCGCGCTCGCAACGAGGTTCGCGACGGCGGCGCCGGAGTTGCCGATGTGATGCAGCACTGCACGCGCGGTGACGAGGTCGAAGTCCCTCGGCTCGACCGGGCCCGACAGGATGTCCGCCTCGCGACGCTCGAGCCCTGGTACGTCCGCGCTGATCAGTGACAGGTCAAGGTCCGTGGCAACGGCCAGCCCGCCAGGGGCGACGCGGCGGGCAAGCCACGCTGAGATCGAGCCGTTCCCGCAGCCCACCTCGAGCGTCCGTGCGCCAGGCCGGATCGCTAGCCGACCGATGTGACGGCGGTGCATCGGATCGAGGAGCCCTGCCATCAGGGCCAGCCGCTCAGCTTCGCCCTGCTGGTGATGATCAAGGACGTAGTCCGGGCTGGCCCCGGCCGGGTCCTCCGGCTGGCGGCTTCCATCAGCTGGCAACGTCACTCCATCGTGCTAGTGCCGTCGGACCGGCCGGCCGTGGTCTGGCCGGCGTCGGCCTCGCCGTCATCGAGCCACTGGACCCATTGGCCTGACGGGTGTGCCCGCGCGAGCAGTCGCGCGTGCTCGCGGCCGCGATAGAAGGTGCGTGCTCCCAGCACGGCGAAGACTCCCTGCTCGTGGTACTGGCGGATCAACGGCATTGGCAGCGGGATGTCCTGCACGCTGTCGTGGCCGGACGGACCGAGCGGGAGGAGCGGGTCGAGCGACAGCCACGTGACCGGCCGGTCGTTGCCCGCTTCGGTCATGATCGCGGCTAGCTTCGCCCGATCCTCGCGCGCGAGGAACACCGCCAGGTAGGCGTCGGTCACGATCACGGTGCGGCCGGGCGCGAATCGGTCAAGGATGCCCGGCAGCGCCTGCGTCACGTCGCCGGCTTCGACTTCTGCCGGACGCGCCCTGGCCACCTCGATCGCGGCCGCCAGCCTGGCCAGCGCCGAGGCTTCGGGCGGCGCGCACGCGAGCAGCCAGGCAGTCGCCGCCTTGTCGTGCAGGTCGACAGGGGCGATGTCGATCCCGGCGCGTTGCGCAATGGGCGGAAGGGCTATCGGCGGCGGCCGCAGTGAGCCGCGCACGTCGCAGCGAAGGCTCAGCGCGGCCTGTCGCGGCCCTGAAGGCTCGCCGCCAAGCAGGTAGCGATAACGGTCGACGTGCAGGCCAAGGCCTGCGCCGGTGCCAAGATCGACCAGCCCGATCGGGCCCGTCGCCGCCTGCGTGGTCACGGCGATTCCCAGCGCGATCTGGGTGCAGCGAGCCACCTCGTTCATCTGGTAGCGGCGGCACGCGCACTCGGCCTCGATGTCGTCCAGACGCTCGGTGATGAACGCCGCAGCGGCCCGGCTGAAGCCAGCGTCGAGTGACGGCTGCCGCTCCCCCGGCATCGGGAAGTAGCGAGCCAGCGACTCCGGCCGGTCCCGGCGCACCAGGTAGGAGATCGCCGCACTACCCAGCAGGGCTGGCAGCCGGTCCGCCGGCAGCGTCGCCAGGCTGCGCAGCAGATCCTCGTGCGTTGCGATGGATCGGAACAACTCCGCGGTGAGCCGCCAAGAATCCGGTGCGTCACCCGGCGACCAGCCGGCGGCCACCTCCTGAGCCTGCGCGCGGACCTGTTCAACCGTGGTCACCCCACAGCCCTACCCCTGTCGGCCGCGTCCTATCCGGAGCAGGTCTCGGCGCCGAATTCATCACATGCCGGTTACTCCGTCGGCCATCTCGCGCAGGATGTCGATGTGTCCGTTGTGTCGTGCGGTCTCCTCGATCAAGTGGAACAGAATCCACCGCAGCGTGACCGGCTCGGTCCGCCAGGGCAGCGTTCCTCGCGACGGGGCATCGAGATCGAGGGGAGCCACGAGGTCCCGGTGCCGGGCGCAGGCCTCCCGGTAGTCGGCCAGCAACTGGGCGATCGGGATCTCCGTGGCGATGCGCATCTCCCGGTCAGGGTCATCATCGGTCCACGGGCCTTGGCCTGGTCGGCCGAGCATCGTGAGCTCGATCCACGAGAACTCGACCCAGCGCAGGTGGCTGACCAGCCCGGAGATGGTCGTCAGCGGCGAGCCGGGGAGAGGCGCCCGCCGGGCGCCTTCGTCAGAGAGTCCGGCGCACTCGCTGGCCGCCCGCGGCAGCAGCTTCATCTGAAGTCATTGGCATTCCTCTGATTCAGCCGGACGGTCGGACGGTGGACGCGCTGTCACGGCTCAGTTGCCGGGATAATCAGCTATGCCTGGAATGACCTCTGCTGTTTCCATTCCCTCTCTCCAGACGGACCTAGAAATGATCTTGCTCGGGTCGACGCGACTCCGATACTTCTGCGCAACCCTGACCACCTCATCAAGCAAGCCATATGACAACTCGGTGGGCTCCAGGCCGAGCGCCAGGAACTGCTCGTTGAGCACCACCAGGTCGTTCTCGTCGGCCTCACGGCGCGGGTTCGGCAGGTATGCGATTTCTGCGCTGATGGTATTCACGACTAGTTTCGCCAGATCCTCAATGCGGTGCGTCTCGGTGATCTGATTCAGCACCATCGGCTGCGACCCCGCCTGCGGCGGATTGGTGATCGCGATCTCAATGCACCGCACCGTGTCCTTGATGTGAATGAACGCACGCGTCTGCCCGCCAGAGCCGTGCACCGTCAGCGGATGCCCCACCGCGGCCTGCATCAGGAACCGGTTCAGCACCGTCCCGTAATCACCGTCATAGTCGAACCGGTTGATCAGCCGCTCATCCCTGATCGTCTGATCAGTCTGCGTCCCCCACACAATCCCCTGATGCAGGTCAGTGATCCGCAGCCCGTCGTTCTTGGCATAGAACGCGAACATCAGCTGATCCAGCGTCTTGGTCATGTGATACACCGACCCCGGATTCGCCGGATGCAGGATCTCCCGCTCCAGGTCACCATCGGGGGTCGGCACCTTGACCGTCAGGTACCCCTCAGGAATGGGCCCCGGCCATTCGTATCCATACACCCCCATGCTGCCCAGGTGCACGAGCGCGGCGCCGATCCCAGTTTCCACCAGCGCGACCAGCAGGTTGTGAGTGGCGCGCACGTTGTTGTCGACCGTGTACCGCTTAGCCTCAGCCGACCTCATGGAGTAGGGCGCTGCTCGCTGGGCCGCGAAATGCACGACCACGTCAGGCATGAATTCCCGCAGAACTGCTGCGAGGCGGTCGTATTCTGTCGCCAGGTCTAGCTCCACGAAGCCCATCCGGCGGCCAGATACCTCCTTCCACGCCTCGAGGCGTTCGCCGATTGACCGGATCGGAGTGAGGGACTGCTGGCCAAGCTCCGCGTCTATCCTTCGACGGCTGAGGTCGTCGACGATCGTCACATCGTGTCCACGATCCGACAGATAGAGAGATGTCGGCCAGCCGCAGTACCCATCTCCGCCAGTCACAAGGACCCTAAGCCTGCCGCTCAGCCTGCTGACGTTCTCGGCCAGAGCCTGGCTGGTTCGAGCGATGAGCATTTTCGCGCCGTACGTTCCGAGCGACGAACGTGCGAGGAGGTCCTCGAAGTCCTCATCTCTGGCCTTACTCATGATTGCTCACCCCCTTGCGATTGCGCTCCTTCGTGCGCCACCGGTACAGCACGCCTTCCACCGCCCGGACCGACGTCTCGCCGAGGATCTCAGCGATCTCCTGTAGGTCGTAGCCATCGATCCGCAAGGCGACGACCGCCCTTGTCCGCGGGTCCAAGCCGGCCAATTCGTTGCGAACGCTCATGATCCCGATGGCCACATTGGCCGGATCCGCCGCTTGGTCCGCCTCCGGCGGCATGACCACGACAGCCGCACTGTCCTGCGCACGAATTCTGCGAGCTTCCGCGCTATACCGACGGAACTCGTTCGCAAAGGCCGGCACGCACGCGCCGACGAAGTAGGTCGTGAGGCTCGCGCCGCGGTCTTGCCGCCAGCCACCACCCACGAGGGCCTCATCCCGGAACCTGCGCAATGCGACGGCGACGACGGCCGACGCGATTTCGGTGCTGACATCAGCATCGCGACGAAGGCGGTCAAGGTCTCGTTCTGTCGGATGCAGGGCGAGACCGCGGCGCGTAGTCAAATGGAATATGTACCCGGACCGCATCCAGCCGACCAGCACTGACATGGCGTACCGGGCCAGGTCGTCGCGGAAACGGTCGTACAGCGGACCAGCAAACCCTCGTGCCTTCAGCGTCTCGACAAGCTCGTGGTCGGATAGGGCGGGCTGCACGTCATGGTCGGTCGTTGAGGACGGGGCATCCCGCTGAACCGTGATGGCCGGTACAGGAATGGGCCCGAGCCGACTCCGGCCACCTACAACATCGGCAGCCACGCGGCCAAGCGCGACAGCTGGCGCTCTCTCCGAGCTCGCCGCGACTTCGGCCATCTTGCCTGCTCTCCGCCATCGCCGAATGACAACCTCGGCGCTGGCCCCACTCACTTCGGTTATAGCGCCGTTCCGGCAACATTCCCACGGACAAATTCCCGACCGGCCGACGTCCCGTCAGCGCGTGGGTTGCGAGCCAATGCCTGACCTATCAGGCGGCATGAACGACGTAGCTGAGGTACTCATGGGCGTCGCCACCATCGCCACGCTGACGCCTATGATCGCCACCGCAGCGGTCAGCTTTGCCAGTAGACGTGAGGACGCGGGCAGGACGCTAGACGAGCCTCCGCCAGGCGTGATCCAGGCCGTCGGTCGCCACATTCTGGACTTCCACTCTGAGTGCGCGGCGCCCGCACGGCGGGCCACCGCTGAGGGACATGGTTGGGTCGGCCCGATGTCGGCCCCAACCCGGAACCGGCATGTTGCCCTCCGTGCCGGCCGGGGTAGCATCGCGCATGACCGTCGGACCTTTCGTTCCAGCAGACTTCGCGGTACCCGATGAACTGGTTGCCGGACAATTCCGGCTGATGCCGCTCGGACCACGGCACAACGAGGCTGATTACGCCGCATGGACGGGAAGCATGGACCACATCCAGGCGACTCCAGGATTCGTCGGCCGGGGATGGCCGCATGAGATGTCCCTGGAAGACAATCTCCGCGACCTCGAGCGGCACGCCCAGGACTTCGCCGAGCGCCGCGGCTTCACGTACACCGTGCTCAGTACCGATACCGGCGACGTCATCGGGTGCGTCTACATCTACCCGCCCCGCAGCGAACAGCCAGCGGACCCTGACGACGCGACGACTCAGGCCGCGGTGAGCTCCTGGGTGCGCGCCGATCACGCGGAGCTCGACCCGGTCGTGTACAGGACAGTTCTGGAATGGCTGCAAGGCACCTGGCCATTCCAATCGATCACCTACGCATCGCGAGCGTGACCTCCGTTTCGTGAAAGCGAGCCGCAGGTCGAGGCCTGCCCGCCGAAGGCCGGTCCGGTGCTTGCCAGACTCATGCCATTTCGCGCCTTACCTGGCGGCCGACCTATAGGATCTGGGCCTCATTTCTATTCGGCGGAGGGGACCCCTATGAGCGAGCCACCCGACGAAACACGATCCGGCGAGCCGCTCGTTCCTAGCGAGGTGACGACGCCCCGGTTTCCCGATCGGCCGGGAGCGCCAGGCACCCAGTTCGCCGCGGCAGGTTCGTCCTGGGCGGCACCGGTCACCTCGACCCCGGTGCGGGACCGGCTGGCCGTACATCTGACCTGGGAAGGCGTTCTTCTCGTGCTCACGGCGGTCCTGCTCGGCGTGACCCTGGCCAGCACGCCAGAGGCGCACCTCGCCGACATCGTGCGTCCAGCGGGATACCTCGGCTTGGTGGCCGCCGGGCTCGCGCTGTCGCTACGCACCGGCACGCCTAACCTCGCGGTCGGCAGCATCGCAACTGCCACCGGCGTCATCGGCGCTCATCTCGCCGCCACCGACGGCTGGTCGCTCTGGGCCGCGATGACCGCGGCCGTGGCGCTAGCGGTGGCGACCGGACTTGTCACCGGGCTCATCGTGGCCGCGTTGTCGGTCCCGGCCTGGGCCGTCACGCTCGCGGTCACCCTGCTCGTTCAGGCGGCGGCTCTGAGGATCGCCAACGGGCAGCTTGTCGTCTTTCACGCCGGCGGCTCCTACCCTGCCACGCTCTGGCTGGCCGTGTTCGCGGTCGTCTCGATCGCGGGTGGCGCGCTGTGGCTGGTTCCCGGTGTCCGCACCGCGCTGAGCGCGACACGGAACTCCGAGGACCCTGGCCAGTGGGCCGGCCTGCCTGCCGGACTAGGTGCGGTGGCGGGGCTGACGGGATCAAGCCTGCTGGCCGGGCTCGGCGGTGTGTCGCTGGCGCTCTACCTGGGCGTCGGCGACCCGGTGTCGGGAGGGATCAACCTGACGCTCGTCGCCTTCGCCGCGGTGCTCGTCGGCGGCGTTAGCGTGTTCGGCAGGCGGGCCGGCGTCTTCGGCACCGTGCTCGGCGTCATCGTCGCGCAGACCCTGCTGTTCATCATGGACACGCACGACTTCTCACCACTCTGGCTCTACGCGCCCATCGGGGGACTGGCCGTGCTCGGCCTCTGCGTCAGCAGGGCATTGGAGGGCATCACCGACGTGCTGAACCGGCAGCGATCGGCAGGCACGTTCGCGCCTGCTGGCTTCGTCGGCCCCGGTCCGGTCGGACCACCTGGAGGCTCAGCCGTTACGGGCTGAACGCCAGGCCTGTCGGGGGAAGCTGCCGACCTCGATCGGCGCGCCGGGCTTCCTATCAGCCTGCCGCTGCCAGCAGAACCGCCCCGTCGGCGGCATCTCGCACTGACCGGATCACAGTGAACGGGCAGTTGCCGGCGCCGGTCAGAGCCTCGGTCAGCGCCGCCTGCGCGGCGCGGCTTGCCCAGACGCCGCCGCCGAGAGCGACCCGAACTTCCGGGGCCCTGGGCATGTACCGGTCGATATGCCGGACTGCGCTCGCTGCGAGCGCCGTCATCTCCTGGTGCAATATGTTGGCCGCCCAGGAAAGGCCGCCTTCCGCGGCTACCGTGAGAAGCGGGGCGGCCCGCGCCAGCAGTGGTGCGGGGTTCGGAGCAGCATAGACGGCGTTCACGACTGCCTGCGGGTCGCTGTCGCCGAATATCCGGCCGACCGCGTCAGCGAATGACGCTGGTACGCGCACAGGGTCAGCGACGAAATACTCGAGCGCGGCCCGGCCGAGCCGCGCGGCAGAGCCGTGATCGCCGAGGATCCAGCCACAGCCACCCGTGACACGATAGCTTCCGTCCGCGGCCTGGCTGCAGACCACGGAGCCGGTGCCAGCAACGATGCAGACATCCGTGCCCGGTGGCGCAGCCATGACCCAAGCCGCGTAGTCAGGCAGCACTCGTACCTGCGCACCGGGGAAACGGTCGGCGAGCAGCCGCTCGATCTGGGCCCGCCGTGCCGCGTGGCCCGTTCCTGAGACGCAGGCGACTACCCGGCGTGCGGCTGGGAAATCAGCAAGAGCTGCGCGATAGCTGGCCAGGACGGTGTCCGCGTCGGCCATCACCGGGTTGCCGGGCCCGCCGGTGCCTTCATGGACCGTAGTCCCCAGCCTGACGGCCCTGGCGCGGGTGCTGGACCCGCCAGCGTCGATGCCGACCACGACGTCGCAAGCGCGATCGGCCCGGCAGTCACTGCTGTTCTCTGCGCCGCTGATAGATCCCGTCCCTTGCGTTCAGGAATGCCAGGCCGCCAGGCTATTGCCTGCGCAGCGGATGGTGACTTTCTGGCGGTACACATCTAATGTCCAGATAGCAGCCTGCATGGACCCGCGCGGAAGCGCCGTCGGCTATGTCCAGCGCTGCTGACGGCTAGCCCGAGTGAGGAGAACCTGGTCATGGCGTACGACATCGCAGGCGACAACAGACTGGATCCGAGGATCAAGGCGATCCTGGCTGGCCTGGCGACGGAAGCCTCCGGCGATGCCGAGACCCGCGAGCAAATTCTTGCCGAGGCGAACACGCAGGAGGCGCGCCAGCAGGCTGAATTGTTCCGCACCTTCATGGACATGTGCGACACCGAGGAGGCAGCGCCGTCTGCTGGCTTGCGCGTGCACTCCGAGAAGGTCGTGTCACAGCCCGACGGCAACACCATCAATCTGCAGGTCATCCGGCCCGACAACGATGACACGCTGGCGTGCGTCTACTACATTCATGGCGGCGGCATGGCGTCGCTGTCGTGTTACGACGGGATGTACCGCGGCTGGGGCAAGCTCATCGCGGCCAATGGCGTCGCTGTGGTGATGGTCGATTTCCGCAACAGCGTCGCACCGTCGTCAGTGCCTGAGGTGGCACCGTTCCCTGCCGGGCTCAACGACTGTGTCTCCGGCCTGAAGTGGGTCGTCGCCAACGCCGACCACCTGCGCATCGATCCGGCGCGCATCATCGTGGCCGGCGAGAGCGGCGGCGGCAACCTGACGCTGGCGACCGGCCTGAAGCTTAAGCAAGACGGCGATCTCGGCCTCATCAAGGGCCTGTACGCACTGTGCCCGTACATCGCCGGCCAATGGCCGACCCCTGAGTGTCCGTCGTCTACCGAGAACAACGGGATCCTGCTCGAGTTGCACAACAATCGCGGCGCCCTCGGCTACGGGATCGAGGCCTTCAACGACCGCAACCCGCTGGCCTGGCCGTCGTTCGCGGCGATCGAGGATGTGCAGGGCCTACCGCCCACCGTGATCAGTGTCAACGAATGCGATCCGTTGCGCGACGAAGGCCTCAACTTCTACCGCCTGCTACTCCAAGCCGGCGTCTCAGCACGGGCCAGGCAAGTCATGGGCACCATGCACGGCACCGAGATCTTCACGATCGCCTGCCCGGAGATCAGCCGTGATACCGCTCGCGACCTCGCCGCCTTCTGCACCGGATGACAGGGATTGCCCCGCCAGCCCGGGAAGTCCTGCCAGATCCGATTTAACCGGCGCTTAATCGAGACCTGCGGTCAGGTCAGCTCGGCTGCAGGCCGCTCGCGCGCAATGCCTGATAGGCCCCGTAGGCCTCGATGAATGACTGGATGGAGCCGTACTGGCTGGCGAAGGAGTCCGAACGCCACTTGGACTTCCTGCCGTCGCGGTAGTGCAAGTCGAGCCAGACACTGATGTGGACAATGGTGCTGTCGGAGAACGAACTGCCGGTGATCCGCAAACTGATCCGCGCGAGGGCGTCGAAATCGACCACCGCGATCGGTTTCCTGCTGTCGCTGTACTCGACCACGCCGGCGGGGGTGATGACGAGCAACGGGTCGGGATCGCCGGATGTGCCGCGAAGGAAGCCCCGTACCCGGCCTCGCTCCTTCGCGAAGACCCGCCAGGTCGCTGGGGCGCTCCCTTGTCGTGCCTGGCCCAGAACGGCCTGCGGATCGAGCATGTCCGGCTCCCGGATCTCGGCTCCCGGCGACTCGCGGTCGCCGTGAATTCTTAGTATCGCCGATCGACACGAAAGTAGGACCGCAACATCAACGGGCCTCGTGCGTCATGTGGTGTGAGGCGACTGATCGCGCCGACACGCTAGGAGCGCGACCCGGCAGGCGCTATCCTCAACCACTTCGTAGTAACCCCGAATGCCCTGATTCCTGCACGCAGAAGGGACGGACGCCATGGGTGCGACCGGGAGTGCGCCGCTGCGGATAGGAATGATAGGCAGCGGGTTCATGGCGCGGTTCCATCTGCAGGCCATGGCAGGAGTTCGCGACGCGGTGATAGGCGGCGTCTTCAGTCCTGACCAGCAGCGCCGCGAGGAATTCCGCCGCGAGGTCGACGCGGCCGGCCTCGGCCCGTGCCGGAGCTTTGCGTCGGCCGAGGAGCTGGCAGGATCCGACGACATCGATGCGGTCTGGGTTGTCGGGCCGAACGACCAGCGCGTTGCCCACATGCGCGCCATCGCGGATGCCGCGGGCACGCGGCGCCGGCCGCTGCTCGGCGTCGCTTGCGAGAAGCCGCTTGGGCGCACGCTGGCCGAGGCACACGAGCTGGTGCGGCTGGCCGAGCAGGCCGGCCTCAACCACGGCTACCTGGAGAACCAGATCTTCGCTCCGAGCGTGCGCCGCGGCAAGGAGATCATCTGGCGGCGTGCGGCCGCGGCCAGCGGCCGTCCATACCTCGCGCGTGCCTCCGAGGAGCACAGCGGCCCGCACGCGCCCTGGTTCTGGCAGGCTGAACGCCAGGGCGGCGGAGTGCTGCTTGACATGCTCTGTCACAGCTTCGAGGTCGCCCGCTTCCTGCTCACCGAGCCAGGCCAGCCCCGCACCTCGTTGCGGCTCGAATCAGCCAGCGGCACCGTAGCGTCGCTTAAATGGACCCAGCCGCGTTATGTCGACCGGCTGCGCTCGACCATGGGCGATGCGGTCGACTACGCAAACCGGCCGGCGGAAGACTTCGCCAGGGGGACCCTGACCCTGCGCGACCAGCAAGGTGCTGTGCTCCTGGTCGAAGCCAGCACCTCCTGGGTCTACGTGGGCCCGGGTCTGCGGATCCAGATCGAACTGCTCGGACCTGAGTACGCGCTTGAAATCAGCACTCTCAGCACCGGACTCAGGGTTTTCTTGTCTCGCGAGGTAACGGGCCAGGCCGGCGAGGACCTGGTAGAAAAGCAGAACGCCGAGCAGGGCCTCATGCCGGTCGTCGAGGACGAGGCAACGCTCTACGGTTACGTTGCCGAGAACCGGCACATGGTGCAGGCATTCCTGAACGGCCGGGCGCCGGAGGAAACCTTCCACGACGGCGCGGCGGTCCTCGAAGCCCTGATGGCGCTCTACCTATCCGCGGAAACCGGCCGCACCGTCACGCTGCCCGACGAGTCCCTCGCCAGCTTCGTCCCGGCCGCGGCTCGACCTGCCCGCGGAGGATAACCGCAAGCCGCCCGGAAGGTTGACCCTCCGGGCGGCCGCACAGTTGTCCGACTCACCGCCCCGGATCGATGTTCTGGTTCAGGCGGAAGAAGTTGTCGGGGTCGTAGGTGCGCTTCACAGCCACGAGGCGCTGATAGTTCACGCCATAGTTGTCCCGCACCTTGCCGTGATCGTCGGCACCCATGAAGTTCACGTACCCGCCGATCTCCGAGTGCGGCGCGACGGCCTGGTAGTAGTCGCGGACCCACTTGATGCGGCTCTCGTCGTCGCTGGCGTCCTGCCACGCCGCGAGGATGACCATCGCGAAGGTGGCATCTCGGTACGCGAACGCGGTCTCGTCCGACGCGACGTCATGGCACGCACCATTGATCGGATACAGGTGCATGCTCGCGCTCACCTCAGGCACATTCGGTCCATGCTCGAGATGTGCGGCGATCGCCTCATCCGTGAGCTCAGTGACAAAGGCGCCCTTCCAATAGCTGCGGACGCCCTTGGGGAAGATCGGGTCGAACACGCCATTCAGGGCCGGATACGGCATCGGCGATACCATCTCGGCGACGACCGGGGCGAGTTCGCGGAACGGCCTCATCGCCTGCTCGCCCTCGTCCAAGGAACCGGCCCAATGCACGATCGCAGCGCAGAACGTGTCGCCGTGCCGGTTCTCCGGAATGAACGGCAGCGGCGGAGCGATTTGGAACGCAGGGAAGGCCCCGTACTCCAGCGGAGCGTCCTTGACCCATTCGCGGAAGAACCGCAAGAGGTCGCCGGCGGATTCCAGTTCGTAAAAGAACATGCCGACGTAGACGTCCTTAATCGGATGCAGCGCGAACTCGAACGAGGTGACCACCCCGAAGTTCCCGCCGCCGCCGCGCAGCGCCCAGAAGAGATCCTCGTTCTGGCTCTTGGTCGCAGTGATGATGCGGCCATCCGCGGTGACGACGTCGGCGGCCAGCAGGTTGTCGATGCACAGCCCGTAGCCCCTGGAGAGGTATCCGATGCCGCCGCCCAACGTCAGACCGGCGACGCCTGTGGTCGAGACGATGCCGCCGGGGGTCGCGAGGCCGTACGCGTGCGTCGCGTAGTTGACGTCACCCCAGGTGGCGCCGCCGCTGACCCTGGCGGTCCTGGCCGACGGGTCGACGTGAACGTGCCGCATCAGCGTCAGATCGAGTTGCACCCCGCCGTCGGTGGTGCCGAAGCCCGGCGCGCTGTGGCCGCCGCCCTTGATGGCGAGTTCCGCATCGGACTCGCGCGCGAAGTTGACCGCCGCGACGACGTCGGCCACCTGCTCGGCGCGGACGATCACACTCGGATACTTGTCGAACATGCCGTTGTGCACGGTTCGTGCCTCGTCATAGCCAGCGTCGCCCTTGGTCAGGACCTGGGCGCGCACCTGCTCGCGAAGCTGATCGATCGTTGGTCTGCTCATGTGCCACTGTCCCTGCTGTCGAGGTCGGTTCGGGTCCTTGACCAGGCTCGCCGGCCACGACAGGCCGGGACATCCGTACCGGTACGGAGCCGGGTACGGAACCTCAGAGATCCAGGCGGTCGGCGATACGCAGCAGATCGACCCGCGAACCGATGCCTAGCTTGGCGTATACGTTCGCCAGGTGGGTCTCTACCGTGCGCTCGCCGATGAACAGGCGCTCCCCGATCTCGCGGGCGGTCAGGCCGCTGACGGCAAGGCTGCTGACCTGGCGTTCCCTGCGCGTTAGTGACTGCGGGCCGTCGACGGCAGCGAGCGCGCGGCGCCCGCGGCGGCCCAGGCGATCCAGGACCCGCGCGGCGCGGTCCCGGCGAATCACCGCTCCGTGCCTGTCGAAGAGTTCGACCGCCACGGACAATTCGGCCGCGGCTCGGTCCCGGTCCTGCCCGGCGACGAGGCTTCCGAGCAAGGCCCGCGCACGAGCCTGGTAGATCGGCCAGCCGTGGTCGGCGAACAGGGCGGCCGCCGTCGCCAGGCTCGGCTCTGCGTCCTGCGTCTTGCCAGCAACTACCGCGACGGAGCCCTTGGCTAGTTCCCTGAGCCCCGCCATCGTCGGCACGTCCTGCGGCCACCGGAACGCCTGGACAAGGCTCGCCGTGTCCGCGACGAGCTCAGGCTCGGGGTCGTCAATCAGGAACTCTGCGGCATCCGCCACAACGAACGCACCGACAACCAACTGCTCGATGTCGGACAGACGACGCCCGGCGCTCAGCAACTCGGCGAGCCCTTCGGCGACGCCGCCGCGCGCACATGTGAGGTAGCCGCTGGCCCAGGTTGCCAGCGCGCTGTAACTCCACCAGTGGCGGCCGCCGAATACGTCCTTCGCGGCACGTGCGACGGAGTTTGCTTCGTCGAGTTCGCCGAGTTCGGCTAGGGCAACAGCGGCAACCGACGCGCCCCAGGCGCGGCGCCGGCTGAGCTCGCCCGTCCACACGAGCCCTTCCCGGAACGTCGACACGGCCTGCGCCAGATCGCCGCGGACATAGCAGGCATGAGCAACCATGTCTGGGTAGTGGGTGTCCCGGAAGGCCTGATTGGCCGCCTCGCACTCGGCGATCTTCAGCCGTGCCCGGGGATTGTCACCAGCCATGGCGGCCGACCAGCCCTGCTGGCACAGCAGGTAGGAGACGCGGTAGAGCTTGTCGTCCTCGCGTGCGATCTGAAGGGCGCGCTCAATCACCGGCTCGGACTGTGCAAGCTGCCCCGTGTACAGCAGGTACCAGATCAGCAGGCAGCTGCCCTGCAGCTCGGCGAGCCGGTACCCGGCCGCGCGCGCCTCCGCGACGACGCCCAGCGCCGCGTCGCGGTGCCCGTCGGCCGCACCGGTGATCCCGTGCGCGTAACCAAGCTCGCTGTCAGCGAGCATGCGTGCGTGGGTATTGCCGATGGCAGCGAACAGGTCACGGGCCTCGGTGACCAGGCGCACGCCTGCCGAGAACTCGCCAAGCCCCCAGATCATCAGCGTGCCGAGGTTGAACGAAACCGACGCGCGCTTCTCGATGTCCGGCGAGTTGCGCAACACCTGCTGCATGCGCTGCATGGCCAGCACGCCGGTCTTCGCCCCACGGTCGGCCCGGTGGTCGATCACCCATTCAGGCTGTACTGGCATCTGGTCGAGGACAGTGAGCCAGCGCGCATCACGCTCAGGCAGAATCTGCAACAGCGCGTCGAGCAGGGAGAGTGCTTCGCGGTGGTGTTCGAGTTGCTCTGCCTGATGCAGCGACCGGCAGAGCACGTCGATTGCCTCGCTGTCGCCAGCATCGGCCGAGCGGACGAAGTGCGGCGCGGCCATACCCAGCGCCCCGATGGCCACGAGCATCCGCGCGATCCGCCGGTGCAGCACGCGCCGCCTCGCGGCCCCGATGCCCTGATAGATCGCCTCCTCGATGAGAGGGTGGGCAACCTCGAACCGCAGGTCCCAGCCGTGCTCGTCCTGGGCGAGCAGGCGGCTGCGGACCAGCCGGTCCAGGGCGTCTGTCAGCTCGGCTTCGGCGTCTCCAGTGAGCGCGGCCAGATCGCTGATCCGGACCCGGTACCCGAGAACGGCGATCAACTCAAGCGTCGAGCGGTCGCCGTCGTCGAGCCGCGTCAGCCTGGCGCGGATGCGCTGGCTCAGGTCCTCGGGCAGTTCGCGCAGCACGGGATTAGCCAGGTCGGCGTCTTCCTCGAGCAGGGCGCGCAGCAGCCCGAGCGCGAACAGCGGAACGCCACGGGAACGGTCCATCAGCCAGTCGACGAGGGCGCGTGGTACGCCGCCCCCTGCCTCGCCCTCCGCGAGCTTCATGATCGCGTCCGCGGCGAGCGGGCCGAGCGTACGGCGGGAAAGAACCCCCTCCTGCTCGAGCGCGTGGACAACACCCGTCGCGACGGCGTCGTCGAGCATCTCAGCGGGCCGCGCCGTGAGCACTAGCAGGATGCGAGACTCGGCGAGGGTGCCAGCGAGGAAGTGCAGCGCCTCCCAGGACGAGCCGTCAGCCAGGTGGACGTCATCAAGCACGACGACGAGCGTCGAACGCTGGCTCATGGTGGCCAGCACGTTGGCAAGTGCAGCGAGCACGCGAATGCGAGGGGTGCGACCCGAGCCTCGGTGACCGATCGCGGCGCCTACGGCAGGAAGGACCACCGCAAGGTCATGGGCAGACGCGCCAGCCATCGTGACGATGTCCTCGCGGTCCAGCGTGCGCAGGTGCCTTTCAAGTGCTTCGACCCAGAGGCCGAGCCCTGCGGTGGTGCCCATCGGGTACGCGCGCGCCGACAGCGTGACAACGTCGTGCCGCCGGGCCGCTACTTCAGCAGCCAGCCTCGTCTTCCCCATGCCAGGATCGCCAAGCAGCAGCACGGCACGCAGCTGGCCCTGCTGCACTGTGTCGAGGGCTTCATCGAGGAGAAGGATGTCCTGCTCTCGGCCCACCAGAGGCAGGCGCTTCGGAATACCGCCGCGGGGGGTGGGGCCTCGGCGCGTGCCCGATGTCGTTCTGGCCACATCGCCCCCCATGGCATCATCCGGCCTGGCTGTATCGGGCTGTCAGGATGGCGGGAAATCCGAGGTCAGCAGCCATGACCGCGCTCGACAGCCGGCCGGTGAGGGCTCTGAGCCTCGCACAGCCGTCCTCGCCGATCGCCTCATAGGGGTACATGGCCAACTGGTCGGTGCGGTTCTCGATCGACCGCCGGCGGCGCCGTCCCTCCTCGCTGAGGGTGAGATCGGCGCTATCAGCGAGCCAGCCTTGCTCGAGTAGCCGCCGCACCCCGGCCGCCCACTCCTGATCGCTCCACGCTCGGGTCGCGCGCAATATCTCAGCTGGGATACTGCCCGTCGCCGCGTGCGTGATCAGGGCGCCCAGGCCGTCGAGCCCTTCGGTGAAGAGCAACGCGACATGGCCGTCGCCCCGATACTCGCGCAGCAGGGTCTGCGCGTGCCACAGCATCAGATGCGGCGCGTCGGGCCAGGGCAGGCAGGCGTGCCCGGAAAACAGCGGCCGACCCTGCGGCCGGCTGCACGCACGTTCGGCAGCGCGGCGGGCGAGGTCGGCTGCTTCGCGTACTTGCGGGCTCCCGATGTCGTCGCCCCAGGCCTGGCGCAACGACCTGTCGACCGCCTCCATGCGTGCCTCAAGCACCTGGGCGGGCGTGGCAATGTCCCACGCGGCCGGAATGACGCGGTGGATGAGCGCGGGGTTGAAGTTGAAGAACGTCGCGGTGACGGTCTCAGCCGGTACCGGACCCATCGCCGCCGATCGCGACGCGAAGTAGGCCATGCGCTGATCGGTAATGCCGATCTGAGCGTAGGCGTCAGCGCCGTGCGGGGTGAAGTAGATCATCCCGTGAATCGGCTCGGCGCTGCGGAAGGTGAGTCTTGCGGTTTCGGGCGTGACTGCGCTCACCGTGCCTGCCTCGGCCAGGCGGCGGCGCTGTGCGCGCGGTACCGCTGCGGTATCAGAGCTTGGTCAGCTTGGCGCACGGCATGATTATCCGCACGCGGCACGAACCGAAATCCACGGCCACGGCGACGTCATCTTCGACACCGATGACCCGGCCGAGGCCGTAAGTATCGTGGGTTACCTGATCCCGCACGGCGAACTGCTCAGCAGGCGGAGCGGCCGCCGGAGGGCCGAAGGGACTTGTGGGCAAGAAGCGCCGGGACGCAGCGCGGGCTGGCTTCATCACTATCAGTATGCGCCATCTGGGCCCCTCTTCGCTGGTCCGGCTGGCATTGACTATGCTCCGGAGCCACACTTAGACGGCGTTGCGGCCTCCAGATGTATGCGCAAACCCGCACCGGTGAGCCTGGACCGTGAGACGACAAGGCCGCCCCCGCAAGACATTCGTGCAGCGGAACGTTAGCCTCGATGATCTTGGGCTTCATCGCGGAGGTGCGGATGCCGGACAGGTTCGCGGTACTAGACGCGATCGCGGATGACTTCCAGTGCCGGGGCGGGCAGCCTGCACTCGCGTACGGGGTGGTCGCAGACGGCCGTCTCGTACACGCGCGCGGGCTGGGAGAGCGGTGGGTCGGCGGGCCGGCGCCGGACGACCGGACGGTTTTCCGGATCGCGTCGATGACGAAGAGCTTCACCGCATCGGCCGTCTTGTTGCTGCGGGACGAGGGCGTGCTCCGGCTTGACGATCCGGCGGAGGCGTATGTGCCGGAGCTGGCAGGGCTGTGCCCGCTGGCCGGGTCGGCCCCGGTCACGATCCGCCAGCTCTTGACCATGACCGCCGGGCTCCCGACCGATGACCCGTGGGGGGACCGGCTCCAAGGGCAGCCGCTAGCTGAATTCAGCGAATTCCTGGCGGGCGGAGTCAGCCTCGCCTGGGCGCCAGGGACCCGATTCGAATACTCCAACCTCGGCTACGCGATTCTCGGCCGGGTGATCGCCGCGGCTTCAGGCAAGGACTACGTCGAGTTCGTGCGGACGCGGCTATTCCAGCCGCTCGGTATGACAGCAACAGGCTTCGACGCCGACGAGTTCGGACCGGACCAGCTCGCGCGGGGTTACCAAGGCAAGCCAGGCGCCTGGCAGGAATTGCCGGTGGCCCCCAGCGGATCCTTCGCGCCCATGGGCGGAATCTTCTCGTGCGTCAGTGATCTTGCGCTCTGGGTCAGCGGGTTCCTGGCAGCTTTCCTGCCCGGAGATGATCAGCAAGGCGGGCACCATCCACTGCGCGTGACGTCGCGGCGGGAGATGCAATCGGCGCAAGCCGCGATCCCGCCTGCGGCCTTCATCCGTACTCCAGGCGGGCTTGCCGGCGCCGAGCCGCCGAATTACGGGTTCGGGCTGTTCATCGAGGAGCACCCGATCCACGGCGTGGTCGTCCAGCACAGCGGCGGCTACCCCGGGTTCGGCAGCAACATGCGCTGGCATCGGGCCACAGGCTTCGGCGTGATCGCCCTCGCGAACCGTACCTACGCCGGTCCTTGGGTGCTGGCCGAGCGGATGCTGAACGCTCTCCTGCAGGAAC
Source organism: uncultured Actinomycetota bacterium (assembly GCA_963705055.1). Lineage (GTDB taxonomy): Bacteria > Actinomycetota > Actinomycetes > Streptosporangiales > Streptosporangiaceae > Chersky-822. Next base: position 372,068 of record CAVPIR010000001.1, read on the forward strand.
AGAAGCCACTGGGCGCCCGAGCGCCGGCCTCTGGTCCTGCCCTCAGCCAGGGAAACGCATGGCCCCAGACCCTCGCCGCTCGTGATGAGGTAATGAGCCTGCTCGCGGCCTGGGACGATGCATCAGCCGAGCGGCTCTTCGCGGAGAACGTGGCGCTCGACGAGCCGTTCGCAGACCGCCGCACGAGCGTCGAGACGATCCGGGAACGGATCGGGAACTTCAGCGTGGACGAGCATAGGCCTGCCGAGTTCGATTCGCCCGCCCATTGCCGGTGGTGGCTCAGCGGCGAGAAAGGCACGGTCGCGGCGGAGATCATGCTCACCCCTGAAATTGAACCGCGGGTGCAGTCGCTCACGCTCGCGATCCCTCCTGCCCTGGATTCAGCGCTGGCCAACGTGGTCGCGACCCTGATCTCGATCATCAACGGAGGCGATCCCGGCGCCCTCGCCCGACTGCCAACGGCGAGGTCGCTGGACAATGGGCTCATGACCCGGCAGTTGCGGATGGCCGGAGCATGGTCGGGGCGGGTCGTCGCAGCTGCGACCCGCGCGGGCGATGGGGTCACGTCGACTACGGAGCAACTCGACGGCGACCACGCCAGGCTCGCCCTGTCGGTCGTCGTGGACTCCAGCGGAGTCCTGCACCAGGTCGACGTGTCGCTCGAGCCCTGATGCTCCGAGTCGGCTCAGCCAGCCACGCGTCGCGGTCGGGCGCGACGCCCGGGACCGGGTGCTGACGAGCGTCGCCTGAATTCGGTCACGGTGATCGGCGTGCCGGACTCCGCCAGCTCCCTGACCGCGTCGTGGCCAGGGACAACCCGGTGGCTGACCGCCTGGACGCCGGCGGCGTCGTGAATCCGGCCGACGTCTCTGACCTGACCGGGCTCCACGAGTGCGAGAACGGCGCCCGCGGCCCCGGCACGGCCGGTGCGACCGGATCGGTGCAGGTAGTCCTTGTAGTCATTCGGCGGGTCGAAATGAACAACGAGCGCGATGTCGTCGACGTGGATGCCGCGGGCGGCGACGTCCGTCGCGACCAGCACCCGGGGACGACCTGCTGCGAACGCGGCGAGTGCCTGCTGCCTGCGGCTCTGGCTGAGGTTGCCGTGGATGGCCGCGGCATCGATCCCGGCTCTGGTCAGCTGCTTAGCCAGCCGGTCGGCGCCGTGCTTGGTCCTGACGAAAAACAGTGTGCGGCCGTCCCGGCCGGCGATCTCCGTCGCGATGGCCAGCTTCTCCCCTGCGGGCAGCACGAAGACCTGGTGGTCCGCCTTGGCCGCGGTGACGACCGGGGCGATGGCATGCAGCGCAGGACCGTCCAGGTAGCCGCTCACCAGGCGGGCGACACCGCGGTCCAAAGTGGCCGAGAACAACATGCGCTGGCCCGACGGGGTGGCATCCAGGATCCGCGTGACCGACGGCAAGAAGCCGAGGTCGGCCATGTGGTCCGCCTCGTCGAGTACGGTGATCGCCACCTCGCTGAGGGTGCACGCACGCCTGTCCATCAAGTCGATCAGCCGGCCCGGCGTAGCCACGACGATGTCTACGCCCTGCCGCAGCCTTGTTATCTGGGCGCCGAGTCCGACACCGCCGTAAATCGTCATGACGCTGATTCCCAGCGAGCGGCCGAGTGGTACCAGCACGTCCGCCACCTGCAACGCCAGTTCCCTGGTCGGGACGACGATGAGGCCGCGCGGAGCCTTCATGGTGCGGCGCGGCGATGCGTCAGCTAGTTCGGCCAGCCGGGTGAGCATCGGCAGGCCGAACGCGAGTGTCTTGCCCGACCCGGTCTGTGCCCGGCCCAGCACATCGCGCCCCGCCAGAGCGTCCGGTACCACCCTTGATTGAATGGCGAATGGCTCGCTGATGCCACGCCGTGCCAGCTCGGCAACCAGCGGGACAGGCAGCCCGAGCCCGGCGAACGTGACCGGCGGCGGCGCAGGCGCAGCCATGGCCGCTTCGAGCGCGCGGTCCAGGCGCACGGCGTCCTCGCCGCCAGCGAGGCCGGGACCTCCCGGTCGGCCTTGACCGCCAGGTCTGCCAGAACCGCCAGTGCGGCCAGCGCCGCGGCCGGCCGTGCGAGACCGCGTAGTCGCTGCCACGCCGCGCTGTGCGCCCTGGCGATTGCTGCCAGCCCGCGCGGGCCGGCCGCTCCTGACGGTGGTGCCGGCGGCAGGACGCTGCCGTCGGCCAGAAGCCGCCCGAGGGCGGCCGTTATTCGGGGACAAGAAGAAACTCCATCTGTGGTCTCGAAGGCCGCGACGTACTCGAAGACGTCAACGACACGGCGAAACCGGAATTCACCGAATACGGACTACTCCGCAAGCGACCGCGCGGGCTGCACGCCCGCGCAAGCAACAGCGCGACGCGCTGCCTGGGCTGACAGTACCAGTGTCCTGGCGCACAGCCCGCTACGCCACTGCCAACGCCCGCCTTGGCTTATGTGTTCCCGGGCCGGCCTGTCCAGGCCGCCGTGAGCGCCTGCCTCGATCTCGCGGGCTGCGGGTCTCTTACAGTCCGGCTTGCGCGATGACGCGTCCGGTCGCCGCTGCGTTGGCCAGCGCCTGGTGGTCGTGTTCGTTCTGGTCGGCGTAAGCGCTGGCGAACCGCGCAATGGCCCGGTCGAAGACGTCGGCGTTGCCGAGGTACGCCGCGATGGCGACGGAGTCACCCGACCGCGCGTGGGACCTGGCCAGCGTCCAGGCGCAGAGCTCACCGTAGATCAGCATGGCGGATGGCCGCATGGCGTCGACGTCCATGGAGAACTTCCAGTCGCGCAACTGGCGGACGTAGAAGTCATGCGTCTTGCCGTCACGGACGCACCCCGCTGCGCTGCCAGCCGAGGAAGATGTCGCTGACCGGCTGGACCAGCCACTGCCCCTCCACCACCCGCTGGCCCTGGTTGGAGTACTTGCTAGGCCCGGCGAATTCGGAAAGCACGGATGGCTGCGCCTCCTTGACCTGCAAGAGGAGCGGTTCCGTGCCGTCGCGCGCGGTGAAAAGGAAGATCCAGCATCGGGTGCCCACGCTGCCTACCCCCACCACCTTGCGGGCAAGGTCGACCAGCCGGTAACGCTCGAAACAAGATCCGGTGCGCACCGTTCATCGTGCGCCGGTACTTCGCCAGCATGCCGTCCAGCTGCCCCTCGAAGCCCAGCTGGTCCCGCTCGCCGGGCTGCAGATGAGACACGGGCATGATCAGCGGCGGGTCGGCGATGATCCGGGTCTGCCCGTCGACCACACCGCACAGCTTGCCGAAGGCCTGCATGCTGTCCCTGGTCCGCGCCTTGGCCAGGTTCTTCGCCACCGCCTTGCGGTCACGAGCGGCCATCCTGGGCTGGAACATCTTCTCCACCAGGGCCAGGTCCACTCGCGCGTACCAGACATCGAGGTTGCTCATCCCGGCGAACGTCCGCATCGTGTCCCGGTAGCGCCTGGTGCTCGCGGTCACGATCTGCCGGCGCTGCTTGCGGGAAAAGCCGTTGCCGCGTCCCGCGACCTCAAGGCTGGCGGCCAGCCGCTTGACGTCCCACTCCCACGGGCCCGGCAGAGTCTCGTCGAAATCGTTGATGTCGAAGAGGAACTTCCGCTCGGGCGAGGCGAAGATACCGAAGTTGGACAGGTGCGCGTCACCGCAGGCCTGCACGACCAGCCCCGTGGAGGGCGTACCGGCCAGGTCACTGGCCATCGGCAAGGCAGCACCGCGGAAGTAGGCGAACGGCGAAACCAGCATCCGGCCGTACCTGATCGGCACCAATTCCGGCACCCGCGACTCCGCCTGCTGCTCCAGCAGCGCGACAGGATCTGTCCGGTCCGCAGGCGAGTCGAACACCGCGTGACTTTCCCTCGGCACCGCAGCCCGGGCCGCCTTGCCGCGGTCGACCCGCTCATGCACGGTCAGGCGGCCAAGGTCAGGATCCAGCACACCTCCTGCCGCCTGGTACCGCGCCGTGCTGGGCCCGTCGATCAGTCATCCCGCCATCCCAGCCCCCGCAGGCCCCGCAGGCCCGTCACCTAGCCAACGTCCAGGAGGGCACAGCTGAAGGCCCCTGATCGAACCATCGCACGGTCGCGTGAGTATCTCCTCACCCTCCCAGGGCGAGGGTGGCCGCATGTCCGAGGATTGCGAGCTAGTTCCTCAGGCGTCCCTGGTCATCATTCGCCATGCGCCGAGGATCGTCCATGCCGCCAGCCAGCCGATGATGACGCAGATGGCCTGAGCGGCGGATTCGCGCAGCAGGGAGCCACCGGGCCCTCCGACGCCTCCGGTTATCCCTGGCAGCGAGGCGGCCCACGGCAGCCGGGAAGGTTCCAGGTGCGCAATGGCCAGTCCGACGACCGAGCGCTGCAGATCCTGCAGGTGCGGGATGGCGACCGAGGAAAGGATGGGCGTCAGGATGAACTGGAGCACGATGAGCAAGATCACCGGGCCGGTTCTCTGCCCCATCAGCGACGCGAGGCCGAGTCCGATGATGAATGTGACCGCCGCTTGAAGCTCGATCCACAGCCCCGCCTTGATCATGAGGGAAATCGACGGGCTGCGGATGATGCTGACGTAACCGGGATAGTCCCGGCGGGCGATCTTGACGGCCAGGGCTTCGAGTTTGGGGACCGCGGGCTGGGCGGGGGTGATCGCCGACTTCGACCAGCCGGGCGGGCCGGCGCACGCCACGCTCCCAGGAATGCGCCCGTTGTAAGGGAGCGAGCAGATGACCGGCTCGGCGCGGTCCTTAGCCCAGTTCTCGAAGCCAGCACGGGACAGGCCAGGGGGGATGTTCAGATTCGAGTCATCGGTGAAGGTGGGTGCGGCGAAGGCGGATACCGCGCAGACGATCGTGTAGCCGACCGCGACGAGCGGCACGAGAATCGCCAGTCCTGCGGGGATGCGCGCCAGGTAGAGCGCCAGCCGGGACCGGCCGGTCACCACAAGGTGCCGGAACATGCCTTCGGTGAGGTCGCGCGATCCCGCCGTGCAGCCCACCATCACGGCGGTTATGAAGACGAATGTGGGAAGAAAGCCGGCTGCCAGCACCTCGAAGACCACCTCGCCGCCTGCGGGCGGGCTGGTGCGCGACGCGAACACGTGCAAGAGCAGCCGGATGAGGAGGAATAGCGCCGGGAGCCCGATGTTCACCACGACGACGGCGATCATGAGGCCGCGCCGCCGCCGCAGCTCCATGACTCTGCTGGCGATCATGGCGAAGGGCGGAATCGGGGAATTCCGGCGGTCGCGGGAGTGACCGGCGGGTGTCGCGTGCGCCGGCTGGTCTGGCGCGAGTGCGCCACCGACAGGCGTGGATGTCACTCTGGATCCCCTAGCCTGCCTGTGACCTGCAGGAACCACGTCTCGAGCGAGGTTTTGACCGGCTGGAGCCGGTAGACCGTGATTCCGCCAGCTACCAGAATCCGGTTGATTTCGGCGACGACGTGGCGTCCAGTTCCCCCCGGCAGGATGATCTGCAGGCCCAGCGCCGCCGGCGAGGCCTCGATGCGGGCACCAAAAGTGGTGCCAGCGAGCAGGGCACGAGCCCGGCCGGGTTCAGAGCACTCCACAACGAGCGCGACCGGCGCCCCGGCCAGCAACTCGGAGATCGGTCCCTGCGCGATGATGCTGCCTCGATCAACTATCGCGACGGCGTCGCACGTCCGTTCGACCTCGTCCAAGAGGTGGGAGGAGAGCACGACCGTGCGACCCTCGGCCACCAGCGACCGGACCAAGTCGCGGATCTCGGCTATCCCGGCGGGATCGAGCCCGTTCATCGGCTCGTCTAGAAGGAGCAGCTGCGGGTCTCCGAGCATGCACGTGGCGACGCCCAGGCGCTGCCGCATGCCCATCGAATATGTCGGAGACCCGGTCGTCGGCGCGATGAGCCAAGCCGACTCGCTCCAGTGCCGGGCCGATGCGGTCCCGGGCTGCCGACTCACGAGCCGCGGCGAGCAGCCGGAGATTCTGCCGGCCGGTCAGATGGCCGTGGAACCGCGGCTCGTCGACGATCGCCCCGATGCGAGCGAGTGCCGCGTCGCGATGCCGCGGAACCGGGTAACCGAGCAGCGACATCGTGCCGGCATCAGCACGCGTCAGTCCGAGCAGCACCCGGATGAGTGTGGTCTTGCCGGCGCCGTTGGGGCCGAGGTAGCCGAACGCGGATCCCCGCGGGACAAGAAGGTCGACGCCGTTCACGGCGGCATTCGCCCCGAAGCGCTTGGTGAGCCCGCGGGTCTGCACTGCCCAGGGGCTCTGGGAGTTGGGAGGTGGCATCACGGGTCCTTGATGTTGCCGGGTGTTGCCGGGCCGAGATGTAAGGGTGCGACACGGAAGGATGGCACGTCTTCGGCGCGGGGTTGCACATTTGCCAGACCGCCAAGCTCTAACCCCGGGTGGAGGCGTATCCACCCAGCGTTAGACAGGTTGTGCAGACCAGAATTGGCACTCGTCCTGGCCGGCGCGCCGTAGTGTTCGTCAGATGAGCGCAAACCCCGCGGGCAGCCCGGCCCTCGCCACGCTGCGCAGTGCCAGGGCGCAGCAGGAGGCAGCCCTCCGGTGGTCGCGCCGCCTCGCTCCGCCCCTGTTCGTCGTGGTGACAGCGCTCACGTTCACGAGCGGCCGGAACCCGGGGTTGCCAGGCCGCGACGTAGCTGTTGTTCTCGCCGTGGGTGGCTTTGCGCTTGGCACGGTGGGAGCGCTGACGGCCCGCCATAGACGAGCGGCAGTCCGCATCATCTTCGCCGTCGTGCTTGTGGCCAGTTCGGCTGCCCTCATGAGACTGCAACCCGGCGGAGCTGGCCTGGCTGGGCTCCTGGCGGCCCTTGTGCTGCTCGCCCCGCGGATACCAGATCGCCTCCCGGTCGCGCTGTCTGTCGTCGGCATCACGTGCCTGGCTGCGGTCGCGGTCGCCGTCAGCCACGAGGCCCCGCCGGCGGCGCTGCTCAGCGCCATCGCGATTATCGGATTCCCTGGCATGACGTTGCTGGCAAGGCGGCTCGGGCAGGCCAACGACCAAGCCGAACGACTCCTGATCGAGCTGGAGGGCACCCGGGCAGCGCAGGCGCAGGCGGCTGGCCTGGCCGAGCGCCAGCGGCTCGCCAGGGAGATGCACGACGTACTCGCCCATTCCCTGTCCGGGCTGATGCTCCAGCTTGAAGGCGCCCGGATGCTCGTGGCCGAGGACCCCATGGACCCTCGGCTGCCAGGAGTCATCGAGCGTGCCCACCACCTGGGCAAATCCGGGCTCGAAGAAGCCGGCCGGGCGATCGGCATGCTGCGCGACGACGAACTGCCTGGGCCCGAACGCCTGACCGGCCTCGCGGCACAGTTTGAGGATGTCAGTGGCGTGCCATGCCGGTTCACGGTGTCCGGCGAGGCGTACGAACTGCCGTCAGAGGCTGGGCTCGCGGTGTACCGCGTAGCGCAAGAAGCGCTCACGAACATCTCCAAGCACGCCTGCCCGGAACGGGTCGAGGTGCGCCTCAGCTATGAAACTTCCGGCGCGCGTCTGACGGTCGAGAATTTCGCGATGAACTGCGAACCGCCGAGCGTGCCGAACGACGGCTCCGGTTATGGCCTGACCGGGATGCGCGAGCGGGCCGAACTGCTCGGCGGCGAACTCACCACAGCGCCGACACGCGGCGGTTTCCGCGTGGAGCTCCGGGTACCGGCGTGAACCAGCCGATGCGCGTTCTCATCGCTGACGACCAGCGAGTGGTCCGCGAGGGACTGGCGATGGTACTTGGCCTCCTGCCTGACATAGAAGTCGTGGGCTCCGCCTCTGACGGCGACGAGGCTGTTGCCCTGGCCGCTGGCCTGCTGCCCGATATCGTCCTTATGGATCTGCGGATGCCCCGCTGTGATGGCGTGGAGGCCACCCGCCTGCTGCGTGAGCGCGTGCCGCAGACCAAAGTCGTCGTGCTTACCACCTACGCTGATGACCGATCCGTGATAACCGCCCTGCGGGCTGGCGCACGCGGCTATCTGACCAAAGACGCCGGCGGGGCAGAGATCCGCCGCGCGCTGAGACAAGTCATCGAGAATCAGGCGGTCATCGACCCCGCCGTCCAGCATCATGTGGTCGACGCCATCGCCACCGGATCATCGGCCGCAGGACCGGCGACCGGTCTCACCTCGTCCCGCGGGCCTCACTCACAGGGAAGCTGAAGTACTGTCACTCATCGCCGCAGGCATGTCGAACAGCGAGATCGCGGAGCAACTCGTCGTCAGCGAAGGCACCGTCAAAAGCCACATCAACCACCTGCTAGCCAAGATTGACGCGCGCGACCGCGCCCAGGCAGTCACCTTCGCCTACCAGCACGGACTTGCCCCATCCGTGGCGCCCGGCGCCTAGCGCCCGGGTGCCTAGCCTCCTGACCTGTCGGTCGTGGCTTGGTTGAGCGGTGGACAGCCGTCGCATGACCGGCGGCATTTCTGCCACTTCTGTCGCGTGCGCCCGGTCCGGGCGGGTCATACGCTGGCGGCACGCGACGCTGGCGGCGCGAGGAGCAGAAAGCTGAGGACGGCATGCGGCAAGATTTCTTCCCGCCGACGTCGCTGGAGAAGTCGGTCCGCGAGCTGGGCGCCGACGCCATCCGGTACCGCGTCGACTACATCATGCTGCCGATGCGCGATGGCGTGCGGCTGGCCACGGTCGTGATCCGGCCGCGGGCCGAGGGCAGTTACCCGACCATGATGATCCGGACGCCGTATCCGGAGACGTCGATTCCTGAGCAGTTCAAGCCGATGTACAAAGCGCAGTTCGAAAACGACTACGTGGTCATCGTGCAGAACGAGCGCGGCACTGAGTGGTCGGAAGGCGACTTCGGCTTCCTGACCAAGACCACCTCGGACGCGCAGGACACCCTGAACTGGATCAGCGCGGAGGACTGGTCGAACGGGAAGGTCGGCCTGCACGGTTGTTCCTCGACAGCGGAGAACCAACTCAGGCTCGGGGCCATCGGACACCAGGCACTGGCTGCCTGCGTGCCGATGAGCTCGGGCTCGGCGATCGGTGACGTACCAGGCGTCGAGGGCTCGCAGGGCAGCTTTTACCGCGGCGGCATCCCGCTGATCAAGACTTGGGCGCTGTGGCACGCGCCCTACGGGGCCCGGCAACGCCCCAAGCTGCCGGCTGAGGCAGAGGGCGAGGAGCTGTCGCGCATCTTCCGCCGGTACTCCGTCAGCGTGCCCGATTTCCGCGTGCCCGAGTACGCCAAGGCGCTGGACAAGTCGACGCTCCAGGCACCGAGCGGGCACGTGCTGCGGCGCATGGGAGCACCGTTTAGCGGTTACGAGATCTACCTGGCCGAGGGGCCGGCCGGACCGTCATGGCAGACCGTCGACCTGATCGACGCCAGCTACACCGGCGCCACCCCGTCGCTCAACATCAACGGCTGGATGGACATCGGCGCTTTCGAGACAGTGAAGCTGTTCGAGTTCCAACAGCATCACCCCGACCAGTACCTGATCATGGCGCCCACGTCGCACTGCAAGATGCTGATGACGGCGCCGGACGCCAAGCTCGGCGACCGGCCGGTGGGCGACAGCAGGTTCCCCTACGACGAGATCATGATCTCCTGGTTCGATCGGTTCCTGCTCGATCAGCCCGACGCCTGGAAGCCAATGCCCAAGGTGCAAGTGTTCCTCCTGGGCGCGGCGACATGGCTGACCGGAGAATCCTGGCCGCTGCCCGATACCGAGGTACGGAGGCTGTACCTGACCAGCGGCGGATCGGCTAACTCGCTGTGGGGTGATGGCGCCCTGGCGCCGGGCGTCGCAGCCGCGGGGACGGACTCTTTCGTCGCCGACCCGCATAACCCCGTGCCGTCGCTTGGCGGGGACCTCGCGATGGACACGCCCGTCTGCCTCGACCAGCGCGCGGTCGAGTGCCGCGCCGACGTGCTCGTTTACAGCACGCCGGTGCTGACCCAGCCGATCACGATCGCCGGCGATGTCAGTGCCGTTCTCTACATCTCAGCCGATGTTGAGGACACCGACGTCTTCGTCAAGCTGCTGGACGTCTATCCCGACGGCACCGCGTACAACCTGGCCTACAGCTGCCTGCGGCTGCGTTACCGCGGCGGACTGGACAAGCCCGAGCCGCTGGTGCCCGGCGAGATCGTCCGGATAGAGATCAAGGGCATGACGACGGCCAACTACTTCCCGGCCGGGCATCAGCTGCGGATCGAAGTGGCGGGCTCCAACTTCCCGCTCGCTGACCGAAACTGGCACGCCGGGGAGCGCAATGACCTGGCCGCCGATGGCCGGGCTGCGCAGATCATGCTGCACCACGGCAAGGGCCACAAGTCGGCGCTGGTCTACCGCGCGTACATCGGCGACGTCACGGTCGACACGCCCATCGCAGTGCTGCGGGAGCGGGCTGCCGCTTGAGTCAGCCGGCCGGCTGCCAGAGGCGGAACGACGCGCCCTGGTCGTCGGCGCACTCCGCGATCAGCCCGTATGGCTTGCTGTCGGGTTCGTCCGCGTGGCCGCCGGCCGCCCGAACCCGATCGACCGCAGCGGCGATGTCGTCGACGCGGAAGGACAGCTGCACCTCGGGCTCCGCGCCTCGCGACGACCAGATGCCCAGCGGCGGCCTGGTTTCCTCAGTACGCCACGTGCCGGGGTGACCGGAAGAGAACGGCACCCGCAGCACCGCCTCGTAAAACTCCTTGGCCCGGCGCGCGTCCCTCGCGACCATCGTCACGTTCGCGACGTCGCCCTGGCGCAGCCCGGTGGCCCGGGCCGGCCCCTGAGCAGGATCCAGCGGTGCCCGAACGGATCCACGATCACCGAGGCGCGACCGTAGGGCTGGTCGGCCGGCTCCCGTTCCACCGAGGCACCGCTGCGCCGGGCCCGCTCGGTACGCGCGTCGACATCGTCGACCTCCAGGTGGAGGGAGTGGCTGAACGTCGCGGGCGAGTCCGGCGCCCGCACAGGCACGTCGGGCCAGAGGTCCGAAGCTTCGGCGAACATCAGGACCGCGTCGCCGATGCCGACCTGGGCGTGGCCGACCGTGCCGTCCGCGTTGACGTGGATCTCGCCGTGGCGGTACGCGCCGAACACCTCGACGTACCAGTCCATGGCACGCCGGGCGTCGGACACGACGATGTAGGGAGTCAGCGCCGGAGGCGAGGCGGGCTCGCGCTCGACGCGGGTCACGACGGTCTGCTGGGACATGGTTCCTCCTGGGGATGCGAAGACCTCCTGGGTCAGCCGCATCCGCAGCCGCCCGGCGAACTCGGGATCTGGATCGACAGGCTTGACGAGCTCACGCAGAGCCTCGAACGGATCCGTCATCGCGAGCCCTCCTCTGCTTCGTAGATCCGGCGGAACGCGGCGCGCGCCCGCACCAGCAGCGCCTCGGTGGCCTGCAGGGTGCGGTCCAGGTGCCGGGCCACCTCGGGCACCGGCAGCCCGTCGAGGTAGCGCAGGGTGAGCGCGGCCCGGTGGTGCACGCCGAGCCGGCCGAGCACCTCGCGGGCACGGATCCGGTCGACGACCGTCTCCCATGGATCATCGACACCCCGGGGCTCGCCATCCAGCAAGCGCAGTCCACGCTGCTCGCGCTCGACCCGGCGCCAGTAGTCGGCAAGCTTGTGCCTCGCAACCCCGATCAGCCACGGGATCGACGGATCTGGCGCGCCCGGCTTGCGGACCGCCTGCACAGCGGCCAGGAACGACTCGGCCGTAAGGTCCTCGGCCAAGCCGCTGTCACCGCAGCGTGCCAGCAGGTAGCCGTAGACGTGCGGCAGTGCATCGTCGTACAGCTTCAGCAGCCCGAACGCCGGGTCGGGCCGCACCTGAGGGTGCGTCACACCCTCATAGTCGTCCGGGCGTGTCACACTCCGACGGGCAGTACCGAACTTCTCCGCGGACCGGTCAGCAACACACGCCCTCCGGCGCGACGACCGCGTGCTCGGCGAGCCAGGCGAGGAGAGGACGCAGCCGCTCGCACGCGCGGTAGACCGGCTCGACGTCGCGCACGGCGCCGGCCTCAAGCTCGTGGGCGGCGATCAGCGAACGGTGCTTGAGCAGGTCGGCACGGGGATGATCGGCCGGGTAGCCGCGCGGAATGCGCTTCATGACATCGCCGAGGATCTCGTGGCCGTCCGCAGCGAGCGACGACACCAGTTCCTCCAGCGCGCGCCCGCTCTCGTCCGCGGCGGTCGCCGCACGGAACAACGCGATCTGCTCAGGATCGGCGTACCACCAGGCGGCCTTGATCCCCAGGCCGTCGAGGTTGAAGCGGAACGCGATGTCGATGTTGCGGGCCACGCGCACGATGGCGCACTGGTTCTGCCACCAGTACGCGGTGCTGGCGTAGCGCCACACGGCGAAGTCCTCGTACCACGGATCTACGTCCGCGAGGTCGTTGAGCAGGTCGATCATCGGGTGCCTTACCTGCTCCTCGCGGCGACGCCTTATCCGTTCCCGCGTCTCTCGCGACGGCTCGCCGCCCAACTCGAGCAGCACCGCGTACGCCTCCTCCGGCCAGCCGTGGAAGCGCGTCCCCATCTCCGCATGCTATCCACCGCGCCCGCCGGTCAGGGCGTCTAGCGAACGGCCGGTGTTCTGCAGCACCTCGTCGAGGTCGGCGCGGAATGCCGGGTTCGCCTGCGCGGTGCCGGTGAACCACAGTGCGAAGGCGACATCGCGGGTGGCGATGAAGTCATCAAGGTAGGCCAGACCGCCTGGCGGCGGCCGGTGCTGGGCGTAGCCCTCGATAAGAGCGTCGCGGAACTGCTCGTAGTCGGGCCGGTCTCGCAGTTCCCACAGCGCGACGGCCATGTCGTAGAGCCAGTAACCGAGTCCGCAGTCATCGAAGTCGATGACCCTGACCTCGTCGTGCCAGAACAGCGCGTTGTCCAGGTGCAGGTCGGCGTGGATGAGGCCGACGCTGTCGGCGGCGTTGCCCAGCTGGGCCGTCACGTCGTCTCATCCGGGCCGCGACCCGGTCGAACCTGCGCCGCAGGTCATCGGGCAGGAGATCCCAGACATCGGCCGCGTTGAGGCCTCCGTAGACCATCGTGTCGCCGAAGAACGTCTCCCAGTCCCAGCGGATCCGCTCGAAGCCGGGAGGGGGCCGCCAGCGGCCGGCGTGATCGTGCAGCCGCGCCATCACGCTTCCGAGCCGGCGAATGTGCACGGGCCGGGGAGCGGCGGAGTGGACACGGCCGTCCATCCAGCGCAGCATCGAGCAAACTCGCGGCCGCAGCACGTCCTTGGATGTGGCCGTGGTTGTCAGGTTCCCATCGATCGTGCGGAACGGTTCCGGTACCGCCAGGTCGGTGTCCGCCCGCAGCGCGGCCAGCCAGTCCAGTTCGGAACCGACCGCCGCCGCCGTATCGACGTTCCTGCCATGACGCTCCAGGCGGTGCACGCGAAGCAGAAAACGATCACGGCCCGCGGCTGCTGTCGCATCGACCCGGAACGTCGTGTTCTCACCATGAGCGATAAACCGCAGCTCCGGATCAGCCAGCGGATAGGCATCAAGGGCCTGCACCGCCACACGCCTCATTCTGGCGACCTGCGACCGGTGCGAGAGCATGGCGCACCCTCCCACGCCCGTTAGGCGGGCACGGCCTGCTGCCTGCGGTGTTGATCGGCGCGGCGCAGGCCCTCGGCGAAGTAGGAAGTGTCGAACCAGGTCGGGAATGCCCGGGCCAGTCGGCTTGGCCCGAGCAGGCGGGCGTGGCCGTTGGCGATCAGGTCACGGAACGGGACCAGGCCGACGAGCCAGCGCTGCATCTGCCCGGTGTCGGCTTCGATTGCCAGGTCGACGTCGTAGCCGGGGTCATCGGTGCACACCGTGACCGCGCCATGCTGCATGTCGAGCCAGCCCTCAGCGGCGCCCGCGCCGGTCAGCGTCAGGTGCAAGACGGTGCGCTGCCGGGGCAGCTTGGCCGCGATTGCGTGCTGGTGCAGGCGCCACATGAGCGACCGGCCGTCGCAGTCCTCGTCAGCGGGGTCTCCGAAGATCCACTCAGCGGCCCAGTGCCCGATGGCCCAGATAACCGGGGTCACCGACTCCCCCGCCGGTGTCAGCGTGTAGCGTCCGGGCCGGCCACGGGCCACCGGCTCGCGGCGAACCAGCCCGCGCCGCTCGAGCAGTCGGAGCCGCTGCGCGAGCATGGTCCTGCTGATCCGGGGGATCCCCCGGTGGATCTCGTTGAAGCCACTTGCGCCGACCATGAGTTCGCGGATGACCAGCGGCGTCCACCTGTCGCCTAGCACCTCGACGCCGATCGAGATCGGGCAGTAGTCCGCGTAGCTCGTCATATGCCCATGATGCCGCGGTCGGCCCGGCCCAGGGTAGTACAGATTCTGTACTCCCGCCCGGCCTGTCGGCCCAGCATGTGCGGGTACTGCCAGACGCTTGATGCCGATTCGCCGGGTCTCTGCCCGGCCGGCGGTGGTACGAGACCGTCACTCGTCCAGGGCATCACCGCTGCCGCAAGCTCTTTACCGGACCACCCGTTACTGGGACCCGAGAAAGAGGAGTCGTCATGACTACGGCAACGGCGCGCGCGGACCTGTCGGTCATCAAGGCGCGCCAGCAGAAAACCTGGGCTAGCGGCGACTATGCCGTCGTCGCCTCACGGATATTGCTGGCCAGCGAGCTGCTGGCCGACGCGGCCGACCTGAAGGCAGGCTGGGACGTGCTGGATGTCGCATGCGGCAGCGGCAACGCCACCTTGGCGGCGGCCCGCTCCGGCACCCACGCCGTCGGCATCGACTACATTCCCGGACTGCTCGAGGACGGACGCGAGCGGGCGGTGGCCGAGGGCCTCGACGTCGAGTTCCGGCTCGGCGACATCGAAGACCTGCCCGTGGAGGACGGATCATTCGACGCGGTGCTGAGCGTCTTCGGTGCGATGTTTGCGCCCGATCATCAGCGGGCCGCGGACGAGATCATCCGAGCCGCCCGCACGGGCGGCACCGTCGGCCTGGCCTCGTGGACCCCCGACGGGTTCATCGGCCAGATGTTCGGTGTCATCACCAGGCACGTGCCCGGGCCGCCCGGCGTCGCGTCCCCACTGCTGTGGGGCACCGAACAGCACGTGTCTGCTCTGTTCGGAACGGCGACCGCCGACGCCCGATCCGTGCAGCGCACCTGCACATGGCGATTCACCTCCCCGGAGGCGTTCGCGGCGTTCTTCCGCCGCTGGTACGGACCCGCCCTGAAAGCGTTCGAGGCGCTCGACGACAACGGTCGCGCCGCATTGGCCGCCGACATGGCCAACCTCGCCCGCCGCTGGGACCGGAACCACGGCGGCAGCATCGCCATCCCCGCGACTTACCTGGAAACCATCCTCACCCTGCGCTGATGCACGTATCACGTTGCGTCGGAGACCGGAGAGCACCATGAATCAGCTCCATCCCCGCGAGGTCGGCAACGCCGACACCTGTTTGAGCCAGCGATGCTGACCGCCACAGAGTTCGCGGGCTATATCGGTGCGGGGCTAGCCGGTGCAGCCTACGTGCCGCAGATCTCCCACCTCTTCAGGGCTCGCTGCTCGGCTGGCATCAGCCGGCTGGCCTTTGAGATATGGCTCCTGGCGTCATTTCTGACCACAGCACGCGCCATCGCCATTCACGCCGGCGTGTTCATCGTGCTCGGCGCGATCCAGATCGTGGCCACGACGCTCATCATGTTCTACACGGCTCGTTACAAGGACCTGAGCTGCCCCGCACATCTCCCTCGCCAATCCGGGGCCAATCCAGGCACGAGGGCGGCACTTCTGGAAACGAACCTAGAGGGCACGAGATGACAACATCGACTGGCACTGCTACCGCCGCGCACAAGGTGGTGGAGGCCGCCGGGACCGGTGAAGCTGCCGGCGTACAGGCGGCCATCGTCGTCGTTTGCCGCGACGCTAGCGTGCGCGAGATCCTCCATCGGGAGCTCTCCAAGCGATACGGCGCGGACTATCAAATCGCGGTCTGCGGCCAGCCCGCGGAGCTCGCATCCTGGATGCGCGACCTGCTGGCCGCTGGCCTGCCGGTTGCGCTGGTCATTGGCGAGGTCGGTCCGCAGGACCCGGACGGCATCGAGGTGCTCTCCGCGATCCGCGATATCGACCCGACGGCACTTCGGGTGGCCGCGGTGCGCTGGGGTGACTGGCAATCGATGCGGTCGATCTTCGAGGCTGTCGCCTTGGGCAAGATCGACCACTGGGTGACGCGCCCCGTGCAGGCCCCGGCCGAGGAATTCCACCGCTCGATTACCGAGTTCTTGATGGAGTGGGGCAGCCAGCGCGACGGCGGCTTCGAGGCGGCGCAGGTGATCGGCAAGCGATGGTCCGCGCGGTCACAGGAGCTGCGCGACCTTTTCTCCCGCCATCGCGTCCCGGTCGGGTTTTATGACGCGACCTCCGTGCATGCCCGACAGATGCTGCACGAACTCGGCCTGGAATCGCCAGAACTGCCGGTCGTCGTGCTCCGGTTCGGGACTGAGCGGCCAGCGCTGGTCAACCCCTCTAACCGTGAGATAGCCGACGCTTTCGGCCTCATGAGGCCGATCTCAGCGGAGGAGATCTTCGATGTGACCATAGTTGGCGCGGGCCCGGCGGGGCTCGCTGCCGCGGTCTACGCATCCTCCGAAGGCCTGCGGACCGTAGTCGTCGAGCATGAGGCCATCGGAGGCCAGGCAGGGACAAGCTCGATGATCCGCAACTACCCAGGCTTCTCTCAGGGCATCAGCGGCGCCAATCTGGCACAGCAGACCTGGCAGCAGGCCTGGACCTTCGGCACCACCTTCCTGTACATGCGCCGGGCCGAGAGCCTGTCAAGAAGCGACGGCCACTACCTGCTGCGGCTGTCAGACGGCAGCGTTCTCACCACGCGCACCGTGATCATCGCAACCGGCGCTACCTACCGGCGGCTCGGTATCCCTCACCTGGAGCACATGCAGGGCCGGGGCGTCTTCTACGGCGCTGCGGCCGGCGAGGCACCGGCCATGCGCGGGCGGAACGTGTTTGTCGCCGGAGCGGGCAACTCCGCCGGGCAAACAGCGCTGCACATGGCCAAGTGGGCCAGCAGGGTGACGGTTCTGGTGCGCGCAAAATCGCTGGCGGACAGCATGTCCGACTACCTCATCCGCCAGATAGCCGCTACCCCCAACGTCGACGTCTCCTACAGCGTGCAGGTGGCCGATGGCACCGGCAGCGGCCACCTCCAATCGCTGATATTGCAAGACACCGCCTCTGGGGCGAGGCGCAGCGTCCCTGCTGACGCCCTGTTCGTCCTCATCGGCTCACAACCACGGACGCAGTGGCTCGGCGAGGCCGTCTCACGCGACAAGCTGGGTTTCATCCGCACCGGCCAGGACCTGCCTGGCGACACTTGAGCGCGGGCGCGCTGGCCGCCCGCCGCTGCCGCTGGAGACAAGTCTGCCCGGGGTGTTCGCGGCCGGTGACGTACGCCGCGGATCGGTCAAGCGGGTCGCCTCCGCGGCAGGCGAAGGCGCGGCTACCGTCCCGCTAGTGCACCTCCACCTGCACGCGACTGCCGGTGCGCCAGCCTCCGCAGCGCGGTAAACAAACGTGAAATCGCCAGTAACTGCTGGTGCTGGCGGAAGGGAGAGTCAGGATGGCACACGCTAATGAGATTCTGCTCCGGGACGGATATGCGGCCTTCGAGCATGGTGACATCAACACGCTGAAGAGCAAGTTCTTCGCCGAGGACATCAGGTGGCACTATCCCGGCAGGAGTCCGCTCGGCGGTGACTATAACGGCGTTGATCAGGTCGCGGCTTGGCTTTTGCGCACATTCGAGGCCTGCTGGGGGTCCATCAGTGTCGAAGTGCACGATGTGATCGCCAACGACGGGCACGCAGTCGCGCTGACCACGGTCCGGGCCGAGCGCGAGGGCAAGAGCCTTGAAGACGACACCGTCCAGGTCTTCCACATCACTGACGGCAAGGCCACCGAGGTATGGACCTATCCCGGGGATCAGTACGCCTCGGACGAGTTCTGGTCCTAGGGCACCTGGCTGGCTAGCGCGGTCATGGCGACCGAGCCAAGGTGAACAGGCACTAAGACGTTTGGCGCGCGCTTCGTGTTGGGCAGGGATGTGGGTGCACGCAGGCCCCAAGGTAAGCGGCGCCAGGGGAAGGTGATCGTTGTGAACGCGAGTCCTGCACCGAGGAACGTCGTTCTCGTTCACGGCGGTTTCGTGGACGGGTCGGGCTGGCAAGGTGTCTATGGCCTGCTGACGAAGGATGGCTACAACGTCAGCATCGTCCAGAACCCGACCCTGTCGCTCGCTGGTGACACCGCCGCCACACGCCAGGTCATCGAGGACCAGGACGGGCCGGTCATCCTGGTAGGCCACTCCTACGGCGGAGCCGTCATTACCGAGGCTGGCAACGATCCCAAAGTGGCGGCTCTGGTGTACATCGCCGCGTTCGCGCCGGACCGGGGCGAGTCTGTCAACACGCTGATCGCCGACCCGGCGCCCGGCGCGCCGGTGCCCCCGATCCTGCCGCCTAAGGACGGCTTCCTGTTCCTGGACCGCGAGAAGTTCCACGCGTCGTTCGCTGGCGACGTGCCCGCCGAGCAGGCCGCTTTCATGGCTGACTCGCAGGTGCCTTGGGGCGTGGACGCCCTCAGCGGCGCGATCACCGAGCCCGCCTGGCGAACCAAGCCCAGCTGGTATCTGGTCACGACCGAGGACCGGATGATCCCCCCGCCCGCTCAGCGCGCAATGTCTGAGCGCGCAGGCTCAACCGTGGTCGAAGCCACCGGCAGCCACTCCATCTACGTCTCCCAACCCGCTGCGGTGGCCAGCCTCGTCGCGCAGGCCGCATCCACGGTCTCCAGCCGGTAACGGAAAGTGGACCTTCTGCTTACCGCCGGTCGTGGCCGGCCGGGCCTTCGGCTGGTCGGCTCGCCATGAACGTGTAGCCGTACACGTCGAACGTGCGGGCATTGTCCTCGCCCTTAGCACCGCCGAACGTGTCGGCTGCTGAATTCAGCCCTTGACGGTGACTGCGTTGACAGCGAAAGCATTGCCGCCACCGTACGGCGCCTCGACGCCATACTCGGCGTCGAGGATGCCGTCGTCGGACGACGGTATGTAGCCTCGCGCCTTCAACTGCGCGACGATGCTGGCGATGTCAACTGTCCCGCTTGTTCTGTTGGAGGGCAGCACCACAGAGACAGTGCTGTTGTTGCTGCCCTTGGTGCCGGCGAACCACACCGCAGAGCCGTCGCCCAAGCGTGGCGACCTTCGAGCCGGCGGGACGCTGGCTGATCACGTAGGTCCAGATCATCAGCTCAAGATCGTCGTTCCAGTTGTAGCTGGTCGCGGCGGACGCATTGGTCAGCCAGATGTCGTAGGCGAACTCGTAGTCAAGGCCCGAGGAATTCGACGGCGGCGTCACGTCGTAGCTGGACGTGAGCGAGTGCGGCAGAGCCGAGTAGATGAGGCACTGGTCGGAGGGGTAGCCGACGACCTCGGTCGTGCCGTGGTTGGCGTTCAGCTTCACCGAGAAGCTGGCCGTCTTGCCGTCGTTGGCACTGATCTTCTGCACCGAGTAGCCGACCGACGACGCGTCGCCGCTCCAGGTATCCGTCTGGTAGTGGCAGTCGTAGCTTCCTGAGGATGCCGGAGGCGACGGCGCGGAAGGCGAGGACGGCGACGGCGACGGCGACGATGGCCGCCGCGATCGCGACGCCGATGGTGATGATGACGGCGACGATGACCGCGACGGGGAGAGGCCGAGGATGACGCCGAGGATGACGAGGGCGCGCCTGGACCGGCCGACCGGATCGGGCTGTGTATCTGGCCGCCAGAATTCTCGAAACTAGGTGCCCGATTGGCTCCCTCGATCAGCGCGTACCCGGCACCGCCGCCACCACCCACAACAATGGCGACGGCAATTGCGACAGCCAGCTTGAAACGCACTTCAATGCCTCCGAAGGAATTACCGTGGCAACCCCTGGCTCACCCGCGCTCCCAAGCAAGGTAATATGTCGTCGCCGTCGAGCCGCAGCCTCCTGAGCAGCGGTATCGCCTCTATTGTGCGCTCCGGTCACACGCTCCCGCCGCGATTTTGAAGAAACCGCCACGCCGCTGGGCATCTGGTCGTCGAGTCGCTGGAGCGCGCCGAGCCGATCGCCGACTCTGCACCGCCGACCTGCTACGTGCAATTTGCTTCGCCGCTGAGTTCGGAGGCGGACCAGTCCAGCGCGACGGCGGCCGTCCAGGACTGCTGCGTGGAGCCGAGCGGCTCCCCGGTGAATGGCTCGAAGTACTCGGCGAAGTGTCCCGGCGGCAGCGATCTGGCCGAGCGAATCGCGGCGGAGCTCGTCCGCGCGGTCACCGTAGCCCGCCAGTCTCAGCGAGCGCCACAGCAGCCAGTCGATGATCGGCCAGATCGGACCGCGCCAGTAGTTTTGCGGCTCGAAGGCCGGCTCGGAGGGGCTCATGCTGGGCAGCAGGCGCCAGCGGAATCGCGGGTTGCCGCAGAAGTCTTCGGAGTCGAGCAGCTGCAACTGGGCAGCGCGCTGATCGGCGTCCGCGGTCTGCGCGAACAGCGGCGCGAAACCCGCGAACGTCCGCAGCCGGATTCGCTCGCCGGTCCGGACGTCGTAGTCGACGCAGAGGCCGGACTTCGTGTCGAAGCAGCGCGCCAGCCCATCGCGGCCGCGGTGCAGCCAGGATGTCAGCTGCTCGCGGTCGCCGTCACTGGCCGCGACCACGTCGGCAAGGTCCAGGAGCGCGGCGTTCGCCGAGACCAACACAGCGCTGAAAAACACGTCCTTCATCAGGAACGGGTACTGGCGGTATATCTGCGCATCGTCGTACCGGAATTTCCTTAGCAGGCCAACCAGCCAGAGATACCTGTCGTAGTCCCAGTCGGTGGGACGCTGCGACGGGTCTCCTATCTGACTGGTGTCCAGGCGGGTGTACGGGCCGGGCTCGGCCACCTCGATACGCGCCAGCGCCTTGTCCCAGCGCGGAGAGTTGTCCGTGCCCTCCCACGGGTGGTAGACGGTGACAAGTCCCGATTCCTCGGGGTCGCGCTGCGTGGCGAGGTAGCGATGCCATTTGACCAGCCGCGGGTAGAGCGCCTGAATGCGCTCGCGGATTTCCGGCCGCATCTCCTGCGGCGTCAGCTGCCAGATCCGCTGCAGCGCCAGGGCATGCACCGGTGGCTGGCAGATCCCGGTCGTCTGGACCGGGGGCGCTGGCGCCGCGGGCGCGATGGCGCAGTCCCACCACTCCGGTCCTGGAAAGTAAGGCTCGCCCGGGCCCGCGCGGAACACGATATGCGGCACCATGCCCGTCGACCACTGCGCCGCGAACAAATGCTCGAGCTCCGCCATGGCCCGGCGGACATCCAGGTGCGCCCAGCCGATTGCGATGAAGGCGCTGTCCCAGCTCCACTGGTGCGGGTACAGATGCGGCGCCGCCTTCGTCCAGCTGCCAGCGTCGTTGCCATGGAGCACCGCGGCCGCCCGGTCGCGCAGCTCTGCGCGACTGCCGGCGGTCACGCTCAAGGCGAGTCTTCTCCTGACGGTCGAGCTAGTACGAGAAGGCAAACACTACCGTGATGCTCCATGTCCCTGGCCAGGCGGCCTGAACGCCAATAGCGCGCGAGCCCGCAGCGCGGCCGACCGGCAAACGTGAACCAGACCGCGCCCGTGACCGTTCACTCCGTAAGGCACTTGCCATTGGGGAGCCCGCGCAGCGAGCGGCAAGTCGGACGGAGGGCAACTTCGAGCATTCGTGCCAGCAGAATTCCTCTGCTGGCGCCGCTATGTCCGCGACAAGGAATGGTACGCGGGCGTCTTTCTCAGGTGGACACCAATGCGCCTAGCGCGTAAGCGAAGTTAGACAAGATGAACGCCAGAAAAGGAATTATTGACGCGTAGGAAAGTCGTCATGGGACCATCTCGTCAGCGAGCGGGATCCCGTAGATTCAGCCGGCCCGCCCGGGCACTCATCGGACTCGGCCTGGCAGTGGCGGGAGTTGCGAGCATCGGTACCCAGGCGCAGGCTGGCTCCAAACCGGTGCGCTCGGCCCCGGTCCATCCGACCGCCCCGGCACCCGCAGGGTTCGCCAGCTGGAAGCAGGTGTGGGCATACCAGGCCAGGCTCAATGCCGCCGCTGAGACGATCCTGGCGGCCGGTGACGCCGGCAACGCCAGCATCGTGGCCGATCCGACCAGGCGTGAATTGCGCGTCTACTGGCACGGGGCAGTTCCCGCGACGGTGCGCACCACCGCCGGCCTCCTCGGCGTGCCGGTCACGTTCCGCGCGGCCGCCTTCACCCACCGGGAACTGGTGATCGATGCCAAGCGGCTGGCCGAGGCCGGACGGGTCGTGAGCGCGGCACCCGCGACGAACGGGAGCGGGCTCGCGGTAACCGTCGACGGCGCGATGGGCCCAGCCGCCCAGTCCCGCCTCCGAACCCGGTCGTCGGTACCACTGTTCATCACACCCGGCACGCGGCCCACCGCCAGCTCCACCGCGCTCCTCAACTACCCGGGAACCATCGATTCCCGGATCTACACCGGCCCGTTTGACGCCTCCACGGTGACCAACGCCAAGATCGCCGGCGCAACCCCCGACTTCGTCGGCAACTTCATCGTGACCGGCGGAGCCTCCAGCGGCGAGCACTTCAGCGTCCAGGTGACGAAGACCGACGACTTCACAAACGTCGGCGGCGTCTCCTGCGATCCCGCCGGCCCTCGACCGAGGCCTTCTCCCAGAACACGACGTGCGCGCAGGCAAAGGGAGACAGCGGCGGCCCGGTGTACTCGTATCAGCCGGACGGCACCGTGCTCGCGCGCGGAACCATTACCGGCGGGAACTCGGGGGCCGCCACCTGCCCGGGCCTAGTCAGCAATGGAGGCAGAGAGGTCCTCTACGCGCCGCTGGTCCGCCCCTCCGGCGACCCGCAGATCGGGTCACTGAGTTTCTACGGTGCCATCCTGCTTGGCGTCCCAGTCCTCAACCTGAGCGGCACCTGGACCGACGGCCGGGGCCCGGGGCCGGTCATTTCCGTGCAGGGCCAGTTCATCACCGTCGACATGTCCAGGTTCAACCGGCCCACCGCGCATGGAACTTTCATCGACGAGAACCACATCTCGGTGACGTTCCCCGACGACCGGACCTACACGGCCACTTTGCTGGCACCCGGCACGATCCTATGGTCCAACAATTCCGTGTGGTCCAAGCTGTGAACCCCTAGCGCCGGTATTCAGGCCCAGGGGGCCGCCGCAGCGCGGCCCCCAGGGCTTTACGTTGTTTGCCGATCTGCGATGCCTCGGCGCGGAGCGAACGGCTGGTATCAACCTTGATACCATGAGGTCATGGCGATGACACTGCGGCTGACCGAGGCCGAATCCCGGGCGCTGCGGCGGCGGGCCGAACACGAGGGCCGGCCGATGCAGGAAGTGGCCCGGCAGGCCATCCGGGAGTACGTCGAAGGGCACAGCCGGGCCGAACTACTGGACCAGGTACTGGACGAGGAACTCCCGCGCTACGCCGAGGCGCTGGAGCGGCTCGGCCGGTGATCTACCTGACCGGCCCCGAACTGCTGCACGTCGCGGAACGAGCGCTGGGGTTCGAACCGAAGATCCGTGACATCGGCCTGCTGGAGGCCGCGGCCGCGCGGCCGGCCGACCTCGGCGTTCGGGCGGGACGCGTACCCGGGTCTGGACGCCAAGGCAGCAGCGCTGCTTCATTCGCTGGCCGGTAACCACGCGCTGGTGGACGGGAACAAGCGGCTGGCGCTGGCCGGGGTGATCGCGTTCTACGGCGTCAACGGGCGTCGGCTCATCCTGGCCAATGACGACGCGTATGACCTCGTCATGGCCGTAGCCGATGGCCGCCTCGACGGCGTTGACGTCATCGCCTCCCGGCTAGGCCCGGCCACCGAGTCCCGATCCTGAGCAAGGCCAACTCCCCGATGGGTGAACCATTGCTTCACAAACGAGGGCCGACGTCGTCCTGGCAAGATAGCGGCATGGAACGTGTGCTTGGAATCGGCGGATACTTCATACGGGCCGCCGACCCGGCGGCCCTGGGCGCGTGGTATCGCGATTGCCTAGGCCTGGACGCCGATGAGCACGGCCTGTGGCATCAGGGAACCGGACTGACAGTGTTCGCGACGTTCGAGTCCGAGACCGACTACTTCGGGTCCCGCGCCCAGCAGACCATGCTCAACTTCCGGGTCCGCGACCTGGATGCGATACTCGCGCAATTGCGCGCCAAGGGAGCGGACGTGGATTCAGAGCCGCAGGACATGGAGGGCGTCGGTCGATTCGGCTGGGTCACCGATCCCGAGGGCAATCGGGTCGAGCTGTGGCAGCCCGTCTGACCGCGGCCCGCGCCGCCGTGTCCTAGCTTCGGACCCTGGGCCTGAGGCTGAGGGGTTCGGGCGAGTAGGTGGGATATGACGCGTAGTTGATCGCGCCGCCTTTCGCCCATTGCTTCCACGGCATCTGGTAGAAGGTCCAGCCGTCTCCGAAGGCCATCTTGCGAGTCGTTCCGGTCACGTGCACCACGTCAGCCGTCTGGTTAGTGTTGTAGAACCACTGGGCCTCGGCTGGGGACTGCCTGATGCACCCATGGCTGCAATTCTCCACTCCGATGCACCACTCCGCGCCGGGCGTCTCGTGCAGATAGATTCCCGAGTTCGTCAGGCGGACCGCGAGCGGGACCGGTTCCCGATACCACCCGGGTGCCCCTTTCGGGACATTCGGGTTGGTCATGATGACCATCAGTGCCTTGTCCATTGTCAGGGCGGTCCCGCTCGGAGTGGTGTAGACCAGGCTGCTGCCGTCCCCCGCACTGATGCCGTAGCTTCGCGTGACCCTCCCGTCGACTCGCACAGTCATGTGGTGCGTCCTGACGTTGACGGAGCTGATCCGGGCTACGCCAATCTTGAACTTGTATGTGAGGCTCTTCGTGCCGTAGACCCCGCGGGCCGCCCGCACGCCGGCCAAGTGAGCATGCAGCGTGACCGTCTGGTGCGGCGGCCAGTAACCGTCGGCCCGGTAGACGATCTGCTCATCAGTGATCCACCGCCAGGTTCCCGGAACCGGGTACTGGGCCGTGACCACGAGCGCCTTCCGCACTGCCGCCTTGTCCTGCACGGGCTGGCTGAAGTTCAAGATGATCGGCAGCCCGACACCGTAGCGCCGGCCCTGGTTGGCCGCCAGGGTCCAGTCCAGCGAGGCGGAGAACGTCAGGCCCGGCCGCAGCGTACGGAACCTGCTCATCGCCGTCACGGTCTTGCCCGCCGAGTTCCCGGCCGTCGCCTGCACGACATATGAGGCGCCGGGAGTAAGCGCCCACCGCGATACCCACTCGGTCGCGCTGTGGTTCATCTGGCCGACGACATCCCGCCCGCCCGCGCGCACGGTGACATTGATGAGGCGGCCACTCAGTGCCAGGACGCGGATGGGCAGGTTCGGGTGCACACTGCTGGCTCCGGCGGCGGGCGTGATCTGGACTGCGGGCGCCGCCACCGCGTGCCGGAGGTGGCGCGATCCGGCCTTGTCCCCGGCTCCGCCATTTCCGCCCGCGTTCCCGCTGCTGCAGCCCGCGACCACCATGATGGCGACACCGCAGAGCAGAGCCAGCGCCCCGCGGCTCGCCATCGTCTTCGAAGCACCTGCCAGGCTTGCCATCCACGACTCCTTGTGCCAAGCGCCCATAGCATCTCGATGCCAGGTTTTGCCGCCGCCGCTCAGCAAGGTACCTTCGGCCGGACAAATCCTACCCTGGCGGCCGAGGCGGATGATGCTCATAGTTACCAGTCACGCCGCCAGCGCCGTCCCGCGCGATCGGCGAAGCCGTCAGGCTTCTGGACGGCCAGGCCAGGGTGCGATGGTCATGCATCCGAAGTCCTCTGGCGCCACGTCCCCCGTGGTCTCAGCGAACTGCCACCGGTGGCCCGCCACATCCTCCACGGTGCAATCCCGCTCACCGTACTCGCGATCTATCGGCGATTCGAGCACGCGCGCTCCGTGCGTGCTGGCGCGCTCGAACTGGGCATTAACGTCCTCGACTCTGACGCGGATCAAGTGCGCCGCCCCATCGCCCTGCGCTGGCATTTCTCCCCGCCGTTCAGCAACGATCACAGCTCCATCTGCGCCGATGCTCATCTGAGCCCGGTGACTCTCCCCTATCCGGGTGCGCTCGACGAAGCCAAACGCTGCGCTAAGCCAGGCCACAGCCGCCCGCACGTCCGGGTAAGCAAGGACGGGCACCACGGTCGTGGGCGGGACCGACCTGTTGGGTTTCATCGACCCGATCTTGCCACATCCGCCATCGCCATGGCGTCCGCGCAATGACGTGCCGACGACCGGTCAGGCCAGGCGCGCGGCGCGGGCGCGGAGGTAGCGCTGCTGAGGCAGGTTGGCAGCCTGACGGGCCGCCGCCAGGTAGGAGTCTCGCGCCGCGGCACGGTCGCCGGACATTTCCAGCATGTGCGCGCGCGCTGCATGGAACCGGTGGTCCCCGGCGATCCGCTCATCGGCCTGGATCGCCGCGAGCAGGCCGAGTCCCGCGCCCGGGCCACGGGCCATGGCAACGGCGACGGCGTGGTTCAGCGCGATGATGGGGTTGCCTGAGGTCCGCATGAGCAGCTCGTAGAGGGCCACAATCTGCGCCCAGTCGGTGTCGTCGGCGCTGGGGGCCTCGTCGTGGACCGCGGCGATGGCTGCCTGGAGCTGGTAGGGGCCGACGGGGCCGCGGGGTAGAGCGGCAGTGATGAGGGCCACGCCCTCGGCGATGGCCGCTGCGCTCCAGCGGCTCCGGTCCTGCTCGGCCATCGGGATGAGCTCGCCGTCCGGGCCAGTCCGCGCTAGCTTCCGCGCGTCAGTGAGCAGCATAAGCGCGAGCAGGCCCGCCACCTCGCTATCGCCGGGCAGCAGCCCGCGGACCATGCGGGCCAGTCGGATCGCCTCAGCCGACAGCTCACCGCGCCGGAGGCTCGGCCCGGCCGTGCTGGTGTAGCCCTCGTTGAAGATGAGATAAAGGACGTGCAGGACCGCCCCGAGCCGGTCCGCGCGCTCCGCGCCGCTGGGCATGGCGAAGGGAATGCCGCTGTCCTTGATGTGCTGCTTGGCGCGGCTGATGCGCCGGGTCATGGTCGCCTCCGGCACGAGGAACGCCCGGGCGATCTCCGCGGTCGCCAACCCGCCGACAGCACGCAGCGTGAGCGCGATCTGCGACGCCTGCGACAGCGCCGGGTGACAGCACAGGAACAACAGCACGAGCGTGTCGTCCACCTCGGCGGCCGGCTGGTCGGCGGCCGGGGCCAGCCACTGACCGGGCACGATCCGCGAGGCCGCGGCCTGCTCACGGCGCTGCCGGGCCTTCTCGCTGCGCAACAGGTCGGTCAGCCGGCGCGCGGCGACGGTGATCAGCCAGCCGCGCGGATTATCCGGGACGCCAGCCTCCGGCCATTGCACGGCCGCCGCCAGGAGCGCTTCCTGGGTCGCGTCCTCTGCGGCATCGAAATGCCCGTAACGCCGCGCCACAGCGCCGAGGACCTGCGGCGCCAGCTCGCGCAGCAGGTCCCCGGTCCGAGTGTCCGGCACTGGCCGCTCAGATCTCCAGCTCGGCCCGCGATTCCGCGATGGGCCGGACGTCTGCGTAAGCGCGGGCAGCGGCCTGCTCTGGACCCGGGCACTCTGACAGCCGGGCCGCGATCGCGGTCGCGCGGTCGAAGCTCGCACATTCCACGATCCAGTAGCCGGCCAGGACTTCAGCCGTCTCGGCGTACGGGCCGTCCGTCACCACCGGGATCCCGTTCTGCAGCTGGATCCTGCGGGTGTGCACCGGATCGATCAGGCCCCTGGTCTCGACCAGCTCGCCGGATTCCTCCAGATCGCGGTTGAATGACTCCATGAACGCGCCCATGGCCGCGAAGTCCTCCGCCGACCAGGCGGGCTGACCTGCGGAGTCTCCGGCCATGCCCGCGTAGTCCTGCTGCGACGCGTACGTCAGGATCATGTATTTCACGATGCCTCCTCTGCAGCACCCATGCGTGCCGCTTACTAGGAGCGTCGGAGTCACCTAGCCAGACCAGACATCCGCACTCCAACGGCACGGCCTCGCCGTGTGGGTTAGATCCCTGCGGCTACCCATTGTCGCTGCCAGATCTGCAACGCTTGGGGAGCCTGGTTAAGGCGCCGCGTCGCGTGCGAGCAGCGGGATGAGCACCTGCGCGTCTGGGCTGCCCCAGCCGGTAACCGGATCCCAGCCGGGTGTCGCCTGGTAGCCAGCGATCGTCTTGGGCGGGAACTGCACGGTGTTGTTTCCCTTGGTGATGTCGTGGAAGGCCTGGTGGTACCGGGGGCCGCGGGCGATCTGGTAGATGGCCGGGTTGACAAGACCCAAGTGACGCCCGGCGTACTGGTCGGCCAGGGCGATCAGCGCGGCCCAGATCGGGGCGCTCGCGCTGGTACCGCCGCTGTTGCGGACCATGGTCTGGCCGTCGCCGCTGAGGACGATCGCCATGCCGGTGTGGCCGCTGGCGTCGGCCGACACGTCGGGCACCCCCCGGGTCGAGCGGATGCCGGGGCCGCCGTCCTGGTAGCCGGGCCGGGGGAACAGACGGCTGAACCCGCCGCCGGATGCCTGGAAGGCCGATCCCGGGTTGCCGTACGGCAAGCCCCAGGCGGTCTCGCCCTGCCAGGCGCCGGTGCCGTGGCTGGCGGTCAGGCTGGAGCCGCCGGCGCCGAGCACAAGCGGATCGGAGGCCAGCAGGTTGACCTCCCTGACGGGGGTAAACGTGGCGGTGCCGGCCAGCGCCCCGTAAACATCACACGGTTCGGCCACCGCTCCGATGTCGCCAGAGGCGGCGACCACCGTCACGTGCCGGCTGACGGCCGTCTGGAGTGCCGCGTTCACGCTCTTGACCTGCGCTTGGCTCACGCAGTGCTCGCCGCCGATCTGCGCTGCGGCGCTAATCGACATGACGCCGCCTTCCGTGCTGCCAAGACGGAGCGAGGCGACGGCGGCGGAGACCGCGTTGTTGGTGTTGTCCAGGGACGTCGACGGAAGCAGAAGGATGACGAGGGTGGCATCGGGGGCGAGCGCGTGCACCATCTCGACGTCCAGTACCTCCTCGCCGAAAGCCAGCCAGGGGGAACCGGCGCCGGCGAGCGTGGTGACGACCCGCATCCGCGCGGCCGGCAGACGGAACATGTGGTCGAAGGCCGCCATGTCCTGGCGCATGTTCGTGACCAGGGGCGGGTTCAGTCGCGATTCCGCGAGTTCGGGCAGCACCACCGTCTCGCCGCGGCCGTTGATCCCGCGGTCGAGGAGCGGCTTGATGCCGTAGGCCACCCGGAGCTGCTGCGGCGTGTAGCAGGTAGTGACCGAGTTACAGTCCGCGGTCGAGATGGGTGGCGAGGCGGTCTGCTGCGCAGTTGGTCCGCTGCTATTGGCTACGCCTGTCTGGGCCGGGCCGCAGGCCGTGGCGAGCAGGGCTGCCAGCGGCATGGCCGCGGCCAGCAGTCGCAGCCGCTGTACGCGACTGGCGCTGCACGCGCGAATGGCGTTCCTGTTCACCGCCGGACCACTACCCGGCGCCTCAGCTTCGCACCACGGGCCGGCGCGGCCTCTGCGGCCGCGTGCCTGACGTGCTCGTCGGCGAAGTCGAGCCACTGCACGACCGCCCCGAGGCGGGTCAGCTCGGAGTCGATCACCAGGGCCAGCGGGAGGTCGAACTCGGCCGGCTCCGCCTTGACCCGGGTCCACTCCTGCATGAGCTCCACGACCTGGCGGCGGTGCGCCTGGATCACCTCGTGCACGTCGGTGCCTGGCACCCGGACCGCCAGCAGCACCTTGGTCACAAGCTCATCGCGCGGTGGCGGAGCCAGGCCCGGCGGCATGTGCAGCCATTCGCCCAGCTCAGCCTGACCTTGAGCGGTGATCAGGTAGTTCTTGTGCTGCTCGTCGTCCCCGCTGTCGGACTCGACCAGGCCATCCCGCTCCAGCCGCTGCAGGGTCGTATAAACCTGGCCGACGTTGAGCGGCCACACGTCGCCCGTCGCGGCCTCGAAGTCCTCCCGGAGCTGCATCCCGTATCTGGGCCCCTCGCTCAGCAGCGCGAGCAGCGCATGCCTGACGCTCATGACCGCTCACATACCTGAGACATACTGCGTATGTTATCGGTAAAGACTTGAGAGTCAACCGGCTAGCAGGAGCTTCGATTCTCAGACTGGCCGAACCAGTGCCCCGGATCGGCCCGTGGGCCGCGGCGCCGTCCTGAGTTCATCATGAGTGCGTAGCGGCAGCGTCAAGCAGAGTTAGCGGAATACGGCCCCGAAACAGAACCCACTATCTCAGTGGGCAAGCCCCATAGTCGCGCCAGTCATCGAAATATGTTGGGCGACTTCGAATTCAAGAGGCTTCTTGCCTGGGCGCATATCGAGTCCCTTTTGTTTGTCAATCGCTTCGAAGTGACGTCCCGGCTGATGTCAGGGTCCGGGTGTGGCTGGGCGGGCGTAGGCTGTCGGCGGGCTCGGGAGTGGCTTGTCCGAAGAGCTGGCGTGCGGGGTGCAAGCCGGCCGCGCTGGATTCAGAGCCGTTCCCCGGTTGCCCTCCCGGGCCCGCCGCCCGTGCTCTGGCGTCTGCTTGCAGCCGGGCGTAGAGGACGTTGCTGATCTTGCGCTTGAGCGCTCTGCGGGCTTCGGCGGGCGTCTTGCCTTCGGCGAGTTTGCGCTGGTAGTAGGCGTGGCCTTGACTGTGCTTATGCGCCGATCTGGGTGACGGCGGCCATGTGGATGGCGTGGTTGAGGCGCCGGTTGCCGCGCATGGACAGCCGGTAGATCTTCCGGCTCGCCGGAGGACACCTCGATCGGGGCGGTGCCGTTATAGGACGCGAACCGGTCCGCGGCTGGGGAACCGGGTGATGTCGGCGACGTCGCCGATGCACGGTGCGCGGCGATGACCGGGCCGACGCCGAAGACCTGGGTCAGGCTGGTGCCGGAGGCGCGGACCGCGGCGGTGATCTTGGCGCGGGTGTCGCGGAGCTGGGCGTCGAGGCGGCGCAGGTCTGCCAGGTGCTCTTCGGCGAGGTCGTGCCAGGCCTGCGCGGCCGGGCTGTCCGGCTGGTGCGCGTGCAGGATCGCGGCGGCCCGGTTCGCGGTGATGACCTGAGGGACGCCGCCGGGGGTGAGCTCGCAGAGCACGGCATGCAGCCGGCAGGCGGCCTGGGTGCGCAGCGAGGACAGCTGGCGGTGCCGCCGGGACCAGACCCGCAGCACCGCACCGTGGTCATCAGCGCGGGCCCGGTGACGGACGGGTGAGCGCAGCGCGGCAACGGCGACCGAGCGGGCGTCATTCGGGTCGTTCTTGTTCGACGTCCCGGTCGACAGCAGCCGGACCCGGGCGCCGAGCTTGGGCTGGACATCGACGACCTGCTCGCCGGCCGCCAGCAGCTGCTGGGCCAGCAAATGTCCCAGGCCGCCGGCGCCCTCGACAGCCCAGGTCCGCTCCGGCCAGCCCGCCGCCCATTCCAGCAGCTTGCCGGCCTGCGCCGCGCTAGCGCGGACTCGCAGCTCGCCGAGCGGCGCCTCAGCCGCGTCGATCGCAACCGCCGTGTGGGATCCCTTGTGCGGGTCCACCCCGATCATCACCGTCGCCATTCAGCAGCCCTTCTGGTCGCCGATCCTGGTAAAAGGCATGGCTGAACCGCGGCGGGCATGTCTGATAGCAGGTCGTCAGGCGGTCGGTCCCTTTTCGAGCCACGCCACGGCAGGACCCGGCGGCTGGCCACTCGTTATCAAGCCAGGCCGAGAAAACGGCCGGCAGAGCCATAGAGAGCCAAGCCGCCGGGATCCCTGGACGCTACGGGATAACTCCCGCAGCACCTACGCGACACACAATCAGAGCCGTCGGCGCGAGCAGGCAAGCACGACAGTCCTCAGTCAGCCGCCGTTCTTGCCGATAGGCGATTGACTTGGTTACGCTCATGCAGCGGCGAATGTACCGATCTGGCGAGGAGTGGCACGCAATGAGGCTAGGAATGGCAACATCACTCACGGTGACGACTTTGCTTGCCACGGTCGGCACGTGCCTGACCGCGTGCCCGGCGGCCAGCGCCGCACCTGGTGCCTCCAAGCCGGACCTCGTCGTGACCAAGATCAAGATTGACCTCCCGGGAACACCGCACTACATCGCGCTGGGTCACTCGGGCCTCACCCAGCGGTTCCTCATCGAGCTGACCACCAAGAACAAAGGCTCGGCCAGCGCGCCTCGCTCCATGACCGCGATCACGCTTCACCAGGGATCATCGGATTTTCGGAAGTTCGTGAAGGTACCTTCGCTCTCCCCTGGCAAGGAGTTCACGAAGAACGTGACAATCGACCCCTACCAGCCGCCGCTCGGCATCATCAAGACCGTGGCACAAGCTGACTACAATCACGGCGGCGCCGAACTGCCTGGCAAGGAGATCGTGATCATCGCACGCCGCTGGGACGTGACGACATTCATCACGCACACGACCGCCGACGGCGGCCAGCAAACTTCGGACACCAGCGCCAATTCGGGGAAGTCGGGATCGCCGCTCTACTTCTCCTTCAGCAAACTCGATGAGTCATCGAAGAAATTCGACTACACGGCAAAGGGTGGTATCACCGAAAAGTGGTCGGAAAGCGGTACATGCTCCGGCTCGGGCAGCAAGGATAAGAGCAACGATCCGTGGCCGAAGAGCTCGCTGTGGATCTCGAGCACGCTGACCTCGTACAATTCCAAGATCGCGGCGCATTTGGCACCGTCGTTCAAAGTCACCGTCACCTGCCTTGGCGGCACGAAGGTCAAGGTGCCGGTGAGCTTCCAAGACCTGGCCACCCTGGCCGGGAAGAAGGTATTCCCGTCTATGTCACCCACCTCCATGAAGCTGTCGGGCTCGCATTCTGCGACGAAGTCGACCAAGCTGACCTGGGATTTCACTGCTGACGTCCCGTAGCGCGCGCGAAAACGACGCGTAACGCAGGTGAGGGTTGTCTGCGGCTCGGCGGCTGGCGCCCAGCAATGTATCGGGATTGACGATGGAAGGTCGGGGGCGCGAGCCTTGCCTGGTGAGCAGCGACGCGGACCGGGCCGGGGAGTTCGAGGAACTGTTCCGTGCCGTGTACCTGACCTTCCACCGCCGGGACGGGCCCCGCAGCCAGCTGCCGGATGCTTCGGCCGCGGTGCTTGAGCACCTGGCGCTGGCCGGGCCGCTGACGATCGGCGAGGCCGCTGCGCACCTGCGCCGCGCGCAGTCGGTGGTGAGCGAGATCGTGGCCCACCTGGAACGTCAGGGCCTGCTCGAGCGTGAAGCCGATCCGGCCGACCGCCGCCGGACCCTGATCTGGCTGACCGCGACCGGGCACACCGCGCTGCGCCGCCACCGCGAGGTGCTCAGCCAGGACCTGCTCGCCGCCGCGCTGTCACAGATGGATCCTGCTCAGGCCGCCGCGCTGTTTGGCGGGCTGCGCGCCCTGGTCCAGTCCGCCGCAGCCCCGCTACCCACTCACACCCCAGGGAGGACACCATGAACACGACGGCCGCCTGTGAAAGCTGCGGCATGCCGATCGAGACCGGCCGCTACTGCAGTCACTGCACCGACGAGTCCGGCCAGCTCCAGTCTTTCGAGGACCGGTTCACGCGTATGACCGCCTGGCAGGCCCGCCGCAACCCGGGAACGCCGCGCGAGGAGATCGAACGCCAGACCCTCGAGTACATGGCCACCATGCCAGCCTGGCGCGACCATCCACGCGTCACCTCCCGAGCCGGCTAGCACCCGGTGGGTAGCGACTCTGGGCCGTGGCCGATGCCGTTATGGCGGCCATCCTGCGCTGAACACGAACGCCTGGGCACTGTCGCACGAGGCACTGGCTTACCAGATGCGCGAGGACGGACGAGCATAAGGTAATAGGGCGAATGGCCCTGTCCATGTCCATGCCTTGCCGTCGTGGATGACGGCATACGATTGAGGCGAGATGACCAACCCGCACAAGGGCTACCGCGAGCTCTGGCCGCAGTACGCCGCCCGGACCGGGAAGGCCGGAGCACATTGACCCCGGCCGAACTAGTGCGCCGCGCTCATCCACTGGTCAGTGACCTCGGCGGGCGCTACTACTTCGCCCCCGTCAGCCTGCACCGGGCCGCCGCGCTCGGGCTAAGCCCCTCGCAGTGGTACTTCCTCGGCCGCGCAGGCGCCCTCGGCGACGTCGACGCCGCCGTCGCCGACAGCGCCCTTGGCTACTTCGCGCCGTTGGTAGTCCGCCGCTACTGGGACTCGGGCCGGTCGGTCGTGCCACCGCACGAAGCCGCCGCCACGCACATTGAGTGCTGCCGGAACTTCGGCCGACAGCACCTCGACGGCGCGCCGTTCCTGGTCAGCTTCGTCCCGGCAGCTGCGAAGGTGCTCGCCGCAGCCAGCTCGCTGGCGCTGCCGCTCTTCGCCGGGGTCAAAACCTTCGCGCTCGCCGAGGACCTCCCGGGCGCGGCGACCCAGGCCGTCACCGCGATTCGCGAGTTTGGCGGGGGCGTGCACCTGCTTGCCATCGCCACGGCCGGCCTGGAACCCAGGAAGGCGCACTGGCTCACCCGGCCAGACGCCTGGGAGAGCTTCGGCTACAAGGCCGCCGACGCCCCGAGCGTCACCGACCAGGACACGCAGCGGCTCGCCCACGCTGACGAACTCACCCGCACACTGCTGGAACCCGCCTACGCAGCACTGGACGAGCAAGAAGCCGAAGCGCTGCTCAACGGCCTCACCGAAATGACGTCCCTCCTGCCAACTCCCGAACTCCCCGAGTAACCAGGCCTCGGCTGCCCCTCGCCAGCTCACGGCCAGGCTAAATTCGCGAGACGGCAAATACTCGCTTTCTCAGAGTGCGAACCGCGGGCACTTCGTGTGGAAGTCCGTCGCGGACTGGAAAGCCTGACCGACACCGAGCAAGGCAGCTTCCCCGAAGGGCCGGCCAATGATCTGCATTCCGGTAGGAAGACCGCTCTCGTCAAAACCACAAGGGACGTTAAGTGATGGCAGCCCCGTAAGTGACGGCACTCCGGTGAACTGCATAATGGCCGATAGCATATCTTCTTCCTGGCCATTTTCAATAACCACCGTAGTTGCTCCTACTTCGGTCGCCGTGAACGGCAGCGTCGGGCAGATGAAGACGTCCACTGAGCGGTTGAACGCGCTTAGGAATTCCTCCCGCAGCAACGCCCGGTAGCGCTGCGCCTGGATATAGTCTCGAGCGAAGAGCAGCTCGCCCATCTCGAGAAGCTGACGCACGTCCTCGCCATAGTCCTCTGGCCTCTCCCGCAGCCATCCTTGATGATAGGCGCTTGGCTCGCACGCTTCGACGGTCAGCTGCGCGGAGATGTTTCCGTGGATGTGCTGCATCTCAAGTTCCACGATCCTTGCGCCAAGGTCCTGGTAAATCTGCAGTGCCGCACGAACATTTCGCTCCACTGCGGGCTGCAGATGCTGGAAGAAATAGTCAGGTATGACGCCGATGCGCAGTCCCTCGACGTTGGCGTTCAATTCCTTCGGATATACGGCCGGGATGGCGGCCGTACCCTGGTCCGCAGGATCGTGCCCGGCAATGGATCCGAGCAACAGAGCGCAGTCCTGCACGGTGCGCGTCATGGGGCCGACCGTATCCATGCTCCAGGCCAGAGGAATCACACCGGCGTTGCTGACCCGGCCGATGGTCGGCCGCAAGCCAACAATTCCATTGACAGCGGACGGCAAGCGAATGGAACCGCCCGTATCAGTACCCAAAGCGCCATAGCAGGTGCGGGCTGCCACTGCCGCGCCGGAACCGCCGCTTGACCCAGCGGGGAACCGGCTCGGATCCCAAGGGTTGCGGACGAATCCGTAGTGCGGGTTGGCTGATGTGCCTCCCCATGCGAATTCGTGCAGATTCGTCTTGCCGATCAGGATCGCGCCAGATGATCGCAGCCGCTTGACCACGGTCGCATCCTCGTCAGGAATCCAGTCAGCCAATATCTTGCTGCCAGCGGTTGTCCGGCTACCAGCCGTCGCGATGTTGTCTTTCAGCGCGATCGGGACACCATGAAGTGGGCCCAGTTGATGACCCGCCATTATGAGCGCCTCGGAAGCCCTCGCCACTTCAACGGCATCCTTGAAGACTGTGATATACGCCCGAAGAGTGTCGTCCGTCGATTCGATCTGCCGCAGGCAGGCTTCGACGAGTTCGACAGGCGAAACTTGCTTGTTCCGTACCAAGGCGGCTGCGTTGGCCAGGGAGAGTTCAAGAACGTTAGCCGCGGACATGGAATTGCCCTTCAGCCTCTACGTCATGCTTGAAAGAGATGACGGGTGAAATGTCTCGGAGATCAGACATTTTCTCGCTCAGAGCCTTCGCGTCGCGAAGCCACACGTCCAGTGCCGGCTGGATGAGCGCCGCCCGGTCCGCTGTCAAAGGCAATCCGGCGGAACGAGCCAGTGACATGATGTCGGCAGCCCCAATTTGCTCTACCACGCTTCTCTCCTCCATCGTCGCCGGTCGCCGGAGGATGCCGCGTCCGGCTGCCGCTTGCTACCGGGTGCACCCGCACGCGACTCTTCGGGAGAGTACCTGGCCTGCAAGATGATCTTGCAGGATGCTGGGCCGGGCTGCATGGAACCGGTGGTCCCCGGTGCGGTGTGAGGCAGGCCGGCCCGGGCGGCAACAATGGCAATGTGAGCGGGCTGTTCTCGGAGATCTCCTGCACCGTCACGCCCTGGCTGGCGGGTAGATGAGCTGCGTGCCCGCCCGCGCGCTATTTCATGTCGCGCCGCGCTGCGTGGAGATCAGGGAACTGCCCACTCCGCGGCCTGCGGCCGGTGAGGTCCTCGTCCGCACTTTGTGCTCTGGCATCAGCAGCGGCACCGAGCGGCTGGTGTACCGCGGCGAGATTCCTGCCGAGCTGGCGCTGGACGAGACGATCGACGCGCTTGGCGGCACCTTCTCCTATCCCTTCGCCTATGGGTATGCATGCGTCGGCGAAGTAGCTGAATCCGGCCAGGCGGTTTTCGCCTTCCATCCGCACCAGGACGTATTCACGGCGCGGACCGATGAACTGATTCCGCTGCCCGCCATCGATCCCGCATCCGCAACGTTGTTTCCGCTGGTCGAGACGGCGTTGCAGGTGACGCTCGATGCAGGGAGCGGATATCGCGACCGGGTCATCGTGCTCGGCGCCGGCGTGCTCGGGCTGCTGACCGGCCTGCTGTTGGAGCGCTCAGGGTGGCGGCCGCTGATTGCCGAGCCGCAGGCGTGGCGTCGCGCAATGGCCAGCAGCCTCGGCGTAAACACCGCAGCACCTGAGGAACTGGTGAATGCGGAGGTTCCGCTGGTCATTGACGCCAGCGGCAACCCGGATGCGCCAGCCATGGCGCTGAACATGCTGGCCCACGAGGGAACCCTGTTGATCGCGTCGTGGTTCGGCACCAAACCAGTCGTGCTGCCGCTCGGCGGCGCCTTCCACCGGCGGCGACTGGTCATTCGCAGCACTCAGGTGTCGACGATGCCGGCCCGGCTGTCCGGGACCTGGACCTTGTCTCGGCGCCGCCGGGAGGCCGTTGGGCTGCTGGCCGAACTACCGCTGGCTCAGCTGTGTACCGACGTCTTCGCCTTTGGCCAGGCAGCCGAGGCGTTCCGAGCCGTGGACCAGGGGAAGCCCGGGTTGATGCATGCCGTTCTTGACTACGACAGGAGTGCTGCCGGTGACCTGTGAAGTCGGGTTGAGCCGAAGCGTCCGTGCTTTCCACATCATGCCGGGACTGCCCGGGCCAGAGGGGCAACTCCATGATCATGACTACCGGATTGAGATCGTGGTGGACCGCGAGGAGCTCGACGGCCGGGGCATGGTCTGTGATCTAGATGTGCTGGAGGCGGCGCTCGGCGGGCTGACCAACAGGGTCGAAGGCCGCAACCTGGAGGAAATACGACCAGCCGGTGCCGAGGCGGTCACAGTCGAGGTGTTCGCCCGCTGGGTCCATGACAGCCTCTCACCCGCCGTCGCTGCCGCAGGCGGCGAGACACTGGCAGTGCGGGTGTGGGAGAATCCCGTCGCGTTTGGCGGATACCGCGCACGATGCTCGCGCTCTGCCTGAGGCTAAGGGGGCGGCTGAACCGTTCTGCTGGCATGTTCGTCTGCTGTCATAGAAACACACCATGTTCGTCATCCACACGGGGCAGTCATATGACTCTGGGCTGGGACAATCCCACAACAGATCCCACCACCACCGTCCTGCTGCGGCACGGCGATACTGAACTGTCACCCGAACACCGCTTCTGCGGGCTGCGCGACCTCCCGCTTAGCGCCAACGGCACCCTGCAGGCCCAGGCTGCCGCCTACCGTTTGGCGACCGGCGCCCCGATCGACGCCGTGGTCAGCTCGCCATTGCAGCGCGCTGTTGCCACCGCCGCCATTGCGGCCAGCGAACTGGGCCTGACCGTAGCCATCGATGATGATCTCCGTGAAACCGACTTCGGTGACTGGGATGGCTTCACCCTGGCAGAAATCCAGCAGCGCTGGCCGGCAGCCGCGGCGTCCTGGCGGCGCGACCCCGAACAGGCACCGCCGGGCGGGGAGAGCTTCGCGGACACCGCGCACCGGGTAAACCGGGCATGTGACCGGTTGCTTCGGGACCACGGCGGCCAGACCATCCTGGTGGTGAGTCACATCTCCCCGATAAAGATCCTGCTGTGCCGGGCTCTCGGCGTCCCGCTTGGCACCGTTTACCGGCTATATCTCGGTTCCGCCTGCATTAACGAGATCCAATGGCACGGTCGCGGATTTGCCTCCGTCCATCGCGTCAATGACACCAGCCACCTTCCCTGACTAGCCGGGCCGTCAGTCGATGCCTCGTAGTTCCTCGATGGCCAGCCGCAGCGCACGCAGCGCGTAGTAGGTACGGGATTTCACGGTGCTGGGCGCGATTCCCAGTGCATGCGCGGCCTGTGCGACCGAGCTTCCACGAAGGTGCAACTCTCGCAAGACATCCCGATGCTCCTGGGTCAGCCGATCTAGCGCCG
Source organism: uncultured Actinomycetota bacterium (assembly GCA_963705055.1). Taxonomy (GTDB): domain Bacteria; phylum Actinomycetota; class Actinomycetes; order Streptosporangiales; family Streptosporangiaceae; genus Chersky-822. The sequence continues at coordinate 411,085 of CAVPIR010000001.1, forward strand.
CGGCCACTAGGTGGCGGCTCACGAGCGCGTCGCTGGCGTCGCCGACTGGCTGGTCGGGGATGCGGTCGATTTCGGTCTCGAGGCTCCCCCAGCGCGGCAAGCGGCTTTGGTCGACGAATGCGCTGCTCATTGGCCGGCTCCGCTGCCATTTGCGCCGCCACTCGCGTCCCGTCATGCGCACGGCGGCTGCGCCTGGTTCACCGGCATCTGCTCCGTCCCTGATCGCGTGACCTGGTTCGCGAGAGCAATCGATCGTACCGCGAGCCGCTGTAGAAGGCGGCGGGCCCGCGGCCGCGGTCGGCGGACGGTGAACCGAAGCGTCCGCGCTGTCGTATCCAGGTAGGAGGGCCGCCCACATTGGGCGAACGCGTCGAGAGTGCACCGCGAATGGCAGTGATGTCGCAATGAGCGCCGAAGGTGAGATTAACCGGCGAGGTCTGTGGTGGTGGCTGCGCACTGGGCTGACCCTGGTCGTGGTCGCCGGGCTGGCGATCGATGCATTCGTTCACCTGGACCTGGCTTCCAGCTACGACATCGTGAAATCCAGCGTGCTGACTCAGGGCGATCTGTTCCGCGTCGAGGCTGCGCTGGCGATCATCGCAGCGCTTGCGCTGGCGGTCCGCCCCCGCCGCTGGACGGCCTTGATCGCCATGCTCGTGAGCGCCGGAGGCTTGGCGGCCGTGCTGCTCTACCAGTACGTCAACGTCGGCGCCATCGGGCCGCTGCCGAACATGTACGATCCGGTCAGCTTCCCTGAGAAGACCCTGAGCGTGTGGGGCGAAGGGATCGCAGCGGTCGCCGCACTGGTGCTGCTCATCCTCATGCACCGCTCCGTCCGGGTCAGCGGAACCATAGCCAGGACCAGGTCCGCCGCGCGGGCGTCGACCAGCAGTCCGGCGTAACCGAAGCGCGGATAGTGTGCTGAGCTTCTAGAGGCCGATGCCGCTCAGGACGAAGCCGTGCTGAAGGCGTTGAGGAACTGGTTGCGGAAGGCGCTCATGCGCTCGATCGGAGCGTCGAGGCCTGGCAGCAACCCGTCCTGCCAGTGCCAGGAGGCAATCTGCCTGAACACCGAAGGGTCGCGGGCGACGATTGAGATCGGCACCTCGTGGCTGGCTCCGGCCCCGCTGACGGTGGTGTGGGGCTGGTGGTCGCCGAACAGAATGAGCACGAGGTTCGGGTCGTTCAGCTCTGTGACCCATGAAGTGAGGGCATTCAGCGAGTATTGGATCGACCGGCCGTAGAACTGGCGCACGGTGTTTTGGTTGCGCCAGACCGTGGTCGCGGGTTCGCTCCTCGCTGGCATGGGGTCGAATACCGAGCCGTTGCCGACCTTGTTCCAGGGCACCATGGTCGGCAACGGAGCCCAGGGTATGTGCGAGGAGACCAGGTCGATCTCGGCCATCAGTGGCTTGTGGCCAGGGGCGAGTTCGAGCCGCTGGAACGCGGCCAGGGTGTACTGGTCGGGCATCGAGGCGTAGCTAAAGGTCGGGCCGCGGTAGCCGACGTTGTGCCGGTTGTAGGTCTGGTCGTAGTGGTAGAAGTACGTGCCGATTGCCCAGTGGTGGGTGTCAGAGGGGTCGTCGGCGACGGTGCGCCACCCGGCCTTGTGGAAGGCGTCGCTGAGGGTGAACCGGTTGCTGGCGACGAGTTCGCCATACCGCTGGTTGGTGTTGACCCACAGCCCCGATTGCAGGGTGGAGTGGGCGAGCCAGCTGATCCCGCCAAAGGTCGGGGAGGTGAGCCAGGCGCTCTGCGTGGACCAGCCGGCGCGGGCCAGCAAGGCGGTGTGGTGGCGCAGGACGGCGTCGACTCCCGGCGAGAAGCTCGTACCCCGGACGGCGACCTGCCCGTAGCTTTCGACGACGGCGATGATGACGTCCTTGCCGCGCAATCCGGTCAGCAAGTCCGAAGCGGGAACGGTGGCCTGGGGGTCGGGGCTGTGGATGGCCCGCTCGAAACGACGCGGGTCGCTAAGCGCAGCCTGGGCGGCGCGCACCTGCGAGACGGCCAGCCCGGCGGCGCTGGCCGAGGCGACCGGTGATCCAGGGGTGAGCTGCAGTGACAGGCCCGCGCACAGCCCCCAGATGGCTGTGATAGCAGCAAGGCCGCGAACAGAGCCGCGGCGATGACGGGCGGCCACGGCGGTGATGTGAATCGTTGATGCGGTGATCGCGGCGACGAGCAGGATGAGACCGATCCACGCCGCGACGAGCACGATGTCTGTGAGCGTTTTGCCGATAGCGTCGCGCACTACGCCCATAGCCGGCCCGATGCTGCTCCAGTCGCGCACCGGGTTGAACGCCCGATCGATTTCCTCGTAGAACGCTATGTTGAGGATCTTGTCGATAGCGAGCAGGCCGAAGAGGATTCCGGCGATAGTGGCCACGATCCGTCGTGGCCGAGGCGGCAGCACCAGCGCGACAGCAACCAAGACCACCGCTTCCACCGGGATGCGGACAAACGCAGCGGGGGCGAACTGCCAGGCACGGTCGGGCGCCACGAGGTCGCTCCCCACGACCGCCACCGCAAGCACGGTGATGACGATCCGCACAGCCCGGCGGGTGCGCTGCCCGGCGCCGGTGCGGTACAGCCAGATCACGTCGCGGCCGAACGACTCGGCCAGCAGCAGCAACGCGGCGCCGACCGCGATCATCCCGACGAGGCGGTTAAGCAGCCCGGATACGGCAACAGTGAGCACGATGCCCTGGACCGCGGCCACGACCTTCCGCCAGTACCGGGGCGGTAGCGGCGCGGCCAGCCACGGCATCAGCCAGCCGGCCAGCAGCAGGACGTAACGGGCGGCGCCGATGGCCAGCACCCAGCCGCCGTACACCTCGGACACGGCAATGCTGAGCAGCAGGATGAGGAACGCGTCGACCTCGCCGTCGAGGCGGCCGCCAAGCGGGGTGGCGGTACCGGTCCGGCGCGCCACCTGCCCGTCCACCGCGTCGAGGACCTGTGCAACGGTGGACAGGGTGACCAGCGCGATGATCGACACCGGCCCGCCGAACGAGTCAGCAACGAGGCCCGCGACCCCGGCAGTCAGCACCGCCCGAGTCAGGGTGACCCAGTCTGCCGGGAGCATCTCCGGTTTGTCGGTGCGCATGCGGGCGGCGGCTATCAGGCCGGCCGCCGCCGAACCCGTGGCCAGCCCGGTGATCCAGCCGGCGACGCCGAGCCCTGCCGTGGCGGACACGACGCCAAGCACGGCGGCCGTGGCTAGCATCCCCAGGATCGTCGCGAGCCGAATCGTACGCAGGGCGCCCCGAGTCGTATGCAGCGTGCCTTCATCCTCGAGCTCAACCGTACGCACGGCGCCTCCGTCTCCGTCGCCACCTGCCGCCGCTCCTGAAGGGACTACGGGTCCGCGGTCACAGTGGTTCACTGCGACAGGCCGTGGGCCTGCGCTACTGTCCCAGCCAATGATTGAACTTAGTGCCCAGCAGGCCCGTGTAACGCGTGTGGCGTCCCTGCACTCAGTGGCGGGCGGGATCCGTCCGGCCGTCCGCCGCTTCGGCCTGCCGCTGCTCCGCCTGACCTTCGCCGTCACCGTGCTGTGGTTTCTCTGGCGGCAAGTGGGCGCGGCGCCGTTCAGGGACGGGCTGCGGGCGATCACCTGGCCGGCGGTCGTAGCCGCCGTCACGCTCACAGCCCTGGCCACGGTGTGTTCGGCCTGGCGGTGGCGGGTCGTCGCCCGGGCGCTCGGCGTCGGCATCGGCCTGCCAGGCGCGGTCTGCGCCTACTACCGCTCCCAGTTCCTCAACTCCGTGCTCGTCGGCGGGGTTCTTGGCGACGTGCACCGGGGGGTCACGCACGGCAGGCGCGCGGGAGACGTGGCGCGGGGGCTGCGCGCGGTGGCGTGGGAACGGCTGTGCGGTCAGGTCATCCAGGCGGTGCTCACCGCGGGCGTCTTGCTGATCCTGCCCTCGCCGGTCCGGCCCGCGCTGCCGTATGTCCTGGCGGGTGTGGCGGCCGTAGCCGCGTGCGCTGCGCTGGTGGTGCGCCGTGCTGCTCGCCGCCGCCGGGCGCGGCTGGCACGTACCGCCAGGGCCGTTTCCGACGACCTGCGGCGCCTGCTGGCCCCCGACGTCTGGCCTCAGCTCGCCTTGACCTCGGTGCTGGTCTTCGCCGGCCACACGACGACGTTCGTCATAGCGGCCCGGGTCGCCGGCTGCACCGCGCCCCTGGGCGAACTGGTCGCGCTGTTGATGGTGGTCCAGACTGCAGTGGTGATCCCGCTGGGTATCGGCGGGTGGGGGCCACGGGAAGGTGTCGCCGCCTGGGCCTTCGCGTCGGCCGGGCTCGGCGCCGCCACCGGCGTCACGGTCACCACGCTTTATGCGGTGCTCATGCTGACCGCGTTCGCCCCGGGCGCGGGCCTGCTGCTGGGGGACGCCGTGCGCCGCCGTCGCGACCCGGGACATCCGGGCCGGCCGAGACGGCCCGACCCGGCCCCGCAGACCCCGGAGGTCGTTCGCGCTGACGGCTGTACCGGCAGTCGTCACCCAGGCGCTCAGGCGAGCGGCCCACGAAATCGAGCTGGTGGGCGATGTAGATCAGCTCGCCAGCGCCTAGTTGCCGGCGGCGCTCGGCCAGCCAGTCGGCCAGGTCCGCTGGTTCCACCCGGTCCTGGTTATTGCGCAACGCGTTCTGGATCGTGTCAAGGATGCTGCGCAGGAAGTAAGCCTCATCGCCCGGGTAGTTCCCATCCGGGCCGGCGTGTACCACCCAGTCCGACGACCCCGCCGCCAGCGCGGGTGCCCCTGCAGCCCGCAGGTAGACAAACAAGCGGCGCCCAGTTCGGCTTTCCCCGGCCGGGCGGCCGTAGCGAACGCGCTCGTCCATGTCACGGTGGTAGGCCTGCATGATCTGGTCGTCGTGGAGGAGGCCGGGGGCAAAGATGCTCTCGCCGTCGTAGTTGATCGTGAACCAGTAGACGCCGCCGGGGACCAGCAACCGCAGCAAACCGGGCAGGACGGCCGGCACGTCCACCAGGTCCAGGACGGCGTTGGCGATCAGCACATCGGTCTGCGCCCCATGGGCGGCCTCCAGGTAACTGCCGAGCTCGGCATGCACCAGGCGCACCCGCAGATCACCCACCCGCAGCCCATCCGGCAGCAGGTCGTTGCGCAGGCCCCGCGCTGCCGCCCAATCGCACAGCCACCGGCGAGAGCGATCCAGCAGCTGCCGATCCGCATCCAGCAGGACGTACTCGCCGGCGACGACCGCGCCCCAGTCCATCAGACGGGCCACCATCGTCCCCAGGCCAGCGCCGACCTCCAGCACCCGCGGTGCACCCGCAGGCATCAGGCGGCACAGCTCGGCCAGCACATGCCGATTGAGCGCCCGGTCATCCACGGTCGTCTTCGCCGCCAGGTAGCGGGCATAGTCGAAGGTCATCGAGGCTTCACCGAAGAGAGCCTTTCTTCTCGGCTACGATCGCGAACTTGCGCACCCGCCCGCTGCCGAGCCAGTCACTCCACAGTCGATGGGCTGTGATCAGCTCAGCGGTGGCCTGCGTCCCGATCTCGTCGGCGATCTGGGCTGATTCAGCCCGATAACAGTGATGCAGCGCCGTCGCTATCGCGTGATGGGAGGAGCTGTACTCCTGCCGCCAGATCACCGTCAACCCCGCCCCGCGCAGGACGCCAGTCAATTCCGCTAGCTCGATGAGCCAGACGGTATCGGCGCTGGGCATCCGCGCCCGCTCCTGCTGGGTGAGCGGCCGGCCTTCCTCGACCGTGAAAGCGAAACGTCCGCCCGGCTCCAGCACGCGCGCCACCTCGCTTGCCAAGTCCGCCTTGTCGGGGAAGGCCAGCATCGTCTCCAGCAGGAGTACGACCTCGAAGCGGCCCTTGGGCAGAGGCGGGAGGTGAGCTTGCTCGAAGCGGCATGGCAAATTCCCGGCCAGCTCCTGGGCGGCGGCCAGTGCGCTGGCGGACTGATCGACACCCAGGTAGCGGCATCCCGACTCCGCCGTGATCATGCGGCCGGGACCGGCCACCCCGCAGCAAAGGTCGAGCACTGAGACGCCGGGGCCGATCCGGGCCTGGTGAGCCAGCGTCCGGACCTCGCCCGCCCGCATGAAGCTCTCCTGGCCGACATACTCGCCCGCGAGGGTAGGCGGCCGCCCTGGCCCGCTCTAGCGCGGCCAAGAATGGTGCTTGCTGATCATGTGCCACATCAGATCCCGCACGGTGTCTGGCCCGGCAGAGCTACTTGCCGCGCCGCGCTGGTGTCGAGCGGACGCCGATCGTTTTGGTTCGAACCGCGTCCATCGCTACTACGTATCATCCTGTGTGCCAGGTATGACGGATCGACGGCGGCCACGGTTCAGCTCGGCCGGAGGGTGGCTCACGTCGACCTTGCCGGCAGATCGTGGGCGGCGAGATTGCCTGATCCTCCCGCCGTCGGAGCGCACTTGCAGGCGTCTCAGTCAGGATGTAGCGTCGCCGCAGACCTTACGCGACCGGAAAGTGATCAACACAAAGTCCGCCCTATGACATTCAGAACCGAGAGCCGTATAACAATCGCGAGCAGCGTCCGCGAGGTGTGGGCGTATCTCTGTGACGTCGGACGCTGGCGGGAGTGGGCGCCAACGGTTCTCGAATGCCGGGTTCGCGGCGGAGGTCCGCTTGAGCCCGGTGCGCGACTGGACCAGCGGGCGAAGGGGATACTCGGGTCGACTCGCGGCCGGAGCCAGGAAGTGACCACCGTCGAGGCGCCCCGCTACATGTCGTTCGCCGGGCCAATGGGTACTTCCGCGGCGCGCTGGGGAATGGAACTCGAGCCGGTGGACGATCGGCAGACCGACGCCATGATGTGGATTGAGGTCGACCTCGCGGGAATCATGCGCGCGATCCCCGGCCGTCTTCTCCAAGGCAGAATTCAGCGCGTAAGCGATCTCGAGATGACGCTGATCAAGGCTGCTGTCGAGTCTGCTACGCGGGAAGGCGCGGAGTCCTAGATGGGGTGGCGCGGTTCTACCGCGACGCTGCCGAGGTCGAGGAGCACGCCGTGAGCCAGATCGACCGTACCCGAGAGCACCTGATCGAGACATACCGCAAGAAGGCGAAGCACTACGACATCACCTCCCGGCTCTACCCCGCGCCCGGCTACCCCCAGCGGGCACAACGCCTCCGGGCGGTGCAAGCGCTCGGCCTTCGCGCGGGTGACACCGTGATCGACATCGCGTGCGGCACAGGTCTGAACTTCCCGCTGATTGAGGAGGTGATCGGTCCCGACGGCCGGATCGTCGGCGTCGATCTGACCGACGCGATGCTCGCCCAGGCCCAGGATCGGATAGAGACGAACGGCTGGCAGCAATGTCAGCCTCGTGCAAGCCGACGCGGCCGACTTCGACTTCCCAGCCGAGGTCGACGCGATCCTGTCCACGTACGCCCTGTCGCAGGTACCCGAGTGCGCAGAGGTCATCGCCCACGGCGCCGCGGCCCTCTCCGGAGGCGGACGCTGGGTCGTGCTGGATCTCAAGGTTCCCGACAACACGCCTGGGTGGCTAGCGCAGCTCGGAACCGCAATTGTGCGGCATTTCGCCTCCATAGATGAGTGGATCATGCGCCGTCCGTGGGAGGCGATTCGCGTAGCCATGCAGGAAGAACTAGCCGATCTCTCCTGGACCGAGTTGTTCTTCGGAACTGCATTCCTCGCTGCCGGGTCCCGCGGCCCTGGAACCTTCGGTGACGGACCGAGGGGGACCAGCCATCAGTGACCGCGGGCTGAGCAAGGGTCCTCTCACCTGAGGCCAGACATAGTGCGGGTGCATGTAGTAGTTCCCGAGGGGTTCGACGATCCCGGCCAGCCCACCGGCGGCAACATCTACGACCGGCACGTCTGCGCCGGGCTGGCCGAGGCCGGATGGGATGTGCGGGTCATGACCGTCGCCGCGGCGCAGCCGGGACCCGGCTCGGGCGCCCGCGCCGACCTGGCCCGCATCGTTGCCGCCATCCCCGACGGAGAGACCGTCCTGATCGACGGGCTCATCGCCTCGCCGGCCGCCGCGCAGTTGCTGCCACATGCCAGCCGGATACGAATGACGGTGCTGCTGCACATGCCACTGGCCACCGCCCTGCACACACGCCATGATGCCAGCGCGCAGCGCTCCGAACGGGTCGTGCTCCGCGCGGCCACCGGCGTGATCGCTACCAGCGACTGGACACGCCAGCAGATACTGAGCCGATACGCGATCCCGGCCCGCCAGGTGCACGTCGCCCGGCCCGGCGTCGATCAGGTCGCTGCCGCGGCCCGGCCCGTACGCGGACACCTCATCTGCGTCGGGGTCCTCGGCCCCCACAAGGGGCAGGACGTCCTCGTCGAGGCGCTCGCTGACGTCGCTGAGCGGGACTGGCAGTGCGTCGCTGGTCGGACCGCTCGACCGCGACCCGGACTTCGTCAGACAATTGCAGGACCGCATCACGCGCCTCGGCTACGGCCACCGCGTCCGGCTCACCGGCGTCCTGACCGGCGCTGCGCTCAGCCGCGCGTACACCACGGCCGACCTGCTCGTCGCGCCGTCCCGCTCGGAGACCTACGGCATGACGGTCACCGAGGCGCTCGCCCACGGCCTGCCCGTCATAGCCGCCGCCGTCGGCGGGCTGCCGGAAGCGCTCGGCTTTACGGCCGATGGCATCCGCCCCGGCCAACTTGTCCCTCCCGGCGATCCGGCTGCCCTCGCCGCCGCTATCGGAGACTGGCTAGGTGACGAGCAGCACCGACACCGGCTACGGACCGCCGCACGACAGCGGCGGTCGACCCTGCGCGGCTGGGACCAGACCACACAAGAGATAGCGAACGCACTGACCGCGCATTTGGGCCTCTATTAAGACGCACAGAATGGTCGGCTTGCCATTGCAAGCACCGTTCTTATTGGAGCGGCGTCTGGGCTCCTGGGGCGGTCAGTTCGAGGCGAGCTGCTTCGATGGCGAGTTGCTTGAGACGCTTGCGGGTGAGCTGCTGCCGCAGCCCTTGCAGCGAGAGCCCGTCAAGCACGGCGATGTAGCGGTGCGTGAAATCTTCGATGGCCGCCGGCTGGGCGAACGCTCCCTCCTTGACGCCGCGAGCGATGATCTCGGCGAGGTCCTCACGCCAGGGTTGGATCAGATCATCGAGGAACTGGCTCACATCCCTGTTGTGAGGTGCGCGGGCGAACGCCTCCAGCCATAGGATCCAGCTCGGGTCGGCCGGGCCGGACGGCAGGTAGAGGCCGATGAACCGGTCGAGCTGGCGCCAGGCGCCGGTCACCTTGGCCAGGACGGCACGGCGATGGCTGCTGTCCTGCTGCTCCCGCCACGCGAGGGTCTCCAGCAGGATGTGCTCTTTGCTGGTGAAGTAGTACATCACCTGCCCGGAACTCATGCTCGCCCGCCGTGCTATCTCGGCGAGCCGAACCCGGTCGATGCCCACATCCATGATCAGGTCAAGGGCCGCCTGCAGGACGCGGTCGCGGCTGCGCTGGCCGTCCTTGGTGCTGGCTGGCCCGCGGCGGCGCGTCGCGGGCGCGCTGACTCGTGGTGCCGGTTCTGCCATCTTCGTGTGCCGGGCCTGCTCGTGATCTCCGAACGCGGGTGGCGGCGTCCCGGCCGAGATCGCCGAACGCTTGTCCCTCCCCAGCACGGACGGCCCCGTCGACCACATCGCGGTGGACTGCGCGGCAGGGCACCACTACCGGATGGCGGCAGACCGGCTTCCAGCCCAGCAGCGACAACAAGCCATACCCAAGTCGGCGTCCCGAAAGTCAGGCGCGTCGTCGCATTGCTAATGAGCTCGGTTAGTCGCTTCGCATGTTCTCAGCGAAGTCCGCGCGGATCAGCGCGCGTTGCACGATTCGCTGAATCCGGCGGCGTCCAGGGCGGCGATGGACGGGTCGCTTGCCGCGGACTTCTTCTCGGCGTCGATCTCGCGCTGATACGCGGCAGCACCCTGCCGGGCGGCCCGCAGTCGCGCCGCGTCGAGTTTGTTGGCGAATGCGATGTAGGCGGCAAGTGCCCGCGCCTTGGCGGCCGCAGCCTGGGGCACGACGATCGCGGCGAGCTGGCGATCGAAGTCGTCGCGCAGCTTGGTGTGCTGGGGGAGCTGGGCGAGAAAGTCCTTCAACGGGATGTCGAACTGGCCGCCGTTCAGCGCGATGATCTTCTGCTCCAGCCCATCGCAGAGCGCATCGACCGCATTGAGGTACTGCTGGACCGCGTCGCTGCTGCTCGACGACGACACCGGGACCGGTCCGGGGACCGCCGAGTGTCCGGTCGACGAGCAGGCCGCGACGAGGACGCAGCTGCTCGCGGCGATGGCGATTGCGCGCATCCGTCCCATATCGCACATGATCGACGCAACGGAGCTAGCTCTGCGCCTTCGTAGCCAGTTCGTTGCGCAGCCGCTACATCGGCGAGATGGCGTCAGCGACTGCCGCGCGTCGGTCAGCTCGGAGGAGCAGATGGCGCTTGATCCGGCCGTGCTCGCCCGAATACACGGGTCTCTTAGGAAAGGGCGCGAACCGTGTCGACGCCGGGGCTGCCGGCAGTGCTCTCGGCTCTTACTTCAAGATGTTGATCGCGCGGGCGATTACGAGTGCACCAACGCCGAGTGACACCATCGCTTCTATCATCATCAGCAGCTTGGCCCACCGCTTGATCGCGGAGATGTCGGTGGGGCTGAACGCGGTGGCGGTCCAAAAGGCTAGCGACAGGTAGTCGGCGAATTCCGGCACCCAGGTAGCGGGCACATAGTCGGTGCTCAACATCTCGGGGAAGACAAACGCCGGGCTCGCATATGGATGGTGCGCTCGGGCGGCGGCACCTCCGCGATCAAGATCCCAGTACCAAAGCCCGAACGCGACCACGTTGGTGGCCCAGATCACCCCGCCGGTGGCCAATAGGCCGGGGGCGTTGCTGGCAAAGAGCTTGCTATTGGTGAGGATGGCGTCAACGAGGTGCACGGCGGCGAACAGGTTGGCCACCGTGATGAAGGCGATCATGACGTCGGTGATGATCCGCAGCCAGGTTTTCTGGCGGTCGATTCGTCCAGGGTCCCCGATCACCAGGGCGGCCAGCAGCGCGAGCAGGACGGCCGCGCGACCCACGGGGGGTTCACCCGGTACTTGGCGGGCAACGCTACGTGCAGGCCAGCCACGACGAGGATCGCCAGCGCGACTGGCCACCAGTACTCACCCCATCCAGAGGCCTGCCGTGGCGTCACCGGGCGCGGGGCGGCTGGCTCCATGCCTGAGGTCATATCCGGCGCAGGGCCGACGCCGAGGTGGTTGCAGGCGTCAGGCAGCCGCTGCAGGAAGTTGAGCCGGAGCCCTGCGCGATCAACTTCAGCCCCGCTCCTGGGGGCGTGAGCGACCTGCGGAAGAGCCTGATCGGGGACTCCGCGGCCCTTGTCGTCTGCCTCAGGCGCCGCCGGCAGCCGGGAGACGCCGACCGCACAGACCGCCGATGACCTTCGCCGTTAGCCGCGACGAGCTCGGGGGCATCGAGTACTTGGGGAATTCGGCTCAGATCATCCATCGGGTGCGTCGCCTCTTCCGGCTCGCCGGCGCAAGGAGGACCAGGGTGTCCCCCGGCTTTGACGCTGGGGGGCGGGAGATAATTGACGGCGTTAGAACGCCGTCGGGGGTGATCAGGAACATGACATCGGTGCCGGATTGGGCGGGGGCACTGGCCGGCTGCGTGGTGATGCGACTGCCGCTGGTGTAGCGCGCGGTCACGGCCGGGCCGTTGAGGGCGGGGGCGAACAGAGCTTCGCCGGGAGTGTAGGGGGGCACGCAGTTGCTGGGAGCTAGCCGGTAGACCGGCGCGCCGGAGGAGCCTGCGAGAGTGGTGGCGGCGAGGGCGTTGTAGTGGTCTTCATCGGTGAGCAAGAGGATGGCGGTGACGCCTTCGAGTTCGGCGCCCTGGCTGACGGCCGATGTGAGTTGCTCGCCGGGGGCTAGTTGCAGGCCAGCCTGCTTGATCTGGGTGCGCTGGTCATCGGAAGGCGCCCACATGAGGACTTCCAGGCCGCTGGTGCGGAAGGCGCGGGCCAGGTCGATGACCCACGGGTCGCCGCCAACCAGCAGCGGGCGGCTGCGGGCGGACGGGTACGCCGAGACGCCGGGCGACCGGAACCGCGGTCAGGCCGTACACGGCGACGGTCGCGACGATAACCAGAAAGGCGACGGGCAAGATCTTGGACGCACCGCCGACGTGGTGGGCGGCCAGCACGCCACCAAAGGTCGACGCGGTAGCCGCGGCGACGATGCCGCGCGGCGCCATCCAGCCTGTGAACGCGCGTTCCCCGCGGGTCAGCTCGGTTCGAATGGTGTCAGGAAGGCCACCAGCGGGCGGGTCACCAGCACCAGGATGGCCACCAAGCCGAGGGTGGGCAACACGAGGTGCCTTAGCGACGCCGGTGTCACGGTGGCCGAGATGGACACGAACAGGACGCCGATGATCAGCTGAACCAGGGTCTCGAAAAACGGCCGCTTCGCCGGCATGTTGAAGACGCGCATGTTCGCAATAGCGATCCCCATCAGGATCGCGGCAATGAGCCCGGCGTCGTCACGGACGAGATCGCAGGCGGCGGCCACGCCAACCACGCACGCCAGTTGGCTCGACGTGCTGAGTACATCGTCCAGATGAAGTTTGCACAGGCAGAACCACAGCACCGAGACGCCGACCGCCGCGCCGGCCACGCCGATGCCGGCGGCAGCAGAAATTGGCCCACCGGGTGGGCGACGCCGCCGCTGGTGCTTGCTAGCACGGCGCAGAACACCACCGCGCCGAGGATGCCGCCGACCGGGTCGATCAGCGATCCCTCCCAGGACAGTATCCGCTGGAGGCGATCTGACGGGCGGACGAAGGCGAGCAGCGGGCCCACCACCGTCGGCCCGGAAACCACCAAGATCGCGCCGGTCATCAGCGCCGCCCCGGCCGACATGCCCAGCAACGGGCCTGCCGATACCGCAGCGAACGCCATCGTGATCGGTACCCCCCAGATCACCAGGCGGGGTACCACGCGGCGGGCACGCCCGTGCACCTTGCCCCATTCCAGCGCCAGCCCGGAGTCATAGAGGATGACCGCCACCGCGAGCGAGACTAGTGGCTGGAACGCCGGCCCCAGCAGCCGCTCGGGACTGGCGTCGGTGGTCAGCGCGCCCGCGATGAAGCCCGCCGGAAGCAGGAGGATCAGGGCCGGGATGCGCAGACGGCTCGCCAGCACCTGCGAGCCCACCGCGAGCACCAGTATGAGGCCCACCCCGAACAAAATCTGGTCAGTACTCATCGCCCCCCTAGCCCCGCCGTGCTTAGCATGCCCAATCGGACGCCAGGCCACCGCTCCGATTTGTAGTCCAGGCCGCGAGGCAGCGACGATGTTGTCAGCCCCTGAGATCGGCCGCCCGCCCCGTCTCTGAGCGGCTGTCCGCGGCTCGTAAGTGGCTATGAAGCTCATCTGTACATACCGTTAGTTGCGAAAAGGCATAATCAAACCTAAATTGGAGAAATTATGTCGATTATCACAACGCCGACCGGAACGCTAGCGGACGATGTCGTGACGCTCCGGCTTCCAGCTCCAGACGCCGGGGACGTCGCAACGGTAGACAGCTACATTCAGCAGGAACAGCTGGGGGGAGGATGGCTGCCTGATGTCCCGCTCGTGACCGGCCAGCGGCTCGTCGAGGACTGGCTCGACGGATGGAGCGGCCGCCCTAGCCACAATGGTCCGGCTTTCATGGTCACCGTCCCTGATAATTCGCGTTTCGTAGGCATCGTCGGCATGAGCGAGCGCGACGATGAAACCATTGCGATCAGTTACGGGACCGCACCGGGCTGGCGCGGACGAGGGCTGGCCAGCCACGCCGCCCGCCTGGGGGCCGACTGGGTAGCCAGGCAGACTGGCGTGCGCCGGGTAGAGGCACGGATAAGTCAAGGCGATAGAGCCAGCGAGCGCGTCGCGGTGAATGCTGGCTTCGAGTTCGCGGATCCTGTCCCGCCGATCGCCGGCACTGGCCAGATTGCGGATGACATGCTGTACGTACTGAACCGGCCAGGAATGGGCGATCAGTGAGCCTGGCGGGCTACGGAATTTAGTTACAGTGCCTCTCCGCGGAGCACGATCTCATCGATGACGTTGAGCACTCCGCCGACGCCAGCCACAGCGTCCTCGGCGGCGGTGCGCTCGGCACTGTTGCTGACTGTGCCGGTCAGGTAGACGGTGCCGTCACGGGCGGTCGCCTCGATGCCGGCGGGACGGCGGGAGCGGCCGTCAGTGACTGGTTCGCCAACCCGGCAAGTGCCGTATCGTTCCCATAGTCATCGGACGGGAGGGCGACGTCCAGCAGGTTATGCACCGTGTTGACGCCAGCAACTCGCTGGGCTACCAAGGTCGCCTCGGAGTGCTGAGTCTGGGTCGGTACTGTGCCGTTGAGCAACACCTCGCCATTCAGGACATCGACGACGACATCGTCCTGGTCGAGGGCCGGATCAACTCTCAGTGCCTCGTACACCGCGGTGCGAAAATCGCTTGCAGTCCCCATGTTCTTCCTTCCGATCGGCTGATGCCGCGTTCTTGTAACTGACGGCGATATCTCCGTTGGCCTCGTCCACCCGGATTTCGGCGCCGTCCCTGGCATCACCAGCCAGCAGTGCGCGCCCGATGCGGGTCTCCACGTCCCTTGCGATGAAGCGCCGGAGCGGGCGAGCGCCATACACCGGGTCGAACTCTCGGTCGGCGATAAGCCGCTTGGCTTCCTCTGTGAGCTCCAATGTCATCGACCGGTCAGCCAGGCGGCGCCTCAGGCCGTCAGCCATCAAGTCAACGATCTGCTCGACCTCAGGCAACGTGAGCGGCTTGAACAGGACGATCTCATCGATCCGGTTGAGGAATTCGGATGGAAATGGCCGCGCAACGCCGCCATTACCTGTTCCCGTGCGGCTGGCTTGATCTCGCCCTCTGGCGTGACTCCCTCAGTCAGGTACTCCGAGCCAATGTTGGAGGTCATGATGATGATCGTGTTCCTGAAGTCCACGGTGCGGCCCTGAGCGTCGGTCAGCCGCCCGTCGTCGAGTATCTGGAGCAGAGCGTTGAAGACGTCCGCGTGCGCCTTCTCGATCTCGTCGAAGAGCACGACCGAGTAGGGCTTGCGCCGCACGGCCTCGGTCAACTGGCCGCCTTCCTCATAGCCGACATAGCCGGGAGGAGCCCCAGGAGGCGGCGACAGTGTGCCGCTCCTGATACTCACTCATGTCGATGCGCACCATGTTGTCCTCAGTGTCGAACAGGGCGACCGCGAGTGATTTGGCGAGTTCCGTCTTGCCGACGCCTGTCGGGCCTAGGAACAGGAAGGAGCCGATCGGCTGCCGCGGATCCCTGATGCCCGAGCGCGCCCGGATGATCGCGTCGGCGACCGCATCTACGGCCTCATCCTGTCCGATGACCCTTTCGTGCAGGATGTCGTCCAGTCGCAGCAGCTTCTCGCGTTCGCCCTCCTCCACCGGCTAACCGGGATGCCAGTCCAGCGGGAAACGATCTGACCAATTTCCTCTTCGGTCACGACTTCTCGCAGCAGATGTTCACTCTTGTCGGCGAGCATCTCTTCCTCCGCGGCCAGCCGGCCTTGAGATCTGGAATCTTGCCGAGGCGAAGCTCGGCGGCCAGATTCAGGTCGTAGTCTCGCTCGGCTTGATCGGCTTCCACGCGGAGGCGCTCGAGGTCGGCTCGCAGCGCCTGCACGCGCCGCAGGGCGTGCCGCTCGGCCTCCCACTGGGCGCGCATGGCGTCGGCCTGCGCGCGCTGGTCGGCTAGCTCTTTGCGAAGGTCGCTCAGACGTGTCTTGCTGGCATCGTCGTCCTCCTTCGCAAGCGCGGCCTCCTCGATTTCCAGGCGCATGACCCGGCGCGTCAGCTCATCCAGCGCCGCCGGCATCGAATCGATCTCGGTGCGCAGCATGGCGCAGGCTTCGTCGACGAGATCAATTGCCTTGTCGGGGAGGAAGCGGTCCGAGATATAGCGATGGCTCTGCAACGGCAGCGACCAGCGCGGCGTCGGAGATCTTGATCCCATGGAACACCTCGAGGCGTTCTCGCAGGCCCCGCATGATCGAGATCGCATCCTCGATGTCCGGCTCGTCGATAAATACCGGCTGGAAGCGTCGCTCCAGCGCCGCGTCCTTCTCGATATGCTTGCGGTATTCGTCGACCGTCGTTGCCCCGATCATGTGCAGTTCTCCGCGTGCAAGCATCGGCTTGAGCATGTTGCCGGCATCCATCGCGCCCTCGGCGGCTCCGGCTCCGACCACCGTGTGCACCTCGTCGACGAACAGCAGAATCCGGCCCATCGACGCCTTTACCTCGTTGAGCACTGCCTTGAGTCGCTCTTCAAACTCACCGCGGTACTTCGCCCCCGCAAGAAGCGCTCCCAGATCCAGGCTGAAAATGATCCGATCGCGAAGACCTTCTGGCACGTCGCCCCGGTTGATGCGCTGGGCGAGCCCTTCGACGATCGCCGTCTTGCCGACTCCGGGATCGCCGGTCAGCACGGGGTTGTTCTTCGTCTTGCGCGACAGAATCTGGATCACACGCCGGATCTCCGCATCCCGGCCGATCACCGGATCCAGGCGCCCTGCCGCCGCCTCAGCTACCAGGTCACGCCCGTACTTCTCGAGTGCCTCATAGCTCGCCTCCGGGTTCGCTGATGTGACCCTCTGATTCCCGCGGACGTCGGTCAGCGCACGAAGGAAGCCGTCCTTAGTCAGCCCTGCGTCGCGGAGCAAGCGGCCGGCACTGGACGCGGATCCCTCATCGAGCAAGCCGAGCAGCAAGTGCTCGACGGACACGTACTCGTCCTTCAGCCGGCCGCCTCCTGGTCGGCGGCGTCGAGCAGCCGGGCCAGGCGCTGGGTGACAGCCACCTGGCCCGGTGCCACACCTGGCCCGCTGACCTTCGGCCGCAGTGCCAGCTCGGACTCAAGCTCGGCCGCTAGCTTGTCAGCGTCCACACCGGACTGGGCCACCAGGCGCGGCACGAGGCCGCCAGGCTGGTCGAGCAGGGCATCGAGCAAGTGCTCCCCGTCGACCTCGGTGTGACCGAGGCGAGCGGCCTTCGACTGCGCAGCTTGCAGCGCCTCGGCGGACTTGGTCGTCAGGCGGTTGGGATCCATCGCTCGCCTCCACTACGTCGCGACTCGCGTGCCCTCGTCTCCAGGTCGGCAACCCTGTCCAGCAGGTCACACACAAGGCCTACCGTCGCGTAGTTGACAGAGAAACTTGCGCGCAGGCGCTTGATCCTCGCCAATGAGGCCACCTGCGCGAAGGAAAACCACAACCGTCCTGCCACATCGGTGTGCGCGTCGAGAACGCCGAGAACGACCAGCCGTCTGACCAGGTCTGGGTGAGTTTGCGTCGCCCGGGCGAATGACTCCAGATCGAGGCGGGCCGGACGGCTCAGTGTGTAACTCGCCACCGCGGGTTCACCCGGACCGGTCATTACTGCCTCCTCGGCGCGCTTCGGCGCTCGTCGCCGTGTCGACGGGTCGTGCTGTCCTCACTGGGCCGCCACCCTTGGGTCGAAGTCGGAGGACTCGGCTAGCTCGCTGAACAGGCGCTTCTCCTCCTGCGAGAGCTTGCCGGGAACCATGACCCGGGCCGTTGCAAATAGGTGACCTGGGCTGCCGCGCGGATTCGGCAACCCGCGCCCGCGCAGCCTCAGCCGCCTGCCGCTGGACGTGCCTGCCGGGACCTTCACCTTGGCCTCGCCGTCCGGGGTCTCGATCGCCACCGTGGTCCCAAGCGCTGCGTCCCAGGGGGCCAGCGGCAGCTCCACGTAGACATCCCTGCCTTCCACGCGGTATCGCGGATCCGCTGCGATCCTGGCGATGAGGTACAGGTCGCCAGGCGGCGCGCCTTCGGTGCCGCGGCCGCCTTGACCAGCGAGCCTGATCCGCTGCCCGTCGGTCACCCCCGCCGGGATGGTCACCTTTAGTGTCCTGGTCGTTCCTTCCGGGCCCTGGATGGTGACCGACCTGAGGCCTCCCTTGTAGGCCTCGGCGACCGAGACCTCGATCTCACTTTCTTGGTCCGCGCCAGGTATCGGGCCCCAGGCCGCGCGCCCGCGCGCAGCCCTGCCCCCGAACATGCTGCCGAACAGGTCCTCTAGGTCGACGTCGGCCGGGAAGCCCTGGCCAGGCCCTGCACCGCTGCCAGCGCGAGCCTGCGTTGCCCGGCCGTATGCTCCAGGATCGACGTCCTCGCTCACCCGACGGAAGTCAGATCCGAAGGCGTCGTAGCGCTTTCTAACGTCTGGATCAGACAGCACGTCGTAGGCTTCGGAGACCTGCTTGAACGTCTCCTCGGAGCTCGGATCCTTGCTGACGTCCGGATGGTGTTTGCGGGCCAGCTTGCGATAGGCGCGCTGGATCTCATCTTGATTCGCTGTCCGCGGCACGCCCAGGATCTCGTAGAAATCACGGGCGGGCGCCATAAATCGCCCTTCGCGACGACGACGAGCGCCGGTCTCAGCTGGCGGTCACCCTCGCCGTAGGCTGGCTGCAGGACCTCGACCACGGTGCCATCCGGGGCGTCGGCATCGGCTCTGGACCCGACCGCATCGTGACGCGAGGGATCAAAGGTCTCCCCGAGGTCGTCCTGCCGGGGAAAGCCGAGCCGGGACACCAGCTCGACCGCCTGGTCGGTCACTGCCCGCAACCCGCCGATGATCGACTCCGGGTCCGCGTCGGAGTGCGCTAGTGCCCGCTCCAGGTTGTCAAGGACAGGCAGCCATTCCCTGGTGACCCTGATCCGTTCCTGGGCCCGCGCCGATCCCAGCTCGCGGTCATAGCGCTTGCGCGCGTTGTCCAGCTCGGCGAGTGCTCGCAGTCGCTGGTCGGCAAGATCCTCGACGCGCGCCTCGAGCCTGGCTACGTCCTGATCGTCCTCGGCCAGCCCGCCCGAGCTGGCCGGCGGCTGCGGCCCTGGCCCCGGCGTGTCACTCATCGGTGGTGAATTCAGCGTCGATGACTTCGTCATTGTCCGAACTACCCGGCGTACCCTGATTTGCGGTCGGCCCAGCCCCGCCTGCGCCGGCGGCCGAGGCTGACGCGCCGAGCGAGTGATAGGCCTGCTGGAGCTCGCTTGTCAAGGCCCTGAGCCGGTCGAGTGGCGCTGGCTCGGTGATCGCCTGCCGGGCATCGCTCACCAGCATCTCGATCCGCGCCTTCTCGTGCACTGGCGCCGCAGCACCGAGCTCGGCCAGTCCGTGCTCCGCCTGGTACGCGACCGAATCCAGTTCATTGCGCGCGTCGGCCAGCTCGCGCAGGCGCCGGTCCTCCTCTCGGTGGCTCTCGGCGTCGGCCACCATCCGCTCGACCTCGGACTGGCCGAGGTTCGAGCTGCCGCTGACAGTGATCCGCTGCTCGGCGCCTGTGTCCTGGTCGCGCGCCGACACCTTCAGAATGCCGTTAGCGTCGATGTCGAAGGTGACCTCGATCTGGGGGGCTCCGCGAGGTGCGGGCCGGATGTTCTCCAGCCGGAACCGCCCTAGCACGCGATTGTCCCCGGCGCGCTCGCGCTCGCCCTGCAGGACCACGACGTCGACCGCCGGCTGTGAGTCCTCGGCCGTGCTGAACACCTCAGTGCGCCGGGCCGGGATCGTCGTGTTGCGCTCGATCACCTTGGTCATCATGCCGCCGAGGGTCTCAACGCCCAGCGAGAGCGGCGTCACGTCGAGCAGGACGACGTCCTGAACTTCACCCTTGATTACGGCCGCCTGGATCGCCGCGCCCAGGGCCACGACCTCGTCCGGGTTGACCGTCATGTTCGGGTCTTTGCCGCCGGTGAGGCGGCGCACCTGAGCCTGGACGGCGGGAATCCGGGTGGACCCGCCCACCAGGATCACCTCATCGATGTCGTTCGCCGTGAGCTTGGCGTCGGCCATCGCCTCCTCGACCGGCTTGACGGTTCGCTGCACGAGATCGGCGGTGAGCTGGTCGAACTTGGCCCGGGTGAGTGCCGTGTTCAGGTGCTTAGGCCCGGTGGCATCGGCGGTGACGAACGGCAAGCTGATCGAGGTCTGAGTCACCGATGACAGCTCGACTTTGGCTTTCTCGGCGGCCTCGAACAGGCGCTGGAGCGCCTGCGGGTCATCGCGCAGGTCGATGCCGTTGCTGGCCTTGAACTCGTCCGCGAGGTAGTCGACGACGTGGCGGTCGAAGTCGTCGCCGCCAAGATGCGTGTCCCCGTCCGTGGCGCGGACCTCGATGACGCCGTCGCCGATGTCCAGGATGCTGACATCGAACGTACCGCCGCCAAGGTCGAAGACGAGGACTGTTTCCGCGCCCTTCTTGTCCAGCCCGTAGGCCAGCGCCGCCGCGGTGGGCTCGTTGATGATCCGAAGGACCTCAAGCCCAGCAATGCGACCAGCGTCCTTGGTGGCCTGCCGCTGCGCATCGTTGAAGTAAGCCGGCACGGTGATGACCGCCTCGGTCACTTTCTCGCCGATGAACTTCGAGGCATCCTCGGTGAGCTTGCGCAGGATCTGCGCTGAGATCTCCTCAGGCGCGTAAAGCTTGCCTCGCACGTCGAATCGAGCCATGCCGTCGGGCCCAGGCACGACGTCGTAGGAGACGGCGGTCATCTCGCTCGTCACCTCGTCGAACCGGCGGCCCATGAAGCGCTTGGCCGAGTAGATCGTCCCCTTCGGATTCAAGATCCCCTGGCGCCTCGCGAGCTGGCCGACCAGGCGCTCGCCTTGCTCGGTGAACGCGACTACAGACGGTGTTGTCCGGGAGCCTTCCGCATTCGGGACGACCGTAGGCTTTCCCGCCTCGGTGATCGCGATCACCGAGTTAGTCGTGCCGAGGTCGATGCCGACCGCTACCGCCATGGTTGCCCCCTCCATGCCGCGATGACCGGACAACGGTCACCTAGCCCGTGAGCGGTACCCGTGCTGGCGTACCCATGAAGCCCGGCCTGAATCGCCGTAGGGCTCAGCGGGTTACCCGCTCACGGGCTGCCCTTCGCCTTCCCGGTCAGGCTGCGACGGCGGTCCGCCGCAGGTCCAGCTGGTGGTCGAGGTTGATCGCGGCGTTGATCAGGGCTAGGTGGGTGAAGGCCTGCGGGAAGTTGCCGAGCTGCTCGCCGGTAATGCCGATCTCCTCGGAGAACAGGCCGAGGTGGTTGCCGTAGGTGAGCATCTTCTCGAAGGTGAGCCGGGCCTCGTCCAGCCGGCCGGAGCGGGTCAGCGCGTCCACGTACCAGCCGGTGCACAGCGAGAAGGTTCCTTCTGATCCGCGCAGGCCGTCCGGGGATGCCTTGGGGTCGTACCGGTAGACCAGGCTGTCGGTGACCAGCGTCTTGTCCATCGCGGCCATGGTCGATGCCCACTTCTCGTCGGTGGGCACGATGATGCCGACGGCGGGCATGAGCAGCGTGGACGAGTCGAGCACGTCGCTGCCCTCGTACTGGACGAACGCCTTCAGCTTGGGGTTCCAGCCCTTGTCCAGGACGGTGCGGTAGAGCCGGTCACGTTCGGCGGTCCAGCGGGCGACGTCGGCCGGGCGGGACCGTTCGGTGGCCATCTTGATGGCCCGGTCGAACGCGACCCAGGACTGGAGCCTGCTGTACATGAACGGGCGGCTGCCGCCGCGGGTCTCCCAGATCCCCGCATCGGGCTGGTCCCAGTGCTCGCACAGCCAGTCCAGGATCGCCACGAGGTCGTTCCAGCCCCGTTCAGCGACGACCGGCGTCATCTGATCGAAGCGGTAGATGGAGTTGATGGCCTCGCCGTAGATGTCGAGCTGCAGCTGGCCGCCGCGCCGTTGCCGATCCGGACCGGGCTGGAGCCCTTGTATCCCTCGAAGTGGTCGAGAGTGAACTCGTCGAGGTCCGAGCTGCCGTCCACCCGGTACATGATGGCCAGCGGAGCCGAGCCGTTGCCGCCGGTGCGTTCCTCGACGCGGTGCCGGATCCAGGCCGCCAGGCCCGCCGCCTCGTCGGTGAAGCCGAGCCCGAGCAGCGCGAACACCGAGAAGGACGCGTCCCGGATCCAGGTGTAGCGGTAGTCCCAGTTCCGCTCGCCGCCCACCTGCTCGGGCAGGCCCGCGGTCGGCGCCGCGACCAGGCCGCCGGTGGGAGCGTACTGCATCAGCTTGAGCGTGATGGCCGACCGCTCCACGGCCTCGCGCCACCGGCCGCGGTAGGTGCCCCGCGCGAGCCAGTTCCGCCAGAACTCGGTGGTTTCCGCATACCACCGCTCCAGCTGGCTCGCGCTGATCTTGGCCGGGCGCGGCGACTTGCCGGACTCCAGGATGAACGCCCCGCTCTCCCCGGCCTTGACGGTGAACCGGGCCCTGGCGTCATCCCCGTCTGTCTCAACCGGCCAGGTGCTGGACAGGCTGAGCACCGGCGACCCGCCATCGAACACCACGCCGGCATCCGTGACGTGCGTCTTGTGCCCTGAGCGGCCGTAGTCGAACCGCGGCTCCACCCGGGCCTCGAAGGTCATCTTGCCGCGGATGCCGGTGATCATGCGGATCAGCCGGTGCCGGTCCGTAGCTACCTGGGGTGTCTCGACCGGCATGAAGTCCACGACCTCGACAACCCCGGCTTCCGACAAGAACCTCGTCACCAAGATGGCGGTGCCTGGCAGGTACATCTGCCTGGTCGTGTGCTTGCCTCCGGTTGGCGCGAGGGTGAACCGGCCGCCCCCGCGCTGATCCAGCAGCGACGCGAACACACTCGGGGAATCAAAACGCGGCAGGCACATCCAGTCCACGGTGCCGTCTGTAGCCACCAATGCCGCTGTCTGCAGATCGCCGATCAGCCCGTGATCCTCGATCGCCGGATAGTTCATGTTCTGCCTCCCCGATGGTCGGACGCGAGTCTGGAGCAAGCCTGTACGGGCCGTCGCCGACGTCAGCTGCCCGGCAACCGACCTACCGCCACGATCGCTTCCGCGGCGCCCGCACGCACCACCCCACGCGGGTGAAGAGGCGAACAGTCCTGATGACTCACGTCGGCGCGGCGACGAATCACCCGGTCCGGGTGGTCCAGCACCGACCGGAATGCGCGGACGATGGCGCGATGACGCTGCCGGGACACATCAGCGGCATGCTGTCCCGGTTGCGCGGCAGCTTGCGCGCATTCGTTTCTCAGCCGCGTGCGCTTGCCGCCGACGTGGTCGCCGGACTCCAGATTGCCATTGGCAGCGTTCCTGGTGGGATGGCGACTGCGGCACTTATCGGTGTCGAGCCGATCCAGGGTCTGTACGCCTGTTTTGCCGGGACGATCGGCGGCGGCCTCTCCGCGCGAACGCGCCTGATGGTTATCTCGACGACCGGTGCGGTCGCGCTAGCGGCAAGCTCGGCACTGCGCTCCGTGCATCAGGCGCAGCGCCCCGCCGCGATAGCGCTGCTGACTCTGCTGGTGGCAGTCGCGCTCTTGGCCGCCGGGCTGCTCCGACTGGGTCGATACACGCGCTTCGTTTCTCATTCGGTCATGATCGGCTTCCTGACCGGCATCGCGGTGAACATTGTCTGCGGCCAGGTGGCCGGGCTGACCGGTGCACAGGCTCACGGGCGGGTAGCTGTGCAGCAGGCGCTCAGCGTGCTGTTGCACCCAGCTTCGATCAACCTCGGTGCACTCCTCACCGGCTTGTCCGCCATCGCCATCCTGGTCGTGATGTACCGCACGCGCGTGGCCCAGGCCGACGCTGCTCGCTGTCATTGTCCCGACCATCGTCGTAGCTGCGGCCAGCGCTGACAGCGTCCGAAGGGTCAGGGACATCGGACACATCCTGCCGGGGATCCCAGTACCGGCGCTGCCGGACTTCGGCGTGCTGTCCTACGGCATGATTAGCGGCGCACTCGCGGTCACGGCGATCATCGTGGTTCAGGGTGCAGGGGTCAGCGAGCTCGCGCCGAGCGACGGGCCGACGGTGCCTGGAGGCAGCGGGGATGTGCTTGCTCAGGGTATCGGAAACCTGGCATCCAGCCTTTGGTCCGGGATTCCGGTTGGCGCATCGCTAGGCGACACCAACATCAGCGTGCAGTCCGGCGCGCGGAGCCGGTTTGCTGCCGTCGCAGGCGGGATCTGGATGGGGATCATCCTCGCCGCCTTCTCCAGTGCAGTTGGCTTGGTCGCGCTACCGACACTAAGCGCCGTGCTCATATTCTTCGGTCTCCGCTCATTCCAGCCTGGGCAGCTCAGCGTCATCTGGCGCACCGGGCCAACATCTCAGGTGGCCATCATCACCACGCTGACAGCCACGCTGCTGCTCCCGGTGGCCGTCGCTGTGGGCGTAAGCGTCGCGGTCTCGCTGCTGCTCCAACTCAATAGCGATGCTATGGACCTGCAGGTTGTCGAACTCATCCCGCTCGAGGACGGGCGCGCTGCTGAGGCACCACCGCCGCACAAGCTGCCCAGCCATCACGTGACGATCCTGAATGTCTACGGCAGCCTGCTCTACGCGGGCTCGCGCACACTGCAAGCGAAGCTCCCGGACCCGTCCGCGGCGGAGTCGGCCGCGCTAATTCTGCGGCTGCGCAAACGCACGTCACTCGGGGCGACCTTCATAAAGGTCATCTCCGACTACGCCGGGCACGTAGCGGCTGGTGGCGGTCGCGTCTACCTGAGCGGCCTTGAGGCCGACGTCATCGAGCGACTCCGCAAGGCAGGCTTGCTTGGTGAGCATGTGCAGGCTACCGAGGCGACTCCGATCCTGGGCGAATCAACCCGGGCCGCGTACCTTGACGCCGAATCATTTCTGCTGAAGGGCGGACCCGTCGAGGAGTAGGAGTGCCGCCCCGAGCCGCCTGTAGGTCTCACGAGCCTGAACGGTCTCACAAGCCGCGCGCGTGCGATCACGAGGACACGAAGGCCGGGTTCGCTTGCGGATGGTGAACTGCTGCGCATTGTTAGGGCCCCGGTTCTTTTCGCGCGCTGGCAAATGCTCGCTGGGTGACGTCGGCGCCCGTCGTGAGTCCGCGACGCCATGGGAGTGTCCCGTCTATTTCCGTTTCCAGCGAGAAGCTAAGAAAGGTCCTGATAAGGACAATGAGTCCGAGAATTAGCACGTTATTCAGAGTGGTTGCGACAGCGATTGTCCGGACGAGATCGGCTGCTACCAGCACTTCCAGGCCCAGCAGCAAAGTGCCGCCGAAGGCCTGCCGCAGGACGGCGTAGGTTGCCTTCGGTTGCCTCGACCGACGCCACATGAAGGCAGCCAACGGAAGGACCACAGTGCCCCGGCAGCGAGCACAAGTGCACCAAGCGCTTCGAACCCTTGCGCGACATGCTCCATGACGTGCGTGAAGGTCATGGCTAGCGCCAAGACGGACTGGCT
Organism: uncultured Actinomycetota bacterium; assembly: GCA_963705055.1. Taxonomy (GTDB): domain Bacteria; phylum Actinomycetota; class Actinomycetes; order Streptosporangiales; family Streptosporangiaceae; genus Chersky-822. Next base: position 436,416 of record CAVPIR010000001.1, read on the forward strand.
CGCCGCATGTGGCAAAATGTAGCAGGTCGGCTACGCAAAGTAGCAGCGCGGGTAAGATCCAGACCTTCAGGCTCCGGGAGACAATCAAAACAAGTTGCCGATTCGGGGGTGGTCTGTCATCGGGTCGATCAGACGAGCGGCTGCGCGCAGAACCCGGCTCTGGCGACGGCGACTGGATCGGCAGCGAAGAATTCGCCAGGATTGACCCCCGGGCAACGCGGCCTCGGCCGCTACTGGCAAGGAGACGGTGACAGATGTCGTCGTCCATCAAGGGAGAGCTGGTCACCGAGACGTTCGACTACGACGGTGGGCGGCAGGTGACGGCGTACGTCCCAGCGCGCCCGCCCGAGGCGATCGTGTTCGCCGGGGACGGTCAGCTCGTCTCGTCGTGGGCCGGAGACCTGAAGACAGCGGACGTCCCGGCCACGATGGTGGTGGGGGTGCACCAGGGGCTTACCCGACGAGGCGCTCCGGTTGCGCGAGTACTCACCGGGTTTCGATCCGGAGCGGTTCGAGGCGCACGAGACGCTCCTCGTCGAGGTCGTACGACGGTGGACGCAGACGCGGTTCGGAGTGGCCCTGCCCGCGGCGCGCACGGCCGTATTTGGCGTCTCGGCGGGCGGGAGAGCTCGCGCTCGCTATGGGATGCGCCATCCCGATATCTACGGCGCGGTTTTCTGCGCGTCGCCGGGCGGAGGTTACCGGCCGCCTGCCGATGCCGACCCGCTTCCGCGCGCATACTTCGTCGCAGGCACGCAGGAGCCTCCTCGAGAACGCGACCCGGTGGGCCGCGGCGCTGCGGACGCCGGCGGGGAGGTGGTTATGACCGAGCCGGCCGGGTCGCACGGCGATGCCTTCTGGGACGGGAGTTCCCGCTCATGGTCGCGTGGGCGTTCGGACGATGAGGGCGAGGACCACTGGAGCGCACCATCGGCGCATGGCCCATCTGTGGCACGCTGCAACCACCGGCTTGGCCGAGGCGACAATAATGCCTGGCTGGCTTGGGCGTCAGGTGCTACGGTCCGCGCATGCCCGCAGCTGAGGTGATGCGCAACAGCCATCCGGTGACGCGGTCTGACCTGGTCAGGGATCTGCGTGCGCTGGGCGTCCGGCCGGGTGGCGTGCTGATGGTGCATACCCGCATGAGTGCCATTGGCTGGGTGGTGGGGGGCGCGGAGACGGTTGTGCTGGCGCTGCTCGATGTCCTGGGTGCGGCCGGGACGCTGATGGCGTACGTGGGCTGGAATGACAGCACCGGGGGCCTGACCGGGTGGCCGCCGGAGTGGCAGGAGGCGTACCGGTCCGAGCGCCCGCCGTTCGACCCCGAGTTCTCCGAGACCGACCGTCAGATGGGTCGTGTCCCTGAGCGCATCCGTACCTGGCCCGGCGCGAAGGTCAGCGGCAGCCATTTCCGGCGGATGGCGGCCATCGGCTCCTCGGCAGGCTGGCTGACCGAGGATCAGCCGTGGGATCACGGTTTCGGGCCGGGCTCGCCGCTGGCCAAGCTCGTCGAGGTAGACGGGCAGGTCTTGCTGCTCGGCGCGCCGCTGGAGCGGCTGACCATCCTCCACCACGCTGAGTCCCTGGTGGACAGCCCGGACAAGCGGCTGGCAAGCCATGTGATTCCGGTCCGGGAGGACGGCAAGGTCATCTGGCGGGATGTCTCCGACCACGACACGTCCACGGCGATTGGCGCGTTCCCGTATGAACGGGCCGTCGGCGACCAGGATCCGTTTGCGGTCATCGGCCGGCTGGCGCTCGATGCGGGCTGCGGTGCCAGCGGCCAGGTCGGGAAAGCTGAAAGTCACCTGTTCCCGGCCAGGCCGCTGGTGCGATTCGGCGTCGAATGGCTGAGCAAGGAATTCGGGTCCTAGCGCCGGGCCGACCCTGTCTGCGACCACTTCGAAGCGCTCAACCCCAACTTGAAGTCGGCCATCCGGACCCGGATCTCGGAGTATGGCGGCGTAACAGGCGCACCCGTTATTCGCTGGCTGCGTTGCGATAAGCGAGCGGGGTCTGGCCGAAGTTCTGCTTGAACGCGCGCGTGAAGTGACTCTGGTCGAAAAAGCCCGCGTCGAGCGCGATCTGGGCGATCGGATCATCCGAATTCCCTAGCCGGCCGGCCGCCCATATCAGCCGCAGGCGGCGCGCGTAGCTGCCGACTGGCGTGCCGAAGTGCAGGCGGAAGGTCCGGGCCAGGTGCGCCGGGTGAACGCCGACCGCGCTGGCCAGATCGGCGATCTGCAGTTGCTCGTGGCTGTCGATCGTGGAGCAGGTTCCTGGCCTCGGCGAGCCAGTTTGGCGGCCGCCGATCGCCTCCGATGCCCGCCGATCCCCGCTGCCTGGCGGCCAGGACGAGCATCTCGAGCACGAGACCTTCCACCGCGAACGCACTGATCTGGTCCGGAACACGCAGCTCCCTGGCGGCCCGGCTGGCCAGCGATGCCACGACCGGATCCCGCAGGTAGTTGACCTCGCCGATAACGTCGGCGAACGGCTCGAGTAGCTCGAGCCGTTCTGGGTCCGGCTGGATCGTCAGCACATCGGCGCCGGCCTGCTCGAACTGGTTGCCGTGCACCTCTCCCGGCGGCTCAGTAATGGTGGTGGCGAGCGGGCACGGATGGCTGGAATGGCGCATGAGCCCATGGAAGGAGCCGCTCAAGATCACCGCGACAGTGGCCCGATCGTGGGTGTGCAGCGGGAGCTTCAGCAACGGCGGGAACCGCACCCAGGTGACCAGGAAGCCGTCGACGTCCGCGCGACGAGACGCCCGGCTTCCCGTGGTCACTGGTACATGGCCGCCAGCCATCCGATCTCACGCACCTGCCTATTCGCATTTCGTGCCTATCCGGCTCGCCTGGTGCAAGACGACAGCAGGCCAGACGCTCATTGTGGGAGCCGTCGGATGAGATGTCGAGCCGAAGGAGCACATCAATGTCGAGGCTTACTTGGACGGCGGCGCTCGGCTGCATCGTCCTCACGTGCGCCGGCACCATAACAACCGCGGCGGCAGCTCAGCCCGCTCACGGCAGCAGCGACCTCCGGGCGCAGGTGGACGGCCGGACCTATGTTCTGCTCGGCCCTAGCGTATTCGGCGTGACCGTCCAGCAGGACCCGCTGGAATACCACGCCGCGCTATTCGCGGACGGTACCGTGCGCGGCACCTGGCGCTACGACTATTGGGAAGCAGGCCAGGAAACCACGTTCAGCGGCCGGGTAACATGCCTGTCGGTCAGCGGCAACAGGGCCTGGATTGGCGGGCCGATCACCGAGTCAAGCGACCCGGCACAGGTCGGTCAGGGCGCATGGTGGCAAGTAGCCGACAATGGCGAGGGACGTCACCCGGTCACTCCCGACCGCACGACTTTCGCCGGGATCGGCACGATGACCCAGACCACCGACTACTGCGCCGCCGACCCAGAACCGCACTTCATCTTCGATGTCCAGCTTGGCGGTGTCAGCATCGAGATAATCGGCACCCAAGGCGCTCGCCGGGGATGATAAGGATCAAGGCACCGACTCCAAATACCTGTATGTGTGGGGGCCGCTTTCGAACTTCAGGTCGCTGAAGAACGGCGCGGCCGCGTAGAGCGAGATGCCGCTGCCTGGCAGGGCTTTGGCATTGGCCTGGATCGGGAAGGACGGGACAACCAACGGCGCTGGCAGCTTGACGTCGGACAGCTGGATTCCTGCTGAGCTCGCTCCGCCCGAGGATGACCTGGAAGGGCAGCCATTGGCTTACCGGAATCCGAGGTGTCCCGCATGCATGCCTAGGGCGTCATGACGGGTACACAGAAGATGGAAGCTGCTCGCGAACCCGCCGGGGAGGAAGATCGCCATGGCTGCCCAGATCATTGTCTCTGGGTTCACCTGCCTCGCGGACGCACTGATGCTGCGCGTGGCAATGCTGCTGTCGCCCGTCCCGGTGGGAGCCCTGCTGGCTCCGGTGTCCAAGTGGACCGCCCTCGTCGGCTGCGCCGTGGTCGTGCTGGGGATAGCCGTAGCGGCATGAAGCTGACCGCCGCCGACAGCGCGGCGATCTTGTAGGCCGCCCAGGTCGCCGGGTGCCAGTCCGGTAAACCGCATCTGCGCGCACCACGTCCTACCAGCGATGGCTCCGGCGGTCAGCGGGGCCCAGCGCCGCCACCAGCGGTGATGACCGGACGATGGAGGTCGAGATGCGCAGGTCATTGATAGCAGCGACCGCCGTGGTGGCCGCGGTGCTGTAGTCGGCGCGCTCGGGGTGACGGCAGGACCAGGGCCGCCGCAGCAATGCACCCAGCCAGGACCTCATCATTCGTGGGGCCCGTCAGCTGGCCGGTCCCGGTGCGAGCTCTGGCTCCAGCGGTTAAACTGCCCTGGAAAATGCTCCGATGCGGCCAGCTCGGTGGCGGTCAGCCCGGACGGCGGCGCGGTGTTCGTCACCGGGCAAAGCAAAGGCGCCACGCCGGCCACCGATTCCAGCGATCTACCTGACAGCGGCCTACAACGCCGCCACCGGCAGCCCAGCTGTGGACCGCGCGGTACATCGGATCGGGAACATACGACTATGCCACGGCCGTGGCGGTAAGCCGGATGCGCCACAGTGTTCGTGACCGGAAGCAGCGAGCAGGGGTCCGGGCAATCGGGGACTATGCGACGGTCGCCTACCGCGCCTCCGACGGCATGCAGCTCGGCGTCGCCCGTTTCATCAGCCCGGCTAACGACGGCGACTACGCCACCGCCGTGTCGATGGCCCGCGACGGTACCAAGGTGTTCGTCACCGTGCGCAGCTGGTGGCGCAGACAACAGGATCAGCTTCGCCACGGTCGCTGATCGTGCCTCCTAATGTGCTTAGCTGTGGGTGGCCTGGTACGCGCCGGGCAATCGTGGCGTGCCCAACGCGATCGTGAGCCCGGCGGTAACCGGGTGTTCGTGACCGGCTACGTCCAGAGCAAACTGGCCCCAGCCTGAGATCGGCACGGTGGCAAAAAAAAAAAAAAAAAAAAAAAAAAAAAAAAAAAAAAAAAAAAAAAAAAAAAAAAAAAAAAAAAAAAAAAAAAAAAAAAAAAAAAAAAAAAAAAAAAAAAAAAAAAAAAAAAAAAAAAAATACAACGCCCGCACTGGCGCGCGCCTCTGGGCCAGATTCTACGGCAGCCACCGCCCAATCGACGGGGCCAGCTCGGTGGCCGTCAGTCCCGGCGGGCGCGTGGTCGTCACCGGGACCAGCCACGGCTACGATCATTACGCCACGGTCGCCATAGGGCCCAGCTGGCCGCGAGCTATGGGCCCGGCGCTACCACATCCCCGGCATCCCCTCGCCGCCGGGCGGCAGCGACTTCGCCCGTGCGGTCGCCGCTCCCGGCAACGGCAGGGCGTACATCACCGGGGCCAGCTGGGGCGGCAGCGCCGTCGGCGACGACTACGCCACCATCGCCTACAACGTCCGGACCGTGCGTCGCGATGGCCCACGCTTACAACGGCCCAGCAAACGGCGCCGACGACGCCAGTCCGCTGGCCGCGCGGCCGGCAGGGTATTCGTCACCGGCAGCAGCGTCGGGACCACGTCGAGGGACGACTACGCCACCATCGCCTACCACGGCTCTACCGCACCCCCGGGCCGCCATGGGATCCGGCATCGCCTTCTCCCGTTCGAGGGTCGGCAAGGTTCGTTGCACCGTGCGGGCATTGGCCCGCAACCCAATGAGAGATGCTTTTAGTGCACGATTACCGGAGTGGCCTCGGATTCCTCGTGATCCGGCAGGTGCGATTCCTCGCGCTTGCGGGGAAGGAACAGGGCCGCGACGACGGTCATCCCGACGAGCGCGAAGGCCACCCAGTACGTGTGGGCGAACGCGTTCGCGGCCTGGGATAGGCCCTCGTTGATGCCGGCCTTGCCGCCGATCTGCGCGGCGATCTGAGGGTTATTGCGGGCCGCGATCGCCGGGTAGGCGAGCTTGGCGTCTTTCAAGCCGTTAGTGAGGATGACCGACATCACTGCCACGCCGACGGAGCTGGCGATCTGCTGGGTGATGTTGAGCAGCGTGGAACCGCGGGCGACCTCGGCCGCGCGCAGCGTCTTGAGCGCGGAGGTCATGATCGGCATCATCGTGCCGCCCATGCCCAGGCCCATGATGAACAGGAGTCCGAGCAGCACGGGGTAGGACGTGGTGGAGCTGATCTGGGTCAGGCCGGCCATGCCGACCGCGATGAAGACGAGGCCGAAAGGCACGATCCGGCCGACCGGAAACTTGTCGGTCAGGGTACCGGCGATCGGCATGGTCAGCATTGCGCCGATGCCCTGCGGCGCCACCAGCAGGCCGGCCCTGAGCACGGACTCGCCGCGGATCTGCTGGAAGTAGGTGGGTACCAGCAGCAGGCCGCCGAAGAATGCCACCGCGAACAGGAACATCGTGATGATGCTGACCGCGAGGTCGCGGTTGCGGAACAGCCGCAGGTCCAGCAGCGGATGCTTGGGTTTGAATGAGTACAGGACGAAGGTGACGACCAGGGCCAGGCCGATCAGCGCGGGGACGAGCACCTTGGGCGTTCCGACCTTGCCCTCCGCGGGGATCGAGGAGACGCCGTAGAGGAACAGGGCCAGGCCAGGGGACATCATCAGCACGCCGAGGAAGTCGAAGGACTCCGACGGGCGCGGGGAGTCCTTCGGCAATGCCACGAGCGCGTAGACCAGCGCGATCACGCCGATCGGGACGTTGATGAGGAAGATCCAGTGCCAGCTGGCGCTGTCGATCAGCCAGCCGCCGAGGATCGGCCCGCCGATCGGTCCGAGCAGCATCGGCACGCCGAGGATCGCCATGAGGCGGCCCATCCGCCTCGGGCCGGCCGCCCTGGTAATGATCATCATGCCGAGCGGCATCAGCATCCCGCCGCCAAGGCCCTGCAGCACCCGGAAGCCGATCAGCATGCTGATGCTGGAGGCCACCGAGCACAGCGCGGAGCCAGCGGTGAACAGCGCGAGCGCGGTCATGTACAGGCGCTTGGTGCCGAACCGGTCCGCGGCCCAGCCCGTGACCGGGATGACGGTGGCCAGCGCGAGCGTGTAGCCGGTGACGGTCCACGCCACCGTGGAGTAGGCCAGCGGGTGACCGGCCGACCCGAACGTGGTCTGGAACGTCGGAAGGGCGACGTTGACGACCGTGATATCGAGGATCGACATGATCGCGCCGAGGACGACGACCCCCGCGACCTTGAGGATCTCGCCGGTTATCCTGTCGCTGTCCGCGGCAGTAGCAACGTCGGTCAAGAGCATCTCCTCCTTCAGAACCCACCGGCCACCGGGCGACATCTGACGCACCGCACTGAGTGTCTGAGCGGTCCAACTGCCAGGAAACGCCAAACCTTCCCTTGCCTGTGAAGTTTCTGTCCCGGCGCACGACAACCGACCATCCGCACCGCGGCGCCATGCGGAGCGTGATCCAGACCCAGATTGGCCGGCAGCAGCGGCCCGCCTGGCCGCCCCGTAAGCCGCAGCCGCGTCCAGCAACGCCACCTCACCCAGAACCGCGACACCGATCTAGATGGCCCATTCCAGTGCCGTTACCGGGGGCCCTGATGCAGCCTATGGGCGGGCCTTGTGGGAAGGCGCGCCACAGTCCCTTCGGAGGCCGCATCCTTGAGTGGCTTGCCGCCCAGGCTCCACGAGGCCTCCTGTTCAGGTCGAACGAGATGAATCCGGCCAGTATGCCAGCGCCAGATCCCGGCGAAGAGCGCAGCGATCTGATGGGCTTCCTGGGTGCTGTCGGTGATGCCTGTTTCAGCCAGATAGATTGGCTCGCGCGTCAGCCGCCTGATGTTGCGCAACTGGCAACCGAGGACCTTTCTGAAGCTCTGGCGCGATGGGCTGAAATAGCCGTCGACGCCGATCCAGTCGACGTACTTGGTTCCTGGGAACCACGTGGTCGCTGGGAAGGCCATCTTTCCCGACCTGAAATGGCCGTGCTCGTGGCTTCCTTCTCAGGACCGGATCACGTTCGTCACTGCTCGCTGCCGACGACTTTTTGAAAAGCCGCCAAGCCGCCTTGAAGGTGTGCGGCGTCGTGCGCGGCAACCCCCATGGACAACCACCAGCCGTTCATCTCGTGGCCAACGGCAGCACCACATGGCCAACCCAACGCCTGGCTGCTTCGGGGGTAGCTCTTGAACCACCCGTATACGGTCCAGCCGCGAGCTTGGCCATGCTGATCCGTCAGGGTCGAGCTGGATCTACGGCAGCGCATGCATTCTCCGCTGCAGTGCCTCACGGCGCTGGAACGGCCCTGCGGACGGAGTAGAACTCGACAATACGCACATGGGCGTGCGTGGAGCGCCGGAACGCGGCGACCTTCGAGCCGAAACGACCATGGTCGCGATTCCGTCGCAAGGCGGCGATCTTGCCCTCCCCGGGGTTGTTCACGCGCGGGTCAGGTCAGCGCCAGAGACTCGCGGTGCCGGTCATCAGACGGACCCGCGAGGCGTCGAGCGGGTCTCACGGTTCTGCTGTGCGCCTTGGGGCTCACGACAGGCGGCGGGAGGAGCGCCGCCGAGGGTCGCGTCCTGCTTGGCTTGACCGGGTTCGGGGCAGCGGCCGCTTGACGGAAGGTACAAGCGTGACGGTCACCAGTGGCACGGTTACGGAGCGATCAGTGCATAGCCTCCTCATCGAGGAAACAGGCGGGCATGCCCCTTGCTGCTGGCGGCGTCGTCAGCTCTTTGCTGAGGTCGGAGTCGATGCTTCCGGTCTGATCCACGCACCGCAGAGCGTTGAATTTACCAGTCAGCCCGGCGACACGCGTCGATTCCGGAGAAAAGGTTGTCGATCTGCAGGCATGAGATGCACCATAGCGAGCCCGCGGAGGGGAAGCGGGACGCCTCTCGTGGACGGCGTCCTTGATCGGCTCGGCAGGATCCAGAGCTCCGGTACAGGTGAACCAGACAGCCCGGCCAGGTGGGACTCGCCAGCTCCCGGCCCAACACCTCGGCGCATCCCGGCCCGCGCCCGTGACACGCGGCTTCGCCGATCCAGGTGCTGGGGCACCGGGGCGTGCCGAGCGGAACCTGATCACCTGCGGGACGGCCTGACCGAACACCTGCTGGCCGGGCTCCTTCGCAGGGTCGGCTTACCGCCGCAGCGGCTAGCGTCATGACGCGTGTCTCTGTTGGGGTCTTTTCAGGATGCGGTACGCCATCGCGGCTATGGCGCCGATCGCCGCCGCAGCCGCCACCCGGCGATGCCTGTGAGCGCGGCAGCTGCCAAGACGGCTGGGTCGCTGAACCAGTTACCGGCACCGATCACCGCGTCGCCCAACAGAGCCGACAACGAGACGATCAGGGTAGAGGTACCTAGCGCGGCCGCTGGCCGTTGATGCCAATCCAGGCCAGGAGCACCAGCAGGATGCAGAGCAGAAGACTTGGGGCCTGGTACGGCAAGAAGACAACTGCCTGGAAAAGCTCGGCACAGCCACCGCCGCGACGATCGCGCTGATCACCCACAGCCAGCCCCTGGCCGGACGCTCTGTTCGCCTGGCCAGCACCACAACTGCCGCGAGGCACAGCAGTTGAGTGACAAGCCTGCTCGACGATCTCCCGATAGGAGGACGCGGCGGCAGCAGCAGCTGCCGCCGCTAGAGAATGCTGACAAGAAGCCGCCGGGCGACGCACCCAGAGCAGACGACGCGGCAGCCATTAGCAGTCCTGCCAGCAGAGCTGGCCAGCTAGAGGGCCGGGAGCCTGCACCCACGTCCCGCCGGGCTGGGCGTTAACGACGGTCGTCGCCAAGTAGCCCCACCCGGCCAGAGCAAGGTAGATGGCAACGCCAAGTAGCGCGGTCAGGCGCAGGTCGACTGCCATGCTGCGGCCCCGGTCCTGCGCGGCGCGGGCTCGCAGCCCGCCGATGACCAGCGCCCGGACATCACGCGCGAGCGGCCACTGCCGACGGCGCGGTGTTGCCTCCATCAGCGTGCCAAGGATCTCCTCGCCACGATCCCGGCGATAGGAGGCCGGATAAGCGCGCAGCAGCAGCCGGGACCGCGCTCGAGCGGGTTCATGCTGTTCTTGGCTTCCGGTGGGGCAGGCTAGCCCGCGATCCGGGTGGCGCCTCGGTAACGAGGCTGGCTGCCTCCGCCATCCGCAGCGCTTCAGCGCGCAGTGCGGCTGAACCTGCGTCGGTCAGCCCATACGAACGGCGGACCCGGCCGCCGACCACTTTCTCGCTGACCAGCTCAACGCGGCCCTCGGCCGCCAACCGGTCGAGGGCAGTGTAGAGAGTTCCCGTGGCCAGGCGAACTCTCCCGCTCGACATCTCCTCCGCGCGCTTGACGATGGCATAGCCATGCAACGGCCCGGCGAGAAGCGCCGCCAGCACGAAGTACGTCGGCTCGCGCATCGCGGTCGTTGACGGGCGCATGACCGGAACAATAAGTAGATCACCGATACGTTGTCAATCTATCTATTGAAATCTCATCTGCGCACGGCATGTCGACGGTTCAGGATGGGTCCGGTGCTGCATGCGCGAGAGTCCCCGCGGCCCTGCGAGACGGTCTGCAAGCCAGCCCATGGCCGCCCGCGCTAGGGGAGCCATTGACCCTTGCCCGGCTCGCCTGCGGGCCTCGGCCACGCCGGGCAAAACCACGGCATGATCCTGCGGTGCCCGAACCCGGGCAGCCGCTCATGCCGAGCCAGCGCGACGCAGTCATGCCAGTTTCATCGTCGGCCTGGACCTCACCAGCCACGGCATGCCAGGCAAGTTCTCACCTCCAGCAGATCGCCCGCGACGCTATCTATTGCGGAATGGCTCGTGATTCGCTATAAAGCGGGCGTCAACCCGGCGGCGCGACTAGGCGTCCACTCAGTGACAGCATGTCGGGAGGCTGGCGCGGCCAGGGAGCACTCTTGGAGGCAGGTGTCCATGCGCGCAGGCTGGCTGAGGTTCACGATGGCGGCAGGGCTCACGTCTGCTGTCGTCCTCACGGGGCTGGGAACCGGGTCGGCGGCGGTCGGCTCGCCGGTGCGCGGCAGTACTGCTGGTGCCTCGCCGGGTTCTGTGCTGTGGACTAGCGTGAAGGCTGCCGGAGCTGCTAACGCGATGGCTGCCGATCCGAGCGGAGACAAGGTCTTCGCGGTCGGACCCACCTTCCTGATCGCCTACGACGCTGCTACCGGCGCGCAGTTGTGGGAGCTAAGCAAGGGTGGGGGCAAATCCGTAGCGGTAAGCCCGGACGGCAAGACCGTGTTCGTCATCACGGCCGTCCACGGTAGTCTGCGCGCGAACTTCACTACATCCGCCTATAGCGCCTCAACCGGAACGCTGCGGTGGTCCAGGCGCTACCACGGGAGAGCTCGCGGCGTTGAAGAGCCTTCCGCGCTGGCGGTGAGTCCCGGCGGCGGCACCGTCTTCGTCACCGGGACGAGCAGTGGCCGGACCTCGGGCGCTGACTATGCCACGGTCGCCTACGCGGCAGCCAGCGGCAAGCAGTTGTGGGTGAGTCGCTACAACGCCCGCGGCCGAGCAGCGGACTTTCCAGTGGCGATGACCTAAGCCCTGGTGGGGCTGCTGTTTACGTCACCGGAATCAGCATCTTCCGTACTGATCACGGCGAGAGAGCGTTCTCGACGGTCGCCTACAACGCGGCCAGCGGCAAGTCGCTGTGGACGAAGCGCTATGACCTGCCGGCTCGAGATCCACTCAAGGCAGGTAATCTTGCGAGCTCGGTGGCTGTGAGCCACAACGGTCAGCGTGTCTTCGTGACAGGGAGAAGCACCAAAAAGGGACTCGGTGTCGGCTTTGCCACCGTGGCATACGCTGCGGCGAGCGGCAGGCAGCTGTGGGCGCGACGCTACCAGACGGCCAAGCACGACGATTATGCCGTGGACATGCTCGTCAGCCCGCGTGGCGGCGGCACAGTGATCGTAGCCGGAGACAGCGTTCTCACCGGCGGCAGCCGGTCGGCCGCAACGAGCCACGAACTCGTCGTCGCCTACAGCGAGACGACCGGGCGGTCAAAGTGGGTTAGGCGCATTGCCGATGACAATTTCGCGGAGGAATACGTGGGCGATGCGGCGCTCAGCCCGGACGGCCGGAGCTTCTACCTGGCCGGGACCGGGTATCTGGTGGACAAGTACGGCGACCAAGAGCCGGGTAGAAGTCTCACGGTTGCCGCGAACGTCGCCACCGGCCACCAGTCCTGGTCGCAGACGGTGAGGAAGGACATGTGCGGCCAGGAGGGCGCACTGGTCACCGTGAACCCGGACGACGGCACCGTTTACATCGGCGTGGAGGACTTCGCCACTACGTGCGCCACCGACTTCACCACCGTCGCCTTGCAACCCTGACAACAACCCGCCGCATGCCGTTGGGCTGTAGCCGAATTCGAAGAGGTAGGTACCTGCGGGGCAGGCTCGGCCCGCAGCATCGCGATATCGGCCAGGCAATCCCCCAGCGCCAGCATCACCGCCAGGTCACCGATGACCTTGGCTGCGCCGGGCGCGGGCGCAGGTGATCGTGGACCTGGAAGCGACGATCGTGATCTCCCATTCGGAGAAGGACCAGGCGGGCGCCTTCCACACTGCCCCGCTGCCCGGGAGTCCTGATCTCTATCCCGGGGGCCCTCAGGTCCGCTTGCCCAAGGACGCTTGACACAGGGGCCGGCGGCGGGGCACGGCAGGCGGGCGCGCCGTCCTTTTAGGTGACGAACCCCCCGGAGCCCGGAAGGTGGCCTGCCTCAGAGTAGGAACCGGTGGCCACGCAGCTGCCGGCCGAGCCGCACGACACCGAGCTGACGTCCCTGACCGGCAGGGCACCGGCACGGCGGTCTCCTTGCCCCAGACGCCGTTCGTCTCGGTAGCCACGAACACCCCTTCGTCGTAGGATCCGCCGGCCGCGCAGTTGCCCGGCGAGGCGCACGACACCGAGCTGAGGTAAGCGTCGCGGGACTTCGCGTTCAAGCCCGGTACGTACATCAGCTTGCCCCAGGCGCCGTTCTTCTCGTTGACCAGGAACGCCGCGTTGTAACCGCCGTAGTCGTATTGCCCCCCGGCCGCGCAGTTGCCCGCCGAGGCGCACGACACCGAGGTAACCTCCGCGCCCCCGCAGCAGCTCAGGGTGCCGGCGACTGCCTGGGCGGCAGCCCAGGTCCCGTTCACCTCGCTGATCACGAACGCTTGGTCGCCCGAACTGGAACTGGCGCTGTACTGGCCGCCGGCCGCGCAGTTGCCCGGCGAGGCGCACGACACCGTGTCAATAAACGCGTCCCCGCCCGGGCCGGTGCTGAGGTTCCCGGCGACATGCTGGGCAGTGCCCCAGCTGCCGTTCCGCTCGCTAACCACAAATGCCTGCTCGGGGCCGGCAGCGGTGGAGTAGTCCCCGCCGGTCGCGCAATTGCCTGGCGAGGCGCACGACACCGAGCTGACCTCCGCGCCCCCGCCCTTGTTCAGCGCCGCCAGGCCCGGCACCTCGACCGCCCGACCCCAGACGCCGTTCTGCCCCACGGCCACGAACCCCTGCCGATGGCCGCCGCCGTCGGTGTAGAACCCGGCTGCCGCACAGTAAGCCCGGCGGGCGCACGACACGGAACTGACCTCGGCGTTCCCGCCCCTGTTCAGCGCCGGCAGGCCAGGAACCTCCACCGCCCGGCGCCACCGGCCGTTCTGCTCGCTGACCACGAACCCCCGGCCGGATGTGACGTCATACGGATTGCCGTGGTTGCCGTAGTACCCGCCGGCCGCGCAGTGACCCGGCGAGCCACATGACACCGACAAGACCTGGGCTTGCCGGCCCTTGTTCAAGGCGCCCAGGCCGGGCACCGCGATCGCCCGGCGCCACCGGCCGTTGCTCTTGCTGACCACGAACCCCTGAATACCGTGGTTCTGTAGAACCTGCTGGCCGCGCAGTTGCCCGGCCGGGGACACGACACCGACAAGACGTCTGCGTTCCGGCCCGTGTTCAGCGCCGCAAGGCCGGGCACCGCGATCGCCCGGCCCCACACGCCGGCGGCCCCTGCGGCCGCAGCAGAGGTGGCGACGTGGGTCGTGCTGGGCATCGCAGTTGTCGTCGCGGCCGGAGCCGCCTGCGCGCACCCGGCGCCCAGCAGCACGGCCGCGGCCGCCGCAAACACCAGAACCTGACGTCGTCTCACGGCATCCCTCACGCTGTCGCCGGTGCTTGATGCAACTGACCGGTGCTGGCACCGGTCAGTCACCGTCTACGCAATAGACGCGCAGCGGGCGCATTTGTTGCACCCGCCGGCTGCTTGACTCGACGGACCTTGATCATCTTGATGCGTAGGTGTGCAGTGAGAACCGGAGCCGAGACGATACTTAGCAGAACGGGAGAAAGTGGGCGAATTGCAAGATCGTCAATGTTGCCACGGACAGAAGGACTGCGAACAAATCTTGCAGGGGTCTCTTCGTCCCGAAGCCATCACCAAGTCTGGTTACGCAGGTCAGATCCGCGGCCTAGCTGCGGTGAGGTGTTCGTCAGTGTCCGCTCATGTCGCTGGACGATCGTGGCCTGTGTTACTCATGTAGTTACCCGCCCATGCCTGTTAACAGCCCGCGGTCGGAAGGTGCTCGTCCGTGCCTAACCTGGCTTTCCCCTCTGGCCAGGCCGTTGGCACGCTCGACTGGCCGGGCAGTCCGGCAGATCGTACCGGTCCTGTGCTGGCGGCCGGCGCTGTGATGGTGCCCGGTCAGTCCGATGTCGCCATGAGGTCATCTGACCGGCCCGCGGCCAGCCGCTCCCATTGCGCGCTCGGCCGACTGCCCGAGCGGAACTGGGCACCGTTATTCGCAAAGTACTGAGGCCAGCCCTCCGGCGAGTCCTCGTGCGGTTCCTGCCGTCCGTAGATCGTCCTGTCGAGCAGTCCGTAGGCCGGCGCCATGACCTCGGTCCCGCGGCCGGTCGTCCAGTAGGTCTCAAAGACCCGATCACCGTCGCGCAGGTAGCTCACCAGCATCCCGAACCACCGTTCGGATAGCAGCACGCCGGCTGATTCCTGCGCCGAGTACCACGCCATCTTGTAGCCCATGAAGCGCCGGTAGGCAGCGGCCTCCTCATAGGGTCCCTCGGTGAAGGTCGCGTACGTGACGTCCCGGGCGTGCAGGTAGGACAGCTCGCTGACCTGTCCGTTGAAGAATGTGCAGCCCTCGCACTGGTCGGGGGCGGGTTTGCCGTTGTGCCACATGTGGTAGTAGACGATCAGCTGCCGGCGGCCCTCGAAGACGTCGATCAGCGGAACTTTCCCGTTCTCACCGGTCACCGGGGTCGACGCCTCCACTTCCACCATTGGCAGCCTCCGCCTGGCCGCAGCGATCGCGTCGCCCTCGCGGGTGTGTACCTTCTCCCTGACCGCAAGCTGGTCGATCTGGGCTTGCCAGGTTGCCCGGTCCGTCATGTACGGCAGCGGTACCTCCGCCGTGGCCAGCGGTGCCTTCGTGTTCTCCGGCTGCTCGTTCATCACTGCCTCCCTGGCGCATGCGCCGTTGCCGCACTCGCGAGTTTAGCGAGAGCTCTGCCCTGACGACGAACAGGAAGCGCGGCGATGGACAGTCAGCCCGCGGTGCGCGCGTTTCCATCAGGATCGATGTTCCTGATACTCCGCCGGACCGGAAGTACAAGGCGCTCGCGCCGGCGGGCGAGCGTGGCTGCCGGTTCGTACACCGACACGCTGGGACACGAGCGCGCTCGGCGCCATCGAGTCAAACGGCCATTGGACGGCTACGGCCATCAGCCTTCCGCAGAATGCCGACGGGACATTCACGACCCCCACGGGGATAACATGCAGGCAAGATGGCCATTGCGTGATAGTCGGGGAATACAGGCCGACTCCCAATCCTCACGTGCAAGCAATGTCAACGGTCAAGTTCGGCGGTCAATTCTCCGCCTTCTCGCAGGTCAAAGCGGTTCCGACGGGCGCAGTCATCGGCAGGCTCCACTCAGTGAGCTGCCTGCCCAACGGGCAGTGCGTGGCGGTCGGCAACTTCACCGCAAGCTCCGGCCGCAGCCTGGCTATTCGGTCGTCAGGTCTGCAAAGCGGGCCTCCAGCCCGGTAGGCGGGCCTGGCCTGACCAGGTCGCAGGGGGCCGGGCCGGTGGCCGTTGCGCCACCGGTCCGCCCTCGGTCCGGTGGTTCGGCACTGCGCCGATCACCGCGCTCAACTCGACCCCGATCAAGGTCTGGCAGATCGTCGCGACCGCATGCCGGACCCGGTCATCAACCTCCGCGGCCTGGACCTCGCGGGCTGGCGCCGACGCCGGCGCGGGCCGTTATGGTGTGCTCATGCCAGCTGAACTGACCGAGCACATTGTCGTCGCCGTCCAACCCGCCGAGGTATTCGAAGCGGTATCTGATGTGCACCGGATGGCGCGCTGGAGCCCGGAATGCTTCGCGGCTTGGGTGTGGTCGCGCGAGGCCGGCCGGCGGCCAGGTTCGTCGGATTTAACCGGCGGGGGCCATGGGTCTGGTTCACGACTTGCCGGGTGGTGGCGGCGAGCCCGGGCGAGGAGTTCGCGTTCGACGTCACGACCTTCGGGATGCCGGTGGCGCGGTGGAGCTACCGGCTGGCGGCAGTACCGGACGGCACTGAGGTGACCGAGCACTGGGCTGACCGGCGCGGCCGTGGTGCTCACCTGTTGGGCCGGGTGTTCACCGGCCGGGCCGCGCAGGTCCGGCCGCAGATCAACCAGGCCGGCATGCGCACCACGCTGGAGCAGCTCAAGCGCGAGCTCGAGAGCAGCGGGACTCAAGCCGCGTAGATGCGCGGGTTCTCAGCAGACGCCTTCGGCCGGGGGGCATCCTGCTGGCCGTGTCGGCGCGTTTCCTGGGCGAATGCTGAACCGCGACCGCATCACATGGCGGCACACTGAGCGCCACCCTTGACCGCCGATCTTCCTCGGCAGATCATCGCCGCGGCGTGCACCGTCGTTACCCGTTCGCGCCTTGAGGTCAGCGTGGCTCGCGCCGGCTGGTGAGCGCAGCTCAGGCGATCATGACAGGCAGTGAGGTCGCCAGGGGGCGGCCGAAGGCGTCGTTGGCCTGGGCGGCGAAGTACGGTCCGGTGCTGCGGACACCGATCTGTGTCTCGAACCCGCTGCGGCGACCGGAGCCCGCCGTGGACAGGGAGCCCTCGGACCGTCCGGCGAGGACGGTCCAGGAGGCCACGTCGGTGGCGCCGTTCCAGCTCGCGTACATGATCGCGCCGCCATCTGCGCGCCGGGCCGCAATGGCCGGACGCTCCGTCGGATGGCCTTTCCATTCCCTGGCGAACGCCCGGTACGACTGCGCCCCGGATGCCATCGTCCCGTCGAGGAGCAGCCGGCCGTCGGGGAGGAACTGGGAGAAGCGCGGCTGTGCGCCCCAGCCGACGAACATGCCGCCGTCTGGCAGCGTCTGCGCGCTTCCTGCCGTCGCGGCGAATACGGTTCCCGGGTGGACGTACGCCCTGCGCAGCGTCACGTGCATGGCCGCGGTGTCAACCTGCAGGATCAGCGCCCTGGAGTGCTTGTCCTTGGCAGGACTGCCGTTATCGAAAACGGTGAGCTTGCCGTGGCTGTGCGCGCGGGCGTGGTGCTGCCAGGAGAACCTGCTGCCCGGGCCCATGCTGAAGTCGGACTTCTTGCCGCCCATCCGCCAGATGATGGAGCCGTTCTTCTTGCTGACCTTATAAACGGTCCAGGTGTGCCGGGACGAGATGAGCAGGTCTCCGTCAGCGTCCGGAGCGATGGAGTTGATGTGGAAGTAGTCGAAAGGCCGGGCGGATGTGCCGTAGCCGTCGCCGGCCCGCTCGTAGGTCTCCCCGACAGGCACGGGAGCGTGCGCATGACGGTAGCTGTCCCACTCGAACAGCAGTTCCCCGGTCGCGATGTCAATCTCCTGGGCGACGCCGGAGAGCAGGTAGCCGTTAGCCGGGCCGCCCCGTTCGCGCAGGTCGGCGTTCGCGTGCCTGCGGTAGGCCGTGATCAGAGCCGTCCCCTGCGGGGTGATGTTGAACTCGTGCAGATCGGCCATCAGGCCATTGTGCGCGCGGATGACATGCCGCACCCGGTACGAGGCATCGGCGATAACCGCCTCGCCCTCGCCGTGGCCCTGAACGACTTCTCCCTGCCACCAGGTGAGCACGGGCTTGCCATCGAGCACCTGGACGTCGAAGTCCAGCTTGTGGTGCGTGGCCGTATCCGGCCCGAGCCAGACCAGCTCGCCGCGGGAGTCGAGGATCATCGTGCCCCCGTGTCCAGGGCCTGAGTTCGGCGCGTTCAGGAAGACATATCGCGGGCCGCCCACGTGGCCGTGGCGGCGCACGGTGATCCGCGGCGGCGTCAAGTCGGGGCGTGACACGAAGCCCTCCCTGGCCGGTCGCACGCTGCTTCGGCTCGCCGGAGGGCTGCCGGCCCTCCTGCCCGCACTGTCCTTGCATCCGCTCGCGGCCAGCCCGGCAGCACTGGCTGCCGATGTCCCGGCCAGCACGAAAAAGCTCCTCCGCGTCTGAGCCTGGGTCAAGGCCGAGCCCTGGCGTGACGCGCCATTCTCCGGCAGTTCCCGGCTTCGGACGTCGGCCCGCGGAGAGCCTTGAAGGTCGCCGCAAAAGTACTGCTTGACCGGCAGCAGGCCGAATAATGGCAATTCCGGCGAGGCCGGCCCGGTCGGCTGGCGTCCCCCTCTGAACGCATGACCGGGAGGTCCAGCAGGGCTTCGCCCGCGGTCGGCCCGCTGAGGCCTCTGCCGTGAAGGACCAGACGGCCAGCAGGGGCAGGAACGGCAACGCCCACGCCCGCACCAACCTGACGCTCAAGGCATGCTGCCCGACGACTGTGAAGGTGAGCAGGCACGACCTGACCTCCTCCGGCCCGGCGCCGCCGCAGCGCCGCTGAGAGTCGGTACATAGTGGACACTTGCGCTCAGCGAAAAGCAAGAATGGCCACATACTAAGCCTCGATCCACGTGCGCCGTGAGGCGCTGACGAGTCGAGCGGAGGTGAGAGACCATCCGCCGCCGGCCCTGTCGCAGCAGGGCGGCGAAGCGTGTGCGGGCCGATCTTCTTGGCCAACCCCGGCCGCGCGAGCGACGCGGCAGACGATCCGCCCGGCGCCGTGCCGGTCCAGGCAATGTCCGGGCCGGATCCGCGACGCTACTGCGGACGAGTAACTTTAGTTCGAAAAATACCTTTGAAGTGGAGCTACGGGGATTCGAACCCCGGACCTCTTGCATGCCATGCAAGCGCTCTACCAACTGAGCTATAGCCCCTGGGACGCGCCGACCGGCCAACCGTACCGTGCCGCGGCGCCACGCCAGTGTACAAGAAACTGGAGCAACTCCGTCGCCAGGCTAGTTCGCTGCCGGGGATCCTCGCCTGCGACCAACGAACGTCAGTCGTCGCCGCTGAGTTCAGCGACCTCGACCGGCTCGGGCAGGGCGCCGACGTTGAATTCGAGCAGCCGCCAGCGACCGCCATCGACACGGCGAGACAGGAGCGACCAGCAGCAGTTGCCCATGCCGCCGGTGACCCGGTCGTCCAGGCCGAGCAGCCGCGACATTCCCCAGGTCAGCGACGCGCCATGACCGACCACGACGACCAGCGAGCCGGGCTCGACTGGTCGGCGATGCGCGTCAGGGCGGCCGCGGTCCGTTCCGCGACGTACTCGGAGGTCTCGCCTCCGGGCGGCTGCCAGGCGGCGAGGTCGTCGGGGTATCGCTGCCTGATCTCCTCGGTGGTGAGGCCTTCCCAGGCGCCACCGTGCCGTTCACGCAGGTCCTTGTCGAGGCGAACCTCTAGCCCGGTCAGCTTTCCGAGCGCCGCTGCGGTCTCGCTGGCCCGTACCAGGTCCGACGACCAGATCTGGGCGGGCGACAGCGTGGCCAGGTGCCGCGCCGCGCGCCTGGCCTGCGCCCGGCCGACCGCGTTCAGCGGGACGTCACGCTGGCCCTGGAACCGGTGCTCGGCGTTGTACGTCGTCTGGCCGTGGCGCCAGAGCACGAGCCTTAGCAGCTTCAGCCGCCCGCCGAAGCTCGGCACGCTGCCCGCGGACCCTGCGCGCTCGACAACCGTGTCCGGCACCGCAACGACCGGCATGACCGGGCCATCGGAAGCCGGATCAGCCGAGCCAGCAACCGGATCCGAGGCAGCAACCTGAGCCGCGGACTTGTCGCGGCCTTCCTGCTCCCCTGCGGGCGCCTCGCCGGCGCTCAGTGCCGGTCCCGCATCGACCGGCCAGCGGTGACGGTCTCGGGCAGCGCGATCTGCGGGCAGTCCTTCCACAGCCGCTCGAGCGCGTAGAAAACCCGCTCTTCCGAATGCTGCACGTGGATCACCACGTCGAGGTAGTCCAGCAGCACCCAGCGACCTTCGCGCTCGCCTTCGCGCCGCACGGGCTTGGCGCCGGCCTTGGCGAGCTTCTCCTCGATCTCCTCGATCACAGACCGCACCTGCCGGTCGTTCGAGGCCGAGCAGAGCAGGAACGCGTCAGTGATGACCAGCTGGTCGCTGACGTCGTACGCGATGATGTCGGTGGCTAGTTTGTCGGCCGCGGCCGTCGCCGCGATCCTGATGAGCTCGGTGGCCCGTTCGGTAGCAGTCACGTGTGCTGCGTGTCCTCCTTGTATGAAGCTGCGACCTCCCGGACCCCAGGCCTGCCGACCCGGTACTGAACGCCACAGCGGCACGTTCAGGGTATCCCGGCCGGCCGACATTGCCGAAACTTAACCGTCTCGGCGCGCGGCGACTTGTGCTGATATCACCCAGGCCGCGACCGCCAGCGCCAGAGCCGGTCACCAGCGCGACGCCGGCCGGCCAGGTGTGCTCCTCTGCCCCGTAACCGACGCTCCTGACCGCCGCGTTCGCAGGCGATCCATTCCACACCAGCGCCAGCACGACCGCGACCGTCGTGCACAGCATCGCCGGGCCTGGGCGTCGGACCACGGGCGGGTTGAACAGCGCCGCGACCGCCGAGCCGACCAGCAGGCAGATCAGGGCCGCGGCGAGCCCGCCGCCGAGCGCCGCAGAGCAAGCTGCCGGTTTCGATGCTGTTCGTCACCCCTGACCGCGGTACGCCCAGGCTGACAAGTTCCCAGGCGATGCCGAGCAGCCCGAGCGCAATCCCGACCGCGGCCGCGCGCGATCAGCGCGGCCAACTGGGCCTTGCGCGGGCCGCCGGCGGCCGCCACGCAGGCCCTGCGCCGCTGGCGGCTCGGCGGTCAGCATCGTTCTGGTCAGCCACGCCTCGACCGGGACGAGCATCAGCGCGCGACCAGGTCAGCCCCTGGCTGAGTCCCGCGCCGTGCGGCACCGCCGCGCCGCCGAGGCCGATCACGGCCACCACGAACAGCACGGCGGGCGGGATCCAGCGGTGCGACCTGCAGCAGCAGCGACAGCTGATACCTGGCGAGCGCGATCACAGCGCATCCTTGTCGCGGTCCACCCGAAGCACCCGGATCGCCTCGTCGCCCGCCAGCAGGTTGCGCAGCGCGTCATCGGACGCCTCGGCTGCGCGCCAGCACGACCACCCGCTCCCCTTCCCGCGCGCACCGACACGACCCCCGGCAGCTGACCGATGTCGTCAGGCACCAGACCAGCCACCTCGATCACGACCAACTCCCCTGGGCCCGAGGCCAGCGGCCGCTCGGCAGGGCAGTGCCGGCCGCGTCGGCCCACGGCCGCCCGGTCGCCCGATCCTGGCCAGCGCCGGACGTCGCGACCCGCGCCGCCTGGCCGTCCTCCAGCCGCCACCGGTCGGCTTCCAGGTGCGCCAGCCGACCGGGCTCGTGATCGACGAACACCACCGAGCCGCCGTCCGCCAGCCGCTCGGCCACCGCGTCGTCCAGCGCGGCCTTGGCCTCGACATCGAGCCCGGTCCACGCCTCATCGAGGACCAGCAACCCGGATCCAGCGCAGCAGCGCCTGAGCGACGGCCACCTTCTGGCACATGCCCTTCGACATATTGCGCAACGGGACCTCAGCGAGCTCACGTCCGCCGAGCCGGTCAAGGCAGGCGTCGATCCGAGCGTCCAGTCCGTCGCCGGTCAGCCCGTGCACCCGGCCGATGTGCGCCAGGTAGTCCCGCGCGGGAAACGGCAGCGCGGGCGGGAAGCGCTCGGGCACGTAACCGGTCACCGGCCTGCCGGTCACGCCGCCGCGGCTCGGCTCCGACACCCCGGCGATGACGCGCAGGAGCGTCGACTTGCCGCTGCCGTTCTTGCCCTCGAACCGGACCAGGCCGCCTGGCGGGATCTCCAGGCTCACATCGCGGACGACCCAGGGGCTGCCGGATCCCGTACCGCTTGCCAACCTCGTCAAGCCGCAAGCCAGCCTCCCGCTGTGCCCCTCGCGATCCGCCTAGTCCCGGTACAGTCCGCGCTTGGAAATGTACTGGATGACCCCGTCCGGCACGAGATAGCGGATCGGCCGCCCGGCCCTGACCCGGTCCCGGCACGCGGTCGAGGAGATCTCCAGCGCTGGCAGGTCGATCAGCGTGAAGTCGCCTTCCTCTGGCAGGTCCGTCTTGTCGATCGGGTGCCCTGGCCTGGTGCAGCCGACGAAGTGCGCCATGCTGAACAGGTTCTCGGTGTTGTGCCAGGTCTTGATGCTGCTCAGCGCGTCGGCGCCCATGATGAAGAAGAACTCGGCGTCCGCGCCGCGCTCGCGCCTTCAGGTCAGCCAGCGTGTCCACGGTGTAGGTCTCGCCCTGGCCGGTCGATGTCCACCCGGCTGACCGAGAACAGCGGGTCGAACGCGGCGGCGATCACCGTCATCAGGTACCGGTCCTCGGCGGCCGACAGGTGCCTGTCCTCCTTCTGCCAGGGCTGGCCCGTCGGCACGAAGATGACCTCGTCGAGGTCGAGCGCGTGCCCGACCTCGCTCGCGGCCACCAGGTGCCCGTTGTGAATCGGGTCGAAGGTCCCGCCGAGCACCCCGATCCTTGCTGCCCGCCCGACCGTCATGGACCGACTGTAGCGTTGCGGCCGAAACGTCCCGATCGCGCGCGTGCCCTCACCCGCCAGGCCTGGCACCGGCGGCTCGCCGTCAGCCCAGCGCCTGACCCGCACCGCCTTGCCGACCTCGGTCCGCGGCACGGCCCCGTGCGGCACGATCGCGACGCTGACCCGCAGGCCGAGGGCCTCGCGGAGGCCGTGCTCGAGAGCGGCGCGGAGTTCGTCGTCGGAGCGGGCGCCCGAGCCTGTCCCTGGACCAGCCGCGGCGCCGACCGGCCCTGCGGAGGGCGAGCCAGCCGAGAGTCCAGTTACCCGCTCGCAACAGGCGATCAAGTCGCGACCGCCATCGCGCTCGTCGATGACGAGCAGGTAATCCGGCGCTACCGACGGGTCGGCCAGCAGGACCCGCTCGATCTCGCTCGGGTACACGTTCACGCCCCTGATCACGAGCATGTCGTCCTTGCGGCCCATGACCTTGGACATCCGCACCAGCGTGCGGCCGCACGCGCACGGGTCCGAGCGCAACGCCGCGATGTCGCCGGTTCGGTACCGCAGCAGCGGCAGCGCCTCCTTGGTCACGCGTGGTGAACGTCAGCTCGCCGGGCGTGCCTTCCGGCACCGGCTCGCCGGTCAGCGGGTCCAGCGCCTCGACCAGGAAGTGATCCTCGTTCACGTGCAGGCCGTCGGCGGCCACGATGCACTCGGACGCGACGCCGGGGCCGATCACCTCGGACAGGCCGTAGATGTCCAGCGCCTGGATGCCGAGCAGGTCGTTGATCCGCGCGCGCATTTCAGCGGTCCACGGCTCGGCGCCGAAAACGCCGGCCCGCAACGACAGCCCGCTCTCCTTCGTCAGGCCAGCTTCGGCCAGCGCCTCCCCCAGCCGGATCGCGTACGACGGCGTGCAGGTCAGGATCCGCGGGCGCAGGTCCGCGATCAGCGTGACCTGGCGCGCCGTCATGCCGCCGGAGACCGGGACGACGGTCGCGCCCAGCTCGATCGCGCCCTGATGGATCCCGAGCCCGCCGGTGAACAGGCCGTAGCCATACGCGTTGTGGACGAGCGTGCCTGGCCCTGCGCCGGCCGCGGCGAGCGCCCGGGCGCACATCCTGGACCACAGCGCGATGTCGTTCTTGCGTGTACGCGACCAGCGTCGGCCGACCGCCGGTGCCGCTCGACCCGTGCACGGCGACGACCCGATCGCGCGGAACGGCGAGCAGCCCGAACGGATAGGCATCCCACAGATCCTGCTTGGCCGTCGTCGGCAGCCTGGCCAGATCATCGAGGCTGACGTCGGCCCCTGACGTCACGCCGGCGGCCCGCAGCCGGCCCGCCTGGAGGCCGTCGGCGGCCAGCAGCCGGTCGATCAGCTCGCGCAGCCGGCTGGCCTGCAGTGCCCTCAGTTCCGCCGCAGGCATGGCCTCTGCCTGGGGCTCGAACATCGGCGGCGGCGAATCATTATCAAATCGCATTGCCAGCATGGGTGTCGGCCTTCCTTGTGACGCATACCATGACGGCATGAACACTGTGCCCGATCGCTCTCGCGTTCGTCTGCCCGACATCAGCTCGCGCGCCTACGAGCACCCCGCGGACCGCTCCGCGCTTGTCGCGCTGCGCAAGCTGACGGGCTTCGACGTCATCCTGCGCAACCTCGCGGGCCTGTTCAGCGACCGGAGCCTGCGCCTGATGTTCCTGGCCAGCTCCGTCCGGGCGTCCGAGCAGCAGTTCCCGCAGCTGTACCAGATGCTCCTGGACGGCGCGTACGTGCTGGACCTGCCCACGGTCCCCGAGCTGTTCATCAGCCAGGACCCGACCGTCAACGCGATGGCGCTCGGCACCGACAAGCCGTTCGTCGTGATCACGACCGGCCTCGTGGACCTCATGGACGCCGAGGAACTCAGGTTCATCATCGGCCATGAGCTCGGGCACGTGCTCTCCGGTCACTCGGTCTACCGGACGATGCTCTACCACCTGGTCCGCCTGGCCGCGCGGCTGGCGCTCGTGCCGTTCGCCTGGGTGGGGCTCAAGGCCGTGATCTGGGGCCTGGAGGAGTGGTACCGCAAGTCCGAGCTCTCCTGCGACCGGGCTGGCCTGCTGGCCGGCCAGGACGTCGCCGCCGCGCGCCGGGCGCTGATGAAGACCGCGGGCGGGCCGCAGCTGGCCGAGCTCAGCCACGACGCGTTCCTCGAGCAGGCGCGCGAGTACGACGCCGTCCCCGACGTCCGCGAGGGCCTGATCAAGCTGCTGCAGCTGCAGGGCACCACGCACCCGTTCGCGGTCGTGCGGTTCGCCGAGCTCGACCGCTGGGCCGCCGAGGGCGAGTACCGGGACATCCTGGCCGGCAACTACCCGCGGCGCGAGACGGACCGCGACACCTCGGTCGGCGAGGAGTTCAAGTCGGCGGCCAAGTCCTACCAGGAGTCATGGAATCGCTCGGCCGACCCGCTGATCGGCGCGGTGCGCGGCATGGCGGGCTCAGCGGTCGGCGCTGGCGAGCGGCTGATGAACAGGTTCGGCAACCGCCCCGACGACTCGGACCCTAACGACTAGCCGGACCGCCGCCCGGCTGGCTCCCCGTCGCCTCGTCGGGGCAGCTAGTTGCGCCTGGAGTACGCGAGTTGATGACGGCGATCGCGAGCCAGATCACGAGCAGCCCGGCGAACCCTGGCGGATTGTGACCAACGGCGAGGGCAATCGCGGTCAGCGGGATTCCGAGCGCCATCGACACGATCGCGAGCGCCAGCGGCGCGCCCTCCCTATGCTGCTTGGCGGGCCGGGCGGAAG
The DNA here is from genome assembly GCA_963705055.1 of uncultured Actinomycetota bacterium. GTDB lineage: Bacteria > Actinomycetota > Actinomycetes > Streptosporangiales > Streptosporangiaceae > Chersky-822. Next base: position 462,094 of record CAVPIR010000001.1, read on the forward strand.
TCATCTGCGCGGCGGCCAGGCGCGCGTCGACGCGCGCGTCGATCTCCGTGCCGACCCGGTCCAGGAACGACTCGATGACCGCCGACTGGTACTCGGGGCCTAGGTCGCGATGGGTCTCTGCGGCCGCGCGGATCTCTTCCGGGGTGAGCGACGTGCTGTTCACACCAGCACGATATATCGCATTGCCTCGTGACGCCATGAGTCAGGTAACGACGCGCGGGCGGCGGCTGGCTGACGCCAGTGCAGGCCGTGCTCGCCGAGGGGGCCGACCCGAAGGCCGCGGCGCTCGCACTCATCGAGCAGCAGGGCGAGGGCGCCGAGGCCGGCCCGCCAGGACCCGGGCGGGGACGTGCAGTCCGAGTCGTGCAGCAGCACCGTGGCCCCGCCGGCCAGGCCTCCGGTCAGGGTCGCGTGCACCGACGCCGGGGTCGAGCCCGGCGTCCACTCCTTGCCCCACGCGCTCCAGAGCACCGGCGTCAGCTCAAGCCTGCGCGCGGACACCAGCGCAGCGGTGCTCAGCACTCCGTACGGCGGGCGGAACAGCCACGGGGTGACGCCGGCCGTCGCGGCGATGATCTCCTTGGCGCCCTGCAGGTCGCTGAAGGTGGCGACGGGCCCGCGCAGCGGCAGGTAGCGGTGCCGCCAGCCGTGCACGCCGATCTCGTGACCGGCGTCGGCGATGTCGGCGACCAGCCGCGGCGACTTGGACACCTGGGAGCCGAGCAGGAAGAACGTGGCGCGCACGCCACGCTCGCTGAGCAGGTCAAGAAAGAGCGGCGTCGCCACCGGGTCGGGGCCGTCGTCGAACGTCAGCGCCACGTGGTCGGACAGCGCCTTGCCTGACAGCAGCGGGAACAGCGACGTGCGCACGGAACGCAGCGCGGTGATGCCAGGGCCAGCGTGCGCGACGGCAAGCCCGGCCGTCGCAGCGAGCAACCGGCCGGCCACCGTCCTAGTTGACCCGGCATCAGCTGGCTGATCGGTATTTGATCCGATAATCACGGCCCGATTTTGCCTGTCAGACACGGCCTTTCCAGCACATTAATGGACACCGATGGCAACGTTACTCAAGGCATGTCCTATTGGGACGCCCGCTGAAGTCGGCAAACACGGACTGATCCATTGCTGCAATCATGTCATGTCCAGGTTCTGCGGCGCGGCCCAGCGAGATCACCTGCGCGAAGCGCCTGGATGACCGGGGTCCGAGAGACGGGGGTATCAGTGGGCGTTCAAGCCGCGCGCATAGTCTTTCCCGAGCCCGACAGGGCCGAGATCGCGACGGCCATAGACACGATTCTGGCGACTGGCTCTCTCACCTTGGGTTCGTACACCGAGCAATTCGAGAGCGCCTTCGCGTCAGCCCACGACGGCGCGCCGAGACCTGCCACAAGCGGTCCCCCCGCCACGCCCCCAGATCCGCTTGAGGCGATCGCGGTCGCGAGCGGCACTGCGGCGCTGGAGATCGTGCTGCGCGGCGTCGGCGTGACGGGCCGCGACGTGGTGGTCCCCACGAACACGTTCTACGCGACCGCGGCGGCGGTCATCAGCGCAGGAGCCCGCCCCGTCTTCGCTGACGTCGACAAGGACACGTTCGCGCTGAGTCCGCGTACGCTCGCGGCGGCGCTGACCTCCAACACCGCGGCGGTGGTGCTCGTGCACATCGGCGGGCTGATCACGCCGCAGGTCGACGACCTGCGGCGGGTCTGCCAGATCAACGGCGTGACGCTGGTCGAGGACGCGGCGCACGCGCACGGCTCGAGTTTCGACGGCAGGTTCGCCGGCTCCTTCGGAGCCGCCGCGGCCTTCTCGTTCTATCCGACCAAGCTCGTGACCAGCGGCGAGGGCGGCATGATCCTGACCAGGTCGGCTGACCTGGACCGCGAAGCCAGGATCTACCGCGACCAGGGCAAGGCGTCGTTCGGCACCAACCAGCACGTCAGGCCCGGCTACTCCTGGCGCATGAACGAGATGAGCGCGGTCACCGGCCTCGTGCACCTGCGCCGCCTGGGTGAGTTCATCGCCAGGCGTCGCGCCGTCGCGGCGCGCTACGAGGCGGGCCTTGCCAGGATCGGCTTTCTACGGCCGCTGCACGAGCCGCCGGGCTGCCTGGGCAACTTCTACAAGTACATCGCGCTGTTGCCGCCCGGCGTGGACCGCACGTGGTTCAAACGCGAACTCGCCGACCGGCACGATGTCCGCCTCGCGGGTGAGGTGTACGACTTGCCACTGCATCTGCAGCCCGTCCTCGCGGAGTACGCGTCGGGCCAGAGCCTGCCGGCCGCTGAGGACGTGTGCCGCAGGCATGTCTGCCTGCCCGTCCACTCGGACATGCACGACGACGAGGTCGACCAGGTGCTCGAGGCCATTGCCAAGGTCTCGGCCGACGCGCTGGGTGGCCACGGGGAGCCCGCATGCGCATCGCAGTAACGGGTGGCTGCGGGTTCATCGGCTCTCACGTCGTCGACCATCTGGTCGCCGCCGGCCACGAGGTCCTCGTGGTCGACAAGCAGGATCGATGGCGGAACCCGCGGGCTAGCTACGTCATCGCCGACGTCTTCGACGAGCCCGCGCTCGACGCCGCGATCAGGGACTTCGACGCCGTCTTCCACCTGGCCGGCGCGGCCGACGTCAACGACGTCGCGGCCGATCCGGTGTCCGCCGTCAGGCTGAACGTGGAGGGCGTCGCCAGGGTGCTCGATGCCGCGCGCAAGGGCCGCTGCGGCCGGGTCGTTCTCGCCAGCACCGTGTGGGTATACGGCGCCACGGTCGGCGCTGGCGAGCGGACCGAAGACGCGCCGGTCGACCTCGCCAGGTCCGGTCACCTCTACGTCTCGACCAAGCTCGCCGCCGAGATGCTGATGCGCAGCTACCTGGAGATGTATGACCAGGAATTCACGATCCTTCGCTACGGGATCCCCTACGGCCCGCGGATGCGCGATGCGCTCGTGGTCGCCAGGTTCGTCAGGGCCGCCCAGGCCGGGGAGCCGATCATGATCGCGGGAACCGGCGAGCAGCAGCGGAACTTCGTCTATGTCGAGGATCTCGCCGACGCGCACGTCCTGGCGCTGACGCCGGCGGCCGCGAACCAGACGCTCGCACTCGAAGGCGACACCCCTGTGTCGGTCAACGAGATCGCCGAGACGGTCCAGCACCTGGTCCGCCGCGTCGCGCTCCGCCACACGGACGGCCGGGCCGCGGACTACGAAGGGGTCGCCATCTCCAACCAGCGAGCCAAGGACGTGCTGGACTGGTCCCCGCGCACGCCGCTCGCCGAGGGGATCCGAAGGTACCTGGCCTGGCTCGGCACCCCGCGAGGTGAGCGGTGACCGGACACCAGGACCAGCAAGGGCGGCGGGCGCTGCTGCTCTCCGGCTCGATCGGCATGGGCCACGACACGCTGGCCGAGGCGTGCTCGGCCACGCTGGAATCGGACGGCTGGTCGACCAGGACCCTGGACCTGATGCGACTGCTCGGCCGCGGCGGCGGCTCGATCGGCAACGCCGTGTTCCGGTCGATGATCGCGGCTCCCGGCGTCTACGACGCTTTCCACTTCGCGGTCTTGCGTACCGGCAACCGGTTCGCTGACCTCACCGACGCGGCCGCGCGGCGTCAGATCGAGCCGAGGCTGCGCGGCCTGCTGGACGTCAACCGGATCGACCTGGCGATCTCGGTGTTCGCTACCGGAGCGTCGGCGATCAGCAGGCTGGCACCGCGGTATCCCGCGATGAGCCATGTGGTCTTCTGCACCGACGCGACGCCGCACCGGCTCTGGGTGCACCCGAACGTCGACCTGTACCTGCTCACCTCCGAAGTGGCGGAGCGGGCGGTGCGCAGGTTCGAGCCAGACGCTCGTGTGCTCGTCGTGCCGGCGCCACTGCGGGCCGCCTTCTACGACCCGCCTTCTCAGCAGCGCGCGCGGCAGCGGCTCGGCATCCCCGAGCACGAGCGATGCGCGCTGCTGATGAGCGGCGCCTGGGGCATCGGTCCGGTCGCCGAGGCCGCGGCGGCGCTCGGCGAGGCCGGCGTCCACGTGCTGGCCGTCGCCGGGCAGAACGAGCGGCTCGAGCGCAAGCTGCAGGCGGCAAGCCGACGGCAGCCGCGGGTTCGCGCGATCGGCTACACCGAACGGATACCAGAGCTCATGGCCGCCAGCGACCTCGTGATCACTAGTTCCGGCGACACATGCACCGAGGCGCGCACGGTCGGCAGGCCGTTGCTGCTTCTCGACGTTGTCCAGGGGCACGGGCGCGACAACCTCCAGCACGAACTCGAGCTTGGCGATGCCTCCGTCACATCCGGGCCGCCCGTCGGACGTCGTCCGCTCAGCGCTGGCCGCGCTAGAGGCCGCGAAGCCACCGCCCATGAGTCCGACCAGGTCTTACGCGGCCTGGCAGAGCGCGTTCTCGACCGCGCTGGAGTCCATCGGCCGGTGACGTGGCACGCGCTAGCGGCGCCTGATCCGCAGGTAGGCGGCGTCGGACCTGGGCGGCGGCGAGAAACTGGCCGCCGGCACCCTGCGCACCAGCCGGATCTCGTACCGCGCAGCCCAGCGCGCCGTCTCCCGGTCCCTCGGCTCAGGGTTCGACAGCCACTTCGCTGCGCCCCACTCCAGGATGAGTTCGGCGCCGCTCAGCCGCACGTCGTGGTCGCCGAGCAGCCGGCGGCACAGCAGCGTCGTGAGCGCGAACGGCGGGCTGGCGACCACGTGGAAAGGCCGCCGCGGCAACGGCACCCTGCGCAGATCGTCTTCGACGACGCCGACCAGCGGCTCGGCCGAGAAGCGCCGCCGCAGCCGCCCGGCAAGTGCGGGATCTAGCTCGATCGCGATTACCCGCGCGCCAGTCCTGGCGAGCGGCGCGGTCAGCGCGCCATATCCGGCACCCAGGTCGAAAACGAGGTCGCCTTCGCCTGCCCCGCTGGCCCTGACCAGCTGGCTGATCAGGCGGCGGTCAGTCAGGAAGTGGGCGCCTGCCGGATTCTGTGACGGCGTCGGCCGCCTGCGCGGCCGCCCGGGCACGGAAGACCATGACCATTACCATGGTCGCTCCCTCAGTTCGACGTCGAAGCACAAGCCAGCCCGGCCGCGCGCAGCCAAGAATCGGCTGCCGACCCAACCTAGGCCGCCGCCCTGGCCGCGAGCCACTGATTTTCCCGGGGCGCGGGCTGCCTACGCGACCTCGGCGTCTGGACGGTGGAGTGATCGGCGCTGAGGGCGACCCCCTCGGCTACCGTTCCCACCTCGGTCAGCCCGCGGAGGACCGGGAGCGGCTCGCCGGTGTGCACGACGCCCGCCCGCTGGGTGGCCCGCGTCAGCGCGACGTAGAGGTCCCCGAGCCCGAGCGGCGACTCAGCCAGGATCATGCTGGGATCGGCGACCAGGACCGTGTCAAACTCAAGGCCCTTGGCCTGCCGGACCGTCAGCACGACCACCGGTCGCTCCAGGTCTGCCTCGCTCGCCCCGTCGCCGTCGTTCCCGTCGCCCCCGTCGTTCCCGTCGCCCCCTGCGCCCGAGTCGGGGAGCGCTGCCATGACCGCCGCTCCGATCTCCGCGAGCCGGCCGTCAGGGACGATCACCGCCAGGGTCCCGTCTCCGGCCTGGTCAGCCAGCCTGGCCGCCGCTTCGGCCGCGACCCCGGCAAGGCTGGCCCGGTCCGCCACGCGCAGCCGCCACGGCACAGCGCCGGACTCCCTGACCGAGCGGGGCGGTGTCGCCTCGGGGTCGATCTGGGCCAGGACGTCGGCTGCCACGGTCATGATCTCGGCCGGGGTGCGGTAGTTCACCGTCAGCGGCGCGAGCCGCCACCGGTCGCCGACGAACGGCCCGAGCGCGTCCGACCACGAGGCCGTGCCCGCGATATCGCCGGTCTGGGCCACATCACCGACGATCGTCATCGACCTGGCCGGGCAGCGGCGCATCAGCATCCGCCACGCCATCGGCGACAGTTCCTGCGCCTCGTCGACGATGACGTGCCCGAACGCCCAGGTCCGGTCCGCGGCCGCGCGCTCAGACGGGGTGAGGTAGCTGTCGTTGTCGAACCGCGCCGCGAGCCTGGCCGCGTCGAGCATGTCGGCGCCCATCAGGATCTCAGGATCGTCCTCCTCGTCCCGGCCGATGATCTCGAGCACGCCCTCGGCGTACGCCTCCTCCTCCACGCGGCGCCGCCGTGCGGCGGCCTTCATGGCCGCGGTCGTCCTCGCCGAGCAGTTCAGCCGCCTCGTCCAGCAACGGGATGTCGGCCGCCGTCCACGGCGAGCCAGCGGACCTGCGCAGCAGGTCGCGCTCCTGCGTCGGCATCGCGCGCGCGGCCGCGGCGAGCAGCCGCCTGGACGCGAACAGGTCGCCGATCAGTTGCTGCGGCGTCAGGATCGGCCACAGCCGGCCGATCGCTGCCCGGATCTCGGGATCGTCGCCGAGTTCAGCACGCAGGTCATCGATATCGGCCCGGCCCATCAGGTTCCCGCCGCCGAACGGATCCGCTGCCGAGCCGCCCCGACACCACCCGGGCCAGCTCGTCGAGCGCGTCCCTGACGAAGATCTGCCTGGCCTGGTTGTGCGGCCGCCGGGACCGGCGTGCCCGTTCCCTCGCTCGCGCCAGCGCCTGCCCGCTGAGCCGGTAACGCGCTTTTTCGAAACTAACCTCGAGTCCCTCATGTGGCACGCGTTGCCGCTCCCGCACCGCGGAAGACACGACCCTTGCCATGCCCGGCCTGCCCTTGATCCTGGCCACCTGGGCGGTCTCAGATCCGGTGACCGCGATCCCCGGCATCAGGTCGCCGATGGTCGCGAGCAGCACGCTGGTCTCGCCAAGCGACGGCAGCACCTGGCCGATGTAGCGCAGGAACGTGGCGTTCGGCCCGATCACGAGCACGCCCCGCTTCTCGAGCTGGCGCCGGTAGGTGTAGAGCAGATAGGCGGCGCGGTGCAGCGCGACCGCGGTCTTGCCGGTGCCCGGGCCGCCCTGGACGACCAGCACGCCGGGCAGCCCTGACCTGATGATCAGGTCCTGTTCGGCCTGGATGGTCTCGACGATGTCGCGCATCCGCCCGGTCCTGCTCGCGCTCAGCGCCGCGAGCAGCGCCGACTCGCCGGTCAGGCCCTCGTGCTTGCTCGGGTCGGCCGCCGCGAGGTCGAGCACCTCGTCGTCCAGCCGCTGGCACGGTCCTGGCCCTGGTCTTGATGTGCCTGCGGACCCGCACATCGCCCGGCGAGGCGGCCGTGGCCAGGTAGAACGGCCGGGCCGCATCCGCCCGCCAGTCCATCAGCAGCTGGTCGTAGTCGTCGTTGTCGGCGTGCATGCCGAGACGGCCGATATAGCTCTTCACGCCGTCATTGAACTCGAGCCTGCCGAAGCAGAGCCCGTTCTCCGCCGCGTCTAGCTGGCCGAGTTGCTGGCCGTACATGACGGCCAGCGCCTCGCGCTCGGTGCGGGCCGCACGGCGTGCCGCCGACCTGCCGCAACGTGCGCGCCAGGCGGTCCGACGTCCGCTGCCTGAGCTCGTCAAGTCGTTCGTAGAGCCCCGTGATGTACGCCTGCTCGCTGTTCCGCTCGATGTCTGTACGGTCCTCGCCCGACAAGCGCGTTTCCCTTCGCCGCGAAAAGTGCCCATACAGCTTAGTCGCTCACGTCGAAGCGGGCTCGCCGCCGCGTACGCGTCCTGTCGGCGCTGTTCAGTGCGGGCTAGGGCTCGAGGCGCGGGTCGGTGCCACGCGGGCCGAATCCTGCGCCGGTCGGCTGCATCGGGATCCCAGTCGAATACCACCGAATTGTCCTCTTCGCCGATCAGCACCTCGGCGCCAGCAGCGGCGCCGGCCTCGGCCAGCGCTTCCTCGATACCCAGCTTGGCCAGCCGGTCGGCCAGGTATCCGACCGCTTCGTCGTTGCTGAAGTCGGTCTGCAGGATCCACCGGCGCGGCTTGGCGCCCGCTGATCAGGAACGCGTTCTCGCCCTCCCGCACCAGTTCGAAGTCCGGACCAGCGACCGGCTCTGGCCGGATGACCAGCCTGGTCGGCAGCGCCGCAGGCGCCGCGCTCCTGGCCTCCGCCGACGATCGCCGCCATCGCGAAGGCAAGCTCGCGCAGTCCCTCGCCGGAGGCGGCCGAGACCTGGTGGACTCGCAGGTCCCTGGCCTGCAGGTCGGGCCGGACGATCTCGGCGAGGTCGCGGGCCTCGGGCACGTCGATCTTGTTGAGCACCACGATCCGCGGGCGGCTCGGCCAGTCCGGCCCCGGTCAGCTCGTCGTAGGCGGTCAGTTCGGCCTCGATCACGTCGAGGTCGGTGACCGGATCGCGGCCGGGCTCCTGCCGTCGCGCAGTCGATCACGTGGACGAGCACCGAGCAGCGCTCGACGTGCCGCAGGAAGTCCAGGCCGAGGCCCGTGCCCTCGCTGGCGCCGGGAATCAGGCCGGGCACGTCGGCCACCACGAACTGCGTGTCGCCGGCCTCGACCACGCCGAGGTGCGGGATCAGCGTCGTGAACGGGTAGTTCGCGATCTTCGGGCGGGCCGCGGACATCGCCGAGATCAGCGAGGACTTGCCGGCGTTGGGGAAGCCGACGAGGCCTGCGTCGGCGATGGTCTTCAGTTCGAGCAGCAGGTCCTTGCTGCTCGCCTGGCTCGCCGCGCAGCGCGAAGCCTGGTGCCTTGCGCTTGGTTGAAGCGAGCGCGGCGTTGCCGAGCCCGCCGATGCCGCCCTGGGCGGCGACGAACTCGGTGCCCGCGCCGATCAGGTCGGCGAGCACCTCGCCGTCCGCGGTCTTGACGACGGTGCCGTCAGGGACGCTCACGACCAGGTCGCTGCCGTTGGCGCCGCTGCGGTGCGAGCCCGCGCCCTGCTTGCCGTCTCCCGCCCGGCGCAGCGGCCGGCGGTGGAAGTCGAGCAGCGTCGCGGTGCTCAGATCGACCCGGAAGATGACGTCACCGCCGCGGCCGCCGTTGCCGCCGTCCGGGCCGCCGAGCGGCTTGAACTTCTCCCGGTGGATCGAGGCGCAGCCGTTGCCGCCGTTGCCGGCCTGAATCCGGATCTCCGCCTGATCGGCGAATTCCGCCACGCCAGCCCCCTTTGAGAGCGATCTCCCGCCGTGCGAGCCCGCCGGAGCCCCAGCGCTCCTTGGATGAATTCCGATGGCCCGTCAAGGAATGGGCCACCAGCCGTCTTCTTACGACAGTGATGGCCCATCGGTGCTGATCGACCTCGCGTTGAGCCGGACCGCGAAGGCCGCGATCCGGCATCGCCGACGCCTCGGCTAGCTGGTCCGGCAGACGCGGTCTCGGCGACCGGGATCACGCTGACCGCGCGCCGACCGCGGCGGGAGCCGAACTCGACCTTGCCCGCGACGAGCGCGAACAGCGTGTCGTCGCCACCGCGACCGACGCCGACGCCCGGGTGGAAGTGCGTGCCGCGCTGGCGCACCAGGATCTCGCCGGCGTTGACGACCTGGCCGCCGAACCGCTTCACGCCAAGGCGCTGGGCGTTCGAGTCGCGCCCGTTCCTGCTGGACGAGGCGCCCTTCTTGTGTGCCATCTCAGCGTTACCTCTCAGGCCTTCTTCTTCGCCGTGCTCGCCTTGGCTGTGCTCGCCTTGGCCGTGCCGGAACCGATGCCGGTGATCTTCACCTGCGTGTACTTCTGCCGGTGACCCTGGCGGCGCCGGTAGCCGGTCTTGTTCTTGTAATGGATCATGTTGATCTTGGGGCCGGCGGCCGGGCCGAGGATCTCGGCGGTGACCTCGTAGCCGCCAAGCTCGGCGCTGTCGGTGATCACCTTGTCGCCGTCAACGATGAGCACGGCAGGCAGCGTCACGGTGGAGCCGACCTCACCGGCGAGCTTGTCCACGGTCAGGACGTCGTCGACAGAGGCCTTGCTCTGCTTGCCGCCGCAGCGAACGATCGCGTACACGACAGAACTCTCTCTTCCTGGGGTCAGCCCGCCGCGTCTATCGCGACCTCGTCCGAACGTCGAGGCGACCGGGCCCGCCGACAGTGCGCGCCGCAGCGGACACGCCGACGACAAAGAATATCAGACTACGCGCCCTCATTCGCTCGGAGCCGGACTCGATGCCTCGCGCTGACCAGCATTGTCGTCGGCCATCCCAGCAGCCTCCGCGGGACCTGCCGACTCGTCCGCGTTCGAGGCTGCGGACGAGGCGGCGCCGCTGGCATTCGCCGAGGCCGTGGCCGCCGGCGGCGCACCATCGGCCGCCGCCGACGCCGCCGGTGCCTCGCCGTCCGCGGCTCCGTGGTCGGCCGGCGCGGTCTGCGCCGCGCGCACGGTGTCGGGCGGACCAGCCTCACGGTGCGCGGACCGCCGCGGCCGGCGGCGTGACGAGCCTTCTGCGGCGGCCGGTGCGTCTTGCTGCCCGGAACCATTGGCGGCCGAGGCATCGCCGTCACCAGCCGAAACCACGACCGCCTCCGGCTGGGCGGCTCCCTCGGTCGCGTCCGGCTCGGCTGAGGCGGCCGTCCTGGCCTTCGCGGCGGCCGCCTTGGCGGCACCCGACGCGGCCCTGGCGGACCTGGTCGCGGCTGGCTTCTCGGCGCCGGGCTCGCCCGGCGCCGAACCGCACCGTTTGAGTCAGCGTTCTCGGCCGTGGCCTCGTCGGTGGCGCCGGCGGCAGGCGCCTCCGACTCGATCGTCTTGGCGGCGACCTGCGCGATGGCCTTGCTCCTGGCCGACCTGGACCTGGCCGGTCCCGGCTTCGGCGCTCCGCCCTGCTGCCCGTTGCGGACTGGCGCGTGCGGCAGTTCAGTCAGTTCGGTGGAGACCAGGATTCCCCGGCCGTTGCAGTGCTCGCACGGCACAGAGAACGCCGCGACCAGCCCTGATCCGACCCGCTTCCTGGTCATCTGGACCAAGCCGAGCGAGGTCACCTCTGCGACTTGGTGCTTGGTCCGGTCGCGGGCCAGGCACTCGATCAGCCGGCGCAGCACCAGGTCGCGGTTGCTCTCCAGCACCATGTCGATGAAGTCGATGACGATGATGCCGCCGATGTCGCGCAGCCGGAGCTGCCGGACGATCTCCTCGGCGGCCTCAAGGTTGTTGCGCGTGACGGTCTGCTCCAGGTTGCCGCCCTGGCCGGTGAACTTGCCGGTGTTGACGTCGATGACCGTCATCGCCTCGGTCGTGTCGATCACCAGCGATCCGCCGCTGGGCAGCCACACCTTCCGGTCAAGCGCCTTGGTCAGCTGCTCGTCGATGCGGTAGGAGGTGAACAGGTCTTTGTCGTCGGACCAGCGCTCCAGCCGTTCGGCCAGGTTCGGCGCGACGTACCTGACGTACTCGTCGACCAGGTCCCATTCGTTGTCGCTGGCGATGACGAGCTTGGTGAAGTCCTCGTTGAAGATGTCCCTGACCACGCGGATCGTGAGGTCAGGCTCGCCGTACAGCATGTCGGGCGCGCTAGCCGTCTTGGCCTTGCGCTCAATCGCCTGCCACTGCGCGACCAGCCGCGTGACGTCGTGCTGAAGCTCTTCCTCGGACGCGCCCTCGGCCGCGGTCCTGACGATGATCCCGCCATCCTCGGGCGCGACCTTCTTGAGGATCGCCTTGAGCCTGTTCCGCTCGGTGTCAGGCAGCTTCCTGCTGATCCCCGTCATCGAGGCGCCCGGTACATAGACGAGATACCGGCCAGGCAAGCTGACCTGGCTCGTCAGCCTGGCGCCCTTGTGGCCGATCGGGTCCTTGGTGACCTGCACCATGATCGACTGTCCGGACTTCAGCGCCGACTCGATCCGCTTCGCGACGCCTTCGAGGCCGCTCGCGTCGAAGTTGACCTCGCCCGCGTACAGGACCGCGTTGCGGCCCTTCCCGATGTCGACGAACGCCGCCTCCATCGAAGGCAGCACGTTCTGCACCTTGCCGAGATAGACGTTGCCGACGTAGGACTGGTGGCTCGCCCTGTCCACGTAGTGCTCGACAAGCACGCCGTCCTCGAGCACCGCGATCTGGGTCCGCTCGCCCTGCTGGCGCACGGCCATGACCCGCTCGACCGCTTCGCGCCTGGCCAGGAACTCCGACTCGGTGATGATCGGCGGCCGCCGCCTGCCGGTGTCGCGTCCCTCGCGGCGGCGCTGCCGCTTGGCCTCCAGCCTGGTGGAGCCCTTCACGGCGCGGACGTCGTCGGACTCGCTTGCCGAGCGCGACTCACGGACATGGACCACGGTGTCGGCCGGGTCGTCGGCGGGCACCTCGCCGCCGGCTACGACAGTGCCGCTGCGCTGCCGGCGACGCCTGCGACGACGACTCGATGCGCTGCCCTCGCCGTTCTCGTCACCGTCGGATTCGCGGTCTGCGTCATCGTCGCCCTGGGCGCGGCCGCCGTCCTGCGCGCGATCGGCTGAGCCTTGCGCTTGCCTGTCGGCCTTCTGGCTGTCGGCAGGACGGCCACTGCCGCCCTGGGCATTGCCCTCGGCGCCGTCGCCGGAACCGGTCTCGCCAGCTCCGCCCTTGCCGCGGCCGCGGCCGCCACGCCGGCGTCGGCGTGAAGCGCCGCCAGCACCTTCCTCGGTGTCGCCGTCGCTGCTAGGCGGGCTGGTCTCGGCCGGCTTGCTGGTTATCTCGGGCGGCTGGAAGACCAGGACGGGAGGCTGGAACGCCGCCGCTGGCACCTGCTGCGCACCGGCCGCCGCCCCGCGGCGCGCTGAAGTCTGATCAGCTTGAGCGACTGGCACGCCAGGAACGGCAGGCACAGTGCTCGCTGCCTGACGCGAGCCCTCGCCCTGGGCTGGCTTGGCCTCGGTCACGCCCGAGTCTGGCCCGGTCTCCTGGGCCCCTGACTTGAAGTCGGGCGAGGTCAGCCGGCTTGGCTACGCCCCGCCTCGCTCGGCGCAGCAGCCCGCGCCGGTGCCCGCCTTCGCCGGCGGACCCGGCACCTTGGCCTTGAGCAGCATCTCCTGATGTCTCATTGGGTTCTGACTGTCGATTCTGTGGCTCGGTCTCGAGCATCCGGGCAATCTCTTCCGTAGGGCTCCCGGGCGCGCAGGCCAGCAAGCTGGCCAAGCGTGCCGCGCGGGAGCTGTTCGTTCGCACGCAGCGGGCTGGCTGGCGCCGATCCGGCGCTCTTCGCCTCCTGCTGCATTGCCTTGTCTGTTCTGCTTCTCGGCAGGTGTTCTTCGTGCCGGGGCACCTGATCCGGTCGCGGCGAGCTCAGGTCCGGCAAGCTTTCGATGCGCTGATTGCTGGCAGGATCTGCCGCCGCCTGCCGATGCGGCGCGGCGTCCTGGACTCCAGCGCCCGGGACAGCTGACGGGGACGCGCCCGCTGGCCTCTGCTCGGGCCGGTCCGGCCCGGTGGCGTCGCAGGCTGCGGTCATCCCCGGCTGAGCTCCCGTCTGAGCCGCGCTAAGCGCGCTGATCGGGCCTTGCCAGAGCCTGGTCACCAGCGGGGGTGACGCGGGCTCGAGCGCCGACAGCTGGCGGAGCGCGGCCAGGATGTCATCTGGTCGGACGGCAGGTGTCAGCTGCCGAACAATCATTCGAAGTATCGCACATCCAGCGGCAAGGTCCGCTTCGCCTCGCGCGGCGTCGCCCTTGCTTGCATCCGGGGAGCAATCTGCCCTGGTCCTGGCGGTGGCGACCAGGCTCAGTACGGCTGCACGCGCGTCCAGTATCCGCGTTCCCTTACTCGTCAGACGCTCTACTTCAACGCTTGGCGCGGCCAGGAACTTCCGGACGGCCGAGGCGGCAGCACCGGCGGGAATGCCGGGCCAGATGACCTCCCACTCGGAGGCCTCTAGCTGTGCCGCGCCGGACTTGCCGGCTGCCTCGACAACCTCGATCACGTCAATCCCGTCCGGCAGGGCTGCGTCAAGCCGACGACAAACGTCGTCCGGATCGCAGTGGCTCGTCACAGCGAGTTCGAGGTACTCAGCCTCGCTCGCCGAGCCCGTCGGAGCCCCGCCCGAATACGAAATCCTCGGATGCGGTGAGAACCCGGCGGAGTAGGCGACCGGAATGCCGGCCTTGCGCACTCCCCGCTCCATCGCGCGCGCTACATCCCTGTGGCTCGCGAAGCGCATCCTGCCTCGTTTAGCGTACCTGATCGTCAGGCGCTGAACCGGTAGGCGCGGGCGGCGGCCCGCCGGGCACCTGGCCTGGCCACTAGATGTCACTCCCCGGCGCGGTCGCCGTCGCGGCTGGGGTGCGGTTGAGCACGGTCAGCGGCAGCAGCCGGGCGCCGGTCGGGCCTGTCTCGATCTGCGTGTCCATGGCCGGGCACACGCCGCACTCGAAGCACGGCGTCCACCGGCAGTCGTCCACCTCCGCCGCGCCCGCCGGGTCGATGGCGGCCTGCCAGTCCTGCCAGAGCCAGTCCCTCTCCAGCCCGGCATCGAGATGGTCCCAGGGCAGGACCTCGGCATAGGAACGCTCGCGGGTGGTGTACCAGTCCAGGTCGACGCACTCCGCCGCCAGCGCGCGCGCCGCGCTGGCCTCCCAGCGCTGATAGGAGAAGTACTCGCTCCAGCCGTCGAACCTGCCGCCGTCCTCCCAGACGGCCCTGATCACCTTGGCCACCCGCCGGTCGCCCCTGGACAGCAGGCCCTCGACCACGGACGGCTTGCCGTCGTGGTAGCGGAAGCCGATCGAGGAGCCGTAGCCGCGATCGGCCCGCATCGCGGCGCCGAGCGCCTTCAGCCTGGCGTCGACGGTCTCGTGGTCGCACTGCGAAGCCCACTGGAACGGGGTGTGCGGCTTGGGCACGAACCCGCCGATTGACACCGTGCACCTGATGTCGCGGCGGCCGCTTGCCTTCCGCCCGGCCTCGATCACGCGGTGCGCGACCCTCGCGATGGCGAGCACGTCCTCGTCTGTCTCGGTCGGAAGCCCGCACATGAAGTACAGCTTCACCTGGCGCCAGCCGCTCGCGTAGGCGGTGCTCACGGTCGCGATCAGGTCGTCCTCGGTGACCATCTTGTTGATCACCTTGCGGATCCGGTCGGTTCCGCCCTCCGGCGCGAACGTCAGCCCCGAGCGGCGGCCGTTCCTGCTGAGTTCGTTGGCCAGCGTCACGTTAAATGCGTCGACCCGGGTCGACGGCAGCGATAGTCCGGTGTTGGTGCCTTCGTAACGATCGGCGAGATCGGTGGCGATTTCGTTAATCTCGCTGTGGTCTGCGCTCGACAGGGACAGCAAGCCGACCTCGGTGAACCCGCTGTTTGCCAGGCCCGCCTCGGTCATCTTCCCTATCGTCTCGATCGACCGCTCACGGACCGGCCTGGTGATCATGCCGGCCTGGCAGAACCGGCAGCCCCTGGTGCAGCCGCGGAAGATCTCGACGCTGAACCGCTCGTGCACCGACTCAGCTACCGGAACCACCGGCTTGCTCGGGTACGGCCAGGCGTCCAGGTCAGAGACGGTGTGCTTGGCGACCGCGCGCGGCACGCCTGGCCGGTTCGGGAGCACGCTCGCGATCGTCCCGTCCGGCAGGTAGCTCACGTCGTAAAAGCGCGGCACGTAGACGCCTCCGCCGGTCGCCAGGCGCATCAGCAGGCCGTCACGTCCGCCAGGGCGCCCTGCCCGCTTCCACTCCCTGATCAGGTCGGTGATGGCGAGGACGGCCTGCTCGCCGTCGCCGAGCACGGCGCCGTCGATGAACTCCGCGATCGGCTCGGGGTTGAAGGCGGCGTGACCGCCGGCCAGCACGATCGGGTCGCCGTCGCCGCGGTCGGCGGCGCTTAGCGGGATCTGCGCCAGGTCGAGTGCGGTCAGCAGGTTCGTGTAGCCGAGTTCGGTCGCGAAGCTGACCCCGAGCACGTCGAACGCGCGGACCGGCCGGTGCGCGTCGACCGTGAACTGCGGGATCTGATGCTCGCGCATGAGGGCTTCGAGATCCGGCCAGACCGAGTAGGTGCGCTCGGCGAGCACGTCCTCTCGTTCATTCAGGACCTCGTAAAGAATCTGAATGCCCTGATTGGGAACGCCTACCTCGTACGCGTCCGGGTACATGAGCGCCCAGCGGATTTCGGCAGCGTCCCAGTCCTTGACGACGCTGTTAAGCTCCCCGCCGACGTACTGGATCGGCTTGCGGATCAGCGGTAGCAGCGACTCAAGCCGGGGGTAGACCGACTGGACAGGCATTAGGCAAGCTTACCGACCGGTGCGCGCGCTCCGGTTGCCTCGGCCGGCTGGCGCTGCATTTCGTGGGCGCACGTCCCGGGAGGGAGCACCCATCCGATTCCAATTGATTTCGATCGGGAATGCATTGTAAAATATAACTATATTCTAGATCAGAACAATAGGTAATTCGCGCGGCAGGGACGGGCCTTCATGCACCTGGACTTCTACATAGTTGTCGGCAGCGCCATCGTCGGCTTGCTTGTGGGCCTGACCGGCGCCGGCGGTGGAGCGCTGATGACCCCGATGCTGATCCTGCTGTTCGGGATCACGCCTTCGTCGGCGATCTCAAGCGATCTGGTGGCCGCCGTGCTCATGCGGCCGTTCGGCGCCGGCGTGCACATACGCAAGGGCACCGTGAACTTCAAGATGGTCGGCTGGATGGTGCTCGGCTCGGTGCCGATGGCCTTCCTCGGCTCGTTCCTGCTGCATCTGCTCGGCAGCGGCGCTGAGGAGGACCAGACCCGCGTCGAACTCGCGCTGGGCATCGCGCTGCTGATCGGTGCCACGGCGATGATCGTGCGCTATGTGCTCGACCGGCGGGCCGGGCACGAGCGAACCGGCATGATCGTGGATATCGCGGTGCGCCCGCTGCCGACCGTCTTGATCGGCGCGGTCGGCGGCCTGATCGTCGGGATGACATCGGTCGGCTCGGGTTCGCTGATGATCGTCCTGCTGCTGTTCGTCTATCCGCAGATCGGCGCGAACCAGCTGGTAGGGACCGACTTGACTCAGGCGGTCCCGCTCACGGCGGCGGCTGCAATCGGCGCATTGATCTGGGGCAGCCCAGTGTTCGGGGTGACCGCGTCGATCGCGATCGGCGCGGTACCCGCGGTGCTGATCGGGTCGTTCCTGTCGTCTCGGGCGCCCGACAAGTACATCAGGCCGGTGATTACGTTCGTGATCTTCGCGTCCGGGCTGAAGTACGTCGGCGTTCCGACCACTGCGCTGGGGATCGTCCTGGGGTCGGTGCTGGTGGTCGGACTCGGGTACCTGCTCGCCCGCTCTCAGCGCTGGAGCCGCCGGCCGGCTTCTCCGGCTGATGACGCCGCGAAATCTCAGGCAGAAGCGCACGGCGAGGGCGGTGCGCTGGCGGAGCCGGCAACGGATCGGCGCCGACGGGCAGTGGTGGCGACGGGTCTGCGCCACACGCGGGCGTGGGCAGCGGGAACGGTTCGGCCGCCGCTGAGATCGGTGTCAATGGTGATGGCAGCGAAGCCACCCCCGACTCCGTGCCAGGTAACGGGTCAGCTCATACCGGCGGCGGGGCCACGGCGAACGGCTCAGTTGGTGCCAATGGAGCCGAGCCGAGTGGCGAGGAGAGCAAACCCTCGACAGCGCAGATCGACTAGCTGCAGCCTGGTCGGCGGGCCGCGGGAGAAGACGCTGGCCAGCGTGGGCGAGTGAGCGTCGAGGTCTATGTCGCGGCTGAATCTGGGTCTTGCCGCCGGACGGCTGGCAGCCCTTCGGCCAGGGCGTGGATCAGGCGCTCCAGGGTTGGCGCGAACGGCGGGCAGGCCCTAGCCAGCTCTTGCTCGGCCTCGTAAAGCTCGCGCAGGATGGCGGCAGGGTGCGCCATCGGCCTGATCATGCCCGCGAAGGCCGTGGCTGCCGCCGCAAGCTCGAACCCCTCGCTCGCACCGAGGCCGCCATGATTAACAGAACACTGGTCTCTAATTAACGGAACGACGGTCTCTTAGCCGGTGAAGAAACACGAGGTGGATCATGAGCAAGATCGCGCTGGTGACTGGGGCGTCGTCAGGCATTGGCGAGGCTGCGGCCAGGGAACTGCAGCAGCAGGGCTACGTTGTCTACGCCGCTGCCCGGCGCGCCGAGCGGCTGGCTGGCCTGACTGGCGCGGGCATACACGCGCTGAGCATGGACGTCACCGACGACGCGTCGGCCTCGGCCGGAGTACAGCAGATCATCGACGAGCACGGCCGGCTCGACGTACTGGTTAACAACGCCGGGTACGGCTCCTACGGCGCGCTTGAGGACGTTGACTTGTCCGAGGCCAGGTACCAGTTCGAGGTGAACGTGTTCGGCCTGGCCAGGCTGATCCAGTTGGTGACGCCGCACATGCGCAAGCTGGGTTCTGGCCGGATCATCAACATCTCGTCGATGGGCGGCAAGATCTACGAGCCGCTGGGAGCGTGGTACCACGCCACGAAGTTCGCGGTCGAGGGACTGAGCGACTCGCTCCGCCTGGAGCTCAAGCCGTTCGGCATCGATGTCGTCCTGATCGAGCCTGGCTCGATCAGGACGGAGTGGGCATCGATCGCCGCCGACAAGCTAGAACAGACGTCAGGCTCGACCGCCTACGCGGACCAGGCGCGGACGGTTGGCAGCGTGCTGCGGTCGATGGACACCCATCCCCGCCGGGCGAGCGACCCCGCAGTCGTCGGCAAGGTCATCGCCAGGGCGGCCACGGCGCGGCGGCCGCGGACCAGGTACGTGACGGGTTTCGGCGCCAGGCCGCTGCTGCTGGCCAGGCGGGTGCTCCCAGACCGCGGCTTCGACCAGGTCATGACCATCGCCTACCGCTCAGCCAGCTGACCGCCCGCCCAGTTGGCGCGCCGTGCTGATGATGGTCCATCCATCACCGAAATCCGCAATGGACGGACCAGCCATACGCGGCGCCGGGCCTGGCACGCGGGCCGGGCTGCGCCCAACCAACGCTCAGCCGCCGCCGGTCAGCTGGCGAAGACGTTGCGCGGCCGGCGGACCGACTGGAGCAGGCCTACGGCGATCATGTCCGCGAACATCGCGGACCCGCCGTAGGACACGAACGGCAGCGGCAGGCCGGTG
The DNA here is from genome assembly GCA_963705055.1 of uncultured Actinomycetota bacterium. Lineage (GTDB taxonomy): Bacteria > Actinomycetota > Actinomycetes > Streptosporangiales > Streptosporangiaceae > Chersky-822. The sequence continues at coordinate 481,011 of CAVPIR010000001.1, forward strand.
ACGGGCATGATGCCCATCGTCATCCCGATGTTCACGAACGCCTGCACGGCGAACCAGATCGCCACGCCGGCCGCGACCAGCATCCCGAACTGGTCATCGGCCTTGGTCGCGATCCGCAGCGCGCAGATCAATAGCAGGGCGAGCAAGAAGATGATGAGCATGGACCCGACCAGGCCAAGCTCGTTCCCGATCACGGCGAAGATGAAGTCGGTGTGCTGCTCGGGCACGAAGTTGCCGGCGATCATCTGGCTGTGGAACAGGCCGGTCCCGTGCAGGCCGCCCGACCCGATGGCGATCTTCGACTGGGCCGCGCTGTAACCCGTGCCGCGCGGGTCGGCCGACGGGTTCAGGAACGACGTCAGCCGACCGACCTGGTAGGCCTTGAGCAGGTGCAGCTTGGCAACGGCCGTCACCGCGAGCACCGCCCCAGCGACCATCGCGGCAAGCCAGCGCAGCCGCACCCCGGACAACGCGACCAGGCCGCCGACCAGCAGCACGAGCACGATCATCACGCCCAGGTCAGGCTCGGCCGCGACCAGCAGGATCGGGAACGCCGCGATTCCCAGCGTCTTCGCCACCGCGCGTTTCCCGGGTCTGGACTCGCCAGACCGGACGTCGGACAGCAGCATGGCGGAGATCACGATCACCGCCAGCTTGGCGAACTCCGACGGCTCGACCTGGAAGCCGGCGCCGAGCGAGATCCAGGATTTGGCGCCGTTCACGATGCTGCCGAGCGGCGTCAGCACGGCGATCAGCCCGAGGCAGGACACGCCGTACAGGATCGGCGCGTAGAGCCTGAGCTGGCGCGAGTCCATCGCGCTGACGATCAGCATCAGCACCAGTCCGAGCGCGATGTTCAGCATTTGCTTGAGCAGGAACCCGTGCGGATTCGCGCCTTGGCGCAGCAGCATCGGCTGGGTCGCCGACCAGATCATCACGGTGCCGACCAGCGGTGAGCGCGAGCACCGTGCACAGCAGCAGCCAGTCGGCCTGCCGCAGCGCCGAGTCCCGGCCGATCGCGCGCCCCGCGAACCGCCTGACCGCCACCCAGGCCGGGCTGGCCCGCCGCCGCGACTCGCCGCTGACCCAGCTCACGGCGTGCCCCGGCCTGCGAGCCGCTCGAGCAGCAGCCCGTGCCTTCGCCCTCGCCTTGGCCGCTGCGGCGCGCAGCGCCGCGGGCCCGAAGCCGGCAGGCGCGACCATCTGGCCGGCCGCGTTGAGGTGCGGCAGGCCGGGCAGCCGGCCGCCGGGCAGCGCGGCCTTGTGCCCTTCCAGGCCGTAGATGCCGTCCCAGATCTGCCGGACCGCGGGACCGGCGACCTGCGCGCCGAACCCGGAGTTCGGGATCATCACGACGACGACGTACTTGGGGTGGTCGCACGGCGCGAACGAGGCGAATACCGACGTCGACTGGGTGCCGCTGACCTGGGCGGTACCGGTCTTGCCCGCGACGCAGACCTGGCCGAGCGGGAACCCGCCGAACGTGCCGGCCGCGGTACCGCTGGTGACCACCCCGGCCAGCGCGTGCCTGATGTAGGCCAGCGTCGACTTGGCGACCGGCAGGTGACCGACGACCGGCGGGGTGATCTTCCGCACCGTCTTGCCGTCCGCGCTGATCAGCGCCTCGCCGACGCGCGGGCTGTACAGGGTGCCGCCGTTGGCGAGCGCCGCGTACGCGCGCGCGAGCTGCAGCGGCGTGACCGACACGTAGCCCTGGCCGATCGCCGCGATTACGGACTGCCCGGCCGTCCAGATGTTGCCTGACCGGCAGTCATCCCACTCGATCTGCTGGACGTAGGTGCCGTTCTGCTTGCCGTACTTGCACCAGTTCTGACCTCGGTGCGCGTTGTCCTTCCACAGCCAGTACAGCCACGTCCTGGTCGGCACGCTGCCCGGGCTCTCGGCCGGCACGTCGATTCCTGTGGGCCGCCCGAAACCCCAGGCAAGCTCCATCTTCTGCATCTCCTGCACCCGCGCGTGCGGCGAGGTGACGTCGTTGGCCCGCGGGTGGTCCTTCAGGTAGATCTGGTACGCGAGGTTGTAGAACACCGTGTCGCAGGAGACAACGAGCGCGGTGTAGAGGCTCATCGGGCCGAGCGACGGGCTGCCGTCGTTCAGGTACGACCGGCCGCCGATGTTGACCGCCGCTGGGCACTGGTAGGTGCCGTGCAGCGGGAACCCGGCCGCGACCGCGGCCGCCACCGACGTCACCTTCCATGTCGATCCCGGCGCGTACTGGCCCTGGGTGGCCCGGTTCAGGATCGGCTCGCCGCTCGCCTGGTGGAACAGCCGCCTGAACTCGGTTTCCGTGATGCCGCCCGACCAGATGCTCGGGTTGTAGGTCGGATAGCTGGCCAGCGCCAGCACCCGCCCGGTCGTCGTCATGACGACGGCAGCGCCGCCCTTGCTGACCGGGTTGCCGGCGAACTGGCCGCGCAAGCACGGCGTCGGTGAGCGCTCGCTCGGTGTCCTGCTGGATCTGCGAGTTGATGCTCGTGACCAGGTAGTCGCCCGGCTTCGGCTGGACCGCGCTGACGGTGCCGGTCACCTGGCCCTGCGCGTTCACCGCGAGCCTGGTGTAGCCGGGCACGCCGCGCAGAGCGCGGTCGTACTGCAGCTCAAGCCCGGCCTGCCCGACCAGGTCGACGCTGGAGAACCCGGTGACCGGCAGGCCCTCCTTCTTCAGCTCGCTGGCGGTGATGGGCTGCAGGTAGCCGAGGGTCTGCGCCAGGCTCGTCGAGATCGGCTGGTGGTAGCGCGTCACTGGCTGGACGGCGGCGGTCACGCCGGGAAACAGCCGCTGGTTCTCGAGCACCTCGAGCCCGATCTTGGCCGGGACGTTCTCGGCGACCGGAATCGGCTGATAGGGCGACCCAGGCCAGCACGGCTGCTTGACCCCCACCGTGCACAGCCGGACCTCGCGGAACATCTGGTGCCGCTTGATGTGCAGCAGCTTGGCCAGCCGCCGCAGCACCGCTGTCCCGCTATCGTGCTGCTGCCACAGCGCGGGCAGGCTGACGGACACGACCAGCGCGGATTTGCTGTCCACGATCGGCGCCCCGATGTCATCGACGATCGGGCCGCGCACCGAAGGCTCGACGACCTCCCTGAGCCGTTCCGACGTGGCCTGCGCGACATAGCTCGTGCCTGTCTTTACCTGGAGATACCAAACTCTCGCGGCTAGTCCGAGCAGCAGCGCGGCCACCACCAGGTACAGCACGAAGAGCCTGGAGCGCGAAGCCGGGATCATCGGAAACCACCCATTCGGCTGCTCCCTATCCGCCAGACCGCCGACCGGTCCCCCGCTCGCCTCAGCCTCGGCAGCCCGCCGAGCAGCCCGCGCCTGGTGCTCATCCGGGCGGTCTTGGGCTGCCGGACCCTGGCCGGCTGCGCCGCCGCCGCGCGGGCGAACCGCGGCTGCTTGGGCCTGCGCCCGCCGTGGGTGCCCCTGACCGTGGCGCCGCCGCACACCGATCAGGCCGCCGCGGCCTGGAGCCATGTGCCCGGCCCGCACCTGACCTGGAAGTCGCGCGCCGAACGCGATCCTCGGCGCCGGCCGCCCGGCAGCCCGGCCCGCCCCCGGCAAGCCGCCCGTACCGAACGCGATCCTCGGCCCCGGCCGCCCGGCAGCCCGGCCCGCCCCCGGCAAGCCGCCCGTACCGAACGCGATCCTCGGCGCGCCGGCCCGCCCCGCCTGGCAGCCCCGGCCCGCCCCCGGCAAGCCGCCCGTACCGAACGCGATCCGGTGCGCCTTTCCGCCCACCGGGCGTCCGCCAGACCACGCCTGGCCTGGCCGCCGCGTGCCAGCGACACTCCCGCTGCCGAAGGCGATCTTGGCCACGCCGGGCCCGTTCAGCCCGTGCCGGTCCAGCCCGTGCCAGTCGACACTGTGCCCGTTCGCGCCGAAGGCGACCTGGCCCTTGCCACGAGCGTGCCGGCTCGCGGTCTTCGCCCGCCGTCGCTGTTCGTCGGCGAGGCCGAGCCTGACCGGGCGACCGGAGAGTGCCTGGTACGAGGGCGCCGGGCGGGCATCCGCCGATCCGGCCACGCCGGCGCCAGGTCGCAGCCTTGCCGATCCGTTCGCCTTCCGCGGCACCACAGGGGTGAGCGGCAGCAGGCCTGGCGGCCGCCTGCCGACCCAGGACGCTCCCTTGCGCGGGGTCGCCCCGGTCACCGCGGCGGTCAGCCGCGCCTGCTCCCGCCTGGCCCGACGCGATCTGGCCGGGCCAGCCAGCCATCCGATCGCGCCCATGGCCGGCGCGTCACCGCCGACATCGCCGACGAGCCACCTGCCGCTCGCGACGGCCCGGCTGTCGCCGCCGTTCAACCGCTGCAGCCTGGCTCGCTGCAGGTGACCGGCCGCGTTCATCCCGGCGATCCCCGGCACGCTGGTCACGCCGGCCACGGTGACAGGAGCGGCGCTCCCGCCGCTCTCCAGCGCGGGCGAGCCATCCTGCGGATCGAAGCTCATGCCGAGCGCCACGGCCAGTCGTACCGAGCACAGCAGGATCAGCGGACCGAGCACGGCGTCGTAGATCACCGAGGGCGGCAGCACCTGCGTCATGGTCGTCCAGGTCACCTCGGGAGTGTCGAGGGCGAGCGTGAGCACGGCAGACAGGGCCTCGCCGAGCCCGGCCAGGACGACAGCGGCGATCAGCGCCAGCGCGGCTGAGTGCCGCAGCGTGAAGCGCAGCCGGCCTGAAAGGTAGCCAACCAGGCACAGCACCAGCGCGTACTGCCCGACAAGCTGACTGGCCGGCGGGGCGAGGTCGAGCGCGAGCCCAGCGCCGAAGCCGACGATCACGCCGTAGGACGGACCTCCGGTCATGCCGATCGCGATGACACAGAGCAGGACCAGATCCGGCGTACCGCCGCCGGGCAGGGCCAGCCCGTTCACGATCGTGAGCTGGACCAGCAGCGCTACCAGCAGGGCGAGCGCGGCGGCGAGCTTGCGCTTCATCGGCGCGCTACCTGTGTCCCGGCCGCGCCGGACCCGCCGCAGTCTGGCCCGGCTGGCCTGGTGCGGAGACGACAGGCGTTCGGTGCGTCCGCCCCGATCCGGCCTTGCCGGTTCCTGCGCGCCCTCTCCCAGACGACGTGCTGACCGGCGGCGGCGACTTCGGCGGTGGGGGCGGCAGCACCGAGTAACGCGGATCGTGCCGCGGCGGCCGAGATGACGATCCCGACCACATCGAGGCCGCTGAACTGCGCGAACGGCCGGACCAGGGCCTGTCCGGTCAGCGCGCCCGCGCGGTTGCGCACCGAGACGATCGTCCCGACAGGAACGCCAGGAACGAACGGCCGGTCCTTGACCGACGCGGCCGTCACCAGCTGACCGCCGATCTTGAGTGCCGTGCTGTCGAGAACCTGCAACTTGAGAAGCGCAGCACCGCCCGAGCCGCGGCGCCCCTCGCCCGTGACCCAGCCGATCTGGCCGCCCGGAGCCAGCCGCACCCCCGTCACCGAACTGGCGTCGGTGGCTAGCAGCACAGTGCAGGTGTGCGCGCTGACCCTGACGACCTGCCCGACCAGGCCGTCGCCATCGAGCACGGTCTGCTGCGGCCTGACGCCGTCGACTCGCCCAGCGTCGAGCGTGACGGTCTGCTGGTAACCCTGCCCGAAGGCGATGACCGATGCCGCAAGCACCCGGTAGCCGCCTCGGCCGGAGAGCTGGAGCAGCCTGCCGAGCTGGTGATACTGCGTCCGGTCCAGCCGTGCCGCGCTCAGTTCGGCCCTCAGCCGGATCAGCTGCTGCCGCATCGCGGTCTGGTCGCCGCTGTTCCCGGCCACCCCGGCGCCGAAGAACCGGCCGACCGGCCTGGTCACGGCTGCGACCGCACGCTCGGCGCCGCCGAAGACCGAGCCTGCGGACGTTCCGCAGCGACGTGATCGCCGACGAAGATCCGTCCTGATAATCGATCGCGATCAGCGCGAGGGCAGCGAGCAGCGCGATCGCGAGGAGCATCCTGCTGCGTCGGGTGTCGCGCACGTCGACGCTCCCTGCTCAGCGGCGCGACTCGGGCACGAGCACCTGGCGAAGCGTCTCGAAGTCTTCCACGCACTTGCCGGTGCCGAGCGCGACCGAGTCGAGCGGGTTGTCGGCCACGTGGATCGGCATCCCGGTGTCCTCGCGCAGCCGCTGGTCAAGGCCACGGAGCAGCGCGCCGCCGCCGGTCAGCGCGATGCCGCGGTCCATCACGTCGCCGGCCAGTTCTGGCGGGCACTTGTCCAGCGTCGTCCGCACCGCATCGACGATCACGACGAGCGGTTCGGCGATCGCGTTCCGCACCTCGGCCGCCGAGATCACGACGGTCTTCGGCAGGCCGCTGACCAGGTCTCTGCCGCGGATCTCCGCGCTCGGCTCGTCATCGGCCGGGTACGCGGAGCCGAGCGCCATCTTGATCTCCTCGGCGGTGCGCTCGCCGAGGGTCAGCGAGTACTCCTTCTTGCCGAAGTTGATGATCGCCTGGTCGAGTTCGTCGCCGCCGACCCTGATCGACTGGGCGGTGACGATGCCGCCGAGGGAGATCACCGCGACCTCGGTGGTGCCGCCGCCGATGTCGACGACCATGTTGCCGGTCGGCTCGTTCACCGGCAGGCCGGCGCCGATCGCGGCCGCCATTGGCTCCTCGATGATGTAGACCCGCCGCGCTCCGGCCTGATGGCCGGCCTCTTTGACGGCGCTCTGCTCGACCCCAGTAATGCCGCTCGGCACCGCGATAACGATTCGCGGCTTTGCCAGCCCGCCACGACGATGCACTTTCTGGATGAAATAGCGCAGCATGCGTTCGGTGACGTCGAAGTCGGCGATCACGCCGTCTTTGAGCGGCCTTACGGCGATGATATTGCCTGGGGTGCGGCCTATCATGCGCTTGGCTTCTAGGCCGACGGCGACTATCTGTCCGGTATTGGTATTGAGCGCCACTACCGAAGGTTCATTGAGAACAATCCCGCGCCCCCTGACGTACACCAGCGTGTTCGCGGTGCCCAGGTCGACGGCCATGTCACGGCCAAGAAAGGCCAGCGCGTTGCTCATCTGCTTCCCTATGGTCCAGCGAGTTCTCGTCCTGCGCTGTTCGCAGCTAACGGGCTCTGCATATGGGCGCGGAGTCTTGCGGCATATTGCCCATTCTGGTCAGCGCAGCATCAGCACTCTGCGGGGTTAGGCCCGAAGGCCTCGAACTCCCGGGGCGACCCGGAAAACTCCACGCAATGAGTGAGCCTACCCGGGAGCCTCGCCACGTTCCTCATCGGGCCGGGAAAACTTATGGCGAGATGCCAGAAGTTGCAATCACATTACGAGGAGCTTTCCACCCGATGACCAAGCCAGATTCCGGTCACCCAGAGCAATGCGAAAATTCCGCCGAGAATATACATGACTGAAAGCACGATGCCGGACACGATGATCAATATCTGCAGCAGGCTCCCGCCCACCAGCGTCACCTGCAGCCGGCGCCTGGCCAGGACGGCCAGCACGATGGCCGCGACCACGCAGACGCCAGCGGCAATCCCGGCGCTCAGCGGCGTGGCGTCCTCCAGCTTCACCGCCGGCACGATCGTCAGCGCGATCACGAACGCCTCGAGCAGCAGGACTGTCGCTGTGAGCCTGCTCATCGGTGACCGCTCATCGGGCTGGCTGCCCCGGCTCGCCGCCGGTCAGCAGCAACCGCGCGTCCCCCGCCGTGATCACCGAGCCGGTGATCAGGACGACCGGCCCGGCGGCCGCTGAACCGAGATCCTGCTCGCCCGTCATCAGCCCGGTCAGCGGGCCTCCGATGGCCGCCGCCGCGTCGTCGGCGAGGCCGACAGCGCGGTCGATCGCGTCGTCGAGCCGGGCGGCGAGATGCACCCGATCAGGGCCGAAGATCGGCCCGGCCAGCTCGGCAAGCTCCGCAGGGTCCATGGACCGCGGTGAGGAGTTCCGCGTTGCCACGACCGCGGCGGCGACCGGCTCGAGTTCGTCGAGTATCCCCGCCACGTCCTTGTCCGCGCTCACCGCGAGCACGGCGATGATCTCGGCCGGCCCGAACGACTCGGCGAGCGCCTCAGCCGTTGCCGCCATCCCTGCCGGATTGTGCGCGGCGTCGACCAGCACAACGGGGCTGCGCCTGACGATCTCCAGCCGGCCTGGCGAGGCCATCATCGCGAACGCCTCGGCCACCAGGTCGGCGTCCAGCGCCCCCGTACCGCGCAGCCGACGCACGTCGCCCGCGCCATCAGGCTGGTCGGCATCACCATCGGGTGAGCCGGCGCCGCCGGAGAAGGCCTCAACGGCCGCCAGCGCGCAGGCCGCGTTGCCGGCCTGATAGGCGCCGAACAGCGGCAGGAACAGGTCGTGGTACTCGCCGAGCAGCCCCCTGATCGTCAGCCGCTGGCCACCGACCGCCAGCTCCCTGCTGAGCACGCCGAACTCGATGCCCTCCCGAGCGACGGTGGCCCCGACCTCTCCGGCACGCCGCAGCAGTTCTGCCGCGGCCTCGACCGGCTGCTGGCCGATCACGGCGATCGCGCCCGGCTTGATGATGCCGGCCTTGTCCGCGGCGATCGCCGCCACCGTGTCGCCGAGGTACTCGGCGTGGTCGATCGAGATAGGGGTGATCACCGCGATAGCGCCGTCGGCCACGTTGGTGTTGTCCCAGGTGCCGCCCATGCCGACCTCGATCACCGCCACGTCGACTGGAGCGTCGGCGAATGCGGCGAATGCCATCGCGACGAGGACCTCGAAGAACGACAGCGGGACCGGCTGGTGATCGTCTACGAGCTTCAGGTACGGCTCGATCTCGCGGTAGATCTCCACGAACCTGTCGATGCTCAGCGGCTCGCCGTCCACGTTGATCCGCTCGCGCATGGACACCAGGTGCGGGCTGGTGAAGAGCCCGGTGCGCAGGCCCCTGGTGCGCAGCAGCGTCTGGATCATCCGCGCCGTCGAGCTCTTCCCGTTGGTGCCGGTGATGTGGATGACCGGGTAAGCAACGCTGCGGATCGCCGAGCAGGCCGGCAAGCTCCCTGATCCGGTCCAGCGACGGGTTGATCGAGTGCTCAGGACGGCGCCGCAGGATCTGCTGTTCGATGTCGCGCAGCTCAGCGGTCGTCACGTCAGCAGAGTCTAGAGGGCGCCAGGACCCGTCCGTACGGCAGCGCACATGCCCTCAGCCGGGCGCGCACAGGTCCCGCGCAGAACATTGGCGGGGGATCCCACATCCCCCCGCGGGATGCCTTTGTCGAACATATGCTTACTTCAGGCCATGTTGCTCTTCTCTTCCGCTCAGCTCTGCTCGCGCGCTATGTCACGAAGATGAGGTGATGATCGGTTGGCCGCGCCGTGGACCATCAGTCGCGACCGGCAGGACGCCGACAGCGGCGCCGCCTTCCGTGCACCGTTCAGCCGGGTCGGGCCCTGGTCGTGGCGCCCCCTGGTTACCCGCCTGGCAGGCAGACTGTCCCTTAGGCCGCTCCCTGCGCCCGACCTGGCCCAGCCGAGTCCGCAGGAACAGCACAGTGAGCCACGTCAGCCGAGTGAGCCACGACAGCCGAGCGAGCCAGGACAGCCAAGCGCGCCAGCGCCAGGACAGCCGAGCGCGCAGGAACAGCCGAGCGCGCAGACTGCCGAGCGCGCCGGGACAGCCGAGCGACCGGGACAGCCGAGCCCCGCGGTTCCGGCGCGCTGGCCGTCCCCGGCGCCGGCCCAGGCCCTTCTTCCGCCTCCGGCCTGGGTCTTGCCGCGCGCCTCCCGGCGCACCATCAGGACGCGGTGGGCGGTCACGCTGCTGGCCCTGATGACCGCTGCTGCCGTCGTGCTGGGCTGGGCGACGGTCAGCGTCGCCCAGCGTGGCGTTGCTGGCAGCCAGGCGGCTGGCAAGAAGATGGGCGGCCCGCTGGTCATCCCGGCGCCGAAGTCCGCTGGCGGACTGCCGCGGCGTTTCGGCTCGATCGGCGAGGCGGGAGCCGGCGCGATCGTCGCCCAGCTGCGGCAGCGTTTCGGCGCTGTCGGCTACGGCCTGGTGGCCGATGCCAGGAGGGCGGCGGACGCCGGGAAGCTGCCTGGCAGGACCGCCAAGGACATCACGGCGGCGTGGACCTCGGGCCTTTACGGCCAGCCAGGCCACCTCGATCCTGCCACCAACAAGCCTGCCTGGGTCATGTACCTGGGCCTGGATGCGACGGCCAAGCTCGGAGTCCCCGCCGACACCATCAGCAGGCTGATGATGGGCATCCTCGGGCCGTACGCCAAGATCGGCCCGTGGCGGGTCAACGCAGGCCACCGCGGCGGCGCGGCCAACTGCACGGTCGCCTGGCTTGGGCAGACGATGGTGGGGGTCTGCGGCTGGGCCAGCGACGGGTCGATCGGTGCCATCGCGTCCCCGATCAGGGACACCAGCGTCGCGGCACTCGCGACCCTGATGATCAGGATGCGCTACGACCTGCAGCGCAGGTAGCGACCAGCGCCACGCTCAGTTCCTAGAACAGCGAAGTGCCGTCGACTGTTCTGTTAGAACGTCGACGGCACGTAGCTGTCGTTCGAGTTACGCGGACTTCTCGCGCGGGGTCCGGCGTGCCACGTCGCGCGGCACCAGCGTCGGGTTCACGTTCTCGAGCACGGCCTCGGCGCTGATCACGACCCGCTCGACGTCCTTGCGGCTCGGCACCTCGTACATCACCGACAGGAGCACCTCTTCGAGGATCGCGCGCAGACCGCGCGCGCCTGTGCCGCGCAGGATCGCCTGATCGGCGACCGCCTCGAGCGCGTCCTCGGTGAACTCCAGGTCGACCCCGTCGAGTTCGAACAGCCGCCGGTACTGCCGCACCAGCGCGTTTTTCGGCTCGGTCAGGATCCTGATCAGCGCTTCGCGGTCCAGGTTGTGCACGCTCGTGATCACGGGCAGCCGACCGACGAACTCGGGGATCATCCCGAACTTGAGCAGGTCCTCAGGCATCACGTCGGCGAACTGGTCGGAGGCCGTGCGGTCGGTCTTCACCCGCAGCACCGCGCCGAAGCCCATCCCGCTGCGACCGACCCGCTGCTCGATGATCTTCTCCAGGCCAGCGAACGCGCCACCGCAGATGAACAGCACATTGGTGGTGTCGATCTGGATGAATTCCTGGTGCGGGTGCTTGCGGCCGCCCTGCGGCGGCACCGACGCGGTCGTGCCCTCGAGGATCTTCAGCAGCGCCTGCTGGACGCCCTCACCCGAGACATCCCTGGTGATCGACGGGTTCTCGCTCTTGCGGGCGATCTTGTCGATCTCGTCGATGTAGATGATCCCGGTTTCGGCCTTCTTCACGTCGTAGTCGGCCGCCTGGATCAGCTTGAGCAGGATGTTCTCGACGTCCTCGCCGACGTAGCCGGCCTCGGTCAGCGCGGTGGCGTCGGCGATCGCGAACGGCACGTTCAGCAGCCTGGCCAGCGTCTGGGCCAGCAGGGTCTTGCCTGAGCCGGTCGGCCCGAGCAGCAAGATGTTGGACTTGGCCAGCTCGACGCCGTCCTCGGCGACCCGCTCGCCGCCGGACTGGATCCGCTTGTAGTGGTTGTAGACCGCGACCGACAGGCCCTTCTTGGCCTTCTCCTGACCGATCACGTACGAGTCGAGGAACTCATAGATCTCGCGCGGCTTCGGCAGGCTGTCCCACTTGATCTCGGACGGCTCGGCCAGTTCCTCTTCGATGATCTCGTTGCACAGATCAATGCATTCGTCGCATATGTACACGCCTGGCCCAGCGATCAGCTTTTTGACCTGCTTCTGGCTCTTGCCACAGAACGAGCACTTCAGCAGATCAGCGCCCTCGCCAATGCGTGCCACCGCATTACTCCCTCTCCCGCTGTCGCCCAATACAGGCGATTCGAACCAGCTGCGACCGCTTGATCCGGCAGGGCTGCCGCCATGACCGGACCGAGACGAGACCTAGGCAGGACCTAGACGGTACCTCGTCTCAAGGCCGTAGTCGCTTCCTCCGGGCTTTCCTTGCACGCGCGTCGCGCCATCGCAACTTCGCGCTAAGACGACACTACATCGGGCTGGCGCTTCAACATTGTCAGTACGTCATCAACCAGCCCGTACTCTTTTGCTTGCTGCGCCGTCAGGAACTTGTCGCGCTCGATGTCCTTGCGGATCTGCTCCTCGTCCCGCCCGGTATGCCTGGCCAGCACCGCCTCCATCGCCTGCCGCATCCGCTGGATCTCCCTGGCCTGAATCTCCAGGTCAGAGGACTGGCCGTAGCCGCTCTCGATGGCCGGCTGGTGGATCAGGATCCGCGAGTTGGGCAGCGCCATCCGCTTGCCCTTGGTGCCCGCCGACAGCAGCACCGCCGCCGCCGACGCCGCCTGCCCGAGGCAGAAGGTCTGGATGTCTGGCTTGACGTACTGCATGGTGTCGTAGATCGCCATCATCGACGTCATCGACCCGCCTGGCGAGTTGATATATATCAGGATGTCGCGCTCGGGGTCGATCGACTCGAGCGTGATCAGCTGGGCCATCACGTCGTTCGCCGACGCGTCATCGATCTGGACTCCGAGGAAGATGATCCGCTCCTCGAACAGCTTGTTGTACGGGTTCATCTCCTTGATCCCGTACGGCGTCCGCTCGACGAAGGACGGCAGGACGTACCTAGCCTCCGCGAGGCGGTTGTCCGCTCTTGGGTCGATATTCATGAAACCGCGCCCTCCGAAGGGACCTCGTTGGCGCTGCGCACCACGTGGTCGATGAATCCGTACTCCTTGGCCTGCTCGGCGGTGAACCACCTGTCCCGGTCCGAGTCGGTCTCGATCTGATCCACGCTCTGCCCGGTGTGCATCGCCGTACGCTCGGCCAGGATCCGCTTGACGTACAGGATCTGCTCGGCCTGGATGCTGATGTCCGATGCGGTGCCGCCGATGCCGCCGTGCGGCTGGTGCAGCATGATCTGGGCGTGCGGCATGGCGTAGCGCTTGCCTGGCGCTCCCGCGCAGAGCAGGAACTGGCCCATCGACGCGGCCATGCCCATCGCGAACGTGGCGACGTCGTTCGGCACGTACTGCATCACGTCGTAGATCGCCAGGCCCGCGCTGACCGATCCGCCGGGCGAGTTGATGTAGATGCTGATGTCGCGCTTGGCGTCCTCGGCAGCCAGCAGCACGAGTTCCGCGCTGATCCGGTTCGCGAGGTCGTCGTCGACCTGCTGGCCGAGGAAGATGATCCGGTGCCGCAGCAGCCGCTGGAACAGGGCGTCGCCGAGCGGCAGCGCCGCGGCTTCGGCGGCCCGCGCGAGCACTCGCGCTGGCAGCTGATCGTCAGGCGACGTGGTCACTGTGCCTCCTGGATGTGTGATCGTGCACGTGCGCCGCCGCCGTGCCGTTTCCCGCGTCATGGACTTCATTCGCTCTAATGCAAACGACCCTAACTCCCTGGCGAGGCCGCATCGTCCACCGCTGCGGCCTGTTCGCTCTAGGCGCAGGCACGCCTGCCCCAGCGAGCACTGCCGTGCCTTGCACCCCCGGCGGACTGGCCAGCAACGCCGGTCGGCGAGCTCACCAAGGAGCGACCGCCTGACGCCGCGTTACTCGGCGTCAGCGGCTTCGGCGGTCTCCGCGGCGTCGTCAGCCTCTTCGGCTGCCTTGCGGCCGCGCCTGCTGCCGCGACCCTTGGGCTTGGCAGCCTCGTCCTCGGTCGCACTTGCGCGCGCGCCGCGCCTGGCCGTCCTGCCCTTGGCGGGCTCGGCCTCGGCCTGCCCGGAGTCCGCACTTGAGTCGGCATCCGCGCCGTCCTCGCCCGCGGCGCCGTCCGCATCCTGACCGCCGATCGCGACCTTGCGGCCCGACTCGTCGGCGACCTTCACCCGCTCCGCGAGCAGGTCAGCCGCCTTGGACCTGAGCACGTCGGCGACGACGGCGCCGAGCTGGCCAGAGTTCGTGAGCTGGCGCGCGAACTGGTCAGGCGACATACCCGACTGATAGGCGAGCTGGGTGATGTACTGGCCGATCTCGTCCTGCTCGATGGTCAGGTTCTCCTGCTCGGCGAGCTGGTCGAGAATGAACCTCGCCTTCACCGACTGGCGCACCTCGTCGCCGACTTCCTTGTCGATGTCGGCAGGCGAGAGCTGGCGGCTCTCGGCATAGGTCTCCAGCGTCAGCCCGGCCTGGTCGAGGTCACGCTGCAGCGACTCGCGCCGGTGCTCGATCTCATGCTCGACGAGGGCCTCAGGCAGCGGGATGTCGATCCTGGTGAGCAGGGCCTCGATGGCACGGTCCCTGGCCTGGCCGGCCTGACCGGCCTTGCGCATCGCCTCCATCTGCTTGCGGGTGTTCGACCGCAGCTCGCCGACGGTGTTGAACTCGCTGGCCGACTGGGCGAAGTCGTCGTCAAGATCGGGCAGGTCCTTGACCTTGACGCTGCGCACCGTGACGGTGACGTCGGCCGTGCTGCCGGCCATCTCGCCGCCAGCCAGCTCGGTCTGGAAGGTCGCGGTCTCGTCGGCCGACATGCCCTCCAGGACCTCGTCCAGTCCGTCGAGCATGGTCCCGCTGCCGATCTCGTAGGAGACGCCGCTCGCCTGCGCGTCCTCTACAGGCTTGCCGTCCACCTGCGCCGACAGGTCGATGGACACGTAGTCGCCAGACTCGGCCGGCCGGGTGGCTGCCCGCAGCGAGGCGAACCGCTCGCGGAGCGCGCCGAGGTACTCCTCCACCTGGTCGGGGCTGACATCGGCGTCGTCGACGACCACCTGCAGATCGGCCAGGTCGGGAATCTCGAAGCTGGGCCGGACGTCGACCTCGGCGGTGAAGGCGATCTCGGTGCCGTCTTCGAGCTTGGTGATCTCGACGTCAGGCTGGCCGAGCGCAGTCACCTGCGCATCCTGGACCGCCTTCGCGTAGAACTCGGGAACAGCCTCATTGATCGCGTGCTCGAGGACGGCGCCCCGGCCGACCCGCTGATCGAGAACCTGCCGCGGCACGTGGCCCGGCCGGAATCCAGGGATCCTGACCTGGCGGCCGACCTCGCGGTAGGCGTGGTCCAGGCTCGCCTTGAGCTCATCAAACGGAACCTCGACCGTGAGGCGTACACGGGTCGGGCTCAGTTCCTCGACGTCGGTCTTCACGACGTGGTCACTCCTTGGATGTCCGGCTGCTGCCTTCCGGCTGCTAGTACCCGGGCGCTGGGTTCGGCGTACCGGTGCTCGGGCACCCAGGTCCCAGGCACCGCTTCTCCGGTCGGATGGGGTCATTTGCCGCTGCGCAGGCAATGGCTTGGTCGCTAACGGCTACGGCCGCCAAGTCTATGGCCTGCTGCCAACATTCACCCGTCACGGGTGGTGATGGCACGCATCAGGTTCCCGGAGCATGGTCGCCATGACCACACCCCACTCAACAAGGCCGGAGGAACCAGCCCCGCCAGGGGCGGCTCCGGCGGGCGACGCTGGCGAGGCCGGCGAGGTGCGCACGGCGCGCGGCTACAGCTACGCGCCGGCCGCCGAAGCCGATGAGGCAGCGTTCGGGCCGGACTTCGCCAAGGCGGCATGGCCCGCATTCATGGCGGCCGGGCTCGGCGCGGTAGCCGTCGGCGTGATGCTGCTGGCGTGGCCGAAAGCGACGCTGGCCATCGTCGCTGTCCTGATCGGCGCCGGCCTGATCGTGGCGGGCCTGCTCAGGCTGATCGACGGTTTCACGGCCCACGACGCGAGCGGCGGCAGGCGGGTCGCGCACGTCCTGATCGGCCTGCTCGCCATCATCGTGGGCCTGTACTGCATCAGGCACTACCACGTCACGATCGCCGTGCTGGCCATCGTCGTGGGGCTGTTCTGGGTCCTTCACGGCATCGCTGACATCACGGTCGGCTTGTTCGCCGGCCCGTTCCCTGGCCGCGGGCTGACCGTGGTCGCGGGCATCCTCAGCCTCTGTGCCGGAATGATCGTACTTTTCTGGCCGACTATCTCCTTGACTGTCCTGATTGCCGTGATCGGAATCTGGCTTATCGTTTACGGCATTCTGATGGCTATCACCGCATTCAGTCTGCGCCGCGCCGGGGAGGCCGACCCAGAAACCGGGCGGCTGGCATCGGCATAGCGCCCTCAGAGGTGCGTTTTCAGCCGAGGACAGGGGTATGACGCAAACAATCGCAGTACTCGCTGGCCGCCAGGGGGATGCAAATCGGGCGCCTGCGGGGCCAGGGCCGCGAGCACACAGCGCGCGGTTGGCGAGAGAGGGGGGCGGCTTGACATGAGTAATCCACAGGAACGGCAAGCCGGCACGTCAGGCTCCACGATGGGGTACGAGCAGGGTCAGGCTCGCGGCCAGGAGTACGAGGGACAGCAGGCTGGCCGGTCCGAGGTCGAGCGGGGGCTGACCGGGGCTACGCGCCGGCTGGCCGTCGCGGTGGCGAGCACCGTGGCTCGGTGGTCACATTCACCGCAGTCGGCGGGACCCTGATGGTCCTCGGCGGTCTGTGGGGCGTGATCGTCGGGCTCGTGGCCCTGTCGAAGAACCACGTCTTCGTCACGAACCCAGGGACCGGATACACGTACTACTGGACGACTCACGGCTGGGGCTGGGTGGAGCTGATCCTCGGCATCGTCGTCTTTGCCGCAGGTGTCTGCGTCTTCCTCGGCATGGCGTGGGCACGCTACCTGGGCGCCGCGCTAGCAGTACTCAGCGCGATCGCTCATTTCATGCTCATCCCGTACACGCCGGTGTGGTCGATCGTCATGATCGCGATCGACGCGTTCATCATCTGGGCGCTGCTCAGTCCGCGCCGGGTAGCAGGAGAGTTCTAGCGACCGCCGGCCTAGCGGGCAGCGCCGCCCCTTAGGCCGGCCGCCCGTCCGAGCCCCGCCGCGCTGTCAGTATGCGGCGGGGCTCACGGGCGCATCCACCAGGAGGCGACGACGGCCAGCGACGAGGCTGGCCCGGACGAGTCATCGCCCGGGCCAGACCCCCAGGGCGAGCCGCGGCCGCAGGGATCCGGCGGGCCGCAGCGCAGGTACGGATTGCTGCTGGTCATACTCGTGATCTCATACCTGCTGTCGGCGTTCTTCACAAGCAGGTGGATTACGGACGCGCAGCTGGCGCTGTTCACACTCGCCGGCCTGCTCGAGATCAGCAATTCGCCGCTCCGGGGCCGGTACGCCAGGCTCGTGGCCGCAGGCGGATTCGTCGTCTCATTGCTCATGATCGTGGTCGCGAACCACCACGGCGGGCTGACCGGCCGTGGCGTCGCCGCGGCGTGGACTGCCCTGCTGCTGCTGGCCATCGTGGCCACCATCCTTCGGCAGATACTCGCCGCATCGGAGGTGACCATCCAGAGCATCTACGGAGCTATCAGCGCCTACCTGATCATCGGGCTGATGTTCTCCGCGATGTATTCGGCGATTTACTTCCTGCACGGCAAGCACTTCTTCGCGCACAACGCGGCTGGCGACCCCTTTGACTTTCAGTACTTCAGCTTCACCACGCTCACCACCCTCGGCTACGGCGACTTCACCGCTGCCGACAGCGGGAGCCGGGCATTGGCCATGCTGGAGGCGATGACCGGTCAGTTCTTTCTCGCCACCCTGGTGGCCAAGCTGGTCGCCACGTTCCGGCCAGCCAGCAGGGCGGCGAAGTAACGCCGCGGCCTGCCTGGAATCAGGTCCTAGCCCGAACCCTGCAGGCGCTCCCTGGTCGCGGGTGTCAGCGATGCCATCAGGTCGGCGAAGGACTGCCCGTACGTCATCGTGCCGGTGTCGGTCATCGTGCCGACGACCGAGGTCACCGTGAGCTCGAAGGCTGGATTCTGGGCCGGCTGCGACCGGACGATGACGCCAGCCACACGACCGGTCCACCGCGTCTTCGTCGCGGGCGGCTGAAGTCGTCCAGGCCGATCGTGAAGGCGAATACCGAGCCAGCCGATTCATTGAGCTTCGTGCCCCCGGCCGAGCCGTGCGTCATCATGCCGATAAGTCGCTGGCCTGTCACGACTAGCTGGCCGAGGTTGCCAACGGTCATCCCGTCGAACGTCAGTGTCATGTAGACCGCGTACCGCAGGTGCTGCGGCTCATAGCCGCCATCGGTGCCCGGGTACAGGAGCAGCAGCTGCTTGTTGTTGTTGCCGACGCCCATCCCGAAGCCGACCCGCAACTCCGCCGAGCGCGTCGGGAGTGCCGCCAGGTCAAGGGTCAGCGTCGTTGCAACGATCGCCACCAATCCTCCAGGGGCCGACTGCCCTCAAGGGCGCGGATCGTTCCGGAAGTCGTGGCAGTCTAGCGTGCGAGAGATGCCATTTCGTCGCTATTTCCGCATTATCAGCACATCAGCATTTCGGCGATTTCGTTATATCCGCGACGTGGTGGCGCGCTGGAGGGCGGCGACCGTCACGGAGTCCGCCGGGTAGAACGCCTCGATCGCCAGTTCCTCGACGGTCACGTCGGTGGCCGTGCTGACGCTGGCGACGATCGAGAAGAACGAGAGCTCCTGGTCGCGATGCCGGTAGCGCAGCGGCAGCACCACTCCAGCCGGCGGAGCCGCCGCCGCCCTTGCATAGGGGTCAGCCCCTCCTGGATACGCAGCAAGCTCGCGGTGCAGCTCGGTGAGCCGGTCGTCGCCGAGCGCGCGGGCCCGGTGCTGTAGCTGGGTCAGCAGGTGCGCCCGCCATTCGCCGAGGTTGACGATCCGCGGCGCGAGCCCGTCCGGATGCAGGCTGAGCCGAAGAACATTCACCGGCGGCTCCAGCAGCGCAGGGGCGCATCCGTCCGACAGCATCTCGGCGCCCGAATTGCTGTCGACCATCTCCCACCACCTGTTGATGACGACGGCCGGATAGGGCTCGTGCCCGGCGAGCACCTGGCGCAGCGCGCTCCGACGCTGCCGAGTTCAGGCTCGTCCAGGCCGTGCTGCGGGTAGGCGGGCGCGTAACCTGCCGCGAGCAGGAGGGTGTTGCGCTCTCGGAGCGGCACGTCGAGCTGCTCGGTCAGCTTGATGATCATCGTGGGCGTCGGACGCGAGCGCCCGGTCTCGACGAAGCTGAGGTGCCGGGTGGATATGTCGGCCTGAATGGACAGGTCAAGCTGGCTGAGCCTGCGTCGCTCGCGCCACTCGCGCAGCATCTCGCCGACCGGCCGGAGCGTTCTGGGCTGCGGCGTCATCGTCGTCATTCAGCCGACGCTAGCTCGCGATCCGCGCGACCGCGATTACCTCCCAGGTAACGGCCGAGCATTACCTGGCACGTAATCGACAGCTCGCCGAGCGCTTCGCACGATGGGTGTCGTCCGCAAGCCAACCCTGACGCGAAAGGCAGACCCATGAACGACGTGATCGCCCGCTACCTGGCGTGCTGGAACGAGACCGACCCGGCGGCGCGGCGCAAGCTGATCGAGGACACGTGGGCGCAGGACGCGAGCTACATCGACCCGCTGGCCGAGGCCCACGGCCATGACGCCATCGACGCGACCATCGCGGCGGTGCAGGGGCAGTTCCCCGGCTTCGTGTTCACGCTCGCGAGCCCCGTCGACGCGCATCACCAGCAGGCCCGCTTCACCTGGGGCCTCGGACCGGACGGCGCGGAACCGCTCGTCGTCGGCTTCGATGTCGCGATGGCCGACGGCGACAACAGGCTCCGTGCCGTGCTGGGCTTCCTCGACAAGGTGCCGGCCTGACGGCATGATGCTCGTTGATGATCACGGACGATTTTCGGCGGCGCTTTCAGGGGGTCGTCGCAACGCGTCGGTCGTCGGCGAGGAGCTTAGCGAATTCTTCGGCGGGGGTGCGGAAGCCGAGGCGCTTGCGTGGCCGGTCGTTGAGTTCGGTGGCGATGGCCTGGATGTGGCTGGTGGTCCAGGCGTTCAGGTCGGTGCCCTTGGGGAGGTATTCGCGGAGCAGGCCGTTAATGTTCTCGTTGCTGCCGCGCTGCCAGGGCGAGTAGGGGTCGGCGAAGTAGACCTGGATGCCGGTGGCGGCGGTGATCCGCTGGTGCTGGGCGAGTTCGCGGCCGCGGTCCCAGGTCAGGGTCTGGGCGAACCAGGGCGGCAGGGCGCTGAGGTGCTCGATGATGGCGTCGGCGACGGTGCCGGCGTCGCGGCCGGAGTGCAGCGGGATCAAGGTGAGGTACCCGGTGGTGCGCTCGACGATGGTGGCGACGGCGGAGTTCGAGGCCGCCGATCCCATGATCAGGTCGCCTTCGTGGTGGCCGGGTACCAGCCGGCCCTCGACCTCGGCGGGCCGGTCGCCGATCGGCACGGCGCCGACGATCCGGTCCCAGCCGCGGCGGCTGCCGCGGCGGCGCCGGATCGCCCGCCCGGACCGCAGGCTGGCCTGCAGCTCGCGGCGCAGCCCCCCGCGCGGGTAGAGGTAGATGCTCTGGTAGATGCTCTCGTGGCTGATCGACATGTCCGCCTGCCCGGGATAGAGCGCTTTCAGCCGCCCGGCGGCCTGCTCCGGCGAGTACCGCCGGGCCAGCATCGCCTGGACTTCCCGCCGCAGCGCCGGATGCTGCGACAGCCGCGACGGCTTAGGCCGCCGCTGCCGCGCCCAGGCCCGCCGGTGCGCCAGCTCAGGCTGGTACCAGCCGCCGGGCGCGGCGTTGCGGGCCAGCTCCCGGCAGATCGTCGACGGGTTGCGGCCCAGCCGCCCGGCCACCGCGCGGACCGACAGCCCGCTCTCGCGCAGCCGGGCCAGCTCGTAACGCTCCTCCCGGGACAGGTAACGCTCACTGTAAATCGCATCCGCTGGCCGGCACACCCCGCCCATCTTGCGCCGCAGGTCATACACGAACGTCTTCGACACGCCCGTCGCCCGCGCCACCTGACGCGGGTTCAGCCCCGCCGCCAGATGACCCAGAACCAGCCGCACCAGCTCCGGCCGCAACCCCGGATTGCCCACCACGCCCTCCCGAAAAGCCAGGCGTTGCGACAATCCCCTGAGCCCAGGGGCAGTACTGCCCAGAATCGTCCGTGATTATGAAGGCAGTCACGCTTCGCGTTTAGTATCGGCTCAATGCGGCGTGAGTCATCGACAGTGGTGGTCCTGATCGGCGAGACCGGCGAGGGGCTCCTGAATGGGCTGGCCAAGTCCCCGAACGTCTCGGTCGCCAGGGCTCCCGTCAGCCGGGATGGGCAATCCGGCCAGCCGGAGCCGGCCCGGCCTGGCTGGGAACCGGGAGCCCTCGCGATGCGGGAGGCGGCGCGCCGGCGTTCGACGTACGTGATCGTGCCCGATGATCCGCTCGCTGACGTCGCAGCCAGGTGGCAGTCCATGTGGCAGGGACCCGGCGGCGAGGACGCCGCGGCCGGGTTCGAGGAACGCGCTGGTGACGCACTCGCTGCCTGGCGCGGCAAGCAGTTCGAACTGCCCGACTACTACCTGGTGATGGCCCCGATTCAGCCCGAGAACGCTTCGCCCGATCTGTACTTCGGTCCGCTGCGCGCCGTCCGGCCGCGCCGGATCGCCGTGGCCGCCGTCCCGGACGGGCCGATCCGGCCTGCCGACATCATCAAGACGCTGCGCTCGCTGCAGCACGGACCGTGGTGGCCGCCCCTCGATGACCTGCTGGACGCGGCGCGCCGGTTCTTTCCTGGAGCGCTGCCCGAGTCCGTCTCTGCCGTGCGTCGGATCTGATCAGCGGCTCTGCTTACCGCTGCCGCGCGGCATCTTCGTCTGACCGAACGGCGGAGGCCGTTCACGCTGATCAGGGTCCTCAGCGTGAACGGCCTGCCATCCGTGTCGCTTGGCTAGCCCCGGCTGAACTGCGGGATCGCGTGCCGCGGCGCGGTCACGACCTGCGGCTTGCCGAAGCCGCTGAATGTCACAGACGTCGACGCGAGCAGCACGTCGTGACGGACCGTCGACGACAGGCTGGGGTCGACTATGACCTTCACGTGCCGGTACCCGCGTATCTTCCTGGCCATGGCCCTGGCTTCCTTCAGGTAGGCCTTGCTCGGCACCACGACCTCGAGCGTTCCATTCCTGAACTTCTTCAGGTAGAGCGGGTCCGTAGTGGTGACTTGTCGCACGCGCAGCGACATCTGGCGCACAATGTTGTGCCTGTCCACCCAGACGGTCAGAGATTTCACCTGCGCTCCAGGCGCGACGCCCGGCAGCCAGCCCAGGGCGCGCAGCCGTGGCGCCTCGCTGGCGCGCAGCTCAGTGAGCCGGACTCCGCCCACCACGCGGTGACCGATGACCTCGAACCTGGCCGAGGGATTCAGCAGGCGGAACAGGGTCCGAGGATCAGGGATTTCGATGCGGGGATGGCCAGCAGGGTTGGTTTCGCGGAACCACTGCACCTTGCCTCCCCTTCCCTCGGTGTGCAGATAGAACTGGCCGTCGACGATGCGGTTGATGGCGACCACGGTATGTGCGGGCTGGCCGTTGCTGGCCGGGTAGGTCTCCGAGATCACATCGTTCCAGTTCTTTCCGGCGAACGTGATGCTCTGCCTCCCTGAGCCTTGCGAGGCACCGTTGTCCTTCAGCCGGTACGCGATCGTCGCACGACCGGAGTGCGCCAGGGCCAGCCTCGATTCGCTGGCCATTCGATGCACCGTTGCGGCCGTGAGCACGGCCTTCTTGGTTGGAGCCGCGCCGCTGCCTCCTGCCGACACGATCACCGCAACCACGGTGGCAGCGGCGGCGGCCGGGACCGCCACGACGCTCGCCTGGACGGCCAGCGACCGCCTCGCTTGCCTGCGGCGCAGGCTGGCGAGCAGGTCAGTGCGGGGCTCGATGGCTGCTACCTCGCGGCGCAGCTGGGTACGGAGCTGATCAGCGATCTGATCCTCAGTGAGCATGGAAGACCTCCGTTGCGCCGCGGCCTCCGGCCACGGCGATGTCGTTGAGCGTGACACGAAGACTCGACAGGGCACGTGAGGTGTAGGACTTCACCGTCCCCTGTGAAATACCAAGCAGGTCAGCGGTCTCGGCTACCGACATGTCCTCGAGAAACCGCAGCACCACGACGTGGCGCTGGGCACTGGGCAACCCCATCAGCGCCTGGATGACGTAGCGCCGCTGACCTATTTGGTCGGCCAGTTCATCCACGGGTGTAGGTGGTTCCGCACCGTCGGCGAGCGCGCTTTCCCTGGGTCGGCGACGCAGCCAGCGCACCCGGTCCCGGCAGAGGTTCACGAGCACCTGCCGGGCATAGGCCTCAGGCGCGTCCCGAGCGGCGGTCCACCGCCTGGCCGTGCGCAGCAGCGCCGTCTGCAGCAGGTCCTCGGCATGGCCGTAGTCGCCGACCAACGCATAGGCGGTTCGAAGCAGGACGGCCGACCGTTCCCGCACGAAGTCGTCGAACTCCTGGCCCGTCCTCATGCCCATCAAAACGCCATCCCGGCGACGTCGGTTGCCATGCCGCGGCTGGAATCCGCTCGGCCCGTTGCCCTGGTGGTTCTCGTTACTCAGTCTGTGTGGCTGCTCCGCGATGGTGTCAGGCGCCGCCGTCTCGGCGGCCGGCCGGCGTCGGCCTTGGCGTTGTGCGCTCACATGTGCTGTGGTATCGGGGTGGATCCCGCGGAGCTAGCCCGGCGTTTCGACCTTGGCCGGGCGGTGCGGATGTCGGAAGGGCCGCTCGCACGGGGCAAGCAGGGACTTGTCTGGCGGCTGGACACAGCGGACGGAAGCTGGGCGGTCAAGATGCCCTTCGACCCGTCCGGTGAGGACGACGCGGCTGCAGCGACCTTGTTCCAGGAGGCGGCGTACGCAGCGGGCGTGCCGACGCCGCAGGTGCGGCGCACGATCGAGGGGCACGTGTTCGCGACCATCGCAGGAACCCAGGTCAGGGTGTACGAGTGGATCAATCTGATGGCTCCCGATAGCAAGCTCGATCCAGCCGCGGTGGGCTCGGTCGTCGCCGCGATCCACCGCGTGCAGACCACTGACCTCAGTCCGGTGGATCCGTGGTATCAAGATCCGGTTGGCGCCAACCGATGGGATCAGCTGGTCGAGCAACTTCGCCAGGCGGGAGCACCGTTCGCCGGCCGGCTGGCGGCCTTGCGTGACGAGCTGGTCGCGCTCGAGTCCTGGATCGAGCCGCCGCAGACGCTTCAACCTTGTCACCGCGACCTGTGGGCCGACAATCTCCTACCCACTGCGGACGGCGAAGTATGCGTCATCGACTGGGATGACAGCGGCCTGGCTGATCCGAGCCAGGAACTCGGGTGCGTTCTGTTCGAGTTCGCCCGCGGCGACCCTGGCCGGATCCGCGCACTCACCCATGCCTACCGGCAGGCCGGCGGACCGGCTGTCGTGAATCAGCGCAGGCACTTCTCGATGCTCATCGCCCAGCTCGGGCACATCACCGAGGCCGCCGCCAGCGACTGGCTGACCCCCAATCCACGCTCACCGCAGCAGGCCGACGCCGAGGAATGGATCAGCGGGACCCTCAACGAGCCGCACACCCGCGACCTGCTCGACGCCATCCTGGGCGCAATGCAGGAGTGAATATCGGCGCTCCAAAATAATCGGCGCGCTCGATGCCACGTAAATTGGCGGCCTAGCCGATCCGGGAACTCTCTAGGCAGCAGCCGATGGGAGTCTCTGGCCTGCTTGACAGCGTTCTGGCCGGCCCGTCAGTGTAGAAGTGGCCACGCCAGAGCGGGTGGGCGCGATGGCGCCACGATAACCGCCGCTAGCTCCGTCCAATAGGGGGCGTTATGGAGCTGACTCCAGATTTCTCTTTTCAGCCGCTGCCGCCAATTGAGGAGCCGATGGCGTTCGCGACGGCATCGGACGCGCTTGGCCCGCTCGCCGGGCTCGTGGGGAAATGGAGCGGCCAGGGATTCAATGTCATCTGGCGGCCTAACCACACGGCCGGCCAAGACCGCTTCCTCGAACTCAACCTGACAAGCGAGGTCCTTGAGTTCACTGCGATCCCGGGGAACATACCCAACCGTGGCCTGCTGCAGCCAGACATCAACATGCACGGCCTGACTTACTTGCAGCAAATCTCCGACTCCAACCTGCATGCGGGGCTGCACATCGAGCCTGGCCTGTGGGCATCAATCCCAGCGACCAGTGATCCGCACGAGCCGCCTACCGTGGCCCGTCTGGCTTCCATCCCGCACGGCACGACGATCCTCGCCCAGGGCACGGCGGTCACTTCCGCCGCGGCCCCGTCGATCCCCGACATCACGATCAAGCCCTTCCCGATCGACAAGCCCAACAGCAGGTTCGATTTTCCCGAGCAGAACCTGGCCACGCCGAGCAACTTCCGCACCTCCGGCGCCGGGCTGACAGGCATCACGCAGCACATGGTCGACAACCCCAGCACTGTCCTTCGGGCGGCGATCGCTAGCCAGCACATCCACTCCACGACGACGCTGCACGTGACCACCAAGGATGCGTCGATTCCTGGTGGCGGAACGGCGAACACCGCCTTCTTGCATGGAGCCGCGCACGGCCCGAACGCGGACGCCGCGGGCGTTCGCGCCACCTTCTGGCTGGAGACGCTTCAGGGAGACACCAGCCCCGCCCAGCTGCAGTACGCGCAGATCGTGATGCTGAACTTCAACGGCCTGAGCTGGCCTCACGTCACAATCGCGACGCTGCAGAGAACAGCCTGACATACCGCCCTGTCCGGCTGGGCCTGCCTGAGGAGTCGCCATGTCCAAGGACCTGCTGCACCGGCCGCTGCGCCCCGACGAACTCGACGCCCGTGCCGAGGACCTGTCGCGGCGCGGTCCAAGGCCCCATCCGAGACTGGTCACGCGGATTGCCAGCCAGGACAGACCCAAGCCCGAGGTACACGTCGTGCGAGACGGTGATGGCTGGAAGGTGCAGGTCGAGCTTCCTGGCGCGGTGGTCGAGCAGCGCCCAGGGCTGACCGTCGGTTCGATAGAACAGCCGACCGCGAGTACAACCCGCTCGTGGTCTTCCCGGGCGACGGACGTCACCTGCTGACCGACAGCAGCTGGCCATGGCGGCTGACCGGACTGGTGAGCACCAGTGACGGTGCCTCAGGCTCGGGTGTGCTGATCGGCGACCGGCTGATGCTGACCGCTCACCACCTGCGACCCAGCCAGAGCATCGCCAGGGGCAGCTGGTCAATGACCTTCACCCCCAATTCCGACCAGGGCAGCGCGCCCTTCGGTTCGAGCAACGTCAGCGATCTGCGGCACTACGACGACGAGAGCGACACAGAATATGTCGTCGGCCACGACTTCATGCTGTGCCGGCTCTACGAGCCGCTCGGCGCCCAGATCGGCTACCTAGGCGCCACTACCTTCGACGACGACTGGCGCGGTTGGGGGGTATGGCACAACGTTGGCTACCCGATCGACGTAGGCGGTGGCCAGCGGCCAGCGGTGCAGGTCAACCAGAGCATGGAGGACGACTCCGAGGACGACTCCGGCCAGATCATCGAGACCGAGGCCAGCCTGAACCACGGCAACTCGGGCGGGCCCTTCTTCTCCTGGTTCACCGACGGCCACGTGCGGCTGTGCTCCGTGGTCTCCGGCGAAGCGAGCTTCGACGGCGACAAGGACAACGTCCTCGCAGGTGGCGACGACATGATCAGCCTGATCGAGTGGGGACGCGCCAACTGGCCCGCGTGAGACGCCCGTGGCCCACGATTAGCATGCGCTCATGTCGTTGCCGCGGCGCAGACGCCGCTCGCGGTCGGTTCTACCCCCCGCGAGTTGGACGCCCCCTGAGCAATGCGTCGAGCGGATGCGGCAACTGGTCCAGGTCCACTGCCCCGGCAAGCAGCCGCGCGTACCGGAGCTTGCGCCGGGCGCCGCTGCCGAGGAACCGCCGCAGCTGCGCCACGACGGGCTGACCGCGCCACTGGGGCTGTCGCTGCAGGCTGCGGAACGAGCCGAGATCGCCCTGCGAGTCGATGAGATCCTCGACCCGGCAAGCGCCGATCGCGCGGATCAGCTCGTCCTCCAGGTCCTCGACACAGACGTAAAAGCCCAGCCGCTCCATGTCGGCCCGCGTTTGCGGCGAGCCGACGCCGGCGCGGGCCAGACCGCGCCGGAACACGTCCTCCTCGCCGAGATCGCACAGCCCCGCCAGCCTGAGCGCGGCTCCAGCAGGACCGAACCGCATCAGGTACCGCGTCACCGCGTGAGCGCCGCCGACCGGCAGCACCACCACGCCTTCCGCGCCGAGGTCCCAGCCGCGGCGGGCGGCCAACGTCTCCACCGCGATCTGGTCGCTGACGCCCTCGACTAGCACCACGGCGTCCGCGGCCGCCGCTTTGACCAGCGCCCGGGCCGTGGCCTCGGTCGCAGCCGCCGGGCCATGGACATAGCCATCGAGCAACCGGCTGGCAAGCTCGCGGCGCCTGGTCATATCCATCAAAGCCACCCGCCCGTAGCCGCCTGCGATAGTCGGCGGGCCGCAAACGCGGCCGCGCCTCATGTCCACGATACGAGGCTGATCGGGGCCGCCGTGAGATAGGAATGGACCATGCCAGAGATGCGCTATGGCCTCAAGCTCAGCCAGGACGCCACCATGGACCAGCTCCGCGCAGTGTGGCGGGTGGCCGATGAGGCAGGCTTCGACCACTGCTGGTGCATGGACCACCTCGCCTCCCTCGGCCCGCGCGACGACGGGCCGATCTTCGAAGCCTGGACGCTGCTGGCCGGGATGGCCGTGGCTACCTCGAGGACCCGGATCGGCTGCATGGTGACCGGCAACACATACCGCCATCCGGCGGTGCTGGCGAAGGCCGCGGTGACCGTCGACCACCTGTCCGGAGGCAGGCTAGAGTTCGGCCTTGGCGCAGGCTGGGCGGAGAACGAGCACACGATGCTCGGGCTGCCGTTCGGCACCAAAGTGGACCGAGCCGACTGGCTGGAAGAAGCCTGCGAACTCATCCAGTCGCTTTGGACACAGCAGCGGACCACCTTCGACGGGCAGCACTACAAGCTCACCGCGGCGATCGCCGAACCGAAGCCGGTGCAGCAGCCGCACCCGCCGATCTGGATAGGCGGATCCGGTCGGCAGCGAACCCTGCGGATCACCGCGCGGTATGCCGATGTGTGGAACGCGGCAGGGGGTTCGCCGGCAGAGGTGGCCGAGGCCTCCGCCGTACTGGACCAGCGGTGTGCTGAGATCGGCCGCGATCCGGCCCACATCCGCCGCTCGGTGCAACTCCGCGTCGCAGACGCTGGCGACGAACTGTTCGAACTGGTGCAGTCCTACCGCGCGGTGGGAGTCAGCGAGATCGTGCTGATCCTGCAGAGCCAGAATCCGGCCGAACTCGCCGAACAAATCGCCGACCGGCTCCCGCGGCTACGCGCGGCAGGCTGACTGCCCTCGGCCAGGCCCGCTTGTTCCTCCGGGTCAGAAACGCTCCGGCGTGTTGCGCAAGCTGGTCAGCTGGGTCTGGGCGTAGTTGCACTCGGCAACGATCGCGGCGACGCGCCGGCCGATGCGAGCCAGCGGACCCCGCCTGCCCTGCGTCATGTTGTGGTTCATAGTTCCTCCTCGGTTTCCGGCGATCTCATCGCCGGTCACTCTTGAGTCTCGCCGTAAGGCCACGCATGGCGCGTCGGAGGAAATCCCTATGTTGCCTGCTCAGATAGGTCTTAGCCGGGCCGTAGTCGGCTTACAGAACTTCGCACGCCTCGCCGGCATGGCGCCGCTGGCGATGCCCAACATGATCACTCCGCGTGCCGCCAGTACTGTCGGGGCGTGCGGTTCGAGCAGCGACTGCGAGACGGGATCCACTCCGGAGCGATCGTCTTGGCCTTCCGGCGCTGGAAACGCAGCCAGGTCGTACCCGGCCACCGCTACCGCACCGGGATCGACATGGTCGAAGTCGAAGCAGTGGACGTTGTCGAGCCGTCATCGGTGGATGCCGCGCAGGCACGCGAGGCCGGGTACGCCAGCGCGAGCGAATTGCTGGCCGACCTGCGCGGTGACCCGGCTTTGCCGGTCTACCGCATCCGCCTGCGACGAATCGGCGGGCCAGACCCCAGGGACGAGTTGGCCCGCGCCGCCAGCCTGACCGAGGCCGATGTCGCCGCGATCAAGGCAAGGCTGGCCAGGATGGACCTGACAAGCAGCCGCGGGCCGTGGACCGGGGCGGTGCTCGAGTTGATCGCCGACCGGCCAGGCATCGTATCCACGGTCCTGGCTGACGCCATGGGATGGGAGCGGCAGGACTTCAAGCTGCATGTCAGGCGCCTGAAAGAACTCGGGCTGACCCTCAGCCTCGACGTCGGCTACCGGTTGTCACCGCGCGGCGAGTCGTATCTGAACTACCTGCGTACCCGGTGAGCGGCATGACAGCGCTGGCCACGAGACCGACAAACAGGCCGCCGAAACTCTCAGGATTCGCGCGCGATGAGAAGGTCACGAGGCTTGCGGCCGAAGATCTCCCGCACCATCGGCAGGAAAGTATCGAGCGGCTCCGTCGAGTACGTGGGATCAAAGGAGATCTGATCCCACCGCTGGCAAAATCTCACGCAAGCCCCGAAGTAAGGGCTCGTCCGGTAATGGTCCCGGAGCCTCCGGTCCTTGTCCAGGTAATGAAAATAGTAGTAGCCCTGGAAAATGTCATGGTGCTTGACGACCCACCAATTCTGCTCGCTCACGTAGGGGCGCAAGATCGAGGCAGCGAGTTCTGCGTGATTCTCCGGCGCCAGCACGTCGCCGATATCGTGCAGCAGCGCGCAGACAACAGTTTCGGTGTCGGATCCATCGCGTAGACAGCGCGTCGCCGTCTGCAGCGAGTGAGTGTAACGGTCGACAGCTGCTCCCTGAGGATCTTCATCCTTGAGCAGCGCAAGCTGGCTGAGCAAGTAGTCCACCGGAACGGCCGATGGCATGCCTGCCAGCTGAAGCGCATCCTCTGCTGACATTCGGTCCATGCGGGTGTAAGTCATGGGTCCTCAACAGCGCTCTGGACTAATCGGGCTTGGCACGCGCCCTGTACATCAGAACAAGACCCGCCTGGGACGTCAAGGACAGTCCACCCGTCAACCGCCTTGCGATGGCACCCGACTGCTACCGGACGTAGGCCCTTCCGCCCGGCTGCCGGTATGACAGTGGTTCGCTCGAAAAGGGTCACGATCGTCATCTGACAAGACCCGCCTGGCTCCTCCCGAGCTTGACGTATGCCGATATCGGAATATGGTTGCGCCATGGCACGAGCGGCGACGACGTCGGACGGAGGAGTAGCTTGATGAGCGCGACGGGACGAGGAGCGCCGGCGCAGTCCGCGACGGCCGACCGCGAGATCGTGATCTCCCGGGTCATCAGCGCCCCACGGGAGCTGGTGTTCGAGGCGTTCACCGAGGTGCGCCACCTCTCGCAGTGGTGGGGACCGGAGGGGTTCACCACTACCACGCGGGCGTTCGAGTTCCGCGTCGGCGGGGAGTGGGACTTCGTGATGCACGGACCGGACGGGACGGACTACCAGGAGTGGATCTCCTGGACCGAGATCGCCCCGCCGGAGCGGATCGCGCTGCTGCACGGTGAGTCCCGCGGCGACCCGAACGCATTCGAGTCGGTCTTAACGTTCGCGCCCGACGGCGCGGCGACCCGGATCGAGATGCGCACGGTGTTCCCCACCAAGGCGCTGCGCGACGAGGTGGTCGAGAAGCACCACGCGATCGAGGGCGGCCAGCAGACCCTGAACAACCTGGCTGCCTACGTCACCGAGATCGTTCGGAAGGGAGTTGAGGACTGATGGCCGGGAAGGTGTTCTTCAGCGTGACGATGTCGCTGGACGGGTTCATGGCGCCCGAGGAGGGCATGGACGACCAGGATGTGCAGCGCGGGATGGCGCAGTGGATGGAACTGCAGCAGTGGATATTCCCGCAGCGGTTCTTCCGGGAGAACCTGAAGCTCGGCGAGGGCGGCGAGGAAGGGCGCGACAACGACATCGCTCGGGAGACGTTCGAGCGCACCGGCGCGAGCGTGATGGGCAAGCGCATGTTCGACCTCGGCGAGCAGGCGTGGCCGGAGGATGCGCCGTTCCACACACCGGTCTTCGTCGTGACGCACGAGAAGCGTGACCCCTGGGAGCGGCCGGGCGGAACCACCTTCCACTTCGTCAACGACGGCATCGAGCCCGCGCTCGACCAGGCCCGCGAGGCCGCCGGCGACCGGGACCTCCGCATCGCGGGTGGCGGCGCAACAATCCTGGAGTACGTGAACGCCGGCCTGATCGACGAGTTCACGATCGCGCTCTCACCCGTGCTGTTCGGCTCCGGAGTCCGCCTGTTCGAGGGCGTAGACGCGGGCCGCGTGGCCCTGGAGCAGGTCCGCGCTGAGCCGACCCAGCGGGTGACCCACCTGACTTACGCAGTCCGGGAGCGGTAACTGTCTCAGCTTCACGCCGCTACGGCTACCCCGAGCAGGACCACGGCGCAGCCCACGACGGCGGTCCACTTGGACACCGGAGCCAGCAGGGCTCCCACCGGGACGGGAGACAGCAGGATGGCCACACGCAGCATCAGTGCATCCGCCAGGCACGTGAGCCCAGAGACAATGATCTGGGCGGCCATGGCGATCTTCCTCTCCGGCGGGTTCGCGAGCAGCTTCCATCTTCTGTGTACCCGTAAAGACGCCCTGGGCATGCATGCGAAACACCTCGGATTCCGTTATGCCAATGGCTGCTCCATCGACCGGAACGACAACGACGGGAACTACGATCCGGGCGACGTGCGGCGGGCGGTCATTGATCCGAAGCAAATAATTCGCGATCGGGTATCGGGTGCGGGGCGATTGGTCAGGCTCATCGGTATAGCTAGACGAGGCTGCCAGCGGGCCGGGTCTCTTCCGCCGCTGCCCTGATGAGGGCATGAACCCGTGCCTCCGGGAAGAACACGGTGAGATTCCTCGCCGCGGCCAGAGCCCGGTGGCGGGCCTCGCCGCCGAGCTGGCGGGTTGCCCGCACCGCATAGATGGCCGCCCGGCGGCGGACGTCAGCGCGGTACTGCCCGATGTCCATGCTGATCGGCACGCCGTGAGCATCGGCCAGTTCCAGCGCCTCGGCTGTGACCTTCTTGCCCTTGGCCGAGTTGCACTCCTGGTGCAGGAGCTGCAGATTCCAGCGGCGATGCGGCCCGCCGTACACCCTGGGGATGATGTGATCGATCGCGGTACCGCGCGGCGAGTCCGGCAGGTAATCCCCGCACCACGGGCAACGCCAGTGCTGCAGCTCTGCCAGTTCCGTCATCAATGCCAGGCTGTGCGATGCCCACGGCACCACCTCGTCGTCAAACTGCCCCTCACCAACCCCGGCGCCGAACGGCCAGCGGCAGAACCGCTCCCCGGCAGGCACCGCCAGCCCGCACACACCACACCAGCCAGGCTCGGCAGACATGAGGACAAGCTAACCGGACGGTCCGACACCGCCGCACCTGCTGGCCGGGAGCGAGGAGGACCGTGCGGCCGCCGGGTGTATAGTTTGATACTATTCGAGTGCAATGTGCTCGAACGTGACGGGATGGCTCGGGGGCGACCTGCGTCAATGCGCGGCGGCGTTCCCAGCTGCGCTGAGAGATATCCACGGGAGGATCTCCCTGGCTCGCTGAAGCCTTAAGCGTGCGCCGCCAGAGCCGCGCAGGCGGTCGGGAGGTCAAGTGGCGGTCGAGGACCCCAGCGGCAAGGTACGTTTCGGCGAATTGCTTGGTCTGGGCGAGTTCCGGGCGCTCTGGCTCGCTCAGATCGGGTCGGTGCTCGGTGATCAGCTCGCCAGGGTCGCGCTGACGCTTCAGGTCTACGCGCGCACCCACTCCGCGTTGCTGGCCGCTGTCACGTTCGCTGCCAGCGTTGTACCTGCCTTCGCGGGCGGAGTTTTGCTCTCCGGCCTTGCCGACCGCTATCCGCGTCGGCGCGTGATGATCGCATGCGACATCATCCGGATAGTGCTCGTGCTGGCGATGACATTGCCCCGCCTCCCGATCGCACTGCTGGTCGCCTTGCTGTTCGCGGTAACGATGGCAGGAGCGCCGTTCAGCTCGGCGCGTGCGGCGATCTATCCGGACGTGCTTAGAGGCGAGCTATACGTGCTCGGCACGGCCGTGACGCTCACGACGTATCAGTTCGCCCAGGTTCTCGGCCTAGCGCTTGGCGGCGCTACGGTGAGCCTCGCGGGTGTCCGGGGCGCACTGATAGTGGATGCGGGCACGTTTGCCATCTCTGCGCTGCTCACCAGGCTCTGGGTCCGGCCACGGCCAGCCGCTAGATCTGAGGAGGCGGCGCCGACCTCGCGGGCTGCAGATCTGCTTGCTGGTCTCCGCCTCGTCTTCAGGAACCCTGCGCTGCGGACGCCGATGTTGCTGGGCTGGCTGGCGGCGTTTTACAACGCCCCGGAAGCGATTGCCGCACCACTGGCAGCAGGCCTGGGGGCCGGCGCCGTCGGCGTGGGCCTGATCCTGGCATCCTCGGCATTGGGCGCGTCTGTCGGGGCAATCGCCTTCGGGAGGCTGGCAAGCCCGGCAACGCGGGCGCGCTGGATGCGGCCGCTGGCGGTCGCTTCCTGCGGCACGCTTGCCGCGTTCGCACTCCGCCCGGATTTTCAGCTGGCACTTGTGATCCTGTTCGTAGCCGGCCTGTGCGATTGCTATCAGATCGTCGCCGTCACGCTCTTCGTTCGCGCGACACCGGACAGCCAGCGCGGCCTGGCCTTTGGCTTGGCGACGGCCGGCATGAGCCTGGGCCAGGGCTCAGCGATGATCGTGGCCGGGGCGGCGGCGCAGCATTACGCCCCGGCGACAGTTGTAGCCGTCGCCGGGGCGCTTGGCGCCGTCGCCGCGATCCTTATCTCGGCACGCCGCCTCCCGGGCCGTAGCCCGGAACGTTGACGGGCTGCTCAGCCTCCCCAGTGGGTAGTGCGCATGGCCGCCCTCCTCTCCTCCGCTGCCCGGCGTAGCTACGCCATCGCGGTCAGATCCGGTCATCACGTCAGCATGGTTACCTACACGGCGTGATCATGATGTTTCACTCATAGTTACATAGTCGGGTGAGTGCCGTGTACCGCGCCTTGGGGGCAGATTAAGCGTGATAAATGTTTCAATCACCCTCATGCCTCGTGGACTAAGCGCGTGTGCGGCCGAAGTAGCCTTGGAGTTTCGCGCCGGATGATGCTCGAGGTTCTGCGGGGGATGCTGCTCAAGGTCCGACCGAGTAATCTGTGCCGCGGATCATGGCCAGCGCTCAGAGCGCGGGTCCCATTCGGCGAGCGGCAGGGGGAGATATGGGGGGCGCTCGTCGAATTGCGCGATGTCGCGGCGCCCGGCAGTGGGTGACGGGTCCCCTCCGAGGGTGGCAGCTGTGGGGGCTGGCGGGCTGGCTGCGTAGCTATGTCATCGCAGTCGTCATAGCCGACTTGATCGCCATCGGAGTTGCCGCCTACCTGTGGGTTCCCGGACTGCGCGCAACGCAGTTGCTGCTGTTCGCCGCCCTGCTCGGCTGCGATGCGACGACGGTGGAGATGACAAGGAGCCGGGGCGAGGCCGCCGGCTTGATCAAGGACACCTATGCCATCTGGGAACTTCCGGTCGCACTCTTGCTGCCACCAGTCTTCGGGCTTCTCGCCCCCATCCCGCGCCTCGCGCTGACGCAGTGGCGTATCCGGCAGATCGCACCGCACCGGCGGGTATTCAGTGCTGGCGTTATCAGCCTGTCCTACGGAGCCGCCAACATCACCTTCGGCTTCCTTTGCAGTCACTTTGCCCGGCTGGCGGAAATCCCCGATGGCACAGGCGGGCCGGTGACCCTCCGGTGGCTCGTGGCCGTGGTCCTCGCCGGGCTGATTGCCTGGGCGGTCAATAACTTGCTGATTCTGCCGGCGGTCAAGGGTTCCGATCCGACGGTGCGAGTTCGCGATGTGATAGCCACCCGCGAAGGCATCCTGAACGATCTGGCCGAACTTTGCGCGGCTGCCCTGGTGACGCTAGCTATCTTCTGGAGCCCGTTTTCGGTGGTGCTTGCCCTTCCACTGGTGATAGTGCTGCAGCGCTCATCGCTTCACTCCCAGCTCCTCAGCGACCTGCGCCTGGATGCAAAGACGGGCCTGCTAAACGCCGGCACCTGGCGCAAGGAGGCCAGCGCCGAGGTGAACCGGGCAATCCGGACGCGTGGGCGCGTCGCGGTGGCGCTCATCGACATCGATTGCTTGAAGACCTTCAACGACGGCTACGGGCATCTGGCCGGCGACAACGCCCTTGCGATGGTTGCCGGCCTGCTGCGGAGCGTGCTCGGCCCGGACGATGTCGCCGGCCGCTTCGGCGGGGACGAGTTCGCCGTGCTCTTCCCGCAGACCGATGCTGACCATGCACATGCGGTCATGCAGCGGCTGCGAGCCCAGATCGCCAGCACGGTGATCAGCCCCGAAGTCGACACAGGGGAGCCGCAACTGCACTGCACGGTCTCGGTTGGGCTGGCTGCCCTGCCGGGCGAGGACGCTTCCCTCACCGACATTCTTGCGCTTGCCGATTCGGCGCTCTACCAGGCAAAGAACGCCGGCCGTGATCGAGTAGCCATGATGACCGAGAGCAGGCAGGAGATATCCACGAGCCGAGCGGACTAGGCGCATCTTGGACACTGGCCTAGTCGTTTCTGGCATCGATGCGATTTATCACTTACAGTGCGTAGACCGTAACTCTAAGTTAGCGAGTGTCAGACCATGGAATCGCGCTGTCTGGACGACATCGGACGTGTGCATGAGAGTGAACCGCTTATGACTGCCAGCAACACCGTGCCGTGATCGAGGAAGCCAGCTACTACGTGAATCAGCACGCCAGGTCCGTCGTTCCCATCGGCATCGTCAACTCCGTGCAGCGGCGGCTCGCCGGGCTGGGCCCTGAAGCCGCCGATGTCGTGACTACGGCGGCCGTCCTGGGCAACGAGTTCGACGTGAGCCTGCTTGGGCACCTGGCGGGCGTCGGCGAACTAGCCGCGGTCAATGCGCTGCATCTGGCCTCCGGCGTGCAACTCGTCGAGCCCTGCTTCGGTAGCCAGGAAATGTTCAGGTTCCGGCATACGCTAATCAGGGACGCGATCGTATCCGATCTGCGCTCGCCCGACCGCGCTGCCCGTTCGGGGCGCGCAGCCGCGGCAATCGAGCGGGCGCACCCTGACCTACCCGGATCCTGGTGCGATCTCGCGGTTGACATGCACGACGCTGCAGGCGAGACCGTGAAGGCCGCCGAACTGCGCCTTGAGCTAGGTCGCCGGGCACTTCAGACCGGCGCATTCGCCAGCGCTACTGCGGTGCTCACCAGGGCCAGGACGCTGCTGGAGGGCGCGCGATCGGTACCTGAGCGGTTGCTCGTTGATATCGACAATGCCATCGCCAGGGCTTTCGAGCTGACCGGCGACACGACCCGGCTGATTCCCGCTGCCGACCGCCTGATCGCTGGCCTAGACCGGATCGGCGCAGATCAATTGTGGAAAGCACACGTCCACATCCGAATGGCCCGCGCGTTTGCCGAAGTCCAACCAGGCAGGACAGGTCAGCACCTCGCAATGGCCCGCGCGATTGCGGACGCTGTACAGGACCAGGCACTGACCGCACGACTGGATGCAGTCGCAGCTCGCTGCGCGCTGGACGCGGACAGGCCGGAAGCCGCGATCGAGCTCGCGAACCGGTCGCTGGCACCGGCGGAGTCCGCCGGACTGCGCGGCTGGGCTGGTGAAACAGCATTCGAAGCGCTAGAGACAATCGGCCGGTGGGCACAACTGACTGGTGATCTTGGGACGGCTGCCAAGGCGTTTGAGCGCGCTCATCAGATCGCCACTGCCGAGCGCCGGCCGATCTTGCGGATCCGCGCCAAGCACCAGATCGGGATCGCCCAAGTCCTGGAATCCGGAGCCACCTGCAAGCTTTCCGAAGCCAGAGACCTGGCGGCCCGAGCGGGCGCGATCTCCACGATGGCCCTCATCGACCTCCAGCTGGCAACGGCTTGGAGCGTCAGCCCCGACCTGGACCGCGCGCTGACCGCCGCGCGCTCATGCCAGCGGTCAGCAAGTC
The DNA here is from genome assembly GCA_963705055.1 of uncultured Actinomycetota bacterium. Lineage (GTDB taxonomy): Bacteria > Actinomycetota > Actinomycetes > Streptosporangiales > Streptosporangiaceae > Chersky-822. The sequence continues at coordinate 517,880 of CAVPIR010000001.1, forward strand.
GCAGCCGCCAGCGCCGGGTCGAAGCCATGGCCTGGTGCGTGCAGGCAGCCATCGCCGGGCTCCGGCGCGACCCGGACGAGACTGAACACGCCGTCGGCCAAGCCGAGCTGACGCTGCCTAACGACCCGGAGGTGCTCCTTGTCACGTGGGGGCAGGCGAGGGCTGCTGCGTCGCTGTTCGTGAACGACATATCCCGCGCACGCGCGGAGTGTAACGAGGGAATCCGCTACGGGCGCACGGCCAGGCAACGCGCGCCACTACATGCCTGGGGGTTCTGGGCACTTCTCGAGGCTGTCAGCGACCGGCAGTCGCAGGCTGCGCTAGAGGAGGCACGGGCACGCGGAGGGATAGGAGCCTTTAACCACGGCTTCCTGGGCTACGCGGATGCTGTGCTGCAGGGCCGGGACGGTCATGCTGAACGCGCTACGGAACTGGCCGAAGGAGCAAGCAGGAATCTCGCGGCTTTCGCGCCTTGGTGGAACAACCTGGCTCGCCGCCTAGTAGCGCCTTGTGCACTTGAACACCAATGGGGCCAGCCCGTCGCGTGGCTCCGGAGCGCGGTCGCGAACTTCCAGCAAACCGGCCATCACGAGCTGGCCGCAACCTGCCAGACAATGCTCCGCGACGCCTAGCCGAGCCGGATTCGGGCAGCCGGCTGACATCACCTTGAATTAGCGCCGCGCCCAGGTCACGAGCTCGGCGGGGCGGATCGGCTCGACGGCGGTGAGGGCGGCTCGGCGAGCAGTCCGAGCAGGAATCCGGCCGCCCCGGGCCCTTTGAGAGCCGCGAGTGGCGGCAGCCAGGACCGCGGCACGCCTGCTTCATCGGGACGGCAGATCAAGTTCCGCGATGTGACCAGAGTCACGGAACGAGGCAGGGTGCGGGCCGCGTCGTAACTGGGTTGGAAGACGTCGGTCATGACTCGGTAGTCATCGCCCCTCGTCAGTCTCCGCGAGACCCGATCCCGCCTCCCGCCCAGGTCCTGATTGCCGTGGCGGCTGCCCCGCCGCCCGGGCCGCTAGCTGGCCTCGAACCGGTCCCGGCCAGCCGGCGAAGGGGTCAGCGCATCGCAATTAAGTCGATGCGCTGGCCCGCCACTTATCCGTTTAGCCGCTCACGGCGGGCGGCGACGCCACGGCCTAGAGGCTTGCGATCGATGCGCCGACGACGATCACGCCCGTCATCGGCAGCAGGCAGCCGATCACATTTCGCCCACCCGGGCACACCAGCGGCCAGATCGGTCGGCGCGGGGAACGCCTGACATTTTTGGCTCCCGCCGCGATGTTGGTACTGCATCTGGATGACACATTCGCATTCCAGCTCTGATTTGGTCGGGATGGCGGGATTCGAACCCGCGGCCTCCTGCTCCCAAAGCAGGCGCGCTAACCAAGCTGCGCCACATCCCGCCGAACCCGAAGCTTATCTTGTCTTGCCGCTGCCAGACTCCGCTCAGCCTGTTGCTAGCACGGCGCTCCAAGAGCAAATGCCCGGCGCCACCGCCGATCCGAACCCGGTACGCTACACCTGGCGGCTGAGCCGCCGCGCGGGCGTAGCTCAATGGCAGAGCCCCAGCCTTCCAAGCTGGTCATGAGGGTTCGATTCCCTTCGCCCGCTCCAACCCGAAACCGCAGCTCAGCGTGGTGACGGGCACCATTGCCGCCAAGATTATGATGCTCTCCCGCGCCCGCGTGCCCGCTGCGTGCCCGATCGGGGCCTGGCCGCGTTCTTCCTGGCGCCCGCTAGAGCATTTCCCATAGCGGTGGCGATGGCCTCGTCTCGCTCTCGGGATCCATGCTGATAGATCATTGCTGCGCGGGAGCTGGAGTGTCCCATCCGCTCCATCAGCTCGCGCAGACTAGCGCCGGTAGCCGCCGCCATCGTGTTAACGCGGTGCCCGCTCGCAAGGGATCGGCGCCTATCGGGAAGGCAAGGGGAGGAGTACTCAGCTCCGCAACGCCCGGCGGGTCAGGGCTTCAGGTCGGTGGCGGCCCGGCCCGAGCCGTCCATGTGGAACGGCGTGGAGTCATGCTCGTGGGTGATCTGCCAGCCCGCGGCCGTCCGGCGGAGCCCGACGGTGGACCGGAACCACAAGTCGACCTGCTCCCCGTCCGTCTTCGTGCCTGTCATATGGGTGAGGCCATGGCAGAAGGCGACGTCGTCACCCGCCTCGATGACCGGGTCGCCGATGTCGTAGCCGATCGGGCCGTCCCAGGTCCCGAACCAGCCCTCGATCCCCGCCGGGTCGCGAGCCTCATCCCCGGCGTAACGCAGCGGCGGGGCCAGGCCGAAGCTGACGACCTCGGGAGCGAGGTGGGCCACCGCGCGCCGGGCGTCCTTGGCGGTTATGGCGGCGGCGCGGTCGTTCAGCAGCGTCCGGATCTGCTCCTGGGCGGTCGTCTCGGTCTCTGTGGTCATGAGCGCGAACGGCCGCACCTCGACCTTCCGGTTGCAGGCCTTCGACCCCTCGGCGGCGAGCTTGAGCACCACGTCGAGGTCGGCAGCCTCGATAATCCACAGGCCCCCGAGATACTCCTTCGACTCCACGAAGGGCCCGTCGGTGAACAGCGCCTCTCCGCCCCGGTTGTCGATCACGGTCGCCGTGCCGGGCGCCGCGAGGCCGCCGGCGAAAACCCAGTGGCCCTCTGCCGCGAGCCGGTCGTTGAACGCGTCGATCGCTGCCATCTCATCCGGGCGAGCGCTAGCCCCTGACGCTCGCCATCTGGCCAGGTCGGCCGTGTCGTCGATCACAGAAACCAGATACTGCATCTCCGATCATCTCCTGTGCTTCGGGGCGCCCCTCGCGGGCGGCCGCTCACCCCTGCTACGAACAGCTCTGCCCCGATCCGACACCGCCTCCCGGACTTCTTTCAAGGACTTTCTGGTACGCCTGCTAAGGCTAGGAGAACGTCGCGGCTCCAGGTCGGGCGGTCAACGCGCAGCTGGCGGGCCTGCGGGCGCCTGGCGCGCAGACGATCCATGGGACGACATCTGGGAGAACCAGGGAAACGCCAATCCGCTCACCGTTGGTACGTTCCTAAGCGCCGTGTCCCACGCCCTCGATGCGTCACCATCGCTAGGGGAGCTACCTTTCGTGATCGAGCTGTACGAGAACACCGGAGCCCGGCGGCAGCTCACAATCACTGGAATCTCCCTCACCGGGGCGGGTCCGGAACCCGACGCCGTCACCATGACCGCCGTCCCAACAGATGTGAAGGAGGACTCCTGACGCGAAGCCCAGACGAGAGATCGCAGCTTGCGTGCCGATCCCTCGCGCGTGCCCGTTGCGTGCCCGATGGAGCGGCGAACCACCGGCAACCACGGTTACTGGCGGACAAGAGCCAGCGTTGATCACCTGGACAAATGCAGGCCGCAGCCCGCCTAGTCGCAGCCTTCCAAGCTGGTCATGAGGGTCAGATCGCACCTGGTGCATCAGGCCGCCGAGGGCCTTTGCGATGGCCTCGTCACGGTCTCTGGTGGCGTGCTGATAGATCATTGCGGCCCGTGTGCTCGAATGCCCGAGCCGGGCCATCAGTTCTTTGAGGCTCGCTCCGGTCGCAGCTGCCAACGTTCCGCCCACGTGCCGTAGATCATGGAAATGCATGCCGGGGACGCCGGCCTGAGCGCACGCAGCATTCCAGATCGGCCGGAAGTTCGATCGCCGCAGACTCGCACCCTTCGGCCCGAAGAAGACAAGGCCCCGCTGCCCCGGTGCTGTGAACCGGTCCAGATGCCAGCGCAGCTCCGGCACAAGCTCAGCCGGGAACGTCACTGTCCGGCAGCCCGCCTTCGACTTCGGAGTTTCGGGCACCAGCCCGCCGCGGTCCAGTTCCGCTGTCGTCTCGATAACGCGGACCACGCACGCGTTGAGGTCGACGTTCTCGCGCAGCTTTGGGTAGTGCGGGTATACCGCCGGACGGGGATCTCAGTCGATCGGCTCGCGATGCACCCACTCGACGAGGTTGTCGGACGCGAGTGCCCGCACGCGCGCGGCGTACCGGGCGAGGTCGGCGTCGTCGAGGAGGTCGCGCCACTGGCCGCTCGTGCCGCGGCTGAAGAACGCGGCGGGATCGATCCAGTGCTCCGGACCGCCGCCGGGGACGGTCGTGTCGGCCCTGCTGCGCATCGACTCGAACGTCGCCGCCTGGACCAGGCGGGGCCATCGGTGCTCGTCGACGTCGATGCCGAGGCGCGCGGCCATCTGCCGCATCTGCCCCTCCAGGTCGGCCTTTAGGTCGTCGTAGTGCAAATACACGACGTCGAGATCGTCGGCGGCGTCCCGGAACGTCTGCAGGTGCTCTACAGTGCGCCGCAGCGACGACCCGACCTGCGTCGACGGCGTCTCGTCGTCGACCCACTGCCAGAAGCGGTCCCGCTCGCCGTCGGGGCGCGGCCGCGGTGGCCGCAATAGTCCGAGCTCGATACCGTCGATCGCGGCCGCCCGTTCGCGTTGGTTGAGGAACGCGCCGATGTCGGTGTTGTCGATATGGTGGTCCATCGACAGCCCCACGTCGCGCGGGTCCCGCCCGACGCAGATGTACGTGACCGTCGGATCGTTGGGTATCCCGTCGAGCGGCGTGTGGGTCTTGATGAACCGGCGGTGCGTCTGGGCTTCCAGGTCCGCGAACACGTCTGTGCGGGCGCGAGTCACCATGTCGATCCACGGCGAGAGCGTGTCCAACGGGAGCGGGAGCTCCGGTTCCTGCAGTATGAGCAGGGCGCAGATCATCTGCGTCCACGTCGTCCCGCACTTTGGCGGGGTGCTGATGATGATGTCGCCGGGGCGGAGCTCGAAGCCGTCCCAGCGGTTGCTGTCGTACATACTCACCTGGTAGCGGCGCACGGCCGTCATCCTCGCAGCGGATCCGATCCTGTGAGGTGCAGATGATTCACCGCACGACATCCTGCCGAGGGCTCAAGACTGAGGTTCCGAAGGGCGTCGCGCAACAGTACGTAGCGCAGCACCTGCCCATAATGTCCGATCTCGAACACTCCTCCGCGAGGGCATCATGAAGGCCAGAGGATGAGCGCCGAACGGCGGGTCGGCGCGCGTTTATCCAGCGGGGCCTCGCGTCGTTGGCGGCCCGGTCATAGCCAATGCACCATCGGCTCGACTGCATGTCTATGCAGCACCCACCTCGGGATGAACGTCCGGTCATGCCGCGATCCGCTCTTGGCTGTCGCCGATCAGTCGCGGACGACTGCCACGCAGCACCGCCAAGGACAACCGCCGCGATCGCAGTGTTCAGGGCGCTCTGTCGATTCGCTGCTGCTGCTCAGATTGCGCGAACCTCGGCGAGCCGCTTGACTGCGAACTGGTCGGTCCCGCTGGGGTCCCAGCAGACGGCGGCTTCCCATGCGGCCCACGCTTGCGCGGCGATGTCATACGCGTGGTCGTCGAGACCGGCAGCGTTGTGCGGCAGCGCCAGGTCGAGGTCGGGGACGTCGACGTGCGACTCGTCCCAGTCGATCATCGCGACGCGATCCGCGGTCATGCGGATGTTGCCCGGGTTGGGGTCTCCGTGGACGACGCACGTCGTGCGACCGATGAGTCGCGCCCACGCTGCTCGGCATCGAACGACACCTTCAGGCGGCAGCGCGCTGAGGTCGACCTTCGTCCCGGTCTCGGCGTGCAGAAGGTCGGTCGACGATCGCCAGCCCGGGCGCTGTGGCCAGCCTTGCGTCAGCCGATGCAGCTGGCGGAGTGTGTCGGCGACGCGACGCCAGTCGGCTTCGGTCTCGGGCGATCCGCCCTCCACGTAGGTCATCACCACCAGACCGTCGGCGAAGTGCCGGCCGTCCGTGGTCGGGATCGGCACCGGCACCGGCATCCCTTCATGGTCGAGGTGCCGCAACAGGTCGGTCTCCCACGCGAGATCAGCGTCGCTGCGATGGCCGAGACGACCGACCGCGAGGTGCCCGTTGACGCGCACGCTCCACACCTCGTTGACGCCAACTCCGCCAGTGAGCCGTTCGATGCGAACGACGTCGTCACCCCACTGCTCAAGCGCCTCCCATCCCACCGGGGAATCTTCGCAGAGAGTCATGAAGCGCTCAACGAGATTACGAGCCCAGCAGCACAGCCCAATAATCGGGTGATGGTCAAAGGTGCCCAGCTACGCGGCAGTCACGGTCTCTAAACCCGTCGGCGTGGCCCGGACGTCGGCTGAGTGGCCTTGACTCATTCCTATATCAGAATATATTTGGGCCGTGGCCCGCTCCCCCACAACCTCGGACGTCTTTAACGCGATCGCCGAAGTGCGCCGTCGCGAGATCCTCGACGCGCTGATGGCAGGTGAAAAGGCGGTCGGCACAATCGTGGCCGACCTTTCGCTGTCCCAGCCTCAAGTGTCCAAGCACCTGCGAGTGCTCAGCGAGGTGGGACTCGTGAAAAGCCGGGCGCAGGGGCGTCACCGGCTGTACAGCCTGGAGCCCGCGCGTCTGCGGCCGTTGCACGAGTGGTTGTCCAGGTACGAGCAGATGTGGAATGAGCGCCTGGACCGGATGGACGACTACCTCAAGGAGCTACAGAAAAGGGAGGACAGCAGTGACCCCTAGCAGGCACGGATCGGCACACATCGAATTCCCGAACGAGCTCGACGTCCTCATAACACGTGAGTTCGACGCGCCGATCGCTCTCGTCTTCGACGTATTGACGAAACCCGAGCATGTGAGCAAATGGGGCGCTACACCGCCGGACCAGATGAAGGAGTGCTCGACCGACTTGCGCGTCGGAGGTACCTACCACCACGTCTTTGTGGCCGGCGACGGGACCCAGTGCTCGTTCCGCGGAACCTACCTGCAGGTCGAGCCGCCGATCCGGACCGTGAAGACGTGGCTGTTCGACGGCTGGCCGGATGCGGAGGCGGTAGAGACCATGCAGCTGCACGAAACTGACGGTGTGACGACGCTAACGATGAGGCTGGCGTTCCGTGATAAAGCTGGCCGTGACCACATGACCAGGTTCGACGGCCAGCAAGACAGTTTCGACGAGATGGAGGAAATCCTCAGGTCACTACTCGACCTGCAGGGAACGTCGTCGTCTTAAAGCCCGACGTAAGACACATCGTGATACGGCCGACGAAGACGATCGGCGCGAGATGCTCGAGGTCGCTTCATATGGAGAGCATGCGTGCTACGGGGTGAGGTCTATGAGTTCCGCTCACCGCGCGGGACAGGCCATGAGCAGCAACGGCGACGTTACGGGTGCTAGTCGAGCAAGTCGGAGCCGTCGACGCCGGCCGGCTCGTCGGGCTCGTCGGACACGTCACCCCAGAACAGCAATGGGGCATCGACGAAGCCCTCATGACGGTCTTGGGACTTCGGTAGCGACTGAGCAGGTAAGAGTTCAGGCGATGAACGTGAGATCGACCGCCAGCCAGCGAGCCAGATCATCGATCTCGGCCTCGACGGCGGCGGTCATGGCCTGGTCGAACGGCTCGTCCTGGTGAATCGCGTCCACGCGGAGCACGCCAGCCTTGCGGTCCACGGTCGCATCGAGCTTGCCTACCAGTCGGTCCGCGTACAGGACCGGCAGCGCGAAGTAACCCCAGCGACGCTTAGCTGCGGGCTTGTACATCTCTAGCTGGTAGTCGAAATCGAAGAGATCGGTCGTCCGCTTGCGGTCATGAATGAGCCGGTCGAAGGGAGACAGCAGTGCCGCCCGCCCGTAGAACGGCTGTCCGAGCTGCGCCGGATCGACCCGCCAGGTCCCGCGGGTACCCGCCACGACCGCTGGCTCGCCAGCCGCGCCGACATCCATCGGCTCCACTGGGCACTCGGGCCCGCGAGCACGCGCGATGCCAAGCGCGCGCAGCCGCCGCTCGTTCCTGATCCGCAGCGCATCCTCAGCGGGAACGACCGGATCATCAGGGTAGACGCGGTCTGCGAGGTCCCACAGCCGTTCGCGGCCATCGCGGCCGGCTATCGCGACCTCGCCGGCCCGGACCATGAACTCCAGCAACTGGGTCACGTTGCGGTTGTTGGTCCACCCAGACGACGACCACGGAACCTTGCAAGTGTCAGGAAGGTCGCGAGAAGGCAGCGGCCCGGAAGATCCGAGCCGGTCGAGGATGTCGCGGCGACACACGTCATTGGCCCGCACCCAGTCGACCTGACCCTGCCGCCAGCCGCCGCACAGCTGCCCGCCGGTGAACCACGCGGCCATGTCGGCCCGGTACAGCACCAGGTCTTCGCCGGGCCTGATCATCGCGCGAAGTTCGAAAAGCGTCCGGTCCGCCAGGGCGGCATCGAGTTCCGCCGGAACATACGAGGAGCCGAGGCGGCTCCACGCCACCAGGTCCGCGTTCGGGGCGATTGCCGCGATCGGGTCGATCTGGAGCAAGGTCAGCTGGCGCACCACGTCGAGCAGCGAGGCAGGTCGGGATCTGTCCAACAGTTGAGCCCGCACGGCGAGGCGGCGCGCGTCCTGACGCGAAAGCTCGTGGACCGTCACCGCTCCAGGCTAGGCGACCGCCCCGCCGGTACGCCGGTCGAAGCCACCCACCGGCGGCACCGGCGCCAGCACTGAGGACAAAGGCAGCTATCGAACGGTGGCAAGCAGGTGCGGTCCGAGTCCCATCAGCTCGGGCACCCGCTCGAGAGCGCGGGCGGTCTGCAGCACCACGCGCCGCGCCTCGGCGGCGGCCATGCGCTCGGGAAGGTCGTCGAGCATGGCGGCCGGACCCTCCACGCAGACTAGGTCGACCACATCAAAGCCGCTCGCGACCAGTTCAGCCCGCAACTGACCTGGCCGGTGGGTGTAGCCGCAGAAGGAGTCCTGGCCGAACGGCGGCAGGCGCCCGGTCCGTTCCAGCTCCGTCAGCTCCTGTTCGACCTCAGGGCCGCGCTCGTAAAGCCGCAGCCTGAGAACTCCGTCCATTCTGGGCGCCCAGCGCGAGATCGCCGCCACGAAGACCGGCCCTCCCCGGCGGACTACCCGTCGCGACTCAGCCAGCGCCTGCAGCCGGTCTCTCTTGCGCTCGAGGTGATACAGCGGTCCGAGCAGCAGCACAGCGTCGACGCTTGCGTCCTGCAGGTCGAGCTCCCTGGCGTCGGCCACCGCGGACCAGATGCCCGTGCTGCCTTCGGCCGCCTTCCGCAACTGCTCGACGTGCATCGGCATCAGGTCCCTGTGCAAGACCTGATAGCCCAGGTGAGCGAGCCAGAGCGTGTACCTGCCAGGACCGCCGCCGATATCGGCGACAACCGCGGGCGGCGGCGGCAAGTGCCTGAGCAGGATCTCCTTTGTCCGCTCGAACTCAAGCTGCCCCCGCGGTTCACCGAGCCTTTCTTGCTCCTCGCCCCGCTCGTAGTACGCACGCATCGCTGCGCTTGCCGGGTCCTCGATCATGACCACATGATTGCTGGCTGAGCTGCACGACGCATCTTGATAATCCGGCCGCTACGGATCCAGCCGCGAGAGCCGATGGGAGTCCATGGCGGACTGAGACCGCAGGAACGCAGGCATGAGCGATACCGGAATGGTCGGAGCCGCTGGCCCGACCGTGCGATCATCGCGCCATGGGATTCCTCTCGCGGAAAGCGGCGTCAAAACGGAAGCTGACGCCGCTGATCGGTGCCGTCATTACCCGGGAAATCGACACCTGGAGCGTCACCTGGGATAACGACGGCCCGCAGCCGGGCGAGCTCCGTGCGCAGACACTGACCGAAGCGGCCAACCAGGCGGCAGGGGCCATCGTCGCTCGGCAGGCAGCTCATCCGCTCGGGCAGGACGCGGAGCTGCAGCTGGCGATCTACCCCTGGGACTATGTCGACGGGCCGATGTTCGATATCACGGCCGGACCGAGCGGCTTTTCAGCCACGGACATGCTCGGCATCGCAAGGGCGCCGCTGCAGGGATCGAGCCTGGAAGATCTCGTCTTCGCCGCCGGGAACCTGCCGGATCGCAGGGCCGCGGGCGCCATGCTCATGTGGACGAGGCCCGTGGCCGAGCTCTCGCAGCCGCCCGCGTGATTCTGCGTACCGGCTCGAGTCATGCATCCGACCAGCGATGCTGCGGCTCCCAGCCGAGCAGTTTCGCGGCAGCTGAGCAGTCGACCAGCGCGCGCCACGGATCGGCCGCGTAGCGCGCGCGGTCCCTGACCGTCACACCAGGTGCCAGTCGCGCAACCATCTCCAGGCTCGGCGCGGAGGCAGAGATGTCCGCGGCGCACAACAGCGCCCGGTGGTGCCCTGCCAGGCGGGCAGACAGGGTCAGCTCCACCGCCGTGGCAACGTCGCGCACGTCGACAAAGGCGCCAAACTCCCAGAACGGCTCCCACTCCGAACTCGGATCCGCGCGCCGCTGCTCGCCGGTGAGCTTGTACTGGCCGGGATCCCAGACCCAGGTCGGCCGCAGCGACAAGCTCGCGATCCCGGTCCGCGCGCTGAATCCCGCGCACATGTCCTCGGCAAGCAATTTAGACAGGCCGTAGGAGCGCGTCGCCCGCCGCGGATGCTCGTCATCGATTGGGAAGTAGTCAGGCAGCCGCTCGCCCTCGGCGATCCCGAGCGTCTGCGCGCTGGAGAAATGGACAACCAGGCCAGCGCCAGCAGCCTCAGCGGCGAGCAGCAAGTGCCAGGTGCCGAGCACGTTGACGGCCATGATCTGCTCAGGGCTGCCCGCCGTGTCGTGCGCCAGCCCGCCCAGGTGCACGGCCGCCGCGCAGCCCGAAGCGGCTCGCCCGACGGCCTTCGCGTCGAGCAGGTCCTGGCCCTCGGCGCGATCGAAGCCGACTATCTCATGGCCAAGCCGCTCGAGGTGCGCGGCCACGGGCGCGCCCACGTTGCCGCGGTGCCCGGTGACAAGGATGCGCATGCCGTCATGATCTCGCGCCGGGCGAACCGGAGCGCCTAGGAGCCGGACGCGAAGAGCCCCACGACTCTTGAACCTTCCTGGCGCGGCTTCGGCGGGTGCGCCGCCGCGAAACCGCCACCGAGCGCTCCCCCGACCAGCCCGGCCGCCGGCCCGAGGACCAGAAGGAAGAAAAAGAACAAGACCAGATTGCTCATCAGCAGGCCGTTGCATGCGCCAGCCACGATGCCCGCCAGCAGTCCCTGCCTGATCCGTGCCTCGCGCAGCTCAGGCGTCTTCTCAGTGCCCGGCACCCGCCAGCCGCAGACCGCACCGGCCGGCACCGCTGTCACCAGCGTGATGATGAGAGTTATGCCGACATAGAGCAGGCCCAGGTCGACCGGGATAGAAATGAGCGCATAGTCGATCAGTCCCGCGACGACGCCGGCGACAGCGCCAGCCACGAGCGCCGCGCTAGGCAGCGCAAAACGCCGCGACGTGGCTAGCAGGATCGCGGCTACGTAGCCGGCAGCGAGCACCTGCAGCGGCAGGATGGCCCACACGACCACGCCGAAGATCCCGGTGATGCTCCACAGCGTGCTTGCCTCAACGTTCGGGCGCTTGGCCCTGATGAGGAGCGGAACCGCCACGAGCCCGCCGAGCATGACCAGCCCGGCGACATCGCGTATCCAGCTGAACCCGCCGTTGACGATGCCGCCCCCCTGCCCGGCACTGCGGTCCAGGTTCACGAGCGTGATACCCATCCCGCAGATCGCCGCGAAGCCTGCCAGCCGCGCCAGCCGCGCCGCGATACCGTGGCCGACGGGGCCGAACCAGCCGTGCCGCCTCGCGACCCACGGCAGTCCGAGCAGGGCGGCCGCTACGACGAGGGTTCTGATCCGGTCGGTGCCCACCTCCGGATCGGTCGCGGGCACGTTTAGCCAGCTCAGCCAGATGACCCAGGCCACCGTCACTGACAAAGCACCGATCCCGAGCCAGTACACGATCTTGCGCGCCACCTCTGCCTCCTTTACGACCAGCCACAGTCCGCCAGCGAGCCAGTCCAGTCGCGGCCACCCTGCCGGGACCAGGCTGGCCTCCGCCTGCACTGCCGCGGCCCACTCCCGGCGGGCCGACGGCAGCAACCGCGCCGCCATGCGCAGCGCCGAGGACAGCAGCCCGCTGAGGCGGTCCATCACGTGCCCTCCCCCGCCAGCCGGCGCGGGCCCGGGCTACGCCGCGGCGCAGGAGACCGCGACGACGCCGCCCTCGACGCTCCGCGTTCAGGGCGCGGCAGCGCGCGCCTGAGCCGCGGCAGCAAGCCCCTCGCTGGTCAGCCGGTACAGGTGCCGTCTGGGGCGTCCGGCCGGCTGATCTTCCTCCCAGCGCGCCTCGACGACACCCCTGTCGGCGAGGCGGACCAGGATCGGATACAGGGTTCCCGACTTCAGCCCGGTCTCGCTGGCGAGGTCATAGCCGTGCCGCCAGGACGACGGCTGGCCGGCGAGCGCTGCCAGCACCGCGAGAGTCTGGGCCGAGAAGGCCGCACGAGGTGGCATGACGCGAACTCTACCTAGGTAGACCGAGCGGCGGAAGCATTTCGGCGAATCCGCGTGCCCGTCACGCACGTTGGCCAGGCCGACGGCCCTTCGCGGGCATCTGAATCAACCCTCGCGAAATGACCGGCCATGTCGGCACTGATGCTAGGCGACCAGACTCGGGAACTGTATGGTTCGGTACCAACCCGCAACGCGCGGCGCGGCGGCGAACCGGGAGGCATCACGAGAGGGGACGCGGATGATCAAGGGCTTCAAGAATTTCTTGATGCAGGGCGACCTGATCGTGATCGCGGTTGGCCTGGTCGTCGCGCTGGCATTCAGCACCCTGATCAAAGCCTTTACCGACAGCATCATTACGCCTCTCGTCAATGGCGCGGCCGGCGGCGGTGCGTCAGGGAAGGGCCTCGGCTGGACCCTCAATGGTCAGCGGATCGACCTGGGTGCATTCATCTCCGCCATCATCTACTTCGTCATCTTCATGGCGGTCGTGTACTTCCTGATCGTGGTCCCGTACCGCGCGTACATGGCCAGGCGCGGCAAGACCGTGTTCGGCGACCCGCCCCCCACACAGACGTGCCCCTACTGCAAGTCATCCGATCTGCCGGCCGAAGCGACCGCGTGCTCGCACTGCACCAGGGACCTCGCGTCCGCTGCGCTAGCGAGCGGCGCGCAACAGACGGCGCGATCGAGTGCGCAAGGCGAGCGGCCGGACCTCGCTACCGGCCCGCAACCGACCGTGCAGGACGCGACGTCCAGCGCTCGGTGCACGCACGCGTGTCCAGGCAATACCAGCGCAGGTCGGTGCACGCGTGACCGCCATCGGCGACCATCTGGCTGGCGGGCAGGCGGATGCCGCACATCCAGCACGCCTCGAAGGCGGCGCCGTCAGCGCCATGCCGTCCTGCGCCCGGCGGCCCGGGAATACGCCGCGGGCCGAGCGGCAGCCGACCCGCCATCTGATCATTCATGTCTGACATCGCCGGATTCGATGAGGCACCTACGGTCATGAGTCCCCCCGAAGGATGGAGCGCCAGAGGCCGTCGAGGCCGTCAGTGCAATTTCCTAACCCAGCCTAGAGCGCTACGACCTGTCACTTGTAGCGTTCTTTCATAGCAGATGCAGTCCCTTCGGGTCTATCGGACTGCGGCCGATGCCACCCGCCTTGACCCGTCTTGACCATCCGGCGACCGGGGCGCGGCCTGGACGGCGGCGTTAGAGTCAGGCGGTGACGCAGCCAGAGCGGCGGCCAGAAGCGCAGCGACGACGGGGGCTGCGAGCCGGCCGGGTGGAGTCCTTCAGTGACGGCGTGTTCGCCATCGCGGCCACGTTGCTGGTCCTCGACATCGCGGTTCCATCCGGCGCCAATCACGACCTGCTGCGCTCGGTCGCCAGGCTCTGGCCGTCCTACCTCGCCTATGTCGTCAGCTTCGCCACGATCGGCGCGGTGTGGCTCGGCCACAATGCGATCACCGACTACCTGGAGCACGTGAACGCGGGATTCATCCGCCTTAACTTGCTCCTGCTGCTGATCGTCTCGTTCTTGCCGCTGCCGACCAGGCTGTTCACCGACTACATCCGGCACGAAGAGGCCGAGCGGGTGGCCGGCACCATCTATGGCATCACCCTGCTGCTCGCGTCGGCGCTGTTGCTTGTGCTCTGGCGATACGCCAGGCGCGACGGGCTGGTCCGGCCGGACGCGGCTGACGAGGAAATCCAGCTGCTGACCAAGCGCCTCACGCCCGGCCTGACGGCCTACCTCGTCCTCATCGTCGCCGGGCTCTTCGTCCCGGTGGTCGCGGTGATCGGTTACCTGACGATCGCCCTGTACTTCATCATCCCGTTCCGGCACCGGACCATCATCAGGTTCGGCCGCAAGCACCGGCAGAGCAGAACCTGACGAGGAGGGACCATGTCGCAGCCTGAAATCAGCGCCGAAACCGCGGTGCTGCTGAAGTCGCTCACGAGCCAGCGCCGTCACGTGATCGGGATCCTGGATGACCTGTCCGACGAGGACCTGCGGCGTCCCGTGCTGCCGTCCGGCTGGACCTGCCTGGGGCTGGTCCAGCACCTCGCCGTCGACGTCGAGCGATTTTGGTTCCGCAACGTGGTCGCCGGCGAGCCGATGGACGCGGTGGCCGCCAACGACAATGCCTGGGAGGTCGGTCCCGAACTCGCGACCGGCGACGTCCTGGGCTTGTACCGCCGGGAGATCGAACTCGCCGACGCGATCATCGCGCGCACCGACTTGGCCGCCGCTCCGGCCTGGTGGCCCGACTTCTTCGGCAGTTTCCGGCTCGAGAACCTGCGCGAGATCATGCTGCACGTCATCACCGAGACCGCATGCCACGCCGGTCACCTGGACGCGGTGCGTGAACTTATCGACGGCAGGACCTGGCTCATCCTCACCGGCTGAACCGCGGCACCGGACGGCGGGTCAGCCGCCGCGTCGCATCCCGCCGCGCCTTAGCTTGCCGTCGCGGGGGCCGCGCCGAAAAGCGGCAGGCACGGTTCGAGCCCGGTGATCGCGACCTCGCCAAGGCCGAGCCCCGAGGTACCGCCGGCCGCCAGCCAGGCATCCCGGTCGATCCTGAGTCGTCGCGACTCGGCAGCCTGCCCGCGGATCGCGTGCCGCTGCATTCCGTCGTCGGCGTAGCCGAGCTTGCGGGAAACAGCTAGCGACGCGAGGTTGTCGGTGAATGCGTCCGAGACCGCGTACCGCGCGCCGAGCCCGTCGAAGGCCAGCGCGAGCACCGCGGCGCGCATGGCCGTGCCGGTGCCCTGACCCTGATACTGCCTGCCCAGCCACGAGCCAGTGGCGACCTCGCCGACGATCGCGAAGTCCTTCGCGCTGACGCCCTGGGTCCCGACCACGACACCGTCGCGGACGATGACAAGGTTCAGCGTCCAGTCCTGCGGGGTCCAGTCGCCGAGGCAGCGCCAGTGGAACTGGAGCACAGAGCGCGCCCGCTCAGCGGGCCCGACATCTGTCCACCCCACGGCGAACGGCTGGACCGCGGGATCATGGACGCCTGCCTCGGCCAGGGCGGCGAGCGCTGCCAGGTCGCCGGCGTCAGGGAGCCGCAGCTCGAGCGAACCCGTCGTAGCGTCGGCAGCGTTCATGGCGAGCCGCAGCCGCAGGTCCGCGAGCGGCCAGTAGCTGGCCAGCGTCGCGGCGGGCCGGTCACGCGGCGGTGTCATGGGCTTGATTATCGCGGCGGCCGGTCCTTGCCAGAAGCGAATTACCTGGCACGACACAGCGGCCCAGATAGCCGGGTCAGAAGCCAAGCAGGCGGCTGGCGTGCGGCGCGCTTTCCAGGAGTGCCTAGGGTTAGAGCCCGGGTAAGAATACGGAGCCCGCGATAAGGAGTGACTGCACGCGTGAGTGATGCCCTGCCGCCTTCGGTGCGGATGCGGCTCGACGACCCGTTCGCCGAGCTGACCGGTCCCCTGGCTGCCGCCAGGCGGCTCTCTTTCATGGTCGTCGAATCCGAGCAGATCTCGCCGAGCATGCAGCGGATCGTGCTCACCGCGCCGGAGCTGGCTGACTTCAGGTACGACCCAGGCCAGGACGTGATGTTGCTGGTCGCGGCCGATGGCACCAGGCCGGTCCGGCGCCGGTACACGATTCGGTCCCTCGACCGGCCCGCGCTGGCGCTGACGCTCAACGTCGTCAGGCACGCCGAAGGTCCCGGCGAGCGCTGGGTCGATGGAACGAGCCCAGGCGACACGATTGAGGGCATCGGACCGCGCGGCAAGATCACCACGTCACCAGCCGCTGACTGGCACCTGTTCATGGGTGACGAGTCGGCGATGCCGGCCATATTCGCGATGACCGAGTCCCTGCCAGGCGACGCCGACGCGACGCTCGCGATCGAGGTGCCGGAGCCTGACGACGAGCAGGAACTGCTCGCACCGGCGCGTACCAGGCTCAGCTGGCTGCACCGCGTCGGAACGTCCGCTGGCGATCCAGGGCTGCTGAGCGCCGAGGCCGCAGAGATCGAGCTGCCGCCAGGCGACGGCCACGCCTACCTGTTCGGTGAGGCAAAGGTCGTCCTCGCGCTGCGGGAGATCTTGTCCTCGCGCGGATTGCGGCCGGAGCAGATATCGCCCAAGGCCTATTGGGGCCTTGGCCGCGGCAACGGCGGGCATGGCGAGCCGGCCAAGGACGGCTAGCCGCTTCGCAGGAATTGACTGACCGGGTAGCGCTATTGGCCAGCCGGCCGATGAGTCTTTCGTGCCCTTTTCACGCGGCGATGTTTCATACTGGTGCTTACAGTGCGCGCGCAGCGAGGGAGACAGGACCAGGTGGCGTCGGCAATGGCAGCCGAGATGTCTGCCGTTCTGTCCAGCACCTCGGCACAGACGCTGACTCTTGGCATCAACCGCGACGGCAAGATCCTGCTGCACGACCGCAGCGCGGGCGACGTCCTCGCCGATAAGCCAGGGTCCTTGCTGGGCACCGACATCGGCGAACTGATCGCGGGTCCCGGTGATCCGGATGAGACACTGCGCGCACTGATCGACGCCACCAGGGCCGATCGGGAGAGCACGACCGTGCTGAGCATCCGCACGGCCAGCAGGTCCGTTGTCGACGCCGTCGTGACCGTCGGGCCGATCAGGTCCAACGACCCTGAGCTGCACGCGCAGGTCATCCTGCGGATACCGCCGCCCGCTGCAGAGCGGTTCATCGACCCGGCCCTGATGCGGCACGCACTGCTCGACGGCGCGGTCAGGCGGATCGGCGGCGCGCTGGACATCGAGCAGATGGCGCCGGAACTGGTGAACATCCTGGTGCCTCACTTCTGCAACGCAGCCGGATTGCTGATGCTCGAAAGCATCATGGGCGACGGCGAGCACCCGGACCTGGCGCGGGACGGGAAGCAACTCTTCCGCCGGCTCGCGATCGCGCACGACGACGAAGATGGCGGCTGGGAGGCCGCGTTCCCGGTCGGCGAGATATTGCGCTACCCGCCGGACACGCCGTACACCCGCTGCGTCGAGACCCGCAAGCCGGTCAGCGTCGTAATGTCCGAGGAGGCGGCTGCCAAGCTAGCGAAGGCGTGGTTCCGCACCCCAGTCGCCCGGCTGGTCGCGGGAACGTCGATGCTGCTGCTGCCGCTGCTCGCAGGCGACACGATGCTCGGCTTCTTCGTCTGCGTCAGGCGGAAGGAGTTCCACCGCTTCGACGCCTACGACACCGAGATCGGCTCGGAGTTCGCCAGCCGCGCGGCTCTGTTCATGGACAGCGCCCGCCGGTACAGCAGGGAGCGGGCGACCGCGCTCACCCTGCAGCGCAGCATGCTCCCGACTGGACTGTCCGCCCCTGCCTCCGTGGAGGTGCGGCACCGGTACCTGCCGGGCAGCAAGCTGATCGAGGTCGGCGGCGACTGGTACGAGTCGATCGCGCTGCCCGGCGGTCGGGTCGCGCTCGTCGTCGGCGATGTGGCAGGTCACGGCGTGCGGGCCGCCGTGACCATGGGCCGGCTTCGGACCGCGATCAAGACGCTGACCATGCTCGAACTGACCCCAGCCGAGACGCTGCAGCGGCTCGACGAGCTGATGCACGAGCTAGGCGAATTCGAGCCGCACTTCGCTACCTGCGTGTACGCGATCTTCGACACCGTGGACGGAACGTGCGAGGTAGCCTCGGCCGGGCATCTGCCGCCGCTGCTGGTCAGGCCTGACGGGAGCAGTGAATTCCTCGACGTCTCACCTGCGCCGCCGCTCGGCGTCGGTTCCAGCCCGATCGGCAGCCGGACCCTGCGGATAGAGGACGGCAGCCTGCTCGTGATGTACACCGACGGGCTCGTCGAGAAGCGCACCGAGGACATCGACCAGGGGCTCGCCAGGCTCAAGAGCCTGTTCGGGCCGGGCTCGCCTAGCGCGCCGCTCGAGGATCTCTGCAAGCTCGCGCTCGCCGGCGTCTACGACGACGAGCAGCGCGACGATATCGCGATCTTGATGGCCAGGCTTCGCCGGATCAGCCCGGACCGGCACGTGTCGTGGAACCTCACGCCGAAGCTGACGGCGGCCCGGCGGGCGCGGTCGCTGATCAGGCGGCCGCTGCGGCAATGGGGGCTGACCGAAGTGATCCCGGCGGCCGAACTCGTCGTTTCCGAACTGGTCACCAATGCCGTTCGCTATGCCCAGAGCAAGATCAGCCTGCGCCTGGTTCTGGAGGGCGCGCTGTTCTGCGAGGTCCTCGACGACTCGGCGGCCCTGCCCAGGCTGCGACAGGCCACCGAAGACGACGAGCGCGGTCGCGGCCTGCAGGTCGTCAGCCAGATCGCCCAGCGCTGGGGCACCAGGCGTACCGGCACGGGCAAGGTCGTCTGGTGTGAGCTGCCGCTGCCTCCTGCGGCCCGCCAGGAGGAGGCCACGCCGCAGGTCGCCGCCGTGTATGCGAGCGTCAGCGAGGCGGTAGTGCTGAACCCGGCCTAGCACCCGGACGTGTCATCTCTTCACGTACTTGAAAACGACACGTGGGCATAACGTCTTCTCATCGGTGCCCTGTTTATGCTTTAATAACCACGATTATGATCGTTCGCTGGATCTTGCCTAGTCCGTGAGCGATCGTGGGGAGGAATCGTCAATATGAGCACTAGTCGTCAGGCACCTGAGTTCACCAGGTTGCTGACCCCGGCCGAAGTCGCCGCCATGTTCCGGGTGGATCCCAAGACGGTGACCAGGTGGGCCAAGGACGGGAAGCTCACCTCAGTGCGGACCCTGGGTGGCCACCGCCGGTACCCGGAGGCCGAGGTCCGGGCCCTGCTCGACCAGATCAGCGGGTCATCTCGGCCCTGAGGCGCCCCTGGCGGTTCCTGCCCGGCCCGGTTCTGTCTCCCCGGCCGGGCTTTCAGCCGCCCGCGATCAGGTGCGGGTGAACAGGATCACGTAGTCACCGCGCTCGCGCCAGTAGGAGTTGAACTGCAGCGGCACGCCGTCCATGATCGGCGTCAGCGAGAGCGGCAGGCCGTTAAGCCCCAGCAGCACGGGGTCGGTGTCCAGGCGGTTGATCTCGACAACCCAAACCCGCTTGGCGTGCTTGAGCCGCTCCTTGATCACCGACACAGGGGCGCTGATGCCCGCCAGCGTGCCAGACGGAATCGGGCCCTGCTTGAGCGCGATGTTGCGCAGCTTGCCCAGGCCGTAGGAGTAGGCAGCACCGAAGCTCTCGGCGTTCGGGTTCGTGTACAGGACCACGTCGCCGGGCTTCGCGTTCGCCGCCACGATCTGGTCGACCGCAATGATGTCGTCGTAGTGGCCCGCCTGGGTGCGCTGCCCGGTCTGAGTCGTCGCCCCTGAGATCAGGATGATGCCCAGGGCGATCGTGCCGACGATCCGGCCATAGGACGCGATGGCTGCTCCGCCGATCAGCGCGAGCGGCGCGATGCAGATCAGGATGTACCGCGAGGTGTAGACCGGCTGCACCGTCGAGGCGACCAGGAGCAGCAATGGCGGCACGACTAGCCACGGCAGGCTCAGCGTGGCCAGTCGCCACGGCCACGCCGCCAGGCGCTTCGCCCGGCTGCTCTCCGTGCTGAGCACCAGCGACACCGCGATCACGATCAGCAGACTCGTGGTCACCAGATAGGAGCCGCTCAGCGAGAACAGGGTGTTCAGACCTGACGAGGACGTGTTCACCCCGAGCCAGGCGATCTGCCCGCGCTGCAGGTAGCCGAGCACCAGCAGCGGGCTGGCGACCACAATGCCCGCGGCGACGGCGGTCAGCCAGCCAAACGCCAGTTTGCGCGGCGCTGCCTCGCGCAGGCCGCGGCGGCAATACAGGGCCATGGTGACGGCGTGCGCCGGGAGCAGCAGCAGGCCGAAGATGTTGAGGATGCCGAGCACCGCGATGCTCGCGGCGTAGCCGGCCAGCCACCGGCGCTGCCGGTCGGGCTCTGCCGCCAGCACCCGCACGAGCAGGTAACTGGCGATCGCCGCCACGGTCATCACCATGGCGTATGACCGCGCCTCCTGGCCGTACCGGCTGACGACAGGTAGGACGGCGTAGATCAGGCCGGCGGCAAGGCCTGCCCACGGCGAGATCAGGCGGCGGCCTGTAGCCGCGACGAACGCGGCACCGATCGCGACCGCCACCGCTGACGGCAGCCTGAGCACCAGCGCCCCTGGCCCGAGCACGTGCTCGATCGGCCACATCATCAGGTAGTAGGCGCCATGCACGGCGTCGACGTTGCCGAGCATCTTGATCAGGTCACCGAGCGGGCGCTTGATCGCCGCTATTGTCGCCGCCTCATCGCGCCAGAACGACGGGCCGGTGATCCCCCAGAGCGAGATCAGGAATGCGAGCACTGGCGGCAGCCAGCGAGCCCAGAGCGGCCCAGGCTGGTAGCCGTCCGGCCGGTCCGCACCGCGCAGCGGCCGGTTGGCTGGACGGTCGGGTTCGCCCGGTGCGGTGGCTGGCGCTTCCGGCTCGACCTCGGTCGCGGTTCCCGCGCCGGCGGTTCCTGCCGCGGTGCCGGCGCCCCTGGTGCTCGTGCTCGCGGTCGCGGTGCCCGTAGTGACGCCGCCCGCGGTCAAGGCGCCAGTGCTTCCTGAACTCGTGGCGCCGGCTTCCGTGGCCTCGGCCTGGTTCGTGCCCGCGGCCGGCACAGCCCTGACGTCATCGCCGGCGGCGGCCCGGGAGCCGCGGGGTGATGTCATCTACGTCCCATCCTCCGGAAGGCTGAACCAGGCGAACGCCGGACTCTCACGTCGGAGCCCGCCCGATCCCAGACCTGACAACGATCAACGATCAACGGACGATCCCTGCCACCGACTGCGGCGTGGCCGGCGTCCCATCCAGACCAGCGCCCCCAATCGTAGCCACGGCGCCGCGCGCTCATGTCAGTGAGCCGCGATCGCGGGCCGAGATCCCGCGCCAGCCGCGGACGCAGACATACCCGCAGCAGGCAGACTCCATCATGATCATCGCAGTCAACAGAAACAGATGTTAACCAGCCGTGCAGAAGTGAGGCCGCGAGGCAAAGAACGCTGCGGGAATGGATTTACGAAAACCGGACACAGGCCTGACTGATGCCGCTGTAACGGCGCGAATAGCCGAGTAAGCTCACATATCTCTGCTCATCCCCGGGCAACAACGCCAGCCTGCCATGCTGACCCGATCCTGAGGACCTCGTCGTGCTGCGTCGCCGGTCGATCCGCCTGCGAATCATCGTGCTTGTGCTTGTACCCGTGGTCGGCCTACTCGGCTTGTACGCCGAGGTACTCACTCTCACCGTGAGCAAAGTCCTGACCCTCAGGCAAGAGGCTTCGATCCGCAACCTGGTCGCGCTGCCGGTAGCCGATGTGCAAAGGCAACTCGCCAGCGAGCGCGGCTTCGCGCTGGCTTACCTGGCAAGGCCAGGTCACGGCGACCTGAAGGTCCTGGTGAAGCAGGGAACGAAGACCGACAAGGCAATCACCGACTTCAGCACGGCCGTTCAGCGGGCGCTCGCCAGCGGGCCGCCGGCCAAGGAGCGGCAAGCATTCCTGTCCTGGCAGGCGCGCCTCAAGAAGGTGCGCGGCGTCCGCAAGTCGGTGGTAAGCCTCGGGCTCACGAAGATCGAAGCGTCCGATGCGTACAGTTCCATCCTGGAGGGCGGCGACAACGTACTTAACCAGGCGATCGCGCCGGTCCTGACCGGGCCCCTCGGGCTCCAGGCGGCCGACCTCCTGTCCATGGCCAAGGCCGCGCAGGCGCTCGGTGAAGAGAGCGACCTGGTGCGTGCCGATCTCATCGCCGGCTCATTCCCGCCGGAAGACCTGATGCTCGTGAACCAGCTCGCGGTGCAGCACCAGGAGCAGGCAGCCCAGACGACACCAGACCTTGATCCTGTGCTTCGCGGCTACTTCACGACCATGATCTCGCAATCCGCGGTCGGCAACCTGAGTGCCATGGAGGGCAGCATCGCGGCCGGCCCGGCGGGCGCGAGCCAGCTCACGCTGCCTGCCTGGACGTCGGCGGCTTCCGCGTACCGGAACGGATTCAGGGCGGCCCTGCTGAAGGCCACGAAGACGCTCGCGCAGGAGGCCACCAGCCAGGCGAAGCACCTCGTCCTGAATCTGCTGATCATCGCGGGCATCGGCCTGATAGCGATCCTGGCCGCGATCGTGGTCGGCATCGTCCTCGGCCGTGGCCTGATCAGGCAGCTCAGCGACCTTCGGCAGTCGGCAGTCAAGCTGTCGACCGATCAGCTCCCCAGCGCGATCAGCCGCCTCCGGGCCGGTGAGGACCTGACCGTCGGCGCCGAAGTCCCGCAGCTTGAGCCCGGCAGCGACGAAATCGGCCAGGTACGGGAGGCGTTCAACACCGCCGCACGCACCGCGATCGGCGCGGCCGTCGACGAGATCAAGATCCGGCAGGGCGTCAACGACGTCTTCCGCAGTCTCGCGCGGCGGAACCAGTCGCTGCTCACCAGGCAGCTGCAGCTGCTTGACTCGATGGAACGCAGGGTTCACGACCCGGAAGAGCTCGCCGACCTGTTCCGGGTCGACCACATGACCACTCGCATGCGGCGGCACGCCGAGGGCCTGCTGATCGTGGCCGGCGGGTCGTCAGGCCGCACCTGGCGGGAGCCGGTGCCGATTGTCGACGTCATGCGGGCGGCGGCCGCCGAGGTCGAGGACTACACCAGGGTCAGGGTGAACTCGCGCACCAGCTCAGCGCTGGCCGGCCACGCCGTCGCCGACATCATCCACTTGCTGGCCGAGCTGCTCGAGAACGCCGCCACGTTCTCCCCGGCCAATACCCCGGTCAGGGTCGACGGCGACCGGGTCGGCAGGGGCGTGGTCGTCGAGATCGAGGACCGCGGCCTCGGCATGGGCGAGGATCAGCTCGCCGCGATCAACGCCACGCTGTCTGACCCGCCGCTCTTCGACCTGTCGGGCAGCGACCAGCTCGGCCTGTTCATCGCTGGCCAGCTCGGCAAGCGGCACGACGTCAAGGTGACTCTGCGCAGCTCCGCCTATGGCGGCGTGACCGCGGTCGTCCTGATCCCCACCGAGCTGATCATCGACACCGAGCCTGAGGAGGGCCTGGCGTTCGCTGGCATCCGCGAGCTCGGCGGCCGGCCAGTTCCTGAGCTGCCCGGTGCCGCGCTCGAGCCAGCCTTGACGCTGGCCGCCGCACCCGCTGGGAGCAACCCAGGCAAGGTGATCGATCTCGACACCCGGGTGGTGATCGAGCCCGAGCCCGCCAGCGGCACC
The DNA here is from genome assembly GCA_963705055.1 of uncultured Actinomycetota bacterium. Lineage (GTDB taxonomy): Bacteria > Actinomycetota > Actinomycetes > Streptosporangiales > Streptosporangiaceae > Chersky-822. The sequence continues at coordinate 541,439 of CAVPIR010000001.1, forward strand.
GAGGTGCCCGCGCTGACCGAGGTGCCCGACGTGCCAGGCACGCCGTCATGGCTGACCGAGCCCACAGTGCCCACGCCGGTCGCCTTCGACCCGGCGCTCTCTGAGCCCGCGCCCGGTGAGCCCATGCTCCCCAAACCCAGGGTGGCGGAGCACTACGCCTGGCCTGGAGCCGTTCCGCTGGTGTCTGGCCCGCTACCGGCCAGCAGCACGGCCGGTCGCAGCGCCGGCCACGCGACGGTGCGCGGCGCAGGTCGTCCGTGACCGGAGCTGGCACGCCGGGCGACACCACGACAGGGCCCGTCGCCGGCAGCCCAGGGTTCGGCCGCCCGGCGGCCACTGACGCGGCTGCTTCAGGTACAGCGGCGGCCGAGCCGCTCGCCGACGACCAGGCCGCGGCCGGGATGACCGCCGACGGCCTGCTTCTCTGACCTGCCGACTCGCCGCCCCGGCACGACCGGCCTCGCCTGGGGCGAGAACAGCCTGGCGGGAACCCGCTGGGCCGGCTTCCCGCTGAGCCGCAGCGCCGCAGGCTCGCCATCCGGCGGTGCCTCTGGCGCTGACAACCCCTGGCGCGGCCCGGCCGTCAGCGAATCATTTCCAGCCGGATCGAGCATCGCGGGCGTCACGTCCACCGGACCGGTCGTGCCCGGTGCGCAGGCGCGGACGCCGGCGACGGCGACGCAGGGCCCGCCGACGGCGACGCGCCGCGCGCCGGCCGCACGGCGCTGGGTCCAGAAGATGCGGCCGCCGACGCGGGACCCGCCACCGCCGCGGCGAGCCCGGCCGGCTCCAGTTTCACCAAGGCCGAGCAGGTACGTCCCGCCGCGGCGGCGCCGCTCGATGAACTCGATGAACTTGAGGGACTGCCCGTCCGGGTCAGGCAGGCGAACCTCGCGCCCCAGCTGCGCAAGCAGACCACCGCGCAGCCGACCGCGGACGAGCCGGCCGGGCCGAGCCCGGAGGCGGCCAGGAGCACCATGGCGGCGCTCCAGCTTGGCTGGCAGCGCGGTCGCTCCAGCAGCCGCGCCGGCCGACGGCGCCGACGGCGCCGGCGGCGCCGTCCGATCCCGGCGATGCCGAGCGCGCCAGCGATTCGCCGAGCGAGGCCGCCGAATCCGACGACACCACGTCCTCCGCGGCGGCCAAGCCTCCTGACGGTGAGTTCCGCACGACGCCCAGCCCGAAGCAGGGCAGCGACCAGGAAGACGAAGGAGGATCTGAATGAATTCAAGTGGCAGCCTTGACTGGCTGCTCGACGACCTCGTCACCAGGGTCGCCCAGATCGACAAGGCCGTGATCCTGTCCAGGGACGGCCTGGCGATCGGCGCGTCGGCCGACCTGAGCCGCGAAGACGCCGAGCACCTGGCCGCCGTCGCGGCCGGTTTCCAGAGCCTGGCTCGCGGCTTCGGCCAGCACTTCGACTGCGGTAACCCGCTGCAGACGATCGTCGAGCTCGAGTCGGCGTTCCTGTTCGTGACGGCCGCCGGGGAAGGCAGCTGCCTTGCGGTGCTCGCGAGCGCTGGTGCCGACGCCGGCCTGATCGCCTACGAGATGGCGCTGCTCGTCAAGCGCGTCGGCCAGCACCTCGGCGTGCGGCCGCGACCCGCGCAGGTTAGCTCGTAGGTGAAGGTACGTGACAAGCGCGGACCCCTGGTCAGTCGTCCTCCGTGCGGGCGGCGGCGAGCGGGTAGTCAGGCCCTACGCCCTGACTGCGGGGCGCACCAGGCCGAGCGGCGCGAGCATCGACCTGATCGCGCAGGTCTCCGTGGTCCGCACCATGATGGGAGCAGAACTTGCCTCTGAGATCATGTCCGAACTCGGACCCGAGCACTTGCGGCTGCTTCGGTTCTGCCGCTCGCGGGTCTCCGTCGCCGACCTGGCGACCGAGATCGACCTGCCGCTCGGCGTGGTCCGGATCCTGCTCGCGGACCTCAGGGACCGCGGCCTGGTGAGTATCAGTCAGCCCGCGGCGGCCGGGCTCAACGATGTGCGGATACTGAAGGAGGTGGCCGATGCCCTACGGAAGCTCTGAGCAGACCGGCGACCGGCCATCGGTTCCTGTCGCCATCAAGATCCTGGTCGCTGGCGGATTCGGGGTGGGCAAGACCACGCTGGTCAGCGCGGTGAGCGAGGTTCGCCCGCTGCGCACCGAGGAGGATATGAGCGAGCCGAGTTCGCTCGTCGACCAGCTTGACGGGGTCGAGCGCAAGACCACGACGACGGTCGCGATGGACTTCGGCCGGATATCAATCAGCGATGACCTGGTCGTGTACCTGTTCGGGACGCCCGGCCAGCGCCGGTTCTGGTTCATGTGGGACGAGCTCGCCTACGGCGCGCTCGGCGCCGTCGTCATGGCCGATACCCGCAGGCTGGCCGACTGCTTCCCGTCGATCGACTACTTCGAGCGCAACGGCATGCCGTTCGTGGTCGCCGTGAACTGCTTCGACGACGCGCGGCGCTATCCATCGGAGACGATGCGCTCGGCGCTGAACCTGACCGAGGACGTGCCGCTGTTGCTCTGTGACGCCAGGCAGCGCACCTCGAGCCGCGATGTGCTCGTCGCCCTGGTCGAGCACGCGGTCGCCAGGCTCAGCGGCAACCAGCAGGTCACGCCCGCCAGATAAGCACGATCCCGCGGTCGTCGCTCGCGCCCGCGCCATCTTGCATCGCCTGCAGCACGCGGGCCGCCCCGCCGGTGAACCCCGCGGTGATGAGCCGGTCCGCCTCGCCAAGCAGCCGGTCGATCCCCACGTCGATGTCCCGGCCTGGCACCTCCACCAGCCCGTCGGTGTACAGCATCAGGGCGTCGCCCTGCCTGAGCAGGCCGTGCTCGGCGCCCGCCCGCAGATCGGGCACGACCCCGAGAACGATGCCGCGGGCCTGCGTGAGCCGCCACTGGCCGCTCCCGCTGTCGAAATGCGCGGCCGGCGGATGGCCCGCTGAGCTGATCTCATAGCTGCCCGTGGTCAGGTCGAGGGCCAAGTGGACAGCGGTCACGAAGCCCTCGTAGCGCTCCGCCCTGCGCAGGTACGCGTTGCAGGCGGCCAGGAATTCCGACGCAGGCACCGAGCCGAGCAGGCCGCCGAACGCACCGGACAGGAGCAAGGCGCGCGTCCCCGCGTCGATGCCCTTTCCTGAGACGTCGACGACCGCGACCTCCAGCGTCTTGCCGTCGCAGGTCGAGACGACGAAGTCGCCGCCGAACGAGGCTCCGCCCGCAGGCCGCAGCAGGCTCTCCGAGCCCCAGCCATCAGGCAGGCTCGGCAGCGCGCTCTGCACCCTGATCCGGTCGCGCAATTCGACGAGCATCTGGTTCCCGCGCATGCCGAGCAGCCCGAGCTTCGCCCGCACCCTGGCCAGCAGGTACGCGTAGATCGCGGTCGCCACGATGGCGGCGACGATCCCGAACCCGGTCCGCTCGTCGTTCTGCGCGAGGTCGTAGCCGAGCATCGCGGCGATGATCGCGTACAGGATCAGCAGCGCCCTCGGCCACAGCAGCAGGCCCCCGGCCAGGATCGGCAAGATCATCAGGCCGGGCGAGAACCACGACGCCGACACCTGCACGGCGGCGACGCCAATTCCGACAACGGTGGCCGCGAGAACGGCTGACATCCGGCGGTTTCGCGTGATGAACTGCCGCCTGATCAGACCTCGGAAAGACTGCGCGGCGGCGTAGATCGCCGACCAGGGCCGGCGGCCGGGGCTCGAAACCATGATGGCGAAACTGTACAGGTTCTGGATCTGTCCGCTAGGGGTCAAGATCGTCACCTTGCCCCGCTGAACCGTCTTCTGGCCTGCGCGGCACTCGTGCGCAGGCCCAGCCAGCCCATAAAGAGGTGGCATGAGCGGCGGATCATGCGGTACGAAGGCGGCATGAGCGCCAGCTATCCGATCCGGCCCATCGACGACTCTGAGCTGGCAGGGTTCGGGCATGTCTCCGACAGCGCTTTCAACTCGCACTGGCCGCGCGAGGAGATGCTCGCGCTTCGACCGCATGATCGTCGAACTCGAGCGCACGCTGGTCGCCTTCGACCGCGACCAGATGGTCGGCACCACGCTGGCCTTCTCGTTCGGGATGACAGTCCCAGGCGGCGACGTGGTCGGGACGGCAGGAATCAGCGGCGTCAGCGTGCTGCCTACCTACCGGCGGCGAGGCATCCTGTCCTCGCTGATGCGCCGCCAGCTTGACGACATCGCGGCGGGCAGCGAACCGCTGGCCGCGCTGTTCGCGTCGGAGTCGGCGATCTACGGCAGGTACGGCTACGGCTCGGCGGCCCCCGACTGCCGGTTCACGTTCCGCCGCGGCGACGGCCAGCTCAAGCCGCTGCCCGCCAGCGCCGGCAAGGCCCCTGTCCTGCGGCTCGCCGATCCCACGTCAGCGGTCGCCGAGATGAAGGCGGTCTACGAAGCCCAGCGCCTGGCCAGGCCGGGCATGCTGACCAGCCACGACGGTTGGTGGAATCTGCAGGTAGCCGATCCTGAGTTCATGCGCGAGGGCGCCAGCCCGCAGGCCTGCGTAATCGCTGAAGATGAGTCAGGTCCTCGCGGCTACGCGCTCTACGCCGCCAAGCCTGAGTGGAACAACGACGGAATTCCGGCTCAGGTGCTGCTGCTGCTGGGCCTGCACTGGACCGACCCCGCGGCGTGCGCTGCGCTGTGGACGGACATGCTGACCAGGGACCTGGTCGCCGAGGTGCGGACCAGGATGCGCCCGGTCGATGACCCGGTCCTGAACATGCTTGTCGATCCGCGGCGCGCCAGGGCTCTCGCCACTGACGGGCTGTGGGTCAGGCTCATCGACCTGCCTGCCGCGCTGATGGCGCGGGCCTACGCGGCTGCGGTCGACGTCGTCATCGAGGTGAGCGACGCGCTGCTGCCCGCGAACGACGGCCGCTGGCGGCTCCAGGCTGGCGGGCCGAGCGACGGCGGCAAGCCGTCCTGCGAGCGGACAATGGCCGAGCCGGATGTCGCGCTGCCGGTCGCCGCGCTCGGGGCCGCCTACCTCGGCGGGATCCGGCTAGGTGGGCTCGCAGCCGCCGGACAGGTCATGGAGCACCGCCCAGGCGCGCTCGCCGAGCTGTCGACCGCCATGTGGTGGGACCCCGCCCCCTGGTCTCCGATGATGTTCTGACCCGGTCGACGGCCCGCCAGCGGCCGCCTCTCACCGCCCACCCCCGCGCGCGGCGACCCTACCACCCGCCCATCAATCTGAACCGAGAACAGGGGTTTGCGCAGGCTGGCGCCCTATGGCGTGATACAACGCTCTCGTCGCGAGCCGACGAATCGATGGCTACCGTGCGATCGGAGAGCCCAGTGCCTCGTTCCGGGCAGCACCGCCAGCCCCAGGGCCGACAGCCGGATGATCGAGCACAGCCAGGCGACGACAAGACCTGGGCCGGCTGGCAGCGGCCGCACGGCCGGCGGGCGCTGCGCCTCGTGGTCGCCATCGGAACCATCCTCGGCGGGCTCGGCCTTGTGCTCGCGACGATGGAGTTAATTATCGAGTTGGGTCCGCGGCAAGCGGATCCGCCCAAACGGGTCGCCGGCAGGACACTGGTCGTCCATCGCGGGGGCCGGACCGGGCACCCGACGAAGATTCCGCTTCCGGGCACCGGCCGGGACGCGATCGCCTGGTCGTTCAGGTGCCCGCCAGGGCAGTCAGGTGCCTTCAGCCTCAAGGACCACCCAGGCTCGAACAAGACGGAGGTCAGCCGTTCGGGCAACCACGCTCACGGAGTCTGGCTGGACCAGCACGCCCGGCCATTGCGCAGCCTGTACGTCGTCGCGGCATGCGACTGGACCGCGCGCGTCGTCCGACCTCGCCAGACCCGCGGGCCGGCGCCTCAGCCCGGGCATCGCGCCACCCACAAGCCGAAGCACCAGCACAAGGTGCATAAGAAGCACAAGCGGCCTATAAAGGCCTCATAAAGCCTAAGGAGCCTAAGGAGCACCCGCACAAGAAGCACGCATGACCTGGGCCTTCCGCGATCCTCGCGACGCACTCGCTCGCCGTGATCGCTCAGTCGAAGATCGGCGGCGCCAGCCGACTGCGCTTAAGCTCGTAGAAGCCCGGCGTCTCGAGGCAGAGCCGCACGCCGTCCCACAGCTTGCCCGCCACCTCGCCCCGCGGTATCGGGGTCACGACCGGGCCGAAGATCGATGCGTCGCCGACCGCGATGATCGGAGTACCGACCTCAAAGCCCACCCGGTCGATCCCGTCGGTGTGCGACGCCCTGACCGCCTCGTCGTACTCGGTCGAGTCCATCGCGTCGGCCAGATCGGCCGGCAGGCCGGCCTCGGCGAGAGCAGCCTCGATGGTCGCCCGGTTACGCTCGGCCTTCTCGTCGTGGAACCGGGTGCCGATCGCCGTGTACAGCGGGAGCACGGCGTCGTTGCCGAACTTCTGCTCGGCCGCCACGCAGACCCGCACCGGGCCCCAGGCCTGCACCATCCGCTCCTTGTAACCCTCGGGGAGGTCGTCCCTGCTCTCGTTCAGCACCGCCAGGCTCATCACATGCCAGCGCGGCTCGATCGGCCGCACCTTCGCCGCCTCGAGCATCCATCGCGAAGTGATCCACGCCCAGGGGCAGAGCGGGTCGAACCAGAAATCGACTTGCACCGCCGGCTGATCCGTCACAACATCTCCTCTGCGAGATTGACCTATCCGACACCCGCCCCTGACATGCCTCAACCCAGCTAACCAACGCGGCATTCCGCTGTGGCGGCGTGAAATCATGCCAGCGTGCACCGATCGCCGAACAGAGGATGACGCCGTGACCAGCAACCTGACCCGCGACGAAGCGGCCGAGCGCGCCAGGCTGCTGCGCGTGGAGTCCTACCAGGTCGAACTCGACCTGACCGGCGGCGAGCTCACCTTCGGATCGGTGACGACAGTGCGCTTCAGCTGCCAGCGGCCCGGGGCGTCGTCATTCATCGACCTCACGGCACCCGAAGTGAGCGAGGCCATCCTGAACGGCCGCACGCTCCCTGCCAGCGCCTTTGACGGGCACCGGATCGCCCTCGACCAGCTCGCCGAGTCCAATCAGCTGACCGTCAGGGCGCAGTGCGCCTATTCGCGCAACGGCGAGGGCCTGCACCGGTTCACCGACCCCGCCGACAAGGGCGTCTACCTCTACTCCGACCTGGAGACCTTCGACGCGCACCGGATCTACGCCTGCTTCGACCAGCCCGACCTGAAGTCGACGTTCGAGTTCGACGTGCGCTGCCCTGACACCTGGCAGGTCATCTCGAACATGGCCCCGGACGATCGCCGGGCAGCCGGCCGACCTCGGGGTCGAGCGCTGGCACTTCCCGCCGACGCCGCTCATGTCGACCTACATCACCCACATCTCCGCCGGGCCGTACCACGTCGTTCGCAGTGAGCACGATGGCATTCCGCTCGGCATCTTCTGCCGTCAGTCGCTGGCCAGCTATCTCGACCCGGACGAGATCTTCGAGGTGACCAGGCAGGGCTTCGACTACTTCCACGAGGCGTTCGGCGTCCGGTACCCGTTCGGCAAGTACGACCAGCTCTTCGTCCCTGAGTACAAGGCCGGGGCGATGGAGAACGCCGGCGCGGTGACCTTCCTCGAGGACTACATCTTCCGGTCCAGGGTCACCGATGCCAGGCACGAGGAGAGGGCCGAGACGATCCTGCACGAGATGGCGCACATGTGGTTCGGCGACCTGGTCACCATGCGCTGGTGGGACGACCTGTGGCTGAACGAGTCGTTCGCCACCTGGGCGAGCCTGGTCTGCCTGGCCGAGGCGACAAGATGGCCGAACGCCTGGACCACCTTCACCCAGGTATGGAAGGCGTGGGCGTACCGGCAGGATCAGCTTCCTTCCACCCATCCCATCGCGGCCGACATCGTCGATATCGCCGCGGTCGAGGTGAACTTCGACGGGATCACCTACGCCAAGGGCGCCTCGGTCCTTCGGCAACTGGTGGCCTACGTCGGCAGGGAGAACTTCCTGTCCGGCGTGCGGGCCTACTTCGGCGAGCACGCCTGGGGCAATGCCGCCCTCGCCGACTTGCTCGACGCCCTCGCCAAGGCGTCCGGCAGGGACCTCGCCGCGTGGTCCAAGGCCTGGCTGGAGACCGCAGGAGTCAACACCCTGCGCGCCGAGTTCCAGACCGCCGCCGACGGCACGTTCACCGAGTTCGCCGTGCTGCAGGAGGCGCCGGAGTCGCACCCTGTGCTGCGGCCGCACCGGATCGCGATCGGCCTGTACGACCGCGGGCCGGGCGGCCTGACCAGGCGGCGCAGGGTCGAGCTCGACGTCACCGGCGAGCGCACCGCGGTACCCGAGCTCGCCGGGGAGCGCCAGCCCGACCTCGTGCTGATCAACGACGACGACCTGACGTTCGCCAAGATCCGCCTCGACGAGCGCTCGCTGCAGACCCTGATCTCCTCGATCGCCGAATTCACCGAGTCGCTGCCCGCCGCGCTCTGCTGGGCCGCGGCGTGGGACATGTGCCGGGACGCGGAACTTGCCTGCCAGGGACTACCTGGCGCTCGTGCTGTCGGGCCTGCCGTCGATCACCGAGATCAGCATGCTCCAGACGCTCCTGCGCCAGGCCGTCGCCGCCGTCCGGCGGTTCGCCGACCCGCGCTGGCAGGACACCGGCCTGGCCGAGCTCGCCGACGCGCTGCGCGCGCTGCTCTTCGAGGCGGAGCCCGGCTCGGACGTGCAGCTCGCCATCGCCCAGTCCTTCACGTCGGTCGCTAGCTCCGACGCTGACCTCGGACTGCTCAGCGGCCTGCTCGACGGCTCGGCTGAGATCGAGGGCCTGGCCGTCGACACCGACCTGCGCTGGCAGATGCTGCACCGGCTGGTCAGCCGCGGCGTCGCAGGTCAGGACGCGATCGACGCCGAGCACGACAGGGACAGGACCGACGCTGGCGAGCGGCACGCGCTGCACTGCCAGGCCGCGATTCCCGATGCGGCCGCCAAGGAGGCGGCATGGAACCAGATCGTCTCCGGCGACCTGCCGAATGCCTCGTTCCGCGCCGCGCTCAGCGGGTTTTACTCCGCCGACCAGGACGAACTCGTTGCTCCCTTCGCGCCGCGGTTCTTCGACGTCGTCGCGGACGTCTGGCGCGAGTGGAGCGGCGACATGGCGCAGTACTTCGCCGGGGTGCGGCTACCCCTCGGCCGTCGTGACCCAGGCCGCGGTGGACGGCGCAGCCGAGTTCATGAGCAGGACCAACCCGCCCGCCCCGCTGCGCAGGCTGCTGTCCGAGGGCCGCGACGACGTCGCGCGGGCGCTGCGGTGCAGGGAGCGGGACGCCCAGGCAGGCTAGCGGCGACGCCGTCGCGTTCTCACCGCGGCACGCCTGCCGTGGCCGCGGCGACGACGGTCCTGACCAGCTCGAAGTCGGTGAGATCCTCGAGCAGAACGGCCTTACCCTCGCTGTCGCACAGCGGGACGCGCCAGTTCGGGTACTCATCCGACGTGCCAGGCACGTTCTGCGTGCGCCGGTCGCCGACCGCGTCGGCCAGCGAGATGCCGATCAGGACGGCGGGCGTGCGGGCGAGGAACCCGTACATCGCGACCGTGAACTCCTCGGCTGCTGGCTCGCTGGTCCGGCTCGAGCAGGCGTTCGGCCGTCAGCAAGTCCCGCCACGCGGACAACCTCAGCTCCGAGGCCTTGCGTTCTCCCTCTGGGTCTTTCAGCAGCCCAAGCTGATCGCGGACGGTGACGTGATCGCCGGTGACGAAGCCGGAGATGGTCGGGACATCGTGCGTGCCAACCGTCGCCATGCACGCTCGCCGCCAGTGCGCGGGCAGCAGCGGAGAGCCATCCGGCTCGCGCGCGAACCAGGCCATCTCGGTGCCCAGCACGTGCTGGCCGGCCAGGTAGCCGCGGATCCACGGCTCGACCGTGCCGAGGTCCTCCCCGATCGCGAGCGCGCCGTGCCTCGCGGCCGCCGCGGTCAGCGCGCCGACGGTGAGCCGGTGGTCGTAGCGGACGTACGCGCCCCTGGTCGGCGGCATGCCTTCCGGTATCCACCACAGCCGCATCAGCCCCATCACGTGGTCGACCCGGACGCCGCCCGCGTGCCGCAGCGCGGCGCCGAAGAGGTCGGCGAGCGGCATGGCGTCCGCCGCGGCCAGCCGCTGCGGATGCCACGGCGGCTGTGACCAGTCCTGACCTCGCTGGTTGAAGCCGTCCGGCGGCGCGCCGACGGACATGCCGCGCACCAGGACATCCTGATGTGCCCACGCGTCCGCGCCGCCCGGATGCACGCCGACCGCGAGGTCCCCGATCACGCCGATGGCCATCCCGGCGGCGCGGGCGGCGCGCTGCGCCTCGGCGAGCTGCTCGTCGAGCAGCCACTGGACCCACGCGTGGAACGCGACCCGCTCGCTGAGCTCGCCCGACCCGGTCAGCGCGGCCGCCCGCCTCGGATCGGCCAGCTCAGGCGGCCAGGCCCGCCAGTCAGGGCCGTGTCGCTCAGCGAGGGAGCACCAGCGCGCCCAGGCCTGCAGCTCGGTGCCCTCGCGCTCGGTGAACCTGCGGTATCGCGCCCGCCGGTCCGCCGTCAGGCCGACCGTGTAGATCTGCTCGAGCGCCTGGCGTTTGGCGTGCCAGACCCGGTCCCTGTCGATCAGGTCAGGGGTGCTGCTGGCCGCGCGCAGCGGCCCGGCTAGCTCGTCGACATACTCCCGCTGAGCGGCGTTGAGGTGGTCGTACTCGGGGATGTCCTCGATCCGCAGATACAGCGGGCTCACGTACCTGCGGGTCATGGGCAAGTACGGCGAGTTGCCAACCGGGAGCGTCGGCGCCGGCGCGTGCAACGGGTTGACCAGGATGAACTGGGCGCCGAGGTGCCTGGCCGACCAGCGCGCCAGGTCAGCGAGGTCGTGCAGGTCGCCGTGACCCCAGGAGCGGCGGGAGCGGACCGAGTACAGCTGGACGGTGAACCCCCAGGTCCGATGCCGCGGTACACCGGGCAGCGGCGCGGCGGCCGCCCTCGTCTACGCCGGTCGTGTCGTCCGCGCTGGTGAGGCTGCCAGCTGGTGCGCCGATCGCATCGATGATGGCGCGCAGCGTGTCGGCGGGGACGTCGACGCGCTCGCCACGCCAGTTGACGTAGCTCGCTGAGATGCCCAGAGCTTCGGCTCGGCTGATCAGCTCGCTGTCGGTCATGCCCTCCATGATGTCCTCGGCCACCCCCGCCATGCTTCCGGTGTGCCCCAGATCTCCTCGGCACGGCGGCGTGCCGCCGCGGGCGAATAACTCCCTCGCGCCCTGGCTCGGCTGCCTGGCAGGATCGGCTGGTGGTCCCTCTGTTCCGCCCCGCCATCGAGCTGGCCGCGAGCTACTACGGTGAAGTCGTCGGGCCGCTGCTTGACCGGCACGCACCGGGCCTGCGGCACTCCGCGGCGCTGATCAGCTGGGGTTCTGAGGTGCTCGGTTTCGACACGCCACGATCGACCGACCACAACTGGGGTCCGCGCTGCCAGGTATTCCTAGGTCCCGCCGACGCTCACCTGACCGCCGAGATCACCGCTTTGCTGGATCACAATCTGCCGTCCACCTTCGAGGGCTGGCCCACCAGGTTCGTCGATGTGACCGGATCCGACCCGGCGCCGCGGCATTGGGTGGAGGTCGCCGACCTTGGATCGTGGCTGATAGCCAGGCTGGGCTTCGACCCGCGGGCCGGCGTGGGGCTTCGCGACTGGCTGGCGACCCCGACGCAGCTGCTGGCGGAGATCACGGGCGGGGCCGTGTTCAGCGACGGCCTTGCGGCCGCCGGCGTCTGGCCTGCACGCCGCCAGGGCGGCGCTGGCCTGGTATCCCGATGACGTCTGGCGTTACGTCCTCGCCTGCCAGTGGGCCAGGATCGGCCAGGAGGAGGCGTTTCCCGGCAGGTGCGCTGAGGCGGGCGACGACCTCGGATCCGCCATCGTGGCGGCCCGGCTGAGCCGGGACCTGGTCAGGCTGACCTTGCTCATGCACCGGCGCTATCCGCCGTACAGCAAGTGGCTGGGCTCCGCCTTCGCCCGCGTGCCCGGCGTGGACGTGCGGCTAGGGCCAGCGCTCCTCGCCGCCGTGACGGCTAGCTCCTGGCCGGATCGGGAGCGGAATCTGTGCGCCGCCTACGAGGCCGTCGGAGCGCTGCACGACGGCCTCGGCCTGACCGCGCCCGTCGGCGCGACGGTCCGCCAGTTCCACGACCGGCCGTTCCAGGTGCTCGGCGCGGAGCGTTTCGTCGCGGCCCTGCGGGACTCGATCGACGAGCGAGGAGATCCGCGGCTTGCCGCTGACCGGCGCCGTCGATGAGTTCATCGACAGCACAGACGCGCTCGCGGATCGACAGCTCCTGCGCGCGGCAATCGCCACGCGGCTCCCTGAGTTATCCACAGCCGCCGACGCGCTTGTCCACAGCGTATGAAGCAGGTCTGGTCCGGCTGTGGTGCGCGGCGCGACCCTTGGCGCCATGACCTCAGCCCTCCCCGAATACCTCGACCGCCTAGCCCAGATCCAGCGCGGCGTACTGTCCGCCGGCAGGCCGTGTGCGGCGGCGTCAGCAGCCGACTCGGTCAGGTCGCGGCTGCGCAGCTGGTCAGTGGCAGCAGCTGCACCGCGGCGTCTACGCAACATTCACCGGCGCACCCGAGCCGCGACGTGCGCTCTGGGCTGCGGTCCTGCGCGCCGGGCCGGGGCGCTGCTGAGCCACGACACGGCCGCCGAGCTTACTCGGACTCGTCGATGTGCCGAGGTCACGCCGATTCACGTCACGATTCCGCTCAGCGCCGGGTGCTGCCATCCGCGGCGTCGTGATCCACGTGGGCCGGCGAGGGGCGCGGCAGCACATCCAACGGCCATGCCGCCGCGCACCCGGATCGAGGAGACGGTCCTGGATCTGGCGCAGGCGGCTGCGAACGTGGAAGACGCATGCGCCTGGGTCACCCGCGGACTCGGCCGGCGGCTGACGACGCAGGACAGCGACTCCGCGACGCGCTCGCGCCAGCGCCCGCACGTCCACTTCCGGGCCGAGATCGCGAGTTGCTGTCGCCGACCTGGGCCGGCGTCCACTCCGCTGCTCGAGTACCGGTACGTGAAGTGGGTCGAGGTACCGCATGGACTGCCACGTGGCAAGCGCCAGGCCAAGGCGAGCGGCGATGGTCGGCGCATTTACCGGGACGTGCTCTACGACGAGCTACAGCTTGACCGTTGAACTGGATGGCCGGGCCGCTCACCCCGGTGACACGAGGTGGAAGGACATCTGGCGCGACAACGCGGCCGTCGCGAGCGGAATCATGACCCTGCGTTACGGCTGGGACGACCTGCGGATCCGTCCTTGCCTGGTCGCCGATCAGGTCTACCGGGCACTCCGTCGTTCGGCCCCAGTGCTGGCCCGGCCATGCTCGCCTGCCTGCCCAGTCGCACGACCCAACCCAGCTAGCAGCCCCACTCCGCGTAGACACAGGTAGTCCGCGTAGAGAAAGGCGCGCTATAGGACCCGGAGTCTTCGCGAATGCCCTAACCCTTCGCGGAGCGGGGCTGGCGAGGCGGGGGGCGGGGTTCAGAGCCGTGTGGTGGGTGAGTGGCGGGAGCGGTAGGCGGCGACGTGGATGCGGTTGCCGCAGGTGCGGCTGTCGCAGTAGCGGCGCGACTGGTTCCTGGACAGGTCGATGAAGACGACGTCGCACTGGGGCGACGCGCAGGTGCGGACGCGGCCGCTCTGCCCCGCGACGATCAGCTCCGCAAGTCCCATCGCGCTGTGCGCGGCGATGCGGTCGGCCAGCGGGGCCGTCGCGCTGCTGACGTGGATGTGCGGGGGCCTGCCGTCGTGGGTGACGATCCTGGGAACGGCGCCCGTCTCGGCCAGCAACGCGTTCAGGTCGCGGATCGCCCGGCCCTCCTGGCGCGCCTCGCACGCGACCACGATCGCGTCCAGCCTGGCCCGCAGCTCACGCAGGCGCGGGACGTCGCTGGCTCGGGCCGCCGAGCGGTTCTCCACCCGGTGCCGCCTCGCGAACGCGAGGACGCCCTGAATGTCGGCCAGCTCGTCCGGCCCGTCTGACCTGTCCCGCCCGTCCGACCTGTCCAGCCCCACCGGCCCGTCTGGATGGCCAAGCGACGACGCGCCTGCTGACCGGCGGCCGGTGTTGATCAGCTCGACGCACTCGGTGAGCGCCTCAAGCTGGTCTGCGCCCAGTCCCATGTACTCCCCTGCTGGAACGGCCCGTATGCTGAAGAGCGTGACAGCACCGTACAAGTCTACGGTCCTTACAGGCAACGACGGCACCGCCGATCCCGGTGCCGTCGCGGTGTCCGGACGCCGGCCACTGCTGATGGCGGGGCTGGGGGCCGCGACCATTTCGTTGTCCGCCGTTTTCGTGGCCGAATCTGGCGCGAGCCCGGTGAGCACCGCGTTCTACCGGACGGTGCTCGCGCTGCCGGTACTGGTGCGCGCTCGCGATCATCGAGCAGCGCAGGCACGGGCCGCGAGCGCTGGCGCAGCGGCTCAAGGCCGTGCTGGCCGGCGTGTTCCTGGCGGTCGACCTGATCCTGTGGACCCACGCGATCGCCGATGTCGGCGCCGGCGTGGCGACCGTTCTCGGGAACCTGCAGGTGCTGTTCGTCGCCGGGCTGGCATGGCTGCTGTGGAAGGAGCGGCCAAGTCGCGCGGTGGCATTCGCGCTCCCGGTCGTGATGATCGGCGTGGTGCTCGTGTCGGGGCTGCTCGAGAGGTCGACGACGAGCGAGCATCCGCTGGCCGGGATCTGCTACGGCATCGGCACGTCGGTCGCCTACGCCGGGTACCTGCTGATCCTGCGACGGTCGTCGTCCACCTCCGCGCACGTCGCCGGCCCGGTGGCGGAGTCGACGGTGGGGGCCGCGGTCGCGGCGCTGATCTTCGGCTTGATCTTCGGCGGCCTCGCGCTGCATCCGCTCTGGCCCTCCATCGGCTGGCTCCTGGCGCTCGCGCTGCTGAGCCAGACCGCGGGCTGGCTGTTCATCACGTACTCACTGCCGCGGCTGCCCGCCGCGGTCTCCTCGCTGATGCTGTTGCTGCAGCCCGCGGCTTCGCTCGCGCTCGCCGCCATCATCCTCGGGCAGCACCCGACGCCGCTGCAGATCTTCGGCGCGGTTCTCACCTGCGGCGGTGCCCTCGCCGCGAGTATGTCGTCGACAAAGGCCGCGCGCGGCACGACAGCCGCCGCAGCCGATCGCGAGCCCGCCGCAGCGATCGAGACCGCCTAGCGGCAGCGAGTGTGCCGGGCGGTACGGCGACCGGCCGGCAGCACGAGCCGTGCGACGCGCGCGCGTCAGTCGCCTGGCCGGCCGCGGAGCGAGCGCGCGGCCAAGCCAGAGGCCCGCGAGTCCCTGCAGGGCGCTGACCCCGAGCGTGAAGGTGATGGCGAGCGCGGCCATGTCAGGGAACCCGGCTAGGGACGCGATCGTCCGTGCCGTCGGGCCAACCGCCTGGCCACGGGCCGCCATGGCCCACAGCGCCAGCCCCCACCCGGCGCACGCCATGATCAGGACCGCGGGGACCGTGACGCGCAGCCGCCACCAGCCCCAGCGCATCACTACTCCGGTCGCCAGCCCGGCTACGAACGGCATGAACCACAGGCCGAGCAGCGCCCCGCCCGCGATCAAGGCGGTGCTCAGCAGAGCGAACAGGATCCAGGCGGCCGCCGAGCCGCGGTGCTGCGGTCCGAGGAATGACGGCTGAAACGGCCTCGGCGGTGCGGGCCGGCCAGGACCGGGCGGCCCGAGGCCGCCGAGCCGGTACGAGCCTCGCTTGCCGAGCCGATCGACCTCGGACCTGCTGACCAGCTTGCTCATGGCAGGAACTCCCATCGCATCGCGCCGGTAACCGGGGTTCCCGCTGGCGGCAGCGGCAGATAGCCGCCTGCCTGCCAGCGGGCAGTCAGGTTCGCGTACCAAGCGGAGGCCGGGTTGTCGCTCTGGCCGCCTGGATAGATGCCCTCGGCCGTTACCCCGCCCGGACCCCGGCCCAGCCGGACGATCATCCGCCAACTGGGCCGGCGGGCCCGCCGGGCACGGCGGACGCGAGCAGGGCAGCAGAGCCGGCGCTGCCTTCAGCCGCCAGCCACGGTCTGGCCGCCGCCGATCTGCTGCCGTATCCGACGACCGGCACCTGCGCCGAGGAGACGACCGGCGCCGCGACGAGCTTGTCAAGCCGCCAGCCAGCAGACCCCGCGCCCGCCGCCGAACTGAGCCGTCAGCTGCGCCACCGCCGCCCCGAACGCCCCCCGCATCGCTGACCTCGCCGACCCCGCTGGCGCGCCGGGCGGCGTGAACACCGGGTCCGGCTTGCCCGCGAGCGTCCAGTGCTCGAGCGCCCGCACCAATCCGGTCTGAGCAGCCGAGACCTGAAGGCCTGCGGGATCGGCGCCGACCGGAACGCTGGCGGCCCGCCACCACGGCCCGAAGGTCGCGGACACGTAGTCCTGCCAGAACGCCGACCAGATCGCCGCCGCCGCTGAGGCGGGCGCCAGCTGGTGATTCCAGCCGCGCAGCGCGGACCTCGCCTGCTGCTCGGCCGACGTGAGGCTGGCGTGCCGGAGCGCGGCGAGCAGCCGCGGCACCACCTGGGCGGCCAGTTCGCTGACCGGGCTGGTCTGCAGCGGCACCACAGCAGCCGGCTGCAGCCCTGATTTGCGACCGAGGACCGCATAGCCGGTGCCGGCCAGGTCGGCTGCATCCAGGTCATTGGCCGACGTGCCCAGGTAGTACGGGTACGCGCTCGTCACCGGCCGCTGTCCAGCCGCCACGACCACATGCCCGGGCGGGTCGTAGCTGACCGGCAGCGCGGCGAAAGGAATCAGCCCGGCCACGTCGGATCGCCCGGTACCCGGCAGCGGCAGCCACGGCGCCCCGCTCCGGACCACAGGGAAGCTGCCCGCGGTAGCCGCCCCGATGTTGCCGCGACGATCGGCGTAGACGAAGGTCGCGGCCGGGGACCGCCAGCCCGCCAGCGCAGCGTGGAACTGGCTGAAGTTGGCGGCGGCGCCGATCCTGGCGAGGACCGCGATATCCGGCGAGCCGCCGCTGCCCATCCAGTCGACCGAGATCGCGGGGCGAGTCCGACCCGGCCAGGCCAGCAGCGGCCCGTGCGCGGTCAGGGCGACCGTCAGCCGCCTGGTCGTGCCGCCTCGGACCGGTATGACGTAGCGGACCAGGCGCACCGGCCGCCACTGGCCGCGCCACAGGTAGTCGCCAGGGTGGCTGCGGCTCATCTGCTCCGCGTAGAACAGCGCGGACTGGCTCTGCGTCCCGCTCAGCGTCCAGGCGATGCGCTTGTTGTGGCCGATCAGGACGCCGGGCAGGCCAGGCAGGCTCACGCCGGTGACGTTGTACCCGGGCGCGGTGACGGCCACCTGATACCAGCCGGACGGGAAGATCCCTGGCGCGGACGCCGTCCCGGAGAGCATCGACCCGCCGCCGCGCACCCTGGGGCCGTTGACCGCCCACCCGCTGCCAGGCGGCTGGCCGGATGACCGGCCGCGCGGCAGGTCGCTGGTCAGCGCGAGGGCAGCGGCGGCTGACCTGGCCAGAGCGGCCGACGGCTGCGCGACCCGGCGCGGCACGAGCGGCACGAGCGCCGCTGGCCGGCGCGACCCGGCGCGGCAGAGCCGGCACGCCGCCCGCGCCACGGCTCCCGCGCGCCTGATAGGGCCCAGGATCGAACGGATGCCCGGGCCCGGCCGCCTGGACGGGGAACCATCGCATGGTCCGGCCGATCCCGAGCGAGCCCGCGAGCACGGCATAATCCAGCGGCGAGGTGGTGTAGTCGAGTTCCTGGGCCAGGTACCCCTGAACGGCCAGGCTGTCCACCGGGGTCCACCGGGCAGGGTAGACACCGGCCAGCGAGAACTCGGCAGGCCACTGCCCGTTGGCGCGCAACTGGGCCAGGTAGTCATTGACGCCCCTGGCGTAGGACGTCAGCATCTTGGCCGCGACGCTGTCCTTGGGCATGACGGCCCATTCGCGCCGAGCCGTCCGCAGCAGGCCGAGCCGCAGCTCGAACTCATCAGAGGCCACCGCGCTCGGCCCGACAAGCTGCGACAGCCTGCCTTCAGCCAGCCGGCGCTCCAGGTCCAGCTGCGTCAGGCGGAACCTGGCGTGCAGGTACCCAAGCGCGAGCATCGCGTCTGCGAGCTGGCGCGACTCGATCGTCGCGACGCCGCGCGGATCGAACGAGACGAGCGTCTCGCCCCCGATGCCGGTCGCGTTGCAGGACAGCGGGCTCTGGCAACTGACCGCCGGACGCCGAGGCCCAGGCCCCGTGCGCCGGGATCGAGCGCACGCCCGACGGCCGGGATGCCCGCGTAGCCGGCCGCGCACAGCACGAGGACGGCTGCCGCCACGCAGCCAGCGACCACGCCATTGCTGATCTGCAGAATCAGCCGCCAGCGCCGACTCCCCGGCACCACGCGATTACCTCCGG
Organism: uncultured Actinomycetota bacterium; assembly: GCA_963705055.1. Taxonomy (GTDB): domain Bacteria; phylum Actinomycetota; class Actinomycetes; order Streptosporangiales; family Streptosporangiaceae; genus Chersky-822. The sequence continues at coordinate 559,883 of CAVPIR010000001.1, forward strand.
ATTCCCGCCGTCACCCGGAAGGACCGGGCGGGCCCGCTCACCATGTGCAGTCAGTCAGCCACACATTGTGAATGGAACTAGGAACCGATGGTAAGACCTCGCGCCCGCCCAGATGCCCAGTGGCGGGAATCTGTCCCGGATTGGCGCCACCGGCAGCTGAGGCAACCAAGCCGCTACCAGATCGCCGGATGCTTATCCCGCCATGGCCTCGCCGCCTCGACCTGGGCCGACAGCGAGATGAGCGTGGCTTCGTCCCCCAGCCGCCCGGCCAGCATGACGCCAATCGGCAGCCCGTCGGAGTTCCAGTACAACGGCAGGTTGACGGCAGGCTGGCCGGAGATGTTGTAGAGCGCCGTGTACGGCGTGAACCGCTTCTGCCGCTCGAAGTTCTCGGCCGGGTCGACCTCGTCGAAGTAGCCGACAGGAACGGGCGGCGAGGCGAGGGTCGGGCTCAGGAACGCGTCGTAGCGGTTCATCGTCGCGATCGCGGGCCGCATCACGCTCTGCAGATACGCCTGGGCGAAGATCAGTTCGCCGGCGGTGACCTTCAGGCCGCGCCCGCGCAGGTACGCGGTCAGCGGCAGCAACTGCTCTTCCTGCGCCGGGTCGATCGGCGCGAGCGTGGCCATCGAGTACCAGAGCAACTCGAACATCGGCACCGCGTCGGAGCCGAACGGCAACTCGACGTCCTCGATCTCGTGCCCGAGCTCGGCGAGCAGCTTGCTCGCGTCCTCGTAGGCGGCGGCGCAGTCGTCGTGCACGGTCGCGCCTGGTACCACGTTCGCGATCGAGCGGCCGATCCGCAGCTTGCCAGGCTCGCGGCGGGCGTGCCCGAGGAAGCTCTCGCCGTCGGGCAGCGGCGGCATGATGTACATGTCACCCGGATAGTTGCAGGTCATCACGTCGAGCAGGAGCGCAGCGTCCTCGACGGTCCGCGCCAGCGGCCCATCGGTGGACAGGCCGCTGAGGTCGGGCATCAGCGGGCCGCCGGAGATCCGGCCGCGGCTCGGCTTGATCCCGAACAGGCCGCACACGCTGGCCGGGATCCTGATCGACCCGCCGCCGTCGCTGCCCTGCGCGGCCGGCGCGAGGCCGGCTGCCACCGCCGCACCCGCGCCGCCGCTCGACCCGCCGGCCGACCGCGACAGGTCCCAGGGCGTCCGGGCGGGCGGGCCGATCTTGGTCTCGGTGTAGCACGGCAGCCCGAACTCGGGCGTCGCCGTCTTGCCGGTGATGACGATCCCGGCCTTGCGCAACTCGGCGACCACGTAGTCGTCCTCGGTCGCGACGTTGTCCGCGAAGATGGTCGAGCCGAGCGTCATGCGCACGCCGGCGACCATGTTCAGGTCCTTGATCGGGATCGGCACACCGGTCAGCGGCGGCAGCGACGCGGCCTGCTCGCCAGCCCGGCGGCTCTCGCTGACCAGCTTCTCAGCGCTGGCTGCCTGCTCCTTCGCGAGGTCGGCGGTCACGGTGTAGAAGGCGCCGGTCTGGGAGTTCAGCCGATCGATCCGGTCCAGGTAATGGTCGGTGACCTCGACCGGAGAAAGCCGCCCGTCCGCGATGGAGGTGGCGAGTTCGAGCGCGGTCATTTCATGAATGTCTGTCACGTTACCGAACAGTAGACGGCCAGGCTGAGGGCGTCCAGCCCGGCATTCTCGCAGCCAGCAGCCGCGTGTTCCTTGGCAGCGAATCGGCTACCCTCGGGATGTGGAACCGGACGCGGCTGATCCGCCCGGCCAGCCGGCGCAGCAGGCCGATGATAGGGCAAGGCTTGCGCTCACTCTTCAGCAAGTTCCCTGCGGAGGAATCAGGCGGCGGCGCGGACATTCCAAGCACGGGGGATACAGGACGCACCGGCGACATGTCCGACGCCGCCAACTCACCCCGGGCAGGTAAGTCCACCGGTGAACCCGCCGCCGGGACATGCCCGTGCAGCCAGCGGCACCGCCGGTTCAGCGACCAGGGCTGGCACGGCCACAACGGCGACCAGAGCGCCGCGGAAAGGCCCGGGCCTGCCCCCCGGCGAGGACGCGGAAGTCCCGGCCGGCTGCAGCAGCGGGCCCACACGAAGGGCAACCGCGCGCTCGCGAGCTCGCTGAACGCCCGGCCGCTGACGAGCAGGCCGCTGGTCAACCCGCATCTGCGCAGCGATCCCAGGCTCAAGGTCCGGATCACCAGGACCATCGTCGCTGTCGTCTGCTTCGTCGGCTTCACGATCGGGCTGAACTGGCGGATCGGGCTCACCGCGGCCGTGATCTACATCGCAGCGGACTCGATCTTCAGATCCAGGACGACGGTGGTCGTGCCCGCCGGGGTCAGGATCACCTCGGCGCAGCGGTTCACCAGGCGCCGGCTGCGGGTGCTGCAGCCGGCCGGTTATCTGGCCTTGCACGCGCGCACCATTCCGGGCACCAGGCACGTCATCGACCACGTCGTCGTCGGGCCGGCGGGCGTCTTCACGCTCGACTCCCAGCGACTGGACCGCAGGCTCCCGCTGCGTGCGATCGACGGAATGCTCTACCACGGCAAGGACAGCATGGAGCCTAGGTTCGAGCACGCCACGCACGAGTCGAAGCACGCCGCCAACTTGATCGCGGCCGAACTCGGGCATGCGCGTGCGGGTGCGTCCCGCGATGGTCATGTACGGGCCGAACATTCCCTGGGTGATCATGAAGTTCAAGGGCGTCGACGTATTCGACGGCAGCCGCGTCGGCACGTATTTCCGCCGCCAGACCAAGGCGGTCGCCAAGCACCGGCTCAGCCCCAGCCAGATCGCGATGGTGCTGGCCGCAGCCGCGAAGGCCCTGCCGCCGCTGCGAGTAGGGCTAGTCTGACACTTCGGTTCCAAGCAGACAGGGCAGGTCGTGACCGCGGCGCGAGACTGGGTGGCAGGCGCACGTCCACGTACGCTGCCCGCGGCCATCGTTCCCGTAGCGGTCGGCTCGGGCGTCGCGGCCGGCTACGGGGATTTCATCGCCTGGCGGGCCTGTCTCGCGCTCGTGGTCGCCCTGGCCCTGCAGATCGGCGTCAACTACGCCAACGACTACAGCGACGGCATCCGCGGCACCGACGAGCAGCGGGTCGGCCCGGTGCGGCTGGTGGGATCAGGGCTCGCGACGCCGCGGCAGGTGCTCGTCGGCCGCCCTGGCCAGCTTCTTCGTCGCTGGCCTGGCCGGCCTCGTCCTCGCCGCCGTCGTCTCCTGGTGGCTGCTGCTGCTCGGCGCCGCGGCGATCGGCGCGGCCTGGTTCTACACCGGCGGCAGCAAGCCGTACGGATACCGGGCGCTCGGCGAGGTCTCGGTCTTCGCGTTCTTCGGCGTCGGGGCCGTCATGGGCACCGCGTATGTCCAGATGGAGCGCCTGACCTGGCTCGCGGCGGCCGCCTCGGTCCCGGTCGGCCTGCTGGCCTGCGGCTTGCTCGTGATCAACAACCTGCGGGACATCCCGACCGACGAGGTCAGCGGCAAGCGCACGCTCGCGGTCGTGCTCGGCGACCAGCGCACCAGGGTCCTGTACGCGCTGTGCGTGGCCACGGCGTTCGCGGTCGCGATCGCGACGGCGCCGGCCGCGCCGCTGGCGCTGATCACGCTCGCGGCCGTGCCGCTCGCCGTCGAGCCGGTCAGGCAGGTGCTGCGCACCACCACGGGCCGCGGGCTGATCGCCGTGCTCGGTCAGACCGGCCGCCTGCAGATGGCGTTCGGACTGCTGCTGACCGTCGGGCTAGCGATCCGCCCCTGAGTCCTGGCGCGGGATTGTTCGCCCGATACTCCGCGCCGTCGCCTGCCGGGGCTGACCGGGCCAGCCACGGCCGGCGGACCATCGCCCGCGCCCTTGACCAGGTCAGGCCGCCGGGGCGGCGCTGACCCCGAGCGGCTCGTCCTTGGCCTGGCCGGAGAACGCTGAGCTCAGCATCCGCAGCGCTCCGGTGAGCTCGCTCGGGATCATCCAGACCGTGTTGCCCTCGCCCTTGGCGAGCTGCGGCAAGGTCTGCAGGTACTGGTAGGCGAGCAGCTTGGGATCGGGATCGCCGTCGTGAATGGACTTGAAGACGGTCGAGATCGCCTGGGCCTGGCCCTCGGCCCGCAGGATCGCGGCCTGCTTCTCGCCCTCGGCCCGCAGGATCGCGCCCTGCTTGTCGCCCTCGGCGGTCAGCACCTGGGACTGCTGCAGCCCCTCGGCGTGCAGGATCGCGGCCCGCTTCTCCCGCTCGGCCTTGAGCTGCTTCTCCATCGCGTCCTTGATCGACTGCGGCGGGTCGATCGACCGGATCTCCACCCGGGTCACCCGGATCCCCCACTTCCCTGACGCGTCGTCGAGCACGCCGCGCAGCAGCGTGTTGATCTTGTCGCGCGAGGTCAGCGTCTGCTCCAGGTCCATGCTGCCGATGACGCTCCGCAGCATGGTCGCGGCCAGCTGCTCGATCGCCTCGATGTAGTTGACGATCTCGTAGTCGGCCGCCCGCGGGTCGGTGACCTGGAAGAACAGCACCGTGTCGATGGCGACCACGACGTTGTCCTCGGTGATCACCCGCTGGCCGGTGAACGAGACCACCTGCTCGCGCAGGTCGATCAGATCCTTGACCCGGTCGATCATCGGGATCACCAGGTGCAGGCCTGGCTCCAGGGTCTTGTGGAACTGGCCGAGCCGCTCCACGTTGCGCGCCCTCGCGGGCGGAACCAGCCAGATCGACCGGCTCAGGAAGACGAGCACAAACACGACGACGACAACGGCCACGACGAGCCCGACCAGGGCACCTGACGGCATCTCTACTCCCTCTGGTGAACAAGGGCGGTGGCGCCCTTGATCTGCAGGACGTCGACGGTCGACCCGGCCGGGATGACCGAGGTTTCGTCATAGGGGCGGGCCGACCACTCCTCGCCGCCGATCCTGATCCGGCCGGCCTGCGGCGACACGTCGGCCAGCACGTAGCCGGTCTGGCCAACCAGGGCGGCGGTTCCGGTGCGGAAGGTGCTCCTGCGCTGCAGCCGCCGCAGCGCCAGCGGCCTGATCAGCACGATCCCGGCCAGCGAGACCACCACGAAGACGCCGACCTGCACGAGCGGATGGCCGCCGAGAGCCTCGGTCAGTGCTGCGGCGAGCGCGCCGACGGCGACGAGTCCGAGCGCGAGCGTGGTCGTGAGCATCTCGGCCACCCCGAGCACGGCGGCGGCGATAAGCCAGATGACCAACAGGACCACGTGTCGCTCCGGTCAACTCCTTTCGAATCCTGCAATGATCACAATAATCCCCTCTGGTTCGAAGCTGCACATTTCCTTCCGCTGGCCGGGCCTCGCGCTTCACACCAACCCGCATGAACGGGCACGATGGAGTGATCAGCTGCGAAGGGATCACCCATGTCCTCCGAAGTCACGCTGTCCTACAGCCATGGCGCCTCAGCCAGCCCGCTGCTCGGCGAGACCATCGGCGCGAACCTGCGGCGGATCGCCGCCGCGCACCCGGACGCCGAGGTGCTCGTCGACGTTCCGACCGGCCGCCGGTGGACCTACGCGGCGTTTGACGCGGAGACCGATACCCTCGCCCGCGGTCTGATCGCGGCCGGACTCGCGGCGGGCGACCGGGTGGGCATCTGGGCGCCGAACTGCGCCGAATGGGTCCAGCTGCAGTACGCGACCGCCAAGGCAGGCATCATCCTGGTCAACATCAACCCGGCGTACCGCAGCCACGAAGTTGGCTTCGCGCTCCGCCAGTCCGGGGTGCGGGTGCTGGTCAGCGCCGAGCGCTTCAAGACGAGCGACTACCGGGCGATGATCGAGGAGGTCAGGCCCGATCTGACCGACCTGGAAGAGGTCATCTTCCTCGGCACGCCAGGCTGGGACGCGCTGCTTCGAGCCGGCCAGGCCGCGAGCGGCGCCGACGACCCGCTCGCCGAGCGCGAGGCCGGCCTGTCGTTCGACGACCCGATCAACATCCAGTACACGAGCGGGACGACCGGATTCCCGAAGGGCGCGACCCTGTCGCACCACAACATCCTCAACAACGGGCTCTTCATCGGCGACGGCTGCCGCTATACCGCGCAAGACCGGGTCTGCATCCCGGTGCCGTTCTACCACTGCTTCGGGATGGTGCTCGGCAACCTGGCCTGCACCACGCACGGCGCCTGCATCGTGATCCCGGCACCTGGGTTCGACCCCGCCGAGACGCTGCGCGCGGTCCAGGCGGAGCGCTGCACGTCGCTGTACGGCGTGCCGACCATGTTCATCGCCGAACTCGCGCTGCCCGACTTCGGCAGCTACGACCTGTCGACGCTGCGCACTGGCATCATGGCCGGGTCGCCGTGCCCGGTCGAGGTGATGAAGCGTGTCGTCAGCGAGATGCACATGACCGAGGTGACGATCTGCTACGGGATGACCGAGACCTCGCCGGTGTCCACGCAGACGACCGCGGACGACGACATGGAACGCCGGGTCTCGACCGTCGGCCGGGTGCACCCGCACGTCGAGGTGAAAGTCATCGACCCGGAGACCGGGCGGGTGCTGCCCCGGAACGCCGCTGGCGAGCTCTGCACCCGCGGGTACTCGGTGATGCTCGGCTACTGGAACGAGCCGGCCAAGACCGCGGAGGCGATCGACTCGGCGCGCTGGATGCACACGGGCGACCTGGCTGTCATGGACGCGGGCGGCTACCTCAACATCGTCGGCCGGATCAAGGACATGGTGATCAGGGGCGGCGAGAACATCTACCCGCGCGAGGTCGAGGAGTTCCTCTACGGCCACCCGGCCATCGAGGACGTCCAGGTGATCGGCGTGCCCGACCTGAAGTACGGCGAGGAACTGTGCGCCTGGATCCGGCTTCGGCCCGGCCAGGACCTGGACACCGAACAGGTCAAGGAGTACTGCCGCGGCAAGATCGCGCACTACAAGATCCCGCGCTACGTCAGGTTCACCTCGGACTTCCCGATGACGGTCACCGGCAAGGTGCAGAAGTTCAAGATGCGCGAAACGTCGATCACCGAACTCGGCCTCGAAGCGGCCGGCCAGACCAGGACCGCCTGACCTTTCTCGCCGCAGCCGCGCGGCCATTCGCGAATGTATAGTCCGATCGAGGCGGCGCGGAGGGGAAGCATGCTCGGACATAAGTGGGAACAAGCCCAGGGCACCATCGTGGAGGCCCTGACTGGACCAGCGGGCAGCCGGGGCATAGCCGCCGCGATGCAGGTCGAGCACCGGTACGTGGTCGAGGTGCGCAGGCCCACCGGCGAGGTGGTCAGGGGCACCGTGATCGACAGGAGCCCAGGCGGTTACGGCGTCGGGACCATCATCGGTGTCGAGGTGCACTCCAAGTCCGGTGAGATGAGGCTGGACCCCAGCCAGCAGATCGTCTCGGTGAGCGCGATGATGAACGCGGCCGGGCAGATGCCCGGCTTCGGCGGCCCTGTGGGGCCGTACTCGCACGGCCCCGCAAGCGACAATGTCATGCACGTGATCGGACCTGGCGGCAAGGACCTGCTGTCCAGTTCGATCCAGGGCAGATAGCGGGCCTGGCCCAGGCGATCAGGTCTGGTGATCCCGTCGCGCGGCAGGCCGCGATGGATCAGCTGCGCCAGCTGCGGGACCAGGCCCGTGCGCAGGCGCCCGGCCAGTTCGGCGGCGGGCCGGCCGACGCCCGCGTCCGGCGGACAGGTCGGCGCAGAGCAGCGGCTGGCCATGATCAAGCAGCTGCTCGACAACGGCATGATCTCCGAGTCCGAGTATCAGGCCAAGCGGCAGCAGATCATCGACGGTCTCTGACGCGACGAAAGGTCACGCGTCCCGCGCCGGACCAGATCTGGCTAGCCGGTACGCGCCGGGCGCGGCGAGCGTGCCGGGCGCGGCGTCCTGGCCGGTCCCGCCCCAGCCGTGCCCGACGGTCGGCTGGGAGCCGCGCGTACTTCGAGCCGGTCAAGCAGGTCGGCGGTTGCCTGGGACACAGCGTCGACGGCCGCCTGGAAGGCCTCGGCGTTGTGCGCGGCAGGCGCGCGGAAACCGCTGATCTTGCGCACGTACTGCAGCGCGGCAGCCTGGACGTCCTCGGTGGTGACCTGCTCGGTGTAGGGCTCTCGCAGGGTCTTGATGCTTCGGCACATGGACCCAACCTAGCTGGCCGCGAGGACAGCGCGGACGTACCACCCGCGCGAACTGGCACCATGGATAGACCATGATGCTGACCGACCTGGTGCCGGAGTCCGCGGATCCCGACGCGCTCTACGCTGCCTTCACCGAGTGGGCCGCGGCCCAAGGGCTGACCCTGTACCCGCACCAGGACGAGGCGCTGATCGAGATCGTCTCGGGCGCGAACGTCATCTTGTCCACCCCGACCGGCTCCGGCAAGAGCCTGGTCGCGACGGCGGCCCACTTCGCCGCTCTCGCCGCGGGCGAGCGCAGCTTCTACACCGCGCCGATCAAGGCGCTGGTCTCGGAGAAGTTCTTCGCGCTCTGCGACGTCTTCGGCCCGGCCAACGTCGGCATGATGACCGGCGACGGCAGCGTGAACGCCGAGCGCCCCGATCATCTGCTGCACCGCCGAGGTACTCGCCAACATCGCGCTGCGGGACGGCGCCGAGGCCGACGCCGACCTGGTGATCATGGACGAGTTCCACTACTACGCCGACCCGGACCGCGGCTGGGCCTGGCAGGTGCCGCTGATCGAGCTGCCCAGGGCTCAGTTCCTGCTGATGTCGGCCACGCTCGGCGACGTCACCAGGTTCGAGCGCGACCTGACCAGGCGCACCGGCCGGCCGACCGCCGTTGTCAAGTCCGCCGAGCGCCCCGTGCCGCTCACGTTCAGGTTCGTGCTCGATCCGCTGCACGAGACCATCGACCGAACTGCTCGAGACCAAGCAGGCGCCGATCTACGTCGTCCACTTCACCCAGGCCGCCGCGATCGAGCAGGCCCAGGCGCTGATGAGCATCAACGTCTGCAGCCGGGCGGAGAAGGACGCGATCGCCGAACTGATCGGCCGGTTCCGGTTCACGGCCGGCTTCGGCAAGACCCTGTCCAGGCTGGTCAGGCACGGCATCGGGGTGCATCACGCTGGCATGCTGCCGCGCTACCGCCGGCTCGTCGAGACCCTGGCCCAGGCCGGTCTGCTCAAGGTGATCTGCGGCACCGACACGCTCGGCGTCGGCATCAACGTGCCGATCAGGACCGTGCTGTTCACCTCGCTGAGCAAGTACGACGGCAGCGTCACCCGGCTGCTGCAGGCCAGGGAGTTCCACCAGATCGCCGGGCGGGCCGGCCGGGCCGGCTTCGACGACAGCGGCATGGTCGTCGTCCAGGCGCCCGAGCACGTCATCGCCAACGAGCGGTCGCTCACCAAGATCGGCGACGACCCGAAGAAGCGCCGCAAGTTCGTCCGCAAGAAGCCGCCGCCCGGCATGGTCTCCTGGGGGCAGCCGACGTTCGACCGCCTGGTCGCCGCGGAGCCAGAACCGCTGAAGTCCAGCTTCGCGGTCAGCCACGCGATGCTGCTCAACGTGATCAGCCGCCCTGGCGACTGCTTCGCCTCGATGCGTCACCTGCTGACCGACAACCACGAGGACCGGCCAGCGCAGCGCAGGCACATCCACCGCGCGATCCAGATCTACCGCGCGCTGCTGGCGGGCGGCGTCGTCGAGCGGCTCTCCGAGCCCGACGAACAAGGCCGCCAGGCCAGGCTCACCGTCGACCTGCAGGAAGATTTCGCGCTTAACCAACCGCTGTCGCCCCTCGCCCTCGCCGCCATCGAGTTGCTCGACGTGACGTCGCCCGACTACCCGCTGGACGTGCTCTCGGTGATCGAGTCGACGCTCGATAACCCGAGGCCCGTGCTGTCGGCGCAGCTGTTCAGGGCGCGCGGCGAGGCCGTCGCCGAGATGAAGGCCGAGGGCATGGACTACGAGACCAGGACCGAACTGCTCGAAGACGTCAGCTACCCGCGGCCGCTCGCCGACCTGCTCGAGTCGGCCTACCAGATCTACCGCCAGGGCCACCCGTGGGTCGCCGACTACGAACTCGCGCCCAAGTCGGTCGCCAGGGACATGTTCGAGCGCGCGATGACCTTCACCGAGTACATCGCCTGGTGCGGCCTGGCCAGGTCAGAGGGACTCCTGCTGCGTTACCTGGCCGACTGCTACAAGGCGCTGCGCCAGACCGTCCCAGACGAAGCCAAGACCGAGGAACTGACCGACCTGACCGAGTGGCTCGGCGAGATGGTCAGGCAGGTGGACTCCAGCCTGCTCGACGAGTGGGAGCGCCTCGCGAATCCTGAGGCGGCGGAGGCGGCCGCGTCCGGCCGGCTGGACGAGCGCCCCCCTGCGGTGACCAGAAACGTCCGCGCGTTCCGCGTACTGGTGCGCAACGCCCTGTTCCGCCGGGTGGAGCTCGCCGCGCTGCGCCGCTGGGACGAACTCGGCGACCTGGACGAGCATGCGGGCTGGGACGCGGACGCCTGGGCCGATGCCCTGGCGCCCTACTTCGCCGAGCACGGCGAGATCAGCACGGGCGCGGACGCCAGCGGGCCGGCGATGCTGATCATCGACGACTGCAGACCGGGCGTCTGGCGGGTGCGCCAGATCTTCGATGACCCGGCGGGCGACCACGACTGGGGGTTCTCAGCCGAGGTGGACCTGGGCGGCTCGGACGACGCCGGCGAGGCCGTCATCTGGATCACGGCCGTCGGCGCGCTCTAGCGCGGCGTACGCCGGAGGCTAGGCCGCGTACGGCGCTCCGACCTCGTCGGAGTCGACGATCCGCACGCCGAGCGGCAGCAGCGAGATCGGTATGAGCTTGAAGTTCGCCAGGCCGAGCGGGATCCCGATGATGGTGATGCACAGCGCGATACCGGTGATCAGGTGACCGAGCGCCAGCCACCAGCCGAATAGGATAATCCAGAGGATATTGCCAATCATCGAGCCGACCCCGGCATCCTGCCGTGGGACTGTCGTCCGGCCAAACGGCCACAGCACGTAGCTCGCGATCCGGAAGGACGCGATGCCGAACGGGATCGTAATGATCAGGACGCACGCGACGATCCCGGCAAGCACGTAGGCGATCGCCAGCCAGATCCCGCAGAGCACCAGCCAGATCACATTGAGGATCAACCTCACCAGCTACCCCCTCCGTCGCGGCTCGACCCGGGGCAGCCGCCTGCAGCGCGCCAACAGCCTCAGGCGAGCCCGAGCAGGCCATCCAGGCCGATCGTCAGGCCAGGCGGCAACGACGCGATCCCCCTGACCGCTATCAGCACACCTGGCATGAACGACGCCCGGTCCAGCGAGTCGTGCCTGATCGTCAGCGTCTCCCCGTGCCCGCCCAGCAGCACTTCCTGATGCGCCACCAGGCCGGCGAGCCGTACTGAATGCACATGTACCCCGTCGACGACAGCGCCACGCGCGCCATCCAGCTGCGTGGTGGTGGCGTCGGGGCCCGGCCCGACACCGGCAGCCGACCGCGCGGCGGCCATCATCGCGGCGGTCCTGCCTGAGGTGCCTGACGGCGCGTCGACCTTGCCCGCGTGGTGCAGTTCGATGATCTCCGCCGACTCGAAGAACCGCGCGGCCTGCTCAGCGAACTTCATCATCAGCACGGCACCGACCGAGAAATTGGGAACGACAAGGACCCGCGCCCCGTCCGTTCCCGCCTGGCCGGCGTCACGCGTGGCTGACTCGAGGATGTCCGCGACTTCGGCCAGCCTGGCACCGTCGAAACCGGACGTCCCGATGACCGTCGACAGGCCAGCCGCCGCGCACCACCGCAGGTTGTCAAGCACGGCCGCGGGGCTGGTGAAGTCGACCACGACGGAACAGCCAAGCAGCGCTTCGCGCCCGTCACCGACGTCGACCGCCGCCGCGAGCTCGAGGTCAGCGGCAGATTCCACGGTCCGACAGACCAGCGATCCCATCCGCCCTTTGGCGCCGAGCACTCCGACCTTGATCACCGCGGCCTCCACTCCGTCAGGCGGCGACCACCGCCGCGAACGAGTCGGCATCGTCATACGGGCCCACGACGGCCAGCGCCTTGGGCTGGGCCAGGATCGCCCGTGCGACCTCGCGTACGTCGTCGAGGCTCACGGCCTCGATCCTGGCTAGGACCTCGTCCACCGGCTCGAGCCTGGGATACACCAGTTCCGACTTGCCGATTCTGGTCATCCTGGACGCCGGGTCCTCCAGGCCGAGCACGATCGAGCCGCGCAGCTGACCCTTGCCCCTGTCCAGCTCTTCCTTGGTCAGACCAGCATCGCAGACCTTGGCGATCTCGTCGGTGCAGATGGCAAGCACCTCGTCGGCCTTCGCGGGCAGGCAGCCCGCGTAGACGCCCCAGAGGCCAATATCGGCGTGCTGGGAGTTGAAGCTGTAGACCGAGTAGGCCAGCCCGCGCTTCTCCCTGATCTCCTGGAACAGCCGGGACGACATGCCGCCGCCGAGCGCGGCGTTCAGCACGCCAAGCGCGAACCGCCGGTCGTCGGTCCTGGCGAGGCCGGCGCAGCCGAGGACCAGGTTGGCCTGCTCGATCGGCCGCGAGATGAGCCGGACGCCAGTCCCGGAGCCGACCTCGGGTCCGGCGCGCCCTGGCAGCCGCGGCGGCGCCGGCGGAGCCGTGTTGGTCAGCGCCGACTCGAAGCATTGCGCCGGTGAGCGCCACGACCTCGTCGTGGTCCAGCCGGCCCGCGGCCGCGACGACCAGGTTCTCCGCCGAGTACTTCGCGGCATAGTGCTCGGCGATCTGATCACGCGTGATCGTGTTGATGGAGGCCACGGTGCCGAGGATCGGCCGGCCGAGCGGAGTGTCACCGAACAGCTGCCAGCCGAATGCCTCGTGCGCGGTGTCGGACGGGTCGTCGTCGGTCATCGCGATCTCTTCGAGGATCACCGCCCGCTCTGCCTCGACCTCGCTGGGCTCGAGCAGCGAGGCGGTCACCATGTCAGAGAGCACGTCGATCGCCAGCGGCAGGTCGGTGTCGAGCACCCTGGCGTAATAGCAGGTGTACTCCTTCGCGGTGAAGGCGTTGAGTTCGCCGCCGACCGCGTCGATCGCGGCCGAGATGTCGAGCGCTGACCGCTTGCCTGTGCCCTTGAAGAGCAGGTGCTCCAGGTAGTGCGTGGCGCCCGCGTGGCTGATGTCCTCATCGCGGGAGCCGACTCCGGCCCAGATCCCGAAGGAGGCCGAACGCACCGTGGGAAGCGACTCGGTGATGACCCGCAGGCCGCCGGGGAGCACCGTGCGGTAGACGACGCTCTCGCCGTCGTCTAGCCGCTCGGTCCCCTCAACGCGCCGTCCGCTGTCTCCGCCTTTAGCGGTCATGAGTTGCCGGACTCGCGCTCGCGGTGCCGGGTGCGGAGGTGGTCGCCGCCGCCGCCCCTGCGGTCACCCCGCCCGCGCTCGCCCCGGTCACCGCGGTCCCTGTGCCGGTCGCCGCGGTCGCCGCGGTCGCCCCGCGGTCCCGATCCCGGTCGGCGCCGCCGCCGAGGTCCTCGCCTGCCGCCTCGCGCTCGACCACCTCGACCGGCACCAGCGACAGCTTGCCTCGGTCGTCGACCTCGCGGATCTCGACCTGCAGCTTGTCGCCGACCTTGATGACGTCGTCGACGTTCTCGATCCGCACGCCGCCGTGCAGCTTGCGGATCTGCGTGATGTGCAGCAGGCCGTCCTTGCCGGGCAGCAGCGAGATGAAGGCACCGAACGTGGTGGTCTTCACCACGGTCCCCAGGAACCGCTCGCCGACCTCGGGGACGTGCGGGTTCGCGATCGCGTTGATCGCCGCCCGCGCGGCCTCGGCCGACGTACCGTCGGTGGCGCCGATGTAGATGGTGCCGTCGTCCTCGATGGTGATCTCGGCGCCGGTGTCCTCCTGGATCGAGTTGATCATCTTGCCCTTCGGGCCGATGACCTCGCCGATCTTGTCGACCGGAACCTTGACGGTGATGATCCGCGGCGCGTTCTCGCTCATGTCGGCCGGGGCGTTGATGGCCTCGCGCATGACGTCGAGAATGGTCAGCCGCGCGTCCCTGGCCTGCTTCAGCGCGGCGCCGAGCACCGACGCGGGAATGCCGTCCAGCTTGGTGTCAAGCTGGAGCGCCGTGATCACGTCCTTGGTGCCGGCGACCTTGAAGTCCATGTCGCCGAACGCGTCCTCGGCGCCCAGGATGTCGGTCAGCGTGACGTAGCTGCCGCCCTCGTGGATCAGGCCCATCGCGATGCCGGCCACCATGTCCTTCAGCGGCACGCCCGCGTCGAGCAGCGCCATCGTCGACGCGCAAACCGAGCCCATCGACGTGGAGCCGTTGGAGCCGATCGCCTCGGAGACCTGCCTGATCGCGTAGGGGAACTCCTCGCGGGTCGGCAGCACGGGCACCAGGGCCCGCTCGGCAAGCGCGCCGTGGCCGATCTCGCGCCGCTTCGGCGAGCCCACCCGGCCGGTCTCGCCGGTCGAATACGGCGGCATGTTGTAGTTGTGCATGTAGCGCTTGGTCCGCTCCGGGTTGAGCGTGTCGATCATCTGCTCCATCCGGAGCATGTTCAGCGTGGTCACGCCCAGCACCTGGGTCTCGCCGCGCTCGAACAGCGCCGAGCCGTGCACCCGGGGGATGAGCGCCGGCCTCGGCGGACAGCTGCCTGATGTCGGCGACGCCGCGGCCGTCGATCCGGACGCCGTCCCTGACGATCCGCTCCCTGACCAGCTTCTTGGTCAGGGACCTGAACGCGCCGGAAATCTCGCCCTCGCGGCCCTCGAACTTCGCGACGACCCGCTCGGTGACCGCGGCCTGGATCCGGTCGGTCTCGGCGCCGCGCTCCTGCTTGCCCGCGATCGTCAGCGCCGCGGCCAGCTCGCCAGAAGCCTCGGCGGCGACCGCTTCGTAGATGTCGGGCTGATAGTCGGCGAAGGTCGGGAACGTGGCGGTCTCCTTGGCCGCCGCGGCGGCGACCTGCTGCTGCGCCTCGCACATGATCTTGATGAACGGCTTGGCGGCTTCGAGGCCCTCAGCGACGACGTCCTCGGTCGGACTGACCGCGCCGCTGGCCGGGTCGGCGATCAGCCTCAGCGTGCGCGGCGTGGACTCGGCCTCGACCATCATGATGGCGACGTCGCCGTCTTCGAGCACCCGGCCGGCGACGACCATGTCGAAGGTCGCCTCCTCGAGCTGCGGGTGAGTCGGGAAGCGCGACCCACTGACCCTTGATCAGTGCGACCCTGGTGGCGCCGATCGGCCCGGCGAAGGGGAGTCCCGGACAGCTGGGTGGACAGCGAGGCCGCGTTGATGGCGACGACATCGTAGAGATGCTCGGGGTGCAGCGCCAGGATCG
The DNA here is from genome assembly GCA_963705055.1 of uncultured Actinomycetota bacterium. Classification (GTDB taxonomy): domain Bacteria; phylum Actinomycetota; class Actinomycetes; order Streptosporangiales; family Streptosporangiaceae; genus Chersky-822. The sequence goes on from CAVPIR010000001.1 coordinate 575,165, forward strand.
TCTCGACGACCTGCACCTCGTTGCGCAGGCCCTTGACGAACGTCGGCCGAGCGGTCGGTCGATCAGCCGGCAGGTCAGGATCGCGTCCTCGGACGGACGGCCCTCACGACGGAAGAACGAGCCGGGAATCCGGCCCGCCGCGTACATGCGCTCTTCCACGTCGACCGTGAGCGGGAAGAAGTCCAGGTTCTCCCTGGGGTGCTTGGACACGGTGGTCGCGGACAGCACCATGGTCTCGTCGTCCAGGTAGGCGACGGCCGAGCCGGAGGCTTGCCTGGCCAGCCGACCGGACTCGAATTTGATTCTGTGAACGCCGAACTGGCCGTTGTCTATGACGGCTTCGGCGGTGTACACACCCTCCATAGGGTGAGACCTCCTCGTATGAGGTCCCGCGTCAGCCCGCCGCCAGCGGAGCGTTCTGCGTCCATGCTCTGGACGGAAGCTGCCGACCGGTCTTCGATCGAAGCCCTCGGGTGAGGCGCGGCCACTCCGCGCGATTCCGCTCATCCGAGAACCACTACCGAGGACCGGCCCTCAGGCGAGCTGAGCGCTCCGGGCCGGGGCCGCGGGACGGTTCTAGTTGTAACTCGTGGTCTGGTTTTCGAGTTTTATTCAGTTGACAACGGGCGGCGAACAGCGCGTCCTGATCACCAATGTAGCGCCAGGGGTCAGCAGACGGCGATAACGTCGCCGCCAGTGCCCGCCCGAACGTCCCGATCAGCTAGCGGCGCAAGCCGAGCCTCTCGATCAGCGCGCGGTAGCGGCTGATGTCCTCGCGGGACAGGTACTGCAGCAGGCGGCGACGGCGGCCGACGAGCAGCAGCAGCCCGCGGCGGCTGTGGTGATCGTGCTTGTGCACCTTCAGGTGCTCGGTGAGATCATTGATCCGCCTGCTTAGCAACGCGATCTGGACCTCCGGCGAGCCGGTGTCACCCTCACCTGTCGCGTGCTCGGCGATGATCTCCTTCTTTACTTCACTTTCGAGCGGCACAGTCTTCCCTCTTGGTCGTTGGTCATCGTTCGCTTGCGGCCGGTTTGCGCGGGTATGCGTAATCCGCACCGCAGGCGGGAGGGCACGGGCGGAACTGCCCGATGCCAGGGTTCCGGCGAGCCGCATGAGGGCGCAGCAAGCCAAGCCAGATACTTCTGGCCGCTAGCAACGCTACCACGCCCTCGCCACCCCTGCTGCCGCGCTCCCGCGCAGCTCTGCGACATCGGGGTAGCCCCTGGCATTGCGGGGTGGGCTAGGAACCGGGCGACGTGAGGATCTCGCGGGCGGTCGCGACGTCCTCGTGCATCTGGGCGATGAGCTCGTCGACGGAGGCGAACCTGGCCTGGCCGCGGATCCGGTCGGCGAACTCGACCGCGACGTGCATCCCGTACAGGTCGAGGTCGTCGCGGTCGAGCGCGTACGCCTCGACGGTCTGGTCCGTTCCGTCGAAGGTCGGGTTGGTGCCGACCGAGATGGCCGCAGGCCAGCGCTCGAGTTCGGTGCCGTCCGTGTCGAGGCTGGCCAGCCAGCCCGCGTAGACGCCGTCGGCGGGAATGGCCGTGTGCGGCGGCGGCTCTGCGTTCGCCGTGGGAAAGCCGAGCGCCCGGCCGCGCTGCTGCCCGCGCACCACGATGCCCTCGACCCGGTGCGGCCGGCACAGCTCGACCGCGGCCGCCGCGACGTCCCCGGCGGCGAGCAGGTCCCTGATCCGGCTGGAGGATACCGTTCCCCTCTCGTCGGCCAGCAGCGGAACGCCCTCGGCGCTGAACTCATACTTCTCGCCCAGCTCACCGAGCAGCGCGACGTTGCCAGCGGCCTTGTGGCCGAACCTGAAGTTCTCGCCGATCACCACGGCGGCCGCGCGCAGCCCGTCGACCAGCACGGTCCGCACGAACTCCTCGGCGGGCAACTGGGAGAACTCATGGGTGAACGGCAGCACGCACACGGCGTCGGCGCCCAGGGTGCCGAGCAGTTCGGCCCTGAATCGCGGCGTGCACAGCAGCGGCGGATGCGAGCCAGGCCGCACGACCTCGTCTGGATGCGGGTCGAAGGTGACAACGACCAGCGGGAGGCCCAGCTCAGCAGCGATCTCCGCCGCCCTGGCCACGATCAGCCGGTGACCGCGGTGCACGCCGTCGAAGACACCGATGGTGACGACGGACCTGCCCCAGTCCGCTGGGACGTCGTGCAGACCCTGCCACCGATACACGGCCAACGTCCTTTCACCAGTTCGTTCGGCGCTACCAGGGTAGTGACCCCGGGTGGCTTCGGTCTCCGCGCCACCGCCGAGCGAGCCCTCGATTCAGATCGAGCCGCGGATCGACCCGGCCCAGCCTCAGGGCACGAATACTGCCAATGGCCTCATTTCGTCGTCTTGGCGGATCAGCAGCGCTGTCAGGTTGCCGTCGGGATCGAACGCGGCCACCGGCGCCCCGTTCACCTGGTGACTGCTGTCGCCCGACACCGGGAGCCTGCCGCCGTGCGAGACCAGCCGCGTCTCCTCGGCGCTCAGGCGCAGGCAGTCGAACGCCGCGGCAGCGGCCTCTTCCAGCGGCGTCATCTGGAGCTGCTCGGCGAGCTGGTCGAGGGTCCTGGCCGCCGCGACCAGGTAAGGGCCGACTCGGGTCCTGCGCAGCGCCGTCAGGTGACCGCCGGTGCGAAGGGCCGCGCCGAGGTCGCGGGCGATCGCCCTGATGTAGGTCCCGCTCGAGCAGGTCACCGCCACGTCGAGGTCGAGCAAGCCGGCGCCAGGCCGGCGGACCTCGAGCAGGTCGATCCTGCTGATCGTCACCGGCCGCGCGTTCAGTTCGGGCTCGGACCCCGACTCTGGTCAGGCGGTAGGCGCGCTGGCCGTCCACCTTGATCGCGCTGATCCGCGGCGGCACCTGACTGATCTGGCCGACGAACTCGGCTAGCGCCGAACGGAGCGCAGCCTCGGGAATGGCGGCCGGGTCAATGGCGCCGCCATCGGAGGCCGGCAGGACCTCGCCCTCGGCGTCGTCGGTCACGGTGCTCTGGCCGAGCCTGATCGTCCCGTCGTACTCCTTCTCGGTCCTGGTCAGGTATCCGAGCAGCCTGGTGGCCTTCTCGACCCCGATCACCAGCACGCCGGTCGCCATCGGATCGAGGGTGCCCGCGTGCCCGACCCGGCGGGTACCGGCCAGTCGCCTGATCCTGGCGACCACGTCGTGCGACGTCATCCCGCCCGATTTATCGACAATGACGAGCCCGGAGTCGGACACTACGCCTCGTCGTCCTCCGGTTCGCCGCTCGCGCGGTAGGGATCGGAGTCACCGGCGTGCACCGCGTCGGCGCGGACCGCGGCGAGGCGGGCATCGGCTTCGCGCGCCCTGGCGACCAGGTCCTCGATGGACTTGGCGCCCTCGGGCAGCTTGTCCTGCTCGAACGTGATCGACGGGGTGTGCTTGATGCCGGTCTGCTTGCCGACCTCTGACCGGATGACGCCGGTCGCGCTCGCCAGCGCCGCCGCGCTGGCCTGCTGCTCCTCGTCCGAGCCGTACACCGTGTAGAACACTGTCGCGTCACGGAGGTCACCGGTCACCTTGGTGTCGGTGACCGTGACGAATCCGAGCCGCGGATCCTTGATGCGCCGCTCGAGCATCTCGGCGACGATCTGGGTGATGCGCTCGCTCAGTCGTCGTGCCCTCGCCGGATCCATCGATGCTCACTCCCCTTCGTCGTTGAACAGCCGCTGCCGCGCCGACAAGAGCTCGATGCCGGGGCGCGCAGCGACGAAGCGCTCGCACGCTTCGAGCACCTGGACCGCGTGCGAGGCGGTCGAGGTCACCACGGCGACCCCGATCTCGGTCCTGCGGTGCAGGTCCAGGTACCCGGTCTCGGCGACCGCGAGCCCGGGAAACTTCCTGTGTACCTCGGCGATCAGCGGCCTGACCTCCGACCGTTTCTGCTTCAGCGACCTGACGTCGCCGAGCAGCACGTCCAGGGTCAGCGCGCCCACGTACACGTCAGGGCCTTTCGTCGGCGGTACCCATCAGGGCCTTCGTCGGCGGGCCGCGCCGGCATGGCAGCCCCTGCGGGCCCGGGCTGGCCGGGCCCGCTGGGGCTGACCGCTACCGTCAGGCGCGCGGCTTCTCCCGCATCTCGAAGGTCTCGATCACGTCGCCGATCTTGACGTCGTTGTAGCCGACGCCGATGCCGCACTCGAAGCCCTCGCGGACCTCGGTGGCGTCGTCCTTGAACCGGCGCAGCGACTCGATCGAGAGGCTGTCAGAGACCACGACGCCGTCCCTGACCAGGCGTGCCCTGGAGTTCCTGGTGATCGTGCCTGACCGGACGATGCATCCGGCGACGTTGCCGATCCGCGGCACCCTGAACACCTCGCGGACCTCCGCGGTGCCCAGCTGCGCCTCCTCGAACTCCGGCTTGAGCATGCCCTTGAGCGCGGCCTCGATCTCCTCGATCGCCTGGTAGATGATCGAGTAGTACCTGATGTCCACGCCCTCGCGCTGGGCAAGCTCGCCCGCCCGGCCGGCCGGCCTGACGTTGAAGCCGATGATCACGGCATCGGACGCGATCGCCAGGTTGACGTCGTCCTGGGTGATGGCGCCGACGCCGCGGCCGATGACCCGCAGCACGACGTCCTCGCCCACGTCGATCTTGAGCAGCGCGTCTTCCAGCGCCTCGACCGACCCGGACACGTCGCCCTTGATGATCAGCAGCAGTTCTTCCCGGGCACCGCTCTTGAGCGCCGACTCCAGGTCCTCCAGCGTGACCCGCGGCCGCCGCTGTGCGAACTGGGCGGTGCGCTCGCGCGCCTCGCGCCGCTCGGCGATCTGCCTGGCCACCCGGTCGTCGGAGACAGTGAGGAAGCTGTCGCCCGCGTCGGGAACCGCGGTGAGGCCAAGCACCTGAACCGGGCAGGACGGCGGGGCCTCGACCACCTGGTCGCCGTTGTCGTCGAGCATCGCCCTGACGCGGCCGTATGCCTCGCCGCAGACGATCGACTCGCCGACCTTCAGCGTGCCGCGCTGCACCAGCACGGTCGCGACCGGGCCGCGGCCCTTGTCCAGGTGCGCCTCGATCGCGACACCCTGGGCCGGCTGATGCGGGTTGGCACGCAGGTCCAGCTCGGCGTCGGCGGTCAGCACGACCGCCTCGAGCAGTTCCTTGATGCCGGTGGCGTTCCTCGCTGACACGTCGACGAACAGGTTCTGGCCGCCGAACTCCTCGGCGACAAGCCCGTACTCGGTGAGCTGTGCCCGCACCCGCGACGGGTCGGCGCCCTCCTTGTCGATCTTGTTGACCGCCACGACGATCGGCACGTTTGCCGCCTGGGCGTGGTTGAGCGCCTCCGTGGTCTGCGGCTTCACGCCGTCGTCGGCCGCCACGACAAGGATCACCAGGTCGGTGGTCTCCGCGCCGCGCGCACGCATGGCGGTGAACGCCTCGTGACCCGGGGTGTCGATGAACGTGATGGTGCGTTCCTGCCCGTCCACATCGGTCGTCACCTGGTACGCGCCGATGTGCTGGGTGATGCCGCCAGCCTCGCTCGCGACCATGTTGGTGTGCCTGATCGCGTCCAGAAGCTTGGTCTTGCCGTGGTCGACGTGGCCCATCACGGTGACCACCGGCGGCCTGACCTCGAGGTCTGACTCGTCGCCCTCGTCCTCGCCGAACTCGATGTCGAAGGTCTCGAGCAGCTCGCGGTCCTCTTCTTCGGGGGAGACGACCTGGACGTTGAAGTTGAGCTCGGCGCCGAGCAACTGCAGGGTCTCGTCGTTGACCGACTGCGTCGCGGTCACCATCTCGCCGAGGTGGAACAGCACCTGGACGAGCGAGGCCGGGTTGACACCGATCTTGTCGGCGAAGTCACTCAGCGACGCGCCCCGGGACAGCCTGATGACCTGGCCGTTCCCGCGCGGGATCTGCACGCCGCCGATGGTCGGGGCCTGCATGTTGTCGAACTCTTGACGCCGCTGCTTCTTCGACTTCCTGCCGCGCGAAGGCCTGCCGCCTGGCCGCCCGAAAGCGCCCTGGGTGCCGCTCCTGCCGCGACCGCCGCCGCCTGGCCTGGCCGGACCCATCCCCGGGCGCGGCGCGCCGCCGCCACCTGGACCGCCACGGCCCGCTCCAGGGCCGCCACGGCCGCCTGGCCTGGTCCCGACGCCAGGGCCGCCGCCACCTGGACCACCTGGACCACCTGGGCCACCGCTACGGCCTGCGAACGGCCGCGGCGGCATGCTGCTCGGGCTGGGCCGCGGGCCGCCTGGACGCGGACCGCCTGGACGGCCGGCATCGCCTGGGCCGCCTGCGCCCGGCCGGCCCATCGGGCGCGGCGCCTGCGGACGCGGACCGCCGGCAGCGCCTGGCGCGCCGGGCCGCGGCGCCTGACCGGGTGCGGCTGGTCCTGCCGGACCGGCTTGCCCTGGCCGCGGAGCCCTTGTTGAGCCCATCCCGGAAGCCGTCTGGCTGAACGGGTTGTTGCCAGGTCGCGGGCCAGGACGCGGTGCGCCGGGCCTCGGCCCTGGAGTCGCGCCAGGCTGGGCGGGCCTGCCAGGCAGCGGAACTGGCCTCGCCTGGCCGCCATCGGCCGCGTCGTCTGGCCGCTCGGCCCGCTCTGGCTGGCTGAACGGCACCTGGGGCACGTTCGGCGCGGCTCGCCCGCCGTCGGTGGCGGGCTCAGTCACCTGTTCGGCAGCGGGCGGTGCAGCGGCCGTCGGGCGCGCCTGCGGCTCCTCCGCCGCGGTCGGCTGGGCGGCCGGCTCAGCGGTCGGCTGAGCCGTCACCGCTGGTTCAGCCGTCGCCGCGACAGCGGCCGCGTGACCGTTCGCCGCGCGCCGGCCGGCATCAGCCGAAGCCCGTGCCGCGGCAGCCTGAGCACTCGCCGCCTGGCCTGCGAAAGCTTCCTTCAGTCTGCGAACGACTGGCGCCTCGATCGTCGATGAGGCTGAGCGAACAAATTCGCCCATTTCCTGGAGCTTGGCCATCACGGCCTTGCTCTCTACGCCGAACTCCTTCGCGAGTTCGTACACCCGGACCTTCGCCACTACGCTCCCTCTACTCGGCCCGGAAAACCGGGCCAGTCAGCCGGTCCGGGGCAGCGTGTGCTCCGTCCGGCGTCAGTTCTTGCTGTTCATCGCCGCATGCTCATCGAGCGCTCATCACAATTTCAGCCCTGTCCTTCCGGCACGTCGTCCTGCCGCCTGCAGTCCTCGCCCGCCATCGCGCGCCAGACCACCCGGGTCGGCGCGCCACCTCGTGTCGCGCTTATCCCGGTCAGGTCTCCGCGAGATACCTGACGAGCCCGCCATCGGCCAGCGGTCCCGTCGCGCGTAGCGCTCTCGGGATCGCCCGGCGGCGCCTGGCTCGCTCCAAACAGTCCATGCTGGGGTGCAAGTAAGCCCCCCGGCCCGGCCTGCGCGCCGCGGGGTCGGCGACGATTTCGCCGTCAACCGCCACCACGCGAAGCAAGTCCGACTTGGCGGCCCGCATCCCGCACCCGACGCACGTCCTGACCACTGATCCGGGCATGGTCGAAGGCGAAGGCCGCATAGCCGCCTGCAACTAGCTTACAGGGCCGGCGCGTCGGCGGCACCAGCCACCTTCGCTGACCCTTGCCCGCCTGGCCCGCCTGACGGCCGGCCAGGGTGCTGGCCAGCCGCTCCGCCGCTGCCGGCGGCCCTGCCCTGGGTCCCCGCGCCCGTCCCGCCGACGTCGCCCTCGGCCTGGGTATCCGGCTGGATGTCGATCCGCCAGCCCGTCAGCCTCGCGGCGAGGCGCACGTTCTGTCCTTCTTTGCCGATGGCCAGCGATAGCTGGTAGTCGGGCACGATGACCTGCGCGATCCGGTTCGCCGCGTCCAGGACGTGCACCTGCAGACACCCTGGCGGGCGACAGGGCGTGGGCAACGAACTCGGCAGGATCCTCGGAGTAGTCGACGATGTCGATCTTCTCGCCGTGCAGCTCGGCCATCACGTTGCGGACCCTGCTGCCCATCGGGCCGATGCAGGAGCCCTTCGCGTTGACGCCGGATTCGCGGGCGATCACCGCGATCTTCGTCCGGTGCCCTGCCTCGCGTGCGATCGCGGCGATCTCCACCGCGCCAGAGGCGATCTCTGGCACCTCCAGCGCGAAGAGCTTGCGCACCAGGTTCGGGTGGGTGCGCGACAGCGTCACCGACGGGCCGCGGAATCCCTTCCTGACGTGCACGACGTAGCACTTCAATCGCTCGCCGTGCACGTAGCGCTCACCGGGAACCTGCTCGGTTGGCGGCAGGATCGCCTCGATCCTGCCGAGGTCCACCAGCACAGCCTTGGGATCCTTGCCCTGCTGGATGACGCCCGCGACGATGTTGCCCTCCTGGCCGGCGAACTCACCGAAGGTGAGCTCGTCCTCGGCGTCGCGCAGTCGCTGCAGGATCACACCGCCGGCCGTCGTCGCCGCGATCCGCCCGAAACCAGCAGGTGTGTCGTCATATTCCCGGACCCGCATGCCATTGTCGTCGGTCTCAGCGGCCCAGACGGTCACGTGCCCCGTGTTCTTGTTCACCTCGACCCTGGCGGTCGGCGCTGCGCCCTCGGACTTGTGATACGCGACAAGGAGGGCGTCCTCGATGGCCTTGATCACCAGGTCCATCGAGATGTCCTTCTCGGCCTCGAGACTGCGCAGGACCGTTACGTCAATATCCATCGGGTCCCTCCTCGTCCGGATCCTCCTGGTCGGAGAGGCGGCCGAACTCTATCTGTACCCGCCCTGGTCCCAGTTCGCCGTAGCTCACGGTGCGCTTCGCGCCGTCGATCTCCAGCGTGACGCTCTCCTGATCCGCGTCGATGACGCGCGCGGTCAGGGGGCCGGGATCAGCGGGTGAGTCCAGTTGCGAATCGGTGTTGCCATCGGTAAGCGGGACGACGACCAGCCTGCCGATCGCGCGGCGCCAGTGCCTGGGCTGCGTCAGCGGACGGTCGACCCCCGGTGAGGACACCTCAAGGGTGTACGGCGCGTCGCCCATGGTGTTCTTCGCGTCAAGGCGAGCCGAGATCTCCCGGCTGACCTGGGCGATGTCGTCCAGGCTGACGCCGCCGTCGGCGTCGACGATGATGCGGAGCACCAGGCGGCGACCGGCGCGGGCGATCTTCACGCCCTCCAGATCGATGTCCATGGCCTGCAGCACGGGTTCGATCGTGCTCGTCACCCGCGCGACGTCGGCCGCGGCTGCCGCGTTCCCGCCTGGGGCGCTGCCGCGATTGCCGGGACCTGGCCTGCCGTCCTGGCCGGCCCGGCCGCTGCCAGGACCGCTGCCGCGGCCGGCTGAGCTGCGGCTGGCCGAGCTGCGGCCGCGGCCGTCGCGGCCCGCTCCGACCCGGCCGTCGGCCCGCGCCTGCCGAGGCGCACCGCGACGCGAATTCTCGCGCATGACGCCTCCTCGCCGGACCTGGACCTGTTGCCAGGGCTCTAGCCTAGCCGGGGACGCAGCCTGGCGGTCTGACCTGTTGCTCTTCCCCGTCGGCCGCGCCAGCGGTGTACCTGGCCTTGTTATGTAACGGATCAGGAAGGCAAACTGCTCCATCGAAGGTCAGATTCGGTCCAGGAAACGCCCGGGTGGTGCGCGAATGGTGCGCGCTCCCCGCGCGCGCACCGGAGACCCGCACCTCGCGCGCGTGGGTCACCGCGCTGCCGCGTGCGTGGCATGCTGGGTCCGCATGAAGATCGCCGGGCGTCAGCCGGCCCGGCCCGCGAGCAGACAGGGGGCTGGTCCAGGTGGTGGCCGAACCGAGCCGGCGGCTGGTGCTCGCCGCCGCTGTCGGCTCGCTGACGGTCGCGGGAAGCATCGCGGGCTGTAAGGGCATCACCGCGCTCGGGCCGGTACCCAAGCCAGGTCGCGACGTCGTAGCCCTCGAGCACGCGATCAAGGCCGAAGAACTGATGGTGGCCAGGTACCGGTCTGCGGTGACCGCGCTGGCTTCCGCCGCCAGCCGGGCGTAGCCGTGGGCGGCGCGGCGGGTACCGGCGTCGGCGCGCGCACATGCCGCGGTCGCGGCCATCCTGACCGAGCACGAAGCCCACCTGGAGCAGCTGAAGTCGCGCCTCGTGCTGCCGCCCAGGCTCGCCACCGCCAAGCCGAAGCCGAGCCCAACCCCGCCGCCGCTGCCGTCAGGCCGGCACGCGATCCTCGCCAGCCTGGCGGCGGCCGAGACCGCCGCGTCGGACCAGCTGATCCGCTGGCTCGCTTCGGCACCGCCGGCGCTCGCCCAGCTGCTGGCGAGCATCGCCGCATCCGAGGCCGCGCACGTGGTCGTGCTTGGCCACCCGGGAGGCGCGCGGTGAGTGGGACGGCAGGCCGGGCGGGTGCCGCAGCACCATCGCAGCCTTGCAGGCAGCGCTCGCCGCTGAGCAGGCCGCGAGCTACGGCTACGGCGTCGTCGGCGCGAATCTGACCGGGGCGCGGTTCACCGCGGCGTCCGCCGACTGCGTGGCGCACGAGCGGGCCAGGGACCGGCTGACCGCGCTGATCACCGCGCACGGCGGCCAGCCGCTGCCCGCGGCTGCCGCCTACCGGCTACCTGTCGCCGTGCACACCTCGGCGGCGGCGCGCTCGCTGGCCACCATGCTCGAGCATCACGTTGCCGTCGCGTACGTCGGGCTGGTCGCGGTCCGCGACCCGGACCTGCGCAACTTCGCCGCCAGGAACATGCGCGACTGCGCGGTGCGAGGCGCCAGGTGGAGCGGCCGCGCGCAGGCGTTCCCCGGATTGCCGCCGTCCTCGCTCCGCTCAGCGAAACGCGGCTAAGAAGACTTGCCCAGAAGGGATTGAATCGTCTAGACCGCATGCGGGTTCCGCGACGCTAGTCCAGCGTGCTCAGCACCCTGGCGATCCGCGCGGCGGCGGCGCCTAGCTGGTCGCCCGGCGCGATCCGCTCGGCCCACGGCCACCAGAACCACCACAGCCCATCCTTGCTGCGGCCGACGTAGACATCCTCGGCCAGCCTGGACACCACCGGGTTCACCACGCGCAGGCTGGGCACCCGTCCAGGCGGGGCCATCAGCCTCGTCCGGAGACCGTGCTTGCCGAGTTCCTCGGCAAGCCCCTCGAGCCGCGCGACGAAATATTGCACATACGTTTCGGTCCCAGGATCGCCGCTGGCCTGGCCAGCTACCAGAGCCATCTTGTCACCTTACGTACTCACCAAATCGCGGAACGTAATGCACGCTTCACAGGATGCTCCTCCTGCAGGCTGACCTGCAAGTTCCACTGGCAAAATCGTTGCGAACGTCGAGAGACAGTGCCCCGAATGGCGCCATTAACGACCGGAAAGTCACCTGGATTTGGGTACGCCCAGCCGCGTCCATTCCTTAAGGGTCAGCGCCAGCCCGGCACTAGGCACTAACTGTCTGTACGAATAACGACGTCCGCGGTCAGGAAGCGGCGACGCCGGCCCGTGCCTCCGCCCGGACGCTGGCTTCCGCCGCCAGCGAGACGGGCAGCGGCTCGGCATGCAACACGGTCAGCCGCGAGACTGCCCTGGTCAGCGCCACGTACAGGCGCTGCAGCCCGCGCGCCTCCGCGGCGGCGATCCGGCTCGGCTCGACGACGATGACATGGTCGAACTCCAGGCCCTTGGCGATGGTGACGGGGACGACCACAAGCTGATTGTCTTCGGTCTCGCCATCGAGGATGGCGTGCGGCAGGCCGGCGGCGCGCGAGCGCGGCGGCCATCTCGCCGGTCTGCGCATCGGCCGAGATGACCGCGATCGATCCCGGCCTGGTCAGCGCCTCGGCGCAGGCACGCGACACCGCGGCCGCCAGGCCGCCATCGGGCACCTCGTTTGATCTCCAGCGAGCCGGGGTCCTGCCGGATGGACAGGGCGGGAGCCAGTTCCGGCGCGATCTCGGCGAGCAGCCGGCTGGCGAAGTCGAGGATCTGCCTGCGGCACCCGGTAGCCGATCGTCAGGATCTCCAGCGTGGCTCCTGACTTGCCGAGGTGACCAAGCATCTGCTCCCAGCTCGGCGTCGCCCACGCCGTCGTGCCCTGCGCGATGTCGCCGAGCACCGTCACCGAACCGGTCGTGCACCGCCTGCCGATCGCCCGGCACGCCATCGCGGACAGGTCCTGCGCCTCGTCGACCACCACATGGGCGAGGCTCGGCGTCCGCTCGATCAGGTCCTTGACCTCGTCGATCAGCACGGCGTCGGCAGCCGACCAGCGGGCAGAGCCAGGGCCGCGCGGCGGACGCTGCCACGCGATCGCGTCCTGCTCGGCATCGCTGAACAGGCCGTCGGCGGCGCGGCCCAGCACCTCGCGATCAGACAGCAGCGAGAACACCACGCGCACCGGGTCCGCCTTGGGCCAGATCGCCGTCACGGCGCCCTTGACCTGGCTGGTCCTCCTGACCGCCTCGTGCGTCCGGTCGTCGCAGGTCTCCCCAGCGGCCTCCATCTGGCTGAGGATCACGTGCGCGATCCGGTGCGAGAGCATGTCCCTGCCCGTTCCGTACCTGACTCCGCGTGCCCGCAGTTCGTCGACGAGCTCGGAGATCCGCCCGGCGTGCACCCGCCACCGGCGCGACCCGCGGACCACCAGGATCGACTCGGCAGGCTCGCCGATCCTGTCCCACAGAACCCTGTGCAGCACCGTCGCCATCCGGGCGTCGCCCTTGAGCCTGGCGGTCTGCTCGGAGTCGGCACCGCGGATCGGCACCGATGAGATCAGTTCGGTAACCGACGTCTGCTCGGCGTCGAACTCGCCGAGCGCGGGCAGGACGTTGCGGATATAGGCGAGGAATGCCCGGTTTGGCCCGAGCACCAGCACGCCGCCGCGGCTCATCCGCTCCCGGAACGCGTACAGCAGGTAGGCCACCCGGTGCAGCCCGACGGCGGTCTTGCCGGTGCCAGGCGCGCCCTGCACGCATACCGATTCTGTAGCGTCCGCGCGCACGATGTCGTCCTGCTCCGGCTGGATCGTGGCGACGATGTCGCGCATCGACCCGGATCGCGGCCGCTCGATCTCCTCGATCATGATCCGGCTGAGCGTTGCCTGGCCAGGCAGCTGCTGGCCGGCTTGCTGTCCCGGCCGCGCCCCGGCCGTCGCGGCGCCGAAGACCTCGTCCTCGAACGCGGTCAGTTCGCCGCCGCTGAACCCGAACCTGCGGCGCCTGGCGAGGCCCATCGGATCACCAGGGCTGGCCCGGTAGAACGGCCTGGACACCGGCGCCCGCCAGTCGATCACGACCGGATGGCCCTGCGGGTCATGCACATGCCGCCGCCCGATGTGGAAGGACTCGCCCGCATCGCCGGCCCGCACGCCAGTTGTGCTCTCTTCCTGCCTGTCACCGGGCTCGCGGGCTGGCCAGGTCCCGCCAGGTGAATAGTCGAGACGGCCGAAGAACAGCGGGGTATCGGGCAGGTCCTTCAGTGATTCGGCTCGGCGGTACAGGTCGGCCTTGAGGTACTCCTGCGAGACAGGGTCGCCCGCCAGCGCCGGCAGCGACAGCACGTCCTCGCGCATCAGGCGGAGGAATTCCCTGGAAGATGTCAGATGGTCTCGTTCGGCCGCCAGCACCTGGTCAGCGCCGGCGTCTTCCTTCCTGGCCGAAGCCATGGCGCAACTCCTCATGTGCTAGCCCCGGGGGGCGACCCCCCAGACCCCCGTTTCGGCGTGGGGGATTGGGCACAAGGGCATCGGAGCCTAGCACCACCGCGGCCAGCCGTCACGCCATTTTGCCTGGCCAGCCGCGTTCCAGCCGGGCCGGCCGGCACAGCTAGAACAGCACGGACATGAACGTGCCGATCTCGGTGAAGCCGACCCCGCGGTAGGCGGCCCTGGCCGGCGTGTTGAAGTCGTTGACATACAGGCTGACCACCGGGCGCGAGCGAGCGCCTGGCGAACCCGACGACCGCGGCCATGCCCCGTCTGGCGTGCCCGCGGCCACGCAGTTCTGGCGGTACCCAGACGCCCTGGACCTGGCAGGCCTGCGACGTGACGGCGCCGATCTCGGCCTTGAACACGACCTTGCCATCCTCGATCCTCGCGAGCGACCGGCCGCCGGCCACCAGTTCGCTGACGCGGGCGCGGTAGGCGGCGCCGCCGTCGGCGCCGATCGGCGAGACGCCGACTTCCTCGGTGAACATGGCGACGCTGGCCGGGAGCAGGATCCCGACCTCGCCTGGCCGCACCAGCCGCACATCGGGGTCGGGGTCTACGAGCGGATCGCTGGCGATCGCCATCAGCGGCTGGCGGTCCCTGATCTCGCGCGGCCGGTCCCAGTACGGCGACAGTTGCCGCCACAGGTCATCGACGGCGCCCGCCGGCCCGGCGATCGACGAGCACCGGCGGCCCTGCTTCCTCGCCCGCTCGGCGAACGCCGTGATAGCGCCGCGGCGCCGCCTCGACCGGCACCATATTGGCGCCTACGTAGCACAGCGATAGCAGGCGGCCAGACTCATGAAAGCCCCAGACCTGGGCGCCAAGCCGCATCGGGTCCAGCCCGCTGGCCTGCAGGCGCGCCCTGACGAACACGTTCGCGACGGGATCGCGGTCGCACAGGGCCAGTGCCTCGTCGCGATCGCGGTCGGTCAGGAGCCTGAGCGCGGATGTTTGCCCGGCCCTGGTGCGCAGCACCCTTTTAGGGTAACGGCAACGCGGGCGGTCGGTATCAGCCGTTGGGGGTGGGGTCAGGGAGCCGCGCGCACGTCGCATTGACCAGGCCTCCGCCTGACGGCAGTGCTCCGCTGGCGAGGTATCTATTCAGATATCCATCGACGCAGGTATTGGCGGGAAGGCGAGCGACTGCCCGTGGTTGCCGCCGCCGCTGACCACGACCATCTTGGCGGTCGGCAGCTGCCGGTGCGCGTTCTGCGCGCCGGCGTACGGCGTGGCCGCGTCCAGCGTCCCCTGCAGCATGAGGATGCCGGGCAGTCCCGGCGCGCCGATCTTCATGGGCTTCGCCGGCCCGTGCACCGGCCAGAACGCGCAGGCCGCGTTGAACCACGCGTTGTCCCAGGTCTCGAACGGCGCGGTGCGGTACACCTTCCTGGTGTCGGAGTCCCACTTGGCCCAGTTCCGCGGCCAGGCCACGTCGGCGCACTCGACGGCGTTGTAGACGGCGAACTCGTTCTCGTTCTGCTTGCCGATCTGGTTGAAGATCGTCACGAGCTGCTGGGTCGAGCCACCGTGCAGGTAGGCGGAGATGGCGCCGGCCAGACCTGGCCAGTAGCCGTTGTTGTAGCCGCCGGCCACGAACGTGTCGTCGAGCTCGTCCGGGCCGATGCTCGGGCCTGTCGGCTGCGCGACGGGATGCGCGATCAGCTTCGACCTGGTGGTGTAGTACGACCGCCTGACCTGCGCGGCGGTGCTGCCGAGCCGGTAGACGTTGTCATAGCGGGCGGCCCAGGCGTAGAAGGCGTTCATCCGGCCCTGGAACGCGTAATCCTGGGCGATGTTGTCGGCGTACCAGACGCCGGTCGGGTCTACGGTGCTGTCGAGCACCATGCGGTGCACGCGCTTGGGGAACAGGGTCGCGTAGACCTGCCCGATGTAGGTGCCGTAGGAGTAGCCGAAGTAGCTCAGCTTGGCCTGCCCCGCCGCGGCGCGGATCTGGTCCATGTCCCTGGCGATGTTCGCCGTCGTCATGTACGGCAGCAGCCAGCCGAACTTCTTCGCACAGCCAGCCGCGTAGCGCCTTGGCGCGGTTGATCAGGACGTTCTCGGCCGCCGTGTTCGCGGGGATGTAGTTGGGCCGCTCGTGGGAGAAGAACCCAGGATCGCAGTGCAGGGCGGGCACCGAGGACCCGACTCCCCTGGTGTCGAACCCGACGATGTCGTAGCGGGCGGCGACGGCCGGGTCGAGGCCCTGCGCGACGAAGCTCGCGAGGCTGAGTCCGCTGCCGCCTGGACCGCCGGGGTTGACCAGCAGGATGCCCTGTCGCTGGCTCGGCGGCGCGGTAGCGGGCACCTCGGACAGCGCGAGCGTGATCGACCGGCCGTGCGGCTTGGCGTAGTTCAGCGGCACCCGCAACTGGGCGCACTGCAGCCCGGATCCGCCGCAGCTATGCCAGCTGATGCTGGCGCGTCCTGCCGCCTGGGCTCCGCCCGAGCCGCCGCTCTGGCCGCCCTGATTGCCCTGGTTGCCTGGCTGAGGCGGCGATGAACTCTGCGAGCAGCCGCCGACCGCCACCAGGGCGACAGCCGCAGCGGCGACCAGGACTCGCTTCATCGTTCTCCGGTCCGGCTCAGGACTCGGCCGCCGGCGTCGCTTCGGCCAGCTTCATGGCCTCTTCGATCAGCCGCTCGACGATCTGCGACTCAGGCACGGTGGCGATCACCTCGCCCTTGACGAAGATCTGGCCCTTGCCGTTGCCTGACGCGACGCCGAGGTCAGCCTCCCTGCGCCTCGCCTGGCCCGTTCACGACGCAGCCCATCACAGCGACGCGCAGCGGCACGTCGAGTCCGTCGAGGGCGGCGGTCACCTGGTCGGCGAGCGTGTAGACGTCCACCTGGGCGCGGCCGCACGACGGGCAGGACACGATCTCCAGGCCCCGGTCCCGCATGCCGAGCGACTCCAGGATGGCGGTGCCGACCTTGACCTCCTCCACCGGAGGCGCGGACAGCGAGACCCTGATGGTGTCCCCGATGCCCTCCGCGAGCAGCGCGCCGAACGCGACCGCGGACTTGATCGTGCCCTGGAAGATCGGCCCTGCCTCGGTGACGCCGAGGTGCAGCGGGTAGTCGCACTGCTCGGCGAGCAGCCGGTACGCCTTGATCATCACGACCGGGTCGTGGTGCTTCACCGAGATCTTGATGTCGCGGAAGCCGTGCTCCTCGAACAGCGAGCACTCCCAGAGCGCCGACTCAACCAGCGCCTCCGGCGTCGCCTTCCCGTACTTGGCCAGCAGCCGCTTGTCCAGCGAGCCTGCGTTGACGCCGATCCTGATCGGCACCTGCGCGTCGGCCGCGGCCTTCGCGATCTCGCCGACCTTGTCGTCGAAGGCCTTGATGTTGCCGGGGTTCACCCGGACCGCCGCGCAGCCCGCGTCGATGGCGGCGAAGACGTACTTCGGCTGGAAGTGGATGTCCGCGATCACCGGGATCTGGGACTTGCTGGCGATCGCGGGCAGCGCGTCGGCGTCGTCCTGCGACGGGACGGCGACCCGTACGATCTGGCAGCCGGAAGCTGTCAGCTCGGCGATCTGCTGCAGCGTGGCGTTGACGTCAGCGGTCAGGGTCGTCGTCATCGACTGCACGGACACGGGCGCGCCGCCGCCGACCGGGACGGCGTGCTTGCCTTTGCCCACCATGATCTGCCTGGACACCCGCCGGTTGGCGACCGGTGCGGGTGGCACCTCTGGCAGGCCCAGGTTGACGGTCATCGGACTCCTCGCCTCGTTCGTCTGCTCTGGCGTGTCATGGTCAGTGGGTCAGGGACAGCGGGTTGATGATGTCGGCCGCGATCAGCAGCAAGCCGAACGCCACGATCAGGGCGAACACCCCGACGCTCACCGGAATGAGCCGCTTGATGTCGACCGGGCCAGGGTCGGGCCGCCGGAACAGCCTGGCTATCCAGGCGCGGGCGCGCTCGAATATCACGACGGCCAGGTGGCCGCCGTCCAGCGGCAGCAGCGGCAGCGAGGTTGAAGATCCCGACGAAGATGTTCACCTCGATGACGATCAGCAGCACGACCGAGATCTTCTGCTGCCATCCGATGTTGGCCGCGACAACGTCGCCGGTGATGTTGGCGGCGCCGACCATGCTGCTGACCTGGCCGCCCGGCGTGGCAGCCCGGTCCTTGGAGAACAGGTAGGGGATCGCCTTCGGGATCCTGCCCAGCGCAGTGACCGACTGGGCGGCGATGGTGCCGAACTGCGACCCGGCGTAGCTGACGCCCTTGATCGGATTGTTCCGGTTGTAGATCACGATCGGCGAGACGCCGAGGAAGGCGCCCTGGCCGCCAGCTTCACGCTCGCCAGGGTCACCTGCTTGGTGATCTCGCGGCTGCCGCGGTCGATCGTGAACGGTACCGAGCTGCCCGCCGGGTGCTCCTGGATCGCGTTGCCGATCTGCTTCCAGTTGTGCACTGGCTGCCCGCCTACCGCGACGATCTTGTCGCCGGACCGCAACCCGGCCATGGCCGCGGGCGAGCGCGGGTCGCCGTGCGCGCAATTTGACGGTCCGCGTGGCTGGCACGCAGGTCAAGACCGTGACGGTGGCGCCCGACTGGTCCGCCACCCCGACGCCGACCGCGAGGATGAACAGCAGCACGAACGCGATCGTGAAGTGCATGAACGAGCCGGACGCGAGCACGATCGAACGCTGCCAGCCGGGCTTCGCGCGGAACGAGCGCGGCTCGTCGGCCGGGTCGACGTCGTCCAGGATCGTCATGCCGGTGATCTTGACGAACCCGCCGACCGGAAGCGCCTTGACGCCGTACTCGGTCTCGCCCCGCCTGGTCGACCACAGCGTGGTACCGAAGCCGACGAAGAATTGCGTGGCCTTCATGCCGAAGGCCTTGGCGGTCACGAAGTGCCCGGCCTCGTGCAGCATCACGGAGACCAGCAAAGCGACGACAAAGATGAGCACGCCGATCAGGAAGCTCATCGTGCTGACTCTCCCTCCGGGCGGCGTCCCCGCGCTCCGCGCATGATCATCTGGCACCCGCCTGCGTGAGCTCGCGGGCACGCAGGCGTGCCCAGTTGTCGGCTGCGAGCACGTCGTCCAGCCCGGCGATCCGGGAGCCGGAACTGCCGTGATCTGAGACTACCTGCGCGATGGTGTCGACGATCCCGCCAAAGCCGATGCGGCCTTGCGGTGAACGCCGCCACGCACTCCTCGTTGGCCGCGTTGTAGACGGCCGGCGTCGTGCCGGCCTGCCGGGCTGCGGCCCTGGCCAGCGGCACAGCGGGGAAGGCCTCGTTGTCGAGCGGTTCGAAGGTCCAGGTGTGCGCCGCGGTCCAGTCGACCGGGCTGGCCGCGTCCGCCACCCGCTCTGGCCAGGCCAGCGCGTGGGCGATCGGGATCCGCATGTCTGGCGGGCTCGCCTGGGCGATCGTCGACCCGTCGGTGAACTCGACCATCGAATGAATGACCGACTGCCGGTGCACAACGACCTCGATATCGTCGAGACCGATATCGAACAAGAGATGGGCCTCGATGACTTCGAGCCCTTTGTTCACCAATGTGGCCGAATTGATGGTGATGACCGGCCCCATGTTCCAGGTCGGATGAGCCAGCGCCTGGGCTGGCGTGGCGGTGGCCATCTGATCTTTTGTCCAGTGCAGGAAGGGACCACCGCTCGCGGTGAGTACGAGCTTGCGCACCTCGTCAGCCCGGCCGCTGCGCAGGCACTGAGCGATCGCGGAATGCTCGGAGTCGACGGGAACGATCTGCCCAGGCGCGGCCCGGTCGCTGACCAGATGCCCGCCCATGATCAGCGATTCCTTGTTGGCGAGCGCAAGCAGCCGGCCTGCGTCGAGGGCCGCGAGGGTGGCGGCGAGGCCAACCGCGCCGGTCACGGCGTTCAGCACGACGTCGCACTGCCAGGCGGCGACCTCGGCCACGGCAGCCGCGCCCAGCCAGCACCTTGGGCGCTGGCCTGCCGGCGCTCGCGGCCTTCGCCTGCACCGCATCGTGCACGGCAGGGACGGCGCCTTCGCTCGCGACCGCCACGACCTCGACGCCGAACTCGATCGCCTGGCTTGCCAGCAGCTCAGGATTGCCGCCGCCCGCCGCCAGTGCGACGAGCCGGAACCTGGCAGGATTGCGCCGCACGATGTCGGCCGCCTGGGTGCCGATCGATCCGGTCGATCCGAGCAAGACCAGATCGCGCTGGCTGCCGAGCCGACCCGCGCTGGACCCTGGGAGGGCCCCGCTGCTGGCCGACGCACCGCGATCCATGCTGTCATTCTCACCGGCAGCGCCCGGTTCTGCGAACGCGGGCTGGCCCCAAACTGACCGGCGTGTCAGATCGCCGGCCGAATCGCGAGTCGAATCGCCGGTCGAATCGCGGGTCAGATCGGGCGTGCGAGGAGTGCCAGATCTGGGACCCAGTACCTGAGCATCGGTCGCTCTGCGCTTAGCTAGAGTCGTGATCTGTGACTACCCCCTGCCCTGGCCGCCAGCATGACGGCGACCGCATCCCCTGAGCAACCGCTCGATCTCACGGCCGGCCTGGCCGGGCACTTCGACCTGCCCGCGGAACTTGGGCTGGCCGAGGGCGCGAGCTGGCGGCGATATCCGGCCGCGCAGCAGCCTCCGTGGCCGGACCCTGATCGCCTCGCCGCCGTCACCGCCCAACTGGCCCAGCTCCCGCCGCTAGTGTTCGCGGGCGAATGCGACCAGCTGACCGAGCGGCTCGCGGCGGTCGCGCGCGGCGAGGCCTTCGTGCTGCAGGGCGGCGATTGCGCGGAGACCTTCGCCGGATCGACCGCGGGCGCGGTCAGGGCCAAGCTGCAAACGCTGCTGCAGATGGCGGTTGTGCTCACCTACGGCGCGAGCGTGCCGGTCGTCAAGATCGGCAGGATGGCCGGGCAGTTCGCCAAGCCCCGCTCGAAGCCGACCGAGGCCAGGAACGGCGTCGAACTGCCTGCCTACCGGGGCGACGCGGTGAACGGGTTCGACTTCACCCCTGACGGCCAGGACGCCTGACCCTGACCGGCTGCTGCGGGCATACCACAGCTCGGCCGTCACACTGAACCTCTGCCGCGCCTTCACCGCCGGCGGCTACGCGGGCCTGCATCAGGTGCATGCCTGGAACCAGGATTTCGTCGCCGACAGTCCGGCTGGCCAGCGTTACGAGCGGCTGGCCGGTGAGATCGACAGGGCGCTGAGCTTCATGCGGGCCTGCGGCGCCGTCCCGCAAGAACTGCGGACCGTCGAGCTCTACTCCAGTCACGAAGCCCTGCTGCTCGACTACGAGCACGCGCTGACCAGGCGCGACTCACGGACCGGAGAGCCGGGCGGGCGGGTCTACGACACGTCAGCGCACTTCTTGTGGATCGGCGAGCGGACCAGGGCGCTAGACGGCGCGCACGTGGAGTTCGCTCGCTCGATCAGCAACCCGATCGGCGTGAAGATCGGACCTAGACGCCAGCGAGGCCGACGTCCTGGCGCTGATCGCGGCGCTGAACCCGGAGCGTCAGCCTGGCAGGCTGACGCTGGTCAGCCAGGATGGGCGCGGACAGGATCCGCGACGTGCTGCCCGGGCTCGTGCGCGCGGTCGCCGACGACGGCGCGGGCGTCGCGTGGGTCTGCGACCCCATGCACGGCAACACGTTCGAGGCCCCTAGCGGGCACAAGACCAGGCGGTTCGACGACGTCCTTGCCGAGCTGCACGCGTTCTTCGACGTGCACCGCGAGGCCGGAACCCATCCCGGCGGCATTCACATCGAGTTCACCGGCGACAACGTCACCGAGTGCGTCGGCGGCAGCCACGAGATCGTCGCCGACGACCTGCACCAGCGCTACGAGACCGCCTGCGATCCGCGGCTCAACCGCAGCCAGGCTCTGGACCTCGCCTTCACCGTCGCCGACAGCTACCGCCGCCACTAACCCCGCGCCGCTCGTCTCCGGCTGGGACACAACGATGAACCCCTGCTGGTGCCGTAACGCCAGCAGGGGTTCATCGTTGTGCTGCTGAGATCAGCTCGCGGCGGTCGGGGGCTCCCAGTCCGGGCGGAACGGCATGCCGGACTCGCCGTGGGCGCCGAGCTTGACGCCGAGCACCTGATGCAGCTGGATCTGGTTCCGCTCGAAGCCGAGCCGCGATCCCGCCATGTACAGGCGCCAGACCCTCGCGGTCGCCTCGCCGACCTCGGCGACCGCCTCGTCCCAGTGCTCGGCCAGGTTGGCGCACCAGCCGGCCAGCGTCAGCGCGTAGTGCTCGCGCAGATTCTCCTCGTGCCTGACCTCGAACCCGGCGTCGTGCATCTGCGAGACGATGTAACCGGGCCCTTCCAGCTCGCCGTCGGGGAAGACGTACCTGAAGATGAACCCGTCGGTGACCGAGGCTGGGGCGATGTTGTCAGGCCTGGTGATGCAGTGGTTCAGCAGCCGACCGCCGGTCTTGAGCTTGCTGTACAGGAAGCCGAAGTAGCCGGGCAGCTGTGCCTTGCCGATGTGCTCGGTCAGGCCGATAGAGCTGACCGCGTCGAAGTCGGTCTCGGTGACCTCGCGGTAGTCCAGGTGCCGTACTTCGGCGAGGTCCTCGAGCCCGGCCTCCTTGATCGCGTGCTGCGCCCAGAGCGCCTGCTGCTCGGACAGGGTGACGCCGAGCGCACGCACCCCGTACTTCCTGGCCGCGTGCATGACCATGCCGCCCCAGCCGCAGCCCACGTCGAGCAGCCGCATCCCCGGCCGCAGCGCGATCTTCCGCGCCACGAGGTCGAACTTGTACTCCTGCGCCTGCTCGAGTGTCGCGGACGCGTGCGGGTAACACGCGCAGGTATAGGCCATCGACGGACCCAGCACCCATTCGTAGAACGTGTTGGAGACGTCGTAGTGATGCGAGATCGCGCTGGCGTCGCGGCCCCTGGAGTGCCGCCGCCCAGACATCCAGCTGCGGTTGACCCTGACCTCCTGCGACGGCGGCGCGATGCGCCTGAGCAACAGCCTCGGCCCGCCGAGCTGGGACAGCAACGACAGCCTTTCGGCCACCGACAGGTCGGTCCGCTGCGCTCCGACCAGCCGGGTCAGCGCCGTATACATGTCGCCTTCGACGTCCAGGTGACCGGAGACGAACGCCCTGGCCAGGCCCAGCGCTCCGGGCGCTTGGGCCAGGTAGGAGACCGCGGTCGGGGTCTTGACGGTGACGGTGACGGCGGGCGATCCGGGCTGTCCGGCCCTGCTGCCGTCGTATGCGACGAACTCCACTCCGGCGTCGGGCCCGGCGAAACTCTCGAACACCTCTGCTAGCGGCATGCCCAGTCTCCTTTCACCACCCGGGGTTCGCTTACCTGCCGCGGACACACTTGTCGTACAAGGTGGCAAGTCGACCGCCGGGGTCGTACTCGTCCTTCAGCCCGGCGTAGGCGGCGCCGTTGTACAGCCTCGAGAACTCCTCTGGTGAGTAGTACGAGGTGGAGTACAGGCCCTTGTGCCCGCCAAGCTCGGTGACCTTGTCCTCGATCTGCTTGTTGTAGAAGCCGTCGCCGGCGCCGGGCGGCAGCGTGACGTTTCCCCAGAACCCGAAGTTCACGTACACCTGATCGGGCTGGAGCGGGTAGAGCGGCCAGGCCCGGTCGGCGCGCAGGCGCAGCGGGCACAGCCAGACCGGGCTCATGCCGACACTAGCCGCGAAGAATTCGTAAAACTCCGCGCTATTTGTCAGCGGTATCTCGACGTCCTGGATGACCGCCTCCTCGGAGGGCGCGCCGCGCCGCGCGCCGATGGCGCGGGTGATGCCGTGCCTGCCGGTCAAGCGCCACGAGCTTGCGGTAGACGTCGGAGCGCCGGTACCGCCGCGGCCACATCCGGCGGATCAGCGGGCGCTGCACGCCGAACGCGCGCGAGCACCAGAACCAGTCGGTGTCCCAGCGCCACAGGTAGTCGCGGATGGTCAGGAAGTCCTCCTGCGGGCCGCGGATGGACTGGTAGTAGATGTTCTGGCCGGTGTAGTCGCTCAGCCACGGGCGCCTCGTCGCTGTACGCGCCTACGGTCAGGTAGATCTCGTCCGGGCCGAACGCGGTGCCGTCCAGGAAGTCCGCGGCGTGGCCGCAGTAGCTGCCGTCGCGGGCGATCTCGCCGATCGCCGCCATCGCCGCCTCCGGGCTGCCGAACCTGAAGTGGCTGACGTGCACGTAGGGCTTCACCGGTTCGAGCGCGATCGTCAGCCAGAGCGCGTAGCCGAGCGTGCCGTAGGAGTTGGGGAATCCCCAGTACAGGTCGGCGTGCTCGGAGTCCGGCGCGGCGCTGATCAGCCTGCCGTCGCCGGTCAGGATCTCCATCTCCAGCACGGACTCGTGCGGCAGGCCGTTGCGCAGGGACGTCGACTCGATGCCGAGGCCGGACACGGCTCCGCCGAGAGTGATCGTCTTCAGTTGCGGGACGACGAGCGGCATCAGCCCGTGGCGGAGCGTGGCGTCGACGAGGTCCTCATAGGTCGTCATGCCGCCGACGATCGCGGTCCTGGTCTCCTTGTCCACGTGCATCACGCCGCTGAATGCGGAGACGTCCAGCGTGATCAGCCCTGGGCCGCCTCGCGTCGCGGAACCTGAACAGGTTGGAGGTGGACTTGGCCAGCCGGACCCGGGTGCCAGCGGGGATCGCCGTGTATGCGTGCCGAGCCGCGCCGCCGCGGCGTGCCTGCTCGCCAGCAGCGGGCTAGGTGCCTGGCGCCACTCTGCGTGCTGGGCATCGCCGCCGGGCCTTGAGAGCCCTGCTCCGGCGCGCTGACGTCCTGCCCGTGATCAGCGAGTTCTGTCACGCTGCCCTCCATCGGATGGGCCCGCGCAACCAGATCCTGGCCACCTCTGCACCGCCCGCCGTGCCGCCACCTGCGCGGGAATAGTCATACTCCGTTAATCCTACCGCCCAGTAGGCCGACAGTTCGAGACCAATCGCCCGGTTACGCCGTGATGCCCGCCGCAATCCGCCGCGGGCCCGCACCCGACACCCGCGTGGCTCCGCACCGCAGTCCGCTGCGGCCTAGACCCCCGTCATCGCGTGGACGCGGCCAGATGCCACCGCGTCGACGAGCCGGCGGTAGTCCCGCTCGTTCTGCTCCGCGTAGGCGACTGCGAACTCGGCGATCGCCTGGTCGAAGGTCTCCGAGGAGCCCAGGTACCCGCTGACCAGCGTGGCCCGGCCCGTCCTGGCGTGCGCCCTGGCCAGCGCCCAGCCGCACAGCCGCGCGTAGTACACGAGTTGCTCGGCGTCCATCACGGGGACGTCCATGCTGCCCTTCATGTCGCGCAGTTGCCGGACGTAGTAGTCCCTGGGCGCCTGTCCGTCGGCGGGAATGCCGCGGGTCCAGCCGAGGAACGGATCAGAGGCCGCCTGCGTCAGCCGCTGCCCCCTGACGACTCGCTCGCCCTGGTGCTTGAACTCGCTCGGACCAGCGAAGGGAGCAAGCACGGACTCCTGCGCCTCCTTGAGCTGCAGGAACATGCGGTTCGTCTGACCGGTCCCCCATCAGCAGCAAGATGAACGCCTCGGTGCCCACCGACCCGACGCCGACCACCTTGCGCGCGAAGTCGCCGAAGTAGTACCGGCTAAGCACCTCGCGCGCGTCCGCCTTCAGCGTCTCCTTGTACAGGGCGATGGCGCTGCGCAGTTCCTCGAACACGCCAGGATCCAGGTCCACCGGGTAGCGGACGATGACGGGGTAGTCCGGCTTGATCGTGTACTCCCCGTCGACCAGGCAGCAGAGCTTGACCAGGGCCTGCTGGCTGGTCCGCCGCCTGGCCTTGTCGATGTCGCGGCGGCGCCGCCGTGCGGCCCGCTTCGGCTGGAGCGAGTCGAAGATGGCCGCCATCGACTCCACGTCGATCCTGGCGTACCAGACATCAAGGAAGCGCATCTTGGCGAACTTGGCCATCTCGGTCCGGTAACTGCGCACGGTGCTTCTCGCGGCGTCCCTGGCGGTCCGGTTGGAGAACCCGTTGTCCTGCGCGGCGACGGCAAAGCTGGCCGCGAGCCGCTTGACGTCCCAGTCGAACGGGCCAGGCAGCGTCTCGTCGAAGTCGTTGACGTCGAAGACCATCCTGCGGTCGGGCGCCGCGAACATGCCGAAGTTCATCAGGTGCGCGTCGCCGCAGCACTGGACGTGGATGTCCGTCGTCGGCGCGTGCGCGAGATCCCACGCCATCGGCGCCGCCGCTCCCCTGAAGTACGCGAACGGCGAGGCGATCATCCGGCCATACCTGATCGGCACCAGGTCGGGAACCCGCTCGCCGGCCTGCTCCTCGAGGATGCTCAGCGGATCTGGCCGATCTGGCGGCTCGACCCAGGCAGCGTGACTGGACCTGGGCACCGACGCCCGTCTCAGCCGTCCCTCGCGGTGCCACTCTTGCGGGCTCAGCACCTCACGTGGCGGCGCGAGTATCCCAGGCGACATCCGGCTCATGTGACCACCGACCCCCCGATCGTGGCCGCTGGCACCCCCGTCAGGGTCGCGAACTACCCTGGCAATCACCCAGCCGGCCTAGTCAACCCCCAAGCGTACGAAGTCCGGCTGAGGCTCCGCCCAGGTGGGTCGGGCGGACGGCGTGGAGACGAACGACGAGCGCATCGTCGGGTGGAGGCAGCATGGCCACGGTCTTTCCCGAGCTAGACGAACGACTGATCACGTTCATCCGCAACCAGCCGATGTTCTTCGTGGCGACGGCGCCCTGCCTGGACGAGGACGGCCAAGGCGGGCACGTCAACGTCTCCCCGAAGGGATACCGCGACACGTTCGCCGTGCTCGACCCGCTGACCGTCGCTTACCTCGACCTGACAGGAAGCGGCGCAGAGACCATCGCGCACATCCGCCAGAACGGCAAGATCACGATCATGTTCTGCTCGTTCGACCGCCAGCCGAAGATCCTGCGGATCTACGGCACCGGCAGGACTGTGGTGCCAGAGGACGCAGACTGGCCCGAGTTCGCCGCGCACTTCCAGGCCGCGGCCGACCGCGGCGCGGCCACCGACCGGAGCGCGGCCACCGACCGCAGCGCGGCCACCGACCGGGCGCGGCCACCGACCAGCGCGGCCACCGACCGCAGCGCGGCACCGACCGGAGTGCGGGCACCGACCGCGGCAACCAGCGCGCGATCATCGTCGTCGCCGTCGACCGCATCGCCGACTCCTGCGGCTACGCCGTCCCGGTGATGGAACTCACCGAGGAGCGCGACCTCCTGACCAGGTGGTCAGAACGCCGCTCGGCCGAGGACCTCGCTGCCTATCGCATCAAGTACAACACCGTCAGCATCGACGGCCTCCCGGCGCTCGACTGACGCTCTCCCTGCCCTCAGCCGACGTCCTGCCTGCCGCGGCCGACGCCCTGCCGTGGCCGACGTCCTGCGAGGCCGACGTGGCCCTGGCCGCAGCGAGGAGTCGGCCACGACCTGCGGCTTTGATCTGTCCGTACTGTCTCATTACCGCTGATTGACCAAGCTTGCCCGATCCATCTTTTACAGTGGGCGGATGCGATTCGCGCTCATCAATTCCGGGCTCGGTCTGCTGGTCGCGGCCAGTGAACTGCACAAACTCCGGCCGGACGCCGATTTGATCATCGCGATGGACCCGGAAGGCATGCCGTGGGGTCCGCGGACGCCTGATGACATCGCCGAGCGCTCGCTAACGATCGCCAGGGCCGCTGCGAGCTACGAGCCCGACGTGATCGTCATGGCCTGTAATACCGGCAGCGTGCACGCGCTCGACGCACTGAGGGCCGAGTTCGAGCCGGGCATTCCCGTCGTCGGCACCGTGCCCGCGATCAAGCCAGCCGCGGCGGTCGCCGGCTCGGTAGCTATCTGGGCGACGGTCGCGACGACCGCGAGCGACTATCAGCGCAGGCTGATCGAGCAGTTCGGCGGCGGCGCGACGGTGACTCCGGTCGCCTGCCCGGGCCTCGCCACGGCGATCGACGCCGGGGACGCCGAGGCAACGGAGGCGGCCATCGCCGATGCCGCACTGCGCACGCCCGCCGACTGCGGCGCCGTCGTGATGGGATGCACCGAATACGAACTCGCCGCCGACCAAATCAGGCTCGCGATGCCGGGCGCGACCCTGTTCGGCTCCGCCGCCGCCGTCGCGGCTCAAGCGCTGCGCCGCGCACAGCAGGCAGGCGGCGCTGTCGGTCCCGCTGACGCCGGCCCCGGCGCTGACATCGTCAGCACCGGCACGCTCACCGTGATCCTCAGCGGGCGCCGCGCCGACCTTCCGCCCGCGGCCTTGCGCTACCGCCAGGGTCGCGAACTGGCCTCGCTGCTGGCGGGCTTCGACCCGGTCGCCGGTCAGCCGGCTTAGGCCGCCCATCCGACGTCAGCAAGCTTGCTTCCAGCCGGGCTCACCCCAGCCAGTCGTCCGCCTCCGCGCATAGCTGGCCGCCACCTGCTTGGGCGTCATAGGCAGCCGGGCGGCCGACGGCGGCAGACCGGCGTGCAGGGCATCGGCAATCAGCAGCGCCATGGAGTACTCGGAGTTGGCCTGCAGCGCCCGCTCGATCGCCACGCTGGCAAGCGCACCCTCGCCGCCTTGCCACGCGGTGAAGGCAAGCAGCGCCGCGGGGGCCGCGACGTACTCGGTCGGCAGGTGTCGCACGAGATCGACCCACAACCGCTGGTGCGCCTCGTGAAACCCGGGATCCATCCTGGCCCAGGCGTCATCGCGGACCCGCAAATCTGCGAGGGTGACCCCCAGCCAGGCCATCTCCTCGTGATCGGTCAGCCGGCCCCCGCGCCGGTACCTGGTGATCACCTGCTTGACCGAGCGACGCCCGGCGTCGGCGACTGGGAGGAAGGGGTCGCCTCCATCCGCGGCCGCCGGCAGGTCGATCAGTTCTCCAGCCCGTCGGCGCGCCCGGCCCACTGCTGCCCGCATCGACGAGGCGACCTCGCCTACCGGCGCGATGGTGCCAGCCAGCGCCGCCCGGTCGGCGCGAACGGTCAGGCCGGCGGCCGCGAGGGTCGCCGACGCGGGATGACCTGCAGTGTCGAACGGCATGCCGTCCGGCAGGCAGCATTCTGGGTCCTCACATACATACGACCAATACCTGCCGCCCTCCACCCGGAGCGCGTCTTGCACGCCGATGCCGGCCTCGCGTAAAGCGGGAACGATGGCATCCATCACGGGCGTGACAGCGGCGCCCGAGCCGTAGCCCACCGCGATGGCCATGCCCAGATGCTGGCGACGAAGAACGGCGATCGCATGCTCCGCGATGTCGCCCGCCAGCTCTTCTTCTGGCGGATCGGGCAGGTCGTAGCGGAAGGCAAGCCTGATCCTGTCGTGCGGGCCGCCGATGCCGAGCATCACCAGACTGTCGGCTGGCTTGAAGCCCAGCAGGTGCGGGACGACCGCGAGTATCCCCTCGGCCGAGCCAATGCGCACCCGGCAGCGCAGACCAGTCGTCTTGGGGTCAATGGCATCCGGATCGCGTGACTGAGATTCGTTCATGGGACCAGGCTTGTCTGGTCAGGCGGCCGAAGACAGCCTCAATGTTGGTGCCTGTGTACGGCGACGCTCGTTGTCCCCAGGGATAAAACTGGGTCTTGACATCGGCCGGGTTCACAGCCCGCTGAGAAGCCTGGCGGGCGGCGCGAACTACAGCGCGACGCCTAGAAGAGCGTCGACGGCGTCCCTGACCAGCCTCGTTGATGCGGCATGGTCGGAGCCCCCGATTGATGGCGCAGTCGTCAGCATCGTCTCGGCCCACTCGTCCACGATCGCGAGCGCGCCAGGAGCGTCGAGGTCATCCGCCATCCGCTCGCGGATCGCATCGAGCACTGCCTTGCTCGCCTGGCTCGGACCTACGTCGCCCGGGCCAACTGGACCCGGTTCGGTCACGGGGCTGGCGGCGCCCGCGAGTCCGATCCGGACCGCGGTACGCCACAGTTCCAGGCGCTGGTTCGCTTCGGCCAGCCCCTCGTCGGTCCAGTCCCAGTCCTGCCGGTAGCGGTGTGCGAGGGTCGAGAGCCTGATCGCCATCGGGTCAGTGCCCGTTTCCCGCAGCACCGACACGAAGACCAGGTTGCCGAGCGATTTGGACATTTTCTCGCCGCCCAGCCGGACCATGCCCGCATGCGCGTACCGGCGCGCGAACGCCTCGCCGTCCGGTGCGACCGCGCCGTCGGATGATCCGGCCGAGCCGAGCGCGACCCTGGCGTGCGAGGCGCTCATCTCGTGGTGCGGGAAGATCAGGTCAGAGCCGCCGGCCTGCACGTCGAAGACATCACCCAGGTACTTCGTGGCGATCGCGGCGCACTCGACGTGCCAGCCAGGTCGCCCTTGGCCGAACCTGGAGTCCCATGACGGCTCGCCCGGCCTCCTCGCGAGCCAGACCAGCGGATCCAGCGCGTCCTTCTTGCCGGCCCGGCCCGGATCACCGCCGCGTTCCGCCGACAGCTTGATCATCGTCTCAATATCCAGGCCAGACACCGAACCGAACGCGGTGTCCGCCGAGCGGCAGAAGTAGACGTCGCCTTCGAGGTCATACAAGGAGCCTCGGTCGGCGAGCAGCCCGCTGAACGAGTCGATGACTTCGAGAGCCTCAACCGCGCCGATCAGATGATCAGGCGGCAACAGCCGCAGCGCGGCCATGTCCGACCGGTAGAGGTCGATCTCACGGTCGGCGAGTTCGCGCCAGTCCTCGCCGTCCCGGTCAGCGCGCTCGAGCAAAGGGTCATCAACGTCAGTGACATTCTGGATATAACGCACCTCGTGGCCCGCGTCGAGCCACGCTCTGACCAACAAATCCCAAGCGATATAGGTCGCCGCATGGCCGATGTGCGTCGCGTCGTAGGGCGTGATCCCACACGCGTAGATCGTCGCGATGCGGCCCCGCGCGGCCTGGGCCGGCCCGCCGCTCGCCGTGTCCCAGATGAAGGTCTCGGGGCCGCGTCCGGGCAGTCTGGGAACACGCGCAGCAGGCCAGGAGTCCATGGCGGCTAGGTTATCGCTCGACTTGGGACCTATCACCCGGACCTGGCCTGTCGTGCGGGGATCGCCCTGGAGACTGGCGCGGAATGGCTCGTGAACCTGACCGGCGACAGCATCTCCTGGCGCCGCCCCCATGAGAACGCTGCCGTCGCAATGCGCGGCCGCCGATCGCTCTGGCGGTGCGCCAATCCCGGCCCGGGCACCCGCCGCTGCGCCGCCTCGCGGACCAGCGGCCAGCCCGGCGTGCGTTGAAGAGTGGCAGTCCATGCCGGAAACCACAATGAGTGGTGGCTTGCATACACAGGAACCGGACGGGTAACGACGCCTGAGTGTCTGAAGTGACCTCTGGGACATGTGGAAGGCTGC
Source organism: uncultured Actinomycetota bacterium (assembly GCA_963705055.1). Taxonomy (GTDB): domain Bacteria; phylum Actinomycetota; class Actinomycetes; order Streptosporangiales; family Streptosporangiaceae; genus Chersky-822. The sequence continues at coordinate 606,072 of CAVPIR010000001.1, forward strand.
GCACTTGCGGCCAGCCGACGGGGCGCTGTACCGCGTGTATGGGTGGTCCACCCATCACCAGAATCCGAAATGGATGGACCATCGATACGCTGCCTCCCCCGAGCATCGCCCGACGTCGCGTGACGCAAGCTACCCGTGTGACTGATGTGTCTGACGGGACAGTTGAGCTTGGCGGCTAGCCGGGCTCGGCGCAGGCCGGCGAGATTGGCGCGGGTCGGGCGGGCTCGGGCGGGCCAGCGGGGCCCGGCTCCGTGCCGCCGTCTCTGTGCGGTACGGGTGAGCTTGATGCGGACCGGCGTCGGGCGGCAGGCTCGTGCGGCGGCCGGCACCGGCGCGGGCGGACACCTGGGGCGTCCGCCCGCACTGGGAGCCGGGATCAGCCGCGGGCTAGTTCGAAGGCGTGGGCGAGGGCGATCAGCTTTGGCTCGCTCCAGGCGGGGCCGATCAGCGAGATCCCGACCGGCAGCCCGCTCACCCGACCGGCGGGAACCGTGATCGCCGGGTATCCGGACACGGCGGCCGGCGAGGACGTGCCGATGCTGTAGTGGTCGCCGAGCACGTAGTCGGTGAGCCAGGCGGGGTTGCCGCTGAGGGCGAGAACCGCGTCCAGCCGGTGCTCGGCGAGCGCGGCGTCGAGGCCCGAGGTGGCGATCCTCCTGGCGTCGCCCCGTGCGGTCGCCCACTTCTCGTCGGACCGGCCGCCGGTCGCCTCGGCCTGCTCGAAGATCTGCTGGCCGAAGTGCACGAGCACCCGGTCGGCGTGCGCGTTGTTGTACTCGATCAGTTCTGCGAGCGACTTCGGGTGCGAGCCGTCCAGTCCGCGCAGGTACGCGTTGAGGTCGTCCTTGAACTCATGCCGCAGCGCGAGGAACTCGGGCTCGCCGATCTTGTCCGCGTCAGCCAGCTCGACCGGGTCGATGATCTCCGCGCCGTGGGCGCGCAGCAGCGTGACGACAGAGTCGAGCAGCGCGGCGGCAGCGGCGACCGCCTGCGCCGAGCCTTCCCGCCAGATCCCGATCCTGGCGCCCTCGAGCGCCGCGGGGTCGAGGAACTGCGTGTAGTCGGCGGGCTGACCAGCCGCACCAGCGGTCGCGGCATCGGCCTGATCGGCGCCGGCCAGCGCGCCGAGCAGCGCGGCCGCGTCGGCCACGGACCTGGTCATCGGGCCAGCGGTGTCCTGCTCGGCCGATATCGGGATGATGCCGGTCCTGCTGACCAGGCCGAGCGTCGGCTTGATGCCGACGATGCCGTTCGCGTGCGACGGGCTCACGATCGAGCCGTCCGTCTCCGTCCCGACGGCGAGCGGCGCGAGCCCGCCGGCCACCGCGACCCCCGAGCCGGAGCTCGACCCTGACGGGCTCCGGCCGGCGCCGTTCGGGTTGACCGCCTGGCCGCCCAGCGTCGACCAGCCACTGGAGGACTGCGTGGACCGGAAGTTCGCCCACTCAGACAGGTTGGCCTTGCCCACGATGACCACATTGGCCGCGCGCAGCCTGCCCACCACGAACGCGTCCTCCGCCGCCGCGCCGAGCAGCGCGGGTGAGCCGGCGGTCGCCGGCGAGCCAGCCATCGAGATGTTGTCCTTGATCAGCACCGGAATGCCGGCCAGCGGGCCGAGCTCGGCGCCGGAGGCCCGCGCCTCGTCGACGGCGGCGGCCTGCGCGGCAGCGTCGTCGCTGACCGAGATCACCGCCCCGAGCGCGGGGTTGTGACGCTCAATCCGTTCCAGGTAGAACCGGACCAGATCCGCTGATGTCAGCCGCCCGGCCGACATCGCCTCGCGCAACGCCACAACCGAGACCTCGCCGAGGCCAATCCCTGAGCCGCCGATAGTTTCGCCTGGAGATTCGGAAATCGTCATGGTGGAAGACTAGGAGAGCGGCGTTTCCTGCTGCGGGGGGTATGTGAGATGTCGTCGGTTCTCGGGCGGCACAGCCAGGCGCGGCCCGGGTTGGTGCTAGCGCTGATCACCGTCTCGGCGGTGACCGGTGTCACGGCGTGCACCTCGACTGGGGATGACCAGACCCAGGCGCGAACCCCGCTCCAACGGGATTACGAATCGGCGATCACCCGAGCGCTGCCGTCGGTCGTCGAGATCAGCGCTGGCCAGGCCACCGGCTCGGGTGTGGTCTACGACCGGCGCGGCGACATCGTCACCAACGCGCACGTCGTCGGGACGGCCAAGAAGTTCGAAGTCAGGGTCTCGACCGCCAGCAAGCCGATGAAGGCCAGGCTGGTCGGCCTGTTCTCGCCCGACGACCTCGCGGTTATCAAGGTCATGAAGGGCGCTGGCGCGTTGAGGCCGGTGCACTGGGCGAACTCGGCCAAAACTCACGTCGGCGCGATAGTGCTGGCCATGGGCAGCCCGTACGGGCTGACCGATAGCGTCACGCAGGGCATCGTCTCGGCAACCGGCCGGACCGTCACCGGCCCCACCATCCCCGGTCACCCGCCGACCGTGATCGTCGACGCCGTCCAGACCAGCGCCGCCATCAACCCTGGCAACAGCGGCGGGGCGCTCGTCCTGCTGTCTGGCAAGGTGCTCGGCATTCCGACGCTGACGGCGGAGGACCCGCAGATCGAGGGGGCCTCCCAGGGCATCGGGTTCGCGATTCCGTCGAACACCGTCAGGAACATCAGCTCACAGTTGATCAAGACCGGCAAGGTGACCAGGTCCGACCGGGCCTCGCTGGAGATCAAGGGCGAAACGCACGTGAACTCCGCTGGAAAGCCCGATGGCGTGAGCGTGGAGTCCGCCAGGCCGGGCGGCGCGGCAGCCGACGCGGGGATTAAGCCCGGCGACGTGATCGTGGGCATCGATGGTCGCGCGACGGCCGACATCGGGGCGCTCGAGAACGAACTGATCAGCTTCCGCCCAGGCGAGCGGGTCGCTGTCGAGGTGCTACGCAACGGCAATCCGCGCCAGGTCCAGGTCACGCTCGGCAGCCTCAGCGGCTGAGCAGTTCCGCGCCGGCCAACGGAGCAGGGGCGCGGCATCGGCCGCCGTGGCTGACGACCTGCGCCTTAGAATTCCCTGGTGACCTTCACCATGGGCAATCTCGAGTTCGTCCCGGCGACCAGCCAGCCTGACCTGCTAGCCGCGCCCGTCGCCGCGGCACTGACCGATCCTTCGTGGACCAGGCCAGCCGAGGACGTTGGCGTCGTGGCCATCGATCCTGATCTCGCCGACACGGCGGCATTCTGCGAACGCTACGGCGTGGCACTGACCGAATCAGCGAACTGTGTCGTGATCGCGGGCCGACGCGAGGGCGAGATCAGATACGCCGCGTGCGTGATCCTGGCCACGACCCGTGCCGACGTCAACAACGTCGCGCGGCGCGCACTTGACGTGCGCAAGGCCTCGTTCGCCGCCATGGATGTCGCGGTCGCGGAGACCGGCATGGAGTACGGCGGGATCACGCCGATCGGGCTGCCCGACGGCTGGCCGGTGCTGGTCGACGCGGCGGTCGCCGCCGCCGCGCAGGTCGTCATCGGCAGCGGGCTGCGCAGGTCCAAGCTGGCGCTGGCCGGCAAGACGCTGGCCGATCTCCCGGGCGCCACCGTCATCGAGGGCCTCGCCAGGTAACAACAGGACCGCCGCGCTCAGGGCAGCCAGGAGACCTTGCCGTGCAGGGCCGCGTAGCCGATGAACGCGGTCGATGTCGATCAGCGAATGGGCGATGATCATCGGCGTGACCCTGCGCCAGCGGCGGAAGAGCACGCCGAAGATAAGGCCCATCGCGGCGTTCCCGAGGAATCCGCCGAACCCCTGGTACAGGTGATAGCTGCCGCGCAGCAGCGCGCTGACGGCGATCGCGCGGCCCGCGGACCACTCGAGTTGCTCCAGCCTGGTCAGCAGGTAGCCGAGGACCAGGATCTCCTCGAGCACGCCGTTCTGCAGCCCGTCGAGCAGCAGGACGGGAATGCGCCACCAGACCGGCAGGCAGGTGCTCCGGCACCACGTTGAGGTTGAACCCGAGGTGAAAGGCCGCCAGGTACAGGCCGAGCCCGCTGCCGCCAATCAGGATCGCCAGCAGCGCGCCGCGCCCGGCGTCCTTGCCCGGCTCGGTGGCGTCCAGGCCGATCGTCGATGGCGGCTCGCCCGACCTGGCCATCAGGTAGAGCACGAGCACGACCGGCGCCAGGTTCTCGGCGATGCCGGCCAGCTGCAGGACCAGGTCCAGCCAGTGGTTCTGGGCGAGCGAGCCGACCAGCAGGGCATGCTGGCGCGGCCAGCGATTTCTTCTGTAGCAGCGAGCCGATCAGGGAAAGGAATGCATTGAGCCCGCTCGCCCCGAGCGACACGGCGAAGACCGCGAAGATCTCCCACCGGATCAGCCATGGCGGCGGCGGGCGTAGGCTGGTCTCCCTGAGTGCCACCTGATGGACTCTAGCCTGTGCTGTTGGCGGTTCTCCGCCGGCGGATTGCTGCTACTGCCCAGGTCCGGCGCTTGTACGTGGCCGGCAAGTGGCGTGGCTCCTGGCCTGATCAATCCTTGGATAACCCGCTGCACAGCCGGTATATAAGGATCGGTCAGAGCGTAGACAAGGTGGTCCGATGATCCGTGCAGGCCGTGGCAAAGACGGCCAGCCGAACCATCCTGATCCGGCGCAGCCGGACCCGGGCCGGTCGAGCGAGCCTTCATCCGCGCAGGAAAGCGCGGGCTCGGCGCGTACTGCGGAGTCGGAGGACGAGACCGCCGAGGAGTCCGCCCGATCAACAGCAGTCCTGACCGAGGCCGATCCCGGCACCGGTGTCGGCCAGCACGCGACCGCGGCCGACGGCGCGGCGCTTGCCGCGCCTGAGGACGCGAGCCAGGGCGGTACGCCAGCCGCCGCGACACAGGGACCAGCAGCGGCGACAGCCAGCGGCGACAGCGACGGCGGATGACAACGACACGGCCGTTGGAACTCCGGCCGGGCCGGCCGGGCCGCGCGGGCCCGCCGAGGGCGGTGGCTGGTGGGGCGCCGTCCGGCGCGCGTTCAGGCACACGTGGGTGCAGCACCTGGTCCTGATCCTCGTCTACCTGGGCGCGGGCATCGCCGTCACCTGGCCGCGGTTCACCTGGCTCGCCGACGGCAAGCTCCCTGCCACTTCGGACGTCTCGAGCTACGTCTGGGACCTCTGGTGGGTAGAGCACCAGTTGATCCACCTGAACAACCCGTTCTTCACCGGCGTACATGGCGGCGCCGGTCGGCACCCACCTGGCGTTCAGCACGCTGATGCCGCTGGCGGGCTGGATCATGGCGCCGATCACGGTGCTCTACGGACCCTCCGCGTCCTTCACGCTGCTCACGATCGTGACGCCTGGCCTGCTCTGCTACGCGATGTACCGGGCGGCCAGGCTCTGGCTGAACCAGCCAGGCGCGATCGTCGCTGGCGCCTTCTTCGGCCTCGTCGTCGATGCTGCTCTGGCAGGACTGGTACCACGTCAACATCGCCATCGGCACGATCTTCCTGCCGGTGACGATCGAGGCCGCCGTCAGGTTCCGCCGCAATCCGAGGCTCGCATCGGCGATCGTCCTCGGGGCCGCGCTCGGCGCGTCGATCCTGATCAACCAGGAGAGCACGGTCGTCGCGATCATCCTCGCGGTCGTCATCTTGATTCCCTGGCTGATCGGCGCCGTCATCAGGAACCGCGACGCTGTTCCGCAAGGCGATCAAGCCGCTCGGCGCCGGGGCGCTGGTCGCGATCATCGTCGCGCTACCCCAGCTCATCGCGCATGCTGCAGCAGATCTCGGCGGGCGGCGCCAATCCGCCGATCGGCCAGCTAGCGCTCGAACTATGCCCAGTTCGGGGTGTCGCTGCCGACGCTGTTCTCGCCGTCGCCGCGGCTCGCGAACTTCGGGCTCGGGCACCTGGCGTCGTCCTACAGCTACTACAACTCCGAGCAAAGTGCTCGAGGGCCTGCCGACGTTCGGGGCGGTGCTCACCGGCGCTGGCCCTGCTCGGCCTCGTCGTCGGCTGGCGCAAGCGCAGCACCTGGGCCTGGGTCGGGCTGTGGCTCGGAAGCGCGGTCCTCGCGCTCGGCACCAGCCTGACCATCGGGAAGCACTGCGTGATCAGCGCCGGGATCTATCACCGGCCTGGCAAGGTCTACGGGCACTTCTGCACCCAGTACCTGCCGCTGATGAGTCATGTCCAGGCCACGAAGGTGGTCTACAAGGGCGGCCCGGTCAACGGGGTCTGGAAGCCAGTCGTGGTGTCGGACCTGATGCCCTACACCTGGCTGGTCCGCATCCCTGGCCTGTCCGGCCTGCGCGAGGCCGACAGGTTCGCGCTCGTCGGGCTGCTCGGCGCCGCGATGCTGGCGGGGCTTGTCGTGCAGTGGCTGAGCATGCGCCGCAGCACCAGGCCCCTGATCGCCGTCGTCGTCGCGCTCGGCGCGCTCGAAGCCGGCTGGTCAGGCGCTCCGGCCACCTCGCCCGGGTATCCGTCGAACTTCGGCTACCACGGCTCGATGCATTCGGTGATTCCCGCGCTTGACCGGCAGCTGACGCAGGACCACAGCAAATCGATCGTCGTCGACGTTCCGTACGGCCTGCGCGGCGGCGTCGGCGTGACCGGCCAGCCGATCGCGCCTAGCTCGCTCCTGATCGCCACGCACGACCAGCACCCGCGCTCCATCGCCTACATGGCCTGGGTGTCGAAGTTGGCGAACAAGGGGATCGCCAAGCACGCGTTCTACCGGTATCTGTACGTCGCGGAGAAGTCAGGTCCGCTGTATCCGACCAGGATCGCCGCGGCTCGCGCAGACCTGAAGAAGGTGCACGTCGGCTGGGTGGTCGAGTGGCGGAACGTGTGGACCGACCACCATCAGTGGGGCCGCTACAAGCGCTTGACCCTCTACCTGGAGCGCGTCGGCTTCCGCAAGGCGGGCGACTACTGCCTGGCCGGCAGCGACGTGGGCGGGATACAGTGCCCGCGCGGCCAGCACGTCTGGCTCTTCAAGTACAAGCCGGACACGCCGCAGGACCCAGCCGAGAGGTAAGCTGCCTGGCCAGAACGACCAAGGACCGATCATGAACCAGCCCAAGGCACCGGCCGTGCGGCCAGAAAGCGTCACGCCGGTGCGCCCGGATCCGCCGAGGCCCGTCGTCATCGCCACCCGCCTGATGTACGCGGGAGCCGCGCTGACCGCCATCGGGCTGGTGCTCAGCGCCATCGCGATAGCCACGGATGAGAAGTCACTGCGCGCCAGCCACCCCAACGCCACGCTCGCCCAGCTGCACGCCACCCAGAATTTCCTGATCACGGTCGCCGTCGTCTCCGGCCTGCTCGAGATCGGCGCCTGGGTGTTCATGGCCAGGGCGAACCGGAGCGGCCTGAAGTGGGCCAGGTACGTCGCGACCGTGTTCCTGGCCCTGGGGACCTGGAACCTGATCGCGCACATCATCGGCTCTGGCACGGCGACCAACCTGGTGTACACGTCCCTCACCTGGCTGGCGGAGCCGGCGCCGTGCTCTTCCTGTGGCAGCGCCAGTCGAGCGCCTACTTCACCTGACCCAGCCGAGCAGACGTGCCCGAACTCCGATCAACTGCCCGCTGAACTGACCGCGGCGTACGGCCGCGGCTCAGCCAGCTCAGCGGCCACGGCTGGTTCTGGCCTGATCGCCAAGCTCGGACTCCCCTGCCAGCGCGCCTGGCACCTGATCTGCCGGCGCCTGATCTGCCGGAGCCTGGTCCGCAGCGGGCTGGGCCAATTGCGCGGTGAGCCGCCGCCAGGCCAGGTCGTCGCCGGCCGCGAGGCAGCCGTCGACGACCGCGCTCGTCCCGAGCGCGCTCACCCTGAGCTCAGGCAGTACCGGAGCGATCTGGCCGAGCTCGGCGCTCACCGCCGCGGCGAACCCCGGCGCCTGACCGATGCCGCCGCCGAGCACGACGAGGCCAGGGTCGACGACGGCGATGATCGCGCAGACGGCCTTCGCCACCAGCCGGGCCTCGGCGGCCACGATCGCGGCCGCCCGCTCCTCGCCGGCCGCCGCCGCCGCGAAGACGTGCCGTGCCGACTGGGCGCGCAGCCCGGCCTTGCGGGCGGCCCGCACAATGGCCGCCGCCGATCCGACCGCCTCAAGCGTGCCGCGCCTGCGCACCTCGTCGTCGGCGACGTCCCGGCTCGGGCCCTCGGCGATCGGCAGGAACGCGATCTCGCCCGCGACGCCGTGCGCGCCACGGTGCAACTGACCGCCGAGCACCAGGCCCATCCCGATGCCGGTCCCGATGGAGACGAAGACGAAGCTCGCGAACTCCCTGCCGTGCCCGTGCTCCCGCTCGGCGAGCGCCGCGGCGTCGGTGTCGTTCTCGACCGCCACGTTGACGCCGAACGCGCGGCGCAGGTCGGCCAGCACCGCGGGCCGATCCCAGCCTGCCATCCCGCCGGTGAGGGTGATCGCGTCCAGTCTCGGGTCGTAGACGCCAGGCGTGCCAAGCACCGTCTGGGTCACATCGTCCCTGGTGATGCTCGCGGCCGCGCAGATTCCGTCGGCGAGCCTGATCAGCTCGCCGACCCGCTTGCGCACGCTCGCCGCCGTGCAACGCGACTCGGCCTTCGCCCTGATCTCGCCGGTCAGGTCGGTGACGGCGCCGCGCAGGTACTCGTGGCCGATGTCCAGCCCGAGCACGTAGCCGGCCTCCGGCCTGATCTCGTAAAGCACCGCGGACCTGCCAGGCACGCCGGTGCGCTGCCCGGCGGTCCTGACCAGCCCGGAACGCTCGACGTTGGCGAGCGCCAGCGACACGGTCGGCTTGGACAGCCCTGACAGCCGCGCCAGGTCCGCGCGCGAGCACAGGCCGAGCTGGCGGATCTGGTTGAGCAGCAACTGCTCGTTCATGGTCCTGATGAGCTGCGGCCTGGCCGGCTGCATCCCGACCCGGCCTGCATGCCTGACCCGGCCTGGATCGGGGAACCGGCCTGGATCGCGGGCCGGGCCTCAAGGTCGGTCATCGAGGGCCAGACCCCCTACCGCAGATAGGCGAGGTGCTCGCCGTGCTGGTCGATGTAGTCGGCCATCAGTTCCCTCGCCGCGGTGATGCCGGGCACCAGCGGATGCTCGGCGAGCGCGACCGCCGCCAGGCCGGCGTTCCCCGTCATGGCGGCCTCAACAATCCCGCGCTCGTAGTCCTTCACGGCCAGCACCAGCGACCGGCACGACCCCGGCAGGTCAGCGGCGGGCAGCTGGGTGAGCCCGTCGGAGTCGACCCGCGCGGGGACCTCGACGACGTCGTCTGGCGTCGAGGAAGTCCAGCGCAGCCACCGTTGCGCATATTGACGATCACGTCGCCGGCTCGCCGGCCGGACAGGCCGTCGATGACGCGGAGCGCGAGACCCTCGTAGCCGCCGAGCTCCTCGGCCTCGATCGGGACGGCGCCAGCGGCCGCCCGCGCGGCCCGCGCCTCCGCCTGCCCGCTGGCGCCCTGGGTGTCGGTCTTCATGTACGTGTCGTGCCTGACCCCGATCAGGCTGGCGTAAGCCGACCATGCCGCGTGCACGTCGCCGTCGGCGAACGCCTTGCCGATCGCGGTCAGCAGTTCACTGTTCAGGCCGAGCACGTCCTCGCCCCTGCTGGTCCCGGCCCTGCGTACGCCGTCGACGTATCGCTGCGCGTCGTAGTAGTAGTACACGTACTCGGTCGGGATCGCGCCCACCCGCCTGACCAGGTCGGCGTCGAAGGCCGCCAGGTGGTCGCTGGCCCGCTGCAGCTCGTCGAACCTGGCGATCAGGTCGCCGATCAGCTCCTTGCCGTCGAGCTCGAACGAGGTGATCCAGCCCAGGTGGTTCAGGCCGCCGTACCTGGCTTTGACGGTGCCTGACCTGGCCGCGCCCGACCTGCCGGTGCCTGATCTGGCCGCGCCGACCGACCGCCGGCGAGCGCCGCGAGTTCAGCGATCGCTCCCGAGGGTGTGTCGCAGACGCCGACCGCCCGCACCTTCCCCTGCGCGCTGACCGCCTGGGTGATCAGGCCGGCCGGATTCGTGAAGTTGATCAGCACCGCACCGGGCGAGCACTGGCTCAGCAGCTCGCAGTAAGACAGCACCACGGGTATGGTCCGCAGCGCCATCGCGCACCCGCCCGGTCCGGTGGTCTCCTGACCCACCATGCCCCTGCGCAACGCAAGCTGCTCGTCGATCACCCTGCCGCGGTCGCCGCCGACCCTGATGGCCGAGAAGACGTAGTCGGCGCCGGTGAATGCCGCAGCGGCGTCGGCCGTCACGGTGACAACATCCGGCTGCCCAAGCACCACGCCGACCTCGGCGGCCAGCCTGGCCGTCGTCGCGCGCCTGATCGCATCGGGCTCGAACAGGCAGATCTCATCGAACGTGCCCGGCCTGCTGGCAAGCACCGCCCGCACGAACGCAGGCATCCGCACGCCACCGCCGCCGAGCACCGTGAGCTTCATCGCATCGTCCCCTCGCGCCCAAGAGCACCTGGCTGATCGACCGCGGAGGCCTGCAGAGATCGCACGACCTCCCTGACCGCGAGCGGACTCAGCGGCCAGCCCGCGCCCGCTCCGTCGGCGTTGACCGCGCCAACCGCGCCCAGCCTGCTCACGGCCAGCGATCCGGCCGCGTTTGCCGCGACCGTGGCCTCGACGAGCGAGGCGCCGCCGATCAGCGCCGCCATCATCGCCCCGGCGAAGCTGTCGCCAGCGCCGGTCAGATCGCGGACCTGAACCTCGCGGACGCCGTCGGCCACCTCGATGGCCGAGCCGTCAGGCATCGGTCACCAGCGCGCCTGCCCCGCCGCGGGTCACGACGAGCTGGGCGCCCCAGCCGGCCGCGGCGCGCACCGCCCCGGTCAGGTCGGCCGCTCCGGTCAGTGCGAGCAGTTCGGCGGTGTTCGGCACGAAGACGTCGGCCATGCCGACGCACTCGATCACCGCGTCGCGATCCCGTGGCTCCCTCGCGTCCCCGAGTGCCGTGTCGAGCATGATCTTGCAGCCTAGTTCGCGTGCGTCGCGCAGGAAGTCAGGCACCTTGCGGTCCGCGTGCAGGTAGCACCAGGCAGGACGCTCTCGCCGCAGGACCGTGCGCCAGCGCTCGACCTCGGCCCCGCGCGCTCATCGCGAACGGACGGCAGGTGGGTCACGAAGCCCCGGTCGCCGTCGAAGTTCAGCACGCTGTGATCCCGGCCGTCGGCCCTTCGAGCTGTACGGACGGTGCCAGATCGATCCCGACAGCGGCGCAGTGCTCGGTAACCACCTGGGTGCCGAAATCGTCGCCGAGCATGGTGCACAGCCCGGCCCGTACCCCGCCGTCGGCAGCCGCGGTGGCGCTGGTGACGGCGCCGCCGCAGGAGATGGCGAAGTCGGCACTGAAGACCTCCTCGCCTGGCCCGGGCAGCCTGTCGAGCTGCCCGAAGACAAGCTCGAGGAACACCAGGCCGAACGAGATCGTGTCCACAGTGCAGCCTCCCGCTGCGTACAGCTCTGCGAGCCCGGACCATCCGGGCGAGCGACGTGCAGCGGCCGGCAACGGGTCTTGCCAAACCCGGCCACCGGCCGCTGGCCACTGACGTCCCGCCACTGACGTCCTGGGCTGGCAGCGCGCGCCAGCCAGCCTTGCCGCACACGGTTCATTCGCCAGGTTACGTTTCGGCCACGAACTCTGTTACGGCTCGGATAGTTAGGATACTGTCCTAACAATCTCAACGATAGTGGTCACTCTGGCATTGTTACCGAACTGGCAGGGTCATGGTCAGACCGTCCGCTGATCACGCCGCGTGCGCCGCCCTGGCACCCGGCACCCCTCGGAGCGCGAAGCGAACCATCGCGATCGCGCGAAAAGCAGCGAACACCGCCTCGTTCAAACAAGATCAATCAACGCGATCGCGCCAGTAGTCAGGAATTCAGGAATTCAGGAATTCTGGAGAATATAGACATTCATGATAGTTAGTGGCACTATCGCCGACAGGGTGACTGTCAGCAGCATCTGGCCGGGCTGGCCTCCCCGGCCGGCCATCGTCCGGCACATGGGCGCGCCGCGACGTACTCCACTCAGTAACAAGCAGTTTTCACGAAGGGCCGAAGCTATGAGACGCCTATCCAAGATCGGGGTCGTCGTTGCGGCGGGTCTGCTGGCCGCAGCATGTTCCTCCACACCGAGCCCAGGACCGGCCACCAACGGGTCGGGTCCCAGCGGGGTCCTGCAGATTTCCAACGAGTCAGGCGCCACCTGGACCTGCGGCTTCAGCCCATTCAACCCGTCTGTCCAAGGCCTATCGTTCGGGCCGGTCTATGAGCCGCTCGTCTTCGTCAATGCGCTGCAAAGCGGCAAGACCACCCCGTGGCTGGCCAGCTCCTTCGCCTGGTCCAACGGCAATAAGACCCTCACCTTCACGATTCGCAAGGGCGTGAAGTTCAGCGACGGCTCGCCGATGAGCGCGGCTGACGTGGCATTCACGTTCAACCTGCTGAAGAAGTTCAAGGCTCTGGACCTCAACTCGGTCTGGTCGGTGCTGTCCAGCGTGACGCAGCAGGGCGACAACGTCGTCATGAACTTCAAGACGTCGGCGGTGCCGTACTTCTACTACATCGCCGACCAGGTGGGCATCGTGCCGATGAAGATCTGGTCGAAGCTGAGCAACCCGGTGAACTTCACCGACGCCAACCCGATCGGCACCGGCGCCTACACGGTGAAGTGCAGCCCGCAGCTGATTACCTACACGGCCAACAAGCACTACTACCAGCCGGGCGAGCCGCACATCGCGACCGTCCTTTATCCCTCGTACACCTCCAACGATCCGGCCAACCTGGACCTGGCAACGGGCAAGGCCCAGTGGGGCGGCCAGTTCATCCCGAGCATCAACAAGTTCTACTCATCCAAGAGCCCGAGCTATCACTACTGGTTCCCGCCGGTCTCGAACGTGTCCGTCTTCATCAACCTGAAGGACCCCGTCCTCAGTGACCTCCACGTGCGTCAGGCCATGGCGTACGCCATCGACCGCAGCAAGGTCTCGACCGTTGGCGAGTACGGATATGAGCCGGCGAGCAACCAGACCGGCATCGTCACTCCGACGTTCAGCACCTGGGTGGATAAGTCGGCGTCCGCGAAGTACGGCAACTACACCTTCAATCCTAAGAAGGCCACCTCGATCCTTGCCGCGGACGGCTACAAGAAGGACTCGAACGGCCTGATGGCCAAGAACGGCAAGGAGCTGTCGTTCAGCATCGTCAACGTCGGCGGATACTCTGACTGGGTCGCCTCGGTTCAGGTCATCCAGCAGAATCTGCAGGCCGTCGGCATCAAGATCACGCCGATCAACCTGGCGGGCACCGACTACACCAACCGCGTGCTGAAGGGCCAGTTCCAGCTGGCCTATGACAGCAGCGGGTCAAGCGGCCCGAGCCCGTTCTACGAGCTGCGCGGGCTGCTGTACGGCCCGAACACGGCGCCGATCGGCCAGCTGGCCAGCACTAACTTCGAGCGCTACAGCAACCCGGCGGTGGACAAGCTGATCAACTCCTACGGCTCCACCACCGACCCGGCGCAGCAGCACGCCATCGTCAGCAAGCTCGAGCAGGTCATGCTCAGCGAGGTTCCGCTGATCCCGATCACCGAGTCGGTCGACTGGTTCCAGTACGACACCAGCAAGTTCAGCGGCTGGGTCACACAGCAGGACCCGTATGCCCAGCCGGCCCCGTACAGCGTCCCCGACTGGGGCATCCAGCTCCTCCACCTCCAGCCGGCTGGCGGCTGATACCGGACTAGCCCCGGAGCCCGCACCTGGGCTCCGGGGCTATCCGGCACCGCGCAGAACCGCTCTTGCGATTTGACGCGGATTGGCCGACCTTGGGGAAGAAGACGATGACCATGAGGAGGACGCCATGAGGTACGCCCTTCGCCGGCTCGGATTCTTCCTCGGGACGCTCTGGGCCTGCCTGACGCTGAATTTCCTGTTGCCCCGCCTGATGCCAGGCAATCCAGCCGAGGCACTGATAGCCAAATTCCACGGCCGGATCAGCGCGCTGGCGCTGAAGCCGCTCGAGATCGCCTTCGGCATTAACACCCACGAGAGCCTGATCCAGCAGTACTTCGCCTACCTGGGCAACACGTTCAGAGGTCACCTGGGCATTTCGCTCAGTCAGCTCCCGACCCCGGTGACTCAGATCATCAGCAACGCGCTGCCGTGGACGCTTGGCCTCGTCGGCGTTACCACCATCCTGGCGTTCCTGCTCGGCACCGGCATCGGCATCGTCGGCGCGTGGCGGCGCGGCAGCTGGCTGGACAACTTCCTGCCGCCCGTGTTCGTGATCACTTCGGCGATCCCTTTCTTCTGGATCGGGATGCTGCTCATCGTCGCGTTCAGCCTGCACGGGCCGCACCTGCCTTCGAGCGGCACCTTCGACAACACCATGCTCCCGGCCTTCAACTGGCCATTCATCGCGAACTTGCTGCAGCACGCGCTGCTCCCGGCCACCGCGATCCTGATTACCTCGATCGGCCTGTGGATTCTGACCATGCGCAACAACATGGTCACGGTGCTGTCCGAGGACTACATCAAGATGGCACGCGCGAAGGGCCTGCCCGGCCGGCGCATCATGTTCGACTACGCGGCCCGCAATGCGATCCTGCCGAACCTCAGCGGCCTGGCGATGTCGCTCGGGTTCGTGCTCGGCGGATCGGTGCTCGTCGAGTACGTCTTTAACTATCCCGGGATGGGATTCTGGCTCGTCCAGGCGGTCGAAGGCGAGGACTACCCGCTGATGCAAGCGCTGTTCCTGCTGATCACGCTGGCTGTCCTGCTTGCGGTCCTGGTCGCCGACGTCCTGAACGCGCTGCTCGATCCCAGGACGAGGACGGCGGGGTAGGCGATGGCAAGCACAGAGCTCTCTGCCGGACTCGGCACTCCGGTCACCCCGTCCACGGGTCAACCCGGCGTCCAGCCAGGACCGGGGCGGACGCGCGACGCGGCCGGCCAGACGGGAATGGCGCTGAAACGGTTCTACGGCGCGGTGCGCTCGAACCGCAAGGCGAGCGCGGGCGCCATCTTGCTCGCCTTCGTGTGCGTGCTCGCAGCCGTCCCCGGCCTGATCGCGCACGATCCGCCGCGGGCCGAGATTTACGGCCGGGCGCTCGGGCCATCCTCCGCGCACCTGTTCGGCACCACCGTCTACGGTCAGGACATCTTTTCCCAGTTCATCTGGGGCGCGCGCGAGACGCTCATCATCGCGGTCGTGAGCGGCGTGCTGTCAACCACGCTGTCGGTAGTCATGGGCGTGGCGGCCGCCTACATCGGCGGGGTCGCGGACAGCGGGCTCAATCTGGTCACCGACACGCTGCTGGTGATCCCCAGCTTCCCGCTGCTACTGATCATCGCCGCCTACCTGCCGAACAGCGGCGTCGCGGTCCTGATCGCGATCCTGGTCATCACCGGATACAGCTACGGCGCCAGGCAACTTCGCGCCCAGGCGCTCTCGCTCCGCGGGCGCGACTATCTGGAGGCGGCAAGGGTGCGCGGCGAGCGGACCTTCTACGTCATCGCCGTGGAGATCATTCCCAATATGACGCCGCTGATCGTCGCCGCGTTCCTCGGCACCGCGGTGTACAACGTGCTGTTCTCGGCCGGACTGCAGTTCATCGGCTTCGGCAACCCGAACTCGGTGAGCTGGGGAACGATGCTGTATTGGGCGCAGAATAACGAAGCCCTGGCCATTGGCCAGTACCTATGGGCCCTGATGCCAGGCCTCGGCATCGCCATCCTGGGTGCCGCATTCGCGCTGCTCAACTATGCGTTTGACGAGATAGGCAACCCTGCGCTGCGACCGGTACGGAGGATTCGTGTCAAGCGCGCTCGCTGACGGCATCGGCCAGGTTGCCGGCACCGGTGATCACATCCTGCAGGTCAGCGACCTGAGCGTGGATTACGCCACCAAGCAGGGCAACGTGCGGGCCGTCGACAACGTAAGCTTCGACCTCCGCAGGGGCGAATTCATCGGCATCGTGGGCGAGTCGGGCTGTGGCAAGTCGACACTTGTGTTCGCGATCGCCCAGCTCCTCAGCCCGCCGGCGGGCCTTACTTCGGGCAACGTGGTTTTCCGAGGCGTCAGCATGGTCGGGATGACCGACTCGCAGCTCGCCGCGATCAGGTGGCGGGACCTGTCCGTCGTCATGCAGAGCGCGATGAACGCGCTCAACCCCGTGAAGTCGATCGCGTCGCAGTACAAGGACGCGATGCGGGCGCACGGCGTGCGGTCGAAGACCGAGATCGCCGACCGGTCGGCGCACGTGCTCAACATGGTCGGGATCGCCCCCGAGCACCTGCGCAGCTATCCGCACCAGCTCTCGGGCGGCATGCGCCAGCGAGCCATGATCGCGATGGCGCTCTTGTTCACGCCCGACCTGGTGATCATGGACGAGCCGACGTCGGCCCTCGACGTGGTCGCACAGCGCTCGCTAATGGTGCAGATCAAGGAACTGCAGGCCGAACTCGGCTTCAGCGTCGTCTTCGTCACCCACGACATGTCGCTGGTCAGGCACTTCTCCGATCGCATCATGGTGATGTACGGGGGGCAGGTCGCCGAGCTAGGCGCCACCTCGCGGGTCTTCGGCACACCGCTGCACCCGTACACCGCAGGGCTGATGGACGCGTTCCCGTCGATCAAGGGCGCGCGGGTCCCGCTGACCGGCATCCCCGGGCAGCCACCGAACATGGCCAGGAAGCCGGAGGGCTGCTTGTTCGCGCCGCGGTGCCCGAAGGTGATGCCCGCGTGCGAGACCACCCGCCCGCCGCTGTACCTGGTGGACGGCATCGAGGTCCGCTGCCTGCTCTACGCCGACGGGAGCGCGCCGTGACCGATCCGACGAGCCAGGTAACGACCGGGCAAGCCGTCAAGACGCCGGACGAGGCCGTCAAGCTCAAGAAGAGGCCGGGCAGGCGCCAGGCGGCGCCGCAGGACGACACCGGGCCGCTGCTCAGGACCGAGGGCCTGACCAGGCACTTCAAGATCGGCGGCGGGCTGCACCGGCACACCTTGCACGCGGTCGACGACGTCAGCCTGAGCATCGGATCCGGCGAGATCGTCGCACTAGTCGGCGAGAGCGGCAGCGGCAAGTCCACGATCGCGAGGCTGCTCGCCAGGATCTACCAGCCAACCTCCGGTGAGATCTACCTCCAGGGCAGGCGGCTGTCGGCGTTCAAGTCCCGCGCCGACCTGCTTGGCTACCGCAGTGACGTTCCGATGGTCTTCCAGGATCCGTTCAGCTCGATCAACCCGGTTTTCCGCGTCTCGCACGGCATCGAGCGCAGTCTCAAGCTGCACCGCCCCGAACTGTCCAGGGCCGAGCGCCGGGCAGAGGCGATCAGGATCTTCGAGGTCGTCGGCCTGACGCCGGGCGCCGACGTGCTCGAGCGCTTCCCGCACGAGCTGAGCGGCGGCCAGCGCCAGCGCGTCGGGTTCGCCCAGGCCCTGGCCATGCGCCCAAAGCTGATCCTGGCCGACGAGCCGGTTTCCATGCTCGACGTGTCGATCAGGATCGGCCTGCTCAACCTGATGACCAAGCTGCGCGACGACGAGGGCGTATCGATCCTGTACATCACCCACGACATCGCCAGCGCCCGCTACGTGGCCGACCGGCTCGTGGTGATGTACGCCGGCCACATCGCGGAATCGGGGCCGGTCGAGGACGTGCTGGCGAGGCCGCGGCATCCGTACACCCAGCTGCTGGTGTCGGCGGTGCCCGACCCGCGCGCGGACGTCAGCGTCGGGGCTGACACCGACCGTGGCGAGCCGCCACGGGTCATCGACCCGGCGCCAGGCTGCCGGTTCCGCTGGCGCTGCCCGCTCGCGATCGACGTGTGCCACCAGGTCACGCCGACGCTGACCGAGTTGCTTCCCGACCATTCAGCCGCCTGCCATGTCGCGACGGCCGACGCAGAACTGAAGGCATTCTGATGAAAATTGCTGTCGTCGGCGGTGGCTCGACGTACACGCCAGAGTTGATAGACGGTTTCGCCAGGCTGGCCGATCAGGTCACGATCACCGAGATCGTCCTGGTCGACCCTGACCAGAGCAGGCTGTCGGTGGTCGGCCCGTTCTCGGCCAGGATCATGCGCGCCTACGGGCACCCCGCGACCGTGCGGTGGACCTCAGACCTCGACGACGGTCTCGAGGGTGCCGGCGCGGTCCTGATCCAGCTGCGGATCGGCGGCCAGGCCGCCAGGCACAGGGACGAGACCTGGCCGAACAAGTGCGGCTGCCTCGGCCAGGAGACCACCGGGGCCGGCGGGTTCGCCAAGGCACTGCGGACCGTGCCGGTTGTCCTTGATATCGCGGAACGAGCCCGCGCCCGTGCATCGTCTGACGCCTGGCTGATCGACTTCACCAATCCGGTCGGGATCGTGACCAGGGCACTTCTCGACGCTGGGCACCGGGCGATCGGCCTGTGCAATGTGGCGATCGGGTTCCAGCGGATCTTCGCTGGCATGCTCGGCGTCGAGCCGGAGCGGATCAGCCTCGAGCACGTCGGGCTGAACCACCTGACATGGGAGCGTGCCGTCCTGCTCGACGGGGCCGACGTGCTGCCCGATCTGATCGCATCTCATGGCGATGAGCTAGCTGCGCTGATTCGCCTCCCGCGCTCGGTAATCGAGCAAACACATTCGATCCCTTCGTATTACCTGCGCTATTTCTACGCGCATGACCTGGTGGTAGCCGAGCAGCGGAACGAGCCGACCAGAGCCGAGCAGGTTTCGCAGATCGAGCAGCAGCTCCTGGAGATGTACGCCGACCCCGCGCTCGACCGCAAGCCCGAGTTGCTCGGCCAGCGTGGCGGGGCGTTCTACTCGGAGGCCGCGGTCGCGCTGCTCGCCTCGCTGGTCAACGACACCAGGGACACGCAGGTCGTGAACGTGCGCAACAACGGGACGATGCCGTTCCTCGCCGACGACGCGGTCATCGAGGTCGCGTCGGTGGTCGGGAAGCACGGCGCCACGCCCGTGCCGTTCGAGCCGCTCGGGCCGCTCATGCGCGGCCTTACCGCGCATGTCTCCGCCTACGAGGAGCTCGCCGTGGACGCCGCCAGGATGGGCGGGCGGGACCGGGTCTACGAAGCCATGCTCGCGCACCCGCTGATCGGGCAGTACGACCAGGCCGAACAGCTGACCGACCTGCTGCTGGCCGAGAACGCGGCCTTCTTGCCGTGGGCAACCGGCGACGCCGGAGGGCCGCCGCCCCCGATAGATATGGCGAGCGGCCGGTGAGCCAGGCTCTGCCCGCTGCTCTCGCCATTGACGGCGGGAACAGCAAGACCGACGTTGCGCTCGTGGCGCCGGACGGCGCGCTGCTCGCGCTGGTCCGCGGCCCCGGCATGCCTGGCAGGCTGGGCCAGGAGACAGTGCAGGTCATCGACGAGCTGATCCGTTCCGCCGTCAAGCTGGCCGGCATCGAGCACGGCGACGAAGCCGGCCCTGGACCGCACCCCGACGCGGCGTCCCAGATGGTGGCGGCGCACCTCGTCGGCTGCATCGCGAACGTCGACCTGCCAGCCGAGGAACGCGAACTGGAGCGGCTGCTCAGCGATCAGGGCTGGACCTCGACGACCGTGGTGGCCAACGACACCTTCGCGGTGCTGCGGGCCGGCCTGGATGACGTGCCTGCAGCGGGCGCCGACCGGCACTGGGGAGTCGGAGTCACGTGCGGCACGGGCATCAACTGCGTCGGGGTGGCCCCTGACGGCCGGACCGCTGGCTTCCTCGCGCTCGGTGAGAGCACCGGAGACTGGGGCGGTGGCGGCGGGATCGGCATGGCGGCCCAGTGGCACGCCGTGCGCGCATCGGACGGCAGGGGGCCGCAGACCGCGCTCATGGAGGCCATCCCGCAGCACTTCGGCTTGCGGGAGCCGCTCGACCTCGCCGAGGCGTTGCATCTCGGCGAGATCTCCTGGAACCGCATCGCCGGCCTGGTCCCGGTGGTAATGCGGGTCGCGGACGCGGGCGACCAGGTCGCCCGTAGCATCGTGCTGCGCCTGGCCGACGAGGTGTTCCTGCTGGCCAAGAGCGCGATCACCAGGCTCGGGCTGGCCGCGGAACCCGTTCCCGTCGTGCTCGGCGGCGGCATCCTCGCCGCCGGCAACCCGCTGCTCATCGACACCACGACTAAGTTGATCACGACCGAGTTCCCCGGCGCCGAGGTGCGCGTGCTGCCGCAGGTACCGGTCGTGGGCGCCGCGCTGATGGGGCTGGACCAGGCGGGCGCGGCGCTGCAGGCCAAACAGCGGCTGCGCGACGCTTTCGCCAGCCGGCCGGCCTCTGTGCTCTGATCGCCTGCGCGCACCGGCTTGCCGCCGGGCACCTGACTTCCGGTCAGGTGTCACGACGTTCACGTATTTCGGTAGAATCGCCGGTCCAGAAGCCATTTGCACAGTGGTTTCCGAACGAAGGGCATCGTGGCCGTTCCGAGCATCCCGCGCGGCAAGGCGAGCAGGCGGCGCAGGCGCAGAGTCAGCACAAAAGTGCTGGTCATCCTCGCCGTCGTCGGCTGCATCGTGCTGCTGATCGGCCGCGGCACCGCGCAGATCATCGGCCGGTACTCGTGCTCGAGCAACGAGATAGTTCTCAACGTCGCGGTCAGCCCCGATATCGCGCCTGCGATCACCAGGGTCGCCGACTACTTCAATCACCGGCAGCTAAAGGCGGACGGCAGGTGTGTCTCGGTGTCGGTGAACACCGAGCCTCCTGCCCTCGCGGCCGGGCAGATCGACGGGCAGCAGCCCAGGCCGCACCCGGCCATCGACGCGTGGATTCCCGACTCCAGCCTCTGGGTGGACCAGGCGCGCGGCTACGCGCTTGGCGCGCAGACGGTGCAGCCGACCGGGTACAGCATCGCGCTGTCCCCGTTGATGCTCGTCATGCCGAAGACCGCGGCGGACGCACACCGCGGCGTTCGGCAAGACCGGGCTGGCGCATGCTGCTGCCGCGGTCGGCCGGCGGCCCGCACGTCCCTAGCAGCCTCTCGGTGAACCTGCCTGACCCGACGCAGAGCGCGGCCGGCCTCGCCAGCCTCATCGAGATCGGCCGGCTGCTCGGGCCGGGGACCGCGGGGCGGGTGCGGTTCACCAGGTTCATCTACTCGTCCCAGGTCACCACCTACTTCGACGATGCCGCGTCGCTGCGGTACTTCGCCAGCCTCGGCGCGCCGCCGCTGAACGGCGATCCCGTGACGATCACGACCGAGCAGGCGGTGCTGGCCTACGACAGGCGCTACCCTGGCCAGCCGCTGGCCGCGACGTACCCGACCGGCAAGAAGACCGAGCTCGGCAGCCCGGAGCTGGACTATCCCTACGTGCTGACCACGACCGACCAGGCGCGGCTCGACGCGGCCGGGCCTGTTCGGCAGGGTCCTGACCAAGCCTTACGCCCAGGGCATGGTCAGGTACTACGGCTTCAGGTCGGGCCACAACGTGCCTGACCGGTTCCCGGCGTCTTCCGGCCTCGCCAGGCAACTGCTGCAGGTCGCCACGCCGCCGTCGGCGAGCGAGGCGCCGGCCGCGCTAGCCGTGTGGAACAAGCTGGCGCTCAGCTCGCGCGACCTGACGATCGTCGACGTCTCGTCGGCGATGGCCCAGCCGGCCAGCCCGTCCGATCCGACCGGGCCCACGTTCGAGCTGGAGCTGACCCAGACGGCGTCGCTGGGCCTCGCGCTCTTCCCTGACACCGCCAACATCGGGCTGTGGGAGTTCGCCGACCATCTGGATCACGGGCTGCCATACAAGCAACTGGTGTCCGTCGGCCCGCTGCCGGAGAACCTCGGCGTCTTCAGCAGGCGTGCCCAGCTGCAGCGGATCAACGGATCGCTGCCGCCCGACGGCGGACCGCACGTCGCGTTGTACGGCACCATCCTCGACGCGTACCGGTACATGCAGAAGACCTATAAGCCGAAGTTCTTCAACACCGTGATCGTGCTCGCGTCCGGCCTCGACAACGCGCCGGGCGATATCACCGCTCAGCAGTTGCTCAAGACGCTCACCAGGCTCAGCAACTCGCCGCGCAAGGTCGCGGTGATCATCATCTCCTTCTCGCCGTCTGCCGATTTCCGCGATGCTGAAGAAGATCGCGCTCACCACCGGCGGCCAGGCCTACCGGATCACCGATCCGTCTCGGGTGGCCCAGGTTTTCTATCAGGCCCTGGCCCACCGCCTCTGCGGGCACGGCTGCGTCGCGCCCTAGGGAAACCCCCGGCACCCGCTGAGCTACCGTGGTCGTTATGGACCCGTTTGGTGCACACTCTGCGAACTCGACGACCTCGCCGCTCTCGGCCACTCCGCGGACCAGCCTCGGCAGGCTCAGGGAGCGCGCGCTGACCGATCGCTCCGCGCTGCACCACGTGCTGGACGCCGGACTTATCTGCCACCTCGGGGTCGTGATCGACGGCGCGCCGGCCGTACTGCCGACCGGATACGGGCGCATCGGCGAGACGCTCTACCTGCACGGTTCGTCGGGCAACAGATCTATGCTGGCCGCCGCGGACGCCGAGATCTGCGTGACCGTGACGCTGCTTGACGGCCTCGTCTGCGCGCGATCGGTCTTCCACAACTCGATGAACTACCGCAGCGCCGTGATCTACGGCCGGGCGCGCCTGGTCACCGATGAGGACGAGCGGATCACGGCGCTCGAGACGATCACCGAGCACCTGATCCCTGGCCGCTGGGACAACTCAAGGCGGCCAACAAAGAAGGAGATGGCAGCCACCATTGTGCTGGCGCTCTCGCTCGATGAAGCGTCGGTCAAGGCCAGGTCGGGCGGGCCCAAGGACGATGACGAGGACTACGACCTGGACTACTGGGCGGGCGTGCTGCCGATCACGATGACGGTCGGAACGGCCGAGCCCGATCCGCTGCTTCGCGCCGACATTCGGGTTCCCGCGCACATCAGCGATCTTCAGACGGAAGCCGGTACCGGCGAGCGTGTCTCTGACATGCCCTCATCCGGGCGGTAGCGAACTGCCCTAGGCTGGAGCGGTGACTGACCGACTGGTCTGGATTGACTGTGAGATGACCGGGCTTGATCTCGCCAGCGACGCCCTTGTCGAGATCGCCTGCGTCGTCACCGACGGCGAACTGAACGAGGTCGACGAGGGCATCGACCTCATCATCAAGCCGCCAGCCGAGGCTCTCGACCACATGCCAGATCTCGTACGCGAGATGCATACCGCGTCCGGGCTGCTGACCGAGCTAGCGGGCGGAATGACGCTTGGCGAGGCGCAGGATCAGGTGCTGGCCTACGTCCGCGGCCACGTCCGCGAGCCAGGGAAGGCACCGCTGTGCGGGAACTCGATCGCCACCGACCGGGCGTTCCTGGCCAGGGACCTGCCGCGGCTCGATGAGTTCCTGCACTACCGGATGATCGACGTCTCGAGCGTCAAGGAACTGGCCAGGCGCTGGTATCCACGCGCCTACTTCGCGAGCCCGGCAAAGGCCGGCGGGCACCGGGCGCTCGCGGACATCAGGGAGAGCATCACCGAGCTCAGGTACTACCGGGAGGCGGTCTTCGTCCCCATGCCGGGACCCGACACCGCCACCGCGCGCGAGATAGCGGCCAGGTTCCTGCCGGGCGTGCCGGAGCCGGAATCCGGTGCCGCCGCCGAGCCCGATTCCGGTTCTGCGGTGTAAGCGGGGACCGGTATGCTTCACTAGCGCCGCTGCGGCGGCCATGGTGGGCGTAGCTCAGTTGGTAGAGCGCCAGGTTGTGGTCCTGGATGTCGTGGGTTCAAGTCCCATCGTCCACCCCAAGATCCACGCAGGTCAAAGACCTGTCGGTAATCGCTCGGACGCGATAAATCCGTGGCGACGTCGGTGGTCATCCCGCGATGATGGCCGACGTGGATGAAGTCAAGGTGGTCGTGGCCCATCACGAGCGCGCGACGCTGCGCGTCGGCGACGTGTTCCTGAAGATCGACGCTGATCAGACACGCATCGACGTCGAGGTCGAGGCGATGGCCATGGCGCCGATCCCGACTCCGGAGGTCCTGTGGCGGAAGCCGCCCGTGCTCGCGCTCGCCGCGCTGCCAGGGACGGCACTCGGCCGCCTCGGCGAGCCGTCGACCGCGTCGGCGGCGGCGTGGGCCGCGGCGGGTGCCGCCGCCCGGATGCTGCACGACGCGCCGCTGCCGCCATGGCCCGGTCCGGAGCCACGACGAGTACGCATCGGAGCTCGATGGCGAATGCGAGTGGCTCATCACCAACGGCGTCCTTCCCGCCGACCTGGTCACGCGCAACCGCCGGGTTGCCGAGGCCGCACTCCGGCCGTTGACACCGGTGTTCACGCACGGCGACCTGCAGCTCGACCACGTGTTCGTCGACGGTGACAAGGTCACCGGCGTGCTCGACTGGTCCGAGGCGGGCAAGGGCGATGCCCTGTACGACCTCGCCATCCTGACGCTCGGGCACGAGGAGCACCTTGGCGACGTCGTCGCCGGCTACGGCATCCGACGTCGACCTCGACGTGATCCGCGCGTGGTGGTCGTTGCGAAGCCTGCTGGGTATCCACTGGCTGGTCGAGCACGGCTTCGACCCGTTCGCGCCAGGCTGCGAGGTCGACGTGCTGAGATCCCGGCTGTGAGCTGCACGAGCCCGCCGGCTGACGAGTGGTTTTCTGCCGCAATCGCGATGACCAACCCGGGGCGCGAACGATCGGCGAACGCCTCGATTTGTAGCGTGGGAAGCATCAAGCAGGCCGTCTGCCCGAATTGCGAGGCACCCACATGAACCGTCCAGGACAGCCCGAGCGACCCGTCCTGTTCGTCATCGACGACGAAGTCGGCGTCGTGCACGCGATGAGCGAGGACCTCGGCCGCAGGTTCAGCCAGGATTTTCGCATCGTCGGCGAGACCTCGGCCGCCGATGGCCTCCGGACGCTGCGCGATCTGGCGGGGGCGCGCGAACCCGTGGCACTGCTGATCGTCGACCACGACATGATCGAGATGCCCGGCGTCGACTTCCTCGCCAAGGCACACGAACTGCACCCGCTCGCTAAGCGCGTGCTGCTGGTCGAGCGTGACTACTCCGTCGCAGAGCCCCCTGGTCAACGCCATGACCCTGGGCCAGGCCGACTACCACATCACCAAGCCGTGGATGCTCGAGCAGGATCTGTACCGCCAGGTCAGTGAGTTCCTGGCGGAATGGGCGAAGGACAGGGAGGCTGGCTTCGAGCTGTTCCACGTCGTCGGCACCGCCGACGACCGGGGGACGCATGACATCCGCGAGATGATGACCAAGTTCGGCGTGCCGTTCCGCTTCCACGCCGCCACCAGCGCAGCGGGGCGCGACCTGCTCAAGGAGCGCAGCCTGGACGGCGCGCCGCTGCCGGTCGTGATCAGGCACGACGACTACACCATGGTCAAGCCGACGGTCGCGGAGCTCATCGCCGCGACCGGCGGCACTGTCAGGAACGACATCGACGAGTGCGACGTGCTGATCGTCGGCGCGGGGCCGGCCGGGCTGACCGCCGCCGTCTACGCGGCGTCGGAGGGGCTGCGGGCCGTAGTGCTCGAGGAGACTGTCTCCGGCGGACAGGCCGGCAGCAGCCCGATGATCAGGAACTACCCTGGCTTCCCGCACGGCATCAGCGGCCACGAACTCACCCGCCGCGCCTGCGAACAGGCGTGGATGTTCGGTGCTCACATGGTCTTCTCGCAGCCGGTTGTCGGCCTCGAGGCCAGGGGTGATGTCAGGATCGTGCGCCAGGCCGACGGGCACGAGATCATCGCGCGCGCCGTCGTCGTCGCGACCGGCATCGCCTGGCGGCGCCTGGACGTCAAGCGGCTTGAGCGACTGCTCGGATGCGGAGTGTTCTACGGCGCGGCTGGCAGCGAGGCCCAGGCCATGGAGGGCCAGGACGTGTTCGTCGTCGGCGCGGGCAACTCCGCGGGCCAGGCCGCGCTGTACCTTGCCAGGTACGCCAGGCAGGTCACGATGCTGGTCCGCGGCGGCAACCTGGAGCGATCGATGTCGGAGTACCTGATCAGGGAGGTCAGGGCCACGCCCAACCTGGCGGTGCGGCTGAATACCGAGGTGGTCGATGGCCACGGCGACCTGCACCTGACCGGAATCACGGTGCTGGACAAGCTGACCGGGCCACACCGAGCAACTGGCAGCCACGGCTCTGTTCGTGCTGATCGGCGGCAAGCCGCGCACGCGTTGGCTGCCCGCTGAGGTCGAGCTGGCCGACGGGTACATCCTGACCGGGCGCGACGTCATGCTGCACCAGGCGAGCCGGGATCGCTGGCAACTCGACCGGGCTCCGCTACCGCTCGAGACCTCGCTGGCCGGCGTCTTCGCGGCCGGCGATGTCCGTTACCGGTCGATCAAGCGCGTCGCTTCCGCGGTCGGGGACGGCGCGACAGTCATCCGCCTGGTTCATGACTATCTCGACCCGGACGACGCGGACGAACTCGCGCTGAGCCTAGGTCGCTGATCTGGCCTAGCTGACCTCCATCACGTCGGCCTCAAGCGGCGATCCCGCTGCGCCGTGCGGGCTCTGCCCGTACCACCACGCGGTCGAGGCGATGTCATCGGCCAGCGGCAGATATCGGCCGCCGGCACGCCAGCCGAGTGCCTGCACCGTGACCCGGATGTCGCGCGCGAAGCGGATCGGATCGGGCAGGTGCCACCGGTACATCCCGAACCGCTGCTGGCTGCGGTACAGGCCATCGGGGCGCAGGATCTGCGGCATGCCGAGGAACGGCGTGCTGTAGGTCGTATAGCCCTGGCCAGGCACGTCGAAGTTCCAGGCGCCTCCGAAATAGTCCTCGGTTCCCGTGCCGCAGATCGTCGGGAGGTCAGTATCACCGTCAAGGTAGAACTTGACCTCGCCCTCACCCCACCAGCCCGCGCTGTTCGACCCCCATGCGAGGTAGGTTCCGACATAGTGGCCGCGATCACTGACTCCGTCGAGGATGGGGTGCACGTCGCGGGACGGCAGCGGATTGCTCCTGCGCCACTGCGCGTGCAGGTAGCCCGCGCTCTCGCCGACGTCGGTGAGCTCGTAGTCGATCTGGAAGTAGACGACGGCCGTCCCGGGCCCGAGGTTCTCCAGTTCGATCCTGGCCGCCTTCCGGTAGGGCATCTCCCAGTAGCAGTTCAGGCCGCCGTTCGGATTGACGGCCACCGGCACGGAGCTGACGTGCGCATACTGGCCCCAGCCCTGGCAGAAGAAGTCGCCGAGCGGCGCCGCGATCGCGGGCACGGCGGCGTCGTCCCAGTACGCGCGCAGCACGAGCGAGCGCCAGTGCGAGTGATGCACGGTCAGCCAGATGTGCCGGATCACGCCGGGCCCCGCGATGTCCGCGAGCACGGCGGTCGTCCCGGCCGGGACCTCGATGCTGGGCGAGACCTTCCAGCCGGGCCCGAGATCTCGCGCGGCCGCCGCGCCGGTGCCCTCCGTCGCCGCCCCTCCCCCGCCTTTCGCCCCGGTCGGGTTCTCCGGGCTGACCGAGCGCGTCAGCCCATCCCGCAGCAGCGACATCCCGCTCCAGCCCATCTCGTTCACGGCTGCTCCTTGATCACCAGGCCGGCCAGCCCGGTCGTTTCCTGGCTGTCGCACCGGGCAGGTCTAGAGAATCAGACCATCGGGCCAGGTGCACGCCGGGCGGAAAGCGTGCATCTCGTGGCCTCTCGTGGCGCCTGATGGATCGGCAACCAATCAGGGGGAAGCTCGATGCCTTACATCAAGGTCGGCCAGGAGAACTCAGGCCCGATTGAGCTGTACTACGAGGACCACGGATCGGGGCAGCCAATCGTCCTGATCCACGGCTATCCGCTGAGCGGCCGCGCCTGGGACAAGCAGGTGCCCGTGCTTCTCGATGACGGCCGCCGGGTGATCACCTACGACCGGCGCGGATTCGGCAAGTCGAGCCAGCCGACCACGGGCTACGACTACGACACCTTCGCGTCCGACCTGAACACCCTGCTCGAGACCCTCGACCTGCGCGACGTCACCCTGGTGGGCCACTCGATGGGCACCGGCGAGGTCACGCGGTACCTGAGCAAGTACGGCTCGCAGCGCGTGACCAAGGGAGTGCTGATCTCCCCGATCCCGCCGTTCCTGCTGCAGACCGACGACAACCCTGAGGGCCTGCCCGCGAGCCTGTTCGACGGATTCATGCAGACGGCCAGGCAAGACACCCCGGCGTGGATGAAGGGGTTCCTGGACAACTTCTACAACTTCGACAAGTTCCGCGGCACCCTGGTCAGCGATCAGGCCTACCAGGCCAGCTGGAACATCGCCTCCTCGGCTTCTGCTACCGCGGCCGTGTCCTGCATCCCGACCTGGGAGACCGACTTCCGCGCCGACCTCGGCAGGATCAGCGTGCCCATGCTGGTCATCCAGGGTGACGACGACCGGATCCTGCCGTACCCGAACACCGGCAGGCGGCTGCCGGGGATGATCAGCGACATGCAGATGGTGGTCATCGAAGGCGGACCGCACGCCATCTCGTGGACGCACGACGATCAGGTCAACAGCGCGCTGCTGAAGTTCCTGGCCTGAGAGCCTCCCGAACCGGCCAGGCCACCGGATCCCTAGCGTCCAGCCTGGACGCACCGCCTCGCTGGCGTCCAGGCTGGCGCTATCGTGCAGCCAGGACGGATTCCGGCCGATGCGGGCCGGATCTGGCCAGTACGGGATCTGGCAGGTGAGGAGCAGCCGTGGCGGACAGCCGGTTCGGGATGACGGAGCTGGAAGACCTACCCGAGGACCTGCGCGAGCGGGTCGGCGCCATCGCCGAGAAGTCAGGCTTCGTGCCGAACATCTTCCGCGCGCTCGGGCGCCGGCCCGCCGAACTCCGCGCGTTTCTCGACTACCACGACGCGCTGATGGACACCTCGGATGGCCTCAGCAAGGCCGAGCGCGAACTGGTGGTGGTCGCCACCTCGGGAGCCAACCACTGCACCTACTGCGTGGTGGCGCACGGCGCGATCCTGCGGATCAGGGCGAAGGACCCGCTGCTGGCCGATCAGGTGGCCACCAATCCCTGGCACGCCGACCTCGACGAGCGCCGCCGGGCCATCGTCGACCTCGCGCTGGCGCTGACCCGCACGCCCGAGTTGTTCGGCGACGCCGACATCGCGCGGGCCAGGGCGGCGGGCCTGACCGACGACGAGATCTGGGACGTCGGCGCGATCACGGCCCTGTTCGCAGCGTCGAACCGGCTGGCCCACCTGATGGCGCTGCGGCCGAATCCTGAGTTCTACGCGATGGCCCGCGCGCCCCGCGCCTAGCCCGCGGGCGCGGAACAGCTACGGCGCCGGTCTAGGCCCGAAGTCTCATTTGCGCGTAGCGAATGCGGTCGTATGCGACCGCATTCAGTACTCCTTACCGCAAATACTCCCTGCTGTGGGCCCGCCGGCGCAACGAACTCAGCTAGAACCGGCGCGAGCGCACCTGGGCTGACGTTGTGCCCTTCCCCGGGCAGGGTACCCAGTTCGGCGCCCGGGATGACCTGCTGCAGCGTCGCCGCCGACCGCGCCATGAACGGCGCCCCGTCACCACCGTGCAAGACCAGCGCTGGCACCCTGACGTGCCTCGCGCGCTCGGCAGGGACCGATCTGTCGGTGCCCATCAGCCCGGCGTGATCGTAGGCGAGGGTCGGCGCGACGGCCTCCACGCCCGGCCAGAACGGGGCCTGTCGCATGCCGTCGACCTGGTCGGCCGGCGTCCCGACAAAGGTCATGAAGAGCGCCGCCGCGTCGCCGGGGCGGCCATCCTCGAGAGCTGCTTGCATCTCCGCCAGGTAGGCGTGCCAGGCCGGGCGAACGGTCGGCTCATCGTCGTACGGCGCTTCGTACATCGCCAGCCCGGTGACCTGGCCGGTGCCGAGCGCAAGCGCGGCCTCGAGCGCGAGGCAGGCACCCGAGGAATGCCCGTACAGCACCGCGGAGCCGCCAGCCTCGCCGATCACAGCGGCGACGTCCTCAATTTCCCTGGCGACGGAGTACGGCCGCGTATCACCGCTATCGCCTCGTCCGCGCCGGTCGTAGGTCAGGACCGTGAGCCGAGGAGCGAGCAGCCGCACGAGTTCGCTCTTGTTGTCGGACCGGCGCGTCGTGAGGGCGCCGTCGACGATCACCAGAGCTGGTCCCTTGCCATCCTTGTCGTAGGCGATCGCGGTCCCGTCCCGCGAGGTCACTACCGGCATCTGCGCGTCCTTTGCGTCGGCGGATTCGTGCCAGGATCTGGTGCTGTGAGTACCGGCGCTACCGATCCTCCGAACCTGGCCGCCACGTTCCAGCACCGCGGCGTGGCAGCAGCCTACGAGCACCGGCCGACATACCCCAGCGAGGTCTTCGACGTGCTGCTCGGGCTGATCACCGACCAGCCGCGCAACGTGCTGGATCTGGGCGCCGGCGAGGGCGCGCTGGCCAGGCCGCTGGCTGGCCTCGTTGACCACGTCGACGCCCTCGACATCTCGGCGGAGATGATGGCGGCCGGGCGGCGCCGGCCGGGCGGCGGCCAGCCGAATCTGCGCTGGATCCTCGGCGCGGCGGAATCAGCCCCGCTCGGCGGTCCTTATGCGCTGGTCACAGCTGGCGCGAGCATGCACTGGATGTCGTGGCCGCAAACTCTGCCGCGGGTGGCGGCGGCCATGACACCGTGCGCGTACCTAGCGATCGTGGAGCACGGGCCGCGGGACGTGCCCTGGCAGTCCGATCTCCTCGAGATCCTCAGGCGGCACACCCGGCACCAGTCCTACGATCCTGGCTTCTCGGTGACCGAGGCGCTGTCGGCGAGCGGGCTGTGGACCATCGCGGGGCGGGTGACCACGGCGCCGGTCGCGTTCGGCCAGTCTGTCGCCGACTACATCGAGCAGTTCCACTCGACGTCGAGCCTGGCCCGCGAGCTGATGCCGGAGGAGGAGGCAGCCGCGTTCGGCGTCGCGGTGGCCGACCTGGTGCGGCCGTACGCCGTCAGAGGGCTGCTGCAACTGGCCATCGTCGCGGACGTGACCTGGGGCCGGATCACGAGCTAGCCGCTGCCGATCCGCGGTCGTTTGACCTTCCCGCAACAGGAATGCGTACGGTCGGAGCATGAACTCGCCGGAGCGCCTGCTGAGCATCGGTCAGTTCGCGCGCGCGTGCGGGCTGACCGCGAAGGCACTGCGGCACTACGACGCCGTCGGCCTGCTGACCCCTGCCGCCGTCGACCCGGTCAGCGGCTACCGGCGGTACGGAGAGGACCAAGTTCACGCTGCGCTGCTGATTCGCCGCCTGCGCGGACTCGACCTGCCGGTCGCCGAGGTGCGCCGGCTGCTCGACCTGTACGCGGCCGACCCTGACGCGATGTCCGCGGCACTGCTCGCGCACCGCGGCAGGCTCGTCGCCCGCGCGACGCGGATGAAGGGGCAGATCCACGACCTCGACCACCTGGTTGCCGGAAAGGAATGGGAATCAATGCCAGAGCGGAACGACAAGCCGTCACTCGACCCGCAGGAGCAGCGCCAGCTCGCCGCCGCGCTGTTCAATCGCGTCTGGACCCTGCTGGAGCAGGAGACTCGCACCGAGGCCGAGGACGCCGAGATGATCCACGCGGCGCACGCGTCGACCTACCACTGGATGCAGATCGGCAAGCCGGTCAACCGCGCCCGCGGCGAGTGGCAGTGCTCGCGCGTGTACGCGGTGCTCGGGCAGCCGGGACCTGCCCTCTTCCACGCCCAGAAGGTCCTCGACATCTGCCAGCGCGAGGGCATCGCGGACTTCGACCTCGCCTTCGCCTACGAGGCACTGGCCCGCGCGAGCGCGCTCGGCGGCGACGAGTCCGAGGCGCGCCGCTGGGCTGAGCTGGCGCGCGCCGCGTGCGCGCAGGTCGCCGAGGACGACGACAGGGAGATCGTCATGGCGGACCTGGAGACCCTGCCAGCCGGCATCTGAAGACAGGGCGTATGAGCCTTTGCGGATTACTGACCTCACGCGCTGGTGTCAGTACCCGGGCCGGCGCCGACCACGATGACCTCGAGCGTGCGCGGTCCGTGCACGCCCTGCACCCGGTCAAGCTCGATGTCGCTGGTCGCCGACGGCCCGCTGATCCAGGTGAGGGGCGCCGCCGGATCGAGGGCGGCGACGGCCTGGGGCACCAGCGCCGACGACCTGGTCGGCGCGCAGAACGCACAGGTGGTAGTCGGGCACGAGCGATAGCGCGCGACGGCCCTGCCCCGGTGATCCGTCGAGCACGATCGTCCCGGTCTCGGCGATGGCCACGCGTCGCGGTCGTGACCACGCCGTCGCACGCGTCGAGGTCGGCGGCGCTCAGCCCGTCGTCGGCAACGACGTCGAGGCCGTCCGGCAACGGGACGTCCAGGCCGGTCGGCCGCAAGACGCGGTGGGCGCCGCGCTCGGCGAGCGCGGCGCCGACAACCGCGCCGAGCTCGTCGGGCGTGCACCGGCGCACGGCCGCTCCGTAGTCGTTCAGCCGGTCGGCGAGCAGGTCGATCAGCTCTGCAGGGGCGAGTTCGCTGGTCGTCCGGTAACCGCTGATCGTGGGCTTCGGCTCGGGCGGCGCCTCCCCGATCGCGGCCCTGATCCTGGCCGAGCACCTCGTCCCTGGCCGTCACGGTGCTGTCCCCGCGGGAGTACCCCCAGACCCCCCGTCACGGCCCACCCCCATGCTCGCGGCGCCACCACTGCCGGAACGTCTGCGCCGGCGGGACCGGCGCGTCCCTGACCCTGGTCCAGCCGGCCAGCGGCGGCGGCAGCCGGCGGATCTTGCCGCGGCGGCCCAAGAGCCTGGCGAGCCGGCCGCCGCGCTGGGCCGCGGCGAACCTGACCGGATCGGACATCGCCCACGCGGTCGCGGCCATCGCGATCGCCTCGGGGTCTGGCACGCGGGACGCGCGCGCGGACTCCTCGACGTGCCTGGCCCGCAGGTGCACGAGGATGGACGGAATGTCGATCTTCACGGGACAGGCGTCGTAGCAGGCACCGCACAGCGAGGAGGCGAATGGCAGGGACGCGTTGTCCTCGATGCCGGTCAGCATCGGCGACAAGACCGCGCCGATCGGGCCCGGATACACGGAGCCGTACGCGTGCCCGCCGACGCGCTCGTACACCGGGCACACGTTCAGGCAGGCCGAGCACCTGATGCAGTGCAGCGCCTGCCTGCCAACCTCGTCCGCGAGCGCCGCGGTCCTGCCGTTGTCGAGCAGCACCAGGTGGACCTCCTGCGGACCGTCGCCGGGCGTGACGCCGCTCCACATCGAGGTGTACGGGTTCATCCGCTCACCGGTCGAGGAACGCGGCAGTAGCTGCAGGAAGACCCCGAGGTCGGCCCATGAAGGAACGACCTTCTCGATCCCCATCACGGTGATCAGCGTGCGCGGCAGCGTCAGGCACATCCGGCCGTTGCCCTCGGACTCGACCACGCACAGCGTGCCGCTCTCGGCGACGGCGAAATTGGCGCCGCTGATCCCGACCTGTGCGGACAGGAACTTGCGCCGCAGGTGCAGCCGCGCCGCCTCGGCCAGGGCCCGCGGCTCGTCGGTGAGGCCGGGATCCACGTCGCCCATCTCACGCAGGAAGATCTCCCTGATCTCGGCCCTGTTCTTGTGGATCGCCGGGACCAGGAAGTGCGAAGGCCGGTCCTTGCCCAATTGCACGATGAGTTCGGCCAGATCGGTCTCGACCGCGCTGATCCCGGCCGCTGCGAGTGCGTCGTTGAGGCCGATCTCGTCGGTGACGATCGACTTGACCTTCACCACCTCGGTCGGCGCCGGTCGCTTGGACCAGGTCGGTCACGATCTGGTTCGCTTCGACCGCGTCCCTGGCCCAGTGCACCGTCCCGCCGCGCGCCGTGAACTCCGACTCGAGCCGCTCCAGGTAGCCGTCGAGGTTGGCCATCGTGTGCGCCTTGATCGCGCGGCCTGCCTCGCGCAGTTCCTCCCAGTCGGGCAGTTCGGCGACCACCCTGGCCCGCTTGCCCCTGATGGTGGTCGTGGCCTTCGCCAGGTTCCGCCTGAGCTGAGAGTCGGCGAGCGCGCGCCGCGCAGCGACCGGGAATGGTTCGTCGCCGCGCAGGTGCCCGACCCCGCGGGGGGCTACCGGGGGCGTCGCGGGGGCGGCCGGTCCGGCGTTGGCAGCGCTGGCATGCCGAGGAAGGTGCTCACCGGCCGGTCCTGGTGCTGGCGAGGATCTCGGCCAGGTGGACGGTCTTGGTGCCAGTGTTCAGCCTGGAGAGCCCGCCGCCGATGTGCATCAGGCAGGAGCTGTCGCTGGCCACGCAGGCCTCGGCGCCAGTCGCGAGCACGTTGCGCATCTTGTCGGCCAGCATCGCCGTCGAGACGTCGGCGTTCTTGATCGCGAATGTGCCGCCGAACCCGCAGCACGACTCAGCGTCGGGCAACTCGACCAGCTCAAGGCCGGCCACCTGGCGCAGCAGCCGGAGCGGACGGTCTCCGACGCGCAGCATGCGCAGCGAGTGGCAGGTCGGGTGGTAGGTGACCCGGTGCGGGTAGTACGCGCCGACATCCTCGAGCCCGAGTACGTCGGTCAGGAACTCCGACAGCTCGAACGTCGTCGCGGCGACCGCCTCGGCTCGCCGCGCGAGGTCCTCGTCGCCGAAGCGCCTGGCGACCATCGCGTGCTGGTGCCTGACCGAGCCAGCGCACGAACCCGACGGCACCACGACAGCCTCGTAGCCGCTGAACGTCTCGACGAAGTGCCTGATCAGCGGCAGCGACTGGCGCTGGTACCCGGTGTTGACGTGCATCTGACCGCAGCAGGTCTGGGCCGCGGGGAATTCGACCCGGTAGCCGAGCCGCTCGAGCAATTCGACGCAGGCCCGCCCGGCCTGCGGGAACAGCGTGTCCGCCAGGCAGGTCACGAACAGAGCGACCCGCACCTACCTCGCCGCCTTGGCCGCGGGTCCCGCCGGACTTGCCGGTCCTGACGGGACTTGCGAGTCTGGCGGGTCTGCCGGGGCTGACAAGTCTGACGGGGCTGGCGGGTCTGGCGGGTCTGGCGGGTCTGCCGGGGCTGACGGGACTGGCGAGTCTGACACCGTGCCGATGGAGACTCCCGCGCGCGCGGCGCCATCCTTGATGCTGACCGGCATGTCCGCCACGGGGCCTCCCACGCGGCCCAGTGTCGGACCGCCCCTTGGAACGTGTCAAACCCGTGGTAGGCGGGTGTCGCGTCAGACGCGAGACGTGGCTCCTCGTGAGCAGACCGGGTCTCTCCCGCGACTTAGCACTGGCTGGACGCCGTAAACGCCACATAGCGGACGTGATCCCGCGGCGGCGCCCTATTCGCTGCCCTCCATGATCACGGACGACTTTTCGCACCGGCGCAAAAAACTGTCCGCGATCATGGAAACGACCGCGGAAGGAGCCACATGAGCGGCCTGCGCACGGACATAGTCGCCGAGTTGATCGCGCGCAACCGGCTGAACGCGGGCCCGCGCAACACCAAGTACGCGGGCGGCAACACCAAGTACGCGTGCGGCAACACCAAGTACGCGGGCGGCAACGCCTCGGCCGCCGCGTTCTCGCGTTAGGCCGACGGCGCGATGCCGGAACCCTTCCTGGCGGCAGCCGCTGACCTCGGCGCGTCTGGGGGCCGGGTCATGGTCGCCGAGGTCGGGCCTGGCCGGCTCGAGCTTCGCGAGGTGCACAGATTCGCCAACGCGCCGGTCACCGCGGCCGGGACCTTGCACACCGACGTGCTGCGGCTGCACGACGAGGTGCTCGAGGGCCTGCGGCTGGCTCGCGCCGCCGGCGAGATAGCCAGCGTCGGGATCGACTCCTGGGGCGTGGACTATGGCTTGCTCGACGCCGACGGCGCGCTGCTCGGCAACCCGGTGCACTACAGGGACGCCAGGACGGCTGGTGCCGCCGAGCGGCTCGCCGCGCTCATCGATCCCGGCGAGCTGTACGCGATCACCGGCGTCCCGACGATCCCGATCAACACGCTCTGCCAGCTCGTCTCGGCCGCCGGAACAGCGCAGCTGGAAGCTGCGCGGACGCTGCTCCTGGTTCCTGACCTGCTGATCTACTGGCTGACCGGCGCTATAGGCGCGGAGGTGACGAACGCGTCGACCACCCAGTTGCTCGACGTCCGCACCGGAAACTGGGCCGCCACGGTGCTCGAGCGGGCCGGCATCCGGCCCGCGCTCCTGCCGCCGCTGCGCCGTCCTGGCCGAATTCGTCGGGCCGCTGCTGCCAGAAGTCCTCGCCCGCACCGGGCTCGCCGCGCGCACGCCGCTGACGACAGTGGCGTCACACGACACCGCCTCCGCGGTCGTGGCCGTCCCGGCCGCCGGCACCGACTTTGCCTATATCTCCTGCGGAACGTGGTCGCTGGTCGGTGTCGAACTTGCCCAGCCGGTACTGAGCGAGGCGAGCCGGCTGGCCAGCTTCACCAACGAGGCAGGAGTCGACCGGACGATCCGCTACCTGCGCAACGTCATGGGCCTCTGGCTGCTGCAGGAGTCGCTGCGGGCCTGGGCTGCGGCCGGCCTGCAAGTCAGCCTCGGCGAGGTGCTCGATCTGGCCGCCGCAGCGGAGCCGCTGCGCGCGGTCATCGACGCCGACGACATGGAGTTCCTCGCGGCGGGTGACATGCCGGCCAGGATCGCGGCGGCCTGCGCACGCACCGGGCAGCCGGTGCCCGCCGAGCCTGGGCAGACGGCGCGCTGCGTACTCGACAGCCTGGCCCTCGCTCATCGCCGCGCGATCCGGCAGGCTCAGCAGCTGTCGGGGCGGACGGTGCGCGTCGTGCACATGGTCGGCGGTGGCGCTCGCAACGCGCTCCTCTGCCAGCTCACCGCCGATGCGTGCGGGCTTCCTGTCCTCGCGGGGCCGGCCGAGGCCACCGCGCTCGGCAACGCGCTGATCCAGGCCAGGGCTCATGGCGCGGCTCCAGCTGACCTGGCTGGCCTGCGCTCGCTCGTCAGGCACACTCAGCCAGTGCGCCGCTACGAGCCGTCCGGCCGGCCTGAGGTCTGGCGCGCCGCCGCCGCAAGGCTCGGCCAACGCTGACCGGCCCGGAGCGAGCGTGCTCCGGGCCGGTCAGCGGTAGTCCAGGGTTACTTGCTGGGGTGCGGGCATGCCACCTTCGGGTTCGCGCCCAGGTAGTTCAGCGGCCCGGCCAATACGGTGACGATAATCGTGCCGGTGCGAGCGCAACCGGGATCTGAATTGTAGTAATGGCGCTGAGCGCCGGCGATCGCGCCGATGATCAGCCAGATCACAAGCACGACTCCGAGGATCCGCATTGCAGCCTCCGATCATCTCAGGCGGTCGCTCTGAGCGCCTGGCCTCGGGCAGGGCTGGCAGGCAGCCAGGGTGCGCCGTTGGCACGGACGCAACTACCTCTGGTTCAGCGACATAAACCCCGATACCGCGAAGTCGCCGGGCATACCGCGTGTCACACGACAGGCCAGGCACATCAGTCACCCATCGCGTCGAGCCCCGCATGCCGCTGCGCTGATGTTTAAACGGGCGTGTACGGGCAGTGTCGGACGGCCATTGCACAACCGTAGAAAGCAGCCCCCATGGCACTTGTGTTCGCGGTCTTCATCGCCGCGTTGCTCGTCGTCTTCTTGCATCCCGATGGACGAGCGCGCCGGATCGCACGCCTGCGGGCGGGCGTCGCCCGCGCGGTGGACGTCACTAAGTCGGCGCTCACCATGAGCACGGAAACCGTCGACAGGATCGCGGCCGATCTGGCCGAGGATCATCGCGGCACCGGCGGCGTGAGTCACCTGCTCACGCCCTCCGATGGCGCCAGCACGGACCCGCTCGAGCAGAGCGCCAGCGGCTGATCCCGGCACCTGACCGCCGCGAGAGGGCCGCACCTGCGGCCTTCCTTCGCCGCATCCGCGCTGGTCAGATGCCCTTCTGCCGACAGTTTTCCAGTTCTGTCGAGCTCCGATGTTTGAAACCCACTGGGCGGGCACAAATGGGCCGTGCATCATGATGATGAACTCCCGGCCAGCGGGCTCGAGCAGCACGACGACGCCGATCTGCTGGAGATGATCCGTTCCCTGCCCCGCGAGCACCCGATCAGGGAAGCGGCATGCGAGGTGCTCGTCAACAGGTACCGCCCACTGGTGCGGTCCTGCGTCCGGCGGTTCCAGAACAGCCCGGAGCCGTACGAAGATCTCCTTCAGGTCGGATACGTCGGCCTGATCAAGGCCATCAACAACTACGACCCAGCGGCCGGCACTGGACTGGCCGGCTACGCCCTGCCGTGCGTCAGCGGCGAGATCAAGCGGTACTTCCGTGACAAGCGCTGGCAGATCCACGTCAAGCGCTCGCTCCAGGAGCTGAGGCTGTCCGCGAGGAGCGCCACGGCCGAGCTCACCCAGATGCTCGGTCACGCACCGACCGAAGCCGAACTCGCCGAGCGGCTGAACATCACCGAGGACGAGCTCCGCGAGGTCAGGCGTGCTGAGATGGCGTTCCAGTCGTCTTCGCTCGACGCGCCGCTGGCCGACGACGAGGGCAGGTCCAGCCTGGCCGACCTGATCGGCACCGAAGACCCGCAGCTCGAGCACGTGCTCGACATGGAAGCCGTCTGGAAGCACCTCAGCGGCCTGCCCGATCGCGAGCAGCAACTCGTGCTCATGCGCTTTTACGGCAACATGACCCAGGCCGAAATCGGCAAGCAGCTGGGCATCTCCCAGATGCACGTCTCCCGGCTGCTCGCCGATGCTCTGGAGTATCTGCGCGAGTGCCTGCTGGAGCCCGCTTAGACGCGCCTGCTCCCTCATCCCCGCATTGCAAGTGAAAGGGACCGAACAATGAAGTCAGCGACCGCACTGACGATCCTAGCGGTGGGCGCAGTCTTCGCGTTTGCCGTCACCGCCCACCCATCCTTCCTGAACCTGCAGGTCCTCGGCTGGGTGCTCATGCTGACCGGCATCGTGGGCCTGGTCATTCCCCGCCGCGGGCGGGGCTGGCTGCGCCGCAGCGTGCTGGTGAAGGGCTCGCCGGACTTTACCGACGCGGCTGGCCAAGCGGCACGCCGTCAGATCGCCTCGCTCGAGCCCGCCGAGTCCGCGCCTACAGTCGTCGACGGCCAGGTCGAGCGCGAATCGATCGTCGAGTACATCGAGAAGTAGCGGCCACTACCGCAGGGCGTGGTGCCCGCCAGCCAAGCTGACGGGCACCACGTCCTTTTCTCGTCGGCTCAGCGCGCCCGGCCCGCGCCGACAGGTGCCTTGGCTCGCTTGGGCGCGCTGTCGATGTGCGCGAGTATCCGCCGGCGCTCGACCTCACTCGTCCCGCCCCAGACGCCGTGCACTTGCTGTGTGGCGAGGGCGAAGTCCAGGCACTCGGCCCGGACCTGGCATCTGGTGCAGACCGACTTCGCGCGGTTGAGCTGTTCCACCGCCGGGCCTACCGACGACAGCGGGAAGAACAGCTCGGGGTCGACGGATAGGCAGGCACCTCGCGAGCGCCAGCCGGCTTCTGCGTATCTCATTCCGCTTCAGTCCTTTTGCGGCGAGTGATCCCGGCCTCGCGCCGGCTCCGCCGTCATCGCGTTCATGGCCATCGATCCCCTGCCCGTGCGTGCCGCATTTATTCACGACAGCACCCGGCTATCCCGACTTCGCGTGATGCTCCTGGCTGTCGCGCCGGGCCGGGCGCTTTTTACTTGCGGGACGAGCGGGACGTTCCGCCTTGTCGGCGCGAGCCTGGCGTTCAGGTCTTTCGGCGCGAGGCGGACGTTCCGGGCTGTCGCCGACGCGCAGCACCATCATGGTGATGTCGTCGATCAGATCGCCGGCGCTGAATTCGAGCAGGGTCCGCCGCATGGCGGCTTCGAATTGGTCGGGATGGCTCCCGGCCAGGCCAGCAAGCTCGTCACTGAGCCTGGCCTGGAAGTAGGTCCTATCGCGGCCCCTGGCCTGCGTCAGGCCGTCGGTGTACAGGAACAGGATGTCTCCCTTGTGCAGGGTCAGCTCGTGCGTTCCTGGCTCGAAGTCCGTCAGCAGTCCAAGCGGCAGGCCACCCCCGCCAGGAAGCTGTACCCGCCCGTCCGAGCGGATGATCGCGGCGCTCGGGTGGCCGGCGCTGCCAAGCGCGACGTGCAGCGCCCCATCTCGCCACTCGAGATGGGCGATGCTGGCTGTCACGAACCCGCCGCTCAGTTCTTCAGCGAGAAGGATCTTGTTGGCGCCCGCCAGCACCTGCGCCGGGTCTGCCGTGTCGTGCGCGAGGACCCGGATCGCGTGCCTGGCTGCTGCGGTCACCGCGGCGGCTTCCTCGCCTTTGCCGCAGACGTCGCCGACCGACAGCCCCCAGCCGACCGGGGTCCGGTAGGCGTCGTAGAAGTCGGCGCCGATTTCTACGCCCTCCGTCGCCGCGACGTACACGGCAGCAAGCTCGACGCCGCCGATCGGAGGCAGCCGGCGCGGCAACAGGCTGGCCTGGAGCGCGTCGGCGATCTCAGTGCGACGGCGGACCATGTGATCGACGCGGATGGCCAGCGCCAGCTGTTCGCCGAGTTCTTCGACGAGGCCGAGGTCACCGATCTCGAAATGCCGCTGATCAGCCTGTCTGGCCAGCGTGAGGACGCCGTACCTGCGCTCGCCATCGGTGACCGGCACTGAGAGCACCGATGTCGTGCCGAGCAGCATCAGCAGCGGGATGTCGCCAGGGCCAGGCCCGAGGATCGCGGCGTCTTCCGCGTGCGCGATGAGCACCGCCTGGCCCGACTCATGGACCGCGTGCGGCAGTGTGCCTGGCATCGGATTCAGCGCCGCGGCCGAATCCCTGATCCCGGCCAGCCCAGGTCCCTCAGGTCCGATGACGAACTGCCGCCGCAGCTGGCCGCGCCGGTCAAGGTCGACGATCACCCACGATGCCAGCTCGGCGGCCAGCAGCCGGGCACAGCGCTGCAGTGTCATCGACTCGCTGAAGTTCTCGTTCTCTAGCAAGAGCCTGGTCACCGCGGTCACCAGGTCCATCCGGTGGGTGATCGCCTCGACGGCTGCGACGGGGTGCCCGGCGGGCGCATCGTCCTGGCCAGCGACCGGTTCCTGCTTGTGCTCCCGCGCGCCGCTCGCGACAGCCACGATCAGGCGGTCGTTGTCCCCGCTGACACTGACGAGCCCGATGGCGAGCTCCCTGACCGCCGCGCCTGCCGAGCTCAGCAGGCCGCACTTGACCCGGCCAGGGCGCCCGCTCCTGGCCACCGCGTTCAGCTGCGTCTGTACCGCGGCCCGGCCGGACAGGGCCACGAACGTGGTGAACGGCCTG
Source organism: uncultured Actinomycetota bacterium (assembly GCA_963705055.1). GTDB lineage: Bacteria > Actinomycetota > Actinomycetes > Streptosporangiales > Streptosporangiaceae > Chersky-822. The sequence continues at coordinate 647,260 of CAVPIR010000001.1, forward strand.
CCGGTCGCGTACCCGGGCTTGGACCCGAGCAGCTCGGCCGCGGCCTTGTTGACCCGCAAGACCGTCGCATCCCTGGCTAGCAGGAACAACGGAATCGGCGTGTCTGTGAAGGCTGCCCTCAGCATCCGGCGCTCGCTTGCGTCCGAATCTGACTGGCGCGCGCCTGCGGCCTGGTCACTGGTGGTCAGCGGCGCGAGCAGGCCGATAGCGGCCTCAAGTTCGGCGAAGGCCGCATCGAGCAGCGAGCCGACGTCCGCGGCGGGCAGGCCGGCGGCCTGACGCAGCGCGGCATGGCGCTTCTCAAGCTCCGCGACCTGCGTCGCGGCATCATCGGCTTCTGGCGCTACCGGCAACTGCGTGTCCTATCTCGTCACGGGGGTCTGGGAAGTGGTTCCCTGGCCAGCACGCGGTGCTACAGGCCCACTAGATCAGCCTGGCGCTGAGAGCGTCTAGTGGGAGCGGCGCCGCGGCGCCGGCCGCCGCATCATGCCTGGTTCTGGGGCGGATCCAGCCCGTGATCCTGGCCGTCATCGGGCGCCGCGCCGCCATCCAAGCGCTCGATGGCGGCCGCAGTCAGGTCCGCGATGCGCGCCAGGACGCTCAGCTCGAGGAAGGTTACCGGCGGCCTTGACCGCTCCTGCACGATCGTGATCGCGCCAAGTGCCCGGCCGCATACCGTGATCGGGCTGACCGCATAGGATCCCGCGCCGATGGCCTCAGCAACCAGGCGCCCGTCGGGAAGCACGCCGAGGTCAGCGGGATCCTCGATGCAGGCCTGGACGAGCGGGGTGCGCTGGTCCATCGCCAATGCCGTGAGCGGGCAGTCCGTGACGGGAAGTTCGGCGACTGCCGTGGCAAGCCAGGGCGCAGCCCTGCGTCCGGCGACCGACCTGGAGCCGTGGCCTGCCTGTGCCACGTCGACGATGACCCAATCGGCGAAGCGGTCGGCTAGCGCATCGGCCGTGCCGGCCATGAGGTCCCGCTGCGCGGTGGCGGCAACGGCCGCTCCTCCGGCCGCTGCGAGCGCGTCCAATGCCGCCGTCCACGCGCGGACGGGCTCCGGTGGCCATTCGGATGCCGGAAGACTCATTTATCCTGCCGCCTGGTCTGGGTCTGTCGCTGCCATCTGTCGCCGCCGTCGTTGGCCGCCGTGCGGGCACGCCAGGCCGACGATCGAGGGCAGCTACCCGGCACCCGCGCAGGTCAAACGAGCCAGTCAGCGCACATCGAGCTCATGCGACTCGACGATCCGCCTGGCCACCTCGGTGACCTTGATCTGCCTGGTCTGCGAGATCTCCCGCATCCGCCGCAGCGCTTCGTCGGCGCTGCAGCTGAGGCCGACCATCAAGATCCCCTTGGCCTGATCGACCATCGCGCGGGAGTCAGCGCCCTCGCTGAGCTGCCGGGCGGTGCGCTGGGCCGCGTCGAAGGTGGAGGTATTGCGCATGACCGCGCTGCCGAAGGCGATCAGGAGCTCAGCGACCGGAGCGCGGCTCGCGTCGAGCACTCTCGTGCGCGTCGCGTACATGGTCAGCGTCAGGCCGAGTTGCCCTGACTTGTGCACGAGGGTGAGCGATGACCGCACGCCCATCGACAACGCACGGCTCGTGTACTCCGGCCACCGGGTCTCGGTGAGCGTGTCCGGGCAGCTCATCTGCTTTCCATCGGCTAGCGCGTCCATGGCGGGCCCGCGTCGCCAGACGAGCTGAACCTCGGCCAGCTCGGAGAGGTCAGGGTGGCTGGCCGAACTGACGGCCGGCTCGTCGCCCTGCCAGAGCACGGACGTTGCCCCCGAGCACCCAGGCACATGCCTGGCCGCGAGCTCAACCAGCCGGTTCATCGCACGCGACTCGGAGGCGCTCGCCAAGGTCAGCAGCTCACCCGCGGCCTGCGCGAGCTCCGCACTCAGGTCGCGCGACTCCAGTTCAGACACCGCCACCTCGAACTTGCAATCGCGACGGCCATGATCGGCGCTACGGCGGGCGTAGCCATGGCCTCAACCACCCTATGCACGACTTTGACGCCCGGCCAGCCGTCAGAGTCCGGTCCGCTCCGGCGCAGGGCCGGCTAATGCCGTCGAAGACGCTACTATTCCCCCTTCGCGAGTAAGCTCCGGTCGATAGACCGACCCTGCTTAACGGCATTGAGGGAATCAAAAGGAATGCTTCAGCTTGCCACAGATGGCACCGCCACAGATGAGGTGGTGCCGGTTCTCCTGATCGAGGATGACGAGGCTGATGCCCTCCTCGTGCGCGAGTACCTGGCCGACGCCGGTCTCGGGGTGTCGCTGTCCTGGCAGCAGAGCCTCGCCGCGGCTACCCCCGAACTCGCGGCTGGCCCGGTCTGCGTGCTTCTGGACCTCGGATTGCCAGACTCCGTGGGCTTTGAGGGAATCAGGCACGTCCTGCGCCTCGCCCCCGATGCCGCCGTGCTCGTCCTCACCGGCGCCGACGAATCGCTCGGCATCGCAGCCATGACCGCAGGCGCCCAGGACTATCTCGTCAAGGGCCAGGTGGACGGGGCGACCCTCAGCAGGTGCATCCGGTATGCGATCGAGCGGAAGCGGGCCAACGAGTCGGCGAGGCAGCTGCGCGAGGCAGCGATGCGCCAGGCCGAGTACGCCAGGCTCGAGCGCGGTCTGCTGCCCGTGCCGATCATCGAGGACGAGAGCCTTTACCACACGCTGCGCTACCGGCCGGGCCGCGACCAGGCGCTGCTGGGCGGCGACTTCTACGACCTGATCGAGCTGAGCGACGGCACGCTGCAGGCGCTGATCGGCGATGTGTGCGGGCACGGACCCGACGAGGCCGCCCTCGGCGTCTGCCTCCGAGTCGCCTGGCGAACCCTCGTGCTGTCTGGCCGCAATCCCACGCAGACCCTGGACTGCCTCCAGGAGGTGCTCATCCGCGAGCGGCACAGACCCGAGGTCTTCGCGACCGTCGCGACGCTGAGCATCGACGTGGCCAGCGGCGAAGGGTTCATGCACATCGCCGGTCACCCGCCGCCCGTCCTGCTCGGTTCGCCTCCCTCGACACTGGGTGAGGGCAAGGGCGGACCGCCGCTCGGCCTGTTCGATGAGGAGTGGTCGCAGATTCCCGTGTCGCTCGGGCCGCAGTGGTCGCTGATGCTCTACACCGACGGCCTGATCGAAGGCAAGGGCGGTCCTGACGGCACGGTGCTCGGGCCTGAGGGGCTGCTCGGCCTGATCACCGCCTCATCGCCAGGGCCTTCGGTAGCCGGATTCGAGGACACGCTCGCCGACACGCTGCTCAAGACCGTCGAGCGGCTCAACGGCGGGCCCTTGGCCGACGATGTCGCGTTCATCATCGTCGGGCGACATCTGTGACCGACCAGATCGCCGGGCCGCCGCCGAGCGCGTCGGCTGAGCAGGAGGCGGCGGCCACCGTCTGGGCCAAGACCAGGCACAGCCTCAGCCAGGGCAGCTGGTCACTGCGGCGCAGGCTCGCACTAGCGTTCGTCGTCGCCGGGGTCCTCCTGCTGGTTGGATCGGTGCTCGGCGCCCTAGCGCTGAACAGCCTGGTCGGCGCCGTCAACCTGCAGGTCAACCGGCTCGATCCCGCGGCACGCAACGCAAGCTACGTGGTCACTTCACTGCTGGATGAGGAGACTGGCGTCCGCGGCTACGTCCTGACGCACGAGCAGACGTTCCTCGCTCCCTACCAAGCAGGCGTGACGCAGACGGAAGCCTATTTCCGGACGCTGCACCGGCTCATCGATCCCTATCCAGAGCTGCGGCCCAGGCTGCGGGCTGCGGAGACCGCCGCTGAGCTGTGGCGGACCCAGTTCGCCGAGCCCGCCATCGCCATGGCAAGGAACGGCGGTACCCCGAGCACGGGCCTCGAGACCACCGGCAAGAACGACTTCGACCAGATCCGCGCGAAGATCGGCCTTCTCAATACCGGAATACTGGCCGAGCGCAAGGCAGCGCTGAACCGCCTGCACGCGGACACGACGGCGGTCGTGATCGTCGCGATCACCGGGGCTGTCGTGGTCATCGCGGCCGCGGCCGCGGCCTGGGCCGCTATGACCGGCTGGGTGATCGGGCCGCTCGCGGCGCTCGGAAGCGAGGCACAGGTGGTGGCCTCAGGCGGGGTCGACCACGAGCTCAAGATCTCGGGTCCGCGCGAGCTTATGGAACTGGCAGCCGATGTGGAGGCCATGCGGCGCCAGCTCATTTCCAGCATGGCCGACCTGTCCTTCAAGGCCGGCGAGCTCGAACGGTCCAACCGCGAACTCGAGCAGTTCGCCTACGTCGCCTCCCACGACCTGCAAGAACCCCTGCGCAAGGTGGCCAGCTTCTGCCAGATGCTCGAGTCCAGGTATGCCGGCCAGCTCGACGACCGCGCGCGCCAGTACATCGCGTTCGCGGTCGACGGCGCCAAGCGCATGCAACTGCTGATCAACGAGCTGCTGACGTTTTCCAGGGTCGGGCAGCCTGGCACCGCCCGCGGCCCCGTCGACCTCAACGCTGTGGCCAGCGAGGCGATAGACCGGCTGGATGCCACGATCACCGACACGGACGCGGACGTGCGCGTGGGCGTGCTGCCGACGGTGATGGGGGACGCGACGCTGCTGACCCAGCTCTTCCAGAACCTGATTGGCAACTCGATCAAGTTCAGGCGGATGGACGAGCCGCCGGTGATCCGGATCAGCGCAGAGCTGAAAGACGACCAATGGGAGTTCGCCTGCCAGGACAACGGAATCGGGATCGCGCTAGCGCACGCCGAGCGGGTGTTCGTGATCTTCCAGCGCCTGCATCCAAGGGACGCCTACGCGGGGACCGGAATCGGGTTGGCTTTGTGCAGGAAGATCGTCGACTTCCATGACGGACATATCTGGGTCGACACTCAGGATCAACAGGGACCCGGCACTACAATCCGGTGGACACTGCCCGTGGCCAACGGGCAAGAGGAGGCCACTTGAGCTTGAGCGATTCGGGGATCATGATCCAGATCCTGCTCGTTGAAGACGACCCTGGCGACGTGCTCATCACGCGCGAGGCCTTCGCCGATAACAAGGTTCGCAACCAGCTCAGCGTGGTCTCCGACGGCGAGGCGGCGATGGCGTTCCTGCGCCGCGAGGAGGGCTTCGCGTGCGCGCCTCGTCCTGACCTCATCCTGCTCGACCTCAACCTGCCGAGGAAGGCCGGGCATGAGGTGCTGGCCGAGATCAAGTCAGACGTCGACCTGCAGCGGATTCCTGTCGTCGTGCTGACCACGTCTGATGCCGAGGAAGACATCCTGCGCAGTTACGACCTGCACGCGAACGCCTACGTCACCAAGCCGGTCGACTTCGACCGCTTCCTCAACGTGGTCCGGCAGATCGACGATTTCTTCGTGACCGTGGTCAAGCTCCCGAGGCGCTGAGGCACGTACCATGCACCAGTGAGCGGATCCGACGCCGCCGGAGCGGCGGCCGGCCCGCCCGGCCGCGGCGCCGAGCCAAGCCTGGCCGGGCTGCTCGACCAGTGGCGCGAGGACCTGGCCTCATGGGCCATTCCCGCGGACATTCTGGCGGCCGTCCCGGATTCGCCGTGGGTATTGCCTGGTCAGGTATTCGCCAGGCGAGCCGACAAGCTGAGCGTCGCGCCGTCCGGGCCATCATTCGAGCGAGCCTGGGCCGCTCTTGATCCGCCGGGCAGCGTACTCGACGTCGGCTCGGGGCCGGGAGCCGCCTGTCTGCCGCTGCTGCCGCGGTCGACGGCGCTGACCGCCGTCGATGCCGAGGAGCCGATGCTCGCCATGCTCGCCGAACGAGCCAGCGCGCGCGGCGTCCGCGCGCACTGCGTCGTCGGCCGGTGGCCGCAGGTCGCGGCCTTCGTCCCGGCGGCTGACGTGGTCACCTGCCACCACGTGATCTACAACGTGCCCGACCTCGAGCCGTTCCTGCTGGCCCTGACCGACCACGCAGCGCGACTCGTCGTCGTGGAGACCGCCGCATTGCACCCGCTGACCTCTCTGAACGATCTCTGGCTGCGATTCCACGATCTGCGGCGGCCCGACCGGCCTAGCGCCGATGATGTCCTGGCGATCCTGGCCGCCATGGGCGTGCGCGCAGGCCACCAAAGCTGGCGCAGGCCGGGCGGCGCTGACTACGCCAGCTTCGACGAGCTCACCGACGTCACCAGGCGCCGGCTCTGCTTGCCCGTGCAGCGAGCTGACGAGGTCGCGCAGGCGCTGATCGAAGCGGGCGTCGATCCTGCGCATCCACGGGATCTCGGCTCATCGGGCCGAGACGTCATGACCATCTGGTGGGCTGGCCGCGCAACGAAATAGTTGACCGCGGGGCCAGCCGATTTGGCTGCTCGCACGTCATGTTGTAGAGACGATAGGACAGTTCGACGACGGTGAGGCACCCGAGATGACCGACTGGCCGGACGACTGGTTCCGCGAGAACCCGGGGGCTAGCCCGGAGGCAGGCGCGCGACAGCCTTACAGCCCCGATGCCGGGCCGAATTCGGCCGGCCGGGTTGGCGCCGAGCCGACCGTCCAGCTTCCTTACCGATCGGGCGCAGGCGGCTCCGGGAGGCCGGGCGGTCCGGCAGGACCTGGCGGTCCCGGCGGGCCTGGCGGTCCCGGCGGGCCTGGCGGTCCCGGCGGCCCTGGCGGCGGGTGGCCGGTTCAGCCCTCGTCGCGAACTCCCGGCCCCGAGGCGCGGCCGGCGCGGGGCGGGCCAGGCGGCGGAGCGGGCGGCCCTTCAGGCGGTTACGGCCAGCCGGGCTGGCGACGCTGGCTTCGGCCCAAGCGCATCGCCGCGGTCATCGCCGTGCTGCTCTCCCTCGCGATCGTCAGCAGTGTGATCACGTACTTCTACCTGGATTCCAAGATCACCAGGAAGAACATCCTGGTCGACTACTCCGGCAGGCCGCTCCAGGGGGCAGGCACGAACTGGCTGATCACCGGATCGGACAGCAGGCAGGGCCTGACCCGCAAGGAGGAGCGCAAGCTCGCAACCGGGCACGACATCAGCGGCAGGCGGTCCGACACGATCCTGGTGCTGCACGTGCCGTCCAACGGCGGCCGTCCGGTGCTGGTCAGCCTTCCCCGCGACTCCTACGTGCCGATCCCCGGCCACGGATCTGACAAGATCAACGCGGCCTACGCGTTCGGCGGCCCGCGACTGCTCGCCGAGACGGTGCAGAACGTGACGGGGCTGCGAATCGATCACTTCATGACCATCGGCTTCGGCGGCTTCGTGCGCGTCGTGGACGCGATCGGCGGGGTCCGGCTGTGTCTCAAGGCGCCGCTCGTCGACCCCGCCGCCGGCCTGCACCTGCACAAGGGCTGCCAGACCCTGGACGGCGCTGAGGCACTCGGCTTCGTGCGGTCCAGGCACAACTTCGCCACCCAGGACCTGCAGCGCATTCAGAACCAGCGGATCTTCCTCCGTGCCCTGCTGCGCAAGCTCACGAGCGCGGGCGTCATCCTCAACCCGTTCTCCAGCCTGCCAGCCGCATCTGGCGTCGCGGGAACGCTGACCGTCGACAACGGCACGCACCTGCTCCAGCTGCTCCAGGTGGCCCTCGCGCTGCGCAACCCGATCACGACCACCGTTCCGATCGCCGGCAGCTTCGTGACCTCGACCGGCGAGGACGCGCTGCAGTGGAACAGGACGCGCCGCTTTGAAGCTGTTCCACGAGCTCAACAACGACCAGAAGATCTCCAAGGACCTGATCACCGGCTCGAAGCAAGCTGGCTGACAGGGTCCGCCAGAATCGACCTTCCTCTGAGCCTGCCTTCAGCAAACCTTCAGGCAGGTAGCAGACAATAGCCTGATGAGCACTGTGTCCAGCGACCGCCAGCAACCCACAGCCAAGCTGCTGGTCGTCGAGGATGAGCCGAACATCCTCGAGTTGCTGGCTGCCAGCCTGCGCTACGCGGGCTTCGAAGTAGTCACGGCGGCCGCTGGCTCCGACGCCGTGCAGGCCGCCCAGCGGCACCGGCCCGACCTGATCGTGCTCGACGTCATGCTTCCCGACATGGACGGCTTCGACGTCCTGCACCGGTTGCGCGGCGGCGGGACCCGGACCCCCGTTGTGTTCCTGACGGCCAGGGACTCCACCGAAGACAAGGTCCGCGGCCTGACCCTCGGCGGCGACGACTACGTGACCAAGCCGTTCAGCCTCGAAGAGGTCATCGCCAGGATCCAGGCCGTCCTGCGGCGCACCCGCGGCGGAGCGGCTGAGCCGTCGCCCAGGCTCGCGTTCGCCGATCTTGAACTGGACGAGGACAGCCACGAGGTCTGGCGCGGCGGCACCCAGGTGCAGCTGTCGCCGACCGAGTTCAAGCTGCTCAGGTACTTCATGCGCAACGCCGGCCGGGTGCTGTCCAAGATGCAGATACTCGACCACGTGTGGGACTACGACTTCAGGGGCGACACCGGCATCGTCGAGTCTTACGTCTCGGTGCTGCGCCGCAAGATCGACGCCACGGAGCCGCATCTGCTGCACACGCTGCGCGGCGTGGGCTACGTGATGCGCCTCCCTTCCTCCTAGGCAGAGCTCAGGCCCATGACTCACCCGGCACGCACACAAGGGCTCTGGCGGTCGGCGCGGCGATCTGCCAAGCCGGACGCCGCTCCGCATCAAGCTCATCGCGGCCGTGCTTGCCCTGGTGACCGCCGCCCTGGCGGTCATCTCCATTGCCGGAATCGCCTTCCTGCGCAGCTACCTACTTGGCCAGGCGGACCAGGAACTCGCGGCGGCCGCCAACAACGGGCAGATCACGTTGCGCGTCGGGGGATATCTGGCGAACGGACAGACCCAGCCAAGCGACGGCGGCATCTCGGTCCAGTGGCTGCCCGCCAAGGGACCGGTCAGGCAGGTCATCGCCGAGTTCAAGTTCACCGGATACGGCCAGGCGCCGCAGATGGTCTCTGGGCCCACGGTCACCCGCGGAGCGCCCTGGCTCTCCACCACTCAGGAGCTCTCTGATCCGGTCACCGTGAGCTCGTGGTCTGGTCATCAGCGATGGCGGGTGATTAGCGCGGTCGCCAGCATTCCGAACTCGTCGAATGCCGCGGCCGTCAAGGGCACCATCATCCTCGGGCTCGACGTCACCAGCATCTACCGGACGCTCAACGAACTGACCATCATCGACCTGATCGTGAGCTGCGCGCTGCTTCTGGTGCTCGCGGCGGTCGGCATCGCGATGATCAGGCGCAGCATGCGGCCGCTGCGCGACATCGAGCAGACGGCTGAGGCCATTGCCGCCGGGGACCTCGGGCGGCGCGTTCCCGAGCGAGACCCGCGGACCGAGGTGGGCAAGCTCGGGCGGTCGCTGAACGTGATGCTGGCGCACATCGAGGCCGCGTTCCGGGCCAGGACGGCGTCGGAGGAGGCGGCGAGGCGGTCCGAGGAAGCCGCCCGCCGGTCGGCGCAGGACGCCAGCAGGTCGGAGGACCGGCTGCGCCAGTTCGTGGCCGACGCCAGCCACGAACTGCGGACGCCGCTGACCGCGATCCGCGGCTTCGCCGAGTACTACCGCCAGCGCGGCGGCGTCGGCGAGGCAGCCGACGACGAGCAGGCCAACGCACGCGGCCGAGATCAGCCGGGAGCCAGCCGCCCAGGTCGGCGAAGCCGGGCTCGAGACCGTCGTCCCAGCCGGACTTCCCGCCGGGCCGATGACCATCGCCGAACTGGACCGGCTGATCGAACGCGTCGAGAGCGAAGCGGTGCGGATGGGCGTGCTGGTTGAAGACATGCTCCAGCTGGCCCGCCTTGACCAGCAGCGTTCACTGGACTTCCGCACCGTCGACCTGCTCGCCATCGCGGCCGATGCCCTGCACGACGCCAGGGTGATCGCGCCCAAGCGGGCGATCAACCTGACGGTGGGCACGCCAGATGCGCCGCTCGTGACGGGCGACGAAGTCGGGCTGCGCCAGGTGGTCGGCAACCTGATGAGCAACGCCATGACGCATACCCCGGACGGCACGCCGATCGAGATCACGATTCGGTCGGGCACGCTTGGCAACGGACACGGTCCGAGCAGGCAGGCGCGGCAGCTAGCCGAGCCTGCTGTCATTCTCGAGGTCACCGACCACGGCGCGGGACTGACCGAGGATCAGCGAGAGCACGTGTTCGAGCGGTTCTACCGCACGGACCGGGCCCGCAGCAGGACGGCGGGCGGCACCGGGCTCGGCCTGGCGATCGTCTCAGCCATGGTCAGCGCGCATCACGGCACGGTCTGGGTGGACCTCCGAGCCCGGCAAGGGCGCGACCTTCGGGTTCGCGCTTCCGCTGGCACCGGAGGCACGCCCCGTTGCGAACACCAGGAGCGCCGACTAGAGCACTCGGCTTTCCGCGCCGCATATCGTCTGGCGCGCAAGCGGCCAGACCGGCATCATTCGGTGTTAGCGGGTCCGATCAGCGCGGGCTGGACCAGCAGACGGGAGTGCCAGCATGACCCTGCTGCCCGACCGCAGCGAGATCGTGATAATCGGTGGCGGAGTGGTCGGCTGCAGCATCGCCTACCAGCTGGCCAGGCGCGGCAAGACCGACGTGACGGTGATCGAGCGCAGGCGGCTCACCGAGGGCAGCACCTGGCACGCGGCCGGGCTCATCGGCCAGCTTCGCACCTCGAGCAGCCTGACCGCGCTGATGCGCCTGAGCGTCAGCACGTATCAGGGCCTCGAGCGCCAGACCGGCTACGGCACCGGCTGGCGTGAAGCAGGGAGCATCAGGGTCGCCTCAAGCGATGATCGCTGGCACGAGCTGAAGCGCCTGATCACGGCCGCCAGGAGCTTCGGATTCGACGCGCACCTGATCTCCGCGCCGCAGGCGCAGGACAAGTTCCCTTTGCTGCGGGCCGACGGCATCCGCGGCGCCGTCTGGGTGCCCACGGACGGCTACGCCGACCCGAGCCAGCTCACCCACTCCTTCGCGACCGGCGCGCGGGCACTCGGCGTCCGGTTCGCCGAGAACACCGCCGTCACCGGCGTCGAGCGCGCGGGACGCCGGGTTGTCGGGCTGCTCACGACCGAGGGCCGGATCGAGTGCGACACGGCCGTGAACGCGACGGGGATGTGGGGCGCGCAGACAGCCGCGCTTGCGGGCTCGGATCTGGCCGTGAGTCCAGTAGAACATCAATATGTCGTCACGGAGCGGATCGCGGAGTTGCCACCTGATCTGCCTACATTCCGCGATCCCGACGCCCGGTTCTACGCCAAGCCGGAAACCGGCGGCCTGGTCGTCGGGGGCTGGGAGGACGGCAGCCGGGTGCCATGGCGGCCGATTCCCGCCGATCTCGGCCCCGAGCTGTTCCCGCCCGACTACGACCGGTTCGCGCCGCTGGCCGAGGCGTGCGCGGCGCCGGATTCCCGCGTTCGCCGACGCGGGCATCAGGAGCTGGGTCAACGGCCCGATCCCGTTCTCGCCCGACGCCGAACCGCTGATGGGCGTGACCGAGGACCTGGACAACCTCTTTCACTGCTGCGGGTTCTCGGCGGGGATCGCGGCAGCAGGCGGCGCGGGCCACGCCATGGCCGGGTGGATCATCGACGGCGACCCTGGGCTGGACCTGTGGGCGTTCGATGTCCGCAGGTTCGGGCGCCCGCACAGCGTTCCCGGTTACCTCGCCGAGCGGTGCGTGGACGCCTACGCCAGCTACTACCAGGTGGCTTACCCGAACCGCGAGCTCACCGTCGGCCGCGGCCAGCGGCGCAGCCCGCTGCACGACGTGCTGGCCAGCAGGGGCGCGGCGTTCGGCGCCAAGTTCGGCTGGGAGCGGCCCAACTGGTTCGCTGAGCCGGGAACGGCGCCCGCCGAGGAGCTGACGTTCGGCCGCGGCGTCGCCTGGCCGCGGATCGAGGCCGAGCACCACGCCGTGCGCCGGGCCGCCGGGCTGATCGACATGAGTTCGTTCAGCAAGTTCGAGATCAGCGGGCCAGGCGCGCTTGGTGCGCTGCAGCGGCTGGCGGGCGCCGATCTCGACGTCCGAACCGGGAAGATCGTCTACACCCAATTGCTGAACGAGCGCGGCGGCATCGAGGCCGACGTCACCGTCACCAGGCTGGGCGAGGATGAGTTCTACCTGGTCACCGGGTCAGGGTTCGGCAGGCACGACAGCGCCTTCGTGCTCCGCCACGCGCCGGAGGATGGCTCGGTGCGGGTCCGCGACGTCACATCGGCGTTCGCGGTGCTGACGCTGGCCGGGCCGTCTGCGCGGCTGATCGCGCAGCGGCTCAGCCAGGCGGACCTGAGCGCGGCGGGCTTCAGGTACATGACGGCGCGATGGATCGACCTCGGACACGCGCCTGTGCTCGCGCTGCGTGCCGGGTACGTGGGCGAACTGGGCTGGGAGTTCCACGTGCCCGCCGAGTACGCGCGCGACCTGTACGACCGGCTGCTCGACGCGGGCGCCGACGCTGGCCTGCGCGATGTCGGGTACCGGGCGGTCAACTCGTTGCGCCTGGAGAAGCAGTACGTCGCCTGGGCTGCGGACGTCAGGAGCGACGACAATCCGTACGCGGCCGGGCTCGGCTTCGCGGTCAGGCCCGACAAGCCAGGCCTGCTCGCCGGTCCGGCACTGCGCAAGATCCGCGATGACGGCCCGGCCGAGCGGCTCTGCTGGTTCTCCGCCGACGCTGACGTGATCATGCACGGCGGCGAGTTGCTGGCGCACGCCGATCACGACTGCGCCGCGAGCGTCCGCAGCGCGGGCTTCGGCTATACCGTCGGCCGGACGATCTTCTCCGCCTATCTGCCCGCGTCCGTGGCCGACGCCACGGCGCCAGGACCGGCCGACGAGGCGGACTCGCCCGCTCGCGCAGTTCATCGTTGAGGTCGCGGGCGAGCGCTTTCCGGCCGCCAGGCACGTCGAGCCGCTGTATGACCCCTCCGGGCTCGCATCCGAGCCTGATCCGCCCTGTATGACCGGTATCCGATGGAATAGAGGGCCATACCTCACCTTCGCTGTGTCCTCAGCCTTCGGTCGTGTATGGCTGGTCCATCCATCACCAGAATCCGCAATGGATGGACCATCGATACATCGCTGACGGGGATGACCGCCTCCTGCTGCGCTTAGAACATCATCCGGCGGCAACCGCGGCGCGGGCGGCGGCCACGGCCGACTGGCGGTAGCTGCCGCCGAACAGGCACACGTGCACGAGCAGCGGGTGCAGCTGGTGCAGCGCCACCCTGGCCTGCCAGCCAGCCGCGAGCGGCGCGACCTCCTGATACGCGGCAAGAACGCGGTCCAGGTACGGCGCGCCGAACAGGGCCAGCATCGCCAGGTCGGTCTCCCTGTGACCGCCGTGCGCGGCGGGGTCGATGAGCCAGCCCCGGCCACCAGACCAGAGCACGTTGCCTGACCAGCAGTCGCCGTGAATCCTGGCCGGCGGCTCGGCCGGGCCTGCCAGCTCGCCGATCCGCGCCGCGACCGACTCGATCAGGGTCACGTCTGGCCCGGTCAGCGCGCCCGCGTCGCGCGCCAGCCGGGAGTACGGCAGCAGCCGGTGCTCCGCGTACCACGCCGGCCAGGACTCCGCCTGGTCGTTCGGCAGCGGCAGGCTGGCGATGAAACCTGGCCACGGGGCGCCGAACCGGTCGGCGCCGGCGGCGTGCAGGCTGGCGAGGTCGCGGCCGAAGCGCTCAGCCGCGGCCCGGTCGGCGCCGCCTGCCTGAATCCAGGCGATGCCGAGCAGTCCCTGCTCGCAGACCACGACCTCAGGGATCGGGACGGCCGCGGCCGCACCGAGCCAGCGCAGCCCGCTGGCCTCGGCGGCGAGCGCGGCGGCGGCGCGCCGCGCGGACCGTCGTCGCCGCGGACCGACTTCACGAACAGTTCGCGCCCGTCGGCGAGGCGGCACCGGTGCTGCGTCACCCCGTGGCTGGCGCCCACGGACCGGCACTCGGTCACGGCAAGCCCCGTGATCCGCTCGATCCGGCTGGCCTGCGCGTCCGGCCCGCTCGCGGTCACCCTCGGCCGAACCGGCCGAACCGGCCGGTCGGCGGGCCGGGCTCGGCGCGCCGGCCGGGCCGAACGATCAGCCACCCGCAGGCTCCGGCAGCAGGTCCTGGAGCGCTTCGACCAGGCCGCGGGCCGCGGCGTCGACGATCTCGAAGACCCGCGCGAACTCCTCGGGGCCGCCGCCGTAGGGGTCAGGGTACCTGCGCGCCCTCGGGAGCGGCCCGGTCGAACGAACGGAACAGCCTGATCCGCGCGGCGAGGTCCGCACGGCCGGCCGCCATCGCCCGCAGGTTGCGCAGGTTGCTGGCGTCCATGGCGATGATGAGGTCGAACCGATCCAGCCAGCCGGCGTCGATCTGCCTGGCCCGGTGGGTCGAGCCGTCATAGCCGCGTCTGGCCAGTTCAGCCCTGGCCCCGTGGTCCATCGGCTCGCCGAGATGCCAGTCACCAGTGCCCGCGCTCTCGACGCTGACCCGGTCCGCCAGGCCGGCCGCCGCCAGTTCGGCTCTGATCAGGGCTTCCGCCATCGGCGAGCGGCAGATGTTGCCGAGGCATACCACGCAAAGCTTGTATATTCGCAACGAATCCTTCGGGGCCGGCGGCGGCAGCACTGCGTGACGTTCAGCGGGCATGACACTAGGATGGCCGGCCTGCCGGCCTCCCTAATCAGGTGGGACGGTAGTGCCATGACCCAGCACGGCGACGAGTACCGCCGACTCTCGTTCTGGCACGACACCGTGCCGGGGTCGCTCGAGCCTGGCCCGAGCCTGGACGGGGACACCGAGGCCGACGTCGCGATCGCTGGCGCGGGCCTGACCGGCATGTGGACCGCGTACTACCTGAGCATGGCCAACCCGGACCTGAAGATCGTGCTCTGCGAGCGGGAGATCGCCGGTTTCGGCGCCTCAGGCCGCAACGGCGGCTGGTGCTCCGCGCTGTTCCCCGCGTCGCTGCCGAAGCTGGAGCGGATGGCCGGCCGCGAGTCTGCGATCGCCATGTACCGCGCGATGCAGCAGACGGTCGACGAGGTCGGCAAGGTCGCGGCGGACGAGGACATCGACTGCCACTGGGCCAAGGGCGGCACCGTCCAGTTCGCCAGGTCCCCCGCCCAGATGGAACGCGCCAGCGAAGAGGTGCACGAGGCCAGGCTCTATGGCTTCGGCGACGACGACATCCGGTTGCTCCCGGCATCCGAGGCGCAGGAGATCAGCGGGATGTCCAACGTGCTGGGAGCCGTCTTCACGCCGCACTGCGCTGCCATTCATCCGGCCAGGCTGGCCCGCGGCCTCGCCGGGGTCCTGCGGGCCAGGGGCGTGCACATCTTCGAGAAGACCGAAGTGCAGCGGATCGAGCCAGGCCAACTGATCACCACGACGGGAACCGTCAGGGCGAAGCACGTGATCCGCGCGACCGAGGGCTACACAGCCCAACTGGCCGGATACGAGCGCGCCGTCGTTCCCGTGTACTCGCTCGTGGTGGCGACGGCGCCGCTTCCCGACGCGGCCCTTGACCAGGTAGGCATGGCAACCAGGCCCACGTTCAACGACCTTCGGCACATGATCATTTACGGCCAGCGGACGGCGGACGGACGGCTCGTCTTCGGCGGCCGCGGCGCGCCGTACCACTACGGCTCCACGATCAACCCGTCGCACGACCGCGTCCCGGCCGTCTTCGCGGCGTTGCGCAGGACGCTGACCGAGTTGTTCCCCGCGCTCCAGGACGTGGCGATCACTCACACCTGGGGCGGTCCGATCGGCATCGCCAGAGACTGGTGCGCGTCGGTCGGCCTGGACCGGTCGACGGGTATCGGCTGGGCGGGCGGCTATGTCGGCGACGGGCTGTCGACGACCAACCTCGCCGGGCGCACCCTCGCCCACCTGATCACCGGCACCGACAGCGAACTGACGAGGCTGCCGTGGGTCGGACACCAGTCGCCGCGGTGGGCGCCTGAGCCATTCCGCTGGCTCGGCGTCAACACTGGCCTTCGGGTGATGACCTGGGCAGACCGGGCAGAGACCAGGACCGGCCGCCAGTCGCGCGCGGCCGCGGCCGTCAGCAGTTTCCTGCGTTCCTGACCGCCGGCAGCAGGAGCTGCATCCGTAGGGCTATATCGAGGTGCCCGATCGCGACCGTGCCCGCGCGAGTCCAGCCGGACCGAAGTCGCGGGCTGCGGGACGGACCCGGGATTTCGGGACACCGCTCCCGCAAGTCCGCGAAGCGTGACGTTCATGACGTTTCGTTCGGTTGGCATCGGCCGGCGGGTCGCTGATAGCATCTCTACGTCCTAGCGCCGCTAGCTCAATTGGCAGAGCAGCGGACTCTTAATCCGCGGGTTCGGGGTTCAAGTCCCTGGCGGCGCACCCGTCTGTTGTGTGGTCCCGGTTGATGGGACGTTCTGGCTCCGGCTGATGCGCGACGTCGTACGTGACGTTCAATTGAGGCCCGCTGGTGAGCTTTGCTAGCCGACTGCCGGGCCTCCTGCTCAGGTGAGCGCGGCGGCTTCGGCCCACGCGTCGTATTCGTAGATCCACCGCCGGTCAGTCAGCTGCCGGCCTGAGCTGTCGTAACCGGCGCCGTTCCGGCGTGAGCCGACTTGGACGCGCGCCGTCCGGTCCCGCCGCAGCCCTTCGTACGTCGCCAGGGCGTGCGGCACGTCAGCTGAGTCCGGACCGGCGCCGACCGCCTCGCAGCTCGGCAAGGGGAGCGCTTCAAATTAGCCTCCCGCCATGGCGGCGACGATCAGGTAGGGCTCGGCGCCGGCCACGACCGCCTCGGGCAGAGGAGTGCCGGGGGGTTCGTGGGACAGGTCCTGCTCGCAGGCGAAGAACCGGATGAACGCGCGTCGCTGGCCGTTGTCCTGGTTGCGGATGGTCCCGCGCAGCATCGGATAGCGGGCTTCCAGCGTGTCCAGCACGGAGCACTGGGTGACCGGGCCGGTGACGTCGAGTTCGACCGCGCCGTCGATGCGGGCCAGGGTCCGCAAATGCGCCGGGAGCACGACCCGGATCATGGCAGCGTCTGGGCCTCGACCGACAGAACAGCCGGCAGGTCACGGGCGATCGGGGCCCAGGTATCGCCGGCATCAGGAGAGGCGTATACCTGCCCGCCGGTGGTACCGAAATAGACCCCGCATGAGTCGAGGGAGTCGATGGCCATCGCGTCGCGCAGCACGTTGACGTAGCAGTGCTCCTGCGGCAGACCGTTGGTGAGCGCTTCCCAGTCGTCGCCGCCGGTGCGGCTGCGGTAAACGCGCAGCTTCCCGTCCGGCGGATAGTGCTCGGCATCGCTCTTGATCGGGACCACATAGACGGTGTCGGGCTCGTGCGCGTGCACGTCGATCGGGAACCCGAAGTCGCTGGGCAGGTTCCCGCTGATCTCGCGCCAGGAACCGCCGGCGTCGTCGCTGCGCATCACGTCCCAGTGCTTCTGCATGTACAGCACCGACGGCCGGGAGGGATGCTGGGCGATGCGGTGCACGCAGTGACCGACCTCCGCGTCAGGATCGGGGATGCCCTCGGACTGCAGGCCGCGGTTGATCGGCGTCCAGGTCTGCCCCGCATCGTCGGACCGGAACGCTCCCGCGGCGGAGATGGCGGCGAACATCCGGCCACGAGTGACCGGGTCCAGGATGATCGTGTGCAAGCACATCCCGCCCGCACCCGGCTGCCACGAGGAGCCGGAGTCGTGACCGCGCAGCCCCGGCAGCTCCTGCCAGCTCTGCCCGCCATCTGCCGACTGGAAGAGCCCCGCGTCCTCCACCCCGGCATAGACAGTGTCAGGATCGTCTAGCGAGGGCTCGAGATGCCAGACCCGGGCGAACTCCCACGGATGCGGCGTGCCGTCATACCACTGATGCGTGCCCGGGACACCGTCATAAGAGAACCTGTTGCCCACCGGCTCCCAGGTCTGCCCGCCGTCATCAGAACGCTGAATCACCTGCCCCGACCAGCCGCTGGACTGCGAGGCATACAGCCGGTCCGGATTCGCGGGTGATCCCTTGACGTGGTAGATCTCCCAACCGCCGAAATGAGGGCCGCTGACGTCCCAGCGCTCACGCTTGCCATCAGCGGACAGCACGAACGCGCCCTTGCGCGTGCCGACCAGTATCCGCACACCACTCATCGTTCTCACCCGCCCGACTTAAGCCGTCGTCTTCACAGTGGCCTATCACACCCTTCGGACATGTGACTGCCCCTACCCGAGAAACTCATCGCTGCCGAGTCAGCCTCGATTAACTTGCGCCAGCGAATATACTCAGTATCATACTGGGCATGCTACTGAGCCGAGGTAAATC
Source organism: uncultured Actinomycetota bacterium (assembly GCA_963705055.1). Taxonomy (GTDB): domain Bacteria; phylum Actinomycetota; class Actinomycetes; order Streptosporangiales; family Streptosporangiaceae; genus Chersky-822. The sequence continues at coordinate 665,482 of CAVPIR010000001.1, forward strand.
ATGAGCGTCCGGCATGCGCTGCTCGCGCTGCTGAGCGAGGGACCCAAGTACGGGCTCCAGCTCCGCGAGGAGTTCGAGGCGCGCACTGGTGAGGTGTGGCCGCTGAACGTCGGTCAGGTATACACGACCCTGCAGCGGCTTGAGCGCGACGGGCTCGTAGAGTCCGACGGCGAGGACGACGGCCCGCAGAAGGCCTTCCAGATCACCGACAGCGGTGCCGCGGAGCTGGCGGATTGGCTGCGCACCCCGCCGGACCTGAGCGCGCCGCCCCGAGACGAGCTGGTGATGAAGGTCCTCGTCGCCGTGCGGCTGCCCGGCACCGACGTGCACGAGGTGATTCAGGCACACCGGCGCTACCTGGTCCAGCTCATGCAGCAGTGGACCAGGATCAAGGACAGCGACGCCGACGAAGATATCGGCCTGGCGCTGGCGGTGGACGCCGAGCTATTCCGGCTCGACTCGGTTGTCCGGTGGCTGGACGCCGCCGAGGCCAGGCTCAGGCGAGGCGTAACGACCGACACCGGCGAGGTCCGGCAGGCCCAGGCACCGCTGCCACGGCACCGGCGCAGAACAGGAGCACGGGGATGAGCATGCTGGAGCTGCGGCAGGTATCGAAGGTGTACGGCCACGGGGCGGCGGAGGTGCGCGCGCTGGACCTGGTGAGCCTGACCGTCGACGAAGCCACGATGGTCGCGGTCATGGGACCGAGCGGATCGGGCAAGAGCACGCTGCTCACCATCGCGGGCAGCCTCGAGGATCCGAGCGATGGCGAGGTTGTCGTAGCGGGGGCCGCGGTGACCAGCATGTCGCGGAAGGACAAGGCGCGGCTGCGACGGCGCACGATCGGCTACGTCTTCCAGGACTACAACCTGCTGCCGGGCTTGACGGCGGCGGAAAACGTCAGCCTGCCGCTCGAGCTGGACGGCATACCGGCCAGGAAGGCACACGCGGCCGCGGTCGCGGCGCTGACCGAGCTCGGCCTGGCTCAGCACGCGGCGCGCTACCCAGACGAGCTATCCGGCGGCGAACGCCAGCGGGTGGCGATCTCCCGCGCGGTCGTGGGCGAGCGGCGGCTGCTGCTGGCGGACGAGCCATCCGGCGCGCTCGACTCCACGAACGCCGAGGCAGTGATGCGGCTCTTGCATGAGGCGTGCAGGAACAGCGGACTGGCGGCCGTGGTGGTCACCCACGACGCTCAGCTGGCTTCCTGGGCAGACCGGGTGGTGTTCCTGCGGGACGGCAAGATCACCGACCAGACCGCCCCGCTGGCGGGGCCTGAATCCCTCCTCGCACCAGGGCAGCGGTCATGAGCATGGCCGTTCAGGAACGGCCTGCCAGTCACCGAAGCCCCAATGGCGGCATCCCCGCCCGGCGCGCCGTTATCCACTGGGCGTGGCGCCTGCTGCGCCGGGAATGGCGACAGCAGTTGCTGATCCTCGGGCTGATCACCGTGGCGGTCGCTGCGACCGTCGTCGGCGCGACGGTAGCGACCAACACGCCGCCCACAGCCACGGCGACGTTCGGCACCGCGCGCGACCTGGCGACGTTTCCCGGCTCTGGACCGCACGTGCACGCGCAGATCCTGGCCCTGACACGACGCTCCGGGCCCGTCGATGTGATCGAGAACCAGACACTCTCGATCCCCGGCTCGGTCCAGACCTACGACCTGCGCGCGCAGAACCCGCAGGGACGGTTCGGCCAGCCCCTGCTCGCCCTGGTCAGCGGGCATTACCCGGCTGGCCCTGACCAGGCAGCACTGACCGCGGGCCTCGCCTCGCAGCTGGGCGTCACGATCGGCGACTCGTGGCACGCTGGCGGCAGGACATGGCGGGTCGTCGGCACCGTAACCAATCCGCAGAACCTGCTGGACGCGTTCGCGCTCGTGCAGCCTGGCCAGCTCGCGGCGCCAACGCAGATCAGCGTGCTCTTCGACGCGCCTGGCCACAGAGCGATATCGGTCGGGGGAGGCGTGCAGGCGCGGCAGTCGGCGATGTCGGGCAACGTCATCAACCCGGCGACCATCTCCGTGGCGGCCGCCACGCTCGGCATGCTGCTGATCGCGCTGGTCAGCGTCGGCGGCTTCACCGTGCTCGCCCAGCGCCGGATGCGCTCGATCGGCATGATCGGCGCCCAGGGCGCTACGGACGCCAATATCTCGCTCGTCGTGCGGGCGAATGGCTTCGCCACCGGTCTCGCCGGCGCGCTGGCAGGCTTTGCGCTCGGGCTGGTTGTCTGGCTGGCATACCGGCCGCGGGCCGAGGCCAGCGCGCATCACCTGATCGGCGCGTTCCAGCTGCCTTGGCTGGTGATCGCCCTCGCGATGATCCTGGCCGTGGTCGCGGCGTATCTCGCGGCGGCCCGCCCGGCCAGGGCGATCGCCAGGGTTCCGCTGGTAGCCGCGCTGGCCGGGCGGCCACCCGCGCCGCGGCCGGTCCGTCGCTGGTCCTGGCCTGCTGGCCTGGCACTGCTCGTCGTCGCGTTCTTCCTGATCGGCATCTCCAGCGCGAGGGCCGGGAACGACTCGGGAAGTTCGCTGCACCTGTTCGGACCCCTGGTTCTCGGGCTAGTGGCGATGGCCGCGGGAGTAGTGCTCGTCTCCCCCAACTGCCTCGGAGCGCTTAGCAGGTTCTCCAACCGTGCTCCGCTGGTGCTGCGGCTTGCCCTGCGTGACCTCTCGCGATACCGGTCTCGTTCTGGCGCCGCACTCGGCGCGGTCAGCCTGAGCGTCCTCATCGCCGCCCTCATCTGCGTCGCGTCGGCGGCCAGATTCGGCAACGTGCTCGACTATGCGGGTCCGAACATGACGCCCAACCAGCTCATCTTGCACGTGGCGTACGGAGGTCCCGGCCCGCAAGCGGGCGGGGGCAAGCGGCCGGGCGGCGGCCAGGCCGGCAGCGGGCACGCCAAGATCACCAAGCAGCCTGAGGCAGGGCCCACCAGCAAGCAGCTGGCAACGATGTCGGCGAGCGCGCGTCGCATCGCCACGCTGCTCGGCTCCCACGACGTGATCAAGCTCGAGACGACCAACTCCGTTCTCCGCCGCGCCGCAGCCGGGCGGGCATGGAACGGGGCGGTTTACGTCGCCACCCCGCGGCTGCTACGCGCGTTCGGAATCACGGCCGGGCAGTTCAGCGCCGACGCCGACATCCTGACCGTGCGCCCGGGCCTGGACACGCTGTCCAGGATGCAGCTGCTCTTCGGCAACGCGGCCCCAGACCTCGGGCCGCCGGGAGCCACGCGCACGACGTGGCCATGCCCGCCTGCTTCCTGCCTGGCCAACCCCAAGATTGAGGAGCTCGGCGCGCTGCCATCTGGCACCTCAGCACCCAACACGGTCATCACCGAGCGCACCGTGCGCCAGCTCGGCCTGACGACCACCACGTTGGGCTGGCTCATCCAGACACCAGGCTCACTCACCGCTACGCAGATCGCCGCCGCCCAGCATGCCGCCGCGGCGGCGGGCCTGACCGTCGAGACCCACAACAGCATCCCGTCACTGGCCGAGATCATCGACGTGGCCACCGTCTTCGGAGTCCTGCTCGCGCTCGGCATCCTTGCCATGTGCGTGGGCCTCCTGCGCAGCGAGACGGCTGGCGACCTGCGTACCCTGACCGCCGCAGGCGCGAGCCCCGCGACGCGCCGGGCGATGTCAGCGGCCACCGCCGGCGCGCTGGCGCTGACCGGCGCGGTGGTTGGCACCGCAGGTGGCTACCTGGCGGCGATCGGCTTCTTCCGCACCAGCAAGCTCGACGCCTTGTCCTCCCTGAGCAGCATCCCCGTCACCAATTTGCTGATGATCCTCGTCGGCATGCCAGCCGCCGCAGTGCTCGGCGGCTGGTTGCTGGCAGGGCGTGAACCAGCTCTGATCGCGCGCCAGCCACTGAGCTAGCCGGGAAGCCAGCGCGACTCGCCACGCCCATAGACTGAGTTCCAGCGGCGGTGGGACTCAGCCGCCCTCGGATAGCACCGAGGTAACCGCGGATTCCGCCGCCAATGGTCCCTGCCGTACTGGAACTGGTGCCAGCAGGGAGGGGCATGTCCAAGGCTGAATCCCGTCCTGACGCGCAGCCGGCGCAGGTACGATCCGCTGACTGGCGACCAGACCCACGACCAGACCGACGGCCGGACCGATGGCCGGCCTGGCGCGCGATCCCCTGGCTCACGCTAGGCGTCATCTCAGCGGGCGGCGTCCTCGGCGCGCTCGCCCGTCAGGGCATCTGGGCCGCGTTCGGCCGCGGCGACGGCTTCGACTGGACCACGCTCTGCATCAACATCGCCGGCTGCGGCCTGATCGGAGTCCTGATGACCGTGCTGGTCGAGGTGCGGCACGCCCCCCGCCTGACCGGGCCGTTCCTGGGTGTAGGCGTGCTCGGTGGCTTCACTACATTCTCGACATACATCGTCACCATCCAGACTTCGATCACATCCGGTGCGCCGCAAACTGCGCTGGCCTACCTGGCGGCCACGCTCGCGGGCGCACTGCTAGCAACGATCGGCGGCGTCAGGTTCGCGAGGCTGTTCGCGCGCCCGCACCGCCGCACCCCAGCCAGGGACGCGCGGGCGAGCCACTGCTCATAGGGACCAGTCATGAGACTTGAAGGCGCAGCCGTCCGGCTGACCATCTTCATCGGCGAGGACGACCACTGGCATCACAAGCCGCTGTATTCCGAGATCGTGCACCGCGCGCACCGGGCCGGGCTGGCCGGCGCGAGCGTGCTGCGCGGCATCGAAGGCTACGGCGCATCGAGCCGCATCCACACGAGCCGGATCCTGTCGCTGTCCGACGACCTGCCGATGGCGATCATCATCGTCGATGCGGAGGACAAGGTCAGGGCCTTCCTGCCGCAACTCGAAGAACTCGTCGCCGAGGGACTGGTGATCATCGATCCGGTCGAGGTGATCCGCTACGTCGGCCGTCCTGGCAGGCAAGGACCGCGAGGTTCATGACCCTCGTGCTCGTCGTCCTCGGCGCCGCCGTCGGGGCGCCGTTGCGGTATCTGACCGACCGCCTGGTCCAGGCCCGACATGACTCCGTGTTCCCCTGGGGTACGTTCATCGTCAACGTGACCGGGTCGGCGCTGCTCGGGTTTCTCGTCGCGCTGCCTGGTGCCCACTTCGCGCCGGAGACAGTGCTCGGTGCCGCCTTCTGCGGAGCGTTCACCACGTACTCCACCTTCGGCTACGAGACCGTCAGGCTGATCGAGGACCGGGCCTACCTATTGGCCGGGATGAACGCCACGGCGAGCATCGTCGCTGGCCTGGGCGCGGCCTTCACCGGCATGGCGCTCGCCCATGCGCTCACCGGCTAGCCCCAGGCACCTGCCAGCCCCGGGGTACCGGCCGCGACGCCGGCGCGCCAGGCCGGAGGCACCCGGTTATGGATTCCCCCATGGGCAGGAATGGTCTTGTGCGCGCGCGATTTCCTGGCAGGAACCCCTGGGTACCTCGATGGCTGTCGACTAAACGCCCTGCCGGGGTGAGGCTACGGGGGATTCGGGGTTCGTTCGTGAAGCGCTCTTTTGCGGATTCGGCACGAAGGTTCGGCCCGGCGGCTGTTGCCGGCGGGGCTGTTGCGCTCGCCCTGGCGGCGGCGGGCTGTTCAGCAACCGCGGCACCTCCGGCCCCGGCGCGGGCGAAGGCGGCCGCGGCCAAGGCCAGCGTGATGATCCTGCCCGCGGACGGCGCCCGGCAAGTCAGGCCCGGCGACGGGGTCACGGTGCGGGCGACCAACGGGCACGTCCAGAAGGTAGTGGTCACCACGACCGGCACCGCCAGCAAGCCGGTCGCCGGAGGGCTGGCCAGCGGCGGCACCGTCTGGCGCAGCAACGACCCCCTGCTGCCGTCGCGAAACTACACAGTCGTCGCGACGGCAGTCAACGCGGGCGGCCAGAAGGTCACGGCGACCAGTTCGTTCAGGACCCTCACGCCGCGCAAGACCGTCCAGGTCACGCTGCTCGAAGCCAATCACCAGGCGTACGGCATCGGCATGCCGATCGTGCTCACGTTCAGCGGCAGGGTCACCAACCGCAAGGCAGTCGAGCGCTCGCTCAGTATCACCACGTCCAAGCCGGTGATCGGCGCCTGGTACTGGGACCGCACGTGGGATGGCAATACCACCGTCGCGTTCCGGCCGAGGAAGTACTGGTCGCCGGGCACCAAGGTGAGCTTCACCGGGCACCTGAACGGGGTCGAGGTTTCGAAGGGTATTTACGCGACCCACGACGTCCATGTCGCCTTCAGGATCGGACCGTCGCTGATCGTCAGGGGTAGTACCCGCACCCACTACATGGACATCTACTACAAGGGACGCTTGTTCGGGCACTGGGCGATCAGCACCGGTCGTCCGGGTGACGACACGCCCAACGGCCAGTACCTGACCATCGAGAAGGCCAATCCCACGTTCATGAAGGGCCCGGGATACGCGCTCTGGGTCTACTGGGCCGTCCGCTTCACGTGGAGCGGCGACTACATTCACTCAGCGCCGTGGTCGGTGTGGGCGCAGGGGTCTACCAACGTCAGCCACGGCTGCGTAAACACCTCTCCCGCCCATGCCGAGAAGTTCTACAAGATGGAACTGCCAGGCGACCCGGTGATCATGTCCGGTAGCCCACGCGCCGGAACCTGGGACAACGGCTGGACCCAGTGGTTCCTTCCGTTCCGCAAGTACGTCCAGGGCAGCGCGCTGCACCAGGCCGTCGTGGCCGGACCGAACGGCAGCGCTTTCGTGGACGCCAGCACCGTCGAGGCGCCGGCCATGACCGGCCCGCGCGGGCACGGCCTCGTCTGACCCTGACCGGATGGGCAGCCGCGCGCATCCCGCGACTGCGCATCGGTCGGAATCAAACCCGCGCCCGTGACACAAGCTAACGAGAAGCTCACCAAGAGCCAGTTGCTGGCCCTCGGGGCGATGGCGCTTGGCGTTTTTGTCATCGCCAATGACTTCACGGCGCTGAGCGTGGCGATACCGCGAATCGAAGCGGATCTGCATACGAGCCTCAACCGGGCTCAGTGGGTCATCAACGGCTATGCCCTGGTGTTCGGCGTGCTGATCGTCACCGGCGGCCGCCTCGCTGACATGTTCGGCCGCAGGCGGATGTTCATGATCGGCGCGTCGATCTTCGCGCTGTTCTCGCTGCTGGCAGGCTTCATGCCGACCGCTGAACTGCTGATCATCTGCCGCGCGCTCATGGGCGTGGGCGGCGCGATCGTGTGGCCCGCCGTACTCGGACTGACCTACATGATCCTGCCCGCCTCGAAGAAGGGCCTGGCCGGCGGCCTGATCCTGGGAGTCGCCGGGCTCGGCAACGCGATCGGGCCGCTGCTCGGCGGCTGGCTCACCGACGTCGCCACCTGGCGCCTGGTGTTCTTCATCAACCTGCCGATCACGCTGTTCGCGATGTTCGTGACCGCGCGAGAGGTCCCGGAGAGCCAGACCGACGCGACGGAGCGCAGCATCGACTACCCGGGAATTGGCCTCCTGTCCGGCGGGGTGGTTGCGCTGCTGCTGGCGCTCGACCTCGGCACCGACGGCGGGTTCGCGCGGCCGTTCATCATCGGCCTGATCGTGGCCGGCCTCGCCTTGCTGGGTTCGTTCTTCCTCATCGAACGCCGCGAGGGTGAACGGGCGCTGGTACCCACGGCCGTCATGCGCAACAGCGTGTTCTCGGCCGCGTGCGTCACAGTGCTGTTCATGTCAGCCATCTTCTTCTCCGCGCTGCTCTACCTGCCGCAGTTCATGGAGAAGGTGCTCTCGTTCTCTGCCCTGCGCTCGGGGGCCGGCCTGCTGCCGCTAATGAGCATGTTCGCAGTCAGCTCCTTCGTAGCCGGCTGGCTCTACGGCCGTGCTGGCCCGAAGATCGTGGTCACGGCAGGGACGGCGTGCCTGGCGATCGGCATCTTCTGGCTGGCCACGCTCAGCACATCGTCCAGCTACGCCTCGCTGGTGCCTGGGATGCTCGTACTCGGGACCGGGATCGGGCTCTTCTATTCCTCGGTCACCACGGCAGCGGTGACTGCCCTTGACCCTTCGCGGGCCAGCCTGGCTGGCGGGATCGTCTACATGTGCCAGGTCGCGGGCGGCGCGATCGGCCTCGGCCTGAATACCGCGATCGTGCTGTCCGCCGCCAGCCTGACCGACGGGATCAGGATCGCCTTCAGGGTCGACGCCGCGCTCGCCGTCATCGGCATGGTCATCTCGCTGCTGTTCGTGCACGGCGCCAGGCGGTCGCAGGCCCATGCGGATACGCCGCACGCGCACCATCGCGTGCGCGTCTGACCCTGCGCTACCGGCCCTTGAGGCCGCCGATGTTGAGCGAGCCCGGCCAGCCAGGGCGCAGCTCGCCCTCGGCCTCGCGGATGTAGCCTTCCGGGTCTCTGTCGATCACGGGAACGCCGCCAAAGTTCCGCGCCTGGAACGAGGTGAACGCGACGGCCAGGTCATGTCGCTCCTGCAGCCCGGCGAGGCGCCGGAAGTCGGTCAGGCCCTCCCGCTCCTCCTCGGCCATGTGATCGCTGTTGGCCAGGTTCGCGGCTGCCACGGCGGCGAACCACTCCGCGGCGCCGACCTGGTACCTAGCGACGTCGGTGACCGCGTCCCTGATGTCGTTGTGGTCGCGGATCGCGTCGAGCGTCTCAGCCTCGGCCCCGGCCTGGCGGCTGGCCGCCAGACCGGCCTTCAGCAGCGCGGGATAGAAGATGGCCTCCTCGGCGGCGGCGTGCAACTCAAGGAAGACCCCGAGCCTGCCCCACACCGCCGACAGAGCCCGCCCGTCGGTCCTGCTGATCTGCTCCAGAATCGCGAACAGGCGCCGCTGCTCGCGGTGGTCATCGAGGATCAGCTCGGTGATGTCCACGCTTCCCCCTGGCTCCGGATACGCGCTCGCCGGTTGACCGGCGCTAGCAGCGTATGCCCGCGACCGCCGCCGACCGGCCGCGGGCACCGGTCAGGTGCTGGCTGCGGACGCTTTGCTTGAGACGGATCAGGCAGGATGATCTGAAGAGGCTGGCCGGAGGGAGCAGACGTGGGTGCGCACGGCCAGATCCGGCTTGTTGTCCGAGGCGACGACTTCGGAATGTGTCACGCGGTGAACGAGGGCATCAGGCGCGCCTGCACCGAAGGCATCGTCACCACCTCATCCACGATGGCGCCATGCCCGTGGTTTGGCGAGGCCGTCAAGATCGCCAAAGACATCGGGATCCCGCTCGGGGCGCACCAGACCCTGACCTGCGAGTGGGACTACTTCCGGTGGCGGCCGCTCACCGACGGGCCGTCGCTGGCCGGCGCCGACGGCACCTTCCGCCCATCGGTCGAAGTGGCCAGGCAGAACGTGCGCTACGGCGATGTTGTCAACGAGTTGCTCGCGCAGGTCGACCGGTTCCGGTCGTCCGGGGTCAACCTGGATTATCTCGACCATCACATGGGTCCGACGCTTCCCGCCGCGTACGCCGAGGTGTCCGAGCGGACCGGCGTCCCGTTCTTGTACTCCGAGGAGATCCGCGGGCAGCTGTCGAGCATGAACGCGCTCAGCCCTCGCGACGCGGACGGCAAGAAGGAATGGCTGCTCGGCTACCTCAGCGGGCTCCGACCTGGCGCGCACCTGCTCGTGAGCCATCCAGCCGTGGCGAGCTCCGAGCTTGACTCCCTCACCGGGCCAGACTCCGTGCCGTATCGCTGGGCCGCCGAGTACCGGCTCTCCGACCTCGATGTCCTGACCGACCCTGACGTGCGGCGCCGGATCGACGAGCTGGAGATCAGGCTCTGCTCACTCCCCGAGGCGCTGGCCCGCTAGAACCTGTAATCTCGACAAATGCCCAGCACTCCGGGCCGCTTCGTCGGCAAGGTCGCGATCGTCACGGGCGCGGCCCGAGGAATCGGCGAGGCCTATGCCAGGGCTCTAGCCGCCGAGGGCGCCTGCGTCGTCGTCGCCGACATCAACACAGAAGCGGGACCGAAGGTCGCCGCGGCGATTGAGGCAGACGGCGGCCAGGCCGTTTTCGCCCGCACTGACGTCGCCAGCCCAGAGTCAGCGCAAGCGATGGCGGCGCTGGCGGTTGAGCGCTTCGGCGGCATCGACTACCTGGTCAATAACGCCGCCATCTACGGCAACATGCGGCTTGACGTTCTGCTGAGCGTGGACTGGGACTATTACAAGTCCTTCATGAGCGTCAACCTGGATGGCGCGCTGGCCTGCACTCGCGCGTGCTACACGCACATGGCAGAGCGCGGCGGCGGGGCGATCGTGAATCAGTCCTCGGTCGCCGCGTGGCACTACGCGAGCTTCTACGGGCTGGCCAAGGCCGGCATTAACAACCTCACCCAGCAACTCGCGCACGAACTGGGCTATCTCGGCATCAGGGTGAACGCGATCGCACCGGGGCCGACGGACACGGAGGCGACCAGGTCCGTGGTCGGCGAGATGGCGAGCGACCTGGTGAAACAGGCCGCCCTGCAGCGGCTCGGCCAGCCGTCGGACATGGTCGGAGCGTGCCTGTTCCTGCTCTCAGACGAGGCAAGCTGGATCACCGCCCAGGTGCTCAACGTCGACGGCGGCCTCATCTTCCGGCCGTGACCTAGCCACACGGGAGCGACAGTGCGTCACGGCGTCGTGTTGTTCACCAGTGACCGCGGCATTCGCCCGGCGCGCGCGGCGCAGGTCGCGGAGGAAGCTGGCTTCGATGGGTTCTACGTGCCGGAGCACACCCACATTCCGGTGCGCCGCGAGGCGCCGCATCCGCGCACCGGCACCAGCGAACTGCCCGACGACCGCTACCTGCGCACGCTCGATCCGTGGGTGGCGCTGAGCACGGCGGCAGCCGTGACGACCACGATCAGGCTCGGCACGGCCGTCGCGCTGCCCGTCCAGCACGACCCGATCGCGCTGGCGAAGACCATCGCCTCACTCGATCACCTCTCCGGCGGCAGGGTGACGCTCGGGGTCGGCTTCGGCTGGAACACCGACGAACTGGCCGACCACGGCGTGCCCGCCGCAGCCCGGCGCGACGCGCTGCGCGAGTACCTCGAAGGCATGCAGGCGCTCTGGTCGCAGGAGGAGGCCAGCTACGAGGGCAACTTCGTCAGCTTCGGTGCTTCCTGGGCGTGGCCGAAACCTCCGCAGCAGCCGCGGATGCCGATCCTGCTCGGAGCCGGCGGCACCGACCGCACCTTCGCCTGGATCGCGAGGTCGGCCGACGGATGGCTGACCACGCCAGCCGAGAGCGACCTCGAGCAGAAGATCGCCAGGCTCGGCGCCGCCTGGCGCGCCGCGGGCCGCGCGGGTTCCCCGCAGGTCACCGCCTTGGCCGGCAGGCCAGAACCGGACGTGCTCGACCGCTGGCGTCGCAGCGGCGTGACCGAGGTGCTCTTCGGCATGCCAGACCGGGCCGAGGACGAGTCGATCAGTTACCTCCGTAGGCTCGCAAGCAAGCTGCGCCTTCAGCCTCAAGGGCGGCGGGCCACTCCGCAGTAGAACGCCCGCGACCCGTCGGTGTCGGCCGACGCGGGATCTTCGGAACCCCACAGTCCGACGTTGGTAAGGACCTGCCCGGCCCCGTCATATGGCGGGACCAGCTCAAGACCGGTGAAGAATCGTTCAATATCGGCCTTGGTGCGCGGGAACGCGCTCTCTGTCGCTCGTTGGTAGACCTGCACGCCGGTCTGTACCATCCTCGGCGGCAACTTATCGCCCGTGATGTGCGACAGAACCAGGTAGCTACCAGGGCCGAGCTTGGCGAGGTAGCGTCCGACCAGACCCCACGGATCATCCTCGTCGGCCACGAACTGCAGCACCGCCGTCATGAGCAGACCGACCGGCTCGCTGAAGTCGATCAGGTTCGCGACCAGCGGGCTGCTCAGCAGTGTCGTCAGGTTCGCGCAGGTCGGCCACGATCACGGCGGTAGCACCATCGTCGGTCACCAGCTCGGCGGCGAGGACCCCGACCATCGGGTCATTGTCGACATACACCACCTTGGCATCAGGCGCGATGGCGCGCACTACCTCGTGGGTGTTGCTCTGCGTCGGGAGGCCCGAGCCGATGTCGATGAACTGCCTGATCCCGCGCTCGCCTGCCAGCCACCTGGCCGCCCGACCGTGGAAACCCCTGTTCGCCCACGCCGCATCGCCCAATTCGGGCATCTGTGCCCGGAACTGTTCGGTCGCGTCCCTGTCGACCTGGAAGTTGTGAGTGCCGCCGAGCATGTAGTCGTACATCCTGGCCGGGCTCGGCCGGGTTGTGTCGACTCCAGCAGGAACGTGTTCAGTCTCGGCCACCGCACCTCCGTCGGGTTTCTGCGCCACATTCTGGCACAAGCCGCCCGTCCGACGCGGCGTCCTAGGGGCCCGCGCCAGGCCTGCCGCGTCTCCTCCGGTCCGCCGCGCGGTAGCCGTGCAACCGGTATCCGATGACACCCAGACCACCGATGACAACCAGCCAGGGCGCGAGCATCACAACCGTGCCTTCGCTCACCAGCGCCGTCCTCCCCTGTGGCTCCTCGGGTCAGCCAGCTACCTGGCCAGCAGACCCGGGCCCGCCCCACCACGTCACAAATAAACGGCAACCTGTGGAGGTCGTGTGAAGCCGGCTTGTCGGCCCGGTGAAGGCGACCCAACGCCCCTGCTCAGCACCGGAGAAGATCACCTTCACATCGTCTCCACTCCGAGCGCACGACCATGTCATCCGCCAGTCGTTACATAGCGTGAGCACGTTCGCGGCGCTGCCCTGCGCGACGCTCACGGAGCGCTACGGGGGAAGCGGATTCGAGCGGCCTGCCGGTCAGTACGGGGGCCGCGCCCGAGGGGACCGTACCCAGACCGCATCTAGCTCGGATATCGCGGGGGCATATCCGGGCACGGCGATGCGGCTGGGTGCGGCCGCGGGGCATGCTTACGTTGAAGGCTCGGCTGCAGCCTGACGCTTGTCCCTGCTGCCCAGGGGGACGACCCCCCCGGCCCCCCCGTTTTGCTGCTCAGGATGGACGACCCCCCGGACCCGGCCGTTCTGGCCGAGTGGTCCACGGGCTCTTCGATCGTGATCACGCTGACCGCACCTGGCAGCCTGACACTCACCGCGGTCCCGGAGCCGGTTTCGCTCGTGATGTCCATGGTTCCATGGTGGGCGCGCACCAGTTCCGCGACGATAGTCAGCCCGATGCCGCTGCCGGCGATGCCAGCCGAGCGCTGACCTCGGAAGAACCGCTGGGTCACAAGCGGCAGCTCGGCTGCCGGGATGCCGATGCCCGTGTCGGTGACGCGCAGCACGGCCATGCCGGACTCCGGGTCCTCATCAGGGCCGGTCTCGATGACGACTCGACCCCCCGCCGGAGTGAACTTCATCGCGTTGGTCAGCAGGTTCGTCGTGACCTCGTGCATCCGGAGCGGATCGCAGTGCACGTGCACGGCCGCCAGCCGCCGCTCCAGCACCAGTCCGGCCGTGTCGAACGCGTCACGGAGGCTGTCAGCAGCGGTCGCAACCGCACCGGCCAGGTCGCGCGGAACGAGCCTGAGCTGCAGCGCAGCAGCCTCGGCCGACGCCAGCCGCTGCAGGTCGTCGACCATCCTGGCCAGCCTCAGGACCTCGTCGCGAAGCGAGCTGAGATTCGCTGGCGACGGCTCGGTCAGGCCGTCCAGCATGGCCTCATGCCCCGCCTGCAGCACCGCGATGGGCGTGCGCAGCTCATGGGCAACGTCGGCGACAAGATTGCGGCGCACCTGATCCTGTTCCTCGACGGCACCTGCCATCTCGTCAAATGCCTCAGCGAGCTCCTGAATCTCCCCGATGCCGCGGACGTCGCCGGCCCGCGCTCCCTGGGCGCCGCTGCTTCTGGCCCTAGCCGTCGCGATCAGGCTCTCCACCGGGGCCGTGATCCGGCGGGACAGAAGCAGCGCGACGATCAGCGCGATCACGGCCGCGACACCGGCCGCGCCGATCCTCGACGGCCACCGCTGCGCCTGGAATCTCGTGATGGTCTGGTCGAGCCCCTGCTTATCGAACTTGACGACTACCCGACCCACCTTGGCGCCGCCGACGCGCACCCAGTCCTTGACGACCGGCCCGCGGGTCAGTTCTGTGAAGTTGCCTGACTCACTGATCACATTCCCGGTCATGTCCCGCACCTGCACCGCTGCTCCGGCCGGGATCAGAATGCGAAGCAGCGGCTTGAGGCCGGCGCTGGTCAAGCGCCCGCGACTGTAAGCAGAGGCGGCTGCCTCGGCCGTCGCGTGCGCTAGATCGCGATGCTGGCCCTTGATCAATTCATTGATGTCATGGTTTGTCGTCACTGTGCCGAGCACGATCGAGGCGGCCACCGCGGCGAGCGCTACTCCGACGAAGGCAAGGGCGAGCTGAAGTCCAAGCCGCCCGATCCAGGGTCTGCCAGATCTAGCCATCCCGGTTCAGGCCGAGCCGGTAGCCACCGCCAAGCACGGTCTGCACGATCGCCGGGTTGCCAGGGTCTTCCTCGATCTTGCGGCGCAGGTTCTTCACGTGCGAGTCGATGGTGCGCTCGTAACCCTCGAAGTCGTAGCCGCGAACCCGGTTTATCAGCTCGAAACGCGAGTAAACCCGGCCTGGCACCGTGGCCAGGGCGACGAGGATGCCCCATTCGGTCGGCGTGAGCTCCACGTCCCTGCCGTGCACCGATGCGACCCGCCGCGGTTCGTCGATGACCAGCGCGCCGTCGCCGAAGCTGCTGATCCCCTGCTCGTTCGCCGGCGGCGCGTTCCTGCGCAGGATCGCCTGCACCCGCAGGACCAGTTCGCGCGGGCTGAAGGGCTTGGTGACGTAGTCGTCGGCCCCGAGCTCGAGTCCGGCGATCCTGTCCTCTTCGCTGGTCTTCGCGGTCAGCATGAGGATCGGCGTCGAACTCGAAGCTCGGACCTCCCTCGCGACCGTCTCCCCCGGCACATCAGGCAGCCCAAGGTCGAGCACGATCAGGTCAGGAGACGCGGTCTCGGCGACGCTGATCGCCTCGGCGCCAGAGTCGGTCGAGAGCACGGAGAACCCGGCTCGTTCCAGGTAGGAGCGGACGAGTTCCCTCAGCTTGCGCTCGTCCTCCACCAGCAGCACAGTCGCGGTCATGGCGGTCAGATCACCGTCCCCTGAGGATCCGGCGGTTGCCCGCCGGGTGGCCCAATCTTTCCATGTGCCGGCCGGTTTGCCGAGTTCCGCCGGCTGACTTGCGGGAATCTCGGATTCACACAGCCTCCATTTCGGCTGCACGGCCCTGTCAACGCCGCCGTGTTACATCTAGTGAATACCCACTCGCAACAAGCGGCTTGGGGAGGGAGAGAGCACGCGGCTCGCGCCGCACGTGCCATCCCAGAGTGATCGCGCCCTGGTCGCGTCGGAATGACCCGGATGTTTTGGGGGAAACATCCGGAAGCCGGATTTCGGGGGAACATCCGGCTCATCCGACGTGACCGGGCGCGAATCTATTGAGGCTGAGGCCGCGCAGATGCGCGGCCTCTCTGACTGTGGCTGCCCGCGCTAGTGGTCCTGCCTGGCGCCAGTCCGCAAGAGTGCCCGGCGGCGAGACTCCGCCGCCGCCACCGGCAGCGTGACCGTAACGCGGGTTCCCGTGCCCGGCTCACTCCCGATGTCAAGCCGGCCGTTGTGTGCCCGGACGAGTTCGGAGACGATCGTCAGCCCGATGCCACTGCCCGCAGCCATCTCTGCGGACCGCATGCCGCGGAAGAATCGCTCTGTGACGTGCGGCAGTTCCTCGCCGGGGATGCCGACACCGGTATCGTTCACGCCGATGGCGGCCATCCCGCCCTCGTCGGGACCGACGGAGAGCCGCACGCTGCCGCCGGGCGGCGTGAACTTCAGCGAGTTCGTCAGCAGGTTCGAAACCACCTCACGCATCCTGCTCGCGTCACATAGGACGTAGACCTCAGTCAGGCGCTCGTACAGCGCCACGTCGGCGACACGGAAGGCATCGCCCAGGCTTCCCGCGGCTTCGGCGGCGAGTGCTGACAGATCGCATGGGACCAGCCGCAGCTGCAATGACGCTGATTCGGCAGCGGCCAGCCGCTGCAAGTCCTCGACCATATTGCCCAGGCGGAGCACCTCGTCGCGGAGGGACGTCACCGCATCCGGCGTGAGCTCGGTGATGCCGTCGAGCATGGCTTCCAGGCTGGCCTGCAAGACGGCGACGGGGGTACGCAGTTCGTGCGCGACGTCGGCGACGAGGTTACGTCGCAGCCTGTCTTGCTTATTGAGGGCCATCGCGCTCTGGTTGAAGGACTCGAGCAGTTCGCGGATGACGCCCGTGCCGCGTACCGGCCTGATCTGAACCGAGCGGTTGCCACGCCCCCGGGACCGGACGGCCTCGAGCAACTGCTCGAGCGGTCCTGAGATCGCCCGGGCCACGATCAGCGAGGCGATCAGGGCGATCAGCGCGGCAACCCCCGCGGCGAGTAGCCGGGTGTGCCACTTGGCGGCCTCGAAGTTCCGCACGACCGCGCCCAGGCTCGTCGAGCTGAACCGGACGGTGACCTGCCCGATCTGCCGTGTCTTCAGCTGAACAGGCACGATCAGCTGATGGGAAATCGGGAACTTCGCGAAGCGACGGGACTGCCCGACCACGCGGCCGTTGATGTCGCGTACCTGGATGCTCGCGTCCCCGCGCTCGGCGAGATGGAAGACCGGATCTAGGTCGGTCTCAAACCAGGTGCTGCCCTGGTGCGCGGCTCCCGTGGTCACGGCGATCGACTGTGCCAGGCTGCTTTCCTGCTGCATGGCAACCCTGGTGATGTCAGAGCCGAGGCTCTCGGCGGCGATCGTCGAGTTCACGGCTATCGCCGCCAGGGCGACCGCGACGAACACCAGCACGAGCCGCCGCCCGAGCTGGCCGATGCCGAAGATCCTGCGGTTGCGCTCGACGGCGCCATAGAGCCAGCGCGTTCCGCCGATGCGTGGCAGCCTCATGTGCCGAAATCACGTCCCCGATCAGAAGGTTTCTGTACCCGGTGCCCGCCCACCGGCGCGGTGCAGCGATTCAGCTAGCGATTGCCGGCGTACCGGCGGCACCCGCGGCGACCGCCGGCTGCCAGTTCGTCTGGCTCAGGCAGCAGACAGGGCATTCCCTGACATACGGCGTCTCGGTCAGCCACTCTGCGCAAATGGGCTGCGCGCAGGTGCCGCAGATGCCGTACGTGCCTGCCTTAATCCGGTCGATCGCGTCCTCGATCAAGGCGAGATCCTCGTGCGCCCGCATGACACGGTTCATGAGCAGCGTGTCACTGCGGTTCTGGCGGGAGGTTAGCGCGTGGACCGTGTCGGAGGGCAGGTCATCGTGGTAGGCCATGGACAGCACGACGATCTGATCGACCTTCTGCCGCCATAGGTCCTCCAGCATGACGAGGTACCCACCGGAATCCATGCTTGGAGGTAATCCGGTGCGGATGCAATCCGGGTGAGCGGGATGTGGAGCCTTCATGGAAGTCGGCCGCATAAACTTACGCTGAATCAGCGCTCGTTCACCAGCAGGACGTCCGCGTCAAAGCAGGTGCGATCGCCTGTGTGGCAGGCACCGCCAGCCTGCTCGACCTGTAACCAGGACCGTATCGCCATCGCAGTCGAGCGCGACCGACCTGACCAGCTGGACGTTTCCTGAGGTCGCACCCTTGACCCAGTACTCCTGCCTGCTGCGCGACCAGTAGGTGCACCTGCCGGTGGCGAGCGTGCGATGCAGGGCCTCATCGTCCATCCAGCCCAGCATCAGCACCTCGCCCGTGTCATGCTGCTGCGCGATCGCTGGAAACAGGCCAGCGGCGTCGCGTTTGAGCCTCGCGGCGATGTCTGGGTCTAGGCCACTCAGCGGTCGCGCGGCGGACTCGACGCGCGCGCTCCGGTCAGCACTGCCGTTCCGCGTCATAAATGCGATTCTCCCAGGCCCGCGCCCGTGGCCGCGCTGTCCCTGACCGGGTAGCCCGCGGCCCGCAGGCCATCCTTGACCGCACCGATCCGCAACTCGCCGAAGTGGAACAGGCTCGCGGCCAGCACCGCGTCGGCTCCCGCCGCGATGGCGGGGGCGAAGTGAGCGACGTGCCCGGCGCCGCCGCTGGCGATCACCGGCACGCCGACCACGGCCCGCACGGCCTCGATCAACGGCAGGTCGAAACCCGCCTTGGTGCCGTCCGCATCCATCGAGTTGAGCAGGATCTCCCCCGCGCCGAGCTCGGCGGCCCTGGCCGCCCATGCGATCGCGTCGAGCCCGGTGCCGTGGCGGCCGCCGTGCGTGGTGACCTCGAAGGCACCTGACCGGCCAGGCACCCGCCTGGCGTCGACCGAGATGACGATGCACTGGGATCCGAACCTGGCGGCCGCTTCGGTCAGAACCTCCGGCCGCGCGATGGCCGCCGTGTTCAGGGAGACCTTGTCGGCCCCGGCCCGCAGCAGCCGGTCTACGTCATCGGCGCCGCGAACCCCGCCGCCGACTGTGAGCGGGATGAAGACCTGATCGGCTGTCCGCGCCACCGTCTCCCGCATGGTCTGCCGGCCGTCGCTGGAAGCCGTGATGTCGAGGAAGACAAGCTCGTCGGCGCCGTCGGCGTCATAGGCCGCGGCCAGCTCCACCGGGTCGCCGGCGTCGCGCAAGCCGCGGAAGTTGACGCCCTTCACGACGCGCCCGCCGTCGACATCCAGGCAGGGAATGACGCGGACCGCGACCGTCATGCCGGCCCGTCGCCCGATCGGGCCCGCACCGCGTCGAGCGCTTCCTCCAGGGTGAACCGGCCCGCGTACAGGGCCTTGCCGACGATCGCGGAATCGACGCCGAGCGGCCGCAGCGACGCGATCGCGAGCAAATCAGCGAGCTCGGACACGCCTCCGCTGGCGATCACGGGTCGTCGGGTCTGCGCGCAGACCTGCCGCAGCAGGTCGAGGTTGGGCCCGGCCAGCGTGCCGTCCTTCGTCACGTCGGTCACGACGTAGCGGCGGCATCCGTCGGACTCGAGCCTGGCCAGGACGTCAGGCAGCTCGCCGCCGAGCGTCGTCCAGCCGCGGGCCGCGAGCCTCGTTCCGCGGACGTCCAGGCCCACCGCGATCCGCTCGCCGTGCTCGGCGATCACGCCGCTGACCCAGTCCGGCTCGCTCGAGTGCCGCGGTCCCGATCACGACCCGCTCGCAGCCGGTCCGCAGCGCCGCGGCTAGCGAGGCATCGTCTCGGATGCCGCCGGACAGCTCGACGGCCACGTCGACTCGTCGGACCACGTCTGCCAGCAGGGCGGCGTTGGATCCGCGGCCGAACGCTGCATCGAGGTCGACCAGGTGGATCCACTCCGCGCCGGCCCGCTGCCAGGCCAGCGCCGCGGCCAGCGGGTCGCCGTAGGACGTCTCGGTTCCCGCCGCGCCCTGGACGAGCCTGACGGCCTGGCCGCCGGCGACGTCGACGGCGGGCAGCAGGGTGAGCCCCTCGCTCACTTGATCAGCTCCAGCCAGTTCGTCAGCAGGGCGGCGCCGGCATCGCCGGACTTCTCCGGGTGGAACTGCGTCGCGCAGAGCGCGCCGTCCTCGACGGCCGCGAGAAACGGCTGGCCGTGCTCGGCCCAGGTCAGCAGCGGCTGACGGTCGCCGGCGGGCCAGGATCGCGCCGCATAGGAATGCACGAAGTAAAACCGCTCGTCAGGCCCGATGCCTGCCAGCAGCGCGCTCCCGGCCGCGGCCCGCACGGTGTTCCAGCCCATATGCGGCAGCACCGGCGCCTCGAGCCGGTCGACCACGCCTGGCCAGACGCCACAGCCGGCGGCGTGCTCGCCGTGCTCGCGGCCCTGCTCGAACAGAACCTGCATGCCCACGCAGATCCCGAGCACGGGACGGGACCGGGCCAGCCGCTTGGCGATGATCTCGTCGCCGCGGACCGCGCGCAGGCCTTGCATGCAGGCGGCGAACGCTCCCACCCCTGGCACGACAAGGCCGTCGGCGTCCAGCGCGGCTTCGGCGTCGGCAGTCACCGATACCTCGGCGCCGGCCCGCTCCAGGGCCCGCCTGGCGGATCGCAGATTGCCCGATCCGTAGTCCAGCACGGCCACGGACGGCCGCGCGCCCGTCAGCGACATGGCGGCACGGTCACAGCACGCCCTTGGTGCTCGGGATTCCGGCCCCGCCCGGGTCAGTCGCCGCGGCAGCTCGGAGCGCCCGCGCGAACGCCTTGAACTGCGCTTCGACGATGTGGTGCGGATTCCGTCCTGACAGCACGGCCAGGTGCACGCAGATCGCGGCCGTCGCGCCCGAGCGTCTCGAAGAAATGCCTGGTCAAGGTCGTGTCGTAGCTGCCGATCAGCGGCGCCATGCCGTCCGGCTCGCTGTGCACAACGTACGGGCGGCCCGCCAGGTCGACGGCCGCCCTGACCAGCGTCTCGTCGAGCGGGACGAGCGCGTCGCCGAACCGGCAAATGCCTGCCTTGTCGCCGAGCGCCTGGCGTAGCGCCTCGCCGAGCGTGATGGCGGTGTCCTCGACGGTGTGGTGGGCGTCGATCTCGATGTCACCGGCCGCCTTGACCCGCAGGTCGATCCGCCCGTGCTTGGCAAGCTGATGCAGCATGTGATCGAAGAACGGCACCCCGGTGGTCACGTCGGCGGTGCCGGTGCCGTCGAGGTCGAGCTCGACCGCGACCTGTGTCTCTTTTGTCGCCCGCTCTGCCCGACCGATGCGGTTCGTCATGGCAGCACCGCCTCGACGGCCGCGCGGAACGCCTCGTTCTCCGCCTGGGTACCTACGCTCACCCGCAGCCAGCCAGGCGGGCCGACCTCCCTGATCAGCACGCCCTGGTCGAGCAGGGCCTGCCACACGGCGTGCCGGTCGCCGAACGTGCCGAACAGCACGAAGTTCGCGTCGGAGTCCGCCACCTCGTGGCCGCGGCCACGGAGCCAGCGGACCAGTTCGTCGCGCTCGGCACAGATCGCGGCCACGGTCGCGAGCAGCTCACCCGAGCGTGCCAGCGCAGCGCGAGCCGCGGCCTGGGTCAGCGCCGACAGGTGGTAGGGCAGCCGGACGATCTGCAGCGCCGCGATCACGGCCGGGTCGGCCGCTAGATAGCCCACGCGGGCGCCCGCCAGCGCGAACGCCTTGGACATGGTGCGGACGACAGCAAGACGCGGAAACCGAGGCAGCAATGTCAGGGCTGTTGCCTGCCGGTCGCGGGCGAACTCGGCGTAGGCCTCGTCAACGACGACCATTCCTGGCGCGGCCGCGCAGATCCGCTCGATCACCGACAGCGGCACCGCCGTCCCTGTCGGGTTGTTCGGCGACGTGACGAACACCAGGTCCGGGCGCAGGTCGGCGACGGCGGCCACCGCCCGCTCAGGGTCGAGCCCGAAGTCGGCCTCCCTGGCGCCGCTGATCCACCGCGTGCTGGTCGTCTGGGCGATGATCGGATGCATCGAGTAGGACGGCTCGAATCCGAGCGCCGCCCGGCCAGGGCCTCCGAACGCCTGGTAAAGCTGCTGGATGATCTCGTTGGAGCCGTTCGCCGCCCACACCTGCTCGGCCGCCACACCGTGACCCAGATAGCCGGCCAGATCGCGGCGCAGCGCGACGGCATCCCGGTCCGGGTACCGGTTGAGAGCCGCGGCTTCCGCCGCTGCGGCCTGGCCGATCTCCCGTGCGAGAGCCTCGGACGGGCTGAACGGATTCTCGTTGGTGTTGAGCCGGACCGAGGCGGCGACCTGCGGCGCGCCGTACGGCGCCCGGCCGAGCAGGTCATGCCGCAGCGGCGGGCGCGACCGGGTACCGCCGGCCGCTGCCGGCCTGGCGGCATCGGGCTGGTCAGGCGCCGGACGAGTCAGGCACCCTGATCCGAACCGCCTTGACGTGCGCGGCGAGATCTTCGGCGCCGCCCAGCGCGTCGATGTGCTGAGCAGCCTCGGCGAGTGCCGCCGCCGTGCAGTTCACGACGTGGATTCCGCGCAGGAACGTCAGGACCGACAGCCCGCCCGAGTGCCTGGCGGTGCCGCCGGTCGGCAGCACGTGGTTCGATCCCGCCAGGTAGTCGCCGAGCGACACAGGCGCGTAAGGCCCGACGAAGACGGCCCCCGCATTGCGCACGCGCCGCGCGAGCGCCTCCGCGTCGGCGGCCTGGATCTCCAGGTGCTCGGGCGCCCAGGCGTCGGCGACGACCAGCGCGGCGTCGAGATCGGCGACGAGCACGCACGCGGACTGGCCGGTCAGCGCCTCCTTGACCCGGCCCGCGTGCCGTGTCGTCTCCAGTTGCCTGCTCAGCTCGGCGTCGACAAGGTCGGCGAGTTCCGCGTCGGTGGTGATCAGCAGGCAGGCGGCGAGCGGGTCGTGCTCGGCCTGTGCGATCAGGTCAGCGGCGACGAAACCGGCGTCCGCGCTGCCGTCAGCCACGATAGCGACCTCGGTCGGGCCCGCCTCGCCGTCCGTGCTGACGACCCCGCGCAGCAGCCGTTTGGCGGCCGCGACGTAGACGTTGCCAGGGCCCGTCACGACGTCGGCGGCCTGGCAATCCTCGGTCCCGTAACCGAGCATGGCGATCGCCTGCGCCCCGCCGGCCGCGTGCACCTCGGTGATCCCGAGCAGTTCGCAGGCCGCGAGCACCGCCGGGTGCGGCAGCCCGCCGTTATCCTGCTGCGGCGGCGAGGCGACGACGATCTGGCCGACGCCCGCGGCCTGGGCCGGGATGACGTTCATGACCACCGAGGACGGATAGGCAACCAGCCCGCCAGGCACGTAGACACCTGCCCGGGCGACCGGCACGTAGCGCTCGGTAACCGAACTGCCGTCGCTCACATAGGTGACGCTCTCGCGCGGCATCTGCGCCTCGTGCACCAGCCTGGCGCGCCGCGCGGACTCCCGCAGCGCGGCGGCTACCCGGGGGTCGAGCCCGGCCAGCGCGTCCGCGAGGGCGGCGCGAGGCACGACGGTGGTCGGCAGGTCGACGCCGTCGAACCTGCTCGGTATGCGCGCGCACCGCCGCCGCCGCCGCGGCTGCGAACGTCGTCGCAGATCGGCCGGACGGCGGCGACCGCGGCCTCGACGTCAAGCTCGGCGCGGGGCAGCAGGTCCGGCCAGCCGCTTGCCGCCCAGCGCGGCCGGCTGCTCCTCGCGCAGATCGATCCTCGTCAGCACGTGGCAAGCCTAACGGGCGGCTCGCCGCTAGGATCCGCGCCC
This sequence comes from uncultured Actinomycetota bacterium, assembly GCA_963705055.1. Classification (GTDB taxonomy): domain Bacteria; phylum Actinomycetota; class Actinomycetes; order Streptosporangiales; family Streptosporangiaceae; genus Chersky-822. The sequence goes on from CAVPIR010000001.1 coordinate 688,610, forward strand.
GCTTACCGGCCGGCTACTCGATGATCTTGGAGATCGGGATCTCGAGGATGTCCCGGCCTCCGGCCGCGCGCAGCGCCGGGATCAGCGTGTTGACGCCGCGCTTGGGCACGACCGCCTCGACCGCGTGCATGTCTCCCCTGGCCAGCGACGTGATCGTGGGCGAGGACATAGCGGGCAGGATCTGCGTGACGGCGGCGAGGTCGCCGGCGCCGACATTGAGCTTGAGCAGCACGTTCCCCCTGCGCCCTGATCGCGCCGCGCAGCAGCAGCGCGACGTCTTCCATCGCGGCGCGCTTGCCGGCGTCCTCGAAGGCGGCGTGGTTGGCGATCAGCTCGGTGTAGCTGCTCATCAGCGTGTGCAGGATCTTGAGCCCGTTCCTGCGCAGCGACGAGCCGGTCTCGGTGAGGTCAACGATCGCGTCGACGATGTCGGGCACCTTGGCCTCGGTCGCGCCGTAGGACGGCGTGACCACAGCCTTGATCCCGTTCTCTTCGAGGAACCGCTTGGTCAGCGACGGCAGCTCGGTCGAGATCCTGATGCCTTCTGGCAGGTCGGAGATCGACTCCCAGCCGGAGCTGGCCGGCACCGCGAGCACGACGCGAACCGGATCGCTGGTCGCCTTGGAGTACGCGAGCTCGCCGAGCGATGCCACGTCGGCGCCGGTCTCGGTGATCCAGTCCCGGCCGGTGATGCCGAAGTCGAACAGGCCCTCGGCGACGTAGGACGGTATCTCCTGCGGCCGCAGGAACCTGACCCGGTCGATCCTCGGATCGTCGATCGAGGCGTGATAGTCGCGTTCTGATGCCCGCCTGACGGTCAGGTCCGCGGCGTCGAAGAGCTCGAGGGTAGAGCGTTCCAGCGATCCCTTGGGCAGGACGAGGGAGAGCACGCATGCACCCTACCGGCGACCCGCGGCCTGCCCGCTCGGCTGCGCTACCACCGCCGCGGAGCGTCAGCGGAGCGTGATCACGTTGCCGGTGATCAGGGCGGCGGCGTCGGAGGCAAGGTAGGCGATCACGTCGGCGACCTCGGCAGGGCTGGCGATGTGAACGAGCAGCGGATCGGCCGCCACCGCGTCGCGGACGGCGTCGGTGACCCAGCCGGTGTCGGTGACCGGCGGGTGCACCATGTTGGCCGTGATCCCGAACGGCGCGAGCTCGACCGCGGCCGACATCGTGTAGTTCTCCTGCGCCGCCTTGGCCGCGCCGTAGGAAACCTCCCCGGGAAACCCGAGAGCGCCGCCAGAGGTCAGGCCGATGATCCGGCCCCAGGTCGCGCCGCGGGCCGCGTGCCGGCTGGCGAACTCGGCGATCAGCAGCGCGGCCGCCATCGCGTCGACCGCGAACTGCTGCGCCCAGCTCGCCTGGGTGACCTGCCGCAGCGACCGGCCGAATCGGTCGTCGCGGGCCGGCGTGAAGGTGTCGGCTAGCCAGCCTGTCGCGTTGTTGACCAGGATGTCGACCGGCCCGAGACGCTGCTGCGCCAGGTCGAACATCATGCCGGGCGTCGCCGCGTCGGTCAGGTCGGCCTCGACCGCGACGGCCAGACCGCCCGCGGCCTGGATCTCGGCGACGACCGCGTCCGCGTCGGCCGCCCTGTGGTCACGGTAGGCCCGCGGGATGCCGGGGTCAGGCTCGTCGCGCACCCGCCAGTACGCGCACAGCACCGCGCAGCCGCGGCGCGCGAGCGCCAGCGCCGTGGCCGCCCCGATGCCGTGGTTGGCCCCGGTCACGATCGCGGTATGCCGCCCACGCAGGTCAGCACCATTGTCAACACCGCTCACGCGACGACCTCGAGCGCCGACGAGCCATCTGGCAGCCGGCGCACTTCCAGTCGCTCGGCGATTCTCTCCTTCAGGTCGGTGACGTGGCTGACGATGCCGATCGCCCGGCCATGGTCCCTCAGTTCGTCGATCACGCCGAGCACCTGGTCCAGCGTCTCGGCGTCCAGCGACCCGAAGCCCTCGTCGATGAACAGCGTCTCCGTGTCCACTCCCCCTGCCTCGGCCTTGACCACGTCAGCCAGGCCGAGCGCCAGCGCCAGCGAGGTGTAGAACGTCTCGCCGCCGGACAGCGACTGCGGGCTCCGCTCCTCGCCCGTGTGCCGGTCGACCACGGCCAGCGTCAGCCCGGCGCGCTGTCGCCGCGAGTCGCCTTCATCGCTGCGCCTCAGCTCGTAGCGGCCGGCGGACATCGATCGCCAGCCGGACGTTCGCGGCCGCGACCACCTGCTCGAACCAGTGCCTGAGCACATAGGTGGTCAGCGCCACCCTGCGATGACCCTCCATGCCCTTCGCCAGGCCAGCGAGGTAGATCACCGGCTCGGTCTCGGTCGCCAGCGACGCCGCCGCCTGCTCCGCGGCTCGCACCTCGGCCAGCCTGCGTTCGAGCCGGCCGGCCCTGACCACGTGACCGTCGCGGGTGGCACGCGCGCGCTGTTCGGCCGCGCGAGCCTGCGCCAGGCCGGCCGCGGCGCGCTCGGCGGCCGCCTCGATCGCGCCGGCCCGCCGAGGATCAAGTCCCGCCAGTTCGGCCGCTCCCGCATTGGCTTGCAACGCAACAAGCCGCCGGCTCCAGTCCGCAACCAGATCGTTCAGCGCGGCCTGCTGCGCAGGCGTGAGGACCGCTGATCGCGCCGCCTCCAGGCAATCGAACCCGCTCGCCAGCGCCTCAGCCCTCGCCCGGTCGCGCGCGGTGCGTTCAGCGCTGATCGCGCCCGCGAGCCGGTCGAGCGCGCCGGCGAGCAGCCCGCTCGCGTCGGCGTCCGTGCTCAGGGCGCGCTGCCGCGCGGCGACCGAGTCGTGGCCGCCCGCCTCGCGTGCCAGCGTCTTGCGCAGCACGGTCAGATCGGCGTCGGCGCGCTCGAATTCCTTGCGCGCCTCCGCCTCGGCGCCGACCGCGGCACGCAGCCGCTCGCCGAGCTGGTCTTTCTCGGCGCGCAGGCCGGCGATCTCGGCCGTGAGCGCCTGCACGCGGGTACGCGCCCGCTCGCCCGCCGCCAGCCGCGCGGCCACATCGCGCGGCCTCGGCGCGCAGATCGGCCACGGTGTGCCCGGCCGCGATGGCCGCCTGCTCGGTCGCCTCCTTGTCGAGGTCCGCGTGCTCCCGCTGGGCGCGGCGCCGGGTGGCCTCGGCCGCGTCCCGCCGCTCGCGGGCAACGCTCACCGCCTCGGCCGTGACCTGTGCCGCGCTCGCAGCGGCCGGCGCTGGATGGTCGGCCGACCCGCAGACGGGGCACGCGCTCCCGTCGGCGAGGCCAGCCGCGAGCTCGGCGGCGAGGCCGGCCAGCCGGCCGTCCATCGCGCGCTGGTGCGCATCGACCAGGCTCTGATGTGTGTCGACGGCCGACTGGAGCCGGACCGTCGCGGCGGCGAGCAGGGGCTCGATCTCGGCCAGGCGGGCCGCGGCCGACTGGAGCCTGGTCAGCTCGGTCTGCCTGCGCTGGCACGCAGAGACGCTCGACGGCGAGGTCGCGCGCGGTGGCTAGCTCCGCCTCCGCTGCCGTGATTCTGGCCGGCAGTTCGGCTCCGACCGCCGTCAGCGCCTCAGCCGCCGCGGCGGCGTCCGCGGCGATCCTGCCGAGGCCGGCGAGCGCGCTCTCGCGGCCAGCAACGGCCGACTCGTCGGCCACGAGATGGTCGAGCCCGGCCGCCGCACGCTGGGCCGTTTCGGCACGCCTGGCCGCTTCCTGGCTGGTCCGGCGGACTAGCTCGTGGTCGGCGTCGGGATCGAGCAGGCAGCCAAGCTCGCCGGCGGCGGGTTCCTGGCGGTCGTCCCCAGGCGCCGATGCGGCCGCGTCCGTGCCAAAGAGTTCGCGCAGCGCGGCGCGGTCTCGCTCTGCCGCCGCTTCGGCGTCGCCGAGCACGGCAAGCAGCGACCTGACCGGCTCGGCACGCCTGGCGGCGTCGAGCCGACCGGATCGCAGGTCGTGCTCGCCGCGGCCCGACTCGTGCTCACGCAGTGACCTGAGCGCATCGGTCAGCCTGGTCATGAGCGCGGCCTGCCTGGTCGCCTCCTGCTCGGCGGCCTGCGCGGCCTGCTCGTCGGCCGCGGCCTGCTCGAGTGCCGCAACCGCGTCGGTCAGCGCGGTCGCGAGGTCGTCGCTAAGCTGCCGCAACGCCGTCGAGCGCGCGGCAGCCGGCATGACGATCAGCTCGGTCCTGGCGGCGGCGTCGAGCCCGGCCGCCTCGGCCGCAGCGGAGACCGCGGCGGCGATCTCACCAGCGGCCGCCTGCCTGGCGCGGACGGCCTCCGCGCGGCGCCGGTCGAGCTCCGCAGTGATCTTGTCGTACAACTCGGTACCGAAGAGCTTCGTCAGCACGGCCCGCCTGGCGTCGTCGTCGCTGCGGAGGAACCGCGCGAACTCGCCCTGGGGCAGCAGTATGACCTGGGTGAATTGGGCCCTGCTGAGCCCCACGATCACGTCGATGAGGTCGCCGGTCTCGGCCTTGACCGATGACAGGCTGACCCAGCGGCCAGCCTCGCGGCGCTCTAGGTGCACGCGCATCGCCTCGGTGGTGTAACCGTGGCCGCGGCGCTTGGGGCGGCGGTGCTCGGGAACGCGGGTGATGCGATAGCGGGTGCCCCTGACCGAGAACTCCAGGGTGACCGACGGCTCGGTGCCAGGGCCGGCGAAGTGCGAGTGCAGCCGGTCGTCGGCGGCGTCCTCGCCCGCGAGCCCGCCGTACAGCGCGAATGTGATCGCGTCCAGGACAGTCGTCTTTCCCGCGCCCGTCGGGCCTTCCAGCAAGAACAGCCCGCTTCCCGCGAGGCGGTCGAAGTCGACCCGCTGCGGCGTCGCGAACGGCCCGAACGCCTGCAGGTGAAGGCTGTGCAGCCGCATCAGGCCGCCGCCGGATTCCCGCCAGGGGATCCGCCGCGCCGCTCGCCCGTGCCGCGGTCGACCTGGCCGCCCTCGGGGTAGGCAAGTTCGGCCTGGAGCCAGTCGTCGGGCCCGCCGGCGTTCGCGAGCCACTCGTCGACCGTGGCCGCATCGGCGAGGTCGGTCGGCGCCGATGCGTCGGTGCGCACCACCCCGCCTGGCCGGTCGTCCGCCGCCTCAGCGGCACTGACCGCCTCGACCACGTCGCGGAGCACGAGTCGCTGGCCCGCGTCTGCGGTCCCGCCGCTGGTGTACTCGACGAAGAGTTCGCAGATCTCGACCGGGTCCACGGCCTGCTTGAGGCGGCGCAGGTCGGCAGCGCCGGTCGTGAGCTCCCCTTCGGGCTGGAAATCAAGCACGAGCGTGTGCGGCCACTTCCTGCGCAGGCGCTCCATCGGGGCAGCAGGGCGCACGGTATCGGTCAGGATGACCCTGACCCAGGCATCGGCCAGATCATCCGCGCCGGCGGCCAGACCGCCGGTCCCTGCCAGCAAGTCATCGAGCCTGCCGCGCACCTCGCGCAGGGGCCGCGGCACGGGCGTCGCCAGCTTGGTTATCGTCACCACGCCGGCTCCGTCGACCTCGGCCAGCGTCACGGACTTGCGGTGGTGCCGCTCGGAGAACGAGAAGGCCAGCGGTGACCCGCAGTACCTGACGGTCGCCTTGCCCGCCGCGGCGCTCAAGTCCTGCTGTCCGTGCAGGTGACCGAGCGCCACGTAGGTGAGACCTGCAAAGATCGACGCCGGCGCGTCGCCGATGCCACCGACCCGGATGTCGCGCTCGGACTCCGAGGCGACGGCCCCTGTGATGAACGCGTGCGCCGCCACGACGGTGCGCGCGATGCCGCGCTCGTGCGCGTCGGCCTTGATCAAGCTTGTTGCCGCGGCGAGAACGGAGGCGTGCGAGCGCTCAGCCCCGAGGTCGGCCATGACCGCGTCCGGGAGCAGATAAGGAATGCCGTACAGGGCGACGGGGCCGAACTCGTCCGCGAGCAGCACCGGGCGCGCGATGTCGGCGACAGCGGTGCGCAGGTGCACGCCGGCTAGCTCGCTGAGCCTGGAGCCGAAGCCCAGCCTGACCGCGGAGTCGTGGTTGCCGCTGATGAGGAGCACCGGAATCCGCGCGGCCGCGAATCCGCGCAGCGCCTTGTCGAGCACCGCCACGGCATCGGTAGTCGGAACGGCACGATCGTAGATGTCACCGGCCACGACCACCGCGTGCACCTTGCGGGTAACAGCTTCGGCCAGCAGCCAGTCAAGGAAGTCCGACTGGTAGGTAAGCAGGTCCTCGCCGTACAGCGTCCGCCCGAGATGCCAGTCCGAGGTGTGGAGCAGTCTCATCCGGCGCTCCAGCGATCGTGACAGCGACCGCGCGCTGAGGGCAGCGGTGCTGACAGCGTGAGTCGTGATTGTGGTGACGCGTGAGGTCGCCCTCCATCATCGCTGGCTGCGTGCCGAACACCGCACGATTGAGCAATGACGGCGTGTCGCCCGACGCCTGCTGCGCCGGGCGGCGGGCACCTAGTTGGTAGCGTGGGCGCGTGATCGATCCGCTGTTTGCGGCAGACTTGCCTTCGCCCGCGCACTGGGAGCAGCGCTATCCGCCGCGCGACCTGCCCGACGGGGCGCTGGTCACCCGGCTCGGCCCGTCGCCGACCGGCTATATGCACATCGGCACCATCTACATGGCCATGATCGATCTCGATATCGCGCACCGGTCGGGCGGCCGCTACGTGCTGCGGATCGAGGACACCGACCAGGCGCGCGAGGTTGAGGGAGCCCTTGACCAGTTCGCGAGGGCATTTCGCTATTTCGGGCTGCCGCCCGACGAGGACGAGAACCGCGGCGACTACGGCCCGTACCACCAGTCGCAGCGGTCGGCCATCTACATGAGCTTCGCCCGCGAACTGATCAGCCAGGGCAAGGCGTACCTGTGCTTCGCCACCGCCGACGAACTCGCGGAGATGCGCAAGCGGCAGCAGGCAGAGAAACTGCCGCCCGGCTACTACGGCCGCTGGGCGATCTGGCGGGATGCGACTCCCGAGCAGGTACAGGCCAAGCTCGCCGAGGGCGCGCCCTACGTGGTCAGATTCCGCTCGCCCGGGACCCCAGGCCGGCGGGTGGAGTTCGACGAGGCCATCCGAGGCCGGCTGTCCGCCGAGGACAACTACAACGACGTCGTCATCCTCAAATCATCGCAGCAGGCATCCAGGCTGCCCACCTATCACTTCGCGCACGCCGTCGATGATCACCTCATGCGGGTCAATCTCGTGATCAGGGGCGAGGAGTGGCTCCCGTCCGTCCCGATGCACCTGCAGCTGTTTGAGGCGCTCGGGTTCGAGCCGCCGCGGTACGCGCACACCTCGCTGCTGATGAAGCAGATTCCCGGCGGCAAGCGCAAGCTGTCCAAGCGCAAGGATCCCGAGGCGAGCGTCGACTTCTACACCGAGGCCGGGTATCCGGCCAAGGCCGTGCTGTATTACCTGCGCGGCCTGGCCAACGGCTCGCTGGCTGAGATGCCGCTCGACGCGGCGCTCGGGGCGCCGATCAAGCTCTCGGAGCTGGGCGGCGCCGGGCCGCTGATCGACCAGGTAAAGCTCGAGGACATCAGCGCGGACTTTATCGCCACGCTGAGCACGGAAGAGATCCTGGCGGCCATGCGCACCTGGGCCGGGCAGTACGATGCCGAGCTCGCCGGCGTCCTCGAGGCCGAGCATGAACTGGCTCTCGCGGCGCTGGCCGTCGAGCGCGTCGGGGTCGATAACCCGCGCAAGGACCTGCGCAAGTGGTCGGACTTCAGGTCGGCCTACGGCTTCTTCTTCGCTGAGCTGTTCACGCCGGTCAAGCTTGGCGACGAGCGACTCGGCGGCCTGTCCGACAACCTCGTGCGCGCGTTCGCGGCTGACTTCGCCGACGGGTATCAGGACCTGACCGACCCGCAGGCGTGGTTCGGCCAGATCAGGGACCTCGCCGCCAAGCATGGTTTCGCCGCCAGCAACAAGGAGTACAAGCAAGCGCCGCAGGACTACCCGGGCTCCATCAAGGAGGCCTCGCAGGTGATCAGGGTCGCGCTGACCGGGTCGACGCAGAGTCCCGACCTCGCGAGCGTCGCTCGCGTGCTCGGCAAGGACGAGGTGCTGCGGCGGATCTCGTCGCTGCTCAGCTGAGCCGGGGCAGGTGAGCGAGGACCCGCCGCCGGTGGACGCCGAGCCCGACGAATGGCGCGACGGGAGGCCACATGCGACTCGGCCAGGAGGAAGCCAGACGGCGCTTCGAGCTGGCCAGGGCGGTCAGGCTGGCCACCGTGTCCGCGGACGGGCAGCCGCACCTTGTGCCCGTCACGTTCGCCCTGGACCGGGACGTGATCTATACAGCCATCGACGCTAAGCCGAAGTCGACCAGGCAGCTACGGCGGCTCAGCAACATCCGAGCCAACCCCGAGGTGTGCCTGCTCGCCGATCACTACGCCGAGGACTGGTCCACGCTGTGGTGGGTCCGCGCCGACGGCGCGGCCGCGATCCTCAGCGATCCCGCCGAGATGGCAGCGCCGGTCAGGCTGCTCGCCGGCCGCTACCCCCAGTACGCGTCCGCCCCGCCGGACGGCCCAGTGATCGCGATCCTGGTCAGCCGCTGGACGGGCTGGTCCGCCACCTGACGAGCGGGCTGTGCGCTCGCGTCACAAGTTCGCGACCGCGGGGATGACCTGGCTGCCGATGATCTCCAGCGGGGTGCGCTCCCACACGTTAGCGACCGCCCCGATGGCGGTGTCGAAGCCCATCGCCGCGAGCTCGCCCAGCCTGTCGATGATCTCGTTTGCCTTCTCGCCCTTCTCGCCGACGTCGAAGATGAAGTAGCAGGACTTGGAGATCTCGTCGTAGACCCGCTGTTCGGCGTCGCAGTGGGCGCGCAGGACGTCCAGCTTGTGAGCCAGGTCGGGAGTCGGGAAGAGGTTGCAGGCCTGGGCATACCGCGCCACGAAGCGCAGCGTCTTCTTCTCTCCGCCGCCGCCGATCATGATGGGCGGATGCGGCTTGCTGAGCGCCTGCGGTGAGTTCAGCGGGCGTTCGAGGTCATAGTGGTTGCCGCGATAGGGCGTCTCGTCACCTCGCCACATTTGCAAACAGATCTGCAGGGTCTCTTCCAGCCGCTCGAACCGCTCTGCGACGGGCGGGAACGCTATGCCGAGGCCCTTCGACTCCTCCTCGTTCCAGGCCGCGCCGATGCCTAGCCAGGCCCGGCCACCGGACAGCACATCGAGGGTGGTGACGATCTTGGCGAGGACGCCAGGGTTCCGGTAGATGGCACCGGTCACCAGCGTGATCAGCTTGGCCCGCGATGTGCACGCGGCCAGGTATCCCAGGGTGGTATAGGCCTCCAGCATCTCCCGCTCGGCCGGACCGACCCCTCTGATCTGGAAGAAGTGGTCCATCACGCTGATGTACTCAAATCCGGCCTCGTCAGCGGTGCGGGCCACGGCGGCCAGATCCGCGCCGAGCGTGGCTGGCCCGCCCGGCCAGGTGAAATCGGGAATCTGCAGTCCCAGTCGCATGCGACGACGCCCCTTCGGCAATTGGCTGGCTCGTGCCGCCTGGACCATCCTGCCTCAGGACCGGACCAGGCGCGAAATGGCCGAGGCGGCTTCCTTCACCTTCTCCTGACCCTCAGATCCGCCGTCCTCGATGGCCTGGGCCACGCAGGAGCCGAGGTGATCTTCGAGGAGGCCAAGCGCGACCGACTGCAGCGCCTTGGTAACCGCGGCCACCTGGGTGAGCACGTCGATGCAGTACACGTCCTCGTCCACCATGCGCTGCAGGCCACGGACCTGCCCCTCGATCCGGCGCAGTCGCTTGAGGTAAGCATCCTTGTCCTGGGTGTAACCGTGCATGACTGACCTTACCTCGGAGCCGCGAGCCGCCCATGTTTGAACGAACGCCGCTCGGGCAGTGAGCAGGATCGGCTGGCCCAAATTGGATATGGTGGCTATTTCCTAAGTCGCCTGAATAGTGACAAGCATGATTAGCCCTCCGGAAGCAAAGGAAGTGATCGGAATGGCTGGGATGCTGAGGGTATCGAGAAGTCGCGGCGCGCTGAGCGGAGTGCTGCTCGTGCTCCTCGGGATCTGGGGCGGGCTTGTCCCGCTCGTAGGACCGTACGTCCACTACGCGTACACCCCTAACCACGTGTGGACGATAACGTCGGGCCGGATCTGGCTCGAGTTCTTGCCCGCGGCTGGGACGCTCCTTGGCGGGGTGATCCTGCTCGCTAGCAAGTTCCGGCCGATGGCGCTGCTTGGCGGGTCGCTGGCGGCAGCCAGCGGCGCCTGGTTCGCGGTCGGCAGCGCGCTGACCCCGCTGTGGACGCATAACCTGCACGCGCAGGGATTCCCCGTTGGCGGCCACATCGCCAGGGCCATGGAGCAGGTCGGATTCTTCCCAGGTCTGGGCGTCGCGGTCGTCTGCATCGCCTCGATCGCGATCGGGCGGCTGTCGCTGGTGTCAGTTCGCGACGCGAGCGTAACCGCGCCTGCCTCCGAGACGGCGCCCGCCACAAGCCCGACGGACGGGTTGGTGCCGAGCGAGACCGCGGGAACCGCTGGCACGAGCAGGTGGCCTGGCCCGTTCACGATGCCCATGCGCCGGGTCGCGTCCTCCAAGGGCACCGAGCCGGCGGAGGGCGAGACCGCGACGGAGAGATCAGATTCCAGTCAGGCGGTCACGTCTGGCACCAGCCGGCCATAGCCGTCGGCTGGCACGGCGCAGGGGCGGCGATTGATCGTCGCCCCTGCGCCGTCCTCAGGACGCGATCCTGACCAGGGACATATGGCCACCGGACACGGTGACGACCGCGGCCTGGGGCCCGGTCAGTACCTCGAAGGCATTCGGCACGGTCAGGGTCCCGGTGCGGGCACCGCTGGTGGCCAGTTTGCTGACCGTCGCCGTCGCGCACACTAGGCGCGGGCACGGCTCATTCAGCACGATCAGGCCCAGGCCGGTGCCCGCGAACATCCGGTCGTTGTCGGAGATCCGCGCTGACGAGAGCCGGAGCAAGCTGGTCGTGCTGTAGCTGTCGATGAACTGGTGGCCGTTGCTGTGGAAGGACAACTGATCGAGCCGGCCGCCGGCGAGCGCGAGCAGCGCGCCGACAGGTCCTCGGCGGGCATGCAGACCACCTGCTGGAGTTGAGTGCACGAGGAAGCCCAGGCTGTCCCGCCCGCGGGCGTCCTCGAAGTATGCGCCGGACGCGTTCGCCGCGACATCGACGGGATAGGCCTGCTTGTCGACGATGTGGACAGCGCTCGCGGTCGTGTTGATCCTGCTCAGCCTCGCGAACTCAAAGCCGCTGCTGTCGGTGCCCCAGTCGGTCCAGGACCAGAGCGTCCGTCCGACGATGAGCAGGCCAGCGATCGTCAGGGGCGTGACAGGGCTGGTGAGGGTCCAGTGCCGCACCTTGGCTCCGCCCGAGCGGTTGTACTCGGTCACGGTCAAGCCGGTCTCCACGAACAGCTCGGATGAGCTGGCCGCGAGCGCCAGCACGGGACGGCCGGCGTGCAGCGCGACATGCGGCGCCGAGGTGCCCTTCTGCGCGTAGACGACCGGGCCCTTGGAGTAGAACACGACGCCGTCGGGCGCCTGCGTGAAGATGTTCTTGAAGATGTTGCCCGTCGTGCCGAGCGCGATCGTCGCCGTTTTGTGCAGGGCCGGCGCCCGCAGCGTGGCCTGCGCGGGCAGCGCCGCTCCCGTGGCGGCCGCCAGCAGGCCGGCGAGGGCGCCAGCCGCCGACGCCCGGCTCTTCTTCCTGACCGATAGACGTGACATAAGTAGTCCCCTCCTGGCGCACTCGAGCAGGCTGCCACGCACGCCCATATACGGCGCCGATCCTGCTGGACGCCGATCCTACAGATCTCGGGAATCGCAGAACCATCAGGACCAACAGGACGCTCTGGACTCAATCAGGCAGATGGCCAGAGCGGCAATATTCTCGGTACATCGCCGCCCAATCCCCCGTCGCGCCGAGTCCGGCCAGGACCGCGGCAACACCCAGGTTCACCCGGATCACCGCCAGGAAGTCGGCGGGAATCGTCAGCCGCCTGATCACGTCGGCGTACCGGCCCGAGCTGGCGAGGCCGGCGCCGCTCCGGGCGACGGCGAAGTCCGGCGAGTAGGTATACGGCTGATCGGCGACGACGGGAGCGTGCGCGGCCCTGAGCCAGGCAAGCAAGTCCGCCGCGTCGGGCGGATCCGACTGGCTCGCATAGCCAGCCTGAACGAGGACGTCGAGCAACTGATCGGCCTCGCCGTCGATGATCGCCCTCATCACCGCCTGCACGGTCGCGACCTGCAGCGCGCTGTACCGGCGGACACAGCCGAAGTCGAGGAAGCTGACGCCGCCGTCGGCGTGGAACAGGTAGTTGCGGGTGCTCGGGTCGGCATTCAGCATGCCGAGCCTGGTCAGGCTCCCCGCCGCGAAACGGTAGATCAACTCGCCCCAGCGATCCCGTAGGTGCTTGGGCGCCGTGCGCGCTCGCTCCCAGCCGAAGCCCCCGCTCAGGTCCATCGTGAGCAGCCGCGGCGTGCACAACTCGGGCACCGTTTCCGGGATCCTCATCAGCGGATGGCCGCGGTAGGCCGCCGCGAAAGCCTCCTGATTGGCCGCCTCCACCCGGTAATCGAGTTCCTCGACGATCCGCGCGGACAGTTCCCCGGCGATCGCGTCGATGTCAGCCTGGACCCACGTCATCCCGCGACTGAGCCGCAGGAACGACGCGAGCGCGTCACCATCGAAGAGGTCAGCCCTGATGGCCTGGCCGACGCCCGGGTACTGGATCTTGACGGCGACGTCCCTGCCGTCTTGCAGCCTGGCCGCGTGCACCTGACCGATCGAAGCGGCCGCGATGGGGTGCGGGTCGAAGTCCATGAAGACCTCGTGCAGCGGCAGCTCCAGCTCGGTCTCGGCCAGGTCGGCGGCCAACCCGGCGGGCATCGACGGGGTATCGTCCTCGCATCTGGCCAGCACCGATTTGTAGAAGGCATCGTGCTCGGGCGAGCCAGCCGACGGCACGCTCGCGAGGGAGAGCAGCTTGCTCGCCTTCATGACCAGGCCGCGGGACCGCCCGAGGAGATCCGCGTACCGCTCGGCGGCGCGGCCGTGCCTGGCCGCGACGAGGGAATCAGCGCCTGAGGCCCAGCCGGCCGCCGAGGTCTGCGGGCTAGTTGGCACTTCCAGGCCAACCGTAGGCAACGCGCCAGCAAGCCGGCCTTGGGCGAGGCAATAGCCGGGAGCAATTGAATGCGACAACGCACGCGAATAAGGCACGTGCATATCGAAAACACCCGGCTCGGTCACCAATCGCTCCGCATAAGCATATTTAAATAACGAGTCAGCCACAGTATGCCAGCGTCAAATCCTGGCGCCAGCGCGGAAGGCACAGGCGCCGCGCTGCCGCGGCAGTGGCGCCGGGCATTTGAACACCGATAGGGCCACCGAGGTTCAAAGAAGACACTCGGTGGCCCCGTCGATGTTCATTTTTCGAGCGCAAAAAACCCGCCCCGAACACGACCCGCCCAACTTGTATACCTCCTAGGGGTATGCTGGCGAGCGTCGGCGGCCGATAGGCGGATACCGGGGAGGACACCGAGTCGATGCACGCGGCGCAGCAGGCCCTCGCGGCCACGCCGGACGCCGTGCTGCATGGCATAGGTTCCTCGCTGCGCGAGGCATTCTTCATGCTCTGGGACACGCTCTGGGCGCTGATCCTGGGCTTCGGACTCTCCGGCGTTGTGCAGGCGTTCGTGCCAAGGGACGCGCTCCGCGCGAGGCTTGGCGATCGCGGCCCGGCGGCCGTCACGCGCGCCTCGGTGTTCGGCGCGCTTTCCTCGTCCTGCTCGTACGCGGCGTCGGCGATGGCGAAGTCCCTGTTCGCCAAGGGCGCCGACTTCGTTACCTCGATGATCTTCATGTTCGCGTCGACGAACCTGGTGATCGAACTCGGCGTCGTGCTCGTCGTCCTGATGGGCTGGCAGTTCGCCGCCGCCGAGTACGTCGGCGGCGTGATCATGATCATCCTGCTCGCGCTGCTCGGCGGCGCGTTCCTGGGCGGGCGCCGGGTACGAGACGCGCGCGCGGCGCTGGCCCAAGAGGGTGCCGGAGGGTCGCCGCCCAGGACAAGCACCGCGGACGGCCAGCGACCAGGCAGCGACGAGCATGCCGCCGAATGCGGCGGCCGGGAGCGGTCCTGGCGTTCGGCGATCAAGACCAGGTCAGGGTGGACAGACGCGGCAAGCTACGCGGTCGCCGACCTGACGATGCTGCGCCGCGAACTCGTCATCGGGTTCCTGGCCGCCGGCGTGCTGGCCGTCGCCGTGCCGACGGCGTTCTGGAACGCCTTCTTCGTTTCCGGTCACGGCATCTGGACCAGCATCGAGAACGCGGCTGTCGGCCCGTTCATCGCCCTGATCAGCTTCGTCTGCTCGATCGGCAACGTCCCGCTGGCGGCCGCTCTCTGGCATGGCGGGATCAGCTTCGGCGGCGTCGTCAGCTTCATCTTCGGCGACCTGGTCGCACTGCCGCTGATCCTGATCTACCGCAAGTTCTACGGCACCAGGCTCGCGCTGAAGATGCTGGCCGTGTTCTGGATCCTGATGGCCGTCGCCGGACTTGCGACCGAACTGATCTTCACCGCCGCAGGCCTGGTTCCGGCGAGCAGGCCGGTGCAGGTCGCGCCGGACCGGCTGACGCTGAACTACACGACCGTGCTCAACATCGTCTGCCTGCTGATCCTCGGCGTCTTCTACTGGCTGTACCGCACGAGGGACCGGGCCGGCGAGCGGCGCTACGCCATCGACCCGGTGTGCGGCATGCAGGTCGCGAAGGCTGCCGCCCCTGCAAGCCTCGCCGCCGCGGGCGCGAGTTACTGGTTCTGTTCTGACCGGTGCCGGGACCGGTTCACGGCTGAGCCCGCGCCGGTCAGCCGCGAATCGCGCTGATCAGGCTGATCACGGCCAGCACGGCCATGACGACAGCCCCAGCCAGCGTGATCAGCCGGATCGGGACGACCCGCAGCAAGCCACGCCCGCCCACGATCGCCAGGCCCCCGACCGCCCACAGCGCGATGAGCGACCCGGTCCCGACGGCCAGCGGATCGTGATAGCGGGCCGAAAGGTTCACGATGACGATCTGGGTCAGGTCGCCGAACTCGCCGATGAACACCACCAGGAAGCTGGTCACAGCGACCCGCAGGAACGTCGGCGGCGTGTCTGCGGTTGCCTTGTCGACCGCGTCCTCCTCGCTGCGGCCCAGCACCAGCAGGACGGCGCCGGCTCCGAACAGGGCCGCGACTATCGCGGACAGGACCCGGTGCGGCAGCAAGGCGAGCAGTCCGCCTGCCACCAGCGCGAGCACCACGTGCACGGCGAAGGCCACCGCAACCCCGGCGAAGACGTAGGCCGCCCGGTACCGGCTGCCGAGCATGAGGCTCGCGAGCGCGCTCTTGTCGGGCAACTCGGCAGGAAACACCACGGCGAGCGTCGTTGCCGCGACCGCGAAGTTCACTCGCGCGATCTTGCCCATGGCAGGGCACAAAGAAAAGTTCTGAGTCCGTGTCGATCCGGCGGCTAGCCGCTCGACGCACGGGCAGAAGAGCAACTGCGGCGGGTCCCAGACCCCGGCAGTTCGAGCAGGGCCGGTACCGTGGCCGGTCCGCAGAACCGAAGGAGCAGACGATGCGATTCCTTGGCTACACCCTCGCCGACCCGTCGGTCCCCATCCCGCCGCCGAGCCCTGACATGTTCGCGAAGATGGGCGCGTTCGTCGAGGAGGCCACGAAGGCGGGCGTGCTGGTCGCCACCGGCGGCCTCGGCCCGCTCGACGACGCCACGAGGGTCAAGTACGACGGCACGAACTACACCATCCTCGACGGACCGTTCTCCGAAGCGAAGGAACTGGTCGGCGGCTGGGCGCTGATGGAGACCCGCGACAAGGACGAGGCGATCGAATGGACCAAGCGCTTCCTGGCCATCGCCGGGCCCGGCGAGTCCACCATCCGGGCGGTCTTCTGACCGCCGCTTTCCGGCGGGGCCGGGCGGCACGCTGTGCGGCGGCCGCCGGGCCCCGCTGGCGTGCCGGCTGCCGGTGCCACGGCATCCTCTAGCGCCGGCCCCAGGCCTGAGATTTGCCCGATCGGGCAGCCGGTGGTGTGATCGGTGCTCGTGACGGGCTCGCACGCGCACCAGGCTGACGGCGAGAACGCGCATGCCCAGGCGGCCGATGCCGAGCAGGCTCACGCCGCCATCGAGACGGTCATCCGGATAGAGTCGGCCCGCCTCATCGCCGGGCTGGCCAGGTACGCGGGCGGTGACATCGGCCTCGCCGAGGAGCTCGCTCAGGACGCTGTCGTCGCAGCGCTTGAGCAGTGGCCGGCCGACGGCGTGCCGCAGAACCCTGGCGCCTGGCTGATGACGGTCGCCAAGCGGCGTGCGGTTGACATGTTCCGCCGCAACCGCGACCTGGAGCGCAAGTACGCCGAGATCGGCGCCGGCCTCGAAGCCGCTGACGAGGACGGGACGGCCGAGCTCGACCGCGCGATCGCCGACGATATCGACGATGACCTGCTCCGCTTGATCTTCACGGCCTGCCACCCGGTGCTCGCGGTGCAGGCCAGGGTCGCGCTGACGTTGCGCCTGCTCGGCGGCCTGACAACGGCCGAGATCGCGCGCGCCTACTTGGTCCCAGAGCCGACCGTCGCCCAGCGCATCGTCCGCGCCAAGAAGACGCTGGCCAGCGCCCAGGTCCCGTTCGAGACCCCGGATGGCCAGGCGCGTCCTGCCAGGCTCGCCTCCGTGCTTGAAGTGATCTACCTCATCTTCAACGAGGGCTACTCGGCGACGGCCGGCGACGACTGGATGCGCCCGGCGCTGTGCTACGAGTCCCTGCGGCTCGGGCGGATACTCGCCGGGCTCGCGCCCGACGAGCCAGAGGTGCACGGGCTCGTCGCGCTCATGGAGATCCAGTCCTCCAGGATCGCTGCGCGGAGCGGGCCGGGCGGCGAGCCTGTCCTGCTGCTCGATCAGGACAGGAACAGGTGGGACCGGCTGCTGATCGGCCGCGGGCTCGCCGCGCTGGACAGGGCGGCCGAGCTGGGCGGGACGCGCGGCCCTTACGTACTCCAGGCCGCGATCGCGGCCTGCCACGCGCGGGCTTTCCGGCCGGAGGAGACCGACTGGGCGCAGATCACCGAGCTGTACGGGGTGCTCGCCGAAGTGATGCCGTCACCCATCGTCGAGCTGAACCGGGCGGTCGCTGTCGGGATGGCCTACGGGCCGCAGGCCGGGCTCGACCTCGTCGACCAGCTCGCCGCCGAGCCCGCGTTGCGCGGCTACCACCTGCTGCCCAGCGTGCGCGGTGATCTGCTGAGCAAACTTGGGCGGACCGCCGAGGCGCAGGCGGAGTTCCGGCGCGCCAGCGAGCTAACCGCGAACGCGCGCGAACGCGAGCTATCCGAGCAGCGCGCCCGTGCCGCGGCCGACGAGCCGGATGCTGGTGCATGACCCTGAATTGCCCGGCTCTTGGCTCGTCTGAAATCGAAACTGTGTTCTACTGAGTTAATGAGTGCGGATACGCATCGGGAACGGCCCGACTGGTGGCCGTATCCGGCGCGGTGTCCGGCTGGGCACGAGTGGGGTCCAGGACTCGTGATCGTGAGCTGGACTCCCTGCGACTGCCCAGGGGCACTCACGCATCCGGGGCGCGGTCATCAGTGCGTACGGTGCGGGACCGTGGGCTGCACGGCCGCCTGGTACCAGCCCAGGCACGGCTGGCCGCCGGGCCGCAAGCCCTAGCCGTTCGCCGGCGTGACGCCGTCGCCGGGGCGATATGCCTGTCAGACTACCGATCATGCAGACACTGGTTGCCGATCATCCGCTCGTCGCGCACAAGCTCACCACGCTCCGCGACGTCAGCACCGAGACCCCGGTGTTCCGCAGCCTGACCGACGAACTGGTCACGCTGCTCGCCTACGAGGCCACCAGGGACATCAGGGTGGAGCATGTCACCGTGCGCACCCCGGTGGCCAACGCCGACGGGGTCCGGCTGGCCAGGCCCAAGCCGCTGGTCATCCCGGTGCTGCGGGCCGGGATCGGGATGCTGGACGGCATGTCGAGGTTGCTGCCCAAGGCCGACGTGGGCTTCGTCGGCCTGGCGAGGGACGAGGAGACGCTGATCGCCTCCACGTACGCGACCAGGCTGCCCGCCGACCTCACAGGCCGGGATACGTTCGTGCTCGACCCGATGCTCGCCACCGGCGGCACCTTGGTCACCGTCTTCGAAATGCTCGCGGAGCGAGGTGCGGCGTCGATGACGGCGATCTGCCTGCTCGCCGCCCCTGAGGGCATCGCCAGGGTCGAGCGGGCTTTCGGCGATGACTTCCCCATTCCCGTCAAGGTCGTGACCGGCGGCCTCGATGAGCGACTCAATGAGCGCGGCTACATCGTCCCCGGCCTCGGCGACGCCGGCGACCGCCTCTTCGGTGAGATCTAGCGGCTACAGGCGAGATCTAGCGGGCTACCGGCGAATCTGGCGACTACAGCGGCGGCGTCCAGCCCGGGGAGCGGCCGAGCATGGCGAGGATCTTGTCCATCGATCCGGCGCCGGCCGGCGCGGGCAGCCCGGGCCGGAAGGCGGCGCCAGGCCTCCGCCGCCGTTCGCCATCAGGAACGGCGGCTGCCACCGGCGCGGCGGCCGCGATCAGGTCATCCGCCAGTTCGAATGGCTGACCGAGCGACCGCGCGACGTCCCAGCCGTGCACCACGTAGTCGATGAAGTGGAAGCTGATCGCCTGCGACGCGGGGAACTCCATGCCCGCCATGAACTCTGGGAGCGCGAAGCCCCGCTCGAGCACGCCAGGCTCGGCGAACGCCGCGATGACGAGTTCGGCCGCCATGGCGTAGTCCGCCACGGGATCGGGCCCCGGCGCGCTGACCTGCCACATCTGCGGATCCGCGCCGCGGCCGGCGGCGGCAGCCGCGAAGCCCTTGTGCTGGACGGTCATGTGGGCGAGCAGGTCACCGAGCGTCCACTCGGCGCATGGCGTCGGCCTGCTCAGGTCCTCGGCCTTGATCCCCTCGACCACGTCGACGCTGGCACGGACGGCCCTGGCGTCCAGGTCGCGGATGTCGGCTGCTGTCATCGCTCCTCATTCCATAGGTTGTCACCTATCATAAGCAGATGCACATGATCTATCAAGGCGTATCTTGAGCCCATGGCAACAGCTACCCCTGGCCCAAGCGCGTCACACCCTGCTGCCGGGCCACGCGGCCGCCGGGATCTCGCCGCGATGATCGTGCCGCTCGGACGGGCGCTGATGGCTGCCGAACTTCCGGTCCTGCGCCGGCACGGGCTGACGATGTGGGGCTACGTCGTACTGCTGGCCCTGAACGAGGCGCCCGTGCGCACTCAGGCCGCCCTGGCCGAGTCCATCGGCGCGGACAAGACCCGCATCATCAGCGTCCTCGACGACCTCCAGCGGGCCGGCCTCATCACCCGGGCCCCAGACCCGGCCGACCGCCGCGTGCACCTGCTCTCGCTCACCGCCGATGGACGGCGGACCCGGGCGGCTGCCCAGGCCGACATCCAGCGCCAGGAAGAACGCCTGCTGGCCAAGCTGCCCCCCGACGACGCCCGCACTTTCCTGCGCACCCTCGCGGCACTCTCATCGCTCATTACCTGACATGATCACGGACGATTCTGAGCAGGCTTGCTAACAGACGTCCGCGATCATGGCGGCCGGAGGCGCGACGTGGTCAGGAGTCAGATGCCGACTGGGTGCCAGACGGTCTTGGTCTCCAGGAAGGCGAGCATCCGCCGCGGCGCGGGCGGCGCGGCCCAGTCCTCGTCGGCGCTGAACACCCGCTTGACGTTGCTCGCGGCGAGCCGCTCGAGCTCGGCTCGTCCGCCGGGCTGGACGCCGGTCAGGTCGATCGCGTTCACGTCGAAGTGGCCTGCCAGCACCGGCGCGAGTTCGGCGGTGTACCCGGTCAGGATGTTGACGACGCCGCCTGGCACGTCCGATGTCCCGAGAACTTCCGACAACGTGATCGCGGGCAGCGGCCGGTCCTGGCTGGCCACCACGACGGCGGTATTGCCGGTCGCGATGACCGGGGCGACCACGCTGGACAGCCCGAGCAGGCTGGACTCGGCTGGCGCGATGACCGCGACCACGCCGGTCGGCTCAGGCAGGCTGAAGTTGAAGTACGGTCCGGCGACCGCGTTGGACCCGCCAGCGACCTGCGCAACCTTGTCGGGCCAGCCCGCGTACCAGACCCACCGGTCGATCGCGGCGGCGACTGTCCGACGTGCGACCGCCGCAGAAACCCCTTCAGCGTTTACTACTTCCTCGACGAACTGCCCGGCACGGCCCTCGATCATCTCCGCGACCCGGTAGAGGACCTGGCCCCGGTTGTAGGCCGTCGCGCCCGCCCATTTCCCGACGGCTCCTCGAGCCGCCACGACCGCGTCGCGGGCGTCCTTACGGGAGGCCCGGGCGGCCTGCGCGAGCAGTTCGCCGTTCTTCGCCGCGTAGACCGGGTAGGAGCGCCCGGATTCCGATCGCGGAAACGCCCCGCCCACGTAGAGCTTGTATGTCTTGCGCACGCCAAGCCGGCCGGGCGGCGGCGGTTCGCTGGTCGCGCGTTCCGCCACGGTCCCCGAGTCGGCAGCGGTCGGCGATGCACCCCGAGCGCCCTTGTTACGCCTAGAGATTTCAGACATCCAGGTACGCGGCCAGCCCGTGCCGGCCACCCTCCCGCCCGAATCCGGACTCCCGGTAGCCGCCGAACGGGCTCGCGGGGTCGAACCTGTTGTACGTATTGGCCCACACCACGCCAGCGCGCATGCGCTGGGCCATCCACAAGATCCGGCTGCCCTTCTCGGTCCAGACGCCGGCCGACAGCCCGTACGGGGTGTTGTTCGCCTTCGTGACCGCCTCCTCCGGCGTGCGGAAGGTCAGTACCGACAGCACGGGCCCGAAGATCTCCTCGCGGGCGATCCGGTGCGACTGGCTCACGCCGGTGAACACGGTCGGAGCGAACCAGTAGCCCTTCTTGGGCAGCTCGCAGGGCGGTGACCAGCGATGCGCACCTTCGGCCTCGCCGGCCGCGGACAGCTCGGTGATCTTGTCAAGCTGCTGCCGCGAGTTGATCGCCCCGATGTCGGTGTTCTTGTCCAGCGGGTCGCCGAGCCGCAGGGTGGTGAGCCGGTGCCGCAGTCGTTCGACGACGTGGTCGGCCACCGACTCCTGGACCAGCAAGCGCGATCCGGCGCAGCAGACGTGGCCCTGGTTGAAGAAGATCCCGTTGACGATCCCCTCGATCGCCTGGTCAACGGGCGCGTCGTCGAACACGACGTTGGCCGCCTTGCCGCCGAGTTCGAGCGTGAGCTTCTTGCCGGTGCCGGCGATCGCCTGCGCGATCGCGATGCCGACCTCGGTCGACCCGGTAAAGGCGACCTTGTTGACTCCCTGGTGCCCGACGACGGCGGCGCCGGTCTGACCCGCACCCGTCAGCACGTTGACGACGCCAGGCGGCAGGTCGGCCTGCTGGCACACCTCGGCCAGCAGCAGCGCGCTGAGCGGCGTGGTCTCGGCCGGCTTCAGCACGCAGGTGTTCCCGGCCGCCAGCGCGGGCGCCAGCTTCCAGGCAGCCATCAAAAGCGGGAAATTCCACGGGATTACCTGACCGGCGACGCCAATCGGGCGCGGATCTGGCCCGAATCCCGCGTACTCCAATTTGTCTGCCCAGCCGGCGTAATAAAAGAAGTGCGCGGCCGCCAGCGGAATGTCGACGTCGCGCGTCTCCTTGATCGGCTTGCCGTTGTCGATGGACTCGAGAACGGCGAACTCACGCGAGCGCTCCTGCAGGATCCTGGCGATCCGGTACAGGTACTTGGCCCGCTCGGAGCCAGGCATCGTGCCCCAGGTCTTCTCGTAGGCGGTCCGCGCGGCCGCCACCGCCCGGTCGACGTCGGCCGCACCCGCCAGCGCCACTTCTGCGAGCGGTTCCTCCGTCGCCGGGTTCACCGTCGCGAACGTCTTGCCGGACGCGGCCGGAGCGAACTCACCGTCTACGAACACCCCGTATTCAGGCGCGATGGAGACGATCTCGCGAGACTCGGGCGCCGGGGCGTACTGCCAGCCGCGCTCCAGGGTCAGCGCCGTGCCGGGCCCGCGCCCGGACCGCGCCGGAGCCGCCGACCCCTCTCCGCGCGCCGGCCGCGCTCCGCGCCGTGCCGCTGTCTTGCGGCGCTCCGCATCGTCAGCCAAGACCGCCTCCCACCGTCAGGCCTTTCATTCTCGCACGCAACTTCCCGGGCCAGCTGTTTTGCAGGGTGCGTAAGCACGGCCCGAGAACGTCGCGCTGATTCAGCGCTGTCAGCGCTAGACTGGCGCCATGGCGACGATCCAGATTCGCAACGTCCCCGAATCCGTGCACCGCGTCTACCAGGCCAGGGCGACGGCCGCGGGGATGAGCCTGCAGGAGTACATGCGGACCGAACTACTCCGCTGGGCTCAGCTGACGACGCCGGCGGACATCGCCATCGAGGTCGAACGGCGCCTGCACCACGAGGGCACTGAGGGATTTAGCGCCATCTCGTCCGCGGACGTCATAGCCGCCGACCGCGAGTCGCACTAAGGCTGCCGTCGATGCCCGTGCTGGATGCCTCGGTCGTCGTCGACGCGCTCGTCGTAGCGGGACGAGCGGGCGATCTCGGCCGCGCCGAGCTGCGCAGGCTCCGCGAACTCCAGGTGCCGGCGATCTTCGCGGCTGAAGTGACCTCGGCGCTGCGCGGACTCGTGCACCGGCAAGCGCTCAGCCCGATCCGCGCAGCGACGGCGCTCACAGAGATCCTGTCGATCAAGACGCTCAGCTACCCGTTCGAGCCCTTCGCCCGCCGGACCTGGGAGCTGCGGGACAGCCTGACCACCTATGACGCCTGGTACGTCGCGCTCGCCGAGCGCCTGGAGACAGAACTGGTCACCGCCGACAAGCGGCTCGCTGACGCGCGCGGTCCTCGCTGCCCGATCCGGTACCTGGATCCGTCTTGACATGGCGGCAGGGCCAACGCCGCCAGCCGACCGGCCGCAACCGCCGGGCCGCGGCCGCCGGCCGCAGCCTGCTCAGTCGACCGTGAAGTAGTCGGGGCCCGCGTACTGGCCAGTGAGCTGCTTGCGGCGCTGCATCAGCAGGTCGTTGAGCAGGCTGGAGGCGCCGATCCTGAACAGGTCAGGCGTCAGCCAGGCAGGTCCGGCGGTCTCGTTGACCAGGACCAGGTACCGGATCGCGTCCTTGGCGGTGCGGATGCCGCCCGCCACCTTGACGCCGACGCGCCGCCCCGAGGCATGCTCGAAGTCGCGCACCGCCGACAGCATCACGAGCGCGACCGGCGGCGTGGATGCCGGGCTGACCTTGCCCGGTCGAGGTCTTGATGAAGTCGGCCCCGGCGAGCATCGCCAGCCAGGACGCGCGGGAGACGTTGTCCAGCGTCGCGAGCTCGCCGGTCTCCAGGATCACCTTCAGGTGCGCGCTCCCGCACGCCTCCTTGACGGCCCGTACCTCGTCGTAGACCTGGCCGTACCGGCCAGCCAGAAACGCGCCGCGGTCGATGACCATGTCGATCTCGTCGGCGCCAGCCGACACAGCGTCGGCCACGTCGGCCAGCTTCACCGCCAGAGACGCCCGCCCAGACGGAAACGCGGTGGCGACCGAGGCGACGGCGACGCCGCTCCGGCCAACCTCGGACTTGGCGATCGCGACGAGGTCGGGGTACACGCAGACGGCGGCGACCGGAGGTACGGCGGGATCGGCGGGATCCGGCTGCATCGCCTTCGCGCACAGGCCGCGAATCTTGCCTGGCGTGTCCGCGCCCTCCAGCGTCGTCAGGTCAACCATCCGCACGGCCAGCTCGAGCGCGGCGAGCTTGGCGTCCTTCTTGATGGACCTGGTCGCTAGGCCGGCCGCCCGGGCCTCGGCACCCACCTGGTCGACTCCGGGCAGACCGTGCAGCACCTGCCGCAGGCCGGCATCAGAGGTCGCGACGTCAGCCAGCCACGAGCCCGCCGGGGACCAGCTCAGCCCAGGACGCCCGCCTGCTACCGCCTGGTCCGCGCCGCTGCTCAGATCGACTGCCACGGCATCGACGCTACCTCGGCCGCACCAGCGCTGGATAGCCTGCCCAGTTTCGTGCGCCGAGCTGAACCGCGATGTCCGTGCTTCACGTGTGAGCGGCCCGCCGCCGCTAGGAGAGCCCGCTAGGAGAGCAGGGTGCCGACCTGGGGCCTGGTCGTCACCGGCGGCGCCATCGCCGAGGCGAACCCTGGCTTGATCACCGTGTTGATCAGCGCCAGCCGCTCGTCGAACGGGGCGAACGCGCTCTTCATCGCGTTGATGGTCAGCCACTGCACGTCGGACAGGCCGTAGCCGAACGCGTCGCACAGCGCCGCGAACTCCGACGACAGGCTCACCCCGCTCATCAGCCGGTTGTCCGTGTTGACGGTGACCCTGAACGACAGCGCCCGCAGCAGCCCGATCGGGTGCTCCTTGATCGACGGCGCGGCCCCGGTGTGCACATTCGACGTCGGGCACATCTCGAGCGGGATCCGCCGGTCCCTGACGTAGCTGGCCAGCCGGCCGAGCCGGGCCGTGCCGTCAGGCTCGGTCACGATGTCATCGATGATCCGCACCCCGTGCCCGAGCCGCTCGGCGCCGCACCACTGCACGGCTTCCCAGATGGACGGCAGCCCGAACCCCTCGCCCGCGTGAATCGTGATGTGGAAGTTCTCCCTGGCCACGTACTGGAACGCGTCCAGGTGCCTGCTCGGCCTGTTGCCGGCCTCGGCGCCCGCGATGTCGAAGCCGACCACGCCGTCGTCCCGGTACTTGACCGCTAGCTCGGCGATCTCCAGCGACCTGGCCGCCGTGCGCATCGCGGTCAGCAGGGCGTAGACCCGGATGGGGCGGCCCGAGCTTCCGGCGGCGAACCCTTCAAGCACCGCCTCGACCACCTCGTCGAGGCTCAGCCCCGCCGTGACGTGCAATTCGGGCGCGAACCTGCACCTCGGCGTAGACCACGCCGTCGGACGCGAGATCCTCGGCGCACTCGGCCGCCACCCGAATCAGGGCATCACGGGTCTGCATGACCCCGACCGTGTGCTTGAACGTCTCGAGGTACAGCTCGAGGTTGCCGTGCTCGGTGGCGGCGGCGCTGATCAGGCCGCCAAGCTCGGCCGCGTCGGTCGTCGGCAGGCCGCGATAGCCGTTCTGCTCGGCAAGCTCGACGATCGTCGCCGGGCGCAGCCCGCCGTCCAGGTGGTCGTGCAGCAGCACCTTGGGCACCCGGCGGATCTGATCAAGGGTCGCAGGCATGCCGACCATTCTTGACTATGTGATGCGCTCGAGCACGGGCGGGCCGATCACGGGCGGCTCCGCTCCGATCTCGATCCCGCCCTGCAGTGCCTCGAGCGCCCGCTCGAACCTGGCAGGCTCGTCGGTGCGCAGCTCAAGCAGCGGCTGCCCTTGCTCGACTCGTTCGCCTGGCTTGGCCAGGCAGATCACCCCGGCGCCGGCGCTGACCGGGTCTTCCTTCCGCGCCCGGCCGGCCCCGAGCCGCCACGCCGCGGTGCCGACCGCGAGCGCGTCCAGGTCCCGCAGCCAGCCCGAGCCGTCGGCCGGCACGACCTTGACGTGCCCGGCGGCCGGCAGCGTCCGCGTCAGGATCGCCGTCCTGCCCGGCGATCATCTCGCGGTACTTCGCGAGCGCCCGGCCGTCGGCCAGCGCCTGCGCTGGGTCGGCTTCGATCCCGGCCAGCGCCAGCATCTCCCTGGCCAGCGCCAGCGTCACGGTCGACCAGGTCGTCAGGTCCTTCGCCGCGCAGCACCTGGACCGACTCAGCGACCTCGACCGCGTTGCCGACGGCCCGGCCAAGCGGCACATCCATCGCGGTCAGCAGCGCCGTCGTGCGCACTCCCGACTCGGTGCCGAGCCGCACCATGGTCTGCGCAAGCTCGCGCGCGGCGTCGCGCTCCCGCATGAACGCGCCGCGTCCGACCTTGACGTCGAGCACAAGCGCCTGCGTGCCCTCGGCGATCTTCTTGGACATGATCGAGCTGGCGATCAGCGGGATCGACTCCACCGTCCCGGTCACATCGCGCAGCGCGTACAGCTTCCGATCGGCGGGCGCCAGATCATCGGAGGCCGCGCAGATAACACAGC
The DNA here is from genome assembly GCA_963705055.1 of uncultured Actinomycetota bacterium. Lineage (GTDB taxonomy): Bacteria > Actinomycetota > Actinomycetes > Streptosporangiales > Streptosporangiaceae > Chersky-822. The sequence continues at coordinate 714,746 of CAVPIR010000001.1, forward strand.
CGACCGTAGACAGCAGGTCGACAAATTCGCTCGGGGTCACTCGCGCCCGCCAGCCGGGTATCGCTTCCAGCTTGTCCAGCGTCCCGCCCGTGTGGCCGAGCCCGCGACCGGAGAGCTGGGGCACCGCCGCGCCACAACTCGCCACCAAGCGGCGCCAGGATCAGCGACACCTTGTCACCTACGCCGCCGGTCGAGTGCTTGTCGACGGTCGGCGCGGGCACCGCGCTGAGGTCAAGCCGCTGCCCGGAAGCGATCATCGCGTCGGTCCAGGCCCGCAGCTCGGCCGCGGACAGGCCGCGGAAGAAGATGGCCATCGCCATCGCCGACATCTGCTCGTCGGCGATCTGGCCGCTTGTATAAGCGTCGATCAGCCAGCCGATGTCCGAATCGGCAACGGTCAAGCCGTCTCGTTTGGCCCTGATCAGATCGACGACGTCAGGCATCGGAATCTTCCTGGTCCGCGATATCGCGACGTTCGGCCAGGTCCGTACCGGTAAAGGCGTCTGGCAGCAGGCCGCCAAGCTCGCGTGGCCCCGGATCGGCGTCGATCAGCAGGCCCGCGCCGCCCGCCTCAAGCAGCAGCTGACGGCACCTTCCGCACGGCACGAGCGGCGCGCCATCCGCCGCGACGACACTGACCCCAGCCAGCCGGCCAGCTCCCGCCGCGTGCAGGGCGCTGACCAGCCCGCACTCTGCGCATAGAGTGAGACCAAAACTTGCGTTCTCCACGTTGCAGCCGGTCACGACGGTTCCGTTGGACGCCAGGCCGGCCGCCCCGACTCGCAGGCGCGAATAAGGAGCGTATGCGTTGGTTGCCGCAGCCTTTGCGGCGGCGCGCAGCGCTGGCCAATCGATCACCATCGGACGGCTCCGGTCGTTATAGTAGAATTAGTAGCTTTGTGCAGTCTTGCGCGTGATTGTTAGCGTATCGATTTCACAACAGCACCGTACTGCCGGGATTACCTGCTACCGCAACACCCGTGGCGGTAATAGATTTCATCATCATCCCGGGGGGGAACTCCGGGGGATCCCTTTGTGCCTTGCCGGCCGGGCGGGATCATAGGCCGGTGTTTCTGGCGGCAGCACAGCCGCCCCGCAGAGGAGGTACTCGTGAGAGGGACATTCAAGGCAGCCGCTGGCCTCAGCGTGCTGGCGCTGCTGACCGCCGCGTGCGCGAGCGCCGGGAACGGGAACGGAGGGGGAGGCGGCGGCTCGACCAAGTCGACCGGCGCCAGCGCCTTCTCGGCCTGCATGGTCACCGACACCGGCGGTCTGGACGACAAGTCGTTCAACCAGTCGTCGTGGGCGGGCCTGCAGGCGGCGCAGAAGGCCGACCCCAGCATCCAGATCAAGAACCTGCCGTCGACTTCGACCGCCGACTACGCGAAGAACATCAGCACGTTCGTCGCGCAGAAGTGCGGCATCATCGTCACGGTCGGCTTCCTGATGGGCGACGCGACAAAGGCCGCTGCCACGGCCAACCCGAGCCAGAAGTTCGCGATCGTCGACTTCACCTACTTCGCCGCACGACCTGAGCAACGTCAACACAGCTGGTCTTCAACACCGTGCAGGACGCCTTCCTCGGCGGTTACCTGGCCGCGGGCATGACCAAGACCGGCAAGGTGGCGACCTACGGCGGCGAGCAGTTCGGCACCGTGACCATCTATGAAGACGGCTTCTGGGACGGCGTGCAGTACTACAACCAGAAGCACCACAAGAACGTTCAGGTCCTCGGCTGGAGCGAGAAGACCCAGAAGGGCACCTTCGCGGGCAGCTTCACCGACCTCGGAGCCGGCCAGCGGATCGCCAACACCTTCATCAGTGAGGGCGCCGACATCATCTTCCCAGTCGCCGGTGGCGTCGGGCTCGGGTCGGCCAAGGCCGTCCAGACCGCCGATAACGGTGGCAAGAACGTCAACATGATGTGGGTGGACACCGACGGCTGCGTCAGCGCCGCCGCGTACTGCAAGTTCTTCGTCACCAGCGTGGAGAAGGGCATCACCGAGTCGGTGAAGACCGCGGTGCTGGCAGCCGCGAACGGCACGTTCAAGGGCGGCAACTACATCGGCACCCTGCAGAACGGTGGTGCGGTGCTCGCTCCGTTCCACGACTTCGCCAGCAAGATCCCGGCCTCGCTGCAGAGCGAGCTGAACGCGCTCAAGACGCAGATCGAGAACGGCCAGATCAACCCGGCCACGAAGAGCCCGGTGCAGTAACCGGCCCGGCAGTTAGTACTGTCTGAGCCGGGCAGCTGCCCAGGTTATTGCCTGGGCAGCTGCCCGGTGTCGGTACGGAGGGAGGCGACCGGGTGAAGCTTGAGCTGCGCGGCATCACCAAGCGTTTCGGCGGGCTCGTAGCGAACGACCACATCGACCTGGTCGTGCAGCCCGGGCAGATACTCGCCTTGCTCGGCGAGAACGGCGCCGGCAAGTCGACGCTGATGAACGTCCTGTACGGGCTGATGCAGCCCGACGAGGGCGAGATCCTGATCGACGACAAGCCGGTGCATATCCGCTCGCCCAAGGACGCGATCGGCGCCGGGATCGGCATGGTGCACCAGCATTTCATGCTGGTGCCCGTCTTCACCGTGGCCGAGAACGTCACGCTCGGCGTGGAGCGTGTTCGCGGCTTCGGGTTTCTCGACCGGCGCCGGGCCCGCCGCGACGTGCTGGAGATGTCCGAGCGGTACGGCCTCAAGGTCGACCCCGACGCCTACGTCGAGGACATCCCGGTCGGCGTGCAGCAACGGGTGGAGATCATCAAGGCGCTGCTGCGCAACGCCAACGTGCTGGTGCTCGACGAGCCGACCGCGGTCCTGACCCCGCACGAGACAGAAGACCTGTTCAGGATCATGCGCGAGCTCCGCGAGGGCGGCAGGTCCATCATCTTCATCTCCCACAAGCTCAAGGAAGTGCAGGCGATCGCCGACACCATCACGGTGATCAGGCGCGGGAAGGTAGTCGGCCACCGGCCGCCGAGCACGAGCGACAACGAACTCGCCGCGCTGATGGTCGGCCGGTCCGTGCAGCTGCGGGTGAGCAAGGACGAGGCCAGGCCCAGGGACGTGCGGCTGAAGGTCGATGGCCTGACGGTGCCCGGCCTGCTCGGCGGGACGGTCGTCGACAATCTGTCCTTCGAGGTGCGCGGCGGGGAGATTCTCGGCATCGCCGGCGTGCAGGGCAACGGCCAGACCGACCTGTGCGAGGCGCTGATGGGCCTGCGGCCGTCAGCCGGCGCCGTGCTGCTGGACGGCCAGGACATCAGCCACCTGTCCACGCGGGACAGGCTCAGGACGGGCATCGGCTACATCCCAGAGGACCGCCAGGAGGACGGTCTGGTCGGCGACTTCTCCGTGGCGGAGAACCTGATCCTGGACGTCTACGACCGCCCGCCATTCGCTTCTGGCATCGCCCTTGATCTGGGCGCGATCCGGAAGTCCGCCGACACGCTGGTCGCCGACTACGACGTGCGCACGACCTCCGTGCAGACAAGGGCAGGCACCCTTTCCGGCGGCAACCAGCAGAAGGTGATCGTCGCCAGGGAGATGAGCAGGGACAACAAGGTGCTCTTGGCCAGCCAGCCGACCCGCGGCCTGGACGTCGGCTCGATCGAATTCGTCCACAAGCAGATCGTCGCCGAGCGAGACGGCGGCGCGGCCGTCGTCATCGTCTCCTCCGAGCTTGACGAGATCTACGCGCTGTCCGACCGGATCGCCGTCATGTACGAGGGCAAGATCGTCGGGTTCTGCGCCCCGGACATACCCGAGTACGAACTCGGCCTGATGATGACCGGTGCGGGCGCGGCCGAAGCACACGGGCAAGCGGCCGCTGCCGACAGCAGTGAGCTCGGCGACACCACCGCGGCCCATAGCGCGAGCGCCGACGAAGCGCTCGAACTGCCCGGCGGCGTCAGCACCACGAAGACCACCCCCGAGGACAGCCTCCCCTCCCCTGGCCAGCCCGGCAGCCAGGCGCAACACCAGGAGCCTGAGCAATGAGCGATCAGCTGCCCCCGGCTGACCCCCCGCCGACCGGACCGGCTGAATCGGCACCGGACGAGTCCGCACCGGGAGTTGTCGCGACGGCTGAGACTCCCGCGGCAGACGGCGCCGGTCCTGGCAAGTCCCGCCTCAGGCTGACCGGCGACGCGATGATCGAAGCGGTCATCTACGGCAGCCCGGCCGTGATCACGATCCTGGCGATCTTTATGGCGCTGGTCGTCAGCGGTTTGCTGATCGTCTTCAGCGATCCGGCTGTGCTGCACGCCTGGGCCGCGTTCTTCAACGCGCCTGGCCAGGCGCTGTCGCTGACCTGGCAGTCGATCTCGACGGCCTATTCCGCGCTGTTCGAGGGGTCCATCTTCAGCCCGTCCACGATCTCCGACGCCTTCCACGGCGGGTCGATCGCCGCGATCTTCTACCCGATCTCGCTGACGGCCTTCCAGGCGACGCCGCTGATCCTGACCGGCCTGTCCGTGGCGGTCGCGTTCCGCGCCGGATTGTTCAACATCGGCGCCGCCGGCCAGTTCGTCGGCGGGCGCGATGATCGCGGCCTGGCTCGGCTTCGCGGTCCACCTGCCGGCCGCCATCCACATCCTGGTCTGCGTGGTCGGCGGGTTCGTCGGCGGCGCGGCCCTCGGCTGGCTGGTCGGCGTGCTCAAGGCCAGGACCGGAGCCCACGAGGTCATCGTCACGATCATGCTCAACTACGTGATGTACAACCTGCTCAGCTACCTGCTGAAAACGCCCAAAGGGCTGCAGCAGCCGCACCAGTCCAACCAGATCGCCCCTCCGATCGACAACAACGCGATCTTCCCGCACGTCGGCGGCCCGCCGCCGCAGGCCAACATCGGCTTCCTGATCGCGATTGCCGCAGCGGCCGGCGTCGCCTGGCTGCTCTCCCGCAGCACCATCGGCTTCCAGTTCCGCACCGTCGGCGCGAACCCGCGGGCGGCGCGCAGCGCGGGCATGAGCGTGGAGCGCAACTGGGCGCTGGTCATGCTGATCGCAGGCGGCCTGGCCGGGCTTGGCCGCGTCGGCCGTCATCCAGGGCGGTGCGCCCGCCGCCGGCACTGACCTTCAATACCTACGGCACCTACGGCTTCGACGGCATCACGGTCGCGCTGCTCGGCCGCGCCAGGCCGTGGGGCGTCGTGCTCGCCGGCCTGCTGTTCGGCGCGCTCGACGCCGGCGGCACGGCCATGCAGGCCGCGACCAACCCGCAGGTCCCGGTCGACATCGTCGAGGTCATCCAGGGCCTGATCGTCCTGTTCGTCGCCGCGCCGCCGCTGATCAGAGCCGTCTTCCGGCTGCGCGCTGCCAGGGAAACCGGCCTGGAAGCGGTCGCGAAGGGGTGGAACGGATGACGCACCGTCACCGCCGACCATCAGGCTGCGGGCGACCGAGGGCCGCCGCCATGCTCGCGGCCGGGCACCTTCATCCTGCTCGGCGTCGTCGACATCCTCATCTTCGGCCTGTTCTCGCACGCAGGGGACGCGAGTTTCGAGCTGTCGACCTCCGGCTCCGGCGTCCAGATCCCGGCGATCCACGTGCCTGCCGCCGCTGGTCTGCTACGTCGTCGGCGCCATCTCCGTCGCGCTCGGCATCTGGCGATGTGACTGTCGAGCCAGGCAAGACCGCCAAGCGGGTAGCGATCGGCGTCGTGCTGCGTGTGCTTCCTGATCGCGCTGCTGTGCTGGGCCGACGCCGGTGACTCCACGGCGGTCAACCTGGTCAACCTGATGCAGCAGTCCTTCGCCCAGTCCATTCCGATCGTGCTCGGAGCGCTCTGCGGCTGCATGTGCGAACGGTCCGGCGTGATCAACATCGCGATCGAGGGTCAGCTGCTGATGGGCGCGTTCACCGGCGCGATCGTCGCCAGCGGCGTCGGCTCGCTCTAGCACTCGGCCTGATCTCAGGTTCCCTCGCGGGCGGGCTGCTCGGCCTGCTGCTCGCGGTCTTCGCGATCACCTTCCTGGTCGATCAGATCATCCTCGGCGTGGTGCTTAACGTGCTCGCGCTCGGCCTGACCGGCTTCCTCTACGACCGGGTGATGGTGCCGAACTCCAACCTGAATAGCGGCAACACCTTCAACGCCATCAAGATCCCGGTGCTCGGCGACATCCCGATCATCGGGCCGATCTTCTTCGACTCGACGATCTTCCTGTACATCACCTACGCGCTGATCATCCTGATCCAGGTCGGGCTGTTCCGCACCAAGTGGGGCCTGCGGGTCAGGGCCGTGGGCGAGCACCCGACCGCGGCCGACACGGTCGGCATCAAGGTGCTCTGGACCAGGTACCGCAACGTCGTGCTCGGCGGCATGGTCGCCGGTATCGGCGGCGCGTACCTGACCATCGGCTCGGTCGGCTTCTTCAACAAGGACATCAGCTCGGGCTACGGCTTCATCGCGCTGGCAGCCATGATCTTCGGGCGGTGGACGCCGCTCGGCTCGGTAGCCGCGTCCCTGCTGTTCGGCTTCTCCGCTTCGCTGGCGATCGTGCTGTCCACGCATCAACGTGCCGCTGGATTCCAACATCTTGGCGATGACCCCGTACGTGGCCACGATCATCGCGGTGGCCGGCCTGGTCGGCAAGGTGCGCGCCCCGGCCGCGGACGGAAAACCGTACGTGAAGGCATGACCGGCAGGTCCCTCGTTACGCTGCTTCGATGGTGACAACGTGACTGATGCATACGCGGCCGCGCAGGCCAGCGCGGCGAAACTGGCCGAGATCACCGGTCAGCCCGGCCACGACGTGGCGGTGGTGCTGGGCTCTGGCTGGCTGCCAGCGGCCGACGCCATCGGGCACACGGCCGCCGAGTTCCCGCTGTCCGAACTCGGCGGATTCGCGCAGCCAACCGTGGCTGGCCACTCGCCCGTCGCGAGGTCCGTGCAGGTTGGAGCGCTTCGCGTGCTCGTCTACCTGGGCCGCACGCACCTGTACGAGGGCCATCCGCGTCGAGGCGGTCGTGCACGGCGTCAGGACCGCCGCGGCGGCCGGCTGCCGCGTGATCGTACTGACCAACGCCTCGGGTGGGATCAACGCGAGCTACAGCGTCGGACAGCCGGTGCTGATCAGCGACCACATCAACCTGACCGGCCTGTCCCCGATGACCGGGCCAGAGCCGCCCGCCGGTTTCGGCTCCCGGTTCGTCGACCTCACCGACCTGTACTCGCCGCGGCTGCGCGCGCTGGCGAGGCAGACCGACCCGAGCCTGGCCGAGGGCGTCTACGCGGCGCTGCGCGGCCCGCACTACGAGACGCCCGCCGAGATCAGGATGCTCAGGGGCGCCGGAGCGGACATGGTGGGCATGTCGACGGCGCTCGAGGCCATCGCCGCACGCCATCGCGGCGCGGAGGTGCTCGGCATCTCGCTCGTCACGAATCCCGCGGCCGGCCTCTCGCCGGCCGGCCTCAACCACGCTGAGGTCATCGCGGCCGGCCAGAAGTCAGCGGCCAGGGTCGGGGCCCTGCTCGCGCAGATCCTCCCGAACATCGATGCGAGCGAGCCAGAGGCCGGGCCTGAAGCCAGCGGCCCGGAGGGCCCGAGGCCAGCGGCCCGGAGGCCAGGCCAGCCTGCCCGGAGGGCCTGCGTGATCAGCGACGAATTGCACCGCGAGGTGCTGGCCTGGCTAGCTGACGATCCTGACGCGCGCGACCGCGCCGAGCTGTCCGCCCTGCTCCGCACCGCCGGCGGGACAGATGCCTCCGCCGCCGACCAAGCGGCGGCGGACCTCACTGACCGGTTCTCCGGGCGGCTGGAGTTCGGCACCGCTGGCCTGCGAGGCGTGGTAGCCGCCGGCCCGAACCGGATGAACCGCGCCGTCGTCCGTGGCACGACCGCGGCCCTGGCCGGATGGCTGCTCTACGTCGATCCGGCGGCCGCCGACTCCGGCGTCGTGATCGGCTGCGACGCCAGGCACCGGTCCGATGAGTTCGCCGTCGAAGCGGCCAGGGTGCTGGCCGGAGCGGGCGTCGCCGTGCACCTGCTGCCGCCGCGCCTGCCCACGCCGGTGCTCGCGTTCGCGGTCAGGCACTCTCGGCCGCGGCGGGCATCATGATCACGGCCAGCCACAATCCGCCCAAGGACAACGGCTACAAGCTCTACCTCAGCGACGGCGCCCAGATCGTTCCGCCGGCCGACCTGGAGATCGAAGCAGCAATCAGGTCGCTCGGCCCGCTGTCGCGGGTGCCGGTCGCGCCCGAGAACGATCCGCTGATCACCAGGCACGGCGACGAGATCACGGCCGCCTACCTGGACGCGATCTGCGCGGCCTCGCCAGCGCCCAAAGGCGCGGCCTGGCTGCGGTTCACCTACACGCCGCTGCACGGCGTGGCCGGCGCGCTGGCGCTGCGCGCGTTCGAGCAGGCCGGCTTCCCGCCCCTGACGTCGTCGAGGCCCAGTTTGATCCGGATCCTGACTTCCGCACCGTGGCCTTCCCGAATCCGGAGGAGCCCGGCGCGCTTGACCTCGCGCTCGCCCAGGCCAGAAGGTCGGGCGCGGAACTGGTGATCGCCAACGACCCCGACGGCGACCGGCTAGCCGTGGCCGTCCCCGACGACGAGGCGCCCGGCGGCTGGCGCACCCTGACCGGCGACCAGGTCGGCGCGCTGCTCGGCGCCTACTTGCTCGGCCTCGACGCGGTGTCCGCGCCGCGGCCTGCGGGAGACGGGCAGCGGGCGGAGGCCGAGTCAGTTGAGACAGACGGCAGCGCCAGGCAGCCGCTGGTCGCCACGCACGATCGTCTCGGCCACGATGCTGTCCAGCATCGCCGCGGCGGCCGGCGCCGCGTACGCCGAGACACTGACGGGCTTCAAGTGGATCTCGCGGGCCGGAGATCTGCGGCCAGAGGCCCGTTTCATCTATGGATATGAAGAGGCGCTGGGCTACACCGTCGGCCAGACGGTCAGGGACAAGGACGGGATCGGGGCCGCGCTCGCGGTGCTCAGCCTGGCCGCCAGAGCCCGCTCGGGCGGCGAGTCGCTGGTCGAGGCGTACGACGCGCTGGAGATCGCGCACGGGGTGCACCTGACCGGGCAGATCACCGTGCCGACCCAGGAGCCGGTGCACGTGATGTCGCGGCTGCGGATCGAAGCGCCCGCTGACCTGGCCGGCGAGCCGATCACAGGGACGTCCGACCTGTCCGGCGGCACCGACCAGCTGCCGTCGGCCGACGTGCTGCGGTACTGGCTGCGGGGCGCAAGGGTGGTGATCAGGCCGAGCGGCACCGAGCCGAAGATCAAGGCCTATCTCGAGGTGATCGAGCCGGTCATCGCCGGGCGGCTCACCGAAGCGCGCCGTGCCGCGCGGGCGAGGATGGAGCCGCTCCGCGACGCCGTCGCCAGCCTGCTCAACGGCTGAACATTCCGCCCATGGCGCGCAAGGCTGCCGCGTGGCAAGCTCGGTCCTATGACCAGCGAAGTTGATCACGGCCAGCCGCACGAGCACGGTGCTGACCAACACGGGCCTCATCAACACGGACACGATCACGGGCTCGCCTACCATGCGCACGATCACGCACCAGGGGCTCATCACGACGATGCACCTGATAGCGACGCACACCTGCATGCGGGCCACGATCACGAACACGGCGCGGCCTGCGAGGTCGCGCACGGAACCGTGCCGGCCCCAGTCGACGGCCGGATGCTCGTCGCCGTCTTCGCGACGCCGGTCGCGCAGTACCTGCTGCGGTACGGTGCGGACGCCGGCTACCGGCCAGTGCTCGTCGAGCCCGACACCCAGCTCGCCAAGGAAGCCGATGCGAATGGCTTCGACGTCTACCCGGCCATTGGCGCGATCCCGGATGCCGGCGCGGACGTCGTGGTGACCGACCACCACCGCGAAGAACTCGGCGTGATGCTGCGCGACGCCCTGGCCACACCGGCCCGCTGGGTCGGCATCATGGGCAGCCCGCGCGCCGAGCCGCCGCACATCCAGGCGCTGGCCATGCTGGGCGTCGCCCCCGACGAGGTCGCGAGGGTGCACAGGCCGATCGGCCTGAACATCGGCTCGAGGACCCCGCCGGAGATCGCGATCGCGACGCTCGCGGGCCTGATAGCCGACAGGAACGAGCGCCCCGGCGGCTTCCGCTTCGACTAGCCGCAACGGGCATGCTTGAGCACCTGGGAGGAACGGCTGACTCGATGACCGAGCAAGCGGGTTATTCAGGCACGCCGCTGCCGCGCAAGCTCGGCATCGGCGAGGACGACGAAGTCGTCGTGCTCGGCGCCCCCAACGGCTTCGCCGACCGGCTGGCCAACCAGGTGGGCGACGAGGCCGACATCCACACCGATCTCGCCGACGCGGCGCTGTTCGACGTCATCGTCGCCTTCTTCACCTGGCGGGCCGAGTTCGAGAGCCAGCTTGACCTGCTGCGGGGCAGGATGGCGCCGGCCTGCGGGCTGTGGATCGCCTGGCCCAAGCGGGCATCGAAGGTACCCACCGACATGACAGACCACGTGATCAGGGAGGTGGCGCTGCCTACCGGCCTGGTCGACAACAAGGTGTGCGCTATCGACCAGACCTGGACGGGCGTGCGCCTGGTGATCAGGCGCGAGCTGCGCTAGGCGGCGGCTAGCTGAGCAGTGGCTCGCCGTTGAAGATGCCGAGCTCCTCGCGGTAGAGCTCGAGCCCGACGCCGTTCGGGTCGCGGAAGTACATGCTCTCCTCGACGCCCCGGTCAGGCCCGAGGTAGTCCACGCCCGCCTCGTCGAGCCGCTTCTTCGCGGCGTCGAACTGGGCCGGCGAGACCGAGATGGCCAGGTGCTGCACCCCGCCGATGGTCTCCATCCAGGCCGGGTGCTCGTGCCCTGGGAAGTCGAAGAAGCCGAGCAGGTTCTTGTTGCCGATGTCGAAGAAGAAGTGGTTGGAGCCCTTGTAGTCGCGGTTCTCGACGAGCTCGACCAGCGGGAACCCAAGGAACTCCTGGTAGAACTTGATCGTCTCCTCGGTGTCGCGGCAGATCAGCGCCAGGTGATGCACTCCCTGGACGGTCGTGGGCGGCCTGCTGGCGGTCGGCCTCAGGTACTTCTCGCGCAGCTCTTCCCGGCGCGCGCGAACCCGCTCGAGTTCCTTGCCCTCTGGCTCTGGCATCACTATCTCCTGGCTCCGCCTGCTCGGACCTGGGATCTGGCCGCCGGCCCTCTCGGCCAGCGGCCGTCCGCTCGACACCAGTCTCTCCCACCATGTCAACGCCGCGCAGGCCCGCCTCCGCACCGTGCAGATCTGGGTCTCACATCTAATTGACAGTTACTCTCAGAAAGATATAACTTGATTGTGAAAGTAACTATCACTAGAAGGTGACTCCCGTGACTGCAACGGATTCCCGCCGGTGGTGGGCCCTCGGCGCGTTGTCCCTCAGCGTCCTGGTCGTCGCGCTTGACCTGTTCGTGCTGACACTCGCGCTTCCCACGCGTCTCGGCCGACCTGCACGCTTCCTCTGGCGACCTGCAGTGGTTCGTCGACTCCTACAGCCTGGTGCTGGCCGCGGCGCTACTGCCCGCCGGTCTGCTCGGCGACCGGATCGGCCGCAAGCGCATGCTGATCGGCGCGCTCGCGCTGTTCGGCCTGGCGTCAGCTGGCCTGCGCGTACTCGACGTCGGCAGGTGAGCTCATCGCGGCCAGGGCTGTGCTCGGGCTCGCCGCAGCCGTGATCTTGCCGATGTCCCTGGCCGTGCTGCCCGTCCTGTTCACCGCGGCCGAGCGGCCGCGGGCGATCGCGGCGGTCGGCGGCGCGACCTTCCTCGGCTACCCGATCGGCCCGATACTCGGCGGCTGGCTGCTCGATCATTTCTGGTGGGGCTCGGTCTTCCTGATCAACATCCCGGTCGTCGTCATCGCGGTCGTCGCGGTCGCGGCGCTGATGCCTGAGTCGCGCGGCGAGCGCCGCCAGCGCGTCGACGTGACGGGCATCGTGCTGTCGAGCGCCGGGCTGACCTCGCTCACCTACGGGCTGATCAAGGCCGGCGACAGCGGCTGGTCCGACCCGGTCGCCATCGTGACCATGGTCGCCGGGGCTCTCGCTCTCGTCGCGTTCGCCGGCTGGGAGCGGCAGGGCGCCGGGTCAGCGGGAGACCGGCAGCCGCTGGTGGACCTCGGGCTGTTCCGCTCGGCGGGATTCACCTGGGGCACCGTGCTATCCACCCTGGTCTCGTTCGCCTTGTTCGGGCTCGTCTTCGCGATGCCTCAGTACTTCCTCGACGTGCGCGGCTTCGACTCGCTGGGCGCCGGGCTGCGGATGCTGCCGATGATCGGCGGGCTGGCCCTCGGGCTAGGCCTCGGCCAGCGGCTGCAGACCCCGCGCAAGGGCGAGCACCGGCGCGCCGGTCAGCCCGAAGGTCCTGGTCGCGATCGGGTTCGCGATCATGGCGGCGGCGCTCGGCGCCGGCGCAGGCACCACGATCGCCAGCGGCACCGGCTTCGCCGCGACCTGGTTCGCCATCACCGGCTTCGGCCTCGGCATCGCGATGCCCACCGCGCTGAACGCCGCCCTCGGCGCCCTCTCGCCTGCTCGCAGCGGCTCGGGCTCGGCGCTGATCACCGCGATGCGCCAGGTCGGCGGCACGATCGGGGTGGCCGTGCTCGGCACCGTCCTCGCCACCGTCTACCGGAGCCACCTGCACCTGTCCGGAGTTCCCGCGGCAGCAGCCAGCGCGATCAAGGAGAGCGTGGCCGGCGGCGTCGCGACGGCCCATGCGGCCCGCTCAGCGCCGCTGCTCGAGACCGTCAGGCTCGCGTACGTGCACGGCATGGACGTGATGCTCTGGGCGTGCAGCGGGATCGCGATCGCCTCCGCGCTGCTGGCGCTCGCGTTCCTGCCCGGCCGGACGCCAGCGTCCGCCGAGCCATCGTCGGCGGAGCCAGCGTCCCGCGAGCCAGCCTCCGCCGAGCTAGCCTCCGCGGAGCTAGCTGACACCGGCGATGACACGATCGCCGTCGCAGCGCGGGCGACGACATCTGCGCCGGACAAGGGCAGAATGACCACATGAGGGAGGCGCCAGCCGCGCCGCGGCCAGGGCTGCGGGAACGGAAGAAGGCCAGAACGCGCGCTGCCATCAGGGAGCACGCGCTCCGGCTCTTCCGCGAGCAGGGCTACGCCGCGACGACGGTCGACCAGATCGCCGAGGCAGCCGACGTCTCGCCGAGCACCTTCTTCAGGTACTTCCCCACTAAGGAAGACGTCGTCCTGCAGGACGAACTCGACGTTCTGGCCATCGGCGCCTTCGAGGAGCAGTCCCCCGACCTGTCTCCGGTTGCCGCCTTCCGCGCGGCCGCCAGCCAGGCGTTCGCCGCCCTCGACCAGGACGACCTCGCCAAGCTGCGCGAGACCGCACGGCTGACCCTGACCGTCCCCGAACTGCGGGCCAGGGCGATGGACGAGTTCTCCCGCACGATCGCGGTGATCGCGGAGGCGGCGGCGAGGCGGTCGGGCAGGGACCCGAACGACTTCGCGGTCAGGATCCTGGCCGGCGCCATCGTCGGCGTGATCATGGCGGCGACCATGCCGTGGACCGACTGGGCAGGCGCGGAGCCGGACACCGACATGCTCGACCGCATCGACGCCGCCCTAGCCCAGCTCGAGGCCGGCCTCCCGCTCTAAGGCTGCCTCGGCCGTAGGTTGCACCCAGCCCCTCGGTCCCGCCCGCCGCCGCCCGGCTCTCACGCGCACCGCGCTCGACGCGCCCACCGCCCGGCTCTGGCACGCGGTCTAGCGCACCCCGCCCGGCTCTCACGCGCAGCCGACGCCCGCTCCTCCTTACGCGCTGCGTATGAGCGGTCCATCCATTGCGGATTCTGGTGATGGATGGACCATCCAGACCTGGTCAGTCAGCCGCAGCTAGGCGCGAGCTCGCTCCTCAGAGCTGATAATTCGTCCGTTACGCACTATTTATGAGCAACTCCGAATAGGCACGCACGCGGCGCACCGAGGGGCCGGAAGGGCGCCGGACGCCGACGTCCCACGGCACGGAATGTTGCGCGTTCAACAAATGTTGTCAGGGGCAGGACGCAAGCGGCGGAAGGTGCCCGATCTGGGCGCCGTTCTGCCCCGGTGGGAGGATCAGAACATGCCAGCAGTGACCGTGCCAGACATCTTGCTTCTGCCCAGGATCACCGAACCGGACAAGGCGGCGGCCCAGGACAGGCCGGTACTGACGGTCACGACCGCGCCGTCGGGATTCGAGGGCGAGGGATTCCCGGTCCGCCGTGCGTTCGCCGGCGTGGACCTGCGGGCCCTTGACCCGTTCATCCACATGGACCAGATGGGCGAGGTCGACTACGCCCCAGGCGAGCCGCGCGGCACCTCCTGGCACCCGCACCGCGGGTTCGAGACCGTGACGTACATAATCGACGGCACGTTCCGGCACCAGGACTCCAACGGCGGCGGCGGCCTGATCACCAACGGCGACACCCAGTGGATGACCGCGGGTGGCGGCATCCTGCACATCGAGGAGCCGCCCGAGGACCTGGTCGTGTCCGGCGGGCTGTTCCACGGCTTCCAGCTCTGGGTCAACCTGCCCGCACAGCTCAAGATGGCGCCGCCGCGCTACCAGGACATCAGGGCAGGCCAGGTCGCGCTGCTCAGCTCGGCCGACGGCGGCGCGCTGATCCGCGTCATCGCCGGCGAGGTCGGCGGGCACGCGGGCCCGGGCGTCACGCACACCCCGATCAGCCTCCTGCACGCGACCGTGGAGCCTGGCGCTCAGCTGCGGCTGCCCTGGCGGGCTGACTTCAACGCGCTCGCGTACGTGCTGGCCGGCTCGGGCACGGTCGGCGCCGACCAGCGCCCGGTGCGCACCGGCCAGCTAGCCGTGTTCGGCCCAGGCGACGTCCTGACCTTCGGCGCGCAGCGCCGGATGGAAGGGCCGGGCGAAAAGCTCGACGTCCTGGTTCTCGGCGGCCAGCCGATCAGGGAGCCGGTTGCCGCGTACGGTCCGTTCGTGATGAACACCAGGGCAGAGCTGGTCCAGGCCTTCGAGGACTACCAGGCGGGCCGGCTCGGGTCGATCCCGGCCAAGCGGACCGAGGTTCCGCAGGAGCCGCACCCGGGTCACGACGTCCTCTAGCCGCAGAGCGTCACGAACCGGCGCCGCGAGCTGCCCGTGAGGCTGTGCCACACTGACCGGAACGTGCGATCGCCGGGCATCGAGGACAGGACATGAGCGACTCCACCGTCGGAGCCGGACCCGCCGTGAGCGCTGAGCTGGCCGCAGCGTTCGCGAGGGACGGCGTGGTCTGCGTACGGCAGGCACTCGACGCCGCCGAGCTGGCCGTCGCCGCCGCGGCCATCGAGTCCGTGCTCGCCGACCCGTCGCCGCTCGCCCAGGTGGCCAGCAGCGGCCGACGACCCTGGAACGTTCACCGAGGACTTCTGCCGGTGGCAGCAGATCCCGGCGATCGAGCATCTGGCCAGGCACTCCCGCGTTCCCGCGATCGCGGCGGCGCTGCTGGCCACCGAGCAGGTCAGGTTCTACCACGATCATGTGCTGGTCAAGGAGGGCGGGACCAAGCAGCGCACCCCGTGGCATCAGGACCAGCCCTACTACAACGTCGACGGACCAGGCGTGAGCGCGTGGATCCCGGTCGATCAGGTACCGGCCGCAGGCTGCCTGGAGATCGTGGCCGGCACCCACCGCGGACCTTGGCTGATGCCGCGGACGTTCATGCTGGGCGAGGCCAAGTGGTTCCCCGAGGGCAGCCTGGCCGAGATCCCCGACATCGAGGCCGACCGGGAGGCCTTCGACATCCGCAGGTACGACCTGCAGCCCGGTGACGCCGTCTTCTTCGACTTCCTCAGCGTGCACGGGGCACCGGGCTTCCCGTTCGCGGGCAGGCGGCGAGTCCTGTCGCTGCGCTACCTGTCAGCCAGCGCCCGGCACGCGCCGCGGAGGTGGCGGACCTCGCCGCCGTTCGACGGCCTTGCGGCGGAGCTTCCGGCGGGAGCCGCCATGGACCACCCGCTGTTCCCGGTCGTCTGGCCCGCCGTCTAGCCCGGGTCTAGCTGCCCGTGGTCTACGCCTGGCTCGGCCCGTGGTCTAGCTCGCTGCGCGTCTAGCTGGCCTGACTCGCCGCGGCGTCGCCGGGTGCCTCGGCGGCGAGCCGGCCAAGCGCGCCGCGGACGACCTGCGGGTCGGTCGTCGTCCAGAATGGCGGCAACGACGCGCGCAGGAATCCCGAGTACCGAGCGGTGCTCAGCCGCGGGTCGAGCACGGCGACCACGCCGCGGTCGCTCATCGTCCGCAGCAGCCGTCCTGAGCCCTGGGCGAGCAGCAGCGCGGCCTGACTCGCCGCCACCGACATGAAGCCGTTGCCGCCGCGGGCCGCGACCGCGCGCTGGCGGGCCGAGGCCAGCGGATCGTCGGGACGCGGGAACGGGATCCTGTCGATCACCACCAGCCGCAGCGACGGTCCTGGCACGTCCACGCCCTGCCAGAGCGACAACGTGCCGAACAGGCAGGTTGGCTCGTCGGCCGCGAACTGGGTGACAAGCTGCGCGGTCTGGTCATCGCCCTGGCAGAGCAGCGGGAATCCGATCCGCCCCGCGAGTTCGTCGGCCGCCTGCCTTGCCGCCCGCATCGAGGAGAACAGCCCGAGCGTGCGACCGCCTGCCGCCTCGATGAGCTCGGCGATCTCGTCAAGGTAGGAGTCGGCCAGGCCGTCCCTGCCGGGCGGCGGCAGGTGCCTGGCGATGTACAAGATGCCGCTGCGCGGGTGGTCGAACGGGGACCCCACGTCGATGCCCGACCAGGCCAGCGGGTGCGGCGTTGCTGGCTCAGCCGGCGCCGCCGCAGCTGAGTCGTCCCGCTCGCCCGCGGCCTCGGCTGGCAGATCGGCTGGGGGCATGTCGGCCGCCCTGGCCAGGCCCCACTGCCTGGCGAGCGGCTCGAACGAGCCGCCGAGCGCGAGCGTCGCCGACGTCAGCACGACGGTCCGCCGGCCGAACAGCTTGCTCGCCAGCAGCCCGCCGACCTGCAGCGGCGCGACGCGCAGCGTCGGCGGCCTGGCGCTGTCATCGCCTGGCCGGTCCATCCAGACCACGTGGGTCCGGTCCGCGATCGCGGCGTCGTAGGCGCCGAGTATCCGCTCGGCGGCGTCGTGGACCTCGCCGACGGCCGCCAGCGCGGCGCGGCGGGCCGCGAGCCGGTCGGGCTCCTCCTCGGCGTTCTTCGCGCTGGTCCTGAACTCGGTCCCGCAGCCGGCCGCGGCGTCCCTGACCAGCGCCAGCGCGCTGGCCAGCACCTCATCGAGCACGTCGAGCCGGCCGGCCGCGATGTCGGCGAAGGCCCGCTCGGCGCCCTGGCCCGCGTCCCGCAGCCTGGCGACGGTCGCCTCGTCGATCATCTTGCCGCAGCGCCGCGCGGCCGTCTCGATCGCGACCGCCGACAGCTCGTCGGACGCGACGGAGGTTACGCGGTCGACCAGGTCGTGCGCCTCGTCGATGATCACGACGTCGTGCTCGGGGAAGATGTCGAAGTCCTCGAGCGCGTCGATCGCGAGCAGCGCGTGGTTGGTCACCACGATGTCGGCCTTGCCGGCTTCATCCCTGGCCAGCTCGGCGAAGCACTGGGTGCCGAACGGGCATCGCTGCACGCCGAGGCACTCGCGAGCGCTGACCGAGACCTGCCGCCAGGCCTGCTCCGACACGCCGGGCACGAGCTCGTCGCGGTCGCCGGTCTTGGTCTCCGCCGCCCACTCGTGCAGCCGCTGCACCTGCCTGCCGATCGCCGAGACCGCGCCGGGATCGAACAGGGCCTCGCCCTCGTCGTCGGCAGGCCCGCCGCGCAGCCGCTGCAGGCACAGGTAGTTCCTGCGGCCCTTGAGGATCGCGAAGACGGGCTCGCGGCCGAGGACCGGCGCGATCGCCTGCGCGAGCCTGGGCAGGTCCCTGTCGATCAGCTGGCGCTGGAGCGCGATCGTGGCCGTCGAGACGACGACGGTCGCGCTGCTCGCCGACCGCGTGCCTGGCCGCGGGCACGAGGTAGGCCAGCGACTTCCCGGTTCCTGTGCCAGCCTGGACCGCGAGATGCTCGCCGGTGTCGATCGCGGCCTGCACGGCCCTGGCCATCGCGACCTGGCCAGGCCGCTCGGCCCCGCCGATCCCGGCCACCGCGGTCGCGAGCAGCCCGTCAACGCCGTCGGCTGGCTGCTGCGGAACGGCGGGGGCGGGCATGGCTCAAAACGCTACCGCGCTCTGGGCGTCCGAACGTCCAGCAGCGCCTTCAGCAGGTGACGTTGGCGCGCCGCATCCTGGTCCACGCGATCGCGCCGAAGATCACGGTGTAGGCGGCGAACGACCCGAGCCCGTGCAGCACCTGCGACCACGCGATCGGCATCCGCAGCAGCGCGTCGAACGAGAACCAGAAGTGGCTCGGCAGGTACGGGTGGATGACCGCCACCTGAGCGCACCGCGTCGAGGATCTCGCTCACGATCACCAGCACCAGCACCGTCGCCATCACCGCGATCGCGTGCTGAGTGAAGGTCGACAGCGCCAGGCCGATCGCGCCGAGCGCCGACAGCGCCGCCGTGACGTAACAGACGATCAGCGCGAGCCTGCCGAGCCCGGCGGCCAGCGAGACGGTCGTGCCGGAGAGCAGCGTGACCGGGCCGACCGGGAAGAAGATGGCGCCCATCAGCAGCCCGAGCCCGGCCACGAGCACGGTCGCGGTCAGGCAGAACACCACGATCATCAGGTACTTCGTGACGAGCAGCCTGGTCCGTCCGGCCGGCACGGTGAGCAGCGTCCTGAGCGTGCCGAGCCCGGCTTCGCCGGCGACCGAGTCCCCGGCGACGACCGACACGGCGAGCGGCAGCAGCACCGTCAGCAGCACGTAGATCGCGAACAGCGACAGGAACACGCCATTCTCGGCGATCTGGCCGACGAACACCCCGGCGCCAGGGCCGCCCGCGCCAGGCGGCTGGCGTGTTGATCCACAGCACGATCCCGAGGAAGACCGGCGCGGCAGAGATCACGGCGAGCAGCGCGAGGTTGCGCGGCCTGAGAAAGACATTCCTGAGCTCAGAACGGAACAACCGGAGCCAGTGCCTGACCGGCGCCTGATGCTGCCGGGCGCGGGATCGTTGTGGCGCCGGCCGCGCTAGCCGTTGACATCGAAGCCCTCTCCGGTCAGCTCGACGAACAGGTCCTCCAGGCTCGGCTGGACGGTCTCCAGCCCGGCGACAGGGATGCCGGCGTGGACGAGTTCGGCGTTGATCTTCTCCGGCGCGTGCTGCGCCCAGCGCTGGCGGTCACCTGCCCGGCGGCGACGCTGATATCGGACAGCCCGAGCTTGGCGAGAACGTTCGGCCGCCGCCGACGTCTCGGTGCTGCGGATCAGGATCCTGGGCTCGCCGCGGCCGCGCAGCTCGGCCAGCGCGCCCTGGAAGACGAGCTTGCCCGTGCTCATCACGCCGACGTGCGAGCAGATCTGTTCAACCTCGGCCAGCAGGTGCGAGGAGACGAAGACGGTCGTCCCGTCCGCGGCGATCTGCTTGACCAGCGACCTGATCTCGCGGGTTCCCTGCGGGTCAAGGCCGTTGGTCGGCTCGTCCAGGATCATCAGGTCCCTGGGCCTGAGCAGCCCGGCGGCGATGCCGAGCCGCTGCTTCATGCCGAGCGAGTAGGCGCGGTAGCGCTTGTCGGCCGCGGCGAGCAGGCCAACCTGGTCGAGCGCGTGATCGATGCGGGCGCGCGCGGTGCCCAGGTCCGCGCTCGGGTCGGCGGCGTCGCACCTGGCCAGGTTCTGCCTGCCGGACAGGAACGGGTAGAACGCCGGGCCCTCGACCAGCGCGCCGACCCTGGTCAGCACCGAGTCAAGGCCGTTCCTGGCATCGCTGCCGAGCAGCCTGAAATGCGCCGTCGGTCGGGTGCATCAGGCCGAGCAGCATCCGGATCGTGGTGGTCTTGCCTGAGCCGTTCGGGCCGAGGAAGCCGTAGACGCTGCCGGGCGGGACCGCGAGGTCGATGTGATCGACCGCGAGTTGCCCGCTCCTGAACCGCATGGACAGCCCGCGCGACGCTATCGGCCCGGCCCGCCGCGGGGTCGGCCAGCGTCACTTGACCTTGGCCGCGTCAGCGTATAGCACGGCCGGGGTGACCGCTCCCGCGAGCAGCACGCCCTTGCTGGTGAGCAGGACCGAAAGCAGGCTGGTGCGCAGCAGATGGCCTGAACCCCACGGCCCGTGCACTGGCTTGGACACCTTGAGCAGCAGGCTGAGCAGCCCCAGGCCCCCTGCGGGCCCGGAGATCCGCAGCGATGACTGGTACGCGGAACTGCCGCTGCCGTGCCCCTGGGCACTCGCCACAGAGCTAAAGACCGCGCTGCTGGTTCCGGCATTGCCCGCGAAGCTCATTGCCGGTCCGATCGGGGCGGCGATCACGCTCAGCCACCCAGTGCCGAAGGTCTGCGGCCCGGCTACCTGCCTCATCTTCGGCAGCAGACCGTGCTTGCTGTGCGGCGGCCGCACGCCGCCTGGCAGGATCTTCAGGCGGTGTCCCGGCAGACCCCCAGGCGGGCCGATTGGCAGGTGCACGGTCTTGACCTTGGCCCCTGGCGGCGGCGTGAACGTGAAGTTCGACGCCGCAGGCTTGGTGAAGCTCAGCGACGTGAAGGCGATCTGGAACGCCGGGCTCGACCCGCCGCGCGCATAGACCTGCAGGCTGAGCGGCAGATGAGTCCGCGCATCGACGGCGATCACGACCCTGCCGATCAGCGACTGACTGCTCCGCGGCGCGATCGCGAGCAGGTACGCGTTCCGGCCGGCGACCGTGGTGGTTCCTGGGATGGTGACCCGCGTCGTCGGCCCGACCAGCTTCAGCACCCGGTCAGCGGCCTGCAGCGGGGTCAGCGGGACTTGCCCGGCGTGAGCATGGCTTGGGATGCAGGCGGATCTTGGCGGGAGGCGCCGCGTGAGCGCCAGCGCCAGGTACGGCGATTCCTGGTGGCGGCGACAGGATGATCCTGGTGGCCTTCTGGCCCTGGCTTTCCCACAGCCACGCCTGAGTCTTGTTGACGCGCAAGTCGGTCTCGCCGAAGGAAACCGGCAGCGCGATCCTGAGCTTGCCGGGCCCGGCGTACCAGATCTGGAACGTGTGCGTGCCGGAGATCAGCGACGACGCCGACAGCGGCGAGGACTGCATCCCGCCGATGCTGGGCAGGGCGGGGAAGCCGAGATTGGCGCTCTCCGACACCGTCGCGGTCATCGGCCGACGGCAGCTTCGCGTGGTGCATGGCCGCGAGCAACTGCGGCTGGCGTCTGCTTCGGCAGGGCCGGAGCCGCCGCGCTCGCCAGCATCGGTGCCAGCCAGTACCGCTCCGACCGTGATCAGGGCCGCCCCTGGCAGCGCCCATCGCGCACTCAGGAGTCGGCGTCGCTGTCCCATCGCGCTACCTCCACGGGCAGCCGGGCGATCCGACAGGCTGCCCTGCCAGAGAGCATACCCAGCGCTACCACTGCCGGATGGTCACAGCCTGACCGGCGGCCACAGATCGTGCCTGGCGGCGATCGGGTCACCGGCCCATTCGTGCATGGCGCGCAGGTTGTCTCGGGCCGGATGCTTCGCCGCCGCGGGACCATCGGCGAAGGCACGCAGGACGTTGGCGGTCACCGTGCGGGTAAACCGCCCGCACGCCCTCGTGATCCCCCAGTGGTAAAGCGGCGGGCCGAAGGACTCCACCCAGCGCATCGTGCCGGCGTTGAAGACGCCCGCGCCGCCGCGATGGGTGTAGTAGGCGGAATCGGCGTAGCTGTTCACGCCGTTGCAGGTCAGCGGCGAATGCGAGAGGACCTCGATCGGCCGCTCGACCGGGTAGGCCGGGTTGACCCGGTCGTACTCGATCCCGATCAGCGCGCGATACCTGGTGCCCTTGCGCACGCCGGTGCCGCGGAACATCCAGGCGTCGGGCGCTGCCACGACGTAGTCGGCGACCGCGGGATAACTCTCGTAGATCGTGCCGGTCACCGACGACTCAGGGTGCGGATCGGGCGGCTCCCTGAAGTCGTTCGTGACCAGGGCGTTGTCCTTGCCGTACAGCGGATCCTGCTGGTAGCTGGTCTTGTAGCAGACGACCTGGCGGTTCGGCCCCAGCTTGGTCGGCTCCAGCCTGATCCTGCGGAACATCGCGTTCGCGCCAAGGAAGGCCAGGTTGACTCCCGCGTCCCTGGCCGCCGTGACGTGCGCGCGCTCGGCGGCGTCCAGTACTCGTCGTGCCCTGGCGAGATCAGCGCGCTCGCGCCGCGCAGCGCGTGCGGGTCGGTCGCGATGTCCATGCTGGTCAGGTACGCCAGCGGCAGGCCAATCCGCTCGGCCAGGTTGATCAGCTTGCGCTCGTAGACCATGAAGAGCAGCGCGCCGTCCTTGTTGTAAGGCCGGTCCAGGCTGACCGCGAAGGCGCGGTTGTTGTAGCTGCCGTTCGGGCCGGCATACAGGTCGTACCCGCCCCAGGTGTTGTAAGCCTGCCAGGTCGAGACGCCGTTCTTCAGCACGACCTTGCCTGCCGTGCTCGCCGATCTGACGGTCAGCGGCACGTATCGCTGGCCGCCCGACTCGGCGTCCAGCCGCAGCAGGTACGAGCCCGGCGGCCAGCCAGCCGTCGGCACAGTCAGCGACGGGCCCCAGTGCGCGTGCACCGTGTTGGTGTCCGAGGTACGGCTCGGATGGCGCTGCCGGTGGCCCTTGACCGGCCCCGACGTCCCACACCCGCCGGGCCAGATCGCCGCCGTACCAGCCCATCCTGAAGGCCTTGACGGTGAACTCGCGCGACGTCGTCGACACGTACAGGTGCACATGCTCGCCTGGCAGCACGCTGGCCTGGCCGGTGTAGCCCATGATCTCGTCCGGCGCACCGAGGCTCTTGATCCACCAGTGCCGGTCACCTGGGCAGGGAGTTCTCGGCGGACACGGCGTGCCTCGCGGGCCGGGCCGGGCGTCTGCGCGCGTCCGCCGGAGCCTGGCCGCTCGTGCAGGCCGCCAGTGCATCGCCGACAGCAGCCGCTCCCGCGACCGCTCCAGCCGCGCTCGCGGTCGTGCTGAGGAACGTGCGTCGAGATGGCTCCTCTGCCACGCCCATCAGTCAAGGATGGCGCACCGGCTGTTCAGAACCAGTTAGCGGCTGACCTGCTCGCCGCCAAATCTCTGATGTCTTCGCAGGTCAGAGCCATGCAAATCAGGACAGGACGGTTTCAAGCGCGGTCTCGAGCTTGCCTTCCCAGTCGGCCAGCGATCGGGTCGGACCGGCCGGAGCGGGCTTGATCCGCTGCAGGCAGGCCAGCGCCGACCGGACGACGTCGGCCGGGCGCTTTGAGGTCACCGACGCGTCGCCGAGTTCAAGCTCGTACATGCAGGTCGTCCCTGCCGTGGCCCCTGGACCAGGTCGAGCAGCAGCAGTGGCCTGCCGACGGTCCGCGCCTCGCTGCAGGTCCCGCCCGGGGTGGTGATCACCAGGTCGGCGGCCGACATCAGCTCGGGCATCCGGTCGGTGAACCCGAAGGCCGGCACGCTGTGCCGTCGCTCGGCGACGTCGCGCAGCTTGCTCTCGAGCCGCCTGTTGTATCCGGCCACGGCCAGCACGTTCAGTTCTGCCGCGGCGAGCGCGTCGGCGATGTCGGCCAGCGGGCCTTCACCCGTGCTGCCAGCGCAGAGCAGCACGCAGCGTTCCTGCTCGGGCACACCGAGCCCGATCCGCGCGGTCCGCTGCGCCGGCGGGCGGTAGAACTGCGCACGGACGGCTGGCGGGATGACGACCACCCTCGCGTCGGGCTGGAACCTGTGCACGGCGGGCTCGGCGGCCGCGGATCTGACCAGGTAGAGGTCGACGCGCGGGTGGATCCAGAGCCGGTGCGGCGACGCGTCCGTGCACAGCACCACGTGCCGCATGGACGGGTAGCGCGGCGCGACCGTGCTCACCGCCGACGCGCCGGCCGGGCTGAAGGAGATGACCAGCTCGACTGGATGGCGGTCCAGGTAGTCGCGCAGCCGCGGCACCAGCCGCAGCCTGCGTCGCCGCATCGGCCTGCAGGGCGAGCTGGTTCCCGGTCCGCAGGGCCGCGTAGTGGAACGCGTCATGCAGGCCGGGTACCGTCATGATCCGGCGGACGGTGGCTTCGGCTGCCGGCCCCCAGCCATGGCTGCCGAGCCAGGTCGCGTCCAGCGTGTTGGTGGTCCAGCCGAGGGCCTCAAGGGTCGACGCGCAGGCGGTCGCCGCGGCCTGGCGGCCGGTGCTGCTTGAGCCTGGCACCAGCAGTACCCGGCGGCGCGGCCAGCCCAACGAGCCATCTCCTTCCCCGGGACTGCCGGTTCGGGCGGACCCTGTTGATCACCTTGCGCATCCAGTTGCACGCTGCGCTAATGCGCCATAGTCAATCATGGCGCAATTTCAGCAGACGTGTTTTGGCGCGACTTCAGGTATCGAGCTTGTTCTGGCTATAACTGGCATAAACGATGCATATTGACTTGGCCCACGCTTGGAACCTCGCATTGCAGGGGAACATGCCTGTACCGCGCAACGGGTGCGCCAGGTCGGAGGGCTTCAGTAACAACAGACGATCCTCAGGCGGCCTTCAGGTAGCTTCCAGGCTGCTAGGGCTTACTTGACTTTTAGCTGGCCCGGGCGGAATCGGGCCCAGCAGCAGCGTCGCCCGCTGCTGCCCGGTTTGCCGCACCGGGCAGCGCGGGCGCGTTGACAGTTAGGCCCAGCGAGTGAAGCGAAACGGCCGGAATCGGGTCATGGATAGCCGCGCAGTACGCTGGCACCGGGGCGAAGGTGGTGGAGATGCAGGACGATCAGCGCAGCAGCGAGGACCAGATGCCTGAGGAATCTGGGTCCGCGCCGGAAGGCGCGGACGCCGGTCATCATCCTGGCCATAGCGACGCTGAGTCCGTCCAGCCCAGCCCAGCCGACCCAGCAGGCTCCACTCCGACAAGCCCACAGCCCGCGACTCATGAGCCGGGCGGCTTTGGCCAGCCCAGCTTCGGCCAGCCCAGCTTCGACCAGCCCAGCTTCGACCAGGATCGCCATGGCCATGCAGGCTACGGCCAGCCCCCGTACGGACAGACGACCCCGCTCGAGGATCCGGGCGGATACGAAGGCCAGGACGCCCAGGGTTACGGGTCCGGCGGGCACGGCCAGGCCAGCTACGGGCAAGGCGCTCCAGGGCCTGGCGGCTATGGACCCGGCGGCGCATATGGCCACGGCGGCTATGGACCTGGCGGCTACGGCCCCGGCGGCTATGGCCCAGGCGGCTATGGCCACGGTGACTACGGCCCTGGCGGGTCCGGGCCTGGTGGCTATGGCCAGGGTGGATACGGCGGCTACTACCCGGAGCCAGGGTCGCGTGCCCGCCGCAGGCGGACGCTGCTGACCTATCTCACCGTCGCCGTCGTTGCCGCCGCTGTCGGCGCGGGCTTGACCGGGTACGCCCTGAGCAACAACCAGGGTTCGCCGTCGTCGGCTAGCGGCCAGCCTGGCGGCAGTTCAGGCGGCAAGCCCGGCAACCTCCCTGGCTTCCCGAACGGCAACTCGTCACAGCACGGTGTCAGTGGCGCGACGCGAGCGCACCGTCCTCAGCGCGGTGCGGCCGGGCCTCGTCGACATCTCGAGCAACCTCGGCTACCAGGGCAGCCAGGCCGCCGCGACCGGCATGGTGATCAGCAGCGACGGCCTCGTGCTGACCAACAATCACGTGATCACCGACACCACGCAGCTGTACGCGAGGGTGCTGGCCACCGGCAAGCAGTTCAAGGCGAGATGGCTTGGCTACGACTCGGCTGACGACGTCGCGGTGATCAAGCTGGTCGGCGCCCACAACCTGCGCACCGTGCCGCTCGGCGACTCGGCAACCGTGAAGCTCGGCGACAAGGTGGTCGCGATCGGCAACGCCTACGGCGCCGGCCGGTTCCCGGCCGTCGCCGGCTCGATAACCGGCATGAACAGGACGATTACCGCGAGCGACAGCGGCGCGGCGACCAAGGAGACGCTGCACGGCATGCTGCAGACCAACGCCGGCATCGTGCAGGGAGACTCAGGCGGCCCGCTGGCGAACACCTCCGGCAAGGTCATCGGCATGAACACCGCCGCCGCGACCGGCAGCTTCGGGGACTCGAAGCAGAATGTCGGCTTCGCGATCCCGATCAATAGGGCGTTGCGGATCGCCAGGCAGATCATCAGCGGCAAGTCCAGCCCGTCGGTCCAGATCGGCTCGACCGGATTCCTCGGCGTGCTCGTGCCCGCCGGCCACGCGAGCAAGGCCACCAGCCCGCAGCAGCAGCGGGAGCGCCAGCTTCAGCAGGACCAGGGATCGGCCGGCTTCCCGGTGCAGCCGTCCACGCCGGTCTGCCTGCAGAACCAGGAAGGCGCCGGGGTTCCCGCCCATGTCGCGCCGGTTCCGTCTGGTGCGCTGATCATCGGCGAGCTCTGCGGCACGCCGGCCGACAAGGCAGGCATCATCGCGGGAGACGTGATCACGTCGGTCGGGGGACACCGCATCAGCTCGCCCAAGCAACTGACCGGGGTCATGCTGAGGTTCAAGCCTGGCATGGCCGTGAAGGTCACCTGGGTCGACGTCAAGGGTCAGTCCCACACCGGCTCGCTGACACTCCGCCAGGCCCCGCCGCGCTGACCGGTTCTTGACGACCGCACGGACGCCAGGCCACGGTCCGGCTAGCTCGGGGCGCCCTCGAGCCAGGCTCGCATCCGCGCCTCGCACTCCGCGACGGCGGCGAGCGGCACGTGCTCACCGCGCGAGTGAGCCAGCGTCGGGTCGCCAGGGCCGAAGTTGACCGCGGGGACGCCGAGCGTGTCGAACCTCGCCACGTCGGTCCAGCCGAGCTTGGCGCGCGGCGTGCCGCCCATCGCGGCGGCGAACGACGCTGCCGCGGGGCTGCCGAGGCCGGGCCTGGCGCCGCCCACGACGTCGGTGATCGTGACCTCCCAGCCAGCGAACACCTCGCGGACGTGCTCAGCGGCCTGCTCGGCCGAGCGGTCGGGTGCGAAGCGGTAGTTGACGGTCACCACGCATTCATCCGGTATGACGTTGCCGGCGACGCCGCCCCTGATGCCGACGGCGTTCAGGCCCTCGTGGAACCGCAGCCCGTCGACCTCGGGCTCGCGCGCCTGGTAGCCGCGCAGGACGTCGAGTATCTCGCCGGCATCGTGGATCGCGTTGCGGCCCATCCAGGCTCGCGCGCTGTGCGCGCGCTCTCCCCTGGCGCGGATCTCGGCTCGCAGCGTGCCCTGGCATCCGCCCTCGACCACACCGTCGGTCGGCTCGAGCAGGATCGCGAAGTCCGCGGCCAGGCTCGCCGGGCTGTTCCTGCTGAGCCTTAGCAGCCCGTTGCGCTCGGACTCGACCTCCTCGCAGTCGTACCAGACGTAGGTCACGTCCACGACCGGCGCCGTGACCGCGGCGGCCAGCTTGAGCTGGACGGCCACGCCGGACTTCATGTCAGCTGCGCCGCAGCCGTAGAGCAGGCCCTGGTTCGACCTTGGACGGCACGTTGCCGGCGATCGGCACGGTGTCGATGTGGCCAGCCAGGACGACGCGCTGCGGCCTGCCAAGCTCGGTGCGCGCGACGAGGGCGTTGCCGTCGCGGGCCACGCTCAGATGCCCGCACGTGCCGAGCGCGGCCTCGATCGCGTCGGCGAGCGGCTCTTCCGATCCGCTGACCGACTCGATGTCGACGAGTCGCGCCGTCAGGTCACCAGGGCTGAGGGAGAGGTCAA
Organism: uncultured Actinomycetota bacterium; assembly: GCA_963705055.1. GTDB lineage: Bacteria > Actinomycetota > Actinomycetes > Streptosporangiales > Streptosporangiaceae > Chersky-822. The sequence goes on from CAVPIR010000001.1 coordinate 742,460, forward strand.
GTTCCACGGCGGGCAGCATAGCCCCGCGCCGGCGTCACGCCGTTCAGCGAGTCGGCTGCCACGGCAGCCTCGGCGGTCCCGCAGGCGGCATCGGCAGCCGCGCCCTGACCGCCGGCGGCAGGTGTACCGGCCCGATGGCCAGCTACTTCTTGCATAAGTGACCGCGCGCCGGATGCGGCGACCACGGGATGAAGTTCGGCGAGGTCCGGGCGCTTGGCGACGATGCCGTCGCCGCTCGAGACGCCGTGCAGCCGCCTGCTCAGGTACGGGGCGGCGTGCTCGGAGACCCACTCGACATCGTTCCACCGCGCGGCCAGCCAGGTCATCGCCGCGCCGACGGGGCCCTGTCGCACGGGCTCGATCTGCAGCGGCGCCCGCCAGTCCTCGCTTGGTGATGCCCGGCGACCTCGCAGGCCAGCAGCGCCACCCGGCGGTGCCCGTCCGGGGTCAGGTGCAGCCGGTCCGGCGTCCAGAGCCGGCGGTCGGTCAGGATCCGCATCGTCCACAGGTCGGCGATCAGGCAGTTGCGGCGCGCCGCGATCTCCCGGACGTGCATGGTCAGCACCGCCGACTTGCCCCTGATCAGCCGCAGCACGGGAAATGCCTTCGGGTCGAAGCCGGTGAACACCATGACCGTCGCCCCGGCGGTCGCAGGGCGGCCACCGCGGTCTCGAAGGTGACGGCCAGGTCGTCGGGATCGGTGCGGGGCCTGAGCAGGTCGTTGCCGCCCGCGGCCAGGCTGACCAGGTCCGCGCCCATCGCGACGGCCGCGGGCACCTGCTCGTCGAGCACCTCGCTGAGCAGCTTGCCGCGGATCGCGAGGTTCGCGTAGCGCAGCCCGGGCCGCCGGCGCGGCCAGGTGCTCGGCGAACCGGTCCGCCCAGCCCCGGCAGCCTGAGCCATCCGCGGTACGGATCGCCCACGCCCTCGGTGAAGCTGTCGCCAAGGGCGGCGAATGACTGGAACTGCGCCATGGATCGATCCCCCGGATCGTCGAGCCGGCCTGGACCGCTGAGTTATTCCCACCGGAGGCCGGCCTCACAGCGCATCGTGCTAAAGAGCACGTTCCGGCCCGCTCCAGGCAACGCCCGGCTCACAGGCCACGCTCGAGCAGCTCCTTGCATGGACTTCGTTAGGGATCGCGCCCAGCCCGCATGGGGCCGCTAGGAACCGGTATTTCGCCTGTTAGGGCTGTTTACTGAGGCGGTTTTCCTGCAGAGCGCCTGAAGGAGGCGTCATGCAAGACCTGGCTTATATCGGGCTGACCATCGTGGTGTTCGCCGTGCTCTTCCTGCTCGTGAAGGGGGTCGAGCGCTTTGAGCGCTAGCAACTGGCTCGGGCTGATCGTCGGTATCGGCCTGACCATCTACCTGTTCCTCGCCCTCATCCTGCCGGAGAGGTTCTGATGTCCGTCGCCACCGGCTGCGGCTGGCTCCAGCTCGGCCTGCTCGTCGTCGCGCTCGGCGCGTGCTACGTGCCGCGTCGGCAACTACATGGCCCACATCTTCACCACCGACAAGCACTGGCGGGTCGAGCGCGGCATCTACAAGCTGATCGGCGTCGACCCCGCCGCCGACCAGAAGTGGTCGCGTGTACCTGCGCAGCATGCTCGCGTTCTCCGTGGTCAGCGTGCTGTTCCTGTACGGCCTTGAGCGGCTGCAGCACTACCTGCTGCTTCTCGCTCGGCCTGCCGAACGTGCCCCCGCCGCTGGCCTGGAACACCGCCGCCTCGTTCGTGACCAACACCAACTGGCAGAACTACTCCGGCGAGACCACGATGGGCTACGTCGTGCAGATGGCCGGCCTGGCGGTGCAGAACTTCCTGTCCGCCGCCGTCGGCATCGTGGTCGCCATCGCGCTGGTCCGCGGCTTCGTCCGGTCCAAGACCGACAAGCTCGGCAACTTCTGGGTCGACGTCACCAGGATCACGCTGCGGTACCTGCTGCCCGCTGTCCGTCGTGGGCGCGCTCATCCTGGTCGCCGCCGGCGTGATCGACAACTTCCACGCCAACCAGGTCGTCACCACGCTGGCGCACGGGCACCAGACCATCACCGGCGGCCCGGTGGCCTCGCAGGAGGTCATCAAGGACGCGGGGAACAACGGCGGCGGCTTCTACAACGCCAACTCCTCGCACCCGTTCGAGAGCTCGAACCCGTTCACGAACTGGTTCGAGATCTTCCTGCTGCTGCTGACCGCGTTCGCCCTGCCCCGCACCTTCGGCAAGATGGTCAAGGACAACCGCCAGGGCTACGCGCTCCTCGCGGTCATGGCGATCATCTGGCTGGCGGCTGTCGGCGGCATCAGCTTCTTCGAGGCGCAGGGCGCCGGCGTCGCACCGCAGCTCGCGCACGGCGCGATGGAAGGCAAGAACGTCATCTTCGGCACGCCCGGCGTCCTCGCTGTTCGCCGCCTCGACGACGGTGACCTCGACCGGGCTCGGTGAACTCGTTCCACGACTCGTTCACGCCGTTCGGCGGCGGCATCGCGCTGTTCGACATCGCGCTCGGCGAGGTCGCGCCTGGCGGCGTCGGCGCCGGGCCTGTACGGCATCCTGGTGCTGGCCATCGTGACGGTCTTCGTCGGCGGGCTGATGGTCGGCCGGACGCCCGAGTACATCGGCAAGAAGATCCGGCCGGTCGAGATGAAGTACGCGGCGCTGTACTTCCTGACGCTGCCCGGTCCTCATCCTGACGGCCGCGGGCCTGTCGATCGCGATGAAGACACCGCAGGCCTCGATCCTCAATCCCGGCCCGCACGGCCTGACCGAGATCATGTACGCCTTCACCTCGATGGCGAACAACAACGGCTCGGCCTTCGCCGGCCTGACCACCAACACCGACTGGTACAACACCGTCGGCGGCATCGTGATGCTGCTCGGCCGGTTCGCGCCCGAGATCTTCGCGCTCGGCCTGGCCGGGTCGCTGGCCAGGCAGCAACCGGTGCCGGCCAGCGCCGGCACGCTGGAGACGCACAAGCCGCTGTTCGTCGGGCATGCTCGTCGGCGTCATCCTCATCCTCGTCGGCCTGACCTACTTCCCCGCGCTCGCGCTCGGCCCGTTCGCAGAAGGACTGCACTGACATGGCTGTGACAACCACGCCCGAAGTTCCCGGCACGGCGCGGCAAGAGCGCCGCCGGCCAGGCAGAACCGGATCGGCGGCGGGCTGCTCGACCCGAAGATGCTGTGGAAGTCGCTGCCCGACGCGTTCAAGAAGCTGGACCCGCGGGTCCAGCTCAAGAACCCGGTCATGTTCGTGGTGGAGGTCGGCGCCGCGCTGACCACCTACACCGCGATCACCAACCCGTCGATCTTCAACTGGACGATCGTGGTCTGGCTCTGGCTGACCGTGGTCTTCGCCAACCTGGCCGAGGCCGTGGCCGAGGGCCGGGGCAAGGCGCAGGCCGAGACGCTGCGCAGGACCAAGCGGGAGACCGATGGCCCGCCGGCTGATCGGCTGGCAGCCGGGCCAGACGCAGATCCGGGTCGAGGAGGTGCCCGGCACCCAGCTCGACCCTCGGCGACCACGTCGTCGTCGAGGCCGGCGAGATCATCCCCGGCGACGGCGACGTCGTCGAGGGCGTCGCGTCGGTCGACGAGTCGGCGATCACCGGCGAGTCGGCTCCGGTGATCCGCGAGTCGGGCGGTGACCGGTCCGCGGTCACCGGCGGCACCAAGGTGCTGTCGGACCGGATCGTCGTGAAGATCACCTCCAAGCCGGGCGAGACCTTCATCGACCGGATGATCGCGCTGGTCGAGGGCGCGCAGCGGCAGAAGACGCCGAACGAGATCGCGCTGAACATCCTGCTCGCCTCGCTGACGGTCATCTTCATGCTCGCGGTGGTCACGCTGCAGCCGATGGCGTTCTACTCCAAGGCGCCGCAGACGCCTGGTCATCCTGGTCGCGCTGCTGGTCGCGCTGATCCCGACCACGATCGGCGCGCTGCTGTCGGCGATCGGCATCGCCGGCATGGACCGGCTGGTGCAGCGCAACGTGCTGGCGATGTCGGGCCGCGCGGTCGAGGCCGCGGGCGACGTGAACACGCTGCTGCTGGACAAGACCGGCACGATCACCATCGGCAACCGGCAGGCCAGCGAGTTCCTGCCGGTCGGCGGGGTCAGCGCGCAGCGAGCTGGCCGACGCCGCGCAGCTGTCCTCGATGGCCGACTACACGCCGGAGGGCCGCTCGATCGTGGTGCTCGCCAAGGAGCGGTACGGCCTGCGCGAGCGGCACGAAGGCGAGCTGCGCGGCGCGGAGTTCGTCGAGTTCACCGCGCAGACCCGGATGAGCGGCATCGACCTGGCCGACGGCCGGCAGGTGCGCAAGGGCGCGTCGAGCGCGGTGCGGCGAGTGGATCAGGCAAGGCGGCGGCACCCCGCCCGACGAGCTCGGCCAGATGGTCGACGGCATCTCGGCGGCCGGCGGCACGCCGCTGGTCGTGGCCGAGCGGCGTCAACGGCGACCGGCGCAGGGCGCTCGGCGTGATCCACCTCAAGGACATCGTCAAGGAGGGCATCGCCGAGCGGTTCGCCGAGATGCGCAAGATGGGCATCAGGACCGTCATGATCACCGGCGACAACCCGCTCACCGCCAAGGCGATCGCCGACGAGTCCGGCGTGGACGACTTCCTCGCCGAGGCCACGCCGGAAGACAAGATGGCGCTGATCCGCAAGGAGCAGGAGGGCGGCAAGCTGGTCGCGATGACCGGCGACGGCACCAACGACGCCCCCGCGCTCGCCCAGGCCGACGTCGGCGTGGCCATGAACACCGGAACCTCCGCCGCCAAGGAGGCGGGGAACATGGTGGACCTGGACTCCAACCCGACCAAGCTCATCGAGATCGTGGAGATCGGCAAGCAGTTGCTGATCACCCGGGGCGCGCTGACCACCTTCTCCATCGCCAACGACGTGGCGAAGTACTTCGCGATCATCCCGGCGATGTTCGCCGGCCGTGATCCCCGGCCTGGCCAAGCTCAACATCCTGCACCTGCACAGCCCGGAATCGGCGATCACCTCGGCGATCATCTTCAACGCGCTGATCATCGTCGCGCTGATCCCGCTGGCGCTGCGCGGCGTGCGCTACCGGCCGTCCTCGGCCGCGGCGATGCTGCGCCGGAACCTGTGGATCTACGGCGTCGGCGGGCTGATCATCCCGTTCATCGGGATCAAGCTCATCGACCTCATCATTCAGTTCATCCCAGGATTCGGCGGTTGATCGACATGTCGCGTCTTCCTTCCACGCGTCCGCCAGCTCCTCGCGGCGCTGCGCGGCCTGCTGATCTTCACGGTGATCTGCGGCATCGCTCTATCCGCTGGTCATGTTCGGGATCGCCCAGGTGGCGTTCAACAACCAGGCCAACGGCTCGCTGGTCAGCTTCCACGGCAAGGTCGTCGGCTCCAGCCTGCTGTGCCAGGAGTTCACCGACGCCAAGGGCAACCCGCTGCCGCAGTACTTCCAGCCGCGGCCATCGGCGTCGGCCACGTCGGCGACCAACCAGACCGGCGGCTGCGACCCGCTGGCCAGCGGGGCGTCCAACCTCGGGCCCGAACAACCCCGTCCTGGTGACCGGACATCAAGCAGCGGCAGCAAGGCGATCGAGAAGTTCGACCACGTCCCGGCGTCGGCGATCCCGGCCGGACGCGGTGACGGCGTCGGCTCCGGCCTTGACGCCTACATCTCGCCGCAGAACGCCGCGATCCAGGTGAACAGGGTCGCCGCGGCCAGGCACATCAGCCCGGCGACGGTCCGGGCGCTGGTCGCGAAGTACACCTGCGGCCGCGCAGCTCGGCTTCCTCGGCGAGCCAGGGGTCAACGTGCTGCTGCTCAACATCGCGCTCGACAAGCAGCACCCCGTACCGTGATGTAGGAGATGACTGACACAGCCAGCGACGCCGGCCAGCGGTCTTGCCGCCCCGCGCGCCGCGGCCAGCTCAGGATCTACCTGGGCGCCGCCGCCGGGGTCGGCAAGACCTTCGCCATGCTCGGCGAGGGCCACCGCCGCCTGTCCCGCGGCGCCGACGTCGTGGTGGCCTTCGTCGAGACGCACGGCAGGCGGCGCACCGCCGAGCAGACTGACCGGCCTTGAGGTGCTGCCCCGAGCCAGGATCGAACTACCGGGACACCGCGTTCGAGGAGATGGACCTCGACGCGGTGCTGGCCCGGCATCCGCAGATCGCGCTCGTCGACGAGCTGGCGCACACCAACGTGCCCGGCTCGCGCAACGAGAAGCGCTGGCAGGACGTCGAGGAGCTGCTCGACGGCCGGGATCGACGTCATCACCACGGTCAACATCCAGCACCTCGAGTCGCTGAACGACGTCGTCATGAAGATCACCGGGGTGCCGCAGCGGGAGACGGTTCCCGACGCCGTCGTCCGCGCCGCCGACCAGGTCGAGCTGGTCGACATGACGCCGGAGGCGCTGCGCCGCCGGATGGCGCACGGCAACATCTACCCGGCCGAGAAGATCGACGCCGCGCTCAACCACTACTTCCGCGCCGGCAACCTGGCCGCGCTGCGCGAGCTCGCGCTGCTCTGGCTGGCCGACAAGGTCGACGAGGGCCTGCAGCGGTACCGCGAGGCGCACGACATCCACGAGCACCTGGGAGGCCAGGGAGCGGGTCGTCGTCGCGCTGACCGGCGGACCCGAGGGCGAGACGCTGATCAGGCGGGCCGCCAGGATCGCGGCCCGCTCGTCCGGCGGCGACCTGCTCGCCGTGTACGTGACCAGGTCGGACGGCCTGACCGGCGCCGACCCAGCCGCGCTGGCCGCCCAGCGGCGGCTCACCGAGTCGCTCGGCGGCAGCTACCACCAGGTCGTCGGCGACGACGTGCCCGACGCGCTGCTCGCGTTCGCCAGGGCGGAGAACGCCACCCAGCTCGTGCTCGGCGCCAGCCGCCGCGGCTGGCTGTCCGCGCTGCTCACCGGGCCGGGCGTGAGCCTGCGGACGATCCGCGAGTCCGGCGACATCGACGTGCACATCGTGACCCACGCCAGGATGGGCCGCGGCCGCAGGCTGCCCGACCCAGCGCGGCGGGCTGTCCGCTGCCGCGCCAGGTGGCCGGCTACGCGCTGGCGGTCGTGCTCGCGCCGCTGCTCTCGCTGCTGCTCGCGAACCTGCGCGGCGACCTGAACCTGACCAGCGACGTGCTGATCTTCCTCACCGGCGTCATCGCGCGTGGCCCTCGTCGGCGGGCTGGTGCCCGCTGTCATCGCCGCCGTCGCCGGCGTCGCTCCTGCTGAACTACTACTTCACGCCGCCCTTTTACACGTTCAACATCAATGAGGCCAACAATGCTCTGGCGCTGGTCGGTCTTCGTCATCGTGGCGCATCGTCGTGAGCACCATCGTGAACGACGCCGCCCGCCGGTCGAAGCAGGCGGCCAGGGCCGGCGCGGAGTCGGACCTGCTCGTGACGACCGCCGGCAGCATCCTGCGCGGCGAGCAGCCGCTGCAGGCGGTCGTCGACCGGGTGCGCGAGGCGTTCGGCATGGAGACGGTGACGCTGCTCGAGCGCCGCCCGCACGCCAGACGGCGCCGTGACTCCGGCCGGATGGCAGGCGGTCGCGACCGCTGGCGGCGAGCGACCGCTCCTGCCGGCCGGAAGACGGCGACGTCGCCATGCCGGTGACCGACGACCTCTGCCTGGCCGCGCGCGGCCGGACGCTGCCGGCCGCCGACCGGCGCGTGCTCGGCGCGTTCGCGGCCTACGCGGCCGCCGCGCTCGAGCAGCAGCGGCTGACCGCGGAGGCCGAGGCGGCCAGGCCGATCGCCGAGGCCGACCGGATGCGCGCCGCCCTGCTCGCCGCCGTCAGCCACGACCTGCGGACGCCGCTGGCCTCGGCCAAGGCCGCGGTCACCAGCCTGCGCTCCGACGACGTCCAGTGGGACGCGAGGACGACCAGGCCGAGCTGCTCGCCACCGCCGACGAGTCGCTCGACAAGCTGACCCGGCTGGTCGAGAACCTGCTGGACATGAGCAGGCTGCAGGCGGGCGCGATGCCGGTCTTCCCGCGCCCAGCCGACCTCGGCGAGGTCGTCGCCCGCGGCGCTCGACGACCTCGGCCCGGGCGGCAGATCCGTGCTGCGTCGAGATCCCGGCTGACCTGCCCGAGGTGCTCGTCGATCCTGGCATCCTGGAGCGCGTGATCTCCAACCTGGTCGCCAACGCGCTGCGCTACTCCCCGCCAGGCTCGCCGCCGCTGCTGACCGCGAGTTCGCTCGGCGACCGGGTCGAGCTGCGCGTCATCGACCGCGGGCCTGGCATCCCCGGACGACCAGGCGGGCCGGATGTTCGTGCCGTTCCAGCGGCTCGGCGACACCGACAACACGACCGGCATCGGGCTCGGGCTCGCGCTGTCCCGCGGGCTGGCCGAGGCGATGGACGGGACGCTGGAGCCCGAGGAGACGCCCGGCGGCGGGCTGACGATGGCGCTGTCGCTGCCGGCGCGTCCCCGGCCAGCGCCGCGGCGCCTGGCCGCGCGAGCACATGGATCCTGACATCTCCGGCCAGGCTGCGTCGTGACGACGGTCCTGGTCGTCGACGACGAGCCGCAGATCGTCCGGGCGCTCCGGATCAACCTGCGGGCCAGGCACTACGAGGTCTACACGGCCCAGACCGGCGCGCAGGCGCTCGAACAGGCCGCACACCACCCCCCTGACCTGGTCATCCTCGACCTCGGCCTGCCCGACCTGGACGGAGTCGAGGTGATCGCCGGGCTGCGCGGCTGGACCGATGCGCCCATCATCGTGCTGTCCGGGCGCGCCGACAGCACCGACAAGGTCGAGGCGCTCGACGCTGGCGCCGACGACTACGTCACCAAGCCGTTCGGCATGGACGAACTGCTGGCCAGGATGCGGGCCGTGGTCCGCCGCAGCGCGAGCGAGCCAGCCGAGCCGCAGGTCAGGCTCGGCGACCTCACCGTCGACCTGGCCGCCAAGCGCGTGACCAAGGCGGACGGCCCGGCCGCGAGCACGACGATCCGGCTGACGCCGACCGAGTGGCACCTGCTCGAGGTGCTGCTGCGGCACCCTGGCAAGCTGCTCAGCCAGCGGCAGTTGCTCCAGGAGGTCTGGGGCCCCGGCTACGCCGACGCGACCGGCAACCTGCGGCTGTACATGGCTCAGCTGCGGCGAAAGCTGGAGCCCGACCCGGCCAGGCCGCGCTGGCTGCTCACCGAGCCGGGGATGGGCTATCGGTTCCAGCCCGACGCCGACCGCGCCGTCACCTACGACCGGCGGGCGAGCGTCAGCCGAGCGCGACGACGAGCACGATGATGATCACGACGACGACCGCTGCCGCGACGATGGCGATGGTCCGCGTCGAGTTGCTCCGCGGGGCCGCCTCCCCAGCCCACGGCTGCTCGGGCCAGACGCCGCCCGATCCGCTTCGCTGGGCATCGTCCCGGTCCTGGCTCGCGACGAAGGCCTTGAACTCTGCCGTACTCGCCGAAGCGTCGGGGGCAGCACGGAACTCCCCCGTCGTGCGCGGCAGATCACTCCTGGCATACCGGTCATCGTGCTCTGACATGCCCCGACTTTAGCTGATCCACTCGTGGCCTAACCGCCTGATCAGCGCAGATTCCTCAAGCTCGGGCTCGAGCTTGACGCGGCGCTCCGCAATGGCGCGAGCAGCCGTCCGCGCGGACCCGCGGCGAGGCCTCAGTCGCTGAGCTCTGGGAGTGCCTCTGGCCGGTCGACCAGCTTGGAGAGCACGATCGAGCTGCGCGTCCTGATCACGAATGGCTCGGCACCGATCCGCTCGACGACCTGCTCGAAGTGCCGCATGTCGGCCGCCCTGATGTGCAGCAGCGCGTCGGCCTCGCCGGTCACCGTGCACGCGCTGACGACCTCGGGATGCTTGCGGGTCGCGACTGCGATGTCCGCCGGCGAGGTACGCCCGCGACAGAACAGCTCGACGTAGGCCTCGGTGGTCCAGCCAAGCTCACCGGGACTGAGCCGTGCAGAGAAGCCGGTGATGGCGCCGGCCGACCTGAGCCGGTCCACGCGCCGCTTGACGGCGGGGGCCGACAGCCCCACGATCGCGCCGATCTCGGCGTAGCTGGCCCTGGCGTCCTGGACGAGCGCGTGCAGGATCCGCCGGTCCAGCTCATCGTGCGACATCGGAGTCAGCCGCCCTCATCGTGTCCCTCGCCTTCTGTCACGAGCGCGGACCGCAGCGCCGCCAGCTCAGCGCACGTTACTCCGTGCCCGGCCAGATAGTCAGTCACGCTTCCCGCCTGCCGCCTGGCCCGGTCGAGCGCTCGGATGATCAGCTCGGGCGGGCTCGCGAGCAGGGCGGCGGTCAGCCGCTCGCCGAGGCCGGAGCTCTCCTGCACCATGCCGATCGTCGGCGTGTGGTCTGGGTCAAGGTACAGGCTGCTCAGCGCGTAGTCCGCGGCGACGAACCGATCGGGCACGCCGATGGCCGAGAGCGCGAACGCGACGACGATGCCGGTCCTGTCCTTGCCCGCGGTGCAGTGGACCAGCGCAGGCACACCGCCTGGCCTGGCGAGCGAGCGGATCGAAGCGGCGATCGCGGCCCCGCGGCGGTCGATGATGAAGTCGTAGATGGCGGCCAGATCGTCGGGCAGATCCTCGAAATCCGCGCCGATCAGCGAGACCTGCATCGTCAGCGCACCGGCCCTGGCGAACTCGTCGAGCGGGCTCTGCGCGATCTGCGCCTCCTCGTTGGTGCGCAGGTCGAGCACAGTCCGCAGCCCGAGCGAGCCAAGCTGGCCGAGCCCGGCCTGGTCGACACGGTGCAGCCCGTCGGAGCGGAGCAGCCGCCGCCAGCCGGTGACACCGCCGCCGGCGACCGGGTATCCGCCCGTGTCACGGAAGTTCAGCGTGCCGCTGACGGCGAGATGGCGGCCTGGCACGCCGCCGATATGCCTGATCAGGCCGGCTGGATCGCCCATCGTCGCCCGGCCCGTGCCCTCGGGAACTGGCCCCGCCATCGGTCTCCTCCCACCCCCGCAGGAGCAGGCTATCGGGCCGGCAGGCTGGCCTTCCCCGGCCCGGCGGCCGCGCCGGGCGCGCTGCGGCTAAGGTCGGTACACCGGGAGGGATGTGATGACGCGAATCGGTAATTTGTACGGCCCGGATGCGACCTTCCTCGGCGTGCCTGGCGCCGACCTGTCCGACCACGTCGTCCTGGGCGGGGACCGACATCATGATCATCGGCGCCCCGTTCGACGGCGGGACGTCGCATCGTCCCGGGGCGAGGTTCGGGCCGCAGGCGATCAGGTTCACCGACTACCTGCCGCACGACGGCTCACGGCCGCACCTGGCGCTCGGGGTCGACCCGCTCGCCGAACTGAAGATCACCGACGTCGGCGACATCGAGCTGCCGTCAGGGGACACCGAACTCTCGCTGCGCAGGCTGGAAGAGGCCGTGCAAAAGGCGGCGGCCGGGCGGCACCATTCCCGTGATACTCGGCGGCGACCACACCATCACATTCCCCGACGCCACCGGCGTCGCCACGGCACGTCGGCTGGGGCCGGCTCTCGATGATCCACTTCGACGCGCACGCCGACACCGGCAACACCCAGTTCGGCTCCCTCTACGGGCACGGCACGCCCATGCGCAGGCTGATCGAGTCCGGAGCCGTACGCGGCGACAGGTTCCTGCAGATAGGACTGCGCGGATACTGGCCGGAGCCGGAGACGCTGGACTGGATGGCCAGCCAGCAGATGCGCAGCTACGAGATGACCGAGATCGTGACCAGAGGCCTGGACGAATGCCTGACCGAGGCCTTCACTATCGCGCTCGACGACTGCGACGCGGTCTTCCTGTCGGTCGACGTGGACGTCGTCGATCCTGGGCTCGCTCCCGGCACCGGGACGCCTGAGCCCGGCGGCCTGTCCAGCAGGCAACTGCTCGACGCGGTCCGCAGGATCACGATGGAACTGCCGGTCGCGGGGATGGACGTCGTCGAGGTCGCGCCGCCGTACGACCACGCCGAGGTCACAGCGTTTCTGGCCAACCGCGTCGTGCTCGAGGCGCTCTCCGGCATCGCGTGGCGACGCCGCTCGGAGGCCGGGCAGAACCCGCGCGACCCGCGCTGGCCGCTGCTGAGGGGCAGGGGCTAGCCCAGCTCTCGCCCCGGCCAGGTTGATGATTCTGCTCCCAGGATTCAGTTCGATCTATAGTTAAATGCATGCTGGATGCCACCCGGCTCCGGGTGCTCGTCGCCATCGCCAGGCACGGGTCTGTCACCGCCGCGGCGGAGGCGCTCAACTACGCGCAGCCGTCGATCAGCCATCACATGGCCAGGCTCGAATCCGAGACCGGCGCGAAGCTGATGGAGCGGTCGGGACGCGGGATCAGGCTGACCGAGGCGGGCCGCCTGCTCGCCGAGCGGGCGGCGGAGATCCTGGGCAGGCTCGACGCCGCCGAGGCCGAACTGGCCGCGCACGTCGGCCTGAAGCAGGAGACGGTCAGGCTCGCCGCGTTCGGATCCGCGCTCGGCACTCTCGCCGCGACCGCGGCCGCGGCGTTGCGCGCCGACCGCGCAGTGGCCGACATCTCGCTGGTCCAGGCCGAGCCCGCCGAAGCCCTGCGGATGCTGCGGGTCGGCGCGGTCGACGTCGCCCTGGTCTTCAGGTACCAGGCGGACGCCGACCAGGAGGGCGTCGCCGAGCACGGGGCGCCCGGCGCGAACGACCTGCTCCGCGATCCCGACCTGCGCTACCACCCCGTGCTCGACGAACCCGTTTACCTGCTCACCCCCGTGGCGAGGGCGGCCGGGACCGGCAAGGCGAGCACAGCGACGTCGAGCGGGGCAACCGCGGCCAGCGCGCCATCGAACGACGCAGCCCAGGCCGGCGCGGCTCCAGTGCGAGCATGCTGGCGGACTACGCCGGCCACCGCTGGATCGCAGGCTGCGAGCGCTGCCAGGACGTGCTGATCGGGCTGTGCCGGTCGGCGGGCTTTAGCCCGGATATCGCGGTCACGACCGACGACTACGTGGCGGCCCAGGCACTGGTGGCGGCCGGCCTCGGAACCGCGATCCTGCCAGGGCTGGCGCTGCGGGCGCTGCGCCATCCCGGCGTCGCCGCGACCGAACTGCCCGGGACTCGCCGCCAGGTACTCGCGGCCACCTACGGCGCGACCGCCCGAGCGCGTCGCCGCCAGCGCGCTGCTCGCCGCCCTCGCCGACGCCGCCGCGCCACTACACCGCCGAGCGCCCCGCCCCCGTCAAGCCCCTGCAGCCGCCCGCTCGCGCGCCCGCCCGCGCCGCGCCTGCCCCGCGCCTGATCGTTCATGATCACGGAGACTTTTTCGCATAAGTGCTCAGAAACGTCCGTGATCATGAAAATGATGCCTGGCCTGGGCGGCTGGGGGGCTAGATCGAGGTCGTGCGGCCAGCCCAGTACGGGTCGCGCAGGCGGCGCTTGAGCAGCTTCCCGCTCGGATCGCGCGGCAGCTCCTCGACGAAGTCGATCGACTTGGGCCACTTCATCTTGGCCAGCCGGCCCTCGAGCGAGGCCAGGATCTCGGCCGCGAACTCGGGCGTCGGCTCGATCCCGTCGGCGGGCTCGCACCACCGCCTTGATCTGCTCGCCCCACTCCTCGTCGGGAATGCCGAACACGGCGACGTCAGCGACCTTGGGATTGGTGATGATCTCGGCTTCGATCTCGGCCGGGTAGATGTTCGCGCCGCCCGAGATGATCATGTCGGACTTGCGGTCGCAGAGGAACAGGAAGCCGTCGGAGTCCAGGAAGCCGATGTCGCCGACGGTGAAGTAGCCGCGGAGCCGGCTCGCCTCGGTCTTCTCAGGGTCGCCCTTGTACTCGAACTCCAGCCCCATCCGCATGTAGACCGTGCCGGGAACGCCGACCGGGCATGGCTCGCCGTCGTCGTCGGCCACCATGACCTCGCTCATCGGCCACGCCTTGCCGACCGTGCCGGGCCGCTCCAGCCACTCCTGCGGGGTGACGATCGTCCCGCCGCCCTCGGTGGCCGCGTAGTACTCGTAGATGCACGGCCCCCACCACTCGATCATCGAGTGCTTGATCGGAATCGGGCACGGCGCAGCGGCGTGGATCAGCCATCGCATGGACGAGACGTCGTACCGCGCCCTGACCTCCTCGGGCAGCGAGAGCATCCGCTTGAACTGGGTCGGCACCATGTGGGTGTTCGTGACCTTGTACCGCTCGACCAGCGCGAGCGCACGCTCGGCGTCCCAGCCGTCCATGCAGACCAGCGTGTGCCCGAACTGCAGCGCGCTGCCGCCGAAGATCGTCACGGCCGTGTGGTAGTTCGGCGAGGTCACCAGGTGCACGTTGGGCTGGCCGCCGGTGATGCCGAAGAACTGCAGCAGGCCGGTCAGCAGGTCGGCCGACACATCGGGCTCGAGCCCGCTCAGCGCGCGCCGCACGCCCTTCGGCCGCCCGGTCGTCCCCGAGGTGTAGTGCATGGCCGCGCCGGCGGTGCGGTCAGCAGGCAGGTCCGTCGGATGTCCGGCGCGCAGGTCAGCGACCTCGGTGAAGCCGGGCACCGTCCCGTAGCTGAACCTCGCGTCGGCCGGCAGCCCGGCCTCGTCGGCGGCGGCCGCGCCAGCCTCCGCGAAGCGCTCGTGCACGAAGAACGCCTTCGCCTCGGTGTCCTTGACGATGTAGGCGATCTCGGGTGCGGTGAAGTGCCAGTTGATCGGGGTGTAGTACCAGCCCGCCTGCAGCGCGGCCAGGCATAGCTCCTGCGGCGCGATCCCGTTCGGCACCAGCGCGGCGATCCCGTCGCCGGCCTTCAGGCCCCGCGCGCGCAGCGCGTGGACGAGCTGGTTGACGCGCCCAAGGAGGTCACCGGCCGCGTGCTCGGTACCGTCAGGCTCGACGACGGCCAGCCAGTCGGGCTCCTTCAGCGCACGCTCCCAGAACCCCACTAGCTGCCTCCGATCGTGCCGGTGCGAAACCGTTCCCTGCCGGGTGCGACGAACGCCGGCCGACACACGCCGGCCGGCGCTCTTGCCTAGATCCCTCGCAGTCAGGCGCCGCCAGCGGACGGCGCCTGACCCTTGGTCCTAGACCGGAACCCTGATGGTCTCGTCGTCGTCCTCGTACTGCTCATCCTCTGGCCTGCCGCGGCTGAGCACCAGACCGAGAACCAGCAGGATGATGCCGATTAGGCCGGCCACGATCGGGATGATCACGTTCAGAATGGTGATCTTGGTGGTCCCGCCGTTGTCCGTGGAGATGCTGGACGCCACGCTCGCTGGCGTGGTCTTGAAGTCTGCGTTCAGCAGGACCAGGCGGGTGGTCCCCGCGCTGTCCTGCAGCGTCTGCTGCACGTTCTGATCGACCGAGAGCGGAACACCGGTCACCGGGTCGACGAAGTACGTCTCCTTGACGGTGTAGAACTCGGGCAGCGTGACCTCGGAGGCGCTCAGGCCGACCAGCGATCCTGGCAGCGACTGGGTGCCGATCTGGGTGTTAGGAATGGAGGCGGTGAAGACGTAGGTCGAAACGCCGCCTGTCGTCGCCGTGCCCTTGTAGTGAGAACGTCACCGGCTGAAGCAGCGTGGTGTCGTAAACCTGGTAAGCCTTCTTCTGGGTGTTGAGCGGGAAAAGGCTACCCTGCACGCCAGAAGGGACATTGACGCTCTTGCCGCCGACCGTGTTGCCGCTCCACGGCACCAGCACGCCGGTCTTGACGGTCGAACGCTAGCGTGTTCCCGTCGGCCGGAATCGAGACCGCCACATGGTTGCTGGTGTCTTCGATAGCGGTGTAGCTCTGCCAGACGGCCACGCTGTTGCTGCCGATGGACTTGGCCGCCGCGACGTCCCCCTTCGTCGTGCTGGTCGCCTGAAGTGTCACCCCGCATTCTTCTGTCCCCGACTTCGGACTGAAGTAGCTAGCGTTGTCGGCCTGCAACGTTGTCTTTGAGTACTCGTTCAGCGGGAATTTGACCGCCTGACCCGGCACGAAGAACCTCGACAAGATCGCGAGCACGATAAAAAAGACTCCCAGACCGGTCAGAACTGACCAGCTCACGCGGCGCATGGGCCCTCCTGGGGATTGGCGCTCAAATCTGATGGCTAGCGGGGATTGTGCGGAGTTTGACGTATGATACTGATGAGTAGTAGCGGTGTCACTAGGAGCAGGACACATCCTCGTAACGACCCCATGCGCCACTTACGCTGACATGCGTAATATCTCATTACATCTAGCTCACATCCATGATGATCGCTGACATAACGCACTAATCGGATGGCTCCGTCCAATCCGCCCCAGCTGCGCCGCTGAACTCGGCGACCGTCAGGCCTGCCGTGAGCTCCGCGTCCCCGTGCCTGGCCCGCTTCAGCAGCCGTTCGTGTTCATGCGCGGGCGCCGGCTCGGCGCGGTCGGCCAGCAGGACCAGTTGATCGCCGGCCATGCGATAGATCCGGCGCAGCCGCGGGTTGTACAGCATCGCCTCGTCGTCGAAATAGAGCAGGCCCTGCTTGTCGATCGGGCAAGCGAGGATGTCGAGCAGCGGGCGCTCGATCGGCATCATCATCTCCATTTCCCGGCGGTCTGATTCAGAGGTCTCCGGCACGCGGCGCTCAGCGTCGCAGCAGGCTGCACGCCCGCACGAGCGATCACGCGGCTCCGATCATCGGCGCGGCTGTCCCGTCGGCGGGCTCGGGATCAGCGGCCGCGACATCCTCGGCCTGCCGCGCTGGCGGTCGCCTGGACAGCAGGACCACGACGACTCCGGCCAGCACGATGCCGGCCAGCCTGAGTGCCAGCCTTGGCGGATCGGCCGGGAGGCGCTCGCCGAACAGCCAGGTGCCGGCAACCAGGAAGAACACGCTGCCGGTGATATTCGAGACCGGGCCGACGATCGAGACCCGGCAGCGCTGCAGCCCGGTCTGGAAGATCAGCATGCCCAGGGCCGAGCAGGCGACCGTGATGTACGGATACGGCGACGCGGCCAGCGCGAGCAGCAAGTTCGCGTCGAGCCCGCCGTGCTGGGCCAGCGTGCCCGACATGGCCTTGATCGCCAGCGTCGCGACGCCGTAGAGCAGGCCGGACGAGACGGCGTATGAGACCCCGATCGAGGGCAGCCGGTGCCGGCCGCTCTGGCACTGTCCGCAGCGCGTTGGCCCCGAGGCCGACCGCGAGCGCGGCCGCGGGCAGGGCCACCGCCGCGAGCAGCAGCCCGCTCGCCTGGTGGCCGACGTGTCCGGCGGCGCCGACCGCCGACAGCGCGATCACGACGATCGCCACCGCCATGGCCAGCACGCAGGCAAGCTCGAGCCGCTTCAGGGTCTCGCGCAGCACGAGCCTGGACAGCACGAGCAGGATCACCACGCCAGATCCGAGCACCGGCTGCACGACGCTGACCGGGGCGAGCGTCAGCGCGACAACTTGCAGCCCGAAGCCGCAGAGCATCAGCCCGAATCCGGCCAGCCAGGCCGGCGCGGTCAGCAGGATGCCCAGGAGCCGCAGCGCGTGCCTGGCGTCGATCGCCGGCAGCCGCGCGAGCGCCCGCTTCTCCAGGATCAGGCCGAGGTGGTACGCGGTCGTGGCGAGCAGCGCGACGACCAGGGCAAGCTCGGGCCGGGTCATGGGCGCACCACCTCCAGACCCGCGATCTGGTCGAGCGACTTCATGTACAGCCCGCCGAACTCGGCGGCGTCGGTGCCGGACATGAGCGCACGGCGATAGCGGAAGGTCAGCCGCAGCGCGCCGCCTGCCGTGACGGCGCCGAGCGAGAGCCCGCGTGGCATGTGCGCCGAGGTCGAGAACCAGACCTCGGTGGCCGGCGTCGCGCCGAAGGCGAGCGCGCTCGACGACGCCGAGGTTAGAGACCAAGGACGTATCGCAGAGCAACGGGCCCGCGATCCGCAGTGCCGACCGCAGCAGCATGCGCTTGACCGTGACTGGCAGGGGCGCGGCGGCCAGGGCTCGCGATGCCAGGTCCAACTGGGGCCCGCCGCGGGACTTGGCAGCCCTGGTCTGGCTCGCGACGCCGGCGACCAGGTCGGCTGGCCGGGTGCCGGCCGGCACCCGCGCGGCTACGGTCGTCAGCCTGGACATGTTGGCCCACTGACCTTCGCGGCCCGCCTGGGCCTTGTCCCCGACCGGCATCGTGATCTTGATCTGGTCGCGGCTGCCGCCGCGGGACTCGTTCCAGTCGCCGATCGTGAGCATGAGCGCGGCGATGAGCACGTCGTTCACGCTCACCCCGGCGGACCGCAGCGGCTCCGACACCGCCAGGCCGTCCCAGGTGATCAGGTGCGCGCCGTAGCCCGCCAGGTCGCGAACGCCGCCGGGACCCGGCGCGATCCGCGCTGCCGGAGCGAATCGCGTTCCCGCACCGCCCGCGAGCGCCGGGTCACCTGCCGCCGGCGTCCCGGCGGCGGATACATCTGCCGCGGCAGGCGACTGGCTCTCCGGGATCGGCCCAGGCTGCGCGTCGATCAGGTCAGCAGCCGGACTCGGCGCCGCGTGCGTCAGCGCGGTAGGCGGCGGCCACCTCGCGCATCAGCCGCAGGCAGGACAACCCGTCGAACGCAGCGTGGTGCGCGTTGAGTATGAGGCAATCGCCGCCGGAGCCCGAAGCGAGCAGGAACCGCAGCGGCGGCGCGCCGTCAAGCGACGGCGACTTCGACAAGAACGCGTCCCGCTGCCGGTCCAGATCTTCCTGGCCGGCGTACCCGGCGCTGGTCAGAACCGGATCCGCGGCCGGAACAGCGGGGAATTCCCAGTAGTAGCCGCGCTGCCAGCTGGCCGGCCTGCGCCTGGCCATGATCCTGGGCTGCGATGCCAGCACGTCCGACACCGCCGCCAGGACCGCGGCGGGGTCGAGGCGACCAGGCACCCTGGCCTCGAGGTGCACGTTGGCAGGCTCGGACGCCCTGTCGTAGTAACAGGTCAGTTCGTCGGCCAGGGCGAAGCGCTCGATCACGGACCGGCCGCCCAACCGCCCAATCGGCCGCTCACCCGCCGGGGGATACGCCATTGCGGCAGGTCCGGCATCAGGGCGCAGGTCAGGGCCACGAGCGCGCACACCTGGGCCGCCGCTCCGAATGCGCCAGTCCCCAGCAGAGCGGGG
Organism: uncultured Actinomycetota bacterium; assembly: GCA_963705055.1. Lineage (GTDB taxonomy): Bacteria > Actinomycetota > Actinomycetes > Streptosporangiales > Streptosporangiaceae > Chersky-822. Next base: position 761,503 of record CAVPIR010000001.1, read on the forward strand.
TGGGCCGCGGCGGCCGTCAGCACGCCGGCGACGAGCATCCCGGCGGCGGCAAGCGCGCCGAACCAGCTAGGCCAGCGACGTGCCAGCACCGCGACGACGGGTACCGCGAGCGCCACAGGGCCGCCGACGATCGCGATCCCGACCGTGAGGGCGAGCAAGGCGAGCCACCTGGCTCGCTGCTGCCGCTCTTCGCTCGGCACCAGGGCGACGGGAGAGGGTCGGTCCATTTGTTCGCGCACTCTCCGGAGCTGCTCGCGCACTGTCGCGCGCCTTCGGCCAGCCAACGCGGTCAGGAGCAGCATGAGCGCTCCAGCCGCAGACAGGATAATCCAGACATGGTAGAACTTAACCGGTTTGAACGTCAGCGTTACGACACCGCCTTTTCCGGCCGGCACGATGAAGCCCTGCTGCCAGCCGTCAAGGCGGACCGGACGTAGCGTCCGGCCGTTCAGCGTGGCCGTCCAGCCGGCGTTCGCGTTCTGGTGCAGTTCCAGATACGAGGCCGCCCCGGCGCCGACCCTCACCGTCTTGTGCTCCTGACCCCAGGCGAGCACCTTGACCGGTCGCGCGACGCTGCCGGCCCCGGCCCGGGCTTCGTGGCGGGCTGCAGGTCCTGCGCGGGAGGCGCGCCAGGCAGACCGGACGGCCCGGCGCTGACCAGGCTCAGCCCGGTGAGGGTGAACGCAGCTGGCCTGGCGGCCAGGATCCGGTGCTGGCCGGCGCCGAGCGACAGCGCCGAGGTCCCGCCGCACACCCTGACATGCACGGGGTCGAAGGCGATGAGGCTGCCCGCCTTGCCTGACACCCTGGTCCGCAGTGTGCGCCCGTCGACCCGCAGCGAAGGGCCAGACCCGCACGGCAGCGCGAAGTTCGCGCCGACCGCCGGGGCCGCGGGAAGCAGCCCGTTCAGCGCGGGGATGGACAGCCTGGACAGCCCGACGGGGAGCTGGACCGGCTGACCGGAGATCGGCTGCGCGGCCGTGGCGTACTGCACGACGGGGAAGCTGATCGTCATCTGATTGGTCCGCAGCGGCGGCACGATGGTCGTGAGGCCGCCAAGCCCGACGCTCGCGAACCTGACGCCCTGCGGGCTGGTGATCTTTATCGACTCTGGCGCGGACGCCAAGCCGGGCAGCGGCTGCATGATCATGCGCCTGATCGTGCGCATCGCCCCGCCAGCGGAGGCTGAGCGTCGCGTGCTGGTTGCCGGCGATCCAGGCCCCTGGGTTGCCAGGCCGGAAGAGGTTGGCCGCGGCCAGGCTCGGCAGCGATCCGTAGGTCGAACTCGCCGTCACCTCGAGCGCATTGCGGCGCACAGGGGTGAGCGAGGACAGGATCGCGTCGAGCGCCCGGCCTGGCACGGCGATCGCGTTCGCGCTGAGCGTGAACTGAGCCTGGCTTGTCGTCACGAAAGTCCTGGCCAGCGGCGGATAAGCCAGCACGTTGGCGAGACTGGCCGGCGACGGGACCGGCTGGCTGAACGAGAACGCCGTCGACGACGCGCGCCCGGCCGGCCGGATCCTGGGCCGGCCGCAGGTACCTGGCCACCGTAACGCCGGGGATGTCGACGCCGGAGAATCCCGCCCCTGGACCGCCGGGCACTCCGCCTCGCGCGGCCGCGATGGTGATCCGCAGCGTCCTGGTCGGCCCGGCCGGCAGCCGCAGCGGCTGAGCGGCGCCCGTCCGAAGCACCGTGCTGGTCACCGTCCCGGCGTCGGTGCTGTACGGTCAGACGGCTCGCGACCGGCCTGGATGCAAGGTCGTCCAGCAGCGTGATCAGCACCGACCTCGGCAGCACCAGCCGCCGGTCAAAGGTGATCTGGACCCACTGGCCGACCGCGCTGTTCGGATCGGCCTCGGTCCAGACGGTGTTCGGGTTGTTGTCGAACACGTTGGCCGGGTCGATCTGCGGCGTCTCGCCGAGCCAGGAGCCCGTCGACGACGCGGTCACCGCGGCCGCGCCGGCGAGCACGGCGACGGTCTGATGGCCCGCTGCCGGTCACCGGCAGCAACTGCCTGGGAGCGCCGCCCTGATCGCCGAGCGGATCATCCTGCGGGTTCCGCTCGGTCGCCGTGTAGGTGTAAGAGGCGGTCGGTTCGATGGACCCGAACGCGTTGTCAGCGCGGCGGAACGAGTCCGTGACCGCCCACTCGGCCGGGCGGACCGGCAGCGGATCGCCCGCGATCACGGCGGGTGCTGTCGGCGCGAGCAAGCGCTGCCCGGTGAGCTGCAACAGCGCATCGGGCCCGCCGTTGACCAGCACGGTCCTGCTGACCGGGAGCGCGACCGCCGCGGGCGGCGGTCGCGCGGCAACCCCGCCCGCCGCGAAGATCTCGATCGCCGGATACGCGGGCTGCGTGGCCTGCACCTGCGCAGATGCCGACGTGCCTGGCACTGGCGGCGAACCTGGGCTGTACTGCCCTGCGCTGACCTGCGGACCGAACGACGCGACGACCTGGAAGCCGGAACTGGTCAGCGCCTGGTGCACGGCCTGCGGCGGCGTATATCCGATCGATCCGGGGCTGAGGTCGTTGCGCACCAGCACGTAGCCGATACCCGACCTGCCGCAGGGTCGCGGCCAGGCCCGCGATCCGCTCGCCCGAGTTGATGCCCGCCTCGACCGACCTGAGCAGCACCTCCGAGCCTGCGCCGCCGTAGGGAACGAGCCCCTGCGCGGCCCATGGTGAGCTGGCGAGCGGCTCGAGCGGCTCATCGACTGGCTCGCCCCACACGAAGATGCCGTGCGCGGCGGCCGGCACGACCAGAGCAGGCGCGCGCGGCGAGTGCTGCCTGAGGAAGGCGGCGGCCTGGTACCAGTAGTCGGGCACGGCGCCGAACGATCCGGCGTTCAGTACCTGACCCGATACCTGCGGGTACGCCAGGCCGAGCAGCACGAGCCCGACGACGGGCACCGCGAAGAAGTGCCACAGCGCCCTGGGCGCCGGATCGGCCACGAGGGCAGCGCGCCTGGTCCTGAGCACGAGGGCGTGCGCGATGCCGAGGGCGATGACGACGGCGGCGACCGGCTCGACCTTGTAGACGCTGCGCAGCGGCGCGGCCACGCCGTCCAGCAAGACCTGCACAAGATGGTGGAACGGGCCGCCGAGCCGGACCCGGGTAGCCGGCCAGCGCGATCAGCGCTGCGGTGCCCAGGCTCAGCCGCAGCCAGCTGCTGGCCGGCAGGTCCCTGCGTGCCAGCCCGACCAGCCCCGCTCCCGGCCGCGATCGCGGCCGCCATGATCGCGACCGGATAGGCGACCATCACCCAGCCGGCCCGCAGCCACGGCTGGCCGAGGTTCAGGTACGCGGTCCAGTTGCCTGACCCGCGCAGGAACGCGGCGGCCGACATGGTGCCTGTCGTCGTGGCCGCCTGCTCGACGTAGGGCAGGAAGTTGAAGGAATAGGCGGCCTGGAGCACCAGCGGCACCAGCCACCAGGCCGTGGCGACCAGCACCGCGCCGACCCAGAGCGCTGCCAGCTTGACCCGCTGCCGGCCGTGCATCTGGGTGAGTATGAACAGGGCAGGCAGGATCAGCGGATACAACGTCGACGTGGCGTTGACGCCGCCCATGAACAGCACGACCACGCCGGATCTGGCCGCCGCACGCACCAGCGCGCCGGTCCCGGCACCCCCGGCGTCGGGCCCGGTGTCCGCGACCCGCACCAGCGGCAGCACGGCCAACGGCGCGAGCAGCCCGGGCAGGATGCCCGCTGAGGTCGACCCGATCACGATCGTGAACGTCGGCCAGAGCGCGAACGCGAGGCCTGCGACGATCCTGGACCTGTCGGTGCCGATCCGCACCGCCTCGGCCAGCTTCACCAGCCCCGCGAAGCCGACCGCGACGAGCAGCGAGAGCCAGAGCCGCTCGGTCAGCCAGACCGGAATCTTCAGCAACTGCCCGGCCAGGTAGAACGGCGCCATCGGGAACGCGTAGCCGATGTACTGGTTCTGCAGCGTGCCGAACCACTCGGTCGGATTCCACAGGTGCCAGAGCCTGGCGTAGAACCCGAGCGGATCGACGTCGACGCCGAGTTTGGTGTCGAAGAAGATCTGGCCGCGGGAGTTGAGGACGAAGACAACGAACGCGACCAGCCAGACGAGCAGCGTCAGCTGGGCGGTCCGCGTGAACCTGCGGTCCGCGTGAGCCGCCGGTACCGGCCAGCGAATTCAACGCGCTTGGCGCCCGGTGGTGCCCGGTCGCCGGCGCGAACGTCATCCGGTCCGCCGCAGGATCAGCAGCAGATTCCAGGTCGTGATCTCGCGGAGTCCGGGAATCAGGAGCAGAGCGCGGCACCAGGCCGGGTAGTACCGCGGCCTGGCGGTCACCAGTTCGACGTCGGCGCGGCCGCGCATCATCCGCAGCACGGGCCCGATGTGCAGCGGGAACAAGCTGGAGCCGACCTGGTTCTTCGGCAGCTTGCCGTGCTTGCGCCGGTACCGTCGCTCGGCCAGGCCAGCGCCGAGATAATGCCAGGGCGACATCTCATGCCCGCCCCACGGCGAGTACCAGTTCGTGAAGGAGAGGTAGATCAGGCCGCCTGGCTTGGTCGCCCTGACCATCTCCTCGATCAGCCCGTTCGGATCCCTGACGTGCTCGAGGACGTTCGAGGAGAGGCAGATGTCGGCACCGCCGTCGCGGACCGGGAGCCAGTAGCCGTCCGCGACCACCGCGCCTGGCGGCGTCTGACCACGGCTCATCATCTCGCCGACGTTGAGCTCGAACAGGTAGCAGTTCGCGCCCCTGGACCTGAACTCCTCGGTGAAGTAGCCAGCCCCGCCGCCGATGTCCAGCACGGTCTGGCCGCGGACCGCGGTGTACTCGGCGACCTGGCTCGCGGCGTCACCGGCCAGCGCGGCGTAGAACCCGTCGGGATCGCTCTGTTCTTTCAGGAAGAGCCGGAACAGGCGGACGGACCTCCACATGCCGTGCTCCCTCTCTGCCCGCTCAGTGATCCATCAGCGGCGATGGCAGCACAATGCTACTTTCGAGTAGCACCTGATTGTGAGCGTAGCGCCTGCATTTGCGGATATCGCTGGATTTCGGTCAGGGCTGAGCCACTACACCCGCGCGGCGATAGCCTCTAGCTGGGCGGATGCCCGCTTCCTCGGGTCCGTGGCAAGGGCTCAACCCGGTAACGATTGCCCCGCGGCGTCCGGTCGGTGTCTACACTAGACGATCTGGCTGATATCGCCACAATAGTGCTCCAGCGCCCAGGAGGTTCAGGACCGTGCTGATGCGGCATTCACCGGTCGGGGGCGGCCGGGTCACAGGGGGCAAGGGAACGAGCCGGCACGGATGACCGCGGGGCGGCACATCGTCTTCATCGCCTGGCGCGACCTGGCGAACTCCGACGCCGGAGGTTCTGAGCTCCTGGTCGACCGGCTCGCCCACGGTATGACCGAGCGCGGCAACCGGGTCACGCTGCTCTGCGGCGGGCAGGTGGGCGAACGCCCCTACGAGGTGCGGCGCAGCGGCGGTACCTACACCCAGTTCGCCAGGGCGCCGCTGGCGTTCCGTAGGCATCTGCGCGACTGCGATCTCGTGGTCGAGGTGTGCAACGGCATGCCGTTCCTCGCTCCGCTGTGGACCAGCCGACCGGTTGTCTGCCTGGTCAACCACGTGCACACCGAACTGTGGCCGCTGCGCTTCCCGCGGCCGATCTGTAGCCTCGGGCGGATCGCCGAGTCGACGGTCATGCCGTGGGCGCACCGCAGGAACCTGTTCCTCACCGTGTCGGCGTCCACGTTCGCCAGCCTCCAGGACATCGGCGTGTCCACCGAGCGGATCAGGCTCATCTGCAACGGCGTGGAGCCAGGCCCGCCGCCCGCGCCGCGCTCGCCGGAGCCGATGTTCCTCGCGTTCGGCAGGCTGGCCGAGTACAAGCGGATCGACCTGCTGCTGCGGCTCTGGGAGCGGGTGCGCCACGTCACCGGCGGCCGGCTCGTGATCGCCGGGGACGGACCTGAGCGGGCGCGACTGGAGAACCTGGCCGGGCCCGGCGTCGAGTTCACGGGCCGGGTGCCGGAGGCGGAGAAGCACAGGCTGCATGTCGGCGGCTTGGCTGCTGCTGCACCCGGCCAGCATCGAGGGCTGGGGAATCGTCGTCTCCGAGGCCGCCGTCCGCGGCACGCCTGCCATCGGGTTCAGCGTCCCAGGGCTCAGAGATTCCATCGTGCATAACGAGACCGGGGTGCTGGTGCGGACCGAAGGTGAGTTCGCGTCCGCGTGGGCGTCACTGGCGATCGACGACAGGAAAAGGGCCGCGATGGGCCTGGCGGCGCGCGAGCGAGCCAGGCAGCAGCACTGGTCGGCGGCCGTCGACGGGTTCTCGCTGGTCGCCGACGAGGCGCTGGCCAGGGCCCGCGTCGCCGACCAGGCGAGGCCGGCGATAGCCGTGGACGATGCTGCCGCCAGTGGGGCCGCCATCGGCTATCTCCCGCAGCCGTCGGGCGCTGCGCCGTCGGAGCCGGCATGAACACGCCCGTCCTCGCGGCGGCCGGCAACCCGTTGCACGACTTCTACTCCGACCCCGCCGTTCCCGCGAGCTCGGGACCCGACAGGGCCAGGCGCCAGGCCGAGATGCTCGCGCAGGTCCTGGCCCGCGCGCCGGGTCAGGCGCGGATCCTGGATGTCGGCTGCGGCGACGGTTTCGCGACCGGCGTGGCGGCGGCCAGGCTGCCTGGGCACCGTTTCGCCGGGCTCGACTGGTCCGCCCCCTCGCTCCGGCTGGCGAGAGACCGAGGTGTCACCGTGCTGCAAGCCGGGCTCGACACCGGGCTGCCGATCAGGTCCGCCAGTATCGACGTCGTGATCATGAGCGAGGTGATCGAGCACCTCGTCGACACTGACTCGGCGATCGAGGAGGCACACCGGGTGCTGAAGCCCGGCGGATCGCTGCTGCTGTCCACGCCCAACCTCGCTGCCTGGTACAACCGCGGATTGCTCGCGATCGGTGTTCAGCCGGTCTTCTCCGAGGTCAGCCTCCGGTCTGTGTTCGGCAGGCCGGGCAGCCAGGTGGCCGGGCACCTGCACATGTTCACCAGGCGCGCCCTCGTGGAGTTCCTCGCTGCCTACGGGCTCGCGGTCGTGCAGGTTCGCGGAGCCAGGTATCACGACGTGCCTGCGGCGCTGCGCCCGCTGGACCGGCTGTTCTGCTACTGGCCATCGGCCGCCTCGATCCTGCTGGTCCAGGCCCGCAAAGCGTGCTAGCCGGTCCAGCCCGCCGCGAGGACGGACCGACCGAAGGCGGCCCGGCCACGGCTCCGGATTCCCCGCGGCCCGATGACACCGGTGACCGGGCGGCCCCGCCCGGCCTGGGCCGCGGTTCGCCAGGCGCTGCCGGCCGCACGCCTGGCCCGCGCTGACCGGCCTGGTGCTCGGCCTGCTGGCGCTCGGACCCGCCCTGCGCAGCGGATTCGTCCTGTCCTTCGACATGGTCTTCGTGCCTGATCCGCCGGTCGGCTACGCAGATCTGGGCTATGCGGGCGGTCCGCCGCGCGCGGTGCCCAGCGATCTGGTCGTCGCGCTGGCCGCCAGGATCATCCCTGCCGACTGGGTGCAGAAGCTGATCTTGATCGCGATCTTCGTGCTCGCCTGCGCCGGAGCCGCGGCCCTGCTCGGCACGGCGTGGCGTTGCATTCCCCCGCAGCGCGCGCACGGCGGCCCTCGGACGATCCCGCTGCCCGCGATGCTGGCGGCTGGGATCTGCTACGCCTGGAATCCGTTCGTCGCCGAGCGGCTGATCATGGGCCAGTGGGCGATGCTGCTCGGGTACGCGGGGCTGCCCTGGGTGCTGCGTGAGATCGCCACGGGAGGGTCCAAGGGGGTCGCAGCAGACGACTGGCCCGTCAGGCCGTGGCGCTTGGCCGCCGCCATGCTGCCCGCGGCGGTCGGCGGGTTCGCGGCCATGTCGGTCACCGTGATCGCGGCCGTGCCCGTCGCGCTGTGCGCAGGCTCGAGCTGGCCTTCAGCGGTGGCGCAAGCTCGGCGTGACCATCTGCCGTCATCGTCGTGGCCAGCCTGCCGTGGGTGATCCCGTCGCTGATCAATCCCGTGCACGCCAATCCGAGCGGAGTCGCGGCGTTCGCCGCGCGGGCGGATACGCCCTTCGGCTCGCTCGGCAGCCTGCTGATGCTCGGCGGGATCTGGAACGCACAGGCGGTCCCTGCTGGATACGGCGGACCGGTCTCAGTCTTCTGGCTCGCCGTCGTGGTGCTGGCGGCCGTCGGATACGTGACCGCCGCCAGGCCGCGGCGGATCTGCCCAGGCGCCGGTGTCGCCGGCCTGCTCGGCCTCTGCGTCGCGGGCCTCGGGCTGACGGCGTTCACCAGGGCAGGACTTCGCGACGCCGTGGCGCTGTGGCCGGGCTTCGCCCTGCTACGCGACGGCCAGCAGTTCATCGCCCCGCTGGCCTTGACGATCGCGCTCGGGCTCGGCGCCGGGGTGGCGTCCCTGCTGTCCGCGGCGCGGGCGCCGGGCACGTCCAGGCTGATCAAGGTCGGCGAGTCTGCGGCCGGACCCGCGCTGACGCTCGGCGTCCTCGCGCTGGCAGCGCCGGTCTTGCTGCTGCCCGGGCTCGCGTGGGGGGCGGCCGGCCGGCTGCAGGCCGTGCAGTATCCGGCCGACTGGCTGAAGGCACGCCAGCTCATCGAGGCCGATCGGTCGGGCGGCGCTGTGCTGCTACTGCCGTGGGCGCAGTACCGGCGCTACCCGTGGAACCACGACGAGGCCGTGTTCGACCCCTGGCCGCGGTTCGTCGGCCGGCCGATGATCTGGAATGACGCGCTCCGGGTCGGCCCGAAGACGGTTCCCGCCGAGAGCGAGCGAGCCCGCACGCTTGGACCGGTGATCAACTCGGGCAGGCCGAGGACTGCTGCGCTGATTGCCGCGGGAGTCCGGTATGTGATAGTGGATGCGGGTTTCTTGCTCAGGAACGACAGTCAGCGCCGCGGCCAGCTGGCCGCGGAAGCCAGGCTGCCCGGCGCTCGGGTGCTGCTCGCGAGCCGCGACCTGGTCGTGTTCCGCCTCCCTGCCGGGGCGGCAGGAGCCCCGCCGTAGTCGAAGTCGGCCAGGTCCGACTCGCACCGAAGCTAGGAGAAATTACTATTCAGTATCGTTCTGGCATGGCGCTGGAGACATTCCCTATGCTTAGGGGCCAAGCCGCCCGGATCTGGCTGTAGATCCGGCAAGGAGGACTTCGTGACTCGTCTAGGACTGCTGGTGATATCCGTCATCGCCGGTGCCGCGCTGGCATTCGCGGTGGCATTTACCGCCACGAGCGTGCTGGCCAGTTCCAACGAGAGCCCGGTAAACCAGCAGCTGTACAACTACGGCACGAAATAGCTGACGCAGTTGCGCGCCGGGCCGCGGTTCTCGCGCCCGGCCCGCGTCGTTCGCGCGCCGTGTTCTGGCAGCCATCCGCGGCTTCGCAGCTAGGCGTCCCCGGCGAGTTCAGCGGCGAGGACCGCTCCTAGTTCCCAGCACTCGTCCAGCTCGGCCTTGCCGGGCTGACCCACGACGCAGACCGGCGGCCTGACCTGCTGCCAGGCGAGCCCAGAGGTGATCGACTCCACTCCCCTGACCGCGCCGGTGGTGTCGCTCGCTCCGTGCACGTAGAGCCCGTACGGACGGCGCTTGGTCGCCTCAAGGCACGGATAGTAGATGCCGTCGAAGAAATGCTTGAGCGCGCCAGACATGTAGCCGATGTTGGCCGGCGTGCCGAGCAGGTAACCGTCGGCGTTCAGCACGTCGGCGGCGCCGGCGGTCAGCGCGGGCACGACCACGACCTCGACGCCTTCGATCTCGTCCGTCCGCGCGCCAGCCAGCACGGATTCGAACATCGCCTGCATCGCCGGAGACGGCGTGTGGTGCACGACCAGCAGACGGCGCATGTGCCGGCAGCATAACGGGATCTGGCCCGCAGCCGCGCCCCTAGCCTCCTTGCCCCGGCCGATGGTGCCAACTTAGACTGAATGTTCAGTCAACTCCGCTAGGGGAGCTAGTCATGGCCGACAAACAGGCCGCACACGTAGAAAGTCCCGCACCACAGATCGCCACCGTCGGGCTGGCAACTCGCCCGCCGGCCCCGGACATGGCCGACAGCCCACAACGTCAGGCCGACGGCAGCAGGCCGTCCCCCCGCCCCAGCCTCGCCGACGTGATCACCGAGCAGGAGCGCATCTTCATCGACCGGCAGCCGGAATCGGCGCGGCTCGCCGTCGAGGCGCAGCAGGCGCTGGCCGGCGGCGTGACCTCAAGCTGGCAGATCTCCCGGCCGCAGCCCGTCTGGCTCAGCCACGGCAAGGGCTCGAAGCTCTACGACGTCGACGGCAACGAGTACGTCGACATGCACGGCGGCTACGGCGTCTCGCTGGCCGGACACGCTCATCCCGCGATCGTCGCCGCTGTGCAGAACCAGGTGACCCGCGGCACGCACTTCGCGCAGCCGACCAGGGATGCGCTCGCGGTCGCCAGGGAACTCTCCAGGCGGTTCGGCCTGCCCCAGTGGCGATTCGGGAACTCGGGCACCGAGGCGACCATGGACGCCGTGCACCTGATGCGGGCGATCACCGGGCGCGACCTGATCATCAAGGTGGAGGGCTGCTATCACGGCCACCACGACTCGGTGCAGGTCTCGGTCTATCCGGATCCTGCCGACATCGGCCCTGCGGAGCGGCCGTCCAGCGTGCCCGCGGGCACCGGTATCCCGCGTGCGCTCACCGATCTCACCGTGATCGTGGGCTTCAACGACCTCGCGAGCCGTCGAGCGGGTGCTGCAGCGAGAACGAGGGCCAGGTCGCCGGCATGATCCTCGAGCCGATCATGATGAACGCGGGCATCATCCTGCCCGAACCCGGCTATCTGGCCGGGCTGAAGGAACTGCTGCACGCCCACGACGCCCTGCTCGCCTTCGACGAGGTCAAGACCGGGCTGACGGCCGGTCCTGGCGGCGTGACCGGGCTGAGCGGAGTCACCCCTGACATCATCAGCCTGGCCAAGGCGATCGGCGGCGGGATCTCGGTCGCTGCCGTCGGCGGCACTCACGAGGTCATGCAGCACGTCGCCAACGGCGACTACGAGCAGGTCGGCACCTTCAACGGCAACCCGCTCGCGATGGCGGCCACTCGCGCGATGCTGGAGGAGGTCGTCACTCCCGAGGCCTACGAGCGCATCGACTCCCTGCGCGAACTGGCGGTTCAGGGCGTCACCGAGGCGATCGAGAGGCACGACTTCGCCGCGAGCGTCGTGGCCGTCGGCGCTAAGGGCTGCATCGTCTTCAGCGCCGAGCCGGTCAAGGACTTCCGCGGCTTCCTGGCGATCAACGACTCCTACAGCCACGCGCACTGGTTGTTCCAGCACAACGGCGGGGTGTTCCTGCCACCGTGGGGCAAGTCCGAGCAGTGGTTGATATCGGTTCAGCACGATGAGAGCGATATACATCGATTTAACCGAAATGTAGAACGTTTCATGCAGTTTACTTCTAGCGTCATCTGAGCGGGAAAGATGCTAGATTCCGCTGAGTGAATCCTGGCACTCACCACCCCCGAGAGCCCCTGACCAGGAGATCGTTCCTGGGGCGAGCGGTCGGCGCCGGTGCCGCGGTGAGCGGGCTCGGCGGGCTGCTCGCCGGGTGCGGGCTCAGTTCGGCCGTGCCGCCGAGGATCTCGCCGGTGCCGCAGCCCAAGCGCCCGGTAAGGTGGCCGATCCTGACCGCCAACCGGCCGATCGCCACTGGGCTTGGCCCTGAGGCCAACGCCACGCTCCGGGTCTTGGCCTGGGTCGATCGGGTGAGCCAGCGCTGCCTTGACGACTTCTCCAAGGCCTACCGGCGCGAGGTCGAGCTCACCTCCTACAGCTCGATGGCGGAGGCGCTAGCCACGCTGCGGCAGGGCCGCGACCGCTTCGACGTATTCATGGGCGCGCCCACCAACCAGATCGGAAATCTCGTCGGCAAGGCCCTGATCCAGCCGCTCAACCACAGCTACATCCCGAACATCGGCGAAGCGTGGCCGGTCTACACCGACCCGTACTACGACAGCGGCTGGCAGTACACGGTCCCGTACTCGATCTTCACGACCGGCATAGCCTGGCGCAAGGACCACGATCGACCTCGACCCGTACGCGCTGGCCAACGGCTGGGAGTTGCCGTGGCGCGCGGCGAGCAAGGGCAAGACGGCGATCCTTGACGACTACCGGGAGTCGATCGGCCTCGCGCTGCTCAAGGACCGCGATCGGCGACGGTCAACGAGACCGACCCGCTGCTGATCGATCACGGCCAGGGACGCCCTGATCGAACTCGACAAACTCGTCGGCCTGCGGCTACGACAACGACACGGCCTCGCAACTGGCCAGCGGCCAGTCCTGGGTCCACCACGCCTGGTCAGGCCAGGTCGTCGCGGCCGCCAGGAAGCTGCCAGCGGGCGTCCCCGTCGACGGTGCTCGGCTACTGGTTCCCGCCGGACGGCGCGGGGCCGGTGGCGAACGACACCAACACGATCGTGCGCGGCGCCCAGAATCCCGGTGCTGGCGCACCTGTTCCTGAACTTCTTCCTCGACCGGCACAACGCGATCGACAACATCGCCGCGACCGGCTTCACCCAGCCGCTGACCTATGCCACCCCGTCCCGGCTGGTCTACCTCGGCATCCTGCCCTCCAACCTGCTCACAACGGCCGTGCTGTCCACGTACTTCGACCACGGGCTCAAGGAACTCCAGCTGCTCCCGGCGGCCGACCTGCTCTGGCAGCAGGCGTGGCGCGCCGTCCAGCGGCATGCGTAGCCTTTGGCCACGCCCGGTCATCGTGAGCACCGATTCCTGAGATTCCTGCCGAAAGCCTCCGAGATTCCTGCCGAAATTCCGGGCTTCTCCGGACTTATCACACAGCAATACCTGAGCAGCCGTGACCGTCCTGTAATCTCAAAAACCTTGTCTGTGCGTACCATCAGGAGTAATCAGGAGTAGTTGAAGGACCGTTCAATCCAGGTGGACAGCAGCGGTCCGCACCGGCACTCGCAGACGCGCGCCGTGGCACCCGCACTCCCCGGGCGAAGGGATGAAGCAATGCATCCGAAGGAAGGCTGGCTGGATGGCAGGCCGCCGATCCCAGGAGTATCCCGCCGCGGCCTTCCTGCGCCGCGCGCGGCGCCGGCGCGGGCGCGCTGCTCGGCGCCGGCGGGCTCGGCTCCGCTGCTCTCTGCCTGCAGCGGCGCGCTGCTCGCCGACACCGGCCAGAAGCCGCTGCCGCTGCCGCGGCCGAACAACCCGGTGCACCTGGCCGATCTACGCGGACAACAAGGCGATCAAGAGACGGCCTGCTGCCCGAGCGCAACGCGACGCTGAAGATCTACAACTGGGTCGCCTACGTCAACCCGAAGTGCCTGAAGGACTTCGGCAAGAAGTACAACTGCACGGTCGAGGTCACGACGTTCAACACGATGACCGAGGCACTGGCCAAGCTGAGCAGCGGCAAGGTCAACTTCGACGTGTTCATGGGCGTCACCAACGACGTGATCGGCAAGTGCGTCGCCCAGAAGCTGATCCAGCCGCTGAACCACAGCTACATCCCGAACATCAGCGCAGAACTGGCGCGAGTACACGAACCCCTTCTACGACCAGGGCTGGCAGTACACGGTGCCGTACACGATCTACACGACCGGGATCTCCTGGCGTAAGGATCACATCTCCGACGACCCGGCATCGTGGCCGAACGGGTACGCCTTCCCCTGGCAGTCCAAGTACGCGGGCAAGGTCGCGATCCTTGACGACTACCGCGAGTCGCCCAGCCTGGCCCTGATGAAGAACGGCATCTACGACCTGAACACCACCGACCCGGCGCAGATCACGCTGGCCAGGGAGTCGCTGCTCGAGCCTGGCCAAGCTCACCAACGTGCACATCGACAACAACGACTACACCAACGTGCCCGCCGGCCAGATCTGGATCCACCACTCCTGGTCGGGCGACATGGCCGCGTCGTGGCAGTACCTGCCCAAGGGCGTGCCTGCCGACGTCATCGGCTACTGGTTCCCCGCCGACGGCAAGGGACCGACGGCCAACGACACCATCACGGTGCTGAACGGCGCGCAGAACCCGGTGCTCGCGCACCTGTTCCTCAACTACCTGCAGGACCTGCCGAACTCCCTCACCAACATCAGCTACAACGGCTACATGCAGCCCGTGTACGGGGTGACCCCGGCCAGGCTGGTGCACGAGGGCATCCTGCCGAAGGCGCTGAATCCACGGTTGTCCTGGAGAAGAACTTCCGGCACGGCCTGTGGGAGCTTCAGCTGCCCGTCCAGAGCCGACCTTGCCTGGCAGCAAGCCTGGCAAGTCGTGAGCCTTGGCATCTAAGGGGGACCAGCGATGGCGATACCCACCCTGTTGGGCCCTGGAAACCAGCGCGGCGACCAGCCGAAGAACGGCCGCAAGGCGGACGCCAAGTCCGGCGAGCGGACCCAGCACAACAAGTTCTTCTACATCCTGCTGTGCCGCGCCCGGCATCATCTGGCTGGCGTTGCTGTTCCTGGTGCCGTTCTACGACATGATCGCGATCGCGTTCGGCAGGGTGAACTTCCTGACCCAGTCGCCCGTCGCCGTGTACAACCCGCTGAACTGGTCGCACGCCACGCTGGTCAGCACCTGGCACGACATCTTCGGCATCGGCGCCTTCCAGCTTCCGATCATCTGGCGCACGGTCTGGTACACCGCGGTCGCCTCCGGGTTGTGCCTGCTGATCGGCTACCCGGCGGCGTACTTCGTCGCCAGGTTCGCGCCGGCCCGCCGCAAGGTGATCATCCTCGTGCTGCTGATCGCGCCGTTCTGGATCAGCTACATGATGCGGATGCTGGCCTGGATCGACCTGCTGCAGACCAACGGCTACGTCAACAAGATCCTCAGCGCGATCGGCCTGCCAGGAGACATCAACTGGCTGGGCGGGCACTGGTACACCGTCGTGTTCGGCCTGGTCTACGGCTACATCCCGTACCTGATCCTGGTGCTCTACGCCGGGCTCGACCGGATCGACGGATCGCTGCTGGAAGCCGGACGCGACCTGGGTCTCAGCCGGGCCAACACGTTCCTCAAGGTGACCCTGCCGCTGTCCAGGCAGCCGATCCTGACCGGCATGCTCATCACCGTCCTGCCGATGCTCGGCGACTACTTCACCAACCAGCTGCTGTCCGGCACGAGGAACACCGCGATGATCGGCAACGTGATCCAGGGTCAGCTCGGTGCCAACGGCTTCCAGGGCCGGGGCGCGGTGCTCTCCCTGCTTATCCTCGTCGTCCTGATCGTCCCGATGGTCTGGTACGTGCGAGCGACGGCCAGGTCAGCGAGGGAGGCGTCATGACGGCGACCGCGAGTCCGGACAGCGCGCCCGGCTACGACCGACGTCGCCGCCAGGAACGGCCGGCCGTGGCCGAAGCGGAACCCCTGGCGGCATCCGTGGCTGCTCGAGAGCTTCACCTGGCTCTACCTGGTCTGGTCGCTGCTGCCGATCGCGCTGGCCGTGCTGTTCTCGTTCAACAACGGCAAGTCGCAGAGCGTCTGGCAGGGCTTCTCGTGGCGGTGGTACTTCACCGACCAGGTCAATTCGGTCGCCCACAGCACCGTCCTGCAGCTCGCGGTGCTGCAGACGCTCAAGCTGTCGGCCTACACCACGCTGATCGCGGTCCCGCTTGGCGTGACGTTCGCGCTCGGCATCCACCGCTGGCGCACGAAGACGTCTGCCTCGTTCAACTTCGTCATGCTGCTGTCGTTCGTGATCCCCGAGCTGATCTTCGGCGTGGCGATGTTCTTCGTCTTCACCTCGCTGTTCAAGCCGATCGGGCTGGGCACCCTGGCCGAGACGCTCGCGCTGGTGACCTGGAACGTGAGCTGGCCGGCCATCATCGTCCAGGCCAGGCTGGCGACCATCGGCAACACCTACTACAGAGGCGGCGGCCGACCTCGGCTGTACGCCGCTGGCGACCATCAGACGGGTGATGGTGCCGCTGCTGGCGCCGGCCATCTTCGCCAGCGCGGTCCTGGTGTTCTCCACCGTCATCGACGACTTCGTGATCGTGAACCTGCTGAGCAACAGCGCCGCGAACACCCCGATGTCGGTCTACATCTACAGCCAGCAGCGCGGCGGCAACGGCGGTCCAGCGCTGAACGCACTCGGAACGATCATGCTGCTCATGTCGTTCGTCATCGCCATCCTCGGCTACTTCGGCTACCGCGCGATGACGCGCGGCGAGCGCGGCACCTCGGCTGGCACGCTGACTACCATCGCCGGGGCCTGACCCGGTGGCCGACCTGCCGGGCCGCGCCCGCGTCGTGATCGTGGGCGGCGGCGTGACAGGCTGCAGCATCGCCTACCACCTGGCTCATCTCGGCTGGACCGACATCGTCCTGCTGGAGCAGAACCGGCTAACCGCGGGCACGACCTGGCATGCCGCCGGCCTGATCACGTCGGCCGGCATGACCGACGAGACCGCGCTGTTCTTCAGCAGGTACTCGCGTGAGCTGTACGCGAGGCTAGAAGCCGAGACCGGGCACTCGACCGGCTACCGGCAGGTCGGCCACCTGTCGCTCGCCACGTCGAAGGAGCGGCAGGCAGCGCTGCGCCGCGAGGCGGCCTGGATGCACGGCTTCGGCGTCGAGGACACCGAGATCTCGCCCGCTGAGCTGGCCGAGATGTGGCCGCTGGCCAGGACCGACGACGTGCTGTCCGCGTTCTACGTGGCCGACGAGGGCCGAGCCGACCCGGTCGGGCGTGGCGACCTCGCTGGCCAAAGGCGCCAGGCAACTCGGCGCGAGCGTGATCGAGGGCATCGCGGCCACCGGCGTGCGCACTGCACCGCGGGCGGGTCACCGCCGTGCTCACCGAGCAGGGCGAGATCGAGACCGAGGTCGTCGTCAACGCGGCAGGGATGTGGGCGCGCCAGTTCGGCGCGCTGGCCGGAGTGCACGTCCCGCTGCAGGCCGCCGAGCACTACTACCTGCTCACCGACACGGTCGCCGGGATGGATACCGACCTGCCGGTGATCGAGGATCCTGACAGCTACGGCTACTACCGGCCAGAGGGCGACGGCATGCTGGTCGGCCTGTTCGAGCCCGTGGGGGCGCCGTGGTCGCTGGACGGCGTCGCGCGCGAATTCGCGTTCGGCAAGCTGCCGCCAGACTGGGAGCGGATGGAGCCGTACCTGGCCAAGGCGATGGAGCGGATCCCGTCCCTGGCCGAGACCGGGGTGCGGACCTTCTTCTGCGGGCCAGAGTCGTTCACCAGCGACGTGCGGCCGCTGCTCGGCCCGGCGCCTGAACTCGACGGGTACTTCGTCGCGGCCGGCCTGAACTCGCTCGGGATCTTGTCCGGCGGCGGGGTCGGTCACATGATGGCGCACTGGATCGTCGACGGGGTACCGCCGCTCGACGCGACCGCGGTGGCCATCGACAGGACCGCCACCTACGAGACCTCGCGCAAGTTCCGCGCGCAGCGGACGGTCGAGCAACTCGGCGTCCTGTTCGGCGACGCCGTCTGGCCGTCGTGGAAGCCAAGCTCGGCGCGGAACGTGCGACGTTCTGTGCTGCACGACCGGCTCGTCGCGGCGGGCGCGCACTTCGGCGTCTCGGCCGGCTGGGAGTACCCGGAGTGGTTCGCCGGGCCAGGCCAGCATCCGCAGGCCACGATGGCCTACCAGCGCCAGGCGAGCCACGACATCGTCGGCGCTGAGCACCGCGCGATCCGCGAGGCCGTCGGCGTGATCGACATGACGCTGATGGCCAAGCTGATCGTCCAGGGACCAGACGCGGCGGCCGTACTGAACCGCCTGTCGGCGGGCGACGTGGCGCGGGAGACCGGCCGGCTTGTCTACACCCAGTGGCTCAACACGGCGGGCGGGATCGTCGCCGACCTCACCGTGACCCGCCTCGGCGAGGAGAAGTTCCTGGTCGTGGCCAGCGACATCATTCACCGCCGGGTGGAGCCGCTGATCCGGCGCGCGACCAGGCCCGGCGAGTTCGTGACCGTCACGGACGTCACCTCGGGCACGACGCTGCTGACCGTGCAGGGCCCGGCGTCACGCGATCTCATCTCCAGGCTGACTGACGCCGACCTGTCCAACCAGGCGTTCCCTTACCTGTCGGCACGACAGGTCCACGTCGGCTACGCGCCAGCTCTTGCCATGCGGGTCACCTACGTCGGCGAACTCGGCTGGGAGTTGCACGTGCCGGCCGAGTACGGCGCCGGCGTCTACGATGACCTCATGTCGGCCGGGGCTGACCTGGGCATCCGCCCCGTCGGCCTGGCCGCGATGTCGAGCCTGCGGCTGGAGAAGGGCTACCGCGACATGGGCGTCGACATCGACAACACCGACAACCCGATCGAGGCTGGCCTCGGCTTCGCGGTCGCGTGGGACAAGCCCGACGGCTTCATCGGCAGGGACGCGCTGCTGGCAGCGCGCGCCGAAGGCCCGCCGAAGAACAGGGTCGTCGGGCTGATGGTGGCCGACGAGGCCGCTGACCTCTTCGGCAACGAGCCGGTCTTCCTGGCCGGGGAGTGGGTCGGGTACGTCAGGGCCGCCGCCTACGGCTACACGGTCGGCGGACCGGTCGCGCTGGCGCAGGTTGCCCGCGAGGATGGCGTGACCGCCGAATGGCTCAAGTCCGGCGACTTCACGGTGCGGACCGACGAGCGGGACTGGCCGGCCCGCCTGCAGATCGCCCCCTTCTACGACCCCAAGCGCCTGCGCATCCTCGCCGAGGACTGACCCCACCGCCCCTCCCCACCTCCCTCGCCCCCCGAGCCTCGGCGCTCATGATCGCGGACGATTTTCTGCAGGCACGAGAAAAGTCGTCCGTGATCATGGAGAACACCAACCGCAGCGCCACGTATAGTCCTGAACGAGGTGTTTGCGACGTGACTGGCGCGAGTGAACAGAGATCAGGTAGGTAGATGAGCGGCATCTTCTCGATCGATCCGCAGGCGGCGCTGCAGCCGGACCCGGCGAATCCCGGCGAGTACTACGTGAACAACTTCACCGGGGCGCATCCTGGGCTGTTCGCGGGCGTCTGGTCGGCCGAGGAGCAGGAGACCGTCATCGACTCCTATCCGGTGGACGAGGTGTGCGTGGTCCTCGCCGGGACGATCACGCTGACGACCGCCGACGGGCAGGTGAGCGAGTTCAAGCCGGGCGACTCGTTCGCGATCCGCAAGGGCACGGCCCTGACCTGGGCTAACTCGCCGGACGTGCGCAAGATCTACGTGGTACTCGACCACCCCGCGCCAGACTCTCCTGCCACCGGCTGAGGCGCAGCCTACGGCCGTCCAAGGCTCGCCCTCTCCTGACCACCTATATATGAGGTAGGCCTAGGCCCACCTCAGATATAGGCCGCGCGCCATTACGCGGGCCGTTGCCGTCGGCCACGATGGACCGTAGCTGCCGCCGATATGGGCGGCACCCGACCGACGGGAGCGACGTCGTGGACTGGACGCTTCTCGCGATTGCCTGGATGGCGGCCTGGGCCGTGGGCCTCGCCTGGTTCGTCATTCTCGTGCTGCGGCGGGCCAGAGCGCCGAAACCGCGCTCGGTCCCCTGGTGGGCACGCGTCAGCGACCTGGTCATCGACGGCGTCGCCTTGCCTGTGCTGCTCCTTGCGGGCGGCCTGACCGGGGCGTGGGTGCCGCTGGTCGCCGTCGGGATAGCCCTGACCGTGTGGACCTTCGCGCCGCGCACCGTCGGGTCCATGGTCATCCCGGCCACGATGCTGGGAGTCGGGCTCAACGGCTTCATCCTGCTCCGCAACTACGCCCGCGGCGACCTCTGGGCCGTCTCCTATGGCCTGACCGGCACCGCATACGGCTCCTCCTACACCCACCTCGTGCTGCCGCAGGCGCTGGCCTTCCTGGCCGGCGGGCTCTGGCTGGCCTGGCGCCGGATGGACCGGCAATCCTGGCTTTACCAGCGGGTGCTCTGTGTGGCGCGGCCCGGCGCCCGCGATCCCAGCGCGACGCGCTGGGGCCTGATGCTGGTGCCCGTGCTGGGGCTCCTCGTCGAACTGCTCGGCCGCACCACCTGGCTGGGCATCCCGTGGTGGAGCGCGGGCCTGACGGTCAGTATCGGGCTGGCCGCGCTAGTCCTCGTGGTCCGCGCGCCTGGCGCCGCCGCCGACCTCGCCATCGCCGGCCTGATCCTGCTTGGCCTGTACGGCGTCGCACTCGCCGCCTGGTGGCCGTCGCAGGTCCCGCTCCCGTCGCCCTACACCTACGACGTGCGCTTCGGTGCGGTCGTGGTCGACAGCCGCGTCTCGGCGCTGCTGGCCGGAGCGCAGGGCATAGCGCTGGTCGCCTTCGGCCTCTGGCTGATTCCGCGCGCCATCGACGACCGCACGAGGTCATTGCTCCGGTCCGCTGCCGACCTCGACCTGACGGCGCGGGTGGCGCGCCTGACCCGGACCAGGGCCGACGCCGTGGACACGGCCACCTCCCAGCTGCGCAGGCTGGAGCGCGACCTGCACGATGGGGCGCAGGCACGCCTGGTCGCCCTGGGTATGAGCCTGCGGGCAGCCGAGCGGATGATCCCCGTCAGCCCGGATGCCGCTGCCGCGCTGGTGGCTGAGGCGAGGGAAACCTCGCTCAAGGTGCTCGACGAACTGCGCGGTCTCGTCCGCGGGATCTGCCCGCCCGTGCTGGCCGACCGCGGCCTCGCCGACGCAGTGCGGGCGCTCGCGCTTGACACGCCGCTGCGTACCGAGGTCAGTGTCGACCTGCACGGACGCCCCGACCAGCCGATCGAGACCGCGTGCTACTTCGCGGTGGCGGAGGCCCTCGCCAACGCGGTCAAGCACGCGGCAGCCCGCAGCGTCACGATCAGAATCGAGCACCGCGACGGCACTCTGAAGATTACGGTCGTCGACGACGGCGTGGGCGGCGCCGACCCGCGGCTCGGCTCGGGTCTGGCTGGCCTGGAGCGGCGGCTGGGTACATTCGACGGAGTCCTGGCGGTGAACAGCCCGCCGGGCGGACCGACGATCGTCGCCATCGAGGTGCCATGCGCGTTGTCCTCGCAGAAGATCTCTACCTGCTAAGAGACGGTCTCAGCCGGCTGCTGCGGGCGCACGGCATCGACGTGGTCGCGGCGGTCGGCTCTGGCGCGGAACTCCTCGATGAGCTGCTGACGCAGCGGCCCGACGTGGCCGTGATCGACGTCAGGCTCCCACCGACATTCACCGACGAGGGGCTGCGGGTCGCCCTCGAAGCCAGGCGGCAGATCCCTGGCCTGCCGGTCCTTGTCCTGTCGCAGTACGTCGAGCAGCTCTATGCCCGCGAACTGCTCTCCGATCAGGCTGGCGGCGTCGGCTACCTGCTCAAGGACCGGGTCTTCAGCGACGAGGCGTTCGTCGAGGCGCTGCGTACGGTGTCAGGAGGCGGCACCGTGCTCGATCCTGAGGTCATCGCCAAGCTGCTGCGCCGGCGCGCCGCCGAGGAGCCGATCACCACGCTCTCGCCCAGGGAGCGGGAGGTGCTCGAGCAGATGGCTGAGGGCCGCTCCAACGCCGCGATCGCCCAGCGCCTGTTCATCTCGGAGAAGGCGGTCAGCAAGCACAGCACGAGCATCTTCCTCAAGCTCGGCCTTGAGCCTTCCGACGACGACAACCGCCGCGTCCTGGCCGTGCTGGCGTACCTGAACTCCTGATGCGGCCGGCTCGCTCCGGGACCTAGCCAGCCAGGAGGTGCTCGGACTCGTCATCGGCGAGGATGTCCTCGCCGGTCGGGCTGATCGCCTCACCGGGGAGCACACGCAGCGCGTCGGGCGCCAGGTGCACATGGACCGGCGTGCCCTGGCTGAGGTCCAGCCGGTCGCCGTCGTTCTGGATCAGGGCCTGCACAGCCATGCCAGGCGCCAGCCTGAGCATGACCTGCGTCGACGAACCCAGGTAGACCAGGCGCTCGACCATGGCTGGCACCCGGTTCGGCCCGAGGGCACCGTTGCCTTCCACCCGGGCCGAGCTGGACTGCGACTCGAACGGCTCGATCCTGACTCGCTCCGGCCTGATCACCGCGTGCGCCCGGTCCGGAGCCTGGTCGCCGCCGTAGTCGGCCGTCAGCACGAAGTCGCCAAGCTGGATCTTGCAGCTGGCCCCTGGCCCGCGCTCGATCACGTCGACCTCCATCAGGTTCGAGACCCCGAGGAAGTCGGCCACGTAGGTGTCGGCGGGCGCATCGTAGATGTCGTGCGGCCCGCCCATCTGCACGATCTTGCCCGCCCGCATGACCGCGAGGCGGTCCGACATCGTCAGCGCCTCCTCCTGATCGTGCGTGACGTACAGGAACGTAATTCCGACCCGCTCCTGCAGCGCCTTCAGCTCGACCTTCAGCGACCGGCGCAGCTTGGCGTCGAGCGCTCCGAGCGGCTCGTCGAGCAAGAGCACCGCGGGATCGAGCACCAGGGCCCTGGCGAGCGCGATCCGCTGCTGCTGGCCGCCGGACAGCTGCCCTGGCCTGCGCTTCTCGTAGGAGGTCATGTGGACGAGTTCGAGCATCTCGCCGACCTTGCGCCGGACGGTGGCCTTGTCCACGCCCTGGTTGCGCAGGCCGAACGCGACGTTCTCGTAGACGTCGAGGAACGGGAACAGCGCGTAGCTCTGGAACACGGTGTTGACGTTGCGCTTGTTCGGCGGCCACGCTCGTCATGTCCGCGCCGTCAAGCAGCACCGTGCCAGCGGTCGGCTGCTCGAACCCGGCGATCAGTCGCAGCGTGGTGGTCTTGCCGCAGCCGGAGGGGCCGAGCAGCGAGAAGAATTCACCGCTGGCGACCACCAGATTCACATCATCGACCGCGATCTCGACGAACCGCTTGGTCAGCGAGACAAGCTCGATCTGCCCACCAGACATAAGGCGATCACCTTCCTGCTCCGGCACGGGCCGCCGCGGCGGTCACCCGCTCGCGGTCGCTCGGCGTCCACTGGAAGCCTAGACGGTCAGCTATATACAGCATGCTCAGTTCGTATGCACTCACTGGATCAACTACCGGATCATCTAGGGCAATCTGAACCGTCAGCCCATCCAGCAGGGCTGAGACGAAAATCGAGAACGGGTGCGGGTCGATATCGGCGAATTCGCCCGCTTCCTGACCGGCGATGACCAGCGACACGATGACGTCGCGCCACCGCTCGTCTGACTTCTGCCTGACGTCAGCGACATCGGCATTCCGCGCGGCCTGCGCCCAGAAATCCAGCCACAGCTTCCAGTTGGTGCCGTCCAGGTCAGGATCAGGGTCCGGCAGCAGGTTCATGGCCACGAACTCTTCGATCCGCTCGGCGGCCGATACCAGCCTGGTCCATCCGGCGCTTGCCCTCGGCGTACCAGGTGTCCTCGTAGTGCCTGATCGCCTCGGTGAGAAGCTGGTCCTTGGTCTTGAAGTAGTAGATGACCAGCGCCGGGCTGATCCCGATCCGCTCGGCGATGTCGGCGATCCTGGTGTCAGCGAAGCCGCGCTCGGAGATCACATCCAGGGCGGCATGCAGCATCTGGCCGCGCCGCTGGTCCGCGATGCCGGGCCCGGCGTGGGTGTCTTCGGCCTGCTGTGTCATCCGCGAATCCTCCGCACCACTTGTCGTAACCGTAGCAAATTTCTAGACTGAACATTCAGTCAGTCGCTCAGGAACACTGACGCGGCGCGGCCCTCCGGGCTGGCCGCTGGCTTCGGGCCCGCCGCAAACGGACCTGCCAGGGTGGCGACACCGCAGGAAGGACAAGACAGACATGGCCGCAACATACGACGCCATCGTCATCGGCGGAGGGCACAACGGCCTCGTAGCCGCTGCCTATCTCGCGCGCGCTGGCGCGAGGACGGTTGTGCTCGAAAGCCGGTATAAGACGGGCGGCGCTGCGACCACAGAATCCCCATGGCCAGATGCTCCCGAATTCAAGGTGACGCGGCTGTCTTACGTGATGAGCCTGATGCCGCCAACCATTATTAACGATCTCAAGCTAGCGAGTCACGGCTACAAGGTCTACCCGATGGGCCCGTATTACCAGGCATTTCCTGAAGGCGGCTCGATCAAGCTCTACGCGGACGACGCCAAGCGTAACTACGAATCCGTATCCCAGTGGTCCAAGAAGGACGCCGAGGCCATGCCGGCCTGGGACGCCTGGCTGGCCGGGCTGGCCGACGTGCTCGGCCCGATGCTGCTGGTGGCCCCGCCGAACATCGGCTCGCGCAAGCCGCGCGACCTGGCAGGGACGCTCAAGCTGGCCTGGCGCAACCGCGGCCTGAAGGTCAGGACCATCGCGGACGCGACCAGGCTGATGACGATGTCGATCGCCGACCTGCTCGACGACTGGTTCGAGTCTTCGCAGGTCAAGGGCGCCCTCGCGGTCAACGGCGTGATCGGAACCTGGGCAGGACCTTACGAGCCAGGCACCGCCTACGTGATGGCGCACCACTCGATCGGCGACGTGGGCGACGGCCACCTCGGCAACTGGGGCTTCCAGGAGGGCGGCATGGGCGCCGTGTCCGACGCGATCGAGGCCGCGGCACGCGGCTTCGGCGTGGAGGTCAGGGTGAACGCCAAGGTGAGCCAGGTGCTGCTGGAGAACGGCCGCGCGGTCGGCGTCGCGCTCGACAACGGCGACGAAATCAGGGCGAGCACGGTCGTGTCGACCCTGCACCCCCGCACCGCGTTCCTCGACCAGGTCGGCGAGAAGAACCTGCCGGCCGACTTCGCCAGGGACATCGAGACCTGGAAGACCCGAAGCGGCGTCGTCAAGATCAACCTGGCCCTCTCCGAACTGCCGAGCTTTACCGCCGACCCAGGCACCGACCTCGCCGAGCACCACACCGGGTCGGTCGAGATGGCGCCGTCGATGGAGTTCATCGAGCGCGCCTTCCTGGACGCCAGGGAGGGCAAGCCCGCCCTGCGGCCGTTCAGCGACGGGGTGATCCCGACCGCGTTCGACAAGACCCTGTGCCCCGAGGGCACCCACATCATGTCGCTGTTCACCCAGTGGGTGCCCGCCGACTGGAACCTCGAGCCGCACACCTCGGAGCTCGAGGCGTACGCGGACCGCATGATCGAGCTTTACGACGAGGTGGCGCCGAACTTCAAGGCCTCGATCCTGCACCGCGACGTCGTCGGGCCGCATGAGATGGAGCAGGAGTACGGCCTGATCGGCGGCAACATCTTCCACGGCGAGCTCTCCCTCGAGCAGCTCTTCCACATGCGCCCGGCACCCGGCTACGCCGACTACCGGACTCCCATCTCCGGCCTGTATTACGGCAGTTCGGCGACGCACGCGGGCGGCGGCGTCTGCGGCATCCCTGGCTGGCAGGCGGCGCGGGCGGCGCTGGCCGACCGCAAGGTCGGCAAGTCGGCGAAGGGTCAGCGTGCAGCCGGCTGAGATCCGAGGGGGCGCGTCGCGGGCATGACGACTGACATTCATTCGCAACAGCCCGCAGGGCC
The DNA here is from genome assembly GCA_963705055.1 of uncultured Actinomycetota bacterium. Taxonomy (GTDB): domain Bacteria; phylum Actinomycetota; class Actinomycetes; order Streptosporangiales; family Streptosporangiaceae; genus Chersky-822. The sequence continues at coordinate 786,944 of CAVPIR010000001.1, forward strand.
GCATCAGCCCGCGGAACGTGGCGCCCTGCAGGCCATGCTGGAAGCCAGGTCCGTGGCGATCGTGGGCGCGTCACAGCGCGAGGGCAGCTTCGGCGAGCGCATGCTCGCCGAAGCGGAGAAGTCAGCGGCGCGGCCCGTCATCTACCCGGTGAACCCGCGCTACGCCGCCATCGGCGGCCGGGCTTGCTACCCGTCGCTGGCTGACCTGCCCGAGCCGGTTGACCTGGCGCTGCTCGGCGTGCCCGATGCCGCGCTGGAGCAGCAGCTGACGCTGGCAGCGCGGACCGGCTGCCGGTCCGCCGTCATCTTCGGCAACGCACACGAGGGGCCCGCCCAGACGGCCGAGTCGCGGCTCCCGCTGCGGCAACGCCTGGCCGCGATCGCCACGTCGGCGCGGATGGAGCTCTGCGGCGCTGGCTGCATGGGCTTCGCGAACGTGCACCATGGCCTGCGCGCGATGGGCTACGTCGAGCCCGACCCGCTGCCGGCCGGCCCTGTCGCGCTTGTCACGCACTCGGGCTCGGTGTTCTCGACGATGCTGCGGTCACGCCGCGCCTTCGGCTTCACGCTCGCGGTCTCCTCGGGCCAGGAACTCGTGACAGCCGCGGCTTCGTACCTGTCCTACGCGCTCGGCCTGCCGGAGACCAAGGTCATCGCGCTGATCCTGGAGGCGATGCGCCAGCCAGCCGAGCTGCAGCGGGCGCTCGCCGAGGCCGCGGAGCGCGACGTACCGGTCGTGCTGCTGACCGCGGGCAACTCGGTCAGCGGCCGGGCCATGGTCGCCGCCCACTCGGGTGCGCTGGCCGGCTCGGACGGCGGCTGGGAGGCGCTGATTCGCCGCTACGGAGTCCACCGGGTCAGCGACCTGGGCGAACTGGCCGACGCGCTCGAACTGTTCGCCCTCCGCGCCACCCGCCGCACCGGTCCCGCGCGCGTTCCAGCCACGGACCGCGAGAACCCGGCCGGCCGCGGCATCGCGACGGTGCATGACTCGGGGCTTGAACGCGCCCACACCGCCGATCTCGCCGACGAGGTCGGCGTGCCGTTCGCGCAGCTCAGCGACGCCACCAAGGCCAGGCTCGAGGCGCTGCTCGACCCCGGCCTGCTCGCCACGAACCCGCTCGACGTCTGGGGCACTGGCGCGGGCACCCGCGAGCTGTTCGCCGGCTCGCTGGCCGCGCTCGCGGACGACGAGTCCGTCGACGCGGTCGCGCTCGCCGTCGACCTGATCACCGAGCTGGACGGCGACACGGCCTATCAGCTGGCCGTGCTCGACACCGCGAGCCTGACCAGCAAGCCGGTCGTCGTACTCAGCAATCTGCCAGGCGCGATCGACCAGGACACGGCGCTGTTGCTGCGCTCCAGCGGCGTGCCGGTGCTGGAAGGCCTGCGCTCTGGCTTGCGCGCGCTCCGCCACTTGCTCGATCACGAGGCAAGGCCGCGCTGGCGGGAGCCCGCTGGGCCGGTTCCCGACCAGGCCAGGCGAGACCGGGCCCGCAAGCTGCTGCGCGAGCGTGACCCCAGCGGGACCGCGCAACTCGCGCTGCTGCGCGAGTACGGCATCGACGTCAGCACGCGCGGAGCGGGTCGACGATGCCGGCGCGGCCCTCGCTGCCGCGGCGAGCATCGGCTACCCGGTCGTGCTCAAAACCGATCAGCCCGGCATCGCCCACAAATCCGACGCAGGCGGCGTGATCCTCGGCATCGCGGGCCCGGACGAGCTGGTCGCGGCCTACGCCGATCTGGCCGGGCGGCTCGGGCCGGCCGCCCTGGTCTGCGAGACCGTCGCACGCGGCACCGAACTCGCGCTCGGCGTCGTCCGCGACCCCGACCTCGGCCCGCTGATCGTGATCGGCGCGGGCGGGATCCTGGTCGAGCTGATCGCGGACCGGGTGGTGACGATGCCGCCCGTGGCGCAGGACGAGGCCGCCGGGCTGCTCGCCGAGCTCAAGGTCGCCGCCCTGCTGGCCGGCGCCCGCGGCGAGCCGCCAGCCGACCTGGGTGCGATCGCTCGTGCCATCGCGGGTCTGGCCGAGCTCGCGAGCGAGCTCGGCCAGGACATCGACGCCCTGGACATCAACCCGCTCATCTGCGGCCCCGACGGCGCCATCGCCGTCGACGCCCTCGTCATCCGCCGGAACCAGGTCGGACCGCGACTAAGGCGACGTGGGGGTCGGCAAGGATGACGCCCGCTTGCAACCGTCGAAACGCCTGATGCGGGTGACAGGTTCCCGGCCTGAGCGTCGGCGGAGATGCACATCGACGTCCCGCCGCCAGACGGTGCCGGCGCGGTGACGTGATCGGCGCTGCCGGTGACCGACACATAGGCCGTGTGCAGGCCAGGCTGGACCGCCATCTTCCTGCACGCACCCGGGTAGCTCACGGACACGTCGCCGGGTGACGACGCGAACCAGAGGTAGCCGATCCGCAAGATCCCGGTGTAGCTCGGCGACGACCCGCCGAAGCGCACCATGGTCGCCGTTGTTGCTGGGCCAGCATTTCTGGCCGACCGGCAGCGGCTCGCTGAGCGACGCCATGCACTTTCGCCTGGTAGAGCCTGCCGTCGGGCCCGAAGATGTGCAGACCGTCGAGGGTCCCTGCCGGACGCCGCAGCCACCGCAACTTGCCGGGCTGCAAGTCCCCGATGACGTTGACTCCAGCGCGTACGAGCCGAACAGCCCTTCGACCATGTCGCCGGAGACGGCGAGGTTCAGCACGGCCGTACCGCGCGGCGCCTGCTTGATCGCGGCCGTCGCGTTGGCGATGTACGAGGCGAACGGCTTGCCCGTGGTCACGTTCTCGTAGGCCTGCACCGACCAGATCGAGCCGAACAAGATGACGGCGACAAGACACGGCGGCGAACACTCGGTGGGACTGCCTGGCCTGCCCGCGCCGCAGCGTGCCGCACGCGCCATCCTTGGACCCGCGATCGATCCGTGGGAGCGGCAAGAAGGCCAGGCCGAGTGCCGATGGCCAGGACCGGCATGGCGTCAGCGACATATCTGGTTTCTGTGCCGAGAACGCCAGGTCGAGAAGTCACCAAGCCTGCTGATGATCACGGGCAGCATGTCGGCGAGCGCCACCCACCCGATCACCAGCACCCAAGCCCGCCAGGCGATCGGCCGCCGCCAGATGGTAGCCGCGACCACGGCGCATCGCGACGAGCAGTCCGATCCGATCAGCGAGAAAACGGCGGCGCCGCGAACGAGAAGGACCCGCCCGGACAGCGCAAGCCAGTGCCAGGGCCCGCCGAGCGCGCCGGGTACCAGAGAGTCTTTCAGCAAGTCCCTGCGCGAAGTTGCAACGGCGACTCGCCGAAACCGGCGTAGCGGGATGCGACGTCGACGTGTGCAAGGACTGCGCGAGCACGACCAGGTAGACCGCCATCAGCGCGGCGTAGACCAGCCAGGCGCGCCAGTACCTGACCAGCGCCTACTTCATATCGCCGAGCAAGTTCCCGCGCGGCGCGATCAGGAATCCGCCGGTCAGCGCGAAGCAGCAGGACAGGCACGATCAAGGCCTTTTTCGAAGAAGAGCAGGCCGAAGGCCACCCAGAAGGCGGCGGCGCCCAGGTGCCTGCGCCGCCCCGTGCGCACGTAGCAGACGTGCGCGTGCACGGCCATCAGCAGCGCGAGTTGCAACGGCACAGACTCGAGCGCCGACGACCAATGCCGAGGTCTGGCACGGTCAGCGGACAGAACGCGTAGACGAGCAGCGGCACCAAGATGGCGGGGCGGTCGCCGAACAACATGCGCAGCAGCCGCAGCCCGGCCACGTTCGCAGCGGCGACGAACGCGAGGGTGATCGCCGACGCGAGCCCCCAGTTATAGGTACGGGAGTCCGTCACCAGGAACCAGGCGACGATCCGAAGCCCGATGATCAGGTGACCCGCGCCGATGAAGGTGACGTACTGCCAGCTGAACGGCGACTGGATCGCGAGATCCAGATCATGGAAGTCGTCCTGCCTGAAGTACATATGGCTCAGGAACTGCGCCTTCCAGGCAAGCTCCGCAATGATCAGCAGGACCGCGGTCAGAAGCACGCGGTTGTTTCTGAGCCAGTCCACCGCCGACCGAAGGTCCGCCCACTCAAAATCGCGTGCGGCAGCGTCGTCGTAGAGCGCGACCTCCTTGGCAGGAACGGACCGATCGAGGTCCTCGCCAGCGTGGCTCACCTGGTAGGTTCTCGCTCTCACGCTTGGCCCTGATGCGACTGCACGGGCAGAGCAGTGCCTGCTTCGGCGTCGCCGATGCAGACTTGCCTCCGGCCAGCCCGCTCACCGTGATCCTGGCCGCTGACCGCTCACCGGCAGGAATGCCGAATGCAGTCCGGGCCGGACCTGCAGTTCCTGCATCGTGCGAGCCGTAGCTCACCGCGATCACGCCGGGGAGCGGCGAACCCCAGATATAGCCGATCCGCAGCACGGTCGTCAGGTACGGCGGCCTGTGCCAGAAGTTCATGACGATCCTGCCGTGCTGCTCAGGCCAGCAGGCATGCGGCGCTGGCTGCGTCCAGTGGAGGCCCCGTAGACCCACACCGGGTGCAGCCTGCCGTCGGGCCCGAACATTCGCAGCCCGTCGATGGTCCCGCGCGGCTGACTGATCCAGCGCAGCTTGCCAGGCCTGATCGCGCCAGCCACGCGCGCGTGCCGTCGGCATCCTTGACCTGATCGAGGGAACGGGACTGTCGAGCACGGCCGTGCCGCGAGGCGCGCCAGCGACGGCTCGCTGGAGGCGTTGCGATGTAGCCGCGCGGGCTGTCCTGTCGTGGCTGACTGATAGGACGCAGCCGACCAGATCGGCCCCACGATGAAGATGCCGAAGACGCCGGTCGCAAGTGACCCGCCATGCTCGCTCAAGTCCGGCTCGACCGCGGCTGCCTGGCGGCGCGCGCGGATGCCGCTGATGACTCTTCCCGCGACGTCGTCACGTCTGGCGGCTCGCAACCGGGAGGAACGCCAGGCCCAGGCAGATGATCAGCACCGGCATCGCGTCAGCGACATAGCGAGTGTCGAGCGCGAGGAGCACCGGATACCAGTTCAACCTGGCGATGATGATGGGCACCATGTCCGCCAGCAGCACCCAGCGCGGCAGAAGGTCACCCATGCCCGCCACGCGATCCTGCGGCACCAGGATGCTGATCCCGATGACCGCGAGCGCACGATGAGCGCCAGCCAGGCGTCGCGGGGCGGAGCGGCAAGCGCATACCCGTGTCCGCTGGCGGGGACCACTCCCACGGCCCGCCGATCGCGCCGGGCAGCAGCGAGTCCTTCAGCAGGCCCCAGCTGAAGGTGACACCGCAGCGAACCCGGTACCTGCGGCTGGCACGTAGATGTGGGAGCGCCGTGATCGAGTACAACCAGGTATAGCGGATAACGCGACGATAGATGACCCAGCTCTCCAGCACGCGGCGCATGGCCGCCGAATGTTCCCGAGAACCACGAGCCGCCACCGCAGAAGAACGCGACGTGAGCAACAGCAAGACACGGCACCACAAGGGCCTTTTCAAAGGCCAGCATCCAACAGGACCCAGAGTACCGACGATGCCGCGTGTCTTTTGCGGTCGGTCCGCACGTAATGGACGTGCGCGTTGAGGGCCATGAAGGTGGCTAGTTGCAACGGCACTGATTCCAGCGCCACCGTCCACCAGCCGAGGGCTGCCACGCCTAGCGGGCTCAGCAGGAAGATGGCCAGCGGAACCAGGATAGCGGGGCGCTCGCCGAAGAGCGTCCGGAGCACCAGGAACGCCGCGAATCCGCGCCCGCGAAGGAACAGCGGCTCACAGCCGAGGCCAACGGTCCAGTTGTAAAGGAGATGCGCGCGAGCACCCAGATGAGCAGCCCGCTCACCGACCATCACGTGACCAGTGCCGACGTAGGTCAGGTAGTGCCAGTTGAACGGACGATCGCGATCGCGAAATCGAGGTCGAAGAAGTCCTGCGCGGTAGAAGTACATCTGGCTGAGGAATTGAGCCCGCCACGCGACCTGAGCGGCGATCAGCACGAGCGCGACAAGAAGGACCGGCCGCCTGCGATCGAGCCACCGGATTGCGGGGCGGAGGTCAGCCCACCGTGCCTGGCCGCTTCGCTCGGTCCCGCGCACGACGACGGTTCCAGCGTCCACCTGCTGGAGTTCCCGACCGGGCTGGCTCACGTGGGCATCCTAGTGTGTTCTTGTCACGATAAGAGCCCTGTTACGCCGATAGTTACCAGGTCAGCACCCGTCTAGCCTAGGCGGCAAGCGCACGAATTCCCAAAATGTAGCGATGCTGACGTACATGGCCCGGCTCGATCGGTCTATGCTCTCGCTGGGCTGATGCAGCGAGCGCCGGAAAGCAGGTTCCAACGATGCGTCGTACCGCACAGACTCTGGCCGTCGCAGGCGCCATCATCGGCCTGGGGCTGACCGCGATCCCGGCCTCAGCGCAGACGGTCACTGCCGCCAGCCGCAGCCTCAAGGCGCATGCGGCACGGTCCGCGCCGAAGCCGACCGCGGCCCAGCGCAAGGCGCTGGCTCGCGCCAAGCGGCTGATGGCCCTGCGTGACCGGCGCGGTTCCATCGTCGGGCTGGTCAGGGGCCCGAACGGCGCTCCCGAGGCCAACGTGTGCGTCGTCGCGAGCAATCCGCTGGCCACCCGCAAGGCCTACTCGGGGCCGGACGGCCGGTTCGTCATCTCGGGCCTGCCCAGGGGCGCGTACCGCGTCGAGTACCGCGGCTGCTCCCCCGTCAGCAAGGTCACCGGCCAGTGGTACGGCGGCCTGACCCGCAATTCTGCCAAGCGGGTTCTGGTGACCGGATCCCCATCGCCGGTCCGGCTCGCGTCCGTCAAGCTCAGCATGATTTCTCCGCGATTCACCCGCCCGGCCACAAAGAAGCCGCAGCTGAGCCCGGCGCAGCGGATCGACAGGGAGATCCGCACGCTGATGTCGGGCGCGGACGTCCAGGCCTCAGGAAACGCGAGCAAAGCCGGGCACATCTCTGGCCACGTATCGACCAAGGCAGGGCGGCCCCTCGCCGGGGTGTGCGTCCTGGCCACGTCACCGCGCGACCGCTTCCTGTCCGGCCCGGTCGTACGCACCTCGAAGACGGGCGACTACCGGCTCAAGGTCAGGCCTGGGCGCTACGTCGTCGACTTCCTGCCCTTGTGCGCGACCAAGGCCAACTTCGCGCCCCAGCTGTGGAAGGCGGCCGGCTCGGTCGGCAAGGCGACGGTGTTGCACCTGAAGGCCCATCAGGACGTCACGCACATCGACGCGGCGCTGGGGGCCGGCGCGGTGATGACGGGCCACGTGCACGCGCTGCGGAACCCGCACCCGTCGCTCGCGGGCCTGTGCGTGGAGGCCATCGGCACTGGCGGGCAGCGGCTCTTCGTCGGGACCGCCGTGACGCACAAGGACGGGAGTTTCCGGCTGACGAGCCTGGCGACCGGCACGTATCACGTCGCGATCTTCCCTGGCTGCAGCCGCTCGTCCTCTCCCTACCTGCCCGCCAGTGTGCGCAGGCCAGTCGCCGTCACCAACGGCAAGGTCACCACGGGCGTCACCGCGTTCGTGAAGCTGGGCGGCACGGTCTCTGGCACGGTCAAGGATGCCGGGGGAAACAGGCTCGCTGGCATCTGCGTGGACCTGTTCTCCCTGCAGGGGTTCACCTTCAACGAGGTCATCACCGCGGCCAACGGGACCTACCGCGCCATCGGGCTGGCCAAGGGAAGCTACGAGGTGGACTTCGCGCCCGGCTGCGGCAACCGCAGGCCGTTTGCCCCGTTTACCTACCCCAGCCAGGTCACCGTTCGCATCGGCAAGGTGACACCCCACATCGACGCGGTGCTGCAACTCGATGGCACGCTCACCGGCAAGGTGACGAACTCTGACGGCCAGCCGCTCGGCGGCATCTGCGTGGTCGCGCAGAGCAGCAGCTTCGGATTCGCGTTCGCGATCACGGCGGCGGACGGCACCTACACCGCGAAGCGCGTGCCTCCTGGCAGCTACGACGTGCAGTTCATCCCCGGCGGCGCGATCTCCGACTGCGGCAACAAGGGCAACTACCTACCCGTTGAAGAGAACGCCACCGTCACCAGCCAGGTCACCACCACCGCGAACGCGACGCTGCCGACCGGCGGCATCATCAAGGGCGTCGTGCTTGATCCGCACGGCAAACCTCTCGCCGGAGTCTGCGTCTTCTCCTCCTCCCAGTTCGGCGGGCAGACCGTGACCAAGAGCGACGGCTCGTACCGGCTCCCGCAGCTCACCACGGGCGACTATTTCGTCGGCTTCGAGGGCGGCTGCGGCAACCGCGGCAGCGTCGCGCCGCTTGCCTATAAATCGGATCCGACCTTCTTCGGTCCGACCTCCATCTCGGTGACAGCAGGACAGACCACCGGCGGCATCGACGGCAGGTTGCGTCCTGGCGGCACGATCACCGGCCGCGTGACCGACCAGGCGGGCCGGCTCGTGGGCGGAGTCTGCGTCATCACGCAGGCCATCACCGGAGCCGGCGGCGGCCTCAACTTCTTCAGCATCTTGTCGGTCGCCCGCGGCGGGCGGTTCAGCGCCACGAACCTGCCGCCAGGCCAGTACGGAGTCGCCTTCTTCGGGCTGACCGCCAAGCACCGGTTCTGCGGGCAGTCGCCCTATGCGACTCAGCAGTTCTTCCGGCAGGGCTTCGGCGCGCCGCTCGACCTGGTCTCGGTGCCTGGCGGGAAGATCACCGCCGGCGTCGACGCGAAGCTGACGCTGGCCGGCAAGGTCACCGGCGTCGTGCTCAACAAGGCGGGTCATCCAGTCTCGGGCATCTGCGTGACCGCGACGAACCCGCGCACGGGCGCGAGCAACCTGACGTTCAGCGGCGGGCACGGCACGTACACCGTCGGCGACCTGACCCCCGGCCGGTACCAGGTCGAGTTCTCCAGCTGCGGCGGGGACTTCCCCTTCCTCGGCATCACGGGCGTGAACTACGCGAACCAGTGGTACAAGAACCACTCCTCGCAATCGGCGGCCAACCTGGTCGCGGTGCGGCCGGCCGGCACGACGCCCAACATCGACGCCGCGCTCGCGAAGGGCGCGACGATCACGGGTCAGGTCGTCTTCAAGCCGACCAAGCGGCCGGTCTCCTTCGTCTGCGTCTTCGCGTTCACCCCGGACATGAGCACGCTGAGCGAGAATCTGACCGACCGGCGCGGCCATTACTTCGTGGACGGCCTCGGCACCGGGCAGTACATCCTCGAGTACCTGCCCTGCTCTGGCGAGTCCGCGCTGGCCGGGCAGGTCAGGCCCGGGAGCGTGCACGTGGTCGCCGGCCAGGCCGTCCACAACGTCGATGAGCAGCTCAGCGTGGGTGGCTCGGTGTCCGGCGTGGCATCGGTCAGGCTGCTGAACGGGCACACCATGCCGGCGCCCGGCACCTGCGTCGACCTCCTGCCGCTCAGCCAGACGGCGACCGGCTCTCAGGCCTTCGCGCTGGCTGGCGGGAGCTTCGTCGCCACCAACCTCTTGGCGGGCAAGTACGAGATCCTGGCGGGCGATCCGTCCTGCTCGAGCAACGCGCCGACGCTGTCGGCCACGCTATCCGGGCCGGTGTCGGTGACCGCTGGCAACACCACCGCAGGCGCGAACGTCAGCATGCGCGTGACCGGTGCGATCACCGGCGTGGTGCGCGGGCCGGGCGGCAAGCCGCTCGCCGGTGTCTGCGTCGAGGCTGTGCCGCAAGCCGGAGGCATCGGCGTCCCGGCCGCGGTGACGGCCGCAGCCGGTGGCGGCTACCGGATCGCCGGTCTGCAGCCCGGTCCCTACAAGATCAAGTTCACCGCCGGCTGCGGGGCGAACGGCTTCGCGACCCGCTGGTACAAGAACTCCAAGACCGAGTTCGGCGGCCGGTTCGTGCACGTCACCGCCGCCAAGGTCACCAGCGGAATCGACCAGGCGCTGCCACGCGGTTAAGTGACGAGAGCCAGTGCGCGCCGCCGCTCCCGGCGGCGCGCACTGACACCTCAGCAGGAGGGCGCCCCGTGCTCGGCAAGTCCCTGACAATCGCCGCGATGGCTGGCGCGCTCGCTGGCGGCCTCGCCGCCGTCCCGGCGCAGGCCGGCACCTCGGGCAAGGCAGTGCATCAGCGTCACACCGCGAGCCCATCGGCGCCGACGCTCCGGAGGTCGGCGCCGACTCCGCTCGCCGCTCAGCGGTCCATGCTGATGGCACGCGAGCACTGGCTGAGCGAACACGCGGGCATCCGCGAGCGCGCCGGACTCGCGGCCGGCTTCCTCGGGGCCGCGGCCAGGCTCGGCCACGCTAACGGCGCGCTGACCGGGGTCGTGCGCGGCATGACCGGGCGGCCGGTTGCCGGCGCGTGCATCACCGCGAACGGGCCGTCCGGCACAGTCCTCGCCAGGAGCCGGGCCAACGGCCGCTACATTCTGCCCGGCCTGCGCTCCGGCCAGTACGCCGTCAGCATTAGCAATTGCGTGACGTCCGGCACCACGGCTGTTGAAACGTATCTGTGGCCAGGACTCCCGGCCAAGGTTGGACTCGGCATAGGCCAGGCGAAAGCGCTGCCCGCTGTGACCGCAATCCCCTTTGGCGCAGCAGCGGTGAAAGCACGTCTCGCCGCGTCGGCCAGCAAGGCTGGCACCGGCGGCATTTCAGGCCGTGTGACCAGCGGTGGTCAACCCCTGAAAGGCATCTGCGCGGCCGCCAATCGGGTCGGCGGCGGCCAAGGCGAGGGTGCAGTCACATCGAAGACCGGCTTTTACCACATCACAGGACTGAAGCCTGGCCGCTACCAGGTGGAATTCAGCGCCCAGTTCGGCTGTGCCAACTCCGGGAACTGGCTGGATCAGTGGTATCCGGACATTAATTCCCTGTTCCCGACGCCAAAGGTTGTCGCGATACGGGTCAGGGCGGCCAAGACGAAGACGGATATCAACGCCCATTTGAAGCAGGGCGGTGAGATCTCCGGGACCACTCGCACCAGGTCTGGCAAGCCGCTAGGGCATATCTGCATCGACGTCGAGGGACGCATACCTGGTGCCTTCGTCGGCTTCGGTTTCCGCTCCGGTCGGGCTGGCGGTTACACACTGCACGGGCTATTTTCTGGCCGGTACACGGTCGCGTTCTCAGCGGATTGCACCGACAAATACGTGCCCCAGTGGTGGCGGCTGCGCACATCGGCGGCGCACGCAACAGGCATCAAGATCCGGGGCACCAAACTCGCACGGCACATCGACGCTGCCCTCGATCGTGGCGCGACCATCTCAGGAACGGTCAGGGCGGTCAACTCGTCGGGCAAGCGCCTAGCCGGGATCTGTGTGAGCGCGGGCAATAAGCACGACTCTGCGAGCACGTTCACCCGCAAGGACGGCACCTATCGGCTGCCGGGGCTCGTGGGCGGGAGGTACCAGGTCGATTTCGATCCCAGCTGCTTCGGGCAAAGCTCCACTAACTTCCTGCCCCAGTTCCGGTCGGTCAGCGTCAGCCGACCCCACACCCGTGCCGGTGTGAACGCATACCTCAAGCCAGGGGCTGGGTTCTCGGGCGTGGTCACAGGCCCGCATGGCCATCCGCTGGAAGGGATCTGCGTCCAGGCCGTCGGTGCGCACGGCAACGTCTTCGCCGAAACCGACTCCGACGGCTCCTACTCCTTCGGCGGCCTGCAAGCGGGCTCGTATACGGCCCAGTTCACCGGCTGCGACAACGGAGGCAGCGTTGCTCCGCAGTACTACAACGACGAGGCGAGCAGTGGCTCGGCCGACCCGATCACCCTGAGCGCGGGCAAGATCACCACCGGAATCGACGCCGCGATGCATCCGGGCGCGACCATCGCCGGCGTCGTGACCGACTCATCAGGTAATCCGCTCAGTGACATCTGCGTGGGCATCTCCGACCAGTCGGAGGTGGCTTTCGGCCCTGATGGGTTCGGGGAAATCGTGGGCACAAACGCCGGCAAGTACCGGGCAGTAAATCTCGCACCGGGCCAGTACCAGGTCAGCTTCGGATGTGGAGGCGGCGGCAAGTACGCCAGCCACTGGTACCGGGCAAAGCCCGAGGTGCAGTTCCCTGACCTGCTGTCGATCCCGGCCGGCCTCACGAGCGGGATCAACGCTGTGATGCGTACGGGAGGCGCCGTCAGCGGGGTTGTGACGGATGCGGCCGGCCGCCGAACCTCGAATACATGCCTGTACCTGGTCCACGCCAAGACGGGCATCCAGGTTCTCTCTTCAGTGTTCCAGGGCTTCGTTGAGAATGGCCGGTACATGATCACAGGCCTGGCGGCCGACTCATACAAGGTCTTCTTCTATGGCTGCGGCACCAAATACGCGAGTCAGTGGTATCACGGCCGCGCGACCGAGGCGGCCGCAGATCCGGTGCGGGTCCGGTCCGCGCACACGACCTCAGGAATCAACGCAGTCATGGCTGTCGGCGGCTCGATGTCCGGGCAGGTCGTCGCGCTTGCGACGGGCAAGCCAGTGCGGAACGAGTGCGTCGACGCCTTTAACGGTGCGGCGCAGAGCTTCGGCTTCGCTCAGACCGACAAGACCGGCCACTACACCATGCACGGGCTGGCCACGGGACGTTACACGGTCTCGTTCTCCCGGTGCTATGCGAAGGGCCCGGACCTAGCTGAAGAGAACAGGGCTGGGCTCGTGCATGTGACGGCCCCGCACACGACGACCGGCATCAACGCCCGGCTCGGTCCCGGCGCAACCATCTCTGGAACGGTGACCGGCGGGACACAACCGCGCCCGCAGACAGGTACCTGCGTCGAGCTCTTCCCGGTCGACCCGAACGGTTCGTTTGGGTTCGCTGAAACAGGCATCGACGGGACATACACGGCGACCGGGCTGGCTGCTGGCCAGTACCAGGTCTTCTTCAACGACCCGACCTGCGTCTTCGGCGTCACGTCGCTCGCATCACAGTGGTACAAGAGCAAGCCAACGCAAGCCACCGCCGACATCGTTACCGTCACGGCAGGTGGTCAGACAACTGGCATCGACGCCACTCTGCAGCCGTTCGGGACCGTGACCGGTACCGTGACTGGCCCTGGGCAGACACAGGTCAGCCGTGAGTGCGTCACCGCTGTCCCGATCGGCAAGAACCTCGGCGGGTTCTTCCCGCGCCTGCGCGAAGTCGCGATCACGACGACGTCCGGGAGTTACTCACTGCTTGACGTCCAGCCGGGCCGATACAAGGTGAAGTTCAGCACCGGGTGCGGCGACGCTGGGTTCAAGACCCAGTGGTGGCAGGACGCGAGCTCGGCGGCTACGGCAACCGTGATCAAGGTCGGCGCGAGCGCAACTGTCACCGGGATTGACGCCACTCTGACGCACTAGCGGCGGACGGCGCGGGCCCCGGGCTCGCCTCTGCTGGCTACTCGAAGAGGACGTAGACCTTGCGGATCGTCTCGTGGATCTGCCAGGTGCCCGCCCAGCCGCGCGGGAACACCGCGATGTCGCCAGGGCCGATGTCGGTGGGCGATCCGCCGTCCGGGGTGACGGTCATCCTGCCCGCCAGGATCTGGACGAACTCATGGGTCTCGAGCTTCCAGTACGACGGGCCAGGTGTGCACTGCCAGACGCCAGCTTCCTGGTCGCCGTCCTGCCACAGCGTCAGCCCGCTCGTGGTCATCTCCTCACCGGTGGCCTCTTCGAGCGGGCCCCAGTCCTCGAGCTCCGCGGCGGCGGCCGCCGCGAGATAGGGCGTCGCCGGGTTGGTGTCCGTCATGGCGTTCCTTTCCTTGCTGCTGGACTCAGGCCTGCGCGGTCGTCTTCTCCGGGAAAGGCTGTGTTTTCTCGGGAAACGGGAGGGCGATCGGATCGGTAGCGAGGCGGCTGTTGCCGTGCTCGTCGAACCGGTCAAGGCCGAGGTCACTGACATCAGTCACGGACGAGTGACCGGTCAGTGCGACGTCCGCCGCCGCCCTGGCCACAGCCGGGCCCCACATCATTCCGTGGCCTCCGGCACTGGCCACGGTGGCCCCGTTAATCCTGTGACCAGAGACAATCGCCGGTCCGATGATCGGCAGGTGGTCGGGCGTGTAGTCGATGGTGGCCGCCCAGGTCCGGCGCAATCCGAGGCCGGCTGTCACCGGGACCAGCGTGTGCAGCCGCCGCAGGATCAGTTCGAGGTACTGCGGTGTCGACGGAGCGGGCCTCGCCGGGCGGCTCGTCTGGATTCGACATGCCGAAGAGCATCCCGCCATCCTCCGGCCGCCAGTACAGGCCGACCTTCAGGTCGAAGAGCATCGGCAGCCTGGCAGGCGCCAGGTCGGGGTGCTGCTCGGTGACGGCGACCTGATGCCGGACCGCGCCGGCCGGGATGGTCATCCCAGCGAGCCTGCCGACCGCGGCAAGCTCGGGTCCGCCGGTGAGCACGACGAGCGGCGCGGTGATCGGGCCCGCGCTTGTCTGTACCCCCGTGACCGCGCCGGCTGTCACGTCCAGCGCGGTGAAGCTGGTGTGCTCGAGCACCCGCACGCCGCTGGCCGCGAGCGCGTGCGCGTAGGCGGTCACGTTGCGCGGCGGGTGCAGGTAGCCGTCCTCGGCGCAATACGTCGCGCCAAGCGTGAGCCCCGGCGCCATGGCCGGGTTCATCCTGTCGAACTCGTCGGGCTCCAGCCAGCGAACGTCCAGGCCCAGCGAGTTCTGCATGGCCATCCGCTCGTGGGCCGCCGTGACCTCGGCTGGCGTGAAGCACGGCAGCACGTAACCCTGCGGGGTGAAGCCAGAGTCGATGCCGAGCAATTCGGCCTGGCCGAGGTAGAAGCGGCGCGACCACTCGCCGAGTTGTACCGCCCACGCGGTGCCGCCCTGCGTCCTGACGACGCCAGCCGCCCTGCTGCTCGCGCCCTGGCCGAGCCTGTCCTTCTCCAGCAGTACGACCCTGCCCACGCCGGACGCTCGCAGGAAGTAGGCGCACCAGGCGCCCGACCGTGCCGCCGCCCACGACGACCGCGTCGGCCGAGTCCACCATTGGCATGCCGCCGATGCTGGCATAGACTGAACGTTCAGTCAAGGCACCTTAAGGCTCCGACACACGGCAGAGATTAGCACTGGCTACCGCTGGCAGTGGGTGACGCCTGGCCCGGAAGGGGACCGATGTACAGCCTGTCAGAGCTGGATCTGGATATCCAGGCCAGGGCGCGTATGTTCGCCGACGAGCTGATCCCGCTGGAGACCGGGGTTGAGCTCGCAGGCGGCGAGCTACCAGCTGACCAGGAAGCCCAGCACACGGCGCGGGCGATCGAGCTTGGCCTGTTCGCGTCGAACCTGCCCAAGGAGCTCGGCGGCGGCGGCTGCACCTCGTTGCAGCAGGTGCTGATCCAGGAGCAGGTCGGCCGCGTCACCAACGCGCTGGCCTGGGTCGTCGCGACGCCGCCGTCCTGGCTGCCTGACGTGGCCACGCCCGACCAGATGGAGCGCTACGTCAAGCCGTCGGCGCGCGGCGAGCGCAGCGAGTGCTACGCGATCACCGAGGAAGGCGCGGGCTCGGACGTCGACGCGATCGAGGCGACCGCGAGCCGGGACGGCGACGACTACGTGCTGAACGGCGTGAAGTGGCACGTGACCTCGTTCAACGCCGCGGACTACGCGTTCTTCCAGGGCAAGCTGACCGACGGTGAGCATGTCGGCGAGCACGCGATGTTCCTGGTCGACCTGCCCACGCCTGGCGTGCGGGTGGTGCGGACGCCTGCCTACATGCACACGCTCGGCCACGCCCACCAGCACCCGATCGTGGCGTTCGAGGACGTGCGGGTTCCTGCCGCCCAACTCGTCGGCGCCGAGGGCGACGGCATGAGCCTTCGCCTACGAGTGGTTCAGGTTCGAGCGGCTGATGGTCGCGGCCCGGTGCCTGGGAGCGGCGGAGCGACTGATCGCCGAGATGACCTCGTTCGCGTCAGAGCGCATCGTCTCGGGACGACCGATCGCGGAGTTCGGCGCTGTCCAGGCGATGCTGGCCGACAGCCTGACCGAGCTGTTCGCGGCCAGGGCGCTGACCTACGAGACGGCGCGCGGCATCGACGACGGTGCCGACGTCAAGGTGCAGCACGCGCAGTGCTCGATGGCCAAGCTCTACGCGGCCGAGATGGCCGGCCGGGTCGCCGACCGCGCCGTCCAGGTCTTCGGCGGCCGCGGCTACATGCGCGAGTACGCGGCCGAGCGGTTCTTCCGCGAGCTGCGGGTGGAGCGGATCTGGGAGGGCACCAGCGAGGTCCAGCGCTCGATCATCGCCGCCCAGATGATCAAGCGCGGGCCCGGCCGCCTGGCCTGAGCGCGGCTATCCAGCCAGGCTGGACTCGATCGCGCCGACGACTTCCGGCGCCTCAGGCTCGGTCAGCGGCCGGAACCTGGCCAGCACCTTGCCGTCCGGCCCGATCAGGAACTTCTCGAAGTTCCACTGGATGTCGCCGGCCTTGCCCTCGGCGTCGGCGGTCTCGGTCAGCTCCGCGTACAGCGGGTGCCGGTCGGGCCCGTTGACGTCGATCTTGGCGAACATCGGGAACGTGACGCCGTAGTTCACCGAGCAGAACTCGCTGATCTCGTCGGACGTGCCAGGCTCCTGCTCGCCGAACTGGTTGCACGGGAAGCCGGCCACCACGAGGCCGCGGTCGGCGAACCGCTCGTAGAGCCGCTGCAGGCCCTCGTACTGCGGCGTCAGGCCGCACTGTGACGCCACGTTGACCACGAGGATCGTCGAGCCGGCGAAGTCGCCGAGGGTCGCGGGATCTCCGCTCAGGGTCTGAAGGTCGATGTCGTGCACGGTCACGTCGGCGCTCCTACGTTCACACTGTTGGCACGTTCACCCGAGCGTGCCGGTTCACTGTTCTCGTGACTGTCGGGGCTCGCGGGGTCCGATGCGATCGACACATCGAACATCGCGGACATCACGACCATCGGCGACTACTCGGGCAAAGGCGATAACAGCGCATGCTGCATGGTTATGCCCAGGCAGCTAGCCCACGATCGAGCCGCGCCGCAGGGCAGACTCCACGCCGGCCAGCCAGCCGCGGACCAGGCCGAGCGCCAGGTCAGGCCGCTCCGCCTGGCCCATGTGCGAACACCCGGGGAGGACGACGAACTGCGAGCCCGAGATCCCGCGTGCGCCTGGGCGACGGTCGCGGGGGTCACCTCGTCGAACTCACCGCAGAAGAGCAGCGTTGGCGCCTCGATCTCGCCGAGATCGGCCGTGACGTCGAAGTCCTTCAACGGCCCGATCACGTGGAACTCGCTCGGCCCGTTCATGGTGTGGTACACCTCGGGGTTCGCCTCGAGCCCGCCAAAACAGCGGTCCAGCCAGTCAGGGTAAGGCCGGACCCGGCATACGTGCCGGTCGTAGAACGCGACCATCGTGGTCTGGTACTCCTCGCTGTCGGTCGTACCAGCCGCTTCGTGCCGCCGCAGCACCGCGTCGACCTCGGGCGGCAGTTCGGCGCGCAGCTTGTCCAGTTCGGTCAGCCAGAACGACACGCTCGCGGGAGAGGACTCGACCAGCAGGCTGACCAGGCCCGGCCGGCTTGGTGATCGCGTACGCCATGCCGAGCATCCCGCCCCAGGAGTGACCGAGGACGTGGCAGCGCTCAAGTCCTAGCTCCTCGCGCAGCGCGGCGAGCTCAGCCAGGTACAGCTCGGTCGTCCACATCGCGGGGTCGTGCGGCTCTGCGATCGCCGAGTTGCCGCAGCCGAGCTGGTCGTAGCAGATGACCCTGCGGCCGTCTGCCGCGAGTTCGGTGTACGGCTCCATGTGGTGCCAGGTCGCGCCGGGCCCGCCGTGCAGGCAGAGCAGCGGGAACTTCCCTGGCTCCTCGGCCTCCCCGGTTACCCGGTACCACGTCCGGTACCCGGCAAAGGACAGATAACCCTCCCGGGCTGGCAGATCGTCACTCATGTCCCGCTGTCTCCCACTCCGCGTACGCTCGGCGATTGAGGTGCACTAGGCCTGATTGCGTGATTTCACTATTTCAACACAATCGCCCGCTGCCGTCTCGGCTCGGCAGCCGGCCGTTACAGCCGCGGGTCGACCGGCTCGGACTCGAGGGCGAGGACAGCGAACACGCACTCGTGCACCCGCCAGAGCGGCTCGCCCCTGGCGACCCGGTCGAGCGCCTCAAGCCCGAGCGCGTACTCCCGCGCGGCCAGCGAGCGCTTGTGCCCAGGCCGCGGGAGCGGAGCCGGTCCAGGTTGGCGGGCTCGGCGTAGTCAGGACCGTAGATGATCCGCAGGTATTCAGTCCCGCGCACCTTGAGTCCAGGCTGGACCAAGCCGCGCCGGCCGCGGACCAGGTTGGCCGCCGGCTTGACGACCATGCCTTCGCCGCCGTCGGCGGTCAGCTGCTCCCACCAGGCGGTCGCGGCGGCCAACGAGCCGGGATCGGTCGTGTCGGCCACCAGCCTGCGGGTCGTCGCGATGAGCTCGGTTTCGGCGGCGGCGAGGCGGTCAGCCACGGCGAGGTGCCACGCGTGCGGGCGGTCCGAGTAACTCGCGCCCTCGGTGGCCAGAAGCTGGAACGGCGCGAACCTGACGCCATCGAGCCCGTCGACCGGCCAGCAGTACCGGCGGTAAGCCGCGGTGAAGGCCTCGGCGTTCGCTGCCCTCGCCTTGGTCCGCTCGGTCAGGCCGGCGACGTCGAGGCCAGCACCCGCGGCCTGGTCGAGCGCGCCCATGGCGGCGGGCAGCACGTGCCGGGCCGCCGCGCCGACGGCGCCGTACTGGGCCCTGAGCAGCTCCTCGGCCTTCGCGCTCCAGGGCATCAGCTCGGCGTCGAGCAAGCAGCCAGCCGGTGCCGAGCTCGTCGAACAGCCCGGCGGCCTCGGCCGCGGACCGCAGCCTGGCCAGCAGCTCCCCGGCGATGGCCGGCCGGAAGAACGGACGGCCGGTCCGGGTCCAGATCGCGCCTGAGGTTCCGTCCGCCGCGCCGAACCGCTGCCGCGCGACGTCGTCGTCCCGGCAGACCAGGGCGACCGCGCGCGAGCCCATGTGCTTTTCCTCGCACACGACCGCATCCACGCCTTCGGCCCGGTAGGCGTCGAACGCCTGATCAGGATGCTCGAGCAGCCCTGGCCTGGTCGACGTCGCGACCGGGCTCATCGTCGGCGGCAGGTACAGCAGCCAGCGCGGGTCGACCGCGAACCTGCTCATCACCTCCAGCGCGGCGGCCGCGTTCTCCTCCCTGACCGTGATCCGCCCGTACCGGGATGTCTCGACGGTCCGCCGGCCTGTCACGTCGGCGATGTCCAGCACGTCAGGATCGCTCCTGGCTGCGGCGGCCGCCCGACGACGCGACTTCTGGCTCGATGCCTGCGCGCCGCGGCCTCGGCTGCCTCGGCGTTCACGGGGAACGGCCGGGCCGGCTCGTAGTAGACCTGAGCGGCCGGCACCGAGACCAACTCGCGCTCCGGGTAGCGCAGCGCGGTGAGCCGGCCGCCGAACACGCAGCCGGTGTCCAGGCACAGGGTCCCGTTCACCCACTCGGCGGCGGGCACCGGCGTGTGGCCGTAGAGCACCATCGCGCTGCCCCGGTAGTCGTTCGCCCACGGGATAGCGGACCGGCAGCCCGAACTCGTCGGTCTCGCCCGTGGTCTCGCCGTACAGGCAGAAGGAGCGCACCCGGCCGGACGCCCGGCCCTGGAAGCGCTCGGGCAGCCCCGCGTGGCTGACGACGAGCTTGCCGCCGTCCAGCAGGTAGTGCGAGATCAGCCCGTCGAGGAACGACTCGACCTCGGCCACGGAACGCCGCCGGTTCTGCCTCAAGCTGCGCGAGCGACTCGGCCAGCCCGTGCGTGACCTGCACCTTGCGGCCGCGCAGCGCCCGCAGCAGCTTGCTCTCGTGGTTGCCTGGCACGCACAGCGCGTCGCCGCCGGCGACCATGCCCATGACCAGGCGCAGCACGCCAGGAGTGTCGGGGCCGCGGTCGACCAGGTCGCCGACGAAGACGGCGCGGCGGCCCGCCGGATGGCGGGCCCCGTGCCGCGGCCTTGCTCGTCTCTGGCCAGCTCATAGCCGAGGTCGGCGAGCAGCGCCTCGAGTTCGGCGCGGCAGCCGTGCACGTCGCCGATGACGTCGAACGGCCCGGTCTGGTCCCGCAGGTCGTTGAAGAGCTTGGTCCTGGTCAGCAGCGCGGAACTGGCCTCCGCTTCCGACCGCAGCACGTGCACCCGCCGGAATCCCTCGCGTTCCAGGCCGCGCAGACCGCGGCGCAGCTGGTCGCGCTGGCGGCGGATCACGTGCGCGCCGAACGGGCGGTCCGGCCTTGCGGCGTTCCTGCCGACGCAGACGCGCTCGGGCAGGTCAAGCACGATCGCGACCGGCAAGCACGTCGTGCTCCCTGGCCAGGTTGAGCAGCTGCTTGCGGCTCTCCTGCTGCACGTTCGTCGCGTCGATCACGGTGAGGCGTCCGGCCGCGAGCCGCTTGCCGGCGATGAAGTGCAGGACGTCGAAGGCGTCCTTGCTGGCCGACTGGTCGTTCTCGTCGTCGGCGACCAGGCCGCGGCAGAAGTCGCTGGAGATCACCTCGGTCGGGCGCGAAGTGGGCGCGGGCGAACGTCGACTTGCCGGCGCCGCTGGCGCCGATCAGCACGACCAGGCTCAGCTCGGGCACGTCGATGACGCGCCCGCCGCGCGACTGCTCGTGCTCGCTCATGCCGCGCTCCCCGGCTCGGCGTCTGGTCCGGTCATGCTGTCCTGGGCGGGCAGGTGAGCGATGCGGCTGAACACCGCCATCTGCGTGGGCGGCCCGACCTCCTGATCGTCCTGGCCGACCGGCAGGAACCGGACCTCGTAGCCGCGCTCGGCCGCGACCCGCTGCGCCCAGGCGCGAACTCGGCGCGGGTCCACTCGAAGCGGTGATCGCGGTGCCGCATCGCTCCAGGAGGCGAGCGAACTCGTACCGGACGTTGTACTCGCTGTTCGGCGTCGTGACCACGACGTGCTCGGGCGCAGCGTCGGTGAAGACGGTCCGCTCAAGCGCGGCCAGCCGGGGCTGGTCGATGTGCTCGATGACCTCCATCAGGACGAGCGCGTCCAGGCCCGGCGAGCCGCTGGTCCCGATAGGTCAGCGACGACTGGATCAGCCTGAGCCGCTCCCGCTGGCGCGGCGGCATCCGGTCCAGCCTGAGCCGCCGCTCGGCGATCTCGAGCGCCCGCGAGGACACATCGGCGGCGATGACCTCGGTAAAGATGTCGTCAGCCAGCAGCGCAGCGGTCAGCGCGCCCTCCCCGCAGCCGACGTCGGCGACCCGGTGCGCGCCGGCCGCGCGCAGCACTGCGAGCACCGCCCCGCGGCGCTGCTCGGCCAGCGGGACCGGCGCATCGGCCGCTCCCTGCTCACCGGCCCTGCGCTCGTCCATCCGGTCGCGACGGCCACGATCAGGCCGGTCTCGCCGTCGGGCTCCTGATCGGGGTCTGGCACGGCGTTGTCGAACGACTCGGGCTCGGCGTCATCGACCTCGGCGAGCCTGGCCAGCGCCGAGTTGTACAGGCTCGACCTGTGTGCCAGGTAGCGGCGCGTGATCAGCGCCTTCTCGGGATGCCCGGCGAGCCAGCCCTCGCCGGCCCTGACCAGCTTGTCGACCTCGTCGGTGCTGACCCAGTAGTGCTTGCTGTCGTCGAGAACCGGGAGCAGTGACGTACAGGTGGTTCAGCGCGTCGGCCAGCCTGAGCGAGCCGGACAAGACCAGATCAAGGTAGCGGGAGTCACCCCAGCGAAGGAAACGCCTCGTCCAGCGCGATCCGCGTCGCGGCGACCTGCCAGCCGAGTGGCTCGAACAGCCGCCGCGCCAGGTCAGGGCCGCCGCGGCAGGGCAGCACCGGTATCGCCAGTTCGAGCGGGATCGGGCTCGCCGCAAGTTCGGGCCTGGCCTCGCAGCGCCCGCTCATCGCGGTCTTGTACACGCGCGACATCGCCACCGCGAGCATGCTCGACGCGGCGTAAGGCCGGTCGTTGACGTACTGCCCGAGGCTGAAGCCCTCGCCGCCCTCGGGTCCGCGGCGGCCGCGAATCAGTCCGACCGGGTCGACCTCGAGCAGCAACGCGGCGGTGCATCTGGCGGGCCTAGCCTCGGGGTAGAACACGTGCGCCGTTCCCGACGCGACCTCGAAAGCCTGGACCCGCGCCGGGTTCTTGTGCAGCAGGTAGCCAAGGTCCGTCGCCGGCCACGACGAGGTGGCGCCGTCGGTCACCCTCCGCGCCGTTGGCGGGCGATCCGCCCGTCGTCGTGATCGTCAGCAGCACAATCGACCATCCTGCCCGACGACAGACGAATTCGCTGACTCAATTTAACGTTTACGCCTTTTGCGGCGACACGCCGCCCCTATCTGTCGCGACAGCCGGACCCGACCAGCGTCGCTCTCCACACCAAGACGCCAGCCGACCGCGCAAGGCGCCGCTCCCCGCAAAGTGCCACCACCCATCGCCGATCCGCCGTGCGCACGCCCGCCAGTGCGCACGCCCGCCAGTGCGCACCGCCGCCAGTGCGCACCGCGTCGCCAGTGCGCATGGGCGCCAGTGTCGAGGCTGAGGCAGCACTGCGAGCGGCGTCCTTTCGACATTGGATCCGTTTGCCATCGACAAATCATTCGAATCCGGGCGTCGAGGTGGCCGAATCGGATCCAGAGTGGCGGACGGCTGGGTGTGAGGCGCGCGGGCGGGCCGGAGCGGGAAGCGGCGGGCGGGCGGAGCGGGAAACGCGGGCGGGCCGGAGCGCTGGCGCGGGTGCTGCGTGCGGGAGCCAGAACTGTCCGTGAGCATGACTCATGACAAACGCCGCGAGGCTGGCCATTTCAGGCCGCCTCGCGGCGTCGTCTGTTCGTGGAGGTGGCGGGAATCGAACCCGCGTCCTTCCGTACCTCACCAGGGCTTCTCCGGGCGCAGCCTGCTGTGCTTTTCTCAGCCCCGGCGGTCACGCAGGCAAGCCGCCGACGGGCTCAGTCGCTGTTAGATGTCCCGATTAGTCCCGCGACCGGGCTAAGCGGTGGATCCTCCTAGCTGACGCCAGGCACCGGGTCGGAGGAACTCCCGGACTGACGGTCTCGAATCTCGCTTAGGCAGCGAGGGCGAGACTAGTGCGCGTTGAATTGGCACTTATCGTTTGCGGCAACAGGATTTGCGAGGTCATCACCGCAACCCTCGGCCCGCTTCCCCTGGATCAACTACCGAAGTCGAAGCCAGTCACCCCCTATTGAGTTTTCACTGATGATACTCACTGGCCTGCTGGCGTGACAGACCCGAGATGGTCCTGACCGCCGCAGCCTGCAGAGAATCTCAGCGTAAGTGCACAACGCCTGGCGGCACATTCACATTCCGGACCACGGCATTTGCTCCGCGGATCGCCTGGTCGCGCGGCCGACGCTGGCTCGCCGGGAGTGCGGCTGGATCCGGGCAGCGGCTGAATCCGGGCAGAAGAAACCCCTGCGGGCGCTGGCGGTGGCCGAAGACGCGCCCGCAGGGGTATGACCGGCAGGGTCGGGGCCGGTCCCAATGGCGCCGGGCCTCCCCCGAGATGAGGCCCGGTTCTCATCACGACGGCTGGGCCGCAACCCCCCAAGCGGCAGACCAGCCTCAATAGGTAAGACGCCGTAGCGTTACCGCTTGGTTGCTCGCCGTGACGATTTTCTCTCAACAATCTCAGGTCAGCCCCGCCGGGCACATCGGTGAACTCCCGATTTAAGCGCCGCACTGACCGGAGATTGCCGGCGGCGGCAAACGCGCTCGCCGACGTTCCCCGTCGTGTGGAAGGCCTCGCTGGTCACATCTCAGGAGCCGGCCGGCAATCCCTTGGCGAAATCGTGGGCGATCTGGACCGCGGGATCGAAGCTGGCGGATCGGGAGAGCGCCACCACGGCAAACGCCACCCCGCCGCGGAACCCGACGAACCAGACAGCCCGCATCTTCGGGTGGCCAGGCAGCGGAGCGCTGCCTACCTGGCCGTACAGCGTGCTGCCTGACAGCCGTGCCGCCTTCGCGACCCCGGAGCTGACCGTGCCAGCCATCAGCTGCTGCAACTGGCTGACGATGTGGGTCTTCAGCTTGACCGGCACCTGCTCCCCCGACGTCAGAGTCGGGCCTGTCGGGCCGATGACGATCGAGGGGTGGTGCCAGGATCCCGAGTCAACAACTCCAGCAGCCAGCGCCATATCGAGGGGGCTGACCAGGACAGTACCGGTCCCGATCGCGTCGGCGGCGGTCTCGCCTACCGAGCTCGGTTTCTCGATGCTGCCGACGAACGCCGCCGGCTGCAGCGGCAGGCGCCACGAGATACCGAGGCCGAATTGCGCGGCAGCGGCCTGGAGTTCGGTCGGCGTCAGCAACTGCGACAACTGCGCGAAGGTGGTCGTGCAGGCGTTCGCGAAGTCGACGTTGAAATGCCACTTGAGCCTGGGCACCGGCGGGTTATTGGAGAAGTGGCGTGTCCCGGCCGTGGTGCTCTGGAAGCACGGGACCGTCCGGCTTGAGCGCAGCAGGCCGCTGTCCTTGGAAAGCAGCGCGGCGGTCGGCACGATCGTGAACGCCTGCCCTGGCTGATACCGCCCGGCCAGCGGGTCGATGTCAGGCAACCCGCCAGCCTGACGCTCGGCCACGGACAGGATCCGGCCAGTGTTCGCCTGAACCGCGACGATAGCGGCTGAGTACCCGAGACCGGTTAGCGCTCGCTGCGCGGCACGCTGGACCCTGAGGTCGATGGTGGTTCGCACCGGCGTACCGCGCTGCCCGCTCCAGCGCTTCAGTACCTTCACCAGGTGCCCCTTGGCGTCCTGGACGACGACCTTAGTCGTAGGCGTTCCCGCGAGAGTTGCCTGGTAGGTCTGCTGGAGGCCGGAGAGACCGATGGTTGTACCCGGCCGGTAAGGAGAGCCATCTTCGATGAGCTGCTTGGTCGCCTCCGTGCCGACCTGACCGGTGATGTCAGGTACCACGCTCCTGAACAGGCGCTTGGTGACCCAGATATGGGTCAGGTTCGGCACCCGCCCGAGCGCCCTGTTCAGGTGCGCGAACTTGCGCGGTGACAGCTGGATCAATTCGAGGAACGTGTTGGGCGGCGCGGCGAGAATCTGGCCGACCATCTGGTCGGCCTCTGAGGAGGCAAGCCCGGTCACCCGGGCCAACTTCCTCGCCGTGGCGATCGGATCAGTGACGCGGCCGGGCCGCACGCCGACCTCGACTGCCCGCGATTTCAAGATCAGCGGCTTACCTGAGGCGTCGAGCAACGGAGCCCGCCCCGGCACCGTCGTCAGCACGGCTAGCCGATCACCAGGGCCGAGCCCAGGGACTATCACCGACGGCGACCACGCGACCAGCCAGCCGCTGCCGTGCCTGCGCAGCGTGAAGTGGCCCTGGTAGCTCCATGGCCGACCGCCCCTGCCGAGATCGATCTCCGCGTTGAAGTAGGCCATCGCGGTATCCCCGTGTACGCGGATCGAGCCCATACCGAGCGAGAGGTCGGCGGCGCCGAGCTGGCTATAGGCGTTCCGCAGCATGCTGGCCACCGCTGGCTGCTGACCGGTTGTGAGCGCGGCCGCCGCGGCGTAGTCGCGGTTCTCCCAATCCAGCAGGAAGGCTTTGACGCTGGCTGCCACCGACGGATCAGACTGGCCCACGCCTGTTACGCCCACGATGATCACCACAAGCGCCGCGCAAGCCAGCGAGGCGAGCCTGATCATCGTGCTGCGCGACTTGAGCAGGCCGCGACGCGGTTGGCTGGGCGGTCCAGGCCGCCCAGGAGCCGCAGGTCCGCCTTGTCCTGGCCCGCGCACTCCGCCCGGTCGACGAAGGGCCTGGCCGAAACGCTGGAGGTTCGCAGGTGGCCGGAGACGCGGGAGGCCGGCCGATCGCGGGCTTGCGCCCTGACGGGCGGCATTCAGATCGTCTGGCCCGAGGCGGACTGGCCCATGCGGCCGGGGTCCGATCCTGGCCGGCCCGATCTGCCTGCCCTCGAAAGCGGCGGGCTGGCTGTGCGGTGGCCCGTACTGTGCGGCCGCCGGCTGCGGGTTCTCGGCTGGCACGAATCGCGGTTGCGGGCGCCCGGCCGGCCCGAACTGCCTCGGATCGACCGGCGCCGGCTGGTACCGCTGTGGCTCATTCCCCGGCGGCTCATTCCCCGGCGGCTCGAACGGCGGCGGCTCGAACGGCGGCGGCTCAAATGGCAATGGCTCCGCGGGCAGCGCGTCCAGCGCGGCTGGATCGCGCTCGAATTGGGCGGGCTCGAAGTCCTCGCCGCTGCCGCGCTGCACATCAGCGGCCGCATCGGGCGGGAGTCGACCCGCCCGATGCCTGGCAGAATGGGCGCCTCGCCTAGCCATGTCGGCCATCAGTCGCCATTGTGCTACCTTCGGCGCCGCATGGCACGTTCGACCTCCCGCGTGGCGTCCCTTCGTGCCAGTTCCTGCCGCTTGTCATAGGTGCGACGACCGCGGGCGAGGGCGAGTTCGATCTTCGCCTTTCCATCGGAAAAGTACAGCGACAAGGGCACGAGGGTCAGGCCGCCTTCGGCGGTCGAGCGGGCGAGCCGGTCAATCTCCTTGCGATGCAGGAGCAGCTTGCGGACCCGTCGAGGCTCGTGGTTGGTCCAAGTGCCCTGCAGGTACTGCGGGATGTGAACGCCATGCAGCCATACCTCACCGTCGGTGATCAGGCCATACCCGTCGGACAGGGTTGCCCTACCCAGCCGCAGCGACTTGACCTCTGTCCCGGTCAGCATGATTCCGGCTTCGACCACATCCTCGATCGTGTAGTCGTGCCTGGCGCGCCTGTTGCTGGCGATGATCTTCCTGCCCTGCCCAGACTTGCCCGACGCTTTACTGCCTCGCGACTTGCCCTCGGACTTACCCTGCGTTGCCGCCACCGTTTAAGTGTGACCCATCAGACTCGTAGGTAGCGCCTGAGCGTGAGGAACGAGGTCGTCCCGCAGAGCAGCAGGCCGATCAACATGGTCACCACGACGACCTCGACGAGGTCGCCCACGGAGAGCTGGGCGTGGAACGGGAAGTAGTTCTGCAATCCGTCGAGCCCAGCCTTCGCGCCTGCCAGCAGGCCGACCGCGACCAGCCAGCCGAACAGCCCGGCGATCATGCCTTCGACCAGGAACGGCAACTGAACATAGAAGTTCGAGGCACCGACCAGCCGCATGATGGCCGTCTCCCGGCGCCGGTTGAACGCCGACAGCCGGATGGTGTTCGCGACCAGCAGGATCGCCGCGATGATCAAGATGATCGCCACCACGATGACAGCGTTCCTGGCGCCGTCGAGCAGCTTGTAGAAGTTCTGCAGGATCGACGAGTCGTCGCCGACCGAGTCCACGCCTGGCATGCCGGTAACGGCAGCCGTCACGGGTCCGGCGTCGGACTGCGCGTTCTTGAGCTTGACCTGGAAGGAGGCCGGGATGTCGCCGGGCAGCACCGAGTCGATGAAGACGGGGTCGTAGGCGAATTCCTTCCTGAACTGGCGCAGATTCGCTTCCTGGCTCTGGAAGGTGACGCCGACCACCTGGGGAAGCTTGCGCAGCGTCTGCTTGATCTGGGCCGTCTGCGCAGTCGTCGCCGGGCCGTTCTTGGTGCACTGGGGGCTCAGCGGGTTGTTGTCGCACAGGTAGATGGAGAGCTCGACCTTGCTCTGCCAGAGCGCCCTGGTGTGGTTGACCTGCTTGACGAACAGCAGGCCGGTGCCGAGCAGGGACAGGCTGATCGCGACGACCACGATCAGGGCGACCGTCATGGTCAGGTTCCGCCGGAGGCCGATCCACACCTCGCCGAATACGAACTGCGCACGCATGTAGCTGATCCCTTGTTGTCCTCGCCTGGCCGCCCGAATACCGGCCGGCTGGTATGCCTACCGCCTAGTAGGCCTGGCCATAGACGCCGCGCGACTGGTCGCGCACGACCTTGCCGTACTCAAGCTCGATGACGCGCTTACGCATGGAGTCCACGATCGCGGCGTCGTGCGTCGCCATCACGACCGTGGTGCCGGTCCTGTTGATCCGGTCAAGGACCTTCATGATGCCGATGGAGGTCGCGGGATCGATGTTCCCTGTGGGCTCGTCGGCCAGCAGGATCATGGGCCGGTTGACGAACGCCCTGGCCATGGCCACGCGCTGCTGCTCGCCACCGGACAGCTCGTCGGGCATCCTGTCGCCCTTGCCCTCGAGCCCGACCAGGTCGATGACCTCGGGCACGACCTTGCGGATGAACCGGCGTGGCTTGCCGATGACTTCGAGCGCGAACGCGATGTTCTGGTAGACGTTCTTGCCCGGCAGCAGCCGGAAGTCCTGGAACACGCAGCCGATCCGGCGCCGAAGCTGCGGCACCTTCCAGTTGGTGAGCCTGGCGAGGTCGCGCCCGGCCACGTAGATCCGCCCGTCGGACGGGCGCTCTTCGCGGAGGATCAGCCGCAAAAAGGTCGACTTGCCCGACCCCGACGGCCCGACCAGGAAGACGAACTCGCCCTTCTCCACGTCAAGATCGACGCTCTCGAGGGCGGGACGGCTCTGATTCGGGTACGTCTTGGTGACGCTCTCGAAGTGAATCACAGGCCCATCACAACGCTCGATAATGAAGATGTACGGAACCCACGGCGTCCCGGTTTGATCAGGGGACAGTCTAGGGGGGAAACTGGTCTGGAACGTCCAACATTGTCGAAGTGAGCGGACGGCACGTCCCTGGAGGGACCACATGAGCTGCGAGCACCTGATCTGCGCACAGTGCTCCGGGCCAGTTGCTGAGGCCCGGTGCCCGGTGTGCCGCGCAGCCAAGTCTGACCTGCACCATCACGGTCACGGCGTCAGCGTTCCATACGCGGTTTTGCTGTTGCTGCTCGCCATCGCGGTAGCCCTGGCCCTGCAGCACCTAGGCCACTAAGGGAGCGTAACTCAGCCTCGTACGCGCCGCGGGGGTTCCTTGGTCGGCCCCCGGGGCTTGCACTGCCGTGGGTTCGGCGGACCGGGCTGGCGTGCGCCCCCATGCCTTCGTTGAGCTACAGCCCCTGGGTGCGGAGCCAGCGGATCTCGGCCTCGATGAAGTCGTCGATCTCGCCGTCCATCACGGCCGCGGTGTTCCCGGTCTCAGGCCGGTCCGCAGGTCCTTGATGTTCTGGTACGGGTGCAGCACGTAGTTGCGGATCTGGGTACCCCAGCTGCGGCCGCCATCCCCGCGCAGCTCGTTCATCTTGGCCGCCTGCTCCTCGCGCTTGCGCTCAAGCAGCTTGGCCTGCAGCACGGCCATCGCGCTGGCCCGGTTCTGGATCTGGCTGCGCTCGTTCTGGCACGACACCACGATGCCGGTCGGCAGGTGCGTGATCCTGCACCGCCGAGTCCGTGGTGTTCACTCCCTGGCCGCCTGGCCCGCTCGATCGGTAGACGTCGATGCGCAGTTCGTCGTCGGAGACGTCGATGTGGTCGGCCTGCTGCACGACCGGGATGACGTCGACCCCGGCGAACGAGGTCTGCCGGCGACCCTGGTTGTCGTACTTGGAGATCCTGACCATCCGGTGGGTGCCGTGCTCACCGCGCAGCGTTCCGTAGGCGTACGGGGCCTTGATCGCGAAAGTGGTCGACTTGATGCCGGCCTCTTCCGCGTAGGACGTGTCGTAGATCTCCGCCGGGTACCCGTGCCGCTCTGCCCAGCGCAGGTAGATGCGCTGCAGACCCTCGGCCCAGTCGGCGGCGTCAGCGCCGCCCGCCTGGGCGTTGATCGTGATCAGCGCCTCGCGCGAGTCGTACTCGCCAGAGAGCAGCGTCCTGACCTCGAGCTGGTCGATCTGGCTCTTGATCGCGGCCAGCTCGCGGAGCGCCTCCTGCATGGTCGGCTCGTCGGCCTCGCTCTCCGCCAGCTCGAACATGACCGACAGTTCCTCCAGCCTGCCGTGCAGCGCCTCGAGCCTGGCCAGTTCCGCGTCGAGGTAGGACAGCCGCCGGTGACGGCCTGCGCGTTCTCCTGGTCCTCCCACAACCCCGGGTCGGCCGAGCGCTCGCGCAGATCGTCGGCCTCCTTCCGCATCCCGTCCGGGTTGAGGACAGCCTCGATACTGGCGAGCTTCGATGTCAGCTCCGACATCTCGCTCGCGTAGTCGATTGCCATGCCGGAAGCCTACGCGAAAACCGGTGCCGACCTTGAGGCCGCGTAGCGGCAGCCTGATCCCCGCAACGCCCGCTTTGGGCCGCTCCGTAGCGGCTCAGCCAGGCAAGCGTGCTGGAGGCGACCAGCGTGCGGATCGCGCGGACGGCGACCGACAAGGTCGCGACGTTGAACGCGTCGCTCTCCCAGATCTCGACCAGCGTCTGCGCGGCCCTGGTGACCGCTGGCGTCGTTCCTCGCTACCCAGGCGGCCAGCCGCTGCTCGGGAGTTCCCGAGTCGGTGACGGTCAGCACGTCTCTGGCGAGAGCCGCGTGTGCCGTGTACAGGTCGTCGCGCAGCGCGTTCCTGGCCATCGTGTTCCACCGGTCATCCCGCGCGCAGCGCGGTGATCCGGTCGCGCAGCCTGGTGATCTGCAGCCGGTCGGCCAGATCGAAGTAGACCTCGGCGGTCTCCTCGACCGGGCGGCCAGTGCTGGACGCGATATCGACGATGTCGAAAGCCGAGTAGGCGGGCACCATCGCCGGCGATCCGGTCGGCCAGGTCGTCAGGGAATCCGCGGCTGGCGAACACGTCACGGCGCTCCTCGAAGCTGGACAGGTCCAGCCCGGCGAGCAGCTTGGGCAGCCCGCCCGCCACGGCGAGCACGCCGTCGGCGAAGAAGTCGATGGTCGCCTGGATGTCGAACGGAGGCCGCCTGAAGTGCAGCAGCCACCTGGTCGCCCGCTCGGTGAGCTTGCGCGCCTCGAGCAGCGCGAGGACCTGGGCCGAGGTGTCCACCTGCGCCGTCCAGCGCCTCGCAACTGGAGCCAGAACCCGGGCATGTCG
Source organism: uncultured Actinomycetota bacterium (assembly GCA_963705055.1). Classification (GTDB taxonomy): domain Bacteria; phylum Actinomycetota; class Actinomycetes; order Streptosporangiales; family Streptosporangiaceae; genus Chersky-822. The sequence continues at coordinate 817,814 of CAVPIR010000001.1, forward strand.
AAGACCTCGCGGGCGACCAGCCACGCCTCGGTGATGTGCGGCACCGAGGCGCCGGTCTCCTCGTTCAGCCGGAACGCGAACGTGATGCCGGACTTGTCCACCATCTCGTTGATCACCGCGGTGGTGATGATCTCCCGGTGCAGCCGGTGCGACGGCATCCGGTCGGTGAACCGCTCGCGCAGCGGGATCGGGAAGTACCTGTTCAGCGCCCGCCTGCAGGTACGGGTCGTCGGGCACGTCAGAGGCGAGCACCTCCTGGCCGAGCGCGATCTTGGTGTGCGCGAGCAGCACGGAGAACTCGGGCAGCGTCAGGCCTGAGCCCGTCGATCGGCGCTCGGCGATGTCCTTGTCGGCCGGCAGGACGTCCAGCCGCCGCCTGATCCGGCCCTCGCGCTCCAGCTTCCTGATGTACCTGGCGTGGACGTGCAGCATCTGCGCGGACTGCGCGCGAGCGGCCGCGAGCGCCCTGTTCTGGTGGTAGTTGTCCGCCAGCACCAGCCGGGCGACCTCGTCGGTCATCGTCTGGAGCAGCGTGTCGCGCTCGGCCGTCGTCATCTCGCCGTCGCGGACGACCCCGTCGAGCAGGATCTTGATGTTCACCTCGTGGTCCGAGGTGTCCACGCCGGCGGAGTTGTCGATGAAGTCGGTGTTGACCAGCCCGCCGGCCAGCGAGTACTCGATCCTGGCCTCCTGGGTCAGGCCGAGGTTGCCGCCCTCGCCGACCACCCTCGCCCGCAGTTGCGAGGCGTCGATCCTGACAGCGTCGTTGGACCGGTCACCGACGTCGGCGTGCGACTGGTTCGAGGCCTTCACGTAGGTGCCGATGCCGCCGTTCCATAGCAGGTCGACAGGTGCGGCAAGTGCCGCCGCGATCAGCTGGTCTGGCGAGAGCGCCGTGATCGCGTCATCGAGCCCGAACACTGCCCTGACCTGCGGCGAGATAGGAACGGACTTGGCCGACCGCGGCCAGATTCCGCCGCCCGTCCGAGATGAGCCCGCCGTCGTAGTCCGCCCACGAGGACCTGGGCAGGTCGAACAGCCGGCGCCGCTCGGCGAAGCTGGCCGCCGGGTCCGGATCGGGGTCCAGGAACACATGCCGGTGGTCGAACGCCGCGATCAGCTTGATGTGCTCGGACAGCAGCATTCCGTTGCCGAACACGTCTCCCGACATGTCGCCGACGCCGACGACGGTGAAGTCGGTCGCTGCGATGTCGACGCCCAGCGTCCGGAAGTGGAACTTGACCGACTCCCAGGCGCCGCGAGCGGTGATGCCCATCTTCTTGTGGTCATAGCCAGCGGAGCCGCCTGAGGCGAACGCGTCGCCCAGCCAGAAACCGCGCTTCAGCGCGATCTCGTTCGCCGTGTCAGAGAACGTCGCGGTGCCCTTGTCGGCGGCGACCACCAGGTACGGGTCATCACCGTCGTGCCTGACGACACGCTCAGGCGGGATGACGTGTCCGACCTGCAGGTTGTCGGTCACGTCGAGCATGGCGCTGATGAACATCCGGTAGCAGGCGAGCACCTCGCCCTGGTAGGCCTCGCGGTCGGCGGGGTCCGGCAGCTGCTTGCAGACGAAGCCGCCCTTTGCGCCGGACGGCACGATCACCGAGTTCTTGACCTCCTGGGCCTTGGCTAGGCCGAGGATCTCGGTGCGGAAGTCCTCCCGCCGGTCCGACCAGCGCAGACCGCCGCGCGCCACGTTGGCAAACCGCAGGTGGACGCCCTCGAACCGAGGCGAGTAGACGAACAGCTCGAACTTGGGCCGCGGCGCCGGCAGGTCGGGAACCATCGCGGCGTCGAGCTTGAACACCAGGTAGGGCGCCGCCTTGGAACCGCCAGGCAGCTCGACCCTGCCTCGTCGCGGAAGTAGTTCGTGCGCTGGGTCGCGATGATCAGGCCCAGGTAGGCCCGCAGGATCCGGTCCTCGTCCAGGCTCGCGACGTCGTCGAGTTCGCCGCCGATCTCCTCGAACAGCGCCTCGCTCCGCTCGGCCTGCCCGCCAGCCCGGTCAGGATCGAAGCGCGACTCGAACAGCCGGATCAGCTGGCGGGCGATGACCGGGTTGGACCGCAGCACCCTGGCGATGTAGCCGGAGCTGAACGTTGTGCCCGCCTGCTGCAGGTACTTGGCGTAGGCGCGGAGCACGACGATCTGGCGCCAGGTCAGGCCAGCGTCGAGGACGAGCGAGTTGAAGTCGTCGTCCTCGATCTCGCCGTTCCAGAGCGCGGCAAGCGCGCCTTCGAGCTGACCAGCCACCGACGCGAGCGATACGTGCGGGACCGGCGTGGTCCGGCCGCCATGCCCGGAAGCGGAGGCGGCATCCCTGCGCAGTCCGAAGTCGTAGATCCAGAACGACTCGGCGCCTGGGAACTCGTACGGGTGCTCGTCGACCACCTCGACGCCCATGTGCTGCAGCCTGGGCAGCACGTCGGTCAGCGTGATCGGCGACCCTGTCCTGTGGATCGTCAGCCGCCACACCCGGCGGTGGTCGCCGGGGATTTCGACCTCAGGCTGGGCGGCGGCCGCCGCGCTCAGCGCGCCCGTGCTGAGCGGGGCCGCGCTCTGCGCCCCTGGATCGTCTTCGACGGGCACTCCGCCGACATAGCCGGCCGACTCCCACATCTCGAACGAGATGTCCAGACCCGACTTGCGCATCTGCTGGATCTTGGCCAGGTCGGAGATGGCCGCCGCCGCTGGCACGTCCGCCTTGTAGGTGTCGGAGATCGAGTCGGCGAATTCGGCGAGCAGCGCCCGCCCGCCTCGCTCGCCGAGCTGGGCCACAGCCTCACGGACCAGGTCGTCGTCCCAGGACCGGACGGCGGCGGCGATCGCCTGCTCGACCGCGGCCACGTCGGGATCGATCAGCGTCTTGCCGCGCTCGGCCCGCACAACGATGTGCAGCCGCGCGATCGGGCCCTCGTCCACGACTGCGCTGTAGTCGACCTGCGCGCCGCCGAGCACCCGGCGCAGGATCTCCTGCACGGCAACCCTGACCTTGGTGTTGTACCTGTCCCTTGACAGGTAGATCAGGCAGGAGACGTAGCGGCCGTAGATGTCCTTGCGCAGGAACAGCCTGGTCTGCATGCGCTCGCGCAGCCGCAGCACCTCGCTGGCCACGTCTGCCAGCTCGGCGACCGGCGTCTGGAACAGCTCCTCGCGCGGGTAGACCTCCATGAATTCCGCGACGGCGCGGCCGTCGTGGCTGTCTGCGGCGATACCGCTCGCGTCGTAGACCTCGGTCAGCTTGCGGCGCAGGATCGGGATCCTGGCGATGCTGTCGGTATAGGCCATATGGGTGTACAGGCCAAGGAAGCGCCACTCACCGATCACCCTGCCAGACTCGGAGATCCGCTTGATGCCCACGTAGTCCAGGTAGCTGGACCGGTGCACGGTCGCGCGCGAGTTCGCCTTGGTGATGATCAGCTGGTGACTCGGGTCGGTGGCGATCTGCCTGGCTGGCGGCGACAGGGTGGACAGCCGGGTGGTGTGCGCCTTGTCGTGCCGCAGGATGCCAAGACCCGTGCCAGGCACACCATGCAGCGCGAGCCCTCCAGTGTCGTTGACCAGGTCGTACTCGCGGTAGCCGAGGAATGTGAAGTGCGAGTCGACGAGCCAGCGCAGCAGCAGTTCGATCTCCGACGGAGACTCAGCTGGACTGGAGGGGATGACCCATCCGCCCGACTTCGGCCCGCCGCCCGAGGACGATCCCGCGTGGGCGTCGTCGTCCGCACCCGGCTCGCCGGCCAGCTGGCGCTCGATCGCGCTCGCGGCCGCGAGTTCATCGGCGATGCGCAGCGCCATCGCGCGCATCTTGGGATAGTCCTCGACCGCCAGCCGCACGTCCCAGAGCGCGTGCTCGAGATCGGCCGCGATCGCCGTGGCCTTGCCGGGCGCCAGCTTCGCGACCTCGATGTGCGACCACGACTCGTTGATCACGTCGGGGTCGGCGCTGGCCTCGTGCCTGTGGTCCGCCGGGCGGGCCTCGGTCGGCTGGCAGACCTCGCGCAGTGCGCCTGTGACGTCCCGCCGGACCGTGAGCTGCGGGTGAACGACCAGCTCGGGTGCCACCTCGTGGGCGGCCAGCGTCATCGTCATCGTGTCCACGAGGAAGGGCATGTCGTCGGTGACCACGTCGATCACGTCGCGATCGGGCAGCAACGTGGCGTCGGCGCCAGGCCTGACCCTGACCATGGCACGGCCCTGCGGGCGGAGCGCGGCCAACTCGGCGTGCGCGCCGGCGACCGCGCCGACGCGGCGCGGGCCAGCCGCGATCAGGTCGGACGAGTCGACGTGCCGGTAGTAGGAGTGCAGGTAGCCATCGCGATCCCCGACCTTCGCGTGGGCGGCACCGTCACCGAGCTGTGCCGCCGCTTCGGTGAGCAGCGCCTGCCTCGCGGCGCTCTGGTGCTCAGACATCCGTCCCACTCCTTCGTGGTTCCAGGGGTGATCGCGCGCGAACGCCCCTTTATAGCTTGTCCCGAAGCTCCCAGAGCAACGGGTAGTACCGCATCGGCACCCGATGGTGCAGGTATGGCGCGCCCGTCGAGCCGCCGGTGCCCGACTTCGTGCCGATCTGGCGCTCGACCATCTGAACGTGCCGTGCCCGCCAGCACAGCCGCCACCTCGTCGTGGTCGAGCAGGCCCTCGGCGAGCTGCCACAGGTCGTCGTGGGCGGCCCGGTCGCGCGCGATCGTCAGCAGCGAGTCCGTGACATGCTCCTCGGTGCTCACGTCCAGGCCACGACGGCCGAGCAGGCCGAGGTAGGCGTCCCACAGCGACTGGGCTCGGCCAGCCGGCGCGCCAGCCGTTCCCGCTCGCCGGTCGGTCAGATTGCGGAACCGCGCCACAAACCGATGGTCCTTGGCTCCGGACAGGAACTCAAGCTCCCTGAACTGGACCGACTGCAGACCACTGGCCGGCGCGAGGGTGGCACGGAACTGCAGGAAGTCCTGCGGCGTCATCGTCTCGAGCACGTCGATCTGGCTGACCAGCAGCCGCTCGATCACATGGGCTCGGTGCATCAGGTGCCTGGCCAGCCACGTCTCGCCCGCGTCCATCGCGTCCCTGGCTCCGACGAGCTCGTGCAGCAACTGCTTGAACCAGAGCTCGTAGACCTGATGCACGGTGATGAACAGCAGCTCGTCGTGGGCCGGCGGATCGGCCAGCGGCACCTGCTGGCCGAGCAGGTCTGGCAGGTGCAGGTAGGTGCCGTAGGTGAGCCTGCCGCCCTCCTCACCGAAGCTACGCCCCGACCGCGCCGCCACTACCCGGCGCTCCCTTCGCCCGCCGCCTCCGCCGGGGCGTAGTACGCCAGCACCTCCGGGTTGGCGAGCGAGTCCCGGTCCGCCGCGGCATCGACCGGCGTGCCGGTCAGGATCTTGCGCACGGGGACCTCGAGTTTCTTGCCGGACAGCGTCCGTGGCACGCCAGGCACCTGGTGCATCTCATCGGGCACGTGCCGAGGCGACAATTCAGAACGCAACAGCGTGCGGATCTTGGTCCGCAGCGCGTCGTCGAGCGTCGCGCCCGGCGCAAGCACCAGGTACAGCACCAGCCGTCCTTCGGTGCCGAGCGTGCCCGTGTCGATCACGAGGCTGTCTGTGACCTCGGGCAGTTCCTCGACGATGCGGTAGAACTCGCTGGTTCCCATCCGCACGCCGCCGCGGTTCAGGGTGGCGTCGGACCTGCCGTAGATCACGCAGCCGCCATCGGCCAGGTTCATGATCCAGTCGCCATGCCGCCAGATTCCCGGATACTCCGCGAAGTAGCTGGTCGTGTACCGCTCGCCGGTCTCGTCGCCCCAGAAACAGACCGGCATAGACGGCAATGGCACGGTCAGCACCAGCTCGCCGACCGCACCGACGACGGCGTTGCCGTCGGCGTCGAAGCGCCTCGACCTTCGCGCCGAGGCACGGCCCGGCGATGATCCCCCGCCGGACCGGAAGCAGCGGGTTCGGCCCCACGAACCCCGTGCACATGTCGGTCCCGCCCGAGAACGACCCGAGCACGAACGCGCGACGGGGGCGCTCCGTCGTCGTTCTAGCGACAGCTTGGCCCCCCCGTTGCCGGTCGGAATTCGGGGCGACGGCGGCGTAGACCCAGTCGAAGCCCTCGGGCGGCAGCGGTGAGCCGGTCGAGCCGACGCCGCGCAGCCGCGACAGGTCGAATTCGTCGCGGCGGGCGCAGGCCGGCCTTCATGCAGGTGACCAGGTACGGGGCGCCGGTGCCGAAGTACGTCACGCCGACATCGGCCGCGAGCCGCCACAACTCGCCGACGCCTGGATGCACGGCGCTGCCGTCGTAGGCGACGACCGTGACGCCCGCGAGCAGCCCGCCGACGAGGAAGTTCCACATCATCCAGCCGGTGGTGGTGTACCAGAAGAACACGTCGCCGGGTCCGAGGTCCATGTGCAGGCTGATCGCCTTGAGGTGCTCGAGCACGATGCCGCCGTGCCCGTGCACGATCGCCTTCGGCAGCCCGGTCGTGCCGGAGGAGTACAGCACCCACAGCGGGTGGTCGAACGCCACGTCGTCGAACTCGGTCCGCAGCCCGTCGGCGCCCGGCGCAGGCGCCTGCCCCCCGAGATCAGCCAGCGCGTCCCACATCGTGACCGGCGCCAGCAGCGGTGGATGCTGGGCGGAAGCCCCGATGTAGTCGACCATGATCACCGCCTGCAGGCCAGGCAGCGCCGCGGCGATCGCGGCGAGTTCGCGCTGCCGGTCGAACGTCTTCCCGCCGTAGACATAGCCGTCGACCGCGATCAGCACCTTCGGCGTCACCTGGGCGAACCTGTCGATGACCGCGTGCGCCCCGAAGTCGGGCGAGCAGGAAGTCCAGATCGCGCCCAGGCTTGCCGTCGCCAGCAGGCCGATCAGCGCCTGCGGCGAGTTGGGTAGGTAGGCGGCGACGCGGTCGCCGCGCTGGACCCCGAGGGCGACCAGCGCTGCCCGCACGATCGCCACCTGCTCGTCAAGCTCGGCAAAGGTCAGGCTGCCGTCGTGACCGGCCTCCGACCGGTATATGATCGCCGTTCGGTCCGGGTCCGTGCTGGCTGCCCGGAGTGCGTTGCGCGCATAGTTAATCGTCGATCCGGAGAACCAGCTGACGGCGGGCATCGGGCCGCCCTTGAGCACCGGGCCGTCGCCGCGCCTGCCGAGCACGCCGAAGTAGTCCCAGATCGACGACCAGAACTCCGCTGGCTCAGAGACCGACCAGCACCACAGATCGTGGTAGCTGCTGCCAGTCGGGGGAGACCCCCCGGAACCCCCCGGGGTGGCAGTGCCGCCCGCCTCGACAGCCCGGCCGTCCGTAAGCCAGCGGGCGTAGTCGGTGATCCTGGCTCGCTCGATGTCGGTCCGCGTGGGCGTCGCCAGCAGCGCGCCGTAGCCACGTCCGGCCGGCAGTTCCTGGTCATGCGCCGGGTGTTGCCGAGCCACTTCACCGCCCCTGATCGGTTGACTGGACGTTTATACCAGTATGAAATTCTGGCCCAGCCGCGCCTGGCCGTAGGGCCAGGGCCACGCCGGCGCTAGTCCATTTGGCGCCGGCCGCCATCGCCGGTTGTCGTGCTGGTAGCGGCGCAGCGCCAGCACGCCGTAGGTGGTCAGCGCCCAGCCGCTCACCGGCTGATCGCCGCCACCACCCTGGAGGTGTCGGCCAGGTCCGTCAGCACCGGGTCGGCGCCGGCCTCCCGCAGTTCGCTGATCGTCGAGCGCCCGGTCGCCACGCCGAGGCAGCGCACGCCCGCGACATGGGCGGCGGCCGCGTCCCTGACCGAGTCGGCCACGTAGACCGCCAGCGGCTGGTGCGAGCTGACACCTTGTACTTCTCGGCCGCCATCGCCAGCGAGCGCATGATCTGGGTGCCCTTCGGGTAGACGTCTGACCCGTAGCCGCCGATCTCAAGGTCGAGGTATCGGTCCAGGTCGAAGGCCTGCAGCTTGCGCGCGGCGTTCTGCCTTGATCGTCCCGGTGATCACGGTCTGGATCACGTTGGGCAGCTGGGACACGGCGGCCAGCGCCTCGCGCGCGCCCGGCAGCGCCCGGCCCTGCGCGGGCGAGCTGCTCGCTGCGCGCACCGAAGGCCACCGCCAGCTCGTGCGCGTAGCGCGGCGAGCAGGTCGTTGGTCCTCGGCTGGCCAGCGCGCGGCAGCGCCTCGTTGAGCGCGAGCGACTCGAAGAAGATCTCCGAGTCGCTCGCGCCCGCGAGCTGCGGCAGCGCGACCAGCGGCCGACCGGTGACCCGCCGGAACGCCTCGGCGTAGGCGTCGCGGGAGACCCTGGCGACGTCGACCAGGGTCAGGTCGATGTTCCACAGGATCAGGCGATGGATGACGTGCCTCCTGCGCTGATGGTCGGTCAGCCGCCCCGTTCGGACGGCCGATAGCGCGCAAAGTACTACAGCCGTATCACGCAAGTGTACTCGCGCAGCTAGCCCATGTGCGGATACCGATAGTCGGTCGGCGGCACGAACAACTCCTTGATCGTGCTGGCGTTGACCCAGCGGGTCAGGTTGAAGATCGAGCCTGCCTTGTCGTTGGTGCCGCTCGCCCGGGCGCCGCCGAAAGGCTGCTGGCCGACGACCGCGCCCGTCGGCTTGTCGTTGATGTAGAAGTTGCCCGCCGAGAACCGCAGCGCGTCGGTGGCCGCCGCGATCGCGGCCCGGTCGGTCGCGATGATCGCTCCGGTCAGCGCGTACGGCGCGATGTCGGCAGCCTGCCTGACCACGGCTTCGTAGTCCGCGTCGTCGAAGACATGCACGCCGAGGATCGGCCCGAAGTACTCGGTGGTGAACACCTCGTCGGTCGGGTCCGAGCACGCGAGCACCGTCGGCCGCACGAAGTAGCCCTCCGTGGCGTCGGTGGTGCCACCAGCTAGCACCGACACCGATGGCCGGGACCTGGCCCGCTCGATGGCATCGGCGTGTGTCGCGAACGCCTTGTCGTCGATCACCGCGCCCATGAACGCCGACAGGTCAGCAGAGACGTCGCCCATGGTCAGTGCCTCGACGGTGGCGATGAAGTCGTCCTTCATCCGGCGCCAGACGCTGCGCGGGACGTACGCGCGGGAGGCCGCCGAGCACTTCTGGCCCTGGTACTCGAACGCACCTCGGACCAGTGCCGTGCGCAGGACATCGGGATCGGCCGACGGGTGCGCGATAACGAAGTCTTTGCCGCCGGTCTCGCCGACCAGTCGCGGATAGCTGCGGTAGCCGGAGATGTTCTCGCCCGACGGTCCGCCACAGGTGCTGGAAGGTGCCCGTCGAGCCGGTGAAGTGGATGCCGGCCAGATCCCGGTGCGGGAGCGCGACCCTGGACAGGGTGCGGCCGCCGCCGGTCACCATGTTGATCACGCCGGGGGGCAGGCCCGCGGCCTCGAGCAGCCGCATCAGGAAGTGCGCGGAGAACTGCTGGGTGTGCGACGGCTTCCAGATCACCACGTTGCCGAGCAGGGCCGGCGCGGTCGGCAGGTTGCCGGCGATCGAGGTGAAGTTGAACGGGGTGATCGCGAGCACGAAGCCTTCCAGCGGCCGGTACTCGAGCCGGTTCCACGTACCGGGCGCCGAGCGTCGGCTGCTCGGCGAGCAGCCGCCTGGCGTAGTGCACGTTGTACCGCCAGAAGTCGATCAGCTCGCAGGCGGCGTCGATCTCGGCCTGGTAGACCGACTTGGACTGGCCGAGCATGGTCGAGGCGTTGATCATCGAGCGCCACGGCCCGGCCAGCAGTTCTGCGGCGCGCAGGAAGATCGCGGCCCGGTCGTCGAACGACAGCTCTCGCCAGCCGGGCGCCGCCAGGCTCGCGGCCTCGATCGCGGCCGCCACGTCCTCGTCGGTGGCCTCGCCGAACCGGCCGAGCACGTGCGCGTGGTTGTGCGGCTGGACGACGTCCACCCAGTCCCCGCCGCCCATCCGCTGGACGCCGCCCACGGTCATGGTGAGGTCGACCGGTTCGCCGGCCAGTTCTTTGATCTTGGCTTCCAGGGCCGCGCGCTCGGGGCTGCCCGATGCGTAGGTCTTGACCGGCTCGTTGGCCGGAACGGGGACGTTGGTGACGGCATCGAACACGGATGACTCCCATGGCTCGACAAAGGCGTACGCCGGTGCAGACCTGACCGAGGCTGCGGTGCGGCTGCTGGCTGCAGCTTCAGTCTCGTCGACCCTCATCGTCGCACGAACCGCCGGTGCCTGCCGAGACGCCCTAGCTGGGCGGCGCTCAGCTAGCCGGATGAGGTTCAGCTAGCCGATGAGGTAGAGCAGCTCCTGGGTGGCGTACCAGAGCAGTTCGTGGCCTTCTGCGCTGTCGACGACGAACTTCGCGTCGCCGTCGCCGGCGTCCGCGGCGGGAAGCGCGGCCGCCGCCGCGTCGATGTCGGCGGCCGCGTCGTCGGCGTCGACGTGACCGGATACGACGTCGGCGAGCATGACCGGCAGCGCCAAGCTCGACCTTGCCTGGCTTGTCGGGACCGTTGACGCTGCTGATGACCGACTCGGGCAGTTCGGCCGCGAGGACGACGCGCCGCCGCGGCGCCTTGGTGTCGACGTGCAGCATCCGCAGCGAGGCGCGGGCCGCCTGGACCATCGCGATGTACTCGAGTTCCTCGAGGTCGCCGCTGGCGTACCACTCGCGCAGCGCGGGCGTCACCGCGAATCCGAGCACGGGTGCCGGGCCGATCTGGCCCGCTACCAGCGCAGACCCCAGCTCAGCCAGCGTCGTTGGCAGGTAGACGCGCATGAGGTCCCCAACAGACTTACCGCAATGAGATGACTCGCCGCGCTTGCCTGACGGCCGCAGCGGGGATTGCTATCGAGTCTGCCAGCCCGAAGCGGGCGATGACCCCAGAATCAACACAGGGCTCATTTTGCGCGCCTCCGGCACGACCGCTCATTTTGCGCGCCTCCGGCACGACGCTCATTTGCGCGCCTCAGAACGTCGACGACGTTGGTGACGGCCACGTCGATGGATTCGTGCTCCCAGAACCTGACCACCGTCCATCCGGCTCGGTCGAGGGCGGCGTCGGCGGCCCGGTCGCTGTCGACGTTGCGGCGCAGCTTGGGCTCCCAGTACCAGGTGTTCGCCGCTGGCTGGCTGCCGTGCTCGGGGCAGCAGTGCCAGAAGCAGCCGTCCACGAACACCGCGACCTTCCGCGCCGTGAACACGATGTCCGGCCGGACCCTGACCCCGTCGGCCAGGTCGAGCCGGTAGTCCTTGCGATACCGGTAGCCGAGGCCGTGCAGCGCCCGGCGCAGCGCAAGCTCTGGCTTGGTGTCGGTGCGCCGATTCGCGCGCATGTTCGCCGACCGGCCTGCGCTGGCCGGATGCGGATACGCACGCTTGGCCCCGCTCGCGGGCTCGACTGCCGGTGCATCAGCGGACGCCGCATCCTCGGCCATAGCGCATCAGGGTAGTGGCTACGCGAAGGCGGCAATTGCGCAGCGCACAACCGCGGCGGAATCCCGCCACCGGACCGCGGGCTACCGGGACGTGGCTGCTACAAGACCCTGCTGCCGTTGCTCGTGAACAGATCAGACAGCGCCGCCCTGGTCTGCACGGGATCCTCGTGGTGCACGGTGCTGAAGCCGAGCGCCTGGGCCGCGACGATGTTGCCCTCGACGTCGTCGACGAACACGCACTCGGCGGGCGACAGCCCGAGCCGGCCGGCTGCCAGCTGGAAGATCCGCTCCTCGGGCTTGCGCATCCCGACCTCTCCCGAGATCACCACGTCGTCGAAGAGATCGGCGAACAGGTGGCGCGGGTAGCCGTCCTCGCCGCCGCCCCAGGAGTTGGACAGCAGGCTGGTCCTGATCCCGTTCGCGCGCAGGTCCTTGATCAGCTCGAGCATCTGGTCCAGGATCACCGAGGCGCCGAACATCCGCCGCAGCAAGCCCGACCGACTCCACCGGAGATCCGTCGTCCCGCACGAGCGCGGCGGCCAGCGTCGCCTCGAACTCCTCGTCGCTCACCTCGCCGCGCTCCAGCGCGTGGATCGGCGACTCGGACTCCCCTGACCCGTACGCGCTCCTGACCCACGGCCGCATCGCGGCCATGTAGCTCTCCCTGTCGATCCGCTCGGACTCCAGCCAGGCGGTGACGGTGTCGACGATCGGACTGGTGATCACCCCGCCCCAGTCGAAGATCACGGCACGCAGGTCAGCGGAAGGTTCGGCCACGGTCCCGATCGTAGGTGAGATGCCTGCTGGTGCGGCGAACCGGGAGTGAACAGTCCGCGCCAGCGGTACCGCCAGGTCCTGGCAGAATGCACCCCATGCAGCGGACAGCGGTGGTCACTGGCGCGAGCAGCGGCATCGGGGCGGCGACGCGCGGAGCGGCTCGCCGCGGAGGGCTACCACGTCGTGCTGGCGGCCAGGCGGCTCGACCGGCTCGACGAGGTCGCGGCGCGGATCGCAGCCGCGGGCGGCAGCGCGCAGGTCAACGAGCGTTGACGTGACCGACCGGGCGCAGGTGGACGCGCTGGCCGCGGATCTGCCGCGGCTGCGACGTGCTCGTCGCCAACGCCGGCGGTGCGCTGGGCGGCGAGCAGATCGCCGACGCGTCGGCCGGCGACTGGCTGACGATGTACCAGTCCAACGTGCTCGGCACCCTGCACACCGTGCAAGCGCTGCTGCCGAAGCTGATCGACAGCGGCGACGGCACCATCGTGATCATGGGCTCGACCGCCGGCTTCACCGCCTACGAGGGCGGCGGCGGCTACGTCGCCGCCAAGCACGGCACGCACGCCATCGCCGCGACGCTGCGCCTGGAGCTTTGCGGCCAGCCCGTCCGGGTGATCGAGATCGCTCCCGGCATGGTCAGGACCGACGAGTTCGCGCTGACCAGGTTCCGCGGCGACGCGCAGAAGGCGGCGGCCGTCTACGCTGGCGTCCCCGATCCGCTTACCGCCGAGGACATCGCGGACGCAGTGACCTGGGCCGTCAGCCGGCCGGCGCACTTCAACGTGGACCTGATGGTGCTGCGGCCGCGCGCCCAAGCAGCTCAGCACAAGGTCTACCGCCAGACCTGAGAGTCCGCAGGAACAGCAACGTGCCGTCGACGTTCAAACAGGACGGGTGAGCGGCACCTTGCTGTTCTAATTTTCGGCGGCGCGCGATGGATCAGGCGGTCTGGGTGACCTTGCTGAGGCCGCGCGGGTTGTCAGGGTCGATGCCGAGGCGACGGGACAACTGCTCGGTCAGCAACTGTCCTGGCACGACCAGCCCGATCGGCGCCAGCCACTCCGGCAGGACGGGGCCGGCCAGGGCGCGGCTGCTCACCGCCGCCAGTTCCGGGCCGCCGCCGATCGCGTACGCCCGCGCGCCGGCGCCGGTGACCCGCTGGGCCAGGGCCACGGCGGCGACCTGGGTCGGCCCGGAGTCAGCAGCCATGATGATCGCCGGCGTCTTGGCGTCGACGACGGCGATCGGGCCGTGCTGCAGGTCGGCCCACGAGATCCCCATCGCGTGCAGGTAGCACGCTTCCTTGATCTTGAGTGCGACCTCGAGCGCCGCCGAGTACGCCAGCCCCCTGGCCGAGACCATAAGCCCGTCGACGCCAGCCAGTTCGGCCACGATCGACTCGATGCCGTATTCCGGCGTCAACGTCGCGGCGAGCAGGTCCTCGATCACCGCGGGCAGGTGCTTTAGCTGGCCTGCATCCAGATCCGCCCCGAGGCCGATCGCGAGCACGGCCAGGGCGGCTAGCTGGCAGGTGAACGTCTTGGTCGCCGGGACGGCCCGCTCCTGGCCCGCCTCGGTCACGAGCGCCACGTCGGATAGCTCGGCCAGCGGCGACCCCGCGCCGTTGGTGATCCCGACGATGCTGGCGCCGCAGTCCCGCGCCCACTGCAACGTCTCGATGATCTCCTCGGTCCTGCCGGACTGAGACAGCCCGACGGCCATGACGCCTGACAGATCGATCCGGCTCCGGTAGGTCGTCGCGACGGACGGCGAACCAAGGCTGGCGAGCCTGCCGGTCCTGGTCTGGATCAGGTACGTGCCGTAGACAGCCGCGTTGTCCGAGGTGCCGCGGGCGAAGAAGAGCACCTGGCGAGCTTGCTGAGCGAGCGCGGCGACCTCGGCGGTGCGCGGGAGCAGTGCCCCGATCGTCGCGCGCAGGGCCGCAGGTTGCTGGAAGATCTCGCTTCGCATGTGAGTCGAGCAATGCTGCATGGCCGCCGAGTCCACCCCGAACCCCGTTCCCTAGCTGCGATTACGAAGGCATCGAAGGAAATTAGGATCTTACGGGCTTTCCGTCTCGGTATCCAGACTAGGCAAGCGGCGGGCCGAAGATCTGCTGGCCGGCGACCCAGGTCGCGGCTGTCGTCAGGCCCGCGCTCAGCCAGGTCAGGTCCGCTGCGGCGCCAGCGGCGATCCTGCCCAGGTCAGGCCTGCCGATCAGGTCAGCGGGGATCCGCGTCGCCGCGGCGACCGCGCCCGCGAGGTCGATCCCGGCCGCGACCATGTTCGAGATCGCGGCGTCCATCCGCAGCGCCGAGCCGGCGAGGGTGCCGTCGGCGCGCACCGGCGGCGCTCCGTCCTCATCCGGCAGGTCGATCGGCTCACCGCCGAGCACGTAGCGACCAGCAGCCATCCCCGCGCTCGCGGCCGCGTCGGTGACCAGGAAGATCCTGCCTGGAGCCGCCCTGAACGCCAGGGCGGCGACCGACCCGGCCACGTGATGCAGGTCCGCGATCAGCCCGCTGGTCAGGCGGGCGTCGGCGAGCGCTTGGCCAACGACTCCCGGCTCGCGGTGGTGCAGCGGCCGCTGGCCGTTGAACAGGTGCGTGACCATCCGCGCCCCGGCGTCCGCGGCCGCCGAGACCTGCTCGGCCGTCGCGTCCGAGTGGCCCACGCTGACCCGCACGCCCGCCGCCGTCAGTTGCTCGGTCGCCGCCAGCCCGCCGTCGACCTCGGGCGCCAGCGTGACGACACGCACCAGGCCCGATCCCGCGGTCAGGAGCGCGCCGATCGTGCGCGGGTCAGGGCCGAGGATCCAGTCCGGGTTATGCGCACCGCGCCTGCTCGAGGCGATGAACGGGCCCTCCAGATGCACGCCGAGCACCCGCGCTCCGGCCGGCCCAGCGCCCCGGCCAGCGCCGCGACCAGCAGCGCCACCAGCAGCGCCACCAGCGGGGCCGACGGGGTCACCGGACCGGTCGGCAAAGAGGTCGGGCACGAACTCCGCGGTCGTCGCGCAGCGCGGCGATCAAGCTGTCGATCGGGCTCGTGATGAAGGTCGGCAAGAACGCCGTCGTACCCATCTCCGGCAGCCGACGTACGACGTCGGTCCATCCGGCCGGATCTGCGTCGCCAAGTTCGACCCCGAAGTAGCCGTTGACTTGCAGGTCGACCAGGCCAGGGAGCAGGTGGCCGGTGACGAGTTCGACGTCAGGCCTGCCTGGTGGTGGACCGGATCCGACGAGGGTGATCACCCCGCCCTCGCATACCACGTAGCCAGGCGCGAGGATCGGCGCGACGCCGTCGCCAGGCCCGGTCGCCGGAATGATCGACGCCGCCGCGATGAGCACCTGGCTAGCCTCGCATCCGGCTCGGCGGGCGTCGCCCGATATAGCTAACTTTGTACCTGGTTGGTGGCGGACTCCTCGGCGAGCCGCTCGGCGGCCATCGCCGGGCCGCCCGAGGCATCGACCCAGTCGAGGAAGCCTCTGATCTCGGCCGCGACCAGACCTGGCCGCTCCATCATCGCGACATGCCCGACGCCAGCCAGCACCAGCACCCGCGCGGTCGGGAACGCCCGCGCAGCCTTGCCAGCCATCACGGGGTTGACCAGCCGGTCGTGGCTGCCGTGCAGGATCAGCGCAGGCGCCTTGATCATGGCCGCGTCGCGCCACAGCGACCACCTGCCGACCTTGAAGTACTCGGAGACCAGGCTCCGAGCCGACATGACGACGGCATGGTTGGAGTAGATCAGCGTGTCGCGCCTGAGCACCTCGGCGATTTCCTCGCGCCGCCTGCTCGGGTGAACCACGCCAGGGTCGTTGTAGACGTCCCTGAGCAGCCGGTCGGTCCGCGAGTCCGCTGGCAATCGGCGCAGCCAGTCCATGATGGCCGGGCCGACGCCAGGAACGGCTGCCAGCGCCAGCCGCATCGGCAGCGGTCGCGGGCGCAGGTCGGGCAGCGCGGGCGAGACCAGCGCGAGCGACGTGACCAGATCCGGCCTGCGGGCCGCGACCCTGGTGCTGACGGCGCCGCCCATGGAGTTGCCGATCAGGTGGACTGGTCCAAGGCCCTGCTCGACGATGAACTGCAATCACGGCCCTGGCGTGCGCGTCGATCGAGAAGTCGTCGTTCCTCGGCGGTGGCGAACTCCCGAACCCCGGCAGATCGACCGCGGCACACGCCAGTACTGGCGCGGACGGCCGACCCTGAACCGGCCGGGAGAGCAGGTCCATGAGGTCGGTCCAGTTGGTCGAGGACCCCCCGAGCCCGTGCACGAACACGGCTGGCTCGGCACCTTCGACCGCGGGCGCGGTACGGACGAACAGCTGGCCGGATGGCAGGTCAACGACGCGCCCCGGCCAGTGCGGGATCGGCTCCGTCGGCTGAGCCGCCTGGCGGAGCCGGTTCTCTCGCTGGGGGTTCGTTCGTCACTTGCACCATGTCGTCTCGCCTCGCATCCACATCCGCGGCCGCCTAGCCTGCCCTAGCCAGGCTGGCATCGCGACGGCGGCGCCACCGACCCCGCCGCGGACGGGTGCGTCAGCTGGCCTTCCGTGCGGGCCTGCCCGAACCCGACTTCGTCCGGCTGGACCTGGCCTTGCCCGATCCCGCCTTGGCCGCGCCGTCTTGATCGTCCTCGGCCCCGTCCGAGTCGGCCTTGGCGCCCGCCTTGGCCGTGCCCGACCTGGTCGAGCGGCTCTTGCTTGACCCCGTCTTCGAGCCGTCCTCGATCGCCTTGGCCTTGTCCTTATTCTCACCGACCGCGGGTGCCTGCTGCGCGGCGGCGAGACTCGCGCGGAGCGCGTCGGCAAGGCTGGTGGACGGACTGGCGGCGATCTCCACGGTGCTCGGCTGGGTCAGCTCGTGGCCGGCGACCTTGGCCTCGACGACCTCGGTCAGCGCCTCACGGTAGCCGTCGTGGTGCGCATCGGGGTCGAAGTCGGACGTCATCGAGTCGATCAGCGACGACGCCATCGTCAGCTCTTGCGGCCTGACCTCGATGTCCTGCTCGAGGAACGGGAACGAGGCGGCACGCACCTCATCGGGCCAGAGCAGCGTCTCGAGCACGAGCACGCCGTCGCGGCTGCGCAACGTCGCGAGCGACTCGCGCTGGCGGAGGGCGACCTGCGCGATCGCGATCCTGCCCGACTGCTCGAGCGCGTCCCGCAGCAGCACGTAGGCACGCGCTCCGGCGGCCTCAGGCTCGACGAAGTAGCTGCGATTGAACAAGATCGGGTCTAGCTGCTCGGCGGGAGCGAAATGAAGCACCTCGATAGACTTGGTGGTCGGGAGCGGCAGATCGGCGAGGTCTTCGTCGTCAAGCACGACCATCTCGCCCGTCGGCAGCTCGTAGCCCTTGACCACATCCTCATAGGGGACTTCTTCGTCGCAGACAGAGCAGAAACGGCGGAACCGGATACGGCCGCCGTCGGTCCTGTGCACCTGACGGAACGCGATGTCCTTCTGTTCGGTCGCGGCGTAGAGTCGCACGGGAATCATGACCAGCCCGAAGGAGATCCCGCCCTTCCACATGCTGCGCACGTCGTCTCCTTACCCCGGCGGTTCGGACACTGATACAACCAGCGTTGCTCTACTGTAGCCATTCGGCAATATGTTCGAGGGTGCTAATAGCGTCTTGTGGCTGACCAGTACAGGACCTGCGAGGAGGTTGGCATGACCGACAGAGGTCTTGACGAGCCCGTTGCCGACGCCGTCGAGCAGAGCCAGGAGGCGGTGCCGCACGCCGAGGAAACCGACGAGGCCGACCTGCTCGATGCCATGCCGCTGGAGGCCGATCCCGCCGACGCCGCGGAGCAGGCCCGCGAGGTCGAGCTTGGCGAGGACGACTATCGCTGAGCAACCCGGCGCCGACCCGGCAACTCGTGCAATCAGGCCCGACGCCCGCGCGAACTCACTGCACCAGCCGTGCGATTTCCGATGAGCTCAGCAACGCCGGCCAGCCGGGTTGTTACCCGGCCGTAGGATTGCTGTTTGGCAGCTCAGTGACCGCCGCCGATAGACATCGGAGAGTTTCGTGATCGGGACGCCGCAGACCACCAAGACGGCCAGCACGCGGCTGCCGCGCCCAGTCCGGCGCAGGCAGCTTCTCGGTGCCGCACGCGATGTCTTCGTCGCGCAGGGCTACCACGCGGCCGCGATGGACGAGATCGCGGAGCAGGCCGGTGTCAGCAAGCCCGTGCTCTACCAGCACTTCCCCGGCAAGCTCGATCTGTACCTGGCGCTCCTCGACGAGAGCGTCGCCGAGCTTGTCGGCGCCGTGTCCGCTGCACTGGCCTCGACAACGAACAACAAGCAGCGGGTGCCGGCGACGTTCCGCGCGTTCTTCGACTACGTCAGCGGTGCGGGGCAGGCCTTCCGGCTGGTCTTCGAGTCCGATCTCAGCAACGAGCCGGCCGTCAGGGCACGCCTGGATCGCGCGATGTACGAGTGCGCTGAGATGATCAGCGAATTCATCCGCGAGGACACCGGCGTCTCCAACGACGAAGCCGACCTGCTTGGCATGGCGCTGGTCGGGATGGCGCAGGTCAGCGCCAGGTACTGGCTGAGCGCTGAGCGCGAGATCGACAAGGACTTCGCCGAGGAGCTGCTCTCGCGGCTCGCCTGGCGCGGCATCAGCGGCTGGCCGCTGGCCGACGGCGCGCACGGCTAGCCGGCGCGGCTGCGGCGCCGCAGCGCTTTCGCTCCCGGCGTAGCGGCGTGCTACCCACGCGGCAGCCAAAGCTCGCGCACCCGGCTAGCCTCGGAATTGGTGCAGCGGGCGCAGAAGCCTGGCAGTGCGGAGCGGAGGATCGCGATGGAAGTCAAGATCGGCATACACATGGCCCCGCGCGAAATTGTGGTCGAGACCGAGTCTTCGGCGGAGGAGATCAAGCAGGCGCTGACCGCGGCGCTCGCGGACAGCAAGCTCTTCGTGATCACCGACAAGCGGGGCGGCACGATACTGGTCCCTGGCGACAAGATCGCCTACGTGGAACTCGATCAGACCGAACCACGCCGGATCGGCTTCGGCAGCGCCTGATCGAGGCGCCTGAGCACACCGCGCTAGCCGGCTAGGCCCAGCTGGGCCATGCGCTGCGCGTGCGCGTCGGTCAGCTCGGCGAACATCCTGCCTATCTCGCCCAGCTGTGCTGGTGACCCGCCGGCCAGCAGCCGAGCCAGGGCTTCGCGTTCCGCGGCCACTCGTTGCGCTTGGCTCAGCGCCTCTCCCACCAGCCTGCGCCCCCACAAGGCGAGCCGACCAGCCACCGCAGGGTCCGTCGCGATCGCATCACGGACCCGGGTGATCGCGAACTGCGCCTGGCCAGAGTCGGCGAGCACGGACAGCACCAGAGAGCGGTTGGGCTGATCGAGCAAGGTTGCGGTGATCCGATAGAAGTCTGCTGCGATGCCGTCGCCCACATATGCCTTGACCAGGCCTTCCAGCCAGTCGGATGGAGCGGTCCTGGCGTGGAACGCGTCAATCGGCTCGACGAAGGGCTGCATCGCGGACTGCGGCTCCGCGCCGAGTTCGAAGATCCGGTCCCTGAGCAACTGGAAATGACCGAACTGAGCCACGGCCATCCCGGCCAGGTCGGCCTTGTCGGGCAGCGAGGCGGCGAGCGAGGCGTCGTCGGCGAGCCGGAAGAACGCCACCAGCGACGCGTAAGCGATCAAACCCAGCAGTTCGACCACGCCCTCGATGGCGGGCTCTGGCTCGTCGGCGGCGGCCTGCTCCTGCTGCCCTGCCTGGCCTGTCGCCTGGTCGCGCTCGGTCACACCGGAAGCGTAACAACCGCCCGCACGTCAGGCCGGGAAGCCGGACCGCTGCTTACAACCGCTGTCAGCAGGCGTTGCTACACTGAGCAGCGACATCATCGTGGAATGGGATTTCCCTGCGGCGCGTTGAAATACGTAGCGCGGTACGAGAAACCTTCGGTTCCTGGCTGCCGCGCCTGGCTCTTCCCGGCTATTTGCTGCGGCAGTGCTCGAAGGCCCGGTCTTTACGGGGCCAGGTCGAGCGCCGGTTACCAGCTCCGTTGCCGGGTCCCGATGAGTCACTTGTCGTCCTGCGGCGACCGAGGCTGGCTCCTGAGCTAGCACGGCCGCAGGCCACTAATGGAGGCGAAAGCCCTGACTACGCAAGACCTAACTACAGACCTGACAGCAAACCCGACGACAGTACCTCTCGACGCCGTGGCCCTGACGGTGGCTGCCGAGCCCGCCCTGCAGGTCACCAGCTCGCCAGAGCACACCCCAGGCGAGCGTGGCGGCACCTGCCAGGCGAGCCGGACATCGAAGGCGAGCTCGTGACCACCGAGCCGGCAGGCCGGCGACCTGGCTTTCGACCAGTTCGGCGTCGCGGAGCCGATCTGCGCGGCGCTCGCCGCGGCCGGCATCACGACCGCGTTCCCGATCCAGGCGCTGACCTTGCCGATCGCGCTTGACCAGCACGACGTGATCGGACAGGCCAGGACCGGTACCGGCAAGACGCTCGCGTTCGCGATCCCGATCCTGCAGCACCTGATCAACACGCCACGCGGCAAGGCCGCGGCGCCGCGCGTCGCTCGTGGTGGTCCCGACCAGGGAACTGGCCATCCAGGTAGCCGAGGACATGCGCACCGCGGCCGCCAACACCGACGTCAACGTCGTGACCCTGTACGGCGGCCGCGCCTACGAGCCGCAGATCGAGGCGCTCGCGACCGTCGACGTCGTGGTCGGCACGCCAGGCCGGCTCCTTGACCTCGCCAGGCAGCGCCAGCTGGACCTGTCCGTCGTCGACGTGCTCGTGCTCGACGAGGCCGACCGGATGCTCGACCTCGGCTTCCTGCCCGACGTCGAGGCGATCCTGCGGCTGACGCCCGCACACCGGCAGACGATGCTGTTCTCGGCCACCATGCCGTCGGAGATCGTGACGCTCGCCCGCCGGCACCTGTACCGGCCGACCCACATCAGGGCCGAGCAGCACGACGAGCCCGCCCACGTGCCCACCACCCACCAGCATGTGTTCCGCGCGCACCACCTGGACAAGATCGAGGTGCTCGCCCGGGTTCTGCAGGCGGAGGGCCGGGGTCTGACGATCGTCTTCTGCCGCACCCGCCGAGCCTGCGACCAGGTAACCACGCAGTTGACCGAGCGCGGATTCGCCGCTGCCGCCGTCCATGGCGACCTGGGTCAGAGCCAGCGCGAGCGCGCGCTGCGCGCGTTCCGTGCCGGCAAGATCGACGTGCTGGTCGCCACCGACGTCGCGGCCCGCGGCCTGGATGTCGAAGACGTGACCCACGTGGTCAACAACGAGTGTCCCGAAGACGAGAAGGCGTACCTGCACCGGATCGGCAGGACGGGCCGGGCCGGGCGGGCGGGCGTCGCCGTCACGTTCGTCGACTGGCAGGACCTCGGGCGCTGGAAGCTCATCAACGACACGCTGAACCTCGGCCATCCCGAGCCGCTGGAGACCTACTCCACCTCTGAGCATCTCTACGCTGCGCTCGGCATCCCCGCGGACGTCACCGGGTCGCTCCCGACCGCCAGTCGCGGCACGGGCCGGGCTGGAGGCCGAAGACCTCGAGGACATCGGCGAAACCGGCAAGACCCGGACTACGGCTCACGCAACGGGCTCCCGCCGGCCGCGCGACGAGCGCGGTTCTGGCCACCGCACGCCAGAGGGTGCAGGACACCGCACCGGCAGCGGCCGCACCAGATCACGAGAGCGGACCAGGGGCGGCTCGCCGGTCAAGGCGGCAGACCCGGTGGGCCAGGCCGCTGTCACCGCGCAGCAGCCTGCCGCCCATCCGCAGCAGAACCCGTCAGAGCAGACCAGCCAGCCTGGCCAGCCGACCGACGGCAAGTCGCGTTCCAGCCGCCGGACCAAGAGGCCGCGGTCGAGGCAGGTCAGCTGGCGGACACGCCGCGGATAGCCAGTCGCCGTCGACGCGGCCGGCCAGCGCGGCAGAGCAGCGGGACATCGAGACCCGCTAGCACTCGCCAGCGCGCGGAGGTGGTCTTGCTACCAATGCGCAGAACGACCTGAAGCTCCGGAAGTTCCGGAAGTTCGCCAGGACGTCAGGTACTGGCCGGTGCTGTCTGGGTAGGCTGCCAAACCGTGAGCACTCCGCGCTCGCTGCGCATACCGGCTCAGGTGAGGCCGCGCGTCCTGCAGACGGCGCGCGGCTCCTTCGCCGTCCTGAGCGCCCAGGCGGCGAGCGGCGTCTGTGATCGCCAGCCAGCGTTGCTGGTGCCTGGCTACACCGGCAGCAAAGAAGACTTCCTCGCGGTTCTCGAGTCGCTGGCGACCGCCGGCCGCGCCGTGACAGCCATCGACATGCGGGGCCAGTACCAGTCGGCGCCAGCCGCCAGCCAGGCCGGATACGAGTTCGACCAGCTAGCCGACGACTTGCTCGCGGTCGCCGCCGCCGTCGCCGGGGACGGCGGACGCGTGCATCTGCTCGGCCACTCCTTCGGCGGGCTGGTCGCCAGGCAGGCCACGTTGGCCCGTCCAGCGGCGTTCGCCTCCCTGACCCTGCTCTGCTCTGGGCCGGGCACGATCGGCGGCCTGCGGGCTCAGGCGCTTCGCGAGCTGCTCGACTTCCTCGAGCCCGCCGGGACCGACGTCGACCTGCTCGGCGCGCTGATCGGCCAGGTCTGGGACGGTCAGCTCAGGCCGCAGGCTGAGGCGGACGGCACGCCTGCGGAGATCATCGACTTCCTCGCCGAGCGCGCCGTGCTCAGCTGCCCGCTCGGCCTAGCTGAGATGGCCAAGCACCTGCTCAACTGCCCAGACCGGACGGACGACCTGGCCGCGCTCGAGTACCTGCCGAAGCTGGTCAGCTACGGCGAAAACGACGATGCCTGGCCGCCAGACGTGCAGGACATGATGGCCAAGCGGCTCGGCGCCGAGCGGATCTGCATCCCCGGCGCGGCGCACTCACCCGCCGTCGAGGCGCCGGAGACCACCGCGGCGATGCTCACCGCGTTCTGGAACCAGGCGGAGTCGATCCGGCCGCGTGCTCGGCCTACCTGATCGAGCCGCGGGCCAGCACGTCACCCACCGTGCCTGAAGAGCAACTCTGCAGGCCGAGCATGGTCGTAGACGTGCCAGCGGGCGCGAGCAGGGAAGGCCGCTGGGACAGGCAGCCGCCGATCTTGACCGGCACTTTCACCCAGTGACCGCGGACCAAGTGCCGCACGCCGTTCGGCAGCGCCCCGAACTGATCGACCGGCAGGAAGGACCACCAGCTGCCGTCGCCGCCGCGGACCGCGCCCGGCAGGTAGTAGCCTGCGTTCGCCGTGCCGACCCGGTGCCAGGCGCTGCCGGTCCAGTGCAGCACGATGTAGCTGTCGGACCGTGTGGTGCCGTTGCTCTTCACCTCAAGGACGCGCACCCAGACGCTGGTGTCGGACGTCGCATTGATCCCGGTGATGGCCAACTCGAGGTTCGGTGACGGCGTCGGCAGCGCCCCGGCGAGCTTGGTGTTGCGAACCCAGGAATGGCCATTCCACCTGGCCACTACCGGCGCGAGGAACGACGTCCCGCCCTCTCCCCAGACGTCGTTCTTGCTGATCGCGCTGGCATTGTCGAGCACGAATCCGTGGAACGCCAGGTGCGTCCAGGTGCGGCCGTGCAGATGCCAGGTGCCAGTGCCAGGCGCGACGTGCGCGTCGCCGAAGACCCACACGTCGGTCGGATCCACGACCAGGCAGCCAGTGACGATGCCGGGCGCGAAGTGCTTGACCAGCTTCCAGCGCCCGTTCACCAGTCGCAGCGCTCCCGCGGCGGTCGCCCCACCGCCAGCGGAAGATGTGCCTGCGAAGGCCCAGACGTTGCTCGGCGACGAGGCGGCCGCGCAGCCAATCCCGGTCGTTGCGATCGCCGCGGGGAAGCTCACCTTCGACCAGGACCGGCCATTCCAGTGCAGCCCGAACGGGAAACCCTTCCCTGGCTGACCAGAAACCTGTCCTGTTCCGAGCGCCCAGATGCTCTGCCTGGACGGCGCCACCAGCCCGGACAGGAACGCCGACTTCGTCGTGGCGACCACGCGCCACCGCACCGACGAGGCCGCGGAGCGCCCGCGCTGGCGTCCGCACTGGCGCCGCGCTCGCGCCGACGACCGCGAGCAAGGCGAGCCCGGCCGCCGCAACACGGACGACCCTTCCGCCAGAACCAGTAACAGGACGCATGACCAACCTCCGCGGCGAGCAAGGCAGCCGGGCAACAGCGCGAACGGCCCGATGAACGTATAGGTGCAAACACCGCACTATTGCCCAATGCCCGAATTTAACAGACTCGTGGTCATTGCCTCAACGAACCGGGCTGCCCTCTGGTTCCAGATTCGCCTCGTCGGCCAGACCGTCCCAGGACCGCCGCTGCGCGGCCGCCGCCTTGCCCTCAGGGCAATGCGAGCGGAAGTCGCACCAGCCGCACCACGAACCAGTGGCCGGCGGAAAGACCTCGTCGCCTCGACCCGCGTCCGGGTCGGACCGATACCGCTCGTCGGCCGCCGCGCACTCGCCGGCGATGTCCTCGGCCCTGCGCAGCTGGCGATCCAGTGACTCAGGGCTGTGCTCCCACCGCAGCACCTCGCCGGTCGGCACGTGATGCAGCTCAACGGCCCGGCAGGGCCGCCGCAGCACTCGCCCGGCCGCGACGGCGTACAGGGCCAGGGCGAGTGATGATCGCGCGTCGTCGGTCGACAGCCGGCTCCGGCCGGTCTTGTAGTCCACCACCACCAGCTCACGGCCGAACGGGTCGGACGTGGCCTGCGGACTGCCGACGCTGGCAGGCCGGTCGTCGAGCCGGTCGATCCGGCCGGAGAACGCGATCAGGTCCGTCTTGGCGCCGACCGTCCGCTCGACCCCCGCAGGCTCGGACGCCGGGTCGAGCTTGGCTGCGTACCTCTCGACCATGGTCCGCGACCAGCGCAGATACTCTGCGGACTGGGCCTCGTCGGCGTAGCCCTCGATGATCCAGCCGCGCTCGAGCAGCCCGCCGGCGGCCCGGGCGGTACGGTCCTCGCGCTTCAGCCGCCACCAGCCGGCGAGCGCGTTGTGCACGCTCGCGCCCAGGCTGTTGTGCGCCCACGGCGCACCTTTCGGCGGTGGCGGCCGGTCCAGGTAGGTCATCCGGTACCGGCGCGGGCAGTCAAGCCAGGCCCGCAGCCGGCTGGGCGTACACGGATAGAGCCGGCGCGGCATACCTTCGAACCCAAGCTGCTGCACCATTCCATCTTGTCGCCTCTGGTGGCCTTACGGGACCACCGGCGCGCTCACCTTCGCCAGGCGAGTCCTGGCGCCGGTTCATGCCTAGGGCGGGCCCTAGCCCGGCGTCTCGTCGCTGAGCCCGTCTGGACCTGCGGCCACCCAGGAATCGAACCGCCGCTCAGCGGTGGCAACCGTCGTCTCCTCGCCGTGCCCGGCGAGAATCCTGGTGTCGCCGTCGAGGGTCAGCACGCTCGCGCCGATGGAGCTCACCTGACGCGGGAAGTCCTCGAAGTCGCCCTCGTGCGGGACAGGCCCGCCGCCGGAGACGACGTCGCCCGAGAAGAGCACGCCAAGCTCGTCGCAGTACAGGCCGATCGATCCCGGGCTGTGCCCAGGGGCGTGGATCACCTCAAGTGAGACGTCGGCGACCTCGAAGGTGCCACCGTTCTCCATCCGGATGTCGGGTACCTTGCCCGGATGTGCCTCCCGCCAGGCCAGCCGGTCGGCGTCGTGCAGCGCCACGGGCGCCTCGTCACGGTCGGCGACATCGAAGGCCGCAGCCACGTGCCTGGCGTGACCGTGCGTGCAGATCACCGCGAGTACCTCGCGCTGGCCGACGACTGGCATGACCGCGTCTGCGGACTCGCCTGGATCGATGACGATCACCTCATCGTCATCGCCGATGATCCAGGTGTTGACCGATCCGGCCACCCGGTCGATCCTCGCTTGCATGCCGTCCTGCCTTCCCGCTGACCGATCATCGCTAGCTGTCGTGACAGCCGCTATCTCGGCCTCCGCATGACTACCCGAGCCCAATCTTGATCAAGGTCCTGACCGCGTCGACGATCAGCTGGACCGCGATCGCCGACAGCAGCAGCCCGGCGATCCTGGTGAGCAGCTCGACCCCGCTGCCCCGCAGCAGCTTCAGGATGAACCCCGAGAATCGCATGGCGAGCCAGAGCGCGACGACGACTGCGACAATAGCGGCACCGAACGCCGCCGCGCGGCCAACCGAATCGATGCGCTGTACGAAAAGCATCGTGGCCACGATCGCCCCCGGCCCGGCCAGCAGCGGCGTGCCGAGCGGCACGAAGGCCACGTTGGCCTTGGCCTGCTCCAGCTCGGCCGGCTCGGCGGCCCGGCCGGTCAGTAGCTCGAGCGCGACGAGCAGCAACAGCAGCCCGCCGGCCGCCTGCAGCGAAGGAAGCTGGACGCCGAGGTAGGCGAGGATCGACTGGCCGAAGACCGCGAACGCGACGATCACCCCGAGCGCGACCACCGCGGCCTGCCAGGCCAGGCGCCTGCGTTCGGTGTCCTTGCGGTCGACGGTCATCGCGATGAAGACCGGCACGATGCCGGGCGGATCGGTGATGACCAGCAGCGTGACGAAGACCTCCCAGAAGAACTTGACGTCAGATACCAGCGGCGTCACCTGGTGATCACCGCTGCTCCCGTCGCCGCGGGCGAGCAGGGCGTCGAGATCGTCCTGCCCGGTCGCCTCGCAGCCGATCCGATCGCCGGTCAGCTCGCCGTGGTCATCGCTGCCTCCGGTCGCGGCGAGACCGAGCCTGCGGGCGACAGTGAGCAGCTGGTCCCGTTGCGCCTCATCATGATCAGGATGTGCGACCTCGACCCCGTCGAGCCCGGCCCGCGCCAACTCGGCGATCAGCTCGTCGGGCACCATCCAGCCGCGCGTCACCGCGTGCGGATGCGCGAGCACGGTGACGCCCCCCGCCTTGTGCACGAGCGCGATCGCCTCGGCCGGATCGAGCGCGTACCGGCTGACGTGGGCCCGCCCGCCTGGGCCGATCCACTCCGGTGTGAACGCCTCATCGACGGAGCCGACCACGCCGGCGTCGATCATCGCGCGCGCGATGTGCGGGCGGCCGATCACGCCGTCGCCGGCGATCGGCGCTGACCTGCTGCCACGTCACGGGAACACCGAGCTCGGCCAGCTTGGCCACCATCTCCCTGGCCCGTTCGACCCGGCTCTGCCTGATCGCGCGGGTCTGCGCGGCCAGTTCGTCGTGCTCAGGGTCGAAGAGGTAGCGCGAGCAGGTGCACGCTATGCCCGTCGCGGCGGCACGACAGCTCCATCCCGGTGATCAGGGCCAGCCCGGGCGGCAGCGCCTGCGCCGCCGCGGCGATCCCCGCGACGGTGTCGTGGTCGGTCAGCGCGATCGCGTCGAGCCCTGCCGCGGCGGCGCGCGTCGACCACCTCGGCCGGTGGCCTGGTGCCGTCGGACGCTGAGCTATGGCTGTGCAGATCGGCGCGCACCAGGTGACTGTAGCGGGTCTCGGGTCAGCCGGACTCGCCAGGCAGCCGCGGGGAGCGGGCGCCGAAGGGCAGGTCGAGCTCCTGGCCAGGGTCGCGCAGATCGAGCAGGCGCATCGGCTCGACGAGCAGCGTGCCGGCCGTGTCCGGCCAGAGCAGGATCCACAGCCAGCTGCCCATCAGCTCGCCGGCGAAGGCGGCCCGGTCAGGCGCGTCCACGTGCCACAGCGGGAACTCGTGGTTGCCGAAGCCGACCTGCGCCTGCGGCGAGCAGTACGGGAAACCGTCGCCAGGATCGGGGCCCTCGAGCCCCGCGCAGTACGCGCCGAGGCCGACCCCGAGTTCCTCGCTGATCAGCAGCATCTCGCCTGGCCCGCCGATCGGGTTCGGCCCGGACAAGCGCCACGGCGCAGGCTCGGCTGCCGGTCCGCTCATCGCCGGCGGCCGCGAAGCCGGTCACCAGCCAGCCGTCGGGCAGCGGCCAGGGCAGCATGACGGGCACGGCCGCGTTGCGCACCAGGCCGGCCAGCCCCTCGGGAGACAGGCTCCGCACCTGCCGCAGCGGCGCGATGTCGCCGTGCACGGCGCATCGCCAGCTACTTGACCAGGCGCTCGGGGCCACGACCGCGCCGCCGCACCGGGGGCAGGTCAGGTCCGTCGCCTCCATGCCCTGCATTCTCCCGGTCGATCGCCGTTCGTGAGCTAGTACTAACGATGCTCATCCAGGCGCGAGCCGTAAACGCCTCGTCCGGCCAGCGGCGCGGCCACGGGCCGCGGCCACGAGCGCGAGCTTGCGCGTCGCCTCGTCGATCATCTCGTTGTCGAGCATGACGGCGCCGCGCTGCTGCACCGACGTCGCGTGCTCGTAGGCCTCGAGTATCCGCTCGGCCCGGTCATATTCGGCCTGGCTGGGCGAGAACGCCGCGTTCACCGGCGTCGATCTGGTCGGGGTGTACGACCCACTTGCCGTCGTAGCCGAGCGCCGCGACGCTGGCCGCCGCCGATCCGAGGCCTGCCAGGTCGCCGATCGCCGCGAACGGTCCGTCGATGGCCTGCAGGCCTGCGGTCCTGGCGGCCACCAGGATGCGCAGGTGCGCGTAGTGGAAAGCGTCGCCGCCCGCGTAGCCTCCTGGCTGGCTGCCGATGCTTAGCGACCGCATTCCGAGGCTGGCCATGAAGTCAGCGGGGCCGAAGACGAGCGCGGCGAGCCGGGACGAGGCCACGGCGATCTGGTCGACCGCGGCAAGGCCGGCAGCGTCCTCGATCTGCGCCTCGATGCCGATGCGTCCTGGCGCCAGCCCGGCGGCGAGTTCTACCTGGTTCAGCAGCACGTCAAGCCAGACGACCTGCGCCGGGGCCTGACACCTTCGGCAGCACGATCGCGTCCAGCCTGGCGCCTGCGCGCTCGACGATCTCGATCACGTCGCGGTACGCCCACGGGCTGGTGGCGCCGTTGATCCGGACGGCGACCAGACGCTTGACCAGGCCAGCCGTCGCGCAGCGCGCCGGCGACCAGCACGCGGGCCTGATCCTTGGCGGCCGGGGCGACCGAGTCCTCCAGGTCGAGTATGACCTCGTCAGGAGCGGTCGCGGCGGCGGCGGCCAGGCCGCCGCCTTGGCCAGGAACCGCTCGCTGCTGCCAGGGACGGTCAGGCAGCTTCGCCGCGGCGCGAGCAGCTGGCCCGGCCTTGCCTGCCGGGAACGAGGATCAGCGCTGGTCATGCATCGATGATGCCCGGGCGGCCGTTCCAAGCGGTATGCGGGTGCTTCTAGCATGGAGCCATGTCCAGCACCACGTCCAGGTCAGCCGGGATCCGGGCTGGCCGCCCCCACGACCGAGCAGGTCATGCAGGCACTGGCCGGCGTCCTTGATCCTGAGATCCGCAAGCCGATCACCGAACTTGGCATGGTCAAGAACGTCGACGTCGGGCCGGGCGGCACCGTCAGGGTCGACGTCTGGCTGACGGTCTCCGGCTGCCCGATGCGCGACACGATCACGCGGTCGGTCCAGGGCGCCGTCGAGAAGGTGCCTGGCGTGACGGCGGTACGGGTCGAACTCGACGTGATGAGCGAGGAGCAGCGCCGCGACCTGCAGACCACGCTGCGCGGCGGCAAGGCGGAGCGAGAGATCCCGTTCGCCAACCCGGCCTCGCTGACCAAGGTCTACGCGGTCGCCAGCGGCAAGGGCGGCGTCGGCAAGTCATCGGTCACCGTCAACCTGGCGGCCGCGCTGGCCGCGGCCGGGCAGAAGGTGGGCCTGCTCGACGCCGACATCTACGGCCACTCGGTGCCGCGGATGCTCGGCGTCACGGCGCGGCCGACCCAGGTCGAGCAGATGATCATGCCGCCCGTCGCCCACGGCGTGAAGGCGATCTCCAGCGGCATGCTGAAGAAGGGCAACGAGCCGCTGCCGCTGCGCGGGCCGATCCTGCACCGGCTGCTCCAGCAGTTCCTCGCCGACGTCTACTGGGGCGACCTCGACGTGCTGCTGCTCGACCTGCCGCCGGGCACCGGTGACATCGCGATCTCGGCCGGGCATCTGATCCCCGGCGCCGAGCTGATCGTGGTCACGACTCCGCAGATGGCCGCGGCCGAGGTGGCCGAGCGGGCAGGCTCGCTGGCCACCCAGCTGCATCAGCGCGTGGTCGGCGTGATCGAGAACATGGCGTACCTGCCCTGCCCGCACTGCGACGAGCGGATCGAGGTGTTCGGCAAGGGCGGCGGCCATGCCGTCGCGCAGGCGCTCAGCCGGCTCACCGGCGCTGACGTCCCTGTGCTCGGCGAGATCCCGATCGATCTGCGGCTCCGCGAGGCCGGGGACGACGGAGTGCCCCTCGTGCTTGCCGAGCCGCAGGCGCCGGCCGCGGCCGAGTTGCTCAAGATCGCGCGATCACTCGGCCGCCGGTCAAGGAGCCTGGCCGGCCGGCCGCTAGGACTGACCCCGGTCTAGCTCGGACTGAGCGTCAGGTCGCCTCTGAGTCGTAAGGGCGGAACCTCGCCAGGCGTGAGCACGGCGACGGGCTCGGGCTCGCCTCATAGGGCGTCTCCGCGCCTGCCGACCAGCCATCGGTCTCATCGACGGGGTCGAGCAGGTGCTTGCGGACGAACGCCTTGGGATTGAGGTCGTTAAAGTCGAAGTCGTGGAACTCAGGGCCGAGGCTCTCCGTCAGGTCAGCCTTGGCGTTGTCTGCCAGCCTGCCGCAGGTTCCGCAGCGCCTGCCCTGCCTGCGCGGCCATCTTGGGCAGCTGCTCAGGCCCGAACACCACCAGGCCGATCACGGCCAGGATCAGAATCTTGGCGATCGAAAGATCAAACAAGCTGCCTCGCGCTCCTGCTGTCGATGGTCGGCTGACTCCAGGGTAACCGGCTTTCCCGGCAACGGGGTCGCGTGCTCAGCCGAACGGGTCGAACCAGGAACCGATCCGCCCGATCCCGCGCGCGACTCGCTGCCAGAAGCCGCTGTCCTGGTCATGCGGCAGCTGGGCGATGACGCGGGAGATCGCTTGCGGCGGCGCGTCCGCGATGACGGTGTACACGAAGCCGCCGGCCGACCACGCCAGGCCATGCTCGTCGAGCTCGCCGGACTCGGTCGAGTACACGGGCAGGCCGCGGATGTCAACGTGATGCCAGCCAGGCAGCGCCCCCGATAGCTCGCCGCGCTGGATGAACAGCGACAGCACCGAGAGTCCGTCGGAATAGAAGGCGTCAAGCACCGGGCCAGACCCGGTCGCGGTCCTGGACACGCCGGCCAGCGTCATGTTGCCGGCGAGCGTCCGCGGCACCGGCCAGCCGTCTGCGCGCAGCGAGCGGATCCGCGCGCTGGTCAGCCTCGAGCCTGGCGCCTGCTGGGAGGGAATGTAGGTGTCCCAGGCTCGCCCTTCGGCCGGAGGCATCGTCCCCATGTCGCCGAGCCCGAGCTCCAGGTCGATGAAGGCGCCCTCGCTGACCCGCCGGCCGCTCTCATCGAACATCTCCCTGCGCAGCGGCAGATTGGTGCCGCGATCCAGCCAGTACTGAGCGGCCAGCGTGCCATCGTGCCGGCGCACCGCGATGATCTGCGCGGGGCGGTCGCTCGAGGTGCCGGGGCCCGCGTACTCGACCACGTAGTTCGCGCGCAGCAAGGTCAGCATGGACGGCGAGATGCTTAGCACCCCGACGGCGCCAGCTCCGGACGAGCCGCCTGGCAGCTGACCGGAACTCGTCCTGTCGTCGGCGTCGCCGTCAGATTGAGCGAGCTCGGGCTCGCCCGACCTGTGCCATACATCGATGAGGTAGGACGATGAGACGCCGGGGCTCGTCCAGGCAACGATCTGCACGCCGCGATAGGAGACCGACTGGCAGGCGTCGGCCGCCGCGCTCATGAGCTGCAGGCCGCGCCGCACCCGCGGATCGGTGGCCGAGGGGACGGCGACCTGCGGCTGAACTGCGCCCGCGCGTCGCATCGCCGCCGGCTGTGCCGTCAGGGCGTCGCCGCCTGCCAGCGAGTCGGCGACCAGCGCTAGGCCGCCCATCGCGCCGAGCACGGCGGCCGCGACCGAGATCACCAGCCGGGAGCGTCTCCAATAGAGCCAGAGCATCGCGCCTACCTGGAGCTGCGGCTCGCCGGATGTGGGTGCGAAGAATGACCCGGCGAGGCAGGGGCTGACGCGACCGGGCTGGCGGTCGCGGACGCGAAGGGGGACGGACTGACTGGGCGCGGTCGCGATCGGACCGGGCGCGATCGGACCTGGCGCGGGCGCCGGTCCTGCCGGTGGCCTGACCGGCTCGGCTAGCTGGCCCAGTTGCACCGTGCCTGGCCTGCGGGGGTCCAGGCGCGCCTGCGTCGCAGGCCTTGACCAGTACGCTGCGCTGCCCGGCTGGCCGGCGGCCGGTACTGGCCCGGCGACTGGCGCGGATCCGGCCGGCTCCTGGCCAGCGTCGTAGCTGTGCTGCACCAGGTAGCTGTCGACCGACGGGGTGACCTTAGGGACGGGCGGCGTGCCCGAGGCGTTGCCGAGCAGGAACGCGATGACGCCGACCGCGAGCAACGCGCTCGTCGCCGATCCGGTCGCGATCTTCCAGCCGAGGCGGGCGGGGCGTAGCGCGTCGCCGGGCTGCGGATCGAAGGCCGCCGCCGGCCAAGGCGCGAGGCTGAAAGCCCCGCCAGCCGGACCTCCCTGGTCGCGGGCAAGCTCGATCAGCCGGCCTGCGATCGGCGACTCGGCGCAGGTGTCGCCGAGGGCCGTCAGCCGCCGCTTGAGCGCGCGCATCGCGTTGGCTTCCTGCCTGCAGGCCGTGCAGCCGGCGACGTGGTTGAGAACCCGGTCACGTTCGGTGCCGGCGAGTTCGCCGTCGACCAGCGCGGAGAGCCAGCGTCCGAGGTGGCTCACTGGGACGCCACCTCCCCGCTGATCGCGTCTGGCACGACTGCCATCGGCCGATCTCGGTGCCTTCCAGGCGCGCCGCTCCGACGTTGCCCTCAGGCAGCGGCGTGACCGGGACCCGGCTGAGCAGGGTCGCATCACCACGTCGCATCGGTCCGACTCCGCGCCGCGGCCTGCGATGCTCGAGCGCGGCGCGTAGCTGGGCACGCCCGCGGTGGATCCTGCTGCGCACCGTTCCGAGCTTGACTCCGAGCGCGTCGGCGATCTCCTCGTAGGTCAGGCCTTCGATGTCGCACAGGACTACCGCGGCGCGGTACTCGGGCGGACAGATCGGCAAGCGCGACGGCGATGTCGTGGTCGAGATGGCGGTCGTCGAAGGCCTGCGATGGAGTCGGCTCGGCGCCGCGCAGCCGCGCTGCCGTCTCCTCGCCGAGACCTTCGAACCTGATGCGCTGCCGCCTGCGGGTGATGTCGAGGAAGAGGTTCGTGGTGATGCGATGCAGCCAGCCCTCGAACGTGCCTGGGGTGTACGTCGGAAGCGACCTGAACACCCGCACGAACACTTCCTGGGTCAGGTCCTCGGCGTCATGACTATTGCCGGTCAGCCGATAAGCCAGCCGGTAAACCCGGGCGGAGTGTTCTTTGACGACGTCTTCCCAGCTCGGCGGCGTCCATTGCGCAGCCTGATCTGGGCCGGCTTGGTCCACCGCCTCAGTCTGCATCAGCCTTCCCTCGCGTGTCCTGCGAAGCGGCCGCAGGTGGCCGCGAAATGTCTTCAGCGGTATCTCACCTGTTGCGGGACCGCAAACCATCAACGTCTGGCCCGCACGGCATGTTCCCGGCTGACCTCGGCTGACGCTAGGCTGGACCGGCCCGGGGGGACGATCCTCCTGAGCGCTCCGCGGCTGCGGGCGCGGAGAAGTTGTCTGAAGTCACCGGAGGCAGCCATCTTCCGCTCAGACGTCACCGGAATAGTCGACGAATTCGTCCCCGAGGACGAGCCGCTTCTCCAGGCGCGCGCGAACGCGGAACGAATTGGCGGCTGCGTCCCGGTGAGCGCGCTGACCGGCACGGTGTTGCGATTCCTCGCCGCCGCTATCAACGCGCGCGCGGTCGTCGAAATCGGCACCGGCTGCGGCGCGTCAGGGATCTGGCTGCTCCGCGGGATGCGCGCTGGGTCGGTGCTGACCAGCGTCGACACCGAGCCCGAGCACCACAGGCTGGCCAAGGGCGCGTTCCTCGCCGCCGGCTTCGGCGCAGGCCGGTACCGGCTGATCACCGGCCGCGCGCTCGAGGTGCTGCCCAGGCTCGCCGACGGCGCCTACGACCTGGTGTTCTGCGACGCCGACAAGCGCGAGTACCCGGAGTACCTGACGGCGGCGCTGCGCCTGCTGCGGCCAGGCGGAATCGTGGCTTTCGACAACGCCGTCAATGCCGACGAGGGCTCGAACGTGGCGCACCGCGATCCCGACACGCCGTCGGTCGGCGAATTGCGCGAACTAGTGTTCACCGACGAGAACCTCGTGCCGATGCTGGTGCCGACCGGCGACGGGCTGCTCGCCGCGGTCAAGCGGGCGAGCTGACCGGCAGGTCCGCGGCCTGCGCGGCGGGCTCGGTCAGCCAGCGCAGCAGCAACCTGGTGCCGAATCCGGTGCCGCCAGCGCTCACTTCGCCGTCGTCGGCGCTGCTGCGGGCCGCGCCCAGCGATGTCGAGGTGGGCCCATGGCCGCCGTCCGGCGAAGTCGCGAAGGAAGAGCGCGGCCGTGATGGAACCTGCTCCGGCCCCGTTGCGCGGCACGTTCGCGATGTCGGCGACGGGAGAATCGAGCAGCCTGCGGTAGTCATCGACCAGCGGCATCCGCCACAGCCGATCTCCGCTTGCCTCGCCAGAGGCGAGCAGCGTCGCGGCGAGATCGTCACTCGTCGAGTACATCGCCGCGAAGCTGCCACCCAGCGCGATCCGCGCCGCTCCGGTCAGGGTGGCCACGTCGATGATCTGGTCGGGCTCGAGGGTCGCGTCGGCGTAGGCGATCGCGTCGGCCAGCACCAGCCTGCCCTCGGCGTCGGTGTTCAGCACCTCGACGGTGCGGCCGCCGAAGGCGGTGAGCACGTCGCCAG
Source organism: uncultured Actinomycetota bacterium (assembly GCA_963705055.1). Classification (GTDB taxonomy): domain Bacteria; phylum Actinomycetota; class Actinomycetes; order Streptosporangiales; family Streptosporangiaceae; genus Chersky-822. Next base: position 852,938 of record CAVPIR010000001.1, read on the forward strand.
GCCGGTAGGCCGATCCTGATGGCATGTTCTCAGCGGCCGCGACCAGCCCAGTCACTTTGTGGGCAGACGCCGAGCTTCGCCAGCGCCGACATGGCGGCGATCACGGCCGCGCCGCCCGCCATGTCGGTCTTCATGGCCTTCATGCCGTCGTTGGGTTTCAGCGAGAGCCCGCCGCTGTCGAAGGTGATGCCCTTGCCGACCAGCACCACGTGCCGGTCGGGTGCGGGGGGTGTGTAACTCAGTTCGATCAAGCGCGGCGGGCGGTCAGAACCAGAGCCGACCGCCGTGAGCCCGCCGAATCCCGAGCTGAGGAGCTCCTCGTGAGTCCAGATCCTGACCGTCAAGCCGGAGTCCGCCGCGACCCTGATCGCGGCGTCGGCCAGCCACTGCGGCGATTTGCGCAGCGACGGAGTGTTCGTCAGGTCCCTGGCCAGCGCGACCGCGGTGGCCACGGCCGTCGCCTCGGCGATGGCCGCTGCGGCCTCGCCTGCCACACCGGTCTCCGGTGCGCCGTCGCCGCCCGCCGGCGTCACCAGCAGCCGAAGTTCGGCGTCCTCCGCCTGGTCGCGGGCCGCGCCCGACTTCTCCGAGTACCGATAGGAGCCGAGCAGCACGCCCTCGGTGAAGAGCCGCACCTGTCGCGGCCGGCCTCCCGGCGACGACCGAGGCCAAGGCTCGCTCGCCGGGCTTCAGCATCCGGCCGAGTTCGCCTCCTGCCCGCCGGAGCGCGCGCGGCGACCTGTCTCCCATGCCCAGGAAGACGATCTTGACGGTGGCTGAGCCTGCCCTGCGCGACCGCCTGAGCGCTCTGGCCAGGCTTTCCTGTCAACTGGGCGGCGGCGACCACATCCGTCGCCTGAACCGCGAGTGCGGCGTCAAGTGCCTGGTCAGCCGCGACCTCACCGCCCGCCTCGACCGGGATGATCAACAGGTCGCAGGCGTCCAGGTTGCCGGCGCCGATCGCGCCAAGACAATCTCCCGCGGCACGAATGCCAGCGCCGCTCAGCGGGGTGACAGTACTGATGAGGGGCATCGCAGCGCAGCTTAGCCAACAGCCGATTCAAGTGCGTTACTGAGCGCCTTGGCCTCATCGGGCGTCAACTCGACGACGAGCCGGCCGCCGCCTTCTAGTGGCACCCTCATAACGATTCCGCGGCCCTCTTTCGTGACTTCAAGCGGACCATCACCCGTCCGCGGCTTCATCGCCGCCATACTGTCTCCCCTTCCTGTCGTCGAGCAGCGCATGGCCACAGCGCCGGCATGCCTGCCGGCGGCCATCCACATGCACGGAGCCGCCAAGCCACATCTACATCAATCGGTACCTCTATTATCGTTCAGTTAACTAGCCGGATTAGACCTCTAAGTCCTGGTTAGCCCGTTATTAACTGATCGACCTTCAACCCTGTTAACTGCCCCAATGCAGCCTCTACATCATCACTGGTCTGTCCAAGTTTAGTGGGAGCGCAGCTAGCGAGATGATCAAAGAAGCACATGCCTGTGCTCCACTCGCCTGCCCGTGAGTCGGAGATAGATTCAGAGGTCAGACCCGAAGGAGCACCGCGCTGGCTGTGTCAAGTCGAGTTGGCCCCGCAATGACGGTCTGACGTGGCCCCGTTGTCCTGTGTGACGATGCTGTGGTGGGAGGCAGGCGTGCGAGTCCTGCCTTGCTGCCAGGGCTTATCGGCTTCATCCGGACGGCTGGCGCCCAGAGCCTGCGGTCGGCCTGTTGCTGCTAGTTGCGCGTGTCGGCGCTTATCCGAACTCCGGCAGATCCAGGCGACTGGTCCTCGGCAGCCCGACCGGCCAGTAGATACGGCTGTCGGCCGGGACGGCTGGCATCAAAGGACCTATAAGAACCGAGGCCTGCTGGCACGAGTCGCCTGGTAAAGGTGTCCTTCTTGTCTGCGGACTGTCAGGCAAGCCACACTGCAGCTGACAGGCGGAGCCGCCGGCCGACTGCAAGCACACAGGCGGAGCGATCGCGCTGGAGGCGCGGATGACACCCCGGACTCTTCGCTGGGTGACCGGCTGCGTGGCGGCGCTGTCGATTGCGTTGCTATTGGGCGGACTGCCGCTGCTGTATCTTGGCCGGCACCTCCCGACGGCTGGCCTGTGGAACTTTCCTGATGTCTTCGAAGAACTGATGTTCGTCGCCGTCCCAGTGGTGGGCTTCGTGTTGGGATCCCGTCGGCCCGCCAACAAGATCGGCTGGATCTTCCTCGCCGCCGGCCTGCTGCTTGGACTGGGCTTCTTCAGCCATGCGTACGGGGGTTACGGGCTGACCTCACCCAGGCCGCTGCCAGCCGCCCGGGCGGCCGACTGGTTCGTGAACTGGATTTGGGTAGTTCCGGCCGGGGCCTTCACATTCGTGCTGCTCATATTCCCGTCCGGGTTGCTGCCGACGCGCCGCTGGCGCCCGGTCGCCTGGTTCGTGGCGGCGGTACTCACGCTGCAAACCATAGGCTTCGTCGCGCGAGCCACGCGGGTGTGGCGGGATCCGTTCGCGCCACAAGGCCAGGGCTGGTATCCCGGCCTGCACGACGCGCTGCTCGTGCTGTGGCCCGCCGCCGTGCTTGTCGCCAGTGCTGCGCTGATCGCCAGATTTGTCCGGTCAGCAGGCGAGGAGCGGCTGCAGCTGAAGTGGTTCGCGGCGTCCGCGGTGCTCGTCGTGGTCACGATCATCCCGCTGGCGCTGACACCGGAGATCTCCTCACTCCCAGCCGCAGCAGTGCCAGCGATTCCTCCGCTGAAGGTGCTGTTCTGCCTGGCCCTGGTGTGCCTGTGGGTGGCGATCGCCGTGGCGATTCTGAAGTACAAGCTCTACGAGATCGACCTCGTGATCAGCAAGGCACTGCAGTACGGCGCGCTCGCTGCCTTCATCTCAGCCGTCTACGCCGGGCTCGTGGCTGGCGTCGGCACGCTGGCTGGAGACCGGCGCAGCCCTCTGCTGTCAGCAATCGCGGCCGTCGTCGTGGCCGTGGCCTTCCATCCCGTTCAGGTGCGGGCGGCACGGCTTGCGAACCGGATTGTGTACGGCAGGCGGGCCAGTCCCTATCAAGTGCTCTCCGAGTTCGCGCGGCGCATCGGCGGCGGCTACGCGCGCGACGTGCTTGCCCAGATGGCCACCACCGTGGCCGCGGGAATCGGCGCCCAGCGCGTCGTCGTCTGGCTGCGCGTCGGATCGGAGCTGCGCGCCGAGGCTGCTTCAGACGGCAGCCTGACGGAGCCCGTCCCGGTGGACGGCCACCAGATGCCTACGCTGGCGGACACCGACTTCGACGCTCCAGTCCTGTATCAAGGCGAGCTGCTCGGTGCCATCTCCATCCGGATGCCTAGAGACGAGCCGCTGAACCCGGCAGCCGAGCAACTTGTTGTCGACGTGGCCTCTCAAGCTGGCCTGGCGCTGTCGAACGCTGGTCTGATCGAGGACCTGCGTGCGTCGAGGCAGCGTCTGGTCTCAGCCCAGGACGAGGAGCGGCGCCGGCTGGAACGCAACCTGCACGACGGAGCGCAACAGGACCTGGTAGCCCTGGCCATCAAGCTGCGCCTGGCCAGCACTGTCGTCGAGGAGGACGCCGCGGAAGCCAGTCAGCTCCTCGGCGAGCTGCAGGAAGAAGTCTCGGGTGCGCTCAGCAATCTCCGAGATCTGGCTAGAGGGATCTACCCGCCGCTGCTCGCGGACAGCGGGCTGGTCGCGGCGCTGGGAGCGCAGGCGGCCAAGTCGCCGATTCCGGTAGTGGTCGATGCGGCCGGCATCGGGCGGTTCGGCCAAGACATGGAGGCTGCAGTGTACTTCTGCTGCCTCGAGGCGCTGCAGAACATCGCGAAGTACGCTGCCGCGTCCCAGGTCGAGATCTGCGTGGCAGCGCGCGACGGTTCCCTGCGCTTCACGGTGTCCGACGACGGGGCTGGCTACGACGCGAGCCGCACCCCGTTGGGCTCAGGCCAGCGCAATATGGCCGACAGGCTAGCCGCTCTCGGCGGCCGGCTTGAGGTCAGGTCCCTGCCAGGGAAGGGCACGACAATCGCCGCGCACCTGCCGTTGCCCGCCGTGCCAGCCGGATCCTGACTTTGTCTGGCTACCTGTGCAGCCCTCGGCTTTATCGAGAGCACTACCTAACCGGCGATAACAAGGTCCTGGGGGTGGTACAGGGGCGGTTAACATGCGTTGAGGAATTAACGCTCAGTTCCCTGACCTTGGTGGCGTCGATCCACCGTTACACCCCGTCGCCGGACACGGCATCCGCGCGTGAGACTAGGTTCGTGAACGCCAGATCAGCACTCTTCGACATATACGGCGATCATCTGCTCCCTCGCGGCGAGCAGGCGCCGGTAGCCGCTCTGGTCAGGCTCGTCGCGCCGCTGAAGATCTCCGCCTCTGCCGTGCGCACGGCGGTCTCCAGGATGGCCAGGCAGGGCTGGCTGGAGCCGGTCAGGCTCCCGGAAGGCGCCGGCTACCGGCTGACGCCGCGTGCGGTCCGGCGCCTGCGCGAGGCCGCCGACCGGATCTACCGGAGCAGCGTGCCCGCGTGGGACGGACGCTGGCATGTGGTCGTGGTCGAGCGAGCCAGCGAGCGGGCCGCGCGCGACCGGATCAGGTCAGGACTCGGCTACCTGGGCTATGCCTGCCTGGGCGGGTCCACCTGGATCAGCCCACGGGCCTCGATCGAGCTCGACGGGCTCCTGGCCGCCGAGCAGCTTGGCGTCGACAGCTTCTACGCGAGCTATGACGGCGACGCCCGCCTGCTGGCCGCCAGGGCGTGGGACATCGAGAGGCTGGCCACGGGCTATCAGGAGTGGCTGGCAGGGGCCCGCGCGATCGTCGGCACCCGCCGCGGCGGAGGCGACGAGGAGGTCTTCGCGATGCGCAGCGAGCTCGTGCACGAGTGGCGCAAATTCCTCTTCGTCGATCCAGGGCTGCCCGCTGAATTGCTGCCTGCTCGCTGGCCTGGCAAGGACGCCGCCCTGCTGTTCCACGCCGAAGCGGAGCGCCTCTTGCCCGCCGCCGCACGCTTCGTGGACTGTTGCCTGACCGGCGCATCTGGCCTCCAGCGAACCGGCCAGAGTCGCGAGAGCTGAGGCCCGGTTTCGGGGCTCAGTCGTCGCTGTATTCGGCCTGATTGTCGGCGGGCACGTCGGGGACACTTGGCGCGAGACCGCTGCCGCCGCCAAACCTGGCGGCGATTAGTTCCTCATGGGCGCAGACGATCCGCTCAGCTGCCTCGACGAGATCCGTGACTGGCAACCTGTCATAGCCGCCGGCCGGCTCCTGCCACCACACGACCTCGCCGCGGCACCAGACGGTCAGCTTGCGACTGACCGACAGCACCGCGAGATCCCCCGCAGGCTCGGTGACGGGGACGAGGCCGGCCCCGAGTCCCCGGTCGGCCAGTGCGGCAGCGAGCTCGGCGATAGCGCGGGAACCGCGCGGGCAAAGCCGGTAGCTGGAGGCCATGTCACTGCCCGGCGGTATCCGTAGCGCGAACCAGACGGCCTTCCCCTGCACCTTCCAGGAGCCGAGCCGACCCCGGCTCAGGTGATGTCCCCACCGTCCGGCCGAGAGCCCAGCCACCATCTGCAGGCCGCGGCCGCGAACCGAGTCAGGTCCCGCGGGCACGGCCGCGCCGACCGGCAGCGGTTCACCAGCGTCCCAGCCGGGCTCGGAGTCGAAGATCTTGCATACAAGCTCCCGGCCAGAGCCGAAGGCCCGCAAGTACAGCCAGATCTCCGGCATGCCGCTCACCGGCCTGCCCTGGCCGCCGAACTCGATGTTGCCGTGCGCGTTCATCGTGTTGGCGGCGAGTTCGCTGGCCATCGTGACGCCGTCATGGATCAGGTCGCCAGGAAGGTCCGAGCCCGCCAGCGCCTCGCGGAAGAATCGGCGAGCGGCGCTGGCGCAGGTGTTGTCGAGCGGCAGCGGCCGGACAAAACATCCTCCGGCTCGGACGCTCGCCTCAGCCAGGCCGATCTGCGTCCCGCCATGGTCGACCGGCCCGGCGGGCGTCGCGCCAGCCCGCGCGAACCTCGTCGCGTGCGGCGTCGTAGGGGCCGTTAGCTCGGACACCGGAGCCGCCAGCCAGCCCTCCGCCCGAGCGGAGCGTTCCCTGGCCGGCTGCGCGCCCGGACCCCGGTCGGCGGGTGTCAGTAACATCCTGGCCCCGCCTTCCTCAAGTTCAGCATCTGTGAAACACAGATTACGAGTCATTTGGCACTCTTCGCAATGACCCTGGCGGATATAACCGTGCCCCATATTGCCGGACACATGGTCCTCTCGCTTGCCCGCTTCGAACCGATTGGACTGGTTTGAAGGGAAGGATTGAAGAGTCTTGAGGTCAGAGAGCTCGGTTGTACAGTGACATTGGCGGCCTTCTTGCTCAGGCTAGACCGCCAGACGCCTCGAGACAGGCGCAGTCACAAGGAATCCCCCCGAGGCTCCCTCCCCGGGGGGATTCCGCTTGCCGGCCGGGAACCCGGACCCATGGCCGGGCCGGCCGCCAGGTGACCGCTAGATGTCGTACCGGCCACTCTTGATATCGGCGAGCAAGCGCAGCGAACTGCGACCGGCGCACCACGTGGGCCCCGTCGGCGATTCGCGCGCTGTCCCTGACGGCGACCACGTCGCCGAGATTGGCGGCTACCTCGACGCAGCCGCCGTTTGCATAGCTTGCCCTGGCCTTTCGCCAGACGGCACGAGACAGGTCAGTCATTCATCACTCCAGTCGTTCTGAGAGCTGCTTCAGATACACGGCCGTGTCACGAGGCTCGAGAGCGACGTCCACGGCCCGGTCGAAGGCCTCGATGTAGTTGTTCATGTACTCGGCATCGCTGACCTCCTGGATCCCGTGGTCATGCTCGGTGAAGACGAGGCTGGCCTGAGCCGCCGTCGTAGTCGAAGATCTGGACGGCGGAGAACAGGCCGGGCGGCGGACCGTCGGCGAACCGCTGCAGGTGCAGGTGTACGCCCGGCCGCTCGCCCATCTCAGCCAGGTGCAGCAGCTGATCCCTGCGCTCGGCCCTGCTGCCCCACCGGTACAGCAGCGATGCCTCAGTGATGACGGCCTGCAGCTGCAGGGAGCGTGGCCTTGTCCCGCTCGAGGATCTGCTGGCGCCGCAGCCGCGCCTCCGTCGCCCGGCGCCGCCAGGCTGGCGGCTTGCCGCTGGACCGCATGACAGCGTCGATGTAGTCCGCGGTCTGCAGCAGGCCAGGGATCACCAGCGGGAAGAACACCCGGATCCGGGAGGCGTCCGCCTCGAAGCCGGGAAACTCGTTGTCAAAGATGTCTTGGTAGTCGCGCCACCAGGGCCGGATTCGCGCCTGCAGGGCCAGTGCCTCGATCTCCCTGGTGGCGTAGTCGTCGGCTTCGTAGAACCGCAGCAGGTCCCTGATGTCGCTCATCTCAGGGCGCTTCCACTGGTTGGCCTCGAACCTGCCGACCTTGCCGCGACCCCAGTTGAGCATGTCGCAGACGTGGTTGGCCGTGTACCCGGCATCGAGCCGGAGGTCGGTCAGCCTGCGTGCCAGACGGAGCTTGGCGATGGTCGCGCCATGGGCGTCCTCGCTCATCCGTCGGCCTCCTTGTGCCCTGCTGCGGCTACCCTAACGTGCACTTAAGTTGCGATTCACAATTCATGTCCTTAATCGTTATGTCAGCAGATTCGCGAACTGCATAGCGGATAGGCGTGAGTGACGGGCGGCACATGCGAGCGCCCGAAGGCGGCCCGGATCGGCGGCATCACGCCACCGCGGCAAGCGTTAACCCCTCGGGCCAGTCGAACTCACCGTGCCCGGCGCCATCGAGGAAGCACGTCCATTCGTTCCTGTCGTAGACAAGGACGCGTCCTGCCGGATCGCCAGCCACCCGCAGCAGCACCCAGTCGGCCCTGTCGTCTTCCGGCGCGCGAGCGTCAGGCTGGTCTTCGGCGTTCAGCGCGGCAGCGGTCTGGCCAGATCCGTCGCGGCGCCGGCCGGCGACGAATGCGATCTCAAATGAACCTGGGCCGGCTCCTGAGCGCTGCCAGTCCAGCGTCGCCAAGTCGACGCCAAGCTCTGCGGCGGTCGGTTTGGCAGCCGATTTCGACGGTGCCCGGGCGCTTGCAGGTGCCACAATCGGAACCGGCGTGACGATCGGCTTATGCCGTGTCCTTGCCTGGCCGTCAGCTGCCATGAGGGTCCTATCTTCCGACGCCGTAAGCCGCCGGCCCTCTGCTCCCGCGAGCCAAATGGCCCGCGCCATTCACGATCGGGCGGCAAAGCGCTGATATGGATTATATCGGGCGTCAGGTTAGGTACGCGCCGCGACGGAAACATCCGGCGAGATGGTCATCGATGACCCCGCACGCCTGCATCGCCGCATAGGCGGTGACCGGCCCCGTGAATCGGAATCCGTGCTTGCGCAACTCCTTGGACAGCGCCTTGGACTCCGGAGTCCAGGAAGGCACGTCCGTGAGCGCCCGCGGCACCGCGGCCCCGCTGTCGGCGAAACTCCAGACCGTCGCGGCCAGGCCCGCCGGCAGGTCGAGCGCGGCGCGCGCATTGTTGATGGCCGCCTCGATCTTGGCCCTGTTGCGCACGATCCCGGCGTCGGCCAGCAGCCTGGCAACGTCGTCAGGGCCGAACGCTGCGACCGTCTCCAGGTCGAAGCCGCGGAACGCGGCACGGAAGTTCTCCCGCTTGCGCAGGATGATCAGCCAGGAAAGGCCCGACTGAAACGCCTCCAGGCAGATCCGCTCGAACATGCCCACGTCGTCGCGGACCGGCTTGCCCCACTCGTCGTCGTGATAGCCGATGTACAAGGCGCTGCCCAGGGCCCACGGGCAGCGCGGCTGGCCGTCGGGGCCGGGCTCTGGACCCGAGGCCAGCGGCAGGCCCGCAGGGCCACTCACGGCTGCTGCCACGACTGACCACCCACCGGATCAGGACTCGGCAGCGCCTCGCCATCGGCGCCGGCCGGCGCCGGGTTCGCCGCGCCGGATCCGAACTTCTCGGCAGCTTCGCTCGTGCGCCCGTCCGCCCGCGCCTCGGCGGCTGACTGCGAACGCAGCCGCCACACCTCCTGGCGCAACCTGGCGATCTCGGTCTCCTGCTCGGCGATGCAGCCGGGTGGCAGCGTCGAGTGCGTCATCGGTGGCCTGCTCGGAGTACCCGAGCAGGCCGATCGGTAGCCGCAGCAACGCCAGGTCGGCAGCACTGTTGATCCTTGGCGGCGCCGTCCGCGCGTCCCGGTGGCTCTGCGCGATCTCGCCGCCCCGCCCCATGGCGACAACGACCACTCCAACCAGGATCGCGATGGCCGCCGCGAGGAGCACGAAGTACACAACCAGATGGTGCCACGGCCTGGCCGATGCTGACACCACTAGTCGCGCGCGACCTGACCTCAGGCGTTGATGCCGTGGTCGCGCAGCACGTCGTTGAGAGTGGTCTTGTCGTGCCGGTCCCCTGCGGCCAGTCGCTTGAGCACGAGCATGCACGGCATTCCGAACTCACCGCCAGGGAAGCCGCGATTGCGGGTCCCGCCGACGCAGACCGACCAGGCCGGCGCCTCGCCGCGAGGCAGTTCGGCGCCGGTCTGCACGTCGACCACGTGCGTGGTTGGCGTCAGGATCGTTCCCGCGCCGAGGACCGCGCCGGCCCGCACCCTGGCGCCGTTGACGACCATCGACCGGGAGCCGATGAAGGCCTCGTCCTCAACGACGACGGGAACGGCGTTAGGCGGCTCCAGGACTCCGCCGATGCCGACCCCGCCGGACAGATGGACATTTTTCCCGATCTGGGCACATGACCCCACGGTCGCCCAGGTATCAACCATCGTGCCCGAGTCCACGTACGCGCCTATGTTGACGAAAGAGGGCATGAGCACGGCGCCGGGGGCTACATACGCGCCCCACCGCACGATCGCGCCAGCCACGACCCTGACGCCATCGAGCCGCTCGGTCAGCGGCACCCGGTCGTGATAGCGGAAGTCACCGACCTGTGACTCCTCCATCGGCATGACACGGAATGCGAGCAGGATGGCCCGCTTGGCGCGCTCGTCCACGAGCACCGCATCGCCGTCTGGATCGAGCCACGCCACCCTGACCTCGCCCGCGTCGATCATGTCGACGGCCGAGGAGATCGCCTTGCGAGCGGCAACGTCGTCCGGCGTCAGCTGCGCGCGCTCCTCCCAGAGCTGGTCGATCTGGTCGGGTAGCGGAGACGTCACCGGCCGCGCGACGGGAGTCATGTCCATGCTGACGGAGCCTAGCGGGTGAGGTTTGCAGGTAACTTCTGTTGCGTGGCAGCAGCTCGATCGGGACGCGCCGGGGCGGCGGCCGTTCTTGTCATCGTGCTGATCATTACCGTCCTGGCGATCTCGAAGGCGAAACACCTGCACTTCCCGACGCCGGTCAGCAGCGGCTGTCTCGTCCACGGCGACCAGTTCGACGTCCCGCTCGACCAGGGACAGGCCAGCATCGCGGCAACCATCGCCGGCGTAGCGGCGCACCGCTCCATGCCCGAGCGCGCGGTGACCATCGCCTACGCCGCCGCGCTGCAGGAGTCGGATCTGGAGAACCTCAGTTACGGCGACCGGGACTCGGTCGGCGTCTTCCAGCAGCGGCCTTCTGAGGGCTGGGGCACCAGGCGCCAGCTGCTCGACCCGGTGTACGCCAGCACCAAATTCTTCGCCGCGCTCGCGGCGATTCCGCACTACCAGCGGCTGCCGGTCTACAAGGCGGCGCAGGCCGTGCAGCACAGCGCGGACGGTAGCGCCTATAGCCAGTACGAGCCGCAGGGCGCGGCGATGGCGGGCGGCTTCAGCGGTCGCCTGCCGCACGCGGTCTGGTGCTGGTACGGGGGCACGATCCGTGGCCGGAGCCGGCTCGGCGCCGCAGAGGACGCGCTGCGCAGAACCTTCGGAAGGCTGCATTTCCGGCATCTCGCAGACCCCGCCGTTCAAGTTCGAGCGCGCACGCCTGGTGCCGGCTGGGCGGTGGCCGCCTGGCTCGTGACCAACGCCAGCAAGTTCAGGATCAAGCAGGTGACCTACCAGGGCTATCAGTGGAAGGCCGAGCACGGCAGGAGAGGCTGGAGGACGGCGAGCCGGGCCGCTCGCGGCCCAGCGGCCCACGTCGGGGTCGCGTTTGGCTGATAACCTGCCATGCCTGCGGAGTAGCCGGCTAGCGCGAGGGAGCCAGGTCAGCTTCGCGACGCCGGCCTGATCCGCGATACTTGGATCGGGTGCCGCTGGCTGGCGCCCTACCCGCGGTGTGAAAGAGGAGTTCGTCAGTGACGTACATCATCGCCCTGCCTTGCGTCGATCTGCTGGACCGGGCGTGCATCGAAGAGTGCCCCGTCGATTGCATCTACGAGGGCGAGCGCATGCTATACATCCACCCCGATGAGTGCGTGGACTGCGGGGCGTGCGAGCCGGTATGCCCGGTTGAGGCCATCTACTACGAGGACGACGTGCCTTCGCAGTGGAAGGAGTACTACAAGGTCAACGTGGACTTCTTCGACGACCTCGGCTCTCCAGGCGGCGCTTCCAAGACCGGGAAGATTGGCAAGGACCACCCGCTCGTCGCGGAGTTGCCGCCGCAAGCCGTCGCAGAGCACTGATTTCCTGCGATCACGCAATGCCGGTCGCCGATGCCGCAGCCGCAGCCGATGTGGCTGGTGCTGGTCTAGGCGACCGGACGCTCGCTGCGAGGCTGCCCGGGTTCCCGTGGGACCGGCTCGCGCCAGCCGCGGCCCGCGCGGCCTGCTATCAGGACGGGATCGCTGACCTGTCGATCGGCACCCCGGTCGATCCCGTCCCCGGCGTGATCCAGACCGCGCTCGCAGCCGCCGCCGACTCCCCCGGCTACCCGCAGACGAAGGGAACTCCCGCGCTGCGGGCCGCTGCGGCCGGCTGGCTCGCCAGGCGGCACGGCGTCACCGTCAGCCAGGACGACGTCCTCCCGGTGATCGGCACGAAAGAACTGATCGCCTGGCTGCCGACGCTGCTCGGCTGCGGGCCAGGCGACCAGGTCAGCTTCCCGGAGCTTGCCTACCCGACCTATGACATCGGCGCCAGGCTGGCCGGTGCGCAGGCGGTGGCCACAGACCAACCGGACCGAGCCGGACGCGCGGGTCGATGCGGCTGGCCTGGCTGAATTCTCCGTCCAACCCGACCGGCAGGGTGCTGCCCGCCGAGCGAATGCGCTCGCTGGTGACCTGGGCACGGTCGGCTGGGACCGTCCTGGCGTCCGACGAGTGCTACATCGACCTCGGGTTCGACGCCGCGCCCGTGTCGGTGCTGCACCGCGACGTGTGCGGGACCTCGCACGCCGGACTGCTCGCGGTCTACTCGCTGTCCAAGCGCTCGAACCTGGCCGGGTACCGGGCGGGCTTCGTCACCGGCGATCCTGACCTCGTCGCCGCGCTTCTCGAGGTGCGCAAGCACGCCGGCATGATCGTCCCTGCGCCGGTCCAGGCCGCGATGACTGCCGCGCTCGGGGACGACTCGCACGCGGCCGAGCAGCACGCCAGGTACGCGCGCCGCCGGGCGGTGCTGCGCCCGGCGCTCGAACTGGCTGGGTGGATGGTCTCGCACTCCGAGGCAGGTTTGTACCTGTGGGCGGCGCATCCCGGCCATGACTGCTGGGACTCGGTCAGGGTGCTGAGTGAGATCGGCATCCTCGTCTCGCCGGGAGAGTTCTACGGACCGCGCGGGAGCGAGCCACATCAGGGTGGCGCTCACCGCCACCGACGAGCGGATCGGCGCCGCGGCCGAGCGGTTGCGCTCGCTCCGCTAGCCGCCCCGCCGGCTGAGCTCACCCCGCTCCGCAAGTAATCGCCGTTTGAGAGCGATCTGCGCAACGAATCGCTGCTAGCGCGCATGAGGCGCCGGGGTACATTCCGCGTGCCGGCTCCTAGGCTCGTGATGATCATCCAGCACCTGGAGGCGCCATGACGTCGCACGCACGAACGCATCGCGAGTCGGCGCATGCGAGGACATATCTCATGTGTCCGCCGGAGTTTTTCACCGTTGAGTATGCGATCAACCCCTGGATGAATCCGGACCATCCGGTGGATCTCGGCCTCGCTACCCGACAGTGGGAACAGCTGCGCGCGACCTACACAGGCCTGGGCCACACGGTGCGCATCATCGACCCTGAACCTGGCCTGCCCGACATGGTCTTCGCCGCGAACGGCGCCACCGTGATCGGCGGCAACGTGCTCGGATCCAGGTTCAAGCACCCTGAGCGGCACCAGGAAGGCGCCGCCTACATGAACTACTTCCGCCGGACTGGCTACCCGGTGATCGACCCCGTGCACGTGAACGAGGGCGAGGGCGACATCGTGTTCGCGGGCCGGGCGGTCATCGCCGGCTATGGCTTCCGCAGCGACCAGGCGGTCAGCGCCGAGGCCGAGGCGACGTTTGGCCTGCCCGTGATCAGCGTCCGGCTGGTCGACCCGCGGTTCTACCACCTGGACACCGCGATGATCGTGCTGGACGAGAACACGGCGGCCTACTACCCGGCAGCCTTCGACGAAGCCGGGCAGGCGGCGCTGGCCGCGCACTTCCCCGAGCTCATCGAGGCGAAGGACGCCGACGCCGAGGCGCTCGGGCTGAACGGAATCAGCGACGGCCGCACTGTCGTGCTGCCGGTGCAGGCCGAGGGCCTGGCCCGCGAGGTCACCGCGGCGGGCTTCACTGTCGTGCCTGTCGACATGTCCGAGTTCAAGAAGGCCGGCGGCGGGCCCAAGTGCTGCACGCTGGAACTGCGGTAACCGGGAGGTACAAGTGCAGGTGAATCATCTGTCGGCTGCCCAGCTCAGCGCCCAGGCTGCCGTCCACAGCGCGCATAACTACCACCCGCTGCCCGTTGTCATCGCCGAGGCAGAAGGCGCCTGGGTGACCGATGTCGACGGCCGCCGCTACCTCGACATGCTGGCCGCCTACTCGGCAATCAACTTCGGTCACCGGCACCCGCGCCTCGTCGCCACAGCCCAGCGCCAGCTTGAGCGCGTCACGCTGGTCAGCCGGGCCTTCCAGCACGACCAGTTCGGCCCGTTCTGTGCCGAGCTTGCGGCGATGGCCAGCATGGAGATGGTCCTGCCGATGAACACCGGCGCCGAGGCCGTCGAGACCGCGATCAAGACCGCGCGCAAGTGGGGCTACGAGGTCAAGGGCGTGCCGGCCAATGAGGCCGTGATCATCGCCTTCGACGGCAACTTCCACGGCCGGACGACCACGATCGTCAGCTTCTCCACCGATCCCGACGCGCGCGATTCCTACGGGCCGTACACCCCTGGCTTCCTCGTCGTGCCCTACGGCGACGCCGAGGCGCTCGCCGCGGCCATGGACGAGCGCGTCGTGGCCGTCCTCGTCGAGCCGATTCAGGGCGAGGCAGGCGTGATCGTCCCGCCGGCCGGATTCCTTGGCAAGGTCAGGGAGCTGTGCTCGCAATGGGGCGCCCTGATGATCGCCGACGAGATCCAGTCCGGCCTGGGCAGGACGGGCACCACGTTCGCCTGTGAGCACGACGACGTCGTCCCCGACATGTACATACTCGGCAAGGCGCTCGGCGGCGGCATCGTTCCTGTCTCGGCGGTCGTGTCGTCCAGTGCGGTGCTCGGGGTCTTCAAGCCTGGCCAGCACGGCTCGACCTTCGGCGGCAACCCGCTCGGCTGCGCGATCGCCCGCGAGGTCATCGCCATGCTCAGCACCGGCGAATTCCAGGAGCGGTCAGCCAAACTCGGCAGCCATATGCACGACCGGCTGAACGCGCTGCCCGCCAGCGCGGTGCGGGACGTACGCGGGCGCGGCCTGTGGGCGGGTGTCGAGTTCACCGACCTCAGCGGGCGCGAGGTGTCTGAACGACTGATGTCGGCCGGCGTGCTCGCGAAGGACACGCACGGCACGACGATCAGGCTCGCTCCGCCGCTGATGATCAGCCAGGACGACCTGGACTGGGCGATCGACCAACTGGACGCGCTGATCAGGTAGCCGCGTCGGCCTGCATTGCCCGTAGGCTCGTGGCGTGCTGCCTGCTGTGACCGCGACGCGCTACGTGACGCCGCTGCGCGAGGGCGGCTCGCTGCCCGGCCTGATGGAGGCCGACGACCTAGGCACCTACGTCGTCAAGTTCCGCGGGGCGGGTCAGGGCCGCAAGGCGCTGGTCGCCGAGGTGGTGAGCGCCCGGCTGGCCAGGGCCTGCGGGCTCCTCGTCCCCGATCTGGTCGCCGTGCACCTCGATCCCGGCTTGGCGGGAGGCGAGCCCGATCAGGAGATCCAGGACCTGCTCAGGGCCAGCGGTGGCCTCAACCTCGGCGTGGATTTCCTGGCCGGCGCCGTCGACTTCGATGCCGCCGCTTCCACTGTGACCAGCGAGATGGCCGGCCGGATCATCTGGTTCGACGCGCTCGTCAGCAACGCCGACCGCTCCTGGCGCAACCCGAACATGCTGTTCTGGCGGGACGAGCTATACCTCATCGATCACGGCGCGACGCTGACCTACCAGCATCGCTGGGATCGAGCGAGCGCGGCCGCGGCCAACCCGTACGACATCACCGAGCATGCCCTGGTGGGCTGCGCGCCGCTGATCGACGAGGCCGACCGCGCGCTGGCCGGGCTGATCACGCCGGACGTCCTGCACGACGCACTCGCCGCTGTCCCCGACGAGTGGCTCGAGCCAGAACCAGGGCTCGGCCGGCCTGACCTCATTCGCCTGGCACACATCGAGCAACTCAGCGCGCGCCTGGACAGCCGCCTGGCGTGGCTCGCGGGGCTCAGTCGAGACCGCGAGGCAGCCAGGCCTGCCCAGGCGGGAGGCGGCCAGGCTGGTCCGGCCGTTCTGGCTGGCGCCCTCGCCGCGGGACGGCGAGGCGGCCCGATGAGCTACGAGCGACACGGTTTCGAGTACGCGGTGCTCAAGGTCGTTCCCAGGGTGGACCGCGGCGAGATGATCAACGCGGGCGTGTTGCTGTACTGCCGTCCGCTCCGCTTCCTGGCCGCGCGGGTAGCGCTGGACGCCGACCGTGTGCTCGCCCTGGACCCTGGCGCCGACCTGGCGGGCATCGAGCGGGCGTTGGCGGCGATCGTGCAGGTCTGCGATCAGCAGCCCGGCGCGGGCTCGGCGGGCCAGCAAGACATCGGCCGGCGGTTCAGGTGGTTGACCGCGCCGCGAAGTACGGTCGTGCAACCTGGCCCCGTGCACACGGGCCTGACCGCCGATCCGGACGCCGAATCGGACCGGCTGCTGGCCGCCCTCGTGCTGCGGCCTGGCCTGCCATCCCCGAGTTGAACGGGTCTTTCTGGGTACTTGCGGACGCGCTGGAATGGTTAGCTATCTCCCGTGAGAATGCAAGCGGGCACCCGAAGCGGCGGCCGCCACGCTGGTACGGACGGACCATGGCGATGACGGGCTCGCGCCTCCTCGGCGGCCGGTACGCGCTGTTCGACGTGCTCGGCACCGGGGGCATGGCGACGGTCTGGCGTGCCAGGGACGAGGTGCTCGGCCGCGAGGTCGCGGTCAAGGTACTCAGCCCGCAGTACGCGGCGGATCCGGCCTTTCGCGCGAGATTCGAGCGAGAGGCACGGCACGTAGCGGCGCTCAGCCACCCGCGCCTCGTGACGGTCTTCGACTGCGGCGCCGACGGGACGACGCCGTTCATCGTGATGGAACTCGTCGCTGGCCGCACGCTGCGGCGCGTCCTCGACGAGGCAGGTTCGCTGCCCTCGGACGACGCGGTCGCCATCGCCGCCGCGGTCTGCGAGGGACTTGAGGCCGCGCACGCCGCCGGCGTCGTGCACCGCGACATCAAGCCGGCCAACATCGTGCTCTCCGGCGGCGAGGTCAAGCTGCTCGACTTCGGAATCGCACGGCTGGACGGCTCGGCGGGTCGCACCAGGACGCAAGCCGTGCTCGGCACGGCCGCCTACCTGTCCCCCGAGCAGGCGGCCGGCCAGCCAGCCGGCCCTCAGGCAGACCTGTACTCGCTCGGCTGCGTCCTGTTCGAGATGCTGACGGGCACGCCACCGTTCACGGCCGACTCAGAGGTCGGCGTCGCCTACCGCCAGGTACACGACGACCCTGGGCCGCCGTCCGCCCGCCGGGCCGGCATACCAGCGCAGCTGGACTGGATGACGACCCGGCTGCTGGCCAAGAACCCCGCCGACCGGCCGCCTGGTGCCGCGGCGGCGCGCGCCGGCCTGCTCTCGGCGCTGACGCCCGGCCGGACCACCGCGCTTCGCGCCGGTCGAGGCGGACACCGTGACCGAGCAGCCCGCCCGCGAACGGCGACGGCCGCGATTCAGCGAACTGGTGCTCGGAGCCGCGTTCGCGGCGACGCTGGCCCTGCTCGTCACGGTGCTGCTGACCGGCACGGGTAACCGCGCAGCGCCCACCTCATCCTCGGACAAGCCGGTCACCACCAGCCGGACGCACCACTCGCCAAGCCCGACTCACTCAGCCAGGCCACACCACCGTGGCGGCACGCTGCCACCCCTCGCCGCCGCCGCGGCCGCCTTCGTCGGTGACCTGCAGGCAGGAGTCGCGTCAGGCGAGGTGACCTCGCGAGCCGGGCAGAGCATGTTCAACCAGCTCCAGCAACTGCTGTTCCAGCCGTCGGACCGGAACCCGCAGCAGGTGCAGCAGCAGTACGACCAGCTCGTGCAGGTCTACGACCAGTACACCCAGCGCGGGGAGATCACGGGGCGTGCCGTGGCCTCGCTGAGCCACGCGCTCAACGCGCTCAGAACTGCCGTCGGAGCGCGCTAACGCGCGCTAATCAGAACGCCGACCATCACGACCCGCTCGCTCGTGCGGTTCAGCCAGTCGTGCGGTACCCCAGGCTGTTGCACCACGCAGTCGCCAGGGCCGAGCGTGACCTCAGCGCCGGCCACGACGAGCGTGACCTGCCCGCTGAGCACGGCGACGTAGTCCAGTGTCTGCGTCGCGTGCGCGTCCTGGAAGCCCTCGGCCTGCTCGTCGAGGTCGCCGGCGACGGCCTCGTCGCCAGCGGCGTCGCCCGGCGCGATCTCCACGATCCTGAAGCAAGCGCCGCCTGGCGCCGGCTCGAGGTCCCACGGCCTGGTCGACGGGTCAGAACTGGTCACCTCTGGCGGCGTCCGGTCGCTGACCCACACTTCAGTGGTGCGGTACCGGCCGGCGTTGATCACGGTCGGCGGCTCGCCGGCGTGGATGATCGCGGGATTGCCGGCCTCGTCGTAGCCGGTGACAACTCTGTACATGGGGCCTCCTCCGTGACCGCATCCTGCCGCATGCATGCCTGTTCCGGACGGTATTCCCGAGATGGCCACCCAGCGCCGGATGAGCGACCGATCAGTCACGAACCCGCCAGACCGAACCTCGCCAGCGACGCGCGAGCGCCTGAAGGTGAGCGTGTCCATGCCAGAGGAGCTAGCCGAGGCAGTTCGGTCCAGGACGGGCCCAGGCGGCTTCAGCAGATACGTGACGCCAGACTTCGAGGAGGATCTCGTCCTGGACAGCGAAGGCCTCGTGAAGCTCTCGAACGGCGACCCACGCGTGCTCGCCAGGGCGAAGCTCGCTCATGCAAGGAACGCGGCCGTCGTCACCGCGGCCACCACGCTAGCGGAGGTGATTCGCGGCGGTGCGCGGAACGCACCGGTCTACCGGGCGCTGCGCACCGTCAGGGTCGTCTCGATTCATGCGCAGGATGCCCGCACCGCGGGCGGATTGCTTGGCCGCAACCAGATGTCAGGGCACGAGCACGCTCTCGATGCGCTCGTGGCGGCCGTGGCACTCGCTCAGCCGCGACCGGTCGTGCTACTTACCAGCGACACGAAGGACATGGAACGGCTGACTGACGAGCCTGACAGGCCTCGCGGCGAACGGATCGCGGTCATCCACGTCTAAACCGCAGGAGCAGCGGCGCCTGTCGCGGGCGGCGCGGCACATCGTATGGTTCGGCTTGTGACCGTTCTCGCCAGCTCGCTGGACACCGGCAGCGCCGCAGTACCAGGCCAGGCGCGCGGCCATGGTGGCCAAGCTCGGCGAGCTGGACGCCGAGCACGCCAAGGCGCTGGCCGGCGGCGGGCCGAAGTACGTCGCAGCGGCACCGCGACCGCGGCAAGCTGACCGTCAGGGAGCGGATCGAGCTGCTGATCGACCCGGACTCCCCGTTTCTCGAGCTGTCTCCGCTGGCCGGGTACGGCACCGGCTTCCCGGTCGGCGGCAGCGGCGTCAACGGCATCGGCGTGGTCAGCGGCACCGAGTGCATGATCAGCGGCAGCGACCCGACAGTTCGCGGCGGTTCGACCAACCCCTGGTCGCTGCGCAAGTCGCTGCGCGCGATGCAGATCGCGATCGAGAACCGGCTGCCGCTGATCAACCTGGTCGAGTCCGGCGGCGCCGACCTGCCGACGCAGAAGGAGATCTTCATCCCCGGCGGCCAGATCTTCCGCGATCTGACCAGGATGTCGGCCGCGGGCATCCCGACGATCGCGCTGGTCTTCGGCAACTCGACCGCGGGCGGCGCCTACGTGCCGGGCATGAGCGACTACGTGGTCATGATCGACGGCCGGTCGAAGGTGTTCCTGGCCGGACCGCCGCTGGTGAAGATGGCGACCGGCGAGGAGTCCGACGACGAGTCGCTCGGCGGCGGCAGCATGCACGCCCTGCAGTCCGGCCTCGCGGACTACCTGGCCGAGACCGAGCACGACGCGCTGCGGATCGGCCGGTCGATCATCGCCCGCCTGAACTGGCGCAAGCCTGGCCGCTGGGCCGATCCTGGCACCCCGGCCGAGCCCGCGCTCGACCCCGACGAACTGCTCGGCATCGTGCCCGAGGACCTCAAGGTGCCGTTCGATCCGCGCGAGGTGATCGCCAGGATCGTGGACGGCTCGGAGTTCGACGAGTTCAAGCCGCTGTACGGGGCGAGCCTGGTGACCGGCTGGGCCCGCCTGCACGGCTATCCGATCGGCATCCTGGCGAACGCCCGCGGGATCTTGTTCAGCGAGGAATCGCAGAAGGCCGCGCAGTTCATCCAGCTGGCCAACCAGATCGGCGTGCCGCTGCTGTTCCTGCAGAACACGACCGGCTACATGGTCGGCGCCAGCTACGAGCAGGCAGGGATCATCAAGCACGGCGCCATGATGATCAATGCGGTGTCGAACAGCCGCGTGCCGCACCTGACCGTCGTGCTCGGCGCCTCCTACGGCGCGGGCAACTACGGCATGTGCGGGCGCGCCTATGACCCGCGGTTCCTGTTCACCTGGCCGAGCGCCAAGTCGGCGGTGATGGGCCCGGCCCAGCTGGCCGGCGTGCTGTCGATCGTCGGCCGCCAGGCGGCCGCCGCCCGGGGCGAGCACGTACGACGAGGCTGCGGATGCGGCCATGCGGGCCGCGGTCGAGGAGCAGATCGAGGCCGAGTCGCAGGCTTTCTTCCTGTCCGGCCGGGTCTACGACGACGGCGTGATCGATCCCGCGCGACACCAGGTCCGTGCTCGGCATGTGCCTGTCGGTGATCGACGGCGCACCCGCCGGCGCGGGCTCCGTGCCCGGCCGTGATGGTGCACAGGGGCTCGGACCGGCCGGCCGGCAGGCACTGGCCGGTGCGGGCCGTTATGGCGTCTTCAGGATGTGAAGGGCGTGCCGTGATCAGCACCCTGCTCGTCGCCAACCGCGGCGAGATCGCCCGCCGGATCTTCCGTACCTGCCGCGCGGCCGGGATCGGCACGGTGGCGGTCTTCTCCGACCCCGACGCTGGGTCGCCGCACGTCGCGGACGCCGACGCGGCGGTCCGGCTGCCAGGCGCCAGTCCGGCGCAGACCTACCTGAACGCCGAGGCGATCATCGCCGCCGCGCTCGCCGCGGGCGCGGATGCGGTGCATCCCGGCTACGGGTTCCTCGCCGAGGATCCGGCGTTCGCGCGGCGCGTGCTCGCCGCCGGCCTGACCTGGGTCGGTCCGCCGCCCGAGGCGATGGAGGCGATGGCGCTCAAGATCGAGGCGCGCAAACGGGCCTCAGCGGCTGGTGTCCCCGTGCTGCCCGAACTCGACCCGGGCTCGGTCGAGACCTTCCCCGTGCTGGTCAAGGCGTCAGCCGGCGGCGGCGGGCGGGGCATGCGCGCCGTGCACGCCGCGAGCGAGCTGGCCGAGGCGATCGAGTCGGCCCAGCGCGAGGCGCAGGCCGCCTTCGGCGACGGGACGGTGTTCTGCGAGCCGCTGCTGACCGGGGCCCGTCACATCGAGGTGCAGGTGCTCGCCGATCAGGCCGGGCACGGTCTGGGCGCTGACCGAGCGGGACTGCTCCGTGCAGCGCCGCTACGCCAAGGTGATCGAGGAGACGCCATCGCCCGCCGTCGGGCCCGGCGCTGCGCGAGCGGCTGCTGGCGGCCGCGACCGCGCTGGCGAAGGCGGTCGGGTACATCAACGCGGGGACCGTCGAGTTCCTGGTCGCGGACGAGGAGTCAGGCCGGGACCAGGAGTTCTACTTCCTGGAGTTCAACACCAGGCTTCAGGTCGAGCACCCGGTCACCGAGTGCGTGCACGGCATCGACCTGGTGGCGCTGCAACTCGCCGTCGCGGAAGGACGTCCGCTGCCCGCCGACGCCGCCCGCACCGAGCCGGGCACGCGATCGAGGCCCGGCTGTACGCGGAGGACCCAGCCGACGGCTTCCGGCCATCGGCCGGGCTCGTGCACGCGTTCGCGGTGCCAGGCGCCGACGACGACCTTCGGGCCGCCGCCTGGCGCGCGCGGGCCGGCCCCGTTCCTGCAGGCTCGACTCGGGGATCGAGGCGGGCAGCGTCGTCTCCGCCCACTACGACGCCATGCTCGCCAAGGTCATCGCCTGGGCACCGACGCGCGACGCGGCCGCCAGGCGGCTGGCGGCGGCGCTGGCCGGAGCGCGGATCGCCGGCCCGCCGACCAACCGCGACCTGCTGGTCAGCGTGCTCCGCGACGGCGCGTTCCTGGACGGCGGCGCCGACACCTCGCTGCTCGAGAGCTACGACTTCGCCGGGCTGATCCCGGCCGAGGACGCCTGCCAGGTCGCGGCGCGGCCGCGGCGGTCGCGCTGGCGGCCGCCAACCGGCGGGATGCCACAGCGGCCGCCAGCATTCCCGGCGGATGGCGGAACGTGCCGAGCCAGCCGCAGCTCACCTCGTTCGCTGGGCCGCGCGGACAGATCGACGTCCGCTACCGCTGGACCAGGTCGGGGATCGCCATCGCGGCGGACGGCGAGACGGGCGCCGACGCCGACGGCGGGCTGGCCGTGGTCGCGTGCCGTCCCGACCAGGTCACGCTCGAGGTCGCCGGGGTCGTGCACCGGTTCGACATCACCAGGGCGGCCGGGCAGATCTGGGTCTGCTCGGCGCTCGGCTCGGTCCGGCTCACGCTGCTCGACAGGCTGCCGGCCCCGCGGCGCGCGACCGAGTCAGGCTCGCTGATCGCGCCGATGCCGGGCAACGTGACCAGGGTCGCCGCGGCGCCAGGCGACCGGGTGGCCGCTGGCCAGGTGGTCCTGGTCATCGAGGCGATGAAGATGGAACACACGATCGCGGCACCGGCGGCCGGCGTGCTCGCCGACCTGCGGGTCGGCCCAGGCGACCAGGTCAACGGCGGCGAGGTGCTCGCGATCGTGACGCCCGAGGAAACCGATGGAGCCGGGGGCGATGATGACCGACGCTGACCAGGCCGTCCTCGTCCGCGCCACGAGCTCAGGCGGCATCAGGACAGTCCTGCTCGACTCGCCGCGCAACGCCAACGCGCTCTCGACCGGGCTGCTGACCCAGTTGCGGGCGGCGCTGGACGACGCGATGAGCGATCCGCTGGTACGGGTCGTGGTGCTGACCGGCGCGGGCAAGGTGTTCTGCGCGGGCGCCGACCTGAAGGAGGCACGGACCAACCCCGCGGGCGCGCCCGGGCTGATGACCGGCGTCATCGAAGTGCTCTGGGACAGCCCCAAGCCGGTCATCTGCCGGGTCAACGGTGCGGCCAGGGCCGGCGGCATCGGCCTGGTGGCTGCCTGCGACATCGCGGTTGCGGTCGACCGTGCCAGCTTCGCGTTCTCTGAGGTACGGATCGGCGTGGTTCCCGCCGTGATCTCCGTTCCATGCCTGCGCAGGATGCCGTCGCGCGCGGCCGCCGAGTACTTCCTGACTGGCGAGGTCTTCGACGCCCGTCGTGCGGCCGAGATCGGCCTGCTGACCAAGGCCGTCGCCGCCGACGAGCTCGACGCCGAGGTGGCGCGGTACGCCGGGATGCTGCTCCGCGGGGCCCCGGGCGCGCTCGCCGGAACAAAGGGCGTGCTGCGGGACGTCCCCGCGGCGGGGTTCGCCGACGGGCTCCGGCTGATGGGCGAGCTGTCTGGCAGGTACTTCGGCAGCGACGAGGCCAGGGAGGGAATGGCCGCGTTCGCGGCCAAGCGAGACCCTGCCTGGGTGCAATCCGCTCCGGCGATCCAGGACGGCGGCTGAGGTGCCCGCTGCGGGCAGCGGAGCCGGCCAGGCAGGTACTGCGGATCGCGAACTGCAGCGGGTTCTACGGCGACCGCGTGTCCGCGGCCCGCGAGATGGTCGAGGGCGGGCCCATCGACGTGCTCACGGGCGACTGGCTGGCCGAGCTCACCATGCTGCTGCTCGGCAAGGCCGTGCTCAGCGGGCGGCCTGGCTATGCGCGGACCTTCCTGACTCAGGTCGAGCAGGTGCTGCCGGCCTGCCTGGAACGCGGCATCAAGATCGTCACGAATGCCGGCGGGCTCGACCCGGCGGGATGCGCCGCCGCGGTCACCGAGATCGCGCGGCGGGCCGGGCTGAGCCCGATCGTCGCCCACGTCGAAGGCGACGACCTGCTCCCCAGGGTGCCCGAGCTGCTGAGCGCCGGCCACCCGCTCGCCAACACCGACACCGGCGAAGGCGCTGGCCGAGGCCGGCGTCACGCCGCTGACGGCGCACGCGTACCTGGGCGGGCTGCCGATCGCCCAGGCGCTCGACGGCCGGTGCCGACGTGGTCGTGACCGGCCGGGTGACGGACGCGGCGCTGGTGGTCGGGCCTGGCATGTGGCGATTCGGCTGGACCGGCGACGACCTCGACGAGCTCGCCGGCGCCGTTGTCGCCGGTCACATCATCGAGTGCGGCTGTCAGGCGACGGGCGGCAACTACGCCTTCTTCGGCGAGCTGCCGGGACTGGCGCAGGCAGGCTTCCCGCTGGTTGAGCTCGCGGCGGACGGCTCTTGCGTCGTCACGAAGCATCCGGGCACCGGCGGTCAGGTCTCGGTCGGCACCGTGACCGCCCAGCTGCTGTACGAGATCGGCGGTCCCGCTTACCTCAATCCTGACGTGACGGCGCGGTTCGACACGATCGCGCTCAGGCAGGCAGGTCCCGATCGGGTCAGGGTGAGCGGCGTCCGCGGCGAGCCGCCGCCCGCGAACCTGAAGGTCTCGCTCAACTACGCGGGCGGGTACCGGAACTCGATGATCCTCTCGATCGAAGGCCTCGACGTCGCCGCGAAGGCGCGGCTCGCCGAGCAGACGATCTGGGCCAGGGTCGATGGCGGCAGGGACGCGTTCGAGACCGCCGACGTCGAGCTCGTCGGCTCTGACCCCGCGCTGCTGCGGATCAGCGTGCTCGACCAGGACAAGGCGAAGGTCGGCCGGGCGTTCTCCGCGGCCGTGGTGGAGACCGGCGCTGGCGAGCTATCCGGGGTTCTACGCGCTCACGCCGCCGGGCGACGCCTCGATGTACGGCGTGTACTGGCCCACGGCCGTTCCTGCCGATCTGGTGCGCACCACGGTCCTCATCGACGGCACGCAGGCATGGTCAGGCCCGGCTCGCGTGCGGCCATCCGAGCAGGGCGAGGCCAGGCCAGGCCCCGAGGCAATGCCCGCCGCGCGGGCCACCGGACCACGCCCTGAGCTCGTGACGTCCGCGGCGGCCGACCGCCCGACCAGGCAGGTGCCGCTCGGTCTCGTGGCCGGAGCGAGGTCGGGCGACAAGGGCGGCAACGCGAACGTGGGCGTCTGGGTCAGGACCGACGAGGAGTTCCGCTGGCTGGACGGCTATCTGACCGCCGAGCGGCTTTCCGCGCTCGTGCCAGCCGCCGCCGGGCTGCCGATCGAGCGACATCGGTTCCCGAACCTGCGCGCGCTGAACTTCGTGATCGTCGGGCCTGCTCGGCCGCGGGGTGGCGGCCAGTACCCGGCTCGACCCGCAGGCCAAGGCGCTCGGCGAGGAACTCAGGGCCGCGGTCGCCGACGTCCCTGCCCGCTTCCTGCCGTAGCCAGTCTCCGCGGCCGGGCCGGCGTCAGGAAGGGCTCAGGTTCCGTCCAGGGAGTATGGAGGTTGCCCTTCTACGATCTTGATCCAGACATCGCGACGAGCGGGCGGCAGAGCTGAGCGGAGGCCGGGCAACGGTGCAGGAGAATGTGATCGTCTCGCATCGCGGAGCAAGGTTTGAGATCGGGCGCGGGCCCGGCTTCTACGGAATCTGGCCCGCAGGCGCAGCGGAGTGGCAGCCCATCGAGTGGTGGCCGGAAACCGCTGAGGGCTGGAAGGGCGCGTGGGCCCGCTTCACCGACGTCGAGCCGCGCCGAGCGATCAAGCCCGCCGGCCCGGCCGAGTCCTGCCCCCGCCCACGAGCCAGCTGGCCCGGGTCTCCCCCTTGGCCCGGGCCAGCCTTCGCCTGCCGCTCCCGCGCGCCGGCCAGGCGGCCGGGCTCCCAGCCGCCCGGAGGCGAGCAGGGCGCCCTGCGATCCTCGCAGCCGCCCTGCTCGCCGCCGGGATCGCGATCGGGATCGTCGGGCTCTTCCCCGGCTACTTCAGCAGCGCTGGCCTGGCCGGCCAAGCCGAGCAACTGGTGCCCCACCTGATCTATCTGGGCGCCTGGGCGGCAGGCGCGGTGCTCGTCATCGCGGGCGGCACCCGGCAGAAGATGCGGCGCCTTGCTCGCGGCGGGCGTGAGCCTGGTCACGTTCGGGTTCTTCCTCGCCGATCTGGGGACCGGCATCTCCGGCGGTGACGTAGGTGCCGGTCTCGTGCTGAGCTTGATCGGCTGGGCAGCCTGCACGGCGGGGTCGGTGCTGGCAGTCCGGCTCGCCGCGGTCGGCGCGCCAGCCAGGCCGCGGACCCTGGAGACGGTGCTGACCTTGGCGCTGGCTGCCGCGGCCGCCGTCGGCACCGCGATCGCGTTCGCGCCATCCTGGGACACCTTCACGCTCCGGACGGCCGCGGGTACCTCGCAGACGATCACCGCGGGCTACGCCTTCGCCAATCCTGGCCCGGTGATCGCCGGCGACGTCGCGGTCATGGTCGTGATCGTGGCCGTCGTGCTCGTTGCCGCCTCCTGGCGGTCCATCAGGCTCGGCGCGGCGCTGCTGGCAGGCGCCATCATCCCGATTGCCGCGCAGGCCATCTCCGCGGTGATCCAGGTCGGCCACGCGACGTCATCGCTGCAATTCGGCATCCCGCCGGCGCAGGCCGCCCGGCTGGGCCTCACGATCACCGCCGGGCTGACACCAGCGTTCTGGATCTACTGCGCGTTCGTGGCAGCGCTGATCCTGACCGCCGCGCTGATGGCCAGCACTCCCGCGCCGCCACCACCCCCACCTTCGCCGGTGCCCGCACGGCCAGGCCAGCCTGGCCTGATGTCCCCGCCAGCACCCGCTGTGGGCTGACCGCGCCTGACGCTTTCGCCGTGCTAGCGCAGGCCTGTCGGCTTGCGCCTGCTCCAGAGCGTGAAGCCGGCGGCGCCTCCGATCAGCGCGCAGATCGCGCCGCCGAACAGGTACAGCTCACCGGCGGTCGACGCCGTGACGATCACGCTGCCCGCGCTGGTGCCGCTCGCCAGCACGAACGTCATGATGAACCAGCCGGCCGCGGGAACGAACGCGCCGGCTCCCTGACCGGTGCCCCACGCGCCGAGCAGGCAGGTCGCGAGGATGGCGACGTCGAATCCGATCGCCGCCAGCGGATGGGGACCGACCGCGTAGTAGAACGAGCCGAGCAGGCCCTGCGCGACCCCGAACAGGAACAGCGCGAGGTAGGTGATGATCGTCAGGCCGCGGCTCACGATTGGAGGCTAGTCAATCCCGGCGAACAGGTCAGGCTCCCAGCCATGATCGCCGCCACCCGGACCCCGCTGCCCAGCCAGCAACGTGTAGTACTCGTGACCGAACGCCCGCTGGCCGACCCCGTCAGACAGGGCGAAGAAGGGGCTGTCGACCGCGATCTGGCTCGCGTGCGCGCGCATGGCAGCGATCTTCGCGTCTAGGTGGTCGCTCGCGTCGATCTCGGTCGTCACCTGCTCGTCGGGCACCCCGAACGGCAGGTCGTCGACCGACTCTACGGTCTCGAACTCCGACCTGGCGGGCTCGCCGTCCGGTCCGCCGCCATCGGCCGCGCCGTCCGCGGACGCCCTGGCCTGGCGCATCAGCTTCATCCCCTCCGCCAGCACCGACTTCGGTACCGCGGTCGCGTAGAACTTGGCCACCAGCCCGTCGGACATCTCGAACGCCCGCTGCGCGACCCGGTGCGCCTGGATGTGATCGGGGTGACCGTAGAAGCCGTTGGCGTCATAGGTCACCAGCACCTGCGGGCGCACGTCCTTGATGACCTCGAGCAGCACTCCTGCCGCTTCGTCCACGTCCGCACGCCAGAACGCGCCGTCCCAGTCGTTCGACGGCGTGCCCATCATCCCGGAGTCGCGCCAGTGGCCTGGCCCGCCGAGGAATCGGTGATCGCGGACGCCGAGCGCGTCGCACGCGGCCGCGAGCTCGCCGATCCGGTACTCACCAAGGCCCTTGTCCCGGTCCCAGGCCAGATGCGCCAGGTCCTGCGGGATGATCTCGCCGAGTTCGCCGAGCGTGCAGGTGACGAGCGTGACCTGGGCGCCCTCGGCCGCGTACTTCGCCATCGTCGCCCCGGTCCCGATCGACTCGTCGTCGGGATGGGCGTGCACGAGCATCAGCCGCCTGGCGCCGGTCTGGTCCATGCCGTGAGGATAGCCATGCCGGGTTTAGCCCGCCGCACCGGCGCGGGCCGACACTACGACGCCGGCCCGGGCTGGCAGGATCTGTTGTCATGACCGACACGTTCCCCCGCCAGCAGGCCAGGACCCGGCACTTCAGCCTCGGCGTCCCGCGCTCCTTCCAGATCTCCGCCGACGGCACGCGCATCGCCTTCCTGCGCAGCAAGGGCGGCAGCGACCCGGTCACCTGCCTCTGGGTGCTCGACCTGCCAGCCGATCCAGGAGTTCCGGCCGCCGAAATCGAGCGCCTGGTCGTCGATCCGATCGCGCTCGGTGCCGGGATGGACGAGCCAGAAGAGGAACGTGCCCGCCGGGAGAGATCTCGCGAGCAGGCCGGCGGCGTGGTGGCATTCGGCACGGACGCCGCCTTCACGATGGCCGCCTTCGCGATCGCCGGCGCGGTGTACACGACAGCGCTGACACCCGATGGCCGCGGGCCGCGAGCGATCGGTGCCCGCTCGCCAGCCATCGACCCGCGGCCCGACCCGGCAGGCGGGCGGATCGCCTACGTGTCCGGCGGGGCGCTGCGGATCACCGACCTGGACAGCGGCACCGACGCCGAGCTCATCGGACCAGGAGCGGCCGAGCACGTCACATACGGTCTCGCTGAATTCGTCGCGGCCGAAGAGATGGGCAGGCAACGGGGTTTCTGGTGGGCGCCGGACGGCAGCAGCCTGCTGGTCGCGCGGGTCGACAACGGCGGCGTCAACCGATGGCACATCGGCGACCCAGCGAACCCGGAGCGGCAGCCGACCGAGCTGAGGTACCCGGCGGCTGGCACGCCGAACGCCGTCGTCGAACTGCTGATCGTCAATTCCGACGGCGCACGATTCCGGTGCGATGGGACACCGCCGAGTTCGGCTACCTCACCACCGTCAGCTGGGATTCCGGTGCGCCGCTGATTGTCGTGCAGTCCAGGGATCAGCGCCGGATGCAACTGCTTGCGGTCGACGCCCGGACTGGAGCGACGACCGTGCTGCGGGACGACCAGGACGCGTGCTGGCTTGACGTCGTCGACGGTGTCCCCGCCAGGCTGGCCGACGGCCGGATCGTCTGGACCGTCGACGCCGATGACGCCCGCCGGCTGCTGGTAGCGAGCGAGCATGACCTCGCGGCAGGCGCCGCGGAGCCGGTAACGCCGGCCGACCTGCAGGTGCGCGGCGTGCTGTCGGTGGACGGAGACACCGTGCTGGTGTCCGGCTCCGATGGCGAGTCCACGCAGCTCGGTGTCTGGGCGTACGGACCTGGCGGCCTGCGGCGCCTCTCCGGCGACCCGGGCGTGCAGGGCGCAGTCCGCAGCGGCGGCACCACTGTCCTGGCCAGCCGTTCGATGGCGGAGTACGGCACGAGCGTCACGATCCTGCGCGACCATCCAGGCGCCAAACCCGCGGCGTCCGCGGCACCCGTGGCGACTGTCGCGTCGCTCGCTGAGAGCCCTGCCCTGCCGAAGCTGCGGATCGAGCTGCTGCGCGCCGGGCCTCGCGAACTCAATACCGCGGTGTTGCTGCCGACCTGGTACGAGCCGGGATCGGCCAGGCTTCCTATCCTGATGGACCCGTACGGCGGACCGCACGGCCAGCGGGTACTGGCCGCCGCCGATGCCCACCTGACCTCGCAGTGGTTCGCGAACCAGGGATTCGCTGTCGTGGTGGCGGACGGCCGGGGCACGCCTGGGCGCGGCCCGAGCTGGGACCGGGCCGTCTTCGGTGACCTCGCGGGGCCGGTTCTGGAGGATCAGGTAGAAGCGCTGATGGCGGTGGCTGAGCGCACACCCGACCTGGACCTGTCGAAGGTCGCGATCAGGGGCTGGTCCTTCGGCGGGTACCTGTCCGCGCTCGCGGTGCTGCGCAGGCCCGATGTCTTCCATGCGGCGGTCGCCGGCGCGCCGGTGACGGAGTGGCGGCTTTATGACACCCACTACACCGAGCGGTATCTCGGGCATCCCGACCAGGACGCCGCTGCCTATGACCAGTCATCCCTGCTCGGGGACGCCGCGAAGCTGTCGCGGCCGCTCATGATCATCCATGGGCTCGCCGACGACAACGTCGCCGTGGCTCACACCCTGCGGCTGTCGTCGGCGCTGCTGGCCGCTGGCCGGCCGCACCAGGTCCTGCCGCTCACCGGCGTCACGCACATGGCCTCGCAGGAGGAGGTGGCCGAGAACCTGCTGCTGCTCCAGGTCGACTTCCTGCGCAGCGCGCTCGGGCTCGCCGAGCCCGAATTCAGCGGGTAAGCGGATAAGCGGGTGTAGCGAGTGTCACACCGGCAGAAGGTACACCCAGGTCCGCAAGGTGATTACCGTTGGAATAAGGTTCTGTGGGCAACGCGGGCAGCGCTGCGCCAGCTATCCCGGGCCACTCATATGGCTGGCGGGACGGCAGGATGCGCGCCAGGGTAATGACCCCGTGCCATGACCCACATGCGGGAACCCAGGCCAGTGGGCTTCAGTCTCAGTGCGGAGGCGTCGATGACGCAGGTAACGCAGGCGCCAGCCAGGACCAGGGCGCAGATCACCAGCAAGACGCTGCGGCAGGACGCCTGGTGGCGCCAGCCGGCCATCACCGCCGCGTTCCTGGCCGTCGTGGTGATCTACCTCACCTGGGCGTCGCTGGTCAATACCGACTATTTCTGGGCGCCGTACATCTCGCCGCTGTACTCGCCGTGCCTGGCGACCACCTGTGCTTCAGGCTCGGGCTTTCACTGGATCCCGTGGCTGACCGCGCTCACCCCGGCCATCATCATCATCGGCGGCCCGATGGGCTTCAGGCTGACTTGCTACTACTACCGCAAGGCCTACTACCGGGCCTTCTGGCAGTCGCCGCCCGCCTGCGCGGTCCGCGAGCCGCACGCCAAGTACACCGGCGAGACCAGGATCCCGCTGATCCTGCAGAACCTGCACCGGTACTTCTTCTACATCGCGCTGATCTTCAACGTCATCCTGACCATCGACGCGGTGCTCGCGTTCAAGAACCACGCGGACCAGTGGGGCCACATGGGGCTCGGCACGCTCGTGCTCATCACCAACGCCGCGCTGCTCTGGCTGTACTCGCTGTCCTGCCACGCGTGCCGGCACGTCACCGGCGGCAGGCTGAAGCACTTCTCGAAGCACCCGGTCAGGTACAAGGCATGGACGCTGGTCTCCCGCCTCAACGGCTACCACATGCAGTTCGCCTGGATCTCGCTCGGCTTCGTTCTCTTCACCGACCTGTACATCCGGCTGGTCGCTGCAGGCGTCTTCGCTGACCCGCGGTTCTTCTAGACTCAAGGCAGAAGGTGCCGAATCTGTCATGACTGACATCGAAAGACTCCCCTACGACGTCGTAGTGATCGGCGCCGGCGGCTCGGGACTGCGCGCGGCCATCGAGGCCAGGCTGGCGGGCAAGCGGACAGCGGTGATCTCCAAGTCGCTGTTCGGCAAGGCCCACACGGTGATGGCCGAGGGCGGCTGCGCCGCCGCGATGGGGAACGCCAATCCCAGAGACAACTGGATGGTGCACTTCCGCGACACCATGCGCGGCGGCAAGTTCCTGAACAACTGGCGGATGGCCGAACTGCACGCCAAGGAAGCTCCCGAGCGGGTCTGGGAACTCGAGGCCTGGGGCGCGCTCTTCGACCGGACGAAAGATGGCAAGATCAGCCAGCGGAATTTCGGCGGGCACGAGTACCCGAGGCTCGCCCACGTCGGCGACCGCACCGGCCTGGAGATGATCCGCACGCTGCAGCAGAAGGTGGTCGCGCTGCAGCAGGAGGACGCCCTCGAGCTCGGTGACCCCGAGGCCATGATCAAGGTCTTCGCCGAGACCACGATCACCAGGCTGATCAAGGACGCCTCAGGGGGATCAGGGGGGTCGTCCCCCCAGGACAACACAGGGCGCATCGCCGGCGCTTTCGGTTACATCAGGGAGACCGGCCAGTTCGTGCTGTTCGAGGCGCCCGCCGTCGTGCTGGCCACCGGCGGCATCGGCAAGACCTTCAAGGTCACCTCGAACTCGTGGGAGTACACGGGGGACGGGCACGCGCTCGCGCTGCTGGCCGGCGCCAAGCTGCTGAACATGGAGTTCGTGCAGTTCCACCCCACGCACATGGTCTGGCCGCTGTCGGTGCGCGGGCTGCTTGTCACCGAGTCGGTCCGCGGCGACGGCGGCGTGCTGCGCAACTCCGAGGGCAAGCGGTTCATGTTCGGCTACGTCCCTGACGTATTCCGCGCCCAGTACGCCGAGACCGAGGAGGAGGCCGACCGCTGGTACGCCGACCCGGACAACAACCGGCGTCCGCCTGAGTTGCTCCCGCGCGACGAGGTCGCGCGGGCGAACAACGCCGAAGTCAAGGCCGGGCGCGGGTCGCCGCACGGCGGAGTGTTCCTGGACATCGCGTCCCGGCTGCCCGCCGAGGAGATCCTGCGTCGGCTGCCCTCGATGTACCACCAGTTCAAGGAGCTTGCCGACGTCGACATCACGAAGGAGCCGATGGAGGTCGGCCCGGCCCAGCACTACGTGATGGGCGGCGTCGAGGTCGACCCTGACACCGGCGAGTCCTGCGTGCCAGGCCTGTTCGCGGCCGGCGAGGTGTCAGGCGGAATGCACGGGTCGAACCGGCTTGGCGGCAACTCGCTGTCGGACCTGCTCGTGTTCGGGCGCCGGGCCGGCCAGGGCGCGGCCGACTACCTGGACAAGCTCGGCGATAAGCGCCCGGTGCCTGGCGACGGCGATCTCGAGGCCGCGCAGGCCGAAGCGCTCGCGCCGTTCGAGCGAGCGGTCGGCGAGAACCCCTACACGGTGCATTCAGAACTGCAGCAGACGATGTCGGACCTGGTCGGCATCATCCGCAAGGAAGCCGAGATCAAGGCGGCGCTCTCCGAACTGGACAAGCTGCGCGAGCGTGCCGCCGTCGTCCGCGCCGAGGGCGGCCCGGCATACAACCCTGGCTGGCACCTGGCGCTCGACCTCCGCAACATCGTCCTGATCGCCGAGTGCGTGGCGCAGGCCGCCCTGGAGCGGCAGGAGAGCCGCGGCGGCCATACCCGCGACGACTACCCGGGCATGTCGCCCGAGTGGCGCAAGGTCAACCTGATCTGCTCACTGGTGAGCGACGAAGACGGCGAGCGCGTGACGCTGGCTAAGCAGCCGATGCCGCCGATGCGTGAGGACCTGCTCGCTCTGTTCGACCGCGGTGAGCTGAAGAAGTACCTGACCGAGGAGGAACTGCCGCCAGAGCGGC
Source organism: uncultured Actinomycetota bacterium (assembly GCA_963705055.1). Lineage (GTDB taxonomy): Bacteria > Actinomycetota > Actinomycetes > Streptosporangiales > Streptosporangiaceae > Chersky-822. The sequence continues at coordinate 886,126 of CAVPIR010000001.1, forward strand.
GCCCGCGTCAGAAACGGCAGCCACCGAATCGGCTGCCACCGAGCCCGAGGAGAAGCACTGATGGGCACGAAGGTCAAGCTGAAGGTCTGGCGGGGCGATGCCGGTCAGGGCGAGCTTGTCGACTACGAGGTCGAGGCCAACGAGGGCGAGGTCGTGCTCGACATCCTGCACCGACTGCAGGCGACCCAGGCCAGCGACCTCGCGGTGCGCTGGAACTGCAAGGCCGGCAAGTGCGGCTCCTGCTCGATGGAGATCAACGGCCAGCCGCGGCTGGCCTGCATGTCGCGGATGTCGCTGTTCCAGCCCGACGAGACCATCACGATCACGCCGATGCGCACCTTCCCGGTGATCAGGGACCTGGTCACCGACGTCTCGTTCAACTACGAGAAGGCGCGCCAGATCCCGTCGTTTGCCCCCGACCCGTCGGTCGGGCTCGGCGAGTTCCGGATGCAGCAGGTGGACGTCCAGCGATCACAGGAGTTCCGCAAGTGCATCGAGTGTTTCCTGTGCCAGGACGTCTGCCACGTGATCAGGGACCACCCAGAGAACATGCCGGTCTACGCGGGTCCGCGTTTCCTGATGCGGATCACCGAACTTGAGATGCACCCAGCCGACACCGCGGACCGGCGTGAGATCGCACAGGACGATTTCGGTCTCGGCATGTGCAACATCACCAAGTGCTGCACAGAGGTCTGCCCCGAGAACATCCATATCACCGACAATGCGCTGATCCCGCTGAAGGAGCGGGTCGTCAGCCGGAAATACGACCCGCTGGTGTGGCTCGGCAACAAGATCGGCCGGCGCGGGCAGACCGATACTCCGAAGATTCCTGGCTAGCAGCTCTGCGCGAGTCCGGCGCTGATCGATCGGCCAGGTAGCGGCGCAGGGCTATCCGCTGGTGCCGGTGCGCCGCTCTGGCGCCTGGCCCGCGACAGGCACCCGGCCCTCTGGCTCAGCGGGCCGCGACCCGGTCGCGCGCGGCCTTCTTCTGCCTGACGAGCTCGACGATCAGCGGGATCAGCGAGAGCACCACGATCACAGCGATGATCGGAAGCAGGTACGCCTCGACGTTGCTGATGGTCGAGCCGAGGCCGTAGCCGAGCATGGTCACTCCGACCGACCAGAGCAGGCCGCCGACGACCTGCCAGATCGTGAACGCCCTGGCCGGCATGTCGAGCGCTCCGACCATCGGGTTGAGCACCGTCCGCACGAACGGGATGAACCTCGCCAGCACGATCGCCTTGCGGTAGCCGTACCGGGAGAGCAGGTGCTGCGACCGCTCGGCGCCCTTGCGCAGGAACCTGTTGCTACTGCGTTCGAGCAGCGGCCGACCGCCCTTGCGCCCGATCACGAACCCCGTCTGCGCCCCGATCAGCGCCCCGCCAGCCGCGGCAAGCAGGACGAGCGGCAATGACAGGTGCGTTTTGCTGGTCGAGGATCCAGCGCACAGCAGCCCGGCCGTGAACAGCAGTGAGTCGCCGGGCAAGAAGAACCCGATCAGCAGCCCGGTCTCGGCGAACAGCGCAACGAAGACGCCGAGCGCGCCCAGGCTCGCGAGCAGCGAAGTGGAGCTCAGCGGGTTGAGCGCGATCTCCGCGTGCGCTCCTGCTAGGTACGACATCACTCGCCTCTCTACCGACGACGCTGTGGCCGGCAGCCCGTCGCTGCAGGCAGACAGCCCTCTGCGAACTGTTTCCTGCGCTCCGACTACCCCCGGCGGGGCGAAAGGAACGATCACTCTTCCTAATGTCTGGTTAAGGCGACGAACGCCCGGTTCAACGGCTGTCAGGCTTGGAATCGCCAGCGCTCCATCCGCCATCGGCGACTCGCTGCCTGCGCCGCACTGCCTCTGCGCGCGCAACGTCAGGACCGCGCCTCATGATCATGCGCGCCTGCTACGGCGAGTTGGCGGCACGGTTGGTTTGGCATGAATATCCTTGCTGGCGCGGGCGCAGGTAGGCCCGTCGAGCGAGAGGTTGTCATGACGCACCTGACCTTTGCCGAGGCGATCATCGTCGGCCTGATTCAAGGCACGACAGAGCTGTTCCCGGTTTCCAGCCTCGGCCACAACGTTCTGATCCCGGCCATCGTCGGCGGCAGCTGGGCGAACGACCTGAACGTCAGCAAGGCTGAGTCTCCGTACCTGGCCTTCGTGGTCGGGCTCCACGTCGCCACGGCGATCGGGATCACGGCGTACTTCTGGCGTGACTGGGTCAGGATCATCGGCGGCTTCTTCAGCTCGATCGCGCGCTGGGAAGTCAGGACTACGGACCAGAAGCTGGCCTGGATGATCATCCTGGCGACGATCCCCGTGGGCGTCGTGGGCCTGTTTGTCGAGCATGAATTCCGCGTGATCTTCGCCGTGCCCAAACGGGCAGCCATCTTCCTGGTGGTGAACGGCATCATCTTGTACGCCGGCGAGCGATTCAGGACGCGAAAGTCACGCGAGGCTGACCTGCAGGTTCAAAGGGAGCGGGAGGAGGAGCCAGCCCTCGTCGGCGCCGCGCGCGTCGGCGGAGCCCACTCCTCGGGCCAACGCGCCGTACGCCAGCAAGAACTCGTGACAGCCGTGCAGGCCGACCGCCGGCTCACCTCGTTCAGCTTCTGGCAGGCGATCATCATCGGTTCCGCACAGATACTCGCCCTGCTGGCCGGCATCAGCCGCGACGGCGTGACCATGGTCGCCGGGATGTTCCGCGGCCTGTCCAGGGAGGACGCGGCGCGATTCGCGTTCCTGCTCGCGACGCCGGTCATCCTGGCCGCTGGCGTGCTCAAGATCCCTGACCTGCTCGGCCCGCTGGGCCACGGCATCAGGCCGCAGATCGTCGCTGGCAGCGTCGTGTCAGGCGTCGCCGCCTACCTCTCGGTGCGCTTCCTGATGAAGTACTTCCAGACCAGGACGCTGACTCCGTTCGCGATCTACTGCCTGGTGTTCGGGGTCGGCAGCTTCGTCTACCTGACCGTGAAGTAAGGGCGGGTCGCTAGGCCACGGGCCACGGGCCACGGGTCCCGTGGTCCGCGTCGCGGGCCTCCGCTCGCGCTTGCCTAGCCGCGGAACTTCCAGATCCCGCCGAGCACGTCGGTGGTGGTGTTGACCGGCAGCAGGCCGCCTGCCGCCCACTCCGAGCGCGTGCCGGGAATCCAGGCCAGCCTGGTGACCTCCTGGACGGTCGTCGTCGCCGTGGCCGGCACCGCGGTCCTGGTCCACCGCCCGCCGCTCAGGTGGTCGAAGAACCACCGGAAGGCGGGGCCCGGCCCGTTTGTGACGAGCCACAAGCCGCCGTGCCCGTCGCGGGCCATGTCGACGACGCCGCTCGTCGGCTTCCGCAGCGGAACCCGCTGCCACGACTTTCCGTTCCAGTGCAGCAGATAGAGGGTCCGCGCGCCCTTGCTCCCAGTCTCGATGTCGCGCTGCAGCCAGACGTCACGTGGACCCGCGGCCACCAGATCCCTGACGAACTCGACCGAGTTCGGCGGGATCGTGGCTGGAGCGGGTATCGCCAGCGTGCTCCACCGCCGGCCGTTCCAGTGCATCAGGAACTGGCGCGGGACCCGCATCAGACGCTGCGGGTCGGCCAGCGACCACATGTCGGTCGCCGAGACGGCGCTGACCTCGCTGGGAACGCCAGGCAGCCGTACCTTGGCCCAGCGGCCGTGCAGCAGCCTTGCCGCGATCGGCACAACGGGCTGCATGCTCTCCCGGCCTTCGCTGAACACCCACAAACCGGCCCGGCCGAAGTCGGGCGCGGCGAGGTCGACGGTGCCGGACAGGTTGCCGCGCACCACCCAGCGCGGGATGTCGCGCACGGCCCAGCGCGAGCCGTTCCAGTGCAGTGCCCTGCCGAGCAGAGGTCTCGGGTCGAACAACCAGGCATCGCGGCTGGAGCTGGCTCCGAGCCCGACCGAATCCATGCCATAACGAGCCAGCCCTTGCGGGATCGGCACCAGCCGCCACGCGCGGCCATTCCAGCGCTCGACCTGGAACACCGTCGTCTGGTTGGGCCCGCCGCACGGCGCGCAGACGTCCCAGGTAGACCAGGCGTCTGTGCTGCCAGTCGCGGCCAGGTTGCCCACGCTGGTGACGCCGTGCAGCGGGCCGACGGTCGTGACCACGTGCCAGCCAGGCGCTGCCGCGGCCGGTACGGTCGCTGCCTGCGCCGCCTCAGCCCCGCTGGCCTGGAGCGCCGCGCCGGTCGCGGTGCACGCGGTCGTCACGGCCACGGCCAGCGCCTCGATGATCCTGCGCTTCGACATGGGGCACCTACCTAGCTTGCGTGGTTCAGCCGGTGGCGATCCCTGCTTTATTACCATTAATTACCCGCCACCGCTAGGGGTGCACCCAGGGTTGATGGGTTGCCGGCGGGATTTGCCAAGCGCACAGGTCAGCCGGCCCGCAAGGGCAGCGGCGCTGCGGCTCCGGTCAGCCCTCCCGGCTGACCCTGGCGCGCGTCCTGCCGCGCTCCTTGGCGTCGAGCACGGTCTTGCGCAGCCGGATCGCGGTCGGCGTGACCTCGGCGCACTCGTCGTTGGCGCAGAACTCCAGCGCCTGCTCGAGGCTCAGGGCCCGGGGCGGGACGAGCCGCTCCAGTTCCTCGCCGGTCGACTGGCGCATGTTCGTGAGCTTCTTCTCCCTGGCGATGTTCACGTCCATGTCGTCCGAGCGGGAGTTCTCACCGACGATCATGCCCTCGTACACCTCGGTGCCCGGCTCGACGAAGAGCGTGCCGCGCTCCTGCAGCGAGAACATCGCGTACGCGGTCGCCGCCCCTGTCCTGTCGGCAACCAGCGATCCTGACGCGCGCATCCGCATCGGACCCGCCCACGGCTCGTACCGCTCGAAGACGTGGTGCGCGATGCCGGTGCCCCGGGTGTCGGTCAGGAACTGGGTGCGGAAACCGATCAGCCCGCGGGCCGGCACCATGAAGTCGAGCCTGATCCAGCCGGTCCCGTGGTTGGTCATCTGCTCCAGCCGCCCCTTGCGGACCGCGAGCAGGCTCGTCACAGCGCCGAGGTAATCCTCTGGGCACGTCGATGGTCAGCCGCTCGACCGGCTCGTGCAGCTCGCCGTCAATCTCGCGGGTCACCACGGTCGGGCGCCCGACCGTCAGCTCATAGCCCTCCCGCCGCATCGTCTCGACGAGGACGGCCAGGGCCAGCTCGCCCCTGCCCTGGACCTCCCAGGTGTCGGGCCGCTCGGTCGGGAGCACGCGGATCGACACATTGCCGACAAGTTCGGCGTCCAGGCGGTCGCGCAGCATCCGGGCGGTGACCTTCGTGTGCCCGTGGCCCGAGGCCTTCCCGCCGCCAGCCGCGGCTGGCCCCCTGCCGACCAGCGGCGAGGTGTTCACGCCGATCGTCATCGAGATCGCGGGCTCGTCCACGGTGATCAACGGCAGCGGGCGCGGGTCATCAGGATCGGCAAGCGTCTCGCCGATCATGATGTCGCTGATCCCGGCGACGGCGATGATGTCTCCCGCCGACGCGCTCGCGGCTGGCACCCGCTCCAGCGCCTGCGTTCGGTAAAGCTCAGAGATCTTCACGCGCTCGATCGAGCCATCGCGCCGGCACCAGGCGGCCTGCTGCCCCTTGCTGATCTCACCGGAGACGACGCGGCAGAGCGCGATCCTGCCAAGGTAGGCGGAGGCGTCGAGGTTCGTGACGTGGGCACGCAGCGGCGCGCGCGGGTCGTATGACGGCGCTGGCACGTGCTGCCTGATCACCTCGAAAAGCGGCTCCAGGTCGGCCGAGTCGGGCAGCGTGCCGTCGTCGGGGCGGGCCAGCGCGGCCCGGCCGGCCCGCGCTGAGGCGTACACGATCGGGAACTCGATCTGGTCCTCGGTCGCGTCGAGGTCGAGGAAGAGCTCGTAACAGGCGTCGACGACCTCGGCGATCCTGGCATCCGGCCGGTCCACCTTGTTGATCACCAGGATCACCGGCAGCTTGGCCTCGAGCGCCTTGCGCAGAACGAACCTGGTCTGCGGCAGCGGGCCTTCGCTCGCGTCGACCAGCAGCAGGACGCCATCGACCATCGACAGCCCGCGCTCGACCTCGCCGCCGAAGTCGGCGTGGCCCGGCGTGTCGATGATGTTGATGGTCAGGCCACCGTGGGTCACCGCCGTGTTCTTGGCCAGGATCGTGATGCCCTTCTCGCGCTCGAGGTCACCGGAGTCCAGTACGCGGTCAGCGATCTGCGCGTTCGCACGGAAGGCGCCCGACTGCCAGAGCATGGCGTCGACCAGCGTCGTCTTGCCGTGGTCGACGTGCGCGACGATCGCGACGTTGCGCAGGTCGTCGCGGGTGGCGACATCGGCGGCTGTGGCGCCGGCAGAGCGGACGGGCATGCGGGAAGGCTCCATAGATACCTGGGAAGCGCCGGAGTGACGGCACATCTATTCTACCGGGTCAGCCGCCTGCCCTGTTCGCACGCCATCTGCGGGCATCGTCTCGAGGAACAAAGTGTGCCCTTGAACCCCTCTTGGTGGACTCTTAACGCAATTCCCGATTTCGTTAGCACCCATGCGATCCAGAGATCGACTCACCTTTCGACGCGATAGCGGCCTGCGCAAGCTGTCGACCCTGACCTGGCGCGCGACCCTGCTCAGCGCCGTCGGCGTGGTCGGATTCATGAATTTGTTCAGCCATTCCGCACCGGCGGCCACGACAACGTCGCAAGCGAGCACTCCATCGACGAGCCCGTCAGGCTCTGCGAGTCCACCGCGTCAGGCAAGGCCAGCGCTAGCCCGTCACCCAGCGGCAGCTCGAAGCGGCATGCGGCCAAGCACAAGACGACTGGCAGCTCGCCTGGACCGGCAAGGTCGAGCGCGCGCCCGACCCCGACGCCGACGACCAAGAAGCCGACTCCCAAGCCGACCGTCAAGCCATCGCCGACCCCGCCCGCCCCGAGCCCGACTCCCTCTCAGACGACCACAAGCGGCTCCCCAGCCAGTGGCTGACGCGCCAGGAGCCGACGCGCTCACGCTCCCACGGCCGGCGGTGCCGTCGGTCGCGGGCAGCACAACCAGGGCGCTCGGCACCTTCTGCTCGGTGCTGGTGACCGAGCCAGGCATGCTCGACGCTGCCAGGCACGTTCTTGCCCGTCAGCTCGCGGCGATCGACCTCGCGTGCTCGAGGTTCAGGCCGGACTCCGAACTATCTGAGCTGAACAGGTCCTGCGGTCGACGTCGAGCGGTCAGCCCGCTGTTCGCTGGCGCACTCGCGGCCGCCCTGCGCGCCGCCGAGATCACCGACGGCGACGTCGATCCGACCTGCGGCGGCTCCTTGCTGCGGCTCGGCTACGACCAGGACTTCGCCAAGCTAGCGGCCGACACGTCGCCGCTCACCGAGCCGCCCGTCGCCGCGCCAGGCTGGCAGTGCGTGGACTTCGACGCGGAGCTGCTGAGCGTGCGAGTGCCGCCCGGCGTTGTACTCGACCTCGGCGCCACCGCGAAGGCGTTCGCCGCCGACGTCGCAGCGGACGCGATCTTCGAGCAGACCGGGTCCGGGGTTCTCGTCAACCTGGGCGGTGACATCGCCGTCGCGGGTCAGCCTCCCGATGGCGGCTGGCGGATCGGCGTCGACGACGGCGCACCCGTCGGCGATGCCGTTGGCAACGGCGCCGGCCGGCCAGGCCGGCAGCAGTGCGTTGCGGTCGAGGCAGGCGGCGTTGCCACCTCGTGTCCAGCGGTTCGCGGCTGGCGCCGAGGGAACCAGGCTCTGCATCACATCATCGAACCGGGCACAGGGCGGCCGGCCGAGATCTACTGGACCAGCGTCTCGGTAGCGGCGGCGACCTGCGTCGACGCCAACACGGCGAGCACTGCCTCGATCGTTCGCGGCCGCCGCGCGCTCGCGTGGCTGCGCAGCCTCAAGGTGGCAGCGAGGCTCACCAGGCCAGACGGCGTCGTCGTCACCACAGGAGGCTGGCCCGAATGAGCGGCATCCTGACCGGGGCCTTCTTGCACGGGCCCTTTCTCTGGTACGCGACCAGAGCCGCCGGGCTCATCACCCTGCTCGCCCTCACGGCAAGCGTCGTCCTCGGCGTCCTGAACGCTGGCCGCTTCGCCAGCAACCGGTGGCCACGGTTCCTCGTACAGGGAATGCACAGGAACCTGTCACTGATCGCCCTCGCGTTCCTCACCCTGCACGTCGGCACGACGGTGATCGACACCTACACCTCGATCGGCTTGCCGGCCGCGTTCGTCCCGTTCGTGTCGCCCTACAAGCGGTTCTGGCTCGGCCTCGGCGCTGTGGCCTGCGACACGATGCTGGTGCTGCTGGTTACGAGCATGCTGAGGCAGTGGATCGGGCACCGGCTGTGGCGCGGCGTTCACTGGGCCGGCTACGCGTGCTGGCCAGTCGCGCTCGCGCACGGCCTGGGAGCAGGAACCGACCACGGCGCCCGATGGGTTCTCGCGCTGACCTTCGCCTGCGTCGGCGCGGTCTTGGCAGCCCTCAGCTACCGCGCTGTCCAGCTGCTTCCGTCACGGAGGATCGCCCGATGACCGCGCTCGCAGTGCAACCTCCGCAGGCCCATCCGCGACGCCGGGAAGATCCGCTTCCGCGGCTACTGGCCGGCGTCGAGTCTGGGCGCCCGTCCGACCTGCGTCAGCATGAGCGCGCGTACGGGCCCTTGGATCTGCCGGCCGCGGCATGGACCGGTGACCGCGCAGCGGCACGGCGCACCGCCGCGAGGTTGATCAGCACCATTGATCGGTCCGGCCTGACTGGCCGCGGCGGTGCCGGATTCCCGACCGGGCGCAAGCTGCGTTCGGTGGCCGAGGGCGGCCGGCCGGCCGTCGTCGTCGCAAACGGCGCGGAAGGCGAGCCGGCCAGCAGGAAGGACAAGCTGCTCCTGCACCACCTGCCGCATCTGGTCCTGGACGGGCTGACGCTGGCGGCGTTCGCGGTCGGCGCGACCGAGGCCTACCTCGCGGTGCACGCCGGGAATGCCAGGCTGATCGCGAGACTCGAGGGCGCGATCCAGGCCAGGGATGTGGCCGGAATCGATCCGGTGCCCATTGACCTCGTCGCCATCGACGACGACTACGTGTCGAGCGAGCAGACCGCCATCGTGCAGTACATCAACGGCGGGCCTGGCCTGCCGACCTTCGCGCCACCGCGTACCCACGAGCGCGGCGTAGGCGGGCGGCCGACAGCGGTCTGCAACGCCGAGACGCTCGCGCACCTCGCGATGATCTGCAGGTATGGCGCAGACTGGTTCCGCGAGCGGGGCCTGGCTGAGGATCCGGGCACCACGCTTGTCACCGTCAGTGGCGCGATCAGGTGGCCAGGCGTCTATGAGGTCGAACTCGGCACGCCGATCGGCGATGTGCTGATGCAGGCCGGAGGGCCGGCCGACCGTCCGCAGGCAGTGCTGGTAGGCGGGTATTTCGGGACGTGGCTCCCCGCCAAGGTGGCCTGGGACGTCCCTATGGCGCATTCCGGGCTGCGCAGGGTCGGGGCCGCGATGGGCGCGGGCATTCTCGCCGTGCTGCCCGAATCCTGCTGCGGGCTCGCCGAGACCGCACGCGTCCTTCGATATCTCGCCGACGCGAGCGCGGGCCAGTGCGGGCCGTGCGTCTTCGGCCTGCCGTCACTCGCGAGCGCCGTCGAGGACCTGGCCTATCGGGGCGGGCGCGGCGACGCGATCAAGCGGATCGAGGCCTTGATCCCGCTGGTCGAAGGCCGTGGCGCGTGCCGTCACCCGGATGGCGCGACCCAGCTTGCAGCGAGCGCACTCAGTGCGTTCAGTCATCACGCGCACTGGCACGACGTCGACCGGCCGTGCTGCTGGGCGGGCGAACCGCCGCTGCTGCCCATCCCGGGAAGTGCGGGGTCATGGTGAGCTACCGGCTGCGCGTCAATCCGATCATGTGCGAGGCGCACGGCATGTGCGCTGAGCTGCTGCCGGAGTTCATCGCGCTCGATCCCTGGGGCTACCCCATCATCCCTGACGAGCCCGTGCCCGACGACCTGAAGGGCCTGGCCAGGAGGGCGGTCGTCGCGTGCCCGACCCTTGCTCTGCTGGCCGACAAGAGGCGCAAGTAAAGCGCGCAGGCCCGCGGCTCACATCACTCGTCGTGATGTGAGCCGCCGCCGCCCCAGTTCAATGGCGACACGTGCGCGACAGGGTCACCTGCGGCTGTGCAGGCGACGCGCATCACGACTCCACCCGACGAATCGGTGAAGCTCACGCTCGCGACCCGGCTCGGTCCCTTGCTGACGTCGTCAACCTCGAAGCCCTGTGCAGGGCTCCAGTACAGCAGGCGCGCAAGGCCGCCATCGCAGCTGGCCGCCGCCGTACCGCCGGGAGACGTCAGCAGCTTGCTCGCTTGCTGTTGCACCGACCGGGTCGGCCTGCTGCCGGGAGCAGCCGAGCTCCTGGTGGCGCGCATGCTTCTTTTTCGGCGTCGCAGCCGACGAGGGTCGGTCGGCGTCGCGGCCGGGGTCGCCCGGTCGGCGTTCTCCAGCGCCAGCTCGGCATTGACCATGGCGACCGAGATCTCTTTGGTGTGCTGGGTCAGCAAGCTCTGGCCAAGCTGATCGACGGCAAAGAGGCTGCCTCCGGTTGCCGCCGACGCACCTAGTACCCAGGCGCCGACGCCAAGGAGGATTCTGGATCGCACAACGAGAGAGTGTCGCAGAAGTGGCTAAGGGATCGTAAAGACTGTCTCAACGCGAGGGTCATCTCCGCCACGAAAGCCCATGAAGCGCGGTACGAAGCCGAAAACCGTCTCTACCAGGCGCGCAACTAAGATCGATCGTGCCCGGGCAGCCAGCCGCAGCCGACTACGTTCATAGCCATGGCACAGTTGCTGCTCGTCGAGGATGATGCCGCGATTCGCGGCGGGTTGATCCGCGCGCTGACCGACCGCGGACACGCGGTCTCGAGCACGCCGACGGCCATGGAGGCGCTTCAGCTGGTCGTCGACTCGCCGCCCGATCTCGTGATCCTCGACCTCGGGCTGCCCGATCTCGACGGCTACGAAGTTCTCCGCATGATCAGGGCGATCAGCAAGGTGCCTGTTGTCGTCGCGACCGCTAGGGACGATGAGCAGGACATCGTCAAGGTGCTCGACGCGGGGGCCGACGACTACCTGGTGAAACCGTTCGGCGTCGGGCAGATCGAGGCGAGGGTCCGAGCCGTTCTCCGGCGTGCGGCGGCGATCGAGGACCGTCGGCTGGAGCCAGTCGTGGTCGGCGGGCTCCGCCTCGACGGCGAAGCGCACGAAGCCACGCTGGACCAGCGGCCGCTCGACTTGTCCAGGCGGGAGTTCGATCTGCTGTACTACCTGGCCACGCGGGCCGGCCAGGTCGTTACCAAGCGCGAGCTGCTCACCCACGTGTGGCGGATGCCCTACGGCGGCGCCGACAAGACTGTTGACGTGCACGTCTCCTGGTTGAGGCGCAAGCTGGGCGAGAACGGCCAGCGGCCGAGGTACCTGCACACGATCCGTGGGGTCGGAATGAAGCTGTCGGCTCCGTCCTAGGCGCTGCATGCCCCGATGAGACTCCGCGTCATCTTGCTCGTGCTGGCGATCGGCTCGCTGATCCTGGTGTCGTTCATGCTGCCGCTCGCGTTGCTGCTGCGCGCCTTCGCTGCCGACAGCGCGGTATCGGGCGCCACGATCAGGGCACAGTTCATGGCGCCCTTGCTCGCCACGGTCAGCGGCCGGGATCTGCGGGCCTCGGTCGAGCGGGTGAACCAGCAGAACCCGGACGAGCCAGTCACGATCTTCCTGCCCGACGGCCATCAGCTCGGCGCACACGTTCCCCGGACATCGGCCGTCGTGCTGGCAGCGCGCGGCAGGAGCTTCACCGAGCCGGCCCCTGGCGGAGTCGCGATCTTCGTGACGGTGCAGGGATTGCCGAAGGGAACGGCGGTCATCAGGACCTTCGTGCCTGACGCTCAGCTGCGCCACGGCGTGGCCCACGCCTGGCTGCTGCTCGGCCTCGTGGCCGTCGGGCTGCTCGCGATGGCGGTCATTGTGGCCGCGCAGCTCACCAGGACGCTGGTCCGTCCGCTCGGCAACGTTGCCATGGCCGCCGAGCAGCTGGCGTCCGGTGATCTGACCGCGCGGGCCCCGGTCGACGGGCCGCCCGAAGTACAGCAGGTAAGCGTCGGGCTCAACCGGCTCGCGACCAGGATCGGCGAGCTGCTGGCCCACGAGCGGGAAACGCTTGCTGACCTGTCCCATCGGCTGCGCACGCCGTTGACGGCGCTGCGGATCGACGCCGAGTCGCTCAGCGCCGACGAGGAAGTGATGACCAGGGTCATCGGCGACGTCGACGCACTGACCAGGACCGTCAACGACATCATCGCCGAGGCCAGGCGGCCCGCCGCCAGCGGCGCGACGGCGAGATGTGACGCGACCTCGGTGGTGCGCGGTCGCGCCGAGTACTGGGCCGCGCTGGCGGAGGATCAGGGGCGCTGGATGACCGTCGAGATGCCCTCGGCGAGCCTGCCGGTCCGGGTCGCCGCGCAGGACCTGGCCGCGTGCGTGGACATCTTGCTCGAGAACGTCTTCGCACATACTCAGGAGGGAACCGCGTTCTCTGTTCGGGTTTCGCCCAGGACGGCCGGCGGGGCCTGGGTTGTGGTCTCTGACAACTGGCCAGGGGTTCTCGCATCCGGACCCGGCCAGGCGAGGCTTGTCGAGCGCTGGTTCGACCGGGCTCGGCCTGGATATCGCGCGCCGCATCGCCGAGGCTTCCGGTGGCACCCTCACGGTCGGGCGATCGCCGCACGGCGGCGGCGCGGTCACCATCGGGCTCGGACCAGCGGCGTTCCCTGAGTTCAAGCCGCGCCGCCACATCAAGCCGAGGCGCCGCTACCGCGAGCCTGAAGTCGACCAGGTAACCTAGCCGCAAGCCACGAACTAGAACCTATGTTCGATAAGAGCTACGCTGTCTTGGTGAGTACGTTTGTTCCGCCAGGTTGGCCAACTGGGGTGCAGCCGCCAGGCAGCCCTGAGTTCGAGCCGTCGGCGACAACTTGGCTGCTCGACGTGATCCCGTCCGACTACCAGCTGCACGGTGTGCTCCGACGGCACCCGATCGCGCTGGCCGCGTTCGCGAGGCATCACCTGACCGCCTGCGTTGAGGGCGCCAGGAACGGTTACCGCACCGCGCGCTCCGAACTCGGACCGCACCTGCCACCCGGCGCCGTCGAGGCCATGCTGACGATGTACCGGAGCGAGGGCAGCCGGCTGGCCAACGCGGCCAAGGCCGCGGATCTCATCGAGCGGGCGCTGCACGGCGAGCAGTTCGTCCAGCAGATGAGCGGCGGCGCGCGCTCGTCCCGGTCCTCGTCGGCTAGCGGAACGGCCGGCGACCCGCGGAAACCCGGCGGCGTCAGGAGTCGTGCTCGGCCAGCAGGCCAGGAACCTCGATAACCAGCGCGTCGCTAGCCAGCGCCTCGTTCACGAGCGCCTCGATGTGCTCCTCGCCGCCGGGCAGCGGCCTCGTCCAGCCGACTTCTGGATCGAACACCTTGACCACCCTGGCGGGCGCTCCGGCTACCACGCACAGGTCGCCGATCTCGCCCCTGACCACCGCTCCAGCGGCGACGACCACATTCCGGCCGATCTTCGCGCCAGGCAGCACGATCACTCCGGTGCCGAGCCAGGTTCCCGCGCCGATGCTGACCGGCGCGTTCACCGGCCACTGCCGTCCGATCGGAACGTCAGGATCGGCGTAGCTGTGGTTCTGGTCGGTGATGTAGACGTAAGGACCGGTGAAGACGCCATCGCCGATGTCGATCGAGTGGTGCGCCACGATGTGGCTGCCCCTGCCGATCACGCACCCGTCGCCGATCCGCAGCACGGTGCCAGGTCCGAGATCATGCCCGGGCGACAGGCCAGCGCAGATCGACGCCTGCTCGCCGACCATGGTGCCAGCGCCGACCGTGATCCACCGCTCGCCGTAGATCGAGCCGGTGGGGAACGCGAGCAGCGAGCCTGGCCCGAACGACGCGAACCTGCGGCCGCCGGCGGTCTCGGCCGTCACGGTCCCCGCTTGCTGGACCCAGCGCCAGGCAGCGTGGACTAGCCGAGCGGCAAAGAGCCGCCAGGCGCGGCGGGCAGCCCTCAATGACGGCATTCCAGACATTGCTCAGCCACCATAGCTTCGTCTGCACCGCTCCGAGGCATCCTCAAGGAGGCTCGACGCGACTTTAGGATCCAAGACCGTGCCACAAAACGCCCGATTCGGGCCGCAGGTTCCCGGCCGACGCCGCCGCGGCGCCGTCAGGCCTCGACGCGCCCCGCGGCGGCTAGCTGGCCGCAGGCGCCGTCGATCTCGCGGCCTCGCGTATCCCTGACCGTCACGGGGATCCCTCGGTCGGCGAGGCGCTGCTCGAAAGCGGCGGCGACCTCAGGGTCGGACGCAGTCCATTTCGAGCCCGGCGTCGGGTTCAGCGGGATGAGGTTCACGTGCGCGCGCCGCCCGGTCAGCAGCCTGGCCAGCGCCTCGGCCCGCCAGAGATGATCGTTGATGTCGCGGATCATCGCGTACTCGATCGAGACCCGCCGGCCGGTCGCCGCGGCGTAGTCCCAGGCCGCGTCGAGCACCTCGGCGACTTTCCAGCGCCGGTTGACCGGCACCAGCGTGTCGCGCAGTTCGTCGTCGGGGGCATGCAGCGAGACGGCGAGGCGGCAGGACAGGCCCTCACCGGTCAGCCGCCTGATCGCCGGCACCAGGCCGACGGTCGACACGGTGATCGCGCGAAGCGAGATCCCGAGACCGTCGGGCACCGGGTCGCTGATCCGCCGGACGGCGCGCAGCACTGCCGCATAGTTCGCGAGCGGCTCGCCCATCCCCATGAACACGACGTTCGAGACGCGTCCCTGACCGCCGGCGATCTCTGCCCTGGCCAGCGCGCGAGCCCCGTGAAAGACCTGAGAGACGATCTCCGCGGTCGACAGGTTCCTGGTGAGGCCCAGCCTGGCCGGTCGCGCAGAACGGGCAGGCCATTCCGCAGCCCGCCTGCGAGGACACGCACATGGTCACCCGGCCGGGATAGCGCATGAGCACCGACTCGACGAACGAGCCGTCGGCCGCGCGCCAGAGCGTCTTGCGGGTCCTGCCGCGGTCGCAGGTCAGTTCCTTCGTCGGGGCTGAGCAGCGCGGGCAGCAGGGCGGACACCAGCGCATCGCGCCCGGCGGCCGGGAGGTCGGTCATCTCCGCCGCCGACTCGGTCAGGCGGCCGAAGTAGTGCCGCGACAACTGGTCGGCACGGTAGGGCGGATGCCCCAGTTCGGCGACGGCGGCGCGGCGGCCCGCGGTGTCCAGGTCAGCCAGGTGACGCGCAGGCCGGTGGCGGGCCGACGCACGGGCCCCAGCCGGGCGGGACCCGCCTCCGCGGGACTGCCTGTCCCGATCTCGACGAGTTCCAAGCAAACTCCTTACGGTATCCGCGCAGTTGCCACTTGATCCGCGGAATGTGGATAGATTTCCCTAACATGCAGACCATGCGCGGCAGAGCGAGCCAGCCCAGGATATCCGCCCAGCCCGGACGGCCCGCCACGCTGCTGGACAGCGAGAGCCCGTATGGCAGCAGGCGCGTGGTCGTCGAGTACGACAGCTGGACCACGGCCGCGTATATGCACGACCGCTCCGACCCGATCGCGGCGACCTGGCTCGCCAACCACCGCAAGGCGCCCGGCGACATCGACCTCACGCTGCTCGACGCAGGCCAGGCGCCCGAGATGCCAGAGGGCTACACCAAGCACCCGGACGGCAGACCGCCGATGGACCCGCAGTCGCTGCGCGCGGTCTGGTTCGAGGAGGGCGACGGCGTCGCGCTGTTCGAGGGGGGCGACCTTCTCGCCGTCATCCCCGGCTGGTCCAACATGTCCAAGGGCATGCCCGGCTACAGCAGGGACGTGATCGGCCAGACCCCGTTCGGGTGGTCGCTCGACGACGCGATGGAAGGCCTAGGGCCGCGGGTGAGCGAGGCGTCTGACTTCTGGCGGTGGCGGCTCGACCCGCAGGCCTGGGCCCAGTTCCAGCAGGGCATGCTCGGCCACATGCTGGCCAGGGTCGGCCCAGGCGCCAGGTACTGGGACGTCTCCGGCAACAGGCGGCCGCTGGTGGGCGTGTCCGAGCGGCCGCCGACTGGGCGCCGGTCCTACACGATCCTGAGCACGGTCGGGATGAGCTGCCAGCGGATGCCGGGGATCGAGCAGACCGGCCAGAACGCGGCCGGCAAGGCCAGGATCGAACTGGCGGTCGCGACCACGCTGCCGAGCAACCAGGCCGCGCGGATCTTCCTCTGGCTGGCGCAGCACCCATGGCGCGACATCCGCTGGCTCGAGAACGGCCAGACGATCCGCTGGTACCACGAGCCGTCGTCGTTCCCGCTCGGCGCCGGCAACGAGGCGATCCTGTTCCTCGACAACCCCGGCCGCCTGCTCGGCCCCGAGGTGCCCGACACGAGCGGGTTCACAGTCGGCGGCGAGCCGGTCACCTGGCTATGGCTGATCCCGATCACCAACCGCGAGCGGTTGCTCGCCAAGGGCCGCGGCGCCGTCGAGCCTGGTGAACCAGATGGCCTCGCAGAGCCGGAGCTGGGTGGTCAGCTAGCCGCCGCCCGTAAACGGGACGCGCCGCGCCGCGCTCAGCTCAGGAAGATCGTCATGAGCAGCCACGCGACCGGCGCGACGATCAGCATCGCGTCGATCCGGTCCAGGACGCCGCCGTGCCCTGGCAGGATCGACCCCATGTCCTTGATGTCCAGGTCGCGCTTGATCATCGACGCGACAAGGTCGCCGAGCGCCGCCGCCGCGACGGCAGCGGCGCCGAGCACCAGGCCCTGCCAGACCCTGGCGTGGAGCAAGAAGCACATCCCGAGCGCGCCTGCCGCGAGGCTGAGCAGCACCGACCCCGCCAGGCCCTCCCAGGTCTTCTTCGGGCTGATCGTGGGCGCCATCGGATGGCGCCCGAACAAGATCCCGGCGAAGTAGCCGCCGGTGTCGCTGCAGACGACCAGGATCACGAACAGCAGCGCCCGGTGCGCGCCCTGCGGCTGCGCCAGCATCAGCGCGACGAACGAAGCCATCGCCGGCAGGTAGATCAGCGCGAAGACGCCAGCGGTGACGTCACGGACGTAGCCGCTGATCCCGCCGGGAAGCCGCCAGGCGAGCACGGCGACGAAGGTGACGGCCAGCGCGGCCACCATGTCCCTCGGCCCCTGCCAGTAGGCAAGCGCGAACATCAGCGCGCCGCCGACGGCGATCGGGATGATCGGGATCAATGTCTGCTTGGTGGCCAGGACGTGCCTGAGTTCGGTCATGGCCAGGCCGACGATGACCGCGACCAGGACGAGGAACGTGACCGGCAGGGTCAGCAGCGTGAGGATGACCAGACCGCCGAGGCCGACGCCGACCGCGATCGCGACCGGAAGATTGCGGCCGGTGTTGATCGGCTTGCGCTCGCTCACGCGGCCCGCCCTCCCCTCGGTCGGCTCGCATCGCCCCGAACACTCATGCCCGACTCGGGTGCGTTCTGACAAGCACGCCGCACCCTCGCTACCGGGGCGCGGCCTGCGGTTTCGCACCGCGTCGCGAGATGTTCCTCTTTGAGGGTTAAGTTATACCTTGAGTTGCGGTTCGTTCTGCGCTTGGCCTCGGATGTTGCTGCGCGGCCGGCCTCGCCGCCGGCGTTCCCGCGGCTGCCTGGCGCCAGCTCACTACACCTCGAGCAGTTCGGCTTCCTTGTTCTTCAGCAACTCGTCGACCTGGACCACGTAGCTGTGCGTGATCTTCTCGAGCTCGGCCTCGGCTCGCCGCCCGTCGTCCTCGCCCTCGTCGCCGCTCTTGACCAGCTTGTCGATCGCGTCCTTGGCGTGCCTGCGGATGTTCCTGATCGACACCCGGCCGTCCTCGGCCTTGTGCCTGGCGACCTTGATGTAGTCGCGGCGCCGCTCCTCGGATAGCTCAGGGAACACGACGCGGATGATGTTGCCGTCGTTCGTGGGGTTCACGCCGAGGTCGCTGTTGCGGATGGCCTTCTCGATGGCGGCCATGGAGGACTTGTCGAACGGCTGGACGACGACCATCCTCGGCTCGGGCATGTGGAACGACGCAAGCTGGTTTACCGGCGTCGGCGTGCCGTAATACTCGACCGTGATCTTGTTGAACATCGACGGGTGCGCGCGGCCGGTCCTGATCGTCGCGAAGTCTTCCTTGGCGACCGCGACCGCCTTCTCCATCTTCTCCTCGGCCTCGAGAAGTGTCTCGTCGATCATTGCGACTCCTCAGTGCGCGTCTCGTCAGTGCGCGTGCCTGCCGTACCCGTTGCTCCCTACCAGCGTGCCAATCCGCTCGCCGCGAACCGCGCGCACGACGTTGCCCTGACCCATCAAATCGAACACGACGATGGGCAGATCATTGTCCATGCACAGGCTAACGGCCGTTGCGTCCATGAACTTCAGTCCGCGGCTGAGCACTTCGCCGTAGTCGAGGTGCTTGAACATGCTCGCGCCCGGTGACTTGCGTGGGTCGGCGTCGTAGACGCCGTCGACCTGGGTGCCCTTGAGCACCGCTTCCGCGCCGATCTCGAGCGCCCGCTGGGCGGCGCAGGTATCGGTCGAGAAGAACGGCGCGCCGAGGCCTGCACCGAAGATGACGACCCGGCCCTTCTCCAGGTGCCTGATCGCCCGGCGCGGGATGTACGGCTCGGCGACCTGGCCCATCGTGATCGCGGTCTGCACCCGCGTCTCGATGCCGTGCTTCTCCAGCACGTCCTGCAGCGCCAGGCAGTTGATCACCGTGCCGAGCATGCCCATGTAGTCGGCCCTGGCCCGGTCGATCCCGCGCGCCGCGAGCACGGCGCCGCGGAACATGTTGCCGCCGCCGACGACGACCGCGACCTGGACGCCGAGCAGGGAAGCGTCCCTGATCTCGCGCGCGAAGTGCGAGACGGCGTCCGGGTCGATGCCGAGACCAGCGCCGCCAGCGAAGGCCTCGCCGGACAGCTTGAGCACGACCCGGTGCCAGCCGGGACGATCGTCGAGCGGATCGTCGGCTGGCCTGGACGCGGCGGCAGCTTCGGCGCCCGAGGCCAGCGGTCGGCCAGGAGTGCCTGCCGCCACACCGTCCCCCGAGAAGGTGCTATCTGGCAAAGCGGGCTCCCCTGCCCTCGATGACCGCCGGGCGCCTGACTCAACTGGCCTGCCCGATCTGGAACCTTGCGAAGCCGCGGATCGCAGCCCCGGACTCGGCGAGCAGTTGCTTCACCGACTTCTTCGGGTCCCGCACCGACGGCTGCTCGATGAGCGCGATGTCCTTGAAGAACGCGTTCAGCCTGCCCTCGACGATCTTCGGGATCGCCTGCTCCGGCTTGCCCTCTTCGCGGGTCACCTGCTCGGCGATCCTGCGCTCGTTGGCGACCACGTCCTCGGGAACGTCGTCCCTGCTGACGTACTGCGGCCGCATGGCCGCCACCTGGTGCGCGACGTCCATGGCGACGGACGCGCCCTTCTCGTCGATGTCGACGAGCACGCCCAAGGTCGGCGGCAGGCCTGGGTCGCTCTTGTGCAGGTAGCTCACGATGTAGCCGCCGCTGAAGGCCGCGAACCTGCCGAGTTCCAGCTTCTCCTTCAGCGACGCGCTGGCGGTCTCGATCACCTCAGAGGCGGTCTGGCCGTCCCGCACCGGCAGCGTGAGGACCTCGAGCCGGTCGGTGCTGCCCGCCTTCAGCGCGGCCTGCGCGATATCGGCAGCGACCTGCTGGAACAGGTCGGTCTTGGCGACGAAGTCGGTCTCGCAGTTGAGCTCGACCAGCACTCCAGCGGACGTCCCGTCCAGCGCGGAGGTCACCAGGCCTTGTGCTGCCGTCCGGCCAGCCCGCTTGCCGACGTCCTTGGCGCCCTTGATGCGCAGCGCATCGACAGCTGCGTCGAAGTCACCGTCGGCCTCGACCAGGGCGTTCTTGCAGTCCATCATCCCCGCGCCGGTCAGGTCGCGGAGCCGCTTCACGTCTGCGGCTGTGTAGTTCGCCATGTCCTTCTCTCTCGCGTCTTGCTTCTCGTCCCCGCGGCAGGCCCGGCTCGTCCTGCCCCGGGCGGCCTACCTCTGTCTGTCTCTGTCTGTCTCTGGGCCTGCTCTGTCTCTCGGCCGTGCCGTCTGTCCTTGGGCCAGCTGCCTGTCTCTCGCCGACTGTCTGTCTTTCGGCCGGCTGTCTGCGTCTTGGCTGGCCGTCTGCGTCTTGGCTGGCCGACGGCGGGCTGGTGCGTTCGCACGCCCCGCCGCCTGCCGCGCCGCCCGCCGCCGTCGGGCCTCGTCCGCCTGGTCCTGGCGGCCTCCTTGTCGGTCGGCCGAGCCTTGCCGGGTTGGGTCTCAGCCCGGTGCGGCTCAGCCCACGCGTCCTCGGCGCCGGTCCGTCGCCCGGCCAGACCCCTCGGGTCAGCCGGGCGACCGCCGTCACGCGTCGTGTGCTTGCCGTGTCCGTGCTTGCCGTGTCCGTGCTTGCCGTGTCCGTGCTTACCGTGTCCGTGCTTACCGTGTCGCTGCTTGCCGTGTCTGTGCTGCCTGCCTCGCTGCTCGCTGCCTCGGTGCTGGACGTCTCGCTGGTGGCTGCCTCGGGGGCGGCGGCCTCAGTGGCGGCGGCCTCGGGGGCGGCTGCCTCAGTGGCGGCTGCCTCGGGGGCGTCTGCCTCGGTGGCGGCTGCCTCGGGGGCGGCTGCCTCGGTGGCGGCTGGCTCGGTGCTGGCTGGCTCGGTGCTGGCTGCCTCCTGGGCGGCTGCCTCGGGGCTGGCTACCTCGCTGCTAGCTGGCTCGCTGCTGGCTGCCTCGGGGCTGGCTGCCTCGGGGCTGGCTGCCTCGGTGGCGGTGCTGGCGTTAGGCGTCGCTGCCTCTGCAGCGGCCTCCGCCGGAGCGCTCGCCGCGCGCATCCGCAGCCGGAGCGGCCACGGTCTTCGCCGCGCCGTTCGACTCGGCCATCGCCGCGCCATTCGCTTCGCGCGACCCGTTCATGGTCCTGCCCTCGAGCAGCTCGCGCTCCCACTCGGCCAGCGGCTCAGCCGCGCCGAGCTCGCCGTCGCCCTGCGGCTTCTCCTCACCAGCGGCCCGCCCGGCCCTGGCGATCAGACCGTCAGCGACGGCGTCAGCCACGACCCTGGTCAGCAGCGCGACGCTGCGGATCGCGTCGTCGTTGCCGGGGATCGGGTAGTTGACCTCATCGGGGTCGCAGTTCGTGTCGAGGATCGCGATGACGGGGATGCCGAGCTTGCGAGCCTCGCTGATCGCGATGTGCTCCTTCTTGGTGTCGACCACCCAGATCGCGCTAGGAACCCGGGCCATGTCCCTGATCCCGCCGAGCGAGCGCTCGAGCTTGTCGCGCTCACGCCGCAAGCCAAGCAGTTCCTTCTTGGTCATGTTCGACGCCGCCACGTCGTCGAAGTCGATCTCCTCGAGTTCCTTGAGCCGCTGCAGCCGCTTGTACACGGTCGAGAAGTTGGTCAGCATCCCGCCGAGCCAGCGCTGGTTCACGAACGGCATGCCCACCCGGCGCGCCTGCTCGGCGATCGCCTCTTGGGCCTGCTTCTTGGTGCCGACGTAGAGCACCGAGCCGCCGTGCGCGACCGTCTCCTTGATGAACTCGTAAGCGCGGTCGATGAACAGCAGGGACTGCTGCAGGTCGATGATGTAGATGCCGTTGCGCTCGGTGAAGATGAACCGCTTCATCTTCGGGTTCCACCGTCGGGTCTGGTGCCCGAAGTGAACGCCGCTTTCCAGCAGTTGCCGCATGGTGACGACCGGGGCCATTGCCGGTGTCCCCTTCCTGTCGTGCGCCTGCCCGCGGGCACGCGCTATCGGTTTGCCCTGGTGCCCGAACGCCCTCGCCGCGAGTTTGACCCCGCGGACCGGTGAGGTACGTTCCGCCGGGAGCACTATGGCTTCCCGAGCGGTGAGCGGACACGCGAATTTCGGCCTCCGGACGTGCTTGCGCACGCGAACATACCGGGACCGTTACTGAAGTCTACATCCCGCCGGATCTGTCTCGCCTGCTCGATGACGGACCCGCGCCGGACATCCCGGACGTCGGCCGTTCCTCGCCCGCGCCCCGCCGACGGTGCGCCGCTAGTTAGACGTAGCGTTTGCGGTAAGCCGTAGCGTCTGCGCTCGTACACGGCCGCAAACGCTCCCGCCTAGTTGGACATGCGCATGAATCCTGCCGTCAGCGCTCGCGAAGTGCGAAGACAACGGTCATCCGCGTGGAGTAAGGCGTTCGCATAGGCCCCGGAGTCTTCGCGAATCGGGGTCCTGCCCGCGCGGGCGGGTGGGGGCGGCGGATGGCCGGCGCGGGCGGCAGGTGGCGGGTGCGGCGGCCGGGGCGGCCGACGCGCGGCGGCAGGTGGCGGGTGCGGGCGGCTGGGCGGCGCGCGCGGCGGCTGGTGGCTCGCGGGCGGAATCAGGGGCGCTGGGCTGTTGAGCGCTGCTCGGCTCAGGCGCGGGGGTGCGCCTGGCGGTAGGCCGAGATCAGGCGCTCGATGGAGACGTGGGTGTAGATCTGCGTCGTAGCGAGCGAGGAGTGACCGAGCATCTCCTGGACGCTGCGCAGGTCGGCACCGCCTTCGAGCAGGTGGGTCGCTGCGGTGTGCCGCAGGCCGTGTGGCCCCATGTCGGGCACCCATCCGGTGGCAGCGATCCTGGCGTGCACCACCCGCCTAGCGGTCCTGGGGTCGATCCGACCGCCGCGCGCACCGAGGAACAACGCAGGCCCCGACGAGTCTCGCGCCAGGACGCCGCGGCCACCGCCGCGCCATCGGCTGACCGCCCTTTCGGCCGGAATCCCGTACGGCACGACCCGCTCCTTGGAGCCTTTGCCGAGCACCCTGACCGTCCGACGGCCCTCGTCGACGTCGTCGATGTCGAGGCCGCACAGCTCGCTGACCCTGATCCCGGTGGCGTACAGCAGTTCCATGATCGCCGAGTCCCGCAGGTCGATCGCCGCCGCGCCCGCGTTCATCGCTGCGTAGCCCGCAGCTGAGTTGCCCCCACCTGAGCCGCCCGCAGCCGAATCACCCGCAGCCGAGTTGCCTCCAGCTGAGCTGCCGCGCGCGGGTGTCGGCAGGCTGGCCGCGACGGTCGCCGAGCACTGCCAGGACTTCGTCAACGGCCAGCACCTCGGGCAGCTCGCGCCGGGTCTTCAGGGTCCCGAGCAGCGCGCCAGGGTCGGTCCCCAGCAACCCGCGCTCGTGGGCGAACCCGGTCAGCGCCCGTGCCGAGGCCGCCCGCCTGGCGATCGACGCCCGTGACTGTCCCGCGACGTGCTGCGTCGCCAGCCAGGCCCGGATCACCGAGACGTCGATGTCCGCGACGTCCTCGATCCCGCACCTGGCGACATGGCCGAGCAACGACGTCGCGTCGCCGACGTAGGCCCGCACGGTGTGCGGCGACAGCCCGCGGCCCGCGCTCAGGTGCCGCCCGAATACGCGCAGCAGCGCATCCAGCTCCGCCGGGAGGGCTTGCTTCTCGGCCGAGCTTGCGTTGCTTCTTGGCCGGTAGGGCTTGCTGCTTACGCGGCCCCCCGGCCCCATTGACCCCGACGACGCCGACCTTCGGGTCGGCTCGCTTGGCGGACGATGCCACCAGATCAGTGTGCGTCAGCGCCGCGCTGGATCATGCCCGCCACGCCCGGGCGGTGCCTGCGGTCGCTCGACGGGCCTGGGCCCGGGCGCCTGCCGTCGACTCGATGGGCGTGCGCCCGGGGTGCCTGGCCATCGCTCGATAGGCCCGCGCGGCGCATGTCCGCGTCTCTCACGCCTCGACGGCCTTCTCCTGGCGTCCTAGGTGTCACCTGGGCTTTCTGGCGCGCCAGCCGTGGTCGCACCGTTCCACGTAGCCAGCGGCGGCGAGCAGGCCGAGGCAGCGCATGGCGGTGTCCAGGTCGACGCGTGCGATCGTGGCGATGGTGGCGGGACCGCGCCCGACCCGCTGCACGACCGCCCGGAGGACCGAGACGGTGACGGGATCGAGGTCGTCGGCCGGAACGGCTGGCTCGCGCGGCGCCGCCGTCCCGGCGTCATCGAGCGGGGCCACCATCTCGATCACGTCGCGGGCGCCGGTCACGCAGGCCGCGCCGGACTCCCTGATCAGTTCGTGACATCCCGCCGACTGCTCGGACGTGATCGGTCCTGGTATGGCCATCAGGGGCCGGTTCAGCTCGCGGGCGTGCCGGGCCGTGTTGATCGCGCCGCTGCGCATGGCCGCCTCCACGACGAGCGTTCCGCGGCTCAGCGCGGCGATCACGCGGTTGCGGACCAGGAAGCCGGGCCGTGTCGGGGACCGGTCAGGCGGGCACTCGCTGACAAGCACGCCGTTGTGGGCGATGGCGGCGAACAGGTCGGCGTTGGCCTTGGGGTAGCCGAACGCCAGTCCGCTGGCGAGGACGGCGACAGTTGTCCCCTCGACCGCCAGAGCGCCGCGGTGCGCGCAGGCGTCGATGCCGAAGGCGCCGCCGGAGATCACCGTCCAGCCGAGGCCGGCCAGCTCGGCTGAGAGTTCGGTCGCGACGTGCGAGCCGTAGGCGGTCGCGGCGCGCGAGCCGACCACGGAGACCGACCGCAGGCAGGAGAAGCGCAGATCGGACGGGCCGCTGCAGCCAGAGCACGACCGGCCGGGCCGCGCCGAGGTCGTCGAGCTGGGTCGGCCACTCGGCGTCGCCGGGGCAGACCAGCCGGAAGCCCGCGTCTTCCCAGGCCGCCAGCCTGGCTGGCCGCGGAACCTCGAGCCGACGCTTGCGCCAGCGCTGGATCGCGCGGTTCACGGCCGCCCTGCCGACCTGTCCACCCCGAGCTTGACCGACGCGCGACCCGCATCCCGCCTCGCCTGCGCCAGCCACGGCCCGGACCTCGCCGGCGGCGCGCCCGCCGCCATCAACCGCGACGCCGCCGCCATGAACCGCGACGCCGTCGCCATCGACCGCGCCGGCACCCCCATCGGCCTCGGCCCAATCCGGCGGGCCGGGCGGCCCCAGGAGCAGCGATGCTGGGTCGCCGCACGAGGAGATCACCGCTGTGAACACCTCGCTGGGCGTGGACGTTCTGAGCAGGGTCGCCAGAACCTCGTCGCCGGGGTCCGTGAGGACGCTCAGCCCTACTCGGGCATAGCGGTCCGTCACCGCCGCATCGCCTGGCTGCGCCGCCGTCATCGCGGCGTCCCCATCCAGAGGCCAAGCGCGTAGCCGACCTCGGCAGCACCTGGACTGGGTAAGCCAGCCAGGTCGGTGAGCGTCCAGGACAGCCGGATCACCCGGTCGGCGCCGCGAGCGCTGATCGTGCCGAGATCCATCGCGCGCTCGAGCGGCGCGAGCGCGGGCGCGGCCGGGGCGAACTTGCGCCTGAGCTCGCTGCCAGGAATCTGCGCGTTGAGCCGCCACGGCGTCCCAGCCAGGCGGGCGGCGGACCGCTGGCGGGCCACGCGGACGCGCTCGGCGACCACCGCGCTCGGCTCGGTGAACGCCCGATCGCTGAGCAACTCGGCGCGGCGGACCGGCAGGAACTCGATCTTGGCGTCGACCCGGTCAAGCAGCGGGCCGGACAGCCTGGCCAGGTACCTGCGACGAGCCATCGGGGTACAGCTGCAGGCGGAACCCGCCGTCCTGGCGCTCGCGCACGGCACACGGGTTCGCGGCCATGATCAGCGTGAACCTGGCAGGGAACCGCGCGGTCACGCCGGCCCTGGCCACGACCACCTCGCCAGACTCGAGTGGCTGCCGCAGGCCGTCGAGCACGTCCCGGCCGAACTCGGGCGCCTCGTCCAGGAACAGGCAGCCGTGGTGCGCGAGCGAGGCAGCGCCTGGCTTGATGACGCCGCTGCCGCCGCCGACGATCGCCGCGCGGGTCGCGGTGTGATGCGGGGCGCAGAACGGCGGCTCGAGGACCAGCGGGCGGCCGGGCGGCAGCGCTCCGGCGACGGAGTGGATCGCGCTGACCTCGAGCGCCGCGCCGGGCTCCAGCCTCGGCAGCACCGTCGGGATGCGTTCGGCCAGCATCGTCTTGCCGACGCCTGGCGGCCCCGTCAGCATCAGGTGATGGCCGCCCGCGGCGCAGATCTCGGCGGCACGCCTGGCCACCGGCTGACCGACCAGGTCGGCGAGATCCTTGGCTGGCGCCAGGCGGCGGCCGTAGCGACCTGCTGGCTGACCGCGCTGG
The DNA here is from genome assembly GCA_963705055.1 of uncultured Actinomycetota bacterium. Classification (GTDB taxonomy): domain Bacteria; phylum Actinomycetota; class Actinomycetes; order Streptosporangiales; family Streptosporangiaceae; genus Chersky-822. Next base: position 912,284 of record CAVPIR010000001.1, read on the forward strand.
CCGGTCCGGCCGACCTGCGTACGGCGAATCCGGCATCGACGCCATCCCCGAGACCGCCGCCAGCGTTCTGAACCGCGTCGAACACGCTGCTGAGATCGCGGCCCGGCTCGAGCACCTGCACGACCGGATCAGCGGCAGAGCACCCGTTACGTATCCAGGCTGTGAATGCGGCGAGTCGCGGCGCGGCGATGACGCGCAATTCCGTAACGAGCGCGGCCTCGGCGGCGTTCTCTTCGGCCACCCCTACGGCGCCGAACCCGGCGGCGGCAGCAGCCGCGGCCGCGGGCAGGACGCCGGGGACAGGCCGGATCCTGCCGTCCAGGCCGAGTTCGCCGATCAGCACGAGGCCTTCGAGCCCAGCCGGAAGGGAGCGTGCCCGACGCCGCCAGGATCGCCATCGCGATGCCGAGGTCGAAGCCGCTCCCGCGCTTGGGCAGGCTGGCCGGGGACAGCCCGACCGTGATCCTGCGCGTCGGCCACGTCTCCCCGCTGTTGACGATCGCGGACCTGATCCGGTCGCGCGCCTCGCGCAGCGCGGTGTCCGGCAGGCCGACGAGGAGCAGGGCGACCATACCGTTCTCGATGTCGGCCTCGATCTCGACCGGATGGCCCTGGACGCCGACGAGCGCGATCGCGTGCGCGCGGGCGAGGCCCATCACCCGACCCCGCGCAGGTGCTCGATCGTGAAGTCACCGGACGGGGACTTGAGCACGCCGATGACGTCGACCCGAAGCTGGTCATAGAACCAGCCCTGCGAACTCGCCCAGACCGCGGCGAGATGACGAAGCCTGCGCAGCTTCTGCCGGGTGACGGCCTCCGCCGGCGTTCCATACCGCACGTCGGAACGGGTCTTGACCTCACAGGCGACGAGATCGCGGCGATCGGCGGCGACGATGTCGATCTCGCCTTCCGCGCAGCGGAAGTTCCTGTCCAGGATCTGGAAGCCAGAGTTCAGCAGGTACTCGGCTGCCAGTTGCTCACCCCGCCGGCCAAGCGCGTCCTTGGGATGCATCGCGCATCACCTCCGAGCTCGAGCGTGCCGGAGGTGCGCGGCTAAGGCGACGGGCGGCGACCGGCCTGTGGATCGGGACGCCAGAACCGGCGGCGCCTGTGGACGGGGCCGCGCCGATGTCAGTGGCTGAGGTTAGAGTCCGCCGCCGAAGACCGCGTTACGCCGCATCACGTCTCCTCGGGAAGCTGCAGATCGCTCTTGGCGAGTTCCTCGATGTTGACGTCCTTGAAGGTCACGACCCTCACGTTCTTCACGAACCTCGCGGGGCGGTACATGTCCCACACCCAGGCGTCGTGCATGGTGACCTCGAAGAACACCTCGCCGTTGTCGGCCGTGCGGACCTTGAGGTCGACGTCGTTGGTGAGATAGAACCTGCGCTCGGTCTCGACCACGTGCGTAAACAGCCCGACCACGTCGCGGTACTCGCGATAGAGCTGCAGCTCCATCTCGGTCTCGTATTTTTCGAGGTCCTCCGCGCTCATGTTCTCCCCTCCGCTGCGGCGTGCGCCCGGGCGGCCTCCTCGGCGCCCTCGGTTTCGCCATCTCCTGGCGCAGTGGCCGGCAGATCCGCGATCAACTCCACGATAGGGCCATCAGCCGCCTCGTCCAGCGCCAGTACGGAGCCATCAGCCAAGACAACTCCCTCAGCCAGGTCCAGGTCCTCGGCCTGCACAGCGGCAACTGCGGCCCGACCGCCCCCTTCCAGCCTGCACGAGATGTTGACGAACGAGCGGCGATGCACCGGGCTAGGCCCGCACGCGTCCAGCGCGGCCATGTGACTGGGCGTGGAATAGCCCTTGTGCCTGGCGAACCCGTACTCCGGATAATCGCTGTGCAGGCGCGTCATGATCCGGTCCCTGGTCACCTTCGCCACGATCGACGCGGCCGCGACGCAGGCGGCGACCTGGTCGCCCTTCCACATCGCCAGGGCCGGGACGGCGAGCCCAGGGACCTCGAAGCCGTCGGTCAGCACGTAGCCGGGGCTCGCGGCCAGGCCCGCGAGCGCGCGCCGCATCCCGGCCACGTTGCAGACGTGCAGGCCAAGCCGGTCGATCTCAGCGGGCTCGATCACCACCACATGCCAGGCCAGCGCCGACTTCACGATCTTGCGGTAAGCCGCTTCCCTGGCGCGAGCGGTCAGCATCTTGGAGTCGGCGATGCCATCCAGGCTGTCGCCGTTCCAGCGATCGATGGCGACCGCGGCCACAACGAGCGGGCCAGCGCAGGCGCCGCGGCCGGCCTCATCGATCCCCGCGACCGGCCCGAGGCCAGCCCTGACCAGTACCCGCTCATAGCCGGTCAGCCCCGTTCCGCGCCGTGGCGTGAGCCCGACCGGCCGGCGGACATCCTCGACACCCGCGAGCCCGGAGCCAAGAACGTCGACTGCCAGGCCGGGATGCCCTCGCCAGGTGCGCTGACCACCTGAGCGGCTGCCGCCTTGCGCCTGGCCGCTGGCCTTTCTCGCGGCCATGGCCCTGGCTATCGCCCGGGATCTCGCCGTCTGCGCCGACGCACGCTCGCCCTCACGCCGCTGACCGCCGCTGTGCCTGTCGTTCACGGCTCGCGCGGGCGCTGCGCCGTCTGCTGATCGCCCGCAGCCGTAGCCGTCGCTCCAGCGCGGTCAGCGGAACAGCCGTAACCAAACCGGCTGCCAGCGGCAGATATGGCGCCGACGGCCTGGCCGGCAACCCGGTCGTGAGAACGGGCCGCACCGGTCTAGCCGACGCCGCCGCGCTGTGACTGAGCCGCGCCTGGTCGAAGGTCGACGGAATCGGCAGGATCCTGATCCGGCTCGGCGGCCACACGATCATGAACGCACGGCCGATCACCTTGTCTTCAGGCACGGTTCCGCCGCGGTCATAGGACACGCACTTGGCCGGCGTGAACGTGTACGAGCAGTCGTGCAGGCGCGAGTCAGCGGACTCCGGCCTGTTGTCGCCCATTACCCAGATCCGCCCCGGCGGCACAGTGATGTCGAATTTGCCCTGCGACGGACTCCCGCCGGGGATGATGTAGGAGCTTTCGTGCAGCGGCACGCCGTTGACGGTAATGAGGCCCTGCTCGTTGCAGCAGACCACGTGATCGCCGGGTATCCCGATTACGCGCTTGATGTAGTCGGTCTGCCCTGGCGCCGTGCCGAACAGTTCCTTGACCGAAGTGAACAGGTGGCCGAGGGTCGCGTCGTACAGGCGGACGACCGGGTTGTGGCTAGGCGCCGGCCCGGCCGTCGGCGCGAGCCAGGAACCAGCGCCGTTGAACACGACGACGTCGCCGCGCGCGATCGGCCTGATCCGGTAGACGATCTTGTTCACCAGGACCTTGTCACCGACCAGCAGCGTGTTCTCCATCGAGCCCGACGGGATGAAGAACGGCTGCACCACGAACGACTTGATCAGCAGCGCGATCGTGAGCGCGACCGCGAACAGAACCACCATCTCGGTGAGGAACGACCAGCGGCTCTTCGGCTCTTCCTCGTCGCCGTCCTCGTCGTGGTCCTCGACGTCCTCAGCGTCGCCGGCGCCCGACTCGGTCGCATTCTGGTCCGGCTCTGAACCGGTCCCCGCGCCTTCTGCCCGGCCCTCCGCGGCAGCGCCGTCGGGACCGGCCAGCACGTCGCCGGCGCGCTGCTCGTCGTTCATCATCACCATCCAGCCTAGCTGCCAGCAGACCGGTCCAGCGGCTTGAGCGGCTGGGCAGGATAATCCGGAATCCAATCCGGGAGCATCGTCAGCCGGGCACCTCCGCACGGCCCGGTTGCCGATGTGCAGCCTACCTCTCGCCCGGGCGCTCGAAGGCGCCTGCGGCGGTGACGGAGCAGGGCCCGCGAAGCAGGTCCGACGTCGATCAGCGCGCGGGCTCGCGGCGCTCCTTGATCCTGGCGGCCTTGCCGCGCAGGGAGCGCAGGTAGTACAGCTTGGCCCGGCGCACCTGACCCCTCGTCACGACCTCGATCGTCTCGATCGCGGGGGTGTGGACGGGGAACGTCCGCTCGACGCCGACGCCGTAGCTGATCTTCCGGACCGTGAACGTCTCGCGCGCCCCGCCACCCTGCCTGCGGATGACGACGCCCTGGAACACCTGGATCCTGGAGCGGTTGCCCTCGGTGACCCTGACGTGCACCTTGAGGGTGTCGCCGGGCCGGAAGGCCGGGATGTCCGATCGGATCTGCGCCTTCTCAAGCTCGGCAATCGCGGTGTGCATCGCTTTGTCGTCCTCGTTCTCATCACGCGCACGCTTGCGTTCGCGCTGCGTAGGTCTGGGTCACCGCGAAGGCATGCGGCGGCGCCCCGCGCGACGGGCCGACGACGGTGCCGACGAGGGGCAGTGCCCTTTAGTGTGCCACATCCTCGCCTGTGCCTGCGAAACCAGCGTCGGAGAGGACCTTCCGGTCCCGGGCACTCAGGGCCGACTCCGGCAGCCGGGCGGCGAGATCTGGCCTGGTCCTGGCCGTGTGCAGCAGCGCCTCGTCCCTGCGCCATCTCGCGATCGCGGCGTGATTTCCTGACAGCAGGATCTCGGGCACCTCCAGCCCGCGCCAGACCCGCGGCCTCGTGTAGGCGGCGCCCTCGACCAGTCCGTGCATCGGGCCGACTCCCGCGCCGAACGAGTCGTCGGGCGCCGATTCGGCGTTGCCGAGCACGCCGGGCAGCAGCCTGCAGATCGCCTCGACCATGACCAGCACGGCCGGCTCCCCGCCAGCGAGCACGTAGTCCCCGATCGACAGCTCGTGCACGGGCATGAGATCGCGCGCGTAGTCGGCCACCCGCGCGTCGATGCCCTCGTACCGCCCGCACGCGAATACCAGGTGGCTCGCCGTCGCGAGCTCGGCCGCGATCGCCTGGTTGAACAGCGCGCCAGCGGGAGTCGGCACGCACCAGCCGGCGCCGGCGCCGGCCCCTGGCCTCGAGCCCCGGCGTGCCCCGAGCACCGCATCGAGCGCCTCGCCCCACGGCTCCGGCCGCATCACCATGCCGGGTCCGCCGCCGAACGGCGTGTCGTCGACGGTCCTGTGCGGGTCGTGCGTCCAGGTCCGCAGGTCGTGCACCGCCACGGTGATGTCGCCGCGCTGCACGGCCTTGCCGATCAGCGACACGTTCAGCGGCGCGAAGTACTCAGGAAAGATCGTGATGATGTCCAGGCGCACAGCATGCGCCCCCTTCTCGTTGCCTCCGAAGCGGCTATACAGGACCTTCGGCGTCGATCAGGCCCGCAGGCGGGTCGATGACCAGGCGGCCCCCGGCCACGTCCACCTCGGGCACGATCGCCGTGACGAACGGCACCAGGATCTCAGCCCAGAACGCGGTCCGCTGCCCTCGATCACCAGCAAAGTCTGCGCGTCATGCAGGACATCGGTGACCGCTCCCACCGGCTCGCCGGCCACGGTCGCGACCTGCAGCCCGATCAGGTCGTGGTCGTAGAACTCCTCAGGATCATCCAGCGGAGCCAGGTCCTCGGAGTCGATCGTCAGGACCGTGTCGCGGAGTTCCTCGGCGGCGGTCCTGTCCTCGTAGCCCGCGAACCTGACCAGCAACCGCCCCGAGTGCCAGCGCGATCCGGCTACGGTCAGCGGCCCGCGATCGGCAGGCATCGTCGACCAGCGCCTTGCCAGCCGCGAACCGCTGATCCGGGTCGTCCGTCCGCACCTCAACGGTGACCTCGCCGCGGAGGCCGTGCGGCCGGCCGACCCGGCCAACGACAAGCTGCACTAGAGGGCGTCCCGCCGAGGATCCATGGGATGCCTCTAGCGCGCTTCGTCAGCGTCCAGCAGGTCGACGCGGACGTACGAGTCGCCGGCCAGCGAGCCGATCACGGTCCTGAGCGCCCTAGCCGTCCTGCCGCCGCGCCCGATCACCTTGCCGAGGTCTTCAGGGTGGACGCGCACCTGGAGTACGCGTCCCCTGCGCAGGTTGCGGCTGGATACGTTGACGTCGTCGGGATAGTCGACGATCCCGCGCACCAGGTGCTCGAGGGCCTCGATGAGCACGTCAGTCTCCGCTGCCCGACTCGGCCGCGGCCTCCGCCGACTCGCCCTCAGCAGCCTTGTCGTCGCCCTTGGCGGCCTTCGCCTTGGCGCCCTCTGACTTGGTCTCAGCCTTCGCGCCGTCCGCCTTGGCCGCTGTCGCCGCGTCGTCGGCCTCGGCGGTCTCAGCCTTCGCGCTCTCAGCCTTCGCGCTCTCAGCCTTCGCGCGTCTCTGCCTCTGCGGTCTCCGCCTTGGCGCTCTCCGCCTTGGCGGTCTCCGCCTTGGCGGTCTCCGCCTTGGCGGTCTCCGCCTTGGCGGTAGCGGCCTTGGCTGGCGCGCGGCTTCTCGGGCTTCTCGGGCTTCTCGGCTGTCGCTGGCTTCTCAGCCTTGTCGGTCTTGGCCCTGCTCGCCCGCTCGCCCTTGGCGTCGCCGGACTTGGCGTCGCCGGACTTCGCGTCGCCGGCCTTGGCGTCGCTGGCCTTGCCGCCAGGCCTGCCCTTGCCCTTCGTGGTGGCGCCGCTGTCCTGGAGGGTCTCGGCGAGCGCGGCGGCGAAGGCATCCTTCTTGTCGCTGCGCGGAGCAGCCATCCTGAGCGTTCCCTCGGCACCAGGCAGGCCCTTGAAGCGCTGCCAGTCACCGGTCACCTCGAGCAGCTTGCGCACCGGGTCGGTCGGCTGCGCGCCGACGGACAGCCAGTGCTGCGCCCGCTCCGAATTGACCTCGATGAACGACGGGTCAGCCTTCGGGTGGTACTTGCCGATCTCTTCGATGGCCCGGCCATCCCGCTTGGTACGGGCATCGGCGACGACGATCCGGTAGTAGGGCTCCCGGATCTTGCCCATGCGCTTTAGCTTGATCTTGACAGCCACGGCTGTGGTCTTCTCCCAGCGGATTTAGTGCGGACAGCGTGCGTGCGGAGTGGGAAAGCCCGGGCACGCCACCCAGCCTCGGTACGGCGGCGACGAGATTGAGAGGGCCTCGCGGAGCCGATGGTTGCGCTCACATTCTGCCAGACGCGCGGGGCTGCAATGGCCGGGCGTCACTTCTTGCCCCCTCCGGCCCAGCGAGCGCGGACCTTGGCGCCGGCCGCCGGCGCGGTCCGCAGCGCCCGCCAATGGGCCGCAGGCGCCGCGTCAGGGGGCTCGGCGCTCTTGCCTCAGGTCAGGCGCCGATCCGGCGACCTGACGACTCGCGCGGCCGCGCAGCTACCTGCGCTTCTTGCCGCCGTCCCGGTTTGACGACCCGCGCAAGCCTGGCGGAAGCTGCTGGCCGTCGCCCCTGCTCATCTCCGTCGGCCGCGCCATTGCCCGGCCGGCGCAGGCCGGGAGGCAGGCCCAAGCCCCGAGCCGCCTAGCACCTGGCCCACCAGGACCCGGTCCGCCCGCACCAGGTCCGCCAGGTCCTCCGAGCGCGCCGAGATCGAAGCCGCCAGAACCGACCAGGCCCGCCGAGACCGGCACCCAGCGCGCCAGGCCGCACCCCGGGAGCGCCGCCCGGCCGGCTGGCTCCGGCCGGCCTGCCGCCGCCCTTGCCCTTCTTCTTGTTCTTGGACTTCTGGCCGCCGCGGCGCATGCCCGGCATGCCCGGCATCCCCGGCATCCCCGGCATGCCGCCGCCGCTCATCATCTGGCGCATCATCTTCTGGCCCTCGAGGAACCGCATGACGAGCGAGTTCACCTCGCCGACGGTGACGCCAGAGCCGTTGGCGATCCTGAGCCTGCGCGAGCCGTTCAGGACCTTCGGGTTCTTGCGCTCCTGCGGCGTCATCGAGTTGACGATCGCCGCGGCCCTGTCCAGGTCCTTGTCGCTGATCTGGCTGAGCATCTCCCTGTTCTGGGCCGCGCCGGGAAGCATGCCGAGCAGGTTGCCGATCGGCCCGAGCTTGCGCACCATCGCCAGCTGCTCGACGAAGTCCTCGAGCGTGAATCCCTCGGCCGAGGCGAGCTTGCTCGCCATCTGCTCGGCCTGGTCCTGGTCGAACGCCCGCTCGGCCTGCTCGATCAGCGTCAGGATGTCGCCGAGGTCCAGGATCCGGGAGGCCATCCGGTCCGGGTGGAAGATGTCGAAGTCCTCGAGCTTCTCACCGGCGGAGGCGAACATGACAGGACGGCCCGTGACCTGGGCGACCGACAGCGCGGCGCCACCCCTGGCGTCACCGTCCAGCTTGGTGAGCACGACGCCGTCGAAGCCGACCCCGTCGAGGAACGACTGAGCGGTGCTGACGGCGTCCTGGCCGATCATGGAGTCGACGACGAACAAGATCTCGTCCGGGTCGACGGCGTCCCTGATCGCCGCCGCCTGGGCCATCATCTCGGCGTCGACGCCCAGCCGGCCAGCGGTGTCGACGATGACGATGTTCTGCAGCCTGCGCCTGGCCTCGTCAATGGAGTCGCGCGCGACCTTGACCGGATCGCCGACGCCGCTGCCTGGCTGAGGCGCGTAGACCGGGACGCCCGCCCGCTCGCCGAGCACCTGAAGCTGCTCGACCGCGTTGGGTCGCTGCAGGTCGGCCGCGACGAGCATCGGCGTGTTGCCCTGAGCGCGCAGCCACAGCGCCAGCTTGGCGGCCAGCGTGGTCTTACCTGAGCCCTGCAGGCCCGGCCAGCATGATCACGGTCGGCGCGACCTTGGCGAACCGCAGCCGCCTGGCCTCGCCGCCGAGGATCTCGACCAGTTCCTCGTTGACGATCTTGATGACCTGCTGCGCCGGGTTCAGCGCCTGCATGACGTCGGCGCCGAGCGCGCGCTCCTTGACCTTGGCGATGAACTCCCTGACTACCGGCAGCGCGACGTCGGCCTCGAGCAGCGCGATCCTGATCTCGCGGCAGGTGGCCTCGACGTCGGCTGGCGACAGCCTGCCCCGCCCACGCAGGGACGAGAAGACCTGGGTCAACCGGTCGGAGAGTGTCTCGAACACCTGTGCCGAACTCCTTCGTGCTGGCTATCTGCTGTGCCGTCGGCCCGGCCGGGCCTACCCGATCATGGCGTCGACAAAGGCCTCTGGCTCGAACGGCGCCAGGTCGTCAGGTCCCTCGCCGAGCCCGACCAGCTTCACGGGGACACCGAGCTCGCGCTGAACCGCGATCACGATGCCGCCCTTCGCGGTGCCGTCCAGCTTCGTGAGGACGATCCCGGTGATGTCCACGACCTCGGCGAACACCCTGGCCTGACGCAACCCGTTCTGGCCCGTCGTCGCGTCGAGCACGAGCAGGACCTCATCGACCGTGCCGTGCTTCTCGATGACGCGCTTGATCTTGCCGAGCTCGTCCATCAGCCCGGTCTTGGTGTGCAGCCGGCCCGCGGTGTCGACAATCACGGTGTCGACGCCCTGCGCCGATGCCGGCGCCGACCGCCTCGAACGCCACGCTCGCCGGGTCCGCGCCCTCCCGGTCGGCCCGCACGACCTTCGCGCCCACCCGGTTGCCCCAGGTCTCCAGCTGGTCGGCGGCCGCGGCGCGGAACGTGTCGGCGGCACCGAGCAGCACGCTGCGGCCGTCGCCGATCAGGACCCTGGCCAGCTTGCCGCAGGTCGTGGTCTTGCCGGTGCCGTTGACGCCGACGACGAGCAGTACGGCCGGGCGATCGCCGTGCGGAGCGGTGTGCAGCGTGCGGTCGAAGTCCACGCCGACCTGCTCAAGCAGGTCCCCCCGCAGCAGCGCCTTGACCTCGGTCAGGTCCGTGGTGCCCGCCACCTTGACCTCGGTGCGCAGCCGCTCGACCATGTGGGCGGCCGGTCCGGCACCCATGTCCGCGGTGATCAGGATCTCTTCGATCTCATCCCAGGTCTGGTCGTCGAGCTTGCCAGATGACAGCAGGCTGAGCAGCGCAGCGCCGAACGCGTTCTGCGATCTGGCCAGCCTGCTCCTGAGCCTCGTCATCCGGCCAGCGGACGGCGGCGGCTTCTCGACGGCTGGAGCGGCCGGGGCATCGGCCACCGGCGGCATGACGGCGGCCTCGGCCGGCGCCGTCGCGCTCGAGTCAGCTGGCGCCCTGGTCGCGGGTGGCGCTGCCGTCGCTGTGCCGACCTGACCAGCCGAATCGGCCGGCCGGACGGCCTTGCCGCGGCGCCGCCGCCTGGGCGCGAGCAGGGCACCGCCGCCCGCGATCAGTACGACGAAAACGACCCCGATGATGATGAGAACTGTTTCCATGACGGCTTCAAGTCTGGCAGAAGGTCGCCAGTAACCAAGCCAGTCGCCCTCTGGCAGCCCGGCGAAGCCGGCGACAGCCCGGCGACACGCCGCTAGGCGAGTTCGCGCTCGCGGAGGCGCTGGCTGATGACGGCCGACACGCCGTCGGTGCGCATGCTCACCCCGTAGAGCGAGTCGGCGATCTCCATCGTCCGCTTCTGGTGCGTCACGATGATCAGCTGCGAGCTCGACCTGAGCTCGTCGAAGATGTCGAGCAGCCGCCCCACGTTGGTGTCGTCGAGCGCCGCCTCGACCTCGTCCATCACGTAGAACGGCGACGGCCGCGCCTTGAAGATCGCCAGCAGGAACGCGATCGCGGTCAGCGAGCGCTCGCCGCCGGACAGCAGCGACAGCCGCTTGACCCGCTTGCCAGGCGGCCTGGCCTCGAACTCGATGCCGGTCGCGAGCATGTCGTCGGGCTCGGTCAGCACGAGCTGGCCCTCGCCGCCGGGGAACAGCCGCCCGAAGATGGCCTCAAACTCGCGCGCCGTGTCCGCGTAGGCGTCGGCGAAGACCTGCTGAACCCGGTCGTCGACCTCCTTGACGACGGTCAGCAGGTCCCTGCGGGTCTTGCGCAGATCCTCAAGCTGCGTCACCAGGAACGCGTGCCGCTCCTCGAGCGCCGCGAACTCCTCCAGCGCGAGCGGGTTGACCTTGCCGAGCTGATCAAGCTGGCGCTGCGCCAGCGTCCGCCCTGCGCTGCTGCTCGTCCCGGTCGTAGGGCGCCGGCGGGCTCCTCCTCGGACCCGGACGGCACCGGCACGCCTGGGCCGTACTCGGCGACCAGCGCCTCGACGTCGATCGCGAAGTCCTCAGACACCTTCGCCTCGACCTGCTCGATCCGCAGGCGCCGCCCTGCCCTGGCGACCTCGACGCCGTGCACCGCGTCGACCACCTTGTCAAGCTGCGCGGACGCGTCCCTGATCCGCGCCCTGATGGCCTTCAGGTCCTCGTCCCTGCCCTGGTGGGCGACCTCGGCCTGCTGCCGCTCCTGGTCGGCTAGGCGCAGCGACCGCTCGATCGAGGCCAGCGCGACCTTCGCGCCGCTCGCGACCGCGGCGGCGATCCGCGCCTCCGCCGCCCGCCGCTTCGCCCGCTCGGCTGCCCAGGCGACGGCCTGGCGCTCGGCCACGGCCGCGGAGGCCAGCGCATCAGCCCGCCCGCTGATCGCGCGCAGCCGTTCCTCGACGGTCCGCACCTCCAGCCTGGCGTCCATCTCGGTGCTCCTGGCCGCTGCCGCGCTGTCCGCGAGCGCCTGCCTGCTGCGCCCGCTGATCCGCCGCGGACGGCTCGTCGTCGCGGCCGTCAGCCTCGTCGCCGGCCATCAGGACGGTCGCTTCCAGCCGCCGGCCAGCGCTCTCGTCCTGCCCGGACTCGGCGGCGATCTTCGCCTCGATGTCAGCGAGTTGCGTCCTGCTCTTCTCGGCCGAACGGTCCGCCGCTGCGATGGCCGCGACCAGCCGGCCGGCCTCGTCCTGCGCGGCCCGGGCCGCGCCCGCGAGCGCGCCAAGCCGGCCGGAGACCTCGGCCGCCGCCGCGTCGACCCCCTGCAGCGCGGCCTGCGCTTGCGCCAGAACCTGCCGCGCATGGTCCTCTTCCTCGGCCGCCTCGGCCAGCTCGCGCTCGGCCCGCTGCGCGGCTAGCTCGGCGTCGGCGAGCTGCCTGGTCGCCTGCTGAGCGGCCGCGCGCAACCCGAGCACGCTCTGCCCCCCGGCGGCGCCGCCCCTGGCCCAGTGCGCACCGAGCAGATCACCATCGGCGGTCACGACCGCGACCGACGGATCAGCCTGCACGAGCTCAAGCCCGGTCGCGAGGTCAGGCACCACGAGCACCCCCGCGAGCAGCTGCTCGAGGGCGGCAGCCAGCTCACCCGGTGCCTTCACAAGGTCGAGGGCAGGAGTCACGGATCTCACCCGGGCATCGCCCTCACCGTGACCGGTCCCGCCGGCCGTCCATCCGGGCCGCGCGGCCGCGCGGCCCGCGTCCTGCTCGGACGTGCCATCGGCGATGACCAGGTCAGCCCGCCCGGCTTCGCCGTCGCGGAGCATCCGCAGAATGCTGGCCGCGGCGCCGACGTCGCTCACGGCCACGGCCGTGGCAGCGCTCCCGAGCGCGGCGGCGATGGCCTCGGCCGCGCCGTCCGCGACAGTGATCAGCTCCGCGAGCGGCCCGAGCACACCGGGAAACCTGCTGCCCTCGGCGAGCAGCACCGCAGAGGCGTCAGCGCCGCGGCGTACCGCCTCTGCGAGCGCCGCGGCCCTGGCGCGGAGTCCTGCGCGCCGGTCGCTGAGCTCGTGCTCGGCCTTCCGCAGCGCAGTGAGCTGCGCTGACGCGGTCTTGACGGCGGTGCCGGCGCGCTCGTGCGCCGCGACCAGCTCGGCTCTGTCCTCGTCCCTGCCGCCGTACTGATCCTGCAGGTCCGCGTATTGCTGCTGAGCCCGCTCGGCCCGAGCCCGCGCCGCCGTCAGTACCGTGGCCAGCCGGCCAGCTTCCTCCTGGGCGGCCGCCAGCCTGCTCCTGGCGGCCCCCGCCTGGCCGCGCATCCTGGCGAGCCGCTCGGCCCGCTCGGCGGCCGCCTTCGCGTCGGCGGCGATCTTGCGCTCGGTCTCCACGAGGGCGGTCTCGGCGGCCGTCCGCGCCGAGACCGCGGTAGCAAGCTGGTCGCGGGCGGCCCGCAGCCGCTCGCCCAGCGCCCGCTCCTGCTCGCGGAGCCCGGCGGCCTCGTGCTCGAGTTCGTCGGGATCGCGGCCAGGCCGGGCGTTCTCCGGCGGCGCTGACAGGTGGGTGTGCCGTTCGGTGGCGAGATCGGCGACGGCCCGCAGGCGCTCGGCCAGCCCGCCGAGCGTGAAGTACGTCTCCTGCGCGACGGCCAGCCGCGGCGCGTGCTGCTGCGCGGCGGCCTCGAGCTCGGTCTCCTGCAGGCGCGCGGCGGTGAGCGCGGCCTCGAGCTCGGCGCGCCGCGCCGCGGCGGCGGTCTCGTCGGCCTCGTCCCTGGCCAGTTCGGACGAGAGCGTGATGTAGTCGTCGGCCAGCAGCCTGAGCCGGGCGTCGCGCAGGTCGGCCTGGATTACCGCCGCCTTGCGGGCAAGCTGCGCTTGCCGGCCGAGCGGCTTGAGCTGGCGGCCAAGCTCGGTGGTGAGGTCCACCAGCCTGGTCATGTTGGCCTGCATGGCCTCGAGCTTGCGCAGCGCCTTTTCCTTGCGCCTGCGGTGCTTGAGTACCCCTGCCGCCTCTTCGATCAGCGCTCGGCGTGCGTCGGGACCGGCATTGAGAATGTCGTCGAGGTGACCCTGTCCGACGATGACGTGCATCTCGCGACCGAGGCCGGTGTCGGAGAGCAGCTCCTGAACGTCGAGCAGCCGGCACTGGTTGCCGTTGATCGCGTATTCGCTCTGGCCGGTGCGGAACAGCAGCCGGGAGATCGTGACCTCGGCGTACTCGATCGGCAGCGCGCCGTCGGTGTTGTCGATGGTCAGCGTGACCTCGGCGCGGCCCAGCGCCGGGCGCCCGGCGGTGCCGGCGAAGACGACGTCTTCCATCTTGCCGCCGCGCAGCGGCTTGACCCCCTGCTGACCCATCACCCAGGAGAACGCGTCGACCACGTTGGACTTCCCTGAGCCGTTCGGCCCGACCACGCACGTGATGCCGGGCTCGAACCGCAGGGTGGTCGCGGAGGCGAAGGACTTGAACCCGCGAAGAGTGAGGGTCTTCAGGTACACGGCCTGCTTCTCCTCGTCCGCCTGTGCTTGTCGCCAGTCTCCGCCTGGCTCCACCGAACCTTACCGTGCGACACGCGGGGTCCGAGATATTCGGCCGACCGCCGAAGACGACGAATCGGGCGATCTCACCAGGACGTCCCCGAGCCAGCCAACAGTCGGCAGGCAGCATTCAGCCGCGGCCGAGGTCAGCCGACCCGCGGCCGTTAACGGACATGCATCAGCCCCGGCACGCGGTAACGCGAGCCGTTCGGGGTTGATCAGGTGCGAGGAGCCTGCTCAGGTCAGCGCGGGTTCGCGCTCTTCGAGCAGAATCTCGTGGCCTACTCCGGCAGCGAGTACGTCATTGACTTCCTGCAGCCGAGCAAGCTCGGCCTCCAGGTCACGTACTCGTCGCTGCAGTCGGCGCATCTCAGACACCATGCGGGGATCCGGCCCGCCTACATGGCCAAGCAGAGCCTTCGCCATTGCTTGAGGTCCTCCACACTGAGTGACCAGAGTGGTCGCGCACGCAGAAACGCAAGAAACGCGCCAGTTGCGCGCAGGTAACACCCCCATGGTCCCACCACAACACCCATCCGGTCAAGTTGACATCTACCCAGGTCACCGGTGTGAACGAACGCCCCACGCGAGAAATTCAGGCCCACCGAGCGGGCGGTAAGCGCGAAGTCGCGTGCAACTCGGCTGGCAAATGCCATCGGATCTGAACAAAGGACGAATCCGTGCCGCCAATCAGCGTTCGACAAATCCGGCGAGCCCGCCGCTGGCCTGATCCCAGCGATGCGTCACCTGCACGACGTTTCCCGGCGTTCCGGGCGATTCAAGGCGTCCGAGCAGTTCGGCAAGGCCATCCGTGTTGCCTTCAGCGACGATCTTGACCCTGCCGTCGACGAGGTTCTCGGCGACGCCTGCCAGGCCGAGTTCCAGCGCGTTGCTCCTGACCCACCAGCGGAACCCCACTCCCTGCACGCGGCCGCGCACCCAGGCGGTCAGCCTGGCCTGCTTGCTCAGCGCGCCGGCACTGATGTGGTCACGGCGAGACGGGCTCGACATCCCAGTCATCATGGCTGGTCACCAGCGCCCTCGCCGTGGCCTGGGCTGGCAGCGGGGACACCGGAAGGAGGACCTGTTCATGAACTTCTCGCGCATGTACGGGCGCGCCGCAGCGCGGGCAAGGCTCGCCTTCCCTGCCATAGACCGCCAGGGACCGGTCGAAGTACCCGCTCTGCCCGTTGACCTGGACGTACAGGCTGTCGAACGAGGTACCGCCGGCCTGGATGGCCTCGCCGAACACCGCTCGGATCGCCGCCAGCAGGCCGAGCACTTCGCCGCGGCGCAGCGCGTCGGTGGCCCTGGCCCAGTGCAGCCGAGCGCGCCAGAGCGACTCGTCGGCGTAGATGTTGCCGACGCCGCTGATCAGGGACTGATCGAGCAGAGCGCGCTTGATGCCGGTCCGCTTGGTCCTCAGCCTTGCCGCGAAGCGGTCGTCATCGAAGGCGGGCTCGAGGGGATCGGGGGCGATATGCGCGATCGCCAGCGGGAAGCTCGGCGCCGCCGGGCGAAAAGGCCAGGTGCCCGAATGTGCGCTGGTCGACGAAACGCAGGTCAGGGCCGCCATCGGTGAACGAGAACCTGGCCCGCACGTGCGGCGTCAGCGGCCGGTCAGCTGCCCCGACGACCAGTTGCCCGCTCATCCCCAGGTGAGCGATCAGGGCGTCGGCATCGACCGGCAGCCACAGGTACTTGCCGCGGCGGCGGATGTCGCCGACGGTGCCGCCGCGCAACACTGCGGCTAGATCGTCAGGCCCTGCCAGGTGCCGCCGTGCGGCGCGCGGATGCAGCACCTGAACATCGGCGAACGTGCGTCCGCTGATGTGCCGCTGGAGCCCGTCCCTGACGGTCTCCACCTCTGGCAACTCGGGCACCGTGACCTTCCGGCACTTCCCTAGTTCCTGCGTTGCTGACTGTTGGACTGCTGCACCGACCCGGCCTGGACGGATCCAGCCTGGTTGACCCCGTCGAAGCCGTCGACCAGTTGCGCACTGTCCGCGTCGTCGGCAGCGGCGTCGACCTGGGGGGACGACCCCCCGGCACCCCCCGCGGCGCTGGCCTGGGCGGACGACCCCCCGGAACCCCCCGCGGTGGCCAGGCGGGCGCTGATCGCCGTCCAGGCCGCCTCGGCGGCCTGCTGCTCGGCCTCTTTCTTGGTGCGCCCCGCGCCTTCGCCCCAGACCTCGCCGCCGACCTTGGCCACGGCGCGGAATGACTTCTGGTGATCGGGGCCGCTCTCTTCGACGAGGTACTCAGGACCGCCGAGTTCCTCGGCCGCCGTCAGTTCCTGCAGCGAGGTCTTCCAGTCCAGCCCGGCCCCGAGCCGCGCCGACCTGGCGATCACCGGGTCGAAGAGCCGGTGCACGAGCGGGTCGGCCGCCTCCATCCCGCCGTCGAGGTAGACGGCGCCGATGACAGCTTCGAGCGTGTCGGCCAGGATCGAGGACTTGTCCCG
Organism: uncultured Actinomycetota bacterium; assembly: GCA_963705055.1. Classification (GTDB taxonomy): domain Bacteria; phylum Actinomycetota; class Actinomycetes; order Streptosporangiales; family Streptosporangiaceae; genus Chersky-822. Next base: position 928,669 of record CAVPIR010000001.1, read on the forward strand.
GCCGCCGGTGCTCTCCTCGCCCTTGCCCAGCCGCACATAGCTGCCCAGGCGCAGGCCGCGCGCGACGCCGGCCAGCGCGCGGCTGTTGACGACCGCGGCGCGCAGCTTCGCGAGGTTGCCTTCCGGCAGGTCGGGATGTTTGCGGAAGAGGGTGTCGGTCACGATCAGGCCGAGGACGGAATCGCCGAGGAACTCAAGCCGCTCGTTGGTCGGCAGCCCGCCGTTCTCGTACGCGAAAGACCTGTGCATCAGGGCACGGTCGAGCAGGTCGCTGTCGACCTGGACCTGCAACGTGGTGAGGAGGACGGAGACATCGGCATCAGCCGCCCGTCCGTCCGACGGCGCCAGGTTCACCGTTACCTCCCTCCCGCGATCACGGCTTCGCGCGAGCAGAATGCCTTACGAGGCAGGCGTGATGACCTGGCGCCTGTTGTACGTTCCGCAGGTCGGGCAGGCCGTGTGCGGCAGCTTCGGGTCCCGGCACTGCGGGCACGTGACGAGCCTGGGCGCGGTGGTTTTCCACTGAGCGCGCCGCGACCTGGTGTTGCTTCGCGACATCCTTCGCTTGGGTACTGCCACTTCAGCGCTCCTTCGAACCCCCGGGACGCGGTGTCCCGGTCGACGTTGTCTCATCAAGCCGGCCATTGCTGGCCGGGTCGTCCGTGGCGACCCGGTCTTCGGGCCCGAACAAGTCCTTCAGTGCCGCCCAGACGCCCCCGTCATCGGGATGCGCATGCCCGGGCTCGGCGTCGGCGAGCTTGACGCCGCACTTGCTGCACAGGCCCGCGCAATCTCGCGTGCACAGCGGAGACAGCGGCAGGTCAAGCACCAGCGCGTCGCGCAGCGCAGGCTCGAGGTCAAGCAAGTCTCCGTCCAGAAGATACCCGTCGTCTTCCGATTCGCCGGGATCGTTGGCGAACAACTCGCGGAACCTGACCTGAGTGCTCGAAGTGAACTCGTCCAGGCATCGCGCGCACTCGCCGACGAGCGGCGCGGTCACCGTCGCGGTCACGAGCACGCCATCGCTGACGTCCTCGAGCTGGACCTCAAGGTGCAGGTCGCCGCCCTCAGGCACCCGTACCATTCCCGAGCCAAGATCGCCGGCGCGGGCGACGGTACGCGATTCTGAGCGCGCTGACGCAGACCCGAGCGACCTGATGTCGAAGACAAGCGGCCCGCGCGGATCCAAGCGCTGAGTTCTCTTTAGTTTCGCGTTTGGCATGACTAAGCGCAGCGTCACGAGTCGGTACTGGGCGGTCAGCTTACCGTTTGGCTAACCGAATCCCCAACTCCGCTGTCGGCCGGAGAATTCCCCTCAGTCGGCGGTGAGGCGCTCGGTCAGCCGGCGCAGCACCGGCTCGGGAACCAGGCTCGGCGACATCCCCGCCGTAGCTGGCGAACTCCTTGACGAGGCTGGAAGACAGGAACGCGTACAGCGGGTTCGTGGTCATGAACAGGGTCTCGATCCCAGCCTGGTTGTAGTTCATCTGCGCCATCTGCATCTCGTAGTCGAAGTCGGTGACGGCGCGCAGGCCCTTGACGATCGCGGACACGTCGTTGGCGCGGCAGAAGTCCACGATCAGGCCGTTGAACTTGGCGACCCTGACATTCGGCAGGTCCTTGCTGACCTCGCGCAGCATCTCCACCCGCTCGTCGGCGGTGAACAGCGACGACTTCGAGGGATTGCGCAGCACGGCGACGATCACCTCGTCATGCAGCTTGGCCGCGCGCCCGATGATGTCCAGATGGCCGTTCGTGACCGGGTCAAACGACCCAGGGCAGACGACGCGAATCACGCAGAGTCACGCTCCCGTCGTTAAGTCGGCGGCGGCGGCTGAAGTCACCTGAGGCGCGACCGTACCAGAGCACGGTCTCGCCATAGCGTCGGGACCTGTCCTGCGCGATCCCGGCGGGCCACGGCGGCGGCCCCGACCTGGCGTCTCGCTCGACGACGACGAGGGCGTCCGGCGGCCAGCCAGCCGGCCGCGGCGAGGGTCTCGAGCACCTGCCTGAGCTCGTCGTCGCCGACCGCGTACGGCGGATCGGCGAAAACGAAATCGCGCGGCCCTGACGACGCCGGGCCCGCGGCGCAGCGCCCGGTCGACCCGGTCCTGGACCACGCTGGCTCCTGGCAGGCCGACCGTCTCGATGTTCCGCCTGATGACCTGGACCGCACCTGGATCGGACTCGATCAGCAGCACGTCTGCCGCGCCGCGCGACAGCGCCTCAAGCCCGACGGCACCCGAGCCCGCGTAGAGGTCGAGCACCGCGCGCGCCCTGCAGGGTGCCGAGGGCCGCGACGACGGCCGCGAACAGGCCCTCCCTGGTCCTGTCGCTGGTCGGCCTGGTCGACCGCCCCGGCGGCACGGCCAGCCGGCGTCCGCCGGCGATCCCGGCGATGATCCTTGTCACGTTCCTCCTGCCGCGACTGCTCGTCAGGCCTTTTCCAGGTACTCGGCCCGGTCGGCGTCGAGCAGCGCGGTGATCGCGGCGGCCAGGGCCGGCTGACCGGCGAGCGCGGGGTCGGCGCCGACCAAGTTCCTCGGCCTCTTGCCGAGCCTGGCCGATCAGGTCCTCGTCCTTCAGCAGCGTGAGCAGCTTGAGGCTTGACCTGCGGCCCGCCTGCGCGGCGCCGAGCACGTCGCCCTCCCTGCGCTGCTCGAGGTCGAGCCTGGACAGCGCGAAGCCGTCCTGGGTCGCCGCGACGGCGTCGAGCCGCTCCCTGGACGGGCCGGCCGCGCCTCGGTGACGAGCAGGCACAGCCCGGGATGACCGCCCCTGCCGACCCGGCCGCGCAACTGGTGCAGCTGCGAGACCCCGAATCGGTCCGCGTCCATGATCACCATGGCGGTCGCGTTCGGCACGTCGACGCCGACCTCGACGACCGTCGTCGTCACCAGCACGTCGATCTGGCCGTCCGCGAAGGCAAGCATGACCTTGTCCTTCTCGTCAGCGGGCGAGCCTGCCGTGCAGTACGGCGAGCCTGCAGGTCAGCGAGCGGGCCCTGCTGCAGCTGCGCGGCAATGTCGAGCACCGACGAGCGCGGCCCGGCGCGGCTGCTCGCCATCGTCACCGAACTCGCCATCGCCGAAGTCGAAGCCCCCGTCGTCGGCGATATCGAACGGCTCATCGTCGGCCGTGCCACGCGAGGCACGCCCGGCCGGACGGCCTCGGCCGCGGCCTGGTCAGAGCCGGTGTCGGACTGCTCGCCGATCCGCGGGCACACGATGTAGGCCTGCCGTCCGAGCCTGACCTCCTCCGCGACCCGCTCCCAGGTGCGCTCCAGGTAGTGCGGCTTCTCGGCGGCCGGCACGACGTGCGTGGCGATCGGCGACCTGTCCGGCGGGAAGCTCGGTGAGCTCGGTGACCTCCAGGTCGCCGAAGACGGTCATCGCGACCGTCCGCGGGATCGGTGTGGCCGTCATCACCAGCACGTGCGGCCTGCCGTCCGCCGCCTTGCCGCGCAGTGCCTCCCGCTGCTCGACGCCGAACCTGTGCTGCTCGTCGATCACGATCAGGCCAAGGTCGGCGAACTGCACGTGCTCCTCGAGCAGCGCGTGGGTGCCGATGACGATCCCGGCCTCACCGGATGCCGCCTCGAGCAGCGAGCGGCGGCGCGCCGCGCTGCCCTGGGAGCCGGTCAGCAGCGTGACCCTGGTCGCTTGGTCGGCGCCGCCGAGCTGGCCGGCCATCGCCAGCGGGCCGAGCATCTGGCTGATCGAGCGGTGGTGCTGCTGGGCGAGCACCTCGGTCGGTGCCAGCAGCGCCGCCTGCCCGGCGGCGTCGATGACCTGGAGCATCCCGCGCAGCGCCACGATCGTCTTGCCCGATCCGACCTCGCCCTGGAGCAGGCGGTGCATCGGGTGGTCCTGGGCGAGATCGTCGGTGATGGTCGCGCCGGCCGCGTGCTGGCCGGGCGTGAGCTGGAAGGGAAGCCGCCGGTCGAACGCGGCGAGCAGGCCGTCGGCGACCGGCGGACGCGGCAGCGCGACGTACTCGGTGGAGAGCGTGCCGCCGCTGAGCCAGCACGACCTGCAGCATGAAGGCCTCGTCCCACTTCAGCCGGTGCCGCGCCGCCAGGTAGTCCTGCGTCATCGACTGGCCGGTGGACAGCGGTCAGCGCCCTGGCGTAGTCGTACAGCTTGTGCCGCGCCCTGAGCTGCGCGGGCAGCGGGTCACCTGTCGATCTCGACGGCAGCCAGCGCGAGCCGCACTGAGTCGGCGATCTGCCAGGACGCGATGTCCTTGCTGGCCGGGTAGATGGGGATGAGCTCGCTGGCGAACTCCACGGCCCGCTCCGAGTCCGCAGGACCGGCGCCGATCAGCTCATACTCAGGATGCGACAGCTGGCGCTTGCCGCGGAAAGTCGAGACCTGACCGGAGAACAGGCCGTTCAGGCCGGGCGCGAGCTGACGCTCCCGCCAGTCCTGCCGGCCCTTCCCGAAGAACGTCAGCGTGAGCTGACCGCGGCCATCGGTGACCACGGCCTCGAAGATCGAGCCGCGCCGGTTCCGCATCGGCCTGGTCGAGACCGACGCGATCATCGCCTGCACCGTGACGTGCTCGCCATCGCGCAGCCCCGCCAGGTCGGTCAGCTCGCCCCTGGTCTCATACCGGCGCGGGTAGTAGGTCAGCAGATCCCCGACCGTGCGCAGGCCCTGGCCGAGCGTGGCGAGCCGCTTGGCAGCCTTGTCCCCGACGACGGGCCTGAGCGGGTCAGACAGCTTCGTCATCGCTACTCAGCCCCGATCAGCAACAAGAAATCGGTCATGCCGCCGTCATAGCAGATCACCTCGACGCCAGGGGCGCTGCCGGCCACGTGACCCGCGAGGAGACCGGCAAGGCCGGGGCCAGCGCTCTGACCGGTCACCAGCGTGAGCATCTCCGTGCCGCCGGTGACCAGCAGATCGGTGAGGGCCAGCGCCGTGCCCGCCTCCTCGGCCCCTGCGACGATCAGGTCGCCTCCGAGCAAGCCGACGAACGACTCGAGTGGCGCCAGGAGGCCACGGATCACCGTCGCCTGGCTGATGGCGCCGCACGCTCCCCCAGCGCATCCCCGCGACGGCCCGCGTCATGGTGGCGAGGTCGGCGTCCTGGTCGCGCTGCGGGTCGTGGACGGCCAGCGCCGCGAGCAACTGGACATCGCTGCCCGTCTCCAGCACCGGCCAGCCGGGCGGCCACCGTTCAGCGAAGAGCCCCGCAGGCGCGAGCAGCGTGGCAGGGGCCGACCCTGCGGCAAGTTCTTCGCGCATCGCGTCGACGTCCGCGGCGCTGGCGGCGACCATCGCGCCCGCGGCGCGCAGCAGGCCAGCCAGGCCGGCGCCCGCAGCGACAGCGACAACTCCGGTCGCCGGCGCTGGCCCGGCTGCCGGGATGCCCGGGCGGGTTGCGTTGAGATAAGTGATGGTGACCTTGCTGAGCCGGCCAGATTCCAGTCCCGCTTCGATGACGGCGCCGGCGTCCGCGACGTGGACGTGCACGTGCCACAGCGGGGCGCGGCCCGGAGACGACGAGCGAGTCCCCGAGCAGGTCGAGGCGGTCGCGCAGGGACGAAACGGCATCCTCGGGAGCGTCCAGCAGGAACGTGACCTCGTAGCCGAACTCCGATTCAGGCCCTCCGGCAGGCCGCTGGCCTCAGGCCCTCCGGGCCGGCCGCTGGCCTCGGCCCCTCCGGGCCGGCCGCTGGCCTCGGGCCCTGCGGGTCCGCGGGCCGGCATGGTGGCCGGGTGGTCGGCTGGTGCCGGGACCGCGAAGAAACTCTCGTGTTGTCCGCTGATGGCGGCGCTCAGCGCGTCGAGCAGGACGCATAGCCCGGCGCCGCCCGCGTCGACCACGCCGCTGGCCGCGAGTGCCGCCAGCTGCTGCCTGGTGCCGAGCAGCGCCTCGCGCGCGGCCAGAGCCGCAGCCCGGCCGACCTCGGGCAGTGCACCGGGCCCCGCCGCCGCCTGCGCCGCCGCCCTCGCAGCGGCGTCCGCGACAGTCAGCACGGTGCCCTCGACCGGCCGGTGCACGGCGGCCCTGGCCAGCGCGGCCGCCCTGGCCAGCGCGAGCGCGACGACCTGGCCATCGCACGGCGAGGCAGGGCCGCAGGTGTCGGCGAGCCCGCAAAGCAACTGGCTCAAGATGATGCCCGAGTTGCCGCACGCTCCCTGCAGCGCGGCAGCCGCGGCCGCCTGCCAGATGTCAGCTGCGCTTGCCTGCGTCAGGCAGGCTGGCCAGGGCGTCTGCGGCGCAGACGATCGTCTTGTGCATGTTCGTGCCGGTGTCCGAGTCGGCGACCGGGAACACGTTGAGGACATCGATGGCCGCGCGGGACCGGCCTAGGTCGTCGGCCGCTAGGCGCAGCCACAGCCGAACCACGGCGCCGTCGATGTCCTGCACTGCCGGCATAGACGGCAGGCTACTTCGCAGGTCTGTCGGTCGTCTGCCAGCGGAGCGGCGCGCCTGATGCCGGGCTGATTTCGGCGGCGGTGCCTGGCGAGTCGCGCGTAGGTGCGCCAGTCGGATATTCTTGACCAGCCGGGCTGGCCTAGGCCGGCCTGATGACCGATCTGACTACCACTCCTTGGAGCGATCCCGTGGCTTCCGTGTGCGACGTGTGCGGCAAGGGGCCGGGCTTCGGCAACAACGTGTCATACTCGCACCGCCGCACCCCGCGCCGCTGGAATCCCAACATTCAGCGCCTCCGCGTGAAGGTCGGGAAGACGCCCAAGCGCCTGAACGTCTGCACCTCCTGCATTAAGGCAGGCAAGGTCACTCGGTAACCGCTGACCTTGCTGACGGCCGGCCGCAGCCGCGTGGATGCCCGGTGTTCACACTGCGGCGTCGGCCAGTTAGCGGACGTGCTGCCGGTTCCGCCACGCGTGATCAACCGGCCCGATGCCGGCGCCCAGCGGGAACCCGCCGTCGATCGCGCCTGTGACATATTCCCGCGCCGCTTCGACCGCTGCTGGCACATCCGCGCCCATAGCCAGGTGCGAGGCGATGGCGGACGCCAGCGTGCACCCCGTTCCGTGCGTGTGCTTGCTGGCGATCCGCTGCCCAGGAAAGCGGATGACCTGACCGCCGCCGAACAGCAGGTCTACCGGGTTGCCCGGCAGGTGACCGCCCTTGACCAGAACCCAGCGCGGACCGTGCGCGGCCAGCTGGCGTGCGGCCGCCAGCATGTCCTGCTCGTCGGAGATCGTCATGCCGGTCAGCAGTTCCGCTTCGAGCAGGTTCGGCGTGACGACCGTGGCGAGCGGCAGCAGGTCGGAGGTGATCGCGTCGAGCGTCCACTCAGACACCAGCGGGTCGCCGTGCTTGGACACCGCGACCGGGTCGACGACGAGCGGCACACCGGTGGCGCCGGTAGCGAGCATGTCACTGACTGTCTTGACAATCTGTGCCGAGGCGAGCATGCCGGTCTTGATGGCCTCCACGCCGATGTCGCCCAGCACCGACTCAAGCTGCGCGCGCACGGCCTCTGGCGGAAGCTCCCAGTATCCCTGGACGCCCAGCGAGTTTTGCGCCGTGACGGCGCAGATCACGCTCATGCCGTGCACGCCGAGCGCGAGCATCGTCTTCAGGTCGGCCTGGATCCCCGCGCCGCCGCCTGAGTCCGATCCCGCGATCGCAAGTACCCGCGGCGGAGTCTGGCCCATGCGGCCAGCCTAAGCGTCGACCTCGGCTGGCCTGCGAGCCGCGGTTCGCCGGCGTACGGGCCAGCGAGTGCGGCGCTAGTCGCTCAGGTGGATCAGGCCGGCCCTGTGGCCCGCGCTCTTGGACAGCGCGCGGAACGTGCAGCTGCCGCCGTCGAACGTGCAGGCCGTCGGCCACGTGGGCGTTCCCTTGCCGAAGACGACGATCCTCGCCTCGTTGTCGCCGGACCCGGGCCACGGATGCGGTGAACCGCTGACGACAACACCGCCCTGACCATCGTGCCGCCACTTGGCCCACATGATGTTGCTGATCGACGCGCCCGGCAGGGCGAAACTCAGCTCCCAGTTGCCGAGGCGGTGACGACCCTCGATCAGGATCACGGCCATGAAGCCACCTTGCTGCATCGGCAGCATTTCGTACTCGACCTTGATGCCGGCGAGGTGCACGTTGGCGTCACTCGTCGGCTCTGGCAGCCTGACTTCCTGCTTGATCGCGGGCGCTGGTGCCGCGGGCGATGCCGACGGTGACGCGCAGCCGGCGTCGGCGCACCGGCCGCTCTTCGTTGGCGGGAATGTCAGCGCGGGATGCGGGGTCGCGAGCGTCAGCGATGTCGCGATCACGATGCCCACGCTGACCGCGAACCACGGCGTCAGCATCGCGCCGCGGAGCATCCGGCCGTACTCAGGGCGGGATCCGAGCCTGCGGCCCGGTAGCTTCAGCGAGGCCGGCACGCCGAAGACCGCAGAGTCCTGTGCGGCGGGATCCGACGGCACTGGCGAAGTTGGCGCGGCCCGGTGCCGGGCAGCGTCGGAGCGGACGCCACGTGCAGGCCAGAACCTCTGACGCTTCGCCCTGTGTCGAGGACGGCCCTCCGGCCGATGACGCGGCACAGAGTGGTTATATCAAGTAATAGGGTCCGAGCACGAGTGACGTTGAGAATTTGTTTGACCACGAAGCGTAGCTAAGTGAGAAAGTGCTCCCAGCCGCCCTGGCCTTCGTTCCATCTGCGCCCGTCGACGACAATCCCGTGACCTTCGCTCGCATTGCCGATTACCGTCCATCGTTCCGGCAGGGAAATGCCCCGCGGGAAGGCGGCCACCAGTGCGTGGTCGTCGCCGCCGGTGAGCACCCAGCGCTGCCAGTCGGCGCCGGCACCGGCGCGGCCACCGGAAACGGCACCGGCACCGGCGCCGAGGACCTCTGCCGCCCTGACCAGCGCCTGCCGCCTGGTGACGGACTCGGCTCCGATCGCACCGGTCCGCAGCTCGATCTGCACGCCGCTGGCCGACGCGACGTGGCCCAGGTCGGCGATGAGGCCGTCGCTGACGTCGATCATCGCGGTCGCTCCCAGCTCGGCTGCCTCAGGTCCTGCCTGGTAGGGCGGCGCAGGCCGGCGGTGCGCGGCCACCAGCGAAGCCAGGTCCTCATCGGCCGGAGTTACCCCCGCCCGCAGCAGCGCCAGACCCGCGGCAGCGCATCCGAGCGTTCCGGTCACCGCGATCACGTCGCCCGGCCTGGCGCCGCTCCGCGTGACCGGCCGCGATCCGGCCAGGTCGCCGAGCGCCGTGACGGCGAGCATGACGATGTCGGCGCTGCTCGTGTCCCCGCCAGCGACGACGGCACCGGCCGTCCCGGCCTCGTCGGCGATGCCGCGCATGAGGTCGAGAACCCAGCTGACCTCGAGGCTGCCGGGCCCCGCGAAGCTGACGAGCAGCGCGGTGGGTCGCGCTCCCATAGCCGCGATGTCAGCGAGATTTCGTGCCGCCGCCTTGCCGCCGATATCCCGCGGCGCAGACCATTCCCGACGGAAATGCCTGCCCTCGATCAGCATGTCGGCAGTCGCCACTACGCGGCCATCCGGAGCGCCCACGACCGCTGCATCATCACCGATGCCGACAATCAAGCCAGGATTACCTGGGAGCACCTTTTCAATGGCCGCGATGAGGCCAAACTCGCCAATTTCCGCGATCGTGATGAATGCCTCCCGCACCGTCACCCACTGGGCCAGCCTGCTGCGCCTGAACCTGCCGCCTACGGTAGCGTTGCGGTCACACAGATGACCGGAGGGCGACATGGTCCAGGCTTATATCCTCGTCCAGACTGAGGTCGGGAAGGCTGCCGACGTGGCTACGGCCATCGCGCAGATCACCGGCGTCACGCAGGCTGACGATGTGACTGGCCCCTACGACGTTATCGTCCGCGCTGAGGCGGACAATGTCGATGACCTCGGCCGCCTTGTAGTAGCCCAGATTCAGGGAGTTCCCGGTATCACCAGGACGCTGACCTGCCCGATCGTCCACATCTGAGCTTGCAGCAACGGACCTGCCAGCCCGTCCGAGCTTCCCCGCTTCAGCTGAGCGACTACGTGCAGACCACGTTGATCGACTCCCGCACGGACAGCGTCCTCGCGCCAAGCCCGATCTGCGCGGCCTGACACAGGTCGGCGAGCGTATCGACGTCCCGCCTGAGCCCGGGAATGCCGGGCAGGTCAAGCTCGACCGCGCCGGCCTCGCGGTGACGCTGCCGTGAGGCTGGCCCGAAGCGCGGCTCGAACGCGGCCCCTGGCATCGCCGTGTAGAGCGTCGTCCCCGACCCAGCGGCATCAGCCACGAACGCATGGTTGACCGCGGCGGCGGCGGTGAGCGCGATGGCAAGTTCGCCGGCTGACAGCGCGGGCAGGTCGGCGGTGAGGGCCGCCAGGCCGCGGCCTGACCAGGTCGCGGCCGCGTGCTCGGCCCCGGCGGTGAGCGCCTCGTTGAGGCCGGCCGCCGGCAGATCAGCGATGACGGTCGCACCAGCGGCCTCGGCCTGCATCCTGCACGGCCGGATCGTCGCTCACCACGATTACGTCGCCGACCGGCGGGCATGCTACGGCGGCCGTCACCGTGTCGGTCGCCATCGCGAGAGCGACAGCCTCCCGGTCGGCGTCGGCAAGGCCTGAAAGCCGGGACTTGGCCATGGCGAGTAGCTTGACGGGGATCACCACAGTCCAACTCACCCGGACCAGGTCAGCGGCGCATCGATACCCATAACATCCGATCTTGCCTCGACACCGAGTCAGGCGAACAGGAAGACTGGCACCATGAGGTGCGGGAGAGTGTTTCTATGAGCAAGCGCGCAGACGGGAGCTACTCCAACGCGTGGCGCGGAATCTCGAAAATCATCCTGCGACCGGGCATCCGCGCCCTGATGAAATTCGACTGGCACGGCCAGGAGCACTTCGTACCCGACGGCAGCGGCATGATCGTCGCTGCGAACCACCTCTCCTACGCCGACGTGCTCGCGCTGTCTCTCTTCTGCGATAACGCCGGCCGGTACCCGGTCTTCCTCGCCAAGTCCACGCTCTTCGGCATCAAGGTCCTCGGGCCGATCATCGGCAAGCTCGGCCAGCTGCCCGTCTACCGCGGCCAGACCGACGCGGCCCTGGTGCTGCGCGACGCCGAGCAAGGACTCAGGAACGGCGCGTGCGTGATCTTCTACCCCGAGGGCACGGTGACCCGCGATCCCGACAAGTGGCCGATGCAGGCCAAGACCGGGGTTGCGCGGCTGGCGCTGGCTACTGGCGCCCCGGTCGTCCCGGTCGGCCACTGGGGAGCGCAGGACATTTTGCCCTACGGCAGCTTCAAGCTGCACGTGATCCCCCGCAAGACCGTGCACATGATCGCCGGTCCTCCCGTGGACCTGTCCGAGTTCGCTGGCAAGCCGCTCGATACGCCGACACTACGCGCGGCCACCGACAAGATCATGGCCGACGTGGCCGCGCTGGTCGGGCAAGCTGCGGGGCGAGGTTCCGCCCGCCATGCCGTATCACCCGGCGGTGGCCCGCCGCAAGCAGCGGGCTGAGCTACGCGAGCTCGCCGGGACGCAGCAAGCGCCCAACGGAGAGGCGCAGCATGCGGCTGGCTCCCAGCCTGAAGATCCTGAGACCGTCGCGGGGGAACCGGCCAGCGAGGTCCCCGGGCCGTGACAGCGGCGGTGATGGGCGCCGGCTCCTGGGGAACGACCTTCGCCCAGGTGCTGTGCGACGCCGGAACCGAGACGGTGCTCTGGTGCCGCCGACCGGATGTCGCTCGAGTCCATCAACGCGACCAGCAAGCAACCAGGAGTACCTGCCGGACTGCACGCTCCCGCCCACGCTGCGGGCGACCGCGGATCCTGAGCAGGCACTGTCCGGAGCCGATGTCGTCGTGCTCGCGGTCCCTGCCCAGACCCTCAGGAAGAACCTGACCAGCTGGGCCGGGCTGATCCCGCAGGGCGCGATCCTGGTCAGCCTGATGAAGGGCATCGAACTCGACACGGGCAAGCGGATGAGCGAGGTGATCGCCGAGGTCGCGGGCTGGCCGCCGGAGCAGGTCGCCGTCATCACCGGGCCGAACCTGGCGCACGAGATCGCGGAGCGCCAGTACTCGGCCACCGTCGTCGCGTGCACCGACCAGCAGACGGCGGAGAACCTGCAGAAGGCCTGCCACACCGGCTACTTCCGCCCGTACACCAACCCGGACGTGATCGGCTGCGAACTCGGCGGCACGGTGAAGAACCCGATCGCCATCGCCGTCGGCATCGCGGTCGGCATGGGCCTTGGCGACAACACCAGGGCGATGCTCATTACCCGCGGCCTCGCCGAAACCGCCCGTCTCGGCACGGTCCTCGGTGCCGACCAGCACACCTTCGCTGGGCTCGCCGGAATGGGTGACCTCGTCGCGACCTGCTCATCGCCGCTCTCTCGCAACCGGACCTTCGGCGAGAAACTGGGCCGCGGGATCCTGCTCGCCGACATTATCGCTAACACAAACCAGGTGGTTGAAGGCGTCACGTCGTCGAAATCGGTCCTGGAGCTGGCCCGGGCGCACGCGGTGGAGATGCCCATCACAGAGGTGATCGCCGCGGTGGTCTACGAAGGCCTGGAGATCGGCGAGGCGGCGGTGATGCTGGCCAGCCGGACAGCCAAACCTGAGCGCTATGGCCTCTGAGAAGTGGCCGCGTCCGCCCAGGGACACGCGAAACGACAACGAGGAGGCTCCGCCGCCTCGGCGCGCCGGGGTCACCGGTTACCCAGCTGAAGGCCGGCCGACCGGCGATCGCGAGTACGGCGGGCCTGAGTACGGCGGGCCTGAGTACGGCGGGCCTGAGTACGGCGGGCCTGAGTACGGGGACGCAGGGTACGAGGACCCGCCCGCCGCGGGCTCATGGAATGGTCTTCAGCCGAATGGCGATCCACGCTACGCGGGTCCGCCGCCTGACGGCCGACGAGATGGCGGGCGTCAAGGTGCTGATCCGGGCGGACGGGGCGACCCGCGGGCGGCAGTCGATCCGCGCGAGGGGTCCGATCCGCGCACGACGGGCAGTCACCGGCTCGGCACTGGCCAGCGACCGGCAGTCAACCCTCGCGGGGGATGGGATACCCCGCTCGGAGCCAACGGCCCGCCTGGCGCTGACGGGCTGCGTCCGGGAGGCCCGCCGTTGGCCGGTGGCCCGCGATCTGCCGGGGGCCAGGGACCAGCCAGGGGTCGGGGGCCAGCCAGGGGCCAGGGACCCGCCAGGCCCGCCAAGGTACGGACCGGACGCGATGCCGCCGGCCGGGAATCCCAGGTTCCCGGCAGGCCCCCGCCCCAGGGGCGCCAGGATCGCGGCTGATCCCAGACTCGCCGACCCTCGACTCGGCGACCCCAGGCTCGGTGACCGCGGGCTCGGCGCGGACTCCCGGCTCTGGGCCGATCCGCGAGCCATTGACTCACGGGACGGAGCCTCACGGGACGGAGGCTCACGGGACGGGGGCCCGCGGGCCGTTGACCCACGGGTCGCTGACCCGCGGGCCGCGGTGCCAGGAACTGCAGCGCGCGGAACCTCAGACCCCCGCCTCGCCCGCCAGCAGTACCCAGACCCACGCATGGCAGACCCCAGGGCAGCTCGTCCAGGCGCTGCCAACCCCGGAGCCGCAGACCCTCGATACGACGGCCGGCAATACGCGAACCCAGGAGCCGCCGACCCCCGATTCGCCGATCCCCGACTCGCCGATCCCCGATTCGCCGATCCAAGATTCGCCGATCCCCGACTCGCCGATCCCCGACTCGCTGGCCATGGGTTCGCCGATCCGCGGTTCGCTGACCCGCGACTGGCCGATCCTCGGTACGCGGCAGATCCTCGGTATGCGGCAGATCCCCGCACCGGGGCCCAGGTGCCGCGGCAGCTGCCTGGCCCACCGCGAGCGATCGAGAACCCGCGGCTAGCCATCGAGGCGCCTCACCACGCCGACAACGCCGGCACTGCTGGCCGAACAGGGACTCTCGGCTGGCGTGACTCAGCGGGCCGCGGCGACTCACGTGGTCTGGCCGCCCCGAACCATGGCGACATCGGCAGCCACACAGATCCCTTTGGTCATACGGACCCGATGAGCCGCACTGATCCGCTGGCTCGCACCGACCCGCTCCGCCGGCCTGTTCCGCTCGGACCGGCCGATCCGCTCCGGCCGGCCAACCCGCCCCAGACGGCCGCCCTGCTACGCGCCGCCGATGGCGCAGGGTCGCGCTGATCAGTCCACGCCAGCCAGGTCAGCTACAGGCCGGCACGCGCCAGGCCGGCCCCCTCCCGGCTCGCCGATGGGGATCTCTGACCCATTGCGCCTGATCGACCCGCGCCGCTCCGAGGCGCTGCGCCAGGCTGGCCTGCGCACGTCAGCCCCCGCGTTGCCGCCTGGCAGCAGCGCGGCCGGCGGTCAGTCGCCTGGCCCTCCGCGTCGTCTCGGCGAGAACACCAGGTCCGTGCGCCTGCCGGTACCGGCGCCGCCTGGCCAGCGGCCGCTCGCCACGCCGATCTACCGGACCGCGGCCTTCGCGTTCGGGTCGAGCGCCGAGTACGCCGCGGTGCTCGGCGACGCGATGCCGGGTTTCAGCTACAGCAGGATCGACAATCCCACGGTCGAGGCGTTCTGCGCGGCGGTCGCCTCTCTGGAGGGCGTCAATCTCGGCTACCAGGCGGCGGCACAGGCGTTCGCGTCCGGTATGGCCGCCATATCGACCGTCTTCTGGGCCTTCACCAGAGCCGGATCGCACGTCGTCGCCCCGAGTGCGATCTACGGAGGCAGCTACAGCTTCCTGCGGAACGTGGCGTCCAACTTCGGCGTGCAGACCGACTTCGTCGACATGACCGACCTCGGCAAGCTGAAGGCGGCGCTGCGGCCTGGCACGGCCATCGTCTACGCCGAGACGCTCGCGAACCCGACCGTGGCGGTCGCTGACCTAGCCGGTATAGCCAGGCTCGCGCACGAGGCAGGAGCCATGTTCGTCGTCGACTCGACGCTCGCGCCGCCGGTCATCTGCCGGCCGCTCGAGCACGGCGCCGACCTCGTGCTGCACTCGGCGACGAAGTACTTCGGCGGGCACGCCGACGTCACGGGCGGCGTCATCACCGGCCATCCTGAGCTGATCAGGCGAATCCGCGACGTCAGGATCGACACGGGAGGCTCGCTCGGGCCCGACGACTCGTACCTGCTACGGCGCGGGCTTGAGACACTCCCGTTGCGGGTCCGCAGGCAGTGCGCGACTGCTCAGCTGCTCGCCGCAGGGCTTGTCAGGCATCCCGCTGTGCGCACCGTCTATTACCCTGGCCTGAGCCAGCACCCCGGCCACGACCTGGCCAGGCGGCAATTCGACGCTGGGCCAGAAGGAACGAGGTTCGGCGCCATCCTGACGGTCGCGCCGTTCGGCGGTCCGGACGCAGGGATGATCTTCGCCGACCGGCTGCGGGTCGCGCAGATCGCGACCTCGCTCGGTGGTACGCAGACCAAGGTGTCCCCGGTGAGATCGACCACGCACCGGCAGATGGACAGCGCCGCGCTTGCCGCCGCGGGGATCGATCCCGGCTCGGTGCGATTCTCGATCGGGCTCGAAGACGGCGAGGACCTGCTGGCCGACGCGATGGCGGCGCTCGACTCGCTCGGCAGGGCGTGATGACGACAATCGGGAGTCCGCCGGAACGGGCGGCTGAGGTCGGTTCTACGGGAGGAAACGTGGCCAGCAGCGCAGATGCGGGAGAGCAGCCGCGGGAGCGGCGGATCAGGGTCGCCGTAGTGTTCGGCGGCCGCGGACCCGAGCACCCGGTCTCCTGCCTCGGCGGCGGCAACGTCCTGCGGGTGATCGACAGGGACAGGTACGAGGTCATCCCGATCGGCATCACCACTGAGGGTGCGTGGCTCGAAGTCGCCGACGATCCAGCCAAGCTCGCGATCACCAGCGGTGAGCTTCCGACCGTCGAGTCCGTAGCCAAGCCCGACGCGCACGTGGTGCCGTGGGCCTACCAGGGCGACACCGCCGTCGTCGCCAGCGCGCCAGGCCACATCCCGCACGTGCTCGGCGACGTCGATGTCGTCCTGCCCGTGCTGCACGGCCCGTTTGGCGAGGACGGGACGATCCAGGGACTGCTCGAGATGTCCGGTGTGCCGTATGTCGGCGCCGGGGTTCTGGCCAGCGCCGTCAGCATGGACAAGGAGTACATGAAGCTGATCTTCGCAGCCCGGGGGCTGCCGGTCGGTCCGCACGTGGTCGTGCGCGAAGCCGACTGGCCCGTCAGCGAACCGCCCGCCAGGGCGCAGGCCCGGGTTGCCGAACAGATCGACGCGCTCGGCTGGCCGCTGTTCGTCAAGCCAGCCAGGGGCGGCTCCAGCCTCGGCACGTCCAAGGCAAGCGATCCCGATGAGCTAGCCGCCGCGATCACGCTCGCCAGGCAGTTCGACCCGAAGGTACTCGTCGAGGCCGCGGTCACCGCCAGGGAGATCGAGGTCGCGGTGCTCCAGGGGCTCGACGGTGCGCCACCGGACACCAGCCTGCCCGGCGAACTGCGGCTGGAAGGTGGTGAGGAGTTCTACGACTTCGAGGCCAAATACCTGGACGCCGCGAGCGGCATGCTGATCCCCGCGCCGATCCCGTCCGACGACATCGCGGCGATCCGCGACCTGGCCGCGCGTGCGTTCGACGCCGTCTCCGCCGAGGGCCTGGCCAGGGTGGACTTCTTCTACACGCCCGACAACCAGATTCTGGTCAACGAGATCAACACGTTCCCTGGCATGTCGCCGACCTCGTACTTCCAGAAGATGTGGGAGGCGACCGGGGTCTCGTTCCCCGAAGTCATCGACAGGCTACTGCTGACGGCGCTGGCTAAGCGCCCTGGCCTGCGCTGACCCTGTCAGAGCAGGCAGCGCTGCGTGCAGATGGCGGACGGCCCCCGCGAGCCGTCCGCCATCAGTGCCGTGGCCGCCGTTACCTCCGGCCGACAGCAACCTTCTTCTTCTCGCCGTTGACCAGGGCCTTGAAGTCGGCGCCGGCCCGGAACTTGGGCACAGACGACTTCGGCACCTTGATGGACGCGCCAGTGGCTGGGTTCCTCGCGGTGCGAGCGGGGCGGTCCGCCTTCTCGAATACGCCGAAGCCGGTAATAGCCACCTTGTCGCCCTTAGCCACTGCGCCCTGGATGGTGTCGAGAACAGCGTTTACGGCTTCGGCTGCGGTCTTTTTATCCCCCATCCGGCCGGAAATCGCGTCAATCAGGTCACGCTTGTTCATGTCCTCACTCCTGCGGTCCCCCAACGGGAGGTCATCGACGCCATGGCCGTACTGGCCAGGCTTTCGCGACCTCTGACCTGCCTGAACGTAGGCGATGCAGGGCTTTCGCACAATGATCTGCGCAAGAAACTAGGCGTGTCGTTACTGAAACTACGTGCAATTCTGGCATAAAAGGTGCTAGTCGTTCAGGCGAATTTCTGAATTACTGGCGAGTTACAAGTAATCGCGCAAGCCAGCATCCGACTCCGCATTGTCTGAATGCGCCTGTGTCCTCGAGTCATCGCGGCGCGCTCGCTCGGCATCGGCGATGAGACCCTCAAGTCGCTCCGCGCCACGGGCCCTGTCCACCGCCGGCAGCTTGAGCGATGTGCAGATCGCCGCAAAGCGGAGCTGCAGCTTGAGTCGGATATCGGGGTCTATATCGGGCGCGCAGAGCAGGCGCTGCGCCGCGAGCAGCCTGGCCGCCAGCGGATCGGCAGTTGCTCGCGAGCCCGTTTCCGGCCGCGCCGACTCCGGCTCAGTCATCACTCCAGTGTCCCAAACCACGTGCTGTCATCGGCACCGAGTCTGGGGAATGGACCGGCAATGACAACGACGCCCCAGGTCACAGTGTCACGGCAGGGCCGCTCACGCGTCCCGCGGACCGGATGAGCCTGACCAGACGGTAAGGTCCATACTTGGGAAACTGCGGCCGGGCCGGACGCGATCCGGCGCCGGGCCGCCGCGTCGCGTGAACCCGTCAGGTGAGGTCCCCCGATGAAGGTTGCCGTGGTCAAGGAGACCGGGCCAGCCGAGCGCAGAGTCGCGCTCGTGCCGGAAGCGGTCGCCAAGCTCCAGGCCGGAGGGCACGAAGTCCTCGTGCAAACCGGCGCCGGAGCTGGCGCCTTCTTCCCTGATGACGCCTACTCGAAAGCTGGAGCAAGCGTCGTCACAGCCGATCAGCTCGCCGGAGCCGACGCCGTGCTGATGGTCGGCCGGCCCGATGCCGGCCAGCTCGCGCGGCTGCGACCCGGCCAGGCGGTGTTCGGCATGTTCGCGCCGCTTGCCGACCCCGAGCTGGCCGCGAGCCTCGCGACGGCCGGCACGACAGCCGTGAGCCTCGACCTGATCCCGAGGACCCTGTCGCGGGCCCAGCCCATGGACGCCCTGACGTCTCAGGCCAACATCGCCGGCTATAAGGCCGCGGTTCTGGCGGCCGCCACCTTCGGCAGGTTCTTTCCACTGCTGATCACGGCCGCAGGCACGGCGCGGCCCGCCAAGGTGCTCATACTCGGCACCGGCGTCGCTGGCCTTCAGGCCATCGGGACCGCGCGCCGCCTCGGAGCAGTGGTCAGCGCCTATGACGTGCGGCCGGAGACTAAGACCGAGGTCGAGTCGCTCGGCGCCACGTTCATCGAGCTGACCTCGGTCGGCGAGGCGAGCGGCGGAGGCGGCTACGCGCGAGCCCTGACCGATGACGAGCGAGCCGCACAGCAGGCCGAGCTAGCCGACCACATCGCGCGGCACGACGTCGTGATCACGACGGCGCAAGTACCTGGCCGCCGTCCGCCGCTGCTTGTCACCTGTGAGGCGCTGAAGTCGATGGCACCGGGTTCCGTGCTCGTCGACATGGGCGCAAGCCCGCTGGGCGGCAACGTCGAAGGCTCGGTGCCCGGCGAGACGACGGTTGCCGAGAACGGCATCACTATCATCGGCGCCGACAACCTGCCATCCACGATGGCTGCCGCGGCATCGGCGATGTACGCACGCAACATCAGCTCACTGCTGCTCTACATGATCAAAGACGGCCAGTTCACCGTCGACCTGGCGGACGATCTGATCGCTGGCGTCGTGGTCGTCCACGACGGCAAGGTCGTGCACCCCGCGCTCGCCACGCCCGCGGCTCACTGATCCGGAGGTCGTCGATGCTTCTCACGGACTTCATCATCTTCGTGCTGAGCCTGTGGGTGGGGTTCGAGGTCATCAGCAAGGTGCCAGCGACCCTGCACACCCCGCTGATGTCCGCGGCCAACTCGATCCACGGCATCGTGCTCGCCGGCGCGGTCGTCATCGCGGCGACCGCCCACAACGTGATCGGGTACATCCTGGCCTTCGTGGCCGTCGCGTTCGCGGCGATGAACGTCGTCGGCGGCTACGTGGTGACCGGCAGGATGCTCAAGATGTTCAAGCGCAGGGTGGTGCGGCCCGCAGCCGTGGCCGTCGAGCCGGGCAAGAACGGCAGCGCCGCAAACAGCGGGGCGGCGTCATGACCGGCACCTTCAACACGGTCATCCAGCTCATCTACCTCGTCGCGGCATCCTGCTTCGTGCTGGGCCTGCACCTGATGAACAACCCGGCCACCGCACGGCGCGGTAACCAGGTCTCGGTGGCCGGCATGGTCGCCGCCGTCGTCGCGACCGGCGTGCTGGTCGTTCACCTCGGCGTGATCAACACGACCGGCTGGATCGTCATCGCGGCCGGCATCCTGGTCGGCGGCGGCATCGGCCTGCAGACGGCCAGGACCGTCCAGATGACCGCGATGCCGCAACTGGTCAGCATCTTTAACGCGGTCGGCGGCGGCGCGGCGGCGCTGGTCGCGATCAGGGACTTCATGTCGGTCGGCGCCGGTGTCGGCGCCTCGACTTCCGTCCCGACCGTGCTCGACGTGATCATCGGCTCGGTCACCTTCTCGGGATCGATCATCGCCGCGGGCAAGCTGCAAGGGATCATCACCTCGGCGCCGGTCACCATCCCTGGCGCCAGGATCCTCAACCTGCTCCTCGCGGTCGCAGCCGTCGGCGGGGGCGCCTACGTGATCGATTCGCCCAGCATGGCCGGCCTCGGCGTCGTGATCGCCGCCTCGCTGATCTTCGGCGTCTCGATGGTGATGCCGATCGGCGGCGCCGACATGCCCGTCGTCATCTCGCTGCTGAACGCGTTCACCGGCACCGCGGTCGCGATGGCCGGTTTCGTGATCGACAACACCGCCCTGATCATCGCCGGCGCCCTGGTCGGGGCCTCAGGCGGAATCCTGACCAAGCTGATGGCCGACGCGATGAACCGCTCGATCGGCAACATCATGCTCGGCGGTTTCGGCTCGGGTGATACCGCTGTCGCCATCGAGGGCGCAGCGGGCGCTGGCGTCCAGTCCATCGCGGCCGACGACGCGGCCATTCAGCTGGCTTACGCCGCGAAGGTAATCATCGTTCCCGGCTACGGCCTCGCTGCAGCGCAGGCACAGCACGAGGTCGCGGCCCTGGCCGACCTGCTCGAATCGCGCGGTGTGGACGTGAGCTATGCCATCCATCCGGTCGCGGGCAGAATGCCAGGCCACATGAACGTGCTGCTCGCCGAGGCCAACGTCCCGTATCCGCTGCTCAAGGAGATGGACGAGGTCAACCCCGAGTTCGGCAGGACCGACGTCGCGCTCGTAATCGGGGCCAACGACGTCACCAACCCGGCGGCGCGCCGGCCGGGCACGGCAATTTCGGGAATGCCGATCCTGGACGTTGACGCCGCCAAGTCGGTCATCGTGATCAAGCGGTCGATGGGCCACGGGTACGCCGGCATCGACAATGAGCTTTATACGAATCCGAAGACATCGATGTTCTTCGCGGATGCCAAGAAAGGGCTCGCAGGGCTCACTGCGTCGGTCAAGACCCTGGTGGGCTGACCTAGCGAGAACTTTGCCACTTCATATCTCGGTCTATTAAGAACTATTGCTATGTTAAGCCCGCTTTAGCGACGAGTATTGACAGATTGCCCATCTAGGGTGATAATGGTATCCGCCGGGGATGGTGCCGTCGTCATTGCGGTGCCAGCGAAGAATGATGCGGGAGAATTAGCAATGAGACGTCGACTGGCATTAATCGTGTCACTTAGTGGCGTGCTGCTGTACGGCAGTGCAGCGACCGCGGCGCCGGCAGCGGCTGCCGGCACAGCCGCCACGACTCACCCGGCGGCAGCGAGTCAGGGGCAGACCTGCGTCGCCCAGGCGGAACCGGCAGGAAGCATGGCAACGCCAACTGCCACCTGCTATTCATCGTTCTCCGCGGCGATCAGGGCGGCGACCGGAGGAAGGGTGCGGCTGCCTGCGACGGCGCGGCCCGGTGCGGTGACGCCGCGAATGATCGACGCCTGGAACGCCGCCCCGGCGACGACCTTCATTCTCAGCATCGATTACAAGGACGCCAACTTCCTTGGTGGGTCAATGATCTGGACCCAGACGTCGGACTGCGGCAACTTCCAGGTCGCGGGCATGCCGTCCGGCTGGAACGACGTCATATCGTCGCTCACCACCGGCACGAACTGCGCCAACACGCTTTATCAGAACGTCAACTTCGGCGGGATGACGCTCTCGATCTCGAAGAACACGTCGAGGTCCGGGATCGGCTCGTTCAACGACCTGACGTCGTCAGAGAAGTGGTGCACCACGAAGCCCTGCTGACCGTTCTGCAGGCGCGGGCCCACACTTCGCCCAGACAGCGCCGCCGCGAAGCATTCGGCGTGGCGGCCCCGATCTGGCTCAGGGAATCGGGGCCGCCATGCCTGGCCGCAGGCGGCTTGAGCCGTTGCTACCGCCTTGCTGCCGCTGGGAGGCCTATTTTCTCGCAGGTTCCCGGTCTACCAGGGAAGACTGCGGCAGTTCCGTCCTGCCACGTACAGCTGACAAGCCGAGGAACTGGATACTTTCCGTTCGCAGGTCTTGCAATCACTCGGTGTGCGCCTAGCTTCAGAGTGCCTTCCCGATACAGCGCGGCGCACACAAACCGCGCATTGTTCACCTGCCCGACAGAGCCTGGCTTGCCAGGCACAGCGACACTCGTGTAGAAGCCCGATTCGTCGGCGACGGTGAAGCATCGCGCGAGGTGCCTGTCCGTCACGGCCTGATGCGCGACCACGGCGAACGTCCCAGCTCCGGTGCCAAGCAGGACGAAGACAATCGCGGCGGCGACGGCAACGGGCGGGCGGCGCCTGGGCGCCTGCGCCGACAGCCTGACCATCTCTTCGAGCTGGAGGCGCGCCGCCTTTCGCCGGCGGGCCGGCAGCACCGGCATCCGCTGCGGATGGAAGTAACTCATGCTCGGCCTCCGGCTAACAGGCGTGCTGGGGATGGGTTCACCGGGACGCACCGCTTCTGGCTGTCATCGGCCAGGTCGCGCAGGTGCTGCCGGGCTCGGGATAGGCGGGAGCGCACGGTGCCTTCCGGCACTCCCATAGCCACCGCGGCCTCGGCATAGCTCAGCCCTGCCCAATCGCAGAGCGCGAGCACTTCCTGCTCGGCCTGGCGCAGACCCCCCATGGCACACAACAGATGCTGGGCCAAACGTTCCTGATCCACGCGCGCCGCGGCATCGACCGCGATGTCAGCTTCCTCCCCTGGCGGCGGCAGCTTGGCCAGCAGCAGATTGTGCCGCCGCACCGACCGCTGCGCATTGCGCGTGGCGTTGTTGGCGACTCCGAGCAGCCACGGCAGCGCAGAGTCACCGCTGAACCTGACCTCACGCTTCCGCCGCCACGCCTCGAGAAAGACGACGGAGGTGAGGTCCTCAGCCATAGACCAGGACCCGGTCCGGCTGAAACAGTGGGCATAGACCCGGTCGGCGTGCCGCTCGAACAACTCGCCGAACGCCTCGCCGACGCCATCGTTGGCAGCGTGCGACCAGAGATCCTCGATCGCTCGCCGAGGTCCAGTCGATGCCCACACCCCTTTATGTCCGGCAACGGCGGCCTAGTTCCATATAGCTGCCGACAGCGGATGATCCAGGAGGGAAGATTACTCCCGGTGAGTACTCTCGATACGAACCTTGATGCAGCCGTGCGTCCCGTTATAGCTGACGATCTTGAACTGACACGGGCGCGCGAGGCGGTCGTCGGCGACATGACGGTCAGGCGGTTGCTTCCGCTCCGCCTTCGGCGCAGCGTCGGCGCGTGGTGCTTCATCGACCACTACGGACCCATGTCCGTCGATGGCCTGACCGGCATGGCCGTGCCGCCGCACCCGCACATCGGATTGCAGACCGTCACCTGGCTCATGGCGGGCAACGTGCTGCACAGGGACAGTCTCGGCAGCGAGCAGATGATCAGGCCTGGCCAGCTCAACCTGATGACCGCCGGGCGAGGGATCGCGCACGCCGAGGAATCGCTAGCCGAGCATGACGGTGTCCGCCAGGGGGGAGCACACCAGGGAGCCCGGAGCAGTGACCTGCACGGCGTTCAGCTATGGGTGGCGCTGCCCGATGCGTCCAGGCTGACCGAGCCGGCCTTCGAGCACCACTCGGAACTGCCGTTCACCAATACCGGCGGCCTCGCGATCACCGTCCTGCTCGGATCACTCGCGGGGATGCGCTCCCCCGCGACGACGTTCTCCGACCTCGTCGGCGCGGAACTGGCGGCGGTCGACAATGTCAGCGAGCGGATCGCGCTGACGCCGTCCTTCGAGCACGTCGTGTTCGTGACCAGCGGCGCGGCCGTCGTGGCGGGCGTCGAACTCATGCCAGGCAGCTTGGCGTACCTGAGGGCCGGGCATGAGCGGCTGTCGCTGACCGCGGCCGCGGGCACGGTCCTGATGCTGCTCGGCGGCGTGCCGCTCGGCGAACGGCTGCTCATGTGGTGGAACTTCGTCGCAAGGACGCCCGAGGAGATCGCGGCCGCGGTGGCGGGATGGCAGCAAGGCATGTTCGGCGAGGTGGGCGGGTACGCGGGTGCCCCGCTCGCGGCACCGCCGCTGGACATGGCGCGTCTTTCCCGCAGGTCCGCGCGCTAGGCGGCGAGCGAGAGCCAGTTAACCTACTTAAGCGCTGGGAATAACTAGGCGTTGAGGTGGTAGGGAAACACCGTGGCACTACCGGACTTCTTCGTCGCCGGCGTTCCCAAGGCTGGCACCACGGCCTTGCACACGGCGCTGGCCAGGCATCCCGCGCTGTTCATGTCGGCGGTCAAGGAGCCCAAGTTCTTCCTGACCGACGGTCCGCCGCCAGCCGACGGCGGTCCGGGTGACGTGAAGACCTATCGCGAGCACGTCTGGCGCCGGGGCGACTATGAGGCCCTGTTCGACGGCGCGCCGCCAGGCGTCCGCACCGGCGAGTCCACGCCCTTCTATCTCTACAGCCGCGACGCTCAGCGCCGGATCAGGACGCTGATACCGCACGCCAGGCTGATCGTCGTGCTCAGGGATCCGATTGAGCGGGCGCACTCCAACTGGGTGCACATGTGGTCGGCAGGTCTTGACCCCAGCGGAGACTTCCTCGAGGCATGCGCGAAGGAAGAGCAGCGAGTCGCGGCGGGCTGGGCAGACTTCTGGCGTTATACCGGCCTCGGCTTGTATGGCGAGCAATTGCGGCATCTGTACACGGTCTTCCCGAGGGAGCACGTGCTGGTCTTCAGGTACCGGCAGTTGCTTGCCGATCCGTTGCCCGCACTCGACCGGGTATGCGCCTTCCTCGGGGTGCGCACCGGTCTGCTTGCCGAACTGCCGCGTGAGAACGTCACTGCTCAGCCGCACGCCACGCTGCGGCATTCCCTGGTATCCATCGCGCGGCGTGCCAGCACGGCGTTCTCCGCCATGCTGCCTGGCCACCTCGGCGCGGGGACGACTGACCGACTCGAGCACATGCTGCAGCAGGACGCGGCCCCGCGACGCCCGCTCACCTGGGAGCAGCGCGAGGCCCTGATCCCGACGTTCAAGGCCGACATCGCGCTGCTCGAGAGCATCACAGGCGAAGACTTCAGCGACTGGCTCCGGCCGCGGGGCGAGTCAGGAGGCCTGGTCGGGGCCCGGCCGAGCGGTCAGCGGCAGGCGCGCAACGGACGGCCCCGCCAGTTCTAGCGACGTTTCGGGCTCCTCGGCGACCGAGCGGGCCTTGCTAGGCGGCGGACGCCTGCTCGGCCGCTACGTCTGCAGCCGCACCTACCCTGACCCAGGCCGGGCGCACCTCGGTGACCAGGTCGTGCGAGCCCCTCGCGTTGGTCAGTTCGTAGTAGATCCGCTCGAGGCCGTCACCGAGGTCCACGACGGTCATATACCGCAGTCCGTGTCCTGGGTGCTCGGCCTGGGCCACGCAACCGGCGCCGAGCGCTGTGAGCGCGCCAGGCTCCGAGCCCTCCGCGAGCCCGGTCCGCTCTTCGCAATTCTGTTCCGCCGTCGCCCGGCCGTCATAGAACGCGGCGATACCGTCGTCGGTAAGCCGCACGGCGGCGATCCGCACGCCCCGCGCGTCCCACTCGCCTGGTCGCGGCGCGAGCGCGGTGCCCTGCCAGGTCCACCTCACTCCGTCGGGGCTCGTGGCGTAGTCCGTGCGCATCCGGTCGGTCTGGTCGGGGTCCTCGAGCGGGTGCACCGAGGCCCACAGGTGCCAGTGGCCGCCCTGCTCCACGACGACCGGATCCTTGACCGCCAGGCGGCTGTCACCCGGCAGCACAACGCGGCGATCAGCGGGATCGAACTCCTCTGGCGCAGCCGCCTCGATCAGTTCCACCCGCCAGTGCTTGGTGCCTGCAGTCGCGCAGCTGAGATAGAGCCGCCAGGTGCCATCGCCGGTCACCACCAGCGCGGGGCGCTCTAGCGACTCGCAGTTCATCTGCTCTTTGCTGATCGATGCCAGCGTCTCGAAGTGCACGCCGTCGTCGGACCTGGCGACCTCGACCGCGTAGCCGCGGCGCGCGGCGTCGCGGAGCCGGTAGGCCATCAGGATCTGGTCGCCGACCCGGACCGCGCTCGGCGATCCGACCCAGCTCTGACCGCCCGATCCGGAGGCAGACTTCACGATCACCGCGGTCACGGGATCGGGCGGCGCCATCGGATGCAGCGCAGCTAGCTCATCATGGATCACGTGTCAACAATATGCGATGCGTCACGAGTATCACGAAAATCGTGTATCGACCGCATTGCGATGCTTCACGAAGGTAGTCGGTAGGTCGATTTTCAGCGCAGGCCGCGCGCGTCGAGGAGCCTGATCAGCCTGCGCCTGCGCTTGTGATCGTCGCGCAGCGCGCGCAGATAGACCTCGAATGCCGCGCCTGTGCCGAGGTGGCCGTGGCACGCGCGCGCGGCTGCGAGCAGGTGCGCGATGCGCTCGTCGACAGCGTCGCCGGCCTGCTGGAGCAGCATCCCGATCAGGCGGCGGTACACGGTCAGCGCGTCAGAAGGACGGGTCTCGAGCACCAGGTCGGCCAGCCGGCGCAACTGGTCGTCGCTGGCGATCCCCTGCGCCGCCTGCCAGGCCGCGTCGATGTCGCCGTCGGCGATCAGGACGTCGATCAGCACCGGGCCAGTCGCGCGCGCCGGTGTGCTCACGGCGCGCGGCCTCGTGGCCTCGCCACGGAGCAGGTCGAGCGCCCACTGCCTGGTTGGCGGCCACTCGCCGGCGATTTCAGCGACATCGCGCAGCAGTTCGTAGCCGCTCACGCTTGGAGCGGCCTCGAACCGGTCGCGCCGGACGGCCAGGGCGTCCCCGAGGCGGCCGGTCGCGCAGTACCGCTCGACGACGTAGTCAGCCAGCCCCACGTCCGGCTCGCTTGACTCTCGCAGTCCGCGCTCTGCCCAGGCCAGCGCCTCCTCAGCACGGCCCGCGTGATCCAGTTCATCGGTGATCCGCAGGTGGCCGAGGCCGCACGGGTCCAGGTTGGCCGCGAGCACAGCGATCAGCCCGTCCAGATCGCCCGCGAGCGTCAGCATGGTCTCCATCGCCAGACGCTCGCTCTGGCCGCCTGGGTTCTCCGTCCAAGCCGCCGCGATCCGCTCCCGCAGGCGGACCATTCCGTCCTGGCCGAGCAAGTCCGCGTAGTCCGAGGGAACTACCTGCTCGGCGTCATCCGGGTTGATCATGCGCGCCGCCAGGAAGTCGGCGAGCCGCAGCGGATCGGCTGCCGTGGCCCTGCAGGCCGCCTGATGCGCGGCCGCGAGTTCGGCGGCCGCGGCTGCGATCACGCCGGCCCGGTCGCTGGCGTGACGGCTGGACTCCGTGACGGCCATGAGCGCCTGCTGCGCGATCACCATCGCATCGCCAGGCTGCCCGGTCTCGATGAGCCGCCTGACCGCCTCGGTCACCTGGCGCACGCGCCTCGCGTAGTACCAGGACTCTGGTCCCTCCAGGTAGCCGAACTGTCCAGCGAACTTGTACTGGCCGTACTCCTGATCCCCGCGCAGCAGGCCAAGGGCTCGCGTGCCGATCACGGCGATGTCTGACGCGGCGGTCGCCGCGCGCAGTTCGAGCCTGCGCCGCCAGTCATCGTCCTCGACCACCTGATCGCACACGAGAGCGACGAGTTCGTCCCTGCTGAGCGAGTTCAGCCACGCGGTGACGTCGGTTGGCCTGGATGTGCCAGATCGTGCGGCGGGCCTGGCATGCGAGTGGCCCTGCCACCGGCCTGGTCGCCGGCGTTGACTTACGGCGCTGCCGAGGCACCCTGGCCGCGTCCCGCAGAATGGCGAGGCCCACCGCGACGCAGTGCTTGCAGAAAAAGCCTTCCTGGCCATACGGGCAGCCGCACTCGCCGCGAAGGCGGGCACCGGACGACGCATCGGGCAGCGTCAGGACGACCAGGTAGTCCGCTGAGCCGCGGACGGTGGCGATGACCTGATTGCCGACAGGCTCCATGCTGGACACGGCCTTCAGGTACCTGGTCCCGCGTTCGAAGGAGCGCTCTCCCGCCGCCGCGCGCAGGCTGGCTTCTGTAATGGCTGGCCGGGTCGCTGTTGCCACCCGGCCATTCAACAGCAAGGGACCGACATTTTCGAAAATGGCGGCGAGGAAACGGTCAACGAGTACTCAGTAGCCCCGACCGGATTTGAACCGGCGCTACCGCCTTGAGAGGGCGGCGTCCTGGGCCGCTAGACGACGGGGCCAGGTACATCCGTGCTGTGCAACGAGCCTGCGAGCGCAACCACTCCGGTCAGGGAGTCGGCCCTGCCAGGAAGCCGCGCGAGCGCACGCCGCTGGGGTACCAGGACTCGAACCTAGACTAACGGGGCCAGAACCCGTCGGGCTGCCAATTACCCCATACCCCATGGGATCGAGCCCAGCCGGGCCCGTTCGCCTCCGCAGTTTAGCCGAACCGGCGGAGTACCTCCAACCCGGTCCATGGGCTGCCCTGGCGGCCTTGCGGGCCGCGGTCATCGCGGCCGCAGCTGACCTAGTCCCGGTCGGTGACCGGGTTGGTGAGCGTGCCGATGCCCTCGATCGTGACGGACACCTGGTCACCCTTGTCCATCGGCCCGATTCCGGCTGGTGTACCGGTCAGCAGCACGTCCCCGGGAAGCAGCGTCATGACCTGGCTGACGTGCATGACGAGCGCCTGCACGCCGTGCAGCAGCAGCGACGTCCGCGAGTTCTGCTTGACCTCGCCGTTCAGCATCGTCGAGAGCTCCAGGTCGCCGGGGTCGAGGCCGGTCTCGATCCACGGCCCGAGCGGGCAGAACGTGTCGAAGCCCTTGGCTCTGGTCCACTGCCCGTCCTTGGCCTGAAGGTCACGGGCTGTGACATCGTTGGCGCAGGTGTAGCCGAAGATCACCTCGGCGACGCGGTCAGCGGGAACCTGCCGGCACAGCCGGCCGATGACGACAGCCAGCTCACCCTCGAAGTCGACCCGTTCGCTCAGCCGCGTCGGCCGCTGGATCGGATCGCCGGGACCGCAGACCGACGTTGACGGCTTGAGGAAGATGACCGGCTCGTCCGGTGGTTCGCCGCCCATCTCCCTCGCGTGGTCGGCGTAATTCTTGCCGATGCAGACGACCTTGCTGGGCAGGATCGGCGCCAGCAGCCTGACATCGGCGAGAGGGAAACGGAGGCCGGTCAGCTTGATGTCCTCTTCGCGCCCGCCGAACGGGTGGCCCGCAAGCTGGGCGAGCATCAGCTGGTCGTCGCGCGCCGCTGGCGAGCCTGGCGCATGGTCTGCATTGCCTGCCGAAGTCGCACCGTTGCCCGGCACGCTCGCGCTGGCGACAGCCGAGCCATTGGCGGCCTGAGGCTCATCTGCGGCCGGGCCTTCCGGGCCGAGCACGAGCCCGTAGCTGACCTCACCGTTGTAGGAGAACCTCGCGATCCGCATGGGCTCAGCGTACCGACCTGCGGCGGGCGAGCCCCGCAGGGAGCCTGCCGGGCAGCGGCCGGCGCTGGCTACTGCAGGTAACCCTCCACCTCGGAGACGGGCCGCGCGTTAGCCTGGTCGACGTCCTCGCCGAATTCGCGCCTGGCCCGGCGCTGGCGGAGCAGATCCCAGCACTGGTCAAGCGCCTCCTCGGCGTTCCGGAGGGCCGCGTGCTCCTCATCGGTGGTCAGCTGGCCCGCCGCGAGCTTGGCCCTGAGCTCGTGCTCAGTCTTGATGAGAACGTCGATGCGCCCGAGTATCTCCTTGTCGTCCATCCGTCCACCCTAGCGAGGCGCTCGCCCGGGCATGGCAACACCCGCGCCGACGGCGATAGCCAGCGCGAGCAGGGCGGGCAGGCCAAGGGCAATCGTCAGGCCGGCCACGCTGGCCAGGCCACCGATGAGGACCGGCCCGCTCAGCAGGCCCACGTAGCCCATGCCTGCCACGGCGGCGATCCCGCTCGCCGTCCGGCCCGGGTGCACGCTGCCAGCGACCGAGAGCAACTGCGGGAAGATGCACGAGAGCCCGGCGCCGTACAGCGCGAAACCGGCGATGGTGCCTGCCGGGACCGGACTGAGCAGCGCCGCCGTCATCCCGGCGGCCGCGATCAGGCCTCCGCCCCTGATCAGGGCCGCGGGGCCGAAGCGCAGGGCCAGGCGGTCTCCGGCCAGTCGTCCGACGGCCATCGTGACCGAGAAGGCGGCGAATCCGAAGGCCGCGAACCACGCCGATGTGCCCAGGTTGTCGCGGAGGTAGACGGCTGACCAGCCGTCCGCCGCGCCCTCGCCGAGCAGCGAGCACAGCGACAGCACGCCGAGCACGGCCAGCGGCGACGTCAGCACGGCGCGCCAGGAACGCCTGGCTGCGGCCGGCTGTTCTCCCCCGGCCGTCTCCGCTGTCGGCTGACCCGCCGCCGCCACCTGATCCTCGGGCTCGTCGGGCAGCAGCCACCGGCCGGCCACCAGCGCCACGCATGCCACCGGCACGCCGACGATGGCGAAGTTGACCGCCGGCTCGATCCTGGCCCAGGCGAACGCGCCGCCGATCAAGCCGCCAGCCAGGGCTCCGAAGCTGTAGCACGCGTGGAACGAGGTCATCAGCGGACGGCCGAAGCCACGCTCGACGTAGACCGCCTGAGCGTTCATTGCCACGTCGAGCAGGCCGCCCGCGAACCCGAAGCAGAACAGGCAGGCCATGAACGCAGCCTGGTTGGGCACGACGCCGAAGGTGACTGGAAGCAGCGGCACGCAGAAGCCGCAGGCGACGATGGGTGCCCTGCTCCCGACCCGGTGGACGAGCCGTCCGGCCAGCATCGCGACAACCACCTGGCCTGCCGACGCGGCCAGGAGCGCCAGCCCGAGCCTGCCATCGGAGAGTCCAAGGCTGTGCTTGATGGCAGGGATCCTGGCCAGCCAGTCCCCAGAGGCCAGGCCAAGCACGGCGAAGTAGACGAGAACGGCGACCTGGCCGCGCCGCAACCGCATCGGCACGCGAGAGCGGCGGCGAGTCGTCCTGACCTCGCTCAGGACAGGCTCGTCGAAGATAGCGTCGTCTCCTGGCGCGAGTAGGTGCCGTTGGCTGGACCCTATGCGATCCCGTCGGCAGAGCCCTGCCCCGCCCCAGCCCAGGCTCAGGCGATCTTGTGGACCCAGCCGTGCGGGTCAGGAAGCCGGCCGAACTGGATACCGAGCAGCTGCTCGCGCAGCCGCATGGTAACCGGACCTGGCTGGCCGTCGCCGATCATCCAGCTTCCGCTCGCGCCCTTGACCTCGCGGACCGGGGTGATCACGGCGGCCGTTCCGCAGGCGAAGACCTCTGAGATCTCGCCTGACTCACAGCCTGCCCGCCACTGCTCCACCGAGGTCGGCTCCTCGCTGACCGGGATGCCAAGATCCGGCGCCAGGGTGAGCAGCGAGTCCCTGGTGATGCCGGGCAGGAGGGTGCCGGTGAGCGGCGGCGTGGTCAGCCTGGCGTCCTCGCCGCTGCCGCGGACGAAGAACAGGTTCATCCCGCCCATCTCCTCGACCCAGCGGTGCTCAAGCGCGTCGAGCCAGACGACCTGATCGCAGTCGTTGTCGATGGCCTGCTGCTGGCCGAGGAAAGAGGCCGCGTAGTTGCCGCCCGTTTTCGCAGCGCCAGTGCCGCCAGGAGCGGCCCTGGTGTAGCCCTCAGCCAGCCAGACCGTCACGCCGCGGAGCCCGCCCCCGGCGAACACGCTGCCCGACGGCGAAGCGATGACGAGGAACAGGTACGAGGCCGCCGGCCGGCCGACCCCGAGCGCGACCGTGGTCGCGATCATGAAAGGCCGCAGGTAAAGGCTCTGGTCAGCGTTGGAGGGCACCCAGTCCTTGTCGTGCGAGACGAGCAACTCGATCGCGTGCACGAACGCGTCATCAGGCAGTTCAGGCATCGCCATCCTGGCCGCCGACCTCCTGAAGCGCGCCGCGTTGGCGTACGGCCGGAAGGCCACGACCGGGCCTGGCTCCTGCCGGTAGGCCTTCAGTCCCTCGAAAATCTCCTGGCTGTAGTGCAGGACGGCGGTGGCCGGGTCGAGCATGAGCGGGCTGTACGGCTCGAGTTTGCCGTCGTGCCAGCCCTCCTCGGTCGACCAGCGCAGCGTAATCATGTGATCGGTAAATACCTGGCCGAAGCCGGGCGACTCGAGCAGACGTGCCCTGACCTCGTCAGGCACGCGCTGCTCGGAGGTGTGCACATCGAAGCTGATAGCTGGTGTCAGGCTGGCGTTCATCGCAGATCCTCCCTCGCACGGACGGGGCGCCATTGCCCCGGCCCGCCGCGGTCTCCGTCCCTGCCGACGGCCCGCACCTACCATCTTGACCACCTACCAAGCGGCCGGCCAGCCAGCAGACAGGTGCCAGCGAGACCGGTCGCGACGTGCCCGACCGGTCTCCCGGAAAGCCACGCCTCTAGCTGGATACTCGCTCGGCGATGTCGTCGCCGACCTCTGCCGTGCTGCGGGCAGCCCATTCACCCTGGCGCTCGAGCAGGTCTTCGGCGACCGCCTGCTCGATCCGTGCTGCCTCGGCGCTCATGCCAAGATGGTCGCACAACATGGCCGCCGACAAGATCGCTGCTGTCGGATCGGCCTTCTGCTTTCCTGCGATATCTGGCGCACTGCCATGCACGGGCTCAAAGGTACTCGGTCCGGTGCGCTCAGGGTTGATGCTCGCGCTCGCGGCCAGGCCGATTCCGCCAGCGATCGCGGCACCGAGCGCGGTCAGCACGTCGCCGAACAGGTTGTCGGTGACGAGCACGTCGAACAGATCGGGCTGAGTCACCATGTACATCAGCGCCGCGTCGACATGGCAGTAGTCGGCGGTCACAGCTGGAAATTCGGCCGCCGCGGCCTGGAACGTCCGCCACCACAGATCCCCGGCGTGAGCCAGCACGTTCGTCTTGTGCACCAGGGTCAGCTTGCGCCGCGGCCTGGCCGCCGCATAGCCGAACGCTTGCCTGATGACCCTGCCCGACCCCGAAGGCCGTGTTGACGCTCTCCTGCATCGCGATCTCGCCAGGCGAGCCCTTGCGGAGGATCCCGCCAGCCTCGATATACGCCCCCTCCGTGCCCTCCCTGACCACTAGCGCGTCGATCGGGGCCACGGCCGTGAGCGGCGAGCCGACGCCGGGGAACAGGCGGACCGGGCGCAGGTTGACGTACTGGTCGAACTCAAACCGCAGCCGCAGCACGAGGCCGCGCTCAAGCACCCCGCTCGGCACGTTCGGATCGCCGACGGCGCCGAGCAGGATCGCGTCGTGCTCCGCCATCTCGGCGAGAGCGGAGGCAGGGCAGGATCTCGCCGGTGCGGAGGTAACGCTGCGCCCCGAGGTCATAGCTGGTGGTTTCGACCGAGCCTTCGGTAACCGCCGCCCTGAGCACCTTGATCGCTTCTACGATCACCTCAGGGCCGATGCCATCGCCGTCAATCACCGCAATTCGCGTGGTTCCAGCCATGCGCGGATCTTAGCGGTCAGCTGGCCGTGGTGCAGGCGGCGCCCGCAGCCTGCGCGGCTGACGTGGGCTCGAGGTCGCTCTCTGGCAGCTGCGCCGCCAGGCCAGGTCCCTGGCCAAGCACGCACCCCATCGACTCCAGACGCCACCGCTGCTCAGGCCGCTCGATCCCTTCGGCGATCACCTCGATGCCGAGGTCGCGGCCGAGCTGGATGATCGATCTCGTCAGCGCCGCCAGCGTCGGGTCGGCGTCCAGGGCGGCGACGTACGACGCATCGATCTTGACAACGTCGACGGCCGAATTCCGCAACGAGGCGAGCGAGACCAGACCGGTGCCGAAGCAGTCAAGCGCGAGCCTGACTCCCTTGCCGCGCAGCGCGGCCAGATCGGCGGCGACCGACGGCGGGCTCGCGGTCAGAACCCGTTCGGTGATCTCGAGAGTCAGCGCTTCTGGCGGCAAGCCAGCCTCGTCGAGGGCGCTGAGCACCGAGCCGGCAAATCCTGGCCCGCTCGCCTGCCTGCCCGAGCATGCCACCGACAGGCCGATCTCCGTCCCCAGCCCCCGCCAGGCAGCGACCTGGCGGCAGGCACGCCGCAGCAGCCAGGAGCCGATCTGCACGATCAGTCCCGACTCCTCGGCGACGGCGAGGAACTCCGCAGCGCGACACCGGCTCGGAGTGTCTTGTCCAGCGCACGATCGCCTCGACGCCGCGGGTCTGCGAGCTCGTGAGGTCGATGACTGGCAGGTACTCGATCTGAAGTTCGTGGTCTGCGATTGCCCTGCCGAGACTGGCGGTGAGCTCGAGCCGGCGCTCCGCCTCGGCTTGCATCGACGCTGCGAAGATCTCGACCCTGCCGACCCCGGACTCCTGCGCCTTCGCCAACGCGGTCTCCGCGTTGCCGAGCACCTGTCCTGGCTCGTCGACCGCGGCGATGGCCACGCCCACGCTGGCCGTCAGTGCGATCTCCTTGCCGGCGACGCTGAACGACTCGGCCGCGATCAGGCCGGCCAGGCGCTCGGCTAGCTCGATGATTTCGCGGCCGGTGGTCGCGGCCATCCCGTCCGGCGGCGCGGCATCCGTGCCGAGCAGGACAGCGAACTCATCGCCGCCCCATCTGGCGACGGTAGCGGCCGGCGGGACGGCAGCCCGCAGACGGCGGCCGGCCTGCGCAAGCAGGAGATCGCCAGCGGCATGTCCCGCGATCTCGTTGACGGCAGCGTAGCCGTCGAAATCGAGCAGGATCGCACCGACAACGGCCTCGTCCGGCTCACCGCCGTCGACTGCAAGCTCGGGCGAGCCCACGCCGGGGCCGGCGTCGCTGCTCCTGGCCAGATCCCTGACCCGTTCTTCGACATAGGCGCGGTTCGGCAACCCGGTAAGGCCGTCGTGGTAGGTCAGCTGGGTGAGCTGACGACGGAGCGCGACCCGGTCGCTCACGTCGCGCGCGGTGATCAGCAGCCTGGCTGGCTCATCCGCTTCGCCATACCGCGACAAGGTGGACTCGACATGTCGCCAGGAGCCGTCGGCTCCCCTGACCCGGCCGGCGAACGCAGCCGTTCCTGAGGTGGCGCGCAGCCCCGCGAGCGCGGCCCTGATTCCGGCCGGGCGGTCCTCGGGATGGACGATGTCGGTGAGCCGCCGTCCAGCAAGCTCGGCCGGCGCGTAGCCGAACTCAGCCACCGCCTGACTGGCGTACTCGATCGTGCCGGTCAGGTCGCAGATCAGCACCGCGTCGCTGGTCGTCCCGGCGAGCGCGCGGAACATCCAGTCCGACTCCTGCGCCGCTTCGGCAACCTCCGATGCCTGCCTGGTCAGGCCCGCGAGCCTGGCCACCAAGAGCAGGACGACGATCGAGCCCGCAGCCGCGAGGGGTCGCGCCAGCAGCGGCCGGCCGGCGATCGCGAATCCGGTCACCACGACGGCCGCCAGTGCCGTGGCGGCGAGCGCGGTGACGGTCGCCGGGCTCGACCAGGCCCTGTCCGACTGGACAAGCCTGGTCACCGGCGAGCTGACCATGGCCGCGAAACCGCGCGATCCCTGGCCCTTGCCTTCCTGGCCGGCCAGGGCATGGATGCGAGCCGGCGCGAGGGCGAGCAGTACCAGCGTCGCAGCCACGGCGAGCTGCGATCCAAGGCCTGGTACGTGCCTGGCCGCACGGTCGGCGACGGCGAGCGAGTCAGCGACGGTGATGGCGACGAGCGCGAGCACGGGAAACACCGTCAGCCCGATACTCCGCACAAAGAAGCGCAGGACTATGCCCAGCGCGACCAGGTCGGCGACGGGACGGATAAGCGTGAGCGCGAAAGCCGCACGCCCGATCTCGGCCGGGACGTAGTCGGGCCCGAACAGCGTGACGAGAAGCACCACGAACAGCGCGCTGGCGAGCAGGCTACTGTCGGCCAGCAGGCCGCGCGTCATCCTGACCTGGCTCGCTCCGCCCGTCGGCGCCGTTGTCCGCGATCACGAACCGCGCGGTCAGGGTGGCCAGGCCGATCACGAGCGCAGGCAACGCCGCGAGGCTGATCAGATCGGCTAGCCGCAGCGGCTGCGCTCCGCCTGCAAGACCGCCGAATGCTTGCTGAACAATGGCGCCGGCCGCGACGCAGACCGCGGCGACGGCAAACCATCGATATCCATTTTTTACGGAGGGCTCGGGCTGACCCGACGCGCGAAGCAACCGGACGCAAGCGAGCGCCGCAAGCACCGCCCACAGGGCCGCCCAGGCCAGCATGGCGTGTGTCACCGCCGGCCCCAATCCCCACCCGATCGTGCCATGACTACTTGCTCGTCCCCACTTACTTCCAGAGATCCCCGAAAGCGGCACCGGGCAATAGGCGGCCTGCACCGCGTTCATTACTGATGTGGAGGTCCCGCCATTGGGTCCTCGTCGACCATTCCGGCACACTCACGCCGGTTCGCTCGCAGCAGCACTCCCGCGCGCTATGGGGCGCCGCCATGTGTGGCACTGCACTCCCGGCATTGCCGCCTGCGGGTGATGCTGTGCGCTTCGAGCGACTACGGCTGACTCTACGTGTCTGAGGTCACGCTTCGATTGAGGAAAGACGTACGCCCGACGACAAAGTACTGAAGGCCAGCTCAGTATGGGCCGGTGGTCGCGTGAACGAGCGGACTGTCCGGTGCTGTCCAGCCGCGTTATCCCTGGCCGAGGCGCTGCAGGATCAGCTGGCGCACGCTCGCCGCGTCCGCCTGGCCGCGCGTCGCGTGCATGACGGCGCCCAGCAGGGCGTCGGCCGCTGCGACCTTTCCGTCCCTGACCTTCGCCGCGATTTCGGGTTTGGCGGCGATCGCCTCGTCGACCGCGGCTGCCAGCACGCTGGCGTCGGTCATCATGGCCAAGCCTCGGGCCGCGACCACCTCATCGGGCGAGCCCTCGCCCGCCAGAACGCCGTCGAGAGCCTGCCTGGCCAGCTTGTTGTTCAGCTCGCCAGAATCGACCAGCTCGCAGATCCTGGCCACCTCCGCCGGGGTGATTCGCAGCGCGACGAGATCGATGCCCGCCTCGTTCGCTCGCCTGGACAGCTCGGTCAGCCACCAGTTCCTCGCCTGCTCGGGCGCGGCGCCAGCGGCCACCGTCTCAGCGACCAGGTCGAGCGCCCCGGCATTGCGCAGCGCCGCGATATCGGAGTCCGTCAGCCCGAGTTCGGCCTGCAGCCTGGCACGCCTGGCGCTCGGCAGCTCGGGCAGGCCCGACCTGATCTCCTCGACCCACGCTGGCGGCGGCTCGAGCGGGACCAGGTCGGGCTCGGGGAAGTAGCGGTAGTCCTGTGCCTCTTCCTTGCTCCGGCCCGGCGTGGTCGCGCCGGTGTCCTCATGGAAGTGCCTGGTCTCCTGGACGATCCGGCCGCCGGAGTCGAGGATCGCGGCCTGCCGCTCGACCTCCGTCCTGACGGCGCGTTCCACCGAGCGCAGTGAGTTGACGTTCTTCGTCTCCGTCCTGGTGCCCCATTGCCCGGAGCCGGCGGGCGCGATCGAGGTGTTGACGTCGCAGCGCAGCGAGCCCTGCTCCATCCGCACGTCGGAGACGCCGAGCGTGCGCAGCACGTCGCGCAAGCTCTGTCACGTAGGCCCTGGCGACGACGGGAGCGAGCGCGCCGGTGCCGGGAATCGGCTTGGTGACGACCTCGACCAGCGGGATCCCCGCCCTGTTGTAGTCGACGAGCGAGTAATCGGCCCCGTGGATCCTGCCGCGTGCCGCCGACATGCTGCGACTTGCCTGTGTCTTCTTCGAGGTGGACCCGCTCGATGCCGATGCGGACGATATCGCCGCCGACCTCGACATCCAGCCAGCCGTCAATGCAGAGCGGCTCGTCGTACTGCGAGATCTGGTAGTTCTTCGGCATGTCCGGATAGAAGTAGTTCTTCCTCGCGAACCGGCACCAGCTCGCGATCGAGCAGTTCAGCGCCAGGCCGATCCGGATCGTGTACTCGATCGCGGACCTGTTGATCACCGGCAGCGAACCTGGCAGGCCGAGGCAGACCGGGCAGACCGCAGTGTTCGGGTCCGCGCCGAACACGGTCGGGCAGCCGCAGAACATCTTCGACGTGGTGCCGAGCTCGACGTGTGTCTCGAGCCCGATGACGGGCTCGTACCTGGTCACGGCCTCGTCGAACGGGACGGTCCGCTCCCTGGTCATGGCCATCGGCCCTGCTTCGCCGCTCATCGTCCCGCCTCCGCGCTCTCGTCGCCCGCGCGCTCAATGCCCTTGGCCTCGTCGAGGATCGGATGCCCGCGCCGCTGGTCGAGGGCGGCTTCGACGGCGGCGCCCACCCGGTAGAGCCGGTCATCTCCGAGCACCGGCGCCATGATCTGCAGGCCGACGGGCAACCCGTCCTCGGGCGCCAGGCCGCACGGCACCGACATCGCGGCGTTGCCTGCCAGGTTGCCGGGGATGGTGCACAGGTCAGCCAGGTACATCGCCATGGGGTCGTCGACCCGCTCGCCGAGCGGGAACGCGGTTGTCGGCGTGGTGGGCGAGATCAGCACGTCAGCCTGCTCGAACGCCGCCGAGAAGTCGCGCGCGATCAGGGTCCTGACCTGCTGTGCCTTGCCGTAGTAGGCGTCGTAGTAGCCGCTCGACAGCGCGTAGGTGCCGAGCATGATCCGGCGTTTGACCTCGGCTCCGAACCCGGCCGCCCTGGTCAGGCTCATGACCTCCTCGGCGCTTGCGGTGCCGTCGTCACCAACCCTTAGCCCGTACCGCATCGCGTCGAACCTGGCGAGGTTGGAGGAGCATTCGCTGGGCGCGATGAGGTAGTACGCGGGCAGCCCGTACGTGAAGTGCGGGCACGACACCTCGGTCACCTTGGCGCCGAGTGACTCCAGCAGTTCAACGGCCTCGTTGAACCTCGACAGCACGCCGCTCGCGTAGCCGTCGCCCGACAGCTCGGTGACGATGCCGACCCTCAGCCCGGCGACATCGGCGAGCTTAGCCGCGGCGACGACAGGCGGGACGGGCGCGTCGAGCGAGGTGGAATCGCACGGGTCGTGCCCCGACATGGTCTCGTGCAGCAGCGCCGCGTCGAGCACGGTCCTGGCGAGCGGCCCTGGGGTGTCGAGCGACGACGCGAAGGCGACCACACCGTATCTGGACGAGCCGCCATAGGTCGGTTTCACGCCGACCAGCCCGCACACCGCGGCCGGCTGGCGGATAGAGCCGCCTGTGTCGGTGCCGATGCCGAGTGGCGCCTGATACGCGGCCACCGCGGCTGCGGATCCGCCGGATGACCCCCCTGGCACCCTGGCCAGGTCCCACGGGTTGTGCGACGCACCGAACGCCGAGTTCTCGGTCGAGCTGCCCATCGCGAACTCGTCCATGTTCGTCTTGCCGAGGATCACCACGCCCGCTGCGCGCAGCCTGGCGGTGATGGTGGCGTCATAGGGCGGCTGCCAGCCCGCCAGAATCTTCGACCCGCAGGTCGTCGGCATGTCGGCCGTCGTGAAGACGTCCTTGAGCGCGAGCGGCACGCCGGCCAGCGGGCCAAGCGGCTCACCCGCGGCTCGCCGCTCATCGACGGCCCTGGCAGCCGCCAGCGCGCCGTCGGCCGCGACGTGCAGGAAGGCGCGTACCTGGACTTCTGTCTGCGCGATGCGGTCGAGGTGCGCCGTGGTCAGCTCGACGGCCGAGATCTCGCCGGCGGCGACGGCCGCGGCCATCTGGGCGGCGGTCAGTCTGGTCAGCTCGCTGCCAGCGTTCGATAGCCCGGTATTCGATATCACCGGCATGGTCAGTCCTCCGCCAGGATCCTGGGCACCTTGAAGCGCGACT
Organism: uncultured Actinomycetota bacterium; assembly: GCA_963705055.1. Classification (GTDB taxonomy): domain Bacteria; phylum Actinomycetota; class Actinomycetes; order Streptosporangiales; family Streptosporangiaceae; genus Chersky-822. The sequence continues at coordinate 968,189 of CAVPIR010000001.1, forward strand.
CCTCCGCCGCCGGCGCCTGCGCGAGCACGATCTCGGCACTCAGGCAGGGCACCAGGACGTCGTCGCGGTAAACGTTGGAAAGCTCGGCCGCGTGCGTGGTCGGCGGGATTCCGGCGGCCGCGACCTCCTGGACCCTGGCCACCGCGCCGATTATCACGTCGAGCTGGCCAGCGAACCGGTCCAGCTCGTCGTCGGTCAGCGCCAGCCTGGACAGCATGGCGAGGTGGGCTACCTCATCGCGGGTTATGGACACCCCGACATCCTAGGGCGCGCTGGCAGCCCTGCCGAACGCAATACGAGTACGGTCGGCTACCGGCCGACACGGCCCGCGAGCGCCACGCGGGCGCCTCGCGGACTGCCGCAGGGGGCGGCGGCGCCGCCGGGTCACGTGCCAGGCAGGACCTGCGCGAGCCGGAGTGCGGCCCCACTGCTGACCTGCCCCGAACCGACCTGCCCCGAACCGACCTGCTCCGCAGCGACGTTCCCCGCACCGACGTGCTCCGTGCCGACCTGCCCTGGTCCGCGGTAAGCCTCGGCGGCCACCTGGCCAGGCGGGTCGGCTACCTGGGCTGGCTGGCGGCCGGCCTGGCGCATGTGGGTGCCCACGACAACCTGACCGTCAGGCTCGGCGGCCGCAGCAGCTGGCGGGCCGGCGCCGGACGACGACGTGGAATCAGGAGCCAGCTGCTCGAACAGCCACGCGGTGGCCATAGATGCCTCCATCGGCTCGGCGAAATGCCAGCCTTGGGCCCCATCGCAGCCGATCATGCGAAGCGCGGCGGCGGCGCCCGTGGTCTCGACGCCCTCGCCGATCGACCGGATTCCGAGCGACTGCGCGAGCCGGATCAGGGACTTGACCGTCATGGTGCTCTCTGAGCAGTGCGGGAGCCCGCTGACCAGCGCGGGGTCAAGCTTGACCTCGCTGATGCCGAGCCTGGTGAGCTGGGCGAGCGAGGAGTAACCGGTGCCGAAGTCGTCGAGGCTGATGCCGACACCGAGCGCCGCCAGCTCGGCCACGGTCGCGGCGGCCTGGGTCGGTTTGGCCGCCAGTACCTGCTCGTTGATGTCCAGCCGCAACGCGTCGGGCGGCAGGCCGTGCCGCTCGAGCGCCTGGCCGACCATCTCGGCCAGATGGATGCTGTGCAGGTCCCTGGCTGGCAGGTTGACGCACACCTGGACCGCCATGTCATCGGCCCACCAGAGGGCGGTCTGCCTGAGCGCCATGTCGAGCACCTGCTCGGTCAGCTCACTGATCAGGTGCGACTGCTCGGCCAGGCCCACGAAGTCAGCCGCCGCGAGCATCCCGCGGCGGGGATGCGGCCACCTGGCCAGCGCCTCCATGCCGATGGTCTTCTGGTCGGCCAGCCTGACCTTCGGCTGGTAGTGCAGTTCAATTTCGCCGCGCATGACGGCCGTCCGCAGGTCGCTGGCAAGCGCGAGCCGCTCGGCGGAGTTCCGGTCGGCATCGGGGGTGTACCGCTCGATCCCGCTGCTCCGCTCCTTGGCCAGGTACATGGCCACGTCCGCGCGCTGCATCAGCTGATCGAACCCGCTCGCGTCGTCCGGATAGATCGCGATCCCGACGCTGGCCTCCACCTGGAACGTCATGGTCTCCAGCCGAACTGGTTCGGCGAGCGCGGCCCGCAGCCGCGAGGCGACCTCGCGGGCCGCGGCTGCTTCCTTGACCGAGGGCAGCAGCACAGCGAACTCGTCGCCGCCGAGGCGGGCCACCACATCTCCCGGCCGGACGCTGTGCTCGAGCCGGTGCGCCACGGTCTGCAGCAGCCGGTCGCCGACAGCGTGCCCGAGCGTGTCGTTGACCTGCTTGAGGCCGGTCGACCTGTCCAGGTCGATCAGCAGGAATCCGGCCCTGGTACCCGCCGCGCCGGCGCTAGCCAGCGCCTCGCTGCCGCGCTTGGCGAGCAGCTTGCGGTTGAGCAGACCGGTCAGTTCGTCGTGATTGGCCTGATGGTCACGCTGCACGGACTTCGCCGCGCTGAAGTACACGGCGGCGAGCGGGAACGCGAGCAGCGCGACGATGGTCGCCGAGCGGGTATGCATGGCCAGCACGACGAGCAGCACCGTCGAGAACAAGACCACGTGCACAGCGGCCTGGAAGGGCAGCTTCGCCCTGACCACCGACATGAGCCTCGTGCGGGTGGACAGCGCGATCGCGCCCGTGACGAGGAAGAAATTGACGACGAAGTAGGCCAGGCTCGCCAGCGCCAGGACGGCCAGCGTGTGGTTCCCGGGAATGATATAAGTCAACCGTGTCTGCCAGGACCTGTGGGCCAAGACAAGCACCAGGTCGGCCGCGCCCATGCTCAGGCTCAGCTGAGCCGCGTTGAACGCGACCCGGTGCGGCGAGTGCCTGACCAGGCCAACCAGCAAGATCGCGGCCACCCTGAGCAGTACGGCGATCGCGAAGCCCCAGTAGAGCAGGGCCGCAAGCGTAAGCGTGCGCGAAATGGCCAGAGAATCGGACCCGGCACGGCCGGGAGTGGCCAGCGGCCAAACCTCCGCGACGAGGATCATTCCCGTCACGACCCAGAACATCGGGTGCTGAACAATGCCCTTCATGAGAGGGAGCTGCGTGACAGACAGGCCGAGCACGGTCGCTCCGGCGATCGAGACCGCGGTGATGTATATCCACGGCGGTGAGCCGAATCGCGGGACCACGTCGCGCGTGTCCTCGGGGTTCCTCATCGCGTCCTCACGGCCGCCGGGGGTCAACCGGTGGGGAGCCGGTTCGTGAAATCTCTGTCAGGCAGCGTAACTGGCAACCGCACTTGACGAAGCCATACGCATACTATCTGTTACCAGACGTCTTGTCGTAGTTAAGTGACTACAGATTGCGAAACTTCCTGGTAGCTGACATGACGCTCTAGCCGGGAGCCGCCGCTTCGGTGGCGGCGGCTGGCCCTTCGGAGAGCAGAATCCGCAACCCGGCCTCGTCGAGGACCGGCACACCGAGCGAGGCTGCCTTGTCCAGCTTCGAACCAGGATTGTCACCGGCTACCACGAAGCTGGTCTTTTTAGAGACCGACCCTGACACTTTTCCGCCGCGCACCTGAATGGCTTCAGCAGCCTCGTCCCTTGTGTAGCCCTCCAGGCCGCCGGTGAGGACGACGGTGACGCCGGACAGGGGGCCGCCTGCCCGATCCTGCGCCCAGCGTGAAACCCGCGAAGTCCGGGTCGGCGAGCCGGACGCCGGCCTCGCGCCACTTGCCGACGATCGCCTGATGCCAGTCCACGCCGAACCAGTCGATGATGGACCCAGCGATCGTCGGGCCCACCTCGTCGACCAGCATCAGCGTGTCCGCTGGGGCGGCGGCGATCGCCTCGACCGACCCGAAGGCAGTGGCGAGCGCCCTGGCCGCCGTCGGCCCGACGTGCCTGATCGACAGGGCGACGAGCACCCGCCAGAGCGGGCGGTTCCGCGCGTCGTCCAGGTTCCTGAGCAGACTGGTCGCGTTGGCCGTGAGCGCACCGCCGATCGTGACGAAGAACGGGCACTGCGCGAGCTTGTCGGCGGTGAGGGAGAACAAGTCACCCTCGTCGGCTACGAGCCCGGCATCGAGCAGCGCGGACGCTGCCTCGTAGCCGAGCACCTCGATGTCGAACGCTCCCCGGCCCGCCAGGTGGAACAGGCGCTCCCGCAACTGGGCAGGGCAGGATCTGGTATTCGGACAGCGCCAGTCGACCTCGGTCGCCTCCTTCGCCAGCGTCGTCAGGCAGCTCGGGCACTCCTGCGGGAACACGAACTCGTGCTCCTCGCCGCCGCGCAGCTCCAGCACCGGCCCTACCACCTCGGGAATGACGTCGCCGGCCTTGCGCAGCACCACCATGTCGCCGATGAGCACGCCCTTGCGCGCGATCTCATCGACGTTGTGCAGCGTCGCCCGCTCAACCGTCGAGCCGCTGACCTTGACGGGCGTCATCACCGCGAACGGCGTCACCCTGCCGGTCCTGCCGACATTCACCCTGATGTCCAGCAGCCTGGTGGTGACCTCCTCTGGCGGGTATTTGTACGCGATCGCCCAGCGCGGCGCGCGGCTGGTGAAGCCCAGCGTCTCCTGCACGGTGATCTGGTCGAGCTTGACCACGACGCCGTCGATCTCGTACGGGGGGTCGTGCCTGTGCTCGGCATAGTGAGCGATGTACTGCCGCACACCGTCGACGTCCTTGACTACCTGATACAGCTCGCTGACCGGCAGTCCCCACTCGCGCAGCTGGTCGTACCAGGCGGACTGACTTGACGGCCGCGCCTGCCGCTCAGCCTCGATCGCGCCGACACCGTGCAGGATCAGGCCGAGGGGCCGGCTCGCGGTGACCGCGGGATCCTTCTGCCGCAACGACCCAGCTGCCGTGTTTCTCGGGTTGACGTACGGCGGCTTGCCAGCGGCAGCCTGCCGCTCGTTTAGCTCGTGAAACGCCTTGACCGGCAGGAAGACTTCGCCCCTGAGCTCGAGCGTGGCCGGCCAGCCTGACCCGCGCAGGCGCGAGGGCGCCGCATCGATCGTGCGCACGTTGGCCGTCACGTCCTCGCCGGTGACACCGTCGCCCCTGGTTGCCGCCCTGGCGAGGGACCCGTTGCGGTAGACCAGATCGACCGCAAGCCCGTCGATCTTCAGTTCGCACAGGAACGGGCCAGTGCCGCCGAGGCGCTCAGCCCTCGCGTACCAGTTGTCGAACTCAGCCGCGGAGAAGGCGTTGTCAAGGCTGAACAGCCGCGACAGGTGCTGCACGGGCGCGAATCCGGCCGCGACCACGTCGCCGACAAGCTGTGTGGGCGAGTCCGGCGTGCGCAGGTCAGGGAAGTCCTCCTCGAGCTTGCGGATTTCGCGCATCAGCGCGTCGTACTCGGCGTCGGAGATCACCGGCGCATCGAGCACGTGGTACCTGTGGTTGTGCTCGGTGATCTGGTCGACGAGGTCGGCGTGACGGTGCTTGGCCTGGTCGTCAGCCTGGCTGACCTCGGTGCCTGACTCGGTCGCGAGGTCGGCCAGTTCGGAGTCTTCCGGTGCGGTCACCGCACTCCCTCCTCGATCATCTCGGGTATCACCCTCGCGGCCTCCTGGCACCGCGCGAGCACAGCCCGCGCCCTGTCCGGCGACGCGCCGGCCAGCCCGCACGCGGGCGTGACAATGACCTGGTCGGTCAGGCCCGCCAGCGGAAGCCCGATCCGCTGCCAGAGCGCGATCACTTCCTTCGCGGTTTGCGCAGCGCCGGCCGGCCGCTCGCCGCGCCGCCTGCCGGCCTGCCGCGTCGCGCACGGGGTCGGCCAGCGCCGGCACAGCGCCAGCGGCGATGCCGAACCCGGCCTCCGCGATCTCGCCGATGGCGTCCTCGTCGGCACGCCGCACGAGCGCGAGGTCGAAGGAGACTGCGCTGGCGCCGGAACTCGCGATCAGGCGCCACGGCACGTCAGGGGCGCAGCAGTGGACAATCGCCGGCGCACTCGCCGCCGCCAGCACCTCGCGCATCCGGTCGGCGGCCGCCGCAGCATCGACGGGCGCGACCCGGCGCAGCCCGCTGGCCGTGGGTACCGAGCCAGCGATCACGCCGGGCAAGGCCGGCTCGTCGAACTGCACGACCAGCGCCGCCCCAGGCAGCCGGCGGCGCACGTCCGCAGCATGCGCGGCCGCGCCCTCAGCCAGTGACGCGGCCAGATCGGCCACTGCCCCCGCGTCGGACAGGGCCGGCTCGATGCTGCGAGTGAGGCCCAGCGACGCGGCGAGCGTCCACAGCCCGCACAACTGGATCTTGAAGGCTCCCGTGTAGCCGTCTGCCGCCGCCTCGAGCGCGTCCAGATCGGCCTCGAGCATGCCGGTCGCGCGGCCCAGGTCGCGTCCGCGCCGCTCGGCCAGACGCCATCCGGTCGGCGTGGTCTCGACGGGCAGGTCGACGAGCAGCGCGGCCGTGCGGCCGATGACGTCGGCACCGGGTCCCCTCGCCGGAAGCTCGGGCAGGAACGGCAGGTTCGGCAGTTCGCCGAGCACGACAGCCGTGGCTTCATGGGGATCTGTGCCGGGCATCGAGCCCACGCCGGTCGCGCTCCGCGCGGGCCAGGGAAACGGCACCTGTTGGCTCACCGGCACATCCTAGCGATCGGCTAGGTCAACGGCCGACGGCCCGCAGGCCAGTCGCCCAGCGCATCAGCCGTGGCCACTTTCGCGTCCTAGGGACTCGCGCCGGCCCTGGGGCCGCTCCGCCGCGCTTCGGAGGAGCGAATGCGGCAAATGCGACCGCATTCGCTACGCGCAAATGGGTCCTCGGGCGTGGATCGGCTCGCGAACGAGGATCGCGAGGGCGGCCGTCAGGAGGACGCGCGCTCCCGGCAAGCCGTAGCCGTGATGGTGGCCGAGCCCAAGACGACGTCGCCGTCATACAGCACGGCCGCCTGCCCCCTCGCGACGCCGCGGGCCCTGTCGTGCAGCTCGATGCGCAGTGACTCGCCATCGGGCCAGCAGGTGGCTGCGAAGGTCTCGCCGTGCGCGCGCAACTGAACCGTCGCCTCAACCGGGCCGGATGGCCGCGCACAGCCGCTCCACACAGGCCGGACAGCGGTGATCTCGTCGACGTCGAGCGCCTCGGCAGTGCCGACCCTGACCGTGTTGGTGACGGGCTCGATGTCGAGCACATACCGGGGCCGGCCGCCGGGCGCCGGGGTGTCGAGGTGCAGGCCGCGCCGCTGCCCGACGGTGTAGCCGTAGCTCCCCTGATGACTGCCGATCACCGCGCCGCCCTCGTCCACGATGGCGCCGGGCGCCACGCCGAGCCGGCTGGCAAGGAAGCCGCGAGTGTCACCGTCGGCGATGAAGCACACGTCGTGACTGTCCGGCTTGTCGGCGACGGCGAGGCCGCGCTTGGCCGCCTCGGCTCGCACCTGAGCCTTCGTGCTGCCGCCGAGCGGGAACATGGCCCTGCTGAGCTGGTCGCTGGTGAGCACGGCCAGGACGTAGGACTGATCCTTGGCCAGGTCCACGCTGCGGACCAGGCGCGGCGGCAGGCCAGGCCCGGCCGGCTCAAGCCTGGCGTGGTGGCCGGTGCAGACAGCGTCGAATCCCAGCGCGACGGCCTTATCAAGCACGGCCGCGAACTTGATCTTCTCGTTGCAGCGCAAGCAGGGATTGGGCGTGTGACCGCGCGCGTACTCGGCAACGAAGTCGTCGACGACGTCCGCGGCGAAGCGCTCGGCCATGTCCCACACGTAGAAGGGGATGCCGATCACGTCGGCAGCGCGCCTGGCGTCCCTGGCATCCTCGAGCGTGCAGCAGCCTCTCGCCCCTGACCGGTATGAGCGCGGGTTGGCCGAGAGCGCCAGGTGAACGCCGGTCACCTCGTGGCCGGCATCGACCGCGCGCGCCGCGGCCACCGCCGAGTCGACGCCACCCGACATCGCCGCGAGCACGCGCAGGCCGCTCACGGAGGCGTTCACTGCGGCGCAGCCTGCCCGGCCGCGAGGCGTACGGCCTCGCCGTCCGCTCGCGCGCCTGCGCCGACCGCGGCCGGAGCGGCGGCCTGGCCAGCGCGCGGATGCCAGCCGGCCTGCCTGCCCGCGCGCCTGGCACGCTCGACCACCTCGCCGATCACCGCCCCCAGGGCCTCGACGTCGGCTCCCGAACTGGTCCGGCCGAGCGTGAACCGCAATGAGCCGCGCGCCCTAGCGTGATCCGCACCCATCGCCAGCAGCACATGGCTGGGCTGGGCGACGCCGGCCGTGCAGGCCGAACCGGTCGAGCAGGAGATGCCCCTGGCGTCGAGCAGCATCAGCAGGGCATCGCCTTCGCAGCCAGGGAAGGAGAAGTGCGCGTTGCCAGGCAGCCTCAGCGCCCCCGGCGGCGGGCCGTTGAAGATCGCGTCCGGCACGGCGGCCCTGACCTGGTCCATAAGGCGATCGCGCAGCGAGCCGAGCCTGGCCGCGTGCGCGTCCCTGCTGGCCGTCGCACGCTCGACCGCGACCGCGAATGCCCTGATCGCAGCGGTATCGAGGGTGCCAGACCGGACATCTCGCTCCTGGCCGCCGCCGTGCAGCACCGGCACGGGATCATCGCGCGCTCCTGGCCAGCAGCAGTGCGCCGGCCCCGACCGGGCCGCCGATCTTGTGCCCGGTAATGGTCAGCGCGGTCGCGCCGCTGGCCGCAAGGCTCACCGGCAACTGACCGGCCGCCTGTACGGCGTCGCTGTGGAACGGGATGCCGTGGTCGGCGGCCACGGCCGCCAGCTCGGCGACCGGCTGGACGGCACCGACCTCGTTGTTCGCCCACATCACGCTGATCACCGCGACGCTGGCTGGATCGCGCTCGATCGCGGCCCGCAGCACGTCAGGGCTGAGCAGACCCGCGCTATCGACCGGCAGCCACTCAACCTGCGCGCCCTCGTGCTCCCCGAGCCACTGCGACGCTGTCCAGCACCGCGTGATGCTCGATCGCCGTGGCGAGGATCCGCGGTCGCGGCCGTGCACCGGCCTGGCGCGCCCAGTACATCCCCTTGACAGCCAGATTGTCGGCCTCGGTACCGCCGCTGGTGAAGACGACCTCGCTCGGCCGCGCGCCGAAGGCCTGCGCGATGAGCTCGCGTGACTCCTCGACCACCCGGCGCGCCCGCCGCCCGGCGTTGTGCAGCGACGAGGGATTGCCGGTGAGCGCGAGCTCCTCCGTCATCGCCGCCAGCGCCTCCGGCAGCATCGGCGTCGTGGCCGCGTGGTCCAGATAGACCGGCGGGCCAAGGCCGGGCGCCCTCGCCGGCGGATGCGGGATTCATCATGATGATCCAAGCCTAACGGGAACCAGAGACGGCCAGGCCGGGTCAGGTCGGGAAGCGGCCCGACGGTCCGATCAGGCCCGGCGTTCCGCGCAGTAACAGGCCAGCCCGCCCGGCAGGCTCAGCCGGTCCGCTTCTCGATCTCATCGACGAGCTGCGGCACCACCTTGAACAGGTCCCCGACGACCCCGAAGTCGGCTAGCTCGAAGATCGGCGCTTCTGGATCCTTGTTGACGACCATGATCGTCTTCGAGGTCTGCATCCCGGCCCTGTGCTGGATCGCGCCGGAGATCCCGACCGCGACGTAGAGCTGCGGCGACACCGTCTTGCCGGTCTGGCCGACCTGGAACTGGTGCGGGTACCAGCCAGCGTCGGTGACCGCGCGCGATGCCCCGACTGCCGCGCCGAGTGAGTCCGCGAGCTTCTCGATCAGCGCCATGTTGTCGGCCGACCCGACGCCGCGCCCGCCGGAGACGACGATCGACGCCTCGGTGAGCTCCGGCCGCGCGCCGCGCTGCTGCACGACCCGCTCGGTGATCTTCGCCTGCTTCGCGGCGTCGCTGACCGTGATGCTCACCGGCTCCATCACGGCCTCCCCGGCAGCAACCTCCGGGCTGATCGCGTTCGGCCGCACCGCGATGATCGGCGTGCCGGAGCGGACCCTGGCCTTGACGTTGATGGCGCCGCCAAAGATCAGCTGGTCGGCGGTCATGTCGTCGTCCAGGCCGACGACATCGGTCAGGATGCCCCAGCCCGTCTTGACGGCCAGGCGCCCGCCCACCTCGCGGCCCTCGGCCGTGTTGGCCAGCAAGACGGCGGCGGGCGACTTCTGGCCAGCGAGGTCGGCCAGCAGCTCTGCCTTGGGCGCGACCACGTAGTCGTCGTACTCGGGTCCGGCCGCGACATAGACCTTCGCGGCGCCGTACTCGGCGAACCTGGCCTGCGCCGATTCAGCGCCTGGTCCGGTCCACACCACGGCAGGTTCGCCGAACCTGCGAGCCAGCGTCACCAGTTCCAGGGTGACCTTTTTGACAGTCTCGCCTTCGTGCTCGGCCAGTACCAGGATCTCAGCCATCGTCGGCAGCCCTCAGCCCTTCGAAGCCCTAGTTCGCGGTCAGATGAACTTGCGTCCGGCGAGGAACTCGGCCGCCTTGCTGCCGCCGTCGCCATCGTCGGACACGATCGTGCCTGCCTGCCGCGGCGGGCGCTTGGCGAAGCTCAGCACCTCGACGGCCGCGTTCGCGAGGCCGACGTGCGAGGAGTCCACGCCGATGTCGGCCACGCTCAAGGTCTGCACGGGCTTCTTCTTCGCCGCCATGATCCCCTTGAACGACGGGTAACGAGGCTCGTTGATCTTCTCGACCACGCTGACCACCGCCGGCAGCGTGGCCTCGACGGTGTCGTATCCGTAGTCGGCCAGCCGGTTGATCGTGATGGCATCACCGTCGATCTGGACCTTGCTCGCGTACGACAACTGCGGGACGCCGAGCCGCTCGGCCAGCATCGCCGGGACCACGCCGGTGCGCGCGTCCGTTGCCTCAGAGCCGAGGATGACCAGGTCAAACCCGATCTGGCTGAGGACAGCCGCGAGGGCTGCCGAGGTGCCGAGCACGTCAGAGCCGGCCAGCGCGTCGTCGACGAGGTGCACGGCCTTGTCCGCGCCCATGGACAGCGCCTTGCGGATCGACTCGGTCGCCCGCTCGGGACCCATCGACAAGATGGTGACCTCGCCGCCGTGCGCCTCGGCCTGCCGCAGGCCCTCCTCGATCGCGAACTCGTCGAGTTCGTTGATGACCGCGTCGGCGGCGTCCCTGTCGAGGGTGGAGTCTGACTCCCTGAGGGTGCGCTCCGACCACGTGTCGGGTACCTGCTTCACGCAGACAACGATGTTCATGACCGGTGGCCGACCTCCCTGTCCGTGCTAGCCAGCGCCGGATGCAAGCCTCCCAAACGGGACGAGCAGACAGCATACCGGGGCCGGGACGAGACCTTCTCCAGTATGTTACTCGCTAGTAGCTTGCTGATTGCCCCTCAGCCTGCCGCTCGGCGAGGGCGACCACGTTGGCGAGCAACATGGCCCTGGTCATCGGCCCGACACCGCCGGGGACCTTCGCCAGGTGCCCGGCGACGTCGGCCACCTCGGGGTGTACGTCTCCGACCAGCCCCGAGTCGGTCCGCGTGATGCCGACGTCGAGCACCGCGGCACCAGGCTTGATCATGTCAGCGGTGATAAGCCGCGGCTTGCCTGCCGCAGCAACCACGATGTCCGCGTGCAGCGTATGGGCCCTGAGGTCTTTGGTTCCGGTATGACAGAGGGTCACCGTGGCGTTCTCGCTGCGCCTGGTGAGCAGCAGCCCGAGCGGCCTGCCCACCGTCACGCCACGGCCGATCACCGTGACGTTGGCGCCCGCGATCGGCACCTGGTACCTGCGCAGCAGTTCGACGATGCCGAGCGGGGTGCACGGCAGCGGTGCGGGTTCGCCGAGCACCAGCCGGCCGAGGTTCATCGGGTGCAGCCCGTCGGCGTCCTTGGCCGGCTCCATGAGCTCGAGCACGGGCTGGCTGCGCAGGCCGTCAGGCAGGGGCAGTTGCACGATGAACCCTGTGCATGCTGGGTCGGCGTTGAGTTCGGCGACGACGTCCAGTACCTGCTGCTGACTCGCGGTGGCAGGCAGGTCGCGGCGGATGCTGGCGATGCCGACCTGCGCGCTGTCCCTGTGCTTGCCGGCGACGTACACGGCGCTGCCGGGGTCGTCGCCCACGAGAACGGTGGCCAGGCCGGGAACGATGCCGCGGGCGGCCAGTTTGGCGACCCGCTCGGTCAGCTCGGCACGGATGGCTGCGGCAGTGGCCTTGCCGTCAAGGATGATCGCGGTCACTGGGTCATTGTGCCCGTCCGTGTCGCCCACCGCGACGCGCCCCTCCCACGGCTGCCGCTCCCGCCGGTCCCACGGGCCGCCGCTCCCGCCCCTCCCGCGGCTGCCGCTCCCGCCGGCTCGCCCGGCGTTTCATGATCACGGACGACTTTCTGCAGAGCCGCGAAAAAATCGTCCGCGATCATGGGAGCGTTCAGTGCCAGAAGTGGCGGACGCCGGTGAAGTAGAGGCTGACGCCTAGCGCCTCGGCCACCGCGATCACCTGGTCGTCCCTGACCGATCCGCCTGGCTCGGCGACGGCCCGCACCCCGGCGTCGGCCAGGACCTTCAGCCCGTCGGCGAACGGGAAGTACGCGTCGCTGGCCGCGACTGCCCCCGCTGCGCGATTGCCCGCCCTGCTGACGGCCAGCCGGGCCGCGTCGACGCGATTGACCTGGCCCATCCCGATCCCGACCGAGGCCTGGCCGGCTGCCAGCAGGATCGCGTTGGACTTGACGCTGCGGCACGCGCGCCAGGCGAACTCGCAGGTCGGCGAGCGCGGCGTCATCCGCCTCGGGGCCAGCCGCGAGCCGCCAGCCCGCGATGAAGTCGCCAGGCTCGGACACCGTGTCCGATGACTGCATGAGCAGCCCGCCGCCGATCTGGCGCCACTCGACGCCGGCCTGCCCGCCGCCGGGCGGGCCGGCTGCGTCCGACCCGGCCAGGCAGCGGAGCAGCCGCTGGTTCTTCTTCCTCATGAGGATCTCCAGCGCCGCAGGCTCATAGCCAGGGCGCGACGATGACCTCGGTGAAGACGTCTGCGATCTGCCCGGCCAGCTCGGCCGTGATCTCGCGGTTGGCCGCGATCACGCCGCCGAACGCCGACACCGGGTCACAGGCGTGCGCCTTGCGGTGCGCGTGCGCCACGTCGCCAGCGAGCGCGATGCCGCAGGGATTGGAATGCTTCACTATCGCAACGCAGGCCTGAGCGAACTCGCCCACGGTTCGCCAGGCAGCGTCGGCGTCGACGTAGTTGTTGTAGGACATGGCCTTGCCGTGCAGCAGGTCGGCGGTCGCGACCCCGCCTGCATGACGCGAGCCGGAAACGAGGTACAGCGCGGCGCGCTGGTGCGGGTTCTCGCCGTAGCGCAGCACGTCCCGCCGATCCCAGACGGCGGCGGCCACGTCGGGCCAGCCCGTCTGCCCGGCGACGTCGTCGGGCGCATAGGCCGAGGCGAACCAGGACGCGACCGCGGCGTCGTAGCGGGCGGTGTGCGCGTACGCCTGCGCGGCCAGCCTGCGCCGCTCCGTCAGGGTAAAGCCTCCGGCCGCGACGGCTGCCGCGACCGCGTCGTAGGCGGCAGGGCTGGTGATGACGGCGACGTTGGCGTGGTTCTTGGCCGCGGCTCTCACCATCGCCGGGCCTCCGATGTCGATCTGCTCGACGCACGCGGCAGGGTCGGCGCCGCGCGCGACCGTCTCGGTGAACGGGTACAGGTTGGACACCAGGAGCTGGAAGGCAGAGATCTGGAGGTCGTCGAGTTGGGCGGCGTGAGCTGGGTCGCTTACGTCGGCTAGCAGGCCGGCGTGGATCGCCGGGTGCAGCGTCTTGACCCGGCCGTCGAGGCACTCGGGGAAGCCGGTCACCACCTCGACAGGCGTCACAGGTATGCCGGCGGCGCTGATTGTCGCGGCCGTGCTGCCGGTGGAGACGATCTCGACACCCGCCTCGTGCAGCGCCCTGGCCAGCTGGTCCAGCCCGGTCTTGTCGTAGACGCTGACGATCGCTCGCCTGATGGCAACTCTGGTCAACGCTCCGCTCCCGATGATCTGGCCTGTGGCGAGGTGCCCCGGGGTGAGGTGCCCCGTGGTGAGGTGCCCCGTGGTGAGGTACCCAGCGTGACCGTCCGGCCGATGACCGACCAGCCGCCGGCCAGCATCGCGGCAACCGTGTCCGCGAGCAGCGCTCGCTCGGCAGACTTGATCCGCTCCGTCAGCGAGCCCTCATCGTCGCCGTCGAGCACCTGCACGGCCTGCTGGGCCACCACTGGCCCGCTGTCCAGGCCCGCGTCCACTAGGAAGACCGTGCAGCCCGTCACCTTCACGCCGTAGGCGAGCGCGTCCCTGACCCCGTGCATGCCGGGAAAGGACGGCAGCAGGGCAGGGTGGGAGTTAATGCAACGGCCGGAGAACTCCTTGAGGAACGCGGGCCCGAGCAGCTTCATGAACCCGGCGGAGACGACCAGGTCGGGTCGCAGGTCAGCGCATGTTTGAGTGAGTGCCTCGTCCCAGTCCGCGCGCTCGGCGTAGTCACCCACCCGGCACACGAACGTCGGGATCCCGGCCGCCTCGGCCCTGCTGGCCGCCCGCGTGCCCTGCCGGTCAGCGCCAACCCCGACGATCTGCGCCCCGAGCGTGCGGGCCTGACAGGCATCGATGAGATGCTGCAGCAGAGTTCCCTCGCCCGATGCCAGCACAACCAGGCGTGACCGCATGAGGCCACCCTAGACGTGCACCCCCTAGCATCGGAGCGCACGTCGCTGCGTATGACCCGCCGGAAAGTAGTGATGGAATAGGGCTCAACGCAGGAAAAACACCAGAGCACGGAGGAATGGCACTGCCCGCCGACAACACCCCGTCATCAGCACCTGGCGACCCCGATCAGCGGGGTGGCGCGGGCCAGGCGGACGAGGCGCGTCCGGCCGAGGCCACAGGCGCGCAGGATCAGGAGTCTGGCCGGCTCGCAGGGCTGCCGCGGCTGTTCTTCGCCCCCGAGGATCAGCGCGATCAGGACGGATCCGGCCAGCAGAACGGGCAGAGCCATCAGGCCGGGGGACAGCCTGCGGGCAGCTATGCGCATCCCGGCGACCTCGGCCAGCCAGGAAACACCGGCCAGGCCGGCTCCGAGCCGCCCGGAGGCCTCGGACCGCAGGCCGGCCTCGGCCAGCAGGGCGGCTCCGGCCAGCAGGGCGGCTCCGGCCAGCAGGGCGGCTTCGGACAGCAGGGCGGCCTCGGGCCAGCAGGGCGGCGCTGGGCCAGCAGCGGCGGCGCTGGGCAGCAGGGCGGCTTCGGCCAGCAACCTGGGCCGGGGCTCGGCGGCCAGCCGCGTCGCCTCGGCGGTCCCGCGCGGCGGCCGCAGGTCAGAGAGCGGCGGCCGCAGCCGACCAGGCAGCCCGACCGCGAACTCCGCCACCGCGCGATCGCATCCCTGGTGCTCAGCGCGCTGGCCCTCGTCGCGCTGCTCGGCCTCGGCGGCAACCTGCACCGCGGCGTCTACCTGCTTATCTTTAGCGCCGCTGTCGGGATCGGCTCATGCGTCATCGGGGTCACGGCGCTGCTGAAGGCGAGGAAGACGGGCAGCTACCGGCCGCGCGGCTCGATCGCCGGGATCATTCTCGGCGCCTTGGCCGCTGTGCTCTCGATCCCGATCCTGGTGACCTATCTGGCCTTCCCGCATCAGGTCGACGACTACGTCAAGTGCGTGAACCAGAGCCAGACATCGGGCGGCGACCAGAGCTGCATGGACAAGTTCTACAAGTCGATCCACCTCGGCGCGGCAGGCGCAAGCGGCCGCGTGGTCGTCCAGGTCAAGGCGCGCTCAGGGCAGGGCGGACGGCCCGCCTGACCTGCGGCCTCCCCGAGCACCGCCGCCACCGCCGTCCTCGTCGCCTGCCCACCTGTCCACGTAGATCACGTGTCCGTCATGGTCGCCAGCGTCGGTCATGCCGTCCACGATCCACGGCCGCCCATCGCCTGGTCGCCGTGGCTGACCTGGAGGCCGATCGGGCGGGCCGGGCCGTCCGGCGGGCTGGCTTGCCCTGGCATCCCACCTCGTCCGGACGTACCACCAGTTGACGAGCCCTGCGGTGATCGCAGCGGCGATGCCGACCTCGAGCGCGGCGACCGCCGCCACCTGCCAGGGCGACGGTCCTACGGCGGCCATCCGGCCGTCGCCCAGCGGACCGCCTGCGAAGGCCGCGCCGATCCCCAGCGCGAGCCCGGTCAACAAGCCACAGCAGAAGCCGCGCATCGGTGCCGCCTCGAGCACCGTGGTCGGAGCGATCCTGACCACGAGCAATCCGCCCACCACGCCCGCGAGGTAGGGGCAGGCGAGCATCGCAGCGCCGAGCCAGCCCGGCCCCGAGCCGTGGGCGCCAGCGGGCAACGCGGCCAGCAGCGGGAAGGCTGGCATCGCACCGAGCACCGAGCCAGTCGGGGCCGCGACCGTGCCGACGCCGACCGCGAAGCCAGGCCCGAGCATGTAGGCGACCGCCCAGATCACAGCGTTCGGCAGGTAGCCGAGCTGAGCGAGCAGCAGCAAGCCCGCGCCGACCACGCCCGGGTCTAGCACGCGGTAGACATCGCCGAAACGGTGCACGTCACCCGCGAGCGCCAGCGCGGTGGCCATCGCCCCTGCGGCGATCAGGACGGCCAGCGCGGCTGCGGTGCCCGCTAGGACCGACCGCGCTCTGGCCGATATCAGCGCGCCGAGTTGCGCCCAAGGCGCCAGCGCCCTGGCCGCGCCGAAGCCGACCGCCACGAACGCGATCACGAATGAGGCGAGCAGCGCCTGCGGTATCGACGCCGCGGCCAGGCTCGACCGGCTGGCCACCGCTAGCGCGCCGGCCAGGCCCGCGTACGGCACGGCCACCGCGAGCGCCGCGGCGACCGCCTCGCGCAGGCCGGTGACCCGGTGACCACGCACCATCGCCCGGCCGGCCCGCCACAGCAGCGTGCCAGGCAGCGCGACCAGGCCGAGCGGCAGCATGCCGATCTGGCCAGCGCCGCTGACCTGCACGGTGACGTGGTGACCGACGAGCCAGAGCACCGCGGCGGTGCGCAGCACGCCAAGCAGCCCAAGCCCGAAATGGGGCGCCGCGATCCAGCCGACGAGCACCAGCATGGTCAGGACCGCGAGCCCGATTCCCGCGGCGGTGCACGCGGCCGAGGCGCCAGATGCGAGCAGCCGCCTGATGCGCTCCGGCCGGTCGCCGCCGGCCTCGCGACGGCCCTGCTCCCCGGCCTGGGCACGAAGGGCAGAAGTCGTCACGGATCCACCTTCGCAACCCCCGGCACGCAGAACGTGGAGGCGCGCCGCGCGATGGAGGCGAGGGCGGGTCTGGCGCTAGCGGGAAGCCATGATCTCGCGGGCCAGGCTGGCGGTCTCGCTCGGCGTGCGGCCGACCTTGACGCCGACCTTCTCCAGCGCTTCCTTCTTGGCCTGCGCCGTGCCGGCCGAACCCGAGATGATCGCGCCAGCGTGGCCCATCGTCTTGCCCTCTGGTGCGGTGAACCCGGCGACGTAGGCGACCACGGGCTTGGTCACGCTGGCCTCGATGTAGGCGGCGGCGCGCTCCTCGGCGTCGCCGCCGATCTCGCCGATCATGACGATCGCGTCGGTCTCGTCATCGGCCTGGAACGCCTGCAGGCAGTCGATGTGCGTGGTCCCGATGATCGGGTCGCCGCCGATGCCGACCGCGGTCGAGAAGCCGACGTCCCTCAGCTCGTACATCATCTGGTAGGTCAGCGTGCCTGACTTGGAGACCAGCCCGATCCGGCCCTCGGTCGTGATGTCGGCCGGGATGATGCCGGCGTTGGACTTGCCAGGAGAGGCAACGCCCGGGCAGTTCGGGCCGACGATCCTGGTGGCGTTGCCCCGCGAGGAGGCGTACGCCCAGAAGGAGGCGGTGTCGTGCACGGGGATGCCCTCGGTGATGACGATCACCAGCGGAATGGCCGCGTCTACGGCTTCGATCACGGCGTCCTTGGTGCCCGCGGGCGGCACGAAGACGACGGAGACGTCGGCACCGGTCTCCGCCATCGCCTCGCCCACGGTGCCGAAGACCGGCGCGCTCGTGCCGCCGAGGTCGACGGTCTGACCGGCCTTGCGCGGATTGGTGCCGCCGACAACCCTCGTGCCAGCGGCGATCATGCGGGCCCCGTGCTTGCGGCCCTCCGATCCGGTGATGCCCTGGACGATGACCCGGCTCTGCGCCGTCAGGAAGATCGCCATGTCATGCTCCAGTCGCGGCCAGGCTGGCCAGCTCGGCGGCGCGCCGCGCCGCATCATCCATCGTGCCGACCTGCTCGACGACGCTGATGCCCGCCTCGGTCAGGATCCTGCGCCCTTCCGCTGCGTTATTGCCATCGAGCCGGACCACGATCGGGTGCCTGACCTCGTCGCCCTGCTCGGACAGGATGCCGATCGCGCTCACGATGCCGTTGGCCACGGCGTCGCAGGCAGTGATGCCGCCAAAGACATTCACCAGCACAGAGCGGACCGACGGGTCGGACAGGACGATGTCCAGGCCGTTGGCCATGACCTCGGCCGACGCGCCGCCGCCGATGTCGAGGAAGTTGGCCGGCCGGACGCCGCCGAACTCCTCGCCCGCGTAGGCGACCACGTCCAAGGTCGACATGACCAGGCCGGCGCCGTTGCCGATGATGCCGACAGCGCCTTCGAGCTTGACGTAGTTCAGGTGCTTGGCCTTGGCGCGCGCTTCGATCGGATCGGCCGCGTCAGGGTCGGCGAACTTCTCGTGGTCCTGACGGAAGCCCGCGTTCTCATCGAGCGTGACCTTGCCGTCCAGCGCGACGACCCGCCCGTCGGAGGTCAGGATCAGCGGGTTGACCTCGACCAGCGTCGCGTCCTCGTCGGTGAAGACCGCCCATAGCCGCTCGGCGAGTTCGGCAGCGCCTGCCACCGCCTCGGCGGGCAGGCGACCGGCCGACACGATCTCCGTGGCCTTGGCGCGGTCGACACCATCCAGAGGGTCGATCCCGATCCTCGCCACGGCGTCCGGATTGGTGTGGGCGACCTCCTCGATCTCCATGCCGCCCTGGACCGAGCAGATGGACATGAACTGCCGGCCTGCGCGGTCGAGCAGGAAGGACAGGTAGTACTCCTGCGCGATGTCGCTGGCCTCCTCAACGAGCACCTTGTGGACGGTGTGGCCCTTGATGTCCATGCCGAGGATCTGGCTGGCTTTCGCGTAGGCATCGTCCGGGCCATCCGCGACCTTGACCCCGCCGGCCTTGCCGCGGCCACCGGTCTTGACCTGGGCCTTCACGACCACTCTGGGCTGGCCGGCGGCGGCGAACTCAGCGGCGATCGCCCGCGCTTCCTCAGCCGTATGAGCGACCTTTCCGCCCGGCACGGGCACGCCGTACTCGGCGAAGAGCTCTTTGGCTTGATGCTCGAACAGGTCCACGTCTGGGTCCGTCCTGACTGATGCTGTGCTGACTAAGGCCGGGATGGCAGCCGCCGCCAGGCAGCCTAGCGGGCACCGCGAGCGGCAGCCGATCAGCCGGCCCGACTTTCCGCCTTGGCCGCAAGCTCAGAATTGACCCATTCGACGATCTCATGCGTGGCCGCGCCGGGCGTAAAGATCTTCGCGACGCCCATCGCGCTGAGCTCGGCGATATCGGCGTCAGGAATGATGCCGCCGCCGAAAACGACGATGTCGGTGGCGTTCTGCTCCTTCAGCAGCTCAAGCACCCTGCCGAACTGCGTCATGTGCGCGCCGGACAGGATCGAGAGCCCGATCGCGTCGGCATCTTCCTGCAGCGCCGCGGCGACGATCTGCTCGGGCGTCTGGTGCAGGCCGGTGTAGATGACCTCGACTCCGGCGTCGCGCAGTGCACGGGCGACGACCTTGGCGCCACGGTCGTGCCCGTCCAGGCCGGGCTTGGCGATGATGACCCGGATGCTGCCCATGACGCTCGCCCTTCCGGCCGACCCTTTGGCTACCGCGCGTGCGTAGCTGCTCCACCGGCAGGGTATCCCGCCCGAGCGGCCCGCCATCCAGCGCTGGCCGCTAGCGGGCCAGCGGAGTCCTACAGCTTCTCGATCGGGGCGTACCGCAGGAGCAGGTGCTTGATGCCGTACTCCTCGCCGAAGTCGACCTTCGCCTCAGGATCGTCGCCGCGGCCCTCGACCGACAGCACCCGGCCAAGGCCGTAGCTGTCGTGGCTGACGAGGTCCCCGGTCTTCAGCGCAGGCACGGGCCGGTTCCCCGGCGCGTTGACGCCGGGACGCCTGGCCAGCCGCTCCGACGCCGGGCCGAGCGACGATGAGGCCGCCGATGCGTCCCTGCGCCAGTCGATCAGCTCGGCCGGGATCTCGGTGAGGAACCTGGACTGCTTGTGGTAGGAGGGGCGACCCCACCACGTCCTGGCGACCGCCCTGGTCAGGTACAGCCGCTGCCGCGCCCTGGTGATGCCGACGTAGGCCAGGCGGCGCTCCTCCTCAAGCTCCCGGTCGTCGTTGACCGACCGCTCGTGCGGGAAGACGTTCTCCTCCATGCCGGTCAGGAACACGACGGGGAACTCCAGCCCCTTGGCGGTGTGCAGGGTCATCAGCGTGACCAGCCCGCCGTGATCGGGTCCCTCGGGGATCTCATCGGCATCGGCCACCAGCGAGACCTGCTCGAGGAAGGCGGCCAGCCCGCCGGTGACGTTCCGCGCGTCGAATTCCCTGGCCACCGAGATGAGCTCGTTGAGGTTCTCGGCGCGGCCAGCGTCCTGCAGGTCGCTCGATGCCTCGAGCTCGCCGATGTAGCCGGTCCTGTCGAGGATGGCCTCGGCGATGTCTCCGACCGGGGTACCGGACTGCTCGGCCTCCCTGAGCTCAGCGATCAGCTCGTTGAACGCCTCGATCGACTTCCCGGAGCGGGCCGGGAGCCCGGGCACGTCCTGCGGCCTGGCAAGCGCCGCGGCGAAGCTGATCCGCTCCCTCGCCGCGAATCCTGCGACGTATTCCAGCGCCCGGTCGCCGATGCCGCGGCGCGGCACGTTGACGATCCTGCGCAGCGAGATCTCGTCCTGCGGGTTGGCGATGAGCCGCAGGTAGGCGAGCAGGTCCCTGACCTCGCGCCGCTCATAGAACCGCACGCCGCCGACGACCTTGTAGGGCAGGCCGGCCCTGATGAAGACTTCCTCGAAGACCCTGGACTGCGCGTTGGTCCGGTAGAACACGGCCACCTCGCCGGGCGTCGCGTCCCCGGCGTCGGTGAGCTTGTCCACCTCCTCGGCCACGAACGCGGCCTCGTCGTGCTCGCTGTCCGCCACGTACCCGACGAGCGGCGGGCCGTCGCCGGCGTCGGACCACAGGTTCTTGGGCATCCGGCCAGAGTTGCGGGCGACGACGGCATTGGCGGCCGCCAGGATGTTCTGGGTGGAGCGGTAATTCTGTTCCAGCAGGATCACGCGGGCACCGGGGAAGTCGCGCTCGAATTCGGTGATGTTCCTGATCGTGGCGCCGCGAAACGCGTAGATCGACTGGTCGGCATCTCCGACCACGCACAGCTCGCCGGCGGGCAGGAAGTCATCGCCGCCGAGGTGGCTGGCCTGGCTGCCACCGACAAGCTCCTTGATCAGGACGTACTGCGCATGGTTGGTGTCCTGGTACTCATCGACGAGCACGTGCCTGAACCGGCGCCGGTACTCGGCCGCCATGTCGGGGAAGGCCTGCAGCAGGTTGACCGTGACCATGATCAGGTCGTCGAAGTCCATCGCCCCGGCCGCGACCAGCCGCCGCTGGTACTCGCCGTAGGCCTCGGCCAGCGCCTTCTCCCGGTAGCCGGACGCCTTGGCGGCGATGGTCTCGTGGTCGAGCAACTCGTTCTTCAGCGCGGAGACGCGATTGATCATCGCCTTCGGCGGGTGGTACTTGGGATCCAGGTCCAGCTCGCGGCAGACCAGTGCCATCAGCCGCTCGGAGTCCGCCTGGTCGTAGATCGTGAACGAGGACGGATAGCCGAACCGGTGCGCCTCCCGGCGCAGGATCCGCACGCAGGAGGAGTGGAAGGTCAGCAGCCACATGCCACGGGACCTCGCCCCGGTCAGCGCCTGGGCCCTGCCAGCCATCTCGCCGGCCGCCTTGTTCGTGAACGTGATCGCGAGGATCTCGTGCGGCGCGACCTGCCGCTCAGCGACCAGGTAGCCGATCCGGTGGGTGAGCACCCTGGTCTTGCCGGAGCCAGCACCGGCGACGATGAGCAGCGGGGAACCCTCGTGCAGCACGGCAGCGCGCTGCTGGGGGTTCAGGCCTTCGAGAAGGGAGTCCGCCGCGGTCATCGTCACGAGTTCACCTTAGGCGAGCAGACCGACACCCGTGGGCCTCGCGGATGCGCGGCGCCGGTCAGTCGTCAGGGACCAGCGTCGGGGTGGCCTTGGTCAGGGTTTGCTTCTTGAAGAAGGCCGGCGCGACGATCCGCATGATGATGAGGATCACGACGCCGATGAGGGCGGCAGCGGCGGCGATCACGAACGCGCCGCCGATCTGCCAGTGGATCCCTGGCACCGTCCATACCGTGTAGTCGTTCTGGGTCGCGACGTCATAATCCAGCCACAGGCTCCAGCCGCCGAGGAAGTACAGCATCAGCGCGCCCGCGACCGGGAGGATGCCCTGCATGAACAGGTTGCGCACGCTGCTGGTCAGGTTCCGCCGGTAATACCAGGCGCAGGCGAAGCCGGTGAGGCCGTAGTAGAACGCGATGTACAGGCCGATCGCGATCACCGCGTCGCCGATCACGCCGGTGGGGTTGGAGCTGTAGTTCATCGGGATGTAGACCGCGATCGAGACCAGGCCCATGACGACCGTGGAGACCGTCGGCGTCAGGAACCGCGGGTGGATCTTCGCGAAGGAGGACGGCAGCGCCTTGTAGACGGCCATCGACAGCGTGGTCCTCGCGGTCGGCAGGATCGTGGTCTGCGTGGAAGCGGCCGCCGACGACAGGATCATCAGGAACAGCAGCCTGGTCAGGAACGCCCCGAAGCCGGACGTGCCGAAGATCGCGCTGCCCAGCGGGGAGAACACGTCGCCGAAGTTGTTCGGGTTCCCGAGCCCGATGCCCTTGGTGCCGATGCCCGCGAACGCCATCACCGAGAAGATGGTGATGCTGTAGGTGACCAGCAGGATCAGCGTCGAGAAGATCGCGGCCAGGCCCGGCGTCCTCGTCTTGTCCTTGGTCTCCTCGTTCACGGCGACGGCGGTGTCCCAGCCCCAGTAGATAAAGACCATCAGGATGACGCCGCTCGCGAACGCGCTGAATGAGGAGATGTGGAACGGATTGAGCCACGAGATGGTCGGTGCTCAGGTGGCCAGGCGGCGCGTGGCCGGTCCCCACCTTCACCAGCGCCGTGATGGACAGCACGAGCAGCATGACGAGCTCGATGCTCAGCAGGATCTTCTGGAAGTTGGCCGAGACCTCGATGCCGATGTAGCAGATCGTCGTCATCAGGATGATCCAGATGACGCCGGCCAGCAGCACCCAGCTGCTCGTCGGGTTCGCGCCGATCCCGCTGCTCGGCCCGGAGAACAGGAAGAAGATGTACTGTCCGGCGACCTGCGCGAGGCTCGCCATGACCAGCACATCCGCGACGACGATCGCCCAGCCGCCGAACCATCCGGTCTTGGGCCCGAACGCCCTGGTCGCCCACGTGAAGGTGGTGCCGCAGTCCGGGTCGGCCTTGTTCAGCTCGCTATAGCCGATCGAGGTGAGCAGCATGGGCACGAACGCCAGCACGGCTACCGCTGGTGACTGAAGCGCCACCGCTGCGACCACAAAGGCCAGCGTGGCGGCGAGGCTATAGGCGGGCGCGACCGAAGCGGTGGCGATGATCGTGGTGGAGATCAGGCCCAGCGCGCCTGACTTCAACCCCTTATCAACTACCTGCTCGGCCGGCTCGGTGGTCCGTCCGGTGACGCTCATTCCCCACCCCTCCTGCTGGTTTCCGCCCGAGCCTCGTGTGGCACGCTGAAGCTGCAGGGCAACAAGGATGTTCCCACTACTGGCCGCTGATACGACTCATAGGATCGCCAAGATGCGGATACTGCTTGTCGGGGCCGGCGGCGTCGGCACCGCTTTCGCGCGGATCGCGGCGCGCCGACGGTTCGCTGACCTGGTCATTGCCGATTACGACCTCGCCAGAGCGCAGCGCGCGGCGGCTGCCAGTGACCGCTTCGTGGCGGTCAGGATCGACGCCCGCGACACGGACGCGGTGGCCGGCCTGCTCACCGAGCACGCGTGCGACGCGCTCATGAACGCCGCCGACCCGCGATTCGTCATGCCGCTTTATACCGCAGCATTGCGGTCCGGTGCTCATTATCTCGACATGGCTATGTCGCTGTCTCAGCCGCATCAGGACGCTCCTTATAGCAAGACTGGCGTGAAACTGGGCGATGATCAATTCGCCATGGCCAATGAGTGGGAAAAAAGCGGAAAGCTTGCCCTTGTCGGTATTGGCGTCGAACCAGGTCTTTCCGACGTCTTCGCGCGGTACGCCGCCGACGAACTCTTCAGCGAGATCAACCAGATCGGGGTCAGGGACGGCGCCAACCTCGAGGTGCAGGGCTACGACTTCGCGCCGACCTTCTCGATCTGGACGACGATCGAGGAGTGCCTGAACCCGCCGGTGATCTGGGAGGCCGACCGCGGCTGGTTCACGACGGCGCCGTTCAGCGAGCCCGAGGTCTTCACGTTCCCGGCCGGCATCGGCCCGGTGGAGTGCGTGAACGTCGAGCACGAAGAGGTGCTGCTGATCCCGCGTTGGGTCAAGGCCAGGCGCGTCACCTTCAAGTACGGCCTCGGCGAGGAGTTCATCGGCGTCCTTCGGACCCTGCACAAGCTCGGCCTGGACTCGACCAAGCCGGTCAGCGTCGGTGGCGGCCAGGTCTCGCCGCGCGACGTCGTCGCCGCCTGCCTGCCGGATCCGGCCGGCCTCGGGAGACAAGATGACCGGGCTTACCTGCGCGGGCACCTGGGTCACCGGGACCGGCAAGGACGGCGCGCCCCGCGAGGTGTACCTGTACCACGTCGTCGACAACGCCTGGTCGATGGCCGAGTACGGCTCGCAGGCGGTGGTCTGGCAGACGGCCGTCAACCCCGTCGTCGCGCTTGAGCTCATCGACTCCGGCGCCTGGTCCGGCGTCGGGCCTGCTCGGGCCCGAGGCGATGCCCGCGCAGCCGTTCCTGGATCTGCTCACCGACTACGGATCGCCGTGGGCTTGCGAGGAAAGAACGCCTTCGGGTAAGTAACCGCAGGAATAACTGGATACTGGACAAATCCGGAACGGAGGCCTTGAGGTGGACGAGCTACAGAATTTCGTCGGCGGGCAGTGGACCGACATGCAGTTCGACAAGCGTGCCGAGCTGATCAATCCGTCGACCGGAGAGGTCTTCGCCACCGCGCCAGTCTCCAGTGAGACAGAGGTAGACGCGGCCGTCAGGTCGGCGGCCGACGCCTTCGAGGGATGGCGGGACGCGACGCCGTCCGAGCGGAGCCTCGCGCTGCTCCGCATCGCTGACGCCCTCGAGGCGCGGGCGGATGAGTTCGTGGCGGCCGAGTCGCGGAACACCGGCAAGCCGGTGGCGCTGACCCTGTCCGAGGAAATCCCGCCGATGGTGGACCAGATCAGGTTCTTCGCTGGAGCGGCGCGGATGCTCGAGGGTCGTTCCGCCGGGGAGTACATGTCCGGGTTCACCTCCTTCATCAGGCGCGAGCCGATCGGCGTCTGCGCGGCGGTAACCCCGTGGAACTACCCGATGATGATGGCGACCTGGAAGTGGGCGCCCGCGATCGCCGCCGGCAACACCATGGTGCTCAAGCCGTCGGATACCACCCCGGTGACCACGCTGCTGTTCGCCGAGCTGATGAGCGAGCACCTGCCGCCCGGCGTCTTCAACGTGATCTGCGGCGACAGGGACACCGGGCGCGCTCTCGTCTCGCACCCGATCCCGCAGATGGTGTCGATCACCGGCAGCGTGCGGGCCGGCAAGGAGGTCGCGGCCGCGGCGTCCAACGACCTCAAGCGCGTGCACCTGGAACTCGGCGGCAAGGCGCCGGTCGTAGTGTTCGACGACGCCGACCCCGCCAAGGCCGCCGAGGCGATCGCGATCGCCGGGTACTTCAACGCCGGGCAGGACTGCACGGCGGCGACCAGGGTGCTGGCCGGGCCCCGCGTGCACGACGACTTCGTCGGCGCGCTGGTCGAGCAGGCCAAGGGCCAGACGACCGGCGGCCCCGACATCGAGGGCGCCGACTTCGGCCCGCTGAACAACGCCAACCAGCTCGAGCGGGTCTCCGGATTCGTCAGCAGGCTGCCCGACCACGCGCGCGTTCTCGCCGGAGGCAAGCGGGCGGGCGACCGCGGCTACTTCTACGAGGCGAGCGTCGTCGACGGCCTGAAGCAGGACGACGAGATCATCCAGAACGAGGTGTTCGGGCCGGTCATCACCGTCCAGCAGTTCAGCGACGAGGACGAGGCCCTGGCCTGGGCCAACGGCACCCAATACGGGCTCGCCTCCTCGGTCTGGACCTCGGACCACGGCCGGGCGATGCGGATGGCCAGGCGGCTTGATTTCGGCTGCGTCTGGATCAACACGCACATCCCCCTCGTCGCCGAGATGCCGCACGGCGGTTTCAAGCACTCTGGCTACGGCAAGGACCTGTCGATGTACGGATTCGAGGACTACACGAGGGTCAAGCACGTAATGTCGGCACTGGACTAGCACCACACAAGAAGTCTCGGCCCGACCGCGGCAGCCCGGTGCAGCGGTCGGGCCGAGATCTGTCTAGCTTCACATGCCGGTCTACTGGAGCGCACGTCGCCCGATGATCGAGATGGCGAAGGCACTTCCGGCAGGATGCGCGTGGCCGGCCCCGTGAGCGGTGCCAGGTAAGATCCTGACGTGCCAGATGACGTGGGGATAAGCCGGATTCTCGTGGTCACCGCCCACCCCGATGACGTGGACTTCGGGCTCGCCGGAACGGTGGCGACATGGACAGACGCCGGCATCGAGGTCAGCTACTGCATCGTGACCAACGGCGACGCAGGCGGCAGCGATCCGTCCGTGAGCCGCGCGGACATGGCGGCACTGCGCCAGGCCGAGCAGGTCGCCGCGGCCAAGTGCGTCGGCGTCAGCGACGTGCGGTTCCTCGGGTACCCAGACGGCAGAGTTGAGCCGTCGCTTGACCTGCGCAGGGATTTGGCCAGGGTGATCAGGCAGGTCAGGCCCGACCGCGTCACGTGCCCGTCGCCGGAGCGGAACTACGAGAGGATCCCGGCCAGCCACCCCGACCACCGTGCCGTCGGCTCGGCGAGCTTGGACGCTGTTTATCCTGACGCGCGCAATCCCTTCGCGTTTCCCGAACTTGCCGCCGACGGCCTCGATCCATGGACCGTGCACCAGGTCTGGATATCCGGCAGCCCGCAGCCGACGCACTTCGTTGACGTCACCGACACCTTCGACCGCAAGATCGCTGCGCTGCGCGCCCATGAGAGCCAGACCGGCCAGATGGACAACCTCGCTGACATGCTTCGCGGCTGGCTCAGCAGGACCGCCGAACTGGCCGGGCTGCCTGAGGGACGGCTGGCCGAGGCGTTCCAGGTAGTCGAGATCCGCTGATCGCAGCGGTATCTGTTAAGCGAACGGAAGACAATCGTGCAGGCAAATCGCTGGTGAAGCACCAGGCCGATTCCGCCGAGCGCCAGCTTTCCCTAATCGGATCGGCCCCGTCGGCGCGACATTTGCGCAGGTCGGTCGAACGACGCTGACCTGCTGATTCATGCACCGGATGCGATCTGTTAACCAAGAAATCACATACCCGCCCGTAATCGTTCCCTTGTCGCAAAGCTGCCCCTATCGCGAAGCTATGGCCGTCGGCCAACAGGCCGGAGAAATGCGGGCTTTCGCAGGCGCGCCTATCTCGTTTGCAGGAGGAGCAGTAATCATGCGCATGCTCAAGAAGCTGTTGGCGGCGGCCGTCGTGACGGCGTCGGCGACAGCGCTGGCCGTGGGTCCGGCCCTGGCCGATCCGATTAACGGCAGCGGCAAGCCGGTCACGCCGAAGGAGACAGACATTGTCGGCGTCGGCTCCGACACCATCCAGTTCCTGCTCGACCAGTTCTCCTTCGACTACAACAAGTCCCACAAGACGGGCCCGCGGCTGTACAGCTGGGACGCCCTGAACCCGAAGACTGGCCTGACCGACAACATCTCCACCAAGTCCGGCTGCGCCAAGATCCCGCGGCCGAACGGCTCAAGCGCCGGTATCGCGACGCTGGACGCCAACACGAAGACCAAGGACGGCAAGTCCTTCTGCGTCGACTTCGCGCGGTCTTCGCGCGGGCGTTCCTCGAGCGACCCGTCGAGGGGACCTGGCGGCATCCAGTTCGTCGCGCTCGGCAAGGACGCCGTCACCTTCGCCACGAACTCCACGACAAACGCGCCGGCGAACCTGACCACCGCTCAGCTGAACTCCATCTACAGCTGCTCGGTCACCAACTGGAACCAGGTCGGCGGCAAGAACGCCCCGATCAAGGCCGAACTGCCGCAGACCAGCTCAGGCACGAGGGCGTTCTTCCTGACCGCCATCGGGCTCGGCACCTCAGGACCCGGCGGCTGCGTCGACAGCACTGCCGAGGAGAACGAAGGCGTCAACCCGGTGCTGGCTGGCCCGGACGTCATCTTCCCGTTCTCGATCGGCAAGTACATCGCCGAGAAGTTCCACTCAGCCACGTGCGTGAACAAGACCTGCACCGGCAGCCCGGCGTGCCACCCGAAGACCGGCCAGAACAAGTTCGGCTGTAACACCCACGGAAACATGGTGCTGCGCAGCATCAACGGCACCAAGCCGACCACCGGCACAGGCGCAAAGACAGTCATCAACGCGCACTTCTCACCGAAGTTCGTCCGCACGGTCTTTGTGGTCGTCCGGTTCTCGACATCCACCTCCAACCACATCCCGAAGGCGCTGCAGCCGTTCTTCGACTCGTCAGGCTCAAAGACGAAGGGCTGGGTTTGCGCGACCGCCACCGCTCGCGCCGACCTGATCGCCTACGGATTCCTGCCAACCCCGTTCTGCGGTACCGGCTCCTGACCGCGGACCCGCACTAGCACGACCGGTCGGGGGTGGCGCCGGGTCAGCCTGGCGTCACCCCCGCCGCATAGCTCCTCAGTCCCACGATTCGAAAGTCATCAAAGGAGTGCCGTACATGCACATCAGCATCGGCCGCCGGGCCCGCGTGACCGCACTGGGCGCCGGCCTGATATCCGCAGCAGCGATCGCCATCTCCGCGGCAGGCCCCGCAGTCGCCGATACCGCCGACACGGGCGGTACCGCTGCGCTGAGCGTTCCCCGCGCGGTGGTGGTCGGCCTGGCCAAGTCGACCATCATCATGCTGCCAGGCAGTCCGGGCAGTGCCAGCTACGGCGCCGGCGCCGAGACCTTCTCGATGCCCGTGACCGGCGGCACCGGCGAGGTCAGCAACTTCTCGGGCATCGTGGATCTTGGCGGCACGCTGGTTGTCGTCAACAGCAAGGCCGGCAAGACGGTGAATATCAGCGACATCGAGCTCAACCTCTTCACGGGCGCGCTGACTGGAGTTCTTCCTGGCGGCACGGCGCACACCGCGCTTGGCTACCTCACCGGTGACATGTCCACGAGCAGCGACCCAGGTCCGCCCGCCACTGAGACGATCTCCTGCACCGAGGTCGACATGTCAGCCAAGCTCGCGTCTGCCCTGAACGCCGCCCTAGGCACCACGGCGTTCGTCCGAGGCACCAACCTCGGTGCCTTCACGGCCACTTTTGACGTGACGATCACCTAGCCATTTCAGACTGCTTCCCTGCCGAAAGGCGCAGCCGAGGCCAGGACGGCCGGCTGCGCCTTTCGGCTGTGCGGGCTCAATCGCTCACCCACGTGACGCCTTCTCTTAACATTCCGTTCACGCAGATAGCGGTGGAACTTCAGATCTATCCGTCAACATGGCTGCGGACCGGCGCCAGGCCGCCCCAATGCGGCATTTCCGAACACGATCGCGAACACGGGGAGGAACAGGCTCATGGCTATCGCTCTGACGCCTCCTTCTCCCGTCGCTCCCCCGGCCGAAGACGTCCCTCGTCCGATCGTCTCCAGGCCATCTCGAAGCGACCGGATCTTCCGCAGCATCCTGCGCGGCGCGGGGATCGCCGTCCTGCTCATCACCTTGCTGATCCTGGTCTTCCTGATCGCGCGGTCGCTGGGCGCCTTCCAGCGCGCCGGGTTCGGCTTCTTCACCACCTCGGCATTCTTTCCCGAGACCAGTAATCAGTTCGGCATCGCGGCCTTGCTGCCGGACTCCGCGCTGGTGGCCGTCATCGCGCTGGTCGTGGCCGTCCCGGTCGGCGTGGCCACGGCGATCTACATCTCCGAGTACGCGCCGCACGGGCTGCGGCGGCCGCTGATCGCCGTCATCGACCTGATGGCCGCGATTCCCAGCATCGTGTACGCGCTGTGGGGCCTGTTCTTCCTGATGCCCCGGATCCTCGGCAA
The DNA here is from genome assembly GCA_963705055.1 of uncultured Actinomycetota bacterium. Lineage (GTDB taxonomy): Bacteria > Actinomycetota > Actinomycetes > Streptosporangiales > Streptosporangiaceae > Chersky-822. Next base: position 998,128 of record CAVPIR010000001.1, read on the forward strand.
CGACCAGTGGCTCAGCCATCACCTCGGCTTCGTCCCGGTGTTTCACTTCACCAAGGCCGACACCATCGGCAGTTACGTCGGCGCGATGTTCATCGCCGGCCTGGTGGTCTCGCTGATGGTGATCCCGATCGTGACGTCGTTGTCGCGCCAGGTCTTCTCCCAGGCGCCGCAGGGCGAGCGGGAAGCGGCCTATGCGCTGGGCTCGACTCGCCTGGGGATGATCAGGACCGTCGTCCTGCCGTTCGGCCGGGCCGGCGTCATCGGCGCGAGCATGCTGGGTCTTGGCCGGGCGCTCGGCGAGACGATCGCCGTGACCTTCATCTTGACGCCGCTGACCTACGTGTTCAGCATCCACGTGCTCGAGGGCGGCGGGAACTCGATCACCGCCGAGATCGCCAACTTCTACACCCAGTACGACGACAAGGGCGTCGCCGCGCTCCTGGCATGCGGCCTGGTCTTGTTCGTCGCGACCCTGATCCTGAACTCCTTCGCCTCGATCGTCATCAGCCGGTCTCGGTCCGGCGCGATGACCGAGGCGGACTGACGCATGGCCGCGACAGTCACGGTCCGCCAGGCCGAACCGCGGGTGCGCTTCAACCGGACGTCGTCCGAAGGCAGCGCCACGTTCCTCGGGGCCGCGGGGGCGTCGCTCGGGCTGGTCTGGGTCGTCTATGAGCGGGTCTTGCCGTTCAGCGGCGTGCTCGGGTTCTGGCTGACCTGGTACGCGCTGTTCCTGGTGCTCTACTTCGTCATGGCGCGGCTCCAGTGGGACCGGCTGGAAGCCAGGAACCGGCTCGCCGCCGTCGCATTCGGCACCGGCGGCGTCATCGTCGTCGTCATCGTGATCGACCAGGTCGGTTACACGCTCTTCCGTGGCTCGAGCGCGGTCGTCCACCTCAACTTCTGGACCCGGTCGCTCGCGTTCGCTGGCCCGGACAGCCCGATGACGGTCGGCGGCGTGTTGCACGCCATCGTCGGCTCGGTCGAGGAACTCGGGCTCGCGACGCTGGTTTCTGTCCCGCTCGGCGTCACCGCCGCGTTGTTCCTGTCCGAGATCGGCGGCGGCCTGGCCAGGGTCGTGCGGACGATCGTCGAGGCCATGACGGCGCTGCCCGACCTGGTCGCCGGGCTGTTCATCTACGTGACGCTGATCCTGAGCCTGGGATTCAGCAAGAGCGGCTTGTGCGCGGCGATCGCGATCGGCGTGACGATGATGCCCATCGTCGCCCGGGCCTCCGAGGTCGTGCTGCGGATCGTGCCAGGAGCGCTGCGCGAAGCCTCCTACGCGCTCGGCTCGAGCCAGTGGCGCACGTGCTGGAACGTGGTGCTCCCGACGGCTCGATCAGGGCTGGCAACCGCTGTCGTGCTGGCGATGGCCCGCGGCATCGGCGAGACCGCGCCCGTGCTGCTCGTCGCCGGCTACACGAAGGAAATGAACGCGAACCCCTTCAGCGGGCCGCAGACGAGCCTGCCGCTGTTCATCTACAACGCGGTGCACATCTTCGGCACCAGCGCCTACGTCGAACGCGGGTTCGGCGCTGGCTTCGTGCTCGTCGTGGTCGTGCTCGCGCTGTTCACGATCGCCAGGCGGATCGGCGGCGCGGCCCCCGGCGAGCTCACCAAGGGGCAGCGCCGCAAGCTGGCCAGGGAGGCGGCGGACTCATGAGCCACGCCAGGAGACCGCGGCCGCTGGCCGCCGTGCTGGGCGGGATCGCCATGGTCGTCGGCTTCGTCCTGCTGCCCGCCGCGCAAGGCTCGCTCGCGGCGGGCGGCGCGGCGCAAAGCCCGGGTCAGTCGCCGAGCGCAAGCCCAAGCCCAAGCCATAGTCCGAGCACGTCCCCGAGCCCCAGTCCCAGCCCGAGCCACACGAAGTCCCATACGCCGACGCCGAGCCCCAGCCCGAGCAAGAGCCACCACCGCAAGCCGCACAAGAAGCCGCACGGCACGACCGTCATCGGCCCGCAGATGTACAACCCGGCCGCGCACCGGCACTTCGCGGCGAGAAGCACGGTGACGGTCAGCCAGACCAAGACCCTGGTCAACGAGATGATCCACGTCTCGTGGACCGGCTTCACGCCGAGCAGCCAGGTGCTCTACGACCCGGTCATCACCGACTACCCCGTCATGGTGGTGGAGTGCAACTCAGCTCACCCGCGCCGCCTCACCCAGTGCTACGGGGGTAACAACGGCGGCGTGCAAGGCGCGTTCGGGCCGTTCGGCCCGATGAACACGGCCTACGCCACGACGGCCAAGAACGGTACCGGGCAGCTCGATATTCAGATTCTCACCCTGGCGGAGAACCAGATGCTCGGCTGCAGCATCAAGCACCGCTGCTCGCTGGTCGTCATGCCTTCGCAAGGCGGCAATACGCTGGCCGTGCCGGCCAACTGCAGGGATCACAGCCTCGACCCGGCCGGCACGGACCTCGGGCAGTTCGCGTTCAGCAGCCAAACTGGCTCGTGTTCCTGGGCAAAGCGGATCGTCGTGCCGCTGACCTTCGCGCCAGCCGCTGATAGCTGCAAGCTGAAGAAGGCCGCCTTCGCCGCGATTGGCTCGCCCATGCTGCTGCGTGCGATGAACCAGTGGCGGGCGGGCCTGTGCACGGGATCGAACCCGCTGGCGCTGACGTTCAACGCGGCGCTCACCGAGCCGGAGGCGATCGCCGACCTGCCGAGCGGCCTCGGCGACATCGCCCTGACAACCCGGCCGGGTCCCGGGCACGTCGCCAGCAACAAGACCTATACCTTCGCCCCCGTCGCCATCTCGTCGGTCGCGATCGCGTACTGGGTGGATAACCCGAACAATGGGCAGCCGGTGCGGAACCTCAAACTGGACCCCCTCCTGGTCACCAAGCTGCTGACCCAGTCCTACAACTTCGACAACGACGGCTGCGCCCACGGGGCGAGGCACAACAAGCAGATCGGATGCGACGCCGCGGTCGACGGCAATCCGCTGACGCTGTTTACTGACCCTGAGTTCAAGCACCTCAACCCCCACGTACCTGGCCCATTCGGCGGCGGGTCGTCCTTTCAGGTGCCAACAGTGGAGTCCGGTCACAGCGACATGACCTGGGAAGTCACGCGGTGGATCGCCAACAACCACGCCGCCCAGAACTTCATGGCCGGCCACTTCGATAAGTGGGGCATGCATGTCAACACCGACTACCTCGGGCTGAAGTACCCGATCGACTCGTTCACAGGCCAGGACTCCTATCCCGTCATCGCGCACAAGTACAGCCCGGTCTTCCCGCTCAGCCTGGTCGCGAACTATCAGGTGCAGAACTGGGAGCCTGGCACCTTCTGGGAGAAGGACCAGTTCGGGAACTTCCCGAGGGACCCGATCGAGGTGCCTGGCGAGCGGGCGCTGTTCGCGATCCTGGACGAGGGGGACGCGGCGGCGTTCCGCTTCCCTGTCGCCAAGATCCTGAATCACTCGGGGCGCTACGTCGCGCCGTCGAACAGGTCCATGGCCGCCGCGCTGCCAGCCATGGCCAAGAACGGCGGCAATCACATCACCAAGCAGATCAACTACAACAAGGTGGCGAAGGATGCCTACCCGCTGACCATGGTGATCTACGCGATGGTGCCGACCAGTGGCGTCAAGCCGGCCAAGGCGTCCGCCATCGCCCAGTTCCTTGACTTCGTCGCCGGGCCCGGCCAGACGCCCGGATTGCGCCCGGGCGACCTGCCGCCCGGCTACCTGCCGCTGCCGAGCGCGCTCAGAGCGCAGACCATGAAGGCGGCCCAGCTCGTGCTGAACCAGAAGGGCAACAGCCTGAATCCGAAGCCGACGACGAGTCCGTCAACATCTCCGTCCGGCCCGTCCGTCACGCCGAGTTCGTCACCCACGCGGCTCGGAGCGGGCGTGGTCACGGTCAAGCAGGCCGCCGAGACGGCCGGCCCGATCAGGTACGCCCTGCCGATCCTGTTGATCGTCGGCGGCGCCGCCACGCTCGGCGGAGCGTCGTCGCTCATGCTCGGCTCCGCGGCGGCCATCACCGAACGCGCGCGCCGGATCCGGCGCCTCGGGTGGTAAGAAGGAGCAGGCAGTGAAGCGCCGGACCCGACCAGCACTGCTGCGAGCCTCGGCGCGGGCTGCAGCGGCGGTGGCGATCGCCGCCGCGGTCGCCGCGCCGCTGCCCGCGAGCGCGGCGAGCTACGTCGCCATCAGCGGCTCAGGGTCGTCCTGGAGCGCGGTGGCGCTCGACCAGTGGCAACAGGACCTGCGCCCGAACGGGCTGGTCATCAACTACAACCCGGACGGCTCCGCGGCCGGACGCGGCGACTACATGGCCAACCAGGACGATTTCGCCGGCTCCGACCCGCCGTTCCGCAACGGGCACGACCAGCTAGGCGGCACCGGGGCCGAGCATCCGACCCAGGGATACTCCTATATCCCCGACACCGCCGGTGGCACCGCATTCATGTACCACGTCGAGGTCGCCGGGCACTTGATCACCAATCTGCGGCTGTCCGGGCAGACGATCATGGAGATCTTCACGGGCGCGATCACCAACTGGGACGACAAGCGGATCACCAAGGACTACGGCGCGCAGCTTCCCAACCTGCCGATCACGCCGGTGATCAGGTCAGATGGGTCTGGCGCGACGTTCTTCCTCACCCGCTGGATGTCGCACATGTTCCCGTCTGCGTGGGACGCCTTCTGCAAGAAGGTCAAGCCGGGCGTCCACCTGCCGTGCGGGCAGACCGAGTTCTACCCGCTGTTCGCCGGCGCCAAGTCGGAGAACGGCTCCAACAACGTCGCGACGTACATCACCGCGAGCTACGGCAACGGCGCGATCGGCTACGACGAGTACGCGTACGCACTGAACTCCCACTATCCAGTCGTCAAGGTGCTGAACTCGGCCGGCTACTACGTCCTGCCCACCGCGTCGAACGTCGCCGTCGCGCTGACCAAGGCGGTCATCAACGAGGACAGCCACAGCCCCGACTTCCTGCAGCAGAACCTCGACTCGGTGTACACGTTCACCGACCCGCGCTCCTATCCGCTGTCCAGCTACAGCTACCTGATCGTGCCGCGGGCCGGCACGAACCAGCCGACCAACTTCAGCAACGCGAAGGGCAAGACGCTCAGCACCTTCGTTGACTACTTCCTGTGCGCCGGCCAGCGCGAGGTTGCCGCGCTCGGGTACTCGCCCCTGCCGCTCAACCTCGTCCAGGGCGGCCTGCTGCAGAGTACGAAGATTCCCGGAGCCATCCCCGGCCCGAACCTCACCACGCTCGCGGGCTGCGACAATCCCACCTTCACCAACGGCAAGCTCACCCTGTTGCTGAACGCGCCAGCGCCCTCACCGTGCGACAAGGTGGGCGAGCCGCTCAACTGCGTGGTCGTCAACGGCAAGGCCACGACGCCTGGCGCGGGCGGCGGCTCGCCGTCACCGGGCGCCTCAGGCTCGCCGTCACCAGGCGGGGTCGTGCCGACCGGACCTGGCCCGGTAGCGAGCAATACCGGGCCCATCGCGGTGACCGGGCAAGTGGTCAACGTCGGCGCGAGCAGCCCGAACAAGCTGATGCTGAGCGTGCTCACGGCGGTGGCGATCGTCCTGGCCGTCATGGTGCCGCCGGCGCTCGGCAGCTGGCTGCGCCGCAGGCGGCGTCAGGTATCCGGGTAGCCAGGCATGACGCAGACCATCAGCGCGGGCGTGCCAGGCCAGCCGGCGGTGCCGCCGCAGCAGCCTGGCCCGCAGCCAGGACCGCAAGCCGCCAGCAGTCCAACGCGCACGCGGCCGGGGTCGGCCTGATCCTGCTCGGGGTCTTCCTGCTCGGGTTCCTCGCGTATCTGTACGGGATCTCCTCGGTTCAGGAAGCACGGGCGCAGTCCAACGCCTACGCGACCCTGCGTGCTCAGCTGTCGCAGCAGGTGGCGCCGCTGGCCGCGACAACGCCTGGCGCGCCGGTCGCCATCTTGAACATCCCGGCGATCGGCATCAATAACATGATCGTCGTCGAGGGCACGTCTCCGGAGAACCTGGAGCTGGGTCCGGGGCACGTGCGGAACACGCCGCTGCCCGGCGAGAACGGCGTCGCCGAGATCTTCGGCCGGCGTGCGACCTTCGGCGCCCCGTTCGGGCGGCTTGGCGAGCTCCGGCAGGGGCGACAAGGTCACCGTCATCACGGGTCAGGGCAAGGCTGCCTACACCGTCGTCGCCAGGGGTGATAGCAGCCACCTGGTAAAGGATCCCGCCCCGAACCGGCTGCTGCTGCTCACCGCCTGCTCTGCGGCAGTGCCGACGACCTACTGCTACCTCGACGCCGAGCTAACGTCGGCGCCGCAGCAAGACCCGGGCGGCAGGCCGCTGATTACCGCGGCGGAAGCCCCGCTCAGCGGCGACAGCGGTGTGCTGGTGCTGACGCTCGTATGGGGCCTCGCGCTGGTGATCATTTCCGTCGCCGGCACGGTCGCGGCGGCCCGCTGGTCGCCGTGGCTCGCCTATCTGGCGGCCGCGCCGCTCGCCCTCGCCGTGCTCTGGAACCTCTATCAGAGCCTTGCCGCCCTGCTCCCGAACGTGTACTGACCAGGAAGAGCCCATGCAGACCCCCCGACTCGATCCCAGGGAGCGAACCCGATGATGCCGGACTCGCTCGAACCAGAGGCTGTCGAGGCCGACCCGGCGCTGTTGCAGGACACCCGCGAAATGGCGATGCCGCCGACGCCGCCGACACGGCCGCCGGTGCCAGCTGCGCCGCTCTCCGGGCTGGCCGCGCGGAACATCTCGGCCTGGTTCGGCGACCACAAGGTGCTTGACCGGGTGTCGCTGAACATGGACCCAGGGACCGTGACGGCGCTGATCGGCCCGTCCGGCTGCGGCAAGTCGACGTTCCTGCGGATCCTGAACAGGATGCACGAGATGATCAGGGGCGCGGCGCTGGCCGGCGAGGTCCTGCTCGACGACGTCGACATCTACGACGCTGCCCAGCGGCCGACCGACGTACGGCGGCGGATCGGGATGGTCTTCCAGAAGCCCAATCCATTCCCTGCGATGTCGATCTATGACAACGTGGCGAGCGGGCTCAAGCTGGCCGGCATCAAGGTCGCGAGCAGGGACGACATCGTGGAGACGCAGCCTGCGCCGGGCTGGGCTGTGGAACGAGGTGCACCGGCGGCTCAAGGCGCCGGGCGGCGGGCTGTCCGGCGGCCAGCAGCAGCGGCTGTGCATCGCCAGGGCACTCGCGGTCACCCCCGACGTGCTCCTGATGGACGAGCCGTGCTCGGCGCTCGACCCGACTTCGACGCGGCGGATCGAGGACACCATCGGTGAACTGCGCGACCAGGTCACGATCGTCATCGTCACGCACAACATGCAGCAGGCCGCCAGGGTCTCGCAGAAGTGCGCGTTCTTCCTCGCATCCGACTCGACGCCAGGGCGCATCGTCGAGGAGGGCCCCACGGAGCAGCTGTTCGATGCACCGAACGACCCGCGGACAGAGGACTACGTGAACGGCAGGTTCGGTTAGGCCTGGCGCGGGAGCGCTGACTGCTGCAGGCTCCGCGCGGACGGCCATGGCCTGGAGCAGTGAGCCTCGGCGAAGCTTGTGGAGGTAGCGGAGCTATCTCTATTATTCCAATATGAAAACTAGCCAAGAAGCTGGCAGTCGACCACCGGCTCGGCACGCTGATCGGTGCCGTCCGTTCGGTCACCAAGCGACAACTGGGCTGGGCCAAGACGGCCGACTTGGTCGCGGACAGGCTCAGGCAGCATCTACCCGACCCGGACATCCTGACGGCAGCCCAGCGGATCGGCGATCCGCTGGAATACATCTGCCATCTGCTGCACGCTGAGGCGGACGGCTCCTTCTCCGTCGTCGCGCTGGTCTGGCGGCCGGGCCAGGCCACACCGATCCACGATCACGTCACCTGGTGCGCCTTCGGGGTACTGCAGGGCGCGGAGCGCGAGGAGCGGTACCTGCTCGGCGAGCACGGCCACCTGGAGCCTGCCGGCGTAACGATCAACGTTGCCGGCGACGTTACCGGTCTCGCGCCACCCGGCGACATCCACAGGGTCCGGAACGCCGCTGCGCAGACCGCGATCTCGCTGCACATCTACGGCACGGACGTCAGCCGCCTCGGGAGCAGCGTCCGCCGGACCTACGACGCGCCCGTCGCGCCCAGTCCGCGACGCCTCGGCGACGTTCGCCTGGCACGCGAACGGGCGCTCGTGCCGAGACAGAGGCCACAGCCGGCGCGAGGGTCAGCCTAAGCTCAGGCGCGAACCGCGTCGCCGGCCGCCGACGCCCGCTGGCCGACGCTGGCCCCTCCTGCGGCAGTAAGCACAGAGTTCTGTGAAGCCGAAGCGTCCTGGCTGCAGCCAGGGACTGGTGCGCTACGCCCTGGCAGTTCTAAGTTTGGCATCAGGTGCACCAGCCGTCTGCGAGGAGCCCACGCATGTCCAAGATCAACGTGACAGTCGACGGCGTCAGCTACGCCGACGAAGTAGAGCCCAGGCTTTTGCTCGTCCACTACCTACGCGATGTCATTGGCAAGACCGGCACGCCAATCGGATGCGATACCTCTAACTGCGGTGCATGCACCGTGCTGATGAACGGGTCTTCGGTCAAGAGTTGCTCGGTGCTGGCCGTGCAGGCTGATGGCGCTGAGATCACCACCATTGAAGGCCTCGCCAACGGCGAGTGGCACCCGCTCCAGAAGGCGTTCAACGCCGAGCACGCGCTCCAGTGCGGCTACTGCACCCCGGGGATGATCCTGGCCTGCGTGGACCTGCTGCAGGACAATCCGAACCCCACCGACGAGGAGATCAGGGACGGTCTGGAGGGCAATCTGTGCCGGTGCACCGGCTATGAGAACATCGTCCGCGCCGTCCGGCGCGCAGCACAGGCAGGAGCAGGCCAGTGACCGCAACCGCCGAATCGCCCGTCGCGGAGGTCGGCAGGGCACGTACCAGGAAAGAAGACGCCAGACTGGTGACGGGCCAGACCAGTTGGACCGACAACCTCGTCCTGCCAGGCATGCAGCACATGGCGTTCCTGCGCAGCCCGTACGCACACGCCAGGATTGCCTTGGTGGATGTCAGCGCGGCGAAGCTCATTCCCGGCGTCCTCGCTGCGTTCTCTGCCGCGGACTTCGGCGACGAACATGGGCAGCCTGCCCGTGCGCGTGGCCGGTGACGCCTGACATCGTGATCCCGCAGCACCCGCCACTGGCGATCGACGAGGTCCGCTATGTCGGCGAGGCAGTGGCCGTCGTCGTCGCACGCGACCGTTACACGGCAGCGGACGCGCTGGCCGCGATCGACGTCACCTACGAGCCGCTAGAACCCGTGCTCGACATGCGCACGGCGCTGGAAGAGGGCTCGCCCAAGGTTCACGAGGCGGGCAACAAGAGCTACGAGTGGTCGCTCGTCACCGGCGATATCGACGCGGCGTTCTCGGAGGCCCCGGTCGTGATTGAGCGTGAATACCGGCAGCAGCGGCTCATCCCGTGCGCTATGGAGCCACGCGCGGTGGTCTGCTCCTACGTGAGCGACGAAGTCACGCTTTGGTCCGCTACCCAGATACCGCACGTTCTCCGCGTGATGCTGGCACTCACGACCGGCATCCCCGAGCAGTGCATCCGGGTGATCGCGCCGGACGTCGGAGGTGGCTTCGGCTCGAAGCTCCAGGTGACGGCCGAAGAGGTGCTTGCCGTACTGGTCTCGCGCAAGATCGGCCGGCCGGTCAAGTGGACAGAATCGCGCAGTGAAGGCAACATGACCGTGCACCACGGGCGCGATCAATGGCAGCGGGTCAAGATCGCTGCCGACAGCGACGGCCGGCTTCGCGGCCTCAGCGTGGACCTCCTCGCCGACATGGGTGCCTACCTGATGCTGCTGACGCCGGGCGTGCCGCTGCTCGGCGGCTTCATGAGCCCGGCGATCTACAAGATGGACGCGTACTCGTTCAAATGCACCGGCGTCTTCACGACAAAGATGCCGACCGACGCTTACCGCGGCGCGGGGCGGCCAGAGGCGACATTCTTGATCGAGCGGATCATGGACGAGCTGGCCGCCGAGCTGGGCGTTGACCCGCTCGAAATACGCGAGCGGAACTGGATCAAGCACGAGGAGTTCCCTTACACAACCGTCGCAGGCCTTACCTACGACTCAGGGAACTACGAGGCCGCGACGGCTCGTGCGAAGGAGCTGTTTGGCTATGACGCCCTTCGAGCGGAGCAGGCGGAACGGAACGCCCGGGGTGACTCGGTTCGGCTAGGCATCGGCATCTCTACCTACACCGAGATGTGCGGCCTGGCGCCATCCCGCGTGCTCGGCAGCTTGTCGTTCGGCGCCGGCGGCTGGGAACACGCGTCGATCAGGATGCTGCCGACCGGCAAGGTCGAAGTGGTCACCGGTTCGAGCGCCCACGGCCAGGGTCACGAGACGGCGTGGAGCCAGCTCGTCGCTGACGAGCTGGGCGTGCCGTTCGAAGACATCAAAGTGCTGCACGGAGACACCCAGGTCGCGCCGAAAGGCATGGATACCTACGGCTCGCGTTCCCTCACCGTCGGCGGAATGGCGCTAGTCGGTGCGTGCGACAAGGTCATCGAGAAGGGCAAGGTCGTAGCCGCGCACATGATGGAGGCCAGCGCGAACGACATTGAGTTCGTCGCCGGGCGGTTCCAGGTACGCGGCGACCCCGAGCAGGGGCGCTCGATCCAGGAGATCGCTTTCGCCACGTTCGCGGCGCACAACCTGCCGGACGCCCACGAGCCCTCGCTCGACTCCGATGCCACCTACGACCCGGAGAACTTCTCGTTCCCGCACGGGACGCACCTGTGCGCGGCCGAGGTAGACACCGAGACCGGGATGGTCAAGATCCGGCTGTACGTGGCGGTCGACGACATCGGCAAGGTGGTCAACCCGCTGATCGTCGACGGCCAGGTGCACGGCGGCATCGCCCAGGGCATCGGTCAGGCGCTGTACGAGGAGGCGGTCTACGACGACGCGGGCAACCTGCTCACGACCACCCTGGCGGACTACCTGGTGCCCTCGGCCGCCGACCTGCCGTCCTACGTCACCGACCGGACCGAGACCCCGGCGGCGACCAGGCTGGGCGTGAAGGGCGTGGGCGAGGCCGGCACGATCGCGTCGACGCCTGCGGTGGTGAATGCGGTCGTGGACGCGCTCCGTCCGTTCGGAGTCAGGGACGTGACGATGCCGTGCTCACCGGAGCGCGTCTGGCGCACGCTCAACGAGGCGCGCAGTGCGAGCAGTAATGGAGGCGCGGCATGATCCCGGCCAAGTTCGAGTACGTGAAGCCAGCCTCCGTCGATGAGGCGGTCAGGGCCCTAGCCGATGGCGGCGAGGACGCGAAGGTCATCGCCGGCGGCCAGAGCCTGCTGCCACTGCTGCGGCTGCGGCTGTCGTATCCCGACTTGCTCGTCGACGTCGGCGGCCTGGACGAGATGAAGGGCGTCTTCGACGCGGGCGACTCCCTGCTGATCGGGGCGACGACGACGCACTACCAGCTGGTGCACGACCCGCTGATCGCCGAGCACTGCGGCCTGATCGCGGAGGCAGCGGCCATGGTCGCCGACCCCGCGGTGCGGCACCGCGGCACCTTCGGCGGATCGCTGGCGCACGGCGACCCGGCGGGTGACCTGCCAGCCGTGGCAGTTGCCCTGGGCGCGACGCTCATCGCGCGCGGTCCGACAGGCGATCGCGAGATCGCCGCATCCGACTTCTTCGTCGACTACCTCACCACGGCCCTGCAGCCCGGCGAGATCCTGACCGGGGTACGGGTGCCTAAGCTCGGCGGGGATTGGGGCTATCGTTACGAGAAGTTCCACCGGACGGCGCAGGCGTGGGCGATCGTGGGAGTGGCCGCCTTGGCACGACGATCGAACGGGCAGGTGGCCGAGGCCAGAATCGGGCTGACCAACATGGGGTCTGTCCCGATCAGGGCGCATGCCGTTGAAGCGGCCGCCGCGGGCGCAGACGCGACCCGCGAGGCGCTGAATGCGGCGGCCGCGAGCGCAGCCGACGGGACCGAACCACCGGCGGACCTGCACGGAGCGCCCGACTACCGGCGTCACCTGGCGCGGGTCCTGACCGGCCGAGCATTGGCAGCGGCGGCAGGAGCCTAACAAATGGAATGGAGCACTCATTCACCGTCCCGGTCCCCAAGGACCGGGCTTGGGATGTGCTGCTCGACGTCGAGAGGGTGGCGCCCTGCATGCCGGGCGCCTCCCTCGACTCGGTCGACGGCGACGAGATTCGAGGCAGGATCAAGGTCAAGGTCGGGCCGATCAACATGACGTACGCGGGCACGGCCCGCTTCATCGAGCGAGACAAGGAGGCCGGCATCGTCACGCTCGAGGCCTCTGGCAAAGGAGACCAGGGGCGCCGGTACTGCATCGGCGTCGGTCAGGTCGGTGCTCGAGGACCGCGGCGACGAGACCCAGGTCACGGTGCTGACCACGCTGAACGTGACCGGCAAGCCGGCGCAGTTCGGCCGCGGCGTGATGAACGAGGTCGGCGGCAGGCTGCTGAACATCTTCGCCACGAACCTCGCCGCCACGCTGGCAGAGGATTCCGGAGCCGTAGCCGGTGCGGGCGCTACTGGCTCGGCCGACGGCGCGGCCGGATCGCCGACAGCCACGGGGACGAACGGAGCCGGGCCTGGCGCGACGACGCAACCGGCAGGCAGCACGACAACCGGCGCCGCAGCCGCCGCGGCGTCAGGCGCGGCGCCCTCGGCCCCAGCGGCCGCCACGTCGGGCGCCGACAGGTCCATCGACGAACTGAAGCTGCCAGCGCGCGCGACGAGCAGCCTGCACAAGGACGGCATCACGACGGCCGGTCAGCTCGCAGCTAAGAGCGAGGATGAGTTGCTGGCGATCGACGGGATCGGCCCGGCGTCAGTGGACGACATCAAGGCCAAGCTGAGCGATCTCGGCCTCACGCTGGGGCAGTCGCACGCAGCCGCGCCCGTCAGCGCGCCCGCTCCGGCCGCCAGCGCGCCCGCCCCGGCCGCCAGTGCTGCGCCTGCTGTCGTGTCGCACGCAGCCGCCGCGCGGCACGCCGCGCAGCAACTCGAGGACGACGCCATCAACCTGCTCAAGGTGGCCGGAATGCCGGTGCTCAAGCGGGCCATCCCGGTTGTCGCTGGCGTCATCGCCGCGCTGCTGATTGGCCTGCGCGCAAAGGCCCGCCGCCGCAAGAAGTAAGCCGCGGACGCGGTCCATCCCGGCCATCGCCGCAACTGCCCGCGCACCCTCCGCGCACCGTCGCGACGGGCTGTAAATCCCGGCGCCTGAGCGAATCCCGGTGAATGCCGCCGAGATTCCTCTACGTTTAGCAAGCCAGCCTCTCCAGGCTCGGATGCTCAGCCTCAAGGTCAGGGCATTTCGACATATAGCGATCTGGATTAAAAGCTCACTGGGGCCGAATCCGGTACTTTCGTGCCGAGGAGTGATCTTCCTTCTTTTGTCCTGGCAGCCCCGTATACTGTCGCTGATGCGCGAGGTCGCCACCAACTGAGAGTGACTGAGCACATTCGTACAGTCTTCGTTCTCAGCAAGGAGCAACAGTGAGTGTCAGTCTCTCCAAGGGCGGCAACGTCTCGCTGTCCAAGCAGGCGCCCGGCCTCACCGCGGTCGTAGTCGGGCTCGGCTGGGACCCGCGCACCACGACCGGGTCCGACTTTGACCTCGACGCGTCAGCGATCATGCTCGACATGAGCGGCAGGGTCCTGTCCGACGGCCATTTCGTGTTCTTCAACAACCTGAAGAGCCCGGACGGTTCTGTCGAGCACATGGGCGACAACCTGACCGGCGGCGGCGAAGGTGACGACGAGCAGATCAAGATCAACCTCGCCACGGTGCCGGCGGAGTGCGGCAAGGTCACGTTCCCGGTCAGCATCTACGAGGCCGAGCAGCGGCAGCAGAACTTCGGCCAGGTCCGCAACGCGTTCATCAGGATCGTCAACCAGGCCGACAACAGCGAGATCGCCCGCTACGACCTCACCGAGGACGCGGCGACCGAGACCGCGATGATCTTCGGCGAGATCTACCGGAGCTTCGGAGAGTGGAAGTTCCGCGCGGTCGGCCAGGGCTACGCGTCGGGCCTGAAGGGCATCGCTCAGGACTTCGGCGTCAACGTCGGCTGACGCGCCCGCGTCCTATCGCGGCCGGTTGCCCGACGGCATTCGCGGGCAACTGGCCGCGCAGGCCAGATCGTACGGGGCAATGGAGGGTTAGTGCTGGCGCTGTTCCGGCTTCCAATTGCAGTCACCATCATCGGCATCGTCGTCGCCGGAATTCTCGGCGGCCCGCAGATAGCCGGAGTCGTCGCCATCCTCGCCATTCTTGAGGTGTCGCTATCCTTCGACAACGCGGTCGTCAACGCGACCGTGCTGCAGAAGATGAACCCGTACTGGCAGCGCATCTTCCTGACCGTCGGCATCCTGATCGCTGTCTTCGGGATGCGCTTGCTCTTCCCGCTGGTCGTTGTCACGATCGCTGGTCACATCTCGCCGGTCCAGGCGCTCGACCTCGCGCTGCACCACCCGCACCAATACGCGGCGAAGCTGACCGAGGCGCACCCGGCGATCGGCGCCTTCGGCGGGATCTTCCTGCTGATGATCTTCCTGGACTTCACCTTCGAGGACCAGGAGATCAAATGGCTGACGCCGATCGAGCGCCCGCTCGCCAAGATCGGCAAGCTCGACCAAGCCTCCGTCATCATCGGGCTGCTTTTCCTGATCCTCGCCGCGACCACGTTCGGCCAGCACGACACCGTCAAGGTGCTGCTCTCCGGAGCCGCGGGGCTCGCGACCTATCTGGCGGTGTCCAGCCTGAGCGCGCTGTTCGAAGCGGACGAAGAGGCGGTGACGGGGGGCGACGCGGGCGGAAATGCCGCTGAGGGCGACGAGTCAGCGCCCATCAAGGTCCCGCCGAACCTGGCCAGGCTGGGCCTGTTCACGTTCTTGTACCTGGAGGTGCTCGACGCCTCGTTCAGCTTCGACGGCGTCGTCGGCGCGTTCGCGATCACCGACATGATCTTCGTGATCGCTCTGGGCCTTGGCATTGGCGCGTGCTACATCCGCGCGCTCACCGTCTACCTGGTGCGCAAGGGCACCCTGGCCGAATACGTCTATCTCGAGCATGGCGCCCACTGGGCGATCGGGGCACTGGCCGTCCTGCTCTTCGTGACCATCCGCGTGCACGTCCCTGACGTTGTGACCGGGCTGATCGGAGTCGGCTTCATCGGCGCAGCCCTGCTGTCGTCCATCTACAGGAACCGCCGCGCGGAGATCGAGACGACGGTCGTGCCAGAACCGCTAGGAACGTGAGGCCACTCCGCGCAGCACGCCAGCAGGATTAGGACCTCCAGGAGGGTCATGCCATGCCGATCGACTACACCAAGCGCCGCCAGGACGCCGCGCCTTCAGGTGGCGTCAGCCTGAGCAAGGTCACCCTCACCAAGAGCGCGCCGACCGTCTCGCTCAGCAAGCAGCAGGGCGGCGGCACCGCCAGCGGCGAACTGCGGGTCAACCTGAACTGGAATACCCGGCCGGCGTCAGGCGGCCTGTTCAAGCGGCAGGGGTCGGGCAGCATCGACCTGGACCTCGGTTGCCTCTACGAGCTCGGCAACGGCAGGAAAGGCGTGGTGCAGGCCCTCGGCAACTCGTTCAATTCGCGCAACGACGGCAACCCGATCATCTCCCTGGACGGCGACGACCGGACCGGCGAGAGCACCGAGGGCGAGAACCTGCAGGATCGACCTGTCGCGGTTGCGTGAGGTCCGCCGCATCCTGGTCTTCACCTACATCTACGAGGGCACGCCGAACTGGGCAGGGGCCAACGCCGTCGTGACGCTGTACCCGCAGGGCGGCGCTCCGATCGAGATCCACCTCGACGAGGCCGATACGAGCGCGCGCACCTGCGCGATCGCGCTGCTGGAGAGCACCGGCACAGACCTGTCAGTGCGGCGCGAAGTCCGGTACATCCACGGGACCCAGTCCGCCCTGGACGCCGCTTACGGCTGGGGCATGTCCTGGACCAAGGGCCGTAAGTGACCCAGCCGGACGACGACGTCCGGCCAGCCCCCAGCGGATACGAGATCGGGGCTGCCGATCACTCCGCCGCACATCATCACGGCTCCGCCTTTGATCCAGGCTCCGCAACGGACTCCGGCCCGAACGCCGCCGACTTCAGCCCCGCCAGCACCGAACCCGCCAGCACCGAAGCCGCCTGCCAGCACCGAGCCCGCCAGCACCGAGGCAGCCGACCACGAGCCGCCCGCCGACGAGCCACCCTCCGGCGACGAGCCAACCGGCGACGAGCCGCCCGCCGACGAGCCAACCGCCGACGAGCCAACCGGCGAGGAGCCGCCCCCCGGCCCATCGCAGGCCGGCGAAGCGCAGGCCGGCGAACCGCGCAGTGACGAGCGGCGCGGTGACGGGTCGCCAGCTGAGCAGGAGCCCGTCCCCGAGTCGGTTCCCCTCAGCGAACTGACCGGCATCCTGACAGCGCTGACGTCGCTCGGCGACCGAGTCGACCAGGTCGCGGCGGCGGCATCCGAGCTGGCGAGGCTCAGGACTCGCGACACCGACCTGATCGCCAGGCTGCACGACGACGTGACCAAGCTGCGCAGCGGCGAGATCGCAGCGGCGCTGAATCCGATCGTGACCGGGATGATCAAGCTGCACGACCAGATGGTCAGCCTGGGCGCACTCAGCGATCCGGCCAGCCCGGTAGGAATGCTGCACACCCAGCTGCTCCAAACCATGGAGCTGACCTGCGCGGTCACGCCGTTCAGCCCGGAGGTCGGCGAGCGCTTCGACGCCGCGCGGCACACGGGCACCCGGCGGATCCCAACCACAGACGCGTCGGCTGACGGCACGATCGCGGGGACCATCAAGGTCGGCTTCGCCCGGGCTGATGGCTCGATCGTGCGGGTCGCCGAAGTAGAAGTGCACCGGCTGGCAGGCTGACCATGCGGCCCGCCAGGATGATGCGCCCGAGCATGGGAGGTTCCCGTGGCTAACAAGGTCTACGGCATCGACCTCGGAACGACGTACTCGTGCATCGCGCACGTGGACGAGTACGGCCGGCCGGTGGTGATCATCAATGCCGACTCCCAGCCGACCACGCCGTCGGTGGTCTTGTTCGACTCGCCCACCGACGTCGTCGTCGGCGTGCAGGCCAAGCGGCAGGCCAGGATTCGGCCCGACGACGTCGCTTCGCTGGTCAAACGGCACATGGGCGAGGCTGACTGGCGGTTCGCCGCGCACGGCGAGGAGTACTCGGCCTCGGCGGTCTCGAGCCAGATCCTGCGGAGCCTGGCCAACGACGCTGCGCGGGCGATGGGCCAGCCGGTCAGCGATGTGGTCGTCACCGTGCCCGCGTACTTCGGTGACGAGGAGCGGAAGGCCACCAAGCTGGCCGGCGAACTCGCCGGGCTGAACGTGATCGACATCATCAACGAGCCGACCGCGGCGGCGTTCAGCTACGGCTTCGCGCAGGAAGGCTCCGCGGCGCAGACCGTGCTGGTCTACGACCTCGGCGGCGGGACCTTCGACTCGACCGTCATCACGCTGGCCGACAAGAACATCAACGTGATCGCGACCGACGGCGATCACGCGCTGGGCGGCGCTGACTGGGACGACAGGCTCGCTCAGTACCTGTCGCAGAAGTTCGGCGAGGCCGCTCCGGCCGCCGGCGATCCGCTCGACGACACCTACGGCGCCCAGGACCTGATCACCTCGGCTGAGGACGTCAAGCAGGCGCTGACCGCCCGCGAGTCCGTGGACGCGCTGGTGGTCTTCGGCGCCGACCGGGCCAGCGTGACCGTCACGAGGCAGGCCTTCGAGGAACTCACCAGCCGCCCTGCTCGAGCGGACCATCACGCTTGACCCAGAAGGTGCTGACCGCCGCGCAGGAGAAGGGCGTGCAGCGGCATCGACAAGGTGCTGCTGGTCGGGGGCATGAGCAAGATGCCGGTCGTCGCCAGGCGCCTCGCCGAGGCCTTCCCCGAGCTGCCGCCCGCCGAGCTGGCCGACCCAGATCTCGCGGTCGCGAAGGGCGCGGCGATCTACGGGCAGAAGAAGGAACTGGAGCGCTTCGTCATCTCCGATCTCCTCGCCCAGGGCAAGCTGGCCGAGGGGCAGACCATCGCCGACGCGAACCCGGCCGACCTGGGCGATGCCGTCGCGACCACGGCCAGCGAGTACGGCCTGGCCAGCACGGCCGTCGCCGATCTGGTGCAGACCCAGGTCAGCAACGTCACGAGCCGCGGCTTCGGCGTCATCGTGATGGACAGGGAGACCAACATCCGAGTACGTCGACTTCCTCGCGCACGCCAACGACACGCTGCCGATCACCGTCTCCGAGCTGTACTACACCAACGTCGACGATCAGCGGGTCGTGCAGATTCAGGTCGTGGAGCAGGCCACCAGCGTCGAGTCGGCCAAGCCGGATGACAACAAGGTGATCATCGAAGGCCCCATCGACGACATCCCGGCCGGCTTCCCGCGCGGGACTCCGGTCGAGGTCACGTTCGCGATGGGCCGCGATCAGACCATCGAAGTGACGGCCCGCCACGCGGCCGTCGCTGAGCCGCTCGTACTGCGGATCGAGGTGGGTGTGTCGTCCAGCGCGATGCGCGAGGCGGAGCAGGCGAAGGTCAATTTGCTCAAGCAGAAGACCTGAGATATTTATCGCATAGCGCACGCGATTGCATCGCGGCGCGTTACTTCTGACTGGGTACGGGAGCGGGGAGATGGCCGAGGTCGGCGCGTTCGACGCGACCGGCTACCGGCAGCGCGTCCTGTCCAAGCTCCGCAGCGCGGCCTCGCTTGACTTCTCCGATCCGTTCTTCATCGTCGACCTGCCGGTCGACGTCGACGACGCGGATCTGATTCGGGCTCGCATTTCCGCACTGGTCGGATTCTGGAACAAGGAGCGGAGCCCCAACTACAAGGCGCTGTCCGCTGAACTCGCCAGGCATCGCAGCGACCTCGAGGCTGTCCTGCTCGATCCGAAGCGGCGGGCAGACTGTGCGGCCAAGATCAAGGCGGCCAGGGCCGAGGCTGACGCGGACAGGTACGGCGCGCTCGACTCGCTCGCCGAGAAACTCGTCGCGCGCTACCACGGCCTGCCGCGCTCCCGGCTGCCGACGCTGGCCAGGCTCGCCAAGACAAGGGGCCTGGACGACGCGGCGTTCGCGGAATGGGCCGACCGGCAACACGTGATCGAGGACGGCGCCGGCGCCGAGCCGCTCGCGGCCGGGCTTCGCGCCCAGATCCGCGGCGATCTCGACGAGTTCGGCAGGCTCACCGGCGACTCCAGCCGGGCAGCGACGCTGTGGACCTTCCTCGGCATCGCACCGACGACCTCGGCCGATCAGATCGCGGACCGGCACGCCGAGCTGAGCGGCGAGAACGAGCGCAGGCATCACGACCACCAGATGACGATCGTGGCCAATCTGCTCACCTACGTCAAACAGCACCTGATGACCGGCGACGCGGCGCGCTACGCCGCCAGCCTGATCGAGGACGCGAAAGACCGGCTGCGAGACACGGTCGCCGAAAAGGTCATCGTGGACGGCGAACTGAACGCGGCCGACTTCGAGGCCTGCGTTCGCAGGGTGATCGGCTTCGGGTTCGGCCTTTCCAGCGAGCAGGCCAGGCTCGCCGTCCGGCGGGTCGCAACCGACCTCGGCGCTAGCCTCGCCGTCGCCCCCGCCGTGGACTACCTGCTGTGCCCGAACTGCCGCGAGCCACAGCCGGCCGGCGCCGAGCAGACGTGCCGGTACTGCGGCGCTGACCTGTACGTGCAGTGTCCGGCCTGCGGACAGCAAGCCGAGGCGGCGGCGGTCGCCTGCCGGCATTGCGGCTCCAGCTACCGCGCCATCGAGGCGGCGGTCGGGCAGGTCGCGGCCGCGCGGGCCGAACTCGCACAGGGACATCCGGCAGCCGCTCGTGACCAGCTTGTCTCCGCCGCCGCCGCGGCGGGGAACGCGCCGGCCCTGGCCGGGCAGATCGCGACGCTCTCTGGCGACATCGACCGCGTGATCGCCACCGCTGTCTCGGACTGGCGCGCCGCCGAGGGCGACCTGCACGCCCACCGCCTCTACGCGGCCGTTGACCGGCTGGCCAGGATCGCCAGGCTCGCCGCCGACGTGCCAGGCCCGGCCGGGGAGTCCGCGGTCGATCAGCTCGCCGAACTCGGGGCCACGAAGGCGTCCGTCCAGGCCGACATCGCTGCCGCGCGAACGATGCCAGACGAGCGGCGAGAGGCCGCGCTCGCTCAGATCCTCAGCGTGGCGAGCGACTGCAGCGAAGCGACCGACCTGCTCGCCGCGCTGCCGCTGGCCCCGCCCGCGAACCTGACAGCCGACGCCGGCGCCGACTCGATCACACTGCGCTGGGAACCGTCGCCATCGCCAGGAACGGTGTCGTACAAGGTCGCCCGCATCACGACGACTGGCGGCGACGCTGACCGGCGGGTGCTCGGCACGACGGGCTCGACGGAGTTCGACGACGCAGGCGCGGCCGGCGGAGTCATGGTCGCGCACGAGGTCAGCGCCGTTTCCGGCCGGCGGACCTCGCTGGCCGCGGCGACCGAACCGGTCCTGATGGCCCGCGACATCACGAACCTGGCCGCAAGGACCGACGCCGCTGGGATCACGCTGTCCTGGACACTCCCGATCGTCGCGGGGAACGTCGTCGTCGAACGCGAGGTGGACCCCGAGGTCGGGCTTGAACCTCCCGCTGCGCCGGGCCCGCGCGGACGGCTCGTCGTGGCGAGACGCGAGTCCCGAGATGGGCGTCGAGTTCAGCTACCACGTCTACGCCGAGTACCGGGACGCGGCGGGCGTGCTGGTGCGCACGCGAGGAGCCACGGTCAGGGCCAGGGTCGCGCCGCGGCCCAAGCCAGTCGCCGAGCTATGGGCCACGACCCACGCTGGCCACACCACGATCGGCTGGGTGCGGCCTGCCAGCGGTGAGGTACGGATCTACGCAGGCAGCGGCCCGCTCGCCGAACCCGACGCCGAGGTAGACCTCGGCGAGCTGGCCAGGCGCGCCCGTTACGTCGGCGCAGGCCAGCGCCGCGTGGTCGACGAGAACCCCGGCCGACGGCAGCTCACCTACACCGCGGTCACCGTGGACGGCGGCCAGGCAGTGGCCGGACCGTCGGTCGCGCATCTGCCGGTCGCGACCCCGGCGAACGCGGCGGTGACCGACACCGGCTCAGAGCTAGTGCTCACGTTCACTTTGCCTCCCGGCGTCACCGAGGCGGTCGTGGCGGCACGGCGAGACGCGCCGCCAACCGGGCCGGACGACCGGCAGGCCCAGACCTGGACCACCACCAACACCAAGCTCGAGATCGAAGGTGGCCTGCACGTGCCCGCGCCGCCCGATGGCCTTGGCTGGTACTTCAGCATCCACTCGGTACTGCGTGACGGGGCGTCCAGGGTCGCGGCACCGACCGGCCTCCAGCTCAAGGCCAGGGACTCCACCCCGGTATCAGCGACCTACACGGTCCGCCGCGGCGGCACCTTCCGCCGCACGGTCGTCATCGAGGTCACGGCCAGCGACCGGCTGCCGGACCTCGTCGTCCGTACCAAGGCCGGCGATGTCCCGGCCAGCGTCGATGACGGGTCCGAGGCCGGCCGGATGTCCGGCGGGAGCCGGACGGCTCGGCTCGAGCTCCCGGTCAGCGCCCTGCACCCGCCGGCCGGGCTCCGGGTGTTCCCCGCCGCAAGCCTCCCAGGCCGCGAGTTCACCATCACCGACCCGCCCGCACCGACCCTCCTCATCACCGCCTAAGCCCACCCCGCCCTGCCCCGCCGCCACCCCGCCCCACCACCGCCCCCGACTTCCATGATCACGGACGACTTTCTGCATCGACGTCAGAAGACGTCCGTGATCATGAAGCTGGCACGGCGTCGCCGCAGTGGGCCAGCCAGTCGCTGGCGATCTGGGCGGCCGCCGCATGGCCCGGCTCACGCGTGATCAGGAATCCGCCATCCGGCGAGGTGGCCGCGAGCTCGGATCCGGCAGGCACCCAGGCAGATCGGCGTCGGCGAGCATCTGCCGGTCGTGCTCGGTGTCCCCGGCCGCCAGCCGCTCCGGAGAGACGCCAGACAGCGCTGCAACGCGCTCGGCCACGTACACGGCCGCGTGTTCCTTGCCGAAGCCGATCGGGAACGCGTACAGCTTGCGGCCGATCAGCGAGGCCTCCCAGCCAAGCTCGCCGCACCGGTGCGCGATCGGCCCGAACTCCGCCTGGCTGAACGCGGCCACGTCGACGATCGCCAGGGCGCACATGTCGTCGGCGTCACCCTTCCTGAGCAACCAGGCCGGCCGACCGGATCGGCCAGGCACTGTCGTGCCGTCTTGCCCGGCCAGGACGGCACGGACGGTGGCGGCGGGGGCCGCCGCCGCCAGCAGGTGCCCGATCTTTGTCGCCCAGCTGGGATCGGGCACGCCGTCGATCAGCACGACGCCGCCGTTGGCCGCGATCGCGTACGGAGTCGCGAACGGCAGCCGCAGCCTTTTCAGCCTGCGCACGCTGCGGCTGGTCGCCACGCAGAGCCGCGCGTGCGCTGGCAGCGCAGCGAGGCAATCGCGCGCCGCCTGACTAAGCTCGGCGCCCGTCTGGTATGACGCCTGATCCGCAGGAGCGAGCGCCGAGATCTCGACAGGATCTGCCGGCAATCTGCCGCCCAGCTGCGCGATCGCGCGCGGGCTGAACAAGAGCGTCCTGTCAAGGTCGGTGGTGATCAGGATGGGCCTGGCCATCTCACGCCCCGGCGCCGGCGGCGGGCTTGACCAGCCCCACGCAGCTGTAGGGCATGTCCGGGTAGTCCATCACGTCGACGTCGCGCTCCTTAGCCAGCAAGAGCAGGTGCTCGAGCATGTCCCTGCGGTCGGGCCTGACCAGCACCAGCCACGGCAGCCTGCGCAACAGTACCCGGGTAGCCTCGCCGGCGCCGGGCTTGACCAGGTGCTGGCTGGGCAGGCCGAACTCCTGCTGAATTCGGCTGGCCACCTGGCGGCCCGCGAAGGTCACCGGCCGGTCGGCCGCATAGGCGGCGGGCCAGCGCTCGGCCACGTCGCGCGCGACGCAGCGGAAACTGAGAGCTCACCGCCTCAAGAAACTGGGCCGAGCGATCCGCGCTGGCCAGCTCGGAGTAGACCTTCGCGCCGTGGAACATCCCCGGCTTGATCAGGTCGTTCAGCACGGTCCTGCTGACCAGGCCGCAGACCGTCGAGTTCAGGCACGCTGACGGCACGAGCAGGTCTTGCCTGGTGCCGAACAGCGCGGCGCAGTGGCCGGGGTCGGCGATCACGGCCAGGTCGGCGGACAGCCTCGGTCCGCCGGCTGCCGCGTAACACGCCAGCGCCTCGGACAGCTCGGCGGCGATCGCGCCCTTGCCCGTCCACCCGTCGACGAACAGCAGGTCGCGCGGATCGTGCCTGGCGACAATGTGGTCGAGCGCGACGGTGTCGATGCCCCGTCCGCGGACGATGGAGACGGAGTAGTGCGGCAGATCAAGATCCATGGAGAACTGGGCCCACCGGCGCATCAGGATCCCGACCGGAGTCCCGGCCCTGGCTAGCGAAACGAGCACCGGCCGGCCGCCCCTGGCAGCGAGCGCCATCTCCGTCACGACGCCGACGTGCGCGGCCACCTCCGCGGCGAACTGGTCGAGCAGCGCGTCGAAGAGCGCGAGGTACTCGGCGCTCGGCGCGTACTCGATCGGCAGCATCTCGGCATAGTTGCGCCCGCCCTGGATCGCCTGTTCACGCTCGTCCAGGCTCAGCTCGAGCGCGTACCCGGACAGGTCGGTGAGCAGGAAGCAGACCTCGTCGCCGCGGTAGCTACTGCGCAGCATCGTGCACCCCCGCCGCGCCGTCGCGGACGGCCCCGGCGGCGGCGAGCCGACGCGAGTCCCGCTGGCGCAAGGTGACGACATGCACGCCGCACCTGGCGCTTACTGCCAGCTTGCCGATCAGGTCCGCGGTGCGCGGACCGCGCGGCGCGTCCGTGACGAACACGATGTGGTCGAACCCCGGCGCGTTCCCCGGCACGGGATCAGAGCTCGGCGCGACGTTGTAGGCATAGGCCGGCCGCCGGCCGTCGTCGGTCGAGCCGAACGCGAGCACCGTGCGCAGCGGATAGCCGGCCCGGTCCAGCACGACGGCGGGCGTGCGCGTGGTGGTGGACGTCATGACCTCGTCGCCCAGCGCGGCAGCCAGAAGCTGCGGCAGGTACATGAGCTCCTCGTCGCCGAGCACCAGCGTGCGGCCGTCGGCGGCGACCGGCAGCGATGCGGCGACCCAGGCGCATGGCCGCGCGGGCGGCCCGCTCCTGCGCTGCTGACCAGCCAGCCAGTCCGAGCGCCGGCAGTCCGTCGGGGAGCGGCACGTCCAGGAGCGACACGGGCGCCTGCGGGCCGTGCAGGATCAAAGGCGGTTCTGGCAGCCCGGCGATGAACGCCTGCGCGCTGGCCAGCACGCCGGCCGGCAACCTGACCTCGGCGTCGAGCAGGGACACCGTGACCACGCGCGCTCCGAGCGCGCGCACGGCCTCGGCGACCCCGGCCCTGGCCTCGGCGTCGCGGCAGTCGAGCAGCGACGCGAGTACGTACAGCGGGCGCGGCCAGCGCGCGTGCAGAGCGCGGATCGCGTTGACCGCCGTCTTGCCGGTCGTCAGCTCGTCGTCGACCAGGACGAGCGGGCGAGCGTGCGCGCAGCGCGGCGTCGTCGGTCACGACGAGCGACTGGTCAACGGCGTGGCTGTGTTCCTCGCTGAAGCGCACGACGTGCGCGCCTTCTGGAGCGGGCCGCCGGGTGGTATGCCAGCACGGCGCGGGACCGCCGTCCGCGGCGCTCACCGCGGCGACGCCGTGACCCAGCCCGGTCGCCGTCTCGGCGAAGCCGATCACCAGCGGCGTCTGCCCGGCGCAGCGGCCCGCACGAGCGCGCCCAGGCTGTGGGCGGCCGCGAGCACGTCGCTGACCGGGACCGGGATGTGCTTGCCGAGCAGGCGGGACACCAGCAGCTGAGCGCGCTTGGGATTCTGCCGCAGGCCGACTTCCAGTGATTCCGCGAGTCTCGCCGCAGGGCCAGAAGCCAACGGCCGGCCCGAAGGGCCCGAGGCCAGCGGCCGGCCCGCAGGGCCCGAAGCCAGCGGCCGGCGCGAAGGGCCTGAGGCCAGCGGCCGGCCCGAAGGGACTGATGGCGTGAGCCGGACCGAGATACCGAGCTGATCGCAGACAAGGCCCCGCGTCATGAGCTGACGTCCTCGATGTCGAGCAGGTCGACGAACGTGCGGTCCGGCCTGAGAACGCCGAAGACAGACGCCCGGCGCAGGATCCCCGCCGCCCACCTGGCGTGCGGCTTGCTCTCGATCATCTTGTTCGCGTACTCGCTCGATCGCACCCCGCCATCGGTGAGGCAGAGCGTCGCGAGCGCGTCGCAATGCTCTTCCGCGGTCACGACGAGCATGGCGTGCACGGCCCTGACGTGGGACGGATGGATGACCGTCTTGCCGATGATGCCCGTGGCCTTGTCGAGCACGACCTCTCTGAGCAGCCCGTCGAGGTCGCTGCTCATGAGCTGCCGCCTGACCTGGACCGCGTTCGGGAGATCATCCCTGGCGCGGAACGGCGACTCGCGCAGCAGCGGCTTGAAGATCCGCTCGCCGCGGGCGAAATACTCCCATACCGGCCCGGTGACCACGAACTGAGCGTCTCGGCAGAACACGTTCACGATGTCCGCGATGACCTCGCGTACCAGCGTCAGGTCATAGACGGTCTGATCGTTGCTGCGGCGCAGCCCGAACAGCCCGCACATGTCCGTCGCCCCGATCCTGACGGCCAGCACGGACTCAGCGTGCCTGGCCAGCAGGTCCCGGACCGCGAGCAGCTCGCGGACGCGAGTCTCGGCGTAAATGGTCTCAGGGGATTCGAGAACCGGCATGCCGTAGAGCGGCAATCCAGTTTCTGCGCGCATTTCGGCCAGAACCTCAAAGAATTCTGGCCCGCTTGTCGCAGTGAATTTCGGAAAAACAAATCCCGTCAGAATGGTGGCCGCAGGGCCAATTTCCTTGACCAGTGAGCGAATCTGATCGGGATGCCTGACCCTGACGAACAGCAGCGGTGCGGCCGTGCAGGCACGACCTAGCTCCGCGTCGTGCAGTTCCGCGAGTTG
Organism: uncultured Actinomycetota bacterium; assembly: GCA_963705055.1. GTDB lineage: Bacteria > Actinomycetota > Actinomycetes > Streptosporangiales > Streptosporangiaceae > Chersky-822. The sequence continues at coordinate 1,024,311 of CAVPIR010000001.1, forward strand.
CGCGGCGACGTTGCGCTCAGCCGCGGGCACGTCGGTGTCCCTGATCGCGTCCTCAAGGCAGAGAACCGCCGAGGTCACACCGCGTGCGACCAGGGCACCGATCCTGTGTGCGTAACCCGGCGTCGTGCCTGGGCTGTAGAGGGTGGCGCCGAGGGCCATCGCGAGCGTGCCGCGCTCGCTGTCGCGCCCGAATGGCTGCGGCGCACGGGCGAACAACGACTCGTCCTGACCTGCTGTCAGATATCCGAAGTGCCGCACTTGCGCTCCGCGAAATTTGGATAGCCGAGAAAGTGATGCCAAGCGCACGGCCGTTGTGCGCGTCGCGCATGTGCCAGTCGTCGCCCGCGATGAACGTGGCACTCGGACAGTACACACTTAGCAGCTTTTTCGCACGGATTATCCCTCAATCCAGGCAGCCATGGGCCAGGCGACGCTGGCTGGTTACTGTGGAGGCGTGACCGCATTGCCTTCGAACCGGACATATGCCGAGCAGTTGGACCTGGCCGACCCGCTGGCCAGGTTCCGTGACCGCTTCGTGCGTGCCGACGACGGACCGATCTACCTGGACGGGAACTCGCTCGGCCCGCTGCCGCTGGCCACCAAGGCCAGGATCGCCGAGGTCGTCGGTTCCGAGTGGGGGGTCGGCCTGGTCCGGTCCTGGTCGGACTGGGTCGGGCTGCCCGTCGAGGTGGGGAACCTGGTCGGCGAGCACCTGACCGGCGCGGCGCCAGGCCAGGTGCTGGTGAGCGATTCGACCACCGTGAACCTGTTCAAGCTGGTCAGCGCGGCGCTGGACGCCCAGCCCGGCCGCACCGTGCTGGTCACCGATGACGACAACTTCCCCACCGACCGCTACGTGCTCGAGGGCATCGCAGCCCAGCGCGGGTGTGAACTCCGGATGATCCACACCGACCAGGACCAGGGACTGTCCGAGGAGACGCTGCTCGCGGCGCTCGGACCCGACGTCGCCCTCGTGAGCCTGTCGCACGTGGCCTACCGCAGCGGCGCGCTGGCCGACATGCCGCGGATCACCGGGCTGGTACACGAGGCGGGCGCGCTGATGCTGTGGGACCTATGCCACGCCGTCGGGGCGGTGCCGATCAGGCTCGACGAGAGCGAGGCCGACCTGGCCATCGGCTGCACCTACAAGTACGTCAACGCCGGGCCTGGCGCACCCGCGTTCCTCTACGTTCGCAGCTCCTTGCAGCAGCGGCTGCGGCAGCCGATCTGGGGCTGGTTCGGGCAGAACGACCAGTTCGCTATGGGGCCAGGCTATGACCCGGTGCCGGGCATCGAACGGTTCGCCACCGGGACGCCGCAGATCATCGGGACGGTCGCGGTCGCCGAGGGCACGAAATTGCTCGCCGAGGCCGGCATCGAGCGACTGCGCGACAAGGGCATCGCGCTGACCAGCTACCTGATCCGCCTAGCGGACGAGTGGCTGGAGCCGCACGGGTTCCGGCTCGCGTCGCCGCGCGCCGACGCCCGTCGCGGTAATCACGTCACGTTGCACCATCCGGACGCCTGGCGGATCAGCAAGGCGCTGATCGAGGCCGGCGTGATCGGCGATTACCGGACCCCGGACCGGCTGCGGCTCGGCCCGACGCCGATCACCACGCGGTTTACCGACGTCTGGGACGCCCTCGACCGGCTGCGCCAGATCGCGGCCGACAAGTCCTACCAGGACCTCCCCGCCGAACTCTCCCGCGTCACCTGATCGGACCCGGAACGCCGTCTCGGCCCGGTCCCTGGCCAGAGCGTGCGATGGATGGTCCACCCATCACCGAAATCCGCAATGGATGGACCGTCCATACATGCCGGCGGCTCGGAGCGGCGCGCAGCTACTCCCACTCGATGGTGCCTGGCGGCTTGCTCGTGACGTCGAGCACGACGCGGTTGATCTCGGGGACCTCGTTGGTGATCCGGCCAGAGATCCTGGCGAGCACCGCGTCAGGCACCCGCGCCCAGTCTGCGGTCATGGCGTCTTCGCTGGTCACAGGCCTGAGAACGATCGGGTAGCCGTAGCTGCGCTCGTCGCCCTGGACGCCGACTGAGCGCACGTCGGCGAGCAGCACCACCGGGCACTGCCAGATCTGCCGGTCCAGCCCGGCGGCGGTCAGCTCGGCCCGCGCGATCGCGTCGGCGTCCCTGACGATCCTGAGCCGCTCTGGCGTGACCTCCCCGACGATCCTGATCGCGAGGCCCGGCCCGGGGAATGGCTGCCGCCACACGATCTCGGCTGGCAGGCCAAGCTCGGCACCGAGCGCGCGTACCTCGTCCTTGAACAGCGTGCGCAGCGGCTCGATCAGCGTGAAGCCGAGATCCTCGGGCAGGCCGCCGACGTTGTGGTGCGACTTGATGTTCGCGGCGCCCGTTCCGCCGCCCGACTCGACGACGTCTGGGTAGAGAGTGCCCTGGACGAGGAACTCCGCGGCACCACCGGAGTCCGCGCACCGCCGCGCCACCCGCGCGCCCGCTGCGCCACCCTGCGCATCCGCCAGCGCCGCCGCGCGCGCCCGCCGCGACTATCTGCCGGGCCGCCTGCTCGAACGCCCTGATGAACTCCCTGCCGATGATCTTGCGCTTGTCCTCAGGGTCGGAAACGCCCGACAGCGCCGCGGCGAAGTCGGCCTGCGCGTCCACCACGACCAGGTCGACGCCAGTGGCCGCGACGAAGTCCTGCTCGACCTGCTCGGCTTCGCCCTTGCGCAACAGCCCGTGGTCGACGAACACGCAGGTCAGCCGCGCACCGATGGCCCGCTGGACCAGGGCTGCGGCGACGGCCGAGTCGACGCCGCCGGACAGCCCGCAGATCGCGTGACCGTCGCCCACCTGCGCCCTGATGTGCTCGACCTGCTCCTCGATGATGTTGCTGGTCGTCCAGTCGGGCCGGCAGCCAGCGGCCGCGAGGAAGCTCCGCAGCATGGCCATGCCGTGCTCGGTGTGCATGACCTCGGGATGGAACTGCATCCCGTACAGGCCAAGCCCGGCGTTCTCGGCAGCGGCGACCGGCGTCCCAGGGGTGCTCGCGGTGACCGTGAAGCCGGCGGGCGCGAAGGTGCAGGTGTCGCGGTGCGACATCCAGACCTGCTGGGCGCCTGGCAGGCCCGCGAGCAACGCGCCGCCTGGCCCGCTCACCGCGAGCGCCGTCGCGCCGTACTCCCCTGCCCCGGTCCTGGCCACCTCACCGCCGAGGTCGCGGACCATCAGCTGGAACCCGTAGCAGATGCCGAGCACGGGCACGCCGGCCGCGAGCAATCCGGCAGGAGCCGGCGGAGCGCCGGGCGCGTACACCGAGGCCGGCCCGCCGGACAAGATGATCGCCGACTGGCTTGCGCCGCAGGATCTCCTCCGTGCTCGTCGTGGACGGGACGATCTCGGAGTAGACCTGGCACTCCCGCACCCGCCTCGCGATCAGCTGGGCGTACTGAGCACCGAAGTCAACGACGAGCACCGGCCCATCGCCGGCCGCGGCCGGACGCCCGGCCGAAGCGGCGGACGGCCCTGGCCTGCTCGCCGGCAGCGTGGATCGCCTCGCGCTGCTGCACCGCGTCAGCTTACTTGGGTCGCCGTCTCGGACCATGTCGGCTGAGCGGGCGGCGGCGTTGATTCTGTGACCTTGACCCTGGAGATCCGGCGCCCGTCCAGTTCGGTCACGGTCAGCCTGGTGCCGTCGAGTTCGGCCGACTCGCCCATCTGCGGCAGGTGGCCAAGCGCTGACAACAGGTAGCCGGCCACGGTCTCGTACGGCCCGTCGGGTAGCTCGATGCCGGTCTGCTCGGCGAAGTCGTCGAGGTTCATCAGCCCGTCCACCTCGATCTCGCCGGTGCGCAGCCGCCTGGACGGATTGCCCTCCACGTCGTACTCGTCCTGGATGTCGCCGATGAGCTCCTCGACCAGGTCCTCGAGCGTCACGATCCCCGCGGTGCCGCCGTACTCGTCGACGACGATCGCCAGGTGGGCCCTGTCCTTGCGCATCTCCGACAGCGCGGACATCACGGTCTTACTGGTCGGCAGCATCTTTACCGGGCCGCCTGATCTCGCCAACCCTGGCCGACCCGTTCCTGCCGGGGTCGAGCAGGTCCCTGGCGTGGACGAAGCCGACCACGTCGTCGTAGGAGTCCTCGAAGACGGGGAAGCGCGAGTGCGTCGCCCTCGCGGCGACCGCGACCGCCTGGGTCACAGGCATCGAGGCGGGCAGGAAGTCCACCTCGGTTCGCGGAACGAGCACCTCGCGGATCTGCCGCTTGCCCGCGTCGAAGACCTCGCTGACGATGTGCCGTTCGTCCGCGGTGAGGTTCTGGTGCCCCGCGACCAGGTCCCTGAGCTCGTCGCTGCTCATAGTGCCGCGGCCGACCTTCGGGTCGCCGCCCAGCGCCCTGATCACCAGGTTGACCGATTGGCTGATCATCCAGACCACCGGCCTCGCCAGCAGGGCGATCCGGTCCAGAACCGGCGCTGCGAGCAGCGAGATGCGCTCCTGGCGCTGCAGCGCGAACCGCTTTGGCGCGAGTTCGCCGAGCACCAGCGAGAAGAACGCGATGATCAGCGTCACGACGACGAAAGAGAGAACGTCGGCGACGTGCGGCGACACCTGGTGGACAAGCCAGCCCTTCAAATCCCCGACCAGCGTCTCGGCGCCGTACGCGCCGGACAGCAGCGTGGCAACCGTGACGCCGATCTGGACGGCGGCCAGGAATCTGTTCGGGTCGTGCGCGAGCCGTGCCGCCCGCTGTCCTCGCTTGCCCTTCTTCGCCAGCGCCCTGATCTGACCTTCGCGCAGCGATACCAGAGCCATCTCGGCGGCCGCGAAAAAGCCGCCGATGAGAATGAAGGCGAGGACAACCACTACGTCCCAGCCGACGCCGCTCACGTCGCATCCCTGATCTCGGCAGCCCACCTTCGCTGACGGCTGCCTGACTGATAGCTGCCAGCGGCAGGAACCACGCGGTCACGTGGTGTGCGCATCAGTCTAGGCAGATCGCGGCGGCCGGTCGAACATTCGCGGCCAGGCTGTGCGATGCTGATACGGACATTCCGCGGAATCCGCGTGATCCGCTCATGTCTCCGACAAGTCGAACGACCGGAGGGCCGCGCATGGCTGCTGGGATCCTGGACGACGCCACCGCTGTCAGCGGCGAGGTCACCGAGTTGCGTCACGCCATTCACGCCGAGCCAGAGATCGGCCTCGACCTGCCGAAGACGCAGCGCAAGGTGCTCGACGCCCTGGAGGGGCTGCCGCTGGAGATCAGCATCGGTCAGGGACTCAGTTCTGTCACCGCGGTCCTGCGCGGCGCTCGTCCCGGCAAGACGGTCCTGCTCCGCGGGGACATGGACGCGCTGCCGGTGACCGAGCGGACCGGCGTGCCGTTCGAATCCCAGGTGCCTGGCGCCATGCACGCATGCGGCCACGACCTGCACACCGCCATGCTCGCGGGCGCGGCCAAGCTGCTCTCGGCCAGGCAGGCGGACCTGGCTGGCAATGTGATCTTCATGTTCCAGCCTGGCGAGGAAGGTGCGGGCGGCGCCAGGATCATGATCTCCGAGGGCGTGCTCGACGCGGCCGGCGAGCGGCCGTGCGCCGCCTACGCGCTGCACGTGGCCTCCAGCGTGCTGCCGCTCGGGGTCGTCGCAAGCCGGCCTGGCACCGCGATGGCCGCCGCCGACACCCTGCACGTCGCCGTGCACGGCCGCGGCGGCCATGGCTCCCAGCCGCACCTGGCCAGCGACCCCATCCCGGCGGCATGTGAGATGGTAACGGCGTTGCAGACGATGGTGACCAGGCGATTCGACGTCTTCGACCCCGTGGTAATCACCGTCGGCACTTTTCACTCGGGCACGACCGACAATGTCATTCCTGACGACGCCAAGTTCGTCGCCACTGTACGGACGTTCTCGGCCCAGAATCGCGACCAGATCAGGGACGCGGCGCCGCGGCTGATCCGCCAGATCGCGCTGGCGCACGGTCTGGAGGCTGACGCCTCCTTCGTCGACGGCTACCCGGTCACGGTCAACGACGCCAACGAGGTCGGCTTCGCCCAGCAGACGGCCGGCGAGTTGCTCGGCGAGCGCCAGGGTCACGACCCCGCCGTTCCCGCTGACCGGCTCTGAGGACTTCTCCTACGTGCTCGAGCAGGTGCCAGGTGCGTTCATAATGCTGGGCGCCTGCCCGGCTGGCACCGACCCGGCCACGGCGGCCTACAACCACTCGGCCGAGGCCGCATTCGACGACGCGGCGCTGGCCGACGGGACCGCGCTCTACGCCGAGTTGGCCCTGCGCAGGCTCGCGGCTGGCTGATTCGGTACGCGTCGGCATTGTGGGCGGCTCGCTCACCCGCTGGCCGCGCTGCCGAGGCCGGCGATCAGGTTGATAGTCGCGGCGAGGATCACGGCGCCGAACAGGTAGGACAGCAGCGCGTGCTTGAGCACCGCGGCCCTGAGCGACGTCGACGTGCAGGTCGGTGTCGGCCACCTGGAACGTCATGCCGACCGTCATCGCCATATACGCGAAATCCCGGTAGCAGGGCGGCTCCCGCTGGTGGAAGTTCACGCCGCCTTCAGCGCCCTCGAAATACAGCACCGCGTACTTGAGCGCGAAGATCGTGTGCACGGTCAGCCAGGACACCGCGATGCTGACCAGGCCGAGCGCGGCGAGCATGTCCGCCGTCACGCCGCTGGCGGCGTGGGCTCCCACCAGCACGATGCCGACTGCCACGATGCTTGCCACGCAGGCCGACAGCATCAGCCCGTCGCTGATCGCGCGGTTGGGATCCTCCGATCTGGCCTTCGCGGCAGTATCGGCCGCGTCCATCGGCCAGATCACCAGCCAGATCCAGGTACAGAACACGATGGCCGTGACATCCCAGCCGATGGTCGGGGCGTAGGCCCAGTTCCACAGCGCGCCTGACAGCACCAAGGCGATCAGGCCGGCCACAGCCGACGTGCCTACCCGGACGTCGGTGCGGGTGACGGCCCCCGCCTGCCGGCGGGGACGCCCCAGCCAGTCCCCAGGCCTCCCGCCGGTCATCTCATCCGACCGGGAGCTTGCTCCGCAGCCTGGTCGCCTTCGCCGCCGTCTTCCCTGAGGTGCGGGCGGTCTTGGCGGCCAGCGCGGCCTCGCGGCGAGCGGTGTGCACCGCGTGCTTGCTCCGCCAGGCCAGCGATGGCCGGCCCGCCGTGTCGCCCGCCGCGATCAGCAGCCCGCCGAACATGGCGAGATTCTTGAGGAATCCGATCCGTTGCTGCGCCCGCTCTTGCTCGTCATCGAACTCCCAGAAGCGGTGCCCGGCCGCCGTGGTCGGCACCAGCGTGCCAGCGATGGCCGCTGCCGAGAGCCGCGGCAGCCAGCCGAGGGCCAGCAGCACCCCCGCGGTGAGCTGGACAGCACCGTTGAGACGCACCACTTGCTCGGGGTCGTCGGGCAGGAACGAGACTCGCTCGGTCACCGGCCGCACCACTGGTTCGGCTTTCTTGACGACCCGCTCGGGGTGACGCATCGTGCCGAAGCCCTGGGCGATGAAGATCGACGCCAGCATCGGACGCGCGACCGCTCTGAGTACAGCCATGCCGGTGAGTTGCCCGCCGGGCCGATCTTCTAACATCCCAACCCGCCTCCGCTGCCCTGCCGACGCGGGCCGGGCGCGCACGGGTGAAGTCACCGGCCGCGGGTAGCTGGGCGCCGTGCGCATCGACGAGTGGTTCCTGACGGCCGGCGAACGCGGCAACCCGGCCACGAAGCTGGACAGCAGACATCCCGGCGGCACGGCCTGGTCCACGGGGAACGAGGTCGTCCCGCTGGTGCACGGCGCAAGCTACTTCGCCGAGTTGGCGACCAGAGTGAACGCGATGCAGCAAGGGGACCTGCTGCTATTCACCGACTGGCGTGGCGATCCTGACGAACGCCTCAGCGAGGACGGGCCGAGCGTGGAAGAGGCATTCTCCGCCGCGGCACGGCGCGGGGTGCTGGTGCGCGGCCTGATCTGGCGCTCGCACTGGGACAAGGTCCAGTTCAGCGGGGAAGAGAACAGGCACCTTGGCGAGGGCATAGTCGCCGCAGGCGGCCAATGCCTGCTCGACATGCGCGTCAGGGCTGGCGGGTCGCATCACCAGAAGATGGTGGTGCTGCGCCATCCGGGTCGGCCGGAGCACGACGTGGCGTTCGTGGGCGGGATCGACCTGTGTCACAGCCGCCGTGACGATGCCAGCCACGGCGGCGATCCGCAGCGTCAGCCCATGGCGGCGGTGTACGGCGAGCGGCCACCCTGGCACGACATCCAGGCGATGATCAGCGGGCCAGCTGTCGGCGACGTCGAGGCAGCGTTCAGGGAGCGCTGGAATGACCCGGTGCCGATCACGCTGAACCCGGTGTCACGGGTGCACGACCTAGTCGACCGGCAAGACGACAGCGCGAACCGGCTACCCGGCCAGGAGCCCGACCCCGAGCCCCGCGGTACGCACGCGGTGCAACTGCTGCGCACCTACCCGTTCCGCCGTCCCGGCTACAGCTTCGCCCCGAAGGGCGAGCGCAGCATCGCCCGTGCCTACCTCAAGGTGCTGACCAGGGCCAGCTCGCTGATCTACCTGGAGGACCAGTACCTGTGGTCCGCCGTCGTCGTCGAGGCCCTGGCCAGCGCTCTCGCCGAGCGTCCCGACCTCAGGCTGATCGCGGTGATACCCAGGTATCCGGACATGGACGGCGCGGTCTCCAAGCCGCCGAACCTGATCGGCAGGGTCGACGCGATGCGGATGCTGCGCCAGGCCGGGGGCGGCCGGGTCGCCGTCTACGGCCTGGAAAACGCGGCCGGCACGCCCATCTACGTGCACGCCAAGGTCTGCATCGTCGACGACACCTGGTCGATCATCGGCTCGGACAACTTCAACCGCCGTTCGTGGACGCACGACTCCGAGATCAGCTGCGCCATTCTTGACCTGCCCGACGAGGGCCCAGGCGCGTTGCGCGGCGGCGCCGGCAAGGACACCATGGAACTCCCGGTCGCGAGCGATCCGGCGCTGGTCACGGGCCATGGACCTGACATTGAGGCCCAGCTTGGCGGCTGGGCAGGCCGCGGCTGGACGGCAGGGTCCGCGGCGGCCGGGACTCTCGCCGCCGATCGCCCAGTCGGCGGTGATTTCGCCCGCTCGCTCAGGCTCCAGCTCAGCGACGAGCACCTGGGCGCTCGGCTGGACCCCGACGCGAGCGCGGCCGAGACGTTCGACGCGTTCTGGCGCACCGCCTCGGCCCTGGACGCCTGGCACGCGAACGGCCGGCGAGGCCCGAGGCCGCCCGGCCAGCTCAGGCACTATCACGCGCCGCACCTGACCCGCTGGCAGCGGCTCTACTCGCGCCCGCTGTACCGCCTCGTCTACGACCCGGACGGCCGCCCCCGCGGCATGCGCCGCAGGGCCGAATTCTGACCGCGCGAGCTGACGCCTACATGCTCGCGACGTCGGCCTGCTTGGCCCGCACGGCCTCGGCGGCTGCGCGCAGGCCCGCCAGCTCGGACTCGGTGAGGTCGCGCTCCACGACCCGGCGGATGCCGCCCGCGCCGATCTCAGCCTCCACGCCGAGGTAGACGCCCGAGATCCCGTACTGGCCGTCCACCCACGTGCAGACCGGCATGACCTGCCCGGTGTCGAGGGCGACGGCCCTGGCCATCCTGGCCGCGGCCGCGGACGGCGCGTAGTAGGCGGAGCCCGTCTTGAGCAGGCCCACGATCTCGGCGCCGCCGTTCCTGGTGCGCTCAACCAGCGCCGCGACCTCGTCGGCGTCGAGCAACTTGGCCAGCGGCGTGCCGTCGACCTCGCAGGCGGACGGGACCGGCACCATCGTGTCGCCGTGCGAGCCGAGCGTCAGCGTCGTGACCGAGCCGACGGGAACGCCGAGCCGCTCGGCCACGAAGTAGCTGAACCTGGCCGTGTCGAGCATGCCCGCCTGCCCGATCACCCGCTGCGCGGGGAACTGGGAGACCTTCGCGGCGAGCGCTGTCATCTCGTCCAGCGGGTTGGAGACCACGATCAGGACGGCCTCTGGCGCGTGCTTGACGACCTGCTCGGTCACGCTGCGCACGATCCCGGCGTTGACGCCGATCAGGTCCATCCGGCTCATGCCGGGCTTGCGCGGCAATCCGGCCGTGACGATGACGATCGACGAGCCCGCGATCGCCTCGTAGCCCTCGCCGCCCTGACCGGTCGTCTGTCCCGTGATCGTGGTCTCGAAGCCCTCGATCGGGCGGGACTGGCTCATGTCCAGCGCCAGCCCCTCCGGCTTGCCATCGACGATGTCGGTCAGCACGACCTCGTCAAAGATGTCGTACTCAGCGAGCCGCTGGGCGGTGGTCGAGCCGTAGAAGCCGGCCCCGACTACCGTTACCTTCCCTGAACGGGCCATCGACGTTGCATCTCCTTTGCTCACTCGCGGCGCCGCCGCGGAGGTCTCTCCTGCTAGACCATCGCGGCTTGCAGGTTCTTGTGCAGCGCGCCGAGAAACTCCTCGGTGGTCAGGTACGGAGCGTCCTGGCCGATCAGCAGCGCCAGGTCCTTGGTCATCATTCCGCTCACGACCGTCTCGATGCACACCCGCTCCAGCGTGTCGGCGAAAGCCGTGACAGCTGGGGTGTTGTCGAGCTTGCCGCGATAGGACAGACCCCTGGTCCAGGCGAAGATCGACGCGATCGGGTTCGTCGAGGTCTGCTTGCCCTGCTGGTGCTGCCGGTAGTGCCTGGTCACGGTGCCGTGCGCGGCCTCGGCCTCGATGCATGGACCCGTCCGGCGTCATCAGCACGCTGGTCATCAGGCCGAGCGAGCCGAAGCCCTGGGCAACGATGTCGGACTCCACGTCGCCGTCGTAGTTCTTGCAGGCCCAGACGATGCCGCCATCGCCCTTGATGACCTGGGCCACCATGTCGTCGATCAGCCGGTGCTCGTAGGTCAGGCCAGCGGCCTCGAAATCGGCCTTGAACTCGGAGTCGAAGACCTCAGCGAAGATGTCCTTGAAGCGGCCGTCGTAGGCCTTGAGGATCGTGTTCTTGGTCGACAGGTACAGCGGGAAGCCGCGGTCCAGCGCGTAGCGCATGGTGGCCCTGGCGAAGTCGCGGATCGAGTCGTCGAAGTTGTACATCCCCATGGCTACGCCGCCGCCTGTGAACCTGGCGACCTCCATCACGAGCGGCTGGCCAGCACCGTCATCGGGCTCGTAGGAGATCGTCACGGTGCCGCTGCCTGGCACGACGAAGTCGCTGGCCCGGTACTGGTCGCCATGTGCGTGGCGGCCGATGATGATCGGCTTCGTCCACCCGGGGACGAACCTGGGGATGCTCTCGATCACGATCGGCTCGCGGAACACGACGCCGCCGAGGATGTTGCGGATCGTGCCGTTGGGCGAGCGCCACATCTTCTTGAGGCCGAACTCGGCGACCCTGGCCTCGTCGGGCGTGATGGTCGCGCACTTGACCCCGACCCCGAACTGCTTGATCGCATTGGCCGCGTCGATCGTCACCTGGTCGTCGGTGGCATCCCGGTTCTGGATCGACAGGTCGTAGTACCGCAAGTCGATGTCCAGGTACGGCAGGATCAGATCGTCCTTGATGAACTGCCAGATAATGCGAGTCATCTCGTCGCCGTCGAGTTCGACGACGGGATTGGCCACCTTGATCTTGGACACGCCAATGGATCCCTTCATGTAATAGCTCGAATACGGAGGCTTCGCCGGCCGCGCGGCTAACCGGGCACCGGCACCACGAGCCCGGCGGCCAGCAAGCCGACGCCGAGCACCCCGAAGATCGCCACATCGAGCAACCGCCGCCTCGATGACAGCATTCCTGCTCGCCGTTCGGGCAGGACCAGCCTGGCCACGGCGGCAACGAGCAACACGCCTGCGAGTACCAACGTACCGCTTCTGACGAGGTGGACGCCTTGGCCTATTATCGCCAGCGCGATCGCGACGCCGACAAGCACCGCCAGGTAAGGCAGTTGCCCCGAACGTCCTTGTTGCGCCTGATCCGCAGTTTGCTCGTTCCGCCCCCGGCCTGGCTGCCTGGGGCCGCGCCTGCGCGCGCCGTGCCGGCCACCGCTCATCGCGCCGCCAGCGGCATCCAGGTCAAGCCGGCCTCGCCGATGTACTCACTGTCGGGTCTGATCAGCCTGTTGTCCGCGTGCTGCTCGATCACGTGGGCCGTCCACCCGGCCATCCGCGACACCGAGAACACGGGCGTGAACAGGTCGGTCGGGATGCCCAGGTAGTGGTAGACCGTCGCGGCGAAGAAGTCGACGTTCGGGTACAGCCCCTTCTCGGCGAGCACCGTCTCCTCGATCCTGCGTGACATCCGGTAGAAGGTATCGTCGCCCGCCGCCTGCGCCAGCTCGGCCGCGAGCTTGCGGAGTATGGTGGCGCGCGGGTCCTCTACTTTGTACACCCGGTGGCCGAAGCCCATGATCTTCTCGCCGCTTCGGAGTCTGGCGCGACACCTCGGTGCCCGCCGCCTCGACGGGGTCGGCCTGGGCGTTCTTCGCGATTTCCTCGAGCAGCCGCATGACCTGCTCGTTCGCGCCGCCGTGCAGCGGGCCTTTGAGCGTGCCGAGCGCGGCGACCACTGCCGAGTGCATGTCAGACAGGGTGGCGGCGCAGACCCGGGCGGCGAACGTCGACGCGTTCATCGTGTGGTCGGCATGCAGGACCAGGCAGATGTCCAGGATCTCAGCCGCGCGGGCGCTTGGCCTGGCGCCGGTCACCTGCAGCAGGAAGTTGCCGGCCAGGCTCAGCTCGGGGTCGGCCTCCGGCACCTCGCGCCCGTTCCTGGCCGCCTCATACCCGGCCACCAGCACGGGCTGCTGCGCGGTCAGCCGCGCGGCCTTGCGCAGGTTGGCGTCGGCCGCATTGGAGTCCTTGTCAGGGTCACTGGCGCTGGCCAGCGACACAAGCGTGCGCAGGGCCTCCATCGGCTCCTGATGGTGCGCGACCGCCGAGAGGTCGGCGGTGACCAGCGCGCCTAGCGCGCGGCCAGCCATGATCTCGGTGTGGTAGCAGGCGAGGTCGGCCTCGACTCGGCTGGGCGCCGCGCTGCAGCAGGTAGGCGACCTCTTCGAAGGTCGCGACGCCAGCTAGCTCATTGATGTCGTAACCGCGGTAGGAGAGGCGGCCAGCCCGGCCGTCGATGTCGCTCAGAGCGGTCGCGGCGGCTACGACGTCCGCCAGTCCCTTCGATGGCTGCTGCGCCATTGCCTCGCCTCCAGAACGGCCCGCTCGGAAGTGTACTTTCCCGCCGTATCCGATACCTACGCGCCGGCCGGTCCCGCTCCGCCCGGGTTGCCCGGGTTGTATCCGTCTCATACGGGTAGGCATGCTGCAGGGAAGCGCGTGTCTCCTGCGCGGAAGGTCGCGGAAGGTGCTGTCTATGGAAGGCCCCCACATTCAGGTCGCGAGCACCGGAGCCCAGCTTCCGCTTCAGCCGGACGTGACGACGGTTGGCCGCGGCAGACACGTAGACATCAAGCTGCCCGATCCGAGCGTGTCCCTGCTGCACGCCGAGCTGGTCCGCCGCGGACCTTACGTCTACGTGATGGACCTGGGTTTATCACGCAACGGCACCAGGGTGAACGGCCGACTCGTGGCCAGGCGGCTGCTGGTCGACGGTGACGCCCTGACCTTCGGCTCGGCCAGGTGCCGGATCGCAGGCATCGCGACGGACGAGAACGTCGACGCCGAGCACCTGCGGACGGCCGCCCCCGAACTGACCAGGCGCGAACTCGACGTGATCGCGTCGCTGTGCCGCCCAGCCATGTCCGAGGACGCCTTCGTCGCTCCCGCGACCGCGCGCGAGATCGCCGCCGACCTCGTCGTCACCGAGGCCGCGGTCAAGCAGCACCTGCTCAGGCTCTATACGAAGCTGCGCATCCCCGAGGGCACGAACCGCAGGATCCGGCTCGCCAACGAGGTGATCGCGCTGGGCCTCGCCAAGCCTCAGCTACCAGGGGAGCCGAACGGCGGCAGGGCCCACGTGACCCAGGCGCACGCGCTGGCGGTGCCGCGCCAGCCAGGACCGGCAGGGCCAGGACCAGGCCGGGCCAGGACCGGCAGGGCCGGTGCCCGCGGCTGGTGCCGGGGATCGCCCTCATCACTCAGTCGCGCTGAGCACCCGACCGGTCCTTCGCGTCCTACAGGCCGATCTGGTGAACCAGATTGAGCAGGTTGTGCCGCACATCGGTCACTATGGTGCGAACCGCCGGGAAGTGCAGCAGCTGATCGTGCAGGCTGTTGACCGGCCAGTAGGCCGGTGCGGGCGACTGGTACCACGCGCTGACCGCTGCCCAGATCGCGACTGCGATCACCCCCACGTACGCGATGGCCAGCAGGCTCGTGCTCCTGGCCGCCGACGTGTAAAGCCTGGCCAGCGCCGTCCTGCTGCCCTCAGAACCAGGGCCGAGCCCCACGACCGCCACCAGCGCGCCGGCGCCGAACGCCACGGCCTGCGGCAGCGGGTGAACCGGTACGGCGATGATCGTGATCGCGGTCGCCACGCAGAACGCGAGCAGCGCCACCGGCGCGGACAGGATCAGGCCGAGCAGCGCGCGCAGCACGGCGACCGGGTAGAACGCGACCGCCAGCACGGGCATGCTCGCCGTTGCCGCCGTCGGCGGCCCGCCGCTTGTCGAGATGCCGGCTCGTGATCGTGACGGCGCGCAGCGCGACCAGCACGGCGAGCGCGAAGCCGGTCCCGATGATCGGCGCCATCACGCTGATCGCGACGACCATCGCCACCGTGGCGATCACCAGCAGGCTCCACGGCGACACCGGCCCGGCCGTCCGGCCAGCCGCGCTGGCCGTCCTCCGCCTGCCCGCCTGGCTGCCAGCCGCCCGGCCACTGGGCTCCGGACGGCGACGGCGCAGCGGGGCCGTGCCCCTTTCCGCGTAGCTCAAGGGCGCCGGGACCGCCGGCCGCGCCGGCGCCCCCCGGTCGACCTGCTCCATTGGCTAGCCCGGCGGTTGACCCGCCTGCCCCGTTGCCAGCCTGACCTGGCTGGCCAGGATGGCTCGTTCCGTAGCCCACCGGCGGCAGCAGTTCGCGGAGGTCGCTCGCGTTCGGACTTGGCCGCGGGCTCGATGCGGTCAGCGGCTTGGTCGTGGATGGCCACCCTTGCCAGTCGTGCCCGTCACCGACTGTGGGCGACGGACCAGGTCCGCCGGGCATTGGCCCTGCGGGCCCCCCGGCCAGCCGGGCGGCGGCCGCTGGCGGGCTCGGGATCAGCGTCGCGGGATCTATCGCCGCGATCCGCTGGCCGATCACGGCCGCAGACGGGCGTCTGGCCGGGTCCCTGGCGAGCGCGTCCTCCAGGATTGGCCGGAGCGGCGATGGCAGCGTGTCCAGGTTCGGCGCGCCGTGCACGATCCGGTAGAAGATGGTCTCGAACGGGCCCGTTCCGTACGGCGGCCTGCCAGTTGCGGCGAACGCCACCGTGGCGGCCCACGAGTGCACGTCGGACGCGGGTCCGCTGTCCTTGCCCTCGATCACTTCCGGTGCCAGGTAACCGGGCGTCCCCATGAACATGCCCGTCATGGTCAGCCTGGTGGTCTCGGGAACGTGAGCGATGCCGAAGTCGATCACCATGGGCTCGCCGTCCGCGATCATCACGTTTCCTGGCTTCAGGTCGCGGTGCACCACCCCGGCTCCGTGCACCGCGGCGAGCGCCTCAGCCAGTCCGTACGCGAGCCGAGCCAGGGCCGGGCCGGCCAGCGGGCCACCGTTGCTGACCACCTCGTCGAGGCTCAGGCCTGGCACGTACCTGGTCACGATGTAGGGCGGGTCGCCGTCCAGGTCGGCGTCGAGCACTTCGGCCACGTAGCGGCTGCGTACCCGCTGCATGGTCTCGACCTCGCGGCCCATCCGTCGCCTGGCGTTGGCCTCCTGGGCCATCCCTGGGTGCAGCGCCTTGAGCGCGACCTGGACGTCGGCCAGCGTCCGCGGCCAGGTACACGACGCCCATGCCACCCTCGCCGAGCCGCCTGATCAGGCGATACGGCCCGAGACATTCGGGCGTGCGGTCCTGCACCCTCATGACCTCATAGCTTACGAATCGATTTCCGCTGGTTGCCCACGCTGACGAGAGCGAGCGCTGTTACCTGCTCCTGACCCAAAAGTTGGCATAACAAACAACAAGGGGCACTGTCGGCTCACCCGCGGCTCGTGCCGCAGGTGACGTGCGGAGCCTCGCGCCTCGCGCATGGACTCCGCTAGCCTCCGGCGACCAGCCGGCGCAGGGCCGTAGCGGCTGCCGCGTTCTGCTCGGCGTGCGCGACCAGGCCCCTGGCGAGCTCGGCGGCCCACTCGGCGATCGGCACGACGTTGCGGGAGAGCACGATGCCGCGCACTTCGTGGCAAATCTCCGCGACTGGGGCACCGCGCTCCGTGCCCAGCGTCATGGTCTTCTCGCCGAGCCTGACCGAGACCCGCGTCACCGTGCCTGGCCGGTCTCGCATGCGGTCGGACATGCTCCTGGAACGATCGACGGTCACGCAGCCGGCGGGCAGGGACTCCCCGAGTGACTCGGTCAGCACCTTGGCATAGATCGCGATATCAGAGCTGTCGGCGCGCAGCGCCGCAGCCACCATGTCCAGCGAGAGTCCGTCATCGCCCTGGACGGCGTCACCCGGCCCTGTCATACCGGCACTGTCATGTTCGCGTCCGTCCTGCCCCTCCGCTTACCGGCGGCCTCGGCCGGCACCGCTACCGTCCGGCAAACGATGCCTTCCCAGGTCCATTCTCCACGAAGCTGCGCATGCCCGTGCCCGCATCCTCGGTCGCGAACAGCCCGGCGAAGTGCAGCCGCTCGATCTCCAGGCCAGTAGCGAGATCCACCTCGAGCCCGTCGTCGATCGCCTGCTTGGCCGCGCGCAGCGCGATGGCAGGACCGGCCGCGTACCTGGCCACCAGGTCGCGCGCGGCCTGATAGACCTCAGCGTCAGGAACGACCTTGTCGACGAGCCCGATCGCGAGCGCCTCGGCCGCCCCGACGAACCTGCCAGTGAAGACGATGTCCTTGGCCCTGGCCGGACCGACCAGCCTGGGCAGCCGCTGGGTGCCGCCGGCTCCCGGGATCAGGCCGAGCAGGATCTCCGGCTGGCCGACCTTCGCGTTCTCGCCAGCCACCCGGAAGTCCGCGCACAGGGCGAGCTCCATCCCGCCGCCGAGCGCGTACCCGGTGATCGCCGCGACGACGGGCTTGCCGATCCTGGCCACGGCGTTCAGGGCGTCCTGCAGCCGGCGGCTGGTGACCGTCATCGCGGTATAGCTGGCGTCGGCCATCTCCTTGATGTCGGCGCCGGCGGCGAAAACCTTCTCGCCGCCGTAGATGACCACTGCCCTGACCTGCTCGTCGTCGGCCACCGACGCGGCGGCCGCGGCGAGTTCGGCCGTCAGCTTGGCGTTAATCGCGTTCATGGGCGGCCGCGTCGAGCCTGATCGTGGCGATTGCCTGATCGACTTCCACCTGAACGAACTCGCCCATGCTGGCCTCCGCCGTGCGAATGCTGCCGGTCCTGCCCGGCGATCTTACGCAAGGCCTCGGCCGCTGACAGTGAAGGAGGGCCTGCCCGTTAAGCCGGGCAGGCCCTCCTTACGCAACCGCGGGACGAGGTGTCGTGTCTCACTCACCAACAGCGCGCGGCAGGGTGACGCCCTGCCAGCTGTTCAGGAACCCGCGGACCTCCGACTCGCTGTACCTGCGGTGCCCGCCGGGCGTCCGGATCGAGGACAGCTTGCCGCCCCGAGCCCAGCGCGTCACCGTCTTGGGGTCGACCCGCAGCATGGCAGCGACCTCGGCAGGGGTGAGGAGCCTATTGTCCGGCTTGATCTGAGTTCTCACTGCTGCGGATCCTCTCGTTGTTTACTCTGGTGACTACGTCGTGACTGACAGTGACCAGTAGTGGCACTACTCCTTGAAGTCGTCGAATCACAGGATGTCACATGTCCCTCAGCTTTGCTGGCGTTCTACCCAGCAAGACGACAAATTTCCCTGCGATAGCCGATGTCTTTTCCGAGAACGGCCCAAGGCCGCTGCACGAGCGCCAAAGCTGCTCCACGAGTGCCCAAGGCCGCGCACTGGCGGCCAAAGGCCGCTCCACGACCATGATCACGGACGTCTTTCGGCAGGACTGCGAAAAGTGTCCGTGATCATGGAGCACCAGCTGGGCGGAGCGGAGCGCCGCTGAGCCGGGCGGGGCGGGCACCAGCTGAGCCGGGCGGAGTCGGGGCTAGCGGAGGTCGCCGGTGAGCATGCCGGCGGGGGCGACCGGCACGACGACCAGGCCCATCTCGGCCGGGCCTGTGAGCTGCGGGTGGCTGGGCAGCACCCTGACCGTGTAGCCGAACGGGCCAGGCTGGCCGAGCACGGCCTCACCGCTGTACCAGGCCACGGAGTCGGCGCCTGGCTCGGACTCCAGCGCCAGCGCGGTGCGGACCGGGTCGGCGATCTCGTCATCGTCGCCGGTCCGGCCGGCCAGCACCTCGACGGTCACGTCCTCCGGCGACAGCTCGCCGAGCGCGACGCCAGCCCGCACGGCCAGCGCGCGCCCGGGTGCTGCTCGCCGTCGTGGGACTCGACGTGCTCGATCCTGACCCCTGGCCACGCCTTGGTCACCCGCTGCTTCCACGCGGCGAGCTCGGCCGCTCCGGCGTACGGCTCGCTAGCCGAGGTCGTTGGTTAGCGCCCTGCGAGGCCAGCGCGGCGGGCCGGTACAGCCGCGTCGTGTACTCCCGCACCATCCGGGTCGCCTGCGCCTTCGGGCCCAGCGTCCGCAGCGTGTGCGTGACCATTTCCAGCCAGCGGCGCGGCAGGCCGTCGGCGCCGGCGGTCGTAGAACATCGGCGCGACCGAGCGGCCGAGCAGGTCATAGAGCGCGGCTGCTTCGACAGCGTCGCGCCGCTCCTGATCGGCGACCGAGTCGGCGGACGGAATAGCCCAGCCATTCTCGCCATCGAACCACTCGTCCCACCAGCCGTCCCTGACCGAGACATTCAGCCCGCCATTCAGCGCCGCCTTCATGCCTGAGGTGCCGCACGCCTCAAGCGGCCGCAGCGGGTTGTTCAGCCAGACGTCGCAGCCCTGCACCATGGACCTGCCGAGCTCCATGTCGTAGTCGGGCAGGAACACGATCCGGTGCCTGACGGCCGGGTCGTCGGCGAACCTGACCATCTCCTGGATCAGCGCCTTGCCGCCGTCGTCGGCCGGATGAGCCTTCCCCGCGATCACGATCTGCACCGGCCGCTCGGGGTCGAGCAGCAGCGCCTGTCAGCCGGTCCGGGTCAGCCAGCATCAGCGTCAGCCGCTTGTAGGACGGCACCCGGCGGGCGAATCCGATCGTCAGGATGTTCTCGTCCAGCGCGTTCGCGATCCAGGCAAGCTCGGCGTCCGAGGCGCCGCGCTGCCGCCACGAGGCGCGCAGCCTGCGACCTTGCCTGCCGCGACCAGGCGCGCCCGCTGCGTCTGCCTGATCTGGAAGATCCGGGCCGGGTCGGCGGCGACCGCCTCCCAGGCGGGCGCGTCGTCGGCGAGCCATTCGGCGGCGCCAGCCTGGTGCCCCTGCTCGCGCCAGGCTCAGGATCTCCGGAGCCACCCAGCTTGGCCCGTGCACGCCGTTGGTGATCGACCCGATCGGGACCTCGGAGGTATCGAAGCCCGGCCACAGCCCCGTGAACATCTCCCTGCTGACCTCGCCGTGCAGCGTGCTGACGCCGTTGACCCGCTGCGCCAGCCGCATCCCCATCACGGCCATGTTGAATCGCTCAGGGTTGCCGCCGTGGTAGGTCTCGGCGCCGAACGCCATGCATCTGCTCGACCGGCAGGCCGGACTCGCCGCTGTCCGGCCCGAACTGCTCCTCGATCAACGTCTTGTCGAACCTGTCGATGCCGGCCGGCACCGGCGTGTGCGTGGTGAACACGGTTCCGGCCCTGGTCAGCTCGACCGCCTCGGCGAAGGACGCGCCGCCGGCCAGGTACTCCCTGATCCGCTCGATGCCGAGGAAACCGGCATGGCCCTCGTTGGTGTGGAACACCTCGGGCTGCGGGTGGCCGGTGATGGCGCAGTACAGCCTGACCGCCCGGACGCCGCCGATGCCGAGCAGCAGTTCCTGGCGCAGCCGGTGGTCGCTGCCGCCGCCGTACAGCCGGTCGGTGACCTCGCGCAGCAGCGGGTCGTTGTCCTCGGTGTAGGAGTCGAGCAGCAGCAGCGGGATCCGGCCGACATCGGCGACCCAGATCTGGGCGGCGAGCTCGCTTGCCGTCCGGCAGGCCGACCGTGACCCTGGCCGGGGCGCCGTCCGCGTCGCGGAGCAGCGCGATGGGCAAGCCGGCCGGGTCCGAGGCGGGGTACCGCTCGGCCTGCCAGCCCTCGGCCGACAGCGACTGGGTGAAGTAGCCGTGCCGGTACAGCAGGCCGACGCCGATCAGCGGAACGCCAAGATCGCTCGCCGACTTCAGGTGGTCCCCGGCCAGGATGCCGAGGCCGCCCGAGTACTGCGGAAGCGCCGCGGTGATGCCGTACTCAGGCGAGAAGTACGCGATCGCCGCCGGGCCATCGTCGACCTGGCCGGACAGCTGATACCAGCGCTGGCCGGTCCGGTACTCCCCGAGCTCAGCCACCGCAGCGCCCAGCCGGCCGAGGAAATCCGCGTCCCCGGCGAGCTCGGCGAGGCGCTCGTGCGAGACCCAGCGCGAGCAGCCCGGCCGGGTCATGGCCTGAACTCGTCCCAGGCCAGCGGGTCGATCTCGGCGAAGAGCGCCCTGGTCGGGGCGTGCCAGGACCAGCGCAGGTTGAGCATGAGCGTGCGCAGCGGGGCAAGCGGCGGCGGGCAGCGCAGGATGGATGGTGAACCGGCGGATTGCTCTCACGCTGAGTGACCCTAATGCGTGCTGAGAGCGACGAGGACCGCAGCCCCTGGCGCAGCCCGTCTCGAGCTGCGTCCGCCCAAGCCGGAACCGGCGGCCAGCAAAGCCAGCCCGCGTGCATGCCACCTCGGCACGATTGGGTAGCTTTTCGTGGTGATCGGCAGGATCCCCATTCTCGATATCCAGCCCGTGGTGACTGCGGCCGGCAGTCCAGCGAAGGCGGTCACCGGCGAGACCATGCCCGTGTCGGCGACCGTGTTCCGCGAGGGCCACGAGATGCTCGGCGCCGGCGTCGTGCTGCGAGATCCCGCCGGCAATTGTCTGCCCAATTGTGACAATGCGGGCGCTTAGCCAGGGGCGCCGACCGGTACGGCGCCGAGGTCACGCCGCGGCAGCGAGGGACTGTGGCACTTCCGGGTCGAGGCCTGGGGAGACCCGATCGCGCACTGGCGGCACGACGCCGCGATCAAGGTGCCGATCGGCCAGGACGTCGACCTGATGCTGGAGGAGGGCGCGCTGCTCTTCGAGCGCGCCGCCAAAGCCCAGAAACCCGCGGTCGCGGACGATGCCGTGGCCGCGCGCACGCTGTACAAGAAGGTCGCCAAGGCGTTGCGCGGGGCTCAGGGAACGCCGGTTGACCGGCTGGGAAGCGCGTTCACGGCCGAGGTCTCCGCCACGCTCGCGGCGTTCCCGCTGCGCGAGCTCACGACCCGTTCGCCGTGGTGCCCGCTGATCGTGCACAGGCAGCGGGCGCTGTTCGGCTCGTGGTATGAGTTCTTCCCTCGCTCGGAGGGCGCGAGGGTCGATCCGCTCGGGCGGCGTCGCTCGGTCTCTGGGACGCTGCGCACGGCGGCGCGGCGGCTGGACGCCATCGCGGCGAGCGGCTTCGACGTCGTCTACCTGCCGCCGGTCCATCCGATCGGCACGACGGCGCGCAAGGGCAAGAACAACGCGCTCAGGGCTGGCCCCGATGACCCAGGCTCGCCGTGGGCGATCGGATCGCCCGACGGCGGCCACGACGCGATCCACCCCGATCTCGGCACCTTCGCCGACTTCGACTACTTCGTGGCCAAGGCGACCGGGCTCGGCCTGGAGGTGGCGCTCGACCTCGCGCTGCAGGCCTCGCCCGACCACCCGTGGGTGGCCAAGCATCCCGAGTGGTTCACCACCCGCGCGGACGGCACGATCGCCTACGCCGAGAACCCGCCGAAGAAGTACCAGGACATCTATCCGATGAACTTCGACAACGACCCGGAGGGCATCTACAACGAGGTGCTGCGGGTGGTGCGGCACTGGATCAGCCACGGCGTGACGATCTTCCGCGTCGATAACCCGCACACCAAGCCGCTGCCGTTCTGGGAGCGGCTGCTCGGCGAGATCGCCGCGACGGACCCGCACGTGATCTTCCTGGCCGAGGCCTTTACCAGGCCCGCGATGATGCACGCGCTCGCCAAGATCGGCTTTCACCAGTCGTATACGTACTTCACCTGGCGTAACTCGGCAGCCGAGCTGACCGAGTACCTGACCGAGCTCTCCGGCCCCGCGGCCGCCTATATGCGGCCCAACTTCTTCGTCAACACGCCCGACATCCTCGGCAGCTACCTGCAGCACGCCAATCCCGCCGCCTTCAGGGTGCGGGCGGTGCTGGCCGCGATGCTGTCGCCCTCCTGGGGCGTCTACGCCGGCTTCGAGCTATGCGAGAACACGCCGATGCGGCCGGGCAGCGAGGAGTACCTGGACTCAGAGAAATACCAGTACCGGCCGCGGGACTGGGCGCTCGCCGAGCGAAGGAACTCTGAGTATCGCGCCCTTTATCGCGCAGCTCAACGCGATCAGGCGATCGCATCCGGCCCTGGCTCAGCTTCGCAACCTGCGGTTCCATTTTCCGGACCGGCCAGAGATTCTGTGCTTCTCTAAGACAGTGGCCGCGGCGCCGGGCGGCGCTGACGCGGACTCGGTTCTCGTCGTCGTGAACCTGGACCCGCACCAGCCGCGTGAGGCCACCATCTGGCTGGATAAGACCGCCTTTGACATCGATATCAGCGCGGGCTTCATGGTGACCGACGAGCTATCCGGTGAGTCTTACCGCTGGGGCGAGGCCAACTACATCCGCCTGGATCCAGACCGGGCGCCAGCGCATATCTTCAGGGTTCACCGCTGACAGGAATGTAAGGATCTCCCAGGAGCGTCCCCGTGGCACAGCCGGAAATAGCGCCGCACGGCACCCCCGCGCCGCCGATGCCCTTCCTGCCGGGCGTCGCGGCTCCGAACGAGCCGGTTCCGAACTCCTTCTCCTTCGACAAGCCGCGCGACCCGCGGTGGTACAAGCACGCCGTCTTCTACGAGGTTCTGGTCCGCGGGTTCCACGATTCCAACGGCGACGGCACCGGCGACCTGCGCGGCCTCATCTCCCGGCTCGACTATCTCCAGTGGCTCGGCATCGACTGCGTCTGGCTGCTGCCGATCTACAATTCCCCGTTCCGGGACGGCGGGTACGACATCGCTGACTTCACGGCCGTGCTGCCCGACTTCGGCACCATCGGCGACTTCGTGGAACTCGTCGAGGAGGCGCACAAGCGCGGCATCCGCGTCATCGCCGACCTGGTCATGAACCACACGAGCGACCAGCACCCGTGGTTTCAGGCATCGCGGTCGGATCCGGATGGCCCGTTCGGTGACTTCTATATGTGGTCCGACACCGATGACCAGTACCAGGACGCGCGGATCATCTTCGTGGACACCGAGCAGTCGAACTGGACGTTCGACCCGGTACGCGGCCAGTACTACTGGCACAGGTTCTTCTACCACCAGCCCGACCTGAACTACGAGAACCCGCTGGTCCAGGACGCGATGCTGGAGGTCCTGCGGTTCTGGCTCGACCTCGGCATCGACGGCTTCCGGCTGGACGCCGTGCCGTACCTGTACGCCAGGGAGGGCACGAACTGCGAGAACCTGAAGGAGACCCACGAGTACCTGCGGCGGGTCAGGACCGAGATAGACCGGCTCTACCCGGACCGGGTGCTGCTGGCCGAGGCCAACCAGTGGCCCGACGACGTGGTCGAGTACTTCGGCGACGCGAGCGTCGGCGGCGACGAGTGCCACATGGCGTTCCACTTCCCGCTGATGCCGCGGATCTTCATGGCGGTGCGCAGAGAGCAGCGCTACCCGATCTCCGAGATCCTGGCCAAGACTCCGAAGATCCCTTCCGGCTGTCAGTGGGGCATCTTCCTGCGCAATCACGACGAGCTGACTCTCGAGATGGTCACCGACGACGAGCGCGACTACATGTACGCGGAGTACGCCAAGGACCCGAAGATGAAGGCCAACATCGGGATCAGGCGCCGCCTCGCACCGCTGCTCGACAACGACCGCAACCAGCTTGAGCTGTTCACCGCCCTGCTGCTGTCGCTGCCCGGCTCGCCGGTCATGTACTACGGCGACGAGATCGGCATGGGGGACAACATCTGGCTCGGCGACCGGGACGGCGTCCGGACCCCGATGCAGTGGACGCCCGACCGCAACGGCGGGTTCTCGCGCGGCGACCCGCAGCGGCTGTACCTGCAGCCGAACATGGACCCGATCTACGGCTTCCAAGCCATCAACGTCGAGGCACAGGAGCGGAACACTGGTTCGCTGCTGCACTGGACTCGCCGGATGATCGAGATCCGCAAGCGCCACCCGGTCTTCGGGCTCGGCGAGTACTCCGAGCTGACTAGCTCCAACCCGAGCGTGCTGGCGTTCGTCAGGGAATACGCGGACACCAAGCCGGACAGCGCAGAGGGCAACCCGATCCTGTGCGTCAACAACCTGTCCAGGTTCCCCCAGCCGGTCGAGCTGGACCTGTCGGTGTTCAACGGCTACACGCCGGTGGAGTGCATGGGCGGGGTCGCGTTCCCGCCAGTTGGGGAGCTGAGCTACCTGCTCACGCTGCCAGGACACGGTTTCTACTGGTTCGTGATGCAGCCTCCTGGCTAACAAAATAAGCCAGACCGTCCCACCCTGGATCAGGCCGACCCGGTGCCGGATGCTTGACTCGTCACGTGACCCAGAGCGCGCTCGCCGATCTGCTGTCGGCCTGGCTGCCTGCTCAGCGCTGGTTCGCCGGCAGCGGGTCCAAAGTGGCCCAGATCGATATAAAGTCGCAGATCCCGCTGGCCGACGGAGATCCTGAGCTGGTGCACCTGCTGGCCGACGTCCTGGTCGGTGAGGAGCGCGTCAGCTACCAGGTCCCGGTCGGGATCCGCGCAGACCTGCCGCCCGCGCTGGCGTCCGCGCGCATCGGCGCGATGCCCGACGGCCGGATCGCCTACGACGCCGCGGCTGACCCCGAACTGACCGCTGTGCTGCTGCGCGGGATCGCAGGCGGCCGCCGGGCAGGGCCGCTGCTGTTCTGCGCAGAGAAAGGCGCGGTCATCGACGAGGGCGCCCCAGCCCGCGCCCTGCCGGCGCTGGCGAGCAACACCAGCGTGGTCTTCGGCAACAAGGCCATACTCAAGCTGCTGCGACGGCCGTTCGCTGGCGCTCACCCTGACCTCGAGGTGCCTTCCGCGCTAGCGCGGAACGGCTCGAAGCTGGTCGCTGCGCCGCTCGGCTGGATTGAGCTGACTGGTTGCGGGCAGAGCTTGCCCGTGCAGACGAGCACCGTGCAGGCGAACACCGTCCAGGCGAACACCGTGCAGACGAACACCGTGCAGGCGAACACCGTGCAGGCGACCGAATCCGGGTCGTCGGTCCTGGCCATCTTGTCGGTCTTCTTCGCGAACTCGGCCGACGGCTGGTCGCTGGCGACCGCCAGCCTGCATGAGCGTGACCGGGACTTCTCCGGCCAGGCTCGGCTGCTCGGCGAGACGACGGCACAAATGCATGCCGAGCTTGCCGAGGCGTTCGGATCGAGCGTTCTGTCGTCCTACACGCTGCGCGACCAGGTTGACAACTTGCTGGCCCAGCTCAGCCAGGCGACCAGTGTCGTGCCCGAGCTGCGCGAGCACGCGCCAGCGGTTCGAGACTGCTACAACAGCCTGAGCGAGTCTGGCTCGCAGGTAACCGTCCAGCGGATCCACGGCGACTATCACCTCGCGCAGGTGCTGAGCACGGAAGGGGGATGGGTCGTACTCGACTTCGAGGGCGAGCCATCGGTGCCGCTCGCCAGGCGGAGGGCGTTCCAGCCGCCGCTGCGCGATGTCGCCGGCATGCTGCGGTCGTTCGACTACGCGGCCAGGCACGAGGTCCTGCAGCGACCCGACGCATCGCCGACGCCGCGTCGGCGTGGGTGCGGGAATGTCAGGACGCGTTCTGCGCGGGGTATGCAGACATCGCGGGCGGTGATCCGCGCGCCAACAGTCCGCTGCTGCGGGCGCTGATCCTTCAGAAGGCGGTCTACGAGGCGGTCTACGAGGCCAGGCACCGGCCAGACTGGCTGCCGATACCGCTCGCCGCGATCGCGGAGGCAATCCAATGACGACAACCGTCGATCCGGTCAGCCACGAGGTGATCGACCGCATCCTTGCGGGACAGCATCACGACCCGCACGCCGTGCTCGGCGCTCATGCGGCGCCAGATGGCACGGTGGTGCGCGCGCTCCGGCCGCTGGCCAGGTCGGTGGAGGTCGTGCTGCCCGACGGCACCAGGTACCCGATGCAGCACGTGCACGAGGGCGTGTTCTCGGCCACGGTGCCGCCAGCAGCCACGGCAGACCGGTACCACCTCGCGGTCGGCTATGCCGACGACGGCGTCGAGTTGCTCACCGAGGATCCGTACGCGTACCTGCCCACGCTCGGCGAGATGGACCTGCACCTGATCGGCGAGGGCAGGCACGAGGAGCTGTGGCGAGTGCTCGGCGCTCGGGTGCGGCCAGATCTCGGCGGCACCTCTTTCGCGGTCTGGGCCCCAAGCGCTCGCGGCGTGCGCCTGATCGGCGACTTCAACCATTGGGACGGCCGCGCCCATCCGATGCGCTCGCTGGGCAGCTCGGGCGTCTGGGAACTGTTCCTGCCAGGCGTCGGCTCGGGGGCCAGGTACAAGTACGAGATCTGCGGCCAGGACGGCGCCTGGCACCGCAAGGCCGACCCGATGGCGGCGCTCGCCGAGACGCCTCCCGCGACCGCCTCGGTGGTTTTCGATTCTGGCTACGAGTGGGCCGACAAGGACTGGATGACCGAATCGGGCCGAGCGCGATCCGCTGCACGAGCCCATGAGCATCTACGAGGTGCACATCGGCTCCTGGCGGCCCGGGCTGTCGTACGCCGAGTTGGCCGAGAGCCTTGTTAAATATGTGAAGGAACAGGGTTTCACGCACGTCGAGTTCATGCCGGTCGCCGAGCACCCGTTCGGCGGATCCTGGGGTTACCAGGTGACGTCCTACTACGCTCCGTCGGCGCGGTTCGGGACGCCCGATGAATTCAGGTACCTGGTCGACCGGCTGCACCAGGCCGGCATCGGCGTCTTCGTGGACTGGGTGCCCGCGCACTTCCCCAAGGACACCTGGGCGCTCGCGAGGTTCGACGGGACGCAGTTGTACGAGCACGCGGACCCGCGGCGCGGCGAGCACCCGGACTGGGGCACGCTGATCTTCGACTTCGGCCGTCGCGAGGTGCGGAACTTCCTGGTCGCCAACGCGGTCTACTGGCTCGAGGAGTTCCACATCGACGGGCTGCGCGTGGACGCGGTCGCCTCGATGCTGTACCTGGACTACTCGCGCAAGGACGGCGAGTGGACGCCGAACGTGCTCGGCGGCCGGCGAGAACCTGGACGCGGTCTCGTTCCTGCAGGAGGTCAACGCGACCTGCTACAAGCGGTCGCCGGGCATCCTGATGATCGCCGAGGAGTCGACCGCGTGGCCCGGCGTGACCAGGCCAGTGCACCTGGGCGGGCTCGGCTTCGGCCTGAAGTGGAACATGGGCTGGATGCACGACACGCTGTCGTACCTGGCGCACGACCCGGTCTACCGGCGCTACCACCACAACGAGCTGACGTTCTCGATGATGTACGCCTACAGCGAGAACTTCGCGCTGCCGCTGTCGCACGACGAGGTCGTGCACGGCAAGGGCTCGCTGCTCGGCAAGATGCCAGGCGACGACTGGAAGAAGTTCGCCACGCTCAGGGCGCTGTTCGGCTACATGTGGGCGCACCCAGGCAAGCAACTGCTGTTCATGGGGTCGGAGTTCGGTCAGCGCGGCGAGTGGTCGCAGGAGCGCGGCCTCGACTGGGCCGCGCTCGACGGTGAGTCCCACGTTGGCCTGCAGCGGCTGGTCGGCGACATCAACGCGGCGTACCGAGGGCTTCCGCCCCTGTGGCGGGAGGATTTCTCGCCCGCGGGGTTCAGCTGGATCGACGCGAACGACGCGTTCGGCAACGTGATCTCGTTCCTGCGGTTCGCAGACGGCGCCCCGGCGGTGGCCTGCATCGCCAACTTCTCCGGCGATCCGCACTACGACTACCGGCTCGGCCTGCCCTCGACAGGCCGCTGGCGCGAGGCGATCAACTCCGACGCGACCGATTACGGCGGCAGCGGCGTCGGCAACATGGGCCAGGTCCAAGCCACCGACGTGCCCTGGCACGGCCGTCCTGCGTCCGCGGTCATCACCGTCCCGCCCCTGGCGGTCCTCTGGCTCGTGCACGACCCAGACCCCGCTCCCGCCCAGCCGACACCACCCGCCGCCCGGGCCGGCGGCACCGCCCCACGCCACCTACCGCGTAGCCGCGCCACCCACCGCCCAGCCGCCGGCCCCACCGCCCCCCGCCACCTACCGCGTAGCCGCCGCCACCTACCGCCTAGCCGCCGCGGCTCCCACCCGCCCCACGCCACCTACCGCGTAGCCGCGCCACCCACCCCTTGGGCGCGACCCGCCGCCCTCCGGCGCGACCTGGCGCCCCCCGCCGCCCCTTGGGCGCCGCCCGCCGCCGCCCAGCTGGTCCCACCCCGGCCGCTCACCCCGGGCGCCCCCACCCCGGCGCCCCTCCCATGATCACGGAGACTTTTCTGCAGCCCTGTCAAAAGTCGTCCGTGATCATGAAAGAAGCGCCCGGCAGGCTGGGCTGCAGCGGCGCGGGGAGCCCGTCCAGCCGTGCCGGCGGAGAACCTGAGCGATCTCGCGGGCGATATCGCATGGTCTGCCCACGACGTCGGCCCAGCTGTAGCGGAGCGTGACGATCCCGGAGCCCGCGAAGTGGTTGTCGCGGTGGATGTCGCGCCAGCGCTCCTCGGCCGGATGCGCGCCAAGGCCGTCGAGTTCCACCGCGACGCCGAAGTCCTCGTAGAGATTGTCGAGGTAAGCCTGGCGGCTGCCCTGGCTGTGCCTGGCCTGCCGCTTCGGTCTCGGCAGCCGGTGCGGTCGTTCGACGCCGCGCAGGTATCCGCGTTCGAGGTTCGACGTGATGCCGTCGTCGATCTCGCCGAGCGCGACCTCGACGTCGGTCCGCCAGCGCAGCTTGGCCCGTGCCTCCGCGGCAGCGCGCAGCTGATCCACGGTGACCAGTCGCCGCCCGCACGCCGTACTCATCCAACCGAATGCGTCCGCGAAAGTCGGCGCGATGTCGATGAGATCCACCACGGTCTCCTCGGTCCTGATTCGAGGCGGAGTCCTGGCCGGATGCTTCGCGGCCTTGCACCTGGCCGAGCGGTGCACGATGATGCGCGGCCGCTCACGGCCGAACTCCGTCTCCGCGAGCCTCACTCGCGCCGACCCGGGATCGTCACGTGCATGGCCTGACTCGGCCTGTCGGCAAGGCCATCGATCTCGGCCGCGGTGAAGTGGCTCAGCGCCGCGGTCGGTCCGCATCGCAGGACAGCCGCCCAGAGCATGGACTCCCTGGCGGGCGGACCCGTGTACGCCGCATAGACACCGCGGTACATCGTCTGCCAACGTCCGGCCCGAACCAGCGATCCGATCGCAGATAAGTCGTCCTGGCTGCCGGCCGTTTGCCAGCGCGCCAGCACACCTCGCTGATACTCGATCAGCTCGGCGGATTGCCTCGAAACGCGCGTGACCACGAGGACAGCCTGCGACGACGACGCTCGGCAAGCACGCCGCCATTGACCGGCTGTGGACGGCGCGGCCCGGGTGAGCCTGGCTGTGGATGGCGGCGGCGAACAGTCAGCGCCCGGGCGCTACGCTGCCGCCTCGCTGCCCATGCGGCGGTCCCGACCATGATCGCGGACGACTTTCTGCAGCGCTGCGAAAATCTGTCCGTGATCATGGAAACGGGCCGGGCGCGCGGGCCGCGGCGGGGACTGGGCCGGACCGGGCACGGCTGGGCCAGCGGCCGGGGACTCGGCGCCGCGGAGCCGGGCGCGGCTGGCGCAGGCCGGGGCGGGCGCGGAGCGGGTGCGGCCGCGGGGCCGCGAGGGTTAGCGGAATGCCTCGCTGAGGAGGCGGAGGATTCGGACGACGGGGGCGCTCGGCGGCCAAGGGCCGGACAGCCCGCCGGATGACTGCCCATGGTCGGGGTTCCAGTAGGTCATGATCCGCGCGGGACGGCTGGCGTTATGGGTGCCGAACCACTGCGCCGTCCACAGGAACCAGCGCTGCCGGTGGTTGTCCCACGGAGTATTGGTCTCGTCCAGCCTGATCAGCGGATGCTGCTCGCCGGACGCCTTCTTGAACGCGAGCAAATTGGCGTCCATGCGTGCCCAGATCCTGGCCTTGCTGAGCGTGTGGTCGCGGTTCCAGTACCGCTTGTTGTCGTACAGGTCCACGCCGTACCAGTCCAGGCCGCGAGCGAGCCAGGCCATCTCATTGTGCGCCGGTCCAGAGATGATCACGCCGAACCGCACGTGCGTTCCCTTGACGAGCCGCTCCATGTACCGCTGCATGGCGACGGCGGCATGAGGATTGTTGACCGAGCGCGGATAGTGGAGCGGGTTGCCCGGATAGTTCTCGTGCCACACCGTCAGTTCGCTATTCGGCGGCGCGCTGGCGATCAGCGCCTTGAGCTTCGCGTCCAGCTTTCCGCTCAGCAGGTCAGCCGGATTCGGCCTGATCGACAGGGTCACCCACGCCCCCTTGCCTGCCCGCTGCGGCCAGGATGCGGGAAAGACATTCTCGGCGTCGTAGTAGACCCGCACCGCCCGCGCGAGCGGCACCTTGTTCTTGAAGGCCGCAAAGAAGTTCCTGTTGACCCCCCACGTGATCTTGACGTGCGAGGTCGCCTGCGCCGCTGGATGCACGAGGAACACCCAGGAGATGGCTAGCAGGCCCGCCAGCGCTTGTGCCACTTTGCGGCGAATTCGCTGATATCTACTCATCTTCAATACCAGTATGCGACTTGTGACCCACGCGGTGTGCTTACCCAGCATTCTCGGGTCTCGCATACTGACCTGGCGATGAGTCAGCCACGACGCAGCGATGACCCGGATGTGATCCGGCGCTGGGGCCGCCCGCCGCAGCACCAGCGGCGGCACCAGCGGCGGCGACGGCGCGGGTCAGGAGCGAGGACGCGTTACCGTCACTGTCAGAGACTGCGCGAGAAAGCGGGCCTGGCATGGATGAGGAACTGAAGTCGGACCTTTCTGAGCACGAGCCAGTGCCGGCCGACGCCGCGGCCCTGGTCGCCGAGCGAGCGGCGCAGGGAGCAGGCGGCGGCCGGATGCCGGCCATGTATCTCGGGCACGGCGCGCCGCCGCTGGTCGACGACCCGCTGTGGACCACGCAACTGGCCGCCTGGGCCGGCGCGCTGCCGCAGCCGACCGCGATCCTCGTGGTCTCGGCGCACTGGGAGGCGGCGCCGCTGACGATCGGCGCGACCGCCGACGCGGCGCCGCTGGTCTACGACTTCTGGGGCTTCCCCGACCGCTACTACCAGGCGACCTATCCGGCGCCGGGAGCGCCGGATCTCGCGGCGAAGATCCGCGGGCTGCTGGCAGGGACCGAGTCGGTGGCCGACGCCCCCGACCGCGGCCTCGACCACGGC
Organism: uncultured Actinomycetota bacterium; assembly: GCA_963705055.1. GTDB lineage: Bacteria > Actinomycetota > Actinomycetes > Streptosporangiales > Streptosporangiaceae > Chersky-822. Next base: position 1,056,093 of record CAVPIR010000001.1, read on the forward strand.
GCCTACGTGCCGCTGACCGTCATGTATCCGGACGCCGACATCCCGGTGCTGCAGATCTCGATGCCCACGCTCGACCCCGACCGGCTGCTGCGGATCGGGGCGGCGCTTGCGCCGCTGCGCGACGAGGGCGTCCTGATCATGGGCAGCGGCTTCCTCACCCACGGACTGCCGTTCCTGCGCGAGTTCCGGTTCGACGCTCCGCCGCCCGGCTGGTCGACCGAATTCGATCACTGGGCTGCCGACGCGCTCGACCACGGCGACGTCGACGCCCTCGCCGGGTTCCGGCAGGCGCCGGGAGCCCGCTACGCCCATCCGACCACCGAGCACTTCGCTCCGCTGTTCGTGACGCTTGGCGCGGCCGACGGCCCGGCGCCGGTGACCACGATCACGGGCTACTGGCTTGGCCTGGCCAAGCGCTCATTCCAGGTCTCCTAGCCCCAGCTAGCAACAGCCCCGGCCAGCCCGGGCGTCATCAAGTACCGATCAGCCTTCTGGAGGTAAGCATGTCCGCAGCCGGTGACCCGCCCCGCGGGCACACTCCGCACATCCCGTCAGGGCAGGGACCTTCGGCGGATGGCCCGTCAGGGCAGGGTGAGTCAGGGCCGGGTCCGTCCTCGCATCGCCGGTCCATGTCGGTCATCGACCTGGCGGGCGAGAGCGCTGGCTCGGTGTTCAACCGGGCCCTGCAGTGGGTGCCGAGACTCCTGTCAAGCAAGCCGCACATCGTCTGGCTGATCGCGCTCGGGGTCTACCTGATCGTGTTGCCGCTGCTTGGTGTCGCGGTGAGCGCCAAGTCCGAACTGATCGGCGGCAACTACACCAACGTCACCAGCGACATCGGCGCGTGTATCGCCGCCGGGGGCACGCTGCACCTGGTCAGCCAGGGCCGCAAGCGCCAGAAGGTCGACGCCGAGCGACTGACGCTGCTGAAGGAGGTGCACGCGCTGCTGCACCACCTGCATCCCGACGCCGCCGCGCAGATCGGGCAGACCATCCGCAAGGCTCACGACGAGTAGCCGCGATCAGGAGCGTGCCCGGGCGGGCGCCCCGGCAGGCGAGCTGGAGCGGGCTGCCTCAGAGCAGGCCGAGCAGCCAGCGCGGGCCGGTCACCGCGGCCCCGGCCGCCTCGCACCGTGCGCGCAACTCCCGGTCGGCCGTGACGACCAGGCACGTCCCCTGAGCCTGCTCGGCCTGGCTGACGATCTCGTCGTCTCCTGAGCCCTTCGCGCGGACGACCTGTACCTGGCCTTCCGCGGTGTCTTCATCGAATCCTGCGGCAGCGGCGCCCTCGAGCACGACGACGAACCTGGGAAACCAGCGCTCGAGCGGCTGCGCCTTGACGGGCTCAGGCAGGCTCACGACGCCGTCCATCGCGAGCCCGCTGATCTGCTCGATCAGCCGCCGTGCCGCGCCAGCCCTGTCCCGCCACCAGCCGTCAGGCCGCGAGCCCATCACGTTCGCGGCGTCCACGACGATCGTCACCGGGGTGAGCGCCTCCCGCAGCGCTGGCCACTGCCCAGCGAACCCAGGATGCAGCGGCAGCCGCTCGACCTCGGGCACCCTCACCCAGGCGACTTCGCTGGTCTCTTCGCTGACCGCGGCGGCAGCCAGCGGAACGGCCGTGTTCGCCAGCACGGTCTGGTACGTCCAGCCGCCGTGGTCGTCGCTCAGCACGCCGTGCACGCGGACTGGCCGCGGATCGATCGCGCACTCCTCGATCGCCTCGCGCAGCGCGGCCCGCACCACCGACTCGTGGCTGTCCCTGGCCCCGCCGGGCGGCCCCCAGGATCCGCCGTAACTTCCCCACCAGCTGCGCTGCTGCAGCAAGACGGCGGGACTACCTGCCTGGTCGGGCGCAGCGAGCAGCAGCCCGGCCGCGCCATGCCGGCCCCAGTGCCGATGGCCGCGGCCGCACCGGGTCCAGCCGTTCCCATCGTGCACGGTCATTGCTCCTGACCATAGCCGACCACCGCTCCCGCGGATAATCCCCGCATCGCCGCGGCACGCGACGGCCCTCACACGCGCCCGCGTCCCGCGCGATCGAGGCGGCCCACCTAGGCTGGCTCCCATGGAGTCGCTGACCGGATCCCTGACAGACACCCTCGCCGACGCCCTCAGCGGACCGCTGGCCGGCCCGCTCGGCAAGATCACCAGACAGCGGACCGCGCCCCTGATCCTGGAGCTCGACCTGACCGAGGGGGTCATCGAGACCCGGCCGCCTGATCCGCTCTCGGCGATCATGACCAGGCACCAGCCCACGATCACCGACATCCTGGCGGCGCTGCGTACCGCGAGAACCGACGATCGGGTCAAGGCCCTCGTGGTCAAGGTCGGAGGCAAGCCGATCGGCCTGGGCGTCGTCCAGGAACTGCATGACGCTGTGAAGCGCTTCCGCGCCGCGCGCAAGCCAGCCTGGGCCTGGGCTGAGACGTTCGGCGAGTTCTCGGCGGGCAACGTGCCTTACTACCTGGCGACCGCCTTCGACACGATCTTCCTGCAGCCGTCCGGCGACGTCGGCCTCACCGGCCTCGCCGTCGAGCGGGTTTTCCTCCGCGGCGCGCTCGACAAGCTCGGCGTGCAGATGCAGATCGGCGCCAGGCACGAGTTCAAGAGCGCGGCAGAACAGCTCACCGAGGAGGGCTTCTCTGAGCCGTCGCGTGAGGCCACCGAGCGGATCGCGCGGTCGGTGACCGAGCAGCTGGCCGCCGCTGTCGCCGATCGGTCTGGCATCCCGGCCGACCAGGCTTCCCAGCTGGTCAACGGCGGCCCCTACCTGGCCGAGCAGGCGCTCGCCGCCGGACTGGTGGACGCGCTCGGCTACCGGGACGAGGTCTACGCCGCCGTGCGCAAGCAGGTCGGCAACGACCCGGCCCTGGTCTACCTCGGCCGCTACCACAGGTCCAAGGAGCTGGCCAGCCGGGCCAGGCAGCTGACCGCGCCGCGCCAGGATGCCGTCGCACTGATCCAGGCGACTGGCGCGATCCGCAGGGGCCGCAACGGCCGCAGCCCGCTGACCGGCAACGCCATGGGCTCGGACAGCATCACGGCCGCGCTGCGCACCGCTACGGCCGACCCGCACATCAAGGCGATCCTGCTCAGGGTGGACAGCCCTGGCGGGTCCTACGTCGCCTCGGACTCCATCTGGCGCGAGGTCGTCAGGGCCCGCAACGCGGGCAAGCCAGTGGTCGTGTCGATGAGCAACGTCGCCGCGTCCGGCGGGTACTTCATCTCGATGGCCGCCGACGCGATCGTGGCCCAGCCAGGAACTGTGACCGGCTCGATCGGCGTGATCAGCGGCAAGCCGGTGCTCAGCGACGCGTTCGCCAAAGCGGGCGTCACCACCGACTCGATCGTGCTCGGCGAGCACGCCGCGATGTTCTCCACCTCCAAGCCGTTCACGAGCGACGACTGGCACATCGTCGATGCCTGGCTGGACAGGATCTACGCCGACTTCACCGGCAAGGTGGCAGCGGGCCGCGGCCTGTCGGCCGAGCGCGTCCACGAGCTGGCCAGGGGCCGGGTCTGGACCGGCGCCGACGCTCACGAGCACAAGCTTGTCGACGAACTCGGCGGCGTCGAGGAGGCCGCGGACATCGCGCGCCGCAGGGCCGGGCTGCCGGTCTCTGCGCCCGTCGTGCACTACCCGAAGATCGGTCCGCTCGACCGGATCCGCCCGCCCGCCAACAGCGAGGACCGCAGGGCCGCGGCCATCGCGATCGCCGGTCCGCTCGGCCCGCTGACAGAACTCGGTCCGGCCGCCTCCGCCGCGGGGGCCGCCCTGCTCGGCGAGAGCTGGGGTCCTGTCGCCCAGTTCGCCGCCAGGCTCGGGCTGCCTGCGGCAGGCCCGCTGCTGCTCCCAGGCAGCTGGACTTTTCATTGACGGCAACCAGGCGCCGCGGCTGACTCACCGCACGATTTCGAGACCGCAACCGGGGCTTTCGCGAGCGGCGTCACGCTGGTCACCATCGCCGACGGGCGAGAGGACATCGGCGTGACGGTGAGCGCGTTCTGCCCGGTCTCGATGCGGCCGCCGCTGATCATGATCTCGCTGATCGGCGAGTCTTACCCGGCCGAACTGCTCGGCAGGCTTGACCGGTTCGCGGTCACGGTCATGGCCGCCGGCCAGCGGATCCTGGCCGGCCGTTTCGCCGCGGCTGGCAGGCCAGGGGCGCGCCTGCTGCTCGACGACGTCCCGCACCACAGGGGATCGGCATCGGGCGCGCTGATCCCCGACGAGGGGCTGGCGGCGATGGAGTGCGAGGTCATCAGCCGGGCGCCGGCGGGCGACCACCTGCTGGTGATCGCCCGCGTCCTCGTCGTCGACGCGGTGGCCGCGGCAGGCGAGCCGCTGGTCAGGTTCCGGCGCCGCTACCCAGAGCTGGCCGGCTCGTAATTCACTGGAGACCGGTCCTGGCCGGGAGCTAGCCTGCTGCGATGCTCAGGCTCCGCCCCCTGCAGCCCGGCGACGAAGCGGCGTTCCGCGACGGCCAGGACGAGATGGCCGCCGAGGGACACACGTTCGGGCCGCGCTCGGCAGCCGGGCACGAGCTGGAGCGACTACCTGCACGTCCTGGCCGACAGCAGGGCGGGGCTGAACCTGCCCGAAGGGCTTGTCCCGAGCACGTTCCTGGTCGCCGACGTCAACGGGCAGATCGTCGGCCGGGTCTCGATCAGGCACCAGCTCAACGAGTTCCTGCGCGACGAGGGCGGCCACATCGGCTACTGCGTCCGCCCCGGCTACCGGCGCCGCGGCTACGCCACCGAGATCTTGCGCCAGGCCGTCATCGTCGCCCGCTCCATCGGCATCGACCGAGTGCTCGTGACCTGCGACGACGACAACGCGGCGTCGATCGCGGTGATCGAGGCTAACGGCGGCAAGCTCGATGGCATCCGGCCAGCCACCGACCAGGGCCCGCCGCACCGGCGCTACTGGATCGATTGACCGCGAGCCGCGAGCGGCTGCTCGCGCAGCGCCCGCATGACCTCGCGGCGCTCAGCGCCGCTCAGCCCGTCGATGTAGAGCTCGCCGCGCAGGTGATCGGTCTCGTGCTGCAGGCAGCGCGCTAGGTCGCCGTCCCCCTCCACCGTCACGGGTCGCTGGTCCAGGTCCACGCCGGTCACGACCGCGTAGGCGGCCCTGGTCCGGTCGGCGCTGACACCGGGAATGGACAGGCACGCCTCGCCGCCCGACTGCTCGCCGCTTGCGTGCGTGACCACCGGGTTGACCACGTAGCCGAGCAGCCCGTCCACGTTGTAGGAGAAGACGGCCAGGCCGGACCCGATCTGGTTCGCGGCCAGCCCGGCCCGCCCTGGCATCTGCACCGTGTCGAGCAGGTCGGCGACCAGCCTGGCGAGCGCGTCGTCGAACCTGACCACCCGGTCGCACGGCGTGCGCAGCACGGGATCGCCGATGTAGCGCAGCGACCGCACGCTCAACGGAGCGTCCCTGGGCGCTTGGCTGGCAGGTGGCACGGCCCTGCCCGGCGCGCGAGCGTCCTTGACCCGGTACTCGCTGTCGGCCGTGAGCTTGCCGATCTGGTCCAGAACGAGCTGATGCCAGGCAATCTCGGCCTCGATACGCAGCCGCGCGTGCTCCACCACCAGGTCATCGGCGACGGTCTGATCCGGCCAGGCCCGCTCCCTGTGGTGCGCGAACTTGGCAGCCTCGGTGCTGAGTGCCCTGATCCGGTCCTCGACGTACCCGCGGAGCGTGTCCTCGTCGACGTCGCCGCTCATCGCGAGGGCCAGGTCGACGGGGTCGGGGCGCAGCCCGACCTCGGCGAGCGCCTCTGCCCGCAGCACCCGCAGTTCCCGCTGGCCTTCCGCGGTGATCGCGTAGACGGTGCGGGCAGGCAGGTTGCCGTCCTGCTCGGTCCTGACCGGCTCGATCAGGCCCTCGGCGGCCAGCCGGTGCAGGGCGCCGTACAGCGACCCAGGCCGCACGTCGGACCACATGTCGGCCCGATCCAGCCTGGCGTCCCTGCGCAGCTGGTGCCCGTACATCGGCCCGTGCTTGGCCAGAGCGCCGAGCACGAACAACCGGGTCGGATTCACCCGCCTAGTAAATCACGAGTACTCACATATGACTACTCGCATACCGGCAGTCGCCCTTCGCTGTCCGGCCGCCTCGCCCGCGTTGCCGAGGGCCACGATGACGCGCGGCGCGCAGTCAGTTGGGGCTGTACGGGGTGGCGCGCAGCTCGGTCGCGGGCGTCGTGCCGAATTCGCGCAGGATCGCGGTCTCCCTGGCGAGCAACGCGCGCTCGGCGGAGAGCCTGCGCACCGCGTCGGGCTGGGCCAGCAGCCCCTGCCGGTCGTTCAGGTCGATGATCATGGAGGCGGCGACCAGGTACGAGAGCAAGATGGGCTCGTCCGGCAGTTCGGGAACGCTGATCGTGGCCGAGCCCCGGTCGGCGAGCACGTTGAGGTAGGCGCGGAACCCGCGCTGCACCGCTGCCGCCGCGAGAGCGGCGGTCGCCTCGTCCCCGGCCGGCTCGGCGAGCAACTCGATCTCGCCGGTCAGGTACGGCCGGGAGTCATCGACGGCGTGCAGCTTGAACCGGTCGGTGCCGACGGTGACGATGTCGTACTGGCCGTCGTCCGCCTCGGTGATCTCCCGCACCGTCGCGGTGCAGCCGACGTCGTGCAGGGCGGAGACGCCGCCGATCCCGGTCTCGCGGCCCTCGCGGATGGCGATCACCCCGAACCGCCGTGGCTCCTCGCCGCCGAGCAGGTCGCGGATGAGCTGCTTGTACCGGTCCTCGAAGATGTGCAGGGGCAGCACGAGCCCCGGATAGAGCACCGTGCCGAGCGGGAACAGCGGCAGCGTCTCCGTCATGGACGCGACTCTAGACCCACGACGCGCTCGGTGATCATGCCCAGGCGGGGCGCTGATCCGCTGGTCAGCCCGCGCGTCCGGCAACCAGGACGCCGCCCTGCCAGACGGCGGCGACCTGCGGAACGCCAGGCCGGTAGGCGAGGTAGGCGTGCGAAGGCGCGTTCAGCATGATCAGGTCCGCCCTGGCCCCGGCACCAAGGTGACCGACGTCATCGCGCCGTAGCGCCCTGGCGCCGCCCGCCGTCGCCGACCAGAGCGCTTCCTGCGTGGTCATCCGCATGTCCCTGACGGCGAGCGCGATGCAGAACGGCATGCTCGAGGTGAAGCAGGACCCCGGATTGCAGTCGGTGGCGATCGCGACGCAGACCCCTGCGTCGAGCAGCCGCCTCGCGTCCGGGTACGGCTGCCTGGTCGAGAACTCGACGCCGGGCAGCAGCGTCGCCACCGTGCCCGACGCTGCCAGCGCCTCGACGTCGGCGTCGGACAGGTAGGTGCAGTGATCGGCCGACGCCGCCGCGGCCTCGACCGCGACCTGCACGCCTGGTCCGTGGCCGAGCTGGTTGGCGTGCACCCTGGGCTGCAGGCCCGCCGCCCTGCCGGCCGCGAGGATCGCGCGGGCCTGATCGGCGTCGAACGCGCCCCGCTCGCAGAACACGTCCACCCACCTGGCGTGCGGCGCGCACGCGTCGAGCATCGGACCGCACACGAGCCGCACGTAGCCGGCCGGGTCGGCCTCGAATTCGGGCGGCACCACGTGCGCGCCGAGATAGGTCACCTCGGGCGTCACCTGCGCGGCCAGGGCGACGCTCCTGGCCTCGTCGGCGACGGTCAGCCCGTAGCCGGACTTGCACTCGAACGTCGTGATGCCCTGCGCGAGCATCTCAGCGGCGAGCCGGCGCAGGTTGCGCAGCAGGTCGGCGTCGCTGGCCGCCCTCGTGGCCGCGACCGTGCTGCGGATGCCGCCCGCGCTGTACGGCAGGCCGGCCATCCTGGCCGCGAACTCGGCCCCGCGCTCGCCGGCGAAGACGAGGTGGGCGTGCGAGTCGACGAAGCCAGGCAGCACCGCCCGGCCCGCCGCATCGACGCGTTCGTCGGCAGCGGGCGCCCGCGCCGCGGGGCCAGTCCACGCGATCCGCCCGTTGTCGAGCGACCAGCGCGGCGTCGTTCAGCGCGGCGAAAGCCGGATCCAGGCTGGCCGCCGCTGCCCGTCTGTCTCCGGCGCGTTCGTGACCAGCTCACCAATGTTCGTGATCAGCGTGCTCACGAGCGCATCCTGTCACGGCGGTCAAGCGCCCTGCGGCCGGCCAGACATCCGGCGGGCCACACATCCGGCCGGCCGCCGGATTCGTGCCGCTCCTGCTACGCCGCCGCCGCCTTGGCGTAGAGGTCCAGGATGCGCGGCCAGCCGTCTCCCGACCCCACCGAGTGCGCCAGTTCCTCGGCGCCCACGCCGAGCCGCTCGATGTACCGGTGCTCGAAGTCCACCGTGGTCTGGCCGTCCGCCTCGGTGAAAGCCACCTCGACCTCGCTAGCGTGGGACAGATCGGGGTCGTACTGGAACTCGCTGTTGAGCTGCCAGGTCAGGACCAGGCGGCCGGGCGGCTCGTAGACCAGTACCTTGCCCCAGTCGCACTCGGTGCCGTCGACGCCGCGCTCAAACCAGCGGCCGTCGACGCGCGGCTCGATCACGGCCTCGGCCAGGTCGGCCTTGCCGATGTGGTGGCCGATCCACCACGTGTTGAAGCCCTCCGTGAACAACGTGAACGCCCGCTGGGCCGAGATCGGCACCGTGACCGAGTACGTGACCGGGGCGATGGTCTGGCTCATGCTTCCTCCTGCGTCTGGTTACCTGCTGCGTGCTGCTCGATCTGCGCTATCTGCTCCGCCGCCAGCTGGAACCCGGCCAGCGCCTGGTTCCACATCTGGTCGAGGTAGTGGTGAATGGCTCGCATCCCGACCGGGTTGATCCGGTAGATCCGCCTCGTGCCGTCGGCCTGATCGGTGACCAGCCCGGCCTGCTTGAGGACCTTCAGGTGCTGCGACACGGCGGGCCTGGTGACCGGCAGCTCAGCCGAGAGCTGCCCGACCGCCATCGGCCGCCGCGCGAGGCACTCGAAGATCGCGCGCCTGGTCGGGTCTCCCAGGGCGCCGAGCGCATCGACTCCGTTAGTTTCCACTAACCGTTAGTCTGCACTAACCAATAGTCAAAGTCAACAGCACAGCCTGGCAGCTATAGATGTGACGCCCAGGACCGGATTCCGGCAAGCGGGCAGGCCTGGCGCGACCTGGTCAGTCCAGGACGGCTCGTACGGCGGCCGAGAGCTCGGCGGTAACGTCCTCGATCAGGACGTGCCGCCCGTCGACGACGACGTCGCGGCCGCCGATCACGACGTTTCGCACGTCGGCCGTGGCCGCCGCGAACATGACGGCGGTCAGCAGGGCCAGGTCAGGCTCACCGACCCCCAACCGACCCCGACACCGGCCCCCACCCCGACACCGGCCCCGCCTCCGGCTCCGGTCCCAGCCCGGGCTCCGGCCCCGGCCAGCCGGGGCGAGTCGAGGTCGACCGTCACCAGGTCGGCGAGCGATCCCGGCGCGATCTCGCCAGCCTCCGGCCATCCGAGGCTCGCGTGCCCGTCCCAGGTCACGGCCGTCCCGAGCGCCTCGGCGGTGAAGTGGCCGCGCTCGCGGCTGGCCAGCCGCGCGTACATCTCGACCGCCTGGCCTCCTCGAAGAGGTCAATCACGGCCTGGCTGTCGCTGCCCACCGTCAGCCGGCAGCCGGCCGCCGCGAGTTCGGCGAACGGGCCGATGCCGTCCGCGAGGTCGGCCTCGGTGCGTCGGGCAGAGGCAGGCGAACACCTCGCTCCCGCCGAGCAGCCTGATGTCCGCGCTGGTCAGGTGCGTCGCGTGGACGACGCTCGTGCGCGGGCCGAGGACTCCTGCGTCATAGAGCACCGCGGCCGGGGTGCTCCGGTACGCGGCCAGGCAGGCGTCGTTCTCCGCCACCTGCTCAGACAGGTGCACGTGCAGCGGCGCGCCGCAGGAGTGGCTCCACGCCACGCACGGCGCTCATCTGCTCGGGCGGAACGGCGCGCACCGAGTGGATCGCCGCGCCGACCCTGGCCGCCGGGCCGAGCATGCCGTGCTCGTCGGCGCCGAGCGCGCCCACCCGCTTGGCCCACGCCTGCGCGGTCCCGTCCCCGAACCGAAGCTGCGGGCCCGCGAGCGGCACCGACCCGCCTGCCGGGTCGAGCCCGCCCGACAGGTAGCACGTGTCGAGCAGCGTGATCCGCAGCCCAGCCTGTGCGGCCGCCTCGATCAGCGCCTTGCTCATCTCGTTCGGGTCGGCGTACGGGGTCCCTCCAGGCGCGTGATGCAGGTAGTGGAACTCGCCCACGCAGCCGACTCCCGCGAGTGCCATCTCCGCGTACACGGCGCGCGCCAGCGCGAGGTAGCTGTCGGGATCGAGCCGGGCAGCGACCTGGTACATCCGCTCTCGCCAGGTCCAGAACGTGCCCCTGCCCGCCTGGGTGACCCCGCGCAGCGCGCGGTGGAACGCGTGCGAGTGAGCGTTCGCGAGCGAGGGCATGGTCAGGCCTGGCAGCCTGATCGCCCCCGGCGGCAGCGCCGCGGTATCGCGGCGTGATCTGCGTGAACCTGTCCCCTGCCGCCTCGATCAGCACGTCGGGCAGCACGCCGACCCCTGGCAGCCAGGCGAGTTCGGCATGCCAGGCGCGGGCGCGAGCGGCGGGAGCGGCAGGCCCGGTCGGCGTCATCTGCAGGCGAGTTCCTCAAGCAGAGCGGCCAGCGCGACCACGCCGGCCTCGCAGTCCTCGGGCGCTGCGTGCTCGGCCGGCGAGTGCGAGACGCCCGTCGGGATTGCGCACGAACAACATCGCGGTCGGCAGCCCGGCCGCGAGGATCCCGGCGTCGTGCCCGGCTCCGGTCGGCAGCACCGGCGCGTCGATGCCCCGCCTGGCCAGCGCCGACACCACCTGGTCCCGAAGATCACGATCAAATTCGACAATCGGCGTCAACGATTCGCACCGGCTGGTCACGCTGACCCCGTGACCGGTCCCGCTCAGCTCGGCAACAGCCGTGACCTGGCTGACCATCTCCTTCAGCGTTTCCTCGTCGGGCGCCCTGGCGTCGAGCCAGGCACGGACGGCCGAGCTGATCGCGTTGGCAGCTCCCGGCTCGGCGACGACCTTGCCGAACGTGGCCCGCGCGCCCAGCTCGGTCGCGACGGTCCTGGCCGCGAGCACGGTCGTGGCGTACGGCAGCATCGGGTCGTGCCGGTCGGTCAGCTTGGTGGTGCCGGCGTGGTCGGCCCGGCCGGCGAAGTCGATCCGCCATCGCCCGTGCGGCCAGATCGACTCGCCGACCCCGACGGCCGCGCCCATTCCCGTCAAGCGCGCTGCCCTGCTCGACGTGCAGCTCGATGTGCATGGCCGATGCCGGCGAGCCGCTCAGGGTCCGGGCCGATCGCATCAGGGTCAAATCCCGCCTGCGTCATGGCCGCCGCCAGGCTGACACCGTCGGCGTCGGTGAGTTCGCGTGCGGCTTCTGGCGCGATCGCGCCGGTCAGCAGCCGGCTGCCGAGGCAAGAGACGCCGAACCTGCCGCCCTCCTCCTCGGTGAACGCGACCACGCCAACCGGCCGCACGGGTACCTGGCCCGCCTCGGCGAGCAGGTCGATAGCGACGAACGCCGAGACGACGCCAAGCGGTCCGTCGAACGCCCCGCCGTCGGGCACCGAGTCCAGGTGACTGCCGGTCACCACGGCGCCGGCATCCCTCCCGGACTTGGCTCGCGCCGGCGGGTCCCACCAGGCCCACAGGTTCGCGTTGCGGTCGGTCTCCAGCCGAAGATCGCGCTGCTCGGCTGCCTGGCGGAACCAGTCTCGGCAGGACAACTCGGCCGGGGTGAAGGCGTATCGCCGGTAGCCGCCGGTCTGCTCGCTGCGGCCGAGCGGCAGCAGCGACTGCCACAGTGGCAGCTGCCACGCCGCTGGCTCGCTCACGGCTGCTGCTCGCGCATCGGGACCCGGACGCCGCGCTCGGTGGCTACCTCGCGAGCCCGGTCGTAGCCGGCGTCGACGTGCCTGATCACGCCCATGCCCGGGTCGTTGCTGAGGACCCGCTCGAGCTTGCTGGCCGCCAGCGCCGTGCCATCGGCCACGCAGACCTGGCCCGCGTGGATCGAGCGGCCTATCCCGACGCCGCCGCCGTGGTGAATCGACACCCAGGACGCCCCCGACGCGGTGTTGACCAGCGCGTTCAGCAGCGGCCAGTCAGCGATCGCGTCAGAACCGTCGGCCATCCCCTCGGTCTCACGGTAGGGCGAGGCGACCGATCCGCAGTCCAGGTGATCCCGGCCGAGCACGATCGGGGCCTTGACCTCGCCGCGGGCGACCAGGTCGTTGAAGCGCAGGCCCGCCTTGTCCCGCTCGCCGTAGCCGAGCCAGCAGATCCTGGCCGGCAGGCCCTGGAAGTGGACCTTCTCGCCTGCCATCTCGATCCACCTGGCCAGCGGCTCGTTATCGGGGAACAGATCGAGGATCGCCCGGTCGGTCGCGGCGATGTCGGCGGGATCGCCGGACAGCGCGGCCCACCGGAACGGGCCCCTGCCCTCGCAGAACAGCGGCCTGATGTAGGCGGGCACGAAGCCGGGGAAGGCGAACGCACGGTCGTACCCGGCGAGTTCGGCCTCGCCCCTGATCGAGTTGCCGTAGTCGAAGACCTCGGCGCCGGCGTCCATGAAGCCCACCATCGCCTCGACGTGCGTGGCCATGGACTCGCGCGCCCGCCGCGTGAACCCGGCAGGGTCCTCGGCGCGCAACGCGGCCATGTCCTCGAAAGCGACGCCCTGCGGCAGGTAGGTCAGCGGGTCGTGCGCCGAGGTCTGGTCGGTGACCACGTTGATCGGGGCGCCCATCTTGAGCAGCTCAGGCAGCAGGTCGGCGGCGTTGCCGAGCAGGCCGATCGAGAGCGGCTGGCCAGCCTGGGCAGCCTCGACCGCCTTGCGGATCGCGTCGTCGGTGTCATCGGCGCGCACGTCGAGGTAACCGTGCTGGATCCGGCGCGCGATGCTGGCGGGGTCGCAGTCGATGCAGATCACCACGCCGCCGTTCATGGTGACCGCGAGCGGCTGTGCGCCGCCCATGCCGCCAAGCCCGGCGGTCAAAGTGATCGTCCCGGCCAGCGACCCGCCGAAGCGCTTGGCGGCCACCGCGGCGAACGTCTCGTACGTGCCCTGCAAGATGCCCTGGGTGCCGATGTAGATCCACGAGCCGGCCGTCATCTGGCCGAACATGGTCAGCCCAAGGGACTCGAGCCGCCGGAACTCCTCCCAGGTCGCCCACTGCGGGACCAGGTTCGAGTTCGCGATCAGCACCCTGGGCGCCCACTCGTGGGTGCGGAAGACGCCGACCGGCTTGCCGGACTGGACCAGCAGGGTTTCGTCGCCCGCCAGGTCGCGCAGCGAGCCGACGATCGCGTCGAACGCGTCCCAGCTACGCGCGGCCCGACCCGACCCGCCGTAGACGATCAGCTGGTCTGGATGCTCGGCAACCTCGGGGTCGAGGTTGTTCATCAGCATCCGCATGGCAGCTTCCTGCGGCCAGCCACGGCACGAGAGGTCCGTGCCCCTGGGTGCCCGCACCGGCCGCGGTCCGGCCGGCACCTGACCATCAGTACGCGCAGCGGTCATCGCCAGTCCTCACTGACCGACCATGGATCGGTCTGATCTGTTACCGCACGCCGTAGAGCCGGCGCAGGATGGAGCGCAGCTTGGGCGCTGTCAGCGCGCCGATGTTCTCGCCGATCACCGTCGTGCCCGACGGCGACAAGGAAGAAGGTAACGGGCAGCCCTGGCACGCCGTAGCTGTCAGCAGTGGTGCCGTTGGGATCGAAGGCGATCTGGTAAGGGACGTTGTACTTGGTGATGAACGCGATCGCCTTGGCCCTGGCGTCCACCGTATCGATCCCCACGAACGTGACCTTGCTGCCCAGGGTCCTGGCGACGCTGGCCACGGCGGGCGTCTCCTGCTTGCACGGGCCACAGGTCGAGGACCAGAAGTTCAGCACGATCGGCTTGCCGGCGACGCTCGTCAGATCGAACGTCCCCTTACCTCGCAGGTCAGGCAGGCTCACGGGGCGGGCTGGGCGGTCGAACTTGACGAAGCCGAGCCCGCTCTTGTTGCCTGCCGCCTGGGCGTGCGGTCCCGCCACCCAGCGGACCGCGAGCAGCGTCACAGCCGACAGCACCGCGGCCGCGACCAGCACCATGGCGGCCAGCGCGATCCGCCGCGGCGGCCACCGCTGGCCCGCGTCGGGAGTGGTCATGCTGCAACGATATTCGGCCAGCGCGCGGCCGCTGCAGCCAACCGGCCGCCCGGCGGCCGTTCATCGCGGTCCTGGCGGCCTCAGCGCGCTCCGGACGGCCCGGCCGCGGCCAGTACGCCCTCGATGTCGGCGACATCGGGCTGCCGCGGCGCGTTGGCCAGCACCTCGTCGTCCAGGGCATCGGCCGCGAGCGCAGGGAAGTCCGTAGCCGCCACGCCGAAGTCGGCGAGCGCGAGGTCGAGCCCGACCTCCGCCCGCAGCGCCCGGACCGCGTCGATCGCGGCCATGGCGTTCCAGTCCGCTGTCCCGGCCGGGGTCGCCGGCCCCGAGCGCGAACGCGATCGCGGCAATCCGGTCCAGCCTGGCAGGCGCGGTGAACGGCCGCCGGCGGGAGTACCGGCGGGCGAGAAGTTTCGCGGGTTCCGCCACGTCCCGGTTGCTAGGCAGCGGACCGGCATTAACCGACCCGGTAGCGGGCGACAGCGTCCTCGTCGATGCTCGCGCCAAGGCCCGGCGCGAGCGGGACCGCCAGGCACCCGCCGGGGTCGATCATCAGCGGCTCGGCAAGGAAGAAGTCGCGGCGCTGCGGCGTCCATCCGGGCGGATCGTAGGGGAACTCCAGGTACGGTCCGCCGCCTACGCCAGCGGCCAGATGGAGGCTGGCTAGCAGGCCAAGCCCGTCGGTCCAGGCGTGCGGGGTGAACCAGTGGTTGCCGAGGAGCGCGACTTCGCCGACGGTCCTGGCCCGCAGCAAGCCGATCGCCAGCACCGAATCAGGCTGGACGACGTCCAGGGCGCCAGAAGAAAGCGCGCCGAGCAGCTCGGCGGGCGTGCGGGCCATCTCACCGCCAGCCACCCGAATACCGGTCTGCTCGCGCAGCGCCCGCATCCCCGCGAGGTCGGCGGCCGGCAGCGGCTCCTCAAGCCAGAGCACACCGAGGTCGTGCAGCTCAACGGCGATCCGCCGGACCGCGGCGAGGTCAAGTGCTGGCGCGATATCGCCCGGCATCCGCCACCACTGGTTGAGATCGACCATGATCCCGAAGTCGTCCCCCGCGGCCTCCCGCGCGGCCTTGACGGCGGCAAGGCCAGCTCCTGTGTTCTCCCGGCTGATCCTGATCTTCGCGGCGCGGAAGCCAGCCTCCTTCGCCGCCAGCACGGCGTCGGCGCGCTCGACGGGGCCGAGCGCAGCGCCGAACGAGGCGTAGCACGGGACAGCTGCCGCGGCGCCGCCGAACAGCGTGGCGACGGGCTGACCGCAGGTCTTCCCTGCGATATCCCAGAGCGCCGCTTCGAGCGGCCAGTACCTGCCCGCGTGGAAAGCGATCGTCTCCAGCCTGCGGACGTGCGCGGCGATCTCGAGCGGGTCGCGCCCCACGAACAGGCCGGCGTAGTCGGCAAAGCCGGTCATCGAGTCACCGGACCCGTAGCCGGTGATGCCTTCGTCGGTCCGCACCGTGACCAGGGTCGCGTCGAAATGCGGCCGCGGGACCCGGTCCCAGGCGGCGACGAACGGCGGGTGAAGTGGCAGGCGAAGTCGGCTGATCTCGATCGCGGTGATCTTCATAGCCGACCATGCTGCCTCAGGAAACTCAGCAGGGCCTGTTCTGGCAGGCACTGGATGTCACAGCAGCCACTCCATTAAAAGTCGCAAACCGGGAAGTACGTTGCGGTGTATTGGCGGCAAAACTAGGCTGACTGGATTCGCCAGGCCGCGCATGCCGGCCTGATGCCGTCGGGGAGGTCGCGTGACGCGGTACCTGCTCAGGCGGCTTGGCCTTGCCATCATCACGCTGTGGATTCTCAGCGTGATTGTCTTTTTCGCCGGTCAGGTGCTACCTGGCGATCCTGGCCGTGCTGTTCTCGGGAACCTGGCCTCACCAAGCGCGGTACGAGCCTACGACCACCAGATCGGCGTAGACCGGCCGCTCATCGTTCAGTACCTCGGCTGGGTGGGCGGCCTGCTGCACGGCAACATGGGCACCTCGTACTCGTACCGAAGCGCGGTTGAGCCGTTCGTCGTCACGGCGCTCGTGAACTCCGCGAAGCTCGCCATCCTGGCGTTGGTGATCATCATTCCGCTCGGCATCGCTGGCGGCGTTCTGGCCGCCATCAACTCTGGCCGGTTCGTCGACCGCGTGGTCTCGCTCGGCGGGCTGTCCGCCTCGACGGTGCCCGAGTTCGTCTCCGGAATCGTGGTCGCGATCATCTTCGGCGTCGCGCTGAAGATCCTGCCGGTCCAGACCGGGAGCCTCTCCGGCATGTCATTCCCCGATCAGCTCGATCACCTGATCTTGCCGGTGATACCGCTCGTGCTCGTGCTGTTCGGCTACATCGCGCGGATGGCCAGGGCGGGCACGATAGAGGCACTCGAATCGGACTACGCGAGAACCGCGATTCTCAAGGGTCTTCCCCGCAGCGTTGTCATCAGAAGGCACATCCTGCGCAACTCGCTGCTCCCGACCATCACCGTGATCGCGACCCAGACCGGCTATCTGATCGGCGGCCTCGTCGTTGTCGAGCAGCTCTTCAACTACCAGGGAATCGGACGGCTGATACTCAGCGCGGCGAGCAGCAAGGACTTCCCGATGCTCGAAGCGGGCGTCCTCCTCATCGGGATCGTCTACATGGTGGCGACTCTGATCGCCGACGTGCTGTACACGCTGCTCAACCCTCGGCTACGAGCGGGAGTGTCGGGATGACGGGCCTGCGATGACGGACATCGCCGCCGCTCCAGCGGGTGAGATCGTCGTCGCGCACGCCATAGCCGCGCCGCCAGCGCCGTGGCGGCTTCTGCTGCGCAGGCCGACGTTCGTGATCGGCGCGGCCGTCCTGACGTTCTGGGTGGTGTGCGCGATCTTCGGCGGCTCGATCGCGCCGCACGACCCGCTGGCCCAGAGCCTGCTCGCCAGGAACAGCGCGCCATCGAGCGCCCACCTGCTCGGGACCGATGCCCTCGGCCGCGACATCCTGTCCAGGGTCATCGTCGGGGCCAGGGACATCCTGCTGATCTCGCCGCTTGCCACGCTGCTCGGCACCGTCCTCGGCACCGTGCTCGGGCTGATCATGGGCTACTTCGGCGGCATCGTCGACACGGTGCTTGGCCGGGTGGTCGAGGCAGTGCTGGCGCTGCCCGTCGTCATCGTCGCCTTCCTGTTCATCGTCGCGGTCGGGCCGTCGTCACTCACGCTCATCGTGGTCATCGGGTTCATCTTCACGCCGCTGATCGCGCGCACGGTCAGGACCGCAGTGCTGGTCGAAGGCCAGCAGGACTACCTGTCGTCGGCTCGGCTCCTCGGCGAGCGACCCGGCTACATCATGTTCGCCGAGATCCTGCCCAATGTGCTCCCGGTCATCGTGGTCGAGTTCACCGTGCGTCTTGGTTACGCCATATTCGCCGTTGCGACCCTGTCGTTCCTCGGCTTCGGCGTGCAGCAGCCCACCCCGGACTGGGGCGGCGACATCGCCGCGAACTACGGGCTGCTCGGGGCCGGCTACTGGTGGGAGACCCTGTTCGGTGCGCTGGCGATCGCGTCCGTGGTGATGGCGCTCAACCTGGTGACCGACGCGATCGAGCAGGTGATCTCCTCATGACCGGTCACACGCGGGGGGACCAGGGGGTCGTCCCCCAGGCCAACGCCGGGGGGACCGGGGCGAGCCGACCCTGCGGGTCACCGACCTCGAGGTCTCTTACCGGGTGCGCGGCCAGAGCCGGCTGGCCATCAGGAACATCTCGTTCGAGATCGGCAGCCGCGAGTCCTACGGCCTGGTGGGCGAGTCCGGTTCAGGCAAGTCGACGGTCGCGCTGGCGCTGACCAGGTACCTGCCGCGCAACGGCGCGGTGACCGGCGGGTCGATCAGCATCGCCGGCAAGAACCCGCTGGCCATGGGCGCCGCTGCGCTGCGCGAGATGCGGGCCAGGACCGTGTCGATGGTCTACCAGGAGCCCGGCCGGGCGCTGAACCCCTCCATCAAGGCTGGGCGGCAGATCGCCGAGGTCTTCGAGGTCGCGGGCCTCGGACTAGGCGAGTCGCTCGAACGTGCCGAGGACATGCTCCGCAAGGTCCAGATCCCCGATCCCGGTCAGGTGATGGATCGCTATCCGCACCAGCTTTCCGGCGGGATGGCGCAGCGCGTGGTCATCGCGATGGCACTCGCGGCCGAGCCCGCGCTGCTGATCCTGGACGAGCCGACCACGGCCCTGGACGCCACCGTCGAGGCCGAGGTGCTCGACCTCGTCGCCGGCCTGCGCGCGCAGATGGCCACCTCGGTGCTGTTCATCAGCCACAACCTGGCAGTGATCGCCAAGATGTGCGATCGGGTCGGGGTGCTGTACGCGGGCGAGCTGGTCGAAGAGGGCGCAGCAGACCTGGTCTTCAACGAGCCCAGCCACCCCTACACGGTGGGCCTGCTGCGCTGCATCCCGCGTCGCGGCCAGCGCAAGGACCACGGCAGGCTCGACGCGATCCCGGGCTTCCTGCCCGCGCCGGGGCAGCAGGTCACCGGCTGTATCTTCGCCGAGCGGTGCGCGCTTGTCGTCGACGAGTGCCGCACGGCGTCGCCGCCGGCCTTCGGGATAGGCACTGCGGGGGCTTCCGGGGGGTCGTCCACGCTTGCCAGCAGCACTGACCACACGGCCCGGTGCTACCGGCATGAGGACGCGGCCGAGCTGCCGCGGAGCACCCCATCGGACGCATCGCTGCCGTCGGCCGCCGAAGCGGACGACCCCATCGTCACGGTGCGCGGGCTCTCGACGACGTACCGGAACGCGCGGACCGAACTCAAGGCCCTGTCCGGCATCGACCTGCAGATCATGCGCGGCGAGACGCTCGGGCTGGTCGGCGAGTCGGGCAGCGGCAAGACGACCCTGGCCAAGGCCCTGCTCGGCCTCGTCCAGCCCGACGCCGGCTCGGTGGTCGAATTCGACGGCGCCCCGCTCCCCGCCGACCTGCGACGCCGCCCGCTCGACCTGCTCAGGTCCGTGCAGATCGTGTTCCAGAACCCCGACTCGGCGCTCAACCGCCGCCACACCGTCCGCCGCCTGATCAGCCGGCCGCTGTCCAGGCTGGCCGGGCTGTCCGGCAGCCGGCTCGCCGAGCGCCTGGCCGACCTGGTCAGGTCCGTCAGGATGGAGCAGCGCCACCTGAGCCTGCGACCTGGCCAGCTATCTGGCGGCCTGAAGCAGCGGGTCGCAATCGCGAGGGCGTTCGGCGGCGGTCCGCGGCTGGTTGTCTGCGACGAGCCGACCTCGGCCCTGGACGTTTCCGTGCAGGCGGCGATACTCAATCTGCTCGCCGATCTGCAGGCCAAAGAGCGCGTCACCTACCTGTTCATCTCCCATGACCTGGGAGTGGTCAGGTATCTCTCGGACCGGATCGCGGTGCTCTACCTGGGCCGGCTGCTCGAAATCGGCCCAGCCGAGACCGTGTTCACCGGCCCGCACCACCCCTACACCGAGGCGCTGCTCTCCGCTGTGCCGAGCCTGGATGGTCAGCGGAAGGATCGGATTAGGCTGGCGGGCGAGATACCGTCGGCCGCGAGCCCGCCGTCGGGCTGCGTCTTCCACACCAGGTGCCCGCGCAAGCTCAGCACCGGCGTCTGCGAGACCGTGGATCCGCCGCTCGCTGAGGTCGAGCCTGGTCACCTGATGAGCTGTCACATCCCGGTCGCGGAGTTGCGGCGGCTGCAGGAGCCGCCACGCTGAATTCCCGCCAAGATTGCACCCACATAAGAACTCCGATTAGGTAAGAAAACTATTGTCTGCTGGCGATCAGCAGACGAACACACGGAGGCATCCCGTGAATGTTGACAATTCCCGGCTCGATCGTGCGCGTGACGGCCAGTCCGAACTCGGCAATCACGTCATCGACGAATTCGTCGCCGGCCGGATCAGCCGTCGCGAGCTGATCAGGCGCGGTGCGGTTGTCGGCATCTCGATGCCGGCCATCGGCGCCATCCTGGCCGCCTGCGGTAGCTCGTCGGGCGGCGGAGGCGGCGGAGGCGGCGGTGGAGGAGGGCGGCGGCGCCAACGCGACCATCAAGGCGGGCATCGTCACTCCGACCGGCGCGATCAACCCGGTGACGGTCGCTGACCAGGGTGGCCTGGACATGCTGGGCCAGACCGGCGAGTACCTGATCCTGTCCACCCAGACGCTGACGCCAAAGCCGGTGCTAGCTGAGAGCTGGTCGCCGAACTCCAAGGCCGACGTCTGGACATTCAAGATCCGCCCGAACGTGAAGTTCCACAGCGGTCAGACGCTGTCTGCCGATGACGTGGTGTACACGTTCAAGACGCTGACCAACCCCAAGACACCCAACCCGACGCTGGCGGGCGTCGTCGTCCCTGACGGCGTGCAGAAGGTCGACGATCAGACGGTCGCGTTCCACCTCGAGGCGCCGAACGGCAACTTCCCCTACCTGGTGTCGTCGGACAACTACAACACCGTGATCATGCCGAACAACTTCGACCCGGCGAAGTGGGAGACAAGCTTCCCCGGCACCGGGCCGTTCGTCCTCAAGAGCTACACGGCGAAGCAGGGCGCCTCGTTCGTGCGGAACGAGAAGTACTGGGGGACGAAGGCGAAGCCTGCGGCGACGGAGTTCACCTTCTACGACACCGAGACGCCGCTGGTGCTCGCGCTGACCGGCGGGACCATCGACGTGGTGGGCCAGTTCTCCGTGACCGGCGGCCCGCAGATCCTCAGCGGTCCGTATAACGTCGTCAAGCTCAAGTCGAGCGCGCACCGCGAGCTGTCGATGCGCAACGACCAGGCGCCGTTCACAGACCCCAGGGTTCGCCGCGCGATCGCGCTGACGCTGGACCGCCCGGCGATCGTGAAGGCGCTCTTCAACGGGCTCGCCGACCTGGGCAACGACAGCCCGTTCGCGCCCGTGTTCCCGTCGGCCGACACCAGCATCGCGCAGCGGGCCAAGAACATCGCCGAGGCCAAGGCGCTGCTGTCGGCCGCCGGTCACCCGAACGGCTTCAGCACCCTGCTGCTGGCCAACCAGCAGCAGGAGATCCCGCAGTACGCGCAGATCATCCAGCAGGCGGCCAAGGCCATCGGCGTCAACATCAACGTCAAGGTCGAGCCGTCGTCGGTGTACTACGGCAACTTCAAGTTCGGGACGTCGGACTGGCTGGACGGCACGATGAGCCTGGTCGACTACGGCCACCGCAGCGTGCCGAACGCGTTCCTGACCAACCCGCTCCAGACCATCAACTCCAAGACCGGCACGGGCGCCTGGAACGCGGCGCACTTCAAGAACGCGCAGTACGACAAGCTGACCGCGCAGTACATCGCCGAGGCCGACATCGAGCACCCAGCGGACGATCGCCGGCCAGATCGAGACCCTGCTGCTCGACCAGACCCCGGTCGTCTACAGCTACTTCTACAACTACCTGTCCGCGTCGGCCAAGAACGTGCAAGGCATCTACCCCACGGCGATCGGCCACATCTTCCTGTACAACACCACCAAGACCTGACGCTGCGCGTCAGGGAGCGGTTTGCGGACGCGCGGCGACCGCGTGCTCGGCCGAGGGCTGGACCTCGGCCGGGCGCGGACCGGACGGCTGAACCCCGGCCAGCGTGCATGGCCGATGGTCCACCCATTGCGGATTCCGGTGCTGGATGGACCTCCATGCACGCTCCCGGGCGGCGCTAGACCCCGGCCGGCGGGCGGCTGGGCCTCGAGCCGGGCGGCCAGGACCCGGCCGGGCGGGCGGCTGGGCCTCAGCTCGGGCGGCAAGACCTCGGCCGGGGCGGCTGGACCTCGGCCGGCGGGATGAATGGTCCACCCATTGCGGATTCCGGTGCTGGATGGACCATCCATACAACGCTCCCGGGCGGCGCAACCCCGGCGCTCGCCGGCCGGCACTCACAAAAGGGCCCATTCCGGGCGGCACGATGCCCGTTCGTCTCCGAAGCCTTTCGATCATGATGCTGGGCAGCGGCCGTGACCCTCGATCGCGGCGCGAGGTGAGGTGTCGCGCCCGAATATGCTGGAAGTTCCCGTGAACTGAGCCGACACGCGCACGCGCTGGACAGCCGCAGCGCCCAGGCAGGTGAGGATGACATCCGCTGAGGACCAGCTAGGACCGCCGCACGAGCGCGCGGACCGGGTTCCGGCCGGCCATCATCCGGCGGGCCATCATCCGGACAGCCGGCGAAGCCGGGGCGACGGGTCGCGCCGGGGCGAGGCGCACGGGCACCACCACAGGGACGTGTCAGGCGGGTGGCTGCGGCCAGCGGTCTTCGGCGCGATGGACGGCCTGGTCACGAACGTCTCGCTGATCGCCGGCGTCGGAGGTGGCGGCGGCCACGGCAACGCGATCGTGCTGACCGGCCTCGCCGGCCTCGCGGCCGGCGCGTTCTCGATGGCCACGGGCGAATACGTGTCGGTGTCCTCGCAGAACGAACTCGTCGAGGCCGAGGTCACCAAGGAGCAGTACGAGCTCAAGAACAACCCGGAGTCCGAGGCCAGGGAACTGGCCGCGGTCTTCAGGCACCAGGGCGTCGACGCCGACCTGGCGGACCGGGTGGCGCGGCAGATCGGGCGGAGCCCGGAGGCCGCGCTCCGGGTGCACGTGCGCGAGGAACTCGGGATCGACCACAACGAACTGCCATCGCCTATCGTCGCCGCCGGCGCGTCGCTGGTCACGTTCGCGATCGGCGCGCTGATCCCGCTGCTGCCGTTCCTCTTCCACTTCGACTCGCTGCTGGCCGCGCTCATCCTGGCCGGCGTCGCCGCGTTCGTCGGCGGCGGCACCGTCGCCAAGATCACCGAACGGCCGTTCCTGCGCGGGGCGACCCGCCAGTTCGTGCTCGCCGCGGCCGCCGCGGGCCTGACCTACGCGATCGGGACCGCGGTCGGCGCCGCGGTGGGTTAGCCAGCCGTCAGCACAGGCCCGCGAGACCCGCCCGTCAGGCCAGGTCAAGACCGCTACCAGGCATCCCCGAAAGAGTCCTCGGCGTGGCCGCCGGAGGACAGCAGCTCAAGGTCGGCCTCGACCATCATGCCGATCAGCTCTTCGAAGGTCATCTTCGGTTCCCAGCCCAGTCGCTCGCGCGCCAGGGACGGGTCGGCGCAGAGCTTGTCGACCTCGGCTGGCCTGATGAAGGCGGCGTCGGTGACCACGTGGTCGTGCCAGTCCAGCCCGGCGACCTTGAAGGCGTGCTCGAGCAGGTCCTCTACCGAGTGCGTGACCCCGGTGCCGATCACGTAGTCGACCGGCTCGTCCTGGCCGAGCATGAGGTGCATGGCCCTGACGTAGTCCCCGGCGAAGCCCCAGTCCCTGCGGGCAGACAGGTTCCCGAGCCTGAGTTGCCGCTCATAGCCGAGCTTGACCTTGGCGACGCCGAGCGAGATCTTGCGGGTCACGAACTCCGCGCCGCGCCTGGGCGACTCGTGGTTGAACAGAATCCCCGAGACCGCGAACATGCCGTAGGACTCGCGGTAGTTCTGAGTCAGGAAGTGACCGTACGCCTTCGCGACGCCGTACGGGCTGCGGGGGTGAAACGGCGTCTGCTCGGTCTGCGGCGACTCCCTGACCATGCCGAACATCTCCGACGACGAGGCCTGGTAGAAGCGGATCTGGCCGCGGCCTGGGCTGCGCGATGCGCTGATGCCGCTGCACACCCTGATCGCCTCGAGCAGGCGCAGCACGCCGAGGCCCGTCACGTCACCGGTCAGCTCGGCCTGCTGCCACGACATCGGCACGTACGAGATCGCGGCCAGGTTGTAGACCTCGTCGGGCTGCACCCGCTCGACCGCGGATATCAGGCTGCCCTGGTCGAGCAGGTCGCCGCGGATCAGCCGGACGTCGCCCAGCCACTGCCTGAGCTGGCGCACCCGCGGATTCTGCTGGCCGCGTACCAGCCCGCAGACCTCGTACCCCTGCGCGGTCAGGTACTCGGCCAGGTAGGAGCCGTCCTGACCGGTGATGCCGGTGATCAGCGCACGTCGTGACAGGGTCGCCTCCCATGGTCGGGGCTGGCCGCCCGCAAGGCTACCGGCCTCGTCGCGGCAGCATATCCGCACCCGCCTGGCGCGGTGACATCCCCGACAGACCCCCCGATCCCTCCCGCATGAACTCGCGAGTAACCAGACCTGTCTGTGGCGTCAGAGTCCCAGCGTGGCCAGTGATAATGTCCATGCGAGCAAGGTCAGCGGATCGGCAGCCGCGGCCGGGGCCGGCAAGGAGGAGGCAGACCCGCGTGACCACAGCGACCGATGCACCGTCCGCCGATCGGCCGCTTCGGGTCGCGATGCTGTCCTACCGGAGCAAGCCGCATTGCGGAGGCCAGGGCATCTACCTGCGGCACGTCTCGCGGGAACTGGTCGCGCTCGGCCATCACGTCGAGGTCTACTCGGGCCAGCCGTATCCGGAGCTCGAGCCTGGGCCCGAGTTGCTCACGCTGCCGAGCCTGGATCTGTACCGGGACGACGACCCCTTCCGCACCCCAGGGTTCAGCGAGTACCGGGACTGGATCGACGCGCTCGAGGTCGGCATGATGTGGACGGCCGCCTTCCCGGAGCCGCTGACGTTCTCGATCAGGGCGCTCCGGGCGCTGCGCGGGCGCGTGTCCGATTTCGACATCGTGCATGACAATCAGGTGCTGGCCTACGGCCTGCTCGGCATACCCAGGCTCGGCCTCCCCCTGGTCACCAGCATCCACCACCCGATCAGCGTGGACCGCAGGATCGAGCTCGCCCAGGCCAAGGGCTGGTCAAGGCTGACCAAGCGGCGCTGGTACTCCTTCGTCAGGATGCAGGCACGGGTGGCCCGGCGGGTCGGGCCGATCATGACCGGCTCTGACTCTTCCCGCGATGACATCCTCCGCGACTTCAAGGTGCCGCCAGCGAACGTCAGGGTGGTGCCGCTCGGTGTCGACACCCGGCTGTTCCACCCGCGCAAGGCGCCCCGAGTGCCCGGCAGCATCATCGCCGTGGCCAGCGCGGACTCCCCCGTCAAGGGGATACCGACGCTACTGCGCGCGTTCGCGAAGCTCGCTACGGAACGGGACGCATCGCTGACTGTCGTCGGCAAGCCAGCGCCTGGGGGGCCGACCGAGAAGCTGATCGGGGAGCTGTCGCTGGGTGACCGGGTCAGGTTCGTGACCGGGATCAGCGACGCCGACCTCGCTGATCTGGTGGCCAGCACCGAGGTGGCCGTCGTGCCCTCGCTCTACGAGGGCTTCTCGCTTCCGGCCGTGGAGCACATGGCGTCGGGAACGCCGCTGGTGGCCAGCAGGACGGGCGCGCTGCCCGAGGTCGTGGGCGATGCGGCGACGCTGGTCAGTCCTGGCGATCCAGAAGAGCTCGCCGCCGCGCTGCGGCGGCTGCAGGACTCTCCTGCCGAGCGCGAGCGGCTGTCGGCGGCCGCGCTCGAGCGGGTACAGCAGCGGTTCGCCTGGTCGGCGGTCGCCAAGGCCACCGTCGCCGAGTACCGGCGGGCGATCGCCGAAAACGGAGCCGCCGTTGCTGACCGTTGACTTCGCCCGGCTGCCGATCTCGGCTGGCGACCGGCTGCTTGACCTGGGCTGCGGCGGCGGGCGGCACGCCTTCGAGGCGGCTCGACGCGGCGCGAAGGTGGTGGCCCTGGACACCGACCGCGCCGAACTCGACCGGGTCACCGCGACCTTCGCCGCGATGGCCGAAGCCGGAGAGCTTCCCGACCACGCGTCCGGCGCTGCCGTTGCGGGAGACGCCACCGCGATCCCGTTTCCCGATGGATCCTTTGACAAGGTGATCGCCGCCGAGGTGCTCGAGCATCTGCCGGCCGACCAGCAGGCGATGAACGAAATCACGCGCATCCTGCGGCCAGGTGGCATGGCCGCCGTGACCGTCCCCGCGTGGCTGCCAGAGCGGATCTGCTGGCGGCTGTCCGACGATTACCACAACGTCGAGGGCGGCCACATCAGGATCTTCACCCGCCGTGAGCTGGTCACCAAGCTCACCAGGTCGGGCCTGACGGTCAAGGGGCACCACCACGCGCACGGCCTGCACTCGCCGTACTGGTGGGTCAAGTGCGCAGTCGGCGTGCACAACGACGATCACCCGGTGGCGAGCGCCTTCCACAAGGTCCTCGTCTGGGACATCATGAGCAAGCCAGCCATCACGAGGATCGCCGACCAGGCGCTGAACCCGCTGATCGGCAAGAGCCTCGTCGTCTACGCGGATAAGCATGTCGCAGCCTGACGGCTCCCAGCGGTCCCGCGCGGCCGCCTGGGTACCCGAGGTCGCCGGCATCCTGACCGCCGATCAGGTCATCAGCACCGGCCATGCCATCGCGGCGGTCCAGCAGCCCAACGGCGCGATCGGCTGGCCGGACGGTCACGTCGACGCCTGGAACCACGTCGAGTGCGCGATGGCGCTCAGCGTGTGCGGGCTGCGCGACGCCTGCCGCCGCGCGTACGAATGGCTGCGCGCGAACCAGCGCCCCGACGGCTCCTGGCGCAAGCAGATGCCCGCGGACCAGGCCAATCTGACCACGTAGATCTAACCACGGGCGATCTAACCACGGCGATCTAACCACGGAGAGCAACCACGCGGCCTACTGCGCCGTCGGCGTCTGGCATGAGCTGCTGGTCTGCCGGGACGAAGGCTTCGCCCAGCGAATGTGGCCGATGGTCAAGGCGGCGATCGACTTCGTGCTCGGCTTGCAGACGCCGCGCGGGGAGATCATCTGGCGACGAGCCGCCGACGGCACGCCTGACAACTACGCGCTGCTGGCCGGCAGCTCGAGCATGTACTCCAGCCTGCGGTGCGCGATCATGCTGGCCGAGTACCTGGCCGACCCGCAGCCCGACTGGGACCTGGCAGCTGACCTGCTCGCGCACGTGGTCGCCAGCCACCCTGAGGCCTTCGCCGACAAGAGCCGGTTCTCGATGGACTGGTACTACCCCGTGCTCGGCGGACCGGTGCGCGGCCAGGCCGCCCGCGATCATCTGGACAAGAGCTGGGACACCTACGTGGTGCCCGGGCTCGGCGTCCGCTGCGTGCACGACGAGCCGTGGGTGACCGCGGCAGAGACCGCCGAGCTCGCGATCGCGCTCGAGACCATCGGCGACGCGACTGGAGCACTCGACCTGCTCGAGCAGATTCAGCTGCTCCGCGACCCGACCGGCGCGTACTGGACCGGCTGGCAGTACGCGAACCGGCGGCACTACCCCGACGAGCAGAGCAGCTACACCTCGGCCGCGATCGTGCTGGCCGCGGACGCGCTCTGCGGCGCCACCGGCGGGTCGTCGCTGTTCCGCGACGTCGGCGCCGAACCCTCGGTCGCGCTGCGGGCCGGCGACGCCGCCTGCGGCTGCGAACCGCGCGATCCAGCCTCCGACGGCATCCCCGACCTCGTCTAGCGGAGGAGTCGCAGGGCGAAATTGCTTTGCGGAGAGTCGCTGCCGGCTTCGACAATCAGACGTGTGAGCTCAATTCGGGAACTTGACTGGCGGCCGCTGGACCGCGGCCAGGTGCAGGCGTGGGCGGATCTGGTGGCCGCAACTGAGGCCGTCGACCATCAGGATGAGCATGTCGCGGAGGAGGACCTGCTCGAGGAGTTCGACGATCCCGATGCCGACTTCCCCGACGGGTCCATTGCCGCCTACGACGGTGCGGTCATGGTTGGCTGGGGCATCCTCGGCGTGCGAAGCGCTGCTGAGCCTGTCCACGAGATGGGCGTATTCGGAGCCGTACATCCCGCGTACCGGGGCCGCGGGATCGGATCAAGGCTCCTTGACTGGGCTGAGCAGGCCGCTGAACCTTTGCACGCGCGACGATTCCCTGGCCAGCCGCTCTCGCTTGATGGCCGGTGCCTGGCCAGGAACGAAGGCGCGGTCGCGCTCTTCCAGGAGCACGGCTACCGGCCGTCACGCTGGTTTCTGCGAATGAGCTGCGCCCTGACGTCAGAACTGCCGGCCATCGAGGTGCCGGCTGGAATCGAGATCGTCGGTTACACCGGGGACAAGTCGCAGGACGCCCGCCTCGTGACGGACGACGCATTCCGCGACCACTGGCGCTCGACCCAGAACACCGACGAGAGCTGGGCCCACTTCATTGGGTACCAGGCATTCCGGCCGTGTTACAGCTTCCTGGCCTACGACGGCGACGAGCCGCTCGGCGTCGTGCTCGCACACGAGTACGACTCGTATACCCGGGCCACAGGCAGGCTCGATCTCTACATCCCGACGGTCGGCACTCGCCGGATCGGGCGCAAGCGCGGCATAGCCACGGCCCTGCTGTCCCAGACGCTGCACGCGGCCAGGTCAGCCGGCTTTGTCAGCGTGACGCTCGATGTCGACTCGGACTCGCCGACGGGAGCGGTTGGCCTGTATCAGCGGGCCGGATTCGCCGTGCAGGACACATGGATCACCCAGACCAAGCAGCTGATCGACTGATCTGCTGCTCGGGCTAGATGCCGTCGCCTGTCCGCTCGAGCACGCGCAGCGATCCGTAGACCGCTACCTCCTTGAACGCGCCAGAAGCCAATGCGCGCAGGTATACCCGGTACGGAGCCTGGCCGCCGTCGGCCGGGTCAGGAAACACGTCGTGGACCGCGAGCGCGCCGCCGAGGCTGATCCGCGGCGCCCAGCCCTCGTAATCGGCCGTTGCGGCCGCGTCCGTGTGCCCGCCGTCGATGAACAGCATGCCGAGCGGCTCATGCCAGAGCCTGGCCACGGTCGCCGACCGGCCGACGATGGCGATCACGTGCTGCTCGAGTCCGGTCCTGGCGAGCGTCGACCGGAACCACGGCAGGGTGTCGAGCAGCCCGACCTCCGGGTCCACCAGTTCGGTGTCGTGATACTCCCAGCCTGGCTGGTTCTCCTCGGATCCGCGGTGATGATCGACGGTCAGCACGACCTGGCCGGTCTGCTCGGCCGCCGCGGCCAGGTAGATCGTGGACTTGCCGCAGTAGGTGCCGACCTCGAGGATCGGCCCGACGCCCGCGTAGGCGGCGGCGGTCGCGAACAGCGCCTCGCCTTCCGGCCGCGGGCATGAAGCCCCTGGCCGCTTCGGCCGACCGGCGGTGCGCATCGGGCAGGACATAGGTCATGTGCACAGTCTGCCGTCTGTCCCGCATCTGCCGGAGGTCGATCAGGCGTGACGAGCGCCGCCGCGTCCGCTGAGCCGGCAGCCGCCAGCCGGACATTAAGGTAGGGATGGACGGCAACTGTCCCGATCATGGAGGGCGTGCGGTGAGGGTAGAGGTCGATCGCGACGCCTGTGAGGCCAACGCGATCTGCGCCGGGCTGGTGCCCGAGGTCTTCGAGGTCGATGACGAGGACGTGCTGCACATCAACGTCACCGACGTGCCGCCCGCGCTCGCCGATCAGGTCCGGCACGCGGTGCGGTCCTGCCCGAAGGCGGCGCTGAGCCTCACCGAGTAGCCCGCGATCCCGCGCGTCGGCGCCCGGCTCAGTCAGCCAAGGGCACCCAGGCCGATGGCCACGCCGACCCCCGCGAGGACGATGCCGCCGATCACTTGGCCAGCCTCGCCACCGCGCTTGCCGATCCGCGCTCCGAATTCCAGGCCTGCCAGCGACATGGCCGCGCTGACCACGCCGAATACGACGACTCCGGCGAGCACGCCGACCTGGTAGGAACCGAGCGCGAAGCCGGCAGCCACATTGTCCAGGCTGAGGGCGAAGCCGCTCACCAGCAATGACGCGGTTCGGGGTGGCGTGTCGGCCGCGCGCCGCCGGCCCGCGGCCGACACTTCCCCGCTCGCCGCCGCGCACCTCCCGGCCAGCTGCCGGCACCTCCCGCTCCGCGGCCGGCACTTCCCGGCCAGCGGCCGGCGTCGCCCGGCTCCGGATGCCCGCAGCGACGCTCGCGGCGCCGACTCCGACGAGCAACCCGGCCGCCAGCCAATCGGCCGCCCGCCCGAGCGAGCCGGCGAGGCTATGCCCGGCGAGCAGGCCAGCGACGGGCATCGCAGCCTCGAAGAGGCCGAAGATGACGCCGACCCGGATCCTGGTCTGCCGGTCGATCCCGCCGACGCCGATGCCGATCGCAGCCGCCAGGTTAGACAGGCCGACGGACACGGCTACGAGGATGATGGCGGCGACCATGACCCGACGTTAGCGAACGTGACCCATTGTCATCGTTGGTCCTGGGCATCCCTCTCACCTGGCGCGATAGCCGCGTGCCGCCGCCGGAGAGCCGCTATGGTTGCCGCGGCGCAGCGCCGCTGCGTGCGCGGGCGGACGTGGAGGATTCGGATGCGGCAGCGCGTGGGGATCGTTCGGTGCCTGGCTGGCGGCGGCGCAGTGGCGGCGCTGGCGGCCGCGGCCGTCACGGGGGCGCAGCACCAGGCGATGCCGGGCCACGCGGACCGCGCCGCGAGGGTGTCGGTCTTCCCGATGCTCGAGCTGCCGACGACCCGGCCGACCGCGGGGCCGTCCGGCGGATATACGCCCGCGCAAGTTCGCGCCGCCTATTTCCTCAACCCGCTCCTGCACAAGGGCATCAACGGCACGGGCCAGTCGATCGTCATCGTGGACAGCTTCGGTTCCCCGACGATCAGGCACGACCTGAAGGTCTTCGACCGGCAATTCAGGCTCCCGGCCGCCCCGCGCGCTGATGATCATTCACCCGGCGGGGCCGATTCCAGCGTTCAAGCCGACCGACACGAGGATCGGCTGGGCCGAGGAGACCACACTGGACGTGGAGTGGGCGCACGTGATGGCGCCCCGCGCCAGGATCGTGCTGGTCGAAACTCCCGTGTCGGAGAACGAGGGGCGCAGCGGCTTCCCGCAGATCGTCAGGGCCGAGAAGTACGTGCTGGACCACAGGCTCGGCGGCGTGATCAGCCAGAGCTTCGGCGCGACGGAGGAGACGTTCCCCAAGGGCACGGTGCGCCCGCTGCGCGGCGCCTACATCGAGGCGGCGCAGCGCGTCCACAACGTCACCGTGGTCAGCGCGTCGGGCGACGCCGGCGCGACCGACTACCACAACGACCTGACCACCTTCTACACCAGGCCGGTCACGTCCTGGCCGGCCAGCGATCCGCTCGTCACGGCGGTTGGCGGCCTGAACCTGCGGCTCGACCGCTTCGGCCACCGGACTGCGGCCGACGAGGTCTGGAATGACCCAGGGTTCCCGTCGGCAGGCGGCGGCGGCAAGTCGGTCATCTTCGGACGGCCCGCCTTCCAGAACCCTGACGCCGCGATCGTAGGCCGCCACCGCGGCGTACCCGATATCTCGATGAGCGCGTCCTGCAGTCACTCCGTGACGATCTACCAGAGCTTCAGCGGCAGGGGCTGGCAGAACATCTGCGGCACCAGCGAGGCGACCCCGTTGTTCGCGGGCGTCATCGCGCTTGCCGACCAGGTAGCCAGGCACTGGCTTGGCCCGATCAACGCGGACCTGTACAAGCTGGCAAGCGCGGGCAAGTCCGGGATCGTGGACGTCGCCAAGGGCAACAACACGGTCAGCTTCCAGCAGAACGGCAAGACCTACACGGTGCGCGGCTGGGACGCGGTACGCGGCTACGACCTGAGTTCCGGCCTCGGCACCATCAACGCGAGCGTCTTCGTGCCCAAGCTGGCCGCCATGGCGAAATGACCGCGCTGGCTGCCATCCCGGCTGCTATCCCTGCTACCTGTTCGCGATGCTGCCCACCTCGTGGGTCAGCCTGACCCGGTCCGCGCGGTAGACGTACCTGGTCATCCTGATCGGGCGGTCCTTGGTGTAGGCGGTGCGGTTGACGACCACGACAGGCGTGCCGGTCGAGAGCCCGAAGAACGCGAACTCCCTGGTGCTTGGCATCCTGGCGCCGATCTCGTCGACGAAGCCGACCTGCGCGTAACCGAGGTCGGCGAGCAGCTTGATGCTGCCGTCCCCGATCTCGCCTGCCTGCTCGAGCGGGGTGCCCTCGGCGATGTCAAGCGGGAAGTATGACGCCATCATCATCCAGGGGACCTCGCCGATCGTGCCGCTCCTGCGCCGCACCACGACCAGATCTCCCGGCGCGATCTCCAGCTTCTCCGCGACGCTCAGCGAAGCAGGCGACTTCTCGACGATCAGCCGTGACGTCTCGGCCTCGGCGTCGTCGCGGCTGACTTCTGGCAGGACCGTCGAGCCGCTCTGTACGGAAGGCTGCGTGGTCACCCTCGACAGCAACGCCGTGAATGGCCTGGACGGCTCCGTCACGAACGTCCCGAGCCCCTGCCTGGTCACGACCAGGCCCTGATTGGTCAGCAGCGCCAGTGCGAGCCGCACGGTATTGCGGGAGGCATCGAACTGGCGGACCAGGTCGGGCTCGCTCGGCAGCCGCTCCCCCGGCTGCAGCGTTCCGCTGTCAATCTGGTCGCGCAATCGATCGGCAATCTGCTGGTACTTGGCTGGGGCCATCGTCGTACCTCCCTCGCGGTCCCGTGAGTGTCACCAACCGGTTAGCTCATTCATACCCTTGCCCATCGTTTGAAACAGCCCACTGGTTGGTATGAGTTAGATGAGCCGGAACATTGGATCGATGCTAAACGGAGAGTGACGGTGAGTAAAGCTTCTCGACCAAAAAGGGCGACAGCGTGTCGGCCCTGCGACCGGCCAGAAGATCCGCAACACGAGATGGAGGACAAATGGATCAGATCTGGATGACGGCCGTGGCAGTGATCGCGGTCATGGCTCTCGCGGTGCCATTCGCGGCGATCGTGCTGGTGAGCATCGCGAGCCGACGCGAGGAGGCCGAGCGCAGCCTGTCCCGCCAGGCACCAGGCGCTGTCGCGCGCACCGCACGCAGGCTGCTCGCCTTCCGCGCCGATCAACTCGACCGGGCGCAGGGCTGGCCGGGGCGCGAAGTACGCTTCGGTCATGCGCGTCGCCTTGTGTCAGATCCCCGTCAGTACCCAGCCAGCCGTCAACCTCAGCCGCGTTCAGTCCGCGCTGACCAGCGCCAGGGAGCAGGGGTCTGACCTAGCCGTCTTCCCGGAGGGAACACAGGCGAGATTCTCCGCCGACCTCCGGGCGGTCGCGGAACCGCTGGACGGCCCGTTCTGCTCGGGCCTGTCCGCCGCGGCCAGCGGCAGCGGCGTCGCCCTCGCTGCCGGAGTCTTCGAACAAGCGCCGGACAACCGGGTCTACAACACGACCGTCGCCTATGACTCGGACAGGCAGGCTGGTCGCCGCCTATCGCAAGATCCACCTCTTCGACGCGCTTGGCTCGCGCGAATCTGAGACCATCGCGCCAGGGTCCGAGCCGGTGATAGCGGAGCTAGCCGGACTCAAGGTCGGCTTCCTCACCTGTTATGACGTGCGCTTCCCCGAACTGGCCAGGGACCTGACGGTGCGTGGCGCCGACCTGCTGGTCATCCCGTCCGGGTGGGAAGCTGGGCTGTTCAAGGAAGAGCACTGGGTCACGCTCGTCCGGGCAAGGGCGATCGAGAACACCATCTGGGTCGCCGCAGCAGGCCAGGTGCCAGATCCGCACGAACCGGCGACATCAGCGCCGACCGGAGTGGGCAGGAGCCTGCTCGTCGACCCGATGGGCACGGTGCGGATGGACCTGGGGTCGGGTCCGGCCGTCGTGGCCGGCGCCGTCGACCTCGAGATGACCGAGCGGGTCAGGGCCGTGCTTCCGTCGCTGCAGCACCGGCGCCCCGACGTATTTGCCCGCGCGGAAGAAACTGTCAGCGCCTAAGACGGGCGCCGCCTCGACGCGTGGCAGCAGCCGATCGGGCGTCAGCGCCGCATTACTGGTCAGCCTTGCGCGGCGGCACCGGACTCGCTGGACTCGTCTCGCGGTGGCACCCGGCCGGCGATGCTGTGATGCCGGCGCCACGCCCAGATCGCGGCCGCTGCGATCACGATGACGGCCAGCGCGATCGCCAGCCCGGCGCCGACCGTGCGCTCGACGACGACGTAGGCCGAGCCAGCCAGATAGCCGAGCAGGCTGTACCCGACGCCCCAGATGACGCCGCTGATCAGGTTGTGGATCGCGAATACCCGGTATGGCATCTCCGCGGCACCGGCCGCCGCAGGCATCAGTGCGCGCACGATCGCCACGAAGCGCCCGCCAAGAACGGCCAGCCCGCCTCTCTCCCGAAGCGTCGTTCTGGCCCGGTCGAGCGCTCCCGACACCCGGCTCAACCGCCGGGAGGTGAACAGCCGGTCCCCCATCCGCTTTCCGACCTCGTAGCCGACCAGCGGGCCGGCCACTGCTGTGACCACAACCACGCCGATGAGGAGGGGCAGCGAGAGATGGCCGCGGCTGGCCAGCACGCCGCCGAACACGACCGCCGCCTCGCCGGGCAAGACGAAACCGAGGAAGATCGCCGTCTCGCCGAACACGAGCGCGGCGATCAGCACGATGGCGACCCAGCCGCTCATGTGCCCCAGAGCCGCGGTGATGTCGCTCACAACGCTGGCCATCACACGCACCTCCAGTTCGCCGCTCGCCGACTCGCCGACTCGACCTTGCTGTCCGATCCGCTTACTGCCAGTGATCTAGTTGGACATAATGCGTCCTAACACCCGCCTTGCGGAGGAGACGCCGATGCCAGCAATGTCCCAGCGTCCGTCCTCGCCACGGGCGGGCCAGGCCAGGCCATCCGGGGGCCCGAGGCAAGCAGCCGGCCCGCAGGGCCAGAGGCAGGCAGCCGGCCCGCAGGGCCCGAGGCAAGCGGTCGGTCCACCGGCCCCGCCCTGGGAGATAGGGGTCAGGCCAACGGCCCCGGCGCCGCCTCCGCAGCGGGGCAGATCGCCCGGCCGCGGCGAGCCGCCGTACCGCCGACCGCATGGCCGCCAGCCGCTCGCGATCGAGCCGCCCCGCCCCGCAACACGCAGCGAACCGCCGGGCCCCGGCGATGCTCCGTGGCCTGCCAGCACACCTGCACTAAGCGGCACATTCACCTACGCTCACAGTGATTCCGCACCGAGCACTGGCAGCCTACCTGCGATCACCGGCGGCCTGACCCGCCGTCAGGGAACCTTCACGCGCCGGATCACCCGCGACGGATCCAGTGAGTTCCCGCTGGATGCGTCGCGCTACCAGCTCTATGGGTCACTGGGCTGTCCCTGGTCCCAGCGCACCCTGATCGTCTGCCGGTTGCTCGGCCTCGACCGGATCGTCGGGCTGACTCTGACCGATCCGGTCGCCGACGAGCGCGGCTGGCGGTTCTCTGACGAAGCAGGCGACCCGCTGACGGGCGCGAGATTCGTCGCCGACCTGTACCGGGCGACCGATCCCGGCTACACAGGCCCGTGCACTGTGCCGTTGATCTGGGACCTGCGCAGCCGCAGGGTTGTCAGCAACGACGTCGCGCAGATCACGGTGATGCTGGAAACCGAGTTCCGGCCGTTCCACCGGCCAGGAGCCCCCGACTTGTACCCGGCCGCACGGCGCCGCGAGATCGAGTCACTCGCCACACTGATCTTCCATACCGTCAACACCGGCGTCTACAAGGCCGGGCTCGCGACCTCCCAGTCCAGCTACGACCAGGCCGTCGAGGCGGTCTTCACGACGCTGGACGCGCTCGACGAGCGACTCGCCCGACGCCGGTTCCTGCTGGGTGACCTGGTCACCGAGGCCGACGTGCGCCTTTATCCCACGCTTGCGCGGTTCGACACTATCTACTACCAAAAATTTGGGTGCAACCTTCGCCGCCTCAGCGACTACCGGCATCTGTGGGCCTACACTCGCGACCTGTACATGCACCCAGGCTTCGGGGAGACTACCGACCTCCGGCAGATAAAACGGCATTACTACCAATCGGCCGAATGGATGACGCCGATGTCGACGACAAACAAATACGGTATAGTGCCTATAGGCCCGCAAATCAACTGGAACGAACCGCATGGCAGGGCTCGGACGCCGAGCTAGGCTGGAATACAGGCTGGTACGTTCCCGCGGGTAGCCTGGCCGCAGGGGTCACCGAACCATCCAAACTCCGGAAGAGGCGATGTCGGCCGTGTCTGCCGAGTTCTCGCATGCGCACCCGAGGCAAGCAGCTGACCCGGAGGGCCCGAGGCAAGCAGCCGACCCGGAGCAGGCGGCCGACCCGGAGGGCCTTGGCGACGAGACGCCGGCCCGGCAGGCGCCAGCAGGCACCATCATGACTCCAAGCGCCGACTTCGGCCCCAACGAGTGGCTGGTTGACGAGCTATACCAGCGGTATCAGGCCGATCCCGGCTCGGTCGACAGGGCCTGGTGGAACTTCTTCGCCGACTACCGGCCCGAGCCGATAGACGGCGGGGCCCGAGGCGAGCAGCCGGCCCGAAGGGCCCGAGGCGAGGAGCCGGCCCGAAGGGCCCGAAGTGAGCAGCCGGGCCGTGGCGCCGACCGGCCGGGCGCCGCCATGCCGGGGACCGCGGTGACAGGAGCCGCGGGACCAGCAACCACGGCACCAGGCACCGCTCCCGCGCCTTCGCGGCCAGGGAGCGCGCCCGCGCAGCCGTCGGCGCAGCAGACGACCGCGCCGTCGGCCGCCGGCCAGCCCGCCACGCACCCTGGCCAGGCCAAGCCGGCCGACGCGCCGGGCCAGCAGCAGCCAGGTTCGGCACCCGGTCTCAACGGCGACACCGCCCGCCAGGGACAGGCTCCTCCGGGCGCGGCCGAGGTACGGCTGCGCGGCGCCGCCTCCCGCACGGTGGCGAACATGGAGGCCAGCCTCGCCGTACCGACCGCGACGTCGGTACGCGCGGTCCCGGCCAAGCTGCTGGTCGACAACCGGATCGTGATCAACAACCACCTGGCCCGCGGCCGCGGCGGCAAGATCTCCTTCACCCACTTGATCGGCTTCGCGGTGGTCAAGGCGCTCGCTGCCGCTCCCGAGCTGAACGACTCGTTCGCCGAGGTAGATGGCAAGCCCGTCCTGATCAAGCCCGAGCACGTGAACCTCGGCCTGGCGATCGACGTGCAGAAACCAGACGGCACGCGCCAGCTGCTCGTGCCGAACATCAAGGCCGCCGAGCAGATGGATTTCCGCCAGTTCTGGCTGGCCTACGAGGACGCCGTGCGCAAGACCAGGAGCGGCAAGCTCGCGGTCGCGGATTTCGCCGGCACCACCATCTCGCTCACCAATCCGGGCACGATCGGGACTGTCCAGTCCGTGCCCAGGCTGATGCCGGGCCAGGGGTGCATCGTCGGCGTCGGGGCGATGGAGTACCCGGCCGCCTACCAGGGCGCGTCGCGGGAGACACTCGCAAGGCTAGCCATCAGTCAGACGGTCACGCTCACTTCGACCTACGACCACCGGATCATCCAGGGCGCGCAATCTGGCGAGTTCCTGCGGATCATCAGCGGACTGCTGCTCGGCGAGCACGACTTCTACGACGAGGTCTTCGCCGCGCTGCGGATCCCGTACGAGCCGGTCCGATGGGTTCGCGACATCCCGGCCGGCCATGAGAACGACATCAGCAAGGCCGCCAGGGTGCACGAGCTGATCCACGCCTACCGGGTCCGCGGCCACCTGCTAGCCGACACCGACCCGCTCCAGTACACCCAGCGCAAGCATCCGGACCTCGACATCATCCAGCACGGCCTGACGCTGTGGGACCTCGAGCGCGAGTTCGCCACCGGCGGCTTCGGCGGCAAGCCCAGGATGCTGCTTCGGGAGATACTCGGCGTGCTGAGGGACGCCTACTGCCGCACCATCGGCCTGGAGTACATGCATATCCAGAATCCGGCGGAGCGGGCGTGGCTGCAGGACAGGGTGGAGCGGCCGCACCGCAACCCCGACCACGACGAGCAGATGCGCGTGCTGTCCAGGCTGAACGTCGCCGAGGCGTTCGAGATGTTCCTGCAGACCAAGTTCGTCGGGCAGCGCAGGTTCTCCCTCGAGGGCGCCGAGTCGCTGATCCCTCTGCTCGATGCCGTGCTCACGGAGGCGGCCAGGGCCGGCCTGCACGAAGCCGTCATCGCGATGGCGCATCGCGGCAGGCTCAACGTGCTGGCGAACATCATCGGCAAGTCTTACGGCCAGATCTTCAACGAGTTCGAAGGCTACGTGGATCCGGGGAGCACCCACGGGTCAGGTGACGTGAAGTACCACCTGGGCGCCGACGGCCGGTATACCGCGGCGGACGGCACCACGATGCCGGTCAGCCTGGTCGCGAACCCAAGCCACCTCGAGGCAGTGAACCCGGTTCTCGAAGGCGTGGTCAGGGCCAAGCAGGACGTGCTCGACATCGGCACCGAAGGCTTCACCGTCCTGCCGGTTCTGGTGCACGGCGACGCCGCGTTCGCCGGCCAGGGCGTCGTGGCAGAGACGCTCGAGCTCTCCCAGCTACGCGGCTACCGGACCGGCGGCACCGTGCACATCGTGGTCAACAATCAGGTCGGCTTCACCACCGACCCGACCTCCTCGCGCTCCAGCGTGTACGCGACCGACGTGGCACGCACGATCCAGGCACCGATCTTCCACGTCAACGGCGACGACCCGGAGGCCGTCGTCAGGGTCGCCAGGCTAGCTTTCGCCTACCGCGAGACGTTCGCCAAGGACGTCGTCATCGACATGGTCTGCTACCGCCGCCGCGGCCACAACGAGGCCGACAACCCCTCGTTCACCCAGCCGATGATGTACGACCTGATCGACGCAAAGCGATCGACCCGCAAGCTGTACACCGAGTCGCTGATCGGGCGCGGTGACATCACGCTCGACCAGGCCGAGCAGATACTCCGTGACTACCAGCAGGAACTCGAGCGTGCGTTCACCGAGACCCGCGAGGCCACCGCCCGGCCGGTCGAGCCTGGCTCGGTCGTTCCGAGGCCGCCGCAGCTTGCCGCCCCCGTCAACCACACCATGGCGCCGACGGCCATCTCCGCGGAGACGATCAAGCGGATCGTCGACACGCAGCTGAACCTGCCAGACGGATTCACTCCGCATCCGCGGCTCGCCCCGCAGCTAGCCCGCCGGGCTCAAATGGTCGAGCATGACGAGATCGACTGGGCGACCGGCGAACTCCTAGCGTTCGGCTCGACGCTGATCGACGGTCACACGGTCCGGCTGGTGGGACAGGACACCCGGCGCGGCACGTTCGGCCAACGGCACGCGGGACTCGTCGACAGGCACACTGGCGCGGAGTACACCCCGCTGCGCCAGCTGAACAACGACAACGCCAAATTCTTCGCCTACGACTCGCTCTTGTCGGAGTTCGCGGCGGTCGGATTCGAGTACGGCTACTCCGTCTCCAGGCCCGACGCTCTGGTCTGCTGGGAGGCTCAGTTCGGCGACTTCGTCAATGGTGCGCAGACGATCCTCGACGAGTTCATCTCATCGGGCGAGCAGAAATGGGGCCAGCGCTCGGGCGTCGTGCTGCTGCTCCCGCACGGCTACGAGGGCCAAGGACCCGACCACTCCTCGGCCAGGGTCGAGCGATTCATGTCGCTGTGCGCCCAGGACAACATGACGGTGTCGATGCCGAGCACCCCGGCGAGCTACTTCCATCTGCTCCGCTGGCAGGTGCTGTCGGAGCGGATCAAGCCGCTTGTCGTGTTCACGCCGAAATCCATGCTGCGGCTGAAGAAGGCTGTCTCGGCCGCTGCCGACTTCACCCACGGATCGTTCCTGCCGGTTATCACCGACCCTGGCGTGAGCGATCCGGTCCAGGTACGACGGGTGCTGCTCTGTTCGGGCAAGGTCTACTACGACCTCGCAGACAAGCGCAACGAACAGCAGCGCCGCGACGTCGCTGTCGTCAGGGTGGAGCGGCTCTACCCGCTTCCGGTACCGGAGATCGCCGCGGCGCTGGCCGGCTACCCGGACGCGACGGAGCTGACCTGGGTGCAAGAGGAGCCGGTCAACATGGGTGCCTGGCCCTACCTGGCGATGCACCTGCCGGCCGCGCTCGGCCGTGGCCTCGGCGCCATCGCACTGCCGGAGAGCTCATCGCCGGCCCAGGGTTCGGCTAAGTCGCACGCGGCCGAGCACGCCGCCCTGGTTGCCTCGGCGTTCAGCTAGAACGGCAGACGGACAGATCCGGAGGCTGGCGTGTACTTCACCGACCGCGGCATCGAGGAACTCGCCGAACGGCGCGGCGAAGAGGACGTGACGCTCGGCTGGCTGGCAGGCAAGCTCACCGAGTTCGTCGACGTCCATCCCGAGCATGAGGCCGCGATCGAGCGCCTGGCCACCTGGCTGGCCAGGGCCGAGGACGATGAGGATTAGCCGACACGCCGGTTTCTGACAGCCGCTAGCGGGCGGGATGACCAGTGCATCGCATGACGCAGGAGGGGTAGCAGCGCAGGGCTAGCCAGATTTAACGTTCAACTTTGCCAGACGAGATATATCGCATATAAGATCGGCCTTGGCAGGCGTCAGGCCCGCAGAGGGCCTTGGCGTCTGGACGAGAGGGGAAGATTGTGAGTCCGGTCTTCAGGCACGGCGGATTGCGCCTGTACCTGCTGAAGCTTCTTGACGAGGCGCCACGGCACGGTTACGACGTGATCAGGCTGCTGCAGGATAGGTTCCTCGGCGTCTACTCCCCCTCCCCAGGCACGATCTATCCGCGGCTGGCCAGGCTGGAGGAAGAGGGCCTGGTCACGCACGAGGTCCTCGACGGCAAGAAGGTCTACCGGATCACCGACGCAGGCCGCGAGGAACTCAACCGCCGGCTCGACGATCTCGCCGACCTCGAGGACGAACTGTCGGCCTCGGTGCGGGACATCGCCAGGGAGCTCACCAGGGACGTCAGGGAGACGGTCAGGAGCCTGCGGGACGAGTTCACCTGGGCCGTCCGCGAGGCCGGCCGGACAGGGAACGACCAGCGGCGCGACCGCCCGGCCGATTCCGGTCCGCAGGCAGAACCGGAGGAAGCTAAGGCCAGGGCCGACGCGGCCCAGGCCGCCGCCGATGAAGCGCAGGTCAAGGCCGATGCCGCCCAATCCGTCGCCGACGGCGCGCACGCCCAGGCCGACGCCGCGCAAGATGGCGCGCACGCCGCGGCAGACGCGGCATTCGATCAGGCGCAGGCGGCCGCAGACGCAGCGAGCAGCGGCGCGGAATCGGTATGGAGCACTGTGGCCGGCGAGTCCGCCGCAGATTCCGAAGGCCTCGACGGCGAGCCCGGCGGCGACCAGGCTGCCGCTCCAGCCGGACCTGGTGCTGATGCGAAGAGTCCCGGAGCGGGCGCGGGCCCCGGCGAGGAAGATCAGGCGGGCGCCAGACAGCGCCGCTGGCCGTCCGGTGGCTGGCGGGACTGGGCCGAGTGGGCCGAGCGCGGCGACTGGCGCGAATTGGCAGACTGGGCCGAGCAGCGTGACTGGCGCGAGTGGGCTGGCAAGCAGGAGTGGAAAGACCGCGCCAAGGCCAGCCACAAAGAGTGGAAAGAGTGGGCCAAGGCCGGCAAGCAGGAGTGGGCCGCGAGCGGAAGGCCCCGCATGGCGGCTGACCGCGAGCTTGTCCTGGACCTCGAGCGTCTCGCCGCCGCTTTCGCGCGGGAGATCCGCGGCGTAGCGTGGCAGGCGGAAGCGCTCAGTGAGGACGCGGTCGGCAATCTGGGCCGCATTCTCACCGACGCGCTGAACCGGATCAGGAACGAGGTCTTCCGGCCTCCGGGACCCGGCGAGAAGGAGTCATGAGAAACCTGATTGGCTCGCTCGAGCGCGCCGCGATGATCGCGCTCGAGCGGACGGCGTCGAGACCCCGGCCCGAGCCGGCCGACGGCGATCAGGCGCGCCACTGCTTCCCCGATGCCGTCGCCAGGGCCGAGGGCTGCCTCCCCGGCTCGCCGGCCCCGGACGACGGTTGCTTCCCATCGCGCGAATCGGCAAGGCGCCAGCAAGTCATCCGATAGCCGGAAGGGCGCTGGGCCCCGGCGGGTGGCTAGAGGGTGAAAACCACCTTGCCGAACAGTTCACCTTCGATCATCGCCGCGAACCCGTCTCGCGCGTCCCGCAGCGGCATCGTACGGTCGATCAGCGGCCGCAGCCCGGTCTGCTCGCAGAACGTGACCAGCCTCGCCAGCTGATCTCTGCTGCCCATGGTCGAGCCGACGATCGAGAGCTGCAGGAAGAAGATCCTGGCCAGGTCGGCCGGCGGCATCGCGCCGCTGGTGGCGCCTGAGATCACCATCCGGCCGCCAGGACGCAGCGCCTTGAGCGAGTGCGACCACGTCGCTTCGCCGACGGTCTCCATCACCGCGTCGACCCGCTCAGGGAGCCTGGCGCCGGACGGAAACGCCTGGTCCGCGCCCAGTTCCAGCGCACGCTCCCGCTTGGCACCGCTCCGGCTCGTGACCCAGACCCGGAAGCCAGCCGCCTTGCCGAGCGCGATCAGCGCGGTAGCGACTCCACCGCCGGCGCCCTGGACGAGGACCGTGCTGCCGGGCTGCAGGCCCGACCTGTCGAACAGCATGCGATACGCGGTCAGGTAGGCGGTCGGCAGGCAGGCGGCGTCGGTGAAGGTCAGGGTGGCTGGCTTGGGGATCAGGTTGCGCTTCGGGACCGCCACCCGCTCGGCGAAAGTGCCGTCGTAGCGCTCGGACAGCAACGACCTCCTCGGGTCGAGCGTCTCGTCCCCGCTCGCCTGTTCGCTGATGACGCCGTGCACGACGACCTCGTTGCCGTCATCGTCGACCCCGGCCGCGTCGCAGCCGAGGACCATCGGCAGCTGCTCCGCGGTCAGGCCGACGCCGCGCAAGGACCAGAGGTCGTGATGGTTGAGCGAGGCTGCCTTGACAGTGACGACCGTCCAGCCTTCCCGCGGCGACGGCTCGGCGTGCTCGCCTAGCTCGAGAGCGGACAGCGGTTCGTCGGAACTGAAGGTTGCTGCGGTGACTGCGAACATGGCAGGACCCTAGCGTCCCGCGGCGCTAGCTGGGGCGATAGGTAGCCGCCCGACTGGCCAAAGGTGGCGTCGGTACCTGCAGTACCATGAATGCCGCGCAAAGGCTTATACAGAAGCCACTTGCTCGCGCACGCGGCTGTGAGATACTCCCGCCTAAGGCTGGCTCAGACCCCTGCCAGTAAGGGACCGGCGTGAATCTGGCTTCCTTTGCCGATCTAGCTGTGCGCCTGGTTAATTCCGGTGTCTGCGACGCGGACGCTGACCCGTTGCGCAGTTGCGCGGCGTTCCGTACGTTTGCCGCGGAACGCTCATTTCGTTGCTGCCCAGGTGACGCCGGACGACCTCGATAAGCTCAGGGAGCTGAGGTCCGAACTATCGAGCGCCTTCACGTCCGCGGTGGACGGCGACGACCACGCGGCTGTCAGCGTCCTCAACGCGCTGCTGATGGTCCATCCGGTGCATCCCGTCCTGGTCCAGCACGACAACGAACCCTGGCACGTCCACCTGAGCGAGTCAGGCTCGGTCACCGACCGCTACGCCGCGACTGCCGTGATAGGCCTTTCCTTGCTGGTCAGCGCGCTGGGTACGGAGCGACTCGGGATCTGCGCGATAGCGGCCTGTGACCGGGTGTTCATCGACGGCAGCAAGAACAAGTCCCGGCGGTACTGCGCGGAGCACTCAGCCGCGAAGGGCAACGTCACCTCGCTGCGCGGCCAGCGCGCCGGGAGGGGCGCGGGCATCGGCGAGTCGGTCGCCTAACCGAGATACGTTCGCAATCCAACATGCGCTACGAGCGCGTCACGATGCCAAGGCTCGCCAACCGTGCAAAATGGGGCTTCAGCGGCCTTCTAATGATGCACATGCCCAGGTAGGGACACTGCCCGGCGACGGCCGATAGTTCCGGCGATCTTGCAACACCAGCACCATCAGGCCCAGGAAAAGCGCTTCGCGTTACCGAAACGACACCTTCGGGCTT
Organism: uncultured Actinomycetota bacterium; assembly: GCA_963705055.1. Taxonomy (GTDB): domain Bacteria; phylum Actinomycetota; class Actinomycetes; order Streptosporangiales; family Streptosporangiaceae; genus Chersky-822. Next base: position 1,099,982 of record CAVPIR010000001.1, read on the forward strand.
CTTCTCACGCCCCCTGATGATCATTAGCATGAGGCCTACTTGCGGGCGTTAGCCGCAAGTAAGTGGACCGGAAAGAAGGTTCAAATCATGGCAACTGATTCCTCCGTCTCCACGATCGCCCCGGAGGACGTCGGCCTCAAGCGGGAGATGGGGCTGATCGGCGCCACCTGGGCGGCGGAGACCTCGATCATTGGCTCCGGCTGGTTGTTCGCGGCGTGGAAAGCCGCGTACTCCACCGGGACCGCATCCATCCTGGCCTGGATCATCGCGGGCATCTTGCTCATGGTCTTGGCGCTCGTGCATGCCGAACTCGGTGCGATGTACCCGGTGGCTGGCGGCACCGCCAGATTCCCGCACTTCGCCTTCGGCAGCGTGGCAGGGATCTCCTTCGGCTTCTTTTCCTGGGTGCAGGCGGTCACCGTAGCGCCGATCGAGTGCTTCGCGGTGATGCAGTATGCGTCGTACTACTGGCATGGCCTGTTCAACGACAAGACCAGTGAGGTCACGGGGGCCGGCTTCGTCTTCAGCATCCTGCTGATGGCGCTGTTCACGGTCGTCAACTTCATGGGCATGCGGCTGTTCAACAAGGTGAACAGCGCCATCACCTGGTGGAAGGTCGCGATCCCCATTCTGGCGATCATCGTCCTGCTGACCCAGTTCCACGCGGACCAACTTCAACGCCCACGGCGGGTTCTTCCCGCTGGGCGCCAAGGCGATGTTCGCCGCGATTCCTGGGGCTGGCATCGTGTTCGCCTATCTCGGCTTCGAGCAGGCAGACCAGCTCGCCGCCGAGGTCAAGAATCCGCAGCGGAACCTGCCACGCGCCATCATCATCGCGATGCTGCTCGCGACCGTGATCTACGTCCTCCTGCAGGTCGTGTTCATCGGCGCCCTCCCCGCGAGCCAGCTCAACCACGGCTGGGCGGATCTGGCCAACCACAATGGCCTGATCAACGGGCCGCTGGCCTTCATCGCGGGCGCGGTAGGACTGGCCTGGCTGGCAACGATCCTGCGGATCGACGCGTTCATCTCCCCGTCAGGAACCGGCCTGATCTACGTGACCTCCGGATCGCGCATCGGGTACGGCCTGTCAAGGAACCGGTACTACCCGCAGGTCCTCGCCAAGGTAGACAGGAACGGCGTGCCGTGGATCAGCCTGATCCTTGCCTTCGTGGCCGGCCTGGTGTTCCTGCTTCCGTTCCCAAGCTGGAGCGCCCTCGTGGGCCTGGTCACTTCGGCCAGCGTCCTGATGTACGCGGGTGCGCCGCTGTCGCTTGGGGCGCTGCGCGGACAGGTGCCTGAGCACCCCAGGCCTTACCGCCTGCCAGCGGCATCGGTGATGTCGCCGGTCGCGTTCATCATCGCCAACCTGATCATTTACTGGTCAGGGCTGGAAACGATCTGGAAGCTGGGCGTCGTACTGGTGATCGGCTACGTGATCATCGGCATCTTCATGGCGTTCGATCCGCAGCGGCCGCCGCTGGACTGGAGGTCGGCGCAGTGGCTGCCGGTGTACCTCATCGGCATGGGCATCATCTCCTGGCTGGGTCAGTACAGCGGCGGCGCGGTGAAGTCGCCGGTGAACACCAGCACCATCCCGTTCGGCTTGGACTTCCTGGTCGTCGCGGCGTTCAGCCTGGTCATCTACTACTGGGCCATGGCGACCAAGCTGCCGAGGGCGGAGGTGCTCAACCTCGTCGAGCGGCAGGTCGAGCACGGCGCACCGGACATGCCAAAGCACTGATCCCACAGGTACAAGCTGGCCCCGTCCGCACATGGACGGGGCCAGCTCTGTCTGTGGCACGGGCTACCGGTGGAGCGGCCAGTACCTGATCAGCACGCGGCCTTCGATCAGGCCGGGCGGTACCGCGCCGAACCGGAAGCTGTCGACGGCTCCGGCGCCCGGATTGTCGGAGGTCAGCCACCAGCCGTCGGCCTCGCGCCAGGCGATGCGTTTAACCAGCAGCGTGCCGGGCAGGTCAGGATGCCTCGCGATCACCAGCTGCCCTGGCCTGACCGGGACGGGGCGAGACCGCAGACCGCGCCAGACGATCAGCCAGTCTCCGGGCAGGAGAACGGGCTCCATCGACCTCTCGGCGACCGCGACGCGCCACAGTGGCCAGCGCACGGATCCCCTCCCTGCCCGCATCGGCGACAAGCTGTACTGTCAGATTCCGAGTCCAATGATCGCTCAAGAAGCCACTCCAGAGAGAAGGACATCATGAGTCTGCTTGCGCGCGGGTTCGCGCCAAAGACCACCGCCTTCGCGCACTGCGATCTGCCGTGCGGCGTCTACGACCCGGCGCAGGCCAGGATCGAGGCCGAGTCGGTCAAGGCCATCTGCGAGAAGTACCAGCAGAACTCCGACGCCGAATTCCGGTCCAGGGCCATCGACATCAAAGAAGAGCGTTCCGACCTGGTCAAGCACCACCTCTGGGTGCTCTGGACGGACTACTTCAAGCCGCCGCACTTCGAGAAGTACCCGCAGCTGCACCAGCTGTTCAACGACGCCACCAAGCTGGCAGGCGCCGGCGGAACCAAGGGCAGCACCGACCCCGCCACCGCCAACGCCCTGCTCGCCAAGATCGAAGACATCTCCAAGATCTTCTGGGAGACCAAGCAAGGCTGAGCCGTGGGTTGGGGGCACTCACCGGTGCGGACACACCGGTCCGCACCGGTCCTGCTCGGTCAAGATTGAACTCACCTGAAGGCCACTACCGTGCCGTACCGGTGGTGGTCGCAGTGCTTTCTCCGCCAGGCTGTACTGTCTGATCCGTCATGATCGCATCGATCGCGTCGACAGCCCACCCAAGGAGAAGGACACCATGAGTCTGCTTGCGCGCGGGTTCGCGCCAAAGACCACCGCCTTCGCGCACTGCGATCTGCCGTGCGGCGTCTACGACCCGGCGCAGGCCAGGATCGAGGCCGAGTCGGTCAAGGCCATCTGCGAGAAGTACCAGCAGAACTCCGACGCCGAATTCCGGTCCAGGGCCATCGACATCAAAGAAGAGCGTTCCGACCTGGTCAAGCACCACCTCTGGGTGCTCTGGACGGACTACTTCAAGCCGCCGCACTTCGAGAAGTACCCGCAGCTGCACCAGCTGTTCAACGACGCCACCAAGCTGGCAGGCGCCGGCGGAACCAAGGGCAGCACCGACCCCGCCACCGCCGACGCCCTGCTCGCCAAGATCGAAGACATCTCCAAGATCTTCTGGGAGACCAAGCAAGGCTGAGCCGAGGTCACGCAGGGGCCGTCTCCTGGCAAACGAGGAGCGGGGTTCGGGGGCCAGTCCCCTGGCAAGCAAATCGAGCCACTCACCGGTGCGGACACACCCGTGCATACCGGCCCTGCCAGGCAGGCCGCGCGGACGGCAAAGGGGCCAGAAGCGGGTCGCAGCGCCGCGACCGGGGCCGAGGATCCGGGCAGCGCCCGCAGAGGGTGATGGGCATTGTCAGGTAGCTCGCGGATCAGGATAAGTTGCAGGTAGAAGTCGACAACGCTAGGACGAGGCAACGGCGATCGACCGTCGTTGGAGGGGGCTCAGGTGACCGAGGAAGGCACAAGTTCAGCAGCAAGCCGGACGCTCGCCGCTGACGTGATCAGCGGTGAGGGTGTGCGCGCTGGCGGCAGCCAGACCGAACTTGGGCGCAAGGCGGCCGCGGGGGCTCGCCAGGTAACGGCGGACGACGCGCCGCGCGACAAGGTCACCATCAAGATGCCCGCCGACGGCGCCTACCTGTCCGTCCTGCGCACCGCGACGGCGGGGCTGGCGGCACGACTCGACTTCACCCTCGACGAGATCGAAGACATGCGCATCGCCGTCGACGAAGCGTGCGCGATGCTGCTCAGCCAGGCGATCCCAGGCAGCGACCTGCGATGCGATTTCGCGCTCGGCCACGACTCGATGACCGTACGGGTGTCGGTCAGCTGCCTCGCCCCCCGGGTGCCATCTGGCGACACCTTCGCCTGGACCGTGCTCACCGCGCTCGCCGGAAGCGTTGAGGCTCAGGTAGGGCCGGGCGACGTGCTCACGATCACGCTGCGAAAGAGTCGTGATTCATCGAGGTCGGTATGACATCGAAGTCGGGGGAAGTTGAGGTCGCATTGACCGAGGAGTTCGAGACGATGACGGCTGAGCCGGCCGGGGGGCAGGCGCTTGCCGACACCGAGGAGGTCCTGGCCGTCGCCGGGCTGATCGCGGAGGAGCTCGACAAGGACGGCTCAGAGCAGCTGTCTGGCGCGATCAGGATCCAGCACGCCGTGAGAGACAGGGGGCACGCCAGAGAGCTCTTCGTGATGCTCACCGAGCTGCCAGAAGGTGATCCTGAGCGGCTGCGGATCCGCGGCGAGCTCGTGGAGCTGCACCTGCCGCTCGTGGAGTACCTGGCCAGGCGGTTCCGCAACAGGGGCGAGTGGCTCGACGACCTGACCCAGGTGGCGACGATCGGCCTGATCAAGTCCATCGACCGGTTCGACCTGAGCCGCGGGGTGGAGTTCTCCACCTACGCGACCCCGACCATCGTCGGGGAGATCAAGCGCCATTTCAGGGACAAGGGCTGGGCGGTACGGGTGCCGCGCAGGCTGCAGGAACTCAAGCTCGCGCTCACGAAGGCCATCGGCGATCTAGCGCAGCGGCTTGGCCGGGCACCGACGGTGGCCGAACTCGCTGCGCACCTGCAGATGAGCGAGGAGGACGTCCTCGAGGGTCTCGAGTCGGCGAACGCCTACTCGACAGTCTCGCTGGACGCGCCGGATTCCGGCGACGAGGACGCGCCGGCCGTGGCCGAGTCGCTCGGCATGGTCGACGAGGCGCTCGAGGGCGTCGAGTACCGGGAGTCGCTGAAGCCGCTGCTCGAGCGGCTGCCACCGCGGGAGAAGCGGATCCTGCTGCTGCGCTTCTTCGGCAACATGACCCAGTCGCAGATCGCGACCGAGCTCGGCATCTCGCAGATGCACGTCTCCAGGCTGCTGGCCAGGACGCTCACCCAGCTTCGCGAGGGCCTGACTAGCGAGGACTGAGGCTGGTCCCGGCTCCCAGCGGCGCTGGCGAGCACGCTGCGGACTACACGGGCGGGTGAGTCCGGTTAGGTGCCCATGACTACTTGGCGGGCGCGGTGGGCTCCTTGCCAGGGAAGGTCAGCGCGCGCAGGCTGGGCGGCACGAGCAGCAGCGCGAAGCCGGCGACGGCGAGCGCGATCGCCGGGCCGCCAAGCCAGTAGCGCGCGCCTTGCACCAGGTAGATGCCGACGATGCCGGTAAACAGCTGGGTCAGCAGCGCGGGGGTTCTGCTCCAGCGCCGCACCCGCAGCAGCCCGATCGCCGTGAGCGCGAGCAGGACGGCCGTTCCAGCGCCGATCGCGGTCAGGGCGATCCCGCTCGAACTCTGGTACGACTTGCCCTCGCCCGCCGAGATGCCCGCGAGCACCGCGGCGGCGAGCACGCCGGCGGACTGGATCGCTTCCACTGCCGCGGCCAGCGAGATCGAGAGCGGACGCCCCTGCTGGCTGGCTTCCTTGCGGCCGGTTTCCTGGCGGGCGCTAGCCTGGCCGCGTGCGCGCGCTCCTGATCGTGAACCCACGTGCTACCTCCACGACCCGGCTGCGCCGGGACGTCATCGCGTCCGCCCTGGCGTCGGCCTTTCAACTCGACGTCACCGAGACACGCTACCGGGGACACGCGACGAAGCTGGCATCGGCGGCCCGCTCGCAAGGTTACGGTCTGGTGCTCACGCTCGGCGGCGACGGAACCGTCAACGAGGCGGTCAACGGCATCCTGGGCGGCGGTGCGGACAGGGCAGCACCCAGCCGATTTGCCCGCCCTGGCCCCGCTGCCCGGTGGCAGCGCGAACGTGTTCACCGGGGCGCTCGGCTTGCCGCGGGATCCCATCGACGCCACCGGGCAGATCCTGCGCGCTGTCGCCGAACACCGCACGCGCACGATCGGCCTGGCGAGCGCGGACGGCCGGTACTTCACGTTCAACGCAGGGCTCGGGCTGGACGCCGAGGTCGTCCGCGCCGTCCAGGGCCTGCGGGCGCACGGCGAGCCCGTGACACCGGCGCTCTACGTCAGGATGGCGTTGCGGCAGTTCTACCGTCAGACCGACCGGCGGCATCCGTCGCTGATGATCGAGCGCGACCATCAGCAGCCGGACGGCCCGTCTTTCTCGTGATCGTCTCCAACACCGCCCCGTGGACCTATCTCGGCAAGCGGGAAGTAAACGCCAATCCGCGGGCAGGCTTCGATACCGGGCTCGATCTGTTCGCATTGCGAAAAATGTCAACGTTCAGCACCTTCACTGCCATTCGCAAGATGCTGACGACGACGCAGGGCGGTGAGCTGGAGGGCAGGAGCGTGCTGTCCTACCACGACCAGGCGTGCTTCACGCTGCGGGCCAGTCGGCCGGCCGCGTTCCAGATCGACGGCGAGTATGTCGGGGAGCGCGAGATGGTCGCGTTCCGGTCGGTGCCTGACGCCCTCCGGGTGATCGCGTAGCGCCCGGCATGGCTGCCGGGTAGCGGACTGCGCACAGCACTCCGAATGGCCTTTAACCGGCGCACGGATCATGCCCGCCATGTGACTGATCTGACACGGAAATCCGTCCTAACCTTTGCCGTAGGGTCTTGCGCTTGATCGATTAACTTGGGAGGGTTGTAACCGCTCCTGGTTGTGGTGTGCACCCATGCACCGCGGCCGGGCGGCGGGGACGGCCAGCGCGGGCAGTGTCCACGGGGGCGTGGTCTCATGATCGTCCTGGAGCTGGCGCGGAATGCGAGTTCCGCGCTGAGGTGAAGTGTGACTCGAGTCCCATGGCGGGTTCGAAGTACGGTATAGCTCGTGAATTCGTTCACAAGCGCGAGAGAGGCCACGGGCCAAAGAGGGTCCGTTGGTCCTCGAGGAGGAGTGGACCGCATGGACTGGCGCAATCACGCCGCCTGTCGTGACGTCGATCCGGAGCTGTTCTTCCCGATCGGGAACACCGGCCCGGCCCTGCTCCAGATAGATGAGGCGAAGCAGGTGTGCTCCCGGTGCAAGGTGACCGAGGCGTGCCTGCAATGGGCGCTCGAAAGCGGTCAGGACTCCGGGGTGTGGGGTGGCCTGAGCGAGGACGAGCGGCGGGCGCTCAAGCGGCGTGGCGTCAAGGTCGGGGCCAGCGCCTGAGTCCGGGTCCGGGTCCGTAGCCAGCTAGCCGGCCTGATCAGCGACCGGCAGCGGCAGATCGACCCGTACGCAGGTGCCGCCATCCTCGGTACGGGCGGAGATCGCGAGCGTACCGCCGAGTTCGCCCACGACCAGCGTCCGAACGATCTGCAAGCCCAGGCTCGTCGCCCGTTCAAGATCGAACCCGTCAGGGAAACCAGCGCCGTTGTCGGCCACCGTCACGGTGAGCTGGTCCATACTGCGGCACGCGGTGATCTCCAGCGTCCCGACCGCGGGGCCGCCTGGCAGCGCCAGGCCATGCTGGACGGCGTTGTGCAGCAGTTCGGTCAGCACCAGTGCCAGCGGCGTCGCCACCGTAGCGGACAGCATGCCGAACTGGCCCGATAGCACAGGCGTGATCCTGGCCTCGGGCGCCGACAGCTCCCCCGCGGTCGCTGCTATCTGCCTGGCGATGTCGTCGAACTCCACCACCTCGGCTGTCGCGTGGGACAGCGTCTCGTGCACGAGCGCGATCGACCCGACCCTGCGGACCGCTTCCTGGAGCGCCCCTGCGGCCTCTGGAACGCGCATGCGCCTGGCCTGCAGCCTGAGCAGGGCCGCGACGGTCTGCAGGTTGTTCTTCACCCGATGGTGAATCTCCCTGATGGTGGCGTCCTTGGTGATCAGTTCGCGCTCGCGGTTGCGCAATTCGGTCACGTCCCTGAGCAGGATCAGCGCCCCCGCCCGCAGGCCGTCGACGGTCAGCGGGATCGAGCGAAGCTGCACCACCGAGCCGTTGGCCTCGACCTCGATCTCCAGGTGCGCTCGGCCGCTGGCGGCGAGCATGAGCGAGTCGTCCCGGGGGCCGGCGCCCGCGCACAGTCGCGTCGTGAGCGGGGCGAGCTCGCGGCCGGCCAGGTCAGCGGTCAGCCCGAGGCGGCGGTAGGCCGATAGCGCGTTCGGGCTCGCGTACGTCACCTTGCCCGACAGGCCGAGCCTGAGCATGCCGTCGTTGACCCTCGGCGAGTGCAGGCTGGCCGGCCCGCTAGGCGGGCACGGGAACAGGCCGGCCGCGATCATCTGCGCGAGGTCGTCGGCAACGTTGAGGTAGGCCAGGTCCATGCGGCTCGGCGTCCGCGCCGAGTCCAGGTTCGTGGAGCGCTCGATCACCGCGAAAGGCCTGCCATTCCGGCAGACAGGGATCGTCTCGTGCCTGACGGGCACCCCGCGCCGCCATTCGGGATCGCCCTCGCGGCAGATCCGGCTTTCGGCCACCGCGGTGGCGAGCAGCGGCTGTTCCCCTTCGGCACGGACGGTGCCCACGATGTCATGCGGCAGCGCAGTCGGTGCTGTCGTCGGCCTGACCTGCGCGAGCGCGATCCACGAATGCTCGACCTCGAGCGGCGCCCAGAGCGAAAGGTCGGCGAACGAAAGGTCGGCGAGCAGTTCCCAGTCCGAGACGAGCGCGTGCAGCCACGCCAGGTCGTCCGGCGCGATGTGCGCCCGCCTGGCCAGGTCATTCATCGTGGGCATACCCGCATCATCGCATCGGTCGCGGGCCCTGCCGACCGTGCCGCCGGCGTGCTGCCGACCGTGCCGCCCGCACGCTGCCGACCGTGCCGAGGCCGGCGTACTGCCTGGTAACGTCGCGGCCATGGTTTCTGACCGGCAGGCGGCAGCTCGGTGATGTCACGCACGGTGCCGTCACGCACGGTGCAGTCACGCACGGTGCTGTTACGCACGGGGGCGCGCAGGCGGTTGCCGCAGCACGGGCGCACGGCGCGCAAACGATCTTCACGCTCTCCGGCGGCCACGTCTTCCCTGTCTACGACGGCGCGGTCAAGGCGGACCCGCCGATGCCGATCCTCGACGTCAGGCATGAGCAGACGGCCGTCTTTGCCGCCGAGGCGACGGCCCGCCTGACCAGGACGCCAGGTTTCGCGGTGCTGACGGCCGGCCCTGGGGTGACGAACGGGATCAGTGCGATCACGACCGCACACTTCAACGGGTCGAGCGTGGTCGTGCTCGGCGGGCGAGCCCCGGACTACCGCTGGGGCTCAGGCAGCCTGCAGGAGTTCGACCACCCAGCCCTGCTCGGTCCGATCACCAAGCGCGCCTGGACCGAGCACAGCAGCGGCGGCGTCGGCCGTGCCGTCAGCGAGGCATTCGCGCTGGCGGCGGCGCGACACCGCGGGCCTGTGTTCCTGGATGTCAGCCTGGAGGCGCTGTTCGGGTCGCCGGATCCCGCCAGCCAACGAGCCGGTGGCTCGGACGGAGGCGAGCCGGGCAACCAGGACGACGCGCCCGACGCTGGCAGCATCGCGGAGATCGTCGCGCTGCTCGCGAGGGCGGAGCGGCCTGTACTGGTGCTCGGCTCGGACGTCTGGCTGGACGGGGCCGCGGACGCCGCCAGGGCGGCCGCCGAGGAACTCCAGCTTCCTGTCGTGGCGAACGGCCAGGGTCGCGGCATTCTCCCGGCCGGCCACAAGCTACTGGTCACCAGGGCCAGATCACTGGCGTTCGGCAAGGCCGATCTCGTCATCGTGGCCGGCACGCCGCTAGATTTCCGGCTCGGATACGGCGAGTACGGCGGCAGGGACGGGAGCCAGCCCGCCGAGGTCGTGCACGTCGCCGACGCCCCCAGCCAGATCGCCACGCACCGCCCGCTCGCGGCGTCGGCCGCAGGCGACCTGACTGCCTTCTTCACCGGATTGACCATCGCGGCGCAGCGGTCGGGCAGGACGCCGTCGTGGGCGGCAGCATGGCTGCCCGACCTGGCGCAGGCTTGCGAAGCGGCCGTCGCGGCGGACGCCGGGCTGCTGGCCAGCGACGCCTACCCGATCCACCCGATGCGGATCTACGGCGAGCTTGCCCCGTTGCTGGAACCGGACGCGGTGGTGATCGGCGACGGCGGCGACTTCGTCAGCTACGCGGGCAAGTACATCGAGCCGCGTCAACCTGGCGGCTGGCTGGATCCCGGCCCGTACGGCTGCCTGGGGACCGGACTCGGTTACGCGATCGCGGCGCGGATCGCGCGCCCCGCTGCTCAGGTGGTGCTGCTGCTCGGCGACGGCGCGGCCGGGTTCTCGCTGATGGACGCCGACACCCTCGTCAGGCACCGTCTCCCGGTCGTCATGATCTGCGGCAACAACGGCATCTGGGGGCTGGAGAAGCACCCGATGCAGGCGCTGTACGGCTACGACGTCGCCGCCGATCTGCAGCCTGAGTGCCGGTACGACCAGGTGGTCGCCGCGCTCGGCGGCGCGGGCGAACTCGTCACCAGGCCGGAGGAGATCGGTCCCGCGCTTCGCCGCGCGTTCGACTCTGGCGTGCCGTACCTGGTCAATGTCGCGACCGACCCGCGGGTCGCCTACCCGCGGTCGACTACCGGCGTCTGAGGGCGCTGCCTGGCGGGCGCTGGTCAGCCTCCGTCGCGGAGCCTGGCGAGGAAGCGCTCGGTGTTGACGAGCAATCGCTCGACCGTCCCGGCCCCGATGACCGCGTTGGGTTCCTGGGGGTCGTCCCCCTTGGCCGGCCCGGACTCATCATCCTCGCCCGGGCCGTACGCGATGAAGTTGAACCACAGCTTCTTGCCGTCGATCCTGGTCAGCTCCGCTTCAACTTCAATCGGGGCGCCTACTGGACTCGCCCGCTTATGTTCTAGCGAGACCGCGATGCCGACGGTCGTCTGACCCTGGTCCAGGTTGGGGGCAACCGCGGCGACACAGGCCGCCTCGGCCAGCGCGAGCAGCCTCGGCGTGCCGAGGACCGGCACGTCACCGCTGCCCAGCGCCTGCGCCGTGTCCGCGTCGGTGACATCGGCGGTGATGGTCGCGCGCAGCCCGACCTCCAGCCCGCTCATTCGATGATGGCGATGAGGTCGCCCTCCTGGATCACGTCGCCCTCGGCGACGGCCAGCCTGGAGATGGTGCCAGCGCCCTCCGCGAGCACAGGGATCTCCATCTTCATCGACTCGAGGATGACTAGCGTGTCGCCGTCAGCGACGGTGTCGCCCTCGGCAGCGACGACCTTCCATACATTCGCGACCATCTCCGCACGGATTTCGGTCACGCGCACCTCCCTGGCTCTCCGGGCCGGCTGCTGGCCTCGGGTCAATCATCGCCGCGGCCGTACCGGACGTCGGCAGCTGCGTACATTCTCGGCACGGCATCATCATCTCTGCCCTACGGCCGCAGCCGGCCGACTACGCCCGTGTCGTACCTGCCGGATGCGAACTCCTCGCTTTCCAGCAGTTCGGCATGGAATGCGAGGTTGGTCTTCGGGCCCACGACGACGAAATCGGCGACAGCGGCGCGCATCCTCGCCAGCGCCTCGCCGCGATCGGCGCCGTGCGTGACCAGCTTCGCGAGCAGCGGGTCGTAATGCGGGGTCACGACGTTGCCCGCGGTGTATCCGGCGTCCACCCGGACGCCGGGGCCGGCCGGCTCGTGCCACTGCGTGATCGTGCCGGGGCTCGGCAGGAACCTGGCCGAGTCCTCCGCGTAGATCCGCAGCTCGAGCGCGTGCCCCTGCGGGTGCACCGCGGCCGGGTCGAAGCTGACCGGCGCGCCGTCGGCGATCAGGAACTGCTGCTCCACGAGGTCGATGCCGGTCACCATCTCGGTGACCGGGTGCTCGACCTGGAGCCTGGTGTTCATCTCAAGGAACACGAACTCACCGGTCTGCGTGTCCACGAGGCACTCGACCGTTCCCGCGCCGCGGTAGCCGACCGCCTCCCCAGCCCGCACGGCCGCTGCCAGCATCCGGTCCCTGAGCTCCTGGCCGACGCCTGGCGACGGGGTTTCCTCGGCGAGCTTTTGATGCCGCCGCTGCGCCGAGCAGTCACGTTCGCCGAGCGCGACCACCCGGCCGTCGGCGAGCCCGAGTATCTGCACCTCGACGTGCCTGGCGCTGGCGACGTAGCGCTCGAGCAGGATCGAGGGGCTGCCGAAGAACCGCTCGGCGCGCGAGCGCGTCGTCTCGAAGCCGGCCCGCAGCTGGTCCGGCGTCAGCGGCGACCGTCATGCCGATCCCGCCGCCGCCCGCGGACGCCTTGATCATGACCGGATAGCCGATTCGCCCGGCCTCTGCGACGGCTGCCTCGGCGTCGCGCACCGGCTCGGCGCTGCCGAGCGCCACGGGAACGCCAGCAGCGGCCATCAGGTTGCGGGCGCTGATCTTGTCGCCCATCTGCTCGATTGCCTCAGGCGACGGGCCGATCCAGGTCAGGCCCGCCTCGATCACCTGCCTGCCGAAACCCGCGTTCTCGGCCAGGAACCCGTAACCGGGGTGGATCGCCTCGGCGCCGGTGCTCGCCGCGGCGGCAAGAATCGCCTCGGCGTTCAGGTAGCTCTTGACGGCCGGGGCGGGACCGATCAGAACCGCCTCGTCAGCCTCGGTCACGAACGGCAGCCCGGCGTCGGCCTCTGAGTAGACCGCGATCACCTTCACCCCGAGCCGCCGCGCGGTGCAGGCGACACGACGGGCGATCTCGCCCCGGTTCGCAATCAAGACAGATTCCGGCACGCCGGGCAGCTTACCGCCCTGGCCTGCTACAGCCGGGTGACGGGCAGCCGGTCAGTCACGGCGGCGAGGGCGGCGACGACCTCGGGGTCGTACTCGCGGCCAGCGTCCAGCCTCAGCCGGTCGATCGCTGCGGCGGTCCTGTCCCGGTCGGGCGAGCCGCCCACCAGATCGTCGAAGGCGTTGGCCGCCCGGATCACCTTGCTGCCCAAGGGCGGGATCTTCGGGCCGCCCGCGGCCGGCAGCCACTGGTCCCTGACCAGTTCGGCGACCGTGTCCAGGACGCCGGTCTCCCTGATGACCTCGGCGCCGAACTCGGCGATCCGGCGCGCCTCGGCCGGCGAGACCAGCAGCGTGGCACCGCCGGGGATCGGCTCGGCCAGCGACAGCTGGCCGATGTCGTGCATGAGGGCCGCGTACTCCAGGTCGAGCAGGTCGGGCTCTGGCAGGCCGAGCTCACGCCCGACGGCGAGCGCGAGCCGGCTGACCCGGCGCGAGTGACCGCCCTCCACGTAGCCGCCCACCTCGGTGACCTGGGCGAGCGCCCTGACCGTCTGCAGGTAGGTCGCGCGGATGCCCGCGTACCTGCGGAACGCGAGCTGAATCACGAGCAGCGGCCCGGCGAACACGGCAAGTTCGGCCAGCCCCATGACCTCGGCGCCGAACACCGTGATGATGGCCGACATTCCCACCGCCAGGCCCAGTCGCCATTGCACCCTGATCTCGTCGTTGAGCGTGACCGAGTACCTGGCCCGCAGGTCATCGGCCCTGATGACGGCCGCGATGACCGTCTCGATCAGCCAGCCGAGCGCGGCAAGGACCGGCCAGCGCAGCCAGGGCCAGCCAGCGATCGCGGCGGAGGTCCCCGGCGAGCGGGTGGAACGCGAGTGCCACGCAGGTGACGGCTATGAGCCTGGCCGACATGCCGGTCAGTCCTGCCCGGCGCCCAGCCGCGATGTGCGGTAGCGAGCCGATCACCATGCCGGTGGCCGCCACGACCACGACCTGCATGGTCGGGGCCACGAGAAAAGGATGCGGATGGGGGATTCCCTGATGCGGCCGACGCGCGATCGTCAGCACCATGGCATAGGACAGCGCCGCGGACATCGCGATCGGCGCTGCCTCGCGGCCGCCGGGGAGCACCAGCCTGAGCAACTCGCCGAACGCGATGTACAGGCCGAAGGCGATCGCCGCGGTGCGGACCGGTGACCTCATGGTGTCCGAGCGCCGTAATCGCGATCGCGACGACCACGAGCAGCGCGGAGCAGGAGAGCAGCGCGAGCCGGCCTGTGTCGACCGTCTGCCAGCCCATCCAGCGCTGGTCAGCGACCCTGGCTGTCATTGGCCGACCACCGGCGTGCCGCGTCCCGCGCCGCTGCTCATAGCCGCTCCACCACCTGGAGCGGAGCCATCGGGTCGTCGTGGTCCTGAGAGGTCAGAATCTCGTGGCCGCGCGGCTGCGCCGGCTCCTGCAGTTTCCAGCCGTCGTGGTCAACCGCGGCGATGAAGGCCTCGACGATCTTCGGGTCGAACTGCGCGCCCGCGCCCTTCCGCAACTCGGCGATCGCGTCGCGAATCCCGGTGGCCTTGCGGTACGCCCGGGTGGAGGTCATGGAGTCGAACGCATCGGCCACGGCGATGATCCTCGCGAACTCAGGAATCTCTTCGCCCGCGAAGCCCATCGGGTATCCCCTGCCGTCGATCCGCTCGTGATGGTGCATGATCCCGGTGAGCGCCTCGTTCAGGAACCCGATGTCCTTGACGATCTCCAGCCCGCGCATCGGATGCAGCTGGATGGCGGCGTATTCCTCCTCGGTGAGCATGCCGTCCTTCTGGAGCACCTTGGTCGGAACGCCGAGCTTGCCCACGTCATGCAGCATGCCGGCGAAGCGCACGGCCTCGGCGCGATCGGGCCGCATGCCGATCTGGCGCGCGATCATCCCGGCGCCCTTGGATACCCGCTCGCTGTGCCCGCGGGTGTAGAAGTCTTTGGTCTCGACCGCCTGGCATAGCGCTCGCAGCGTGGCGGCGTGCGCGCGCTGCTGATCGGCGAACTGGGCCATCGCCCAGCGTGCCACGTAGAGCGGCACCATCACGATCGCCGCGGCCACCGGTCCGAAGATCACCCACAGGGCCGCGATGACCAGGCCGAGGGCGGCGAAGCCGAGATCGGACACGAGCAGCAGCGGCGTGCTCCAGGACGGCGTGACCTCCTCCTGCTGGATGGCCCTGCTCCTGCGGTCGAGCAGCAGCATCCCCCACAGCAGGCCGTGGTTGACCAGCATGTGCACGACGGCGGCGGCCGCGAACGGCACCAGCGCCATCTCGAACGAGATCGGGACATGGGCCCCGAGGTGCTGCATGCCGCGCAGGGTCGGCCACAGCTTCTCGGTACTCGCCAGGGAGTAGGGATGAGGTCCGCCGGAAGTCGCGGTGCAGGGCCACGAAGGTTCTGCCCGCGGCATAGCCGGCGATCGCGTACATCGCGCCGTTGAAGAGGCGCTCGACGAGGGGCACATGGCGCCGGACGCTGAAGACCGCGATGGCGCCGACCATCGCCGCGCCGGGAGCGCCGTCCGGACCGAGCAGGACAACGGCGGCGAGCGTGGCCGCCGAACTCGGGGACCATGCCCACTGCCGGTCGCCGAGCACCGTGGGCGTCGAATCGCAGATCAAGGAACAGCAGGGCCAGCGCGCCGCAAATCACCCAGAATCCTGGCTCGAAGTCGCCGCCCGGAACGTCGGCGAGAATGGCGCCGGCTGCCGAGACGACCGCGGCGATGTACAGCCAGGTGGCCAAGGAAAGCCTGCCCATGTCCTCCCCGCTGCCTCGCAACCCTAGAGTGCCGCCACTCAGAGTAACGCCATCGTGCCTTTCAGCGTCGGACTCCGGGGCATTGCCAGCAGATCATCGTGAAAGAGGCAGGCGAATCGACACGTACCGGGGATGAAATGGGCGATTGCCGAGCAAAGAGCGCAGGCGGCGGCGAGGCGTCAGCCCGCTTCGATCTGAGCCCGGACCGCCTCGATCCTGGTCAGCACCTTCTGCCGCAGATCAGCGGGGACTTGCTCGTGACCGCAGTGCTTGTGCACCAGGCGCTTGACGGCCTCTTCCAGGCCGAACTCGCGCAAGCACGGGCCGCACTCGTCGAGGTGGACCTTGACCTGGGCGTAAGCGACCTGATCCATCTCGCCATCGAGGTAGCTGTACACCCGGTCCAGTACTTCGCTACACGGCACCTCGTGCGGCTTTCCGCAGCTCATCACGCATCCCCCCCGGGCGCTTGGGCCCGCGATTGCTGCGACGCGGTAGCGGCCAGGCCAAGGTCGACCGCGTAGTCCTGGAGCATCTCCCGCAGCTGCCTGCGGCCCCGGTGCAGCCGGGACATGACCGTCCCTATCGGGGTTCCCATGATGTCGGCGATCTCCTTGTAGGCGAACCCTTCGACATCTGCCAGGTATACCGCGATTCTGAATTCCTCGGGGAGCGCCTGGAGCGCTTCCTTCACATCGGAGTCGGGGAGTCCCTCGAGCGCCTCGGCCTCGGCCGACTTCAGGCCAGCCGAGGTGTGCGAGGCGGCGCGGGCAAGCTGCCAGTCTTCGATCTCCTCGGTGCCCGACCGCTGCGGCTCGCGCTGACGCTTGCGGTAGGTGTTGATGAAGGTGTTGGTGAGGATGCGGAACAGCCACGCCTTCAGGTTCGTCCCGTCCTGGTACTGGTGGAACGAGCCGTACGCCTTGGCGAACGTCTCCTGCACCAAGTCCTCAGCGTCGGCTGGATTGCGTGTCATCCGCATCGCGGCCGCGTACAACTGATCCAGGTACGGCAGGACATCACGCTCGAAGCGCTCGTTGCGCCCCTCGAGTGTCTCAGGTACCGGACCCACCCCCTCCGCCGTGCGTGGCTGGCTCCGGCCAGGCTGCCAGCCGTCTCGGGCGGAGAATACCGCGCCGGGTGCACGGGCCGATCGGACGGCTACCCGAATATCGCCGGACCGGGACCTGGCCGTGTCCTCCGATGCGACGGTACTGCGCCGAACGCGCGTGTCGTTTCCGCCACGGGGCGACTCTGAGCACCGGCTACTAGCTGCAGTGGGCACGCGCGTTGCAACACACAGTGACCCGCCTTCATTCCGCCGGGTCACCCGGCTGACGTCAGCGAATGCTCAGCGCCGCAGCCTGTCGCGTCCGTCCCGCTTTGCCTGGCAAGCCAGGCATCGGGCCGCCTCTGGCTTGACTTCAAGTCTGCCCTCGGGCACCGGCTTGCCGCAATCGACGCAGACTCCGTAGCTGCCGTTCTCCAGCCGGACCAGGGCGTCGAGCACCAGCAGGCGGCGGGCCTTCGCGGCGGCGAGGATGGCCTCGGCGCGGTCTGACTCCGCCAGGCTGCTGCCCGCGTCCGCCGGATCCTGGGGGTAGTCGGCCACGAGCGGATGTTGCTCGATGAGCGCCATTCAAGACGGCGAGCGACCTGTCGAGCTCATCACGAACATCTTCAAGGCGCTTGCGAGCGGCTGCGCTATCCAACCGGCCCACACCTCCCGTGCCACTTCGCTCTGCCAGCATGACCTCAGGCATCGCTCCTACCTCCTGACCCCGGCGACACCGGCTCAGCTTCCTTCGTAAGCTCAGGCCCGTTATTGCGTACCGAGTTGACCGCCAGCGAGACCGGGTACGAAATCAGTCCCGAGCTGGCGGCTGGGGCGAGCAGCGCCCGCACATCGGCCGCATCGGTGTTGTCAGGATCGAGCCAGTCCGCCCAGCTGGCGGCGGCGATCACCATCGGCATCCGATCGTGGATCTCGCCAAGCTCGTCCGGCGCCGTGGTCGTGATGACGGCAGCCGTCCAGAGCCAGGCGGCGGGGTCGTCCTTGGGCATCGAGCGATCCCGCCACAGCTCGTAGAGGCCGGCGAACGCGAGCACCCCGTCATCGGGACGGCAGATGAAGTACGGCTGCTTGGGGCCCTTGGTTCCGGCCGGCGGCGGCTGCCACTCGTAGTATCCGTCCGCCGGGAGCAGGCACCGGCGGCTGGCGAATGCCTTCCTGAACGCGGGCTTCTCGCTGACGGTCTCCGCCCGCGCGTTGATCATCCTGCTGCCGATCGAGATGTCCTTGGCCCAGGATGGGACCAGGCCCCACCTGACGACCCGCAGTTGCCTGACAGGCGCCGCCTCGGCGTCCGGCGAGTCCGGCCGGGACCGGCGGGTCATGACCGCGTAGACCGGTTTCGTCGGCGCGACGTTGTAGTCCGGCTCGAGTGGCTCGTCGACGCGATCGCTGCCCACAGTGAACTCCTCGAGGAGCTCAATGCGCGAGCGCGCTGAGGCGTAACGGCCACACACTCTGGGACCCACCTTCGCTGCTTCGTCGAGACCGGGGGCGGCGTCTCGGCTGTGCCGAGGTGCCGTAGTTGGCCACGTGGGCGTGACCTGTCAGAAAGCTGCGGCCGCAGGGGGTGGCCCGCTCCCTGAACAACGGATTGACGCTGTTCATAGCCAAGTCGGGAGGTCGTCAAACATTGGCAAACGAACCAGCTGTACGCGCCTGCCGCGTCGCGCCCGGCAACGAGGCGGCCGGCACGGCAGCGGCGCTGTCCGCGTACCGCACCAGAGCAGGCATTAGCCGAGATCCCGCCGGGGCTGCGTGGCGTCAGGCCGACCGCTGGAGAGGGCAAATAGTCTTGCTGTCATGACCAACGACCGGCCAGGGACCAAACGCGGCGAAGAGGCGCCTGCGGTCAGCGCGCCGGATTGGCTCGTCCCGCGGGCACCCGGCCCGGTCAGCGCCGTGGTGCGGCTGCCAGGATCGAAGTCGCTGACCAACCGCGCCCTGGTGCTCGCGGCGCTCGCTGACCGGCCCACGGTCATCTCGAGGCCGCTGGTGGCGCGCGATACCCAGCTGATGGCCGATGCGCTCAGGGCCCTTGGCTGCCGGATCGAGGAAGCGGCAGGATCGTGGCTTGTCGAGCCGGTACCGGCCGTCAGGCAGCCGCGCGCCGCTGCCCGGCAGCCGACCAGGGCGAGCGTCGCCGTCGACGTCGGCAATGCGGGGACCGTGCTGCGCTTCGTCCCTCCCGTGGCCGCGCTCGCCGCCGCGGACGTGACCTTCCGCGGTGACCCGCGGATGTCCGAGCGGCCGGTCGGGCCGCTGCTGACCGCGCTGCGGACGCTTGGAGTGACGATCTCCGACACCGGCACGGGGGCTGTTCCGTTCGTCGTGCGCGGCCGCGGCTCGGTTCCCGGCGGCACCGTGACCATGGACGCCTCGTCGTCCTCGCAGCTGGTGTCGGGGCTGTTGCTCGCGTCCGCCAGGTTCGGGGCCGGAGCGGAGATCAGGCATGTCGGCCCGCCGGTGCCCTCGCTTCCGCACATCGACATGACGATCGCGATGCTGCGCGCGGCCGGCGTGGATGTCCGTGCCGGTGCCGCTGCCGGCCCGCCCGCAGGCGGCGCGCGGCCGGACGACCCTGACCGGGCCGAGCACGACGAGGAGCACCTGGCGCGTGCTGCCCGGCCCGATCCGCCCGGCCGAGATCGAGATCGAACCCGACCTGTCCAACGCCTTCCCCTTCCTCGCAGCCGCGCTGGCGACGGGCGGCGAGGTCACCGTCGCCGACTGGCCAGCCGACAGCCTGCAACCGGCCGTCCGCATCATCGAGCTGCTGCGCGTCGATGGGCGCGGACGTGCGCCTGACCCGTACCGGCCTGCGGGTGTCGGGCTCAGGCCGGATCAGCGGGGTCGGCGCCGACCTGAGCGAGGTCAGCGAGCTCGCGCCGGTGCTGACCGCGCTCGCCGCGCTCGCGAGCTCACCGTCGGAGTTCACCGGGATCGGGCACATGCGCCGGCACGAGAGCGACCGGCTCGCCGCGCTCGCGAGCGAGATCGGCAAGCTAGGCGGCGACGTGACCGAGCTGGCCGACGGTCTGCGGATCAGGCCGGCGCCGCTTCGGGCCGCGGCGCAGCGTTCGACAGCCACGACGATCACCGGCTCGTGATGGCGGCCGCCGTGCTTGGCCTCGTCACCGACGGCGTGCGGGTGCGGAACGCGGCTACGGTCGGCAAGACCTTCCCCGAGTTCAGCCGGTGCTGGGCGGAGATCCTGACGCCTGGCGGCACGAATCGCCCCTTGATGGTTCCGCGGCCCAGTCACAGCGATTTGGACGAGGACGACGTCCGGGTCAGGGCGGGCCGCGGTTCCCGGCCGCGTACGAGACGGCGCCCCGCGCACGCGGAGGCCGTCGACGCATTCGTGACCGCCGTCGATCGCGGCAGGTACCGGTGCGTTCTGAGCGATCGGATCGTCACGGCGATGAAGGCACGCGAACTCGGCCGCGGGAACATCGTCGTCGGCGACACCGTGGGCCTGATCGGCGACGTCTCAGGCGAGCCAGGCACCCTCGCCAGGGTGGTGCGGATCGCGCCGAGGCGCAGCGTGCTGCGCAGATCGGCAGACGACACCGATCCGGTCGAGCGCGCGATCGTGGCCAACGCCGACCAGCTCGTGATCGTCTGCGCGCTCGCCGATCCCCCGCCTCGGCTGAGGCTGATCGACCGGTTCCTGGTCGCCGCGTACGACGCCGGCCTTGAGCCGGTGCTCTGCCTGACCAAGGCCGACCTGGCCAGCCCCGGTGAGATCCTGCCCGTCTACGAGCCGCTTGGCCTGCGCAGCGTGGTGCTCGGCCGGCCGCTGTCAGACGAGAAGCTGTCCGAGCTCAGGAACCTGCTCGCCGGCCAGCTCAGCGTTCTGGTCGGGCATTCAGGGGTAGGCAAGTCAACGCTGGTCAACACGCTCATCCCGGAAGCAGGCCGCGCCGTCGGCGCGGTCAGCCCGGTGACCGGACGCGGCAGGCACACCTCATCATCGGCGGTTGCGCTCGCGCTGCCGGGCGGCGGCTGGATCATCGACACCCCGGGTCTGCGCAGCTTCGGGCTCGGTCACATGTCACCTGAGCGGGTTGTGCGGGCCTTCCCTGATCTGGCGGACGGGGCGGCGAACTGCCCGCCCGGGTGTGACCACCTCGGCGCCGCGGGCCGGCCGCTGGCCTCGGGCCCCGCGTGCGCCCTCGATGACTGGGTGGCGGCCAGCGGCGTGGCCGACGGGCGAGCCCTGGCCGCCAGGCTCGACTCGCTGCGCCGCCTGCTGCGCAGCAGGGAAGGCGCCGACCCGGACTAGCGCCGGACCGGGTCATGGTCACTGCGCACGAATAGCGATAGCGTTTGGCCGCATGGCGGGTTTCGATGACGACCTGCGGTTCGCCCACGTGCTTGCCGATGCTGCGGACGACATCACCATGCGCCGGTTCCGGGCGCGCGACCTCGACGTTCAGTCCAAGCCAGATCTCACCCCTGTCACCGACGCCGACCTGGCCGCCGAGGAATCGCTCCGCAATGTGCTGAGCCGGGCCAGGCCCAGAGACGCCATGCTCGGCGAGGAGTACGGCAGGACCGGGATGAGCCCCCGCTGCTGGATCATCGATCCGATCGACGGGACGAAGAACTACGTCAGGGGCGTTCCCGTCTGGGCCACGCTGATCGGGCTGATGGCCGACGGCGAGGTCACGGTCGGTGTGGTGTCCGCGCCCGCTCTCAGCCGCCGCTGGTGGGCCGCCCAAGACGGCGGAGCCTGGACGGGCCGCTCGCTGACCAAGGCGTCCGCGTGCCGGGTGTCGGAGGTCACCAGGCTCGAAGACGCCTCGCTGTCCTACTCCGACCTGGAGACCTGGGAGAAGGCCGGCCGCCTCGATGCGTTCCTGGACCTGGCGAGATCGGTCTGGCGGACCAGGGCTTACGGCGACTTCTGGTCGCATGTCCTGGTCGCCGAGGGCGCGGTCGACATCTCGGCGGAGGCCGAGGTATCGCTATGGGACCTGGCGGCGCTCCAGATCATCATCACCGAGGCCGGCGGCTGCTTCACTGATCTGGCTGGCACGTCCGCCCCTGATGGCGGCAACGTGGTGTGCACCAACGGCCAGTTGCACGACGAGGTCCTCGCGGCGCTGGCTCGCTGACGCCGCTACGAGCTAGCTTGACGCCCGCCGAGCAGTCTTGCCCCGGGCTTCCACATGGACGATGCTTGAGCTAGCAGGTTCACAAGTTCACAAGCCTGCCCTCTGCGTTGGCACCGGCGCCACCGACAGGCGGCGGGGTTTCTGGGGCCGCTCCCCGGAACGCCCCCGCGGAACTGTTTCGCCATTCGAGACACGGGGAGTGATCGCACTATGAAGGTCAAGGACGGGATGAGCCAGGTCGTGCTCAGCGTCGGCCCGGCCCACACTTTGCGGCAGGCGGCGCGGATGATGGCAACACAGCGCGTCGGCGCCGCGGTCGTACTTGATCACGACCGCTCCGGCATCGGCATCCTGACCGAGCGGGACATCCTGAACTCACTCGGCGCCAACCAGGACCCCGACTCCGAGGTCGTCGCCAACCACCGGACCAGCGATGTCGTCTTCGCCTCGCCCGACTGGACGCTCGACCACGCGGCCCTGACCATGGTGGCTGGCGGCTTCAGGCACCTGGTCGTGGTCGACGAGGGCGAGGTCACCGGGCTGCTGTCAATGCGCGACATCGTCAGGTGCTGGTCGGGCGCCTCGTCAGAAGGCGACCACGGCCAGGCAGTCGGGTCAGGTTCGCGCGCCGTCCAGTAGCCGGGCAAACCTGATCAGCGAGTAACCAAGACCGGCCCGCGCGACCGGGGCGATGACGGCGTAGGCCAGCCTGGTCAGGCCTGGCCGCAGTGCGTGCGGTACCAGCGCGAGCAAAGCTTCGGGCAGCAGGATCCGCTCAGTCCACCGGAACTCCGTCCGGTCGCCGCGAGGCAGGACATCGAAGACACCTTCGCCTCGGACTATCGCCCCGGTATGCCGGACTGTGCAGCGCCTGGGCGGGTCCCACTGCGTGATCAGCATCGTGTCGGTGAAGCCGACCGGGCCGACGCCGGTCCATCCGGTAACCGTGGCTCCGAGGCCGTGGCCGCCGCTGGTCGTGGTGGCCCAGATCCAATCGTGCTGGGCTGACCAGTCGACGGCGAGATCCCAGGTCCGCTCAGGATCAGCGGCGACGCTCACGCCCGCGACGATGATCAGACAGGCTGGCACCTGGCCCACGCTAGTGCGCTGCAACGATGAGGCACAGGCTGCCCGTTGACATGCGGCTGATTCTCGCGCGAACCTGGCGCTGGACACCCCAAGACGGACCGCCTAGCATTGACTGTATGGTCAGTCAGCACTCCCCTGGACTTGTCGCGCCCCCAGCCCCGCTCGATCCGGCGGCACTCGCCGAATCGCTCAAGCCGTTCGGCCAGAGCCGGATGCTGCCGTCGGCTGCCTACACCGACCCAGCGGTCTTCGAGTGGGAGCGGCGGCATTTCTTCGGCGGCGGCTGGCTGTGCGTCGGCCGCAGCGACCAGGTCGCCAACCCCGGCGACCAGCGGGCCGAGTCGGCGGGCGTCGGCAGCGTCCTGCTGACCAGGGACGAGGACGGCGGCCTGCACGCGTTTGCGAATACCTGCCGGCATCGCGGCCATGAACTGCTGCCTTGCGGTGGGTCGGCCAGCCAGAACGTGATCATCTGTCCGTACCACGCGTGGACCTACAGCCTGAACGGGGACCTGCGCGCCGCCGCCGGCTTCAAGAGCCAGGGCGGCTTCCGCACCAGCGATTGGAGCCTGACCGAGTTGCCATGCGTGGAATGGCACGGGCTGATCTTCGTCGACGGGTCGGGCCAGGCAGCCCCGCTCGACGAGGCACTCGGCACGCTGGACGGGCTGCTCGCGCCTTACGAGATGAGCAGGCTCGTCGTCGCCGGAACGCACGAGTACGACTCGACCGCCAACTGGAAGATCCTGACCGAGAACTACCACGAGTGCTACCACTGCCCGTCCATCCACCCTGAGCTGTGCCGGGTCAGTCCGCCGAAGAGCGGCGACAACTATGACATGCCAGGCACCTGGGTCGGCGGCACCATGGACCTGCGGCCCGGCATGACCACGATGTCCCTGGACGGCAGCAGCGGCGGCGTGCCGCTGCGCGGCCTGGACGCGACCGGGCTGCGCACCGTCATCTACGTCAACGTGTTCCCCAACGTGCTGATCAGCCCGCACCCCGACTACGTGATGGTGCACCGGCTGATCCCGCTGGCGGCCGACCGGACCAGGATCGAGTGCAGCTGGGCGTTCGCGCCAGAGTCGACGAGCAAGCCGGACTTCGACCCCAGTTACGCGATCGACTTCTGGGACCTCACCAACAGGCAGGACTGGGCGGCCTGCGAGTCCGTGCAGCGCGGACTCTCCTCGCCGCACGCGAAGCCAGGGCCCGCTGAACCCGGCCGAGGACGCCGTCTACCAGTTCGTCACGATGCTGGCCCGTGGCTACCAGGGCCAGTCCGTCTGGACCGACGGCGGCTCGCCCTGGGGGGCCCAGGCTGCCGAGCGCGCCAACGCCTGAGCATCGGGTAATCGGGCAGGCCGGGCAGGCTGAGCAACGCGCGTCACATTTCGTAGATTCACTAATACGTACTGTTTATTGTTTGCAAGGCTAAATATCACTAACGTAGGGGCCTAGCCGGCGCCTTCATGACCGGCTTTATCACCTCAAGTCCCGCCGTCACCGGCACGGGCACCGGCCGGGCGACCCCCGATGTATCCGCCGACGGCGATCCGTTCACCGGCTACCTGGAGTACTTCACCGGATTCACCGGTGACCCGCTCGAGTCTGGCTGGGGTGGCACGAGCTTCGTGGCACCGCAGCTAAACGGCTCGGCCGCGCTGATCGACTCCCTGCTCGGTCATCGGGTCGGGTTCTGGAACCCGGCGATCTACCGGTTCGCCGTGCACCACAACTCGCCGTTCACCCCGCTGGACACGGCGAGCAACGGGAACACGAACCTCTTCTACACCGGCACGCCAGGACAGGTGTACAACGTCGGATCCGGGCTTGGCACCCCGGACTTCGCCATACTGGCGGCCGACTTCGCGCACTGACACCTGAGCAGAGAGCGGCCCTGGCCCGCACCTGTCGGTGCGGGCCAGGGCCGCCGCCTTAGCTGGGGCTACTTCACCTCGTTGAGCAGGCCGGTTGCCACGTCGAAGACGAAGCCTCGCACGTCGTCCTTGTTCGGGACGAACGGGCTGGCCTTGATCCTGGCGATCGACTGACGCACGTCGCCGTCCAGGTCACCGAACGCCTCGGCGGCCCAGGCCGGCTTGATGCCAGTCTCTGCCTCGATGCTCGCCTTGAAGCCGTCATCGGTGAACGTCAGCATGCCGCAGTCGGTGTGGTGGATGAGAATGATCTCCTTGGTGCCGAGCAGCCGCTGGCTGATGGCCAGCGACCTGATCTCGTCATCGGTGATGACACCGCCCGCGTTCCTGATCACGTGGGCCTGGCCATCTTCTAGGCCGAGAATCGCGTAGACATTGAGCCTGGCGTCCATGCACGCGACGACAGCCACGCCTAGTGCCGGGGGTAGCGGGAGCGGTCCGTTGAACTCCTGGGCATAGACGGCATTGTTGGCGAGCAGCCGATCAGTGACAGACATGTGCGCATAGCCTCCTGAATCCGTGGCCGACGGTCGGGACAACCAGCAGTGCGACCGCGGTGTTCCGCGTCGGATGTCATGTTTCCCTGGCTTACCGCGCGGTACGCCAGGATGTGCACACCTGATCGGGTATGTAGGGAGCAGGAGGTGCGTCATGGCTGGCAAGTGGCTGGCGAAATCGCTCTACGAGGCTGAGCTGTTCCGGCTCCAGGCTGAGCTTGTGAAGCTGCAGGAGTGGGTCAGGGCCGAACGGACCAGGATCGTCGTGGTGTTCGAGGGACGGGACGCGGCGGGCAAGGGCAGCACGATCAAGCGGGTCACGCAGTACCTGAACCCCAGGATCGCCTCGATCGTCGCGCTCCCCGCACCGACTGAGCGCGAGCAGACCGAGTGGTACTTCCAGCGCTACATCACCCACCTGCCGGCGGGCGGACATATCGTCCTGTTCGACCGCAGTTGGTACAACCGCGCCGGCGTCGAGCGGGTCATGGGCTTTTGCACCAAGGAGGAGTACAGCCGGTTCATGCATCAGTGCCCGCTGTTCGAGCGGATGCTGGTCGAGGACGGCATCATGCTGCGCAAGTACTGGTTCTCGGTCAGCGACGCCGAGCAGCAGCGCCGCTTCAAGTCCAGGCTCGAGGATCCGATGCGGCGGTGGAAGCTGTCGACGCATGGATCTGGAGTCGGTCACACGGTGGGAGGACTACTCCAGGAGCAAGGACGAGATGTTCGTGCACACCGACATCCCTGAAGCGCCCTGGTACGTCGTCGAGAGCGACGACAAGCGCAGCGCGCGGATCAACATGATCGCGCACCTGCTGTCGTCCATCCCGTACCAGGACGTCACGCTGACCGAACTGGATCTGCCGCCCAGGCCGCCGTCGCAGGGCTACGTGCGGATGCCCAAGGGCATGCAGACCTACGTGCCTGATCACGCGGCCAGCCTGGTCGCCAACGGCAAGCGCAAGGGCTGAGACACGCTGCCGGACGGCCGTCCCTCCTCCCAGCACTGCAAGGGAACGACCGTCCGACCGCGGCCAAACGTTAGGCCTTGACGTGCGAGAGCGGCCCCTTGCCCGTGAAGTTCGACGTGTTGAGGATCTGGATGCCCGCGTGCTGCTCGCCGTTGAACGGCGTCACAATCGGGGCGGTGGCTGTGCCTTCACAACCCAGGTTGAATGGCTTGGACGGGCTGTTGAACCACAGGCCCAGGTGGTACTGATGGGTCGGCGCCACCGTGTGCAGGGGATCGGTGTCGACCGTGAAGGTCTCGACGTTGAAGATGCCCCTGACGACGACGACGCCCTTGCCGTGTCCGTCGGTCTGCAGGTCAGACTGGTACCACGCGACTCCGAAGGGCTTGTTCGGCGTCTGGATCACGAAAAGGTCGAACCCAGTCTTGGCCGGGAGGCCACTGACCGACACCGTCATCGTGTCGTTCTGAGCGCCGCGCACGATCGTGACGTTGGCGCTGGCATGTGGCAGGCAGGTGACGCCAGGCGTCCGCACCATCCGGAAGTGGAACCCGCTGGCGTGAGCGACCTTGCTGGCGCTGGCCGCGTGGGCGGCGGCCAGTGACAGCACAAGCGCGGCGGCCGCGCCCAGAATGACCGCCGTTCGACCAGCCCGCCGAATAGGCACTTTTAGAAGATTTGAGAAATTAGAATGATATGGTGATATCATCCATTGCTCCTGACGAGTGGGTGACATTGGATGCATCATGCCTCTTAAAAACCATTGTGAAACTTAGAATCACTCAAGGCATGAACGATCATAATTAATCTTATCTAGCTATAAAATAGTGTAGAAAGCGGCGCGCTCGTTTATGAAATTTAGCCGGGCGGACGGCTAGGCCGGGCAAACGCCGCAGCCAAGGCATGCGCCGCGTGGCGCTGTCCCCGATTCCGGCCGTGGCGGAGGCTCACTGGCACGGTCGGCACAGTTGCGCGCGGAAGCCCGGCAGAACGCGCACTGTAGTCGGATGCTTACATTCAGTACCATCAAGTTCATGCCGTCGATGCTGTCGCCCGTGCTCATCGGCCGGGACGCGGAGCTTCGCGCGCTGGTCGTCGCTCTGGACGCGGCGGCGACCGGGGCCGGGAGCGCGCTGTTCCTGACCGGCGATCCCGGCGTCGGAAAGTCCAGGCTGGCCGCCGAGTTGTCATCGCTCGCCGCGCAGCGCGGCTTCGCCACCTATCGCGGGCGCGCCGTCCAGTCAGCGTCTCCCGCGGCCTTCCGGACGGTCACTGAGGCGCTGATTCAACTTGGCAGGACGGTCTCACTGGCCGGGCCGGCGAGCGACACCGAGTACCGCTCCGTACTGGCCACGCTCGCTCCCGAACTCGGTCCTCCAGCCCGCGCCCGGCCCGAGGTCAACCCCCTGACGGTGGCCGAGGCCCTGCTCAGGGTGCTCGCGCTGACGCAGACCGGCTCGATCTTGATTCTGGAGGACTTGCAGTGGGCCGACCCGGAGACCCTTGCGACGGTCGACTACCTGGCCGATAACCTCGCTGGGCGGCGAATCCTGTTGGTTGCGACGCTGCGGGACGACGAGCCGTCGGCCGGCCTGGACATTGCCAGATCGATCAGCGCCAGGAGATCTGCACAGCTCATCGCGGTGCCACGACTGGCCGCGCCCGAGATCCAGGAGATGGCCGGCGCGTGCCTGGACGCGGACTCGGAGACTGCCGCCGCGGCGACCAAGCTGCTGGCTCACTGCGACGGGCTGCCATTCGCGGTCGAGGAGATCCTGGCCGCTGCAGCGGCATCTGGCGAACTCGAGCATCGTTCCGACGGCTGGTACGTGCACGAGGACATCCGCACCGGCACGCCAGAGTCGATCGTGGGTTCCGTGCAGAACCGGCTCGCCGCGCTGGAGCCGAAGGTGGCAGAGGTCATCGTCGCTGCGGCCGTGCTCGGCAGGCAGTTCGACTGGACGTTGCTCCCGGCGATCTGCGGCACGACGGACGCGCGAGGTCATCGCCGCGCTCGCGCAAGCGCGGAACGTGCAGCTGATCGAGCCGCATGAGCAAGGCCGCGGCTGGCTCAGGTTCCGGCACAGCCTGACCAGGGCGGCGATCATCTCCGGGCTGCTACCGCCTGAACTGCAGCGGCGGTCGGCGGCCGCGGCCGCCGCTGTACAGGCCGCGCACCCAGGCTTGCCAGGCGCGTGGTGCGAACTGGCAGCCGAGCTGTACGAGGCGGCAGGCCAGCACACTCAGACGGCAGAGCTCTTGCTCGAGGCAGGGCGCCGCGACCTGATCCACGGCGCGGTCAACAGCGCCGCCGACACGCTGGACGAGGCGAGGGCACAACTGGGGCAGGTCGCACGAGGCCGACCTGATGCTCGCGGCCGACGTCGACGAGAGCCTGGTCAAGGCTCTCGCGCTGGCAGGCGACAATTCCCGCCTGGCCCCCATTGCCGAGGAGGCCGTGGCCAGGCTGGAGTCCACAGGAACCGAGCCGCGGCGTCAGGCCAGGATCCTGCTGATGGCCGCCCGCACCGAGTCAGAGGCAGATCCGGCCGCGGCGGCCGTCCATCTGCGGGCTGCCAGGGCGATCGCCGACCGGCTCGGCAACCCGATCACCACGAGCTGGGCGGACGCGGTCGCGGCCCGCTGCGCGATCGACTCAGGCGACCTGGACTCGGCCGAGGAACTCGCCAGGCGTTCGCTGGCAAGCGCCGAGGCGGCTGGGCTCGATGGCTGGGCCGCCGAGGTCGCGTTCGAGTCGCTCGAGGTCATCGGCCGCCGGGAGCGGGTGCGTGACCTCGGGGCCGCGCGCGCGGCCTTCGAGCGAGCGGCCGAGATCGCCGACGGCGAGGAATTCGCGGTGCGGCGGATCAACGCCCTGCACGAACTCGGGACGATCGACATGATCCAGGGTGGTGACACCGCGCGGCTCTCCGAGGCCAGCGAACTGGCTCGGCAGGCCGGGGCGATTGCCACGGCGACCGCGATCGACCTGCAGCTCACGAACATCTGGTGCCTGGGCACGGACCTGGACAGGGCCATGGCCGCCGCGCGCCGCTGTGAGCAGGGAGCCAGGCTGATCAGGGCGCCGCGGATCGAGGCACTGGCGCTCGCCGCTCAGGCGCTCATCTACGGCGTCGAGGGCGAGCGCAAGGCGGCGAGGGTCGCGGTACGCAGGGCGGAGAGCATCCTGCCGGACGACCCCGAGGTCCTCGCGGCTACCTGGGGCCAGGCCAGGGTAGTCGCCTCGCTGTTCCGCGACGACATCGCGCAACGCCGTGCTGGAGAGCGCCGCCGGCATGCGCCACGTCGAGCAGGCACCGCAGCAGCCTCCGCGCCGTGCCTGGGCGTTCTACGCGCTGCTGGCGGCGACCTCGGGAGGTGACGCGCACGCAGTGCTGGAGCGCGCGCGGGCGGCCGGCGCCGCCGTCGGCTGGAACCAGGCCTGGTTCGCCTACGCGCAGGCCGTCTTGGAGGGACGGGCAGGCCATCCCCGCCGGGCTGCCGCGCTTGCGGCCGAGGGCGAGGAGCGCTTCCTGCCCTACGCGCCGTGGTGGAATCACCTGGCCAGGCGGCTGATCGCCGCCGACGCGATCAAGGACTCCTGGGGCAGCCCAGCGGCATGGATGCGGGAGGCGACCAGGGAATTCGACGCGAACGGCCAGCACAAGCTCGCCTCGGCCTGCCGGGTCGTGCTGCGCCAGGCCGGCGAGCGGGCTCCCCGCACCGGCCGCGGCAAGGCGCAGGTCCCCGCCCAGATGCGGCGCCTGGGCGTGACCAGCAGGGAGATGGACGTGTTCCTGCTCATCGCTCAGGGACTCTCGAATACCGACATCGCGGCCAAGCTCTTCATCTCGCCCAAGACGGTGGAGACGCACGTCGCCAGCCTGGTGAGCAAGACCGGTCAGGCTGGCCGTCGCGACCTGGCGGCCAACGCGGGGCGGTTCGCGCGGTCCTGAGCGTCTGATCGCATCGCGTCGAGGAAGCGCAAGGTGGCCGAGATGGTTTCGCTCCGCCACAGCACCAGGGTCCGGTCGAATCCCGCGGAATTGGCCAGCCTGTCATCCAAGCGCCTCGGCCACCGGGAGCAGTTGCTCTCGCTGCGCCTCGATCAGCGGGAGCGGGTCCGCACCGGAGCGGTGCAGCAGCGCCAGCTTGGCGAGAAGTTCGGACCTGACATCCCTGGCATGGCTGGCGGGCTTGGTCAGCCACGCCGCGGCCAGCTTGTGACCGGCCTTGGTGGCCCTGACCGGCTCGCGGACCGGTCCCATGGTCGACGGCTCGGGTTCTGTCGCCTGGAGGAGCCCGGCGTGCTCAAGCCGCTGCAGCGCCCGGTACACGACCGGCTTCGGGACCCGCCAGATCCTGCCAAGGTCGCCATCGGACCCGAGTTGCCTGGCGATCGCGAACCCGTGCTGCGGCCGCTCGCAGACCAGGCAGAGCACCAGCCATTCGGCTAGCGAGAGCGTCGGCTCCTCCGTCGCGGCCATGGCCCAAGGTTACGACCCGGAGGCTAGCCGCGCGGGTGTCGCACGCTCGTCGATGCTGACTTGATCGAACCAGCCGCAGCGGGGATCGCCCACGGGCCGGTCGAATCGCGTCACGTACGGCTTGATGTCGATGACCGGCGTGCCGTCGACACATCGACTCCCGCGAAGGTCACGCTCGTCCCGGTGATCTCGACGATCTGGATGAGGCTGAGGCCGATCGGGTTGATCCTGCGCGGTCCCCTGGTGGCGAAGATCCCCATCAGGCGCCGCTGGCTGCGAAGCAGGAAGGGCACCTGCTGCAACGGAGGTATCTCGCCGCTCCCTGCCGGTGCAGCCAGGTAAGCATCCAGGCGCAGTCGAAGCCGGCGAGCCCGCCCAGGCCGTCCGCGAACTCCGGCTCAACCTCGATCACGCCATGCTCGGCGCGGTTGACGCCCGCCTGGATCGGCGTGTGCTCCAGCTCGGTGTGGCTGCTGCGGACGAACCCGATGACACGCAAAGGGACGTTCAAGTCCATGCGGCCATGGTGCCACGTAAGCAATACTGGCCTTCCCTGCCGGTTAGCCACCGGTCAGGGACTGGATCATGAGGAGCGTGCTGATGTGGCGGCGGATCAGCAGACCGGCGCGCATGGCGGTGGACCGAGAATCGTGACGCTGCCTGAGCGCATTGACATCGGCAACGCGCGCAGCGTCGGTGACGCCTTGCAAGCCATCTTCGACACCGTTGTGACCGTCGTGATTGCCGACCTGACCGGCACCCAGACGTGCAGCGTTACGGGGGTGCACGAACTCGTCCTGGCGTCCGAGCGGGCCGCGGCCAGGAACATCGACCTGCGGCTGGCGATCCCCTCCGGCGAGGCTCGCCGGGTGTTCGCCCTGACCGGGCACGACCGGTGGCTGCGGATCTACCCCGATGTGCCAGCTGCCCTGGCGGGACCTGACCCGCCGGTCGGCAGCGGGGTCGGGACCAGGGGGTACTTACCCCGGCGAGCGCAACAGGAAGTGCCGGTAACCCCAGGTCTTCTCGGCGCTGTAACCCTCGTCGATGATGTCCAGGCCGGCCGCCGCGAGCCAGCCGAGCACGCGCTGCCGGCCCGGGTAGTAGTGATAACCGGCCACATTCCCCTCGACGATCTCGCCGTGTACCGCGGGCAGGCCGCGCGCGCTGAGTGACTCGAATGCCGAGTCGATGTGCTTGTGGTCCACCTCCTCGACCGTCATGTACAGCACGCCGCCCGGCCGCACCGCACGCCCGAGGTTCGCCAGCACTACCGGCCAGTCCTCAGGCGGCACGTTCTCAAGCGCGTCGATCGTGACAGCGGCGTCAAACTCCGCGGAGCGGGACAGGTCCTGCAGGCGGCTCCGCTCAAGGGAGACAGCCAGATCGGCGCTCGCTAGCCTGGGCCAGCATCCCGGCGGACTGGTCGACGCCGACCACCCGCATGCCAGCCCCGGTGATCAGCGCGAAATACCTGCCCGTCCCGCACGGCGCGTCGAGCACCGTCGCACCGGGCGTAATGAGTTCGAGGACCCTCCTGACCCACTCGTGCTGCATGTCGGCGGGATAGTCAAGGTCGTCATAGCTGGCCGCGCCCGCGTCGTAGTCGGCCTCCACGGCGTCCCGCCGCTCCCCCAGCCACGTGTCCCGATCCATAGCTCCGCCCCTCTGGCGCTCGTTCTCTAGCACCTTGCACGGGCCACCCACCCTCGCCCGCGCGTCCACCACCACCCAACCACCCCCAACCCCCAGCGAACCGGCGAGCCAGCCACGGATCCGGCTCCGCCTTCGACGGGGCCGGCTGCTTACGCGATCCGCGCGGATTCGGTAAATAGGTTCATCTGGTTTGGTAGCGGACACTAAGCCCGATATGAGAGATTGCTGGCTCCCGCGGAATCCCCGTCGGCTCGCCAGACCGGAAGCCCCCGTGACCGACCTGACCTATCCGAGCTTTCCCCGCAAGGCTCTCGTTGCCGTCGCGGCCGCGCTCTTCGCGCTCTGCGCCGTTGCGATCGTGGTCAATAGGAGCGGACCCGACGTACGCGATGTGCGCCGCGGCTGCCGAGCACGTGATGGCGGCCAGGAACTACTCCATCGACGAGATGACCAGGATCGGGCCCAACCGGCTGCCCGCCTGCCACGGCCTGACCGCCGGCCAGTACGGCGAGCGCGGTCGCCGACGCCTATCTGATCGAGTACGGACGCCGGCTACCGAGCACGTCAATCTCACGCGACATTCCGCCCGCGTCGTTCCGTGCGCGGAGCGCGCTGGCCGCCTCCCAGCGCCGCTGATCACGCGGAACGCCAGCACGGCTCACAAGGAAATCACATCAATCCTGGCGATGCGGTAAACGGGCAATGCACTTGCCGCGTCCAACAAACCATGAGCGTGATAACAGCCGCCCTCGCCGGCGTCGGCATCGCCGCCTCAGTTCTCTGCCCAGTGGCCGTTGCCCTCAGCCGCGCCGCGTGGATGCGCGGCATGCGCCAGGGCTACTCCAAAGCCCGCAGAACCTACGACCAGGATGTCTCAGAGACCGCCGCTGCCATCCTCGCGAAGGCGCTGGCCACCAGACCAGGTCCGCAGCTGCGGACCTTCCCTGGCAATCAGGCCTGACCAGCTACGACGCCCGCGTCGCGCCGCCCTCCCTGCTCAGATCCTGATCACCTCGACGCCCGGCATCGGGTCGTAGTCGCCATCCCGGGTGACCACCGGTATGCCGTGCGCGATCGCGGTGGCCGCGATCCAGCTGTCGTTGATCGGTACCTTCTGGCCAGCCGCACGAAGCCGCGACACCAGCAGAGCCCAGGCGTCGCTCACCTGCTCACTGATCGGTAGCGCGTCGAATCGCTGGGCGAGCTGATATGTCGACAGCCGCCGCGCAGCTGACTCGGGATCGGTCGCCCGCAGCACGCCGAGCCTCAGCTCGCCGAGCGTGACGACGGAGATGCCCCACTCGAAGCCGCTGAACTGCGTCGCTTCCAACCGGTCCGCCTCGAGCCCGATGAAGACTGACGTATCGGCGAGTGCTCGCCAGGCAGTCACCACGGCGCATCATCGGTCGTTTCGGTCAGGGCGTCCCTGAGCTCATCCACCAGGCCGGTCGTATCGGGGCCTAGCCTGGCGAGCTCGCGCGCGACCTCCGATGCGGGCAGCCATCGCGGCCGCCTCGAGAGCGGGATGATCTTCGCGATCGGGCGGTTATCCCGCAGCACATCGATTTCCTCGCCAGCCTCTACGCGGCGCAGCACCTCTGCCGTGTGATTACGCAGGTCACGAGCAGGAATCTCGGCCATGCGACGATTGTAGCATCATGCGACGAACGTAGCGCGACACGTGTTACGACCTAGTCCGCGATGCCGACCTTGGCGACGATCTTGGTGGGAGTGACCCGCACGAGCATTTCTGGCGGCACGGCGTTCCGCCGGCCGAATTCGGCGGCGCGGTCCGCGCCCATGTACCGGCCGCCGATCCTGGTCGCCCATTCGAGCAATTCGTCAGGGTCGACGGAGGTCGTGGCGGTTCCCGCGATGGTGAGGAAACTGAACGGCGGCCGCTCGTCGTCCCAGCACAGCGAGACCCTTGGGTCACGCAGGATGGCCTTGCCCTTGATCGTGTTCGCGGACGTCATGAAGATGATCTGGTCCTTGTCGACGTCGACCCAGACCGGAGCGACATGAGGCGCGCCGTCGGCCCTGACCACCGCGAGCTTGGCGGTGCGGGCCGGTGTCTCCAGCACGAAGGTGCGCCACCAGCCGGCCGGCGCAGCGGTGTAGCCCATGAAAGCTGGAGTGTAGCGAGCCGGTCCGTGATGCCAGCGCCCGCGCCCAGCCCGCCCTTAACAACAGCGAAGTGCCGGCGACCGTTCTGTTTGAACGTCGCCGGCACTTTGCTGTTCTAGGTGGCTAGCGGCGCCCCTGGAACTGGCGCCGACTGGCGCCACTGGTCTGCCATTGGTCCTGCCATTGGCTCGACGTCGACTCCCAGTGACGGCGCAGACGGCGCTTGAACCGGAATGCGCCGATGAGGCCAGCGACGCAGGCGACGAGCCAGATCACCAGCACCACCTTGAGGAACGCCACGAACATCCAGCCGACCCCCGGGATCACCAGCGCCGCTATCAGCAGCACGATCGCGAGCGGTAGCAGCCGCGGCCCGCGCCGCCATGCGACGAAGCCTGGCCGGTACGCCCACGGCGGCGCCTGCCTGACACCCGGCGGAACTGGCGACGAGTCAGGCAGGTCAACCATGACGCGGCGCAGGTCGCCGGCCGTCTTGGCGGACAGCGCCGCGCTGATCCGCTCGTCGAGTTCCTCGGAGCTGAGCCGGCCCTCTGCGAAGTGCTCGCGCAGCCTCGCGGTCACCCGTTCTCGGTCGGCGTCTGAGACTCTGATGCGATCATCCATTTCGTCCTGCCCTTATCTCTGCGTCCTGATCTCTTTGCGTGCTGAGCTATGCGTCCTGCTCGCCGGAGTCCTGGTCGTCCTCGTCAGCGGCGAGGATCTTGTAGAGGTCGCGCCTGGTGCGCTGGAGCAGCCGCTCCGCGGCGCGGACCTGGTCGGGAGATCCGTTGTGCGCCATCTGCACGATCCCGCCGCCAAGCCGCGCGGCCTCGGCGAACAGGCCGGGAACCTCCCACGCTTCCTGCTGCGCCGGAGACTCCCAGGCTCCCCTGGCCATGTCGGGGTTCTGCTCCACGTACTCGCGGCCCGCGTCGGTCAGCCGGTAGGTTCGCCGTCCTGCCGATTCGGCGCTCTCGATCAAGCCCTCGTCGGCCAGCTGGGAGAGTGCAGGGTAGACCGCGCCAGGACTCGGGCGCCACGCGCCCTTGCTGCGCTCCTCGATCTCGGACATGATCTGGTAGCCGTTCAGCGGGCCCTCGCGGAGCAGCGCGAGGATCGCGGCGCGGACGTCGCCGCGGCCGGCCTTCATGCCGCGCGGCGGGCCCTGCGGTCCTGGCGACCCGGATTGACCTGTCCACCAGGCACCCCAGGGGCCGGCGAAGCCGCCACCCCACGGCCCAGGACCCCTGCGGCCGCCGTGCGGCCTGTCCCACGGGCCGCCGTGCCGTCGCCCGGTCGCTTCCGCGAAGGCGCCGCGCCCGACCGGGCCGAACATGTCGCCCGCGCAGGCGAAGAACTCCCGCAATGCCGCACGGAGGTCACCAACGCCGGCGAAGTCGCCGAAGTCACCCGCGCCGCAAGCCGCTGCCATCATGTGCTCCTCGCCCGCCTTCCGCGGTGATCCGGCCGTCCGCCGGTGCACCCGCCCTCGCGATACGATCACGATATATCGACAGCGTAGGTCAGGGTCGCGAGAAAGACAAGTTATAACTCGACGCGGGTTCTGGGACCGCGTCGCAACCCTGCCTGGCCGCTGGGACGATGCTCTGAGGATCCGCCGTCCGGCCGGCGCTGGGGTCCTCGTGACGCCGGTCCGCCATGCTGGCCGCAGGCAGCTGAGGAGCGACATGGGCACAGTCTTCGAGCATCCGGTCTCGGTCAGGTGGCGGGATACCGACGCGCTCGGCCATGTCAACCACGGGGTCTTCCTGACCTACCTCGAGGAGGGCAGGGACGCGTTCTACCTGCAGATCCTCGGCGACCCCGCCTACGTAGTCGTCAGGATCGAGATCGACCTGCGGGCCGAGGTCTTCCATCACGACCGGCGCCTGACGGTGCGGATCGCGGTGGAACGCGTCGGCACCACGAGCCTGATCACCAGGGAGTCGATCCTGAACCCCGCGAACGAACTGGTCGCCGAGGCGCGAGTGGTCACGCTGCGCTGGGACGCCGATGAGCGCCAGCCGATCCCGTTCAGCGCCGACCATCGCACCCAACTCGAGGCCTACGCGACCGCCTCAGAGCCATGATCGCGGACTCCGCTCAGCAGATACGCCGGCAGACGACCACGATCATGGAGCCAGACCTGCGCCCCCGGCGCAGTGCCGGTCAGGCTGGGCCACGCCCGCGAGCGCCTGCGCTTCACGCCGAAGCCGATCCGCCCGGTCAGCGTGACCAGAGCTCTCGTACTCCGCGGCAGCGGTCAGCCGCTCGTCGACCTCGGCTTGGACAATCTGGCCGACTTCGTCGTCGGTGAGGCTCCGGCGGCCAGCTTCGGCCGCGCCCAGCCCGGCCGCCGTGCCTGCGAAGTGAGGGCTCGTGGTCGCGTGAGTCACACCCTCGCTGACCGGGATCGCCTCGGCATTCGCGATCGCGGAAAGCGCGGTACGCAGCGCCGACGCCGCGGCCATGTCTCGCGCTCGCAGCGCCGCGCGAAGCGCGGCGCTCAGTCGCTCCCTGATATCGCCGCCGGCACCGTGGGGCGAGTCCGCGGTTGTCACGGAGCCGAGCCTAGGGCCAGCGGAGCGGCTCGCGGCCCCGGCTAAGGTGACGGAGTGGCTGAGCAATTGTGGTCCGCCTATGACGAGCTGGGTCCGGCCTTCCAGCGGCACGCGGAAGACAGCGCCTACAACGCGCACTACGACCGGCCAGCCGTGCTGGCCGCCCTCGGCCCGGTCAGCGGCCTGCGGGTCCTAGACGCCGCATGCGGGCCGGGGTTCTACGCCAGGGAACTACTCGACCGAGGAGCCGAGGTAGCGGCGTTCGACGCGAGTCCGGTCATGGTCGACCTGGCCACGGCCAACCTCGGCGGCAGCGCGGCGCGGGTTGACCGCGCCGTTCTCGGCGAGCCGTTGCCCTACGAGGACAGCGCATTCGACGCCATTGTCTGCGCGCTGGCCATCCACTACGCCGACGACCGGGCCGCCGCGTTCGCCGAGTTCTTCCGGGTGCTGCGGCCGGGAGGAGCCGTCGTCGTCTCGACCCAGCATCCGTTCACGGACTGGCTCCGTAAGGGGGGCTCGTATTTCGAGGCCAAGCTGGAGACCGACATGTGGGCTTCGCCGGCCGGTCCGCAGCCCGTCCGCTTCTGGCGCGAGCCGCTGTCGGCCTTGTGCGTGGCAGCAACCACCGCGGGCTTCCTGATCGAGAGGCTCGTGGAACCGCTGCCGGCAGAATCCATGCGCGACCGCTGGCCCAAGGACTACGAGAAGCTCATGACCGAGCCGGGCTTCCTCATCCTCCGCCTGATCAAGCCGCGTGCACCCGACGGAGCAGGCCAGCCGTCCTGACCGTCGGTTCACGCCGAGCTTCTGGCAAGGTGAAGCTCATGTACTTCGAGCACGAGCCCGCAATCTGGCGGGACTTCCCCGCGCTGGTGCCTGGCGTGATCTTCGTCCAGGGGATCACTCCTGGCGTCGCGGTTGAGTCGCGAGTCACAGAATTTACCGATCGCGCCCAGGTGCGACTGGCTCAGGGTACCGAGAGTGAACTGCCCGAAATTCAAGCCTGGCGGCGGGCGTTCGCAGCGATGGGGCTGAAGCCGACCCAGTACCGGTGCGCGTCGGAGTCACTGCTGCGGCGGTTCCGTAAGGAGGGTGCGCTGCCGCGACTGCATCCGCTGGTCGACGTCTGCAACGCGATCTCGCTCGCCCATGCGACCCCGGTGGCGGTGTTCGACGTCGCCAACATCGCCGGCTTCTTGCGGGTGGGCCATGCTGCCGGCGATGAGGAGTACCTGACCTTCGGGGGCGAGACCGAGCATCCGGCCGCTGGTGAGGTGATCTTCGCGGACGAGGCCGGACAGGCGCACGCACGGCGCTGGACGAACCGGCAGAGTGCCGCCTCGGCAGTGCAGGACACCACGTCCGCGGCGCTGATCGTGGCCGAGGCTCTGCACGCCTCGGCCAGCACCGACGTGCCCGAACTCATCAACACGATCGCCGGTGAACTTGAGGCGCTGTGGTCGGCGCGGCCGCAAGTCACCGTGCTGACACAACAAGCCCAGCGGTTCAGTTTCGACCCCGAACTCGCACATCACGCCAGCTGATCTCTCGACCGCACCGCTGACCGCGGCGAACCCTCAGACCGATCCGACCCCGAGCGACAAGGAGCCGTCCTCGCTCTCGAACTCGGCGGCGAGGTCCCGGGGAGCGCGCATCCGCCAGGCGTCGACTATCAGTTCGGCCAGCCGTTCGGCGTCGACCTCGTCGAGCCGCAGCATCACAAGCGGCCAGCCGTCGTAACCGGGAGCGGCGAAGAACAGCTGTGGCTCGCCCAGCACCAGCGCCTGCTTCTCGGCCTCGTCTCCGACGTACAGCACGGCGATGTCGGTGCGGATCTCCCGCGGTCGCCCAGGCAGCCGCTCGGGATACGACCACACGAAGCCCCGGCCGGCGACCCTGAAGTCGAAGCCGTCGCTGTCGATCTCTTCCACCCCGGGCAGGGCCAGGGCAAGGCGACGGACATCGCCCTCGTCGGCCATCGAACTTCTCCTCCGCTGCAGCCAAAGCCTCTGAACAGGCTAGGCGCGGGCACCGACATTCTGGCCCCGAAACCCGCAGTTAGCCCAGGATCGGCCGCTAACCCAGGATCGGCCGCAGCTCGAACGTGCCGATCTTGGCGGTCGGGTGCCGGGACGACACCTCGATCGCCTGGTCAAGGCTCTCGCACTCCAGCACGATGTAGCCAGCGATCTGTTCCTTGGTCTCGGCGTACGGCCCGTCGGTCACCAGCAGTTCACCGCCCCGCACCCGCAGCGTGGTGGTATCACGCACCGGCTTCAGCCTCGCTCCGCCCACCAGAATGCCGCGGGCCACCATCTCGGCATCCCAGGCCTCAAGCGCCCGTTCCTCCTCCCGATCCTCGAACTCGTGGCTGTGCACATCCCAGTTCGAAATGGACTCATCGATGTAGTGGATCATCAGGTACTGCATGGACGGCTCCCTCGTTTCCGGTTCACCTAGACGACGCTCCACACCGCCCAGATGGACACCAGCAGTGCCAGACAGCACCGATGGCCCACCGGTGTTCTAAGAAGACACCCGGTGGGCCATCGGTGTTCTATTCGCGTGCGAGCAGAGGTCGGTCAGGTCCCAGGGCCTGGCTAGGTGTCGAGGACAGCGGCGTCGGCGCCGCCCTCCTCGCCGAGGATGGAGCCGATCTGAGCGACCTTGTCTGGCCTAGCCGAGCGGAGCCAGAGCAGCACAACCACGCCAATGACGAGCCACACCCCGGCGACGTACGGCGTCCACTTCAGAATCCCTGGCGGCGCCGGATGAATCGAACCGTACAGCGCCGCGCCGAACACGATCGCGCCCACGACCGGGATGCCGACGTGCACCAGCGGATTCCATTTCCTGGTGGCCCTGGTGTTCCAGAAGTACACGATCCCGCCGACGCACAGCAGGATGTAGACGACGATAACGAGCAGCGTGCCTGTGGTGGCCCAGAAGTAGTAGTTGGACAACGGGTGCCCGAACGTGCTGTCCGAGAGCGGGTAGCCCATGATCAGAGCCATCACGATCGCGAGCCCGGTGACGGCCAGAGTCGCGTTGACAGGAGTCTTGAACGAGGGGTGCGTCTGGCCGAACGCGGCTGGGAGCACGCCCTCGCGGCCCATCGCGAACAGCGTGCGCGCGGCGGCCGTCGCGCACGCGACGCATACGATGAACGCTGCCAGCATGCCGCCGATTTCAGCCAGCGTGCCGAGCCAGGAGCCGACGAACGTCGTCGCGGTTGTCTTCAGCGCGACCGGGTCCGCGCCCATCTTGGCTCCGTTGTTCACCCCGTAGCCGATCGTGATCGAGTACGTGGTCCACAGGTACAGGACGATGGCGAACAGCGTCGCTACGATGACGGCGACAGGGATATTGCGGCGCGGATTGGCCGTTTCCTCTCCGAAGTCGGCCGCCGTTTCGAAACCGATGTAAGAGGTAACGCCGAAGATGATGCCGTAGAAGACACCGTTGAAACCGCCGGAGTTGGTGTGGTTGAAGCTGAACGCGCCGAGCGCCTGACCGTGGCTGCCGCCCTTGGCGGTTGTGATCAGGTCGATAAGCACGATGACCGCAACGGTCGCGATGCCGACGACCAGCTGCACCCGGGTGGTTACCTTGATTCTGATCACCGACAGCACCACGAAAAGGCACATGCCGACGAAGAAGAACAGGATCCACAGATTCGGGCTGACGCCTAGCAGGTCGGCCGCGAGGTACCCGACGCCGGACATTGTCATCGGCACGAAACAGATGAAGCCGAAGAAGTAGAGCCAGCCGGCCATGAACCCGGCTTCCTTGCCCAGGCTCCGACTGGCGTAGGTGTAGGCGTACCCGGCCGATGCCATCCGGCGGGTGAACCCGATGACCACGAAGGCGAGCGCCAGGCAGCCGACGCCGCCTAGCAGGAACGCGAGCGGCGTGGAACCGCCCGCGACGAACGAGACGCCGGACACGTTCAGGAGC
This sequence comes from uncultured Actinomycetota bacterium, assembly GCA_963705055.1. Classification (GTDB taxonomy): domain Bacteria; phylum Actinomycetota; class Actinomycetes; order Streptosporangiales; family Streptosporangiaceae; genus Chersky-822. The sequence goes on from CAVPIR010000001.1 coordinate 1,140,947, forward strand.
ATTGCCATGCCGGGAGCGATCACCGATACCGAGATGGCGATGGCGTCCCACAGACGGAGCGATCCGTGCGCGAGTTCGCCGGTGGCGGCGCCGGGGATTAGGTCGGGACTGGTCTTGGCCATGGTTCCGGTCCTCTCAATTCATTCGGCCATGAGGACGGTGTGCTCGTCCAGGAGGTAGTCGAAGGCCAGCGGTGTGCATTCGTGGTCAATGATCCAGTTATTGAACCGAACATGCACGGGATGTGCCCGGTAGGCGTTCATGGTCTCGATGTCGGGAAATTCGGTGTAGAGCAGGTAGCCGTAGCCACGGTTCCGCGCGCCGGTGATGTCTGTGCCGAGACGGCACTTGGTCATGAGGCCGATCTCCCTGGGCCAGGAGCCGACCATCTCCCACATCTCCGCGACCTCTTCATCGCTCAGCTCGCGCGGAAAGCTGAACAACACGATGTGCTGCAGACTCATCGCGAAACACCCCTTAGTAGAACTCGAAGTACTCGCGCATTTCCCAGTCGCTGACGTCCTGCGGGTCCATCAGCGGGCTCTCGGCGATCGCGGCCTCGTACCTGCCGTTTTCTGCCTTCTTCATCTGCAGCAGGTAGTCGACCAGGGTGTCGCCGAACGCCTCGCGGTAGAACGTGTCCTTCTCCAGCGCGCCGATGGCGTCGGCGAGGGAGGTCGGGAGCATCGGGTGCTGCGAGGCGTAGGGGTCGGCGTCGACCGGCGGCGGCGGCTCGAGTTCCCGGCGCATGCCGTCGAGCCCGGCCGCGATGTTCGCCGCCATGTAGAGGTAGGGGTTGGCGGCGGGCTCACCCATCCGCATCTCGACGTGGCTGTTGGTGTCGCCGGGCGCGCCCTGCACACGCACCAGCGCGCCGCGGTTCTCCAGCGCCCAGCAGACCCGGTCTGGCGCGAACGAGTACGGCCGGTAGCGCTTGTAGCCGTTGACCGTCGGGGTAGCGAACACGGTCATCGGCATGGTGTGCTCGATCAGCCCGGCGACGAAATGCCGTCCGGTCTGCGAGAGCCAGTCGCTGGAGCTGGCGAACGCGTTGGTCCCGTCCTGCTGGGAGATCAGCGACTCGTGCAGGTGCCAGCCAGAGGAGAAGAAGTTCGGCAGCCCTGGCCGGCACATGAAGCTCGCCAGCAGACCGCGCCGCTGGCAGATCTGCTTGACGGCCGACCTGAACAGCACGACGGCGTCGGCCGCGGCGAGCCCGCCGATCGGGCTGAAGCTGAACTCCATCTGACCTGGGCCCCACTCGTCCTCCATCGAACGGGGCGGGATGCCCACGGCGGCCAGGCCGTCCCTGATCACCTCGAGCGTGCTCGAGACACTGTCGAGCCGCACCTCCGAGAGGTACTGGTAGCCGCGCTCCCAGACGCTGACCGCTGGCGGCGGCGGCGTGAACCCGGCGTTCTCCGGCGCGAGGTGGTCGCTGTCGATCTTGACGATGTAGAACTCGACCTCGATGCCCGCCAGGTAGTCGAAGCCGGCCTCGTCTAGCTGGTTCAGCATCCTGCGCATCAGGCCGCGGCCGTCGAGCGGCATCGGCTGGCCGTTGCTGAAATACGTGTCGCACAGCATCCAGCCCGTGCTGTCGGCCCACGGCAGGATGCGGAAGGTGCTCGGGTCGGGCACCAGCACGATGTCGGGGAAGCCCGTGAACTCGTCAATGCCGAAGCCGCCGCCGGCGGCGAAGGCGGGCACGAAGACCTGGTTCCCGGTATCGAGGCTGTAAATCGCGCCGGAGAAATCCAGGCCGTTCCGCATCGCCGCGATCGCGACGTCGGGGGCCAGCGCCTTGCCGCGCGGCATGCCGTGCTGGTCGACGACGATCAGCCGGACGGTCCGCAGGCCTTCAGCGCGGATCTGGTCGGCGAGCGTGTTCGCCGCGGCGGTCTGCTCCTCGGTGTACAGGCCGTACCTGGCGACAAAGCCCGGCTGACCGACGCCGTCGACATTGGCCGGGATGCTGCTGGTCACTGGCTAACCTCCGATCGGGGTCCACCGCGACGCTCGCTCATCTGCTCCAGCAAGGAGGCGGTGAAGTTGGCTTGTTCTACATCGGCGAGCGATAGGAATGTCTCGGTCCGCTGCACGCCGTTGATCGTGAATATTTCTGTGAGCAGGAGTTGCCGCAGGTGAGCATGATCCCGGACACGGAACCGGACAAGCAAGTCCAGGCCGCCGGTGACGACGCTCATATCTTCGGCCTCAGGCAGGGCCTTGATCGCCTTGATGATCTCGCTGAGGTCCATCCCGGCCCCCGCGGTGACCGCGACATACACGACGACCGGGTAGCCGAGCGCCGCCCAGTCGATGTCGACCCGGTAGCCGCGGATGACCCCGCTGCGTTCCAGTCGCGCCAGCCGATCGGCGACAGCCGGGGCGGACATCTCGATCGCTCGCGCCAGCGCTCGCTGTGATTGGCGCGCGTCGCGCGCGAGCACCCGCAGCAGCGCGAGATCGGAGTCGTCAACCTCGACCTTTGGCGTCGCGGGCGGCGAAACATCGGCGAGCCCGGCCAGAGGCGCCGAGTTGGTGGCGGACCCGGAACTGGTGCGGGCCCCTGACTTCGTTCGGGGCGCTGAGACTGAATCCATTTGCCAGGTGACCCGTCCTGGTACCTAGTGATATGAGCTATGCTGGATTCACGGCGTTTTCTTATGTAAGTCCAAGTGTGGGGGATTCTTACATTCGTAAGATCACCTGTCAAGAGTCCTGAAAGCACTGTCAAGAGGTGCGAAGTTAGATGACTACAGCCATGCAGCGGCACGACTGGGATGCCGACATCGCCAGGCGCACGCAGAACCTCGGCGGCGGGGAGATCACCGCCATCCTTGCGCTGGCGGGCGCCACCGACGTGATCACGTTCTCTGGTGGCTTCCCTGCTCCCGAGACGTTCGCGACCGGCGTGCTCGCCGAGATCGCGCAGCGCCTGATCAGCTCCGACCCGGCCGTCTCGCTGCAGTACTCCGCCACCGAGGGGATCGCGAGCGTCCGCGACTACGTCGCAGGACGGCTCACGACTGCGCAGGGCAGGACGCCAGGCGACGGTGAGCTGATGATCACCAGCGGCGGCATCGACTGCATGGAGCTCGTCGCCAAGACCTACCTGGATCCCGGCGACCTCGTGATCGTCGAGGCGCCGACTTACCTCGGCGCGATCATGGCCTTCCGCGGTTACGAGGCCGACGTGCAGGGCGTCCCGATCGACGCCGACGGACTCCGGGTCGACGTGCTCGCAGCACGGCTCGCGGGCGGTGAACGCCCGAAGATCTTGTACACCATCCCGGAGTTCCAGAACCCCAGCGGGCTGACGATGTCGCTCGAGCGGCGGCAGGCGCTCGTCGCGCTCGCCAGGCAGTACGGGTTCATGATCCTTGAAGACGTTGCCTACCGGGACCTCAGCTTCGATCACGTGCCGCCGCCGACGCTGTGGACGCTGGCCCCTGACGTGGTCGTGCAGGCCGGCACGTTCTCGAAGATCTTCTGCCCAGGATTCCGGCTCGGCTGGGCGGCCGGGCCGGCCGAGATCGTGGCCAGGCTCGTCGTCGCCAAGCAGAACTCCGACCAGTGCTCGGGAGCGCTTGGCCAGCGAATACTCGAGGAGTACGGCCGCGGCGGGCACATGGATCGGCAGATCGTCGAGTCCCGCGCGCTGTATCAGCGGCGGGCCGTACTGACCGGCGAGGCGCTCGCCAGGCATATGCCCGACGGGACTACGTGGACGACGCCCACCGGCGGCTTCTACTACTGGATCACCGCGCCTGACGGGGTCGACACCGTTGCACTATCGGCGGCGGCTCGTGAGAGGAAAGTCGCGTACGTACCCGGACGACCGTTCTACGCTGGCGACGAGGGGCACGCGCAGATCAGGCTCTCGTACAGCCGGGTCGACGACGAGCTCATTGACGAGGGCGTCCGCCGCATCGGCGAGGTGCTCAAGACCGCGACGGAGGGCACATGAGCGACGCCGGGAGTCACTTCAGTTCTGAGGCACTTGGCGAGCCCGCAGGGCCCGGCCGGTACGTGAGCGTGAACTCGATCTCGCCCGTGGAGTTCGTGCCCGGCCTCGGGTTCCGGCCGGTGCTTGGCCAGCGGGCGATGACGAACTTCGTGAGCTTCAAGCCTGGCGCCGTCGCGCCCAAGCACGTGCACGAGGAGGAGCAGATCGTCATCATCCTCGACGGCGAGATGGTGTTCGACCTGGACGGCGACGTGCGCACGATGCGCAAGGGCGACGTGGCCGTGATCCCGGCCTGGGTGCCGCACGGCGCGTGGACCGTGGACACACACTGCGAAGAGGTCGACGTGTTCTGCCCGCCGCGGCAAAGCCTGCTGAAGCTCGCTGAGGAGCAGTCCGCTGCCGCGGCCGGCGACGATTGCCGAAGTGACGGAGTGACGTAGGTGGACCTCGGGCTGGCCGGGCGGCGAGCCATCGTCACCGGCGGATCCAAGGGGCTCGGCAAGGCCATCGCGGGCGAACTTCTGGCCGAGGGCGCGGCCGTGACGATCTGCTCAAGGAACGCCGCCGAGCTCGACGCGACCGCGGAGGAGTTGCGGAAGCAGGCCGCTGACGGCGTCGGTGTCGCTGGTCGCCATGCCGTGCGACGTCACGGTGCCCGAGCAGGTCACCTCGTTCGTCGCGGCTGCCGTGACGGCGATGGGCGGGCTCGACATCCTGGTCAACAACGCGGGCGGCGCGCGGCCTGGCAAGTTCGACACGCTGACCGATGATGACTGGCACGCCGACATCGAGGTGAAGCTGTTCTCCCAGATCCGCTGCACCAGGGCGGCACTGCCGCACCTGCGCGGCAGTGAGGCGCCGCGGGTGATCAACATCAATGCGGTGTACGCCCGCTATCCCGACCCCGCGTTCCTCGCGTCGTCGGTGAACCGCGCGTCCTGCCTGAGCCTGTCCAAGGCGTTGTCGATGGAACTCGGCCAGGAAGGGATCCTCGTCAACAGCGTGAACATCGGCCTGGTCGAGACGCCGCAATGGCAGAACATCCACCAGCGGCGAGCGCCTGAAATGCCCGCCGAGGAATTCTTCGGCAAGCTGGCTGCGGCAGAGGTACCTTTGGGCAGGTTCGGCCAGCCCGACGAGGTAGCCGGGTTGGTAACGTTCCTGGCCAGCGACCGTGCCAGTTACATCGCCGGGGCGTCGATCGACGTGGCCGGCGGCATGGGGAAGTTCCTCTGAGAAGTTCGTGTTGAGAAGTTCCTGTCAGCTAGTTCCTGTAAGCGAGTTCCTGTAAGGATGCGGGGATCCGGTGTGTCGACTGCTTGGTTATTGCGCGCGCGATGAGGCCGCGGTTGCCGATCTGATCGGCGAGGAGGGCCTGGGCGCCCTCATTGCCCTCTCTGAGCTGCACACGGACGGCTGGGGCATGGCCTGGTACGAGGGGACCAACTCCGAACCGGTCATCCGCAAGTCGCCACTGCGGGCGGATGAGCCTCTGTTCGAGAAGCTAGCCCGTCAGCCGCTCGGCGACCTGGGCCTCGTGCACCTGCGGTGGGCGACGCCAGGCCTCGCGGTCAATGACCTGAACACCCATCCGTTCCGGTACGGCAACTATGCTTTCGCGCACAATGGCGCCGTGCACCCGCAGGAACGCCTCGGCGAGATCCTGCCGGCGGACTGGGAGGCGCAGGTCGCCGGCACCACCGAGAGCGAGCGCTACCTGCTGCTGATCATGTCCAGGCTGCACGCCAACGGCGGCGACATGGTGGCCGCCATCGCCGATGCTGCGGCTCAGATCGAGCGGCAGTTCGCGCCCAACAGCCTGAACGCGATCCTGCTCACCCCGCGGTACCTGTACGGCATCAGCTGGCACGACCGGGACAAGGTACCCGCAGCGAAGCTGCGCGAGCGCGGCTACGAGAACCGGCCAGATGAGATCGCCTGCTACTTCGACCTGTCCTACCTGGCCACCAGCGACGCGGTCGTCGTGGCCAGCACCGGCTGGGCGCAGGAAGGCTGGCAGCCGCTGCCCAGCCGTCATGTGCTTGTCGTCGAGCGATCCAGCCTGATCACGCAGGTAGTACCGCTGACGCCCGCGTCCCCGTAGCTCGCCCGGAACGGAGCCAATCTCCCTCGAGCTAGCAGGGAGCGTTTGCGGTAACAGGTAGCGCTTGCGGCACATGCGACCGCAAACGCTACCCCGAACTGTGGCAATCGGCTGATCGGCCATTGCCGAACGACGGGAATGAGGCGGGGCACTTAGCGGGATTGAGTGTTCGTACTCACGCCGCGGCCGATGGAGCGGACGAGGATTGCCACATGAGCACTCCATTGCGACCCAGAACCACCAACGCCTTCTTCGGCCAGGCAACGGCCTCCTTCGCGGTCGCCTTGACGGCGACAGTCATCGGCATCGGCTACCTGCATGACTCCCGGTGGGTCCGTGCCTTCCTCGGCATCGGGCTGCTGTACGTGGTCACCTCAGCTTTCACCTTGGCTAAGGTCGTCAGGGATCGTCAGGAAGAAACCCAGGTAGTCAGTCGCGTCGACCAGGCAAGGCTCGACAAGCTTCTGACCGAGCAGGACCTGCTCCACGTCAACGACTAGCCGCGCGTCCTCATAGGAAGAGGCCCGGCGAACTCTCTGTCTCGCCGGTCCACGCCACGGCGACAACCTGCGCTGGGTCCAGGACCGTCCACCCGGTCTCGCGCTCGAGCCTGAGGAGGCCGTCGTCGCGGAGTTCCACGGCGGTCAGCTTCTTGTTCTCGTTCGCAGAGAAGCCGATTTGTCCGATCCGGCTGACGATCAGGGAGAGCGAGCCTGATTTACCCACGAGCGGCTTCAGCAGGTCGAGGATGGTCTCGCCGGTCATGAACCACACCTCCTCGGCAGATTAGCGACATACGCAGCATCCCCACTGCGGCGAGTGGCCACACGCCAGGCGGGGTCCGGTCCGCCTCTGTTCATGATCACGGACACCTTTCCGCAGGATCGCGGACAGGCGTCCGTGATCATGGAATTCCTTCCCGCCCAAGGCGGCGTGGTCAAGACCCGCCTGCCTCAGCGCCGTTTCAGCGCCGTTTCAGCGCTCATTGTGACAATCCGAGTGGGCCGCGTTCAGTCGCGCGGCACGTCTTGCGATGTCATGCGGGACTCTGATCGAAGGGCGGGCTCACGATGCCGGTAAGACGAAGCTTCCTGGCCGCGGGGATTACGCGGAGAAGCCGGCGCTCGGTGGCCGCGTTGGCCGGCGCGGCGGTCGTGGCTCTGGCCGGGGCCGCTGCCCCGGCGGCCGCCGCGCCAATTCAGCCGGCGGATGACGCTGCGTTTCAGACGCTCGCGCCGCCGAGCCTGTTCGACTGGGGGGATGAGGCCCTGGGCGAGCTCGGCAACGGCGTCAACGGCCCAGACCAACTCGCGGTCTCCTTCGGCAAGCCTGCCATGATCGCGGCCTCGCCGGCGCCGGTCTCGTTGCCGGCGAGCGTCAGGCAACTCGTCGCGTTCGACGACGACGGCATGGCCCTGCTGTCCAACGGAACGGTTGCGACCTGGGGAGATGGCTCGTACGGCCAGACCGGCGACGGAGTGAGGAACATCAGTCTCATCCCGATCGTCCTTTCCGGCCTGACCGGCATCACCCAGATCGCCGGTAACGGCGGCGACGAGATGGCGCTGGATTCCAGCGGTGCGGTCTGGGTCTGGGGCAACAACTTGTCCGGCCAGGCGGGCAACGGCACGCACGACGGGCAGATTCTCACGCCACAGCGTGTCCCCGGGCTCAGCGGCGTGGTCCAGATCGCGGCCGGCGACGCGTCCGACTACGCCTTGAAGTCCGATGGCACCGTCTGGGCGTGGGGTTACAACGAACAAGGCCAACTGGGCGACGACACCACCCTGAACCGGCTCTACCCCTCGCAGGTACCGGGGCTGACGGGAATCAGCAAGATCGCCGCCGGGGAGGAAGACGCCTACGCGATTCGCCCCGACGGATCGGTCATGGCCTGGGGGAACAACCGACATGGCCTGCTCGGCAACGGCACTGGCACCGGGATGTCCACCACCCCCGTGCAGGTGCCGGGCCTGACCGGCGTGTCGCAGATCTCCGCGAGCAATTCCGAGGCATTCGCGCTCACCGCTTTCGCGGGCACGGTCTGGGCCTGGGGCGACGATGGCAACGCCGGCGACGGCACGATCAGCCCGCACTTCTCCCCTGTGCAGACCGGCCTGAGCGGTGTCAGCCAGATCAGTGCGGGCGACTACGACGCCGTCGCTGTGCTGTCCAACGGGTCAGTCCTGACGTGGGGTGACAACAGCTATGGCGAGCTCGGCACCGGCACGACTGACTTCAATAACCATCCCAGCCCTGTGCTGGTCAGGACACTGGCAGGCGGGAGCCTCGTGGCGGCCGGCGAGGACGACGTCATGGTCGTTGCCTCGCCCGCGCCGCGGATCCCCAGCGTGATCGATGACACCCAGGCCGAGGCGGCGCAGGCGCTGCAAGCCGCAGGCTATGTTCTCGGCCGCGTCAGCACGGTCCTCGACATCACCTGCCAGTACCTCGGCGTCGTCAAGACCCAGAGCCCAGCGGCCGGCACCGTCGATCCTCCAGGCACCAGCGTCTCCATCGCGATCGGAAAGGCAGGCGGCAAATGTCTCGGCTAGCAACTCCGGCGGGAGGGGCGGCACGTCGGCACAATCACCGACGGCCACACAGTGACACACGGCGCGGGGCGACAACGCTCATCGCCTGCTCTGCATCGGCACGGCTAGCGGCTTCCGCCCCACCCCCGCGGCCGTTCCCGGCCTGACCGGCGTCACGCAGATCTCGGCGGACGGGACCCAGACCCTCGCGTTCACGGGCTCGGCGGGCACGGTCTGGGCCTGGGGTGAGACCAGGCCGGCGGAGCGGGTGACGGCACGACCATGCCGCACTACTCGCCGGAGCAGACTGGCCTGGTCGGCGTGAGCCAAGTCGCGTCGAATGATGATGTCAGCGCGGCCGTGCTGGCGAACGGGAGCCCGGCCAGCCGGCACCATCGACCCGTCGGGCAGGGCCGTCAACGTGACGATCGGAAAGGCCGGCGGAAGTGCTTGAGATGGCGCTGGCGAGCTAGTCGGCCCGCGTGGTGTCGTCGGCGGGCAGCACCAGGCGGGGCTGCATGCCGATGAGCTTCGCGCGGACGTTGTCGCCGTCTGGGTGGCCGATCTCGTCGAAGATCAGCAGCGCGTCTGACCAGGCTTGACGCGCGAGTTCCGGGTCGCCGGCGCGAAGATAGCTGTCTCCGAGGCTGACCCGCGTGTCGGCCTCGTTGAAGCGATCTGAGAGGTCGTGGTAGATGCCGATCGACTGCTCGTAGCTGTCGATCGCCTGCTGGTGATTGCCGAGGCCGTCGTGAATGTAACCGAGGCTGTCCAGGGTTGCGGCTTCCCAATTGCGCTCGCCGACTTCCCTTACCGCGGCCAGGCCCTGCTCGCAGTAGGCGAGCGCTTCGGAGAAGTTCCCGAGCCTGGCGTGGCAGAAGCCGATGTCGTTCAGGAACATGGCCTGGCCCGGGTGCCCGGCAGCACGGAAGAACTCCAGCGCCTGCCCGGCATGCTCGAGTGCGTCATGGAGACGATCCTCGTGCTCGGCGATCCAGGTGAGGCTGCTATGAACACGCGCCTGGCTCACGCGGTCACCGATCGACGCGAACAGCCCGAGCGCGTTGTTGAACTCGGGAACGGCGTCGCGGAACCGGCCCGACCGTGCGTAGCCGAGCGCGAGCCCGTGAATGGCGTGCGCCTCACCGGACACGTCGCCGCTACGGCGGGCCGCGGCCAGGGCAACTTTCTGCACGAGCGTGTTGTCGGGCCAGGACCCGCGGCGGAGAAGGTACGTGCTGACGATCCACGCCAGCTGCCAGGCGTGGGTGCTGAGGCCGACCTCGGAAGCCAGCCGCACCGCGGCGATGATCCCGGCGTGTTCGGCCATGAACCATGACATGGCGGCCTCGGCTGTCGCCGGTTCGGCGAGAACAGCCCCTGACCCGGACGGGACGAGCGCGAGCGGATCCAAGAGCGGCTCGATCAGCATCGCGGCACTGTGCGCGGAGCGCAGATAGTGATCCAGCAGTCGATGCAGGGCCGCCTCGCGTACTTGCTGGCTGTCCTCTGCGTGAGCCCGCTCGCTCGCGTAGGCGCGTAGCAGATCGTGGAACGCATAGCGGCCTGGAGCGTGCTCCGTAACCAGGTTCGCCCTGGTGAGTTCGGCCAGCATGGCCCGGCCGTTGCCTAGGTCGATCGCCGCGAGGCTGGCTGCCGCATGGAGCGAGAAGTCAGGCCCTGGATGCAGGCCGAGCAGCCGGAAGAGCCGCGCTGCCTCGGTCGTCAGGGCCCGGTAGGACCAGGAGAACACAGACCTGACATCTGTGGCCGTGTCTCCTGCGTGAAACGGGTCCAGGGCGCCTGAGGCGCCGCGCAGTTCGCTGGCGACGGCCGCAAGCGGGAAATGCGGTGCCGTGGCGGCGCGGGCGGCAGCAACAGTCAGGGCCAAGGGCAGCCGGGCGCAACCGTCGATGATGTCGTCGACGGCGTCTGGCTCGCGGGCGACCCTGGCCGATCCCAGCCGCCGGGTCAGCAGGTCGCGAGCGTCGGAGGCTGAGAGCAGATCGAGTGTCAGAGACGTCGCGCCCTCGGTGGCGACCAGTCCCGCGAGGCGGTTGCGGCTCGTGACGAGCGCCATGCTGCCGGGCGAGCCAGGGAGCAAGGGCCGGATCTGCTTGGCGTCGCGGGCGTTGTCGAGGACGACCAGCACCCGCTTGCGCGCGAGCAAGCTGCGGTAGAGGCCGGCCCGCCCGGCCAGGTCTGCGGGAATCCGCGATTCTGGCACTCCGAATGCTTCAAGAAACCGCCGCAGTACGTCGCCCGGCTCCTGCGCCGCCCCGCCAGCGTCAAAGCCCTGCAGATTGGAGAAGAGCTGACCGTCCGGGAACTGCGGGGACGCCCGATGCGCCCAGTACACGGCCAGCGCCGTCTTGCCCACGCCAGGCGTTCCAGAAAGCACCGCGATGGCGGCCGAGTCCGCCGTCGTTTCTGAGCCGCCTGCTGTCCCAGGCATGAGTGCATTAAGGCTCGCGAGCTCGGCGTGACGCCCGGCAAATGCGGCAGCGGACGGCAGTTGGGCTGGAACCGGCGGCCGCGCCGATCTTCGGGAGAACCCGCCCGAGTGTGCGAGCCGGTCGATGGCGGGATCCTGCCTGAGGATGGCGACCTCCAGGTCGCGCAGTGCCTGGCTGGGATCTACGCCGAGGTTCTCGGTGAGATCATGACGGATCCGCTGGTACACCGTCAGCGCGTCAGCCTGCCGGCCGCTGCGGTAGAGCGCCAGCATGAGCTGTGCCTGGATCTGCTCGTCTAGCGGGTGTTCAACAGCCAGTTGCTCCAGTTCAGGAACCAGCGCCCGGTGCTCCCCGGCCGACATCCTGGCCTCGTACAAGGCGCGTGTGAGCTCGACGCGGAGCACGTCCAGGCGCTCGGCCTGTTCGTCCAGCCAGGGCTGGCCCGTCACGTCCCCGAGCGCCTGACCGCGCCAGAGGCTCAGCGCTGTGGTCAGGTCTCGAACGTTCTGGGGCGGATCGGCTGATTGCCGCGCTTGCCGCAGTAGCCGCTCGGCGTGCCGCACATCGGTGCCGTAGTTGAGATCCAGGAGGTAGCCGGGAGGCTGGGCGAAGATCGCGTTCTTGTTGCCAAGGACGCCGCGCAGGTATGACACGTGACTCTGCAGCGTGTTGCGCGACGTGGACGGCGCGGACGCGCCCCAGACGACCTCGACAAGCCAGTCGACGCTGACGACTTCGCCATACCGCAACGCCAGCGCCGCCAGCACGGCCTTGCGCCGTAGCCCGTGTACCGGACGCAGTTCGCCGTTGACGACGACATCGACCGGCCCTAGAAGCCGCACAAGCATTCGACTGACTCCACGGCGTTAAGCAAAAGCAAAGACAAACCTCTAAAGGGTAGGCCGCGCGCGCCGCGCCGAGAAGGAGGACGGTGCCATTCGTCTGGCCTGGCCGGGACAGCGCGTCGGATGTCCCGTTAAATCACGTGACCATTACGCCGGTTGCCGGCCAGGCCATTCAGCAATGGACCGGGTCGCGCCGTCACGACACCGGGTCGAGCCGCACGAGGGAGCCACCGCCGAGCATCATCGAGGTCACGGCGCCGTCGGCGCGGCGCTGGAAGACGACCGGCTCGCCCGACTGCCGGAACCCCGGAGCGACCACGAAACTTGCGGGCTCGCTCCCGCGCTCCATCGGCACCGTCTCGCCGGGCCCTCCGCCCGAACCCTCTACGATCGCCAGCTTCCCGTCCCGCCACTCGACCTTGAGCAGGAAACTCATGTCGACGGGTGCGTACACGCCGAGCAGCGGACGCAGATCAGCCGGCGTCGGCGCGGGCGCGGACAGCCGCGGGACCGCGGCGGCAGCGAGCTCGCGGGCCTGCGCGGCCAGGCTCATGGCCATATCCGCAGCCTCCGCTACCCCGTTCACCAGCACGATCGCGCCGACTCCCGAGCCGCGGTCGAAGCACACGTTCGACACGAAGCCGGGCAGCCCGCCCGAGTGCTGAACCCAGGTGACGTCGTCCTTGCGGGCCGAGTACCAGGAGATGCCCCAGGCGCTCGACCACTCCTCGTCGCTGAGGTACCGCGGCTTGTGCATCTCCCGGCGGGTGGCCGCCGCGAGCACTGGTGACTCAGCCTGCGCGGTGTCCGCGGACGCCGGGTGCACGCCGGGGTGCGCGGCGAGCTGGAACGACAGCCACCTGGCCAGGTCAGACACGGTCGACCAGAGGCCGCCCTCGGCCCATATCGGCGGCATCGACGGCGCGAGCGCCAGATCGTCGGAGAACGCCCTGCCCGCGTAACCGACCGCGCACCGGCTGGCCAACTCCGGTGCGAGCGGCTCGAATCCCGTCGACGCCATCCCGAGCGGCGCCAGGATCTGCTCGGCAACATACCGGGGATACGGAGTCTCGCTGATCCTGCTGACGATCTCGCCAAGCAGCTGGTACCCGAGATTGCAGTACTTGAGCTGGGTGTTCGGCGGTACGGCGGTGAAGATCTCGCTGACCCGCTCGAGGTTGCGGGCCGCTACGCCCTGGTAGCTCGGCTGCTCGGCCATGAAGTCGGTGCCGGGCGGCTCGCTGACGAGCCCGGACTCGTGCGACAGCAGGCGCCTGATCGTGACACCGCCGATGGTCTGCGGCGTGGCGCTATCGGCGAGTTCGGGCACCCACTTGACAACCGAATCGTCGAGGTCGAGCTTGCCCGCGTCGCGCAACTGCATGATCGCCGTACCGGTGAAGGTCTTCGTGATGGACGCGACCCGGTAGAGCACGTCACGCCCGGCCGGCCGGCCCGCGGCCATGTCAGCGAATCCCGCACCCCCTGACCAGGCAAGCTCGTCGCCGTGCACGACGCCGGCGGCCGCTCCGTACAGCCGGTTCTCCTTGACGAACGACGCCAGCTTCGCCTCGAACTCTGCCGCGCCGCCTGCTACTGATCCCGCCATCAGCCTGCTCCCGGTCCCTGATTCAGATGTCGCCCGAATATACCGCTACCTCCGCGGTCAGCGCCGGCCGGAGAACTGGTCACCAAGCACGTCGGGTCAGCTCGGCTAGCTCACGGTTGAAGCGTTCAGAGTCTTCCAGGTGCGGCACATGGCCCGTCCCCTCGTACCAGGAGGCCTCGGCGGTCGGGCAGGTGTCGAGGACGTGCTCGGCCATCGCCGGCAGCACCACCGTGTCCGCCCGGCCCTGCGTCACGAGCAGCGGGACCTCCAGGGCGGCCAGCACGTCGTCGCCGTCTATCTCGCGAGCCGCAAGACTGGCGCGGATGGCAGCCGGAACAGTGATGTTCCAGCACATCGCCGTCTGCAGGTCGTCGTCCGGCACCGGCTTCACGACGCACGCCTTCACGAACGAGCGCATGGCCGCGATGTTGGTTGGCAGGTCGTCGGCGGTGGCTCCGACGAAATTGTCGAGAAAAGCCGGGCCGATGAGCGTGCCGAAGGCCGCCTCGCCCAGCTTGACCGCGCCCTCGACGAAGTTGATCGCGGCGATCCGCTCCTGGCCGAAGGCGCGCACGTAGTCGCAGATCACGAACCCGCCGTAAGACCAGCCGACGAGCACGGGCCGGTCGAGGTGCAGTTCCTCGATGATCGCGGCCACGTCGTCAGCCCATAGCTTGCCGTCGGTGTAGTGACCTGGCTCGGTCGGGGCCTCGGACATCCCGTGGCCTCGGAGATCGTAGGCGATCAGCCGGAACTCGCTGGCGAGCGGGCTCTCGTACTGCCTCGCCCAGGCAAGGTGATTCTGGGACCAGCCATGGATGAACAGGATCGGTGGCCCGTCTGCCTTGCCCCACTCGCGCACGTGCAACCGCAGGCCGCCGCCGCCTCGCACGGTGTGAACCTTCATCCGGCCGGCATGCTCCTGCTCGGCTTGCGTCATCGATGTCATCTTCAGCCTCCTCGTGCAAGTGAGATCGAGTCGATCGTGGCCGCATGGGGAGCCGGAGCGCATCGGGCGGAAGGCCTTATCTCCCGTCTTCGCTATGCGTATCTTCGGCAGCCTGGCTGCTTAGCGCTGGCTTCCTGCCGAGCGTTCGCTGCGCGATACTGGCCGGAATGGAGGCTGGGACCGCTGCGGGGTTGGTCGGGCGCGCACGGGAACTCGGGGAGCTCGAGCGCGCGCTCGAGGCAGCGCGGGCGGGGAATGGTGGGACAGTCCTGGTCGCGGGTGAGGCGGGTATCGGCAAGACCCGGCTCGCCTCCGAGCTCGCAAAACGTGCCCGCGTCGCCGGGTTCGAGGTCCTGCTTGGCCGGTCGATCGATCTCGTCGGCACGGAGCTGCCGTACCAGCCGTTCGCCGAGGCGTTGCGGCCGCTCGGGAATCCTTGGCAGGCAGACCCAAAGACGCCAGGCTCGCAGCTGCGGGTGTTCGAGGAGACGCTCGCGCTCCTCGCCTCGCGCGCCGCTAGCGCACCTGTGCTGCTCGTGCTCGAGGATCTGCACTGGGCCGATACCTCGACGCTCGACCTGGTCGTCTTCCTCGCGCACAACCTCAGCGGTCGGCCGGTTCTGCTGCTCGCGACCCACCGCGCAGACGACCCCACATCGGCCTCGCGAGTCCGCCGGCTGGCCGACGGCGTCCGGCGCTCAGGATCCGCGTTCGTGCTCGAGCTCCGGCCGCTAGCGCGCGAAGAGCTCTTGGAACTGCTCGCGGCCCGCGCCAGCCATCCGCTGCCCGTGGCGCTGATCGAGACGATCGTCTCCCGCTCAGAAGGCAATCCCTTCTTCGCCGAAGAGCTTCTCGCAGCGTCGGGCGAGCGGGCCGAGGCGCTCCCTGATGAACTGCGCGACCTGCTGCTGCAGCGGGTCGCCCGCCTCGACCGGCCTGTGCTCGGCGTGCTTCGCCTGGCCGCCGCGGCCGGGCGTGAAGTCGCGTATCCGCTGCTCCGTGCGACCGCGGAGCTGCCCGACGCAACCCTGCGTGAGTCACTCCGCGCGGCCGTGGAGGGCGGTGTCCTTGTCGCCGAGCCGGGAACCAGCAGCTTCCGTTTCCGTCACGCGCTGCTGGCGGAGGCGGTCTACTCGACCATCCTCCCGGGCGAGCGCGAAGAGCTGCACACGCGCCTCGCCGAGGAGCTTGCGCGCAGCGGTGCGGCAGGAGCGGCGGAGCTGGCACTCCACTGGGCGGCGGCGGGCCGCACGGCAGAAGCACTTGCGGCGTCGGTCGATGCCGCGCGTCACTCCGAAGCGGTCTTCGGCCTCGCGGAGGCATACACGCACCTCGACCGCGCTCTAGGCGCTCTGGCCGGCGGTGCCGGACGCGGCCGGGCTCACGGAGCTTGACCTCGCCGAACTTTGTGGCTGGGCGGCGCGGCTGGCCAGCCACGTCGGTGCCGCCTCGCGTGCGATCGATCTCGTACGGCAGGCGATCGACCTCGTCGGCGCGAAAGACCGGCGCCGCGCAGCGCGTTTGCATGTCAGCCTTGGCGAGTACCTGTACGAGATCGGAAGCAACGACGCCGCGCTCGCTGCTCTCGAGCGCGCTGTCGATTTCCTCCCAGCCGACCTTGCCTCGCCCGAGCGTGCGTACGCGCTGGGGTCCCTCGCAGGCGGGATGATGGTGGCCTGGCGCTACGCGGAATCGCTGCCGATAGCCAGGCAGGCGCTCGCACTCGCCCGGGATCTCGGTGCAGGCGAGGCAGAAGTCCGGGCTCTCACCGTGGTGGGCATGGACCTTGCCTGCCTTGATCACCACGAGGAGGGCATCGCCTATGTTCGCCAGGCCCTGCGGCTTGCCGAGGAGATCGGTGATCACATCGGCCTGGAACGTGCGTACATCAATCTCACTGACCAGCTGACGAAGCTGGGACGGCTTCGGGAATCGGCGCGACTGGGACAGGCGGGGCTCGAGGCAATCCGCCGCTACGGGATCTACAGCGCCCTGCTCGTCTCGAACCAGATCGAGACACTGCTCGCGATCGGCGACTGGGACGAGGCCGACGTGCTCAGCGCCGCCGCGCTTCGCGGTATCACCTCGAGCTTCCCTTACGTGCTGCTCACCAACCGGGCCGAGGTTGAGATCGGACGCGGCGAGCTCGATGCAGCGCGGACCCACCTCGAAGCCGCGACCGCCACATTGCGTAAGGACCGCATGTTCGGCCGCTACGACGTCTGCGTCGCAAATCTGGCCCTGTGGGAGCACCGCTGGACCGACGCGCACGCTGCCATCGAGGAAGGCCTGGCGCAGGCGCGCCAACTCGAAGCTTCACAGATCCGCGTCCAGATATGCGCCGAGGGACTGCGCGCGCAGGCCGAGCTAGCGGCGCTCGCCCGCGCCCGCCAGGACGCCCATGCCGTCCGTAGCTGGCTCACCCGCGCAGAAGAGCTCATCACCGTTGCCCGTGCCGCGGCGGCCGATGCCGCGGGGATCACGCCGAACGCCGAAGGCTGGCTGGCGATGGCCGAGGCCGAGTACGCGCGTGCTCGCGGCTTGGCGCTGCCGCAGTCATGGTCACAGGCGGCAGATGGCTGGCGGCGGCTGGAGCGCTTGCCACTGGCGGCATACTGCCGCTGGCGTCAGGCCGAAGCGCTCGTCGCGGCAGGGGCTTCACGTGCCGAAGCGGCTGCTCCGCTCCGCGAGGCGCACGCCGCCGCGGCGCGGATTGGAGCCACTCCCCTGGTGAGAGAGCTCGAATTGCTCGCTCAGCGTGCCAGGCTCGACTTCGCGCCGCAGCGAGCCACGTCATCCGAAGCGGACCGAAGCGCGGCGGAAACTCTCGGCCTGACGCGACGCGAGGCGGAGGTCCTGGACCTCGTCGCCCGCGGCTACACGAACCGCGAGATCGCCTCGGCGCTCGTCATCAGCGTCAAGACCGTCAGCGTTCATGTCTCGCACATCCTGCGCAAGCTCGGGACGCCTGACAGACGCGAGGCAGCCGCCATTGTCCACCGCATCACCCCGCTGCCGACAGGACAATTTGAGCGAGGGGATGAAAGACCGGGCTAGCAGACGGCGCCGACGACCCCAGGCCGGCCCAGCGACCGGGCGGAGTCGCCTCCGCGGCCTGTTGTGACACGCCCATGACAGTCCGACGACACGCTCGCGACATCGGGGCCGCATGGTTGCGTGGATACGCGACCCGAAGTCAAAGGATGGTGCGACGAGCCATGACGACCAGGACACTGGGATCTGCCAGCCGGCTGGCTGGGAACGCCGGCCGAGGCGGCGGCTACCCGCCCCGCGGTATCCGTGCCCTCGCGCCGAGGCGCCGACACACCGCGCTCGCGGCGGCCGCGGCCGTGGCGGTCCTGACCGGAGTCCCTGTTTCGGCTGCGGCCGCCCAGGGCCACCCAGCCGCTGGCCCGGCGCACCGCCAGGCCGGTCCTCCGCGTCAGGCTTGACGACGAAGGCGCTGTTCGCCAAGGTTCACCGCGCGTACCTGCATGTGCCCGCGGTGGAACTGTCAGTGATCCCGGGCAAGTCAACGCTCCGGTTTCCACGGCGGTTCGTGCTCATCCTGCGGTCAGGCCGTGTCGTCGCCGAGGAATTCACGCGGTCAGGCCGCAACGGGACGACGCTGGTCGCGAGAAGCTTCCGCCACACCTATGCCCGCACCGCCGGAACCACGTGCTGGCGCCGTCTGCGTACGTCGAACCCGCAGACGCTTGCCGACGTCGGCGTCCCCTTCCCGTACACCCGCACCAGGCTGGGTATCGGCGACAAGGCACTGCAGCCGAAGAGGACAGCCTTCGGATGGAAGGTGATAACGGAGAACAATGCAGAGTTCTGGTTCCTGGCCCTGCAGCCGCGGCGCCCGGCTCATCTGTTCGATCAGCGTCACCTGCCGCTCAAGCACTTCATCACTTACGCAATCGACGCCAAGTCGCACCTGCTCAGGTCTGTGTTGATCCAGCGACCTGCGCACAGGCCGCAGCACACCTGGCTCTCAGCCACGCTGAAGGTGACAGCCCTGACCACGGCGCCACGGCTGCCTATGCCCACTCCAGCCTGCTAACCCTCGAGCTAGGAGATCAACGAGCCGTTCCAGCTCGGCAGCACCGGCTTCAAGGTGCCCGGCCAGTCGCGCCCGTGCGCGTGCCTGACCGCCGCCCCGGAGCGCATCGAGCAACTCGCCGTGGTCGTCCACGGTCCGGCCGAGCTGACGGCTGGAATGCTCAGCCAAGCTGAGGGCCAGGCGCTGCTCCTGCTGGAGTTGCGCGTGGAAGCGGGCCAACCGCGGGCTGTTAGCGGCGCTAACGAGCGTCGCATGGAAAAGCCGGTCATTTTCCAGCACGCGCGAGACGTCTTGGCATGCGAATGCCTCCTCGATCCGCTGCACTAGTTCGGCCAGTTGGTCGTAGGTAGCCGCATCCCGGCTCGCAACCAGCGCATCGAGGCCAGCCATCTCCACCACGGCACGGGCCGCATAGATGTCGCGGACATCGCGTTGAGTGATCTCCGCGACCACGATGCCGCGGTTCATCTGGTACCGAACCAGGCTCTCGCCTTCCAGAATGCGGGCGGCCTCGCGAATGGTGTTGCGCGATACCGCAAGCTCTGCGGCAAGCGCGGTCTCACGCAAAGGCGTGCCTGGCGTTATCCGCGCCGGACAAAATGGCATCTCGGATCGCGGCGGCGACCTGGCCCGTGGTCGACTGCCGCTGAATTGTCGTGCCGAGTCCGGCGAAGGGGCCGGTCACGGTCAGGACTCTCCCAGCGGCAGGTCACGGCCCGCGCCAAGCTCCTCGGCAAGCGTGGCGACCAGCGCCGCGATGCCGGCGTCCTGGATGCCGAGCCCGGTCAGGTCGGCGACCGTCAGCTCAGACTCACTGCCGCGCCCAGGCAACCGACCTGACGCGAGCGCGCCAAGTTCGCCATACACCGACTCGACGTCGAACGACTCCCGCCTCGATCGCGTGATGCAGCTCACCGGAGGCCGCGGCTGTCCTGACGCTGTCAGGCACGTACTTGTCCGCTGCCGCGAGGATCCGGGGATCGAGTTCCTGCTTGTGCGGCATATCGGAACCCATCGCGGTGACGTGGGCACCAGCCGCGAGCCAGCCCGCCTCGACGAGCGGCTGGCTGGCGCTGGTCGCGGTGATCACCACCTCGGCGCCCTCGACGGCCGCACGCACGCTGGCGGCCGCCGACGCGGTCAACCCGTCGGTGGCCAGCTCCCGCGCGAATCGCTCGGCTGCCTCCTGCCGCCGGCCCCACACCCTGACCTGCTCGATAGGCCGGACCTCCCGAAGCGCCTGCAGCTGATAACGAGCCTGCCCGCCGGTGCCGATAATCGCGGCCACGCGAGCCCGCCTCCTGGCGAGCAGATCGGCGGCCAGCGCGCCCGCGGCCGCCGTGCGCAGTTCGGTCAGCAACCCGCCGTCGGCGACCAGGACACGGAGCCTGCCAGTCTCGGCGTCGTAGATGAGCGTCAGCCCGCCGCTGACTGGAAGTCCGAGCGCGGGGTTGCGGTAGAAGCCGGTGGCGGTCTTCACCGCGAACACCGGAGCACCCTTCAGATAGGCGCCCTTGACGTGCAGTTCGCCATCGACCTCTGGCAGGCGCAATTCGAGCGGCGCGGGCATGACGGCCAGCCCCTGGTCCGCCGCGACGAACGCCTCCCGGACAGCGGCAATCGCGTCCGCCATGCCTACGAGCCGCCGGACGTCTTGACTCTCGAGGACCCGGACCACTAGAGACCGCCCTCCGACCTTGCAGTACCGTCGCCAACTTCACTAGATTGTCAGATTGTTCAGCAATCCAGCAAGACTTGTAGAACGTCGGAGGCGCCGAGAATGCAAGTGCCCGCACTACGCCGCGACGACTTCCCCGCGCTTTGACCGGTTCACCTACCTCAACACCGCCTCGACGGGACTGGTGCCTGCGTCCGCCGTCCGGCGAGCGCACGAGTTCGAGGCTGAACTGGCGCAGGCCGGCACCACTGGAATGGATGAGGACACCGAGATCGGAATCCTGGAGGGCGCGAGGAACGCCGCCGCCGAGCTACTTGGCGCGGATCCTTCGACGGTAGCGATCTGCACCAGTTTCACCGACGCGCTGTGCCAGGTCGCGTGGTGGCTGCGGCCAGCGAAAGGCCAGAACGTGGTCTCGAGCGACGCGGACTTCCCCAGCGTCACCTATCCCTGGCACCGGATCGCCGAAGATACCGGCTGCGAGGTACGCCTGGTCAGCGTGCTGGATGACCCTGACGGCTTCGACGTCGACAAGATCGCCGAGCAGGTGGACTCGGCTACCGCGGCGATCTGCATCAGCCACATCCAGTACCTGACTGGCCACCGGCTCGACCTGCATGACCTCGCGACGCTGGCGCACGATCGCGGCGCCCTGCTGATCATTGACGCCACGCAGAGCGCCGGCCAGGTGCCCATCGACGTCGCCGCGGCCGGCGTCGACGTGCTGATCACCGGTTCCTACAAGTGGCTGTGCAGCACGTTCGGCGCCGCAGCCTGCTATCTCAGCCCGCAGGTGCTCGAGCGGTTCCGCCCTCCATTCGTGGGCTGGCGCAGCACCGAGCACCCCTACTCCCTTGACGCCAGGTGGCTACCGCTCGCAGCGACCGCCCGCAGGATGGAGTACTCGACCATGTCGTACTCGTCGGCGATCGCCTTCGGTCACGCCATCCGCTACGTCAGCGCGATGTCGCTCGATGAGGTGGCGGCCCACAACGCCCAACTCGCCAGCCAGGTCATCGACGGCCTGACCAGCCGCGGCGCCGAGCTGCTGACTCCCGCCGACCCGCGGCGCAGAGCCGGAACGGTCACCGCGCGCTTCCCCGGCCGTGACGGCGAGGCGATCGCGGGTGAGCTGACGCAACGAGGGGTGATCGTCTCGCCGCGCGTCGGTTCGACCCGCTTTTCCATGCACTTTTACAACAACACCGACGACGTGGACCGCGCGCTGGCAGTGCTGGACGAGGTACTGCGGTGACGGCCGTGAGCGCGGTCGACTGGCCTGCACACCTGGACCGGGCGCGAGAGGTCGTGACGGCGGCCCTGCCCGCCACGCCGGTGATCGAGAGCCCGGGCCTTGGCGAGGGAGTCCTCCTCAAGCTCGAGAGCTTCCAGCCGACCGGCTCCTTCAAGGTCCGCGGCGCGCTCGCAGCGCTATCCGCAGCGAGGAGCTCCGACGGGATTGTCACTGCATCCAGCGGTAACCATGCGCTCGGGGTGGCCTGGGCAGCAAGGCGACTCGGTCTGCAAGCAACCGTTGTCGTGCCGGTCAGCACCTCACCAGCGAAGCTGAATGGCCTGCTGCGATTCTCTGCCACCGTCATCCGGCACGGGGACGACTACGCGGCAGCTGACCTGCACGCCCGGTCCCTGGCCAGCGAGGGCCCGCACTACATCTCCGCGACCAGCAGTCCCGACGTCATCGCCGGTCAGGCGACCATCGGTGCCGAACTGCTGGCCCAGCTGACCGGCTCATTCACCGTGGCCTGCGGCATCGGCGGCGGCGCGATGGCGTCGGGCCTCGGACTCACCGCGCGTCAGCACGGCCGGATGGCCGTCATCGGCGTGGAAGCCGCCGCCTCACCGGGCATATCGACCGCGATCCGGGCCGGGAAGATCACGCCTGTCGAGGTCCGCGAGACCCTCGCGGACGGGCTCGCCGGGAACCTCGAGCCCGGCATCATCACCGTGGACCTGATTCGCGAGCACGTCGAACGCCTGGTCGCTGTGACAGAGGAGCAGATCGCCGACGGCATCCGCTATCTCGCTCGCGAGCACGGCCTGATCGCCGAGGGATCAGGCGCGGTCCCCGTGGCCGCCATCCTCGCCGGTGTCATCCCGGTTACCAGCCAGACTGTCGCCGTCATCAGCGGCCGCAACATCACCCTGCAGACGCTGGCCAGCGTGCTGTCCTCATAGTGCGGCCTGCTCTGTCGGGCAGCACTGCGAGCGCGCACTGCCAGCCGACCGTCCTGGCCGCCCCGTCTGGCGCTGGTGACCGTTGCGCCAGAGTGTCGCGATTGCCTCGCTTCGTTGCTCGCACCTGGGCAATGCAGCGAGGTACTTCCGCCATTCAGCGCGGTCGGCCAGCCACGCTTGCAGGTAGCTTTCGCAGAACTCCGGGGTGATGCGGGCCAGCCGACCGCGCGAAGCCTTCAGCGA
Organism: uncultured Actinomycetota bacterium; assembly: GCA_963705055.1. Lineage (GTDB taxonomy): Bacteria > Actinomycetota > Actinomycetes > Streptosporangiales > Streptosporangiaceae > Chersky-822. The sequence goes on from CAVPIR010000001.1 coordinate 1,163,600, forward strand.
GCTCGGAGCATGCGGTCGCTTGTCTGCGTCAGGACAATCAGAATCGTGCACCATCGCCTCGACGGCTCTCGATGAAGCTCCGGCGCCAGAGCAGGAAATTCTGCCAGTGCGCCTGGTTCGCGTCGGTGATGGCGCCACCTTGGTCGAGAAGCCAGTACAGGCCTTCGGCAAGCACGTCGCCCAGTTCTTCAGAACGCGCCCGTTCGGGGTTCTTGAACGGATCGTATTCATACTGCTTGACTTCGCCCGATGATCGCCGTGGGCTGCAGCCGCTCGTTGCCGTCAAGCAGGTAGAACCAGTCGTCGTTGTAGATGTCGGGGAAGAAAGAATCGCAGCGACTGATCTCGACGGCGAGCGCGCCGCCGCCGACGAACGAGTCTTGTTGTCCGCCAGCTTCCCGGTAGGCGTGGCAGACGACGGAGTTGTCTGGATAGCCACCAATCCGGAAGCCGACCGCGTTGAAGCTATCGAGGAGGCTGCTGGCCCTCTCGACGTCGTCCGCGGTGAGCCCGGTGATGTCGTCGTCCAGGTAAAGGATCCGCGACCAGCCGAGCTGACGCGCGAGCACAAGCGCGATGTTCCGCTTGGTGCTCAGATCAGACTTGCGCGTGAAAATGCCATCGTCCGTGCGCAGCAGCAGCTTGCAGGTGGCCAGGAGGGGCAGGCTCAGTTCCTCGCGCGGCCGCAGATCGATGGGAATCAGGTCAACCGTCGCGGGCAGGTGGTCCCTGGCCATCTGCGCAGTCGTGCCCTTGCTGTGCAAGGTCACGAGCGGACGATCGAGAGCCAGCGCTAGCCGGCGGCCTCGGTCAGGTACTCAGGCGGCCGGATGGTCGGCACGACGATGGCGTCGATGCCCCGCCCGGCAGGTGCCGGGTCGGCAGGCTCCCGCAAGAGGCGCTGGTGTGATTGATGATGAAATGCGGTTTCTTCGTGAGTCACGCTATCGGAGGCCATTCAAAGAGCGTGTTCTCGCCGCTGCTCCAGTCCGGCGTCAGCGTCGCGCCGTTAACGATCGGCACCCGGGTCAGGATGAAATAGGAATCGCAGCCAGCGAACCGCGAGCTCAGGTAGTCGACGTTACGATCACGGAACTCGGCATCCGTCAGTGCCCGGACGGCGCCGTAGGTGCCGCGACCGTACATGCCATTGCAGATGGTCACGGTCCTAGCCCGGTTGAAGGGGTTGGCGGCCCGCGCGAAGAGGGCAACGTCCTCCTCCAGAACCATCTGACCCCCGGACTCGCGCAGCACCGGCGGGTACCGCTCCGTCACGCCGTTGTTGTCAACCTCGAAGTACTGAGCCCCGTCGGTACCCCAGTCGGCCACCTGCCGGACGGGAAGCCTGAGTCTCTCCAGGATAGTCCGAGTGAGCGCGTTCCAGTCGACTCCGCCCAGCACGGCCAGATGCGTGTGGTAGTCGTCGTGTTTCAGCTCGTTCGCGATACGGCGGTAGACGTGACTGCCCGGGTTGGCGGCCCTCAGGTGGCCGTACAGCTCGAAGAGCGAGTCGAGCTCGCTATAGGTCAGCAGTTCGATGAAATCGGGCTCGTCGACGTTCGTGTAAGGGATCTTGTCCAGCATGTCCTGCGGCAGCTTGGCGCAGACGACCGTGACCGTGCCCCCGTCGTCAAACCGCCAGAGGCTCGTGCCGATCGAGTCAGAGAGGGAGCGGGACTGCGCGGGAGCGGCTGAGGCGGCGGCCATCGCCCGGCCGCGCAGCCGCATGAGCTCGCTGGTCAGCTCGTTCAGCGTGCGCCGCTCGGCATCTGTGAGGCTCGGCCGGATCGACGAGGCGCGGCACGTCGCCGTCAAAGGATCGACGAGTCGCGAACAACCGGGCGTAAGCCTCCAGCCGGTGCACCGGCGGAATCCGAGGGCTCGTCGCCGACTCCCAGGAGGAGATCAGCGGCACACTGAGCCCGCCCAGCGCCAGAGCAAGCTGCGGCTGCGTGATCCGAAGCTCCGGCCAGTGCTGTTCGCGCAGGTCACGCAATCGGGCCGCAAGCACCTGCCGCGCGTCACTGCCGTTCAAGCCCACGCCTCTACTGTGAAGTTCAGGAAAGTGGTGCGAAGTTCATACCAATCTACAGTGATCGCGAAAGTTCAGTCCAGATTGGAGCGGATCAGAAACGATGGCTCCTGAATCCATCAGGGGCCTGGCCATTCTGTGCGGCAGCGATGCGCAGCCAGGACCAGCCATGGACTGCCGAAGGTAGCTCGCGCGAACCGATCATGCGCTGGCCAGCGCCAGCGACCGGGCCCGCAAGACCCGAAGCTAATCCGTCAGGGCCAGGACTCGTCACATACGGCGGGCGGCGCGGCGAACCCAACGTGAAGATTCAGGGTGAGCGCGCGAAGTTCACATGTCGCTAGCCTGTGGTTCAGGGCCGGAGTTTAAGCCAACGCGGCGCGTCGGCTCGCGACAACGAAGCGTGATCGCTCTCTAGGTCCAGCGCGAATCTCAGCGGGGCGCTGCTGAACATCATTTCATCTATTTAACTGTGTTGTAGGCCATGGTCATCGCGCTTTAGTTTACGGCACTGCAGATCCTGCAAGTCTCGCCACTTTATAAAGCTTTACCTGGGCTGATGTATCGACAGCCGCGAGATACCAGTGCGATGGTGCATTCATGAGCAGGAATCAGATATCGCAGCAGAAGGCCCGCGCACCAGTCACCCAATGGAGGGAAGACCCATGATTGCGACGATGACCGGTCACACCCTGACGGCGGCCGCCAGCATGGCCAGCCAGCTCCATCTGCACAGCCCGCTCGCAGGCCCGCTGTCAGCACCTGCAGGCGGCTGGCACGATCACCTTGCTGATCGCGTTCCTCGATGATCGCCTGCATGGTGGCGGTTGCTGGGGCCGCCAAGCTCGCCGCCTCCTTGCTTGCCCAGTTCCTTCAAGTGGCGGCAAACATCGCCTCGACCCTGTTTACCTTGGTGATTCTCGCGGTAGTGGTGGTGACGCTAGCGGTTCATCACTGAGCGAAGGAGCGAGCAGAGCCGAGACGAGGAGACGAACCGAAGTGGACAACGGACACGATCCTGTTACGCGCCAGGAACAGACACGCGCCTGGCCGCCTAGGTGGTATTGTCCGAGCCGAAAGGCTTGGAGTGCCAGCGGGCAGGCGCGTGTTGGCAAGGTTGGACAGGGTCGTCAAGCCATTCCAGCTAATCATCTTGACTTGCAGCGCGCTAACTAACTTCTTGGCACTCGGAGAATCCATGACGACCGTGACTGCACCTTTGAAGCTCGCAACATCAGCAGTCAGGCCCACCATTTATCAGATTGCTTCCGAAAGACCCGCGAAACTAAAGCGTCTCAGACTGCGGGCTTTGAAAGATTCGCCGGACTGTTTCCTGTCAACTGCATGCCACCGAGAAGCAGTACCCAGACGAACGCTGGACGGCGGAATTCGAGCGAGGCGACTGGTACGTGGGGGTCAGCCGCCACGATGACGTCAGCCTCATCGGGGTCACCCGGGAGCCTGATATGCCAGAATCCGAGCGCTACATCGAATACATGTGGGTGGCCATGGGATTTCGTCGGCAAGGAATCGGCCAGTACATGCTCCAGGAAGTACTGCGGATATTGCGTGCGTCCGGAGTGAAAGTTGTCTATCTGTGGGTTCTCGACGGCAATGCCGCGGCCGCAGAGCTGTATCAAAAAGTAGGCTTCGAATTTACTCGACGTAGTGCAGCCGCTGGCCGCGCGCCCAGGACGGAGCGAGCACCAGATGATGCTCGCTCTCACGTAACGAGGAAGCGACGGAGCACGTTCTTGGCGACTTGGGCGACGAACGGGTCGCCCGTGCTGAGCGCATAAGGCCACTCAGTGCTCCCGCCGTTGAACACCTCGCCATCGCCGCGGGTGAACGTCACGATCATGCCAGCGCCGCGGTTTTCCCCCTCCAGCACATAGGACGGCATGTCGTCGGCGAGAGCTTCGAGCGTCGCGCGCATCTCCTTGATCGGGCCGCCGAGCGGGCGCATGCCGCCCCACCGGTCCTCCTCGCCGCGCTGGGCCGGCGCCATCGCCAGGATCTCCAGGGACGCAGGCGCACCGTCCTCGAATGTCGGGTAAGGCAGCCCGCGCCGGAACGTGTACTCCACCGCATCCAGCTCAAACGACGCCAGGCAGATCGGATCGCCGCCAAGCACGTCCCCGTAGTACAGGTCGGTCCCCTCGAACACCCAGTGCTCCGGCCGGTAGATCGTGAACCCGCCAGAAGACCGCGGCGCCGCAACCCCGTACCTGTTGTACACGCCTCCCATCGCGTTGAGGCCGACCGTCCACGCCCCTGGCCGGCCGAGCGACTTCGCCTCCCACAAGGTCGTGGCGCGCTGCGGCGCGGTCGGGGTGATCGGGTCCGCCGACGGCACCCGATAGCAGTACTGCTGAGTTCCCTCGTCGTTGAACCGGACCTGCCAGCCGAAGTTCCCGCCGAACCGCGCCAGCCGCCCGCCACCATCGACGAACGCGTCGACCGTGTCGCGCATCTCCCACGACCAGTACTCGTCGTGACCGACCACGACCGCGCACCGGTACCCCTCGAGGCACTGCGGGTCGAAGTGCAGGTCGTGCTGGGTCAGGTAGTGCACCGTGTACCCGGCGGACTCCGCCCACAGCGCGAACGGTCGCTCGTACGTCGCCCAGTATGCATCGGCGTGATGCCGGCTGTAGCCGTGCAGCCGCGCCCACTCATACGCGGGATAGCGGGGCCCCGCGAACATCGGCGGGCTCCCAGGGTTCGCCTCCCGGGGCGCTCCGGCCGGTTTCCTGATCATGCCCCGCGCGATCGGCCGCTGCGTAGAAGAAATCGGCGTGCCGATGTCCACCCGCGGGTCGTCGCCGATGCCTCGGTAGTGGTTCGCGCCGCCCCAGTCGTTGTACGCGAGCATCGTGCTCGTGGTCACGATCAGCGCGATAGCGCCGGAGTCAGGACTGGCGGCGCGCAGCGTGAAGCCGTGCTCGCGCTCCCAGATCTCCCCGGCCGGCGAGACCGCGCGCACCGTCACGATGTAGAAGCCGCTCACCCAGTCCGGCGGAATCGCCAGCGAATGCGCCACCGGCCAGCCGCATCCCGAGGCGTACGCGTCATCGGGCGTCGGATGAGCGTCAGCTGTCAGTCCCTCCTGCCGGTACACGACGTGCGGCGTAACGCCGTCGCGACTGATCTCCAACGTGAACGAGCCAGCGGTGGCGCTGACATGCAGGTCAAGCTCGTCGCCAGGGGAATACGACAACTTCGACGTATAACACCACACTTCGCACGCCGACGGATCAGCCGATGGTCGCTCCGACGGCCATCCCCTGGGCGACCAGGCATAGGGCGGCCCAGCCTCAGGCCCTACGGCCGGCCGCTGGCCTCGGGCCCTACGGGCCGGCCGCTGGCCTCGGGCCCGGTCAGCTGGGCCGGCGTCGGCTCGGTCATCACGAATCCCCCTCCGCCGGCGCGACCGCCGGGCGCGGCGTCATGGCACTGAGCAGCTCATAGATCACGTGCGCGGCCGCGATCCCGGTGATCTCCGCGTGGTCATAGGCGGGTGCGACCTCGACGACGTCCACTCCGACCAGATGCAGCCCGCTCATCCCGCGCAGCACCGCGAGCAGCTCGCGCGAGGTGAAGCCGCCAGCCTCGGGCGTCCCTGTGCCCGGCGCGAACGCCGGGTCCAGCACGTCGATGTCGAGCGATACGTAGACCGGCCGCTGCCCGACCCGCGACGTGATCTGTTCGATCACCCCTGCCGTCCCGAGCGCTTCGAGGTCCGTCGCGGGCAGCACCTGGAAGCCGAGCTTGCCGTCGGCCTCGAGGTCGATGGTGTCGTAGAGCGGTCCGCGGATGCCGACGTGCATGCAGCTCTCCGGATCGAGCAGGCCCTCCTCGGCCGCCCGCCGGAACGGGGTCCCGTGCGTGTACGCGGCGCCGAAGTAGGTGTCCCAGGTGTCGAGGTGCGCGTCGAAGTGCACCAGCGTCACCGGGCCGTGCTTGGCGTGCACGGCCCGCAGCAGCGGCAACGCCACGGTGTGGTCGCCGCCGAGGCTGACGATGCGCCCGGCCCGCTCCAGCAACCCGCGCGCGCCGCTCTCGATCAGCCCGAGCGTCTCCTCGATCCTGAACGGGTTGCACGCGATGTCGCCCGCGTCGGCGACCTGCTGCTCGGCGAACGGCTGGACGCCCTGCGCGGGATTGAAGGGGCGCAGCAGCTTGGAGGACTGCCGGATGTGCGCGGGTCCGAACCGCGCACCTGGCCGGTAGCTGACTCCCGAGTCGAACGGGATGCCCACGATGGCGATGTCGACGTCCGATACCTCGTCTAGCCGGGGCAGGCGGGCAAACGTCTCGGGACCAGCGAACCGCGGAATGGCGGTCGCGTCGACCGGCCCGCGCGGGCCCGCGCTCTGGACCCGACCGCGAGGCATCGCCTGCTCTGTGCTCACGAACGTCCTTTCAGCTGACCGCGTCGACCTGGACTTCGACCAGCCATTCGGGGTCGACCAGCCTGCTGACTCCGATGAGCGTCGACGCGGGCGGCGCCGGCCCGAGGAACGCCGGCGCGATTTCGCGCTCCGCCTCCAGGTAGGCGTCCATGTCCGTGGTGAACGTGTACAGATGCACGACGTTGCGCCAGTCGCAGCCGGCCGCGCCGAGCGCGATCGTGATCTGCCGGTACACCTCGCGGATCTGGCCAGCCATGTCTCCGACCGCGACGTTCTCACCCGACGCCGAGACCGGCACCTGGCCGCCGAACCTGTGCACCGTCCCGCCGCGCGCCGACACCACGTGCGTGTACAAGTTGTCGACAGGGGCGTGCAGTTCGGGCGGATTGACCTTGACGATCTCGGCTTGACTCACGCGGAACCTCCTTCGTCCGGTACCGGCGGGAACGGAGCGGGATCGATGAACCTCGCGAGCACGTTGCCGGTGATCACGGCGATCTCGTTGTCGTAGTCGTGGTGGCTGAGCGCGCCGCACCAGGACATCGAGCTGACCGAGAACACCGCGCCAGCGCCGCGGAAGAACAGGACCAGATCCGCGTGATAGTCCGGCCTGACGGCGCCGAACAGCGGCGGCACCAGGGTGTGCTCAGTCGAGGACGCCAGGATCAGGTGACCGGGGCCGAGTTCGAAGGTGGCCGAGTTATCCCACTCCTGCCCGACCACCCCGCCGCCGAGCAGCCCGAAGTTGCCGATCTGGCCGCCGGCCAGCACCTCAGGATCAACCCCGTTGAAGACGAACGAGGCCTCTGGCCGACTCGCCCCCGCGCCGAGGGTGTAGGGATAGGAATGGTCGAAGCCCATCGTGGCGGTCTCGACCCCGATCAGCGCCGCCGTGCTGCGGCCAGAAGAGAGGAAGAAGCCGCCAGGCTCGCCGTCGGTCGAGTTGCGCGCCTCGGTGCGCCCGAACTCTGCGGGCCGCTCCCACAGTTCGACCCGGCGGTTCTCCATGATCCAAGGTCGCTCGGGGTGGAACGTCACGCTCATCGCGAACCCGTTGCCGCCCAGGTACATGAGCCGCCCGCCGGACGAGGTGTACTGATCGAACGCGTCGAACATCGCGGCCGACATGTATTCCGGATGGCTGCCGGTCAGCACGACCTGGTAGCTATCGAGCAGCGAGCGCCCGCGGAAGTGCAGATCCTCGTCGGTGGCGACGTGGTAGTTGGCGCCGATGTGGTCCAGCCAGGCGATCAGGTACAGGTCGCAGGTGTAGCCCTCCCGGCGTACGTGACCGGGACGCATGTTGAGGTTCGGCCGGCGCCTGGACACGTAGCAGATGTCGGTGCCGTCGAGGTGGCAGTCATAGCTGGACGCGCCGATCTCGGGATGCGCGAGCAGGAACTGTTCCTCAGTGCCGAGCTCGACCAGCCGGTCCTGCACCATCTCCTGGATCGGGTTCTCCCACCAGAACCGCGAGTTGCCGTACGAGGCATACGTAGCCGACGGCGCGATCAGCAGCACCTGCGCGGTCGCGCCTGCCGGCGGCCTGATGAAGAACGGGATGTACTCGATGTCCGCGCCGGCCGTGAGCCGTGCGGCGTAGAACCCGCTGCGAGCATCCTCGGGCACCAGGAACGTGAACGCGACCTCCCAGGCGCAATCCTCGAGTGCGTCGGCGAGGAAGTGCAGCGCGGCGTACTGCTCAGGAGCGTCGGTCCAGCTCGTCGCGGCACCGTCCCAGCGTGAGCCGCGCACACCGCGCATCGGCATGTTGCGCAGGGTGCCGTGCAGCCCGGACGGGCCCAGGTCGCGGGCGTCCCAGCCGCTGATGCCGTCGGAGAAGTCCCACCAGGCGATGCTGATCTGAGCGGGATCGCTGGCCCCAGGACCGGCGGCGAGCAACGCGGCGGCGTCCGCCGCCGACACCGCGCCAGGCAGCAGAACGGGTGACTCCATCCGCCCCGTGAAAGCCAGCCTGGTCTGGCGCGCGCCCGGCCCGCGCACCGCGCCGAGCAGGAGGTCCGCCGCGGTCGACGCGCCGGGACCATCGAACGTGGCCACGACCGTGCTCCAGCTCCCGACCGGCAACGCGCCGGCCGGCGAAACGGCGACCGAGCCGCCAGCGCCGCGCCCGCTGGACGTCACCACGACCGGCCGGAGATCAGGGTCAAGAATCAGCGCGAAGCCGGCGCCAGCCCACGGATCACCGCAGGACACCAGCACCTGCTCGGTGCCAGGCTGGCAGGTCGGCTGGATCAGCACCGCGACGGTGACCCGCCCGTCGCCGCCGCCAGCATCGTCGAGCGCGCGACCGCCGCCGGGCACCTCGACGTAGGAGCCCGGATACATCTCCTGGTACCGGGCCGGATACGTCCCGGTGAAGTCGGCGGGCACCAGCGTGCAGTCAGGACCAGCGTCCTCCCACCCCGGCCCGCCAGCCCGCGGCATCACCAACTCTGCGCGAAACTCCGTGATCGCGGGATCGCAGCTGACGAAGAAGCTGACAGCCTCCCCCGGCGCGACCGACAGCGGATCGCAGTAGCCGACCATCCGCTTGGTCAGCGGCATCCCGCCAGGAGCGGTGTGCGCGACGGCGTTCGGATCATTCACCGGCCCCCTCCTCACCGGAGAGCGCCTTCCAGCGCAGGTCGAAGACGTACCGCTCGGCCTCGGCCCGGTCAGTGAAATCCAGGTCCCGCACGATCCGAGGCGGCTCGCCGCGCCGCTTCGGTGCCTCCGCGAGCAGCCATGACCGGCCGGGCTCCCTGGTCAGCAGCACCCACCGGGGCAGGTCGCCGTTGGACCGCATGGCACCGAGCGGCAACTGCAGCTCGGCCGAGTGAAACGCGTACGGGTCGGCCATGAACTCGTCCCGCAGGTCCGTCCGCCGCGGGTCGATCCGCTCGGGGAGCTCGTACTCGCCGGTGCCGACGTGGTCCAGCATTCCCATTCCTGGCTTGCCCCTTACCTGGTGAAGGCCCACGACTCGGGGTTGATCAGCAGCAGTGGGCTCTGCTGAGTCGCCCCGGCGAGGTTGGACTTGATCGCGGAGACCTGGTTGTAGGTGTTCGGCAGCCAGAGGTCAGGCAGCTGCTGCGCGAGGTAGTTCTCGTAGGCGAAGAACGCCGAGGAGCTCGACGAGGTCTGCACCGCGGCGATGTTCGCGTCGTTGGTCTTGTTGGAGTAGCTGCCCGCGTTGACACCGGCGCCCGTCTCGAAGACTGCCTCGCCCGACGGGAACGCGCTCGACCAGATCCAGGACGGCGAGCCCCACTGCACCATTTCCCAGCTGCACGACGGGCCGGGCTTGCACGGCGTGGCCGTGCCGACGACCTGGCTCTCCGACCCCTCGCTGAGGTTGAGCTGGATGCCCGCCCGCAGCAGCGCCGACTTGAACGTGCGGACCTCCTGGTCGAGGTAGGTCACGCCGGTCAGGAACTTGAGGCTGAAGGTGAGCGGCGCACCAGCCTTGATGCCCGCGCCGCACTGACTCGCGCCGGTGCCGGGCTTCGCGCATGTCGATGTGCCGTTCGGATGCACGGCCCAGCCGTGCGAACGCAGCAGCTCGACCGCCTTCGCCGGGTCATAGCCGTAGAAGCCGTGCTGCATCTGCGGGCTGGCGAACGAGCTCGGCGGCTGCGTGGGCGCTGGCCCGTTGGTGGCGACGCCGTTGCCCTTGAGGAACGCCTTGATGTAGCCCTTCTGGTCGATCAGGTACTGCATGGCCTGGCGGATGTACAACTGCCGCAGCATCGGCCCGACGGTCGGGTTGTTGAAGTTCAGCACGATGTAGGAGATCGACCAGGACGGCCAGGACACGATCCGGTACCCGGCCGAGCGCAGCACGGACTCCTGCGACAGGTCACTGATCGGCACGTAACCGTAGCTGAGCCCACCGGAGCGGAGCACGTTGAACTCTGCCGCCTCCGAGGTGAACGGCTCCATCACGAACGACTTCAGCTTGGGCTTGGTCCCTGAATACCTGGTGTTCGGAACGAACTGCGCGTAGCCATCCGACCGGAAGGTCGACAGCTTCCATGGCCCGTCCACGACCTGCCAGAGCGGGTTCGAGGAATAGGTGCTGATGTCCTTGGCCTGGGCGTCCAGGAACTTGTAGACAGCGACGGCGCCCGAGGTGCTCTCGTCGAAGTTGCCGACCTTGCCCGACGCCGAAGTCTTGTCCCAGGCGTGCTGCGGAAGCGGGATGATCTGCGTGAGCTGGGTGTCGGTGAACCACTGCGGATTGAACTGATGGATGAGCGTGAGCCGGACCGCAGACGGCCCCTGCGCGACCGCCGACTTGATGTTGGACGGGAATCCGCCGGGCAGGCTCAGCGCCCAGTTCGCGACGTTGGCGCGGAGCAGGTTGATCCAGAACAGCACGTCCCTGCTCGTGACCGGCTTGCCGTCGGACCACAGGTAGTGCTTCAGGTGGATGGTCACCACCGTGTTGCCCGCGCTGAAGGCGGGCTGTTCGGCGAGGCTCACATCAGGGTTGAGCGACGGCGAGGAACCCTGGCCGAACCAGTACAGCGGCCTGAACTGCAGGAACTGGAACTGGATGTTGCTGGGGAGGTCGTAGGCAAGGGAGACCATCGGGAAGATGTAGTCGACGGGACCGGCCGCCGGGTTCTCGGCGAAGGTCGCGGTACCCCCGCTGACCGGTTTCCCGGTCGGCGCGGGGCCGTTGCCTCCTCCGGATGACGGCGAGTTGACGCAGGCCGCCGCGAGCAGGCCGGTCGCAGCCAGGGTCAGCATGAGCCGGAAAGTGCGCATCAAAGGCTCCCGTTGTTGAGTGGGTGATGGCAGGCGACGTGGTGCAGGCCCGACGCTGGCGACTCCAGCACCGGCTCCACCTCCGCGCAGATCTCGGTGGCGCGCGGGCACCGGGTGCGGAACCGGCAGCCGCTCGGCGGCTTCATCGCGCTGGCCAGCTCGCCGGACACGCCGACGCCGCGCCGCCTGCGCTCGACCTTCGGGTCGGGCACGGGCACCGTGTCAATCAGGCCGCGGGTGTACGGATGCAGCGGCCGCTGATGCACGATCTCGGCGGGACCTTCCTCGACGACCTTGCCGAGATACATGACCGCGATCGCGTCGGCCAGGTAACGGATCACGGCGAGGTCGTGCGAGATCACGATGAACGTCAGCCCGTGGCGCTGCTGCAGGTCGCGCATCAGGTTCAGGACCTGCGCCTGGATCGACACGTCGAGCGCGGATACCGGCTCGTCCGCGATGATCAGCTCGGGGGTCAGCGCCAGCGCCCTGGCCAGCCCGATCCGCTGCCGCTGCCCGCCGGAGAACTCATGCGGATAGCGGTCCACCGCCGAACGCGGCATCCCGACCTCGTCAAGCAGGGCGAGCACCCTCTGCTCCCGCTCGCGCGCCGAGCCCTCCCGCTGCAACAACAGCGGCTCGCGCAGGATAGGACCGACGCGCATCCGCGGGTCCATCGCCGCGGCCGAATCCTGGAACATGTAGGCCGCGCCGCGGCGGTACCGCCGGTGCGCGTCGCCCTTCAGCGTCGTGATGTCGCTGCCGTGGAACCGGATCGTCCCCGCGGTGAGCGTCTCGAGACCGACGACGAGCCGGCCGATGGTCGTCTTCCCGCAGCCCGACTCGCCTACCAGCCCGAGCGTGGTGCCCGGCCGCACAGCTGAGGCTGACGCCGGCGACCGCGCTGATCCGCCCGACCTCGCGGCGGAGCAGGCCCCTGACGACCGGATAGTCCTTCGACACTGCGACCAGCTCGAGGACTGGCGCCGCCTCTGCGTCGGCAACCACGGCGCTGGTCGCGTACTCCGCGGCATGCCCGGATCCTTCGCTAACCGGACTCCCTGGCTGAGGTTCGTCGCTGAGCTGGACATCGACTGGGAAGAAACACGCGAAGCTGTGGTCGGTGCCTGCCAGCTCAGGAGTTTCTTCCTTGCAGCGATCCTGTGCCCGCGGGCACCGGGGCGCGAAGCTACATCCGGCGATCGGGCTGGCCAGGTCCGGCGGCATGCCAGGAATGGTCCGCAGCCGGTCGGAGGTCTGCGCGGCGCGCTCGGGCAGCGCGTCGAACAGCGCGACCGTGTACGGATGCCGGGCGCGGGCGAACAGGTTCTCGGTGTCTGCCGCCTCCGCGATCTTGCCCGCGTACATGACGGCGACCCGGTCGGTGTGCCCGGCGATGACACCAAGGTCGTGCGTGACCAGCAGCACGGCCATGCCCAGCCGCTGCCGGAGGCTGTCGATCAGGTCCAGGATCTGCTTCTGAATGGTGACATCAAGCGCTGTGGTTGGTTCATCCGCGATCAAGAGCTTCGGCTCGCAGGCGAGCGCTATCGCGATCATGACCCGCTGGCGCATGCCGCCGGAGAACTGGTGCGCGTACTCGCTGATCCGCTCGCGCGGCTGCGGCATGCCGACGAGGCCGAGGACCTCGATCGCGCGCTCGAGCGCTTCCTTGCGGCTGACCTGGCGGTGCTCGAGCACGGCCTCCGCGATCTGGTCGCCGATCGACATCGTCGGATTGAGCGAGGACAGCGGATCCTGGAACACGACGCCGACGTCGTTGCCCCTGACCTGCCTGATCGCCTTCTCGGGCAGGCTCACCAGGTCGCGGCCAGAAAGCTCGATCCGGCCGCTGGTGATGGAGCCACCGCGCGGCAGCAAGCGCAGGATCGACATCGCGGTCATGGTCTTGCCCGACCCGGATTCGCCGACCAGGCCGAGCACCTCGCCATGCGCGAGGTCGAGCGAGACGCCGCGGACGGCATGCACCTCGCGGCGGCGGCCGCGGATCGTCGTGTGCAGGTCAGTGATGCGCAGCAGCGGCGACTCCGGCCCGAGGCCCGCGGCCGGCCCGTCTGGCGCCGTCACTGGTTCACCTGCAGCCTGGACTCGAGCGAGTCGCGCAGCGCGTCGCCGATGAAGTTGAAGGCGACGACGGTCAGCACGATCGCCAGGCCCGGCGGGTAGATGAGCCACCAGTATCCCGCGAAGATGTAGTCGACGCCCTGGGAGAGCATGCCGCCCCAGTCGGTCTGCGGCGGCGGGACGCCGAGCCCGAGATAGCTCATCGCCGCGAGCAGCAGGATCGCGTCCGCGACCTGGAACGTGATGTTGACCGCGATCGTGCCGATCGCGTTCGGCAGCACGTGCCTGAACAGGTTGTACCGGCTGGAGCCGCCCATCACCCTGGCCGCCTGGACGTACTCGCGCATCTTGAGCGTGAGCGTCTCGCTGCGGACGAGCCGCGACGGTGATCAGCCAGGACACCGCCGCGATCAGAATGATCAGCATCGGCACGGGTCGGGCGGAAGATCGCAGCCATGAACAGCAGCAAGAACAGCGTGGGAATGGACAGGATCACGTCGACGACGCGCATCATGACCGAGTCCACGACGCCGCCCGCGTACCCAGAGACCGCTCCCCAGAGCCCGCCGAAGAAGGTCGCGATGATCGCCGCGGCCAGGCCCACGATCAGCGAGGTCTGCCCGCCAGCCATCAGCCGGCCGAGCTCGTCGTAGCCGGTGTCGTCGGTGCCGAGCGGGTGCCCGGCACCAGGCGGCAGCGTGACCTTGTTGAGGTTCGTGTGCACCTGGTCGGTGTGATAGAAGAGCGGGCCGAGGAAGCAGAACGCGAACATCGCGACGACGACCACGAGCCCGATGATGGCCAGCTTGTTCTCGAAGAAGACGGCAGCGACCGAGGCGAACCGGCGCGCGCCGCCCGGCTCGTCGGCACCCGCCGCGGCTGTGCTCGCTGGGCTCGGAGACGACTGGGGCGGCGAGGCCGGGCGCGGCGGCCTGAGTCGGATCGGCCATGCTCACGCCGTCCTGATCCTGGGGTCGACGACCATGTACAGCAGGTCGGCGAGCAACGAGCCGATCGCGGTGGCGACGCCGACCACGACCGTGCAGGCCAGCAGCACGGGGTAGTCCTGCGCCTGGGCGGCGTTCCAGAACAGCAGGCCCATGCCGGGGAAGTTGAACACGCTCTCCACCAGCAGCGCGCCGCTGACCACGACCGGGAGGGTGAGGCCGATCAGCGTGATGGTCGGCAGCAGCGAGTTCCGCAGCACGTGCCTGCGCAGCAGTTTCGCGTCCCCGAGGCCCTTGGCCTGGGCGGTGCGGATGTAGTCCTGCGTCAGGCTGTCGATCGCCGACGAGCGCATGTACCTGCTGAACAGCGCGATCGTGATCAGTGTCAGCGCCGCGACAGGAAGCACGAGTCCGCTTGGTGCGGTGAGGACCTGCGCCAGGCTGCCCTGCGGGGCCTCAGGCGGGAACCAGCGCACGTCGATCGAGAAGATGATCACGAGCAGCAGCGACAGCCAGAACAGCGGCATCGAGTAGAAGATGAACGCGACGCCGGTGACCGAGTAGTCAAGCGCCGAGTTGCGCCGCCTGGCCTGCAGCAGGCCGAGCGGGATCGCGAAGACGAGCGCGAACAAGTTCGCCAGCCCGACGAGCAGCACCGTCTTCGGCAGCCGGTCGACGATCAGGCTGGCGACGTTCTGGTTGAGCTTGTAGGAGTAGCCGAGCTGACCGGTGACCAGGTGCCCGACCCAGACGCCGTACTGGATGAACAGGGGCCGGTCGTACCCGTTCGCGTGGTTGAACGCCGCGATCGCGGCGGGGGTTGCCCGGATCCCGAGGATCGCCCGGGCCGGGCCGCCAGGCAGCAGGTGCAGCATGATGAACACGACGATCGTGACGCCGATGACCACGAACAGGGCGTGCCAGAGGCGCCGGATCAGGTAGCCGGTCACGTGTGGCCCGTGAAGTACCAGTTCTCTGGCGTGATGGCCAGCCCGGCCGACGGCTGAGGGAGCGCGCCGGACAGGTTGCCGCGGATCGCGGAGATCTGGATCGATGCCAGCGGCATGAACAGCATCGGCAGCTGCTGAGTGGTGTAGTCGGCCCAGTCGTGGAAGACAGACAGCCCGTTCTTGGTGGTGGTCGCCTTGATCTTGGTGTCCATCTGCGGGCTGCTGTAACTGCCCCAGTTGCCGATGGCGCCGGTCGAGAACGCGACCTCACCGCTGGGGTAGTAGTCGGGCGCGAACTCCCATCCGGTACCCCAGTACGACATCTGCCACTTGCAGGCCGCCGAATGCGGCGAGCACGGCGTCATGGTCGAGAAGATGTTGCCGGCCGGCTGCTGAGCGAGGTTGAGCCGGATGCCGACCAGCGACAGCGCCGACTTCCAGGCCTGCATCTCCTGGTCGACCGAGGTGACGCCGGCCGCGTACACGATGTTGAAGGACAGCGGCGCGCCGTTGGCGATGCCCGCCCCGCACTGGCCGGCTCCGGTGCCCGGCTTGGCGCAGGTGCTGACCCCGTTCGGCTTCACGGTCCAGCCGTGCTGGGTGAGCAGCGACTTCGCCCGGGAGACGCTGTATTTGTAGGGGCCGTTGCGCATGGCCGGCGTCAGGTAGGAGGTGCTGGGCAGCGTGGGCACGGGGCCGTTGTCGACCGCGCCGTAGCCCTTGAGGATCGCGGAGACGTAGTGCTGCTGGTCGATGAGGCTCTGCATCGCGCCGCGCACGTATAGCTGCCTAAACAGCGGGCCGACCGTGGGGTTGTTGAAGTTGATCGGCACGATATTCATCGACCACATGTACCAGGGCTGGACCTGGTAGCCCTGGCCCTGGATGAGCGACTTCTGGGCAACGTCCGTCGCGGGTATGTAGCCGTAGGTCAGCTGGCCGGCCCTGAGCGCGTTGTACTCGGCCGCCTCCGAGGTGAACGGCACCTCGGTGAAGCTGGAGACCTTCGGCTTGACCGGGCCAGAGTAGGTCTTGTTCGGGGTGAACTTGGCGAGCCCGCTCGGGTTGAACGAGGAAAGCTGCCACGGGCCGTCGACGACGTGCCAGAGCGGGTTGCTGCCGTAGCTGTTGACCTGCCTGGCCTGCGAGTCGAGGAACTTGTAGACCGCCTTCGCCCCGGCCGCAGTGGTGTCGTAGTCACCGATCTTGCCGCTCGCAGACGTCTTGTCCCAGACGTGCTGCGGTAGCGGCGAGATCTGGGAGAGCTCGCTCTGGGTGAACCACTGCTGGTTGACAGGGGCGTTCAGGGTCAGCACGACCTGGCTCGCGGTGGGCGCGGTGACCTGGGTGACATCGTCGGGGAAGAAGCCAGGCGCGTACTCGCCCCAGTTCAGCTTGTTCGCCTTCAGCATGTTGATCCAGAAGACGACGTCGCGGCTGGTCACCGGCTTGCCGTCGGACCACTTGTACGGCTTGAGGTTGAGCGTGACGACCGTGTTGTTCTTGCTGTAGACGGGGGCCTGGGCCAGGCTGAGCGACTCGTTCAGGGTGATGTCTCCGCCGCTGCCGATCCAGTACAGCGGCCGCCACATCAGGTACTGGAACTGCTCCAGGTTGTTGGTCGAGTAGTACTGCAGAGCGTCCAGCGGGAAGATGTAGTTCGGCGGCGCACCCGGGGATTCGGCGAAGGTCACGTCTCCGCCGCTGACGGGCTTCCCGCTCGGGCCTGAATTGTTTGGCGCGGCCGCCTTGGTGCACCCGGCCATGGCTACTGCGATGACGGCGATGGCTGCCATCGCGGAGAGCCCGCGGAATCTCACGCGTCGTGACATGGCGTGGAGTCTCGCAACACTGCGAGATCATTGGCAATAGTGGCCGACATAAGAAATCTGTCCGGTTCTGTCGCCGTCACAAGTACGATGACCTGCATGAACGCTGGCGGCGTCATCCGGGTAGAAGATTTGCTGCGCTCCCCCGCCCTGCAGCTTGGCCTCCTCGCGGGCGGCGAGGGCACCGCCAGACGGGTGGCATGGGCGCACGTGAGCGAACTGAACGATCCGACGCCCTGGCTGTTCGGCTCCGAGCTGATCATGACTACCGGGATGGCCATCCCAGCCAACGCCGCCGGGCAGCGCGCGTACCTCCGCCGGCTCGATACCGCGGGGGCGGCCGGCCTGGCCCTGTCGGAGGGATTGTTCGTGCCCCGCGACACGTCAGCACTGCTCGCGGAGGCCAACGACAGGAAATTCCCGGTGGTAAGGGTGCCGATCCCGGTGCCGTTCATGGCCATCGCGCAGGAGGTGGCGGCCGCCGTGCAGGCCGATACGGCTCAGCGGCTGAGCGCCCAGCTGCAGGTTTTCGGCGCGGTGCGCTGGCTGGCGACTGGCGAGCTCAGCACCGCGGCCATCTTCGCCCGGCTGGAGCGGCTGTCCGGGTACGCGCTCTACGCGTGCACGCCGAAGCGGCAGCCGCTGCTTGACGGGGTGCCCGTACCGCCCGACGGGCTCGCGCACCTGGTGCCAGCAGCAGCGACGAGCCCGCCCACCATTCCAGGCGGCTACGTGCTGCCGGTGTCGGGCGGCCGGGGAACGGCGGGCTACATCCTCGCCCACGAGAAGGCCGACGCCAGGCCTGGCGGCGTGTCCGTCGTCCAGCACATCGCGACCGTGGCGGCGCTGACGCTAGCCATGCAGGCACATGAGCGCGAGATGATCCGCCGCGAGCACGCCGAGCTGTTCTCCGAGATCCTGCAGGGCGCGCTCGATCGTCAGGCGGTGATGCGGCGCCTGACCGCGAACGGGTTCAGCGTCGGCGAGCAGCTGCTGCTTGTGATTGTTCGGGTGACCGATCAGGACGGCGACATCGAGGCGATCGCGGACACGGTCACGCTGAGCGGCTTCCCGCACCTGGTGCTGCGCCAGCACGACGACCTGTACCTGCTGGTGCCGGACGCGTCCGGCCCGGCACGCGCGCTCGCCGAGTTGGCCGGCACCGTGATCGGGATCAGCCGGCCCTTCCCTGCGACGGCGTCATTCGTGGCCAGCCGGCGGGAGGCTCAATGGGCGCTGACCAGAGCGGCCGAACGGGGCCGAGGCCTGGTGCGCTACGGCGACGACCAGATCAGCCGCTGGCTAGCCAGGGACACCGCCGACTTGTCGGTGCTCGCCGCCGACGTGCTCGGCCCGGTCCTGGACTATGACGCCGCGCACGCCGGGGACCTGCTGCTCTCGGTTCGCACCTGGCTGGAGCGCGACCGCAACACCGAGAGCGCCGCGAAGGCGCTCAACATCCACCCGAACACGCTGCTCTACCGGGTCCGCAGGTTCGAGGAGATCAGCGGCCGCTCGCTGAGCTCCACCGAGGCTCTCACCGAGATCTGGCTGGCGCTGCGAACGACCGCCAGTGCGCTGGAAGACGTGCAGTTATCGCCTGCTCTCTTGTCAACTCGGTGACCAGGTCTCGAATACCTCGCTCAGGCTCGCCCACCAGAGGCCCGGCCGCTGCCGCAGCGCGGTGAGGAAATCCTCGAGACCCGCGACGAGATGGGCCCGTCCGATGCACTGCGGGTGCAAGGTAAGGATGTACAGCGCCGGATCGACTCGCTGGTACGCGTAGTCAAAGATCTCCTGCCAGCGAGCGAACATCTCGCGATGCGAGCCGAGTCGCTCGGCAACCCCTGGCACGTACTCCACGGCAGGGAAGTCGTCGAGGTACCAGGTCACCGGGAACTCCAGGACCGGGCTAGGCGGCCCGAACTCGCTCGCAGTCAGGTAGCTCGTGGTGACCGCCCGCGGGTAGTACGGCTCAAACTCCCGCCCCATCAGTGAGCTGTCCCAGTCGAAACCGAACTCCTCGAGCAGTCCAGCGGTCTCGTCGGTGAAGTCCCACGACGGCGACCGGTACCCGCGTGGCCGCCGCCCGGTCACCTCCGCGTGCTGGGCGAGCTGGACTTCCATGAGCCGCCGCTCCTCGCCGGGCCCGAGGTCGCCGAGGTTCTCGTGGTAGCAGCCATGCGCCGCGATCTCATGACCGTGCTCCAGTACGGCGTCGATCCTCGCGGGGAATGTCACCAGGCTGTGCCCTGGCGTGAACCAAGTCGTCCGGATGTCAAGCTGCTTGAACAGCGCCAGCAGCCTGGGCACCCCGACCTCAGCGCCGAACTCGCCCCGAGACAACGCGGCCAGGCTCGTCATCTTGTACGCGCCGATCCACAACGAGTGCGCGTCAAAGTCACACGTGATCGCGACGGCTATCCGCGCACCGTCAGGAAGGTTCAGTGGCATCGGGGTTCCTTGCTCGCGTGACCTGGCCACCTCACGGTGCGGGGGTGAGCTGCAGGTAGGTCACGCCGTTGTCGTACAGCGTGGCGTTCGCCCGTGCCCACTTGGTCGGCGAGAGCCCTTCGTCGAACAGGCGCGGCCCCGCGCCACGCGTCAGCGGGTAGACGAACAGGTGCAGCTCATCGACTAGCTGGTCGGCGATCAGCGCCCGAACCAGCGTCCCGCTGCCGCTCACGTACAGGCCCTTGGAGACCTCGTCCTTGAGCGCCTGGATCCGCTTGGGGTCATAGGCGCCGATGATCTCCGAGTTCCGCCAGGTCGCGTCTTCGAGCGTCGAGGAGACGACGTACTTCGTGGTGTCATTGAAGAACGGTGCACCAGGATCCTGCTCGACCGTCCGCGTCGACCAGGCCGGCTCGAACATCTGGTACGTCTTCCTGCCGAGCAGGATGCCGTCGCTGTTGGCCGTGGCACTTCCGATGTCTTCGCCCATCCTCGGGTCGAACCCGAACTCGAAGGTCCAGCTCGGAGTGTCGATGACGCCGTCAAGGCTGATGAACTCGTGCACTCGGATCGATCCCACTGTTCCTCCCCGGCGTGATCTCGGCGTTGGCCAGCGTAGCTTGGGAGTGGTCCGCCCACTGGTCCAATTACTGACGTAGAAATGAGTCCAATCGACGGCGAGCGAGCCTTGGAGCTTCCTGACGTGGATCTGGATATCGAGTTCAAGGTCGGTGTACCCCTTCGGCGCCAGCTCGAGCACGCTCTGCGCATGGCGATCCGCTCAGGCCGGCTGGTGGCAGGCTCGGCAGTACCGCCGAGTCGCGAGCTGGCCGACGAGCTCGGCGTCTCGCGAGGCGTGGTGGTCGACAGCTATTCGCAGCTGACCACCGAGGGCTACCTGACCGCCAGGCGCGGGTCCGCGACCCGCGTGGCCGTCCTGGCGCCGCCCGCCAGACCGCCGGAGCGGCGGCAACTTCCGCCGCCCGCGCGCTACCGCTATGAGTTGAGACCAGGACTGGCGGACTACCACCGCTTCCCGCGAGCCGCGTGGAAGTCGGCGCTCGTCCGCGCGCTGCGCGACCTCTCCGATGGCGTCTCACTTACGCCGATCATCGCGGCGTCCCTGAGCTCAGGAACGCGGTCGCTGAGTACCTCGCCCGCATGCGCGGCGTGGTCGTCGACCCCGAACTCGTCGTGATCTGCTGCGCGGCTTCTCAGGCCCTGACCGTGCTCTGGCACGTCCTGCGCGGCCGCGGCGCACGGCGGGTGGCCATCGAGGATCCCGGCTGGCGCTGGCAGCGGTACACCGTCGAGATGGCGGGCCTGGAGGCGGTTCCAATCCGGGTCGACGCCGACGGACTGGTCGTGGCCGACCTCGCCGCGGCGGACGTCGACGCGGTAGTGATGACGCCGGCGCACCACTATCCCACCGGGGTCGTGATCCGCCGGAGCGCCGCTCGGCGCAGATCGCATGGGCACGCAAGCGCGAGGCGCTCATCGTCGAGGACGACTACGAGGTCGATACCGGTTCGGCCGCCCGCCGATGGCATCGTTGCAGGGACTTGCGCCCGACCTCGTCGCGTTTGTGGGGACGACCAGCAAGACGCTCGCGCCCGCGCTGCGCCTCGCCTGGATGGTGCCGCCGTCGCACCTAATCGACGAGGTCGAGAACGTCTTGCTGGTACGGCGTGACGCCCCGACGCTTGACCAGGTCGCGATGGCCTCGTTCATCGAGGATGCGGCGCTCGAGCGGCAGCGTGCGATGCGGCGGCGATATCGCGCCAAGCGGAGGTCCTGATCGACCTGCTGGCAGCGCACACGCCAGACGTGAGTGTCGGCGGCACCGCGGCAGGCCTGCACCTGGTCGCCTGGCTACCGGCTGGCGCCGATGAGCACGAAAGCGCGATGCGAGCCCGCGCGACGGCATTGGCCTGCATGAACTGCACCGCCACTGACCACGCACGCGCTTCCGCCAGCGCTTGCCGGTTTCTGTTTTCGATCGTCTGAGCTGGCTCAGCAACTGGCAGATTCACGCAAGGCTATTTCGCTAGTGCCGATCAGGTAAGCGACTCTAGCCCGCGGTGGCAGCGTAGCGTCCAGAAGTCCCGCATCCACTGCGGTGCGGTCGGGCCTTCCGCAGCGACCTGGGTGAGCAGGATGGCGACCGAGCCCGTGGACAGGCACGATGTGCGCCGACGTTCCGGTCCCGCCGACCCAGCCGTAGCGGCCGGGAATGATCCACGGATCGATCGTCGCGATGTCGACCGAGCCGCCGAAGCCCCAGCCCTGGCCCTCCAGGAACAGCTGCCCGATCTCGCGCTGAGCGGGCGTCGTGTGATCGGTCGTCATCAGGGCCACGGCCTCCTTCGACAGCAGCGTCGTGCCGTCGGCCGTGGTTCCCTGGCCGAGGAGCATCCTGGCGAACGCGAGCCAGTCGTCCACGGTGCCGACGAGCCCGCCGTTGCCGAGCGGAAACGCCGGAAGCGAACGCCACTGGCCGTCGGGTGCGTCCGCCAGCCGGAGGGCACCAGCGTCGTCGGTCCGGTAATAGCTGGTAAACCGGTCGCGCTTGGCAGGCGGCACCTCGAAGGCAGCGTCCGCCATGCGCAGCGGGCCGAAGACGCGCTCGGCGAGGAACTCGGGCAGCGACTGGCCAGTGACCCTGCTGACCAGGACGCCCTGCAGGGTCGAGCACGTGTCGTACAGCCACGCCGCCCCAGGCTGGTACAGGAGCGGTACCTTCGCGAGGTCGGCCATCCAGACGTCCGGCGGCGGGAAGCTGCGGATCTCGCGGCCGTCCTTCTGGACACCGAACAGCCGCTGCACCGCAGGCAACCCGAAGTCCGAAGCGAAGCCGTATCCAGCCTGAGAGCTGAGCAGATCGAACACCGTGATCTGCCTGGCGGCTTGCACGACGTCGTCGGCGTCGCCATCGGGCATCCTGACCACCACGGGCGCGGCCAGTTCCGGCAGCCAGCGGTCCACCGGGTCGTCGAGTCCGATCGCGCCGTCGTCGACGAGCAGCATGACCGCTGCCGCCGTGATCGGCTTAGTGATCGACGCGAACCGGAAGATCGAGTCCCGCGCCATCGGCGTGCCGCCGAGGCTGGCATCGCCGACGGCCGCGAACTCGATCTGGTCGCCGCGCGCGACCAGGCCGACCGCCCCAGGCAGCGATCCGTTGCTGACGTGGGCCTGCAGAACGCCGCGCAGGTCAGTCATCGGAGGTCTCCCGTCTGTCGGTGTCTTCAGAAGGTAGACGGTCTGGCGGGCCCCGATTCATCGGCGGCACGGCTGGGCACGCCCGGCCGGCGTTCTCCTGACGGCCGCCGCGAACGCAGGCGTCGAACGCTGGGCGAACGCCCCGATTCTTACCGTCGGCTGTACATCGAACCAACCGAAGCAGCTGAAGGGCCATGAGTACATCAGCGGACATCCACGCCCATGTGAAGGCGCCGGGTGCTGACGGACCGGGCGCGCCAGCGGAGGACGAGCGGCGGGACGGCAGCCGGCGGTGGGCCGTGCTGGCCGTCGTCTCTGCTGCGCAATTCGTCATCATCCTCGACCTCTGGGTCGTCAACATCGCGCTGCCTGTGCTGCAACGGGACTTCGCTCCCGCGACGCTGTCGAACGTCTCGTGGATCCTGGACGTGTATGCAATCGTGCTTGCCGCGCTACTCCTGCCGGGCGGCCGCGTTGCCGACACCATCGGGCGCCGCCGCTGCTTCCTGGCGGGCCTCGTGGTCTTCGGCCTCGCTTCGCTGGGATGCGCTGTTGCTCCTAGCCTGCCGGCATTGATCGCGGGCCGGGCACTGCAAGCGGTGGGGGCCGCGGTGCTGCTACCGACCTCACTGGGACTCGCCCTGTCCGCGTTCCCGGCACGCCAGCGGGCCACGGCCGTCGGAATCTGGGCTGGAGTCGGCGCGGTGGCCGCCGGCAGCGGCCCTGTCATCGGCGGCCTGCTCGTCGAGTCGAGCTGGCGATGGATATTCCTGATCAATGTGCCCATCGCCGTGGTCACCTTCGCGGCAGCTGTCGCGATCCTGCCCCGAGGCGGCAGCGAGCGTCGCTCGCAGCGGTCCGGCTGGAGCATTGACCCGGTCGGGGCTCTGCTCGTGCTGGCCGCTGTCGGACTGGCGTGCACGGCGCTGACCGAGGCACCCGGATGGCCGCTCTCGCGAACAGTCCTGCTGCTGGCCGCGGGGCTGGCGCTCGGTGCCGCGTTCGTGGTCCACATCCGACGTCACCGCGATCCCCTGATTTCGCCCAGGCTCTTTGGCGTCCGCGCGTTCAGCGCCGGGGCCGCCGGACACGTCACGTATTACGCGGGGTTCGCTGGCATGCTGCTCGGCACCACCATGCTGCTCACCGTGCACTGGCACTTCTCGGTCCTGCACGCTGCTGCCGCGATCGCGCCAGGCCCGATCACGGCCGGGATCGTCTCGCCTTTCACCGGGCGCCTGTCGGCTCGCTTCGGCGCGCGGACCACGGTGACCGCGGGCGCGGTCTTCTTCGCTGCTGCCGCGGGATGGCTGCTGGCCAGCGCGGGAGGCCGCGCCGACTATGCCCACGTCGTGCTGCCGGCGATGCTGCTCTGGGGCGTTGCTAACGGACTCATCCAGCCGTCGCTGCTGGCGACAGCCGACACCGCTCCGCGTTCGGAGCTGGCGTCGGGGTCGGCGGTGCTCGCGACGGCGCGACAGATTGGCGCCGCCCTGGGCGTGGCGATCTTCGTGGCCGCGCTCGGCGCCGGGCCGGCGACGGGCCTGGCAGGGCTCGACCGTGCCTGGATTGTCGTCCTGATCGCCGCCGCGTTGACCGCAGCTGCCGGGCTCGCGACCGGCGGCGGCCGGACTCGTGTCCGCAGTGGAGCGGCGGCCAGCGCCAGCAAGGTCGTGCTCAGGGACCGGTCCGCGGTGCTGATCAGGCAGGTTCAGAGCTCGGACGCGCCGTTGCTGGCCGACGGCTTCGACCGGCTGAGCCCGAAGTCGCGCCAGCAGCGGTTCCTGCGGACGAAGAAGCAGCTGACCGAGGCAGAGCTGCGCTACTTCACCGACGTCGACCACCACGACCACGAGGCTCTCGGCGCGCTTGACGACGCCGACGGCCGCGGTGTCGGCATCGCCAGGTACGTCAGGGATGCGGACGACCCGAAGGCGGCGGAGATCGCCGTCACCGTCGTCGACGACTGGCAGGGCAAGGGGCTCGGCACCGAGTTGCTGGCCCGGCTGTCTGACCATGCCCGCCTGGCAGGTATCCGCCGGTTCACCGGCATTGTCTCCGCCGACAACGTGGCGATGGAAACCGTGCTGGGCAAGATGCGCGCCAAGCGCGTCGGCTACGGGCCAGGCACCGTGCAGTATGAGATCGCCTTGTCGCCAGAGGAGTCGCCGGAGCAGCCGCCCGAGGAGGGGCCGGCCGAGAGCGACGGCACCGCTCCGATCGCCAAGGCCGAGTGCCGTGCTTAACCCCGAGGAGTTCGACGATGGTCGGGCCGACGTTCCTGGCGGAGTGAGCCGGCCAGTCGAGCGCGTGCTGGTGATAGGCGCCGGGATCGCAGGGCTCACGATCGCGAACTCCCTGACCCGCGCCGGCGTCGAGTGCGTCGTGCTGGAGGCGCGCGATCGGATCGGCGGGCGGCTGCACACCGTCGACCTGGCCGGCTCACCGGTCGACCTGGGCGGCTCATGGATCCACATGCCGGCCGGGAACCCGATGAGCGCCTTCGCCGACCTGGCTGGCGTACGCCGGCGCGACTGGAACCCGTTGCCGGAACTGGCCGGGTTCGACCGCGGCGAGGGACGCCGCCTGTCGGACGCGGAGGTGCGGGCGAGCCTCGACATTCAGTTCGACGCCTTCCCCGAGGCGGTCCCCCGGCTGCTGGACGCGCTCGGGCCGCAGGCGTCCGCGGCTGATGGCATCGACGCGTTCGTGCCCAGCGCCGGCCTGGAGGCCGGGCGAGGCCAGGCGCGCGCGCCAGGGGCTGCACGCGATCGTCGAGGCTGAATCCGCTGACCTGGCCGAGCGCCAGTCGCTGCGCTGGATGTGGAACGAACTCGAGTACGGCGGGGACTACTTCGGCGACGTGCCAGAAGGGGGCTACCGGCGCCTGGTCGACGCGATGGCCACCGGCGTCGATCTGCAGCTGAGCTGGGACGCGGCGGAGGTCGTGCGCTCGGCGGGCGGCGTGCGGGTTCGCGGCGCTGACGGCAGATCCGAGGAAGGCTCGCATGTCGTGGTGACGGTGCCGCTCGGGGTACTCAAGGGCGGCGCACCGAGCTTCTCTCCGGCATTGCCGCCGGAGCGGCAGGCAGCGATCGGCCGGCTCGGGTTCGGCCGCTACGAGAAGGTCGTGCTGCGGTTTGACGAGCCGGTCTGGCGCGATGCCGGCATGCCGAATCTGATGGTGTTCCCCCGCGATCCGCGGGAGCCGACGACCTGGGCGTTCGGGCTAGACGCGTTCGGCGCTGGCCCCGTGCTATCCGTGCAGCTCTTCCACACCGTGGCCGACCGGCTGCAGCATGCCAGCCACGAGGAGGCCGTGCGATGGGCCATGGACCTGCTCAGTGAGGCGATCGGCGGTCCTTGCCCGGAGCCGACCGCCGTCGCAGTGACGTCATGGGCGGCGGATCCGCACAGCCGCGGCGCCTATACCCACATCCCGCCGGGGGCCAGCCCAGCCGACGCCGACCTGCTTGGCGAGCCGATCGGCGGGCGTGTGCTGTTCGCCGGGGAGCACACGCAGAGCGCGCGGATAGCGTACGCCGACGGCGCGATGACCAGCGGCATCCGCGAAGCAAAACGCCTGCTCGGCCTCCCCAGCGTTCGCCTGGGAGTTGTCACGGGCCGAGGGATCATCGCCTCCCCGCGACCGATCTCCTAGACGTCATTGCGTGGTGGCTGGCGACGGGCTTGCTGCTGGCGCGGCGCCGGGGGCGAAGGTCGTCACGCACGAGAAGATAGGCGTGAGCGTGTTGTCGGGCATCCGCGTGACCGGCACGGGTGTATCGCTGGAGGCAATGGGAGTGGGAGACGGGCTCGCGGGTGTCAGAGTCTGGGTGCCATTGCACGTGACACTCGCAGTCCCCAGGTTCGCCACGACCCGCAGAGCGTCATATCCGGTCGGCAAGGGCACGTTGAACGCAAGATTTCCGTCGCCCGCCGCGTCAGCGCCAGTCTGCGACAGATAGACGACGGGACCGACCGTCAGGTCATCGCCCGCATCGGTAATCCGGACCGCCCGAACGCTCACGTTCAGGGTGTCGCTGACCTTCATGTCACTGATCTGGACCGTCACTGACAGAACGGACTGCGTTCCGATCTGTGTCCAGGTCGACGCTATTCTCGGGCGGTCACTGCTCGCGAGCGACTTCTCCAGATAGAAAACAGTGATCAGGGCGGCGAGGGAAAACAGGATGAAGCTAATAGTCGTCGGGTCGATCAGAAACCGGCCAACCGGCCGCCAGTTCCATCGGAATGGCCAGCGCCTCGGCTTCGGAGGCGGCGAGACCGTCCCTGCTCCGATCCGCCTCTGCGGAATCTCTCCCGTCGGCCTCTTCCCCATCGGCCTCCCAGGCTGCCAGATCGACCTCTGCCAGATCGACGGTCGTGGTCGCGGGGCCAGTCGATCCGGCACGCTTCCCGCTCGTCCGGTTCCCGGCACCGGCGGTGACCAACTGTGTTCCGGCCAGCGAAATGCCCACGGCGGCCACCGAGAGGATGAGCGCCGCCAGCAAGGGAACCGGGTTGTTTCGCAGGAAGCGGCTCACCGCGCCGGTGATGCCGCCGACGATCGCGATGGAGGTCGAGACGACGGTGAATCCGCCAGCCACGAGCTTGCCGACGTCAACTCCACCTCGTGCCGGAGCGCTGCCCTGATCCCCGGCCGCGCTTTCGTTCGCCCCGGACAGAGGGAAGTCCTTCGGAAGGCCTCCGAAACCCAATTCAGCGCTAGGTTCGGCCATATCACCGGGCCGTTCTGCTCATGCGGACGCGGGTTGCATCAATGCTGACGCCGGGCACCCGCCTTGTAAAGGTGCAAAATGCCTGCGTTCTTCCGGAACATCGATGAACCCTTGATGCTGTTATGGAGACATCAAGGGCTCATCGACGTCCGCCCCTGACAGAAAGAGTCCTAGCGGCTGAACGAGCCGGCGCGAGGGACGGGCGGCGTAGGCGCCCCCGGGATCGTGACGTCCGTAGTCGCCGATCCCAGGGGCGACCGCCCCCCGGGCCCCGCCGGGTCATCCGGCCACGGTTGACGCGGCGGTCGCGCGTTGGCCTCTTCAAGACAGAGTCGGCTTCACGGATCCAGATACATACGTGAACAAACCGCGTCGAGCGCCGCGCCCGCGAAGGCGGCGCTGGGGCGCGCGGCGGCCGAAGAAACGAGCGAAAGCGGGCCTTTAAGGGAACAGCCGCGGTCCGACGCCGACCCGGAACTGGCTCCTGGCCGCCGCCAGCAGCGCCTCAGCCGCACGCTGGGCGTTCTCGCCGGTGCGCGACATCCTCGCGGCGATCAGCCCGGTGACGATCGGCGTCGAGAACGACGTGCCGCTCCACTTGACGATGCCAGCAGACGTGTCGCGCACGGTGCCAGCGATCGTCTTGTACCTGAGCTGAGCGTATGCGTTGACGATGTCTTCGCCGGGCGCGTAGACGTCCACCCAGGCCCCGTGATTGCTGAACCAGGATCGGCGCTGGCCGTCGCGGCTCATCGAGCCGACGCCGACGCACCAAGGGAACGCGGCCGGCCAGAACGGAGCGGTCCTGCCGTCGTTGCCAGCAGCCGCCACGAACGCGACGCCGCCAAGCTGGCGGAGGCGCTCCTCCCAGAGCGCCTGAAAGGCGAGCGAGGGCACGTTTCCCCTGGTGTAGCCGCCCGCGGACATGCTGATGATGTCGGGCGAGCGCGACAGGGCGTCGTGGATCTGCTTGATGAGGCTCGATTCCCGCACGAAGCCAGAGACCTCGATCTCGCGCTCCACCACGACATGCGCCGCCGGGGCGAGGCAGCGAACCACCCCTGACACGAAGGTCCCGTGGCCGGCATAAGGATCGGCGAACCCCTGCCTGATGCGGTCAGGATCCTCAATGTCTGCCCTGGTATCGGCCTCAACGCCCTGGATCCACGGGGCCCACGCGCTGGCGCCCGTCTATCAGCCCGGTGTCTACGACGGATACCCGGACGTCAGCGCCGGCTGATGGGTCCCCGATAGCTGGCCACAGCGCGGCCCTGACCGCCGCGGGATTCTCGGCGTGCTGCGGCGTGATGACGGCCTCAGGCTCGGTGGCCGGGCACATGGTGTTGGGCGTGATGATGAACGCGTGCTCGTGCGTCGCGACGCCGATGCCGAGCCGGCTGTCGAGGTCGGCGACCACATCGGGGGTGTGCTGAGTGTCACGGACCTGGACGTCGAGCCTGCTGATGCCGGCGATGAGCGCGTGGTCATCGGTTGCCGGGGACGCGGCGCTGGACCCTGCCTGCTCGTCGGGAAGCGCACCGAGGGCTTGCAGGGCATCACGCACCCGCGGCAGGTCCCGGTCACGAGTCAGCAGGGACTTGCTCAGGTAGAAGTAGGCGACGTGCCTGTCCTGCTCCCAGCTCAGCGGCCAGGCCCGCACATCCGGGTCAAGCTCGAGAGCACTCCGCGTCTCAGGAACCAGCCGTTGCCGGTTCGCCTCGCGCGCGAGTTCCTCTGCGGCAAAGGCCGCTACGCCGTCACCATTCCCCGCCATTTACATCATCCCCGCGTCGTCAGTTAAGCTCTCACCCGCTATTCCGGGCTAAGATAACCTATAGGGCCTTTACATTTCCTACTGTTGGGTGACATGTCGAAATGTCCACGGCAGCCACGCGCGAGAAGGCCTCGGAAGCGCTAGCTTGGCTCGAGGTTCCGGTCGAGCAACTGCCATTGCTGGCGCTCTCCCGACCAGCTGACACTGCCCCGATCGCCGAGCGCGTGCTCGCGACCACCCGCGACCCCTATGCGCGCTCCTATGCGACGCAGGCACTCGGCGTCGCCAGCAGGGAACGGGGCAACGTCGCCCAGGCGGTGCGCTATCTGCGCGAGGCATTGGTCACGGCGGCATCCTGCGGAAACGAACGGGAAGCGGACGTGCAGGCGAGCCTCGCGTCGACGCTGATCTACGCGGGCCGCAGCGCGGAAGCCATCAGGCACATGGATGAGGCTCTCAGCAAGGTGTCGGGCGCGATGGCGGCGCGGGTACGGCTACGCCGCGGTGGTCTCCTGCAGATCCTCGGCCGTCCCGGCGAAGCCGTCGACGATCTCCGGCGCGCGGCCCGGAGCCTTCGCGCCGCAGGCGACTCGGCCTGGGAGGCCAGAGCCCTCATCAACCTGTCGAATGCGCTCATCGATCAGGGCGACGCGGGAGCCGCCGACGAGGCACTCACCCGTGCTGAATCCCTGCTGAGCGCGACCGGCCAGACGTTCGAGGCGGCAGTCGCCCGCTGCAACAGGGGCCTCGCGGCGTCGTTGCTCGGCAAGGTGCCTGAGGCGCTGGCGCACTTCGACGCGGCCGAGAAGATGTATGCCGTCTGCGGGGCACATCCCCTGGAACTCGCGGAGTCCCGAAGCGCAGCCCTGCTGGCGGCTGGCCTGAATGCCGACGCGCTACGGCACAGCCAGGAGGCTGCCGACATTCTGCGCAGCCAGGGCGGCACGGCGGCCTACCTGGCCAACGCCGTGCTGCGCGTGGCCTACGCCGCGCTGGCCGCGCAGGAGCCTGAACTCGCTCGCGCCCGCGCCGCCGAGGCGGCGCAGATCTTCCGCAGGCAACACCGTGAGCGCGGCGAGATGCTCGCCAGGATCGCGATTGCCCGCGCCAGGTACGCGTCCGGTGAACGAAGTCGCCGGCTGCTTCGCGATGTGACCGCGGCAGCTGCAGGCGGCCGACAAGCACCGGGTCGTCGAGGCCGTCGAAGCGCACGTGCTCGCCGCCGAAGTCGCGCTCGCGCTCGGCGACAGGGCCGCCGCCGGGCCGCATCTGGCTCGCGCGGCACGCGCCAGGTCGGGCAGGTCAGCCGCGGGCCGGGTCCTCGGCTGGCACGCGGCCGCGCGGCGGGCGGAGGCCAGCGGGCGCCGCAAGGCTGTCTTCGACGCCTGCGAGCAGGGCCTGCGGGTTCTCGATGCATACCAGCTGAGCCTGGGAGCCGTCGAGATGCGAGCCGCGGCGACCGGGCACGGCAGCGCGCTCGCGGCCATCGCGTCGCGCGAGGCGCTGGCGGCCGATGACGCGCGCCTGCTGCTGCGGTGGACCGAACGCTGGCGCGCGACAACCTTCGCGCTTCCGCCGGTGCGGCCGCCCGATGACAACGAGCTAGCGGCCAGCCTCGCGACACTGCGGCAGCAGACGCGGCTGATCAACGAGGCGACCGCGAGCGGCCGGCCGACCGGCGGGCTCGAGCGCGAACGTCAGCGTGTCGAAGAGGAGGTCAGGCGCCACGTGCTGCGGACCTCCGGCGCCATCGCCGAAGCCGGGACGACCCGAGCGGAGATCGACGTCGACGAGATCCTCGCTGCGCTCGGCGACACCCGGCTCGTTGAGATCATGAGGCTCGACGGCCGTTTGCACGTGCTCGTCGCGACAGCGGCCGGTGTTCGCCGCCGGACCGGCGGGACGTGGGAAGCCGCGACGCGCGAGGCCGAGTTCACCCGGTTCGCGCTCCAGCGGCTCGCCTACCACGCTCAGCCCGGCGGGACGCAGCCAGCGAGGCGGGAGCCAGTGCGAGCCATCGCGGCTGCGACCGCCGCCCTTGAGGCGTCAGCAGAACGGCTGCAGCGGGAGCTTTTCGCCGAAGCCCTGGACGACCTGGGCGATGGCCCGCTGATCATTGCGCCGCCCGCCGCGCTGCACGCCGTGCCGTGGGGCGCCCTGCCTGTCTTGGCCGACAGGCTCGTCAGCGTCGTTCCGTCCGCCAGAACGTGGCTGCGCGGCCGTGCGGCCGGCGCGCCCGCCGACCGCACGGTCGCCGTCATCGTCGGGCCCGGCCTGGAGAGCGCCGCGCTGGAAGTCGGCGCGCTGGCGAACTGCTACCCGCGAGCTGAGGTGCTGACGGGAGGAACTGCCACGGCGGAGAACGCGCTCGCCGCGCTCGAAGGCCGCTGGCTGGCACACATCGCGGCGCACGGCAGTTTCCGCGCGGACAACCCGCTCTTCTCTTCGCTCATGCTCGACGACGGGCCGCTGACCGTGCACGACCTGCAGCGGCTCAAGCGCGCTCCGTACCGGCTCGTGCTCTCGTGCTGCGACTCCGGCGTGACCAGCTCAGCCGGAGCCGACGAGCTACTGGGCTTGGTAGCCGCTCTAGGACAGCTCGGAACCGCGGGAGTGATCGCGCCTGTCGTCGCGGTGAACGACGCAGCCACGGTGCCTGTCACATTGCGCCTGCACGAACGGCTCGCGGGCGGGGCCGGCAACGGCCGATGCACTGCGCGACGCGCGGCTGAGCCTGCGGGACGACCCGTGGTCATACGCGGCGGCGCGTGCTTATGTCGCCTTCGGAGCCGCATAGATGCGAGCGGATAGCCGACAATGAAGGCACGTACCTTTCATGGCGGTTAGCGGAGGAATGTAGGCCGTGGAGCAGGGTGAGGCAGACAGCCTGGTCAAGGCGGCTGCGGAAGGTGACGAGGCGGCCTGGCGGGCGATTGTGGAGCGTTTCAGCGGCCTCGTCTGGGCCGTAGCGCGCAGTTTTCGCCTCAGCCCATCCGACGCGAGCGACGTCTATCAGACGGTCTGGCTTCGTCTCGCCGAGAACCTGCTCCGCATCCAGAACCCGGACCAGCTTGGTGCGTGGCTCGCCACGACCGCACGGCACGAGTCGTTGCGCCTGATACGAGGCCGCGGGCGGGCCGTTCTGATGGATGACGCGACGCTGGTCGACCTGCTACCCGCGGACGAGGCCACGCCCGAGCTCGCGGCCCTCGAGGCCGAGCAGGCGAGTCTGGAAGCGCACCGCGTGAAACAGATGTGGCGCGCCTTCCGCAAGCTGCCAGCCCGCTGCCAGCAACTTCTCCGGGTGCTGATGGCGACCCGCCGGCCCAGCTACGCCGAGGCCGCAGCCGCCCTGGATGTGCCGGTCGGAAGCATCGGCCCGACCCGGGCCCGCTGCCTCCAGCAGCTGCGCCGGCTCATTGGCGAGGTATCCGAGAGCGAGTCGGAGGCTCATACCAAGGAGAAGGACAACCAGGAGGACGGACGTGCGGGACGAGCCTGACGACGCCGTGCTCGAGGAGCAACTCAGGCAGATCATTGAGCGCCTCGACCCGGTGCCCGAACGGCTTCTAGCGGCCGCGATGGATTGCTATACGTGGCGAACTGTCGACAGCGATCTCGCTGAACTCGTCTTCGATTCCGTGGCTGAGGATCACGGGGTACTGGTGCGCGGCGCTGATCATTCCCGCCTGCTGTCCTTCGAGGCCCCCGACCTGACCGTCGATATCCAGGTCAGCGGCAGCGGATCGGCCCGCCGCATCATCGGCCAGCTAGCGCCGCCGCAGCGCTCGACGATCCAGATCCGCCAGGGCCGCGAGGCTGACCACCTGGAGACCGACGAGCTGGGCCGGTTTACCGGGCCGCTGCGAGACGGCCCCTTCAGCCTGCTGTGTACCGGCGCCGAAGGAAGCCCGCCGGTCGTCACCGACTGGATCACCATCTAGCAGCTGGTCAAAGACGCCCTGCCGCGCATGTAACCAGCACGCTGACGATCAGCGGCGCGAGCGCAGCGGCCGGAATTCCGCCGCTGCCCGACCGGTTGCCACTGGCATGCGTGTTGAGATCTGGTCGGACGTGGTCTGCCCGTGGTGCTACATCGGCAAGCGCCGCTTCGAGCGCGCCCTCGCCTCCTTTGACCACGCCGAGGACGTCTCAGTCACCTACCGGGCCTTCGAGCTTGATCCAAGCGCGCCCGCAGAGCGGACGGGCACCCACGCCGAGCACCTCGCCCGCAAGTACGGCATGTCGGTCGAGCAGGCCGGGCAACTGGACCAGCAGATGACCGAGCGGGCCGCCGCCGAGGGCCTGGACTTCCAGTTCGACGTCATGCGCGGCGGCAACACGTTCGACGCCCACCGGCTGCTTCACCTCGCCGGAGAGCGCGGCGCGCAGGTCGAGATGAAAGAACGGCTGATGCGCGCCACGTTCACCGACGGGCTGCCTATAGCCGACAAGGAGACGCTCGTAGGCCTCGCCGCGGACGTCGGCATTCCGGCAGACGAGGCCCGCGAGAGCCTCGACGGCGACGCCTACGCAGATGCGGTGAGAGACGACGAAGACCAGGCCGCTCGGTACGGCATCACAGGGGTCCCTTTCTACGTCGCCAACGGCAAATACGCGGTCAGCGGAGCCCAGCCAGCAGAGGTGTTCGGGCAACTGCTGCAGCGGGCCTACAGCGAGGACAACCCGCTGGCGCATGTCACCGACGGCGACGGAGACGTGACCTGCGAGGGCGACTCCTGCCCCGTCGGCTAACCCCTTGCGACGGTAACGCTCTTGACGGCCATCTACGTCAAGCCGTCCCGTCCCCTCGTGAGCCGGACCAGGAGCACCTCGAGTATGCGCGTGTCGCTGGGAATCTCGGCCCGTTCCAGCTCGTCGATCTGCCAGGCGGAGAAAGTGTCGTGCATGACGTTCTCATCGATGTCGTTCCGCACGCCGGCCACACGGAGCGAAACCCGGAGGAGCAGCTTGCCGCCTGGCTTTAGCACGCGGCGCAGTTCGGCCGCGTATCCCGGCCGGTCCTGTCTGGCCAGGTACTGGAAGCAGCCGCGGTCAAGGCACACGTCCAGCGTCGCCGACTGGAGTGGGGTACGCAGCAGGTCGGCGCGCAGATAAGCCGGACCAGGGTTGCGCTGGGCGGCAGCGACAAGGGCAATCGCGGATAGGTCCAGCCCGACGACCTGCCAGCCGAGCGAATGCAGATGCGCTGCCTCGCTCCCGAGGCCGCAGCCGACGTCAAGCACACGGCCGGGCGCGGGAAGCCAAGCATCCGTCAGCGCGGCCAGCAACTCCGGCGACGGACCGGACAGATGCCACCATCGGTAAGTTCCATCGGCATACTGATCGGTCACCGCAGCTCACAAGGCCGAGTCAGCAGCGAGCCGGAATCGTGAGCTAACTCGGGTTTCAGGATCGAACGAGCCTGGCGATGGCTTCGGAGGCTTCACGGATCTTGTCTGTCGCGGCGTCGCCGCCTTCGGCGACTGCTCCGGCGACACAATGGCTGAGATGCTCGTCGAGGAGGCCGAGCGCTACTGCCTGGAGGGCTCTGGTTGCTGCGGCGATCTGGGTGAGGATGTCGATGCAGTAGTTGTCTTCGTCGACCATTCGCTGCAGGCCGCGGATCTGGCCTTCAATGCGGCGGAGCCGTTTGATGTAGGCGTCTTTGTCGTGGGTGTAGCCGTACACAGGTGTCCTCCCGGCCGGAGCCAGGTCCTGGCGCGGGTCGCGCGTGCCTGGCTGCCAGGGTACGGCCTGCGGCGCCATGACGCTCGCGGGGAGGCTGCGTTGGCCGCGGCCGGCATCAGCCCGATGAGCCGAACTGAATGGGGACCTTCACGACCTGCGTGACGCGCCAAGCGGCGGTGCCATCCGCGAGTTGCCAGACCGTCAGCTTGGTGCGGTGGACGGCTAGGGCGCTGAACCCGCTCACGGGGCCTGGCGTCAGGGTCGCCGTCCCTGGGGGCAGAGCGCGGCAGCGGGCCCCATGAGTGCGAGGGACCGGAGATGGTTTCCGCATGTTTGCCGTTCAGGATGATCGCGACAGCGCCGCCTGGGCCGAACGATGCGGAGGTCAGCCTGGCGCCGCCGAGCCGGACCGGGCTTGAGAGAACCCAGTGGCCGCCGCTGCCGTGTCGACCAGGCGGCGATCAGGCTCGCGGTCGGCCCGGCCCCAGCTTGAAGGAGTGCCACCGTGCCGGTCAGGGTCCGGGTCAGCCTGAGCACTGTGATGCGCTGACGGGCCAGCGCGGCTGGCGGTGCTGGCCCGGCTGCCTGCCAGGTCCCGTTCAGGAAGGCGAAGATTCCGGTGGTTCCAGGGCGGCTGCAGCTGCCAGCCAGCAGCGGCGCCCCGGCCGGCGTGAACGTCGCAGCCGTGAGTGTGCCGAGGCCGCAGCGCCGGCCAGCAGGTGTGGCGGCCAGGGCGCGCCGGCTGACAAGGGTGGCCCAGCGGGTGTAGCCGGGGACGGCGACTTTCGCAGCACCGCTGGTCAGCAGGGCGAGCAGCCGCCCCGTTCCAGGCGCGGCGGCCAGGGCGTCAGGCGAGTCGGCCAGGGCTGCGTCCAGCGGGCCGGCCACCGCCCACGCGCCGCCGCCGTCGCGGGTGACCGACAGCGGGGTGTAGGTGAGGTACTGGCTGGGCCGGATCGCAGTGATCAGCGAACGCCCGCCAGCATCGGTCACCACCATGCCGCCGTTGTCGGCCACCCCGGGCGGGGTGACCAGCTTCCAGCGGCTCGTCCCGGCCGGGCGGACGAACAACTGCCAGAAGTTATTGTGAGCGGCGGCCGAGCCGCCCATGACCGCGACCGCCCATGTCCCCGCGGCCGTCGTCAAGGACGTGGCCAGGACCGCCACACCGCGCGGCTGCGGCCCGCCGGGGAGACTCCCCGCGGGTCCTGTCCTGCTGCCGCAGCCCGCGGCAACGACCGAGGCCGCGAGGGCGATCGCGGCAGCAGCTCTGCGGCCTCTCACGGCCGCTCCAGCAGTTGCTGGGCCGCGTCGGCCAGTTCAGCGGCAAACGACGACTGTGTGGCTTGCGTGCCCGGCCCGGTGTCAAAGCCCAGTTCCTGGCGCAGGTGACCGTGCTGATCGATGACGAATGCGTAGTCACCATGGCCGATCATCGACCCGGCCGGCAAAACCTCCGCGTCAGGCACGCCATAGCGCCGCCAGACCTTCTGAAGCTGGCCCAGGGAGCCGGTGAGGAATACCCAGTTGGGCACCCTTGCGAGGCCCTCCTGGCGGTTGAACGCCTGGATATAGCTCACCTGGGTGTAGACGGGGTTGTAGTTGATCGCCACCAGTTCGACCCGTCGCAGCATCCGCGCCCAGCAACTGGCCGGCCCGCCGGAACTCCTGGGCGATCAGGGGACAGTCCGTGGTGCAGGTGTCGTCCAGGAAGGTCAGCAGCACCACCTTGCCGCGCAAGCTCGCGAGCGTCACGTTCCGGCCGTGCTGATCGGTAAGGCTGAACGGAGCCGCGGGTTGGTCGACCAGCGCGCTGGTCCCGTTGATTGCCTGCGCCAGGATGGGATCTGCGACGGGATTGGCCTGCGCGGCGGCCATCGGCGCCGCACCGAGGATGATCACGCCCAGTGCGCCCACAGAGGCGACGGACCTAAAGCTCGCCGTGGCAATCGACTGGCGCAGCGGCCCCAAGCCCAGCCGGGCGCGCCATCTCGTGCTCGGCACCGCGACTTCTTCCGCCTCCTCCGCCTCCTGGGCGGGCACGTGGGCCAGCGCCAGGTATCCCGCGGCAGCGAGCAGCACGAACGGGATCATGCTGTTCGGGTCGGTGCCCAGCCCGCCGAAGACGCCGATGTCCTCGATCAGCACCCAGTCCGCCAGGCACAGCACGGCGAAGCCGATAAGCGCCGGCCGGATCAGGGTCGGCCGGCCGGTCAGGAACACCGCGCCGGTGACCGCGAGCGCGATCACGGCGAGGAGATTGACCGCGAACCCGTGTGCTTGGTCGAACGCGGTGAACGCGCCGACCCAGTCGGAAAGGACATGCGGCTGCGGGGTGGCGGCCATATTGCTGGTCATGGCGGCCAGCGTGCCCTGCTTGCGCTGGGCGGTTCCCTGCCAGAACCCCCGCCCTGGCCACGCCTGCAGGACCGCCATCCCTGCCAGGAACACTCCGAGGCTGGCCAGGGTGAGCCGCCCAAGCCGCCGTGAGTGCCATGCCTGTGCGGGGAGCGCAATGAGAATGCCGGCTACGACGTACAGCGCCGCGGCGCCGGGGGCGCCGAACAGCCACGTGAGGCCAGGAGCGAAAATCCCGCCGAAGGACTCGCCAAACACCCAGACCACCAGGCCCCACGCGGCGCCGGCCAGCCCGCCGAGCCGGGACGGCAAGCCGTGAGCGGCGGCGAGCATCCAGATGCCGATGCCGACCTGGATCCAGACCGCCGCCGCCCCAGCCTGCATCGGGTGGAACGACCACGATGTCCCTGCCCAGTTCACCACGTGTTGCACCCAGGCCGGCGAACTCGCCGCGGTCGGCTGGATCACCTGGGATGGCAGCCCGATCGCCATCCCCGGTTGAGCCTGCAGGATCCCGTCGAAGAGCCACAGCGCGCCGAAGCCGGTCCGCAGAACTCTCCGGCCCTGAGCCTCGGCCGTTGCCGGTCCGGCCGGTTCGGCTGGCACGCCCAGCCAGGCACGGGCACTAACCCAGGCCAGGCCGAGGCTGGCGAAGATGAGCAGCGCGATGATCCCTTGATGCAGCAGCAGCGTCTTGAACGCCTCGACCACTGCTGGGGCGTTCAGGTTCAGCCCCGAGTTCATCCCTGGCATGACGCCGCGTCGATCGCGTTCAGCTTCTTCTCGACGCGTGCCGCGCAGGCCGTGCACGTCATCCCGGCGATCGACAGGTCCACGCCGGAAATCTACCCACGGGCAAAACAGTTCCGCAATTCGGAAGGCCTAAAGAATTCCGGAGGAACTAGCGGCAGAATACCGGGAGGGGGTTTGAGAAATACCGGGCGGCGGTATCTGAGGATCGCTGAGAATACCCCATTGGGGTTCTGCCACCGCACACTGGCCTGAACGGCAGGCGGCTCAGCAAGCGAGGGGCTTTATGTGAATTAGCGCCAGCTGAATTAACCTGCCAGCGTCATGAGAACGCCGAAATCCGGGCCAGGCGCAGGCTCGTCCGTTATGGGATTTGCACCTTTCGGTTCCACCAGGCGGACGATGACATGACCGGCCCGCCGTGGCTCGCTGGCGCGCTCGCGGCCCTGATGATCCTGGTCGCCGCGGCGGCCGCGGCCCGCCTGTGCTGGTGGCGGCTGCACGGCCGGCCAGCCGACGCCGACGCCGACGCTTTGCACGTGCTGATGGGCATCGCGATGGCCGGGATGTTCGAGCCCGGGATCGGCCCCGTCCCCGCCATCGCCTGGCAGTTCGTCTTCGCCGTTGCGGCAACCTGGTTCACCTGGCAGGCAGCCCGGCGGCGCGCGCGGCAGCGGTACCCGGACCCTGCAGTCGCACCCCGGGCCTCACGTCGTCGAGTGCGGCGCGATGCTCTACATGCTCTGGCCCGCGGGGGCACGCCACGAGGCGGCCGGCATGCCAGGCATGACAGGGCACGCCGGCGCGATCGCCGGTAATCCGGCGCTTGCGCTCGTGCTGGCGGCCGGCATGCTCGGCTACATCGTCTGGGCGATCGATCAGCTGCTATCCCGGACACGGCCCAGTACCGGCGCGCCAGGTCCCCGCCCGAACGACGCGGAAGGCCGCCACTCGCCCCGCGCCTTGCCGCCTGCCAGAAGATCACCATGGGCCTGACTATGGGCTACATGCTCCTCACGATGCTCTAAAGGCACTGGTCAGGCGCACGGTGATTCCGGGCCCGCGATTGCCACTAGCTGGGTTCGGGACCGGGCAGCGGTCTTGCGGAGGAGGCTCTCGATGTGTTTCTCCACGGTGCGAGGAGACAGATGCAGCCGTGCAGCGATCTCTTTGTTGGAGATGCCCTCGGCCACGAGCCGGAGTACGTCGGCCTGCCGGTCGGTGATGCCTAGCTCGGACCAGCGACTCGGTGGCGGCTGTTCAAGCAGCCGGCGGCACCGCAACGCCAGCGGCTCGATCCCGTGCTGGGTGAACGCGCCGGCCGCCATTTCCAGCCATTGTCGCGGCTGGCCCCAGCCGTCTGCCAGTGCTGGCTCGGCGGAGCAGAGGCGGGTCAGGTCCGCCCAGACCGGGTAGTGCCGCAGTTCCCTGTCCGCGGCAACGGCCAGTTCGGTGGCCTGGTGCTTGTCCCCAGCTCGGCCAGCGAGGATCGCGTCGGCGTAGCCGAGGATTCCCCGGTTGACCCGGTTGATCGTCAGTCCGATCCGCCTGGCGTTGCGAATCGCCGCCGCCGCTTCGCTGTCGCCGTTCGCGGCCAGCAGCAGCGGCCACATCGCACGATAGGCGGCCGGGCCTTGCTGGGGCAGCGTATCGAGGATGGCAACGCCGCGGCCGAGGCCCTCCAGAGCGCCCGCGCGGTCGTCGTCGAGCAGCGCTAGCATCCCGTGCGCTCCGGCTAGCGCACTGCCTTCGATTTCTGGTTCGCCGGGTTCTGCGGCATGGGCGAGCGCGAGAAAGTGATCCATGCCCGCCTGGTCGCGGCGCAAGGCTTGTATCTCGGCCAGAAAGAGCAGCCCGATGGCATGTGCCTTGGCCAGCCCGAGCGGGGTGGTGATGGCCAATGCGGACTGGGCGTGATGTTCGGCTTCGCCGAGCTCGAAGCGGAACATCGCGACGGCGGTGAGCTGCAGGTCAATGACCGCGCCGGTGCTGGCGGCTCCCAGATCTTCGGCGATACGCCGAGCCTGGGCGAGGCGGTCGCTGCGGGCGTCGTCGAACATGTCGATGGTGCCGAGTTGATGCAGGGCACGCAGCCGCCACACAGCGAGCCCTGCCGCGTCCGCGGTAGCAAGGGCCTGCTCGAAGGCGTCCCTGGCGGCATCCAGATCATGTCTGCGCAGGATGCGGCCGAGAAGCTCGAGCGCGTGGCAGCGGATCTGGGGACTTGCTTGCGGCGATGCCAGAGCGCTCTGGGCGAGGGCGCGAGCCTGGTCGATGTCGTTGCCTGCGAATGCGACCTCGGCGTTCAGGGTGGCCGTCTCGGCGGCGAGGTCGGCTTGCGGGACGGCCGCGAGCAGGTCGCTTGCGGCTGCGAGCTGCAGTCTCGCGGCGGCCCACCGGGTTGCGTCCACTGCCGCGTGGGCCAGCTTCAGATGCACCGCCGCCCGGGCGGTAGCCGAGCCGGCGCCTGGCGGCATCTGGGTGATGAGGCGGTCGCCGACCAGCATCGCCTCGTCGACCCGGCCAGCCAATGCCAAGCCCTCGACAAGGAGCGATTCGGCTTCGGCGCGCTGGTCACGATCACTGAGCAGATCTACGGCGCGGCCCAGCGTAACGACGGAGGTGGCTAGCGCGCCCCGGTCCAGAGCAGACCGGCCAGATGCCAGCAACAGGCGGCCGGCCTGGTCCTGGTACCCGGCCTGCAGGGCTAGATTCGCGGCCAGGTCACCCGCCTCCCCGGGCAGGCCTGGGTGAGCAGCCTCCAGGGCTGCGAGCGCGCGGGCAGCGAGTATGACCCGCCGGGGCGGGAGTAGTTCAGCGGCCACCGCCTCCCTGGTCAGCATGTGCCGGAACCGGAAGACATCGGCGTCGACGGCGAGCAGCTGTGCCTCGACACCGTGCTCCAGTGCGCCAGCGACGAGGCCGGCATCGAGCCCGGTGGCGGCCGGCAGAAGCCTCCAGTCGAACTGCCGGCCGAGCAGCGCGGCGGTATGCAGTACTTGGCGCTCGTCATCACTGAGCGCAGCCAGCCGTGAGCGGACACCATCGGCGAACGACCGTGGCACGCCGGGGGCAGCG
Organism: uncultured Actinomycetota bacterium; assembly: GCA_963705055.1. Taxonomy (GTDB): domain Bacteria; phylum Actinomycetota; class Actinomycetes; order Streptosporangiales; family Streptosporangiaceae; genus Chersky-822. The sequence goes on from CAVPIR010000001.1 coordinate 1,204,703, forward strand.
AGCGACTCCTCGACGAGGAACGGAATCCCGTCGGCCACACGCTGGACCCGGGCGATGACGTCATCCGGTGCCGATGGCAGGCAGGCCCGCACCATGGCCGCGACCTGGGCTGCGGTCAGCCGGCCGAGGGGCATGTGCCGGGCGGCGCGTCGACCGGTCACCCTGGCCACCAGATCAGCTCCCGCCGACGGGGTGTCAGCACGGCAGGTGGCCACGCAGAGCACGGCCTCGGCGGACAGATTGTCGCTCAGATACTCCACGACCGCGAGCGTGTCAGGGTCGGCCCAGTGCAGGTCTTCGAGCACCAAGAGCAGGCCGGCGCTTCCAGCGATACGCCGCAGCAGTTGCAGCACGGCCTCGCCGCGCACCGGTGCGGCGTGGTCCCCGCGACCATCACCCTCAGAGCCGCCGATCATGGGAACCACGGCCCGTAGCGCGGGCAGCCAGGGCCGGAGGCCGGGGTCGTCGGGAAACGCGCGTTCGCGCAGCGCCTGCTGTAGCGCCTCGGTCAGCGGCCGGAACGGGCTGCTGACGCTGGTAGGTACGGCACGGCCGACAAGCACCGTCGCGCCACGGGCCCGCGCCTCTGCGGCCAGTTCGCCAGCAAGCCGGGACTTGCCGATCCCCGCCTCGCCGGTGACGAATATCACCCCGCCCGCGCAGCCCTGGGCTTCCGCGAGCGCGGACCGCAGCCGCGCGGTCTCCGCATCGCGGCCGATGACCACGGGGCAAAGCGGGTCCGTCACTAGATCATTATGCTTCGCGGCCAGGTAGGCAAGGCCGCGGCGGCCGATACGCGTTTTCACTGATGGGCCGCCCTGCCCGCGCTCGGCAGCGAAGCGTCTGCGCCCCGCCGAATGCGTATCCGGATACGCGTTGTTACCGATGCGCCCCGTCAGCAGGCCAGCCAACGATGGGTCAAGGCCACAGGACCGGGACAGCGAGCCACAGCCGCGGGAGCCGGTTCTGCCAGGAACAAGAAAGAGGACAGGCATGGGAACAGGTAGAGAACAGGCCGAGCTCTGGGGCCCAGGAGCGCGTGACTGGTCCGACTACAACGAGCCGATGTGCACGCCGTTCTATGAGTCCGTCCTGGACGCGACCGGAGTGGGCGCCGGCACCAGGCTGCTCGACGTCGGCTGCGGAGGCGGATTCGCGATGCTGCTCGCGGCCAGACGGGGTGCCACGGTATCGGGAATCGACATGACCCCGGCGCTGCTCGATATCGCCCGCGAGCGCGTCCCCGGTGCATCTCTCGCCATCGCAGACCTCGAAGACCCGCTGCCCTTCAACGCCGGGCGAGTTCGACGTCGCCACGGCGTTCAACTCGGTGCAGTACGCCGGCGACCCGGTCGCCGCCCTCAAGAACATGAGCCACGTGACCAAGCCCGGCGGGCTCATCAGCGTGGTGGTCTGGGGCCCGCCCGCACAATGCGAGAGCGGCGTGTTGTTCACCGAGCTTGGCCCGCTGATGCCGCCTGCGCCCACTGCCGCACCAGGTGCCATCGCCTGGAGTGACGAGGGCCAGCTCGAGCACCTCGCCACGACGGCCGGCCTCACTTCACTGGTCGTCAAAGACGTGCCCAACCCGTTGATCTACCCCGACCTCGCCACGGCGGTCCGCACGCAGCTCAGCTCTGGCCCGGCGCGCGCAGCCATCGAGTATTCCGGGCTGCCGGCCGTCCGCGGCGCGCTGACCAGAGCGTTCGCGGGCAGTCGCAAGTCAGATGGCAGCTATCGGCAGGAGAACGTGTTCCGATACCTGGTAGCAAGGGCCTGACCCTGACATCGTCCTCGGCGTCCATCAGCGGCGCGATCACACCGGCAGGCAGGCGAAGGCGAGTTTCGCTGCTACCTTGCAGTCTCGGCCTGGTCAATGCCACCGACCTGAACGGGGCTTTGTCGCGTGGGCTGCGGCCGGCTTGCTGGTCGTGATCGCGGACGACTTTCTGCAGCCGTGCGAAAATCTGTCCGTGATCATGGAAACGGCGTTGGCACGGACCGCAGCACCACGACCATCTAGGTCCCGGGCGGGGTGGGTAGTCTGCGACCATGACGGATCGCGCTCCTTTTGGTCGGACCGGGCATGACAGCAGCCGCGTCATCTTCGGCGCGGCGGCGCTGGGGTCCATGCGGCAAGAGCGCGCTGACGAGGTGCTCGCGACGCTGCTGGAGTTCGGCGTCAACCACATCGACACGGCGGCGTCCTACGGCGACTCAGAACTTCGGATCGCGCCATGGATGGCGGAGCACAGGGGGCGATTCTTCCTCGCCACCAAGACCGGAGAGCGCTCCGGCGATGGCGCGCGTGCCAGCCTTGAACTCTCGCTGACCCGCCTCGGCGTCGACTCCGTCGATCTCATCCAGCTCCACAATCTCGTCGAGCCAGATGAATGGGAGGCGGCCCACGGCCCCGGTGGCGCAGTCGAGGCCCTGTCGCGGGCTCGAGACGAGGGGCTAGCCAGGTTCATCGGCGTGACCGGGCACGGACTCCGGATAGCGGGCATGCACCTGCGGAGCCTGGAGCGGTTCGACTTCAGCTCGGTGCTCGTGCCTTACAACTACACGGTGATGTCCGATGACCGGTACAGGGCTGACATGGAGGCGCTCCTTGGGGTGTGTGAGCAGCGCGGCGTGGCAGTGCAGACGATCAAGTCGATTGCGCGCCGGCGCTGGCCGGAAGGAGTAGGGCCGCAGTTCAGCTGGTATGAGCCCCTAGCCGATGGTGACGCACTGGTTCGGGCAGTGCGTTATGTCCTCGGCCGCCCTGGCCTGTTCCTGAACTCCTCGAGCGACGCCCGCCTCCTCAGGCCAACCCTCGAGGCCGCCGCGGCCGGCGGGCCGGTTCCGGCAGACGAGGAGATGGCCGCCGACGTCGAACAGCACGAGATCAAACCGCTGTTCGACGGCGCGGCGCTGGAGCGAATCTAGAACTCCGGAGGTGAGATATGTGCCTGCGATCATGGGCTTGCGGCCGATCACATCGAAGAACCGGCCAAGCAACAGCGGGCCGAGCAGGTTGCCGACCGCGATGACCGCGAAGTAGTAACCCGGATTCGTTGTCACGTGGAAGAACGTCGCGAGGATCTGCGCATACCCGAACGTGATCGCGTTGTAGAGGAATGCCTGCCCGATGAAGAGCGAAAATCCAAGGACCGTGCGTTTCAGGATAGAGCGTGACCATGGTCTTGGCGATAGTCACGAAGCCAATGGTCTTGCGCTGCCTGATCGTGATCGACTGGCTGGGTTCGGGCAGCGTGGTGCCCAGTTCCCGCTCGATCCGCTTCTCGATCCCGTCAACCAAATCGTCGGCGGCTTTGGCGTGCCCGTGGATGAACAGCCAGCGCGGGCTCTCCGGGACGTGCCGCCGCACCACCAAGATCACCAGCCCGAGCACGACGCCCAAGCCGAAACAGAGCCGCCAGCCGAACTGGACCGGCAGGTCGTTAATGACGGGGACGGTGATCAACGCACCCGCAGCCGCACCGGCCCAGTAAGTGCCGTTGATAGCGATGTCGATCACGCCGCGATGCTTGCTGGGGATTAGCTCGTCGATCGCGGAGTTGATCGCCGCGTATTCACCGCCGATGCCGAACCCGGTCAGGAACCGGAACAGGAAGAACCACCATGGCGCGAACGACAGGGCCGTCAGCGCCGTCGCGGCCAGGTACGTGCCCAGCGTGCCACGCCGCGCCGCCTACCTCACCCCGCTTTTGAGCCCTCAGCAGGCGAAGGTTTGCCTGGTCACGGCGCGGGAAGCCAGCGCCGATGACCAGTCAGCGCCAGCCAGGCTCACGCTCAGGCAATAAGGCTGGGCGCAGCGCCACCGTGCCGGGCGGCCGGTTGCCTGGCTGGGCTGGTGGGCCGTCCTGATGGCCTTCTGGATGATCATTGACGACTCCATCGCTCTGGCCGAGCTGCTGGCAGGGGCGGGTGCCGCCGCGATCGGCGCTGCCCTCGTCGAGACAGCCAGCCATCAGGCCTCGGTTCGGTTCGGCGTCCGTCTCGCGTGGCTGCCTCGTGCGCTCGGGCTCCCCCGTCAGGTACTCGCCGAGACCGGCGTCGTGTTCGCCGCGCTCTGGCGGTTGGTGGCGCACGGACAGGAGCCTAGGAGCGGCTTCGTTTCTGAGCCAGCCAGGTACGGGCCAGATACTCCCGAGGGCAGGTTGCGCCGCGCGCTGCTCGTCGGCGCGCGCTCGCTCGCGCCAAACACATTCGTGCTCGGCATAGACCGGGAACGCGACGTCATGGTTGTGCACAAGCTTGTCCAGGGCGACAGCGAGCCGCCGTGAACGGGTTCGTCGTAGCGGCAATCGTCATGCTGATCGCCGTGATTCCGTGCGGCGTCGTTCTGGTGCGCGGATCTGTGATGGAAGCGGTCGTGGCGTTCGAGGCGATTAGCGCGGTCGTGGTGATCGTGCTGATCTTGCTGTCCGAGGGATTCAGCAGATCCGGCGAGTTCGAGCTTCCCGTTCATCTCGCCGTTCTGGCATTCGGCAGCGGCCTGGTCTTCGTCAGCTTTCTCGGGCGGGGCCTATGATCGTTCGGACCGTCGTCGCCGACGTGCTGCTGGCAGTGGCCGCGGTCATCGTCCTCGGCTCCTCCGCCGGCATCTTGCTGATGCGGGACGTCTACCAGAAGTTGCACTACGTCACGCCCCTCGCGCTGGTGGCGCCGGTCGTCGTCGGGCTCGCGATCCTGGTCCAGTCCGGCTGGTCAGTCAACAGCCTGCAAACCTGGCTCGCGATCGCGTTCATGGTGATCACCGCCCCGTTCCTGAGCCACGCCACTGTCAGGGCGGCGAGGATCAGGGAGACGGGCGACTGGTCCTCAGCCGCCGATCACGATCCTTCCGATGCGGAGGGCCAGTGATCCTCGGAGCATCAGCCGTCGTGACGCCTTTTACTATTCCCGCGGCGCTCATGGATGCCCTGCAGCTAGTCGCACTCGTGCTAGTCGCCGCCGCGGCGACTGCGGTGGTCCTGGTCAGGGAGCCGGTGCGGCAGGTGGTGGTACTGAGCGGGTACGGCCTGCTGCTCGCCGTCCTGTTCCTGGTCTTCCAGGCGCCTGATGTGACCCTCTCCGAGCTATCCGTCGGTGCGATCGCGCTGCCGATCCTGATTCTGCTCGCACTGGCGAAAGTGCGGCGAAACGAGGAGAACGACAAGTGACGCCGCGCCAGCGGCAGTGGATGTTCGGCGTGGCGATCGCCGGCTTCGCGGCCTTCTACCTGTGGGGCCTGGTCGGCCTGCCCGGTTTCGGTCATTACCCAGGGCCGTACGGGGACGTCATCAACCGCGTCGCCGTCGGCCAGACCAAGGCAACCGGCGTGGTGTCCGCCGTCAACTTCGAGTACCGCGGCTTCGACACACTGGGCGAGGAGTTCATCCTCTTCGCGGCCGCCATCGGTGTCAGCCTGGTACTCAGGCACCTGCGCGGCGAACGAGAGCGCCCGGTCGCGGACGATGTGCCCGACCGGGATGCCACGGTGACCACCGACGCGATCAGGGTCGCCGCTTTGATCTTCGTCGGGCCCACCGTTGTCATGGGCTGGTTTCTCGCCTCGCACGCCCAGACCAGCCCGTCCGGAGGCTTCCAGGGCGGAGCCGTGCTCGGCGACCGCCTTCATGCTCATCTACCTGGGCGGCCAGTTCCTCACGTTCAAGCGGGTCAGCCCTGTCGATGTCACCGATGCCGTCGAGGCCGCCGCCTCAGGTGCGTTCGCGGCCGTCGGTGTCGCCGCGCTCGCGCTCGGCCTGCCCTACCTGGCCAACTTCCTGCCGCTCGGCGGCACTCCAGGGGCCGTGGACTCGTCCGGAACCATCGCACTGATCAGCTTCTTCGTCGGTGTCGAAGTGGCGGCGGCATTCGCCTCGATCGTCAGCGAAATGCTCGAGCAGACCCTGCTCGTCCCGGCCAGGAGGCGCTGATGCAGGTCCTCCCCTTTGTCGTCGTCGCCTGGATCCTGGCCGTCGGACTCTACGGTGTCGTCACCAGCCGGCACCTGGTGCATCAGATCATCTGCCTGATCGTCGTGCAGTCCTCGACATACGTGCTGCTGCTCGCGGTCGGCTACCGCCGTGGCGCTGTAGCCCCCTATTTCTACGACATCCCGCTCCATACCCCCGCCGTCGATCCCGTCGTCCAGGCTCTCGCGCTGACGGACGTGGTCGTCGAGGCCGCCGTAACCGCCCTGCTGCTGGCCATCGCCGTGCAGGCACACAAGCGGTTCGGCACCCTCGACCCGCACGAGCTCATCGAGCTCAAGGGCTGATCGGAGAGCGCCTGTGCGTCAGCTGCTGCCGCTGCCCGTCGTGCTGCCGCTGCTGGTCGCTGCGGCGGTTTCGGCCGTGCACCCGCTGTTCCGCCGCAAGCGCCGGGCACTGGACGGCGTCGCGATCGCTACCAGCGGTGCGGTCGCCGTCATTCTCGGCGTGCTCACCGTCGCCGCGGCACGCCGAGAGTCCGTGTACTGGTTCGCTGGGTTCCGGCCATCCCACGGCGTCGCGATCGGCATCGACTTCCTCGCCACGCCGCTGGCGACCGGGCTCGGCTGCCTGGCCGCGGTCCTCGTGACCGCGGTGATGGTGTACTCGTGGCGCTACTTCGAACGGATCGCTACCTACTACCACGCCCTCATGCTGACGTTCCTCGCCGGCATGGCGGGATTCTGCCTGACGGGCGACATGTTCGATCTGTTCGTCTGGTTTGAGCTCATGGGCGTCGCCGCCTTCGCGCTGACCGCCTACCGGCCAGAGGAGCGCGGGCCGATCCAGGGCGCACTGACCTTCGCGATCACCAACAGCGTCGGAAGCTACCTGACGCTGTCTGGCATCGCCGTGGTCTACGGCCGCACCGGCGCCCTCAACATGGCTCAGATCGGCCACGACCTGAGCCAGCACCGGCCGGACGGGCTGGTCATCACCGCCTTCGTGCTGATCATCGCCGGGCTGCTGGTCAAGGGCGCCATCGTGCCGTTCCAGTTCTGGCTGGCCGACGCCGTCGCTGTCGCCCCGACTCCCGTCGGCGTCCTGTTCGCCGGCATCATGATCGAACTCGGTCTCTACGGCGTGGCCCGGGTGTACTGGTCGATGTTCGGCCAGGCCATCGGGCATCGCGCGGCAATCACCAGCATCTTCCTGGTGCTCGGCTTGCTCACGGCGGTGACCGGTGCCCTGTTCTGCTTCGGCGAGCGGCACCTGAAACGGCTGATCGCATTCGCTGCGATGAGCCACGGCGGGGTAGTCCTCACCGGGATCGCGCTGCTGACCCCGCTGGGCCTGGCTGGCTCGGCGATAGCGGTGATCGATCAGGCACTGCTGGCCGGCGCGCTCCTGCTCTGCGCAGGCATCGTCTTGCACCGCCGTGCCAGCGTCAACGAGACAGCGCTGCACGGGAAGGGCCGGGCGCTGCCGGCCACCGGGGTCATCTTCACTCTCGCGGCTCTGGGGATGGCTGGCCTGCCGCCCTTCGCCACCTTTCTCGGCGTGGGCTGGATCTCAGCAAGCGCCGCTGATCACAACCTCGCCTGGATCGCGGTCGTCGTGGCGTTCTGCTCGGCGCTGGCCGGCGGCGCCGTCCTGCGAGTGGCGGGCGGCGTGTTCTTCGGCCTAGGCGACGCGCCAGCTGAGGACAGGCAGATGGCCGAGCAAGCCAGCGAGGAGAGGAGCGAGACCGATCAGGCGAAGCAGCGGACACCGCTTTCCATGATCGTGCCCGCGGCCGCGCTTATGCTCGCCGCGTTCGCTCTGGCATTCGTGCCCCACGTGCAGCCGGCCCTGCAGAGCGCGGCGGAGCGATTCACCGAGCAAGCAAGCTATGACCGCGCCATCCTGTCCGGCGCGGCTATCATCCATCCGGCGATGCCGCATCCGCCGGATTCTGGCAGCAGTGCCGCCTCTGACGTTCTCACCGGCGTCAGCACTGCCGTGTCCGCTCTCATACTGGCGGGCCTGGCCCTCTATGGCCCGCGCCTGCCGCGGTTGCGTCGCGCGCTTCGACCCGCGATGGCGCTGATCCGGCCGCTGGAGAGCATCCAGAGCGGTGTGGTGAACGACTACGTGACCTGGATCATTCTCGGCGTCGCCTGCATCGGCGGAGTCCTGGCCTACGCGATCCGCTGACGGCCGGACGCCTGCGGATGTTTGCGCAGATGAAACGAAGGAAGGGGACTGCCGTGCGCGGGCAGCCGACCTCGGTGACCAGGACTTCGACGAGGATGCCGTCATGAATCCAGCTGAGCCCTTGCAGAAGGCAATGGCCGGGCTGGATGGCTGGCAGCGGCGGACTCGCTGGGCTGGCGTGCCTTACGGGGTCGTGAAGAAATTCAGCGACGACAACACCAACCTGCTCGTGGTCAGCCTTGCGTGGTACGGCTTCACCGCCATCTTTCCCCTGCTGCTCGTCGTCGTTACGCTGCTCGGCTACATCGGCCAGCGGTCCCTCGGCTCAGGCATCATCAGCACGCTGCACCAATTTCCCGTCGTGGGCTCGAGCTTCAACCCCGCGAGCCGCAGTGTGCTGCCAGGTAGCCCGGTCGGCCTCGTCATCGGACTTGTCGGCCTCGTCTATGGCGCGCAGGGAGTGACACAGACGGCGCAACAGGCAATGGCGACGGTGTGGAACATCCCCCAGACGAAGCGCACCGGCTTCCTGCCTCGCCTAGGACGCAGCCTGGCCGCCTTGCTGACAATCGGCGGAGCATTTGTCCTCAACGCTTTCGTGACTGGCTACGCAACCACCGGCGGTTCGGGTTACCTCATCCGGATCCCGCTGCTCGTCGGCCTGCTGCTGGTCAACATCGGGCTCTACTTCGCGAGCTTCGCGGTGCTGACGCCGAAGACAGTGCACGTGCGTCGCCTGCTTCCCGGCGCGATCCTCGGCGCTGTCGCCTTCACAGCCCTCATCACCATTGGTACCGGGCTGGTGACCCATCAGCTCAGGAACGCCTCAGCGACCTACGGCGCCTTCGGCTCGGTGATCGGAATCGTCGCGTTCCTGCTCCTGCTGGCCAAGATCACCATGTACGCCGCGGAACTGAACCCGGTGCTGACCCGATCGCTCTATCCCAGGGCACTGCCCCTTGGCGGAGAGCCGACTGCCGCCGACCGCCGGGTGCTGGCCGCCATCGTCCATGCCGAACAGCGCAGCGACGACGAGGCCATCGGGGTCGGCTTCGGCGCCGATGCCGCCAGGCAGGCGGCAGCAGACGCCAGCCGCCAGGCCGACACCCCGCAATAGAGACACATCCGAAGTCAGCAGGCGGAATCGCCACGCCGGCGACGGTCGAGCGGCATGACGAACCACAGCACAGCGAACAGGCAGCCGATGAACACGCCGACGACGATGGCGGAGGTATTGCCTTCCACAAAGCTGGTGACCAGGATCACGGCCAGGCAGACCGCCAGCGCGACGGCGACGAGGCCGGCGATCGCCATCTTGTTCGCGACTTTGACCAGCGGCTCTTTGAGGTGGTGCCGGAACACCAGCCGGTGGTACGCGACCGGGGCAAGCAACAGGACCGTCGCGAGCGCGGCGAACAGCAGATCGGCGACGAACAGTCCGCGCTGGGTATGCGTCAGTTTCGGGAATCCCTTTGTGAACGGGAGTGACAGCAGGAAACCGAACAGAACTTGCACGCCGAGTCCGGCGACCCGCAGCTCCTGGAGCAGTTCCAGCAGGTTGCGGTCGTCGCGCTCGTCCTTGGTCTCGTTTCTGCCGTCGTCGGCCGTGCTCATGAGCGCAGTCTGACAGGTGCGGCCAGTCGCTCGGGGTGCTCGGCGGGCAAGTCGCTGGCGTGGGCCAGCAGCTCGGCCAGGTGCATCGCCTCGCGGCCGCCGCTGTCGAGTTCGTGGATCTGGGTGCGGCAGCTGAACCCGTCCGCAAGGACAACGTCGCCGGCGGCCGCGTCCCGGATTCTGGGCAGCAGCACCCGTTCGGCCAGTGCCCGGCTCAGGTCGCCGTGACCGCGCTGGAAGCCGAAGTTGCCTGCCAGGCCGCAGCAGCCGGACTCCAGCGGCTCAGCCTGCGCGCCCGCGGCCTTCAGCAGCTCGGCTTCGGCCTCCCAGCCGAGAACGGCGTGCTGATGGCAGTGCACCTGGGCGAGCACGTGCCGGTCCACCTCCGGCGGCTGCCAGCCTGGAGTGTGCTCGGTGAGCAACTCGGCCAGCGTGAGCGTGTGGTCGCGCAGCCGGCCGACATCCTGATCGTCAGGGAACAGGTCGGGCGCGTCGGAACGGAACACGGTCGTGCAGCTCGGCTCGAGCCCGACGACGAACCCGCCAGACCGTACGTGCTCGGCGAGCCGTGCCACGGTGCGCCCGAGTACCCGTTTGCCGGTGCGAAGCTGGCCGGTGGAGATCCAGGTCAGACCGCAGCACAGCGGCTCGGCCGGAATGTCGACGGCCCAGCCGGCCGCCTCGAGGACCTGGACGGCCGCCTGGCCGACATGGGGATGGAAGTAGTTGGTGAACGTGTCAGGCCAGAGCAGCACCGTGCCGCGCGCGTCCGCTGCCACCCGACGTCCGGCCTCGTTCCTCTTGGCGTGCCAGCGCTGCAGGCTCTCCCTGGCAAAGGCCGGCGCCTCGCGCGGCTCGATTCCGGCTGCGAACGCGGCTGCTCGATCCAGGCCCCTGGTATGCGTGACGGCGTTGGCCAGACCTGCCAGCCGCAAGCCGAGAAACGGCAAGGGCGGCGGCTGGCAGCCAGCCGAGTGCCAGATCGGACCGCGGCCGGCGCCATGGCCGGCCCCGGTAGTGCTGGGCGAGGAACTCGGCCTTGTAGGTGGCCATGTCGACGTTGGCCGGGCAGTCCGTCTTGCATCCCTTGCAGGCGAGGCACAGGTCAAGCGCATCGCGGACCGCCGTTGACTTCCAGCCGTCGGTGACCGGCGAATCGCCGTGGCCGTTCAGCATCTCGAACAGCAGCCTGGCCCTGCCCCTGGTCGAGTGTTCCTCCTCACCGGTCACCTGGTAGGAGGGACACATCACCGCGCCGCCCGGATGGGCATGCTGCCGGCACTTGCCGACGCCGACGCACCGGTTCGCGGCCTGCACGAACGAGCCGCCGTCGTCCGGGTAGCTGAAGAACAGGTCCCGCGGCGCAGCGGGCGCCCAGTCGGCGCCGAGCCGCAGGTGCTCGTCCAGCCTGGCCGGGTGAACGACCTTGCCAGGGTTCATCCGGTTGTCAGGATCGAAGACGGCCTTGAGCTCACCGAAGGCGCCGACCAGCCGCTCGCCGAACATCAGCCCCAGCAGTTCGCCCCGTGACTGGCCGTCGCCGTGCTCACCGGACAGCGACCCGCCGTGCGACACGACAAGCCGGGCGGCGCTCTCCATGAAGCGGCGGTACGTCGCCACCCCTTCGGAGCTGTACAGGTCGAACGGGATCCTGGTGTGCACGCAGCCCTGGCCGAAATGCCCGTAGAGGCTGGGCATCAGGTCGTTGCTGTAGCCGAACTTGTCGTAGAGGCGCTGCAGGTCACGCAGGTAGTCACCAAGCCGGTCCGGCGCGACGGCGGAGTCTTCCCAGCCTTCGAAGGTGTCGGGCTGGCCGGGAAGGTGTGCGGTCGCGCCGAGGCCCGCCTCGCGGACCTGCCAGAGCTCGTTCTCGCGCTCAGGGTCGTCGAAGAACTCCACGGCCGGCTCGTGCTCGGTCTCGTGCAGGGCGTCGAGCATGTGCTGCGCGGCCTTGTCGACTTCGTCGCGGCTGGTGCCGCCGAATTGCACCATCAAGAAGGCCGACCCGGCCGGCAATTCCTGCAGCGCTTGCGGGTTGAGGTGCTTGACCTGCTGGTCGCGGATCAGCCGGTGGTCGAGCCCCTCGAGCGCGATCGGCTGGTGCGGCAGGATCGCAGGCACGGCGTCAGCGGCCTTGTCGATGCTCGGGTAGCCGAGCACGACCAGGCTGCGCTCCGGCAGGACCGGCAGCAGCTTGAGCTTGGCCCGCAGCACGGTGATGAGCGTCGACTCGCTGCCGACCAGCAGGCCCGCGACGTCGAAGCCATGCTCGGGCAGCAGGGAGTCCAGGTTGTAGCCGGAGACCCGGCGCGGGATGGCCGGGTAGCGCGTTCTGATGTCCTCCGCGTACGTCTCACCGAGCCGGCGCAGCCGCCGGTATATCTCGGCCCTGCGGTCGCCGCGCCGCTCAAGCTCGTCGGTATTCCTCGTCGCTGGTGGGCCCGCACCAGAACCTGGTGCCGTCGTAGAGCAGCACTTCAAGCGCCGCGATGTTGTCGACGACCTTGCCGGTGCGCTGTGCCGTCGCGCCGCAGGAGTTGTTCCCGATCATGCCGCCGAGCGTGCAGTTCATGTGCGTGGCCGGCTCGGGCCCGAACCTCACCTTGCGCGGCGCCAGCTCGGCGTTGAGCATGTCGAGCACGATCCCCGGCTCGACGACACAGGTCGTCGCGTCGGCGGCGACGCTGACGACGCGGTTGCAGTACTTCGACCAGTCGAGCACGACGGCCTCGTTGGTGCACTGGCCAGCCAGGCTGGTCCCGCCGCCGCGGGATAGCACAGGCGCACCGTACTCACGGCAGACCGCGACCGCCTCGACGGCCGCATCGACGGTGCGCGGGACGACCACGCCGATCGGAACCTGGCGGAAGTTCGAGGCGTCGGTCGAGTAGGCGGCGCGGCTGCCAGCGTCGAAGCGGACCTCGCCGTCGACCCGGCTCGCGAGCGCGCGCTCAAGGTCAGATGCCGTCCCGGGGCCTGGTGTCATCGCCAACTTGCTCATCGCCGCTCTCCACTGCCCCCTCCTGGCACCTCAAACATCGGCCGGCATGTTTGCTGCCTGAGTTCCAGGACAGTCGGTTGCGAGCGAGAACGAGGAGGTTCACCGTGGCACGGATCGCATCAGAGGCCATCATCGAGCGGCTCGCCGACTGGGGCGTGGATACCGTCTTCGGGATACCGGGCGACGGCATCAACGGCATCATGGAAGGGCTGCGCAGGCACCAGGACCGGGTCAGGTTCGTGCTCGTGCACCATGAAGAGGCAGCCGCATTCATGGCGACCGGATACGCGAAGGCAACCGGCAAGATCGGTGTCTGCCTCGCCACCTCAGGACCTGGCGGAATTCACCTGCTTAACGGGCTCTACGACGCCAAGCTCGATCATCAGCCGGTCTTGGCGATCACGGGCATGCAAGAGACCTCCGTGCTGGGTACCGGCTACCAGCAGGAAGTCAATCTGGACAAGCTTTTCAGCGATGTCGCTGAGTACGACCAGATGGTCTACAACCCGGCGCAGCTCCCCACGGTCGTGGACAACGCCATCCGCACCGCGTACGCACGTCGCGGCGTCGCCCACATCACGGTTCCCAATGACATCCAGGTCGCCGACGCTGACGCCGATCCGTGGGCGCACGTGGCGCCCGCCAGGTCACCGCACACCGCACCGGTGATGCTGTCGGCTCCCGGCCGGCCAGAGGAACATGACCTGCAGGCGGTCGCCCGTCTGCTTGAGGACGGCAGCAAGATCGCGATACTGGTCGGCGCCGGGGCCCTGCATGCTCGCGACGAGGTACTCGAGCTCGCCGAGGTCCTCGCCGCCCCGGTGGTGAAGACCCTCTCGGGCAAGGCCGTGATTCCTGACGACTCGCCGTACACGACCGGCGGCATCGGCCTGCTCGGTACCCGGCCGACCGAGGAGCTGATGGACGAGATCGACACGCTGCTCATGGTCGGGACGAACTTCCCCTACACCAAGCACCTGCCCGCGCCGGGCAAGGCGAAGGTTGCGCAAATCGAAGCCGACCCGGTCCGTGCCGGGTCCAGAGTTGCGACCGATGTCCCCGTCGTCGGTGACGCGAAGCTCGCGTTGCAGGGCCTGCTCCCGATGCTCAAGCGGCGCACAGACACCTCGTTCCTGGACAAGTACACCAAGGCGATGGACAAGTGGCGGGACCAGATGCACGCGCAGCACGACGCGGCCAGGGACCCGATCGCGCCGCAGTTCGTGGTCGGCATGCTCGACCAGCTGGCCGCCGATGACGCGATCATGACCTGCGACAGCGGCACCATCGCCACCTGGGCAGCGCGGCACTGGACGATCAGGGGCGACCGCAAGTTCTACCTGTCGGGCAATCTGGCCAGCATGGCGCCCGGTCTGCCGTACGCGATCGGCATCCAGCACGCCTTCCCCGGCCGGCAGGTCATCGCCTACGTCGGCGACGGCGGGTTCGCCATGCTCATGGCCGAGTTCCTGACCGCCATTCAGCACAAGCTGCCGGTCAAGGTCGTCATCAACAACAACAACTCGCTCGGCCAGATCCTGTGGGAGCAGATGGTCCTCGGCTATCCCGAGCACGGCGTCCGTTACCCGTCGCCCCCCACCAACTTCGCTGCCTTCGCCCGTGCCAACGGCGGCCTGGGGATCAAGGTCGAGCGTCCCGCCGATGTCCAGGGCGCGATCAGCCAGGCCCTGGCGCACGACGGGCCCGCACTGGTCGACGTGAACGTCAATCCCGACGAGCCCCCGCTCCCCGGCAAGGTGGAATACAAGCAGGCGGTGAAGTTCGCCGAGGCCTTCCTGCGCGGCCAGCCGCGCAAGGCCACGATCGCGACGACCTTGTTCAAGGACAAGATCGAGCAGCTCAAGGCCTGAGCGGGAGCAGGCGATGACCGAGCGAGAATTGACAGCGCCGACCATCGAGATCGGCGGGCACGTCATCACGCTCACCGACCCAGACAAGGAGATGTTCGCCAACGGCATCACCAAGCGCGACCTGGTTGAGTACTACGTGGCTGCCGCGCCGGCGATGATCCCGCTGATGAAGGACCGCCCGGTGGTGATGATGCGCTATCCGGACGGCATCAGCGGCGCGCGCATAGTTCAGAAGAACATCCCTGACTATTTTCCGGACTGGATCAGCCGGGCGGAGGTGCCCAAGCGGGAAGGCGGCGCGGTCCGCCACGTCATCTGCGACAACGCGGCCACTCTCGCCTACCTGGCCAACCAGGCGATCGTCGAGCCGCACATCTTCCTGGCCAGGTCCGTCAGCCCGGAGCGAGCGCAGGAGGTGGTCTTTGATCTGGACCCGCCGGGCGCGAGCACGTCGTTCGGCCCGGTGCGCCGCAGCGCACTGGTGCTGCGGGACCTGCTCGAGTCCGAGCTCGGGCTGACAGCGTTCGTCAAGACAACTGGCGGCTACGGACTGCACGTGCACGTGGCTCTGGACGGGCGGGAGGAAGTCGACTCCGCCCGCGCGTTCGCCCGCGGCGTCGCCGAGGTGCTCGTCGCCAGGGACCCGGAAATGTTCACGGCGAGCCAGCGGATTAGCCTCGCGCGGCGGCTCGATCTACATCGACATCATGCGAAACGCGTATGCCCAGACGGTCGTCGCCGCCTACGCGGTGCGCGCCAGGCCCGGCGCCCCGATAGCGACGCCGGTCTCGTGGGACCGAGATGGCGGACACGAGCCTGACCCCTCGCAAGTTCACGCTGCGCGGCGCCACTGCTCGCCTAGCCGAGATCGGCGCGGACCAGGATCCGTGGGCCGCCTTCGGGCAGAGCCAGGTACAGCGTCGCTGCCGCCCAGCGCAAGCTCGACGGCCTGAGCTAGCGGCTCAGCGCCCTTTGCAACTGTGCCTTGGTCATTGAGGAGCGGCCCTTGATCCCGCGCTGCCTGGCTTCGTTGTACAGCTGCTTGTAGGTCGGCCCGGCCGCGCCGCGGTGCGACCGCAACCCGCCGCGGCGCGATGAGGAGATGTCCTCGATCGAGCTGCGGCTTGCCGTCCGCGCCTGACCAGACCTGGCCCGCTCCTTATTCACTGTCCGGGCCGCGATCTCCGCCGCCCGCTCCGGGCTCTCGCCTCGTGCCCGGGCGCTGTCCTTGATGTGCTCGTACTGTCGTTCCCGTTTCGGACTTGAACCTCGTGGCATCACGCACCTCCGTCAGTTGCGGAAATCTCCGAGAGCCGGCGGCCCGCTCGGCCTGAGCAAGCCGCGGTCCAGGTCGGCGAGAGTGGCCGCGCCGCAGAGACCCATCGACATGCGCAACTCCTGCGTGAGGATGTCGATGGCGTGGCGCACGCCAGCTTCTCCGGCCGCCGCAAGGCCGTACAGGTGGGCCCGTCCGACCAGGACGGCGCGCGCTCCAAGCGCCAGCGCGGTCACGATGTCGGATCCACGCCTGAACCCTGAATCGACAAGCACCTCGATCCGGTCGCCAACCGCGTCGACGATGTCGGGCAGGACCTCCAGCGTCGCGGGCAGGTGATCCATTTGCCTGCCGCCGTGGTTGGAGACGATGACGGCATCGGCGCCGTGATCGGCCGCCCGCGCGGCTTCGTCTTGGCGCAGCACGCCCTTGACCGCGATCGGACCGTCCCACGATTCGCGGAGCCAGTCCAGGTCATCCCAGCGAAGTGTCCCGTCGAACATCTGCTTCATTTGCTGCCTGGATGTCGGTCCGTGCATCGACAGATTCGGGAAGTCGGGAGCCGGAGAGGTCAGGAAGTGCCACGCCCAGGAAGGGTGACGGGCGCCATCGAGCACTGTGCGCAGGGTGAGTTCGGGAGTGGGTAGTTCGATGCCGCGATGCGATTCGCGGTCCCGCTCCGATCGCACCGTGGTGTCCGCGCTCAGCAGCAGGGCGCGGTACCCGGCCGCCTTCGCCCTGGCCAGCAGGTCCTTGGCAACCGACCTGTCGCCCCACAGGTATAGCTGGAACCACAGCGGGCTGCCGTCAGCGGCATCTGCGATCGCTTCCAGCGGTTGTGTCGCGAGCGTCGAGACGCCGTAAGTCAGGCCGGCCTTGCTGGCTGCCCGGGCCACGGCGAGCTCCCCTTCGTGGTGGAACATCCGAGGCGCCCCGACCGGCGATAGGACGATCGGCACGGGCATGGCGGTGCCCAGAACGGTCGTCGCGGTCTGCACCTGGCTGACATCGCGCAGGATGCGAGGGAGGAACTCCACCTCCCCGAACGCCTCGCGGTTGCGGCGCAGCGTCCACTCGTCCTCGCCGCCGCCGTCCAGGTAGGCGGCCGCCCCGGCCGGCAGTCGCTTGCGGGCTAGATCGGCGAGGTCGTCAATGTCGTAGCAGCGCGCCAGCGCGCGCACGCCGTATGGCGCATCCGGCTGGCCAAGATGAATCAGGTCCCGTATGTCCGACAGCTTCATCCGGTCCCGCTACCCGGCCAGCCGACCACCGAACATCTTTGAGGGCTTTATTGCCGAGTTCCCCCGCAAGGGTCCGCAGCGCGGCTCAGCCGGCAAGCCCGCTCAGGCGATGAGACGATGGGTCAGAAGGAGAGACCATGCCCTACGACCAGGACCTCGCCGAACGGGTACGCGAAGCCGTCGCCGACATTGACGGCGAGATCACCGAGGTAAACATGTTCGGCGGGCTCGCGTTCCTGCTCAACGGCAACATGTTCACCGGCATCGTCGGCAGCGACCTCATGCTCCGCCTCGGAGCACCGGCCACCGACGCCGCCCTGCGGCGCGAGCACGTCCGCCACATGGACTTCACCGGACGGCGGTCGAAGTCCATGGTCTTCGTCGAACCCGCCGGGCTGACCGGACCCGCGCTCACAGAATGGGTCACCCAAGCCGCCGCCTTCGCCGCCGCCCTGCCAGCGAAACCACGCAGGCCCCGAGCATCTCGGCCAGCCAGCTGACCCGACGCGAGCGTGAACGGCCGTATTGAGTTGGTGAGGGCTCTATCTACCGTGGGCATTCTGATCCGACTTGAACGACTCGGGAACTGCGCGATCTTCGTATGCCGCAATACTTGCCAATCCTTGGCCGTTGGAGGGTAATAGAACCAGTTTCATCGGCGGACGTCGCCCGATCAATGCCATTTCGCAGGCAGCGCCGGTGCATGGATGCTGAAGCGCCCAGAAAGGCCAGATGGCCCGACGCGGTCTGGCCCGCGTCATTAGTCGGAGGTGCGTTGTGACGGTGTCACCCCTTGAAGGTGCGAGCCGCAGCTTGCCGAAGGTCACGCATGTCCCGCTAGTGGTTGAGTTCGATCCACTCGCACCGGGTAACGCGCTCGGCAAGTTCGGGTATTTGAGCCAGCTCAGCCTGCAGCCCGGCGACGTTGACGCCGTCCGGGGCCCCATGCGATATGAGCCGGGACATGGCGGGCCTGACTTGTCTGCCCTGCTCGGCAGATTCGAGGGGGCACCGATACCGAGCGCGCTTCCGGCACCGTCGGCATTCGTGCACTTCGAACGAGCGGAACTTCTTGGATTTGGTCGTCAGCTGCAGATCTACCGCGGTGACCAGCTTCAGTCCCTGATCGCTGACGGCAGTGACGCGAAAGCGATCGCCGAAGCACAGCTCCTGCTGCATGCTGCCGTGGTCGCGAACAACGGCTTCGACGCGAGCGGCGCGGTCAGCCCGGTTGGCATGCTCAATCTGGAGCGACTCGAGATGACACCGGCTGGACTGCAGCGCGGCGAGCTCGTGGCGACCATTCCCCTCGCACCAGGTGAGACCACCACGGTGTTTCAGAAGGAATGGTCGGTGACCAGCCAGGAGTTCACGTCGATCGTCACCGATTCGCTCGAGGACTACAGCGAGACCGGCGTCACGGAAAACACTGAACTCGCCCAGTCGACGACGTCGCAGGTCACGCATGCCAATCAGTTCAACGTCAACGCGACCGCGTCGGGCGGAGTCGGCTTCGTTTCCGGCTCCGCGAGCACCTCTTTCAGCTCGCAGGATCAGCATTCCCAGTCCGCGGTCGACAGCCGGAAGGATGCCATCACGACGACCAAGAAGGCGTCCAGCCGGGTCAAGCAAGAGCACAAAACATCGATCTCGATCAATACCGTCACGGGATCTCAGGAGGCCAGCACCCGCACGATTGCCAACCCCAGCACGGTCCCGATACGGATCGACTACTTCAGCTTGATCAGGAAATGGCGGGTTCGGCTCTACCGGTACGGCCTGAGGCTGACCTACGACATCGTCATCCCAGAACCTGGCGCGGCGTTGCGCGAAGCCTACGAACAGCTTGACAGGCTGCGCGCCCAAGCCGGCGGCCAGTTCGCCTTCGACGTGCCGCACACCGACATCACCGCAGACACTCGTCCTGGCGAAAACCAGCCACACTACCTGGTTCTTGCCGATCGCTTCGGCGCCGAAGTCCCACCGCCTCCGCAGCCGCAGAGCCCGATTATCGTTCGGCAGGACTTCCCCAATGGAGGGCCGATTAAGGTGCCGTTCAGTGTGCAGGACGGTTGGATCGACGGTGTCAAGCTCTCGTTCAATGGCGGCCTCACCGATCCTGGCGGCGGCACCGATCTGCACGCATTCATCTACTTCACCAACTTCGACCGCACCGCTAACACCACGCTTGCAGTCAGCGACTTCAACCTGTTGGACACACAGGGCCGCCCGTACCTGGCGCATCAGAGCGGCGACCAGGCCATCGCCGTGGAATTCGACTGGCATACCGGTTCGGCGGCTGAAAGCCACGTACAACTGGAAATCGCTGTCGGCCCGACTGACGCGGCGATGACGGCCTGGCGCGAGCAGGTCTGGGACGCCCTCTACAACGCCGCACAAACAAATTTCTACGCCCAGCAGCAGCAGATCAGTGCCCAGATCGCAGCGCTCCAGGACGTCATCGACGGCGTCGACACTCTGACGCTGCGGCGGGAGGAGAACGACGAGATCATGAAAGGGCTGCTGCGCTGGCTCCTCGGCGCGAGCTTCGACTTCATGCCCGCCGACGTCGTCAACACGGTCGATCAGTCCGCCGCCGCGGAAGAGAATCCGCCCTGGCCGCTGCGGCCGCTGACCAATCCCTTGTACTACGGCGAGGCTTTCGCCGATGCCAGCCTGCCGCTATCCAAGGGCGCCCTGTCAACGATGTACCAGTACGGCGAGATGGTGAAGTTCATCAACGAGGCCATCGAATGGGAGAACCTGGTCTACTTCCTGTACTCCTACTTCTGGGATATCCCTGCCAGCTGGGATTTCATACGGCAGATCCAGCACCAAGACGCCACGCGCCAGGCGTTTCTTCGCGCCGGCAGCGCACGGGTCGTCGTCCCGGTCCGCAAGGGCTTTGAGCTCACCTGGACGAATTTCGTCGAGACCGGAGACCCCGCTACCAGCCCCGGCGACGGCAACCCCTACATCAGCATCGCCCAGGAGATCTACGACTACGACCAGACCAACTATCCCGGCATACCGCCAGCCAACCCCGCGGACGACAGCACGACGGATCCGCCACCCACAGTTGCGACCGTATGCCACAGCAAAGTCGACCCGAGCCACAGCGAGCCTGTCACGCTCCAGGTCGAGTCGAGCGCAGGTTTTTTGGTCGGCTACGCGGTCGTCATCGACAGCTGGCACGGCACGCAGACCCAAGAGTCGCAACTTATTGTCGCGATCCCGAGCCTGACCGAGGTGACCGTCGCGGCTCTGAGTTATGCGCACGACGGCACCGCAACCGGCTTTCCGATCGTGCAGCCGGGTGAGCAAGGACTGCTGATCGCCGAGTGGAATGAGTACACGCCATGCTCGGGCACCGACATCGCCATGACCAGTGATCTCGGCACCATCGTCTGAGCGCACCTACAACGGTGCGGCACGGTCAGGCGGCGGGACAACCCCGTTCGTGAACACCGCTACCTGCCGACGCGCGTCATTGCTCAATTTGATGACGTCCTTGCTGCCGACCAGCGAACCGCTGTCCGGGATGTCCGGCCAGATCAGCGCCAGGTCACAGCCCTCACTTTCCAGCAGCCTGAGCCGCGCAAGCGTCGTATCGCCGGCGCTCAGTTCCGGCCAGGCACTGCCGTTCAGGTTTCGCTCCGATTCGAACTCACCTAGCACCGGCGGCGGCTTGACGGCGAACAAATGCCCGCCCTGTATCTGGGGCGGATCCGAATATCCGAGCGGGGCGTGTTTGGCGTAATAGTGGAACTGACGCACGCTGCCGGATGGGTAAACTGACAAATCGTTGAAGTAGCGATGGCCAACCGTGGACCTGAACCCGGCAGCCTCGATCCGCCGGATGGCTTCCCCGAGGAAAGACTTCATCTGGCTGACCGTTACCTCGGGCTTGTGCGAGAACGGCGGATTCAGAGCCAGCGCGCCAAACGGGTTGCAGAGCCAGAAGGGCTCATTGATCACTTCCCACGCGTAGATCTGAGCCGCAAATGGCTTGCTGGCAGCCAGAAGGTCGGCAAGTACAGTATCAAGGAACACGGCGCACTTCTTCGCATCACGTATCACATCAGCTCGGCCGCCGTAGAAAGTGCCGTTGGCCCCAGGCCCGGCGAGAAGCCTGGAGCCCAGTTTGAAGTCTATGAAAGATGGCAGCAATTGCATGTCTGCAGCCTTGAAGGCGGTTAGCAGCGCCGTGAAGTCTCGCCGGAAACGAATGTCGACAACGGCCGGGGGCGTGAAGTCCCAGTCGTAGTCGAAGGCTCCGACTCCGGTGGTCAGCCGCTTCGGAGCCCCGCCGTAGGCGTTGCCGTTCCCGAGAATGAACCACCGTACAACGCGGAATCCCAGACCGCGCAGATCGTTGAGATTCTGTGCCAGAAAGTCAAACAGCTTGTGCAGCGGGATCGCCGCGAGCTCTCCCTTTGCGGCGCGCCGGTTATTCTCGTTCCATTCGTCCTGGCCGACATTAAAATCCGGGCCGAAATCACCGCTGTAAGCGTTGCGCGACCAGGCATAGTTGAATCCAAGCTGCATAGGTCAGCCTCCGGCCGGTCATCCTTAGGCACAGACTTACGAACCTATCCCGCGCATCGCATCTGGTTCCCTAACATCGCACGCGTCTTCGGAGGAGAAGTCCTGGGCGCTTGCCGTTCGCAGCGCCGTTGGCCGATAACGCGCCGTCGGGGTGGCCCATGCCGGCTGGGTGTCATGCGGGTGTGAGGCGGAAGATCGGCCAGCCGATCTCGGTGCGCCACTGGCTGGGCGCGCCGGTATCTCGCGGTCCGGCCAGGTAGGTTTCGTGGACCGGGCCGTTGACGGCCAGGGCATGCCCTGCCACCCAGGCGCCGAGGCGGCCGTAGGTGACGTCGATGTCGTCGTGCGGGCCGGGGTGGACGGTGACGGCAAGCTCGGCGGCGGGCAGGTCGGTGACGGTGATCCGGCCGGACTCGCGTGGCGCACGGACGGGCCGGAATACGGTCATGGCCCCGGCGCCCTCGGTGAACAACTCGTTGGCGTAGCGGCCGCCTGGCGGGCCGGTCCGATCGGCGGCCGGGAACGCCGCGTCGAGTTCTGCCATCGCGTCGTCGTACCAGGGGAGCACCTCGTCTCGGCGCACCTGGCCGCTGATGGCGGCGACGGTGCGCACCGGGACTGACCGCAGCTCGACGTACAGGTCCGCTGCGCCGGGGCGCAGCAGCTGGCGCAGCGACATGACGGCGGCCTTCGTCCGGTCCAGTTCGCCCTCGAGACGTAGCAGGTGGCCGGTGATCAGCTCGGCCCGCCGCTGCGGGTCGCCGGTGGCCAGGATCGCCTTGACCTCGGCCAGCGGAACATCGAGATCGCGCAGCCGGCGGATCACCTGCGCCGGCGGGATCTGCTCGGCCGAGTAGTACCGGTAGCCAGTAACGGGGTCGACCGCCGCGGGCTCCAGCAGCCCGGCTTCGTGATAGCGGCGCAGCGTCCGCACGCTCAGGTGGCTCAGCGTGGCGAACTCTCCGATCGTCAGGCCCGTACGCACACCACCAACTATGCGACCTCTCCCGGCGGGAGGGTCAACGGGCTTGACTCTCTCCCGGCGGGAGACCCGAGGGTGGGCTGCATGCAGACAGCTGATTGGAACCAGGGAACCACGATCACGCCGGACGAGCTGCCGACGGTGATCACGGACTACCTCGCCGCGCACCGCGCCCGCGCTCTCGACGCCGCGATCGCGCTACTACACCGCCGACGCCGTCGTCACCGACGAGGGGCGCGACTACCACGGGCCGGACGAGATCCGGGCCTGGCTGGCCCGCTCGGCCAGCGAATACACCTACACGGTCGAGCTCACCGCCGCGGCGAGAGCAGATGACCAGCATTTCGACGCGGTCCACCACCTGGAAGGTAATTTCCCCGGCGGCGTGGCCGACCTGCATTTCCGGTTCACCCTGCGCGGCGCGCTGATCTCCCGGCTGGTGATCGAGCCATGAGCACCCGTCAGCGCGCCGGCGTCCGCAGCCAGCGGAATGCCTCCGCCGGCACGCCGGTTAGCCGGGCATGAGCGTTTTCACCGATAAGGAACTGGACTACCTGGCCGAGCAACGCCTAGGCCGGATCGCAACCGTTGGCTCCGACGGACAGCCGCATGTGGTGCCGACGTCGTTTCGGTACAACGACGAGCATGACGCGATCGACGTGGGCGGGCTGCGGATGAGCCAGACCAAGAAGCTCCGCGACGTGCAGCGCACCGGCCGGGCCAGCATCGTGGTCGACGATGTCCTGCCGCCCTGGCAGCCGCGCATGATCGAGATACGCGGAACCGCAGCCGTGGTGGCAGAAGGCGGCAAAGCGCTGAACGAGCGTTTTGAAGACACCATCGTCCGGATACAGCCTGCGCGCATCATTTCGTTCGGGATCGAAGCCGGCGACGTGACTGCCAACGCCCGCTCGGTCAGCTCAACCTGACGAGGGGCCCTATCTAGAGACGCCAACCCGTCGGCACTCGACCTGGGCCGCTTCGAGGAATAGCAGCTCACCTATCGTCGAGCGCCGACCCTGCGATCGCGGCTATCTGATATCGGGTCATTCTCTGTGGCCGGCGGATCTGTTTAACCAGGCAGCAGGGTTTCGGTCCGACGCGGCAATACACGGCGACGACAGCATCGAATGACAATTGGCGGGCTCAAGCCGGCCCGGGGGTATCGGCGAGCCATAGTGCCCTTGCCTGGCCGGGCTCGTCCGTCCTTCAGATGACAAATCGCAGGAGGAGACCCAGTGCGCTTTCTGATACCGGGCGGGCCACGCCCGATGCTTGCCGGCCTCGCGGCGGCGGCCGCGGCCGTGGCAGTGGCGGTGCCCGCCGCAGCCTCCGCCTCGACTGCCGCGTCCGCGGTGGTCGGGCACGTCTATATCAACGACAACACTGCAGGTGCGAACACGATCGGGGCCTTTGACCGCCACGCGGACGGGACCTTGACCCCGCAGCCTGGATCCCCGTTTCCCGCCGGGGGCGCCGGGACGGGGACGGGACTGGCATCTCAGGGCGCTCTGCAGATCACGCCGGACGGCCGTTTCCTGATCGCCGCTGACGCTGGCAGCAACCAGGTCTCCGTGCTGCGGATCCGGCCCGGCGGATCTCTCAGGCTGGTGTCTCACGGCGTGATCTCATCGGGCGGCGTGCTGCCAGTCAGCGTCGCGGTCCACGATGACCTGGTGTACGTGGCCAACGCAGGAACGGGCGGCAGCGACTACACCGGGTTCCGGCTCAGGCCCAACGGCCGCCTGGACCCGATCGCCGGGTCCACCGTCGCGCTGCCCGACAATGCGCAGCCCGGCGACGTGCTCTTCAACAGCACCGGCACGAAGCTGGCCGGGACCCGCGTCGGCAGCTCACTGATCGACAGCTTCACCGTCGGCCAGGACGGACGGCTGACCGCCGCGCCCGGATCGCCCTTCCCTGCCGGACGGCTCGGCCCGTTCGGCAGCCAGTTCCGGCCGACGAACCCTGATCAGCTCTATGTGTCCAACGCCCACGACGGCGCCGGCGCCGGCACTGTCTCGGCATTCAGCGATGCTGCCGACGCGACGCTGTCGCCGATCGCCTCCTCCCCCTTCGCTGACGACCAGACCGCTCCGTGCTGGGTGGAGATCAGCCACGACGGCCGGTTCCTGTTCACGGTCAACACCGGCTCCGGCACGATCTCCCGCTACTCCATCGCCGCCAGCGGAGCGCTGACCTTGCTAGGCAGCACGCCGGTCGGCGCCACTGGCGGGGTCGGCGCCGTCGACGCCCGCCTCAGCCCGGACGGTGCGTACCTGTTCGTCGACGAAAGCAGGATTGCCGCGGTTGGCGCTTTCGCCGTCCACGGCGGTGACCTGACCGAACTGGCCACCTCCCCGACCACGTTGCCTGCCGGCGCCGCGCCCGCAGGCGTCGTCGTCACGTAGTCCCGGCACTACGTGCGGGGCCGCGAACCCCGGGAGGTTCCCGGCCCCGCACCACACGCCGCGCCCAGGTGGCCGCAGCGGTCGCGGTGCTGGTAGGAAGTCACCATGTGGCTCAACCCCGACCCGTTCCTGAGGACCCTTGGTTTTGGCGGGGTAGTCGCGGCATGAGCCTGACCGTCGACGCGCATCGGCTTCGCGAGGACCTCGAAACGCTGGGAGGGATCGGCCGCACGCCGGGAGCGGGCATCACCCGCACCTCATTTTCGCGCTCCGATATGCAAGCCCGTGAGTGGTACCAGGCCTCGTGTCGGGCAGCGGGTCTGAACGTGCGCGTTGATGCCGTGGGCAACATGTTCGCCGACGCGGGCACGCGCCGAAGTGCCAGCGGTCTGGAGCGGGTCGCACATCGATACCGTCCCCAATGGCGGCGCCTTCGATGGTGCGGTGGGTGCGGTGGCTGCGCTGGAATGCGTGCGCAGGATCGCCGAGGAGGGCATACCGCTCAGCCGGCCGGTGCGAGCTATCGTCTTCGCTGATGAGGAAGGCAACTACTCGCATCTGTTCGGTTCCAGTGCGCTGACGCGTGGCTTTGACGAAGAACAGCTCAGGGCCATGGTCGGCCGAGACGGCGACCGCCTGCTGGATGCTATGACCGCTAGCCGGTGGGACGTCGGAGCGTTCACCGACACGCGGATCGACCCTGAATCCGTTTACGCGTTCGTCGAACTCCATATTGAACAAGGCCCGAAATTGGAGGCAGCGGCCACCCAGATCGGCGTGGTCACATCGATCGTCGGCCTCGGCGGGGCCGTCGTGGAGTTCTACGGCCGTGCCGACCATGCTGGCACGACTCCCATGACCGAGCGGCAGGATCCGTTGCTGGCCGCGGCGGACCTGATCGCCGCCATGCCGAGCATCGCCGCCTCCGTGAGCGATGTCGCCGTCGCGACCTGCGGGCGGGTGGATACCTTTCCGGGAAGTGCCAACGTCATCCCGAGCCTCGCCCGGCTGACGCTGGACTACCGCGATCCAGATGCGGCCCGGCTTGGCACGTTGGGTGCGCGCCTCGAGGCGAAAGCGGCTCAGGCTGCCAGCGGCAACGGTGTTCGTTACGCCTGGTTTCCGGATCTCTCGATAGCGCCGACCGAACTGAACCCGCATATACGATCTGCGATCGACAGGCATGCGCACAGCCTGGGCCTTAGCACGGTCGCCATGCCAAGCGGCGCCGGCCACGATTCCCAGAACATGGCCACGATCGCACCGACCGGGATGATTTTCGTGCCCAGCAAGGGCGGCCGCAGCCACTGCCCCGAGGAGGACACCGACTGGAGTGACGTGACAAACGGGGCGAACGTATTGCTCAACACGCTTGTTGAACTAGCGACTAGCGGCATCAGTTGATGACCCCGGTCGCGTTCGCGGTGAAGGCGAGGCGGACCACGGCCGGATCAACGAACGGCGAAGGGCCTGGCCAAGCCGCGTCGGTCACCTCCGCCTCGATCAGGCTCGGCCGCGGTAGCTTGATCAGCGCCGTGCGCAGCTGATCGTCATCATGCACTCGCAGCCCGGCGATTCCGCCGAGGCTCTGCGCCACGTCCGCGAACCGCGGCCGCAAGCTGAGCGGCTGCTGTCCGGTGATGCTGTACGCGTCGTCCGACAGCACGACGGCTATCAGGTTAGGCGGCCGGTACGCCGCCACTGACCACAGCGTGCTGGCGCCCATGAGCAGCTCGCCGTCCCCGAGCAGCGCGACGACCAGCCGGCCGGGAACGGCCTCGGCGACGCCCATCGCGGCCGCCAGCGCCGAGCCCATCGATGCGCCGAGATACAGGTGAGGGCCGTCACCCGAGGCGGACCGCAATGCCGAGGTCGCCGTACCCAGAGATGAAACGCACAGCGCCTCCGGCAGTGTCCGCACGATGGCCGCCGCGATATCAGCTGGTCTCACGACCGCCGCCAAGCTCTGCCTCGAGCATCAGCGCCGCGCACTCGCCCGCGTCATAAGCGAGCGTCAGCACGCCGTCCGTCGCCTGCCGGACGGCCGCCGCGGATCGCAGCGAGAACGCCTGGATGCCCAGCGCGCCGAGCAGTTGCGCGGTGGCACGGCCCATCGGAATCTGGCTCGGGTTGGCCTCGCCGAGCGTGCCGCGCATCGACACCACCAACGGGATGCCGAGGCGATAGGGCACCGCCAGGCTGCCTAGCGCGTTGAGGGCGTTGCCCAGGCCTGAGCTCTGCATGAGCACGACCGGGCGCCCGCCTGCGATCCGCTGACCCGCGGCGTAGCCGACACACTCCTCTTCCCTGGTCAGCGAGCGCATCCGGACCCTGTGCCCGGCCAGCACCCGCAGTATGCCCTGCAGCCGGGTGTCCGGCACGTAGGCCGCCACCGTGACGCCGCGTGCTACGAGGGCATCGGCGATGGCGCGTTGCCAGTCGAGGCCGGGCGCGTCCGGGGTCGCGTCCTGCCGGGTCTCGGCGTCGCCCATCGCCCCTCATCCGGTGCCCGCTGACCTCGCCGGGTGCAGACTGACCGTGTCCGCTGCTCTACCCCGGCTGCCCGCGCGCCCTCGGCCGCACCGAGATCTTGTGGGCTAAATCTCATCTTAGGTACGCAACGCGAACCGCGTCCCGCTGCGTCCCGGATGTCAGCTGCGCTCACGAACTGGTCGTGCCGAGGGCGGTCGTGATCTCCTCGATGGCTTGGGCCTCGCCTGGGCTTACGCCATGCCCTTCCTCCCGGTGTGCTGCCGCGACCTTGTTAGCCAGGGCGAGCACGAAGCGCCGGTAGTCGTCGACTTCTTCGGCCGTCGCCTTGCTGTCGAGCAACGTCACAGCGCCTCGGATGTGCTCCAGTCCGCTATCCCTGAGTTCTCCGGCCGAGTGGTACCTCTTGTGGTCTATCTCAGGCTTCGCTGCGACGATCTCGTCGAGGAGTTCGCTCTCCCCGTGTTGGGCGCGCGCTTCGATGTAGGCCTTTGACAGCGCGATGGACTCGCGGATCGTCCCTCCGCGGGCAGCGGTAGCCACGATCATTCCGGCGCTCGGCGGGCCCTCAAGGACTGCTTCCCATTGCTCAGGCGAGAAGGCGGCTTTCGTCGTCATCAGATACTCCTGTCCTCATTGTTTGAGCTATGGACTGCTTGCGACCCGGGAGGAGTAACGCCCGTACGCGAATATCCCCTTTGGAGCCCGCCCAACACCCCCCTGCCATGCGTGCCGCGACAGCTCGCCAGGGAAATCGCCTGAACTAGGTGACAGCCGCTCACCTTGATGCTCAGTAACGTCGGCACATGAGGTCAGCTTTCACGCTCGGCGGGGTGCAGGTGCTTCGCTCCGGGTACGGCGCCATGCAGCTTGCGGGTCAGTTCGCCGCCGGGCCGCCGCCGGACCGCAGGTCGGCGATCGGGGTGCTCCGTGCGGCGGTAGCGGCAGGAGTCGATCACGTCGACACCGCCCAGTACTACGGCCCGGGCACCGTGAATTCCCTCATCCACGACGCGCTGTATCCCTATGCCAGGGGACTGGCGATCGTCAGCAAAGTCGCGGCCGGACAGGATGGCAGCGATGCTGGCCACCTGCGCGCGCGGCATCGGGGACAACCTCCGTAGCTTGCGTGTCGAGCAGCTCGCCGCGGTCAACCTCCGCCTGCCAGGTGACGGCCGCGTGGACGCGCGCTTCGACGACCAGCTGGCTGCGATGGTCGCGGCCCGCGATGAGGGACTGATTGCCGGGATAGGCCTGAGTAACGTGAGTCTCGAACAGCTGAGTCATGCCGCGGAGCAGACCGACATCGTCTGCGTGCAAAACCTGTTCCACCTCGCTGACCGTAGCTCTGCTCCCTTGCTCAGCGAGTGCCGGAGGCGTGGCATAGCCTTCGTGCCGTTCTGCCCGCTCGGCTGGCCACGCGGCCTCGATAACCCGGTGCTTACCAGCCCGGTGGTCCGCCATACAGCCAGTCGCCTCGGCGTCACCCCGCCGCAGGTCGCGCTCCAGTGGCTGCTCAGGCTGGCCCCTAATGTGCTGCTCATCCCGGGCACCGGCTCAGTCGCCCATCTTGAGGAGAACCTGGCCGCCGAGTACATCACCCTCGATGACCAGGCGATGCGCGATCTGGACAGCGTCAGCGGCTGACCGCTGTCGGGCCCAGTTACCAAACCTGAACTAGTGAATGTGGAGCTGCCAGTCCGCCGGAACGCGGCCCGCCGGTCCGGGGACTGGCTGGCTGAGCGGGTGATGGGTGGGCGGAGCCAGCGCCGGACCGGCGAAGGCTTCCTCGGTCTGGTAGTTCCAGAACCACTCCTCGCCGGGTTCGAAGCTCTGGACAACCGGGTGGCCGGTACTCCGCCAGTGCAGGGTGGCGTGCTGGGAGGGCGAGGTATCGCAGCAGCCGACATGCCCGCACTCGGCGCAACGCCGCAGGTGTACCCACCAGCCTCCAGCTGCATCACATTCGACGCAGCCTGATCCGCTCGGCTGCACGGCAGTGTTGATGTCAGGTGTCCCGACCATTCGAGCTCCTTTGTCTTGTCCGGCGTCGCTCAGAAGCCAAGGCGTTCCTGCACGACGATCGCGGTGACGCGCGCAGGTTCTATCACCTTGTTGATGACAAGGATGTTGTTGACGCCGCTTGGCACTCCGTAGGCCTGCCGGGCGCGGGCATCCTCAAGGGGGTAGCAGTACTCGTAGATCCGCCGCATCCCGGCCGCTACGTCCGTGACGATCTTCTGGCCTCCGATAATCAGGATGACGTGTGCCGCGCCCGACACGAGCGGGCCAAGCTGGCTGCCGGACGCCGAGGCGATCAGCAGCGAGCCGCCTTCGGTCAGCGCGTGGACACTGCCGACGACATAGTCGGGCGAAGCTGCCAGCGTCCGTATCTCATGCTGCTGCATCCTCCTGTCCATCCGCCACAGCCGCGGCCGGAGCGGCTGGTAACGGCCGGATTGCTCGATGTCGTCGGCTAGTCCGATGGCTTCCAGCGTCCGCGAGGTGTTGTTGAAGACCTCGGCGCCCTCGGGCAGGAGGCGGCCGACTATTTCCCGGGCCTCCTCACCCGAGCCGGCGATGACGGAGCGGATGCCGTTGATCTCCAGGGCCGCCGCCGCGGCTGCAATGCGATCATCAGAGGCCAGCGCTCCGAACTCGGCATCCACCGCGACCTCCCGGCTGGTCGCGCCGCTCTGGTCACTCACTGCCCACCTCCGCGAGGCGCCGGTGGGCCAATGCCACGGCCATGGATCCCTCGCCGATCGCCGCAGCGCACCGCTTGACCGAGCCAAATCGCACATCGCCGGCCGCGAAGACGCCGGGGAGATTCGTCTCGAGCGGCATCGGCTCTCTCGCCAGCGCCCAGTGCCGGGCCGGCCTGTCGGCAGCATCGCGGCCAGTCACGAGGTAGCCAGCGTGGTTCATCGCCAGGCCGATCCCGGCCGCACCGTGGGTGCGGGGCGCGCCCCCGATACAGATAAACAAAGCGTCAGCCGGTACGGAGGCGGGACGTGCATGTTCGGCCGAGCTGACGGTGACGGCGCGGAGCCGGTCGCTTGCATCGAATCCTGTCACCTGCGATCGCAGCCTGATCTCAACGTTCGGCAGATCGCCGAGCCGGTCGATCAGGTACTGCGACATCGACTGGGCGAGGCTGGGACCGCGCACGAGCAGGGTGACCTTCTCGGCGTACCGGGAGAAGCGGACGACAGCCTGACCGGCAGAGTTGCCGCCGCCGATCACGACAACGCGGGAATCAGTAGACGCGAGCGCCTCACTAGGCCCGGCTCCGTAATAGAGGCCTGCGCCCAGGAGGTCATCAATGCCCGGTACCTCCAGCCGACGCCACTCGACCCCGCTGGCGAACAGCAACGTCCGGCCGCGCAGGCGCGTGCCGTCGGACAACACGGCGATGTACGCTGGCCCGTCATCCGCGATGTCTGCCAGCGAACGGGCCAGCAGCAATTCTGCGCCGAACTGCCGCGCCTGCACCACAGCCCGGGTTGCGAGCTCGCTGCCGCTGATGCCGCCCGGGAAGCCGAGGTAGTTCTCGATCATCGAGGTAGTTCCCGCTTGGCCGCCTGGCGCTACGGCTTCAATCATGATCGTGTTCAGGCCTTCGGAAGCCGCGTTGACAGCCGCGCCGAGACCTGCCGGGCCTGCGCCGACAATGAGCAGGTCGTAGTCAGACCGAGCTGGCGGCGCGAGCAGCCCGAGGCCTGCGGCAACCGACTGGACTGTGGCGGAGGCAACCCGCGACCCGTCAGGCAGGACGCAGACCGGGAGCGATGACGCAGGGACGCCGGCGACACCCAGGGCTGCCTGCACCGCGTCAGGTTGACCGGCATCTACCCACTCAAAGGGCCGGCCGTTCCTTGAAAGGAAATCCCGGATCTCGTAGGCCGCACGAGACGAAGGCGCGCTGACGAGGACCACTTGAGCGGTGGCTGGCCTGGAGTCGTAATCGAACATTGACATGGGCATCGCCTCATTCACGCTCGCGCACGTGTTACGCCTTGGCCTCGGGCGGCAGGCGGGCGCTTTGCGTCGATCGGGCAGCGATCTCCTGAGCGTCTTCGAAAGCGGCCGAGAACAGGTAGGCGGTCGCAAGGCTACGGTAAGGCCGCCATTTCTGGGCGATAGCCAGGACCTCCTCCTCCGCGGGCAGGTGATCCAGGCCGTAAGTCGTGCGGACAGCCTTGCGGAGGGCCAGGTCGCCGGGCAGGACGACATCGTCGCGCCTGAGCGCGACGATGAGGGCGCCCTGTGCAGTCCACGGGCCTATCCCGGGTATCTCGGTGAGTGCCGCGATCAGCTCATCGTCCGCCAGCGTCGCCAGCTCGTCCGGGTCGAGACGCCCGTCCGTCAGACGCTCCGCGAGATCCCGCAGCGTGCTGATCTTCCGCCAGGACAGCCCGGCCTCACGGAACTGGGCCGGATCTGTGTCGAGCACCTCCGCGGGCGACGGGAGACGCCCGCCGAAGCGCGCCTGGATCCGGCCGAGGGTCCGCCGGGTTGCCGCGACCGACAGCTGCTGACCGATGATCTGGAAGAGCAGGGCACCGAACAAATCCATCGGCGGCAGCTCGGTCATCCATCGGCGCGGGTCGAAGTCCGGCCGGTCAGCTATGAGCCTGGCCAGCACCGGGTCAGCGTCGCGCAGATATGTGCGCGCCTCCTGCAGCTCTGCGCTGCGGCTGGCTGCTGCCTGAGGTCCGCCGCCTGGCGTTCCCATTCCGCGGCTACTCCTTCCCCAGACGGTCAGTGATAACAATCTCGATGACGTCTGCGACAGTTTCCTGGCGTGCCCAGTCGCGCTGAAGCTCGCAAGCCAGCGACACCCAGCTGATCGGCTGTCCGCCCGCCTGGACAACGCGATCCAGGCCGGCGC
Source organism: uncultured Actinomycetota bacterium (assembly GCA_963705055.1). Lineage (GTDB taxonomy): Bacteria > Actinomycetota > Actinomycetes > Streptosporangiales > Streptosporangiaceae > Chersky-822. The sequence continues at coordinate 1,237,154 of CAVPIR010000001.1, forward strand.
GGTGTGCCTCGGGCGACGTCCCGCCGATCGCGTCGACCACCGGGTATACCTCGTACCCCTCGCGCAGCGCATCAAGCGCGGTAAAGGCCATGCAGACCTCGGTCCAGAGAGCGCAGAAGATCAGCTTCCTGCGGCCGGTCGCGCGGACAGCCTCCAGGAACTCGATGTCTTCCCACGAGTTGACTGTGGTCCGGTCGAGCGGCTTGTCGTTCTCGAGCAGCGCTGCGAGCTCAGGAATCGTCGGCTGGCCGCGGCCAGTGGCTACGTTGACGGTCGAGTGCACGACGGGCACCCCGAACGTCTTGATCAACCTGACGGTCGACACGGCGTTCTTGACCAGCAGTTCATGGTCCATCGAGCGGATGCTGGCCACTTGCGTGGGCTGATAGTCGATGAGCAGAAGGGCTGCGTTCTGCGGGGTGATGAGGTGGTCTGCGAGCGGATCGCGGATGGGCGCACTGGTCATCTGACCATCACTTCCTCGGTAATCGGTCTGGCCGTGAGATTAGGGATCTTCATGGTGAGCAGGTATCACCGTGTTCTGGTGATGTCTGATCGGTGATCTGGCGGATCTCGAGCAGGTCGAGGCCGAGCGCCTCGATCTCGGCCAGCACGCCATAGAGCCCGGGCCGGTCCAGCACGCCGGTCAGCACCGTTTCCGGTCCCTGCCACCGCGAGTCCATCGCCGGGAAGGCGAACAGGAACGTAGCGCCCAGGTGACCGTTGATCCGGATCAGGTACCTGGCAGATGCAGGATCCATGGGTCCACGGTCCAGCGCGAACAGATGAGTGCGCATCACCAGGATCAGGTGACTCCCGGCGCCGCGATGGCATATCGCCCTGCAGCCGACGACGCGCGGACGACCGGTCACGTAATCTGAATTGATGCTCAGAGGCGGACGGCGGCAGGCTGGCACGCTGATGATCGGGTTCAGGCGTGGCATTTAAGGCAAATCCTCGAAGGGCGGCCCCGGCAGCTCCGCGGCTCATTCAGCGGGAGGGCCTTCTCGCAGCACTCGACCGCGCGGCGGACGCGAAGGTCACGCTTATCTCGTCCCCCGCAGGCAGCGGCAAGACCTCACTGCTGCGCGCTTGGGCAGCCGGTCCTGCACAGGCGCACCGACTGGCTATCGTTCAAGTACGGCGCGACCAGCAGGACTCCCAGCAGTTCTGGCTCGCCGTCATCAGCGCCGTCCGGGGCGCCGCTGACGCTCCCGCAGAATGCGAGCGACTGGCCGCGACACCCGATTTCAACGAGGCGGCCATCGTCGGCAGGGTTTTGTCGGAACTCGCCGAGCTTCCAGGCCGAACCTTCCTGATCATCGACGACCTCCACGAGCTGACCTCGCCGGAAGCGCTCAGCCAGCTAACCCGGCTGCTGGAAAGGCTCCCTCCGCATGTGCACGCGATCCTCGCGATGCGGCGTGACCTCCCGCTGCGACTGCACAGGCTCCGTCTCGCCGGCGACCTGGCAGAGATCCGCGCAGCAGACCTCCGATTTACCGAGCGCGAGACCCGCGAATTCCTGGAAGCGTCGGGCATCGAACTATCGGAAGCCGGGGTCGCTCAGCTGCACCAGCGTACGGAAGGCTGGGCCGCGGGGCTGCGGCTGGCGGCGATCTCGCTGGCCAGCAGCCCTGACCCGGAGCGATTTGTCGCGGAGTTCTCCGGCAGCAACCGGACGGTGGCCGAATATCTGATCGCCGAAATGCTGGACAGCCAGCCGGCCGAGATCCAGCAGCTGCTTCTGCGCACCTCCCTGCTTGACCGCGTCAACGGCGAGCTGGCCGACCTGCTGACCGGTCACTCCGGCTCGGAAGGGGTCCTGCTCAGCCTCGAGGACGCCAACGCGTTTGTCGTGTCGCTCGATCCGGCCAGGACGTGGTTCCGGTATCACCACCTTTTCGCTGACCTGCTCCGCCTTGAGCTGCGCCGGAGGACGCCGGAAGAACTGCCGGCCCTGCACCGGCGGGCGGCCGCGTGGTTCAGCGGGCACGGCGAGATCGTCGACGCCATCCGGCATACGCAGGCCGCAGGCGACTGGTCCGACGCTGCGCGGCTCCTAGCGGACCACTCGTTCGGCCTGACGCTGGACGGACAAGCGCAGACGATCCAGACGCTCTTGCGGGCATTTCCGCCGAGCACGGTTACGGAGGGACCGGATCTTCCTCTCGCGCGGGCAACCAGTGATCTTGTCCGAGGTCGCCTGGACGAGGCCGCCGCCCACTTGAAGGTCGCCGAAAGCTCGATCAGCTCGGCCGAGCCAGACCGCAAGCACCGCCTCCAGGTGGCGACAGCAGCGTTGCAACTCTCTCTCGCGCGCCGTCGCGGCCATCTCACGGGCGTGCTCGAACAAGTGAGATTCCTGGCCTCCCCCGTCAGCGGCGAGTCGGACGAGGACATCGCCCTCGACAGCGACCTGCGCGTGGTCGCGCTCATGAATCTCGGCATCGTCGAAGCCTGGGCCCTTGGGAATCGGGACAGCGAGCAGCACCTGCGGGAGGGCGCCGACCTTGCCAGGAAGATCGGACGGCCCTACCTCGAGGTTGCCTGCCTGGCTCAGCTTGCCTTCGCATCGAAGATTGAGACCTTCGCCGTCATGCGGCAGCGCTGCCGCGAGGCCATAGCGCTCGCCGAGCAACACGGCTGGGGCGAGGAGCCGATCATCGCTCCAGCGCTCCTCAACTTCGCGGGCGGCTTGATCTGGGCCGGCGAATTCGACGAGGGCGAACAGTGGCTGCAGCGCACCGCGCGCGCTCTGGAGACAGACACAGGTCCTGGCATCAGACTGCTGCTGCACATGGCGACCGGCATGCTGCTGGCCGGCCGCCGCAGGTTCCGCGAGGCACTTGCCGAATACAGCGCAGCCGAAGACCTCCAGGCGCAGCTGGAAGGCTCACACGCGCTCGCGGGTCAGCTGGCGAGCTGGAGATTGAGCACCCAAGCCAAGCTCGCGCAGGTCAGCGAGGCCCGCGCCTCGATAGCAGCCCTCGACCCAGAATTGGCAGGCTCCGGCGAGATCGACAATGCCCGAGCGGCCATCTGCCTCGCGGAAGGCGACCCAGCAGCCGCTCTTGCCGCGGTCCACGATGTCCTGACCGGGATAGCTCCGGCCATCGGATACGTGACAGTCGTTGAGGCACACCTGCTGGCAGCGCTCGCGCACCAGGAACTCGGCGACCAGCGCGCCGCGACCGCCGCTGGCGAGAGCGCGCTGGCGCTGGCGGAGGCGGACCGGCTTGTCCTCCCGTTCGCGATGACGGCCTCGCTCGAAGCTGCTCGAGGCAATGCCGCGGCATGAAACGGCCCATGCGGCCCTGCTGACCACCGTCCTGGACGTCATGCGCGGATCATCGGCCGCGCCGAGCGATGAGTCTTCGCTGTCGGAGACCGAGCAGCTAAGTCCGGGCGAGTTGCGGGTGCTTCGATATCTGCCGACGAATCTCTCCCGGCCGGAGATCGCCAGCGAGCTCTCAGTATCGGTCAACACCGTAAACACGCACATCCGCCATATCTACGCGAAACTCCAGGCGCAAGATCGTTCCTCGGCAGTTCAGCGCGCACGGGAACTACGGCTGCTCTCAGCTGGCCTTACGAGCAAGACCACTCGAAGCGCTGCACCGCGCACTTAGCGAATCACCATGATCCGGTGACGCCTCCTCACCTGCCTGGCGGCAAGGCTGGTAGTGGCCCGCCACCCGGCAGGAATATCGCAGCGGCGGACTGACAGGGCGAGCGTGGAGCGCTGCCAGACCAGCCCAACCGAAGGGAGACCTCCGTGAGCACCGAGCAGCGGGAGAACCTTGACGCGATCCTGCGACAGTCAGCCTTCCCGCCCGGCAGCGACGTCAGCGAGCAACGGCGACTGCTCCGGGAGTTGCGTCGGCGCAGCCGCTGCCCGCCGACGTGACGGTGACCCGGCCAGCTGGGCGGCGTCCCGACCGCCGAGATCACGGTCGACGGAATCGAACCCCGCCACGTCGTCCTGTACTTCCACGGCGGCGTGTACGTATGGGTGACGCCGCCCCGCCGCCGGCCTGGCCTCACAGGTCGGCCGGCGACGCGCGCCAAGGTCATCTCCGTCGACTACCGGCTCGCCCCCGAGCACCCGTACCCGGCCGCGGTCGACGACGCTCTTGCCGCCTACCAGGCCCTCCTGCAAGCGGCACGGCCCCGTCGGACATCGCCTTCGCCGGCGAGTCCGCCGGCGGCGGCCTCGCCATCGCCACCCTGGTCAACGCCCGCGATCACGGGCTGCCCCTGCCCGCCGCGGCCTTCGTCATGTCACCGTATGCCGACCTCACCCTGGCCGGGACGACCATGGAAACCAAGCGCGAGGCCGACCCGCTGCTCAGCCGCGAAAACCTCCAGGCCCGGGTCACCGACTACACGGCGGGACAAGACGCCGCCCTCGGCCTCATCAGCCCCATATTCGCCGACCTGTCCGGCCTGCCGCCCCTGCTCATCCAGGCCGGCACCCACGAGGTTCTCCTCGACGACGCCGTCCGCCTCGCGCGGCAGGCCGCCACCGCCGACGTCGAGGTCACCCTCGACATCACCCCCGGGGTGCCGCACGTCTTCCAGGCCTACTACCCGATCCTCGACGAAGCCGCCGCCGCACTGGACAGAGCCGGACAGTCCTTCCGCATGTCGAGCGGCACCTCTAGCAAAGGCAGGATGACCGCATCAGCCGGCGTGAGCGGAGGTCGGCCGAACGCGGAGTCGCGGCCGGTGGGGGTATGCACCTGATGTCATCGGTAACGTCTTCTGCCACTGAACAGCGCCGCGCGGCGCCTGGTGACAGGCGCTGGCTGGTCCTGGTTGTCGTTGCCATCGCCCAGCTGATGGTGGTGCTGGATGCCACGATTGTGAACATTGCGCTGCCGTCCGCCCAGCGCGCGCTGGGATTCCCCAACAGCGACCGGCAGTGGGTCGTGACGGCCTATGCCCTCGCCTTCGGCAGCCTGCTGCTGGTAGGCGGCCGGCTTGGCGACATGTTCAACCGGAAATGGGTCTTCATCACCGGCCTGATCGGATTCGCCCTTGCCTCGGCCATCGGCGGCGCGGCCGGGTCGTTCGTCATCCTGGTAACGGCCCGGGCGCTGCAGGGCGTGTTCGGCGCCCTGCTCGCGCCGTCGGCCCTGGGCACCCTCGTCAGCACGTTCCAGGATCCGCGAGAGCGGGGGAGGGCGTTCGGCGTCTTTGGCTCGGTCGCTGCCGGCGGCGGCGGGATCGGGCTGATCCTGGGCGGGGTGCTTACCCAGTACCTCTCGTGGCGGTACTGCCTGTACGTCAACCTGGTGTTCGCCGCGATCGCGGTGGCCGGCGCCCTGGCCTACATCCGCAGCAGCCGCCCGGCTGTCCGGCCGCGAATGGACTGGCCCGGCACCGTGCTGGCCTGCGCCGGGCTGTTCCTCATCGTCTTCGGCTTCTCCCGCGCCGAGACCGCAGGCTGGACAGACCCGCTGACCCTCGGCTCGTCTGGTGCTGGGCCCGGTGCTCCTCGCCGGGTTCGTTGCTCGCCGAGCAGCGATCCAGTCACCCGCTGCTGCCCTTGCGGGTGCTCGTGGACCGGACCCGGGGCGGCTCCTATGTCGCCCTCTTCATATCCGGGATCGCGATCTTCGGCACGTTCCTGTTCCTGACCTTCTACCTGCAGCTCATCAAGGGCGAGAGCCCGCTGACGACCGGATTGCTGTTCCTGCCGATGATCGGCTGCATCCTGATCACCTCCAACCTGTCCAGCATCGTGCTCCTGCCCCGGGTCGGGCCGCGCGTCCTCATCGCGGCCGGCATGCTGCTGGGTACGGGCGGGATGGTGTACCTGACCCAGGTCAGCGTTACCTCCAGCTATGTCGGCGGGGTGCTGCCTGCGCTGCTGCTCCTGGGCCTGGGCTTCGGCATGATCTTCGCGCCGGGCATCAATGCCGCCACGACGGGAGTCCGCCGCGAGGACTCGGGCGTTGCCTCCGCGCTGGTCAACACGGTGCAGCAGGTCGGCGGCTCGATCGGGACGTCCGCCCTCAGCACCATCGCGCTGACCGCGACGGCCAGCTATCTGGTCGCCCACCACGCCAGCCCGCTGGCACCCGCGATCGCGGCCACCCACGGCTACACCCTGGCCTTCGCCATCTCAGCAGCGCTGCTGGGACTCGGGTTCATCCTCGCGATCGTTCTGCTGCCGTCCAAGCATCGGCTAGACGAGCTCAGGGCCGCCGCCACCACCGCGGCCGCCAAGACCGCGCCGCGCCAGCCCCCGGTCCCGGCGCCAGCCCGCGCCCCGCCACAGCGTCGCGCAAGCCCGGACCGGGGTTCGAAGCGATTCCCGTGGCCCTGTGCAGCTGCTCGCCGGTAGTGAACTCAGCTCCTGCATCGGCGGCCACGCCGGTACCGCTGACGGTAACGCCAGCCGATTACCAGGCCGACTATCCAGCTAGCCGGATGCCGGTACGGCCGCGCAGGCACGACGGGCTATCATCCCACGATGAGCACTGGCATTCCGCCCGCCACGGATCTGCGCCTCGTCGTCGGCTTTGACGGATCTCCGCCATCCACCAGGGCACTCGACGCCGCTGTCAACCTGCTGCAGGGTCGGACAGGCCGCATCGAGGTCGTGTACGTGGCTCACATGCCCAGCATGGCCGCGCTGTCGCCGGCTGCCGTAGCCGAAATGGAAACTGACTTCAACGACGTCGAGCAGGAACTTCGCACGATGGCCGGTGCGCAGCTTGGCGACCGCGTGGAGCGCTGGGGATTCGAGCGGCGCCAGGGCTTGATTGCGGAAGAACTGCTCGCGGCGGCCAAAGACATCGGCGCTGCCCACCCCGACGCAACCGTCGTGATCGTGGTGGGGAGTTCGTCTCTCGTCGCGCACCGCGTGGTCGGTTCGGTCGCTGTCGGCCTGGCCCGCCACTCGCCGGTACCCCTGATAGTCGTGCCCTAGCCGGGTGGACCGGTGTGGTCACCGTCCTTGACAGTGCATCTATCAAAGTGATATCACTTTAATAGATGACCGGAGTGGCCGGGCACCGAAGGCCGCAGGAGACATCCCGATGAACACACAAGACGACAACACAACTCCGAAAGGGCTGCCGCCGCGCTCCGGCATGCGGCGCCTGATCAACCCAATGGCGTACCGCCACCTCCGCGGTTTTGGGGTCGCGCATCTGCCGGTGGCTGGTTCCAGGCCAGCGCCGGCATCGTGTGCCTCTCGTACGGCGTCTACGGATGGGCGGCCTTCTTCCTCGCTATTGCGGCGCTGAATCTCGGGGGCGGCTACTGGTACCTCACTATCGATCGGTCCGCATCTGCCCCAGCCTGAGCCTGCGCTCTAGGCACACGGCCATGCGCGTAGCCGGGGTGATTGCGGCCCCGGCTACGCGTCTCAGGCCCGTGCTGCGCTCGGCAGGCTGGCGGGCTCCCTGCTAGCGCCCGCTAGCCACGACGCACGATGGCCAGGCTGACGGGTGGTCGGGCCGGCGGCGAGGGCTATGGCGAACAGTCCGGCCGGAAAGGTCACCCTGACGGGGGTGTGGCTGCTGACCATCGTGCCGTTGCCCAGTTGGCCGAACTGATTGTGCCCCCAGGTCAGGCTGCGGCCATCCGCGGTGAGAGCGAAGCTGAAGCCGCCTCCGGCGCTGACCGCGACCACCCTCGCGCGCCGGGAAGGTGCACGCGAACGGGGGTATCGCTGCCGGTTGTGCCGCCGTTGCCCAGCTGGCCGAAGGCGTTCCAGCCCCACGCCAGCACCCGGCCTGCCGAGGTGAGGGCGAGGTTATGCAGGCTGCCGGCGCCGACCGCGGTTACCCTCGTTCCGGCCCGGAACCTAACCCGGACCGGGATTGCGCTGGTGCGCCGGGTGCCGTTGCCGAGTTGCCCGAAGCCGTTGTCGCCCCACGCCAGCACCCGGCCGGCCGGTCAGCGCGAGGCCGTCAAAACCGCCGGCCGCGATGGCGGTCACCGTGATCCCCCTGGGCAGCTTCACCCTGACCGGGACGTGACTGTCGGCGCGGGTGCCATCACCCAGCTGCCCCGAGCGGTTGTGCCCCCAGGCCCAGACCTCGCCGCCGGCGGTAAGAGCCAGGCTGTAGTTATAGCTGGCTCCCACCGCGATCACGCGGGTTCCCGCAGGCAGCTTCACCCTGACCGGCACGCTGCGGTCGTTCGTCGTGCCGTCGCCTAGCTGGCCGTATTCGTTGTCCCCCCAAGCCAGCACCCGGCCGGTCGCGGTGACGGCCAGGCTGTGGGCGCCCCGCGCTGATCGCGATCAGCCTCGTTCCCCGAGGAACCTTCACCCTGACCGGGGCGTGACGGCCGGCCGTCGTGCCGTCACCCAGCTGCCCGCTGAAGTTGGCTCCCCACGCCAGCACCCTGCCCGCTGGGTCAAAGCCAGGCTGTACTTGCCGCCCGCGCGCACTGAGATCACGGTGGTTCCGCCCAGCCTCACCGCGACCGGCGTGTCGCTGCTGGCGGTGCCCCCATCGCCGAGCTGCCCGTTGTGATTATCGCCCCAGGCCAGCAACGATCCGCTCACCGAGACCGCCGCGCTCGTGGCCGCCGCTACCCCGGCGCCGGCCATCGCCGGAACCGCCAGGACGGCTACCAGCGGAACGGCAAGGCCGACAGCCCTGCCCACCGCCGGCCATGACGGCCCGCCAAAAACTCACCTTTCCGCGCCTTTCATAGCCTCACGCCCTCCCGATTCGGGGTCTATCACATGAACCTGGCCGCCGGGCACAAAAGGACCGCCAATCAGGTTTCGCGGGTGACATCAAATGCCCGTCTGATCGCCTGACAATTCCAGCAGCGTACTCACCGGCTCGGGCCATTATTGGGAATCCCCGAATCTGATGCAAGCAGCCACATCAGTTCGGAGCCTGGCGGAGATCACCGGCCACCGCCGCAAGCATCCCGAGTGACTCTTCGCCAAACCTGGCGCGATTCATTTCGTTCAAAATCTAGACAAGCTGGCGCCATTCCAGTGGAGCATCAGGACGCGCCAAACCGGGAGAGCGTCAAGAAGCTCCCACCGGCCGGCCCGTCGTGGCGCCGCCGGGGCCGCTGACAATTACCGGCCAGCAGGTCCGGCCAGCGCTCTGCGGGCCGTAGGAAATACTGCAGGTTCTGCCAGCCCTCGGCGGCATCGGCGGTGTCGTCGTGGCCGCTGCGGAACCAGCCGATGTAACCAGAGATCTCGGCCAGGTCGTACCACATGCGGTACAGCGCCAGGGCGTCGGTGTCGATGGCGGTGCCGGTCGTGCCGGAGTAGGCGTCCAGCAGGCCGGGGTCGGATTCCGCCAGCGCCCACAGATCACGTTCGGGCGGTGCCAGCAGCGCGGACTCCCAGTCCACAAAGACGAATCCAGCCGGTGTCTTCAGCACGTTGGCCGCGTGTGGCTCGCCGTGGGTGATGACCATCCGGTCATCCCTGGCGCGGACTCGGCCGGCTAGCTCGTCGAAAGCGGCCACCAGCGCGCCGAGATCCCCAGCGTGACACGCGAGCAGGTCCCGGCTTCGGCCCCCGTACGGCCCGGTCTGCCACGGCGCGCCGATACTGCGCATGGCCGCCAGCAGCGCGGCACGACCAGGAATCTCGAAGGTATCGGCCGGCGGGCGGGTCGCCTTTGCGCTGTGCAGCCGGATCAGCATCGCAAGCACGGCCCGCCGGTCGGCGCCGGTCTCGAACTCGCCATCGTGGCCGCTCTGGCAGTCAGCGATGTACGGATGGACCACCAGTGAGTAACGATCGGTCAGCCTGCGCAGCACCCTTCCGCCGGTGGCCGGCGCCGGTGCGACGACGAAGTCCAGGCCAGCGTCACGGTGCAGCGACAATGCCGACTTGAACGCCTGATCCAGCCTGGCGAACACGGCGCCGGTGGTGTCCGCGTCGCCCCGGAAAGCTTCTCGCTCAGGTCATCAACAGTGGCGAACAATCTCAACCCGGCCGAGTCGACGGCCAGCCAGTGATGGCTACCGAAGCCCACCGCCTGATAGCTGAGCGAAGCTGGCCTGAATCCCCAGCCGTCCGACAGCGCATCGCTGACTACGACCTCTGGCAGGTCCGCAGGCTGGGTAAACACCCGAGCAAACTACAAGGGCCAGACAGCGACGGCCAACTGCATTTCCAGCCGGTACTCCGCTTATGCGCACTAAATGAGCCAAGTCGGGTAAGAAGCTCCACCGCCCGGCCCCATCGTCGCATCGCCGGGGCCGCGGACATGCTCCGGTCAGCTGCGCGTTTGCCCAGCCCCATCCGCGCTCGAACCATCCGCCTGTGCGGCCAGAAGCCGATGCTGGCTGACTTAGCGCGGGATTGCTTCGGGGGGCAAGCCGCCCCATTTCTCTTCCTCACCTTCGTCATCCAGCGGTTCTTGACTGGGACGCGGTTCTTGACTTGGGCGACGGTATTTGTAGTCGGTGCTTTGATCCTCATCGTCCCCGGCGAGCGCCTTCAGCGCGCCCTGGATGGGTTTTATCATGTCTTTGCGGCGACGGGATCCTTCTCTAATGCGCCATGGCGCGAGCTCGCCGTCGGGATCGAAGACCACAGAAGCGCGAGCAACGTGTCGATATACGCATACGCTCGCGCGACGAGTACCCATTGCGTGTCATGAAGGGATTTCGCAAGGAGGGCCCGGTTATCGTGCCAGAGTTCTGTGGTCGCCCGGTGAAGTGTTGGCAGGTCCTCTAGCGGTGTCGAGGCGGCCCGCTTCACGCCTGGTTGCACCCAGAAAGAAGGCAAGCTGGCTTCGGACAAGGCCGATACGGACTTGACGATCGGATCGGAGTGTTCGGGCCGCGAGCCACGCCGAGACGAGCCCGTTTCAGGAGGCACCTCCGACGATGACCCCTAAGAGCCCAAAAATCGCAGCGGCCATCTAGCATCACCCGCCCTGCACACAACCCTTGTAGGCCCAACCATCGTCGACACGGCCTACGTGCCAATGCGACGGTTCAACCGCCGAATGCGCTGATGCTAATTCGATGAGGCTCCCAGCGTCCAGACCGCTTGGAACCGGTGTGACGCTGACCATTGACCGCGCCAGTGGGAGGTACTCCGCCTCGCCTATGGCCTCCGCGACCCGGTGCCAGCATGACGGAGGCGCTCGCGGGCCTCATTCTCGGACAGTGAGGTGATGGGCTGCCCGACCGTGTGCTGATACTTGGCGTCGTAGGCCCGGGTCCAGACGCCAGCCGCCCACGACCGTTCGAGTTCGCCGGCGCTGAACTCCCGGCCACGCGCATGGCAATAGGCGCCGAGGAACCGCTCGGTGTCCTCGACGGTGGCTAGCTCGTCCGCGCTGACGGTCGAATACAGCGCCGCGGCGAAGCCGACGAGGACGGCTTCGCTATCGGCGGTCATGCTGTCCCAGTCGTGCACCACCAGCAGCGCGTCTCCGCTCCAGCGCAGGTTGCCGGCAAGCCAGTCGCAGTGGCCGATCACGGCTTCGGACTCGCCGGCTCGTAGCCGGTCACGGGCACGGCGGCCGGCATCGTCGATCCACTCCGGGCCGGCCACCTCGTTGAGGTTGACGTCAGGGTCCTCGGGACACGGCCACAGTCCGTCCCCGGCGTGGTTCCAGGCCGCCCACGACGGCGCCGGGTCGAGCGCGGGCACCTCGGCCGGCCGGGGGGCTAGCCTGATCAGCCACGCGAACGCTTCAGCGAAGGCCCGGGCCGCGTGGTCCGCGCTCGGGAGCATGGCGCCGCCGGGGACGTAGGCCTCCGCGGTTGCGACGTCGTCGCCGAAAGGGGCGGCGCCGGTGAGCGGCTGGGGGCACGGATAGCCGGCCTGGAACATGCGGCGCTGGACTTCGACGCATGCCGCTATCCGCGGCGAGTCCGGACGGACCTTGACCACGACCTCGCGGTCGTCAGCCAGCCGGAGCCCGATGACTGCGGAGAGGTAACCGGATCTGAAGATCTCGTCCGCTGGCGGGCTGCCGAGATGCTCCATGCACCACCGGGCAAGGCGGGCAGGATCCACGGCATGCGCGCGAGGTGACACCTGAGCATCCTCACATGCGCTGGCGGTGCGCCGGGTGAACTCACCTACCGTCAGCACCACGAGACACCCTGCGGGTCGTGAGCGAACCCGGGCAACGGTCAGAGATGGGCCCCGGACAAACTGTCCGGGCCCATCTACACACCTCAGGTCAGCTCCGTGGTGTCGTCAGCTCCTCGCATGTGTCTGGGCTTGCAGGCGTAGCAGCTTGACCAGCCGGGCGTGTGCCCAGAGCAGTCCCGCCAGCTTTCCCACAACAGCACCCGCCAGGGCGATCCCCAGCCCCACGAGCAGACGGTGCACCAAGCCGCCGTGCGACGAGGCGTGCAGGTCGTACGTCATGTAGCCCGCCAGGCAGAGCAGCATGACCACCATGCCCGACGTGCATCCACAGGTGTGGCGCAGCTTCTGGATCTTGCGTTCCTGCTGGCTGGGTGTCAAACCCTGCGGGCCGGGCTGCGGAACCTGCGGGGCGGCCATCAGAAGGCCTTCACTTGCAGGCGCGCAGGGTCGACGTTGGCCACGATGTACTCCCACACCTTCTTGCCCTCGTCCAGCGTGAATCCGGCCTCGGGGCCGTGACTGGCGTACTGCCAGAACGACGACCAGCTCCAGACGCTCTTCCTCTGGCCGGGTGCGTTCGTGTACATAATTCGGAACAGGCCATTCACGTGGCAGAGCCCAAAAGTGTGGCCCAGCTCGTGGATCGCGGTGTACTTGAACGCCAGGTCAGGCTTGCGATAGCGGATATCGGTCCCCGTGATGCCCTCGCCGAGGAAGGTCGTGTTGCCCGCGTCGTCGGCCTCGAGGCAGGTGCAGTTGGTCAGGTGGGCCGAGATGCCCATGCCGGTGCCGTCCGTGAACCCGAACCCGCCGATGACTAGGGGCATCGCTACGTCGGCGGTCGCCTGCGCCGGGTCGCTCGACTGCTTTGCGCGGTTGAAGGGCGAGTTCGGCAGCACGCTGGCAAACGCATCTCGGTTGACCAGCACCTCGTCGGATCGCTCGAGCCTCGCATCTCGCTTTGTCCACCTGAAGATTAGGCCCACGTCGCTGCTGTGGGTATCAGCACAGTCGAGGCGTGACTGCAGGTCGCCCTCGCTCATGGCGAACAGCGAGAACTGCTTGACGCCCTCGCCGCGGCCACCAGCCGCGACATACGCATCAAGGTCGCCCTCAGTAACGTCGCCGTTGTCTCCGACGAGCTCGGGCCACTCCCGGTTCCACCAGACTGGCGGGTTGAAACCGGCCAGCGCCTTAAGGTCGAGCCCCTCGCGCGCCCACTCCACCAGGTTTGGCGTGCCATCCTTGCTACTGCTGAAGTCAGACCTGACGAAGCTTCGCTGGGCCAGCGCGTCGAGGCGAAAACCGAAGCCTCCGCCATTGAGCCCGAGAGCATCGAGCATGCGCTGCAGGCCTTCGGGGTCCCGGTCGCCGAATGTGGTGGTGAGCAGGTTGCGGACGAACCGGCGCAGCGCCCAGCCCTTGCGAGCATCGTCGAAGGCACCTACGAGGGTCAGGCCCAGCACGATGGGGAGCAGTTCGAGCACCAAGGCGATCACCCCGCCGATGATTTCGCCGAAGCCGGCGACGATGCGCGACCAGTCGAGCGTGAAGATCCCCACCACGATGTCGACGAGGCCCTTGACGATGTTCACGACCAGATCGATGACGTCGGCGACGATCTCGCACACCGTGGTGACCACCCACGTGACGACCACGACCACGACCCAGGCCAGGAAACACAACCACTTGTTGCAGCAGGCGCACCACCAGTCGCAGTCCTGCTCCACGCATTTCTCGACCTGCTGGGTAACGTTGTTCGATACCCATTGACCGACGTCGTGACACTCTTGATGTGACATGGAGTCCTCCTGCCTTTTAGGAGACAGGAGCGACCATATGGATACATCGCCTTCGCAATGCACTGACTCCGCCGCCCGATGCCGCCCGGCGTCGGCGTTGTGGACTCGGCCCGGCAAATCGCGAGATCAGTCCCCGCCATTCGCGCGGTGCCGTTTCGCCAGCGACTATGAGACGGCACGCTCGGCGCTGGTCTGGTACGACATCGGCCCGGTGCCAACACGACCGAGCGGCGGCCGAGTGACGCCCCGACGCTGCCCGGCAGAATCGACCGGAGTTGTCGTATCCGGGCCGCGTTGTTCGTAGCTGGGGTGAGAGGCCGCCCGCGAGGGGGCTGTCAGGACTACAGGAGATGCCGACGATGCCGCACCCACAGGCCAAGGTTCACCGCATGTTCGAGCTCGTCGAGCCGATCGCCACCGTCACCTTCTCCGAGGTGCCGAACGAAGCGTTCCTGGCCCTCGGCATGCGCAACTACTGGGACGGATACTTCGCTGGCCGGGCCGCGCCGCTCGGGCTGGCACCGGCCGGCGTGGTGCACGCGGTGTTCTACAACTTCGCCGCCGGCGAGGTGGCGCGCCACATCCCGTGGGTCTGGGGGAAGACGACCCCGGAGGAGGCGATCGCCGTGCGCGAGCGGGGCAGCGCCGCCGCGCTGCGGCAGATGATCGGGGAGCTCGCCGACTCCCCCGGTCTGATGCGGGTCGCCGACCTCGCCACGCGAGCAGCGGTCAGCGCGCCGACCGAGGGCCGGGCGCTGTACGCCGGGCTCCGGGCGCTCGACGTGCCGGAGGAGCCGGTGGCCAGCCTCTGGCACGCGGCGACGCTGCTGCGGGAGCACCGCGGGGACGGCCACAATGCCGCCCTCGTCGCCCACGGCATCGGCGGCACTGAGGCCCATGTCCTGCTCGCTCTCTCCCTCGGAATGAGGGCGGAGGAGTTCGGCCGGATCCACCACCTGCCCATGGCCCAGCTGGCCGGTGTCGTCGACGGGCTGCGCTACCGCGGCCTCGTGGACGCCGCCGGCGGATTCACCGACGCCGGCCGGGAGACCAGGGAGCGGATCGAGGCCCTCACCGACGAGCTGGCGGCGCCGGCGTACGACGTGCTCAGCGCGGAAGAGCTCGACGAGCTGGTCGCGGGGCTCGAGCCGATCGCCGCCGCGGTAGAGGCCGTCGACGACTGAGCTGGCGCGTCAGGCGACGGCCACCACCACCACCTCCCAGCTCGGCCACCCGGGGTGAGCACGGTACTCTGCTCCTCGGCCGTCACAGCTGGCATCTGCCCCGCTGGCTGCCCGACAATGGAGCCGGGAGTCCGGTGGCCCTGGGCGGTCATCGCCCAGCCACCGACCGCCGAGTACCGCCCTGAACCTGGCGTTAGCCTCCCGCCTGGAGCGCCATGACCTGCTTCCGCGAGTTCTTCAACCCCGCCACCGGCGAGCTCATCGAGTTCACCGACACCGCCGAGACGACCAGCGGCGAGCTGGCCCGTTTCGCCTGGAAGAGCGTGCCCGGCGGCGTGATCACCGAACATGTCCATCCGCACCAGGAAGAGCGCTTCACCATCACCTCCGGCCAGGCCCGTTTCACAATCAACGGCCAAGAGCGCCACGCCAGGGCCGGCGAGACCCTGGTGGTCCCTGCCGGGGTGCCCCACTCCGAGGGCAACCCGGGAAACGTGGACATCGAGGGCATCGTCGAACTCCGTCCCGCCCTGCGCACGAAGGAATGGCATGAAGCCCTCGCTGGCCTGGTCGCCGACTTCCCCACCACGCCACGGGGCGCGCCAAGGAACGTCCTCCAGCTTGGCGTCACCTTCTGGCACTTCCGGCACGAAAGCCGCGTCACATCCCCGCCTGCCTGGATCCAGAACCTCATCCTCCCGCCGCTGTGGGCGCTCGCCAGGGCGCTCGGGAAACGCCCTTACTACGACCGCTGGGATAGCCGCACCCACACCGAGCAGCCGGTCTGATCACTGCGGGCCGTTGCCGCCCAGCGTGTAGGTGTGGGTCAGCTTGTGGCCGTTCTTCCAGTACCGCAGCGTCAGCCGCGTGTAGTACGGCTGCTTGCTGTGATCGCGGACGCGCCAGAGGTTGACGCTCGCCTTGTACTTCTTGTAGTGCCCGGCCGAGCATGTCGGGTCGCACGTGTTGAACCACAAGCGGCCGGTCGCGTAGGCGGACTTTCCGTTCCAGTGCTGCCACCTCAGGTACCGCGCCCAGATGCCGCCGTCCGCGCCAAAGACGATGTTGCCCGGGCGGGTCATGGCGTGCCAGGTCGGGGCGTAGTAGACGGGCCTGGTGCTCGCCGAGGCCGCCGGTGCAAGCGCGCCGCCTAGGCCGGTGAGCAGTGCGGCACAGATGACAGGGGTGATGATCTTCCTCATGCCTGACCCACCTGGCTCCCGGCTGACAATTAGCCTGCCTCCAGTCAACCCCGGGAATTCAGGCATGCCTAGTGCCAATAGTCGTCGCGGCCAGAAGCGCCTTCCGGTAGAGCAGGTTCAGCTGGCGCCCTTGACAGCGCTGCTGCTCAGGTGCGGCTGCATTTGCCGGTTAAGGGAGGTCCGGTTGATTCGGCGCGGCGCGGGTGTCCGCCCTGGTCAGCCCGCCGGATGCTTGCGGGAAGATCCTGAGCGAGAGGCGCGTTGATAAGAAGGACACGACATATCGTGTGGGCTGAGCAGACCCGAGCGGTTGGCGGGCTCCGGGCCCGGAGGGGTGTGAGAGTGATGACCGGCTGGTACGCAGAGCGGATGCCGGGCAGGTCGGCCAAGGCGGTGATCGCCGTGACGCTGCTCGCGCTGTTGCTGCTGGCGGCCGTGCCGGTGGCGCTGCTGACCGCAGTGGTCCTAATGCTGCTGGGACACGTGGTTGGCGGGCTGGCGCTCTTTGGCGGCTCGGTCCTTGCTGCCACAGCGGTTGTCGCGCTCGCGGGCGTGAGCGGGACGCGGCACTTGCGCAAGCTGATCTCCGCGGGCAGCTTCCGCGTGGTCGGGTTTGGCGGCAGCGAGTACAGCGATGCCGCAGAGCCGGAGGACAGCCAGTACACCAACCTCGTGCAGCTGGACCGGAGCGAGTACACCGAGCTGCACTGACCTGGCTCTGTCCTGACTGCCTGTCCGGCTCACCGAGCCTTACCGGCTTGTTGACGGACTCCCCGCGCGGCTCATCCGCCTTGCACGAGCCGCCGACGCAGCATGTCACGCGCCTCAAGGAAAGGCGCACGGAGGAAGTCGAGATGGTCGCCCTGACCGTGTCGGTGACTCACTTTTCCGGGCCAATGGCGGCGGCTCCGCTCCTGGATGTAGGCCAGCGAACCGTCGACGAGGGTGAGCATGTGCGCGAGGGTGTCCGCGTCATAGCGGGAGTATGTGGTCCCGGTGGTGACATAGACAGGCGTGGTGTGCGCCATGATCGGACGGGCCCAGACGTCGTGGTGGCGCGCGACGTCGGCACCGGGGCCGTAGCAGCGGGCGGCGATCCAGGAGTCCTCTTCAATTAGGAGCCCAAGGTCGAGCTCCAGCGCACGCGAGGGCTGCTCATGCCGGTGCTCGGCTACCACCTTTCCATTTGCGACGATCTCCAGCCGATCCACATCGAAGATCGACTGCACATTGGCACTGACCCGTACAGCTGTATCGGCTCGTGCGGACACCGCTGCCCCGGCGGGCTGATCATTGACGGTAAAGCGGAGCAGGGGGCCGCTAGTGACGAAGGTCGTGCCGCGTTTCACCCCGTCGCACCAGCTCCAGTAATCGAGATCTTGGCCGGGTGGTAGCTGGGCGTAGGTGCGGATGAGCCCGATCGGCACTTCGCTGCTCATCTTGTCGGTACCGCCGACCAGGGTAATCCGGTAGCCAGCGTTGAGGTAGCGGTAATACTCGCCGATGTTGTACGGGTCGTAGGCGATCATCTCCACAGCGTCGAGCCGACCGGTGGCCAGCAGCGCCGCGGCCTCGCCGTTCGGTACCGGGAAGTGCGCGAGGACTACCGTCCCGCCTTGGGCGTGGCATTCGTCGGCCCAACTGGAGAGCGTGGTCTCAAGCCCGCCACCGAGTTCGGACTCCTCGGCGCCTCCCGTGCACCACGGCATCACTGGGCGTCGCAGGCCGAGGAGGTTGATATGGCCGAGCATGCTGGTGCGGTTCTCCTGGCCTGCGTGGACGTAGGTGCCTCCATCAGGTGAAACATGAGGGTGTCCGGTGAACTCTTCGGTGTTGGTGAACAGGTGCCCCCACTGGCTCAGCAGGAGGTTGGTGACTCGCACGTCCTCGCCGCGGGCCTCTAGCTGGGCACCGAGGGTGGAGACGAAATGGACGTGGGTATCACCGCTGTACCAGCCCGCTGTCGTGAGATCGCTGAACCGGGAAAGAGTCAGCTTCAGTTCCTGCTGACCTGGGCTGATCTGAACGGTCGTTCGTAGCGGCTCGTATTCGAAGCCGCGGGCGATCTCCACGACGACCTCGCCAAGCGGGAGCCATCCCTCGCAGGTGCCGTCGATGTAGGCGTAGGTGATCGCGCCGAGCCGGACGTCGCCGCCGATGTCCAGGTTCCAGGTGTTGCCGTCGGAGTTCAGGTGCCCGTGGTGGCCGTGCGGCGGGTAGGGGACGCCTTCGGTCGAGCGGAAGTGGATCCGCACGGTAGGGGATCGCCGGTATCGGCGTCGCGCACGGTTGTGCGGACCCAGGCACGTCCTGCATCGGGAAGCCGCCAGGTGACTTCACCGTCGCGATATTCCGCGCCAGTGATGAGGGTTTCCCAGTTGCAGCTGCCGAGCTGAATGTCACCGCGGGTCAGGGTCAGCCTGGCAGAGGGGACTGCGGTGACCCGCACGTAGCCCTGGTGGCGGTCGGTCACCGGCCCGCCCCACGCCGGGGTGGCGGTGTCATCCGCCTCGCCGACGGTCCCATCCACATATGTCGCGTAACCGCGGTCGACGACGACCGCCAGCTGTTCGTCAACCGGTCCTGCGGACGGGTCTAGGTCGAAGACGACGTCACGCCATACGGTTGGCCGAACGGGTCCTCGTCAATCTCGCTCGTGGTGATCGCGCCGACGAGGATGGCAGGCCCGGCCGAGCGGATCTCCAGCGCCCGCACCGGCATCTGGGGGCGGGGGTTACGGCACGGCCACAGATAGAACCGGTACGGCAGCACATACGGCGATCGCGCCTGCGGGTCATCGATGTCGACGTACCGGGCGCCGGCCGCATCGAAGCGGCCGTGCGTCCTGGGCATCAGGCGGTGTTGCGAATCGGGGACAGCCAGAAACGGCGTCTGCCCCAGTCAAGCGGGATCGGCCGGTCGCTCCAGAGTCGAGGCGTGGGTCCGATCTCGAACCGCTGCCGCACCGCGATCGCCGCGTTCGTTCCATCCTCATAGACGAACCGGTACTCGCCGCACACCGCACCGAGCGGTGCACCTTCGAAGAGTTCTGGCGACTCCAAGGCGTGGGCAACAAGCAGCCACTCGACCCGCCGCGCCACCGGCACCGTCGCCACGGACGCGGCCGGGCCACCGATCCTGAGCATCGCGGCCCTGGCGTCCTCGTCCGCGAACCGGAACGGGATGCCGTACAGCATGCGGAGCCCGAGCGGATACGTGTCGTCGGCGTCGAGCACCAGCGTGGCGCGTTAACGAACGCGCCGAGGTCGACCGGGTAGTAACCGCGGCTGCCTGCCGCGATATCAGGCATTTCAGATTCGGACATCTGTCACACCCCAAAGTCTGGAACAAGACCAATGGTGGCAGATGCCCGAATTGATAGCTGCCTGGGAAGGGTTACGAGGTCAGCGGGCGGCCAGCACAATGCCCGGATGGGGCAGCCGACGGGGACCGTGACCATGCTCTTCAGTGACATGGAGGGCTCGACGCGGAGCTGGGTCGGCTCGGCGCCGGTTATGGCGACCTCCTGTCGTCCCAGCGCAGGCTGTTGCGCCGCGCGTTCGGCGCGCACGGCGGAACCGAGATGGGAACCGAGGGGGACAGCTTCTTCGTTGTATTCGCCTCTGCCTTCGACGCGGTGAGTAGCTTGCGCCGAAGCCCAGCAGGCGCTGGCGCCCCCTCCGGCCAGTCTGGCTGCTGTGGGCGCCGCTGGTCCGGATGGGCCTGCATACCGGAAGCTGGCCCGGCACGAGGACGGCTACATCTCAGGGATCAGGACGTGCACCGGGCCGCAAGGATCGCGGCGTCGGCGCACGGCGGCCAGGTCGGTGATATCCGAGGGCCACTCGCCAGCTGGTCGCGGGCCAGCTGCGGCCCCCCAGGAGCGCCCTCCAGCTACCCGGCAGAGCGAACACGCAGTTGACCTGAGCGTGGCCGACCTCGGCTGGCACCGGCTCAAGGACATCGCCGGGGCTGAGCATCTGTACCAGCTGCTGATCCCCGGCATGCCTGGCACGTTCCCGCCGCTCAAGAGCCTGGGCAAGCGGGGCAGCCTGCCCGCTCCCCGACGCCGTTCATCGGCGCAGGGCGGAACTCATCGATGTGGAGGGTCTGCTGTCCAGAGCGGACAACATGCCGGCTGCCCTGTCACCGTCACCGGGCCAGGCGGAGTCGGGAAGACCCGCCTGGCCCTAGCCGCCGCTGAGTCGGTGGCCGATCGCTTTCCTGACGGGGTCTTCTTGGTGCGGCTCGCGCCGGTGATTACGGAGGCGGACGTCATGTGGACGACGATCGCCGAGGCACTCGGTATCACCGGTGACGGCCGCTCTCCCCCGACGTTCTTCGAGCACATCGCGGACCTGCGGGCGCTGCTGGTGCTGGACAATCTCGAGCAGCTGCCCGAGGCCGCAGGCAGGTGATCACCGAGCTGCTCGGCGTGGCACCGCGCCTGGCGCTGCTCGCCACCTCGCGGAGTCCGCTGCACGTTCTAGGGGAACACGAATATCCCCTGGGCCCGCTGCTGCTACCAAGCTGGCTGCCGCCGGACCAGCAGCAGGAAGGCGCGGTGGAAGCTCTTCGTGCAGTACGTGCGGATGGCGCGTCCCGATTTCCGGCTGCCCGCCGAGAACGCCGATGATGTGACGGCGATCTGCGCCCGGCTCGACGGCCTGCCGCTGGCCCTGGAGCTCGCGGCCGCGCGGTCCAGGCTGCTAAGTCCGCGGGCTCTGCTGGCACGGCTGGATGGCAGCCTGGAGTTCGAGGCCAGGTCCGCGGGACGCGCGGAACGCCACCGCACGTTGCGGGACACGATCTCCTGGAGTTATAACCTGCTGATCCCCGAACTCCAGGCCATGTACAGGCGCTCGGCGCGTTCGCAGGCGGGTGCGACCTCGCTGCCATCGGAACGGTGGCTGCAAGCCGCGCCGACGCGTTCGACCGGGTCGCGGAGCTGGCTGAGGCGGCGCTGCTCCGCGTGGCCGACGGGCCTGATGGCGAGGCCCGTGTGCGCATGCTGCAGACGGTGCAGGCCTTCGCCCTCGCCAAACTGCGCGCGACGGGGGAAGCCGACGACGTCCGGGGCGTCCACGCGTCGTACTACGCCGATCTGGCCGAGCAGCTCTCGGCCCGGCTGGGGCCCAACGCCCTCGCCGCCCGCGATCGCATCGAGGCCGAGCTGGAGAACATCCGGGAGGCGCTCGCCTGGTGCCTCGGACCAGCCCGCCGACGAGAAGCCACGACCGCACGGTCGGCTGAACACCGGGCTCAGGCTCTGCCAGGCCATGAGCTGGTTCTGGTATGCGTTCGGCTACACCGCAGAGGGGCGTGGCTGGCAGCGGCGAGCCGTGGCCGCGGCGTCGGCAGAAGGCGGGCCGGAGCTGGCCACAGCCCTGCACGGGCTGGCCGTCTTGCTGCTCCAGCAAGGCGGGACCACCGAGGCCAAAGACGCGCTGACCACCTGCCTGCAGATCCGGCGCGAGACAGGAGACCGGAGCAAAACGGCGATGGAGCTCAACAGTCTCGCCATTCCCACTGGACGCTCGGCGATACCGACACCGGCCGAGCCATGCTGCGGGAGAGCATCGACATCGCGCGGGAGATCGGCGAGGAAGACCGGGAGTCGACGGCCCTATCTAACCTGGCTGCGTTCGAGGTCGTGGCCAACAACTGCGATCACGCCATCGAGCTGTCTCGAGCGGGCGCTTGCGATCAACGAGAGGCTCGGCAACGTCTGGGGCTGCGCCGTGATCCAGTCCAACCTGGCCGGGGCGCTACTGCGCGCCGGCCGGGCAGAGAGGCCTATGCGTCGCTGCAAGGCCAGGCCGCCAGCATCGTCGGTCTGGGCGATATCGAGCTGACCATCGAGATCATCGAGCTGCTGGCCAGCGCCATCAGCCAGCCGGCGAGGCCGGGCGCGCGGCGAGGCTGCTCGGCACCACGGAAGCGCTGGCGAGCAGGCGGCATGCCGATTCGGGAGCCGGACGCCGAGGTGCTCGAGGGATTCCTCGCGCCAGCGCGCAGCCTGCTGAGCGCGGACACGTGGGAGGAAGAGCGCCGCGCCGGGCGCTCTCTCAACGTGCAGGAAGCCCTGAAACAGGCGGACGTCGCCAGCTAATCCGCCAGCAGGCAACCAGGCGCGTTGCTGCACCCCCAGTTCTCGGCCGAGCACTCATGGAATCCTGGACGCCGTCAAGGAGCCGCGTGCCAGGCTCAGGTCTACCGCAGGCATCGTCTTGCTGAGCCGAGCTGAATGGTCAGCCGGAATGAACCGCCAGCACGCCGAATGCCTGGACCCGCAGGTCGTCAAGGGAGCGAGCGATGAGCGTCTACAGGGTCACCGAGATTATCGGGACTAGCAGCACCTCATGGGAAGATGCGGCAGCGGAGGCGATCAGAACTGCAGCCGCGACACTCCGCGACCTGCGAGTGGCCGAGGTCGTCAAGCAGGACATTCACCTGGACGAAGGCGGCGCGATCACCTACCGCACCAAGCTTCAGCTCTCGTTCAAATACGAACGCGAGCAATGATCCCTCGCCGCACTACCAGCTCGTAGACAGGCTGGTTTCAGCTAGCCGAAGCCTTTGAAGGTGTCGGCGACCTGTTGCCAGAACTGCATGTGCCCGACGACGTAACCGATGAACGGGACGAGAAGGGCCAGGTTTCGCAGCGCGAACCGGCGCCGGATCGAGGCGTCAATCGGCCAGGTGGGCGCGTCGTTCAACTCGTTGAAGCGCTCGATCAGCCGCTGCTGCGCGGCTGGGGTGAGATCAGCTTCACTCACCGGCCGGGTCCCGAGCCCCTCGCACCGTGATGACGGCCATCCCGATAGCGAACACGAGCCCGGCGCAGAGCGCGGCACCGACATCGTCCGGCGGCCGGGCGGGCCAGATCCAGGGCGTGGTCAGGGCCGGGCGGTGCCATTGGGTTTGGATTCCGTAGACGCCGACTACCAGGTAGCCCACCGGGCCGACCCAGGCCAGGCCGCCGCCGAGCTCTGCGGCGAACAGAAGGCCGATGCCGGTCAGCCCGGCCGTGTTGCGGAGCACATCCAGGGTGCCGCCGGCCAGGTGCGCACCGGTCCCTGCGGCGGCCAGGGCGCCGGCGGCGGTCGCGGCGAGCGCCAGCGCAGCGCCCAGCCGCAGGAACGGCAGCCATCGGCCGGTTGCGCGTTCCGGCTCGCCGAGCGGGCTTGCGGTGGTGACGGTGATGACCGCTGCCGCGCATGCCTCGAACACCAGCGGCAGTTGCAGCGCGCCGTAAGTATCCCACTGCCAGTGCAGCGCGATCCGCAGCGCGACGGCGCAGGCTGCCATGGCCGCGAGGGCCACCGGGATCCGGCGGCTGGCCAGGTGCATGCGCACCAGGCGCAGGCCCGGTTGCGGCGTCCAGCCTGGCCGCGCCGCCCGGTCCGGCCCGGGCTCCGGCGGCACGTTGCGCGCCGCGCGCGCAGTCATGGCAGCTGCGCCAGGGTGATGCGGCCGGCTCGCAGCGCGGCGAGGTGCCTCACGAGCCAGTCGTGGCGGACGGCGGGCGGCACCGCGGCGAACCGCCGGGCCGCGGCAGCGATGGGCGCCGGCACCGGCGCCGCTGCTGGCTGTGGCCCCGGAACGGGCGGGGCTGACCGCGGAAGGGCGGCTGCCTTCATCATCGCCGTCATGACCGCCAGCTGCGCGGGGCTGTTGCCAGACCCGGAGATGCCGATGACGGTGGCCAGGATATTGAGCCCGGCGTTCCATCGCACCTGAGCAGCGATTTCGCCGATGGTCATCGCGGGGGGCGCCGCTACCTGGTCGGGGAGAAGCAGGTGGAAAACCGGCGTCGTGCCGCGTACGCCTGCGGTCAGGCCGATCTTGACGGTATTGCCTGCTCCCTGCTGGTAGGTCGCGGCGGCCTGGCTGACGCGGACTGGCGCGCCGGGCAGGCCGGCCACCTGGCTGAGCACCGGTTCGAGGGCCGCGGTCACGGCCGACAGGTAGCCCGTGTAGGCCGGGTTCAGGCAGACCGGAATCGCGGTGTGGCTGCAATCCGGGGCGTAGCGGATCGGCCGGTCGCTGGCGGCATCGTGCAGGGCTGGGATGGCGATCATGCCGTGCGCATCCAGCCTGCCGGTACCGGCCAGCGCAGCGGCGGTCCCGGCTGCCAGCACGCCGGCTGCTGCGATCACCGCAGCGGCCCGCCGGAGCCACCGGCCGCCGGAGCGGCCGGGCAGGCCCAGGGCACCCAGCACCGCAACAGTGATCCCCGCGAGGAACATCGCCTGCGCGATGGACAGGTCAGGCAGGTAATGGTAGAAGGTCGCCACCCCCGCGCTCGGCCCGATGTCCCAGGCACCACCAACGACCGGTGAGATCTGCCAGTACGACTGGCTGCCGTAGATCGGTGCCGTGCTGAACCCGAGCGCGAAGAACGCGGCGACTGCGACCAGCGCTGCGACAAAGCGGCCGGGAAACAGGGTTCCGGCGGCGAACCCGACCGCGGAAAGGCCGGCAGGCTCGCGGCGACGACCGCGGCGGGCCACCAGAGCGGCCCGCCCCAGGCGGCCTGCTGGGCGGTGACGCCGTACAGGACCGCCACGCAGCCCAGGTAGGCAATCAGCGCCCAGCAGGTAGTGGCGGCCCAGGCGGCGAGCTGGCGCCCCCAGCGCGGCCGAGCGGTGCCCGCCACCAGCTCCGCCGTGTTGCGGCGGGCCTCCCGCGACCCCATCCAGGCAGCCGCTCCGGCCACCGGCGACGCGAAAGCCAGCAGGGCAGGACCCCGCATGGTCCAGGCACGTAGGTCCCACAACGGCGGCACCGCCATGCTCTTGCGGTAAGCGGTGAACCAGAACAGCGCAACGGCCACCGGGATCATCCACAGCATCGCGTTACGGCGCAGCTCCAGCAGCAGCAGCCGCCCCGCCGCCGGCAGGTGCCCGCGTCTGGCTGGCGCTGGCCCGGAGGTGGCAGGAGCACCCACGGCGGTCATGACCGGACCCCCGCCAGCACCGCGCTGTACCCGCGCTCCAGCGGCGCGTCGCCGGTGCCGGATCCCGCGCCCGGGCGGTCAGCTCGCCGGGCGTGCCGTGGAATACGATCCTTCCCTGGTCCATCAGGGCGACCTCGGTGCAGGCGGCGCCAACGTCCTCGACCAGATGAGTGCTGACGACGACGGTGGCCCGCTGGCCGAGGTCGCGCAGCATGGCGCGGAAGTGCACCCGCTGCTCAGGGTCGAGCCCGGCGGTCGGCTCGTCCAGCAGCAGCAGCTGCGGCTGGTTCACGATCGCCTGCGCGATACCGACCCGGCGTAGCGTTCCGCCGGACAGGGTGCGCAGCTTGGCCCTGGCCTTGCCGCCCAGCTCAACCTGCTCGACCGCGGCCGTGACGGCGGCGGGCACCCGCGCCGCCGGCACGTCCTTCAGTAGTGCGAAGTACTCGACGAACTCGGCGACCGTGAAGCCCGGGTAATAGCCCAGGTTCTGCGGCAGGTAGCCGAGTCGGCGCCGGATCTCCCGCCGCGGCCCGTAGGCGGCGGGGTCCCGGCCGAGCAGCCGCACCTTGCCAGAGGTCGGCTGGATCACTGTCGCGATCATCCGCAGCAGCGACGTCTTGCCGGCGCCGTTCGGGCCGAGGAGTCCGAACACCCCGGGCCCGGCTTCCAGAGTCACCCCGGCGACAGCCTGGGTGCGGCCGAAGCGAAGCGTCAGACCGGTGATCTCGACGTTCATGATGTTCCTCCCCGATAGCGTTTCGTCACGCCGGCGAGCTGGATCGCAAATGCCCATAGGGGCAAGGTAGGCGCCCCGCTGCCGGGTGGTCGCCGGCCGTTGGATGCAACCGGCATGCGCCAGCCGGATGATCCGGCGCTGCCGGTCATCCTTGCGAGGTAGCCGGCTACATCTCGACGGCGGACGGCATCAGGTCGCCGCCGGGGCACAATGGGCAGGGTGGACAGCGACCGCACGACGCGCCTGCGGCACCGCCCGCACCAGGCCGCCGGGGGGCAGGGCCAGGCGTGGGGCCGACTGCGGCAGGCTGTCGCCTTCGTCTGCTTCGCGGAGCCGCGGAACAATCCCACGAGGCGCGCGATCGCGATCGACATCGCGCTGGCCGCGGCCGCCACCGCGGCCCTGATGATCACGATCACCTACACCCTCGATCACGGCGGCACCGCTCAGCCGAGCCGGTTCCCCGGCTACGCGGCAGGCGAGAACCCGTGGCCGAATCTGGTGTTCGCGGCGCTGACGACGACGCCGCTGGCCATGCGTCGGCTCCGGCCGCTGACGGCGTTCTGGGTGATTCTGGCCGCCGCCCTGGTTGCCCCATCTGCGGCCAATAACTGGGTCACATTCATCGCTGTCATGCTGGCTGCGTACTCCGCGGTAGTGCACAGCCCGTTCCGGCACGCGGCGATAACTAGCGTCTTCGCGGCCGGCATCCTGATCGCGGCTGCGGTCCCCGACGCAGCGCCGGCGCTGCCAGGCCGCTTTACGGCACTGCTCGTGCTCATCCCGGTCGTCTTGGTCGGCCACGCCACACTGCGGTGGCGGCGCCAGGCCGGCGACTCACAGGCGCGGCTGCTCCAGCAGCAAGCCGAGCAGGAGGCCACCACCCGGCGGGCGCTCAGTCTGGAGCGGGCACGCATCGCCGCGAGCTGCACGACGTGGTCACGCACAACGTCAGCGTGATGATCGTGCAGGCCGGCGCCGCACGGCAGGTCCTGGCCGACGCGCCCGGCGAGGCCAGGGCAGCGCTACTGGCAGTGGAATCCAGCGGGCGGGAAGCCATGGCCGAGCTGCGCCACCTGCTCGGCCTGCTCAGCCCGCCATCTCACCCGGAAGACGGAGCCGCGTCGGACACGGGCGGCACCCGGGCCGACCAGGAGCTGCGGCCGCAGCCGGGCCTGGGGCAGCTTCAGGGGCTGATCGGCCGGGTGACAGCAGCCGGGCTACCTGTCGAGTTGCATGCCGGCGACATGCCCGAAGCCCTGCCGCCAGGCGTAGACCTGACAGCATTCCGGGTCATCCAGGAAGCGCTGACCAATGTGATCAAGCATGCCGGAAAGCCGCGGACCAGCGTCAGCATCGACTACCGCGGCGGCGATCTCGTGCTGGAGGTAGCCGACGCCGGCCAGCAGGCTCCGACCGCAGGACCTGCTGTCCCCAGCGCCGGGAGGGGACTCCTTGGCCTCCGCGAGCGAACCGCGCTGTACGGGGGCGAGCTGAAGCCGGCCCCGGACCCCGCGGCGGCTGGCTGCTCCGGGCCCGCCTCCCGGTGAACCCGCCGCCGGCCTGCGCACCCGGTCCCGCGGCGGCAGCTTCAGCCAGCCGGGCGCCGGCAGCAGAAAGACCATGAGCGAGACCGAAACGCCGCCCCGCGTGGTCATTGCCGACGACCACCTGCTGGTCCGCAGCGGGTTTCGCATGATCCTCACCGCGGCGGGCATCCCCGTGGTTGCCGAGGCCGCCGACGGCGTGCAGGCCGTGGCAGCTGCGCTCAAACACCGGCCCGACGTTGTGCTGATGGACATCCGGATGCCGGAGATGGACGGCCTTGAGGCCACCCGCCGCATCCTCGCCGCACCAGCCACCCATGGCTGCCAGATCATTGTTCTGACCACCTTCGACCTCGACCAGTACGTCTACGCCGCGCTCACCGCAGGCGCCAGCGGCTTCCTGCTCAAGGACGTCTCGCCCGAGCAACTTGTCGCCGCGGTGCGCCTGGTGCGCTCCGGCGACGCATTGCTGGCGCCGTCCATCACGCGCCGGCTCGTCGAGCGGTTCGCACCACACGCCGCCAGCCGCTCATCCGTGCACAGCGATCTGTCCGAGCTGACACCGCGGGAGCTTGAGGTACTGCGGCGGCTGGCCCGCGGCCTGAGCAATGCCGAACTCGCAGCGCAACTGACCCTCAGCGAGGCGACGATCAAGACCCACGTCGGCCGTATCCTGGCCAAACTCCAGCTACGGGACCGGGTACAGGCCGTCGTCCTGGCCTACGAGACCGGGCTTGTAGGCCCCGGCCACGACCACAATTGACGCAATCCCCGGCCCGGGCAGGCTCAGCAGCAGCGCTCCCCGATCATGACCCGACGCACCGGCGTGCAGGCCGCCGCCGCCGCCATGTGCAGCATTCTGATCGCTCCATCGTCGGCTGGCCGTGCGCGGGGGGCGCATGTGCCGTAAGCACGAGGGCGTGGTCAACGGCAGCTGGTAGGAGTTTGCGGCGCTGCGGCGGTCTGGTGCCATCCGGATTGCCGTGCTGGGCGTCTTAACAGGGTGTGGCCATTTTGCAGCTCCGCTGAGCGCACCTGGCTACCCGATACCATTCCTGGCTCGGCGGAGCGGCGGCGCGCGGAGCGGCGGGCGCGCGGAGCGGCCGGGCGGGAGGACTTCCGATGGTTGTGCGAGCAGATCAGGACAAGGACGGCGCAGGCGTAGGCCCCCGGCCGATTCGCCGCGCGATGGCTGCGGTTAGCTGCGCGGCGTTGCTGGCCGGGCTGGGCGCCGCGGCGCCGGCTGCTGCCTCGGCCGTCCGCGGGCGCGGCGCGGCAGGTGCCGCCAGGGCAGCGGTGCCGGGCAGCCAGCTGTGGGCCAGCCGCTTCAACGGGCCCCCCAGCACCGGTGACTTCGCCAGGGCGGTGGCCGCCGGCCCGGGCGGGGCGACCGTCTTCGTCACCGGAGGCGCGGGCGGGGACTACGTCACGGTCGCCTACAACGCGGCCACCGGCGCGCAGCGGTGGGCCAGCCGCTACAACGGGCCCGCCAACGCATTGGACGAAGCCGCCTCACTAGCCGTCAGTCCGGACGGAGCGGCCGTCTTCGTCACCGGGACCAGCCAGGGCGACTACGGCACGGTCGCTTACAACGCCGCCACCGGCGCCCAGTTGTGGGCCAGCCGCTACAGCGGGCCCTCCAATGACAGCGCCAGCTCGGTGGCCGTCAGCCCGGACGGGGCGACCGTGTTCGTCACCGGGGGCAGCCGGGCCGGCCCGACCGGCACCACCTCGGGCCCGGACTACGCCACGGTCGCCTACAACGCCGCCACCGGAGCCCAGCGGTGGGTGAGGCGCTACAACGGGCCCGCCAGCAGCGCTGACTTGGCCAGCTCGGTGGCCGTCAGCCCGGGCGGGGCGACCGTGTTCGTCACCGGGGGCAGCCGGGGCGCCACCTCGGGCCTGGACTACGCCACGGTCGCCTACAACGCCGCCACCGGCGCCCAGCGGTGGGCCAGCCGCTACAACGCCCCCGCCCACCGTGATGACGCGCGCCAGCTCACTCGCCGTCAGCCCAGGCGGGGCGACCGTCTTCGTCACCGGGACCAGCCGCGGCCGCACCTCGGGCCTGGACTACGCCACGGTCGCCTACGACGCCGCCACCGGCGCGCGGCGGTGGGTCAGCCGGTACAACGGCCCCAGGAACAAGGACGACTCCGCTGTCTCGGTGGCCGCCGGCCCGGACGGGCGGAGCGTGTTCGTGACCGGGACCAGCAAGGCCGCCACCCGGGACTACGCCACCCTCGCCTACAACGCCGCCACCGGCGCCCCGCGCTGGGCCAGCCGGTACAACGGGCCCGCCCGCGGCGCTGACGTCGCCAGCTCGCTGGCGGTCAGCCCGGGCGGCAGCGCGGTCTTCGTCACCGGCTACAGCTTCGGGGGCACCTCGGGGGGCACCTCGCTCCAGGATTACGCCACGGTCGCCTACAACGCCGCCGGCGCGCGGCTGTGGGCCAGCCGCTACCGCGGGCTCGCCGGCAAAAGCTACGCTGCCGCGCTGGCAGTCAGCCCGGACGGGACCAAAGTGTTCGTCACCGGGACCTCGAGCCTGGAGTACGCCACCGTCGCCTACAAACGCTGACTCACGGCCCGGGCACCAGGCGCCCGGCGCAGACGCGATGCCACCTCATACTGGCTGCCGAGCACGCCGCCGGCCACGGCCGCGCATCCGGCGCCAGGCGACACGCGAACCTGCCTGCCAGTCAGACCGGGCTCGGGCGCGCTTTCACGAGTTCGGCGATCCGATCGCGGGGCAGTGCGGGGACGCGGCGCCCGCGGTAGCCGGTCATCTCCTCATTGGCGACGAGTGCGTTCAGCACCGCCTCCTCGACCGAGCGCACGACTGCTTCGTAGAAGGTATCGAGGAAGCCCCACGGGATGAAGCGCAGCGTGTCGTAGCTGCCCTGGCGTTCGCCGCGCAGTGCGCGCCAGCCGGGCGTGAAGGCTTCTGCGTTCGCCGTCGAGAAGGCGACGAAGAGGTCGCCCGAGAAGTGCGAGCCTGTCGTGCCTGTTCGCGCGAGCCCGAGCGGAACGCGGCGCGCGAGCGCTTTGCATTGTCCCGGCAGGAGCGGAGCGTCGGTCGCGATCACCGCGATGATCGAGCCTGCTCCCGGAGGCGGCGCGTCGTAGCGGTGGCCCATCGGGTTGTCGTCGGCAAGCGCGTCTCCGAGCGGGATGCCGGCGATCGTTAGCTCGCGGCGTGCTCCGAAATTCGCCTGCACGAGCACGCCAACGGTGTAGTCATCGCCGCCGTAACTGGCGACGCGTGACGCCGTGCCGGTGCCGCCCTTGAACTGGTAGCAGCACATGCCGGTGCCGCCGCCGACAGACCCCTCCTCGATCGGCCCCGGCCTCGCCGCCTCGAGTACCTCAAGGGTGGTGTCCTCGGTGACGTGGCCGCCGTTGATGTCGTTGAGGTAGCCGTCCCACGTCTCGGCGATGACTGGCAGCAGCCACGCTTCGGCGAGTTGCGGATGATGCCGGACGGTCCAGCGCACGACGCCGGCGTGCGCCGGCCCGATCGCGTGCGTGTTCGTGAGCGCGATCGGGCCGGACATCGTCCCCGACTCTTCGATCCAGGAGACTCCCGTCATCTCGCCGTTGCCGTTGAAGGAGTGGAAGCCGGCCGCGCACGGATCACCGGGGCGCTCCCGTCCTCGCGGCTGGATCGCCGTCACACCGGTGCGCACGTCGTCACCAGCGATGAGCGTGGCGTACCCGACCTCGACGCCGGGAACGTCGGTGATCGCATTCGCCGGGCCGGGGAGGCCGGCCAATGACACGCCGAGGGCCCGCGCACGCGGCTTGCCCGACGGGGTGCCGAGGTGCGGATCAGTCACGCGGCTAGTCCTCCTCGTGGTCGAAGATCGGGTTCTTCAGGTTCCAGGCGCGGCCCCGCTGCGGCCAGATGACGATGGCCCAGTAGGCAAGTCCGATCAGCATCGTGATCCCCGTGACCTCGAGCGAGGTGCTCGTCTGCTTGGTGGTGATGTAGACGAGCGCCGCGATCGCCAGCAGCGGCGGCAACGGCCAGAACCGCATCCGGTAGGGGCTGTGGTCGGTCGCCCGCGTCGCGCGGCCGACGAGCGCACCGACGGCCACGATCGCGTAGTTGAGCACGAGCGTCGCGCCCGTCAGGTTGATGATCGTGTTCAGCGACACCGTCAGGCAGAGGACCGCGCCCATGACACCGACGAGCGCGGTCGCGAACCAGGGGGTTCGGAACTTCGGTGTCACCGACGACATCCACGAGTTCAGCGGGCCCGGCCACGCGCGGTCGCGGCCTGAGGAGTACAGGACGCGGCCGAATTGGATCACGATTGCGATCACCGCGTTGACGATCGCGATCGTGATGCCGAGCGAGACGATCTTGTTGACAGTGCTGTTGGACGTCGCGAGCAGGAACGCATTCAGCGGGGCGGACCCGCTGGTCGCCTGGTCGAGTTTGGGCGCTCCGAGCAGAACCGCCGTGGTCGGCACGAGCTCGGCGATCACCGTGATCAGGAGCGACCAGAGGATCGCGCGGGCGATCCCCCGACTCGAGCCGCGCGTCTCCTCCGCTAGGTTGACAGGCGCCGCGTAGCCGTTGTAGGCGAAGACCGCAACGGCGGTGATCGCGAGGATCGCGCCGAAAGTCACCGACGTCGTGCCTCCGTGCCCGTTCCCGAGCACCCAGCCGTGGAACAGCTGCCCGATCCGGCCACCGTGCAGATGAGCGAGCCCCAGCACCGTGACGATCGCGAGCGCCGCCAGCTCGATCGCGAGCATCACCCCAGTCAGCACCGCATTCAGGCGAACCTTCAGGATCGCCAGCCCGGCCGCGACGAGCATGACGACCGCCCCGGCCGTCTTCGTGTCAACCGACCAGACAACGCCCAGATACTGCGCCGTCCCGAGCGCGATGACCGCCGGGATGAACACGATCGTGTCGATCCACAGCGCGAACAGCACCATGCTCACCGGCCCCGCGAGTGGCGCTGCCCGCCCCTTGAACGCGTGCCAGACTACGGCGTAATCGCCTCCCGCGATCGGAAAGGCGGCGCACAGCTCCCCCCAGCAGAACGCCATGAACACGCCCACGATCGCCGCGAACACCAGTGCGAGGAACGAGCCCGTCCCGACTGTCACAAGGATCAGCGGGATGATGATGAACACTGACGATGCGGGCGTGATCGACGACAGCGTGATCATCACGTTGCCGACCACCCGCAATGACCTGGACAGCTCCTGCTCGTAGACCTCGCCGCCAGCGGGTGCGGCCTCACGCACCGCCGCGGTCTCCGCCGGTACGAAAGCGTCGTCCGTCACGGCAGCCTCCTATCCGAAGCAGAATTCAACGAATCTCGATTCGAAGTATCCTGAATGCTATGGCTCGACGCAAGGATCAGGCCGCCCGGCGGCGCCAGCTAGCCCAGGCCGCAGGGCGCGCGATCGCCGCCCGCGGCATCGGCGGCGTCCGGCTCAAGGACGTAGCCGCCGAAGCCGGCCTGAGCTCACAGTCGGTCCTGTACTACTACCCCGACCTCCGCCAGCTCGTCGAACACGCGATCGAGCACACGCTCGAGCGTTTTGCCCAGCGCCGCGCCGCCGCTGCCGCCGCCATCGACAACCCCCGCGCGGCGCTCATCTCGACGATCCGGCCGGCCTCCCTGCCGGGCCAGACGACGAGGACCTGCGCATCCTCTATGAGGCCGCCGGATACTTCCGCGACGACCACGCCCTCGGCGAACGCATCCGTGCCATGACCGCCAAGCAAGTCGAGGTCTACCAGCGCATCCTCGAACAGGGCCAGGCGCGTGGCGAGTTCGAACTGGCAGACACAAGCAATGCGATCGCCCGCAACCTCATCGCGCTCGAAGACGCCTACGGGCTCTACATCATCGGCGGCGCACCAATCGCCGACGACGCCGTGCGCCAGATCCTCTCGTTCGCCAGCATGGCAACCCGCTGCGACCTGCGCTGAATCGCATCACTGCTCAGCTCGCTGGATCTGCGAGGGTTGGCTGTGAGCCGATAAGGCCCGGGCGTCAGCCATCGACGCGATAGCGGCCGGCTCTGGGGTGCCATCCGGCTGGCGGGTCCTCACCGACTCGCCCGTCGAGCGCCTCGCGTATCAGGTCGGCGTGACCTGTGTGCCTGCCGTACTCCTCGATAAGGTCGCAGACCAGCCTGCGCAGGCTGGCGCGGCGGCCATCGGAGCTGGCGAAATGCACGGCCTGGTCAAGTCCGCCGTTCGCCAGTGCCGCGCTGAGCCTCGCGCGTGACCGTTCAACGGCGCCGTCCCACAGGGCGTATAGCTGCGCCGGAGTGTCCGCGGCGGCAGAGGTGAGCTCCCAGTCGCTGTCGCCGTCCCAGTCGGTGCCCTCCCACGGCGCGCCGATCGGTGGTCCGCTGAGCCTGATGGTGAACATGTTGTCCTCGCACACGGCGAGATGCTTGAGCAGCCCGCCAAGGGTCAACGAGGAAGCGCCGATCCTGACCTGCAATCCGGCCGCGGCAGTGCGCTTCGACGGCTCGCTGTGGACCTGGGGTTGTAACGCATCCGGTCAGCTCGACAACGGCACCCCCGTCGGGGGCAGTGCCACTACACCCACGCCGGTGACCAACTTGGTGCGCGTCAGCCAGTTCACGTTTGGCAAGGACGACCCCAACGGGCTGGGCGGGGGCTTCGGTCTGGCTATCGGATCGCTGCCAGCGGTCGTGCCCAGCCTGAGCGGTGACACCCAGGGCCAGGCGAGCCAGGCACTGCAGGCGGTCGGGCTGGTGCTCGGCACCGTTTCCACGATCGTCGACGGCACATGCAGCAACATCGGAACCGTGATGAAACAGAAGCCGGGCCCCGGCACCACCGTCCTGCCAGGCTCCGCGGTGTCCATCACGATCGGGAAGAGTCCGGCCCCGCCGCATCAGTGCTTCTGACGCCACTGGGGCCAGCAGCGCCACCGGCACGGCCGCCGCCAGCAACAGCACATCTACGAGGTTGATCCCGTAGAAGCGGGTTGAGATGGCGTAGGCCCCGACGAAGGCCCTCGTACCTCGCTTCTGCTGCTGAGGGGTCATACTCTCAGCAATCACGGGCCGTGCTGGGCAGAAGCCGCTCGACCGGATTGACGGTATTGCGGATACTGGCGGCATGGCCGGGCGTACGGACCCAGTTGCTGTGATCTGGCCGGAGGCTCCGAGGGCCTTGAGCTTCCTGGCCGAGGACTGGGGATTCTCGGGACCGGAACTCACTGCCGACGGCGTTGCATACCATCGTGCCGGCATGCACATCGAGATGGGTTACTGGGCCTGGAAGAACGAACGCGGGTTCACCACGACGCTAGCGCAGGTCGGCATCGACGGGACCGAACAGCGGGCCGGACTTGGCGTCCTGTATGCGGCCTGTGGCCTTGGCCCGGCCGGGGCGGCCCCCGAGGGCGCTGGCACGCTGCATGTCATTCGCAAGCGCATCGTCCAGCATGCCATGGCGCTACGCGTGCTCATCGCGCACCTGGATGACGGCGACTCCGATGCCCTGTTCAGACGCTGCAGCCGCCGCCGACCACGGCCTGCGGCGGGAAATGACAGCCTGCCGTGACCTGGTAGACCTACGAACGTGCCGTTGATGGTGATCGAGCTGCCTTGATTGGCTGTCAGACCTGATTTGCGCCAACTTAGTGCGCACCCGACCGAACCACGGGTGCGACGTGGTGAGCTGACGGCCTGCTGGGATGCAGCATGGCCATGGACCGCTGGTCGACGACGACTGGGGAGCCGCTGTGGCTGGTGCCACAGGTGCTGACCGCGACTATGAGACGGCACGCTCGGCGCTGGCCTGGTGCCACATCGGCGCGGTGCCAACACAACCGAGCGGCGGCCGAGGGTGACACCCCGACACTGCCCGGCAGAATCGACCGGAGTTGTCCTATCCGGGCCGCGTTGTTCGTAGCCAAGGTGAGAGGCCGCCCACGAGGGCGCTGTCAGGACCACAGGAGATGCCGACGATGCCGCACCCACAGGCCAAGGTTCACCGCATGTTCGAGCTCGTCGAGCCGATCGCCACCGTCACCTTCTCCGAGGTGCCGAACGAGGCGTTCCTGGCCCTCGGCATGCGCAACTACTGGGACGGATACTTCGCGGGCCGGGCTGCGCCGCTGGGGCTGGCACCGGCCGGGGTGGTGCACGCGGTGTTCTACAACTTCGCCGCCGGCGAGGTGGCGCGCCACATCCCGTGGGTCTGGGGGAAGACCACCCCGGAGGAGGCGATCGCCGTGCGCGAGCGGGGCAGCGCCGCCGCGCTGCGGCAGATGATCGGGGAGCTCGCCGACTCCCCCGTTCTGGTGCGGGTCGCCGACCTCGCCACCCGAGCAGCGGTCAGCGCGCCGACCGAGGGCCGGGCGCTGTACGCCGGGCTCCGGGCGCTCGACGTGCCCGAGGAGCCGGTGGCCAGGCTCTGGCACGCGGCGACGCTGCTGCGGGAGCACCGCGGGGACGGCCACAACGCCGCCCTCGTCGCCCACGGCATCGGCGGCACGGAGGCCCACGTCCTGCTCGCTCTCTCCCTCGGAATGAGGGTGGAGGAGTTCGGCCGGATCCACCACCTGCCCAAGGCACAGCTTGCCGCTGTCGTCGACGGGCTGCGACGCCGCGGCCTCGTGGACGCCGCCGGCGGGTTCACCGACGCCGGCCGGGAGACCAGGGAGCGGATCGAGGCCCTCACCGACGAGCTGGCGACGCCGGCGTACGAGGTGCTCAGCGCGGACGAGCTCGACGAGCTGGTCGCGGGGCTCGAGCCGATCGCCGCCGCGGTAGAGGCCGTCGACGACTGAGCGAAGCGGTAGCGACCGCCGTCGTAGCTCTCGGCCAGGCCTCCGCCGCGTCGACGACGCCCGAGGACTCGACGTGCTCGCCCGGATGTTCGGTCACCCCGTTCTCCCTCAGCCACCTACCGCGAGTCGCTGACACCCCAACCGCAGGGAAGAAGAACCGGCCAAGCGCGGCTCATCTCAGGTGGGAAGAGCCTGCGACCGCACCGCCGTCGCGCCCCGACGCGGTCTTCATGGGGCTACCGTCTGCTGCATGGAGGTGTCAATGTCCAGTGCGCAGTTGTACGACACCATCGGAGCCACCTACGCCGTGACACGGCGCACTGAACCGCGCATCGCTGCGCAGATCTGGGATGCGCTCGGCGATGCCCGGACCATACTGAACGTCGGGGCGGGCACCGGCTCCTACGAACCGCCCGACCGCCACGTCCTCGCGGTGGAACCGTCGGCGCTCATGCGGGCGCAACGTCCCCCCGGCGTGGCGCCGTCCGTGGCTGCCGCCGCCGAGAGCCTCCCGTTCGAGGACCAGTCCTTCGACGCCGCGATGGCTATTGCCACTATCGATCACTGGCAGGACCCGATCGCGGGTCTGCGCGAGATGCGGCGCGTCGCCCGCCGCGTGGTCGTGTTCACGCTCGACACCAGTGATCCTGATCGGTTCTGGCTTACTCGCGACTACCTGCCCGAGCACAACGATCTCTGGGCCGGCCGTCCTACGCTGACCGAGCTGGCCTGCGCGATCGTAGCCCGGATAGAACCGGTGCCCATCCCGTGGGACTGCGCTGACGGCTTCTACGAGGCCTACTGGCGCCGGCCGGAGGCATACCTGGACGAGAATGTCCGCCGCGGAATATCGGTCTGGGCCAGAGTCGGGCCGGACGTCGAGCAGCGGGCAGTGCACAGCCTCCGCGCTGACCTTGCCTCTGGCCGGTGGGCCGAACGCAACCGCGACCTCGTCGATCTCGACACGGCCGAGCTTGACAGTCGCCTGCTTATCGCCTGAACCCCCGCCAGGATCGGGCGTTAAGACCGGCCCTGCAAGCCGTCATGCTGTTCGTCACGCAGCCAGGCTCTTGCGGTGATCCCGTTCCAGGGTTAGCCGGTACTCTGCTCCTCGGCCGTCACAGCTGGCATCTGCCCCGCTGGCTGCCCGACAATGGAGCCGGGAGTCCGGTGGCCCGGGGCCGGTCGATCGCCAGCCACCGACCGCCGGGTACCGCCCTGGAACCTGGCGTCAGCCTCCCGCCTGGAGCGCCATGACCTACTTCCGCGAGTTCTTCAACCCCGCCACCGGCGAGCTCATCAAGTTCACCGACACCGCCGAAACGACCAGCGGCGAGCTGGCCCGCTTCGCCTGGAAAAGCGTGCCCGGCGGGGTGATCACCGAACATGTCCACCCGCACCAGGAAGAGCGCTTCACCATCACCTCCGGGCAGGCCCGGTTCACCGTCAACGGCCAAGAGCGCCACGCCAGGGCCGGCGAGACCCTGGTGGTCCCTGCCGGGGTGCCCCACTCCGAGGGCAACCCGGGAACCGTGGACATCGAGGGCATTGTCGAACTCCGTCCCGCCCTGCGCGCGAAGGAATGGCATGAAGCCCTCGCCGGCCTGGTCGCCGACTTCCCCACCACGCCACGGGGCGCGCCCAAGAACGTCCTCCAGCTTGGCGTCACCTTCTGGCACTTCCGGCACGAAAGCCGCGTCACATCCCCGCCTGCCTGGATCCAGAACCTCATGCTCCCGCCGCTGTGGGCGCTCGCCAGGGCGCTCGGGAAACGTCCGTATTACGACCGCTGGGATAGCCGCACCGACACCGAGCAGCCGGATCGATGAGCAAACCAAGGCCGTGGTGACCGCAATTTCGCCGCGGGCCGGCCCGATGTTGGCGCGCCAGGCACCTAATCTGGCGAAGGCTCCCACGGCCCGAGCCATCATTCGGGATTCGCAGACCGGCCATGGCAGGTCTGATCACCGCGGGCCGTTGCCGCCCAGCGTGTAGATGTGGGTCAGCTTGCGGCCGTTCTTCCAGTACCGCAGTGTCAGCCGGGTGTAGTACGGCTGCTTGTTGTGATCGCGGACGCGCGAGAGGTTGACGCTGGCCTTGTACTTCTTGTAGTGCCCGGCCGAGCAAGTCGGGTCGCAGGTGTTGAACCACAGGCGGCCGGTCGCGTAGGCGGACTTTCCGTTCCAGTGCTGCCACCTCAGGTACCGCGCCCAGATGCCGCCGTCCGCGCCAAAGACGATGTTGCCCGGCCGGGTCATGGCGTGCCAGGTCGGGGCGTAGTAGACCGGCCTGGTGCTCGCCGAGGCAGCCGGTGCAAGCGCTCCGCCTAGGCCGGTGAGCAGTGCGGCACAGATGACAGCGGTGATGATCTTCCTCATGCCTGACCACCTGACTCCCGGCTGACAATCAGCCTGCCTCCAGTCAACCCTGAGAAGTCAGGCATGCCCAGTGCCAATGGTCATCGCGGCCAGAAGCGGCCTTCTGTTAGAGCAGGTTCGGCTGGCGCACTTGACAGTGCTGCTGCTCAGGTGCGGCTGCAGTTGCCGGTTAAGCGAGGTCCGGTTGATTCGGCGCGGCGGGTGTCCGCCCAGGTCAGCCCGCCGGACGGGTGCGGGATGATCCTGAACGAGAGGCGTGTTGATAAGAAGGACACGACATATCGTGTGGGCTGAGCAGACCCGAGCGGTTGGCGGGCTCCGGGCCCAGAGGGGTGAGAGTGATGACTGGCTGGTACACGGAGCGGATGCCGGGCAGATCGGCCAAGGCCTTGATCGCCGTGACGCTGCTCGCGCTGTTGCTGCTGGCGGCCGTGCCGGTGGCGCTGCTGGCCGCAGTGGTCATGATGCTGCTGGGGCACGTGGTTGGCGGGCTGGCGCTGTTCGGCGGCTCGGTCCTTGCTGCCGCAGCGATTGTCGCGCTCGCGGGCGTGAGCGGGGTGCGGCACTTGCGCACGCTGATCTCCGCGGACAGCTTCCGGGCGGTCCGGCTGGGCGGCAGCGAGTACACCGATGCCGCAGAGCCAGAGGACAGCCAGTACACCAACCTGGTGCAGCTGGACCGGAGCGAGTACACCGAGGTGCACTAACCTGGCTCGCTCCTGATTGCCTGTCCGGCATCACCGATCGTGCTCGCCGCGCTGCCAGTCAGCCGGTAGCTCGAGTACGCCACGGGCTGGTCCAACCGCAGGTTCGTCAAAACCGCCCGCAGATACCGCACCCATCGAGATCCAGCCGGCGGCCACGTCATCGCCGCTGCCGACACGCTCGCCGCCGACCTCCGTGACGCCCTGAACAAGATGAGCAGCACCCTCCGTGGTTCGCACCTGCGTGAGTTAGTGAGTTAGATAACTTGACAGCGACGGATTGCGCTGGACATAGTGAGTGAGACTACTAACTTACTCTCCCAGGAGGAGTCCGGGTATGGAATCAGTCCAAGGGCGCGTCCTGCCGGCGGTTGCCGACTCGCGGCTGGTCCTCCGGTCGAGGCTCGGCGCGATCACCCTGGTGCTGCTGTGCGGCGTGCAGTTCCTCGACATCGTCGACTCGGCGATCGTCAACGTTGCCCTGCCGTCCATCCAGCACAGCCTGAGCTTCTCGCAGCAGAACCTGCAGTGGGTGGCGAGCGGCTACATCCTCACCTACGGCGGGTTCCTCCTGCTCGGGGGGCGGCTCGCCGACCTGCTCGGGCGTCGCCGCATCCTGCTCGCCGGCCTGACCGTCTTCGCCTTGTCATCGCTGACCGCCGGAGTGGCCAACGACGCGGGGCTCCTGGTCGCTGCCCGCCTCGTGCAGGGTATCGGCGCCGCGCTCATGGCCCCGGCGGCGCTGTCCGAGCTGACCGCGAGCTTCCGTGACGGCAAGGACCGCAACGCCGCGCTCGGGGTCTGGGGGGCCGTCAGCGGGATGGCCGCCGCGGCGGGCGTCTTCCTCGGCGGGGTGATCTCACAGGGACCCGGCTGGCGTTGGATCTTCTTCGTTAACCCTCCCGTCTGCGTCGCGGTAGCCGCCGGAGCCGTCGCCCTGCTCGCGAGCGACCGTGGCAGCAGGGCCAGAGAGACGGCGTTCGACTCGCAGGGGGCTGCCCTGGTGACCGGGGGCATGCTGCTGCTGGTCTACGGCCTCGTGCGGGCGCCGGTCGTCGGCTGGGGATCCGCGCAGACCATCGGGGTCTTGGCCGGATCCGCCATTGTGATGATCGCGTTCGCCTTCAACGAGATGCGCAGCCGCAACCCGCTGGTGCCCTTCGCCATCCTGCGGGTCAAGGGACTCGTGGCGGCCGACCTGACCCAGCTCATCGCCTTTACCGGCTTCTTCTCCATGTTCTTCTACGCCACGCTCTACATGCAGGAGGTCCTGCACTACTCACCGCTCAAGGCCGGGGCCGCCTACCTCCCGATCACCGCGGGCTTCGCCGTGGCCGGCGGCCTGGCCTCGCAGCTTGTCACCCGCATCGGCACCCGCCCGGTCGTGGTGGCCGGCTGCCTGATCGCCGGGGCCGGGATCTACCTCGTGTCGCGGGTGCCGCTGCACGGCTCGTACGTGAGCGGCCTGCTTCCCGGGTTCGTCATCATGGCACTCGGGGCCGGGTCCGTGTTCGTCTCGGTCACTGCCGCGGCCAACGCGGGCGTGCCATCCGAGAAAGCCGGGCTCGCGGCCGGGCTGCTGAACTCGTCGCAGCAGGTCGGCAGCGCACTCGGCCTCGCCGTCCTGTCCGCCGTCGCGATCACCCGCACCAACAACCTGATTGCCGGGCACGCATCGCATCTGGTGGCCGCGGACGCCGGCTACCACCAGGCCCTGCTGGTCGGCAGCATCCTTATGGCGGGCGCGGCCCTGCTCGCCCTCCGCATCGGCAACACGCGGCAGGCGGCCCCGCTGGTCATGGTCAGCGCCGAGTGACGCGGGTAGCCTGGCTAGTGAGATGACTGACTCAGCAGTGAAAGCCCCGGGCGCCGCCACCCGGCGGCCGGGGAAGCGAGAGCGGCTGGTCGGCGCCGCGATGCAGCTTCTGCACCAGCAAGGAGCCGAGCGGACCACCCTCGCGGACATCGCCAAGATTGCTGACGTTCCTCCCGGCAACGTCTACTACTACTTCAAGACCAAGGACGATGTCATCGCGGCGGCCATCGGGGCCCACGCGCAGCAGGTCAGGACGACCCTCGCGGCCATCGACGCACGCCACAGCGCTCCGAAGAGCCGGCTGAAGGCCCTGGTCCGCGAGTTCGCCTCCCAGAGCGAGAGCATCGCCCAGCATGGCTGCCCGCTCGGCAGCCTCTGCTCCGAGCTCGACAAGCGCGCCGAGGCGCTGGACGTCGCCGAGCTGATGCGCCTCCCGGCCGCCTGGGCCGAGGAGCAGTTTCGGTCGCTGGGTCACCGTGACGCTCACGACCTTGCCCTCGACCTGCTGGCCGCCTACGAGGGCAGCGCGCTGCTCGCCAATACCATGCGTGACCCCGCCATCCTGACCAGGGCCGCCCGCCGCCTGAACCATTGGATCGACACCCTGTGAGCTGACTCCCGTCATCGACAGGCGCTACAGCTTCGAGCGATCGTCCGAGCGGCGCTGCCTGCGTGCCCTGGCTAAAGCATCGCACTCGTGCGCGCCTGGCCCATGTCACGCTCGGCGTCGGGATGCAGTGTGTAGTGCCGGGCGCAACTGCCACGTTGGGTTGCTCTGGAGGTGGACGGGTCGACGCAAATCAAAGTGAACAAGACCGGTAAGGCCCGTGGTTGTCGGGTACACGTTGCATGGGGGTTCTCCACGCGGTGCACCGGAGAGGTTCCCACGCGTACTGTCATCGGCACGCTGGAGTGAGGGTGGAGACATCGGTGGCTGAGAGCATTGTCCGGTTCGAGTCGCGCACAGTGATCCAAGGACCCGCCAGCGAAGTCTTCGAACGTTTGGCGGATCTGCCGGGCTACGGCGGGTGGATGCACCGCAACGGTCTGTTCCGCGGGTGCCGCCTCACGTCGGAGGTCCCGGTCCGACAGGGGACGACCTATCTTGATTCGACACGGATGGGCACCTTCGATGGCGAAGTGACTGAGTTCGTGCCACCGACGCGAATCGCCTTTCGGGAGGCTCTCCGTTGGTTCGGCTCCCCGATGACACAGGCTCGTCCCGAGTACACCTTGGAGGGCGACGAGTCCGCGACGGTCGTTCACCACGTGGCCGTCGGGGAGCTCTATGGCTGGATGAGGTTCATGAAGCCTGCCGCAGCATGGATGGCGAACC
This sequence comes from uncultured Actinomycetota bacterium, assembly GCA_963705055.1. GTDB lineage: Bacteria > Actinomycetota > Actinomycetes > Streptosporangiales > Streptosporangiaceae > Chersky-822. The sequence continues at coordinate 1,279,701 of CAVPIR010000001.1, forward strand.
GGGAGCGGAGCCGCACCCTGAACTCCCTGAAGCGCTCCATGGAGTCCGACTAGGCGGGACCTCACCTGTGCCGGAGGCTGGCGCGGCGCTGATGCCGCGATGAAGAACGTGTGCCCGCCGACACGGCGCGCACCCTCTACTGCAGCACCATGTATTTGCCGGAATCGATGATCTCCTGAATGGCCGCGATGACTGCGCCCGAAATGCGGCAGTTGGGGTAGCTGCGCATCAAAGATACCAAGTCGCGCAGGCGTTCAATCCGGCCGTTCTGCTTCCCGGGATCCGCGATCTGGGCCTGAACGTTGGCGACCACCCGTGCGGCCGTATGGGGTGTGGAAGGTTCAGAACAATGTGGTCGCCTCCTGAAGATCCCTCATGCCCTCCTCCATAGAAGACGAGGGCAGGATCCGTAGCTGGTTCCACTGATGGAGCCGCGATGCTTCCAGGAAGGCATCGAGGTCGTCGGCGCGTTCCGTCTCGACGATCACGACGGTCATGTGCTCGCGGTTGACGAACGGACCTGCGACGATGTTCACGCCGTGCTGCTTCGCTATGTTGGGTATCTGCGGACCTATCTCTAGCAGCAACGCCTTGGTCGTGGCGTTGCTGAGCGGGCAAATCTCGGGAGAATGAGTTCCTAGAACGACGAAGTGCATAGCATCCCCCAGTTCGTGTCGGCCTACTTGGGCAGCTCCGCCTCAGATCAGTGGCTTGCTGTTCTGATTCGCAGTTACGGCGCCCCGGGCACCCCCTCACCCTCATCACAGTGGCCTAGAGGTGCTGTGGAGGCACGGTGCAGTTCGTGCCCGGCCTGGGCCACGCTCTGGCCCTGGACAACGCTGGCGTGGCGGGCGGAGGCGAGGATGCCGACCGCGCGGGTCAGGCTGGGCCTGCGAGGCCAGGCTGAACGCACTGCCGCAGTCGATGACAGAGATCGGCGCGCGACATCCACTTCATCCACGTGCGCCGGCGCCCTCGGCGCTCCTGCGCAGCTCAGCGCATGACCTGTACGAAATGGCGAAATCTAGTCATGTGGTGGATGGGCGACGTTACGCCAGCTGTCGAGCATTCAGGGCCCGCCAACGCTACCGCACAGCTCCTTCGGCACCCCGAATCCGACCAGCGCCGGCGGATTGAGGCAGCCCGTCCTTGGGCAGGACGTGGGACCGGGAACATGCTCGTTCGACGAGGCGATCATGCTGGACGAAGGCACCGAACTTCGCGAGGGCTACGCCGCAGGGCTTATCACGATGAGCCGGAGCGCGTCACCCTCCTGCTCACCGACTTCACTCCAGCGGGCGCAACCAAGAACACTAACTGGATTTCGCACAGGTCCAGGCGACAGAAACCCGGGGCATGTATGGGTGTGCCGGTCGTGCGTTTCCGGGTGACTCACCGAGGCGGAACCTCAGATCTGAAGGAGAGCCATGTCTCCTGCTGTTTATGTCCAGACCAACGACGCCACCGCAAACGAAGTCATCGCCTTCAGCCGCAGGGAGGACGGCGCACTCGCCCCGCTTGGCCGCTATTCCACGGGCGGGCGCGGGACCGGCTCACCGCACCTGGCCTCGGCCGGTTCGGTCGTGCTCAGCGACGATGGCCGGTGGCTGCTGGTGGTGAACGCGGGCAGCGACGAGCTGTCACTGTTCGCTGTTCAGCCGGACGGCCTGCGGCTGGCCGACCGCGCCGGTTCGGGCGGCAGCAAGCCGACCAGCGTCGCCGTCAGCGGCGCGCTGGTGTACGCGCTCAACAACGGCACACCGAATATCAGCGGGTTCCATCTCGCCGGTGAAAAGCTGACCGCGCTCCCGGACTCGACGCGGCCGCTGAGCAGCGCCGATGCGGATCCGGCCCAGGTCTCATTCACTACCGACGGCACGGTGCTGATCGTGACCGAGCGCGGGACGAACGCCATCAGCAGTTACCTGATCGACGGGCGCGGCTACGCCCAGGGCCCAACGACGATCAAGTCCTCTGGCCAGACCCCATACGGCTTCGGCCTTACCGCCGACGGTTCGCTGATCGTTTCTGAGGCGTTCGGCGGCGCGACGGGAGCGGCGGCGACTTCCTCCTATGCGGTGTCCGGGGCTGGCGAGCTGGCGATGGTCAGCGGCTCTGTCGGCGACAGCCGCAGCGAGGTGTGCTGGGTCGCGCTGACAAAAGATGACCACTTCGCGTATGTAACGAACTTCGGCGACGGAACGGTGTCGAGTTATGAGATCACCGCCGATCGGAGCCTCAGGCTGCGCGATCCGGTAGCGGCCTCGGCCGGGCAGGGCGAGAAGGGCATCCGCGACGAAGCGATCTCCGGTGATGGCCGGTACCTGTACGCGATCCACGCGGACGCGCAGAAGCTGTTCGGCTGGGCCGTGGGCCAGGGCGGCCAACTCGCGCCCATCGGCGAGTTCGGCGGGGTGCCCGACACTGTCGCCGGACTGGCGGCCAGCTGAACCAGAGGGCCGGTGATTTCTGAGGCATGCAGCTTCCCGGGAGCTTCTGCAAAGCGGTCCGTGCAAGGCGGTCGATGAAGCCGTCGGCTGAACTATGCGCAACCGAACGGCTCTGGCGTGCGTACGTCGAGGTGGTCATTGGCTGCCGGAACAGGTTCGGTGCCCGGCATGAGACGGGAGGTTCGCCATGACCACAACCACGACCACCATCTACCAGCGCATCGGCGCGCCGGACGCGGAGAGCGTGCAGCAAACCCTCCACGAACTCGCGCCAGAAACCGACCGTCCCAGACCGGCCGCATCTGCCAGCGGATGAGCTGAACACAGAAACCCGGCGCGCGACGACTGCACCGGGCCGACTCGCGCATGGCCCGAGCAGCGCGCTGTGCCTGGACGGGGCCGCAGGGCCAAGCCGATCGAGAACCGGCGTCCAACCGTGCTACCGGCGGGGTGAGACCAGGCGCAGGCGGGGGTCGGCGACCGTGAGCGCGATGTCGGCCGCGAGGTTGCCCAGCACGGTGAGGACCGCGGCCACCAGGGTGTAGGCGAGCAGCACCGGGTAGTCCGCGTCCTGCAGGCCGGTGAAGAACATCAGTCCCAGGCCGTTGTAGTTGAAGATCGTCTCAACGAGGAAGTTCCCGGCAAGCAGCGCCGGCACCGACAGCCCCACCAGCGTGATCATCGGCAGGCACGCGTTGCGCACCAGGTGACGAGACAGGACCAGCCGCTCCGGCAGGCCCTTGCCCCGCACCACTTTCATGTAGTCGTGTGCCAGCGCGTCTACCGCCGCCGACCGCATGTACCGGGCGAAAGCAGCCGCGATAGTCACCGCGAAGCAGCCGACCGGCAGGGCCATGTCGTGCCAGTCAGCCATCACGGCCAGCACCGAATCCGACTGGCTCGCCTCATAGCCGAACACGGGCACGGTAAACGCGAAAAATTGCAGGGCGAGGAAATAGAAGAGAAACTGAGGCGTGGCGTAAACCGCAAGCTCCACCCCCGTGGCCACATGGTCGGCCAGGCTGTTACGCCGCACCGCCTGCCAGATCCCCAGCGGGACCGTCACCAGGATCGCCAGCAGCAGCGAGACCCCGGAAAGGTACAAGCTGCGCGCCCACCGCTGGCCGAACAGCGCCGCGACGGGCTCGTTCAGCTTCACCGAATAGCCAAGGTTGCCGTGGAGCAGCCCGGACATATACCGCCAGTACTGCAGGCTCACGGGCCCCGCGAACCCATTCTGCCGATTCCAGTCCGCCACCGCCGCTACGGACGCTTTGACCCCCAGCACATCCCGCCCCGGGCGCGGATAGACGATATGCAGCAACGCGAACACGACCATCGAGATGCCGACAAGGACGATCAACGACGTAACTAACCTGCGCGCCAGATAACCACTCATCACCCGCCCCCTTCGCGACAGCCCTAGCAAGTGGACGCAATAGTCGTGCTAGTTCACTGTCGCCCGTCGGCAGCTGGAGTACCACACAGATCAGCCACGGAATACCCGCAGAATGAAGTGGCAGGGGGAAGGGCCTACGCCGCGCCGATGTCACGTTGCGTAGCAGCCTCCCCGGCCCTGGTCATTCTCGGGTGGCGGTGTCAGCCGCATCCGGTAGCGTGCTGACCGGATCGAGGCAGCTGCCTGACGGGCACGCCGCCAGGCATCGGGCACACGATCATTGAGAGCACTACGGCTGGTTGAGACGGCCGCTCACGGCGCGTCCGGCATGTTGGGGAGGCTCGTGATTTGACTCGCTGGCCTAGGGGTGAGCAGACCGTTGCGTTCCTGATCAGCCGAGGTCGCCTGGAGAGCTTCGAGGCGAGCGACCTGGCTGTGCTGGCGGATGCGCTGGCCGGGCGGGCCACCCGCCGCCTGGACGCCACCGCCAGGGCGGCCCTGGCCAACGGGGATGCCGATGGCGCGTACGCTGCCGCGTACGATGCCTACCGGATGGCCGCCGAGGCGCTCCTGGCCCGCCAGCGCCTGCGGGCTACCGGCGGGGACGGCTCCCACATGTGCGTCGAGGATGCGGTGTCCGCCCAGTTCTCCGCCGACATCCCGGCATTCGCCAAGCCGACCTTCGAACGGCTGCGCCGCACCCGGCACACCGCCCAGTACTTCGACCCCGCGGCGGCGCCGGTCATCGAGTCAGACGCGGCCTGGGCGATCGACAAGGCGGCTGCCGCTGTCTCGGCGGTCAGGGCGCTGCTGCAGGCCGACTCGCTGGAAGAGTTCGGCTAGGCCGGCGGCAGGTCCAGCCTGAGCATCGGCCGGCTGGTCACGGTCTGGTGAAAAGACCCCGATCCGGACTCCAGCCAGGACGCCTCCCGGATCGTCACCTGGACCGGCCTGCCCAGCCGCTCTTCGGCGACCCCGGCCGCCTGGTACAGCTGATCTCGGTCTGGTTCCCCCAGAACCAGCACATCGATGTCACCGACCGGCCGCCCGCCGTCCTGGCCGGCATGACGCGCCGCCCACGACCCGTACACGTACGCCGCGCTGATCCCCCGGATCCGCCCGAACTCCCCGGCCAGGACGGCAGGCACCCCGAACGCCCGGGTCAGCACCTCAGCCAGCCCCGCGTAGTACGGGCTGGCGGTATCAGCTCGCACCAGCCTCGTATTGCCGACCTTCCGGCTCGTGACCAGACCAGCCCGCTCCGCCCGCTCCACTTCGCGATGGACCGACGGATGCGGGGCACCCGTGCGCCGGGAGATCTCCGTCAGGCTGACCTCCAGACCCGGGTCACCCAGCAACAGCGCGAGGATCTCTCCCTGCTGCTGAGATCGCAGCACAGGCAGCAGCGACGGCGCTGCAGCTCTATCCACAGACTGAACTATACTCTTCACTTCGCGGAACTACTGGCGGCACCGCACTCACGGGTCCCGAGGACCGCCAGAAACGCAGTCGCTCCGCCGCGCGCACGCCTACGGCTCTGGGGGCATCGCGAATGCCGACACCTGAGATGCCAGTCCTATGCCGAACCGATATTCGGCGCGCCTCGACCGACGCCGTCATTCGAGGCAACCGGCCCGGCTCGTCGTCGAGTTCACGGCCCGGTTCTGCGGGCCCAGGCTTGATATCGCCTGGCGGCCGGTGCCATGGTCGGGGCACGGCCATGACCATGGCCCCGACCATGGTTGCCGGGGATCAGGCCTCGGGGAGCAGGCCGAGCTGGCGGAGCGCGGTGACGCCGTCATCGAGGCCGATCTCCTCGGTGATGAGGCCGTTCTGGACTTTCAGGACGGTGGTGCCGGTGAACCGCATCGCCTTGCCGGTTCCGGCCGCCAGCGGGCCGTACGGCATGTCGTCGAACGCGTCCCCGGTGTGGGTGCCGCCGCCTTCCCACTGGCCGACCACGTAGTCACCTTCGGCGATCAGGCCGGCGGTGCCCCAGAATTTCAGGTCCGGGAACGCGGTGCGGAAACGTCCGGCGAACGCGCGGACGGCGTCCCTGCCGCGCAGGGGCGCGTGCAGCGAGTACTCGAACCGGATGTCCGGGGCGGCGAGCTCATCGATGACGGCCGGGTTGAAGTCTCTGCCCCAGAACTCGGTGAACCAGCGGCCCACGACAGCCTTGTTGTCCTCGATCGACATGAGTCGTTCCTTTCTCGTCGCGGATTGCCTGACGTGCCCAACCGGGGGCACGCACCCTGCAAACGGCGGCCGCGGCCGTCCCGTGAGATGCCGCAGCTACCGAAGGTCCGCCGCCCGGCGCCGCCGCTATCAGCGCTCGCCACAAGCCGGTCTGCCGCGATAAGTCACCGGATCCCGCACCGGCTCACGGGCCGAACGCCATCCGGCCGGGCCTGGGCCAGTTGCCGCGGGTCTTACAACCCGGGTCGCGGCCCGTCTTCCAGGGCCACCATCGGTCCTCCCAGGCTTCTCGCGAGGACGCCGCCACCGGTCCTCGTCATCGTCTGCTTCCTCTGCCAGGCCTACGAGCCGGTGGCGGTGGCTGCGCCGGCGGGATGAGCGCCCGTTCGATGCCGCCGGTCCGGGGCCGGCGGGCTGGGACCCGGCCAGCTTGGTGGCGCGCCGCCGACACGATCAGCCCGGGTTCAGAACCGGGCATTCTGTGCCACCGGGCCCGCGAATTCCTATTCTCTAAGTAGACATTCAGAATCGGCGATCCGCGCGGGCAGATCTGCGCCGGGCGACCCGGCCCGGTGGCGGACACTACCCGGCAGGCCAACTCCGCCCGACTCGCCACGGCCGATCACTCTGGCTGATCGACACGTGCGCAGACGGACCTAGCCTCGGTAATGGAGCTGGAGAACCTGCCGGAAGGACATCTGCTCGTCGGCCATCAAGCTGTACGTTCCATTCGTCTGGGATCACCCTTCCTGAGGTTGAAGATGACGAAGCAGTCGGCTCATCTGCCCGTGATGGGGCTTTACTATCCATATGTTCACTTCCGGGATGAGCGCTGGCTCAAGCTCGCCGCGCTCTACTGGCCCCGTATGGCGCGGATAGTGACTCCTGGTTACCCAACGAACGACTCAGAACTCGTGAGGCGTCTAAACGACGAACTTGGCTTTGTCGTCGACGTGTCACCGGTCACCGCGCGTAGCGCTGTCGCGGCGCCGTTCACGGAGTTCATCGGCTCACTAGGGCCGAACGAACTCGCCCGGTGGAGTGTCACGAACGAGGGCCCTTACGAACCCGACGACCTCACCCCAGTCAGCCAGGTCCCGGTCGCAGCCGCCGAAACGGGCCCACCGACCGCGCGACAGATGGGCCACCACGTCAGCTGGAGCCCCGCCGGCCAAGGCAGGCTCTCGGCCGTGCACGAGAGCGAAGTGTCCGACGCCCTGCGGGCCCATCTGATCGCCGCGGACCTCGCCCGGCCAGTCCGCGAAGTATGGCTCGGCATGCATCCCGAGTTGGCGTGGCTCTACAAGTGCCGCCTGACTGAGGAAGTCGCCAGCCGGAACCGGCTAGCCGCAACCACCGACCAGCTCCCCGCACATGCAGCCCTCGCGGGGGCGGCGATGCCCGCGGCACCGGCGGCCAGCACTACGTCCGCCCTGGCCGCCGACGTGGGGGTCGAGACAGCTTTCGGACTGCTCGCGGTGACCGCAGCCATCCCCGCTGACCTGGACCTGATCCCCGCGGAAAAGATCATCGAGGCGCGCCGCAGGTTCGGCCAGCAATTCGACCGATGGCGCCAGAACGTTGATGACCTCGGCGCCGCACTGGCCCAGCAACTACACGCCGTGGAGTCTCCCGAGATCCTCGCTGCCTACCTTGATGACGCAGTGCGCCAGTATTCAACTGCGCCTGTGGAAGATCTCCGACGAGGGCTAACAGAAGTCGGCATCGACATGGCTGACCAGGCGATCAACAGCAGATTCGCACTTCCGGCTGGCCTTGCGGCCATTGGACTGGCTTCCCAGCCGCACATCGCGGCCGCCGTCGGCATAGCAGCCGGGGCCGTCGCGATCCGCAGGGCAGGAAGCAGCAAGGCCCGCGCTGCAAGCCTGGCACCAGCCGCGTACCTGCTAAGCGTCCGCGAAACCCTCACTCCGCAGACCTGGATAACCCGGGTCATCCGCGCCATGAGACGAATTACCGGGCTGCGCGGCTGGACTTCCTAACTGATCGCACACAGGCGTGTACCGCTCAACATCCAGTCGCTGTGGTCATCCCGCCTCCCGAACGGGACAAGGCCGACAGGAACTTCAGCAACTCCCATCGCCCCAGTTCAAAGGGCACACTTCCCCGTTGGCGCACTGCCACGCGAGCACTAACTACGCGGTGGATTGAGGCTTAGGTGACGAATCCCTGGAAGGTGAGGCGGCGGCCGGTCGGCGAGTAGTATCCGCCGGCCGCGCAGTTGCCCGCCGAGGCGCACGACACCGATTGGACCCCGGCGTACCGGCCCTTCTTCAGCGAACCCAGGCCGGGCACCGTGATCGCCTTACTCCAGACACCGTTCTTCTGGATCACTACGAAACCCTGGCTGCCGCCCGCGGTCTCGTAGTCCCCGCCGGCTGCGCAGTTGCCCGCCGAGGCGCACGACACCGACAAGACGTCAGAAAACCGGAAGGCCAGTGCCCCCAGGCCAGGTACGTTGATCGCCTTGCCCCACACGCCATTCTTCTCGGTGACAACGAACCCAAAGTTGTAGTCGTAGTCGTAGTCCCCGCCGGCAGAGCAGTCGCCCGGCGAAGCGCAGGACACCGAGTAGACCGATGCCAACCCGTTGCTGTTCAGGTTCCCGGCGACTTCCCGGGCGGCGGCCCAGGTTCCGCCCTCCTCGCTAATGACGAACGCCTGGTAGTTGTCCGAGCCATCCCTGTACCTTCCGCCGGCGGAGCAGCCGCCAGCCGAGGCGCACGACACCGAGTTAATGCCCGCGATCCCGCCGACGTTGAGATTTCCGGCGACTTGCCGGGCGGTTCCCCAGCTGCTGTTCTTCTCGCTAACCACAAATGCCTCCCGGTGGCCGGAGGCGTCGCTGTAGTAGTATCCGCCGGCTGCGCAGTTGCCCGGCGAGGCGCACGATACCGAGTTGACGGCGGCGGTCCCGCCCTTGTTCAGGGTCCCCAGGCCGGGTACCTCGATCGCCCGCTGCCAGCGGCCATTCCTCTCGACGGCCACGTATCCCTGCTGATGCCCGTCGCTGTCTGTGTAGGCTCCGCCGGCCGCGCAGCTACCGGCCGATCCGCACGATACCGAGCTGACCTCGGCGGTCCCGCCCTTGTTCAGGGTCCCCAGGCCTGGCACCTCGATCGCCTGCTGCCAGCGGCCGTTCGTCTCGACGGCCACGAACCCCTGCCGATGCCCGGCGCCGTCCCGGTAGAGCCCTCCGGCCGCGCAGGAGCCCGCCGAGGCACATGAGACCTCGCTGACCTGGGCCTGCCCGCCCTTGTTCAAGGCCCTCAGGCCTGGCACCTCGATCGCCTGGTGCCAGCGGCCGTTCTTCTCGCTGACCACGAACCCCTGTTTACCGTGGTTCTTGTAGTACCCGCCGGCCGTGCAGTTGCCCGCCGAGGGGCACGACATCGACAAGACGTTGGCGTTCCAGCCCGTATTCAGGGCCGCCAGGCCGGGCACTGCGATCGCCCGGCCCCAGGACGCGGCCGCCCGCGCGGCCGTAGCCTGCGCGCCTGCCGCGGCCGGGACAGCAAGCGGCCCACCACTCAACAGTGCAGCCGTACCCGCGACGAACGCCAGAACCCGACGTCGTTTCATCATGTCCCTCGCACCATCCCCCGGTCACCTCCTATGAAAGAGACGCGCAGCGGGAGCATTCGGTGCACCCGGCCAGCGTTGTCGTCGCCTGCGACGCCGTCTGCCAGCCGCCCAGGCAATGACGCCGGACCCGCTCGCAGTGAACAGCAAGCCATGGGCCAAGACGCTCGACGAGACCATCGGCGCGAACCGCCGCCCGGCGCTCCGAGGCGCCGCCGTGGGTCGGCGGCGGGGTTGCCACCTCATCGAGAGTGAGGACGATGCCGAACTGGAAGATCTGCGCACGCTGGCCACCGAGCGCGACGTTCCTGCCGATCCCTCAGGTGACGGCACGGCCGCCGGTGTGGCCGGCCGGTTCCTGGCGCAACGCCCGGGGAGCATGATCAACCGGATCGTCGCTGGTGCCAGAGTTTGCGGTGCTGCGGCGGTCTGGTGCCATCCGGATTGCCGTGCTGGGCGTCTTAAAGGGTGTGGCCATTTTGTCAGCTGAGCGCACCTGACCACCGGATACCAGCCCTGGCTCGGCGGCGCGACGGCGCGCGGAGCGGCCGAGCGGGAGGATTTCCGATGGTTCTGGGAGCAGATCAGGACAAGGACGGCGCGGGCGCCGGCCCGATGGCGGCGCCGCGGGTCGGGGCGGGGATCGCGGCCGTGGCGCGGGCGGCCGGGCCCCGGCCGATTCGCCGCGCGATGGCGGCGGTTAGCTGCGCGGCGTTGCTGGCCGGGCTGGGCGCCGCGGCGCCGGCCGCGGTGGCGGCCGGCCGCGGGCACGGCGTGGCAACCGCCGGCCGGGCGGCAGTCCCGGGCAGCCAGCTGTGGGCCAGTCTCTACAGCGGTGGTTTCGCCAGGGCCGTGGCCGTCAGCCCGGGCGGGTCGACCGTCTTCGTCACCGGGACCATCGCCACGGTGGCCTACAACGCCGCCACCGGCGCGCAGCGGTGGGCCATCCGCTACAGCGGGCCCGCCAGCGCGTTGGACGAAGCCGCCTCACTAGCCGTCAGTCCGGACGGAGCGGCCGTCTTCGTCACCGGGACCAGCCAGGGCGACTACGGCACGGTCGCTTACAACGCCGCCACCGGCGCCCAGCTGTGGGCCAGCCGCTACCACGGGCCCTCCAATGACAGCGCCAGCTCGGTGGCCGTCAGCCCGGACGGGGCGACCGTCTTCGTCACCGGGACCAGCCGGGCCGGCCCGACCGGTACCACCTCGGGCCTGGACTACGCCACGGTCGCCTACAACGCCGCCACCGGCGCCCAGCTGTGGGCCAGCCGCTACAACGGGCCTGCCAACAGCGGTGACTTCGCCTTTTCGGTGGCCGTCAGCCCGGGCGGGGCGACCGTGTTCGTCACCGGGAAGAGCCGGGGCGCCGCCTCGGGCCTGGACTACGCCACGATCGCTTACAACGCCGCCACCGGCGCCCAGCGGTGGGCCAGCCGCTACAACGCCCCCGCCAACCGCGATGATGCCGCCAGCTCACTAGCCGTCAGCCCGGACGGGGCGACCGTCTTCGTCACCGGGACCAGCGGCGGCCGCACATCGGGCCAGGACTACGCCACCCTCGCCTACAACGCCGCCACCGGCGCCCGGAGGTGGGTGAGCCGCTATAACGGCCCCAGGAACGCGGACGACGGCGCCGTGTCGGTGGCCGCCGGCCCGGGCGGGCACAGCGTGTTCGTCACCGGGACCAGCAAGGGCGCCACCCGGGACTACGCCACCCTCGCCTACAACGCCGCCACCGGCGCCCCTCGCTGGGCACGCCGGTACAACGGGCCGGCCCGCGCCGAGGATGACGCCATGTTGCTGGTGGTCAGCCCGGGCGGCAGCGCGGTCTTCGTCACCGGGACCAGTTACGGGAAAAACTCGGGGGGCACCACGTTCCGGGATTACGCCACGGTCGGCTACAACGCCGCCACCGGCGCGCGGCTGTGGGCCAGCCGCTACCACGGCCCCGGCGGCCGGAGCGATGCTTCGGCACTGGCGCTCAGCCCGGACGGAACCGAACTGTTCGTCACCGGGACCACAGTGGGCGCCACCACGGAGAAATACGCCACAGTTGCCTACAAACGCTGACTCACGGGCCTGCTCGCCTCCCGAGCCACCCGCCTGGCCGTGCCCGCCGCAGTCAGCAAAGCCCGCGCGCGACCGCGCCGCCGCGCGCCGCCCACCGTCGTGCCGTGCGCCGATCTGCGCAGCAAAAGGCGGCCACGCACGCGCCGGACCGGGCTCAGCCTGCCCGGCAAGGACCGGCGCCGGAATCACCGGAGCGGCGCCCGCCGGGCGCAGACGCGACGCCACCTCCAACTGGCTGCCGAGCACGGCCGCCGGCCACGGCCGGGATTCCGCACCCAGCCCCGCCCGCCATGCCTCAGGCACCGGCGCGCATCTGGCGCCAGGCGACGCGCGAACCTGGCTGCCAGTCCCCAGAGCGCCGGAATGGTTAATATGCCCGCCACTCTTGCCAGCAGCTCATGTCAGAAGCCGGGCACCGAAATCGGCTCGACGTGGTTCGGCCGGGCCATCCCAGCGCACGGTGCGTGATCGGCCCCAGGGACAGCGATTTAGCTCGCAGTCCCGCCGCTGTGCGCTTGGCCGCCGGGTGGCGGGGCCGGCGACCGCGGCCCGTCTGGGTCATCAGGGAGATCACAGCGTGAGTGATGACCGCTCAGGTCAAGGCCGTCCAGTCGTGCGCCCGGGGAATGCCTTCGGCCGGCGGGGACAAGGCGTCAGCAGTCCGTTCTCTCGGGCCAAGCAGTCATTGACTTTCGAATGATCAAGCCCCGGCAGCCTGCGGTGTGCTGTCGTCGAAGAGCAGCAGCCAGGCGACGTTCACATCCAAGAAGACAAGCAAGGTCAGCAAGACCGCCTCCACGCGAACGGCCGCCACCGCCAGGCCGACCCCGGCGATCACGCCCGGCGCTATCGCCAGCAGCGCGATCACGGCATAAAGGGCGACCGCTGCCACGTAAGCGGCAAACCCGAACCGGGCCGGGGCTGCTCCGCGGAGCACCGTAAGAATCACCACCCCGCCCAGCGCGGCGACCCCGAACGAGACCCGCCACAGCAGCGAACTGTCCGGGTTGACCAGCGAGAGCAGGCTCATCAGGCCCGGCAGCGAGAAGTTCATCGCGACCCCGTACGCCCGGCGACGGTGGCCCGCATCGCCGCGCCACTCAGCGTGCCGGGTCTGCACGACGATGAACCACAGGCCGAGCAGGGTGAAACAGATTGCCGAGAACGCGACGTAGAAATCCTTGAGCATCAGGCCCTCCTGGCCCACCAGGTCAGGGAGCGATCGTCCCGCTGACCCGGTGTCACCAAGAATGGCCGGCCTACAGCCCCGTAGTACCCGATATCACTCATTCGTCACCGGCTCGCACGATCAGGCCCACGGTTGCCGGTCCCTGAGCGCAGGGGTGACGCCAGGTCCTCGCGGCAGCCAGCCGGGCTCGTCCTGAACCCGGGCCGTCGCGGCAGTGCTTGCCCGGCCGGCGACGATGTTCCGCGGCACGTGACCCAGAAAAAGGCAGGGCTTGATCAGCGCGAGATTGAGCCCGGCGGCGGTATGGCTCCCGGACCGGTGACGATGCATTCGAGCGCGCCGAGGTGGTCTTCCAGGAGGGGCTTGGCCAGCTGCGGCGGCTGCTTAAAGGCAGGCTGGTTCAGGTCGAGCATGTCCAGCATGTCGTGCGCGTTGGCGTCCCGGCGTGTCATAGCTGCCAGGTTCCACTTGGCCTCGACCAGCGCGCAGATGCTGGTGTGGTCGAAGACGTTGTGCGAGACGTAGTCCGGTCGCGACCACGGCGAAACCACGGCGCATGGCACGCGGAAGCCGTAGCGGGTGAATCCGCTGTATGGGTTGCCGCCGTCGGTATCGGGCGGGATGTCATCCGGAGCGATCGCTCGTGGTGGGTCGACGTGGTCGAAATAGCCGCCGTGCTCGTCGTAGCACCAGATCAGCAGGCTGTTCTCCCACGCAGGACCGCTCATGACAGCGTTGATGACCTTCGCGGCGAAACGCTCTCCCAACGCGATGTTCTGCGGAGATTCTTCTGAGTCAAGGCCGTAGTTCGGCTCCACGAGGCAGAATCCGGGCAGTGTTCCTGCCTCCGCGTCCTCGAAGAACTCGCCCACCGGCCGGAGATTGCCCGCGAATTTCACTAGTAGCGGCGGGAACAGCGCGAGCTGCGATGCAATGGAAGAAAGCGAGAAATAATCCTTCCACGACACTTCGACCTCTTGCAGCCTGTCGAAGATCGTCCCGTTCTCCGGGTAGGCCGTCGGGCTCGGCACAGTGTCGTTGATCATTCCGATCGAGGTGGCGGCCATCAGATAGCGGCGGTTCGGGAACGTCGGGCCGAGCAGCGAGCAGAAGTACCGGTCGGCGATCGGAAACACCGAGGCGAGCGAGTAGTAGAAGGGCAGATCCGCTCGTTGCCAGTACCCCATCGAGACCGGACCGCTTCCGGACGTCACGAACCCGTCGAGTCGGCCGGCGGCCCGCTGGGTGTGGCTGTCCTGCCAGTTCTGGCTAGGGTGACCCAGAAGCTGACACGTGGTTGGCATCCGGAAGGCGTGCTGGAGCCTGCCGTCTCCGTAGGGATTCGTCTCGACGGGCTTGCCATCGCTGCCGAAGGTAAATCCGTCTGCTCCAGCTCGGCGGAGCATGCCGAGGTGGTTGTCGTAGGAATGGTTCTCCATCATCAGCACCACGATGTGCTTGATCTGGGGAATCATGTCAGCGCCCTCAGGCTGCCCCGGATGCGGTCGGCTTCCCGGCTCGCGCAGGACCGACCCGGGCGCAGGCTCGTTCTTCACCTTTTCGCACTCCGTTCACAACGGCAGATGGCTCCCATTTGGGGTGCTGTGATCATTGCCAGGGTGTCAGCACATACTCCTGCTCGCAACCAGTCCCAAAACGGCAAGTAATCGGCCGTCAGCCGACGATTACCTACCTACAAGCTGACGTTCGACATCCGGCACCGTCCGCAAGTCCGCCGCTAAGACGCTGCAGCCACCAGGGTGGTCCGGTTCTGGATCCTGGTCTTGAACCCAACGGAGGGCTTGGCCGGGTATTGTCCGGCCTCCCCCGATGGAGCGAACCGGATGCGCCGCGGCCCGCACGCGTCCGTATCGCCGGCCAGCTGGAAGCGTGCCAGAACATCTTGGCGGACCGGCGCAGTTAGAGTACGTGCCGTGCACGATATGAGGTGCGCCCGTGAGTGAGGCGGCCTTGCACGGCAACGGACCGCCTGTGGTGGTGCTCGCCGCGGCGGTGCTGGCGGCTGAGCGAGTGTCGTTCGTGCTGGTAGGCAGCGCCGCGTTGTGGCTGCGCGGCGAGCGGATTGCCGTTGGTGACGTCGATGTTGTGATCGAGCCCGGCGAGGCGAACCTGCACCGGCTGCACGACGCGCTGGCCGCTCTGGCAGTCCGGCCTGGCGAGGTACCGGCCGTGCACCGGCTGCGCGACGTGTCGGTGAGCACGGCCGTCACCTCCTACGGCCGGGTTGACTGCCTGCTGGAGCGCGGCCGCCGCGACTGGGACACGCTGCGCCAAGGCGCTGAATACGTTGCCGTAGCCGACGCCCCGGTGCTCGTCGCCAGTGCGGGTGACGCCTGGGCGCTGCGGCGCCGGTTCAAGAAGTGAGTGCAATGGGACAGCCCAGCGGCGTAGGCCTGGTCGAACTCGCAATCCTCGACGCCCTGGACGCACGTCGTGCGTGGCCGGGCCGGCGGGCCGCCACGTGCGGGAAGATCCTGGCCGCGCTCGAAGACGAGCTGGGGCTGGCCCGAGGATACGCCTATCAGGTGCTCATCGACCTGGCGCTGCCGTGGAAGATCCCGGTCCCGCTGATCGCAGGGCAAGGTAACTTCGGCGGCCGCGGCAATGACCCGCCGGCCAGCCCCTATTACACCGAAGCCCGGTTGTCTCCAGCAGGCCAGGTCGCGCTGGCCGCCGAGCGCGGCCAGATCGCGCCCGTGCCGATCGGGCTGATCAACGGCAACACCCACCGGCAGGGCACTAGGCCCCCGTTTCGCCCGGCCGCTGTCATCGGCGCCATCCGTCAGGTCCTGGCCCGGCCCCGGCTTCCCGGCCGGGACATCACCGCGCTCATGGGCCCGCCCGACTTCATCACCGGCTGCACCGTGACCGGCGACCTGGCCTCGTTCACCGCGGGTCAGCGCACCGAACTCGGGCTCCATGCCAGGGTCACCGTCACCGACGCCGCCTATGTCAAGGCCAGGGTGACCAGGGCAGCCGTCCCCGGGCGCACGCCGCCGGGATTCACACGGGATGCCAGCCGCCCGGTCATCGTCATCGACAAATTCCCGCCGTACGCCAATCCCGACGAAGCCGCTTACAGCATCGCCGAGCGCGCCCGGGAACACTCCTGGCACGCCCGCCACCCCGAACTGGCCGCGCAAACCGGGCTGCCGATCAAAGACATCCAGATCCTCACCAGCAGGGGCGACGACTGGTTCGCCTGCCTGCCAGCCGACGGCACACCCCCGGAGGTGCTGCGCGACCTACTCCTCAAGGTCCACGGCGTGAGCATCTACGTCTCGGTCGGCCTGCCCCGGCCTCTGCCCACCATGATCAGAACCTGGACCCGCACCCACCAGCACCAAGACCTGCCCGCCAGCCTTACAGCGCTGGAAAAAGCCCTCGCAACCCGCCAACAGAAAAGCCTGTCATACAACTGACCACCGTGCCGTCCAGCGGTCCGGCCGCCACCCGCATGCCACCGAACCAGGCAATCTGAGCTCGCGAAGTCGCGACTACCTACCGAATCAATAGGCATCCATAGTCGGCGATCCGGCTCTATGACCGTCGTAGGGCGCCCGTTGACCTGGACTCCCAGGTGGGCGGCACTCCCGCAAGCACGTGATGCATCCCGAGGTAGTGCGTGAAGGCGCAGCGAGATCGCGCTAACCCGGATATGAAACCCGGGCGAGGGCGAGGATCTCGGCTCGGTCATCGGCGAGCAGGTAGCCCCGGCTGATGGTCCAGTCCAGTTCTTCCTCGAAGTCTTCAAGGTAGCCGGGCCGCCCGAACGGCCATTTCCGGCTCATGTCCTCTCCGTCGAACGACTGTGTCGTTCCGAACAGGAACGCATACGTGCTGCCGGTCTGGCCGAGGCCGGAGAGCGTGGCCACCGGAGCATCCGTCCACGGAGTGCGGATGCCGCCGGTGGCGATCCCGTAATAAGTCCGGTGAAAGTCGCGGCCATCGTCGCTCGGATGGAGTCGATCGCACGCGGGCGCGGGCGGGCCGCCTGCGGCCCAGCGGACCAGGTGCTCGATGGCGGCACACGCGACGTAATGGTGCTGCGGCCCGCTGTTGATCGGCGTGTCTGTCTGTCCTGCCGGGGTGTCCGTGGTCGGCTCGAGCAACTCCGCCAGCCGGCCGGCCTGCAGGTTCCCCTGGTCGTAGTTGCCGGCCACCAGGAGGTAGGTGTCGGCGTGTGCCGCTCCGGCCAGTTCCCAGAGCCTGAGCCGGTCGCTGTCGGGCTGCGCCGCCCGGCCGCTGCCGAGCGCCGCGACATCGGTCTCGCTCTGCAGCACAAGCACCGGAACCCTCAGGTCATCGCGGATGCGCTCGCCCGGGCTGCTGAAAGCAGACAGGAACTCCCCGTCGATGGCCGCCCCGCCAGCGCAGGCCGTGAACGCCGAAACCGTTGTACACGGCTGCGAGCCGGTCGATGGCGTTGATGTAGGTGACGAGGAACGCTCCGGACTGCGAGTGACCGGTGGCGATCAGCAGGTCAGGCGCGCGGCCGCCCAGCGCCTGTGCGCCCGGTTCGGAGCGGAGCATCCGGCCGGCCTGGCTGAAGATGTCGTAGGACCAGGCATCACCGGGGTGGTTCAGCGCGGCATAACGGTCAGGGAATGCCTTCTTCAGGCCCATCCCGCCGGCGAGGCCGCCCCCTTCCAGGCCGGCCCGCTGGGCCGACACGCCAACCCAGCCATGCCGTCGGCGCATCAGATGCGTGTGCGTCATAGTCCAGTCCGGCGCTGCATCTACGCCACCGGAGACATTCAGCCACTCAACGACTACGGTCCCGCTGAAGCTCGCGGGATCGGCTGGCCGGCGGACGATGAGCCTGGTGGCAAACGGCGCGGTCGCGTCGGGCTGGGCGTCCCACTTGCCGTCGCTCAGGCGCTCCGCGGCGATCTGGTAGGACCGCGCTGAGCCGGTCATGAGGTATTCCTGCTCGCAGTAGCCGACCTCGCTGAGGTCATAAGCTCCCGCGGGCACCGGGTTCGGCCCGGGGATGAGACGCAATGTTCCCACTGGGTTGCCCTTCTGGCCGGGGATCGCCATCGGCGACGGCCTGCTATCGGCTTTGCGTTATATCAGGGCGCTGTTTCGCTGGCAGCCACGGTTACAGAAGCCTTGCCTTGGCCGTGGACCGCCTTGCCGTAAGACGACCAGTTCCCACCCAGGTCTCCGGCCGACTTGCACGGGGCACGGCAGCGATAATCTAACCGCCGAACCGGGTGCCGACCCCTCCCGAGCGACCGCACATGCCGATGAGCGATCCCGCGGGCCGAAAGTGACCCGCGGCCAGGCCACGGGTCAACCGACTTGCCGGTTCAATCCTTCTTCGCTGCGGACGCGTCGACGCAGACGATTCCCTTGTTGCCGTCCTGGTCGGCGATCACGGTGAGCGAGGGCGCGTCGCTGTCATCGACGACGGTCCCACCCGCGGCGACGGCAGCGGCGATCCGTTGCTCGGCCACCTCGGGCGCCACATAGATCTCGATGTGGAACCGCTGACCCGGGGCCTCGTGTTCGTCGGCGTCCCCAAACCACAGGTTTGGCACCCGTCCCGTGGCATCCCGGATCTCGTCGCTGGGGGTCCCGCGGCCCTGGGCATCGGCGCTCCCGGTCAGTAGGGCGGCCCACACCGGCGCGATGGTCGCGGATCGCGCCGTGTCGAGGCCGAGCTCGATGTCGCTGACCGAGGCCGGGTCGGCGTCGACCTTGTGGTCAACGGCGATCTCGGTGATCCGTCGCGCGAGGTCGACGTCCTGCTGGGTCACCCATTCAACAACGTGTTCGGTCCCTTCGCCGTCGCGGTAGATGGCGTCGTCGCTGACCAACTTGAAGTCGACGTACCCCTTACCGATGGACACGCTCGGGTGGTGGCCGAGCGCGTCGCCCGCCTCGCCCACCGCGGCGACGAACCGTGCGCCGGTGGCGAAGTCGTCGATCACGTAGCGCGCATGCAGTCCCTGGGCCAGCTTGCGCCAGTCGGTCAGGTTCGCCTCGGCGATCTGTTCGCCCTTCAGCATGTCCATGGACGGGACCCTATCCCTGAATCAGCCCGCGGCACTGGCGCAATAAAACAACCGGATCTGCCGCGGTGAGATGCATCATCGCGAGCCTGAGCGCGCGGGTCACTCGCCATGTAGCCGAGCCAGCGGTGGTCAGGTAGTTTCCTCCCGCGGCACAGCTGCCGGGCGCAGTGCACAACACGGAACTGACCTTGGAATGCTTGCCGGTGTCGAGAGACGCAAGACCAGGTATCTGCATGACCTCGTGCCAGCGACCGTTCGTGTAGCTGGCCACGAACGCTACTTCCCCGGCTATCTGCGGGGTGTCGTACCATCCGCCGACTGCGCAGTGGCCGGCGCGCGGCCGCCGGCCCGGTCCCTTCTTGACCCGACGAGACGACAACACAACCCCCAATGATCTTGGGAAGTGTTGCGACCGTCACTAGAAACCGCCCCGGCGCCAGGAGGTCAATTTCGAGCGGCGTTGACAGCAGATCATACTGATAGGGATCCGACCACGATTGTCCGCCCGATGCGGTGCCAGGCCCACGAGAGCCAAGCCCAGGCCGGAGGTGGCAGCCTGATGAGGCGGGTGCCCAGCATAGTTGCGGCAATTGCCATGATCGGCCTCACGGGCTGCCGCACCGGCGCGAGCACTGTCCCACCGAGCCGACCGCCACTACCAGTAGCCGCCCCGGTCGCGCCTGCCGCACCGTCCGTGCTGGCGTCAGGCTGCTCGACGTGGGTCACCAGGCCCGATTCCGCGACCGCGCTTGTGCACGTCCGGACGACCCTCTATGTGAGGCATGCTCACGCCCCACAAGCGGGCGCGCAGGGGCTGATCACAGTCAGCAGTATCGATGTTGTCTTCCTATCAGGCAGTGCCCAGGTGGGATGGGCAACCCAGGCCACGCCACAGCGTAATGCTGCGATTGTGACTGGCAATGGCAAGGTGAGGTTGACCGCGATTACCTACGGCATCTACCTGGCCGGCCAGTGGGGCCCGGACTGCCGGGTGGTGCGGGTCTACTGGCTCCCCGGAGATCACAGCTGATTCTTCGCGCTGCGCGCGGGCCGCAGCTGAACGCTGAACGGAGGGCGGGGTCCAAGCTCGTCGGCGTCGGGCCGGACCGCTCGCTCATCCGCGCGCCGTGGTCCGGCGCCGAACCATGCCGCATAAGGACTGCTTCGTATCTCACCGCCCGACCATAGAGCCCAGGCCGGGCGACCAGGCGAATCGTGCACGCGCGCACAGCGCGGGCTGTTCGGCGCGCGACCGACCCCGCGGCGACACGCACCCGGTCGAATACGGATTCGGCGATCTGGGCTCGTTACGGTCGGCGAACTGGTCGGGCGCAGCCGCTGTCGTCTAGCCGCGCTGGAGCGGGTGATCTGGACGCGGCTACCGGCTCAGACTCACACATGCTGATGTGCGTGCGAGTGCCCTTCGCTGCCCTGCCAATCGGTGTTGTATTTTCCGGGACAACCGTGTCGGATTCGCGTCTCGCCGTTCGTAGCGTAGGTGAACGCGGACCACTGGGTCCGCCAGAGCCGAAGGAGCAGTCGTGACCGAGTACCTCCTCTACTTCTGCCAATAGTGGGTGGGCGACCACACCGAGGAGTGGTTCCGGGGGCGCGGACCGCTCGCCATGGCGGTCGTGGCCGAGATGAAGGCTGCCGGCGTGTACGTCTTTGCCGACAACGATGAGTTTCAGCACAGGAGC
>CAVPIR010000002.1:0-740013 GCA_963705055.1 uncultured Actinomycetota bacterium
CGGGCACCAGCGTCGGCGCCCCGGAGCCGGTCCACCGACCAGAACCGGACGATCCCGATGCGGCTCGCGCCGCCCTGCGCGGCTCAGGCAGGGAACCTGAGGCATGGCCAGCGCGTCCAACTGGACATGCGATCCAGGAATCGCCGCATCGTTGCGTCCGCCTTTGGTGCCGTCATGCTCGGGACTGCAGGCCTGGCGGTCACGGCCTGCGGGGCCACCGGCCCGGTGCCCGGCCCCGGAGCGAGCCGCACAGGAGCGGCAAATCCGCCGCAGCCAGGGACCGGCATCACAATCACGATCTCAGGCACACCAGGATCAGGCTCGCTCTCACCGGCCCCTGGAACGCCCTCCCACCACCGCAGGATCACAGCAGGCCACTCCGGCCGGGTGGCCGTCACCGCATCGGACGACGGCGCGACGGTCGTGGTGGCCCCGGGACAGGTGATCACCGTCACCCTCCAGGGCCAGGGCATGCTCATATGGAACCCCCCTCGGCTGGCCGAGGCGCGGCCCGGGGTGCTGCGGCTGCTGAGCGCGAGCGGCGGCTACCCGTCCAAGACGCCCGCCAGGACGACCTACAGTGCGATCGGCCTCGGCACGGCGGAGATACTCTCTGGCACGAACGCGCGATGCTTGCACGCCCAGCCACCCTGCGCGATCGCCCAGCGGGTGTGGCGGGTCACCGTCGTCGTGCACAGAGCGCGCTGAATCGACCATCACCGTGATCGCCATGGCGCAGGTCATCGGCCCCGGCGGCCTGGGTCACTGCTCCTCGGCCGTCAGAGCCGTGTACTCGGCGGGCGAGAGCAGGCCAGGCGGCAACTGGTCACCAGCGTCCAGCTTGATCTTGAAGATCCAGCCGGCGCCGTACGGATCGGAGTTGACCAGGCCAGGGTCCTCATCGATCTCGGGGTTGACCTCGGTCACCTCGCCGTCGGCCGGGCAGTAGATGTCGCTGACCGACTTGGTCGACTCAACCTCGCCGCACGGGTCGCCGGCGGTGACCCTGGTTCCCTGTGCCGGCGCGGTGACATAGACCACGTCTCCCAGCGCGCGCTGGGCGTAGTCGGTGATCCCGATCCTCGCGGTCGCGTCCGAGATCGCAACCCACTCATGCTCGGCGGTGTAGTAGAGCTCTTCGGGAACGCTCACAAGTGCCACCCTTCTGGTGCCGATTAGCGCGCAGGTTTAGTTATCCCAAAAACAACACAACAGCAGGCGCGAACGGTCAGTCGCTGACCGGCCGCTTGTAGAACGGGAGCGGGACCAGGCCCGCTGGCTCGGCGCTGCCGCGGATGTCGACATAGAGCCGCCCGCCATGCTCGCCGGAGTCGGTCCGCGCGGCCGCAGCGACGGCCCGCGTCAGGTATGCCATGGCGATCGGCTTGCCGAGCGTCGGCGACGGCGTCCCGCTCGTCACGGTCCCGCTCGCCTCGCCATCCCACAGCACCGTGTAACCATGCCTGGGGACCCGGCGGGTCTTGCCGACCAGGCCGACCAGCTCTCTGGTAGGCCCGGTCTCAGCCCGCTCGGCGAGCGCCGCCCTGCCCACGAAGTCGCCAGGCTTGTCCAGCTTGACGACCCGGCCGAGGCCAGCCTCGAACGGCGTCATGTCCCGGCCAAGCTCGTTGCCGTACAGCGGCATGCCAGCTTCCAGGCGGAGCGAATCTCGCGCGGCGAGACCGGCAGGGACCAGCCCGTCAGCGCGCCCCGCCTCTGTCAGCGCCTCCCAGACCGCGACGGCGGCCGTCCGGGCCGACGAAGATCTCGAACCCGTCCTCGCCGGTGTAACCGGTCCTGGCCAGAAGCGCAGAGGTGCCCGCGACCTTCGTGGGGTAGCTGGCGTAGTAGCGCACTTCGTTCAGGTCGGCGGTCGTCAGTCCGGCGAGGATGGCGGCCGATCGCGGCCCCTGGATCGCGATCAGGGCGTAGTCGGCCGTTCGGTCGGTCAGGGTCGCGCCGCGGTCGCTGACCCGGTCGGTGAGCTCGGCCGCAACCGTGGCCGCGTTGGCCGCGTTGGCGACGACGAGGTACTGGCTGTCGGCCAGCCGGTAGACGATGAGGTCGTCGATGACGCCGCCGTCTGGCGCGCAGATCATCGTGTACCTCGCGCGTCCTGGCTTGATAGCCGATGCCTGCGTCAGCAAGGCGTAGTCCAGGGCCGCGCCCGCGCCTTCGCCCTCGACCATGAGCTCGCCCATGTGAGAGAGGTCGAAAAGTCCCGCGGCGGTCCTGACGGCGTTGTGCTCAGCGGTCTCGCTGCCGTATCGCAGCGGCATCAGCCATCCTGCGAAGTCAGTCATGGACGCGCCGAGATCCCTGTGCACTGCGGCGAGCGGGGTGCTCCGGGGCGCCTGGGACGGTGAATCAGGCATCTGCGCAGCCTATCGCTGCGCGTCCGGACGCGGCTGTGCGGTCACCGATGTGCAGCGCGTGGCGGGGCTGCGAGAATAGGACCATGACGCTGCTTACCGAAGACCAGATCGCGGCCGGCCTAGGCCGCGCAGCCGGCTGGGAGCGGGCAGGGGATTCGATCACCCGCACCGTCAAGCTCGGCGACTTCCGCGACGCGATCCTGTACGTCGGGGCGGTCGCCCACCTCGCTCAGGCTGCCAACCACCATCCCGACATCGCGATCTCCTGGAATACGGTGACGCTGACCTTGTCGACGCACTCGGCAGGCGGCCTTACCGAGAACGACTTCATGCTCGCGGAGCGGATCAACGCGCTTCCCTGACCGTTGCGGCCGCGATCGGGCGCGCCATCGCGCCGGCGCCGTGCGCCGCGCCCGTGCGCCACGGCCGATCTGGTCTCCTCGCCGTTTACGCTTCGGTGAGGCGGCCGGCAGCGGCTCTCAGCCGCACCGTACTGGAGAGGGCGATCGCAGCGTGGTCGAGATCAAGACGAGGGGCGAGATCGAGGCGATCAGGGCCGCCGGGAAGGTGGTCGCCGAGGCGCTCGCGTCGGTCCGCGCGCACGCCATCGCTGGCATGGCGGTAACCGAACTCGACGAGGTCGCCAGGTCAGTGCTCGCCAAGGCCCGGGCGACCTCGCCATTCCTCGGCTACCAGCCTTCGTTCGCTCCTGTGCCGTTTCCCGCGGTCATCTGCGCGTCGCTGAACGACGCCGCCTTGCACGGGATCCCGACCCGGCGCAGGCTCGCCGCCGGGGACCTGGTCAGCGTCGACTGCGGCGCGATCCTCGACGGCTGGGTGGCCGATGCCGCGATCTCCTTTACCATCGGGCCGCCGGATCCCGAGGACGAGCGGCTGATCGCGACGACCAGCGATGCATTGAGCGCCGGAATCACCGCTGCCACGGCTGGCGCGCGGATCGGGGATATCTCGGCCGCGATCGGGGCGGTCGGCCGGGCGGGCGGGTACGGCCTCAACACCGACTTCGGCGGTCACGGGGTCGGCCGTTCGATGCACGAGGCGCCGTCGGTGCCGAACGAGGCGTCGCCTGGCCGCGGTCTGCGGCTCAGTCCAGGCCTGGTCGTGGCGATCGAGCCGTGGTTCATGGCGGGCGGCAGCGACAAGTACCAGATCGACGACGACGGCTGGACGATCAGGACCGCCGACGGCAGCAGGGCAGCGCACTTCGAGCACACCATCGCGGTGACCGAGGACGGGCCGCAGGTTCTCACCGGGTTCTAAAAATTGCTTCGGCCCTGTGGTGGATCTTGTCCTGCGGACGACGCCGCGCCCCCGTGCGGCCCCGTCCGCAGGACATGACCCGGCCACCCGCCACGACCCTCGTCAGTCGCGCGTGCCATGCCCGGCGGCTAAGCCAGGGCGGCACCACGCCCCCCGGACGACGGTCCCCTCCGCGACGTGCGGCTTCCCCATTCCCCAGCGTCGCGACTCCCCCCGGGGTCCAGCAGGAGCCGGACTGTGCGCCGCTTGGGGTTCTAGTTATACACGTTGTCCGCGCAGGACTACAGCTAGTTATCAGAAAGGTCCGGGCGTTGATTTCTAACGGCCTGGAGCGCGCCGCAGCGCGACGCACTGGGGGGCAGGCACTGCGCTCACCCCTGCTCCTGGCAAGACGACGAACACCCGCTTGCCAGCCCGTGCCTTGAGGTGGATGTAGCGAGCGATCGCACGGCGACCCGGCCGGACAATGACGACCTGGCCATGGCGCTTGATGATGACGGGACTAATGCTCGGGCCCCGGCCCATGATCATGGCCGTCTGGCAGTGAAGCGGAAGCATGGCGCAGCCGGGCCTGACCAAGCTGATCGACGTCCGCCAGGGGACACGGTCGATCTTGATCGCGATCTGATGGCGGCCGTGGCGGGAGATGTAGACACGTTTGGCCCTGGGGGGCGCGACGATCTGCATCCGGCGCCTCGCAAATGGCGCCGCGCCCGGGCCGGGAATGGCGCACGCCTGATTCACCGTCCACTGAATCGCGCCCGCCAGCGGCGGGCCTCCCGGCAGCACGTAGGCCCGCCTTGCGGTAGCTGGCGCCGGCGCGATCCGCCAGCTGGACCGCACGGCCGGCCCGGCAGGCACCGCCTGGCCCGCGTTGCGGATCGTGACCTGACCGGCCACGGGCTGCGTTGTACTCGGATTGAGTAGCAACGTCGCCAGTGAGCCGGTGAGCCCTGCGGCCACTATCCAGCCGGCGGTCCGGCTAGTGAGCGCGCTCGCGAATGCGGCCGCCCGCTGACCGCGGTCGCGGCCGTTCGTGGCTGTCGCGGCTGTCGCGGCCTCCCGAGGTGACGTCCCCGGCCTCGTCGGAGTGCTGCTGCCCGGGCTGTGTTGCCTGCTGGTCAGGAATGGTGGGATCCGGCCCGGCGGATTCCTCGTGCTCGCTCACGACGACCCCTAGCTTGTGCTGTCGTAGTTCTGGCCCGCGACGTCGCGGCCGCCTTGCGGCCGGACCTGCGAGCCGGCTGTCCGCGCAGGATTGTCACGCCCGCGCGGTCCTCAGGATGCTGGGCCGGCATGCAGAGTCCGTGCGGGAATTATGCGAATACTGACAGAACCTGAGGATCAGCCGGGCTAGCGCGCAGAAACTCCTATGAAGCCTGCGCGGTCGCGCCTAATCAAGCTCGCAGGGCAGGTGCTTGATTCCGTTGATGAAGCTGGACAGCAGCCTGTCGGGCTCGCCTGAGGCCCTGACCCCCGGTACCCGCTGCAGCAGTTCGCGCAGCATCACCGTGATCTCGCGCCTGGCCAGGTGCGCGCCGAGGCAGAAATGCGGCCCGGCGCCGCCGAACCCGACGTGCGGGTTGGGGGAGCGGGTGATGTCGAATCGCTCAGGGTTCTCGAAGACCGACTCGTCCCGGTTGGCCGACCAGTACATCAGCGCGCACTTGTCGCCCTCGCGGAACTGGTGGCCGTTGACCACCGCATCGCGCGTGACCGAGCGCCGCATCCAGATCACCGGGGATACGTACCTGACGATCTCCTCGACCGCGCTCCCGATCCGGCCGTCGCAATCGGCCAGCAGCAACGCGCGCTGGTCCCGGTGCTCGGTCAGCAGCACCAGCGCGTGTGACAGCGCGGTGCGGGTCGTCTCGTTGCCCGCGACGACCAGCAGAATGAAGAACGAGGCGAGTTCGGCAGGAGTGAGCTGCTCACCGTCGACGTTCGCGGTCGCGAGCGCGGAGACCAGGTCGTCGCCAGGGTGGTCCGCTCGCTCAGCGCTGAGGTTGGTGACCAGGCCCGCGAGATCGGCGCCCGCCGTGAGGATCTGGCCGATGGCGGCGTCCATGTCCTCGCTCAGGAACTCCGGGTCGCCGCCGGCCAGGATGATGTTGGTGTTCCTGAGCACCATCTCGAAGTGCTCATCGCCGATTCCCATCATGTCGCAGATGATCTTCAGTGGCAGCCTCGCCGATACCTGGCTCACGAAGTCGCACGGGCCGGTCGCCAGCAGGTCGTCGACCACTACGGCGGCGGCGCGCTGCACGTCGTCCTCGAACTTCTTGATCATCTTGGGCGTGAACGCGCGGGACACGATCCGCCGCAGCCGCGCATGCCGCGGGTCGTCCATGTTGATCATGGACCCGAAGTACTCGTTGAAGTCGGGCGGCAGGTCCACGAGGCTGGTCGCGCCGCGGGCAGAGGAGAAGATGTCCGCGTGCCGGCTGGCCTCGAGCACGTCGGCGTGCCTGACAAAGGCGTAGTAGCCCTGGTCCTCGGTGTTGAACGGGTTTTCAGGGATGTCGAAGTACGGCGGGCTGTCCAGCTTGCGCAGTTCGGCGAATGCTCTCTGCCGCTCGTCGAGCGAGAGGGTCCAGAACTCGTTTTGCGAGATGTCGATGCCGCTGGCGGCCGGCGTCGGTGGTGGTGCTGGAGTCGTCACGGCGGGCCGCCTTCTAGGTCAATTTGCGCGTCAAGCCTGATGGTGTCAGACCAAGCACAATGATAGCTAGGGCAGCCTTTGTCACGTAGTGACGTAGTTTGCGGATCAGCCCAGCGCGACCAGTCTCATTACCTCGATGCCGGGTTGCTGCAGCGGCCCGGCGTCCCGCAGCCGCAGGCCGTTCCAGCCCATCAGGGCTCGTCCGCTCGCGTCGGTGACGCGCACCCGCCAGGCAGGACTGCCGTCCGGCTGGGAGGAGGCGCCCGATCCCGCGCGCTGCCCGGGAACGGCCCCGGCTGTGCCGTCGGCTCCGCCCTCTCGTGCGCCGTTCGGTCCGGCGCCGGCGATCGCGTCCTGACCGGCCAGGAACGTGACCGGGCCGGCCGCGATCTGGCCCGCGCAGAACGCGTCGGTGAACCACACGGAGTCACAGCTTGTGAAGAGCATCCTGCGGTCAGGCACGCACGCCTGCACCACCTGCAGTGCCGCGTCGCTAAGCGCCGCGCTGCCCAGCACTAGGTCCTGGGCAGCGACTGCTCCAGCAGGCGGCACGACGCCGAACCACGGTGGCTGGCTCGCGGCCCTGGCGCTTCCGGCGGACGCCCCGGGCAGTGCTCTAGCCGATGCCGAGCCCGAAGCCGATGCCGACGCTGCGGCCGATCGCGGCCCGCTCAGCCGGACGTCGGTCAGCAGCCTGAACCGGCCGGCCTGGAACAGGACGCTCCCATAGAGCGCTGCTGCCGACAGCTCACGGGCGCCCGTCTCCGTGCTGGCGCCCGCTGGCTCGTCGCCGCCAGCTGCCGCCGTCATCTCGGCAGCGGTCAAGCTGAAGGTGGCGCGGCAGTGGTCGACGGCGAACCCGCTGTTGTCGCTGCGGACCGTGACCGTGATGGTGTCGCCGTCGCGGAGCGCGTAGATCCTGATCACGGTCTGCGACCCGGGCACCCCGGCGGGCAAGGACGATCGGCGCTCGCATCGCGACCTGCCTGGCCAGTCGCACGGGCGCGGCTGCCAGGGCCGACGCGGCCTGAGCCATCGCCTCTAGCGCCATCGTCGGCGGCAGTACAGGAACGCCGTCAGCCTGATAGTCGCCCAGGTAGGGATCGGCGAGCAGGGAGAGCCTGGCCTCGGCGATCAGCTCGACGCCCGGATAGTGCACGAGAACCCGCTCGATGAACCGCTCAGAGGTGGCGCTCATGCCGAGGGACGACGCGATGGCTATCGGCCTTGGTGCGGGCACCCCGACCCGGCCGTGAATCGCGATCCTGCCGGGCAGCGCGCTGGTCGCGAGTGCCTTGAGCAGCAGCCGCGACGCCTCGCCGACCGGCATAGCCGTGGATCCGGCACGTGCCATGGCGTCGGCCAGATCGGCCCGCTCGCCTAGCGCCTCCCCTGACCAGGCCGGCCAATCGACGTGTTGCGCCTGGCAGCCCGGAGCCGCCGCCGCGGTTCGCACGCCGTAGTCGGCGAGCGCCTCGGTCACATAGGCTCCGATGGCCTCGCTGGCCAGCCCGTACCTGCCGGTCACCGATCCGCAGGTAACGATCAGCCGCAGCTTGCCCCGCCGCGCGCTGCTACCGCTCCTCGCGACAGTGCGGACCGCGGCGGCTAGCTGGTCGAGCGGCGCAGTATGGGCGCGCACCTGCCCGTGCACGGCCTGCGGGGTTAGGTTGGTGATCGCGACCCTCGGCACCGAGCCGGCAGCGTGCCCGATGGCCGTCACGCAGCCGAAACGCGCCTCGATCCGGCGGACGGCGGCGACGAGCGCGGCGTGGTCGGCCAGGTCGACCAGTTCGTAGCCGATCCTCGCGCCCGCCCCGCGCAGCTGCTCGATGCCCGCGACGACCTGCTCGTCGCCTGCAGGGTGGAAACGCCCGACGATCGCGACCGCGGCGCCGCCGCAGGCGAGCACCTGAGCGAGCGTGAGCCCAGCGGCGCCCGAGCCGCGGCTGATCAGCACGACATCCTCGGGGCCCAGCGGGAAGCCGGCGCTGCCGGGCGCCGCGAGCGGCTGCATCGCCGGTTCGCAGACTGTGCCGTCTTCGCCGATCACGAGTTCACGGAACTCGCCAGGCC
Organism: uncultured Actinomycetota bacterium; assembly: GCA_963705055.1. Taxonomy (GTDB): domain Bacteria; phylum Actinomycetota; class Actinomycetes; order Streptosporangiales; family Streptosporangiaceae; genus Chersky-822. Next base: position 8,395 of record CAVPIR010000002.1, read on the forward strand.
GGGCCGCCGCGATGCGCTGGGCATTCGCAACCCCGTCGGCCGTCAGCGGAGCCCGGATGAGGGTGATGCCGATGGCCGGATGCTCGGCGTGCAGGCTCGCCCATAGCCCGGTCGGCCCTGGTCCCTGGCTGATCGCGACGAGCTGGCCGGTGCGGATCGCGTCGCTGGCGGCCAGGACAGCGGCCTGGCTCGTGGCCGGGTCGTCGAGCCGGCCGAGTACGACAAGGGTCCTGCTGGCAGCCTGATCCTGCCGGAAGACCTCACGAACCTTCTTGTCCAACGGCCCGCACCCGCCCGTGTAGAGCCGCCAGGGCTGCTCGTCGCCGGCCGGAACGGGGAGCGCGGGCGGCTGGATCTGTTCGGCGTAGCAGCGGAACCACGGCTTCGCGCCCGCCCTCGTGTGGATGGCGGCGGGGTCACCGGCATCGCGAGCCAGCCGTGCGGCCTGAGTCTCAGCCGCCGCCAGGCCGCTTTGGCCTGGCCGAGTGACGGCCGCCGCGTGCGGCGGCCGCGGTCGGTCGGCGCCGCCACCGGGTATGCCAGGAGCCGCCGGCGCGGAGGCCGCGGTCCCGAGAGTCGCGGTTCCCTGAGCCGCGGTTCCCTGAGTCGCGGTTCCCTGAGTCGCGGTTCCCTGAGTCGCGGTCCCCCGGGTCGCGGTTTCCTGAGTCGCGTCGTCCGGTGCCGGGGCGTCAGCTGCGGCGGCGGAGCCCTCGACGCGTCGCTGCGGCGCCATCCTGACCGGTCGCTCGCACGGATGGGTGATGAAGACCGGATCGCGCCAGATATCGATCGGTCGGCTCGGCCGTCTGGCGTACAACGCCTCAGGCCTGCTCATCGCTCCGGCCGCGAACAGTGCGGCGGCCGCTCGAGCGATGGAGTCGTCGTCGGCCGGGTCGCCGTCGATGCTGACAGTCGGCAGCGGCGAGCCAGGCTCACCGTCGCTGACCGGCCCCATGCCATGCTCGGCAACAACGCGAGCGAGAGTCCGGTCCTGCCCGGTCTGCACGACCAGGGCGGCGTCCTTGGTCGCGGCCAGCAGCGCCGGGCCGAGCGTCCTGCCCAGCGCCGCGTTGCTGGTGGCGGTGGCGGAGGCGGTGGGAGCTGCGGTTGCCAGCCCGCCAGCGACCTGACTGGCCACTGCCCCTGCGCCCACAGCTCCAGCGGCTGTGTCCGTGCTCGCATCGCCATCGGCTGAGTCCGCGTTGCCCGCCCCGCTCTCGCTCGTCAGGCTCTGGCTCCTGCCCGTCCCGGCCAGGCGCGCCTCGAGCAGTTCGGCACACAGCAGCTCGGCGATCGACCCGGGCTCGGTGACCTCGCGGCCGGTGCAGCCCGAGATCAGCCGCCTGCGTGGCCGCCGGAACGTGAACGTGGCGAACTTGCCGATCGTGCTGCCTAGCTCGCCGGACGCCACGTCGGACGGCGCAGCCAGCGCTGACGAGCGAAGCGCGAGCAGCGCCCGCGCGTCGGACGGCGTCGCGCATCCCGCCCAGACCAGCCCGGCCACCTCGCCGACGCCATGTCCGACGGCGGCACTCATCTCGACGCCCAGGTCGTCGAGCAGGCGCAGGAACGCGAGCATCCGGCTGAGCTGACGTTGCGGCAGGTCGGTCAGTTCGTCGGGAGAGCCGGCGATGACCAGCGCGACGTTCGCGCGGCCGACGGCCGCGCGAACGCGGCCCGGCCGGTTGGCCTCCGCTGGCGCGCTGGCCGAAACGGACGCGCCGGACGCGGCCGCCAGCCCGTCCGCGCCTTGCCGCCCGATCTGCCCGCTGGCAACGGCGCTGGGCTCGCCGTCAGCCCCGGCCTGGTCTAGAGCGTCGGCCTGGTCTGCAGCGTCGGACCGGTCTGGGGCGTCGGACTGGCCTGGAGCGTCGGCCTGGTCTGGAGCGTCGGACTCGTCTGCGGCGTCGGACTCATCCGCAGCCGCCCGGTCGTCGCCCGGTCCCGTCAGCACAGCGGCTCGCTCGGCCGCGGCAACCGCCCGGCCCGGCCCGGCCGCGTCAACAGCAGCGACCGGTCCGCCCGCGAGGTAAATGCCTGGCCGGAGGCTCAGCGGAGCGCTCGGCTTGGCGGGCACCAGCGCCCTGGCTGACCTCGCCAGCCCGGCAAGTTGCTCCTGGCTCGATGCCGTGAGCGCGAGCCTGATCTCCTGCCCGGCTGGCTCGCCTTGACCGGCAGCCGAGCGCGCCAGGTGCACGGCCAGGTCCTGCATCTCGGCGTCGGAGAGCCACGGCGCGATCAGCGCGATCCTGGACAGAATCCTGATCATCGCGTCGCGGTCGGGAGCACGGAGCAGGTAGGCGAACGTGTGCCCTGGCCCGCGCGCGTAACTGCCCTTCGCGCGGGTCCCGGCGAGCCGGAGGCCTGGCTCGGTGAGGTTCTGCGGCTGCGGAGGGGTCTTGGCCAGAAGCTTGGCTTGCCGCGGCGACCGGCCTCCGGCTGGCGGCCTGGTCTGGACGGCGCGCGGCAGGGCGCGGGGCCGAAGCTGCGGTGCCCTGGTGCCGCCGGCGTGCTCACGAGGTTCGCCCCGTAGCAGCAGGTGGTAGGCGAGCCCGTGCGGCCCCGTCGCGGCGACCCCGGCATGGCGGGTGCCATCCGGCCACGGCTCTGGTGTCCCTGGCAGCCGCAGCGCAGCGCCTCCGTCCCGAAGCATCGGGTGCGGCGTCCGCACGCCGGTCGAAGGCGGCAGCACGCCGTTGGCGATCGACAGAACGGCCTTGATCAGGCCGGCCGTGCCGGCGGCGGCACCGGTGTTGCCGATGTTCGCCGTGATGGAGCCGAGTGCGGCTACCTCGCGGGAGCCCGCGCGCAGTTCGGCCAGCGCGGCAAGCTCGGCGTCGTCGGCAACACCGGTCCCTGCGCCGCTGCCCTCGATGAGCTGCACGTCGGCTGGCTCGAGGGCGGCCATCTCGTGCGCCCGGCGCATCGCGAGCAGCCGCGTGCCGGCCTCAGGTCCAAGCGGTTCGTCAGATGCCTCGTCCAAGTCAGTACGGCCTCGAGACGCGGTGCCCCAGCCGACGATCTCCGCGTACACGGGCAGGCACTCGGCCCTGGCGTCGGCCGCGCGCATCAGCAGCACTGCGCCGCAGCCCTCGCCGGGCAGGAAGCCGGTCGGGCTGGCGTCGTAGACCCGCATGTCCGCTCGGGCGAGGCGGCCCGACTTGGCCAGCGCGACCAGGTAGTAAGGATCGATGCTCAGATCGACCCCGCCTGCCACGGCGGCGTCGATCTGCCCCGCCGTCAGCGCGAGGCAGGCCGACGTAATCGCCGCGAGCGACGACGCGCCGCCGGCGTCCGCCGTGAACCCCCCGCCGCGCAGCCCGAACCGGGCACAGATCGTGGTCGCGATTCCGGCCGCGCTGCCACCGGCCATCGACCGAGCCGATACCGGGGCGAAGGGAGCCAGATAGCGAGCGGCCGCCGCGGCGAGCACCTCGCGACCGGCCTGCGGCGGTATGCCGGCGGCGGCGAGCGCGTCGGCCAGGATCCGGCGGGTATAGGGCCAGCGCAGCCGCAGGGTCGCCGCAGGGCCGCCGTCCTTGGCCGGCGCGTTGCCGATGAAGACGCCGGTTCGCTCGGCGGGCAGGCCGTCGCCGCCAGGGAAGCCTGCCGCGGCCAGTGCCCTGGCCGCGGTCTCCAGCGCGAGCCAGTGGGCCGGATCGGTGGTGGCGAAGTCCGGCCCCGAGATCCCGAAGGCGGCTAGGTCGAAGCGCCAGCCTTCGAGCAGCGCGGCCCGCGTGCTGTAGGTCGTGTCGCCAACCCTCGGATCGGGGTTGAAGTACTCGGCCAGGTCCAGCCGCGCCAGCGGGATCCTGCGGAAGGCGCGCCGGCCTGTCAGGACGGAGTCGAGCAGCGCCGCGGTGTCGTCGGCGTCGGGGAGGCGGCAGGCCAGTCCCACGATGGCGATCGACGACGGGTCAGCGGGACCGGTCGATCCTTCTTGCGCGGGACCGGTCATGACATGATGCCCGGCAGCTGGCAGTGAGATGAGCTGTCGGCAATTCCGCCGTACGGAACGCCGGGAGAATAGGCCAGCGCAAATGGCAGCGCAGAACGCTGAATATCCATCATTCCCCCGAATTGCGAAACTGCTGACAGTGACCCCATCAGGCTGGGCCTACCCCCGTATGCCCAGGTTGAGCGGTTGTGTAGCCGCTCAGGACAGCTTGCGGTCGCGGGTCTGATGATCATTGCGACAGACCCGCCCGCCGGCTGACACGCCATTATCTGCGGGCTCGACTGACGGGTCAAGGCCGATTATTGGGTTAGCCATCACAGTTTCATGTAGGAATGAAGCCCGTCCTATCCTCGGCGAGGCCGGCGCTTGCGATTCGGCTTCGATGGCGCCGTGCGCGAGGGTTGGGATATCCTGTGCGAGTGCGTTGCACCACGCTGCTCCTTAGTTAGCCGCGCCGACTTTCTGAACCGTTGGCGCGGCTGCCCCTCGTGACCGAGGGGCTTTTTGCTTACCAGGGATAGAGCAAGCACCGGGTGCGACCCGTTCAGAGCAATCGCGAGGACACGATGACAGCCGTTGACAGCGCGGAGGTGGCAGCCGCAAGCCACCAGCAGACAGGGCAGTCGCAGGACAAGTGGGATCCGCGGTCGGTCCAGGAGAAGTGGCTGACCAGGTGGGACACGATGGACCTGTTCCTGGCCAGCGACGACCCTGATGACCGACGGCAGCGCACGTACGTGCTCGACATGTTCCCTTACCCGTCGGGCGACCTGCACATGGGGCATGCCGAGGCCTATGCCGTCGCGGACGCGATGGCGCGCTATTACTTTCTGCGCGGCCACAATGTGCTGCACCCGATCGGGTGGGACGCGTTCGGGTTGCCGGCCGAGAACGCCGCGATCAGGGGCGACTCGCACCCGGCGGACTGGACTTACAAGAACATCGAGACCCAGGCGGCCTCGTTCCGCCGGTACGCGTTGTCGTTCGACTGGACCAGGCGGCTGCACACCTGCGACCCGGAGTATTACCGCTGGACGCAGTGGCTGTTCCTGCGGCTGTACGAGCGCGGCCTGGCCTATCGAGGCGACGGCTACGTCAACTGGTGCCCGCGCGACCAGACCGTGCTGGCCAACGAGCAGGTCATCGACGGCCACTGCGAGCGCTGCGGCGCCGAGGTCGTGCGCCGCCTGCTGACCCAGTGGTACTTCAAGATCACCGAGTACGCCGACCGGCTGCTGGAGGACATGCGCCCGCTGGAGGGCAGCTGGCCCGAGCGCGTGCTGCTGATGCAGCGCAACTGGATCGGCCGGAGTGAGGGCGCCGAGGTCCGGTTCGCCATCGAGGGCCGCGACGAGCCAGTGACCGTGTTCACAACCAGGCCGGACACGCTGTACGGCGCCACGTTCTTCGTGGTCGCCGCCGACTCGGCGCTGGCTGCCGAGCTGTGTGTGCCCGATCAACGAGAGAAACTGGACGCATACCTGGCTCAGGTCCGCAAGCTGACGGACATCGAACGCCAGTCAGCGGACCGGCCGAAGACCGGGGTCTTCCTGGGCAGGTACGCGATCAACCCGGTGAACGGGGAGCGCATTCCGGTCTGGGCCGCCGACTACGTGCTGCCCGACTACGGCACCGGCGCGATCATGGCCGTGCCGGCCCACGACCAGCGCGACCTGGACTTCGCGAAGGTCTTCGGCCTGCCCGTCCAGGTGGTCGTCGAGACGGACCTGCCCGACCCGGGCCAGACCTGGCAGGCGACCCCTGGTGACGGCTCCCTGGTCAACTCTGGGCCGCTGGACGGCATGAACAAATCCGAGGCGATCGCGACCATCACAGCGCTGCTGGCTGACAAGGGACTGGGCCGGGCGGCGACCGGGTACCGGCTGCGTGACTGGCTGGTGTCGAGGCAGCGATTCTGGGGCGCGCCGATCCCGATCGTGTACTGCGACGGCTGCGGCGAAGTTCCCGTGCCCGACGATCAGCTGCCGGTGACGCTTCCTGACCTGCGCGGCCAGGACCTGGCGCCGAAGGGGATCTCGCCGCTGGCCGCGGCCACGGACTGGGTTAACACGCAGTGTCCTAAGTGCGGCGGACCAGCCAAGCGCGACACCGACACGATGGATACGTTCGTGGACTCATCGTGGTACTTCCTGCGGTACTGCTCGCCCGGCTACACGGGCGGACCTTTCGAAGTGGAGTCGGTGCGCCGCTGGTGCCCGATCGACCTGTACGTAGGCGGCGTCGAGCACGCGATCCTGCACCTGCTGTACAGCCGGTTCTTCACCAAGGTCCTCTACGACATGGGCATGGTCGACTTCACTGAGCCGTTCGTACGGCTGATCAACCAGGGTCAGGTAATCAACCAGGGCAAGGCCATGTCCAAATCGCTGGGCAACGGCGTCGACCTTGGCGTGCAGCTGGCCGCCCACGGCGTGGACGCGATCAGGCTGACGATGCTTTTCGCTAGCCCGCCGGAGGACGACATCGACTGGGCCGACGTCCGCCCCGAGGCGTCGGTGAAGTTCCTGGGCCGGGCGATCAGGATCGCCGCTGAGGCCGGCCGGGGCTCGGCTGCTGGCACCGTCGCGGATGGTGACAGCGAGCTGCGCCGTGTGACGCACAAGACCATCGAGGAAGTCACCAGGCTGGTCGAGTCCGCGCGCCTGAATGTGGCCGTGGCCAGGCTGATGGAGCTGGCGACCGCCGCGCGGCGCGCGATCGACAGCGGTCCTGGCGCTGGCGCCCCGGCTGTCCGGGAGGCGGCAGAAACTCTGGCGGTGCTGCTGTCGCTGTTCGCGCCCTACACCGCAGAGGAGTGCTGGGAGCTGCTGGGACAGCAGCCGTCGGTCGCCACCGCCGGATGGCCGCGGGCCGACCAGGCGCTGCTGGTGCAGGAGCAGGTCACCTGCGTGATCCAGGTGAACGGCAAGGTGCGCGATCGGCTGGAGGTTCCGCCTGGCATCTCCGAGGACGAACTGCGGGAGCTGGCCCTGGCAGCGCCCGGAGTCGTCAGGGCCCTGGACGGCCGCGACGTCCGTAAGGTGATCGTGCGCCCGCCCAAGCTGGTCAACATCGTCCCCGCGGCGTGATCAGAGACGTAAGCGGCCGCAACCCGGGACGTGAGCCGGGTGCAGCGACGGACGTGAGCCGGGTGCAACCCGGGACGTGCGCCGCGCGCAGACCTGGGCGTGAGTCGGGTGCAACCCGGGACGTGAGCCGAGCGCAGACCTGAGCGTAGCCCGGGGTGCCGGCGGGCGCAGCCGGGCGATGCCAGCCACGCCCGCCGGGGCGCCATGAACGCCCGGGCTCATGGCGCAGTGTGCGGGGGCACGTCCTGCGGGCCTCTAATCCGCGCTCGGGACCAGCCTGCCAGCCGGCGGTTCCCCGAGCGTTTAGTTAATCGTGATGCCGGGCTGTCCCGGGCTGCCGACGGCCAGCTAGGTGGCTCAGACCCGGCGCAGCACCGCGACGACCCGGCCGAGGATTTCCGCCTCCTCGCCGGGGATCGGCGTATAGGCGGGGTTATGTGGCATCAGCCAGACATGGCTGCCTGACCGCTTGAACGTCTTCACGGTGGCTTCGCCCTCGATCATGGCGGCGATGATGTCGCCGTTCTCCGCGACAGGCTGCTGCCTGACGACCACCCAGTCGCCGTCCACGATCCCGGCGTTCATCATCGAGTCGCCGACGACCTTGAGCAGGAACAAGGTGCCCTCGCCGACAAGCTGGCGGGGCAGCGGGAAGATGTCCTCGATCGCCTCTTCCGCCAGGATCGGGCCACCAGCGGCGATCCGTCCGACGACCGGCACGTACGCTGCCTCCTGGGACGTAATGTCCATCGCGGAGTCGTCATCGAAAGCAGGTTCGGGTCGCACGGCGGGGTGGCCGGGCAGCCTTACCTCGACGGTGCGCGGGCGGCCGGCGTCGCGGCGCAGGTAGCCCTTGTTCTGCAGGGTGGACAATTGGTACGACACGCTGGACGTGCTCGTCAGGCCGACGGCCTCGCCGATCTCGCGCATCGACGGCGGGTAACCGCGCCGCTGTACTGATTCCCTGATCACCTGCAGGACCTTGCGTTGCCGCCACGTCAGGACGTGATCAGGATCGGGCTGGTCGGGCAGGTCGGTAGCCGGCACGGGGACGCTGCCCCTCGGCTTCCTGCCAGGCCGCCCGCGCGGCTTGTCACCGCTGCCATGCGCGGTGTCGGGGTCCTCGGGCGGGTCGGTGCCGACTGCCGTGCGGTTGCCCCGTGCCGCCGTGGTCGAAGACGCTGCGCCTTCTGTCTCGCCGCTCATGCGGGCCTCCGGTTCGCTGGCTGTTTCATGGCCGACGGTAGCGGTTCGCGCCGGTTAGATCAAACATCTGTTCGACCGTTCTCGAAAGTGTCGGAACCTTGCTGTATAAATTCGATCGGATCTTCGTTCGATCGAACGTTCATCCGATCGAACAGGGATACTATCGAACGGACGTTCGCTATCAGGAGGCGGCAATGGGAAACACGAGCGCTGCTGAGGCCAAGCTCGACGCTAGGATCAGGCCGGAAATAGCCGTTCTGCGCTCGAGGACCTCCTATCCGCGACGGGCGCGCGGCCGTGCGGCCAGCGGACCGGCCCTCGCTGCGCTGCGAGAAGGCGCCGATGCCGGCCAGGCTGCCGGGCACGCCTGGGCGATCGCCGAGGCGCGCGGAGGCGGCGCGTTCGTGGCCGCAGCGGCGGTTGTGACGACAGGATCGATCGCCGTGGCCGGATCTGTGCTCACGCAGCCGGACTGCGGGCCGGACGACGAGGTCACCGCGGTGGCCGCCGCTGGCTGCTCCCCTGGTCGCGGCGCGGTCGCCGGAGTGACGCGGCCAGGCGCAGCGACAAAGCCGGTCGCTAGGGGAGCCGGGGTAAGTTCCGGTGCAGGATTTGCGGCTGGTGCGCCCATCAGCGCGATGCGGGCGGGAGCCACCGAGCGGGAGCCCGGTGCCGTCCGCCGTGGCCAGCCTCGCCAATTGGCGAAGGCCGGCCCGGTTCGGCTGACCAGGCGCGGCAAGATCGTGGTCGGCGCCCTCGTGGCTCTGGCCGTGGCGGGGCTGACCGTGCTGATCTGGTTCGCGATCGCGGGGCAAGCCGAAGCTGCGGGCCCGGCCGGGCTCGGCAGCGGTGCAGCCGCCGCGCACACGATGACCAGGGTGGTCGTGCGCCCAGGCGACACGCTCTGGAGCATCGCGGTCCGCGCCGATCCCACAGCTGACCCGCGCGCCGTCATTCAGGAGATCATCGACGACAACGCCTTGCGGGGGACGGCGATCCAGGTGGGGCAGGTGCTCTACGTGCCGCGGACCTGATCGACGGGGACCTCGGCAGCGACGAGCTTGGGCACGACCATACGCCAGGCATCGGTGAGGAACTCTCGTGCCTCGGTCAGGCTAAGCGTCGCCATCCGCGCGTCGATCCAGTTGTAGCGTGCGTCGCTGCGGCGCTCGAGCAGGAACCTGTCGGGCTCGGCGGCGATGAGCCCGGCGCGCTCCTCCTTCGGGAAACCGAACCCGAAGATCGTCTCGTCGGGCGACACCGTGGCATAGACGATCCGGCCCACGCGGAACTTGACGTAGTCGCGGATCAGATGCTCCTCGGTCCTGGGCAGCGCGAGCGCCCAGGCGCGCAGGTCATGAATGGTCACCGGCCGCGCCGGGTGATCGTCCTGGTCAGCCACAACCTCATCGTGCCATCTGTCCCCGGCGTACCAGCCAGCCGACGTCCCCCGGACACGCAGCGGTGACAAGTTCGGGCCGCCATCGCGGCAGTTGCGGCGACCCGGCGGTCGCCGCGCGACCACCCGGCGGATTTGCTGCGGTGCTGCCTTGGGTGCCGCTGGATAGCGGCCACGACTATGTAGCTGCTCTTTAGCGAGCGCCGAGGCACAGCCCGTCAGGACGCACGGCCCACATTCTGCCTCAAAGCCATGGCCATCGCGCTGGCTGGCCGTCAGGGAAGAGAGCGCTCGTCGTGCGCCTGGCCCGGCCCACGCCGAGGGTGCTCGCGCAGCGCGGCTGCGATCACCAGGCCCACGCCCGCACCCAGGAACGTGGCCGCCCAGACGATGCCTGAGCTCCCTGGGAACGGGTACCCAGGGCCGAGCAGGTTGGTGCCGAAGTGGAGCCAGCTGGTTATCGACGTCACGAAAACATTTACCAGCCAGCCGAACCCAGCGCCTGCCAAGCATCCACCCACGAAACACCAGACACGCCGCATAAATATCAACATGTGAAGATGTTAGGGCCAATCGGCATGATGCGCCCGGCTGAGACACCTAGCCCAGAGCAGCGAGAATCATCGCAGGTCACAGGATCACGCAACCCGGCCGCCTGCCAGGATTTGACCACACGACGATGATCGCGGACCCCTTTTTACGTCCGTGCGCAGAAATGTCCGTGATCATGAAAACGCCCGGCGACGCCGTCCATTGAGCGCGAGCTCGGGACGACGGAGGCCGTGACCACGGCCGTGAACGCCGGCCGGTGTCGGCCGGTGTCGACCGGCTCGGGGTGGAGGCGGTTCCCGGCTAGGCGGCGGCTGCGGTGCCTACCTACCGCTATGCCTGGCTGCCGCGAGGTTGGTCAAGTAAGTCGACCGGCCGCGGCGGAGGCGCTTGCCTCTGGCTCGCCGGGCGCCAGCACAGGCTCGTCAGGTGCGGGCCGCTCCATCCACCGCTCGGGCCTGCCCAGGTCGCCGAATCCGTGCCGGCGGTAGAGCGTGCGTCCGGGATGGGCCATCAGCAACTGCCTGATCCCGGCGACGTCCGGGTGGTCCACGGCCATCTTGACCAGGAAGCTGCCGGCCCCGCCGCCGCGGTGCCCGCTGATGACGAACACGTCGCAGAGCCACGCGAACGTCGCGCGGTCGGTCACGAACCTGGCGAAGCCGACCTGGGTTCCGTCGGGCGCGTAGAGGCCGAGTACCAGGGAGTGCTCGATCGAGCGCGCCATCACCTCGTGCGGTCGGCCGGGATCCCAGTAGCTCTCCCCGCTGATCCAGTCAGCGACCAGGTCAACGTCGATCAGGGCGGGGTCATCGCTCACCCAGTAGCCGTCTGGGCCATCCCATCGCACTGTCGGTCGCACCTCTCGCTTTGTCCGTCGCCTGATCCGGTTCGCCGAGCGGCGATGAGCGGACGAACCTGCTCTAACCGTAAGTTAGCTATCCGCGCTGCCACGGCGCGGGTGGCCCAGGCAGGATGGGGACATGCAGGACTGGGTGGCCTGGCATAGCGGCTACGACGACCCTGCCTCGCCGCTCAGGACGCGACTCGACAGGGTCACCTGGCATCTGGCGCGGGCGCTGGATCAGGCGCCGCCGGGGCCGGTTCAGCTGCTCAGCCTGTGCGCCGGGCAAGGGCGCGACGTGCTCGAGGTGCTTCCTGACCACCCACGCCGGGCCGACGTGACCGCGCTGCTGGTCGAGGCCGACGGCGAGAACGCCGCCATGGCAAGGCAGGGGGCAGGCGCCGCCGGACTCGCGGCGGTGCGAGTCAGGCAGGCGGATGCGAGCGTGGTGGCGAACTTCGCCGACGCGCTGCCCGCTTACGTGCTCCTGCTGGCCGGCATCTTCGGCAACGTCTGCCGACGCGGACATCAAGCGGACCGTCGACGCGGCGTCCGGCATGTGCGCGCCAGGCGCGACCGTGATCTGGACCCGGCATCGCCGCCCGCCGGACCTCACCGGCCAGATCCGCTCCTGGTTCCAGGCCAGCGGGTTCGACGAAGTGGCCTTCGACGCCCTCGACAACGAGTTCCTGACCAGCGTCGGCGTGCACCGGCTCGCCAAGCCGCAGGCACCTGGTCCGGCGCCGGCGCGCCGCTGCTCCTCAGCGAGCCGCTGTTCACCTTCGGCAGCCACCGCGCCTGAGCGTCTCGACGCGTCGGCCAGGCGCCGTCCGCCGGCACCTCCGGACTGTCGGTACCCGGTGGCATCGTTGGTTCCGGCGATGGTTAGCCCGCGCGACACGCCGGCGCTGACGAGCCGCGCCGTTCCGTACGACCTCGCAAAGTAGTGGTTACCTGGCCATCGGGCCGTGGCAACCGGTGCCGGGCGGGGGATCCGCAGAGTCCAGGCGTCGAAGGACTTGCGCTTCTCGGCGCACTGGACCACAATATCTAGTAGTTACACGGCTGTAGTTCTTCCACAACTTGTGATCAAGACAAGTTAACTCCACGACGGGCCGCAGGGGGTGAATCGCATGTACTGCCCGTACTGCCGGCATTCGGATAGCAGGGTCATCGACAGCCGGACGGCTGAGGACGGCGCTGCGATCCGCCGTCGCAGGTCCTGCCCGGAATGCGGGCGGCGGTTCACCACTCAGGAGACCGTCATCCTCATGGTCGGCAAGCGCAGCGGCGCGACCGAGCCGTTCAACCGGGACAAGATCGTCAACGGCGTCCGGCGGGCGTGCCAGGGCAGGCCGGTCAGCGAGGACCAGCTCGCGATCCTGGCCCAGCGCGTGGAGGACGCCATCAGGTCGCGGGGGCTGGGCGAGGTTCCCTCGCACGAAGTGGGCCTGGCCATCCTGGGCCCGCTGCGTGCGCTGGACGAAGTCGCTTACCTGCGGTTCGCGAGCGTGTACCGGGGCTTCGAGTCGCTCGACGATTTCGAGGCCGAGATCGCGGCGCTGCGGGCCAAGCGCGACGAGAAGTGGCGGGCGGCCGTCGAGGAACTTGACCGTGACGATGCCGATTCGGAGCTGGACGACCATGGGAGCAAGGCAGTCACCTGGCAACCGGCCGGCGCGAAGGGCACCTGACCGGCGGGTCGCGTCATGCAGGCTAGGGACAGGTAACGGGAACAAGAGCCAGAAAGGGCTCGGGATGGAATCCACGGGGATTCCGAAGGGGGATGACATGACCGAGACAGCGAGCGGATCAGCGACCCAGGACGGCAAGGGCGCACGCAAGGGGCTGCAGATCCGCCGTGTCCATACTCGCGAGGGCACCCACCCCTACGACGAGGTGAACTGGGAGCGCCGCGACGTCATCATGACGAACTGGCGCGACGGCTCGGTCAATTTCGAGCAGCACGGCGTGGAATTCCCCGATTTCTGGTCAGTCAACGCCGCGAACATCGTCACGACGAAGTACTTCCGCGGCGCGGTTGGCACGCCGCAGCGGGAGTGGAGCCTCAAGCAGCTCATCGACAGGGTCGTCGGCACCTACGGTGACGCCGGCCGCAAGCATGGCTACTTCGCTACCGAAGACGACGCCGTGATCTTTGAGCACGAGCTCACCTACGCCCTTGTTCATCAAGTATTTGCCTTTAACTCACCGGTCTGGTTCAACGTCGGAACGTCCTCACCGTGGCAGGTCTCGGCCTGCTTCATCCTGGCCGTCGACGACACGATGGAGTCGATTCTCGACTGGTACCGCGAGGAGGGCCTGATCTTCAAGGGCGGCTCGGGCGCGGGGGTCAACCTGTCGCGGATCAGGTCGAGCCGGGAACTGCTCGCGTCCGGCGGCACGGCCAGCGGCCCGGTTTCGTTCATGCGGGGCGCGGACGCCTCGGCAGGCACGATCAAGTCCGGCGGCGCGACCAGGCGCGCGGCGAAGATGGTTGTGCTGGACGTCGACCACCCCGACGTCGAGGAGTTCATCGAGACCAAGGCGCGCGAGGAGCAGAAGATCAGGGTCCTCCGCGACGCCGGGTACGACATGGATCTTGGCGGCTCGGACATCTACAGCGTGCAGTACCAGAACGCGAACAACTCGGTCCGGGTGTCCGATGAGTTCATGCGGGCGGTGGAGAACGGCGACGTCTTCGACCTGCTCGCCAGGCAGACCGGCGAGGTCGTCAAGCAGGTCAAGGCCAAGGACCTGTTCCGCCAGATGGCACAGGCTGCGTGGGACTGCGCCGACCCAGGGATCCAGTACGACGACACCATCAACGACTGGCACACCTGCCCGGAGTCCGGCCGGATCACGGCGAGCAACCCGTGCTCGGAGTACGTCCACCTGGACAACTCATCCTGCAACCTCGCGAGCATCAACCTGCTGAAGTTCCTGCGCGACGATGACACGTTCGACGTGGAGCGGTTCCAGGCCATTACCGAGCTGATCATCACGGCGATGGACATCTCCATCTGCTTCGCCGACTTCCCGACCGAGAAGATCACCGAGACGACCCGCGCATTCCGTCAGCTCGGGATCGGCTACGCCAACCTCGGCGCGCTGCTGATGGCGACCGGCCACGCCTACGACTCCGACGGCGGCCGGGCGATCGCGGCTGCGATCACGTCGCTGATGACCGGCACGGCGTACCGGCGGTCCGCGGAACTGGCCGCCGTCGTCGGGCCGTACGACGGCTACGCGCGGAACGCGGTCGCGCACAAGCGGGTCATGGCCAAGCACGCCGACGCGAGCAAGGCGATGATTGTGCCCGGCGGCGAGGACGAGTCCATCCTGACCGCGGCGAACCGGGCCTGGGCAGGAATGCCTGAAGCTGGGCGAGAAGAACGGCTACCGGAACGCGCAGGCGTCGCTGCTCGCCCCGACCGGCACGATCGGCCTGATGATGGACTGCGACACGACGGGCGTCGAGCCCGACCTGGCGCTGGTCAAGTTCAAGAAGCTGGTCGGCGGCGGTTCGATGCAGATCGTCAACCAGACCGTGCCGCGAGCGCTGAAGAACCTCGGCTACCAGCCCGAGCAAGCCGAGGCGATCGTCGAGTTCATCGCCGACCAACGGGCACGTCGTCGGCGCGCCGGGGCTTCGGACCGAGCACTACGAGGTCTTCGACTGCGCGATGGGCGAGCGGGCGATCAGCCCGATGGGTCACGTCAGGATGATGGCGGCGATCCAGCCCGCGCTCTCCGGGTCGATCAGCAAGACGGTCAACCTGCCAGAGAGCGCCACGGTCGAGGACATCGAGAAGGTCTACTTCGAGGGCTGGAAGCTCGGCCTCAAGGCGCTGGCGATCTACCGGGACAACTGCAAGGTCGGCCAGCCGCTTTCGGCCTCCACGTCGAAGCCGGCCGAAGCCGGCGCGCAGTCGTCCGGCACCGCTGGCCAGGCGCTGGCCCAGGCCGCGCCGGTGACGGGGCGCCCAGTCCGCCGCCGGCTGCCCAAGCAGCGGACCGCGACGGTCACCAGGTTCGCCGTGGGCGGCTCCGAGGGCTACATGACCGCGTCCACCTACCCGGACGGCGACGTCGGCGAGGTGTTCCTGAAGCTCGGCAAGCAGGGCTCCACGCTGGCCGGCGTGATGGACGCCTTCTCCGTGGCGATCTCGGTCAGCCTGCAGTACGGCGTGCCGCTCGAGAAGTGGGTGGAGAAGTTCACCAACATGCGGTTCGAGCCCGCCGGGATCACCGACGATCCCGACATCAGGATGGTCAGCTCGGTGATGGACTACATCTTCCGTCGGCTGGCCCTCGACCACCTGCCGTTCGACCAGCGGTCCGATCTCGGCATCCTGTCGGCCGCCGAGCGGTCGGCGGTCCTGGACGGCGCGGACCCGGCGGCGGCGGGCGACGACGTCGTCGACACCGAGGAACTGGCTCAGTCCGCGCCCAGGGAAGAGCGGCGGTCGGTGCAGGCGGCCTCGAACGGCCACGACAGCGCGCCCGCGACGCCCGCAGCGTCCGCGGCGCCGCGGCGCCGCTGCGCCTCCGTGTCGGCGGCAGGCAGTTCCACCGAGCTGATCGAGTCGCACCAGGGCCGGGTCGCCGATGCGCCGCTGTGCCTGACCTGCGGCACCAAGATGCGTCCCGCTGGTAGCTGCTACGTCTGCGAAGGCTGCGGCTCGACCAGCGGCTGCAGCTGAGCTAGCCAGACCACCCGAGGCGGTGGCCAGACGCAGCGGACGTCCGGGCTTGGAAGGGTACCGGGCGTCCGCTGCAGCCATGTGCGCCGGCTTTGTGCGGCCCGACCAGCCCTGGCGGCCACCACTGGATCCGCTAGGGCCATGATCGTGGCCAATGCGGCGGGCGGTCGGCGTAGCTTCGGCGGCTGGCCTTCCGCCGTGCGCGTATGTATGGTCCATCCATCACCTAAAACCGCAATGAATGGTCCATGCATACACGCGCGGGCTCGCATGGACAGACGCGGGCGGCCACGGGCGGCCACGGCATGCGCGAGGAGTAAGGGCGGCGGAAAGCTCAGCCGCTTCTTGCCGCTCGCCGGGCCCTCCGGGTCGGCAGCTGGCCTCAAGTCCTGACGGCGTTCGCAGCTGATGGCACGGCGTCCGGCGCGGCGGGCACGGCGATGCCGTCCAGGAAGAGCGCCGTGCATTCCTCGGCGAGCCTGCTCAGCGGATACTCCTGGCCGGGCCGGAACCAGCGCACCGACGGCCAGATCGCGTCGCGCATCAGCCGGTAGACGATCCGGGGGTCAATGTCGGCGCGGAACGCGCCCTGCGCCACGCCGTCGTTGAGCACTTCCAGCCAGGCCTGCCTGACCTGTGCCGCTGCAGTTGTCAGGTAGCCGAAGCGCTCGAACTGGGACAGGTAGTTGACGTCCGACTGGTAGATCTCGGTGGCGTGCGGGTGCGCCTCGACCACGCCGAGGCAAGCCGTGACGAGAGCACGCAGCTTGCCGGGCGGGTCAGCTGGGCGGGCGATCACTCGCTGGCAGGCATCGCCCAGATCCTTGAGGTACGGCGACAGGATCTCGTCCACCATCGCTTCCTTGGAGTCGAAGTGGTGGTAGAGGCTGCCCGACAAGATGCCGACCTCGTCCGCGATCTCGCGGACCGTCGTGGCGGCTACGCCCTTGCGCGCGAACAAGTCAGCGGCGACGGCCAGGATCTGGTCGTGCCTGTCCCCAGGCTCTCGGCTCATGTCCGCTACCAGTCCTCTGGCGGGCTCGCCGCTGCGGCGTCGGCTTCTGGCGCTCACGCGACGGCTGAGTATAGTGAGCCCACGTTATCAAACAAGCGCTTGCTACCTGCTGCCCGACAGGCGGTCGTCGGCTCCACGGCGGTCGCCACAGGCGGTCGCGTGGCTCGCAGGCGGTCGTGCAGCTGGACAGGCGGTCGCGTGGCTCGAAAGGCGGCCATGAGGCAGAAGCTGATGACGGCCGCTGACGTCGTGGCCGAACTGCGCTCAGGGATGACTGTCGGCATCGGCGGCTGGGGTTCGCGGCGCAAGCCCATGGCGCTCGTCCGGGCGATCTGCCGGTCAGACCTGGCCGACCTGACCGTCGTCAGCTACGGCGGACCGGACGTCGGATTGCTGCTGGCGGCCGGCAAGGTGCGCAAGCTGGTCTACGGCTTCGTCTCGCTGGACTCGATCCCGCTCGAGCCGCACTTCCGCGCGGCCAGGCAGGCCGGCGCGATCGAGGTCGCCGAGTACGACGAGGGCATGCTGCAGTGGGGCCTGTACGCGGCCGCGTGCCGGCTGCCGTTCCTGCCAACCAGGGCCGGGCTCGGCTCCGACGTGCCCCTGGTCAATCCCGATCTGCGCACGGTCAGGTCCCCGTACGCCGACGGGGAAGACCTGCTCGCCGTTCCCGCGCTGCACCTCGACGCAGCGCTCGTGCACGCCAGCCGCGCCGACCCGCACGGCAACGCCCAGTTCCTCGGGCCAGATCCGTACTTCGACGACCTGTTCTGCATGGCAGCGGAGCGCGCCTACGTGTCGTGCGAGCAGGTCGTGCCGACGCCGAACTCACCGCGGCGGCGCCGGTGCAGACGCTGCGGATCCAGCGCTGGATGGTGGCCGGAGTCGTCGAGGCCCCGCGAGGCGCGCACTTCACGTCCTGCGAACCCGACTACGGCCGGGACGAGGCGTTTCAGCGCGAGTACGCCAGCGCGGCCGGCGACCCGGCGGCCTGGGCCGCGTTCGCCGCCAGCTACCTCGACCAGGACGAGGACGGCTACCAGGCAGCCGTGGCCGCCAGGACCGCTGCAGGGCCGGCGTCGTGAGCGACGCAGCGACCAGGGCGGAGGTCTGCGCCGTCGCCTGCGCCGAGGCCTGGCGGGGCGACGGCGAGATCCTGGCCAGCCCGATCGGCACCATCCCGGCCATCGGCGCGCGGCTGGCCAGGGCCACCTTCGAGCCCGACCTCCTGCTCACCGACGGCGAGGCCCTGCTCGGCCAGGGCACCTGGGCCATTGGCGCGGCGCCCGAGGTAATCGAGGGGTGGCTGCCGTACCGGGCGATTTTCGACCTTATCTATAACGGCAAGCGCCACGTCATGATGATCCCCAGCCAGATCGACGCAGCACGGCAATGTCAACATCTCGGCGATCGGCGACTTCAGCCGCCCCAAGGCCGCGTTGCTCGGCGTACGCGGCGCGCCAGGCAACACCGTCAACCACCCGGTCAGCTACTGGGTGCCCAGGCACACGCCGAGGACGTTCGTGGCGTCGGTCGACATGGTCAGCGGCATCGGCTATGACCGCGCCGCCGAGGCAGGGACTGCGGCCTCGCGCTTTCACGACCTGCGGCGGGTCGTCAGCAATCTCGGTGTCTTCGACTTCGCCACGCCTGGCGGCCGGATGCGGCTCGTCTCGCGTGCATCCTGGCGTCACCGTCGACGAGGTCCGCGCGGCGACCGGCTTCGAGCTGGTCAGTCCCGTCCGAGGTGCCGTCAGACTCGCGAGCCAACCGCGGCAGGAGCTTGACCTGATCAGGTCGGTGATCGACCCCGGCGATCGCCGGTTGGCGGAGCTGCCAGGATGACAGGGTCGGGCGGTGACCGGCCTGCGCACGCCAGCTCTGCGACCTGTTCGGGGTGCGGTACCCGATCGTGCAGACCGGCATGGGCTTCGTCTCGGGGCCGCGGCTCACCGCCGCCACCGCGAACGCGGGCGGACTGGGCATCCTCGCCAGCGCGACGATGAGCTATCGCCGAGCTCGCAGCCGCGATCGAGCAGACCAGGACGCTGACCGACGCGCCCTTCGGCGTGAACCTGCGCGCCGACGCGCCGGACGCACGGCAGCCGGGCCGAGCTGCTGATCAGCGAGCAGGTCAAGGTGGCGTCGTTCGCGCTCGCGCCGAGGCCAGGAGCTGATCGCCAGGCTGAAGGAGGCGGGCGTGGTCGTCGTGCCGTCGATCGGGGCCAGGAGGCACGCGGAGAAGGTCGCCGCGTGGGGCGCCGACGCCGTCGTCGTCCAGGGCGGCGAGGGCGGCGGGCACACCGGCCAGGTCGCCACCACGGTGCTGCTGCCGCAGGTGGTCGACGCCGTCGACATCCCGGTCATCGCGGCCGGCGGCTTCTTCGACGGCCGCGGCCTGGTCGCCGCGCTGGCCTACGGGGCAGCCGGGATCGCTATGGGCACCAGGTTCCTGCTGACCAGCGACAGCCCGGTCCCCGACGCGATCAAGGACCGCTATCTGACCGCGACGGTCGCCGACACGGTGGTCACCGACGGCGCTCGACGGGGTGCCGCAGCGCCTGCTGCGCACGCCATTCACCGACCGGCTGGCCAGCGACGGCAGCCTCGCCAGGCTGCTGCGCTCGGCGCGCAGCGCGGCCGCGTTCCGGCGGCTGACCGGCGTGAGCTGGGCGCGCGCTGGTGCGCGAGGGCCTGCAGATGCGCCGCGCGCACGGGCTGCCGCTCGGCCAGGTACTGCTGGCCGCCAACACGCCCGCGCTGCTGAGGGCCGCGATGGTCGACGGGCGGCCGGAGTTCGGCGTGATGGCGACCGGCCAGGTCGCCGGCCTGATCGACGACCTGCCGACCTGCGCCGAGCTGATCGGGCGGATCGTCGCCCAGGCCGAGGCGATCCTGGCCGGATTCGCCGCCCGCAGCTCCGCGCCGGGCGAGGATGTGCAGGACGATGGCTCGCAGACCGGTGCGGAGGGAGAGCGGCAGTGATCGGAACGTCGGTTGGCGCGGACGGGGTCGCCGAGTGCGTGATTGATCATCCGCCGGTCAACGCGCTGCCGGTGGCAGGCTGGTTCGAGCTCGCGTCGGCGCTGCGCGGTCTCGGAGCCGATGAGCGGGTGCGGGTAGTGATACTGCAGAGCCGAGGGCCGCGGGTTCTGCGCGGGCGTGGATATCAAGGAACTTCAGGCAGCCGCGGACTTCAGCGCGCTGGTCGCGGTAAACCGCGGGTGCGCGGCCGCGTTCACCGCGGTCTACGAGTGCCAGGTGCCGGTCATCGCCGCGGTGCAGGGCTTCTGCCTCGGCGGCGGGGTTGGCCTGGCCGGCTGCGCCGACATCATCGTCGCCAGCGAGGACGCCACGTTCGGGCTGCCCGAGGTGGACCGGGGCGCGCTCGGTGCCGCGACCCACCTGGCCAGGCTCGTGCCGCAGCATCGGATGCG
This sequence comes from uncultured Actinomycetota bacterium, assembly GCA_963705055.1. Classification (GTDB taxonomy): domain Bacteria; phylum Actinomycetota; class Actinomycetes; order Streptosporangiales; family Streptosporangiaceae; genus Chersky-822. Next base: position 28,598 of record CAVPIR010000002.1, read on the forward strand.
GGCGATGATGTACACGGCGGCCACCGCGACGGCGGCCGAACTGCACGGCTACGGTTCGGTGCTGCAGGTCGTGCCGCGGGCCGACCTGCGCGAGGCCGCGCTGGAGGTGGCCAGGCCAGGTCGCGGCGAAGGACCCGGCGGTGATCAGGGCGGCTAAGGAATCGCTCAACGGCATCGACCCGGTCGACGTGCGCCGCAGCTACCGCTACGAGCAGGGCTACACGTTCGAGCTGAACCTGTCAGGCGTGGCCGACCGGGTCCGCGACCAGTTCGGCAAGCCCGAGGTCACCTGACGGACTGCTGCGAGGCGGCCGGGATCCACCCGTTAAGCGGGATCAGTCCCTGGCTCCGCCTCGCGCGGACGCGCGGCATCGGTGAACGCCGGGCGCTGGCCGCCGCCGTCCACCACCAGGTTCGCGCCGGTGACGTAGCTGGCCAGCGGCGAGGCCAGCAGCAGGCAGGCGTCAGCCACGTCCAGCGGGGTGGCCATCCGGCCGAGCGGCACCGTGGCCGCGACGGCTGCCAGCGCGTGCTCGTCGCCGTAGTGCGCAGCGCTCTCGTCCGTGCGGACCAGGCCGGCCGTGACGCAGTTGACCCGCACGGCAGGCGCCCACTCGATCGCGAGTGCCTGGGTCAGGGTGATGAGCCCGGCCTTGGCCGCGGCGTACGCGGCCGTGCCAGGGGCCGGCCTGAGGGCCGAAACGCTGCCGATGTTGAGTATCAGGCCGCCGCCGTCTTGTTCTTGCATGATCGCGTTCGCGGCTTGCGCGACGAAGAACGGCGCGAGCAGGTTCAGCCGGACGACGGCCGTGATCAGGTTGGGCGAGGCGGTCGCGGCCGGGACCGACGGCGAGCCGCCCGCGTTGTTCACAGCCAGGTCGAGCCGGCCGAAACGGCTGACGGTCTCGCCGACCGCCGCCGCCGCCTGCGCTGGATCGCGCACGTCGGCTGGCGTGAACTCCAGCCCGGCCGGCAGCCGCGCTGGCTCGGACCTGCCGCAGACCAGGACACTGGCCCCGGCATCGAGCAGCCGGCTGGCGATCGCCAGCCCGATGCCGCGCGTGCCGCCTGTGACCAGCGCCGCCCGGCCTGCCAGCGCGGCCGGCGTCCGGCGTCGCTCCTCCAGCCGCGACAGTCGCCGGGCCCGGCTGCTTCGATTGCATGCCCGATTATGGCAACCGCCCGGGTCGGCCAGTCCGCCGGCGCCGACGCTGCAGCGGCGCGTCTGGCAGCGGGGGCCGTGCGGCGGCCAGCGAGGGGAGGGGACTGGGCCGCCGCACGGCAGCTACCTGGATACCGGCGCTTCCGGATAGGGCGTTCTCGCGCGTCGCGCCGATCATTTCCTTTGCCCCTCATGGCACTGCGACTGACATCGCGACGCGAATGGTGAGACGCCGCAAGTCTTGAGGCAGGCGACTGGCAATTCCAGTTTGACGGAGCGGACTTGGCCTGAACCAGGACTGAGTTTTAGGCGGAGCGTTCTAGCCTTTTACCCGCCGCCCGGCTCGCCAGACGCCGGTGATGTGCGCAGGCACCGCGAGCACCGAAATGTCCGCCAGCGGGTCGGCGCCTACGGTGATGACGTCGGCGTCGAAGCCGGCCTCCAGCCTGCCGCTCTTCGGCGCCTGCGGGCCAAGCGTGAGCGGTCCGGTCGCGGTCGCCGCCTCGATCGCCTGCAGCGGCGTCATGCCGAGCTTGACGAGGTGCACGACCTCGGCGCCGTTGCTGCCCCAGGCGTTCGGCCGGTCGGGCCCCGTGATGCCGATGTCGGTACCCGCCGCGATCGTCACGCCCCTTTCGATGGCGCGAGCCACGGCGTCCGCGTGGGTCTGCGCCAGCGCAGTGAGCTTCGCGGCGGCGTAGTCGGGAACGGCACTGATATTGGCCAGGATGTCCTCGACGATGGTCCTGGTCGGCACGGCGATCGTGCCGGTCTCTCGCATCGCGTCGCAGGCCTCGTCGTCGAGGTAGGTGCCGTGCTCGATCGTGCGGACGCCTGCCTCGAGCGCGGCCATGATGCCGGGCTTGCCGTGGCAGTGCGCGGCCACGACCCGCTCCGCCATGCCGGCCACCTCGACGATCGCCTTGAGTTCCGGGACGGTGAACTGCTGGTGGATCGGATCGTCGACCTCGGACATGACGCCGCCCGAGGCGCACACCTTGATGACCTTGGCGTTGCGGCGCAGCTGTTCCCTCGCGGCCCGCATGCACTCGGCCTCGCCGTCGGCTAGCCGCAGGTCGCCGAACAGGTGGTGCCCGAAGTCGGTCACCCACGCGAGCGGGTAGGAGTGCAGGTCGGCGTGGCCTCCCGTGGTGCTGAGAATCGATCCTGCCGCGTAGACGGCCGGGCCCTCCAGGACCCCCTCGGCGACCGCCCTGGCTAGGTAGATGCCGAGGCCGCCGACCTCGCGGACCGAGGTGATGCCGGCGTCCAGCGCGGCTCGCAGGTCCCTGGCGCAGCGCGCGGCGCGCAGCGGTACAGCCTCGACCGGAAGCTGGCTGATGTCCATCTTGCGAACGCCGAGGAAGTGGCCGTGGCAATCCCACATGCCGGGCATCACGGTCTCGGTCCTGTGCACGGCCGCGGCCGGAGTGTCCGGGGCCTGGGCCGCAGGGCCCGCGTAGCTGATCACAGGTCCGTCTAGGACGACCACGCCGTCGGTGACCGGCTCGCCGCTACCCGGCAGGAGCAGTGCGGCCTCGATCCGTTCCATGACGTCCTCCTCATGATCGCTGTAGACCGGTCACCGCAGGACATCATGGCGGCTTTGCACACCTATCGCAACGGGCGGCGCCGGGTGCCAACGGGGCAGGTGCTGGGGAGAATGGATAGGCGGACGGCGGGAATTTGCCATCTCATCTGAATGTGCATCGCCGGATGCGCGCGCTAATACGCTATACAGGTAGCGGTGCAAGGGAGCGAGATGCCGCCTGCGGACGGGTCGTTGTCAGCGCCTGGCCAAGGGCCGGTGCGCAGCGCGCTCAGCCGCATGCGCCGCTCTTATGACGCCGCGCCGCTTCCCGTCAAGGTCCTCATCGTAGTCGCGTGCTGCATTGTCTGCGTTCCGTTCGCGGCGTTCGGAATCCTCGCCGGGCTGATCTTCGCGCCGTACGCGGTCTGGGGCGGCCGCCGCGACGGCTGGGCGACCGCGTCGGTGGCGCTGTGGGGCGTGGTCCTGGTCGCCACGCAGGTGCATGGCGAGTCGGCGCCGCATTACGCGCTGCTCGCGCGTGCCCGTGATCGCGGCTCTGGTGGCCCATGCGGGCACCCTCGGCCGGTGGTTCGCGCCATGCCGCACCGTCGCCTGGGTGCTGCTGATCGCGTTGCTGCCAGGAATCGCCGCGTTCCGGCTGGTCGGCAAGGGCCACTCGCTGTTCGGGCCCGCCCTGGCGTGGCTGCTCGCGGCGGTCGTGCTCGGCTGGCGGCTGGCCAAGGCCTGGCAGGACAGCCGCCAGAGCGCGCACGTGCAGCAGGTTCGCGGCGGCGGTCCGGGCGCGGGTATCGCCTGGAACGGCGGCCAGGCGGCGCGGCCGAACCGAGGCGGCCCGGGCAGCGGGCCGGCGGGCCAGGGGCCAGGCCAGGCAGGTCAGGCAGGTCAGCGGCCCGGAGCGCGGCCCGCGGGCGGCCGCCCGGCGGTCGGTCCTGAAGGCACCAGGGTGATGGCGGCTGGGCGCACCGGGCGCGCCGGAGTCGGCGGCGGCGCGACGGCACCGATCGGCTGCGGAGGCCGACTATCCGGTGATCGAGCAGCCGGTGATCACCGTCGACGAGGCGATGGCCGAACTGGACGAGATGATCGGCCTCACGGCGGTCAAGGACCAGGTGCGGTCCTTCGCGGCCTCGATCGAAGCCGCGAGGCGCCGGGCCATGGTTGGCATCGGCGCCGAGAAGCCCATGCAGCACTTTGTCTTTCTCGGGCCGCCGGGCACCGGCAAGACGGCGGTGGCAAGGATCATCGCCAAGATCTTCTACGCATTCGGGCTGCTCGACGTTCCGACGGTGGTCGAGGCACAGCGCAGCGACCTGGTCGGGGAGTACCTGGGCGCGACCGCGATCAAGACAAACGAGCTGATCGACTCTGCCCTCGGCGGCGTGCTGTTCATCGACGAGGCCTACAGCCTTGTCAACGAGGGCGACGGCCAGAACGACAGGTTCGGCAACGAGGCGGTCCAGGCGCTGCTCAAGCGGGCCGAGGACGACCGCGACCGGCTGGTGATCATCCTGGCCGGGTACGAGCGGCAGATGGAGGCGTTCCTGGCCTCCAATCCCGGGCTGACGTCCAGGTTCGCCATCCGGGTCAAGTTCAGCGGGTACCTGCCGGCCGAGCTGCTCCAGCTCGCCGACCTCGCCGTCGCCAGGCGCGGCGAGGTCATCGACCCGCAGGCCCGATCGGTGCTCTGGCGGATGTTCGAAGAGGTCGGGCGGCGCAGGCTGGGCGACGAACTCGGCAACGGCCGCTTCGTGCGTACCCTGCTCGAGCGGGCCGGCCAGGCCAGGGACGTGCGGGTGATGGGCGCGGGCTTCGACCCCGGCCCCGCCGACCTCGTCACGCTGACCGGCAGCGACCTCGAGCAGGCCTACGCCGAGCTGACGTCGCGGTACCGCGGCTACGACGAGACTCCGACGCTCGAGAGCGCGCTCGCCGAACTGGACGCGCTCGTCGGGCTCGAGCCGGTGAAGCGGCAGGTGCACGAGATCGCCGCCCAGCTGCGGGTCGCCAGGCTGCGTGACGCGCAGGGCCTGACCAGCCAGCCGCCGGTCAGGCACTTCGTCTTCACCGGCCCGCCAGGCACCGGCAAGACGACCGTCGCCAGGATCCTGGCCAGGATCTTCGCGGCACTCGGCCTGCTGGTCAGGCCCGGCGTGGTCGAGGCGCACCGGGCCGACCTCGTGGGCGATCACCTCGGGTCGACGGCGATCAAGACCAACAAGCTCGTGGATTCCGCGCTCGGCGGCGTGCTGTTCGTCGACGAGGCCTATTCGCTCTATAACGACGGCTACTCCGGCGGTGACGCTTTCGGCGCCGAGGCCGTCGCGACGCTGCTGAAGCGAGCCGAGGACGACAGGGACCGGCTCGTCATGGTGCTGGCCGGCTACACCGACGACATGACCAGGTTCCTGCGCACCAACCCCGGCCTGGCCTCCCGGTTCAGCGTCCGGATCGCCTTCCCCAGCTACGGACCCGACGAGCTGGTCAGGATCATCGACGATCTTCGCGACGCAGGCTGGCGACAGCTTCGCGCCCGATGCCCTGCCGGTGCTCACCCGGATTCTGACCTGGGCCTGCGAGCAGGGGCGGATCGACGAGCTCGGGAACGGCCGGTACGCGCGCTCGCTGTACGAGCGGGCCTGCGCGTCGCGCGACCTGCGGGTGGCGCAGCTCGGCGAGAGCGCCAGCGCAGCCGAGCTGACCACGATCTCAGCCGACGACGTCGAGGCCGCCTACCGGGGGATCAGCGGCTGAGGCCGCGAGCGCGTCCGCCACGGACGTGACGGCGAACGTGATCTGATCGCCCGGCCTCAGCTGGGCGGCGAGGCCCACGTCGGCGCTCGCCAGCACCGCGATCACCGGGTAGCCGCCGACAGTCGGATGGTCGGTGAGCAGCAGGATCGGCTTTCCGTCGTGCGGCACCTGGAGCGAGCCGGTGACCACGCCCTCGCTCGGCAGCTCGGCCTCGCGTGATCTGGCGAGGGCAGGGCCGTCCAGGCGCAGGCCGGTCCTGTTGCTGGCCGCGCCGACGGCGTAGGACGAGCCGCACAGCACGTCGAGCGCGTCAGGCGCGAACCAGTCGGCCCGTGGTCCAGGCACGATCCGCAGCGTGGTGGGCGTGCCCCTGGCCGGGACCCTGGCTGGCTCGGGCGACCGGACCGCGCTGGCCGCCCCTGGCTCGCCGACGGGCAGGATCGCGCCGGCCCGCAGCGGCCCGCCGATGCCCGAGTGCAGATCGGCAGAGCGGCTGCCGAGTTCTGGCTGCGTGCTGATGCCGCCGCCGACCGCCACGTAGCTTCGCAGGCCAGCCTCGGGCGGACCGATGCTGACCACGCCGCCGTCGGGGACCGTGAAGGCCGCGCCGGCTCGCTGCCGGGTCGGCGCTGGCCCGCCGCTGCTCGCTCGCACAAAGACAGCGACAGGCGCGCCCGTCACCGCCAGCGTGCACCCCCCAGCGCAGCGCAGTTCCGCCCGGCCGAGCGTCAGCTCCAGGCCCGCGGCGTCTGCCGGGTTGCCGGCCAGCAGGTTGGCCGCGGCCAGGCTCAAGGGGTCGGCTGCGCCCGCGGGAGGCACGCCGACCGCGCCGTAACCGTGCCTGCCGAGATCCTGCACCGTCGCGAGCGGACCTGGCCTGATGACCTCGACGTAGCGCTGGCCGCGAGCCGCAGAGCTCTGGCCGCCGCCGCGTCCTGGGCTGCAGCCGCTGGACGGCACCGGCGGCTGCTCCGGCCGGCGCTAGCTGGCTCGAACGAGCCGGCGGGCCGGGCGACGAAGCGGACCCGGCGTCCTGGCGCGAGCAGGGCTGGAGGCTCTCTCGCCGGATCCCACATCCTGGCCCTGGTGCGCCCGATCAGCCGCCAGCCGCCAGGCGAAACCGACGGATAGACGGCGCTCAGCCCGCCCGCGATCGCGACAGACCCTGCGGGAACGCTGACCCGCGGGCTCGGCAGCCGCGGCACGACCGCCAGCCTTGCTGTCCAGTCCGGTCAGGTAGCCGAAGCCGGGGGCGAAGCCGAGCCAGCCGACCGTGTACTCGCTGCCCGTGTGCGCATCGACGACATCGCTGACCGATAGGCCGGTCAGCTGCGCCACCTCGGCGAGGTCGGGTCCGTCGTAGATCGCGGGGATCTGCACGACGGTGTCGTCGCCGCCGGCCGCGACGCCCGGCGGCAACTGGCCGATGACCGCGGCTAGCTCGCCAGGATCCCAGGTGCCGGGACGGGTGATCACCAGGACTGTCCTCGCTCCTGGAACCACGTCGATGACATCGGGAAGGCTGGCCTCGGCTGATCGCGACCGCGAGCGGCGCTGGCGCCTCGTCGGTCTCGATCAGCAGCCCGGCGTCACCGGCCGGCCTGGCCATGATCATGAGCGGGCCTCGATCATGTGCGGGCCCGGATCACGCGAACGGCGCGAGCGTGACGCCTGCCTGCTCGAGCGCCCCGCGGACCGCGCGCGCGAGTGCGACCGCGCCCGCGGTGTCACCGTGGATGCACAGCGAGCGCGTGCCGAGCCGCACCTGGGTCCCGTCCGCGGCCTCGACGGAGCCGGTGGTGACCATGCTGACCGCCCGGCTGGCCACCAGGTCGGCGTCGGTCAGCACCGCGCCTGGCTGGCCGCGGGGCACCAGCGCGCCGTCGCCGCCGTAGGCCCGGTCCGCGTACGCCTCGGTGACGACCCGCATGCCGGCCGCGCGGGCGATCTGCGCTGCGTGCCCGTCCGGCTTGGTCAGCAGCGGCAGCGCCGGATCGTAGGCGCGCACCGCCTGGATCAGCGCGTCGCCCTGGACGGGGTCCTTGGCGACGCGGTGGTAGAGCGCTCCATGCGGCTTGACGTAACGGACCGACGGATCCCTCCGCCCTGGCGATCCCGTCCAGCGCGGCGATCTGGTACAAGATCTCTGCGGTCAGTTCGTCGGGCGGAACGTCCATTTCCCGGCGCCCGAAACCGGCAAGGTCGCGATAGCTCACCTGCGCCCCGATCACGACGCCCCTGCTGACGGCCATCGCGCACGTCTTGCGCAGCGTCAGCGGATCGCCGGCGTGGAAGCCGCACGCGACGTTCGCGCTCGTGATGATCCCCATCAGCGCGGCGTCATCGCCGAGCGTCCAGGTACCGAACGACTCGCCGAGGTCGGCGTTGAGGTCGGTGACGTTGGCCGCGGCGTCTTCGGTCAAATCGACGGCTCCGGCGGAAGGTCACGCAGCGCCCGCCTGATCGCGCGGTGGTCCTGGCCCGCCCTGTCCAGCGCGTCGATCAGCGCGTGCACCGCGTCGTGCCTCGGCATTCCGATGTCGAGCATGCGCTGGGCTGCTTCCCAGAGCTCAGGCGGGTCGCCGTGCCACAGCCTCTCGGCCATGGCTCCGTGCTTGTCCAGGTGCTTGTCGCTGACCTTGCCGCCTGGGTGGTCGTGGTCGGCCTCGAGCAAGATGCGCCGGTCGCGCGGGCTGGCTGGGTCAAGGGAGCTCAGATCGGTGTCGTGAAAGGTGCCCTCGAGCACCCCGAAGGCGAACGCACGCCGCGGCAGCGCCTCGAGATCACGGTCGGGGAGGAGCCGGCTCACCAGGTCAGGTTCCAGGCCGAAGGACGCAGGGTCCCGGTAGACCCTGATGAAGGTCGGCATGGCGTCGAAGACGGCGTCGAGCGTCTTGCCGATCGCGGCGGCGTCCAGGCCGGACTTGGCGCCAGCCCAGCGCGCCCAGGCAACGAGCACGTGCGGCATCGCGTGCTGCTCGGCCGGGGTAAGCATGATCTTGCGCGGCAGCCAGTCCAGCAGGAAGGTCTCACGCCTTTGCCGGGCTGACCCGCAGCGGCCGGCCGAAGTCCTGGTCGCAGCCGTAGTCGACGATGTGGTCGCAGCAGCGGCTCGCGGCCTTGATGTCCGACAGGTCCTCGGCCTCGTCAGAGGCGAGGAATTCGGCCACGAGCATGGCGCGGCGATCGCGGCGCCAGGAGGTCCGCCTGCAGGCGCCCGGGCCGATCAGGCCAGGGCCGGGACGCAAGGCCCGGTCATCGCCGCGCCGCAGCGCTGTGCCCTGGCTGCCCGCGTCCCCGGCGTCGTCGTGTCCGCGACCGGGGTCGCTGGCGGCTGACGTCCGCTGGGCAGCCGCGACCGCCGCGGCGAGGCTGCCGACGGTAGCTGGCGTGCGGGCCGCCGTGCTCGCCTGCGCTGGCGGGAGCGTGCGAATCCGCGCCCTGATGAAGGCGTGGTAGGAGGGGAACGACTTGCTGACCGGCGGCTCGGCGATGGTCTCGGTGACGATCAGGGCGGACTCAAGCAGCCGCCTGGCGTTGGGCGAGTCGACCCGGCTGAAGTTGCTCCGCGGTCCGTCCGGCTGGCCAAGCTGGTGGCAGTAGTCCAGCAGCTTTCCGACCTGGGAGGTCACCCACCCGTCGGTGATCATCCCGCCCGCGTTGTAATCCACGATGACGACCAGGGCGTGCTCGTCGCGTCCTGCGTAGCTGAAGACGCAGACGACTTCGTCGCGGTCGCCGAAGGCGTCGGTGTTCACGTAGCACTCGGCCGCCACGACCGCGCCGGCGTGCTCGGCCCAGCCAGGCCTGGCGACGCCGCGCTCCATCAGCTCAAGCGCGGCCCGTTCGGCCAGGATCGCCTGCCGCTGCGTGCCGAGGCAGGCGATGCCGGACAGCAACGCGAGGGCCGCGGGGCTGCCCTGCTCGGCCGCGTAACCGACGAGACCCTCGCCGACGAGTTCCTCGACATCGGCTGCCCGCCTGGCCGGCGCCCGCCCGTTCCTGCCGCTTCGTCCAGGTTGCTGGCGCCACCAGGTGCCGAGCAGTTCGCTGACCATGAGTTCGGCGTCGAGCGGGCTGCGAACAGCGAGCAGTTCCCTGGCCGCGCGGAGCATCTCGGCGAAAAGCGCATGAGGGGGCTGCGGTATCGCACCGCGAACAAGCCGTCCGGCGGAGCCGGAGCGGCCCGAGCCGCTGGGGGAGTCGGCGCGTCTGCTCGGCGGGCTCATTTTCCTAGCTTTTCAGATCGGGTCGCGGCCAGGCCACGCTTGCGCTCGGCGCGCCGCCGGGAATGGCAGCCACGGGAGAGATTACCCCGCGCGGTCATCGCGCGAGTCAGCTTGGGACTAAGCCGCTCAATCAGGCGCTTGCATGCCCGCATCGCGATAACTCGCTAGAAGTTCGGTCACGCCCGTATGCTGACTCGCGGTGCGAGGCGCGGCGACGCGCCTGCCAGCACCTGCGCAGGCCTGCGGCGGAGAAATGGCAGCGGTCAACCGATAATGAGGACATAACCGGTTAGCGGAGCTTGCCTGGCGCGACCGGAGAGTGCGGGCCGGGCGCCGACGGCGACGAAATGACGAAGAGTAGCGGCTACGCGGCGCGGCCTGCGGCGGTACTAGATGCACATCGCGGCGATCAGGGGTTCCCAGATCTACCCGGCCGGCGTCGCGGTCATCCTGGCGGTCGTGGCATTCAACCTGCTCGGAGACGGCATGCGGGACGGGTTCGACCCGCATAGCCGAATCCGCTGACCTGCGAAACTGGTTAAGCTTGCAGGGGCGGCTGGCCCAGGCGGCTGATCACATCAGCGCGCCTCAGGCAGGACCTGACCGCTCGAAACTCAGTTCCCGTCTCAGACGGCAGGCCTGCGGGACACGATGCCGCTAGCCTTCTTGTGTTGGACGTCGCAGGGAAGAGGCTCGTTCGTGACCGATCTCAAGCCGCAGCCTGGCGCGGCGGCCTGCGACGCGGCCATGCTCGATGTGCTGCTCGCGCAGTCCCCGGTAGCGTCCGCTTTCATCGACGCCGACTTCAGGCTGCACCGGGTCAGCGATCTGCTCGCCGAGATGACCGGACGGCCCGCCGCCGAGCAGGTCGGCCGCACGCCGGCCGAGGTCTGGTCGCCGGCGCTGGCGGCTAGCGCGGAGTCTGCGGTCCGCAAGGTGCTCGCCGACGGTCAGCCCGTCAGCGATGGCCTGCCGGGCGGCGTCGCGGCCGGGCCGCGAGCCGATTCAGGCGAAAGCCATCCGGTCGCGCTCACCTGGCATCCGGGGCGGGCGGCCGACGGCACGCTCACCGGTGTCACGATGATCGCGCGAGATCTCAACGGTGACAGCGCGTCGGCCGAGGCAGTGCGCAGGACCAGGGAGCGCTATCGGTCGCTGGTGCAGGCCGGCAACCAGGTGGTCTGGGTCACCAATCCGGCAGGCCAGGTGGCCGAAGACTCGCCTGAGTGGCGGTGGATCACCGGCCAGTCGGTGGAGGATTACCTCGCCGACGGCTGGCTGGCCGCCATTCACCCGAACGATCGGGACAGGATCGAGCGCGACTGGCTGGACTGCATCAGCACGGGGACGGTCTTCGACGCCAGCTACCGGGTGCGCACCAAGACCGGCTCCTACCGGCACTACGACGTCCGCGCGGTGCCGATCGAGCGGGACGGCGCGATCATCGAGTGGATGGGAGCGAGCACCGACGTCACCGGCCAGCGTGAGGCCGATGAGATGCGCGGGCGGCTGACCGAGCAGCTGTCCGCGGCTGCCTTGCGAACCTCCCGGCTGCAGCAGGCAACCTCCCTACTGGCTGAGGCGCTGTCGGTCAAGGAAGTACTGACCGTTATCACCGAGGTCGGGCGCTCGGCCATCGGTGCTGACCGGGCCGCTGTCGGGATCGTCGCGGACAACGACAGGCTCAGGCTGCGCGTGATGAGCACTGAGTCGGCCGATGAGGGCCCGAGGCCATCAGCCGGCCCGCAGGGCCCGAGGCCATCAGCCGGCCCGCAGGGCCCGAGGCCATCAGCCGGCCCGAGGGCCCGGGGCCAGCAGCCGGCCAGAATGGCCAGGGCGAACTGACCGGGGAACTGCCGGTCGGTGCGCCGAGCGTGATGTCGGCGGCCATGGCATTGCGTCGCTCGCTGGTGTTCAGCAGCCCGGACAGCCTGCAGCGGCACTTCGACCCCGAAGCGGGAGAGATCCTGCTGCGGCACGCCGACGAGCAGGCCTGGGTGGGGCTTCCGCTGACGACGTCGGGCGCGCCGCTCGGCGCGCTGCAATTCTCCTTCACCGCCCCGCACCAGATCACCGACGAGGAGCGGGTGTTCCTCGAGGCCCTGGCCGGGCAGGGCGCCCTGGCCCTCGAGCGGGCCACCATGTACGAACGGGAGCACGCGACCGCGGAGACGCTCCAGCACAGCTTGCTGCCCGACACTCTGCCCGAGGTGCCGGGCATCGCCTTGCGCGCCACCTACAAGCCGGTCAGTCGCGAGGTCGGCGGCGACTGGTATGACGCGTTCCGGCTGCCTGACGGCAAGCTCGCGGTCGCCGCCGGCGACGTGATGGGCAAGGGACTGACCGCGGCGGCCGGAATGGGCCGGGTCAGGAACGCGCTGCGCGCGCTGGCCCTGACCGACCCGCGCCCCGCGGCCGTCCTGGCTGGCCTGGACCGGCTGTTCCTGGCCACTGAACTCGACGAGCAGGTCACGACCGTGTGCTACCTGGTAGTGGACCCGCAGACCGGCGAGGGCGTGGCTGGCAACGCCGGGCACCTGCCTCCGCTGCTGCTCGGACCCGGTGCGGCGCCGCGGCTGGATCAGAACGAGGCTGGCACCCCGCTCGGCTGGGCGAGTCCGCGTCGCCAGTACCCGTTCCGGCTGCCACCGGGAAACACCGCGGTGCTGTATTCCGATGGTCTAGTGGAGAACCGCAAGCGCGGCCTCGACATCGGCCTTGACGAACTGGTCGCGGTCGCGGCGCAGGCACCGCCAAGTGTCGTCGCGGATCCGGACAAGCTGATCGGGTATCTGGTCGAGGCGATGATGACGGGTTACGAGCAAGACGATGACGTCACCGTGCTCGTGCTGCAGATGCCTGCGCAGGGCGCCGCGGGCCAGCTAGTGCATGCAAGCGCCCCAGGCAGGACGGGACGTGGCCGCGAGCGCGGCTGAGACTGGCGTGGAAGGTCAAGCCGTGAAAGTTGTGGGTACGCTTCCGCAGCGGGTAGGTGTCGGACAGCTTTTCGGCCTCGGGCCCAGGTTCGGAGTGGTACGACCTACCTCCGAACTCCGCCTAAGGTGGGGGGGAGCGGTATTCCCGCTGCCAGGCATGGCGGTGTTCCCGTTGCCGGGTATGGCAAGGCGGGGGCTCTGCGGGCGGTGAGAAGAGCGGAGACCTGGCGATAGGGTCCGATTTCTTGCCAGACGATCGCACGAGAGCGTCGGTGTCGCCTGCTAGCTCCGCCGGAAGGGAACGGCCGGACCGTGGCGGCTCATCGGCCAGCGAAGGAAGGGGTGAGCGCGGTGGCAGGCGCTGCAAGCTCCGCGGCGCGGAAGCAGCCGACGCCAACAGGCCGAGGCGCCCGTGTTCCGAGGCAAACCCGGGCAGAGCCCCAAGAAGCTGGCGGCCAGGACGCTTCCGTCACGCTGGTGCCTGACGACCCGGCCGCCAGCCAGCCGGCTTCGCGGCGTCCCGGCAGCAGTTCGCGCAGGACAGCGCGGCGGTCAGGACAAAAGGATCGCAGCACGGGGACGACCTCATCCGGCGGAGCGGATACTGTAGTTGATCCAGCCATCCCGGCACCGGCCAGTCCTGTCGCAGCGACCCGGCGGTCAGCCAGGACCGCGCGCGGCAAACGCGGCGCGGAGGCATCTGGAACGAACGGCAAGGCACGTGGCTCAGATGGCGAGAGCGCTCTCGCCGGACTCGCTGACCTGGAAGGTGACGTGAACCTGGCGGAAGCGACTGATCTGGAAGTTGACCCGGATCTTGGCACGGCGGCTGATCTGAACGATGACCCAGAACTCGGAGCGGTCGAAGACCTGGACGGCGATCCCGATCTGACCGAAGTAGCCGACCTGGACGTCGACCTGGAAGACCTGACCGAGCTGGAAAACGACGCCGACGGCGAGGACATCGACATCGAGGCCAGCGCCGACGAGACCGACGACGCTGACGAGACCGCGGAAACCGGCCAGGCCGGCGCTCCAGCCGCCGAGGCGGAGAGCACGGTGGCCGTTGTTGCCGCGGCTGTCGGCGTCGTGGCGGTCGGCGTGACCGTCGTGGCAGGCGCCACCGAGGAGACCGAGGACGAGGCCTTCGTCTACGGCGACGACGACGAGGACTTGCCTGCCGCTCAGGTGGCCGTCGCCGGCGCGACGTCGGACCCGGTCAAGGACTACCTCAAGCAGATCGGCAAGGTCCCGCTGCTCAACGCCGAGCAGGAGGTCGAGCTCGCCAAGCGGATCGAGGCCGGCCTGTTCGCCGAGGAGAAGCTGGCCGATGGCGGCCGGGCGATGCCGCATGACGTCAAGGGCGATCTGGAGTGGATCGCCGAGGACGGCCGCCGGGCCAAGAACCACCTGCTCGAGGCGAACCTGCGCCTGGTTGTCTCGCTGGCCAAGCGATACACCGGCCGCGGCATGCTGTTCCTCGACCTGATCCAGGAGGGCAACCTCGGCCTGATCAGGGCGGTCGAGAAGTTCGACTACACCAAGGGCTACAAGTTCTCCACGTACGCGACGTGGTGGATCAGGCAGGCGATCACCAGGGCCATGGCCGACCAGGCACGGACGATCAGGATCCCCGTGCACATGGTCGAGGTGATCAACAAGCTGGCCAGGGTCCAGCGGCAGATGCTGCAGGACCTGGGCAGGGAGCCGACGCCCGAGGAACTTGCCGCCGAGCTCGACATGACCCCTGAGAAGGTCATCGAGGTGCAGAAGTACGGCCGCGAGCCGATCTCGCTGCACACGCCGCTCGGCGAGGATGGCGACAGCGAGTTCGGTGACCTGATCGAGGACTCAGAGGCGATCCAGCCTGGCGAGGCGGTCAGCTTCACCCTGCTGCAGGAGCAGCTGCACTCGGTGCTCGACACGCTCTCCGAGCGCGAGGCCGGGGTGGTGTCGATGCGGTTCGGCCTGACCGACGGGCAGCCCAAGACGCTCGACGAGATCGGCAAGGTCTACGGCGTCACCAGGGAGCGGATCAGGCAGATCGAGTCCAAGACGATGTCCAAGCTGCGGCATCCGTCCCGGTCCCAGGTGCTGCGCGACTACCTCGACTAGCAGTCAGCACGGCACGCACAATGCGACGGCCCGCCATCCTTGCGGATGGCGGGCCGTCGTGATGTCTGGGGTTACCGGGTGGCCGCGGCGCCTTCGCCTGGCTTGTTGGTAAGCCTGGAGGTCTCGTCCTGGATCTCTACCGCGACCTTAGCCAGCGCGTCCGCGTGCTGACGGTTGTGGTGGGCGCAGAAGAGAAGCTCGGCCGACCCGGGCAGGATCACCCGCACGTAAGCCGGGGCTCCGCACCGGTCACACAGGTCGTTGGCATTGAGCGGCTTCGTTGGGGCTATCGCTCCGGTCATGTCCGCCTCCCTTGCCCGGTTACCGCCGACGGGTTTGCCGACAGTTTCTACAACCTGCGATCTCTACCGCATCACAACACCTAGCCCGTCTCGTGTCATCCCATGCCGGTGCGGCGTACGCCGTGGGCGAACACATTACGGATCACTGGAGCGATCTTTATACATGACCCGGCGCCAGAGCAAGTTGTCCCAGGTCGCCGGGTATGCGGTCCGGCGTGGCTCGGCAAGGCAGGCAGCCCAGGGCCGTTAGGCTGCAAACAGATAATTTCTTGGCCGCTGGGTAGCTCGCGGGCGCCGGCCGGACTTCGGGAGAAGCGTGAGAAGCGCCTTGACTTCGGGACAACTGCCGTGACCGCCGCGCTGCGGGAGGCACCCAGCGGGGTTCAGGGGGGTCCTCGAGCCCCCGGCGCCGCGACACGGGCGGGTCAGGCGGGCCGTCCGCTGGCGCCGCACAGTCCGCCGCCGACACCTACTCGGCGCGTCACCTGACGGTCCTCGAAGGACTTGACGCGGTCCGCAAGCGGCCAGGCATGTACATCGGCTCGACCGATGGCCGAGGGATGCTGCACTGCCTCTGGGAGATCATCGACAACTCCGTCGATGAGGCGCTGCACGGGACCTGCACGTCGATCGAGGTAACTCTGCACGCTGACCACTCGGCGGAGGTCAGGGACAACGGCCGCGGCATCCCGGTTGATATCGAGCCGAAGACCGGCCTGAACGGTGTCGAACTGGTGATGACCAGGCTGCACGCTGGCGGCAAGTTCGGCGGCGGCTCGTACACCGCATCCGGCGGGCTGCACGGCGTCGGCGCATCGGTCGTGAACGCCCTGTCCGGCCGGTGCGACGTGCACGTGGAGCGCGGCGGATATGAGTGGGCGGCCAGCTTCCGCCGCGGCGTGCCTGGCCAGTACGCGGGCGACGGCTTCGACGCGGCCTTCACGCCGGGATCAGGCCTGCGCAAGCTCGGCAAAGTCGCCAAGTCCGCCAGCGGCACCAGGACCAGGTTCTGGCCGGACCGGCAGATCTTCGTGCCGGGCGCCGACATGGACGCGGAGTCACTGATCCAGCGGGCTAGGCAGACCGCTTACCTGGTGCCAGGGCTGTCGATCACCGTGACCGACGACAGGCCTGCCAGGGGCGGAGCCGACGACAGCCCGTCCTCAGCTCCGCCCAGGGTGGTCGAGTTCCACTTCGGCGGCGGGATCAGCGAGTTCTGTGCGCACCTGAGCACCGGCGAGCCGGTCACCGAGGTGCTCAGGCTGACCGGTTCCGGTCAGTTCACCGAGACCATCCCGGTGCTGGACGACGACGGGCACATGACGCCGACCGACGTGGAGCGAGAACTCGAGGTTGACGTCGCGCTGCGCTGGAACACCGGCTACGACACCGTCACCAGGTCCTTCGTGAACGTGATCGCCACGCCGAAGGGCGGCACGCACGTGACCGGCTTCGAGCGCGCGCTGGTCAGGACGTTCAACGACCATCTGCGGGCCGGCCGGTACCTGCGGGCGGGCGATGAGTCGGTGCTGAAGGATGACGTGCTCGAGGGCCTCACCGCGGTGATCTCGGTCCGGCTGCCTGAGCCCCAGTTCGAGGGCCAGACCAAGGAAGTGCTCGGCACGCCCGCCGCCTCCAGGATCGTCGCTGAGGTCGTCAGCACCGAACTGCGCACGTTCCTCGAGGGCCGGGTCCGAGGCAGCAAGGCGCAGGCCAAGGCGGTGCTGGAGAAGGTCGCAAGCGCGGCGAAGACCAGGATCGCCGCCAGAGAGCACAGGGAGAACCAGCGGCGCAAGTCAGCCCTGGCCACCTCCGCCCTGCCTGCCAAGCTCGTGGACTGCCGTTCCGCCGATGACCGCAGCGAACTGTTCATCGTCGAGGGCGACTCGGCGCTCGGCACGGCCAAGCTCGCTCGTGACTCGGAGTTCCAGGCGCTGCTGCCGATCCGGGGCAAGATCCTCAACGTCCAGAAGGCGTCGCTGTCGGACATGCTCAAGAACGCCGAGTGCGCGGCGATCATCCAGGTGCTAGGGGCAGGCTCGGGGAGCGCGTTCGACCTCGATGCGGCGAGGTACCAGCGGATCATCCTGATGAGCGACGCGGACGTGGACGGCGCGCACATCAGGACCTTGCTGCTCACGCTCTTCCACCGGTACATGCGGCCGATGGTCGACGCTGGCCGGGTGTTCGCGGCAGTTCCGCCGCTGCACAGGATCAAGCTGACGAACCCGCGCAAGGGTCAAGATCGCTACATTTACACCTACACGGACGCCGAGCTGCACAGGAAGACACTCGAACTCGACCGCAAGAACGTCAGGTACGAGGACCCGCCGCAGCGTTACAAGGGCCTGGGGGAGATGGACGCCTCGCAGCTGGCCGAGACCACGATGGATCCGCGTCGCCGCACCCTGCGCCGGATCAGGATCAACGACGCGGCGGCTGCGGCCGAGATGTTCGACCTGCTGATGGGCAGCGAGGTGGCACCGCGGCGCGACTTCATCGTCGGCGGCGCCGCCGAGCTCGACCCGACCAGGATTGACACCTGACCGCCGTGGCCAGCCACCGGGTCAGCTACCAGGGCGCAGCGCTCGCTGACGGGCTCGGCCCGGCGCTGCGCAGGCCGGTCACGATCGCCGTCGACGACGGCGTCATCTCGGGCATCTTCGATGATGACGGCGACGCAGCGGCGGCAGGGCCGCCCGGACAGGTGGTCGACGCGAGCGGCGCGACCATCGTTCCCGGTTTCGTCGACTGCCACAGCCACCTGACTCTTCAGGGCGGCGCGCAGTGGATCGCCCGCGGCGGCGATCCGACGCCCGACCTGATCGAGGCCGCCGAGCACAACGCGGCCGCGCTCGTCAGGTCCGGGGTGCGCTGGGTCAGGGACGTCGGCTCGCCGCGCCGGTCCGATGCGGGTGACGGACGCGAGCGCGCGCTCGCGATCGGGCTGAGGGACCGCTGGAGCGGTCGCGACGGCTACCCCTATATCCGGGCTGCCGGGACCTGGCTGACCAAGGCTGGCTCGCTGCCCGCCGGGCTCGCGATCGAGGTCACCGACGCCGACGCGCTGCTGGCCGCAGCGCTCGGCCAGCTCGACGACGGCGCGGACCTCGTCAAGCTCTACCTGGACGGGCCGGAGGCGGGTACCGCCCCGTGGTCGGCCGACGAGGTGCGCAAGGTGGTCACCGCCGTGCACGATCGCGGTGCGACCGTCGCGGCGCACGGCTCCGGCCTGGCCAATTGCAAGCTCGCGGCAGATGCCGCCGTCGACACGCTGGAGCACGGCTTCGCCCTGGACGGCGACATCGCGGCCACCATGGCCGCGAACGGCGTCACGCTGGTCTCGACGCTCTCAGTGATGCACTCCTGGCTGACCTTCGGCGCCACGACGACGATCGAGCGCTTTGTCGGCGACACCAGCAGGTCCGCGATCACCGAACGGCTCGAAATGGCCGAGGAGAGCGTCAGGATCGCCAGTCAGGCTGGTGTGGCGATCGCGGCGGGAAGTGACTTCGGCGGCGGTTCGGTGCGGGCCGGGCATCTGGCCTGGGAAGTCCAGGCCCTGGTCCAGGCCGGGCTCGAGCCATGGCAGGCGCTCGGCGCCGCGACGTGGCAAGGGGGGACGGTTCTTCGCGACCCCGACGCTGGCCGGATCAAGGTTGGCGGCCCCGCGCACTTCACGCTCGTGCACGGCGACCCGCTTGCGGACCCTGCCGCCTTGTGGCGGGTATGGCGGGTCGTCTGACCGCGGCGGCTCTGCCTGCCCATCGTCCGGCGTAAGGTGCCCCCGACGCTGGTGGCGGGCCCGATCGGGCCCGCCATTACCGACAATGGACCGCCAACCTGAACGCCAGCCGAGTGCCTGCTGCCGGACTGCTGGACGCCAGCGCGCTCAGGACGGCCTGGCCGCTCCGCCCACGGCCGCGAGCGGCTCCCTGACGCGCTCGCCTGAGCCGTCCCTGCGGCCTTCTGGGGCCGGCAGCTGCACGGGCGTGCCAGCCGCGGTCGCGCCCCTGGCCGGTCCTGGCCCGGCCCAGGCGAGCACGAGCACGTCTTCGCCCTTGAGGAAGCGGTGGCAGCGGACGCCGCCGGTGCCGCGGCCCTTCGGCGGGAACTCCGCGTACGGGCGTCACCTTGACGCTGGCGGGTGCGGTCCCAGGCAAGCGTCCGCGCGCTGCCCGCGACGGTGACGACGACCGGCGCTCCGGCCTCGCCGGCCGCTTCAGGATCGCCGGCTCCGCCGCTCGGCGCGCTCGGATCAACCGCGCCGAACCAGAGCACGAAGGCCCGGGGCGAGAGCCTGATCCCTGCCATGCCGCCCGCGGCCCTGCCCTGCGGCCTGACCGCCGCCGCACCGAACCTCAGCAGCTGCGCGTCGCTGGTGATGAAGACCAGGTCCTGCTCCTCGCTCTCCAGCTGAACGGCGCCGACGACCCGGTCGCCGTCCTTCAGCGCGATGACGTCGAACTCCGAGGCGTTCTGCGGGTAGTCGGGAGCCACCCGCTTGACAACGCCGTTGGCGGTGCCGAGCGCGAGCCCAGCGCCGTCGGCGTCGAGCGAGACGATCGCGACGATGGTCTCGCCCCGTTCGGTCTCGACGAACTCGCTGACCGGAGCCCCGCCGGACAGGCCAGGAGCGTGCGCGGTCGGCGGCAGGGCAGGCAGCTCGAGCACGCCGAGCCTGATCAGCCTGCCCATGGACGTCAGCACCCCGATGGTCCCTCGCGCGGTCGACGGCACAGCGGAGACGATGACGTCGTGCGCCGACCTCGGCTCTGAGGCGCCGCTGCGGGCCTTCGCCGGCCCGCCGTTGGCAGTCGCCCGTTGGTCCCGTTGACCATGTGCGTTCTCTTCCTGCAGTTCGAGCTGGCCGGCCTTGCGGACGGCGGTGCGGGCCAGCAAGCCCGCCGAAGAGAGCAGGACTGTACAGGGGTCGTCGGCGACTTCGAGCGGGACGGCGGCGGTGCGCTGCGCGCCGCTGCCCTCGAGCAGGACGGTCCGCCGCGGGGTGCCGAACTTCTCCGCGACGGCCGCAAGTTCAGCTGACACGAGCTCGCGCAGCCGCTGGTCGGACTCGAGGATCGCGGTCAGCTCCGCGATCTCTGCCTGCAGGGTCTCGCGCTCACGCTCCAGCTCGAGCCGGTCGAACTTGGTCAGCCGGCGCAGCGGGGTGTCGAGTATGTACTGCGCCTGGACGGCGGAGAGGTCGAAGATGGCCATCAGCCGTTCCTTAGCCGCGGCCGCGTCATCGCTCGTCCTGATGACCTGGATGACCTCGTCGATGTTGAGCAGCGCGATGACCAGGCCGTCGACCAGGTGCAGCCGGTCGGCTCGCTTGTTCCTGCGGAACTCGGTGCGCCGCCTGACCACTTCGAGGCGGTGATCGACGTAGATCTGGAGCAGCTCGCGCAGCCCGAGCACCCGCGGCTGACCATCGACGAGCGCCACGTTGTTGATGCCGAACGTGTCTTCCATCGGGGTGAGCCGGTAAAGCTCCTCGAGCACGGCCTCGGGATGGAACCCGTTCCGGATCTCGATCACCAGCCGGAGACCGCGGTGCCGGTCGGTGAGGTCCTTCAGATCCGAGATGCCGTTCAGCTTCTTGGCCTGGACCAGGTCCTTGATCCTGGCGATCACCTTCTCAGGGCCGATGCCGTACGGCAGTTCGGTGACCACGATGCCGGTGCGGCGCGCGCTGACCTGCTCGATCCTCGCGGCGGCGCGGGTACGGAAGATGCCGCGGCCGGTCTCGTAGGCGTCCCTGATCCCGTCCAGGCCCGACGATCTTGCCGCCGGTCGGCAGGTCGGGTCCTGGCACGAACCGCATTAGCTCGTCGAGGGAGGCGTCGGGGCTGGCGATCAGGTGCCTGGCGGCCGCGACGACCTCGCCGAGGTTGTGCGGCGCCATGTTGGTGGCCATTCCGACCGCGATCCCGGCGGCGCCGTTGACGAGCAGGTTGGGCAGCCCGGCAGGCAGCACCTCTGGCTGCTGCTCGGTGCCGTCGTAGTTGGGGATGAAGTCGACCGTGTCCTCGTCCAGCGACGCGGTCATCTCCATCGCGGGGGCGGCGAGCCTCGCCTCGGTGTAGCGCATCGCGGCCGGCGCGTCGTCGCCGCCCAGCGACCCGAAGTTGCCGTGCCCGTCGATCATCGGCAGCCGCATCGCGAACGGCTGCGCCAGCCGGACCAGGGCGTCATAGATGGCCGAGTCGCCGTGCGGGTGCAGCCGGCCCATCACGTCGCCGACCACCCGCGCGCACTTGACGTGCGCGCGATCGGGCCGCAGGCCCATCTGGGCCATCTGGTACAGGATGCGCCGCTGCACGGGCTTCAGGCCGTCCCGCGCGTCGGGGAGGGCGCGCTGGTAGATCACCGAATAGGCATATTCGAGGAAGCTGCCCCGCATTTCCTCGGTGACGTCGATGTCGACGATGTTCTCTTCGAAGTCCTCGGGCGGCGGGGTTGTCGCGCTGCGTCGTGCCATGCCGTCATTGTGCCGTGTTCTGGCGGTCGCCAGCCACGACAGAGCCCGGCGCGCCGCGGTGTCTGCGGCCTGTCAGGTCGCCGCCCGAGATAACTAGGACATGGTGGCTCGTGCTGATAGGTTCGCCAACTGTCGGCATTAGTTCAGCCGGGCGATCGGTCCCGGGCTATGCCGTGAGGGGCACATGATGGGTTTTCCTGATCAGCCTGCAGGCCAGGGCCAGCCGGGCTTTTTCGGTGATCAGCCGACAGTCGGCCGCGAACCGGGCGGTTACGGTCAGCAGGGCGGCGCTGGTCAGCAGGGCGCTGGTCAGCAGGCGCCGGCCAGCAAGGCGCTGGTCAGCAAGGCGCCGGCCAGCAAGGCGCCGGTCAGCAAGGCGGTTACGGCCAGCAAGGCGGCTATGGCCAGGCCGGGTACGGTCAGCAGGGCGGCTACGGCCAGGCTGGGTACGGTCAGCAGGCCGGCTATGGCCAGCAGGGAGCGCCGCAGCAGCCCGCTGTCTACGGCCAGTCCGGGTACCCGCAAGCCGGGTACCAGGGCACTCCGGCCTGGACAGGCGGCGGCTACGCCGCCCCGACGAACGGGCTCGCGGTCGCGTCGCTGGTCTGCGGCATCGCGCAGATCCTGGTCGGTCCGCTGAGCGGTGTCCCGGCGATCATCCTCGGTCATATCGCGCGCAGCAGGATCAGCCAGACCGGCGAGCAGGGTGCGGGGCTGGCGCTCGCCGGACTGATTCTCGGCTACGTGGGCCTGGTCCTGACCGCCGTCTTGATCATCGTCGTGATCGCCGCAGTCAGCACGGTCAACACCCACGGCTACTAAGGCTCAGCGCGCGGCGGCCATTCAGGCACGTCTTCTCAACCGGGCCAGCCGGGGTCTGGTGCGAGATAGCATGTGCTTATTGCCGAATTGCACCTCGGTCATTCGGCAGCGTCGAGATCAGATCATCGGCCATCGCCTGAATCCCGTTCCTCACGCGCGGTCGGCGGACTGGCTGCGCGGAGGGAGCCGGATGGCTGACATGCCCTGGGAGCACGCCGACGAGGCCCGTGCGGCCCTGAACGCGATCGTGACCGATCCCGAGCACGGCGTGGCGGCGCTGTCCAGTCCCAGGACGATGTCGAACCTTCTGAAGGACTTGCTCCCGGACGCGCCGCGGGAGAAGAACCTGCTGGTAGCGGCCGCGGAGGCGGGTCTTGCTGACACCTTGCGTGAGCACGTCTCGCAGGGCATGGACTCCAGTACGGCGATCAGGCTGACGGCGTCGTCGTTCTCGGCGCGGTCCCCGCTCACACCGGACGCTTGCAGCTGGGTTACCGGCGAGATCGCCGTGGCGCTGGGCATCAGCAAGACCAATGAGGCGGTGCTCGGCGCCGCGACTGGCGCGCCTGGCCCGTTCGGCGCCGCGACCGAAGTCAACCCAGGGTTCGGCAGCTATCCGCCCGGCCAGCGGCAGCGGAGCGGGGCAGGGGAATTCGGCCGGGCAGGGATACTCCGCTGAGCAGCCTGGCCGCACCTTTGCCCAGGACGGCTTGGCCGCTGCGGAGGACGGCTACGCGCGAGCCG
Source organism: uncultured Actinomycetota bacterium (assembly GCA_963705055.1). GTDB lineage: Bacteria > Actinomycetota > Actinomycetes > Streptosporangiales > Streptosporangiaceae > Chersky-822. Next base: position 51,695 of record CAVPIR010000002.1, read on the forward strand.
GGGACAGCGCTCCGCCCGTCGGCGGCTACCCGGGCTCGGCCGTTGTCACACCAGGCCAGGGCGCGCCGTCAAGCTATCCGCCGGCCTCGCCGAGCTACCCGCAGGGCGGGCCGAGCTACCCGCAGGGCGGGGCGAGCTATCCGCAAGGCGGGGCGAGCTATCCGCCAGGCGGGGCCAGCTATCCGCCAGGCGGAACGACCTATCCGCAGGGCGGCACGAGCCAGCCGCCAGGCAGGCCGGCTATCAGCCCGGATACTCGTCCGCGTCGCCGGGACTCCCGCCGCCGACCGCTTTCTCGCCGGCCCAGAACCCGCAGGCTTACGGTCCTGGCGTAGGGCCAGGGATGCCGGCGATGCCCGCATACCAGCCGGTGCCGCGGCCCGGCGTCAGCCGGCGAAGCAACACGATGGCCGTCACGTCGCTGGTGCTCGGCTTCGTCCAGTTCGTGGGCTGGATCATTTTCGTCTTGCCTGGCTTGCTGGCCGCGATCCTGGCGATCGTGCTCGGGTTCGTCTCGATGCGGCAGATCAGCCGGTCAGGCGAATCAGGCAAGGGCCTCGCCATCACCGGCGTGATACTCGGATTCCTCGGCATCCTCGTGATCGTGATCCTGGTGGCGGTCGGCGTCTCGGTGAACAGCCAGTCCTGACCGTCCAGGTCAGGACGCGGAGAACCCGCCGTCCACGCAGATCAGCTGCCCCGTCAGGTAGCCGCTCGCGCCGCTGGCCAGGAAGACCGTCACGCCTTCGAAGTCGGCGGGCAGGCCGTTGCGCCCGATCATCGTGCGCGCGGCCAGCGCAGCCGAGCGGGCCGGGTCGCTAGCGACCTGCCTGGTCATCGTCGTCGCGACGAAGCCAGGCGCGACCGCGTTGCAGCACACGCCGGCGGCTGCCCAGGCCTCGGACTGCGACCTGGTCAGCGACACGAGGCCGCCCTTCGACGCGCCATACGCGCCGCTGTTCCCGAACGCCCTGATCGCCTGCTGCGAGGCCACGTTGATGATGCGGCCCCAGCCGCGCGCGGCCATGGCCAGGCCCGAAGTGCTGGCCGAGCAGGAACGGAGCCGTGAGGTTCACGTCGATCGAGCGGTCCCAGTCGTCCAGCGTGAGGTCGCGCAGCGGCGGCCTGATGTTCACGCCCGCGGCGTTGACCAGGATGTCGGGAGGCCCGTACGGGTCGCAGATCAGCTCGCACGCCGCGCCGATCCCGGCCCGGTCGCCGAGATCCGCGCTGACCCGCGCCGCTGTGCCGCCTGCCGACCGGATTCCGTCGGCCGCCTCGTCCAGCGCCTTGACCTCGCGGGCGACGATGACAACGCTGGCGCCCGCGCCGGCGAGCGCGCCTGCCATCGCCTTGCCGATCCCTGAACTGCCGCCGGTCACGACCGCGACGCGGCCGGCAAGGGAGAACAGGCGGTTCAGGTAGTCGGTCATGGCCCAAGTATCGCGGGCCAGAACCCGGGCGGCCTGTCCGGGCGGCAGGTTCGCCCGCAGCTCGGACGGGCTCAGCCTGAGCGGCTACAGCAGCGGCCTGGCACCGACCAGGCCCATGGCTTTGGCGGCCAGGCGGCAGCCGCTCGTCAGGGCCTCGCCGGGCGGCTTCTTGTCAAGCCAGGACGGCAGGAAGCCCGCGCAGAACGCGTCGCCGGCGCCGGTCCTGTCCACGATCCGCTCGAGCGGCGGGCCGGGCACGCGCACCGGATCCGGGCGGCCGTTGGCGTAGAAGAGCGCACCTTCGGCCCCGAGCTTCATCACCACGTGCGGGTACCAGGCGTTGAGCACCCGCGCGGCCTGCTCGGGCTCGGGCCGGCCGGTCAGCACCCGGCCCTGCTCGACGTTGACGAACAACAGGGTGGCACCGTTGGTCATCTGCAAGAACGGTTCTGCGCCCACCCGCTCGAGCGGTGCGGACGACGCGCCGTCCACCGAGATCGTCATGCCCGCCCGCCGCGCCATCGCGATCGCGGCGAGCGTGGCCTGCCTGGACCCGGTGTTGAGCAGCGTGTAGCCGGAGACATGCAGATGACAGCCGGGCGTGAACAGATCCTGCGGCAAGTCGTCGGGGGAGAGGGCGGCGTTCGCGCCGGGGTCGGACAGCATCGTCTGGTCACCCTTGTGGGTGACCATGACCACGCACATTCCGGTCGGCCGCTCGGGGTCCATCACGAGCCTGGCGTCGACGCCGTAGCCCATCAGTTCCATGTCCCTGTTGCGCCCCGCGATGTCGGCGCCGCGGCGGCCGACAAAAGCGACCTCGGCGCCGTCGACTGCCAGCCAGGCGGCGATGTTCGCGCCAGAACCGCCGCCGTGCATGGTGACTGTCGCGGGTGTGTCACTGCTCTTGGCCAGCGGCAGCATCGCATGGGCGACGGTGTCGGTCATGAGATCACCAATGACGACAACGCGGGTCAATGCCGTCCACCACCTTGCTGCCGGGGCCGGTCCCAGGCGGGGCGTAGGGGGATCCGCCGCGAGACTCTAGCCCATAGAACTTAACAGTTTCGAGGCCTCACCTTGGCGTGTTCCCATCCTGAAGCCCAGATCAATGCCGAATTCCGGTCAAGTTGGCCACACCCGCGGGGCTTGCGTGGCTGCTGTGGCCAGCCGGGCTGGCATAGTTGGAGAGATGACCTGGACGTGGCAGTTCGAGAAGGCAGACGGAACTCAGGCGGGCTCGCGCAGCCTGCCGAAGGAGACGTTCGGCAGCCAGGGCGACGCCGAGACCTGGCTGGGCGAGCAGTGGCGCAGCTTGCTTGACTCGGGCGTCGACCAGGTCAGCCTGATGGAGGACGGCAGACTCGAATACGGGCCGATGAGCCTGCATCCGGCCGAGGACTGACCCCGGCGCGACAGCCGCCTATCGCGTCGCCGGGCTCCTGGTCAGCGCCGGATCTCTCACGATCACCGGGCCGAAGATCTCGTCGATCCGCGCCATCAGCTGCGGGTCGAGCCTGACACCGGCCGCCTTGGCGTTCTCGCGTACCTGCGGAGGACGGGAAGCGCCGACGATCGCCGCTGACACATTCGGGTTCTGCAGCGTCCACGCCACGGCGAGCTGAGACATGCTCAGCCCGGCCTCGTCGGCGACTGGCTTGAGCCGCTGGACCCGGCCAAGGATGTCGTCTGAGAGATAGTCCCTGATAAAGCCGGCCCCGCGGTCATCGGTCGCCCGCGACCCGGCCGGCGGCGCGGAACCCGGCAGGTACTTGCCAGTGAGGGCGCCTTGCGCGATGGGGGACCAGACGATCTGGCCGACCCCTTCTTTTGCGCACAACGGGACTACCTCGGACTCGATCACGCGCCAGATGATGTTGTACTGCGGCTGATTAGAAATGATCCGGTCCAGTCCCATCTGGTCGGCGATCCGGAGCGCGGCCGCGATTTCCTCGCTGCGCCACTCAGACACCCCGATATACAGCGCCTTGCCCTGGCGCACCAAGTCGTCGAACGCGCGCATCGTCTCCTCGAGAGGCGTCTCGTGGTCGTACCTGTGTGCCTGGTACATGTCCACGTAGTCGGTGCCGAGCCTGCGGAGCGAGGCGTTGGCCGACTCGATGATGTGCTTGCGGGACAGCCCGCGATCGTTCACGCCTGGTCCGGTCGGCCAGAAGGCCTTCGTGAAGATCTCGACCGACTCGCGCTTGACACCATGCAGCGCGCGGCCGAGCACCTCCTCGGCCTTCGTTCCCGCGTAGACGTCTGCGGTGTCGAACGTCGTGATGCCTTCGTCGAGCGCGGCCGCGACGCACGCCCTCGCGGCGTCCTCTTCGACTTGTGAGCCGTGCGTGATCCAGTTGCCATAGGCGATCTCGCTGATCTTCAGGCCGCTGCGGCCAAGATGCCGGAACTCCATCAGATCGCCTCGCCCCTTGCCACTCTCGCTGGCGGTATTCGCGAACTCCTCAGCCTGATGCTGCGCTTGGCGATGTACCACGCGATGCCGCGGGTGCTCTCGCCTGGCATCCGCTGCCTGACCAGGCGCCGCACCATGGTCGCGTGGAAGACCGCCTCGACCCCGATCAGGAGAACGATGCCGAGCTCGATATACAAGACGCTGGAGGAGTTTTTCGCCGCTCCGAACGCGAAGACGAGCAGGATCAGCGCGAACACCGCGAAGAGGATGTACTCGCTGACGATCAGCCGCCTGGAATCGATGTAGTCCCTGGCGAGCGCGCGCACCGGGCCCCGGTCCTTGGACGGCAGCGCCCATTCCTCGCCGCGGCGCATGGCTTCCATCCGGCGTCGCTGGTCAGTGCGCCGCCGCTCCCGCTGCTGGGCCCCCGCCGCCTTCTTGTCGGTCGGCGGCGGGCTATAGGGCTGCCGCCGACGCCGCTCGACTTCGCTGCGCTTGGGGGTGGGACGGCCCTTGCCGGCCTGCCTGCACGGGCTGGTCAGCGGCGAGCTCGGCCTGATCATCCTCGGCCACGGGGGAGGCGGATGAACTACGTCGTCGGAACACGCTGACAGCCTACCGGGATGAGCGGACGAACCTCCCGCGATGTTCGCGAGGGGGACGAGCCGTCAGGAAAACCCCAGCCGTGCTCGTCGAAGGTGTCCACCGCTGACCCCGCGATGCCTGGCAGCGACCCAGAGTTGGGGTCAGCCGCGGTGGATCAGGCGCCTTGCCGAGGCTGCCGTGATGACGTTCCTTGCGCGAGGCCATAGGCTGGGAATCCAGCATCTCGCGAGGATTCCCGTTGCGGAGCGGACGGCCTGCTCATCGCGGGCTTCCGGTGCCGCGCCGGTTAGACAGGATGAGGGGAAGGTCGCGCTTATGGGCGTGATGAAGCGGGTTTCGACGATCTTCAGGGCTAAGGCCAATAAGACGCTCGACAAGATGGAGGATCCGCGGGAGACCCTGGATTACTCCTACCAGACGCAGCTTGAGTTGCTGCAGAAGGTTCGGCGCGGAGTAGCCGACGTGGCCACGTCGCGCAAGCGAGTCGAATTGCAGATGAACCAGTTGCAGCAGACGACAGACAAGCTGGACCGGCAGGCGCGTGACTCGCTCGCGGCCGGCCGGGAGGACCTGGCCCGCGAAGCCCTGTCCCGCAAGTCCGGCGTCCAGGGCCAGCTCTCCGACCTGCAGGCACAGTATGCCTCGCTGCAGGGCGAGGAGGAGAAGCTGACCGCCGCTTCGCAGCGGTTGCAGGCCAAGGTCGACGCGTTCCGGGTGAGGAAGGAGACCATCAAGGCCACCTACACGGCCGCGGAGGCGACCACCAGGATCAACGAGGTCTTCACTGGCATCTCCGAGGAGATGAGCGACGTGGGCCTCGCGATCCAGCGGGCCGAGGACAAGACCGAGCAGATGAAGGCGCGGGCCGGGGCTATTGACGAGCTGATGGCCTCTGGGGCGCTGACCGACGCGCTCGGCGGACCGCCGCCGGACGACATCCAGACTGAGCTTGACCGGATGGGCGCGACGCACGGCATCGACGCTGAACTTGAGCGGATGAAGGCCGAGCTCGCAGGCGGTGGCGCCCCGAAGGAGATCGCGGGATCGGGAGGACAGGCCGACGGTGCCGTGGGCCAGCCGGGTGGCACGAGCTTCCAGAAGGAGCAGCCTGGCTCGGGAGGTGCCTAAATGATCATCAGGATCATGGGCGAGGGTCAGCTGAAGGTGGACGACGCCGCCGTCGACCAGCTCAACAAGCTCGACGCTGACCTGGAGCGGGCGGTCGAGCAGGACGACGACACGGCCTTCGGGCCTGCCCTTCATGCCCTGCTCGCCAAGGCCAGGGCGGTCGGCTCCCCGCTGCCGCCAGATGCCATCGAACCATCGGAGCTGATCCTGCCGCGCGATGGCGCGACCATCGGCGAAGTTCGCGAGCTGATGACCGACGGCGGCCTTATCCCCGGCTGAGACTTTCCTCCGACCTAGCTGAATGTTCCCTCGTCCGGCACGCCGGATCGCTGGTGTAAACCGCAGGCAGGCGGGCATATTGCCCGACCTGCCTGCGGCGTCTGTTCAGGCTGCCGCCGTACCCTATGCGCCCAGGCGGCCGACTGCGATCAGACCATCGCTGTTGTTGCGATGTAATGAAGGCGTCGGCTTCGCAGACGCCGGGGATCGAAACGGAGGCGGCGATGGCCCAGACACGGTACGCGACTGACAAGGGCCTGATCGCGCGGATGGGCGCGACCATGTTCCTGCTCGGCCTGGTCTTCACCGGATTCATCGTGGCGATCGTGGTGCTGCTCACTCAGTACAGCAACGTTAGCCAGGGCGGCATCATCTTCATCGCGGTCCTTTTCGGTGTCGCGATCTCCTTCGGCTCGTTCTACTGGTCGGACAAGATCGCGCTGAGCACGGCCGGCGCTCAGCTCGTCAGCCCGCAGGACGGGCCGATGGCAGCGGAGCTACACGGCGTGATCGACCGGCTCTGTGCGCTAGCCGACATGCCCAAGCCGCGGGTCGCGATCGCGCCCACGGACATGCCGAACGCGTTCGCGACCGGCCGCAGCAGCAAGGTGGCCGTGGTCTGCGTGACCCAGGGCCTGCTGCGGAGGCTGGACACAAACGAACTCGAGGGCGTGCTCGCACACGAGATGTCGCACGTAGCGCACAAGGATGTCGCCGTCATGACGATCGCGTCCTTCCTTGGCATCATGGCCGCACTGCTGGTCAGGTTCGCTTTCTACTCCGAGCTGTTCGGCGGCGGCGGCCGCGATCGGGGCAGGGGCAACGATCAGAACGCGCTGCCCATCGTGCTGATCGTGCTGCTGATCGGCATGGTCGTCTACGCGATCAGCTTCCTGCTGATCAGGCTGCTTTCGCGGTACCGCGAGCTGTCGGCCGACCGGTCAGGCGCGCTGCTGACCGGCCAGCCGTCCGCGCTGGCCAGCGCGCTGGTCAAGGTGAGCGGGGAGATGGCGCGGATCCCGACCAGGGACCTGCGGGCCGCTGAGCCGCTGAACGCCTTCTACTTCACGCCGGCCCTCGCCGCGGGCCGCGGTCAGTGGAGCTTGTCGACTCTGTTCTCGACGCACCCGTCGCTCGAGCGCCGGCTTCGCGAGCTGGACAAGATCTCGCAGCAGCTCAGCAGTTAGGCGGACCGGCCGCGCTGGATCGCCGGGGGCCAGCCAGGGAGGAAGATCTCGTGGGATTGCTCGACGCGCTGCTCGGCCGCACCAAGCCGGTACCGCCGAACCTGGACGCGCTGTTCGCGCTGCCTTCGGCCGCGATCACGCTCGAGGCGGCCACCGACTTCTTGCCGACGGGCACCGGCTCGGTCTGCTTCCGCGCCGCTGAGGGCAGGGCGTTCACCGACATCGAGAAGGATGTCCAGGACCTGCTCGCGATGGGGCAGAACAAGACGGCCGTCGAGATGACGTCGGACTCCTACGGCTTCACGTGGCTGGTCTGCAAGCACGCCCCTGACGACATCGAGGGCCTCGTGACCGACCTGCACGCGGTCAACTCCTCGCTCAAGGCCGGCGGCTTCGGGCCGCTGCTGCTATGCACCATCCTCGCCTTCCGCGACCGTGCAGGAAAGCGGCTCGGCCTGGTCTACCTGTACAAGCGCGGCACCTTCTACCCGTTCGCCCCGCAGGGCGGCGAGCGCCGGGATAACCCCGCCGAGCTTCAGGTCAGGGGCGTGCTCGGCAACGACCTGAAGATCGAGGCTGACCTCGGCAGATGGTTCCCCGTCTGGGGTGCGCCCGGCCTCTGAGCAGGCCAGGTCAGGGGAGCGCGAGCATCTGGTCGAGCGCGGCCCCGGCCTCGGCGGCGGTCTGCTCTTCGACCGTGATGCGGTTCACCACCTGGCCGGACGCCAGCGATTCGAGCGCCCACACGAGGTGCGGTAGGTCGATCCTGTTCATCGTTGAGCAATAGCAGACGGTCTTGTCGAGGAAGACGACGTTCTTGTCCTGATGGGCCTGGGCGAGCCGCTGCACGAGGTTCAGCTCGGTGCCGACTGCCCAGGCCGAGCCGGCCGGAGCCTGCTCGATGGTGGCGATGATCTTCTCGGTGGAGCCGATCTGGTCAGCGGCCGTCACCACCTCGTGCACGCACTCGGGGTGCACGAGTACGTGCACGCCAGGAATCCGCTGCCGGACCTCGGCGACACTGTCGGTGGTGAACCTGCCGTGCACGGAGCAGTGCCCGCGCCAGAGGATCATGGTGGCCTTCCGCAGCGCCTCGGGGTCAAGGCCGCCGTTGGGCCGGTGCGGGTTCCAGACCACGCAGTCGTCCAGGCTCATTCCGAGTTCGAGTACCGCGGTGTTGCGGCCCAGATGCTGGTCGGGCAGGAACAGCACCTTGCTGCCCTTGCCCAGCGCCCAGGTGAGCGCGCGCTTGGCGTTCGACGACGTGCAGACCGTGCCGCCGTGGCGTCCCGTGAAGGCCTTGATGTCAGCCGAGGAGTTCATGTACGTGACAGGGACGACATCGTCGGCAATGCCGAGATCCTCGAACGCCTCCCAGCACTCCTCGACCTGGCTGTAGGTGGCCATGTCAGCCATCGAACATCCGGCCGCCAGGTCCGGAAGGATGACCTGCTGGGCATCTGAGGTCAGGATGTCGGCGGACTCGGCCATGAAGTGCACGCCGCAGAAGACCACGTACTCGGCCTCCGGCCGCGCGGCTGCCTCCCTGGCGAGCTTGAACGAGTCGCCTGTGACGTCGGCGAATGCTATGACCTCGTCGCGCTGGTAATGGTGGCCGAGCAGGAAGGCCCGGTCGCCGAGCGCGGCCCTGGCCCGCTCGGCCCGCCGCACGAGCGCGGGGTCGGAAGGCAACGGCAGCTCACCAGGGCAGGAGACACCGCGCTCACTGTCCGGGTCCGAGTCGGCGCCCAGCACGAGCAAGGGCAGCCGCCTGCCTGGCCCCGCCCACCGATTGCGTGCTGGCGCGGTGACTGTGGCCTGACCTGGTGAGCTGGACATATCGAGCCCCACTTCACGCGACTTATCGTCGAACTGACGATACCCTCAGCATACCGCTGCTGTCGGGTGCGTGTTCACCGGGCCTGCCCGTCTTGAGCGAACGCTGGAACGAAGCCGTGCACACGGAATGCGCCCGCCGGGCATATCGTTGGAGTGCATGGACGTGCCGCGCGGGATGCGCGGTGACCTTGACCACGGGAGCTAACCAGATGACAGTTCAGGACGACGTGACGGCTCAGGGCGTCATCCTCACTGAGGTGGCCGCCACGAAGGTCAGCAACCTGCTGGCCCAGGAGGACCGTGATGACCTGCGGCTCCGGATCGCGGTGCAGCCAGGGGGCTGTTCTGGCCTGCGCTATCAGCTGTACTTCGACGAGCGCGAGGTCGACGGCGACATTGTCAGCAGCTTCAACGGCGTTCAGGTCGTGACTGACAAGATGAGCGGCCCTTACCTCACCGGCGCGACCATCGACTTCGTCGACACGATCGAGAAGCAGGGCTTCACGATCGACAACCCGAACGCGAGCGGCTCCTGCGCCTGCGGAGACTCCTTCCACTGATCTGACCCGCTCGACCGGTTTCACCTGGCTGCCGCCGTTCGCGGTGCTGGCCAGGTGCGTGTCGCGTGGGCTTTGGCGGCCCGGCGCCAGCCTGTAGCCTGGGTCTGCTTCATCAGTCCGTGCGTCCGCGCCGCCAGGATGATCGTGAGGCCTGCACCGGCCCGCGCGACTAGCGGTTCACCAAGCCCAGAAGGACCGCCGTGCGCATTGCAGTGACCGGATCGATCGCGACCGACCACCTGATGACGTTCCCCGGCAGGTTCGTCGACCAGCTGATGCCCGACAAGCTCGACAAGATCGCGCTGTCGTTCCTGGTTGACACGCTGGTGATCAGGCGCGGCGGGGTGGCGGCGAACATCGCGTTCGGGCTCGGCTGCCTAGGACTGCGGCCGCTGCTTGTCGGCACGGCCGGCGAGAGCGACTTCGCTGGCTACCGGGCATGGCTCGAAGACCACGGGGTGGACACGAGCGCGGTGCGGGAATCTGCACAGCACCACACGGCCAGGTTTGTCGGGACCACCGACGCCGACATGAACCAGCTCGCGTCCTTCTATCCAGGCGCGATGACCGAGGACAGGCAGATCGACCTCGGGGAGCTGGCAGGCCAGGTCGACCTGGTCCTGATCGGTGCCAGCGACCCCGACGCCATGCTCGCCTTCACCAAGCAAGCCAGCTCCAATCAGATCCCGTTCGCGGCAGACACCTCATGGCAGCTCGCGCGCCTCGATGGCGAGCAAGTCAGGACCCTGCTCATGGGCGCGGACTATCTCTTCTGCAACGAGTACGAGGCGAAGCTGACCGAGCACAAGACCGGCTGGCAGGCCGACGACCTGAACGAACGGGTCGGGGTCCGGGTCACCACACTCGGCGGTCAGGGCGCTCGGATCGACCGGGCCGGGCATGATCCGATTGTCGTTCCCGCGGTGCCTGGCGTGCAGCCGAAGGAGCCGACCGGCGCGGGGGACGCCTTCCGTTCCGGATTCCTTGCCGCCGTTTCCTGGGGGCTCGGCCTGGAGCGAGCCGCGCAGCTTGGCAACCTGATGGCCGCGCACGTGCTGGAGACGACCGGGACTCAGGAGTACGAGCTCACGCCAGGGTCACTGGCCAGCAGGTTCGCCGCTGCCTACGGCGCGCAGGCGGCCGCGGAGATCGCCGCCCACTTCAGCTAGGCCCGTCGGCTGGGCGCGTCCAGGGCCGTCGCGGCCTGCTTCGCCGGATCGCCATCGCTGAAGACGCCGGTCCTCGCGATCGACTCCCAGCGGTGCCGTGTTCCAAGCAGCGCCGTCATCATCGACTGAATGGTGACCAGGTACATCAGCTGCCGGTAGACGACCTGCTGCAGCGGCAGTGCCCACAACGTCCGCAGCCGCTCACCGTCGAGCCGCAGGGCATATCCGCAGGCCACAGTCTGCACCGCGGTGAATCCCAGCCAGAACGCGGCGACGCTGACCGGGTTGAGGAAGACCAGGCCGTAGATCGCGGCCAGGTCGACTACAGGGGCGACCAGCGGCAGCAAGATCTGATAGAAGGCCAGGTACAGCAGGCATCGGCGGCCGAAACGGCCGGAGGAGCCCCCCTCGATAACGGACCGCTTGTGCTTCCACATCGACTGCATGGTCCCGTAGCACCATCGGTACCGCTGGCGCCATAGCTGACGAAGTGAACTCGGCGCCTCAGTCCAGGCCAGAGCGCGAGGCTCATAGACCACACGCCACCCCGAGCGGCAGATCGCCATCGTCAGATCGGTGTCCTCGGCGAGCGTGCCAGCGCTCAGGCCGCCGACATCGGCAAGCGTCCAGCGCTTGAAGGCGCCGATGGCCCCTGGCACGGTCGGCATGGTGCCGAGCAGGTCAAACATCCTGCGTTCCAGGTTGAAGCCCATCACGTACTCAAGGTGCTGCCAGCGGCCGAGCAGCCCGCGCCGGTTGGCCACCTTCGTGTTACCGCTCACCGCGCCTACGTCCGGATCACGCATCCGCAGCGCGAGCCTGAGCAGGGCGTCCCTGGCGAAAATCGTGTCGCCGTCGACCAGGACAAGGAAGTCGAACCCGGCTTCGGCGATGCCCCGGTTGAGCGCGCCTGGCTTGCCCGCGTTGGCCTGGCTGATGACCCTGACCCCTGGCAGCCTGAGGCGGCGGACAATCGCGGCCGTGTCGTCGGTGGATCCGTCGTCCACCACGATCACCTCGAGTTCGCCGGGGTAACCGCTGTCGACCATGGAGGTGACCGTTGCCGCGATGCCCGCTGCCTCGTTGAACGCGGGGATCACCACGGTGACGCCAGGCGGCCGCCAGCCGGGCGGAACACGTTGCGGCTTCGTCCTGCGGCGGTGCCTGCGCGCGTACGTCATGAGTGCGAGAACGCGCGCGATCAGCATGGCGCTGGCGACCACCAGGCAGATGGCGAGGACAGCGATGGCGTGATCGGCGGCCTGCTGGCTCAGCACAAGCGCGGTACCGATGAGGCGCTGTCGCGACGTGGCCGGCACATCGGCCGGCGGCAGGTGCAGGCCAGCGGTCACCGTGACGAACCGGTAGCCGCGCGCTTTCAGCCGGTCGATGATCAGGGGCAGTGCGCGGACCGTCTCGCGCCGGTTGCCGCCTGCGTCGTGCAGCATGATGACGGCGCCGCTGTCGCCGGGTGGCATCGCGTTGGCGACGATGCGTGACACACCAGGCTTCGCCCAGTCTCTGGTGTCGGTGGTGGTCAGGACCACCAGGTAACCGAATCTCGCGGCCCGCCGGTAAGCCAGCCAGTCCGTCTTCGTCAGCGCGTCTGGAACGCTGCTGTAAGGCGGCCTGAGCAGCCTCGTCCTGATCCCGGCCGCGCCGCTCAGCGCGTTCTGGGTGAGCGTCAGCTCGAGCGGCAGCCGCCAGCCGGCCGACGCCAGGTTGGCGTGCGTGTAGGTGTGCGAGCCCACCTCATCGCCGGCGGCCAGCTCCGCACGCACGATTGAGGGGTCGCTGGCGACATGGGCACCGACCAGGAAGAAGGTCGCCGGCACGTGCTCGCGCCGCAGAACGGCAAGGATCTTCGGGGTCCAGGTCGGATCGGGTCCGTCATCGAACGTCAGGGCGACGGTTCTTGGTGGCATCTGGTAGGAGTACGGACGGCTGCCGGTCGCGTTGATCACAGGCCCGCCGTTGACCAGCGAGTTCGGCCCGCCAGGTCCGTGAGCTCCGGCCAGGTTGGCGGTCTGCGGTGACTCGCCGAGCACGCCATGCGTATAACCCTCGAAGAGGAGCGCAGCCGCGAACACGAGCAGCATCAGGGCGACAAAGGCCCAGTGACCTCGCGGCGTGCGCGCGGCTTCATGCCTGGCCGCCTTCCCGGCCGCGTACTTCGCCATGCCGGGACCGCCCTATCTGCCGTGCGGGGTCGGCGACGGATGCGGCTTCTTAGATCGGCCCTGCCCTGGCGGTGTCTTGCCTGCCTTGTTGGTAGGCGCGGGCGACGGGGACCGGTCGCGTGAGGCTGAGGGACCCGGCGACGGCGTTCTGGACCGCGCCGGGGGCGATCCCGTTCCTGGCGCGCCGCCGGCCGGGCCGCGACCTCGCCCGGTCGCGGCGTGATGCCGACCATGCCTGGTGGTGCCCTGATGCCCGTGGCCGTGCACGACCGGTGCGCCGAACACACTGAACGGGGTATTGGGTCCACCGAAAAGTCCGATGCCCGCCACAGTCAGCGCACCGACCAGCAGCACGCTCGCGGCGGCACCGAGCACGCGCAGCATGCGGCGTCGCTGGCCAGAGGGGTCGGCGAAGACCGGGCCGGTTTCGTGGGCCTCATGGCCGCCGGTGCTTCTGTGCGGCATTTCTTGCGGCTGAGCCACGAGGCGAGTGTAGGGGAACCGACCCGCCGCAACACCAATAACTGGCGTGTGTCAGTACATCAGTAGCTGCGTCGGATACGGAACGCCCAGCCGGTGTCGCCGGGGAGTCCGGCTGAGCCGATGAAATCGTGCGACTTCAGGCCGCACCAGGCCGGTACATCGGTCTTTGCGGCTGGGTCGTCGGCGAGCACCTCGACCACCTGGCCGACCGCCACCTCTCCGATCCGCTCGGCCAGCATGATGATCGGCAGCGGGCATTTGCGGCCGAGCGCGTTGATGGTCAACGCGGGCCGCTGGGCCGCACCGGGCAGGTCGGCAGGCGGCTGCGAGATCAACTAATCAGCTCCGGTCCTGACTCGTGGCGTCGCGGCGATCCTGAGTTGCCGCGCAGGCGGTTGACGATGTCGGGCAGGACACTCAGGAACCCGGTCACCGATTCCTCCGTGGTGTTCCGCGGCAAGGAGACGCGAACGTTGCCGTGCGTGATCGCGCCCATCGCGGCGAGCACGTGACTGGGCTGCTGGGTGTCGTTCGCGCACGCGCTGCCTGAGGATACCGAGAACCCTGCCTTGTCAAGCTCGGTAACAAGCGCCTCGCCGTCGATATAGAGGCACGAGAACGTGACGATGTGGGGCAGCGTGTTCGCATGGTCTCCGTGCACTACGCAATCTGGCAGGGTCTTGAGCCGGTCCCTGATCTGATTGGTCAGCAGCCGCAGCGTCACGTCGGCCTCCTCGCGCTCAGCCTCAAAGACCTCGAGCGCGGCGACTGCCGAAATGATGGCCGGCAGGTTCGGGAATCCTGGCACCCGATGGCCCTCGCGGCTGCCGGGCGGCAGCGGCGCGCGCCAGCGGACCGGCTTGCGGATGACCATGACCCCGACGCCGGGCGGTCCGCCCCACTTGTGCGCGCTCGCAGCCAGCATCGACCAGCCCGCGGGCAGCGCTTGCCTGCCCGCCGATGCCGCGGCGTCGGTGAACAACGGGACGCCCGCTGCGCCGCAGGCGGCGGCGATGTCGGCCAGCGGCTGCATCGTGCCGACCTCGTGATTGGCTGACTGCAGGCAGGCCAGGATGGTGCGCTCACGCGTGATGGCCTCGCCGAAGGCGGCGACGTCGACGCGGCCGTCCGCGCCTACTCCCGCGATCGTCACCCGGCTGCCGGTCAGTTCGGCCTCGGCTGCCGCGTTCAGCACGCTGGAGTGCTCGACCGCGCTGACCACGACGTGGCCCGGGCCCCGGCTGGCCGACTGGCGCGCCCGGATGGCGCCGAGCACCGCTAGCTGCACGGCCTGCGTCCCCGAACTCGTGAATGCCAGCTCGTCGGCTCGGCATCGCAGCAGGGCGGCCATCCGCTCCCTGGCCTGGTCCAGCAGCAGGCTGGCCCTGCGCCCCTCGCTGTGCAGCCGGACCGGGTCGGCCCAGCCATCGTCCAGCGCCGCGAGCAGCGCCTCGCGCGCGGCTGCCGAGATGGGCTCGGCGGACGCGGCATCGAAGTACGCCATGGCTCTGACCCTACGGCCGCGCGGCGGCTGCCGTCCCGGCAGCCCCGCCTGGCCGATCTGCCGGGGGTCGCGGGCGGCCGAAGCCGCCAGCGTTGTACTGTTTCCACGACAGCCTGTAGGACAGGCGACAGACAGGCTCGGTAAGTCGGTATACGGCCGCTGGGAAGGCAATCGGTGAGTCCCATCCGCACGACCCCTCGTCCTCGGGGGAGAGCTGGCCGGCTGCGTCGCTGGGCGCCGCGCGCCGCGCTGTTGCTCGGGTTGGCGATCGTCACGTCTGGCTGCCAGTCGAACGCCTTCACCAGGCAGGGCCTGCTGGCTCCGGTAACCACAGCAGGGCCAGGTCATCGTCACCATGTGGCAGGGTTCATGGGTCGCGGCCTGGGCAGTCGGGATCATCGTGTGGGGCGGGATCCTGTGGGCCATCATCTTCCATCGCAAGCGCGGCGACCAGCTTCCGCGCCAGGTCCGCTATAACTTGCCGATCGAGCTGCTGTACACCGTCCTGCCGTTCATCATGGTCGGCATCTTGTTCTTCTTCACCGCCAGGGACGAGAACTACCTCGGCAAGAACCCGGCCAATCCCGACGTCGTCGTGCACGTCATCGGCCAGCAGTGGAGCTGGCAATTCGTCTATCCGCAGTACGCGATCAGCTCCGGGCACGCGGTCACCGAGGACGGCGAGATGTGGCGGCCCGGGCTGCCCACCAACCAGCTGCCGCTGCTCGAGATTCCCACCAACGAGACCGTCCAGTTCAACCTGACTTCGGTCGACGTCATCCATGCCTTCTGGATCGCGCCGTTCGAGTTCAAACGGGACGTCATTCCCGGGTACGCGAACCGCTTCACGGTGACGCCGAACAAGACCGGCTCCTTCATCGGGCGCTGCTCCGAGCTCTGCGGCGTCTATCACAGCCGCATGCTCTTCCGGGTCAAGATCGTCACGCGTGCTGAGTTCAACCGGTGGATCCACGCTCAGCAGGCCCAGCAGACTGCTTCTGCCTCCGGGGGTGCTCAGTGACCGCGGTCAAGTCTTCCGAGCCGACGACGGCAGGGCCGGCCGCCTACCGCAGGGGATCGATCCTGGCAGACTGGCTCTCCTCGACCGACCACAAGATCATCGGTCACCTGTACCTGATCACCTCGTTCGGGTTCTTCCTGATCGGCGGCCTGATGGCGCTGATCATCAGGTCTCAGCTGTTCGAGCCGAACCTCAGCCTGGTCTCCGACCAGCAGTACAACGAGCTGTTCACCATGCACGGCACGATCATGCTGCTGCTGTTCGCGACCCCGCTGTTCGTCGGCTTCGCGAACGAGATCATGCCGCTGCAGATCGGCTCTCCCGACGTCGCGTTCCCGCGGCTGAACCTGCTGAGCTACTACATGTTCGCGTTCGGCGGCATCATCTTGCTGCTGAGCTTCCTGACCCCGGGCGGCGCGGCCGCCTTCGGCTGGTACGCCTACTCACCGCTGACGAGTTCGCTGTTCTCACCCGGCGTCGGCGCCGACATGTGGATCATGGGCCTGACCCTGAGCGGCCTGGGCACCATCCTGAGCGGCGTCAACTTCGTCACGACGATCTTCTGCATGCGGGCGCCCGGTATGACGATGTTCCGGATGCCGATCTTCACCTGGAACATCCTGCTGACCTCGATCCTGGTGCTGCTCGCGTTCCCTGTCCTGGCCGCCGCGCTGCTGGTGCTTGAGATCGACCGCAAGTTCGGTGCTCAGGTCTTCGACGCGCAAAGCGGTGGCGCGGTCCTCTGGCAGCACCTGTTCTGGTTCTTCGGCCATCCCGAGGTCTATATCGTGGCGTTGCCGTTCTTCGGCATCGCCACCGAGGTGCTTCCCGTCTTCAGCCGCAAGCCGCTGTTCGGCTACAAGGGCCTCGTGGCCGCCACGATAGCGATCGCCGGCCTGTCGATGACGGTCTGGGCGCACCACATGTTCACCACGGGCGCCGTGCTGCTGCCGTTCTTCTCGTTCATGACGTACCTGATCGCCGTGCCGACCGGAGTGAAGTTCTTCAACTGGCTCGGCACGATCTGGCGCGGCCAGCTGACCTTCGAGACGCCGATGCTGTTCATACTCGGCTTCATGATCGTGTTCCTGTTCGGCGGGCTGACCGGGGTCATCCTGGCCTCGCCGCCGCTCGACTTCCCGGTCAGCGACTCCTACTTCGTGGTGGCGCACTTCCACTACGTGCTATTCGGCACGGTCGTGTTCTGCATGTTCGGCGGCTTCTACTTCTGGTGGCCGAAGTTCACAGGGAAGATGCTCGACGACACGCTCGGCAAGTGGCACTTCTGGTTCGTGTTCATCGGCTTCAACACGACCTTCCTCGTGCAGCACTGGCTGGGCGTGATGGGCCAGCCGCGCCGCACAGCCAACTATCCGTTGCTGCCGCACCTGGCCACGACGCTGAATCAGGTATCGACGATCGGCGCCTTCATACTCGGCGTGTCTAACCTGTTCTTCTTCTGGAACGTGTACAAGACGGCCAAGCACGGGGAGCGGGTCCTCGTCGATGATCCATGGGGCTTCAGCAACTCGCTGGAGTGGGCGACGTCCTGCCCGCCGCCGCGGCACAACTTCACCTCGATCCCGCGGATCAGGTCCGAGCGTCCGGCGTTCGACCTGCATCATCCGCACATCAGGGCAGGCCGCGACCCGGCGGAACGCAAGGCGATCGGGGCGGGCCACTGATGTGCGGTAGCGGGCTGACCAAGACAGGGGTACCGGCGATGAGGGTCGAGGGCTGGCTCTTCCTCGGCTGCGCCATCTTCTTCGGCGTCGCCGACATCTTCTACTGGAACCTGTCGCACGACCCGACCGGCGGCACGGCGCTGGCGCTCGCCGTCGGTCTGGCGTTCCTGACCGGCTTCTACGTGCTGTTCACCGGCAGGCGGCTGCCGCAGCGGCCTGAGGACGACCCCGACGGCGACATCGAAGAGGGGACCGGCGAGCTGGGCTTCTTCAGCCCGCACAGCTGGTGGCCGCTGTTCGTCGGCCTCGCCGCGGCACTTGCCGCGGTCGGCGTGGCGATCGGCTGGTGGCTGTTCCTGATGGGCGCGCTGGCCCTGATCCTGTCCGTGATCGGCTTCGTGTTCGAGTACTACCGCGGCCACTACGCGCACTAGCGCCCGGCCGCGGCCCCCAGCCCACCAGGAGGGCACGGTTGGACGTCTACGAAGCGCTGTACACCACCAGGGCCATGCGCAGGGTCCGCACCGACCCGATCCCTGCGCAAGTGCAGGCGCGAATCCTCGACGCCGCGATCAGGGCGCCGAGCGGCGGAAACTCGCAGAACTGGCGTTTCATCCTGGTCGACGACCCGGCGGTGAAGACCCAGCTCGGCCCGCTGTACAGGGACTGCATGGCGCAGCTGTGGAGCACCGGCTACCGCGAGCGGCTGGAGCGGGCCAGGGCTACGCCAGAGGACCCGGCCAGCGCCTCGTTCCTGCGGGTGCAGCGATCGGCGCAACATCTGGCCGACCACTTCGAGGACGTACCGCTGTTCCTGATGGCGCTGGCGCGTAACGACCCGAGCGGCGGCTCGATATTCCCCGCGATCTGGAGCGCTCAGCTGGCGGCCCGCGCCGATGGCGTCGGCAGCACGCTGACGACGGTGCTAGGAAGCTTCAAGCGCGCCGAGACGTTCGCGGTACTCGGCGTGCCAGAGAGCCA
The DNA here is from genome assembly GCA_963705055.1 of uncultured Actinomycetota bacterium. Taxonomy (GTDB): domain Bacteria; phylum Actinomycetota; class Actinomycetes; order Streptosporangiales; family Streptosporangiaceae; genus Chersky-822. The sequence continues at coordinate 70,169 of CAVPIR010000002.1, forward strand.
CGGCTGGGAGCTGGCGGGCTGCGTCTCGCTCGGCTACCCGACAGGCCGCTGGGGCGTCGCTCCGAGGCGCCCAGCGCACGAGGTCGCCTACCGGAACGCGTGGGGTACCGAGGTCGGCCTGAGCATCCCTGAGCCGCTCTGGAGCGCCGACGGCGGTTAGCTGTGATCGCCGTCGCGCTCTGATGAGCCGATCGAGGCTGGCTCGTGCTCGTCGGCCCCATGGCCATCGGACCGTGTCCGTTGGCCCCGTGTCCATCGGCACCGTGTCCGTTCATGGGCACGGTCTCGGTCACGACCTTGTTGAGCCTGGCCTTGATCCTGCCGATGCTGCCGCGCATCCCTGGCGGCGGGACGTCAGCCTCGGCGGCCTCGCTCGTGCCGGCCGGCAGCTCGAGCGGCTCTGGCATGGCGATCTTGGCCATGGCCTCCTCGTCGAGCGGCCTGGTCACCTCGACGAACTCGCCGCTCGGCAGCTGCCTGATGATCCCGGTCTCCAGCCCGTGCTCCATCAGGTGGATGTCCTTGCGCTGCAGGCCAAGGCAGATCCGCTTGGTGATGAAGTAGGCCAGGATCGGCACCACGAAGACCGCGACCCTGGCGATCTCGGTGACCGTGTACAGCGAGATGTCGAAGTGCTGGGCGATCACGTCGTTGGCGCCCTCGGCCCAGAGCACGCCGTAGAAGGCCACCATCGCGATGCCGAGCGCGGTCCTGGTCGGCGCGTTGCGCGGCCGGTCGTTGATGTGGTGCTCGCGTTTGTCGCCGGTGACCCATTGCTCGAGGAACGGCCACAGCGCCGCGCCGGTGAAGACGATGCCGAGCGGCACGAGGGCAGGGATGAACACGTTGAAGGCAAACGTGTGCCCGAAGACCACCCACTGCCAGGCGGGCATGATCCGCAGCGCGCCCTCGAGGAAGCCCATGTAGAAGTCGGGCTGCGAGCCAGCCGAGATCGCGAGCGGGTTGTAAGGGCCGTAGAGCCAGATCGGGTTGATCTGGGCGAAGGTTGCGGCCAGCGCCACGGCCGCGAAGATGAACAGGAAGAACGCGCCGGTCTTCGCCATGAAGTACGGGTACATCGGCGCGCCGACGACGTTCTTGTTCGTGCGGCCCTTGCCAGGCATCTGGGTGTGCTTCTGGTGGAACATGATGAACAGGTGCGCGCCGATCAGCGCAGCGAACAGCCCTGGAATCAGCAGCACGTGCAGGATGTACATCCGGGGAATGATCGAGTGCCCCGGATACTGCCCGCCGAACAGGAAGAACGACAGGTACGTACCGACCACCGGGATCGACTGGAGCACGCCCTGGGTGATTCGCAGGCCCGCACCGGACAGCAGGTCGTCGGGCAGCGAGTAGCCGAACAGCCCCTCGAGCAGCGCGAGGGTGAACATCACGATGCCGATCAGCCAGTTGACCTCGCGCGGCTTGCGGTAGGCGCCGGTGAAGAAGATCCGCAGCATGTGGGCCATGATCGCCGCGACGAACAGGTCGGCGGCCCAGTGGTGGATCTGCCTGATCAGCAGTCCGCCGCGAACGTCGAAGCTGATCCGGAGCGTCGAGGCGTAGGCCTCGCTCATGTGCACTCCGTCGAGCTTGACGTAGGTCCCGTGGTAGACGATGTCGGTCATGCTCGGCTTGAAGAACAGGGCCAGGAAGGTGCCGGTCAGGATCAGGATGATGAACGTGTAGAGCGCGATCTCGCCGAGCAGGAAGGTCCAGTGGTCGGGGAAGATCTTGCGGAAGAAGGTCCTGAAGCCCTTCGCGCCGCGGAACCGGTCGTCCAGCCAGCCGCCGGTGCCGCCCAGCGCCCTGTCGATGCTCATGTTGACGGCCCCCGCTCCCAGAAACTCGGGCCCACCGGTTCGGTGAAGTCGTGCTTGGCCACCAGGTACCCCTGCGCGTCCACGGTCATCGGCAGCTGCGGCAGCGCCCGGGTGGCCGGTCCGAAGATCACCTCCGCCCCGCGGGTGGCGTCGAAGGTCGACTGGTGACAGGGGCAGAGTATGTGGTGTGTCGTCTGCTCGTACAGCGCCGCCGGGCAGCCGACGTGCGTGCAGATCTTGGAGTAGGCAACGATGTTGTCGACTGTCCAGTTCTGCACCACTTTGCCGGACACCGGCGACGAGCCAGTGGTGAATTCCAGCTCGTTCGGCCCGAACTTGATGATGATGCAGGCCGCCTTGGCGAGCGCGTTGAAGTCTTCCGCGTAGCCGTCGGGGACGACCGTGATCATTCCGCCTGGCGAGCTGAAGTCGGCCGGCCTGATCGGTGTGTTACCGCCGTAGTTCAGCAGGCGCAGGCCCTTGCGCCAGACCGTGTGGTCCAGGCTCTTGCGCGGCAGCGGGCCGAGGTCGCGCAGCAGCAGGACCGGCGCGACCGCAACAGGGACCGTCGCGGCGATCAGGGTGCGCCGCAGCAGCGGCCGCTTGAACTGACTGGCGTCGGCGCCTTCCTCGAAGGTCTCCTTGAAGGCCGCGCGGTCCGCTTCGTTGGACCGCAGCGGCTTACGCGGCTCGGTGAGCTCGACATCGGGCATGATCCGGCGGACCCAGATCACGGCGCCGACGCCCATGGCCAGGAAGGTCAGCCCCATTGTCAGGCCGAGCGCGAGGTTGGAGTGCTGGACCCGCAGGACCGAATGCACGGGGAAGATCAGGTAGGCCGCGATGAACCCGAGGCCGGCCAGCGTGGCGATCAGGAAGCAGGCGGCGACGATTCGCTCGGCTCGCTTCGCGGTCGCGAGATCGTCAGGCTCAGCCGGCAGCTCGCGCGGTCGCGGCGGAGCCGCCGCGCCCGGCGTGCCAGGAGACGGAGCGGCGAGCATGGTCCTGGACTCGGCGGGCGACGGGGTGCCGATCACCCGGTGCCGTGGCTCGCGCGCTCGCCTGCGCCGCCGTCTGCGGGCCGTCATGTCCTTGCGGCCACAGGTCGCCGTCCGGCTCGTGTCGCCGTCCTGGTGGCCGGCGGTGGGGTCAGTCATGTGCCTTCCCGTGCCTTGCAGTGATCCACAGGGCCGCGAGCACCATGAAGAGCAGCAGCCCGATGAAGGCCACGAGCCCTTCGGTCACCGGGCCGACCCGGCCCAGGCTGAAGCCGCCCGGGTTCGGCTCAGCTGCGCGTCATGGTGACGTACCTGATGATGGCGCGCTTTTGCTGCGGCGTGATCGTGGTGTTGTTGAAGACCGGCATTGCCTCCGGCCCGGTGAGCATGGCCTCGAAGATCTGCCGCGGCGTCGACGTCGTCAGCGGCGGCGCGTACTTGCCGTACGTGAGCGCGCCGCCCGCGCCGACGAAGTTGTGGCACTGCGCGCAGTCGGCGACGAAGAGCTGCTGGCCTAGACCTGCGTTGGCGCCTCTGGGGCTGACCTCGGCGAGCGACGGGATCATCGGGCCGCCGCCCAGGGAGGCGATGTAGGCCGCGAGGGCGCGAATCTGCTGCGGGGTGAACGTCACCGGCTTGCGCGGCTGCTCTGCGGCCGGCTCCTTGGCTGGCATGCGGCCGGTGCTGACCTGGAAGTCGACGGCCGCCGCTCCGACGCCGATGAGGCTAGGACCTGTCTCCGGCACGCCCTGGGCGAAGATGCCGTGGCAGCTGGAGCACTCCTGCAGGAAGATCGACTTGCCCTCGGAGATCAGCGGTCCGCCCGTGACGCTGTGCGCGCGCCGCGGCTGCGGAGCCGACCCCGGTCACAGTCGCGTAGCCGAGGCCGGCGAGCAGCAGTGCGAGCAGAAGGACGGCGTATCCGGCGGCTGGATGCCGTCGCCGGGCGGAGATCGCTCTCACTGCTCCTACTTTCCGGTCAATGGCAGCAGGTAGATGGTGGTGAACAGCCCGATCCACACGACGTCGACGAAGTGCCAGTAGTACGACACGACGATCGCGCTGGTCTGCTGCTCGTGGGTATATCGCTTGGCCGCGTAGGTGCGGCCGAGCAGGAAGATGAAGGCGATCAGCCCGCCGGTCACGTGCAGCCCGTGGAAGCCCGTGGTCAGGAAGAACACCGAGCCGTAGTTGCTCGACGCCAGCGTGAGGTGCTGCTTGAAGATCAGGTCCAGGTACTCATAACCCTGGCCGGAGCACGAAGTACAAGCCCATGAAGAAAGACAGGACGTACCACTCGCGCAGGCCCCAGCGACGGACGTCGAAGATGGAGCCGAGCCGCGAGATCTGGCCGCGCTCGACGGCGAAGACGCCCATCTGGCAGGTGACGCTCGACAGGATCAGCACGATCGTGTTCGCGGTCGCCAGCGGATAGTCCAGTGTGGCCTGCGGCCACGGCTGGCCGAGTCCCGTATCCACCGATTTGATGGTGAAGTACATCGCGAACAGCGCAGCGAAGAACATCAGCTCGGAGGACAACCACACGATGGTCCCGACGCTGACCAAGTTCGGCCGGCTCGCAGGCGTACGCGGCACGACCGCCGTGTCTGATGCTGACGTCACGCGCCCATTATTACGACACCCGGTAGGGGAACGCGGCTCGACCCCCTAATCGGGGGTCAGGGTGTCGCTCCCTGGCCCATCTCGGCGGTCCGGCGGCCGCGCGCAGGGTCAGCGGTGTCGGTAGCATCCAGCTATGAAAGTTGTCGTGTATAGCCATGACGCGGACACCAGGGCCCGCGTCCGGCTGGCCATCGGCCGCCGCCCCGCACCCGACGTGCCGGAGGCAGAGGTGATCGACGTGGCCACGCATCCCGCGCTGATCAGGCTGCTCGACGCCGGCGGCGCGGACGTCATGGTGCTCGACGGCGAAGCCCAGCCCTCTGGCGGAATGGGCGTCTGCCGGCAGGCCAAGGACGAGATCTATAACTGCCCTCCGGTGCTACTCATCATCGGCAGGGCGGACGACGGCTGGCTGGCCACCTGGTCACGCGCCGACGCAGTCGTCAGCCACCCGATCGATCCAGCCGCGCTGGCAGAAGCCCTGGCCGGGCTCATGCGCCAGCGTGCGGGGGGTTCAGGGGGGGCGTCCCCCGCAGACCAACACCACGGCAGTTCAAGCCTGATCTAGAACGCCCGAGGAACGCCATGGACGCACCGCATTCCTGGCCGAGCCTGCTCGGCCAGCTCATCAACGGCGAGACGCTGACTGCCGGCGCCGCCGCCTGGGCCATGAGCGAGATCATGGACGGGGCGGCGACGCCCGCCCAGATCGCGGGCTTCGGAGTCGCGCTGCGGATGAAGGGCGAGACGCCTGTCGAGGTGGACGGGCTCGCGTCGGCGATGCTGCGGCTCGCGACTCCGCTCAGCATCCCCGGGCGGCTGACCGACCTCGTCGGCACCGGGGGCGACCGGGCCCGCACCGTCAACATCTCGACGATGGGCGCGATCGTCGCAGCGGCCGCCGGGGCGCGCATGGTCAAGCACGGCAACCGGGCGGCCTCGTCGGCCTGCGGGGCGGCCGACGTGCTCGAGGCGCTCGGCGTGGTCATCGACCTGCCGCCGGCCGCGACCGAGAAACTCGCGCAGGAAATCGGCATGGTCTTCCTGTTCGCGCCGCTGTATCACCCGGCGCTGCGCCACACGTCAGGGCCGCGCCGCGAACTGGGCGTGCCGACCGTCTTCAACTTCCTCGGCCCGGTCGCCAACCCGGCGCGTCCGCACGCGCAGGCGGTCGGCGTCGCCGATCCGCGGATGGGGCCAGTGCTGGCGGGCGTGCTGGCTGGCCGCGGCGTGTCGGCGCTGGTCTTTCACGGCGACGACGGGCTGGACGAACTGACAACCACCGGACCGTCGACGGTCTGGGTAACCCGTGACGGCGCTGTGGCTGCGGCCAGGTTCGACCCGGCCGAGATCGGCATTCCACGATGCGAGCCCGCTGACCTGCGGGGCGGCGACCCAGCGCACAACGCAGCCGTGGTCCGCTCGCGTCCTGGCTGGCGAGCGCGGGCCGGTCAGGGAGACCGTCCTGCTCAACGCCGGCGCGGCGCTGGTCGCCGACGGGGGCGCGGCCGAACCCGGACGGCTCGCTACGGCGCTGGCAGGCGGGTACGCACGTGCGGCGGAGGCCGTGGACTCCGGCGCTGCGGCGTCATTGCTCGATACCTGGATCCAGGCGAGCAGGCGGCTGGCGAGCTAGCCAGCCGCGTGCGGGTCGATCAGGCGTTGTCTGGGTAGCCGATCGAGAACGCGGCATCCAGGTCATGCCTGGAGTACGCGCGGAACGCGATGTGCGTCTCCGTGTGCGTGACACCCGGCACCTTGTTCACATGCCCTGGGATGACGTCGCCGAGTTCCTCATGCCCGCGGACCCTGACCATCGCGACCAGATCGAACTCGCCGGTCACCGAGTACACCTCGCTGACCTCGTTGATCTGGGCAATCGCCTCGGCCGTCTCGGGAATGCGGGCGACGTCGGCCTTGATCAGAACAATCGCGGTGATCATGGCCGCCTCCTCAGTCATCGCTACCTTCGCGCCTGCCGCGGCGACATCGTACCGGCTCGGCGCGCCGCTCACAGAGGCTGACACCGGCGCAACGGCCCTTGGCCGGTAGAGCGGAGGGCCCGCGGCAGGCCGAGGGCCGGCGGCGAGCAGCCCGAGCAGTCCCCTGAGCACGCCAGCGGTGGCCTTCGCGTCGGCGAGGGCACGATGGCACGGCCCGGTCCTGACATCGAAGTGGCCAGACAGCGTGGCGAGCCTGTGGTCGGGCACGTCGCCGGGACCGAGGAGCAGCCGCGATAGCACGGCTGTGTCGATCACGGCGCGCTGCGGCCAGGCGACTCCGCAGTGCGCGCAGGCGGCCGCCAGGAAGGCGAGATCGAACGGCGCGTTGTGCGCGACGATCACGGCGCCGGCGGCGAACTCCAGGAAGCCGGGCAGAACCTCGGCGATCTGCGGCGCGCCCGCCACCATGGCGTCGGTGATGCCGGTCAGGTCGGTGATATTCGCAGGGATGGGCTGGCCCGGGTTCACGAGCACGGAGAACTCGGCCGCGGGCCGACCACGGCTCAGCCGGACCGCGCCGATCTCGGTGATGCCAGCCTCGTCGGCGAGCCATCCGGTCGTCTCGACATCGACGACGACAAGGTCGGCGGGCGGCAGGAACGGGCTGGCTGGCAGCAGGCCAGACAGCAGCCGCCAGGGCGGCCCTTCCGCGGGGCCAGCAACCGGCGCGCCGACCGCGCCGGTTGCTGCTTCTGCGACGGCCGCCGGAGGCGCGGCGCCGTCCGGCGCCGTAGCAGGCGCGTCTTGGACTGGATGCTCGCCGAGGGCGCCGGGCGCGGCGTCCGCAGGCCCGGCCAGCCGGTGCCTGGCGCGCCGCAACGCCGCCATGGCTGGCCGGACGCCACGCCTGGATGGCGGGGTGAACTGTGCCGGAGCCCTCACAATGCCCACGCTATGGCCAGGCACCGACACTGGGCATTGATCCTGCCGACGCCGCGCCGGACGGAACGAGGCTCCCTCGCGGCCCGCTTAAAACTGAGGCGAGAGTGCGCGAAGTGGTTGAATGCGTCAACCCGTCTGGTTAGTGTGGCTGATCGAGTCGATCGCTTGGCAGCCGTTTTAATAGCGGCGGCGATTGGCCGCTACCGAGATCTCCGTCTGGCCGCAAGGCCAGCAGGCGAATCGGGAGCCCCCTGGCAGGCCGCATGCAACCGCTCGGTCGGTCGCGCGCGAACCCCCAAGGTGCATCGGACTGACTATTGGTCAGCGCCGACGGGCAGTTGCCACGGCCCGGACCCGTAGCCGACTCGGCAGGTGACTGTGGGAAAAGGAGCGTGCCTGGCGCGTGCGTATGCCGCTGTCAGTTCGCAAGGTCATGAGTAGCCGCAGTCTGCGCCGCGGATGGCTGATTCTGCTGAGCCTGGCCACCATCTGCGGCGTCGCCGGGATCGGCGGTTCTGCTGCGGCGCTGCCGCAGCCCACCATCGCGCAGGTGAAGGCCAAGCTTGCGGCGCTGAACACCAGGGTTGATCGCTTCGTCCAGCAATACGACCAGGTTCTGCAGCAGCTATCGGTGGCAAACCAGCGGCTTAAGGTGCTCAACAAAGAGACCGCCAGGTACCGCAAGACGTTCGACGAGATGCGAAGCCAGATCGGCAGGCTCGCGGCGGTCGCTTACGAGCAGGGCGGCGCCTCCTCGCCGGTCGCGCTGCTGACGTCTGAGTCGCCGCAGCAGGTGCTCGACCAGTCGTCGATCCTGACGGAGCTGTCCATCGCCAATACGTCTCAGATCAACCGCTACCAGGCAGCGAGCCGTCAGTTGCTGGACGCGCAGCAGACCGCGACCCGTGCCCGCGCAGGGATCGTGCGGCTCAAGCGCTCGCTGCACAAGCGGATCGCGACGCTGAACAAGCTGAAGAAGCAGCAGGAAGCGCTCCTCGCCACGCTGACGCCACCGCAGCAAACCGGCACGGGTCCAGGAGGCGGCGGGGGCGGCCACTACAAGGGACCAACGGCGACGCAAGCCGAGAAGGCCGTGGCTTTCGCCTACAACCAGCTCGGCTGCCCGTATGTGTTCGGCGGCACAGGACCATGCAGCTCCGGTTTCGACTGCTCCGGGCTGACCAGCCAGGCGTGGGCCAACGCGGGGATCTCGATCCCCAGGGTGAGCTACGACCAGATGGCCTCGCTGCCGTCGGTACCGCTGCACACCTCCGGAGGCGCCTTCACCACCAAGTACCTCGAGCCGGGCGACATCCTCGGCTTCGCCAGCAACTCGCATGTCGGCATCTACGTCGGTAACGGCTACCTGATCGACGCGCCGCATTCTGGCCTGAATGTGGAGAAGGTCGCGATCTCCGGTTGGTACCTGACCGAGCTTGACGGAGCCGTGCGGCCGTAGCCAAAGCCGGGCTGCACATTCGGATCGGGAAGGCCATCGTCATGTCATCGCCGTCTGTCTTCTTCAGCGTGACCACGGAAGGCAAGACGGTCGCCGAGGCCCTGATCGCCGACGAGGTCCAAGCCGGGGAGCTGCTTGCCGCCGCGAGTGATGCCGGGTCAGCACTAGCCTGGGCGCACAGCGCGGCCGACCTGTCTGGCCTGGGGTTCAGCAGGCAGTGGGGCTACCGGAAGGTGACCGGCCAGCGCCCGGCCGCTGGCCCGGATCGCAGTGTCGCCCGGCTGCCTGCCGACGAAGACAGTCCCGAGCTGTGGGCAGCCGCGTTTCGCGGTCAGTGGGCACACAAGACGCCGTCGCCTGACCAGTGGCCGCTCGACTTGCCGCCAGGCACTGTCACGCTGTGCCTTCGGCGAGACGGCGCGATCGCGGGAATCTGCCGCGTCGATCAGGCCGCCGGCCTGATCGACGCCCCTGGCGTGCTGCCCGCGATACCGCGCAGACCTGTCCGGCTATGAGGCTTTGCTCAGGGCCGCTGCGGCCCTGGTGGACGCGCCCAACGTCGCGGTGGAGTCCTGGGGGGAGGGTCCGGAGCGCGTCGCCGTCTGCGAACGACTCGGGCTGACGACGGCCGAGTACACGCCGGGCTGGGAGTTCGTGCTGCACCGCACCACATAGTTGGGACTGGTGGGTAAGGTAGCCATTCATATGCCGAAGGTCCTGATCGTCACCAACGACTTCCCGCCGCGAAGCGGCGGCATCCAGTCGTTCGTGCACGCGCTCGCGACGCGGCTGCCAGCGGGCCAGGTGGTGGTCTACGCTCCGGCCTGGAAGGGCGCCTCCGACTTCGACGCACGGCAGCCGTTTCCAGTGGTCAGGCACCCCACCTCGCTGATGCTGCCGGTGCCGTCCGTGGCCAGGCGGGCCAGGGCGATCCTGACCGAGCACGGGTGCGACACCGTGCTGTTCGGCGCGGCGGCGCCGCTCGGGCTGCTCGCGCCCGCGCTCCGCAGGGCCGGCGCCCGCAGGATCGTCGCCCTGACTCACGGGCACGAGGCCGGCTGGGCTGCGCTGCCCGGCGCGAGAGCCTTGTTGCGGAGAATAGGCGAGCACGTGGACGTGCTGACCTACCTGGGGGAGTACGTCAGGATCCGGCTGGCACGGGCGCTGGACTCCCGCGGCCGCCAGGCGGATGACGAGGCTCGCTCCCGGGGTGGACAACGAGGCGTTCCGGCCGGGCGCCGGCGGGGCCGCGATCAGAGCGCGGTTCGGGATCGCACCTGAGGTTCCCGTGGTCCTGTGCGTCTCGCGAATGGTGCCGCGCAAGGGGCAGGACACCCTGATCAAGGTGTGGCCCAAAGTGCTGGCAGGGCTGCGCGAGCGGCCGGTGCCGGCTGGTTACGGCGCCGAGCGACAAGCAGCACAGGGGCGCCGACGGACCCGCGGCCCCGCCCGTGCTGCTGCTGGTCGGGGACGGGCCGTACGCGCGCGACCTGCGCGAGCTCGCACGCCGTCTGCGGGTCGCTGACTCGGTGATCTTCACGGGCCCGGTGCCGTGGGAAGACCTGCCCGGGTACTACGACGCCGGGACGATCTTCGCCATGCCGTGCCGGACCAGGCGGGGCGGCCTGGACGTCGAGGGCCTTGGCATCGTCTACCTGGAGGCCTCAGCGACCGGGCTGCCGGTGATCAGCGGCGACTCTGGCGGCGCGCCGGACGCGGTGCTGCCAGGCGAGACCGGCTACGTGGTCGGCGGCCGCGACGATGGCGCGCTCGCGGACCGGCTGGTCCAGCTGATCGCCGACCCGCAAGGCGCCGCCACCATGGGTGAGAAGGGCATCGCCTGGGTGGACAGGGAGTGGCGCTGGGACATCGTCGCCGCCAGGCTCCTGGAGATCCTGGCGGGCTGACTCCCGCTACCCGCGGGTGTAGAGCACCTCGATTTCGCGCGCGTAGTCCTTCGCCACGACGCTCCGCTTGACCTTCAGCGACGGCGTCAGGTGACCGCTGGCCTCGGTGAAGTCGGTGCTGAGGATCCGGAACTTGCGGATCGACTCGGCCCGCGACACCGCCTTGTTGGCGTCGTCGACCGCTGCCTGGAGCTTCGGCGATCAGGTCAGGGTCGTCGGCCAGGTCGCCGGGTGTGGCGTCGGCCGGCTTGCCGTGCTGCTGCTTCCAGAACTCAAGCGCCTCGGTGTCCAGCGTGATCAGGCAGCCGACGAACGGGCGGTTGTCGCCGACCACCATGGTCTGGCTGATCAGCGGGTGAGCCCTGAGCCGGTCCTCGAGCACGGCGGGCGCGACGTTCTTGCCGCCCGCGGTGACGATGAGTTCCTTCTTGCGCCCTGTCACGCTGAGGAAGCCCTCGTCGTCGAGGGCGCCGATGTCGCCGGTGTGCAGCCAGCCGTCAGAGTCGAGCGCTTCGGCGGTCGCCGCCTCATTGCGCCAGTAGCCGCGGAAGACGATCGGGCCGCCGATCAGGATCTCGCCGTCGTCGGCGATGCGAATGGTCGTGCCGGGGATCGGCAGCCCGACCGTGCCGATCTTGTTGCGGTTCGGCCGGTTCACGACCGCGGCGGCCGAGGTCTCGGTCAGGCCGTAGCCCTCCAGCACCGTGATGCCCGCGCCGCGGAAGAAGTGGCCGAGCCGCTCGCCGAGCGGAGCGCCGCCCGAGATCGCGAACTGAACCCTGCCGCCGACCGCGGCCCGCAGCTTGCTGTATACGAGCCGGTCGAAGAGCGCGTGGCGGAGCCTGCAGCGCGGGACCTGCGCCCGAGTCGCGACCGTCCTGGCCAGGACCCGGCGTGGCCTGGGCCCTGCTGTAGTGCGATCGCGGTGTCGGCGGCGGCGCGGAAGATCCTGCTCTTGGCGCCGCTGGCGGCGGCCTGCTGCTGCGCGGAGTTGAACACCTTCTCGAAGACCCGCGGCACCGCGAGCAGGAAGACCGGCTTGGTCTCGGGCAGGCGCGTGCGCGAGCGTCGAGGAGTCCTGCCAGTGCTCGAGCACCGCGCCGCCCTCGATGCAGGCCACCTGGATGATCCTGGCGAACGAGTGCGCCAGCGGCAGGAACAGCAGCGTCGAGCTGACCCGTCGATCTCGAAGAGTTCGTGCAGGGCGCCCTGCACGGCGTTGCGGGAGCCGGACAGCAGGTTGCGGTGGGTCAGCTCGCAGCCCTTCGGGCGGCCGGTCGTGCCCGAGGTGTAGATGATCGTGGCGAGGTCGTCGGCGCCACGCCCGGCCATGCGTGCCTCAAGATCGCTGTCCGCGATGTCACTGCCGGCCGCCGTGACGACGCCGATCGTGTCCATCAGCCAGATGTTCTCGAGGTCGGGCAGGCTGGCTTTGACGCCGGTGATGGCGGCGGCGTGGGCGTCGGTCTCGGCGAACACGCCGCGGCACGCTGAGTTGGACAGGATCCATTCGACCTGCTCGGCCGACGACGTCTCGTAGACCGGGACAGTGACCGCGCCGGCCGTCCAGATCGCGTAGTCGGCCAGAGTCCACAGGTAACTGGTCCGCGACATCAGGCCGACCCGGTCGCCGGGCTGGATGCCGGCCGCGAGGATGCCCTTGGCCAGCGCCCGTACCTCATCGCGGAACTCCGCAGCTGTCACGTCAGTCCACGTGTGCCCTGCGCGTCGTGCGCTGCCCTGTGTCGGTGCGCACGCCTCGCGCTTGCGCATGATGACGGCGCCTGGGCTCTGGTCGGCGCGCTGGAAGACAACGTCGGTGAGCGTGGCCGAGGCTGGTATTTCGGCCAGGGCCGGAATACTGAACTCGCGCAACGGGCCTCCTGCCGTCCGAACTGCTTGTCTTCTGATCTTTGCGACGGTACAGCGAGTATTCAAGATGGCGAGGCTCGGGTCGCCTGGTTCGGCTCGCCCAGATTTGCTTATTGTTGGTCAATGCGGGTCCACGTGGTCAGCGATGTGCACGGCAGGACCGATGCGCTCCGCCGCGCCAGCGACGGAGCTGACGCGCTGATCTGCCTCGGCGACCTGCTGCTTTTCCTCGACTACGCGGACCATTCGCGCGGGATATTCGCCGACCTGTTCGGCGCCGAAGCGGCGCGGCGAGTTCATCTCGCTCGGACGGCGCAGCAATTCGACGCGGCGCGCGAATTCTCGGCCGGGCTGTGGGCTTCGCTGCCTGGCGAGCCTGGCGCCACCATCAACGCTGCCGTGTGCGGCCCAGTACGCCGAGCTCTTCGAGGCGATGCCGACGCCCCGCCTACCTGACCTACGGCAACGTCGACATCCCGCGGCTGTGGGCTGAGCACCTGCGCGACGGCCACCAGGTGCTCGATGGCGATAGGGCCGAGATCGGCGGGCTCACGTTCGGGTTCGTCGGCGGCGGGCTGCGCTCGATCTACCGGACGCCGAATGAACTCGACGACGACGTGTTCGCGGCCAAGGTGGACGCGGTCGGAGCCGTCGACGTGCTCTGCGCGCACATCCCGCCGGAGGTGCCCGAGTTGCTGTTCGACACCGTCGCGAAGCGGATGGAGCGCGGCAGCCAGGCTCTGCTCGACGCGGTGCACCGGACCCAGCCGCGGTACCTGCTGTTCGGCCACGTGCATCAGCCGCTCGTCGACCGGCTGACGATCGGCAGCACGCAGTGCGTCAACGTCGGGCACTTCAGGGCCAGCGGCACGCCGTACGTGCTTGAGTGGTAGGCGCTTCCCGCGGCCACACAGAACATCAAGTTCGGTGCGGCGGCGGGGTACGCTCCGAGAATGGCCGACAAGACTAGCTCGACCATGACGATCGAAGCGCCGCGGTCGGTCATCATGGCGGTAATCGCGGACTTCGGCGCTTACCCGGCGTGGGCGTCAGGAGTGCGCTCAGCCGAGGTGCTCCAGGCTGGACCCGACGGCCTTGCCGAGCGGGTTCGCTTCACCCTCGACGCCGGCGTGATCAAGGACAGCTACGTGCTCGCGTACACCTGGCAGGGCGACGACGAGGTGCGCTGGGAGCTAGTCGAGCGCGGCACCGCCGTATCGGAAATGTCCGGCGCTTACCGGCTGGATCAGGCCGGAGACGCGACTAAGGTGACGTACGAGCTTGCTGTCGGCCTGGCGATACCGATGATCGGGATGCTGAAGCGGCGAGCCGAGAAGACGATCATCGACACGGCACTCAAGGGGCTGAGGAGCCGGGTGCGGCAGACCGCCAGCGAGAGTGGTGAGAGCAGATGACGGAGCCGTCGGGCGACGTGCAGCCGGCCAATGGGCAGCCCGCAGGTCAGCGGGACGCAGATGCGAGCAGCGACCGGGCTCGTTCGGATCGGGCTGGCACGGCCCGGTCCAGCTGGGACCAGGCCAGCAGCGAGCAGGCTGGCAGCGAGCAGGCCGGCAGCGAGCCGACCGGCAGGGAGCAGGCCGGCAGGGAAGAGGGCAGCGGGGAGCGGAGCGGCCGCGGGCAGGAGCGGTCACGAACTGGGCGGTCATGAACTGGGCGGTCGGGAGCGGGGCGGTCGCGAACTGGGCGGTCGCGAGCGCGGCGAGCGGGAGCGCGGCGAGCGGGAACGCAGTTCGCGTTCTGGCGGCGGCCGGCCCGGCGCCGCGGGATCGGCAGAGTCCTGGGAGCAGCGCGCCGCGGGCGTGGCCAGCGAGGTTCAGCGCTGGCTGATCAGGACTAGCGCGCGGAACATGCGCGACGAACTCGGCGGCCAGGTCAAGAAGGCGTTCCGCGGGCCAGAGCGCGACGCGGGCGATAGCTGGGCGACCGCCACGACCGAGCCGCCGCACGCGGCTGACGAGGCTCCCGAGTGCGCCTGGTGCCCGGTCTGCCGGGCGGCCAGGCGGATCGCCCAGGCCAGGGCTGCGGGCACGGATAGCCGCGGCGGGCCGCGGATCTCCGACGCGGCTGACGTGATGGCCGGCGCGGTCAGGGACGCGCTCTCCGGGATCGACTCGATCCTGTCGTACCGTCCTGGCGCGGCGTCTTCTTCGGGTGCCGAGGCTCCGGGTGCGCCAGCGCGGTCTGAGCGATCAGCCACTGCCGAGTCGGCCAAGCCTGCCGAGTCGGCCGAGCCTGCCGAGTCGGCCAAGCCCGCTGCACCCGCCGAGTCCGCCGAGCCTGACGTCCAGCCATCCGACGATACGGCCGAGCGAGGCTGAGGATGAGCCTGGCCATCGGTGTCGACGTCGGCGGCACCAAGATCGCCGCCGGGGTGGTGGACGAAAAGGGCGGCATCATCGAGATGGTCAAGCGGCCGACGCCGGCCGCGAACGCGGGCAAGACCATCGACGAGATCAGCGACGCGGTCAAGGAACTCCTCGGCAGGCACGAGATCGACGCGGTCGGCATCGGCGCGGCGGGCTTCATCGAGGAGAGCCGGTCCTCGGTCGTGTTCGCGCCGAACCTGGCCTGGCGAAATGAGCCCGTCGCCCGGCAGGTCGAGGAGCGCACCGGCCGTCCCGTGATCGTGGAGAACGACGCCAACGCCGCGGCCTGGGCCGAGACCAAGCTCGGCGCCGGGCGCGGCCATGAGCACGTCATGATGATCACGATCGGGACCGGGATCGGCGCTGGCCTGGTGCTGAACGGCGAGCTGTACCGCGGCCGGTGGGGGATGGCTGGGGAGCCAGGCCACTACCGGGTCGTGCCGGACGGCCGGCTGTGCGGCTGCGGCAATCGCGGCTGCTGGGAGCAGTACGCGAGCGGCAGCGCGCTCGTTGCCGAGGCGCGCGAATTCGCCAGGCGGTCGCCGGGAGCGGCGGTCAGGCTCCTGCAGCTCTCCGGCGGCACGCCGGAGGGCATCAACGGTCCGAGCGTCACGGCAGCCGCGCGCGAAGGTGACGCTGCCGCGCTGCGCTGCTTCGACATCATCGGGCGCTGGCTAGGAGAGGGGCTGGCCGACCTGGCCGCGATCCTCGATCCCGGCTGCTTCGTGCTGGGCGGCGGCGTGTCAGAGGCTGGCGACCTGCTGCTCAGCCAGACCAGGGCCGCATTCGAGGGCGGCCTCACCGGCAGGATGTACCGGCCGCACGCCGCGATCGTGCTCGCCGAACTGGGCCCCGAGGCCGGGATGATCGGAGCCGCGGACCTGGCCAGGCACAGGCTCGGGATTGATTAGCGCCGCCCAGGTCACTGGGCGGCGCGGCGTGCCGAGCCGCGGACCGTTTGATCGCTGGCGAGCCCTGGCCTAGACGACGGCGCCCTGATCTGGGCCGTCGCGGCGGGACGGGCCGTCGCCGAGACGCGAGACGAGCACGACGAACCCGGTGATGAACGCGATGATCGCCGCGAGCTGGGCCCAGCCCGGCACCTGCCACTGCAGTGTCGTCGCGACGAGGAGGTATCCGGGCCCGCCGAAGAGCGCGGTCCACGCGCCGCGGGCGACCGGGTCCAGCTTCGGCTGCGGCGGCACGTGCGGCGGGACATAGCCCTCGTCGGTGCTCTGGTCTACCTCGTCCCAGTCCAGCCAGCCCAGGTCAGGGCTGGTCGGCGCGTCGTGGGCGGCTTCGGCGGCCGGGGCGGACCTCGCCGGGCGGCCCCGTCACAGGCACGAACGTCCAGCCCTGAGCGAGTCCGCCTGCCACCGGGAAGCTGCGCAGTCCAGGAAGGTCAGCCGGCCCTGGCCGCCGGGCTGTCGCGCCGGGAGCCTGCTCGTCGGCGGGCACAGGGAAGCGCAACGACCTGGCTGGCCTGATGACGCGGCCGCGGTTGGCGTTCGTCTTGGCGCCGGGACCAGAGTCAGCTTCCGTGGTCGAGTCACGGGCTGAGTCCGGTTGCCCTGCGGAGTCCATATCTTTGCCAGCGACTGACTTTCCGCGCTGCTCGCAGCGTCCGCCTCCTGGCTGGCGCGCTGATCCGCGGCGCTCGAGTCGCCGCGCGCGTGCGCCGCCGGCCGGAGATTCTCCCGCTCAGGCCACGGCGGATTGGCCGGATCGACGGGCGATGGCAGCTCCAGCCGCGCGACCAGATCACGCCAGGCGGCCTGATCGCCGCTGCGATCCCTATCCGCGTCGCGCCCCACACTGCCCCCCGTGTCGTCCACTGACCATGCCTAGCCGTCTCTGCCGTCTATGCCCAGCAGATCCATCCTGTCATTCCTTTCCCGCATGGCTGTGAGATCGAACGAAATCCAGGCTTCCGGCGAAGATGGCCGCTGCGTCGTTGTCCAGGGTCGCGACGTGATAGCTGTCGGCGAGGTCCCTGACCTCGAGCCGGGACTGCGGCAGATCCCTGCGCAAGATCGCCAGGCTCGCCGGGCCGACCACGTGATCCTCTGTGCTCTTGAAGACCAGCGCCGGTGCGGTGACCTTGCCGAGGTCTCGCTCGGTCACCTTCCACAGCCCCGGCAGGGTCGCGGCCGCCTTGGTCGGCGTGCGGTCATAGGCCAGTTCGCTCACGCCAGGCTTCTTGATGTCGCTTCCGACGCCCTTGAGCGAAGGCACGACCAGCTTCAGCACGGGCGCGAGCAGGAACAGCTTGGTGTCGGCCGTGACCGACGGGTTGACAAGCACCAGCCCGCGCACCGCGTCCCCGTGCAGTTCAGCGAGCCGCAATGCGAGGCACGCGCCCATCGACAGGCCCAGCACGAAGATGTCCTCGGTCGTCGCCTGGAGTTCGCCGAACGCCCTGTCGACCTCGGCGTACCAGTCCTCCCACCGGGTGCGGTTCATCTCCTGCCAGGTGGTGCCGTGCCCGGGCAGCCGCGGCAGGCTGACCGTCAGCCCTGCGGCGGCGAGGAACTCGGCCCATGGGCGCAGCGAGGCCGGGCTGCCGGTGAACCCATGGCAGAGCAGGACCCCGGTCGAACCCCCCTGGTGGCTGTACGGCTCAGCGCCGGGAAGTACTGACATGACTGCGTCCTCTCGGGAGGTTCGGCGAACCGCGGATCGCCGGCGCCCAGCCGTGCTCGCTGCGGCTCGCCTTGTCTATCCCCGAATCGTCGCATGTCGCATCATCTTTCACAGCGGCCGGCCGGACTGAATGATTGCCCAGGTGCAGGTGGTTCGCTCGGCGGCCTTGGCGTGAAATCATGTGACGCATGTTCTACTGGGTGGTCAAGGCGCTGCTCGCCCCGATCCTGAAGCTGTTCAGGCCGTGGGCGGAGGGCGCCGATTACGTGCCGCGCACCGGGCCGGCGATCCTGGCCAGCAACCACCTGTCGTTCTCCGACCACTTCTTTGCCCCGCTGCCGCTGCCCCGCAAGGTGGTTTTCCTCGCGAAATCCGAGTACTTCACCGGGCGCGGGATCAAGGGTTTGTTCAGCCGCGCGTTCTTCAGCGGCGTCGGGCAGATACCTGTCGACCGCTCCGGCGGCAAGGCGAGCGAGCGCGCGCTCGCGACCGGGCTCCGGGTCCTGGCCGGCGGCGAGCTGCTCGGCATCTACCCCGAAGGCACCAGGACCCCTGACGGCCGGCTGTTCCGTGGCAAGACCGGCGTCGCGAGGCTCGCACTCGAAGCGCGCGTGCCCGTCATCCCGTGCGCGATGATCGGGGGCTTTGAATTCCAGCCGCCCGGCAGGATCACGCCGCAGTTCAAGGTGCGGCCAGGCGTGAGGTTCGGCAAGCCGCTCGACTTCTCCCGCTACTACGGGATGGAGAACGACAGGCTGGTCCTGCGCGCCATCACCGACGAGATCATCTACGAGATCATGAAGCTGTCAGGGCAGGAGTACGTCGACGAGTACGCCGCCCAGCATAAAGCCAAGAAGCACGCCGAGAAGAAGGTCCACAAGCACGACGCCGGGAAGGACGCCGGGCCGCGAGGCCGCTAGCCCGGCCGCTGAGCCTGCGGCCGCTGAGCCTGCGGCCGCTGAGCCTGCGGCCGCTGAGCCTGCGGCCGCGGTGGCGGGTGCCGGTGCCGTCAACGGCAAGGCGGTGACCGAGCCAGACGGGCCGGTGGTTGGCGCGCCCGGAATCCAGCCGCCCGGCGTCGGCGCCGAGGCGCGCGCCGGCAAACGGCGATGCCGCCCCGGCGGCCGCGACCTCCGCCGACCGCTCAGCCGCCAAAGCAGGCGATGCCGCCCCAGCGGCCGCAACCTCCGCCGACCCCTCAGCCGCCAAAGCAGGCGAGGCCGCTCCGACCACCTGATCGGGAGTCAACCCGGCCAAGCCGATCCTGCGGCGCCGACAGCCGGCCCGCCTGGTCTCTGCGGCGCCGCGTAGGTCCGCTCTTCCGCGAACTCCACCAGCCGGCCCGCCTCTTATCCGCGTCGCCGGCCAGGCCAGCACTTCGCAAGCTCGACCAGCTCCGGCGCAATCTCCCCGCCAGTCCCACCAACAACTCCCGCCCCACCACGTGGCCGCACCCGTGTATCGATGGTCCACCCATTGCGGAATCTGGTGCTGGATGGACCATCGATACACGGGCTCGGGGGCGGGCGACCGAGTGGCGGGCGAATTGCCCGATTTGCTCGAGCCGGGTGTCGGTGCCGGCTGCGCAGAGTGCCCGGCATGGAGAACTCTTTAGCATTACGCGACCTCATCCAGCGCCAAAGCTTCGTCATCACCAGGCGTCAGGCTCTTGACGCGGGCCTGCATCCCAACGTGCTCCATCGGCGAGCGCTTACCGGCGGGCCATGGCGGCAGGTCTTGCCGGGCGTCTACGTGACGGTGACCGGAACGCCCACCATGGAGCAACGGGACATTGCCGCGATTCTCTACGGCGGGCCTGGAGCAACTCTCACCGGCGTGGCCGCGCTACGCCGCCACGGGATGCGCATGCAGTCCGAATCGATAGAGGTGCTGGTGCCGGCGAACCGGAGGCCGAAGAGCATCGAGTTCGTGATAGTCCAGCGAACTACGAGGTTGCCGGCCTTAGTGTGCTACGCGGGTCCCGTTCAGTACGCCCTGGCCGCCAGGGCTGTGGCCGATGCCGCGCGCGGCATGCGCGACCTGGCTGACGTGCGGGCAATCGTCGCTGGGGCAGTTCAGAGCCGACGGTGCACCGTGGAACAGCTTGAGGAAGAACTGAGCGAGGGGCCGGTACACGGCTCAGCGCTGCTGAGGGCGGCATTGGCCGAGGTCGGGCAGGGCACGCGGTCCGGGCCTGAGGGGGAGTTGCTCTCGCTGATCAAACGGGGAGGGCTGCCGCGGCCGTGGCTCAACGCGCGGCTCTTGCTAGGCGACCAGTTGATCGCGCGGCCGGATGCATGGTGGCCGGACTTTGGCGTGGCGGTCGAGGTCGATTCGAGAGAGTGGCACCTAACGCCGGAAAGCTGGGAGCAGACGATGCGCAGGGACGCGCGGATGACCGCGCTCGGCATCCTGGTCCTGCACTTCTCCCCGCGCCAGATCCGAGACGAGGCCGACGAGGTCCTCACCACCATCCGGAACGCACTCAACCGCCGGCAGGGACAGGCGGCACCGCCGATCCGCACCCTCCCGGCGGCATAGGTCGGCAGCATCTCGCGGGTGCTTCTGGACTCGCTGATGCAGACTACGGAGCCAGCGCTCCGACGGCGACTCTTGCCGAGGCTGAAGCGCATCGGCCGCCTAGCGCGAACCGCTCGCCTCCCGATGCGCCGCAGCGACCTAAAATTGATTCTCAAGGTATCTTGATTAAGGAGTCTTGATAAAGATATCTTGAATTTCGGCGCAGTGGTGAGCGGTCGGGAGGCGGCGTGACGGGCAGGGACAGGGCTGATGTGCGGCCCGGCCGCGGGCTGGCCGAAGACGATTCCCCAGGCGGCGGGTCGGGACACAGCGAGGACGCCAGTCGCGGCGCGCTGGCGTTGCGCGCGCTGGCGCATCCGTTGCGGTGGAAGCTGATCGACCTTCTGGGCAACGAGGATTCGGCGACGGCGACGCGGTGCGCTGAGGTGCTGGGGGAGAGCGTGCCCAGTTGCGCGTACCACCTGGGGATCCTGGCCAAGTACGGCTACGTGGAGCTCGTGCCGGGCCAAGTCGGACGGGAGAAGCCCTGGCGGCTCACGAGCTACCGGCAGGAACTGTCCGGCGAGGGCCTCGGCATCGAGGGCGAACTCGCCGCGCAGGCTGCGACCGAGGCCTTCCTTGACCATGAGATCGCGCGGATCAAGGACCGGCTGCGGAGCAGAAGCCTCGAGCCCGGTGAGTGGCGGGATTCCAGCCGCCTGCTCGGCTCGACAATGTGGATGACTGCTGAGGAGTTCAAGCGGCTCAGCGAGCAGCTTGCTGAACTCGCTGAACGGTACGTCGACCGGCACGAGCACCCGGCGCGGCGTCCCGCGGAGTCACGTCAGGCGCGCGTCTTCCTGAGCATCTCGGTGCTGCCTGAGCCGAGCGGCACTCAGCAGCAGGGAGGCTGAGTCATGCGCGGTGCGTTCAGCGATCCCCGGTTCCGCCGGCTGCTGATCGGCAACACGCTGTCGACATTCGGCGACACGGCGCTGTACCTGACCCTCGGCATCTGGGCCAAGTCCTTGACCCACAGCAACGCGGCCGCTGGCAGTGTCTTCCTCGCGCTCGGAATCCCTGCGCTGTTCGGGCCCCTGACCGGCCACCTGGCCGATCGGACTGCCGCGCAAGCCATTGCTCATCACGACGAACGCGGTCACCGCCGCGGTCGTCCTGTCGCTGCTGGCCGTGCGGTCGCGGGACCAGATGTGGATCATCTACCTGGTCGCGTTCTGGTACGGCATCTCGTTCAGCGTGATCGGGAGCGCCGCGGCCGGGCTGGTCAAAGACATGCTCGCGGGCGAGCACCTGGCCGCCGCCAACGCGTCGATGCAGTCGATCGGGCAGGGCATGCGGATCGTGGCGCCGCTGGCAGGCGCGGGGCTTTTCATCGCGTTCGGCGGCGGCGCTGTTGCCGTCCTGGACGTGGCCACCTTCGCCATCGCCATCGCGGCGCTGGCGTCGATCACGGTGACCGAGTCGGTCGGCACGCGCCCGCGCGACGCGAAGGAGAAGCCGCCCTTCCGGCGCGAGGTCGCCGCTGGGTTCAGGCATCTGCGGTCGGTTCCCGTACTGCTGCAGATCGCGGTCGTGACGGGGGCCGCGTTCAGCATCATCGGGCTGAACGAGACCATCATCTTCGCGGTGATCAGCGAGGGGCTGCACCGGCCGCCCTCGTTCTTCGGCGTCTACGGGGCCGTCCAGGGCGCGGGCGCGATCGCCGGCGGGATCCCGCTGGCCTTCGTGACGCGCCGGCTGGGCTCGGCCCGGGTCGTGGGCTTCTCGCTGGCCACGTTCAGCCTTGCCTCGGCCGCGTGGATGACGAGCTCGCTGTGGCTGGTGCTGGTAGCTGCGCTCTTCGATGGCGTCGGCCTGGTCTGGCTGGTGGCCGCGGCCACCACCGCTGCCCAGCGGTACACGCCGCCGTCGCTCCAGGGCCGGGTCAACGCGGCGCTGATGATGCTGATCGTCACGCCGCAGACGGTCTCGATCGCGGCCGGGGCGGCCCTGATCTCCGTCGTCAGCTACCGGCTGATGCTGGCGGTCGTGGCCGTGACGATCGGCGCGTGCGCGCTTGTCCTGCTGATCCGTCCGGCCGCCGATCCGACCGAGGACGCAGTCGGGCCGGCCGACGAGCCGGGACCTGGCGGGCTCGCCGAGGCGCCCGCCTGAGGGCGGGACAACAGGTCAGGGCCAACCACGGGCTGAGCACGGCAAGCCCTGGTTAGCCGGGCCCGGCCGCTTCGGTGAAGCTCGCCCAGCCCAGCGACCTGCGCACGGCCTCCCGCCAGCGCTTGTGGGCCGAGTCGTCGCGAGCACCAGGCTCGAACCGCCGGTCGAGCTGCCAGGTCGCGGCGAGCTCGTCGCGGGACGACCAGACCCCGGTCGCGAGCCCGGCCAGGAACGCGGCGCCGATCGCGGTCGTCTCGGCGACCACCGGGCGCTCGACCGGCTGCTGCAGCTGGTCGGCCTGGATCTGCATGAGCAGGTCATTGGCTGCCGCTCCGCCATCCACGCGCAGCGCCGCCGGGCTAGCACACTGCCGCCAGCAGACGCACCGCCCGACTCGAGTCTGGCGTCGGCCGCCATCGCGTCGACGACATCGCGCACCTCGAACGCGATCGCCTCGAGCGTGGCCCTGACCAGGTGCGCGCGCGTCGTGCCCCTGGTCAGCCCCAGGATCGCGCCCCTCGCGTCCGGGTCCCAGTCCGGCGCGCCGAGCCCGGTCAGCGCGGGGACGAAGACGACGCCGCCGGAGTCTGGCACCGACCGCGCGAGCTCTTCGCTGTCCGCAGCGCGGTCGAGCAGGCCGAGCCCGTCCCGCAGCCACTGGATCGCCGCGCCCGGTGACGAACACCGACCCCTCGAGCGCGTAGGTGAGCGTCCCCGATCCGTCCATCCACGCGACCGTGGACACCAGCCCGGCCTGGGACCGCACGATCGTGGAGCCGGTGTTGGCCAGCACGAACGATCCCGTGCCGTACGTGCATTTGGAGTCCCCGGCCGCAAAGCACGCCTGGCCGAACAGCGCCGCCTGCTGGTCGCCTGCCACCCCGGCGATCGGCACCGACAGGCCGAGAAACGCCTCGGGATCGGTCTGGCCGATCTCGCCGGTCGACGCCGTCACCTCGGGCAGCGCGTGCGGCGGCACCCCGAACAGGGAGCACAGTTCCGCCGACCACTGACCGGCGGCGATGTCGAACAGGAGCGTACGGCTGGCGTTGGACGCGTCGGTGACATGGCGTCGCCCGCCGGTGAGGCGGGCGATCAGGTACGAGTCGACCGTGCCGACCGCGAGTGAGCGGTCGGCCACGCCCGCCCAGACTTCGGGTGCGTGCCTGGATAGCCACGTGAGTTTGGTTGCCGTGAAGTAAGGGTCTATCCGCAGGCCGGTGAGTTCGGCCACCCGATCCTCGTGCCCAGCGTCGCGCAACTCGGCGCAGATGCTGGCGGTCCTGCGATCCTGCCAGACGATCGCCCGGTGCGGCGCGATCAGCGTGGACGCGTCCCAGATCACCGCGGTCTCGCGCTGGTTGGTGATCCCGACGCAGCTGACCTGGTCAGCGCCGCCGGCCGCGAGCGCCTGGGCGCAGGACGCCAGCGTGGCCTGCCAGATCTCCTCCGGCATCTGCTCGACCCAGCCGGGCTGCGGGAAATACTGGCTGAATTCGGCGTAGCCACGGCCCGAGACGCTGCCGTCCGCGGTCACGATGAGGGCTGTCACGCCAGTCGTGCCGGCGTCGATCGCGAGGACGCTCATGGGGACTAGTGTGGCGTCCGGGCCAGCACGCGTGCGAGCACTGGAGGAGCCTGATGCGGGTTGGAGTTCTGACCGGAGGCGGCGACTGCCCTGGACTGAACGCGGTCATCCGGGCGATCGTGCGGACCGGCACGTTCGATCACGGCTGCGATTTCGTGGGCTTTCGTGACGGCTGGCGCGGCCCGCTCGAGGCCGACACCCAGCCGCTGAACGTGGCCGCGGTGCGCGGCATCCTGCCCCGCGGCGGCACGATCCTCGGCTCCTCCAGGACGAACCCGCTGTCCGACAAGGCCACGCTGGACGGCAAGACCGGGCTGGAGCAGATCAAGGCGAACCTGGCCAGCCTCGGCGTCGACGCCCTGATCGCGATCGGCGGCGAGGACACGCTCGGCGTCGCCGGCAAGCTCAACGACAGCGGCGTCAAGGTGGTCGGCGTCCCCAAGACCATCGACAATGACCTCGGCGCGACCGACTACACGTTCGGCTTCGACACCGCCGTGAACATCGCGATGGAGGCGATCGACCGGCTGCACACCACGGCCGAGAGCCACCATCGCGCGCTGATCGTCGAGGTCATGGGCCGTAACGCGGGCTGGATCGCGCTGCACGCGGGGATCGCGGGCGGCGCGAACGTCATCCTCATCCCCGAGCAGGCTTTCGACATCGATGAAGTCTGCCGCTACGTCGAGAAGCGGTTCGAGACGCGGTACGCGCCGATCGTCGTGGTCGCCGAGGGCGCGCACCCGAAGGCGCTGAACACAGCGGTGCTCGACGAGTCGGTCGACGCGTTCGGGCACACCAGGTTCGGCGGCGTCGGGCAGCTGCTCGCCGAGGAGATCGAGAAGCGGACCGGCAAGGAAGCCCGCGCCGCCGTGCTCGGGCACATCCAGCGCGGCGGCACGCCGACCGCGTTCGACCGCGTGCTCGCGACCCGCTTCGGCATCCACGCGATCCGCGCGGTGGCCGACGGCGCGTTCGGCGTCATGGTCGCGCTGCGCGGCACCGACATCGTCAGGGTCCCGATCGCGGACGCGACCAGCGAACTCAAGCTGGTGCCGCTGGAGCGCTACGCCGAGGCCGAGGTCTTCTTCGGCTGAGGGCGACGCGCTGGCGGGCGACCGGCTGACTGGCGGGTGCGGCCAGCAAGCCGTCCGCCGCCGGGTATGTGCCTTTTGGGGTTACGCGGCCCTCGTGCCGGATCGCCCTCGTCAGGCCTGCCTGGCACGGAAGGCGGCCGCCTTGATCCGGTTCTGGCAGGCGGTTGAGCAGAACCGCCTCGTGCCGTTGCGGGACGTGTCGACGTAGACGCGGTCGCAGCGCTCTGCCGTGCACACCCCGAGCCGCCCGTACAGATCGCTGCCGAGCACGACGGCCAGGCCGGTCGCGCAGCCGGCCGCCCAGCCGGTCACGAGCGAGTCGGTTGAGCCATGGAAGTGCAGGTGCCAGGGCTCGCCGTCGTGCCTGTCCAGTTGCGGCCTGGCGCCGGTCAGCGCCAGCAGCGCGTTGACCTCGCGTGCGGCCTCGTCGAGCTGGCCGGCGGCGACGGCGTCGAAGACGGCGCGGAGCGCGCCAGCGACCATGCCGAACTCCGTCGCCTCGTCCTCGGTGATGGCGCGCCGCGGTCTTCCGGCCAGGCTGCAGCGCCCCGGCCACAGCCGCCGGCAGGTCGCCTGCCGCGGGCGGGGAGTACGGGCGGCCGTGTGCCTCGCCGGGCGTGAGCGCGTTGACGAGGCGCACCGCGACGGCGACCACGGCGTCCATGTGACTGCTGAAGTTCACTTGACCAGTGACGCTCTCGCTCGTAGGTTGATGACTGCTGAAAGAATAATAGCCAGTCACGCACGAGAGGCCGCACTCATGACCGCGACGCTCAGCCAGGCCGACGCCCGGACCTGGATCGACCGGTGGGACGCGCAGCAGCAAAGCTTCCTGCCCGACCGGGAGGAACGCTTCACCGCCCTCATCGACGCCGTGCAGGAGTGCGCGGGGCGGGCGGATCCGCTCGTCCTCGACCTGGGCTGCGGTCCAGGCTCGCTGGCGACCAGGCTGCTGCGGCGGATCCCGGAGGCGACGGTGGTGGCGATCGACGCGGACCCGCTGCTGCTGGCGCTCGGCCGGGCCGCGTCGAACGGCCTGACTGGCTCGGGCGGCGCGGCGGGTGCACTGCGGTTCGAAGACCTAGATCTGCGAGTTCCTGGCTGGACGGCCGCGCTCGGCCTGCACCGGCAGGCGGACGCGGCCGTCAGCACGACGGCACTGCACTGGCTGCCGCCAGACGCACTGGCAGCGATGTACGCCGAGGTCGCGACCGTGCTCCGGCCGGGCGGGTTGATGCTGAACGGCGATCACCTGACCGAGGACAAGGCCGCCGCTCCGACACTGGCCAGACTCGGCCGGGCGCTGAACGAGCGCGAGGAGCAGCGCCGCGATTCGATCGCGGAGACCTGGGAGGCCTGGTGGGGCGCCGTGACGGCCGATCCGGCTCTGCGGCCGAGGTCGCCGAGCGTTCGCGGCGAACGCATGGCGGCGAGCACCACGGCTCGCCCTCCGGGCTGCTCAGCGTTCACGTCGACGCGCTGCGCGCCGCGGGATTCGCCGAGGTCGGCACCATCTGGCAGCACGGCGACAACCGCCTGCTCTGCGGGGTGCTCGGCCACTGACGCCCGCTGTGACGCGGTTCAGCAGCCGGGCGCTTGCGAGATACATAGGTATCTTATATAAATGGGGCATGGACCTCAGTCAGCCGGCGAGCAATCTGATCGAGCTGGTCTCGCTCGTGATCCGCGGTGTCTCGGAGAACCGCGATCTGAGCCTGACCGCCGTGGCTGCGCTGGGTTCCCTCGACCGCCGCGGCCCGCAGCGGATCACCACGATGGCCGCGGCCGAAGGCGTGTCGCAGCCATCCATGACCCAGCTCGTGCAGCGCCTCGAGCAACGCGGCCTCGTCACGCGGACGTCCGATCCCTCTGACGGCCGGGTGGCGCTGGTCAGCCTGACCGACGTGGGGAGGGCGGCACTGGCCGCCCGCCGGCAGCGGAACGCGAGGCGGGTCGCCGACCTGCTGGCCGACCTGCCGGACGCCGACGTGCAGGCACTGGCCGACGCGCTGGCGGTTGTGCTGCCGGCCATGCGGGATCGGGTCGGCGGCGACACCAGGGTCGTGAGCGGTACTGCGGGCTAGCTCACACCGAAGGAGTGCCGGGAGTCGTCAGGCGAGGGCGGCGGACGGCGTGAGCCGGTACGGGTCGATCAGCCCTGGCTCGGACGCCATGTGCAGGTCGAACTCCTCGACCCGCCAGCCTGACCGCAGCAGCGTGCGGGTGGCCCGGTGCGGCGCGGGCAGGCAAACCCTGGCCTGGCCGTCGGCCGGCTCCAGCCAGGACAGCACCGCGACGAGGGCGTCGCCTGCGGCGTCCTCGCTGATGGCGGGATCGGCGGCGAGGTGACAGGTGCCGTACTCAGGTCCTGCACCGCCGGTCGTTCCCGCGGCTGCAGGCTGGCCATCGAAACTCGCGACCACGGCCGCTCCGTCGGGCCAGCCCGACCAGAGCTTGTGCTCCGCGGTGCGGTCGATGGCCGTCCAGTCACGCTCGAGCGCGGCGACGTCTTCGGGCGCGGCGGCCGCGACGGACCAGCCTGGCGGCATCGCCAGCCGGCGGACATCGCCGCGCAGGTACAGCAGCGGCCACCAGGCGTCGACGCCGAAGCTGGTGTAGAGCGGCAGGGCGTTCGCGTGCAGGCTGCTGAACGTCATGCGCGGCTCATCGCCGGCCCACAGCGACCGGAGCAGCGCCCGCCCGGTCCCCGTTCCATGCGCGGCAGGGTCGACGAACAGGTCGGTCAGCATCGAGATAGGCCGCGCCGCGGTTCCGGCGTTGATCGTGCCGCCGTAGCCGGTCACCGCGCCGCCCCAATCGGCGACCAGCAGCGTGCCGTGGTCCAGCAGGTGCCGTATGTATCCGGGAAAGACCTGATCCCAGTCTTCGTCCTGCCCGGTCGCCCGCGCGATCGCGATGATGGCATCCAGATCGTCTGGCTTGGCCGCTCGAACCCGGGCCGCCGACGGTTCGCCTGATGTCACCACGCCACCCTACGTGCGGTGCGGACCGGCAGCGCAGGGCCGCACAGTGGCGAAGACCTGTCAGAATTCAGGTATGACTGCCGTGCCAGCCCTCTCGCACCCCGATCACGCACGGGCCGGCCTGCACGAGCCGTGCGTGCTGCTCAAGCTCGGCGAGATCGTGCTGAAGGGCAAGAATCGTCAGCAGTTCGAGCGGCTGCTGCAGAACAACATCAGGCTGGCCGCCGCCGACCTCGGCGTCGGGATCAAGCTGTGGCAGCGCGACGGCGTCATCGTGCTCAACCCGTCGCCGGCCGCGGACGCGGGTCAGGCGGCGACCGCGACCGGCGGCAGCGCCAGCCGGCCATGGCGACGGCGGTGCGCTCGCGCGCCGCGAGGCCGCGCAGGTCGCGGCGGACCGGATCGCCGAGCGGATGCTGAACGTGATGGGCGTGGTCAGGGTCTGCCGGGCCGTGCGCGTCGCCAAGGAGGTCTCAGGCCGCGATCGAGACCGCGGCCGAGCTCGCCGGCGGCCGGCCAGGCACGTTCGCCGTCCGCGCCAGGCGCCGCGACAAGCGGTTCGGCGTGACCTCGGCCGAGATGGCGATCGCGATCGGGAGCAGGATCCAGAGCCAGTTCGGCAACCCGGTCGACCTGCGGCACCCGGACTTCACCATCTACGTCGAGGTCGACCAGTCCGAGATCTTCGTCTACACCGACGGCCTGACCGGGCAAGGCGGCCTGCCGGTCGGGATGAGCGGACGCGGGCTCGTGCTGCTGTCCGGCGGCATCGACTCGCCGGTCGCGGCGTACCGGATGATGCGCCGCGGGCTGTACTGCAGCTTCCTGCATTTCTCTGGCATGCCGCTGACCGGCCCCGAGTCCGTCTACAAGGCGTACGGCCTGGTCCGCCAGCTTGACCGGTTCCAGCGCGGGTCGCGGCTGTTCGTGGTTCCCTTCGGCAAGGCCCAGCAGCGGCTCGCCAGCTCAGGCTCTGGCCGGCTGCAGATCGTTGCGCAGCGCCGGCTGATGCTGAAGACCGCCCAGGCGATGGCGCGGCGGGTGCGCGCGGACGGCGCTGGTGACCGGTGACTCGCTCGGCCAGGTCGCCAGCCAGACGCTGGCGAACATCACCGCGCTCGACGAGGCCGTCAGGCTGCCGATCTTGCGGCCGCTGATCGGCCTGGACAAGACCGAGATCATGGCCGAGGCCCGGCGGATCAGCACGCTGGACCTCTCGCAGCTGCCCGACGAGGATTGCTGCTCGCTGCTGCTGCCGCGCCAGGTCGAGACCAAGGCAAGGGTCGCCGACCTGCACAAGATCGAGGCCAGGCTCGACGTCGACGAACTCGCCGACGCCCTGGCGGCCTCGGCCCAGGAGTACCGGCCAGGCTGACGCGCCACGGTGGCGGCGGGTCTGCCCGGGCACCGCTGGTCCGCACCCGCGGCTCCAGGGTCAGAGCGATCCGACGGTGACGGGCTCCGCGGCCTGCACCAGGTCGCGGCCGAGCAGGGCTGGCATCGACCGCATCACGCTGGCGAGCTCGGCGATGTCGTCGTCGGCGAGCGCCTGGTCGCCGTCGCACAGCGCCTTGGCGGGCTCGGGGTGCACGTCGACGATCACGCCGTCAGCTCCGACCGCGATCGCGGCCCTGGTCAGCGGCAGGACCAGGTCGCGCCGGCCGCCCGAGTGCGACGGATCGACGATGACCGGCAGATGAGACAGCCGCTGGGCGACCGGGACGGCGCTGATGTCGAGCGTGTTGCGGGTCGCCGTCTCGAACGTCCTGATGCCGCGCTCGCAGAGCACGATGTCGAGGTTGCCGCGCTGCGCGATGTACTCGGCCGCCATCAGCCACTCCTCGATCGTGGCGTTCATGCCGCGCTTCAGCATGACCGGCTTGCCGGCCGAGCCGACGGCCTGGAGCAGCGCGAAGTTCTGCATGTTCCTGGTGCCGACCTGCAGCATGTCGGCGTGCGCGCAGACCAGGTCCACGCTGGCCGGGTCGACCACCTCGGTGACGATCGGCAGCCCGATCTCGGCCCTGACCTCAGCCAGGATCTTCAGGCCAGCCTCGCCGAGTCCCTGGAACGCGTAAGGCGATGTTCGCGGCTTGAACGCGCCGCCGCGGAGCAACGAGGCGCCCGCCTGCTTGGCCATCATCGCCGCCGCCAGGGTCTGCTCCGGTGTCTCCACGCTGCATGGCCCGGCGATCAGCGTCATCGTCGATGGCCCGATCGGCACGCCGCCGACCCAGATGACCGACCGCTCCTTGTGATGCTCCCTGCTCACCAGCTTGTAGGGGACCGACACCCGGATGACGTCGCTGACGCCGCTCCTGCTGCGCAGGTTCAGGGCGCCGAAATGCTCGACGTCGCCGACCAGCCCGATGATCGTCCTGGACACTCCGCGGCTGACGAATGCCTCTCCGCCCGCCGATCGCACCAGATCCACTACCGAGTCGATATCTCCCTGGGTCACCTCGGGAGCCATCACGATCACCATCTCGTCCTCCTCGCCCTCATTAACGACAAAAAAGCCCCCGGCCATCCGGCCGAGGGCTTGGAGTTCGTCCGCGTTCTGCGTTAGCGCATCACCGAGCGGGCTTCCTCCCCGTGGCCGGGCGAGAAGCCATAAAAAAACTCATAGGCGCGATGCATGCTCGGTAGCTTAGCGCACCGCGGGCGGGCCGTGCCGGACGGTCGCTGATCGCGCCGCCAACAGCAGGTGACAAGATGGCTGCGCTCGTCTAAACCGGCGGCGGCTGGAAGAGGGGTCGGCCGCTCCAGGAGGAAGGGAACAGGTCAGCCGGTCATGAGGCCGCCGAGCGCAGAGGCGCCGGGAATCCGCGCGGACGGCGGAGGTGCCAGAATCGCCGATCTCGGCCCGGAGCGGGAAGCCCGGGCCGCGCTGGTGTTCCGGCGCCGCGGCAGCCGGTGCAGACCAGCGCGGACGGCGATGGGCCATCCGGGCAGGATCGGCTGCCGCCAGGTCAGTACGTGCAGCCGAGCATGCCGGTCCTGCACTACGGGCCGGTCCCGGCCTGCAACCCGCAGCGCTGGGACCTGCGGGTGTACGGCGCCACACGGACGGGCCGTGAGCGCCGGTGGACCTGGGACGGCTTCCGCGCCCTGCCGCGCGTGCGAGATCATCGCCGACTTTCACTGCGTCACGAAGTTCACCGTGCTCGGGATCACCTGGCTCGGAGTGCCGGCCGCCGAGGTGCTCCGTGCCGTGCCGCCATCCGAGCGCGCCACGCACGTGATGATCTGGGCGGACTTCGGCTACGGCGCCAACCTGCCGCTCGAAGCCTTCGCCGCGCCCGACACCCTGCTGGCGACGCACCGCGACGGCAGGGAACTGACGCCTGAACAGGGCTACCCGGTCCGGCTGGTAGTGCCGTCGCGGTACGGCTGGAAGAACGTCAAGTGGGTGCGCGCGATCGAGTACATGATCGGCGACCGCCGTGGCTTCTGGGAGGAGCGCGGCTACCACAACAACGCCGACCCGTGGCGCGAGCAGCGTTACTCCTACCAGGAGCAGCCTGGTGAGGGCCCAGGGCTCTGACCGCCTGCCCGGTCCGAGCGCTACAGCCCGCTGAAGACGCCGATGGTGAGCGTGATGACCGTGCCCTTGGGCTGATCGCCGGTCGGGCTGTAGCTGCCGACCGTGCCACCTGGCCCCGCGTGGTTAATCGTGATCCGGAATCCGGCCTGGTGCATGACCTGGATGGCCTGCGAGACCGGCATGCCGCGGACGTCGGGCACCGGAACCGTCGGCGGTCCTGGCGAGTAGTGGACCGTCACGACCTCGCCAGCCGTGATCGGCGTGTTCGGCCGCGGTTCCTGGCTGACGATCGTGTTGGCCGGCTCGCTGCCCTTGGCGTTGGCGACCGGGTTGATCGTATAGCCTCCCGCGCTGGCGGCGGCCTGCGCGTCCGTGACCTGCATGCCGACGAAATTCGGCAGGCCAGGGCCCTCGCTCACGATCAGCCGCACCGGCGTGGTCTTCGGGATCTGAGCGTAGGCACGGGGAATCGTCCCGATCACCGCCCCAGCCGGGACCGAACTGGAGACCTCAGGCTTGTCCTGGCTTGCAACCCGTAGTTTGTGCTGGCGCAGAATCGCCTTGGCCGCTGCCTCTGGCTGGCCGCTGACGTTCGGCACGGTCCTGATGACCGGCCCGAGCGAGACGAGCAGCGTGACGGTCGAACCGCTCGGCACCTTCTGGCCCCTGGCCGGCTTGACCCTGAAGACGTGGCCCTTCTTCATCGGGTTGTGCTTGGCGGTACCACGCTGAGCGTGCAGACCCTGGTTCTGCAGCACGTTGCTGGCCTCGCTGTAGGTCAGCCCCGTGACGGCGGGGACGTTCTGATAGCGACCGGAGCTGAACCACCAGGACGCCAGCGCGATTACGAGGATGACGGCCAGGGCGCCGGCCACATAGACCAGCCTGCCGCTGAACAGGTACCGGCCGAGCCACGACTCGCGTGGCGGTCCCGACCTGCGGCCGTGGTGCCGGCCGCCTGGGAACTGCTGCGCCTGGCCGGCCGGCGGCAGGTCGCCGTACGGAGCTAGCTGGGTGGCGTCGCTCACGACCAGGGTGTTGTTGAGCTGAGAGGGCGGGCCGGCGGGTGGCGCGTCGAGCGGATGGGAGTTCTGCGGGCTGAGCGACGGCAACGCCGACGCGCCGACCGCGCCTGCGGCCTCCCATCGTCCTGAGTCGCCATGCGGTCCAGAGTCCCTGAACTGGCCAGAGTCCCTGAATTGGCCAGAGTCCCTGAACTGGCCTGAGTCGCGGAACTCGCCAGAACTTCTGTGGTGCATGCCCGACGGGCGCTGGGGCACGGAGTCCCAGCGCCCGGGTGAGTAGCCGCCTGGCTCGTAGCCGCCGTCGGGGAGCAGCGTGTCCTGGCTAGCCTCGTCGCCGCGGCCGTAAGGCCCGGGCCCGGCCAGCGACCCGATGTGCGGGCCCGACTCGCCAGGCGGCGCCTGGTAGGGATGAGAGCCGGAGAACGCCGACGGCCCAGGGTGCGGCTCGGTGGCCCGGTCATAACCTGGCAGCCCGTGCGGGCCCGGCGCGTGGTAGCCCGGCGCCTGATAGGGCGCCGTTCCAGGCAGCGCGCTGGTGTCCTTGACCTCCTGGATCGCGCGCAGGAACTGGCTCGCGTTGGTCGGCCGCAGGTCGGGGTCGCGGCTGGTGGCCATCGCCACCAGCGCGTCGACCGCGCCAGACAGCCCTGGCAGGACGCTCGACGGCGGCGGCACGACCTCGTTCACGTGCT
Organism: uncultured Actinomycetota bacterium; assembly: GCA_963705055.1. Taxonomy (GTDB): domain Bacteria; phylum Actinomycetota; class Actinomycetes; order Streptosporangiales; family Streptosporangiaceae; genus Chersky-822. Next base: position 103,397 of record CAVPIR010000002.1, read on the forward strand.
TGTAAGCCACGTCGAGCGGGCTCTCGCCGGTGTGCGGCTGCATCGCCGGTGAGCAGCTCGAAGAGCATGATCCCGGCCGCGTACACGTCGGTGCGGGCGTCGGACATCCCGCCTGAGACCTGCTCTGGCGCGAGGTAGGCGGCCGTCCCGATGATCATGCCGCCCTTGGTCTGGACCGCTCCGGCGACCGACCTGCGCCAGCCCGAAGTCGGCGACCTTCACCGCGCCCGCCGGTGTCAGCAGCACGTTCTCCGGCTTGACGTCGCGGTGCGCGAACCCGGCCTCGTGCGCGGCGGCGAGCCCGGCCAGCACGCCGGTCATGATGTCGAGCGCCTCGCTGGCGCTCAGCCTGCCGCGCTCGTTGAGCAGCTGGCGCAGCGTCCGGCCAGGGACGTACTCCATCGCGATGTAGTGCAGCCGCTTGTCCGAGCCCTGGTCGAAGATCGCCGACCACGTTCGGGCTGGACAGCCGGGCGGCCGAGCGCGCCTCGCCGATGAACCTGCGCACGAACTCGGCGTCGTCGGACAGCTCAGGATGCGCGATCTTCAGCGCGATCACGCGGTCCAGCCGCGTGTCGGTGCCGAGGTACACCGTCGCCATTCCACCGCGCGCAATCCGCGAGTCAACGTGGTACCGGCCGCCAAGCAGCTGGCCCACTGGTGGCGAAAGGGCGGTATCCATCGGCAACAGTGTAGGGGCAGGTTTGCCCGCCTGAGCCGGGTTACGGTTTGGCCAGCTAGGCGCTAACGGGAGGGGATGACGCGAGGGCGTATCGGCGCTGTGGAATCCGCCCGGCCCGGTAGCGCGAGCCGCCCGGCGATCACCGCCGACCGCATCGCCGCGGCCATCAGCTCAGGATCGCGTGCCCTCGTCACCGCTGTCGCCAGGAGCACGGCCGCGCAGCCAAGCTCCATGGCCAAGCGACGCGTCGCTCGCGGTGCCGATGCCCGCGTCGAGAATGACGGGCACCGAGGCCGCCTGGACCATCAGCTCGATGTTGTGCGGATTGCGAATGCCGAGGCCAGAGCCGATCGGCGCGCCGAGCGGCATGACAGCCGCGCAGCCCGCCTGCTCCAGGCGCTTGGCCAGCACCGGGTCGTCGTTGGTGTACGGCAGCACCGTGAAGCCCTCGGCGACCAGTTGCTCGGCGGCGTCGAGCAGCTCGACCGGGTCGGGCAGCAAGGTCACCTCGTCGGCGATGACCTCGAGCTTGACCCAGGTCGTGCCGAGCGCCTCGGCGGCGAGCCGCGCAGTCCTGACCGCCTCGGCCGCGGTGAAGCAGCCAGCCGTGTTCGGCAGCACCTTGATGCCGCGCTCGGTGAGCACGTCGAGCACCGAGCCCGCGCGCGCCCGGGTCGACCCGGCGCATCGCGACCGTCGTCAGCTCGGTGCCCGAGGCGGTCAGCGCGCGGCCGAGCACGTCGAGGCTCGGCGCGCCGCCGGTGCCCATGATCAGCCGGGAGCCGAACTTCTGCCCGCCGAGCACCAGCGGATCGCCGGTCTGCCATTCGGTCATCGCTGTCAGCCTCCCTGCACCGCGGTCAGCACCTCGACCTCGTCGCCAGTCGCCAGCCGCGTGGACGGCCAGGATGCCCGGCGCACGAGCTCGCCGTTGACGGCGGCGGCGATTCCGGTCGTAGCCTGCGACACGAGCGATACCGCTCGCTCCAGTGACATGTCGTCGGCGACCTGATGCGGCGCCCCGTTGATCACTATTTCCATCTCAGTTCCTGCCGTGCGAAGCGCTGCGCGCTGAAGGGGGCCGCGGCCTGGTCCAGGGTTCCGGTCGCGAGGAACCCGGCGACCAGGTCGGCGGTCACCGGCGCGAGCAGGACCCCGGCCGCGGAAGTGGCCGGTGGCGAGCACGAGGCCTGGCAGCGGCGACGGCCCGATCACCGGCGCGTTGTCCGGCGTGCCCGGCCGCAGGCCGGCGACCGCCTCGGCGAGTTCGAGCTCGGTGATGCCGGGGACGATCGCCCGTGCGTCCCGCAGCAGCTGCCAGACCCCGCCGGCGGTGACAGTGGTGTCGGGACCCAGCTCCTCCTGGGTGGCGCCGAGCACGAGCTCGCCGTCATTCCTCGGCACCAGGTAGACCGACGATCCCTGCACGATTCCGCGGACGGTCCGGTTGAGCAGCGAAGGAGAGCCGTTGGCGCGTGACCGTCGCCTGTGTGGGGCGGAGCCGGATGATCTGGCCCTTGACCGGCCGCAGCGGCGGTGCGGCGCCAGGCGGCAGCCCGTCGATGTCCGCCGATGCCCAGCCCGCGCTGAGCACGACGCTGCCCGCGCTGAGCACCGAGCCGTCGGCAAGTTCGGCGCCTGACGCGCGGTCGCCGTCGGTGCGCAGCCGCGTCACCCGCTGCCGCAGGTGCAGCACGCCGGCCGCGTTGCAGCGCGGCAAGCAGCGCGGTCGTGAGCAGCCGCGGGTCGATGGACGCGTCGTCCTCGACCAGCAGGCCGCCGCGCGATGGCCGGGCCGAGCAGCGGCTCGGCCTGGCGGCACTCCCGGCTGGTCAGGCGGCTGGGTAGCGACGCCGAACGACTCGCGCAGCAGGGCGTGCTCGGCCAGCATCGCCATGTCGTCGGCGTCGTAGCCGACCTGGCAGCGTCCCGGTCTGGCGGAACCCGGTCGGCAGCCCGGTCAGCTCGGCCAGCTCGGCCGCGAAGGCGGGATAGCGCGCGCAGCGAGGCGCTGCCGAGCTCGAACAGCTCACGCTCGGCGTAGGCGGCCTCGGCGACCGGCGTCAGCATGCCCGCGGCCGCGTGCGAGGCGCCCGCGACCCGGGTCGGGGTCGGCCAGCATGACCTGAGCCCGCGCTGAGCGGCGCGCCAGGCGATGGCCAGGCCGATCACGCCGCCGCCGATGATCAGGACATCTGCTGTTCGGTGACCATTCACCGCGTTCGCGGCGTGCGTCCCCTCGAGCTCTGCCATCGCGCTCCCTTCGCCGGCATGACCCGGATCAGGTTCTGCGGTCGGCGGCTCCCCAGCCGCCCTCTCAGTCCGGTCCGCACCGGACTCCCGCGCGTCGATGCCCAGCTTAGTGCCCAGATACGATGCACCGGATGTGATCGGCCGCCGGCGGGAGGGTCCGGGCAGCCAGATCGAGTGCTGGAGGACCAGATGACGTCGAGCGATCCGGCACGGATCGTGGTGGCGGGCGGCGGCCTGGCCGGGATGCGCACCGTCGAGGAGCTGCGGGCGCTCGGCTACCAGGGTGCGATCACCCTGATCGGGGCCGAGGTCCGGCCGCCTTACGACCGGCCGCCGCTGTCGAAGCAGCTCATGAAGGGCGAGGTCGACGACACCTCGCTGCGGGCTGAGCTCGACTCGCTCGGCGCCGACTTCAGGCTCGGCGAGCGGGCCGAGCAGCTCGGCGACGGAGTGGTCCTGACCGATGCCGGGCGAGTACCCGTTCGACCGGCTGGTGATCGCGACCGGGGCGCGCCCGGTCGGGCTGCAGGGTCCCGGCAGCCAGCGGTTCCTGCGCACGATGGACGACGCGCTCGCGCTGCGGGAGACCCTGGTTCCAGGGGCGAGGCTGGTCATCATCGGGGCCGGCTGGATCGGGGCCGAGCTGGCCACGGCGGCGGCCGCGCGGGGCTGTCAGGGTCACCGTGGTCGAGGCCGCAGGCGCGCCGCTCGCCAACGCGATCGGCGCCGAGGTGGGTGCGGCCACCGAGCCCTGGTACGCCGAGGCCGGCGTCGAGCTGTTGCTCGGTGAGGCCGTCGAGGCCGTGCTCGATGACGGGCTGGCGCTGGCGGGCGGCGGCTTCCTGGCCGCCGATGAGATCGTCACGGCGGTCGGCGTCAGGCCGGAGGTCGGCTGGCTCGAGTCGGCCGCCGTCAAGCTGGAGAACGGCGTGGCGGTGGATGAGCAGCTGCGCTCGTCAGCGCCTGGCGTCTACGCGGTCGGCGACTGCGCGGCGTTCTGGTCGGGCCGGTTCGGCCGTCGGATGCGCACCGAGCACTGGGACACCGCGCTGCGCGCTCCTGCCGTGCTCGCGGCGAATTTGATCGGCGGATCAGAGCGATACGATCCTGTGCCGTACTTCTGGTCCGAGCAGTTCGGCAGGATGCTGCAGTTCGTGGGGGATCACCGCGCCGCTGACCAGCTGATCTGGCGCCGGCGTCCGGGGGAGCCGCACTGGGCGGTGTGCTGGCTGGCCGGAGAGCGGCTGGTGGCGGTGCTGGCCGTCGGGCTGCCGCGGGAACTGACCCAGGGCAGGCGGCTGATCGACGCCGCTGTCTCGGTCGACGCGAGCAAGATCGGCGATCCAGGCGTGCCGCTGCGTGACTGCGCTCGATGACCTGCGTTGTCACGCAGCCGCGCGGTGCAGCGCGATATCCGATGAACGGCTAGTACTGGTTTGGTAAACAGCGCAGCTGGGGAAAGGATCTGGACGTGGCACAGATCGACCCCCGGTCCGACGCCATCGTCGGACAATGGTTGACAGTCTCCGAGGTCGCAGACCAACTTGGCCTGCCAGCGAGCAGGATCAAGCAGTTCCTCCGCGACCGCAAGCTACTCGGCGTGCAGCGCCCGGACGGTACCTTCGGCGTGCCGGCCGCGTTCCTCGACGGTGACCAGATCGTCCGGGGACTGCACGGCACGCTGACCTTGCTCTTCGACTGCGGGTTCTCCGACGTCGAAGCGATGCGCTGGCTCTTCACCTCCGACGACTCGCTGCCAGGCAGTCCGATCGAGGCGATCGCCGCGAACCGTTGCAGCGAGGTCAACAGGCGGGCCCAGGCGCTCGCCTACTAAACCGCGAGCGTCCCTGGACGCGGGCGGCCGGCGCCGCGTGGCGCCACCCGCTCTGCCTGGCGCGTGCCTGTTCGCCCTGGCGCGCCTGTTCGCGCCGCCAGCGGTGCCGCGTGGTGCGCCGGTCGCGCCTGCCGCGGGTCGCGCGGCTGGTCCCCGGCGTCGCGCGGCGGGGCTGGGGCTGCTGCGGGAGGCTGGCAGGATGGCAGCGTGACTACCGCCGCTGCCGCTGGGCCAGATCCGCTGCGGGCTGCCGCTCCGGGTCCTGCGCCCGGTGCTCGCCGGGATCCCGGGGCGCTCCGTGCCAGGCTCGCGGCTGCGCGGCTGTACCTGTGCACCGACGCGCGGCAGGAGCAGGGTGATCTGCCCGACTTCCTCGACGCCGTGCTCGGGGGCGGCGTGGACATCGTCCAGCTCAGGCAGAAGGGGCTGGAGGCGCGCGAGGAACTCGGCCTGCTCGAGGTGTTCCGCGCGGCATGTGACCGGCACGGGGCGCTGCTCGCGGTCAACGACCGCGCCGACGTGGCCTTCGCCGGCAGGCGCCGACGTGCTGCACGTCGGCCAGGGCGACCTGCCGCCCGCTCTCGCACGCCAGATCGTCGGGCCCGATCCGGTGCTCGGCCTCTCGACCCACTCCGAGGCCGAGGCCGCCGAGGCGGCGACGAATGCCGCGGCCGACTACTTCTGCGCCGGACCGGTCTGGCCGACGCCGACCAAGCCAGGCAGGCCCGCGCCCGGCCTCGGCCTGATCAGCTTCGCGGCCGGGCTCGCCGCGACGAAGCCCTGGTTCGCGATCGGCGGCATCGACGAGCAGAGCCTCGGCGACGTCCTGGAGGCGGGGGCCCGCCGGGTCGTGGTCGTCCGCGCGATCACCGAGGCCACCGACCCCGGCGCCGCCGCCGCTCGCCTAGCCGCACGTCTATCCGCGGCCCGCTGACGCGCCCCGCCCGGCCGCGGACGCTCCGCTTTCGCGGCACCGCCATCCCGGACATCGATGAACCTCGGGTGGCGGGCTACTGGGCCCAGGGCGGTGTGGGCACGGCGGAGCCGTCGGCCATTTTCCCGGTGAAACCAGCTTTGATCAGCACGTGCGCGCTTGCTTCATCCGCGCCGGGGTTGCTCAGCAGAATCGGGGTGCCGGCCGGAACGATCGCGCAGTCCCCGGCCGTCAGCGGCTCGCTCTCCTGGCTCAGCCGGATGGTGCCGGACGTCACGAGGAAGACTTCGTCGCTGTCCAGCGTGTGCGCCTGGTCGGAGACCAGGCCAGACGCCACCGTGATCCGCCACGCGCACAAGTCGTCGCAGCCGCGGCTTGGCGAGGCGTAGCCGGTGAACCGGACGCCAGGAAGGTCGAAGCGCGGGGCGTTCTCTGCGGTGATGACATGCATGGCTGCTGCTCCATAGATAGACAAGTCAACTTGTCCAAGCTGACTTGTCTAAGATAGAGCGCATGCCTGCGCGAAAGCAACCCGTCGATCTCGGCATCCTGCTCGGACGTGGCCTTCCAGGAGTTCGTCAGGGAGCTGCACGCCGCGCACGCCGCGGCGGGATTCTCCGACCTCGGACGCTCGGACGGTTTCGTGTTCCGCTCGCTCGCCGTCCGGCCGATGACGGTCAGCGACCTGGCGGGCCATCTGGAAATCACCAAGCAGGGCGCCGCCCAGATCGTCGATGACATGGAGCGCCGCGGCTACGTGGAGCGCGAGCCCGATCCTGGCGACCGCAGAGCAAGGCTGGTCAGGCTCTCTGACCGCGGGGAACGGGCTCTGGCCACCGCGAGGCGCTTCCACCGCGACTACGAGCGCAGGCTGGCCGCGGCCCACGGCAAGGAGGCCGTCACCACGCTGCGCTCCATGCTGGAGGCCATCGCCGGTGCCGAGCAGAGCGTGGATCCGAGATTGCGGGCCTTCTACCTCTGAGCCGCCGCCAGATCTGCCGAGAGGAGGCTGCCCGGTCCGCACCGACCCGGATAGCCTGGGTCAATGTCATCGTGGCTGCCGCGGCAAGCCCCGCTGATCAGGGATCTCCTGGCCAGCGGCGGGCGCTCGTTCTCATTTGAGTTCATGGCGCCGAAGACCGACGCTGACGAACAGCAACTCTGGCTGGCGATCCGGCGACTTGAACCTCTGCACCCGACCTTCGTGTCGGTCACCTACGGGGCAGGCGGCACGACGAGGGACCGCACCGTCCGGGTGACAGGCAGGATCGCGGAGGAGACCACGCTCACGCCCGTTGGCCACCTGACCGCGGTCAATCACTCGGTCGCCGAACTGCGGCACGTCGTGGGCTCCTACGCGGCGGTCGGGGTCAGGAACGTGCTGGCGCTGCGCGGCGACCCTCCTGGTGATCCGGCAGGGGAGTGGGTCGCCCATCCGGACGGGCTGCGGCACGCGTCCGAACTGGTCGGCCTCGTCACGGGCATCGGCGACTTCTGCGTCGGCGTGGCGGCATTCCCCGAAGGTCACATCCGCGCTCTCAGCAGGGACTCAGATGTCGGCTTCTTCATCGAGAAGTGCAGGGCTGGCGCGGACTTCGCGATCACTCAGATGTTCTTCTTCCCCGAGGACTACCTGCGGTTCAGGGACGAGGTCGCGGCGCGCGGCTGCGCGGTGCCGATCATCGCGGGCATCATGCCGATCACCAGCGTGCCGATGATCGACCGGGCCATCCTGCTGTCCGGAGCACGATTCCCCGCCGACCTGGCTGACCGGCTGCACGCGAACGCCGAGGACCGCGCGGCAGTCCGTCAGATCGGGGTGGAGTACGCGGCGGGCATGTGCCAGCGACTGCTCGACGAGGGCGTGCCTGGCCTGCACTTCTACACGCTCAACTGGTCGCGCGCGACGGGCGAGATCTATCAGATGCTCGGACTGGCCGAGCGCGGCCGACTGGCTGGCGCGAGCGGATCGGCCAGCGGCAGCACCGCGCCCATAACCACGTAAGGCGGGCTGCCGCCAGGAAAGCTGTAGCCGGTCAGCAGGTCGGTGAACCCCATCCGGCGGTAGAGGCGGCGGGCGGTCGTGTCCCGGTCGGGCGTGGAGAGCATGGCGGTCCGCTCCGGACGGCCGGCCGTCAGGGCGGTCAGCATCCGGGTCCCGATGCCGCGGCGCTGCTGGTCCTTGCGGACGTGCACCTCGGCGACCTCCACGCAGTCAGCCAGCCATCCTGCGGTCAGGGCCGGCCCGATCGTACGCGAGAGCGCCGCCCAGACGGCGTCGTACCACCACTGACCTGGCTCGCCACGAAAGCCATAGCTGAACCCGAGCACGGCGTCCGGGTCGTCGATGGCGTAGCCGGCCGCGCGCATCTGCAGGGCTTTGAAGTCGGGATACGCGGCGTGCCTGCGCATAAGTTCCTGGCGGCCAGGCAGCAGCGCCGCATCGGCGTCCATCGCATCGGCGTAGATGGCCAGCAGGACATCGACCTCGCCGAGGAACTCTCTGGGCCCAAGGTCGCATAGCGCTGCTGTCGTCGCCATTCCGCCCAGCGTACGCGACCCGGAATGACCAGGGCCGCCTGCCTGAGCAGCGCAGCGCCGGCCAAATTGTCAGTGCCCTTCGCTACATTCGAACTCAGCAGCAAACGAATGGACAGTGAAGCGAATCTATGTTCGAATACAAGGGTGGAAGCGCCAAGACGTCCGGCCGTGCCGGGCTAATGGGTAGCAGCCGGGCGGGCGTGGGGAAGCGTCCCGCCCGGCCCGCCCGCAGGAAGTGGAGGACGTTGCCATGACCACGATCGCGCAGGTCGGTCCTGACCGGTTGCGGTGCAGGATCGCGCCGTCGGCGCTGGCGCTGCTGGAGTCAGCGCGGCAGGGTCTGGTCTCGGCCGAGAGCGAGGTGTCGGCGGGCGGCCGGTACGTTGGCGCTCACCTGGCAGCGCTGCGGGCAGCCGCCGCGATCGTGGCGGCGCGCGCCGAGCCAACGGCCCCGCGCCGCCGGCGGCCGCTCAGTGTGTGGGAGCTTCTTCCGAGGGTCGAGCCAACGCTGAGCGAGTGGGCCGCGTTCTTCGCGGCGGGCGCGGGCAAGCGGGCCGCCGCCGAGGCGGGCCTGCCGCGAGCCGTCACCCCGCGCGAGGCTGACGACCTGCTGCGCGATGCCGGGACGTTCGTGGCGCTGGCCGAGAGCGCGCTCGGGGTCCCGGCGCAGTCGGCGCTGCCGTTGCCCACCGGCGATCTAGTCCGGCACGCCGGGAGGCGGGTCAGGCCGACGTCGACAGCGCCGCGGGCGGCGGAGTCCAGGATTCCCCAGCCGATGAGTTCCTCGGTCAGGTCAGAGGGAGTCTTGTCGTAGATGACAGCGAGGGAACGAAGGTCTTCCTGACGGATGGAGAGCACGCGGCCGTTGTAGTCGCCGCGCTGGCTCTGGATGGTGGCTATGTACCTGGCCAGCGGGCCAGCCTGGTCACGCGGCAGCGTGGCCATCCTCTCCAGATCAATGACCAGCTTGGGGGCGGGGATCAGAACCCCGGGACCGGCGTCGCCAGGCAGCAACTCAGAGACCGGGACGCCGTAGAACTCGGCGAGCTCGGCAAGCTTCTGCACGGTGACTGACCGGTCGCCGCGCTCGTAAGAGCCGACAACCACGGCCTTCCACCGGCCCCTGGACTTCTCTTCCACGCCGTGCAAGGACAGGCCTTGCTGGGTGCGAATAGCGCGCAACCTGGCGCCAAGGGTCTTCGCGTAGTCAGATGGCATGGTTTGGGTCCCTGGCCTTAGTAAACGACATTCTGCTGGTTACGGACAGTGACGGTAAGCCGAGAGGGCGACAAGGTCAAGCCGATCGGCAAAAATCGGTCTAACTTACGCGCCACAGTGCAACAGGGGGGCAGCTGCCCAAGTCAGCTACAGCCTAGCTTGAAGTGGCATGTCGGCGATGTCCAAGGTAAGTATGGCGTGTCCTAGCAGGTCGGCGGCGTCCCGATCCGTACCACGCGGGCGCTTTCCAGTGAGCCTGGAGCCGAGCGAACTAGGTCCGCACAGGGGCCAGGGACCTCATGGCGCCTGGCCGTCGGCACCCACCAGTGGGGCTAGCCGCCGGCACCCGCCGGCCGGGCTGGCCGCCTGCACCCATCAGCCGGGCTAACCGTCGGCACCCACCAACCGGCCTCGTCGCGGCGCTGATGACGGCCCCGCGCCGCCCTCTCCCATGATCAACTTGACTTCGGACACGAATGAGCCACTTCGCCGCCCGACTTGCCCGTTTTGCGACTATGAGTCATGTCCAACGATGAGGTGGACAGTCTCGTCGGGAAACAGTCTCGTCGGGAAGCTGAGCGTCCTCTGGCGGGCGAGTTCGGGCCCGTGGGCGCGCCGGTATGCCGCTCCCGCACCGCGGCGCGCCCGCAATCTTGATCAACTTGGACTTTGGATCTGAACGGGCCACGTCATCGCCCGAAATAGGTGGCTTTGCCGCGCCCAGTTGGATCCAAGCTTGCGCGGGCGGGACTGCGCTTCGGAGCCGGCGAGCGCCGGAGGGCGCGACCGGTGCGCCGGCGGTGTGCCTGCGAGGGATACATGCGCCCTGCTGGTAGGTTAGTGGCCGTTCGACGTCCTTTAAGACCCGTCCTGAGAGGCGGGGAAGGAGGTCCGCTGATGGCTGTCAGCACGAATTCCGCGGGTGCCGCATCACCCGCCTCGCCCACCGCGCCGGCATCATCCGGGGCCGTGCCCGCATCACCCGCGTCGCCCGCATCATCCGGGGCCGTGGGTGAAGACGCCGCTCGCGGTGGCAAGACCGTCCTGGGATCCGATGAGATCCGCCGGGCCCTGACCAGGATCGGGCACGAGATTCTCGAGCGCACCGATGGCGGCAGGGACGTCGTGCTGCTCGGGATCCCGACCAGGGGAGTGCCGCTCGCGCGCCGCCTGGCCGCGCGCCTGGCCGACACCGAGGGCGTCCGGGTCCCCGTCGGCTCGCTCGATATCACCTTGTACCGCGACGACCTCAGGCTGCGCCCGGCCAGGACTCTCGGCCGCACCGAGGTTCCTGACGCCGGCATCGACGGCTCGGTCGTCGTGCTCGTCGACGACGTCCTGTACTCAGGCCGCACCGTCCGGGCCGCGCTCGACGCGCTGAACGACATCGGCAGGCCCAGGGCGGTGCAACTCGCCGTGCTCGTCGACCGGGGGCACAGGGAACTGCCGATCAGGCCCGACTACATCGGCAAGAACCTGCCGACCGCCAAGCGGGAGGTAGTCAGGGTCCTGCTGACCGAGACCGACGGCCAGGACGCTGTCACCCTGCAGGTCGCGCCGGAGGTGAGCCGGTGAACAGGCACCTGATCTCGGCGGCCGACCTCAGCCTGGACGATGCCGTCGCCATCCTGGACACGGCCGAGGAACTCGCCAGGCTGGCCGAGCGGCCGATACCCAAGCTGCCAACCCTGCGCGGCCGGACCGTCGTCAACCTCTTCTACGAGGACTCGACGAGGACGAGGATCTCGTTCGAGGCCGCGGCGAAGCGGCTGTCAGCCGACGTGATCAACTTCTCAGCCAAGGGCTCAAGCGTCGCGAAAGGCGAGAGCCTGAAGGACACCGCGCTCACGCTCCAGGCCATGGGCGCCGACGCGGTGGTCATCAGGCACAGCGCCTCGGGCGCGCCGTACCGCCTGGCCAGGTGGGTCAGGGGCAGCGTGGTCAACGCCGGCGACGGCACTCACGAGCACCCCACCCAGGCTCTGCTCGACGCGTTCACCATGCGGCGCAGGCTCGGCAGGCTGGAGGGCCTGCGCGTGACGATCGTCGGCGATGTCCTGCACAGCAGGGTCGCGCGGTCCAACATCTGGCTGCTGCGGACGCTGGGCGCCGAGGTGACGCTGGTCGCGCCGCCCACGCTGCTGCCGGTCGCCGTGGGCACCTGGCCGTGCTCGGTGAGCTACGACTTCTCCTCGGTACTGCCGTCCAGCGACGTGGTGATGATGCTGCGCGTCCAGCACGAGCGGATGTCGGACGCCTACTTCCCGAGCGTGCGCGAGTACAGCCGCCGGTACGGCCTGGACGGCGACCGGATGGCACTGCTGCCCGAGCACGCGATCGTGATGCACCCTGGCCCGATGAACCGCGGCGTCGAGATTGCGGCCGACGTCGCCGACTCGCCGCGATCCACGATCGTCGAGCAGGTGACCAACGGCGTCTCGGTCCGGATGGCGGTGCTCTACCTGCTGCTCGGCGGCTCGCAAGGACCCGCTGAGCCGCCGCCGGCGGAGGAGCGCGAGCTGACAGCCGGCGACAACGACGCGGCATCCCGGCAGACCGGCGAGCCGGACGTCGCGGCGGCGGGATCGGGGGTGCACCGGTGAACGCGGCAGGCACGCGCGCGCAGGGTCGCTGGCTGATCAGGGGCGCGAGGCCGCTCGGCGGCGCGCCCGCGGACATCCTGGTCGACGGCCAGATCATCGCCAGCGTCAGTGAGCGCGGATCAGGCGGCACCGGCGGTGACCATGCCGACCGGGCGCACCGTGATCGACGCCGACGGGCTGATCGCGCTGCCTGGCCTGGTCGACCTGCACACACATCTGCGCGAGCCGGGCAGGGAAGACGCCGAAACCGTGGCCAGCGGGACGGCGGCGGCCGCGCTCGGCGGCTTCACCGCCATTCACGCGATGGCGAACACCGATCCGGTCGCCGACACTGCCGGCGTGGTCGAGCAGGTCTGGCGGCTCGGCAGGCAGGCAGGGCACTGCGACGTGCACCCGGTCGGCGCCGTGACGACCGGGCTCGGCGGGCAGCCAGCTAGCCGAACTCGGCGCGATGGCGGACTCGGTTGCCAGGGTCCGGGTGTTCTCCGACGACGGGCAGTGCGTCAGCGACGCCACGCTGATGCGGCGGGCGCTGGAGTACGTCAAGGCGTTCGACGGCGTGATCGCGCAGCACGCCCAGGAACCGCGGCTCACCGCCGGCGCCCAGGTGAACGAGGGCGAGGTGTCGGCCAGGCTCGGCCTGACCGGCTGGCCGGCGGTCGCGGAGGAGGCGATCATCGCACGCGACTGCCTGCTGGCCGCCCACGTCGAATCGGCCATGCACGTCTGCCACGTGTCCACCGCGGGCTCGGTCGAGATCATCCGGTGGGCCAAGTCCAAGGGCTGGCGGGTGACGGCCGAGGTCACCCCGCATCACCTGCTGCTGACCGACGATCTGGCCGTCGGCTACGACCCGGTCTACAAGGTGAACCCGCCGCTGCGGACGGCCGCAGACGTCGCCGCGCTGCGGGCCGGCCTCGCCGACGGGACCATCGACTGCGTCGCCACCGACCATGCCCCGCACCCGGTGGAGTACAAGGAGACCGAGTGGTCGCAGGCTTCGTTTGGCATGACGGGCCTGGAAACGGCGCTGCGGGTGGTGCATGAGGCGATGGTGAGCACCGGCCTGCTCGACTGGGCCGCGGTCGCCGACCGGATGTCCGTCAGGCCCGCGGCGATCGGCCGGATCGGCGGGAGCATGGTGAACGCCGGGCTCGGTGCGCCCGCCACCGGGCAGCAGGACCTGCGGCACGGGTGCCCGATCGCGGCCGGCTCGCCCGCCAACCTGGTCCTGTACGACCCCGAGCCGATCGCGCCGGTCGATCCGGCCGGTCACGCCTCCCGCAGCCGCAACTCGCCGTTCGCCGGGATGAAGCTGCCTGGCCAGGTCGTCGCCACGTTCCTGCGCGGCGCGCCGACAGTTCTCGACGGGAAGCTGACGTCGTGAGCTCGCACCCGCCCGCAATGCTCGTGCTCGAAGACGGCACGACCTTCCGCGGTACCGGGTTCGGCTGCGAGGGCGAGACGTTCGGCGAGGCCGTGTTCAACACCGGTATGACGGGCTACCAGGAGACGCTGACCGACCCGTCGTACTGCCGTCAGATCGTCGCGATGACGGCCCCGCATATCGGCAACACCGGCATCAACGATGAGGACAACGAGTCGCGGCGGATCTGGGTCAGCGGGTTCGTGATCCGCAACCCGAGCCCGGTCGCGTCCAGCTGGCGCGCTGTGCGCGGGCTGGACGAGGAACTGAACGGCCGCGGCATCACTGCGATCGCGATCACCGGCACCCGGGCGCTGACGCTGCATCTGCGCGAGCGCGGGGCGATGCGGGCCGCGATCAGCACCGCGGGCACCGATCCGCAGGCGCTGACCGAGCGCGTCCTCGCCAGCCCGCCGATGACGGGCGCCGACCTTGCCCGCGAGGTCACCACGCCCGAGCCTTACCTGGTCGCGCCGCCGGCTGGACGGGCCGTGCGGTTCAGGGTCGCCGCCGTCGACCTCGGCATCAAGGCCGCCACCCCGGTCGCCTTGGCCGGACTCGGCTGCGAGGTGCACGTTCTGCCCGCGACCACGACGGCAGCCGAGATCCTCGCCGTCAACCCGGACGGGGTGTTCTTCTCCAACGGCCCAGGCGACCCGGCCGCCTGCGGCTACGCGGTCGACGCGATGCGCGGACGTGCTCGCGGCCGGCGTTCCGGTCTTCGGCATCTGCCTGGGCAGCCAGGTGCTCGGCCGCGCGCTCGGCCTGCCGCACCTACAAGCTCAGGTTCGGCCACCGCGGCAGCAATCAGCCCGTCAAGGACCTGCGAACCGGTCGCGGTGCAGATCACCAGCCACAATCACGGCTTCGCGGTCGCCATGCCGTCAGGGCCGCCGGGATCAGACGCCAATGCCAGCCCGGTCCGGTTCGAGACCGCCTTCGGCGCGGCCGAGGTCACGCACGTCAACCTCAACGACGGCGTCGTCGAGGGACTCAGGCTGCTTGACGCGCCGGCGTTCGCGGTCCAGTACCACCCAGAGGCCGCGCCAGGCCCGCACGACGCGGCCGGGCTGTTCGGCGCCTTCTGCGACCTGATGGAGCGCGCCCGATGAGCGCGCCGTCGGGCCGGCGGCCCTTCCGGCGGCGTCATGCCTAAGCGCGAGGACATCAACTCGGTGCTCGTGATCGGGTCAGGGCCGATCGTGATCGGGCAGGCCTGCGAATTCGACTACTCGGGAACGCAGGCCTGCCGGGTGCTGCGGGAGGAGGGGATCAGGGTCAGCCTGGTCAACTCCAACCCGGCGACGATCATGACCGACCCTGAGTTCGCCGACGCGACCTACATCGAGCCGATCACGCCTGACGTGCTGGAGCGGGTCATCGCCGCGGAGCGGCCCGACGCGCTTCTGCCGACACTGGGCGGCCAGACGGCGCTGAACGCCGCCGTCGCGCTGCACGAGGCGGGCACGCTGGCCCGCTACGAGGTCGAACTGATCGGCGCGGACATCGACGCGATCAAGGCGGGCGAGGACCGCAGGGCGTTCAAGGAGATCGTGACCAGCGTCGGCGGCGAGG
Source organism: uncultured Actinomycetota bacterium (assembly GCA_963705055.1). Classification (GTDB taxonomy): domain Bacteria; phylum Actinomycetota; class Actinomycetes; order Streptosporangiales; family Streptosporangiaceae; genus Chersky-822. Next base: position 118,463 of record CAVPIR010000002.1, read on the forward strand.
TGCCGCGCAGCGTGGTCTGCCACTCGCTGGCCGAGTGCGAGGCCGCGGCCGCCGATCTCGGCTACCCGCTGGTGGTCCGCCCGTCCTTCACCCTCGGCGGCTCCGGCTCAGGCATCGCCTACGACGCCGCCGGCCTGCGCCGGTTCGGCGGGCAGGGCCTGGATGCCAGCCCGGTCACCGAGGTCCTGCTCGAGGAGTCGATCCTCGGCTGGAAGGAGTACGAACTCGAGCTGATGCGCGACCGCAACGACAACGTCGTGGTGGTCTGCTCGATCGAGAACGTCGACCCGATGGGCGTGCATACCGGCGACTCGGTCACCGTCGCGCCGGCGATGACCCTGACCGACCGCGAGTACCAGCGCATGCGCGACCTGGCGATCGCGGTGCTGCGCGCGGTCGGCGTCGACACCGGCGGCTGCAACATCCAGTTCGCCGTCGAGCCGCGCACCGGCCGGATGGTCGTGATCGAGCTGAACCCCAGGGTTTCCCGGTCCAGCGCGCTGGCCTCGAAGGCGACCGGCTTCCCGATCGCGAAGATCGCGGCCAGGCTCGCCATCGGCTACACCCTCGACGAGATCCGCAACGACATCACCGGCGAGACCCCGGCCAGCTTCGAGCCCGCGCTCGACTACGTCGTGGTCAAGGTGCCGAGGTTCGCGTTCGAGAAGTTCCCTGGCGCCGATCAGGTCCTGACCACGCACATGAAGTCGGTCGGCGAGGCGATGGCGATCGGGCGCTGCTTCGCCGAGGCGCTGCAGAAGGCGCTGCGCTCGCTCGAGCAGCCCGGCGCGCCGCTGAGCTGGCGCGATCCGCCTGGTGACCGCGACGCCCTGGTCGCCCGCTGCGCGGTACCGCACGACGGCAGGATCGGCACGCTGCACCAGGCCCTGCGGGCCGGCGCCTCCGTGGCCGACGCTAGCGACGGCGAGCGGAATCGACCCCTGGTTCATCGAGCAGGTCAAGAGCATCGAGGATCAGGCGCGACAAATCGCGCGGGGTGGCCCGCCCACGCCGGCCAGCCTGCGCGCCGCGAAGTCCAGCGGGTTCTCCGACGCGCAGCTCGGCCAGCTGCTGGCGATGTCCGAGCGCCAGGTCAGGTCGCTGCGGCGGGACTTCGAGGTGCGCCCCGTGTACCACATGGTGGACACCTGCGCCGCGGAGTTCGCAGCCAGCACGCCGTACCTGTACTCCAGCTACGACGAGCTGTCCGAGGTGCCGCCGTCGGCCAAGCCGAAGGTGATCATCCTCGGCAGCGGGCCGAACCGGATCGGCCAGGGCATCGAGTTCGACTACGCCTGCGTCCACGCGTGCTTCGCAGCCGCCGAGGCTGGCTTCGAGACCGTGATGGTCAACTGCAACCCGGAGACGGTCTCCACCGACTACGACACCTCCGACCGGCTCTACTTCGAGCCGCTGACGCTGGAGGACGTGCTCGAGGTCGTCGCGGCCGAGCAGGCGGCCGGGGAGGTGGCTGGCGTCATCGTGTCGCTCGGCGGCCAGACGCCGCTCGGCCTGGCGCGGGCGCTGGAGGCCGAGGGCGTCCCGATCCTCGGTACCGCGCCTGAGCGCGATTCACCTGGCCGAGGACCGGGCTGAGTTCAGCGCGGTGCTGGCGGCGGCCGGGCTGCTCGCGCCGCGGCACGGCACCGCGCTGTCGCCGGGCGACGCCGCCGAGATCGCGGCGGAGATCGGCTACCCGGTGCTGGTCAGGCCGTCCTACGTGCTGGGCGGCCGCGGCATGGAGATCGTCTACGACGAGGTGACGCTTGAGGCCTACGTGCACCGGGCCACCCAGGCGAGCCCCGAGCACCCGGTGCTGATCGACAGGTTCCTCGACGACGCGATCGAGATCGACGTGGACGCGCTGTTCGACGGCGATGAGCTGTACATGGGCGGCGTGATGGAGCACATCGAGGAGGCCGGGATCCACTCCGGCGACTCGGCCTGCGCGCTCCCGCCGATCACGCTCGGGCGCGAGTACATGGACGCGGTGCGGGCCTCGACCGAGGCGATCGCGCGCGGCGTCGGCGTTCGCGGGCTGCTGAACGTGCAGTACGCGCTGGCCGCTGGCCTGCTGTACGTGCTGGAGGCGAACCCGCGGGCGTCGCGGACCGTGCCGTTCGTGTCCAAGGCCACCGCGGTCCCGCTCGCCAAGGCCGCGACCAGGATCATGCTGGGCGCGACGATCGCCGAGCTGCGGGCCGAGGGCGTCCTGGCCGCATCGGGCGACGGCGGAACGCTGCCGCTGGACGCCCCGATCGCGGTCAAGGAGGCGGTGCTGCCGTTCGGCCGGTTCAGGGACGAGCACGGCGCTGGGGTGGACACCCTGCTCGGGCCCGAGATGCGCTCGACCGGCGAGGTCATGGGCATCGACGAGGTGTTCGGCACCGCCTTCGCGAAGTCGCAGGCGGCCGCCTACGGCGCGCTGCCGGTCAAGGGCCGCGCCTTCGTCTCGGTCGCCAGCAAGGACAAGCGCGCGATGATCTTTCCGGTCAAGCGCCTCGCCGACCTGGGATTCGAGATCTGGGCGACCAGCGGTACCGGCGAGGTACTGCGCCGCAACGGCGTGCATGCCACGATCGTCCGTAAGCACAGCGACGGCCGCGGGCCGGACGGCGAGCCCACGATCGTGGAGCGGATCCTGGCCGGCCAGGTTGACCTCGTCGTCAACACGCCGTTCGGCGGCGCGGGCGCAGCCTGGCCCGCGCCGGGACGGCTACGAGATCCGCACCGCGGCGGTGCGCCGCGGCCTGCCCTGCGTGACGACGATGGCCGGGCTCGCCGCGATCGTGCAGGGAATCGAGGCCATCATGAGGAACGAGGTGGGTGTGCGGTCGCTTCAGCAGCACGCCGAGCGGATCAGGCGGCACTGGCCGGATGGTCAGGCATGACGGTCAGCGACCCTGAGTCCGAGTCGGGCCCGCTGCAGGTCCGCGGCACGGTGCTGACCGTGCGCCGGGTCGACGCCTACCACGCGATGACGATCGTCGCCCCCGGCATCGCCGCCAGGTTCAAGCCAGGCCAGTTCGTCACCGTCGCGGTCGGCGGTCCTGACACGTCGATGGTGCTCCGCCGCGCGTTCTCGATTCACGACGTCCGGCCCGACCACGGCGGAACGGTCGAGTTCATCTTCGCCGTCACCGGGCCGGGGACCCGGTGGCTGGCCGAGCGCAGGGCGAGGGACGTGCTCGACGTCACCGGGCCGCTCGGCCGGCCGTTCCCGGTGCCGCGGGATCCGGTGAGCTGCCTGCTGGTCGGCGGCGGCTACGGCAGCGCGCCGCTGTTCGCGCTCGCCGACCGGCTCAGGCAGCGACGCTGCTCGGTTGACTTCCTGCTCGGCGCGGCCAGCGGCGACCGGGTCTTCGGCGCGCTGACCGCGCGGCGCACCGGCCGGTCGGCGACGATCACGACGGTCGACGGCTCGCTCGGCGCGCGGGGCATCGTGACCGACATGCTTGGTCAGGTCATCCACGACGCGCGGACCGACGTGATCTACGCCTGCGGGCCGATGCCGATGCTCCGCCAGGTGACCGCGCTGGCGCGCCGGTACGACCTGCCCGTGCAGGTCGCGGTCGAGGAGTCGATGGCCTGCGGGATCGGCACCTGCATGACCTGCGTGCTGCCGGTCGTCGGGTCGGACGGGATCACCAGGATGGTCAGGTCGTGCGTGGACGGCCCGGTGTTCCGCGGCGAGCAGGTGCGCTGGGATGACGTCGGCACGATCCCGTTCGACGCCTTCGGCGCTCCCGGCTGGGAGTCGCGGGCCGGTCGCGGCCCGCGGCCCGCGCCCGTACGCGGCGCCGGCGACCCGGCGAACCGGAGCCCCGGCCAGCCGGTCCGCGGCCGCCAGCCCGCTCCAGAGCGGAGGCAGGGCCATGGCACCTGACCTGCGGACCAGGCTCGGGAGCACCGAGCTGCCCAACCCGATCCTGACCGCCTCAGGCTGCGCGAGCTCGGGCCGCGAGCTCGCGCAGTTCATCGACGTGTCCAAGATCGGCGCGGTCGTCACCAAGTCGGTCATGCTCGCGCCGCGCGCGGGCCGCCCGACCCCGCGGATGGCCGAGACCAGCAGCGGCATGCTCAACTCGATCGGGCTGCAGGGGCCGGGCATCGACGCGTTCCTGCAGCGCGACCTGCCGTGGCTGCTGTCACGCGGTGCCAGGACGGTGGTCTCGATCGCCGGCGGCACGGTCGAGGAGTACGCGGAGCTGGCCGCCCGGCTGTCGGATGCCGCCGGGGTCACCGCGATCGAGGTCAACATCTCGTGCCCGAACGTCGAGCACCGCGGGCAGGTGTTCGCCTGCGATCCCGCCGACGCCGGGGCGGTGCTGGCCGCGGTCAGGGCTCGCGCCAGGCATGACATCCCGGTGTTCGCCAAGCTGTCGCCCGACGTCACCGACATCGTCGCGATCGCCCGTGCCTGCGTGTCCGCGGGCGCCGACGGCCTGTCGATGATCAACACGCTGCTCGGGATGGTGATCGACACCGAGACGATGCGGCCCGTACTGGCCGGGCTGACCGGCGGCTTGTCTGGCCCCGCGATCAGGCCGATCGCCGTCCGGTGCATCTGGCAGGTCAGGGAGGCGCTGCCCGACGTGCCGATCATCGGGATGGGCGGCGTGATGACCGGCCGCGACGCGCTCGAGCTCATGCTGGCCGGCGCGTCGATGGTCAGTGTCGGCACCGCGATCTTCCACGACCCGTCTGCGTGCGCCCGCATCCTGCGCGAACTGGACGAGGAACTCGCGCAGCGCGGCGTCGACAAGGCCGCCGATCTGGTCGGGCGCGCGCACGAGGTGAAGACCACAGCAGGCAGCCGGAGCAGGGGAAACATGCCATAGGCGGCATGGGATGCGGCGCGGCTGGGTACCTGCGCGAGCATTGCCGCGATCAGGCGGGCCCGACGATGTGCCCTGCTGTGTGGCCGGAAGTTTCGAGGCCGGAAGGTCCGCGAGGATGGAGAGAACATGACAAGCCGCGCCCCGATCGCTGTCGCGCTCGATGCGCCGGACCTGAACACCGCCGCGCACTGGGCCGACCTGGTGGCGCCGCACGTCAGCACGCTGAAGATCGGGCTCGAGCTGTACCTGCGGTTCGGGCCAGACGCGGTGGCGTCGGTGCGCGGACCCCGCGGCGTGGACGTGTTCCTCGACCTCAAGCTGCACGACATTCCCGCGACCGTCGGCGGCGCGGCGAGCGCCGTCGCCAAGGTCAGGCCGGACCTGCTGACCGTCCACGCCGCCGCAGGAGCGGCGGCGATCAAGGCCGCGGTGGACGCGCTGCCGAACACCAGGATCGTCGCGGTGACGGTGCTGACCTCGCTCAGCGACCGGGACCTGGATGAGATCGGCATCGCCGGCCCTGTCAGCGACGCCGTGCGCAGGCTCGCGACGCTCGCGGTCGGCGCGGGTGCGCGGGGCCTGGTCTGCTCGCCGCGGGAGGTCGCGGCGGTCAGGGCCGAGGTCGGCCCCGACGTCACGCTGATCACGCCGGGGGTACGCCCGGCAGGTGAGTCCAGCCATGACCAGGCCAGGGTCGCGACGCCCGAAGAGGCGTTGCGGGCCGGCGCGGATCTGCTCGTGATCGGCCGGCCGATCACCGGTGCGTCCGACCCTGGCGCCGCGGCGGCCGCGCTGGCGACCGCGCTCCGCCGGCACCAGCCAGCCGCCCGCTGACACCGCGAAGGCTTCGGCTGCTCGTCGATCGTGGCCCCAGTGTATGGATGGTCCAGCCATCGTGGATTCCGGTGATGGATGGACCATCGACACGATCGACACCATCGACACGCCTAAAGCCACCGAAACAGCGCGCAGTCGCTGACGACACGCAAGGCCATCGATTCGTGGTCAGCCTTACCTCAGACGATTACACTAAGTACCGGAACGTACTCACTGCGTGATTATGGATGAATTGTGGCGCGTTAAACGGGGGTTCGCGTTGCTCTAGCGGCCTGAACTCGCTAGTTTCCCCTCGCGAACAGAGTTTTTCGATACGAAACCCGAGGTGACCACGCGTGGCTCTTCCTCCACTGACCCCCGACCAGCGGGCCGCCGCCCTGGAGAAGGCGGCAAAGGCACGCAAGGAGCGTGCTGAGATCAAGAATAAGCTCAAGCACGCCTCGACGACCCTGCCTGAGGTCCTCAAGGACGGTCAGACTGACGATGTCGTCGGGAAGATGAAGGTCTCGGCGTTGCTTGAGTCCATGCCTGGCGTGGGTAAGGTCCGCGCCAAGCAGATCATGGAGCGTCTGGGCATTGCCGAGTCGCGTCGCGTCCGCGGACTTGGCGCGAACCAGCGGATCGCGCTGGAGCAGGAATTCCGCGACGTCTGAGCGGTGCTATCCGGAGCGCGCGCGTCGGGAGACCGCCGCGCGGCCGCTAAGGGCGTCAGGCGCCACACGCGGGGACGGGGGAGTTGCGTCATGGGCGATCAGGCCAGTTCGACCCGATCGCATGACGGAGCCCCTGTCCCCGCGGGCCTGACGGTGCTCTCCGGCCCGTCAGGCGTCGGCAAGAGCACGGTCGTCCAGGCGATCAGGGAGCACTGCCCGCAGATCTGGCTGTCGGTCTCGGTGACGACCCGGCGGCCGCGCCCAGGCGAGGTACACGGGCGGGAGTACCTGTTCGTCGACGAGCCCGATGTTCGAGGACATGGTGGCCGCCGGCCAGTTGCTCGAGTGGGCGAAATTCGCCGGCAACTTCTACGGAACCCCGCGCGGCCCGGTCGCGGAGCGGCTGACGCGCGGCCTGCCAGGGCTGCTCGAGGTCGACGTCGTCGGCGCCAGGCAGGTGCGCGCGGCCGTCCCGGACGCGCTCCTGGTCTTCCTGGCGCCGCCATCCTGGGACGAATTGGTGCGCCGGCTCACCGGCAGGGAAACCGAGCCAGCCGACGCGATCGAACAGCGGCTGGAGGCGGCCAGGGCAGAGCTGAGAGCGGAGAGTGAGTTCGATGTCACTCTTGTCAACACGTCCGTGCGGGACGTCTGCACTCAGCTGGTAGCCTTGATGACGGCCAAGCCGGCTGATCAGCCGGCGAAGTAAGGCTTTCAAGCCGAGTACGGCTTTATCTGGAAGGCAAACGTGGCAGGGACTCCGTCGCTCGAGGGAATCATCAATCCGCCCATCGACGAGCTGCTCGACGTGGTGGACAGCAAGTACGGCCTGGTGATCATGGCGTCGAAGCGTGCCAGGCAGATCAACGCTTACTATGCGCAGCTCGGCGAGGGCCTGCTCGAGTACGTCGGCCCGCTGGTCGAGACCCGGGTGCAGGAGAAGCCGCTGTCGATCGCGCTGCGTGAGATCAGCGAGGGCATGCTGCACGCCGAGGCCACGGAAATCCCGCTCGCCTGAGCCCTGGGCGGCAGGCGCCGGTGCGCGTTGTACTCGGAGTCGGCGCCGGCATCGCGGCGTACAAGGTCTGCGAGCTGCTCAGGCTGCTGACCGAGTCCGGTCATTCGGTGCGCGTCGTTCCGACGCCCGACTCGCTTCGGTTTGTCGGCGCTGCCACCTGGGAGGCGCTGTCGGGCCAGCCGGTCAGCACCAGCCCATGGGACGACGTGCACGAGGTGCCGCACGTCGCGCTCGGCCAGCAGGCTGACCTTGTCGTCGTCGCCCCGGCCACCGCGGACCTGCTCGCGCGTGCCGCGACCGGCCTAGCCCCCGACCTGCTCGGCAACGTGCTGCTGGCCGCCCGCTGCCCGGTCCTCTATGCGCCCGCCATGCACACCGAGATGTGGCAGCATCCGGCGACCCAGGCGAACGTCGCGACGCTGCGCGCCAGGGGCGCCATCGTCCTCGAGCCCGCGTCCGGCCGGCTGACCGGCAGCGACTCGGGGCCCGGCCGGCTGCCTGAGCCCGCAGAGCTGTATCAGGCTGTGCTGCGGGTGCTCGCCAGGGGTATCGCGGGCCTGGCTCACGACCTGGCCGGCCGGCACGTCGTGGTCTCGGCAGGCGGCACCAGGGAGGAACTCGACCCGGTCAGGTTCATCGGCAACTGGTCATCAGGCCTGCAGGGATACGCGCTCGCCAGGACCGCGGCCGCGCGCGGCGCCCAGGTCACCCTGCTCGCGGCGAATACGGCGCTGCCCGACCCGGCTGGCGTGCACGTGGTCAAGGTCACCTCGGCGTGCCAGCTGCGCGAGGCCGCGGTGGCGGCCGCGGCCAGCGCCGATGCCGTCGTGATGGCCGCGGCGGTCGCCGATTACCGGCCGGTGACCAGGAGCGATACCAAGCTCAAGAAGGCAGACGGTCCGCCAGGGCCGATCGAGCTGACGGAGAATCCAGACATTCTTCGCGAGCTCTCCGCGCAGCGTCGGCGGACTGGCCAGGTGATCGTCGGCTTCGCCGCCGAGACCGACGACCCGGTCAGCAATGGCCGCGTCAAGCTCGCGGCCAAGGGCTGTGACCTGCTCGTGGTCAACATGGTCGGGAACGGCCTGGCGTTCGGCACCGCCGACAACGCCGCGGAGATCCTCGCCGCCGACGGGCAGCAGGTCTCGGTGCCGCTCGGGCCGAAGGAGTCGCTGGCCGACGTGATCTGGGACCAGGTGGTGGCCAGGCTCACCTGATCCGCCTGGCAGGCCGCTGACCTGGCAGCGCTGCGGGGGACGGCCCGCCGGAGCCCGCCGCGCGGCTACACTTCGGCGAGACCCGCTGAATCGAGAAGAGAGTGCCAAAGTGGCTCGTCGGCTGTTCACATCAGAGTCCGTCACCGAAGGTCATCCCGACAAGATGGCTGACCAGATCAGTGACGCCATCCTGGACGCGATGCTCAAGGGCGACCCGCAGAGCCGGGTAGCCGTCGAGACGCTGATCACGACCGGCCAGGTACACGTGGCCGGCGAGGTGACAACCGGCACGTATGTCGACATTCCGGGCCTGATCAGGGACAAGATCCTGGAGATCGGCTACGACTCATCGGCCAAGGGATACGACGGCGCCTCGTGCGGCGTGTCGGTGTCGATCGGCTCGCAGTCGCCCGACATCGCTCAGGGCGTCAGCGACGCCTACGAGCATCGCGAGGGCGAAGGGGACGACGAACTCGACCGCCAGGGCGCTGGTGACCAGGGCCTCATGTTCGGCTACGCCAGCCGGGAGACCCCAGAACTGATGCCGCTGCCGATCATGCTGGCGCACAAGCTGTCGCGGAAGCTGGCCGAGGTGCGGCATAGCGGCGAGATCCCGTACATCAGGCCGGACGGGAAGACGCAGGTCACGATCGAGTACGCCGAGAACGAGCCGGTCCGGCTGGACACCGTCGTGATCTCGACCCAGCACGCGCCAGCGATCGACCTGAAGGCCCTGCTCATGCCGGACGTCAGGGAGCGGGTCGTCGAGCCGGTGCTCGCGTCGCTTCGAGCTGGACAAGACCAACTACCGGCTGCTGGTCAACCCGACGGGACGGTTCGAGGTGGGCGGTCCGATGGGCGACGCCGGCCTGACCGGCCGCAAGATCATCATCGACACGTACGGCGGCATGGCCAGGCACGGCGGCGGCGCGTTCTCGGGCAAGGACCCGTCGAAGGTGGACCGCAGCGCCGCCTACGCCATGCGCTGGGTGGCCAAGAACGTCGTCGCCGCTGGCCTCGCCGACCGGTGCGAGACGCAGGTCGCGTACGCGATCGGCAAGGCCAAGCCGGTCGGACTGTTCGTCGAGTGCTTCGGAACCGAGCAGGTGCCCGCTCGAGCGGATCCAGGACGCGGTCCTTGCCGTATTCGACCTGCGCCCGGCCGCGATCATCAGGGACCTCGAGCTGCTCAGGCCGATCTACGCGCAGACCGCCAGCTACGGCCACTTCGGCCGCGAGGAACCCGACTTCTCCTGGGAGCGGACGGACAAGGCAGACGCGCTGCGGGCGGCCGCCGGGCTGTGACCGACTCGTCCGGCGAGCGGGAGGCCGAGCCTGCGGCTCGCGCGGGCGAGGCAGGGCAGGTGCAGGCGGCACTGGCTCTCGGGACAGCTACTCAGGTCGCCGAGCCCGCCAGGGCGCCATCACGGCGGGCCGCGCGGCGGCCGGTGAGGAAGCCTGCGAGGCGGGTGGCCGCGGATCGGCTGCCGGTCGCGCGGGTCGCCGTCGACGTGCCGCTGCCGCACCTGGACCGGCTGTTCGACTACCTGGTGCCTGAGCAACTCGCGGAGCGGGCCGTGCCCGGCAGCCGGGTCAGGGTCAGGTTCGCTGGCCGGCTGACCGGCGGCTACCTGGTCGAACGGGCCGAGACGTCCGAGCACGAAGGTCACCTGGCCTTCCTTGAGCGGGTGGTCTCGCCAGAACCCGTGCTGACCGCCGAGATCGCCGGCCTGGCCAGGGCAGTGGCCGACCGGTACGGCGGCACGCTCGCCGACGTGCTGCGGCTGGCGATCCCGCCGCGGCACGCGAGCGTCGAAGCCGCGACACCGGACGCAGGCGCTGGACTCGCGACGTTCGCCGGACCTGACATGGGCGCGGGACCGCCGGGCCCTGGTTCCTGGTCGGGCGAGGCGGCCGGTCCCTGGGCGCGCTATCGGACCGGAGCAGCGTTCCTCGCCGCGCTCGCGGACGGCAGGTCCCCGCGCGCGGTCTGGTCGGCCCTGCCAGGTCCGGCCTGGCCCGACGAGATCGCCCGCGCGGTCGCGGCGACCGTGGCCGGCGGCCGCGGCGCGCTCGTCGTGGTGCCAGACGCCAGGGACCTCGAGCTGATCGAGACCGCGCTCACCGCGACGGTCGGCGCGTCCGCGTTCACCGGCCTGACCGCTCAGCTCGGACCCGCCGAGCGCTACCGCCGCTGGCTTGCCGTCCGTGCGGGGCCAGGTCAAGGTGGTGGCGGGTACCCGGTCAGCGATGTTCGCGCCGGTCAGCCGACCTGGGCCTGGTGGTCCTCTGGGACGAAGGCGACGACCTGCACGCCGAACCGCGGGCGCCCTACCCGCACGCCAGGGACGTGCTGGCGCTGCGGGCGCACCGGACCGGCAGCGCGGCCCTGATCGGCGGCTACGCCAGGACTGCCGAGGCCGCCCAGCTGATCGCCACCGGCTGGGCCAAGCCGCTGGTAGCCGACCGGCCGACCGTGCGCGCTACCGCTCCGATGATCAGGCCGGCCGGCGAGGATGCCGAACTCGCCAGGGACGAGGCCGCGCAGACCGCGCGGATGCCCAGTCTGGCGCTGCGTACGGCCAGGGAGGCCCTGGCCGCCGGACCCGTCCTGTTCCAGGTGCCCAGGCGCGGCTACCTGGCCGCGGTCGCCTGCCAGCACTGCGGCACCAGGCTCGCGGTGCGCCGCCTGCGCTGGCCCGGTCGCGCTGTCCGGCCCGCACCGGCAGCTGCTGTGCGGATGGTGCGGCGCTCCAGCTGGCCAGGGACTGCCCGAACTGCGGCGGCACCGGCATCCGCGCGCTGATCACCGGCGAGCGGCGGACGGCCGAGGAACTGAGCCGTGCGTTTCCCGGCGTACCGGTCAGGACGTCGAGCGGAGCCTGAGGTCGTGGTGGCCGTTCCCGATGAGCCGGCGATCGTCATCGCTACCCCCGGAGCTGAGCCGCGGGCGCGCGGCGGCTACGCCGCGGCGATCCTGCTGGACGGCTGGGCGTTGCTGGCCAGGCCGAGCCTGCGGGCCGGGGAGGAGGCGCTGCGCCGCTGGATGAACGCCGCCGCGCTGGTCAGGCCGGCCCTGGCAGGCGGCAAGGTGATCGCGCTGGCTGACCAGGGCCTGCCCGCGGTGCAGGCGCTGATCCGCTGGGATCCCGCCACCTTCGCGGACCGCGAACTTGCCGAACGCACGGAGCTGCGGTTCCCGCCCGTCGTCCGGATTGCCGCCCTGACGGGCGCCGACAGCGATGTTCGCGAGCTACTCGATGCGGTGTCGCTGCCGTCGCAGAGCCGACGTGCTGGGTCCGGTAGCCGCTGAACACGACAATTCTGCGGCGCCGCAGGCCGATGCTGCCGTGCGCTACCTGGTCAGAGCGCCCGCAACCGACGGGACCGCGCTGGCCGTCGCGCTGCGGTCAGGACTGGCCGCCCGCAGCGCGGCCAAGAGCCAGGGCCAGGTCCGGTTGCAGCTTGACCCTGGCGAGCTGATCTGACGTTATGCCGATCAGGCCGTAAGGTGCTTGGGTGGCAAGTTCACGGCAGAGGCCGGGCACACCGCCCGATGTCCCGCACGGTCAGGAACCGATCGTGCCTGCACACGTGGCTGACCTGATGCGCCGCAACCAGGGGAAACCGCCGGAGCGCCGCAGGCTGCCTTCGGTCCGGCTGGCGCCCAGGGATGAGCTTGCCGGGATGGCGCGGGTAGCGCCGCTCTTGCGCGCCGCACGCGATCTCAGCCAGTGGGCTGCGCAGCGGCCAGGCTTGCCGGCGTCCGCGGGCGGCGAGTTCGATGCCGCGGCCATGGACGCGGCGGCCTCGGCCCTCGATCTGGCACCTAGAGAGGTCTTGGCGGCCTGGCAGGTGGTGGCGGCCTCCGAGCTAGCCATGCCAGGCCAGCCGCGGCCTAGGGCTGGCGGCCATCCTCGCGCACGGCGAGACGGAGACCATTCTGCAGATCTGGGACGCGGCGCTGGCCGTGGTCCTGGATTCTGAGGAACTCGACGGGATCGCGACCGCGCTGTACACGGTGGGCGGTCCGGTCGGGATGGACGGGCTCTTCGACGCCTACGCCTCGGCCGCCGGACCGCGGCGCGGGCCAGGCCCCGCCGAGCGCGCTCAGCGGCCCGACGGCCAGAGCACCACCGCGGCGTCACCGTCGGCATCAGCCTCGCCTTCCGAGCCGCCTGGACAGCTGCCTCAGGTCCAGCTGGCGCCGTCCAGGCCAGGGCAGGGCCGCGCCGGAACCCCGGCCGGACCCGCTGACGCATCGCGCGGCAGCAAGGCAGGCTCGGATCAGGGCGCAGCGCTCTCGCTCGCGCTGGAGACCCTCGCCGATCTTGGCGTCGTCGAACTCGGCACCGAAGAGGGCGACGGCAGCCTGACTGTCGCGCTCTCGCCGCTCGGAACCTGGGGCGTGCACCGCAGGCTCCGAGCCCAGGGCTGGCACGTGCCCGTGCTCGGCGCGGCGCGGCGTGAGGGGGCCCACGGGCTGCTGGCCGCCCTGGCCAACTGCGACGCCGAGGATGGCGAGGCTGAGATCACGGCATGGCTCGGGGTGCGTGAGCCCGGCGGTGCCGCCGCGGAACTGATCGACGCGGCGGCCGGCGGCTCGCCAGGGCAGCGCGGTGCGGCGTTCGCGGTGCTCGACCGGATCGGCATGTCCGCGATCGATCAGGTCAGGGCGGCGCTCGACCGGCCGCTGCTGCGGGCGCACGCAGCCGTCTGGCTGATCGAGCACGGCGAGCAGGTGCCGCTGGACCCGGCCGACCGCACGTGGCTGCTGGTCGACCTCGGCGCCGGCCTGCTCGAGGAGGCCAACGCGCAGGACGTCGTCGCCGAGTTGCTGCCCGACCTGCCGCCGGAGGACCAGGCCGAGATCGTGGCCAGGCTGTGGGAGGTCAGTCACCCGGGCGTGACCAGCTTCCTCACGGCGCTGAGCGATCACCACCCGATGCCCGCCGTCGCCAGGGCGGCCAGGAAGGCCGCCTTCAAGGCGCGGTCTCCGGCGGCGAGCACGCGACTGGTCACGCCTGCGCGGGGCGAGGACCGACTAGCTCGTCGCCGAGCGGTGCGCGGTCTGCTGGTGTCCTCGTCTGCCGGTCGCGCCGCAGGTCCAGGGGCGGCGCGCCCGGTTCACCTGGCTTCGCGAAGCTGGCTGGCTCGTAGACTGGAGCAGCCGCAATCGCGGACCGGCCCTGGGATCGAGTACCTGGAGGACACCGCCGGTGAGTATCAAGCCGATCCGCCTGTTCGGAGATCCGGTGCTGCGCACGCCGGCCGAGCCGGTCACCGACTTCGACGCCGAACTGCGCAGGCTGGTGGCCGACCTGACCGACACCATGCAGGACGCGCCTGGCCTGGGCCTGGCGGCGCCGCAGATCGGGGTCGGGCTGCGGGTATTCACCTATTACGTCGACGAAATCGTCGGGCACCTGATCAACCCCGACCTGGACCTGTCGGCCGACGAGGAGACCGACGACGAGGGCTGCCTGTCGTTCCCCGGCCTGGCGTTCCCGACGAAGCGGTCCTATGGCGTTGTCGCCAAGGGCTTCAACATGCACGGCGAGCCGGTCACGATCGAGGGCAGCGGGCTGCTGGCGCGGTGCGTCCAGCACGAGACCGACCACCTGGACGGCGTGCTGTTCATCGACCGGCTCGATGCCGAGCAGCGCAAGCTCGCGATGAAGGAGGTCCGCGCGGCCGAGTGGTGGGGCGAGCAGGTGCCCGCCGTGAAGATCTCGCCGCACCTGACCCATGGCAAGGCGCTCTAGCCGATGCGGCTGGTCTTCGCCGGCACGCCGCGGGCCGCGGTCCCGTCGCTGGACGCGCTGCTCGCACTCGTCGCACTCCGTCGCCGCGGTACTGACCAGGCCGGACGCCCCGCGGGCCGCGGCAGGAAGCTGGCGGCCAGCCCGGTCGCCGAGCGGGCCAGGCAGGCCGGGATCGAGGTACTGCAGCCCAGGCGCCTGTCGGATCCGGACTTCCTGGCCAGGCTGCGCGAGATCGCCCCGACTGCTGCCCGGTGGTCGCCTACGGCGCGCTGATTCCCGATGCCGGCGCTGCGCGTGCCCGCGGCATGGCTGGGTCAACCTGCACTTCTCGCTGCTGCCCGCCTGGCGGGGCGCCGCGCCGGTGCAGCACGCCATCCTGCACGGTGACGAGATCACCGGAGCGACGACCTTCCGGCTCGTGGCCGAGCTTGACGCCGGGCCGGTGTTCGGCGTCGTCACCGAGCCGGTCGGGGCGGCAGATACGGCCGGTGACCTGCTGGCACGGCTCGCTGTCGCGGGCGCGGACCTGCTGGTGGCCACCCTGGACGGGATCGAGTCCGGCGAGCTCCGGGCGCGGCCTCAGCCACCGGACGGGATCAGCCACGCGCCCAAGCTCGAGCGGGGCGACGCCCGGGTGAGCTGGAAGCAGCCAGCCCTGGCCATCGACCGCCAGATCCGCGCGTGCACGCCAGCGCCCGGCGCGTGGACCACGCTGACCGGTGCGACGCTCAAGCTCGGTCCGGTTCGCAGGCCGGCCGGCGAGGCGGCCGACCTGCCTGACCTCGGGCCCGGTGAGGTACGGGTCACCGGCGCCGGCGTCTTCGCCGGGACAGGCACGACCGCGGTCCGGCTGGGCGACGTGCAGCCGGAAGGCAAGCGCAGGATGCCCGCCGCCGACTGGGCTCGCGGAATCAGGAGCACCGACCTGGTGCTCGACTGAGATGATCTCACCTGAGATGAGCCTCGACTGAGATGAGCAGAGATGCCGGACGGCGCGCTGGCTCCGCGCGCCGGGCCGGATCAGCGGCGAGTGCCGGGCAGCGCAGCGGACCAGCACAGCGCGGGCCCGCAGGGACGGCCGGGTCGCGGCATGGCGCGGCCGGGCGGACAGCCGGGCGGGGGCCAGGGGCCGCGGGGCACGGATCAGACCAGGCACGGCTGATCGCGCACACAGTGCTGACCGCGGTCACCGAGCGCGACGCATACGCGAACCTGCTGCTCGCCGCCGCCCTGCGCGAGTGCGGACTGCACGGCCAGGACGCGGCATTCGCGACCGAGCTTGTCTACGGGACGCTGCGCAACCGGTCCTGCTACGACGCGATCATCGGCATGTGCGCCGACCGTGAGCTAGACAAGATCGACCCGCCGGTGCTCGACGTGCTGCGGCTGGGCGCTCATCAGCTGCTCGGCATGCGGGTCAAGGCGCACGCCGCCGTCGCGACCACGGTCGACCTCGCGATCGCGGTGGCGGGCCGGCGGCCTGCCGGGTTCGTCAACGCGGTGCTGCGCAGGATCGCCCCGCGTGACCTCGAAGCCTGGATCGCGCTCGCCGCGCCGGATCGCGAAGCCGATCCTGCCGGTCACCTGTCGATCAGGTACAGCCACCCGCGCTGGATCGTCGCCGCCTTCGCCGAGGCCCTCGGCGAGCAGCCGGCGACGGGCAGCGCTGCCGACGGCCGCTGCAGGCCGGAGACCGGGCAGCCGCGACGACCGGACCGGCCCTGCCGGAGACCGAAGCCGCGCTCGCGGCTGACCAGGAGCGGCCAGCGGTCACCCTGGTTGCCGTGCCCGGACTGACGCAGCCGGGCGAACTAGCCGACGCGGGGGCCCAGCCCGCGCGGTGGTCGCCCTTCGGCGCCTATCTGCCCGGCGGCGACCCTGGCGCCCTTCCCGCCGTCGCCGAACACCGCGCGGCCGTGCAGGACGAAGCGAGCCAGCTTGCCGTGCTCGCGCTGACCAGAGCGGACACCGGTGACCAGGACCGGGCCTGGCTCGACCTGTGCGCTGGCCCTGGCGGCAAGGCCAGGCTGCTCGCGGGCATCGCGGCCGAGCGGGGCGCCGTCCTCGTCGCGGCCGACGCGCACGAGCACCGGGCCAGGCTGGCCGGCGAAGCGGTACGCCCGGTCGGCTCCGCCCGCGCCGTCACCGCCGACGGCACGGCGCCGGCCTGGCGGCCCGCCGCGTTCGACCGGGTGCTCGCCGACGTCCCGTGTTCGGGGCTGGGCAGCCTGCGCCGCCGCCCCGAGGCTCGCTGGCGCCGGCGCGAGGCCGACATCGCGACGCTGACCCAGCTGCAGCGCGGGCTGCTGATCTCGGCGATCGAGGCAACCAGGCCAGGCGGCGTCCTGGCTTACGTCACCTGCTCGCCGCATCTCGCCGAGACCAGGGGCGTGCTAGCTGAGGTGCTCGCCAGCCGCGCAGGATCTGGAGGTCCTGGATTGCCCGGCGCTGCTCGCCGAGGTTCCTGGGCTGCGCTGCCAGGAACCGGATTCGCGGTACGCCCAGTTCTGGCCGCACCGGCACGGCACGGACGCGATCTTCGTGGCCATCCTGCGCCGGCTCGGCACAAGCCGCTCAGCCTGAAGGCAGGAGGACGCTCGCGGGGGACGCTGCCCCGCGGTCCCGGCTCGGTCCGGGGAGTCTTCGCACGCAGGTGGCTGAGGTAGGCGCTCGCCCGCGGCAGTTCCGGTCAGCGTGACCGTGGTCTAGCGCGGCCGGCCCTGGGCGCTGGCCAGCGCGCGGCCCCGTGCCCTCGGCAGCCTGGTGGTGCCGATATCGGCGCGCTGGCCCTGGCTGTAGCCGTCGCGGTACCCGCTGCCTGTGTAGGTGACCCGCGCCTTGCGGGTCACGGGGTAGGCCTCTTCGACCTGCCGGCGGATGACCAGCGAGCGGTCGGCCAGGACGAGCGCGGTCTTCTCGCCGCCGCGGGCGCCCTGCCTGGTCGCCGCCCGTACCGCGCCGTACTCTGCCTCCCGTACGCGCGCGATCACGGCGGTCGCGAAGCCGAGCAGCCAGCTACGGCGCCACGCCCGCGGGCTGCTGCTCCATTCGGGGACCTCGGCGCTGGCTAGGCCGTGCGCCATCTGGATGAGGATGGATGTGTACAGGACGTCGGTGCGGTCGATGTCAGAGGCGAAGCCGAACAGGTGCACCCGGCTTCCTGGCCTCGATGCCAAGCAGGATGCACTGGCACCGCAGCGCCGAGGCGAGCCCGCTGAGCAGATGGGCCTTCTCCCTTGCCCATGGGTTGTCGATGTCCAGGATCCGGTTGGCTGGCTGGTCAGTCTCCGGCCGGTCGGCCGCCAGCAGGGCCCGGTCGATGCCGTACTTGGCCATCAGCTGGGCAGCCTTCGCGGTGAATGCCTGGGCTTCGGCGGGGGTGACCGAGTCATCCTCGGCCTGCGCCAGCAGCTTGCGTACCCGATCGAGCAGCCGCTCTGGTGCTTCGGTCAGTTGCACATGCCCTCCTTCGGTCGGCATCCGAACACGCGAGCGAAGCTAGCGGAGGGGTATGACAGTGTCGCCGCCGCAGTCACCGGAGGACGATCCCACGAATGTCCTCGCTCGCTCGTAGACTGCGCATGTCATGACCATGCAGATTTCGCCGAGCGTGCTAGCCGCCGACTTCGCCAGGTTGGCCGACGAAGCAGCGCTCGTAGCCGACACCGCTGACTGGCTGCACATCGACGTCATGGATGGCCATTTCGTGCCGAATCTGACGATCGGGCTGCCCGTCGTAGCCGCCTTGCTGAAGCACGCCGTGCTGCCGCTTGACTGCCATCTGATGATCGCAGACCCGGACCGCTGGGCGCCGGATTACGCGGCCGCCGGCGCGCGGAATGTCACGATCCACGCCGAGGCGGCCAGGGCGCCGGTGCGGACCCTGCGGGCGATCAGGGCCGCCGGGGCGCGGGCGGGCCTGGCGCTGAACCCGGGCACAGCGGTCGAGCCTTACGCGGACCTGCTGCCCGAGACCGACATGCTGCTGGTGATGACCGTCGAGCCAGGGTTCGGCGGTCAGCACTTCCTTGACCTGGTGCTGCCGAAGGTACGCCGCGCCCGCGAACTGATCGCGCGGCGTGGCGGCGAGATCTGGCTGCAGGTCGACGGGGGAGTGACCGAGGAGACCATCGGCCGCTGTGCCGAGGCCGGCGCCGATGTCTTCGTCGCTGGCACAGCCGTGTTCGGCGCGCATGACCCCGCTGCGGCGGTCAAGCACCTGCGGGCAGCGGCCGAGACGGCGGGTCGCCAGGGGGACCGCGGATCCCGAGCCTGACGCCCGGAAACGACCGGGGATGCGAGCCAGAGTCCGCGGCGGGATTGAGTAAAACAAAATCGGGCCTGACCCCTGTCGAATCGAGACACTGTCGTTCGTCGGAAGCAGCGGGGGGATCGGACACAATGCGAAGGAGACTGCAATGGCCCAGTACGCGATCTTGATCTACGAGGCTGAGAGCGGCTACGCCGAGGGCGGCGAGGCGTCATGGCAGCAGGCCGCGGAGGCGCACGGCAGGTTCGCCGGGCAGGTCGGCGAGCGCGGCGGCAAGATCACCGGCGGCGACGCGCTCGAGCCCACCGCCACGGCGACGTCCATCCGCGGCGACATCGTCACGGACGGGCCGTTCGTCGAGACGAAGGAGGCGCTCGGCGGGTTCTACCTGATCGAGGCGCGCGACCTCGACCACGCCATCGAGATCGCCAAGCTCTGCCCGGCACCGTACGGCGGCGTCGAGGTTCGTCCGGTCATGGACACCTCGGGCGGCTGACGGCCACTGGCTGTGCCGGAGAGCGGCGAGGCGGCTATGAGGCGCGGCGGAAACGGCGGACCGCAGCGGGAAGGCCAGGCGGCCGCGGCGGCGTCGCCTGCCCGTCCCGCCGGCCCAGGCCGCAAGGACACCGCAAGGAACGCGATCGCGGCCGCGGTGGCCGAGGCGCACCGGCGAGAGTGGGCCTTCGTGCTCGCCGCGACCGCGCGCGTGACCAGGGATCTGGACGCGGCAGAGGAGTGCGTGCAGGACGCGTACGTCGCGGCGCTCGACGCGTGGGCCCGGCAGGGTGTCCCGCGTAACCCCGGTGCCTGGCTGACCACGGCGGCCAGGCACCGGGCGCTCGACACCCTGCGCAGGGACAGGACGCTGCGGACCAAGCTGCCGCTGCTGATCGTGCCCGAGCAGGCGTCCGGGTCCGACGCGGAGCGTGCCGAGGGCAGCGAGGTGATCGCCGACGACCGGCTGCGCCTGATCTTCACCTGCTGTCACCCGGCGCTGGCCAGGGAAGCCCAGGTCGCGCTCACCCTGCGGCTGGTCTGCGGGCTGAGTACCGCGGAGATCGCGAAGGCGTTCGTCGTGTCCGAGCCGACGATGGCCGCCAGGGTGACGCGGGCGAAGAAGAAGATCTCGGCGGCGCAGGATCGCCTACCGGGTGCCGGAGGCCGCCGAACTGCCTGACCGGCTCGACGCGGTGCTGACCGTGATCCATCTGCTGTTCACCACCGGGCACACCGACCCGCACGGGGCCGGCCTGGTTCGTCCCGAGCTAGTCGAGCGCGCGATCGAGCTGACCAGGTTGCTGCGCGAGCTGATGCCGGACGAGCCCGAGGTCTGCGGCCTGCTGGCGCTGCTGCTGATCACCGACGCCCGGCGGGCGACCAGGACCGACGCGCACGGCGGGCTGCAACTGCTGGAGCACCAGGACCGTTCGCTCTGGGACGCGGACGCGATCGCCGAGGGCGGGAAACTGGTCATCGAGGCCCTGCGGTGCGGGCGGCCTGGCCGGTTCGCGCTGCAGGCCGCCATCGCGCGCCGTGCACGCCGAGGCGCCAAGCTACGCGGCCACCGACTGGCCGCAACTGCTCGTGCTCTATGACCGGCTGCTGCGGGCCTGGCCGTCGCCGGTGGTCGCGCTGAACCGGGCCGTGGTGACCTCGATGGTGCAGGGCCCGGCCGCCGCGCTGGTCGAGATCGAGCGGCTGGAGCAGGACGGGCGGCTCGACGGCTACCGCTACCTGCCCGCCACCAAGGCGGACCTGCTGCGCCGGCTCGACCGCAAGGCCGAGGCCAGGCAGTCCTACCAGGACGCGCTGGCGCTGACCGAGAACGCCGCGGAGCGCGGCGTTCCTGGAAGGCCGGATCGCCGAGATGGCGGGATAGCCGACGATGGTTGGGCGGCTGCTCGCTGGGCGGGGTCAGGTCCTTCATGGCCCGCGCGGCATCCGCCACTGCCCTGGCCGCTAACGCGTACTGAATCGGTCCCTCGTGGCACACCAGAGGCGGCAACCGCAGCGTCTGGTGCAGGAGCACGAAGCCCCGGCTCTGCCGGACCCGCTTCGCCGGGATTAGCACGTCAATGACCTGCGCGGGAACGGTACGCATGCCATGCCGGCGTAAGGCGGCCTGGCCGGTGAGTGTGCCACCAGGACCGGCGTATAGCAGCGCAGCCATCTCGCGCTGGTTCTGCGTCGGCGTGCCAGTCACGGTCAGGTAAACGCCAGGAAGCAGCCGCTGCCATTGGCCCCCGGCCAGCGCTCGGCGGTGGACAGTGTCATGCCCAACGCCGACCGCGAGAGCCTGGCTGCGCGTAATCACGTTGTGCTGCCGGCGTAGCAAGGCGGCTAAACCGGGGTTGTCGTCCATGCCGGTACCGTCTCATCCGCTGCGGACACTCTCAGGGATGGACTCGGCCCGCCGTGGAGCGCCTGCGATGTGGTTGATGCCGTTTCGCGCAATTGGCCGCCGCCACCCCGTGCCGATGGATCCCGTGATTGATCCGAGATTCCCGGATGGATCGCGCGATCCATCCGACGCCGGAGGGAACGCGTGTGTGTGAAAGCTTTCGTGCGGGGCGCAAGCGCGGGCCGGGCATCCGGGCGGAGTGGGGTGCTGGGAACGGACCGGGGCGTTACAGTCGGTTCCCGTGACGCGCAGGCCGCTTGAGGAGATCATCGAGCCCGGCTGGGCGCAGGCGCTCGAACCGGTCGCTGACCAGATCGCGGCGGCTGGCGACTTCCTGCGCGCCGAGATCGCGGCGGGCCGGTCGTACCTGCCGTCGGGCGAGAACATCCTGCGAGCGTTCAAGCAGCCGTTCGCCGACGTCCGGGTGCTGATCGTCGGCCAGGACCCGTATCCGACCCCCGGGCATCCGGTCGGGCTGAGCTTCTCCGTCGCGCCGTCGGTGCGGCCGCTGCCGCGCAGCCTGGTGAACATCTTCCGCGAGTACAGCAACGACCTCGGCTACCCGGCACCGTCGAACGGCGACCTGACGCCATGGACCGAGCGCGGCGTGCTGCTGCTCAACAGGGTGCTGTCGGTGCAGCCCGGCAAGCCGGGGTCGCACCGCGGCAAGGGCTGGGAGGCGGTCACCGAGCGGGCCATCACCGCGCTGGCGGCGCGCGACGTGCCCATGGTCGCGATCTTGTGGGGCCGGGACGCGCGGAACCTGGCGCCGCTGCTGTCCGGCGTGCCGCTGGTCGAATCGGCGCACCCTAGCCCGATGTCCGCTGATCACGGGTTCTTCGGCTCGCGGCCGTTCAGCCGCGCCAGCACGCTGCTCGCCGGGCAGGGCGGCGAGGAGATCGACTGGAAGCTGCCGTAACCGGCCGCACTTAGCCAGACCGCACCTGGGCAGGCCGCGAGCGCACCTCGAGCGGCGCCGCGGGCGGCCCGCGAACGGCCGCCGACGGAGCCAGGCCGATCGTTTTGCCTGGTCACTTCTCATTTCAGAGCACAATGTGGGTATGACTGCGCTCTCTGACGCCGCTCTGGCCACCGCGGCGGCTCCCGGCGGACCAGACGGACTCGCCAGGTCCGGGGTGCCTGCCGTGGTCAAGGTCTCGAGCCTGGCCGTCAGCTTCGGCCCGGTACGCGCGCTGGACGGGATCGACCTGGAGATCAGGGCCGGCGAGGTCGTCGCGCTCGCGGGGGAGAACGGCGCGGGCAAGACCACGCTGGTCCGCTGCCTGGCCGGCGACATCGCGCCGAGCAGCGGCGAGATCTTGCTGGGCGGCAGGCCGCTGCCCCCAGACCCGGTCAGCGCGGCCCGGCACGGGGTCGGCGTCGTGTGGCAGGACCTGTCCCTGTGCGACAACCTCGACATCGCGTCGAACCTGCTGCTGGGCAGGGAGCGCCGCAGGCACATGCTGTCCGAGGTCAGGATGCACTCCGACGCGTCCGCGGTGCTGAGTCGGCTCGGCATCCCGCTGACCGATACCACCAGGAGCATCCGCTCGCTGTCCGGCGGCCAGCGCCAGCTGATCGCCATCGCGCGCGCGATGGCGGGCCAGCCCGAGTTGCTGCTGCTCGACGAGCCGACGGCGTCGCTCAGCATCCGCTACGCCGCCCAGGTCGAAGAGCTGATCGCGGCGCTGCGGGACAAGTCGACCACCATCGTGATCGCCTGCCACGACCTCGACCTCATGTTCCGGCTCGCCGACCGGATCGTGGTGCTCAGGCACGGGCGGGTCGCCGCCGACGTGGAGTCCTCGACGGTCAGGCCAGACGACGTCGCCGCGCTGCTGTCCGGCCAGGAACTCGACTCCTCGGCCCGCCGCCAGCTGACCAGACTGCACGGCCTGACCGGACGGCTTGTCGCCGCCGACCCGTCGTCGAGCCTGTCCCTGATCCTGTCCGCGCTCGGCGCGGCCCTCGGGTCCGACCGGCTGTGCATTCACCTCGCGGCCGGTGACGAACTGGCCTGCACCGCCTCGCTCGGCCTGCCCGACGAGCTGCTCACGCGGTGGGCGACGCTGCCGTTCGGCGTGGGCGGCGGACCGGCTGGCCAGGCCGCGGCGACCGGCAGGCCGGTGATCGTGCCCGACGCGCAGGCCGGGTGGTCGCGGTTCACCGGCCTGGCGGCGGCGACCGGGGTCGCGAGCTCATGGTCGGTGCCGGTGCTGGCGAGGGACGGGCTGACCGGCGTCATCACGGTGTTCCGCGATCAGGCCGGCGAGCCCGAGCGCGATCAGCTCGAACTCGTCACCGTGTACGCCGGGTACGCGGCCAGCGCGATCGAGCGGGACCGGCTGCTCGACGAGGTAACCGAGCGCAACCGCGTCCTGGAGACGATCAGGGAGGTGCTCGAGACGCTGGCCGGCCCGATTCCGGTCGGGGAAGGGCTCGGGCTCGCGCTCCAGTCGCTATGCCGCGGCCTGCAGGCGGACGAGGTCACGCTCGCGACCTTCGGCGACAGCAGAGAGCTGCGGCTACGCGGCCGCGCGACCGGCGGGCAACAGGTCGCCAACTCACCCGAGGAAGCGATCGCGCTGGCCACCGCGATCGGATCAGAACCTGGCGATAACGGAACCGTGCGGCGACTGTCAGGCCCGGACGGCCGGTGGCATCTCGCGGTGACGTTCGCGGCCCCTTCCGGGCTCAGCGTCCTGCTCGCGAGCTGGTGCTCTGGCCCGCCGACGTCGGAGGCGATGGTCCTGATCGAGGACGCCGCGCACTCCTTCCGGCTCGCGCTCGAGCGGGAACAGGCCGTGTTCGCGCTGCAGGAGGCCACAGCGCTGCGCCGCTCGCAGGAGCTGCAGCGAGAGTTCCTGTCCAGGCTGAGCCACGAGCTGCGGACTCCGCTGACCGCGATCCGCGGCTACGCCACCAGCCTGCTGCAGCCCGACGTGACCTGGGATGCCGAATCCCAGCACCGGTTCCTGAGCAGGATCGCGGCCGAGTCGACCAGGCTAGGCAGGCTCGTCGAGGATCTGCTCGACTTCTCGGCGATCGAGCTGGGGATCCTCCGGCTGCAGCCCGACTGGTGCGACATCAAGCTCGTGCTCGAAGCCGCGGCCGCCTGCCTGCCTCCGGACGGCGCTCGGATGACGGAGATCTGGTGCGCACCTGACCTGCCGGTGGTCTGGGCCGACCATGACCGGCTCGAGCAGGTCTTCGTCAACCTGCTCGGCAACGCCGTCGGGCACAATCCGCCGGGGACGGCGGTGCGGGTTCAGGCGCAACCGGCCGGCCAGGGATCGGTATCGATCGCGGTCTCTGACGAGGGCGTGGGATTGCCCGCTGAGGTTGTCGCTGCGCCGTTCGAGGCCCGCCGGCGAAGCCGCGCCGGAACCGCGGGTGCTGGCCTCGGGCTGTCGATCGCGCGCGGTATCGTGGCCGCTCACGGCGGCCTGCTTGAGGTCGTTCCCCGCCAGCCAGGAGCGAGCTTCGTGGTCAGGCTGCCGGTCGAGGACGGCTCAGGGCTGCACGGCCCTGGCGGTGGCGGCCATAGCCACCCAGGACCGGCTCTGCCAGGCGTCGGCCCGCGCGGCACCGGCGTTCCAGGTCCGGACGGAAGCGGCGAGCCTGTCGCAGCCGGTCAGGCGGGGGATGGACCGCGGAAGGAGGCAGGGCGCTCGTGACCGTGCAGCCCAGCACCGGGCAGGCCGTCGGGACCCGTGCCCTTCTCGTCGAGGACGACCCCAACATCGTGGACATGATCAGGTCGAACCTGGCCGTGCGCGGCTTCGACACGGTCGTGTCCGCCGACGGTGCCCGCGCCTTGCAGCTGCTTGACACCGAAGAGCCCGACATCGTGCTGCTCGACCTGATGCTGCCCGAGGCGGATGGCTTTGAGCTGTGCAGGCTGATGCGCGAGCGATCCGGTGTGGCGATCATCGTGGTCTCCGCCAGGGGCGGGGAGCGGGACAAGGTGACGGCCCTGAATATGGGCGCCGACGACTACATGACCAAGCCATTCAGCATCGAGGAACTGCTCGCGAGGATCGCGGCCACGCTCCGCAGGACCAGGCCGCCCGCCGAGCCAGGCGAGTCGGTGCCGCAGCTGATCGATGTCGGCGAACTGCGGATCGACCTGGCGAGCGAGCAGGTGTTCCGGCGCGGCGAGCGGGTGCACCTGACGCCGACCGAGTTCGCCTTGCTGCGTGAGCTCGCGACGAACCGCGGCAAGCTGCTGACCCACGCGCACCTGCTCCGACGGGTCTGGGGACGTGGCTACGAGACCGAGACGGAGTATGTTCGGGTGTATGTCCGCAGGCTCAGGGCCAAGCTGGAGGACGACGGAGGAGCACCCCTGATCCTGACCCAGCCGCGAGCCGGCTACCGGTTTGCGCCGGATTAGCGGCCATCTGGGGCGGCCGCGTTTACAGAATTTTCATGGTCAACGGCGGATGTTAACGACCGCGTTCATGATCAGACTTCTAGAGTGCAGATCAAAGAGGAGCCGCTGCGGGACCCGCAGACCGGCGCCGATGAATGGCGGCCTCATCCGGCCAGGAAAGAAACGGGTGGTCTCTTTGCAGCAAGTAACGAAGAAAGTCGCCATGGTGGCGGTGGCCGCGAGCGCGGCCCTCGTCGCCGCGGCGTGCGGTAGCTCGTCCACGGGTGGCTCCAGCGGCGGATCGGGTCAGTCCAAGGTCACGGTGCCGCAGATTTCAGCATCGGACTTTAACAATACTTTCTCCGCCATGTCACAGCTCAAGTCGCTCACAAAGGCGGGAAAGGGCAATGTGGCGGTCATTCTGCCAGACACGGTGTCTTCGGCGCGTTATACCGAATTCGACGCGCCTTATCTCACGAAGGCACTGCAGCTGGCAGGACTGTCGAGTTCGCAATTCACCGTCCAGAATGCGCAGGGCAGTGACCAGACCGAGCTGAGTGACGCGCAGACGGCCATTACCAAGGGCGCCAGCGTGCTGATCATGGACCCGCTCGACTCCACGGTCGGTGCGTCGATCGAGAGCTACGCGGCCAAGCACGGCGCGAAGGTGATCGACTACGACCGGCTGACGCTCGGCGGCAGCCGCCAGTTCTACGTGAGCTTCAACAACGTGCTGGTCGGCACGAAGATCGGGCAGGGCCTGGTCGACTGCGTGGCGGCGTGGAAGGTCAAGAACCCCAACGTGCTGGTCATGTACGGCGACCCGACCGACAACAACGCCACGCTCTTCGGGCAGGGCTACAACGCCGTGCTCAAGCCGAAGTTCAACGGAGGCGGTTGGCACCAGGTCGGCAAGGCCGCCGGCACCTGGGACCCGCCGACCGCGCTGAGTGAGTTCCAGCAGCAGTTCACTGCGCACAGCAACATCAACGCGGTGCTCACGCCGAACGACGAGAACGCCGCTCCGATCATCACCTACCTGCAGCGCAAGGGTGTCAAGGCCAAGACCTTCCCGGTCACCGGCCAGGACGCCACCCTGATCGGCCTGCAGAACATCCTGTCCGGCTACCAGTGCGGCACCGTCTACAAGCCGATCTACCTGGAGGCCCAGGCAGCCGCGGCGCTGGCGATATACCTGCGCGCTGGCGTCACGCCGCCCGCGACCCTGACCGGCGGCAAGACCACGGCCGACACCAAGGCGAACGTCCAGGTGCCGTCGGTGCTCTTGACGCCCACCTGGGTGGACACGTCGAATATGAACTCAACAGTCATCGCTGACAAGTTCGTGCCGGCGTCCCAGCTGTGCACGGCTAAGTACAAGGCAGCCTGCCAGGCCGCCGGAATCTCGGGGTAAATTCATGAACTCTCGGAGCAGCGAAAGCCTCCGGCAGTGGTGAACCTTGGGAAGTCAGACGACGCCCCGCCCGCGACAGCGGGCGGGGCGCCGCCCGGCCAGGGGTCAACGCAGCAGCAGCCGGCAGACCCATCCGGAGCGCTGTTGCAGTTGCGCGGCGTGGGCAAGAGCTTCGGCCCCGTCCACGCCCTGACGAACGTCGATCTCGATATACCCGCCGGTGAGGTGACCGCGCTCGTCGGTGACAACGGCGCGGGCAAGACCACGCTGATCAAGTGCATCGCGGGCATCTGGGAGCCGAGCGCCGGGCAGATCCGGTGGGACGGGCGGCCCGTCCACATCAGGAGCCCGAAGGACGCGACGGCGCTCGGGATCGCCACCGTGTACCAGGACCTGGCGCTCTGCGACAACCTCGACATCGTCCAGAACATGATGCTGGGTCACGAGCGGCTGAAGGCAGGGCTCCTCGACGAGATTTCGATGGAGCAGACCGCGAAACAGACCCTCTCGGACCTGGCCGTCACCACGGTGCGCTCGGTGCGGCAGACCGTCGGCTCGCTGTCCGGCGGCCAGCGCCAGTCCGTGGCCGTGGCCAAGGCGGTGATGCTCGAGGCCAGGCTCGTGATCATGGACGAGCCGACGGCCGCGCTTGGCGTCAGCCAGACCGAGCTTGTGCTGACCCTGATCACGAGGCTCGCGAGCCGCGGCCACGCGGTCGTGGTCGTGTCGCACAACCTGAACGACGTGTTCCGCGTCGCCGACCGGATCGCAGTGCTTTACCTGGGGCAGTTGGTGGCGCAGGGCCCGGCTTCGGAGTTCGACCCGCAGTCCGTCGTGGAGATCATGACGACCGGTACGTCCTCCAGGCGCGGCAACGGCAGTGAGCCCGCGGTATCCCGCGGCACGAGCGGGCGGGAGGGCTAAGTCATGGCATCGGAAGATCGCGGCGACAGGGACGAGGAGGCTGGTGGCCCGGTTGCCCTCGTCAGCGATGCGGAGCGCATCGAGGGCGCGACTGGCGAGGCCGCCATCGCCTCCAGCGCCCCTGACCTGATCGCGGACTCGCTGGGCGAGTACACCAGGATCTGGTTCCGGCGGGTGCGCAGCGGCGAGAGCGGCGTGCTCCCTGTCGTGCTCGGCCTGATCGCGATCGTCGTCTACTTCCAGGTCCGCAGCCACCTGTTCCTCTCGGCGGGGAACCTGGTCAACCTGATCACCCAGGCCGCAATCATCGTGACGTTCGGCATGGCCGAGGTCTTCGTGCTGCTCCTGGGCGAGATCGACCTGTCCGTGGGATTCAACGCGGCGCTCGGAGCTGTGGTCACGCTATGGATTCTGTCCGGGTCCCATCCGCCGCCGTGGTGGGTTGGCGTGGTCAGGCGGCCTGGCGTTCTGCGCCGCCTACGCTGGCCTGGAGGGCCTGATAATCACCTGGCTGCGGCTGCCATCGTTCGTCGTGACGCTTGGCCGGTTATCTCGGCGGCCTCGGCCTACTCCTCGCCTTTATCGACATGGCAGCACCGAATTCTGGCGGCACCATCAGGATGAATAGCAGCGTGCTGAACGCCATCGAAGGCGGCAGCATGAGCCCCGCCGCGAGCTGGATCGTGATGATCGCAGCGGTAGCTGTCGCGGGTCTGTTCATGGCGCTCCGCGACATCAACCGGCGCCGGCACAAGCTCGCCGCGCCCCCGATCACCGTGACCGTACTGAAGATCGCGGCGATGGCGGTCGCCGGCGTCGTGGTGGTGGTGATCAGCAACACTAACCGGGGCGTCGGATTCTCCGTCGTCGAGGGCGTGCCCTGGGTCGTCCTGGTCATCCTCGGGCTGCTCGTGGTCTGGACCATCCTGCTGAACAGGACCAGGTTCGGCCGGTACGTCTACGCGATCGGCGGCAACGCCGAAGCGGCGAGGCGGGCCGGCGTCAACCTGAGCCGGATCAGGATCGCCGCGTTCATGCTCTGCGGCCTGACCGCCGGCGTCAGCGGCATCATCTACTCCTCGAATCTGAGCGGCATGTCCAGCAACTTCCAGGGCGGCCAGTACGTTCTGTACGCCGTGGCGGCGGCCGTGATCGGCGGCGTCAGCCTCTTCGGCGGCCGCGGCCGGATGCTCGGCGCGGTACTCGGAGGACTGGTGGTCGGCGTGATCTACAACGGCCTGCAGCTTCTCGGGCTCGGTGCGGCTGCGCAGAACATTTGGACGGCAGGCGTGCTGCTCGCCGCCGTGACGGTAGACGCGCTGGCCCGACGGAGCAGCACGACATCCTGAGGCTAGCCGGATCGGAGCGGAATAACCGCTCATGGCATACTGGTTTGCGTTGTTAAGCGTGCTCCGGGGTCGGTGAAACTCCGAACCGGCGGTGACAGTCCGCGACCCGGCCGAGGCCATCGGCCGGTTGAACCGGTGAAATTCCGGTACCGACGGTTAAAGTCCGGATGGGAGGCAGCACGCACGCGGCCAGCGCGGGCCGGGGAATTTGCCCCGAACCGCGGCGCCCGGCAGGGCGTTGCTGGCCGTGGCTGAACGGCCTTTCGCGCCCCGGAGCCTTACTGAACAGGCTGGAGGCGCGGTGTTTACCGGAATCGTCGAAGAACTCGGCAAGGCTGCCGGGCTCGATCTGCTGGCTGATTCGGCCAGGCTCACTATCCACGCACCGCTGGTTGCCGCGGGCGCCGCGGCAGGCTGCTCGATCGCGGTCAACGGCGTCTGCCTGACCGTGACCGAGGCAGACGGCGACCAGTTCACCGCCGACGTGATGGGCGAGACGCTGGCCAGGTCCACGCTGGGCGGGCTCGCGCCAGGGGCCCCTGTCAATCTGGAGCGGCCGGCGCTGGTGGGTGGCCGGCTTGACGGCCATATCGTCCAGGGTCATGTCGACGGCACCGGCGTGGTGACCGACAGCAGGCCAGCGGACCGCTGGCGCGTGCTGAGGATCTCGATTCCCGGCGCGCTGTCTCGTTATGTCGCTGAAAAAGGATCTGTCGCTGTCGACGGCGTCAGCCTCACCGTGTCCGGGCTCAGCCCGCTCGGCGCAGCAGTGCCGGCCGACGGCGAGCATTGGTTCGAGGTGAGCCTGATCCCTGAGACGCTGACTCGGACCACTCTCGGCTCGGCCGCGATCGGCGATCAGGTCAACATCGAGGTCGACGTCATCGCCAAGTACGTCGAGCGGCTGCTGGCGGGCGGTGAGCAGCGATGACGAGTCTCAGCGCGGGCCGGGCCGCCGGCGACGCGGCACCGCAGGAGGTGGGCGGCGTCGTGCTGGACACGCGTCGAGCGGGCGATCGCCGACATCGCGGCTGGCCGGGCCGTGGTGGTCGTCGACGACGCGGACCGGGAGAACGAAGGCGACATCATCTTCGCGGCGAGCAAGGCTACGCCCGCGCTCCTGGCGTTCACGATCAGGCACACCAGCGGCGTGATCTGCGTGCCGATGCTCGGCGAGGAGCTCGACCGGCTCCAGCTGCCGCTGATGACCTCGCAGAACAAGGAGCGGATGAGGACCGCTTTCACCGTCAGCGTGGACGCCAGGGACGGCGTCACGACCGGCATCTCGGCGGCCGACCGGTCCAGGACGGTGCGGACCCTGGTCGACTCAGCCACCGAGCCCTACGAGCTGGTCAGGCCAGGACACGTGTTCCCGCTGCGGTACATGACGCGGCGGAGTGCTCCGCAGGCCAGGGCACACCGAGGCGGCCGTCGACCTGGCCAGGCTGGCCGGTCTCGCCCCCGCCGGCGTGCTCGCCGAGGTGGTGAACGACGACGGGACGATGACCAGGCTGCCCGGGCTCCGTGCGTTCGCCGACGAGCACGGCCTCGCACTGATCTCCATCGCCCAGCTCATCGAGTACCGCCGTTACTCCGAGCGGATGGTCAGCCGCGTCGCGCAGACCGTCGTGCCGAACGCCTATGGCGAGTGGCGGGCCATCGGCTACTTGAACTCGATGGACGGCACCGAGCACCTGGCGTTGGTCCTCGGCGACTTGGACGCGACCAGGAAGGACGGCAAGCCTGGCCAGGACGTGCTGGTCAGGATGCACTCGGAGTGCCTGACCGGCGACGTATTCGGCTCGCAGCGGTGCGACTGCGGCACCCAGCTGCACGCTGCCATGGCGGCGATCGCGGCCGAGGGCCGTGGCATCGTGGTGTACCTGCGCGGGCACGAGGGCCGCGGCATCGGCCTGCTCAGCAAGCTGCGCGCTTACCAGCTTCAGGACGCGGGCGCCGACACCGTGGACGCCAATACCGAACTCGGGTTTCCCGTGGACGCGCGCGAGTACTCGACCGGCGCGCAGATCCTCGCCGATCTCGGCGTCAGCTCGCTGCGGCTGCTGACCAACAATCCGGCGAAGATCAAGGGGCTGTCCGACTACGGGCTGAAGGTGACGGGAACCGTCTCGCTGCCGGTCAGCGCCACGCCGCACAACCTGCGGTACCTGATCGCAAAGCGGGACAGGCTCGGCCATCTGATCGAACTGGCCGAGCCTGCAGAGTCTGCCGAAGCGGCCGAGCCTGCCGCGGCCGAGGGTGCAGGGCCCAGGCCGCGGCCGGCGGCGCCGAGGCGGGAAGCGCTGCAGCGGGGAGCGGTCGGTGAGCGGCACCGGACGACCTGGTGCCGAGCCGGTCCACGGCGCCGGACTGCGCCTGGCGCATCGTGGCGACCCGCTGGAACGCGGAGATCACCGACGCCCTGCTCGACCGCGCCGTCGCCGCCGCGCACGCCTGCGGGGTGGAATCGCCGTCCGTGGTGCGGGTGGCTGGCGCCGTGGAGTTGCCGGTAGTGGCCGCGGCGCTGGCCAGGCAGCACGACGCCGTCGCCTGCGTCGGAACGGTGATCAGGGGCGGGACGCCGCACTTCGAGCTACGTCTGCGACGCGGTGACCTACGGCCTTACCAGGGTCGCGCTGGACACGGGCACGCCCGTCGGCAACGGCGTGCTGACCTGCGACACGCTCGCGCAGGCGCTGGCGCGATGCGGCGGACCGGGTAGCTCAGAGGACAAGGGCTGGGAGGCGGTGATCGCCGCGCTCGACACGGCGCTCGTGCTGCGCGGCCTGACCGGCCCCGGCTCCGGCTCCGGCGATCGGTCAGTCCTGCCCGACCTGCGGACGGCGGGCTGGGCAGGCTGACCGGGCATTTCGCTGCGCGGCGACTGCGGAATAGCGGGGAGAGGCGAGTCGCTGAACTACGCAGATCCGACGTACGCTGAGTTACTAGCCGAGGGCGGGTGACCGACGGTGCGAGACATCCTCGACCAGATCGTCAAGTGGTGGGATGCTGACGAGACGTTCGGGCTGGCCACGGTCGTGCGCACGTTCAGCAGCGCGCCGCGGGAGCCTGGCGCGGCGCTCGCGGTCTCAGCCAGATGGCGAAGTGGTCGGCAGTGTCTCGGGCGGTTGCGTCGAGGGTGCCGTCTACGAGCTGGCCAGCGAGGTGATCGCCAGCGGGCAGCCGGTGCTGCAGCGCTACGGCGTGAGCGACGACACCGCGTTCAGCGTCGGCCTGACCTGCGGCGGGATCATCGACATCTTCGTCGAGCCGATCAGCAAGGAACAGCTACCCGGACCTGGGCGACATCGCCAGTGCGGTCCGGGCGGGCGAGCCGGTGGCGGTCGGCACGGTGATCGAGGGCCTGGGCACCGTGGGCGCCAGGCGCGTGATCTGGCCCGCCGACCACGAACCGCTGACGACCGGGACGCTCGGCTCAGGTGACCGGCTCGACCAGGCGACCGACGATGACGCCAGGGGCATGCTCGCGCAGGGCCTGACCGGCGTCCGGCACTACGGCGCGGACGGCGAGCGCCGGATGGACGAGCTCTCGGTCTTCGTGCAGTCGTTCGCGCCGCCGCCGCGCATGCTGGTCTTCGGCGCGATCGACTTCGCCGCGGCGGTGGCGAGGATCGGCAAGTTCCTCGGCTACCGCGTGACCGTCTGCGACGCCAGGCCGGTGTTCGCGACGACCGCGAGGTTCCCTGACGCCGACGAGGTCGTGACCAACTGGCCGCACCGGTACCTGTCCGGGATCACGACCGACGAGCGCACGGTCATCTGCGTCCTGACCCACGACCCGAAGTTCGACGTCCCGGTCCTGGAGGTCGCGCTGCGGGCGCCCGCCGCCTACATCGGGGCCATGGGCAGCAGGCGTACGCACGAAGACCGGATGGACAGGCTGCGCGAAGCCGGGCTGACGCGAGGCCGAGCTGTCCAGGCTCCGTTCGCCGGTCGGGCTCGACCTGGGCGCCCGCACGCCTGAGGAGACGGCGGTCGCGATCGCGGCCGAGCTGATCCAGCTGCGCTGGGGCGGGTCGGGCCAGCCGCTGACGTCAACCGCGGGTCGCATTCATCACGACTGACCAACCGGCGCCTGCCCTACGCTGACACTCGTGCAGCCTGACCGAGATGACGCAGGGCATCCGGCGGTCGCCGGGTTGCTGCTCGCGGCCGGGCGGGGCAGCAGGCTCGGGCAGCCGAAGGCACTGGTCGAGATCGGCGGCATGACCCTGGCCGAGCGCGGCGTCGCGCTGCTGCGCGAGGGCGGAGCCGATCCTGTCGTGATGGTGACAGGAGCCGCGCCGGTCAGCCTCCCCGGCGTGATCACCGCGCACAACCCGGACTGGCGGACCGGCATGGGCTCGTCGCTGCGCGAGGGCCTGGAGACGCTGCCCGCCGACCGGGAGGCGGTCGTGATCGCCCTGGTTGACCAGCCGCTGATCGGCGCCGAGGCGGTCCGCCGGCTGATCGCCGCCTACGCCGATGGCGCTACCGTCGCGGTCGCCTGCTACGCGGGCCAGCCGCGCAACCCGGTCCTGATCGGCCGGGAGCACTGGGCGGAGGCCGCGGCGGCCGCACAGGGCGACGCCGGCGCCAGGCACTTCCTTCGCACCCGCCAGGACCTCGTCGTGGAGGTGGAATGCGGCGACGTCGGCCGTCCCGACGACCTGGATACGCCTGAGGATCTGGTCAGGATCGCCGCGCTGGTGAAGGGCCGGGGCGCGGCTGCCGATCGGCGCTGAGCCAGCGGGCTCAGGGCTGGAGTACCGCGATTCCCCACGTGTGCGTGACGCTGTCGCCGGGAGCCAGCGTGAGCAGGCCGTCACCGGTGACGAACGCGTTTGCCGGGCACGTCATCGGCTCGATCGCCAGCGCCCCGCGGCGCAGGCCGGGCGCCAGCGCGTCGCCGGTGAAGACCTGCAGCCAGTCGTAGCCTGGACCGGCCCAGAGCCCGAGCTTGACCTTGCCGCCCGCCAGCGACGCCCATGCGAGCCCGGCTTCGTCCCGGCGCAGGCCGGTCAGCGCGTGATCGAGCTGGGTGTCTTCGATTCGCCTGGGCGCACGGAAGTCGAACTGGGTGCCAGCGACCTCCTGCGGCGGCCCTGACGGGATGCCGCGGTCGTCGGCTGGCAGCCAGTGCGAGGCCTCGATCTGGAGCTCGCAGCCATCGACGACAGGTTCGCCCGCGATCAGATACGGATGGCAGCCGGTGCCGTACGGAGCGGGCCGCGAGCCGACGTTCCAGGCCGAGACGGAGACATGCAGCCCCGAGCTGGGCTCCAGCCGGTAGCTAACCGCCAGCTGCAGGCAGAACGGATAGCCTGGCCTGCCGTGCAGGAGGTGACCGAGCGTCACCCGGTCAGCGGAGCCGTCCGCTGCCGCTTGCGTGCGCTGTTGTCCGGCCAGTTCGGCCGCCGGTGCCCAGTTCGCCCAGCGGGTCAGGCCGTGGATGGCGTTGCCGCGCGCCGCCTCGCTCAGCTCGAGCTGGTAGCTGGCGCCGGCGAACTCGTACTTGCCGCCGTCGATCCGGTTCGGCCACGGGGCCAGCAGCTGGCCTGCCCCGGCTGGCGGGAGCTCGTCGGGCTCGTAGCCCCTGATCAATGCCCGGCCGCGATAGGTCAGCTCGCGCAGGCCGCCGCCGAGTTCGGTGATCCTCGCCCGGTAGTCACCCGCGGAGATCGAGTACTGCGCCCCGGTCATCGGCGTCTGCGCAGGGGTGGGTGTCTGGCCTGGTCCGGTCAGTTCGGTCGCCGCGATCGGCTCGGCGGAGTTGGCTGGCTCGCTCGGCGCGGTCATGGTTTCATCATCGCGGTAGCGCGACGAGCAGGGCCCGGCGGGACCGGTCTACCTGTCCGGCCTTCCGGGTCGGGCCTACCGGGTCCGGCCTTCCGGGTCGGGCTTACCGGGTCGGGCCTACCGGGTCGGGCCCAGGACGCCGGTTCGCACTGCGTCGGCCGCGAGCACGCCGAACAGATAGAAGTACGCCGACTCTTCGTCCTGGAAGATCCTGACCTCATGCCTGGCGCCGGCGAGGGAGTTGAAGACCTCGAAACCCTCGCTGGTGCGGACCAGGCACATCGCGCCGTCGACGTCCTCGTTGATGGCGTAGGTACCCTGCGGTATCCCCGCTTGCTCGGCAAGCTCGGAGAAGATGCGCTGGGTGGGCTGGCGCCTTCGGGATGACCGGCGCCGCCGGGATGCCGGCTGGACCTCCGCCGTCTCCGCGGCATCGGAACGCGAGCCTGTCGCTGGTGCCCGGACGGGCCTGACCTCAGGTGCTGCCGGAGCGTACGGGGCGGTCAGGATCGGTTCGGCGACAGCCACGCTGGCGGCAATCCCGACCGCGGTGGCGGGCGCGCTGGCAGCGGCGCTCGGGGCGGGGGCGTAGGCCTGGGCGACCGGCGCCGCGAAGCCGTTCACGGCCTCGCCGGGGCCAGCGGCGCCCGGCTGGCCAGGTCCACGTCCGACCGGACCTGTGGTCGGCACGGGGCTGGTCGGCCCTGCGTGAACGGGCCTCTGGCCGGCAATGACGGGCCCGCTGGCCACCTGACTGTCGGCCGCAGGGGTTCCGCCCGTCATGCCCGATAGAGGCCGCTCGAACTGGTCGCGCGGCAGCCCGGTTCCGGCCGGCGGGCTGGACGGGTGCGCCTGGTCACCGTGGTATGAGCCGTTGAACTGGTTACCCGGTTACCTGCGAGTCCAGCGGGGCATAGGGTGGCGGGCCATACAGGGGCGACGTTCCGTGCACCGGGATGCCAGCGCCTCCGGCCTGTGCGCTCTGGCCGGGCACGGGACCGTCGGGGCCAGCCTGGATGCCGCTGTCCGCCGGTCCGCGCCGGCCACGTCGCTCGCAGTCGCAGGGCCAGCGGCTTGCTGCGGACCGGCGGGCGCGGCGGTGTGGGTGCGCCGGCTGGCGTCGCCCACGGGGGCATTCGCAGGGTCTGGCCCAGCCGGGAGCCCATCGGCCGCCGACTGGTCCGCTGCCGCGGCCTGGCCGTAGGTGCCGACGCGCCGCGCTGAAGGTTCACGCCGGGCTGGCTGGTCAGGCTGGGCATACCTGGCGCGACCTGGCTGAGTTGGCCGGGTACAGGAGCGGCCGAGAACTGCCCGGTGGACGGCGGAACGTTCCGGGGAGCGCTGGCCGGCGCGGGCAGCGGGACGCCGTGGATGGCCGCGTCGTCGAAGCACAGGGAGCGGAGCCGCGGGCATCGCGCGCGGGCGACGGCGCCATCGGGGCAACGGCAGGCAGCACCGTCGGCTGGGGCGTCGCGGGCTGCTCCGTGGCCGGCTGAGGCGCTGCGGGCGCGCGGCTGGGGCGCTGGGGGCCGGGAGGTGCTGCGGGTGGGGGCGCCGACCGGCTGCGGTGTCCACGACGGCACAGCGCTGGCGCCCTCACCGCCGTCAGGCGGAGCGCTGGACGGCTCGGACAGCCCGGCAGGCGCGGTCGACACCGGCGTAATCGATCCTGGCGCGGTCGGCAAGGGTGCGGTCGGCGCGGGCGGGGTCGCTCCAGCCGTCATGGCGGCGGATGAGATGCCCGCCACCGGCAGGTCCGACGCCGTCCCGTCAGCGGTCACGCTGTCGCCAGGCGCAGGCTGGCTCCTCTTGGCCTTGCGCGCCGCGGCGCTCGCCGCCCGCATGGCTTCGGCCTCGAGCGGCAGCGGCGGCGCGTCGGCCTGCGGCTGGCCGAGGTCCGATGGCCGGCGTTCGTTCGGCCTGCGTTCGTCCGGCCTGCGCCCGCCGGGGCCGCCGTACTGCGGGAACTCCTGCAGGTAGTCATCGAGCGGCGGGTGATCGGAGCCGAGCGGATCCAGGCCAGCCAGCAGGTCCGACGGCGGCAGGTGCGGCCTGGAGCCGTTGGCTTGCTCAGCGTCGTAGCCGAACCCGGCCGGCATCGGGGCTGGGGCCGGATACGGCGTGCTGTCGCCTAGCGCAGCGACGGCGAGCCGCTGCTCGACGATCTCGGTCACTTCCTGGCGCGGCGTGATCAGCTCGAAGACGCCGCGGTCGACCTCCCAGTACCCGAGTTGCTCGGCCCGGTACGCGTCGTGGCCGAGATAGGCGATGTGCAAGCGATCGGTGAGCTCGTCGAGCACGACGCAGCGCTCGCCGCGGAACATGCCGACCGGGCGCGACTCGTACAGCGTCTGGACATCGATCCTGTCCACCTGCTTGCGCCAGTGCCCGGTCGCGGGCTCGAAGCCCAGATCCTCGGGCGGCGGGCAGGCCGCGAACAAGACCACGCCGGTCTCCGCAGGACCGACGCCAGCCTCGTAAGGTGCCCCTTGGTAGCTAGCAAGCAGCCGGTATCGCATCTCGTTCAGATCCCCTCGGCCGGCCTGAGCCAGACTTGCCCGTCGTACCGTGCGATGAAGTCCGCGCGACCCTGAGCGATCCGGTAAATCTCGGCCCCGACCGGGATCGGCATCAAGTCGACAAAGAACTCCGGGATCGGGCGGCTGGGCCAGGACGTGTAGCCGGTGCCCGTAAACGGTGGCTTGCCCGTCCAGTCGCCGCCGCGTTCCGAGGGAGTAGGGAACCTGATAGACCTCCAGGTTCGCGGCCGTCCACCGCAGCACGTAGAGCTCGGTCATGTCGGGACGGAACTCAGAGCCGTCGTAGCCGAGGTCGAGCGCGGTGTAGAAGTCGGCCGGATCGGTGAAAGACGTGTCGGCGGCGCGGTAGACGAAACCCGGCAATCACGGCGCGACGCCCGGTCAGGTATGGCTCGACAAGTCGCGGCGGGATCGGCTTTTGCATCAGCGTTCCCGTCGCGACGAGCGACGCATCCTGAGCGATGTTCCCCACGCGCTCCCCTGTGTAGCAATGAGATGCAGTTCAATGAAACTCTCAAAACGCAAGTTACGTGCCCAACTTACGGTGAGAAGTGGAACTGTGTCGGGCGTCAGATTACTAGTGCCTGATCCGTCTGGGTTGGCCCGAGTAGATTAAAATGCCGCATTGCCGCAGCACAGCCGTCCTGCCCGGGTGTCCTGATGGGCGAGACCGCACGTCCGCGGCCCGCAACTACAGTTGGGGCTGTGCTTGGGATCAGCGGCCCTGACCCCGCGTTCCGCGACGACAACGGAGGCGCGGACGCCTGGCGTGACCGAAGCGCTCGAGGCTTTCGCGGCGGGCGCGGGCAGCGAGCGGGCGGTGCTGACGGCGCTGGCGGCGAGCCGGCTGCTCGTGCCGGTCGTCGCGGTTCGCGCCGAGCAGATCGAGGAGCCGGGTGCGGGCCGCGGCGAGCGGGAAGCGGCACAGCGGCCGGGCCGCGCCGGGCGAGCGGGCGAGAAGGCCACAGACATGGCGATGCCGACGCTGATCGGGCTGGACGGCCGCCGCGCCATTCCGGCGTTCACCTGCATGGACTCGATGCGCGCCTGGCAGCCCGACGCCCGCCCCTTGCCGGTGGCCGCCGGCCGGGTCTGGCAGGCCGCCGCCGCCGACTCCTGCGCGGTCGTCGTCGATGTCGCCGGGCCGGTCCCGCTCGCGGTCGAGGGCGCCAGGCTGGCCGCGCTGGCCCGCGGCGAAGCCGCGCCGGCCCCGTGCGCCGACGCCGACGTGCACGAAGTGGTCTCCGACGTGCTCGCCGGCCAGCTTGCCGTCGCCGGGTTCGAGTTGCGCCCTGGCGGCGCCGACCATGACCTGGTGATCGCCCTGACCTTGTCCGCTGAAGGAGCCGGCCGCGATGTCGCGGAACTGGCTGCGGGCGTCGGAAGGGCCGTAATGGAGCGACTCGGCGGCCGGCTGCGCCGCGGCGTCGCCATCTGGCTCGGCCGTGCGGGCGCCCGCACCTGAGCCAGAGGAACCCGTGAGCGCCTGCGCCCAGCCTCGGCTCCCGCGCGCCCGCCTAGGCAGCGGTCAGGCCGCGGGTCATGGCAAGATCGAACCCATGCTGCGCTGGCTGACCGCCGGGGAATCCCATGGCCGGGCCCTGGTCGCTATCTGCGAAGGGCTGCCCGCCGGCGTCGAGATCACCACCGCGGACGTGGCCGCGGCTCTGGCCCGCCGCCGCGCCGGGTACGGCCGCGGCGCGCGGATGAAGTTCGAGCAGGACGAGGTCGAGATCACCGGCGGTGTCCGGCACGGGCGCACGCTCGGCGGCCCGGTCGCGATCACGATCGCGAACACCGAGTGGCCGAAGTGGGAGACGGTCATGTCGCCCGACCCGGTATCCGCTGCTGATCTCGCCGGCCAGGCTCGCAACGAGCCGCTGACCAGGCCGCGACCCGGTCACGCCGACCTGGCAGGGATGCAGAAGTACGGCCACGACGACGCCAGGCCGATCCTGGAGCGAGCCAGCGCCCGCGAGACCGCGGCGCGAGTCGCCGTCGGCGAGGTGGCCAGGAAGTTCCTCGCCCAGGCGGCAGGCGCCGAAGTGCTCAGCCACGTCGTCGCCATCGGAAGCGTCAAAGTGCCGGCCGGCACGCTGCCCGAACCGGCGGATCGGGCGGCGGTGGACGCCGACCCGGTCCGCTGCCTCGATCCGGCGGCCAGCGCGGCGATGGTGGCCGAGATCGACGCTGCCCGCAAGGCCGGCGACACGCTCGGCGGCGTGATCGAGGTGGTCGTGCACGGGCTGCCGCCCGGCCTCGGCAGCCACGTCCACGGCGACCGCCGGCTCGACGCCAGGCTCGCCGCCGCCATGATGAGCATCCACGCGATCAAGGGCGTGGAGATCGGCGACGGCTTCGCGACCGCCGCCAGGCGCGGCTCGGAGGCGCACGACGAGATCGAGCCTGGACCTGACGGGGTGCGCAGGCTGACCAACCGGGCCGGCGGCATCGAAGGCGGCATGAGCACTGGCGATCCGGTCAGGGTCAGGGCGGCCATGAAGCCGATCTCGACCGTGCCGAAGGCGCTGGCGACCGTGGACGTCCGCACCGGCGAGCCCGCCAAGGCCATCAACCAGCGCAGCGACGTGACGGCGGTTCCGGCCGCCGGGGTCGTGGCCGAGGCGATGGCCGCGCTGGTGCTGGCCGACGCCGTGCTGGAGAAGTTCGGCGGTGACAGCGTCGCGGAGACGCGCAGGAACATCTGCGGCTACCTGGCAAACCTGGTGATCCGATGAACGCCCCTGCTGCGATCCTGATCGGCCCGCCGGGCGCGGGCAAGACCACCGTCGGCGCGCTGCTGGCCGACCGGCTCGGCGTGGGCTTCACCGATACCGATGCGCTGGTCGAGTCGGTCGCTGGCAAGCAGGTCAGCGAGATCTTCATCGAAGACGGCGAGCCGGCGTTCCGTGCGCTAGAGCGCGCCGCCGTCACCCGGGCACTGGACGACAGCGACGGGGTGGTCGCGGTCGGCGGCGGCGCGGTGCTCGATCCGCAGACCCAGGCCGGCCTCGCCGGGCGCACCGTCGTCTACCTGGAGACCGGCTTCGCGGCCGCGGCCAAGCGAGTGGGCTTGAACCAGGCACGCCCGCTGCTCATCGGCAACCCACGCGCCACCCTGAAGATCCTGCTTGACCAGCGAATTCCGGTGTATCAGCGGCTCGCGACGATCACAGTCTGCACCGACGACAGGGAACCTGCCGAGATCGCCGATGACATCGCCGGCCGGCTGACCGGGTCATGACCGCGACCAGGATCCGCGTCGGCGGCGAGCGGCCGTACGACGTCGTCGTGGGATCCGGCGTGACCGCCGAGTTGCCAGCGCTGGTGGGCGCCCGGCCGAGCACCGTCGTCCTGATCCACGCCGAGGGACTCGATGCGCTGGCAGGTCCGGCAACGGACGCACTGGCCGCCGCGGGCTACGTTGTCCGCACCGAGACTGTCCCGCCAGGCGAGCAGGCGAAGGACATTAGCGTGGCGACGGCGCTGTGGTCGCGGCTGGCAGCACACCGGGTGTCGCGTTCGGACGCGATCGTGGGCCTGGGCGGCGGGGCCGTCACCGACCTGACCGGATTCGTCGCCGCGACCTGGTTGCGTGGCGTGCGCGTGGTGCTGGTTCCGACCACGCTGCTCGGCGATCGTGGACGCCGCGGTCGGGGGCAAGACCGCGATTAACATCGCCGCTGGCAAGAACCTGGTGGGCGCGTTCCATCCGCCGGCCGGCGTGCTGGCCGACCTGGACCTGCTGGCCGGCCTGCCAGGCCCGGAGTACGTCAGCGGGATGGCCGAGGTGATCAAGGCGGGTTTCATCGCCGACCCGGTCATCCTGGACCTGATTGAGCGCGACCCGGCAGCGGCCGCGCTGCCTGGCGGTCCTCACGAACGTGAGCTCATCGAGCGCGCCGTCCTGATGAAGGCCGCTGTGGTCGCCGCCGACCCGCGCGAAGCGGGCCAGCGGGAGAACCTCAACTACGGGCACACGCTCGCGCACGCGATCGAGCGGATCGAGCGGTACACGATCAGGCACGGCGAGGCCGTCGCGGTCGGCATGGTGTTCGCTGCCGCGGTCGGCAGGCTGTCCGGCAGGCTCGACGCGCCCACCGCGCAGCGGCACAGGGAGGTCCTCGCGGCGGTGGGCCTGCCGGTCAGCTACCAGGGCGGCGCCTGGGCCGACCTTCGCGAGGCGATGGCTGTCGACAAGAAGACCAGGGGCTCGCACCTGCGGATGGTGATCCTTGACGGGCTGGCGAAGCCCGGCATCTTCGCTGACCCGCCCGAGGACTTGCTCGCGCGCGCCTACCAGGAGGTCTGACATGCGGACGGTGCTCGTGCTGAACGGGCCGAATCTCGGCAGGCTCGGATCTCGCGAGCCTGATGTCTACGGCACGGCGACGCTCGATGACCTCAGGAAGGCGTGCGACGCGACCGCTGCTGAGCTCGGACTGGCCGTCGACTTCCGGCAGACCGACGATGAGTCACAACTAATCGCGTGGGTGCATGAGGCCGCGGACGGGCGGGTGCCGATCGTGCTGAACCCCGCCGCGTTCACGCACTACTCCTACGCGCTGCGGGACGCCCTGGCGATGCGCACAGCGCCGCTGGTCGAGGTGCATATCTCGAATCCGGCAGCGCGCGAGGCGTTCCGCCACAACTCCGTCGTGGCGGCCGTCGCCGACGGGACAATCGCCGGCTTCGGGTTCGGCTCGTATCTGCTTGCACTGCGCGCGGTCGCTGGCTTGCTGGCTGGTGACGGCTGACAGGCCGCCAGCTACGATGCCACTTGCGCGGGCACGCGCGCCAACCACGACACTGTCCGGTCCCGGCCCGTCCTCTGGAGCTCTCGTTGCGTATCGGAATGTCACTGAATTACGCGGGCGGATTCGCCGAGACGGTCGCCGAGCTCGCCGACTACGAGAAGGCTGGCCTGGACATCGTCTTCGTGCCTGAGGCATACAGCTACGACGCGGTCAGCCAGCTCGGCTACGTAGCGGCTAAGACGGAGCGGCTGCAGCTCGCCTCGGGAATCATGCAGCTGTACACGAGGACCCCGACGCTCACCGCGATGACCGCCGCCGGCCTGGACTACGTGTCAGGAGGCCGGTTCAATCTGGGCATCGGCGTATCAGGACCGCAGGTGATCGAGGGATGGCACGGCGTGCCCTACGACGCTCCGATCGGCCGCACCCGCGAGACCATCGAGATCTGCCGGGCCGTCTGGCGTCGCGAGCGCCTCGTCCACGAGGGCAAGCACTACCAGATACCGCTCCCCGCGGACCGCGGCACCGGTCTCGGCAAGGCGCTCAAGCTCATCAACCATCCGGTCAGGGACCGGATCCCGATCATCCTGGCCGCCGTCGGGCCGAAGAACACCGCCATGGCGGCCGAGCTGGCCGAGGGCTGGCAGCCGATCTTCTACTTCCCCGAGAAGGCGGCCAGCATCTGGGGAGCTGCCCTCGCCGCTGGACGGGCCAAGCGCGATCCTTCGCTGCCGCCGCTCGACGTGATCGCGCAGGCAACGCTCGCGATCGGCGACGATGTGGCGGACCTGGTGGAGTTCGGCCGCCCGGTGATGGCCTTGTATATCGGCGGGATGGGGGCTCGCGGCCAGAACTTCTACACCAAGCTGGCCTCGGATTACGGGTATCCGGACGAGGCGGTCGCGATTCAGGATGCCTACCTTGATGGCCGCAAGGAAGAGGCGGCCGCGCTGGTGCCGCGCTCGCTGCTCGAGGGCATCTCGCTGATCGGGCCGAGGTCGCGCGTCGCCGAGCGGATCGCCGCGCTGAAGGAGTCTGGCGTCACCACGCTGAACGTCCAGCCGCTCGCGGCGACGCACGAGGACAGGGTCAGGCTGGTCGAGCAGATCAAGGAAATGGCCAGCTGATCCTGCGCCGCCGCCGGGTACAGTCACCATATGGCCGCTGCCGGCACGGACGATCTGCGGATCGTCGTGGCGGGCGCGGGGTTCGCTGGACTCACCGCGCTCAGTGAGCTCGCCAGACTCCGCCGCAGGCACCGCTGGCCGCCCGGATCGCAGGTCAGCGTCACGCTGGTCGACCGGAACGCGTACAGCACCTTCCAGCCGCTGCTCTACCAGGTCGCCACGGCCGGCCTGACGGCCGCCGACGTCGCATACCCCGGCTGGACCGCGGTGCGCAAGGCTGGCGCTCACTTCCGCAAGGGCGAGATCACGGGAGTGGACACCGAGGGCAGGCAGGTGCTGCTCAGGGACGGATCTGTGCTCGGCTATGACTACCTGATCCTGGCGACGGGCGTCAGCGCCGCGTTCTTCGGCGTGACCGGGGCCGCCGAGCATGCCCTCAGCCTGTACACCAGGCGGGATGCCATCGTGCTGCGCAATCAGCTGATGGCCGAGCTGGAGCGGCGCAGCGCGCCCGGTGACAGCAGGGATCTCAACTGTCACCGTCGTCGGCGGCGGGGCCACCGGCGTCGAGCTGGCGGGAACGCTGGCTGAGCTGCGCAACATCGCCCTGCCGGCGTCGTTTCCCGAGATCGACGCGGCCAGGATCCACGTCCGGCTGATCGAACTCGGGCCGGCCC
This sequence comes from uncultured Actinomycetota bacterium, assembly GCA_963705055.1. Lineage (GTDB taxonomy): Bacteria > Actinomycetota > Actinomycetes > Streptosporangiales > Streptosporangiaceae > Chersky-822. The sequence continues at coordinate 162,427 of CAVPIR010000002.1, forward strand.
TGATCGCTCCGTTCGCTGAGCCGTCTGCGCGAATACGCCAAAGCCGAATTGCTCGACCGCGGCGTCGAGGTGCTGCTGCGCACCGAGATCACCGAGGTGGCGCAGGACAAGGTGCTGATCGCGGGCGTCGACGGCGACCGGGGCTGCGAGGCGCTGCCGAGCGACATCACCGTCTGGGCGGCCGGCGTCGCCGGCCCTTGCATGGATCGGCAAGCTCGGACTCCCGACCGGCCGCGGCGGCCGCCTGTGCACCGGCCCTGACCTGCGCGTCGCGGGGCAGGACCGGGTTTTCGCGGCCGGCGACATCGCGATCATCGACGGCGACCCGCAGCCTCAGCTGGCTCAGCCGGCCATCCAGCATGGCCGGCACGCCGCCGTCCAGATCAGCCGGCTCGCGAACGGCCAGCCGACGCAGCGGTTCAGCTATAAGGACAAAGGGATCATGGCGACGATCGGGCACCGCTCGGCAGTCGTCGAGCTACCGAGCCGGATCCGGGCCAGGGGCACGCTGGCCTGGCTGGCCTGGCTCGGACTGCACCTGGTCACGCTGCTGGGCGGCAGGAACAGGATCTCGGCGCTGGTGAACCTGACCTGGCGCTACCTGACCTGGAGCCGTGGCGGCGGCGTGATCGTAGGCGACGATCCGGTGCGCTGCCCGTAGGCCAGGCACCTCAGGGCGCCGTGCGCCAGCACACCCGTAGAGTTCGGATATGCCGCACATGCATGCCCTTCGCCGCGACCGGGCCGCCGCCGTCGCCGCCAGCCTCGGAGCCGATGCCGTCCTGATCACCAAGGGCGTCAACGTGCGCTACCTGACCGGTCTGGTCAGTTCGAACGCCGCCGTGCTGATCCCGGTCCAGCGGGCAGAAGGTTCCGAGGGGTCATCCCCGACGGCCGGCACCGCGGTGCTCGGCACCGATTCGCGGTACGCGGGGACCGCCGAGCGGGCGTGCCCTGACGTCGAGCTGCTCATCGAGCGTGAGGTGGAGGCCGCGCTCGCGGGCATGGCGCTCGAGGGCGGGCTGGGCGTCATCGCGTTCGAGGATCTCGAGATGACCGTGCACAGGCATCGCGAGCTCACCGGGCGCGGCGACGGTTCGCCGCACGCGGCACCTGAGCTTGTCGGCGTCGGAAGCGCGATCGATCAGCTGCGGATGGTCAAGGACGAGGACGAGATCGCTCTCCTCGGCCGGGCCTGCTCGATCACGGCGGAGGCTTTCTCGGCCGTGCTCGGCCGGCTCGCCCCTGGCGTGACGGAACGGGAATACGCGATCGCGCTCGAGCGGACGATGATCGACCTGGGCGCCGACGCGGCTGGCCTTCGACAGCATCGTCGCGAGCGGGCCGAATGGCGCGATCCCGCATCACGCCCCTGGAGACCGCGCTTTCGAGCCCGGCGACCTGGTGACGGTCGACTGCGGCGCCCAATGCGGCGGCTACCACGCCGACATGACCAGGACGGTCGCACTCGGCAAGCCTGCAAGCGTGGCAGCGGGAGATCTATCAGATCGTCGCTGACGCCCAGGCCGCCGGCGTGGCCGCCGCCGTGGTCGGCGCCGACGTCACCGACCTGGACGCGGTCGCCCGTGACATGATCGAGGCAGCCGGATATGGCGGGCAATTCGGGCATGGCCTCGGCCACGGAGTCGGCCTGGAGATCCACGAGGCACCGATCATCGGCTACGGCAGGGCCGGTACACTACAGGATCGGGTTCCAATCACCATCGAACCCGGCATCTACCTGCCTGGCATGGGCGGCGTCCGGATTGAGGACACGCTCGTGGTCCGCGCAGGTGCCGGGGCGGCGGGATCGGCACAGCCGCTCACCACGATCACCAGGGAACTGCTCGTCCTCTAGCGCGCCCGTCCTGACCGGCCAGGCGCGACAGGCCGCGGCGGTCCCGCCCGCATGCAGGAGAAGCAACCACGTGGCCACCACGAATGACCTCAAGAACGGCATGACCCTCAGCATCGACGGCCAACTCTGGAGCGTCGTGGAGTTCCAGCACGTCAAGCCGGGCAAAGGTGGCGCGTTCGTGCGGACGAAGCTGAAGAACGTGCTCAGCGGGCAAGGTAGTCGACCGGACGTTCAACGCCGGCGTGCAGGGTCGAGGTCGCGAATGTCGACAAGCGCGAGATGCAGTACCTGTACCGCGAGGCCGACGAGTTCGTCTTCATGGACACCCAGGACTACGACCAGCCACGGATCCCGTCCGAGATCGTCGGCGACGGGGCGAATTACCTGCTCGAGGAGCAGACCGTGACCGTCGCGTTCAACGACGGCACGCCGCTCTACGTAGAACTGCCTGCCGCGGTCGAGCTGACCGTCAGCCAGACCGATCCTGGCCTGCAGGGTGACCGGTCGACCGGCGGGACCAAGCCGGCGACCTGGAGACTGGCGCGCAGATCCAGGTGCCGCTGTTCATCACCACGGGCGAGAAAGTCAGGGTCGACACCCGCACCGGCGACTATCTCGGCCGGGCGTGAGGTCCGGCGACCGCGGCGGACCGGCCAGCGGCTGGCCTGCCGCCGGCGTCACGGTGGTTCAGGCGAACGCAGGCAGGAGTACCGGTGTCGGCGCGGAGTAAGGCACGTAAGCGAGCGCTCGACATCCTGTTCGAGGCCGATGTGCGCCGCGAGCCGCCGCTGACCGTACTCGAAGCCAGGACAGTCCAGGCCGAGCCGCCGGTGAGTTCCTACGCGATCGAGCTTGTGCAGGGAGTCCAGGCCCATCGCGAGGAAATCGACCGGCTGCTGGCCGAGAACGCCCATGGCTGGACGCTCGACCGGATGCCGGCGGTGGACAGGAACATCCTGCGGATCGGCGGCTACGAGCTGCTCTGGGGGGACGATGTGCCCGATGCGGTGGCGATCAGCGAGGCCGTCCAGCTGGCGGGCGACCTGTCCACCGATGCCTCAGCCGCCTTCGTCAACGGGCTGATGGCCCGCCTGCTCGACATCAAGCCCACGCTGTCGCTGCAGGATGAGCAGCCGACCCCGCCAGCTCCTGACGTCGCCTAGAGGCGAGATGTCAGAGGCCGGCGCTACAGTCGGGGCGAGGACGACGCCGCGCCGGACGTGACTGTGCCGAATGACACCTTGCGCAACGACAGCAGGCCCAACGACACCGGCTGTCGCATCCTGCATGTCGACATGGACGCGTTCTATGCCAGCGTCGAGATCAGGGACCGCCCCCAGATCGCTGGCACAGCCGGTCATCGTGGGGCATACCGGCGGCCGCGGCGTGGTGCTGTCGGCGAACTACATCGCCAGGGGGTTCGGCGTCCGGTCGGCGATGCCAGTCAGCCGGGCTCAGCGGCTATGCCCGCGCGCCGTGTTCGTGCCGCCGCGGCACGGGCTGTACAGCGCGGTGTCCCGCGAGGTCATGGCGATCTTCAGGGCGGTCACGCCCGAGGTGGAGCCGTTGTCGCTGGACGAGGCCTTCCTCGACGTCGCGGGCGCCGTCAGGCGCGTCGGCTCGCCAGCGGTGATCGGCTGCATGATCCGCGGCCAGGTACGCGACCAGCTCGGCATCAGCTGCTCGGTGGGCATCGCGACGACCAAGTTCGTCGCGAAGCTCGCGTCGGTGCACTGCAAGCCCGACGGCCTGCTCGTCATCCCGGCCGACGGGGTACTTGACTTCCTGCATCCGCTGCCAGTCTCAGCCCTGTGGGGCGTCGGTCAGCGCACTGGCGCGGTGCTCGCGAGGCTGGGCCTGCACACGGTCGCTGACCTGGCCCATGCCCCGGTATCGACCCTTGAGCGCGAACTCGGCAAGGCGGCCGCCGCGCACCTGTCCGCCCTTGCCTGGGGGCGCGATGACCGCCGGGTCGAAACGGGCCCGCACGACAAGAGCGTCGGCGCAGAGGAGACCTTCGCGACCGACATCGGCGACCAGGTGCAGATCCGGCGCGAGCTGCTGCGGCTTTCCGGGCGTACCGCCCGCGCGCTCCGCTCGTCCGGGTACGTGGCGAGGACGATCTCGGTGAAGCTGCGGCGCGCCGACTTCAAGACCTTCACGCGCTCGCGCACGCTGCCCGAGCCGACGGATGTCGCCCAGAAGATCTACGCGACGGCCTGCGAGCTCTACGCCGCTTCCGGCCTCGCAGACGGCGTGCTGCTGCGGCTCGTGGGCGTGCGGGCGAGCGGGCTGTCGCCGGCCAGCGAGGCGGGCACCCAGCTTGCTCTCGGGGAGCGGGCCGACGCCTGGCGCGAGGCCGAGAGCGCGATGGACAAGATCACCCGCAGATTCGGGTCGGGTGCGCTGGGCCCTGGATCACTGGTCAGCCAGGCAGACGGCGAACTCCCGTTGCGCGAGTAAACGCAAGTGTTCGCCGTGACTTTGCTAAGCGCTTGGTTGGGCATGTCATGGCCCTGGTCTGGCGTCCCCTTCCACAGAACGCGCTGGCCCTCGTATTCTGGGGGATAGCTAGTGGCCGGCAGGCCAGGCCGGCGCGAGTTACTTGGAGGCAACGTGCCGCTTTCGGAGCACGAGCAGCGCCAGCTCGAGCAGATCGAGCAGGCGCTCTATGCCGAGCATCCGCGGTTTGCCAAGGCCGTGCGTTCGGCTGACCCGCGAGTGCATTACAAGCGCCGGGTAGTTTACGCGGCCGTGGGTTTCGCGATCGGCGTGGCGCTCCTGCCCGTCGGCGTCTCGACATACATCGCGATCAGCGTGGTCGGATTCGTCATCATGCTCGCGTCGTGCTACTGGGCCGCTATCAGCTACCGGCGCATGAACGGCATGGCCGCCGGCAAGATCCAGCTCAAGGAGCGCCGGGCCGGCCGCAAGGACAAGTCAGGCGGCAAGAAGCAGGGCGGCCTCGGTGAGCGCCTTGACGAGCGCTGGCGCAGGCGCCAGGAGGGCAGGGACGGCTAAGGGCCGTACCCGCGGCGAACGGCCCGCCTGGCCAGCCCAGCGGCAGAGTCTGCCTGGGAGACCGTGTCCTCAGCTCTCGCCCGAGGCTGGAGTCCAGCCGGTGAGCAGTCCGGCAGTCTGCCGGACCCAGGCCCGCAAGGGCTGCAACGTGGAGGCCGGCAGCAATCTCGCGCGCCAGCGGGCTCCACGGGTCGCGTGCCTGCCGAGCGCCCGGCGAACGATGGTGACATCAGCTCTGATAGCGCCCGCGGATTCCGGCACCGGCGCGTACCGGGCTCGCTCGACGATCGTGGCGATCCTGCCGATAGCCTGCCTGCCTGGCTCATCGAGGTCTGAGATCGAACTCACCCGCCTGGCCAGGGCGCGCGGCGACTCGCTCGGCCGGCCAGGCAAGCCATAGTCGTCCAGATCGGCACAGAGTTCTTGCCAGGCAGCTCCGGCCAGGCCCGAGTCTCCGGATGCCGAGCGCCAGCGCCTGCGCCTGGTGATCAGCCGGACGCTGCCAGGCGTGGCGGCGACCAGCACGAGCACAATGAGGACGATCTGCCCGATGGGCACACCGCCGCCCTGCGGCTTGCGCCGCTGGGCCTGCCGCTCCGTTATGCCCGCGCAGTTTGGGGCCGATGTTTTGGACGGAGCCGGCAGTAGGCGAAGTCGACGGCGCTGGGCCGGTACCACCATGATTGCCGCCCTGGCCGAGTGAGGCGCCGGCACCTGAGACGTACGCAGGCTCCACCGCCGTCTGCTGACCTCCAGGTCCGCCGGGCGTCGGCTCGAACCGCAGCCAGCCGACTCCGCTGAAGTACAACTCGGGCCACGCGTGGGCGTCGGCCGTGGTAACCACCCAGGTTCCGTTGGAACGCTGGTGGCCGGCCGTATAGCCGATGGCAACCCTGGACGGGATGCCGAGCAGCCTGGCGAGCACGGCCATGGCGAACGCGAACTGCTGGCAGTAGCCCTGTCTGTCGGTGGTCAGGAATTCGAGCAGGCCGGCCGGGCTATTGGGCAGGCTGGTCGACTGCAGCGAATAGCTGAACTTGCGCGACAGGAACCAGTGCTCCAGCGCGACGGCCTTGGCGAATGCCGTGGTCCTTCCCTTGCGTGACCTGCCGCGCGATCGCCGTGAGCTGCGGCGTGACCTTGGACTTGAAGCCCAGGTAGGTGCCGCTGATCGCGGCGGGAATGTGCTGCGTTTCGGCCAGCGTCGCCGTAGTGGGTTCGACCTGCCCGCTGGTCACGGTGTACTGCAGGCCGTCAGTGGGAGCGTCGCTGCTGTACAGCATCAGTGTTCCTGGATCCTCGCGCCAGGTGCCGGGAACGTTCGCCCGCATCGGCCAGTACGGCGCTGGCAGGAAGTCGATTGAGCCGGAGAACCCGGCCGCGCTCGGGATGTTGACCCTGGTGGAGACGATGTTCTCCGGGGTACCCGGTGCCACGCCTGGCGCGGTGGCCAGCGGCATGCCGGCCGACGAGCTTGCCGCTCGTGGGCCTGACGAGGTCCCAGACCCCGGCCCGGCTGTCGTAGTTCAGCACGTAGATCTGCAGGTAGTTGGCCGGATCGTTGATGTTGGTGTGGTAGGTCAGCACGCGGCGCGGCGTGGACTTGGTCAGCAGGCCGTGCAACTGGGCGACCGGATTGGGCAGCCCGACTCCCACCTGGCCGCCCCCGCCTCCGCCGCTGCCGTGGCCGCCGAAGATCTGGTGCAGGGTCAGCCCCGGCACCAGCAACGGCGCGATCAATGCGGCGCTGACGGCGGCCAGGCCGATCCGCCGCCCGGTCGCGGCGAGCGTTCCCATGTCGGCTCCGGCCAGCCGTTCGTCCTCGCCTGCGTAGTGCCATACCGTGACGACACGGCCCCAGCCGCGCAGCCTGCTGCGGCCGTCGGAGGAGAGCAAGGCAAGGTAGCCGACGGCTGCGAGCAGGAACGCGACTGCGGCGGCCAGGCCGCGTACCTGTGCGGTGGTCGCGATCGGCGCCATGAACACCACCAGCAGCGGAAGGCCGGCGATGGCCGGCCTGTGCAGCCGGACCGCGAGGAAGTCGACCGCGACGGCCACCAGGCCGATGCTGCCGGCCGCGAGCAGGATGACCCCGTGATGGCCGGGGACAGGCGGCGAGAACCGCCCGGCCGATGCGCCGTCGCTGACCAGTTTCGCCAGGTGATGCAAGGAGTGCGGGGTCGGTATGACAGCGAGGAACGACTGTCCAGCGGCGTGCAGCAGGTTCAGGTAGATCAGCAGCGCGGCTAGGTACGTCACCAGGCCAGCCACCGCGCGGAGCGGTCGCAGGCCAGAGGCGCTCGCCACGCAGATCAGGATGAGGGCGGCGCCTGCTGCCTTCAGATAGGGAGACCATGCGGCGAGCAGGGGCACGCACGCAATCACGGCGAGAACCGATGCGCCGATCGCGGCTGGCACCGGGCTCACCCTGGTCAGGGTGCCTGCCAGGGCGACGATGATGGCCGCGCCCGCGGCCTGCACGTACCAGGCAGCCCCATTGATGAGGCTGAAAATCGAGACCGAGGCCAGGATCACGGCGACGGCCGAGGCGATGGTGAGCCGGTGATTCATCGTGCTGCTGCTCCGAACCCTCGCTCAGCGGCCCCCAGCAGATTGCTACCGGACCTGGGCAGTTGCTGCCACGCCACCGCCAGCGGCGTCGTCGCGTCGACAGTGATCACGCGCCACCCGGCGGCCCTGAGCACCGCGGCGGCGGCGGCGGTCTCCGCGAGGGCCGCGTCCCCGATCGGGGCTTTCCGGTGCCGGCTGGCGCGGTCGAGTCGGGACCTGCCGTGCCACCGCCAGTCGCGGCGGCGAGGCCGTCGGCCGCCTCCGCGGTTTCCGCGACGGCCGCGACAAGGGCGGATGTGCGTATGCTCTTGGCGCCGTTGGCGCTCCTGGGGCCGTTCCGGTATCTGGTGCGGATCCCGTTCTGGCTGCTCTGCCCGTCCTGGCCGTTCTGGCCGTGCTCGCCATCGGCGCCATGCTGGCCAGAATGGTCATCCTGGTCCGTGCCGCCACCCTGCCTGGACCGCGCTGGCTGGGCAGCCCAGGTCGAAACCGCCAGCAGGATCGCGATGCCTTGCCTGCCGTGCCGGCGCGCGGTAGCGATCTCCCTGGCCCCGTCGACGGAGAGCCGGCCTGCGACCAGGACGAGCAGGCCGCCCTCGATCGTGCTCAGCGCCGCCGTCGTCCTGGCGAAGTCGTGGTTGCGCGAGGTGGAGACCACCGACAGCGCATCGAGCAGGACGTCTTCGAACATCGCCGAGCCTGCCAGCGGCCCCGCGTCGGTCAGCAGGTGGCCGTCGAGCCCGGAGCGGGCCAGGTGCACGCCGATCGACGCCGCGGCGCTGACGGCGAACTCGAACGACGAACTCGGGCCGGTGCCGACGTGCGCGCTGCGCCTGGAGTCCAGGATCACCACCGCGCGGTCCTGCCACCGCTGCTCCTCGCGCCGCACCATGAGCTCGCCGTACCTGGCGGTCGACCGCCAGTGCACCCTGCGCAGTTCGTCGCCGTCGCGGTAGGCGCGCGGGATGACGTCGTCATCGCCGGCCGCGGCCGTCATCCGGGTCCTGCCGTCCCCGTCGCTCGACCAGCTACCCGTCGTGGCGGCGCGGTCAGCGGCACGACCTTCGGCGTGACCGTCAGCGTGTTCTTGGTGGCGAAGTTGGCGGTCAGCTCCACCAGCCCGAACACGTCGGCGATCCTGACCCGCATCGGGCCGACCACGAACTTGCCGCGCAGGTCGGACCGGAGCTGATAGCTGACCTCGCGGGACCCGCTCCGCTCGATGCCGTTGAGCACGTACCTGGGCCTGGCCCCGAGCGAGTAAGGGATGGTCTCCTCGGCGAGCAGCAGCCCGGTGGAGATCCGGCTGACGTTCTCCAGCCTGACGAGCACCGTGGTCGGCTGGCCAGGCGCGACCCGCGGTGGCACGATGTGCCGCTCGCAGCGCAGCTGATAGCGGGCCCGGCGGGCGGTCAGCGCCGAGAACAGCGGCAGGCAGACGAGCAGCACGCCGACGCTGATCATCGGCGTCGCTGCCGAGGACCAGCCCGGCGAGGATGCCGACGATGCCCGGCGGCCAGGAAGGATGCACCGCGGACCGTGAACCAGGCGAGAACCGACCGCATCGCCGCCTCCTTCTGGCTGCCCTGTCAATGTACGTCGTGCCGTGCCACGGCCAGGTCACCGGGCAGTGCTGGCAGTTACCTGCCGGGCAGTGCTGGCGGAGCGCTACCTGCCAGGCAGTGGCACCCGCTCGACGATCTTGGCTAGTACCTGCTCTGGCATGCTCCCGGCCGACGACAGCCTCGGCCGTGGGCAGCAGCCGGTGCGCGAGCACCGGCCCGGCCAGCGCCTGGACGTCGTCGGGGATCACGAAGTTACGGTCCTCAAGCGCCGCGAAGGCCCGGCTGGCGCGGAGCAGGTGCAGGGCGGCCCGCGGCGAGGCGCCGAGCCGGAGCGCTGGCGCTGTCCTCGTCGCCGTGATGATGTCGATGATGTACTGACGCACCTGCTCGGCGACGTGAACCTGGCGGACGGCGGCGATCAGCGCGCGCACGTCGCTCGCGTGCGCGGCAGGCTCGAGGTCATCGAGCGGCGAGCTCGACCCGTGCGTGTCCAGCATGGCCGCCTCGGCGGCCGCGTCCGGGTAGCCGATCGAGATCCTGGCGGTGAACCTGTCCCGCTGCGCCTCGGGCAGCGGGTAGGTGCCCTCCATCTCGATCGGGTTCTGCGTCGCGACCACCATGAACGGCGACTCGAGCGGGTAGGTCACGCCGTCGACCGTGACCTGGCGCTCCTCCATGCTCTCGAGCAGGGCGGACTGCGTCTTCGGCGAGGCCCGGTTGATCTCGTCGCCGAGCACCAGGTTGGCGAAGATCGGCCCTGGCTTGAACTCGAACTCGCGCAGTTCCTGGTTGAACGCGCTGACCCCGGTGATGTCGCTCGGTAGCAGGTCGGGCGTGAACTGGACGCGCCGCACGGAGCAGTCGATCGACCTGGCCAGCGCCTTGGCCAGCAGCGTCTTGCCAACTCCAGGAACGTCCTCGATCAGCGCGTGTCCCTCGGCGAGCAGCACGGTCAGCGCCAGCCTGATCGCGTCCGGCTTGCCCACGATGACCGTGTTGATCGCCTCGCTGATCTGGTGAGCGATCGGAATCAGCTGGTCAAGCGTGCGCTCCGCCTGCTCGGTTTCAGCAGACACTCGTCCTCCTCGTCCCGGCCGCCGCTGCCGGGTGTTGTCCATCGGCGGGAGTGCCGCCCGCGACCGGCGTCCATAGCTGCGTGCGCCTAGACAGTACGTGTAGCCATGCCTCGATGTAACAACGGAATGGGCATCACTGCATAACAAGCCTTCCCGCAGCCGACATAGCTTGCCAACGCCCAGCACGCCGCCAATCGCTTCCAATCTGCGTCCTCGTCCATTGTCCCCACTCCGCTCCACCGCTGTGACCTCGGGTTTCTGGCGCCGACTCGCCGATATCACGGCTCCCTGATCATTGACGGTGGAGGAATGTGGAGTACAGTGGTGCGCGGTGGGGCGAGCTAGGGCCCCGCTGGGTAGCCGTTGTGGGGGGCAGTGGAGGTGAGCGCCGGTGTTTCTCGGCACTCACACGCCCGGCTGGACGACAAGGGCCGGCTGTTCCTCCCGGCGAAGTACCGCGACGAACTGGCGGAGGGGCTGGTGCTGACTAAAGGCCAGGAGCGCTGCCTGTACGTGTTCCCGCAGGCGGAGTTCGGCCGGATCACCGAGGCGCTGCGAACGGCGCCGGTGACGGCGAAGGCGGTCCGCGACTACAGCCGGGTGTTCTTCGCGAGCGCCTCCGACGAGGTACCGGACAAGCAGGGCAGGGTCACGATCCCTCCGGCGCTGCGCGAGTACGCGGCGCTGCAGCGGGACTGCGTCGTGATCGGCGCGAACACCCGGCTGGAGATCTGGGACGCGGCCGCCTGGGAGGCCTACCTGCGAGCAGCAGGAAGACGCATTTTCTGACGCATCGCAGGAGGTGCTGCCAGGGGTCCTGTGAGCGGACCCGGATCGCGGCAGGTCCCGGATTGCCCAGGGCCGCCATCCCGGAGTCCAGTGCCCGGCGAGGTCTCCACCCGCGCCGGACGGAGTCCCGGCTGACGCCTCTTCCCCGGCGCCAGGCGGACGCGGATTCCGCCTGATGGCGCGGATGGCGACCTGGCCGGGCACGGCGAACAGGTGCACCTGGCAGCGGGCGAGCTGGCGAGGAGGGGGCCCCGATGAGCATGGCTGCAGCCGGCACGTGCCGGTGATGCTCGGACCGGGTTCGCGGCCATCCTCGCCCCTGCGCTCGGCGCTCGCCGGCGCCGTCCTCGTGGACGCGACGCTCGGCCGGGCCGGCCACACCCGGGCGCTGCTCGGCGACCATCCCGGCCTCACCGTCATCGGCATCGACGCCGACCAGGCCGCGATCGACGAGTCCAGGCAGCTGCTCGCCGCCGAGCTGAACCGGGTGCACTCTCGTCCAGGCCGGTCTACGACCAGATTCGGCGCGATCCTGACCAGCGCTTGGCCACAGCAGTGTCCAGGGCGTCCTGTTCGACCTCGGGGTTTCCTCGCCTCAGCTGGACGATCCTCGCCGCGGCTTCTCCTACTCGCAGGACGCGCCGCTTGACATGCGGATGGATCGCTCGGGTCAGCTGACGGCGGCAGAGGTTGTCAACAGCTACCCGGCGGACAGGCTCGCGCGCGTGCTGCGCGAGTACGGACGAGGAAAGGTTCGCCAGGCGGATTGCCGACGCCGTCGCTCGCGAGCGCTCGCAGCGAGCCCATCACGTCGACGCTGCGGCTGGCCGAGATCGTCAGGAACGCGATCCCCGCAGCCGCCAGGCGCACCGGCGGCAACCCGGCCAAGCGGACCTTCCAGGCGCTGCGGATCGAAGTCAACGACGAGCTGGGCGCCCTCCGACGGGCCGTGCCCGCCGCCCTGGACGCCGTCGCCGTAGGCGGCCGGATCGCGGTGCTCTCGTACCACTCGCTCGAAGACCGGATCGTGAAGCGAGCGCTGACCGAGCGATCGACCGACACGACGCCGCCAGGCCTGCCGGTTCAGCTGCCGGCCAGCCGTCCGCAGTTCCGGCTGCTGACCAGCGGCGCCGAGCGGCCAAGCGAGGCGGAACTGGCCGCCAACCCGCGGTCAGCGTCGGCCAGGCTCAGGGCGGCCGAGCGGGTGCTGGCCGCAACGGCGGGTCAGTCCAGGAGGGTCCCAGGAGGACCAGCAGCGGCATGACCTCACACAGGATGGACAAAAGCCCATGAGTACCGACGTCATGACACCGGACAGGACCGAGGCGGAGCGCCGCCAGGCGGCCGCGCGCGACTCTCCTCGCACCAGGGCCGCTGCGGGCATCAGGAACGCTGCCGGCTCGCGGACCGCGCCGGCTCCCGATGCCCGGCGGCCGCAGCGCCCGGCCAGGCGACCGCGGCCGGACCGGCCCGCCGGCCCGATGCTGCCTGCCAGCCCAGTCCGGCCGGCGAGCCCGGTTCGCCCTGCTGGCCCAGGCCGCCAGGGACGGACGATCAGGACGGTCGGGCCGCCCAGGCACAGCCACGACGGCGCGCGGCCTCGCCAGCGCCAGCCAGCCGGCGCCGGGCACCCGGTCGCGGCAGGCGCGGAGCGGGCCAGGCACACCGGGCGGTCGTCGTTCGTGATGCTGGTACTCGGGCTGCTCGGCGGCGGCCTGGTCTGCCTGCTGGTCGTGAACACGACGCTGGCGGCCAACTCGATCCAGATCAATCATCTCCAGCAGGCCAACGCTGCCAGGACACAGCGGACTCAGCAGATCCAGCAGGAGATCGCGTCCGCCCAGTCGGCCGGGGTGATCGCGAAAGAAGCGCGCAAGCTCGGGATGCGGCCGGAGCAGGTCCCGGCGTTCGTTGACCTGCGCCGTCACGCGCTGCGGGTCGGGAAGGAGCCGATGCGTTGAGCCCGGACGGGGGGGACGGGGACTTTCGAGCGGCCGGCCGGGAACGGCCGCTGGCAGGCGGCCGGTGATCAGCGGCGCCCCGGCGGCGTACGCCCGGCCGGACCTCGGCCCGGTGGTGCGCGGCCCGGGGTCGCGGCCGTGGCCGCGGCTCGGCGGTCCGCGACTCGGTGGTGCGCGTCCAGGAGGGGCGCGGCCTGGCGGCCAGCGGCTGAGCAGCCCGCGATCAGAGGGACCCACCGGCCGCCCAGGCCGGCCAGCCCGGCCCGGCCCGCCGGGTGGCCCCGGGTTGCGGAGCGGCGCTGGCCGGCCGCCGCGCAGACCGGCCTCCCGGCCCAAGGCAGCCGCCCGCCCCGGCTGGGCGCGACGGCCGCTGCGCAGGACAAGCTCGGCCCGGCGCCTGAACGTGACCCTGCTCTCGATCGCCATCGCCGTCTCGCTTGTTCTCGGCAGGCTGGTGCAACTCCAGGGCGTCGACGCGTCCCGCTACCGCTACCTCAGCCACAAGGAGCGCGTGACCACGCAGACCACGCCAGCGGTCCGCGGCGAGATCGTCAGCAGCGACGGCACCGTGCTGGCCATGACGATGCGGACCGACACCGTCTACGCGGACCCGCCGCTGATCAGGAAGTCCACGACGCTTCAGCGCGGTCGCTGCCAAGCTGGCCGGCCTGCTGCACATGAGCCAGGCCAGCATCGTGCGCCTGCTGCGCAATCCGAGCTCGCCGCAGTACGTCAAGCTCAAGGACTCCGTCATCGCGTCTACGGCGGACGCGGTCAGCAAGCTCGAACTGCCGGGCATCGCGATGACACCGAGCTTCGAGCGCGCGTACCCGGGCGGTGACCTGGCAGCTCCGCTGCTGGGATTCGTGCACACCAACCCGGCGACCAGCGGCATGACCGGTGTAGGCCGGCCTGGAGCAGACCTATAACTCCTTGCTCGAAGGCCACGGCGGCACCGTCGTCTACGAGCAGGGCGCGAACGGGCTGCCCATCCCGGGAACCGAGTCGACAGTCAAGGAAGCCGAGCCAGCGGGGAACTTGCGGCTCACCATCCAGTCGGACATTCAGTGGAAGGCCGAGCAGGAGTGCGCCCTGCAGGTGGCCAGGACCAGAGCCAGGAACTGCACGGTCGTGGTCATGCAGCCGGGCACTGGCACGGATCCTGGCGCTGGCGCAGTACCCGACCTTCAACCCGGTCGCTCCCGCCAGCGTGGCGGCGACGAAAGACATCGCGCTGTCGAACGTGTTCGCTCCTGGCAGCACGGCGAAGGTGATCACCGCGGCCGCCGCCTTCCAGTACGCCGGGCTAGACGCCGAGCACGAGCTTCGTCGTGCCTGACGCGATCAAGTGGCACGGTGCCTGGTACCACGACGCCGAGCCGCACACGACGCAGCGGTACACGATCGCCGGGATCATCGCGCACTCGCTGAACGACGGCATGATCCAGGTCGCCGACAAGGTGACGCCCGAGGAGCAGTACCACATGTTCCGGGCGCTCGGCATCGGCTCGCTGTCGGGGCTGAACCTGCCGGTGGAGAGCAGCGGGACTGCTGGCCAGGCCGACAGCTGTGGACCGGCGGCGAGAGCAACACCCGCTACCAGCTCTCGTTCGGGCAGAGCGTCGGCGTGACCGCGCTCCAGATGGCCAGCGTCTACGCGACGATCGCCAACGGCGGCGTCCGAGTCGCCCCGACGGTCGTGGCCGGCCACACGACGAGCACCGGCCGGTACGTCACGGCCCCGCGGCCGGCGGCCAGGCGGGTGATGTCCCGGCACACCGCGGACGAGCTGATGCGGATACTCGAGCAGGTGCCCGTCGTCTACAACCAGGCAGGAGAGCCCTGGGGAATGATCAGTGGCTACACGGTGGCCGCCAAGACCGGTACCGCGCAGGAGGCCGGGCAATTTCTATGGCTCGAGCTTCATCGGCATCGCTCCGGCGAGCAGTAAGGGCCTGGTGGTGGCGGTTAACCTGCAGGATCCCCGTAACGGTGCCTACTTCGGCATCGACGTGGCCGGTCCTGTCTTCAACGCCGTCATGAAGTTCGCCCTGGCGAGCATGAAGATTCCCCCGAGCGGGGGGCATGTCCCTGCCGTCCCGCTCACGGCGCGATGAAGCAAGGTAACCTCAGCCCGTGCCAGCGGCTCTTCGCCCCAGATATGTCCCGGTGCGCCCGCTCACCGGTCTCGCCGCGCTGCTCGGCCTCAGGCAGCCCGACAGCGACTCTTCTTTTATTCATCACGAACTGCGCGGCGTCAGCGGTGTCACGCATGACTCGACCGCCGTCAGGCCTGGTGACCTGTACGTCGCCTTGGCTGGCAGCAGGCATCACGGCGCGTCGTTCTGCGGGCAGGCGGCGGCGGCCGGCGCGGTGGCGGTGCTCACCGACCAGGACGGCAGGGAGCGGGCGATCCGGTGCGGGCTGCCGGTCTTCGTCGTGGCCGACCCGCGGGCCAGGCTCGGCGAGGTCGCCGCGTGGGTCTACGGCGAGCCGTCAGGCAAGCTGCTGCTCATCGGCGTCACCGGGACCAGCGGCAAGACCACCACCACGTACCTGATCGAATCCGGGCTGCGGATGGCCGGGCACGTGACCGGGCTGGTTGGCGGCGTCGAGACCAGGATCGCGGGCACCGTCGAGCCGAGCACGCTGACCACTCCCGAGGCCACCGACCTGCAGGCGGCCTTCGCTGTCATGGCCGAGCGGAAGGTTACCGCGGCGGCGATGGAGGTCTCCAGCCACGCGCTGGCACTCGGCCGGGTCGCGGGGACCTCGTTCGAGGTCGCCGTCTTCACCAACCTGTCGCAGGATCACCTGGACTTTCACCACGACATGGATGCTTACTTCGCCGCCAAGGCCGAGCTTGTTCACGCCGCGGTACGCGCAAGTCCGCCGTGGTCAACGTCGACGATCCGCGCGGCCGGCGCCTCGCGAACCGGGCCGCCGTACCGGTGACCACGTTCTCGGCCAGCGGGCGGCCCGACGCGGACTGGCGGGCGGTCGACGTACGGTGCGGTGCTGACGGCTCGACCTTCCAGGTCATCGGCCCTGGCGGGGTCGAGGCTGACGCGTCGATCACGCTGCCAGGGCCGTTCAACGTCGCGAACGCGCTCGCGGCCGATCGTCGCGCTGGTCGAGACCGGAGTCGGCCTCGGCACGGCCGTGACCGGCGTGGCCGCCTGTCCTGGCGTGCCTGGCCGGCTGGAGCGAGTCGGCAGTCGAGCACGACCTCACCGTCCTGGTCGACTACTCGCACAAGCCAGGAGCGGTCGAGGCCGTGCTGAACGCGCTGCGCCCGGTGACCCAGGGAAGCCTGCGGATCGTGCTCGGCTGCGGCGGCGACCGGGACACCGCCAAGCGGCCGCTGATGGGCGCGATCGCCGCAGAGCTGGCCGATACCGCGATCTTCACCAGCGACAACCCGCGATCCGAGGATCCGCTGGCGATCCTGGGCGAGATGCTGGCCGGGACGCTGTCGGTGCCGCCGAGGGACCGTGCGCACGTCGATCGTGGAGCCCGACCGTGCCGCCGCGATCGCGATGGCCATCGGGGAAGCGGCGAAGGGAGACGTCATCCTCATCGCCGGAAAGGGCCATGAGCGTGGCCAGTACATCGGCGACCAGGTCATTCCCGTTCGACGATCGCGACGTCGCAGCTCGCGCCCTGGCCGGCCGGTCACGGGCAGAACGGGCTGCGGTCGCGCTGGCCAGGGCCGAGCTGAGCCGCCACGACGACGGCCTCATCCCGCCGGAGCGCGGCGCGTGATCCCGCTCTCGATCGAAGAAATCGCCCGCATCACCGGTGCGAGCGCCGGACCGCGTGCCCGACCAGACCGCCTCGTTGGCGGGCCGGTCGTGATCGACTCCCGCCAGGCCGCTCCAGGTGCGCTGTTCGCGGCGCTGCCAGGCGAACGCGCCGACGGGCACGATTTCGCGGCCGCGGCCGCGGCGGCAGGCGCGGTCGTGACGCTCGGCACCCGGCCGGCCGGCACAGCCGACGCTCGTCGTCGACGACGTTCCCGCCGCGCTCGGCCGCCTGGCCAGGGCCGTGGTGGACCGGCTGCCAGGGCTGACGATCGCGGGCATCACCGGCTCGGCGGGCAAGACCACAACCAAGGACCTGGCCGCGCAGCTGATCGGCACGCTGGGGCCGACGGTCGCGCCGCAGAACTCGTTCAACAACGAGATCGGCCATCCGCTTACCGTGCTGCGTGCCGACGCAGCAAACCAGGTACCTCGTCGCCGAGCTGTCGGCCCGCGGCCCTGGCCACATCGCGGCGCTGTGCCAGATCGCGCCGCCGCGGCTGGGCGTCGTGCTGTGCATCGGCAACGCCCACGCGGGCGAGTTCGGCGGCATCGAGCAGATCGCCGCCGCCAAAGCCGAGCTGCCGCGGGCGCTGCCCGCCGACGGCGTCGCCATGCTCAACGCCGACGATCCGCTGGTCATCGCCATGGCCGCGGGCACCGCGGCGCGGGTGGTCACCTTCGGCCGGTCGGCGGGGGCCGACGTCCGGGCGACTGCGATCAGCCTGGACGCGCTGAGCAGGCCCAGGTTCACCCTCGAGATGCCGGATGGCGTCGCGAGCGTCGCGCTGCGACTGCACGGCGAGCACAACATCACCAACGCGCTCGCCGCGGCGGCGCTGGCCGGCTCAGCTCGGCATGGGAGTCGGCGGCCATCGCCGACGGCTTGTCATCGGCGCAGGCGCGGAGCCGTTGGCGGATGGAAGTGACCGAGCGGCCGGACGGCGTCATCGTCGTCAACGACGCATACAACGCCAGCCCCGAGGCGGTGGCCGCTGCCCTCGACGCCTTGCGTGTCATGGCGGCGGACCGGCGCGCCTATGCTGTGCTCGGCCGGATGGCCGAGCTCGGAGAGCGGTCGAAGGAATTCCATGAGCAGGCTGGCGTGGTGGCTGCGCGCACCGGTCTTGCCGGGCTCATCGCGGTGGGCGATGAGGCAGCGCCGATGCTGACCGGGGCGAAGTCGGTTGCCGGGTACACAGGTGAGCTGATCGCGGTGCCCGACGGGCGGGCTGCCCTGGCGGCTCTCGATGAGCGGCTCAGACCCGGTGACGTGGTGCTCGTCAAGGCGTCGCGGGCCGCTGGCCTGCAGACGGTCGCGCTGGTCCTCGCCGGAGGGGGCTCCGGTACCGCCGGGGAGGTCGCCCCGTGAGGACGATCATCGTGTCGGCTGGCGTGGCCTTGCTGCTTGCCCTGTTCGGCACACCGCTGGCGATCAGGGTCTTCACCCGCCGCGGGTACGGCCAGCTGATCAGGGAGGAAGGCCCGGCGGCGCATGCCACCAAGCGCGGCACTCCGACCATGGGCGGGACCGTCATCGTAGTCGCCACGCTGATCGGCTATGTCGTGGGGCACCTGCTGACCAGCGACGCGATGCACGACGTCTGGCTTGCTCGTGCTCGGCCTGATGACCGGGCTCGGCCTGGTCGGCTTCGTCGACGACTTCATCAAGATCTACCGGCAGACCAGCCTCGGGCTGCGCAGCGGAGCGAAGCTCGCCGGCCAGTCCGTGGTCGGCGCGATCTTCGCGGTCGAGGTGCTCGGCCACCCCGACGGCTACGCGCTGACCCCGGCCGATCCCTCGCTGTCGTTCCTGCGCGACTTCGGGCCCGCCATCGGCGTGCTGCCTTTCGTGCTGTGGATCGTCCTCATGATCGGCGCGACCTCGAACGCGGTGAACCTGACCGACGGCCTGGACGGGCTGGCGACCGGTGCGGCCATCCTGGTGCTGGCCGCATACGTGCTGATCGCGAACTGGCAGCTGCGCAACGACTGCACCGTGCTGCTGACGCAGAGCTGCTACTTCGTCAGGGATCCGCTGGACCTCGCGGTCGTCGCGGCGTCGGTGCTCGGCGCGTGCTTCGGCTTCCTCTGGTGGAACGCGCCGCCAGCCAGGATCTTCATGGGCGACACCGGATCGCTCGCGCTCGGCGGCGTGCTGGCTGGCCTCGCCGTCTGCACCAGGACGCAGCTGCTGCTCGTGCTGCTCGGCGGCCTGTTCGTGATCATCACGCTGTCGGTCATGATCCAGGTCGGGTCGTTCAAGCTGACCGGCAGACGGGTGTTCAAGATGGCGCCGCTGCAGCACCACTTCGAGCTGATCGGCTGGGCGGAGACGACGATCGTGATCAGGTTCTGGCTGATCGCCGGCCTGTTCGTCGCACTCGGGCTCGGCATCTTCTACATCGAATGGCTGCCGTCGTAATGGCCGACGGCTTCGCCGCCGACCTGGCCGGGCGCCGGGTCTGCGTGGCCGGCCTCGGCGTGTCGGGTCCGCCGGCGGCGCGCGTCCTGGCCGCGCACGGCGCCGAGGTCACCGCGGTCGACTCCGCGAGACGACGAGAACGGCCGCGCGATCGCCGCTGAGCTCGCGCGCGCGGGCGTCCAGGTCGTGCTCGGACCTGCGGCGGCGGCTACCCTGCCGGCGGGAACCGAGCTGGTCATCACCTCGCCAGGCTGGCGGCCCGACGCGCCGCTGCTCGCGCGCGCCGCCGCGACGGGCGTCGAGGTGATGGGCGACGTGGAGTTCGCCTGGCGGCTCAGGCCGGTGCTGCCCGGTGGCGTGCGGCAGCGCATGGCTCGCGGTGACCGGGACCAACGGCAAGACGACGACAGTGCGGATGCTCGCGCTGATGCTTCAGGCGGCCGGGCACCGCGCCGTCGCGGCTGGCAACGTCGGCACCTCGCTCGCCGACGTCGTGACCGCCGCCGAGCCCTATGAGGTCGTGGCTGTCGAGCTGTCCAGCTTCCAGCTGCACTGGAGTTCCACTATCGCGCCGTTCGCAGCCGTCGTGCTGAACGTCGCCGCGCACCACCTGGACTGGCACGGCACGCTGGAGGCGTACGCCGCCGACAAGGCCAAGATCTTCGCCAGCGGGACGATCGCGATCGGGAACGCCGACGACGAGCGGTCAGCCAAGATCGCCGCGCAGGCTGGAGCGGCGGCGATGTACCGGCTCGGTGAGCCAGGTCCTGGCGAACTCGGCGTGGCGGACGGCTACCTGGTCGACATGGCCTTCCGGCGGGACGGCGAGCCGGCCGCGCCGTGCGGCTGGCGTCCATCGCCGACGTGTGCGGGTCAGATCCCGGCCGCCAGGCAACGGCCGCCAGCTCCGCACAACGTGTCCGATGCGCTCGCGGCCGCCGCCCTGGCCAGGGCCTACGGGGCGCCAGCCGCGGCGATCAGCGGCGGCCTGCTCGGCTATCAGCCCGACCCGCATCGGATCGCGCTGGTCGCGGCCGTCAGCGGCGTCGACTACATAGACGACTCCAAGGCCACCAACCCGCATGCCGCGGCCGCGGCCCTCGGAACCTATGACCCGGTGGTCTGGATCGCCGGAGGGCAGCTCAAGGGAGCTGCCGACGATCTCGGCCGACTCGTCAGCGAGGCAGCAGGCAGACTGCGCGGGGCGGTTCTGTTCGGTGCCGACCGGGACCTTGATCGCGGCCGCACTGGCGCGACACGCGCCGGATGTCCCGGTCGTTGAGGTCCCTGACACCGACACTGGAGCAATGGACCTCGTTGTCAAGGCCGCGGCCAGGCTGGCGAGGCCGGGCGATACCGTCTTGCTCGCCCCGGCTGCGCAGTCGTTCGACATGTTCCGTGACTACCCGGCCCGCGGCGATGCGTTCGCTGACGCGGTCAGGCGGCTGGCGGCCCCGCGGTGAGCCCGGCTCGGCTCAGGCCGCGAGCCGCATCAGTGCTCGCGCCGCTTGACCGGCCGCTGACGTCGTACTACTTGATCTTGGGGACGACCGGGCTGCTGCTCGCGATCGGCCTCGTGATGGTCCTGTCCACCTCGTCGGCGTCTCAGCTAGACAGCGGCGGCTCGCCGTACAGCGTCTTCGCCAAGCAGCTCGCCGGCGCGGTCGTCGGACTGGCCATCATGTGGCTGCTCGCGCGGACGCCGCCGCGGCTGCTGAGGTCGGTGGCCTACCCGCTGCTGCTGGCGGCCATCGCAGGGCTGATCCTTGTCCTCGCGTTCGGGCCCGACATCGGGGGCGTCAGGCGCTGGATCGTGGTCGGCGGCGTCCAGCTGCAGCCATCGGAGTTCGCCAAGCTCGCGTTCCTGATCTGGGGCGCTGACCTGCTTGCCCGGAAGGAGCAGCTCGGTCAGCTCAACGACTGGCGCGCGCTGCTGATCCCGCTGCTGCCCGGTGCCGCTGTGGTCGGCCTGCTCGTTGTCCTTGGCGACGATCTCGGCACGACCTTCCTGCTGCTCGTCATCCTGCTCGCGCTGCTGTGGGTGATCGGTACCCCGGTCAGGCTGTTCGCGGCAATTCTCGGCCTGGTCCTGTTCGCGCTCGTGCTGCTGATCAAGGTGGCCCAGTACCGGTCTGGCCGGATCAGCGGATTCCTCAACCCCACGTTGTCAAACAACTGGCAGCTGATCCAGGGCAAGTGGGCGATCGGATCTGGCAGCCTTTTCGGCGTCGGTCTCGGCGATAGCCAGCAGAAATGGGGCTGGGTTCCCAATGACCAGACCGACTTCATCTTCGCGATCCTGGGCGAGGAACTCGGCCTGATCGGTACCGGGTGCGTCGTGCTCCTGTACGGCGGCCTGGCTTTTGCCGGGCTGCGCGTCGCCAAGCGCGTGACCGATCCGTTCATGCGGCTGGCCGCGGCGGGCGCGACCGCGTGGATCGTCGTGCAGGCACTCGTGAACATCTGCGCGGTGATCGGCCTGCTGCCGATCACCGGAGTGCCGCTGCCACTGATCTCGCAGGGCCTGTCGTCGGTGCTGGCCACCATGGCCGCGATCGGCATGCTGCTCTGCTTCGCCAGGTCAGAGCCGGGCGCCAGGGAAGCACTGGCGATGGCGACGCCGCGATGGCGGCGGCGGCTGTCGTCCGCCTTCAGCCGGGGTGATCCAGTGACGCCGTCCGCGGACCAGCGGCCGGCCAAGACAGGCCCGAGGCCGAGAAGCCGGCCCGCAGGGCCCGAGGCGAGAAGCCGGCCCGGAGGGCCACGATCCGCGCCGACCGGTTCGGCAGGCAGGCCTGCACGGTCTAGGCTGACAGATCCGGACACTGCGTCGGCTAAGACAGCCGATGACCGGCGGCCACCGGGTGCGGGTCGGGTGCCGCCAGCGCCGCGGCGGGCACAGCCGGGCCGCGGGCCAGCGCCGCAGCAGCCCGAGCGGCCGCGTTCCGGACCGCAACGCCCAGGATCGGCGCATCCAGGGCAGCAGCGCTCTGGGCAGCCACACCCAGGGTCGCGGCTTTCGTAGACGGTGAGGTGCGGATTTGCGCAGTGTCGTGATAGCCGGGGGCGGAACGGGCGGGCATATCGAGCCGGCGATGGCGCTTGCAGACGCGCTGCGGCGGATCGATCCCGATGTCAGGATTACCTGCCTGGGGACCGAGCGCGGGCTGGAGACCAAGGTCATCCCTGCCCGCGGCTACGCTCTTGACCTCATTCCGGCGGTGCCGCTGCCCCGCTCGCTCACCCCGGACCTGGCCCGCGTTCCCGGCCGGCTCGCCGGGGCGGTGTCGGCAGCCGCCGCGGCGCTCGACCGGGCCGAGGCCAGCGCGCTCGTTGGCTTCGGCGGCTACGTGGCCACCCCCGGCTACCTGGCGGCCAGGCGGCGCCGGGTGCCGATCGTCGTGCACGAGGCGAATCCGAGGCCCGGCCTGGCCAACCGGATCGGAGCCCGGCTGACCAGGCATGTGTACGTGGGCTACGCGGGCACCAAGCTGCCGCACGCGACCTATATCGGGATCCCGATCAGGCGCGAGATCGCCAGCCTTGACCGGCTCGCGCTGAGCGACAAGGCGCGGGCTCACTTCGGCCTGCGTCCTGACCTGCCCGTCCTGCTCGTGACCGGCGGATCGCAGGGTGCGGCATCGCTGAACCGCGCGGTCATCGGCGCCGCCGACGCCGTGCTGGCGGCCGGCGTGCAGGTGCTGCACATCGTCGGCCCGCGCTCGGGCCAGACGGCGGGCATGCCGCACCGTGACGTGCCCTACGTGCCGATCGAGTACCTGGACAGGATGGACCTGGCCTACGCGGCGGCGGACTTCGCGCTGTGCCGGGCCGGCGCGATGACCTGCGCTGAGCTGACCGCGGTCGGGCTGCCCGCCGCCTACGTCCCGCTCCCGCACGGCAACGGCGAGCAGCGGCTGAACGCCTTGCCGGTCGAGCGGGCGGGCGGCGGGCTGATCATCGACGACGCGAGCCTGAGCCCGGACTGGATCCGCAACGTGCTGCTCGGCATTCTGCTCGACCATGAGCTGGTGGCGTCCATGTCCAGAGCCGCTGCCAGCATCGGCAACAGGGACGCCGACGCCAGGCTGGCAGCCAGGGTGCTGGCCGTCGCCGACGGAGCGGGCGATGACGACCCTGGGCCGGCCGGGCACGCGAGCAGGCACCGCGGCAGCCACCGAGGGCGTGGCCGGTGACGAGGGAGGGATCGCGATGGGGCTGGTGACGCCCGTCGAGCCGGTTCCGCTCGGCGATCTTGGGCGGGTGCACTTCGTCGCGATCGGCGGCGCCGGGATGTCGGGCATCGCGCGCATCATGCTGGCCAGGGGAGTGCCGGTCTCCGGCTGTGACTCGGCCGCTTCCGCGCAGCTGGACGAGCTCGCGGCGCTCGGCGCTGAGGTCGGCGTCGGTCACTCCGCCGACCATGTGCACTCGGCCGACACGCTGGTGGTGTCCAGCGCGATCAGGCAGGACAACCCTGAGCTCGCGGCGGCGCGGCGGGAGGGCTTGCGGGTCCTGCACCGGGCCGCCGCCCTGGCCAGCATCATGGCGGGCAGGCAGGCCATCGCGGTGGCTGGCACGCACGGCAAGACGACGACCACCGGCATGATCACCACCGCGCTGCGCCGCTGCGGCGCCGACCCGAGCTATGTCATCGGCGGGATACTCGCCGAGACCGGGCTCGGCGCGTCCGAGGGCAGCGGCCGGGCCTTCGTCGCCGAGGCCGACGAGAGCGATGGCTCTTTTCTCATGCTCGGCGCCCGACGCGGCGGTGGTGACCAGTGTCGAGGCCGATCATCTGGACAACTACGCCAGCCTGGCCGAGATCGAGGCGGTGTTCGAGGCCTTCGCCGGCAGGATCGCGCCGGGCGGTCTGCTGGTCACGTGCGCCGACGATCCCGGGGCCGGCAAGCTTGCGGCTGCCGCGCGGTCATTGACGGGCCCGGCGCGCGCGCTGCGAATCGTGACCTACGGCGAATCAGCGGACGGCCGACTACCGGCTCGGCGCTGTGACGCCGGCTGGAATGGCGACCGAGTTCGAGCTCACGCCATCAGGCGCCACCTCCCTGGCCGGTCGCGGCCCGTTCGGGCTCAGGGTGCAGGTGCCGGGCAAGCACAACGCGCTGAACGCCGCCGCCGCCTACGCGACCGCGGCCGAACTTGGCTTCAATCCCGATGACATCGCGGCCGGGCTGGCGGCCTACCGCGGCGCGCAGCGCCGGATGGAGCTGAAGGGCGAGGCTGACTCGGTCCGGGTGCTCGACAGCTACGCCCATCATCCGACCGAGATCGCGGCCGACCTGACCGCCGCGCGGGACATCGCGGCAGGCGGCAGGGTCCTGGTCGTCTTCCAGCCGCACCTGTTCAGCAGGACCAGGATCTTCGCCGCGGAGTTCGGGGCCGCCCTGGCGATGGCCGACGAGATCTTCGTGCTCGACGTGTACGCGGCCAGGGAGGACCCCGAGCCAGGGGTCACTGGCGCGCTGATCGCGGACGCCGTCCCCGCTGGGCGTGCGGCCTTCTGGCCGGACCGGCTGAGCCTGCCTGGAGCCATCGCGGACCTGGCCAAGCCAGGCGACGTCGTGCTGACGATGGGCGCCGGCGACGTGACCCAGCTCGGACCCGTGATCGTGACCGCGATGCTAGCCCGTGGGGCGGATGGCGGCGGATGACCACGCCGGCCAGCGCCGGAGGCAAGCGGCGCGATCTGTGGAAGGTGGCGTTCTTCGGGCTCGCCGCCGTTGCCCTGATCGCCGGCGTCGCCTGGGCTCTCCTCGGCTCGAGCTTCCTGGTCGTGCGTGCGGTGCGGACCACAGGCTCGCAGGTGCCGCGGGCCACCGTGCTCGGCGCGGCCGCGATCAGGCTGGGAACGCCGCTGATCAGGGTCGACACCGGGGCCATCGCCAGCCGGGTGGAGCGGATCACCCAGGTCCAGTCGGCAAAGGTGACGCTGTCGTGGCCGGACGCGATCGTGATCTGGACCAAGCGCCGCTCCGCGGTCTTCACCGTCCGCGCCAGGAGCGGCTATGACCTGGTGGACTCCTACGGCGTCGTGCTGCGCTGGACAGCGTCCCGGCCGGCCGGCCTCATCGCCCTGCAGCCCGCCGGGACGCGCGCCGGCGGCGGACAGGCCGGGACGGCAGGGCTCGGGCAACTGCGGCACGAGCCGGCCGTGCTGGCCGCAGGCGCGGTTGTCAGGACGCTGCCGCCGTGGCTGCGCGGTCGCGTGTCTGCCGTGCGGGCTGACGGGCCAGCCAACGTCCTGCTTATCTTGCGCGGCGGCGTCCAGGTGCGGTGGGGAAGCCCTGGCCACGGATCGGCGAAGGCGAGCGAGATGGCGATACTGCTGCGTACCAAGGCCAGGTACTACGACGTCAGTGACCCGGCCACGGCCGTCACCGGGAGCGCCAGCCAGGCGGGCGGGGGAAACGGCTGACCGTCGTCGGCGGTCGCGCCGGCCGAGCCCCGCGGCGACATGTCGCGGCGGTCACGGCGAGGCTAGTTGACCAGCGGTGCGCCCAACCCTACTGTCCAATACAGTCCGCAGCTTGACATAACTCTAAATCTCAACCTGAGGGTGAGAGTTGACATGCTGAAAAGCGGAGACTGCCGTGCGGTCCTGGGGGAGCTACTCGGTCCGCCGCACGGCTGGCCAGGCAGGCAGCCCGAGGTGACGGACCACCGGCCTGACCTGCGGGTCCCGCGCTAGGCAACCGAACGGGAAGGTCTGGTCCCTCCGTGGCAGCACCGCAGAATTATCTGGCGGTCATCAAGGTAGTCGGCATTGGCGGTGGCGGCGTCAACGCCGTGAACCGGATGATCGAAGAGGGCCTCAAGGGCGTCGAGTTTATCGCTATCAATACCGATGCCCAGGCGCTGCTGATGAGCGATGCGGACGTCAAGCTGGACGTCGGCCGGGAACTCACCAGAGGGCTCGGCGCGGGCGCCAATCCTGACGTCGGCTACAAGGCCGCCGAGGATCATCGCGAGGAAATAGAAGAAGTACTCAAGGGCGCGGACATGGTGTTCGTGACCGCGGGCGAGGGCGGCGGCACGGGCACCGGCGGCGCCCCCGTGGTTGCCCAGGTCGCAAGGTCGATCGGAGCGCTGACCATCGGCGTGGTCACCAGGCCGTTCGGCTTCGAGGGCAAGCGCAGGGCAGCTCAGGCCGATGCGGGCATCGAACGGCTCCGCAGTGAAGTCGACACGCTGATCGTCATCCCGAACGACCGGCTGCTGTCGATCTCCGACCGGCACGTCAGCGTGCTCGATGCGTTCAAGGCCGCCGACCAGGTGCTGCTGTCCGGTGTCCAGGGCATCACAGACCTGATCACCACGCCGGGCCTGATCAACCTCGACTTCGCCGACGTGAAATCGGTCATGTCGGGCGCCGGATCGGCGTTGATGGGAATCGGCTCGTCGCGCGGCGACGACCGCGCGGTCGCCGCGGCCGAGATGGCCATCTCGAGCCCGCTGCTCGAGGCCAGCATCGACGGCGCGCACGGCGTCCTGCTCTCCATCCAGGGCGGCTCCGACCTGGGGTTGTTCGAGATCAACGAGGCCGCCCAGCTGGTCGCGAACTCCGCGGCCCCCGACGCCAATATCATCTTCGGCGCGGTCATCGACGACGCGCTCGGCGACGAGGTGCGGGTCACGGTCATCGCCGCCGGCTTCGACGAGTCCGCCGCCGGCCGGCCGCGGACCGGCCGCCCGATCGCCGCTTACCAGCCCTCGCAGGGCTCCGATGCGTTCGGGGGTGCGTGGCAGCCGGTATCGCTGCCCGGGCTCAAGGACAGCGCGGCCCACGCGGGTCAGGCGTCCGCGCCGGGCGTCAGCCGCTCCGGGCCTGCCGGGCCTGGCGCCGCCGCGGCGTCCGCTGGTACCGGGAACGGGCACTCCGCCGCCGATCCGCATCCCGCCGCGCCCGAGTCCGTGCCCGCACCACGCCCGCCCGAGCGCGAGGCGGCAGCTGGCTCGCGCAACGGCGTCATCGAGACTGATCAGCAATCCGCGCCGGCGGCCGAGGACGGTCGCGCTGAGCGGGTGGGCACCAGGCGTAAGTCCGTGGTCTTCGAGGAGGACGACGAGCTCGACGTGC
The DNA here is from genome assembly GCA_963705055.1 of uncultured Actinomycetota bacterium. Classification (GTDB taxonomy): domain Bacteria; phylum Actinomycetota; class Actinomycetes; order Streptosporangiales; family Streptosporangiaceae; genus Chersky-822. The sequence continues at coordinate 189,594 of CAVPIR010000002.1, forward strand.
CCGACTTCCTGAAGTGACGACCGGGCCGGCCGGCCCGGACGACACACGGCCCGGCCGGGTGAGCCCGCAGGAGCTCTGCGAGGGCGTCGGCATCCTGTTCACCGGCCGCGCTGGCGGGGTGAGCGCGACGCCGTTCGCAACGCTCAACCTCAGCGACGGCGTCGGCGATGACCCGTCTGCGGTGGGCGCCAACAGGGATCTGCTGCTGCGGGCGATCGCTCGGGATGCGCCGCGGATCGCGTGGCTGCGCCAGGTTCACGGGACCACGGTGGTGCGGGTCACTAACCTGCCAGGGTTTACGCAGCCCGGCGCCGCCAGTCCAGCGCCGCAGGCCGACGCCGCCTGCACCGGGCTGCCGGGCGTCGCTCTCGGCGTGCTCGGGGCCGACTGCGCACCCGTTCTGGTGGCTGATCCTGCCGCGCGCGTCATCGGTGCCGCGCACGCCGGCCGGCCTGGCATGGCGGCCGGGGTCGTCGCCGCGCTGGTCGCCGCCATGACGACGGCGGGCGCCCAGGTCGCCCGCATGAATGCGGTCATCGGCCCGGCCATCTGCGGCCAGTGCTACGAGGTGCCAGCGGCGATGCGCGCCGAGATCGATGCCGCCGTGCCAGGATCGGCGTGCACGACCAGGAAAGGCACGCCGGGCATCGACCTTCGGGCCGGCTTGCGCGGGCAGCTCACACGGCTCGGCGTGGGGGTGATCGGCGACGACGCGCGGTGCACGGCGGAGTCCGCCGATCTGTTCTCCCATCGCAGGGACGGAACGACCGGGCGTTTCGCCGGCCTGATCTGGCTGGCATGATCACACCGATGACTAGCGATGTCAGCAGGAGATCGGAGCTCCAGGCCAGCCTCGCGGCGGTGCGAGAACGGATCGCCATGGCGTGCGCAGCGGCCGGCCGGTCGCCTGACGAGGTCACGCTGATCGCGATCACGAAGACCTTTCCCGCGTCCGACGTTCGGCTGCTCGCCGGCCTCGGCGTTCGCGACATCGGCGAGAACCGCGACCAGGAGGCTGCGCCCAAAGCCGCCGAGTGCGCCGGGCTCGAGCCGCGCCCGCGCTGGCACTTCGTCGGGCAGTTGCAGGCGAACAAGGCCAGGAGCGTCGTCGGCTACGCCGACGTGATCCACTCGGTCGACCGGCCGCGGCTGGTCGAGGTGCTCGGCGCGCGGGCCAGGGCAGCGGGCCGCGACATCACCTGCCTGGTCCAGGTCGACCTCGATCTGGCTGCTGACCTGGGCGGGGCGGCAGACCCTGGCGACCAGGCAGCGCGCGGCGGCGCCTTGCCTGGCGGCGTACCCGCACTCGCTGCAGCGATCGCTGAGGAAGGTGGCCTGACGCTTGGCGGCGTGATGGCAGTCGCGCCGCTCGGCGCGCCGCCTGGCCCGGCGTTCCGCAGGCTCGCCGAGGTCGCGGCCGTGGTCCGCGCCGCTCATCCCGGCGCAGTGATGATTTCGGCTGGCATGACCGGCGACCTGGAAGAGGCCATCACAGAAGGTGCGACACACGTACGTGTCGGTACGGCGTTGCTCGGCGGCCGGGAGGCCTTGGTCAGGTAATGTCCGACGCGTGGCACGCGGTGTCAGCTTGGGCTGCATCGATGTTCGCTGCATATCGGCATGACGGAGGACTGACGATGGCCAGCGCGATGCGCAAGATGGCGGTCTATCTCGGCCTGGTGGAGGACGACCATCGCTATGACGATCCCTACACCGACGAGTATGGCGACACCGATGACTACGGCGACTATGTCACCGAGTACGCCGACCAGGTCAGCGTGACTGAGGCACAGGCTGGCTTCATCGCCGACGACGGCCGCGGCCGGGCCGACCAGCGCCCCCTCGCCGAACCGGTACACACCACCGACCTGGCCAGGATCACGACCTTGCACCCGCGCACCTACAACGAGGCCAGGACAATCGGTGAGCACTTTCGCGAGGGAACACCCGTTATCATGAACCTCACCGAGATGGTCGATAGTGATGCACGGCGCCTGGTCGACTTCGCGGCTGGCCTGATCTTCGGGCTCCGCGGCTCGATCGACCGGGTCACCAACAAGGTCTTCTTGCTCTCCCCGGCTAATGTCGAAGTCACGGCCGAGGACAAGGCGAGGATCGCGGAGAGGGACTTCTTCAACCAGAGCTAGCGCCGGTCAGGGTCTTGCGTCGGCCGGGGCCGACGATCGGAGTCAGGAAAGTCGCAATCGAGCACATGCGGGCATGCAACATAGCGTGGCGGCGGCGGACCTATCTGTATAACTCGTGCCGGAGTGGAGCCATGCCGTGACCATCTTCCTGACTGTCGTCTATTACATACTCTGGCTGTATCTGCTGCTTCTGATCGGGCGCCTGATCATCGACATGCTGCAGAGCTACAGCCGGACGTGGAGCCCTTCTGGCCTGCTGGCGAGGGTCGCTGAGATCATTTTCACGCTCACGGATCCGCCACTGAGATTGCTAAGGCGCTACCTTCGGCCGGTGCGGATCGGTAGTGTTGCCCTGGACCTCAGCTACACGCTGTTGTTTCTTGTGATCATTGTGTTGCTCTCGGTAGTAAGCAGGTTCTGATGCAGGTAGCCTGCCTAGGGGACTCACGCGCCAAGGAGATATCGACATGCCACTGACGCCCGCGGATGTGCGGAACAAGCAGTTCAGCACGACCAGGCTCAGGCCTGGCTATGACGAGGAAGAAGTGGACGCCTTCCTGGATGAGGTTGAGGCTGAACTCGACCGCCTGATCCAGGAGAACGAGGAACTGCGCGCCAAGCTGGCCGAGGTCCTCCGTGGCGGCAAGATGGCGGCGCCGATGAACTCGCCGCACATGGACGGCCCCGATCTGATGGCGAGCGAGCCGCACCGGCCAGAGCCGGAGCGCAGGCCAGAGCCGATGCCCATGATGAAGTCTTCGGCCGAGGACAACATGGACACGGCGGCACGGGTGCTCGCGCTTGCTCAGCAGACCGCCGACCAGGCGATTGCCGACGCGCGCCGCGAGGCCGACGAGACCCTCAGCCGGGCCCGTCGCGAGGCCGACGACCTGCTGACCAAGGCGCGCCGCCAGTCTGAGCAGATCACGAGCGACGCCCGGGCGCGGGCCGAGAGCCTCGAGCGCGACGCGCAGGAGCGGCACCGCCAGGCAATGGGCTCACTCGTCCAGTCCCGCGAGGAGCTCGAGCGCCGGGTGGACGACCTGCGCGCGTTCGAGCGCGAGTACCGCAGCAGGCTCAAGGCGTACCTGGAAGGCCAGCTCCGCGACCTGGAGGCCGGCGCGGCCGATAGCGGCGTGTTCCCTGCCGTGGCAGCGACCGGTCCGCAGCCAGCCGTGCCGGTTGGCGTCGGCCACATGCGCGGCGGGCCGTCGGGCGGTGGGTTCCCAGGAATGTCTGAGCCGATGGGCCACAATGGCGGATACCACCCGGCCGACGGCGGTCAGCACGACCGCCGCTGAGCCGGAGTCCTGCCTAGGTTAGGCCTGGCCTGTCGAGCGGAGTTCGAGCGTGATCCGATTCGGCGTTGTCCTATCGGTCGTGCTCATCGCAATCGGGCTGCTGGCAACGGGTGTCGTTGCCGGCAGCCTGTTGCTTGTGGTGATCTCGATCGGTGTCGCGCTGCTGGCATTCTTGATGCTGATCGGCGTCGTCATCAGCTTCCGCCACGAGATCTTCGGCCGGGCGGCGCGCGAGCGCCCTGGCTTCCAGGCAGCAATGCCCGCGGTGGCCGGTGCGGCCATCCCGGCAGGCATGCCGGCCGCGGCCCAGCCCGAACCGGCCATGTCCGCGGCCCAGGCAGGCAGCGGGCAGATCGCGGCCCACGGCGAGAAGGCGGCGGCCAGGAACGGGGGACCGGAGGTCAGGCCAGCCGAGGCGACGGAGGTACCCGCAGGGCCCGACCGGCCGCGCCGTCGTCGCGAGGATCGTGCCCCTGGTCGGCCGGCGTCAGCGCAGCCAGCGAGCGCAGTGGCTGGGCCCGCTGCCGAGGGCACGCGGTTCTCAGAAGCCGCTGCGAGCAAGGCGGAAGCCGCGCAGGGCAAGACATCGGCTGCACCGGCGCCGAAGGGGGCTACGCGTCCCGATCTGGTGAAGCCGCAGCGATCCGACGGCGCCAGGCTGGACGAGCACGGCGCTGCCCGCCAGGGTCGTTCTGGCGCAGAGCGGCCCAGCGAGCGCGCCCATGCCGACAAGCCAAGGATCGCTCAGCCCGGTGCCGAGCCGGCGAGGGCCGAGCCACCACGAGCAGAGTCTCCACGAGCCGAGCCACCACGAGCAGAGTCTCCACGAGCCGAGCCACCACGAGCAGAGTCTCCACGAGCCGAGCCAGCGAGGTCTGAGCCGGCGAGGTCTGAGCCTGCGAGGTCTGCGCCTGCGAGGTCTGAGCCGAAGGGGGCTGAGCCTGCCAGAGCAGAGTCCGCTAGGCCGGAGCCGCACAGGGCCTCCCGGCTCGAACGTGAATCTGCCAGGGCCGCGGGCGCGAGGGCGGCTGGCGGATCCGAGCGGGTCGGCGCCAGCGGGGCCGACGCCGCTGTCGTGTCCGGCGCTGCTGCCACGTCTGGTGCTGTCGCTGCGTCGGGCAAACCCGATCTGCAGGATTCAGGGGTAGCGGCGACGACCGCGTCCGGAGAGCCGGCGGCCGCGCGGTCGGCGCCAGCGGAGCCGTCCGGTGCTGCCCGGCCTCCCGCCGATCAGGACGTGGCTGCTCAGGCGAAACCAGTCGCCGCGGCGTCTGGCGTGACTGATCCTGCAACGGCTGAGCCGGTGCCCGCGTCGGCGACCACCCGGCCGGGCCGAAGGCCCGCCGACCCGCCAGGCAGCGCAGCGCCGACTGCGGCTGATGAGGCGTCCCGCCGCCCGCAGGCCGAGGACGGCAAGCAAGCAGCGCCGGCCAGCGAGCACGCCGCGGCCAGCGAGCACGCCGCTGGCGGCGCCACCCAGGCGGGCACGGCGCCAGCCGAAGCTGCCCGGGCATCGGCGAGCGGCACGAAGGCTGAGCCGCCCGCCGCCGAGCCGTCGGCCAGCGACGATGACATGCAGGTCAGCGTCGTGCCCGGCATCACGAGGTACCACCGCAGCGAGTGCCTGCTGATCCGGTTCCTGTCCGCGGAGGACCTGGAGGTCATGACAAGGCGTGCCGCGACCGAGGGCGGCTGCGTGCCGTGCAAGGCGTGCAAGCCTGACCAGGCCAGCGCGGAGGTACCCGTCAGCTGACTGCCAGGCGGCGCTATGCGGTCAGGACGGCGTTCCTGGCTCCTCGGCAGGCTGGCCGGGGTGCTGCGCGGACGCGGGCCAGCTAGCCAGGTGCACGGAATCCGGCCGCCCGGGTAGCAGGCCTGCCGCGCGCAGCCGGCCCCAGACCTCGTCGGTGATGAGCGGGGCGATCGGCGCCATCAGCCTGGTCAGCACCTCCATGCACTCCAGCAGCGTGGCCGCGGCTGCTTTTGCATCGGCGTCGCCGCGGTCGGCGCCCTGACCGCCCGGCGCCAGCCGCTCGGCCGCGGCGGGCAGGTGCCGGTGCGCCAGTTCGCCGAGGAAGCCCGCCATGCGCGCCCCAGCCCAGGCGGGCTTCAGCTCGTCGAAGCCTGCGGTCACGTCCGCGGTCAATGCCCGCAGGTCGGAAAGCAGCTCCTGATCCGCGGCCGTCCTCGCGTCTGGCGGCGGCGTCCGGCCGTCCGCCGGCCAGGTCCAGCGCAGCGCCGCCACAGCCGTGCGCCAGTAGGCCGCGAAGACGGTCCCGACAATCTCGTCCAGCGCCGTCTCGGACAGTAGTGGCCCGGCAGTCACACAGCACCAGCGGATCACGTCGGCGCCGAAACGCTCGATCAGCGCCATCGGCTCGACGAGGTTGCCCAGGCCCCTGCTCATGGCACGGCCGCTCGCGTCCGGCACTGGCTCGAGCGCCAGTACCCGGCAGTCAGGCGGGCGGCCATACACCGCGGCGCCGACGTCACGGACGGCTTCCAGCCACCACGAGCCGGGACCACCGCCCGAGATGACGAGTCCGCCCTGCGGTCGGTGAACGAGCGAGGAAACAGTCCTGGCGGGCGGGATCGCGCCCGCGAAGAGCAGCCAGCCCACGTCGTACCTGGTATCGAGCACGTCGGGGACGCGCCTGGCGGACCCGCCGCACTGGGGGCAGGCGATGGTTACGCCGTCGATCAGCAGGCCGGTGCGGGTCCAGGGCCGACAGGTCCGCACCAGCTAGTTCGGAGAGTTGCGTGCGGGACTCCGCGCATGTCAGGTGGCCGACCTGGCACTCCCAGAGCGGCAGCGGCGTGCCCCAGTATCTGGTGCGGGAGATCATCCAGTCCGCGTCACCGTCGCGCGGGTCGCGCTGCCCGGCGGCCTGGGCCGCGTCGCAGATGCCAGGCGGACATGGCGCGCGGGAATACCGGCGTCCCGCATCGCCAGCACTGCGGGTCGCCGTCGGCTGGCTGGACCGGGCCGAGGAGGGCTCTGGCGTCCGAGAGGGCCGCGATCAGGATCCGGCTGGCGTCGGCGAAGAACTCCCCGCCGACGAGCGGGGTGCCTGCCGCAAACCGGCCGTCCTGGCCGAGCGGGTCGTGCACTGGCAGGCTGTGCGTCCGCGCCGCCGCCAGGTCGTCAGTTCCGAAGGCCGGGGCCAGCGGCATCAGCCCGGTGCCGACCTGGAGCGGGACGAAGTAGCCGGCCAGGACCGGCCGCGGCCCGGCGCCGTCGCCGTCGCCGCTGTCGAGCGGCGGGAAATAGGTCGCGCCTGCCAGGTCCGCGCCGGTGATCCTGGCCGCGACGTGCCAGTCCTCGCCGAGCATCGGGACGAGGCGGTGCTCAGCGACGATCACGCGGTCCTCATGCCCGGCGCGCCTCGCGAGTGCGTAGGTCTGGTGCGGATGCACGGCGATGGCGGCGTTGGCGGCCAGCATCCACGGCCTGCTTGTCCACGCGAGCAGGTCGGCGCCGCGCAGCCGCGGGTTGGTCCCCTCGGGCAGGGTCGCCAGCTTCAGGCGAATGATCACCGCTGCGCCGTCGGCCGCTGGCCGGGCACCTGGGTGAGCGAGGTCGTGCCGGACAGCGGGGTCTGGCAGCGCGGGCAGTACGGTGGTGATCCGGTAACCGCGTTCGAGCAGGCCGGCGTCGAAGACGCGGCGCACCGACCGCCACACGGACTCGATGTAGCCGGGATCCATGGTCTCGAGCGGTGGCGTGGCCGTGCGGCAGCCCAGCCGGGTTCGCAGCGTGGCGAACGCGGCGGCGTGCCGCGCGGCGGATTCGCGGCAGCGGGCCGCGAACCGGTCCATGCCGTAGCGGTCGATGTCGCGCGGCCCTGACAGCCCGAGTTCCCGCTCGACCGCCACCTCGATGGCCAGCCCGTGACTGTCCACGCCGGTCCGGTCGCTGACGTCGAAGCCCTGCATCGCCTTCAGCCGCAGGTAGCTGTCGCTGACAACCAGGCCAGGTACGTCGTGCAGGCCGGGCAGCCCCGCCGCGGCCAGCGGCTCGCTCCAGCAGGTCCAGGCGGGTGTCCCTGCCGCGGTCTTGGCCAGCGGCGGCTGGCCGGACATGTCCGTCCGTTCCCACCGGGCGAGCACCGTGCGCTCGATCGCGAGCAGGTCTGGACCGGTGAGCCCGTGACCGCCGGTATTCCCCCTATCTACCGGCTCGCTCGGCTCGGTTCGCGGTTCCGCGGCGTGACGCGTCATCTGCACCCCCGTGGCGGCCGCGTGCAAGCCTGGTGTCGGCCGCCTGCCGGCCAGGTAATGCCCCGCGTGCCTGCATCTGCGCCGCCCGCTCGCACCCCGCGCGGGCCCGCGCAGCGCACAACCTTAGCCGACATATGTGCGCCTGGCTGGTGGGTCACGCATCGCCCGGTCGGGATCGGCGATTCCCGGCCAGCGCCCGCCCTGTTATATCCTCCGGTGACGCTTGTCAACCAAGATCATCATTGGCTCTGCGCCAGGGGAGGCGGGAATGACCGCAGCCGCACAGTCTGACGCTGCAGGCTTCCCGGTCAGGAAGGGGGAGCGGCGCTGGACCACGGCCGAGATCACCAAGATCAGGACGCAGCTGGCCGCCGAGGCCGCTGAACTGCACGAGGAGATCGAGCGGGCCGAATCCGACATCGCGGACAGGCTCGGGGATTCAGTCAGCGATGCCGGAGATGATCAGGCTGACCTCGGCGCGAAGACGTACGAGCGTGAGCACGAGTTGTCACTCACCTACAACGCTCGCGACCTGCTCGTGCAGACCGAGCGGGCCCTTGCCAGAATTGAGTCGGGAAGCTACGGGGTGTGCGAGTCGTGCGGCCAGCCGATCGGCAAGGCACGCCTGCAGGCCTTCCCGCGCGCGACCCTGTGCGTGAGCTGCAAGCAGCGAGAGGAACGGCGCTGACCGGTAACAAGATCGCAAGCGGCCCCGAGCCGCCTGGCACGATAGCCTCCGTGACCTCGCCAAGGGCGCGTCCCAGGATCACGGCGCTACTCGCCGTCGCGATAGCCGTGCTCGTGACCGACATCATCTCCAAGGTGGTAGTCGTCGCCACGCTGTCGGATCGCGCGCCGGTCAGGCTGCTCGGCGGCTTCCTGACGCTCAGGGTGACCCGCAACCCCGGCGCGGCGTTCAGCATCGGGCCGTCGCTGACCGTCGTCTTCGCCGTGATCGCCGTCGGCGTGATCATCTTCATCCTCCGTACTTCGCGGCGGATCCAGAGCCTCGCCTGGGCGGTGACGCTCGGCCTGCTGCTCGGCGGCGCGACCGGCAACCTGACCGACCGGTTGCTGCGCTATCCAGGCCCATTCCGCGGCTACGTCGTGGACTGGATCCAGATCCCGCACTGGCCTGTGTTCAACGTCGCGGATTCCTGCATCGTGTGCGGCGGTGTGCTCGCCGTGTTCCTTGCCGTCCGCGGCGTCAGGATCGACGCGACGCCCGCGGCCAGTCCGGATGGTGAGGCTGGCTCGGCTGGTGAGGCTTGATACCCCGGGCGAGCCTGGCGCACCGGGGCCGCCGGATCGCCCGGGCGGCGGCGGGGCGTGACCGCGCCAGCCCAGCGCCGGGTGCCAGTACCTGACGGGCTTGACGGCGAGCGGCTTGACGCGGCGATCGCGAGGATGTTCGGCCTGTCCAGGGCCAGGGCCGCCGAGCTGATCGCCGACGGCGCCGTCCTGGTCGGCGGCCGGCCGGCCGGCAAGTCGGACCGGGTGCCGGCCGGAGAGTGGCTGGACGTGACCCTGCCGCCGCCCGCGCACGCAGCGGCGATGCCGCCCCCTGAGCCGGTTCCTGGCATGGGAATCGCCTACGAGGACGGCGACATCGTTGTCGTCGACAAGCCCGTCGGCGTGGCGGCGCACCCGACGCCAGGCTGGACCGGGCCGACGGTGCTGCAGGGCCTGCTCGCCGCGGGCCACCAGATCGCGACGAGCGGCGCTGCCGAGCGGCAGGGGATCGTGCACCGCCTCGACGCCAACACGACCGGGCTCATGGTGGTCGCCAAGAGCGAGCGCGCGTACAGCGTGCTCAAGCAGGCGTTCAGGGACCGCGAGGTCGACAAGCGGTATCGGGCCCTGGTGCAGGGCCATCCGGATCCGCTGCGCGGCACCATCGACGCTCCCATCGCCAGGCACCCAGCGGGCGACGGCAGGTTCGCGGTGGTGGCCGACGGCCGTCCCGCGATCACGCACTACGACACGCTCGAGGCATTCCGGGCGGCCAGCCTGACGGAGATCAAGCTGGAGACCGGCCGTACGCACCAGATCAGGGTGCACATGGCGGCGGTGCGCCACCCGTGCGTCGGCGACCGGCTGTACGGCGCCGACCCGGTGCTGGCGGCCAGGCTCGGCATCACCAGGCAGTGGCTGCACGCGGCCAGGCTCGGGTTCGCGCACCCCGGTGACGGCCGCTGGGTGGAGTTCACCAGCGACTATGCCGCTGACCTGGCCGCCTCGCTCGACCTGCTTGCGGCGGAGTCGTAGCGTTCGCGGCAGACTCGCAGAGTCTGTCCCGGCCGCCTGGCGCGTCCAGATGCCCGTGTTCGCGAGGGTGAGTTATGGTCGAACCGACCCCGGCGCTGGCTGGCTCGCGGCATGCCTGAAGGAGGCGGTATTTCATGGCCTTTGCGGCATCACGCGACCGCGGGTTCGCGCACCTGCACGTGCACACCGAGTACTCGATGCTCGACGGCGCGGCCCGGCTGGACGGCCTGTTCAAGACGTGCGCGGAAGCCGGCATGTCGGCGATAGCGATGACCGACCACGGCAACGTCTACGGCGCCTACGACTTCTACACGAAGGCGACCAAGGCCGGGATCAAGCCCATCATCGGGACCGAGGCCTACGTCGCTCCCGAGCATCGCGGGCTGAAGCAGCCGGTGCGGTGGGGCAACCCTGGCCAGCGAGACGACGACGTCTCCGGCGCCGGCGCGTATACCCACATGACGCTGCTCGCCGAGACCACCGAGGGCATGTACAACCTGTTCCGGTTGTCCTCGCTGGCCTCGATCGAGGGCTACTTCCGCCAGCCGCGGATGGACAGGGAACTGCTGGCCAGGTACGCCAAGGGGATCATCGCTACCACCGGATGCCCAGGCGGTGAGGTCCAGACCAGGCTCAGGCTCGGCCAGTACGACCAGGCGCTGGAGGCGGCCGCCACCTACCGGGACATCTTCGGGCCGGAGAACTTCTTCGTCGAGCTGATGGGGCACGACCTGCCGATCGAGCAGCGGTGCAGGGAAGGGCTGCGCCGGATCGCGAGCGAGCTTTCACTGCCGTACGTGGTGACCAACGACTCGCATTACGTCACGCCTGGCGACTCGCAGGCGCACGAGGTGCTGCTGTGCGTGCAGACCGGCACCAACATGGCCGACCCGAAGCGCTTCAAGTTCGAGGGGAACGCGTACTACGTCAAGAGCGCGGCGGAGATGCGCGCGATCAGCGGCGATCCCGACTGGCAGGCAGGCTGCGACAACACGCTGCTGATCGCCGAGCGCTCGAACGTGGCGTTCGGCAAGGCCAACCTGATGCCGGACTTCCCGCTGCCCGAGGGGGAGACGGAGCTCAGCTGGTTCCGCAAGGAAGTCTGGGCCGGGATGGACCGCAGGTTCCCAGGCGGCTTCGACGACGAGCGTCGTCAGCGCGCGGAGTACGAGATGGGCGTCATCGAGCAGATGGGCTTCTGCGGCTACTTCCTGGTGGTCGCCGACTTCATCATGTGGGCCAAGCGGAACGGGATCAGGGTCGGCCCTGGGCGCGGCTCGGCGGCCGGCTCGATCGTGTCGTACGCGATGGGCATCACCGACCTGGACCCGATCGGGTTCGGGCTGATGTTCGAGCGGTTCCTGAACCCCGAGCGGGTCTCGATGCCGGACATCGACATCGACTTCGACGAGCGCCGGCGCGGCGACGTGATCAGGTACGTGACCGAGAAGTACGGCGAGGACCGGGTCGCGCAGATCATCACCTACGGAACGATCAAGGCCAAGGCCGCCGTCAAGGACTCGGCGCGGGTGCTCGGCTTCCCGTACGCGCTCGGCGACCGGATCACCAAGGCGTTCCCGCCGGCCGTGATGGGCAAGGACATCCCGCTGTCCGGGATCTTCGACCCCGATCACCCGCGCTACGGCGAGGCCGGTGAGATCCGGACGCTCTACGAGGCCGAGCCCGAGGTCAAGCAGGTGCTGGAGACGGCGCGCGGTCTCGAGGGCCTGATCAGGCAGGCGGGCGTGCACGCCGCTGGCGTGATCATGAGCAAGGAGCCGCTGCTCGATCACGTCCCGATCTGGAAGCGCCAGGCCGACGGGGCGATCATCACCCAGTTCGACTACCCGAGCTGCGAGGACCTCGGGCTGCTCAAGATGGACTTCCTCGGGCTGCGGAACCTGACGATCCTGGACGACGCTCTCGCTGGCATCAAGGCAAACCGGGGCGTGACCGTCGACCTGGAGACGCTGTCCCTGGACGACAAGCCCACCTATGACCTGCTCGCCAGGGGCGACACCCTTGGCGTGTTCCAGCTCGAAGGCGGCCCGATGCGGGCGCTGCTGCGATCGATGCGCGCCGACAGGTTCGCCGACATCTCCGCGGTCAACGCCCTGTACCGGCCGGGCCCGATGGGCGCGAACGCGCACAACGACTACGCCGACCGCAAGACCGGCCGCAAGCAGGTCGTGCCCATCCACCCCGAGCTTGCCGAGCCGCTCGCCTCGGTGCTTGGCGACACCTACGGGCTGCTGGTCTACCAGGAGCAGGTGCTCGCCTGCGCCCAGGTGCTCGCCGGGTATACGCCTGGCAAGGCCGACCTGCTGCGCAAGGCCATGGGCAAGAAGAAGAAGGAGATCCTGGACGCCGAGTTCGAGCCCTTCGCCGCCGGGATGCGCGCGAACGGCTACTCGGAGAGCTCGATCAAGACCATCTGGGATGTGCTGGTCCCGTTCTCCGACTACGCGTTCAACCGGGCCCACGCGAGCTGCTACGGCATGGTGGCGTACTGGACGGCCTACCTCAAGGCCAACTTCCCGACCGAGTACATGGCCGCGCTGCTCACCTCGGTGGCCGGTGACAAAGACAAGTCCGCGCTGTACCTGAGCGAGTGCCGCAGGATGGGCATCAAGGTGCTGCCGCCCGACGTCAACGCCTCGACCGCGTACTTCACGCCGGTGCAGACCGACATCAGGTTCGGCATGGCCGCGGTGCGCAATGTCGGCTCAGCGGTGGTCGAATCGATCGTGGCGACCAGGAGCGCGAAGGGCGCGTTCACGACCTTCTCTGACTTCCTGCGGAAGGTCCCTGTCAATGTCTGCAACAAGCGCGTCATCGAGTCGCTGATCAAGGCGGGCGCCTTCGACTCGCTCGGCAGCCCGCGCCGCGGCATGCTGATGATCCACGAGCAGGCCGTCGACGCCGTGATCGACGTCAAGCGCAACGAGGCCATCGGTCAGGATTCGCTCTTCGGCGACGACGAGGAAAACGCGACGACCTTCGACATCCCGGTGCCGGACGGCGAGTGGGACAAATCGACCCTCCTCGGCTTCGAGCGGGAGATGCTCGGCCTCTACGTCTCCGACCACCCGCTGCTCGGCCTTGAGCACGTGCTGGCCGCGGAGACCGAATGCTCGGTGCTTCAGTTGCTCGGATCTGCCGACGAGCCGGAACGGAACGCCCGGGGCGATCGCGCCGACGGCCAGGTAGTCACGCTCGGCGGAATCCTGTCCGGTATCCAGCGCAAGGTGACCAGGCAGGGCAATCCGTGGGCGGCCGCGACCCTGGAAGACCTCGAGGGCGCGATCGAGGTCCTGTTCTTCCCCGCGACCTACCAGGCGTGCATGCACCTGGTCGTCGAGGACGCGATCGTCTTCATTCGCGGCAGGCTGGACCGGCGCGAGGAAGTTCCCAAGCTCATCGCGATGGAGCTGAAGCCCGCCGAGATACCGACAGGACAGACCGGCCCTTTCGTGGTGTCGATCCTCGAGGCCAGGTGCGTGCCGCCGGTCGTGGAACGGCTGCGCGAGGTGCTGCGGACCCATCCAGGGCCGACGGAAGTCCACCTGCGGCTGCTGACCGGTGACCGGGCGAAGGTACTCAAGCTCGACGACAAGCTGCGGGTCAGGCAATCGCCGTCCCTGCTCGCCGACCTGAAGCAATTGCTTGGCGCGGCATGCGTCAGCTAGCCCTCGAAGCGGCCGGGCGCGCGGCTGGCCGGCCAGGCGCGCCCGGCGGCTCCGCCACGGCCCCGTTCAACTACGCTGTTCGGCAATGTCGATCACCAGTGAGTATCCGTTTGAGCCCAATCCAGGCGCATCTGGTGGCGGCAGCGGCCGCCGCGCCGGGCACGCCGCGCCACCATCGGTCGCGGGCGGGCTTCTCGGCGCGCTAGCGATCCTCGTCGGCAGCGGGCTGGTCGGCCTGGCTGGCGGCTACGCGTGGGCACATCTCGCGCCCAAGGCCGTCTACATCGTGGTGAGCCACGGATCGGCCGACGTCGTCAATCCCGAGACGTCCGCGTTCATCGCCGCGGATGCGTGGTTCTGCCTGATCGGCGTCGTCGGCGGGCTCATCATCGGCCTGGCTGGCTACCTGCTGGCGGTCCGGCGGCACGGGCCAGCGCCGATGGCGGCGATCCTGGCCGGCAGCGTGATCGCGGCCATCACGGCCCGCTGGGTCGGGGAGCACCAGGGCCTGCACCAGTTCGACCGGCAGTTGCTGACCGTGCATCAGGGCACGCTGCTGCACGCGCCGCTGGCACTGGCCGGCGATACGTCGGCGGCCATCTGGCCGCCGACCGCGTCCCTTCCCGCTGTCGCGTTCTGGCCGCTCGCGGCGTGCGTGGTGGCGGGCGGAATCGTGCTCATGGGCGTGCTGCGGGACCGGTCGGCGGCGCGGCGGCGCGGCGAGCCGGTCTCGATGTCCTCGCAATTTCCGTTCTATCCAGACCAGTAGTGACGCTCGTTTACCGTCGCTTCACCGGCAGGCGGTTGACTGGGTGCGGACAATTCGCCGGCTGCGGGCGGGGAGGGTCGAAAGCGCATGCAGCGTGTCGTGGTGGTCGGCGGTGGTGTCCTCGGGATGATGCACGCGGTCGCGGCGCGTCGGCGCGGCATTCAGGTGGTTCACCTCGAACGCGAGCCTGCCTCCCGCGGCGCGACTGTCCGTAACTTCGGGCTGATCTGGGTCAGCGGCCGGGCGGCCGGGACCGAGCTGGCGCTCGCGCTGCGCGCCAGGGAGTTGTGGGAGCAGATCGCGAGCGACGTGCCTGGCACGGGCTTCCGTGCACACGGGTCGCTGACGCTGGCTGGTGACGAGGCGGAGGAAGCGCTGCTGAACGAGGCCGCGTGCCTGCCTGACGCCGCCGCGCGAGGCTACCGCCTGCTCGACGCGGGCGCGGTGCGCGACCTCAATCCGGCGCTGCGGGGGACCTTCTCCTGCGGTCTGTTCTGCGCGAAGGACGCCATCGTCGAGCCGCGGCTGGTGCCGGCGGCGATTCGCGACTACCTGCTCGCCACCGGGTCACCGGATGGCTACAGCTGGCTTCCTGGCCGGGAAGCTGTCGACGTCGCTCCCGGCGCGGTGCGCGACCATACCGGCGCCTGGCACAAAGGCGATCTCGTCGTCCTGTGCACGGGCGCCGCGCACACCGGCGTGGCCGGGCCCTACCTGGCCAGGTTCGATCAGGCACCCGCCGACCCGCCGCTGCGCCGGGTCAGGCTCCAGATGCTCCAGACCGAGCCGTTCGATCGCCGGCTGACCACGTCGGTCGCCGACGGCGACTCGCTGCGTTACTACCCGGCCTATGATCTGCCCGGCCGTGTCCGCCTGGCGCCGCAGGCAGGCGCGGCAGCGGCCGCCGGCGCCCAGTTGCTCCTCGCGCAGCGCCTCGACGGCAGCCTCACGATCGGCGATACGCACGCCTACGACGAGCCGTTCGACTTCGACGTCGACGAGGCTCCCTACGATCACCTCCGCTCGCGGGCCGAGCAACTGCTCGGGTCGCCGCTGCCGCCGACCAGGCGCCGCTGGGCGGGCGTCTACAGCCAGGCGACCGGCCCCGACATCTACCTGCGCGGGCAGGTCGCGCCCGGGGTTGAGCTGGTCACCGGGCCGGGCGGCCGCGGCATGACGCTCGCGCCCGCCATCGCCGAGCAGACCTTCGCGGCGTGAGAGGAGCCACCGTGACAGCGAGGATCAGCGTCGCCTGCCTGGACATGGCGGGAACGACCGTCGCCGACGAGGGCAGCGTGCTTGAGGCGTTCCGCGCCGCCATGGCGGCGGCCGGGCTCGCGCCGGGAAGCGACGGCTACGACCGGGCAGCCGAGATCGTGCAGGTCACGATGGGCCAGTCGAAGATCGAGGTGTTCAGGCGGATCCTCGGGGACGAGGCTGCGGCGGCCGCGGCCAACAGCGCGTTCGAGGCGCGCTATGCCCAGATCGTGGGCGGCGGCCAGGTCGCGCCGCTGCCGGGTGCTGAGCGGACGCTCAGCGGCGCTGCGCGACGGCGGCATCAAGGTCTGCCTCGCGACCGGCTTCTCGCCGGCGACCCGCGATGCCGTGCTCGACGCGCTCGGCTGGCGTCCGCTGATCGACCTGGCGCTCTCGCCCGCCGACGCGGGCCGCGGCAGGCCATGGCCCGACATGCCGCTCACGGCACTGCTGCGGCTCGGCGGGGGAGCGGTGAGCGAGCTAGCCGTGGCCGGCGACACCGCCAGCGACGTGGAATCCGGGCTGCGGGCCGGTGCCGGGCTGGTCGCCGGGGTGCTGACCGGCTCGGGGAGCCGGGAGGAACTGGAGAAGGCCGGCGCTCCGCACGTGCTCGACGGCATCGAGGGCCTGCTTCCGCTGCTCGGCATCGACGGCTGACCGAGCCGGCGGCCGCCGCCCGCGCAGGCGGCTTACGACGCTGAGCGCGGCCAGTCGACGAGGAGGACCACGTTGCGGTCGGCGGCGGCTCCCGCGCCGGCGCCGCCTTCTGCCGTGATCACGTCCCTGCAGCTGCCAGTCGTTGGCGGCGAGCTCGCGGGCGAGGGCGGCCAGCGCGGCTGGCCCGTCCAGGCCGGCGTAGCTGGCAGGGGCGTCGCTGTCGATCACCGTGCACGCGATCGCCAGCGCTCCGTCGGCCTGCAGAACCTCGATCACCCTGGCCTGCTGCGGCCAGTCGATGTGCGAGGCGGTGGTGATCTGCCAGAATCCGCCAGGAGCGCCGTCTTCGCGCACCGCGGTCACGGAGTGGATGTGCGTGTGCCCGTTGACCCAGGCCACGACGCAGCTGAAGCCGAGCAAGAACGCGCGCAGTTCGTCGGCCAGGATCCGGCGATCGGCGCCAGGCGGGCGCCGGTCGTTCACCAGGGTCTCCAGCGGATGATGGCTGAACAGGATCGCGGGCCTGCCCTGGCCCTGACACGTGGTCAGCTCGGCGTGCAGCCAGCCGAGCTGCGTCTGGTCGACCGAGCCCTGCCAGCCGCCGTTCGGATTGACGGTGTCGAGCACGATGCACCGCACCGGGCCATGGTCGAACCCGTAGTAGGCCGTGCCGTCGGCGACGTTGCGCTCGGTGTAGCCGTGCCCCTCGGGCGTGCCCGTGCTGCGGAAGTGCTCCCTGACGTGCGCGGTCCTGGTCACCGGTGCGCGGCCAGGGTCGGGCGTGACAGCGATGCTCGCGCTCTCCGGCAGTTCGGCCAGCGCCCGCTCGTCGGCCCGGTCGAACCTGGCGAGCGCTCTGAGCGCATCGATGTCGGCAGCCGGCGTCACGTACTTCACCGCGCCGGTCTGCAGCCCGGGCGGCCCGCCGGCCGGGGGCAAGGTGCCCTGCAGCATGTTGTCGTGGTTGCCGTGCACCGCGTACCACGGCATGCCAAGCCCGGCAGCACGGAACGGCCGCCGGACCGCGGCGAGCACTCCGGGTACCGAGGGAAAGCCGTACACCGATCTCGGCAGGTCGCCGATATCGTGCTCGGGATGCCAGTAGCGCTCGTCGGCGACCTCAGGCGCCGCGACGCCCTCGTACCGCTGCGGGTCGCCGGAGTCGGGTACCACCCTCTGCCCGTCCAGCAGGCTGATGTACGCCCTGAGCTCGTTGACCTGGCAGTTGTCTGTGGCGTCGCCGGTCACGATCGTGAAGTCAATCGGCGCGCCTGACAGCGGCCCGCCAGACAGCCGGCGGACCGCCCTGTTCATCGCGTCGGCCACCTGGAACGTGAACAGCTCCTGGGCCCGGTAGCAGCCGACGATGCCGACCACGCTGCGCAGCGGCGAGTCGAGGTCGGAGAACCTGTCGAACAGCTCGGTCCTGCCAGGGGACTGGTGGTCCATGATGTGCGTGTCCGACAGGTGCGCCATGCACAGCAGTGGTGTCGCTGACCGCAGCCAGCCGGGCCGCAGGCTGGCTCCCGCGAGGTCAGTAAGGACCGCGTGCGGTTCGCCGTCGGCCGGGACGAGCGCGCGGTAGCCGCCCTCGCCAGGCTCGCCGGGAATCAGGCGACGCCGCGCGGTGGTGGCGTGCTGCAGATCCGGGCGATCCTGTCGTCATCGGGCCGCGATCACCCCGCGCTCGGCGACGAGAACGGGCGTGCCAGGCAGGCTGATCTGCACCGACTCGCCGGGCGCGAAGCCGCCGGCGTCCACGCTCGGGTGATCCACCTTGACCGTCACGTCACCGGACAGCCGCACGCTGATCCTGCTCACCGAGCCGAGGAACGCGCGGTCGGTCACGATGCCGTTCCCGCCGGGCACCGCCTCGATCCGCAGCCCCTCGGGCCGTACCAGCAGGTCGACCTCGCTGTCGGCGCCGGCTGGCCGCTCGCCGTGCACCGGCACGACCGCCCCGAGCGCGCGCACCTGGCCGGTCCCGGCGAGCTCGCCTGGAATGCGGTTCATGGTGCCGACGAACTCGGCCACGAACGCGGTGGCAGGTTGCGCGTAGAGCTGGTCGGGAAGCGCGATCTGCTCGAGCTTGCCATCCTTCATCACCCCGACCCTGTCGGCCATCGACAGGGCCTCCTCCTGATCGTGGGTGACGAACAGGGTGGTGATCCCGAGTCGCTGCTGCACCGACCTGATCTGCTCCCGCAACTGGAGCCTGACCTTGGCGTCGAGCGCCGACAGCGGCTCGTCGAGCAACAGGACCTGTGGCTCGATCGCGAGTGCGCGAGCGAGCGCGACGCGCTGCTGCTGGCCGCCTGATAGCTGGTGCGGGTAGCGCCTGGCGTGCTCGGAGAGGCCGACCATGTCGAGCAGTTCGCCGGCCCGCCGCTTGCGCTCGGCCGCCCCGATGCGCCGCATCCGCAGGCCGAAGGCGACGTTGTCGAGCGCCGCCATGTTCGGGAACAGGCTGTAGCTCTGGAACACCATTCCCATGTCCCGCTTCGCGGCAGGCACGGAGGCGATGTCCTTGCCGTCGACCGTGACCGAGCCGGCGTCGGCGGTCTCGAACCCGGCCAGGATGCGCAGCGCCGTGGTCTTGCCGCAGCCTGAGGGGCCGAGCAGCGCGACGAACTCGCCAGGCGCGATCTCCACCGAGAGCTGGTCCAGCGCACGGACGGTCCCGAACGTCCTGCTGAGGCCCGACATGACGACAGGAACGCCGCCACTCTGGCCGCCAGCGCCACGTGCGGCCTCAGCGGCCTTAGTGGTGTTCGCCGTCATCGGCTTTCTCCAGTCTCTTGGCGGGTGACGGTGACCAGGTCCACCTGGCCGCCACCGAGGCGACGCGCGCGCCTGCTTCCGATCATGGTGATGGCGAGCAGGAAGATCCAGGTCACGAACAACGCGAAGAGCGATGCCGCGACCGAGACCGGACCGCTGGTCTGGTCGAAGTTCACGATCCAGACCGGGAACGTCTGGTACTGGTCCAGACTGGCCATGGTGAACTCGCCGAGCACCAGCGCCACGGTCAGCACGGTCGCCGACAGCAGCGCCGTGCGCAGGTTTGGCAGGATGACGCGCCAGAGCGTCGACGGCCACCCAGCCCCGAGCGAGTTCGACGCGTCCACCAGCGTCTTCAGGTCAAGTGCCCGGAGCCCCGCGTCAAGCGTCCGGTACGCGAACGGCATGGCCAGCACGACGTAGACCAGCGCCAGCAGGTAAGGCGTTCCCTTCAGGTTGGCCGGCGAGATGTCCAGGACACCAAGGATCAGGACAACCGGCGGGATGACGATCGGCAAGATCGTGATGCTCTCGAGCAGTGGCCTGATCGCAGGCAGCCGCAGGTGCACGTAGATGGTCGTCGGCACCATGAGGACCAGCGTCAGCACCGTGGTGATCACCGCGAGCTTGATCGAGAGGGTAATCGCGTCGGAGAACCCGACCTGGGAGAAGACCTGGCCGAAGGCGGCAAGGCCGGTGAACTGGAAGGCAGCGTAGAGCGGGATCACGAAGTAGAGGCCGGCGATGACCAGGATGATCCAGCGCCAGACCGGATAGCTGCGCCGCGCCCGCGCCGGGCCGGCCGACGTTTCCGCGGGCTGCGCCGGCCCGCGCTTCGGTTACCGCAGCCATCGCGCCGCCCTGCGCTGAAGGTAGACGTAGACGAGCATGATGATCGCGATGATCACGACCATGCCGAGCCCGAGCGCGTAGCCGACGTTCTCCTGCCCGGCGAGCACGTTGCCGTTCAGGAACGAGCCGATCTGGATCGAGGTCAGCGGGATGGTCCCGCTGGTCAGCGCCTCAGCGGTGGCGTAGGCGGAGAAGGCGCTGCCGAACAGCAGCAGCATCGCCCCGAGCACCGACGGCGCCAGTACCGGGATGCCGATGTGCCGCCAGTACCGCCACCCGTTCGCGCCCATGTTCTCGGCGGCCTCGCGCCAGGCGGGCCGCAGGCCCTCGAACGCGGGCAGGATCACCAGGACCATGAGCGGGATCTGGAAGTACATGTAGACCAGCGCCACGCCGCCGAGGCCGTAGAGGTCAAAGCCGTTGTTGTACGGGTTGAAGCCGAGGTCGGTCAGCCACTGCGTGGCCAGCCCGGTGTTGCCCAGCGTCGCGATGAACAGGAACGCGAGCGGCACGCCGCCGAAGTTCGCGAACACCCCTGACGCCGTGATGGCCACCCGGCGCAGCACCGCACCGCGCTTGGCCGTGTAGATCGCGTAGGCGATCAGGAAGCCGAAGATGCCGGGGACGATCGAGGCGATCAGCGAGAGCTCCATGCTCACACCGAACCCGTGCAGGTAGATGCCGTGGGTCGCGTCGTGGATGTTGCTCAGCGTCAGCTTGCCGGTGAGCGGCGTCTTGAAGGCGCCGATCAGGATCGC
This sequence comes from uncultured Actinomycetota bacterium, assembly GCA_963705055.1. GTDB lineage: Bacteria > Actinomycetota > Actinomycetes > Streptosporangiales > Streptosporangiaceae > Chersky-822. The sequence continues at coordinate 210,294 of CAVPIR010000002.1, forward strand.
GCCCATGGGCAGCACAAGCCCGAGCACGACGTAGACGGTGAATGGCACCACGCCGGCCAGGTCACGGACCCGGCTCAGCAGGGTCAGGGGCGGCGCCGCGCCGCGACGCCCGGCTCCGGTGAGGGAGCGGACGCCGCGGCACGGGCAACATCAGTGGTCATCCGCCGACTTTGGCGGCCCACTGCTTCGCGACGACGGCCTCGGCGGCTGACTCCTGCGCCTGCGTCGGGAACTGCAGCGGAGAGGACGGCGCTGCGGGCAGGGCAGCGTTGGCGGCCTTGTCCACGGTTCCGTTAGCGATCATGGTCGGCAGCTCGACCGGCCTGGCCTTGCCCTGCAGCCACAGGTTCTGGCCGGTCACCGAGTACAGGTACTCCTCCCAGAGCCGCGCTGCCGCCGGGTGCGGGGCGTCGGCGTTGATCGCCTGGTCGTAGTACGCCGCATAGCTGGCGTCGGTGGGGATCACGATCTTGAAGTTCGGGTCGGTCGCGCCGACTTCGGAGGCGAGCAGGTAGTCCCACCAGACCACGATGGGCGTCTGGCCGCTCTGCACGGTCGTCGGACCCGCCGTGACGGGCACGAAGTTACCGTCCTTCTTCAGGCTGGCGAAGAACGAGATGCCAGGCCCGATGTTGCCAAGCGATCCGCCGTTGGCGAGGGCGGCGGCGTAGACAGCGGAGAAGGCGGCGCTTGCCTGCGTCGGGTTGCCGTTGATCGCGACCTGGTGCTTGTAGATGGGCTTGGCGAGGTCCTTGAACGAGGTCGGGGGGACCTTCACCTTCTTGGAGTCATATCCGATGGCCACGTAGCCGCCGTAGTCGCCGTACCAGGTGCCGTCGGTCGACTTCTCGGCCGCGGGAATGTCGTTCCACGGCGCGACCTCGTACTTGGCAAGCAAGTGCTGCTGGTCGGCCTTGATCGCGAACGCGGTACCCATGTCGAGCACGTCTGGTGCCCGGGACTGGCCCTTGAGCTGCACCATCGCGTTGATCTCGTCCTGGCTTGAGCCGTCAGGGTTCGCGTCGTTGATCTTGATGCCGTACTTGGCGGTGAAGTCCTTCATGATGTTGCCGTAGTTGGCCCAGTTGGCAGGGAGCGTAATGACGTTCAGCTCGCCTTCCTTCTTGGCGGCGGCGATCAGGGCCTTCATCCCGCCGCCCTGGGCAACCGAGGTCACCTTGGACCAGTCGGTGCCGCTGTTGCTGCTGCCGCCGCTCGAACCGCTCGAGCAGCCAGCGGCCAGCAGCGCACCGCTCAGCGCCGCCACGACGACGGCGATTGACTTCTTCTTGCGCACTATTCCCCTCCGAGCTCGCGACCACAATGGTCAGGTCGGAGCAATAGTGGCGGTGCATTGTGAATAGGTTCTGTCCTGGTCATTACCATCTATATATGCCTAAATGAACTATCAAGATCTAATGCGTGAACACCGGGTGACGCGAAATGGCGCGGCTGCCGCCACGGCGAGCCGCTGGCTCTGTCCGGCGCCCTGCGTGGGCTACGGCTGAACGCCGCTCGCGCTCGCAGCCATGGCCGCGCCGACGATGCCCGCGTCATTTTGCAGCGCCGCAGGCACGATGCGCACGCGCAGGCTCAGCCTGGGCAGGAACTTAGCCGACTTCCTGCTGATGCCGCCGCCAATGATGATGAGGTCAGGCCAGAGCAGCGCTCCATCTTGTCCAGGTACTCATCGACCCGGTCGGCCCATTTGCCCCAGCTGAGGTCGCCCTCTTCGCGTGCCCGCTCCGAGGCCCTGGTCTCGGCGTCCTTGCCGTGGATCTCGATGTGCCCGAACTCGGTATTGGGGACGAGCACGCCGTTGTAAAACAGGGCGCTGCCGATGCCGGTGCCGAGCGTCAGCAGCAAGACGGTGCCCTGCACGCCGCGGCCCGCGCCGAACTGCATCTCGGCGATGCCGGCCGCGTCGGCGTCGTTGAGCACTGTCACTGGCTGGCCGATCGCCTCGCCGAGGAAGGTGACAGCGTTGACGCCGATCCAGCTGTGGTCGAGGTTGGCGGCGGTCCTGATCGTCCCGCCGGAGACGACGCCAGGGAAGGTGATCCCGATGGGGCCCTGCCACGAGAAGTGGCGCACAAGCTGACCGATGACCTGCGCCATCGGCGCTGGAGCGGCCGGATGCGGTGTTGGCAGCTTCTCCCGCTCGGTCAGCAGCCGGCCGGCTTCCACGTCTACGGGCGCCGCCTTGATGCCGGTGCCGCCGATGTCGATGCCTAGGACACCAGCCATCGTGTCTCCGTTCGTCTCGTCCGCTGCCGCCGCGCTCAGATGCCCCATGAAGCCTGTCGTAGTGCCGCGACGTCGGCCTCGGCGCCCTCGAGCCTGACCCGCGCCACGCTGGTCCTGGCGAAGGTCCACAGCAGCAGCTCGGCGGGCGCGCCGATCACCGTGACGACCGGCGTGCGCGGCCTCACGGTCATCCGCACTGGCTGCTGTTCGCCAGACTTGTCGGGAAGGTCGTCCCTGGCGAATTCGATGCCGACCGGCACCTTGCGCAGCACCAGCCGCGCCCTGGACAGGTCCTTCCAGATCAGGTCCGTCATCGTGGGATCGAGCGCACGCGGCTCCCAGTCCGGCTGCGCCCGCCGCACGTCCTCATGGTGGACGAAGAACTCCGAGAAGTTCAGTCGCGCGTCCGCGCCAGGGATGCCGTAGACCGACAGCCTCGGCGGTCCCGTCCTGATGGTCTCGACCAGGAGCGCGAACGGGGTCCGCGCGACCATGCCGCGCCGCACCCGGTCGGTGTAGCCGGCCAGCGGGCCGCCGATGATCCCTAGCGCCGCATCGGGCCGGCGCTCCCTGAGCACAAGGTGCGCGGCCAGGTCGGCCGTCCGCCAGCCCTCGCACATGCGTCGGCGCGTCCGGCCCTGACTTGTCGAGCAAGGCGCACAAAGCAAGGCGCTCATCTCGGGCATAAGTCACTGCACGATACTAGGCCACTGGCGTCCTCCCGCGCTTGCCGCCATGCGGCGCAGGCTACGGTGACAGGTAGCCTCTGGCGGAGCCGCGCTGTGAGCGGATACCGGACGCCCGGGGCTGGCCTTGACCGCAGGAGGAGCATGACCGGCGCGAACAGCACGGGAGCCGGCGCCGCCGGCCCGTTCGCGCACCCGAAGCGTAATCTCGCCGCCATCCTGCTCGGCGGCGCGGCCGGGGCCGGGGTCGTGCTCCTCGCGACCCGCCAGGAACTGGCCAGGGTAGTCGTGCGGGCGCCGCGCCCGCTGCCAGATTCGGTCACCACGGTCAGCGCCCAGGACCTCCGTCCTGCGATCGCCGCGCTGGCGGTTGCGGCGCTGGCCAGCCTCGCCGCCGTGCTCGCGACCCGCGGCTGGCTGCGCAGGCTGACCGGGCTGATCACGATCGCGCTCGGTGCCGGGACCGCCATGGCCGCGATCGGCGGGGTGACGGCGGCTGACGCTCTGGCGGCCGCCGGGCGGGCCGGCGCGTCGCCGGCGACCGGCGGCGGGGCTGGCACGGCAGCGGGCTCGGTGACGGCAGGCAGCGGCGGCGCGGCCGCATCAGGGTCGATCGCGGGGTTTCCCGTGCACGTCGTGCTGGGCGGAACCGGCTGGCGCGTGCTGATCATGGCCGGAGCGGTGCTGATCGTCGCGGCCGGGGTGGCCGTCGTCGTCCTGGCCCGCAGGCTGCCTGTGATGTCAGGACGCTATGAACGGCGGATCTCCTCAGCCGCGCGCGCCCGGCAGGGGCAGCCAGGTCGTCCGCGCGCTGCGGCGACGAACATGTGGGAGTCGCTGAGCGCGGGCGGTGACCCGACCATGACCGGGCCAGACTGAGGTAGGTGCGGACCGTGACAGCCAGGAGCTGGGAGCACGTAGCGGAGCAGATTGGCTCCGCTGAGCAACCGGCCGCTCAGGGGCGGGGGCGGAACAGCCGAGGTACGCTCGGTACCATCGGGGGCGCCAGGCAACCCACCCGAGGGGGCAGCGGAACCGCGTGAGCGTGCTCGATGACATCCTCGTTGACGTGCGCACCGATCTTGCTGCACGGCAGCGGACGACACCCCTGGATCAGCTCAAGGACGCGGCCAGCAAGGCCGCATCTCCCCGCGATGTGACCGCTGCCCTGCGCGGTGAGGGCGTCGCGGTGATCGCGGAGGTCAAACGGGCGAGCCCGTCGAAGGGCGCGCTGGCCGCCATCGCCGACCCCGCCGCGCTGGCTGCGGACTACGAAGCAGGCGGCGCCGCCGTGATCAGCGTGCTCACCGAGGGCCGGCGGTTCGGCGGCAGCCTGGAGGACCTGGCGGCGGTCAGGGACGTCGTGCAGGTGCCCGTCCTGCGCAAGGACTTCGTGATCAGCTCCTACCAGATCTGGGAGGCCAGGGCCTACGGCGCTGACCTGGTGCTCCTGATCGTCGCTGCCCTGGAGCAGAACGCACTGGTCTCGCTCGTCGAGCGGGCGGCATCGATCGGCCTGGTGCCGCTGGTCGAGGTGCACTCCCAGGCCGAACTCAGCCGGGCAGTCGACGCTGGCGCCCAGGTGATCGGCGTGAACGCGCGGAACCTGGCCACGCTGGAAGTCGACAGGTCGATCTTCGCCAAGCTCGCGCCGCAGATCCCTGACGACGTCGTCAAGGTCGCGGAGTCGGGCGTGCGGGGTCCGCATGACCTGCTCGCATACGCCGCGGCCGGCGCCGACGCGGTCCTGGTCGGCGAGAGCCTCGTCATCGGCAAGGACCCGCGCTCGGCGGTCGCCGACCTGGTGACGGCTGGCTCGCATCCGGCGCTGCGCACCGACCGTGGCGGTGGCTCGTGACGTCGTCCCCCCTGGCCAGCACCGCCGGGGCCAGCACCGTGCCTGACGCGGCAGGGCACTTCGGCCCGTTCGGCGGACGGCTGGCTCCCGAGGCGCTGATGTCGGCGCTTGAGGAACTGACCGCCGCCTACGAGTCAGCCAAGGCCGACCCGGCCTTCACGGCCGACCTGGACGCGCTGCTCCGCGACTACGCCGGCCGGCCGACGCTGCTGACCGAGGTGCCCAGGTTCGCCGCGCGAAGCAGGCGGCTGCCGGGTCTTCCTCAAGCGCGAGGACCTCACCCACACCGGCTCACACAAGATCAACAACGTGCTCGGCCAGGCACTGCTCACCAGGCAGATGGGCAAGACCAGGATCATCGCCGAGACCGGAGCAGGCCAGCATGGCGTCGCCACGGCGACGGCCGCGGCGCTGCTCGGCCTGGACTGCGTCGTCTACATGGGCGAGGAAGACACCAGGCGGCAGGCGCTCAACGTCGCCAGGATGCAGATGCTCGGCGCCGAGGTCGTACCCGTCACCATCGGCAGCAAGACGCTCAAGGACGCGATCAACGAGACGTTCCGCGACTGGGTCTCGAGCGTCCAGACCACGCACTACTGCATCGGCTCTGTGATGGGCCCGCACCCGTTCCCGGTGATGGTGCGCGACTTCCAGCGGGTCATCGGCGTCGAGGCCAGGGAGCAGATCCAGGCCAAGGCTGGCCGGCTTCCTGACGCCGTCATCGCCTGCGTGGGCGGCGGTTCGAACGCGATCGGCGCCTTCCACGCCTTCATCGAAGACGCCGGAGTCCGGCTGATCGGCTGCGAGGCCGGCGGCGACGGGGTCGAGACAGGCAGGCACGCCGCCACGATCTCGGGCGGTTCGGCCGGCGTCATTCACGGCATGCGGACCTATCTGCTGCAGGACGGCGACGGTCAGACGCTGCCGACGCACTCCATCTCGGCTGGCCTGGACTACCCCGGGGTCGGGCCCGAGCACTCCTGGCTGCACGAGACCGGCAGGGCGGAGTACCGCCCGATCTCCGACGCCCGCGCGATGGAGGCGTTCTCGCTGCTCTGCAGGACCGAGGGAATCATCCCGGCGATCGAATCCGCGCACGCCCTGTCGGGCGCGCTGGCGGTCGGCAGGGAGCTTGGCCCTGGCGCGGTGCTCCTGGTGAACCTGTCGGGGCGCGGCGACAAGGACGTGGATATCGCCGCGCGCTGGTTCGGCCACCTCGAAGCGGCAGGTGCGCAATGACGCAGGCTGTGCGGCGCGGGCCCGGCGCTGGCCTGGTCGGCGCCGCGTTCGAGCGGGCCGCCGGGGAGCGCCGCGCCGCGCTGGTCGGTTACCTGCCGGCCGGGTTCCCCTCGGTGGACGGCGCGATCGAAGCCCTCACCGCGATGGCCAGCGCGGGCGTCGACGTTGTCGAGATCGGCCTGCCGTACTCCGACCCGCTGATCGACGGTCCGGTTATCCAGGAAGCCGTGCACCGCGCGCTCGAGGGCGGGCGTGCACGTGACCGACGTGCTGCACACCGTCGAAGCTGTCGCCTCGGCCGGCGTGCCCGTCCTGGTCATGACCTACTGGAACCCGGTTGTCCGGTACGGCGTGCCGGCGTTCGCGCGCGATCTGGCCGCGGCAGGCGGGTGCGGGCTGATCACGCCCGACCTGCCGCCTGAGGAGGCTGGGGCATGGCGGGACGCGGCTGCCGAGCACGATCTCGACCCGGTGTTCCTGGTCGCGCCGAGTTCTTCGGACGAGCGGATCAAGCTGATCACCTCTGCGTGCGGCGGGTTCGTCTACGCCGCCTCGGTGATGGGGATCACCGGAGCCAGGTCATCGGTGGGTGAGGCGGCGGCGGTGCTCGTCGAGCGGGTCAGGAAGCAGACCAGGCTGCCGGTGGCAGTCGGTCTCGGCGTCGGCACCCGCGCACAGGCGGCCGAGGTCGCGCAGTACGCCGACGGCGTCATCGTCGGCACCGCGTTCGTCCAGCGCCTGCTGTCCGCCCCCGACGCCGCTGCCGGCGTCACGGCCGTCGCCGCCCTGGCCGCCGAACTCGCCGCCGGCGTCCGCTCCCGGTAGCCACTGCCGCCGCGGCCGGGGAAGTCGGATCCCGGCGGGCGCGATGCCCGGATAGGAAACCTAGAATTTACCCACAGGTAACTGATGACCGCGTTGGTTATGATGTCCTGGTGAGGCTCGGCTGACCTGGCGGTTAGCGAGCCTGTCTGGCGGGCCGACGTCGTCCCTCCGCTGCTCTGGTATCCCCGCGCGGATGAGACGACAGGAGCGTGGATGGTCCGACCCCCCTCCTCAGCTGACCCCGAATTCGCCGGCGGACGATCAGGCCGGACTCTACGATCCCCGCTTCGAGCATGACGCGTGCGGCGTCGGCATGGTCGCCGACCTGTCAGGACGGCGCGATGCACAGCACCGTGGCCCAGGCCCTGACCGTCCTGCGCAACCTGGACCACCGGGGCGCCAAGGGCGCGGACCCGGAGACCGGTGATGGCGCGGGGATCCTCACGCAGATGCCGGACGAGTTCTTCCGCGCGGTCTGCGGATTCCCGTTGCCGCCGCCCGGCTACTACGCGGCCGGCCTGGCCTTCCTGCCTCCAGGCGCTGGCGACGGCGCCCTGGAGCGGATCGAGCAGCTCGCCGGGCTCGAGTCGCTCACGGTGCTCGGCTGGCGCGAGGTTCCCTGCGACACCGCGGCCTGCGGTTCAGGGGCGCGGGCAGTGCTGCCACGGCTGCTGCAGCTATTCGTAGCCTCGGCACACGGTGAGCGCGGGATCGACCTGGACCGCCGCGCGTTCTGCCTGCGCAAGCGCGCCGAGCACGACACAGGGATCTACCTGGCCAGCCTGTCCTGCTCGACGATCGTGTACAAGGGCATGCTCACCGCGCCGCAGCTCGAGCGGTTCTTCGCCGATCTGACCGATCAGCGGTACACGTCGGCGCTGGCGCTCGCTCATTCGAGATTCTCGACCAACACGTTCCCGTCCTGGCCGCTGGCCCACCCGTTCCGGTTCATCGCCCACAACGGCGAGATCAACACGATCCGCGGCAACAGGAACTGGCTTCGTGCCCGCGAGGCGATGCTGCGCACGGCCGTGATCCCGCAGGACGCCGACGGGCGCGGGATCGAGCGGCTCCTGCCCGTGCTGGACGAGTCGGCCAGCGACTCCGCGAGCTTCGACGCCTGCCTCGAGCTCCTGCATCTAGGCGGCAGGTCGCTGCCGCACGCTGTGCTGATGATGATCCCGCAGGCCTGGGAGAACGACACGGCCATGAGCGGGGAACTGCGGGCCTTCTACAGGTTCCACGCCTCCCTGATGGAGCCATGGGACGGACCTGCCCTGATCGCGTTCACCGACGGGACCGTGGCAGGTGCGGTGCTCGACCGCAACGGACTGCGCCCCGGCCGGTACTGGGTGACCAACGACGGCCTCGTCGTGCTGGCCAGCGAGGTGGGCGTGCTCGACGTCGAGCCGTCGCGGATCGTGCGCAAGGGCAGGCTGCAGCCGGGCAAGGTCTTCCTCGTGGACACCGCGGCCGGTCGCATCATCGAGGACCAGGAGGTCAAGGCCGGGCTCGCCAGCGCAGCATCCGTACGACGATTGGCTGCACGCCGGGCTGCTGCACCTCGACGACCTGCCGGACCGCAACCGCGAGCTGCCGGACGGCCAGGCGCTCGCCACCCAGCAGCGGCTCTTCGGCTACACCGAGGAAGAACGCCAGGTCGTACTCGGGCCGATGGCACGCACCGGGGCAGAGCCGATCGGGTCGATGGGCGACGACACGCCGCTCGCTGCGCTGTCGGAGCGGCCAAGGCTGATCTTCGACTACTTCTCTCAGGAGTTCGCGCAGGTCACTAACCCGCCGCTGGACGCGATCAGGGAGGAGCTCGTCACCTCGCTGGCCGCGGCGACCGGCCCGGAGCACAACATCTTCGACCCTGGCCCCGCGTCGTGCCGGCAGATCGTGCTGCCGTACCCGGTCATCAGCGACAGCGATCTCGCGAAGATCATTCACATCAACGAAGACCGGGACCTGCCCGGCTTCGCCGCGCACGTGGTCGATGGGCGGTATCTCGCAGCGGGCGGCGGTCAGGCCCTCCGCGACCGGCTGGCTGCGATCAAGGCCGAGGTCACGGCCGCGATCGAGCGCGGGCGCGAAGATCATCGTGCTCTCCGACCGTGGCGCCGCGATGGGCGGCGGCCAGGAGCCATCAGGCCAGGACCATCCGGCCACGACCAGGCTTGCCTTGCGGCCGGCGAGGACGGAGCCTGGGCCCCGATTCCCTCGCTGCTGCTGACCGGCGCGGTGCACCACCACCTGATCAGGGAGCGGACCCGCACCATGGCCGGTCTGGTGATCGAGGCAGGCGACGTGCGGGAGACGCACCATGTCGCGCTGCTGATCGGCTACGGCGCAGCCGCCGTGTGCCCGTACCTGGCGATCCAGACGGTCCAGGACCTGGCGCGGTCCGGGCTCCTCGGCGGAATCAGCAGCCGCAAGGCCGAGGCGAACCTGATCAAGGCGCTCGGCAAGGGCCTGCTCAAGATCATGTCGAAGATGGGCGTGTCAACGGTCGCCTCCTACACAGGCGCCCAGATCTTCGAGGCGATCGGGCTTGGCCGCGAGGTCATCGACGACTGCTTCGCCGGCACGTCATCCAGGCTCGGCGGCATCGGCTTCGACCAGATCGCCGGCGATACGGCGGCGAGGGTCGCCAGCGCCTACCCGGAGCGCCCCGTCGGCACCGGCCGGGCCGAACTCGAGGTCGGCGGCGACTATCACTGGCGCAGGGGCGGCACGCCGCACTTGTTCAGCCCGGAGGCGATCGCCAGGCTGCAGCACGCGACGCGCACCGGTCAGGCCGACATCTTCGGCGCGTACACCAGGGAGGTCGACGAGCAGTCGGCCAGCCTGATGACGCTGCGCGGACTGCTGGCGATCCGCGGCATCGACGCGGGCACGCAACCGTGCCAGGCAGCCGGTGCCCGTCGACGACGTCGAGCCGGTGAGCGCGATCGTGCGGCGGTTCGTCACGGGAGCCATGTCGTACGGATCCCTGTCGGCCGAGGCGCACGAGACTCTCGCCATCGCGATGAACAGGCTCGGCGGCCGGTCCAACTCCGGCGAAGGCGGCGAGGACGCCGAGCGCTACGTGCCAGACGCAGGCGGCGACATGCGCCGCTCGGCGATCAAGCAGGTGGCCAGCGGCCGGTTCGGCGTGACCAGCGAGTACCTGGTCAACGCCGAGGACCTGCAGATCAAGATGGCACAGGGAGCGAAGCCCGGGGAGGGCGGTCAGCTTCCCGCGCACAAGGTCTACCCATGGATCGCCAAGACCAGGCACTCCACGCCGGGCGTCGGGCTGATCTCGCCGCCGCCGCACCACGACATCTACTCGATCGAGGACCTGGCCCAGCTGATCGGTGACCTCAAGAACGCCAACCCGGCGGCCAGGGTCAGCGTCAAGCTGGTGGCCGAAGTCGGCGTCGGCACCATCGCGGCGGGCGTCGCCAAGGCGCACTCCGACGTCGTGCTGATCTCCGGGCACGACGGCGGGACCGGCGCGTCGCCGCTGACGAGCATCAAGCACGCGGGCGCGCCCTGGGAGCTCGGGCTGGCCGAGACCCAGCAGACGCTGCTCAGCAACGGCCTGCGGGACCGGGTGGTCGTGCAGGTGGATGGCCAGCTGAAGACCGGCAGGGATGTCATCATCGCCGCGCTGCTCGGCGCCGAGGAATTCGGCTTCGCGACCGCCCCGCTGGTCAGCGTCGGCTGCGTGATGATGCGGGCCTGCCACAACGACACCTGCCCGGTCGGGGTCGCGACCCAGAACCCTGAGCTGCGGCGCCGGTTCGCCGGCCGTCCGGAGAACGTCGTGAACTTCATGGAGTTCATCGCGGGGCAGGTCCGCGAGTACCTGGCCATGCTCGGCTTCCGCAGCCTGGCCGAGGCCGTCGGCCAGGCCGAGCTGCTCGTCCCGGTCGCGGCGGCCGGCAACCGCAAGGCCGCCATGCCTCGACCTGCGGCCGCTGCTGCACGTGCCCGCGCTGCCGTCAGGGGCCGCGCGCCGCAAGACGACAAGCCAGGAGAGCCACCTGCATCTGGCGCTGGACAACACGCTGATCCAGCTCGCCGACGGCGCGCTGGCCGACGGCAGCCCGGTCCGCCTCGAGCTGCCGGTCAGGAACGTGAACCGGGCGGTCGGCACCATGCTGGGCTCCGAGGTGACCAGGCGCTGGGGCGGCGCAGGCCTGCCGGCCGACACGATCACGGTCGGATTGCGCGGTTCGGCCGGGCAGTCACTCGGCGCTTTCCTGCCTGCCGGCGTCACGATCAGGCTGAGCGGTGACGCCAATGACTACGTCGGCAAGGGCCTGTCCGGCGGCCGGGTCGTCATCGTCCCCGACCGCGCCGCCACGTTCGCAGCGCACGAGCAGGTCATCGCCGGGAACGTGATCGGCTACGGCGCGACGGGCGGCGAGCTCTTCCTGCGCGGCGTGGTGGGCGAGCGGTTCTGCGTCCGCAACTCGGGGGCGACGGCGGTGGCCGAAGGCGCCGGTGATCACGGGTGTGAGTACATGACCGGCGGCCGCGTGGTCGTGCTCGGCCCGGTTGGCAGGAACTTCGCGGCGGGCATGTCCGGCGGGATCGCCTATCTGCTCGACCCCGATCCGGCGCTGATCAACCCCGAGCATGGTGGACATCGAGCCGGTCACCGGCGCGGACGCGGACGCGCTGGCTGGCCTGCTCGGCCGGTACCAGGCGGAAACAGGCTCGCCGGTCGCGGCCGGGCTGCTCGGGGACTGGGCCGCCGCGCTGCCGCGGTTGCGCCGGGTGATGCCCAGGGACTACAAGCGGGTGCTCGCCGCGACCAGCCGGGCCAGGGCCGACGGCCAGGACGTGGCCGCGGCTGTGATGGCCGCGGCCCGCGGCTAGCCACCCGCGAGGCGATGTGACCGATGCCCCCGACGATGAGGTGAGATGGCTGAACCCACCGGATTCCTGACCACGCCGAGGCAGACCGCTGGCCGGCGCCCCGTCGATGTCCGGATAACCGACTGGCGGGAGGTCTACGCGAGCATGCGCCACGCCGACCTGGAGCGCCAGGCCGGGCGGTGCATGGACTGCGGGATCCCGTTCTGCCACAACGGCTGCCCGCTCGGGAACCTGATCCCCGAATGGAACGACCTAGTGATGCGGCAGCACTGGCAAGACGCGGTCGCCCGGCTGCACGCGACGAACAACTTTCCCGAGTTCACTGGGCTGCTCTGTCCTGCGCCGTGCGAGTCGGCCTGCGTGCTCGGCATCAACGCGGAGCCAGTCGCGATCAAGCAGGTCGAGATCGCGCTCATCGACCGTGCCTGGGCCGAGGGATGGGTCACCGCGCAACCGCCCGCCAGGCGGGCGCTCGCGGCGGGCAAGCGGGTCGCCGTGGTGGGCTCGGGCCCGGCCGGTCTCGCGGCGGCCCAGCAGCTGACCAGGGCCGGGCACGCCGTCACGGTGTTCGAGCGCGACGACCTGCCAGGCGGCTTGCTCAGGTACGGCATTCCCGAGTTCAAGATGGAGAAGTGGCGGCTGGACCGCCGTCTTGACCAGATCCGCGCGGAAGGCGCCGCGTTCGAGTGCGGCGTGGCGGCTGGCGCTGACGTCACCGCCGCTGAGCTGCGCCAGGGCTACCGGGCCATCGTGCTGGCATGCGGGGCCAGGGTGGCACGCGGACTGCACGTGCCTGGCGGCGGCCTCGCGGGCATCCACCAGGCCATGGAGTATCTGCCGCTCGCCAACCGGGCGGTCGCTGGCGAGGATGCCCCGCAGGAAGGCCCGGCCGGCCCGGTTGCCGAGCCCACGATCTCAGCGCGCGGCCGGCACGTCGTGATCATCGGCGGCGGCGACACGGGAGCGGACTGCCTCGGCACCGCGCTGCGGCAGGGCGCCGCGTCGGTTACCCAGCTGGAGATCCTGCCCAGGCCGCCGCGGCACAGGCCGGACGGGCAGCCGTGGCCGGTGCACCCGACGATCTTCCGGGTCTCGACAGCGCACGAAGAAGGCGGCGACCGGGTCTTCGCGGTGTCCACGCAGGAGTTCCTCGGCGACGAGTCGGGCCGGGTCAGGGCGCTGCGGCTGGCCGAGGTCGACCTGGCCCGCGGAGGTTTCGTGGTCCGGCAGGGAACCGAGCGGGAACTGGTCTGCGATCTAGTCCTGCTCGCGATGGGTTTTGCAGGCGCGGAGGACGGTGACCTGCTCTCCGGGCTGGGCATCGGCCTGACCGAGCGCGGCACCGTGCCGCGGGACGACGAGTACGCGACGCCGGTCCCTGGCGTGTTCGTGGCTGGTGACATGGGGCGAGGTCAGTCGCTGATCGTCTGGGCCATCGCTGAGGGCCGCTCCGCCGCCGCGGCGGCCGACCGTTTCCTGTCAGGCTCGACCGCCCTGCCCGCTGCGATCCCGGCCTCGGCGGCGCCGCTTCGGCTGGCCGGCCGGTGAGGTGCCCGGCACAAGGTGCCCGCCAGGTGCCCGGAATGCGCGCCTGGCACAAGGTGCCCCGGGTGGGATTCGAACCCACACTTGATGGATTTTGAGGCCATTGACTCTGCCGTTGGTCTACCGGGGCAACACGGGCGATCCTGGGGTGCGCCGTGCCTGCACTCAATGTAGCGGCTGTGGATAGGCTTCAGTGGGTGAGCCAGTCTCCCTACCGCGTGGTGATCGCCGAGGACGAAGCGCTGATCCGGCTGGACCTCAAGGAGATGCTTGAGGAGCCGGGAGAGGGCGCGTACGTCGTGGTCGGCGAGGCGTCCGACGGCGACACGGCCGTGCACGCTTGCCGCCGACCTGAAGCCCGATCTCGTCATCATGGATATCAAGATGCCGGTACTCGACGGCATCTCTGCCGCCGAGCAGATCACGGCCCGCCGGCTTGCGCCTGTCGTGATCCTGACGGCCTTCTCCCAGCGCGATCTGGTGCAGCGGGCGAGCGCGCGGGTGCGATGGCATACCTGGTCAAGCCGTTCACGAAGGCGGAACTGATCCCCGCGATCGAGATCGCGGTCAGCCGGTTCGCCGAGCTGAACGCGCTCCAGTCGGAGGTCGGCGACCTGCGCGAGCGGCTCGCGATGCGCAAGCTGCTCGACCGGGCCAAGGGCGTGCTGCAGGCGACGCAGGGGATGACGGAGCCTGAGGCGTTCCGGTGGATCCAGAAGACGTCCATGGACCGGCGGATGACGATGCGAGCGCTCGCGCAGGAGATTCTCGACGGCCACCTGCCTGCTCAGCCGGGCGGCGCGGGATCGGCTGCCGCGGCGGGCGCCCCTCCGCTAGCGACGACGGGTCAGGCCACGGGCGTCGGCGGTCAGGGCACTGCCGGAGCTGACGGGCCACGACCAGGCGCTACCGGGACGGCTCCCGAGCAGGGAGCCGCGCCGCCCGACTGAACCGCGCAGGCCGGGCCCTGCGACCCCGGGACCTGCCAGGCCGGGGCCAGCCACGGACACCACGACGTCTGGCGGCTGACTGTTCTGACGCAAGCAAGCGGGGCCAGGCCTGTCACCCCCGTAGGCCTGGCACCCGCTCGCTTGCTGCCGCCGGCTGCTCGCGCGCAGCGGCGGAACGTGAGCCGGGCGAACCCTTTGGTGCCGTGTCGGCCTTCCCCGGGCCGGCACGTTCTCTACTCGGTATCGCGGGCTCCGGGGAACACCGTAGCGAGCGCCGACCGCTCGTGCGCAGACACTGCCAACACCAGGCCGGTATGGGTGGAACATCCGTTCGCCGAAGCCGCCCCAACCGCAGCCGACCATGCCTGACCTGGGCATTCGCAGCGGACCCGCGCAACAGTCCGCGCACGATGGCCGACCGGCGCACGCGCCAGCGAGGCAGGCTCAGCCGGGCTGGCGCCGCTCGCCGGCTGCGCCGGGGACAGCGTCGCGGAACAGGCAGCTGAGCCTGGCCGTGCAGACCCGGCGGCCACCGTCGTCGCTGATCACGATGTCGTAGGTGGCCAGCGTGCGACCCGCGTGCAGCTTGGTGGCCACGCCGGTCAGCAGCCCAGATGTGGCTGACCGGTGATGCGTGGCGTTGATCTCGATGCCCACGGTGAACTTCTCCCGGCCCGCGTGCAGCGCAGCGCCGGTGGATCCGAGCGTCTCGGCGAGCACGCAGGATGCGCCGCCGTGCAGCACGCCGTAGGGCTGGGTGTTGCCCTCGACCGGCATCGTGCCGACGACCCGCTCGGCCGAGGCCTCGGTGATCCTGATGCCCATCCGGGCAGCCAGCGTGTTCGGGAATACCTCGTTGAGCTCGGTGAGACTCACCGGGTCGACCCTGTCGGTCAT
Source organism: uncultured Actinomycetota bacterium (assembly GCA_963705055.1). Classification (GTDB taxonomy): domain Bacteria; phylum Actinomycetota; class Actinomycetes; order Streptosporangiales; family Streptosporangiaceae; genus Chersky-822. Next base: position 225,416 of record CAVPIR010000002.1, read on the forward strand.
CGCCGACGCCACCTCCGAGTTCGCCGCAGACGCCTGCACTGTCGCAGCCGCAGCCTAGGATTACTGGGGTGGCTGTCATGAACCCGACCCCGTCGGCAGGCAATGCGGCGCGGCGTGAACTCCTGCTCTTGCTCGACGGGCACTCGCTCGCCTACCGGGCGTTCTTCGCCCTCCCCGCCGAGAATTTCGCGACGACCACGGGGCAGCCGACCAACGCCGTGTACGGGTTCACGGCGATGCTGATCAACGTGCTGCGGGACGAGCAGCCCAGCCACATCGCGGTCGCCTTCGACCGCAGCGAGCCGACGTTCAGGCACGAGCAGTACGTCGAGTACAAGGCCAATCGCAGGGAAACACCGACCGACTTCAAGGGCCAGCTCAGCCTGATCTTCGAGGTGCTCGACGCGCTCGGCATCCCGCGGATCTCGCTGGCCGGCTACGAGGCCGACGACCTGATCGCGACGCTCGCTACTCAGGCATCGGCGCGCGATATGGGCGTGCTGATCGTCACCGGCGACCGGGACGCGCTTCAGCTCGTCAGCGGCGACGTCACCGTGCTGATGACCAGGCGCGGGATCAGCGATATGACCAGGTTCACGCCCGAGGCTGTCCAGGAGAAGTACGGGCTGACCCCGGCGCAGTACCCCGACTTCGCCGCGCTGCGCGGCGACCCGAGCGACAACCTGCCCGGCATCCCCGGCGTGGGGGAGAAGACGGCGGCGAAATGGGTCGCGGAGTACGGGTCACTCGGCGCGCTGGTCGACAAGGTGGACCAGGTCAAGGGCAGGGCCGGGGACAACCTGCGCGAGAACCTGGGCAACGTGCTGCGGAACCGTCAGCTCACCGAGCTGACCCGGAACGTCCCGCTCGACGTCGGCCCCGCCGATCTGGTGCCCGTGCCCTGGAGCCGGGACCAGATCCACCAGCTCTTCGACACGCTGCAGTTCAGGGTGCTGCGCGACCGGCTCTACACCACGCTGCCGAACGGGATCATCGGGCAGCTCAGCGCCCCGGCCGCCGGCCAGCAACGCCGCGGGCTTCGATGTCGCGCTCACCAAGATCGGCCCGGGCGAGCTGGCGCGGCTGGCTGGCCGCTCACGCCAGGAGCGGCAGGATCGGGCTGGCGGTCAACGGCACCTGGGGCAGGGGCACCGGCGACGTCACGGGGCTCGCGCTCGCCAGGGCGACAGCCGCGGACACCGGCGCGGACGGCGCTGAAGAAACCGTTGGCGGCGACGCGCGCGAGCCAAGCCCGGCCGCGTTCATCGATCCTGCGACCCTGACGCAAGAAGACGAGCAGGCGCTGGCTGACTGGCTCGCCGACGAGACGGCGCCCAAGGCGCTGCACGACGCCAAGGGCCCGATGCACGCGCTCGCCGCGCGCGGCCTGCAGCTGAACGGGCTGACCAGCGACACGGCGCTGGCCGCCTACCTGGCCCTGCCAGGCCAGCGTTCGTTCGACCTGGCCGACCTGGCGCTGCGGTACACCAGGCGCGAGCTGCGCGGCGACGCCGCCGCGACGGGACAGCTGACGCTTGACATGGCCGACGACGAGACCGAGGCAGCGCTGGCGCTGGCCCAGCGCGCGCTCGCGACCGCTGAGCTCGCCGACGCGCTCGACGCGGACCTGGCCAAGCGCGGCGCCACCAAGCTGCTGGCTGAGGTCGAGCTGCCGCTGGTCAGCGTGCTGGCCGAGATGGAGCGTGCGGGCATCGCCGCCGACGTCGAGCACTTCGCCGAGATGTCTGCCAGCCTGGGCGGCGAGGTCAAGGCGGCCGAGCAGGGCGCGTTCGCGGCGACCGGGCACGAGTTCAACCTCGGCTCGCCCAAGCAGCTGCAGGAGGTGCTCTTCACCGAGCTGAAGCTGCCGAAGACCAAGCGGATCAAGACCGGCTACACGACCGACTCCGAGGCGCTGACCGGCTTGCTCGCCCAGACCGAGCACCCGGTGCTCGCCCACCTGCTGCGGCACCGCGACGTCGCGAAGCTGAAGAGCATCGTCGACTCGCTCATCCCGATGGCTGGCCAGGACGGCCGGATCCACACCACCTACAACCAGATGATCGCCGCCACCGGCCGGCTGTCCTCGACCGACCCGAACCTGCAGAACATCCCGATCAGGACCGAGGAAGGCCGCAGGATCAGGCAGGGTTTCATCGTCGGCCCTGACTACGAGTGCCTGCTGACTGCCGACTACAGCCAGATCGAGCTGCGGATCATGGCGCACCTGTCCGGCGACGAGGCGCTCGCCGCGGCGTTCAGCGGAGGCCACGACTTCCACGCGGCCACGGCCGCCCGCGTCTTCGGCGTCGAGCCCGACGACGTCACCGGCGACCTGCGCGCCAAGGTCAAGGTGATGAACTACGGCCTGGCCTACGGCTTGTCGGCGTACGGGCTGTCGCAGGGATTGCGGGTCAGCACGGACGAGGCCCGGGACCTCATGGATGGCTACTTCCAGCGGTTCGGCGGCGTGCGGGACTACCTGCGCCAGGTGGTTGCCCAAGCCCGCCAGGACGGTTACACCGAGACGATCCTCGGCCGCCGCCGCTACCTGCCCGACCTCACCTCGGACAACAGGCAGCGCAGGGAGATGGCCGAGCGGATGGCACTCAACGCGCCGATCCAGGGCTCGGCCGCTGACATCATCAAGGTCGCCATGCTCAGGGTCGACGAGGACATCAGCCGCAGCGGCCTGCGGTCCCGGATGCTGCTGCAGGTCCACGACGAACTGCTGTTCGAAGTGGCCGCCGGCGAGCTCGAGGCACTGCGCGACCTGGTCACGAGCGGCAATGTGCAGCGCCTTCACCATGACTGTCCCGCTCGAGGTCTCCATGGGCACCGGGCGCAGCTGGGCCGATGCCGCGCATTAATCGCTGCTCAAGCCGCCCGGCGACACCGTGTCGGAGGCCACACGCGCCACGGCGGTCCCAGGTGCGATTGACCCACTGCCCGCGCTCTCATATGCTGATCGGTGCGTTGTGATCTCTTGCAATCCGCCATGCTCAGACCGCCCCAAGGGCAGTCTCAGCCCGGGCCGGTGTCCTGACCAGGTACTCCAGCCATCATGTCGGAAGCCGCGCATCGCTCACCAAATCAAACCCTGTCCGTATCCGGAGCCCACTTACACATGACGACGAGCAGCACGCAGGCCACCTCGACCCCTCAGGTAGCCGTTAATGACATCGGTTCGGAGGAGGCCTTCCTCGCCGCGATCGACGAGACAATCAAGTACTTCAACGACGGCGACATTGTCGACGGCACTGTCGTCAAGGTCGACCGGGACGAGGTCCTGCTGGACATCGGCTACAAGACCGAGGGAGTCATCCCGTCCCGCGAGCTGTCGATCAAGCATGATGTCGATCCGAATGACGTCGTCAAGACCGGCGATCACATCGAGGCCCTCGTCCTGCAGAAGGAGGACAAGGAAGGCCGGCTGATCCTGTCGAAGAAGCGCGCCCAGTACGAGCGCGCCTGGGGCACGATCGAGAAGATCAAGGACGAGGACGGCGTCGTCACCGGGACCGTCATCGAGGTCGTCAAGGGCGGCCTGATCCTGGACATCGGCCTGCGCGGCTTCCTGCCTGCCTCGCTGGTCGAGATGCGCCGGGTCCGCGATCTGCAGCCATATGTCGGCAAGGAGATCGAGGCCAAGATCATCGAGCTGGACAAGAACCGCAACAACGTGGTCCTGTCCCGCCGGGCGTGGCTGGAGCAGACGCAGTCGGAGGTCCGCCAGAACTTCCTCAATACGCTGCAGAAGGGCCAGATCCGCAAGGGCGTCGTCAGCTCGATCGTCAACTTCGGCGCGTTCGTCGACCTGGGCGGCGTGGACGGCCTCGTGCACGTCTCCGAGCTGTCCTGGAAGCACATCGACCACCCAGGCGAGGTTGTCGAGGTGGGCCAGGAGGTCACGGTCGAGGTGCTCGACGTCGACATGGACCGCGAGCGGGTCTCGCTGTCGCTGAAGTCGACGCAGGAGGACCCGTGGCAGCAGTTCGCGCGGATGCACCAGATCGGCCAGGTCGTGCCGGGCCGGGTCACCAAGCTGGTGCCGTTCGGCGCGTTCGTGCGGGTCGAAGAGGGCATCGAGGGTCTGGTGCACATCTCCGAGCTCGCTGACCGGCACGTCGAGATCCCCGAGCAGGTCGTCCAGGTGGGTGACGAGATCTTCGTCAAGATCATCGACATCGACCTCGACCGGCGCCGGATCAGCCTGTCGCTGAAGCAGGCCAACGAGGGCGCTGCCGGCGAGATCACCGGCGAGGACTTCGACCCGACCCTGTACGGCATGCCGGCCACCTACGACGAGCAGGGCAACTACGTCTACCCGGATGGCTTCGACCCCGAGTCAGGCGAATGGCTCGAGGGCTTCGACGCCCAGCGCGAGGAGTGGGAGCGGCAGTACGCCGAGGCCCGTGCCCGCTTCGAGGCGCACCAGCGCCAGGTCGCCGAGGCCCGCAGCAAGGCCGAGGGCGACGAAGGCGATGACGGGGACAGCGCAAGCTCGCACACCTCGGGTTCGCCCGACCGAGGGCTCGGGCGGCGCGCTGGCTTCCGACGAGGCGCTCGCGGCGCTGCGCGAGAAGCTCTCGGGCGGCAGGAACTAACGCCCGCGGAATCGACGGTGACGGTGGGCTCCCGCGGGTAACGCGGGAGCCCACCGTGCTGTCGGGCCCTTTCCGCTTCGCGCACCGCGTGCACCGCACTGGAGGAACACAGACATGCTCAGGGTCGGGCTGACCGGCGGGATCGGCGCTGGCAAGAGCGAGGTATCCAGCCTGCTCGCCGCGCAGGGCGCGGTCCTGATCGACGCCGATGCCATCGCGAGGGAGGTGGTGGCGCCGGGCACACCTGGCCTGGCCGCCGTGACCGAGGCGTTCGGCCCCGGGGTCCTGCAGCCGGACGGCAGCTTGGACCGTGCGGGCCTCGGTGAGATCGTGTTCGCCGACCCGGCCAAGCTGGACACGCTGAACCGGATCGTGCACCCGCTGGTCGGGGAGCGCATGGCGGAGCTTGAGCGCGCGGCCGGCGCGGACGCGATCGTTGTCCACGACGTTCCGCTGCTGGCGGAAAACGACCTCGCGAACGGCTACGACCTGGTGGTCGTGGTGGACGCGCCTGCGTACATGCAGCTTGACCGGCTGACCAGGCAGCGCGGCATGAGTGCCGAGCAGGCGCAGGCGCGGATGGCGGCGCAGGCGAGCAGGGAGAAGCGGCTGGCCGTCGCCGACCTCGTCGTCGACAACTCGGGATCGCTGGCCGAACTCGACCGCCAGGTCGGCGACCTGTGGGCAGAGTTGCGGCGCCGCGCGCGGCTTCTTGCGGCGGATTAGGCCGCGCGGCGTTCCCAGCCGGCCGCACGGCGCTGGCCCGCGGGACTCGAGTGCCCTCTGGGTCCGGTAAGACAAAAAGGGTGACTAAAGTTGGACGGCGACAGCTGCCGGCAAGCCTGCGGCTGCTGCGGACGGCAGCGACGATGGGGAGGCGGGCCGCTTGATCGAGGTACGCAACCTGACCAAGCGCTTCGGCAGCAAGGTCGCGGTGGACGACCTGAGCTTCACGGTCGAGCCCGGACATGTCACCGGGTTCCTCGGGCCGAACGGCGCAGGTAAGTCGACCACGATGCGGATCATCCTCGGGCTCGACCGGCCGCAGAGCGGAACCGCGACCATCGAGGGCCACGCCTACCGCGACCTTCCCGACCCGCTGCGAACCGTGGGTGCCTTGCTCGAGGCCAAGTCGGTGCACACCGGCCGCAGCGCGCGTAACCACCTGCTGTTCCTCGCGCAGACTCAGGGCCTGCCCGCTCGCCGGGTCGACGAGATGCTCGAACTCGTCGGGCTGAACGAGGTGGCCCGCAAGCGGGCGGGCGGCTTCTCGCTCGGCATGAGCCAGCGCTTGGGCATCGCGGCAGCGCATGCTCGGCGACCCGCGGGTGATGCTGCTCGACGAGCCGGTGAACGGGCTCGACCCCGAGGGCGTGCTGTGGATCAGGAACCTGATGAAGTACCTGGCCGGCGCAGGGCAGGACGATCCTGGTGTCCAGCCACCTGATGAACGAGATGGCGGTGACCGCCGATCATCTGGTCGTGATCGGCAGGGGCAGGCTGATCGCGGACGCGAGCACCTCCGACGTGATCGCCCGCGGAACCGAGAAGTCGGTCCTGGTGCGGACGCCGGACGCGGCGAAGCTTGCCGAGTTGATCACGGCGGCTGGCGGCGAGGTCAGCCGAGATGTGGCCGTCCCGCTCGGTGAAGAGCCTTCGTCCGCCGGCAGCGAGCTGCTGACGGTCAAGAACCTGGAGGCGCCGCGGATCGGCGAGCTGGCGGCGTCGGCGTCGCTTGTACTGCACGAGCTCACCCCGCAGCTTGCGTCCCTGGAGGAAGCGTTCATGGAGCTCACCGCGGGCAGCCTGGAGTTCGGCGTGCACGACCCGGCGGGGTTCGCCGCCGGCGGAGCCAGTCCTGGCGGCGAGCAGCTCCGCGGACATGTCAGCGCGCAGCAGGGGAGTCAGCCATGACGACGACATCGCCCTCGGCACCGGCGAGCAGCGCGGCTGCGCTGCCGCCCAGGCGTCGGGCCGCGTTCGGCGGGCTGATGCTCGCGGAGTGGACCAAGATCAGGTCGGTCCGCTCGACGCTCTGGACCCTGATCTTGTTCGTCGTGCTGACCGTGGGGCTCACAGCTGGCCTGACCGCGCTGGTGGTGGCGAGCTGGGGCAAGCGAGGATCGGGCGGCGGCGAGGTCGCGATCACGACCGACCCGGTCGGCTTCATCCTCGGCGCCGGGATCGGGCTCGGCCAGCTCACGATTTGCGTGCTCGGCATCCTCGTGATCACCAGCGAGTACTCGACCGGCGTGATCAGGGCGTCGCTGCTTGCCGTGCCGCGCCGGATCCCGATGCTGATCGCGAAGATCGTCGTGTTCGCCGGATTGCTCATCGTGCTCTGCCGAGATCGTCGCGTTCGGATCGTTCTTCCTCGGCTCTGCCCTGCTGCACAGCAAGGTCCAGGTGTCCCTGAGCGACACAGGGGTCACCAGGGCCGTGATCGGCGCTGGCGTCTACCTGACCGTCCTCGGCCTGTTCTCGGTCGGGATCGGCGGCCTGATCAGGCACACCGCTGGCGGCATCGCGACCGTGATCGGGGCGGTGCTCGTGGTGCCGATCATTACGAGCTTCCTGCCGGGGAGCTGGGGCCACCACATCAACGGCTACCTGCCTGAGCAGGCGGGCTCGCTGATTTATCAGGCCCACCCGGCCAACCAGGTGCTGACGCCGTGGCAGGGCTTCGGCGTGTTCTGCCTGTGGACGGCCGTGCTGCTCGGTGCCGCTGGTTGCCTGCTGGTGCGCCGCGACGCCTGAGCCGCGCGGTCGTCAGCGCATGCGCTGGGACCTGGCCTGATAAAAGGCCGATGAGTCCCGTTGCCACACGAAGTAGATCGCGCCGAGGCCGGCCAGCCAGACCACGATCGCGAACAGCAGGCTGATCAGCGCGTGCGGCTGCGCGACCTGGGTCAGCAGGCCGATCGTGTTGAGCCCGAAGAGCACGCTCGCGACGATCCTGGCCCAGCTGCGGCCGCGGCCGTTCGCCCACGCCATCCACAACCACAGGCCGATCGCGATCCCTCCGAATATGACGCTGCCGGCGATGACCGCGACCTGGAGGCTATGGATCTGGCTGCCTGAATAGTTAGGGTACTGAGTGCGGATCGCGCTCTTCAGGCTGCCGACGGAGGTCAGCCCGATGATGATCTCGACCGCGCTCAGCGCGGCGCCCGCGTACATGCACTTGACGGCGTTCTGCACCGACTGCGGTGCAGGGGCCTCAGGAGGCGCGACTGGTCCCTGGCCGCCAGTCGGATAGGGCTGGTACATGCTGCTCCTTCGCCGGTGCGGTGCCGGTGCGTGCGCGTTCTGGCCGCGCTGAATGTCAGTGACCCAGCCTACAGTTGAAGCGTGCAGTGTGAGGAGAAGCGATGCGCCCGGTAACCGACCTTCGGCGCCGGGTGGCGCCCTTCGAGGTGGTCACCGACATGGTGCCCGCCGGCGACCAGCCGGCCGCGATCGCCGAGATGGAGAAGCGGATCAGCGGCGGTACCGCTGACACCGTATTGCTCGGCGCGACCGGCACCGGCAAGACGGCGACCGTCGCCTGGCTGGCTGAGCGGCTGCAGCGGCCGACCCTGGTGATGCTTCCGAACAAGACCCTGGCCGCGCAGTTCGCCAACGAACTGCGCGAGATGCTGCCCGGCAACGCCGTTGAGTACTTCGTCTCTTACTACGACTACTACCAGCCTGAGGCATATGTTCCGCAGACCGACACCTACATCGAGAAGGACTCCTCGATCAACGACGAGGTGGAGCGGCTCAGGCACTCGGCGACGAACTCGCTGCTGACCAGGCGCGACACCATCGTGGTGGCGTCGGTCTCGTGCATCTACGGTCTCGGCACGCCGCAGGAGTACGTCGACCGGATGGTCAGGCTCAAGATCGGCGAGACGATCGAGCGGGAGGCGCTGCTGCGCAGGCTGGTCGGGATGCAGTACGTGCGCAACGACCTCGCGTTCAGCCGCGGTACGTTCCGCGTCAGGGGCGACACCATCGAGGTGATCCCCGTCTACGAGGAGCACGCCGTCAGGATCGAGATGTTCGGCGACGAGATCGAGCGCCTGATGACGCTGCACCCGCTCACCGGCGAGGTAATTACCACCGACGACGAGCTGTACATCTTCCCCGCCTCGCACTACGTCGCGGGTCCTGAGCGGATGGAGCGCGCGCTCGTCGGCATCGAGACCGAACTGGCCGACCGGCTCGCCGAGCTCGAGCGGGCCGGCAAGCTGCTCGAGGCGCAGCGGCTGCGGATGCGCACCACCTACGACATCGAGATGATGCGCCAGGTCGGCAGCTGCTCAGGAATCGAGAACTACTCGCGGCACATCGACGGCCGCGAGCCTGGCAGCCCGCCGAACACGCTGCTCGACTACTTCCCAGAGGACTTCCTGCTCGTGATCGACGAGTCGCACGTCACGGTGCCGCAGATCGGCGCGATGTACGAGGGCGACGTGTCCCGCAAGCGGGTTCTTGTCGAGCACGGCTTCCGGCTCCCGAGCGCGATCGACAACCGGCCGCTCACCTGGGAAGAGTTCTGCGACCGTATCGACCAGACGCTGTACCTGTCGGCCACGCCAGGGCCGTACGAGCTGCAGCGGGTCCGCGGCGACGTGGTGGAGCAGGTGATCAGGCCGACCGGCCTGATCGACCCCGAGGTGATCATCAAGCCGACGAAGGGCCAGATCGACGACCTGGTGCACGAGATCAGGCTGCGGGCCGAGCGGGACGAGCGGGTGCTTGTCACGACGCTGACCAAGAAGATGTCCGAGGACCTGACCGACTACCTGCTCGAGCTGGGGATCAGGGCCAGGTACCTGCACAGCGAGGTGGACACGCTGCGCCGGGTGGAGTTGCTGCGCGAGCTGCGCCTCGGTGAGTACGACGTGCTGGTCGGGATCAACCTGCTGCGCGAGGGTCTGGACCTGCCCGAGGTGTCGCTGGTGGCGATCCTGGACGCCGACAAGGAAGGGTTCCTGCGCTCGGGCACGTCGCTGATTCAGACCATCGGCCGCGCTGCCCGTAACGTCTACGGGCAGGTGCACATGTACGCCGACCAGATGACGCCGTCCATGAGCAAGGCGATCGACGAGACCAACCGGCGCCGTGCCAAGCAGGTCGCCTACAACGTCGAGCAGGGCGTGGATCCGCAGCCGCTGCGCAAGCGGATCGCCGACATCACCGACCAGCTAGCCCGCGAGGACGCCGACACCGAGAAGCTGCTCGGCGGCTCCGGCCGGCGGCAGAGCAGGGGCAAGGCTCCAGTGCCCGGCCAGTCGGCACGGGCCAGGGCGGCAGCCGCGGCAGGAGGTGTCCGGCACGCCGAGACGGTGCCAGGGACCGGCGCGGCCGCGCGCGAGGACCTTGTGGCGCTGATCACGACGCTGACCGACCAGATGCACGCCGCAGCGGCCGAGCTGCAGTTCGAGCTCGCGGCGCGGTTCAGGGACGAGGTCAGGGAGCTGAAGCAGGAGCTGCGCGGCATGCAGGCCGCGGGCGTCTAGCAGTCGGGGGGAACCGCGCGGCCCGTGCGGCCGTCCAATCGGCATGAGGACTGCGTACCCGGGTCAGCCTGCGGGGCAGGCCACGCCGAAGCGGAAGAGGACCGCGGCCACGGTCGCCGCGGCCGCGGGATTAATCGTCATCGTCACCAGCGCCCTCGCCGGCTGCGGCGAGGTCGGCGCCGGAGGGACCGCGGCCGGATCGGGCAACGGTCAGGCCCAGTCGGGTCACACCTCGTCCGGCGGTCACGCCCAGACCCGCAGTCACTCGCGGTCGGGTCAGCGGGCTAGTCACCGGCCGGTGACGCCAGGCGGGGCACCGATGATCCGGCTGCTGTGCGCGCAACCGCGAGGCGTCACTGCGGTGCGGGTCGTGCACTTCGCCTCGCGCGCCCAGATGGGCCAGGTCAAGCCCCTGCACAGGCCGGTTCCCGGGATCACGATCAGCGACCCGGCCAGGGTGCGCCAGCTGGTCACGGTGATCTGCGGGCTGCCGCGGGTGCCGCGGGGCATCTTCAGCTGTCCCGCGGACATCGGCGGCGGGTACGTGCTGGAGTTCTCGGCCCCCGGCGAGCGCTACCACGCAATTACCCTCCTGGCCAGCGGCTGCGAGACGGTCACGGGAACCGGCGCGGGCCGGCCCAGGTGGGTCGCCAGGACGCCGCTGTTCTGGCACCAGCTCGCGCAGCTGACCGGGATCCCGCGCATCGCCTCTGCCGCGCACACCCAGCGCTAACCGCCGGGCGACCCGGCAGCCTGCCCCGACCCAGCGCTAACCGCCGGGCGACCCGGCAGCCTGCCGCGACCCAGCGCCCTGCCCCAGCCGAGCGCCCCGCGTCGACCGGTCGCCTGCGCCGACCCAGGTCTGGATGGACCATCCATCGCGCTTTCTGGTGATGGATGGACCATCCAGACACAGCTGACCGCCCGCCCGGCCTGGCGGCATGGCGGCATCGGGCCGGCGGGGCGCCGCCGCGTCGCGAGCCGTCGCGCTGAGTAATAACACAGTTGCGTATCGACATGATCGTGGCCTGGGCTGGCGGCGTAGGCTCGGCCATGTGCTGGTGAGTTTGGCCGCGGCATTGGCAGCGGCGCTTTGTTACGGAATGGCGGCGGTCATGCAGGCCATCGCCGTCCGTGCGTCGTCGCGCCGGCCAGCGCCGGACGCCGGGCGGCCGGCCGGCGGTGTCGATCCTGGGCTGATCATCAGGATGCTGCGGCAGTGGCCGTTCCTGGCGAGCCTCGGCATCGACAGCGTGGGCTTCGTCTGCCAGCTGATCGCGCTGCGGCGGCTGCCGCTGTTCGAAGTGCAGGTCATCATCGCGGGCAACCTCGCCGTCACAGCGGTGTTCGCCTCCTGGCTGATGCACACAGTGCTGACCGCCCGGGAGTGGCTGGCGGTCATGGCGGTCGTGCTTGGCGTCGGCATGCTCGGCTCGTCGGCCGGCGGCGAGGGCGCCGCCGCGGTGGGCGTCGACTTCCATCTGGCCCTGATAGCAGCGCTCGCGGCGGTCGCGCTCGCTGGACTCGCCGCGGCCAGGCTGCCAGGCACCGTCAGGACGCCGCTGCTTGGCGCCATCGCCGGCCTCGGCTACGGCATCCTCGCCGTTTGCGCCAGGATCCTGCCTGGGTTCACACCGCAGCAGCTGCTCAGGTCGCCTGCCGCCTACACCCTCGCCGCCGCGGGGATCATCTCGTTCCTGCTCTATGCCTCGGCCCTGGAGAGCGGCAGCGTCACGGTCGCGACGGCCGCGGTCATCCTGGTCGAGACGATCCCGCCCGCGATCGTCGGCGTCCTGCTGCTCGGTGACACGACCAAGCCTGGCAGGACCGGGCTCGCGGTGGCTGGCTTCGCGCTCGCGCTGGTCAGCGCCATCGCGCTGGCGCGATTCGGCGAGGCATCAGGCCACGAGCCGGCCACTGCCGCCGCCGGCCCCGTCACGCAGCCGCCGCACGCTCAGCCACCGCACGCTCAGCCACCGCACGCTCAGCCGCCGCACGCTCAGCCACCGCACGCTCAGCCGCCGCACCATCAGCCTGGGCTGACTAGCGGGCGGAAGACCGGGTAGCTCGCGCCCTCGTCAGGGTGGACGAACTCGGCGACGACGGGCTGCCCGGCACGCAGCGACGCCAGATCCGCTGGACCCGCCAGGCGCAGCCCGGCCGAGAGCCAAGGACCCTCGGCGAGTTCGACCAGCGCGGGCACTGCCACTGGCCCGCCATCGCGCGGATGCACCACCGACCAGCTTACGAGCGTGCCGCGCCCGGACGCTGGCGCCCAGCTCAGCTCGGCGTCGTCGGCACAGCCCTGGCAGCCGCTCGCTGTCGGGGCTAGCCAGGACCCGCAGCCGTCGCAGCGGCGGATCATCAGCACATTCCCTGCGGCCGCCGCGAAGAACGGCTCGCTGCGCGGGTCAGCGCGAACCACGCCAAGCTGATCGGGTCCGGCCAGAGCGGGCAGCGGCGCGACAGGTGCCGGCTCCTGCCGGAGCCGCACGACGGCGTCATCGCCCCTGGTAGCCGACGTGCCGCGCCCTTAGCCGCACTGTCGCGACGGCCCTTGCCGCCGTCCGAGCCTGCTCCCGGCGATGCGGACTGACGATCACGGTGCCGTGATGCGACAGGATGCCGCCGTTCCCGCTGACCAGGATGACGTCGGTCGCCGCAGACTGGCGGCCGCCGCCGTCGCCGCGCGCCTGGATGATTGCCTCCGAGAGCGGTGTGAACCCCCACATGTAGTACGCGGACAGCTGTCCGCCTCCGGTGTTGACGGGCAGCGACCCGCCGGGCGCGAGCGCTCCGCTGGCCGCGAAGGGCCCGCCCTCGCCCTTGGCGCAGAACCCGTAGTCCTCCAGCGTCACCAGGACCGTGTAGGTATAGCAGTCATAGATCTGGCACATCGTGATGTCAGCCGGGCTGAGCCCGGCCCTGCGCATCGCGGCGCGCCCAGCCTGGACCGCCCCTGTCACCAGGCCGAAGTCGCTGTCACCAGCCATCGGCTGGCCAGGATGGCCCTGGCCCCAGCCCCAGATGTGCACCGGTGGCCGCGGCCCGTCGGCGGCGGCCTGCGCCGAGGTGACGATCACGGCGATCGCTCCGTTGGAGACCAGCGAGCAGTCGAGCAGATGCAGCGGTTCGGCAACCCACCGCGAGCCCTGGTGGTCGGCCAGCGTGATCGGTTCCCGGTACTGGGCGGCGGGATTGCCGGCGGCCCACTGCCGCTGTCCGACGGCGATGGCGCCGAACTGCTCAGAACTCGTTCCGAACCGCTCCATGTGCCGCCGGGCGGCGAGCGCGTAGTACACGGTCACGCTGCTGAATCCGTGGCCGGCCGTGAGGCCGGGGAGCCCGTGCCGCTCGGGCGGTCCGCCGGCGCCGGACTCGGCGCCCCGGCCGAACGCGCTTCCGGCCGGCTGTCCCTCGCGCAGCGGGGTGTCGGCGAACACGCAGGCCACGGCGCGGGCCGCGCCGCTGGTCACGGCCTGCGCCGCGACCTGCACGGCCGTCGCCGCCGACGCGCCGAAGCTGTTCACGACGGCGAGCAGCGCCAGGTCCCGCATCCCGATCTGGCCGGCCAGCCCGACGTCGAGTCCGCCGGTGATGCCGGGGCAGATCAGCAGCCCGTCCAGATCGGATACGGCCATCCCGGCGTCGGCGGCAGCGAGCCGGATCGCGCGGCCGGCCAGCCGGCGCGGGCTGGCGCCGAAGACCCGCCCCAGGCTCGTCATGCCAAGGCCGGCGATCGCCGCGTCACCCGTCACCCGCATGCCTCCCCGTGGTCCACGTGGCCGGGCGAAAGACCCAGACTTAGCATATTTAACCGGACTCACCCGGCAATCTTCCCGCCAGGCTTCTGACCGGCCCGGCAGGCGGATCCGCGCGGCGGATCCGCCCGGTGATCTGCGCCGATCGGCGGTCTGCCCGACAGCGGGCCAGGCTGCTGTAGTGTCGGTCCAGGTCAGTTAGGGCCGTTCCTGATATTCTGAGACCCCGTGGACCGGCGGGCAGCGACCGTCGGCACTGACCACGGGAGCCAACTTGGCGACGTCAGCGCTTACCCCACGACCTGTTCTGACGAGGCATGTCTTCGTGACCGGAGGCGTTGCGTCCAGCCTGGGCAAGGGGCTCACCGCATCCAGCCTCGGCCGCTTGCTGAAAATGCGGGGCCTGCGGGTCAGCATGCAGAAGCTGGATCCGTACCTGAACGTCGATCCAGGCACGATGAATCCGTTCCAGCACGGCGAGGTCTTCGTGACCGACGATGGCACGGAGACCGATCTGGACGTCGGTCACTATGAGCGGTTTCTTGACATCAGGTTGCCTGGCTCGTCGAACGTGACCACCGGGCAGATCTACTCGAGCGTGATCGCCAAGGAGCGCCGCGGCGATTACCTGGGCGACACGGTGCAGGTGATCCCGCACATCACGAACGAGATCAAGACCCGCATCGTCGAGATGGGCGGGCCGGAGACCGATGTGGTCATCACGGAGGTCGGCGGCACCGTCGGTGACATCGAGTCGCTGCCCTTCCTCGAGGCGATCAGGCAGATCAGGCACGAGATCGGCAGGGACAGGTGCTTCTTCCTGCACGTGTCGCTGCTGCCCTACATCGGGCCGTCAGGGGAACTCAAGACCAAGCCGACCCAGCACTCGGTCGCGGCGCTGCGCAGCATCGGCATCCAGCCGGACGCGATCGTCTGCAGGTCCGACCGCGCCATCAGCGGCGGGCTGAAGCGCAAAATCAGCCTGATGTGCGACGTGGACGAGGAAGCGGTCGTGTCGGCGCCAGACGCGCCGTCCATCTATGACATCCCCAAGGTGCTGCATGCCGAGGGGCTTGACGCATACGCGGTTCGGCGGCTCGGCCTGCCGTTCCGCGACGTCGACTGGAGCGACTGGAACGATCTGCTGGCCAGGGTGCACCGGCCGGCCAGGAGCGTCACGATCGCGCTTGTCGGCAAGTACGTCGACCTGCCCGACGCGTACCTGTCCCCGGCAGAGGCGCTGCGCGCTGGCGGGTTCGGCAACGACGCTGGTGTCAACATCCGGTGGGTGGCAAGCGATGACTGCCAGACCCCCGACGGCGCGGCGCGGCACCTGGATGGCGTCGACGGCATCCTGGTGCCCGGCGGATTCGGCGTGCGCGGCATCGAGGGCAAGATCGGCGCGGTCCGGCACGCTCGCCTGAACAAGATCCCGATCCTCGGGCTCTGCCTCGGCCTGCAGTGCATGGCCATCGAGATCGGCAGGGACGCCGCGGACCTGGAGAGCGCCAACAGCGCGGAATTCGACCCGGAAACCCCGCACCCGGTGGTGGCCACGATGCCCGACCAGGAGGACGTCGTCGCCGGCGAACGGGACATGGGCGGCACCATGCGGCTCGGCCTCTATCCCGCCGTGCTCGCCGAGGGCACCATAGTCAGGAGCCTGTACGGCGCCGAGGTCGTGCACGAGCGGCACCGGCACAGGTATGAGGTCAACAATGCCTACCGGCCAGCGCTGGAGGCCGCCGGCCTGATCTGCTCGGGCATGTCACCTGACGGCCGGCTGGTCGAGTTCGTCGAACTGCCGCCCGACGTCCATCCCTTCTTCGTGGCGACCCAGGCCCACCCGGAGTTCCTTTCCAGGCCAACCAGGCCGCATCCGCTCTTCAGCGGGCTCATCGCTGCGGCAATCGAGCGATCGCGGGTCAAGCCGACCGGGCAGCCGGTGACCGCGGCGGCCGGAAGCCGTTCGGTCGCGAGCGCATGATAGTCGTGCCGGAGGCGCGCCAATGAAGCACTCGCTCGCGGCCGACGCATCGTGGCTCACCGATGCGACCGAGGACTGGCCCGTCGCCTGCAGCGAGAAGCTTGCCGAGGGAAGGATCGTCAGCGTCCGGCGCGATCAGGTCATCATGCCGGACGGGGCCACGGCCGGACGTGAGGTCATCGAGCATCCCGGGGCGGTCGGGATCGTGGCGCTGGACGAGAATGACCAGGTCCTGCTGATCAGGCAGTACCGGCACCCGGCTGGCAGGTTGCTCTGGGAGATTCCGGCCGGGCTGCGCGATGTGGCAGGGGAGCCGCCACTAGTGACAGCACGGCGCGAACTGCTTGAAGAGGCCGGTTACCTGGCCGCAGACTGGCAGGTGCTTGCTGATTTCTTCACCTCCCCCGGAATCACGAGCGAGCGGCTGCGCGTCTACCTGGCCCGCGGTCTGACCCGTGTTCCCGATGCCGAGCGTGAGTACATTCCCGACCACGAGGAGGCTCATCTGATGGTCGAGTGGGCACCCCTCGATGTAGTGGTCTCCCGCATCCTGGCCGGGAACCTGCACAACGGCGTCATGATGATCGGCGTGCTGGCCGCTGTGGCCGCCGGGCGGGCCGGATTCGCGACGCTGCGGGCAGCCGATGCGCCAGAGCGCTGAGGATTGACCGGGCGCGCCCGGCGGGGTCTGCGGGCCCTGGCAACGGTGCCGGGGCGGGCTTCGAACCTGAGGAGGACTGAGGATCATGAAGGTCGGCGTTCCTAAGGAAGTCAAGAACCACGAGTACCGGGTGGCCATCACCCCGTCGGGCGTGAACGAGTTCGTCCGGAACGGGCACGAGGTCCTCATCGAGGCGAGCGCCGGAGCCGGTTCCTCGATCCCTGACGAGGATTTCGTCGCCGCTGGCGCCCAGATGCTGCCAACCGCGGACGATGTCTGGCAGACCGCAGACCTGGTCCTGAAGGTCAAGGAGCCGGTTGCCGAGGAATACCACCGGATGCGCAAGGACCAGGTGCTCTTCACCTACCTGCACCTCGCGGCCTCCAAGGCGTGCACCGACGCGCTGCTCGGCTCAGGGATCACCGCGATCGCGTATGAGACGGTGCAGTTGCCTGACGGCTCGCTGCCGCTGCTCGCTCCGATGTCGGAAGTTGCCGGGCGGATGGCGCCGCAGGTGGGCGCCCATCACCTGCAGCGCGACGGCGGTGGCAGGGGCGTCCTGATGGGTGGCGTGTCTGGCGTCTACGCTGCCAAGGTCGTCGTGCTCGGCGCCGGCGTGTCCGGCATGAACGCCGCCGCGATCGCGCTCGGCATGCAGGCCGAGGTGCTGCTCGTCGACAAGAACGTGTCGAGGCTGCGGTCAGCAGACGCGATCTACCAGGGACACTGCCAGACGGTCGCGTCCAACACCTACGAGATCGAGCGCGCCGTGATCGACGCTGACCTGGTGATCGGTGCTGTGCTGGTCCCAGGCGCGAAGGCGCCGATGCTGATCAGCAACGAACTCGTCGCACGGATGAAGCAGGGTTCCGTGCTCGTCGACATCTCCATCGACCAGGGCGGCTGCTTCGAGGACTCCAGGCCGACCACGCACGCTGATCCGACGTACCGGGTGCACGACTCGGTGTTCTACTGCGTGGCCAACATGCCGGGCGCCGTCCCGCACACCTCGACCTACGCGCTGACGAACGTGACCATGCCCTACGCGATCGAGATCGCGAACCGCGGCTGGCGGGACGCGCTGCGCGCCGATCCCGCGTTCGCGCCGGGCCTGAACACCCACGACGGCGCCGTGACGTGCCAGCCGGTCGCCGAGGCGCACGGCCTGCCGTGGACGCCGCTGGCCGACATCCTCGCGTGAGCGACCAGGGCCGCGGCTGATCGGCGACTGTGACAGGGGACTCGCGATGAGGGGAGCGCCGGGCTGACCACCGTCGCCGCGGCGGCCCGCCGGTACCTCGACCATCTCACCGTCGAGCGCGGCCTGGCCGCCCACACCATCGAGGCGTACCGCAGGGACTTGCAGCGGTACGCGGCGACGCTGGCTGGCGCCGGCCAGGCCGAGATCGGCGAAGTGACGACCCAGGACGTCGCTGACTACCTGGCCGGGCTGCGCGAGGGCGACGAGCAGCACCAGCCGCTCGCCGCCAGTTCGGCCGGGCGCGCGGTGGTCGCGGTGCGCGGGCTGCACGCGTTCGCACTGGCGGAAGGGCTGGCCGGCGCCGACCCGGCGAAGGCGGTGCGTCCGCCGACGCCGCCGAGGCGGTTGCCGAGGGCCGTCTCGATTCCCGACGTCGAGCGGTTGCTGCAGATCGCTGGCGACGCACCCGCGCAGCGCAGGGACCGCGCGCTGCTCGAGTTGCTGTACGGCACCGGGGCCCGGATCTCCGAGGCCGTCGGCCTCGACGTCGACGACATCGAGCTGCCCGGCGCTACCCGGCGTCGCCACGGTGCGCCTGGCCGGCAAGGGCGGCCGGCAGCGGATCGTGCCGGTGGGCAGCTACGCGCAGGCGGCGCTGCAGGCGTACCTGGTGCAGGCCAGGCCAGCGCTCGCCGCCAGCGCGAGGTCGGGGCAGCCAAGTCCGGCCGTCTTCCTGAACGCACGCGGGGGCCGCCTCACCAGGCAAGGCGCCTGGGGAGCGCTCCGCGCTGCAGCGGCGCGAGCCGGGCTGGCGGAGATGTCGCCGCACGTGCTGCGCCATTCCTTTGCCACTCATCTCCTAGACGGCGGCGCCGATGTCCGGGTGGTGCAGGAATTGCTCGGTCACGCCTCGGTGAGTACCACGCAGATCTACACTCTCGTGACGGTCGACAAGCTCCGCGAGGTATACGCCGCCTCGCATCCTCGCGCTCTCGGCTGAGGCTCGCGATGTGCTGAACCGGCAGGCAGGCAGAGACCAGGGCGAATGCGCGAACCCGTTTCCCCGCAAAGGGTGAGTCGGCTTGCCGCGACCCCATGCAGCCTCTAAAGTCCGGAAGGCAGCGGCCCGCAGCGTGCGTGGCCGCCGGGGAGGTGCTCGTTACCGTGTCAGCGACAGGGACAACGGAAGCCAGTGCCGGCATCATCGGCCCGACCGGCCGTCCGCTTCCTGTATTCCCCGACCCCGAGCCGCTAGTTAAGCATGGCCCAGCCCGCGTTGTGGCCGTATGCAATCAGAAGGGCGGGGTCGGAAAGACCACCACCACAATAAGCCTCGGTGCCGCGCTGGCCGAGGTCGGGCGCCGGGTGCTGCTGGTTGATTTCGACCCCCAGGGCGCGCTCTCGGTCGGCCTCGGCTTCCAGCCGCACGAACTCGACGCGACCGTCTACAACGTGCTCATGGACGCCAACGTCACCGCCGGGGACGTTCTCTTCCGCACCAAGGTCGACGGCATGGACCTGCTGCCGAGCAATATCGACCTGTCCGGCGCCGAGGTCCAGCTCGTGCACGAGGTCGGCAGGGAGTTCGTGCTCGGCCGGGTGCTCGCGCCGCTGCTGGCGGACTACGACATCGTGCTGATCGATTGCCAGCCGTCGCTCGGGCTGCTCACCGTCAACGCGCTGGCTTGCGCGGATGGCGTCCTCGTGCCGCTGGAGTGCGAGTACTTCGCGATGCGCGGCGTGGCGCTGCTGATGGAGACGATCGACAAGGTATCGACCAGGCTGAGTCCCAAGCTCGGCATGGACGGGCTGCTCGCGACCATGTATGACTCGCGTACGCTGCACACTCGAGAGGTCCTAGCAGGAGTCGTCGCCGGGTTCGGCGACAAAGTATTCCATACCGTCATTAACCGAACGGTCCGGTTCCCTGATGCCTCCGTCGCCGGAGAGCCGATCACCATTTTCGATCCCTCGTCGGCTGGAGCAGCTTCCTACCGGGAGCTCGCCAGGGAGGTGCTTTACCGGTGGCGCAGGGCCGAACTCGCAGGTCAAGTCAACGGCGGGTAAGAGTCCCTGGCATAGCCGAACTGCTGCGCCCCGCGTCGTCGCTGCCGGCCACCATCGAGCAGCGGCAGGCGAGCGGCCGGGAGAGTCACAGCCATAAGATCACGGTGTACCTATCAGAGGCCGAACTGCTCGAGCTTGAGCGCGCGAGGCTGACGCTGCGCAGCTTCGGGGTGTCGGCGGACCGAGGCCGGATCGTCAGGGAGGCGCTCGCGGTGCTGCTCGCCGACCTCGACGCGGACGGCGCTGACAGCTTGATGGCCAGGCGGCTGCGGGACGGACGTTGACCTCAGTTATGACCGAAGGACCTGGCGAATCCGCGCACGGTCCTGGGGGCGGCGGCTTCGAAGTTCACCTCGACGTCTTCGAGGGACCCTTCGACCTGCTGCTCGCCCTGATCTCCAAGCACAAGCTCGACATCACCGAGATCGCGCTGTCGGCTGTCACCGACGAGTTCATCAGCTATATCGGCGCGCTCGCCGGACGATGGGAGCTCGATCAGGCAAGCTACTTCCTGGTCGTCGCCGCGACTCTGCTTGACCTCAAGGCCGCCAGGCTGCTCCCGGCGGGTGAGGTCGACGACGAGGAGGACCTGGCCCTGCTGGAGGCGCGGGACCTGCTGTTCGCCAGGCTGCTGCAGTACCGGGCCTACAAGGAGGCTGCCGCATTCTTCGCGGCCCGGATGGCCGACCAGGGCCGCAGGTTCCCCCGTCGGGTGCCGATGGAGCCAGGGTTCGCCGACCTGCTGCCCGAGGTGCTGCTCGGGCTCACGCCCCGGCAGTTCGCAGCGGTCGCCGCGGCCGCGCTCGCGCCGCGGGTCGCACCGGTCGTTTCCACAGCGCATCTGCACGTCCCGCGCACCACGGTGCGTGAGCAGGCGGTCATCATCACGGGCAAGCTGCGTGCCGCCGGGCGGGCGTCGTTCGCCGAGTTGTCCGCCGACTGCGAAGATACCTATGAGATCGTGGCGCGCTTCCTCGCCGTCCTCGATCTGTACCGGGACAGGTGCGTCTCCTTCGACCAGGAGAGCCCGCTCGGCGACCTGTTCGTTACCTGGATCGCACCGGAATATGCCGCCGGTGCGCACGCTGCCAGCATCGGGCCCGGCGAACCGGGCGGAGTGGACGACACACCACGATGATCAAAGAGCCGCTGCCGGGTACCGGCGAGTCCTCTTCAGGGCTGCAGCCAGCCATCGAGGCCATCCTGCTGGTGGCAGATGAGCCGGTTGCCGAGAACATGCTGGCGCAGGTGCTCGAGGTCGCGCAGCAGGACGTGGGCCACGCACTGACCGAACTCGCCGCCCGGTACACGCGCGAGGGCCGCGGCTTCGACCTGCGCGAGGTGGCAGGCGGCTGGCGCTACTACACCAGGATCGAGTACGCGCCGGTAGTCGAGAAGTTCGTAAGGGACGGCCAGGAGGTCAGGCTGACTCAGGCGGCACTGGAGACCCTGGCCGTGGTCGCCTACCGGCAGCCGGTCGGCCGGGCTCAGGTCTCCGCGGTTCGGGGCGTCAACTGCGACGGCGTGATGCGGACGCTGACGCTGCGCGGCCTCGTCGAGGAGGCTGGCACGGACCACGAGACCGGGGCGATCCTGTTCCGCACGACCGCGTACTTTCTCGAGCGGCTCGGGCTGGCCAGTCTGGAACAGTTGCCGGAGCTAGCGCCGTTCCTGCCCGAGCAGGTCGACGACGAACAGGAGCAGGGCCATGCCCGCCCGTCGTGACCGCCAGCGCGGGGCTGGGCAGGGAGGACGACCCCCCGGACCTCCCCGGCCGCCCGGAACCCCCAGCGGGACCGGCCAGGGGGGACAGCCACTCGGCCCGCCCCGCGATGCCTTCGACGATGACGATGACGACTGGGGCTTCGAGCCTGGCCAGCGGGACTCGCTCACCGACGTGCCTGGCGGCGTGCGGCTGCAGAAAGTGCTCGCGGCCGCAGGGGTCGGCAGCCGTCGCAGCTGCGAGGAACTGATCGGCGCTGGGCGCGTCGAGGTCGACGGCGAGGTGGTTCGCAGGTTCGGCGCCAGGGTCGACCCGAAGACGCAGATCATCCGGGTCGACGGCAAGCGGATCCCGGCCAGCGAAGACCTGGTCTACCTGGCGCTGAACAAGCCGGCCGGGGTGGTGAGCACCATGTCCGACGACCGGGGCAGGCGGACCATCGCCGAACTGGTGGCTGATCGCAGTGAGCGGCTGTTCCACGTCGGCCGGCTTGACTACGAGACCGAGGGCCTGATCCTGCTGACCAATGACGGGGAGCTTGCGCACCGGCTGTCACACCCGAGGTACGGGGTGCTCAAGACCTACCTGGCCGAGGTGCGCGGCCCTGTCCGTAAGGATCTCGCCCGCCGGCTGACCACCGGAGTCGAACTCGAAGACGGCACGGTGACCGCCGACAGGTTCCGCGTCGTCGAGCAGGCCGGTCCTCGCGTCCTTGTGGAGATCACACTGCACGAAGGGCGCAAGCACATCGTCCGGCGGATGCTGGCCGCTGTCGGTCATCCGGTCAGCCGCCTGGTCCGTACTCAGGTCGGCCCTGTCAGCCTCGGATCGCTCAGGCCGGGTACGTCGCGGCGCCTGTCCACCGCCGAAGTCGGGAACCTGTACGCCGCCGTCGGCATGTGACCCGTCGCTGGGCGCGGCTGGGCGCAGCGGCGGATAGGGTCACGGGAGAGTCGCGGGGGAGAGGAGCGATTGTGGCGGTCAGGGCCATCAGGGGCGCCATCCAGGTCGGAGCCGACGACCGGCAGGAGATACTGGACGGCACGGCCGAGCTGGTGACGCAGGTGATGGAGCGCAACGGCCTGAGCACTGACCAGGTGATCAGCGTGATCTTCTCGGCCACACCCGACTTGCTGGCCGAGTTCCCGGCGCTGGCGGCCAGGTCGCTCGGGTTCCAGGACGTGCCGTTGCTCTGCTGTTCGGAGATCGCCGTGCCAGGGGCGATGCCGCGGGTCGTCCGGCTGATGATGCACGTCGAGACCGCCGCTGACCAGGGCTCAGGTTCAGCATGTCTACCTGCGCGGCGCGGCTGCCTTGCGCCTGGATATCGCGCAATGACTACAGGATGCTCCGGTGACCCGATCGGCCTCCGATCCGGCACGGGCCGGGGCCGCCGCGAACGCGCCAGCATCAGCCGTGATCATCGGCACCGGCCTGATCGGTACCTCCATCGCTCTGGCGCTGCGCGAGCACGGCACCGAGGTCTGGCTCAGCGACACGGACCCGGCGGCGGCTCGGCTGGCCGCTGAGCTGGGCGCTGGCCAGGTGCTGCCGGCCGACCGGCAGCCCGGGCGGCCCGGCCGGCATCGCGGTCCTGGCCGTGCCTCCTGGCGCGGTCGCAGGGGCTCTGGCCGCGGCGCAGCGGCAGCGCCTGGCCAGGTGCTACACCGACGTGGCGAGCATCAAGGGGCTGCCACTGCGCGAGGCGAAGGCGGCGGGCTGCGACCTGGCCGCCTTCGTGCCAGGCCACCCGATGTCCGGCCGCGAGCGGTCTGGCCCCGCGGCTGCCAGAGCCGACCTGTTCGCCGGTCAGCCGTGGGTGATCTGCCCGTCCGGCGAGTCGGCGGATGACTGCGTCGCCGCGGTCACTGGCCTGGCCCGTGCCTGCGGGTCCCAGGTGGTCATGTTGTCGCCAGCCGAGCATGACCGCTGGGTGGCGCTTGTCTCGCACGTGCCGCTTCTGGTGGCTAGCGCGATGGCTGCGCAGTGCGCCGGCGCCCCGTCGGGCGCGCTCGCGCTGGCCGGGCCTGGGCTCCGCGACGTGACCAGGATCGCCGCGAGCGACTCTGTTCTGTGGACCGAGATCCTCGCGGCGAACGCCGCACCGGCACGCGAGATCGTGAGGGCCGTGATCGGTCAGCTCAGCGCGGCGGCTGACGCGCTCGAAGCCCTCGCCGCAGGCGACGAGGACGCCGCCAAGCAGCTGACCGCGGTGCTTGAGACCGGCCGCGACGGCGTGGCTCGGATTCCCGGCAAACGGGGCGGCCCGGCACCCGCCTACGCGATCGTGCAGGTCGTGATCGCTGACACCCCTGGCGAGCTTGCCAGGCTGTTCGCCGCGGCCGGAGCGGCCGGCGTCAATATCGAAGATGTCAGGATCGAGCACTCGCCCGGCCTGCCGGCCGGCGTTGCCGAGCTCTCCGTCCGCCCTGAGGCCGCCGAAGCCCTCGCGGCCGCGCTGGGCGCGGCTGGCTGGCCGGTAGCATCGCCAGCGTGACAAATTCGGTGGCAGGCCTCCGGCCGCACACTTCGGGCGCTGCGGCCGGACGGGCCCTGATCGTGGCAGTCGACGGGCCGTCAGGATCGGGCAAGTCGAGCGCGGCCCGTGGCACCGCCTCCGCGCTCGGGCTGCGCTACCTGGACACCGGCGCGATGTACCGGGCCGTGACCTGGTGGATGCTGGAACACGAGGTCGACCTGGCCGACGCCGACGCCGTGGCCAGGCACATCCGCGACCTGAGCATCGACATCAGTACCGATCCAGCGGTCCCGTGGGTGCGGGTCGACGGGATCGATGTCACGGCTGCGATCAGGAACAGGCGGGTGTCGAACGTCGTCAGCCTGGTCGCAGCGATCCCCGAGGTCCGTGCGATGCTGATCACCCAGCAGCAGGCGATCATCGCCGGCGCCGCGGCGGCGCGGCGGGATCGTGGCCGAGGGCAGGGACATCGGGACGGTCGTCGCTCCCGCAGCGGCGGTCAAGGTGTTCCTGACCGCGAGCGAGCAAGTCAGGGCTGAGCGCCGGGCCGCCCAGCTGGCCGGGCGCCCGGAGACTCAGGAAGCGGGTACCGGCCGGGCGGCAGCACGCAGCACCGTCCGCGGCGAGGAGCCGCCGAGCGCGGCAGTCACGCGGGCCGAGCAGGCGCAGCGCGACCGCCGCGACGCGCCCCAGAGCCAGATGGCGGCCGATGCTGTCGAGATCGACGCCACCGACGCTTGGTCTCGACGACGTCATCGGGCACATCGTCAGGCTCGCTACGGCTAGGCAGGCGAACGCATGAACGAGCAGGTCCAGGACGCCGGCGAAGGCACGAGCGGTACGGCCAGCGCGCCGGTGCTGGCGGTCGTCGGGCGGCCAAATGTCGGCAAGTCGACTCTGGTCAACCGGATCCTGGGCAGCCGCCAGGCGGTCGTCGAAGATACCCCTGGCGTGACCAGGGACCGTGTTGCATACGACGCGACCTGGCGCGGCCGGGCGTTCACCCTGGTCGACACGGGCGGCTGGGAGCCGTCGGTGGAGGGATCCCCGGTCCTCGCAGCCAAGGTCGCCGCGCAGGCGAGGGTGGCCGTCGACGCCGCGGACGCCGTGCTGTTCGTCACCGACGCCGTGGTCGGCGTGACCGATGCGGATGCCGCCGTCGCCGCCGTGCTCCGCCGCTCTCGCAAGCCCGTGGTGCTGGCCGCCAATAAGGTGGACGATGCTCCGGCCGAGCTGGGCGTGCACTCGCTCTGGTCCCTCGGGCTTGGTGAGCCGGTCCCGGTGAGCGCGCTGCACGGCAGGGGCAGCGGAGACCTGCTTGACGTCATCCTCGGCGCGCTGCCTGAGGCGCCAGAGGAGCGAGCAGATGCCGAGGCGGGACCGCGCAGGGTGGCGTTGATCGGCCGGCCCAACGTCGGGAAGTCGAGCCTGCTCAACAAGCTCGCCGGGGAGGACAGGGTGCTGGTGGACGCCGTCGCTGGGACGACCAGGGACCCCGTCGACGAGCTGATCGACCTGGGCGGCGTCACCTGGCGATTCGTCGATACGGCCGGGATCAGGCGGCGTGCTAGCCACGCGCAGGGCGCTGACTACTTCGCGGCGCTGCGGACGGAGCGGGCGCTGGACAGGGCCGAGGTCGCGGTCGTCCTCGTTGATGCCAGCGAGCCGCTCGCAGAGCAAGATCTCCGGATCATCTCGATGGTGATCGAAGCTGGCCGGGCGCTTGTGATCGCGTACAACAAGTGGGATCTGGTCGACGAGGACCGCAGGCACTTCCTGGACCGTGAGATCGACAGGCAGCTCTATACCGCGCGCTGGGCGCCGCGCGTGAACATCTCGGCTGCGACCGGATGGCACGTAGAGCGGCTCGTGCCGGGGCTCGAGGCCGCGCTGGCGGGCTGGGAGACAAGGGTGCCAACCGGGCGGCTGAACGCCTGGCTGTCTGCGCTGGTGGCGGCCACACCGCCGCCGGTCAGGGGCGGGAAGCAGCCGAAGATCATGTTCGCGACGCAGGCGGGGATCCAGCCGCCACACTTCGTCCTGTTTACATCCGGCTTCTTGCAGGCGGGGTACCGGCGATTCATCGAGCGCCGGCTGCGCGAAGAGTTCGGGTTTGCTGGCACGCCCGTGCACGTGTCGATGCGGCTGCGGGAGAAGCGCTCAGGCGCGGCTCGCGACTCCCGCGGCGCGAGGCGGGGCTGAAGCCGCGCCTGACGAAAGTCAGCCAGGGCAGAGCCGGAACCAGACCACGGTGCGATCTGACTGGCTGCGGTACCCCCAGTCGTCAGCCAGCTGCTCCACCAGCAACAGGCCGTTTCCATGCTCACCGCCCGGATCGTTGCCTGTCTTCGGAAGCCCGGTATCCGATCCGTTGTCGGTCACCGAGATCAGCAGGCTGCCTGCCTTGGCCGCGACCGCCAGATCGACCGTGCCGCCCGGCAATCCCGATTTGCTGTGCACGACCGCGTTCGTGACAAGTTCGGACGTCAGCAGCAGCGCGGCGTCTGTGCACGCGTGACGGGCGCCGATCAGCCGCGCGACAAAGTGCCTGGCGTCTCGCACGTGCTCGGGCAGGCCGGGAAGCGTCAGCTTGCCCAGCAGCACCCAGTGCGTCAGTAATGCCGGGTCAGCGAACCGCGCGCTGGCCTCCGCCGTCTCCGCGGGCATGGGTCACTCCTTCCGGCGATCCTCCCTCGCGGCCCTGTGCTCATCCTGTAATGGGAATGCAAAAGTACACAAGTGCATTGAGCAGATCGGCGTGGCGTGATTACATATGGGATCTCATCCGAGGCGCGTGAGGCGGTACGGTGGCCTGAGCTCCGCGGGCAGGCAGGAGGCGACGTTCCGTGTTGGTAGGACCGACAATCCGGCGGCGCAGGCTAGGCAACGATTTAAGGCGATTGCGTGAGCAGCGGTCGCTCAGGCTCGAGGAAGTCGCCAGCCAGCTAGGCGTCGCGCCGTCGACGCTGTCCAGGATCGAAACCGGCAAGGCCCCGACCAGGACCAGCTACCTCGCGCTCATGCTCGACCTGTACGGCGTGCACGATGCGGACCAGCGGCGCGCCCTCATGGACCTGGCCCGCGAAGGCCAGCGGAAAGGCTGGTGGGTCGGATCGGATGACCTGCTTCCCGCCGGGACAGGCACCTACCTCGGCCTCGAGGCGGAGGCGTCGGATCTGCGCGCGTTCCAGTCGCAGGTCATCCATGGCCTGGTCAGGACAGCCGACTATGCCAGGGCCGTGATCGAGGCCCGGCGGCCGGAGCTGGAGCCCGCTGCGGTGCAGCGGCTCGTCCAGGTCGCAGTGCGCCGGCAGGACGTGCTGCGCGGCGGCGATCCGATCAGGCTCATGCTGATCCTGGACGAGTCCGTGCTGCTCAGGGCCGTGGCGCCGCCGCCCGTCATGCGCGCGCAGCTCGAGTACCTGATCGACGTTGGCAGCCAGCCGCACGTGACAATCCAGGTGCTGCGGCTCGGCTGCGAGCACCGCCAGCTGCCTGCTAGCTCGTTCGGCATCCTCAGCTTCGCCGAGCCCGACGACGCGGACGTGGTCTGCGCGACCGGAATCCGCGGCCAGGTACTGCTCGAACAACGCGCGAGCGAGGTAGCGGCGGTGGCGGCGATGTTCGGAGCCCTGCGCGATGTGGCGCTGCCGCCTGAGGAATCGGCCCAGCTGATCGGCGCCGCGGCTAGGGCTAGCTGAGCCTGGCGAGTGCGCCCGCGATGATCGATCTGGTCTGCCTCGCCGGCCTGCTGCTGTTCGCCAGCAACTCCATCGTCGCGGCGTACCTGGCCACTTCGGCTGGCTTATCCAGATAGCTCGCGTTCGTCAGCTGCTCGGAGTAGACCGCGTCGGGCAGTTCCTGGCCAGCGAAACGCAGGATCGTGAAGCCAGCCGGACTAAGTGGCGCCCCTGCCGAGAACGGCCTGATCCTGATCGTGACCCCGGGCCATCCGGCGGCCTCGCTGAGGTGCTGGAGCTGGGCGGCGAACGCGGCCTTCCTGCCAACTGGCCGGTGCAAGATGGCCTCGTCGAGCACGGCGTCGAGCCGCCAGCCGCCAGCGGCGAAGCGCTCAATCCGCGTGGCGCGGATATCGAGGAGGTCCCTGACCTCCGCCGCGGCGAAGCCGCCGTGTGCGAGCAGCCCAGCCGCATAGTCACCGGTCTGCAGCAGGCCGGGAACGAAGTGCGTGTCGTAGCTCAGCACGGACTCGGCGGCCTCCTCGAGGCCGAGGTAGGCCTGGAACCACGGCGGCAAGACGTCAGAGTGGCCGTGCCACCACGGCTGGGCGAGTGCCTGGCTGGCCAGGTCAAGCAGCGCTTCGCGCTCGGCGACGTCGGTGATGCCGTACATGGTCAGCAGATCGCTGACGTCGATCTCCCTGGCCGCGTGCCGGCCGAGTTCAATGCGGCTGATCTTGGAGTCTGAGCCCCTGATCGCCTCGGCCGCCTGCTGAGCGGTGAAGCCGCGCGCCTCGCGCAGGCGGCGAAGCGTCGCCCCGAGCCTGATCCGCAGGACCACAGGTCCTGGCGTCTGGGACTCTGGCATGGTGCGGCACAGGATATCGCGCACCTGCTCCGCGCTCGGGACGGTTCAGTGTGGTCGGTACGATCTGATCGGCATCTGCACCGGCAACAGTGAAGGCAGGACAATGCGCTACAGGCCGCTCGGCAACTCGGGTCTGGTCGTCTCGGTCGTGGGACTCGGCTGCAACAACTTCGGCGGCAGGCTGGACCTGGCCGGCACCAGGGCGGTCGTCGATGCGGCGATCGACTGCGGCATCACGTTGTTCGACACGGCCGACACCTACGGCGGCGGCGGAGGATCCGAGGAGCTGATCGGGGAGGTGCTGGCTGACCGGCGCGACCAGGTCGTGCTCGCGACCAAGTTCGGTCACCAGGCCGCCGACATGGGCTACGGGCCAGCGGCTGGCGCGAAGGGCGGCAGGGCGTACATCAGGCGCGCTGTCGAGCAGTCGCTGCGCAGGCTCAGGACCGACTACATCGACCTGTACCAGATCCACACGCCTGACCCGAAGACGCCGATCGCCGAGACGCTCGGGGCGCTGAACGAACTGGTCGCCGAGGGCAAGGTGCGCTACCTCGGTCACTCCAACTTCACCGGCTGGCAGATCGCCGAGGCCGCGTGCCTGGCTGACCGGCACGGCAGCGTTCCGTTCATCTCGGCCCAGAACCACTGGTCGCTGCTCGAGCGTGCCGCCGAGGCGGAGGTGGTGCCTTCGGCCAGGCACTTCGGCGTCGGCGTGCTGCCGTACTTCCCGCTGGCGAACGGCCTGCTGACCGGAAAGATCCGGCGCGGCCAGCCTGCGAGGGAGGGCACCAGGCTGGCCGGCCGGGACAGCTACGTCACCGAGGCCAAGCTGGACATCGTCGAGGCGCTCGCGAGCTGGGGCGAGACGCATGGCGTCTCGCTGCTGACGGTCGCGATCTCCTGCCTGGCCGCGCAGCCGGGCTGCACCAGCGTCATCGCCGGGGCGATGTCAGCCAGAGCAGGTGAAAGCCAACGCTGACACGGCAGACTGGGTCCCGTCGGCCGACGAGCTGGCCGAGGTCGACGCGATCACGCTCGGCCTCACCGGCTAACGTCCGGTTCCGCCATGCGGCCGCCAGGGCCGTGCGCAGGATCTGGGGTCGCTGCGAGCTACGGCGTCAGCCGGTGCAGGTCGCGAGGGAAGAGGGTGACCTCGCGGACGTTGGCGGCCCCCGTCAGCCTGGCTGTAAACCGCTCAAGCCCGATCGCGAATCCGCCGTGCGGCGGCATGCCGTGGCTGAACACCTGCAGGTACCCCGCGTAGGGTTCAGGGTCCTCGCCGCGGGCCGCGAGCGCGGCCAGGTAGTCGCTGTGATTGTGCAGCCGCTGTCCGCCCGTGACGAGTTCCATCCCGCGGAACAGCAGGTCGAAGCTGCGCGAACGAGCCGGGCGGGCGGGGTCGGGATGGGTGTAGAACGGCCGCTTGACCATCGGGTAGCCGGTGACGAACAGGAAGTCGCTGCCGTGCTCGCGCAGCGCCCAGCCGCCCAGCCATCGTTCGTCGGCGGGGGAGAGGTCAGGCTCACCGCGCGGGTCCCAGCCCGCGAGCCTGGCGATAAGGCTCTGGGCGTCGGTGAAGTCCAGCTCAGGAATCTGGCCGGGCACCTCGGGCAGCGTGAGGCCCAGACGCTCGGCGGCCTGACCAGCCCGCGCGCCGACGGCCGCCACCATGCCGGCGACGACCTCGCGCAGCATCGCCATCACGTCGCGGTGATCAGCGATGAACCCGAACTCGGCGTCCAGGCTGGCGTACTGCGCCAGGTGCCTGGCCGTGTCGTGTGGTTCGGCACGGAACACCGGGCCGGTCTCGTAGACGCGCTCGAAGACGCCGACCATGGCCTGCTTATAGAACTGCGGCGACTGGGCCAGGTAGGCGGGCTGGCCGAAGTAGTCGATGGCGAACACGTTGGCGCCCGACTCGGTGGCCGAGCCGCACGATCTTCGGAGTCTGGATCTCGGTGAACCCGTTCGCGTCGAGCGTGGCACGGAACCCGGCGACGCTCGCGGCCGAGATCTCGAAGCCGGCCCGAAGCCTCGGGTGCCGCAGCGTGGTCGGCGCGTGGTCGAGTACGGTCGGCAGGCTGGCCGTCAGCGCTGGCCGGTACAGGTCGAAGGGCGGCGGCTCAGCTGGCTCGCTGAGCATCACGAGGGTCGGCTCGGTGACCTCCGCGCCGCCTGGAGCCTGCCGGCTGGCCTTCACCAGGCCGGAGATCGCGACGACGGTTTCCTCGGGCAGGTCAGCCAGGCCGCGCCGCGGCATCGTCGCCAGACAGCACGACCTGGGCCAGGCCGGTCCTGTCCCTGATGATGAGGAAAGTGACCGACTTGAGCGGGCGCTTGCGGTGCAGCCAGCCAGCGACGGTCACCTGCTCGCCGACGTGTGCGGGCAGGTCGCTGGCGAGTACCCGGCGGCTGGTGGCGGACGATCCTCCGCCGTGCCCCTGCAGGATCGATGTCATGACGCGCTCCCTGGCTTGCCATCCCTTGGGAGTGCGGGCGAGAAGGGACCTCGCTGTGCCACCACACCTTCGCCGCGCCCGCGCCTGCGGTCGCCGCCTTTAGGCCTGGTCACGGGGGCTAGCCGACGGGGCATAGGGCGGCCGCTGGGTCGCGGTCGCCGTTCCTCCCCGCACTCAGGAGTGTCTTCGCTGCCGGTCGCGAGACCGCCTTTCCAGCTGCCGGCGGCTCTCTGCGCTCGCGATACCCGGTGCTACTCGTCTCCGTCAGCGCGTTGCCGCCAGTCTAGCGGCGCGGACCCGGCTGACGCGTCGGCTAGCGCTGTCTCGCGGGCAGGACTGCCCCGATGAGCCACAGAACCGGGAACAGGAAGCCGATCAGCCCCAGGACCCAGTGCCCCTTGCGGAAAGTGAGAACCGCCAGCGTGATCACCAGAATGAAGTAGATGATGCCCAGCCCGATGTACCAGCCTGTGCCTGACATGCTGACGTCCCCCGTATGTGAGTCTCCGGACGCGAAGCCTCGCTGACCATTTCGAGCGTTGCAGGTGCGCGAACAACCTCCCTCACCCGTGCGGGGTGAAGAGTCCGGAAGGGCAGGAAATGGAGAGCGGCACCTGGCTTTCAGCGGGGCCCTTCCGGTCCTGCGCTATGATCTGTCCGTCCGACAGGGCGACGGGACGTGGCCCAGCTTGGTTAAGGCGCTGGTCTGGGGGACCAGAGAGCCCGGGTTCAAATCCCGGCGTCCCGACTATGTGACTACCCGCGCAGCCTCGGGCACTCTGCACATTCGCTGCTCGTTGCGCTAGCAGTGAGTACGACACGGCGGGGGCAGGCCGGGTGGCAGTGGTACCCGGACGAGCCGCAGGCAGACGGGACGGTGCCACGGGTGCCGCGATTCGGGGGCGGGCGGGTTTTGTTGCGCCGCGCCTTTCTCGCCGCGCTCGTGCTGCTGACTGTCCTGATCGTCGCGACCGCCCTTTTGCTCCTGGTTACTCCGTCCGTCGGCAATGCCTGGTCGCTGGCCAGGGCGCAGGCCCGATCGCATCACGAGCGTTTCCCTGGCCCGCCGGTCTCCGCGAAGTTCGCGCGCGCGTTGATCGCGACCGAGGATCACAGGTTCGCGTCAGAGCCAGGGCTTCGACCCGCTGGCGCTCGGCCGGGTGGCGCTGTCGCTTGTGACGGGCAAGGACCAGGGCGGCGCCACCTTGTACCAGCAACTCGCAAAGCTGCTCTACGCCAGGCACAAGAGCCGCCTGACCGTGGAGACGTACGAACTGGCCCTGGGAATCAAGCTGAAGTTCAGCTACACCAGGGAGCAGATTCTGCGCATGTACGCCGATGTAGCCTACTTCGGGCATGGCTTCTACGGCCTGGAGCAAGCCAGTTGCGGCTACTTCGGCCGAGCGCCTGCGGCGTTGTCCTGGCCGCAGTCGGCGGTCCTGGCGGGGCTGGTGCAGGCTCCCTCGGCCTATGACCCGCTGGCAGCACCCTGGCCTTGCCCGCTCGCGCGAGGGCCACGTGGTCGCCAGGCTGGTCGCCACGGGCGTGCTGAGCCAGCGGCGCGGGAGCGCGGTGCTCGCCGTGCCAATGGACAGGCTGCTCGAGCGCGCTGGCGGCTGCCGCGCCTGACCCGCGCGGACCTCGGTACCGTCAGGAGCGGGGTGCGACGTCCCCGGCGGGCGGCTGGCTGGCGACGACCGCTGGCGCTGACGCCACGGCGGCCGCGTTGACGCGGCCTCTGCGATGCCTGCCGCGCCTGAGCCGCTCAAGCCGCACCTCGGGCGGTACCCACACCCACTTTCGATAGGACCAGAAGCGGAACAGGGTTCCGATCCCGATGCCGATGTTCACCGCGATGACGTTCTCGAGCTTGGTGGTCAGGCCGAGCGCGTAGTTGCTGAATCCGAGGACCGCGTACTGGATCAGCAGGCCGACGCCGTTCAGCACGAGGAACGTCATGCCCTCCTTGGCCGTACCGCCGCCCTCGCGATGCCGGAAGCTCCAGTACCGGTTGCCGAGAAAAGTAACGAACGTGGCCACGACCGTCGCGATCGTCACCGACGTAAGCGGCCCGAGGCCGAGCGGGCCGTGCAGCGGGATGAAGACCAGATTGGTGACGCCGATCCCGATCGCGCCGACGATCAGGAACTTGGCGCCCTCGTGGATGACGTGGCGGGAACGCCGGTAGAGCTCAGCGACGCGCTGGACAAGCCCTGGGGTGGGACGGGTAATGCTCAATGCGGCTTTCCGGCCTCGTCTCCTGGCGGTGGGGTCAGCTCAGCCAGATCGGCTTCGTGCTGTGCTGCCGGCTCGGGCCGGTGTGTTCTGGGCCGACGCGAGCGCGGGCTCCAGCACCTCGTGGCCCTGCGGCGCGGGCTGGGCCGCTGCCCACACCCACTTGCGGTAGGACCAGAAGCGGAACACGGTGCCGAGCACGATGCCGACGTTGTTGGCGATGATGTTGGCGAGCTTGCCGGTCTCGCCGAGCCCGTAGTAGGTGAAACCGACCACGGCCCACTGGATCAGCAGCCCGACCCCGTTGAGCGCGAAGAACATCACGGTCTCGCGCGGCACCGTGGTGCGCTCGCGGTGCCGGAAGCTCCAGTACCGGTTGGCGATGTAGCTCGTGATCGTCGTGACGATGACGGCGACGGTCGCCGCGGTCAGCGGCCCGGTGTGCAGCTTGAAGTGCAGCAGCCCGTTGACGAGGTTGTAGACGACGACGCCGATGGCGCCGATGATGCCGAACTTGGCACCCTCGTGAATGAGCAGCCGGAAACGCTCATAGAGCCCTCGCACACCGCTCACCGAGGCGGTCCTCCGTTCAATCGGGTCATCCCGCGGTGCTACCCGCGCCGCTGGCCGTCAAAGCACTGTCGGCAAGATTACCCGGGCCGCAACTGACCGGGAGCCCAGAGCGCAAATCCCCATCTCCTGCAGCTGAACGGGCAATCGCGGCCCGTTATTCGTTCGGTACTGTCAGCACCTGCAGGTAAGGTCGCGGTCGTGGCTGATCCTGACATCCTGATCCGCGCCAGGGGGCTCACGAAGGTATTTGGCGATTTCATTGCCGTTGACGGGATCGACTTCGAGCTGAGCCGCGGCGAGGTATTCGGATTCCTCGGCCCGAACGGAGCGGGCAAATCCTCGACGATGCGAATGATCGGCTGCGTGTCGCCTCGTTCTGGCGGAGAGCTGTCGATCCTCGGCCTCGATCCGGACAAGGACGGCCCGGCGATCAGGTCCAGGCTCGGCGTGGTGCCGCAGGAGGACACCCTCGATGTCGAGCTGACCGTCAAGGAGAACCTGCTCATCTACGGGCGGTACTTCGGGCTGCCGCGCGACCTCATCAGGGAGCGGACCGGCAGGCTGCTTGACTTTGTCCAGCTCACCGAGCGGGCGGACGACGAGGTCGAGCCGCTGTCCGGCGGCATGAAGCGGCGCCTGACCATCGCCAGGTCACTGATCAGCGAGCCCGAGATCATGCTGCTTGACGAGCCGACCACCGGGCTCGACCCGCAAGCCAGGCACGTGGTCTGGGACCGGCTCTACCGGCTCAAGCAGCAGGGCGTGACCCTGGTCCTCACCACGCATTACATGGATGAGGCCGAGCAGTTGTGCGACCGGCTCGTGGTGATGGACGGGGGGAAGATCGCCGCGGCGGGGTCGCCCCGGCAGCTGATCGACGACCTACTCCACGCCCGAGGTTCTTGAGCTGCGCTTCGCGCTTGAGGAGCAGGAGCAGGCGGCGGAGAAACTGGCTGACGTGCCCGCCGAGCGGATCGAGGTCCTGGCCGACCGGATCCTGCTCTACACCGGCGATGGCGACGCGGCGCTCGACGCCGTGCGCGCCCGCGGGCTGGAGCCGGTCACCTCGCTGGTGCGCCGCAGCACCCTCGAGGATGTGTTCCTCCGGCTGACCGGCCGGCGGCTGGAGGACTGATGGCCCAGTCGGTGATGGCCGAATCGCGGCTCGCCCAGTCTCGGCTGGCCCAGCCGCGGCTAGCACTGTCGTACGCCGTCAGGCAGTTCAGGTTCTGGCTCACGAACTACCGGCGGACCTGGCAGGGCTCGATCTACTCTGGCGTGCTCAATCCGGTGCTCTACCTCGGGGCGATGGGGCTCGCCCTGGGCAGGCTCGTCGACGCTCACGGCACGTCGAGCCTTGGCGGCGTCAGCTACCTGGCCTTCCTGGCGCCAGGCCTGCTGGCGGCTTCGTCGATGCAGACCGCCATGGGGGAGTCCACCTATCCCGTCTACGGCTCGGTGAAGTGGCTCAAGACCTACCAGGCCGCTATCGCGTCCCCGCTGCGGCCGACCGACCTCTTCCGCGGTCACCTGTTGTTCACGACCTTGCGGCTGACGATGAACTCGGCGGTCTTCCTCGCGGCGATGGCGGCGTTCGGCGCCATTCACTCGCTGTGGGCCATCGCGTGCCTGCCCGCGGCGGTTCTCACCGGGCATGGCGTTCGCCACGCCGATCGAGGCCTACGCGATGAGGTGCACGAAGGACACGTCGTTCGCCATGCTCTTCCGGTTCGGGATCATCCCGCTGTTCCTGTTCTCAGGCACGTTTTTCCCGATCACACAGCTTCCTGCCTATATCCGGCCACTTGCCTACATCACGCCGTTGTGGCATGGGGTGGCCCTGTGCCGGTCGCTCAGCCTGGGCACCGCGCATCTCGGCGCATCCGCCGTGCATGTGGGCTACCTAGTGGGGGTGACGGTGCTGGGCATCATCGCCGGCAACCGTACGTACCGGCGGAGGCTCTATGCCTGAGCGGGTGCGCGAGTCACCGGCCACGGTCGGCGCTGCGGAGCGTCATGAGGGGTCGCTGCCGGCTCGCCTGCACGAACTGCCGCTGCGGATCCTTCCGGTGGCGATGCTGGCAACCAGGCGCTCCGGCCTGGGCGGCCGCGGCAGCGCGCACCTGATCGAGCGGCACGCGAGGGTCTACCGGCACACCTGGACGGTGCTGATCTCCGGGTTCTTCGAGCCCCTGTTCTACCTGTTGTCCATCGGCGTCGGCCTGGGCAAGCTCGTTGGCACGGTCATAGGTCCCGGCGGCCATCCCGTCGGCTACACGAGTTTCGTGGCTCCCGCGCTGCTGGCTACCTCGGCCATGAACGGCGCGGTGATGGATTCCACCTTCAACGTGTTCTTCAGGATGAAGTACGCCAAGCTCTACGACGCGGCGCTGGCGACCCCGATGCGGTCCGACGAGATCGCGCTCGGCGAGGTCGGGTGGGCGCTGATCAGGGGCGGCATCTACGCGGTCGCCTTCATGGTGATCATGCTGGCGATGGGCCTCGTGCACTCGGTCTGGGCGATCTTCGACGTGCCGACGGCGCTGCTGATCGGGTTCGCGTTCGCTGGCGCCGGAATGGCGGCGACGACCTACATGAAGAGCTGGCAGCACTTCGAGTTCGTGATGCTGGCGACGCTGCCGATGTTCTTGTTCTCGACGACGTTCTACCCGCTCAGCGTCTATCCGCGCGCCCTGCAGATCATCGTTGAGTGCACGCCGCTCTACCAGGGCGTGGTGCTGCTGCGCGGGCTGACGCTCGGCGCGGTCAACCCTGACCTGCTATGGAGTGTTGCTTACCTGACTCTGATGGGCGCCATCGGACTCGCGATAGCCGGTCGCCGGATCAGCAGGCTCCTGCTCAAGTAGCACCCGCTGGTTCAGCCATGGTGGCTGGCATGGATAGTGCCCCGCCGCCTGGTGGCGGCGGGGCACTGGTGTGCCGGGCTGGCACGAACGGGGGCTCGTGCCAGCCCGTGGCCTGGCCGGGGGTGCCTGGCCGTGTGCGGTCCCGGCCCTGGGGGGTGCGGGCCGGGTGGTGCGTGCCCGGCCCGCGGGGGTTGGGGCCGGGTGGTGCGGTCCGGCTGGGGGTGCCGGGGGTGGCCGTGCCCGGGGGCGGGGCGTGGCCGTTCTCCCGCCTGGGGGCGGCGGGGAGCCTGGGCGGGGGCCTGGGGCGGCGGCTGGGTGGGGCGGGGGGCGGGTTCAGGCGGCGGGGGCGCGGGCGGTGGTGATGGTGTGGCGGAGTTTGCCGCGGGCGCGGTGCAGGCGGGACATGACGGTGCCCAGGGGGGTGCCCATCAGGGCGGCGACTTCGCGGTAGGGGTAGCCCTCGACGTCGGCGAGCCAGATGGCGGTGCGGAACTCGGGCGGCAGCTGGCGCAGGGCGTCCAGCAAGGTGGTGTCGGTGATCCGGTCCAGGGCCTCGGCTTCGGCGGAGCGGGCGGGCCCGGCGAGCGGGTCGGTGCCGGGGTGCCAGTCGGCGGCGGGGTCGGCGCCGGGGGCGATGGCGGGCTCGCGCTTGCGCTTGCGGTAGGTGTTGATGAAGGTGTTGGCCAGGATCTTGTGCAGCCAGGCGCGCAGGTTGGTGCCGGGGGTGTACTGGCCGAAGGCGGTGTAGGCCTTGGCCAGGGTGTCCTGGACCAGGTCCTCGGCGTCGGCGGGGTTGCGGGTCATCCGCAGCGCCGCCGGGTACAGCTGGCCGAGGTAGGGCCGGACCTGCTCCTCGAAGTCGGCCTGCCGCCCGCCGGGCCGCGGCACCGCCAGCCCCTCAGCCGCGCCAGCGGCCGCGCGGGGCTGCGCTCGCGGCTGCGCTCGCGGGCACGCCGCCCGGCAGGCCGGCGGCGGCGGTGGTGGCGGTGGTGGCGGTGGTCATCAGCGGTGGCTCCCTCGTGGTCGGTCACTACTAAGACGCCGCTGGCCCCGATCCGGACTCGTGATCTGAGTTACACCCCGACTACACACAGTCATGAACGTTCTCCATCGCCCTCGTAACGCGCCCAGATACTTGAGGAACGTGCCGGTAAACCGCGCGGTTCAGTTCCGACAAATGCCGGCGACGCAGGCGTTGCAGGTCGGCCAGCGTTGCGGATCAGAACCGCTCATCAAATGATTCGTGGCACGGTCAGGACAGGATTGGCCGCATACCGCAGCCCGCCGGCCGGCAGGCTGGGTCATAGCTGGCGAGGGACCAGTCGCTGACGGCGCTCATGGCGTGAAGTACCGGCGCGGGTTGGCGACCAGCATCGCCTCGATCTGCTCGGCGCTGACGCCGCGCTCGGTCAGCGCGGGGAGCACCTCGTCGTGGATATAGGTGTAGTTGCCCGCGGCCTGGGCGTCGTGCGGGTACCAGTCGATGTAGCACGCCGCGTCGTGCGACAAGACCATGCTGGCCGCGTAGCCGCGCTCGCAGAGCGCCGCGATCGTGTCCGACCGCCAGTCGAGCGACCGCGGCATCGAGATCCCGAACCTGTCCATGCCGAGCAGGCAGCCGGAGTCCGCGAGCCTGATCAGGTAGTCCAGGTCCCGGCTGTCGCCGCTGTGCCCGATCACCACGTGGCTGAGGTCGGCCCCTTCCTGGCGCATGACGTCGAGAGCGACCAGGCCAGACTTGCTGGCCGGATGGGTGTGCACGGTGATCGGCGCCCCTGTCTGCACGTGCGCGCGGGCCGCGGCGCGTAGCACGCGTTCGACGCCCCTGGTCAGGCCCTGTTCGTCGACTGCGCATTTCAGGAATGCGGCGCGCACTCCGGTTTCACCGATTCCGTCCGTGATGTCCGAGACGAACATGTCGGTGATCGGGTCCTCGCCGCTCGCGGTCATACCGCGGCTCCGGTGCCGGAAGTAGAAAGGCACATCGCTGAACGTGTAGATCCCGGCCGCGGCGATGATGTTGATCTCGCACTGCGCGGCGACCCGCTTGATCCGCTCGATGTCACGGCCCAGGCCGATCACTGTGGCATCGGCGATCGTCACGATGCCGCGTTCGGCCGCCTTGGTCAGCTGCGTGACCGCGTGGGCGACCCTGGCCTCCTCATCCCAGTCAGCCGGGTAGTTCCGCCTGATTTCCTCATTGAGCACGAAGACGTGCTCGTGCATGAGCGTCGTGCCCAAGTTGGCGACGTCAACCGGGCCCATGACCGTCTCGACCACTGCCATGTCCAGACCGTAACGTGTCACCGTACTGGTCGGTAGGTACGCTTGTCCGGACTCGTCGGGAGGCGCTAGGTGGACTTCGGATACGACGCACGAACCGAGGAACTTCGCGGCAAATTGCTCGCATTCATGGATTCCCACGTCTACCCGGCAGAGCAGACCTTTGCGCAGCAAGTGGCCGCGGCCGAGGCCGCCGGCGACATCTGGCAGCGCCCGGCCGTGATCGACGACCTCAAGGCCGAGGCCCGCCGTCAGGGCCTGTGGAACCTGTTCCTGACCGTCCGCAAGCACAAGGATCAGATCGGCGAGATCGCCGACAAGCACGGTGCGGGCCTGACCAACCTCCAGTACGCCCCGCTCGCCGAGATCACCGGCCACAGCGGCGCGATCGCTCCCGAGGCACTGAACTGCGCCGCTCCAGACACCGGGAACATGGAGGTGCTCGCCGAGTTCGGCACCCCCGAGCAGATCGAGCGCTGGCTGCTGCCGCTGCTCGACGGCGAGATCAGGTCGACGTTCTGCATGACCGAGCCCGATGTGGCCTCATCCGACGCGACGAACATCGCGACCAGGATCGAGCGGGACGGCGACGAGTACGTCATCAACGGCCGCAAGTGGTGGTCGTCGGGCGCCATGGACCCGCGCTGCAAGCTCTTCATCGTGATGGGCAAGAGCGACCAGAACGCCGACCGGCATCGCCAGCAGTCCATGATCTGCGTGCCGCCTGACACGCCCGGCGTCACGGTGAAGCGGAGCATGCGCGTCTTCGGCTTCACCGACTCCACCCACGGCGGTCACGGCGAGATCGAGTTCTCCGACGTGCGGGTGCCCGCCGCGAACCTGATCGCGGGCGAGGGCGACGGTTTCGCGATCGCGCAGGCGCGGCTCGGCCCGGGCCGGATCCACCACTGCATGCGCCAGATCGGGTCGGCCGAGCGTGCGCTCGAAGCGATGTGCCGGCGTACGTCAGGCCGGATCGCCTGGGGCAAGCCGATCGCCGACCAGGGCGTCGTGCAGGACTGGATCGCCGAGTCCAGGGTGCGGATCGAGCAGGCCAGGCTGCTGGTTTTGAAGACCGCCTGGCTGATGGACACCGTCGGCAACAAGGGCGCGCACACCGAGATCCAGGCCATCAAGATCGCGGTCCCGCGGATGACCGAGTGGGTGATCGACAAGGCCATCCAGGCGCACGGGGCGGGCGGCGTCAGTCAGGACTTCCCGCTCGCCGCCGCGTGGGCGGGAGCCAGGAGCCTGCGCTTCGCTGATGGTCCCGACGAAGTGCACAAGCGATCGCTGGCCAGGCGCGAACTGCGCAAGTACAGCGGCTGACCTCGACAGTTCAGAAGGGACTACGCAGATGTCGGAGCACGCACAGCGGGTGGCCGTCGTCACCGGCGGCGCACGAGGAATCGGGGCCGGCGTCGCCAGGCGCTTCGCGGCCGACGGGATGGCAGTCGCCGTCATCGACCTCAAGGAGAGCGACTGCGCGGCCACGGTCGAAGCGATCACGGCGGCCGGCGGGCGCGCGTTCGCGGCAGGCGCTGACGTCAGCGACGCGGCGCAGGTGGCAGCGGCGGTCGACGCGATCGCGGCCGAGCTTGGCCCGCCGGCCGTGCTGGTCAACAACGCCGGCGTGATCCGCGACAACATGCTGTTCAAGATGACCGACGACGACTGGGACACGGTCATGGGCGTGCATCTGCGCGGGGCGTTCCTGATGAGCCGCGCGGCGCAGAAGCACATGGTCGAGCAGAAGTTCGGCCGGATCATCAACCTGTCGTCAAGCTCGGCGCTCGGCAACCGCGGTCAGGTGAACTACTCGGCGGCCAAGGCGGGACTGCAGGGCTTCACCAAGACGCTCGCGATCGAGCTTGGCCCGTTCGGCGTGACCGCCAACGCGATCGCTCCAGGTTTCATCGTCACCGACATGACGGCCGCCACGGCGGCCAGGGTCGGGGTGCCCTTCGAGGACTTCCAGAAGGGAGCGGCGTCCCAGATCCCGGTTCGCCGGGTGGGGCTTCCCGAAGACGTCGCCCACGTCGCATCCTTCCTGGCGAGCGACGGTGCGGGGTTCGTCTCCGGCCAGGTGATCTACGTGGCCGGCGGCCCCCTGTGCTAGAGAACGCAGGGCCAGCAGGAGCCTCGCCCGACGGCGCTGCCAGCGCTAACGGCCAGGCGGGCGGCGCGGTGACCGCCGACGACCTGCGCGCCCAGGTTCGCGCGTTCCTCGCGGGGCACGACGCGGCGACGACCGATGGGCTGGACTTCGTCCGCGCCAGGTTCGACGCCGGGCTGGCCTGGGTGCACTACCCGGCCGGGCTCGGCGGCCAGGGCCTGCCGAGGACGCTGCAGAAGGTAGTCGACGCCGAGTTCACCGCGGCGAACGCGCCGACCAACCGACCGGAGCGGAACGGCATCGGGCTCGGCATGGCCGCCCCGACGATCCTGGCCTACGGCTCCGACGAGCAAAAGAAGCGCTGGCTGCGACCGCTATGGACGGGCGAAGAGATCTGGTGCCAGCTGTTCAGCGAACCGGGAGCCGGATCGGACCTGGCGAACCTGGCGACCAGGGCGGTCCGCGACGGAGACCGCTGGATCGTCAACGGGCAGAAGGTCTGGACCTCATCGGCGCACATCGCGGCCCGTGCTCTGCTGGTGACGAGGACCGATCCTGACGTGCCCAAGCACAAGGGCCTGACCTACTTCAGCGTCGACATGAAGGCGCCAGGAGTCGAGGTCAGGCCGCTGCGGCAGGCAACCGGTGAAGCCGAGTTCAACGAGGTCTTCCTGACCGACGTGGTCATCCCCGATGCCGACAGGATCGGCGAGGTCGGGCAGGGCTGGGCGGTCTCGACCGCCACGCTGATGAACGAACGCGTCGCGCTCGGCGCGTTCGTCTTCCCGCGCGAGGGCGGCATGATCGGCTTCTCGGCCAGGACCTGGCGCGAGCATCCCGAGCTGCGCACGCCTGGCCTGCACGAGCAGTTGCTGCGGCTGTGGGCGGCGGCCGAGGTGTCCAGGCTGGCAGGGGAGCGGCTCAGGCAGCAGCTCGCCGCCGGCCAGCCTGGCCCTGAGGGCTCGGGCGCCAAGCTGGTAGCTGCGAGGCTCAACCAGGAGATCGCCGGGTTTGAGCTTGAGTTGCTCGGCGCAGGCGGGCTCGTTTACAGCGACTGGACGATGCGCAGGCCGGAGGGCGCGGACTTCTACGGCCGCGACGCCGGGTACCGGTTCCTGCGCTCCAAGGGCAACTCGATCGAGGGCGGGACCTCTGAGATCCTGCGGAACATCGTCGCTGAGCGGGTGCTCGGGCTGCCGCCGGAGATTCGGCTGGACAAGGACAAGCCATGGAAGGACCTGCCGCGGTGAGCAATCAAGCAGAGACCGCGGCCGCCCCGGCGGCAG
The DNA here is from genome assembly GCA_963705055.1 of uncultured Actinomycetota bacterium. GTDB lineage: Bacteria > Actinomycetota > Actinomycetes > Streptosporangiales > Streptosporangiaceae > Chersky-822. The sequence continues at coordinate 267,779 of CAVPIR010000002.1, forward strand.
CCGGGGGGACCAGCGGGGTCGTCCGCCCGCCCTGGCACCGCGTCCGGCGAGGACGGGCGCATGCGGCTGCCGGTCATGACCTATTCCGAGCAGGAGACCGAGCTGCGATCGGCGGTCCGGTCAGTGCTGGATGACCGGGCTGGCTTCAACGCGGTGCTGGCTAGGACCGAGACGCCTGAGACCTACGACGTCGGCCTGTGGCGGACACTGGCCGCTGAGGTTGGTTGCGCCGGATTGCTGATTCCCGAGGCGCTCGGCGGCGCTGGCGCCTCCTTCCGCGAGGCGGCGGTGGTCGCCGAGGAGATCGGCCGCTCGGTGGCGCCGGTCCCGTTCCTGGGCTCGGCCGTGGTCGCGACGGTGGCGCTACTGTCGGCGGCCAGTGACGAGGCGGCGGGCGCCCGTGCGACCCAGCTGCTCACCGACCTGGCGGCGGGCACCACGACCGCCGCGCTCGCGGTGCCTTTCGCGTCGATGCCGGGGACCAAGGTCGGCCCGACGGTCAGGATCGGCCCTGAGCGCGGACGGAGACAGCGACGGGATCTACCGGCTCTCCGGCTCGGTGGCCGGCGTGGCCGACGCGCTGCCCGCCGACGTGCTGATCGTCCCCGCCGACAGCGTGCCCTTCGGGCTGCTCGCCGTGCGGTCCGACGACCCCGGGCTGACCAGGACGCCGGTTGTCTCGCTGGACATGACCAGGCAGCTCTGCGACATCAGCCTGGACAACGTGCCGGCCAGCATGGTTGCCGCGGGTCCGCGCGCCGAGCAGGCGATCGCGGCCGCGCTGCAGGCCGGCGCGGGAATGCTGGCCGCCGAGCAACTCGGGCTCGCCGACCGCGCGCTTGAGATCACGCTGGCCTACGTCAAGCAGCGGTACCAGTTCGCCAGGCCAGTCGGCTCCTTCCAGGCACTCAAGCACCGGCTGGCTGACTGGTGGGTCGCCGTGACGCAGGCCAGGGCCGCCTCCAGGTACGCGGCCGCCTGCCTGGCCGAAGGAGACGAGGACACGCCGGTCGCGGTGGCGCTGGCCAAGGCCGCGTGCTCGGACACGGCAGTGCTGGCCGCCCAGGAGATGATCCAGTTGCACGGCGGGATCGGTTTCACGTGGGAGCACCCTGCGCACCTGTTCCTCAAGCGCGCCAAGAGCACATCGATCGCGCTCGGCTCCGCCGACCGCCATCGCGGCACCCTGGCCCGCCTCGCCGACCTTCCCCCCGCCTAACCACCCTCCCGCGCGGCCCCGCCGCCGCGCGCAATTCCATGATCACGGAACTCTTTTCGCGCACTAGCCGAAAGGTCTCCGTGATCATGGCCAGACCTTCGCTAGGCGCAGTCAGTGACCGCGGAAGGCTTCTTCCAGCCACCACGAGCCGCGCTCGGAGGTGACCTTGGCGTCGATCAGCAGCGGCTGGTCGCGCGGCCCGTCGAGCCACTTCCTGACCTTCGCCAGGTCGGACACCTGACGCACCTTAATGGCGGCGAAGCCGAAGCCCCTGGCGATCTTCGCGATGTTGACCGGCGGGAACTTGACCGTGTCCAGCGGGTAGCCGTCGGGCCCGAAGTGGTGCACCTCGGCGCCGTAAGCCTCGTCGTCGTAGACCACGACCACCATCGGGAGGCCGAGCCTGACGACTGTCTCCAGCTCGCTGACCCCCATCAGCGCCCCGCCGTCGCCGAGCGCGGCGACCACCAGCCGGTCGGGCCGCGCGATCGCGGAGCCGATCGCGGAGCCGAGGCCGAGCCCGATCGACTGGTAGGCCTGGGTGAAGCAGAAGCCATCGGCGTCAGGCACCGACAGGTACATGCTCGGGTAGCCCATGAAGTTGCCCGAGTCCACGGCCACGATCCGCTCGGCCGGGAGCAGGTCATCGAGCGCGATCGTGAGCGTCCGCGGGTCGATCCTGCGGCCGTCGCTCTCGTCGGTGAAGGGGACGTCGCGCCAGCGATTCTCGTCCTCGATCCGCTTCCTGAGTTCCTCGCTCCGGTACCCGGCCACCACCTCGTCTCCCCAGGCCGCCGCGACCTCACGGGCGACGGCGGCGACGTCGCCGAGGACGCCGAGCGTGATGGGCCGGTGGGCGCCGAGCGCGTCAGGCTCGTCGTCCACCTGCACGACGACGGTCCCTGGCGTGATCAGCGCGCCGTGCCGCATCGTCCACATGTTCAGCGAGCAGCCCCAGCCGACGATGAGGTCCGCGCCCTTGATCAGGTCGGCCGTCAGCGGCGAGGCGAACCCGCCGCTGACGTCGAGGTCCCACGGGCTGCCGCGGAACAGGCCCTTGGCAGCCGCCGAGGTCGCCAGCAGGGCGCCGCAATAGCTAGCTAGCTGCTGAAGGTCGGCCCGGCCCTGGCGTTCCGCGCGCCGCGGCCCGCGACGAACACGGGCCGCTCGGCCTGGCGGATGAGGTCCGTGAGGAGAGCAGCCGCCTCAGGGTCCATGGCGTCCCGCAGCAGCTTGGCTCGCCTGCCTGGCCCGCGCGACTGGTCCCTGGCAGCCGCGGTCGGGCTCTGGCTGGCCGCCTCCATCGCGGCCTTCGCGGTGCTCAGCACCTCGACCGGCGGCACCGGGCACTGTCCTGCCTGGACATCGAGCGGCAGGGCCAGGATCACCGTGCGCCGCTCGGCCGCGGCGGTCCTGAATGCCCGCACGGTGTCGTCGACGGCGAAGTCCGGCGAGTGCAGCCTGGCGGGCACGGCGCCGATCGCGCTCGCGAGCCCGGCGACATCGATCCTGAAGTTGGACCTGACCGCGCTCGCCGCGACGTCGGCAGCCAGCACCACCATCGGCGTCCTGCTCTTCGCCGCCTCGGTGATGCCGGTGATCGCGTTGGTCAGCCCGGGGCCCTGGTGCACGGACAAGATCCCCGGCCGGCCGGACAACCGGGCCCAGCCGTCGGCCATGGCGGCGGCGCCGCCCTCGTGCCGCGCCGCGACGAACCGAGCGCCGCGTGCGATCAGCGCGTTGGTGACGTGGAAGTTGCCGCTGCCGACGACCCCGAAGACGGTGTCGACCCCGAAATCCGCGAGCACCGCGGCGACGGCGTCGCTGACGAGCATCAGATGTGCTCGACCAGCGCGAGCGCGCGGCACGGGCTGCCCGAGCCGGTGACGATCGGCAGCGGCCCCGCGATCACGACCGCTCCGGTCGCTGGCAGCTTGCTCAGGTTCTGCAACTGGGTCAGCCCGTACTTGCCGGCCCCGAGCAGCGACGCGTGGCACGGGAACGGCGGGTCGAAGGAGTGCGCGGTCCCCGCGTCGGTGCCGACCGTCTCCACCCCGAAGCCGATGACCGGGGCATGCTCGGCCAGCCAGCGAGCGCACTCGATGGACACGCCAGGCGTGTGCGGACCGGTCTCGTTCGCGTTCAGGAACTCCTGCTGGCTACCGGAGCGCACGTCCCAGCCGGTCCTGTACAGCAGCCAGCCGCCCTCGGGCAGCGACCCGTGCTCGCCTTCCCACTTCTTGATGTGGTCCACCTCGAGCAGGAAGTCCGGATCGGCAGCGGCCTCGGCGCTGAAGTCGAGCACGACGGCCGGGGCGATCAGGTGGCTGGCGGGAACCTGGGCGACGTCCAGGCCGTCGCGGCCGGTAATCCAGTGCACGGGCGCGTCGAAGTGCGTGCCAGTGTGCTCGCCGGTCGTGATGTTGTTCCAGTACCAGCCTGGCCCGCGGTCGTCGTACTTGCTGATCTCCTGCAATGACAGCGGGATGGTGTTGCCGAACGGCGGTGGCAGCTGGATCAGCGGCGTGTCCGGGGTGAGCGGAGCCGTGAGGTCGATCACCTCAACGGTGCTGAGGCGCAGTGCGGCGACGAGCGCGTCAAGGACCGGCATGTTCATCCTCCCGGAGCACGAATGACAAGAGCTTGATCGGTAACAAGCCTGCCGTAGTCGGTCCCGGCAGGGAAGGTCGACCAGGAAACAGGTGATCTGTACAGTGCAGCGCAGGGCGCGCGCTCGCGCGGCCAGCGCCGTTGAGCGCCGCTCACGGACGTTCAGGAGGTCAGTGATGGACTCGGTGGCCGGAGCCGGCGTGGTGGTGACCGGGGCGGGCAGCGGCATCGGCGCCGCGCTAGCGCGGCGGTTCGTGGCCGAAGGCGCGAACGTCGTGCTGAACGACGTGAACGCTGCCGCTGTCACGTCGATGGCGCAATCCTGCCAGGTCGCGGCCGCAGGCAGGGCCGTCGCGGTACCCGGTGACGCCGCGTCCGAGGACGGCGTCGCGGCGCTGATCGGGGCAGCCAGATCCGAGCTTGGCGAGATCGACCTGTACTGCGCCAACGCCGGGATCGCCCGGCGCGGCGGGCCCGAGGCGAGCGAAGACGACTGGGCCGACTCCTGGAACGTGAACGTGATGGCGCACGTCCGCGCCGCCAGGCTGCTGCTGCCGCGCTGGCTCGAACGGGGGAGCGGGCACCTGATTTGCACCGTCTCCGCGGCGGGGCTGCTGGCGACGCCTGGTTCGGCGCCGTACTCGGTCACCAAGCACGGGGCGCTCGCATTCGCCGAGTGGCTCTCGCTCACGCACCGCCACCGCGGCCTGACCGTGCAGGCGATCTGCCCCATGGGGGTGCGGACCGGCATGTTCGACGGCAGCGACCCGAGGCTGGAGAAGCTGCTCGGCCCCGACGCGATCATGCCGGAGGACGTGGCCGACACCGTCATGGCCGCGATCGCGGACGGCCGGTTCCTGATCCTGCCGCACCCCGATGTCGCCAGGATGTACGCGGGCCGCGCAGCCGATCCCGACCGCTGGCTCGCTGGGCTGAACCTGATCCAGCAGGACCTCGAGGCCGTCCCCGACGGCGGCGCCTAACCAGTCGACCGCAGTTGACGCCGCCGCCCGAGAAGGGCGGCGATGGCCATCAGAACGCTCAGAGCCAGCGCGGGCAGGTACACGGTCGCGGTGCTGTAGCTGAACAGTGCCTTCATGGTGCCCGGGACCGAAAAGACGATCGAGAGACCGGCCAGGTATGCCGGTGCTGCCAGCAGGACGAGCAGTCGCCTCGCGATGCACCTCCGGATCGTCGCCAGCAGACCGGCCGCCGCGAGCAAAGCAACACAGACGGTCGTCACATTTCGAGCCGATGCCGGCTCGTGGCCCAGCAAGCCCTCGGAGATCACGACCAGGCCCGCAGTTGCCACGCCTGCGAGAGATGCGACGAGCCACGCCGGCTTGCTCAGCAATTCCACGCCACGCCGCGGGCCTGGTGACACGGCCAACGCGGCAGCTTGCTGGATAAGCAGGAGCGAATCCGCAGCGGAGAACGTCGACTGCGATCTGATCGACGGCATGAGAGCTGCGGCGGTGCAAAGGGCCGCGGGCACCAAGGCCAGGAGAACTGCCGCAAGCCGCCGTCCCCGCCAGACGAGCAGGATTGGAAGGGCCGTCAGGGCCACGAGCAGGGCAGGGAAGGCTACCTGGACCGCAAGTTGCTGCCACAACGGGGTAGCCGTGGCCTGGCTGAGCCAGTGATAGTCGGTCACCGCAGCCCATGTGCAAATGAAGATCAGCCACATGACAGGAACGGCGATGCTGTAGACGGCCAGGGCGTCGGTAAAGCTGGGGTCGAACTGGCCGGCCAGGATCGCGCGGATCCTGATCCGCATCCCCCCGAGGGCCAGGTCCAGCGCATCCGACCGACGCGGGCGGCGCTGGCCGTCCTGCGCGCTCGCCAGCAGCACGCCGATCATTTCGTCGCCGTGCGCGCTCCTGTGCTGGGCCGGGTACCAGGCAAGCAGCCGCCGGTACCGGCGCTCGAGGCCTGTGTTGTCGTTCATGATTGTTCTCCGGTCATCGGAGCGGGCCTGCGGTGAGCCGCCAGCGCGATCAGCGCCGCGAGAGCCAGGGGTGGTCCGTAGAGCGCGAACTGAGACGCCGCGAAGCTCATTGAGTAGTAGTCGACCTGCGCGAACGACAACAGTGACGCGACGAACGCCGAGCCGGGGATGGCGATGAGCAGCGCGAGCACGCGCCGTGCGGACGGCGAGGCGAGCGCCGGCAACCAGGTCAGGGCGACGAGCCCGATTCCGGCCTCCGCGATCACCAGCGGGACTGGATAGTGACCAGGCAGGATCCCGCCCGCGTAAGCAGCCGTTGCCACCAAGGGGACGGCCAGCACGACCGACCTGCGCGTGATGAGCTCGATCGCGCGCCGTGGCCCTGGTGAGGCCACGAGGCCAGCCACCTGAACCGTGAACAGAACCAGGTAGCCGGCGAGCCTCGGCTCCTGGAGCCGCTGGCCGAGCGCGGCCTGCACGATCACCCAGACCGGCAGGGCGGCCGCGACGGTAATCGCGGCAAGCCGCAGTCTCACCAGGGCCAGACCCAGGGGAAGCATGAGCACCGCGAGCGGCCACAGGTCGCCAGGGATGCCGCTCGCCGCCGACCAGGAGTGCCATAGCAGCGCGGCCATCCAGCCGAGGTTCTGCCCGGCCAGAAGCACGACCATCAGCGGCGCGGCCAGCAGGCTGGCTACGGCCATGGCATCCTGCCAGCCAGCTTCCGGCCGGCCCCTGAGCGCGGCCCTGGCGCGGATCAGCACCGCGCCCTTGATCAGGTCGGCGGTCTCGGCGACTCCCGGCCGGTGGCGGCCCGCGGACGCGGCGAGCAGCACGCCCACCATTTCGTCAGCATGGGCCCGTCTGTGCCTCGCGGGATACCAAGCAAGCAGCCGCCGGTATCGGCGCTCGAGCGCGGACATCTGCGTCATGCCGCGCCTCCGGCCAGACCGGTGGCCAGCTTCCTGAGCCGGGAGGTCGCGACGCTCACGTTCGCTCGCAGCCGCTCGGCTTCCTCGGCGAGGCGGCGGCTGCCAGCGGGAGTCAGCCGGTAGTAGCGGCGCAGCCTGCCGTCAACGACCTCCTCGCGGTCGACGTCGACCAGCGCGTCGCCGCGGAGTCGGTCAAGTGCCGCGTACAGCGTGCCGGCCCGCAGGCTGACCCGGCCCTCTGAGATCTGGGAGACGTCCGTCATGATCCCGTAGCCGTGCTGCGGGCCCGCGGCAAGCGCCGTGAGGATGAGGAACGTCGGTTCCTGCAATGCTTGTCTGCTCACACCATCGTTATATACCGTTCATCGGTACATGGCAAGCAGGCCCCCCGGGGCGGTCGCCTTGCGCCATCAGGCCGCCGGAACCGGCAGGGAGAGCGGCAGGTCACGAGAGGAACGGCCGACCAGGACCGTGGCCGGGCCAGCAGGCCAGATCCAGATGCCCAGGTCCTGGTCCCAGCGCGCGAAGAGCCTGGCCGGGATCCGCAGCGCGACCTCGGCTCGCTCGCCGGGTGCGGCCGACGCGCTAGCGAACGCGGCGAGCACCCGCACCGGCCGGCGCGGGTCGCCTGGCGGCCCGGCCAGGTACGCCTGGATGACCTCACGACCCCAGCGCGGACCCGTATTGCGGATAACGACCCTCAGGTCCAGATCCCGGCCCGGCTGGTAGTCCGCCGGTCGGGACATGGAGCACTTCGTAGTCCCAGCTGGTGTAGCCGAGGCCATGGCCGAACGGGAACAGCGGCGCCACGCCGCGCGCGTCGTAGCCGCGATAGCCGACCAGAAGGCCCTCGTCGTACGGCAGCACGCCGTCGACCGGGGTCGCGTGCAGAACCGGGCAGTCGGCCTCGGACGCGGGCAGCGTCACGGGCAGTCTGCCGCCGGGCTCGGCGTCCCCGAACAGCACGTCGGCCAGGGCGTCACCCATCGCCTGCCCGGGCAGCCAGGCATGGATGATCGCGGCGACCTGGTCAGCCCATGGCATCAGGACCGGCATGCCGGAGTTCACCACGACGATGGTCCTCGGGTTCACGGCGGCGACCTGGCTGACAAGCTCATCCTGGCGGCCAGGCAGGGCAAGGCTCTGACGGTCGAACCCCTCGCTCTCGGTCAGCTCGGCCGACCCGACTACGACAACGGCGGCGTCAGCCTCGCTCGCGACGGCGACCGCCTCGGCCAGCATCGCATCGCCGTCCAGTGCCCGCTCGATTCCCAGCCGGAGGCCGAGCGGACCCTCGCCATCGGGAGCCGGCCTGAACTGCACCAGGACCGCCACTTTCCGGCCCGCCTGAAGTTCCAGCCCGGCCCTGACCTGACCTGGCCTGGTCATAGCCTCGACCGGATCGTGCGGCACGGCGGTCGGCCGGTCGGCCACGACCTCGCCGTCCACGGTGATGGTCAGGTGGCCGACCCCGGCGGCGCCAATCAGGTACGGCCCTGTCCAGTCCGGCCGGAAGCTGGCGCGCACGAAGATGCTGCCGCCCTCGCCCCAGCCGATGCCGGGCGGCACGCCGTCCCACCAGGCCAGCGTCGTAGCGGTGCGGTGCTCGGTACGCAGCACCGTGCCGTCGGCGGCGATGAACTCCAGGTGCACGCCCGGCTCGCCGGTCACCGGGTCGCGCAGTGAGCCAGCGGGCGGCCCGGGCACGGTGGTCCAGATCTGGCAGCCCTCGGCGACGGTCACGGCAGCCTTGCCCGCCAGCCGGGCTGCGAGCGCGGTGGCTGGCGTCGACACGGCTACCGGAGCGACGACCGCGCTCCCGCCGCCCTGGATAGTCGGCTGCAGCGCGCCAGGCCCGAGCACGGCCAGCTGTGAGACGCCGTCCTCGCGCAGCGGAAGCAGATCGCCGTTGTTGCGCAGCAGCACGAAGGATGCGGCGGTCGCCCGGCGCAACAGCGCGGGATCCACGAGCCGCACCGCAGCCCTGGCGGCGTCGCCATCGAGGGTCGGCAGGCGGGCCAGCCCGCTCGGGTCGAGGCCGTGGCCGGTGTCCTGCAGGGCCCCGACCCTCCTGGCCAGCCCGAGCAGGCGGAAGATCTTGTCGTCGAGGATGTCCTCGGTGACGATGCCATCGGCTACGGCCTGCGCCAGCCGCTCGCCCCACGGCCCGTCTGGCCCTGGCATAGACAGGTCGAGCGTGGCCAGCGCGGTCGCCGTGGTGCTGCGGGCCGCGTGCCAGTCCGAGGTGACCACGCCGGTGAAGCCCCACTCGCCCTTGAGCACGTCCTTCAGCAGCCCGGCGTTCTCTGTCATCGGCGTGCCGTTGACCTTGTTGTAGGCGGCCATGACCAGCGCCGCCCCCGCCTCCTTGACGCACGCCTCGAACGGCATCAGGTACAGCTCCCTGAGCACGTGCTCGGCGACGCGGGCGTCGTAGCTCCAGCGCTGGGTCTCGGTGTCGTTGCCGACGTAGTGCTTGATCGTGGCCGCGACGCCCGCACCCTGGAGCCCGCGGACGTAGCCGACCGCGATCCCCGCCGTGAGCACGGGGTCTTCAGAGAAGCACTCGAATCCGCGGCCGCCAAGCGGCGTGCGCATCAGGTTGATCGTGGGACCGAGCAGTACGTGAATGCCCTTGCTTCTGGCCTCGGCCCCGAGCGCGGCGGCAAGCTCACTGACCAGGCCGGGATCCCAGGTCGCGCCCAGCGCCGACGGGCACGGCAAGCTGGTGGACGGGTGCCGCTCGTCCAGCGATGACGCCCCTTGCGCCGGCCGGGCCGTCCGACATGATCATCGGACGCAGGCCGAGCAGGTCGGCGCCTTGCGTGCTCCAGCTGTCGGCGCCGGTCAGCAGGAGCACCTTCTCGTGCAGCGTCAGCGTCGCGACCAGGTCGGCGTCGCTGCTTGCGGGTGCGGTGTTCGTCTGGGCGCCCGCCCGGCCGGTTGCCCGGCCGGGCGGGATCCGCCCCTCGTCAGGAGTCGGCATGCCGCTACGGGTCAGCTGACTGGCTTGAGGTGCAGGATGGTGTTGAGGATGTACGGAGAGTTGGGAACCGGGTTGTTGTACTGGTTGTCCTGCGGTCGGCCAGCCGGTGTAGTGCTTGGTGCTGTACTCGTACCAGGCCGCGCCGTAGAGCAGCGGAATGACCGGCGCCTGGGTGGCGACGATCTGCTGCAGGGTGTTCAGGGCGGTCTGCTGCACCGCCGGGTCGTTGCTGCCGGCGAACTGGGCCATCGCCTGCTGCGCCTCCGGGCTGCTGAACCTGCCGTAGTCATTGGCGGCTGGCTTGCCGATCGGCGCTGACTGCGAGTTGTCCAGCCAGTTCTGGAAGTAGTAGTACGGGTTGGGGCCCTGGTTGCTCCAGTGGATCATCGCGTCGAAGTTGCCGACCGGGTAGTCGGCGTACCACTGGGTGGCCTGGACGCCCTTGAACGAGACATCGAAGCCCAGGTTGTTCAGCTGGGTGGCGATGAGCTGTGCGTCGGTGGCGTAGTCGGTGTAGGCGGACGGGTCCTCGATGGCGAACTTGATCGTCTTGCCGTTCTTGGTCCACTTGCCGTTGACCTTCGTCCAGCCGTCGCCCTTCAGCAGGCTGGTGACCGTGCCGGGGTCGGAGGTCGGCTTGAGGTCGTTCGCGTAGGTGGAGTCGAGCAGCTTCTCATCGATCGGCAGCAGCAGGCCGCTCGAGGAGGTGGCCGGTGGCTCGTAGTTGGTCTCGCCCTGGACCGACAGCTGGGTCCTGTTGATGCCGGCGCTGATCGCGAGCCTGACCTTGGGGTCGTTGAGAGGTGCCCTGGTGACGTTCAGCCAGAGCGTGACGACGTTGTTGTCGGAGAACCAGGGCTGGTCCTTGGTCCAGGTGTGGTTCGTCGGGGCTCTTCGAGAGGAAGTTCTCCGAGACGTTGCTCACGGCGTTGCCGGCGTAGTCGATCTGGCCGTTGGCCAGGGCCGGGTTGGCGGTGTCGTTGCTGACGAAGTTCGGGAAGATGATCGACGGCACGTGCACCTTGCTGAGCTGCCAGTACTTCATGTTCTGGGTGAGGGTGTACTTCTGCGAGGAGAACTTCGAGATCACGTAAGGCCCGGTGCCCACGGGATTGGGGTCGGCGAACGTGACCGGGTTGGAGATGCTCTGCCAGACGTGCTGCGGAACGATGTACATCCCGCCGATCAGGAACAGGTTCGCGAACTCCGGCTGGCTGAAGGTCAGCACGGCCGTGGTCGCGTTGGGAGCGGTCGCGGTGAGCGGAATCGGCGGTGGCGAGACCGGGGTCAGCGTCGGGTTGTTCTTCAGCAGGTTGAAGCTGAACGCGACGTCGCTGGCGGTCATCGGCTTGCCGTCGCTGAACTTCACGCCCTTGCGGATGGTGAGCGTCAGTGTCTTCCCGCCATCGGACCACTTGTATGCGGTGGCCAGCCACGGGATCGGCGGCTGAGTCGGCTGCATGATGTTGAACATCAGCAGCGGCTCGTAGATCAGGGCGGTGGTGTTGTTGGAATTGCCGATGGACGTCGACACGAACGGGTTGAAGGACTGCGTGAAGGTCTGCCCCGTGTTGTCGACGATGACCAGCGGCTGACCCTTGGCCGTGCCCGCCGGGCTGCTGGCAGGCGAGCTGCTGCAGGCCGCAATCCCCATGGTCAGGGCTCCGGCCACGACCAGGCTCTTCAAGATCGGTTTGTTCATTGCCTAGACTCCAATGTGCCCGGCCGGCCTTCGCCGGCCTGTTCTTGTGACCGTGCGGGTCTGTCAGATCTGTGCTGTGCGAGGTCGGCCGGGCTTAGCCCGTCCGCCTGGCGGTTACGCGGGCTGGGCCATCAGGCCTCCTTTCGCGGCTCAGCCGCGTTGTCGGCGGGTGAGCCGGCGCACGCTGCGCGGTGCTCAGATCCGTGGCGTGCAGCCAGCAGGCGCTGGACTGGCCGATGCTGACGTCGGACATGGGGGGCACGACCTCGGCGCAGACCCGCATCGCGTGCGGACAGCGCGGGTGGAACCGGCAGCCGGGCGGCGGCTTCACGAGGTTCGGCGGAGCTCCGCGGCCACGCAGCGAAGGCGACCGCACGCGCTCCGGGTCGGGCGCCGCGCTGAGCAGCAGCTGGGTGTACGGATGCGAGGGCTGGTCGGTCACCGCGGCGGCCGGGCCGGTCTCGACGATCCGTCCCGCGTACATCACCGCGATCGTGTCGGCGAGGTACCTGGCCGAGGCTATGTCGTGCGTGACGTACACGATCGCCAGGCCGTCCCGCTCGCGCAGGTCAGCGAGCAGGTTGAGGACGCCGAGCCGGATCGACACGTCCAGCATCGACACCGGCTCGTCGGCGAGCAGGATCCGATGGCGTCACCGCGAGAGCGCGGGCGATCGCCACGCGCTGGCGCTGGCCGCCAGAGAGCTCGTGCGGGTACTTGGCGGCGAACACCTCAGCAGGGGTGAGCGCGACGCGTGCCAGCAGGTCACCGACCGCCTCGTCGAGCGCGTCGCCCCGGCGCGAGCCAGAGGTGCCTCCGTCACCTGCCTCGGGCGACGCCGGGATGCCGTGCAGCTTCAACGGCCTGACCAGGTGGTAACGCACGTCGTGGATCGGGTTCAGCGAGGCGAACGGGTCCTGCAGCACCAGCTGAACGCGTCGTGCGTAGCTACGTCCCGCCCGTGACCTTGGCCCGATCGCCTGGCCGTCGATGGCGAGCGTTCCGCTGGTCGGCTTGATCAGCCTGGCCAGCAGCTTGGCCAGCGTCGACTTGCCTGATCCGCTCTCACCGACGATCGCGGTGATGCCGCCGGCGTGCAGCGTCAGCGACACGTCCTCGACCGCGTGAACGACGCTGCCGGCCGCGAACCGCGCCCCGCCGACCGGGAAGTGCTTGGTCAGCGCCCGCGCTTCGAGCAACGGGCTGGCCGCCGACGTCGGGCCAGGACAGCGCCTGGCTCGGGCCGGTCATGCCGGGCTCCCGGGCACAGCCACCGGCTGACCGGCGAGTTCGGGCGGTGGCGGCTGCTGCCTCCGCCTGCAGCCAGCAGGCTGCCGCGTGCCCGGCCCCTGACGCCACTACCGTGAACGGCGGTCGCTCGGTGCTGCACCGGTCGAACGCATAGCCGCAGCGCGGGTGGAAGACGCACCCGGCCGGGAGCTGGCGCAGGTCAGGTGGTGAGCCAGGGATGCCGGTCATCGCCGTCCGCGGACCGTGCAGAGAAGGGAACGAGCGCAGCAGGCCGAGTGTGTACGGATGACGCGGCGCCCGGTACAGCTCGTTCGCGGCGGCCGTCTCGACCAGGCGGCCCGCGTACATCACGGCGATCGTGTCGGCGATCTCGATCAGGAGCGACAGGTCGTGGGTGATGAACAGCACCGAGAAGCCCAGCCGGTCCCGCAGCGCCATGAGCTCCTCGAGAATCTCCCGCTGGGTCACGACGTCGAGCGCTGTCGTTGGCTCGTCCATGATCAGGATCTGCGGATCGAGCGCGATCGCCATCGCGATCATGACCCGCTGTCGCATGCCGCCGGAGAGCTCGTGCGGATAGCTGCCGAGGCGGTCGGCCGGGATGCCGACCTGCTCGAGCAGCTCGCCGGCCCTGGCCCGCCTCGCGGCCCGGTCCAGGTCGGGGCGGTGCGCGTGCAGCACGTCGGTCAGCTGGGCGCCGACCGGCATGACCGGGTTGAGCGCGTGCATGGCGCTCTGGAGCACTACAGCGAGGTGATTCCAGCGCAGCCCGCGGAGTTCGGTCGGCCCAGCGGCCAGCAGGTCGCGGGTCGAGCCGGGCGCCAGGTGCAGCCGCACCGAGCCGCCCGTGATCACGCCGGGCGGGCGGAGCAGCCTCGTGATCGGCGTAGGCCAGCGTGGACTTGCCGCTCCCGCTCTCGCCGGCCAGGCCGAGCACCTCGCCGCGGTGCAGTGTCAGGTCCGCTCCGGCCACGGCGCGGACGGCGCCCGGCCCGACGCCGTAGTCAACCTGCAGCCCGCTGACCTCGAGCAGCGGGTCCGTCGGGGTCACTTCTGGCCGCCGTGGTCGGAGCCGGATAGCACTGGCGTGAGGCCGAGCGGAACCCGGCGCGGCAGCCCAGCCCGCCTGGCCTTCCGCCTGGTCAGTCCCGCCGCGCGGAGCCGCGGGTTGATGAACTCGTCGATGCCGAAGTTCAGCAGGGCCAGCGCGGTGCCGAACAGCCCGACCGCGAGGCCAGGCGGCAGGAACCACCACCACTCGATGTGCACCTGCTGTGCGGCCTGGGCGCTCTGCGCCCAGTAGAGCATCGTTCCCCAGCTCCAGTGCGCGACGCTGATCACGCCGAGGAACGACAGCGCCGTGTAGGTGCCGACCCCGTAGATGACGGTGAACAGGAACGACGTCGCCACGATCGGCGTGAGGTTGGGCAGGATCTCGAACAGCATGATCCGCCAGCCGCGCTCGCCGATGATCCGCGCGGACATGACGTAGTCCCTGCTTCGCATCGACAGCGTCTGCGCCCGCAGCACCCGCGCCCCGAACGCCCAGCCGGTGATGCTGATCACCAGGCCGATCAGCACGTCGTTCGGGCTGGCGGTCTTGGACAGGAAGCCGAAGATCACGATCAGCAGCGGCAGCGCGGGCATCACCAGGAAGACGTTGGCCAGCATCGACAACAGGTCGTCGAGCAGCCCGCCGTAGTAGCCGGCCGTCACGCCGAAGGCGATCGCGAGCACTGTGGCGACGGCGCCGGCGATCAGCGAGACGAGGATGGTGCTCCGTCCGCCGGCCAGCAGTTGCGAGAGCACGTCCTGCTGGACCTGCGTGGTGCCCAGCCAGTGTGCGCCGGACGGCGGCTGCGGCAAGCCTGACGTCGTGGACAGGCTCTTCCCCGGGTCGAACGGGGCGATCCACGGGCCGATGGCCGCGAGGATCGTGAACATCAGCGCGAGCCCGAGTCCGATCCTGATCTTCGGCGACCTGGGCAGCTGAAGCATCCGGCTCTTCCTGCGTGTCTCCTGGGCAGCGGGCATCGGTCAGGCCTCCTGCCGGGTCCGGGGATCTAGAGCGGCATAGGTCAGGTCGGCGATCAGGTTCGCCGCGAGCACGGCGAACGTGATGATCAGGAAGATGCCCTGCAGCAGCGGGTAGTCCTCGCTGGAGACGGCCTGCAGCAGGATGTAGCCGATGCCCGGATAGGAGAACACGATCTCGGTCAGCAGCGAGCCGGAGACCACGAAGCCGATCGCGAGCGAGAACCCTGAGACGCTCGGCAGGATGGCGTTCCTGGCCGCGTACCTGATCACCCGCTGCTGGCTGAGCCCCTTGGCCTGGGCGATGAGGACGTAGTCCTCGTCCATCGTGGTCAGCATCATGTTGCGCATGCCGATGATCCAGCCCGCGACCGAGCCGACCACGATCGTCAGCGCGGGCAGCACGGCGTGGTCGAGCACGCTGGTGATGTACGAGCCGATGTGAGGCCCGGATCGAGCAGCGTGGTGTCGTAGCCGGAGTTCTGCGGGAACCAGCCGAGCTTGGTCGCGAACAGCGCGACCATCAGGATCGCCACGAAGAAATACGGCGCGGCCTGGAAGAACGTCATCGCTGGCAGCACGTTGTCCAGCCAGCTGCCGCGCCGCCAGGCGGCGACGATGCCGAGCAGCGTGCCAGCCACGAAGCTGATGACCGTGGCGAGGCCGACCAGGCCGATCGTCCACGGCAGGGCGCTGCGGATCACGCTGGTGACCGTCGACGGGTAGGAGCTGAAGGAGATGCCCAGGTTGCCGTGTAGCAACTGTCCCCAGTAGTGCAGGTACTGGCCCCAGAGGCCGAGCTTGGTGTTGAGGCCGTACTGCACGTCCAGCGCCCTGATGGTGGCGGGCGTGACCCTGGCCTGCATGTGCCCGATGGCCGCCTCGACCGGGTTTCCTGGCATGAGCCGAGGGATGAAGAAGTTCACGGTGATGGCGACGACCGCCGTCACCAGGTAGAGCGCGATGCGTCTCGCCAGCAGCCGCATCACTGGCCTCCCTCTGGTGATTCCTGTCCGGCTGCCGGGCGGCAGCCGCAGCTTTCGCCTGCGGACCAGGCGCGTCGGAAGGACGATGTCGTGGCCGGCCGGCTCCTGGCTGCCGATCATGGAGCGCAGCACCTCGAACGCCGTCGCGCCGAGGTCGGCGATCGGCTGGCGGATGGTGGTGAGCTGCGGGCGCAGGTGCCTGGCCACGGGGATGTCGTCGAAGCCAGTGACCGCGACCTCGCCTGGGACGTCGATGCCGTGCTGCGCGAGCGCGTACATGGCGCCGAGCGCGGTCTGGTCGTTGGCGCAGACCAGTGCGCGGGGTAGCTGGACGCCGTCGGCGAGCAGGCGGCTGACCACCTTCGCGCCGCCGGAGGCCAGGTAGTTGCCCTGCCACTGCGGACCCTCGATGAACAGCACGCCCGCGCTGGCCGCCTCCTCGGCCAGGGCGAGCCGGCGGGCGATGTTGTCGGGGCTGTCGGCATGGCCGGCCAGGTAGGCGATCGTGAGTGTAGCCGTGATCGTGGATCAGGTGCCTGGCGAGCTCGGTCATCCCGGTTCCGTTGTCGCCGCGCACGTTGGCCGTGGTCTGGGTGGCGACTCCCGCCATCGTGACGACCGGCACGTGCCTGGACAGCTGGGCGAGCCTGCTCGGCTCGAGCACGCGGTCGTGCAGGATCAGCCCGTCGCTCTTGCGCGCCATCGTCATGATCCGCCGGTGCGCGTCGTGCTCGTCGACGTCGACCGAGCCGACCAGCAGGTTGTAGCCGCGGCGCTGCGCCGCGACCTCGATGCCGCGGTTGATGACGTCGGTGAACTGCAGGCTCTCGTCCTCCTCGGCGAACGCGCCTTCGCTCGTCTCGCCCCAGGGGACCCGGCGGAAGACCACGCCGACGACCTCCTTGAGCCGGGCGCTGAGCGCCCTGGCCGCGCCGTCAGGGACGAACCCGAGCTCGGCGACGGCCTGCAGCACCCGGTCCCTGGTCTCCTGGCGGGGGTTGCGGTGCCCGTTGAGCACCCGGGAGACCGACGCGATCGACACCCCCGCGGCGCGGGCCACGTCGTAGATCGTGGGCGGCGCCTGGATGTTCGGCTGCGTGTCGGCCATTGCCTCAGTTCCGCTGCCTCTCCTAGTGGCGCCCGTCTCGGTAAGCGCTTACCGCAAATGTCCTGCTCAGCGGGGTCGGGCTCGTTCTGGGGTTCAGAGCTTCCTTCCCGCCGGAGCGGAAAGCGCTTACCGGACGGTTGGGAGGAGCGTAAACCCAGGCGATTGGGGCGCTCAAGACCTAAAGGCCTGACTGTTATCCGACCGTGACTTTTGCGCGCACGTACAGGTTCGTCCGGCCGGTCCTGACTGCCAGTGATTGGCCTGAAATCATGGTGCCGGCCATCTGACCGCCGGCCTCAGCGGCGGCGGCCCCGGCGCAGGAGTCGGCCGGGCCGCAGTCCGCGTCCGCGCGTCCGAGCTCCGAGCCTCACGAGTTCGGCCGGGTCATCGGGCAGATGGGCCATCCCGCCGAACTCGGGCACGACCACGCACCGGACGGGACGACCCGCGGAACTGGCGAGCGCCGACGCGGTCGTATGCGGCATGCCGCCGACGCTCTCGCAGTCGTCTTCGACCACCACGTCGGCCGACCAGCGACGCGCGACGTCGGCGTAGCTTTCACCGTGCAACCGGTAGTAGAGCGTTCCGGCCGGGAAGCCGTGCTCGGCCAGCACAGAACTGTCGACCGCGGCCGCGGCGGCCGTCTGGTGCGGGCTGAGGTAGCAGATCTCGGCGCCGCGTTGCTGCCATGCCAAGATCTTGGCGACGGCGCCATCGGTGGGCACGTACGAGCCATAGTCGCGCACTGCCGGGTCGTTGCTCCTCACCTGGCGGACCCTGGCGGATTGCGGCAGGCCCGCCGCAGAGCCGATGCATGATCGACGTGCCGTGCAGGAACACCATGACCCTCACGGCTGGCTGCCGGGATGCGCGCCTCCGCCTTCGTGAGCCTGCCCGGTCGCCCGGTCGCGCAGGTACGTGGAGAAGTAGCCGCCATACTTGCGCTGCAGGCCCGGCAGTTGCCAGTCACGGCCGGAGATCAGGCCGCGGCAAGCCGGGGCTCCGCACCGGCACTGCATCAGCTCGTCTGAGTCGTCGAAGAGCGCATAGTCGGTGGTCAGTTCCTCGCCCGCGGTGATGTCGCGCATCGCGACCAGCACGACATTGCCAGCGAAGCCCACATTCGGCCCGCAGGAATGGTTGATGAAGAGCATGACCGGCTCATACTCCTCGTCCCGCAATGCGACGAGGTGGAAGCCGTCGGCAATCTGGATCTCGGAATTCCGCAGTCGCTCTGGCAGGGCCCGCAAGGTCGCGGTGTCGACGATGTGCCCGCCCTTGATCGCCACGATGTCGCCTGCCAGAATCGGCGCGGTGGCGAACAGCCCGCGACCCTGGATCCGGCTGGCCCCGCCCTTGGCGGCCTTCGGCGTGATGTAACTGGAGATGCTCATGCCACCGCTGCCCTCCGTCCCGAAACCCGCCCCGTTCCGGAGGAAGGGCTCAGCGCCTCACCCGGCCGCGCGCTGGCCGCGCGGGAGATTGCCGGCCGGCACCATGCCCCCACGGGCGGTGCGGAAGGAACGTCCTCGTCACCAACGATAGCCACAGGGCTCCGAGCAGCGCGCCGGCCAGGACGTCGCTTGGGTAGTGCATTCCGCGATAGACCCGGGACAGCGCGACGAAGACGGGTACGCAGAACAGCAAGACCGCCACGATCCTGGCTCCGGGCCGCCCGGCGTACAGCCAGAGCAGCAAGACGGCGAGAGCGCCGTAGAGGCAGACCGCGGCCGCGGTGTGCCCGGACGGATAGCTGGAGGTGGGCGGCGCTGGGTCAAGCTTGGACACGGCCGGCCGGCGTTGGGGCACGATCATGGTCGTGGCCAGGAAGATCGCCAGTTCGCCGACGATCGACGTGATTAGCATGACGGCCTCGCGCCAGCGCTTGGTCATCCACCGCAAGACGAGGGCGGCTACCGCGGTGACGACGATGACGGTGATGGTTTCCGCCATGCCGGTGCCGACCGCCGTCGCGTCGTTCCAGAAGCTGGTACGCCGGCGCACGAACCACTGGTTGACGCCGAGATCCGCCTGATGCACAGTGCCGTGGTCGATGACATGGGTCAGCAGCAGCCCGAGCAAACTCATGACGCCCCAGATCACAATGGCGCCGCCGAGCAGGGTCAACGCGGCCTTCCAGCGATCCCCGTCCCGCTGCGACCGGGTCGCGACTGAGCCAGACCTGTGGCGTGAGACTGTCCTTAGCTGCATGGGGATCCTGCCGCTCTCTATATGACCGGGCGATATGCCGGTCCGTGCTCCCCGCGAAAGGCGCGATCAAACCCCACGTGGTAGAAACGGGCCATGACCGGACTGGCTGCTCCCGACCTGGGCGATGTGCTCGCCGCCCGCAAACGGATCGCGTCCTATCTGCGGCCGACGCCGCTGTATCGCTATCCGGCGCTGGATGCGCAGGCCGGCGCGCGGGTATGGGTCAAGCACGAGAACCATCAGCCGGTAGGCGCCTTCAAGGTGCGTGGCGGCATCAACCTCGTCAGCCAGCTGACCGAGGACGAGCGGCAGCGCGGCGTGATCACCGCCTCCACGGGCAACCACGGCCAGTCGGTCGCCTACGCGGCGAACCTGTTCGGCGTCCGCGCCATCATCTGCGTGCCCGAGCAGGCCAACCCGGTCAAGGTGGAGTCGATGCGCGCGCTCGGCGCGGAAATCGTCTTCCACGGCAAGGATTTCGACGACGCTCGCGAGCTTTGCGAGAAGCAGGCCGTCGAGCACGGCTACCGGTATATCCATTCCGGCAACGAGCCGATGCTGATCGCCGGCGTGGGCACTTACGCCCTGGAGATCCTGGAAAGCCAGCCCGACATCGCGGCGATCGTTGTCCCGGTTGGCGGCGGCAGCGGAGCCTCGGGGGTCTGCACGGTCGCCAAGGCCGTCAACCCGTCGATCGAGGTGATCGGCGTGCAGTCCGAGGCGGCGCCCGCGGGCTACCGGTCCTGGCGGAGCAGGGCCCTGGTCACCGACGCGACGTCGACCATTGCCGAGGGCCTGGCCACCCGGACCGCCTTCGACCTGCCGCAGGGCATCTTGTGGCGGCTGCTTGACGACTTCGTGCTCGTGTCCGACGACGCCCTGCTCGCCGCGACCCGGGTCATGATCGAGAAGACGCGGAACTTGGTGGAGCCGTCAGGCGCCGCCGCGCTCGCCGCGGTACTCGCCGACCCCGGCAGGTTCGCCGGCCGGAAGGTGGCAATCGTCTGCAGCGGCGGCAACATCAGCCCCGCACAGCTCGTGTCGCTCTGGCCAGACATCGCGAGCTGAGGCGCCGGCTGCCCTTTCAGGGGGTCAGGCCCGGTGCGCCTGTCCCGAGCCCGCAGGTACCTGCCTCGCAGGCTGCCAGTGCCTGGCGAACGTCGCCGCGCAGCCTGCTGAGCTCGCCGATCCTGGTCTCGATCCGGTGCAGGGCTGCCTCGAGCCGCCATCGCTGGGTCTCGCATGACGCGTGCCCCTCGTCCCGCTCATGCAGCGCGCTGGCAATCTCGTCCAGGGTCAGGCCGAGGCCCTGGAGGCGCTTCGCGAGGCTGAGCCGCTCGACCACGGCGCCGGCGTAGACGCGGTAGCCGGCGGCCGTCCTGGACGGCGCGGGCAGGATGCCCCGACGCTCGTAGAACCTGATCGTGTCGATGCTGACGCCCGACTCTGCCGCCACCTGCCCGATCCTCACCGGCCACTCCTTGACTCTGGACTTAACTCCAGACTTTAGGCTTGCCCTGGACGGTTGGAGACGCCGGCCAGGCACCTCGCTTGAGGAGAGAGGCGAGCAGATGAGCGACCAGAGAACCGCTGGACCAGCGCTCACCAGCGGCCCCCGATCGTGTGCGACATGTCCTCCGCACCCGACACGCCGGCCGAGCGCCGGGATGAGTACGGGAGGCTGTTCAGCGGCTTCCTGATCGGCCGCGAGCGATCAGACGCCGGCATCACGTTCCGGTTCCGCGCCGATCCCGGACTTGAAGGCTGGGTCAGGGACCTTGCCGCGCGGGAGCAGGCGTGCTGCGCTTTCTTCTCCACCGCGGTGAGCGCGACGGCGCGGGAGGTCCGCTGGGACCTGTCGGTCATCGACGACGACCTGGCGAGGCAGGTCCTGGCCGGTTTCTACAGCCTCCCTGAGATCCTCGCGGGCTTATGCTGGCTCAGTGTTCAGCGACGGAGTGGTGGCTGGCCCTGGCGGGCACGACACCAGGGACGGCGAGGCGGCGCCACGGTCCGGCCCGCCCGAGCAGGCAGGCGGGGTCACCTCGCCTGGACAGGCCAGCGAGGCCGCGCCGGCCGCGCCTGATCAGCTTGGCGACACCGCGGAGCGAGCATCGCTAACCTACGGCGCCGCGGCCGATCACTACCGGCTCGGATCGCTCGCGTTCTGGGACAGGTTCGGCGCCTCGACGGTGGCGCGCCTGCAGCTCACAGCTGGGCAGAGCGTGCTCGACCTGTGCTGCGGCGGAGGAGCGTCAACCCTGGCCGCAGCCAGGGCGGTCGGGCCCGGCGGCCGGGTGCTCGGCGTCGATGTCGCGGGTCCGCTGCTCGAGCTGGCCCGCACGAAGGCCGCCGCAGAGGAGCTAGCGAACATCGAGTTCCGCCTGGCCGATGCGACCAGTACCGGGTTGCCGGACGGCAGTTTCGACGCGGTCGTCTGCGTCTTCGGCGTCTTCTTCGCCAGCGACATGCCCGCGTTCGTCGCCGAGATGTGGCGCCTGGTCAGGCCGGGCGGCGTGCTGGCGATCACGACCTGGGGCCCCGGCTTGTTCGAGCCGGCCAACAGCATCTTCTGGGAAGAGGTGCGCGCCATCGAGCCCACTCTGTTCAGGGCCTTCAGCCCGTGGGAGGAGATCACCACACCGGACGCCCTGAGCGGCCTGTACCAGCGGGCAGGCATTCAAGGCGCCGCGGTCGAGGCGGTCACCGGATGGCAGGAACTCAGCAGCCCGGCACGTTTCTGGGACGTGGTGCTCGGGACCGGTTACCGGGCGACCATCGACGCCCTCGGTGCGGACCAGCAAGACCTCCTGCGGGAGCAGGTGGTAACCGCACTCGCGGCCCAGCAGGTTCTGACGATCAGGACCGATGTTGTCTACGGCGCCGCCACCCGCCAGGAGTGACCTCAGGCGAACTGGGTCAGCGACAACGTGTTGCCGTCTGGATCGGTGAACCAGGCGATCCGGTCGCCATTCGGCGTGGTCCAGACGCCATTGCCTGCCTGCTCCATCCCCGCGTACCTGGTGAAGGTGACGCCCTTGGCGCTCAGCGCGGCGATCGCCTCGTCGATATCCTCGACCCGCCAGCCCAGCACCGTGTAGCCGGGCGTGGCAACCTCGCCGACGGCGGTGACCCTGAGCATCGTCCCGTGGGCGTCGAAGACGCAAGCGAACGGGTTCTGCTCGACCAGTGCGAGGCCAAGCGTGCCCTCGTAGAACTCCCGCGCCCGATCCAGATCCGCCGCCGCGGCGAACGCGATCACTTCGCTGGTACCGAGCATGTCCGCTCCGATCCGGAGGCCACCGGGCCGCGGCGGCGAGCTGCTCCCCGCAGCCCGCTCAGCACCCTAGCCTGGTCGGCTGCGGACCTCAGCAGTGCTCGGCGGCTAGGCGGGCGCTGAATCCGAGTAGCAGCGCTCCTGTCGTAGCGTCCAGCGTCCGGCGCGGGCCACTGAGCGGCCGGTTGTCCGGCCAGCGAACTGGCGCCGTGGACTGCGACAGCCGCGGGACTATTCGTTTTGCCTCGCCTGCCGCGGTCGTTACCGTGGGCGGGTGATCACCCCGCCCGACGGCTTCAGCGAGGACCTGCTCGTCTCGGTGCTCGAGACGCACTGGCGGATCGGTGCGAATGCGGTCGCCTATCGCGCACTCGGATTCGGCAGCCACCACTGGGAAGTGACCGACACGGCGGGGGAGCGCTGGTTCGCGACGGTCGATGAAGTGCGCAACAAGCGCCTTTCGCAGGCCGAATCGCCGGCCGTCGCATTTGGCCGGCTGCACCACGCGCTCGCCGCGGCCGTCGACCTGCGCACCAGCGGGCTCGGGTTCGTGGTCGCGCCTGTTGCGGCCCGCAACGGCGAGCCGGTGGTGCGCGCTGGGGATGAATTCGCCGTCGCGCTCTACCCGTTCGTGGCTGGCCAGAGCTTCGAGTGGGGTGAATTCTCCAGTCAGGAGCATCGTGATCGAGTGCTTGACATGGTCGTCGCCGTGCACACGGCCCCGCCCGCGGTGAGCGCTCGCGCCCTGGCCGAGAGCTACGCCGTCTCGCACCGCGACCACCTTGAGCAGGTCCTCGCGCTCGGGCCCCGCGATCTGCCGGAGGCCGGGCCGTACACCGGGCCGATGGCGCGGCTGCTCGCCGAGAACAGGGAACCGATCAGCCTGCTCCTTCGCCGCTACGACGAACTCGCCGCAGCTGCCATGGCGGCTCCATTGCGCTCGGTGCTCACGCACGGCGAGCCGCATCCCGGCAACACGATGCTGACCAGCCGGGGCTGGCGGCTTGTCGACTGGGACACGGCTCTGGTCGCGCCGCCTGAGCGGGATCTGTGGGATCTCGATCCTGGCAACGGCTCGGTACTTCAGGCCTATGCGACCGCGACGGGCGTGCGACCGCTGCCCGCGCTGCTCGAGCTCTACCGGGTCCGCTGGGACGTCGCCGAGATCGCGAGCGAGGCGGGCCGGTTCTGCTGGCCGCATCAGGGCACGGCGGAGGACGATAAGTCCTGGCAACTGCTGCGTGATCTGGTCGGCCAGCTCAGCGCCTGAGCTCAACCCCGGCGGCGCGGCGGTCAGCTCGCTCAGCTGGATGTTCGCGATGCGCCATCGCTGGTCATCCGTGTAGAGAAGGCCGGCATCCTCGACGTGCGCATAACGTGCACGAAGCTCTGGTCCCGCCTCCGTCGCTGGATCGGAATCAGCACGTCGACAACGGTGCGGCCCAGATTGTTGATGCCGTGCGCCGCCATCGCCGCCTGCCCGGTGATCGCGCTGCGATCGCCTGCGTAGAGGCCAGCAAATTGAACAGCTAAGTGCCGCCACCCGCACTGTTTGAACGGCGACGGCACGTAGCTGTTCAATTTGGCTGGCGGCTGGGTGGGGCGGCGGGCATCTACGCGCCGACATGCCATGCGGCACGAGCGGCGGAGCGCGGGGACCCGCGCGGTTCGCATACTCAGCTTTGCCCTCTTGAGATGGCGGGTTCGCCGGGTGCGGTCATCGGCTGACCCTGCCGGTACATCTGCGGCGGCTTCGAGCCGGCCGACTGACCGCCATCGATCGGAATTACGGCGCCGGTGATGAACGAGGACGCGGGCGAGCAGAGCCACAGCACGGTCTCGGCCACCTCGGCGGGCCGCCCGGTCCTTCGCATGGGTGTGGACTGCCCGGCCAGCCGCTGGGCCTGCGGCCCGGCGGCCTCCAGGTGATGGGTCAGGATCGGCCCTGGGGCTACGACGTTGACCCTGATGCCCTGGTCGGCGTAGTCCAGCGCCGCGACCTTGGTCAGGCCGATGATGCCAGCCTTGCCGGCGACGTAGGCTGCCAGGTTCGCGGTCGCATTCAGGCCGGCGACCGAGGCCATGTTCACGATCGCGCCGCCGCCCGAGGCGAGCATCGCGGGAATCTGGAACTTCATCCCCAGGAAGGTGCCGCGGATGTTGGTTGCGATGCCGCGGTCGAACTCGGCGATATCGATCTCGGCGAGTGGCGCAGGCAGCGGCCCGTCGGTCGCGTTGTTGAACGCCGCGTCGAGCCGGCCGTACTGGCCCACAGCGTGCTCGACCAGGCTGGCAACCGCCCTGGCGTCGGTGACGTCGCAGGGCACGGCGACAGCGTCTCCACCAGCGGCTTGGATGCGCTGGACGACAGATCTCAGTGCTTCGGCGTCGCGCGCGGCGAGCACGACTCGAGCGCCGGCCGCGGCGAAGGCCTCGGCCGTGGCGGCGCCAATTCCCTTGCTCGCTCCCGCGATCAGGGCCACCTGGCCGCGCATCGGCAGATCGGGCATGACGACAACCTCCTTGCCGCAAACCGTAGGCATCAAAACGTTCTAAGTCAAATACTTAGATGCCTATGCGTCATGTGGCAAGAGGCGACGACGATCAGCGGCCAGGCGGCCTGAGCGAAGCCGACAAGGCGCTCGGCCAGGCCAAGGGCTGCGCCACCGGTGAGCAGTTCGACCAGGAACCAGCCGGTCAGGGCCACTATCACGGCAACAGCGCCAATGGAGGGGTTCGGCCGCAGAGCCCACGGTACGCCGGGGCCTCCGCGGTACGCCCCGAGCGGCCACGCGGCAAGGAGCGCGAATCCCAGCGCTGACCACAGCGCGTGCGGGAGCGAGAAACTGCCAGGGGCCGCCTCTGGGTTGGCGGCGACAAGCAGGCCGGCCAGGGCGCCGGCGATCAGCACAAGCCGGCCGGCTAGCGCGGCCGGGCGCAGCGCGACGGCGGTGGCGATATAGCAGATGGCGACCACGATGAAGGTCAGCGTCATGACCCACCGGTCCGCCGCGCCCTGGCCGGCCAGCGCGCTGACACTCTGCTTGACCGAGTCGAACGACTGCGGCTGCAGCGAGGCAGCTACCGACCACCCGCCGATCTGCAATACCGGCGTGGCCGCCGAGGAGACGACGCCCCACCACGGCACGTCGTGCGCTCGCACCACCGTTGGTGCCCTCATCCCGCCTTTCTTTCCCCCGGTCGCCCCGCGCTACAACAAAACCCCGGCGCGGATCCAATCCGCGCCGGGGCCATGAATGCAGGCTTTACCGCAGGGAACCCTCGAGCTCGCTCCCGTCGGCCAGGCCGCTGGCGTCATCAGGCACGCTGACGGTGCCGGCGATGTCGGAGCGGCGCAGCCGGATGGTAGCAGCCGTGACAATCAGTGCCACCACGGCGATCCCGGCCGCGAGCAGGAACCCGCGGGCGATCCCGAAGGCCAGGGCGTTGTGCAGGACTGACGCGGGCACCCCGCCGACGGCCTTCGCCGGCAGTTGCGCGGCCGAGTGGCCGGCCGAATGAGCCGCCTGCGCGGCCGTGGCGGCCTGGTGCTTGACGTTGTCAGAGACGGCCGTCCAGGTCACGGTGCCCAGCGCCGCGAGCCCGATCGCGCCGCCCACCTGCTGTCCGGTGTTGAGCAGGCTGGATGCCACGCCCGAGTCCTCGCCGGCGACGCGATTCAGCGCCACGATAGACAGCGGCACGAACAGCATGCCGAGACCGACCGAGGTGACCAGCATCGGGCCCAGCAGGCCGCCCACGTAGTCACTGTTCACGGTCAGCTGCGAGAACCAGAACATGCCCCCGGCCGCGATCGTGGCGCCGGTTAGCATCAGCGGCCGCGGGCCGGTACGTGCGATGAGCTGTGACACCACGCCGGACATCACGACCACTATGACCGCAAAGGGCAGGAATGCCACGCCGGACTTCAGGGCGCTGTAACCCAGCACCTCCTGCACGAAGATCGTGAGGAAGAAGAAGATTCCGAACATGGCGGTGGCCAGGCAGAGCATCACAACGTATGCGCCTGTCCTGCTGCGGTTGGCCAGGATGCGGAGCGGCATCAGCGCGTGACGGCTGCGCCACTCGATCAGCCCGAATGCTGTCAGCAACAGGACAGATGCCACCAGCGAGACGATGACCTTGCCGTCGGCCCAGTGCGAGACGCCGTGCTGGTCGGTGCTGGCGTTGGACAGGCCGTAGACCAGCAGGGCCACTCCAGCGGTGACGGTGATGGCGCCGGGCAGGTCGAAACGGCCGCGCCTGCGCGGAGACTCGGGCAGCACGTACCTGGCGAAGATCGCGGTCGCGATGCCGATGGGCACGTTGACGAACAGCACCCAGCGCCACGACAGGTAGGTGGTGAGCACGCCGCCGGCGATTAGGCCGACTGCAGCGCCGCCGCCGCTCATCGCTGCGTAGACGCCCATGGCGCGGTTGCGCGCTGAGCCTTCTTGGAACGTGGTGCTGATCAGGGCCAGCGCCGTGGGGGCGACCATCGCGCCGCCTACGCCCTGCAGCGCCCTGGAGGCGAGCAGCCAGGCCTCGGATGTCGCGAAGCCGCCGAGCAGCGATGCGGCCGAGAAAAGCAGCAGGCCATAAATGAATATCCTGCGCCGTCCGAGCAGGTCGCCCGATCTGCCGCCTAGAAGCAGCAGGCCGCCGAAGGTCACCGCGTAAGCGGTCACGACCCACTCCAGCCCGCTGCCGGAGAAGCCGAGCGCCCGCTGGATATGCGGCAGAGCGACGTTGACGATGGCGGAGTCGAGCACCACCATCAGCTGAGCGGTGGCGATGACGAACAGTGCCAGGCCAAGGTGCTTCTTGCCCTCGTTGGCTGGCGCGCCGGGTGTGACGGCCCGGCCGGTAACCGGTTGCGTCGTAGACACAGCGGTCTCCTCACCTTCTTTTGGGCGTGCTAGTCCGCCGTGGTGACTCGCGCTTGAGTCACGACGTGGAGAAATATGGGATTGGCGCTTACAACCTGCGACTTCCGCCAGCTAGCGGAAGATCAGCCTGCGCCGCGCAGGTCCGCGTGTGATGCCGGGTTAGAGAGCGGCGGGCGCTGGCGCGCCCTGGGCGCTGCTCACCTCCTTCTCGGGCTCGTTGGCGGAGGGCACTACTGGCGCGGCAGCCAGCGATTTGCACATCTTCCGCACGAGTTCGAGGAACTGCTCGCGCTCACCCGGGTCCAGTGCGTGCGTCCACGGCATCAGGCCGAGCGTCTCTTGCTCCATAACTGCCTTGATCTCAAGCCCGCGGTCAGTCAGAGCGAGGTTCTTGATCCGCCGGTCGGCGGGATTCGGCTCGCGCTTGGCAAGACCGCGCTGCTCGAGCGCATCGGCGATCGAGGTGACGAAGGACGGGTCACAGTGCAAGCGCTGGCCGAGGTCCTTCATCGCTACCGGCGCATCGAGCCGCCGGAGAGCCTTCATGCAGGAGACGGACACCCCGAAGCGCTGCGAGAGCTGCTCGCCGCGCCGCATGAGATGGCCGATGAACTCGGTCATGGCATCAAAGATCTCCTGATCGAGCTTGTCGCCACCTGGACACCAGCCCACTGTCAGCCTCCTGTTTCGACACTCGGTGCGGGTCACGGCACCGCGCGCACCCAACAGTCTTGTGCAGCTCAACAGTTGAGTGACTCAAGGATATTCCGGAATGCTTGAGATTGTCAAAGGTTTCTCGCCTCAACCAACTTCACTCGCCTGTCGTGCCGTCGATGCGCTCCCTGATCAGGTCCGCGTGGCCGTTGTGCCTGGCGTACTCCTGGATCACCTTGATCAGATTCCAGCGCACCGAGAACCGGTTGCCAGCGGCGCCTGCCTCCAGCGACACCGCCTGCGAAAGCAGCAGGTCAGCCTGGGAGCGCTCGGAGTGCCATCGAGCCATCGACGCGGCCACCAGATCCGCTGACAGATCGCTGATGTCGGCGTCGGGCGCCACCTCGGTGCAGTACACCAGGCTGAAAGGCCCTCCGCCCATGGCATGCACCAGGTACACGTGCTCCATCTCGGTCATGTGCCTGACCAGGCCGATTAGGGTCAGGTCCGACGGCGCGGCCGAGGCCTGGACAAGCTGCGCGGCACTCAGCCCGTCGCACTTGGCGGCCAGGGCATCGCGGTGAAAAGCCAGCCAGCCGAGCAGGAGATCGCGCTCAGACGCGTTGCCGGGCTCGGGGGCTCGGTGCATCAGTCCTCCGCTTCTGCGACGCCCCGCTCAGGGTAGTCACCGCCAGATCGGCCTGGCGCGTTGCGCCGGTAGCGGACGAGATGGTGGGCGGGCGACGTCTCATATCAGCATGGCGGCATGGCGGATATCCAGTTCGGCCTCAACTTCCACGCTGCGGCCTCAGCCGCGCAATTCGAACGGCTCGTGCTTCGCATCGACGAGCTTGGCTACGATGTGCTCGCCGCACCAGACCATCTGGGCGCCATGGGCCCGTTCACGCTTCTCGCGGCGGCCGCGACGATCAGCCGGCGCCTGCGCCTGCGTACCTATGTCCTCAACGCGGGCTTCTGGAACCCTGCGCTGCTCGCGCGCGAGGTAGCCACGCTCGACCTGGTCTCCGGCGGACGTGCCGAGCTGGGGATCGGCGCCGGGCACACGAAGAGCGAGCATGACGACGCCGGCCTGGCGTGGCTGGCTTTCCCGCAGCGAATCGAGCTGCTGGAGTCCACGGCCACCGAGGTCAGGCGCAGGCTCGCGGATCACGGGCACGTGCCCGCGGCCGTGCAGCAGCCGGTGCCGCTGATGATCGCGGCCATGTCGGGCGCGGGTCTCGCAGTGGCCGCCAGGCACGCGGACGTGGTCGGCTTCGCCGGGCTGCGGCAGGTACGAGGCCAGAAACTCGGCACCTTCACGCTGGTAAGCGCGCCAGAAACCGCCGAGCGGGTCGCCGCGGTTCGCGAGCAGGCAGGCGGGCGCGAGTACCGGTCCGACGTGCTGCTGCAGCACGTCGCGATCGGCCCGAGCCCTCATGAGTCCGCCGCCGAGATGGCCGCGGTCGTCCCCTGGATGACGGTCGAGGAGATCCTGGCCAGCCCGTTCGTGCTCTACAGCGAGAGTGCAGGCGAGGCGGCTGAGGAACTCAGCAGGCGGCATGAGCTGTACGGCTTTGACAGCGTGACCACCCATCAGCCCAGCATGGAGGCGCTTGGCCAGGTGATCGCCGCGTATCGTGGCGGCTGATAATCGGCACCTATCCGGCGAGGCGGCATGACCCGGCTTGTACTCAAGCTCGGCTCGAGCTCGATCGCGAGCGGGGACGGCCTGGCGCTGGATGTCATCGCCGATCTGGTGACCCAGATCGCCGCCGCTCAGCGAGAGCGGCATCAGGTCATCCTGGTGACCTCGGGCGCCGCCAGGCTCGGCAGGGGGCTGCTGGCGTTCGAGGGTCCGACCGCGCGGTCGGGGCCTGAGCTGCAGCGGCTCCTGGACGCCGTCCGGGATGCGGTCTCGCAGGCCAGCGACACCAGCGCGCTCGCCGCAACACTGGACAGGTACGGCACCGAACCGGCCGGGCCGCTCGGGGTCGCGCTCGCTGCCGCGGTCGGCCAGCCCGCGTTGCTTGCCCTGTACCGCCAGCTAGCCGCGGCGGTCGGGATGGAGGTCTGCCAGATCCTGCTCTCGCGCAGCGACCTGGACTCGCCGGCGGCGATGCGCGATGTCGGCAGCGTGCTCGGCTCCGCGCTCGAGCAGGGCCTGCTGCCCGTCGTCAACGGCAACGACACGACCGACCCGACGTCCGAGCTTGACAACGACCAGATCGCCGTCGCCGTCGCCGTCGCGGCCCAGGCATCCAGGCTGACGTTCCTGACCAACGTCCGCGCTGTGTACGGCGACGATCAGATGCTCGAGCGGATTTCCCGGCTGACGCCTGACGAGGCCAGGGCGCTGCGGACCACGGCGTCCGGCGAGGGCAGAGGAGGCATGCGGTCCAAGCTCAACGCTGCCGCCAGGGCGGCGTACTGCGGTGTGGAGTGCGTGATCGCCTCGGCGCGTGACACCGACGTGGTGGCCAGGAGTCTCAGCTCTCGGGCCAGGCTCGGCACGGTCATCAGGGCCGCGGCCGGCCAGCTAGGCCCGGCCCAGCGGTGGGTTGGCGGGATCGCCTATCCGATGGGCGCGATCGGGATCAACCGCGACGCCGAGCGCAGCTTGCGGGCGGGCAGCACGCTGTTCCTGAGCGGGGTGAAATGGGTCGACGGCGACTTCGAGCCGGGCGCGGTCGTCGAACTCGTCGACGTACGGCACCCTGAACGGCTGATCGGCAGGGGATCGGTGTCGGTACCGGCCGCGATCTTGCGCCTGCTGCGCGCGCTGACCACCGACGAGGTTGGTGATGTGCTCTCGATCTTGTTCCGGCTGCGGCACGCGCCTGGTCGAGCAAGACGGCCCGCTCGACCCGCAGCGTTGCGCCGATGTCGCCGATCTCATCCGCCGCGGATCGAAGGCTTCCAGGCAAGCTCACGCTGAGCTAACCGGGGCCAGCCAGGAACGCGTAAGGGCGCTGACCGAGGCGCTGCTGCAGGCCCAGCCGAGGGCGTGCTCGGCGATCCTGGCTGACGGCTCCTTCCTCGGCGGGAAGATCGGCCAGGATTCGCCGGCCCGCCGCGCCGCCAGGGATATGCACGCCGTGCACCGCGATTCCCTCGTGGTCTTCGGCCGTACGGTCTGACCGCCACGCCGCGGTCTGCAAACGGCAAGGAACGGCACTGGCTTGCCGCGTTAGCGCGGATCTGGCCGGTACCCCAGGTCACGTTCTTTACGCAGGTCAGCGCCTCAAGCCCCATCGGACCGCGGGCGTGCAGCTTCTGCGTGGACACCCCGATCTCAAGCCCGTAGCCGAACTCGCCGCCGTCGG
This sequence comes from uncultured Actinomycetota bacterium, assembly GCA_963705055.1. GTDB lineage: Bacteria > Actinomycetota > Actinomycetes > Streptosporangiales > Streptosporangiaceae > Chersky-822. The sequence continues at coordinate 298,909 of CAVPIR010000002.1, forward strand.
AGAACCTGGTCGAACAGTTCACGAACACGCTGCCCGAGTCGACAGCCCTGGCGAACCTGCGGGCCGCGGCGATGTCCTGCGCCACTATCGCCTCGGAGTTCCTGGTGCCCCACCTTGCGATGTGATCGAGCGCTGCGTCGAGATCAGGAACGATCCGCACCGCGAGGATCAGGTCAAGGTATTCGGTGCCCCAATCGCTCTCGTCGGCTGGCTCAGCGTCCGGCCACAGGGCCCTGACCTGGTCATCACCGCGGACGATCACGCCAAGCTTGTGCAGCTCGCCGAGCGCGTCAGGCAACCAGGACGGCGCGATGTGCGCGTGGACGAGCAGCGTCTCCGCGGCGTTGCACACGCTCGGCCGCGAGGTCTTGGCGTTCACGATGATGTTCGTGGCCATGGCCGGATCGGCTGACGCGTCGACATAGACATGGCAATTTCCGTCGCCGTCAATGACCACGGGAACGGTCGCGTGCTCGCGGACGGTCTGAAGCAGGCCGCGGCCGCCACGCGGGACGAGCAGGTCGACGAACTCGTCCGCGGTCAGCAGGTCGACGACCGCCGCGCGGGAGTTGTCCCTGATCAGCTGCACGGCGTGCTCAGGAACGGCGTGCTGGCCGCGCAAGACGGCGCCGATCAGGTCGGCGATTGCGGCGTTGGTGTTCGCCGCGATCGATGAACCGCGGAGCACGGCCGAGTTGCCCGACTTCAGGCACAGCGCCGCGACGTCCACGGTCACGTTCGGCCTGGCCTCATAGACCACGGCGACCACCCCGAGCGGCTCCCTGACCTGCTCGATCAGCAGGCCGTTCGGCCTCGCCGTGCCCCTGATCACCTGGCCGACGGGATCGGGCAGCGCGGCCACGGCGCGCACCGCGTGCACCATCGCCGCGAGCCGGGCATCGGTCAGCGTCAGCCGGTCCACGAGCGTCGCCGAGACGCCCGCCTGCCTGGCCGACCTGACGTCGATCGCATTGGCAGCCTTCAGCCCGTCGCGGCCGGCCTCGATCGCCTCGGCGAGGCTGACCAGGACAGCGTCCTTGGCGCTGGCGTCGAGTTCGCGGGTCACCGCGGCCGCTGCGCGTGCCTGCTCGCAGACCTGCCGCACGGGCGTAGTCACGCTGTCTCCCTTCGGTCCAAGAACCGGCGGCATCGGTGCCGACCGACCACTGCGGGTGCTCACGCAGAATGTACCTATGAGCAAGCCCGTGCCGTATGCCAGAACCATCGTCGCTGATGACGGTGTGCCGATTGACGCCGCGCACCTGCCGGGCGACAAGGAACTGGGCATCGTGCTGGCGCACGGCTTCACGTTGAGCTGGCAGCGTCCCGCGGTATGGAAGGCAGCGACCAGGCTCAATGAGTTCGGGGGCGTCGTCACCTTTGACTTCCGTGGCCATGGCAGGTCTGGCGGCGTGTCGACGATGGGAGACAAGGAGATCAAGGACGTCGCCGTAGCGGTCGGCTACGCCAGGGAGCTTGGCTACCGGCGCGTGGTGACGATCGGCTTCTCGATGGGGGCATCGGCGGTGCTCCGCCACGCCGGCTTGCTCGGGCACGTCGATGCCGTCGTGTCGGTCAGCGGCCCTGGACGCTGGTACTACCGCGGCACCAGGCCGATGCGGCTGGTGCACCTGGCGATCGAGCACCGGATTGGCCGGATGTTCACCAAGGCGATCATGAAGACCAGGATCTCCGGTGGAAAGTGGGACCCTGTGCCGTTGCCGCCGGACGACGCTGCCGCGTTGATCGCTCCGATCCCGCTGCTCATCGTGCACGGCGACAAGGACGCCTTCTTTCCCGTCGACCACGCCGAACAGATCTACGCAGCGGCGAACGAGCCCAGGGAACTCTGGATTGTGCCGGGCTTCGGGCACGCTGAATCCGGGGCTGGACCCCAGCTCATGAAGCGGATCGGTCAGTGGATGCGCGACGCGGCAGGGCTCGGCGCGGACGCCGCGACGACGGAGAGCGCCGGTGGCAGTCCCGTCATGAACGACTCCGCGGAGGGCGCGCGCACCTTGTCCGCCGGTTAAGCCAGCTTTTAGAATCGCGTTCTAGTAACCAGGCCGTCCCTGGAGGACCTTGTGGCATGGGATTTCTCGACCGAGCCGGAGTTCCAGCAGCAGCTCGACTGGGTCGAGGAGTTCTGCCGGACCGAGGTTGAACCGCTCGACCTGGTCTTTCCAGGCGCCGCCTACTCGCGATCACCCAGGGCCAAGGCGCTGGCTGACCCGCTCAAGCAGCAGGTCAAGGACCGCGGGCTCTGGGCACTCTTCCTCGACCGCGACCTCGGCGGTCCAGGCTTCGGCCAGCTCAAGCTTGCTCTGCTGAACGAGATCCTTGGCCGGTACCGGTCGGCGCCTGTGGTCTTCGGCACGGCGGCGCCCGACACGGGGAACATGGAGATGCTCGCGGCGTACGGCACGCAGGAGCAGAAGAGCCGCTGGCTGCACCCGCTGATGAACCAGGAAATCTTCTCCGCCTACTCCATGACCGAGCCGCAGGGCGGCTCCGACCCGAGCCTGTTCCGCACCCACGCGACCAGGGACGGCGACGAGTGGGTGATCAGCGGCGAGAAGTGGTTCACCAGCGCCGGGGCGCACGCCGACATCATCTTCGTGATGTGCACCAACGGCATGTTCGTGGTCCCGCGCGACGCGCCGGGCGTCGAGATCGCGCCGTACCCGGCACTGCACAATCACATTCGCTACAACGACGTGCGGGTGCCACTGGACCATCTGCTGGGCCCCGAGGACGGCGCCAAGGTGCTGGCGCAGCGCCGGCTGGGCGGTGGCCGGATCCACCACGCCATGCGCACGGTCGCTCAGGTCAAGCTGGCGTTCGACATCATGTGCGAGCGGGCCCTGTCCAGGCAGTCGCACGGCAAGGTGATCGCCGACCATCAGATGGTCCAGGAGGCGATCGCCGACTCCTATGCCGAGATCAACATGCTCAGGCTGCTTGTGCTGTGGACAGCCTGGACGATCGACAACTCGAGCACCAAGCAGGCCAGAACCCAGATCTCGGCGTGCAAGTACACCTGCGCCAAGGTGCTGCGCGACGTCAGCTACCGTGCGCTGCACATCCTGGGTTCGCTCGGCACTACCGACCTGACCCCGCTGCAGGCCATGTGGGCAGGCGCGCCCACAATGGCCATCGCCGACGGCGTCGACGAGGTGCACAAGGTGACCGTGGCCCGCAACGTGCTCAGGGGTTACGAGCCGCATCCCGGCCTCTGGCCGACCGAGTACATCCCGGCCAAGCGCGAGGAGGCGAGAAAGAAGTACGCCGACCTCATCGAGGCCGATCCGGACATGGCCGCCTGGGCCGACGCCGCCGCCCGCGGTCGGGGGGGTCCCGGGTCGTCCCCCCTGACTAACACAGCCCGGCGCTGACCGTGGAGGTCAAGGGCCAGATAGCGGTTGTTACCGGCGGCGCCAGCGGCATCGGCCGCGCGCTCTGCCACGCTCTCGCCGGGCAGGGCGCCGCCGCGTAGTGGTATCCGATGCCGACGCGCCAGGCGCCGCGGCCGTGGCGGCGGAGATCACCGCGGGCGGGATGGCCGCCCTGGCCGTTCCCGCCGACGTGGCGAGCGAATCCGCCGTGCGGGCCCTGGTCGCCAGGGTCGAGCAGGAATTCGGACGGATCGACCTGTTCTTCTCTAACGCCGGCATTATCGTGGCGGGCGGCATCGAGGTCCCGGATGAGGCGTGGTCCAGGATCTGGGCCATCAACGTGCAGAGCCACGTGTACGTCGCGCGGGCCGTCCTTCCCGGCATGCTTGCGAGGGGAGGCGGCTACCTGATGGTCACGGCGTCCGCGGCGGGGCTGCTGACCCAGCTCGGCTCCGCGCCTTATGCGGTGACCAAACACGCCGCGGTCGCGTTCGCCGAATGGCTGTCGATCACCTACGGCGATCGCGGAATTCGCCTGTCGTGCCTGTGCCCGCAGGCCGTGAGCACGAACCTGGGTGCCACCAGCAGGAGAGAAGTCGGCGGTCTCGTGCCGCCCGCGCCCGACACCGGTGCGATCCCGTCCGCGACGGGCAACGGCAGCGTGTCGCTGCAAGCGTCCGTAGACGGCGTGCTCACCGCGGAACAGGTCGCCGGCAGCGTTCTCGCCGCGGTCGCAGACGAGCGTTTCCTGATCCTGCCGCATCCAGAGGTCGCCAAGTATGAGCGCCGGCGCGCCGAAGATCGCGACCGGTGGCTGAGCGGCATGCGCCGCTTGCACAGCCGCTTGGCCGGAAGGGGTTAGGCATGGTGCAAGGCGTAAGGACCGGCGACGTCACGCAGTGGCTGCTCGGCCACACCAGCGGGCTCATGGCGCCGCTGCGCTTCGAGCTGATCTCGGGGGGCCGGTCCAACCTCACCTATGCGGTGACCGACGCGACCGGTCGGAAGATCGTACTGCGCCGGCCCCCGACCAGCCACGTGCTGTCCACCGCGCACGACATGGCCAGGGAATACCGGGTCATCTCGGCGCTGCGCGATACCGAGGTGCCGGTCGCTCCCGCGCTTGCGTTCTGCGCGGACGAGACGGTCAACGACCGGCCCTTCTACTTGATGGGTTACGTCGACGGGTACGTGCTGCGCGACGTCGCCGGGACCGAGGCTGTGCTCGACGAGCCGAGCCGCAAGGTGGCGGGGGAGCAGCTTGTCGACGTGCTCGCGGCCATCCACCGGGTCGACGTGGACACCGTCGGGCTCGGGGACTTCGCGCGGCGGGACGGGTACATCGAGCGACAGCTGCGCCGCTGGCACGGGCAGTTCGGCAAGTCCCAGGAGCAGGCCAAGGAGATCGGCGTATACCGCCCGGTGCCACTCGTGGACGAGGTGCACAAGATCCTGACCGACCGGCTGCCCGCCCAGCTTGGGACCGCGATCGTGCACGGCGATTACCGGCTGGACAACACGATCATGTCTGCCGGCGGACGGATCATGGCGGTTCTCGACTGGGAGCTCTGCACGCTAGGCGACCCGCTGGCCGACGTCGGGACATTGCTGGCGTACTGGGCCGAGGACCAGGGCACGGCTACTCCTCGCCCGCAGTTGTCACGATGGCCCAGTCGGCTGCCACCGGCCTGCCCGGCTTCCCGACCCGCGGCGAGGTCGCCGATCGCTACGCGGCGAGCTCGGGGCGGGACCTGGCGGACATCGGCTATTACGTCGCGTTCGCGTACTGGAAGCTCGCCTGCATCCTGGAGGGCGTGTTCGTCCGCTACGCGGCCAACGCGATGGGAACCGGCTCATCTGACGCGGACCTCCTGGCTCCGGGGGTCGAAGACCGCGCCCGCCGGGCGCTCGAGGCCCTTCAGTCCTGACCGCCCACCCGAACGGCAGGTGCTAGATGCGCGCAGACCGCGGCTGAGCGTCGATGCGGACAGACTGGGTGCGGGTGGATTGTCACATGCACACCGTGGCGTCAGGGGACGCGATCACCACGCTCGGCGAACTGGCGGAGCGGGCGGCCGCCGAGCGGATCGACGTGATCGCGATCACCGATCACAACGAGACCAGGGCCGCGATGGAAGCTGCCGCCGCCTGGAAGGGCCCCGTGCGGGTGATCGTCGGGGAGGAGATCAGGACCCAGGCTGGCGAGATCATCGGCCTGTTCCTGTCCGAGCGGATCCCCTACGTGCTGCCGGTCGCGGACGCGGTCGCAGCGATCAGGGCGCAGGGCGGTCTGGTGTACCTGCCGCACCCGTTCGACCCAGTCCGCGGCAGCCTCGGCGCCGCGGCGGAGCGGCTCTGCGCTGATGGCATGGCCGACATCGTCGAGGTCTTCAACGCCAAGATCGCCGACCAGGAACTGAACGCGCGCGCGAGCAACCTAGCCAGCCGCTGGGGGCTGCCGGGCGCCGCCGGGTCCGATGCCCACGACCCGGCCGGCGTCGGCGCCGCGTACCTTGAGATGCCTGATTTCGACGGTCCGGCGAGCTTCCTCCGCTCGCTCGCCAGCGCCCGCGTGACAGGTGAGTACCGGCAGCACGCGCCGCCGTTTCCGAGGCTCGGGCTCGCCTCGCCTGGCAGCTAACGCGCGCACGGGAACGATCGCGGCAGCCCGAACCACGGGAGCACGCTCTTCTCGAAGCGGGTCATAGCGCAGATCCGGTCGCCGGTGAGGGCGAGGACGATGAGGCCAGTACCGTGGCGGACGCCGTCAGGCCCGCGCAGGTAGGCACCGAAGGCTGGCTGACCGTTGGCTCGCGTCGGCACGAGGTCAAACCTACGGCCGGGTCCGAGCACGGCGGCGCAGAAGCGGGCCACGGCTTCGCGGCCCTGCGTATTCGAACGGCATCGGCGGCATCGAGACGAAGACGTCGTCGGTCAGCAGTGCCACGACCGCGTCGAGATCGGCCGCCTCGTAGGCGCTGACGAACTTCGCCACGATCGCCTCCTCTGAAGGTGATCCAGCGGCGGGAGGCGGCTCGCGGCCGGTTGGCTGATGGCGCTGCAGGCTGGCGCGGGCACGCTTGAGGGCGCTGTTAACAGACTCGACCGTCGTATCGAGCATCCCGGCCACCTCGTTCGCGCGGAATCCGAGGACGTCACGCAGGATGAGGACGGCGACCTGGCGAGGCGGCAGGACCTGGAGCGCGGTCACGAACGCCAGGGACATGGATTCGGTCTGCTCATAGCGCGCCTCAGGACCGGGCGGCACGTCGGCAGCCCCCTCGAGGAGGGCGTCGGGGAATGGCTCGAGCCAGACGACCTCGCCGAGGCGGGTCGGCTCTGGCGGTTCGACCTTGGGCACGTTCCACTCCCTGGCGGGTCGCCGGCTGGCCGAGCGACGCGCGTTGAGGCACCGGCTCGTGGCGATCCGGTAGAGCCAGGTGCGGAGTGAAGCGCGCCCCTCGAACCCGCCGAGGCCTTGCCACGCGGCCAGCAGCGTGTCCTGGACGGCGTCCTCGGCGTCCTGGAAGGATCCGAGCATCCGGTAGCAGTGCACCTGCAGTTCCCTGCGGTGCGGTGCTGTCAGCTGACGAAACGCCTCACCGTCTCCGCCTCGCGCCCTCGCGATCAGGTCGCTGGTTGCCACCTGCACCGACTCCTCACCCTCTTTCCTGACCTTGTCGCACTTCCATCCTGTGCAGACACCAGAGCGAGGGCGAACTGGGCGGCCAGCTAGCGCCTGCTTTCCCGGCGTGGCGGTGTCTGCATCATCGATGGCTCAACACAAAGTGGAACCAACGATGGTGCTTCATGACACGTGCAGCGTTAGCACTGACCGGGCCAGGGCGCTGCACACGGTCAGGCGGCTCGCTTGTAAGCGCGGACGGCCAGCGGCGCGAACACGATGAAGATTCCCGCCAGCCAGGCGATGCTCTTCAGCATGCTCGGCGCGACCGGCAGGTGCCCGAGCGCGAGCGCGCGCATCGCGTTGATGACGAACGTGACCGGCTGGTTGTTGGCGAAGGCCTGCAGCCAGCCGGGCATCGTCGCGATCGGCACGAACGCGGAGCTGACGAACGTCAGCGGGAACAGCCAGATCAGGCCGAATGACTGCACAGATTCCTCGTCGCCGATAGCCAGGCCTGTGTAGGCCGCGATGCAGCAGATCGCCAGGCCGAACACGGTCGCGAGGACGATCATGGAGATCGCCGGGGCGACGCCGTTGGTGAACCGGAAACCGACCGCGTAGCCAACGGCCACGATGATCAGAATCGTCACCAGCATCCTGACCGTGTCGGCGACCAGGCGCCCTGCCAGCACCGCCGAGCGCGCCATCGGCATGGACCGCAGCCGGTCGATCACACCCTTTTGCAGTTCCTGCGCCAGGGCGATTGCGGTGCCGAAGCTGGCGAACGCCGCGGTCTGCCCGATGATGCCAGGAAGCAGATACTGCACATAGGTGGTTCCGTGCACCGGGATAGCGCCGCCGAAGACATAGCGGAACAGCAGCACGAAGATCACGGGCTGGACGACGCTGAAGAAGATGTAGGCGGGCACCCGGTACCAGACGATCAGGTTCCGCCTGGCAATCGTGAGGGTATCGCTGACCGCCCACTTCGTCCTGGTCAGCGTGCTCGGCCCGGACTCGCGCAGTCCTGTCGGCGCTGCGATGGCGGTCATCAGGCGCTGTCCTTTCTGGCTTTCTCCGTGTCGCTGCCGGCCGGCTTGCCCCTGCGACGGCCGGCGCGCTTGCCGCTCGGCTGCCCGTCCTCCTCGGTGGCGTGCCCGGTCAGGGCGAGGAACACGTCGTCGAGCGACGGGCGCCGCAGCGTCAGTCCGTGCGTGACAACTCCCGCGGCGTCCAGGCTGCGCACCGCCTCGACCAGCATGTCGGAGCCGCGGCTCCCGGCACCGACGCTGACTATGCCGGTGTCGGCGTCGAGATGCGGCTCGCCCTCACCGAGCGGCTTGATGGCTGCGACAGCGTCACTGATCCTGGTCCGGTCGGGCACGGCGAACTCCAGGACGTCGCCGCCGATCTGGTTCTTCAGCTCCTCGGCGGTGCCCTGCGCGATTACGAGGCCGTGGTCGAAGACCACGATCGTGTTCGCCAGCTCGTCAGCCTCGTCCAGGTACTGAGTGGTGAGCAGGACGGTCGTGCCATCGGCTACGAGCGACCTGATGATGTCCCACATGCCGAGCCTGGACCGCGGGTCCAGGCCGGTCGTCGGCTCATCGAGGAACAGGACCTTGGGATGCCCGACCAGGCTCGCGGCCAGGTCGAGCCGACGCTGCATGCCGCCAGAGAATGTCTTGGCTGGTCGGTGTAGCGGCGTCGACCAGGTCGAAATGCTCGAGCAGCTCAGCAGCCCGGCTGCGCGCGTCCGGCCAGCTCAGGTGATACAACCGCCCGATCAGCTCGAGGTTCTCCTTGCCGGTGAGCTCTTCCTGGATCGCGGCTGACTGACCGGACAGCCCGATGATGCGGCGAACGGCCGCATCGTTTCGTACCACGTCAAAGCCCTCGACGATCGCGCGGCCTCCATCGGGCCGCAGCAGCGTCGTCAGGATGCGGACGGCGGTCGTCTTGCCAGCGCCGTTAGGCCCGAGGACGCCGAGCACCGTGCCGCGCGGCACGGCCAGGTCGATCCCGCGCAGCGCGCGAACCTCGCCGAATGACTTGGTCAGGCCCTCGACGACGATTGCCGCTTCCGAGCTGGCCTCTGTCACGCTTCCTCCTCGCCAGATCGCCGCGGATCAGCGTCCGCCCGACGAAACTACCCGCCGCCCAGATGGCGTCGCAAACGAGAAAGCTGCGCTCTCGGCGTAATCCGCCGCCACTCCTCCGCAGGCGCAGCGCAGTCCTGCCTCGCGCACCGCCCCGGGGCCGCCCAAGTTGGGGCCCAGGGGGGCGCGCGGGAATCTGACGCTGGCTGACATACGCTGACATCCGTGGCACAACCGCGGGAGGCAAGCGCGCAGTGAAGGTCCACGTCCTCCACGAGAACCCGGACTGGTTCGTCCCGATCGAGGCTGCGCTCAAGGAAGCGGGAGTGCCGCACGAGCAGTGGCTGCTCGGGGAGGCCGTCCTCGACCTGGCCGGGGCACCGCCGCCCGGCGTGTACTGGTCAAGGATGAGCGCGTCGTCACATACCAGGGGGCATCCGCACGCGAAGGATCAGACGCGCGGCGTGCTGAGCTGGCTGGAGGCGAACGGCCGCCGGGTGGTCAACGGCCGCCGGGTGATCGAGCTTGAGATGAGCAAGGTCGAACAGCTCGTCGCGCTGCGCGCCGCCGGTTTCGACGTGCCGCGCACCGTCGCGGTCGCGGGGACGGCTGAGCTCGCGGCCGCCGCCAGGAAGCTGCCTGCGCCGTTCATCAGCAAGCACAACCAGGGCGGTAAGGGCCTCGGCGTGCAGCTGTTCACCAGCCACGACGAGTTCGACGAGTACGTCGCGGGGCCGGGTTACGAGCCGCCGGCCGACGGGATCACGCTGGTGCAGGAGTACCTGCGCGCCGCGGAGCCGAGGATCACCAGGGCCGAGGTCGTCGGCGGCGAGTTCATCTACGCGATCGCGGCCGACACCACGGTCGGCGGTTTCCAGCTCTGCCCGGCCGATGCTTGCGAGGTAGGCGACGGGCCGCCAGTGCCCCTGTTCACCTTGCGGGAAGATTTTGACCATCCGATCACCGGCCGGTATGTCGACTTCGCGAGGCGGCAGGGGATCGAGATCGCGGGCTTTGAGTTCATCGAGACCGCCGACGGCCGGCTCGTGACTTACGACATCAACACGACCACGAACTACAACGCCGGCATCGAGGCGATCGCGCCCCGGGCGGCACAGCGGGCGGTGGCCAGCTATCTCGGGCGGCTGCTTGACGATGAGATGAGAAAGGCGGCATAGGCGATGCGGTTTGGCTACTGGATGCCGATCTTCGGTGGCTGGCTCCGCAATGTCAGGGACGAGGGGATGCCCGTCGCCTGGCCGTATGTCAGGGACCTGGCGATCGAGAGCGAGCAGCATGGCTTCGACCTGTCGCTGATCGCCGAGCTGAATCTCAACGACATCAAGGGTCACCGGGCGCCGTCGCTGGACTGCTGGACGCTCGCGCCCGCGATCGCGGCGGTCACCAGCACGCTCGAGCTGATGCTGGCGGTCCGGCCGAACTACCACTCGCCAGCGCTGACGGCAAAGGCGCTGTCGACGCTCGACGTGATAGCACCTGGCCGGATCTCGCTGAACGTCGTCTCGTCCTGGTGGAAGGACGAGGCCAGCCAGTATGGCGCGCCGTTCGACGTGCACGATGCCAGGTACGCCAGGACCCAGGAGTGGCTCGAGGTCATCGGGCGCATGCTGACCGAGGAGACCGTGACCCACGCGGGCGGGCTGTACCAGTTCGACGGGACGGTGCTCGAGCCGAAGCCGAGCAGGGCGCCCGTTGTCTACATGGGCGGTGAGTCACCGAAGGCGAAGCAGGTGATCGCCGCGCAGGCGGACGCCTACGTGATGCACGGGGATGCGCCCGAGGTGATCGCCGCGAAGGTGGCCGACTTGTCGGCGCTCAGGGAGCAGGCAGGCAAGCCGCCGCTGCAGTTCGGCGTTTCCGGCTACGTGATCTGCCGGGACACCGAGGCGCAGGTCAAGGCCGAACTCGACCGGATACTCAACGTCCGGTCGTCGCCCGAGGCCTACGCGTCCTACCAGGACTTCATCGAGGGATCGCAGCTGGAGTCGCAGGTCTCGCTCGAGGAGTACAGCGTCTCCAACCGGGGCCTGCGCAGCGGACTGATCGGCACGCCAGCGCAGATCCTGGACCGGATCAGCGCCTACGCCGACGCGGGCGTGGACCTGCTGCTGCTCCAGTTCTCGCCGCAGCGCGAGGAGATGGCCAGGTTCGGCGCCGACATAGTCAGCGCGTACCGCTGACTTAGGTAGTCGGCACGCTGAAGATAGGTGTTTCTCCTGATGTGATCGCCAGGGCCTTACTGGCAGCCTGAATCGTGATGGGGGCGGCAAAGGCCGCGGGATGCGAGACGAGCGCGAGAACAGACGCGCCAGCATCGGCGCGGCGGCCGTTCTGACGGGGCAGGAGAAAGACAATGACGTACGGCGCGCTTGCCATGTATTTGGGAGCGATCTTGTTTCGCGATCAGAAGGAGGCCAGCGGCACCAGGCGCCATGGCGGAGACGACGAGATCAGCCTCACGCTCTCCCGCCGCGTGCCGCGCCGCCAGGTGCCGAGTGATCCGGTCGTGGTCGAGGACGACTATTTCCGGTTGAGGCACGCACCGCGCGACTAGCAGCGGTCAGGTCGCCGCGCGCAGGCAGGCGCCGGTCGCCGGATCGAAGAACTGAAGTCCGGCGGCGTCGACGGCGATTGCGGCGGTCTGGCCCTCGGTGATCTGGGTTCGCGGGTCCATCCTGGCCACGATCGTGGCCAGCGAGCGCAGGTCGTCGGCGACGTCGGCGCTGACGTGCGCGGCTGTCCCGATCCCGGCGTGCAGGTAGACCTCTGAGCCGAGCTCCTCCCGCAGCCTGATCGGCAGTTCGATCACCGGCCTGCCGCCTTGCGCGGCGCCAGGGCCGCCGCCGGGACCGCCGTCGCCGGTGAGTTCGGCGTCCGTCAGGTGCTCGGGCCTGATGCCGACCACGATCTGCTCGCCGAGGTACCGGTGAAGGGCCGGGTGCTCCTTCACGACCTGCGCGGGAACCGGCAGCCTGCAGGATCCGAACACGACGACCGGGCCGTCTCCCGTTCGAGCGTCGCGTCGATCAGGTTCATCGGCGGCGATCCGATGAACGAGGCGACGAAGAGGTTGGCTGGCCGCCGGTAGAGTTCCTGCGGCGCAGCGACCTGCTGCAGCACGCCGCCCGAGATCACCGCGACGCGGTTGCCCAGCGTCATCGCCTCGGTCTGGTCGTGCGTCACGTAGATCGTCGTGGTGCCGAGCGAGCGCTGTAGCTGCGCGATTTCCGCGCGCATCTGAACCCGCAGCTTCGCGTCCAGGTTCGACAGCGGCTCGTCCATGAGGAAAGCCCGCGGCTGCCTGACGATCGCGCGGCCCATCGCGACGCGCTGCCGCTGACCGCCTGAGAGCTGGCGCGGCTTGCGCTGCAGGAACGGCTCGAGTTCCAGGATCCTCGCGGCCTCAGCGACGCGCTGCCTGATCTCGGCCCTGGACACCCCGCCGCTGTACTTCAGGCTGAACGCCATGTTGTCGTAGACAGACAGGTGCGGGTAGAGCGCGTAGCTCTGGAACACCATCGCGATATCCCGGTGCCGCGGCTCCACGTCGTTGACGGGGCGGCCGTCGATGCTGATCGTCCCCGAGGTCACGTCCTCCAGCCCGGCGACCATCCGCAGCGCCGTCGTCTTGCCGCAGCCTGACGGCCCCACCAGCACGAGCAGTTCGCCGTCGCCGACGGCCAGGTCCAGCGACCGCACCGCGGTGGTCCCGTCGGGGAACTGCTTGGTGACCTCGTCAAGCTCGATCCGCGCCACGCGCCCTCACTTTCCCATTCCGAGCGTCAGGCCCTTGACTAGGTGCCGCTGGAAGATCAGGTAGACGCCGATCGCCGGGACCGCGCTGATCAGCGAGCCTGCCATCAGTGCTGGCACGCTGGTCGTCCGCCCGGTCGACAGCGTCGCCAGCCCAGCGGTGATGGTGCGCTGGCTCGTGGGCAGGAAGAACAGCCCGACGAGCAGGTCATCCCAGATCTGGATGAACTGCAGGACCGTGATGGTCGCGATCGCGGGCAGCGACAGCGGGATCGCGATCTGCGCGAACGTGCGCTCGTAGCTGAGCCCGTCCATCACCGCGGCCTCGATCAGCTCGTCGGAGATGCCCCGGTAGTAGGTGGCCATCAAGAACGTCGCGAACGGCGTGCCGAGCGCCGCGTAGACCAGCACCGCGCCGGTGTAGGAGCTGGTCAGGTGCACGTTGGACAGGTTGACGAACTCGGGGAACAGGATCGACTGCAGGGGCACCATCAGCGCGGAGACCACGAGCAGGAAGATCATGCCGCTGCCGCGGTAGCGCAGCTTGGCGAACGCGAATCCCGCGGTGGTCGAGACGACCAGGATGATCGCGATCGCGCCGACGCACACCACTGTCGAGTTCAGCAGCTGGCTGCCGACCGGCAGGTTCGCGAATAGCTGCTTCCAGCCATTCAGCGAGTGCCCTGACTGGCGGTCGAACTGGCCAGAGCTGCGGAACGCGTTGTCAATGATGTACCAGAAGGGGTACAGCATTACGACGGCGATCACGACCATGAGTACGAACAGGGCCCAAGCGCGCATCCTGCCTCGCCGCGGCGCCCGTCCGCGGCGAATCCTGCGGAGCCGTCTCCGCTGGCTGATCGCTGGCGGCTGGAATCGCGGCCATGGCTACCAGCCCTCGCCGTCGTCTGGCTTGATCAGCCGCAATTGCACCAGGCCGACGATCGCCATGATCGCAAAAAGAACCACGCCGTAGAGAGCTGCCGTTCCGAGCTGGACTTGCTGAAAGCCCGCCTGGTAGATGAAAAACTCCAGCGTCGTGGTGCCGAAGCCGGGCCCCCCGCTGGTCATCACGAAGATCAAGCTGAACAGCGCTGAGAACGCGCTGATCACCGTGATCACGAACGAGAACTGGATGAAGCGGGTGAGCAGCGGCAGCGTCACCCTGACGAAGATCTGCAGCCTGGAGAGGCCATCGACCCTGGCCGCCTCCGTCAGCGTTGGATCCAGGGTGGCCATACCGGTCAGGAAGATGATCGTGTTGGTGCCGACCATCGACCAGATGAACGTGATCGCGAGGGCGGCCAGCGCGCTGTGCTCGTTGGCGAGCATGTCGGTGGCCGACGCCCCGAACCCAACGTTGGCGAGCAGCCCGTTCAGCACGCCGGTGGCCGAGAAGAAGCGCAGCGCGAACATGCCGATGACGACCCAGGAGATCGCGGTCGGCAGGAAGTACACGGACCGGAAGAACCGCCAGCCCCGCACGTGCTCGTGCAGCAGGGCCGCGATCGCCAGCGGGATGCCGATCGCGACAGGGACGGCGAGCAGCAGCAGGCCGTTGTTCTCCAGCACCCGCCAGAAGATCGGGTCGGTGAACAGCGCCGTGTAGGCATGCGGGCCGATCCAGGTCGCGACGATGCCGTTCCACTGGGTCATGGAGTAGTACACGGCCTGGCCGACCGGGATCCCGAGCAAGGCGATCACGAGCGCGACGGCCGGAAGCGAGAGCAGGATCCCGGCCCGCCTGCGCCGCCTGGCGAGGCGCGACCTTGTGACCGGGCCGGTCCTGCCGCGCCGCGCGGCGGGACGCGCCGTTGCTGCTCGTCCCGCCTCGGTCAGGCTCATGGCGCTCCGCGGATGTCGGGAGGTCTCCGGCGACTGATGCCGCCGGAGACCTCGATCAGGATCAGGGGAAGGTGTTGCCCCGCTGGTTGGCGGGCAGCTGGTCCAGCGTGGTCTGCATGGCTTGCAGCGCCCCCCTGACCGACTGGGTTCCCTGCAGCACAGCGGGCAGGAACTTCGAGCCTGTGCTCACGACGTCGCCCTGGACAACGTTGTCCAGCATCGGATAGGCGACGAGGCCGCCCTTGCTAACGAGGTCGAGCATCTGCTGGTTGACGGGGTTGCTGGTAGAGGTGCCGTTGATGGCGGGGATCAGGCCGGCGGCGTTGACGATCGTGGCGGCCTGGGTGGTCGTCATGAAATCGAGGAACATGCCGTCTTCCTTGGCGTGCTGCGAGTAGCTCATCTGGGCGATGCCGTCGCCCGCGAAGTCGACGACGCCCTTGATCGGGGAGGCAGAGAACGGGGGAGCGAAGGCGGCTACCTTGTCGCCAAGCGCATTGGTGAACTTCTGGGTGTCCCAGGTCCCGTCAACCATCATCGCGGCCTTGCCGCTCTCGAACTGACCCAGGTTGGCAGTGTTGGTGACGACGTCGGAGTTGGTGCAGCCTGAGCTGTGCAGCTTGGTCCAGTTGGAAAGCTGGGCCGAGATCGCCGGGGAGGTCCACGGGATCTTGCCGCTGTACAGGCCCTGCCACTGGCTGACGGGGAAGGCGCCGATCATCATGTAGCTCAGGTCGTACCAGGGGTAGAACGTGGCGCTGATCGGCTGGCCTCCGTTGCCGTAGACCAGCGGTGTGTACCCGGCCTTCTTGAGCTTCGTGCACGCCGCGAACAGCTGACTCCAGTCGGTCGGCACCGAGGTGACGCCGGCCTTGGCGAAGTCAGCCTTGTTGTAGAAGCCGATGTAGAACTGGTTTTCCAGCGGGATCACGTACGGTCCGTTCGCCGGGTTGAAGCCGTCCGACGTCCATTTCAGCGCGTTCGTGTCCACGCGGGCCAGATCCTTCGCGGGGATCTCGTCCTTGAGATTGGTCAGGAAGCTCTTGTACTGGAGGGTGAACAACCCGGTCCACATGACCGCGAGGTCAGGGCCGCTCCTGGCGATCGCGTCCTTCTGCAGGATGGCGAAATAGTTGTCGCCGTTCTGCGGCTGGATCTTGACCGTGATGTTCGGGTGCAGCTTGTGGAAGGCCGCTGCGAGGTTCCGCAGCGCCGTCGCGTTCTGTTCAGTGCCGTAGTTCTCAGCAATCGTGATGGTGACGGGACCAGACGACGTGCCGCCGCTCCCGCCTCCGCTGCTTCCGCAGCCCGCCGCAAGCAGCGCTGCCACCGCCCCGGCTGCCGCCATTTTCCAACGCCTCACGGCCTGTCTCCTTTCTCTCTTCGCCAGGTGAACTGTCATGAACGCCCGATGACGGGCTCGATGAAGGCCCGGTGCGCCGCCGTTGGCGCCCGGAGGAAGTCAAGGTCGCAGCCATCCGGCGCCTGCATGACGTGCTGCGCGTAGAGGGCTGGCCAGCCGCGCAGGTGCGCTGGCGGCTGCGGGCAAGCGCGGGCCCGCCGCGCGGCGAGTTCGGCCTCGGACACCTCGAGGTCGAGCCGGCCTGCGGGCACGTCCACGCTGATCATGTCGCCGTCGGTGACCAGGCCCAGCGGGCCGCCGACGGCCGCCTCGGGCGCGGCGTGCAGCAGCACGGTGCCGAAGCTGGTGCCGCTCATCCTCGCGTCGGTGACCCTCACCATGTCCGTGACGCCGGCCCTGACCAGCCGCGCCGGGATCGGGATCATGCCCCACTCCGGCATCCCTGGGACGCCGACCGGGCCGCAGCCGGCCAGCACGAGCACGGTGTTCTCGGTCACCGGCAGGCCAGGGTCGTCGATCCTGGCCTGCATGTCGTCGTAGCCGCGGAACACTACCGCCGGTCCGCGGTGCGTCAGCAGGTGCTCGCTCGCCGCCGAGGTCTTGATCACCGCGCCGTCAGGGGCGAGGGTGCCGTGCACGACGCCGAAGGAGCCGTTAGCGCGCAGCGGCGACGCTGGCCGGCCTGATCGCCCCGGTAGCTGGCCTGGCCGCGGCGACGATGTCAGCGAGCGGCCTGCCCGGTGATGGTCATCGCGTCCAGGTCGAGCAGCCCGGAGATCTCGCGGAGCAGCGAAGGAACGCCGCCGGCGGCGTCGAAGTCCGGCATGAGCTGTGCACCCGACGGCTGGATGTCGGCGAGCAGCGGCACCCCGGCGCCGAGCCTGGCGATGTCCTCGAGCGGGAACGCCACGGCTGCCCGTCCCGCGAGCGCGGCCAGGTGGATCACCGCGTTCGTGGAGCCGCCGATCGCATGCAGCGCCACCACCGCGTTGGCGAACGCGGCCGGGGTGAGGATGTCAGTCGGCCGCCTGCCGCCTGCGGCCACGGCGGCGACGATCAGCTCGCCGGCCCGCCTGGCAGCGGGCGCTGATCGCTCATCGCCTGCCGGGATCGAGCTTGATCCCGGCACCATCAGCCCGAGCACCTCGCCGAGCACCGCCATCGTGGATGCGGTCCCCATCGTGTTGCAGGCGCCCCTGCCGCAGCTCAGGCACCGCTCCAGTTCGTGCCAGTCGGCGTCGCCGAGCCGGCCTGCGCGGCGCTCGTCCCAGAGCCGCCACAGGGCGGTGCCCGTTCCCACCGGCGCGCCGCGAAGCTGGCAACGGGCCGCGCCCCGCCGGTCACCAGGATCGTCGGGATGTTCGCGCTGATCGCGCCCATCAGCGCACCTGGCACGCTCTTGTCGCAGTTGGCGAGGATGACCAGGCCGTCGAGCGGATTGGCCCTGATCATCTCCTCGACCTCGATGGCGAGCAGGTTGCGGTACAGCATCGCGCTCGGCTTCATCAGGTCCTCGCCGAGCGACATGGTGGGGAACTCCACGCCAGCGCCGCCGGCCGCCTCGATCCCCTCCTTGACCGGGCGGACGAGGTCGCGCAGCGGCAGGTTGCACGGGTTCAGCTCGCTCGCTGAGTTCGCGATCCCGATCACGGGTGTGCTGGCATCCCTGCCGACCCTGACCCCCGCGCTGGCCAGCGCGACCCGGTGCAGCACCGCGACCTCGTCGTCGCCGGCCAGCCAGCCCTGGCTGCGCAGCTGGCCGTCCGGCGGACGGCCAGCCTCCGGTGCGGGGTTCGCGGTCATGGCGCCAGTTCCGTCATCTGGCCGGTCAGCGCGGCTCGGGGACGCCAAGGCCCTTGGCGCCCGGCTCGGATTGGGTCAGCTCGATGCCGCTGCGGGCGATCCACTCAAGCGCGACAGCCGCGCGGTGCACCTTCTCCCTCGCGATCGCTGCTGCTTCCGCGACGAGGTGCACGCCGCTCGGGTACAGCGGCCGCGAGTTCCGCAGCCCGAACTTGACGTACATCGGGGCGCCCGCGCTGATCAGGTCGGCAGCCTCGTGCGCGCGCACCACGCCTCCCATCGCCTCCGGCGTCTCCACGTACAGGTCGATAGGCACCCGGCTAACGGCCCGCATCTCGGCGATCTGGCCGAGGGTGAGGTCGGACGGCACGTTGATGGTCGACGCGCCGAGTTCGGTGAGCAGGCGGAAGCTGAGCGGGTTCGACGGGGCCAGCACCGCCGAGACCTTCCAGACGATCGATTCAGGCAGCTGTCCTGCCGCCTGCAGCTCGGTGACGAGCCTGAGCAGGCCGGGATCGGCGATCAGGAAGCCCCTGATCCCGATCTCGGCCGCCCTGGCGATGTCGTCGATGGCGTACCTGAGCTGGCGCGTGCCACGCAGCCTGCCAGCGAAGACCTGGCCCTCAGGCGCGCAGGCGGCCCGGCCGATGTCCCATTCCTCGCGCGGTCCGACGAAGAGCGAAACCTCGACGCCGCTGTCCGCGGCGATCCTGGCCATCTCGCGCAGTTCGGCTGCCGACAGGAGCATCGCGCCGCTGCCCTGCGACACCCGGTTGACCGTGACGCCGAGCTCAGCGGCCTGATCCAGGGCAGCCCGCAGGACCGTCGGTCCTTCGACGCTGGGAATCTCGATCCTGAAGTGCGCGCCGTCAGGGAAGCTGGCCTGGCTGGGCTGTCCGGCAGGCTCGGCGACCAGGCCTGCCTGCTCGACCGCCTCGCCGCCCGACACCAGCGGGGCTGCGTCCGTTGCGTCACCTGCCGACCTCCAGTACTGCGGGGCGAGAGCCGCCGCCATCCGTTCGTTCTGTGGGCCAGCCTGGCGCGGCTGTGAGCTGTGCAGGCTGCCCGCCGGCTGTGAGCAGATAGGTGTCTTCGGACTTCGCGCCGCCCGGCAGGCTCGGGTTCCAGGCAATGGCGTGGCCGGCGGCGACCGGCTCGCGATACCACCGCGACCCGGTCTGCCCTGGCGCGATCTCGAACTCGCGCTGCGCGAATCCGATCGGGCCGCCCTGATAGTGGCCCGCCCAGGCACCGTCCGCGCCAGCCGCCGTGTAGCCAGCCGCCAGGGACTCGAGCGCAGCGCCGTAGTGATTGCCTGGCGTGCAGGCGGCGAGGACCGCGTCCTCGATCGCGAGCACCCGGCGGCGCAGGCTCGCGTACTCCTTGCTCGGCGTCGTCGCTGCCGCGAACCTGGTCAGCGCGACGTGCAGGCCTGCTCGTCTGCGCGACGGCCACCGCCATCACGAGCCTGCGGACCGGCGCGCCGACGGCCAGCGGGTGCCGGAACCGCTCGAGCCGGTCGTCGCCGCCGACGATCAGCACGGGCGCGTCGGCGCCCGCCGCCTCGAGGTGGCCTGCGCAGCGCGCCTGGATGTCCAGGTCCCGCTCGCCAGGACGCCACTCGGTGAGGCTGGCCTGCAACGCCGCCGCGGCGTCCGCGCCGAGCTCGGCGAGTTCGTCGGCCTCGGCGGCCGACAGGGCAAGCCGAAGCGCGATCAGGTCCTCGGACGCGTTCTGGCCGAAACCCGGATGCCCGTCGCTGGCCAGCCGGGCAGGCTCCACCCCGGCCAGGTCTGCGGCGGCGGCGACAAAGTCGCCGGCGTGGTACCACGGGACCTCGGCCAGCGCGGCGAAGCCGTGCGCCGCGGGGTCGTACTCGGCCCTGACCCTGTCGGCCTCGACGTTGGTGGTGACCAGCCAGGAGCCGCTTTGCGTGAAGATCGCCCAGACCAGGTCAACAGCCGCGGTCCTGTCAACCGGAGGCGCGACTCCTCCGCACGCCCACGCAACAGCGGCCGGCCCGGTCAGCACCAGCCCGTCGGCGCCCGCTTCGAGCCAGCCCGCGATCCGCAGCCTGGCCTCGGCGGCGCGAGCAACGCTCCGACCGTGGCGTTCTGCGGTACCGAACGGTGTTGCGTGATGTACAATCACGCAGGCTACAAAACTCGCGTTTGTACACCCTTGTCAAGGGGCTTAACCGGCTTTGTGCATCATGTTCGGCAGTCCCGACCATCTGTTACAAGCACGGAGGTGGGGCCTTGGGCGCGCAGCACGGTCTCGCAGATGCAGATCTGACCGAGCGCGATGGCCACGCGGACGGAGCGCATCCTGACAGGTACACGGTGCGGAGCGTCGCCAGGGCGATCCGGCTGATCGACATCGTGGCGCAAGGCCCGCCTGAAGGCTTGTCGCTGAGCGACCTGGCCAGGTCGCTGGGCGCGTCCAAGAGCACGACGCTGGCGCTGGCCAGGACGCTGACCACGGCTGGGATCTTGCGGGACGCGCGGCCAGGCCCGCGGTACTGCCTGGGCACGGCGCTGATCAGGCTCGGCGACATCACCCGAAGCCAGTTGCCGCTCGGAGACATCTGCCGGCCGGTGCTATCCGAACTCGCCGAGCAGACCAAGATGACCTCGCGGGTGGCCATCTGCGACGAGGGTTACCCGGTCTTCATCGAGCGAGTCGACGGGCCGGGAAGCGTCCGGTTCCACACCCCGCTCGGCCAGCGCGAGGTGCCGCACGCCTCGGCCGCGGGCAAGGCGATGCTCGCGACGATGACGGAGGCGGAGGTCCGTGCGATCTGCGCCGCCACCGGCATGGTGCGCGCACCGCGCACACGATCACCGATGTCGACTCGCTGCTCGCCAACCTCGCTGTCGCGCGCGCGAACGGTTTCGCCGTGGACGACGAGGAGGACGCCGAGGGCATCTTCTGCGTCGGGGCGGTGTTCTTCGGCCACGATGGATCCTGCGCCGGCGCGGTAAGCGTGACCGGCATCAAGGGCGACCTGCCGGCCTGGCGGATGAACGAACTTGGCCGGATGGTGCGCAGGCACGCCAGCAAGGTGTCCGATTCCCTCGGCGGCGGCAGGTATTCAGAGCGCTACCGGTCGTCGCCGGGGCGACCGCATGACGGCAAGCCCGGCCGCGGGCAGCGCGCTGGTCGTCTCCGCTCCCGGCCGGGTCGCCTTGGAGCCGCGGTCGCCTGACGCGTCGCCGCCTGCCGGGCAGGTGCTGGTTGAGCCCGATCTCGTGGGGCTGTGCGGCACCGACCTGGAAATCATCGACGGCTCGATCGATCCGGCCTACATCCGCTACCCGATCGCGCTCGGACACGAGTGGACCGGCATCGTTGCCGGCGACTCGCCGCTCGCGGGGCGCCGGGTCGTGGTCGAGGGGATCGTCGGCTGCGGCCAATGCGAGCGCTGCGCGGCCGGACTGGCCAACCTGTGCCGGACCTATGACGAGATCGGGTTTACCAGGGACGGCGCGGCGGCCGGCGCGATCGACGTGCCCGCCAGCCTGGTGCACCCGCTGGCTGCCGGCGTCGGGGCCGACGATGCCGTGCTGACTGAGCCCGCAGCGGTGGTGTACCGGGCGCTGAGCAAGGCCGCAGTGAGCCCAGGGTGCCGGGTGCTGGTGATCGGCGACGGCACCATCGCCCTGCTGGCCGTACTGCTGGCCAGGCTGTGGTCACCAGCGGAGATCGCCGTGCTCGGCCGGCGCGCCGAGCAGGCAGCGCTGGCCGCGGCCGCGGGGGCGACGAGCTTTACCGTCACCGACGCCGGGCGCGACTATGACCTGGTCGTGGAGGCGGCCGGCGCGACTGAGGCGGGGGAGACGGCGCTGGTGAAGGTGCGCAGGGGCGGCACCGTCGTGCTGCTCGGGTTGCCGCCGCACGGCGAGACGATCGCGCTGGCGGCGGATGACACCGTCAACAATGACCTGACGATCCTGGGCAGCTTCAGCTATACCTCAGCGGCGTGGCGCTCCGTGGTGACGTTGCTCAACTCAGGTCAGCTGCGGCCGGGTGTGCTGATCACGCACCGCTTCCCGCTGGCCGGGTGGCAGGACGCGATCGCGGCCCTGCGCGGCGCGGCTGGCCCGCGCGGCAAGGTCCTGCTCCAGATCAGGTAGGCCAGGCAACTGGTCCGGAGAGAGCCGGAAAGGAAGGCGCGCAGATGAGCTTCACCAGCGTGAACCCGCACGACCCCGCGGATGTGGTCGGCAATGGGAGAACGCGGGCGGCCACGGCGCAGGCGCGGCCGTCGGCCGGGCATCGAAGGCCGCGCGGGTCTGGCGCGACACCCCGGGTGCGGCCAGGGCGAAGGCCATTGGCGACGTCGCGTCGACGCATCGAGCAGCGCGGCGCCGAGGTTGCCGGCCTGGTGGTCAGGGAGGTGGGCAAGCCGGTCTCCGAGGCGCGCGCCGAGGTAGCCAGGGCGGTGGCGATCCTGCGTTACTACGCGCAGGCCGCGCTCGCGCCCGACGGCGAGACGCTGCCGGCCGCCGCTCCTGATCAGCTGCTGCTGGCCAGGCACATCCCGGTCGGAGTCGCCGCGCTGATCACGCCGTGGAACTTTCCTGTAGCCATCCCGATCTGGAAGGCCGCGCCCAGCCTGGCCTACGGGAACGCGACGCTTTTGAAGCCGTCAAGCGCAGCGGCGGCGACGGCGTTGCTCGTGGCCGAGATCATCGCGCCGCACCTGCCGGCCGACGTGTTCCAGGTCGTCCTCGGCGGAGGTGATACCGCCAGGGCCCTGATCGACCATCAGGGTGTAGCGGCGGTGTCGTTCACCGGCTCGTCGGCGGTCGGCAGGGAGATCAGCGTCATGGCCGCCGCGCGCGGCTGCCGGGTACAGGCGGAGATGGGCGGGCAGAACCCGTCGGTGGTGCTCGCGGGCGCCGACATCGCCCGCGCCGCCACGACGATCGCGTACGCGGCGATGGGCTACGCAGGGCAGAAATGCACGGCGACGAGCCGGGTGATCGTCGACGCGGCTATCTACAGCCAGTTCAGGGACGCGCTCACAGCGGAGATCGAGGGTTTGCGGGTCGTCGATCCGGCTGACGAGAAGACCCTGGTGGGGCCCGTGATCGACGCGGGATCCCGCTCGGCGGCGCTGGCGGCGGTCGCCGGATCGGGCGGCCGCGTGCTCACCGGCGGCAAGCAACTCGCCGAGCCCGGCTTCTACCTGGCGCCGACCCTGGTCGAGCTTGACGAGCCTGCTGGGCCGCTCGCGACCGAGGAAGTCTTCGCCCCGGTGGCGGCGCTGATCAAGGCGGGCTCCGCCGATGCCGCGATCACGATCGCCAATGACGTCAGGTACGGCCTGGTGGCCTCGGTCTTCACCAGCGATCTTGGCGAAGCGCTGCGGCTGACCAGGCGGATCGAGGCCGGGATGGTCAGAGTGAACGCGCCGACCTCTGGGGTCGACTTCAACGCACCGTTTGGCGGCGCGAAGGACTCCAGCTACGGGCCGCGCGAGCAGGGTCAGGCGGCCCGGGCGTTCTACACCGAGTCGCAAACCGTGCTGATAGTCCCGTAGCTAGCCGTCGCCCGAGGCTCATTGTTGCCTTGCGATGCCGTCGTGGCGCAGCCTGGCTCAGGTTCCCGCGGCGATGGCGGCGAGCACGGCCAGCAGGAACGTGGCCAGCGCCAGCACGCCATGCAGGATCGGGATCACCGGCGCGAACCGCCAGCCGCGGCTGACCGGCCGCGGCTCCGGCGGCTCGGCCAGCATCCGCTGGACGAGATCGTCCACGAGTTCGCTGGTCAGCGCCTCGTTGGCGAGAACCCGGTCGAGCATCTCGTTGGTGACCAGGATGGCCGGCGTACCAGAACTTGCCGGCGCGCGGTCCTGCGACGCCAGGTGATCCGGGTCTGGCCGCCGGCCAGGATAGGGCGTCCACACGGTGACTGTCGCGATCCCGAGGCCGATCGCGGGCGCCAGCAACCCGACCGCCAGCCATGCCAGCGCGGGCAGCGATGACATGAGAAAGCTGACCCAGCTAACTAGCCCCGCGAAGGCCAGACCCGCGTGTCCCAGGATGAGCGCCAGCGACATCGTCTCCTGCCTGGGCGCGGCTGGCGACCGCCGCGCGCCGCCGCTGGCCAGCCAGCTTCTGAGCATGTAAGCGCCGAGGCTCTCAGCGAGCAGCCAGCTCACCAGCGTAGCGACGCTCAGGCCGCGGCCGCCGCTGGCCACCTGGCCGCCGGCCGCGGCGAGACAGCCGTGCAGACAGCCACCCGTCAGGTCGACCCTGACGACTAGAGCGGCTGGCAGCATCACGGAGTCCCTCGTCACCTCGCATCATCGCGGCGATCCGCGCCGTCTACAAGATGACACGGGCGGCGGGCAGCCCCGGTTCTGCCATCTGCTGATGACCGCCCGCGGCGGGGGTTAAGCGGGTCGTTCCCCCGGCCAGCACAATCTGAATAGGGTCGCCTCATGCAGACACGCCTGATCGACGAGCCAGGCTTTGCGGCGCAGACGTCAGCGTTCCTTGAGCGGATTGGCAAGGCGCCGGGCCTGACGGACTACCAGGCCCTGCTCGCGGCTCGGGCCAGGACAGCCGACCCGGCCGTGGCCGGCGGCCCGACTCCGCGGCCGCATCCGCTGACCTGTACCTGCCGGCCCGCGGCGGCCCGGTGCTCGCGCGGCTGTCTGCGAGGACAGGGGCCCGCGAACCGCGGCCGGTGTTGTTGTGGCTGCACGGCGGCGGCTTCGTCGGCGGCTCGGTGAACGACGTCGAACATGTCTGCACCAGGCTCGCGCACCTGGCCGATCTCATCGTGGTCTCGCTGGAGTACCGGCTGGCCCCCGAGCATCCATTTCCCGCGGCGCTGCACGACACCTACGACGCCATGGCCTGGCTGGCCGCTCACGGCCATCTGATCGGCGGCGACGGCCGTCTCGCGGCCGGCGGCCAGAGCGCGGGCGCGGCCCTGGTGGCCGGGGCCTGCCTGATGGCGCGCGATGAGGGCGGGCCCGCGCTGGCCAGGCAGGTACTGTGCTACCCGGTCCTGGACTTCGGCCAGGACACCGAGTCCGTCCGGCTGTACGACGGGGTCTTCCTGAGCATCAAGGCCGGGAACTGGCCGGAAACCCAGTACCTGGCCGGCCAGGAAGCCACCCCGTACGCCGCTCCGCTGCGCGCGTTCACGCTGGCCGGGCTCCCGCCCGCGCTGCTGATCGGGGCTGGCCGAGATCCGCTCCGTGATGACGCGAGGTCCTACGCGGCCAGGCTGGCGAAAGACGGTGTGCCCGTGCAATACGTCGAGTACGCGCAGACCATGCATGGCTTCCTGAACTTCTGCGGCGTCCTGTCCGCCGGCGACCACGCGATCGAATTGATCGCGGCCGACCTGCAGCAGGTCAGGGAGATGGCACCGGCGCAGTCTCCGCTCTGATCTTGGCGTCCGCGGCTGACGCGGTCAGATGACAGCCGCGCGGTGCGCCGCGTAGCGTCGGTGCCATGACAGTGAAGCTGGTAGTTCTGTACACCCATCCGGATGACCCTGACGCGTTCGAGGTGCACTACGCGGGCACGCACATGCCGTTGGTGGGACAGGTCCCCGGACTCCTGCGCGCCGAGACAGGTAAGGTCGCCGCCGCGATCGACGGCGGGGAGCAGACGTACTACCGGATCACCGAGCTGTACTTCGACGACGACGCCGCCATGCAGGCAGGGTTCGGATCCGACGAAGGCAGGGCCACGGCGGCCGACTACCAGAAGATCGCCCCCGCAGGGTCCCGCATGTTCGTCGTGCCCGTGGACGACTGACAGGGCGGTCTTGTCAGGACCTGATCCGCGACTCGGCAGGCAGGTCAAGTGCGACGGTCAGACCGCCGCCCAGGGTGTCGGAAAGCTCAGCAGTGCCGCCGTCGGCCGTGATGATGCGATAGACGATGGCCAGGCCGAGCCCGGTGCCGCCTGGCGTGGCCGAGACGAAGCGGCGGAAGGCGGCCCGCCGTTGCTGCTCGCTCATGCCAGGGCCGTCATCGGCTACGACGATCCTGATCCTGGATTCCGCCTGTACAGCAGTAATCGTGACGTGCCCACCGCCGGGAACCGCCTCGATGGCATTGGCCAGCAAGTTGTCGAGTACCTGCTCCAGATGTCCTTCTCGCATCCTCGCCGTCAGCGGCTCGGTCAATGGCACGCTCAGCGCCACCGGCTTCTCATCGGCCGCAGGCTTCCACGCGGCCGCGCGATCCCTGATGACGGCCTCCACCTGGACAGGGACCGGCGCCGCCGTGACGCTCTCGGCGCGGGCGACGGCCAGCAGGCCGTCCACCATCCGCGACAGCCTGCCAATCTCGTCGTGGGCGCCGACGAGCTCGTCGGCTAGCTGGTCAGGAGCTTGCATCGCGAGCACGTCGAGCCGGAGCCGCAGCGCTGCGAGCGGCGTGCGCAGCTGGTGCGACACGTCAGCCATCATCGCCTGGTGCCCGCTGACCAGGGACTCCAGCCGGCCAGCCATCCGGTTGAAGTTGGCCGCCAGCCTGCGCACTTCGCGCGGGCCTGCGGTGGCCGGCGCGCGGGCCGCGAAGTCACCGTCACCGAGGTGCTGCGCGGCCGCCTCGAGGGCGCCAAGCGGCCTGCTGACCCAGCGTGCAAGGGCCGTCCCGATCAGCACGGCGGCGAGCAGGCCGGCAGCCGATACAGCGGCGAGCCAGCCGCGCAGGACGGTCAGCCGGTGCTCGAGCGGCTCGGTCGACCTGGCCAGCGCCACGTTCCCGAGCCACAACGCGCCGGCCTCGCTCGTGACGGGAACGACGACGGTCAGGCTCTCGTCCGCCGAGTACATCCGCGGCTCCTTCGCTGGCCGGGTGCGGGACGCGACCGCCGCCGTCACTCCTGGTACCGCTCGCGTGCCGGCGACCTGCGTGCCATCGGCGGCGTAGACGGCGACGACGTCGCCTCGGCGCTTGAGGCCAGCGATCGACTTGGCTAGCTGCACCCTGGTGGCGTGGTCGCCAAGGAACCCCTCGGCGACGCTAGAGACCGTTGTCGCGGCCGCGAGCGTGTCGGTCCTGAAGTCGCGCTGGTCCTGGTTCGAGGTAAGCACGCCAAGCGGAATCGCCGCCACGCCGAGCAGTACCGCGACGAGCGCGATGACGACCAGCGCGATCCGGCGCGCCACCTCAGACCTCGCCGAGCCGGAATCCGCGGCCGTAGACGGTCTCGATCAGGCCCGGCACGCCCAGCTTGCGGCGCAACGCGGCGACGTGGACGTCCAGCACCTTGGTGGGGCCGTACCAGTGCGAATCCCAGGCCGACTCGAGCACCTCCTGACGCGCCACCACCCGGCCTGGGTCGAGCGAGAGGCATTCGAGGATGTCGAACTCCTTCGGGGTGAGCGCTACCGGATCGCCGTGCACGCTCACCTTCCTGGTGCGCAGGTCGATTGTCAGCGGCCCGTGCCTGATCAGCTCGCCGCCCGGCCTGACCCGCCGCAGCACGGCGCGGATCCTCGCCTGGAGCTCAGCCAGCCCGAACGGCTTGACCAGGTAGTCGTCCGCGCCGGCGTCCAGCGCGTTGACCCGGTCAGCTTCCTCGCCGTACGCCGTCACCACGATGATCGCGACGGGGGACCGCTCGCGCAGCTTGCGGCAGACGGTCACCCCGTTGCCGTCGGGTAGCTCCAGGTCGAGCAGGACAACGTCGGCCAGGCTGTGCGCGAGCGCCGCGGCGCCGGTCGTCACGTGGTCGACCTGGTAACCGCCCCGGGTCAGGCCGCGTACGAGCTGAGTGGCAATGCCCTGGTCATCCTCGACGACGAGGACGCTCGGCCCGTGCCGGCGGCCGCGGGCCCGGTACGGCGGTCGGTGCAGTCATGGCACCGAGGTTAGGCCAGCCGGCCAAGTGCCAGGCAGGGTTACTCCGCCGGAATTCCGGCCGGCGGCGGCAGGATGGTGACCGCCAGCCGCCGGCCGAAGCCCCAGTTGAGCATCTTGGCGGCATCCGTGAACGTCGCGCCGGTCTTGGTCGGGGCACTGTCGAGCACGACGCCGATCAGCGTCCGCTTGCCGCGGGTGGCCTCGAATAGCAGGCATTCCCCGGCCGCCGGGGTCCAGCCGGTCTTGATTCCGATCACGCCCGGATACTTGCCAAGCAGCAAGTTGGTGTTCAGCCAGAAGTAACGGTGGTGGTGCGGACCGGCGTGCAGCAGGTACCTGCGGTGCTTCACCACGGCCGCGATGATCGGCTCGGCCATCGCCGCCTCGCCGAGCAGCAGCAGGTTCCGCGGCGTGGACACGTCGGTGGAGAGCAGTCCGTCGAAGTTCGTGAAATGCGTCTTGACCAGATGCAGCCGACGGGAAGTCGCGTTCATCTTGTGAACGAACGCGGGCCAGCCAGGGCCAAAGCTCTGAGCCAGCGCGATTGCGGCGTCGGCGCCGGACGGCAGGAGCATGGCGTAGAGCAACTGCCTGGCGGTGAGCACGTCGCCGGCGCGCAGGCCGGCTGTCGTGGCATTGTGCTCGCGGGCGTACTCGACGTCCGCCGCCGTGATCCTGATCCGCCGGTTCAGCGCGCCGGCCTTCGCCACCACGAGCGCGGTCATCACCTTGGTGATGCTGGCGATCGGGCGCGGCGCTGTACTGCCGTCGGCCCCAGAGTTGCTTGCCGGTCGCCGCGTCCGCTAGTTCAGCCGCTCGCGCGGCGATCTTCCGCGGCGGATGCTGCGCCGCGGCGGCCGCCGGGGGGACCTGACCGGCCTGCGCCATGGCGAGGGCCACAGCGGCGGCGGCCACGACGCCCGCGGGGCGTGCGATCAGGCGCCGCAACGGGCGGGTGCTGGACATGGCGCTCCTGGGGGAGTCAGGCGGGCTGAACCATCGTCAATGCTGGCGTGTCACCAGCTTTCTGGCAGGGGCATTCCCTCGGTATACCCGGCGGCGCTCTGGGTGCCGACGACCGCGCACTCGTGCAACTCGGCCAGGCTGCCGGCTCCAGCGTAGGTGCAGGCGCTGCGCAGCCCGGCGATGACGGCGTCGATCAGGTCCTCGACCCCGGGACGCTGCGGGTCCAGGTACATCCGCGAGCTCGAGATGCCCTCGTCGAAGAGTTCCTTGCGGGCGCGCTCGAAGGGCGAGTCGGCGGCGGTCCGCAGCCGGACCGCCCTGGCCGAGGCCATCCCGAAGCTCTCCTTGTAGAGCTTGCCCTGCGGGTCCCGGTACACGTCACCGGGGGATTCGCACGTGCCGGCGAACCAGGATCCGATCATCGCGCTGGCGGCGCCGGCAGCGAGCGCGAGCGCGACGTCGCGCGGGTGCCGGATTCCGCCGTCGGCCCAGACGTGCCTGCCGAGCTTGCGTGCCTCGGCAGCGCACTCGAGCACGGCGCTGAACTGCGGGCGGCCGACGCCGGTCCGCATCCTGGTCGTGCACATCGCGCCAGGGCCGACGCCGACCTTCACGATGTCAGCTCCCGCCTCGATCAGGTCAGCCGTGCCGGCCGCGGTGACCACGTTGCCGGCCACCACGGGCACCGTGGGCGACACCGACCGCACGGCCTGCAGCGCCCAGATCATCTTCTCCTGGTGGCCGTGCGCGGTATCGACGACGAGCAGGTCAGACCCGGCATCGAGGAGTTGCTTGGCCCGGCCGGCGACGTCGCCGTTGATGCCGAGCGCCGTGCCGACAGCCAGCTTGCCGCGCAGCGTCAGTGGCCGGGGTGTAGATGGTCGCCCGCAGCGCCCCGGTCCTGGTGAGGATGCCGACGCAGCGTCCGTCGTCGCCCACGACCGGCGCCAGCCTGTGCCGTCCCGCCTGCAGCAGGCCGAAAGCGCGTTCCGGATCGACCCCGGCAGGCAGCGTGACGAGTTCGCTCGACATCACGCGCCGGAGCTGGGTGAACCTGTCCACCCCCGTGCAGTCGGCCTCGGTGACGACGCCGACCGGCCGGCCGTCCTCGATCACCACGATGCCGCCGTGCGCGCGCTTGAGCAGCAGGCTCAGCGCGTGGCCGGTCGTCGCCTCGGGGCCCAGCGTCAGCGGGGTGTCGTAGACCAGGTCCCTGCTCTTGATCCAGGCGATCACCTCGGCGACCACGTCGACCGGGATGTCCTGCGGCAAAACAGCGATGCCGCCGCGCCGCGCGACGGTCTCCGCCATCCGGCGCCCGGCCACCGCCGTCATGTTGGCCACCACGATCGGGATCGTGGTGCCGCTGCCGTCTGCGGTGGCCAGGTCGACGTCGTTCCTTGACGTCACCGCCGACCGGCTCGGCACCAGGAAGACGTCGCTGTAGGTGAGTTCATGGTCGGGCTGACTGAGAAATCGCACCTAGCGATTCTGCCAGCCCGCCTGGGCCAGCACCTGCCCGGATCAGGACCCGAGGACCTGCCTGAGGTAGGCGTTGCCGAACCTGCGGTCAGGATCGAGCTTGTCGCGCAGCGCGACGAAGTCGCCGAATCTCGGGTACACGCCGCGCAGGTAATCGGCGTCCCTGGTGTGCATCTTGCCCCAGTGCGGCCGCCCGCAGGCCGCCGTCATGATCGCTTCCGTCTCGCGGAAGTAATCCTCGTGCGGCGACGGGTGGTAGATGTGGAAGGCCAGATAGGCACTGTCGCGTCCGCTGGCGGTCGACAGCCAGAGGTCGTCGGCCGGGGCTACCCGCACTTCGATCGGGAAGCTGATCCGCCAGTCCTTGCGGTCGAACAGCGCCCGCACCTCGGCGAGCACGTCGGCGAGGTCTTCCCTGGGAATCGCGTACTCCTGCTCCTTGAATCTGACCCGGCGCGGGCTGGTGAACACCTTGTACGGCGCGTCGGTGTAGCTGCGGGCGCTCAGCGCCCGGCTGGCCAGCGAGTTGACGGTCGGGATCACGCCTGGCAGCAAGTAGCCAAGGCGGCACGTGGCGGCGAATACGGAGTTTGACAGGAACTCATCGTCCAGCCAGTACCGCCAGCCAGGGAGCGGGCTGGCGGGTCCGGCTGACCGGTTGTTGCGCTTGGTCAGGCAGCCGTCGCTGTGCGGGAACCAGTAGAACTCGAAGTGCTCGTTCTCGCTGGTCAGCTCCGGCAGCCTGGAGACGACCTCGGACCAGCTCATCGGCGCCTCCTGGGCGGTGAGCAAGAAGGCAGGCTCAGTCCTGAAGGTCACCGCGGTCACGATCCCGAGCGCGCCGAGGCCGACCCGCGCCGCGTTGAACAGGTCAGGCTGCGGATCATCGGCCGAGCAGGTCACGACGCTGCCGTCGGCGAGCACCAGTTCGAGCGCGGCGACCTGCGCCGCCATGCTGCCGCTCGCCCTGCCTGTGCCGTGCGTTCCTGTCTGCGTCGCTCCCGCGACGGTCTGCACCTGGATGTCGCCCATGTTGGTCAGCGACAGGCCGCGCGCGTGCAGGGCGGAGTTCAGCGTGGACAGCGGGCAGCCGGCCTCGACCGTGATCAGCCCGGCGGCCGCGTCGATGGAACGCACGGCGGTCAGCCCGGCAGGACTCAGCATCACGCCGTCGGTGCTGGCCGCCGGGGTAAAGGAGTGCCCGCTGCCGGTCATCTTGATCGCCAGCCCATCGGCGGCCGCCTTCGTCACCTCGGCGGCGACCTCGGCCGCTGAGGCCGGCACTCGCACCCTGGCCGGTCTGGCCGTCACGTTCCCTGCCCAGTTCCGCCAGGTGGATGTGCTATCCGTGGTCATCGCGGCACGTCCTCTGCTCGGTCAGGTTCAGCCGGTCGCACCCAATTCTGCCGGTCGGCTGTCCTGATCGGTCCGCAGCCTGCGCAGCCCGGCCACGCAGATCAGGACGCCAGCCGCGCCGCAGCAGGCCGAGAAGGCGAAGCTCCACCGCGCTCCGTAGGCGTCGATGATATGACCGGCAAACGCCGAGCCAAGCGCCACGCCGACCGAGATCGTCGAGCTCAGCCACGCCATCGCCTCGGTGGTGCGGTGCGGCGGCGCCTGCCGCTCGAGGATCGCGTAGCCGGTCATCAGGGTGGGCGAGATCGCGAGCCCGGCCATGAAGCCGACGGCGTCGAGCGCCAGCAGGCCAGGCATGGCCCAGAAACTCGAGACGCCGACGACGGTGAGCGCGGCTGTGATCGTGAATCGCCGTCCGAGTGGCGCCTTCCAGTGCCGCGATCCGTACCACAGGCCGCCAGCCGCGCTGCCGAGCGCGTAGGTGCCGAGGATCAGGCCGGCGACGGGCCGGTGCCCGAGTTCGGCGGCGAACGCGACGGTGCTGAGGTCGATCGCCGAGAACATCGCACCGATGAGCAGGAACGCGGGCGCCAGCGTGCCGAGGCCGCGGGCCGGCAGGCTGGGCCTCGACAGCCGCCCGATCGCGCGGCGCAGCGCCAGCGGCGTCGCGCCGTGCGCCGGCGGTGAACCCGCGGCGACCCGATCGCTGGTCTGGACCGGTCGCGGCTTCAGGGCGGGCTCGGTCCTGCGCT
The DNA here is from genome assembly GCA_963705055.1 of uncultured Actinomycetota bacterium. GTDB lineage: Bacteria > Actinomycetota > Actinomycetes > Streptosporangiales > Streptosporangiaceae > Chersky-822. The sequence goes on from CAVPIR010000002.1 coordinate 331,219, forward strand.
GCGCGGCGAACAGCAGGGTCCCGACGACGCACAGCAGGCTCGCGGCTCCGATGCCGGACGCCGGGGCGAGCTGCGTTGCCAGCAGCGTGACCAGCGCCGGCCCGATCACGAAGATGAGTTCGTCGTTGACCGACTCCAGGGCGAAGGCGGTGTGCAGCCGCTGCGGATCGCCGTCCACCATGCTGCTCCACCTGGTCCGCACCATGCTGCCGATCGACGGCATCGATCCGCCGGCGACGACGCCGGTCAGCAGCAGTATCCAGAACGGTGCCCGCAGCTCGGCGCAGCTGATGAACACCGCGCTGCTGAGCGTGAAGACGGCGGTCTGGACGAGCAGGACACGTCGCTGGCCTAGCCGGTCGGCCCTGGTGGCGATCGCCGGGCTGAACAGCGCGTACCCGACCGCGCCGGCGGCGGCGACGGTTCCTGCCTGGCCGTAACGTCCGGTCAGCAGCGCGATCAGGAGTACGGTGCCGAGCCCGTACATCGACATGGACATCCGGCCGACGACGCCGGATGCCGAGAACTCGAGAGCGCCAGGCGTGCGCAGCAGTTCGAGGTAGGGGTTCCGCCGGCTCGAGGTGCGAGTATCGCGCTCCCGGCCGCGCCGGTCCCGCACCTGCGTCATCGTTGACGAACCTCCCCGTCCTGCCCGTATAGCGTACGACGAGGTAGTTTGTCCCTCAGGGCCGGGTATAAGGCACTGGCGGGCATTGGTTGCGCTCGCAGGTCCGCGGCTAACATGGGAATGGACATGGGACCCAGGCTGAAGCGTGTCGGCGGTGGCATAGCCCCGTCATTTTCACGCTCAGCCGATCGCTTCGCCAGATCAGCGGCTCGCTCCGCGAACGCGGCCCTGGCCACCGTGCGTGCGCTGCCGAGGCCTGTGCTCCTCGGCATGCGGCGCCGTTCTGGCCGGAATGGCCGTGATCCTCGCGCTGACGATCGGTGGCGTGACCGCGCGGGCAGGCCAGGAAAGCCAGCTCGGCGTGTTTCCGGCCGGCGGCGGCCCGTCCACCGCGTCGGCCCCGGCCCCCGCGGGTTCATCCGCGCCAGCCTCCGCTGGCCGTGCCGTCACGACCGGTTCCTACAGCGGGATCATCCTGCCCGACCTGCTGATCGTGCTGCCGGGCGGGCTGCAGCCCAGCGACGTGGCCGGGCTCCGCTCGATCACCGGTGTCCGGAAGATGATCACATTCGACGGCGCCCAGATCGGGGTGGACGGCAAGCGGGCGAGCGTGATCGGCGTGAACCCGGCTCAGTTCAGGTCCTGGGTGCCGTTGCGGGCGGCCTCGGACCAGGCCCTCTGGACAAAGCTGGCGGCCGGTGACTTTGTCGCCTCGGCGCCAGCGGCCAGCCGGCTCGGCCTGTCGGCCGGCGGTCACCGGCTCACCGCGCGCACCCCGGTCAAGCTCGACTACGCGGGGTCGGCGCAGGCTCAACATCGCCGGCGTGGACCTGCTCGTGAATCAGGCCACCTCGCGCAGGCTGGGCCTGGTGCACCGGGTCGCTGCGCTGATCAGCGCTCCTGGACCCACCATCGCGGCCCTGACCGCGCAGGTGCGACGGGTGCTCGGCACGCAGGCCAAGGTGGTCGACCTGCGCGGCCGGCGGCCGGTCGCGAGCGCGCCGCCGCGGCCCGGCCAGATCAGCAGCTATCTGCAGCTCTTCCAGGCATCCGCGGCCAAGTACTGCCCGCAGATGTCCTGGACGGTGCTCGCGGCGATCGGCCAGATCGAGAGCGCCGACGGGCAGAACATGGGCCCGTCGAGCGCCGGCGCGCTCGGCCCGATGCAGTTCCTGCCGAGCACCTGGGCGGAGTGGGGGATCAACGGATTCGGCCCGCCTGGTCCGCCCGACATCATGAACCCGTTCGACGCGGTGCCGTCGGCGGCCAGGATGCTCTGCGCCGACGGCGCGTCGGCCGGCACCCAGGCAGGGCTCCGCCAGGCGATCTTCGCCTACAACCACGCCGACTGGTACGTGAACGAGGTCCTCGCGCTCGCCGGCAGGTACGCCGCCGAGTATCACTGACCCGACAGCCCTCCGCCTATCGGTCAGAGCGGGGCCATGCCGCTAAGGCGGGCACGTCCTGATTGGATGACGCCATGGGCACAGACGCTGCGTTCCTGCTCGTTTCTTTCGGCGGGCCGGAGGGACCAGATGACGTGATGCCGTTCCTGCGCAACGTCACGGCCGGACGCAATGTGCCAGAAAGCAGGCTGGCCCAGGTCGCCGAGCACTATTACCTGTTCGGCGGCGTCAGCCCGATCAACGCCCAGTGCCGCGACCTGCTCGGCGCGATCGAGAAGGAATTCGCGGCGAACGGGATCGACCTGCCGGTGTACTGGGGAAACCGGAACTGGCGGCCGTACCTGGCCGACACCATGCGGCAGATGGCCGACGACGGCATCGGCTCCGTGATCGCGTTCGCGACCGCGGCCTACAGCTCGTACTCCAGTTGCCGCCAGTACCTGGACGACATCGATCGCGGCACGCGTCGCCGTCGGCGCGACGGCACCTGAGATCGTCAAGATCCCGCCGTACTACTGGCACCCGGGGTTTGCGGCCTCGTTCGTCTCGTCCGCCGCCGCCGCGCTGGCGTCGCTGCCCGCCGATGTCAGGGACGGCGCCGAGCTGGTCTTCACCGCGCACAGCATCCCCGAGTCGATGGCCGCGGCGAGCGGCCCAGGCGGCGGGGCCTACCAGGCTCAGCTGACCGAGGTGGCCGGGCTGGTGGCCGCCGGAGTCGGCCGGACGACCTGGCGGCTGGCCTACCAGAGCCGCAGCGGGCCGCCGTCAGTGCCCTGGCTCGGCCCGGACATCAACGACTGCCTGACGAGCCTGGCGAAGGACGGTGCGCCGGCGGCCGTGGTGGTGCCGATCGGGTTCGTCAGCGACCACATGGAGGTCATCTTCGACCTGGACGTCGAGGCGGCGCGGACGGCGCAGCGATCTCGGGCTGCCGATGGCGAGGGCGGCCACGCCCGGCACCGATCCCGAGTTCGTCGCGATGATCTCCAGCCTGGTCGCCGGCTTTGCCGCAGGGGTTCGCGGGCCAGCCGCTGCCGACGTGGCCCGGCTGCGGTGCGATCGGGCCGGCAGCGGCGCGCTTCTGCGTCGGCCAGTGCTGCCGGACCGCCGTCATGACCAGCCAGGATCCCCGTGATCTGCTGGCGCTGGCCGTCGCGGTCGCCATGCGAGGCAGGTGATCTGCTGGCCGGGCGGCACGGCCGGCCAGCGGTGGTCGCGCACCAAGTCAAGCCCGACCGATGTCGTCACCGAGATGGATCAGGCCGCGGAGCAGCTGATCAGGACCAGGATCCTGGCCGAGCGGCCGGATGACGCGATCCTGGGCGAGGAGGGCGGCCAGACCGGCGGGGCCGCGCCAGTCCGGTGGATCGTTGACCCGCTGGACGGCACGGTCAACTACCTGTACGGACTGCCCGACTGGGCGGTCAGCATCGCCGCCGAGGTCGGCGGTCAGGTGGTCGCCGGCGTGGTGTGCGTGCCGCGCCGCGGCGCCTTGTTCGGCGCGGTGGCGGGCGGCGGGGCCTGGCGGGCGCCAATCACCGGTTCAAGAACCGCATTGAGTAACAAATCCGGCGACGTGCCTGCCGACCGCGAACGTCTGGCCTGCACCGCTGGCGTTCCGTTGTCCAGGGCGCTGATCGCGACCGGATTCGGCTACGAGCGCGAGCCGGCGGGTGGTGCAGGGCCAGGTGCTTAGCGCTGTCTTGCCGCGGGTAAGGGACATCCGGCGCAACGGGGCTTGCTCGGTTGACCTGTGCTCGCTCGCCGCTGGGAACGTGGACGGTTACTTCGAGCGCGGCGTGCAGTACTGGGATATCGCGGCGGGTACTCTGATCGCCCGCGAGGCAGGGGCGGTGGTCGGCGGGCTGGCCGAGGAGGCGGCTGGCCCTTCGATGACCATAGGCGCGGGGCCGGACCTCTTCGCTGAGCTGCACGACCTTCTGCTCGGTCTGAACGCCGAGCGGGACGCCTGACCGCTCCGCGGCTGGCCCTGGACCAGCTGGCTCGTGGTGCGGATGCGGTAGTTAACAGTGATCTGACGAGTAAATCGGTGCGACACGAACCGCCGCTCAGGTCTGCTGTGTGTACCTCGGGGCGGGGACGTGACAGAATTCCCCGCCGGATTCGGGCACAACTACGGCCTCGAAAGCGTTGCACTCGCGCGAGGAAGTTTAACGATGGAGGAGTAAGGCCACCATGGCTACTGACTACGACAGTCCGCGGAAGACGGACGAAGAGCTGACCGAGGACAGCCTGCAGGAACTTCAGGCCCGCCGGATGGATAAGTCGTCGACGTCGATCGACCTCGATCCCGACGACGTTGCTGAGTCGCTTGAGCTGCCTGGAGCGGATCTCTCGAATGAGGAATTGTCGTTCCGGGTGATCCCGCGGCAAGCCGACGAGTTCACTTGCTCAAGCTGCTTCCTTGTGCACCACAGGAGCCAGCTCGCTGAGACCCGCAAGGGTGAACCCATTTGCCGGGAGTGCGCCGCCTAGCCGGATGCCTGAGTGCTGCGCAGCGTGGCGGACTGGTGCTCAGCGGCATCACGGGCCGACGGCTTCGCAGCATCACGGTCGCGCCCAGATCTCGCGCTCCTCGCGCCGCGGATCATGCCGCACCCGACCGCCGCCCGTGTCGAAGACCATGACCGGGCGGCTCGCATCGTAAGGCGCCCAGCCGGGCTCGCCGCGGTCAGCGAACCTGACCCAGGCCGCATGCATCTCCTCCGCCACCTCCTGCGGCGCGTCCGGGCCCGCGACGAGTTCCGCTCCTTCCGCCGCCAGATTATCGAAGACAAACGGAACATCTAGCCCGTGCCCGGCGCCCACCTGAGGGTGCTGCCAGGCGAACTCGTAGCAGTAGGTCGGCGCCGGCCCGCCGTCCCTGCGCCTCGGCCACCGCGAGCGCGGGCAGCAGGAAGAACCGGTCGGTCAGCAGCGCAGCCAGCAAGTCCCCCGGTGATGCGCCATCGCGGCTCGCCCGGTACGTGTCGATCACGTGCTTGTCAGCCCCGACCGCCCCGGCCATCGCCGCGAGTACCTCCTCGGTGATCAGCTCGACCATCCCCGACGGAACCAGGAATGTGCGGAACTCGTCGGTGTTGGTGCCGATCAGCAGCGGCACAGCGGATCCGCTGCCAGCGACGATGCTGGCGAGCGGGTGCTCGGGCAGCGAATCGCCGTCGATCACCGGGATGAACGGCATCGTGCTCGCGACGATGCTGGGCCCGAATCTGGCAGGGTCAGGGCTGGCCGCCAGTGCGTCGCGTACCACGGCCTGGGCGGCGTTGAGCGCGGCCAGGTCGACCTCAGCCAGGGCGCGGCCGGTCACCTCCGTGCCGGCCGGCACGGTGCCGAGCGCCTTGCCAAGTTCGGCCGTGACGAGGGCCGCGTCGGCCGGGGCGGCGGCAGCCTGGGCCGCGCCGCTCTGCGCGATCGCCTTGCTGAACAGGCCAGCCGCACCGGGCATCGCCAGCAGCGTGGTGACGCTCATGCCGCCCGCGGACTCACCGAAGATCGTCACGTTCGCCGGGTCGCCGCCGAACGCGCTGATGTTGTCGCGAACCCATTCCAGCGCGGCGATCTGATCGAGCAGGCCCCGGTTCGCGGGGGCGTCGGGGAGCAGCGCGAAGCCGTCGACGCCGAGCCGGTAGTTGATGCTGACCAGGACGACGCCCGTCCCTGGCGAACGCGTGCCCGTCGTACAGCGGGATCGCCGAGTTGCCGTTGGCGAACGCGCCGCCGTGAATCCAGACCATCACCGGCAGGCCGGACGCACCGGGATCGGGGGTCCAGACGTTGAGGTTCAGCCAGTCGTCGCCGGCGATATTCGGCTCGGCGAAGCAGCGTGTCGAAGGGCGGCGGATAGTCCGGCTTCGGCGGCGTGGCTCCGTAGGCGGCCGCGTCCCTGACGCCGGTCCACGGCTCGGGCGGCACCGGCGCCCTGAACCGCAGGCTGCCCGTCGGGCTCGCGGCGTAGGGGATGCCGAGGAAGCTCGTGACGCCGTCGCGGACCTGACCGCGCAGCGTTCCGTAGGGGGTCGACACTGTGGGCGGCATGTATCGCACTCTGCCACAGGCCGGCGGGCGGCGAGCGGCCCACGTCGCGGCCGCCCTGGCACCCCCGTCGTGCCCTGGACGTTTACCGTCCATGCGACTGGCCAGGATGGAGCCAATGCGGAACAAATGCCGGCACCGGCGGGCCGCGGCGCTGGTCGCGGCGGGCCTCGCGCTTGCCGCGTGCAGTTCGTCGAGCGCTCCGCCTGGCGTCGGCGTGCAGCGCTCCGGACATCCGAGCCCGTCGGGTCAGCCCAGTGTGGCGGCCGTGCCAAGGCCCAGGCACATCGTGGTCGTGATCGAAGAGAACCACGCTTACAGCGACGTAATCGGCAACCCGCAGGCGCGCTACATCAACACCCTGGCCAGGTCCGGCGCGCTGTTCACCAGGTCCTACGCCGTCAGCCATCCCAGCGAGCCGAACTACCTGGCCCTGTTCTCCGGCAGCACCCACGGCGTGACCAGCGACCAGTGCCCGACGTCGCTGCACGCCCCGAACCTGGCAGCCGACCTGATCGGCGCTGGCTTCAGCTTCGCGGGGTACTCAGAAGGACTGCCTGCCGCCGGGTCGCAGGTGTGCGGGCAGGGCGGCTACGCCCGCAAGCATGTCCCTTGGACGGACTTCACCGGCCTGCCCAGGGCGGTCAACCTGCCGTTCACCAGGTTCGCCGCCGGTGGCTTCGGCGCGCTGCCGACGGTCTCCTTCGTGATCCCTGACCTCTGTCACGACATGCACGACTGCTCCGTCAGCGCGGGAGACACGTGGCTGCGCGTCCACCTGGCGGGATACGCCAGGTGGGCGCAGACCAACGACAGCCTGCTAATGGTGACCTTCGACGAGGACGACGGCGGCAACTCCAACCACATCGCCACAATCGTCACCGGCCAGCAGGTGCGCCCCGGCAGATACCGCGAGCCGATTGACCACTACAACGTGCTGCGGACGATCGAGCAGGCCTATGGCCTGCCGTTCCGCGGCCAGGCGCGCACCCACTACCCGATCACCTCGATTTGGCGCCATCCTTAACCGCACGCAATGCCGGCTCGCCCTGGCGTTGGGCGATGATGAACCGCGGCGGGCGGCACGGGCTGGAGGGCGCATGGCGGGACACGCGGACGTGATCTTCGGTGGCGGGGCGGTTTACACGGCAGATCGCAGCGGCCGGCGCCTGGTGCGGGCGACGGCGGCCGACGGCAGCCCGGCCACCGAGGTCGCGGTCGCCGGCGGCGCGATCGCGGCGGTCGGGTCGGCGACTGACGGCGCCGCCGCCGAACTCGCCGGGCCGCGAACCGAGCGAGTTGACCTGCGCGGACGGGCGCTGCTGCCGGGATTCCAGGACGCGCACGTGCACCCCGCCTTCGCGGGCGTGACGATGGTCGGCTGCAATCTGATCGGGGCCGCCACCCTCGACGAGGCCATCGGCCGGATCGATGCCTACGTCGCCGCGCACCCTGACAAGGAGTGGATCTCCGGCAGCGGCTGGCGGATGGAGTGGTTCGAGCGCGGCACGCCGAGCAGGCAGCTGCTTGACAAGCTGACCGGCGGCCGGCCGGCGTTCCTGCTGAACAGGGACGGGCACGGCGGCTGGGCCAGCACCAGGGCACTGGAGATCGCCGGGTTCGACGCCAGGACACCGGATCCGGCCGACGGCCGGTTCGAGCGCGACCCTGACGGCGGACTGCAGGGCACCGCGCACGAGGGCGCGGCAGACCTGATCGGGACGTTCGTGCCCAAGCCGGCCTTCGAGGAGCGGCTGGCCGGGCTCATGCTCGCCCAGCGGCACCTGCACGAGCGCGGGATCACCGGCTGGCAGGACGCGATCATCGGGGCCTATCTGGGGTCGGAGGATCCGCTGCCCGTCTACCTCGCGGCGGCCAGATCCGGACAGCTCACCGCGCGCGTTCAGGGTGCGCTGTGGTGGGACCGCGGCCAGGGGCGCCGACCAGATCGACGAGATCCGCGGCCGCCGGGAAGCTGGCCAGGCGGCGGCGGTTCCGCGCGAACACCGTCAAGATCATGCAGGACGGCGTGGCCGAGAACGCCACGGCCGGGCTGCTCGAGCCGTACCTCGATGCTTGTGGTTGCCAGACGTCAGCGCGCGGGCTCTCGCACGTGGATCCCGAGGAGCTGCGCGAGCATGTCACCGCGCTGGACCGCCTCGGCTTCCAGGTGCACTTCCACGCGATCGGCGACCGGGCGGTGCGGGAATGCCTCGACGCCGTCGCCGCCGCCAGGGCCGCCAACGGCGCCAACGACCACCGGCATCACATCGCTCATGTGCAGGTCGTGCACCCAGACGACGTGCCGAGATTCGCCGCGCTAGGCGTGACCGCCAACATGCAGGCGCTGTGGGCGGCGCACGAGCCGCAGATGGACGAACTCACCATCCCGTTCCTCGGTCCTGAGCGGACCGCGCGGCAGTACGTCTTCGGTGATCTGGCGCGGGCTGGAGCGCGGCTGGCGGCGGGCAGCGACTGGGCGGTGAGCAGCGCGAGCCCGCTGCGCGCGATCCATGTCGCGGTGAACAGGTCGCTGGCCGGATCGGCCGGTCCGCAGGCTGAGCCCTTCCTGCCCGCGCAGGCACTTGACCTGGCTGAGGCGTTCGGCGCGTACACGATCGGCTCGGCGTTCGTGAACCACCTGGACGACGTCACCGGCTCGGTCGCGCCAGGCAAGCTTGCCGACCTGGTCGTGCTCGACCGCGACCCTCTCACGGGGCAACCGGCCGAGATCGCGCACACGCGCGTACTCGCTACCTACGTCGAGGGCGAGCTCGTGCACGCCTCGCCGGCCTTTGGCTGACAGTGCCTAGCGCGTCCGGCACGTCCGAGCTGAGCGCGCGGCCGGCGCGCGCGAACCAGGGATCTGTCGGCGGCTGCTGACACGATGGACCAATGCCAGACGCCGCTGCCGAGATCGGGACCGCCCAGGCCGGCGCTGCGCTAGTCGCCGAGCGATGTGCCGCTCAGCTGCTATCCCGGTCGACGGCGGGCTCGCCGGTCGAGGTTGTCAGCAGGCTGCTCGCGGTCCAGGGCCAGGACCCGCGGGGCGCACGGCTCGCGATCCGGGCGAGGACATCGGGTCTGACCGCCGCCGACGTCGATCGCGCGCTGACCGCGGATCGGTCGCTGGTGATCACCTGGCTGAACCGGGGCACGCTACATCTGGTTACCGCCGAGGACTATTGGTGGCTGCAGCTTCTCACTACCCCGCCGCTGGAGACCGCGAACGCGCGGCGGCTTGACCAGGAGGGCGTATCCGCCGACGACGCGGACAAGGCAGTCGCGCTGATAGACGCTGCGCTCGCCGCGGACGGTCCGCTCACCAGGGCCCAGCTAGGCGACGTGGTCGCGGCGGCCGGGGTCAGGACCCAGGGCCAGGCGCTCGTGCACATCCTGGCGCGGGCGTCGATCCGTGGCCTGATCATCCGCGGCCCGATGGCTGGCCGTCAGCACGCGTTCGTCAGGGTCGGCGACTGGCTCGGCGTGCCGCCCGCCAGGTTCACGCCGGCCGGATTCGACCGGGACGCCGCCCTCGCCGAACTGGCTCGCAGGTTCCTGGCAGGGCACGCTCCGGCGGGAGAGCGTGACCTGTCCAAATGGGCCGGACTGCCGCTGCGCGACGCGCGGCGCGCCCTGAGCGCGATCGCCGGGGAATTGCGCGGGCGTGACGACGGCCTCGCGGAGCTGGCTGCCCGCGCCGGCACCGGCTCCGATGGCCGCACCGGCGGTCGTGCGGGTCCTCGGCGCACGCTTCCTTCGCTGCCGCCGCCGCGCCTGCTCGGCTCCTTTGACCCGCTGCTGCACGGCTGGGTCGACAGGAAGCCCGTGCTCGGCACCGCCCAGGGCATCGTCACCGTCAACGGGCTGTTCCGCCCGTTCGCGCTGGTCGAAGGCCGCGCGGTGGCGCTATGGTCGCTGAACGCCGGACGGATCGCGTTCGCAGAGTTCGCTCCGCTGCCAGAGCAGGTAGCGGCGGCGCTGCTGGACGACGCGGCCGACGTGCTGCGGTTCCTGAGCGGATCTGATGCCACCGGCGATCCGGGTAAGGGCGGCCAGTCAGATCAGGGCGGCCAGCTCGACTAGATCGCTGGCGACGAAATCAACCTCATCCGGCGGGTCGGGGGCGGTGCCGCCAGGACCCCACTCTCGCGCGCGCGGGATGAACGCGGTTCGCAGCCCTGCTCGCTTGGCGCCCTCGAGGTCGCTGGGGTGGCACGCGACCATCAGCACCCGGTCAGCGGGGACGTCGAAGTACGAGCAAGCGAGCCCGTACACCCGCGGATCCGGCTTGTACGTGCCCGCCAGCTCGGCCGACAAGATGCAGTCGAACGGCAGGGCGGCGGCCTTGGCGAGCCTGGTCAGCAGGCCGACGCCGCCGTTGGAGAGCGGCGTCAGGATGTGCCGCTCGCGCATGGCGGTCAGGCCAGCCACGGCGTCCGGCCACGGGTCAAGGCGATGCCAGGCGTGTACCAGGCTGGCCCGGGCTGCGGCGTCCAGGTCCCCGAGCCCGCGCTCGGCGATGACCTCGTCGAGCATCTCGGCGTGCAAGACATCGAGCGGCTGGAACGCGCGCTCGCCGCGCAGCACCGTGCCGAGCGACGGGTAATACCGCTCGCGCCAGGCGTCCGCGGCGGCCGGCCAGTCGGCGCTGAGCCCGGCCGCTTCCCCTGCCTTCGCGAGCGCCCGTGCAATGCTCGATCGCCAGTCGACCAGCGTGCCGAACACGTCGAAGGCGACGACCTCAATGTCCATGCGAGGAACGGTAGCCGAGCACCGAACTGGCCGGGCGCATGCAGTGCCGCGGCGCACGTCGGGCCAGGCAGGCTCGCGGTTCGAATCGGCTAAGAAAAAGGCTGAGGGCGAAGGCAACCTCGCCGCCGCCGTCGAGTCTCGGTGTTATGGACGCGGATCGGCATCCTGGCCGGAGGCAATGAAGTGGCGGCGAGCGTGAGCACTCAGAGCGCGAGCACCAGTGGGGCGAGCACCGGCGGGGCGAGCACCGGCGGCGCGAGCACCGGCAGGCCGGCGGGCGCCGGCCGGTTCGAGGCCGAAGACAAGATGACGAACCGGGCCGAGGCGGCAGCCGCGGCGGTCAGCGCCCTCTACGCCGAACACGCCCTCGGCCTGACCAGGCTTGCGCTCATCATCGTGGGTGAGCGGCAGACGGCCGAGGACATCGTGCAGGACGCATTCTGCGGGCTGCACCGCCGGTGGCATGCCTTGCGCGACACTGGCAAGGCCCTGCCCTATGTGCGGTCGGCGGTCCTGAACGGATGCCGTTCAGAGTCGCGGCGATCCAGGACGTCCTTGGCCAGCGGCGGCCGCGACGGCGCGTACCTGCCGCCCGCGTGGTCGGCGGAGTCCGTGGTCCTGGCGACCGAGGAGCGCCGTGAAGTGATCGCCGCCTTGTCGAGGCTTCCGGCTAGGCAGCGCGAGGCTCTGCTGTTGCGGTACTTCCTCGACCTGTCAGAGGCGGACACCGCGGCGGCGATGCGGATTAGCAGGGGAACTGCCAAATCCACGGTCTCGCGCGGCCTGGCCGCACTCAGGGAGCTTCTGGGGGAGTCGTCATGACCGGCCGCACGGAAACTCGGCTGCGCGATGCGTCAACCGCGCTCGGCGAGTCAATTCAGCCGCAGGACGTTCCCGACCTGCGGGTGCCTGCCGGAGCACTGGGCTGGCGCTGGCGGATCGCAGGCCTGCTGAACGCCCATCGCCTGGTCGCGAGCAGGTTCCTTGTCCCGCTCGCGGCAGCGGTCGCGGTGCTCGCGTTGCTGGCTGGCCTGGTCGCCGGAGGGCGGCTGTTGCGCGGGGATCGACCCGAGCCGGCTCATCCCAGCCACTCCCTCCCGGCGCCATCTCCGACCGGCCAGCCCATCCCGTCACCGACCGGCCAGCCCACCCCATCTCCGACCGGCCAGCCCACCCCGTCTCCGAGCCTCAGCGCTGTCCGTGGGCACGGACTCCGTCGCCAACCGCGCTACCTGGTGACCTCGGTCCAGGCGCACGGCGCGATCAGGTCGGCCGCCACCGGCTCGGTGGTCGCACGGATAGCGCCGCCTGACCGCTTCGTCTCGATCGACGGCCTCGCCGTGGCCCCCGGCGATCGGACCTTCTACCTGGCTGACCAGGTGCCGATCGTCTCGGCCGGCCGAATGTGGATCGACTTCTACCGGGTGACGCTCCGCCCCGACGGCCGCCCAGGACCCGCGCAGCGGCTGCCGGGCGAGCGGCTCAACGTGCCACTCCCGATTACTAGCGACGCTCTGATGCAGCTTCCGCTCGCGATCTCACCGGACGGTACGGAACTGGCATATCCCTCGGACAACCAGTTCTACCCTGACGACTATCCGGCCAGGCATCCGGCGGAAATCACCGTGCAGAACGTGCTCACTGGCGCGCGGCGGACGTGGACGATCTGGCCGGCGCTCGACACGGAGATCAGCAGCGTGTCCTGGGGATCGGGCGGCCGGCTCGGGATCGTCGCCACCGTGGGCGACGCCACGGTAGTGAACGGGCGGCTTCAGCGGCGTCTGAACAGCGACGCGAACGTCTTCCTGGAGCTGAACACGGCGGCTTCCGGCTCCAGCCTGGCCGCGGACGCCGCGGTCGTGGCATCCAGCTCGTACCACGTCGTGCACCACGGGATCTACAGGCCGGTCACGACCGGGCCGACCGGCGGCGTGATCAGCCCGGATGGTGCCAGTGCCTACCTGCAGATCGGCCTCGCCCACGGCGCCGCTGAACTCGCGCAGGTGTCGGTCGCGACCGGCAAGGTGCTGCGCGTCCTGGTGACCAGGCTGGCCCAGCCGGTCCAGGCCAGCCCGGAGGCGATCGACGGACGCTACCTGCTTGTCGCCCTGGGGCCGGCAATGCCGCCGAAGCCGAGCGGACGCTTCGTGTGCGGCCATCTCAGCCGCGCTGAATCTGGCGACGGGGCGGCTCAGTGAGCTGCCATTCCCACTTCAGTGCAGCACGGCCGCCCCGCCGCCACCGCTGCAAGCTGCCTGGTAACAGTGGGTTATCTGCGGTACTGGGCCGCCAGCTCGCGTAGCCTCGCGTGCGTGCTGTCCATGACCGCTGCACCTGGCAGGTACCGCTTGGGGATCTTCGCGATCGAGGTGTAGTTCACGTCCACGACGTTGGCCAGCGGTGCCTCGACGCCCTGGCTGACGAGCTGATAGGCGTCCATGACGTCCATCCCGTACTGGCCGGCTATCCAGGTGATCAGCTCGGTCTGGGCGATCCGGAACGCGTCCTCGAGCGGGCGCGCCGACCCCGCCGTCATGATGTAGCCGTCGCTCTCCAGCCGCGGCCACGGGCAGGGCACGCCCTTGAGCAGGTCGATGACCATGACCGTGTTCATCGCGGTCTCGACCGCCACGCCGCACGTCTCACCCTCGCCCTGACGGGCGTGGCCGTCGCCGAGCGAGAACAGCGCACCCTCCACGTTGACGCCCAGGTAGCAGGTCGTTCCCGCGCACATCTCCGGGGTGTCCATGTTGCCGCCGAAGGCGTCGGGCACCAGCGCGCTGCGGACCTCCAGGTTGGCCGGGGCGACCCCGACCGTGCCGTGCATCGGATTCATCGGCATGTCGGTGGTGAAGTCACCATGCCTCGCGGTGAACCGGCAGGTCCCGGCCGCCTGGTCGAGCTGCCACATCCAGACGATCTCGGGCAGCGGCTCGTTGAGCAGGGCGGTCAGGTGCGTGTTCGTGAGCGAGCCGAACAGCGGGATCGTGGTGGAGGCACCCCAGTCCCTGGCCGGCGTGATCGACACGAAGTGCACGGCGAGCGTGTCGCCGGGCTCGGCGCCCTCGATGTAGAACGGCCCGGTCTGCGGGTTCACGAAGGGGAACTCGCAGACCTGCGAGACCAGGTCGTTCTCGCCGCGCACCCGGCCGAAGAACGCGTCCTCGGTGAAGACCTCCAGCACGGCGGGCGGCTTGATCCTCGCAACAGCAGGCACGCCGCCGAACGTCCACGCGTACTGCTCGGCCTCAGGCTTGAACGTGACGACGTCGAGATCGCTCATGAAGTAACTCTAGGATCCGGCGCGGCTACCGGCTCCTCGTCCAGGTGGATCATCGCGACGTCCGTGACCCGCTGACGATCGCGGACGTACAGGAAAATGAGGTAGACGATGCCGATGACCATCCAGATCGCCGCGGCCGGTCCCATATAGGAGAGCGGTGCGCTGAGCGGCGTGATGAAGCTCAGGCCAGGTGCCTTGATGCCGGCCCCTGTCAGCCATGCGGGAATGAAGGCGAGTATCCCGAGGACAGGGATGATCAGGTGCGAGACCACGTTGAAGCCTTGGCGCTTACGAACGAAGTACCCGATGCAGGCAACGTTCATCACCAGGTAGATGCCGACGAGCAGGATGACGAGTGCCGTCGCGATCATGCCGAACGCGGTCACCGGGTCATAGCCGAACCCGAGCCCGAGCATGACCGCGATGCTGATGGCGGTGCCTGTCGTGATCGCCAGCACCGGCGACCTGTGCCGCTCGCTGACCCGGGAAAAGGCCGGCGGGAACGCGTGCACCCGTCCCATCGCGAACGCGGTGCGACTGGCGACATTCACACCGGCGTTGGAGTTCGCGAGCGTCGAGTTGATGATCGCGAAGAAGACGAACACCCAGAACAGGCCGTATAGTGCCCTCGCCACCCCGACCCAGGAGGCGGCGCCCGTGCCCGCAGTGAAGTGGCCGAACTTGCCGGGCCCGAAGGCTACATCGACCGCGTAGGTGGTGAACACGTACAGCGCGCCGATCAGCAACGTGGACAGCAGCACCGCGAGCTGCACGGTACGGCGAGGGTTGCGGGCCTCCTCGGCGAGCGGCGCCGCGCTCTCGAAACCGAGGAACGCCAGCACCGTGAAGACCGAGCCGGCGATGACGCCGGACAGGCCGTGATACTGACCGGTCGGCGTGTACTTGAGAGTGAACACCGACAGCGTGTTGTGCCCGCCGGCGTGGACCACCAGGAAGATGCCCAGGACCAGGAACACGCCGATCTCGAAGATGCCGAGGATCGTGCCAAGGCCCGCCGACGCGCGTATCCCGAAGTAGCCGACGAGGAAGACGATCAGCATGCCTGCGACGGACCACGGCCACCACAGGTTCGCCGGCCAGCCGAACTCGGTGTTGAGCGTGGCTGCCGTCGTAAAGCCGAGCTGCAGTAGCACCAGCGGCGCGACCAGCCAGCCGACCATCACATAACCCCACGCGACCAGGAATCCTGCTCCCGGGTGGATGCCGCGGGCGGCGTAAGTCGCCAGCGATCCGGCAGCAGGTATCTCCGTGGCGAGCTGGCTGATCGTCCAGGCTGTGAACAAGGACGCGATGAGAGCGAACAATACGGCCAGCGGAAGCGCTCCGCCGGCGTAGGCGACGCCAAACGGGATCGATGCAGCGATCGCCGCTCCAGGGGCCATGTCAGTGATGCTCTGGAACAGGACTTCGCGCAGCCCGATCGCGTCGCGCCTGAGCCCTGTTTTGCCCGCTGCGATGCGGGTCTGAGAATCGGCCACCGTTGCCTCCGTCACTCGCGGGGAGACCTTGCGCAGATCATGTCACGGACATGTGGTCTGACAACAGACCAATCACGGGCTAACTCGTGCAACTCATGCGCCATTGGCAACGACCTTCACAAACGCCAGCTAACCGGGTACTTGTGGCGTACGCGAGGGTGGTTTCAGCGGGGGAGAAGCGATGACTTGCCCGGTTCTGGCAGGGCATTCGGCTCGCCGGGAGCAGAATCGGGAGCATGCGCACAAGCGACCTGCCGCCGGACCGCTCGTTAGACAGATCGTCCGACGGGGACCTGGCATATTCCGACTCTCCTCGCGGCCCCGACGGCGGCGCGAGGCCGCCGTCCGAGTTACTCGACAACCTGCGCCTGCGGCTACGCCACCTGCCAGATAGCCACCCTTCCGCGGTTCGTGATGCAGCCGCATCCGCGCGCGGCGAGCCGCCTCAGCCTGGTCATTCCGCTGACGCCGGTGACTCCGTTGAGCTTGCCGACCCCGGCGAGCGGACGGGCACCGAGGCAGACTCGCAGGCTGACGCCCCCGCGGACGGCGGCCGTACCTCGCTGACTGACCTCATCCGGGCGATCAAGGAGTCCAGCGAGGGCCTGTCCTGGGCGACCGATGACGCCTGGCTTGGGGAGCTGGACCTCTTCGCTGGCGGCGGCACCGGCGATCCTTACCGTCCGTGGTTCATGTCGGGCGAACCAGGCACGCCGTGGTTCGTGCCGAGCGAGGACCTGTAAGGCCGCCTGAGCGGGAAGAATTCGCGGCAGTTCGCGGCAGATAGGGCCGCAAACTCTACGTCCAAGCAAGATCCGGCTACGGGAGAACGCTCACGCGGCCCGTGACGTCGGCTGCTAGCCGGACCATGTCGCCGTCGACGAGGCGCACGTCGGTGCCTGGCAGCAGCCGGTCGTTGTTGACGAACGTTCCGTTCGTCGAGTGCTCGTCTCTTATCGTTGCGTGGCCGGAGTCGTCCATCGTGATAGACGCGTGCCGCCGCGAGACGTTCTCGCACTGGTCGAAGGCGGCCGCGACCAGCGACTCGGCCGGGTCGCGGCCAAGCAGGACCGAGGTACCGGCCGGCACCTCGACATTGCCGGCCGGGAATGTGATCCGCAGCACGGCCGAGGAGATCCTGCGGCCTGCCTTGTCCGCGGAGACGGCTTTCTGCGCGATGGTGATCGGCAGCGGCGGGTCATCGGCGGACGCGATCCTGGGCAGGTTCGCGCCGCAGGTGAAGCAGATGAGATCGGCCGCACCGACTTCAGTCGCGCAGTCCGGGCAGGTCCGCGTCGCCATCACAGCGCGCTCCTTCCTAGGTGCCGGGCATCCAGTCGTTGTCGCGTCGCGCCCGTTCACGCCGCGCCTCCCAGGCCGGTCCAGTCCGTGCCTGCCAATTGGGGAAGAATGACCCAACCGGCGTCATGTGCACAGCCTAGCGCTGGTCCAGATGCCGCCAGGTAGCATCGCTGCGTGATCAGCTTCAGACTCGACGATGAGCATGAGGCGCTACGCGGCACGGTGATGGACTTCGCCAGGGAAGCCGTGGCTCCGGTCATCGGCGGCTTCTATGAGCGTAACGAGTTCCCGTACGAGATCGTCGCCAGCATGGGAAAACTCGGTCTTTTCGGGCTGCCGTTCCCCGAGGAATACGGGGGCATGGGCGGTGACTACTTCGCCCTCTGCCTCGCCCTGCACGAGCTTGCCAGGGTCGACTCCTCGGTGGCGATCACGCTCGAGGCAGCGGTGGCCCTCGGCGCCATGCCGATCTATCGCTACGGCAGCGAGGACCAGCGTTCCCGGTGGCTGCCTGATCTGTGCAGCGGCGAACGGCTCGCGGCCTTCGGCCTCACCGAGCCGGGCGGCGGCTCTGACATCACCGGCGGCATGCGCACCACGGCGGTGCGGGACGGGGACGAGTGGGTGATCAACGGCAGCAAGGCCTTCATCACCAACTCGGGCACCTCGATCACCTCCGTGATCACCGCGCTGGCGATCACCGGCAGGCACGAGGGCAGACCCCAGATCTCCTCGATCATGGTCCCGGCTGGAACGCCTGGCCTGACCGTGGGCGCGAAGTACTCCAAGGTCGGCTGGTGCGCCTCCGACACCAGGGAACTGTCCTTCAGCGACTGCCGGGTTCCGGCCGTGAACCTGCTCGGCGATCAGGGCCGCGGCTACGCCCAGTTCCTGCGGATCCTGGACGAGGGCAGGATCGCCATCGCCGCGCTCTCGGCTGGCCTCGCAGAGGGCTGCGTCGACGAGTGCCTGCGGTACGTGGCCGAGCGGTCCGCGTTCGGCCATCACCTCGGCCACTACCAGTCGATCCAGTTCAAGATCGCCGACATGCAGGCGCGCGCCGCGGCAGCAAGGCTGGCCTGGTACGACGCCGCGTCGCGGCTGGTCGCTGGCGAGCAGGTAAAGATGCAGGCCGCGATCGCAAAGCTGACGGCATCGAACGCGGCGATGGACAACGCGCGCGACGCCACCCAGATCTTCGGCGGCTACGGCTATATGAACGAGTTCCCGGTTGCCAGGTTCTACCGCGACGCCAAGGTGCTGGAGATCGGCGAGGGTACCTCCGAGGTACAACGAATGATCATCGCCCGTGAACTAGGCCTGAGCAGCGCGGCCAGCGGCTAGTCGGGGCCGCCAGCCGGCTAGCCAGGCTGCGGCGCGCCGCCGAACCGCAACGGGGTTGCTGGCGGCACCACTTTGGCCAAGTGCCGGACTTATGGGGCGAAAATTGCAGTATCGTGATTCACGTACTCGCTATTCGCGTGCAGCCGAGCTTCCGAGCCCTTTCTCGCTGTGCCTCGACGCGTGCTGCATCCGCGTCGGCTGGCTACTGAGCGGGTCGGGGACAACAACGAAGGATGATCCGGTGATGAGACCCCGCCTGACCTCAGCAGTCATCGCGACCGCGGCGGCGATAACGCTCACGGCCTGCGGCGCGGTAGGCGGCGCATCCAGCACGGCGAAGGCCAGCCGGCCGATTGTCATCGGCATCTCGCTGTCGTTGACCGGCGGCTTCGCCGGCGACGGCCAGGCATTCGAGCGCGGCTACAAGCTGTGGCAGAGTGACGTCAACTCGCACGGGGGCCTGCTGAACCGCCAGGTGAAGCTGATCATCCTGAATGACAACAGCTCGGACACGAAGGTAGTGACCAACTACCAGACGCTGATCACCAAGGATCACGTCGACCTGACCTTCGGGCCGTTCTCGTCGCTGCTCACCGGCCCCGCGGCGGCGGCGGTCGCCAAGTACGGGTTCGCGATGATCGAAGGTGCGGGTGCCGCGGATACCGTCTTCCACTCGCCCTCTAACCTGAAGCACCACAACATATTCAGCCCGAGCTTGCCCGTCGCGCTCTACATGAAGCCGTTCATCCGCTGGGTCAAGTCGCTCCCGCCCAGTGAGCGGCCGAAGACCGCCGCGTACCCCAGCGCCGATGACCCCTTCGCGACTCCAGCGGTTGCGACCGCACAGAAGCAGCTCACCAAGGCCGGTATCAAGACCGCGTACAGCAAGGTCTTTCCCGAGAAGGCCTCTGCGTACAAGGCACCCGCACTGGCCGTCGCGGCCAGTGGTGCGCAGATCGTAGTGCTCGGCTCGACCGACGTACCGACCGTTCAGGCCTTCATGCAGGTCTTCGAGCAGCAGCACTACACCCCGAAGATCTTCATCGCGGTGTCCGGGCCCGACCAGGGACAGTTGTTCCTCGGCACGGTCGGTAAGGCTAACGCCGACGGGATGATGGTGCCCGACGGCTGGTATGGCGAGTACCGCAATCCGCTGAGCTACGCCATGGTCGAGCAGTACATCGCGAAGTACGGCGGCACCGCCACGGGCATCAACGCTGATGTCGCCGAGGCCTACTCGGTGGGGGAGGTCGCTGCTGATGCGATCAAGGCGACCGGCGGAACGAACAACGCGAAGATCATGAGCTACCTGCACGGCAAGGTTACTCTCAACACCGTGCAAGGCCCGGCCCAGTTCAGCCCGCTCGGCGAGAACCCGTTGGCCGCGGCGTTCATCTCGCAGTGGCAGTCGGGCCGGTACGTCCAGGTCCTGCCAGAAGGCGTCGCTGGCTCGACGAACTTCATCTTCAAGTCTCCGTGGGGCCAGTAGGCATCCAGTCCCGGCTTGCGCCGATAGTCCAGCAGCCGCGAGGTCGAGTGGTCGCCCGACGTTGACGGTTCTCATGGGTCGATAGGTCAGAGTGCTGGGGTTGCGCGCTCTGGGACAGTTCCCGGACGACGATCAGCTGCCTGGTGACCCTGACGCCAGATTCCATCCAACGCTCAATGCGATGACAGGCCCTGGCTGGTGGTGACGGTTTGAAGGTCGTTTAGCGGGCGATCATCGTGCTGACGTTGAGGGCCCGGCTCAGCATCTCGGAGCTGAACATCAGATCGGCGACACGCTGAAGGCTGGCCGCATTGAGCGACGTCGGGTACGACCCGATAGTGATAAGCGACGCTGCCTGCATGTCCATGCCAGGGTCGGTCGCCAACTGGGCGCGGACCGGACCGGGAAGGACGGCGCCTTCTTGCGCGCGTTGCAGGACCGAGCGGAACTCACTGACCGCTGCCGCGTGCTGCCGGACGAACGATGTCGAAGCGAAGTAGCCCGACATCGGCAGGTTTGCTGTGGCACCGCTGCACGCGTCTAGTACGGCGATCGCGCCAAGCTTGCTCTCCGCCTCGAGGATGTACGGCTCCTGCACCAGGATCGCGGCAACCTCATGGCTCGACAATGCGCCGATAAGTTTGCTGGCCTGCATCGGCCGCCATTTGACTTGGCTCGGGTCGACGCCGTCGTTGCCCAAGACGGAATCTGTCGCGAGGGTTTCAAGACTGTATGGCCTGGAGCCGCTGATGGAGACGTCCTGCGGCTGCGTCGTGCCGACCGTCCTATGGGCTAGATCGGCAGGAGTGGCGATGCCCGAGCCGGGATATGTCAGCACCTCCATCACGCCAGGTGCCGCATGGTAACCGTCAGCGACCACGTTCAGGTACGGTCTCTTCGATCGACCCGCTAGCGAGAAGAAGTCGACGTAATCGCCAGCCGCGATGTCAATGCTGCCCTTGGTCAGAGCCCGCAACTCCTGGCCGACGGACGTATACGCGCGGATCGTCACATCGAGGCCGGCCCTGCTGAACGCCCCGTTCTTCTGGGCGATATAGAGCGGCGCAGTGTCGACGCCCTGTATCGCCGCGACGGTGATCGCGGTCTTCTGACCCGTCGCGCCTGATGACGTGCCAGCGGCTTGGCAACCGGCGACGAGCGGGATGATCGTCAGCGCGGCGATCGCCAGGGACCGGACGTGCCTCCGCCGCGCGTGTCCTGGCAAGGTGCGTCCTATGGGGGCGCTGGCCTGCGCAAACCTCACTGGACTCCTTCGGGCACGGAGGGGAGTTAAGAGCATGTGGCCCGCACGAGTATACGGACAGTTCGGGTGACGAGTGGTCATGTTAGGCAGTACCCTGCTGGAGTCGGAAAAGATACCGTGAGGATGACGTACGCCGGTCGTGCTGCACTGGGTGGCTTGTTGACGCACGTCAGACCGACCCGCGGGCGAGCATGCCTCTCAGATGTGCCGCTCAGCTATGCCGCGCCGGGCTCGAGGAGTCTTCACCTGAAGGGGTGCGCCATGTCGTCGCTGCCGCCGCGAGGTCCACTAGTATGCGGGCTCGCCACTTTGGCCATTTGAGGGGCGCAGGAACTGTGCCATCCAGAACCAAGAACTCCCCCAGCGCAGGCTCCGAGGGCGACAGCCGGGCGTGGCCCTCCGCGCAGGCACCGGCTTATCCGCCGCCTATGCCCGGCATGCTCAATGGGCAGCCTAGCGAATTGCCGAGCCCTGCGGCGAGCGCCAAGCCGGGCCAGCGCAATACCCGCCGGCGCCTGCGCAACTGGCGCGTGCGTTCCCGGCTCCTGGTCCTGATCGTCATCCCGACTGCGAGTGCATTGGCGCTCGGCAGCATCAGCATCACGACGTCGGTGCGCAACGCACTCGCCTACCAGCGCGTCGAGACGCTTGCTCGGCTCGGTCGACACATCGTTACCTTGGCCCAGGCGCTGGAAGACGAACGCGACCAGATCGTTGTCTATATCGCGATGGGCGCCAGCGCCGGCGGCCGAGACGCCTATCTCGGTGGTCACAAGTCGGATGCTGCCCCGCAGCTCTCGGTGATTGCCAAAGAGTTCGGCGCGACGAACCGTTCGGCCGCGCAGGTTCGCGGCATGGCCAGGCAGATCGGGTCCTCCTACTCTGCGCAGGCCCGGCAGTCCGCTTCGGTAGCGCTCACGGCGCTGAGCGGACTGGCTTCCCTGCGCACGGTCGCCACCACGACAAAGCTGCCGGCGCTGGTTGTGGTGCAGGAGTACACCGGCGTTATCGACGACGTGCTCGCACTCAACGACCAGATCGCCCAGGCTGCCAACGACCCGGCGCTAGGGCAGACGGTCCAGGTGCTCAGCCTCGTGTCAGCGATGCAGGAAGTCGCCTCTCAGCAGCGAGCGATCCTTGCCGCAGCACTCTGGCAGAAGTCCTTCGGTCCTGGTCAGCTGGCTGCGCTCGAAGCTGCCCAGTCGGCTCAGCAGAGCGAGCAGGCATCGTTTGACATCGCCGCCAGCATCGGCCAGCAGCGGCTCTGGAACACCAGCATTAACAAATCCTTCGTCTATCAGGCGAACGCGGAAGAACTTCAAGCGATCTCGCTGCAGGAAAGCCGAGCGTCGTTGGCATCTGATCCGATCAGCCCTGCGGACTGGTACGGAGCGATGTCGAACGCCGTTGATGTGCAGATGGGCTCGGTCACGCGCGCGCTGACGAACGTGATCATCGCCAGGGCAGGAGTGCTGCGCAAGGGCGCAATCCTCACGGCGCTGATCATTGGGGTCGGCGTTCTCGTCCTCCTGGTCCTCGCACTGATCTTGACGATGATCGTCGGCCGGTCGATGGTGCGGCCGCTCCGGCGGCTGCGGGCGGGCGCGCTCGACGTCGCGGGCATCCGGCTGCCGGAGACGGTCCGCCGGATGAGCGAGGCTGACAGCGAAGTCGCTCCGACCGATGTCGAGCCGATCGACGTGGACTCGCTCGACGAGATCGGTGAGGTCGCCAGGGCATTCGACCAGGTTCACCGCGAAGCGCTGCGACTGGCCGCGAACGAGGCCGCGCTGCGCGGCAACGTCAACGCGATGTTCGTCAACCTGTCCCGCCGCAGCCAGTCCCTGGTCGAACGGCAGATCAAGCTGATCGACGAGCTTGAGCAGGGCGAGCAGGACCCGGAGCGGCTCGGCAACCTGTTCCAGATGGACCACCTCGCGACCCGCATGCGCCGCAACTCCGAGAACCTGCTGGTTCTTGCCGGTCACGAGTCGGCGAGGCGCTGGAACCAGCCGGTCCCGCTGGTCGACGTGCTCAGGGCGGCGGTTTCCGAGATCGAGCAGTACGAGCGGGTCACGCTGAACGTACAGCCCGGCATCGCCGTCCGCGGTCCCGCGGTCAACGACGTCGTCCACCTGATCGCCGAGCTGGCTGAGAACGCGACGTCGTTCTCGTCGGCCGACACCCCGGTCAACGTCTCCGGTCACCTGCTGAACAGCGGGGGAGTGCTGCTGGACATCAGCGACCTCGGCGTCGGCATGGGCGGCGAGGAGATGGCGCACGCGAACTGGCGGCTGGACAACCCGCCGGTCGTGGACGTGGCCGTCTCCCGCCGGATGGGCCTGTTCGTGGTCGCCCGGCTGGCGGCCAGGCACGGCATCAGGGTCCGGCTGCGCCCGGCGTCCGGAGTCGGCCTCACCGCGCTCGTCTGGCTGCCCGACGAGGTCGTCGTCCGCGAGGGCGCTGCCAGGTCCGGTGGCATGGGCGGCTCCCCTGAGCCGCTGACCAGGTTCGCGATCGGCGCGGGCCCGGTCGGCATCGAGGGACCTGGCTCGCGGCGCGGGCAGCGCACCCGGCGGTCGGTGCTGGATCAGGCGAGTGGCCATCTGTCGCCGCCTCGACCGCCGAGCAGGAGGTGGCGGCAGCGCGGATGCCCATGTTCGCTTCGCAAGACGAGGACGATCCGTCCCGGCTCGGCCCGCCGCGCGTTCCTGGCATCGGCCCGCGCCCTGGTCAGTTCGGCACCCCAGGGGGCCCGATCTCCGAGTCGGCTCCGGCCGCGGCGGCTGGCGACTTGTTCAGCACCGGGTCGCCGGCTTTCGGCCCGGAGCACCCGCCCGTTCCGTCGCAGGCCGCCACGAACGAGTGGTCCGTCCCTGGTACCCCAGGAACTGGCGAGTTTCCAGTCCAGCCCGCGGCCGCATGGGGCGACCAGACCTGCCGAGCCTGCGGCGGCATGGGGCGACCAGCCTGCCCAGCCTTCGGCGGCATGGGGCGACCAGCCTGCCGAGCCTGCGGCGGCATGGGGCGACCAGCCTGCCCAGCCAGGGCCGGGCACGACCGGCGAGCATCCGGCTTGGGGCAGCAGCCAGCCGGCCGCCGCCTGGGGTGGCGATCAGGGAACTCAGCCGCTCGCGGCGTGGACCGGCGACAAGACGGAGCAGCCGGTCCTCGGCGCGCCGATCACCGGACTACGCGCCTCAGGCAGTTCCTTCCGCAGCGAGGACTCGCACTTCGGGCCGACCAACGGCGGAGTCATCATTCCGCCCGCGTCCTCGCTCGGCGAGGAGAACAGGCTGCCGATCTTCGAGGCGGTCGAGTCGGACTGGTTCCGTCGCGGCCGCCCGTCTGTAGACGCGTCGGGTGAGAGCGATGCCTCCGCCGACGAGGGCCTGGACCTCTCCGGTCGACGCGGGCTGGAAAGTGGCCGAGGCGGCGGTGGCCCCCAGTTCAGGCGGCACCACGGTGGCCGGCCTGCCGCGGCGGGTACCCAGGGCGAACCTCATTCCGGGCACCGCTGCCGAAACTTCGACGCCAGCGCCCGTGCGTTCGGCGGCGGCGACGAGGGAGCGGTTCGCCAGCCTGCAGCGTGGAGTGCGAGAGGCGCGTGCCACGGGCGGCGCCGAGAACGGTGATGGAACGAGCGACGTTCCAGGTGATGGGTGACATGAGGGTGCTGACACAGTCATGCTAGGTGTGCGAACTCCGCAGGTAGGGTCAGAGGAGCCGTGGATGCCAGGTTCGGATGGCGTCTGGCCCACCCGTCACGACAGGAAGGAGCGCCGGTGAGTCCGCTTACCCGTCCGGCACAGGATCTCAACTGGCTGGTTACCAACTTTGTTGAGCGTGTGCCCTCGGTCGCGCATGCCATCGTCGTCTCATCCGATGGCCTGCCAATGGCGTTCTCGCAGGGGTTCCCAGCTGAACGTGTCGACCAGCTCGCGGCGGTCACGTCCGGGTTGACCAGCCTGACCCAGGGCGCTTCGCGAGTGTTCGAGGGCGGCGCCGTCTCGCAGACAGTCGTCGAGATGCAGCGCGGCCTGCTGATCGTGATGGCGATCAGCGACGGTTCGAGCCTGGCCGTCCTCGCTGCGGCAGATTGCGACATGGGCCTTGTTGCCTATGAAATGGCACTTATGGTGGAGAGAGTGGGCAGCGCACTCACTCCCGATATGCGTGGTTCGGCCCCTCCTAGCTGGCCTGGTGCTGGCGGTTAGTGACAGGAGCAATCGGTGTCGGTTCCCCGCCACGATGATTGGATGGCGGACGGTGGCAGGCCAAGGATGGATAGCCACCGGCCAGGGCCGGCGACGGACGCGACAATGGCGTCCAGTCTCCGGACGACTTCGGCGTGCCCGACATTGCGGTTTGGCCTCCCAGAGCAGTCCAGTTCGCTGGTACGTCCGTACGCGGTAACCGGAGGCCGGACAAAACCTAGTTATCAGTTGCAGATCGAGGCTATGGTGTCGGCTTCGCACTACGAGGCCCGCGATCTTTCGGTATTGAGCCCGGAATGCCAGTCCATTCTTGGATACTGCCGTGACTGGCGCTCGGTCGCCGAGATCTCCGCGGTCCTGCGAATGCCGCTTGGCGTCGCCCGTGTCCTGATCGGGGACATGGCGATGGAGGGCCTGGTCCGGGTCCACCAGGCGGACCACGCGCAGGGCCGGCCGGATCTCAACCTTCTTGAAAGGGTGCTTAGTGGACTTCGCAAGCTCTAGGGCCGCCAACGGCCTTGACGCCGACGTCGCTGTGACGTCTGTCAAGATCGTCGTGGCCGGCGGCTTCGGCGCGGGCAAGACAACGTTCGTCGGCTCGGTCTCCGAGATCACGCCGCTTACCACCGAGGCCGTGATGACCTCGGTCAGCGACGGCGTCGACGACCTGTCCCACACCCCGGACAAGACCACGACGACGGTCGCCATGGACTTCGGCCGGGTCACCCTCGACGCCGGCCTGGTGCTGTACCTGTTCGGTACGCCCGGCCAGCACCGCTTCTGGTTCATGTGGGACGACCTGATCCAGGGCGCGATCGGTGCCGTCGTGCTCGTGGACACCCGGCGCCTGGCTGACTCGTTCCCGGCAGTCGACTACTTCGAGTCGGCGAGCCTGCCGTTCATCGTCGCCATCAACGGCTTCTACGGCGACTTCCCGCACCAGATGGAGGACGTCAGGGAGGCCATGTCGCTCGGCCGCGAGGTGCCGATCGTCCAGTGCGATGCCCGCGGCCGGGGCTCGACCAAGGAAGTGCTGATCTCCCTGGTCGAGCACGCCATGGCGATGCAGCTCAGCATCCGCTAGGCACGGCCGCCGCCGCGGGCTGCGATAAGGTGCACCCGATGCTTGGGGCGGTAGCTCAGCCGGTCAGAGCAGCGGACTCATAATCCGCCGGTCGTGGGTTCGATCCCCACCCGCCCCACCATTCGAAACGTCTTGTTTGCGCCTGCGGGTGTCGCTAAGCAGCGAATTTCGCGGGATCGGCCGAACTATTCAGGCCATGGCCCATGATTGAGTTGTCGAGCCCACTCCAGACCCCGGCGGCTGAGACATACTGCGACCGGAAGTGGGTGCTATGTTCGGATTCCCGCCAGGATCCTGCGTGGATCACAAGGTGCGCGGCGGCCATCGCGTCCGTTCGGTTTCCTGCGGTGATCAGGTCGGCGCGCTGTGACAGCGATTGACCGAGGCGCGGCGTCAGCGCGGCCAGCCGACGCGCTTTACGATGCGCGGCGCAGTGTTTACTACCCCAAGCCGGTCTTGCGTGGATGGCTGCACGTGCTCTGGTTTGGGGCGTCGCTGATCGCGTGCCCGCTGCTGGTAGTCAGCGGGCACGGAGCCTCGCGGAGCTCAGCCCTCGTCATTTACGCACTCAGCCTGATTGGGCTGTTCGGCGTCAGCGCGCTGTATCACCGCGGCAGGTGGACTCCCGCGTGGAATCGGCGCCTTCAGCGCCTGGACCATATGATGATCTTCCTTCTTATCGCCGGCACGGCGACTCCGGTCTTCCTCATTGCCGCGCGCGGCGCATTCGGAGTGACATGCCTGATCGTGATGTGGGTGCTGACGCTCTCCGCCGCTGCCATCCACTTTGCGTGGATGCACGCGCCAGAGTTTCTCGTTGGCGCCACATTTGTCGGCCTTGGCTCGCTGGCCGCCCTTGCCCTGCCTGCGGTCTGGGTGCATGCCGGGGTCGGGCCGGGCATGCTAATACTCGTCGGCGGTCTGCTCTACATAGCCGGAGCCTTGTCGTACCATCGGCGCTGGCCCGATCCTTTCCCGGCAGTATTTGGTTACCACGAGGTCTTCCACGCCTGCGTCTGCGCTGCTGCGACCTGCCAGTTCCTCGCGATCGCGCTCTTCATCGGCCGGGTCGGAGGCTGAGACGGCTGCGCAAGGTTTTGCGCCGGCTGATTCCGAAGCCGAGCGCACTCCTCTGGTTAGCTGCTCCGAGCTGGGATGACGGCGGCCGCTGATCTGCCGGCGGCAAAGATGCCTAGACGCCACCCGTGCTGAGTGCGAGGCTCAAGCCTGTGGGCAGGCGTCGCAGTCTGAGGCAAAGCCAGATGGTTTGCCGGAATTTAACCGCCCGCACGTCGAATGCCTGGACCGCAAGTAATCGAGGGAGCACGTGATGAGTGTTTACAGGGTCACCGAGATCATCGGGACAAGCGGCACCTCATGGGAAGACGCGGCAGCGGAGGCGATCAGGGCGGCAGCAGGCACTCTGCGCGACCTGCGGGTGGCTGAGGTCGTCAAGCAGGACATTCACCTTGACGAGGTCGGGGCGATCACCTACCGCACCAAGCTTCAACTCTCATTCAAGTACGAACACGAGCACTGATCCCGGGCCTGTTCTGTTCGCTGATGCACCGGCGCATCAGTTCTCGGCCCCAATCTTGTCTCCGTCCGTGGGCTGGCCTGGCACGCCCATCGTGAACGTGCCGGAGTTCCCGAGGCGCGCTGCGCGGAGCCCTATCTAATCTGCCGCGCCTCCGGGCCGGGCGCAGACACCCATGACCGGTAGGAATTGGTGGTTGACTAGCCGTCGTAGTAGCGGGAATGCCGCGCTACGTCGCATCTGCAGCGGTGGGTGCGACCTTGGTGGCCGACTGGGAACGCGGCGCGGCAGCAATGAGCAGGCGCAGATCCGACGTGGGCGCCGTCGGCCGCCACCTCGGGGGTGGCGGGACCCGAGTGAGGACAGGTGATCAGATGCGGCTGCTGCTGATCGGCGCTCCCGGCGCCGGCAAGGGAACACAGGCCGAACGGCTCGCCGCGCGGTTCGGCATTACGCATATCTCCAGCGGTGATCTGCTGCGCCAGCATGTCAGGGATCAGACGTCGCTCGGGCGGACGGTGAAGTCGTACGTTGACAACGGTGACCTGGTCCCGGACGGCGTCGTCATGGACATGCTGCGCAAGCCCGTGCTGGGCGCGGTCGCTGGCTATGTTCTGGACGGGTTTCCCAGGACCGTTGAGCAAGCTGAAGCGTCGTATGCCGCGGTGCGGTCGCTCGGGGTCGAGGTGCAAGCCGCGATACACCTTGACGTTCCCCGAGAGGAGCTGATGCGCCGGCTGCTGGCTCGCCGCCGGGGCACAGAGGACGCCGAAGCCGTAGTCGAGCACCGTCTCAAGGTGTACCTGGAGAAAACTGTGCCCCTGCTCGATTACTACGCAGGCCGGGAGTGGATGTCTACAGTCGATGGCGCCCGCTCGGCGGACGCCGTCCACGAGGATATCGTGCGGCGCATTGAGAAACTGGCTGCCTTCGCCGCATTGACATGACAAGGCGCCATTGCGTGTCTGTCGCGAGGCGTCGGCAACCGCGCATGTCAGGTCAGCTCGTCCAGGTACTGGGGCAGCATCTGGCGCCAGGTGACCCAGTCGTGCGCCCACTGCGGGCCCCAGTTGTCCACGCGGTTGGGGATATTCTTCGCTCCCAGTGCCGACGCCATCTCCCATGACTCCCCGATGTCCTCCCACGCGCCCTCGCCGGACGCGAGCAGGACGTACCGCTGCCGGAGCAGGTCCAACGGCGGCCCGTCCAGGTCCGCCAGGAACTGCAGCGGCGCTGAGAAGTACAGGTCTTGGCTCGAGGCCTCGCCGTAGAAGCGCTCGATCCGGTAGCTCCCGCTCATACCGATGGCCGCGGAGAAGACGTCGGGATACCGGCATAGGACGGCCACTGCGTTGAACGCGCCAATCGAAGCGCCGCAGGCAATCACGTCCAGCGCCTGGTCGCCAAGATCCGCGTGGATTGCCGGTATGACCTCGCGCCGGATGCACTCATGGAACTGGCTGAGGAGCCAGGCGCGGTGTTCCGTGGAGCCCGCCTTGGTGACCATGGCCCTCCCGGCGACGCTGTCGACCGAGTACAGCTTGATCCGGCCTGCGGCGAGCAACTGCCCGCACGCGCCGACCAGGCCGAAACGCTCAACCTCCTCGGCATCGCCCCCGGCGGACGGGAAAACTAGCACCGGCCTGCCGGAGATCCCCCACCGCACGACCGTGATCTCGTCCTGGAGTCGGTCGGAGAACCATTGTTCGCGTGTCTTCATGTCGTCATTCATAGAAGAACTTCTGGGGACCAGGAAATATCCATGACAACCCTGCTCGCAACCGGTCGCGCCAGTTCTCCCAGCTATGCCCGTCGCGCGCCTCGACATAGCGGACGGTCATTCCGGCGGCTTCGAACGTGGGAACCATGGACCGGTTGCGGATGATCAGCGGCTCGTAGACTCCGCAGCTGACGAACACCCGGTCAGCGACCCGGCGCGGAGCGGCACGATACCGGTTGACGAACCGCACCACCGGCTCGAACGCCGGTCCGCCGCCGTGGTTGTTGCCGATGTCGGTAAACACGAACGAGCCCGACTGCAGCAGCATTGAGCCGTACACGCCCTGGTACCGGTATGCGGTCGACAGCGCCGCGACGGCGCCGAAGCTCGCGCCCATCAAGCAGCGAGCAGCAGGTACAGCGGCGAGCGGGAACTCCGCCTCCAGCCGTGGTATTAGCTCAGCCGTCAGGTAGCGGGCGTGCGCCGCCGAGTTGGCGTACTCGACCAGCCGATCGCCCGGGGACACGAATGCCACGATGGTCTCGGCTACGTCAAGCCGGTGGATGAGATTGTCGAGCACCGTCGTGGCCGATGCGTATCGGAGATAGTCGTCGCCGTCGTGGACGATCAGCAAGGGATAGCGGGCGGTGCGCCGGAAGCGGGCGGGCAGATATAGCTTCACCTGACAGTCGCGGCGCAGTGCACGGCTCGGCACGACGAGGTCGGCCAGGGACCCGGTACGCGACGCGGGATCCGGCTGCGTCCACTCAGGTACCTCGTACCCGCGGGCGTAGCAGACCGAGGAACTGCCCAGCGGGCTGTGCGCCAGACGGCGGTTCAGCGGGTCGTTGATGCGCTCGTGCTGCCCGCCGTGCGCCACTTCCAGCTGGTACTCAATGCGGGAGCCCTCGGGCAGTTCCACGACGACGTACCACAGGTCGGTGCCGTGCAGCCGGCGCAGCGGAATGCGCTCAGGCAGCCCGAAGATCCGGTGGATGAGGCGAACCTCATCGACCTCGCCGCGGTAGAGAAATGTGCAGCGGGAGCCCTCGACGATGGGTATCTCGTTTCGCGCCAGGAAGCGATCGACGACAGCCGGCTCAAGTGGCCTGCGCTCCCGGAGCCTGTTGATAGCGAGCTTGCGGCTGACCACCGGGCCGCTGATGGTAGTCAGGCTGATTCCAGGGAAGTCACGCGGCCATCCTCGGCGAGCACCCGGGTGCCCGGCGGGCAGGTGCCGTCACTGTCGGTGTCTACCCGGGTGCCGTTCTCCAGGAGGATACAGCGGGCGGGCGTGAATCTTCGGGCGAAGACTGCCATCCTCGGCGCGTCGTCGAGCAGCAGCCTCGCGCGGGCGTGCGGCAGCGGCACCATGTTGCGCAGAATGCCGAGACCGCTGCCGTAGACCTCGGGGTGACCGGGTCCCTGCGGGGCGCGGTCGTGGAAGAGCACGATCCGGTCGGTCAGCGCCATCGCGCCGGCAGACCAGGCGATCACTGGCGAGCGTAGCGAGCCCGCGACGTTAAACAAGTGCAAGGCGTCTGCCAGCACGCCCACGTGCCCGCCCGCGACTACGAGGACAACGGCATCGCTGAGCAGGCGTGCCACCGCGGCGCAGTGCTCGGCGATCACCGGTCGTTCGTGCGGCTGCCACGCCTGGCTGAACTCGCCGCGGACGTCGCTGATGCGGCACAGGTGCGCCGCATCGAGGTCGCGGACAGCGGCCACGGCCTCGGCCAGTTCGCCGAGCCGGAGCTGGTCATCGCCACTGCGGCGCTGGACGGCGTAGACCGCCTGCAGCGCATGATCGAGGCGCAGCAGGTAGATGTCCTGCACCTCCTCCAGCACCCCCTGCAGCTGCCGCTGGGCCACGGCGAACTCCGGGTCGCGATCCTGTACCTCAAGCCATCGCTGGTACAGCGCGAGATTGACATCGCGGGAGCCGAGCTGCTCGCTCAGCGCCGTGTCGGCGGGCTCGCGCTCCTGCCACCCGGCAGTGACCGTGGCGATCGGTCCTTCAAGGCGCAGCGATGCCGCGACCGTGTCAAGTGTCGGCCTGCGCTGCGGACCCAGCAGTGTCACCTTCACGAGGCGTGAACGTGCAACGTGCGCCCCACGGCGTCGAGCATCGCGCGCAGCGCGTCGTAGTCCGGATGACGCATCCGCACGTATGCGTTGGCCATGTACCCAGCCTCCACCGGCTGGGTCGCCGTGCCCGGCGACGGCAGGTGCATGTCGATAACCCACTCGCCGTGCCGCTGCTGCATCTCCTCTACGCCCGTATAGCCCGTGATGCGGCCGTCCTGGTCAGGGCGCAACGCGACCATTCCGCTGGCGTAACGCCGCGACGGCGCCGAGCCGGTCTGGCCGTGCACGATCGCCATCGCCCACTCGCGGTAGACGTCGATCTCGTTGCCTGCGGAGTAGAGGTCCCAGGCCCCCACCCCTGGCGGGCGGCACCCGATCTCGGAGAACTTCAGCCCCTTCGGGCCGAAGAACCACTCCATGTGCGTCGCCGACGTCTCTATCCCTAGGGCAGCGTTAACCAACCGGCCCATCTCGCGCAGCTCCGCGTACTCCGGCGCGGTGTCGATCCGGTTGGTGGAGATGAACTCCGGCGAGATCCACCGGGTCCGCATGGCATCGAGCACGTTCGGGTAGTAGTGCGACACGAAGTCCATTGCCACCTGCCCGTCGATCGTGATGGTGTCGTAGAAGCCCTCATGTCCCTCGACGAACTCCTCCACGGCGATCGACTCGACTCCCTGACCGCCGAAGATTCCCAGGGCGCGCTCCAGCCCGGCGGCGTCCTCAGCCCGCATCGTGTCCGATGCTCCGGCCCCGCTGCGCGGCTTGAGGATCAGCGGGAAGCCGACCTGCTCCGCGAAGGCAAGTACCTCCTCGGCGCTGCCCGCCGCGGTCGAGGCGGCTGTCGGTACCCCAGCCTCCCGCAGTGCCTGCTTCATCGACGGCTTGTCCCGGCACAGCCACGCCGTCTGGACCGACGTGCCCGGAATGGCGCATGCCTCCCGCACGCGCGCCGTGGCCAGCGTATGCGCCTCGATCGTGGCCTCGATCCGGTCGACCCACAGCCTGTCCTGTACCCGGCGGACCTGGCCCGTCATCGCCTCCACATCAGTGACCGACGGTACCTGCTCGTAGTGATGCAGCCAGCCCTTCAGCTGCTCGTCCAGCGCCTCTGCTGGAGACTCGCCGAGACCTATCACCGTCGCGCCGACCTCGGCCAGCGCGCGGGCGAAGTGGCGCTGGCTGGAGGGGAAGCACGGCTCGACGAAGACGACGTTCATGCTTGGCATGCTAGCCGGGGGCGGGAAATGGGCCTATTCAGCAGCGGGCCGACTACGACCTCATGCAGCGGGTATCTCCCAGGCGTGGTGGTTGCCGCTTTTGTCGCGCCCTATCTTCTCGACGCGACGACGCGGTTCGTCGAGGCCGCTGCCAGGCTGCCGGGCATCGAACTGGCTGTGATCACCTGCGAGCATGAGGACCGCATGCCGTCGGAGCTCCGGCGTGGCCTGGCGGCGCACTGGCGGATCGGCGACGCATTCGACGCCGGGCAGGTCGCCAGCGCGGTTCAGGCACTCGGCGAGCACCTTGGCCCGGTAGAACGGCTGCTGGCGGTACTCGAGCAGCTACAGGTACCGGTCGCGCAGGTCCGTGAGCTGCTGGGCATCGCTGGCGTCGATGTGACGACAGCCCGCAACTTCCGTGACAAGGCGCAGATGAAGTCGGTGTTGCGGGGCGCCGGCGTGCCGTGCGCGCGGCACCGGCTGGCCGATTCCGTGGCCGCCGCGGCCAGTTTCGCTGAGGAGGTGGGCTTCCCGGTGGTGGTCAAGCCGCCCGCTGGGGCGGGCGCTAAGAGTACGTTCCGGCTCGACAATGCCAACGACCTGAGGCTGTGGCTTGAGGCCGCCCCGCCGGCGCCGGACCGGCTCGCGCTTCTTGAGGAGTTCCTCACCGGCGAGGAGGGGTCTTACGACAGCGTGATGGTGGAAGGGCGGATCGTCTGGGACTCTGTCTCGAGCTACCTGCCCACCCCGCTGGAGGTGCTGCGCAATCCGTGGATCCAGTGGATGGTGCTCATGCCCAGTGACATCGGCGGACCTGAGTACGAGGGCATCCGGGGCATCGCGCCGACGGCACTGCGCGCTCTCGGGCTGCATACCGGGCTCACCCACATGGAGTGGTTCCGCCGCCCCGACGGCACGATCGCCGTCTCCGAGGTCGCGATGCGGCCACCCGGCGGCCAGATCAGCTCGATGCTGTGCTACGCCCACGACTTCGACCTGTACAGTGCGTGGGCGCAACTCATGATGCACGGCAGTTTCGCGCCGCCGGAACGCACCTGGTCGGTCGGGACGGTGTTCCTGCGCGGCCAGGGAAGGGGGCATGTCTTGGCCGTGCATGGCCTCGACAGGCTGCCTCCGGAGGTGAGCTCCCTCGTCGTCGAGTCGCGCCTGCCGGAGCCTGGCCAGCTGTCCTCGGACAGCTACGAGGGCGACGGTTACGTCATTCTGCGTCATCCCGACACCGCCGTCGTCACAGACGCGATGCGGAATCTGGTCACCAGCGTTCGTGTCGAGCTCGGCTGACCACCATGAATGTCCTCATGATCTCTCCCGGTTATCCGGGCGAGATGGCGTTCTTCACGCGCGGTCTAGCGGCCGCCGGAGCGTCCGTCATCGGCGTGGGCGACCAGCCGGTGGCGTCGGTTCCGGCCATCGCGCGGGATGCGCTCGCGCACTACATCCCTGTCGGCTCTCTGGCTGCCGGGAAGGCGGTCGCGGCGACCGTGCGCGAGCTGGCTCGCCAGTTGCGCATCGACCGGGTGGAGTGCCTATGGGAGCCCTACATGATGCTTGCCGCGCGTTTGCGGCAGGAGCTGGACGTCCCGGGGTTGACGGTGGCGCAGACGGTGCCGTTTCGCGATAAGGAGCGGATGAAGCAGCTCATCGATGCCGCGGGCCTCCGCACGCCGAGGCACGAGGCCACCAGATACGGTCGCGGGCGTGTGGGCCGCCGCGGAGCGCCTGGGCTTCCCGCTCATCGTCAAGCCCATCGCCGGCGCCGGCTCGGCCGACACCTACCGGGCCGACTCAGCCGCTGAGCTCGATGCCATCCTGCCGATGCTCCGACATGTGCCGCGGGTGAGTGTCGAGGAATTCGTCGATGCTGAGGAGTTCACCTACGACACCATCTGCTCGGACGGGCGGGTGCTTTTCGAGAACATCTGCTGGTACCTCCCGCGCCCGCTGCTCACCAAGCTGCATGAACGGATCAGTCCCATCCAGGTCGCGCTGCGCGATCTGGACGCATCCGACCTCAAGCAGGGCCGGGCCCTCGGCGCCGCGGTCCTGCAGGTGCTCGGATTCCGCGACGGGTTCACCCACATGGAGTGGTACCGCATGGCCGACGGCGAGGTGGTGTTTGGCGAGATCGCTGCCCGCCCGCCCGGCGGGCGGATGGTCGACCTCATGAATTTCGCCACCGACGCTGACCTTTTCTCGGCCTGGGCGCAAGCGGTTACCCGCGGGCAGATCTCGCAGCCGATCAAGCGGCACTACAACGCCGCGAGCATCTTCAAGCGCGCCGAGGGCGCCGGCCGCATGTCGCGCCACGAGGGCCTCGACCACCTGCTGGCCGAATTCGGCGAGCACGTGGCCGCGGTCGAGTTGCTCCCGTTTGGCGCGGCGAGGCGCGACTGGCGGGCGGTGAGTATCTCTGACGGCATGGTCATCGTCCGCCACCACGAGCTGTCGAAGACAATAGAGATGGCCGAGCGCTTTGCCTCCGACCTCAACCTGTACGCCGAGTGAGGCCATCGAGCTGTGCGGGTGTGGACGTCCTTTACACGGTCAGGCCGGGTCGGCGTTCGAGTCACAGGGCGACTTGTCGTTCCAGCCCCGTCCTTGCCGGGACCGACCGGGACCTGCCCGGATCATGCAGCGTAATGCGGTTGGCTGGCCGGTTCTCTCTGGCGTGTCGCGCTCGCCGCTGCCGGCCCGGACGCTGTGCTCGAAGGCACCGCCTAGACAGCCGGAACGGGAATCGGCCGCTCCGCTGCTGGCGCGTAGCGCGCCAGTGGTGCGGGTCGGATAGCGATGTCGACATCTTGTACACGGTCCGAGTGGGCCGGCGGCTCGGCTGGGAGATCGAGAACCTTGCCGACGAGCTCTCCGCGCTCCTGGGACGGCCGGTGGATCTGGTATGACGGCGGGCACTCCATCGGCTGCTGCAGCCAAATGTTCTCGCTGAGGCCAGAACCTAGTGTCGCCTGACGTCCTGCTAATCGGCGCTAGCACCCAGGGTCAATTCTGGCTATACTTATGGCTATGACGATCAGTGAGCAGATGTCCCTGGCGGACGTGAAGAACCGGCTGTCTGAGGTTGTGGACCTGCTGGAGCGTGAGCATGGGCGGGTGGTGATCACCAAGCACGGGCGTCCGGCGGCAGTGGTCCTGAGCGTCGGGGATCTGGAGTCGCTGGAGGAGACGTTGGACATCTTGGACAGCGAGGAGTTGCTGGCCGATATCCGGGAGGGCCTGGCCGACCTGGCGGCTGGCGGGGGACAGGTCCTGACCAAGGATGAGGCGCTGCGGCTGATCCCTGGCCGGTGAGCAGTGGCGGACTACGCGATCAGCTGGGCAGCGCCTGCCCGCCGCGCGCTGTCGCGGCTGCCGGAGAAGGTCGGCGCTGCGGTGGTGGAGTTCTGCTACGGGTCCCTGGCCGCGAACCCGCGCCGGGTAGGGAAGCCGCTGAAACTTGCCATGGAAGGCCTGCACAGCGCGCGGCGCGGGGACTACCGGGTGATCTACCGGATCGATGACGATACCCGCCAGGTCGATATCGTGGCGATCGAGCACCGCGCCGACGCGTACCGGCCCCGCCAGCTGTAGCGTCCGTTGCCAGTGCAAAGCGGGCGCTCGGCGAGGAGGGCTGGGGTGACCGCACGGGCCGAGCAGACGGCCGACCAGCTCCTGCCCCCGGCGAGGCAACCCTCACCACTTCCCGCGGCACGCTGCGGGCATTGCTGAAACGGCCGGCAGCTAACCGCCAGCCACGAGTCCGCGCCACGGTGCAATTAATCGGGCGCTGTTGCTGCTCAGCGACCGGAAACGAGCAGAACATCCGTTCCTGAGCACCGTGGATGACCACGAAGTCCCACCTCGACGCGGCGCAGGTCGGCGGGGTGTGGAGCAGCGAACGCTGGCCGGCGGCGGCCGGGGAGAGTGACGTTGCGGCCCGGCGGCTCCTAGGGTGGTGCCCAGGACCTGCCGGCTATGCGCTCGTCAAGTCCGAGGGAAGATCAGGCCAGAGCACACTTCGTATTGTCGGAGGGATAATCACATGCCGCTTTTCGCCAGCAAGCCGGCCGGCGATGGGGCCGCCTGGGAGCCGCAGGCCGCGGACAGCAGGCTGGCCCATACCGCCGGCGCTGATCCGTCGGGCGTTTTCACCTCCGACTTGTCGGTCTCGGAGTACGTGCTGCTCGGCGAAGCAGGGTTCGAGCCGCTTGGCTTTGTGGTCGGATCGTCTATTTATCACATTGGCCTGCAGGTCGGCAGATGGTCGCAGAACCAGGAACTGCAGATTCTGACTCAGGCGATGTATAACGCCAGGGAACTGGCCATGGCCCGGATGCGGGCCGAGGCCGACCACCTCGGGGCTGACGGCATCGTCGGCGTTCAGCTGCGGATGCAGCAGTACGCGTGGGGCCAGGGTGTCCTGGAGTTCATCGCGACCGGGACTGCAGTGCGTGCGCTGGGCAGCGGCGGCACCGGCACTGCCGGCGCCCACCGTGCCCCGGACGGCCGCGCGTTCACCTCCGACCTGTCGGCTCAGGACTTCTTCCGGCTGCTGGCTGCCGGCGCGGTGCCGGTGGCGTTCGTGCTCGGAGTCTGCGTGTACCACATCGCCCATCAGTCGGCGATGCAGTCGCTTCGCCAGGCGGGCCAGAACCAGGAGATGGTGGTCTTCACTCAGGGCATCTATGAGGCCCGCGAGCTAGCGCTCGGCAGGATGCAGGCGGAGGCGGGGCAAGCGAGGTCCTCGGGCATCGTCGCGGTGACCGTCGAGGTCAACAATCACGTCTGGGGCGAGCATGCGACCGAGTTCCTCGCCACCGGAACCGCGATCCGGCGCCTGGGCGATGAGCACCGGCTCCCAGAGACCTCGCCGAAGCCCACCTTCACCCTGGGACTCGACCGCTAGGGCAGCCGGCCTTCCAGGCACAGCAGCCTGCCCGGCAGGCGTCCAGCCACTCGGCCGCAGTCTCGCCCGGCGTATCAGGGTCGCGCCCGAGCCTGGCCGGTGCCCGCCCCGGGTCGGCATCGACTAGCACCCGGGGAAGGTGCCGGCCGAGCACCCGGTTGCGGGCACGACCTCAGGCTGGTTTCCTCAGCACATGCTCAGCGGCGACAGCGCGACCGTCCGGCGGATCTGCGCGTCCTTCGGCCTGGCGGCGATGCCGCAGGCCTCGATCATGCCGGTGTCGCGCGGTGCCATGGCCCGGATCTGGCGACTGGACACCGGTCAGGACCGGTACGCGGTCAAGGAGACATCCTGGGCGCCGGACGACGAGGCGATCCGCCGTGAGGTGGCGGTCACCGCGCACCTCGGGGCGGCCGGAATCCGGCTGCCCCGCATCCTGCCGGGCGCGAGCGGGCGCTTCATGGTCCCGCTCGCCGACGCCGGCGGCTGGCTGCGGCTCTACGAATGGATCGACGGGGCACCCGCCGACCTGGCGGACCCGGCGATCGCAGGCCTGATCGGCGGTCTGCTCGGACGGCTGCACGCCCATGCCCTACCGTCGTCCGGGCCGCCCGACCCGTGGTACGAGACGGTTCCGGCGCCGGACGACTGGGACCTGCTCGCCGCCAGCGCGAGGCAGCAGGGTGCCGCCTGGGGCCAGGAGCTCGCCGGGCGGGCGGGCCTGCTGCGCGACCTCGCTGGCCTGGTGACCCCGCCGGCGAAGGCGGGCCTGGTGACCTGCCACCAGGACCTGCACCCCGGCAACGTGCTGGTCGATGCCGCGGGCAGCTTGGTCGCGCTGGACTGGGACGACGCCGGGCCGGCCTGCCCGGGCCGCGAGCTCGCCGGGGTCCTGATGTTCTGGCATGGCGACGACGACGGCAAGGCTGACGAGGCCGCAGCCGAGCGCACCCTGCGCGCGTACCGCGCCGCGGGCGGCCCTGGGCGGCTGGGCGACGAACGGTCGTTCGGCACCTACGTCGCCGGCCGGCTGAACTTCCTGCACGGTCAGGGCACGCTGGCGCTCGACCACGACGCTGACCCCCGCGACCGGGACTGGGCGTTGGCCGAAGTGTCCGACACCCTGAACAGGCTGCCCACGCTCGGCATGATCAGCCGCCTGACCAGCCTGGCCACGGCGATACTCGACTAGGCGCGGCTAGCCTGTTCCGCTCGCTCAGGAAGAGCCCCGCGTGGATTCAGCTCGCGAACACGTTGCGCGGCCTGCGCACGGACTGGAGCGATGCCGGTGGCGTACCTGACCCCGGTGATCGAGGACTGGGCGGGAGCGCCTGAACATGAACTGACGCCTAGTGGCCAGAAGGTCGGAGGGTTCGGAAGGGACCCGTACCCAGAGATGTGGCCGGTTCAGGCGATAAGCAGGCGAGCGCCAAGCTCTGCT
This sequence comes from uncultured Actinomycetota bacterium, assembly GCA_963705055.1. Taxonomy (GTDB): domain Bacteria; phylum Actinomycetota; class Actinomycetes; order Streptosporangiales; family Streptosporangiaceae; genus Chersky-822. The sequence continues at coordinate 370,476 of CAVPIR010000002.1, forward strand.
GCGTCGAGATCGAGGAGGTCGCGGTTGCGTTCGGCCCACTGGCCTCCGGCGAGGTCATTACGGAGGCTGTGCACTGCCCTCTGCTCGGCGACCGGCCCGACGGCGGCCCAGACCGATATTCCGCGGCGGACATTCTCGTCCAGGTAGGCCTCGGGCCGGCGCCAGTAGGCTTCGAAGAAGCCGTCAGCGCAGTCCCACGGGATGGGCACGGGTTCCATCCGGGCTCCGATCGCGCTAGCCAGATCGGTCAGCGATGCCAAGACTCTGCAGCCTCTCAAGGCAGCGACCTCGGGCAGGTAGTCGCGAGTCAGCCAGAACTGGTTAGCGTCACTGGTGTCGAACAAGAACACCACCACGCGGCGAGCGACGCGCCGCATCTCGCGCAGGCCGCCGATCGGGTCCTGCCAGTGATGGACGGTGGAAAATGCCATCGCGGCGTCGAATGACTGGTCATCGAACGGCAGGTTCTCGGCGGATCCAGCCAGGCACGGCGCGGCGTCCGGCTGGCGCTGCGATCGCATCAGCGCCGACGGTTCCACCGCGAGGACGTGACGGTCGGGGGGCTCATAGGACCCGGTGCCTGCCCCGACGTTCAGTATGGTCCGGGCGTCGCCGAGTGCAGCCCAGACCCGCGCAGCGATGCGCGGTTCAGTGCGCCGTGTCACGGTGTAGCTGGCTCCGATGGTGTCGTACAACTGCGGGCTGGACATGACACTCGCCTTTCTTGCCGGCCACCACCGTTAGTCAGTACGGCCTAGCCTTCCAGGTTCCCCGGAATACCGAGAGTCTGACCGCCGTCGAGCACGATGTTCTGTCCTGTGATGTAGCCGGCGTCGGCGGAGGCCAGGAAGGCTACTGCCGCCGCGATATCTGCAGGCTCGGCGAACCGGCCAAGCGGGATTGTCTTCAGGTACTCAGGGCCGAGCACTTCGTCGCGGGTGACAAGGGCCGCGAGCGGCGTGTCAGCGACGCCGGGCGCGACGCCGTTCACCCGGATGTTGTACCTGGCCAGGTCGAGCGCGGCGGAGCGGACCAGCGCCCAGACCGCTGCCTTGGTCACGTTGTAGACCGCGTGGGTCTCCTCGACGAACCAGGCGTTGATCGAAGTCGTGCAGATGATCGACCCGCCGCGCGCCGTCATGGCCCTGGCAGCCTCGACCACGCAGTGCATCGTGCCGTCCACGTTGACGGCCATATGCCGCCGCCAGTGCTCGTCGGTCATCTCCAGCAGGCCCAGCGGATCGGCGATCCCGGCGTGCGCGCACATGACGTCGATCCGGCCGAACTCGGCGACGCATCGCTCGACCGCCCCGCGGCAGTCCTCGCGGGCCGACACGTCGCCGGGGAAGGCGACGCACCGCGGGCCGAGGTCGGCCACCGCCTCGGCCAGCGCCGCGGCATTCCGGTCGAACGCGATCACCCCGGCACCCTCGTCCAGGAATCTGGTCACGATCCCCAGCCCGATGCCTTGCGCGGCGCCGGTGACGACGACGCCATGGCCAGCAAAGCGCTGCACGGTGTTCTCCTTCATAGGGGCAGGTGCGAGGTGCGGCCGGCCCTCGCGGGCCGGCCGCACCTCGGATCCAGCCGCAGGCAGCTAGCGTTCGCCCTCGGGCGGCGGCAGCTGCCCCGGAGCCACCAGCCGCTCTTCAATGGCGTGTTCGACCGCCTCGCCCATAGCTATGCCCGCCAGCCTGAGGTCACCGGCCCGGTTGCCGCGGTACACGGTGAAGACCACCACCACGCCGATCGCGAGCCAGGCCAGCACGATGAACGGCGCGAGCGCGACCGGCCAGGCAGGCAGCGGGTTGACCGAGTAGTAAACCACGACGAGCAGTGCCAGGGTCCCGATGGCCGGGACCACTATGTGCTTGGCGACGCTGAGTTCGTCCCCGTGCTCGCGCTTGTAGAACTGGTAGAGGCCCACGTTCGCCACGATGTACACGAACGCGAGCGCGAACGTGAACCAGGTGCCGGTCACGTTGTACACGTTGGCAACGCCGATGAAGATCGGCAGGATCAGGCCGAGCAGTACGTTGATGCCGGTCTGGGTGAGGACGGCGTTGGTGGGCGTCTTGTACTTGTCGTTGACCTTCAGCAGGAAGGACGGCAGCGCCTTGGCGCGGGCCATCCCGTACAGGAACCGCGTCGAGGCGTTCGTGCAGGCGATCGAGACCGCGAGGGCGGAGTTGAACAGCGCGAACAGCACGATCCACCAGGCGCCGCCCCAGTACCGCTGGCCGAGCACGAACGCCGGGAGCTGCGACGAGCCGGCGAACGCGGTCAGCTTGTCGGTGCCCCAGCCTGAGGTCTGGCCCCAGGACACCAGCACCAGGAACACGCCCATGATCAGGATGGAGCCCATCACGGCGCGGGGCACAGTGCGCTTGGGGTCACGGCTCTCCTCGGCCAGCGGCGCGGCCGCGTCCCAGCCGGTGATCGCGAAGATGGCGAACACGACACCGAGGAACAGTCCGTGCGCGTTGCTGAACGACAGCCAGCCGAAGTTGACCCCGCCTGGGCCAGGGCTGGCGAAGCCGTTGACGGCCAGCGCGAATACGATCAGCGCCTCGATGAGGCCGAGCCCGATCAGCAACCGCACCGACAACTCGACCCCGCGCCAGGCCGTGTAGCCGACGAACAGGATCAAGAAGACCATGAACCACCACCACTGGAAGTTGATGTTGTACTCGGCCTTCAGCGTCGACTGCAGGGTCGATCCCATGAACGAGCCGACCTGCGCGATCACCACCGGGTAGAACAGCAGGTACACCCAGGCGACCAGGAATCCCCACCTCCCGCCTAGCGACCGGGATACGAACGTGTAGTAGCTGCCGGTCGAGGACAGGTGCCTGCTGAACTGGGACAGCACGTAGCCGAGGAACAGCGCGATCACGAACGCCCCCAGGTAGGCAAGCGGCGCGGCTATCCCGGCGTTCAACACGATGAACGGGACCGTGAACATCCCCGCAATGGCAGGCGCGATGCTGGTCACGCTCTGCATCAGCACGCCGGGGAGCGAGATGACGCCTTTCTTGAGGCTCGCTTCCTGCGGTATGGCATCCGCGGAAGTAGTCGACTGGGTCATGGTCATGCCTCCTTGATCGGTTACAACTGCGCGTTTAGCTCGCGTTGACGGCCGGCCGCACGAACTCCTCGTAGGCGTGCTCCGGCTTGGCTGACTCGTGCACCACCGCGCGGATCGCGCGGATCATCGCGACCGGGTGGTCGCTCTGGAAGATGTTGCGGCCCATATCCACCCCGGCCGCCCCGCTGTCGATGGCCTGATAGGCCATCGACAGCGCGTCAAGCTCGGGCAGCTTCTTGCCGCCCGCCATCACCACCGGCACCGGGCAGGCCGCGGTGACGGTGTCGAAGCCCTCGGCGCAGTAGTACGTCTTCACCACGTGCGCGCCGAGCTCGGCGCAGATCCGGACCGCGAGGCGCAGGTACCGTGCGTCCCTGGTGAGTTCCCGGCCGACGGCGGTGACGGCGAGGACCGGGACGCCCGCCCGCTGGCCCTGGTCGACCAGGCGGGTCATGTTGTGCACCGACTGGGTCTCGTGCTCCCCGCCGATAAAGACCTGGACGGCGACCGCCGCGGCGTTGAGCCGGACCGCGTCCTCCATCGCGACTGCGATCTGCTCATCGGACAGGTCCTTGAGAATGCTCGGGCCGCCGCTGGCGCGGAGCACGACCGGGACGCCGGCGGTCGGCGGGATCGTCGACCGCACCATGCCGCGCGTCGTCATCAGCGCGTCGGCGTAGCCCAGGAGCGGGACGATCGACAGGTCGACGCGTTCCAGCCCGGTGGTCGGGCCCTGGAAGTAGCCGTGGTCGATGGCCAGCATGACGGTGCGGCTGGTGGCCGGCGCGAAGATCCTGGCCAGCCGGCTCTGCATGCCCCAGTCCAGCGCGCCAGCGCCCTTGAGGGGGTTGACGTGCGGCCTCGCCGGAACGTCAGCCTGGAACCTGGCGCCGTCAGTGAGGTCCTCGTTGTCGGCCATGGGGGCTGCCTTTCGGTGGGCCTGGTTCGTTCGCGGTTAGGCGCCTGCCGCCCGCCACAGCGGGCTGAGCAGGCCGTCGTCGCACAGGTCGAGCATCCGCTGGTAGACCTGCCGCCAGCTCGCGTACCGCTCGTCGTAGACGGCGGTCGCGGCGGGCGCGGGGTGGTAGGTCGCCGACCTGACCCGCAGGTCGGCTTCGAGGTCGGTGAGGCTGCCGTAAATCCCTGCGCCCGCGCCCGCGCAGATCGCCGCGCCGAGAGCGCTGCTCTCCTTCACCACAGGGACATGCACAGGGACGCCGGTCACGTCCGCGATGATCCGTGGCCAGAGCGTGCCCTTGGCGCCGCCGCCGGTGAAGACGAGCTCGGCGAAGCTGGCGCCGGTCAGCTCGGCGATAATGTCCCGGTGCCCGCGGGCGACGTAGGCAGCGGCTTCCTCGATCGCCCGCACGCAGGCGCCACGGCCGGAGCCGGCCGGGTCAGAGAGATTGAAGCCGAGGAACGACGGTGCCGCGTGCACCCACCGCCGGGCGTTCATCAGGTTCGACAAGATCGCGAGGACGCCGCCCGAGCCGGGCGGCACCACGGCGGCGCTATCCTCCATGACGGCGTACGGGTCAACCCCGCGCTCGCGGGCGACCGCGACCTCGGCGTCGCAGAAGGCGTCGCGGAACCAGCGCATGCTCATCCCGCAGTAAAAGCCGATGCCCTCGAGCATCCACTGACCGGGCAGCACGTGGCAGAGCGTGCGCAGCCTCGTCTCGGGGTCGATGAGGGGACGGTCGAGCAGGATCGTGTTCTGCCAGAAGGTGCCGGCCACGACGGTGTACTCGCCGGGCCTGGCGCCGGCGCCGAGCAGGCCTAGCTGGGTGTCGGCGCCGGCGGCGACGACCGGGGTGCCCTCGCGCAGCCCGGTTTCCTCGGCGGCGCGACGGGTCACGGTGCCGATGACCGCCCCCGGGTCCCTGACCGGCGGCAGGATCGCGGGGTCGATGCCGCAGATCCCAGCGATTTCGCCGGACCAGGTCCGGCTGGACAGCGAGAACATCCCGGAGCTGGATCCGCAGGACGGCTCGGTGGCCTGTTCGCCAGACAGCCGGGTCGCGATCCAGTCGCTCAGCATGCCCAGACCGCGGGCCGAATCCAGGATGTCCGGCCGGTGCCTGGCTAGCCAGCGCAGCCTGGCGGGCGTCGTGATCGACACCCAGTCGCCGCCGATGGCGTAGATCCGGTCCGCGGCGCCCTCGGCGATCAGCTCGGCAGCCTCCCGCGCCGATCGGCTGTCCACGTTCGGGCAGGCCCACAGCTCGTGCCCGGCCGCGTCGTACAGCACGATGCCCTCGCGCATGCTGGTCGCGGCGACTGCGCGCACGTCCTCGCCGGTCGCGCCCGCGTCGCGCAACGCGTCCTGGATGCAGGCAGCGATCAGCAGCCAGTTCGCGGCGACGTCGAAGTCCTGGCCGCCAGGCGCGTCCGGCGGTTCGCGGTGGGTCCACTCGCGCAGGCTCGCGGCGACCTGCTCGCCCTTCTCTGAGAACAGCAGAGCACGGCAGCTCCCGGTGCCCGCGTCGATCGCCAGCGTGTAGCTCATGCGGCACCGTCTCCTTCCGCCGCAATCCGATCGAAGACCTCGGGGTTGGCCACCGCCGCCGGGCGCTGGCCGGCCAGTAGCGCCGCGATCGCCGCCGCGGCCTGGCGGGCGCCCCGGTCGAGGGTCTCCTCCGTGGCGCCGCCGATGTGCGGGGTGATCAGCACTTCGGGCCGGTCAAGCAGCGGATGGCGGCCGCCGTCAGGCTGGCGCTCCACCACGTCCAGCGCCGCCCCGGCCAGGTGGCCCGATCGGAGTGCGGCGGCGAGCGCGTCCTCGTCGACTAGCGACTCGCGCGCGGTGTTGATGAAGCTGGCGCCCTTCCTCATCTGGGCGAACTGCTCATCGGAGAACATGTGCTCGTTGGCCGCCGTCGCCCTGGCGTGCACCGACACGATGTCGGCGTCGGCAAGCAGCTCGTCCAGGTCGGTCAGCCGCACCCCGTCCGGCACGATCGCGGGAGCCACCGGGTCGTGCGCGATCACGTCGAACCCGAGCGCGAGTGCGCGGGTCGCCACGTGCCGCCCAACGTGGCCAAGCCCAACGATGCCGAGAACTCGGCCGGGTGCCTCCCGGCCGAAGAACTCCCGGCCCTCGAACGCGGACTCGGCGAGCGCCCCGCCGCCGGTCAGATGCCGGCTTGCCCGCGGCACGCCGCGGATCAGCATGAGCGCGAACGAGATGGTCAGCTCGGCGACCGCCTCGGCGTTTTTGCCAGGCGTGGTGGCGACCGGGATGCCGCGCGCGGTGGCGGCCGCGACGTCCACGTTCACCGGGCCGCCGCGGGCGCAGCAAACCAGCCGCAGGCCCGCTGCGTCGAGCGCCTCGGCGCTGACCGGGGCGCCGTGCACCACCAGCACGTCATGGCCCGCGACCGCCTTGGCGACCTCGGCCGGGTTGCCGGCATACTCCCGCAGCCGATGCTCGGACTCGGTCCTGGCCGGCTCGGCTCCGGTGGTGGCGATCTGCAGCTCAGTGACGGTCACCGCCTCGCCGAGACCCGCGAGGGCCTCGGCGAAGCTGGTCACCGGCATGAACGGATCGCCGACGGCGAGAACACGCACTGTCGCTGGTCCTGCCGTTACGGGTAGACGCGTATGGGCTTGAGCTCGATCGCGTGCCCGTTGCCCGACTCGAGCACCCACTTGAGCAGCGGCCCGGTGTCCAGGTAGTAGAACTCGATCGTTTCGCCGATCCGGCCGCTCATCAGCACATTGGCGCCGCGCTCCGCCCAATGCGACTTCATCAGGTCACTGTCTTCCGTGTTGTGCTTCATACAGGCGATGTGCTGCACGCCCTCGCCGTAGGTGTCGAGGTACTCCTGGTAGATGCTCGGGCCGCTGACGGGCTGGATCAGCTCGAAGCCGAGGTCGCCGACGTGGGTCTCGGCCCCGATCATCCGGAACTCCACCGGCTCGCCGCGCACGTAGGTGTCGTGCAGCAGGGGCGGCTTGTAGTCGAAGACGCTCCACGGGCCCCAGCCGAGGTTCTCTGTGTAGTCCTTGAGCGATTTCTCCATATCGCGGACGACGACAGCGATCTGGCTGATCGCCATCTGGGTAGGCGGCTGGATGATCCGGCCGGCGTCATCGGTCATGGCGAACCTCCTGGGTGGGGAGCGGGGATGGAACCGTTCAGAGTCGTTGCCGTGCCTAGCGCGGCGAGCATGGCGGACAGATTCGCTGCGGCGTCGCTGCCGTCGAAGATCGCACTGCCGCTGACGACGATGTCCGCGCCCCAGCTCGCCACGTGCGCGGCGTTCGCCAGCGTGACACCGCCGTCCACGCCGACCAGGACCTGGCGTCCGGCGGCGAGCGTGATCTCGCGCGCGGCGGCGATCCGCCGCGCGGTGTTCGCGGCAGGTGCCTGGCCTGACCAGCCGGGATTGACGGCGAGCACGAGCACGAGGTCGATCAGCTCGAGCACCGGCTCGACGACCTGCACCGGCGTGCCCGGGTTTAGTGCGAACCCGCGCAGGACCGGCCTGACCTGCTCCGACAGCATGGTCAGTTCCTGCAGGGCGCGATGCGGATGCCGGCTCGATTCGGCGTGCACGGTCACGATCGCCGCGCCGGCATCGACGACGTCGGGCAGGAAGCGCAGCGGCTCGCTGACCATCAGGTGCGCGTCCACAGGAACGCCCGTCGAGGCGACCGCCTTGATGAACGCGGGGCCAACGGTGAGCTGCGGGCAGAACGACCCGTCCATGACGTCCACGTGTGCCCAGTGCGCGCGGCCGCTGAGCAGCTCGAGCTCGGCGCCGAGCCTGGTCAGGTCCGCCGTGAGCACTCCGGCGCTTAGCCGGGGGCCGGTCACGGCGTCAGCTCCATGGCCCGGGCCGCGAACTCGTCGACGGCCTCGGTGCTCGCCAGCGCGCCGAGCTCCAGCTCATAGCTGCGCTGCTCGCCCGGCTCCAAGTGGATCAGCTCGCCGCGCTGCCTGGCGTCGAACCGGCCAGCGTCGCGGTTCGTGCTCGGCTCCATCGCGACCACGTACGTCCCAGAGCCGAGTTGCCGCCACGTCACATGGTGCGGCAGCTGGTCCTTGCGGTACCGCTGGTAGACGCCGAGCCCCGCGGTCCGGTTCAGCACCGCAGCGCTCACGTGACCGGCTCCGTCCGGCACCATGTCGTGCTCGTAGCATTCCTCGACGAACCCGGGCACCGGCGAGGCGAGCTGGCGGTACCGCTCTGTGCTGGCTTCGCTGACGCATGTGCCCGCCGGTGCCGGATAACACAGCTCCGCCCCGTCGTCGACGACCGGAAAGCCGATGTTGCAGTGGTACAGCATCATGTGCGGGCACGGCGTAGGGCCGATATTCGTCACGCAGTCCGCGATCCGCAGGCTGGTCCCACCGAGGTCGGCCTCGATCCGCCTGGTCAGGACCAGTTGCTCGCCGAAGACCGCGACCTGACGGACCTCGGCCTCCGCCCAGAGCACGCACTCGTCCCCGCGCCAGGCCGCGCCATACCCGGCCAACCTGGCGGGCAGCCCGGTGTACCGGCCGTGCAGGCCGTAGCTCTCCGTCTTGCGGTGCGGGTAGTTGAACACGGTCGAGTCGTCTGTGCCGCCGAGCTGTACCTGGTCGAGCCCGCAGGTGGAGACCAGGCCGCCGGGGAAGCCGCGGAACCAGCCGATCCCGGCAGGCTCGTGGTACCAAGGCCCGATCAGGCCGACCGGCGACCACCAGGCCAGCGGCCGGCCGCCAAGCCAGGCCCGGCCGACGTCGAAGCCGCGGTCGACGAGCACCTCGAAGTCGAAGCCGGCCCCGGTGGCGAAGCGCAGCAGGCGGACGCCGCGCTCGGGGCCGTCGGCTGCCTCGGTCAGGTGGACGCCGGCGACCTGTTCCAGCCGCCCGACGCGGGCCAGCAGCTCGCTCCGGGACCACTGTCTTCCCCACAGGTGGACCACGCGCCTCGCCCTCGGCTTCCCGCGCTACGCTGCCTTGGTTGAACGTTCGCTCATAGGACGATCATTTGCTCACAGAGTATGACGATGTCGGTTCTGCCTGGCAAGAGGCGAATGCGGCGATCGCGGGGATGCGGCATCACGCGCCGCCGAAGGCGCCGAGGAAACCGCAATGCTGCGGGCCGCGCGGGAACACCGGCCACACGTCCACGACTCGGTCACCGTGCACGGCGAACAAGACGTCGTGCAGGTTCACGGTGGTGGGCGCGTAGCCGCAGACCAGCCGGGCCCGGTCACCGACGTCGGCGGCGAACGCGGGATCGGTGTCGAACAGGGCATGTTCCTCGGCAAAGTATCTGGCTTCGTAGCGGTAGCCCTGGATCGGCGGGGACACGAAGTCGATGCCGACCGACTTGCGACCCGCGTCGAAGATGACGGTGTCCCCGTGCCTGGACATAACCGAGGTCAGCACGGTCAGCGAGACTTCGAAGCCAGGCACGAGGTTGCCGTGGAACGCGTCCATGAACACGTACGAGCCGGCCTGCAACTCGGTCACGGCCGGGTTGACGCCCGTGATGTTGTAGGTGCCGGTGCCGCCCGCGGACAACACAGGAGCGTCGAGCCCGACGGATCGCAGCAGGTCCTTGACCGACGCCGCGTAGCTCATCGCCTCGGCGGCCAGCCGGATGCGGGTTTCCCTGTCGGGCTCCAGCATGCAGTGGCCTTCGTAGGCCTGCACTCCGCGCAGGACCAGCCCAGGCGCGGCATCGACCAGCCGGGCCAGGTCCAGCGCTCCCTCCGGCGACCGGGCGCCGCACCGCGCCATGCCCACGTCCAAGTCGACAAGGACGCCGCAGGTCGCCCCGGCCGCCGTCATTGCCGCCGACAGGTGCGCGACATTGCGCGGATCGTCGACCACGAGGGCCAAGTCGGCATGGCCTGCCAGGACAGCCGCAACGCCGATCTTGTCCGCGCCGATCACCTGGTTGGCCACCAGTACGCTTCCCACACCCGCGGCCGCCATCGCCGCTGCCTCCCAGATCGTGGCGACGGTTACCCCGATCGCCCCGGCGCCGATCTGCAGCAGCGCGACATCGGGGCACTTCTGCACCTTGGTGTGCGGCCGCAGTTTCGCGACCTGGCCGTCCAGCGCGGCCATCATCGTCGAGATGTTCTTGTTCATCAGGTTCACGTCGACGATCAGCGCCGGGGTCTGCAGGCTGTCCAGCGGCTGGTCCCGGTGCAGGCCGTACTGCTCCTCGACGCGCTCCCTGGCCGCCAGCCAGGGCCGCCTCCAGTCACTCACCGGACAGGTCCAGCCGGGCCGTGGCATACGCACGCAAGGTCACGGTCACTGCTCCTTCGCTGACGGGCAGGTCGGTGCGGGAGGCGAGGAAGGCAGGCAGGTCTGCCGTGGCCGAGGCGAAGCTGTGCTCGTCAAGCACCCGGGCGCGCGCCAAGGCTCCCTGGCCGGGCGTCGTGACTCGGACGTCGCGGGCCTGCGGGGTCAGGTTGGCGAGCAGGACGGTAAGGCCGGCGCCGTCGGAGCCGCCGGCGGCGATCCCGGCCAGCACCGCCGGATCGAGCCCGCGCAGCGGCCGGACCGGCCGTCCCGCCAAAGCGCAGGCGTCGGCGAGGACGACCGCCAGCGGGTAGGGGGTATCTGGCCGGGAGAAGAACTCCGCCGGATTCGGGCTCCCCGCGGCGCTTTCCACCACCCCGGCAGGACCCTGCGTGTCGTAGTACGTCAGGCCGTCGGCGCCACCACCAGCGAGGGCGGCGAAGCTGCCGAGGGTCCAGGCCGCGCCGAACAGCGACGACTGGCGAATGTCCACGTGCCACGGCAGCCCGCCAGCTGGGAACTCCTGGTCAGTAACGGCCACGGCATTGAAGCGGGGCCTTAGCGTGACCGGAGTGACGTAGTAGCGGGTTCCCGGTGCGAAGGACCGCGCGGTCGCGAGCGTGTCGGGTTGCGCCTGCAGGTTCTCCATCAGCGAGAAGTCGTCGAACGCGTGGATCTGGGGGTTGACCGACCAGGCCAGCCCGTCCGCCGGGCCCGGCGGTATCCGGTGTCGGTTCAGCTCGTTGAAGTAGATGTTCGTCCCCGAAATGACCGGAACCCCCGCCATGCCCGCGGCGGCCAGCGCGTCCCGCACCGCCGTCACCGTATCCGCCGAGCTTGCCTCCTCGGCGTCGCTGAACGCCAGCACCCTGACCAGGGCGGGCCGCGCCAGGCTGGTCAGGCCCGCGGTGAGCCGCCCGAGCGCGGTCTCGTGGTCGCGGCCCGGCAGGAACACCGCGAGTTCGAGCCCGCAGCCCAGCTCGGCGGCTCGCTCCGCGGCGGCGGCCAGGTCGGCTGCCGCCTCGTCACCGGCCAGGCGCACGTCGGCGCGCAGGTGCGCCGGGGCGACGGCACGCAGCGCGGCCAGGCCGGCCGGTGAAGGCGCCGCGTGCGGACTGGCGCACCGCAGGCCGGCCGGCGGAATGACCAGCCCGGCAGCGGTACTGACGGTCACTATCCAAGGCCCGTCCGCAGCCGTGCTTCGGCCCGCCGCGGGGAACCCGGCGGCGCGGGTCTCCACGCTCTGGTCGAACACCTGACCCGCGCTGGCCTCGTGGTGATAGCCGAGCTTCGCCGGTGTGGAGGCCGACTTGTACGAGGCGTCGGTCCAGTTCCGCTGGTCCTCCATCTCCCACAGGTCGCCGGAGAAGCAGAACCTGACCTGGCCACCTGACGCGTGGCTGATCGTCAGGTCATTGACGGGCTCGAACAGCGGCAAATCAGTGCCATCGTCCAGGTGGATCTGCGGCCCGATCGCGTCCGGCAGGTGGCCCGCCACTGGGCCATCCGGCGTGCTGCCTATGAAGGGCTGGCCCGCGTAGCCGGTGACCGGGTGATGCACGCAGATCCCGATCTTCGCGTACGGGAAGGCGGTCAGGGCCTGCCCGCGCATCCGGTACCTGATCGTGCCGTCCGTGCTGCCATCGATCTCAGCCCGCCACTCGTAATCCAGGTCCCCGGCCGTGTGCCGGCGGGTGAACCGGATCGCGAACGAGTCCCCGTTGTCGGCGACCGTCAGGTCGGTGATCTCGCCGGACAGGGTGTTCCAATCCAGGTCCCTGATCGCCACGTAGATGCGCCTGACCAGCTCGACGTCGCCGTGGCAGATCCGGCGCAGGTCACCGTCGCTGTACAGGACCCGGACCGGCCCGGCCCGCAGGGCCAGACCCTCGGGCGCCGGCTTCGCCGTGCCGGTCCTGACCATCTGCGGGGCCAGCTCACGCACGATGGATCACCTGGCCTCCGTCCAGCGGGATCACCGCTCCGGTCATGAACGACGAGATCGGGCTGAGCAGGAAGGTGATCCACCGCGCGACCTCGCCGGGAAGCCCGATCCGGCCAAGCGGCACCTGCCCCGCCAACCACAGGTAGGCAGCCTCGAGGTCGTCGGCCCAGGTCGCGTGGATGGGAGTGTCGATCGGCCCCGGCCCGATGCCGTTCACCCGGATGCCGGCCGGCGCCAGCTCGCCGGCCAGGCTGATCGTCAGGTAGTTCAGCGCCGCCTTGGTCATGCCGTAGATGGACTGCCCGGACAGGTGCATGGTCCCGGACGAGGAGCTGATGTTCACCACGGACTTGACCGGCGAGGCGGTCAGGTCGGGCAGCGCGGCCTGGATCAGGAAGTATGGTCCCCTGATGTTGGTCGCCACGTGCTCGTTGAACCCGGCCACCTCCCAATCGGCCAGCGGCTTGTGCCGGACCACGGCCGCGTTGTTGACGACGCCGTCGATCCGGCCGAACCGGTCCCGGCAGGCCGAGGCGATCAGGGCCGGACTGCCCGGCTCCGCGAGGTCGGCGGGCACGGCGACAGCCTGGCCGCCCGCCCGCACGACGACATCGGCCTGCGCCTTGAGTCGGTCTTCGCGCCGTCCCACCAGTGCCACTGCGGCCCCGGCGGCGCCGAGTTGCGCCGCGGTCGCGGCGCCGATGCCGCTGCTCGCTCCGGTGACGATGATGGCAGCCCCGGCCAGGCCCAGGTCACCGGGCGAATCTGCGGCTGCTCCTGGCATCGGACCTCCAGCTGGTCGTGCCGTCGGGCGGCATCATTGCCGCAGGTCCTGCGGTCCCGCTGCGGGCTCGCGCAGGCTGGGATATGCCCGGCAACGCCCGGTACGGCGGATAGATATGATCTTGCACCAAAGGGCTGGGCATATGTCAAGAGCCTGAGCGAGTGCTCACATCTCTTGCCGCAGAGCTAGGCTCAGCGCAGAGCGGGACCGCGATCGGGACACTTCACCAGCGGCGACCTGAGCGAGGCGATGGCGTGAGAAGCACCAGGAGCGACGAAGTCGGCCGCTGGAGCTCGGAAGAGCTGTTGCTGCGGGCAGCCTGGTTCTACTACAAAGACGAGCTCACCCAGGACGAGATCGCCAAGCGGCTGTCGCTGTCCAGGGCCTCGGTCGGCCGGCTGCTGGACCGGGCACGCCGGGTCGGCCTGGTGTCGATCCAGCTGAATGCCGAGTACCTGGACGCGTTCGAGCTGAGCGCGGCGCTGCGGCGCGTATTCCACCTGTCCGAAGCCCTGGTGGTGCCCGACCACGACAAGGAGCCGGCGGACCACCACGCCGTGAACGCCCGGGTCGGGCTTGGCGGGGCACAATTCCTCAGCACCCACCTGCGGCCGGGCGCGAGCCTGGGCGTCGGCTGGGGCGAGACGGTCTCGCGGGTGATCGCCGCGACCAGCTTCGGCGCCGTCGGCCCCGTGCACATGGTCACTCTGACCGGCGGGGTGGACGGCTACCTACCGACGATCTTGTCGTCCAAAGGCGGCGATGCTGCCGACGGCGACCAGGTCACGACCGCGGCGGTGATTCCGGCGCCCATCCACGCGTCCTCGCCGGGACTGGCGGCCGCGCTGCGCGAGGAACCGACGATTCAGCAGGTGCTCAAGCTCGCCTGCGAGGTTGACCTGGCGGTCGTTGGCGTCGGCACGCCGACTCTGGACGCGACCATCGTGCAGCTTGGCTACCTCGGCGAGGACGATGTCCGGACCCTTGCCGAGCACAACGTGGTCGGCGACATCCTCGGCGAGTTCTTCGACGCCAACGGCCAGGTCGCGGACCTGCCGCTGCACGACCGCCGGATCGGGATCGAACTGGCCGACCTGACCAAGATCCCGAAGGTGGTCGGCGTCGCCGGCGGTGTGCACAAAGCCGAGGCGATACTTGGCGCGCTGCGCGGCGGGTTCCTTGATGTCCTTGTCACGAACGAGATCGCCGCCACGCGCCTGCTGGAACTGGAGGCATCCAGCAGGTGATCCCTGCACATCAGCGCGGGGCCAAATTAACTGGAACGTGTGCCCTAGTTGCCCAGGAGCTTGGCCTTGGCGGCGCCGAACTCAGCGTCGCTCAAAGCTCCCTGCTGGTGCAGTTGGCTGAGTTGTGCGAGCTGATCCGACATAGACGGTTCGCCGGCCGTGCTGGCCGGCGGACTCTGGCCGCTGTTCACATCGCTGGCGCCAGTGTCCTGGCCGCCTTGCTGCGAGTTCTCGATGTCTGAGCGCTCGCCTCTCCTCTTGCCCGCTATGTATGCACCGCCACCGACAACGGCCGCGCGCATAAGCGGACGACGCCTGACGAACATGACTGCCCCCTAGCCTTTGATCAGAAGTCCTGGTCGGCGGGCAGCGACAAGCCGAGTGCCACCATGATTTCCGGTGCGGCAGCGACGGCCCTTGGCCCGCCTACCTGCGGCGCCACGGCCCGCAGCACGCCCAGGATGTCCTTGGGCGTCGCGCCAGAGTCGATTGCGTTGGACACTTGCCACAGATACGACGCCGGAGGTGCGTCCAGCGCTACCAAGGCCGCGATCTTCACCAACGCGAAGCTGCGGGCATCCAGGCCGGTGTTCTCCCGCGCCGCCTCCCGCAGTTCGAGCGCCTCATCCAGAAAATCCATGTCCCCCATGGCCAGGCCGGTCAACGCGCCTACGGTCTCCTCATCGACCTGTACCTGCGCTGGCGTGCTCATTGCATCCACGACCCTTCCCGATGGGCGGGCTGCCCGCACCGGCCTGATTCACGGACGGAACCACCTTCCAGCCGAGCCCGCCAGGACGCACCACCCCCAGCGGGTGAACGGCGTCGACGGACAGCGGCGCCGGCACGCGTCCGCGACAGTCACCCCCTGCGGGGGATGCTAAGCCGACCGTCAGGTGATTGGCTGATCGCTCGCAGCTGGAGACAGTTTGCACGACTGAATGGGGGCGAGATGGCGACCAAGACCGACACGATCGAGCACCGCACCTGTGACTTGTGCGGTCACGAGATGAACAAAGACCAGCTGATCACCCTTTACCGGACCGATAACAAGATTGCGGGTGCCAGGTTCGCCGCGGCTGCCAAGCTCTCATCACAAGCGGGGCAGAACAACGTCGATGTCTGCGTTGAATGCCGTAAACGACCAGTAGATGATGTTCTCGACCTCATGTACCCGACAGGGCCCTGATATAGCATTCGTCCGCTTATCAGGCACGGCCGGCGAGGTGCTGGTGACGACTCCTTCCGATCCGCTTGCTGTGCTCCGTTCCCGAAGCTATCTGGGACTCCTGGTTCTCGCCGCGATCATTGGCGCGCCTATCTCGGCAGTCGCTTACTTCTTCCTGGCGCTAGTCAGCGAACTGCAAGCATGGATCTTCACCGACCTGCCCCGCGGACTGGGGTTCCACGGCGAACCACTCTGGTGGCCCATCCCGCCGCTGCTGGTTGCCGGCGTGCTGGTCAGCCTCACCATCCGGTATCTGCCCGGCAACGGTGGACACTCCCCGGCCGATAGCTTCAACGTTGGTGAGGGATCTCCCTCGCCAGGCGAGCTTCCCGGGATCGCCCTCGCAGCGCTCGCCACCCTGAGCCTCGGCGTCGTGCTCGGTCCCGAGGCGCCGCTGATCGCACTGGGCGGTGGCCTCGGAGTGTGCGCGGTCCGCCTCGCCAAACGCGACGCTCCACCTCGCACCAGCACCGTAGTGGCCGCCGCCGGGAGCTTCGCCGCTCTCAGCACGCTGCTCGGCTCGCCGCTGCTTGGTGCCTTCCTCCTGATGGAGGCCTCGGGGCTGGCCGGAGGGATGCTAGAACTCGTGCTGGTGCCTGGCTTGCTCGCCGCCGGGATTGGAAGCCTGGTGTTCACTGGCCTGGACGCCTGGACCGGCCTCGGCACCTTCTCGCTTGCGATCCCGCATCTGCCACATGTCGGACCCCCGACCGGTGTTGAGTTCCTCTGGGCGCTGGCGGTCGGAGTCATGGCGGCGCTGCTGGGCCCCGTGATCCGGCGGCTTGCACTCTTCCTCCGGCCGCATATCGAGCGCCGGATCCTGCTGGTAACGCCACTGGCAGGATTGGCTATCGCCGGTCTCGCCGTCGCCTTTGCCGCCGCAACAGGAAAGGGCTCGTCGGAAGTGCTGTTCTCTGGGCAATCAGCCCTTGGACCGTTCATCGCCAAAAGCGCCAGCTATACCGTGGGAGCGCTGCTGCTCCTGCTGGCATGCAAAGGGCTCGCCTACGGCGTCTCGCTCAGCGGCTTCCGCGGCGGTCCTATATTCCCGGCCATGTTCATCGGGGCGGTAGGCGGAGTGGCGCTGTCGCACCTGCCTGGCCTGCCACTTGTCGACGGCGTCGCGATGGGCATCGGCGCGATGACCGTCGTCATGCTGCGGCTGCCCTTGACGTCGGTCTTGCTTGCCACCCTGTTGCTAGCCTCTGACGAGCTGGTGGTCATGCCGCTTGCCATTGTCGCGGTCGTGGTGGCCTACGTTCTCTCTGCGAGATTGTCACCAGCGCCGGCTGCCGCCCCGTCCGCACCTGCGGCCGGCCCGGCTCCAGACCCGCAGCCCGCCGCCAGTGAGGCGTGAGTCACATGGCGGTTCACGCCCGCTAAGGCGATGCGCCTTCATCCGCGTATGACAGCAGGCGCTCGGCTGTCACGCGAATCCATTCGCTCACCCAGTCGCCGGTGACGGCGGCCCGGACGTCCGCGGGCACCTCCGCCGGAGCGACGACCTCGGCAGGACCTTCGGCGATCACCGCGACGTGCACGGGGTGGTCTCCTTCGGTAATCACCATCGTGAGCCAGGGCGTGCCGCGCAGGTTCCGTTCCCGCACCGAGCCGGCCATGGTAGGCAGCCAGAAGGCGGTGCCGCGACGAACGTAGACGGACATCGCGGTATGCGGCCGGCCGTTTGCGCGAGTGGTGCCGACCACTGCGAAAGTACGCCGGTCGAGGTACGCGGCCAGCTCTGCGGCGCTCAGCCGTCGTTCCGGGGGATAGGAGGTGGCGGTCGCGGCGGTCGCCCCGGCGAACGTGCGGTCTTGAAGGTCGCCAAGCAGATCAGTCATGGGCCCAGTTCTACCGCCTCCAGCCGTGCCCAGGGGCCGGCGATCCGTCACGGGGTGGTCTTCTCGACCTGGCGGATGAGGTTCTTGAGATGGGCTATTTCATCCCGGAGGGCATTCTCGCCCGCGGACGTGAGGTTGACCCACGTGCGGGGGCGCTTGCCTTCGTACCCCTTTTCGATATGCACCAGATCGGCCTTTTCCAGGACGGACAGATGCTGGCCGAGATTGCCCGCGGTCAGCTTGAGCGCCGTACGGAGGAAGCCGAACTCCACGCGGCGCGCCTCGTGGGCGATGGTCAGGATGCCGAGCCTGACGCGCTGATGCACGACGTCGTCCAGGCCATTGACAGGATGCTCGCTCACGACGCCAGCGGTCCGGCGCGTCGTTCAGCCAGCGCGAATCCGGCGCTGCCCAGCAGCAGTACCGTCGCGGTGAGCACTGGCATCGGCCACGGGGCGGGCCGCGCCACGAGCCACCCGACGTCGATCATGACCACGTACGCGAGGCCAAACACCAGCAGCGGCGGGTTGCGCTCGACCCTGGCCAGCACGAGCAATGCGAGCCCGATGGCGGCCTCGGGACTCGCCAGCCTGTACAGAAGCTGCGCCGCTGTCGATGGCGCAGCGGGATATCCCCAGATTGCCGGGTGGACTACGACCAAGAGCGAAACGCCGGTCGCGGCGACGCCAATGATGATGCCGGCGATGACGTAGGGTCGCACCCGGGCGCCGACCCCGCGGCTGCGGGCCCGGCGCACGTAGAAGGCCGCGATCGCGGCATATGCCAGCACGAGGGCGATCGGCCAGTAGATAAATGACCCTGTCGAGAAGCCGACGCAGACTCGGTCTGCCACGTTCGGCCTGCAGCCGATGGCGTAATGCCTGTTCATGGTCGTGACAGGTACCGAGGCGAGGATAATCGCGGCGAACAGCAGGAGCGGGAACCAGGTGCCGCGCTGGGCCTGGCGGACCTTGCGAGTGAGGTGACGCGTTGCCGAGAGAAGCTCGCGAGGGCCCTCGTGCGGCGACGCCGGCAAATCTGTCATGCAGTTAGGTTTGCATTACAGAGCACTCTTGGCAAGAGAATACCCTGAAATAAATTGAGCGGCCTCGCAGACCCTGACGTCTGCCTCGGCCCGCTAGAGGTACCGGGACCACCAGTCGAGGATCGCCTCGAAGCGAGCCTGCCGGTGGCTCGGCCGGCCGCCCCGCGAGAGCTCGTGGCTCTCGGCCGGGAACAGCAGCATCTCGGCCGGCACGCCGCGCAGCTTGAGCGCGACGAAGAGCCGCTGCGCCTGCTCGACGGGACAGCGCCAGTCGTGTTCGGAGTGAATGATCAGCATCGGAATGCTGATCTGTTCCGCGTAGCTCAGCGGACTCTGGGCGGCCCAGCCGGCCGGGTCAGAGCCCCACAGGGCAGCAGCGAAGAACCAGCCGATGTCACTGGATCCGTGGAAGCTGTCGATCGCGTTGACCGCGCGCTCGCTGGCGGCTGCCTTGAAACGGTCGCCGTGGTGGGCGGCGAGCCATGTTGTCATGTAGCCGCCGTAAGAACCGCCTTGCACGCCCACGCGGGAAGCGTCCAATCCGCCACTGGCGATGGCGGCATCCAGCAGGGCGAGCAGGTCCGCGGCTGGGTTCATTGCGGCAGCGCCGATGACCGATCGTCCGTGCGCCTGCCCGTATCCGGAGGATCCGCGCGGGTTGCCCATGACGACCGCGTATCCAGCGCCCGCATAGACCTGTGCCTCATCGAAAAGGCGCCAGCCGTACTGGGCGAACGGACCGCCGTGGATGATAAGCAGCACGGGGTGCGGGCCAGTGCCTTCCGGCCGCACGATCCAGCCATGTACCGGATAGCCGTCCGGCGAGGTCGCCGTGACCTCCTCCATCGGGTACGGCGCCGGAATCGAGGCGAAGGAGGTGAGCTTGCGTTCGGTTCCGTCAGCGAGCGCGGTGAGTTCGCCGGCTGAATCTGGACTCGAAACGACGGCAACCAGAACCGACTCGCTATGCGCCAGCCCTTCGACCTGGCGCTGGCCGGAGATCAACGTCTCCGGCTCATCCGCTCCGGCGACGCGCAGCAGCTGGACGGCACCGCGGGATTCGCCGAGGGCGAGCACGCCGCCTGGCGTCGCTTCGATGGCACCGCCGCGGACGAGGTGGATCGTCTCGGCGTCAGTGAGCCGGTGCGGCGCAGCGGATCCGTCGACCGGGACTGACCAGAGGCCGACGTTGCGTCCGAGCATGTCGCGTCCGCTGGAGCCGAGTTCTTCGGCTGTGAAGTAGACCGAGGCGCCGTCTGGAGCAAACCGGATCTGGTCGATCGAGAGCTTGATCTCGCCGTCGGGGGAGACCGTGATCTGCTCAGGATCCGAGCCGTCAGGCGAGCAGCGCCAGACGTCTGAAACGAGATCGGAGTCGCGCGTGTCGTGGCGTGCCGACACGAATGCGAGCTGCCGGCCGTCCGGGCTCCAGGTCACAACGGAGTGATCAAAGTCTCCTGTGGTCGCCTGGACAGGTTCAGCGGCGGACTCGGCGAGCGGATCGAGGACGAAGACCTGGGTCCGCCTGTCGATAAAGAAGCCGAGGTTGTCCTCGCGGTACTGCATCGTCGTGATTCGCCTCGGCGGTTCCGAGTCGGCGCGGCCCTCGTTATAGCGGCCCTCGTCGGGAACTCGCGCGACGTAGGCGATCCGGCGGGAGTCCGGGCTCCAGACCGGCGCGCCCGCGCCGAGGCGGTGATCGGTCACGCGCCTGGGCTCGCCACCGTCGGTCGGCATGACGTAGATCTGCGGCCTGGCACCCGGTCCCTCGGCTCCGGTCGCCCGCAGGAATGCGAGCCATGCACCATCAGGCGAGTACGCGGGTGCGGTATCACGCCAGCCTGCGGTGAACGGGCGTGGCGCCGCTGACCCGTCGGTCGGAACGATCCACAGGTGGCCGCGGTAGCCATCGGCCTCCAGGTCCGCTCTGGTCACGGGGACGACAGCGAACCTGCCGTCCGGGGAGATAGCGGGCTGGCCGATGGTGTGCAGGTTCGCGATATCCGCAGGCTTCATGGCTGAAATAGTGTCATAGCCGCTGTTACCGTTAGGCATTGCCAGTCGCTATGCGATGAATTCACGAATTCGGAGTTCTGATATGCCTTCGTCAGTTCCCGTCATAGACCTGGTGCCTTGGCTTAGCGGCGACGAGAGCGGCCGCGCCGCTGTCGCCGCCGAGGTCGACAGCGCGCTGCGCAGCGTGGGTTTCTTTCTCGTCACCGGGCATGGCGTGGCTGACGACCTTCGCGCCAGGGTCCGCGCAGAGGCCAGGACGTTCTTCGCGCTGCCCCGCGAGGTCAAGCAGCGCTACGCCGTGACTGTCGCGGGGCGCGGCTGGCTGCCGCCCGGCGTCGAGGCAAACGCCTACGCCGAGGGGACCGAGACGCCGCCGGATCTCAAGGAGTCGTTCGCGGTCGGCGCCGACCAGGTGACGGGCGATCCGGAGGTCGACGGGTACTGGTTCCAGCCGAACGTCTACCCGGCCGAGGTTCCTGAACTGCAGGCCACTGTCGTGGACTACCTGGCGCGCATGCGCGAGCTGGCGGACGAGTTGCTGGTCTTGTGCGCCGCGGCACTCGGCCTTGAGCGGGACTTCTTCACCCGGCACACCGGGCACGCCACGCACACGATGAACATCAACTGGTATCCGCCCATGGCCGTGGCTGGCGAGCCGGAACCTGGCCAGTTCAGGATCGGCCCGCACACCGACTTCGGCACCGTCACCGTTCTCGACCGGGAACCTGGGCGGGGCGGGCTCCAGGTGTGGACAGAAAAGGACGGCTGGGAGGACGCCCCGTGGGTGCCGGGCGCGTTCACGATCAACACTGGCGACCTGCTCGCGCGCTGGAGCGGCGACCGGTGGAAGTCCAACCGGCACCGTGTGCTGCCTCCCCAGGCCGAAGCGCCGGACGAGGACCTCGTGTCGCTGGTCTACTTCTACGAAGCCGACCATGACGCGGTGGTCGAGGCGTTGCAGCCTCCGATCGGCAAGCCCAACGACTACGAGCCTGTCGTATCGGCAGCGTTCCTGAAGGAGCGCCTCGACGCGATCACCGTCGGCTAGCGCCAGCCGCGGCTAGGCCGGCACCACCCGCAGGACCAGGAACAGCCGGACTCCGAGCATGCGGGTGCCCGCCCTGAGCAACGGGCCGAAGGCTTCCTTGAGCACTGGCATCGCCTCCTGCGTGGAGAGGAACCGCGGATCGGTGCCCTCGTAGCTGCGGCCGTCGAACCTGATCACGCAGCCGCCGGCCGCGCGGACGTTGCGCGCCCAGTCGGACTGATTGCCGAACGTCAGGGCGATCACGATGGTGTCGCCGTGCAGGTGAGCAGTGGCCGGTGTTACGTAGGCCCGCCCCGACCGCCTGCCGACGTGCTGGATCTGGGCGGCCATCGTGAAGTGCCTGCGGCCAGCGAACTTGACGATGAGCGGGTTCAGGACCTTCGTCATCGGACCCATCACGGCCCGCACGAAGGGGGCGGGTCCGACCGGCGCGGGCACGTTCGCGGCGCTCTGGGGCGCGGGAGTCCCGGAGGTCATCGTCCTTCTCCTTCCTTCGCGGCCATCATTCTGAATGCCGCGGGCGGCAGCGTGCCCGCCGCCCTGGCCCGCTCGAGCGCGGTCGCCCACCAGGCCAGATCGTCCAGCAGAATCTTCGCCGCGGCCCGCGTTTGCGGGTCGTTCGGCTGACCGTCTGGCCCGAAAGCGGTCTCCACGAACGGGATGACAACGCTGCTGCGCAACGGCACCATCTCAGCCTCGATCGCGACCTGCGCCAGGTGCTCGATCGATCTGATTCCTCCGCCGATGCCGCCGCTGTAGCCGACGTAGGCGGCTGGCTTGCCACGGAATGCGAAAGACGCGAATACGGTGTCGATGGCGTTCTTCAGCACCGCCGGGATGCCGTGGTTGTATTCGGGCGTGAGGAACAGGTAGGCGTCGCCCTCGGCGACTTTGGCGTTCCATCGCCTGACGACCGGCGCCGAGAAGGTCGGATTCCGCGGATCGCCCACCGTCGTCAGCGTCTCGGCGAACATCGGCAGCGCCCAGTCCCTGAGGTCCAGGACATCGAGCTCGAAGGCCCCGTGCTCGCGCGCCATCGCGGTGATCCACGGGATCACGCGGTCGGCATTGCGGCCCTGCCGCGTGCTGCCCACGATGATCTTGAGATGTAGCATGCTCGTCTCCGTCCCGGCCAGCAACTGTGGCCGCAGGTCTGGTTGCCGCTGGATCACGGCACCGGTAAGGACGAGAGTCGTCGGCCAGTGGTGACACCGCGCAGGTCAGCGGGCCAGTCGGCGATTGGCGGGAGCTCGGCTAGGAGAGCCAGGCAAGCTGGTCGGTGAGGAAATTCAGCTTGGCCGGATCGGTGATGACATGCACAGACTGGATCTGCCCCGCGCGCATGGTAAATGCCAGAATTCCGGCTAGCTCGCGGCCGGCAAAGCCCAGTGCCGCCGGCTGAGCGCCTGCCGGCATTGACACCAGGGTCATGCCAGGTCCCCAGAAGCGCAGTACGTTCCTGCCGACGCGGTCGGCGCCGGTGACCACCACGTGCGGCCGTGCGGCGCCCGGACCGTGGTCCACGTCGCCCCACGCGTCGGGGGCCAGCACGGCCAGCAGCCCGTCGAGGTCGCCGTTGGCGCACGCCGCGATGAACTTCTCGGTGACCAGGCGATGCTCAGCCGAAGGGATCTCGAAGCGGGTGCTGCCTTCCTCGGCCGTGATCTTCTGCCTGGCTCGCGTCGCGAGCTGGCGGCAGGCCTGAGGGGTTCGCCCGACTGTCTGCGCCACGGTGGCGAAGGGCATTCCGAAGATGTCGTGCAGGACGAACACGACCCGTTCCGCCGGGCTGAGCCGCTGCAGCACGACCAGCAGCGCGAGCCGCACGCTGTCATCGAACGTGACGCGGTCGGCGGGATCTGCCAGCGGAGGTCCGATGGACGGCGCGGCGAACTCGATGCTGGACGCGTCGTGAGCGCTCTCGCGGCGCGCGGGCGCTGACCGGATCCGGTCCAGGCACAGCCGGCTGGTCACCACGATCAGCCAGCCGCGCTCGTCGGCGATCTCGCCGATGTCGGCGGCGAGCAGCCTGGAATACGCGTCCTGCACCGTGTCCTCGGCCGCACCGATGTCTCCGAGCATTCGGAACGCCAGGTCGACCAGATACGGGCGGTGCTCCCGGTACGCCTCGATGATCTTCGCGTCCATGCGGTCGGGGGGCATGCCCATGTCCTTCCTGAGACGCCAGTACAAGTCTTCCGCATAGTCGGACGGTGCAGCCCGGCGGAATGTGACATCGCCGCGGAGCGACGGCGCTCCCTGTCACATTCCCGCTTCCTGCGCCGTCCTTTGCCGGTGACCGCCGCCGGACCCTGCGTCCGGCAGGCCGACCACCGAGGAGGAGCCGATGACACGGATACCAAGCCACAGCGTGAGCGATGCGCCGCCTGACTCGCGCGCCCTGCTCGAGGAGATGGTGCAGTTCTCGCCGACCGGACGCCTGCTCAACATGCACGCGCAGATGGCGCATGCCCCCGCGGTGCTGGAGGCGTACGTGGGGATGCGAAAGGCGACGGCGACCCTGGGAACCCTCGAGCAGCCAGTCAGGACCGCGCTCATGCTGGCGTCCGCCGCGCCGGACCAGAGCGAGTACGCGCTCGCGGTGATCTCGATGCTCGCGCTGCGAGCCGGATGGGGACCTGACCAGGTGCGCGCTCTTCGCTCCGGCGGCCTTACCGGCGAGCCGGCCGTTGACGCGCTCGTCGCGGTCGCGCGGGAGGCAGCAAGCGACCACGGGCGGGTCAGCGACACGACCTGGAAGCAGGCCACCGCCAGCGGCTGGACCGACGAGGAGCTCGCGGAAGCGTTCGCCTACGTGGGCCTGACCGTCTTCACCTCGTACTTCCTCAACTACGCCGGCACGGAGCTTGACCTGCCGGCCGGAGCCTGACCATGCGTCTGGTCCAGGCCCGGATCGTCACCGACGATGTCGAAGGGCTCGCCGCGTTCTACGCCAAGCTCGTCGCGGCCGAGGTGCCGCTGAACGAGTACTACGTCGAGATTCAGGCCGGTCCCGCCACGATCGGATTTTCGAAGCGGAGGTTCACCGAGTACTGCGAGGACGACGCGGCCCAGCAGGACGGCCGGCGATGCAGGCTCGTGCTCGATTTCGAGGTCACCGACGTCGACAGGGAGTATCAGCGGGTCGCGGCGCTCGGCGTCGAGTGGGTGATGGCGCCCACGACTCAACCCTGGGGCAACCGCTCGATGATCTTCAAGGATCCGGACGGCAACCTCGTCAACGTGTTTTCCAGGCCGTCGGCGCGGCCGCAGTAGGACCGCTCTTAATCCATCGAAAGGACGAATGCAATGGCTACCCAGGCGACGGATGCCGTGACGGCAGGCACAGGGATCACTGCCCGCACGCCCGCATCATCACGGCACCTCGGTCTGGCGCTCGTGGTGATCTCGCTGACCCAGCTCATGCTGGTGCTGGATGAGCTCATCGTGAACACGGCGCTGCCGCACATTCAGCATGCGCTGCACTTCTCCGGGACCGGTCTGGAGTGGGTCGTCACCGGATACGCCGTGACGTTCGGTGGCCTGCTCATGCTCGGCGGGCGGGCCGGCGACGTACTCGGCCGCAGGAGGATGCTGAGTGCGGGAATCTTGCTGTTCACCGTGGCATCTCTGGCGGGAGGCTTCGCCACGAGTTCGTGGCTGCTGATCACGGCGAGGGTCCTGCAAGGCGCCGGTGCGGCCGCCGCCGCTCCGGCTGCGCTCTCACTCATCGCCGTCACGTTTCCTGAGGGCAAGCTCCGAACGAGGGCGCTGGGCATCTATGCCGCGATGACCGGCATGGGCGGGGGCGTCGGCCTGATCGCCGGCGGCCTGCTCACCACGTACGCGTCCTGGCGCTGGGTTTTCTTCGTCAACGTGCCCATCGGCCTGCTGCTGGCATTCGGAGCGCGCTACCTGCTGCCGGAGTCGCAGCGCTACGCGCGGCGCTGGGACCTGCCAGGCGCGATTGCCGGGACGGCGGGGTTCGCGCTGCTGATCTACGGCCTGACCCGCGGGGCGACCGGACCTGACGGGATCTCGCACTGGGGTGACACGGCGACCATCGCGACGCTGGCGGGCGCCGTGGCCGCGCTCGCGCTCTTCGTTGCGATCGAAGCCCGCAGCGCACAGCCGCTGCTGCCGCTCTGGATCTTCGCGGACCGCAACCGGGCTGGCGTGTATCTGATCTTGTTGTGCCTGGCCTCGACCTTCTTCGGCATGTTCTTCTTCCTCACCCTGTTTACGCAGGTCGTGTGGGGCTACAGCCCGCTCCGCGGTGGGCTCGCTTATCTGCCATTCGTAGTCGGGTTCATCGTCGTCGCTGGCATCTGCACCAAGCTCGTGTCGCGATTCGGCGCGCGGGTGCCCATGACCATCGGCGCCTTGCTCGCCCCGGTCGGAATGTTCTGGCTCTCCCGCGTTCATGAGAGCAGTCAGTACCTCACCGGAGTGTGCCTGCCGTTGCTGGTTTTCGCCGCCACCGCGGGACTGATCTTCGTGCCGCTGACCATGATCCTGGTCGCCGGGATCTCAGACGAGCACTCCGGGATTGCCTCGAGCATGTTCAACGCCGGCCAGCAGGTCGGCGGCGCAGTCGGGCTGGCAGTCATCGGCAGCGTGGCCTGGACTGTCGTCAACGACCACGCCAGGGCTGCGGTCGCGTACGCCGCGGCTGCGGGGACCCGGATTCCCGTCCAGCAGATCCACGACAACGCGTTGTCAGCCGGAGTGACCGCGGCGCTGACGATCGGAGCGGCGGCCACCGTCCTGGCCCTCATAGTCACGCTGCTCACGATCCGGGTCCGCCATGAGGACAAGACGCCGCCGGCGGTCGGCGCTGAGGAGATGGCAGACATCAGCGGCCGCGCAGGCTGATAACGTCGGCGGGCGCCATCTGGCCGAGGACGATCTGCCAATCCGGAGGGATTGCTGTGCGGCTTGATCATGAGTACTGGCACGTCGATGTGTTCAGCAGGGTGGCGCTGCGCGGCAACGGGCTTGTGGTCGTGTTGCAGGCCGATGACCTGTCTACTGAGGTCATGCAGGACGTGACACGCGAGGCCCGCCAGTTCGAGACGGCGTTCCTGCGCGACATGGACCTGGCTGGCCGGACCTGCACGGTCCGGATCTTTACCGAGGACGAAGAGCTAGCCTTCGCAGGTCATCCGGTGCTAGGCAGCGCTGCCGTGCTGCACGCCCAGCTGACGGCACCGGCCGCGGAGGAGCGCTGGGACCTGCGCGTGGCGGAGCGGTCAATCGACGTCCGCACCCGGGCAGCCACCGGATGGGTGGATGCGGTGATGGACCAAGGACGTCCGGAGTTCGGCGCGCCGATCGGGTCCGAGCGCGCACGGGAGTACGCGGAAGCACTGAATCTCACGCAAGCGGACCTGCACGCGGAATTGCCACTGCAGGTCGTGAGCACCGGCCTGCCCTACCTGATCGTGCCGGTCCAAGCCGGGCTCGAGCGGGCAAGCATCAGGCAGGCTGGCTTCGAGGAGCTGCTAGCGGGCTGTGGAGCGAAGTTCGTCTACGTCCTCGACCCAGCCGGCCCCGAGGGCCGCACCTGGGACAACGCCGGGCGGACCGAGGACGTCGCCACTGGCAGCGCGGCTGGGCCGGCGGCCGGCTACCTGCTGCACCACGGCGTGCACCCGGCGGGCGAGCCGGTGCTCCTGCATCAGGGCCAGTACACCGGGCGCCCGAGCACGATCGACGTCCGGCCGGACCCGGAAGGCCGGCTGTGGGTCGGCGGGCCGGTGGCCGAGTTTGCCGCCGGCCGGCTCCGCGCTGTCATCAGCTGACCTGCCCGACAACCGCGCGCAGGCGGCTCAGACAGGAGCGTAGATCGCGTAGTCTGCCGGTTGTGTCTACTGGACAGGCATCGCCTGCGGGTGAAGTCCCGCCGCCTGGTGAGCCGGTCCGGGCCTTGCTGATTGTCGACGTTCAGCGCGATTTCTGCGAGGGCGGATCGCTGGCAGTCGCCGGTGGTGCCGCCGTCGCGGCGGCGATCACCGAGTACCTGTCCAGCCAGGCAACCGGCCAGTACGTGACCCTGGCGGCGACCAGGGATCATCATGTCGATCCCGGCGCGCACTTCGCCGTCCAGCCCGACTATGTCGACAGCTGGCCCCCGCACTGCGTCGCAGGAACTCCCGGCGCCGACTTCCATCCCGACCTCGACACGAGCCATTTCGCGGAGGTCTTCGTGAAGGGCGAGCGCGCGGCCGCTTACAGCGGATTCGAGGGCGTGAGCAGCGGGTTCCGCGCAGGTGGCGGTCAGCCTTCGAACGGTGCTCGGCACGGCGACCCTGGCCAGACCGGCGAATCCCTGGCGGAATGGCTGCGGGCCCGCGACGTGACGCACGTCGACATCGCAGGGATCGCGACCGACCACTGCGTCCGGGCGACGGCAGCGGACGCGGTACGACTTGGCCTGGTGACCCGCGTGCTGATCGACCTCACCGCTGGCGTGGCCGCTGACACGACGGCCGACGCCGTGCAGGAGATGGTCTCCAGCGGGGTAGAACTCGTCGGCCTGCGCTGAGCCGGCATCCGGCCCGTTAAGCCGCTTCAGGGATCCACAGGGACGACCCGCGCTGATATCAGGCGGCCGTCCTCGATGTCGAGCAATCCGAGCGTGCCGCGCGGCTGGCGCCGCCGGTCGGTGGGAGAGCCGGGATTGAAGATGCGGATGCCGTCCGCCGTCTGGTCGAGCGGTATGTGAGAGTGGCCGAACACGACCAGTTGCGCGGCCGGGAACCATCGGCGTAGCCGCCTGGTCCTGCCCGCGGCCTGGCCGCTATCGTGCACCATCGCGACCAGCAGCCCGTCGACGTCGAACTCCAGGGTCTCCGGTGCGCCCCACGCGGCCACGTCAGGCCCGTCGTTGTTGCCGAGCACCGCGCGCACGGGTGCGTAGTCCGATAGCTCGTCCAGGACGCTCGCGACGCAGACGTCACCGGCGTGCAGGATCAGGTCTGCGGTCTCCAGGTGCCTAGCGACGTCCGCCGGACACCGCCGCCATCGCCGCGGCGCGTGCGTGTCGGCCAGCACCACGGTCCTCATCGTCGCCAGTATGCCGCTGCCGCCCGACGGACGCCTGGCCAGCGGCTCCGCTCCGGCCGGAATCGCGCGGATCGGCGGACAGTTAGCACAAGCATGGCTACTGGACACACGATCACGATCGTTCCCGCCGATGTCCACATCGAGGTCAGGCTGGACGGCCAGACCATCGCCGAGTCCGATCGGGCGGTTCGCCTGGACGAGACAGGCCTGCCCGCGCGCTACTACATCCCGCGCGA
This sequence comes from uncultured Actinomycetota bacterium, assembly GCA_963705055.1. GTDB lineage: Bacteria > Actinomycetota > Actinomycetes > Streptosporangiales > Streptosporangiaceae > Chersky-822. Next base: position 399,277 of record CAVPIR010000002.1, read on the forward strand.
GGATGTGCGCACCGACCTGCTGCGTCCCACGGCGCACAAGACGACCTGCCCGTACAAGGGCGAGGCCTCCTACTGGTCGGTCAATCTCGGCGACAAGGTCTACGACAACATCGTCTGGGGTTACGAGACGCCCATTCCCGACGCGGCCGGGATCACAGGCCTGCTGTGCTTCTACAACGAGCGCGTCGACATGCGGGTCGGCAGTCCAGTGCTATATCTGACGGATGGCGATAGCTGACCTTCAGCGCGAGCTCAGGGACTTTGCTGCCGAACGAGACTGGGAGCAGTTCCAGACGCCCAAGAACCTCGTCATGGCGCTTGTCGGCGAGGTCGGCGAGCTCACTGAGCTCTTCCAGTGGCTCACCCCAGAAGAGTCGACCCGGATCATGGCCGACGAAGAAAGCGCTGGCAAAGTCCGTGATGAGATCGCCGACGTCCTGGCCTACCTGCTGCGACTAGCGGATGTCCTCGGCGTGGACATCGAAGCGGCGCTCGCGGCGAAGATGATCAAGAACGCGTTGAAGTACCCCGTCGACTCGTCGCGGCGCGGGGCGGCAAAGCAGAGGGAAGTGCCCTAAATCTTAGACCAACGTCCTGACAGCTATATGAGCGCCTTCAGCAGGTCGCGCGTCTGAGCATCCGGCGAGTAGATCACGGTGCCGATCATTCCGCGAGTGAGCAACACCTTGTAGACATTGCGGATGAGCTGGCCAAATTCATGGTCGGTTACTCGCTTTTGCCCGCGCAGGTCTGGGTCCTTATTGGCTGACCGAACAACTAGCCAGTCGTCGGTCCGCCAGACCAAGTCCGGCCCGAGAATGACGCCGTTCCAGTCGTATTCGAACCCTTGTGCTGTATACACACATCCAACCTGTCCGAAGCCTGCAGGGTCGGTCGCCCACAATGCGGACGGCGGAGCCCCGCCGATCGCACGGTCTCCCTTGAGATTCCATGGCCTGGACCAGTCCCCGATGACCACGTCGGCTTCGAGAGAGCCATCGGGCCGAGGATCGCTCCACGGCCAGCAGTAGCCCGCGGCGATCCGAGCGCCGTATCCGGCCTCTAGTTTCGTCCTGAGCAAGTGCTCCAGCTCTTGGGGCGTGTCCGCGACCCGAAGCCTGAAAGCCGGGTCATGACTCCACTCAAGCGGGCCGCCTGGAGCCAGGCCGAGCAGCCGTTCCACCCACTGCAAGTAGTCCTCACTACCGCCGCATCGGAAGTGAGCGTCCAGCGAGATTTTGTGAATGGTCAGACCGGCGGCCGTAGCGTGGGCCTCAATGTCTGCCACCGTCCCCATCTCACCTGGTCGCACGACCTGATGCTCGTCTAGCAGGAAAACCGGAACGCGGGCGGCGGCGATCAGTTCGTCAACTTGCGGCCGATCGCTGCGGAACCGGGCTGAGGTCCAGCGATTCGCGGACGTCTCCCTGATGCGGTGTGCTTCGTCGGCGATCAGAACTTCCAGCCCGTTGCGGTCGGCGTCCATGAAGCTGTTGAAATACTTAAACAGGCCTTGAGTTCGACCTGAGCCCCGGCCTGCAACCTTTCGTAGCGTTTGCGTGAAGGATCGGGAGCCAGTCGCGTGGATGACAGTCCTGCCTTGCCGGGCGAGTTCACCGAGCAATGACAATGCGATGACGCTCTTGCCGCTACCTGGTCCGCCAGTCACGATCACCACCGTCTTGGAGTCGCGGGCTCTGGCAGCCTGCGTGGCATGCAAGACGAGGTTGAACGCCAGCTGTTGTTCGTCGAGAAGTACGAACTGTTCACGCTTGCGGATCTCATCAGCCGCCACCGCGAGCAGTTGCCGGCTGGGCGCGGCGCGGAAACCTTCGAATTCATCGGCAAGCTGCGCGCCCGAGACTCCCGCCGATAGGCGTGATCGAAGGAAGTCGATGAAATTACCTCGACGCTGGCCTGTGAACATCCGTGCGAAGCCGGATTCAGGGAGCTGCCGCAGGGTCGCCACGGAGTACTCAGTGGCGTTATGTAGATAAGCCACACCCGACATCGCATCCACGTTGCCTTGCAGCGCGGGCAAGAAATCGACCAGATACTGGCAGTATCTGCGCACCTGCTCCAAGGGGTGAAGCCTCGGCCGGGGGCCGAAGCCGTCGACTGTCACCAACGCCGGATCGTCCTCGTAGAGTTCGGCGCCGCTCCACTGTTTGAGTTCGACGACCACGTAAGACGGTGATTTAGTCTGCGGATGACGGCCGACGAGTATCGCGTCGACTCTGCCGCTGCTCAACGGCAGCCGGTGCTCGAGAAGCACTTCGACGTCGCCAAGGCCTGCGTGGATCAAGTCATCCGCGAGCACGGGAATGCTGCGGGCCCATGCGCGCCGCTCGCTGCGGGAGGGTCGAGCGCCGTAGCCGTACACCGTTCGTTCGAACATCAGCTCGGCCAGACTGCCCGCGTCAGCGATAGCAGCCAAGCTGGCAGCCGATCGGCGGATCAATGCCAACGGACGGGCTCCCGCGCAGCACGAAATGATCGCGCGGGTAAGGGCGTATCCGGCCGGACACAGCGATGCTGAGTCGTGGAAGCCCGTCGGGCCGCATTTCGGCAATCGTAGTCGGGCTCTAGCCTTCCTTGGCGGAACAAACCGGCCATGATGACGGCTGTGGATGTCGACTTCAACGCGGTCCAGCTTGGATTCGCGGAACGACTGTTGGAGGTCATCGACGCCGGCCGGCGCACCGCGACCTACAAGCTCGCCTTGTTGCTCGCGCTTGTTGATTTGTGCTCGCGGCACAGCAGCGCGGACGGGCGGGCGCCATCGGTCCTGTACACGAGGGAGATCGCCGAGCAGATCGCGGCGATCTACTGGCCTCAGGTGGTCGCCTACCGGCAGTCCAGTAATGCGGACGCGATCGTGCTGCGCCAGATCTCTCTCCCTCAGGCATCGATCGTCAATGCCGTGCGCCGATTTCGGGAGCTCGCGGAAGGCAGGGGAGCGACGTCGTTGCATCTAGCCAGGCGGCAGCTGGGAGATGAGTACCAGCAGATGGTCGACCAGGCCGAAGTGACGATTGCGGCTCAGCCACTTCCGAGGTTCCAGAGGGTCGGCACCGCGGAGGCGGACTTCCCGTTCATCTACGACTTGGCGTGGGGCCCGCGCGAGCACTTCACGATCAGGCGCTTGCGCGCGGCTGGCCCGCGAGGGCTGGAGGTACCGCTTCGGCCGGGTGCTGGGGATGAACTGGTGCGGCTCGCACCACTCATCCGCCCGCTGATCGAGCTGCACTGGACCCGGATGGTCGCCCAGCTCAACGGCGTCGCCCGGACAGAAGAGAACTTGCGCCGTCACCTGTTCGGATCGGAGCGGCCGGATCCACCCGCGTCGCTGCGAGCAGGAATCGCCGACCTGCAGGCGGGGCGCTGCTTTTATTGCGGCGATCGGCTCGGTGCCAAACCGCACGCGGACCACTTCATCCCTCGCGTGCGCTGCGGCCTCGACGTCGTGGAGAACTTGGTCCTGGCGGATGCCGCCTGCAACAGCGACAAGAGAGACCTATTGCCTGGCGCTCAACTTGTGGCTGCGTGGGCGGGCCGCAACAGCGCGCATGAGGCTCGCCTCGCGGACCTCGGCGCCGACAACCGCTGGGAGACCGACTCGGCGGGGGTGCATGCCGTCGCGCGCTCTATCTACCGGCACCTGCCTGCCGGCGTGGCGCCGGTCTGGCTCGGCCGCGGGCGGGTGGGTCGGGCCGATCCAGATGCTGCCCTGGCCGCGCTCATTGCTACTGCGTGACTCCAGTTGAAGACGACGCTGTTCGTTCAATCGGCGGGCTCGACATACTCGAGGAACAGCCGGTCGCGGAAACCGCCGCGGTCGCAGCGCCTGTCATCAGCTAGTTTCATGACCTCGTCCCAGCCGATCCCTAGCTCGTCCGCGACCGTATACAGGACCTCAAGAACATCGGCGAGTTCGGCGGGAATGCCCGGCCGAGGTGCGGCCTGGGCTTCGGTCGCCTCCTCGAGAGCTTGGCCATGAGGGCACGATGGAAGGCTTCACCGTCCAGAACGCGCGTGATGCCCGACATCCGTCCGCCTCGATGATCTCTGGTATCGGTCCCTGACGAGCTTGTCGTGAATCACTCGCATTCCGGCACGGTACTGATAATCGGGCACTTACGCGTAACCACTGTGGAGGAGTAATCTCGCGACGTGGCCGATCTGGGTAGTTACCTGGATTTGACGGCAGCTCAGGCGCGAGAGCAGTTCAGGGATCTGCTGAGGCGCGAGCCGGCGCTAACAGGGCGCCAGGCGGACTTTCTGCCCGCGGAGACGCTCCTGTGTCTCGCAGCGTCGTTCCTCGTCAATCACCGGCAATTCGGCGGCTCGACGGCGCATCGTGCGCCAGAACCGGTGTCGGCACTTGCCGCGCTCTTTTGCCGTCGGCCGTCGAGCATTCTCGCCAAGATGGCCAACCTCGATGGGTCCCGTTCGCACGGAGCAAGATGGGACGCCTATGCCGGGGCGTTGCTCAGGGAGGACCTGGATCGGTTCACCGGAATCTACCTTCTGCTGCTCCGTGCAGCCCGCGCTGAAGGCATCGGACCAGACCGGCTCCCGGACTTCCTGAAATTGGAGGCAGGCGACAGCCTGTCGTTGCTTGGCCAGGACGAACTGGACTACTCGGTGCTGGAGTCAGACCTGCGAGGCAAGGTCGCACGGCAGGTAGCGAGCAGCGGAATGTCTGAAGCGCAGACGGAGCGGATTCTCGTGGCAGCAGCCCGAGTCGGGCAGCATGTGTTTGCTCAGGGCGTTCTTCGGAATTGCGGCAGCAGGTGCGTATTCTGCGGGTTCAGCCCGCCCACCTTTGGCGCCAAACGAATGCTGCTTGCCGGGCATATCAAGCCATGGAAGGACAGCACGCCTGGCGAGCGACTGGATCCCAGGAACGGCCTGGCGGCTTGCCCGCCACACGACGTCGCCTTCGATACCGGTCTGCTCACTGTCAATGGCGGCCTCCGCATTCACCTCGCCCGCTCACTGGCCGATGCAGTCCGCACTGATGAGATGGCCAGGCAGTACTACGGACAGCCGCCATTGCGTGAGTCCCTCCTGCTGCCGCAGGATGCGATGACGCCGGCGTCGAAGTACCTCGACTGGCATCGGCAGAGGATTTTCGTCGCATGATCCGTGAGTCGCCCTAGGAAGCGTAACGTCCACTACGGCCGCTGTGGGGCTGCGACGACTGCTGACGGCGAGCGGGCTAAACCGCTCGATCCCGACCGGCTTGCGTGCTTAGTGCACGATTCGATCCGGGCGCAGCCACGCTCATAAAGAAAATCTCCCGCCGGTGTCGATGCGGCGCCGGCCCGCTCGACGTATGGGCAAGAAACCCAACGGACACCTCAGGTGCGGGAGATATCTATGAGAACGCTTTCGGCGCCGCCACGTCACGACTACGGCAGCCATCCAGACCTGACCGCCTACGCGATCTGCGCGCAGGCGCTGGTCAGGCAGTTCAGCGGGCGCCCGGTTGTCGATCGGGTCGACTTGCGGATACCGGCCGGAGAGATTTATGGCTTCCTCGGCCCGAACGGCGCGGGGAAGTCGACGACGGTGCGCATGCTGTGCACGCTTCTGGCACCGACCGGCGGCCGAGCCCTGGTGGCCGGTTACGACGTCGCGACGCAGGCCGCGCAGGTACGGCTGCGCATCGGCGTCGCGCTGCAGGACGCCGCTCTCGACCCCAGGCAGACCGGCAGCGAGCTGCTGATGCTGCAGGGCAGGCTCTACGGGCTTTCCGGCCACGCGATCGCCAGGCGGCTCGCCGAACTCGGCGAGCTAATCGACCTGGGTGACGCGCTGGACCGCCAGATCGGGACCTACTCGGGCGGAATGAAGCGGCGCCTCGACCTCGCCGCCGCGCTCATGCACAATCCGCGCGGTCCTGTTCCTTGACGAGCCGACCACCGGACTTGACCCGGCGAGCAGGGCACGCGTCTGGGCGGAGATTCGACGGCTGAACAAGCAGCTCGGGATGACAATCTTCCTCACGACGCAGTACCTCGAGGAGGCCGACGAGCTGGCCCACCGGGTCGGCATCATCGACAGCGGCAGGATCGTCGCCGAGGGAACGCCCGATGAGCTGAAGCGATCCGTCGGCACCGATGTCATCGTCGCGCGCGTGACGGGCGACGCCGAAGCCGCCCGCCCGCTGCTCAGCGCGGTGCCCGGGGTGCTCAGCGTCGAGGCGCACGGCCAGGAACTGGTCATCGCCACGTCCAACGGCGCGGGCGTGATCAGCCCCGCCGCCGTGGCCCTCGCGAGCAGCAACATGATCGTGCGCGACCTTACGCTGCGCACTCCCACGCTCGACGACGTCTTCCTCGAGCTGACCGGAACCCACATCGAACGCACCAATTCAGTGCTCGCCACCACGGGGAGGACCCGTCATGACCGCGCTCGCCGAGACCATCACGCCAACCGCCGCCAGCGAGGCCATTCGCGCCCGCCCGGCAGGATTTCTGCACGACCTGACCTCGATCGCCAGCCGGGCTCTGCGCGCCGTCCCGCGTGACCCGGCGGCCGTAGCCCCGCCAGTGTTCATCGCGCTGTTCTTCTTCGTTGTGAACATCGCCACGCTCAAGAAGCTGACCGGGAACCATCCTGGCTTCAGCTACACCGCGTTCGAGATGGCGACCGCGATCCTGCTCGGCGTGACGGGGGTGTCGCGGGCCCCCGCCCTTGTCCTCGACGTGCAGAACGCAGTACCTCGACCGGCTGCTGCTGACCCCGGTGCGCCGGACCGCGATCCTGCTCGGCCACATGGCTGCGGACGTCGCGGTGGCCGCAGCGCTGACCTTGCCGATCCTCGTCCTCGGGATCATCCTCGGCGTCCGATTCGAGGGCGGGCTGCTCGGCGCTCTAGCGTTCGTCGCGCTCGCTGCACTGTGGAGCCTGGCGTTCGCGGGGTTCGGCTACGCGATCGCGCTCAAGACCGGCAACCCGGCGGCGGTGAACTCCATGTTCTTGCTGTTCTTCCCGTTCCTGTTCCTGACCTCGTCCTATGTCCCGCGCAGCCAGCTGTCCGGCTGGCTGAACACGGTCGCCGGCTTCAACCCGGTGACCTACCTGCTCGACGGTCTGCGCTCGCTCGTGCTCGGCCACAGCTGGCAGTGGGGTCAGCTCGGCCAGGCGGCGGCCGCCATCGCCCTCGTGGGCCTGATCAGCATGACGATGTGCTTCGCCGCGCTGCGGGGCAGGGTCAAGCGCAGCTCAAGCACGTAGCAGTGAGACGTCGGTCACGCTGGCGGCGGGTTCGAACCGGCCGCCAGCGGGTAGGTCGAGCCCCATTGCCAGACCCGCTACTCAGGAGGCAATCATGCTCACGCTCACCGACAACGCCGTCTCGGCGATCCGCACGCTCACGTCCCAGCCTGACCTGCCAACCGAGACCGGCCTGCGCATCATGACGCAGGGGGATGATGGCGGAGCATCGTCCTTCCAGCTCGCCCTGGCCGAGGCTCCGGCGGCCGGCGACCAGGTGGTCGAGGAGGGCGGGGCCCGCGTCTTCGTGGAACCCACCGCCGCGGCGGTGCTCGACGACAAGGCGCTAGACGCGCAGGTAAACGAGCAGGGCGACCTTGCGTTTCGCATCGCCGACCAGAGCGAAGGAGCCTGACCGGCGCGAGCTTGCCGCCAGCGGGCGATGCCCTAGGGGTGGGTGGCATCCCTAGGGCATCCGGCGCCCGTTGGCCGCGCGAACCTATCCGGCCGGAGAGTCGATGACGCCCTCGGCAGGCGTCTCATGCGGCGCTACTGGGTTGGCCCGGCCGGACCGAACGGCCTCCTCGATTCTTTTGCCCGTCTCCGGGTCGACGCTGTTCCAGTAGTCGAATACCCGGGGAAGCGTCTCGTCCCGGACGCCGCCGAGAATGTGACCGGCAACGTTGCCGACGAACCGGTCCCGCGCGGCATCGTCGAAGACCTCGCGGACCATCGTTCCCGCCTGGCTGAAGTCATCGTCGTCCGCGCCGCAGCGAGTAGGCGGACCGCACCATCGCGCCGTCGGTCTCCCAGCCGTCCTCGGCACGGCCGGTCTCGTCGCTGAACGGGTCGTAGGAGTTCGGGGCGTACTTGGCACGGTCGCCGGCGTGGTCGTAGGCCATCGGACCGTCGAACTGGTAGGTGTAGGCACCTTCGACCCGGTGCCTGTTCACCGGTAGCTGCAGGTAGTTCGGCCCGATCCGGTACCGGTGCGTGTCGGAGTAGGCGAAGGTCCGGCCGAGCAGCATTTTGTCCGGGCTGAACCCGATGCCGGGAACGATCGCGCTCGGCTCGAACGCGGCCTGCTCGATCTGGGCGAAGAAGTTCGCCGGGTTCTGGTTCAGCGTCATGGCTGCCGACCCGGATCAGCGGGTAGTCGCCGTGCGGCCAGACCTTGGTGAGGTCGAACGGGTTCAGCCGGTAGGTCTTCGCGTCCTCGTACGGCATTACCTGCACATATAGCGTCCAGGACGGGTGCTCGCCGCGCGCGATCGCCTCATATAGATCCCGCCGGTGGAAGTCCGCGTCCTCCCCAGCCAGCCGGTTGGCCGTGTCCTGGGTCAGGCACTTGACGCCCTGATCGGACTTGAAGTGGTACTTGATCCAGAACTTCTGGCCGGCGGCGTTGATCCACATATAGGTGTGTGAGCCGTAGCCGTTCATGTGCCGCAGCGTCGCCGGGATGCCGCGGTCACCCATCAGCCAGGTGACCTGGTGCGCGGACTCCGGATTCAGCGTCCAGAAGTCCCACTGCATGTCGTTGTCGCGCAGCCCGCTGCCGCCGCGGCGCTTCTGCGAGCGGATGAAGTGCGGGAACTTGATGGTGTCGCGGATGAAGAAGACCGGCGTGTTGTTGCCGACAAGATCGTAGTTGCCCTGCGTTGTGTAGAACTTCAGGGCGAAGCCGCGCGGGTCCCGCCAGGTGTCCGGGCTGCCCTGCTCGCCTGCCACCGTGGAGAAGCGTGCCAGCATGTCGGTGCGCACGCCAGGCTGGAACAACGCCGCCTTGGTATATGCCGAGACGTCGTCGGTCGTCACGAACTCGCCGAAGGCGCCCGTTCCCTTTGCGTGCACGTTGCGCTCTGGCACTCGCTCGCGGTTGAAGTGCGCCATCTGCTCGATGAAGTGCGTGTCGTGCAGCAGGATCGGGCCATCAGATCCGAGCGTGAGCGAGTTGCGGTCGCTCGGCGCCGGTGCGCCGGTGCCGATAGCTGATCCTGCTGGTCGTGCGTCTGGTCATCGTTCCTCCGGATCCGAAGTTCCGGCACGCACGCCACTACACTGTGCCTGCCGGGTCTTGTCGCTGTCTGCTCAGCGGCTGGCGATGCGATTCGGTGTGATGAGGCCCTCCTGCGGGTCGCGACCCTGGGCTTGCTGCCAGGCGGAGTCCCAGGTGTGGTGCCCGCAGGAGAGGTTTGTGCCGCCCGCGCCCCCGCGCCGGACGGTGTCCTCGATATGGCCGAGGCACAAGCCCGCCTGACAGCGCGGGCACAATGCCACTGCGGTACTTTCCGCGCCGAGCCGGGCGCAGCTCAGGCAATTCATCCTGATTCAGTGCTCCTTTCCACGGTTCAGATCACCTGTCGTTCACGGTGCTGTATGGGTACGCCGGCGTGCTCGCGGCAGTCCGAGCAGGTGCCCCAGTAGGTCACCTCGGCTTCATCGGCCTCGAAGCCGCTGGGCAGCGCCTGCGGCGTCAAGGCACGGCGTCTCGCCCGTCGCACAGTCGATGTCGATCGTCTTGCCGCAGGTGCGGCAGATGAAGTGATGATGGTTGTCGCCCACCCTGGTCTCGAAGCGCGCAGGATGGCCGGGCGTCTCCAGGCAGCGGACCAGGCCCGCGGCGGCGAGCGCCGAGAGGATGTCATAGATCGTCTGCACCGAGACGCTGCCGAGCCTGGCCAGCACCGCCTGCCTGACCTGGTCAGCGGTGACATGGCCCGTCGCCGCATCGAGCGCCTCTAGCACCGCGATGCGGGGAGCCGTGATACGCAGCCCGGCGGCCCTGAGGCGCTGCTGCGAGTCGGGAGGGCTGGCCATGGCACGAACCTAGCGAGCAGGACTGGAACTAGTCAAGAAAACGAGTGTTTCCAGTCTTGGTTCAGCTTCTGCCGCCCGCCGGGGCGCTAGGCCGCTGCCGTGCTGAACTCCAGTCCCTCGAACTCGCCAGACGTGCGCCACTGATCGATGTAGCGGAAATAAGCCGGCGCGCCGTGCTGGTAGCCAACCAGCAGTGAGTGCGGGCTCGGACCATGGCCTTCGTTGTTGTAGTAGCCGGGCGTGCAGGCCGCGAGGAACGACGTCATCACCGGGTTCGGCGCCAGTTGCTCCATCCAGGCGTCCTCGGCTTTCGGGGTGACATCCACCTGGTCGAGACCGTCGTCCTGCATGTGCGTGATGATCGCCTCGATCGTCTTCGCCGCGTCGGTCAGGTTATGCGGGACGTTCGCGATGAAGTTGCCGCCCTGGCCGAGCTGCACCAGGAACATGTTCGGGAAGCCGCGCACGTGAATGCCGTGCAGCGTGCGCATCCCCGATGCCCAGAACTCCGACAGCCGAAGGCCGTCCCTGCCGGTCAGGTCGAACCCGTAGCGCCGGGTCGGCGGGGTGCCGACCTCGAAGCCGGAGGCGTAGATGATGCAGTCGACGGGGTACTCGACCCCGGCCACCATCACGCCGGCCTCGGTGATCCGCTCGACCCCGTATCCGTCGGTGTCCACGAGGCGCACCGACGGCTGGTTGAACGCGTCGAGGTACTCGTCGTGGAAGCAGGGCCGCTTGCATAGCTGGCGGTACCACGCCTTCAGCTTCGCGGCGGTGTCCTGGTCGGCTACGACCGAGTCGACCCTGGCCCGAATCTCGCTCATCTTCTCGAAGTCGGCATTCTCGAAGTCGGCGAGCAGGTTCTCAAAGCTCGCTGAGCCCGATCGGAGCGCATCGGCGAGCCTGCCGCGGATTCGCTTCGCGAGGTCGGTCCAGCCGTCGTTGACCAGATCCTCGGCCGGTGACTCGGCGGCTGACATGTTGGCGACGAAGTTCGCCAGCCAGCGGTCCTGCCACCCGGGCGTCGCGACGCCAGCGAACCACCGCGAGTCGATCGGCTGATTGGCGCGCACGTCGACGGACGACGGCGTGCGCTGGAAGACGTAGAGCTCAGCGCACGATCTCGCCAGATGCGGGATGCACTGGATAGCGGTCGCTCCAGTGCCGATGATGGCGACCCGCTTGTCTGCCAGGCGGTCCATAGGCGCGCCGTCCGGATCGCCGCCGGTGTAGCCGTAGTCCCACCGGCTGGTGTGGAAGGAGTGCCCGGTGAACGTCTCGATGCCGGCGATGCCAGGCAGCTTCGCCACGTGCAGCGGGCCGGTCCCGATGGCCACGAACTGGCTCGTGAACTCATCGTTCCTGTTCGTCCTGACGATCCACCTGGAATGGCCGGCATCCCACTCCAGGTCGGTCACCTCGGTATGGAACAGCGCGCCATCGTGCAGCCCGAACCGGGTCGCGATCCGGTTGCAGTGCTCGAGAATCTCAGGGGCATGCGCGTACCGCTCGGACGGCATGTGGCCGGTTTCCTCGAGCAGCGGCAGGTAGATCATCGACGCGGTGTCGCACTGGGCCCCCGGGTAGCGGTTCCAGTACCAGGTTCCGCCGAAGCCGCCGCCCTTCTCGACGATCCGCACGTCGAATGCCGGCTTCCTGGAGCCGGGCGCCGGTCACGAGGCCGGCGAAGCCGCCGCCGACGAAGGTCACCGTCACGTGGTCGTGCCTGGGGTCGCGCTCGGCGCGCGGCGTGTAGGGGTCTTCGAGCAGGCGGGCGAAGTGCCCCTTCAGCTCGATGTACTGATCGTTGCCGTCCGGCCGCAGCCGCTTGGCTCGTTCCTGCGCATACCGGCTGCGCAGCGCATCGTTGTCGAGCTCAGTCATGACCTCGCGTCACCTAGTGCATCCGTGCATCATTCAGGCTTACAGCATGAAAGGGTTGTACCTGGCATTATGACTAGTGACTCACAGCGCCGAGCGGCCCGTCAAGAACCGCGCACCGCGCGGGACCGAGGGTCCTGCCCGAGGCCGCGGGGCGCGGGGGAGACCGATGTGAAGGCACTCGTGTTCCGGCACAACCTCTCCCGCGAGGCGGCCGCGACCATTGGCGGGCGGGTCGACCGGCGGGCGTTCGTGTCGCGGCTCGCGCCAGTCAGGCTCGAAGATGTCACCGAGCCCCCGCTGCCCGGCCAGGACTGGGTTCGGGTGCAGACCAGCTGCTCTGGCCTGTGCGGCTCGGACGTCAAGCAGATCGTCCTCAACGGCCGCCGCGACAACCCGCTCACCGCCCTCGTGTCATTCCCGCACGTGCTCGGCCACGAGGCGGTCGGGCAGCGCTCGGACACCGGCCAGCGCGTCGTGCTCAACCCGTGGCTATCGTGCGTGCCGCGCGGTATCGACAGGCCGTGCCCGGCGTGCCTGGACGGCCGCTATCCCTGGTGCCGAAACTTCCGCGCGGGCAACCTGCCAGCCTCCATCCACATCGGGAATTGCGCGGCCGCCGTCGGCGCGCACGCCGAGCGCTTCGCGGCCCATGCCTCGCAGCTCTTCGCGATCCCGGACGGCGTCCCGGACGACGCGGCCGTGCTGGCCGATCCGGTCAGCGTCTCGCTGCGGACCATCCTGCTCGCGCCGCCCGCGGAGCGTCGGCCTGTCCTTGTCTACGGGTCGGGCACGCTCGCGTTCGCCGCGATCGCGCTGCTGCGGCACCTCTACCCGGACACCGAGGTCTGGGCGGCGACCAGGACGGGCAGCCGGGCCGCGCTGGCGTCCAGGCTCGGCGCGCACGCGGTGCTCCCGTCAGCGCCTGAGCAGCTCATCGCCGAAGTGGCGAGCCGAATCGGCACGACGCCGCTCGAACCGTGGAGCAAGCGTCCGTGGCTCCAGGACGGGCCGTCGGTTGTCTACGACACAATCGGCTCTGCCGAGACGGTCGAGACGTCGCTGCGGCTGGCAGACACCGGCGGATCTGTGGTGATCTCCGGTGTTGAACCGCCGCAGCGGTTCGAGTGGACGCCGCTGTACTTCAAGGAACTGCACGTCATCGGGTCGAACGGGTTCGGCATCGAGGAGGTCCGCGGCGTCGCGAAGCACTCCATGGAGCACTATTTCGACTTCATCGCAGAAGGATTCGATCTGACCGCGGTCATCACCCACCGGTTCCCGCTCGAGCGCTGGCAGGAGGCCGTACTCACCCTCAAGGACGCCAGGCACACCGGCGCGGTCAAGGTCCTGCTCGAACCCGGCCGCTGATCGCCGCGTTATCCCGGTTGATAATTTCGCCAGAGGCTGCATCCTGCATCGCGCAGTGCCGTCTGGAGCGCGTGCGTCGGACAAGCCGCCGTGCGGCCGCTTACGAGGAGGCTGGGTTCATGACCGTCCTGCGGAGCTTTACCGGCGGTGAGTGGCGGGTGCCGGCGGGCGATGGCACCCCCCTGCATGACGCGGTGACGGGGGAGGAGGTCGCCAGGATCTCCTCGGACGGGATCGACATGGCCGCGGCCCTCGACTACGGCCGCACCGTCGGCGGGCCAGCGCTGCGTGAGCTGACCTTCCATCAGCGTGCGGCGCTGCTCAAGTCGCTCGGCTCCTACCTGCGCGAGCACAGGGACGACCTGTACGCGCTGTCCGCGCGGACCGGCGCGACCCTCGGCGACTCAAAGTTCGACGTCGACGGCGGGATCGGCGTGCTGGCCAGTTACGCGAGCCGAGGGCGGCGCGCGCTGCCCAACGACACCGTGTACCTCGACGGCGACGTCGAGCCGCTCGGCCGCGGCGGCGGCTTCGTCGGCCAGCACATCTGCACGTCGCTGCGCGGCGTCGCGGTGCAGATCAACGCCTTCAACTTCCCGGTCTGGGGTCCCCTGGAGAAGTTCGCGCCCGCCTTCATCGCGGGCGTGCCCAGCCTGATCAAACCCGCGAGCCAGACCGCGTACCTGACCGAGCGGCTCGTCGCGCTCATCGTGGATTCGGGTCTGCTGCCTGACGGCTCGATCCAGCTGATCTGCGGCGGCGTGGGCGACCTGCTTGACCACCTGACCGAGCAGGACCTGGTGTCCTTCACCGGCTCGGCGGCCACCGCTCAGCGGCTGCGCTCGCATCCGGCCATCGTCGGCAACGCGGTGCGGTTCAACGCCGAGGCCGACTCGCTGAACCTGTCCATCCTCGGCCCTGACGCGACGGCGGGAACGCCGGAGTTCGACCTGTACGTCGGGCAGCTGGTCACCGAGATGACCGTGAAGGCAGGCCAGAAGTGCACGGCGATCCGGCGGGCCTTCGTGCCCGCCGGTCAGCTCGAAGCCGTGGCCGCCGCGGTGGCGGACAAGCTGCGCGAGGTGGTGGTCGGCAACCCGGCGAACCCCGCGGTGCGGATGGGCGCGCTGGCCAGCCTGCAGCAGCGCGAGGAGGTGCGCCGGTCGCTGAAGGCGCTGATGGCGGCGGGGACAGTGGTGTCGGGCGATCCCGAGCGGGTGCAGGTAGTGGACGCCGATCAGGACCGCGGCGCCTTCCTCGGGCCCATCTTGCTCAGGGCCGACGATCCCGGCCAAGCCGCGCCGCACGAGGTCGAGGCGTTCGGGCCGGTGTCGACGCTGCTGCCATACCGGTCAGCCGAGCAGGTGGTGGCGCTCGCGGCGCGCGGCCGGGGCAGCCTGGTCGGATCGATCGTGACCGGCGACCCGGAGTTCGCCAGCGACGTGGTGCTCGGCGTGGCGCCCTGGCATGGCCGGGTGCTCGTGCTCGACACCGACGACGCGAAGGAGTCCACCGGCCACGGGTCGCCGCTTCCTGTCCTGGTGCACGGTGGTCCAGGGCGGGCAGGCGGCGGCGAGGAGATGGGCGGCATTCGCGGCGTTCTGCACCACATGCAGCGCACCGCGGTGCAGGCCAGCCCGAAGGCCCTCGGCGCGATCACTGGCCGCTGGGTCCAGGGCGCGCCGCGCCGCGAGGGAACCCATCCGTTCCGTAAGTCGCTGGCCGAGCTTCGGGTGGGGGACAGCGTGGTCGCCGGTCCGCGCGTGGTCAGCCTCGCGGACATTGAGCACTTCGCCGAGTTCACCGGCGACACCTTCTACGCCCACACCGACGAGGAGGCGGCCCGCGCGAACCCGCTGTTCGGAGGGATCGTCGCGCACGGCTACCTAGTCGTCTCGCTGGCGGCCGGGCTGTTCGTCGCTCCCGAGCCTGGACCCGTGCTGGCCAACTACGGCCTGGAGAACCTCAGGTTCCTCACGCCAGTCAAGCCGGATGACGAGCTCACGGTTACGCTCACCGCCAAGCAGATCACGCCGCGCGTCGACGCCGACTATGGCGAGGTCCGGTGGGACGCCGACGTGACGAACCAGCGCGGCGAATCCGTCGCCAAGTACGACGTCCTCACCCTCGTGGCCAAGCAGCGTTCCTAGCCAGGACCGTCACGGCGACAGCGTGTCGATGATCGCGATGAGATCACCGAGCGTCCGGCGCATCGTCGGCAACCTCGACAACCCGACCAGCTGGGCGATCACCGGCACGGTGGCGTCGATCAGCTGGTGAGTCCGGTGACACCCTTGCGATTGATCATGCACCCAGTAGAGCGTGATGCCGAGTGAGTAGAGCCAGAGCAACTCGGGCAGGCGTTCCCTGACCCCAGGTCCCATCTTGGCTGTCGAGCCCTCGACCACCTCGCGGTAAAGCGCGATCGAGGCCAGCCTGGCCGGGCTCGACTGCGGGCTGAACGGGCTGAGCGGGCTGGCAGGCTCTGCCGCGTGCTTGTAGAACGTCGCCGCGAACGAGTGGTAGGGGGCCAGGACGTCGATGAGCGCCCGGACTGTCCCGGTAAGCCTGGCGGCCAGATCGGTCTGCGTGGCCAGCACCTCGCAGGACGCGACCAGGTGCTGGGCATGGTTGCGTGCGTAGAACTCCTGGATCAGCTCCTCTTTGGAGCTGAAGTAGTAGTAGGCGTTCCCGGTAGAGACCCCGGCGCGCTCCGCGATGGCGCGCATGGTGGCCGCCTCGTATCCGCGCTCGCGGAACAGGTCCAGAGCCGCCTGCGTGATGGCGGCCCTGGTCTGCTCCGCGCGCGGCGTGCGCGGAGTTTCGGTCGCGTCCGTCACTGCAGAACGGGCCTGGTCACGGACGCGGGCTTGGCGGGAGCTGGCGTCGCCTGGACTGGGGCAGGCCCGCCCTGGCCGGGCCGTGCTTCCGGCGGGGACAGCGCAGCGATCGCCGCGCCGCCCGGGGGCATGCCCTTGGCCTGCGCACGGCGCCGGGTCCTGGACAGCGCGGCGAGCATGACTAGCGGCAGAATGCCGAGGACGAGAAGCACCTCGCCGATCTTGACTGACAGCAGCTGCAGGCCGGCCCTGGCGTTCGCCACGTCGCCGCCGGTGCGCATCGTGAGCGTGACGAAGCCCAGGCTGAGCAGGTAGAAGCCGAGTACGACCAGCCGGCTGACGGCCCTGGCGAGCGTGTCGTTCCCGTCGAACACGTCAAGCAGGAATGCGCGGCCGCTGCGTGCCAGGCCGATGCCGACCAGGACCGTCAGGCCCGTGCTGATGAGGAGGTAGAGGAGGTAGGTACCGACGATGTTCATGTCGCCTCCAGGCGAGCCACTCTCTTGAACATGTTCAAGTCTTCTCCTGAAGAACGCCGAAGTCCATAGTCCGGCGAGCATTTTTTGAACATGTTCAGATTGGAGCCGCGGCTGCCGTCGTGATCGCGCCAGCTCACTGAAACGCGTCGGCGATCGCCGCCGCGATCACGGCGACCGCGTACGCGCCGCCGTCGACGTTCCCCCTGGCGCGTTCCGGTATCCAGCTGGCGCGACCGATCGTGGCTTCCATCTGAGCCGTCGATTCGGCCCCAGCCTTGGCGGCGGCGGCGGCCGACGCGGTGGCCGCCGCCAGTCCGTCACGCCGCCGGGCCGAGCTGTCCAGCGCGTCGGCAAGGGGGACGAGCGCGTCCAGCAAGGTCCGATCCCCAGGCCGCGCCTTGCCGGCCTTCTGGATTCCGCCTATACCGGCCCGCACCAGCGCCGCCGCCACTTCCACCGGCTGATCACCGGACCGGTGCCCGGCCTCCCGGCTGGCCTGCAGCAGGCCACGGGACAGCAGTGTTCCTGCGGTGGACGGAGCGGAGCGGGCGATTGCCATCCCGAGCGATCGGAGCGCCTCATCCGCTGGCTTGCCGTCCAGTTCGCCGCGGTCGGCCAGTGCCGCCGCGGCAGTCGCGGCCGCTGTCATGGTCAGGCCAAGATCGCCGTCACCAGCCGCCGCATCAAGCCGTCCAAGCTCATCGCGGGCCTGCTCGACCGCCAGCCGCACCGACTCCAGAACGGAGCACCAGCTATGACTCACCGCTGAACCATGAACGGCGTATTCACCGGAGCATCGACCAGCCTTCTGAGCTCCTCGTCCAGCAGCAGCACGGAGATGGAAGCTCCGGCCATCTCCAGCGACGTCGCGTACTCGCCGATCCAGACTCGCCGGACTTCTGCCCGGCGCTCGGCCATCGTCCTGGCTACCCGGCTGTACATGATGTAGAGCTCTTCCCTCGGAGTCGCGCCCAAGCCGTTGACCAGCACCGCGACCTCATCACCGGCACCGACGGGAAGCTCAGCCAAGATCGCGCTGAGCAGACCATCAACGATCGCATTGGCTTGCTCGAGTGGCCCGCTCCGCACCCCTGGCTCGCCGTGAATACCCATCCCGATCTCCATCTCGCCTGGCTCGACGCTGAACGTGGCAGTGCCCACGGCAGGCAGGATGCACGGCGAGAGCGCCACGCCCATGGTCCGCAGCCGAGCGCCAGCCCGGCGGGTCGTCTCGGCGACTTCATCCAGATCCGCACCTTCGGCCGCAATGGCGCCCGCCACCTTGTACAGCAGTACGAGACCGGCGATGCCACGCCTGCGATCTTCGCTGCCGGCTGGCGCTGAGGCCACCTGGATGAGCGGCGAGGATTCCGTCGAGCATCTCGTCAACGAATGCTTCCGGGCTGTTCAGTATTTTCTGCACGGGATCTCTCACAGTCGCCGGCATTGATCGATGCGTTTGCTACCTATCACATCCGCGCGCTTCCGGTAAGAGCCCTACTATCGCGTTGACGAAGGTGACCACGATCCGCAGCGTGCTGCTGCCAGCCACGATGGCGCTGCTAGCCGAGCGGAACTGGTACCTGCCACGCTGGCTCGGCTGGCTGCCACGGGTCGGCCTAGAGGATCTCGCGGAGCGCGCGACGAAGAGCGCGCCCGAGCGCGTCCCAGCGGAGCGGGTTTAGCTAATGCGAAGCGGAAGACGCCGCGGCCCGCGGATCTGACCTGCCGACCAGGTCACGGCGTCCGGGTCGGGCAGGCTGAAGTCCGGGATGCGCTCCATCCAGACCTCGAGCGCGACCCGCAGCTCCATCCTCGCCAGGTGCGACCCGACGCACCTGTGGATGCCGAGCCCGAACGCCGCGTGCCGGTTGACCTCGCGGTCGATGACGACCTCACCAGCCCGTTCGAACTGCGCGGGGTCGCGGTTGGCCGCGGGGAACGACAGCAGGATCCAGTCCTCGGCCTTCATGTCGACGCCCTGCCAGTGCATGTCCTCCTTGACCAGCCGCGCCATGGTCACGGGCGCGTAGGCGCGCAGGAACTCCTCCATGGCCGTCGGCAGCAGGCCGGGCTCGGCGACGAGGCGCTCGCGATCGGCGGGGTTGTTCGCCAGGTGCCAGAGCGAGGCTCCGATCGCGCTCCAGCTCGTGTCGATGCCGGCGATGAGCAGCAGCACCATCGTGCCTGCCACGTGATCGGCCTCGAGCTTGCGGCCATAGAGCTCGGCTTCGATCAGGAAGGTGGTCAGGTCCTCGCGCGGTCTGGCGAGGTGATCGTGGATCTGATCGAGGATGTAGTCGAACAGCTTCGACATCCGCGCGATCCGCTCTGCGGGCTCCAGATTGATGCCCTCGAGCGTGCTCTCGACGAACTCGGCGAACCGCGGTCCGTCCTCTGGCGGGAAGCCGAGCATGTCGGCGATCACGCGCATCGGGATGTGCTGGGCGTAGTCACCGGCGGCGTCGACGACGGACTGGCCGTCGAACTTGTCGATAAGCGCATGGCAGAAGGCCCTCGTGGCTGGCTCGAGCTTGCTGACCGCGGTTTTGGTGAACGCCGGGAGCAGCAGCTTGCGCGCGTCGTGGTGGAACGGCGGGTCGGAGGAGATGGGCGGGGAGCCGCCGATCGGGGCGATGTCGGCTGGCGGCCGGAAGTTGCCCATGATGATTGAACGCGAGGAGAACCGCTCGGTGTCGTAGGCGATCGCCGCGACGTCCTCATAACGCACCGGCAGCCAGCCCCCGCCGAACCGGTCGGTGTGCGCGATCGGGCATCGCTGGCGCAGGTCGTCCTGGATCGGGTACGGATCGGCTGACCACTCGGGCTCCAGGTGCGAGAAGTCGGTGGCCCAGTCAGAAACTGGCCCTGTGATGATCTCGTTACGGGTGCCGAGTTCTTCTTCGATCTCTATGCTGTCGCCTCGGATGAAGCGGTCGTCCACGGTCATGTCAGGTCTCCTCGAGGA
The DNA here is from genome assembly GCA_963705055.1 of uncultured Actinomycetota bacterium. Lineage (GTDB taxonomy): Bacteria > Actinomycetota > Actinomycetes > Streptosporangiales > Streptosporangiaceae > Chersky-822. The sequence goes on from CAVPIR010000002.1 coordinate 418,866, forward strand.
CTTCGATCGCGTGCTCGGGACAGTTGGCGACCGCGAGGCGGGCGTCGTGCTCGCGTCCTTGCGGCACGACGCCGTCACCGAGGACCTGTCCGTAGCCCTCGTCGTCCTCACCGAAGAGATCAGGGGCCAGGTCGTAGCAGCGGCCGTGCCCTTGGCAGATATCGGCGTTGATCCGCAGCTTCACGGTGTTTCTCCCGTCTGTGCGGCTGTGCTGACAGTGGTGATCGCTTGACATGCCTCGGTTGCGGGCCTGCTGGCCGTCGGGGCGAGGGCGGTCACGATGCGGCTGAGCAGCGCGGTCCAGCCCGCGTCGTTGACGTCGTGCAGGTCGGGCGTGATCAGGGCGCTGCCCATGGAGAGCAGCAGGCACAGGTGAGCCAGCGCGTCCGGCGACAACGTCGGGTCGAGTTCGCCGTCGGCCTGGCCGACCCGCATCAGCTCGGCGAGCCAGTCGGCGCGCTCGCCGACGTAGTCGCGCATCGGCCTGGCCACGTCCTCGTCCCTGCGCGCCGCCACGAGCGCCTCGACGATCAGATAGCCGCGCAGATCGCGGCGGCGGGGGAGCCACCGGCCGAGGACGAGCAGCAGTTCGGTGATCGACCGGTCGGGATCGGTGGCGAACAGGTCGGCGAGCAGGCGGCGTCCGTGCGTGCGCAACGCGCCGGCCAGCAGGTCGGCCTTGGAAGCGAAGTGGGCATACAAGGCGCCGTTGCTGACGCCTGCTGCCGCGGCGATGTCGGCCACGCGGGTGCCGTCATAGCCGCGCTCGGCGAAGACGTCGGCTGCCGCGCTGAGCAGGCGCTCGCGGGTCTCTGTCGCGGTCACGCCAGCAATTCGGCCCATAGGAAGAATTAAAAGAACGTTCATCTGATTCGTCAAGGGGTTCGCTGGCCGATCTTGACACCGGCACAGGTTCGTCGACGCGGCAAGGCCGTCCCTGCCGGGGCGGCCTTGCGCGTGCGGCGCTGCTGGATCTTCGGGCTGGTCAGGTAGAGGAGCGGCTGGTCGGGGCACCAGAACGGTCGATGATCTGCTGCAACGCCTGCACGTGCATCAGGAACGCGTTACGGCCTGATCTGGTCAGCCGGGCGGACGTCCTTGGCCGCTTCCCGACGAACGACTTGCGGATCTCGACGTAGCCGGCCGTCTCGAGGGCCGTGAGCTGCTTGGAGAGCGCGGAGTCGGAGAGTCCGAGTTCGTCGCGAATGAACTTGAAGTCTGCCCACTCGGCCGCCGCCAGCAGCGAGACGATCCCGAGCCTGGTGGGAGCGTGGATCAACTCGTCGAACTTGGCCTGGCTCACCGGTCGGCTCCGGCGCGGTTGCTGAGCATCGTCCGGCGCATCCAGCGAGAGAGGTACGGCCCGCCCGCGATCATCGCGATGCCGCCGACTGCGGTCGCGATAGTCGCCGGTGCCGACGTGCCGGCCGCGCGCAGCGCGAAACCGACGCCGAGAGTGATCGCGACGATCAGCCAGACAAAGCCGACGATGGCGAGCGCGCCGCGCGGGCCGAGCAAGTCGTTGCCGCGCACCCTGGCCCGGCCAGGGACTCCGAAGATCATCGCGCCGGTCAGCGCGACGAGGACCACCACCGCGCACGGGAGGACGACGGCGAGGACAACGTGGCTCTTCGTGTCCACCGCCGCGCCGATCGCCACCATGGCCGCTGCCACGATCCACCAGTACCAGACCGGGACGGTCGCTGAATCAATGAGCTGCTGCTGACGTCGCTGGACCTCGGCGAGGGCGGTCGCTGCCTCATCCGGCTGCACGTAATCGTTCATGGCCTTGCCTATCTGCTTGGCAACTACTTTCCATCCAGGAAAGTATCATTCACTTTCCAAGTTGGCAAGTACTTGCCGACCGGTAGATCAAGCGAGTCCAGGAACAGCGAAGCGCCGGCGCTGTTCAAACAGCGCGGGTGACGGCACTTCGCTGTTCCTTGACCCCGCCTGTTCCTTGGCCCCGCCTGTTCCTTGGCCCCGCCTGTTCGCTGGCCGAGCCCGGGTCGGCGAGCCGTCAGGGCTGGCCGACCGGAGGGAAGCGGGCTTCGCGTTCCAGATCGCCCAGGTCCCGGTGGTTCCTGATGTAGCGGTGGGCCGCGTCATAACCGGGCGCGTGGTCCCACGAGGTCAGGATCCCGGTGTCGAGCGCGGCGCGGACGGCCAGCCGGCGTCGCTGGCTGAGCCGCACGTCCTTGTCGAGCGCCGCCAGATCCCAGCGCTCGGCGACTTCCTGGCGGAACGCGCCGGCCAGGCCGGCGGCCGCGGGGTCAGCGGCCAGGTTGACCTGCTCGCCAGGATCAGCGGCGAGGTCGAACAGCTGGTCGGGATCGGCGGGGGAGGCAATGAACTTGTGCCGGCCCCTGCGGATCATCACGATCGGCGCGATCGCTCCTTCGGCCAGGTACTCACCCACTGCCTCGTCCCTGCCCGGCAGCCCCGACAGGTGCGGAAGCAGGCTCCTGCCATCAAGGGGCCCAACCAGTCCATCGGCCGTGGCCAGGCGATCCGTCACGGCGGCATCATCCCGGGCGTCGCCGGCCGCGAGGTCGACGAGCGTTGGCAGCAGGTCCATCGTGGACACGGCCGCCCCGACCCGCCCGGCCCGGAACCGCCCAGGCGACCAGACGACCAGCGGCACCCTCGCCGAGCCTTCGTAAAACGACATTTTGTACCAGGCGCCGCGCTCGCCGAGCATCTCGCCGTGGTCGCTGGTCACGATGACGACCGTGTTCTCGAGGCGGCCGGCCTCGCGCAGCACGGTCAGCAGCCTGGCGATCTGGTCATCGACGAAGGAGATCGCACCGTAGTAGGCGCGCCGGGCCGCGCGGACCTGGTCGTTGCTGAGCCGCACGCCCTCCATCGCGCAGACGGCGCGCAGCCGGCGCTCGTGCGGTTCCAGCGGATCCAGCCCGGGCCCGGCACGCGGATGGCCGGTCGAGGGCAGCGGAATATCAGCGTCGGCGTACAGATCCCACCATCGCCGACCGATCGTGAACGGGTCGTGCGGATGGGTGTAGGAGACGACGTGGCAGAACGGCCGCTCGTCGCCGGACCTGATGTGGCCGAACAATGATCGCTCGGCCTCGAACGTGACCTCCTCGTCGAAGTCCAGCTGGTTGGACCGCACGCACGGCCCGGCATCGAGCACCGAGGACATGTCGTGATACCAGGCCGGGCGGTCGGCCGGATGGTCCCAGTCCGGCGTCCAGCCGAAGTCGGCCGGATAGATGTCGGTCGTTCGGCGCTCCTCGAACCCGTGCAGCTGATCCGGCCCGCAGAAGTGCATCTTGCCGGCCAGCACGGTGCGGTACCCGGCGCTGCGCAGGTAGTGCGCGAAAGTCGGGATCGCGGCGCTGAACTCGGCCGCGTTGTCGTAGACGCGCGTGCGCGACGGCAGCATTCCGGTCAGGAGCGAGGCTCTGGCCGGCGCGCACAGCGGGCTCGCGGTGTAGGCGGCATCGAAGACCACGCCCGACTCGGCCAGCGCAGACAAGGCAGGAGCGCGGGTGACGGCGTTGCCGTGGAACGGCAGCGCCGACGGCACCAGCTGGTCGGCCATGATAACCAGGAAGTCGGGCCGGCCGCGGGGTCCTGCTGGCACAGACGTCAGCCCGTGGGCGCGGCGTCGACCGGTGGCTCGCCCGCCGGATCACCAGCGCTCCCTGCCGCCTCATCGGCGGAGGCCCTGGGCGCCGGGACCGAAGGAACATCCGCTGCGCCGACGGGCGCGTCACCGAGGCCGACCTCGGCGATCGCGGTCTCCAGCGATGGCGTGTCGGAGATCAGCTGGCGGGTGTAAGGCTGGCCTGGCCTGCTGAGCACGTCGGCCACGTCGCCGACTTCGGCGATGACCCCGTTGTGCAGCACAGCCACCCGCTGGGCGATGGACCTGACCAGCGGCAGGTTGTGGGTGATGAAGAGCATCGACAGGCCGAGGTCGCGCTGCAGATTGCCGAGCAGTTCGACGATCGCCGCCTGCACGCTCACGTCCAGGGCGGACGTCACCTCGTCGCAGACCAGCACAGCGGGGTCGCAGACCAGCGCCCTGGCGATCGCGACACGCTGCCGTTCTCCGCCGGAGAGCTGGTCAGGATAGCGCGTGGCGTACCCGGCCGTCAGCGACACCCGCTCCAGCATCTCGCCGACGCGCAGGCTCGCTTCCTTGCCGCTCGCGGTGCCGAAGACCTTCAGCGGCTGCTCGATGATCTCGCCGATCGTGCGGCGCGGGTTCAGCGACCCGTACGGGTTCTGGAAGATGTACTGGATCCGGCGCCTGGTATCGGCGCTGCGGCGCCGCGCCGAGGTGTTCAGGGTGAGGTCGCCGAGCGTGATCGTGCCGCTCCAGTCGTGGTGCAGCCCCGCGATGGCGCGGGCGATCGTGGTCTTGCCGGAGCCTGACTCGCCGACCAGGGCCAGGCACTCGTGGGCGGCCAGGCTGAGGCTCACCGAGTGCACGACCTCGCTTCGTCCATAGGACGCGACGACGTTCTCCAGGCGCAGTGCCGCCGCGTCCTGCGCCGCGGGCATCTCGATCGGATCGCCGACCCTGCGTTGCTCCTGCGTCAGCACCTCTTCGGCCCTGATGCAGCGCACCAGGTGCTCAGGGCCGACCGGGCGCAACGCGGGCAGTTCCGCTTCGCACTGGTCGATCCGCAGGCTGCACCGGGGCGCGAAGCTGCAGCCGGACGGCCGTTTGCCAGGCGAGGCGGCGTGCCCGGGAATCCCGACCAGCGACCGACCGCCGGTCAGCCGCGGGATCGCGCCGATCAGCCGGCGGGTGTAGGGGTGCCCGGACGCGGAGAAGAGATCCTCGGCGGTTCCTACCTCGACCAGGCGGCCGGCGTACATGACGGCGACCCGCCGGGCCAACGTGGCCACGACGGCGAGGTCGTGACTGACGTACAGGGCCGCGACGTCGTGCAGCTTGGCCAGTTCGCGGACGGTCGAGAGCACGTGGGCCTGGGTCGTCACGTCCAGCCCGGTCGTCGGCTCGTCGAGTACGATCAGCCGCGGCCTGTTAGCGAAGGCCATCGCCAGGCCGATCCGCTGCTGCTGGCCGCCGGACAGTTCGTGCGGGTACCGCCGCAGGAAGGCGCCGTCGTCCGGCAGCGCGACCTGGCGCATCAGCTCGGCCATCCGCGCGGCGTGGTCGACGCTCGCGCCGTTCACCGCCCCGTTCACCAGGCCATCGCCCGCGCCAGCCACCGGCCGCTCGCCAGCATGCGCCTCGAGCACCTCCCTGAGCTGCAAGCCGACCCGCAGCGCCGGGTTGAGCGAGGACGCGGGGTCCTGCGGTACGTACGACACGACCGAGCCACGTAGCCGCCGCAACTGGTCGTCGCTGAGCGCGAGGAGGTCGCGGCCGCCGAGCAGCACCGACCCGCCTGAGATCGACAGGCCGCGCCTGGCGTGCCCGAGCAGTGCCAGGCCGACAGTGGTCTTGCCTGACCCGGATTCGCCAACCACGCCGAGGATCTCGCCCGGCGCGATCTCGAACGAGACGTCGCTGACCACGGGCGTCCTGGTCGCAGCGATCTCGATCCGCAGGTCGCTGACGATGACCGCCGCGCTGGCTGGCTCCAGAGAGTCGCTAGCCACCGGGCCCGGCGCGTTCACTCGCCACCCCTGGAGCGGTCGATGCCCGCCGCGGTTCTGGCGATGCCGTCGCCGATCAGGCCGGTCCCCATGGTCAGCAGGGCGATCGCGACGATCGGCGCGACCGCTCCCCACGGTTGAACGACCAGCGCGAGCTGGTTCTCATTGATCATCGTGCCCCAGTTCGCGCCGTTCGGATCGGGCGCCAGCCCGAGGTAGGCCAGCGCGGCGATGACCCCCACTGAATAGGTCACCCGCAGGCTGGCCTCCACCATCAGCGGGCCGAGCGTGTTCGGCAACAGGTCGCTGAAGAGGATCCGCCACCTGGGCACCCCCATCGCCTCGGCGCACGCGATGAAGTCACGCTCGACGACCGGTAGCGCGGCGCCGCGAGCGACGCGAGCGATCCTTGGCACGGTGGTCAGCGCGATCGCGACCACGATCACCCAGGCGGCCGGGCCGATCACGGCGACGGCCACCAGCGCGAGCATGATCTGCGGGAACGCCATGATCACGTCCATGCCGCGCATCAGCACGTCGTCGAGCGCGTTCCTGGCGTAGGCGGCGATCAGTCCGATCATCACGCCGACGATGAGCCCGGCGGCGGTCGCGATCACCGCCATGATCAGGATGCTGCGGCCGCCGTAGAGCAGCCGGCTGAGCACGTCCTGCCCGAGGTAGTCGGTGCCGAGCGCTGCCTTGCCGCCGGGCAATGAGTTCGGCGCACCGACCGGCGTGCTAGGACCGTAGGGCGCCAGGTAAGGGCCGACGATGGCCACCAGCACCAGGAGGCCGACCAGCAGGACGCCGATGCGGGTGCGCCACAGCCTGATCGAGCGGCGCAGCAGCGACGTCGCGCGGACCGGCGTGTCCAGCGGGACCGCCGCCGCGGCGATGTCGGGCCCGGCGAGCGGGATCACAGCCGGGTCCGAAGGCGCGGCGTGACCATGATGGTGGCCACGTCCGCCAGCAAGTTGAGCACGACGTACAGCGCGGCGATGAGCATGGCCAGCGCCTGCACCACCGGCAGGTCGTGATTGACCACCGCCTCCTGCAGGCCGCCGCCGATGCCGGTGTAGTTGAACACGTATTCCACCACCACGATGCCGCCGGCCAGGTAGGCCAGGTTGAGGGCGATGACCTGGAAGACCGGTCCGAGCGCGTTCGGCAGGGCGTGCCTGACCAGTACGGTTCGCTCAGGCAGCCCCTTGAGCCTGGCCATCTCGATGTAGTCGCTCTCGAGCACCTCGATCATCGAGGCCCGCATGATCCTGGCGACATAGGGCGCGACCGCGATCACCAGCGTCAGAACCGGCAGGACCAGCCCGCTTGGGTTGTTCCACGGCCCCGAGCCTGGCGGGATCGTGCTAACCGCCGGCAGCACCTGCGTCACCGTCGTCGCGAAGAGCAGCACCAGGACGACGGCCACCACGAACTCAGGCAGCGCCGCCATGACGAGCAGCAGGTTCGAGCTCAGCGTGTCGAAGATCTTCTCGCGCCTGAACGCGGCCCAGGAGCCGATCGCGATCGACAGCGGGATAGAGGCGATCGCGGACACGGCGACCAGTACCGAGGAGTTGACCAGCTTGGGCCCGAGCAGCTTGGTCACCGGCTCCTGCGCGGCCAGTGACACGCCCAGGTTGCCGCGCAGGAGTCCAGTCAGCCAGGTCCAGTACTGAGTGAAGACAGGCTGGTCCAGATGCAGCTTCAGCCGCAGCGCCGCCAGGCTCTGCGGGGTCGCCGACCGGCCCAGGATCGCCCTGGCCGGGTCACCCGGCAGCGCCTGGGTCGCAGCGAAGACCACGATCGAGACCATGAAGAGCACGAGCAGGCCGAGCAGCAGCCGGCGTATGACGAAGCCGGTGACGCCGCCCCACCGGATCCTGGCCAGCACGACGAGCCTTAGCCGAACCAGATCGTGCGGAACCCGTGGCCGAAACTATCCAGGTTCAGCGTCCCCTTGCTCGGGCTGAGACCCTTCACGTTGGCCCCGTAGCCGTCGATCAGGTCGCCGAAGAACGGGATGATGTACCCGCCGATGTCGTACTCCAGCGTCTGCATCTCGTGCTCGATCTCGATCCGCTTGGCGTCGTCGGTCTCAGCCAGCGCCTGGTTGTAGAGCTTGATGAAGTTCGAGCCCGTGCCGGACTTCGGCGGCCAGTGCGTCTCGTTGTACGGGGAGTTGGGCAGCGAACCCTGCTGCACCTGGTTCAGGTAGCTGCGGGTGCCCCAGAAGTCCACGGAGAACGCCAGCTTCAGGTACTGGTTGCCGTAGTAGTTCGGGTCGTTGTGCACGTTGATCTTGACGCCAGCCGCCTGCGCCTGGTTCGCGAACACAGTCGCCAGCTCGACCATGCCGGACGCGCCATTGGTGGTGTGCAGATCGAAGGCGAAGTTCTGCTTCCCGGCGGCCTTGAGCAGCTTCTTGGCCCCTGAAATGTCCGGCTCGCGCTGCGGCAGGCTGCCGTTCGGCGGACCGTCATAGCCGGCGTCGAACGGCGCGTACAGGTCGTTGCCCTCGAAGCCGTACCCGGACAGCACCTGCGAGATCATCTGCTTGCGGTCCACGATCAGGCGCATCGCCTGACGCACGCGGACGTCGTCGAACGGCGGCATGTCGATCGCCATGCACAGCGGGAGCCAGCCACCGGTCTTGGAGACCAGCGCGTGCATGCCGCGGCCAGACAGCACCTTGACCTGCGACGCGGGCAAGTCGGTCATCGCGTCGATCTGGCCGCCCAGCAGCGCGTTCACCTGGGCGGTCGAGTCGGTGAAGTCCTGGACGGTGATCTGGTCGAAGTAAGGCTCGCCGGTGCGCCAGTAGTTGGGGTTGCGCACGTGCACGCTCTGCTGTCCTGGCGTAAACGACTTGAGCTTGTAGGCGCCCGTGCCGACTTGAGTGGCCGGGAAGGCCTTGTAGCCGACCGGCACCATGCAGAACGTGTAGCTCGCGAGCGTCTGCGGGATGGTCGAGTCCGGCGACTTCAGCGGCAGCGTCACCGTGTACTTGTCCACCTTCTTCATTCCCGCGATGTCCATGGTCGCGGTGGCCGCGTAGCCGGTCAGGCCGTTGCCCTTGGTACCGATTCGCTGGAAGGAGTACAGGACGTCGTCGGCGGTCAGCGTCTTGCCGTTGGAGAACTCGATGCCCTTCTTGAGCTTGATCGTGTACTGCTTCGGGTTGTCCGCGGTGACGCTCTCGGCCAGTCCGTTGTTGGTCAGCTTGTAGTTGTCGTCGAACAGCAGCAGTGTCTCGAAGGCCGTGACGAGGCGAGCCTGGTCGGGCTTGGTGATGATGTTCTGGCCGTCCATGATGTCCTTGGACCCGCCGCCCGTAACGCCGAGCCGGAAGTTCCCGCCGCGCTTGGGATTGCCGCCGCCGCCACCGCCGCCACCGCCGCCTCCGCCGCCCGGGGTCGATCCGGTTCCGCAGGCAGCGGCGAGGCTGCCGACAACCGCCAGCCCCGCAGCACTCGTGACAAGCTGGCGTCGGGAGATTTCTGCCATGACGGACACCCTTCTGATCGGGGTTGGCGCCGCTTGTTTAGTTAGGAGCGCAGAAACACAAGGAGATCCGTGCCTGAGTCCGCCGTTCCCCACCCGTGCTTCTGAGCAGCCATCACGCTTCGCTCAGTGTGACCCGTAGTAGCGTGACTGTTCATTCTCTGTCAACCTTCTCCCGAATGTTGACTCCGTGCTGTTATAGGCGCAAGTGACTGGGTGGGCGATCTGAGCGTGCGCCAGACCGAGGATCTGATCGAGCCGCAGCGGCACTGGGAACACGCGGTCGTGCCGGCGCCCGCACCGCGACCCTGGCCGGCCAGCGACATGGACCTGCGGGTCACGATCACCGGCGCTGGCACGACGATGGACCTCGCGGAGTTCCATGCCCGCACCGCCAGCACAGCGCTGGTCGTGGTGGCCGGCGGCGTCCTTGTGCACGAGGAGTACTTCGGCGGAACCGGACCCGGCGACCGCCTGCTCGGCTACTCGGCCACTAAGTCCGCGCTCGCGCTGCTCGTCGGCCTGGCCAGCTACGGCGGCCGCCTGCCTGACCTCGGCACCCAGGTGACCGCGCTCGTGCCAGAACTGGCCGCCAGCGGATACGCCGACGTGACGCTGCGCCAGTTGCTGACAATGACTAGCGGCACCGGCTGGCGCGAGGACTACCGAGACGCGGCTGGCCCAGCCGCCAGGCTGCTCAGCAGGTGGCGCAGCGGGCGCGGCGGGATGCGTGCCGAGCTGCTCGCGATCCCGCCGGGTGACCTGCCAGGCAGCAGGTACGCCTACTGCACGCCAGACTCCCTGGTGCTCGACTGGGTCAGGGAACGGGCGACCGGCGAGTCGTTCCAGACCGCGCTCGCGGCGCTCTGGGCGACGGTCGAGGCGGAGCGACCAGCGGTCGTCGGGCTCGACCAGCCGGCCGCGACGGGCGGCGTCGCCATGGCCGGCGGCGCGCTGGCGGCCACCCCGCGCGACTGGGCGAGGCTCGGCGTGCTGCAGATCGACGGCCGCTGGGCAGGCCGCGAGGTGGTCAGCCGCGCCTGGGCGGACGCGAGCAGCAGGCCGGAACGAGACTTCCTCGCGCCCGGCAGGCTGCCGAGCACGATCACCACGCACGCGGGATTCGGGTACCACTGGTGGCCGCTCGACGCCTCAGGCGACCGGGTCACGGCGGATGGCATGCGCGGGCAGTTCGTCTACGTGGACCGCCGTCAGCGGATTGTCGTGGTCAAGACCTCCGCCTGGCCCTACGAGGACCCGTGGCACGACCGGCAGTGCCGCGACCTGTGCTACCTCGCCCTGCCAGCGATCGCCGACGCGGCCGCTGCGAACGGGGGAGCGGCCGCCGGCCGTGCCGGATCGCGCTAAGAGCATCCAAGGGCGCTTTACCGGGCGCACCCGCGACGGCCAGCCTCGCAGGCTAGCCCGGCTGACCGGCGATCAGCGCGCCTTCCACTCCGGCGGGCGCCGCTCGGCGAATGCGGCTGGTCCCTCGATGGCGTCTTCTGATTCCAGCATGGCGGCGTACCTGGTCAGCCGGCCGGAGCGCAGGGTGGCGTAACCGTCCCGCACGGACTCGCCGTCAGTGGCCTCGAGCACCTCGAGGATCGCGGCGACGGCAAGCGGCGCGGCCGCGGCGATCCTGACGGCGAGGGCCTTCGCGACCGCCAGCAACTGCCCGGCGGGCACGACGTCGTTCACCAGGCCCAGGCTGAGCGCCTCGCGCGCGCCGAGCGCCCGGCCGGTCAGCAGCAGTTCGAGCGCCAGCGGCCTCGGCAGGCGCCGGGGCAGGCGCAGGACGCCGCCGGAGTCCGGGATGATCCCGAGCGTGGCCTCGGGCAGGCTGAACTGAGCGTGCTCGGCGGCGACGACGAGATCGGCCGCCAGCGCCAGTTCGAAGCCGCCCCCGGCCGCGATCCCGTTGACCGCGGCGATCACCGGTTTCGTGCGTCCGTGCAGTTCGGTCAGCCCAGCGAACCCGCCAGGACCGTGATCGGCATCGACCGGCTCGCCGGCCGCCGCGGCCTTCAGGTCCCAGCCGGCGCAGAAGAAGCGGTCACCGCCGCCCGTCACGATCCCTGTCCGCAGGCTGGCGTCGGCCTCGAGCCTGGCGAACGCCTCGTAGAGCGCGCGGCTGGTGGCCACGTCGACGGCGTTCGCCCGCGGCCGGTCCAGGGTGATGGTGAGCACGCCGTCCGCGGCCTGCATCCTTACTGGCCCGCCGGGCTGGCCGTCGCCTGCCATTTCAGGCCCCCCGCTCGCGCAGCATTGCCCGCGAGATGATGTGCCTCTGGATCTCGCTGGTGCCGTCCCAGATCCGCTCCACCCGGGCGTCGCGCCAGAACCGTTCGATCGGGAACTCGCTCATCAGGCCGGTACCGCCGAAGATCTGCACGGCCTGATCGGTCAGCCTGCCAAGCATCTCAGAGGCGTAGAGCTTGGCCATCGCCGCGTCGGTGTCCGACATCGCGCCGTGCGTCAGCCGCCAGGCGGCTCGCAGCGTCAGCAGATCGGCCGCCTCCAGTTCGGTCGCCATGTCCGCGAGCTTGAAGCCCACCCCCTGGAACCGTCCGACCGGCTGGCCGAACTGCTGACGGCTCGCCGCCCAGCCGGTGGCGAGCTCGAGTACGCGCCGCGCGCGGCCGACGCTCGTCGCGGCGACCGTGAGCCGGCTCGCGCCGAGCCACTCGCTCAGCAGCTCGAAGCCTCTGCCCTGCTCGCCGAGCAGGGCAGAGCCAGGCACCCGGCAATCGGCGAACGAGAGTTCGCAGTGGTGATAGCCGCGATGCGAGACCGATGACGCGCCGCGGCTGACCGTGAATCCCGGCGTGCCGCGGTCCACCAGGAACGCGGAGATCGCGGACCGGCGCGGCCCCGTAGCTGGCTCGGCCGCGGGGTGCTCGGGGCCGGTCACCGCGAACACGATGACGAAGTCCGCGACGTCGGCGTAGCTGATGAAGTGCTTGGCGCCGCTGAGCACCCAGTCGCCGCCGTCCCTGGTCGCCCTGGTCGTCATCGAGCGGACGTCGGAGCCGGCATTCGGTTCCGTCATGGCCAGGCAGTCGACTCGCTCGCCCCTGATCACCGGGAGCAGGTAGGTCTGCACCTGGTCGCCTTCGCAGGCCCGCAGGATGTTGCTCGGCCGCGCGATCAGCCACTGCAGCGCGTATGACGTCCAGCCCAGTTCACGCTCGACGAGCGTGACTCCGAACTCGTCGAGGCCGCCGCCGCCGAGTTCGGCGGGGAAGTTCGGCGCGAACAGGCCAGCCGCGATCGCGCGGCTCCTGATCTGCCCGGCCAGGTCAGCCGGCACCTCGTCGAGGCGTTCGACCAGATCCTCGTGCGGGACAAGTTCTTTGCGCACGAAATCGCGCACGGTCGCGACGATCGCGCGGTGCTCCTCGTTGAGGCCGAAGTCCATGACCGTCCCTTCACTCCGGCGCGGGCTGGCCGGCCCTGCGCACGCCCATCATGTGGCCGACGGCAGCGGGTACCGGGAGCGCCGCGTGCGCTTTCCTGATCGCCTCGAGCCGCTCGCGCAGGTCACCGGGCATGGGCACGACCCGTCCTGTGGCCATCTCGACGTGCACGAGCAACTGCTCGGCGGTCGCCGCTTCCTCGCCGGTGGTCTCGTTGCGCACGGTGTGGAACAGGTGCAGGCTCTTCGGCCCGACGTCTAGCAGCTGCAACGGCACGGCCAGCCGGTCACCGCGCGCTGACTCGCGTAGGTGATGCAGGTGGGTCTCGGCGGTGTAGAGCGAATGGCCGGCGGCGCGATAGGCCTCGTCGATGCCGATGAAGCGGAAGAACGCGTCGGCGGCGTCGCCCACGAGGAGCAGGTAACACCATTCGCTCATGTGGCCGTTGTAGTCGACCCACTCAGCCGGAACCGTCGCCTTGTGCAGGGCGAGCGGTGCGTCGATCATGGCGCGGCTCTTCCCCCGTGGTTGACGAGACACAGGATCCGAAAACTGCGACGAGCGTTCGTAATATGCGACGATAGGTACGTGCGGCAATGGCCGTCAACCGGACAGGATGCCAGTGAGCCCAGCTAGCACCGATACTACGGAAAGCGATGCCGGGCCGCCTGCCGCGCGTGGCCGGGTGCAGTCGGTCCAGCGGGCTATCGCGCTGCTCGACGCGATCGCGACGAGCCGCTCCCGCTGGCCAGACCGCAGCGGAACTCGCGCTCGCTTGCGGCATCAACCGGGCCACGGCCTGGCGGTTGCTGGCCACGCTCGAAGAGCAGGCGCTGGTGACCAGGGACCCGATGACGAGCCGCTACCAGATCGGGTACACCGTCGCCAGGCTGGCCGCCGCCTCGGGCGTCGACGGCGTGGTCAGGCGGGCTCACCATGTGCTCGAGCGGGTCTGCGCCCAGACCGGCGAGGCGGCCAGCCTCGCGCTGGCCAGGCGCTCAGAGCTCGTCTACATCGACGAAGTGGCGCCGCCGTCGGTGCTGACGGTCAACTGGCTGGCCAGGCCCGTGCCGCTGCATGCGACGTCGACCGGGAAGGCTTGGCTGGCCTGGTTGCCTCCGCCGGAGGCCAGGGGCTTGCTCGGTCCGGTGCTCGAAGGCTTCACGGATGCGACGGTCACCGACTTCGGGCGCCTGTTCGACGAGTTCGCGCAGATCCGAGCGCAGGGCTACGCCGTGTCAGCCGGCGAACTCGAGCCCGCGCTCTTCGGCGTCTCCGCGCCGGTGATGCAGCCGGGCGTGGAGCGGCCGGTCGCTGTGCTCAGCGTCTGGGGACCGTCTGGCCGGGTGCCGCGCGAGCGGCTTGAGGCGCTCGGTGCCATCGCCATCGATGCGGCAGCGGCGGTACACGAATCGCTGGGGTATTGACAAAGCCAATGAACCCGTAGGACCGTTTCATATAGTGCGGTGCCTGCTCGGAATACGCGCTGCGCTGGTCACGCAGGCTCGGCCGTCCGGAGGTTCCCGTGGCTCGGTCCAGAAAGGTCATCATCACGTGCGCGGTCACCGGATCGGCGCACACGCCGACGATGTCACCGCATCTGCCGTGCACCGTCGAGGACATCGTCAGCCCAGTCCGTGGCCGCGGTCGAGGCCGGCGCGTCGGTCATCCACCTGCACGCCCGTGACCCGAAGGACGGCAGCCCGACGGCCGATCCCGCGGTGTTCATGGAGTACCTCAAGGCGATCAAGGCCGAGACCAATGCCGTGATCAGCATCACCAGCGGCGGCGGTACGGGCATGTCCGTGGCCGACCGCCTCCGGGTGATCTACGAGACCAAGCCTGAACTGTGCACGCTGAACCTGGGTACCTTCAATTACGGCAGCTTCCCGATGATCAAGAAGTACGCGGGCACCTGGCAATACGACTGGGAAGAGCCGTATCTGGAGAGCACCAGGACCGAGCCATTCGTCAGCACCTTCGCCGACATCGAGCACATGCTCACGGACCTGCGCTCCGCGACCGGGTGCCGGTTCGAGTACGAGGCCTACGACATTGGTCACCTGTACACGCTGGCGTACTACCTCAGCGAAGGGCTGGTGGAGCCGCCGATCTTCCTCCAGACGATCCTGGGCGTCATGGGCGGGATCGGCGCGGGGGTTGACCACCTCACCCATATGAAGTCGACCGCCGACCGGCTCTTCGGCGACGCCATCGAATGGTCCGTGCTCGGCGCAGGCCGGCACCAGTTCGACATGATCACGGTCTCCGCCGTCATGGGCTCGCACGTGCGGGTCGGGCTCGAGGACGGCCTGTTCATCGGCAAGGGCCGCCTGGCGGAGTCGAACGCCGAGCAGGTCGCAAAGATCGTCAGGATCCTGCGCGAACTGTCGCTGGACATCGCCACTCCCGATGAGGCGCGTGAGATTCTCGCGCTCAAGGGCCTCGACCAGGTCGGCTGGTGACCGAAGGCTCGCCGCCGCAGGGGGTTGCTGGGGGTCGCCCAACGGGCTCGTACAGCCGCAGGACGTCACGTCCGTCGCCATCGTCGGCGCCGGCGTAATCGGCGCTGGCTGGGCCGCGCACTTCCTGCGGATGGGCTACGACGTGACTGCCTGGGATCCGGGTCCAGGCGCGGCCGCCAGGCTGACCGCGCTGGTCGATGCGGCGTGGCCAACGCTCGAGCGGCTTGGCCTGCGGTCAGGCGCGTCCAGGGGACGGCTCAGGTTCGCGGGCGACCTGGCCGACGCCGTCGCCGGCGCCCACTTCGTGCAGGAGTCCGCTCCTGAGGTGCTGGCCGCCAAGGTCGCGCTGCTCGCGGAGATCGACGCGGCGGCGCCGGCTGATGTCGTCGATCTCCTCGAGCACGTCCGGCTTCGCGATGAGCGACATGGCCGTCGCGGCCACGAGCCCAGGAAGGTTCGTGGTCGGTCATCCGTTCAATCCGCCGTATCTGATCCCGCTGGTCGAGATCGTCGGCGGCAAGGACACCGATCCCGCCGCGGTCGCCTGGGCGGAAAAGTTCTACGCGCACGCGGGCAAGGTGTGCCTGACCATGGACAGGGAGGTGCCTGGCTTCGTCGGCAACCGGCTGCAGGAAGCCCTCTGGCGTGAGGCGCTGCACATGATCGACACCGGGCAGGCGACGGTCAAGCAGATCGACGACTCGATCGCCTATGGGCCTGGGCTGCGGTGGGCGCTGATGGGGCCGATGCTCACGTTCCATCTAGCTGGCGGGCAAGGCGGGATGGCGCACATGCTGGACCACTTCGGACCTGCGCTGCTCGAGCCATGGACCAGGCTCACCGCCCCGGCGCTCACGCCGCGGCTGCGCGACCTGGTCGTGGCCGGGGTGGACCAGGCGGTGGGGGACACCACGATCACCGAACTGGAGCGGCGGCGCGACGACTTCCTCACCGACCTGCTGCTCCTGCTCGCCAGGCACCGTGCCTGACCACGATCCGGCGGCCGCTCCTTTTGGCGCGTATCAGTCGGCGGTCAGGGACGAGTGGATCGACTACAACGGGCATCTGCACGACGCTAGCTACGCGATCGTCCTGAGCGAGGCCAACGAGGTGCTGCTCGCCGCGCTCGGACTGAGCGCGGAGTACCAGGCCAGGACCGGGCGGTCGATGTACACCGTCGAGTCCCATATCCGCTACCTCGCTCCGACCGGGCGTGGCGACCGGCTCACCGCGGCGAGCTTCCTGGTGAGCGCCGATCCCAAGCGGCTCAGGGTGCACACAGCGCTGACCCGCGGCGACGGGACGGCCGTCGCGACGGGCGAGCACCTGTACCTGCACGTGGACAACGAGCTTGGCCGGGTGACGCCGATGCCGGACGACCGGTGGAACGCGGTCTCAGCGGCGCTCGCGGCGCACGCCGTTCTCGCCAGGCCCGGGTATCTCGGCCGCGGCATCGGCGGCGGCTAGTCGTCGCGCGTCACGAGCTTTTCGCGTGATCCGATGTCGTCTTCGCGGCCTGCTGAGAGCCTTGGTACGTCTTCTAGCGGTTCATGTTAGCCTTCACGGGCGCGGGGAAATGTCACCTTTTTCTGGCCGCCTGATGGGAGGCACGATGCCGCGGCACAGGCGAACGAGACGATTCGGTCCCGTCTCTGTGGCTGCCGTCGTCGTGGTGGCCACCGTAGTCGCCGCCGTGCTGACTCAGGCCTCGGCGAGCAGGTCGGCATCGAATGCCCTGGTGGGCATTCACAAGATCCAGCACATCGTCGTGATCATGCAGGAGAACCGCTCGTTCGACTCGTATTTCGGCACCTTCCCCGGTGCAGACGGCATCCCGGCCGGCGTGTGCCTGCCTGACCCGCGTCATGGCGGTTGCCGGAAGCCATGGGTCGATCATCACGACAGCAACGGCGACGATCCGCACGACAACCCGGCGTTCGCTGGAGATATAGATCACGGCAAGCTGGACGGCTTCGTGTCCGTCGCCGAGAAGCAAATGTGCAAGAAGAGCGCCCCTTGCCATCCGGACGTGATGGGCTACCACGTCCGCAGCGACATCCCGAACTACTGGGCCTACGCCAGCAACTTCGTGCTGCAGGACCGGTTTTTCGAGGCCGCGGGCTCGTGGAGCCTGCCAGCTCACCTCCTCATCGTGTCCGGCTGGTCGGCGAAGTGCGCAACTGACGACGACCCGATGAGCTGCAAGAACTCGCAGAACCCGCCGGATCGCAGGCCCGGCAGACCGACCCCGTTTGCCTGGACCGATCTCACGTACCTGCTCCACAGGCACCACGTCAGCTGGGGCTACTACCTTGACCACGGCGCCAGGACCGATAATCACAACGCGAACGGAGTATGGAAGATCTGGAACGTGCTTCCCGGGTTCACCGACGTGCACAAGGACGGTCAGACCAGCAACATCCGCTCGCTGAAGGCCTTCTACCGCCAGGCCAAGGCCGGGACGCTGCCGAAAGTGTCCTGGATAGCGCCCGACTTGCGGCATAGCGAGCACGGGCCGGCGCTGGTCAGCAGCGGGCAGGCGTACGTCACCAAGGTCATCAACGCGATCATGCGGAGCCCGGACTGGGGCTCGACCGCGATCTTCCTGAACTGGGACGACTGGGGTGGTTACTACGATCACGTGATGCCGCCCAAGGTGGACCAGCTGGGCTATGGCATTCGCGTGCCGTCGATCGTGATCAGTCCGTACGCCAGGCGCGGTTTTGTCGACTCGCAGACACTGACGACCGACGCGTACCTGAAGTTCATCGAGGATGACTTCCTGGGCAGCGAGAGGATCGACCCGGCCACCGATGGCCGCCCTGACTCGCGGCCCGATGTGCGCGAGCGGGCTAAGCAGCTCGGCGACCTGATCAAGGACTTCGACTTCACGCAGACGCCGCTGCCGCCGCTGATCCTGAATCCCTGTCCGCCCGACACGACGTTGGTGCCGAAGCCGAAACCCGGCTGCGACGGCACTGTTCCGCTGCACGCCAACACCTGGGGCAACACCTGACCACCGCGGGCCTGGGCCATTAGCCGTAGAGCTCGTCGACGCGCCTGATCCTGGTGACCGAGCGGTTCACCGGCACGCCGTGGCTTTCGAGCACCGGAAGTATCTCTGAGCTGCGGTAGGACAGAAAACCGATCATGTGCTTGTCGCCGCCGCGGAGCCGGAACCAGACCGCGATCCTGCTGGCTGGCAGCGTGACGAGCTCGGCGATAGCCAGGTCGTCATACCTGGCCTCCCACGTCGGCACGACCCAGCGGCTGAAGGCCGTGCCGCGGAGCCGAACGCCCCAGTCGAAGAACTCGAGCCTGGCGAGCGGCCCGCTGGTGATGACGTACTTGCCCATGACGCCGCCCCTGAACAGTTCCTGGAGATCGCCATCAGGAACGTTCGCCACGCGCCTGCTGTTCGTGGCCGCCAGCCTCGTCCACCCCACCAGGCCGCCGGCCAGGACGACAAGCACCACAAGCAGCACGATCAGCGGCACGCGTCCTCCAAGGGCAGCTCGCGATAAGTAGCGCTTTAGTGTTCCCCGAGTCGGTCTGATCGGCAACTCCGCGCATCACGGCAACGTAGCGTGGACGCAGGAACTTAGTGCCTTCGACGACCTGTGTGACGCAGATCATAGGGGATTTTCGGGTTTGGCCGAATCTCGCGGACTTAACTAGCTGCTTCCATGCGTTCACAATGAGTAACCGAAGCGCCCAGGCGTGTGATGGTTGCCCCCCAACGCAACGCGCCGCCCTGACCCGCGTCACATCCACGTAACCCTGCCGAAGCCGCTGCAAGCCGGCTGGCAACTTCCTGGGTCCCCCGCGAGCGCCAACCCCCGGCGCCCGAACGAAGGTTCATCGTGCACCCCCGAATTCCATCCCCCCATGCCCTTTTCCGTAACGCCTACCGGCATCTGCGCCGCTCCTCGCTCCTGACTATCGGTGCGCTCGGCGCTATCGTCGCGGCCGCCATGGCCGCCTTCGGCAAGGCATTCCAGGCCCTCCGCAGGGACCTGCGGGTGGCAATCGGAGTCGCCGCCGCGGCTGGCGTCATCGCCGCGGTCGTCGCAGCGGGAGTGAGCGCAGGCTCAGGGTCCGCTATCGACACCGCAGACCACGTGGCAGCCGCTGCCCAGCACAAGGCCGTGCACGCCAAGGACGCCGCCGCCGGCCACACCGCCAAGCCGGCGCCGAGCCACAGCGCGGCGCCCAGCAAGGCTCCGAGCAAGCACGCCTCTGACAAGCACGCCGCGCACGCGACAGCAAGCACGGCGACCAGCAAGCACGCGACCAGGAAGCACAGCGGCGGGTCCAGCCACCACGCGGCGCGCCACCAGGCTCCGCGCCGGCACCGTAGCGCTCACGTGCGGCGCAAGCCTTACCTGATCTACGACTCGGTCACGCCGTCGGCGATCTCTGCGCACAAGAACGTCGCCGCGTACTCGAACGGCAACTACGCCGCCTCACCAGCCCAGTTCCCTGGCCACAAGTCGATCATGTGGATCGACGTCACCGGCTACAACCACAACGCCTCTGTGCTCGACGTCGAGCCAGGGGACGCGACCCCGTCGCTGGCCGCCAGCTGGGCTTGGCACCGGCTGAAGGACCGCCCGACGGCGCTGGCGAGGATCTACACCATGCGCTCCGAGTGGCCAGCCGTCCAGGCGGCGGTCGCCAAGCTGCCGGCCAAGATGCGGTCGCACGTGCGCTACTGGATTGCCGACCCCACCGGCACCCCACACATCGTGCCCGGTTCGGACGCCACCCAGTGGTACTGGGGCTCGAGCTACGACATCTCGTCAGCGACCCCGCGCTTCTGACGAGAATCTGAACAAGGCCGCCGGCCAGGGAAGCCCGTAGAGAGGCAGCCCTGGCCGGCGGCTTCGGGGCTGGATGCCTGGTATGCCTGTCTTCAGGCGTGCCGAGGCCATAAACTGACTGCCGACCTCGGCCAGTAAGCTGAGCGCTACCCCGAGCAACCCGGATGATGGCAGAGCCTGACGACACGACGCCCCTGAACGCGCTGAAGCGCGGCCGGCAGGGTCGCCGCGCGCGCCTGGCCGGCTGGCCGCTGGCGCTGGTGCTCGTCTGGATGGCGCTGGCCGTTCTTGACGTCCTCGTCATCGCGCCGTTCGGTGCGGCCGCATCGCATCGCCTGAACGCCTCGGGACCAGGCGCCAGCGGCGGTCACAGGCAGACGGGGCCAGGCGGGCAGACCGGCCGGCACCACGGCAAGCACCACCGCACGCCGTCGCCGTCGCCGCGCCCGTCAGCCACGCCCACGGTGCTGGACCCGGTGAGCGCGGCGGCGTTCGGGCCCGACGGCGTCAGCTCGGGCGACAACGCGAGCAGCGCGCCCCAGGCGATCGATGCGAGCACGTCCACGGCCTGGGAGACCCAGTGGTACGCCACGGCGGAGTTCGGTTCGCTGAAGACGGGGACCGGACTGCTGATCGATATGGGCCGGCCGGTCAGGATCACCAGCGTCCGGATCTTGCTGACCGGCGAAACCGGTGCCGCCCTGAAGCTGTATACCGGGGCCGAGCCGGTACTGGCCGACGACCGACTCCAGGCCAGCGGCCAGGACGTCGGCGGCGACGTACGGCTCACCCTGGCCAGGCCCGCGATGGCGAGGTACCTGGTGGTCTGGTTCACGCTGCTGCCGCCAGAATCGGCGGGCAAGTACCGAGTGCTCGTCTACAACATCCGGATCAAGGGCACCGCTCGAGCGCGGCCACCTGCCTGACCGCCAAGCTCACGCGACCGTGACCGTGACCGGAAGGGTGTCGAATCCGCGCAGTAGCAGCGTGTCCCTGCGAGTCGGCTCACCAGCCGCGGCGATAGCAGGGAACCTGCCGAACAGCCGGGGAAAGGCAACGGCGCCTTCGAGCCTTGCGAGCGCGGCCCCGATGCAGAAATGTGCGCCGCCTCCGAAACTCAGCGGCCCGCCATCGGTGCGCATGGGATCGAAGGTCAGCGGGTTGGCGAACCTGCGCGGATCGGTGTTTCCCGCCCCGAGCATCACGACCACCTCGGACTGGGGTGACACAGCCACGCCGCCGAGCTTGGTGTCATATCCGGTCCTGCTGGTGAGCTGAACGGGCGAGTCGAAGCGGAGCACTTCCTCGACGAACGCGGTGGCCGGCACCGATCCGTGCCTGACCAGGTCCGCGAACTGCGGGCGTTGCAGCACGATCTGCAGGCCGTTGCCGAGCAGGTTCGTCGTCGTCTCGAATCCCGCGACGAGCAGCAGCGTCATGTTGTGCAGCAACTCGGCATCACTCAGCCTGCCGTCGTGGGAGTCGCTGATCGCGAGCAGGTCGCTGAGCAGGTCGTCGCGCGGGTCCGCGCGCCGCCGGGCGGCCAGGTCGGTGAAGTACGCGAGCAGGTCGACAGCCGCGGCGTTGATCCGCGGCAGCGTCTCCATGTCGTGCAGCTCGAAAATGCCGGACAGGTCCCTGGCCAGCGGCCGGAATCCGGCCCTGTCGCTCCCCGGGATGCCGATCAGCTCGCAGATCACGGTGACCGGCAGCAGATAGGCGAAGTCCTGCATGAATTCGATCGCCGAGCCGTCGGCGCCGCGCTCGGCGATCGCGTCGAGGAGCTCGTCGGTCATTGTCTCGATCGCCGGCCGCAGGCCGCCGATCCGCCTCGCTGTGAACGCCTTGGCGAGCAGGCTCCTGATTCGTCCGTGCCGCGGCGCGTTGAGGTTCAGGATCCAGTCGGCACCCTGCACGAAGGCTGGATTCTCACGCCAGCTAGGGAAGTTCTTGTCGAAGGAAGACCCGTCAGAAACCAGGAATGCCGGGTCGCGCAGAACCGCGTTGACGGTGTCATAGCCGGCGACGAGCACGTCGCGCGGACCGAGCTCGAGTACGTCGCCCATCTCGTGCAGGGCCGCGTACAGCGGGTAAGGGTCCGCCCTGCCTTGCGGCGTCGTGAGCGAGGTGAGGATCTCAGTGACGTCCATTATGCAGGACGATAAGTACTATCGCGTCTTAGTGTCAAGCAATATCGTGTCTTGTCGTTCGCGCGCACGCGTCGCCGCGCGATCCGCGCCAAGTACGGTGTCGGCTGTGGTGACTATCGATGACGTGGCAGCGCTGGCCGCCGAACTGCCCGAGGTGAGCGAGGGCGAACGGCACGGCAATCGCACCTGGTTCGTGGCGGGCAAGGCCTTCGCCTGGGAGCGGCCGTTCAGCAAGGCCGACATCAGGAGATTCGGTGAGCAGGTTCCGCCCGCGGGTCCGATCCTCGCGGTCCGCGTCGAGGATCTCGGCGAGAAGGAAGCGGTGCTCGCCGCTCAACCGCGCGGCTTCTTCACGATCCCGCACTTCGACGGGTACGCCGCGGTCCTGATCGAGCTGCCGGAGGCATCAGCCGGCGAGGTCCGTGCTGCTATCACCGACGGCTGGCTCGCGTGTGCGCCGGCCAAGCTCGCGGCGCAGTACCTGCGCCGCTGACCGCGTCGCCGCGACACTGCCGATGGCGGGCTGCCTAGAACGGCGCGGGGACGACGGCCTCGATCAAGTGCGGTCCTGGCTCAGCCAGCGCTAGCCGCAGTGCGGCAGCGAGGTCGGCGGTGGTCATAGCGCGGCTGGCTGGTACTCCCATCCCGGTTGCCAGCGCCGCGAAGTCGATATCGGGCCTTGACAGGTCGAACAGGCTGCGGGCCGCCGCGCCGCCTCCAGTCGCGCCGACCCGATCGAGCTCCATGCCGAGAATCGCGTACCGGCGGTTGCTGAAGATGACAGTAGTGACATCCAGCTGCTCCCTGGCGTGCGTCCAGAGCGCCGAGATCGTGTACATCGCGCTGCCGTCCGCCTCCAGGCACAGGACGGGCCGGCCAGGGCATGCGACCGCGGCCCCCGTCGCCAGCGGGAGTCCCTGGCCGATTGCGCCGCCGGTCAGTGCGAGCCAGTCGTGCGGCGGCGCTCCTGCCGTGGCCGCCGGGAGCCAGAGCCCCGACGTATTTGCCTCGTCGCAGACGATCGCCCCCTCGGGCAGCAATGCTCCGATGACGGCCGCTGCGGTCTCAGCGGTCAGGTCCCCGTCGGGCAGGCCGCGCTGGCCCGGTTGCTGCGGTGCCGGCTTCACGTCGGGCGCGACCAGGTCGGCGAGCGCGGCCAGGGCGCCAGGCACGTCGTCGCCTGCCTCTGCGAGCACGTGCACCTCGCAGCCGTCAGGGACGGGAGTGCTCGGCTTGCCCGGGTAGGCGAAGAAGGACACCGGTGATCGGGCTCCCGCGAGGATGAGATGGCGGACGCCCGCGAGCTGGGCGGCCGCGAACTCGGTCAGGTAGGCCAGGCGCTCGAGCGGCGGGATGCCAGCGCCCCGCTCGACCCTGGGCGGGAAGGTCTCGCCGAGCAGGCGAGCGTGACCGGCCACCGCGATCCGGCTCGCGGCCTCCAGCCCTGGCCTTCGCAACGCCGCGCCTCCGAGCAGAAGGAGGCATGGCTCACCGCCGCGCAGCGCTGTCGCGGCGGTCTGGATGGCCTCGTCGGCGACCGGCGACGCTGGCCTGACCGCGGGCAGGGCCGCGGGCTGCGCGCCGTCGGACCAGGAGGTGTCGGCGGGAAGGATCAGCGTCGCGACGTGGCCAGGCGGGGTCAGCGCGGCGGCGATCGCGTCGGCCGCGTCCGCGCCGACATCGGCAGCCCTGGCGGGACGCCTGACCCAGGAGGACACGGCTCCGGCGAGGGCGTCGATGTCCGACTCCAGCGGGGCGTCGTAGCGCTTGTGGTACGTGGCGTGGTCACCGACCACTGCGACGAGAGGAGTGTGCGCCCGGCGCGCGTTGTGCAGGTTCGCGATCCCGTTGCCAAGGCCGGGCCCGAGGTGCAGAAGCGCGGCCGCCGGCCTGCCGGTCATCCGGCCGTAGCCGTCGGCGGCTCCGGTCGCCACCCCCTCGAACAGGCAGAGCACGCCGCGCAGTTCAGGAACCGCGTCAAGGGCGGCCACGAAGTGCATTTCCGAGGTGCCAGGGTTGGCGAAGCACGCCGTCACACCGCCGCCGGTGAGTGTCCTAAGCAGAGCCTGCGCGCCATTCATGCCCGAACCATAACTGGTCGCCGCTCGAACTCGCGATCGGCTGGTTCGGTCACGGAGCCGGGCTCGGACTAGCCGATGGCGACGGCGAGGGAGACGGGCTGGGTGTCGGCGTCGGCGTGGTGGTCGGAGTTGGCGTTGGCGTGTGCTTCTTCTTGTGCGGCGGCTTGTAGATCAGCGGCAGCGCGAAGTACGGGTCCGTCGGTGGGTAGACGAACCCCTCCGGCCTCAGGCGCAGGTGCAGGAACGTCAGCTGCCAGGTGGCCCCTGGCGCGTTGTCGCCGAACATCTGGCCGGGAATGGCGAGCGCGCCGTTGACTTCCCGGTAGTCGGCCCTGGAACCGATCATGGCGCCGCGGCCAGTCGGCGAGACCGGATTGAACACCGAGACGTAGCCGGCCAGCCTGGGGGTGTAGCCGGCGAAGGCCGCGTAGAACCCGCGGTTGGCGGTGCCGGTCTTGGCCGCGGCGGGGATGCCGATGCCGCGGTTGGAGGCCGTCCCGCCGCCGCCTAGAACGCCTTGCAGGACATAGTTGGCGGCGTCGGCCACAGTCTGCTCGATGACCCGGTGACATCCAGGACTCTCGACCGGAATCGGCGATCCGTCACGTCCCGTGATGGACCTGATCGCGATCGGCCTGCAATAGATGCCGCGCGCCGCGATCGTCGCGTAGGCCGCCGCCATGTTCAGCGGCGACACGTAGACAGAGCCGAGTGTGAACGACGGGTAGTTGTCGGCCGACAGGTCCACCCCGGCCGGCAGGTGCGGGTCCCTGCGCAGCAGGGACGTGCCGTCCGCCCTCGTCATGCCCATGCTGGCCGCCGTCCTGACGACATTGCAGAGCCCTACCCGCTCTTCGAGAGTCGCGTAGAAGGCGTTGATCGACGCGGTGGTCCCGTTATAGATGGTGTAGGTCTTCGCGCCCTGCGGGCCCTCGGCGTTGATGACATTGAACGGCGGCACGTAGCCGCCATGGCAGTTGGAGTAAGGCCCGACCGTCGTCGGCGACGTGACCTTCAGGTGATAGCCGAAAGGCAGTCCTTCCTTCATGGCCGTCACCAGCGTGAATATCTTCGACGACGAGCCGGTCTGGACGCCGGAGCTCGAGCCGTATCTAGTGTTCACCGCGTAGTCGACGGTGGTGCGGCCTCGCCCTGTGCCGAACTGCCTGTTGATCGCGATGGCCCTGATGTACCCGGTGCCCGGCTGGATGAGCACCTCGGTGTCGGCGTTGTCGCCAGGGTTGTAGTAGCGGGAGTTCGGCGGCTCGATGAAGTTGACCGCGTGATTGGCCACCCGCTGGTCCAGCGGCCCCAACGTGGTGGTGATCGTCATGCCGCCGCTGTCGTTGAGCGCCCGCCACGCCTTGGCGTAGAACGGATCGGTGCGCAGCACGGATAGCACGTAATCGCAGAAGAATGCCGCCCGGCGAGCCTGGTTGCTCAGGCAGCCGGTCTGCAGCGGCAGCGGCGAGGTATGCAGCCCGAGCGGCTGACCCTCCGCGAGCGCGGCCTGCGCCGTGGAGATGTAGTGCAGCTGAGCCATCCGAGCCAGCACTATGTTGCGCCTGGTGACGGCCGCCTGCGGATGGTGAAGCGGGTCGTAGGCTGCCGGGTTCTGCACCAGGCCGGCGAGCACGGCCGCCTCGGCCAAAGTCAGTGACCTGGCGGGGGTCGAGAAGTAGAACTGCGCTGCGACCTGCACGCCGTAGACCTGGTTGTAAAAGTAGGCCGCGTTCAGGTAGGCGGCGAGCAACTGGTGCCTGGTCATCCTGCGCATGACATTGGCCGCGACGCGCAGTTCAGTCAGCTTCCTCGCGACCGTCACCGCAATGCACGCCGCTGCCTGGTTCGAAGTCCGGGCGGCGAGAATGCAGGCGTTCTTGACGTACTGCTGGGCGATGTCGGAGCCGCCCTGGGTGCCCGAACCGGAGAGCGTGGTGGTCAGCGCCCGGATCGTCCCGCGCAGGTCCAGTGCACCGTGCTGATAGAAGCGTTCGTCCTCGATCGCGATGATGGCGTGCCGCATGACCGGCGCGATCTGGCTGTACCTTACCGGAATCCGGTAGATGTTCCTGGGGTAGTAGTACGCGATCAGACGGCCGCGGGAGTCAAGGATCTCCGATCGGGCCGGCAAC
Source organism: uncultured Actinomycetota bacterium (assembly GCA_963705055.1). GTDB lineage: Bacteria > Actinomycetota > Actinomycetes > Streptosporangiales > Streptosporangiaceae > Chersky-822. The sequence goes on from CAVPIR010000002.1 coordinate 445,044, forward strand.
TGCCCGAGCCCGGATACCGGCAGGTCGTTGAATGTTCTGGCCGCGTCCCTGGTGGCTATCCCGCTGACCGCGAGAAACGGAACGCCGGCGATGCCGGTGAGTAAACCCGCGCCTAGTGCGATCGCGATGAGCAGAGCCACGGTCTTGGTTTTGCCAGGATGGCCCGCCCTGCGCACGAAATGATGATATGCTCCGCGCCGCCCATCAGCATAGGTCGTAAAACCCAGTAAAACGTATAGACATATTTAAATACCTTTTACCGGGTACCGGCCGGTCGGCGATCAGCGCAGTGCAATAGCGATGATCTCTTGCGCCTCACGCTGGATCTCGGCGAGGTGATCAGGCCCGCGAAACGACTCGGCGTACAGCTTGTAGACGTCCTCGGTGCCGGACGGTCTGGCCGCGAACCAGCCCGATTCGGTGACGACCTTGAGCCCGCCGATCGGAGCGTCGTTCCCCGGCGCCCTGGTCAGCGTCGCAGTGATCTTTTCGCCGGCAAGTTCGGCGGCGTCGACCTGGGCGGGAGAGAGCCGGCCGAGGGCGGCCTTTTGATCGGGCGTCGCGGCGGTGTCGATCCTCGCGTAGGCGGGCGCTCCATAGCGCCCGGTCAGGCCCTCGTACAAGCGCGAGGGCGATGACCCGCGCACGGCAGTGATCTCCGAGGCCAGCAGGGCCAGGATGATCCCGTCCTTGTCCGTCGTCCAGACCGAGCCATCGCGCTGCAGGAAGGACGCGCCAGCGCTCTCCTCGCCGCCGAATCCGACCGATCCGTCAAGCAGGCCAGGAACGAACCACTTGAAGCCGACCGGCACTTCGAGCAACCGGCGGCCAAGTCCGGCCGCCACGCGGTCGATCATCGAGGAACTGACCAGCGTCTTGCCGACAACGGCGCCGGCCGGCCACCCGTCGCGCTCGCGGTAGAGGTAGTCGATGGCAACGGCCAGGTAGTGATTGGGGTTGAGCAGCCCGGCGTCCGGGGTGACGACGCCGTGCCGGTCGGCGTCCGTGTCATTTCCCGTCGCGATCGCGAATTCGTGCTGACGCGCGATCAGGCTGGCCATGGCGGGCGGGGACGAGCAGTCCATCCGGATCTTGCCGTCCCAGTCCAGCGTCATGAACCGGAACGTGGGATCGACATCGGAGTTGACGACGGTCAGATCCAGGTTGTACCGGTCGGCGATCTCGGCCCAGTACCGGACGCTTGCGCCGCCGAGGGGGTCAGCGCCGATGTGCAATCCGGCCGCTCGGATCGCGCGAAGATCGACGACCCGCCCGAGCGCCGAGACGTAGCCGTCGAGGAAGTCATAGCGGCCCGTGCTGTCGGCAGCCATCGCCCTGGCATAGGGGATGCGCCGTACACCGTCCAGGCCGCCGGCGAGCAGGGCGTTGGCCCGGTCCTGGATCTTGCTGGTGATGGCGGTGTCCGCTGGCCCGCCGTCCGGCGGGTTGTATTTGAACCCGCCGTCCTGCGGCGGGTTGTGCGACGGGGTGACGACGATGCCGTCGGCACGGTCCCGTTGGCCTGACAGGTTGTGGGCGAGGATCGCCCTGGACACGGCGGGCGTCGGCGTGTAACCGTCGCGGGCGTCGAGCAGCACGCGCACGCCGTGAGCAGCCAGCACCTCGATGGCGCTGACCTGGGCTGGCTCGGACAGTGCGTGCGTATCGACGCCGAGGAACAGCGGCCCGTCGATGCCCTCGCTGGCCCGGTACTCGCAGATGGCCTGCGTCGTGGCGAGGATGTGATCCTCGTTGAAGCTGGCAGTAAGGGCTGAACCGCGGTGGCCCGATGTGCCGAACGACACCCGCTGGGCTGGCTCGCCGGGATCCGGGTGCACTGCGTAGTAGGCCGTGACCAGTTTCGCCACGTCAATCAGGTCTTCGCGGGCAGCCGGCTGCCCGGCACGCGGACTCGCCATGCCCTCATCCTGACACGGACGGCTGGGCCGCCGGCGCGGGCCGGCCCTGCCAGGCAGTCACACTCCGCGCCTGCGATACGTCATAGGTGGTGACAGGCACAAGCGGATATGACAACGGAGATAACCATGTCTGTGCAGGTGACGACCATCATGCTCGGCGTGCAGGACCTCGGCAGGGCGAAGAAGTTCTACGCGGACGGGCTTGGCTGCTCGGTCGACAAGGACTACCCAGGCTTCGTCTTGCTGGACCTGGGCGCTGGCTCCTCCTCTGTGGCGCTGTACGAGCGCGAAGCGGCCGCCGCTGATGCCGGCGTGTCGCCAGCGGGGTCAGGCTTTACCGGGATCTCGTTCCACTACATCGTGGCGTCCACCGAGGCGGTCGACGAGGTTATGAGCAGTGCGGTGGCTGCCGGTGGCGCGATCACCAAGCCTGCCGTCGCCGCGCAGTGGGGCGGTTACTCCGGGTATTTCAGCGATCCGGACGGTTACCTGTGGAAGGTCGCGACCTCCGCGTAGCCGCCCCGACAGCCGGCCCGCGTGCAGCCGGCCCGCCGCCAGTACCGGCGGCCGGGCCGGCTGTTAGCATCGGCGTTTCCTGGCGATCACGAGGGCGGCAAGGACCGCCGCTGAGCGGACGGGGATGACGATGGTTTCCAGGCTCAATCCGTACCTCAACTTCAACGGCAACGCCCGCCAGGCGATGGAGTTCTACGCCAGCGTCTTCGGCGGCACGCTCAACCTGAACACGTTCGCGGAGTACGGCGGCCAGGGCGGCGACGCGAACCGGATCATGCACGGGATGCTCGAGACCGACGCCGGCTACACCATCATGGGAGCGGACGTCACCAGCGAGATGACCTACGACCGGCCGGCCGGCTTCTCCATCAGCCTGAGCGGCGACGACGCGGATGCGCTGCGCGGGTACTTCGCGAAGCTGTCCGAGGGCGGGACGGTGACAATGCCGCTCGACAAGCAGGTATGGGGTGACGAGTTCGGCATGTGCGTGGACCAGTTCGGCATCTCCTGGCTAGTTAACATCGGCCAGCCGCAGGCCTAGCGGCCGCATCGGGGGACCGGCAAGGAGGCAAGCGGCAGGCCCAGCCGGCCTGCGCGATGATAGCCAGGCGCGTTGCCGGGTAGTAGGCCGCCTCATGATCCAGCGGTCGAAGGCGCGGCCCGCGGCCCGCGAGTCAGCTGGCCAGGCCGCGCGGCAGCCGCTGACCGGCCGGGTTGCCAGCGCGTGCGCGTTCGTCGTGGTGAGCGCGCGGTACCTAGTCGTCCTCGGCTGGCTGGCGGCCGCGGCGCTCGCGACGCTGTACCTGCCGTCGCTTGTCCGCGGGCGGCGGGGTCGGCGACCTCGTGCCCCCGCACTCGGCGGCGCTCAAGGCGGAGGCGGATGCGACGAGGCTGTTCCGGGTGCCGATGAGCGCGCCGGTAGTCGTCGTGCAGGCCGATTCGCACGGCCTGCCGCTCGCAGTGCAGGAACGGGCGGCCCGCAGGGCGATCTCGGTCGACCGTGGCGACGGCGTCCAGATTCCGGGCCTGGCCGGGGCGCTGCCCGTGGCGAACACGGCAGGGGCGATGCCAGGGTCGCGGCATCGGTCGACAACCGTCATCACGTTCCTTTACTTCAGGCCCGGCACCTCGATGGCAGCCGAGACCGCCGGGGGCGCCGCCTATGCGCGCGCCGCGAGCGGTCCGCGGGCTCATGTCGCCGGGGTGACAGGGCCGATACCGGCCAGATTCGAGCAGGGGCAGATCATCGAGCGCTATCTGCCGTGGGTCGAGGCGGCGACGGTACTGGCCATTTTCGTGATCGTCGGCTGGCACTACCGGTCGTTCGGTGCGCCACTCGCGACGCTCGCCTGCGCTGCGACGAGCTACCTGGTGGCCGTGCACGTCGTGGCCTGGGCCGCTGCCCGGATGGGGGTGACGGTCCCGCCGGACCTCGAGCCCGTGCTCGTGGTCCTGCTGCTGGGCGTCACGACGGACTACTGCGTGTTCTATCTCAGCGGCATGCGCACGAGGCTCGCCGAGGGCGTCGCGCGGCTGCCCGCCGCCAGGCTCACGACCGCCGAGTACACGCCGATCATCCTGGCGGCCGGCCTCGTCGTGGCCGCGGGGACGGCCGCGCTGGTAGTCGCGAGGATCGCATTGCTCCGGGCCTTCGGGCCTGGCCTGGCGCTCACCGTCTTGACGGCGATGGTGGTCTCGATCACGCTCGCTCCGGCCCTGATCGCAATCTTCGGCGGGTTGTTGTTCAGGCCAGGACCGGCCAGACTCCGACGGGCCGAGGTCGGCAGGGATGGCGCGCAGATGGCGGCGCACGCGTCCGCGTCGCTGGCCGGTCCGTCGGACGCCGGCCGACCTTGGCGCCAGGTTCGCCGCTACCCGCCCCATCGCCTTCCTGATCGCGGTGGCCTGCGTGGCTGGCCTGATGCTAGCGGCGCTTGGATTGACCGGGATCCACCTCGGCTCGCCGTTGATCAGGGAACTGCCGGCGAACGCCGAAGCCGCCAGGGCAGAGGCCGCCGCGTCCCGCGGCTTCGTGCCTGGCGTCCTCGCGCCAGCGGACGTCCTGGTATTTGGTCCTGGCGTCGCTGCCCAGGCTGGCGCGCTCGCGAGGCTGCAGCGCTCGATCGCGCACCAGCCGGGAGTGGCCGGCGTGGTGGGTCCTGCGAACCTGCCTGCGCTGCTCAGGCCGGCCAGCTTGATGAGCGCCGCCAGCGGCAACGCGGTTCGATTCGCGGTCATCGAGCGAACCGACCCGCTCGGGCCGGTGGCGGTCGACCGGCTCAGGGACCTGGAGCGCGCGCTACCTCGCCTGGTCCGTGCCGCAGGCCTCCGCAGCGCGAGGTTCGAGGTGGGCGGCGAAACGGCGCTGACCGCCGAGACGATCGACGCCACGGCCGCGGACATGCGCCGGATCGCGGTCGCGGTGCTGGTGGTGACGTTCGTGCTGCTCGCGATCTTCCTGCGGGCACTGGTGGCGCCCTGGTACCTGCTGGCGGCGAGCATCCTGGCCTTGGTCGCGGCGCTTGGCGTGACGGTCTGGATCTTCCAGGACGCGCTCGGCTACGAGGGCATGGTCTACTTCGTGCCGTTCGCGGCCGGCGTGCTGCTCGTGTCGCTGGGCTCGGACTACAACATCTTCGTCGTCGGCAGGATCTTCCAGGAGGCGCGGCGGATGCCGATCAGAGACGCCGTGGCGGTGGCCGCTCCGCGGGCCTCCCAGGCCATCACCACCGCCGGCCTCGCGCTGGCGGCGAGTTTCGGGGTGCTGGCTGTTATCCCGCTCGACCAGTTCCGCGAACTCGCGGTCGCGATGGCGCTCGGCGTGATCATCGATGCCTTCATCGTGCGCTCGTTGCTGGTCCCGGCGCTGGTCGCGCTCTTCGGGACCGCCGGCACCTGGCCGCAGGGACGCCGCGCCCGCGGCGCCTGATCCGTCAGGTGCCGCGGGCCGTTGGCGCAGGAGTGGGACCTCCGGGGAGCCCGGATCTGGCGGCACGGACTCCCCGGAGGCGCTTGGTTACGGGCAGGGATTCTTGGGCCTGCCTGTCGACTTCACCATGTTGACCGTCGACCCGGGAGACACCGTGTCGCCCGCGCTCGGGCTTGTCGACACGATCGTTCCCTTGCCGACATCGCAGCTCGTCGTGGCGCCGATAGAGCCGACGACTAGGCCGGCGGCCTGGATAATCGATGTGGCGGTGGCGACCGTCCTACCGATCACGTTCGGCACGGTCGTGGTCGCCGCAACGCACACGGTCAGCCCGATGCCCGTCCCGAACGGAACTGGTGTGTCGAAGGCGGGCGTCGTGGATACGACCTCGCCGACCGGGACGCTGCCGCAGTTGGTGGTGGTGGACACGACGCCGGCAGCCAACCCGAACCCGAAAAGCACGGAGCCGGCCTGTGCTGGCGTGTCCAGTTCGACAAACGGGACGTTGATCTGGTTCGGGGAGCACAGCCTGGCCAGGCGCGTGTTCCAGGTGCCGTCGAAGTACTCCTGTGTCGTGATCGCGCAGGAGGTGTTGCCGAAGTGGCTCGGCTCGACCGCGACCGATGAGTGGATGCCGAAGTTCGTGTCATTGGGCGCAGTCCCGGTCAGCAGGGTCTGCAGGTTCCCCACCGTGGTCGGCACGCTGCCGTTGAATACGAACGAGTCGACGGCGTCTGAGACGTTCACGTTCTTGTTCGGATCGGTGTATGCCCAGTTCAGGAACACCGCGTCGGTGCCGTCGGCGTTCAGGCCAACGCCGACAGAGCCATTGAACTCGTAGGAGAACAACGGATCGACGGTCATCAGGGCGTTGTTCTCGGCGTTGGTGGTCACGTCGACGTACCCGAAGCGGATGGATGTCGGGTGGAAGATCTGGCTGATCCCGTGCGCGAACCAGATCCTGGTCCCGTCGAAGACCGGCGGCGAGGTGATCCGCCCGTCACCGGCGTTGAGACCGAAGCTGGGCGCCGGCGTGACCGCCTGCTGCGGTCCTGTGTAGGGCGCGCCGATGGTGGCCTGCAGCGTCACGCTGGGGGTGGTCGTGCCGCTCCCGCTCATCCGGTACAGCTGGTAGCCGATCTGCGGGTCCGCGCCGAGGAAGAAGGCGGACGACGAGCTGATCATCGGCTCGCCCGCGTTGACGACCGGCGCTGCCTGCGAGCCGACCGTGAAGGCCGGGAAGCTCACGCCGTTGTTGGCGTAGAGGTCTGCCTTGTCGATCGGGAAGATCGAGTACCCCTGGAACTGCTGGCTGCTCGAGAAGATGTTGGCCTCGAATAGCACCGCGTTGCGGTCCTGACCCATGATCACCCCGTCGAGGCGGTTGCCAGGGGCGTACGGGCCGCCGCCGAACGTCATCCGGTAGAAGTGCCAGTCGCCGCAGGGGTTGCTGGTGTTGCTGATCACCACGTACAGGGCCGGAATAGAGGTGCTGACGAAGCTCTCTACCGGGACCGAGGCGATGAAGTGGCCCTGGAAGTTGTCGAATTGGATCTCCGGCGCGCCAAGCTGGTCGGAGGTCTGCAGGAAGGTCGTGAGGGGCAACCCGTCCCTGTCCCGCACATCGTCGCGCCGTTGTTGTCAAAGAACTGGATGAAGTTATTGGATACCTCAACGATCTGACTGCCATTGGTCGCCGAACTCGCGTCGGGACGGGTCGGCAGGCCGCCGGTCTGGCCGCTGGACGCGGCCGTGGTGCCGTCGAACTCCGAGGTGATGGTCGCGCCGTTCGGCGTGGTCAGGCTGAACCGTGGCGCGAAGGTCCGGCCAGCCGGCGCGGCGGCGCGGCGCACCATGGCCTTGGCCATGCGCTTGACGCTGACGGTGTGCGGGACGGCTCGTCCCGCCCCTGCCTTCGCCGGCCTCGGGTGTGCCGTCACCGCGGTGGGCCTCTGGCCGTGCGTTCGCGCTGGAACGCCGCCGCGTGCTTCCGTCGGCGCAGGGCCGGTCAGGTGCCTGGGCGTAACTGCGCGCGGTGCGGCCATGGCGGCCGCGGACCCTGTCACGCCGGCCATTCCGGCCAGCGCGAGCAGCGACGCGGCCGCAGCTGGCAACCCCCGTGTGATGATCCTCACGAACTCCCCTTCCAAGCGATAGGTACCTCGCTCATAACGGCGGGGCAGTCCGCCTGGTTCAGGTCGTTCGGAGCCAATCCCCCCCCTGCCGGCCGACTTCGACGGCTGCGCGGCACGGGCGGCTGTGCCTGGCCAGGCAAACAGCCCGCGCGTGGGTGCTAGACGTGCGCTCGGCGTGGCCAATACCGTGAACCTGCAGGAATTTGTCCCTATCTAGGGGGTTGACCGCAAGTGACCAATACGAGTCAGGGGACAACCGCCGTCATCGAGGCCGAGGTACGAGAAGGTACGTACGGAGCCAAGGTCACCGCGGTAGAGCCGGGCGGAGCGGAGTTCATCCCGCTCGGTGACCGGCACGGCAAGCCTTATCAGCAGTTCTGGACCTGGGTGTCGCCGAACATGGAGTTCGCGACCATCTTCGTCGGCATCATCGGCATCTGGTTCTTCGGCCAGACGTTCTGGACGGCCACGCTCGCGATCGTGCTCGGTACCGCCCTCGGGTCGCTGTCGATGGCCGTGCTCGCTGCCAGGGGCCCGCTTTACGGCGTCCCGCAGATGGTGCTGTCGCGGCTGGGATTCGGTTTCCTCGGCAACATTTTGCCCGCGGGCATCAACTCGCTGGTAGCGGGCGTCGGCTGGTTCGCGGTCAACAGTGTCAGCGGGGCGTTCGCGCTCAACGCGCTGCTGAGCTGGAACACCAAAATCTGCCTGCTGATCATCGTTGTCGCCCAGATCTCGGTGGCGTTCTTCGGCCACAACTTCGTCCACGTCTTCGAGCGGATCGCCTTCCCGTTCCTGGTCGTCGTCTTCCTGATCGCGTCCGTTGTGATCTTCACGAAAGCGAACCCCGGTGCGCCGGCGTCCGCGGGCTTCCCCGGTGGAGTCGGCGGCTGGCTCGTCACCTTCGGCGCCGCGTTCGGCTATGCGGCGGGCTGGAACCCGTATGCCAGCGACTACACGCGTTACATGCCCCCGGACACGGACCGCAGGGCCACTGGAATCTGGGCCGGCGTTGGGGTCTTGCTGTCGTGCGTGGTGCTGGAGATCGTCGGCGCCGCTGCGGCCACGGTGACCAGCAGCACCAAGTTCGGGGCCAATCCGACGGCAGGTTTCACGAGCCACCTCGCCACGCCGCTGGCGGACGTCACGCTGCTCGCGATCGCGCTGGGCGCGGTCTGCGCGAACGCGCTGAACGTGTACTCGGGCGCGATGTCGTTCCTCGCCCTCGGGGTGAGGCTGCCGCTCGCGCTGCGCAGGGCCATTGTCGCGCTGGTGTTCGGCGTGGCCGGCTTCTTCCTGGCGCTGTCGGGCCTGAATGACGCGGGAGCCAAGTACAACGACTTCCTGCTGATCATCGCGTACTGGATCGGGCCGTGGCTGGGCGTTTTCTTCGCCGACCAGTTCTTGCGCCGCGGCAAGCGCGTCGACGGCCTGCTCTTCGACCGCAAGCACAACCCGTGGGCGGGGTTCGCGGCGATGGCCATCGCGACCGCCGTGTCGATCTACTTCTTCGCCAACCAGCTCAAGTACGTCGGTGTCGTGCCCAAGCACATCTCGGCCTTCGGCGACATCGCGTTCGAGGTCGGGTTCGTGCTCGCGGCGCTCTTGTACGCGGCCGTTCTTCAGGCTTCAAGGCGAGGAACGGTCGAGGAGACGCTGCACATCCCGGACGAGCGGAAGCCGTTACACGGCGGACTGACGGCGCGGCGGACAGGCCGGTGGAGCAGGTCACCGGCGCAGGAAGGTGACCTGCTCCTCGGTCCCGTCCCAGATGACGGTGTGCTGGGCAGGTGTCGCCCGCGCGAGGATCTTCCCGCCACGCAGCACAAGCGTGCGCGGCGCGACCAGCCGGAGCGCGTCGGCCTCGGTGGGTGCGTCGAAGACGACGAGGTCGGCTGGCCCGCCTACGCGGAGCCCGTAGTCGGGCACGCCGAGAGCGCGGGCCGAGTTGGTCGTGATCATCTCGATCAGCTGCCGCAACTCGGCGTCGCCTGACATCTGGCCGAGGTGCACGAGCACGAAGGCCGCCTGGAGCGGGTCGCCGTAGCCGAGCGGGTACCACGGGTCCATGACCGAGTCGTGGCCGATGCAGACGTTGATCCCGGCCTCCATGAGCTGCTTGACCCTGGTGTGACCGCGCCGGATCGGCCCGGTGTCGAACCTGCCCTGCAGCACCGAGTTGTCGAGCGGGTTGGTGATCATGTGCAGGCCCGCCCTGGCGATGTTGTTGATCAAGCGGTACGCGTAGGCGTTGTTGTAGGAGTGCATCGCGGTGGTGTGGCTCGCGGTGACCCGTCCAGTCATGCCGCGGCTGATCGTCTCGGCGACCATGACCTCGACGAAACGGGAGTGATCGTCGTCGGTCTCATCGCAGTGGATGTCGACCCGCAGGCCGTGCTCGTCGGCGAGCGCCATCGCGAACTTCACCGACTCCACGCCGTCCTCGCGGGTCAGCTCGAAATGCGGGATCCCGCCGACCACGTCGGCGCCCAGTTCGACCGCGCGCCGCATCAGGTCACGCCCGCCGTCGAAGGCGAGGATGCCCTGCTGCGGGAACGCGACGAGCTGCAGGTCGATCACGCCGCGTACCTGCTCGCGCAGGTCGACCAGCGCCCGCAGCGCACGTAGCTCGGGATCGCAGACGTCGACGTGGCTGCGGACGTGCTGGACCCCGCAGGCGAGCTGCCAGCGCAGGATCTGGCTCACCCGCGCCTGCACGTCTTCGTAGCTGAGGTCGGCGACCCGCTCGGCCCAGACGGCGATGCCCTCGAACAGCGAGCCAGACACGTTGGGCCGCGGCTGGCCGACGGTCAGGACCGCGTCCAGGTGGATGTGGGGTTCGACCAGCGGCGGGGTGACCAGCCTGCCGCCCAGGTCGATGGTCTCGGCGGCGGTCGTCTCGGCGCTCACCGCGACGATCACGCCGTTCTCGATGCCCAGGTCGGTGAGCGCGTCCTGCCCGGCCAGCCGGGCGTTGCGAAGGATCAAGTCGATCATCTGGCTATCATCGCGCCCAGATGCCGCACGGACGCCGAGTTCGGGCGTTTCTCCGACGGTCCTAGAGGGCGCGGCGCCAGGCGTCTGCGAGTGCGGTGTAGCTGGCCTTGCGCCGCTCACGGTCCAGGCTCGGCGTGACGACGACGATCTCGTCTGCCTGCGCCTGCTCCTTCATCTCCAGCAGGCGCGCTGGCCACGGCCTTCGGCTCGCCTGTGACCATCCGGCCGTCGTCCCGGCGGGCGGACCGGAACTCGGCGGAGCGCCGCGAGATCCTGAACCTGTTCGGGCCTGAGCGGCTCGCGCACGCCGCGCCTGATGTTGTGGATCGTGAGCGTCCAGGCCGCCTCGAAGTCGAGTACCGCCTCGTCATCCTCGCTGGCGAACGCCAGCACCGACATCGCCGAGTACGGTGCGCCGTCGGGGGTGCTGGGCTGGAAGTCGCGCCGGTACCCGCGCAGCGCCTCGAACGCGATATCGGGGCTCATGTGGTGCGCGAACGCCGCGTTCATCCCGTTCACGGCGGCGAACCGCGGTCCGTACCCGCTTGATCCCAGCACGAACAGCTCTGGCTGCTCGGCGACGACGGGCGCAGCGACCAGTTGCTGGTACGGATGCCCGGCGGGGAACTCGTCGCTCAGCCAGCCGAGCAGTTCGCCGACCTGACCGGGGAACTCGGCGGCCGGATCGGTCACCATGCCCCGGCGCAGCACGTGCGCGGTCAGCGGATCGGTGCCGGGCGCGCGGCCGAGCGCGAGGTCAATCCGGCCCGGGTACATCGCGAGCAGGGTCCTGAACGTCTCGGCCACCTTGAGCGGCGCGTGGTTCGGGAGCATGATCCCCGCCGCGCCGACCCTGATCCTCGACGTGAGCGCTCCTACGTGTGCGGTCAGCAGCTCAGGTGCCGAGCAGGCCAGGCTGCGCATGTTGTGGTGCTCGGAGACCCAGTAGCGCCGGTACCCGGCCGCCTCCACGGCCCGGGCGATCCCCACCGCTCCGGCCACCGAGGCGCTGGCCGTCTCGCCGAACTCGATCCCGACGAAGTCCAGCACGGCAAGACTCAGCGACTCTTCATTCTCCACGCCGGTTGCAACTACGCCCGGCAGGCCGCGCATTCCGGCGCGGGCGGCGGGTTACTTCTCTGGCCTCACCCAGATGTCGCGCTCGTGCATGAGCTCGATCTGCTTGTCGATGACCTCGCGCCGGTACTCCTCGTGGCCGTAAGGAACGCGGTCCAGGTAGAGGTTCTTGGGGTAGATCGGCTGCTCGTAGATCAGCTGGTACTGCTCGGTGGTCAGGTCCTTGATCCAGTTGTCCCACTGGGCACTGGCGCGGAACTTGCGGAGAGCCTCGATGTCGATCGTGCCAGCGACCCAGGAGGACCCGCCGCTGTAGTCGTGACGGCCGACGATCTGGCCGCGGTAGTCCACCACCGCGGAGCCCCCGCCGAACGTGTCGATCGGCGTGTCGGAGTCCGGGTGCAGGTAGTACGTGCCGACGTTGCAGGCGACCAGGTACATGTTGTTGTCCAGCGCGCGAGCCCGGTTCTGGATCTCGAACAGGCCGTTCCCGACGTGCGGATGCGGGTACGGGCCGCGGTAGACCACCTCGGCGCCGTTCATGGCCAGGCCGCGCGCGTTCTCGGGGTACGACCCTTCGTTGGCCATCAGGAATCCGAGCCTGCCGATCTCGGTGTCGGCGACCGGATAGAACGCGTCCAGGTTGCGGCCGTACAGCTCGATCCACTTGTCCCAGACGTTGTGCGGCGTGACCGAGTGCTCGACCGGCAGCAGCGGCACTACCTTGTGATGGCGCAGGATGACCTCGCCATCCGGACTCAGCACGAAGCCGGCGTTGAAGAACCGCCCTGGGAACTCCGGATGCCGTGCCTTGGCCTGACCCATGAGGTACGCGTTCCACTGCCTGGCCAGCCCGCCCAGATAGTCGGTCTCCGGCCCTGGGATGTCGATCGCGCACTCGGCGGCGAACTGCTCGTGGTCGAGATCGAGGACCTCGTCGTTGAAGCCCTGCAGCGCGCCCTCGGGCACGCAGATCAGCCGGACCGGCAGGTCAAGGCTGGACAGCCAGGACGCGGCCTTGATCAGGTGCGACAGGTGCTCCAGGTTGACACCGATGTCCTCGCGACGGCGGATGCCGCGCATCGTCGGCACCAGGCCAAGGGCCTGATAAGGCTCGATCATGTCTGCTCCCTCGGATCGGCCGGGCGCCTGGGTCAGTCCGCGCCGTCTTTTCGTAGTTTTACCTGCAGGCCGCCCGCGCTGTCCCCGCTTCGGGGCCAGGCCGCTGGCCGCGGCCCCGCGAGGAGCATTGGTCACAGTTGGAACCCATGCATACGGTTGCGATAAGGAGTCCCGCGCCGTAATACTGAGCCCACCGCGAGCCTGGCCGGCTGGCCACGCGCGCTCAGAGGTCGGGCTCAGGCGTCGGAAGGCAGGAAGCCAGATGAGCATCCTAGGCACCAGGGTGGTCAGGACCGAGGATCCGCGGCTGCTGACCGAGGGCGGCACGTACGTCGATGACCTGCGAATACCTGAGCTCGCTCAGGCTGCGCGGGTCACCTTCGTGCGCAGTCCGATCGCCCACGCGGTCATCACCGGGATCGACACCTCGGCGGCCAAGGACGCGCCAGGGGTGGTCGCGGTGCTGACCGTTGCCGACATGGACGACCTGCCGCCGCCTCCGCCGGACAGCGGGATGACCGGTACCGAGGGCGCGCCGCTTCCGCTCGGCGGCAAATGGTCGGAGCCGCTGCTGGCGATCGACAGGGTGCGTTTCGTTGGCGAGCCAGTCGCCATCGTCATCACCGACGACCGGTACCAGGGCGAAGACGCCGCCGAACTGGTCAGCGTGGACTATGCGCCGCTGCCCGCCGTGGTCGGCTTCGACGGCGCGCTTGCCGGGGAGTCGCTGCTGTTCCCTGACGCCGGCTCCAACGTCGCCGTGAGCACAGGATTCTCGGCTGACAACGCGGCCTTCGACGGCTGCGAGGTGGTCGTCACCCGCGAGCTCATCAACCAGCGGCTCGCCCCGGTGCCCCTCGAGGGACGCGCCAGTCGCTGCGGAGTGGAAGGACGGGAAGCTGACGGTCTGGGCCAGCACCCAGAACGCGCAGATCTCGCGGTTCATCCTGACGGCGCTTGGCCTGGACCCGGCGAATATCCGGGTCGTCGCGCCCGACGTCGGCGGCGGGTTCGGCGCCAAGATCGGCGTCGACAGGGACGCGCTCATCGTCGCCTGGGCAGCCAAGCACACCGGCCGCGCGCTGCGCTGGGCCGAGAGCCGCAGCGAGAACATGCTCGGCATGACCCACGGCCGAGCCCAGCGGCACGTCGTCACGATCGGCGGCAGCAGGGACGGCCGGGTGCAGGCCTACCGGCTCAGGATCGTGCAGGACACCGGCGCCTATCCGAGGATGGGCGGCTTCCTGCCGTTCCTGACCAGCCTGATGGCATCGGGCCCGTACGCGATCCCGCACGTCGAGACCGGCTATGACGTCGTGGTGACCAACGCGACGCCGATCTCCGCGTACCGGGGCGCTGGACGGCCTGAGGCGACGGCCGCGATCGAGCGGGCCATCGACCTGTTCGCGGCCGAGATCGGCATGGACCCGGCGGAGGTCCGCCGGATCAACCTGGTGCCGGCCGACCAGTTCCCGTTCACCACGGCCGCCGGGGCCACCTACGACACGGGCGCGTACGTCGAGGCACTCGACAAGGTGCTGACCGGGGCCGGCTACACCGACCTGCGGGCCGAGCAGGCTCGCCGCCGTGAGCGCGGCGACGTGCTGCAGCTAGGCATCGGCGTGGCCAGCTACGTCGAGATCACGGCCGCGGATGCGGACGGCGGGGAGACCGCCAGGCTCGTCGTACACGACGACGGCACAGTCACCGTCTACACGGGCAGCTCGGCGCACGGCCAGGGTCACCACACCGCCTGGGCGATGCTGGTGGAGGCCGAACTCGGCATCGAGATGTCGAAGGTCACGGTGGTGCACGGCGACACCGACCTGATCCCGGCGGGCGTCGGCACGTACGCGTCGCGGTCGCTGCAGCTCGGCGGCGTGGCGGTGCAGAAGGCCGCCATCGAGGTCAAGGAGCTGGCGCGACGGCACGCGGCGGAGATGCTTGAGGCGAGCGAGACCGACCTCGAGCTCGACGTCGACCGCGGCGTCTGGCAGGTCCGCGGTGACCCCGCGTCGAGCAGGACCTGGGCTCAGGTCGCCAGCTACGCGGGCGAGGCGGGCCTCGCCGCAGACGTCAACTACACCGACGGCAAGCCGACGTTCCCGTTCGGCACCCACCTGGCCGTGACCGAGGTCGACACGGAGACCGGCAAGGCCAGGCTGATCAGGCACGTGACCGTGGACGACGCCGGCACCGTGCTGAACCCGGTGCTGGCCGAGGGTCAGCGGCATGGCGGCATCGCCCAGGGCGTGGCTCAGGCGCTGCTCGAGGAGGTGGTCTATGACGCCGACGGCAACCCCATCACCGGGACGCTCGTGGACTACGCGATCGTGACCGCCGCCGAACTGCCGAGCTTCGAGCTGCTCAGCAGCGAGACGCCGGCCACGATCAACCCGCTCGGCGCCAAGGGCATCGGTGAAGCGGGCACGATCGGCGCCACCCCGGCCACGCAGAACTCGGTCATCGACGCGGTCAGCCACCTCGGCATCCGCCACATCGACATGCCGCTCACTCCGGCCAGGGTCTGGGCCGCGATCAGCGATGCGGAGAAAGGGAGCGCCCGGTGAAGGTCAAGGTGACGGTGAATGGCAGCGAGGTCGCTGCCGAAGTAGCCGACCGCACCCTGCTCGTGCACTTCGTTCGGGACGTGGCCGGCCTGACCGCGACGAACGTCGGCTGCGACACCAGCTCGTGCGGAGCGTGCACGGTCCTGCTGGACGGCCGGTCGGTCAAGTCGTGCACGGTGCTCGCCGCGCAGGCCGACGGGCGCGAGGTCGTGACGGCGGAAGGACTGAGCGACGGCACCGGTGAGATGCACCCGGTGCAGCGCGCCTTCCGCGCCGAGCACGGCCTGCAGTGCGGGTTCTGCACGCCTGGCATGGTGATGGCGAGCGTTTCGCTGCTGGCCGAGAATCCGTCGCCCACAGAGGACGAGGTCAGGACCGCGCTCGAGGGCAACCTGTGCCGCTGCACGGGCTATCACAACATTGTCAGGGCGGTTCTCGCCGCCGCCAGCGAGAGGCAGTCACAGTGATCCCGGCACAATTCACCTACAAGCGGGCGGCCAGCGTCGACGAGGCACTGGACCTCGCCGCCGAGGGCGGCGAGGACGCGAAGTTCCTGGCGGGCGGCCATTCGCTGATGCCGCTGATGAAGCTGCGCCTCGCCGTGCCCGACACGCTCATCGACATCGGCAGGCTCAGCGAGCTCAGCTACGTCCGCGAGGAGAACGGCCACATCGCTGTCGGCGCGCTCACCTGCCACGACGACCTGGCGCGATCGGACGTGCTGCGCGACACAGTGCCGCTGCTCGCGCACGCGGCCGGACAGGTCGGCGATCCGCAGGTCAGGCACTGCGGGACCATCGGCGGCTCGCTCGTGCACGCCGACCCGGCCGCTGACCTGCCCGCGGTGGCCCGCGCTCTGGACGCGACGCTCGTCGTCCGCGGACCTGGCGGCAGCCGCGAGATCGCGGCAGCCGACTTCTTCCACGGCCTGTTCGAGACTGCCCTGCAGCCCGGCGAACTGCTGACGGAGATCCGCATCCCGAAGCCGGCGTCTGCTGGCTGGTCGTTCCAGAAGTTCACCAAGCGCGGCATCGACTGGGCCATCGTCGGCGTCGCCGTGCAGGGCTCGAACGTCGCGCTGGTCAACATGGGTTCCATCCCGATCAGGGCCGACGGAGTCGAGCAGGCCCTCGCCTCCGGTGCCGATCCCCGGTCTGCGGCGGCGCACGCTGCCGAGGGAACGAGCGCGTCGTCAGACCTGAACGGCCCGCGGGCCTATCGCGAGCACCTCGCGAGGGTGCTCGTCCGCCGCGCGCTCGAGGAGTCGGCCGCGCGAGCCTGAACCCGCGCGCTGGTACCGGCCGGCTGATCCGGCCGGTGAGTGTCGCCGCCCCGGCGTAGGCTCCCGCTCAGTTGCTGGCATCGAGGGGCTTGTGGGGGTTTGGTGACTGGTGAGTCCGACGGACCTGGCGGCTCCGCTGCGGCTGGCCTCGGCCTGGTCGTCGGCACGGTGCCGGCCACGCCGCTGCAGTTCTCGGTAGGGCTAGCCCCCGGCCAGTACGCCCAGCTTGACGACGTGGTGGTCACGCACCGGCTGCTGCCAGGCCAGCAGGACGTGCGCATCGCAGGGATTGTCACCAACGTCGAGGCGGTGCACGAGGGCGCGCGGTTCGCCTCCGACGTGTTCCTGATCGAGAGCGGCGCCTTGCCTGCGGAGGTCTGCGAGGTCGCCGAGGTCACCGTGACCCGGGTCGAGCCCGAGCTGTATGTGCCGCCGCTGCCCGGCGCGGTGGTGAACCGGGCGGTCGGGGACGAGCGCGAGTCCGCGCTGTACTTCGACGAGATGGGCAGCGCCAAGGTGCCGGTCGGGTTCGGCAGGGACGGCAAGCCCGTCTACGTGAACTTCGAGTTCGTCGACGGCACCAGGGGCGCGCACGTCTCGATCTCCGGTGTGTCGGGGATCGCGACGAAGACCTCCTTCGCGATGTTCCTGCTGCACGCGATCACCAACTGCGGGGTGCTCGCTGGCGAGGCGCACAACACCAAGGCCCTGGTCTTCAGCGTCAAGGGCGAGGACCTGCTCTTCCTCGACTACACCAACAGCAAGCTCTCGCCCGCGCAAGCGGCGCGGTACGCGGACCTCAAGCTGCCCGCCGCCCCGTTCGGCAACGTGCGCGTGTTCGCGCCGCCGCGGCCCGGCGATCCGTCGGGGACACCGGACGTGCACGCTCGCGACCGTGCCGTCAGCCCGTTCTTCTGGACCATCGCCGAGTTCTGCGAGCAGGAGCTGCTGCCGTTCGTGTTCGCCGACTCCGAGGACGAGCGCGCCCAGTACACGATGCTGATCGGCCAGGTCGCCGCCCGGCTGCGCCGGGACGGCGCGGCCAGCCGGGACCGACGGGGCCGTCAGGATCGCCGAAGTCGACCCGGCCAACGACAAGATCATCCGCACATTCGGTGACCTCGTCAGCCTGCTCGAGGCGGAGCTCGGCGACGAGGCGACGCGCGGATCCTGGGTCGGCGGCGCCGCGCTCACCGGCAGCGTCAATGCCCTGCTCAGGCGGCTGCGCTCGGCCGTGAAGCCGCTGAGCGTGGTCGTCCGCGGCGACCTGGCCCACCGCGGCGAACGCTCGATCACCACCTCGCGGGCCCAGGTCACGGTCGTCGACCTGCACAATCTGCCCGACCGGGCGCAGCGGTTCGTGGTGGGCGTGACGCTGCGGTCGGAGTTCGCCCGCAAGGAGCGGCAGGGCACGGCCCGCCCGCTGATGTTCGTCGTGCTCGACGAGCTCAACAAGTACGCGCCGCGGGAGGGCGACAGCCCGATCAAGCAGATCCTGCTCGACCTCGCCGAGCGCGGCCGCTCGCTCGGGGTGATCCTGATCGGCGCCCAGCAGACCGCCAGCGAGGTAGAGCGGCGGATCCTGGCGAACTGCGCGATCCGGGTGGCCGGCCGGCTCGACGCGGCCGAGGCGCAGCGCCCCGAGTACGGCTACCTGCCGCCGGCCCAGCGCCTGCGCGCCACCCTGGCCAAGCCGGGCACCATGTTCATCGCGCAACCCGACATCCCGGTGCCGCTCGCCGTCGACTTCCCATTCCCCGCGTGGGCGACGCGGCCGAGTGAGAAGGGGGAGTGGGCCGGCCATGACACCGGTCCTGCCAGGCCTGAAGACCCGTTCGCCGGCATTCCCGCGGCCTCCGACGACGTACCGCCGTTCTAGGAGCGCCGCATGAAGATCCTGCACACCAGCGACTGGCACGTCGGGAAGGTGCTCAAGGGCAGGGACCGGCACGACGAACACGTGGCCGCGCTCGCCAGCCTGGTCCGCATCGCGAGGGACGAGAACGTCGACGTCGTGCTCGTCGCCGGCGACCTGTTCGAAACGGCAGCGCCGAACCCCCGCTCGCAGGGGCTGGTGATGCGGACGCTGCTCGCGCTGCGCGCGGACGGCCGCCAGGTCGTCGCGATCGCCGGGAACCACGACAACCAGAACCTGATCGAGGCGGTCTACCGGCCTGTGCTCGGCGAGATCGGGCTGCACGTGCTCGGCCTGCCCAGGCGCCCGCGAGGACGGTGGCACGCTCGCGCTGCGGACCAGGGATGGTGCCCAGGTCGAGGTCGCCGCCCTGCCTTTCCTGTCGCACCGGTTCGCGGTCCGAGCGGCCGAGGTCATGTTCCACGAGTTCGCCGAGCACGCTCTCGACTACTCGAGCCGGGTTCGCGAGATCATCGGCCGGCTGACCGCTGACTTCAGCCCGGATGCGGTGAACCTGGTGATGGCGCACGGGACGCTGCTTGGCGGCCGGCGCGGCGGCGGCGAGCGAGACGTTCAGACCAGCCTGGACTACGAGCTGCCGGCGAGCATGTTCCCCGGCAGCGCGCACTACGTCGCGCTCGGCCACCTGCACCGCCAGCAGGAAATCCCGGGGCCCTGCCCGATCTACTACTCGGGCTCGCCGCTGGCCGTCGACTTCGGTGAGGAGGGCAACGAGCCGTCGGCCCTGATCGTGACGGCCGCGCCCGGCATCAGAGCCGACGCCAGCCCCGTCCCGGTCAGCGGCGGTCGCGGGCTCAAGACCCTGCGAGGCACGCTGGACCAGGTGATCGCCGAGGGCGAGCAAGCCGGCGATGCGTACCTGCGCGTCGTGCTCGCCGAACCTGGCCGTGCTGGCCTCGGCGACCTCGTCAGGGACAAGCTGCCGAACACCCTGGAGGTGCTGCTCGACGACGCGCACCGGCCACGGCCAGGACAGGGCAGGGCGGGCAGCCACGGGTCCAGCGGGCCGAGCCGGATTGGCCGCAGCCCGCGTGCAGCTATTCGGCGACTACCTGGCCGGGGAGAACGTGGCCGACGCGCGGCTGACGGCGATGTTCGCCGAACTGCTCGACGAGATCAGCGGCCCGGCGGACGGTACCGAGGTCGCCTGGCCGGAGCGAGCGGCGGCAGTGCGAGGGGGCAGCTGATGCGCCCGCTCCGCCTGCTGCTCGACGGCTTCGGCTCCTACCGTGAGCCGGCCGACATCGACTTCTCCGGCGTCGAATTCTTCGCCCTGGTCGGGCCCACCGGCTCTGGCAAGAGCACCGTGATCGACGGCCTCTGCTTCGCGCTCTACGGGACCGTGCCGCGCTGGGGCAGGGAGAACGCGATCGCGCAGGCGCTGGCGCCGGCGGCGAACGCCTGCCGGGTCTGCCTGGTGTTCGAGGCGGCCGGCCGGCGATACGGCGTGGTCCGGGCGCTGACCAGGGACAAGAAGGGCCTGGTGCACACCAAGGAGGCGAGGCTCGAGCGGCTGGACCCCGACATCGAGGCCAGCGCGCCGCTCGCCGATCTGCTGGCCGCGAGCCTCGAGCCGCTCGCCGAAGGGCCCGATCAGGTCAAGGCGCAGGTCCAGGAGCTGCTCGGGCTGACCTACGAGCACTTCACTCAGTCCGTGCTGCTGCCGCAGGGGCGGTTCTCTGAATTCCTGCATGCCAAGCCGGCTGACCGGCAGGGCCTGCTGGTCGAGCTGCTGGCATTCGGCGTTTACGAGATGGTGGGGCAACAAGCCCGCAGGCGTGCTGAAGCTGCCAGGGAGCGGTTGCGCGTGGCGGAGAACGCCAGGCTGGGGCTCGCTGACGCGAGCGAGCAATCGGAAACGCTGGCCGCGGAGCGGGTACGCGCGCTGGCGGCCCTCGCCCGCGCCGCCGAGCAGCAGCTGGGCACCATCGCGGATCTCGCGGGCAGAGCCGAGCAGGCAGCCAGGCAAGCGCAGGCGGCCGCCGGCGAGGCCGCCCTGCTGGCCGGCGTGCGCACGCCAGCCGAGGTGCCCGGCCTGGCCAGCAGGATCGGTGCCGCCGACAAGCTGGTATCCGACCGCGCGGGTCAGCGGGACGACGCCGATCGCGCTGAGCTGGCGGCGCAACGGGCCAGGGACGCGCTCGGGGACACCGCTGCCGCGGAGCGGCTGCGGGAGGCGTACGCGAGCCAGCGCAGCCTGCGGGCCGCGCAGGACCTCGCCGAGCGCGAGCTGGCCGGAAAGCGCGCGGACGCGCAGATCCGCCAGGGTGAGCTGGAGGCCGCCGAGCTCAAGCTCGCCGGCGCGCGGGACCAGGTCGCGGCCGCCGAGCGGTCCCACGCCGCCGTCGCCATCGCGCAGGATCTGCGGGTCGGCGCCGAGTGCCCGGTGTGCCTGCGCCCCGTCACCGCGCTTCCGCACCATGAGGTTCCCGCCGACCTGCTGGAGGCCACGGCCGCCGCTGACTGGGCGGCCCAGGCAGCCAGACAGGCGAGGGCCGCCAGTGATCAGGCCGGCCAGGCGGCGGCGGTGGCGCAGCGCGACGCTGACGAGGTGACCAGGCGGCTGGCCGACACGGCCGCGGCACTGACCGGCGCCCCGCCAGAAGACGAGGTGACGGTCACACTCGGGGCCATCGCGCAGGCCGGCGCAGGCGCTGTCCGATGCGCAGAAGCTCGGCCAGGTCGGCGCGGCAGGCGCTCGTCGCGGCCGAGCGGGACCGCGCCGCGCTGACGCAGGAGGAGCGGCGCGCGTGGGCCGCCCTGTCGGCCGCTCGCGACTCGGTGGTCCAGTTCGGCGCTCCGCCGACGGCCGAGACCGACCTGGCCGCCGCCTGGGACACGCTGACCCGGTGGGCACGTGCCAGGCATGACGAACGCCGGGCGAGCCTGCCAGACCTGGACGCCGAGGCCGCCGCGCTTGGCCGATCGCTGTCCGGCGCCAGGGAAGCGCTGGCCGCGATGCTCGCCGAGCATGAGATCACCGGCGTCGCCGACCCGGCCAGGTGCGAGGCCGCGATCGCCAAGCACGCCGAGCGCGCCGCGAACAAGCTCGCGGCCATACGCGCCGATCGCCGGGCGGCCGCGAAGCTCGACGAGCAGATTGCCGCGCATCGCGAGGAGGAGCAGGTGGCGGGGATGCTCGGCAAGCTGCTGCGCGCTTCGTCGTTCGAGCGCTGGCTGTGCGGCGAGGCGCTCGACTCGCTGGTGGCTGAGGCCTCCCAGACCCTGATGGAGCTATCCGGCGGCCAGTACCAGCTAGATCGCGACGAGCGCAACGAACTCTGGGTCATCGACTACCAGGACGCGGCGGCCAGGCGGCCGGTGCACACGCTCTCAGGCGGGCGAGACCTTCCAGGCTTCGCTGGCGCTTGCGCTGGCCTTGTCCAGGCAGGTCATCGGCCTGTCCGGCGGGATGCGCGACCTCAACTCGATGTTCCTTGACGAGGGTTTCGGCACGCTGGACGAGGACACCCTCGAGACCGTCGGAACGACGCTCGAGCGCCTGTCCCTCGGCTCGGAGCGGATGATCGGCATCATCACGCACGTGCCCGCGCTGGCGGAGCGGGTGCCCGTCCGGTTCGTGGTCAGCCGGGCCGGCACCACATCGACGCTGCGCCGGGAAGGTCGCGGCGTGACCATGCCCAGCGCTCCCGTGCTTGGCGCACCTGTGGTTGGAGCTACCGTGCCGTTCACGGTCGACCCGTGGGATCCGGCCTACGGGCAGGCGTTCGGCGACGATCAGGGCGGCGCCGCCCTTGAGGGGTCAAGCGCCGAACTGGTGCTCGACCTGGAACTACCCGCTGCGGACTGGCGCCCGCTCGACCCTGACCCGCGGCCAGCCCTGCCGGACCTCGTGCTGTTTCTCGACGGCGTCCGCCGGATCGACGCGCGGGTGTGGGTGCACGGCGGCGGACAGCCCGCGATCGGGATCGCCGCCTCCCTGGCAACCGGGATCGTCGCGTGCGACGGCACCGCGAGGGTGGTCGAGGTGGCCGTCGAACGCGGGCTGTTCACGTCCGCGCCAGCGGCGGCGGACATCGTGACCCGTGCGGCGACCTACCAGACGCGGCCTGCGCAGGGGCCGGGATTCGACCAGCTCTCGCTCGCGCTTCAGCAGCGGCTGTCGGCCATCGAGGTCGAACTCGCGCTCAGCGGTCCGCGAGGCCAGGCCGGCGGGCGATGACTTGCTCGTCGTGGACGGGCCGCTGCGCGGCCGGGTGCACCTGGACAGGACGGTCGGCTACGTCAAGACCCATCATGCGTCCTACCTCCCGCCGGACCAGGCCGCGGTCGTCGGCGCGCTGCGGCCAGGGCAGCGGACCCCGGCCTTCACGATGGGGACGTCCTGGCGCCGCAATTCCTGGTACCTGCAGCTTCCGCCGCTCGGTGCCGCGGGTGGCCGGCGCGCGGGGCTGGCCGGGAGCAGCGCGCCGTGGGCCGGCGTGGTCAGGATCGAGTGCTCGGCTGACCTGCCGGCCGACCAGGTCACCCGGCTGGCCGACCTGACCGCGCGGGTGCTGCCGCCGCTGGCGAGCTCGCCGCACAAGGACCCGCGAGCGCCGCAGAACCTCGTGCCCATCGGCGGCCTGGAGCGCGAGCTACGGCGCAGGCTCGGTGATCAGCAATTGCTGTACCGCGCCCTGCGCTCAGCAGCGCTGCGAGGCTAGCCCACCCACCGGCCAGCCAGCCGCGCCTTGCAGCTCGGCTCGCGCAGCAGCGGCCCAGACGTCCGCGCGAGGAACTCGCTGTAGGTCTCCGGCGGCCGGTCTGGATGCGGGAGATGGCGATCGGGCGCCATCGAGAGGATGGCAGAGCGCCGCTGCCAGTAGTTGAGTTCTCGTATCAGCCGAATCAGCCGGCCCATGACTGACCATCCCCGCCGTGCCAAGTACTGCTCATCGTCCTTCGTTCAATCATGCTCGCTGTAAGGATGACCACGTCGCATCGGCAATATGCCTTAGCTTCCCGCGGTGGTCGCGGCTTAGCGCCGCGAAAGGGTCCCGAAAGCAAGACAACGGATCTGAACCGGCTCTGGTTCAGGCACGTATCACAGACATGCGGGCAGGAAGGCCGGCGCTGCCGGACGCGAATGCCGTTGATTTCCCGCCAGTCTCCAAGCGCGACCGGGTCGCTGCTATTGCTCCTCTTTACTTCTGACGCAGGCTTGCTGGTCGCGTCAGGGCTGATCCACCTGCATCTCTGGCAGATCGCCTACCGCGACGTGCCGACCCTGAAGGTGCTCTTCCTCGTCCAGGTCGCTGCCGCGATCCTGGCGGCGCTTGTGCTGCTCGCGACCAGGCGGCTGATCGTGGTCATCAGCTCGGCAGCGCTGATGGCGGGGACCATCGTCGGCTTCATCCTGGCCAGGACGGTCGGCATCTTCGGCTTCCACCTGACCTTCAGCTCGGGTCTCGCCTACGTCGTGCTTGTTATCGAAGCCGTCGCTGTCCTCATGCTCGCTCTCACCGCCTGGGGCATGGTCACTGATACGAGATCATGACCGGCAGCGGGGTATTGGCCATCGTCTGCTGCGGGCTGAAGGTCGGCGTGTCCTTGGTGTAGAAGTTCTTCCAGCCGAAGAACACCCTGGTCGGCGCCGTGCCGGTCACCGCCTGCCAGGTCTGCAGCTTGTCGGCCGGAGTTCCCTGTCCGTCCATGTGGATCACGATGGCGATGTCGTCGTGGCTGGTGTCCAGGCGTTTCTCGTCGGAGATCATCGACAGCCTGAACTGATGCAGGACCAGGAGTTTCTGCGGCAGCCGGTACCTGGCGGTCAGCCCAGCCAGCCATCTGATGACGCCGTTGACCTCCGCGCTGCTGACGCTGCCGATCTGCCGCAGCGGCAGCTGACCGGGCGCCAGCCGCCACTCAGGATCGAGCGCCAGCCCGACGTTGGGCAGGCGCAGCAGCGACCGGTACCTTCTGGCCTGCGCGAGCATGCTGGCGCGGCCCGGCTGGAGATCGAGGACGACGTACATTCCTGCCGCAGTCGCCCGCCTGACCCACGGCCGCAGGGCGGCCAGACCGGATTCGTAGGAGTAGCTGCCGTCGGGGCCGGGGCTGGCCTGGGCCACTGTCGCGATGATCTCGAACGTGGGCACCACCGGTTCGTGGCTCAGCGGCTGGTAGGCCGCCGCGATGCGGCGGATCCTGGCGATACTCGCGGCCAGTCCCTGCTCGCCGAGCGCACCAAGCTGTGGTGTACCCGGGTAGCCGTAGAGCGCGAGCAGCCGGTGCAGCCGGGAAGAGCACCTGGCCGCCGCCAGGTAGCTGCACCCCGGTCGCGGCGACCGCCACCCTCGCCGCCAGCCGCCCGGCTGGCCCGAACCCGGCGCCGATCGCCAGGACCTGCCGCGGCCTGGCGGCGAAGAGTGCCGCGATGGCAGCGGGATCAGCCCGCGGGTCATAGCCGGACACGACGACCGGCAGCGCGCCAGCCGCGCGGGCGGTGGCGATGGCCACCTGGGTTCCCGCGCTCGTGTCGCGGCTGCCTGACCAGCACGACGACATGCCGGAGCGGGGCAGGCCGCCTGATCGCCGGCAACTGGGCAGGATCGGTGATGACCCGCACGCCAGGAAGCTGCGCGGAGAGCAGGCTGGTCGAGACGCCGACGTCGAGCACCTCCTTGGCGTCGAGCCCGCGCACCTCGTTCCGCAGCATGACGCTGGCGGCTGGGGCAGCGGCGTCGCCGTTCCGGCCCGAAGCACCGCCGGTTGATCTGGCCAGGGCAGCGGCCCCGGCCTGCGTGGCGGTGCCGCCGCTTAGGGTTCCCGGCGTCAGCCAGGCCGCCCGTCGATCCGGCGCTGGCCGGGACCAGGAGCAGCGGCGCATGCGCCCGCCGCGCTCTGGCGGCCGCGACCGCGATGACTGACCGCTGCCCGGCGCTCGCGAGGACCACCAGCGGAGCCTTCACGAACAATGCGCTGGCCATGCGCCCCGCGACCACGCTCGGCGAGCCGGCGAGCACGGACGTCCTGGTCGCGGGCTGCCGGGTGACGTCCAGGAGCGGACGGTCCGCTGCCTGCCCGGCGATCACCGCGCACGAGGTCGTCGCGCCGGCCGTGACGGTCAGGATCAGCACGCCACCCGCGGCAACGGCGCGGTTCGGCCGTCTGCGCCCAGTCCAGAGCATCGGAATTCTCCCCCGTGAGATCCATCGCTCGGCGGCGGCTCGCGCCGGGTTGAATCCTAGCCCTGGGGAATGTGACGACGGACCTTTTCCGAAACAATTAAGCCGAGAATTAAATAGCCCATTCTATGCAATGTAAGAATGGATCAGGATAACCATGAGAAACGGACTAGCATCCCGCAGCGGGGATTCGTCGGCCGGTCCGCCCAGCCCAGAGTGCACCGCGCCGTTGCCCGGCACGTGGTCGCTGCGCCGCTCACAGGCCACGTGCCGGGAACGGCTGGGCTAGCCGCTGACTCCCAGCCCGAAATGGAAGTAGCCGACGTGGAATGACAGCGCGAATCCACCGAAATGGTGGATGACGAGGGCGGCGAGGATGACCAGGAGGATCGCCACCAGGAACCAGAACAGCCACCAGAGGAGGCCCGGCACACTGCTTCTAATGCTCATGGCGGCCAACTGCCCCCGGACGGCCAATGTATGCAGGCCAATCCGGCGCATCTTGTCCTATGCATGACGGACCCTCATGTATGGGCTATCCCTCCGTTCCAGTCCGGTACGGGGACATCTGCGCGCCTCGCAGACCTCGCGCCGGGTTTGGGATGGACAGGCCAGGGCAGTTCTGGGCGCCGTCCGCAAATGAAAGTGAGCTGCACTATGGCTATAGTCCTGCTGGCCCTGCTGGTAGTCCTGATCCTGTTCGGGCTCGGCTTCGCCCTGCACGTCCTGTGGTGGATCGCGATCATCGCGCTCGCCCTGTGGCTGCTCGGATTCTTGCTGCGCGCCGGTGCGAGCGCGGGTCCGCGGCGTCGCTGGTATCGCTGGTAACCGCGCTTCGGCGAGTGACATGACTCCGAGAGTCCGGGCCGATCGAGTGAATCGGCCCGGACTGCGGGTAACGGAAACCCATGGCAGCCACGTCGACCGAGACCGAGATTAAGTACGAAGCCACCGCTGGCGTCATCCTGCCTGCCTTCACGCAGCTGCCTCAGGTAGCCCGTGCCGAGGAGGCGGCGCAGGAGGATCTGGACGCCGAGTACTTCGACACCGACGATCTGCGGCTGATCAGGTCGGGGATCACGCTGCGCCGCAGGCAAGGCGGCCACGACGCTGGCTGGCACCTGAAGCTTCCCGCGGGCAGTCACACCAGGCGCGAGATCACGCTTCCGCTCGGCCGCTCCCGTCATCGCGTGCCCGCCCAGCTTGCGCGCCTGGTCAGGGTCCATACCCGCGGCAAGGATCTGAAGCTCGTGGCCAGGATCAGCACGGCGCGCACAAGGCAGGTGCTGGTGGACGGTGCGGGCACGTCGCTCGCCGAGGTGGCCAGCGACGACGTAACCGCCGCGGCTCTCGGCGAGTCGCAGCGGGTATCGCGCTGGCACGAGGTCGAGGTGGAGCTGACCGGTGGCGGGCGCGATCTGCTGGAAGCGGCGGACCTGCTGCTGCGCCGCAGCGGGCTCAGCCGCTCCGACCAGTCCCCGAAGCTGGCCCGCGCGCTCGACCTGCCGCCTGCGCCAACGCGGCGGCGGCTGGCCGGCCCTGGTGCGGCCGCCGGAGACGTGTTGCTCGCTTACCTGGAGGCCCAGGTCGCGATGCTGAAGTCCGTCGACCCGATGGTGCGGACCGACGAGCAGGACGCCGTGCATCAGATGCGGGCCACGACCCGCAGGTTGCGCAGCACGCTGCAGACGTTCCTGCCGTTCTTCGGCCGCTCTCTGGTCGACGATCTGATCGCGGAGCTGCGCTGGCTGGGCGGTGAACTCGGTGCGGCCAGGGACGCCGAGGTCCTGGCCGCAGAGCTCCAGACGCAGGTCAGCGAGCTGCCCGCGGACCTCGCGATCGGGCCGATGGCGGCCAGGGTGCGCGAGCACTTCACGCGGATCGGCGCTGAGGCGCGTACCGCGCTGCTCGCCGCCCTGGATTCACCCAGGTACTTCGCCTTGCTAGACGGCCTCGACGACCTAGCCAGCCGTCCGCCGGGCACTCGTCTGGCCTGCCGTCCAGCCGCGAAGGTGCTGCCCGCGGCCGTGCGCGGGACCTACCAGCGGACCAAGCGTCGGATGAAGCACGCACTCAGCCTGCCTCCTGGTGCTGAAAGCGACGTCGCGCTGCACGAGGCGAGGAAGGCAGCCAAACGCGCCAGGTACGCCGGAGAAGCCGTGGCTCCGGCCTTCGGCGTGAAGGCTCTCGCGTTCGCCGCGCAGATGAAGAAGCTGCAGTCCGTCCTCGGCGGGCATCAGGATGCCGTGATCGCGCGGGCCGCGGCGCACGAACTCGGCATGAGTGCGGACCAGGCGGGCGAGAACGCATTCAGCTACGGCATAATCTGCGAACGCGAGGACCGGGAGGCCAGGCGGCTGCAACGCAAGGCTGAGCGCGCCTGGCGGACGGCGTCCCGGCGGCGCGTCCGTGGCTGGCTGGGCTAGCAAGGCAGACTCACGACTGCGTCCGGTGAATCCATGGATCTGATTATCTGCGGCGCGCCAGCGAGACCCACGTCGCCGGCCAGGCTGAGCACGGCCCGTATGGTCATAGTGATGAGCACGCTGAACATGCCGGGCGCCTCGGTGTTCTGGCAACGACCAGTCACAGGTCCGGATGCCGCCACCCAATGAGCCGATGACCGGCCAGCCCATGCGTGGGGGCGGCCGGCCCGACGCACGCAGGTCGCCGGTCGTCGCGATCGCCAACAGGCTGCCGATCAGGCAAGGCGACGGCGGCGGCTGGGAGCTCTCGCCTGGTGGGCTGGCCACTGCGCTCCGGCCCGTCATGCAGACCCACTCCGGCTCCTGGGTCGGCTGGGACGGCGGCGACCGCGGGGTGCCTGCCTCGCTGCCCGCACTGGAGACTGAACTGCTGCCGATCGGCCTGTCCGGGGCGCAGGTGCGCCAGTACTACCACGGCTTCTCGAACGCGACGCTCTGGCCGCTGCTGCACGACGCGATCGAGAAGCCCAGGTTCGAGCGCAGCTGGTGGCGGAGCTACCAGGACGTGAACGCCATCTTCGCGGGAGTCGCGATGAGCGCGCTGAGCGAGCGGCAGGACGCGATCGCGTGGGTACACGACTACCACCTGACGCTCGTCCCCCGGCTGCTCAGGGAGCGACGGCGGGACCAGGCGATCGGGTACTTCCTGCACATTCCCTGGCCTGCACCCGAGATCTTCGCGAGGTTGCCGTGGCGGCAGGACATCCTGCTCGGCATGCTTGGCGCCGACGTGGTCTCGTTCCATGCCGAGCGCTACCGGGACAACTTCATACGCGCCTGCGAGCGGCTGCACGCCGACACGGGCGTCCAGGTACGGGGCACCTCGGTGCTGCTGCCCGATCAGCGCCGCGTGGCCACTACTGCGGCCCCGATCTCGATCGACACGGCGGAATTCATTCGCCTTGCGTCCGATCCGGTGGCTGTCGCTGAGATGGAGGGGCTGACCGAGCAGTTCGCGGGCCGGGTACTGCTGCTTGGCGTCGACCGCCTGGATTACACCAAGGGCATCGTGGAGCGGCTACTGGCCGTCGAGGCGCTGCTCGAGCGCCGTCAGGACCTGCGCACCAAGATCGCTTTCCTGCAGGTCGCGGTGCCGAGCAGGGACAACGTCGCCGAATACCGCAGCCTGCGTGCGACGGTCGAAGGACACATCGGGCGGATCAACGGCAAGTTCACCGAGCCTGGCTCGGACGTCCCCGTGCACTACCTGCATCGCTCCCTGCCGCCCCGGCAGCTCGTCGCGTATTACGCGGTCGCCGACCTGATGCTCGTGACGCCTCTGATCGACGGCATGAACCTGGTCGCCAAGGAGTACGTCACCGTTCAGCAGGCGCGGCGGGGTAGCGGCGCCATGATCCTGAGCGAGTTCGCGGGCGCCGGAAACGAGCTCCGCGAGGCGATCCCGTGCAACCCGTTCGACGTCGAAGGGCTGTCGCTGCGGATCGAGCACGCCCTGGAGCTCTCGCAGAGCACCCGCCGCGCGGCCATCGCGGCGATGGCTAGGCAGGTCGCCGCGAAGGACGTGCACAAATGGGTCGCCAAGCAACTCGGCGACATCGCCACGGCGGCTCGTCCAGTCGGCCGGGGCAGGATGGACAGGCAGCTCGTAGCGGCGAGCAGTCCCCGGCAGGCCAAGGCCGGTCGCCAGGGGATGCAGTGAAGGAACTGTTTCACTACGACCAGCCGCCGGTTCCCGCGTTCCTGTTCGACCTGGACGGGACGCTGATCGACAGCGTGTACCAGAACGTGATCGCCTGGCGGAACGCGCTGGCCAAGCTGGACATCGACCTGTCCGTCTGGCGGATCCACCGGCGGATCGGGATGAGCGGCGGGCTGTTCGTCTCGGCGCTGCTGCGCGAGACCGGCCGCTCGCTGTCCGAGCAGGACATCGAGCGGCTGCAAGAAGATCATGTCGCGGAGTACGTGGCGCAGCTGGACTCTGTCCGGCCGCTGCCCGGAGCACCCCAGCTGCTGTCCGCGCTGACGGCCAAAGGAGTGCCGTGGGCGATCGCGACCAGCGGCAGGCAGGGCATGGCGCGGCACGCGCTGCCGATGCTCGGGCTGCCATCGGATACGCCGATGGTGACGCGCGACATGGTGCGGCACGCCAAGCCCGACCCTGACCTGTTCCTCGCGGCCGCCGCGATGCTCGGCGTCGACCCTGTGCACGCCATGGTCGTTGGCGACAGTGTCTGGGACTTGCTGGCAGCGCGGCGGGCCGGCGCGCTGGGCATCGGGCTGCTCTCCGGCGGCTACGGGCGCGAGGAACTCGAGCGCGCGGGCGCGTACCGGGTCTACGCGGACCCGGCCGATCTGCTCGCCCACGCCGACGAAGTCGGCCTGCGCGACGTCGGCGGATCGGCGGCCGACGCTAGCTGAAAACGGCCCGGACGAACCTCGCTAGCCGATGTGGCGGTGCACGTTGTCTTCCTTAGACGGTCCAGGCTCGGCCGCCGCGATCCAGGGGCCCGGGATCGACGGATCGATGATGCCCTGCTCGAGCCAGGTGTAGCGGCCCGCGAGCACGTGCTTGGCCAGCATCGAGTCGGTCGCGTCGGTGTTGCTCCATAGCTGGCTGAACCGCTCCTCGGCCCTGAGCCTCGCCTGGACGCAGAACACGTCCGCCAGTTCCCTGGCCACCGCGCCGCGCTTGGCGCCAGCGGCGCTGTCCATTTGCGCGCGGACGCAGACCGCGCTGATCGCGAACAACTCGGCGCCGATGTCTACGATGCGGCCAAGGAAGCCCTGCTTGCGCTCGAGCCGGCCCTGCCAGCGCCCCATCGCGTAGAACGTCGACCTGGCCAGTTTCCTGCTGGCTCGCTCGGCGTACCGCAGGTGCACGGCCAGCGGGCCGAACTCGCTGTAGGACCCCGGCCGCTGGCCCTGGCCGGTGACGAGGGTCGGCAGCCACTTGGCGTAGAACTGACCAGCGTGCGCGGCCGCGCGGGCGCGGCGCGCGGCAGGAACGTCGCTGTCGATGAGCTCGCCGGCCGCCGACAGGTGCGCGTCGACGGCTTCGCGCGCGATGAACAGGCGCATGATCTCTGAGGACCCCTCGAAGATGCGGTTGATTCGCATGTCCCGCAGCATCTGCTCGGCTGGCACGCCGCGCTCGCCGCGGGCGGCCAGGGATTCGGCGGTCTCATACCCGCGGCCGCCCCTGATCTGGATGAGTTCGTCGACGACGACGCTGGCCAGCTCGGAGCAGTAGAGCTTCGCGATGGCGGCCTCGATCCTGATGTCATTCCGCTTGTCGTCGGCGAGCTGGCTGGACAGCTCCACGACGGCCTCGAGCGCGTAGGCGCTCGTCGCGATGAACGCGATCTTCTTGGCCACCGCCTCGTGCTCACCGACCGGCCGCCCCCATTGCACCCGCTCGCCCGACCATTCCCTGGCGATCTTGAGCGCGAGCTTGCCCGCGGCAGCACAACTCGCTGGCAGCGACAGCCGTCCGGTATTGAGGGTGGTCAGGGCGATCTTGAGGCCCTGGCCCTCGCCGCCGATCCGGTTCGTGGCAGGCACCACGACGTCGTGGAACCTGGTCACGCCGTTCTCCAGGCCGCGCAGGCCCATGAACGCGTTGCGCCGCTCGACGGTGATGCCTGGCGCGTTGCCCTCGACGACGAAGGCGGTGATGCCGCCCCGGTGTCCCTCGCTCTGCGGCACCCTGGCCATCACGACGAGCAGGTCGGCTACGACACCGTTGGTGGTCCACAGCTTGACGCCGTTGAGCACGTACTCAGAGCCGTCCTGCGACGGGATCGCAGTGGTGTTCAGCCGCGCCGGGTCGGAGCCGACATCGGGCTCGGTGAGCAGGAAGGCGCTGATCTCGCCGCTCGCGCACCTCGGCAGGAACTGCTGCTTCTGCTCATCGGTGCCGAACTGCGCGAGCGGCTGCGGCACGCCGATCGACTGGTGCGCCGACAGCAGCGCGGCGACCGCGGGCGAGGCCGAGCCCGCGATGATCAGGGCGCGGTTGTAGTACAGGTTGGTCAGGCCAAGCCCGCCGTACTCAGGTGCGATCTTCATCCCGAACGCGCCGATCGAGGCCAGTCCGCGGATCACCTCGTCAGGGATCCTGGCGTCCCGCTCGATCTGCGCCGGATCCATGGACTCCTCGCAGAACGCACGCATCCGGGCGCAGAACTCCTCGCCGCGAGCGGCAGCGTCCTCGGTCGGGCGCGGATGCGGGTGAATCAGGTCAAGCCGGTAGTTGCCGAGGAACAGTTGCTTGCCGAAGCTCGGCAACCGCCAATCGGCCTCGCGCGCGGCTTCGGCGGTCTGGCGGGCCTCACGCTCGCCGACGTGCCTGACGTGATCTGTGGTCGGAGTACTCATGGGCCGGTCCGTCCTGCTAGTCGTCATCACAGACTTGCCCGGTTCTACCGGCTGGTAACACGGCTCAGCTCAGCTGGTCGCCATTCCCGCGTAGCCAATCCGGCGCTCGGAAGCCGCCGTTTAGGCGGCGCAAGCGCTGGGCGGATCGTGGCTGCGCACGACGCGACGGCCGTACGGGCTGATGGCGGTCTTGGTGCCGTCGGCATTGAGGATCAGCTTCCAGCCCCAGGAGTGCACCGCGATCAGGTGGTGGAACGTGCAGGCCAGCGTCAAGTTCTCCAGGCAGGTCGCACCGCCCTCGGAGAGCGGGATGACGTGATGTACCTGGCAGTTCGTCATCGTGCAGCCAGGGAATCCGCAGTGCTGATCGCGAAGAATGACGGCCCGGCGCAGGTGCGGCGGGATCGTGTCGGTCGCGGTGCCGACGTCGAGCGGCAGGCTGATCGAGGCGGCTGGACCTGCCAAGAACCCGGTGCGCAGCCGCGACGCGAGCCCGGCTGGCCCGGACAGCAGGGCGACGGCGTTGCGCAAGATGAGGTCCCGGGCAAAATCGACGGCAAGCCTGGCTCCCGTGCTGTCCTCCGCCGCGTCGCTGTTCTCGAGGTCAGAGTCCGCGGGCTCCCTCGGCGCGGCAGGGTTGGCGATGTGCGCGAGCAGCGAGTTCGCGAGCTTGTCAAGGAGTTCGTGGTCGACGTGGCCAGAGACGACCGGCACGATCGACGCGTCGCAGAGGTCTCCAGGGCTGGCCATCGCGCCCGGCCCGGTCCAGCCGCCGCGCTGCTCGCGGGCAAGGTCGTCACCGGTCGGGAAGAGCCGCCGCCGCACGATGTCGCCGCGTTCCACGTCGCCGCGGTTCATGTCGTCGCGGTTCATGTCGCCGCGGTTCATGTTGCCCCGGTTCATGTCGCCCCGGTCCGGCAGTAGCCAGCTGGACGGCGCCGGGCCGCTGCCTCCGCTTCCGCCGGTGCCGCCGCCGCCCCAGCCTGCGCTGCCGCCGCTTCCGGCAGTGCCGCCGCTGCCCCAGCCTGCGCTGGTGCCGTTTGAGGGACCGTTGATGAGATCGTCGAGCGTCATGTGCAGCGAGATCTGGGTTGGCTGCCCGGCCCGCTGTGGAAGATTCCCCGCCGCGATGAGCCGGCGGCAGGCTTCCTCGAGCGCGTCATGATCGCGCTGCGGACGGCTTCTGGTGTCCTCACGCCCGGCCTTCTTGCCCAGGGCCTCCAGCACAACCTGCAACGCGGCCGCGCATCGCGGCGTCAGGTCGCCTCGCAGGCGGCCAGCGCCGCGGTAGTGCAGATCCAGCCGGAGTGACCGGCCGGAACCGTCGTCACCGCCATCGGAGTCCGGGGGAGCGGTGCGAGCGCGCATCTCCTCGGCAAGGCCGGCCAGGTCCTGCAGATCGGCCCCGGCGGCAGCGGCGGCGAGCAAGATGACATCGGCGTCCGCGCGGGCGGAGACCGGCAGCAGATCGGTCCAGTCACAAATCTGGCGAGCCCAGGATGCCGAGATGTGGCCGGCGGCCAGTGCCTCTCTGACTGCGGGATGTTCGGCGAGCCTGCGGCTCCAGCCGACCGCGGCCGAGGCGGCCGGCCCTGTGATCCTCGCCTGCCAGCGCAGCCACGCTCGGCTGCTGCCGTGCCCGTCATCGGCATAGCCGCAGTTCTGGCCGAATGCCGTCAGGACGCAGGCCTGGGCCGCGATCCTTATGGACTCGGCTCGCTCCAGGCCGCGCAGACAGTCAGCTTGCTCGGCGACGGTCAGCGTGGTCATGTCCATCGTCGCGAGGAACGTCATGGCCTGCTGCACGGCAGACAGCGCCTGGCTGGCGCTGGCAGGCCGCTGCTTGGGCTGCGGCGGTCCGCACATGGCACCTCCTCGCAACGTCGGATTGGCACGTCGACTACCCGGGAACCTGATCTGATGCGTTGCGGGTCGCGAAGAAGGACTCAAGCGCGGTCGAGTCACGGTGCTGGAGGGCCGACGCCGGGGGCGGAACTCCCCTCGCGGGGACTATCGATCAACTCTCTGGCCGCACACTCTCACATGCGCCCCGGCCACGCCGCTCTACTGTGCTACTCGAAAAACTGTGCTGGTCGAAGCCACTGACCATCTCGAACAACTATTCGTATCGTAACAGCAGCCACTGACATTCCCTGCCCAACACGCTCGGCCATTCGGAGTCGGCACGGGCGGGGCTCCCGCCCGTGCCGCGGGTGCCCAGGATTCCGACACGCTCGACCATTCGGAGTCGACTGCGGGAAACTGCGCCGCCAAAGCCGCGGGTGCCCAGGACCTCGGCGGAGATCAGGCGGTGGGGCGAGCTGTCGGCGCGATCACGCCCTGTTCGCAGCGCCACGCCGGGCTAGGCGCTGAGGTCTGCCGCGCCGGCCCGCACGCCGAGCTCACCACAACCGCAGTACTTACAACCCCGGCGGGCCTCACAGTATGGAGGGTTTGCGGTAAGGGGTAGCGAGTGCGGTCGCATATGCCGCATTCGCTACGCGCAAATGGGACTTCGGGCCTGGACCGGCGATATCGCTGTTCCGCGCCTGCGCGGGCCATCGCGTAGAACTTAGGATTCGGCCGCAGCGCCATCAGGTGAGCCAGCCGGTTCGACGCTGCGAACAGGGCCGTGATCGCGCCGACGTCCCAGATCTCGTCGTCGGTCAGGCCGTGGCGCGAGCTGCCGGCGCGGCGGGCGGGCCGGGATCGGACGCCGCGGCGACAGCGCCGTCGGTGAGGGTGACGGTGTTGGCGGCGATGGCGGGGACTCGCGGCCCTGGCAGGATGACGCCGGTGAGGTTCAGCGGATCGGCGGCGGAGATCCGCACTTGCGCGCCGGTCCGCGGCTGCTTGCGGAGGGCGCGAAGCACGTCGATCGCGTCGGGGTGGGCGTACTGCTCGCCGCTGAAGCCCGCGACGAACCGTCCGCCCCTGATCGTGCCCCTTGCTTCCATCCGGCGGAAGGCCCACAGCACGTCGCGCCAGGGCACCGCCAGGCTCTCCCTGGCGATCAGGTCGCGGAACACGACGCCCCAGCGCGCGGCCAGCTGCTCGGCGACGGCCTCGGCGAGTTCGTCCCGGTCCGGGCTGCCGAGCGGCCCAGGCAGCAGCGACCAGCGGCCGGAGGCGCCGCCCGTGGTTCCGCGTACCCCGCGCCTGAGCCCTCGCGGCTGCGGGAACGACTGCCTGCTGCCGCGCCGCAGCAGCGACCTGACGGCCCTGAATCCGTCCGCCGTGACGAGTCCGCGGGCGACCGCGTCCCACAGGGCCTGATCGACCTCGTAGGCCGACCGACCCGTGGCCGTGACGAGGTCGTGCCTGAATAGCGCGCCGTGGCTGCGCAGCGCCTCGAGGACGTTGAGCGTCGGCCCGGGGCCTGGCTCGGCCGGCGCGACATCGCCGCGGGCGGCGCGGAGCAACCAGGACAGATCGTCGCGGAGTGCGAGCGTGATCGGCGTGGCCCTGGAAGGCCTGCCGGGTCGGCCAGGGACATCGTCACCACCGTTAGCGTCACTGTCAGCGTCCGCTGCGGCCAGCCCGGGCGGCCGCGCCAACCCGGCCGGCCCCGGCGGCGAGCCCGCATCCTTGACCGACAGGCGGCCCCAGGACACCTGGCCGGACAGGCAGAGCTCGTCGAGCCATTCCCGCCGGTACCCGTCGACTCGAGCGCCGAGCACCGCGTTCTCCCAGACGCCAGCGGCCAGCTCAAAGCCCTGGAGTTGCTCGATCACCGACGCCAGCCCGAATCGGCCCTCGCGCTTGGTGCCGTCGGCGACGTGCTGCCAGCGGAGCAGGAACCGCATGAAGTCGCGCGCAGTGACCGGCTCGATCTCACGCCTGCGCCGGTCCCTGGTGTAGCCGTGGATCCGCGCGAGCAGCCGTCGCGCGCACCACTCCTCGGCACAGTCATGCGTAGTGAAGCGGCCGGAGATCGCGAAGCCCTCCTGTTCGAGCGTTGCCAGGCCGCGCACGATCAGGGAGCCTGGCAGTGCTGTCGCGGCGCTGAGCGCTGCGACGGTCGACGGCCCGCGGCACTCCAAGTGCCCGCGAAGCAGCATTGCCACCGCCGCATCCTCGTCGGCGGGCTCGGCGCCGTCGAGCCGCGAGCCGGCCGGCTCGACGGCAGCGCCCGTGAACAGCGCCTCCACCTGCGGCAGCCGCTCGACGGCCGCCCACAGATCGCCATCTGGCGTCGCGACGCGGACAACCCGCCGGGCACTGGCGAGCGTGGTGAACCAGTCCGTCCAGTCCGCGACAGGCCGCACGGCCACCAGGTTCATGAGCACGTCGTGCAGTTCGTCGGCATCCTTGGGATCGGGCTTTACCTGGTCGATCACGCGCTCGATCGCGGCGGCGTCGAGCCTGGCAAGCTCGTGCGGCTGTACCGGCAGGCCGCGGCGCAGCGGCACGGCCCTGCTGCGGCGCTCCTCAAGCGGAGCGTCATCCAGATACGTGAACGGCCTCCCGTTCAGGATCTCGTGCGCCAGCACCGACGGCTCAGTGGTGTCGCGCACGACCACGGTGACGCGGCCGCCCTCGATGCCGCAGATCAGGTCCTTCAGCCCGCCTACATCCATCGCCTCGTGCAGGCAGTCGGTGAGGGTCTGGCGGACCAGCACCTGGTCGGGGATCTCTATCGGGCCGGGCGCGACGTTCTCCTGGCAGGCCGCGAGCGTGGGAAACACGGCTGCCATCAGGTCGTCGGCCTCCATGCGCTGGATGGCTGGCGGGATCTTCTTGCCGCCGCGCATCCTGAGCACGGCCAGCGAGGTGTTCAGGTTCCACCGCCACCTGGCCGCGAACATCGGCGACGTCAGCACGGCCTGCCTGACGACCTCCTCGACCGTGCCAGACGCGAGGAACTTCGGCACCCGGTCCAGCGGGAAGCTGTGCTGCGGCCCGAGCGAGAGCAAGATGGCGTCGTCGCTGGCGGCCGCCTGCAGCTCGAAGTCGAACGTGACGCAGAACCGCTTGCGCAGCGCGAGACCAAGCGCGCGGTTCAGCCTGGCCCCGAACGGCGTATGGCCGACGAGCTGCATGCCGCCGGCGTCGTCGAAGAACCGCTCGAGGACGATCGTGTCCATGGTCGGCAGCACGCCTAGCTGAGCGAGTGCGGAGCCCAGGTACGCAGCGATAGTCTCGGCCGCCGCCGCGTCGATTCCGCACTCGGCCATCAGCCAGCAGACCGCGCCTTCCTGGTCGGCCGGCACTGCTAGATCAGAGGTCTCGCCGGCGGCCAGCAGGGACGCGACGGCGGCCCGCAGCGAACTGACCTCCTCGGACAGCTCGACCGTACGGCCTGGGGCCTCACCGAGCCAGAACGGAACCGAAGGCGGCGCGCCGTGCGCGTCCTCCACCCTGACGATGCCGGGCTCCACCCGCCGGATCCGCCAGGACGTGGTGCCCAGCAGGAAGATGTCGCCTGCCATGCTCTCGATCGCCCAGTCCTCGTTGACGGTGCCGACGAGCGCGTTGTCCGGTTCGGCGAGCACCCGGAAGTCGCCGAGCTCGGGGATGGCGCCGCCCGAGGTCAGGGCCGCGAGCCTGGCGCCGCGCCTGGCCTTCAGCTTCCCGTTGACCTGGTCCCTGTGCAGGTAGGCGGCCCTGCGACCGCGGCCGGTGCGGATCCCCTCCGCGAGCATGGCGGCGACTTCGTCAAAGTCGCCCGCCGAGACCGCTGCGAACGGAGCCGCCCCGCGGACGAGGGTGAGCAGGTCGTCCTCGGCCCACTCGGCGGCCGCGCACTCGGCCACGATTTGCTGGGCGAGGATGTCGAGCGGGCACTGCGGAATGACGAGCGCGTCGAGCCTGCCGCCCCTGGCACCCCGGAGCAGCGCGGCGCACTCGACAAGCTCGTCCCTGGACGTGGGGTAGAGCCGCCCAGCCGGGACGCCGCTTGTCGTGTGGTTCGACCGGCCCACGCGCTGAAGGAAGGTGGCGAAGCTACGCGGCGAGCCGATCTGGCAGACCAGCTCGACCGGCCCGATGTCGATGCCGAGCTCGAGCGAGGCGGTCGCCACCAGCGCGCGCAGATCACCACCGCGCAGCCTGGCCTCGACCCGCTGCCTGCGATCCTTCGACAAGCTGCCGTGATGCGCTGCGACCAGGCCATCGCCGAGCCGCTCGCCCAGCTCGTGCGCAATCCGCTCGGCCATCCGCCTGGTGTTGACGAAGACGATCGTGGTGCGGTGCTCGCGCACGTGACCCGCGATGAGGTCGATGATCTCCGCCATCTGCTCGTTGGTCCCGACCGCGCCAAGCTCGTCGGAGGGCAGCTCGAGGTGCAGGTCAAGCGCGCGCCGGTGCCCAGAGTCCACGATCGAGCAGAGGGGCGAGCCGTCCGGTTCTGATCGGCTTGGTCCGGCTCCGACCAGCAGCCTCGCGACCACGTCGATGGGGCGCTGGGTCGCCGACAGCCCGATTCGCTGCACCGGCTGCCCTGCCACATGCGACAGCCGCTCCAAGGTCAGCGCCAGGTGCGAGCCGCGCTTGTTGCCGGCCACTGCATGGATCTCGTCGACGATCACGGTGGTGGCGGCGCGCAGCATGGCCCGCGGGCGCTCGGCCGTCAGCAGCAGGTAGAGCGACTCCGGCGTGGTGATCAGCAGGTCAGGCGGCTTCTTCAGCATCGCGGCGCGCTCGGCAGGCGCGGTGTCCCCGGTCCGCACCGCCACCTTGATCGATGGCGCGGATAGCCCGAGTTCGGCGGCCACCGCGGCGATCTCGGCCAGCGGCCGCTCCAGGTTCTGCCAGATATCCACAGCGAGCGCCTTCAGCGGTGACACGTACACCACTTCCGGGCCGGTTACCGGACTCTCGCCGGGAATCGGCTCCGCGACCTCATCGCCGTGCGCGCGAGAGTCGTCGTCGCCCGCGGCCTCATGTGCCCGGTAGAGCCGGTCGATGCAGACCAGGAACGCGGCCAGCGTCTTGCCCGAGCCGGTTGGCGCGGCGATCAGGGTGTGACGGCCAGCCGCGATCTGTGCCCAGCCCTCCCGCTGCGGCTGCGTCGGCCCATCAGGAAATCGCCGTGCGAACCACGTGCGCACGGCCGGATGGAACGACTCAAGCACCTGGTCACAGTAACTCAGGCCGCCGACAGTCCGGCCTGGCCCGCAAATTCGCTGGGCGCGATCCGCAAGGCCGGCTTAGCCTCCCATCGTGACAACGCTGCGTATTGCCGACTCGGACGACGATCTCGAGGCCTGGCGCCACGTGCGCCTCGTGATCGCGCCAGGGGAGCGTGCCGCGACGGTGGCCGAGTTGCGCGCGATGGAAGGCCCTGGCCGGCTCATGCTGCTCGCCGAGGAGGACGGCAGGCTGGCTGGCTCGGGCGTCGCGGACCGGTCGGACCTCACCGGCGGCTTCGTCTGCCCGCGAGTCCTGCCGGCGGCCCGGCGGCGCGGAGTCGGCACGGCCATCCTGCAGGCGCTGGCGGCCCACTGCGCGAGCCAGGGTCATGTCAAGGTTGGCACGGGCGTCGAAGACGAGGGCTCGCTGGCGTTCGCGCACCGGTTCGGCCTGAAGGAGGTTGACCGGCAGGTCGAGCAGTTGCGCGAGGTAGGTGCGGAGGCCGAGCCGGACGTCCCGGCCGGTGTCGGCATCGTGAGCATCGCAGGCCAGCCTGAGCTGTGGCAGCGTGCGTACCACCGGATGGCGCCGACGTTCGCTGACATGGCTTTCACGACGATGGTCGAGGTCTCCCAGGAGCAGTGGGAGCGGGAGTGGATCAACACGCCGGAGGCGTCGTTCGTGGCGATCGCTGGTGGCAAGGTCATCGGCGTTGCGTCGCTGAAGCTGGACCACGAGAACCCCGGCAAGGCCGAGAACGGGTACACCGCCGTCCGTAGCGAGTGGCGCGGCCGCGGCGTGGCAGTGGCGCTCAAGCAGACCACGCTCGCCTGGGCAGCCAGGCATGACATCAGGCAGATCCAGACCTGGACGCAACGGGGCAACGACGCGATGCGAGCGCTCAACGAGAGGCTCGGCTACCGCTACGGGACAGTGAGCATCCGGGTTGAGGGCCCGCTGCCCTTGCGAAGCCCCTGACACGCCTCAGGACACCGCAGTCGCACCCGCCATTCGCCGGGCGTGCTCGTGGCGGCGCCCGCGGCCCAGCGACTTGCGCATGACGAACGTGTCGAGCGGAGAGTAGTCGGGCGATCCGAGCGCGGCGCCGTAGTGGGTGACCGTGATCGACGTGGTGCCGCCAGGCTCGTGCGGCACGAAGTCGAACGAGGCGAACCCGTACGGCGTCTGGAGGTCCCGGTAAGCCGACCATGGCGCGGGCTCGGTCGTGGTGATCGCGGCATGCTGGGCCTGCGGGTTGCCGGGGCCGACGCTGGTAATCAGCACCCCGTCGTGCGGCATGTCGAAGTCGGCGACCGGGGTCGGGCTCGAGTGCCCGCCGCCTCCGATGATCATGTGCACGGTGCCGAGCGAGGTGTCCATCACAGCCGCGTCACTGCTCTGCGGCGCCGGGGTCAGCAGGTCGCTGCCCGACGAGGACGCCGCGTACCGGGAACGACCGCTCGAAGTGGTGCTCGTGACCGGCCACGACCAGGTCCACGCCGTAGCGATCGAACAACGGCAGCCAGTTCTGCCTGATCCCCAGGTCGGCGCCGTTGAAGTGGGCCGAGGACATCGCCACCTGGTGCATGCAGACCACGATCCAGTCGATGTCGTCGGAGTGGCTGGCTGCCGCTAGCTCGCGCTCGAGCCATTCTCGCTGCGCGCCCGCGCTATACCCGTTGATGTAGGGGTTGTCGCCGTTCGACACGTAGGTCGGAACGTGGTCGCGGCGGAACGCGCTGAACGCTCCGTCCTGCAGGCAGACGTCGTCGTTGTTCAGCGAGATCACGCGGATCGGGCCGACCGTGAACGCGTACCAGTTGCCGCGGAAACTGGCCGAGCCGTTATCCGGCAACTCGAATCTGGTCTGGTACGACAAATAGCCCTGAGGGCCGTTACCTACCTCATTTTCATGATTTCCGGCTGACGGCATCCACGGCCTGTTGGCGGCCGAGCGGGTGTTGTTGTTGAAGAACGATGCCCAGGTGGCGACCGGCGCGTCGCTGACGTTGGCGTAGCACAGGTCGCCGTTGAACAGGTGGAACAGCGGGTCAAGCTGCTCGACCGCCGGCACGATGAAGCCGGCGTTCGGCGTGTTCGGGCCGAGGCCCATGCCGACCGGCGCGGGAACGGCCTGGTCGCCGAAGCTGGTGAAGCGGAAGCCGCCAGAGCGGCCGCGAGGACCTGTGCGGAAGGTGCCGGGGACCGGCGTCGCGCCGTCGTGCAGCACCTCGAAGACGTACTGCGTGTCCGGCTGCAGGCGGTCCAGCCTGGCATGATATGTCCACACAGTCTCGCCGGTCAGTGCCTCGGTGTAGATCCGCTCCTCGGCGGGCACGTCGAGGCCGTGCCCGTGGGCCGGCCTGCCGAGGCGCAGCCGCGGCCTGGCGACTGACGCGGGAACCGCCCAGGACACGGCCGCCTGCTCGGCGGCGTCCGCGCCGAACTGCACGTGCACCTGTTCGGGCTGGGGTGCTCCGCTGCCGCCTGGACGGCGGATCAGGGACGCTGCCCGCCTGCTGGGACCTGCGGTACCCGCCGCGAGCGGCACAGCCACCGCCGCCAGGCCTGCCGCCCCGAGAACCTGCCGCCGGGAGTACTCGTGCGCGCCATGCTCGGCATCCATCTGCCGCCTCCTCCAGATTGCCGCGAATAAGGAGCCGAGCCGATCCTGGCGGCCGCGCCTGCACGTCCGGTTCCCGGCGGGTGAACGGGCACGGACGGTGCCATGAAGGCTGTGAGCCCAGGGCGGCGCGGTCATTCCGCTGCTAGGAGCTAGCCGCCGCGGCGGGCGGCTCAGGGCGCGAGCGCCGCTGCCACCTCGCGCAGGGCTGGCTCCTCGACGGACTCCTGCACGCAGCGGGCGAAGAGCCAGAGCCTGACCCGCTGCGGGTCGAGGTCGAGCAGCGCGGCCATCCGCGCGGCCAGGCCGCCAGGGTCGCGCGCGAGGCGGTCAGGGAAGTTCAGCATGTGCTGCAGCGTGTCGTATGCGGGGTCGCCGACGTACGGCTTGGGGTCGATCACTAGCCAGGGCTCCCGCTCAGCGGCCAGCACGTTGTCGTGATGCAGGTCGGTGAGCAGCAGCACGGAACGGTCGGCGGTGTCCGGCAGTTCCCTGAAGAGCGCGAGGCCGGACCTGGCCAGCCCGGGATCGATCTGCGCCTGGCCGGCGGATCTGGCTGCCGCGCTGTCGAGTTCGAATCTGGTCGCCCACGCGTCGCACATCAGCGCGAGCGGGCGAAACGGGTGCCCGGCCGGCGGCTGGATCCACAGCCGGCGCAGCAACCCGGCGACGACCACGTCCCGCTCGGGCTCAGGCAGCGCCTGCGAAAGCTGGGTGCCTGGCTCGCAGATCTCGAGCAGCAGGGCGGTGGTCGGGCCGTCGACGCGCGATTCGATCAGCCTGACGGTCCCGCGGCCGTCCCAGAGCCGCAGGCCATCGGCCTCGTGCAGGGCCTCCTCGTGCGTCCAGCCGAGCTTCAGCACGACCCGCTTGCCCGCGGCTGTCCGCGCCGGAGCGACCCAGGAAGCGCTGCCGCCGCACGCGAACGGCGGCTCGAGCGTCAGCGACCAGCGGGCGGTGAAGTCGGCGATGATCGCGGGCAGGTGCGCGCGCCACGCCCGTTCTGCCGCAGCAAGTTCCTCGCCGACGGACATCCAGCCAGTCTGCATGAACCTTCCTGGTACCGCACGTCGTTAACAGGGCAGGGCAGGAGTGCCCAGACGGACAATTGCTGATGCATATCAGGGCGGCAGTGCCGCGCGGCGCGAGCTTGTTTCGGTGGTTCGGGTCAGGCGGCATCGGCCGGATACCACAGCTCGGCCGGGTCGGCCGGGCGGTCGTCAACCTGGCGGG
Organism: uncultured Actinomycetota bacterium; assembly: GCA_963705055.1. GTDB lineage: Bacteria > Actinomycetota > Actinomycetes > Streptosporangiales > Streptosporangiaceae > Chersky-822. Next base: position 488,411 of record CAVPIR010000002.1, read on the forward strand.
CGCCGCCAGCGCGGCGCTGTTCGCGCGCGCCAGCTTGCTGTTCTACCTGCAGACGCACCGCCTGATCGGCGTCGTGTTCTTCGTCGAGCAGGCGTGGTTCGTCACGGCGTTCTTGATCAGGCGGCCGCCTCGGTCGGTGGCCACCTCCAGCGGACCCTGGCTGCTCGCGGTCGGGGGAACGTTCGGCGGGCTGCTGTTGCGCCCGTCTGGCGCCCATCCGCCGTGGGGCGTCACCGCCGGGCTGATCAGCCAGCTGGCTGGCCTCGCGCTCGCGTTGACGGCGCTGATCTTCCTCGGCCGCTCGCTCGGGCTCGTCGCCGCTGACCGCGGTCTGGTTACCCGCGGCCCTTACGCCGTCGTCCGGCATCCGGTCTACGCGGCGTACTTCCTGATCCAGGCCGGCTACCTGATGCAAAGCGTGTCGCTGCGGAACGCCATCGTCGTGACGTTCGCGATGTGCTGCAACGTCGGGCGTATCTACGCCGAGGAGCGGCTGCTCGCGGGCGCCGAGGGCTACCAGGAGTACGCGCGCCGTGTCCGGTGGCGGCTGGTGCCCGGCGTCTGGTAGAGCCGTGCAGCTGGTCAGAACAGTGCTGGTCAGAACAGTGCTGGTCAGAATTGGGCGGCGACCGGGATGATGCGCTCGGCGAAGAGCTCGAGCGGCCGGATCGCGGTCACGTTCGGGACCCTGCCGTGCGCGTGGCTGACCCCGAGTCCGGCAGCCCAGCGCAGCCGCTCGAGTAGCTCGTCGACGTGCTCGCCGTTCTCGCCGGGATCCATCGGCAGCATGACGGTCTTGGTGATGTCGTCGTAGTCGCGGCCCACGGCCGCGCAGTGCTCGCGCAGCACGTCGAGCTTGTGCTCCAGGTCAGGCCCGGCGAACAGGTTGCAGGCCTGCGCATACTGCGCGACCATCCGCAGCGTCTTCCGCTCGCCGCCGCCGCCGATCAGGATCGGCGGATGCGGCCTGGACAGCGGCTGGGGCGAGTTCAGCGTGCGCTCGAGCCGGTAGTGCTTGCCGCTGTACGGGCTCTCGTCCTCGCTCCACATCTGCAGGCAGATCTGCAGGGCCTCCTCGAGCCGCTCGAACCGCTCGGCGGTCGGCGGGAACGGCAGCCCGAGGCCGTGTGACTCGTCCGCGTTCCAGGCGGCGCCGATGCCCAGCCAGGCACGACCGCCCGAGATCACGTCGAGCGTCGTGACGCACTTGGCGAGCAGGCCGGGCTCGCGGTAGACCACGGCGGTCACCCAGGCCAGCAGCTCGATCCTCGACGTGCACGCGGCCAGGTAGCCGAGCGCGGTATAAGCCTCGAGCATCTCGTGCTCGGCCGGCCCGACCACGCCGATCTGCCAGACGTGGTCCATGACGCTGAGCTTGGTGAACCCGCAGTCCTCGGCCGCCTTGGCGACGGTGGCCGAGGTCCTTGCCCAAGCCCCGCGGCCCTGCAGGCCAGGTGAAGTCTGCCAGGTGCAGGCCGAGTTCCATATCGATCCTCTCTGCTGCTGGGGAGTGCTCACCATTCTTGCTTAACCGGACGCGCTGGCGACTGTCGCGCCCCTAGCTGGCTCGCTGGCGGGGGGAGGCCAAGCTGCGCGCGGATGACCTTGACCTGCGCCTCGACCTGAGCGTCGGCGAGCTTGCGCGCGCCGGTGAACGACAGCAGCTCGGAAATCGAGCCTGCCCTCGCCTGTCGCTCGGCCAGCCTGGCGCGGATCTCGTTGACCCGGATCAGCGCCCTGGCCGTGGCGGCGATCGGCGGGGGGAATCCGATGGCGGCCAGGTTCTGGTCAAACTGGCGCTCGGTCGCGGCCTGCGCCCGCAGCGCGGATTCGGCGGCCGCGAGGTCGTGATGGCGTTGGTCGTCGTACTTGTCGACCTCGACATCCAGCCGGTGGTTGGCCGGCTCGGCGATCTTCAGGTAGGCCTTGGCCAGCGCGCGGGTTGAGCTGGGTCTTGTGCCCGGGTTTGCCGCGCTCCCTGCGGCGCAGCCAGCGACCGCGAGCATCAGGCAAGCGGCCAGCGCGAGCACGATTTTCGCTATGGCCGCCGCCATCAGTGATCTGGCCGGTGGCATCGGGCAGCCCTTCTGTCCGCCTCTGGTGACATGCACGGATCGTCGGGCTACGAGGTTCAGCGCGCAAGTCGGCGCGGCCATGAACGATCTCGGCCCCGGCTACGTGAATCAGGGTAGCGGCGCAACCTGCCAGCGAACGGAGGACAGCATGAACAAGAGATGGCTGGTGCCAGTTGGACTGGCCGCTGCGGCGCTGATAGCCGCGGGATGCGGCAGTTCAGGCGGCTCGGGCGGCACGAGTGGCACGGGTGGCAACCCCGCTGGAAACCGTCCGCCGCTTCGGGGGGCTCCGTCAAGGCCGCGAAGATCGGCGGCGCGATGGTCCTGACGAACTCACAGGGCTTCGCGCTTTACTGGTTCGCACCCGACACGAGCACGACGTCGAACTGCAACGGAGCCTGTGCCGCGTTCTGGCCGCCTATGAAGGGCCCGGCGACGGCGTCCGGCATCAAGGGCACGTTCGGGACGATCACCAGGGCGGACGGTTCCACGCAGGCGACCTTTGACGGCCACCCGCTATACACCTACAAGGGCGACACGAAGCCCGATGAGGCGACCGGCAACGGGCTCAACATTCAAGGCGGCGTGTGGCACGAGGTGACAGCGAGCGGCAGCGCTCCGGCGACCAACCCGTCGACATCTCCGACGACCGGCTCCGGTGGCGGCTACGGCTACTGATTCTCGGGCGCTCAGGTAACCGCTCCTGACAGACCCGGGGGGACAAAGCAACCAGGTTGCCTGAAAGCGCAAGCCAGCGTGCCTGGCTGCGGGCCGCGAGACCCGCAGCCAGACCGCTGGCTTCGCGCGTGCTCACCTAGCTAGCGTGACCTGCCGCCGTGCCGAGCATGATCGCCGCGGCGTGCTCGCCGATCATCATCGCCGGAGCGTTGGTATTGCCGCCTGTGATGCTCGGCATGATCGACGCGTCGGCGACGCGGAGCCCTTCGATGCCGAGCACCCGGAGCGACGGGTCGACGACCGCCCGCTCGTCGGCTCCCATGCGGCAGGTGCCGACCGGGTGGTAGACGGTCGTCGCGCGATTGGGGAGTTCCTTCGCGAGCGCGGGTCGATCGGGGTAGGCGGTACCGGGGGAGAGCTCGAGGCTGATCTCGTCCGCGATGGCCGGGCTGGACATGACCTCGCGGATCAGTTCCATCCCGTCGAGCAGGAGTTCGGCGTCGTCAGGGTCAGACAGGTACGCAGGGTCGATCACCGGCGCCGCAGATGGGTCGGCGGATGCGAGCCTGACGGTGCCGCGGCTCTTCGGGTAGATCAGCGTGGGCATGATGGTCAGCGCCGAGCGCTTGTCCACCTTGTGCCTGACCGGGGCGTCCTGGTTGGGGAACGGATACGACCACGGCAGCGCGTGCACCTGGATATCCGGGATCGTGCCAGCCTGCTGACTCCTGACGAAGCCGACGGCCTCGAACACGCTGCGTCCCATCCAGGTGCCGCCGCGCAGCGTCTCCTTGAGCAGCCCGCTGGCGAAGTAGGGCGTCGTGCCCCGGTGGCGGGCCGACTTCATCACGTAGGTCATCGGCACGAACATGTGATCGTGCAGGTTGTCGCCGACGGGGAGGTCGGCGACGACGTCGAGGCCGTGCTGGCGCAGGTGCGCCGCCGGGCCGATGCCGGAGAGCATCAGGATCTGCGGTGAGCCATATACGCCAGCCGACAGGATCACCTCGCGGGTCGCCTTGATCGTCTTCTTGCCATCGGCCGTGATCACTTCCACGCCGGTGGCCCTGCCCTTGTCGACGATGATCCTGGCTACGGTGACCCGCGTCTCTACGGCAAGGTTCGGGAGGTTGTGGTCGTCCAGGTAACCGACCGACGAGCTATACCGCAGCCCGCCCCGCACGCTCTGCTGGAAGACGGCGACACCCTCCTGCGACGCGCCGTTGTAGTCATCGATGACGGGAACCCCGGCCGTCTCGGCGAGCGCGGCCATAAAGGCCTGCGAGGCCGGCGTCAGGTCCACTTGCCTGGTGACCTCGATCGGGCCGCCGGCTCCGCGCAACTCGGTGGCGCCGTCCTCCCAGTTCTCCATCCGCTTGAAGCTGGCAAGCACGTCGGAGTGGCCCCACCCGGCGCAGCCGTCGGCGGCCCAGTCGTCGTAGTTCCTGGCGTTGCCGCGGACGAACAGCATCCCGTTGATAGAGCCTGACCCGCCCACCACCCGGCCGCGCACCTGCGGGATGGTCCGGCCGAGCGCGCTGGCCTGCGGGGCGCTGAAGTACCCCCAGTCGAGCCGCTTCTTCAGGTCGGGCACGTTGTGGAAGATCGCGATCATGCCGGGCTTGCGCACGATGTAGGAGCGATCAGGTCCGCCCGCTTCGAGCACGATGACGCTGGCACCGGCGTCGGCGAGCCGCCTGGCCAGCACGCAGCCCGCGCTGCCGGCTCCGACGATGACATAGTCGGCGGTCTGATCCATCGCATCCTCGCAGCGGGCGGAACGGCGACGGCGCCACCGCGGGCCGGGGCGCGGTCCTGATCGGATGGCTCGGACTCTATTGCCCGGCACCCGCGCAAAACAAGAACACGTTTCAGTTTTGCCGCGAACGCTGGCCGGCTCGCGCTGATAGCGTCCCGGTCGTCAGGTGCTGTGCCAGACGCAGGGGAGCGGGGCTGAGATGACGCAGACGAGCGGCGGGCGACTGGCTGGCAAGGGCGCGCTGATCACGGGCGGAACCACGGGTATCGGCTTCGCGATCGCCGAGCGATTCATCGCCGAGGGCGCGCAGGTGGTCATCACTGGCCGCGACCGGGCACTCGGCGAGCGGGCCGAGGTGTCACTGCGCCGTTCGGGTCCGGCCTGGTTCGTGCGGGCGGACGCCGGCGACCCGGGCGCGGTGACCGAGTCGACCTCGACGGCAGCCGAGTTGCTTGGCGGGCTCGACGTGCTGGTCAACAACGCAGGCGTCGGGGTCACCGCTGGCCTGCTGGCGACGCCTGTTGCAGGACTACGACCGGCTGATGGATGTCAACGTGCGCGGCTACTTCCTGTACGCGCGGGCCGCATACCCGCACCTGGCTCTGCGGCGCGGGACCATGCTGCACATAGCCTCGGACGCGGGCATCTGGGGCGAGCAATCGATCGGCTTGTACTCGGTCTCGAAGGCCGCGGTGGTCATGCTCGGCAAGATGCTGGCGCTGGAGGGCGGTCCCGACGGCGTGCGGTCGAACGTGCTGTGCCCGGGCGACACCTGGCCTGGCATGCGGCACATGGCACCGCCCGGAGAGCAGGACCGCCCGGAGAGCGGCGACTGGCCGGTGCCGCCGATCGGCAGGATCGGCCAGGCGAGCGACGTGGCGGCTGCGGCGGTCTTCTACGCGAGCGCCGAGGCCGAGTTCATCACCGGCACAGCGCTGCCGGTCGACGGCGGCATGACGGCCGGCTACCACCAGCGCGAGAAGTAGCCAGCGTCTTCCGCCTGCCGGCCACGCTTACCGCGTCACAGCCTGCTTGACCAGCGACCTGCCGAAGTCCCACATCAGGCCGCTGCCGCGGTGCGCGTCCCGCATGACATCGGCAAGCGCCTCGCTGAACATGGCGACCTCTTCGTCGCCGATGCCCAGGACGGGCAGCAGCTTGATGACTTCCATGTGGTCGCCGGAGACCTGGGTGAGAATCCGGTGCCGCTGGAACAGCGCGACGACCACCATCTGGGCGAACAGGCCGCGACGCGCCTTCTGCAGCATGTTCCAGCTCGTGCGCAGCTTCAGCGAGGACGGCTTGCCGAACTCCATCGCGATCATGAGCCCGCGCCCGCGCACGTCGGCGAGCATCTCGTACTGCCCGGCCAGGTCGGTCAGGGCCTGCATCATCGCGGTGCCGGTCCGCTCGGCGTTGGCGACGAGTTGCTCCTCCTCGATCACGGCGAGCGTGGCGAGCCCGGCCGCCATGGCCGCGGCGTTCGATCCGAAGGTGCAGTCGTGGACGAGGACGCGGTCCATCGAGGAGTACACCTTGTCGAAGATCCAGCCCTTGGCCATCGTCGCTCCGACCGGGACGAATCCGCCGGACAGGGTCTTGGCGACCGGCACGATGTCGGGATCGACGTCTTCGTGCTGGTAGGCGAAGAATCGCCCGGTCCTTCCCATGCCGCTCTGCACCTCGTCGCAGATCAGCAGGGCCCCCTTCTCGTGGAGCAGCTTGCTGGCCCCGGCCAGATAGCCGGGCGGTGCGATGGCGACGCCCTTGCCCTGGATCGGCTCGACGATCAGGGCCGCGACGTCGCCCTTGCGCAGTTCGGCCTCGAGCGCGTCCAGGTCGCCGAACGGGATGCACGTGTCGGTCAGCAGCGGATCGAATCCGCGCCGGAACTCATCGGCGCCGTTCACAGAGAGCGAGCCGGTGGTGAGCCCGTGGAACGCGTGGTCGCAGTACAAGATCCTGGGCCGGCCCGTGGCGTACCTGGCGAACTTCAGCGAAGCCTCGACCGCCTCGGTCCCGCTGTTGCAGAAGTACACCCGGTCCAGCCCAGGCGCCTTGGCCAGCAGGCGCTCAGCCAGCAGCCCGGGCAGGAGCGCGCAGTCGAACTGGACCATGCTCGCGAGTTCGGCGTCGACGACGTCGTGGATCGCCTTCTTGACCACCGGATGGTTGTGGCCGACGCCGTGCACTCCGAATCCGGAAAGGAAGTCCGCGTAGCGGTTACCGGCGCCGTCATAGAGGTAGCCGCCCTCAGCCCGCTCGTACACCTTGTCGAACCCGATCGCGTGCAGCATCCGCGGACGCTGCGGGTTGAGGTAGCGGGCATGTAGCTCGTAACCCTGGCCAGTGCGCTCGGCGAGCAGGCCAGGCAAGTCGAATCCCATGACCCCAATTCTGCATGCCGGTGGCAGTCGTTTGACCATCGAAACCCCGCAAATGACGCGCGAGGTGCGGTTATGACTGCGGGCGCTCTCTGGCGAAATGCTGACCAAGACGTCAACGTGGCCAGTACTGTTTCTGCTCTGGTCATATAGGCATAGCCCCCTTATGGGAGGGACACATTGGCACTTCGTGATTCGATGCAGACGTCATCCGCGCCATATCTGCAGCAGGGCGAGACCATCCAGGCCGTCTTCGGCGCCCAGACCGCGAGCCAATGGCTGGCCGCGCTGACCGGCGTCTTCGTCTTCCTCGGCATGAACAGGTACCGGATCTTCGTCGTCACCCCGCAGCGGATCCTGATCCTGGACGCGGGCAAGACCAGCATGGCGAAGGCAAAGGGCGTGGTCACCGAACTGCCGCGGGCGACCAAGCTGGGTCCTGGCACCGGGCTGTGGCACGTGATTCCCACCGGCAACGAGACCCTGCGGGTGCACCGGCGCTTCTTCAAGGACATCGAGACCGCCGACGACCAGGTCGCCGCCTGATTCGTTAGCGAACAGACCGGACGGGCCCGATCGCGACCGCTCCGGCGATCGCGACGGCTCCGCCGGCGGCGAAGAGCGCAGGGTAGCCGCCGAGGTGGGAGATGATGAGCGCCGCGAGTAGCGGCGCGACGATCTGCGGGCCGGCGTTGGCGACATTGAGCACGCCCATGTCGCGCCCGACGTCCTCCTGAGCGGGCAGCACCAGCGTCACGAGCGCGGTGTCCACGGCCAGGTAACAGCCGAACGCCAGCCCGGCCAGGGCCGCGAAGATCGTCATCGTCGCGAACGTGGGGGACAGGATCGGCAGGACCGTCGCCCCGCCAGAGATCGCCGCCGAGCCGATGACGAACACCTTGCGCCGCCCAAGCCGGTCTGAGAGCGGCCCGCAAACCGCGGCGGCCAGCACCGAGCACAGCGTGCTGATCACCGCCAGGATCGTGACGCCGGTGGCTGGCCGCATCCCGGCCGGCAGCCTGACGTAGTCGGTCAGGATGTAGAGCTCGAAGCCGGCGACCAGGAAATAGCCAAGGATCATCGCGGCGCGGCCGCAGAAGACCCAGGCGAAGTCGCGATGCCGGAGCGCCGATGTGAACGTCGAGAGCCGGGAAGCCACGTCGCCGCGCCGCGCCGCCTTCGTGAGCGGCGGATCTAGGGCTGGCGGATCCGACGTCAGCGTGACGAACGCGAAAGCCGTGATCGCGAGCACGATCCCGAGCGCGAGGTAGCCCCAGGCCAGGTTGCCGGAGAACAGCGTGGCGAGCCCGACACCCGCTGCCGCGCCGACTGACATGGCCACGCCGACGACGGCCGAGGCGGCGCCGCGCCGCTGCGCGGGCACCCGGTCGGGCACCACCGCGGTGAGCGCGGCCTGGTAGACGTTGGCGAAGGCCTGGACGAGGCTCCAGCCCACGACGATCATCAGCACGCTGCCAGCGCGGCCGAGCACGGCGAGCGCGCAGATGGCCGCGCCAGCGCCCCCGATCAGCCACGGTGCGCGACGGCCGTACCGGGATCGGGTCCGGTCGGAGAGCGCGCCGCCCAGCGGGTTACAGACCGCGGCTACGGCGGCGCTGACGCCGGACACGAACCCGAGGGTGGCCACCTTGTGCGCCTGGTTGATGGCCTCGATCTGCAGCGGCAGGAGCACCTGCAGCACGCCGATGTAGAGCGCGTAGAGTGCCGCGTTCGCGATGCCGAGGCTGACAAGCAGGCGGCGCAGACCGCCGCGCCCTGTCATACGTCAGGGGATCGTGATCGTGGCGGAGAGCCGCCGATCGGCGATGCTGTGCCCGGCCTCGACGCGGTACTCGCCGCCGACCGTCCGCCAGCCGTCCGCCCATACTTCGAAGGCGCGCGGCGGCAGGCCGGTCGTGATCGTGACCGCGCTGCCCGGCTCCGCCTCCGCGGTCGCGAAGCCGGCCAGCCAGCGCTCTGGCCTGCCGGGCGTGGCCTGGCCGGCGGCCGGTCCCGCCGGGGTCAGGTAGAGCTGCACGACCTCCCGGCCATGCCTGCTGCCGGTGTTCCTGAGTGTCACGCTGACCTGCCCGCCGTCGACCTCGATGCGCTCGTAGTCCCACGAGGTGTATCCCTGGCCGTGGCCGAATGGATAGCGCGGCACCGCCGGCCCCCGATCCCAGGCCCGGTAGCCGATGTAGATGTCCTCGGCGTACCTGAGCACGCCGTCGTCCGGTGTCGTGCTCAGCACAGGGCAGTCGGCGGCGACGGCCGGCCAGGTGGTCGGCAGCCGTCCGCCTGGCTCACTGGCTCCAAGCAGCACGTCGGCGAGCGCGTGCCCGAGTTCCTGGCCACCGAACCAGGTCAGCAGCACGGCGTCGACGTCATCGGCCCACGGCAGTTCGACCGGCGAACCGGCGCTGACGACGACGATCGTCCGGCTGGCGACTGCGGCGACCCGGCGGACGAGTTCATCCTGCCGGCCAGGCAGCGCGAGGTCGGTGCGGTCGAATCCCTCGGACTCGACCTCGTCGGTCGTGCCGACGACGACGATCGCGACGTCGCTCGCCGCCGCGACCCGCTCCGCCTCGGCGAGCAGGTCCGCGTCGGTGCCGGTCGGCTCGCCATAGCCGAGCGCCATCGACACCAGGGCTCCGCCCTCGCCGGGGGACAGGTGCCTGATCAGCGTCACGTCGGCGGCTGCGCCTGCCTCGAGCGGCAGCGGCAGCCGGCGTTCTGGCGGTGCCAGGAACAGCCTGGAGAAGTCCGTGCCGTCCCGCAGCACTTCGTCGTCGAACAGCGCGGAACTGTCCGCTGTCAGCGTGAACCTGCCGCGTTCCCCGGATCCCGAGCCGGTGGACTCCGTCCTCGGCGGCGGTCAGGCGGCCGGAGATCTCGACGCTCGCCAGCGCGGCGGCCGCTGACGCCAGCCGGCAACTCCATCCAGCGGCCGGCCCCGGTGGCGAGCGGGGTCGCGTGCAGCGCGGCGCCCGACGCGTCCCTGAAGACCGCGCGCAGGTCCGTCCAGGCGGGCCCCGCGGCGGGAGCCAGATGCGCGCGCGGATCGGTGCCGACCGCGTACCTGAGCGTCGCTCCTGCTGGCAGCGCGGCGGATAGGCCCTCGAGCGGCGAGGTGACGTGGGCGGGGAAGACGGTGGCGCTACCGCCGCCGAGCACCCTGGCGTTCCTGGCCAGCGCGCCGATCAGCGCGATCCTGCCTGGCGATCGCGGATTCAGTGGCAGGACGTCATTGCGGTTGCTTGCCAGCACGAAGGAACGGGACGCGATCTCGCGGGCGAGGGCCGCTCCGTCGATGGGCGGAGGCCAGCTCTCCGGCGGCACCGCCTCGTCGGTCCCGGCCAGGGCGCCGACCCTGGCGGCCAGCAGCAGCACCCTGCTGACGTGCTCGTCGATGACCTCGGGCCGCACGGTTCCCTCGCGCACCGCGGTCACCAGCCGCTGGCCCCAGGGACTTCCCCTGGCCGGCATGACGACGTCGAGGCCGCCGTTGGCCGCGCCCGCGGTGTCGTGGGCAGCCATCCAGTCAGAGACGACGATGCCATCGAAGCCCCACTCGTCCCTGAGCACACCGATCTGCAGGGCGCCGTTGATGGTCATGGCGACCCCGTTGACGGCGTTGTAGGCGGACATCACGGCCCAGGCGCCCGCGTCGCGCACGAGCGCCTCGAAGGGCGCCAGGTACAACTCGCGCAGCGCGCGCTCGCTGACGTCCGCGCTTGCCGTGAAGCGCTCGGTCTCGAAGTCGTTGGCCACGTAGTGCTTGACCGTCGCCGCGACACCCAGATCCTGGACTCCGCGCACGTAGCCGTTCCCGATGGCGGCCGTGAGCAGCGGATCCTCGGAGTAGGCCTCGAAGTGCCGGCCGCCGAGCGGGCTGCGATGCAGGTTGACTGTCGGCGCCAGCAGGACGTGCACGCCCTTGCGCCTGGCTTCCTGGCCGAGCAGCCGGCCGGCCTGGCGCGCCAGGCCGGGATCCCACGTGGCGGCGAGCGCGGTGGGGCTGGGCAGGGCGATCGAAGGTGCGCTCGCGCTCCACTGCGTGCCGCGGACCCCGACCGGTCCGTCGGACATCACGATGGAGGCCAGCCCGATCGCGTCGATGGCGGGCAGCGACCACATGTCCTGGCCGGACAGCAAGCGGACCTTGTCTTCCAGGCTGAGACGCTCGAGTGCGCTCTGGATGGCGGTGTCGCGAATCGGAGCCAACCCGGTCATAAGGCCTCCCTGCGGAGCAGGCTAACCCGGGATGCCTCCCATGCGGGAGATTCTCCTGACGCGGATCGGCTGGCCCGCCTCGGGCGGTGGCTCGTCGACGCGGCTGATGAACACGTGCGGGCTGACCTCATGCAGCGTGCGCAGCAGGTCATCCAGGGCTTCGTCCTCGCCGAGTTCGACGATGACGTCGCGCGAGGTCTCCGCGACGTCGACGCCTGGCGGATCGAGGCGGACGACGGTGCCGGGGGCCTGGGCAAGCGCGCGGCGCAGCGCGCGCCGTCCGGCGGCCGCCTCCGGTACCACGACCCGGATTCTCCACTGCGTCATCAGACCTCCTGCGTCATCTCGCCGGTACACCGAGAGTGACCGGCCGGCGTTGCCGCCATGATTCCGGCCTGTTACGTGCCTGTGAACACGCTTTGCCACGCAGCTTGGCCACCGCGCACCCGCCAGCCTGGGCGGCTCAGTATAGAAGCGGATAAATGCCCGCCGTTGTTTCCGCGATCTGCTTGAGCGTGTCGCGAAGCAGACGCTGGGTGGCCGCGAAGTCGCCGCGTGGCGGCGGCGCTGGGTAACGGCGACGCTCGAGGTCGAGATAGCGCCGCTGGTTGAGTTCGACCTGAATGGCGTCCACACGGTCATGGCTGGCGAACCGCCGGATCGTCCAGCCGCCTGCGAACCTCTGATTCATCCTGACGTCCAGGCCGGCCGCGCCGAGCGACCCAGATACGAGGGCGATGGCCGCTGCCGAGGCGGTCACGCCGTGCCGGTCGCCCAGGATCACGTCGCCGTCAAGCCCGGCCCCGTAGCTGTGCAGGTCGAGCAGCAGCACCCTGGGGAACCTGGCCAGCAGCCGGCCAACGACCTCATCAAGGGCGGTGTGGAACGGCGCGTGCACGAGGCTGATCCGGTGCGCGATCTCCGCAGAGGTCAGGGACCTGCGGTACACGGCGCGGCCGTTCGGCATCCTGGCCGCCACCACGCTGGTCCAGAAGCCGCCGTGCTGCTCGCCGTCGGGATCGCGGTTGACGTCGGCGACGAACCGGCTGAACCTGGTCGTGACCGTCGTGATGCCGAGGTCGGGCAGGAACGCGTAGAGATCCCTGGTCAGCCAGTCCGACCAGAGCATGTCCTGGCGGACAGCGAGTTCGCTGGCGAGTTCAGCCGGATACTCTAGGCCCCCGTGCGGCAGGCACGCGACGACCGGGACCGTGCCGCCACGTGGCTCGAGCACCCATTCAGTGATGGCAATCAGTCAAGCAGCGCCCGCGGCCGGCCGGCAAGAAGGACCTCAACCCGCTCGGTACTGGTACCAGCAGTCCCAGGCTCGGCGGCGCGACCGTGCCACGGGCGTGGCGGATGGAGGACAGTGACTACGAGCGGCCAGCACCGCGGCGGCGAGCGGGAGACCCAGACGGCCACCGGGGAACCCGCCGCGCTCGGCGCCCTTGACCGCTACCGCGCGCACGATGAGGACGAGACCGCGGACGTGAGCCGCGTCCGGGCGATGACCGAGGGCTCAGAAGATCCCTGGTCCAGGTCGCTGCCGCTGCACCTGACCGCGTCGGCGCTGATCGTGCACCCGCCGAGCCGGCGCGTGCTGCTTCGCTGGCACCAGCGCCAGCAGGCCTGGCTGCAGGTCGGCGGCCACGGCGACCCTGGCGAGCGGGACGCGCTCGCGATCGCGTTGCGTGAGGCGGGGGAGGAAACCGGCCTCACCGACCTGGCACCCTGGCCGGACGCCTCGATCAGGCAAGTGGTGATCGTGTCCGTGCCTGCGGCTGCGCATGAGCCGGCGCACGAGCACGCTGACATCCGGTTCGTGCTCGCCACGGGCGACCCCGACGCGATCAAGGCCGAGAATCCCGACGCACCGCTGCGCTGGCTGACGGTGCCGGCGGCGAACGAACTGACCTCGGAAGCCAACCTGCGCGAGTTCATCGCCAGGGTCGGTCAGCTGTTTGACCGGTGACAGGAGATCCCGGGCGCTGCGGCCGCGAGCACGTAAGGGCCGCAGGCCCGCGTATCGGCCTGATTGGCCGGAATAGCCGGTCACCGCCCGTTTCTTGTTGACCGGTGCTCTATGCCCGACCTCAGCGAACTTCTCGGCTACGTTCGGGCCGGTCACGGACTCGAGTGTCACGGGCAGCCCGAAGGTCTTCGTGAACTGAGCGGTTGTCGGCGGTGCCTGATTGGATAGCGCCGTGCGGATAGCAACCTGGAATGTGAACTCGGTCCTGGTGAGGGTGCCCAGGCTGGTCGAGTGGCTCGAGCAGGCCCAGCCTGACGTGGTGTGCTTGCAGGAGACCAAGGTGCCGGCCGACGGCTTCCCCGCCGACGCCGTGACGCCGCTCGGCTACGAGGTGGCACACCACGGCGAAGGCCGCTGGAACGGCGTCGCGGTGCTGTCCAGGGTGGGGCTCGATGACGTGGCCCGCGGCCTGGCGGCGGACCCCGGCTTCCCTGACCCAGGGACGCTGGAGGCCAGGACGATCGCGGTGACCTGCGGTCAGGTGCGGGTGCGGTCGGTGTACGTGCCGAACGGCAGGACGCCGTCCGACCCGCACTACGCCTACAAGCTGGCCTGGTTGCGAGCGCTCGCTGACCAGGTGGCGGCGGAAGCGGCAGCGGACAGGCCGTTCGCGGTGATGGGCGACTTCAACATCGCGCCATCCGACGCCGATGTCTGGGACCCCGCCGCCTTCGCGGATTCGACGCACGTTACTCCGCAGGAGCGGGCGGCGCTCGCGGCCGTGCTCGGGCGCGGGCTCACCGATGTCATGCCGCGGATCGCCAAGGGCGTCCCGTTCACCTACTGGGACTACCGGGCTGGTTCGTTCCACAAGGGAATGGGCATGCGGATCGATCTGGTCCTGGCCAATTCAGGCCTGGCCGGCCTGGTCAAGGACGCATGGATCGACCGCGAGATGCGCAAGGGCAAAGGACCGAGCGATCACGCTCCGGTGATCGTGGACCTCAGCCTCTAACGCCCTGCCGCACCGGGGGACTGACCGCCACCTTGTCGGCCGCCGTTGGCCCGTAGGACAGCACGGTGACGGGGCTGGCCAGGGCCTCGGCGACCAGTTCCGGCCAGGGCGCTGCCGGAGCGCGGTACACGGGCCTGGCCCGCAGCAGCAGCTCGGTCAGCCGCTCCTGCCTGGTCAGGTCGCGGTCCTGGCCGACTGGGAGGCGGTCGATGAACTCGCCGTCGGCCTGGTACCGGTCGCAATACAGCAACGGCGCGTGCCGCGCGACGTCCAGGTGGGTGAGCGCGATCCCGTCGGCGCCGCCGGCCGCCTCGAGCGCGTACCTGAGCGCCACGGCGTCGAAGTGCCCGGCCCTGAAGTCGCCCTGCCATTCGTTTCGCCTGTTGAAGCGGTCCCGAAGCTCCAGCGTCGGATCCTCGGTGACCAGCGGCCCCGGGCCGTGCCTGGTCAGGTAGCACCGGATGACCGCGAGCCTGGCCGCGGACTGACCAGCTTCCGCCAGCAGCGTCTCAGCGTTTCTGAACGTGGTCGTCGACCACGTCGTATACGGATGGAAGCCGTGCCACTCGTCGAGCAGCACTCCCTGCGCTCCCTCGAACACGACAGGCCCGGCGCGCAGCAGGCCGGTCAGGTAACCGCCGTCCACGAGCCGGACCCGGCCTGCGAACGCGGCAAAGGCGGCGCAGACGCCGGCGACTTGGGGAACGCTCACGCCATCTTGTCCGTCGATTCCTGGGCCGAACTCGGTCATCAGCCAGTCGCGCAACAGCCCGAGCTTGCTCGCGAGCAGGCGTGGCGTCGCGCAGTCGCCGGCCCGGGGCGCGTCGGCGGGAAACTCCAGCGCGTACCTGGCGGTCTCGCCGACGCCCATGCCGCAGGACCCGTGCCGGCCTGCGCCGCGGGCCCGCTCCCTGGCGCGGTTGGCGGACCGGTGGTACGGCGTTGTGACCAGGGCGTCCCTGTCCACGGTCAGCCGGTCAAGCGGGCCCGCTACGCCGGCCGCCGCGAGGCCGTCGGCCTCGGCGGCCAGCGCGAGCGGGTCCACGAGGAGGAACCGCGACAGGTGGGTCCGCACGCCTGGCGTGAACATCCCGGCGCCGAACTGGGAGAACGTGTGGTGCCGGCCGTCTGGCGTCACCACGTTGTGGGCCGCCTGCGCTCCGCCGTTGAACCTGACCACCGCGTGCGGAGCGGCGCGCCGCCGGCCGCCGCCGAGGCCTGGCGCGTCGGGCTGCCGTGCGCAGAGCCAGTCGACTACGGTGCCCTTTCCGCTGTCGCCGTAGCCGAGGTCGACCACGATGACGTGGTCACCGATCAGCAGGCCGGTCACAGCCGGACGTTCCCGTCCTGGCCGTCGAGGTCGTCGAGCGCCACCGAGATCAGATCCGACGCAGGCGGCCCGATCGCGGCGAGCGCCTTCGACACTGCAGGCGCCGCGTCCGATCCGACGTCGTCCAGGTCGGCGAGGCCGTCGGCCAGATTGATCGCGTCCTCACCGATCCCGACGGTCAGCGCGATCGTTTCGCTGACCGCGCCGAGGTCTGCCAGTTCGATCACGTTCTGGCCGAGCAGTCCGCGCCAGAAGCCCAGCACCTCGCGGTCGCCGACGTAGCTGGCGCCCGCCGGCAGGATGTAGTAGGTGTCCCAGGCCCTGGTCAGCTCCGCGACTATGGCGTCGAGCGGGATGTCGGCCTGCAAGCCGTCCCCGATCACGGCGGCCGTCTCGGAGCGCTTGACCCTGGGGTAGGCCATCTCGTCGCCGATCAGGAACAGGTACCCGCGCTTGCCGCGCTTGGCGTAGCAGTCTGTGACGGTGTGCCTGGCCATGAAGTACATGGCGAGCTCGTACGACTCGGTCTTCTGCCCGCCGCCTCCGCCTTCCAGCAGGATCCTGCTCAGGTCGTCGTCCATCCTGTTATCGGACTCGAACTGGCCCACCTGGAGCGGCGCGCGATCGCAGGTGGCGTCGCCGATCGCGCCGAACAGGATCTGCGGGTCGTCCGCGTAGCCCTTGCGAAGCAGCAGGCCGAGCAACTGCGGGAGCTTCTGCTGTAGCTGGCGCGGCACGTCGCGCATCGACCCGGTCACGTCGAACAGCACGGCGATGGCCAGCGACCGCGGATGCTCGTCGGAGTCGCGGCTCTCCCTGAGCGTCAGGCTGTGCGGGTCAAGGCTCGGATGGACGCTCGTCGCGCCGCTGTCGCTGTGCGCGAAGGCACTGGCCCCTGTGGCCATGCGATACCGCGCGGCAGCGTCGTATACATCGGTTGACCATCGTCCGCTTCCCATGGCGGATCTCCTTCCTGGTTTGCCCTACGCCGGGATGACGAAGGGCCGGAATCTGCGCGGGCCGTACAGCCGCCCCAGCAGGTCGTCGAGTTCAGCGAGCAACTGCCAGGCGTCCTGCGGGCGGCGAGCCGGGCTGGCGAGCTGGCAGCCTCTGGCGAAGGCTGCGAGCGGCGCGGGCAGCCGCTCGCCGATCAGTTCGGTCATGCAGCGCGTCGCGAGCCAGATGTCGGTGCCGGGTCCAGCGGGCGTCCTGGTCAGCACCTCGGGCGGGTACCAGGCCCGGTAACGTCCGACGATCGCCGCAAGCGGCAGGCCGTCCTGTCCGGCGTAGCACCAGTCGACCAGCACCAGGCCGTGCTCGGCCGGATGGATCAGCACGTGCTCGGGGAGCACCGCGCCATGGGTGACGCCGGCCTGGTGCGCCGCCCCGAGCGCCACGAGCAGCCTGCGCCACATCCACGCGGCGTCCCGCGGATCAACTCCGGCCCGCTGCCTGCGCCGGACCTCGGCCAGGCTGACGAAACCGTCGAGCGAGCCGAGCAGGTTGCCGCGCCGCTCAGCTCCGGTCCGCGGGTCTCGCAGCCGCCGCACGTCGATCAGGTCAGGGAAGTAGGCGGTGAGCGTGGCGGGTACTCGCTCCGCGAGCGTGCGCAGCGCGGCAGCCTCGCGATCCATCAGGTCGTTGTTCGCTGGGTTCCTCGTGAGCTTCATCAGCGCGGCCATCGGCGCCGCTGGCTCGGCCCACTCTGACCGGCCGCTGGCCTCGGACGTAGCTGATACAAGTTCGCCAGGTCGCCGCGGGCCACGACGGGCCCTACCGGCCGGCCGTCGGCCTCGGTACCGCTGATCACACAGTGGCGCTGCCACAGCGCGGCGAGCTTCGCGAACGCCGCGGCGGACCGGGCGTCGGCGCGGGTCACGTCCGGATGCGTGAGCCTGGCCAGCCGCCGGTAGCGGCGGGCGGCTCCGGGCCCGAGGAGGTCGGCACCGAAGAGGTCGGCCGGCCCGCTGGCCGATTCGATCAGCTCGATCGCCTGGCTGGTGCTGAGCGGCATCTCGGTCGGCCAGCTCACCGACGCGGCCATGTCAGCGGACCGCATCTTCCCGGCCTGGTCGCAGCAGCGCCGGATGCAGCAGCCGAGCGTCGCCTGGGCGGTAGAGCCTGGCTCGCGGGCCGCCCCTCCGCCCGCCGGTCTCGGTGGTCTCGCCCGTGCCGTCGACGAAACCTGGCACCGAGAGCACCTTGCGGTGGAAGTTGCCCGCGTGCAGCGGCTCGCCCCAGACCGTCTCGTAGACCATCCGCAGCTCGGAGATCGTGAACGGCTCGGTGACGAAGGACGTCGCGAGCGGCGTGTACTCGAGCTTGGACCTGGCCCGCTCGAGGCCGTCGGCCAGGATCCTGGCGTGATCGAAGGCAAGCTTCCTCGTGGTGCCTGACCGCTGGCCAGTGCCGCCGTCGGTCAGCCCGAGCGAATCGACCTGAACCCAGGCGGCGGCAGCGGCATCACTGCCCGCCTGCGGTTCAGGCAGCTCAGGGGCGAACGCAAGATAGGCCACGGAGATCACCCGCATGCGCGGATCGCGACCAGGTGCGCCGTAGGTACCGAGCTGTTCGAGGTGCGCCCTGCCGAGATGCTCCCCGGTCTCGTCGCCCAGTTCCCTGACCGCGGCCTCGGCGAGGTCCTCTGAGCTGGCCCGCACGAAGCCGCCGGGCAAGGCCCACTGGCCGGCGTACGGCGGTACTCCCCGCTGCACGAGCAGTACGTGCAGGCCGCCATCCCTGATCGTCAGCGTGACGACGTCGACGGTCACGGCGATGGGGTCGTAGGCGCGCGGGTCATAGCCGGCAAGGAACTCCTGCTCGCTGCCCGGTTCGGTCATGTCAGCTCTCCCGCATCACTGTCTAACGTCACAGTCTCGCTCTGAGATTATCTCGTATTGAGAAAAACTCAACATGAGAATAACATGGCTCAGGAGCAAGCGAATACGGGAGCAGACGATGACACGCGCGGCCGAACGAGGAGTTCCTTCGCTGACCACCCGGCTGGCCGGCGCGCTGCTCGGCGTGCACGCCGGTGACACGTTGGGCGCGACCCTGGAGTTCACTTCCTGGTCGGCGGTCAGGGACAAGTACCCCGATGGCCTGCGCGAGATCGTGGGTGGCGGAGCGCTGCGCTGGCCGGCCGGCCATGCCACCGATGACACCGACCTCACCAGGGCGGTGCTGCTCGCCTACCTGCGTGCCAGGCCTGGCCAGGACGTCGTCAGGTCGGCGGCCGAAAACATGCTGGCCTGGCTGGACGGCGACTGGCCGGGACGCGAGCCCGGTTCGCGGCCAGCCGACATCGGCGGCGCGACCAGCGAGGGCCTGGACCGGTACCGCCGCTGCCGTGACCCGCGGGCGGCGGGCGCGGGCCCCGGCCAGGCTGGAAACGGCTCGCTCATGCGCTGCATCCCGACCGCGCTGGCGGTCACGAGCCGCCAGCGGCGGATCAGCGATTCCATCGAGATCTCCGCGATCACCCACGATGACGAGCGCGCGGTCTCCGCGTGCGCGGCCTACAACGAGATCGCGGCGGCGCTCGTGGCCGGGCAGGCGCCCGGTGAGGCGGTGGGCGCCGGGCTCGCGACCGCGCGCGAGCTAGGCAGCGCGCAGGTCGCCGAGGCGATCTTGGTCGGCCGGGAACTGCGTCCTGCGGTGCTGGCGGCCTCGGGCGAGATCCCGTTCCCGGGCGGGGCATCGGGGTACGTCCTCGACTCGCTCAGCCTGGCGGTGGCGGCCGTGCTTGACCTGCGCCCGCTCGCTGACGTGCTGGTCGACATCGCCAGGCTCGGCAACGACGCCGACACCAACGCCGCTATCGCGGGCGGGTTGCTAGGCGCGCGCGACGGCGCCGATGCCATCCCGCATCGGTGGGCTGACCTGCTTCAATTCGGCCAGGAGTTCACCGCCGCAGCGGCGACGCTGGCGGCAGGCCGGCCCGAGCCCGGCTGATCTCGCCGACCTGGCCGGATGCTAGCGTCCGCAGGATGCCACTGGAGTGGATCGGACTGGGGCTGGCGTTCATCGCTGCCCTGGTGACGAACACCGCCTACTCCCTGGAGCATGACGCGGCCGCGGCGCTACCCAGGCTGTCGCCGCGCCGGCCGTTGCGGGTCGTCGACTTCCTGATCCACGACAAGCGCTGGATGAAGGCGTTCGGCGCCGAGACGGCGGGCTGGCTGATGTACGTGGCCGCCCTGCGCCTCGCGCCGCTAGCCCTGGTGCAGGCGGTAACCGCCTCCGGAGTGGCGGTGCTGGCGTTCGCGACGGCGCGCGGTCACCCGTCCAGGCTGGCTCGTCGCGAGCAGTTCGCTGTCATCCTGGCGCTGGCCGGGCTGCTTCTGCTCGGATTGTCCCTGATCGGCAGGGAATCTGTCGATAAGCACCCGCCGGTTGCCGGCATCGTCGTCTGGCTGGCGGCCTGCGGCGGCCTCTCGGTCCTGCTGATCGTCCAGCCCACCAGGTTCGGCCGCGCCGCGACCCTGGGCCTGGCCGCTGGCCTGTTGTTCGCCGATGGCGACGTCTCGGCAAAGCTGATCGGCTACGGCGACCTGTGGCTGCTGGCACTGCTACCGCTGATCGTCGCCTACGGCGTCGGGACCAGCGTGCTGCAGACCGCCTACCAGCGGGGCGACGCGCTGACCGCGGCGGGCATGGCCACGATGGTGACCAACGCCATCCCCATCGGCGCGGGGTTCGTCCTGTTCGGCGAGCAGTTGCCGCACGGCGGCCTCGCGGTGCTCCAGATCCTGGCCTTCGCGTGTCTGGTGCTCAGCGCGGTGGCACTCGGGCACCAGCAGGCGCCACCGCCGAAGCCAGCAGCCCAGGCAGCGCCGGCCGGTCAGCTCGAAGGACAGCGTGAGTCAGGGCACGCTGCCGAGCAGGAGAGCGGCTAGCGGCGCGCGGCGGCGGTCAGCCAGGCGATCGGGTTGGCAGCAGCGACCCGATGCCGTCGAGCAGGAAGCCGAGGCCGAGCGCGAACTGCTCGTCGGCTGGCGATCCGGCCGGGCTCGCGAGCCAGCGCGCGAGGTGCGGGTAGCGGCCGTCGGCCGCGGCGAGATCGCGGACCGTGGCCAGCGCCGAGGCCATGGCGGCTGGGTCCTCCAGGCCGTGCCTGCGGCTCATCCTGGCTTCCTCGGACTCCTGCAGTCCGCTCCCGTAAATGTGCCGATCGATGAGCGCGGCATACGTCATCGCCTCGGCGAGGCTGGCACCGCGCCCGGTCAGCACGGCGAGCATGAACTCCAGCCGGCCCATCATGTGCGGCCCGGCCGGCGGCCTGGTGTGAAACAGCGCCGGGTACCAGGGGTGCCGCTTGGTCATCTGCCTGGTGCTGACCGCGAGTTCGCGCAGGTCGCAGCGCCAGTCCTGGCCGGGCAGGCCGGCCACCGGGATCTCGGCGGTCGCGGTGTCGAGCATCAGATCGATCAGGCCGTCCTTGCTGTGCACATACCGGTACAGGGCCATCGCTGAAAACGGGCCAAGCCGAGCGGCCACGGCCTGCATGGTCAGCGCGCCGGCGCCACCCTCGTCCGCGATCGCGATCGCCGCGGCGACGATCTCATCCCTGCCGAGCGCGCGCTGCCGGGCAGGAGGCGGCGGCAACGTCCAGATCAGCGGGACGGGGCTGGCCGGTGGCTGGCTGGCTGATGGTTTGCCCACGATCGGAGTATACGATATAAACGAGAAGTATACGACGTAAACTAAGATACCTAGGGGGCGCCTGAGTCATGAAGTCCACGGCTGTGACCAGCTACGAGCCGCCCGGCATCCGCGTAGGCGTCGTGCGCGGCATCAGCTACGGGTTGTTCGGGCCGCCCGGGCAGTTCGCCCCGCAAGCCCGCGGCATCGGCGCCGGGCTCGTGCGGGCTTATCTCTTCTGGGGGCAGGTGGAGCCGGCCAAGGGGGAGTACCGGTGGGACGCGGTCGACGCGCTGATCGCCCAGTTCGACGGCCAGGACGAGCAGGACGTGGAGCTGTGGATCACGCTCTGTTCTAGTTCGCCGTGGGCGACCAGGCAACCCACCGACTTCCTGCCCCCGTCACCAGCTCACGACCAGGAGGCTTACGCGGAGTTCGTCCGTCAGGTGGTCCGCAGGTGCGCGGGCCGGGTCAGGTACTGGCAATGTGACAACGAGCCGAGCAATGCCGACCTGCTCTGGGCGGGGACGGCGCAGGAGTACACCGAGCAGCTGAGCACCATGTACCTGGCCGTCAAGGAGGTCGATCCGACCGCTGCGGTCGTGCTCGGCGGTTGCGGCTACGACGTCCTCAGCAGCGACGAGGGAAGCGAGCAGCGGAAGTTCTTCGACTACGTCGCCGGCGCAGGGCGGGACAGTTTCGACCTGTTCAGCGTCCATCTGTATGGTGACGTGGCCAGCCTGCCCGGTTTCGTGGCGACGGCCCGGCAGTTCATGCGGGCGCACGGATACTGCAAGCCGGTGGTCGCGGGCGAGCACGCAGGCCCGCAGCCGTTCGAGTTCCCTGCAGCGCTGGCGGTCATGCAGCAGGTATTCGCGGCCGCGTTCGCCGCGGCGCCCGCCACGAGCAGCACGGATGAGCTCGCCGCCCGGGCGAGCCAGGACACTCCAGAGCGGCGCGCGATGACCGCGCTGTACGAAAGGATCGATGAGCTCCCGGCCGAGCTCGCGATGTTCATGGCCGGCTGCCCGCCTGAGCTGGAGGCCAGGCGTACGCGGATCAACTGCCGGCAGATCGTCACGCGCACGCTGATCGCCCTGGCCGAAGGCGTCCGCAGGACCGCCTACTGGAACCTGGCGCCGGAGTACCCGGGGCCGGTCGACCACCTCCAGATGATGCATCTGATGATCGGCAAGCTCCCGCTGCTCGGCTACACCGACGGCGAGCTGAGCCTTCGTCATCCGGCCGCCGGAACATTCGCGCTGCTGGCAGCCCAGCTCGCCGGGGCGCGGTCGGTGACGAGGATGGCGGTGCCCAGGTCCAGGAGGGGATCTGGGCGTTCGAGGTGGAGCGGGACGATGCGCGGGGCCGGCTGCTTGTGCTCTGGGCAGAGCGGGATGCCTTCGCCGGGGAAGACGAGGCGCCGGTGGCGGTCAACCTGCCCTGGACGAGCGCGACTGCCACGGTCACGGACACCTTCGGCGCGTCGGCTACAGTCCGCCCAGAACTCGGTCAGCTCCGGCTCGTGGTCTCGGTCACGCCCGTATTCGTGAGCGCTACCTGACGAGCAGGTAGCCGTTCATCGCGAAGAAGGACCCGCCCTCCATCGTGTCCGGAATCCCCGGCTTGATCATGATGGTGTGCTGCCCGGCTCGCGGCCACCGCCAGGCGAAGAGCACCTGGTCGGGTTGCTGCACGGACGGGCTGGTCATGTTCTGCCAGATGCCGGTGCGGTCGA
Source organism: uncultured Actinomycetota bacterium (assembly GCA_963705055.1). GTDB lineage: Bacteria > Actinomycetota > Actinomycetes > Streptosporangiales > Streptosporangiaceae > Chersky-822. The sequence continues at coordinate 511,241 of CAVPIR010000002.1, forward strand.
AGGTCTCAGTCCCGTCGACGAACACCCTGGCGTGCCCGTCGATGCAGCACTTGGCGCCGACCGAGCCCATGATCGCGATCGCTCGCCCCGTGAAGGTGATCCGCAGCGGGGTATCGTCCAGGTCCTGGTCGTCGGCCACGTACCTGGCGTGCTGCCAGAACCCAGGATCGGCCGGAGTCCCGTGCGGGTCGAGCGCCGCGGCCGCCTGGACCAGGGCAATCCCGCCGTTGATCTGCCAGGCAGTCGCGATCGAGGTCGGCGGCGGGCCGTCGAAGAAGCGGCCGAACTCACCCGCCGCGTTCTGGTCAGCACCGGCCGCCGATGCCGTCGACAGCAGCCAGCGGGCGGCGAAGGGCTGGTGATCGGTGGTGGCGAGGGTGTACATCGCCTCGATCAGCGGCTCGGCCACGTCGTTGTCGGCCTGCAGGTCCGCATAGACCCCGGCCGCGTCGCTCAGCCGCGACCGCACGGCCTGTGCGGTCGCGATCGCCTGCCGCAGGTAGCCCCGGTTGCCAGTGCTGGCAGCGAGTGCCGAGCCTGCCCAGATCATGTTCCCGTTCACCGAGGCGAAGTAGCGTCCTGGCAGTGCCTTGCAGGTCGCTTTGTTGTCGAAGACGTAGACCGTGTACAGCGGCACGTTCCCGATCAGGAAGTAGCGCCTGACCTGCTTGTACTGCGCCTGCGCCTTGTCCAGGTAGCTGGCCGAGCCGGTGATCTGGTGCAGCAGCAGGGCGGCCTTGATGTAGTTGGTGGCGGTCTCGAGCGTCTTGAGGTTCCCGCCGCGACCGTGCGGCCACTGGTAGTCGATCTCTGGGCAGGCTCCTGATCCGAACCCGTCGGCCATCACCGAGTCCACCCAGGCGAACGCTGCCTTCGCCTTGGCGAGCGCGGCCGGCGAGCCGGTGACCTGGTATTCGCGCGCGTTCGCGATCGAGTCCCACATGACGGTGTCGCTGCTGCCGTTATCTCCCGGTGCCCAGGTGTGCGCCGTCGTCGCGAGCGTGCGCATCAGTGGCGGGATCGCGGGGTCGCGGGCAAGGCTCCAGCGGAACCAGAGCGCATAGGTCAGAGAGTCTGAGCCCCAGTCCCGGTTCTTGGTGCTGCAGGTCATCCCGATGCACATGTGCCACAGCCCGGTGCCGTTGTAGAAGGTGTGCTCGAGCAGGCTGGCTGACCTGGCGGCCCTGGCGGCATAGTCGCCAGCGGCGATCCGCACCTGCCAGCTGAAGCCGCGGTCCCGGCCGGATGCCGCAGAACCCGCCGCAAGGGCCGCCCCCGCCACGGCGACGCTCGCCACGATCGCAACCGCGCGCCGGGACCTGGCGGGGGACGCGAGGCCGCTTCGTGACCAGAAGCGGAAAACGCGCTGCACACCGGGCATGATGCACTATATCCGCCGAGTACCGGCGAATACCCAGAACGTGAGATGTAGGAGAAGTAGGAGATGTAGGAGACGGCTGAGCGGTCAGGGAATCACGAGATTGACGATGCGGCCGGGCACGATCACGATCCGGCCGACCCTGCGACCGCCGCTCAGCGCGGCGAACTCGGGCCTGGCCCGCAGTGCCCGCTCGATGTCGGCGCGGTCGGCACCAGGCTGAACCGTCAGCACGAACCTGGTCTTGCCGTTGACCTGGACGGGCAGGTCCACGGTCAGCGCAGCCGCCAGCGCGGCGTCGGCCCGCGGGAAGTCCTGGTAGGCCAGGGTTCCCTCGTGACCGAGCCGCTGCCAGAGCTCTTCTGCGATGTGCGGCGCGAGCGGTGCGACCATGAGCACCAGTGGCTCGGCCACCGCGCGCGGCAGCAGCGCCATCGCGAGCGGCGATCCTGCCTGCGGCCGTGGTCAGCTCGGTCAGCCTGGCGATGGCGGTGTTGAACTTCAGCTCGTCGTAGTCCGCGCGGAGCGCCGCGATCGCGGCGTGCAGCAGTCGCTCGGTCGCCTGGTCGGGCTTCGCGTCGCTGACGGCGGCCAGGCCGGTCTGCTCGCTCACCACGGCGCGCCAGAGCCGCTGCAGGAGTTTGTGCGAGCCCGTGATGTCATCTGGCCGCCAGGGCCGGTCAGCATCGAGCGGGCCCATACCCATCTCGTAGACCCGCAGCGTGTCGGCGCCGTACTGGCGGCAGATCTCGTCAGGGCTGACGCCGTTCTTCAGCGACTTGCCCATCTTCCCGGCCCGCCTGGTGACCGGCATGCCCAGGTAGGAGACCGATCCGTCGGCCGCGGTGGTGACGTCTGCGGCCGGAACGTAGCTGCCTCGCTCGTCGGTGAACGCATCGGCGAGTATGTAGCCCTGGTTCACCAGCCTGGCGAACGGCTCGCTGGTCGAGACGTAACCCAGGTCGTAGAGCACCTTGTGCCAGAACCTGGCGTACAGCAGGTGCAGCACCGCGTGCTCGGCCCCGCCAACGTAGAGGTCGACGCCGCCCCGGCCGGCGGGTCCTGGCCTGGCCATCCAGTACGCCTCATTGACCGGATCAGCGAAGGCCTGATCGTCGGCTGGGTCGAGGTAGCGCAGGTAGTACCAGCAGGATCCGGCCCACTGCGGCATCGTGTTCAGCTCTCGCCGGTAGATCTGCGGGCCGTCGCCGAGGTCGAGTTCGACGCTGGTCCAGCCTGGCACCCGGCCCAGCGGAGGAACCGGGTCGGCCGCTTCCTGGCCCGCTACTGGCCGGAAGTCGGTCATGTCGGGCAGTTCGACCGGCAGCATCTCGTCGGGCAGCAGCACGGGCAGCCCGGCGGCGTCGTAGACGATCGGGAACGGCTCGCCCCAGTAACGCTGCCGCGAGAACAGCCAGTCCCGCATCCGCAAGGCGCCGGGCTGCGCCGATCCAGTGCCGCTGCATCCGCTTGATCGACTCCGGCCAGTCCACCAGGTCAAGGTCATCGGCCAGTCGCCCGGCGAAGGCCGTGATGCGCAACATCCACTGCCGCATCCGCCTGCTGTATACGGGGTGATTGCCCACGTCGCTGCGGCCCTCGGCGGTGACCTCCTCGTTGGCCAGGACCGTGCCGAGTGCGGGGCACCAGTTGACAGGTTCCTCGGACAGGTAGGCCAGCCGCCGGCCGTCGATGATCGAGCGCCGCTCGGCATCGGTCAGAACAAGCCAACGGCCGGCCATCGGGGGTCTGCCGCGCGCCGGACTCGAATTCGGCGATCAGCTCGGCGACCGGCCTGGCCAGCCCGGTGCGCTCGTCGCACCAGCTGCTGAAGAGCCGGCCGAAGATCCATTGCGTCCACCGGTAATACCTCGGGTCGCTGGTGGCGAGCTCCCTGCGGTTGTCATGGCCCATGCCAAGGCGGCGCAACTGGTCGCGCATGATCGCGATGTTCTGCGTCAGTGGTGACCCTAGGGTGCTGGCCTGTGCTGATCGCGAACTGCTCGGCTGGCAGCCCGAACGCGTCGTATCCGAAGGCGTGCAGGACATGCCGGCCGTTCATCCGCTGGTACCTGGCGAATGCGTCGGTGGCCAGGTAGCCGAGCGGATGGCCGACGTGCAGCCCGGTACCGCTTGGATAGGCGAACATGTCGAGCACGTACAGCGGCGGCCGGCCGGCGACGAGCTCGAATCCCTGCGACAGCGGCCCGGCCGGATTGGGCGACCAGAACGTGCCCTCGTCGGCCCAGCGGCGTTGCCAGCGCGCCTCGATCTCGCTCGCCAGGGCGGCGTTATAGCGGAAGGGGAACTCCCCGGTCGCCGCGTTGCCCGGCGCTGCCAGTTTGTCAGTGCTGCCGTTCATCAGGTGGCCTCGCAATAGGTTCGGGAAAAGAAAAAACCCCTCACGCAGGAGGGGTGAGCCGCGCCGGAAGCGGTTAGCGCGGCTCGTTGGTAAGCAGGCCAGTCACGACGAACATGTCGGCAGGATAGCACCACGCGCGGCCGTTTCTCGCTGCCAGGCCTTTCACCTCCGACATGCCTTCTGCCTGCGGTGCTAGCCTCCGTCCGGGAGGGGTAGCCAGTGCGGATCAGTCGGGGGGCCCTGCTCACCGCAGTCAGCTCGGTGGTCGCCTTGGGGCTGCTGATCGGTGGTTTCTTCGTCCTGACCGGCGGAGGCAAGAAGGACACAGCCCACCACGACGCCCATGGCTCGCCGCCGCAGCTCAGGTCGCCGTTTACCGGCGAGCCGGTGCAGGCGCTCGGTCCCGAGCTGATCTTCAAGATCGACAACGTCCCGCAAGCCAGGCCGCCGACCGGCCTGACCAAGGCGGACATCGTCTACCTGCTGCCTGTCGAAGGCGGGCTGAGCCGGATCTTCGCGGTGTTCTCCTCGCACATTCCTCCGGTCGTCGGCCCCGTGCGCAGCTCGCGCGAGGAAGACATCGCGCTGCTTCGGCAGTTCGGCAAGCCCGCGTTCGCGTTCTCCGGCGCGCAGCCGCGGCTGCTTCCAGTGGTCGAGCACGCCAGGATCGTCGACTTGTACGCGGGCATCGTCGGCGGCTACTTCCGCAGCTCAAGCCGGATCGCGCCGTACAACCTGTACGCCAGCACCAGCAAGCTGCTCGCCGAGGCCAAGGGCGCGAGCAAGGCCAGGGACATCGGGTTCCGGTTCGGGACTGCGCCGCCGGGCGGCAAGCCGACGAGCGTCTACAACGTCAGCTACCCGTCGGCGGCCTTCAGCCTCCGCTGGGCGGCGCCGGCGCACCGGTGGCTGATCTCGATGGACGGCAAGCCAGCCACCGCCGCTGACGGCAAGAGGCTCGGCGCGCGCACCGTGGTGGTGCAGTACGTCAAGGTCGGGACGTCCGGATTCCTGGAACTCGGGATCAGGCCGCCGTACGCGCACACCGTGGGCAGCGGGAGCGCGGTCGTGCTCCGCGACGGACGCGCCTACCACGTGCACTGGTCCAGGCCCACCGCCGACGGCGGCACGGTGTTCACGCTGCCTGACGGCCAGCCGAATGCCGTTCGCCAGAGGGCAGGTCTGGGTGATCTACGGGTTCGGTCCTGGGTCTAGCCGGCAGCAGTGAATTGAAAAGCGGAAACTACGACATATAGATAACAACGCTTTTTAGGTAATCTGAGCTGGTCTGCTGACTCGGGTGTCCAGGTAATGGCGGCGCGTCTTGTCGGCTCATGCGCCGCATGCCACACTCTCAGGTGTTTAGCCGATGACGGGCTGCAACCACCAGGTGAAGTCCGCAGTCATAAGTGGCGATGTACCCCGTATACGGTCCTGCGGACTTACGCGAATCGGAGCAGCAAGTGGTCGATCAGCCAGCCGGCGCTGCCGGGACGCCAGGCGCGCAGAGGCAGCAGGAAACGGTGCGGCGCAGCAGGCCACCGGCCGCTGAGGCGGCCAGGGCCGCCGACCAGGGCGCTGCGCCTGGCTCGGGTGACCTGACCGACGAACTGCTGCGGTCCGACCAGTGGACCGACGAGATGGTCGCGCGCGGCCGGCATCCCGGTCACCGACGTGCCGTTCGTGAGCGTCGGCGGCGGGATCGGCTCGTTCGTGACGGTCGACTACCTGCGGATCGCCGGCGTGCCGACCGACCGGATGGCCATCCTGTCCAACCTGGATTTCGCGTGGCAGACCTATGAGTACCTGACCAGGGTCTCGCAGATCCCGCGGCCCGAGCGGATCAGGTCGGACTCGGCGTCCAGGCCGGACAACATCTGGGGCTTCCCCTCCTACGCGCTGGCCGAGGCCGTCAGCGAGCGCAAGCTCGCGCCGCTCTGGCAGGTGCTGATCGAGCCGATCTGGGCCGACTACTACACGCCGAAGGCCGGCCGGGTCTTCGCCGGGCTCGAGCGCGAGGCCAAGCGCATCGACTGGGCCAAGATGCTGGTCAAGGGCCAGGTCAGGATGGTCCGCAAGCGCCAGGGCGGCGGCTACTTCATCATCTTGACGCCGATGGCAGGCTCGACGCCGACCAAGCGGCTCGCCTACCGCGCCGAGTTCGTGCACCTGGCCGTCGGCTACCCGGGCCTGCGGTACCTGCCAGAACTTCAGGACTTCCGCACCGCGCACCAGGACTTCCACCACGTGGTCAGCGCGTACGAGGAGCACGAGCACGTCTACGAGGCAGCGCGGACCAAGCATCTGGTCGTGATGCTGCGCGGTGGCGGGATCGTGGCCTCCAGGGTGCTGGCGCGGCTGATGGACGACAGGGCCAAATACGGCCTGTCCACCGAGATCGTGCACCTGTTCCGCACCTTCATCGCCACCGCACACGGGCCGAACGCGTGGAACCGGCGTAAAGGCGCCAACGGCTTCGCCTACCAGGGGTTCAACTACCCCAAGTCGGTCTGGGGCGGCCAGCTGAAATCCGAGATGCGCAGGCTCGAGGGCGACCAGCGGGCAGCCAAGTACAAGCTGATGGGCGGTACGAACACGCCGTATCGCAGGCGCTGGCAGGCCCAGATGAAGGAAGGGCGCGACGCCGGCTGGTACCGCACCATGTCCGGCACCGTCGGGGATATGCGGCTGGAGAACGGCAAGATCGTCAGCTGCGTCAATACGCAGAATGGCATGGTCGAGGTGGCCGCTGACTTCGTGATCGACTGCACCGGGCTCGAGGCCGACATCGCCGAGCACCGTGTGCTCGCCGATCTGCTGGCGCACTCGGGAGCCGGGCGCAACCCGCTCGGCCGGCTGGACGTCGAGCGCAGCTTCGAACTGCGCGGCTCGGCGAGCGGCCCTGGCGTCATGTACGCCTCAGGTGCGACGACGCTCGGCGGTTACTTCCCCGGCGTCGACACCTTCCTGGGCTTGCAGGTGGCGGCCCAGGAGATCGCCGATGACCTAGCGCGGCGCGGGTTCTGCCGCCGGATCGGCACGTTCCGCTCGATTCGGCAATGGCTGCGCTGGGCACGGAACAGGCAGCCTTAACGTCACCGCGCCAGGCTCGGGGCGCCCCCCTGCCAACACAGAAGGAGGCACAGTGCTACCCACCCTGGGTGGCCGGATTCAGACCCGGCTGGTCCTGCTCGCCGTGGTCGGCGGCATTGTCACGTTCATCATCGGCCCGTTGCTGCCGATCTCCGCGCCGCTGTCGGTCGTGTACCGGAATACCTTCATCATCCTGGCGGCGGTCGCCATCTTGGGTATCGGCTGGGAGTGCATCTACCACTTCCTTATGCAGTGGCGTTGGGAGAAAGACTGGCCGACGTTGTTCGGGCTCGCGACGGCGATCCCCGAAGGGCGTACTGGTGTGGCTGTTGTTGCGGGCGGGCTTGATACCCGGCATCAGCGGAACCGTTCCTATAGCGGCGTTTGTGATTGATTTCGGGCTGGTTTGGCTGGCAGTCTGGCTGGTGGCCAACGGCCCGATGCGCGTTCCGTTCATCCGGTGGCGCTTTCATGGCGGGAGACTGGTATGAGCGAGAACGCTGCGGGCGGGCACGTCGCCGGGCTCTTCCCGGTGCCCGGCGACGGAGTGCTGGCCAGGCATGGAGACCTGATCCTGCTCTGCAGCCTGGAGAACAGCCAGGCCGCCGACGACCTGCTTGACCTGCTTGAGCAGATCGCGGCGGCGGGGGGCGACGGGCGGCAGTTCACCGACGCGGTCGCGGACGTGCTCGAGGCCGCCGAGCGCGGTCTCCGGCCAGCGCCCGGGCTGGATGGCCCTTCCGTCCTGGCATTCGGCCAGTCGGGCTCGGGCCTGGCGATCACCGTCAGCGGCGGCGCCTGGGCAGATATCACGACCGGCGAGGGGACCGCTCGGATCGAGGCGGGCCATCCGCGGATGCTGCTGCGCGGCACCGTGCGGTCGGCCGTCACCGGCGTTCGCGGCGGGCTCAGTCCGAGCGACAACGGCGTCGCCAGCACCGACCGGTTCTCCCGGCTGGACGCGGGGACGGTGAGGGCCGGCGGGCTGAGCTACTACGCCGACGGCATGGCGGGCCGTCAGTCAGGTCGCGGGGCCACGCCGGGCAAGCGCCTGGGGCGGACGCCCGCGGGCGCCCAGATCTCGGCCGACCAGATGACGCCGTCGGACATCTCTGGCGCGCAAACCTCGGCCATGGAGATTCCCAGGGCCAGGGGCCGCGGAGCGAGCGCCGCGGCTGCCGCCGCCGCAGCGGCGGCAGCGCAGGAGGCCGCCGCCGAGCCTGCACCGGGCGAAGGTCAGGCTCCTGCGGCTGAGCCGGGCGCCGGACAGGCTTCCGGTCAGGTCGAGGCGGCGGCCGCCGAGCCCACGGGAGCGGAGGTGCCGGCCGACGGCGCACCGGCGTCGCAGCCATCGGTGCCGCTGTCATCCGCCGCCGACCAGCTGTTCGAACCCACCGCCGCCTGGACGCCGCCGCCCGAGGCGTCGTACTCGGCGCAGGAGCGCCAGGCGACCGAGCTCTGGTCAGGGCAGACCCCAGGTGAGCAGGCCGGGCGGTCCCCGGCGGTTGGCTCGGGGCCTAGCACGGCGGAAGACCTGGAGCGAGACGTCACGGCGCCGCCCGAGCCATTCGAGCCGGCCCCCGGGCTCGACCAGCCGGCCAGGCGTTTGAGGCTGTGCTGTTGCTGGACGCGGGATCGGGCAGCGGCGTCGACATCCCGGCCCGCGTGCCGCTGTCCAAGGTCAAGGACATGCCGCCAGGTTCAAGCAGCTACGTGTCGGCTGGCCCGATCATCCAGGGCGTGTACTGCAAGAACGGTCACTTCGACGACCCGGAGGCGCTGTTCTGCGCGATCTGCGGCATTTCGATGAACCAGCAGACGCTGGTACCACGGCCGGGCGAACGGCCGCCGCTCGGCGTGCTGCTACTCGACGACGGCGCCGTGTTCCAGCTGGACAATGACTACGTCGTCGGGCGCGAGCCTGGCCTTGACGGATCCGTCGCGGCCGGCAACGCGAGGCCGCTGCGGATCAGCGACGACACGGGCATCGTCTCGCGCGTGCACGCCAGGGTTCACCTGGATGGCTGGCGCGTCCTCGTCACCGACCTGGGCTCGGCGAACGGCACCCGCGTGCTGCTGCCAGGGCAGCCCGCCGACACGCCGCTCGTGCCGCAGGTCCCGATCGTGCTGGCAACCGGCAGCCAGGTCGATCTCGGCGGCCGCGGGTTCCGCTACGAATCCCATCGCGGCCGGTGAGCGGCGGGCGGGACGAAGCGATGGTGGGGGACATGATCGGATCCGACCGATGACTGACGCCGACGTCCAGCTGCTGCTGTTCGACCTCGCGCTGATCATCGTGCTCGCGCGGCTGCTCGGCGTGCTGGCGAAGCGGATCGGGCAGCCACCGGTACTCGGCGAGATCGTCGCCGGCATCCTGCTCGGCCCGACGATCTGGGGCACGCATATCACGGGGACCCTGTTCCCGCCCACGCTGATCCCGCCGCTGACCGCGCTGGCCGACCTTGGCCTGGTCTTCTTCATGTTCGTTGTCGGCTACGAGGTCGACCTCGGCTGGTCAAGGGCCGCGGCCGGGTCGCCGCTGGCGTGGCGCTCGGGTCGATCATCGCGCCGCTGGCGCTCGGCACGGCCCTGGCAGGCTGGTTCGTGCACCGCTACCACCCGCACGACACGACGTCGTTCGTGCTGTTCCTGGGCACCGCGATGTCGATCACCGCCTTTCCCGTGCTCGCGCGCATTCTGTCGGACCGCGGCCTGCACAGGACCAGGGTCGGGGGCCTCGCGCTCGCCGCCGCGTCGGTCGACGACGTTCTCGCCTGGGCGTTGCTCGCCGTCGTGATCGCGGTCGCCGGCGCGGGTGCCGGGCACAGCCAGCTCAGGCTGGCGCTCGCGCCGGTCTACGCGGCGGTGATGATCTGGCTGGTCAGGCCCGGCGCTGCGCAAGCTGGCCGGCCTGTACGAGCGGCAGGGCAGGCTGACACCGACCGTGCTGGCGGCGGTGCTGGCCCTGCTGCTGCTGTCCAGCTATGCGACCGACTGGATGGGCGTGAAGTTCATCTTCGGCGCCTTCATCTTCGGCATCGTGATGCCCAGGGACGTGCCCGCGCTCCGCGAGGCGATCCTGGAGCGGCTCGAGCAGGTCAGCGTGCTCGTGCTGCTGCCGGTGTTCTTCGTGATCGCCGGGCTCAACGTCAACCTGCGCGGGATCGGCCTGTCTGGCCTGGTCGACCTCATCCTGATCATGCTCGTCGCGGTGGCCGGCAAGTTCGGCGGCGCCTACTTCGGCGCCCGCTTCACCGGCGTGCAGCCCAGGCAGTCGGGCGCGCTGGCCGCGCTGATGAACACCAGGGGCCTGACCGAGCTCGTCATCCTGACCGTTGGCCTCCAGCTGGGCATCCTGAACAAGGCGCTGTTCACGCTGATGGTCGTGATGGCGATCGTCACGACGGGCATGGCAGGCCCGCTGCTCAAGGTCATCTACCCGAACCGGATCATGGAGCGCGACATCGCGGAGGCCGACCGGGCGGCGCTCGGCGAGGCAGCGGCGCACCGGATCGTTGTGCTGATCGACGACCCGGCGACGGCCGGCCCGCTCATCGACGTCGGATCCCGGCTAGCTGCCAGCAGGCCGCACAGCCAGCTCGTGCTCTCGCACCTGGTGCCGCACAAGCCCGCCGGCCGCCTCGAGGTGGGCGCGGGCCTCGGCGGTGAGCTGCTGCAGATGACCCAGACCATGACCAAGCTCCAGGGCCTGGCCGCGTGCGGCGGGCGACGTGACGGCGAAGATCCAGTCCAGGTTCAGCGACGACGTCCGCGCCGAACTCCCCGCCTACATCGCGGCGGCCGATCCCGGCACGGTTGTCCTCCGGCCTGGCAGCGGCCAGCCGGAGGCGCTCGGCGCTGACGGCGTGACCCAGCTGGTCTACGTGCTGCGCCCGTTGCCGGCCGCGCCCGCGGCGGCGGTCGCGCGGCTGGCCAGGGGCTCGGACGGCGACGCGGCCGTGCAGGTGGCGGCGCAGCTGTCGGTGGCGGACGGCCTTGACCTGGTGCTCACGCCGTCCGGGCGGTCCGCCACGTCGGTGGCGGCCAGCCTGCGCAAGCGAGGCCTGCGGGTGCGCGCGGGAGCAGAGCCGCGAGGCGGCATCCTCGTCGCCGCGGCCGACTGGGCGCCCGGCGGTGATGAACCGGCTGCCGCCGGTGACCGTGACAGCGACGTACACCTCGCAGTCGTGGCGGGCACCAACGAGGCAAGCGACGACATGGACCACTGGGTTCAGGCCCTTGAGCTGCCCATCGAGAGCGAGCAGGAGAGCAGACAGCCGTGAACAGTACACATGCACGCCTTGCCGCCGAGCGTTCCGGCATCGCCGACTACCGTTTCGTCAGGCACCTCGGCGCGGGTAACCACGGCGTCTTCTACCTGGCCCATCGCCCGGAGCGGCTGCACATCGACGCCGAGTTCGTGGCCGTGAAGGTGCTGTCCGGCTCCAACAGCCAGGACACCTTCCGGCGGGCGACCCGCGAACTGGCGGCCTTCGCGGCCGTGCGCTCGCCGTACCTGGTGACGCTCTACGACGCCGGTCAGCAGGGAGATGACCTGTACTACTCGATGGAGTACCTGCCGGCCGGGTCGCTCGCGGACGCGATCGGATCGCTCCCGCCGAACCAGGTGCTGGCCGCCGTGGCCGATGCCGCGAGGGCGGCACACGCGCTGCACGAGGCCGGCATCGCGCACAACGACATCAAGCCAGGCAACGTGATGCTGCACGACGGCCACGCCAAGCTCAGCGATCTTGGCCTCAGCCAATTGCTGGCGCCCGGCCTGACGATCACCGGCCTCGGCTCCACCGGCTCGGTCGAGTACCTCGATCCCGCCGTCATCAGGGGCGAGATGCCAGGCCGGGCGACCGACATCTTCGCGCTCGGCGCTACCTTGCACCGGGCGCTGACCGGCTACGGCCTCTACGGCGACCTGCCGACCGACAACACAATGCTGGCGATGCGCAGGGTGCTCTCGCACGCGCCCGAGATCTCGCCGAACCTGCCGGCCGGCGTGCGCCAGGTGATCGCCTCAGCCATCGACCAGAATCAGGCGGCGCGGCCCGCCACGGCCGCTGACCTGGCCGCGAGCATCGACGCGCTGTCCGAGGATGTCCTGTGACCATGAATATCGCGGTCGGTAGCTGAGTTCGGCCTGATCAGCAGCGTCGCGGCGGTGACCCAGAGCGCGGCGAAACCCATACTGGCCAGCACATCGGTCGGATGATGCTCGCCCCGGTACATCCGCGACGCCGCGACGAGGACAGGGAACGCCGCTGCCGGCAGCAGGAACAGCCACCGCCACCAGCCCCGCGCGTGCCCGATGACCAGGATGGCCAGCCCGATGTACAGGCAGCACGTCGCGGCCTCGTGCCCTGACGGATAGGCCGATGTCGGCAGATGGTGGTCCAGATGCGACACCGCGGGCCGCGGCCGCTTCACGACGGCAGCGGCGGTAACGAACATGGCCAGCTCGCCGATCATGAGCGTGCCGACGTAGGCGACGGGCCGCCAGCGTCTGGTAATGCCAAGAAAGACAAGGCAGGCGAGCACGGCCACGGCGAGGATCGCGATCGTGCCGCCCAGCGTCGTGAACACCAGGCTCCAGCTGGTCAGGCCCGGCGTCCGGTGCGCCGCTAGCCAGCGCGGCACCGCGCGGTCGCCGAGGATGTTGCCGTTGCCTGATCTGGTGATGAGCTCGCCGATGCCGGTGATGACGCCGAGGATGAGGATCCAGCCGACCACGAGCCCCGCGGCGATGCGGCCGCGGCGGTGCGTCCCAGCTGGCTCGGGCTGGGCCGGCCGCAGGTCGGCCCGCGCCTCCGGCTCCAGGCCCTCGGTCACCGGATGACTATCCGGCCGGCCAGCCGCCCGCCTCGAGAGCTCGAACGCGAACGTGGTCAGACCGAGCCAGGCGATCCCGATCGCCCAGCCGCCGATGACGTCGGAGACGTAGTGCACCCCGAGCAGCGTCCGGCTGAAGCCGATCGCGGCGACCAGGACCGCGGTCAGGGTCGCGAACCAGGGGCGCCATCGGCCGCGGGCCGCGGGCAGGAAGACCAGGAACACGGCGCCGTAGCAGACGATGGAACCGAGCGAATGCCCGCTAGGGAAGCTGTTGCCAGGGGCGTGGGCGACGGGGTGGGCGAGCACCGGCCGGAGCCGGCCGACCAGCACCTTCAGCACCGGATCGAGGACGAGCGCGCCAGCCCCCGTGACGACCAGATAGGCGGCCAGCCGCCAGCGGCGGCGCAGCGACAGCACCAGCGTGGCCGCTGCGATCACGACCGACACGGCCAGCGTGCTGCCCAGCAGCGTGACGTCCTTGATCACCGTGAGGGCCGCAGGATGGCCGGCGACGAGGTTGTTGAGCCAGTCGGCCGCGCCGCGATCAAGCGCCTCGAGCGGGCCCCACCGCAGCCGGACCAGGACGATCAGGACCGTGAAGACGATCGCGGCGGCGGTCACCAGGACCACTGACTTCAGGCTTCCGCGAGCGGCGAGCGCACGGAGCCGCAGTGCCCACGGGCGGCGAAGAAGAGGAGCTGACATGGGCCCAAGCTCCCCGCCCGATCGCGTTTCACACCATGGCGGCGCCGCGGTTAGCCAGCGCTAGCGCGGGAACCTGGCGGGTCGAGATACCCACGACGCGGCCAGCCAGCGGCCGGTGAACGAGGAGACGATGCCATGTCGACGGTCGCCGTGGTGGCGCACACAGGCAAGAGCATGGGCGGTGGCCTGCCGGAATTGCGCGCGGTACTGGCGAGCGAGGGCTTCGCCGAGCCTGTCTGGTACGAGGTCAGCAAGAGCAAGCAGGCACCGGACTTCGCGCGCCGTGCGCTGGCCGAGGGCGCCGAGCTCATCTTCGTCTGGGGCGGTGACGGGATGGTCCAGCGCTGCGTCGACGCGGTCGCGGGGACGGGCGCTGTCCTCGCGATCCTGCCGGCCGGTACCGCGAATCTGCTGGCCACGAACCTGAACATCCCCGATGACCTCGGCGAGGCGGTGCGGATAGGGCTGCACGGCGAGCGGCGGTCGCTCGACACCGGCACCGTGAATGGCGAGCACTTCGCCGTCATGGCGGGCACCGGTTTCGACGCGCTCATGATCTCCGATGCCAGCCGGCAGATGAAACGCCGCTTCGGGCGCGTCGCCTACGTCTACGCGGGCACCAGGCACCTGGCAGGGCGCGGGATGAAGGCCGAGGTCCTGGTCGACGGCCGCCGGTACTTCAAGGGACGTCTCTCCTGCGTGCTGGTCGGGAACGTGGGCAAGCTGTTCGGCGGCGTCGTCGTGTTCAGCGACGCGCGGCCGGACGACGGCGTCGTCGAGGTCGGGCTCGTGACGGCGACCAGCCCTGCGCAGTGGGCGCGCACATTCGGCCGGCTCGCCGCGGGCAGCCCGCAGAAGTCCCCGTTCGTGCACGTGACCCGCGGGCGCAAGATCCGGGTCATGCTGAACAAGAAGGTCCCCTATGAACTCGATGGCGGGGCCAGGAAGAAGACCAGGAAGCTGCGGATCAAGGTGCATCCAGGCTCGGTGCGGATCTGCGTTCCCTCGCCCTGAGCACGTCGGCCGCTCCAGCGAGCACGGGCAGGGCCATCACCGCGGCCACGCAGCCGATCAGCACGCCTGCGCCGGACGGGCTGAGCCAGGCGGCCGCCGCCGCGCCGATCGGAGGTGTCGCCTGCATGGCGGTCCTGAGCACGGCGAAGAGCCTGCCATGCATGGCTGACGGGGCCTCGCGCATTCGCAGCGTCTGCGCCCACGCCGTCATCGGTGCGGACACGAATCCGAGCGCGGCCATGGCGATGATGGTGGCTGCCGCGCTGGGCGCGATCAGCGTCAGCACGATCCCGGCCGCGGCGAGCTGGCAGATCAGGATGGAAGGCACGAGCGGCCGGTTCCAGTCCTCGGCGGGCCAGCAGCGCGGCCGCGGCGAGCTCGCCACCGGTCAGCGCCGCGACCAGATAGCCGTACCCGCCTGCGCCAAGGCCGATAGCGGCCGACCTGTGCGGCAGGAACACCAACAGCATGCCCTCGCCGATATTGAACAGCGCGAACATCGCGGTGATGGTGCGAAGCACGGGCCTGGCCAGGACGAGCCGGACCACCGCGGTCACGCTGGTGCTTGTGCTGCGCGCTGCCGCTGCGTTCCCTGTGGCGTCGGTTGCGGGCGGGATCGGTCGTAGCCGGATGGCGCGCAGAGCCGCGGCGAAGACCAGGTAGCTGACCGCATCGGCGAGGATGAGACCGATCGCGCCGCCCTGGCCGAACGCGCCGATGACCAGGCCGCCGAGCCCGGCTCCCGCGAGGCTCGCGAGCCCGTAGCTGGCGCCCTCGAGCGCGTTCGCGCGGGAAAGCTGGTCGTCCGCGACCAGCTGCGGGATCAGGGCGGGGAAGCCGGCCAGGCTGATCATCTTCAGCAGCCCGTAGACCGCGGCGACGGCGTCGATGACCGGGAGCGGGACAGCGCCGCTCAGCCCAGCGCTCACCGGTATCACGATGAAGACGGCCGCCCGCAGCGTGGCATCGGCCATCAGCAGCCGCCTGCGGTCGAACCTGTCAAGGGCCCAGCCCGCCGCGAGACCGCCGACGGCAACCGGCGCTGTGTAGCAGATGGCGAGCACCGCGACGCTCCCGTGCGGTGTGCCGAGGGTCAGCGCGACCAGCGCGATCCAGCTAGCCGCGTCACCCGCGGATGAGACCGTGGCGCCGAGCCACACCCGCCGGAACGCCTGGAGGCCGCCTGTCGTCACCCGCGTGATGCTAGGCAACCAGGGCCCGTCCGGTCTGCGCGGAAAGTGCGCCGATCGCGCGCCGCGGCGGGGCCGCAGGGCGCTGGTCGATGCGGCGTCAGCGATCCGGCGCTGGCGGCTTAGCGCCGGGCGATGGCCTGGTCGCCGCGCGGTACAGCGAAGGCGGCATGCCCCACGCCCGCCTGAACGCCGCCTGGAACCTGGCCACCGAGCCGAACCCGCTCGCGAAGCAGACGTCTGCCACCGGGGTGTCGCCGGTGGCAAGCAACCTGGCGGCGTGCGCGATCCGCCGCTCGACCAGGTACCTGTGCGGCGTGCTCCCCGTGACGTCGCGGAACACGTGGATCATCCTGGTCCTGCTCAGCCCGAGTGCCGCCCCCGCGGCGACCGCATCCAGGCCGGGATCGTTGTACTCGCGGTCGAGCACGTCCCGCAGCAGCCAGGCCAGCCGCCGGTCGCGGGCGCCTGGCACCGCGGGAGCGTCTGGCGAGCCGGCCGCGGCCAGCAGCGCCCACCCGATCGCGTCGAGCGTGTCCGCCGGTCCGTCGAGCGTGTCCGCCGCGTCGATGCCCCGTCGAGCGTGTCCGCCCGCGTCTCGAGCAGGTGGCGGCGCAGGTCCCGCCGCAGCGCCGCTATCCGTCCGGACACCGGGACCAGCGTCGTCGCGGGCGCGGCGACGGCCTCCGGATAGATGAGGCAGAGGTTGCGGTCGTCGACGCCGTGCGGATGCCCGCACGCGTACTCGCTGCCGCCGCTGCCCGCGACCATGACAGCCGCCGACGCCGTCCCGCCGCCGTGCGCGGATCGCACCGTCCACGCGCCGTACTCGGTGAAGACCAGGCAGGTGCGCGCCCACCAGTCCAGGGCGGCGACCGGCTCACCAGGCCCGTGTCCGAACACGGCCAGGCGAAGCTCCCGGCCGCGCGTCACCACCGTCAGGCCCATGGGCCAAGCATCGCAGCGAGGTCGGACACTCGCTCGCTAGCCGAGCGACAGACCCTGCTGCTCGAGCGCCTCCTGCAGCACCCGCAGCGCCTTGGGCCCCATGCCGTGCAGTTGCTTGAGTTCTGCCGCGGGAACGCCGGAAAGCTGTCTGAGCTCTGTGTAGCCGGCACTGGTCAGCGCCCTGGTCGCCGGCGCGCCAATGCCCCTAGGGAAGCCAGTCTCAGCCGTCACGCTGGTCATGCTAACGAGCGGGTCGGACACGTCAGGGCCCGGCGACTGGGCAAGCACGACTCGGTCGGGACCTTCAGGCGCGTCGCCCGTTCGCCGTGAAGGCGATCGCGATCAGGTAGCTGGCGGTGGCGACGCCGATAATGCCGAAGCTCGGCGGGATCTGGGGAGCGGCGTAGGCGATCACCAGGCCGACCCAGACCGAGACGATCGCGATCGCGGCGGCGAGCCACATCCCGCGATAGGGCCGCGCGGTGAGCCGCTGCGCAGCCCCGGCGGGCGCGGCGAGCAGGCCGAGCAGCAGCAGCGCCCCGACGGCCTGGGTCGCCGCGGCGGCCGTGACTCCGACCAGGCCGAGGAAGACGGTGCCGAGGACCCTGACCGGGACCCGGCGGGCGCTCGCGACCGCGGGATCGAGGCTGGCGAACAGCAGCGGCCTGGCGATCACGATCAGCGCCATGCAGACGCCGGCCGCGACCAGCGAGTCCGTCAGCGCCTGGCCGGCCGACAGCCCGAAGATCGTGCCGAAGAGCACGCTGACCCCTGACGTGCCGTTGGCACCGGCGGAGGACGTGGTGTAGATGGACAGGAACAGCGCGCCGAGCCCGAGGATCCACGCGAACACACTGCCGATGACGGTGTCGTCGGCACGGCCCCGGTAGCCGAGCACGGCCATGGCAAGGGCGACGAGGACGCAGGCGCCGTACAGGCCGACGAGCAGGTCGGCGCCGGCCGCCAGCGCGGCGAGCGCGCCGGTGAAGGCGACGTGGCTGAGCGCGTCGCCGGTGAAGACCTGCGAGCGCAGCACGACGAAGTAGCCGGTGAGGCCGGAGGCCGCGGCGATCGCCGCGCCGGCGAGAAACGCGTACCGCAGGAACGGCTGCCCGAGCAGGCCAGCCAGGCCGCTCACGCGGGCACCACGGCGGCGCTCCGGCGGGCGGTCAGGCGCAGGCCAGACCGCACCGCGGCGGCGAGGACGTAGCCAGCGAACCCGAAGGTCGTGATGAAGAAACCGACCGGATAGACCGAGTAATAGGCGGCGGCGAGGCCGAGCCACGCGGTCAGCAGGCCGAGCAGGAGGGTGAGCCAGAAGCTCGCCATCGGCCTCGCGGTCAGTTGCTGCGCCGTCGCCGGCGGCATCACAAGCAGCGCGAAGACCAGCAGCGCGCCTGTGATCTGGCTGACCTCGGCGGCGGCGCAGCCGAGCAAGACCAGGAAGACGGCGCCGAGCAGCCGGACCGGAACCCCGTGAGCCGCTGCCACGTCAGGGTCCACGGTCGCGAAGAACAGCGGCCTGGCGATCAGGGCGAGGACGGCGAGGGCGGCCGCGGCCACCACGAGCAGGACCAGCACCTGGTCGGCCGAGATCCCGAGGAAGGAGCCAAACAGCAGCCCGGTCAGCCCGTTCAGGAAGCCGCCGTAGAGGCTGACGAACAGCGCTCCTGACGCCAGCGCGAACGCCTGCACCGTGCCGATGATCGCGGACTCGCTGCTCCTGGCCTGCCCGCCGATCGAGCGCGGCACTGCCGCGATGACGAGCGCGGCCCCGATGGCGGCTGTGAAATAGCCGGCGCCCGCGCTGATCCCGAGCAGGATCGCGGCCGCGGCGCCCGGAAACGAGACGATCGCGAGCGTGTGCCCCGCGAAGGACTGGCGGCGCAGCACCATGAACCAGCCGAGCGCACCGGCGACGACCGCGACGATCGTGCCCGCCCGGTAGGCGTTGACCATGAAGCCGAATTCGAGCAACTGCCGCACGTCGGTGACGATGTTCCAGCCCAGGTGAGGATGGACGGCGCTGGTCATGCCGTGCTTCTCGTGCCTGGGCTTCTCATGCCGGAGCGACCGCGTCGGCGTGCCGGTCAGCGTGCCTGGCCGGCGGCTCTGGTTCACCAACCACCACAAGCCTGCCGTCCGAGGCGTGCAGGACCTCGATCGGCGTCCGGTACAGCGCGGTCAGCGTCGGCGAGGTGATGACCGCCTCCGGCGGGCCGCACACCGCGCTGCCCAGCCGCGATGTAGCCGACGCAGTCGAGGTAGGGCAGGATCGGGTTGACGTCGTGGGCGACCAGCATCACGGTGACTTGCTGCTCGCGGCAGATCCTGGCGATCAGCGCGGCGACGGATGCCTGGCTGGGCAGGTCGAGGCTGTCCAGCGGCTCGTCCAGCATCAGCAGCCTGCGGACGCCGTACCAGCGCCTGGGCGATCAGCAGCCGCTGCTGCTCGCCGCCGGACATCTTGCCGATCGGCCGCCCGGCGAAGGCGGACGCTCCGACCAGTTCGATGACCTCGTTCACCCGGTCCCTTGCGGCCCTGCGGGCCGGGAAGAGCCGGTCGCCCCAGGGGACAGGCACACCCCACCGTTCGCCGTCGGCGCCGAGGCCGACGATGTCGACGCCGCGCACCCGCAGCCCCGCGTCGAAGTTGCGCCGCTGCGGCAGGTAACCGATCTCCTTCCCCGACTGGCCTGCGGGCCGGCCGAGGACCGTCACCGAGCCCGCGGACAGGCCGACGAGGCCGAGGGCGGCCTTGATCAGGGTGGACTTGCCGACGCCGTTCGGCCCGAGCACGGCCATGAACTCACCGGAGTCAACGGTGAGGTTCACGTCGGACCAGACGGTCCGGCCGCCGACCTGCACGGCCGCGTGCTCGAACCGCACGGCCTGGCCGCGGCCTGGCTGAGTCTCGCCCATGGCTGAGGTTCCTCCGCTCGCGCCTAGTTGCCGGTCGCCCTGGCGAGGGCGGCCTCGATCCCCTTGAGCTGCCTGATCTGCCACGCCTGGTAGCTGACGGTCGGCGGTGCCAGCGTCTCGGTGATGCTGGCGACCGGGATGTGCGCTGCCCGCGCCGCGGCTAGCTGCGCCTGGACGTCTGGCGTGACGTTCTGGCTGTTGTAGACGTAGATCTTGATCAGGTGCCTGCTGATCTGCGTGTCGATGGTCTGCTTGTCGGCCGCTGATACCTCGGTGCCCTCGGTGATCGCCTTCAGGAACGAGGGCGGCGTGATCAGGCGCAGCCCGAGCGCCGGCGCGAGCATCGCGAAGATCGACTCCGACGCGCCCACCGGGCGTCCCGCCGTAGCTGGCGCCTGATCGCGGCGATCAGGTCGTCGTAGCTGCGCAGGCCGACCCTGGTCGAGCAGCGCCTCGCGCCTGGCGAAGTAGCGCCGGTCGGCCGGGTCGAGCCCGGGCCAGGTCGGCGGTCAGCCGCTCGATCACCGCCCGCACGTCTGCCGGGTTGTACCAGCGGTGCGGGTTCCCGTCGGCGGGCACGCGCAGGGCGCTGCCGACATTGAGCACCGACATGTGCTCGCCCTGGTCGGCCGCCAGCAGCCTGGCCATCCACGGGTCGTAGCCGATGCCGTTCTCGATCACCAGCCTGGCCGATGCGACCGCGCGCGCGTCGGCGGCGGTCGGCTCATAGCTGTGCGGGTCGGTATTCGGGTTGGTGATGATGCTGATCACGCGGGCGTGCGCGCCGCCGAGTTGCCTGGCGATGCTGCCCCAGAAGTTCTCGGCGGCGGTGACCTGCACGATGCGCGGATTGCCCGCGGCCTGCGCCCCGGCCGTGCTGCACCCGGCGGTCAGCAAAGACCCGGCGGCCAGCAGGGCCACCACGGCCAGCACCGATCGTGCCCCGACGAGAAGGCGGCCCGCCGCCCTGAATCCCGCCATGCTCTCACCGCTCATCGGACGCTGAATCTCCCGCGCGCCATTCGTCCCGCGAGCCCCGTGCGGCTCACGGGCGAACGTACATGAAAACCGTTTTCATTACAACTTAGCGCCGGCGGCCTAGAACGCTCCCAGCGGGTTCGCGGCGCGGGACATTGACGGAGTCGTTATCGGTGGCCTACAGCCATTGGGGGGCGATCGGCGTCTGAACAGGTGGAGGTCCGGCTGGGGGCACGGATCAGGCGCACGCAGGGAGAAGCGCGATGAGAGTTCGGACGATGCACACGCAAGTCGCGGGCGGTGACGGCCGCGGCGGTGACCATTGCCGGCGGCACGGTGCTTGCAGCACGCTACTGGCCAGTGCGCTTGCCAGTGCGGTGCTGGCCGGCACGGTTCCTGCCAGCACCGGGGCCAGGCAGGCCGCCGCCTCGCGGCCCGTCCTTCCGCGGCCCGCGCGGTGACCTGGCCGGCCACGACGATCCTGGCCCAGCCGGGCAGCCTCGGCGTCGTGAGCCAGGCGTTCGACCCGCGCACGAGGACCGACTTCGCGCTGACCGCGGGCGCCCACGGTTCCTTCGCGCTCCGCCGGACCAGCCTGACCGGCGGCAAGGTGAAGCTCGGTCCGTCATTTCCGGTCAGCCTTATCACGCTGGCCGACGGATCGGTCTGGGTGTACGGCACCCGGCTGATCGGCTCGACGGCTGAGCGGCAGAAGCTCTACCAGGTCAACCCGCGAACCCTCGCGATCGTGCGGTCCTGGACGCTGGGTCCCTCGCTGGTGAAGTTCGGGGCGGTCGCGGTGGCACCGGGCGCGCACAGGACCGTGTGGGTGGCGTTCGGGCGGACCGTCCGGCATCTCAACCCGCTGACGGGCGCGGCGATCGGCGCGATCCGGGTACCCGCCGGCCTGATCGCCGGTGCCGTCGCGCAGAGCCCGTCGGGCCGCGACCTCTATGTCGGGACCAGCGACCAGATCGGCAGCCGGTCACCGGTCTTCGAGTACAGCGTCGCGACCGGCCGCAAGCTGGCCGCGAACACCAGGACCGTTACCGCGGTCGCGGTCGGCGGCGGGTCGCTGACCGCGGTTCCCGGCGGGGTCTGGGACTCGTTCAGGACCGGGATGGCCGGTCTCACCGTGTTGCTGCGGCAGCGGGACCTGCACGCGGTCAGGCTGCCAGGAACAGGCAGCCGGCACAGCCTGTTCTCGTGGCAGATGGGCGCGGGCACCACGTACGCGGCTCCGTCGGTGTATCTGATTCAGCTCTTCGGCGTCGCTGGCTGCATGAACCCGCGGACCGGGCACATCCGGGCCAGGGGGACCATCGCGGGCCACGCTGAGGTGGAGCAGATCCTCGCCTCCGCCCGCGGCGGCCGCGTCATCTACGCGGCGTCATCGAAAGGCGTGCTCGCAATCCGTCCGCCTGCGGCCTGCCGGGCATAGTCGATCTAGTCTCTCAAAAGAGAGCACTGCTCTTGACTTTCACTGATCTCTGGAGCACACTGATCTAAGTCAAGAGCAGTGCTCTCACATGATGAAGGAGAATCGCGATGTCAGCCAGTCAGCGTCCAGCCAGTCCCGGGCCGAGCCAGGACCCGGCTAGCCGGTATGTCATGCCGACGACGCCTGCTGGCCGTCTGAGCGGGAAGATCTTCAACGACTCGGTGGCGTGGCTGACCAGGCGCGGCTTCAGTGTCTGGGGCAGCAGGGTGCTCTACGTTCGCGGCAGGACGAGCGGCGAGTGGCGGTCCAACCCCGTCAACGTGCTGACCCTCGGGGACCGCAGGTACCTGGTCGCGCCGCGCGGTCAGACCCAGTGGGTCCGCAACCTGCGCGTCGCTGGCGGCGGAGAGCTACGGGTCGGCAGGCGGGTGGAGGAGTTCACGGCCACCGAACTGGCGGACGCGCAGAAGCCCGACGTGCTGCGGGCGTACCTGCGCCGCTGGAAGTTCGAGGTCGGCATGTTCTTCGACGGCGTCGACGCCGAGCGCGCCCGACCAGAAACTGCTGGAGATCGCGCCAGGCTACCCGGTTTTCCTGATCAGCTAGGGCCGTGACGGAGGGATGATGAGCCGATGAGCTACGTCCTGGCCCAGGTGAACATCGGACGACTGCGGGCACCGATCGACAGCCCAGCACTCGCAGACTTCATGGCCGCGCTCGACCCCGTCAACGCCGTCGCGGACGCAGCCCCTGGATTCGTCTGGCGGCTGCAGACCGAAGACGGCAACGCCACGGCGATCCAGGCGTTCGGCTGGGACGCCGCCGGCAGCGCCGGAGTGATCATCAACATGTCGGCCTGGGAGTCGGTCGAGGCGCTGGCCAGCTTCGTCTACTCAGACGAGCACCGCAGCGTGCTCCGGCGCCGCCGGGAATGGTTTGAGCAGATGCGCGAGGCCTACACAGCGCTCTGGTGGATCCCGCGCGGCACGATCCCGACCGTGGCGGAGGCCGAGGCCAAGGTCCGCCACCTGCGGGCGCACGGCCCGACGCCGGAGGCGTTCTCGCTCCGCGTGCACTTCCCGCCGCCCGGCGCGCCCGACACAGCGCCGATACTCGGCCGGGACGAATGGATGTGCCCGGCCTAACGGCCTGTACCTCCCGCCCTAACGGCCTGTACCTCCCGGCCTGGCAAGTTCCCGGCCTAACGCTCGCTTAGCCGTCGCGCTTGAGCTTGCGCCAGCCGCCAGCCCGGTTGTTGGCGATGATCTGGCGGAACATGGCGGTCAACGCCGGCGCGTTGAGCTGCTCGCCCTCGCGGAACCCGACCGTCCTGGCGGTCTTGTTGCCGTGCCCTGCGGTGATGATCCCCTCCGGGTCAGGGACGATGCCGCCGTCGTATACGAACACGTTGACGTGGTCCTTCGCGGCGAGCAGCGCGCAGATGTTGCCGTCGAGCACGAAGTACGGCTGCCTGGTGCGCTTGATCGTCTCGGTGACGTCCGGGTCGGCGGCGTGAACGAGTTCCCTGACCTCCCGGCAGATCGCCTGCTGCCAGCCGGGCAGCGCGTCGATGTAGGCGTCGACGCGAGGATCAGCGGTGTACGCCATCGTGCCACCTTAGCGCCGCGCAGCGCGGCGCCCGGCGTGGCGCACCAGGCGCGAGTAGCATGCGCGCATGCCCGCCAGAACGCTTAGGTACAGCGTCGGCAACGAGCACAACCCGGGCAATCCGTGGGGTCGCAGCGAACTCACGATCGGGCCAGACGGCCGCGCCAGGCTCGATCACTACTTCTCCCGCCGGCCGGGGTCGGGGGCGTGGACCGGCCAGGTCGGCGCCGCGGCCATGACCGCGCTCTGGGCAGCCCTGGAGCGGGCGGGATTTCCCGACGTGCCCGCCTTTCAGCCGGTGGCAGATGCGACGCTGCGCGCGCTGACTGTCCAGATTGGCGACACAGAGCGCACCGCGCTGGTCGACTGGCACGGGGCGCCTTCCCTTCCTGGCTACGCGGAAGCGTTCGACCTGCTCGACGGCGTCGTGAGGCAATTGAGCGGCGGCAGCGTGCCGTACCCGTCGGCACAGCCCGCGATTGTGCGAGATATCACGCCCATCTAGTGCCCGATGCTCCGATGCCCTGATGGCCTGATGCCCTGATGGCCCGATGCCCCGATTCGTACCTATGAGGCGCATCAGGCCGCACTAGGCCACATCAGGCGGCTTCGAATGATCTGTGTGCGATCTGAAGTCATTGCCGTGTTTAGGCCATCATGGTCATCTAAGTGCTAATACTCCACTATGCTGCCGGGTGATTACGGATAGTCAGGCCCGGCGAGAGGCGGTGGTTTGCCGAGTAGCTGGGCGAGGATCCGGCGTTAGGGAGCTCTTGAGGCACGGCGGAACGCACGGCAAGGCAAGGGTCAGGAACGGGCGGCACGCGGCCGCCGGGCGGGCGCGTCAGATCGCCCCCAGACAACTCAACAAGCTGGTCAAGCGGGCGGCCCTGGTCGCCCCCGCGGTCGCCGTCGCAGGTGCGGTGGTCGTGAGCGCGACATCACACGGGCTGGCCGCCGACGCCCTGAGCGACGCGGTGGGTCACGCCCCCGCGGCCGCGCACGCAGGCAGATCGGGCGCGGCGAGGCCAGGGCACGGCCAGGCGCATCAGGCCGGAGCATCGAAGACCTCAGGTGGCCTCAGAACCGCCAAGTCGCGCGGCGCCGCAGCGACGTCGCGCCGCGGCGCGACAGATCCCGGCAAGCAGCCCTCACACTCGCGGCCGGGGCACGCCGCGCCGGCCAAGCGTGCGCACAGGCACGCGACGCTGACTTGCCGAGGGTCCTCGGTGATGCTGCCAGCGAACTACGCGGCCATCGTTAGCTACCTCAGCGCGCACGGTTACACCCGCCTCGCTGCGGCAGGCATGGCCGGCAATATTTACCAGGAATCCAAGGGAAACCCCGAGTCCGTCGGCACAGGCGGGGGCGGCTTGATCGGCTGGACGCCGCTGCCTCCTGGCTTCGTCACCGGCAATCCGGCGGCTGACCTGCGGACGCAGCTAGCGGCCGTCCTGACGTACAACCAGCAGTGGTCGCAGTACATCCCGGCCCTGAACGCGGCCACCAGCGCGACCCAGGCCGCCGACATCTACATGAACTACTTCGAGCGTCCCGGTATCCCTGCGGCTTACAACCGCGAGGCGGCGGCCGCCGCGGTGGCAACCGCCTGCGGCTTCTAGCCCGGGCGATCGGGGGAGGCGGCCTCCCCGCTGGGATCGGCCGGGTGTGTGATGGGCTCGCGTCGCGCTTGATTGAGTCGAATATCTGTTCGATACTTGGCTCCATGGGAGCCGCGGTCGCCGAGGTCGAGATGGTCCCGGTCGAGATGGTCCCGGCCGAGATGGTCCCGGCCGAGATGGGCGCGGTCATTGGCATGGTCCGCCCGGGCAGAGAGGTCGGCGCGGGCAGTGGCACGCTGTCCGACGCGGACGTGCTCCCCGTGCTTCCCGCGCTGCGCGACCTGCTGCCGCACGGCGCGCTGCGGCGCGGCTCGGTGGTGGCGGCGAGCGGCTGGAACCTGCTCTGCCTGGCCCTGGCCGCCGGACCTGTCGCCTCTGGCGCGTGGTGCGCGGCGGCCGGGATACCCGAGTTCGGCGTCGCCGCGGCGGCCGACGCGGGGCTGGATCCCGCCAGGCTGCTGCTGGTCCCCGAACTCGGTCCGAACTGGCCGCAGGCGGTCATCTCCCTCCTCGACGGCTGTGACCTGGTCGTGCTGCGACCGCCGAGCCGGCCGCCCGCCCAGGCGCGGCGCAAGCTCGAGGCCGCCGTCCGGCGGCACGGTTCTGTGCTGCTGGTCGCGGGGGACTGGGAGGGAGCGCAGGTCAGGCTGCGGATAGCCGCGCACGAGTGGGCCGGGATCGGGCCTGGGCACGGCAGGCTGCGCGGCCGCCGCGCTCAGGTGATCGCGGACGGACGCGGCGGCTGGTCCCGGCCGCAGGAGCGCTGGCTGTGGCTGCCTGGCCCGGACGGAACGGTCACCGCTGTGACCGCCGAGCCGGTCCTTGCCAGCCAGCCAGCGGAGCAGGCAAGCACCGGATGACTGGCGGCAGCGCGAGCAGCGAAGGCCGGACCGCCGTGAAGACCGGCGGAGGGGCCGTGGGTAGCCGGGCCGGTGGTGGCCGGGCCGGTGAGTGGCCGGGCCGGGAGTGGCGACCGGCGCGTTCTCGCCGTGCGCTGCCCGGCCTGGCACCCGCCAAGTCTTGTGTCCCGGCAGACGGGTCAGGCTCCCGGTCCTGCGGCACGGGCATTCGAGCAGGTCGTCAGCGAGGTGCAGGAGTTCTGCCCGCGGATCGAGGTGCTGCGGCCAGGGCTGTGCGCGTTCAGCACCCGCGGTCCGGCCAGGTACTTCGGTGGTGAGCACGAGCTGGCGAGGAAGGTCGCCGAGGCGGTCGGCCTGCTCGGCTACGACTGCGGCGTGGGCGTCGCCGACGGCCTGTTCGCGGCGCTGCTGGCCTCGAGGGACAGCCAGCGAGAGCAACCGCCGGTCACGATCGTCCCGCCGGGCGGAACCCCCGCCTACCTCGCGCCGCGCGCAGTCACCGTCCTCGGTGAGCCGGACCTGGCCGACCTGCTGGTCAGGCTCGGGATCAGGACGCTGGGGGAGTTCGCCGCGGTCCCGGTCGCCGAGGCGGGCAACAGGTTCGGCGCGCAGGGCCTGCTCGCGCACCGGCTGGCCCGCGGGCTCGATCCGCGGCCGCTGGCGGCGCGCCACGCCAGCGGCCGACCTGGCCGTCCAGATCGAGTTCGATCCGCCAGCCGAGCAGGCCGAGCGGGTCGTGTTCGCCGCGAAAGCCCTCGCCAGCCAGATGCATGCTCAGCTTGCCGCGAGCGGACTGGCCTGCGTCCGGGTCCAGATCCAGGTGCGCTGCGACAACGGGGAGGAGATCAGCAGGCTGTGGCGGCACGACGGGCTGCTGTCCGAACTCGCCGTGGCCGAGCGGGTGCGCTGGCAACTCGACGGCTGGCGGGCTGGACGGCCGGCTGACGAGGCCCGCCGTGACCCGCACGGACCGGGTGATGAGGGCATCGCGGTCGGCGGGATCAGCCTGCTCCGTCTGGTGCCCGACCAGCTGGTCGTCAGCCAGGGCAGGCAACTCGGCCTGTGGGGCGATGCCGTGGTCACCGACCGGGTGGCACGGGCGGCGATCAGGGTCCAGGCGATGCTCGGCCATCAGGCGGTCAGGCAGCCGGTCCTGACCGGCGGCCGCAGCCCGTCCGACCAGGCGGTGCTTATACCGTTCGGGGATTGCGCCGACGCCGCGATCCGGCCCGCCGACCGGCCCTGGCCAGGGCGGATCCCGCCGCCGGCCCCGGCTACCGTCTACCCGGTCCCGCGCCAGGCGGCGGTCACAGACGGCTCTTGCTCGCCCGTGACCGTGACCGGCAGGGGACACGTGTCCGGGGAGCCGGCCAGGCTGTCGGTCGCGGGCGGCCCGCCGCAGGCCGTCACGGCCTGGACCGGGCCGTGGCCCGTCACCGAGCGCTGGTGGGATCCCGAGCACGCATGCAGGAAGGCCAGGTTCCAGCTGGTCACCGCCGACGGCAGCGCCTGGCTCGCGATCGTGCAGGACGGCCGCTGGCTGATCGAGGCCAGCTACGACTGACGGGCAGGCTACGACTGACGGGCCGGCTACGACTGACGCGGCCGGCCGCTTACCCGACCACGAGCTCGTTCGGCTTCTGCCTCCGTCCGACGACGGTCACGGCGAGCCGGGAGGATCCTGGGTGCCACGACGCTATCTGCACCTTGGTCATGAAGCTCAGCTCGGCGACCAGGCTGTCGCCGCCCGCAGGCCAGCCGAAACCGCTCAGCGCATCGCTGCTCGCCCAGGTGCCAGGCACGACCGCGAGCCGCCCGCCAGGAACCGACGCCACCTCGAGCTGGATGGCCGCCGCGCCCCCGTCGCCGCCGTTGCCGATGCTCACAGCGAGCGCAAGCAGCCGCCCGTCCGGGCTGAACGCGCCCCGCGCCGCCGAGCCGCCGCCGGGCAACGTGACCTGCGTCGTCCTGTCCGTCGCCAGGTCGAGCACCCGCACCAGGCACCGGGACGCGCACCTGGGAGTCCACGCGATGCGACCGGCGCTGGCCGCGATCACGCCGGCGAACTTCCGCATGACCTGCGCGGTCACCGGATCCCACAGCTCATACGCCGGCGCCGGGCCGTTCCGGATGACCTGGGTGAGCAGCAGCCCGCGATCGGTCGCCGCGTCGATCACGTAGCCGGCCGGCAGCCGCAGCCGCGGTCCGAGCGGCTGGCCTGCCGCGGAGAACTCCTGCGCGAATCCCGTGGAGACGGCCATCCCGTGTGAACTGGTCGGGTAGCTGGTCAGCCACACGGCGCCTGGTCGCGCGGATGGCGCGACCAGGTTGGCCAGCCCCACGATCCGGGCCGAGCTGGCCAGGTCGCCGAGGAAGTAGACAGGCACAGGACGGGCCGCGCAGCCAGCGCAACCCGGGTTCGCGACGGAGCCAGGCTGAACCGCCCAGCCGCCCCTGACCCTGGTGAAGACGTAGCCCGACCGGCTCGGCGGGAGCCCGCGGATCGGCGTCATCCGGCCAGTCGCCGGGTAGAGCCAGGCGGGCCTGGCGCCGCCCACCGGCAGCCGCAGCGCCGCCGACCATGGCGCCGTCGGCCCCGGTATGCCATCGGGCCTGGCTGGCCTGATCACGAGCGGGGAACCGGCCACGCCATGGGCGGCGGCGCTGCGATGCGGCCGCGACCGCCCAGGCTGGCCGCCTGGCAGGTGCTGCACGATCAGCACAGCCAGCACCACGGCCGCGATCGCCGCGACTATGAGCCGCCGCGGCCACCGTCCCCGTCCTGGGTCGGTGCCGTGGCTGATGATGTCGTCGATGGCCGCACCGCCAAGCGCACGCCGGTATGTCCTCTTCACGATACGTTGGCTGCCATGACAGCCGGAATCGCGCACGGCAGCGATGGCCTGCCGGAAGGCCTGCAGGAACTCCTCAGCTCCCTGGCTGCCGACGACGAGCCAGGCTTCGCGGTCGGGATCTATTCGTACGGCACGCTCGCCGGGGTCGCCACCGCCGGGTGCGCGATCCCTGAGCACAAGGTGCCGATCACGAAGGACACGGTCTTCGAGATCGCGTCGGCCAGCAAGCACATAACGGCGACCTGCATGCTGCTGCTGGCCAGCGACGGCAAGATCAACCTGGACGACGATATCCGCGCCGAACTCCCCGGGCTGGCCCTCCGCGAGCCGGTCACGCTGCGCCAGTGCCTCACGCACAGCGCTGGCCTGCGCGACTACCTGTCGCTGTGCGACGTGGCCGGCGTGCCCCTGGCCGGCATCGACGAAGACCGGGCCATGGACCTGATCGCCGGCCAGCGAGACCTGGACTTCCCGCCCGGATCGGCGTTCTCCTACTCCAACTCGGGCTACGTGCTGCCGGCCGCGCTGGTGCGCAGGATCACGGGCATGAGCCTGGCCCAGTTCGCAAGCGAGCGGGTATTCGGCCCGCTCGGCATGACCGCGACGGCCTTCCGCGATGACGTCGGCGTCCCTGTGCCGCGGCTGGCGGGCGGCTACCTGGCCGTGCCGGCCGGCCAGGAACCTACCGGATTCCGCCGCGCCGACGTGTCCGAGAACGTCGTAGGCGACGGCGGCTGCGTCACGAGCCTCGCGGACCTGGCTGGCTGGCACGCGTTCATGGCGTCCGGCGCAGGGCTTGGTACGCAGGTCAGGGACGGCCTCCTCGCCGGGCGACCGCTGACGGCCGGCGGCGCGGTCGAATACGCGCTTGGCCTGGCGGCCATCGAGATCGGCGGCGAGCCCGCCTGGTGGCACTCGGGATCCTGGGCCGGATACCGCTCCGCGGTCATCTACCTGCCCGGTCGCGGCGTCGGCGTCAGCGT
Organism: uncultured Actinomycetota bacterium; assembly: GCA_963705055.1. GTDB lineage: Bacteria > Actinomycetota > Actinomycetes > Streptosporangiales > Streptosporangiaceae > Chersky-822. The sequence goes on from CAVPIR010000002.1 coordinate 541,044, forward strand.
GCTGGCCAACAGGAACGACCGGTACGCGTCGCACGTCGCGGCCGCGGCGGCAACAGCGCTGGTGACCGGCTCCGATGCGCGGGCCGGCTATGCCGCTGCGGCCGGTGTCCCGGCCCCGGCCGATCGAGCCGCCGTCGCGGCGGAAGAAGCGGCGGGCCTCTGGCACGCCCCGGCCTCCGACCTGTTCGTGGAGTTCGAGGCGCACGACGGCCTGATCGCCGCGCCAGACCCGGACGGCGCGCAGGTGTACCGCCTGGGCACCGACGGGCGCTGGCACGGCATCGGCACGTCCGCGGGCGGGCACGTTCACCCAGCGCGGCGATGCGCTCGTGGCCGGCTGGGGCCTGTCGGCCGGCCTTGAGGACCGCTGCTTGCGGGCCAGTCTGGGTCAGCAGGAACCATCTGATCCAGGCTTGCCAGTCGGATTTTTCGTTAACGAGGAACTGCGCGCTTATGCGAGCATCCAGGCCGGTGAATCAGCGGCGGGGATCACGATCGGCCTCGCGCCGCCGCGAACCCTGGTGCGTGCTGGGCCCGGTGTGTGGCGCGCCGCCACCGGCGGCGCGCTCACCGTCAGGCTCGCCGGCGACGGCCTGCTGATCAGCGTTCCTGGCGCACATCACCTCGCGTTCAGCCCGGCCGGCGATCCTGGCGCGCTCGCGATTCCGCGCGGCGTGCGCCCGAGCGGTTAGCGGGCCGGTCATACCCCGGTATCACGACCGCAGAGTGACGATTACCAGGCTCATTCCGCCTACCCTGACATCATGCGACGGCCCTGCTTCGCGGCACTGACACCCGCTCTGGACTGGGCGAGCCCGCGCGTCCTTGAGGCCGGACGATCGGTCAGGGGCGGGATGATCCATGTGCTCACGACCCCCGATCCGCCGCCGGCCTGGCGCGGCAGGTGGCGCCGCCGGTTTGGCTACGCGGCCGTCGGGACGGCGACCGCGCTGCTCGGCCTCGCCGCGCTCGTCGGCTTCTACGGCGGGCTCGGCCTGGTCGCGAACCTGCGGGCAGCCCTGATCGTCACCGCCGTCGGCGTGATCATCAGGTACCCGCTGCTGAGCTGGCGGCTCGCGTGGCTGGCGCTGGTGCTGTCCATGGCATTTGGCGGGCCGCTGCTGGTCGTCAGGCCGTGGCACGCGGTCGTGCTGCCTGTCCTGCTCGCGGCGTTCTGGGTCGCCGGGGCACGGCACGGCCGCCCGGTGATCTGGTGGATGTGGGCGCTGACCTTGCTGCCCTGGTGGCTATGGATCGATGGCGGCAGATCGGATATGGACCGGGTCGGCGCCGCGCTGGCGTTCACGGCCGTCGCGGTCGCCGTCGACAGCCTGAGCTCACGCCGGCACGCGCAGCGAGACCTGGCCGAGCAGGCCGAGCTCACCGAGCTCGAGCAGGCCAGGCGCGCCGTGCTCATTGAGCGGGCCAGGATCGCGCGCGAGCTGCACGACGTGGTCGCGCATCACATGTCGCTGATCGCGGTGCGCGCCGAGACCGCGCCGTACCGGCTGAGCCAGATCGACGACCCGGTCAAGACCGAGTTCCTGGCGCTGAGCGGGGCCGCGCGAGAAGCGCTGACCGACATGCGGCGGTTGCTCGGCGTGCTCCGCGACGACGGGCCTGCCGGGCGGGCGCCGCAGCCGGAGTTCGCCGACCTGCCCGCGCTGGTCGCCGCCGCGAGGATCGCCGGCGTCGCCGTGGACCTGTCGCTGCCCGCCGACCTGACCGGGGTACCGGCGGCCGTCGGCGTGTGCGCGTACCGGATCGTCCAGGAGTCGCTGTCCAACGCGAGCAGGCACGCGCCGGGCGCGACCGTCGGCGTGACGGTCGCTCGTGACGAGGCGGCGGTCTGGCTGCGGGTGGCCAACGGGCCGGGCGGAGTACCGCGCAGGCCGGAAGACGGCCACGCTCTTGGCCAGGGACTGGCCGGGATGCGGGAGCGGGTGGCCCTGCTCGGCGGTCAGCTCTCGGCCGGGCCGCAGCCGAACGGCGGGTTCGTCGTCGAAGCGCAGCTTCCGCTCGGCGCGCCGGCCGGCGTCCCGGCAGAGCCGCGGCAGTTCGCATGACGACGAGGTGCCTGATCGCCGACGACCAGGCGATGGTCAGAGAGGGCTTCGCCGCGGTGCTCGACGCCCAGGACGGGCTGCAGGTCGTCGGCCAGGCCGCCGACGGCGCCGAGGCGGTGCGCCAGGCGCGGCAACTCCAGCCCGACGTCGTCCTCATGGACGTTCGGATGCCGGTCATGGACGGCCTGGAGGCGACCAGGCAGATACTCGGGCCGCTGTCGCGCGCCGGGGCTGACGGGCCGCGTGTGCTAATGCTCACCACGTTCGACCTCGACGACTACGTCTACGAGGCGCTCGGCGCCGGTGCCAGCGGGTTCCTGCTGAAGGACGCGCCGGCCGCGGAACTCGTGCATGCGGTCCGGGTGGTCGCGGCCGGGGACGCGCTGCTCGCCCCGTCGGTCACCAGGAGGCTGATCGCCGAGTTCGCCAGCCGGGGACGCCCCGCGCCCCGGGTCCCGGTCAGCCTGGCCGTGCTCACCCCCCGCGAGACCGAGGTGCTGACGCTGATCGCCAGAGGGCTATCCAACGCCGAGATCAGCGAGACCCTCGTGATCGCTGAGCAGACCACGAAGACGCACGTCGGGCGGATCCTCGCCAAGCTGGACCTTCGCGACCGCGCGCAGGCCGTCGTGGTGGCCTACGAGTCTGGCCTGGTGACGCCGGCTTCCTGAGGTCGGGTCACTCCGAGCGCCCGGTTAACGCTGAAGATCGGTACCTGGAGCCAGTGAGTGGCTAGTGGCCGAGCAGGGCCGCGGCTGCGGCGATGGTGGCGAGTGCGAGCGTAGTGGTGACAATGACCGCGCGGCTGGCGAGTGCCTCGGCGACGTCGTACTGCTGCGCGAACACGAACACGTTCTGTGCGGTCGGCAGCCCGGCGCAGACGACGACCGCCAGGAGCGCCGGCCGCTGAAGCTGGAGCGCGAGGCCGGCGGCGAACGCCAGGGTCGGCTGCGCGATCAGCTTGAGCGCTGTGATGACGGAGATCTCGGCGCGACCGACATCTGGCGTCGTCTCGCGGCGGTGCAGCGACGCGCCGAGCGCGATGAGCGCGGCGGGGACGGCGGTCGCGGACAGCCATGACAGCGGGGTCTGGACGAGGTGCGGCGTGTGGAACCCGGCCGCCGAAGCCGCGATGCCGAGCGCGGATCCGAGGATGACAGGGTTGCGCAGCGGGAGCGTCGCGATGCGCTTGCGTCTGAGCGGGCCGCTGGGTGCGCTCGCGCCATCGGCGTGCCGGTCCAACGTCGCGAGGATCACCGGCGCGACGATCAGGGTCTGCAGCAAGAGCACCTCGACAAGGAACGAGATGTTGCCGAGCACCTGCATCGCGATGGGGATGCCGAGATTGGCGGCGTTGCCGTAGCCACTGGCCATTCCCCAGACCGCCCGCTCGCCCGGCTTGCGGTCGAAGAACCGCTGCGCGCAGTACCACCCGGCTCCGATGATCGCGGCCAGGCTGAAGGCGAACGCTGTCAGTTCGCGCCCGTCAAAGCCCGTCAGCGCGGTCTGCGCGAGCCTGACGTAGAGCGCGGCGGGCATCGCCACATGGAAGACGAACCAGCGGAGCACCGCCACCGCGGTGTCGCCGAGCAGCCTCCATCGCCGCGCCGCGTAGCCAATGGCGGCGAGCAGCCAGATTGGCTCGAAGGCCCGGAGCATGCCCATGTGGTGTTTGGTGTCGCTTCGCTGGCTACTGGTGTCCGGCGGCCAGGCTGTGACGGCGGGACAGCCAGCGGCCCGTCTCAGCGGTGTTGACGTCGTTGACGCGCCGGACGAGTGTGCGCTGCGCTTCCTCGTCCCGCTGATCGGACGGGAGCAGCCGGTAGTTGTTGACGATCGCCTGCAGGTCGGCCGAGGCGCTCGCGAACGCGAGCCAGTTCTCGTGCGAGTCGAGCACCTTATACAGGCCAGCGAGCACGACGGTGCTGGCCGCGAGGATGGCCGTCGCAGCCGCGCTCACCTTGAGCGCGGCCGTGACCGTCGTGGTCGCCGTGGTCAGCAAGATGAGAATCTCGTTGACCTGATACGTCAGCCTGGCCCGGCTCCGGTGCCTGGCGAACCAGTCCATCTGCCGCAGCGCCAGCGCCAGCGCCGGGTCGGACGCCTTCCAGGGATCCCCGCTCTCGCTCGCCTGCTTGGATTTCCGCACAGTGACCCTCCTCGTGCCGAGGCAGTTGATCGGTAACGGATGGCGCTGGCTGACGTGTCTGCCGCGGGATTAGCGGCAAATCCGCGCAAGCCTGGCTCAATTATGGCTTCCCTGCGTGTTCTGTACGGCCTTGGCGCGGTTCCGGTCGGCTGCTCGCCGGCGCGGGGTGGTCCTGGCACTGAGGACTCGAAAAGAAGTTCGACTGGACGGGTTCGTTGTCAGTGGGGCTCGCTACGATAGTCGAAGACGGATTCGAGATCAGGGAGGCCAGCAGAGCGGAAACCAGGTGATCGAGGCAGCAGAGCAGACACCGGGTGATCGACGTCAGCAGAGCAGCGGATCAGCAGCGAGAGGAGGAGACCATGGCGGAAGAAGGCCTGGCGTGGTCGTGGGAGCTCGACTTCGACGCGCTCCTGACCGCGCTGACCGAGCCTGCCCCCTGGAACCGCCCGATCCGCCCCGCCGCTCCCCTCCCTCCGCCGCCCCCGCTCCTTCCGCCGCTCCCGCTCCCTCCGCCGCTCCCGCTCCCTCCGCCGCTCCCGCTCCCTCCTCCGCCCCCGCTCGCTCCTCCGCCCCCGCTCCTTCCTCTGCCGCCGCTCCTTCCTCCACCGATCCGGCCGGCGTTGACCCGGCCGGCGTTGACCCGGCCGGCGTTGATCCTGCCAGGGCTGATCCGGCCGATGACCAGGTCGAGGCCGAGTTCGCTGAATTGCTGGAGGCGATCGACGAAGGCCGTTCCAGGACCGTCCCGCTCGCGATGGTGGCCGGACGGGTCGCCGAGTCGCTGCCGACCGGGCCGGACCTCGCGGGGTGGCTGGCTACCAGCGCCGTTGATGACCTGGAGGACGGCGCGCTCGCCGGGATGGCCGCGTCGTACCGGCGACTGGCGTCGTGGGCTCAGGCGGGAGAGCTCGCCGTCGTCGCTCAGATCGCGTCGAGGTCGGCGGCCGCTGACACCAAGATCGGCGTCGATGAGCAGGGCCGGCCAGCGCGACTCCCAGAAGAGGCCTGCGCGCAGGTGTCGCTGGCCCTGACCATGTCGCAGGCTTCCGCCTCCTGGTGGAGCGATCTGGCCGTGGCGCTGACCTGGCGGCTGCCCGCGACCGGCGCCGCGCTCCGCGACGGACAGATCGATCTCGGGCGAGCCCGGCTGATCGTGGACGCGACCGGTGCGCTGAGCGAGGAGACGGCCCGCGCGGTCGAGGCCAAGGTGCTTCCTGGCGCGGGGGAGAAGACCACCGCCCAGCTTCGTGCCGCCCTGCGCAGGGCCGTCATCGCGGCCGACCCCGAGGGAGCGGAACGGCGCCGCGAGGAAGCCGAGCGGCGAGCGCGGGTCAACCTGTATCCCGACGAGGACGGAACGGCGTCGCTGGCCGGGTACAGCCTGCCGAGCATCCGCGCTGCCGCGGCGATGGCCAGGATCACCGCGCTTGCCAGGGCACTGAAGGCGGCCGGTGCGGGTGGCGGGATCGACCTGCTCAGGGCCCAGGTCTTTCTCGGCTTGCTGCTCGGCACGCTGCCGTACATCCCGCCCGCTGCCGACGGCCCGCCCGACTCTCCGCCCGACTCTCCGCCCGACGAGCCTCCCGGCGACTGGTCCGACGAGCCTCCCGACCCTCTGCCCGACGAGCCTCCCGGCGACCGGCCTGACGAGGCTCCCGGTGACCGGCCCGACGAGCCAGCGGGTGGTCCGTCTGCGGCACAGCCGGTTCGCCCCCGGCCCGGCAACCCATCCGCGGACGGTCCGCCCGCCTCCAGCACCCGGCGTGACCCCGGCTCCGCGGGCCGGCGCCGGTCGCCGTCGTCCGCCGCTGATCCCGGTCCTGACCAGGACGCTGACGAACCTGCAGATGGGAGGTCGCCAGGCGCCCGGGATGCGGCGGCCCACGGCCCGCCCGAATCCGGCCGGCCGGGCGATCATCGGGATGCGGTCGCGCACGGCCCGCCCGATGGGCGTTCGTACCCGACCCACGGCTGGGCGGGGACGGCCGACGAAGACTCCGCGGGTGGCTCGCGGCCTCCGCCGGCGTGGCCTCCGCTGACCCCGTTCCTGCCGCCAGGACCGGTCGCGCTGGAGAACCTTCGCCCGGCCGGAGGCGGGCTGCTGGACCTGGTCGTGCCGTGGTCGACGCTGGCCGGGGACTCGGGCGAGCCAGGGCAGCTGAGCCGGATCGGTCCGGTCACCCCTGAGCAGGCCTGCCACATCGCCGACCTGGCCGGGTGCGACGCGACCGTGCAGTGGCGGGTCATCGTGACCGATCCCGGCGGCAAGGCCACGGCGGTCACGCGGGTCCTGCGCGAGGTCGGTGATCGCGCTGACTCCACGTGCGGCGATCAGGCCAGCCTGGTGCGACGGGTCACCGTGACGATCTCGCCGGACGCCGCGAGCTCTCCGGCGCGGGCGGATCTGCCCGTGATCCTGCAACGGACGTTCCGCGCCGCCGCCAAGGCGGCGGAGAAGGCCAGGTCGCGGGCCGCGGTTGACGCCGAAGCGGCGGGCGGATGTGCGCACGGGCAGGCTAGTCCGAGTTACCAGCCGCCGCCGCGGCTGCGGGAGTTCGTGACCGCGCGCGACGTGACGTGCCGGTTCCCGCCCTGCAGGCAGCCGGTGTGGCGCTGCGACCTTGACCACTCGGTGCCGTACGACCAGGGCGGCAGGACCTGCTCGTGCAACCTCGGCGGGCTGTGCAGGTTCCACCATCAGATCAAGCAACTCAGCGGGTGGAAGCTCGCCCAGCCAGCGCCAGGCACCTTCGCCTGGGTGACCCCGGCTGGCCGCACCTACTACGCCGAACCCGACAGCCATGCCGCCTAGGAGACGCAAGTGGGCTGGGATAATCCGCCGGTGCCGTGGCGGGAGTTCGAGCGGCGGCTGTCGTGGCGGCAGGGCGACAAGCGTGACGGGAAGCCGGACGAGCCATCTCAGTGGGCCGGAGGAGCCGGCGGAGACGATGGCGAGAGCGGTAGCGCAGGCGCGGGCGCGCGTGACGGCGGTGCGGGCGAGGGCGGCGAGGGCCTGGACCGGGACGATCTGATCGTGCGGCCGGTGACCCGGCTTCCGGTAGCTGGACGAGCGGGACGTGACTCGTCAGGGGCGAGTCCTTCGCGGCGGGTGCTGACTGGAAAGCCGGTTCCGTGGGCGGAGCTGCACTGTCATTCGGCGTACAGCTTCCTTGATGGCGCCTCCACTCCCGGTGAGCTGATCACCGAGGCGGCCGAATGCGGGCTGACCGCCATCGCCATTACCGATCACGACGGCATGTACGGGGTGCCGCAGTTCGCGCAGAGTGCCGCTCGCTTCAGGGAGAGCGAGGCCGGGATCGGCAGCGATGTCGCGACCGTGTTCGGCGCCGAGCTCAGCCTGGACATCCCGCCGGTGGTCACGTCAGCCATCGCCGCCGCTCAGGAGCCAGGCGCTGGGCCTGCGAGCGGCTGGCGAGCAGAGATGACACGAGCGGGAATGCGGCGGGCCGGCGAGCAGCCGGCAGAGTTGGAGCCGGCAGAGTCGGAGCTGGCGGAGCGGGAGCTGGCGGAGCGGGAGCTGGCGGAGCGGAGCCGGCAGAGCGGAGCCGGCAGCGGAGCCGCAGAGCGGGAGCCTGGCGGAGCGGGAGCGTGCGCGCCGGCGGCTGGTGAGCGTCCGGCTCGCGAATCCCGTGCTGACGAAGCACATGGGGACACCGCGGGCCGGGATACCTGATCCAGTTGGACGGCATCTGCTCGTGCTGGCGCGTGATCCCGAGGGGTACGGGCGGCTGTGCCGGGTGATCAGCGCCGCGCACCTGGCGGGGGGCGAGAAGGGCCGTCCGGTGTATGACGTAGCGGAACTGGCCGAGGCGCACGGCGGGCACTGGGTGATCCTCACTGGCTGCCGCAAGGGGACGGTGCCCGCCGCCCTGGCCAGGGCGGCGCTGTCGGGTCGAGAGGCGGACCCGCTCGATGCGGCGCGGGCGGAACTGCGGGCGCTGACCGAGATGTTCGGCCGCGACAACGTCATGGTCGAGCTGATCAACAATGACCAGCCTGGCGATGACGAGCGGAATGACGCGCTGTTCGAGCTGGCCGGGCAGGAACGGCTTGGCGTGGTCGCCTCGAACAACGTCCATCACGCCGCACCCGCCGACGCGAAGCTGTCGCAGGTGCTCGCGGCGATCAGGGCGCGCAGCAGCCTGGACGACATGGACGGCTGGCTGGCCGCGTCGGGGACCGCGTACATCAGGACCGGGGAAGAGATGGCCTACCGGCTGCGCCGCTACCCCGGCGTGCTCGAGCGGACCGTTGAACTCGCGAAGGAGTGCGCGTTCGACTTCAAGGTGATCGCGCCGAAGCTGCCCGACTTCCCGGTTCCGCCGCACCACACCGAGATGAGCTGGCTCCGCGCCCTGGTCGAACGCAAGACACCGGACCGCTACGGCCCGCCCGACGCCGAGCGGATTCCTGGCGCGTACCGGCAGATCAAGCACGAACTCGATGTCATCGAGCACCTGGGGTTCGCCGGCTACTTCCTGATCGTGCACGACATCGTGCAGTTCTGCGAGGAGCGGCGCATTCTCTGCCAGGGGCGGGGTTCGGCGGCCAACTCGGCGGTCTGCTACGCGCTCGGCATTACCAGCGTCGATCCTGTTCAGCACGGATTGCTGTTCGAGCGGTTCCTGTCCACCGGCCGGGACGGCCCGCCCGACATTGACCTGGACATCGAGCACCAGCGCCGCGAGGACGTCATCCAGTACGTCTACGGCGCCTACGGACGCGGCAAGGCCGCGCAGGTCGCGAACGTGATCGCGTACCGGCCGCGGATGGCGATCAGGGACGCGGGCCGGGCGCTCGGCTACTCGCCGGAGCAGCAGAACCAGTGGTCCAAGCAGGTCGGGCCGCGCTCGTACGCGGCCGGACAGCCGGTTCCGCCCGACGCCGGCGTTCCGGAGCCGGTCATCGCGCTGGCCGAGCGCATGCAGAAGATCCCCAGGCACCTGGGCATCCACTCCGGCGGCATGGTGATCTGCGACCGGCCGGTCGGTGAGGTGTGCCCGGTCGAGTGGGCGCGGATGCCGAACCGCTCGGTGCTGCAGTGGGACAAGGACGACTGCGCGTACGCGGGGCTGGTCAAGTTCGACCTGCTCGGGCTCGGCATGCTGACCGCGCTGCGGGACTGCTTCCAGCTTGTGGCCGAGCACCACGGGGTCCGGTGGGATCTGCATTCGATCCCGCAGGAGGACGCCGGGGTCTACGACATGCTGTGCGAGGCCGACACCGTCGGGGTCTTCCAGGTCGAGTCGCGGGCCCAGATGGCGACGCTGCCGCGGCTGCGGCCACGTGAGTTCTACGACCTCGTGGTCGAGGTCGCGCTGATCAGGCCAGGCCCGATCCAGGGCGGCTCGGTGCACCCGTACATGCGCCGCCGGCGCGGCGACGAGGTGCCGTACCTGCCGCACGAGTCGATGCGCCAGGCGCTCGGCAAGACGCTCGGGGTGCCGCTGTTCCAGGAACAGATGATGCAGATCGCGATCGACTGCGCCGGCTTCAGCCCGTCCGAGGCCGACCGGCTGCGCCAGGCGATGAGCTCCAAGCGCGCGCCCGAGCGGATCGAAGAACTCCGCGCCAGGCTGCTCGAGGGCATGGCCGCCCGCGACATAGGCATGGACGTGGCCGAGGACATCTACGAGAAGATCCTCGCGTTCTCCAGCTACGGCTTCCCCGAGTCGCACGCGATCAGCTTCGCGTACCTGGTCTACGCCAGCGCCTGGCTGAAGTGTTACTACCCGGCGGCGTTCACCGCCGCGCTGCTCCGCGCCCAGCCGATGGGCTTCTACTCGCCGGCCAGCCTGATCAGCGACGTGCGCAGGCACGGCGTCGAGATCCGCGGCGTCGACGTCAACGCAAGCGGCGTTCTCGCCGTCCTGGAAAGCAACGGGGGGTCATAACGGAACGCACGAGCCGACCGACCAGCCCCAGCCGGTGCCGTCCGGGGGAAAGCCCGTGCCCGGCCAGCCCGCCATAAGGGTCGGCCTGTCCGAGGTGCGCAACCTCGGCAAGGACGCGGCCGCCGCCATCGTGGCCGGCCAGCCATACGCGGATCTCGAGGACTTCGCCAGGCGGACCAAGGTGTCGCTGCCCGCGCTCGAGGCGCTGGCGACCGCCGGCGCGTTCGGGTGCTTCGGGCTGGAGCGGCGCGAGGCGCTGTGGGCCGCGGGTGCGGCGGCTTCGATCACCGGCGGGCAGCTGCCGGGGACAACTATCGGGCTGACGGCGCCGGCGCTGACGCCGATGACACCCGCCGAGGTGACGTTCGCCGATATGTGGGCGACCGGGACCTACGGTGCGACGCATCCGATCGAGCACATCCGCGAGGGGCTCGCCGAGCGGGGCGTCACGCCGGCCGCCGACCTGCGCGACGCAAGGGACGGCGCCGCGGTCACCGTCGGCGGCCTCGTGACGCACCGGCAGCAGCCGGGAACCGCCAGGGGCGTGGTCTTCCTCAGCCTGGAGGACGAGACCGGGATGGCGAACGTGATCTGCCCGCCCGACGTGTGGCAGCGGCACCGCAAGATCGGCGTTGATGCCAGCGCGCTGCTGGTGTCGGGCCGGGTGGAACGGCTCGACGGGGCGGTCAGCCTGCTGGCGACCAGCCTGCGCAAGCTCCGCGTGGTCGCCGCCGCCCGCAGCCGCGACTTCCGCTGAGGAACTGTCGTCCCGGCGCGGCCATCAAGCCGCGCCTGAACGACAGTCAGACCAGCTGCAGGCTGACGATGCTGAGCTTGCCTGCCTTGATCGCCGTCATCTTGATCGAGATGACATCGACCGTGACCCCGGAACTATTGCAGGACAGCAGCGCCGCCCCGGCCTTGGCGAACTTGTGCGAGACGTTCAGCGCGATGTTCTCGTCGAAGGCCCCGGTCGCGCCGCTCTCAAGCTCGGGATCGGTGTGGTCGGTCGCGGTGCCCGCCTTCAGCGTGCAGTGCAGCTGAACGGGGCCGCCGCCCGCGGTGGACACGTCGGCCTTGGCGAACACGGTCCAGCTTCCTGCGGGCAGGGCCAGCCGCGCGACGGTGGTCGCCCCGTTGATAATCCCGAGACTCCTGGTGCCTGAGATGATCAGGGGAGTGGGCGTCGCGCTCGGAGCCCTGTTGCCCGCCAGGGCGGGCACCGCGGCTACGCCGAATGCCGTGGCGGCGGCAACGCTCGCCGACACGACCGCGGTGCGCGCGTTTGACCATTTCATGTGTCATTCCTTTCGCCAGAAATCGCCCAGCTAGTGCGCGGCGACCGGCAGATGACACGATGTTCTCGGAGGTGGTCGCACTGACGAGCAAGACGTTTGGAGACGTAACTGCCACGGTCTCTGAGTTCGTGGGGACCGCCGAGATCCGGCGGCCGCCTGAGAACTTCTTCGACGCAGAACTTATCGGCTCGCTGGCCGACGCGTACGAATGGCTGGCCGAACAAGCCGCGCGCGCGATCGTGCTGGCGTCGGCGGGTAAGCACTTCTGCGCGGGCGCGGACTTCTCGGGGCGCTCAGCCGCAGCTCGGATTAACAGCGGCGGCGGCGCTGGCGAACTCTATGAGCAGGCGCTTCGGCTGTTCAGGGCGCCGCTCCCGGTGGTCGCGGCCGTGCAGGGCGCCGCGGTCGGCGGCGGGCTCGGCCTGGCCTGCGCTGCTGACTTCCGCGTCGCCTGCCCGCAGTCGAGATTCAGCGCCAACTTCGCGAGGATCGGCCTGCATCAGGGTTTCGCGCTCAGCGTGACGCTGCCCGCGATCGTCGGTCAGCAACAGGCGGCCGGGTTGCTGTACACGGGCAGGCGGATCGGCGGCGAGGAGGCCGCTCGCCATGGGGCTGGCCGACCGGCTCGTCGGAGCGGAGGAACTGCGCGACGCCGCGCGAGAGCTCGCCGCCGAGATCGCGTCGGCGGCGCCGCTGGCGGTCCGCGCGATCAGGGCCACGATGCGGGACGGTCTCGCGGACCGGGCGCAGGCGGCGATGCGCCGCGAACTCGCCGAGCAGCAGAAGCTCTGGCCGACGGCCGACTTCGCCGAGGGCGTGAAGGCCGCCGCCGAGCGCCGGTCACCAAGGTTCACTGGCGCATGACCGAGCCAGAGACCTCTGCGCGGGTTCGTGCGGAGGTGCGGCGGTGGATAGCTGAGCACTGGGATCCCGGCATGCCGCTCGCGCGATGGCGCGTGCTGCTGGCGGACAGCGGGTGGGCCTGCCCGACGTGGCCGGTGCGGTGGTACGGCAAGGGGCTGTCGGGCGCGCTCGGCCGGGTGGTGGCGCAGGAGATGAAGCGCGCCGTCGTGCCAGGACCGCCGGAGGGCCTCGGCATGATGCTGGTCGCTCCCGTGCTGCTCGAGCACGGCAGCGAGGAACTGAACGCAGCGCTACATCCGGCCGACCTTGACCGGCGAGATCACCTGGTGCCAGCTGTTCAGCGAGCCTGGCGCGGGCTCGGACCTGGCCGGGCTGCAGTCCAGGGCGACGCTCGACGGCGACACCTGGCACGTCAGCGGCCAGAAGGTGTGGTCGACCGGCGCGGCCACCGCGGACTTCGGGCTACTGCTCGCCAGGACCAGCTGGGACGTGCCCAAGCACCAGGGCATCACGGCGTTCGTGCTGCCGATGCGCCAGCCAGGCGTGGGGGTGCGGCCGCTGCGCCAGATGAACGGGCACAGTTCGTTCAACGAGGTGTTCTTCGACGCGGCGAATCACTGACCAAGTTATCGGCGAACCGGGCGGCGGCTGGACGGTTGCGCGCGCGACGCTCGCGCATGAGCGCAGGCTCGCGGCGTTCCCGCCGGCCCCGGCGGGCGCCAGCGGCCGCGCGTGGCGGGAGGCGATCGCCGAGCGCACGGCTGCCGCCGAGCCGCACAAGTGGTACCCGCAGCGAGCCGGCCGGCCAGAACTGGCGATCCCGCAGGCGCGGGCGCTGGGCCGGGCGAGCGATCCGATCGTGCGTCAGGAGATCGCCAAGCTGATCGAGCTGGACTGGTCGGCGCGGTGGATGGCGGAGCGGTTGGCGGCCGCAAGGGCCGCCGGCCACCGTCCAGGTCCAGAGGGTTCGCTCGGCAAGCTGGCGAGCAGCAAGATCGCCAGGCAGGCCGCCCGCGTGCACGCGCTGATCGCGGGGACGGCCGGGCTGCTGGCCGGGCCTGACTCGGTGCTCGGCGGCGTCATCGCGGAGATCGGCATCTCGGTGCCAGCGATATCGATCGCGGGCGGGACCGACGAGATCCAGCGCTCGATCATCGCCGAGCGGATACTCGGCCTGCCCCGCGAGCCCGACGTCAGCGTCGGCATCCCGTTCCGCGACATCCCGGTTGGCTGATGAGCAGCGAATCGGCTGACAAGAAGGGCGTGACAACGTTGCCCTACCTGGACCGCGGCGGCGTCCGCATCAGCTATGAGGTGCACGGCGATCCTGGCGACGCGCTGCCGCTGCTGCTCACGCACGGCTTCGGCGCGTCGGCGCGGATGTGGGCGCCGAACGTGGCGGCGCTGTCGGCCGGACGTCAAGTCCTTACCTGGGATATGCGCGGCCACGGCCGCAGCGATTCGCCAGGCGATCAGGCCGCGTACACCCAGGCGGCGTGCCTGGAAGACATGGCTGCTCTGCTCGACGCGTGCGGGGCGGCCCGCGCGATCGTCGGCGGGCTGTCGCTCGGCGGCTACCTGTCGCTCGCGTTCTGGATGACCTGGCCGGAGCGTGCGGCTGCCCTGCTGCTGTGCGACACGGGCCCTGGGTTCCGCAGCGACGAGGCCAGGCAGAAGTGGAACGACCGCTCGCTCGCGACGGCTGTGCGGCTGGAGCGCGATGGCGAGGACGGGCTTGCGCGCGCCGCCAGGGGCATGCTGACCCAGCAGGACGGACTGGTCATGGACGCGCTGCCGTCGGTCGACGTTCCCGTGCTTGTCGTCGTCGGTGCCGACGACAAGCCGTTCCTCGGGGCTGCGGACTACGTGACCGCGAAGGTCAAGGGCGCCGAACTTGTCGTGATCCCGGACGCCGGCCACTCGTGCAATCTCGACCAGCCTGAACCGTTCAACATCCGCGTAGCCGAGTACCTAGGCCGGCTGCCGTAACCGGGCGCGGATCGCGCTGACCTAGCGGCCAGCGCGATCCGCGCGCCAGCACACCGAGCGCATGGGCACGTCAATCTCCTTAGCGTCGCCGAACCTCGCTGCCAGCGAGTCCCTGGCCCGGCCGAGAGCCTGGTCGCGCTCGGCCTGGGTCGCGGTGATCAGCCCGCTGTAGGTGCCGAGCATGGCGACCAGATCGTCGGTCGCCATGATCCTGGTGAACGTGAACGAGGCATCCTGCACGTTCTCGAACTCGGCGGCGTCCGGCAGGTGCACGTCGCGCCGCCGGCGCCGGTATTCGCTGGTACGCAGCGGTTCACGCAGGCGGTCGAGTTCGGCGATCCAGTCGACGGACCGGTCACGGCTGGTCCAGATCACGCCGAACCTGCCGCCGTCGCGCAGCACCCGCGCGATCTCGGGAACGGCCAGATCGGGATCCATCCAGTGCCACGCAGAAGAGATCAGCACGGCGTCCGCGGTGCGCGACGACAGCGGAAGCGCCTCGCCGCGGCCCGAGACCACGTGCACGCCAGGGGAGCGGGCCCGCAGCACTGCCGCCATTCTGGCGTCGGGCTCGACCGCCACGACGTCTGTGACATGCCTGGCCACCGCCCTGGTGAGCAAGCCAGTGCCGGCCGCGAGGTCGACGGCCACCTCGCAAGGCGCCGGCAGGAGCCATCGCACGGCCTCGTCTGGTGGACTCGGCCGCAGCCGGTTGTAGTCGATCGCGATCGCGCCGAACGACATCGCCCTTTCAATTCTGGTCGCCATAACCAGAACGTTAGCTTGGCGAACGAACTATGCCGGCATCAAAGAGGGACTCGATCTCGGCGTCGCTGAAGCCGGCCTCGGTGAGCACCTCGTGCGTGTGCTGGCCGGGCAGCGGCGCTGGCCGGCGAATGCGGAGTGGCGTGGCCGAGAACCTGGTGGGCGGCGGGATCACCTTGAAGCGCACCGCCGTCCGGATGCTCGGCCTCAGGCAGGGCAGCGATGATGTCGTCGATCCCGGCTGCCGGGGCCGCTGGGATGCCGTGCTCCGCGCAGAATTCCAGCCAGTGCGCCGTGGGCTTGGTCGCCAGCACCCGGCTGAGCGTGGCGTAACCGAACCCTGGCTCGCGCCAGAGGTTCCTGCGCGACAGCCGCGGGTCGTCGGCCAGGTCATCAAGTCCCGCCGCGCGCACCAGCGCCTGCCACTGCTCGTCGCGATGCGGCTGCAGGGCGATCCAGCCGTCGGCGGTCGCGACCGTCGCCCGCAGCGGGGTCAGGATGCGCGGATAACCGGCGGGCCCGCGCGGCGGCTGCGGAATAGCCGAGCCGCCGTGCTCGACCAGCGTGAACGCGCGCATCGCGTCGATCATCGGCACCTCGACCCGCTGGCCCTGGCCGGTGCGTTCCCTGTGAAACAGGGCCGCGATGATCGCGTAGGTGATGACCAGCCCGCAGACCTTGTCCGCCAGCAGCATCGGCACCAGCGCGGGCGGCAGCCCGGCGAGTTGCATCAGGTCGGTGACGCCGCTGGCGGCCTGGATGATGTCGTCGAACGCCGGCTTGTCGGCCTCCGGCGAGTCCGAGGCGAAGCCGTTCGCCTGGCAGTAGACGATGTCCGGCTTGACCCGCGCGACGGCGGCGTAGTCCAGCCCGGCCCTTCGCACCGAGGCGGGCCGCAGGTTGGTCACGAGCACGTCGCAGCCTGCCGCGATCCGCAGCACGGCGGCCTTGCCCTCTGGCCTGGACAGGTCGATCTGGACGTTGCGCTTGTTCCGCAGCAAGTTCAGCGACACGCCGGACAGGCCGCGGACCGGTCCGCTGCTCATCGTCCTGTTGATGTCGCCGTCCCGGCTCTCCACCGTGATCACGTCGGCGCCGAGGTCGCCGAGGATCTGGGTGGCGAGCGGTCCCATCACCACCGATGTCAGGTCGAGCACCCGTATGCCGTGCAGTGGTCCCCTGTCCGTGGTTACCGAACTGTCTGCCATGATCGAACGCATGGGCCACATCGATCCGGCGCACAAGAGCGCCTTCTGGAACCCGTTCGCGAATATGGCCGCGCTGGCCGGCAATGCGATCACCATTGTCAGGGGCGAAGGGTCCACGGTTTATGACGCCGATGGCCGCGCCTACCTGGACGCGCTGGCGAGCCTCTGGTACTGCAACGTCGGATACGGGCGCACCGAGCTGGCCGAGGCCGCGGCCGCGCAGATGCGCGAGATCGCCGGGTTCCAGACCTTCGAGTACTACACCAACCCGCCAGCCGATGCACTCTGCGAGCGGATCGCCGATCTGGTGCCGATGCCAGGCGCCAAGGTGTTCCTGACGCCCGGCGGCGGCTCCGACGCGGTCGACACCGCTGGCAAGCTCGCGAGGGCATACTGGCGGGCGGTCGGCGAGCCGAACAAGCAGGTCATCATCTCCCGGTCGCACGCCTACCACGGGATGAACGCCTACGGCACATCCCTGGGCGGGATTCCGCTGCTCACCGAGCCGTTCGCGCCGCTGGTCGGGCTCGTCGAGCAGGTGCCGTGGGACGACCCGGCGGCGCTGGAGAAGACCATCGAGATGCTCGGGGACGACCGGGTCGCGGCGTTCTTCTGCGAGCCGGTGATCGGTGCCGGGCGGCGTCTACCCGCCGCCGCAGGGATACCTGCACGCCGTCCGCGAGATCTGCAGGCGCCACGACGTGCTGTTCGTCGCCGACGAGGTGATCACGGGCTACGGCAGGCTAGGCACCTGGTTCGCCAGCGAGCGGTTCGACCTCGATCCTGACCTGATCACCAGCGCCAAGGGCCTCAGCTCCGGGTACCTGCCGATCGGCGCGGTCATCGCCGGTCCCAAGGTCGTCGAGCCGTTCTGGCAGGCTGGCTCGACTGAGGTGTTCCGGCACGGCTACACCTACTCGGGGCATCCAGCCGCTGCCGCCGTCGCGCTGGCGAACCTGGACCTGATCGAGCGTGAGCACCTGGTGCAGCGGGTCGCCGAGCTCGAGCCGGTTCTGACGGCTGCCGTCGCGCCGCTCGCCGGGCACCCTGGCGTGAGCGCGGTCAGGTCGGGGACCGGCCTGCTGGCCGCCGTAGAGATCGCCGAGGACTACCGCGACCGCGGACCCGACCATCGGGCAGCGCCTGGTCAGCGCCGTCAGGGATCGCGGCGTCATCACCAGGCTGCTGCGCGGCGTCGCCCTGCAGATCTCGCCGCCGTTCGTGATCACCGAGGCGGAGCTCGGCCAGATCGCCGAGGCCTTCGCCGGTGCCTTCGACGAGGTCACCCGCGGCGGGTCTAGGCACGTGAGCGAGCGCCCGCGCTGAAATTTGGCCTGGCCGGCACCGGTCACTGGGCCAGGATCGTGCACGGTCCGGCGCTGGCCTCTACGGCGGGCATCAGGCTCGCGGGCGTCTGGGGCAGGAACGAGCAGGCCGCCGCGACGCTGGCCGACAGTCACGACTGCGTCCGGTATCGCGACTTCGATGATCTGCTGGCCAACGTCGACGCCGTCGCCTTCTCGATGCCGCCCGACGTGCAGGCCGATCTCGCCGCCCGGGCCGCGGCCGCCGGCCGGCACCTGCTGCTGGAGAAGCCGATCGCGACGACACAGGAGGGCGCCGCCGCGCTGGCCGCCGCGGTACAGGACGCCGGCGTCGCGTCTGTCGTGTTCTTCACGTCGCGGTTCAAGCCTGACGGTGCGGGCGTGGCTCGCGTCGGTGGCCAGCCGGCGCTGGACCGGCGGGCAGGCGGTCTGGCTCGGCTCGGCGCTCGCGGACGGCAACCCGTTCAACACGCCGTGGCGACGCGAGAAGGGCGCGCTGTGGGACCTGGCGCCGCACGTCGTGTCGCTGCTGTGGGCGGGGCTCGGCCCGGTGCGGGCCGTCACGGCCGACGCGGGTCCTGGCGAGGTCGCGCACCTGATCCTGCACCACGAGGGCGGCGCGTCGAGCGCCGTCACCGTGACCCTGGCCGCGCCGGAGGTCGCCGACGGCCTCGAGGTCTACGTCTGGGGCGAGCCAGGCGTGTCCCGGGCGCCGAGGGAGAACGACGACGCCGTGGCCGCCCTGCGCGTGGCGCTCACCGAGCTCGCCGCGAACATCCGGGCTGGCCAGCCGCGGCACGACTGCGACGTGTTCTTCGGGCGCGCGGTCGGCGACGTGCTCGCGGACGCCCAGCGCCAGCTGGATGCCCGGCAGGCACCAGCTAGCTAGTGAGTCGTGATGGTTGCGCCTGGCGGCAGCGCGAACGCGGACGCCGACGGCGCGGAGGTGTAGCTCTTGATCTGGAAGCTGGTCGATTGCGCCGCGACCTTCACGTAGCCGAGGATGTTCTGCTTCGTCGTGCAGATCGTGCTCGTGCCCTCACCCTTGGCAAACAGGTCCACGCAGTTCATGGCGAAGCCGTTCACGGTCCTCGACGACGTCGTCACCTTGTCACCGGCCAGCCCCGCGCCGATGGCGAAGATGTGCAGGAACGTGACCCAGTGGTCAGGGGTGTAGATCGCGAACAGTTCCTTCTGCGCGACGGCGCTGGCCTTGGCGAGCTTGTCGCACGTCCACTGCGCGCCCGAGGAGGACTGCGAGCAGGAGTACTGGCCCGACGAGTTGCTGATCAGCCTCGTGGAACTGGTGTCGCTGCCGGTACCGGCCTCAGCGAAGGAGATGTTCGTCGGCGGCTGGACGGCGTAGGTCACCGTTGTCGGCGAGTCGCCCGTTGTCACGTAGGTGACCTGGAAAGGAACGGCCTTGCTGTTCTTCAGGCCGTCGGTGAAGGCCTTGATGGTGGCGCGGTTGCCCTCAACCGTGTGCCGGATCTTGTCGATCTTGCTGACGACGGAGCAACCCGCTGATGCCGCTCCGAGCACGGCCGCCAGGCTGGCCACGGCGACGATCCTGGCCAGGCTGAGACGAGCGGGCATCATGGGTCCTCCTGGACATTCGGTGGTTCGTAATAGTGCTCGTATTGCCAGACGCCGTTCTCGATCAAGTCGTTGTCACCAATTGGCCCGAATCTGGCCGGAGTGAGGGCACCGAGTTCGGCCGACGCGCCGGTGATCTGCCCCGCCAGGGACTCGCCGAGGGCGAGCGATGACGAGAAGCCCGAGCCGTTGCAGCCGCTGGCGACCCACAGGCCAGGCACGCCGGGAACGGGGCCGAGCACGAACCTTCCGTCCGGGCTCATCGTGAACATGCCGCCGCGGTGCTCGGCGACCTGGCCGCGGGCGGCCGGTACCTCGCGGCCGACCTGCTCGGCGAGGCTGGTCAGTACCGAGCGGTCAAGCGGGACCTCGGCGGGCGGCGCGCTGACGTCGAACGCCAGCGGCCCGCGCTCGAAGCCGCCGACCATCAGCCCGCCGCGGGCCGGCCGCAGGTACACCGCCGCGTCGACGACGCGGACGATCGGATCGTCCTTGTTCACCGGCGATGGCTCAGTGATCAGCAGCTGGTGCCTGACCGGCGCGATCGCCACGGTCGCGCCGGCCAGTTCGGCGACCTGCCTGGTCCAGGCGCCTGCCGCGTCCACGACCACCGAGGCGCTGATCGAACGCTGCGAGGTCTCCACGCCGGCCACCTTGCCGCCGGACAGCGTGACAGCCGTGACTGTCTCGTGCTCGAGCACCTCGGCGCCGTGCAGGCCGGCAGCCGCCTGGTAGGCGCCGATCAGGTCGGCGGGCTCTTCGATGTAGACGTCCTCCGGGCACCAGAGCGCGAAGACGGTGCTGCGGGGATCCTCGTAGTACGAGATCCCGGTCAGGTCCTCGGCGGCCGCCGCGCGGAGATCGACGCCCCAGCCGCTCGACTGCGCGGCCTCGGCGCGCAGCAACTCGCTGTGCGCGCCGGTCCTGGCCACCAGGTAGCTGCCGGCCCTGGTCACCTCGAGCGGGACGCCGGCCCAGTCGGCGAAGCTGATCGCCCGCTCGATGCTCCGCCTGGCCAGCCTGGTCCTCAGCTCGTCGGCCTGCACCGACTTGAACAGCCCGGCCGCGCGGCCGCTGGCCTGCGAGCCCGCGGTGTGCGCGCTCGACGACGACCACCGAGCGCCCGGCGATCGCGCAGTGCAGTGCCGTGCTCAGGCCCAGCGCGCCAGCCCCGATCACGACGACATCGGCTTGCATGATGTCAGTGTGCACGAAAGGGACGTTACGGGGGCGGGCCGCCACGAAGTCCGGCAGTCGATCGCCGCGATGACTGGCCTCAGGAGCCGAGGCCGAAGACTCCGGCTGCGTTGCCGCCGAGAGCGGCGGCGATCTGCTCGGCGGTACAGCCCGCCTCGAGCAGGGTCTTCTCCAGCACCCTGGCGTTCTGCTGCACGCTCGGGACGCCAGGCCAGTCGGTGCCGAAGATCATCTTGTCTGCCAGCCGGCGGAGCGCGCTGCCGTAGTAGCTCGCCAGGCGCTGCGGCGGGAGGCCTGACACCTCGAGCCAGACGTTGGGCTTCATCAGCGCGAGGAAGGCCGCCTGGTCATACCACCAGCCGCGGCCGCCGTGCGCGAGCACGACGATCAGGTCAGGGAAGTCCCTGAACACCTCGTCGAGCAGGATCGGATCGGCATAGGAGTTGACCGAACCAGCGAACGTTGACGTGCCGCAGTGCACGATCACGGGCAGCCCGTGCTGCTCAGCCCACGCGTAGGCGGGATAGAGCATCCGGTCCCTGGCCTCGAAGCCGCCGTGCACGGGGTGGACCTTGACGGCGACCGCGCCAAGGTCCACCTGCCTGGCCAGTTCGGCGGCTACGGGGTAGTGCAGGTGCGGGTTGAGATTGGCGACGGGATGGAACCGCCGCGGGTTCTGCCGCACGAGCGGCAGCACATCCTCGATCGGCTGGATGCCCGTGACCTTGGGGCTGTGCTCGGTGAAGAGCAGCACGTGGTCAGCGCCCTGCCCGGCGAAGTGCTCATCAAGAGCGGCTGGAACCGGGACGCCGCAGGTGTCGAACAGCGTGTCGAGCGGAGTCTGGGCGCCGAACATGCCCGCCCAGGCCTGCCAGTCATCGGACAGCGTGCGCAGCCTGGCGACATGTACGTGGGCGTCGACAAGCAGCCTGCCGTCCATGCTCACGCCGTCTACCGTAACGTCCTGGGCCCGGCTAGCCGCGTTCGCAGCGGTCGGCGAGGCCGCCGACGATCAGGCCGAGCCCGATGCCCAGCATCCAGACATCCTTGCTCACCGCGGTGCCCGCCTGACTCGGCCAGATGCTGCGTGGCTTGCGCAGCGCCGGCATCCGCGCGTACATGCCGAGCAGCGCGCCGGAGAATCCCGTCAGCGCTGCTCCGGCCACGGCGCCAGGGATGACCGGCGCGAGCAGCGCGCCGCCGACCGCGATCTCGCTGGCGGCCAGCATGCGCAGGAAACGTTCCGGCGGGATGGGTTTGAGCGCGGGGAACGCACCGGATGCCATCCGGTGCAGCGCCTCGGCCCTGGCGGCGTCGCCCTGCCATTTCTCCAGCCCAGCGTGCAGGATGTAGCCGCCGGCCGCGATGCGGCCAGGCAGGTCACGTGCCTTGACGGGGAGATGCACTGCGCGTCCTTTCCGCGGATGGAGCCGGTCAGAAGCCGGGGAAGACCTGGCGCAGCGCGTCCAGGTCGACGCCGGTGGCCTCGACCTGCGGCGTGTGCGCCGCGTCGAGCCTGCCATAGACGAGCCTGATCAGGGCCTCGGCGGGCAACCGCAGTGTCGGCCGGGCGGCGTCGCCGGCACTGGCGTCCGCACTCCCTGGCTCCATCCGCACCGGCTCACCGGTTTCCAGTACGAACTGCCGGTCAGGGCTGCTGGTGCTCACGTGCACGGTCTGTGGCTGATCGGCCGGATGCCCGGCCCTGCCGATCAGCGGTCCGAGGTTGTCAACCAGCAGATCGACCGACTCGGCAGCGACTGGAGCGGACGGGTCGAGCGCGACGGCCACGTCCCAGCTGTGCATGGCGTGCTCGCCGAGCCTGAGCTTGGCCAGGCCGGTGACGTCCAGGTCCATTCCGAAAAGCTGGAGCCTGATCCTGTCGCGCTCGGCGGGGCTGAGCGACTCGAGCCGCTTGACCAGTGCTTCGTCGGCGGCGAGCGCGTCGGTCGCCTGTGCCTGCGGGCCGCGCTCGTTCCACGCCTGCCAGATTGGCGGAAATGAGTCAGGGCCAGGAGGCTCGGCGCCGGCCAGGCCAGCGTCAAGGAACAGTCCGAAGATCTCCGCGCCTGAGCCCAGATGGCTGAGCACCTGCGCGATGGACCAGTCGCTGCAGTAGGACCGCTGGCGCAGCCGGTCTTCAGCGAGCGGTTCCACGTTCGCGCGCAGGGCGTCGTGCGAGCGACGCAGTGCGTCGATCCATGCTTGCGGACTTGGTTCCACGCTGGTGCTCCATTTCGCCGGGGTGGGGCGCGCTGAGCTGCGCATATGTGGAGGGCCTCCTCCGGAAACCCACCCTAGCAGGCTTCCGGAGGAGACCCTCCACATGACCTACGATAGACCGATGACGGCACAGCAGGACACCGAGCGGGACGGTGGCTGCGGCGCCGCGCAGGAGCGGCGGCGGCTACGTGCCGACGCCGAGCGGAACAGGTCGGCGATCGTCGCGGCGGCTCGCGACGTCTTCGCCGAGCAGGGCCTGGAAGCGCCGCTCGAGGAGATCGCGCAGCGGGCTGGGGTCGGGATCGCGACGCTGTACCGCAGGTTCCCGGCCCGTGAGCAATTGGTCGCGGCCGCGCTGATCGAGAAGGTCACCCAGTACGCGGAGGCGGCGGCCGAGGCGGCCGCGGACAGCGATCCATGGGCGGGCTTCGTGCGCTACGTGCGGCGGATCTGCGAACTGCAGGCCGGGGATCGCGGGCTCAGCGACCTGCTGTCGATGACCCTGGCCGCCGACGAGCGCATCGAGCAGCTGCGCGCCGCCGCCAACGCCCAGGTCGTCCTGCTGATCGAGCGGGCCAAGGACGCCGGACGGCTGCGTGACGACTTCGTGGGGGAGGACCTGCTCTTGCTGCTGATCGCGAGCGCTGCCGTGGGCCAGGCCACCCAGGCCGACGCGCCAGATACCTGGCGCCGGTTCGTCGCGCTGGTCCTCGACGCGTTCGAGCGCAGGGACGCGCCCCCGTTGCCGCCCGCGCCGTCGACGGAGCAGATGGTCCAGGCGATGCGCAGGCTCGCCGCCGAGCGTGGTTGCGGCAAGGGGCATTCTTAGTTCGCCGGCCGAATCAGTGGAGGTATCGAGTTGCGCTTCGCCTTTAAGACCTCGCCCCAGCACACGACCTGGGCGGACATGCTGGCCGTCTGGCAGGAGGCCGACGACATCGAGGTGTTCGAGTCCGGCTGGGTATTCGATCACTTCTACCCGATCGTCGGCGACTCCGCCGGGCCGTGCCTGGAGGGCTGGACGGTGCTGACCGCACTCGCGCAGGCGACGACGAGGCTGCGCCTCGGCAACCTGGTGACCGGGATCCACTACCGCCATCCCGCGGTCCTCGCCAACATGGTGGCCAGTATCGACATCATCTCCGGCGGCCGCCTGGAACTGGGGATCGGCGCCGGGTGGAACGAGGAAGAGTCCGGCGCCTACGGCATCGAACTCGGCACGCCGCGCGAGCGCAGCGACCGCTTTGAGGAGGCGTGCCAGGTCCTGATCAGCCTCCTGTCGGAGGAGAGCACGGACTTCGAAGGGACCTACTACCAGCTGAAGGACGCCAGGTGCGAGCCGAAGGGACCGCAGCGCCCGCACCCGCCGATCTGCATCGGCGGCAGCGGCGAGCGCCGGACGCTGCGCACCACCGCGCGCTACGCCCAGCACTGGAACTTCGTCGGCGGCTCGCCCGATGTCTTCGCGCACAAGCGGGACGTGCTGTACGCGCACTGCAGGGACGTCGGCAGGGATCCGGCCGAGATCACGCTGTCCAGTCACGTCAGGCTCGGCACCGACCATGACGTGGCTGCCGTGGTCGACCAGGTGAGCGCGCTCGGCGCCGTAGGCCTGGACCTGGCGATCGTGTACCTTCCGCCGCCGCATACCCCCGCGGTGCTGGCCCCGCTCGCAGCGGCGCTTGCGGCGCTTCGCTAGGTCGCGCGCCGGAACGCCATCGCGTCGTTCCTTTCTCAGGAGTAGTCGCGGAACAGCGGCCAGGTGCGTGACCACGAGGTCCGCAGGCCCGGTCGCGAGGTAGATCCTGGCGCCTTGCTCGTCGTCGCTGACGCCGAGGCCATTGCGGAATACGGCCACCAGGCGGACGCGCGCGAACGCGCGCCGCAGCAGCGCGGGATCGATGTTGACCGCGATCGCGGCGGTCGCGACGGCGGGCGGCGGCCCCCAGAGCCAGAAGCTATTGGCGCCGCTGAACACCTCCGGGAGGCCATAGTGCCGGCCGTACCTGTCGATCGCCCCGGCCTCGCCGTAGTTGGCGGTGAGCACGGTGGTGTGCCGCGCAACGCGGGGCGGCAGGGCGCGGTACTGGCGCGCCACCAGGGCGACCTGCCTCGGCCAGGCGATGGACTCGGCGAGGTCATAGTTGATCTTCTGGAGCGGCACCGCCTGCAGCGTCGCGGCCGGGAGGACCGGCAGCGCGATCGGCAGGACTATGGCGGCGGAGACCAGCATCGCGCCAGACGGCGTGCCTGATCCGGTGCGCCCGTGCCAGCAGCCAGCGCTCGGCCGGCACGCAGCCGGCGGTGAGCAGGAAGGTGTAGGCGCCGCCCGGATAGTACGGCTTGCCACCGAGCACGAACTGGAGAACGGTGGCCAGGCCGCAGCCGATCGCGGCAGGGCGGAACGCGCGAGCCCGTTCGCTGCGCAGCGCCCAGATCAGGCCGGTGACCCACAGCGGCGTCAGTGCCAGGCCGGTGAACAGGACCTGGGCTGGCCAGAACGTCGCCCGGTTGTGCCAGGCCTGGGTCTGCAGGGCGCGGAACACGGCCAGGTTCGGCCAGCCGTGCGCCGCTTGCCACGCGAGGTCGGGAGCTGCAAGGACGGCGGCGAGTACGCACCCGGCCACCAGGTAGCGGCTCCGCAGCAGGCGCCGTGCGTCGGTCACGAGGAAGCCGATAGCCAGCGAGCGCGATCAGGAACGCGATGTTCCACTTTGCCTCGCTGGCGACTCCCGCACACCCGCCGACGGCGACCCACCAGCGCGGATCCTGACTGAGCAGCAGCCGCGTCACCAGCAGCAGCGTGAGCGCCCAGAAGACGAAGTCCGGCATCGTGGTGGTCAGCTCGTGCATCGCGCCGATGAACTCACCGCAGGTGGCCGCGGCGAGCGCGGCGACCAGCTGGCCGGTTTTCCCGGCGCCGAGCAGCCGCTCATCGCCGCGGTCGTCACGACCAGCGCGGCCAGCCCGAGCGCGGGGACCAGCCGGAGTCCGACAAGGCTATTGCCGGTCAGTTCCGCCGAGACCCTGGCGATCAGCGGGGTCAGCGCGGGCTGATCGATGTAGCCGAACGCCAGGTGCCGGCCAGCCGCGAGGAAGTACAGCTCGTCCCTGACGTAGCCGTACCGCCCGCTCACGGCGAGCTCGAGGAAGAACCCCGCTGCCGCGATCAGCAAAATGCCGAGCCGTGGCCCTGGACGTGGGCTACCAGATTCGGCAACGGCGTCGATCTGCGTGGCTATGCTCATGCGGCCAATCGTGGCGGCCTGGCCGCCGCCTTCGCTTCGGGCGCGAGACCGATTCATCAGCTAGGCCGTCGGTCGCAGTTAAGGCGCGGTGCGCGGCGTCGAACTCATCCGCGCGGCCGGCCAGCCAGCTCCCTCTCGCGGCCGATCCGGAGGTGACCGGCAAGACCGTACGATCAGGGCGTGACGAACCCGGCCCGCCGTGCCACTGCACCCAGCGCCGCGGCACCCAGCGCCGCGGCTCAAGGCGGGCCCGAAGCGATGCCGCGCGACGCCACGTCTGGTCCGCGCGGCCTGGCGGCCAGGTACGCCGCCCTGCCGCGGCGGCGGCAGGAGCTCGTCGCCGACGCCGGCCTGGCCACGGCGCTCGCGGCTGTGAACGTCGTCGCGATCCTGCCGTATCAAGATCGGCTGCATCCGGCCTGGCTGGCCGTTCTGCTCGTCATCGGGCAGGCCATTCCGCTGGCCTGGCGCAGGCGTTATCCGGTCCTCGCCGCCCTGGTGATCGCCGTCGCGCGGGTCGCCTACGACCGGATCGGCTTCGGGTTCGCGCCGTTCCCGCTTGGCCCGGCGATCGCGTTCTACACGATCATCGACCGGCGGGGACCGGTCTGGCGGTGGATCACGCTGCTGCTGGTCGCGGTCGGGATCACCGTGTCGCAGACCAGCCCCGGGCACAGCGAGCCGTACGACGCGATGTTCCAGGCCTTCATTTTCCTGACCGCGTGGGGAGCTGGGATGCTGACCAGGGCGACCCGGGCGAACTTGCGGGCCGCCGAGGCTCGCGCCGACCGTGCAGAATCAGAGCTTGACGCCGAGGCGGCGCGGGCCGCCGAGGTCGAGCGCACCAGGATCGCACGCGAGCTGCACGACGTGGTCGCGCACCACGTCAGCCTCATGGCCGTGCAGGCGGAGGCGGCGGCCTCACTGCTCCCCGGCCGGCCGGAGCAGGCCGGGCGATCGGTGCAGATCGTCGGCGACACTGCCAGGCAGGCGCTCACCGAGTTGCGCAGGCTGCTCGGGGTGCTGCGGGATCCGTCCGATCCTCGGCAGACCGCGCCCGCTGCGTCGCTCGCGGACATCGGCCCGGTGCTCGACCAGGTCAGGGGCGCTGGCCTGCTGGTCGACCTGGACGTGCTCGGCGCGCCGTACCCGCTGGCGCCTGGAATCGACCTGACAGCGTTCCGCATCGTGCAGGAGGCACTGACGAACACGCTCAGGCACACCGCCGCCGCGCGAGCCTGCGTCACCGTGCGGTACGAGCCCGGCTACGTCACCGTCGCGGTGACCGATCGCGGCCCGCGCCGCGACGTGCCCGTCGTGCGCCAGCTGGATCAGGGCTCGGGCTGGCGGGCATCGCCGAGCGTGTTGCCTCCTGCGGCGGCAACCTCGCCGTCGGGCCGACCGCCGACGACGGGTTCGCGGTCTCCGCCAGGCTGCCGGCCCGATGACGGCGCCGGAGCGGACGCGCGGCCGATCCGGGTGCTCGTCGTGGACGACCAGGAACTGGTGCGGGCGGGATTCTGCGTGATTCTCGACAACGCCGATGGGATCGCCGTCGCCGGCGAGGCCGCCGACGGCGCCGCGGCGCTTGCCCAGGCCGCCGCGCTGCGGCCCGACGTGGTGCTCATGGACGTCCGGATGCCTGGCATGGACGGCCTCGAGGCGACCAGGCGGCTCACGACGGCCGGCACAGTTGCGTCAGACGCGGGTGAGTCCAGGACCGTTGAGTCCAGCACTGTTGAGTCCGGCACGGTTGAGTCCAACACGGGCGCAGAGCTAGCCGCCGAAGGTCGTGATGCTGACGACATTCGACCTGGACGACTACGTCTACGAGGCCCTGCGGGCCGGCGCGAGCGGCTTCTTGCTGAAGGACTCACCGCGCGCCGACCTGATCGCCGCCGTGCGGGCGGCGGCCGCCGGAGATGCGCTGCTGGCGCCGTCGGTGACCAGGCGGCTGATCGAGGCGTTCGCGAGGCGCCCGGCGGAGGTTGCCCCGCGCCGTCTCGGCTGGCCGCACTGACCGCGCGGGAGCGCGACGTGCTGCTGCTCCTCGCCCGCGGGCGCAGCAACGCCGAGATCGCGGCGGCGCTGTTCGTCAGCGAGGCGACCGTCAAGACGCACGTCGGCAACCTGCTGGCCAAGCTCGGGCTGCGGGACAGGGTGCAGGCCGTCATCCTCGCCTATGAGACCGGCATCGTCCGTCCGGGGGAGCCTGCTGACGGGAGTCCAGGTGCCAGAAATGGCTGACGTCGCCCGCACGGGACGAATTGGCCAGGGGTTCTAAAGTGCCCATTCCGGTGTCACACTGCGAGGGTGTACGACTTCGACCTGCTGGTCATCGGCTCTGGTCCCGGGGGTCAGAAGGCGGCGATCGCGGCCGCCAAGCTCGGCAGGACGGTCGGCATCATCGAGCGCAGGGACATGATCGGCGGCGTGTGCCTGAACACGGGGACGATCCCGTCGAAAACTCTCCGCGAGGCCGTGCTCTACCTCACCGGCGCTAATCAGCACGAGATGTACGGGCAGAGCTATCGCGTCAAGGACGAGATCACGATCGCGGACCTCGCCGCCAGGACCCAGCACGTGGTGGGCCGCGAGATCGACGTCGTCCGCAGCCAGCTGTCCAGGAACAGAGTCGCGATCCTCAACGGCACCGGTCGCTTCGTCGACCCGCACGTCGTGGCGGTCGATGACGGCGGGCGGCAGCAGCAGGCCAGCGCGGAAGCGATCGTGATCGCGACCGGCACCCGCCCGGCGCGGCCGGCCACCGTGGAGTTCGACGACCGCACGATCATCGACTCCGATGGGATCGTGAACCTCGAGCAGGTGCCGCGGTCGATGGTCGTGGCGGGCGCCGGGGTGATCGGGATCGAGTACGCCTCGATGTTCGCCGCGCTCGGCACCAAGGTGACCGTCGTCGAGCAGCGGGACCGGATGCTGGAGTTCTGCGACATCGAGGTCGTCGAGGCGCTCAAGTATCACCTGCGGGACTTGGCCGTGACCTTCAGGTTCGGCGAGACCGTGGCGTCGGTCGAGGCCAGGCCCGAGGGCGCGATCGCGACCCTGGAGAGCGGGAAGAAGATCCCGGCCGACGTGGTCATGTACTCGGCGGGCCGGCAGGGGATGAGCGAGGAGCTGAACCTCGCGGCCGCCGGCCTCGCCGCTGACCGCCGCGGCCGGATCGAGGTCGACGAGTACTTCCGCACCGCGGTGCCGCACATCTACGCGGTCGGCGACGTGATCGGCTTTCCCGCGCTCGCTGCGACGTCCATGGAACAGGGCAGGCTGGCGGCGCACCACGCCTGCGGCGAGCCGGTCCCGGCGCTCGGCCAGGCCCCGCCGATCGGCATCTACAGCCTGCCCGAGATCAGCTTCATCGGCAGGACCGAGGACCAGCTCACCGCCGACAGCGTGCCGTTCGAGGTGGGCGTCTCACGGTACCGGGAGCTGGCCCGCGGCCAGATCATCGGCGACTCCTATGGCGTGCTGAAGCTGCTGGTATCGCTGGAGGACCGCACGCTGCTCGGGGTGCACGTCTTCGGCACCAACGCCACCGAGCTCGTGCACATCGGCCAGGCGGTGATGGGCTGCGGCGGCACCGTCGACTACCTGGTCGACGCCGTGTTCAATTACCCGACGCTGGCCGAGTCCTACAAGGTGGCCGCGCTGGACGCGACCAACAAGATGCGCCAGATCGCCAGGTTCTCCTGAAGCGCCCGGCGCGGGCGAATCAGAACCGGACGTAGTCGTACTCGACCGGCAGGTCGTTGATCCCGACCGGCGGCGGCGCCAGCCAGGTGGCGAACTCGCCTGTTTCGTAATGCGGCACCATCAGCGCGGCGACCCTGGCCCGGTCGTCGGCCGTCGGCAGCCAGTCGTCGGCTGACGACCGCCACTGGTCCTCGGCGCGGATCTCGCCGGCCGGGCTGATGAAGTGCCCGGCGAACGCGCCGACGCCGCGGTTGAAGCCCG
Source organism: uncultured Actinomycetota bacterium (assembly GCA_963705055.1). GTDB lineage: Bacteria > Actinomycetota > Actinomycetes > Streptosporangiales > Streptosporangiaceae > Chersky-822. The sequence continues at coordinate 570,862 of CAVPIR010000002.1, forward strand.
CATGCGGCAGCACCAGGCGCTGCTCGAGGCCGGCCTTGTCCAGCTCGCGCGTTCCACTTGCGGAGGCCGCGCTCGCAGTCGGCGACGTACTCGTCGCGCAGGTCCAGGTTCAGCGCGGTCAGCGCCGGCACCGTGCGGGTGCCGATCAGCGCCGTCCCTGACCTCAGGAACCTCCATGCTGGCCCCCGTCAGCACGTGGTCGTCGTGGCGCCTGGTCTCCATCCACCGGCCCTTGATGCCCGGCCGTGAAGTAGGCGGCAGCGTTGGACGAGGTCTCCGAGCCGAACAGGTCAAGGGAGAGCGAGTAGTGCTGGTTCAGGTACTTCTGGATGACCGAAAGCGGAATGGCGCCGTCAGCCCAGACGTCATCGGCTCCGCCGCGGTCGGCCATCGCTGCCGCGGTCCGCTGCACCACCCGCTGCACGCCGGTCGTGCCGACGAACATGTGGTGCGCCTCCTCGCGCAGCATGAACTCACACGTGCGTGACAGCGGGTCAAAGCCCGACTCCTTGAGCGTGCCGAGCTGGTACTTGCCGTCCCGGTCCGTGAAGTACGTGAACATGAAGAACGCCAGCCAGTCCGTGGTCTCCTCGTTGAACGCGCCGAGGATCCGCGGGCTGTCGGGGTGTCCTGAGTGCCGCCGCAGCAGCTGCTCGGCCTCCTCGCGGCCGTCCCTGCCGAAGTAGGCGTGCAGCAGGTAGACCATCGCCCACAGGTGCCTGCCCTCCTCGACGTTGACCTGGAACAGGTTGCGCAGGTCGTACAGGCTCGGCGCGGTCGCGCCGAGGTGCCGCTGCTGCTCGACCGACGCGGGCTCGGTGTCGCCCTGGACGACGATCAGCCGCCGCAGCTCGCTGCGGTACTCGCCGGGCACCTCGGTCCATGCAGGCTCGCCCTTGTGCTGGCCGAACGGGATCTGGCGTGGCTCGCCGCCGCGCTCGGACAAGAAGATGCCCCACCGGTACTGCTCCATCGGGACCCTGGCCCAGCTCGCCCAGCCGTCCCTGCCGATCGCGACCGCGGTGCGCAGGTAGACGTCCCTGGTCGGCAGCGATGGTCCGAGCGCGGTCCACCAGTCGAGGAACCGCGGCTGCCAGGACTCGAGCGCCCGCTGCAGCTTGCGGTCCGTGGCCAAGTTGACGTTATTGGGGATCCGCTCGGAATAGTCGATGACAGCGACCGGGCCGTCCGGCTGCGGCGCGGTGCCCACGATGTCGGGCCCGGCGATATCGCTGTCAGTCATGATCAGACTCGCTTCCGGTCGAAGTCGGCGCGCTGGCCGGTGCCGTACCTGCGCAGCGCGCCCTGCGGCCCCGATGCGTTCGGCCGCAGGAAGATCCAGTTCTGCCAGGCCGAGAGCCGGCCGAAGATCTTGGTGCCGGAGGATTCCTGCCCGGCGAACCGCAGGCTCGCCTCCATGCCCGGACAGCGCGTCGGGGGAGAAACCGGCCCGCTCGGAGATCACGAGCCTCAGCTCGTCCTCCCAGTCCAGGTCGTCCGGCGTGGCCGTGACCAGGCCGAGTTCGGCCGCGTCGGCGGCGGGCAGCTCCTTGCCAGCGGCCGCGAGCGCCGCATCCACCAGCGAAGCTGAGCCGAACCTGGTCGCCAGCCTGGTCGCACCGCTCGCCGTTGGCAGCGCGCCCGCGTTCATCGTCCCGAGCACGATCACGGCGGGCCCCTGATCGGTGCCGACCCGCGGGGACTCGAAGACGCCGTCCAGCATGTACTGGCGGTCGGCCGCGAGCGCGACCTCGAGCAGGGTTCCAGCGAAACAGCTACCCGGCTCGATCAGCGCGATCAGTGACCGGCTGGTGGCCTCGAGCCTGCGCAGCGTTCGCTTCCACAGCCCGGTGATCTCCCGCGCGAGCCAGTCGCTGGCACCAGCTAGCAGGTCGTCCGTGGCGAGCACCGCGGCCGGGTCGCCGATCGTCTTCAGCAGCCAGGTGCCCAGCAGAGGCTCGTCGAACCTGAGCCTGCTGATGGCGTCGTCCAGTTCACGGGCCGCGGCGAGCGGCCACGCGGCCGCACCAGCCTCGTGCAGGCCTGCCAGGCCGGACGGCGCGGCGGCTGGCCCGGTGATGGTCAGCGTCGCCGTAGCCGCGCGGCGGTCAAGCTCGACAAGGACATGCCGGTAGCGCCAGCTGTCTTCGCTGGCCTCACGCACCAGCGGTGGCAACTCGACTCCGCCGCCGCCGGAGTCGCCCTGGGCACCTGATGCGGCGCCAGCGGCCCGCTCAGCCAGGTCGCGCGCCGCCGCCTGGAACTCCGTGGGCCTGGCGATCGCATCGACCAGACGCCAGTCGATCGCGCGCTGGCCCCTGATCCCCTCGGCGGTGGTCGCGAACACGTCGGCGAGGTCGCGGCGGACGCCGCGCTTGTCGGTGAGCCTGGTGAGGCCGCCGGTGCCGGGCAGCACGCCGAGCAGCGGCACCTCGGGCAGCGCGACTGTGGCCGAGCCGTCGTCGACCAGCAGGATCTTCTCGCACGCCAGGGCGAGTTCGTAGCCGCCGCCGGCCGCCGTCCCGTTGAGGGCCGCGATGTACGTCTGGCCGGTCTCGCTCGCGTCCTCGATGGCCGCCAGAGTTTCGTTGCAGAATTTGCAGAAATTGACCTTAAAGGCATGATCCGCGTGGGCGAGCATGCCGATGTTGGCGCCGGCGCTGAACATGCGGTCCAGCGCGCTGGTCATGATGACGGCGCGGACCTGCGGGTAGGTGAACCGGAGGCGCTGCACCGCGTCGGCGAGCTCGATGTAGACGCCGAGGTCGTAGCTGTTCTTCTTCAGCTCGTAGCCGGGGTGCAGTCCGCCCGCCTGATCGACGTCCATGGTCAGGGTCGCGATAGCGCCGTCGACGTCAAGCCGCCAGTGCCGGTAGCAGTCCTGATCGGTCGCGAAGTTTAGCTCGGAGGCCACGATTCCATCCTGACGTGCTACAGGAAGTTTCGCAAGCCGGGTCTTAGTGTAGATAATCAGACCTGATCTCGGGCTAACAGCCGCATTCCGGATTCGGGCCACTGGCGCGTAACGCGGAGCAAGTACGCTTCGGTGCTTGTGACGACTCCCAGGGCCGACGAGCAGCCCAGCGCGTACCGGCAGCGATCCTTGCCCGTCCCTCCTGAGGCTCTCGATCTGCTGCTGGTCAGGCACGGCCAGTCCGAAGCCTACGTCGAGGGAACGCCGTTCCCGCTGGTCGACGGGCACGGCGATCCGCCGCTGTCGGAACTGGGACGTGCTCAGGCTGAGCTGGTCTGCGACCGGCTGGCCGGCGCCGGAGTCGACGCGATCTACGTCACCACGCTGCAGCGGACCGTGCAGACGGCGGCGCCCCTGGCCGAACGGCTGGGGGTCACGCCCCTGGTCGAGGCCGGGCTCCGTGAGGTCTACCTCGGGGAGTGGGAGGGCGGCCTGTACCGCAAGATGGTCGCCGACTTTCACCCGATCGCGCAGCGCATGTTCGCCGAGGAGCGCTGGGACGTAATTCCCGGTGCCGAGTCACTTGTCTCGTTCGACGGCCGGGTCAGGGCCGCGATCGGGCGGATCGCCGCAGGTCACGCGGGCCAGCGAATCGCGGTGTTCACCCACGGCGGCGTGATCGGCCAGGCGCTGGCGCTCGCGACCGGATCGCGGCCCTTCGCGTTCAACGCCGCGGACAATGCCTCGGTATCGCGCGTCGTGGTCACCGCCGATCGCTGGTACGTCAGGACGTTCAACGACACGGCTCACCTGGACGGCGCGCGCCAGCCCTAGGCCGCTCCGGCCCGCTAGCGGTCCGCCTAGCTCACGCGCTCGTTCGCCGCGAGCCGGCTCCAGCAGCGGCTCGCTCCCTCGCTCCACCTGGCGTGCCTGGCGCTGAACAGCGCGGTAGCCTCCGCGCCCGGCCATCGGGCGGGCAGCAGTTCGCGTGGCAGCCGCGGGTCGAGGAACGGAAACCGCCGCCACTCGTGCACCAGCAACGCCTGGGCGGTCAGCATCTCGGCGTCGGTCACCGGCTCCAGGCCAGAGAACCCGGCGATGAACTCGGCGTACCTCGCCTCGACCGCACGCAGGTCCCAGGCGCGGGCGACGATGTCCTGTTGCGCCCCGATGCTGCCGTGCCTGGCGGTGAAGGACACGGCCGCTTCCGCGAGGCCCAGTTCGGCCAGGATCTGGCTGGCCTCTGCCTCCCTGGCGGGTTCCGCGCTGACCCACACGCCACCGGGCAGCGCGCCGAAGCCCGCCCAGGCGAGCCTGGTCCTGATCCGGTGCCTGGCCTGGCCGCCGAGGTCGGCCGCGGGCACGACCACGATCAGCCACGCGCCGTCCCATCCCTCGCCGACCTGTCCGAAGGAGTAGATCCGCCGCGCGCCATCGGTGAGCAGCCGGCGGCCCGCCGCTGTGAGCTGCCAGCGCGCCAGCCTGCCGTGCCGGCTCGAGGCGATCCAGCCCTCTGCTGCCGTCCTCGCCAGGGCCTGCCTGGCGGCCTTCTCCGCCACGCCGAGCAGACCGAGCGCGGCGACCAGCGTGCCGGTCCAGACGGGCTCGCCGCTGGGCAGGACGTACTCGCCGAGCACAGTGAGCAGGAGCGAGCGGGCACTCGACGGCCCGATCTCCCGGCGGCGAGGGAGCGCTTCAGCGGTGGCCACGACGATCGCGCTCCTTTCAAGCTCGGCGACTGCTGGTGAATCTATAGAATGCGGGGGCGGTCTGCGCAGCGGCGCGAGTGAGCGAGGCACCACTGACACTGCCGGCGAGGACACTGCCGGCTACCGGCCGCATCACCGTCTCTCCGTTTGCGAGGCAAGGCACCGACATGCGCTGGTCCCAGCTGCACATCCCGACTCTCCGCGACGATCCCGCCGACGCCGACGCCGCCAGCCACCGGCTGCTGCTGCGCGCTGGCTTCATCCGCCAGCTGATGGCGGGGCACTACAGCCTGCTGCCGCTGGGCATCCGGGTGCGCGCGAAGATCATGCGGGTCATCCGCGAGGAGATGAACGGGATCGGCGGGCAGGAGTTCCTCCTGCCGAGCATGCAGCCAGCGTGGATCTGGGAGAAGACCGGCAGGCTCGCCGTCATGGGCGAGGAGATGTTCCGGCTGAAGGATCGCAAGGGCGCCGAGGTCGTGCTGGGGATGACGCACGAGGAGATCTTCGCCTACCTGGCGACGGAGTTCGCGTCCTACCGGGAGCTGCCGCAGTTCTGGTACCAGTTCCAGACCAAGTTCAGGGACGAGCCGCGGCCCAAGAGCGGACTGCTGCGGGTGCGTGAGTTCACGATGAAGGACTCCTACAGCTTCGACGTCGACGAGGCCGGGCTCGACGCGTCGTTCGAGGCCCATCGCGGGGCGTACGAGCGGATCTTCGCCAGGCTCGGGATGCCGGCGATCGCGGTGGAGGCCTCGAGCGGCAACATGGGCGGCAGCGACTCGATCGAGTTCATGTGCCCGTCGGCGGCTGGCGAGGACCTGGTCGCGACGTGCCCGAACTGCGGATACGCGGCGAATCTGGAGAAGGCCACGTCGGCGCTGCGGCCGATCGAGGACCCGCCTGCCAGCGAGGCGCCCGCCGCGCCCGAGCGGCTCGATACGCCAGGTGTGCGGACCATCGATGACCTGGCCGTCGAGTACGGCCTGGCTGCCGACCGGCAGATCAAGACGCTGGTCGAGGTCATCGACGGAAAACTGACGCTCGTGCTGTTGCGCGGCGATCACCCGCTGTCTGACCAGAAGCTCATCGACGCGACCGGCGCGGTCACGGTCCGCCCCGCGCAGCCCGATGAGATCCAGGCGGCTCTCGGTGCGCTGCCTGGCAGCCTCGGTGCCGTGGGCGTGACCGGCTTCCCGGTGATCGCCGATCTGGCGCTGCGCGGCCGTCGCGGCCTGACGACCGGGGCGAACATCGACGACGTCCATGTGACCGGCGTCGATGTCGAGCGCGACATCACCGTGAACCTCTGGGCCGACCTGCGCGAGGTCACTGAGGGCGAACCCTGCCCCAGGTGCGGCACGAGCCTGGAGTTCGTCAGGGCGATCGAGATCGGCCACATCTTCAAGCTCGGGCGCAAGTACACGACGGCGCTCGGCGTGACCGTCAGCCTGCAGGACGGCAGTACTGCCATCCCGATCATGGGCAGCTACGGCATCGGGGTGGAGCGCGCGATGGCGGTGATCGCCGAGGTGCACCACGATGATGCCGGGCTGGCCTGGCCGGTTCAGGTGGCGCCAGCGGAGGCCACCGTGCTGCTGCTGAGCGTGCGCGACCCCGAGGCCAAGGCGGCGGCCGAGGTGCTCTACACCAGCCTGCTCGAGGCCGGCGTGGACGCGGTGATCGACGACCGGGACGTGCGGCCCGGCGTCAAGTACGCCGACGCCGAACTGACCGGCATCCCGTTCCGGATCAGCGTCGGCAGCAGGGACCTGGCCGAAGGCATCGTCGAGATCGCTGAGCGGGCGAACGGTGAGAAGGTGCGGGTCCCCGTGGGCGAGGCCGTGAGCTGGGTGCGCGAGGCGATCGCCTCGGCAATCGCAAGCTAGCTGGCGGCGGGCATGCTCCGGTCCAGATCTGGATGATCACGGCGCAGCTCGGCCAGCAGCGGGTGCGAGGTGTCGACAAGCCGCTCGTTCTGCTTGGCAAGCGCGGCCCACCTCTGGATGCTGTCATCCGTGCTTGCCCTGCTCGACATGCTGCTGCCTGACATGGTGCCTCCCGCCACGAACCGACCGCCTCAGGCCCGGCACCGCCCCGTGCGCTCGCGCGCACCGTGCCGATTGCTGCCCTACTAATACAGACGCTGCGGAGGCGTCCAAGGCCTTAAAACCCGTGTAACGAGATGGCAACTCTTCGCGATGAGTCCGGGCAACGTGGGTCAGAGCTTCGACCAGGCTTCGGTCAGGACGCTGCGCAAGATCTGCTCGATCTCGTCGAAGTGCTCCTGCGTGCAGGTGAGCGGCGGCGAAAGCTGGATCACCGGGTCACCGCGGTCGTCGGCGCGGCAGATCAGGCCGGCGTCGAACAGGGCATGCGACAGGAAGCCGCGGAGCAGGCGCTCGGACTCGTCGTCGGAGAACGTCTCGCGGGTTGCCTTGTCCTTGACCAGCTCGATGCCGTAGAAGTAGCCGTCACCGCGGACGTCGCCGACGATCGGCAGGTCATTGAGCTTGTTGAGGGTGGCGCGGAACGCCGCCTCGTTGGCCCTGACGTTGCCGAGCAGGTCCTCCTTCTCGAACACGTCGAGATTGGCGAGGGCGACCGCGCAGGACACCGGGTGCCCGGCGAAGGTGATGCCGTGCAGGAAGGTGTTCTCGTCGCGGAGGTACGGCTCCATCAGCCGGTCGCTGACCATCATGCCGCCGAGCGGCGAGTACCCGGACGTGACGCCCTTGGCGAAGGTGATGATGTCGGGGGTATAGCCGTACCGCTCGCTGCCGAAGATGTAGCCGAGCCTTCCGAACGCGCAGATGACTTCGTCGGAGACCATCAGCACGCCGTACTTGTCGCAGATCTCGCGCACCCGCTGGAAGTATCCGGGCGGCGGCGGGAAGCAGCCGCCTGAGTTCTGCACGGGCTCGAGGTAGATCGCGGCGACGGACTCTGGACCCTCGCGCAGGATCGCCCGCTCGATCTCGTCCGCCGCCCACACGCCGAACGCGGTCACGTCGTCGGCCACGAAGGCCGGCGCGCGGTAGAAGTTCGTGTTCGGCACTCGCACGCCACCTGGCGGCAACGGCTCGAACGGGATCTTGATGTCCGGCAGGCCGGTGATCGCGAGCGCGCCGTGGCTGGTGCCGTGGTAGGCGATGTAGCGGCTCAGCACCTTGTACCTGGTCGGCTGGCCGGTCAGCCTGAAGTACTGCTTGGCGAGCTTCCACGCCGACTCGACCGCCTCGGAGCCGCTGGTGGTGAAGAAGACGCGCTTCAGGTCGCCTGGCGCGTAGCTGGCGAGCCGCTCGGCGAGCTCGACCGCCCGCGGATGCGCGTAGGACCAGAGCGGGAAGTAGGCGAGTTCGCTCGCCTGGCGGGCTCCTGCCTCGGCGACGTCGGTCCTGCCGTGCCCGATCTGGCTCACGAACAGGCCGGCCAGCCCGTCGAGGTAACGCTTGCCGTTCTGGTCGTAGACGTACTGGCCCTCGCCGCGCACGATCATCGGGATGTCGGCCGTCGGCGATAGGACGAGTGCCGGGTGAAGTGCAGCCAGAGGTGCCGCTTCGCGGCTTCCTGCAGGGCGGCGGGGTCGAGTGCCGGCGTGGCGTTCATCTGGTCCCCCAGTGGTAGGTCTGCTTGCGCAGCTTCAGGTACACGAATGTCTCCGTCGTCGTCACGCCCGGCAGCGAGCGCACCTCGCCGAGTATCTCGAGCAACTGGTCATCGTCCTCGCAGACGACCTCGATGAGCAGGTCGAACGATCCGGCCGTTATGACCACATAGTCGATGGCTTCCATACCCGCGAGCAGGTCGGCTATCCGCTGCAGGTCGCCGTTGCACCGGATGCCGATCATCGTCTGCCTGCGGAACCCAAGCGACATCGGGTCGGTGACCGCGACGATCTGCATCGCGCCGACGTCGATCAGCCGCTGGACGCGCTGGCGGACCGCCGCCTCGCTCAGCCCGACCGCCTTGCCGATCGCCGCGTAGGAGCGACGGCCGTCCTGCTGCAGCTGCTCGATGATGTGCCGGGAGACGGCGTCGAGGACGATCGGTCCTTGCTGCCTGTCCCGCCCGCTGGCCCGCTCGGCAGCCGGCTCCGGCGGCCCGCAGGTGTGCCATGAGCGTTGCCTCCTCGGCGGGCTCAGGCGTCCCACGGGCCGCATGCCTACCCATGCTGCCACGCGGGCGCGCGCTGTCAACTGATTTCGTTGCGACTAGCGCCGATTCAGTGCTGAATCACTTGTATGACGAGTCAATACATGTCAAAGTCGTTGCCTCAGCGGAGGAGGCTCGAACCGTGACTGCCCTGCGCAACTTCGTCAACGGCCAGTTCACCGACGCCGCCAGCGGCGCGGTCAGCGAGGTAGTGGACCCGAGCACGGGCGAGGCCTACGCGACGGCGCCGGTATCGGGCCCGGCCGACGTCGACGCCGCGCTGCGGGCCGCCGCCGCCGCCTTCGAAACCTGGCGGGACACCACGCCGGCCGAGCGCAGCCTGGCGCTGCTGAAGTTCGCCGACGCGATCGAGGCCAGGGCCGACGAGCTAGTCGAGGCCGAGAGCCGGAACACCGGCAAGCCGATCGCGATGACCCGCGACCGACGAGGTGCCGCCGCTCGCCGACGAGCTGCGCTTCTTCGCCGGCGCCGCGCGCGTGCTCGAGGGCCGGTCGGCCGGTGAGTACCTGGCCGAGCACACCTCGATGATCAGGCGCGAGCCGATCGGCGTGTGCGCGCAGGTGACGCCGTGGAACTACCCGATGATGATGGCGGTCTGGAAGTTCGCGCCCGCGCTCGCGGCCGGCAACACGGTCGTGCTCAAGCCGTCGGACACCACGCCGGTCTCGACGCTGCTGCTCGCCGAGATCGCGGCCGAGTTCTTCCCGCCCGGAGTCTTCAACGTGATCTGCGGCGACCGCGACACCGGCCGCGCGCTGGTCTCGCACGACATCCCGCAGATGGTCTCGATCACCGGTTCGGTGCGGGCCGGCATGGAGGTCGCGCAGGCGGCGGCCGCCGGCCTGAAGCGGGTGCACCTCGAACTGGGCGGCAAGGCACCCGTCGTGGTCTTCGACGACGCCGACGTCGAGCGTGCCGCCCAGACCATCATCGACGCCGGTTACTACAACGCCGGCCAGGACTGCACGGCCGCGACCAGGGTCCTGGCTGGGCCTGGTATCGCCGCCGACCTGACCGACGCGGTAGCCGGGCTCGCGGCCACGGTGAAGACGGCGGGACGCGACGAAACCGATGCCTACTACGGCCCGCTGAACAACCCGGCGCAGCTCGCCAGGGTCGCCGGGTTCGTGGAGCGGGCGCCGGAACACGCCCAGATCAGGGCCGGCGGCCACCGGGTCGGTGACCGCGGCTTCTTCTACGCCCCGACGGTCGTGGCCGGCCTGCGCCAGGACGACGAGATGATCCAGGACGAGATCTTCGGCCCGGTCGTCACCGTGCAGCGGTTCAGCTCCGAGGACGAGGCGGTCGCCTGGGCCAACGGCGTCAAGTACGGCCTGGCCGCCAGCGTCTGGACCCGCGACCACGGCCGGGCGATGCGGGTCGCCAGGCGGCTCGACTTCGGCGCCGTCTGGATCAACACGCACATCCCGTTCGTCTCCGAGATGCCGCACGGCGGCTTCAAGCACTCGGGCTACGGCAAGGACCTGTCGGTCTACGGCTTCGAGGACTACACGCGGATCAAGCACGTCATGAGCTACATCGGCGCCTGACGCCGCGTCAGCTCGGCCGCGTGACCCTAGCTGACCTGCGGATTCGCGCGATCGCGCCTGGATAACAGTTTCCGTACGAAAATACCCATACACTGCTCTGAATCAAGGTGATAGTTACAGAATGTTCAGCATTGCTCACAGCTTCGAAGGATCGGCACTACATGACCGAGATGCATGCTCCGGCTGTGCCGGGCGGCGGCCAGGCGGGCGAGCGCGCCGCGCGGTCGGCACGGCAGACGACATGACGCTGCCGGCCATCGAGCTGGCGGGGGTGGCCAAGGAGTTCCACTCTGGCAGCGAGGTCGTCGCGGCGGTCCGGACGATGGACCTGCGGATCGTGGAGGGCGAGTTCTTCTCCTTGCTCGGCCCGTCCGGCTGCGGCAAGACCACGACGATGCGGATGATCGCGGGCTTCGAGGAGCCCACCACCGGCACGGTGTGGCTGCACGGCAAGGACGTCACCGCCGGTCCGCCGAACAAGCGCGACGTCAACATGGTGTTCCAGTCCTACGCGCTGTTCCCGCACATGAACGTGTTCGAGAACGTCGCGTTCGGGCTGCGCCGCAGGCAGGTGCCCAAGGACGAGATCACCACCGCAGGTCGGCGAGATGCTCGAGATCGTCGACCTCGGCGGGCGCGAGAACCGCAGGCCGCGGGAGCTCTCCGGCGGCCAGCAGCAGCGGGTCGCGCTGGCCAGGGCCCTGGTCAACCACCCGCGCGCGCTGCTGCTCGACGAGCCGCTCGGCGCGCTCGACCTCAAGCTGCGGCAGGCGATGCAGGTCGAGCTGAAGCGGATCCAGCGCGAGGTCGGCATCACGTTCGTCTACGTCACGCACGACCAGGGCGAGGCGCTGACGATGTCGGACCGGATCGCGGTCATGAACGACGGGCTGATCGAGCAGCTCGGCCTCGCCGCGGGAGATCTACGAGCACCCGGCCAGCCAGGTTCGTCGCCGGGTTCATCGGCACGTCCAACCTGCTGACCGGGACCGTCGAGCAGCGTCACTGGCGGGCACGCGGTGATCGACGGTGAGCGACGACGAGCGGATCGTCGTGCCGGTGCGCGACCGCCAGCGTGGCCGGCGGGCGACCAGCTGGAGCTCACCGTCCGGCCGGAGAAGATCGAGCTCAGCGCCGACCGCCGGCGCGCCGGCGGCTGCGCGCTGCGCGGCACCGTCACCGAGGTGGTCTACCTCGGCACGTCCACGAACTTCGCGGTCGACGACGACGACCGGCGCCGACGTGGTCGTGTTCCAGCAGAACTCGGCGTCGGCCGGGGACATCGCCAGCCGCGGAGACAGCGTCTGGCTCTCGTGGCAGCCACAGCACTCATACCTGATCGGCTAATCAGGAGCCGATCGCGGATGGAGCGAGCAGAGCATGACGACAGGCCAGGACGCCGGTCGATCCCATCATTGTGGCGCGGCATGACCGAGCCCAGGATGTCGCGCACGGCAGCTGCTCGGCTCGGCGGGCGTGGGGGCCGGGCATGCTCGGCATGTCCGCGTTCCTCGCGGCGTGCGGCGTCAAGGGCGCGACCTCGGGCGGCGGAGGCCAAGTCTGCCGCCGGCGGCGTCGGCACTGCCGCGTGGTGGGAGAAGCAGAAGGCCACCAAGACCGTCAACTTCGCGAACTGGCCGTACTACATCGACGTGCTCAAGGGCAAGCACCCCTCGCTCGAGCACTTCACCGCGAAGACCGGCATCACGGTCGAACTACACCGAGCCGATCAACGACAACCTGCCGTTCTACGCCAAGATCAGGCCGTCGCTTGCAGGCCAAGCAGTCCACCGGCTACGACATCATCGTGATGACCAACAACAGCCCGCCGCTCGGCTACCTGATCGACTTCGGCTGGCTGATCCCGCTCGACCGCGGCGCGATGACGAACTTCAACAAGTACGCGGGGCCGCTGATCAAGAACCCGTCCTGGGACCCCGGCAACAAGTACACGATGGCCTGGCAGTCCGGCTGGACCGCGCATCGGCTACAACTCCTCGGTCGATCAAGGATCCCGGCACGCAGCGTCGACATCCTGTTCGACAAGAAGTACGCGGGCAAGATCGGCATGATGAACGACCCGCAGGAACTCGGCAGCGTCGGGCTGCTGGCCATCGGCGTGGACCCGGCCGACTCCAAGGAGTCCGACTGGGCGAAGGCGGCCACGAAGCTGAAGCAGCAGAAGAGCGACGGCATCGTCGCGGTCCTACTACGACCAGAGCTACATCGACCACCTGAAGAACGGCGACATCGTCGTCGCCCAGGCGTGGTCGGGCGACATCTTCCAGGCGGACCTGAACAGCAAGTACCGCGACCTCAAGCTGCTCATCCCCGACGAGGGCGGCATGTTCTGGACCGACAACATGTGCATCCCCATGTACGCGCAGAACCCCAGGGCCGCGATGACGCTGATGGACTACTTCTACGCGCCGGACGTCGAGGCCGTGGTCGAGTACTACAACGACTACGTCTGCCCGGTGCCCGACGCCAAGAGGTTCCTGCTGCACCCGACGGGCTGGGGAGCGACGGCGCTCAAGGACATGGCGCCGGAGATCGGCCTGCCCACCAAGGTGACGGCCGACGCCCCGACGGTCTTCCCGACGCCGGCGTACATCAAGAACTCCCGTAGCTATTACCAGTACAAGAGCCAGGAAGAGCTGGACGCGTGGAACAACCTGTTCTTGCCCATCACGCAGGGCGCGTAGCGCCGCGCTGGCGCATCAGGCGTGCATGGAGGAACCTCCCATGACTCATCCGAATGATTCAGCGTCCCAGTACCCGGGCCTGGACCCATCACTCGTGCGCGGGATGACCGAGCCGCGGCTATCCCGACGGCAATTGCTCAGCGGGTGCAGGTGCGGGCGCGGGCGCATTCGGCATGGGCGCCATCCTGGCGGCCTGCGGGGTGAAGGGCACGCTGTCGGCGGCGGAACGGCGCCGGCCGCCGGGAAATCGGGACCGCGGCATGGTGGGCGAAGCAGAAGTCCCATAAAAAGGTCAACTTCGCCAACTGGCCGTACTACATCGACGTCGTCAAGGGCAAGCACCCGTCCCTTGAGCACTTCAGCGCAACGACCGGCATCGCGGTGAACTACACCGAGCCGATCGGCAACAACATGCCGTTCTACGCCAAGATCCGCCCGTCGCTGGCGGCTAAGCAATCGACGGGCTACGACGTCATCGTGATGACCAACAACACGCCCGGCGCTCGGCTACCTGATGCGAGTTTGGCTGGCTAACGCCGCTCGACCAGAGCGCGATGTCCAACTTCAACAAGTACGCCGGGCCGCTGATCAAGAGCCCGGCCTGGGACCCGGGCAACAAGTACACGATGGCCTGGCAATCGGCTGGACCGCGATCGGCTACAACTCCTCGGTGGTCAAGAACCCTGGCACAGCGTCGATATTCTCTTCGACAAGAAATACGCGGGCAAGATCGGCATGATGAACGACCTGCAGGAACTCGGGAGCGTCGGCCTCCTGGCGATCGGTGTCGATCCGGCCACGTCCAGCGAGTCCGAGTGGGCGAAGGCGGCCAAGAAGCTGCAGCAGCAGAAGAGTGACGGCATCGTCCGCGCTTACTACGACCAGAGCTACATCGACCACCTGAAGAACGGCGACACGGTCGTCACGCAGGCATGGTCGGGCGACATCTTCCAGGCCGACCTGAACAGCAAGTACCGCAACCTGGCGCTGCTGATTCCCGACGAGGGCGGCATGTTCTGGACCGACAACATGTGCATCCCGATGTACGCGCAGAACCCCAGGGACGCCATGACGCTGATGGACTTCTACTACCAGCCCGACGTCGAGGCCGTAGTCGAGTACTACGACGACTACGTGTGCCCGGTGCCCGCCGCTAAGCAGGCCCTGCTCAACCCGACGGCCTGGGGAGCGACGGCGCTCAAGGAGATGAAGCCCGAGATCGGCCTGCCGACCAGCAAGACCGCCGACGCGCCGACGGTCTTCCCGACCGCCGCCTACATCAAGAACTCGCGCCCCTATTACCAGTACAAGAGTCAGGAAGAGCTGACCGCGTGGAACAACATGTTCCTGCCGATCACCCAGGGCGCGTGACCCCGCGCCGCTCGCGGGCCAGGCTCTCTAAGGTACTCGCGCCGTACCTGCTGAGCCTGCCCGCGGGGCTGTGGCTGCTTGCCTTGTTCCTGATACCGCTGGTGATCATGCTCTCGCTGTCCCTGCAGACCTGCAATTTCGGGACCGGGGCATGCGTCATGACCTGGCACTGGGCCGAGTTCGGCCAGCAGCTCAGCCTGTATCACGGGCAGTTCTTGAACAGCTTCTATTACGCGGGCGCGGCGGCGCTGATCGACCTCGTCATCTCGTACCCAATCGCTTACTGGATCGCCTTCCACGGCGGCAGGAAGAAGAACTTCTTCCTGCTCATGCTGCTCGTGCCGTTCTTCGTCTCGTTCGTGATCCGCACAGTGGTATGGAACTTCATCCTGTCCGACCAGGGCGTCATTCTCGGCAGTCTCAAGAACGCCCACCTGCTTCCGCAGAGCTTCCACGTGCTGTCAACCGGCTACGCGGTGGTCGCCGGCCTGGCGTATAACTACTTGCCGTTCACCGCGCTGCCGCTGTACGTGGCGATCGAGCGGATCGACAAGACGGTCCTTGATGCGGCGTACGACCTGTACGCCACGAGACGGGAGGCATTCACCAGGGTCATCCTGCCCCTCACGGTGCCCGGCCTGTTCGCCGCATTCCTGCTGACCTTCATCCCGGCCCTCGGCGACTACGTGAACCAGCAGGTGCTCGGCGGTACAAGCAACACGATGATCGGTACCGTGATCCAGAACGCCTTCCAGAACCTCGACTACGCCGCCGGCTCGGCGCTATCGGCGATGCTGCTCGCCGATCGCGCTGATCGGCATATTCGCCTACGCGCGCGTGCTCGGGTCGCGGACGATCGAGGAGTACCTGTGAGCGTCGTGCCGGACGCGCGCGGATTCGGTACTGCGGCGACTGCGATAACCGCGGCGTCCGGGACGCCCACCGGCCATCGGAGGCGTCGCCGGAGGTGGACCCGGCTGATCCTGCCCGCGCTACTCATGGCTGGTCATCGCCTACCTGGTCTTGCCCATCGCGATCATGATCGCCTACAGCTTCAACCGAGGTCACCACCGGTCTGCCCCAGGTGAGCTTCGGGTGGAACGGCGCCACGCTGCAGTGGTACCGGGAGTGGAACGGGGTCCCCCAGCTGACAACGTCGTTCTGGCTGTCGGTCAGGCTCGCCGTCGCGACGACGCTTGTTCGCGACGGTGCTTGGGACGCTGCTCGCGCTCGCCCTCGTGCGATACCGGCCGCCTCGATTCCGCGGCAAGATCGGCGATCGAGCAGGTGCTGTTCCTGAACATCGCGGCGCCGGAAATCGTGCTCGGGGCATCTCTGCTTGGTCTCTTCGTCACGGTCAACCTGGCCAGGGGCTTCCTGACCCTGCTGCTCGCACATGTCGCGTTCAGCATCGCGTATGTCGCGATCACGGTCCGCGCCCGAATGGCTGGCTATGACAGGTCGCTGGAGGAGGCCGCGCTGGACCTCTATGCGAACGGCTGGGCCACGTTCCGCAAGATCACGTTGCCGCTGATCATGCCGGGCGATCATGGCCGGCGCCTTGATGGCGTTCGCGATCTCGATCGACGACTTCGTGACGTCGAACTTCGTCAGCGGCGCGTCGGTACCCTTCCCCGTCTGGGTGTACGGCGCGACCAGGATCGGCATCCCGCCGCAGGTCTTCGTGTTCGGCAGCGCGATCTTCGCGGTCGGAATCATCTGCGCGGTCGCCAGCGTCGTGATCTCGAGAAGGCGGGTCTGAAGCCGCCGCCACGGGCGGTGGCGGGGAGCAGTTCGAAGCCGTATTGGCTGGACCACCCCGCCGCGCCCGAGCCGATGCCGCCGCTGGACGGCACCGAGCAGGCGGACCTGGCCGTCATCGGCGGCGGTTTCAGCGGGCTGTGGACCGCGCTGCTGGCCAAGGAGCGCGACCCGCGCAGGAACGTAGTGCTCGTCGAGGGCCGCAGGATTGCCTGGGGTGGAACCGGCCGCAACGGCGGGTTCTGCTCGGCCAGCATCACGCACGGCCTCGGCAACGGGCTCGAGCGGTTCCCGGCCGAGATCGACACGCTGGAGCGGCTCGGCAGGCAGAACCTTGACCAGATCGAGCAGGCTGTCGCGCGCTATGAGATCGACTGCGACTTCGCCAGGACCGGCGACCTGCAGGTCGCGACCGCTCCGTGGCAGTTCGACGAGATGGCCGCGGCGGCTGAGCATGCGAGCCGGTTCGGGATCAGGCTCGAGGTTCTCGATGCCAGCCAGGTCAGGGCCGAGGTGGACTCGCCGACCTACCTCGGCGGCGTCTGGGACAAGGACGGCTGCGCGACCGTCGACCCGGCCAGGCTGGCCTGGGGCCTGCGCCGGGCCTGTCTCGCGGCCGGCGTGCGGATCTACGAGCACACGCCGGTCACGGCGATCGGTGATGAGTCAGGCAAGCGCGGCCGGCTCGCCCTGGCCACGCCAGGAGGCCGGGTGCTCGCGAAGCGCGTCGCGCTGGCCGCCGGCGCATTCGCGCCGCTGCTCCGGCGGCTGCGCTACTACCTGGTCCCCGTCTATGACTACGTGCTCATGACCAGGCCGCTGAGCCCGGCACAGCTCGCCAGCATCGGCTGGCGGCACCGGCAGGGCATCGGGGATAGCGGCAACCAATTCCACTACTACCGGCTCACGGCGGACAACAGGATCCTGTGGGGCGGCTACGACGCCGTCTACTACTACGGCAGCAAGATCGCCGCCAGGCTCGACCAGCGCCCCGCCACGTTCGCGATGCTCGCTGAGCACTTCAACGCGACGTTCCCGCAGCTCGACGGCATCGAGTTCACCCACTCATGGGGCGGCGTGATCGACACCTGCTCCCGGTTCTGCGCATTCTTCGGCACCGCGCGCGGCAGGCCGGCTCGCCTACGTGGCCGGGTACACCGGCCTTGGCGTCGGGGCCTCGCGGTTCGGGGCGAACGTGGTGCTCGACCTGCTGTCGGGTGAGCGGACCGAGCGCACGGACCTGGAGATGGTGCGGTCCAAGCCGCTGCCGTTCCCGCCCGAGCCGGTGCGCGCGGCCGGGATCAACCTGACCCGCTGGTCCCTGGCCAGGGCGGACCGGCGCGAGGGCCACCGCAACGCATGGCTGCGCGCGCTCGACAGCGTCGGCCTCGGATTCGATTCCTGACCATTCGCCCGTTGGGCAGTCAATTGTTCAGCTTGCCTTTCGCATCCTGTCAACTTGCCGATACGTAACCTGCAGCCCGCCGCCTTAGGTTCGCGTCGTCGCCGTCATGGCGCCGCTATGCCCTTCTTGCAACTCCGCTCCGGGCCACCACCCGGAGCCCGCACAAGGAGCACGGATGCAATTCCGCAAGTTCCACGCCATCGCAGGAGCGATGGCGCTGGTCGCGTTCGGCGCCGCAGGTGCCGGCACTGCTGCGGCCGCGAGCGGCGGGCACGCGCCCGTCCATCGTGGCCATGAGCCTGGCACCGCGACGCCGATCAAGCACCTGGTCGTGATCTTCGACGAGAACGTGTCCTTCGACCACTACTTCGGCACCTACCCCTTCGCCGCGAACCTGCCAGGCGAGCCGAGGTTCCACGCCGCTCCCGGCACCCCGACGGTGAACGGCCTGTACGACAACGTCACCCCGGCGGGGCCGGCCGGCCCGCTGCTGACGTCCAACCCGAACGGGTCGAACCCGCTGCGGATCCCGCCGAACGACCCGATGACCTGCGACCAGGACCACGGATACACCCACGAGCAGAGCGCCGCCGACCACGGTGCGGAGGACGCGTATCCGGCCAGCGTTGGGCACAGCCTGACCCTGACGCAGTGCCTGTCTGGCTTCAACTTCAACGGCTCGCCGGAGACCGTTCCGGCCGGCGGCGGCAACACCCAGGCCGTGCTCGACTACTACGACGGCAACACGGTCACGGCGCTGTGGAATTACGCGCAGCACTTCGCGATGGACGACAACATGTACGGCACCAATTACGGGCCGTCGACGTCCGGCGCTTTCAACGTCACCGCTGCCCAGACCTACGGCGTGATCTGTGGCCCGTCGTCCGCGACGATCAACGCCCAGCCGTGCTCGGCGCCTCCGGGGCTGAACACCGCTGACCCGCTGTCGTCCAATATCACCACGGGCCCGAGCGGGCCGACGTCGGTGTCCGACCAGCCGCCGGCCGGACCAGGCACCACCTTCAGTGACGCCGATCCGATCTACGACATCTGCACCTACGCGCCGTCTGCGAACGGCGGCGACGGCCGCGCGCCGGCCAGCACGATCACGATGGGCGGCAACAACATCGGCCAGGAGCTGACCACCGCGGGCTTGACGTGGGGCTGGTTCCAGGGCGGCTTCGACAACGGGTTCGTCCCTGGTCAGGGCACCCCGCCAAGCACCGCGCAGATCTGCTCGCAGACGCACCAGAACGTTGGCGGCAACACGGTAGTCGACTACAACCCGCACCACGAGCCGTTCCAGTACTACGCATCGACCGCTAACCCGATGCACCTGCCGCCGACCTCGATCCACATGATCGGCCGCAATGACCAGGCCAACCACCAGTACGACACCGCGGACTTCTGGGCCGCCGCCGACAACAGCAACCTGCCGCAGGTCTCCTACCTCAAGGCGCCTGACTACCAGGACGGTCACGCCGGTTACTCCGACCCGACCGACGAGCAGAACTGGCTGGTCAGCACCGTCAATCACCTCGAGTCGCTGCGGACGTGGAAGTCCACGGCGATCGTCATCACCTACGACGACTCCGACGGCTGGTACGACCACGTGCTCGGACCGGTCATCACCCAGTCCCAGACCCCGCTCGACACCTTGACCGGCGCTGGCCAGTGCGGCGCCTCTGCCGCCCAGGTTCCGGTGAACAGCCAGGGCCAGCCTGAGCAGGGCCGCTGCGGTCTCGGCGCTCGGATGCCGTTCCTGCTGGTCTCGCCGTGGGCCAGGTCCAACTACGTGTCAAGCACGCTGCTCGATCAGGCCTCGGTGGTCAAGTTCATCGAGGACAACTGGCACCTTCCCGCCATGGGCAATGGTGCCTCCGACGCCGCGGCCGGATCGATCAACCTGATGTTCAACTTCAGCGGCGACCCGCAGCGTCCGCTCTTCCTCAGCCCGAAGTCCGGCGAGATCCGCAAGCGGTAATCGTCGGGCCGCCCGGCCAGAAAGCGCCACAGCCAGAAAGCGCTCAGCCAGAAAGCGCCCGGCGCCGCGACTTCGGTCACGGCGCCGGGCGCCACACATTGATCCTGATGTCCCTGGGCTGCTCGCAGAACCGCCCGTCCGGCGCGGTACGCCTGAGCATGGCCCGCAGGTCCCGCTCGAACTCGGCCCGGCGCGATCCGAAGTGGCCAGGCGCCGCGTAAGACAACGAAAATACCGAGGCGACGATCTCGTCCTCGTGCTCGGTAAGCCAGCGGGCTGGCCTCGATCGTGAGCTCGGAAGCGGAACCGAAGCCAGCTCCGCCAGTATCTCCTCGTCGGTGAGCCCGGTGTCGTCGCCCGGCCGGTCCGCTACCGGCCGCGTGCCTCGCCCGGCGCGGCGGGTGCTGCCGAGGTAGGCGCCGATGAGGCCGTCGATCTCGGCCCTGGGCGGCCTGGGCAAAGGCAGCGGATCCGTGCCGTCGACGCCCATGTGCGTGGTCGCGTACACGACGACGCACGCACCGCCCGGCTCGAGCACGGTCAGAACGAGGTTGGCGACCTCAGGCCGGTTCAGCCAGTGGAACGACTGCGCGAACGTGACCGCACGGAAGCGGCCCAGGTCAGGGCCGATGTCCTCGGCGCGCCGCACCAACAGGTCAACGTTGGCGACGCCCGCGCGCACGGCGCCGGCCCTGGCCCGGCCATCGCGATCATCTCGCTGCTGCCGTCAATGCCGATTGCCGATATCGAAGAGCGGTGCGAGCAGCAGGGTCAGCGAACCGGGACCGCAGCCGACGTCGAGCAGCCTGCCCGTGCCGTCAAGGCCAAGCTCCGCCTCGATCGCGCGGGCCACGCCGTCCGGATAGGGCATCCGCCCGGCCGGGTAGTACCGGGCCGCACCGGCGTACAGGGTCTGGTCCCATTCCCAGCTGTCCGCATCCTCGGGCACCGTCCCATCATCGCGCCAGCGCCGCGCCTGCCTGTGTCGATGGTCCGTCCATCGCCAGATTCCGCAATGGATGGACCATCGATACCGCTCGCGTCCCGCGGTAAGCCAGGGCCGAAGGAAGTCGTCAGGACGAGAACTGGCGGCGCAGCCGCTCGAGAGTCTGTTTTGCGCGGGCCGCCGCGGTCGCGGCCTGCCTGGTGTCGCGCCTGGCCTGCACGAGGCGCTGCTGCTCGCGGTTGAGCCGCTCCTGCATGAACGTGACCGAGTCGCCGATCTCCCGCTCGGTGGCGGCCGCGGCGTCGGCGGCGCTGCTGGCTTCCACCGCGGCTTGCTCCGCCCGCGCGACCAGCGCGAGACCCTCTTCCCGCTCGCGCTCAGCCTGCTCCTCGGCCCTGGCCTGCGCGTCGGCTCGGGTCTGCGCCTTTGCTTCGTCACGCGCGGCGGACTGCTCGGCTCCCCGCCCCGCAGTGGCCCGGCCGCTGGCAGGCCGCGCCGCCGCGGGCCGGGCCGTGTTCCCGCCGCGCCTGCCCGCGGTCTTCTGGCCGTCCGCCGCTGGCGCCTCATCGGCGCCCGCGGTCCGCGTCGCGGGCGCGCGAGCCGGGCCAGAACTGATCGCGCTGCCGATGCCCGGCCCGAAGCCGGCCCAGTGCACGGCCTTCTGCAGCGTCCCGGCCGCGACCTGGTCGGCGACGTCAGGATCGGCGAGCGCGGCGTTGAACGTATCGGTGACCTCGTCCCGCAGCGCGACGCTCGGCGAGCGCTGACCGGCTTCGCGAAGCGCCCGCTTGACGAGGCTGTCCACGAGTTCCCTGCGCGCGCGGGACAGCTCGCGGATGCTCGCCCCGTCGAGTGCCGCCTCACCGGATCGCAGCCTGCCGCCGAGTTCGGCGAGACTGGCGGGCACGCCGGGGTCAGCGTGCACCAGCCTGTTGACGATCCAGGCCGACCGAGTGGGCTTGCCCAGCCCGGCGATTGCCTTGGCGGACTCGCGGTCGCCGGCCGCACGCGCCTGCGCGGCCAGGTCGCGGCGCCGTTGGATGAAGTCCTCTGGGTCGCCGGCGTACAGCACGGCGATCGCATCGCTGACCTGGTCGGTGCCCGGCGAGGTCCCGCTCGGGCCGCCCGCGTTGCCTGCCACGTCTCCATGGTGCCGCACCTGCCGGGCGGCGCACCTCCGCCATGCCCGATATCGGCCGAGCCATTAGGCTACCGAACGTGAACAGGCAGCGTCCCGTCGCCGAACGCCAGGTCCGCGCTATCGCGCCGGACTGGCCCGCGCGAGGCGCTGCCGCGTGATCATCTTCAACCCGACCTGGGAGGAGGCCGTCCTGGCTGCGGCCGGGGTTGGCGGGCTCTCCGCGGTGCTCCTGTACCGCGGCAAGGCGATCGCGCGCTCCGGCGGCGAGACCGCGGCTCTGTCGGCGAGGCGGCTGGCCGGCGCCGGCCGGTTCGCGCGCGAGTCCGCGCTGGTGCTCGCGCTCTTCGCGCTGTGGCAGTTCGCGGGATCGTTCTCGGTGCTGGGACCTGAAGGAGCGCTTGACAGGGGGCGCTGGCTGTGGGACGTCGAGCGCGCTGCGCACCTGCCCAGCGAGGCCTGGCTGCAGCGGCTGACGCTGCCGCACCCGCTCCTGATGCAGGCATTCAACCTCTACTACGACATCCTGCACTTCCCGGTGCTGATCGCGTGCCTGATCTGGCTGTTCGTCCGGCACCGTGACCGCTACGGCGAGTTCAGGATCACGCTGGTCGCGTTCACCGGCCTGTGCCTGCTGATCCAGCTGATCCCGGTGGCGCCGCCCAGGATGCTGTCCGGAATCGGCATGGTGGACACGGCTGCGCTGTACGGCCAGTCGGTTTACTCGGCGTCGGGCGGGTTCGAGGCTGATCAGCTCTCGGCCATGCCGTCCGTCCACGTCGGCTGGGCGATCATGGTGGCGATCGCGGTGATCAGCGTGGTCAGGTCTCGGTGGCGCTGGCTGGTGCTGCTGTATCCGGTCATGACTAGCCTCGCCGTGGTGGTCACCGCGAACCACTACTGGCTAGACGGCGTGGCGGCCGGGATCGTGCTGGTCGCGGTCCTTGCCGTGCAGCGGGCGGTCCGGCGGCTGCCGCCGCCAGGGCCAGCCGGGCGGGCGGTCGTTCTGGACCGCGAGAGCCGGTCAGTCAGCCGGCCGGGGTGATGACGCGCTCCGGCGGTGGATGATCGGCAGAACTCCCTAGCTTCAACCGGCTTGACGCGAACCTAGCTGGCGGATCAGGAGGGCCGCGTGCAGGGTGGTACGGCGCCCGGCGTCGTCGAGGCTCGCGCCCAGGACCTGCTGGATCTGGCTCAGCCGCTCGTAGAGGGTGGGCCTGGCGATGCCGCAGCGCTTGGCCGCGCCCGCCTTGTTGCCGCCGGCGTCCAGGAACGCGGCGAGGACGGCGACGAGGTCGGTCCCGTGCATCTCGTCATAGAGCAGCAACGGACCGAGTTCATGCTCGGCGAACGCGAGCACTCGCGGGTCATCGCGGAACTGATAGGCAAGGCCAGCCAGGCCAAGGTCGGCCAGCCGCACGAATGGCCGCAGGGTGGCGGCCGAGGCGGGGGAGACCCTGGCAGCAGCGCGGGCCGCCTTGATCGCATCACCGAACGCGTTCGGGAGGTCGCCCACGCTGGTGACGGCCATCGCGACGCCGATGGACTGCGACTGCCCGAGCGCGCCTGACCGTCGCAGCCGGTCAGCCAGCTGGCCGAGCGCCGCGTCCTGATCGGCTCCGGGCGGCAGCGCGAGCAGCGCGGCCGCGGTGTGGTCATCGAGAGTTCCGGCGATAGCCGGGATCCGCAGGTCGTGGCAGGCTGCGCCGACCGCGGCGGCGGCCTCGTCCGCCGTGCTCGCGCCGCCGGGCGCAGGCCGCAGCAGCCGGCCTGGGGGGCCCGGGTAGGCCGGTGCCGGCGAGCACCACGGGCACAAGCCGGCGCCCGGATACGGGCAGGCCGAGGCCGACAACGCGCGCTTCCAGGTCGGCTGGGTCGGCGAAGCCGCGGCCGGCCAGCGCTGCGAGCACGGACTGGTAGGCCGCCCGCTGCGGGCTCGCCGCGCGCCGCCCGGCGCGCGCCAGGCCGGCGAGCGTCAGCGTCGTCACGGTCCGCTCGGCCAGCACCAGCGCCCCCGCGTCCGGCGGATCGGGCAGCGCGAACACCAGGCGACCCCAGTCGCCTTCGGCTGATCCGACCCTGGCCACCAGCCAGCCAGCCGTGGCGTCATAGCCCACGCGGCCAGGCACGGTCACCGCCCGGGATCGTGCAGCGAAGCCGGCCAGGACGACGGCGACGTCCTGGCCAGCCGGCGCGCAGGCCAGCACCCGGTGCGCCAGGTCGGCCAGGATGACAGGGCATCCCGCCAGGTCGGCCGCGCGAGAGACGATCTCTTCTTGCCCGGCACCGGCCATCGCGAGGTCGGTGAACACCTGGTGCAGCCGCTGGGACGCCCTGAGCTCCGCGTGCTGCGCGTCCAGGATCTGGGCATGCACCGCCTCGGTGATCGCGATGAACTGTGTCTCCCGCTCGAAAGCGATGAGCGGCAGGCCCGCCGCGGTCGCCGCGGCGACCAGTGCCCGCGGCAGGGCGCTGACGTATCGGGAGCCGAGCTCGACGGCGAGGGCGCTGACCCCCGCCGCCGCCAGCCCGGCGACGTACCTCGCCAGCCCGTCGGCGTCGGGTGGCAGCGCGATCCCCGTGGACAGGACAAGCTCGCCGCCGCGCAGCAGATGTCCTGCCTCGGCGAGTTCGATGACGTGCACCCAGCGCACGGGGGCCTCGAGCCGGTCAGCCCCGGTCAGCACGCGCGGGGCGCCGCGCCTGACCGGATCGAGCGCGAGCACGTCCGCGACGGTCGGGAGCATGCCTCAGTTCCGTGCTGACGATTTGCCAAAGGACATGGCATCAAGCTTACGATCTGTCATTTGGCCATCGATTCCGCCAGGAGGAGACTGATTCGGGACGTCGGAGGGACTGGCGATGACTCAGGTGAAGCACGTAACGCATTGGATCGGCGGCAAGCCGTGGACCGGATCTGAGCCCGGTCAGCGTGGGGACATCTACAACCCGGCGACGGGCCAGGTCAGCGGCACGGTCGACTTCGCCGGGCAGGAGGAGGTCGATGCGGCCGTGCGGGCCGCGGCCGCGGCGTTCCCGCAGTGGCGCGACACCTCGCTGGTCAAGCGTGCCTCGGTCATGTTCGCGTTCCGTGAGCTGGTCCGCGAGCACTCCGCCGAAATCGCCGCGCTGATCAGCGCTGAGCACGGCAAGGTCGCCTCGGACGCGGCAGGCGAGGTCGCGCGCGGCCTCGAGGTGGTCGAGTTCGCGTGCGGTATACCGCACCTGCTCAAGGGAGCATTCTCGGAGAACGTCTCTACCGGCGTCGATGCCTACTCCATCCGCCAGCCGCTCGGCGTGGTGGCGGGCATCACCCCGTTCAACTTCCCTGCCATGGTGCCGATGTGGATGTTCCCGATCGCGATCGCGGCCGGGAACACGTTCGTGCTCAAGCCTTCTGAGAAGGACCCCTCGGCCTCTATCAGGATCGCCGAATTGCTGGCCGAGGCCGGTCTGCCTGACGGCGTCTTCAGTGTCGTCCATGGCGGCAAGGTCGCGGTCGATGCCCTGCTGACGCATCCTGGCGTCAAGGCCGTGAGCTTCGTCGGGTCGACTCCAGTTGCCCGCTACGTATCGGAAGTCGGGACCGCCGCAGGAAAGCGGGTCCAGGCGCTCGGCGGAGCGAAGAACCACATGGTGGTCTTGCCAGACGCGGACCTGGACCTGGCGGCCGACGCCGCCGTGTCCGCGGGCTTCGGCTCGGCTGGCGAGCGGTGCATGGCGATCTCGGTCCTCGTCGCGGTCGACCCGATCGGCGACGAGCTGGTCAGCAAGATCCGCGACCGGGTGGCCAAGCTGACTGTCGGCCCCGGCGACCGGGCCGAATCTGAGATGGGCCCGCTGGTGACCGGGGCGCACAGAGACAAGGTGGCCTCGTATCTGGACGCCGGCGTCGCCGACGGCGCGACGCTTGCGGTCGACGGTCGCACGCACCCCGTGACCGGCGGGGACGCCGATGGCTTCTGGCTGGGGCCAAGCGTGCTGGACAACGTCAGGCCGGCGATGAGCTGCTACATCGATGAGATCTTCGGCCCTGTGCTGTCGGTGGTGCGAGCCGCCAGCTACGCGGACGCGCTTGACGTTATCAACGGCAGTCCATACGGCAACGGCACGGCGATCTTCACCAACGACGGCGGTGCCGCACGCAAGTTCACCAACGAGGTGGAGGTCGGCATGGTGGGGATCAACGTGCCGATCCCGGTGCCGATGGCGTTCTACAGTTTCGGCGGCTGGAAGTCCTCGCTGTTCGGCGACACGCACGTGCACGGCACCGAGGGCGTGCACTTCTACACCAGGGGCAAGGCCGTCACCGAGCGGTGGCTGGACCCGAGCCACGGCGGCGTCAACCTCGGCTTCCCTGTCAACAGCTAGGAGCGCACCGATGAACCCCGACTTCACCCCGGATCCAGCGCGTGGTGCGGCCGTCTATGCCGCCGACCGCGCGCACGTGTTCCATTCCTGGTCGGCGCAGAAGGCGCTGAAGCCGCTGGTCATCGCCGGCGGCCAGGGCTGCTATGTCTGGGACTACGACGGCAACCGGTACCTGGACTTCTCGAGCCAGCTCGTGAACACCAACATCGGGCACCAGCATCCGCGCGTCACCAAGGCCATCGCCGAGCAGGCGGCCAGGCTGACCACGATCGCGCCGCAGTATGCGAATGAGGCCCGCGGCGAAGCCGCCACCCGGCTCGCTGACCTCGCGCCCGACGGCTTCAGCAAGGTGTTCTTCACCAATGGCGGAGCCGACGCGATCGAGAACGCCATCCGGATGGCCAGGGTGCACACCGGCCGGGACAAGGTGCTCAGCTTCTACCGCTCCTACCACGGCAACACCGGTGCCGCGATCAACTCGACAGGCGACCCGCGGCGTTGGCCGAACCAGTACGCGACCGGCCACGTGCATTTCTTCGGCCCGTACCTGTACCGCTCGTCCTTCTGGGCCACGACGCCGGAGCAGGAGAGCCAGCGCGCGCTCGAGCACCTCGAGCAGGTCATCCAGTTCGAGGGACCTGACACGATCGCCGCGATCCTGATCGAGTCCATCGTCGGCACCGCAGGCGTGCTGCTGCCGCCCCCTGGCTACCTGGCTGGCGTGCGGGCGCTCGCCGACAAGTACGGCATCGTGTGGATCGCCGACGAGGTCATGTGCGGTTTCGGCCGCGCTGGTAGCTGGTTCGCGTTCGAGCCACACGGCGCGGTGCCCGACCTGATTGCCTTCGCCAAGGGCTCGAACTCCGGCTACGTGCCAGTGGGCGGCGTGATCATCTCGGACCCGATTGCCGCCACCTTCGATGAGCGGGTCTTCCCTGGCGGCCTGACCTACTCGGGCCACCCGCTGGCGTGCGCGTCGATCGTCGCGACCATCGACGCGATGCGGGAAGAAGGCATCGTCGAGAACGCCGCCGCGATCGGTCAGCAGACGCTCGGACCTGGCCTCGCCGAACTGGCCGAGCGGCACCCGGTGATCGGCGAGGTGCGCGGGCTCGGCGTGTTCTGGGCGCTCGACCTGGTGTCCGACCGGGCGAGTCGGGCCATGCTCGCTCCATACGGTGGCGCCTCGGCGGCGATGACCGCGCTGGCGGGGCAGGCGCGCGCCAAGGGCCTGCTGACGTTCACCAACTACAACCGGCTGCACGTGGTGCCGCCGTGCACGATCACCGACGCCGAAGCCAAGGAAGGCCTGGCCATCCTGGATGAGGTGCTCACCGAGGTTGACGCGTACTACCAGGGCTGACCGCGGCGATCAAAGGCACGCCCGCGCTGGTCCCAGGTGGTTCAGCGGCCGCGCGGGCACGGGTAGAACACCTTTCCGTCCAGGTTGACGTCGAATTTCACCGCGGAGAAGCCGTTCTTTCCTTCGTAGATGCGCCGGCAGTAGGCAGCGAAGGACCGGCCAGGCTTGCACGGCTTGCCTGGATCGCAGACGAAGTGATCGCTGCCGTACTCCGCATCGCCGACCCACTTGCCTGTCGGCTGGGCGCGCGTCTTATCCGAGGTGAACGCGTGCCAGCTACCGCACTGGTGGTAGACGAAGCACTCCTCGACGACGGCGCCGTCCGAATAACTGGCGCCCCAGCGAACCAGTGCGGGGTTGTTCTTCCATAGCGCCGTCATTCCGTAGGCGTGGATGAGGTTGAACGCGAACGCGAGGTAGTTCTGGGCGTCGCCGGCCGTCAGGTAGAAGCCGGTGGTCGTGGGCGGATCGAAGCTGTCGATGTCGTCGAGTTCGACCGCGTCGAAGCCCTTGCGCGCGCACATGGCGATCCGCTCGGTCAGCATCGGCCGGAGCGCGTCTAGCTGCCGGAAGTCAACCCAGCGCTCCTCCGGGTAGCCGAAGTAGATCTTGCCGAGTGTCGCAGCCGGGAACAAGCCACGCTGTCCCGTGCTGCCGTCCGGGCGGTAGTCCTCCCAGGCCAGGTCGAGGTAGCAGATGGTCCGCGGGTGCGCCAGCGTCGCGGCAGGCCAGGAGGTGCGGATCCGGTGAATCTGGGCCCTGGTGGTGAGGAAGCCGTCGATGTCATAGATGTCGACTGTGCGGCGGCCGGTCCGCTTGAGCGGGAAGGTGCGGCCGATCTGCCAGTCCCAGCGCATGGGATGGCCGGCCTTGTTCAGGTGCGGCGGGTACCAGCACGTGCCGCGGCACGCCAGCGGTGCGGGCAGCGGCGTGACGTGCCAGCCGAAGCTGAGCGTGCTCCGGCCCGCCCGGTCCGAGGTCAGCACGCGCACGAGGTGCCGGCCGGGGCCGAGCCTGCCGGTAAAGAAGACGCCGCGAGATGGCACGGCATGCCAAGCTCGGTGATCGATCCGGTACCGGCGGACGACGCGGCCGTCGGCGGAGCTGAAGTGGGCCGGGTCGAGCTGGAAGTATTCCTGCGCTGAGCCCGTCGTGCGCTCAGGGAGCCCGTTGACGAACTCGCTGACCGGCCGTCGGCCGCCAGGGTAGGCGGCGACCCGCCCCGGCGTGGTGACGCGCTTGGTGACCCGCAGCACCTTGAACGTGAAGTTCCTGGCTGCCGGTCTGCACCACCTCGGTAGCGGTCACGGCGACGCGGAGCCGGCGGCCGGTGTCGGCGTGACCGACGATGTACCGCCGCGCGGCGAACGGAGTCGCGGTTGAATCGGCGCCGGCGACGCACGTGGTCGCGTGGCAGCTTCGCCAGGAGTAGCCGACTTCGAAGCTGAGCAGCCGGTCGCCGGCGGGCAGGCGGCCCGGCCGCCAGCGCAGGCCACGGGCCGCGACGGTGCCGCCGTCGCGCAGGTCACCGGTAATCCGCAGTTGCCCGCTCGCAACTGGCGGCTGGATCTTCGCGTGCCCGGTCGTGGCACTCGTGGTGGCGGCACTCGCGGCGCTGGCCATACCGGGCGGGAGAACCGCCCACGCGATGCCGATTGTCAGTACCGTTGCTGCCGCGATGCCCGTCGCCTGCCGCGTCATGGGCGTTCTCCTGCCGTTCGGCCTGGCGAAATGATCCCATATCGGCAGAGCCGGATGACAGGTTTGGCGGTGACAACATGCGCGGGCTTGCGGACAGGGGAGTCTTGATCTGCGGTGGCACGAGCGGCATCGGCCTGGCCGCAGCTGAGCGCTTCCTGGAGGAGGGTTCCAGGGTCTTCGTGTCCGGGCTGGACGCCGCCGAGGTGGATGCCGCGGTCGCGCGTGCTCGCGCAGCGCGGCCGGGCGGCGGGTGTCGCGTGCGACGTGCGTAACGAGGCTGACGTCACCGGGCTGGTCGATGCCGCTGAGCAGGGCCTTGGCGGCGTCGACGTGCTCATCAACAACGCGGGCACAGCGCGCCGGGATCCGTTCCTGACGCTCGACGTGGGCGACTGGGATCGGATCCTCGCCGTGAACCTGCGCGGGATGTTCCTGGTAGCTCAGGCGGTCAGCAGGCGAATGGCCGACCGCGGACGCGGCGTCATCGTGAACATGTCCTCGACGAACGGCCTGGCGGGGGAGGAGGACTACGCCCACTACAACGCGTCCAAGGGCGGCGTCCTCCAGCTCACCAGGACAATGGCGGTTGAGCTTGGCCGCCACGGCATCCGGGTTAACGCGCTCTGCCCTGGCTACATCAGGACGCCGCTGAACGACGCGATCTCGGCCGAGATCGGTGCGGAGGAGTTCGAGGCCGCCTATGTAGCAAGCCGGATCCCGCTCGGCCGGGTCGGCCGCGCCGACGAGGTCGCCGCCGGATACGCGTTCCTGGCCTCCGACGACGCCTCGTTCATCCACGGCGCGGCGCTGGTCATCGACGGCGGGCAACTGGCCGTGATGTAGCTCGGCCCGGGCGGGAGCGGCGACCTCAGAGGGCGGCGAAGGCGTCTTCGAGGACCGACAGGCCCTCTGTGAGCAGATCCTCGCTGATCACGAGCGGCGGCAGGAAGCGCAGCACGTTCCCGAAGGTACCGCAGGTCAGCACGATCACGCCGGCCGCGTGGCAGGTCTTCGCGACCTGGGCGGCGGCGGCCGCGTCCGGCTCAAGCGTGCCGGTCTTGACCAGCTCGATCGCGATCATCGCACCCCGGCCCCTGACGTCCCCGATGGCCGGGTGCCGCTCGGCCAGCGAACGCAGCCGCGGCAGCATGATGTCGCCGATCCGCCTGGCCATCGCCGGCAGATCTTCCTTGCTCATCGTCTCGATCGCGCCAAGCGCCGCGGCGCAGGCAACCGGGTTGCCGCCGTAGGTGCCGCCGAGCCCGCCGGGGTGCACCGAGTCCATGATCTCCGCGCGCCCGGTCACGGCCGCCAGCGGCAGCCCTCCCGCGATTCCCTTGGCCGTCGTCACAAGATCGGGCACCACGCCCTCGTAATCGCACGCGAACCAGTCGCCGGTGCGGCAGAACCCTGACTGGATCTCGTCGGCGATGAAGACGATGCCGTGCTCCTTGCAGTACTCGGCGAGCCCTGGCAGAAAGCCGTCAGGCGGCACGATGAACCCGCCCTCGCCCAGGATCGGCTCGATCACGACCGCAGCTACCCGGTCCTCGCCCACCTGCGTGTGGATCATGCTCGTGATCACGTCGAGGGCTTCGGCCGCGCACTTGGCCGGCCCGCCTGGCCAGCGGAACGGATAGGCCATCGGCATCCGGTAGACCTCGCCGGCGAACGGCCCGAATCCGTCCTTGTACGGCATGTTCTTCGCGGTCATCGCCATCGTGAGGTTCGTACGGCCGTGGTAGGCGTGGTCGAAGACGACGACCGCCTGCCGCCCGGTGGCATGCCTGGCGATCTTGACCGCGTTCTCGACCGCCTCGGCCCCGGAGTTGAACAGCGCTGAGCGCTTGTCGTGGCTGCCAGGCGTGATCCGGTTCAGCTGCTCGCAGACCTCCACGTACCCCTCGTAGGGGACCACCATGAAGCAGGTGTGAGTGAACTGAGCGACCTGCTCGGTGACCCGGGTAACCACCAGTTCGGCGCTGTTGCCGACCGATGTGACCGCGATCCCCGAGCCGAAGTCGATCAGCGAGTTGCCGTCGGCGTCGATGACCACGCCGCCGCCAGCCGCGGTTACGAAGACGGGCAAGACGTGACTGAGGCCGCGCGCCACGCTGCGCTGCCTGCGTTCCAGCAGTTCGCGGGAGACCGGGCCGGGTATCTCAGTGACCAGATGGCGCTGCTGGGCCAGGGAGGGACCGCCGACGGTGGAGTGCAGGTTCATAGGGCGAGGATAGACCGGGCACCCGCACCCATGCGGGGCCGCCCGGACGATATGGCACAAGACCGGGTCCGTCCAGCGCACTTCGGCGCGGCTCAGGCACTTTTAAGCGGCTCACCTGCACTTATCGACTTCTTGCCAGAGGAATTTGCATAATGTTCCCGGCTGGCGTTCCAGTCTGTAGGATCTGGATGACCGTCCCGATCGGGCACTTCGGATTTTACGCATCTTCAGTGACAGAACGGCTAGGTCCGGTACTAAATCGTATAGACCTAAGACCTGTAGGGTACGGACCCTTTAGCAAGGATCACCGCGTTTCAAAGTACCGGCAAAAGGTATTTGATGCCGGAATGGCCCGCCCCGATTGCGAGGAGAGCCTTATGCAAACACATGAATGGTTTCGCACCAACAGCTTCAGTTATCGTGATTTCGGCAACGCCCGCCAGCTCGGCAAAATTAAGCGCGAGCGCGGACTGTCCGTCACGTTGATCCTTCCCACCCGCAACGTCGCCGAGACGATCGGCTCCGTGCTTGACGAGGTCGACTACCTGCGGCGGCCGGACATCAGCCTGATTGACCAGGTCATCGTCGTTGACGCCGATTCTGCCGACGGCACCGCCGAGATCGCGCTGTACCACGACGTCGAGGTCTACTCGGAGAACGAGCTCATGCCCGAGTACGGGCGCGCGCACGGGAAGGGCGACGCCATGTGGCGCGGGCTGTCCGTGGCCACCGGGGACATCATCGCCTTCGCCGACACCGACACGGGCAACTTCTGCCGCCAGCTGATCACCGGCGTAGTCGGCTGCCTGATCACCAAGCCTGAGATCCAGTTCGTCAAGGCGGCCTACCGGCGCCCTTACACCCAGGAGACCGTGTCGGTGCCGGACGGCGGCGGCCGGGTAACCGAGTTGACCGCCAAGCCCGCGCTGAACCTGCTCTTTCCCGAGCTGGCCGGGTTCGTGCAGCCGCTCGCTGGCGAGTTCGCCGCTACCAGGGACCTGTTCTACTCGGTGCCGTTCCTCAGCGGATACGCGGTCGAGGTCGGCATGCTCATCGATGTGCTCGAGGTCTGCGGCCTGCATGCGATGGCGCAGGTCGACGCCGGCATGCGAAAGAACAGGCACCAGGATCTGTCCAACCTGAGCCGGATGGGTTACTCCGTGCTGCGGGCGGTGCTGACCAGGGCGATGCAGGGCCGCTCACCGGTCGCTCCTGGCCTGTCGGAGTCCGGCTGGAGCGGTGCCACCGAGGTCGGCTCTTACCTGCACGCGGTCGCGGCCGCGCGCGGCGTGCAGCTTGACGAGTACGCCGAGGTCATGATCGAGCGCCCGCCGATGCGGCTGGCGCTGCATGCGAGCCAGCAACTGACTACCGTGACCGCTGGCGGCGCCGCCATGGAGGGCAGTCCCAGCTAACCACGGGCCAGCTAATCACGGGCCAGCTAATCACGGGGCTGACGGGGAGTAGACCAGGGGGTCAGGCCAGCATTTTCCTGGCCGCCGTCTCGATCGCGTGCTGGGAGAGCAGCACCGTCCGTGCCGCCGCGCCGAGCGGCACGAAGCTGTCCTCGCTGGTCACCCTCGCGACGGCGGCGCCGACCCCCGCATCGGCCAGCGCCGCGATCACGCCCTCAGAGACGCCGCCTGACCGCCTGGTCTCGTCCGCCACCAGCACCGCACCCGTCGCGGTTGCCTCCCTGATCAGGTCGCCGAGCGGGAGCGGGGCGAGCCAGCGCAGGTCGAGCACCCGGCACCTGATGCCATCCGCGGCGAGGTTCGCGGCGGCCCGCAGGCTGAGTCGCAGCCCGTTCCCGAACGTGACGATCGTCAGGTCCGCACCGTCGCCGTGCACCCGGCCGCTGCCGACCGGCGCGTGGCCGCTGGCCCACTCAGCCGGCGGTTGATAAGGCGCCAGCCAGCCGCCGTCGCCCGGCTCGTGCAGGTCGCGCTCGTGATACAGGGCGATCGGCTCGAGGAACACGCACACGCTGCCGTCCTCGCTGGCGCTGGCGATGCAGGTGCGCAGCAACGCGGCCGCGTCGTCCGGCCGCGCCGGGCAGGCCACGATCAGGCCAGGGATGTCGCGCAGCGCGGCGACCGCGTTGTCGTTGTGGAAGTGACCGCCGAAGCCCTGCTGATAGGCAAGGCCAGCGATCCTGACCACCATCGGATTGCGATAAGCGGCCTGGGAGAAGAACGACATGGTCGCCGCTTCGCCCCTGATCTGGTCAGCCGCGTTATGCAGGTAGGCCAGGTACTGGATCTCAGGCACGGGGAGCAGGCCGGCCAGGCCAGCGCCGAGCGCCATGCCCAGGATTGCCTGCTCGTCGAGCAGCGCATCGAAGACCCGCCCGGCTCCGAAGGCGCCGAGCAGGCCCCTGGTCACGCCGTACACGCCGCCCTTGCGCGCCACGTCTTCGCCGAAGACGAGCAGCTCAGGCCTGGCGGCGAGCTCGTCGGCCAGGGTTCTGTTGATTGCCTGCGCGAGCGTCAGCGGGCCCGCCAGCTCGGGCAGCCGACCCCGCGCCTCCCCGAACGCGCGCTGCCTGGCCGGCGTGGGAGCCGGCCTGATGGCGGCGGCCACCAATGCTGGCCTGCGCGGCGCCAGCGGCGTCATCACCTGCGCGGCCGAAGTCAGCCCGGGCGCGCCTTCGGCCTGTGCGGCCAACGCGAAGACCTTGGCCCTGGACTGCTCGGAGCGCTCGGCTAGCTCTGCGGCGGTGCACAGGCCGGACGAGACGACCAGGTCGATGGCCCCGCGCAGCGGGTCGCGGTCGGCGTCGCCGGCGATCTCGGCGGCCGTCCGGTAGCCGGACTCCACATCCGATCCGGCGTGCCCGCCGAGCCGGACCGTGGCCATGTGCAAGATCGCAGGCGTCCGGCGTTCTCGCACGTGGCACGCGAGTTCCAGCGCCGTGTCGTAGACAGCGGCGAGGTCCGTCCCTTCGGCGTAGCCGTACCTGATCGCTGGCCGGGAGCCGAGCGCGGCGGCGATCCACCCGGGAGGCGTGCGCACGCTGACCCCGATCCCGTTGTCCTCACAGACCAGCAGGAGCGGCAGCGGCAGGCCCTGGTAGGCGCAGTAAGCGGCGGTGTTGATCGCGCCGACGGCGGTCGAGTGGTTCGCTGACGCGTCGCCGATGCTGGCGACCACCAGCGAGTCGGCTGGCCACGGCGTCGCCAGGCCGAGCCGCGCGGCCCTGGCCAAGGCGAAGGCCAGCCCGACCGCGCGCGGCAGGTGCGAGGCGATGGTGGAGGTCTGCGGGATGATGTTCAGGTCCTTGTGCCCGAAGACCTTGTGCCGTCCGCCCGCGATCGGCTCGGCAGCGGCTGCCACCATGCCGAGCAGGATGTCGGCGATGCCGTCGTCGCCGCGGCCAGCCTGAGCGGCCCGCACCAGGTAGAAGGCACCGGACCGGTAGTGCAGCAGGGCCGGATCGGTAAGCCTGAGCGCAGCGGCTACGGCCGCGTTGCTCTCGTGTCCGGCCGAGCCAATCGTGTAGTAGCCGGTGCCACGGCCGCGCAGCCAGCGCGCTGCCTCGTCGAGATGCCGGGATGCCAGCTGAGCGTCGAGAAGCTCAAGGCAGCGCGCCGCAGTGAGGTTGCTGCCAGGCCGTACCGGCCGCGCAGCCGGATCCTGCCCCTTCATGCCCAACGTCATGCAACCACACGTCATGCAACCAACACTGTCATGCCAGCAACGGTAGCCAGGTGGCTAGGCGCCGAACCAGACCCCCGCGAGCGGGATCATGTGCCGCGGGCCGAACTTGATCACCTCGCTGGCGCGGCCCTTCGTAGCCCGGTTCCGCAGGTGGAACGTGCCAGCCCAGGGGTTGTAGTACCCGATGCCGTCATGCCGGTCGACGCCGCTCCAGTTTCCCGCGATCGGGATCATGTGCGGCGGGCCGAACCTGAACGAGGCAGCGGGCCGCCCGTGCCGGAGAGCGTTGCGCACGTTGAAGATCCCGGTCCGTGGGTTGTAGTAACCCACGCCGTCTTTGCCGTTGCCGTTCCAGTCTCCGAC
Organism: uncultured Actinomycetota bacterium; assembly: GCA_963705055.1. Classification (GTDB taxonomy): domain Bacteria; phylum Actinomycetota; class Actinomycetes; order Streptosporangiales; family Streptosporangiaceae; genus Chersky-822. Next base: position 606,203 of record CAVPIR010000002.1, read on the forward strand.
CAGCGGGATCATGTGCGGCCGCCCGAACGTGAACTTATAGGTAGCGGGCCCGTAGCGCTGGGACTGGCGCAGGTAGAAGGTACCGGTGGCCGGGTCGTAGTAGCCGATCCCGTCCTTACCTGTGCCCTTCCAGTCTCCGACCAGCGGGATCATGTGCTTCGGGCCGAACCTGGCCTTGACGCTGCTGCCGTGCGCGCCGGCCCGCATCAGGTGGAAGGTGCCGTACCTCGGGTCGTAGTAGCCGGTGTCGTCGGTGCCGCTGCCCGCGCCAGTCGCCGACCAGCGGCACCACGCCGTGGAAGCCGAGGTGGCCGGTGCGGCCGGCCGGTCCTGCCGTCAGCGAGAAGCGGAGCCCGAACTTGGCCGAGCGCGGGTTGAAGTAACCAAGGTCGGTCCGGCCTGGGATGCGGAAGTGGATGAAGTGGCTCGGCCACGGCTGCCATTCGTTCGCAGGCCTGTGGGCCTTGATGAGAGTCCATTCGTAGTCGTTCCGCATGCCGCCCATGTGCTGCTGGGAAACGATGATGTAGCTGTCGTGCGGCCCGACGGCCTCGACCACGCCGACGTGGCCCACCGGGCCGATGCCGAACGTGCCGCCGTTCCACTCCGCCACCGCGCCGACCGATGGGGTGTGGTTGACCAGCACGCCGTGCGCAGCGGCCGTGGCTGCCCACTGGCCGCCGTTGCCCAGCAGGAACCGCGGCTCCCTGACGTGGTACACGGCCGACTCGACGTAGGCGGCGTAGTTGGTGCACTGGTCGCCGGGGCTCATCCGCCAGTACGACCGCCAGCCGCGGGACGCATACCCGTAGCTGTTGAAGCCGCGTGCATCGCACACCCGCCAGCCGCTGCACACTACCGCGGACGGCTGGTAGGAGGGAGCGATCCCCATCGAGGCGCCGTTGGTCAGGACCGGAATGAGCCCGCCGACGGTGAGCATGGCGGGCAGGCCTCCGACGGTCAGCGCCCGCATCCGGCGCCGGGAGGCACGCGCGGCCAGGTTCTGGCCCGTAAGATTCGAGCATGCCAGCCCGCCGAGCCTGAGAGTCCTGAGCACTGTGTTTTTGACCACGGGGGTTCTGAACACAGGGGAAACTATGCCGGTAAATGGGCGGGCTGTCTGGCATTTCGGCCGGCGCGTCCGCTACGCGGCTAACGTCCGGAGTTTCGGAGTTCCCAGTTTTGGAGCTGCCGTTTCGCCTTGTATCCCGCACGCGAAAGGAGAAGCCATGCTGCCGTGGTCGGGAGAACTGACCGGCCGGATCGAGGAGCGCACGATCACCAGCGAACTGCTGCGCGGCAACCCGCTCGGCGATCCCTGCGAGCGGCCTGTGCTCGTCTACCTGCCGCCTGGCTATGACGATGATCAGGTCCGCAGGTACCCGGCCGTCTACGTGATCATGGGCTACACCGGGCACGTGACGATGTGGCACAACAGATCAGCATTCCGCCAGCCCTTCACCGAGACCGCCGATCAGGTGTTCGCCACCGGCGCTGCGCCGCCCGCGCTGGTGGTCTACGTCGACGCCTGGACGAGTTACGGCGGCAGCCAGTACGTCGACTCGCCGGGCACCGGCCGGTACCACTCGTACCTGTGCGACGAGGTCGTGCCCTGGGTCGACGACAATTACCGGACGCTGGCCGGCCCGGCGCACCGCGCGATATCGGGCAAGTCGAGCGGCGGGTTCGGCGCCATGATCACCCCGATGCTCCGGCCCGACGTTTTCGGCGCGCTGGCCACACACGCGGGCGACGCGCTGTACGAGTTGTGCTATATCCCTGAGTTCGGCGAGTGCGTCAGGGCCCTGCGTGACTACGACGGCGACATCGCGCGGTGGTGGGACGACTTCAGATCGCGGACACCGTTCACCAAGAAGGCCGACGAGGCGCTGATCAGCGTCTACGGCGTAGCCGCGTGTTTCTCGGCTGCGAAGGACGGCACCCCTGTGCTGCCCTTCGACCCGCGCACCGGGGTGATCCGCGCCGAGATCTGGCAGCGCTGGCTGGACTGGGATCCGGTCAGGATGGTCCCGGCGCACGCGGACGCGCTGCGGTCGCTCCGCGGCATCTGGATCGACGCGGGCAAATCCGACGACTTCTGCCTGGACATCGGCGCCGAGGCATTCAGGGCCGCGCTTGCCGAGGCCGGCGTGCCTGACGAAGTGATCAGATTCGAGCTTTTCGACGGGACGCACTCGTCCATCGACTATCGCTACCCGCTCGCCCTCGCGTGGCTCTGTGAGCGGATCGCCGGATGACGGCGCCGGCGGTCACGGCCAGCTTCCGGCGGCCGGATCCGTCGCGTTGAGATGATCGGACACGCGCGCCAGATGGCCGCGCATCGCTGTGACGGCCGCGGCCGGATCCCTGGCCTTGATCGCTTCGACGATCTTGTGGTGGTCGGCCTGGTACTCCATCCTGCGCTCGGCCGACCCGCTTCGTCGCTTGAGATCGCCCCACATATGGCCGTGCCTGGCGAACTCGATCGAGGCATACAACGTGACCAGCAGCGGGCTGTGCGTCGCGGCGACGAAGCTCCTGTGCAGGGCCAGATCCCAGGTTTCGAACTCCTCATAACTGGTGGCCTGATCGCCGCCAGCCAGGCACCGGTCCATCTCAGCGAAATCCGCTGCTGTGGCCCACGCCACGGCCAGCGGCATTGCGGGAGGTTCGAGCAGCCGCCTGACCATCATGACGTCCGCTGGAGCGAAGGCCGCCCGCGAGTCACCCGCGCTGCCGCTTACCTGCGCGGAAACGGCCTGGTCAGTCGTTCCGCCTGGTGCGGCGTGCAGGTATGTGCCGCGCCCGACCTCGCGGGAGAGCCTGCCTTGCGCCTGCAAGATCGCCAGCGCGTACCTGATCGAGGACCTCGTGACGCCGAGGTCGCTCGCTAGCTGCCGTTCCGTGGGCAGCTTGCCGTCCTGACCGAGGCCGACGCGCAGCGAATGCGAGACGATGCGCTGGGCAAGCTCACGCCCGCGCTCCGCGGTCCTGCCCTGGCCGGCGCGCGAAACGTCAGCCAGCCGCCCGGCTGGCTTCGCCTCACCGCCGCGTGCTCCCTGCGCGGCCATATGCGTCTCTGCCCCTCCGCTTGTCCGCCCGAAGGCGCGACCAATACCACCAATCATAGCCTGCCTGGGGCCCCGTCGGAGTATAGCCGCGCGGACAACTGGGGTTAAGTACGGACTCTTGACCTGTTCTACGTCTCCGACCTATGCTCAACCAATTAGCCATTGCGACCAAATTGGTCGAACCTGGCTCAGTGCTGGTTCGTTCCTGGAGGCTGTGCATGCGGCTGGCGATGATCCGTACTTCGCGCGGGCTCCGTTTGCACCTGGCCGTGCCCGGCGGCTACCTGGATGTGGCCGATGCGACGGGGGACCCTGCGCTGGCGGACGTCGGTCGCGTGCTGACGGCCGGTGAGCGAGCCACAGACGCCATCAGGCAGCTCGCCGGCCGCGAAGGCGAACCGGCGCAGGCTGCGGATTTCGGTCCTGCCGTGCCAGAGCCGCCTCGCGTGCTCTGCCTGGGCGTGAACTACACCGAGCACGCGATTGAGGGCGGCCGGGCGGTCCCCACCTGGCCTGAGGCGTTCGTGCGGGGCTCCGCCAGCGTGACGGGCCCTTACGACGACCTGGTCAGGCCAGCCCTGACCGCGTGCTTTGACTACGAAGGCGAACTGGGGGTGGTCATCGGGCGGGGCGGCCGCTACGTCAGGGCACCCGATGCGATGGCCGCGATCGCGGGCTTCGTCGTTCTGAACGACGCCACCGCGCGTGAATGGCAGCGAGCAGCGAGCCAGTGGACCGCCGGGAAGAACTTCGATGGCAGCATGCCGGTGGGACCGGAACTCGTCACGCCTGATGAGGTCGACATCTCCGACGCCGCGCTGACCACGACGCTCAACGGGCAGCTCATGCAGTCAGCGCGAACCTCTCAGATGCTCATCGACGTGCCGTCGGCCATCGAGTTCTTCTCCTCGTTCACCACGCTCAAGCCGGGGGACATCATCGCGACCGGCACCCCCGGCGGTGTCGGCTTTGCCAGGAAGCCGCCCGTCTGGCTGCAGCCTGGCGACCTCATCGAAGTGACCGTCGACGGCATCGGCACGATCCGCAACCGGGTCGTCGCCGAGTCCGCCGACCTGACCGCCTGGCCCTGGCGACCCGCCGGGCAGCCGCCAGCCGGGCTCTGACCTGACCCGCTCTCCGCATCACCCAGGCATCGAGGTGACAGTGATGTTCAACTCTCCCGCAGGGGCGGCCTTCTCTTCAGCAGCTCAACCACGCGCAGTGACCAGCCGGGTCGGCCGCCGGCGCGGCTGTCTCGCCGCCGTGGCGGCGGTGGCCCTGGCCGCAGCGCTCGCGGCGTGCGGCAACAGCGGCGGCCAAGCGGCCTCGCACTCGACGCTGATCTTTGCCGACGTCGCGCCCTTCAGCGGACCTGACGCCGCCCTCGGCCCGATCTACCTCGTTTCCTGCGACGGCACGACCAACGCGATCAACGCGGCCGGCGGGATCCTCGGCCACAAGGTCGCGTGCACCAGCGCCGACACCAGGGGCGAGCCCGCCGACGCCGTGCCGGCGGTCGGCAGCCTGTTCGCGAACACGAAGAACCTGGCGCTCGTCATCGGCTGCACGTCAGATGAGGCAGCGTCGGTGGTGCCGGTGATCAACAAGAACAAGACCGTCATGTTCTGCATGACCGGCCAGTCCGAGTTCGACCACGTCAAGTACCCGTACTTCTACCGGCTTGTGCCGCCTGACCTTGCCGAGTCCTACGCGATGACCGTGATCGCCAAGCAACTCGGTTACTCGAAGATCGCGCTGGCGTTCGGCAACGACATCGGATCGCAGACCTTCGTGCAGCCGGCGGTCGCCGCGATCGCGAAGGCCGGGCTGCACGTGGTGGCCAACGTCACGCTCGACCTGAACGCCACCACGTTCCGCAGCGAGGCCGCCAAGATCGTGGCCGCGCACCCGGACGCGATCATGACCGAGGCGCTCGGCAACGCCGACCCGACGCTGTTCGCCGAGATCAAGCAGCTCAACGGCGGCCAGATGATTCCGATCGTCGGCACCTCGGCCGCGATCTCGCCCGCGTTCTACACGGCGAGCGCCAAGGCGGTGGGCCCCGCGCAGCTTCTCCGCGGACTTCCACGCCGACAACCTCGTCACCGCCACCAGCGGACCAGCCTATGACGCGTTCACCAAGGCACTGCTCGCAGTGAAGGGCAAGGTCAGCGGCGCTCAGACCGGGGACTTCACGACCTACTTCACGGCGCCTGGCGCCGTGCACCTTTACGACGGGATGAACCTCGCCGCCCTGGCCATGGTCGCGGCCGGCAGCACCGACGTCGCGAAGTGGAAGCCGTGGATCGCGAAGATCGGGGACGGCGTGCCAGGCGCTGTCGTGGTGAACTCGTTCGCCCAGGGTGTCGCGGCGCTGCGGGCGGGCAAGAAGATCCGCTACATCGGGCCTGGCGGTCCGACGAGTTTCGACGCGTACCACGACTCGCCGGGCATCTTCCAGATCGATACCTATAGCCCGACGGGCGCGGTCAAGGTGGCGGGCTCCATCAGCGACGCGCAGCTTCGCGCCGTGGCTCCGTGACGGCTGGCCAGGTGGTGCGCAAGTGAACGTGCTGCTCGCCTCGGTTGGCTTCGGCCTGATCACCTCGGCCGTGCTGGCCATCGCGGCGGTCGGCTTCACGATGCAGTTCGCCGTCACCGACGTGCTCAACCTGGCCTTCGCCGCGGTCATGACCGCGGGAGCGTTCACCGCGTATCTGGTCAACCAGGCCGGATACTCGATCTGGCTGGGACTCCTCGCGGCGATGGCGGCGGGCGGCCTGCTCTCGGTGGCGCTCAACTACCTGGTCTACGCGCCGTTTCAGCGGCGCGGCTCGGCGCCGATCACGCTGGTGATCGTGTCGCTCGGGATGGCGCTGATCATCGAGTTCGGGATCGCGGCCTTCGCGGGCGGCGTCGGCGTCTCCTACCGGCTGAGCCAGGGCCGAACCGTGCGGGCCGGCGGCCTGGTGCTGACTACCGTGCAGCTCATCATCATCGCGATCAGCCTGATCGTGATGGCCGCGGTCGCACGGCCTGCTGCGGTACACCAAGCTCGGCAAGGCGATGCGCGCGACCGCGGCCAACAGGACACTCGCGCGCTGTTGCGGGGTCAGGGCTAACCGCGTCATCGGCATCACCTGGACGCTGACTGGCGCGCTGAGCGGGCTCGCCGGGACTGTCTTCGCGATCGACGTCGGCACCTTCGGACCCACGAGCACCGACATCTTCCTGGTCCTGATCCTGGCCGCCGTCTTCCTCGGCGGACCAGGCAACGCCTACGGCGCCATGCTTGGCGCGCTGGTGATCGGCCTGTCTACCGAGGTGAGCGCCGCGTACATCGCGGCCGACTACAAGTACGTGATCGCGTTCATGCTCCTGCTCGTCATGCTCGCGATCCGCCCGGCCGGCCTGCTCGGCTCCGCGACCTAGCTGGAGGTGCCAGGCCGGTGTATTACCTGATCATCCTGCTGGTCTACGCGGCGGTGGACGCGATCGCGTGCCTCGGTCTCAGCCAGCAGTTCGGCGTCGCGGGCGTCACGAACTTCGGCTTCATCTTGTTCCAGGCCGCCGGGGCGTACGTGGCCGCCGTGCTCGCGTTGCCGCCGGACAGCGCGGACGGCGGATTCCAGACCTACCTCGGGGGGTTCAGCCTGCCGTTCCCGCTGCCGTGGATCGGCGCCGCGGCCGCGGGCGGGCTCCTCGCTCTACCGTTTACCTTCCTCGTCGGCAGGCGCCTGCGCGGCGACTTCGCCGCGGTAGGCCTGCTGGTCACAGCCGTCCTGCTCAACCTGCTCGTCATGAACTTCCGGCCGCTGTTCAACGGGGACGCGGGGGTGGCACTCGTTCCCGCGCCGCTCGCTCGCGGCATGTTCGTCGCGACAGCGAACGGCTACCAGTACGGCTTCGCGGCGGCGGGCATTGTGATGGCGGGCGGCACCTACTGGTTCCTGCGGCGGATCACGGAGTCGCCGTACGGCCGCTCGCTGCGGGCCATGCGGGACAACGACAAGGTCGCCGACTCGCTGGGCAAGAACCTGCTGGCGCTGCGCACCGGCGCGCTGGTGACCGGCGGCGCGATCGCCGGCCTGTCAGGCGCGATCCTGGTCAGCTTCATCGGCGTCTGGTCCCCAGCGGCGTGGACTTACGCCGAGACCATCGTGCTGTTCACCGCGGTCATTATCGGCGGTGCAGGCAACCATGCCGGCGCGGTGCTCGGCGCGGTGCTTGTCCCCGTGGGCTTCGAAGAGGTCACGAGGTTCATCAGTAACAACAACCCGAACCTGCCGCCCAACCTGCTGCCCTCGCTGCAGTGGGTCGCGATCGGCCTGCTCATCACCGTGTTCTTGTGGCTGCGGCCGCAAGGCATCGTGCCCGAGCGCAAGCGTGCGATCGCGTTGCCCGCCGCTGGTGCGGGCCACGCGGGGCCGGGTCACGCGGTGCCGAGGCCGCCCGGCGCGGCGACGTCGGGCGGTGCCGGACGACGACAGGCCGGCGCGCGGAGAGCTGATCAGGGCCGAGGGCCTCGTCCGTCACTATGGCGGGGTCATGGCCGTGGCCGGAGTCAGCCTCGGTGTCGAGCGCGGGACGCTGACGGGACTGATCGGGCCGAACGGGGCAGGGAAGTCGACGCTGCTCGCATTGCTCGCCGGCACGCAGCGCCCGACCGCCGGGCGGATCATCTACCAGGGCAAGGACATCACGTCGATGCCCGCGTACCGCCGTGCTCGCGGCGGACTGGTGCGGACCTTTCAGCTCGCCAGCGAGTACAAGCGGCTGACGGTGCTGGAGAACCTGCTCAGTGCCGTGCCTGGTCACCGCGGCGACTCGTTCGCCGGCGCCCTAGCGGGACCGCGGCACTGGCGCGCCGACGAGCAGCGGGCAATCGCGCGGGCGCACTCGCTGCTGGCCGAGTTCGGGCTGACCAGCCTCGCGAACGACTACGCGGGCAGGCTGTCAGGGGGGCAGCGCAGGCTCGTCGAGATCATGCGCGCGCTGATGACCGAGCCGGAGATGCTCCTGCTCGACGAGCCGATGGCTGGCGTGCATCCCGAGCTTGCGAGAACGCTCGGCCAGACGCTGGTCGCGCTGTGCGCGGGTGGCCTGACCATCTTGATGGTGGAGCACGAGCTGGCGATCATGGACGAGTTCTGTGATCCGGTAATCGTCATGGCGGACGGCGCCGTCCTCGCCAGCGGCACGATGGCGCAGCTCCGAGATCGCAGTGACGTGGTGGAGGCCTACCTTGTCGGCTGACGTCCGCGCCGCGCTGCGCGCCGAGGGCATCACCGCCGGGTACGGCGGTGACCCGGTGATCAGGAACGTCAGCGTGCATGCCGATCCTGGAGCGGTCGTGTCGGTTGTCGGGCCGAACGGGTCGGGCAAGAGCACCCTGCTCAAGGCGCTGACCGGAGTCCTGCCGATGTCCGGCGGGCGGGTGCATGGTCGAGGACCGCGACGTCACAGGCTTGGACCCGGAGGAGATCGCGCGGGCCGGAATCGGGTACGTGCCGCAGGTCGACGACATCTTCCCGCCGCTCACCGTCAGGGAGAACCTGGAAATCGGCGGGTACCTGCTCAGTCGCGGCGACGTGTCCGGCCGGATCGAGCACGTGCTCGCCGTCTTCCCGCGGCTGGGCGGCATGCTACGCAGGCCAGCGGGAAAGCTCAGCGGCGGCGAACGGAAGATGCTGGCCATGGGCTGCGTACTGATGCGCAGGCCCGCGGTCTTCCTGCTGGACGAGCCGACGGCCAACCTCGCTCCCGCTCTCGCGGGCGCGCTGCTGGCCGAGCACGTACCGCAGCTCGCCGGACAAGGCGCCGCGGTGCTGATCGTCGAGCAGCGCGCACGCGCGGTTCTCGCCGTCTCCGACTGGACCTACGTGCTCGGCGGCGGGGAGCTGCGGATAGCGGGCACGCCAGAAGAGCTGAGCGCTCGGCCGGACTTCGTCAGGTCGTTCCTCGGAGGCCGGCCGGGCGGGGAACGCACCGGCAGCGTGCCGCAGGGCTAGGGGCCGGGGACCAGGACGGTCAGCGCGGCGGGCAGCACGCGGATCCGCAGCGGGGTGCCGGCCGGCAACGGGCAGGCGCAGGCCAGCGCTTCGCCGTCGGCCGCGGCAGGCAGATCCCTGCTCATCGTGACCGTCACGTCGGCGCCGCGGTCCAGCGCGATCTGCGGGAGCGCGACGTGCGAGCCGTCCTTGATCTTCATCAGCGCACGGACGAAGGCCAGCTTGGGGGCGTGCCGCATCAACACCAGGTCGAGCTGGCCGTCGTCGATCTCAGCGGGCGGCGCTACCTGCATGCCTGCCCCGAAGTACGCCGAGTTGGCTACGACGACCGCGTAGCCGCCGAACTCGTGAGTGTTTCCGTCAGCGACGGCGACGGTGAAGGTGGCCTGCTGCCAGCTCGCCAGCGCGCGCAGCGCCGCCACCGGGTACACCATGCCGCCCCGCAGCCATCTGGTCGCGTTCGCGATCTGGCCTGCCACCGCCGGGATGCCGGCGTACACGCTCCCGGCCACGATGACCTCTGGGTGACCAGGAGCGCTCGCCGCGATGAGATCGATCTGCCGCTGCTCGCCGCCGGACAGCACCGTGGCCGCGGCCGCGGGATCGGCTGGGATGCCGAGGACGCCGGCCAGGTCATTGCCGCGCCCCGCCGGGATGAGGCCGTACCGTGCGCCGTTCTCGGCCGCGACACCTGCCAGCGCGCCCGCCATGCCGTCACCGCCTACGGCCACGACGATCTCACCGCGGGTCGCGGCGGCAGCCGCGAGTTCGCGCGCGTGCTCCAGGCTGGTCGACTCGGTGATCTGGTGCTCGGTGCCGGCGGCGCGCAGCACCGCGATCGCGGCCGGGAGGAGGGCACGCGCCCGGCCGTTGCCCGCCGTGGGGTTGACAATCAGGCACAGCGGACTGTCCACGCAAAACCTCCGGGTGGCTGAGGAATGCAAAGGTTACCGCTGCGGCGGCGTACGATCTGACCTATGGCGGCCGAGCGTGAAGGCAGAGCCGATCGTGCCGGAGGCGCGCAGAGTCGAGCATCGTGCCGGAAGCGCACTGGATGAGCACCCCAGTGCGGGGTCGGCGCGATTCCTGCATGTCCAGACCACCACCGACTCTCGTGCCGAGGCAATGGAGCTCGCGCACGACGCGGTGCAGGCAAGGCTCGCCGCGTGCGCGCAGGTGGCGGGCCCGGTGGCGAGCACCTTCTGGTGGGAGGACGGCATCGAGCGGGCCGAGGAGTGGATGGTCATGCTCAAGCTGCCCGCCGACCGGTACTCCGAGCTGGCCGAGTTCCTGCTCGAGCGGCACAGCTACGACGAGCCTGAGATCATCGCGACGCCGATCATCGCGGGGTCGGCCGGGTACCTGGACTGGATCGACGAGGAGACCAGGCCGCAGTAGGGGGTGCGCCATGGGCACGGAAGCCGCTGGCCTCGCTCCAGCGGACGGCCTGTTCGGGCCTGGTTCTGTGACCTGGCGAATCCTGTCAGAGCCGATCCTGTGGGTCGGCGGCCTGCGCGCGATGTACCTGCAGGCGCTGCATCCGAGGACCATGCGCGCTACCTGGCAGAACACAGCATTTGCCCGCAGCGGCGAGGCGTGGGGCCGGTTCGCGAGGACAGTCGAGTTCGTGCGGGTGCGGACCTACGGCAGCATCCGCGGAGGTCGAGCGCGCCGGACGGCGGCTCAGGAAGGTACATGCGTCGCTTACGGGGACCGACGCCGACGGCTCCGTGATCAGGCTCGACGAGCCTGACCTGCTGCTCTGGGTGCACTGCGGCGAGATCGCGTCCTACGCCGACATCGCGCGCCGCGCCGGGATGGGCCTGCGGGCCGGCGACCTGGACCAGTTCGTCAGCGAACAGCGGCGCAGCGCGGCCATCGTCGGCCTCGACCCCGCGATCGTGCCGGCCAGCATGGCTGAGATGGACGCCTACTACGACCGGATGCGGCCGCGGCTCTACGTCTGCACGGAGGCACGGCAGGCGCTGGTCAGGTCGTTCGTGCCGGACATTCCATGGCCCTTCACGGGACTGAAGCTGGTCGTGCCGCCGATGAACACGCTGGCGTTCGCGAGCATGCCGCGCTGGGCCAGGCGGCTCTATGGCGCGCCGGGCATCGCGGTGACCGACGCGAGCGCCACGCTCACGCTCCGGGCGCTGCACCAGGCCACGACCAGGATCCCGCGGCAGTTGCTCGGCATGCCTGCCGCGCAGCGAGCGGCCTGAGCGGCCGCCAGTCGCGCGAAGTCAGGCAGCCGTGGGCCGGAGGTTCCAGGTCGCGATCACCGGCTCGTCGTGCTCGGTCCCGAGCAGCGACAGCGTCCCAGTGCCGAGCTGGAACAGCCTGCCGTCGGGGGGCGCGAGGCCGAGCCAGCGGGCGGTCAGCACGCGGAGCAGGTGGCCGTGCGAGACGAGCGCGACGTCGCCGTCCCGCGAGCAGCGGCCGAACCCTGGCCAGGACCGCGTCGGCGCGCACGCCGACCTCGCCGACGGTCTCGCCAGGATGGCCGGCGTCACCGGGGATCACGCCGTCACGCCAGAGGTACCAGCCAGGACGCTGCCGTTGGATGTCGCTCGACGTCCTGCCTTCATAGCCGCCGTAGTCCCACTCCGCCAGGTCGTGGTCGGTCTTCAGCCCAGACGGCACCGTGGTCAGGCCGGCCAGTTCCGCGGTCCGCATCGCGCGCTGGGCGGGGCTGGAGAACGCGGCGACGATGCGCCGGGCGGCCAGGTCGGCGGCCAGGGCGGCAGCCGCGGCCTCGCCCGCCGCGGTGAGCGGGATGTCGGTGCGGCCGGTGTGCTTCAGCTCGCGGCTCCATGCCGTCTCGCCGTGCCTGATCAGGATCAGCTTGCTCATCGTCCCGCCCGCCGTTGCCGGACCTGTCGCCCAAGGCTAGAACCGTATCGCGATCCGGTCATTCTTCCCGCTTTGCCGGTTGACACCCGCCATGTCGCGGGTAGCCTCCAGGGAACCTTGCCTGGCGCCTCTTCGCTGAGGAGGTAAGCCCAGCCTCCCGGAAGGTCCCCCATGCAGCTGAGCGACCCGCCGTCGGCCGCGACACTGGCGGGCGGCTCGCCGCCAGGCATGCCGGCAGCAAGCCGCGAGCCGTCAGAAAGCCCGGCTGGGCGGGGAAGCGGCAGGCCAGCGGGCTGGCGGCGACGGCCGGTCACAGAGCGGATCGCGTGCTGGAGCGCCAGGCACCGGATCATCGCCCTGGCCGGATGGCTCGTCATGGTCGGCGGTGCGCTGCTGGCCGGGCAGGTCTACGGCACTCAGAGCCAGCCGCAGTACGACCCTGGCCAGTCCGGCGTCGCCGAGCGGATGCTGCACCAGTTGCACGTCGTCAGCCCGCCGTCCGAGTCCGTGCTCATCCAGTCAAGGGCCCCGGCGCCGGCCGGCACCCTGACGGCGGCCCCAGCCCTGACCGGGCACGTGCGCGAGGCGGCCGGCGCCGTCGTCGCCGCGCTGCGCGCGCTGCCAGGAGCCGCCACCGACATCCAGTCGCCCTTCGGTCCAGGCGGCCGGCACCTGATCGGACCGGGCGGCAGCAGCGCGCTCGTCACGTTCCAGGTCGCCGGGCCGCACAGCCAGGCCGACGCCCGCGTGGTGCGGGCGCTCGCTGCGGTGGCGGCTATCCAGTCCCGCTATCCCGACCTGATCGTCGCCGAGACCGGCAGCGCGAGCGTGGACCGGGCCGCGACCGCGATGCTGGGCCGGGACTTTCATCAGGCCGAGCTGACCTCCGTGCCGCTCACCCTGCTGCTGTTGCTGCTCGATCTTCGGCGCGCTGATCGCGGCGAGCATCCCGGTGATCCTGGCCGGAACCGCGGTGATCACGACGGTCTCGCTGCTGGCGATCCCGAGCCGGTGGCTGCCGATCGGCCAGGGCACGTCGGAGGTCGTGCTCATCATCGGGATGGCGGTCGGCATCGACTACACGCTGTTCTACCTGCGGCGCGAGCGCGAAGAGCGCGCGGCGGGCGCGACGTTCCACGACGCGCTCAGGACCGCGGCCGCGACGTCAGGCCGGGCGATCGTGGTGTCGGGCCTGACCGTGATGATCTCGCTGGCCGGACTGCTGTTCACGGGCATCGACATGTTCACCGGCTTCGCGATCGGCACCATGATGGTGGTCGGCGTGGCCGTGGTCGGCTCGCTCACCGCGCTGCCAGCCCTGCTCGCGCTGCTCGGCCCGTGGGCGGACCGGGGCAGGGTCCCGTTCCTCGGCAAGGGCAGGACGCGGGCCGGGCAATCCAGGCTGTGGCATGCCGTGGTCGGCCGCGTGGTCAGGCGGCCTGTCGTCTGGGGCGGCGCCGCGCTGCTCGCGCTCGGCGCGCTCGCCGCCCCCGCACTCGGGATGCGGATCGGCAACCCCGCCATCAACCTGCCGTCGAGCCTGCCCGTGGTGCGGACGCTCGAGGCGATCCAGCACGACTTCCCTGGCGGTCCAGCACCCGCCCAGGTCGTCGTGGCCGGGCCAGGCGTGCGCAGCCCGGCCATGCGCCGGGCGATCACCGCCATCGAAGCGGCAGCGGCGGCCGGCGGCCCGGTGCACGGGCCGGTGACCGTCCAGCCCGCAGGCCACGGCAGCGGCCTGCTGATCTCGGTGCCGCTCGCGGGCACCGCGGCAGACGGCAACTCGAGCCGCGGCGGCGATCGCGGGACTGCGAGCGCTGCGCGGCCACATCCTGCCTGGCACGATCGGCAAGGTCAGCGGGGTCAGCTACGCCGTGACCGGCTCGACGGCCGGCCGGATGGACTACCGCAGCGCGCTGCGGTCCGCCGCGCCCCTGGTGTTCGGGATCGTCGCCGCGCTCGCGTTCGTGCTGCTGCTGCTGGCCTTCAGGTCCCTGGCGATACCGCTGATCTCGATCGGCCTCAACCTGCTCTCGGTCGGCGCGGCTTACGGCCTGATCACGCTCATCTTCCAGCAGGGCCACTTCGAAGGCGTGCTGGGCTTCACCTCGTTCGGCGGGATCATCGCCTGGGTTCCGCTGTTCATGTTCGTGTTCCTGTTCGGCCTCAGCATGGACTATCACGTGTTCGTGCTCAGCAGGATCGCTGAGCTGAGGTCCAAGGGCATGACCACCGCGGACGCGGTGACGGGCGGCATCTCGCGCGGCGCCGGCGTGGTGACCAGCGCGGCGGTGATCATGGTCGCGGTGTTCTCGATCTTCGCGTCGCTGTCCACGATCGACCTGAAGATGATCGGCGTGGGCCTCGCGTTCGCCGTGTTCATCGACGCCACGGTGGTGCGCGGCGTCTGCGTGCCCGCCGCTTTGACGCTGCTCGGCGAGCGGAGCTGGTATCTGCCGCGCTGGCTTGGCTGGCTGCCGAGGGGGATCAGCCTAGAGGCCTAGTAGTGCTGCCTAGTCCTTCGGCCTGCCGGAAAAGCTCGCGGCGAGATCGTGCAGTGCCCGCGCCGTAGCCAGCGAGGTCTCGAGCGCGAGCAGCCGCGGCTGCTCGGTGCCCGCGAGCGCGGCGTTAATGTGGCGCAGCGCGGGAGCGAAGCTCGGGTCACTGCCGGCGGGCGCCCACACGGCGGGATCCGCGTCGGCCTGGTAGAGCGTGACCTGGTCGCCGGGCCCTGGGTGGAACGGGTTGCTCAGGTGAATCTGGCCGGTCGTGCCGATCAGCCTGGAGAACGTGTCGTAGCTGCGGCGCATCCCGCAGGACAGCAGCAGCCGGCGGCCGCCTGGGTAGCCGAGGCTGCCCCAGGTGTCGACGTCGATGCCTGCTCCGCCCGGTTCGCAGGCGGCCCAGGCGCTGTCGTGCTCGCCGAAGAACTCCTGAGCCAGCCGGACCGGATAGCAGCCGACGTCGCGGAGCGCGCCGCCTTCAAGATCGGCAGACATCCTGATGTTGTCCGGCCGGCTCACCCGGAAGTGGAAGTCGGACTGGACCTCGCGCAACTCGCCGATCGCGCCGTCGTCGAGCAGCGCCCTGACGTGGCGCAGGTGCTCGTTGAAGGGGAAGACGAAGGCCTCCCAGAGCAGCGTTCCCGTCCGCTTGGCGGCCTCGAGCACCCGCTCGGTGTCGGCCAGTACCCCGCAGAGCGGCTTCTCGCACAGCACCGGCTTGCCCGCCTCGAGCGCGCTGATGGTCCACTGGGCGTGCAGCGCGTTCGGCAGCGCGATGTAGAGCGCGTCGACGTCTGGGTCCTCGATCAGGTTCTGGTAGCCCTGGATCGCTCGCTCGACGCCGTTCGCCCGCGCGTACTGCTCGGTCCTGGCCAGGTCACGCCCGGCCACCGCCGCCGCGACTCCGCCCGCTGCCCGCAGCCCGGGCAGGAAGGCGCCCCGCGCGATGTTCGCCGTGCCGAGGACACCCCAC
Organism: uncultured Actinomycetota bacterium; assembly: GCA_963705055.1. Classification (GTDB taxonomy): domain Bacteria; phylum Actinomycetota; class Actinomycetes; order Streptosporangiales; family Streptosporangiaceae; genus Chersky-822. Next base: position 621,618 of record CAVPIR010000002.1, read on the forward strand.
CGCACGACCTTCACCGGGGAACCTCGGTGGCAAGTGGCAGGCTGACCCAGCGGCGCTCGTGGTGCGAGATCTCCACGGCGTTGATCACCTCCTGCACCCAGATCCCGTCGGCGAAGTTACCTTCATTCCCGGGCACCTCGCCAAGCACCTCGCTGGCGAAATTAGCGGTCAGGTTCGCGTAATACAACGTGCGCCAGGACTCCCGCGGGTTGCCGCCCGCCGGATAGAAGCTCTGCGGCACCGTCACCTCGCGGAACTCCACGTCGTCGGGCCTGGCGACCTTCAGGGTCTCGCAGACGCCGAACTCTTCGACGAGCCGTGCGATCGCGGCGCCCTGCGAGCCATAGACGCGGACCTCGATGCCGGGGTAGTTGCCGACGGTGACGAAGCTGCTCTGCACCGAGCAGATCGCGCCGCTCGCGAACTCGCCGATGAAGATGTCGCCGTCGTCGATGTTCACCCTCGCCATCGCGCCGGTGGCGGCCAGCATGCGCTCAGGGATGAAGTTGCGCATGACGCCGACGACTGCGGTCAGGTCCGAGTCCATGAACCAGTGCCCGATGTCGATGACTGGCGCCCCGTAGCCCTCGAGCGAGGCGACCTGGATCGGCAGATCGCCTGCGCGATCGGTGCTGCGCAGCGGCGTCTGCGGGTTCAGCCACTGCGAGTTCTGCTCGTAGGCGTTGTAGATGAACGGAGTGCCGAGGCTGCCGCTGTCGATCATGTGCTTGAGGTAGCGGACCGCGGGGCTGTACCGGAACGTGAATCCGACCTTGGTCTTCAGGCCGCTGGCCGCCGCGAGGTCGGCCGCCTTGCGGACGTCGCGGAAGTCGTGCGCGACCGGCTTCTCGCTGAGCACGTGCTTGCCGGCCTCGAGCGCGGCCATGTTGATCTCGAAGTGCTCGGAGTCCCTGGTGACCACGTCGATGATGGCGATGTCGTCCCTGGCAAGCAGGTCGCGATAGTCCGCGGTGACGACCGTCGCGCCGAACGTCTGGCCGGCCGCCTTGGCCCGGTCCAGGTCCTTGTCGCAGACGCCGACGATGTCGCATCGCTCGTCCCGCTTCCAGCCTGGCAGGTGCGCCCAGTTCGCCCACCTGCCCGCGCCGATGACGCCTATACCGAGTCGCTTGCCTGCCATGCCCCGACCTTTCCGACCTCGTGATGCCGCCAGCAGCGGGCCCGGTGGCCGGCGTCGCCGGCCTCGACTAGCTCGGTGACCCAGCTCGGTGCATTCAGGCATCGCCAGCGGGCAGCGAGGCGCGAACCGGCATCCCGCTGGGGTGTCGATCAGGCTCGGCGGCGCGCCGGGGATGCTTCGCAGCGGGCCGCGGTGGTCGGCCTGGGGCAGCGCCTCGAGCAGCGCCTTGGTGTAGGGGTGCGAGGGAGCCGTGATGATCGTCGCGGTGTCGCCCTCCTCGACGACCTGGCCGCCGTACATCACGATCACGCGGTCGCAGACCTCGGTGATCACCGCGAGGTCGTGGCTGACCAGGATCATGCTCATCCCGGTATCGCGCTGCAGCTCGAGCAGCAGGCTGAGGATCTGGTCCTGGATGATCACGTCCAGGGACGTGGTGGGCTCATCGGCGAGCAGCAGCCGCGGCTCGGACGCCAGCGCGATCGCGATCAGCGCGCGCTGCAGCATGCCGCCGCTGAACTGGAACGGGTAGTCCTTCATACGCCGCAGCGGTGCGGGGATGCCGACCCTGGTCAGCATCTCGACGGCCCGTTCGCGGGCCGCCTGCCTGGTCAGCTTCGCGTGCGCGGTGACCGCCTCGATCAGCTGATCGCCGATGGAGCGGACAGGATTCAGCGCGGTCATCGGATCCTGGAAGATCATCGCGAGGTGGGCACCGCGCAGCCGCTGCATGTCGCCCGGCGGCAGGTCCAGGATGCTGCCGCCGCCGATCGGGTGGTAGACGACCTTGCCGGTGCTGAACGCTGTCCGCCGCGGCATCAGGCCCATGATGGTCCGGCAGGTGACGGTCTTGCCGCAGCCGCTCTCGCCGACGATCCCGACGACCTCGGCCTCGCCAACCGTGAACGAGACCCCGTCGACGGCGCGCACGACGCCCTGCCCCGTCGCCAGGTAGGTGTGCAGGTCATCGACGGTGAGCAGAGTATCGGCCCCGGTGGTCGCGGACACGGCGGTCACCGGCCTCACCGCTCGCCTGGGCGCAGGATGTCGGCAAGGCCGTCGCCGATCAGGCTGAAGGCGACGCCGACGAACACGATCGCCAGGCCCGGCATCGTCGCAAGCCACCAGGACGAGGACAGGATGTAGTTCTGGCCGTCTGAGATCATCGTGCCCCACTCCGGGGTCGGCGGCTGGGCGCCGAGGCCGAGAAAGCCGAGCGAGGCGGCCAGGATGATGTTCCCGACGGCGTCGACCATCGAGAAGATGATCACCGCGGACGCGGTGTTCGGCAGGATGTGCCGCAGCATCACCCGGGTCCTGCTGTAGCCGAGCGTTCTGGCCGCGAGCACGTACTGCTGTTTCTTCGCCACCACAGTCTGCGCCCGCATGATCCTGGCGTAGCTGACCCAGCTCGTGATCCAGATGGCCACGAACATGTTGAAGATGCTCGGGCCGAGCATCGCGATGATCGCGATGATCAGCACCAGGAACGGGAAAGCGAAGAACAGGTCGACGATGCGCATCAGCAGGTTGTCGACCCAGCCGCCGAAGTAGCCGGCGATGAGCCCGACCACGCGTCCCGAATACCAGCGTGACGCTGGTCGCGCCGAACGCGATGGCCAGGTCGATCCGCCCGCCGTACAAGATCCGCGCGAGCGTGTCCCTGCCGAACTGGTCCGTTCCCAGCAGGTGGCCGGGCGTCAGCGGCGGGGCGAGCGGGTGCAGCACGTCAAGCGCGGTCGGCGACTTGCTGACCAGCACGGGCGCCAGCACGATCGCCAGGATCGCGATCCCGAGCATCGTCAGGCCCGCGATCAGCGTCATCCGCCGCCGGCTGGTGCTCTTGCTGCGCTTGGCAGCCCGCTCGGCGACCCGGAGCAGGGTGTGCGAGGGGCTTGCCGTCCAGGCGTCGCTCATATGCGCACCTCCGGCACGACGCTCATATGCGCACCTCCGGCACGACGCTCATGTGCGCACCTCCGGCACGACGCTCATTCGCCGATCTCCTGGCCGACGCGCGGGTCGAGCGCGGCCTGCGTGATGTCAGAGAGCAGGTTGATCAGGACAATCAGCAGGGCGAACAGCAACGTCACGCCCTGCACGACCGGGTAGTCCCTGTTGGACACGGAGTTGACGAGCAGCGAGCCGAGGCCGGGCAGCGAGAACACGTTCTCGACCAGCACGGTGCCGCTGATCAGGTACGCCAGGTTGACGCCGAACACCGCGACGACCGCGAGCACGGAGTTGCGGAACACGTGCCGCCGCAGCACCCGGGCCGTCGAGATGCCCTTCATCCTGGCCGTGTCCACGAACTCGGCCTGCAAGGTCGCGATCGTGGACGCGCGCAGGCTGCGGACCAGGACGGTGGAGAAGCCGACCGCGATGGTGAGCGCCGGCAGGAACAGCGAGTACAGGTGCCCGGCGAACCCGGCGCCGAACCCGCTGATCGGGAAGATGGTCAGGTGCACGCTGAACACGATCAGCAAGATGATTCCGAGCCAGAAGGCCGGCATGGCGAACGTGACCGTGAAGAACACCCGGCTTGCCTGGTCGACGATGCCGCCGCGGCGGATGCCCGAGATGAAGCCGAGCGGCAGCGAGATCGCCGCAGCCATCAGGGCGGCGTAGATCACCAGGAAGACCGTCGGCCCGAGGTGGCTCGCGATAACAGACGTGGCCGGCTGGTTGTAGAAGAACGAGTAGCCGAGGTTGCCGCGGAACAGCCGGCCCATGAACAAGACGTACTGGGTCCAGATCGGCTTGTTGAGCCCGAGCGCGAGGTCGATCGCCTGGGCACGCTGATGGGTGTAGCTGCTCCCCAGGATCGCCAGGGCCGGGTCACCTGGGATGAGCCGCAGCAGGAAGAACGTGACCAGCGTGATGCCGAATCCGATGATCACCAGGTGCACGAGCCGGCGGGGGAGAGTGCCAAAACGACTCAGTGCTGGCCTCCCGTTCCTGTTGCCGTCCCGGCCGGCAGATCGCCGGCCGGGACGGACTGGCAGTTGCTAGTGCTGGCCGACCGTGAGGGTCTCCAGCGAGAGGTCGTAGTTGCCGAGCGGGGTGACGTGGAAGCCCTTCACCCAGCTGCCGACGCCGTACCGGTACGGGCTGTAGTCGGTGACGATGAACGGCGACTGCGAGTAGACGATCTGCTGGATCTGGCTGTACATCGCCTGGCGCTTGGTCGGGTCCAGCTCAAGCCTGGCCTGGTCCACCAGCTTGTTCGCGGTGTTGTCGCACCAGTAGCTGTTGAACGCGTTCGCGCCGCCCTTGCAGTTGGCACCGAACGTCGCCACCTCATCGGGGTCGATGATGTCGTTGGTCCAGTACCGCTCGCCCATCTGGGAGTGCCCGCCGTCCTCCTTGGAGTACGCCGTCAGCAGCTCGTAGGACTGGATCGCGACCGTGATCCCGACCTTCGCGAGCTCGGACTTCACGACCACGGCCTCGGCCTGACCGGCCACGTCACCGCTGACGGTGATGAGGAAGGTCTTGAAGCCATGCGGGTAGCCGGCCGACGCGAGCAGTTTCTTGGCCTTCGCCGGGTCGTACGGATACGGCTGCAGCGAGTTGTTCCAGAACTGCATCTTGTACGGCATGAACGACGAGCCGGCGATGGCGTCGCCCTGGTAAGCGAGCTTGACCAGCGCGTTGCGGTCGATCGCGTAGTTCAGCGCCTGCCTGACGGCCAGCTTCTTGAACGGCGGGAAGTGCTCGTCCAGCTGGATGAAGTCGACCCTGGTCGAAGGGAACAGGTTGACGTGCAGGCCAGGCGTGCTGTTGATCTGCTTGGTGAGGTTGCCTGGCGGGTTCTCGATGATGTCCGCCTTCTTGCTCTGCAGCATCAGCACGCGGGTGTTGTCATCGGGAACGATCAGGTACTTGACCTTGCTGATCTTCGGCTTGGTGCCGTAGAAGTGCGGGTTGGCGGAAAGGTCGATCTCGCTGTCCGGCTTGTAGGACGTCACGTAGAACGGCCCGCTGCCGACCGGGTGCTGGAAGAAGGCCTTGCCCTTGGCCAGCACTTCCTTCTTAGGAACGATCGAGTAGGCGTACATGGCCAGGTCAGCGAGCAGCGGCGCGTGCTTCTGCGAAAGCGTGATCACGACCGTGTGCGCGTCGGGCGCCGTGATCGTCTTCACCGGCGTCAGCAGGAAACCCCAGCCGCCCTTGTAGTTGCGCGACCTAGTGAGCGAGAACGCGACGTCGCTCGCGGTCAGCGGCGTTCCGTCGGAGAACTGCGCGTCGCGCAGGTGGAAGGTGTAGGTCAGGCCGTCCTTGCTGACAGCCCAGGACTTGGCCAGGTCGGGGACCAGGCCGGTCCCGGTCGGGTTCGGCTGGAGCAGCCTGCTGTACAGGTTCTGGTCCAGCCAGATCGACTCGTTGACCGAGTTCGCCGCCGGGTCGAGGGTGTCCACCCGGACGGCGTTCGCGATGACGAGGGTGCTGCTCCCCGCGGTAGAACCCGGCGAAGTTGCCGGTGTTCCCGCCGCTTGAGCAGCCTGCCGCGGCGATGGCGAGCGCCACCACGGCGAGGCCCAGGGTTCGGACGCGAGACATCCGGGGCCAGGTAGCACGGAGCATGGTGCACCCCATTTCGTCGATTGTCGACAGGGTGTCCCTAATGTAAGGCGGTGCCCCAGGGGCGTCAATAGTTACGTGTTCGCTAGAACCCGAACTGTTACAAGCGTATACACCCAGGTAGAAGCAGGTCTTGACCGGTCTTGACTGCTGTGTTCAGCTAAGGTACTCGTTGACTGTCGACAATTAGCCGAGAGGCGTGCCGCAGGAGCCGAGAGGCGTGCCGCAAGAGCCGAGAGACGTGCCGCAAGAGCCGAAAGGCATGACGCATGACAGCCGCGCTGAACGTGCTCATCGCCTCCCCGCTGGAGGCCGAGCACGCCGACCGGATCGCATCGGCCGATCCGCGGGTCACTGTGCTGTACGAGCCTGAGTTGCTGCCCGTCCCGCGCTACCCGTGCGATCACAGCGGAGTCGCCCGGGATCTAGGCGCCGACGCGCTGGCCAGGTGGGCGGAGCTGCGGGCGGCCGCCGACATCAGCTTCGACTTCGACTGGCAGGCCCCGGCTGAGATCGAGGCCAACTGCCCGCGGCTGCGCTGGATCCAGGGCACCAGCGCCGGCATCGGCGGGCTGCTCGACCGCACCGGCCTGGTGAAGTCGCCGATTACCTTCACCACGGCCGCCGGGGTGCACGGCGCACCGCTCGCTGAATTCGCGCTGCTCGGGCTGCTGCACTTCGCCAAGGGCATGCCCGAGCTCGCACGGCAGCAGGCGCAGCGGCACTGGGAGCGCCACGCGACCGCGCTGCTGCGCGGCTCCCGGGTGCTCCTGGTCGGGCTCGGCGGCATCGGGCGCGAGGTCGCCAGGCTGCTCGCGGCGGTCGGCGTGCAGGTTGTCGGCGCCGGGCGGCCTGGACGCAGCTACGACGTCGACGGCGTCACGGAGTACGTAGCCGATACCGAGATCGGCGATGTCCTCGGCACGGTCGACGCCCTGATCCTGGCCTGCCCGCTGACGCAGCGGACCAGGCACCTGATCGGCAGCCGTGAACTCGCGCTGCTCCGGCCGGGCGCGGTGGTGGTGAACGTCGCCAGGGGCGCGGTGATCGAGGAGAGCGCGCTGATCGACGCGCTCGCCGCGGGACGGCTCGGCGGAGCGTGCCTGGACGTGTTCGAAGCCGAGCCGCTGCCGCCTGACTCGCCGCTGTGGGCGATGCCGAACGTGATCGTCTCGCCGCACTCGGCGTCGACGGTCACTGACGAGAACCGCCTGCTCACCGAGCTGTTCATCGACAACATCGGGCGCTGGCTCGACGGCCGGCCGCTGCGCAACGTCTTCGACAAGGACGCGGGCTACTGACGCGGCCACCGAATCAGAGAGGCGGAACCATCCGATGACGACTGGCAAGCTCCGTGTCGCCGTGGTCGGCACGGGCAGCTGGGCCCAGCGGGCGCACCTGCCGGGCTGGCAGCGCGACGGCAGGGCCGAGGTGGTCGCGGTCGCGGACACCAATGCCGACGCCCTGGCGCAGGCGGCTGCCACGTTCGGCGTGCCGAGGGCGGTGACCGACTACCGCGAGCTGCTCGACGACCCCGGCATCGACGTGGTGGACGTGGTGACTGGCAACCGGCCGCACTACCAGGTCTCCTGGGACGCGCTGCAGGCCGGCAAGCACGTGCTGTGCGAGAAGCCGGTGCACCCCGACTACCGCACGACCAGGGCTGCGGCCGAGCTAGCCGCCGCCAAGGGCCTGAAGACGAAGGTCGGATTCACGTTCCGGTACGCCCCCGCGGTCCAGTTCGCCCGGCAGCTCATCGACGAGGGCTACGTCGGCGAGCCATACATGTTCAACGGCTACGAGCAGAACAGCCAGTGGATCGACCCGGCCACGCCGCTTGCGACAGGTCGACCCGCAGGCAGATCCTGAGCGGATCGCCGTCTCCTCGATCGAGGGGTACGGCGCCCCGATCATCGACATCATGCACTGGTGGCTCGGCTCGCCGCTGCAGGCGGTCGTCGGCACCATGCGCAACTTCGTGCCGACCCGGATGGTCAGGGACACCGGCCAGATGACCAGGGCCAACATCGACGACGGCGACATGTGGATCGCCGAGTTCGGGTCAGGCGCGCTGGCGTCCATCCAGTCGTCGTATGTCACGGTCGGCAACTACCCAGGCATCGAAGCGCGGATCTACGGGTCGCAGGGCGCGATCATCGTCCGGCTGGTCGACGAGTTCGGCATCTGCCAGACGATCAAGACGGCGCGCAAGGACGCGGTGGAGTTCACCGAACAGGACATCCCGCAACGCTTCTTCCCGTCGGGCGGGCACTCTGGCGAGCCGTGGGAGTTCCTGTTCTACTCCAACCTCATCTCCGACTTCATCTCCGAGATCAGCGGCGACCAGCCAGCCTGTCAGGGCGACTTCGCGCAGGCCGCGCTCGTTCAGGAGACCATCAACGCGTTCGAGGCTTCCTACCGGCAGCGAGCCTGGGTCAGCTTCCCGCTGCAGGGCGACGGCGGCCGCGGTCCGGACAGCGCCTTCGAGGGCGGATGAAAGCCGCAACCAACGCCGGCCGGCTGGTCAGCCAGGTGCTGACCGGCGAGGTCTGGCCGCCCCTCGCCGACCGGCACGGCTACCGCGTCGGCCCTGACGGGCAGCCGTTCGTGCTGCCCGGCATGGGCGGCGTCACGCTCGGCGTGCACTGCGGCGACCCGGCGACCGGGTACGCCTCCGACCACCTGGAGCCCGGCGCCTCGATCAGGCACGCCGACCCTGCTGCGAACATGGCCGTGCAGTTCCTGTCCTGCGTGGGCAACGAGGTGACGGTCATCTCCGGCCCGGCCGCCGGCGCGATCGGGCACGTGATCGGCCAGCACGCGTACGTGCTGGTGGATTTCACCGAGGCCGAGGCCACCGTCCTGACGACCGGAGACGCGGTCAGTATCGCCGCGGTCGGACAAGGGCTGCGGCTGACCGAGCACCCCCGCATCGGCGTCAAGAACTGCTCGCCAGGCCTGATCGCCGCGATGCCAGGAGGCACGGCGGCGGACGGCACCCTCGAAGTGCACGTGGCGGCGCGGATCCCGGCCGAGGCGATGGGCGCGGGCGTCGGCATGATCTCCGAATACGCGAACACGGACCTGATGGGCGCGTACGCCGGTCTCGGCGACGACCTTTCGCTCGGCCTAGAGTCGCTGCGCGTCGGCGACATCGTCGCGATCGCCGACCACGACCACCGGTTCGGCCGCGGCTACCGGCCCGGCTACCTGACCATCGGCGTGATCTCGACCGGCCAGTGCATGCTCTTCGGGCACGGTCCCGGGCCAAGCTCGCTGCTGAGCGGTCCGGCGGACGCGTTCACGCTGGTCGATGACCAGGCAGCGAACCTGGCCAGCTGGTACCACAGCGTCGGGCCAGCCCGGCCGGAGCGAGCGCAGCCGGAGGACAAACGCCATGACCGCGCAACTGGACGCAGTGGCAGTCAACCTCCTCGGGTCGGTCGAGCACCCCGAATTCGGAGACAGCCCGTACCGGGTCGACGCCGACGGCAACCCTTACGTACCCGTCGGCGACGGCGGCATCGTGCTCGGGCTGGCGCTCGGTGACTCGGTCTTCGCGCTCGACGGTGACCACGCAGCGCCCGGCGCCTGCCTGACCCATTCCAGCGAGGCGGCCAGGCACGCGCTCGTGCTGTACTCGTGCATCGGCAATGAGGCGGTCGTGCGCACCGGCGCAGCGGCGGGAGCCAGGGGAGCGGTGCTCGGCAAGCGCGGCGAGGCTGGCCGGGTGGTCACCGGATTCCGCCCGGCCGACCTGGCCAGGATGCGCCCTGGTGACCAGGTCAGCGTCCGCAGCCTGCGGCCAGGGCTTCCGTGCGGCCTGGCTGCCAGCCGACGTCACGATGGCCAACCTCGATCCCGGCCTGCTCGCCGGCCTGCCGGTCGCGGTCGGCGCCGACGGCGTTGTCACCGTCGGCGTCAGGGCCGTGCTTCCCGCCAAGCTGTCGGGGAACGGCCTCGGCCGTCCGGCCGCTGGCTGGGACCTCGACCTCCAGGTGCGGGCAGGCGACGGTCACGACCTGCGGCTCGGGGACCTGGTCGCGATCGAGGACATCGATTCCCGGTACAACATGGGATACCGCAGCGGCTGGGTGAGCGTTGGCGTAGTCGTGCACGGCGCGAGCCCCCTGCCCGGCCACGGTCCTGGCATGACGCCGATCCTGACCGGGCCGCGGTCGGCGCTCGCCGCGCGTGCCGACGCCGCCGGGCACATCGGCTTGACGGAAGGGCTGCTAAAACTACAGTGACCTGCGGAAGAGGCCGCCCAGTGCTGGCAGCCGACACGGGTGCTGGCGGACGCGGAGCAGAAGGGAGTTGGCCGCCATTCTTGAGCACGTCTCCCTGCCCGAGGCGGTGGGCCGCAGACTGCGCCACCGGATACTGAATAACGAGTTGCCGGCGGGGACCCGGCTGGTCGAGGCCAATCTCGCGGCCGAATTCGGGGTCAGCCGCGGCACGATCAGGGACGCGATGCGCGGCCTGCAGTCTGAGGGCCTGATCGAGATCGTGCCGCGGCGCTACAGCCTCGTGACGAGGATGTCCATGCAGGACGCCGAGGACGTCTGCTTCGCGCGTTACGTGCTGGAGGACGCCAGCGTGGCCGGCGGTCTCGGCCAGCGCAGGAGGGAGCTGGCAAGGTCGCTGCGGCTCGCGCTCGAGCACATGTCGGCCGCGGCCAGGACCGACGACCTCGACGCCCTGGTGGACAGCGACACGAGGTTCCACGAGCAGCTGATCGACCTCTCCGGCCGGCAGCGGCTGAAGGACCTGTGGTCGATGCTGGACAGCCAGATGGGCGCGCTGATGCGGGCGGCGGTCGAGCGTCAGGGCATCGGCCTGATGGACGCCGTGGACCGGCACCGGCTGCTGCTCGAGGCGGTGGACAGCGGCGACGTCGAGCGGCTCAGGATGGCGATCAGGGACCACTACCTGGAAGGTTTCCCCGAACACGAAGCCGAGCTAGGCAAGCGCCGCGCCGACGCCTCCTAGCCCAGCCGAGCCCCGTCCCCGCGCGCGGTTCCCGCCCATCGCGCGCCGCTCCTGCCCCGCGCCTGCCTTGAGGCGCCGCCCAGCGGCTCCACTGCCGCGCGATTTCATGATCACGGACACTTTTCTGCACGGGCGTCAAAAGACGTCCGTGATCATGAAAAACCGGGTGGGGGCGGGCCGGGTGGGGTGGGCTCGGTCGGGGTGGGGTGGGGTGGGCTGGGGTGGCTGTGGGGGTGGCCGGACTAGGCGGCGGTGGCTGACTTCATCTCTGGGTCGTGCAGGTGGCACGCGACCGAGCGGCCGGCCACGGTGAGTAGCTTCGGCTCGACCTCCGAGCACACGGGCATCGCGAACGGGCACCTGGGATGGAAGTGGCACCCGCTCGGCCGCTCGATCGCGTTCGGGATGTCGCCGGTCAGGGCCGGCTTGATCGTCTTGCGCTGCGCGGTCACCCGGGGCGCGGCCTGTACGAGTGCCTGCGTGTACGGATGCAGCGGGTCGGCGAAGATCTCGGTGGTCGGCGCGTACTCGACGACCCTGCCCAGGTACATCACGGCGGTCCGCTGGCTGATGTGCTTGGCGACGTCGAGGTCGTGGGTCACGAACAGGTAGGTCAGCCCGCGCTGCTCCTGCAACTCGATCAGCAGGTTGAGCACCTGGGCCTGGATCGAGACGTCGAGGGCGGACAGCGGTTCGTCGGCGATGATGACTTCTGGCCTGGCCGCGAGCGCCCGCGCGATCCCGATGCGCTGCCGTTCGCCGCCGCTGAACGCCTGCGGCCTGCCGTGCCGCCTGGGCGGGGGACAGGCCGACCGTTCGCATCAGTTCGCCGACCGTCTCTGACCGCTCGCGGCGATCGACGATCTTGTGCACCTTGAGCACCTCGGCGAGTGACTGCCCGACGGTCATGGTCGGGTTCAGCGAGGAGTACGGGTCCTGGAACACGCCCTGGATATGCCGGCGCACGCTCCTTGCGGTGTCCGCCCGCGGGTCGAGCATGCTCGCGCCTCGGTACAAGAGGTCGCCGCCGGTCGGCTTGTACAGCCCGAGCAGCAGCCGGCCGAAGGTGGTCTTGCCCGACCCGGTCTCGCCGACCAGGGCCAGCGTCTCGCCGCGGCTGATCGTCAGCGAGACGCCGTCGACCGCCTTGAGCGTGCTCTTGTTGCGGCCGATCGAGCCGTGCCCGACGCTGAAGTACCTGGTGACCTCCCGGGTCTCGATGATCGGGACGTCAGCGTCAGCCATCTCCTGGCCATCGGCAACCTGTGTGCCCGGCATCTCAGCCTCGGACATCGGCATGCTCCTGAATGTGGGGCCGAAGCCCGAACCGGCCGGCTCCCGAGCCTCCGTCGACGTCGAGCACCGCGCCGCTGATGTGGGCCGCCTCGTCGGAGGCCAGGAACAGCACAGCGGCCGCGATGTCGCGCGGATCGCCTGCCACGCCAAGCGGGATGCCTGTGACGAGCGCGGCGCGCAGTTCGTCAGGCGCGCGATCGGGATACGCGTCGCTCCACCCCCGGACGTCGATGTAACCGGGCGCGACCACGTTGACGCGGATGCCGTGGCCGCCCAGTTCCATCGCGAAGACCTTGCTCATGGTCTCCAGCGCGGACTTCGATGCGCTGTAGGCGGCGCCGCCGGGCCGCGGGCTACGGGCCGAGCCACTGGAGATCCCCACGATCGCCCCGGCGGTGGCGTTCGCGACGCAGTGCCTGGCGAACGCCTGGCACATCATGAATGCGCCGGTCACGTTCACGCGGAAGACCCGGTCCCACGCCTGCGGGCTCATCTCGAGCAGCGTCCCGTCCGGATACGACGCCGCGTCGTTCACCAGCACGTCGGCCCTTCCGAACCGCTCAGCCGCCATGGCGACCGCGGAGGCCGCGAATCCGGCCTCGGCAACATCGCCGGTCAGCGTCAGAACGCGATGCTCGCCGTCGAAGAAGCCCGAGTCGACCAGGTCGCAGACCAGGACGGACGCGCCGTCCGCGACCAGCGCCGCGGTGACGGCGCGGCCGATGCCGTTGGACCCGCCGGTGACGATCGCGACCCGGTCGCGAAAGCGGTCCCCACCCACTCGTATCCTCCAGTCGGGTGCAAAATTGTCGATTGTCGACTGAAAGTAGTATGGCAGTACGTCTGCCGCCTGACCAGAGCGTCGCGACTGGCCGTGGCCGGAATCAGCTGAAACGACCCGGCCCGGCGCCTCGCGGTGCCATGCCAGGACCAAGCAGGCGGACGGACAGCCAGCAGGGTCGACAGCGGAGGTGCGGGGTGGCCAGCGGCAGCGACAGGGCGAGCACGAGCGGCGCGGGAGAAAAAGTCGATAAACCGATAAATGCAGTTCAGGCCGCGGCTGACGGCGGGGGCAGGCTCTTCGACGGCGTCGGCGTGGCGCTGGTGACGATCTTCGACTCGAGCGGAGCCGTCGACCCGGCGGCGACGGCCGCCCTGGCCGCCGACCTCGCCGCGCGCGGCATGCGCACCGTCCTGGTCGCGGGGACCACTGGCGAGGCTGGGAGGCTGACCGCTGACGAGCGGGTCGCCCTGATCAGTGCCGTCCGCGGCGCGATCCCCGCCGGGGTTCCAGTGCTGGCAGGCACCGGAGCCGCGACGACCGAGGACGCGGTCGGCCTGACGAAGGCCGCCGTGCAGGCGGGCGCCGACGCGGTGCTCGCGTTCCCGCCGCCAGCGCCGGACGCCGATGCGGCCGGCGGCGCCGGGCCGTATACGGCGAGTCTGACCGCCTACTACGCCGCGGTCGCGGCAGCGGCCGGCGGCCAGCCAGTGCTCGCGTACCACGTGCCGTGGATCTCCGCGCCCGGCGTTCCCGTCGCCGACCTGCCTGGCCTGCCTGTAGCAGGAATCAAGGACTCCTCGGGTAGCGCCGACCGTCTGCTCGATGAACTCGCGCATTATCAGGGCGCCACCTACGTGGGGTCATCGGCGCTGCTGGCGCTCGCCGGGCCGATGGGGGGCGCTGGCGCGATCCTGGCGCTGGCGAACGTGGAGCCCGAGCGATGCTGCCGCGCCTTCGCGGGCGAGGCCGCGGTGCAGCGCGACCTTGCCGAGGTACACCTGCAGGTGCGCGCTGGCGGACCCGCGGAGCTGAAGCGAATGTTGCATCGCCAGGCCGGCTACTGCGACCGGAGCCGGGTCGCATGAGCGCCAGCGATGGCTTCCTGCCAGCCGCTCCAGGGCGGCTGGCAGGCCTGAAGCACGGAGTCGCCGCGCCAAACTTCCGCACCGATCCGAACGACCTGATCGAACTGGGTGTGGCGGCTGAGGAGGCCGGTTTTGACGGCTATTTCCTGTGGGATCACATCGTGTTCTCGAACCGGGGCGACGGCCCGCCCGTGCAGGACCCGTGGTCGGTGCTGGCGGTGGTCGCCGCGCGGACGAGCAGGATCACGATCGGGACCGTCATCACGCCCGTGCCGCGCCGGCGGCCGTGGCAGCTTGCCCGGCAGACCACGACACTTGATCGGCTCAGCGACGGCCGGGTCGTGCTCGGTGTCGGAATCGGTTCACCCGCTTACGGCGACTTCGGGATCTTTCACGAGCCGTCAGGCGACCGGGAGCGGGCCGAATTGCTCGACGAAGGGCTCGATGTCCTGGCCGGCCTGTGGAGCGGCGAGCCGTTTTCTTACGCGGGCGCGCACCTGAACGTCGACACCGTGCGCTTCACCCCGCCGCCCGTGCAGCGGCCGCGAATCCCGGTCTGGGTCGCCGGCGTGCTGCCCGCGCAGCGGCCGATCGCGCGCGCTGCGCGGTGGGACGGATTCGTGCCGATCAGGTGGTCAAGCTCCGACGGGCTGGTGCGACCGTCGGCTGCCGACTTCGTCGAGGTGACTGCCCAGATCACCGCGCAGCGCGGACGCGCCGGGGTGGACCCTGATGCTGGGTACGACATGGTCGTCTGGGCGGAGGTGGCGCGAGAGCCCGCGGCCCTTCCTGACCTGGCCCGCCCGTACGCTGACGCGGGGGCGACCTGGTGGATCGAGACGGCAAGGCCCGAGCCCGACTGGTGGGAAGGCATCAAGGCCAGGGTGAAGGCCGGGCCGCTCGGCAGCGGCGGCTAGCGCGAACGAACGCCGTGATCAGGCTGGCCCTGATCAGTGCGTACCGAGCGCGGCGATGGCGCCGAGCAGGGCGAGCAGGAGGGTCGCTGTCGCGAGGACGCCGTGCGTGACGATCACCAAGACGGGCGATCGCCCGGCGCCAGGCGGCGCCGAAGCGGTGACCTGTGCCGTGGCCGTCGCCGTCGCCGTCGCCGTGGGCAATCCGCTGCGTGCCATCGCGGATTGCTCGGCGGCCGTCCCGGTGGCGGAGCGTGGGTCAGGTATCGCGTCGATGAGGGTGGCCATCCCGAGGCCCGCGACGGGGAGCAGCACGCCTAGCGCGATCCAGGCGAGCGCGGGGGCGCGCGTGATCAGGTAGCTGGACCACGTCAGCAGGCCGCCGGCGGCGAGCCCCGCATGGCTGATCAGCATGGCGGGCGGCCGTCGGCCTGAGCCCGGCCCGACATGCCGCCTGGCGTGCGCCCGCCATTTCACCAGCAGTACGCTGCCGCTCGCCGCGGTCAGCAGCCAGGCAGCGAGCGCAGCAAGCCCGATGGGGATCTCGACGCCCCGCGATCCTGCCGCACCACGCGGCCGCGGCGTCGCCGTCCGTTTCGCCTTGCTGCGGGCGGCCGCCCTCTGTTCGGCGGCACGACGCGCGGCCGCCTGCTGGGCTGAGATCAAGACGGCCAGCCGCGCCCTGACCCGGCCTGCCAGGTGTCGGCGCACGGCCTTGTCGCCGTCGTTGGCCAGCGTCACCACGATGATCCGCACCGCCTGGTCAAGCGCGGCGGGGCCGAGCCCTCGGCACGGGCGCGGGCAGGCTGGCCAGCGGGCCGCCGGCCTTGAAGCGCCTGAACGGCGGACGTCGCGCAGCCGCTGGCCGTGGGCTGCCCGGGACCGGCGGCCGCACAACCTGTGACGAGCGCGACAGCCAGCACGGTGGGTGCGACCAGCGGGAGAGTCCAGTTCAACCTCGGCGTGCCCCTTCCCGGTCTGGCGTGCCAGCTGGGCGCGGGCTAGGGCAGCGTGAGGATCTCGTGACCGGTGTCTGTGACCAGCACGGTGTGCTCGAACTGAGCGGTGCGCTTGCGGTCCTTGGTCACGGCCGTCCAGCCGTCCGGCCACACGTCGTAGTCGACGGTGCCCAGCGTGAGCATCGGCTCGATCGTGAACGTCATCCCCGACTCCATGATCGTGTCGACGTCCGGGTCGTCGACGTGCGGCACGATCAGGCCGGAGTGGAAGGTCGCGCCGATCCCGTGCCCGGTGAAGTCGCGGACCACGCCGTAGCCGAACCGCCGCGCGTAGGACTCGATCACGCGGCCGATCACGTTCAGCGCCCGCCCGGGAGCGACCGCCTTGATGCCGCGCATCGTGGCGTCGCGGGTGCGCTCGACCAGGAGCCTGGATTCCTCGCCGACGTCACCGGCCAGAAAGGTCGCGTTCGTGTCGCCATGAACGCCGCCGATGAACGCGGTGATATCGATATTGACAATGTCTCCGTCGGCCACGACCGTGTCGTCGGGAATGCCGTGGCAAATGACCTCGTTCAGTGACGTGCACAATGACTTCGGGTAGCCGCGATAGCCAAGCGTGCTCGGATACGCGCCGTGATCGATCAGGAATTCATGGCCGACCCGGTCGAGTTCATCGGTGGTCACGCCCGGCTCGACGTGCCTGCCCACCTCGGCCAGCGCCAGCGCGGCGATCCGGCCGGCGACCCGCATCGCGTCGATCGTCTCGGCATCCTTGACATTGGGCTCGCCAATTCTCGGATACTTCTTGCCGACGTACTCAGGCCGCGTGATCTGCGCGGGAACCTGGCGCATGCGGCGACACCCGGCCGGGCCGCAAAGTGGTGACCATGATCTGAGAGTCTAGTTCGCATGGACACTGAGCAGCACTGGTGGTTCTGCCTCAAGCATCACGCCGTCGAACCGGACGCAGGATGTCCGGCGAAGGACCGCCTGGGTCCGTATCCGACGCGCGAAGACGCTGCGCGCGCCCTCGAGACGGTGCGGCGGCGCAACGAGGAGTGGGAAGCCCAGGACAAGGACCGCTAACCGCGTGAACCCTGCCAGCATCGGGCCAGCACGGCCGCACGGCGCCTGCGGCCGGCCGCAGGCCGGCGCGATGGCAGCAGCCGGCGGCGGGCAGTAGAGTCGGAACGCGGCGCACATAGGCGCGAAGGGCGTTCACTGTGACTTCACCATGGACCGGCGAGGGCCTTCCCCCGGTCGCCCAGGCTCGGATGGCCGAGATCAAGGCCAGCGGGACCTGGAGTTCCGCGCTCACCACGGACGAGTTCGCCGCGATCAAGAGCGTCGGCTTCGACCCGGTGGGCCAGGTCCTCGGGGCGGCGGTCTACAACATCGGCTACCGCGGCGGCTACGGCTGCCCGAGCTATGCCTACTTCGGCTCTTTTAACCGGTTCGCCACGGGCTGGGGTGGCTATCAGAGCGCGACCACTGCGGTCTCGAGTTCTGGCTCAGGATCGGCCTACGGGCCGCTGGTGCAGACGCTGTACGCCGCGCGGCGGGCCGCGATCGGCCGGATGTCGGCCGAGTGCGCGGCGCTGGGCGGGCACGGCATAGTCGGCGTCCGGCTGTCGATCGGGCGGTTCCCTGCTGGTGGCCTGGAGTTCCATGCCATCGGCACCGCGGTCAAGGCACCAGGAGCGATGCCGCTCGCGCGGCCGTTCACCTCGGACGTCTCCGGTCAGGACTTCGCCAAGCTGATCGGAGACGGTGTCGTGCCGGTCGGCCTGGCCCTTGGCATCTCGGTCGGCGCGAGGCACGACGACTGGCTGACCAGGAACCAGACGAGCCGATGGGTGAGCGGGAATACCGAGGTCACCGGCTACACCGACCTGATCAACCAGACCAGGCACGACGCCAGGGATCAGCTGCACAGGGACGTGCGCGCGCTTGGCGCGGAGGGCGTCGTGATCCAGTCGATGGACCTGCAGGTCGGCGAGCACGAATGCCCTGGACAGGAAGGCGCCCGCGACCACGTCGCCGAGGTGACGATCGTGGGCACCGCGATCACGCATTTCCGGAAGTCACGCTTGTCTGCCGAGCGACCGAGCCTGGCGATCCTGTCGCTCGACCCGCAACGCAGGCAGGCGGCCAGGATCAGGCTGGGCAAGGTCTGACGGCAGCGACGCAGCGAGACAGCGACCAGGGATAACTCAGCGGCCATGGACAAGGCGGCCGGGACAACATAGCCCGAGGAGCAGCATGACGGACCAGAAGGAAGCCGATTTCGGGGCGGCCGGAGTACCGCAGGACGCGATCAGGCGGCTGGCGGAGCTGACGCCGGGCAAGGCCGGCGCCATCTTCACCTCCGACCTGTCGGTCAACGAGTTCCTGCTGGTCAGGGAGGCGGGCTTCCGCCCGCTCGGCCTGGTACTCGGCAGCTCCATCTACCACGTCGGACTGCAGATCGGCCGCTGGAGCAAGAACCAGGAACTCGACGTGCTCTCCCAGGCGATGTACCACGCCAGGGAGCTGGCGATGACCCGGATGGAGGTCGAGGCCAAGACGCTCGGCGCGGACGGCGTCGTAGGCGTCAGGCTCGACGTGGAGATGAAGGAGTTCGGCGCCGACATCGCGGAGTTCATCGCGATCGGCACCGCGGTGAAGGCTGAGCCGGACGCCGGCGGTGGCGGCGTCACCAACTGGCGCAACAACAAGGACCTGCCGTTCACCTCCGACCTGTCCGGCCAGGACTTCTGGACGCTGATCAGGGCCGGATACGCCCCGCTCGGCATGGTGATGGGCTCGTGCGTGTACCACATCGCGCACCAGCGGCTCGGCAGCGTGATCGGCAACATCGGCCGCAATGTGGAGATCGAGCAGTTCACTCAGGCGCTCTACGACGCCCGCGAACTGGCGATGAGCAGAATGCAGGCCGAGGCTGAGGAACTGCACGCCGAAGGCATCGTCGGGGTGCAGCTGCAAGCAGCACTCTCACACGTGGGGCGGCCACACGACGGAGTTCTTCGCGATCGGCACGGCCGTCCGGCCGCTGCGGTCCGACCACGTGATCGAGCGCCCGACCATGGTGCTCAGCCTCGACGCCTAGTCGCTAGCGTCGAGCTCGCTCAGATCAGAGCGCGCAGCACGATCTCCCGCAGGAGCTCGCGGCGCGCGGACTCGTTCCCGGCGACCGCGGGCAGCGCGGGTATCGCGGGCCAGCCCTCCGGGTCCTCGATGGCTTGCGGGCCGTCCCTGGCACGATCGGCGGAGCTAGCCTCCGGTGTGACCGCCGCGGCCTCCGTCAGTTTCATAGACCCGGCCGATGTCTCGCTTAGGTGTGCCACAAGAGCAGTATAGAGCACCTAGAGCACTCAGAGCTAGCTGAGGTTTACGCAGCTAGCAGAGCGCCTACGTTGACCATGTGCCGGTGATAGATCCACTCGGTCCCGACTTCGCGTATATCCAGGTCGCCAACCATCTCGCGGCCAGGATCGAAGTCGGCGAGATCGAGCACAAGCTTCCGGCCGAGCGCGCTCTGGCTGAGGAGTACGGCGTCGCGTACCAGACCGTCAGGCACGCGATGCAGGTCCTGCGCGAGCGCGGACTGATCATCACCCGCCAGGGCCGCGGCACCTTCGTCGCGCCAGCCGCGCAGCAGTAGCCGCGTTTGCGGTCTGGCCTGCGTGCCAGGCGGCTCAGCTACGATCATGCCCTGCCGAGGTGAGAAGGTGCCCATGGCTGATATGCCTGATTCTGGCTCTGAGGAGTTCGCGTCCCGCATGCTCCGGATGTGGAATGAGGCCGGGCTCGCACTGATGGTCAGCGTCGGGCATCGCACCAGGCTCTTCGACGTGATGGCGGGGCTGCCGGCATCGACGAGCGCCGAGATCGCCGCCGCGGCCGGACTGAACGAGCGGTACGTGCGGGAGTGGCTGGCCGCGATGACCACGGGAAGGATCGTGGACTATCGGGCGACAGCCAGACCTATGCGCTGCCGGCGGATCGCGCCGCGTGGTTGACCAGATCCGCGGGGCTGAACAACCTCGCGACCGGAACGCAGTACATCGGGCTGCTCGGAATGGTCGAAGACCAGATCGTGGACTGCTTCCGCGATGGTGGCGGCGTCCCGTACTCGGCGTTTCCGAGATTTCAGGCTGTCATGGCCGAAGACAGCAACGCGGTGCACGACGCGACCCTGATCGACGTCGCGCTGCCACTCGTCGGCGGGTTGACCGGCAGGCTCAGCCAGGGCATCGACGTCGCGGACATCGGCTGTGGTTCTGGTCACGCCATCAACCTCATGGCGCGGGCCTTCCCGCGTTCGCGGTTCACCGGATTCGACTTCTCCGACACCGGGCTCGAGGCGGCGCGAGCCGAGGCGGCCAGCATGTCACTGACGAACGCTCGGTTCGTGAGCCGCGACGCCGCGAACCTTGGAGAGACGGCCGCGTTCGACTTCATCACCAGCTTCGATGCCGTCCATGACCAGGCGAGGCCGGACTTGATGCTCGAGGGCATCGCGCGGGCGCTGCGCCCTGACGGCATCTACCTGTGCGTCGACTTCCGGGCGTCGAGCGCGCTGGAGGAGAACTCGACCATCCGGTCGGGCCGTTCTTCTACGCGATCTCCTGCATGCACTGCATGACGGTCTCGCTCGCCGACGGCGGAATGGGCCTCGGCACGATGTGGGGCGAGCAGAAGGCGCTGGAGATGCTGCGGGACGCCGGGTTCGGCTCGATCCAGATCGCGCATGTGGACGACGACGTCGTCAACTCGTATTACATCTGCCGCTCCGACCGTGCAGCCTCCGCCTGACCGCATCGAACCCGTCAGTGCTCTGGCGTGCCGCTGACCGCGTTGAGCAACCTGGCTAGCCTGCCACGCACGTCGCCGAGCCGGGCTGGGCCGGGAACCGCCTGGCCGGGAACCGCCGGGCCGCGGCCGCGCTGGCGGTCCAGGTCGGGTTCGCCGACGGCCAGGCTGACCAGGTGCTGGGCGCCGTCGAAGGAGACCGGGTCGACCTCCTGGCGTACCGCGAGGCACTCGTGCGCGAGGCTGTCTAGTTCGTCGTCGCCGCGATCGAGGGCGAAGATCGAAGCCCCTGCTTTCCTGGCGTCAGCGACCCGCTCAAGCAGCGCACCGGGCGCGGCGTCGGAACCGACGACGAGCAGCGTCTCGGCCCGGCCCGCCCGCGCGATCCGGTCGATGCCGACCCGCAGATGCGGCGGGGCGCCCGGCGGCGGCGCCCACCGGATCAGGGTGGGACTCAACTCAGGCAGGCCTGCGTACCGGCTCTCGTCCTCCAGGTGCGCGGCCATGTGCCACGGCTCGAAGTCAGGCGTGCCGACCACCAGCAGCCCGTTGCGGCGTTCTGGACCGGCCTCGCAGCGCGCCGGCGAAGTGCCTGGTGCGCTCCAGCCAGCCGGACGAGGCGAGCAGCGTGCGGAGGGCCTCGACCTGCTCGGTATTCACAGCGTTCCATGCTGCCTGAAATGCTGGTGCGCCGCAGCAATTGACCGCGTCTGCGCGCCGGCCCCGAGCGCTGGCCGCGCGGATCGGGACCGGCGGCAGGCCACATCTGGCACCTGTGCAAGTCTTGCTCGGTAATGCCACTCCCGATTCCGGAGGCCGTTGATGAGCCTGGCGCATGTTGGTTACGCCGCGATGCTGGAGCAGTTCGGCCCGATCGAGGTGACGGAGTACACGGTCGCCGCCGAGGCGGCCGGGTTCCGCGGCGTGATGGCCGCCGACCACTTCCAGCCGTGGGTTCCGTCGCAGGGCCAGGCGCCGTTCGTGTGGAACGTGCTGACCGCGATGGGCGAGCGGACCAGCGGCGACCTCGGCCCGGGCGTGACCTGCCCGTCGTTCCGGTTCCACCCGGCGATCGTGGCGCAGGCCTCGGCGACGCTCGCCGCGATGTACCCCGACCGGCACTGGCTCGGCCTGGGCTCGGGTGAGGCGCTGAACGAGCACGTCGTCGGCGGGTACTGGCCGGAGGCGCCCGAGCGGCTCGACGCGCATGTGGGAGGCCGATCGAGATCATCAAGAAGCTGTTCACCGGCAAGGACGTCAAGCACCGCGGCGAGTACTTCCGGATGGAGACCGCGCGGCTGTGGACCATGCCGGACACACCGCCGCCGATCTACATCGCCACCGCCGGCCCGCTCACCGCGAAGCAGCGCGGGTCGGCTCGTGGACGGGATCATCACCCCCGGTGCGACCGACCGAGAAGATCACCGGGCTGCTCGAGCGGTTCGACGCGGGGGCCAAGGAGGCCGGGCGCGAACCCGGCTCGCAGGTCAAGATCCTGCAGCTGCACCTGTCCTGGGCGCCCACCGACGAGGAGGCGCTGGCCAACGCGGTCACCGAGTGGCCGAACGGCGGCATGAAGTTCCCCAAGCAGGACATCCGCTCGCCGTTCGACTTCGAGCAGATGGCCAAGCTGGTCCGGCCCGAGGACTTCGAAGGCCGGATGCTCATCACGCTCCGACCTCGACGCCCACCGGGCCGACATCCAGCGGTACCTCGACCTCGGCATCGACCGCATCTACCTGCACAACGTCGGCCGCAACCAGACCGAGTGGATCGAGGCCTTCGGCCGCGACGTGCTGCCCAAGCTCACCAGCTAGGCGCGTCCACCGGGCCGCGGGGCTCGCGGCGCTCAGCGGTAGCTGTACTCGGGGGTGGGGTAGGTGCCGGCCGCGACTTCGGCGGCGAAGTCGCTGGCGGCCTGGCGGAGCACGCCGGCGACGTCGGCGTAGCGCTTGGCGAACTTCGGCGCGTTCGGGGTCAGGCCAGCCATGTCCTGCCAGACCAGCACCTGGGCATCGCAGTCAGGCCCGGCGCCGATACCGATCGTCGGGATCGCCAGCGCCTGGGTGACCCTGGCGGCGAGTTCGGCTGGAACGCATTCGAGCACGACCGCGAACGCGCCGGAGGCCTGCAGCGCCTTCGCGTCCTGCATCAGGCGCTCACCCTCCTCACCCCTGCCCTGCACCCGGTAGCCGCCGAACGCGTTCACCGACTGGGGGGTCAGGCCGAGGTGCGCCATCACGGGCACGCCGGCGGCGACGAGTTCCTCGACGCACCTGAGCACCCGGTGCCCGCCCTCGAGCTTGACGGCGTGCGCTCCGGTCTCCTTAAGGAACCTGATCGCGCTCCGCATCGCGGTCTCGACTGACACCTGGTAAGAACCGAACGGCAGGTCGGCGACGACCAGTGCCCTGCTGGTGCCGCGGACCACGGCGGCCGTCAGCGGGATGAGGTCGTCGACCGTCACTGGGATGGTGCTGTCGTGTCCGTAGACGACCATCGCCGCCGAGTCGCCGACGAGCAGCACAGGGATCCCTGCCTGGTCGAAGATCCGCGCCGTGAGCGCGTCGTAGGCCGTCAGCATCGGCCATTTCTCGTTCCGCGCCTTCGCGGCTGCGAGATCGCGGACGGTGACCCGGCGGCCGGCCACGCCGCCGTAGAGGGCCTGGGGGGCGGAAGGTTCTGGGGCTGGCTGGGCTGGACCTGCGGTCATCGTGATCCTCCATGTCTCGTGGCGCCTCGCTGGCGTCCCCGGACGTTTCGATGATGACATGCGGTGACTTCCATCGGTAGGGCTACCGATCAGGTCACGGTGCCGGCCGGATGGGCTGGCCGGCGCCCATGCACTCTAGTTTGCGCCTGGCTATTCCGATACGATGACGTTCCGTATCGATATTGACCGGCTGCCCGCAGCCGAGTGAGGCGTGCCCGCTCTGATGACCACCGACCGCCGCAAGTGGGTCGTCCTCGGTGTCTTGATCATCAGCCTCTTCTCGATCGTCCTCGACAACACGGTCCTGAACGTGGCGCTGAAGACGATCGCGGAGCCTGGCGCTGGCCTCGGCGCGACGCAGAGCCAGCTTGAGTGGGCGATCAACTCCTACACCCTCGTCTTCGCCGGACTGCTGTTCACGTTCGGCGTGATCGGTGACCGGGTCGGGAGAAGGCGCATGCTGATCATCGGCATGGCGCTGTTCGGGCTGGCGTCGCTGATCTCCTCCTACGCCCAGACGCCCGCGGAGCTGATCTGGGCCAGGGCGGCGATGGGATTCGGCGGAGCCGCGGTGATGCCGCAGACGCTGTCGATCATCACCAACGTCTTCGATCCCGAGGAACGGCCGAAGGCGATCGGCATCTGGGCGTCGGCGGTTGGCGTCGCGATCGCGGTCGGCCCGGTGACCGGCGGCGTGCTGCTGAACCACTTCTGGTGGGGCTCCGTGTTCTTGATAAACGTGCCCCTTACCGCCATCGCCGTCGTGGCGATCTCACTACTCGTGCCTGAATCCAAGAGCCCGTCTCCTGGCCGCGTCGACTACCTGGGCGTCCTGTTGTCGATCGCGGGTCTGGTGCTGCTCGTATACGGCATCATCAAGGGCGGCGACGCTGGCTCGTGGCTGGAGCGCGGCGTCGTCGGCCCCATCGCGGCCGGGATCGCGGTGCTCACGGTATTCTGCGTGCACGAGTCGAGGACCGAGCATCCGTCGCTCGATGTCCGGCTCTTCCGTGATGCGCGGCTGTCGGCGGCGGCGGCCGCGATCGGCCTCAACTTCTTCGCGATGTCGGGCGTGTACTTCTTCATGAGCTTTTACCTGCAGGACGTGCGCGGCTACAGCCCGATGCACGCGGGCCTGCTGACGACGCCTGTGGCGATCGGTCAGCTGGTCGCGTCGAGCCGCAGCGCCGGGCTGGTGAGCCGCTTCGGCGCGAAGGCGGTCGCGGCCAGCGGGCTGACCGTGGTCACGGGCGCGCTGATCGGCTATCACTCGCTGACCGCGGCCACGCCGATCATCGCGCTTGAGGGCATCTTCTTCCTGCAAGGCGCGGGCATGGGGATCGTGATGCCGACAGCGACCGAGTCCGTCATGTCGGTGGTACCCCGCGAGCGCGGCGGGGCCGGCTCGGCGATCACCAACACGTCCCGGCAGGTGGCCGTGGCGCTCGGCGTCGCTGTGCTCGGGTCGATCCTGGCCAGGGCCTATCGGGCCGATCTCGCACCGGGCCTGCGGGGCCTGCCGGCCGGCAGCAGGTCGGCAGCCATGCAATCGCTCGCCGCGACCGACGCTGCCGCGGCCAGGCTCAGCCACGGCGGCCCCGCACTCGTCTCGCTCGCCGGACGCTCGTTCGTGCACGCCATGCACGTGACCACCGTGTTCTCGGCCGTGATCGCGGCCTGCGGCGCCGTGCTCATCGCGGTGTGGATGCCTGGCCGCCGCGCCGCTGGCCGGCGGGCCAAGACTGAACGGCACGGCGGCGGCTGCGGTCCCGTCGCCGTGCTGATGGAGGACTAGCTCGGAGATGACGCCCGTGCAGATAAGCCCCGTGCAGATAAGCCCTGCGCAGATGCAGCCAGATCAGGCGCGCCGCGGACGGCCGCGCAGCGAGCATGCCGACCGCGCGATCATCGATGCCGCGCTCGACCTGTTCGCCGAGTCCGGCGCCGAGGGCCTGTGCATCGAAAAGGTCGCCGCGAGGGCCGGAGTCGGCAAGGCGACGATCTACCGGCGCTGGCCGGGGAAGGAAGACCTGCTGCTGGCCGCCCTCGCGTGCGCTGCGCGCGCCGCTGCCCGAGCCGAGGGGCGAGTCGGTGCGGGATGACCTGGTCGCCATGCTCGACGCGATGCGCGCCGAGTCGGCCGATCCGCGCCAGGCGAGGCAGTTCGCGCTGCTGCTCGGCGAGGGCGTGAAGTACCCGCGGCTGATCGAGCGCTATGTCGAGACAGTCGTCGAGCCGCGCCGGGATGTGTTCCGCACGGTGCTGCGGCGCGGCATAGCGACCGGAGAGCTGCGCGAGAACGCGAACCTCGAGATGGCGGTCGACATGCTGACCGGCGCGGTGCTGGCGAAGACCACCAGGCTGAGCCACGAGCGAGCCGACCGATCGTACGGCCGGCGGGTTGTCGACGAACTGCTGACCGGAATCGCGTCACGATAGGTTCGGTTCGGCGGCGCGGACGGCCGCGCCGGGAAGCCTCCAGCGAGGTAGGAGCGGCACATGCGCATGACGAAGCTCGGTCATTCCTGTGTTCGGCTTGAGCGCGACGGACAGCAGATCGTGCTCGACCCCGGTGTCTGGAGCGGAACTGACCCGCTCGCTGGCGCGCAGGCCGTGCTGATCACGCACGAGCACGCCGATCATCTCGACACCGGCGTGGTCAGGGCGGCGCTGGCGCGCGATCCTGCCCTGGAGCTATGGACGAACGCGGCGGTCGCCGCGCAGTTTGACGGCTTCGGCGCCCGGGTGCACGCCCTCGGCGAAGGCGACGCCTTCACCGCGGCCGGGTTCGACGTCCATGTCTACGGCCGCGACCACGCGGTCATCCACCCCGACCTGCCGGTGGTGCCGAATATCGGATTCGCCGTCGACGGCACGATCTTCCACCCGGGCGACTCCTTCACCGTCCCCGGCGAGCCGGTCGACGTCTTGCTCTTGCCGATCAGCGCGCCGTGGCTGAAGGCGGCTGAACTGTTCGACTACGCCCGCGCGGTCGGGCCGTCGATGAGCTACGCGATCCACGACGAGGTCCTGAGCGCCAACGGGATCGCGCTGATCGCCGGCCTCGCTGGCGCGCTGCTTGGCGGCCCCGGCCAAGGCGGCTATTCCCGCCTTGAGCCAGGGGCGAGCGTAGATATCTAGCTGGCGACCAGGAAGCTGTGACGGAGCCGGCGCCTGGCTCCGCCCGCTAGCCGGTCTGCTTGACGTTCGAGCCGACGATCTGGCCGTTCTGAACCGTGTAGGTGCCCTGGTAGGTCTTGACTGAGCCGTCGGTCTGATCGGCGGTGAGGTTGAAGCTGACCACGTCGCCGGTGACGCCCGTGATCGTCAGGGCGTCGTGCTGGGTTCCGGTGAAGCCCTGCTTGAACGTCGCGAACGACTCGCTCGAGCGCACCTGGCTGTTGAGCCGGTAGGCGGCGCGATAGTCGTGGTTGTTGATCGCGTCGTAGTACTGCGTCAGCACGGCGTCGGGGCTGAGCGGCGCCACCGGCGTTGAGGACGAAGGACTCGCGCTCGCCGAGCCGGAGCCACCAGACGTGCTTGGGCGTCGCCGTGATCGTCACCGGCGTGGTCGGCCCGGTATGCGGGCTGCCGTTGCCGCGCAGGTGCAGGACGAGCGCGGCTGCTCCGCCCAGGATGGCGACGACGAGGACGGCGAGCAGGATCGGGAGCGCCTTGCCGCGCCGACGCGGCGGAGGGCCGTGGTAGGACGGCTGCTGATACCCCGAGCCGCCCCAGAGCTGATCGGTCTGGCCGCCCTGTCCTCGCCCGCCCTGTCCGTAACCACCCTGTTCGTAGCCACTCTGTCCGTAACCGCCCTGTCCGTAACCACCGGGCCCGTAACCACTGGGCCCGGAACCGGCGGGTCCGTGCGCACTCTGGCCGTAGCCGCTCTGATAGCCGCCCTGGTCGTATCCGCCCGGCGGGCTGTACGCGTTTCCGCCCTGCCGGTCGGCAGCCGTCGCACCAGGTGCGCGCGCGCCGCGGCCGCCGGCTTCGCCTGGGCGACTCCGGCGCCGCCCACGGCGGCCTCGGTGATCGTCGCTTCGTAGGCGGGCGGGCCGGCCGCTCCGTGCGGGTGCCCGGTGCCGACCGGGGGATGCAGCTGCGAGTTCGGTCGCCGGCGGCACCGGCTTCGCCGTCGCGGCCAGTTCGGTCGGCGCACCAGGCGGGCCGGCCTCGCCAGCCTGCCTGGCCACGCAGGCGGTACGCAGATCGGTCGCGAACGCCAGGCAGCTGGCGTGCCGGTCGTCAGGTGCCTTCGCGAGAGCCTTGGCGATGACCCGGTCGACCTCAGCGGGCAGCCCAGGACGGAACTCGCGGACCGACGGAGGCGGCGCCGAGACCTGAGCCCACATCACGGCGAGGTCCTGATCGCGCTGGAACGGCGGCCTGCCGGTGAGCATCTCGAAGGCCGCGCAGGCAAGCGCGTACTGGTCGGTGCGCCCGTCGATCGGCCGGCCCTCGACCTGCTCGGGCGACATGTAGTCCAGGGTGCCGAGGAACTGGCCGGTGCCGGTCAGGCTGACCGCCGCGACCGACATCTTGCTGAGCCCGAAGTCAGACAGGTACACGTGGTCGGGCGCCGACCCGCTGGCGATGGAGCCGAGCAGCATGTTGGCGGGCTTGACGTCCCTGTGCACGAGGCCGTGCGCGTGCGCGGTGTCCAGCGCAGAGGCGATCTGGGTCACGATGCTGACCACGCGGGTCGGTCGCAGCGGACCTTCCCGCTCGATCAGGGCCCGGATGTCCCGGCCGGCCACGTACCGCATCGCGATGAACAGGACGCCCTCTGCCTCGCCAGCCTCGAACACCGGGATGACGTTGGGATGATCGACGGCCGCGCCCGAGCGCGACTCCCTGATGAATCGCTGCCGGAAGGCTGAGTCCCTGGTGAGCTCCGGCGCGAGGACCTTGAGCGCGACGAGCCGGTCTAGCCGCACGTCGGCAGCACGGTAGACGACGGCCATCCCGCCGCGGCCGATCAGCTCCTGGATCTGGTAGCCGGCAATGCGCGATCCCGCGGGAAAGTCGCCGATCTGCGGCCTGTTCTCGGCGCTCATCTGTGCGCCTCCGGCACGACGCTCACTGCCTGCCTCCGTGACGTTGCCTACCGGGCGGCCCGTTCGAGCCCGGGATCACCTGGAACCCCCGTTGTGCACCCGGCCGGTGCGTGGCTGCGCTGGCCGCACCGACTGCCTGGCCCGATCCGGCCTACGCGCCGGATTGTTGGCTTATCTGATAGTCCACAAGGACCGTCCAAGTATCCGGCCTTATGGCCGTGTACTCAACTCGGCGGGCGGGTGTGCGGCTCCCGCCACCGGTTCGTGATCGGCAGCCGCCGGTCACGGCCGAAGTTCTTGGCCGAGATTTTCGGGCCAGGCGGGTACTGACGCCGCTTGTACTCCGACCTGTCTACCAGCGCGATCACCGTCTGCACGAGGTCAGGGTCATGGCCGGCGGCGACCAGCTCCGCCGAGCCCATGTCCTTTTCCACGTAGTCGTCGAGCAGCGGGTCGAGGACCGCGTAGTCGGGGAGCGAGTCGGTGTCGAGCTGACCAGGCCGCAATTCGGCGCTCGGCGGCTTGGTGATCGAGTTCTCCGGGATCGGCTCGTCCTGGCCAGCGCTGACGGCCTGCTCGTTCCGCCACCTGGCCAGGTCCCAGACCAGCGTCTTCGGCACGTCCTTGATCGGCGCGTAGCCGCCTGCGGAGTCACCGTAGAGCGTCGAGTAGCCGGTCGCCAGCTCGCTCTTGTTGCCGGTGGTCAGCACCAGATGGCCTTCGGCGTTGGACAGCGACATCAAGACCATGCCACGGACCCTGGCCTGCAGATTCTCGGCCGCCAGGCCCTCCAGGCTGAGCGGGGCGCCGAACGCCGCGACGATCGAGGCGATCGGCACGGTACGGGCGTGTACGCCCTGCCGCTTGACCAGGTCCTCGGCGTCGGTGACCGAGTGCGACGAGGAGTAGTCGCTGGGCATCAGCACCACGTGAACCCGGTCTGCCCCGATAGCGTCGGCGGCGATCGTGGCGGTGAGCGCGGAATCGATGCCGCCGGACAGGGCGATGATCACCGACCCGAATCCGTTCTTGGTCACGTAGTCGCGCACGCCGGTGACCAGCGCCGCGTAGACCTCACCGCAGTCGCTCAGCCGGGGCCAGACCTGGCCTCCTGCTTGCAACTGGTCATCCTGGCCGCGATGGCCGCCGGCCAGCTCAAGACGGCGGATCGTCATCGTGCTGCCGTCGAGCGCATCGGCTAGCGAGTCGCCGGGCGGTGTCGGCCGCCGCGGGCGCGAGGTCCACGTCGGCGACGACCAGGGCCTCCTCGAACTGCGGCCCGCGGGCAAGCAGGGTGCCGTCGGCGGCGACGATGATCGAGTCGCCGTCGAAGACCAGCTCGTCCTGGCCGCCGATCATGTTGACGTAGGCCAGCGGGCAACCCGCTTCGGCGGCCCGGCGCTGGCAGAGCGCGAGCCTCGCCTCGCTCTTGCCACGCTCGTATGGCGAGGCGTTGGGGACGACCAGCAGCGATGCCGCCGCCTGCCTGGCCACGGCGACCGGGCCGCCGTCCTGCCAGAGGTCCTCGCAGATCGCGACGGCGACGTCGACCATCTCGCCGGATCGGGCCGCGGTGCGCACCACGGGAACGATGTCGCCGGGCACGAAGTAGCGGTACTCGTCGAAGACGCCGTAGTTCGGCAGGTGGTGCTTGGCGGACGTGACGACGACCTTCCCGCCGTGCAGCACGGCGGCAGCGTCGAGTGGTGCCCCGGCGGGCAGCCCGACGCGGGGCCGCAGGCCAGCCTGCCGGTCGAGGTAGCCGGTCACCACGGCGATGTCACCGAGCCCAGCCTCGGCCAGCTTGGCCGCGGTCTCGCGCAGCACGCCGATCGACGCCGTCACGAACGACGCACGGAGCGCGAGGTCCTCGACCGGGTAGCCGGTGAGCATCATCTCGGGGAACACGACCACCACGGCGCCGTCGGCAGCGGCCTTGGCGGTCCAGCGGACGATCGCGGCGGCGTTGCCGTCGAGGTCACCGACCGTGGAGTTGACCTGGGCGAGGGCGATCCGAAGCAGAGGCACGAGTTCAGCTTAAGGCGGGTCGCGTTACCCGGCGGAAACACGGAGGCGGCAGACTGGCCACGTGGACAGGCAGGAAGAGTTCGTGCTGCACACGCTCGAGGAGCGCAACATCCGGTTCGTGCGGCTCTGGTTCACCGACGTGCTCGGTTACCTGAAGTCGGTCGCGGTCGCGCCGGCCGAGCTCGAGGGCGCGTTCGCTGAGGGAATCGGCTTCGACGGGTCGGCGATCGAGGGCTTCTCCCGGGTCTACGAGGCCGACATGATCGCCAAGCCTGACCCGTCGACGTTCCAGCTGATGCCGCTGCGCGGCGACCCGGTCGGCGTCGGCCGGATGTTCTGCGACATCCTGCTGCCCGACGGCTCGCCGTCGCACGCCGACCCGAGGTACGTGCTCAAGCGCGCGCTGAACAAGGCGGCGGCGCTGGGGTTCACGTTCTACACCCACCCCGAGATTGAGTTCTTCCTGCTCAGGGAGCGGCCGGAGGGCGGTGCCAAGCCGCGGCCGATCGACCAGGGCGGCTACTTCGACCACACGCCGCACAACATCGCGCACGACTTCCGGAAGTCGGCGATCGCGATGCTGGAGAGCACGGGCATCTCGGTGGAGTTCAGCCATCACGAGGGCGCGCCAGGGCAGCAGGAGATCGACCTGCGCTATGCCGACGCGCTGACCACGGCCGACAACATCATGTCGTTCCGGCTCGCGATGAAGGAGGTCGCGCTCGACCAGGGCGTATACGCGACGTTCATGCCGAAGCCGTTCACCGAGTACCCGGGCTCCGGCATGCACACCCACATGTCGCTGTTCGAGGGCGACAGGAACGTCTTCCATGACCCGGGCGGCGAATTCCAGATCTCGAAGGTCGGCCGGTCGTTCATTTCCGGCCTGCTCACGCACGCCGCCGAGATCACGGCGGTGTGCAACCAGTGGGTCAACTCCTACAAGCGGCTCTGGGGCGGCGCCGAACGGATCGCCGGGGCTGGCGGCGAGGCGCCCGCCTACATCTGCTGGGGACACAACAACCGCTCCGCGCTGATCCGGGTCCCCATGTACAAGCCGAAGAAGGGCAACGCGACCAGGATCGAATTCCGCTCGCTCGACCCGGCCTGCAACCCGTACCTGGCGTTCGCGGTGATCCTCGCGGCCGGGCTGAAGGGAATCGAGGAGGACTACGAGCTTCCGCCCGGTGCCGAGGACGACGTCTGGGCGCTCACTCCGGCCGAGCGGCGGGCGCTCGGGATCGCGCCGCTGCCGCAGAGCCTGTCCGACGCCTGCAACGTCATGCAGAGCAGCGAGCTAGTCGCCGAGACGCTCGGCGAGCACGTGTTCGACTTCTTCCTGCGCAACAAGCGCGAGGAATGGCAGGAGTATCGCCGCCAGGTCACCGAGTTCGAACTCGACCGCTACCTTTCCTCGTTGTAAAAGGCCAGGAACCAGCCCAACCGCGTCCGCGTCTTACCAGCGGGACGCGATTGAGGGATGGCCGTGATGCGTGCACCGAACAGGTCGGCAGCGACGTGGCGCACGCGCCTGGGGCTTGCTGCAATTGCAGCACTCGGAATGCTGCCTGCCGCTGCGGCGTTGCTCGCGCGCCATCGCATGTCTCCGTCCAGCGGGCGTCGACCCAGCCAGGCGGGCACCAGCATGCACAATGGCCACCGGGCGGATCGCCAGCGGTAGCCCGCGCCGTCGGCAAGCGCATGCTCGCCCGCCTGGTGCTGCCGTCAGGTTCGAGGCGCATAGCCGCGCGCCGTCAACCTCCGCGAGCACAGGTCATCGGCAGTGAAAGCCTTGTTGACCTGCATAGATTCTTCTCGATCCCAGTGTCCATGCTGGAAGCCGCGACTTTCGTCAACCGGCACACGCCGACCGGCTTCGAACCTAACGGGCCGGACCCGGGCACGATCAGCTCGCAAAACGGCGGCACCTATCAGTTCGTCGCCTTCTACCTGCGCTCAGCGCCGGCCGGCATCACTAGCGACACCATGCTGCTCGTGACCTTCAGTGATGGCCCGCACGGCAGCACCGTGGCCAGAGCCGATGCCGAGGTCGTCTGGTACCCGCCGCGAACCGCTGCCGAATACATCCGGCCTGGCGCGATAAGTTCAGCGCGAATCACGGCGAGCTTCCTGAATCCTAGGCCGCGCCGCTTCAGCAAAGTGATCACGTCCAGGCACGCGATCGCCATGCTCGCCGCGCTGCTGAACGGACTGCGGGCAACAGATAACAGCGTCAGATTCTGCCCGGCGATCGACGCGACATACAACATCACCTTCAACGGCCGCAGTGGCCGACCACAAGTCGCCGTGGGAGCCGGCGGCTGCAGCGTAGATGGCGTCGCCGTAGACGGCAAGGTGCAGCCGCCGTTGTGGGATCCTGCAGAGCGCCTGATCCACGCGTTGCACAAGCTACTCGGCTTGAGCAACCGCTACCGGTGAGCCAAGCTGTCACGTGCCGACGGTTCCGAGGCCTGGAGGATCGAGCGTGACAAACGAGTGGCAGCAGATCCTGGAGGAGAACGCCGCGCAGTACGCGCGCGTCGCGATCAGCAATATTGACCGCGAGTATCCTTACGACGTCCATCAGACAATGACCGGGCCCGGCGATTTCCCGAGCCGCCCGCGTGACCGCAATCCGGTGTTCTTCGGCAGCTTCGACTGGCACTCGTGCGTGGAGATGCACTGGCTGCTCGTCAGGCTGCTGCGAACTGCGGGCGCGCTGATCCCGGCCGCTGAGGTCAGGACCATCCTGGACCGGCAGTTCGCGCCCGACGCCCTGGCCACGGAGGCGGAGTATGTCGCCGGCCCGAGCGGTCCCGGCAGGTACGCCTGGGGCTGGGCGCTCGCGCTCGCCGCCGAGGCCGCCTCGCTCGAGGACCCTGATGGACGGCGCTGGACGGAGGCACTGCGGCCGCTCGCCGACGCGATCACCGGCCTGTGGATCGAGTGGTTGCCGAAGGCCACCTATCCGGTCAGGTACGGCGTGCACCCGAACACCGCGTTCGCGCTGTCCAGATCGCTGCCGCACGCCCGGAGCCTGGCCGCGGCCGGTGACCCGAGCCTGGCCGATGCGATCGCCGACGCCGCCGCCCGGTGGTATCACGGCGACGCGAGTTATCCGGCGGCCTGGGAGCCGTCGGGGGCCGACTTCCTGTCCCCGGCGCTGACCGAGGCTGAGCTGATGGCGCTGCTGTTGCCGAGCGAGGAGTTCGGTGCGTGGCTGACTGACTTCCTCCCGGGCATCGAGCGCGGCGAACCTGCGTCGCTGTTCGGGCCGGCGATCGTGGCCGACGCCAGCGACGGCCAGATCGCGCACCTGCACGGCCTGAACGCGAGCCGGGCGTGGTGCTGGCGGCGGATCGCCGAGAGCCTCCCGGCGGGAGACGAGCGGATCGGGCCGGCCATGGCAGCCGCCCACGTACACGCTGACGCGGCACTGCCGCACGTGGTAGGTGACCACTACAACGTCGAGCACTGGCTCGCGGCATACGCGGTGCTGCTGCTGACCTGACCCTCAGGCACGGCCGGGCGAGCGGCTACGGTGGCACGCGTGAGCATGCCGCGCGCCGTCACCCAGGCCGGACGGCTTGCAGCGCTCGGCTTCGCTGATACCGCTGCCGCCGAGCGGTTGCTCACCGACGACCTTGGCTGGGACGTCCTCGGTGAAGACGCCGAGATCGTCGCCGCCGTCGGTGCCGCGCCGGATCCCGACCTCGCTGTCGCGGGCCTGGCCAGGCTCGGATCCGATCCGAGGCTGCGGGCCGCGCTGCGGGCGGACGCGGGCCTGCGGGCCAGGCTCACTTCCGTGCTCGGGACCAGCGCCGCGCTGGCCGACCACCTGCGCCGGCATCCCGGTGATTGGCAGCTGCTCAGCAGCGAGCCCGCGGACGGCCACTCGCTAGATGGCACCTCGCCGCTCGTCGATCTGGGCGACCTGAGGGGTGCTGAGGATCCCGCCGTGCTGCGGATCGCGTACAAGCGGGCTCTGCTGAGGCTGGCCGCACGGGACCTGACCGGCGCGGCGGCGATCGACGACGTGATGGCCGACCTGGCCGACCTCGCCGGGGCGGCGCTGCAATCTGCCCTGGCCATCGCGCGATCGCGGCTGCCGCCCGGTGCGGCCGAGTGCCGGCTCGCGGTGATCGCGATGGGCAAGTGCGGCGCTGGTGAGCTGAACTACGCCAGCGATGTCGACGTGATCTTCGTCGCCGAACCGGCAGAGCAGGCCGTCGAGGCCGGGCCTGGCGCCGAGGCGGCGGCGCTCCGCACGGCCGCCCAGCTTGCCAGCGCGATGATCAGGGTCTGCTCAGACGCCGGGCCTGAGGGGACCTTGTTCCCCGTCGACCCGAATTTGCGTCCCGAAGGCAGGAGCGGACCGCTCGTTCGCACCCTCGCCAGCCACCTCGCCTACTACGAGCGCTGGGCCAAGACCTGGGAATTCCAGGCGCTGCTGAAGGCCAGGCCGGTCGCGGGCGACATGGACCTGGGCCGGCGGTACATCGAGGCCGTGACGCCGCTGGTCTGGCAGGCGGCGCAGCGCGACGATTTCGTCGCCGACGTTCAGGCGATGCGGCGGCGGGTCGTGCAGAACCTGCCGGCCAAGGACGCCGACCGGGAGATCAAGCTCGGTCCCGGCGGGCTGCGCGACATCGAGTTCGCCGTCCAGCTGCTCCAGCTCGTCCACGGCAGGGCCGACGAGACGCTGCGTGACCAGGCGACGCTGCCAGCGCTCGCCGCGCTCGCCGCCGGCGGCTACGTGGGCAGGCAGGACGCGGCCAGCCTCGGCGCGGCGTACCGGTTCCTGCGGGTGGTCGAGCACCTGCTCCAGCTGCGCCAGTTGCGGCGCACGCACTCGCTGCCTGCCGACCCCGCGATCTTGCGCCAGGTCGGCCGTGCGCTGCGCACGATGCATTACGCAGGCCCTGGCCAGGCCGACGGCTCCGATGCGGGCCATCCGGCCGGTCCTGGCGACCCGGCCGAGCAGCTCATGACCCAGTGGCGGCAGCACGCGGGCACGGTCAGGCAGCTGCACGAGAAGCTCTTCTACCGCCCGCTGCTGGACGCGGTCGCCAGGCTGCCCGGCGACGTCATGCGGCTGACCTCGCAGGCCGCCACCGATCGGCTGGAGGCCCTCGGATACGACGACCCCGCCGGGGCGCTGCGGCACATCAGCGCGCTCACAACCGGGGTATCGAGAAAGGCGGCGATCCAGCGTGCGCTGCTGCCCGCGCTGCTCGGCTGGTTCGCGGACGCACCCCGCCCGGACGCGGGCCTGCTCGCGTTCCGTCAGGTCAGCGAGGCGCTCGGCGGGTCACCCTGGTACCTGCGGCTGCTGCGGGACGACGCGAACGTGGCCGCGAGACTCGCCAGGGTGCTGGCCTCCGGCCGGTATGGCACGGACCTGCTGTTGCGCGCTCCCGAGGCGGTCGCGATGCTAGCCGACGACGCCCTGCTCGAGCCGCGCGCCGAGGCGGCACTGGCCAACGAGGCCGACGCACACGATCCGCAGGCACGCTCCGTCCACCGGCCGTGACGGCCCCATTCCCGGCCTGCTCGCCATCCGCCGCCGCGAACTGTTCCGCACCGCCGCAGCCGACCTGCTCGGCCGCCTGGACCCGCTTCAGGTCGCAGGTGCGATCGGCACCGTGACGGCCGTGACCATCGGAGCAGCTCTCGATGTCTGCGCTGCCGAGGTCGCCGGTCCCGAAGGTGAGCTCGCGGCAAGGATCTGCGTCGTCGCGATGGGCAGGTTCGGCGGGCACGAGATGAGCTACGCCAGCGACGCGGACGTGCTGTTCGTCTTCGAGCCAGTCGCAGGCGTCAGCGAGGAGACGGCCACCAGGGCGGCGCACGCTGTCGCGGAGGAACTGCGCGGCCTGCTCGCGCGGCCTGGCCCCGACCCGTCCCTGCACCTCGACGCGGACTTGCGGCCCGAGGGCAAGCAGGGCCCGCTGGTCAGGACGCTGGCCGCGTACCGCGCGTACTACGACCGGTGGGCCAGCCCGTGGGAGGTCCAGGCGCTGCATCCGCGCCGACCCGGTTGCGGGGGACACCGCGCTCGGCGCTGCGTTCCTGGCCCTCGCGGACGAGATCCGGTTCCCGGCCGGCGGGATGGCCGAAGGCCCGGTGCGTGAAATCAAGAGAATCAAAGCCCGCATGGAAGCAGAACGCATGCCTCGTGGTGTCGACCCGGCGCTGCATGTCAAGCTCGGGCCTGGCGGGCTCTCCGATGCCGAGTGGGTGGCTCAGCTACTCCAGTTGCGGCACGCCGCCGCGGTGCCCGCGCTGCGCACGACCAGCACGCTGGCAGCGCTGGCGGCGGCGCGCGACGACGGGCTGCTAACCGCGGCCGACGCCGAGGCTCTGCGCGCGGCCTGGATGCTTGCGACCAGGATCAGGAACGCGGCCATGCTCGTCACGGGCAAGGCCTCCGATGTGCTGCCGACCGGCCAGCCGGAACTGGCCGGCATCGCGCGGCTGCTCGGCTATCGGCCCGACGGCTCGCAGGACCTCGTTCAGGACTGGCGGCGCGCCGCCAGGCGAGCGAGGGCCGTGATGGAACGCGTCTTCTACGGCTGATTGGCTGCGCCTCATGGATGAATTGCTAGCGGCCGCATCTGCTGCCTTGGGCGAGCCGCTGACTGGACCAGAGGACCTGGGCGGCAGCGAGCGATCCGCCGTGCTGCGCTGCCGGCGCCCGGACGGCGTAGCCGTCGTGGTCAAGAGCTATCCGGACACCCAGGAGGGCAGGACCAGCTTCGCATCAGAGGCCGCTGGCCTGGCGCTCACCGGCGAGCCGGGCCGGCCGCTGGCCTCGGGCCCTGCGGGCCAGCCGCTGGCCTCGGGCCCTGCGGGCCGGCCACTGGCTTCGGGACCGAGCCTGCTGGCGGCCAGCACGCAGGCCCGCGTGATCGTGATGAGCGACCTGGGCATCGGGTCGAGCCTGGCCGATCTGCTGCTCGGCGGGCATGCCGAGGCCGCCGAGGCGGCGCTGCTGAGCTGGGCGCGGGCCTGCGGCGAACTGGCGGTGGCCTGCGCCGGCCGTGAAGCCGACCTGGCCAGGCTGCTCGCCCGGTACCGGACCGGGCAGGACGGCGGGGCCGCCGGGCACTGGCTGCCGCGCCGGATCAGGGAGATCCCCGGGCTGCTTGCAGAGCTGTCCATCCCTGCGCCGCCCGGGCTGGATGCTGACCTCGCCGAGGTCGCGTCGCTCCTGGAACCCGGGAGCTATCACGTGTTCTCGCCCGGCGACATCTGCCCGGACAACAACCTGCTGACCCCGAGCGGAGTCCGGTTCATCGACTACGAGAACGCCGAGTATCACCCGGCCTTCCTCGACGCGGCGTACCTGCGGATGCCGTTCAGTACTTGCTGGTGCGTGTTCCGGCTGCCGGACCGCCTGCAGCGATCGGCCGAGGCCGTGTACCGGGACCTGGTCGCGCAGGTCCACCCGGACCTGGCCAGCGACGAGGTCTGGCTGCCCGGTGTCCGCCAGGCGGTGGCGGCGTGGACGCTGCACGCGATGACGTACCTGCTCGACCGGTCGCTGCTGGCCGACCGGCCGATGATCGACGATGGCCGCGCCGCGCCGACCGGGCGTCAGCTACTCCGCTATCGCTGGGCACGCCTGCTCGCCGAGCTCGAGCCTCATGGCGAACTCACGGCGCTCCGCGCGCTCGCCACGCAGCTGCTCGCGCGTACCGACCACTGGCGGCTGCCAGAACTGCCGTTGTACCCGGCGTTCCGCCCGGACGAGCGCGCCTTCACCCAGCACACTGTCGACTTAGCGATTGATCGGCCTAATAGCGGGCCTCGCTCGCGGGCGTCACGTCGACGCCTGGGGCAGGCTTGCCGTCGAGCAGCTGGTGCAGGCCGATCGTCAATGCTTGCTTGGTTTGGGTCAGGGTGTAGCCGCCGTCGATTAGGTACCAGTCGATGGTCTCGATCTGCGTCAGCGCGTCGGCCGCAGCGAGAATCGCGTCACCACTGCGGCCGAACGCTGCGAGTTCAGGAGCGAAGTTCCTGGACAACTGGATTCGCAGCAGTCCGCGGCGCGCGTTGAGGCTCTCCTTGACGACCTCGCTCGCGGGAGTTGCGCGCATCCTGACGCGGGCCTGCGCCGCTCTGGCGGTCGGCGCGATCGCCTGGTGCAGCCGCAGCCTGGCCGCGACGAACTCCTCGACTCGCTGCGCGAACGGCCCTTCGCCGATCTCATCGAGTGCGAACAGGGGACCGACGCGTTCCAGGTGACGCTCGATCGCGGCCTGCACGAGATCGCTCATGTCGCCGAGGAATCTGTACACCGACCGGAGCGAGACGCCCGAGCGCTGGGCGATCGCCTCTGGCTGGGGCATGAGGTCTCCCTCAGTGAACAGTTCGAGCACAGCATCGAGGACGGCCAGCCTGTTCTTGTCCTTCCGCGCGGTGCGTCCGTCGACCGCCGCGCTCTCCGTCATTTCAGTTGCCACACTCATTCCTTCTGCGGCGATTCCTACTTCTTCAGGTGGCGGTCAAAGAACGCGATGATCCGCCTGCGGGCGTCGCTAGCCTGCCGCTCGGCATAGCCGACACCCATGAGCGGTCCGGCGACCGCGTTGAACACGGCGAAGAACCGCGGCATCGCCGCGTCAGGACCGGCCGCTCCGCGCAATGTCTGCAGCGCGGTCGGGTGATGGTTGATGAACGAATGCCCGACGCCCGGATACTCCTTCACGTCATGCTCGACCCCGCCCGCGTCCAGCGCCGCCGTGAGCTTGACGGCCGCGCCGCGCAGCGTACGGTCCCGCGCACCATAGCTGGCGACGACCGGGCAGGCCAGCTGCAGCCGCGTGTGGACGTCCTTTGGCAGCATGCCGTAATTGACGCTGGCCGCTTCGAAGCGGTGCCCCGTGTCGGCCGGATTCCCCGCGGCGCCGGCCTGGGTGGACGACTGACCAGCGAGCAGCAGCGCGAAGCCGCCGCCCATGCAGAAGCCGATGACGCCGATGTGGCCAGTGCAGTCGGCCTGGTCCGCCAGCCAGGCGCGGCACGCCTGGGCGTCGTCGAAGACCTGGCCCTGCCCGGCCGTCAGGTCACGGAAGGCCGAGACCAGGCACCGAGACTTGCGGCCGATCGAGTACAGGTCAGGTGCGAGCGCCAGGTAGCCCTCGCTAGCCAGCCAGTCTGCCTGGGCGCGCAGGTCCGGCGTCATGCCGAGTGCG
Source organism: uncultured Actinomycetota bacterium (assembly GCA_963705055.1). GTDB lineage: Bacteria > Actinomycetota > Actinomycetes > Streptosporangiales > Streptosporangiaceae > Chersky-822. The sequence goes on from CAVPIR010000002.1 coordinate 661,195, forward strand.
TCATGCATCACAAGCACGCCAGGCCACGGCCCATCGCCGGCCGGCCTGGCCAGGTAGCAGCGAAGTTCACCACGCGTGACAGGAACCCGCGTGTCGGACATGGCGCCTCCCGCGGGCAGGTCGTTCATCCGGTTGTGGTTGTGTCCTCATGTTCCCAGCGGATCGGGATTTTGTCCCGGTATCCGGCCAGCAACGCGGCCCTGATCGGTTCTGCCAACGGCTTAACGGCCTCACGCACCGTGACACCGGACGCCAGATGCACCCGGGGACCTAGCCAGGACGCGACGAGGTCAGGACGGCGCTTGGCCACCTCGCGCAGTACCCAGCCGATCGCCTTGCGGATGAAGAACTCTCGTTCGGTCAGCATCGTGTCCGCGTAGCGCGAGAACCGGCCGAAGTCGCCGCCGCCCGAGCGCAGCGGCCGAAGCAGCGCGAGCAGCGCTGAGCGCCGCAGCCAGAAGTCCCCGTCGGCGGCCCATCTGTCGAGCGCGTCGCCGAGGTCGCCGAAGCGCTCAACCAGGCCGCCGGCCACGTTGACGGCCAGGCCATCTACCAGCGCCCAGGTGCCTGACGTGCGGAGCATGCCTTCGAGCAGAGGCATGTCGGCAGGGCCGAGCAGCGGCCCTGTGCGCTCGAGCAAGATGACGGCCGCCTGACGGCACTCGTAGAGCGGGCTCGTCCACAGGAGCCCCACCAGCCCGGTGACCGTCGTCGTGCCGGAGGCGCGCAGGATCAGCACCGTGCCGTGCGCCAGGCACGGGGCGTGCCTTGCACCAGGCCGCCACCATGGTCCTGATCGCCGGGACGCCAGTTCCTGCGAACTCCAGATCGCTCTTCAGGTAAGCCTTGTCGCTCGCGGCACGCGCCGGGGTGCCCATGCCGCGAAGTCTCTTCTCCCACCTAGCCGCCTCGGCGGCCAGTGCCGCTTGAACCGCCGGGGGATTCGTCACCGTGTCACCCTACGGCTGGCAGACTGACCACGTGATCGGTGACCTCAGGCTGCCTGTGATCGTCGCGCCGATGGCTGGCGGCCCGAGCACGACCGATCTGGTCGCCGCAGCAGCGGCCGCCGGCGGGGTTGGTTTCCTGCCGGCCGGCTACAAGACGGCCCAGGCGATGCGCGCGGACATCGATGAGGTCCTGGCGGCGACCGGCGGACCTTTCGGCGTCAATGTGTTCGTACCCGGAGCGCCGCTGCTGACCCCCAGGCACTGGCCACCTACCTGGACAGCCTGGCCGCGGACGCCGCGGCCGTCGGCGCCGCGCCAGGCGAGCCGGCCTGGGATGACGACCACTGGGACGCCAAGATCGCCGACCTGACGTCACACCCGGTTCCCGTCGTCAGCTTCACCTTCGGATGCCCGGACCCCGGCGTCGTCGGCGCCCTGCGCGCCGCGGGCAGCAGCGTGTGGGTGACCGTCACCGACGCGGTCGAGGCTGAGACGGCGGTGCGGGCAGGCGCCGAGTGCCTGTGCGTACAGGGCCCGGAAGCGGGGGCGCATCGCGGCACGTTCACGAACTGGCCGGGCAGCCAGGCGCGTGCTCTCGATCTCGTCGCGACGATCCGGTCGGCCACCGATGTCCCCCTGGTGGCGGCAGGCGGCATCATGTCGGCTGCGGACGTGGCCGAGGCCCTGGCGGCAGGCGCCGTCGCGGCGCAATGCGGCACGGCCTTCTTGCGCTGCCCGGAGAGCGGCGCGCATCCGGTCTACAAGGCCGCCCTCGCTGACCCGAGCTACCGGGCGACGGCCGTGACCAGGGCGTTCAGCGGCCGACCGGCTCGCGGGCTGGTGAACGCGTTCCTGAGCGGGCATCAGAACGCGCCCGCGGCCTACCCGGAGATCAACAACGCGACCAGGCCGATCAGGGCCGCCGCTGCGGCGTCCGGCGATGCCGGCCGGATGAGCTTGTGGGCTGGTCAGGGTTACCGCGCGGCGACAACCCGTCCCGCCGGTGAGGTCATCGAGATGCTCTGCGACCAGATCAGCTAGCCAGCCGCGGCGGTCCAGGCCGGACGGCGGTTACCGGGTCGCCGGGCCCGGCCTCGCGAGTGCGGGCCGCGGGAGAGTCCGGTTATTTAACTAATGAGAATTGGTGTTAGAGTAGCGAGATGCAGCCGAACGTCGGGATGAACCGGGATGAGCAGCGCCTCGCGCTCGTCTACGGGCTAGACGATCCCGTTCGCCGGCGCCTGTACGACTACGTGTCCGGATCGGCGGAGCCGGTCGGCAGGGACGAGGCAGCCGCCGCGACCGGGATCGGCCGGCCGCTCGCGGCCTACCACCTGGACCGGCTGGTCAGTCTCGGCCTGCTCATCGCCGACTTCCGGCGGCCGCCAGGTCGGACCGGCCCTGGCGCAGGGCGCCCGGCGAAGGTCTACGCGAGGTCAGCGCGCGAGTTCGCGGTCTCGGTGCCGCCGCGCGAGTACGAAATGGCTGCCAGGCTCTTGGCCGAGGCGGTGGAGTCAGACGCGAGCGGATTTTCGCTCGCCTGCCTCAAGCGAGCGGCGCGGCGGCTCGGCGCCGAGATCGGCCGCGGGTCAGCGAGCCAGCCGCAGCGTCGCGGCGCAGCCACGCGGCCCGCGGCCCTCGGTGACTCCGGCGCGGACGGAGATGCGCGCGGTGCTGACCGAGCACGGCTTCGAGCCGTTCGCGGCCGAGGACGGCAGCTTGGCGCTGCGCAACTGCCCGTTCCATCAGCTCGCTGAGCGCCATCGCGAGATCGTCTGCACGATGAACCTCGCGCTGCTCGAAGGCGTCGCGACCGGAATCGGGCGCGGACGTGCAGCCCGCCCTGGAGCCCGTGCCTGGCCGGTGCTGCGTTGTCGTCCGCACCGGCCAGCAATCCACCCACCAACCGATGGAGCACCATGACGCATGAGCTGACTCTCGCCCCGCCGTGCCCGCCGGACCCGGCGCCTGCCGCCGACGTTGTCGCCCGGTGGCCTGGCCCGCGCGTCGACTTGGCGGCCGCCGAGCAAGCAGCGGCTGACTTCCTGGCGGCGCTCGGGGTCGATGTCGACGAGGACGGGCTGCGCGATACGCCGGGCCGGATGGCCCGCGCCTATGCCGAGCTGTTCGACCCGGCGCCGCTGCGGCTCACCACGTTCGCGAACGCCGAGGGCTATGACGAGCTCGTGATCGCGCGGGCGATTCCGTTCCGCACCGTCTGCGAGCACCATCTGCTGCCGTTCGCCGGCGTCGCGCACGTCGGATATCTGCCTGGCGAGCGTATTCTCGGCTTGTCCAAGCTGGCTCGCCTCGTCGAGCACTTCGCGGCCAGGCCGCAGACGCAAGAGCGGCTGACCAGGCAGGTCGCCGACTGCCTGCTGGAGCGCCTGCAGCCCCGTGGCGCTGGCGTGGTGCTCGAGGCCGAGCACAGCTGCATGACCCTGCGCGGCGTCCGGGCGACCGGCAGCACGACCGTGACGTCAGCACTGCTGGGCACCTTGCGCACGGACCCGCGTTCACGTTCTGAGTTCTTCGCCCTGGCTGGCGTGCACGGCTAAGAGAAAGCGCTGAGAGGAAGTTATCCATGAGCACTGACAACGCGATAGTGATCGTCGGGGCGAGCCTGGCTGGCGCGCGCGCCGCAGAGACGTTGCGGAGCGAGGGCTTCGACGGCCCCGTCACCCTGATCGGCACCGAGGACGAGACGCCGTACGAGCGCCCGCCGCTGTCCAAGGACTACCTGATGGGCAAGCACGGACGGGACAAGCTCTACGTCCAGCCGCGCGAGTGGTACGCCGAGCACAACGTGGACCTGCGGCTCGGCACGACCGTGGCGGGCGTCGATCCGTCCGCGCACGAGATCGTGCTCGCCGACGGATCCCGGGTGGGCTACTCCAAGCTGCTGCTGACGACCGGCTCTTCGCCGCGCCGGGTCTCGATGCCTGGTGCCGACCTTGACGGCGTGCTGTACCTGCGCGATGTCGGGGACAGCGACCGGATCAGGGCGGCCTTCGAGCGTGCCTCACGGGTCGCGGTGATCGGCGCAGGCTGGATCGGGCTGGAGACCGCGGCCGCAGCGAGGACCGCGGGAGCCGAGGTGACCGTGCTGGAGATTTCCGAACTGCCGCTGCTGCGCGTGCTTGGCCGCGAGGTCGCCGAGGTCTTCGCTAAGCTGCACACCGACCACGGGGTCGACCTGCGGACGGGCGTGCAGGTCGCCGAGATCACCGGCAGCGGTGGTGCCGCGAACGGCGTCAGGCTCGCCGACGGCTCGCATGTCGACGCGGACGTCGTGATCGTAGGTGTCGGGATCACGCCGAACGTCGAGCTCGCCTCCGCCGCCGGATTGCGGGTCGAGAACGGCATCGTCACCGACGCCCAGCTGCGTACCTCCGACTCCGACGTCTTCGCGGCCGGGGACGTCGCGAACGCGTTCCACCCGCTGATCGGCAAGCACATCAGGGTCGAGCACTGGGCCAACGCGCGGCACCAGCCGGTCGCCGCCGCCAAGGCCATGCTCGGCCAGGATGTCGCGTACGACCGGGTGCCGTACTTCTACACCGACCAGTACGACCTCGGCATGGAGTACGCGGGCTACGTCGAGCCTGACGGCTACAGCGACGTGGTCTTCCGTGGTGACGTGGCCGGGACGCGAGTTCGTGGTGTTCTGGCTGGCCGACGACGGCCGGGTGCTCGCCGGGATGAACGTCAACATCTGGGACGTCAACGACGCGATCAGCGCGCTTGTCCGCTCCGGCAAGCCGGTCAGCAAGGACGCTCTGGCCGACGCGTCCGTCCCGCTGGAATCGCTGGCCTAGCTCGGCCAGCGCCGCCCTCGCGGGCCGGCCGAAGATCGCGGCGAAATCATCACGGAATCGGGCACTCAGGCGGTTGCCTGGTCGTTTGATTCCGTGGGCGACGGGCGAGTTCGCCCCTCCGCAGCTTGCCCGTCGCCCAGCTAGCCGCTAGCTGCCGTGCCCCCCTGCTAGCGGCTTGGTATGGGTGTGCCATTCATCACCGGATCTCGGTATGGATGGCACATTCATGTCCGGCCCGTTTGGCGGCGCTCGTGCTGCGTCAGGGCCCGTCCCGGCCGACCACCATGATCACGGACACCTTTCGGCAGACGCGCAGAAAGTCGTCCGTGATCATGGCGGGCCGGGCCGGAGCGTCGTCCGCGATGTAGCTGCGCGGGTCGTACAGCTTGTGGGGCTTCCATTACCCCCTGGGTGGGACAAGCTCGCCCTGCCGATGTTGATGATCGGCGTCGGGCTCGCGGTGACCGGGATCGTCCTGCTGATCAGGGCCAGACGAGCCAGGTCCTCGCCTCCGTAAGCTGCAGGCTCTGGCTGCTCGGGTCAGGCAAATGCCGCTGAGCGCGTGGAACCCGACGTGGAGGCAACGGCCTGCGGCCTTACCCCGGCCGTGCACCACGTAGACCAGGCCCTCATCAACGAGCACCCGCACCGCTTTGCGCGCGGACGGGACGTACTGACCATCTGGACAGCAGAGGCCCGCACCCTTGGCGGGGCACGGCCCTCTGTTATACGTGCGGGCAGTTAGCGTGCTGCCGGACGTCCCGTGCGTCTAGTCGCGGGCGCTGGCCAGATGCTTTCGCCCTCGTGCGGCGGTTGAACCGGAACCCACAGCCAGCGAAGCCCGATGTACTAACCCAGTCTCACCTCCGCGCTGCGTGGCTAGTGCATGTCGCCGCCGATGGCTTTCTGCACGGCTGATGCGCCTGCCGCAGTGTTGCTCTGCACCGCCCAGCGGTCGCCCCTTACCCATGGAAGGGTGCTTCCGCTGCCGGGCACAATAACCTGGAGGTATTGGTCACGGGTGTCGTTCGAGGTGAACGTCACGATGTACAGCAAGTCGCGGTTGAGGTAGCAGGTGCCTTCATCGTGGAAGAAGCCCGTAGGATCCGTCTGCGGCTGGAATCCGGTACAGCCGATCTTGTTGGCGAGGCTACGCGCCGTCGGCGGAGTCGAGAAGACTGAGCATGCCGAGACCATGACGCCTGCCGCGCACAGTAGCGCCGCCAAAACGGGGCGAATTCGCATGAGTTCCTCCGGGGACTCGGTATTCCATTGACGCATTAACCTGCGGTCTCGTTTACCGGATTTAGCGGATTCGTGATCGCGGTGGTGACAGCCGGCTGATGCGTATCCGCAGGTCGGCTCGAACTGCAGGGCAGAAGTTGCCTCTATGCGCGACCTGAGCGACTGAGGCTGAGCCTGACCGGAAGCGAGCGCAGGCCGGCGTAATGAAGTAGTCCCCGATCGCCGACCTTGGCGCCCCAAGGCTCGAATGACGCCTTGACGCCCCCCCGTCAGGGGCTTATAGCAAGCCGGGGTAGGCGTAGCAAGGCGATCGCATCCAGCTGAGATCGCCCCATGTACCGCCGTGCGACGCGGGAGGCTGGCCGGCGAGTGAGTACCACGCACCGTCGATCTCGATGCCGCTCACGGCGCCTGCGCGGTCGCCGGACATCGGCGACTCGGTGCCCAGGAACGTCCCGTGGGGCATCGCACCCTCGCTGCGCCGGTCGCCGAATGGCCCGCTCGTCAGCGCGGTCATGTCGTCTCTCTCGGCTTGGTCCTGCGTCCGGTCCGCGGCGACTCACGTTGTGGGCGGCCGGCGGCAACGTCGAGCTCGATGACGCCCTCGGCCACGAACTGGCCGCGTCCAGCGGCGAGAGCCTCGGCGACCCACGGCGGCAGGAACTCTCCCAGCGTGTAGACGACCGGCTCGCCGTGATCAGGGTGCGCGGCATGCACGAACGCTGGCGCCAGCATCAGACCCCCTGCAAATACCGGTAGAAGGCAAATGCGCTCGGCCGGGCGAGCTGGAAGTCGCCCCTCCAATAGGACAGGATGCCGACCTGACCGTTGTCGGCGTACCGCTCGGTCAGCACCCGCATCGTGAAGTCGATCCGCTGGCCGAGTATGGCCTTGGTGAAGTCGCCCGCGACCAGGTCGCACTGATTCACGCCGGTGCCCTGCGTCATGCCGCTCGCGAGCTGGCTCGTGCTCAGCTTCGTGATCTGCTGCACGTCGTCAGGCTGGCGTGGCGGCTGGTTGAGCGTGTCGTACCGCCGCGCGAATCCTTGCTGCAACCTGACCGGCCAGAGCAAGGCGTTGGGGACTTCGTTGCCGCGGCGGACCTGGTAGATCGTCGCGAGTACTTCGTTTCACGGCGTCGCCGGTGTGATGTTGTTCCGTTGGCACAGGCGCCGAGCACGTTCGTGCTGAGGTTGGCGAGCAAGTTCGCCAGGATGCCTCTGACATTCGGCGGCGTGGGCAGGTTGATGCCCTCCGCGCCCGTCGTGATCCCGCCGTACAGGCAGTAAGTTCAGGTCGAGGGTCAGAGCCATGCTCTTGGCGGTCGCTTCCTCGATCACCGAGTCTGCGTTCACCGCGTCCTGCAGAAATTCCATCGACGCGACGGTCAGGCACGTCAGGCTCGTCGCGGTCAGCTGCACCGAATCGAACACCGGGTCGCTCGCGGTGATGGCGCTGCCTTCCGTGCGGAACGCCGCTGTCGGATCGGTAGTGAGCCGCATCGCAGGTCAGGCAGCAGCTTTGGCTCAGCAGTCGAAGTACATCTCGAACTCGTGCGGGTGCGGGCGGAGCCTGATCGGGTCGATCTCGTGGGTCTGCTTGTACTTCACCCACGTCTCGATCAGGTCGCTGGTGAAGACGCCGCCCTCGAGCAGGTACTCGTGGTCGGCCTCGAGGCACTCAAGCACCTTCTCCAGCGAGCCTGGCACCTTCGGGATCGCGAAGGCCTCGTCCGGCGGGAGCTCGTACAGGTCCTTGTCGATGGGCTCGGGCGGCTCGATCTTGTTCCTGATCCCGTCGATGCCCGCCATCAGCATGGCCGCGAACGCGATGTACGGGTTGCCGGACGGGTCAGGGACGCGGAACTCGATCCGCTTGGCCTTCGGGCTTGCCCCGGTGATCGGGATGCGCACGCAGGCCGACCTGTTCCGCTGCGAATACACCAGGTTGACCGGCGCCTCAAAGCCGGGAACCAGCCGGTGGTAGGAGTTCGCCGTGGGGTTGGTGAAGGCAAGCAGGGACGGTGCGTGCTTGAGCAGGCCGCCGATGTAGTAACGGGCCATGTCCGACAGCCCGGCGTAGCCGACCTCGTCGTAGAACAGCGGCTCGCCGTCCTTCCACAGGCTCTGGTGGCAGTGCATGCCGGATCCGTTGTCGCCGAACAGCGGCTTGGGCATGAACGTCACGGTCTTGCCAGCGGCGCGCGCGACGCTCTTGACCACGTACTTGTAGAGCATCAGCTTGTCGGCCATGTGGAGCAGCTTGTCGAACCTGATGTCGATCTCGGCCTGGCCCGCGGTGCCGACCTCGTGGTGCTGCATCTCGACGTCGATGCCGACCTCGATCAGCTTGCTGACCATCTCCGAGCGCAGGTCGCTGTAGTGGTCGGTGGGGGAGACGGGGAAGTAGCCGCCCTTGTAGCGCGGCTTGTAGGCGAGGTTGCCGCCCGGCTCGTCCCGGCCCGTGTTCCAGGCGCCCTCGATCGAGTCGAGGTGGTAGTAGCCCTCGTTCGGCGCTGGTCGCGAACCGCGCGGAGTCGAAGATGTAGAACTCGGCCTCCGGCCCGAAGAAGGCGGTGTCCGCGATGCCGCTGCCGCGCAGGTACTCCTCGGCCTTCTTGGCGATGTTGCGCGGGTCCCTGCTGTACGGCTCGCCGGTCAGCGGGTCGTGCACGAAGAACGTCAGGTTCAGCGTCTTGTGCGTGCGGAACGGGTCGACGACCGCGGTCGACGGGTCAGGCAGCAGCAGCATGTCGGACTCGTGGATCTCCTGGAAGCCCCTGATCGACGAGCCGTCGAACATGAGCCCGTCGGTGAAGACCCGCTCCTCGAATGCCGCCGCGGGCACCGTGAAGTGCTGCATCGTGCCTGGCAGGTCGCAGAACCTGACGTCGACGAACTGCACCTCGGCATCGGCGATGTACCGCAGGACCTCGTCACCGCTTGTGAACATCCGAATTCCCTTTCGCTGCGAACCATTGGCCGGCGGGTGAGTCTGCATGAGGCTAGCGGCCGGCGATTTCCGGTCCATGTCCCCGATGTTTCGGCCGCGTTACGCCGCGGATTCCATGCGCTCCCCACGCTGCCCCGTCAGCCAGCAGAGTCTGGCAGGCTGAGTACTGTGAAGGCGTGACGGAGCAGAAGCGAGCCGGCTCGCCACGCGTTCCCCGGGCCGGCGCCGCAGATCAACCAGGCTACCCCGGCCGTGACCTGGGCCTGCCTGAGACGGGCGCCGGCGCGGTCGCCGGCATGTCGCGCCGGGTCGTCGCGCTGTTCGTCGACTGGCTGCTGTGCTGGGTGATCGTGGTCGCGGCGATCAGGCCCTACCAGGCCGACGTCGCGTACTGGACGCTGCTGCTCTTCGCGGCCCAGGACTACGTGTTCACCGCACTGACCGGGTTCACGGTGGGCAAGCTGATGACCAGGATCAGGGTCGTCGGCTGGACGGCAGCCTGGTCGGGCCCGGCTGGGGCCTGGTGCGGACGCTGCTGCTGCTCACGGTGGTCCCGCCGCTGATCGTCGACCGCGACCTGCGCGGCATGCACGACCGGGCCGCGAACACGGTCGTCGTCCGCGTCTGAGGGATTCGAGCCGTCAGCGGACCTTCGGGCGCGGTGCTGGCTTTAGCGCACCTTCGGGCGCGGTGCTGGCTTAGCGCACCTTCGGGCGCGGGGGCTTGGGCATGCGGCCGGCTCGCGGAATCGGGCCGTGCGGCGCTTGCAGCGACGAGGGCAGCGCCTTCAGCCTGTTGTTCAGGTCGTTCACCGCAGCGGGCTTGAGCTCGCGCGGCATCTTCATCAGCGTGCGCTGCAGTTGCTTGACCGGGATCTGACCGTTCTGGTCACCGACCTGGATCTCGATGATCGGCACCGCGTAGGCGATCCGGGCGATCTTCTTCTTCTCCGCGGTGATCAGGCTCGCAAGCCCGTTCGGCGATCCCTCGCCGATCAGGATCACGCCGGGCCTGCCGACGACCCGGTGCACGATGTCCATGTTCCTGTTGCCAGCAACGGCCGGCGTGACTGTCCAGTTGCCGCGCATCGTCTGCACGACCGCGGCCGCCGCGCCGGGCTGCCCGGCGATGGCCTTGTACTGAGCAGACTGCGCGTAGCGCCCGAACAGGATCATCGACGTGAGAGCGCCCAGATCACGCCGAACGGGATCAGCAGGGGCGCCTGGCCGGTCAGCAGGCCGACCACGACCAGCACCACGATGACCGCGACGCCGCTGCCGATGATGATCGGCATCGCGCGCGGGTCGGACTTGCGGATGATGCCGGCGGCCATCTTGATCTGCTGCAGCGCGCCCCGCCGTCGACGGGTCAGCGGCCGCGTTCTTCGCCGTCTTGCTTGATGCCTGCGCCGCAGCGCCGCCGGGCTTCTTCACCATGCGCGTGAGGATACGAGCATGGGGCCGTTCGCGCGAAACGCGGTCACATAGTCGAGGCACCAGTTGACTCAGGCACAGGTGTTACGGGACTCACCGCTGACTGTCCGTCGCCGAGCCGGTCGAGCGCGGCCTGGTACAACCGCCCCGCCCGGTACGACGACCTGACCAGCGGGCCCGACATGACGCCGGCGAAACCGAGCGCGCGCGCCTCGTCGCCGAGTTCGTCGAACTCCCCGGGGGTCACCCAGCGATCGACCGGGTGATGTCGCGGCGAAGGCCGCAGGTACTGGGTGATGGTCAGCAGGTCACAACCGGCCGCTACCAGGTCCCTCATGGCGGCGGTGACCTCCTCCCGCTCCTCGCCCATGCCGAGGATCAGGTTGGACTTGGTGATCAGCCCGGCGGCCTTGGCGGCTTCGAGCACGGCGAGCGAGCGCTCGTACCGGAAGCCAGGCCTGATCTGGCGGAAGATCCGCGGCACCGTCTCGATGTTGTGCGCCAGCACCTCGGGGCGGGCGGCGAACACCTCGGCGAGCAGGGCAGGCTCGGCGTTGAAGTCGGGGATCAGCAACTCGACGCCGCAGCCGGGAATGGCCTGGTGGATCTCGACGCAGGTCTGGGCGTACAGCCAGGCGCCGCCGTCGGGCAGGTCGTCGCGCGCGACGCCGGTCACGGTCGCGTAGCGCAGGCCCATGGTCGCCACCGACTCGGCGACCCGGCGCGGCTCGTCGGTGTCCAGCGGGCCAGGCTTGCCGGTGGCGATCTGGCAGAAGTCGCAGCGCCTGGTGCACTGGTCGCCGCCGATCAGGAACGTGGCCTCGCGGTCCTCCCAGCACTCGAAGATGTTGGGACAGCCCGCTTCCTCGCAGACCGTGTGCAGTCCCTCGCGCCTGACCAGCTGCCGCAGCTCGGTGTACTGCGGTCCGGTCCGCAACCTGGTCTTGATCCACGGCGGCTTGCGCTCGATCGGAGTCTGGCTGTTCCGCGCCTCGATGCGCAGCAGCCGCCGTTCTCCTGGTGCCAGTACCACGCTCCTAGCCTATGTCGGCAGGGACCCGGTCCCGGCACACCATGCCTTGCACGCGATGCAGCCGGGAATGCAGATGAAACCATGGACTCCGATCGGCGATCATAGATCCCATGCCAAGCCAGTTCGATCCGCCGTCAGGAACACGGGACTTCCTCGCTGCCGAGTACGCCAAGCGCGAGTGGGCGTTCGGAGTCGCTGCGCTCGGTCTTCCACAGCTACGGCTTCGAGCCGCTGCAGACGCCGGCGTTCGAGCGGGTGGACGTGCTGCTCGGCAAGTACGGCGACGAGGCCGACAAGCTGGTGTTCAAGATCCTGCGGCGCGGCGAGCACGAGGCGTCGGGCGAGGCAGACCTGGCGCTGCGCTACGACATGACCGTGCCGCTCGCGCGGGTGACCGCGGCCTACGGCAGCCAGCTGCCGACCCCGTACAAGCGCTACGCGATCGGCCCGGTGTGGCGCGCCGACCGGCCAGGGCGCGGCAGGTTCAGCGAGTTCACGCAGTGCGACGTCGACACGCTCGGCTCCACCTCGCCGCTGGCCGACGCCGAGATCCTGTGCACGCAGCACGACGCGATGGCGGCCCTGGGCCTCGCAGAATTCACGATCCTGCTGAACTCCCGCACAGGTGCTGGCCGGCCTGCTCGAGGTGTTCGACGTGCCCGACGAGCTCGGCGCCGGCGTGCTGATCTCGCTCGACAAGCTAGACAAGCTGAGCCCGCGTGACGTCATCGACGAGCTCACCGGGCGCGGCCTGGCCGAGCCGGCGGCGGCGGAACTGGTCGGGACGATGACGGCGGACGACGCCGCCGACCGGATCAGGACCGCGCTGAAGCCATCGGACGCGGGGATGGCCGGGCTGGAGGAACTCGATCGCGTCGCTGGCCCTCGCCAGCTCCCAGATCCCGGCCGGGCGGATCGCGTTCGCGCCGCGGATGGTGCGCGGACTCAGCTACTACACCGGCCCGATCTGGGAGGTCGTGGCCGCTGGCGTGCCAGGTTCGCTCGGCGGCGGCGGCCGCTACGACCACCTGATCTCACAGCTCGGCGGGCCCGACCTCCCTGCCGTGGGCACGTCGCTCGGGATCGAGCGGATCTTCATGCTGCTGCCCGAAGAGGTGGGCGGCCAGGCCGGCCGGGTGGACGTCGCGGTGACCGTGCTCGGCGACGACCTGGCAGAAGGATCGTTCGCGCTTGCCTCGCAGGCCAGGTCCGCTGGCCTGCGCGCCAGCGTCTACCTGGGGTCCTCTGGCAAGCTCGGCAAGCAGCTGCGCTGGGCGGCCGATCAGGGAGCGCGCTGGTGCCTGATCTACGGCAACGCCGAGCGGGACGCGGGCATGGTCACGGTTCGCGACCTGGTCGATGCTGAGCAGGAAGCCGTGCCGGCCAGCGAGGTCGCGCAGTATCTGGCCAGGCGGGCGGCCGCCCGTGCCTGATAGCGGCAACGCCGAGGTCGCCGACCCTGACACCTGGTTCGCGAGCCTGCCCGGCGTGGTCATCGCTGCGGGCGGGCTGATCACCGACCCGGCGGGCGGGTACTGCTGGTCAAGCCCAACTACCGGAGCCTGTGGTCCCTTCCTGGCGGGATCTGCGAGCACGGCGAGCCGCCGCAGGTCGGCTGCGGCCGCGAGCTGGCGGAGGAACTCGGCCTGCAGATTCCGGTCGGCAGGCTGCTGGCGACCGACTGGTCCCAGCCGTACGGCACCGACGCCAGGCCGATCATGCACTTCGTCTTCGACGGCGGGCTGCTGGACGACGGGTCGCGCATCGTGATCCAGGAGGCTGAGCTGGACGGGTTCGAGTTCGTCTCACCCGACGACCTGGCCGGCTATCTCCCTGGATACGGCCTGGCGAGGGTCAGGGGAGCGCTCAGGGCACGTGCGTCAGGCACCTCGGTCTTCTTGCCGCACGAGGTCGGCTGACCCGCTCGGAGCCGCTCAGCCGACGGGACTGGCCAGCAGCTCGACCGCGCTGGCTAGCTCCCTGGTCCGGCTGGCGCCGAGAATCTCGGCCAGATGGCGCTCGGCGCTGCCGATCACATCGCCGATCGGCACGGTCCGGCCCAGCTCGGCGGACAGTGAGGTCACCGACGCGTCTGAGATCCCGCAGGGCACGATCTTGTCGAACCAGGACAGGTCGTTGTCGCAGTTGAGCGCGAAGCCGTGCATGGTCACGCCGCGGGCCACCCGGATCCCGATCGCGGCGACCTTGCGGTCGAGCCCGCCGGTCCTGACCCAGACTCCGCTGCGACCGTCCACGCGCTCAGTGGTCAGCCCAGCCTCGGCGCAGGTCCTGATCAGCGCCTCCTCGATGGCCCTGACGTAGCTGATCACGTCGACGGGCTCGTCCAGCGCGACAATCGGATAGCCGACGAGCTGACCAGGCCCATGCCAGGTGATCTTGCCGCCGCGGTCAACGTCGATGACGGGAGCGCCAGCGTCGCCGATCGGCCGGTCGGCCTGGCTGGTCCGCCTCCCCGCGGTGTAGACAGGCGTGTGCTCGAGCAACAGGCAACTGTCAGGAATCTGGCCAGCCACCCGCCGGGCATGCAGGTCCCGCTGCAGCTCCCAGGCCACCTCGTAGTCGAGCGCGGCGTCGCCGAATCCGGCGAGGATGAAGACAAGCTCGCGGTCCACGTCTCTAGCCTATGCCGGACCGGTAGCGGCCGCCGTCCGCGACCGGAGAGCATGACGGGCAGTAGCCCGCGGGTCCGATATTTCGGTCGGCTAACCTTTTTTGTGCCATGGACAACATTCTCGATCCCGAGCAGCTGGCCCAGCTCAGTAAAGGCGACCGACGCAAGCTGCTGCAGGCGCTGGTGGCGCTTGAGCAGGTTGAGGGACCCAAGCCAGGGACCAGCTGGAGGTGGGACGCGGTGCTGGTCGTCGTCGTGGGCGCGTGCGTCGTGCTCGCGGTCTGGATCGGCGTCCTGGCCGTCACGCTGCCGAAGTTCTACCACACGGGTAGCTGGCGGGGCGCATGGGTCGGCTTCGACATCGCGCTGCTCGCAGCTTTCACCGCGACCGCCTGGACGGCGTGGCGGCGACGTCAGCTGCTGATCATCTCTCTTGTCGTGCTCGCGAGCCTGCTGCTATGCGACGCCTGGTTCGATGTCGTCCTGGACGTCAGGACCCCGGGCTTTGTGGCCAGCCTGCTCTCCGCGCTGCTGGTCGAGCTACCGCTGGCTCTGCTGGCGATCTCGATAGCCAGGCGCCTGCTGCGGCTGACGATCGGGCAGATCATGCGGTACGAGGGGCTGTCAGGGCCGGTGCCGCCGCTCTGGCAGATTCCGTTGCTCGGCCCCACGGTCGGCACCCCGCTGGCGCGGCTGATGAAGGCCAGGGCAGAGCGCCGGACGGGCGTGCGCTAACGGCCAAGTACCGCGCTGAGCGCAGAGTCGATGTCGGGATGGGCGAAACTGAACCCGGCCGCCTGGAGCCTGGCCGGCAGCACCCGCGCGCTCCCGAGCAATTCGCTCGCGACCTCGCCGAGCGCGGCGCGCAGCGCCACGGCCGGGACGGTCAGCACCGCGGGCCTGCGGACCGCCTTTGCGAGCGCCCTGGTGAACTCGGCGTTCGTGACCGGCGAGGGAGCGGTGAGGTTGAAGGCTCCTGCCGCGTCGGGGGACGCGAGCAGGAAACTGATCGCGCTGATCTCGTCGGCCAGGCTGATCCAGCTCATGTACTGCCCGCCAGAGCCGATCTTTGCCCCAGCCCCGAGCCTGAACGGCAGCACCAGCCTGCCGAGGATGCCGCCGCCCGGGGCGAGCACGAGGCCGGAGCGGAAGTTCACGACCCTGATGCCCGCTGCGCTGGCCGGCTCAGCCGCGGCCTCCCAGTCGCGCACGAGCTCTGCCAGGAAGCCGTCGCCCGACGGCGCGCTCTCGTCCACGGCGCGGTCCGCGGTGTCTCCGTAGTAGCCGATGGCCGACGCGCACAGCAGCACGCCTGGCCTGGGATCCGCGGCCGCCATGGCGGCCGCCAGGACGCTCGTGGACTGGATCCGGCTCGCTCGCAGCACGGCCTTCCTGGACTGCGTCCAGCGCCGGTCGGCGACCGGTGCGCCAGAGAGGTGGACGACCGCGTCCACGCCGCGCAGCGCAGCAGCATCTAGTCCGCCCGACGCCGCATCGGGCCGCCAGCTGATCTCGGCCGACGATCGCGCCGGGCGCCGGACCAGCCGGACAACGTCGGTTCCGCCGCCCGCTAGCTCGCGCACCAGCGCGGTGCCGATCAGGCCCGAGGCGGCCGAGACCGCTACCCGCACGGCGACGCTACCTGCCGAACTCGGCTTCGAAAGCGCCCTCTTCGAGCCGGTTCTTGATCGTGACCAGGAACCTGGCCGCGTCGGCGCCGTCGACGAGCCGGTGATCGTAGGTCAGCGCCAGGTAGACGATCGACCTGACCGTGATGACCTCGCCCAGGTCAGGATCGTCGACGACGACGGCCCGCTTGCTGACGGTCCCGGTGCCGAGGATCCCGACCTGGGGCTGGTTGATGATCGGAGTGTCGAAGAGGGCACCGCGGCTGCCGGTGTTGGTCAGCGTGAAGGTGCCGCCTGACAGGTCGTCGGGGCTGACCTGGCCGGCCCTGGTCCGCTGCGCGAGGTCGGCGATCTTGCGGGCCAGGCCGCCGATGTTCAGGTCGCCTGCGTTCCTGATCACCGGGACCATCAGGCCGCGCTCGGTGTCGACGGCGATGCCGAGATGCTCGGCGTCGTGGTAGGTCACAGTGCCGTTCGCGATGTCGAGAACGGCGTTCAGCTTCGGATGGGCCTTGAGCGCCTCGACAGTGGCGAGCGCGAAGAAGGGGAGGAACGAGAGCTTGACCCCTTCCCTGGCTTCGAAGGCTGACTTGATCCGGTCGCGCAGCCTGGCTATGGCCGTGACGTCAGCCTCGACGACGGTGGTGAGCTGAGCCGACGTCTGCAGCGACTCCACCATCCGCTGGGCGATGACCTGGCGGGCCCTGGAGAGCCGGTCAGTGGTGCCGCGCAGGGTCGACGGGGCGGGGATGGTCCTCGGCGCGGGCGCCGCGGGCCCTCGCGGGGCGGCTGGGGGAGCAGCGGCAGCGGGCTGGGCAGGAGCAGCCGCGGGCTGGGCAGGAGCAGCAGCGGGCTGTGCAGCCGCAGGCTGGGCGGCCAGCGTCGGCCGCGGTGCCTCCGCCGCCGCGGCGCTGCCTTGCCGCGTCCAGCACATCCTGCTTGCGGATTCGGCCGCCGACCCCGGTTCCGACGATCGCGCCGAGGTCGACGTCGTGCTCGGCGGCGAGCTTGCGCACCAGCGGAGTCACGTACGGGCTCTCGACGCCTTCGGCAGCCGGCTGGGCAGCCTCGGCCTGGGCAGACGGGGGAGGTGCTGCCTGGGCCGGCGCCGATGGCTGACCGTAGGAGGCTGGCGGCGCTGACTCGGTGTGCGCTGGCTGGTAGGGCTCGGCCGCTGGCGGCGCGGCGGGCGGCACCTGGTAGCTGCCTTGCTGGCCCAGGTCGGGGTAGGACGGTGGGGCCTCATAGCCGGTCTGCGGCTGGTATCCGGCGCTGGCCTCGTCGGGCTGCGCGTACTGGACCTGCTGGTACGGTGCCGGCTGAGCGGGCGCCTGCTCGTACTGCGGCTGCTCGTACTGCGGCTGCTCGTACTGCGGCCTGCTCGTACTGGGCCTGCTGGTACTGGCCTTGCTGGTACTGGGCCTGCTGATAGCCGGGCTGGTACTGCGGCGGAGGCGCGGGCGCCGCCGACGGGGGCGGTTGCGCGGCGGCCGGCGCGGACTCCTGCGCGCCGGCGTCCTGCCCCGCGGCGCCGTCCTCGTCGATCACGGCAAGTTCTGCGCCCACGGCGACGGTCTCGTCTTCGGCAACCGTGATCCCGCGCAGGATGCCGGAGACCGGGGACGGAATCTCGGTGTCGACCTTGTCAGTGGACACCTCGAGCAACGGCTCGTCGGCCGAGACGTGGTCACCCTCGTGCTTGAGCCAGCGGGTAACGGTGCCTTCGGTGACGCTCTCGCCAAGCTGCGGCATGGATACGGAGACCGACATGGCTAGCGCTGACTCCTTCGCTCAGGTATCCGCCATTCCTGACATCGGATCAGGAATGGAAATGCAAGGGCTTGCCGGCGAGCGCCAGATGCGCTTCGCCGATCGCCTCCGACTGCGTCGGGTGCGGGTGGATGAGCTGCGCGACCTCGGCGGGCAGCGCCTCCCAGTTGTAGATCAGCTGGCCTTCGGCGATCAGCTCGCCGACGCGGGCGCCGACGAGGTGCACTCCGAGCACAGGTCCACCGCCGGCCGTCGCGATGACCTTGGCAGCACCTTGAGTCTGCAGGATCACGCTCTTGCCGTTGCCGCCGAGGTTGTAGGTGATCTCTGTGGTCTCGATCCCGCGCTCGGCCGCCGTGGCCGAGGTGATGCCGACCGACGCGACTTCTGGGTCGCTGTAGGTGACCCTGGGCACGCCGTCATAGTCGATCGGCGTTACTGGCAGCTCGGCGAGGCGCTCGGCGACGGCGATCCCCTCGGCGAATCCGACGTGCGCGAGCTGGAGCCCAGGGGTCAGGTCGCCGACCGCCGAGATCGTGGGGACACTGGTCCGCCAGTATTCATCGACAAGAACGAAACCACGGTCCGTCGCGACGCCGGCTTCCTCGTAGCCGAGGCCTGCCGAAACCGGGCCCCGACCCACGGCGACGAGCAGCACCTCGGCCTCGAGCGTCGTGCCGTTCTCGAGGCTCACGCTGACGCCAGTGGCAGTCTCCTTGACCGCGCTGAACCTGACGCCGAGGTGGTACTTGATGCCGCGCCTGCGGAACGCGCGCTCGAGCAGCTTCGAGCTGGACTCGTCCTCTGGCGGCAGGAGGTGCGGCAGCATCTCGACGATCGTCACGTCAGCACCGAACGAGCGCCAGACGCTCGCGAACTCGACCCCGATGACGCCGCCGCCCAGGATGACGGCGGACGCGGGCACGCGGTCGAGCGTCAGCGCGTGATCGCTGGTGATGACCCGCTCGCCGTCGATCTGCAGGCCCGGCAGCGAGCGCGCCTCAGAACCGGTGGCGAGAACGATGTGCGCGCCTTCGTAGACCGTGTCGCCGACCGCGACGGCCGTCGGCGAGACCAGGCGGCCGTCGCCGTAGACGATCTCGACCTTCCGGTTGGCGAGCGTGCCCTGCAGGCCCTTCCACAACCGGTCGACGACCTTGTCCTTATAGCTGTTGACGGCCGGCATGTCGATGCCGTCGAAGCTGGTCCGCACGCCGACCGAGGCAGCGTCCCTGGCGTGGTCGGCGATCTCGGCCGCATGCAGCAGAGCCTTGGTCGGAATACAGCCGCGATGCAGGCACGTCCCGCCGACCTTGTCCTTCTCGATCAGCACGACTCGCATGCCGAGCTCTGCAGCGCGCAGCGCGCAGGCATAGCCGCCGCTGCCGCCGCCCAGGATGACAAGGTCGTATCTGCCGGTCTCGGGCTGCGTCACCGATCGCTCCTCGTCGCCATTGACATGATCTGCCTGGTCATTCTGCTCGGCTAGAGCCGTCCGTCCGCGACATCCTGCGCGATCTGGACCAGGGTGCGGACCGCGACGCCGGTTCCGCCCTTCGCCGTGTAGCCGTAGGGCTCGCCTTCGTGAAACGACGGTCCCGCGATGTCCAGGTGTGCCCAACGCACGCCGTCCGGTACGAATTCCCGCAGGAACAGCCCCGCCACCAGCATGCCGCCGTCGCGGTCGCCAGCCACATTCGCCAGGTCGGCCACCTTCGAGTCGAGTCCCTTGCGGAGTTCCTCGGGCAGCGGCATCGGCCACATCGCCTCGCCCGCCCTGGCCGGCCGCGTCGACCACTCCGTCCCTGACCGCGTCGTCGTTCGCCATCACCGCGCTGACCCGGGTGCCCAGCGCCACGACCTGGGCTCCGGTCAATGTCGCTATGTCGACAAGCAGGTCCGGCCGGTCCGCCTCCGACCTGGCCAGGGCGTCCGCGAGTACGAGCCGGCCTTCCGCGTCGGTGTTCAGCACCTCGACGGTGGTGCCACCGTAGATCGTGATCACGTCGGACGGGCGCTGCGCGCCGCTGCCCGGCATGTTCTCCGCCAGCGGCAGGTAGCCGACGACGTTGACCGCCGGCTTGAGCGCAGCGATGGCTTGCAGTGCCGCCAGCACCGCTGCCGCGCCGCCCATGTCTGACTTCATCGTCTCCATCGCCTTGGGCGGCTTCAGTGACAGGCCGCCTGAGTCGAACGTGATGCCCTTGCCGGCGAAGACCACGGTCCTTGCGGCTTCAGGGTGCTGATAGCTCAGCCTGACCAGCCGGGGCGGGTGAACCGAGCCCTGCCCTACCCCCGCGATGCCGCCATATCCGCCGTCAACGAGGGCGGCATCGTCGAGCACCTCGCAGCCGAGCCCGGACGCGGCCGCGATCTGACCGGCCTCGGCGGCGAAGCTCTCAGGGAACAGGTGCGACGGGCTGGTGTTCACCAGGTCGCGCACGAGCGCCACAGCGACGGCGAGAACTTCTGCTTTCGCGACGGCCGCGGCGACGTCCTGACCGGCGATCAACGTCAGCTCGGCGGCCGGATGGCCGTCGCTGCGGTACCGGCCGAAGTAGTAGCTGCCCAGCAGCGCTCCGAGCGCCGTGGCCTCGGCGCTTGCTGCGTCCCCTGCGGGCAGGGCCAGCGCGATGCTTCTGACCTTGGCAGACGTGAGTGACCTGACGGCGGATCCGGCCGCGCGGCGCAGGACCTCGGCGTCCGCGCTGGCCGGGGAGGAAGCGCTAGCGGTTCCGATGCCCACGGCCGCGATCAGCGGAGCCGACAGCTTGCCGCCAGACACGATCCTGGTGACTTCCTCTGCCTTCCCGGTGGCGCCGAGCGCGCTCAGGGTCTCGAGCAGGGTGCCGCCGAGCGCCGCGTCCACATCCTCGGCGCCAGGCCCGAGCACCGGGCCTGCGTCACCCTGGCCGATAGCGATCACGATGGCGTCCGCGCGGACATCACGCGCGGCTGAATTGGTGGTCCGAAGGGTTGCTGTCACGGGTCTGAGCCTAGTGCCTGGGCGGTTCGGCGTTGCTGTCCCGTCCGGCGGCCGGACCGTAGGGTAGCCGTATGTCCGCCTCGGCGTGTGAGCCCGTGCTCAGCCTGACCGACATCGCCGGCCGGCTGCGGGCGGCGGGCTGCGTATTCGCCGATGACGAAGCCCGATTGCTGATCGACGCCGCAGGCACGCCTGAGACCCTGCGGGACATGGTCGCCCGGCGGGTGGCTGGCCTGCCGCTTGAGCACATCATCGGCTGGGCGGAGTTCTGCGGGCAGCGGATCATCGTTGACACCGGGGTCTTCGTGCCGCGGCCCAGGAGCGAACTGCTTGTCCAGCTGGCGACCGCCAGGACCGAGCCGGGCGCGATCGTCGTGGACCTGGCCTGCGGCTCAGGCGCGATCGGGGCGGCGATCGCGGCGCGGGCCGGACAGGTGGATCTGTACGCCTGCGACATCGACGAGGCGGCCGTGCGGTGCGCCACGCGCAACCTGCGGGCAGCCGGCGGCCACGTCTACGCCGGCGATCTCTACACCGCGCTGCCGCAGCGACTGCGCGGCTTGGTCAGCGTCATCGCTGCCAACGTGCCGTACGTGCCAACCGAGGCCGTGGTGACGATGCCCGCCGAGGCGAGGATGCACGAGCCGCTGCTCGCGCTGGACGGCGGACCTGACGGTCTCGACGTGCTGCGCCGGGCAGCGCGCGGCGCATCCGCCTGGCTCGCCCCCGGCGGGCACCTGCTGGTCGAGACCAGCAGGGGGCAGGCGGAGACGGCCGCCGCCGAGTTCGCGGCCGCGGGGCTTGCCGCGGAGGTCGCCGACGACGACGACCTCGGCGCCACGGTCGTGATCGGGCGCTGGCGTTAACGGCGCGTCAATTCGGGCCCGGGCGGCGTTAAGAGGGCGTCAAGATCGGCGGCATCCGCACCGAGCTGCGATGCACTGGACAGTGCGATGACTGCTCAGCATGACGCCCAGGACGCGTATCACGACAACGACCCGCTTGGCCCGCGCGATCTGCCCGATCCGCGGCCCGGGATCACCGGGCTCGCCAGGCGACCTGGCCTGGCCGCCTGCTTCGCCATCCCGGCCGGCTGTGCCACGCTGCTGCTGATCGGCGCCGTCGCCGCGGCAGCCCACGGCGCCGTGTCGGGCGGCTGGGTCCTGCTGCTCGCCGCGATCGTGGTCGGCGTGGCCGGCCTGATCGCCGAGCCGGGGGCCACGCTGTTCGTCGTCTGCGCCGCGTGGCTCACCGTGGCCGGCTTCTCCCGGCCGCCGTACGCCGAACTCCAGGTGACGTGGCTGACCGGTGCCAGGGCCGCCCTCGTGCTGAGCCTGACCGGTCTCGGCGCGACGGTGACGGCCGCGGTGGTGCGCAGGCTTGCGTCGTCGGTCACACTGGGAGGTGTGGACGTTAGTGGCCGCCGCCGTCGCGGGCGGTCGTGGTGGCGCGAGCTAGGCCCGGCCGGCGGTCTTGACCGCAAGCGGCAGCTCACAGGCCTCGCGCTGGTGGCCGTCCTGCCGCTGCTGACCGCCATCCTGGTGCCTGCCCAGTCGTCCCTGAGCCTGTCCGATGACCTGCTCATTTACCTCGTCGGCGTGGTCGCCGTCGCCGTCGTCGGCGGATTCTGGCCGGCCGTCGCAGCGGCCGTCGTCGCGAGTCTCCTGCTCAACTGGTTCTTCACCCCGCCGGTGCACACCTTCACGATCGAGGACCCGCAGAACATGCTGGCCCTGCTGCTCTTCATCACCGTGGCGGTCACGGTGAGCAGCGTGGTGCACCTGGCGGCCCGGCGGGCAGTTCAGGCCGCGCGCAGCCGTGAGGACGCCGCGGCCCTGCTTGAGCTTGCCCAGACCGTGCTCGGCGGCGCTGACACCCCGGCAGCGATCCTCGATCACCTGACCGGGACCTGGGGCGGCGGCGCCGAACTGGCCGAGCGGGCGGGCGGGCAGTGGGTCAGGGTTGCAGCGTCGGGCGCGATGCCGTCCGACGCGCCGCGGACGAGGGTTCGGGCCGGCGCCGATCTCGCGCTCGCGGTCGCCGGGCAGCCGGTGCCGGTGAACAGCCAGCTGCTTGACGGCTTTGCCGCGCAGGCGGCCGCCGCGCTCGACCGGGACCGGCTCCGCACCCAGGCTGCGCAGGCCGAGGCGCTGGCCGAGGGCAACAGGATGCGGACCGCCCTGCTCGCGGCCGTCAGCCATGACCTGCGCACTCCGCTCGCCTCGATCAAGGCGAGCATCAGCACGCTCCGCCAGACGGGCGTTCAGCTATCTGCCGACGACGAGGCCGCGCTGCTTGCCACTACCGAAGAGTCAGCCGACCGGCTGAACGACCTGATCGGCAACCTGCTGGACATGAGCAGGCTCGCCGCCGGCTCGCTTGAACCATTCCTGCGCCCGGCGTCGGTCGACGAGGTCGCCCCGCTGGCCAGGCACGAAGCCGAGAGCTCCAGCAACGTACGCCTGGTAGTGCCCGACGAACTGCCGCTGGTGCGCACCGATCCTGGTTTGCTCGAGCGGGTGCTGGCGAACCTGTTCGCCAACGCGATCGCGCACTCGCCGGCTGGCCGCCCGCCCGTCATGACCGCCAGCCAGCAGGGTGACCTCGTGCTGCTTGACGTGATGGATCACGGCACCGGCGTCCCCGACGAGCTCAAGCCGAAGATGTTCGAGCCGTTCGAGCGGCTAGGAGAGCGCGGCGGCGGCACCGGCGTCGGCCTCGGCCTCGCTGTCGCGAAGGGGTTCCTGTCGGCGATGGGCGGTACGCTGACGCCGCTGGACACCCCGGGCGGCGGTCTGACCATGCGCGTCGCGCTGCCCGTGGCCGCGGCAGCGGCCACGACGATTGCCGCTGACCAGTGACCAGGGTCCTGGTCATCGACGACGAGGAGCCCATCCTGCGGGCTCTGCGGATCAACCTCGCGGCGCACAAGTACGAGGTCAGCACGGCCGCAGACGGCAAGTCCGGGCTGGCAGCTACCGCCAGGGACCACCCTGACGTGCTGATACTCGACCTCGGGCTGCCGGACATGGAAGGTACCGAGGTGATCAGGGGGATCCGCGGCTGGTCGTCGGTCCCGATCATCGTCCTGTCGGCCTGGGGCCAGGAGTCCGCCAAGATCGCGGCGCTGGACGCGGGCGCCGATGACTACGTAACCAAGCCGTTTGGCATGGGTGAGCTGCTCGCAAGGCTGCGGGTCGCCGTCCGGCGCGCCTCCCCTGCGCCGGACGAGCCCGTGGTCACCACGCGGTGACATCACCGTCGACCTGGCGGCCAAGCGGGTTCGCAGGGCAGGCGAGGACGTCAGGCTCACCCCACCGAGTGGCAGTTGCTTGAGGTCCTGGTGCAGGAACCCCGAGCGGCTGGTGACCCAGCGCCAGCTGCTGCAAGAGGTGTGGGGACCTGAGTACGGCACGGAGGGTAACTACCTGCGGGTCTACATGGCGCACCTGCGCCGAAAGCTTGAGGCTGACCCGTCGAGGCCACGTTACCTGCGCACCGAGCCCGGGATGGGTTACCGGTTCACCGCGGCCGGCTCGGAGGTCTCGCCGCCCGGTGGCCGCAGCTCGTAGCCGGGATTGAAGATCGTGCGGGCGCCCGCGGTGGGTGGCGACCCTGCCTTGCACCTTCAGGTGCCGTCCTGGCTCGATGCCCGGGATGCTGCGGCGGCCGAGCCAGACCAGCGTGAGGCTGCCTGAGCCGTCCCACAGCTCGGCCTGCAGCGTCGGGCTGTTGCCGCGCGGCCTGACGGTGACGGTCCTGAGCGTGCCGATGACCTCGGCCTGCTCGCGGTCGGCGAGCTCGGCGATCGGGGTGGCGTGCACGTCGGCGACCCTGGCCTGCAGCTCTTCTGCCTGGAATTGCTCGTGCGCGGTGGCGATGTGGTGCCTGAGCTTGGCCAGGCCGCCCTCGTGCACCTCCTCAGGGGCGCCTGCCCGGCTGCTGAAGGCCACGCCGCCCGCGGGTTTCACGTCGATCTTGGCGAGCTTCCCGCCAGGGGGCGCGCCCGCCGCGGCGGCGAGCGCGTCGGTTCTGGCGCGACCTCAGCTGGTAGGGCACGCTGGCGACGATTACCCCTGGCAGAAGCAGCAGCCTGGCCTTCAGCCGCAGCGCGCTCTGGTTGTGCAGGAGCTGCTCCCACCAGTGACCGAGCACGTACTCGGGGATGAACACGGTGACCACGTCGCGCGGGCTCTCCCTGCGCAGCCGGCTGACGTAAGAAACGACCGGCTTGGTGATGTCACGGTAGGGCGAGGCGACGACGGTGAGCGGCACCGGGATGTCCGCGTTCTCCCACTCCTCGCGCAGCCGCGCGGTCTCGGCGTCGTCCACGCTGACCGTGACCGCCTCGATGTGGCTGGGCTGGGTCGCCCGCGCGTAGGCGAGCGCGCGCAGCGTCGGCAGGTGCAGCTTGGAGACCAGCACGATCGCGCGGTTGCTGGACGGGAGCGTCACCGGCTGGTCGGCCGGCGGCGGCGCTAGCTCGACCGCGACGCTGGCGTAGTGATTGTGGATGCTGCGCATGGTCAGCCAGATGGCCGGCATGGCGACCACGACGATCCAGGCGCCGCTGACGAACTTGCTGAACAGCACGATCACCAGCACCACGCCGGTGAAGACGGCGCCGACCGTGTTGATCACCCTGGTGCGCTGCATGTGCCTGCGGGCCTTGGGATCCTCGGTGAACTTCAGGTAGCCGGTTCCAGTGCCGGATCATGCCGGTCTGGCTGCACACGAACGAGACGAACACCCCGATGATGTACAGCTGGATCAGCCGGGTGGGGGAGGCGTTGAAGACGACGATCAGCAAGATCGCGAACCCGGACAGCATCAGGATGCCGTTGCTGAAGGCCAGCCGGTCGCCGCGGTTGTGCAGCTGCCGGGGCAGGTAGCCGTCCCTGGACAGGATCGACGCGAGCACGGGGAAACCGTTGAACGCGGTGTTGGCCGCCAGCACCAGGATCAGCGCGGTCACGAACTGCAGGATGTAGAACAGCGGCGATCCCGCGCCGAAGACGGCCTGGCCTACCTGCGCGATCACCGTCCGCTGAGCCTGCCCGTGCGGCAGCCCGTGCAGCTGGGACGGCTGCTCGGCGACGTGCACGTGGCTGACCAGCGCGAGCGCGGTGACGCCGGCGAACATCGCCACCGCGATGATGCCGAGCAGGGCCAGCGTGGTCGCGGCGTTCTTGCTCTTCGGCTGCTTGAACGCCGGGACGCCGTTGCTGATCGCCTCGACCCCGGTCAGCGCCGTGCAGCCGGACGAGAACGCCTTCAGCAGCAAGAACACCAGCGCGCAGCCCGGTGAACGAGCTCGTGGCCTGGACGTGATAGTGCGCGCTCTCGGCCTCCAGGTGGTGACCGAGCGCCAGCCTCGTCACGCCCCAGATGATCATCAGGGCTACGGTGCCGATGAAGAAGTAGGTCGGGATCGCGAACGCCGTTCCCGACTCGCGCACGCCGCGCAGGTTCATCACGGCCATCACCGCGACAACGACCACGGCGATCACCGTCACGTGCGATGTCCAGGGCCGGGAACGCCGAGGCCAGGTTCGCCACGCCGGCCGAGACCGAGACCGCCACCGTCAGCGTGTAGTCGACCATCAGCGCGCTCGCGACCGCCAGGCCCGACCTTGGGACCCAGGTTCGTGGAAGCGACCTCGTAGTCGCCGCCGCCGGACGGATAGGCGTGCACGTTCTGCCGGTACGACGCCACCACGACCAGCATCAGCAGGCCTACCGCCGCGCCGATGTACGGCGTGTAGTGCAGCAGCGCGATCCCGCCGAGCGAAAGCACCAGCAGGATTTCCTCGGTCGCATACGCCACCGAGGACAGCGCGTCG
This sequence comes from uncultured Actinomycetota bacterium, assembly GCA_963705055.1. Classification (GTDB taxonomy): domain Bacteria; phylum Actinomycetota; class Actinomycetes; order Streptosporangiales; family Streptosporangiaceae; genus Chersky-822. The sequence continues at coordinate 687,485 of CAVPIR010000002.1, forward strand.
CTGGCGAAGACCGGCAGCGCGATCTTCTTGGGCAGCAGCGTATGGCCCAGGTGCTCGCTCTGCATCGGGCGCCCGACCAGCACGCCGCTTCGTCAGCTCCGAAAAGCATGGCCACGACCGGAATGCTAGGCCTACCAGGGCAAGATCCGCCAGATGCGCCTGGGTGAGATCACGCTGAACCCGCCAGGGACGGGTCGTCAGCTAACAGTTGTCATGACTAGATCTGACAGTCGTTACAATCGTGTGCGTAGCAACGGCGTGCCCGGAGGACGGGTCCGGCCAGGCGGGAGAATGCGGTGGGAGCCAGCGCCCTGTTCATCGCGGTCTTCCTCGCCTGCACCGTCGAGGCGGTCGAGGCAACCACGATCGTGCTCGCCGCGGGACGGCGCGGGACTGGCGCTCGGCGACATCGGGATTGCTGGCGCGGGCTTGCCGTGCTCGCCGTCATCACCGCGGCGCTCGGCCCCGCCGTGACCGCGCTGCCGCTGCAGGCGCTGCGGCTGTTCGTCGGCGCGCTGCTGCTGGTCTTCGGTTTGCAGTGGCTGCGCAAGGCGATCCTGCGGGCCAGCGGCCACAAGGCGCTGCATGACGAGCAGGAGATCTACCGGACGCAGGTGAGCCTCGCTGAGGCCCAGCCTGCCGTCGGCCAGTCGCGCCGGGCCGGACTGGTGCCCGACCTGTACGGCTTCACGCTGTCGTTCAAGGGCGTCCTGCTCGAGGGGCTCGAGGTCGTGTTCATCGCGCTGACCTTCGGCGGGAACGCGCGCGACATCCCGCTCGCCGCGCTGGCGGCCGTTTGCGCCGTCGTGGTGGTCGCTGCGGCCGGCCTTGCGCTGCGCGCTCCGCTGGCCAGGGTGCCGGAGAACACGATGAAATTCGTGGTCGGCATCATGCTCACGGCCTTCGGCACGTTCTGGGGCGCCGAAGGAGCCGGGCGCGCACTGGCCTGGCTCAGATGCTGCCCTGCTCGTGCTCGTGCCGGCCATCGCTGTCTTCGCGCTGGCCCTGGTCGCCGCGTTGCGGCGGTCGGCCAGCCGTTTCAGCTGCTCAACCGGTCATCGAGGGAGGCTGATGTGAACCGGGTGCGAGCGTTCGGCCTGTTCGTCTACGACTTCGTCATCGGCGACGACTGGCGGGTGGCGGCTGGAGTCACAGTCGGCCTGGCGGGCACCTACCTGCTCGCGCACGAAGCTGGCGTCGCCGCCTGGTGGCTCGTTCCTGTGCTGATTGCCGCCCTGCTCCCGGTCAGCCTGTGGCGTGCGGTCCGCCGCGGCTAGGCGAGCCATGCATGCCGGCGGCGTCGCTGCGTCAGCGGCTCTCAGCCTCTTCGGCGTAGACCCGTGCGGCATAGTCCTCTAGTGCCTGTTCGCAGGCGGCCAGCCCCTGCTCCGCCGCGGCGCGCCCGCCAGCGCCGAAGACGTCACGGTCGCGCACCCTGGCGAACCAGTTGCGCAGCTTGACCAGGTCGACCTCGTTCTCCTCGAGTTCGGCGTAGGTGAAGTGGTCAGCCACGTACTCCTTGCGGACCTGGCCGAGGAAGTCCTCGCACTTGTCCACGATCTCGGCGTACTCGTCGTCCCTGGCCGCCTGGAAAGCCTCGAGCACCCCCTGCTCGCCGGCCAGCACCGAGCAGGACAGCAGGACCGCTGTACCCGACATGTCCAGGATCTCCCGCCGGAGCTTGCGCAGGGCCCGCTCGGCGCCCACGCTGGCCGGCAGCGCCGCGCCGAGTTCTGCAGGTAGATCGCGCCCAGGCTCTTGAGCCTGCGCCACACGGCGGCACGGAGCCTGGTCGGCTCCGACGGCACCCGGTACACGAGCAGCAGCCACCCGCTGTCGTCCGGGCTGGCCGCGCTCATCTCGCTATTGTCGCAGCGTCGGCCTGAAGTTGGGGTTGTCGTCGTCCCGCGCTGCGCCGGCCGGCGCGCGGAACCCCGACGGCTGGACGCGCAGGTCGCCGATCTTGCGCATCAGTTCGGCCTCTTCCGAGATCTCGGCCGCCGTCGGCGACAGCGCGATGGCCGCGGTCAGCACGAAGGTCGTCACCGACACGCCGACGATCAGCGGCAGCAGGAAGGCCGCGGCGTCGGCGCCGCCCATGGCCATCGGCGCACCGTCGGGCGGAAAGACGTGCATCGCCGCCATGCCCGTGTAGTGCATGCCGCTGACCGCCACGCCCATGATCAGCGCGGCGCCGAAGCCGGGCCAGAAACCGCCGAGCCGGAGCGCGAACCACAGCGCCGCCGTCGCGGCGACGATCGCGATCACGACCGACACGGCGAACAGCCCAGGGCTGTAGCTCATCCGGCCCGGCATCCGCATCGCCGCCATGCCGCTGTAGTGCATCGCAGCGACGCCGAGCCCGGTCACGACACCGCCGAGGAGCAGCGACCTGAGCGTCATGGCCTCGCTCAAGTCCGACGATCAGCAGCCCGATCGCCACGAACGCGACGGAGATCAGCATGCTGACCAGCGTGATCGGGACGTTGTAATGGATCGTCTCGCCAGGGATCGTAAAGCCGAGCATGGCGATGAAGTGCATCACCCAGATGCCGGTGATGCCGATCGAGACCGCGCCGAGCAACAGCCAGCGGACCCTGCGAACGGCCCGAGCTGGCCTGGGACTCGGCTCGTGCAGCGCAGGCCGAGGAACGAGCCGACAACGACATCAGATAGGCCAGGCCGGGGGTCAGCAGGCCATACGAAAAGTTATGAACAGTAAGCATTATGTGAAAACTCCGGGCTACGCAGTGATTGTCCCGCGATCGTACCGGGATGACGGCACGCGCGACGGCCATTACGCCCGAAGACGGGCGGATCCGCCGCTTTACCGGCCGGTCAGCAGCTCAGTCTCCAGCACGGTCTCCGCGGCGGCCCCGTCCGCTGACCTGTCCACGAGGTAGCCGCGAGCCTGCGGGGCGTCCGCGACGATGCCCGCAAGGTCGTCGTCCACGAAGTGCGCGGCCGCGCCGTCGTCGCAGGCGATGCCGGCCGGCAGCGACCCGTCGGCGACCAGCGACTGGTAGAGCGGGCGGCGGCGCGGTTCTGAGTCGTAGTGCGGGCAGTAGCTGGGCGCGAACATGCCGAGCCCGTCGGTGAACGGCCGCAGGTCGACTCCGAACGAGTCGGTGGTTCCGCCGCCGAACCAGCAGATCGCGCCGGCGCTGACACCGGACAGCACGACGCCTGCCTGCCAGGCCTTGCGCATCATCTCGTCGACGCCGTGCGCCCGCCAGACCGCGAGCATGTTCGCGACGCTGCCGCCGCCCACGAAGATGACGTCCTGCGAGAGCAGCAAGTCCTCGGGGTCGCTCACGTTCGGCATCGGGAAAAGCTGCAAGTGCGTGAGCCTGCCTGGCAGCTGGCCAAACAGGTGATAGCTGCGCAGGTACGCGGCCGGATCATCGCCCATCGCGGTGTTGAGCAGGCAGATGCGCGGCGTCGCGGCTGCCGGACAGCCGTGCCGCATACGCGAGCAAGCAGCGGCAGCCCCTGCCTGCTCAGCCCGATCCGCTCCGGCCCGCGCAGGCCGCCGATGGCCAGTACATGCCGATGTCCGTCCGCTCGCCACGCGCAAACGCTACCGTGCCAGGGTGACCGACTGCATTTTCTGTGCCATCGCGTCAGGACGACGTCCCGGCCCAAATGGTCTTCAGCGACGAGCACACCGTCGCGTTCCTTGATGCCAGGCCGGTGTTCAAGGGTCACGTGCTGGTGGTGCCGCGCGAGCACATCGTCACGCTGGCTGACCTGCCTGCCAGGCTGATCGAGCCGTACTTCAGGACGGTCCGCCTGATCAGCGCGGCCGTGCCGGCCGCACTCGGCGCCCAGGGCACTTTCGTCGCGGCGAACAACGTCGTCAGCCAGAGCGTCCCGCACCTGCACACGCACGTCGTGCCCAGGACGAAGGGCGACGGCTTGCGCGGATTCTTCTGGCCGCGGCAGCGCTACGCCAGCGACGAGGAAGCTGCCGGGTACGCCGACCGGATCGGCGCGGTCGCGCGGGCCGGGCTGCCACTGCCCTGACCGACCCGGCCTGGGCCACTGGCTACCGAGCGTGGTTATGCCAACAGCGAAAGCTCAAACCACCAGGACGGGCTTACCCTGGCTGGTATGGCTGAGTGGTGGTCGGTCGAGGTCTTCGACTCGCAGCTCCAGGCAGCGCTGTCCTGGAAGGACTCCTACCGGACCCAGCTTGTCGAGTCGGCGATCACGAGCGGCGCCGTCGAGTGGGCCTGGATCGAGCACCGGCACGGTGTCGTCTTCGAGGTCTGCTTCGCCGACGAGGTCCGCTGGGAGGCATTCCGCGGGCTGCCTGGCGTGCAGGCGGCGCTGGACGCCGTGCCTGACCCGGTCAACGGCCTGCTCGTCTACCGCGGCCGGGGCGGCGGCGCTGGCGCCCGGTCGCCGCGACGGCCGAAGCCGTCGGCCGGGGCCGGAGCGCTCGAACTGCCCGAGCCGGCCGCGCAGCGCGTGCATCGACCTCACCGTCGCGGAAATGAGCCAGGCGCGCCGTCAATCTGTGACCACACTGGCCGGCCGGTCCTGCCCGGCGGTGCAGGATGTGAGGATGAGTACCACAGCTTCGGCCGACGGGATGCTGTCGGCCATCGAGCGAAGCGGCTACTACCCGGGCATCGTCGCCGACGCGGTTTCATCGGCGGTCGGCTCGGAGCAAGTCGTCTCCTACTTCGTGCATCATGACGCGCACTTCGATCCGGGCATGGAGGTCCGGCGGCACATGACGGTGCTGGCCCTGACGCCGACCAGGCTGGTCTACAGCCACACCGACGAATATCCGGCCGATGAGAACGTGCCGGAGTCTCGGCCGCAGGCGGAGACCTCCACCGAGGCGATCCGCTGCTCGCGGATTTCCACCGTGGCGCTGACCAGGGTGATTCCCGATCCCGCCAACTACAAGCGCGGCGTCACGATGCCGTCGGAGATCGTGCTGACGATCGGCTGGAACTCGCTTCGGCACCTGGAGCTTGAGCCGGCCCACTGCGGCGATGAGAACTGCGAGGCCGATCATGGTTATACCGGTGCCATGACGTCTGACGACGTGACCATGCGGATCAGCGAGGCAGCAGACGGAGCAGAAGCGGTCGAGCAGGTGCTCGCGTTCGCGCAGGCGCTCTCGTCGCAGCACGAGCAGGACATGACCACCCAGACCGTCGAGCCCACGCTGCCGAGGTACGCGGAGGCGAGCCTGGACGCGCTCGCGACCTCGATGCTCGCGGCGCTCTCGGTGCCTGGCGAGCCCAATCCGCTGCGCCTGCCAGCGGCCGAGCGAGTCTGCCTGCTGCTGGTGGACGGCCTGGGCTGGGAGCTGCTCAGCGCTCATCCCGCCGCGGCGCCGTTCCTGTCCGAGCTGGCCATGACCGCGGCGCCGCTGACCGCGGGATTCCCGGCGACCACGGTGACCAGCCTGGGCACGCTCGGCACGGGGCGGCCACCGGGCCAGCACGGCCTGCTCGGCTACCAGGTCGCCATTCCGGGCTCGGACAAGCTACTGAACGCGCTGCGCTGGGACGCGGGCGTCGACCCGCTCAGCTGGCAGCCTGGGTCGACGATCTTCGAGCGGGCCGAGGCGGCCGGCGTCGCGAGCGTTCCGCGCGGCTCCAGGCGCGTTCCGCAAGTCCGGCCTGTCCACCGCGGCGATGCGGGGCGCGCGGTTCCTGCCGGCCGACACGCTCGGCGCGCTCGTGTCGCGGTCCGCAGCGGCGCTGGCCGGTGCCTCGCCGGCCCTGGCGATGGTCTACTACGGCGACCTCGACGCGACCGGGCACGTGCTCGGCTGCGGCTCCGACGCCTGGCAATACCAGCTCGCCCACGTCGACAAGCTCGCCGAGCAACTCGCCGCGGCCCTGCCGCACGGCACGGCGCTGTACATCACCGCTGATCACGGAATGACCGACGTGCCTGCAGCCGACCGGATCGACGTCGACGCCGAGCCGGCGCTGCGGGATGGCGTGGCGCTGCTCGGCGGTGAGCCGCGAGCCAGGCACCTGTACTGCCGGCCTGGCGCGGCCGGTGACGTGCTCATTGCCTGGGCAGGGCTGCTCGGCGACCGGGCCTGGGTGGCCGGCCGGGAGCAGGCCATCGAGGACGGCTGGTTCGGGCCTGTCGACCGCAGGTTCGCCGCACGGATCGGCGACGTGATCGTCGCGCCCTCAGGGCCGAGCGCGGTCGTCGCGACTAAGGCCGAACCGCGCGAGTCTGCGCTGATCGGGATGCATGGCTCACTGACGCAGGCCGACCAGCTGGTGCCGCTGCTGGCGGTCGCGGCCAGCTGAGGCTGGATCGACAGGCGAGGTTTGTCCACAGGCCAGAGCGGGGACCGCACCGCGCCAGGCCTGGTTATGCACAGGATTCCGGAGGTTATCCACAGTGATCGACGCAAGCGCCGGGCGCGAGGCCAGCGGCCGGCTTGCAGGGCCCGGCGCCAGCGACCGGCCCGAGGCCCGGGCCAGCGGGCCGCTGATCACAGCGGCGGCTCTGGAGCGCCTGCTCGACTCGGGACAGGGCCCGGTGGCCTTGCTCGACGTCCGCTGGAGGCTCGGCGGCCCGCCTGGGATCCAGGCCTATCTGCAGGGTCATCTGCCCGGCGCAGTCTTCCTCGACCTAGACAAGGATCTGGCGGGCCTGCCCGGCACCGGCGGCGCGCCATCCGCTGCCGGACCGGGCTGTCTTCGAGGCCGCGATGCGCGCGGCCGGGCTGCATCACGGGCAGCTCGACCGTCGCGTACGACGACGCCGGGTCGACGATCGCGGCCCGCTCTGGTGGCTGCTGCGCTACTTCGGCCACGACGAGGTCGCGGTGCTGGACGGTGGTCTGGCCGCCTGGGCCGACGCCGGCCTGCCGGTTACGACGCAGGTGCCGCGGCCAGTGCCTGGCGACTTCGCGGCAGGTCAGGGCGGCGGCATGCCGGTGCTCGACGACGCGGCCGCGGCGGACCTCGCGAGATCCGGCTTCTTGCTCGACGCCAGGGCGCCGGAGCGGTACCGCGGCGAGACCGAGCCCGTCGATCCAGCAGCTGGTCACATTCCCGGTGCGATCAGCGCCCCGGCCACCGGCAACCTGGCCGCCGACGGCACGTTCCTGCCGCCGGCCGCGCTCCGCGAGCGGTTCGCGGGCCTTGGGCTGCCGCCTGACCTGACGAAACCGCGGCGGTCGTGGCGCGGTGCGTACTGCGGATCAGGCGTGACCGCCGCGCAGGAAGTGCTGGCACTGGAACTGGCCGGCCTGCCGGCCGCCCTCTACGTCGGTTCGTGGTCGGCGTGGTCAGCCGATCCCGCCAGGCCGGTCGCCACCGGCTCCGATCCGGGCTGACCGCCGGCATCCCAGGTCGGCGCACCGAGATCGTGCCGTGCGGTCACAAGCAGCCAGGTCGCCGCTCCAGTCGCCAGGGCAGGGCCCGCCGCTCCTGGCCCGGCCGCGAGCACCCCGAGCGTGGCCGCAGACCCGGCCGCGGCCACGCGCGCCGCGAGCCGGACCGGACGCCCGCGCCTGACCAGCGACGGAACGGCGGCCACCGCGCGCAGGGCCCGAGGCGAGAAGCCGGCCCGCAGGGCCCGAGGCGAGAAGCCGGCCCGCAGGGCCCGAAGCCAGGGGCTGGCCCGCAGGGCCCGAGGCGAGAAGCCGGCCCGCAGGGCCCGAAGCGAAACGTCTTCTCTGGCGATCCCGGCGAGGCTGGCCCTGGCCTCGCTGCGGCCATAGCCGGTTCGCAGGTCTGTGTAGGCGCCCGCCGCCATCGCGAACCGCTCGGGGTCGCCGCCGTCGGCGCGGTCCGGGTGCGGTGGCCGTGGCCAGCCGGCGCCACGCCGCCCTGACATCGTCGTCGGTCAGATCCGCCGAGGCACTCACGCCGAGCGCGGCGAAGGGGTCGTGCGGCCGCCGGCGGGTCACGGCCTGATCTCGGATTCACCGGCCCGCCTGGGGCTGGCCGGTGGCTCAGGGCCGAAGGCGGCGTCGAGAACGGCGCTCACGCCCGGGAGCGCGGCAGCCCGCGCCGGAACCGGTGCCTTGGCGGTCTGCGCCAACCGCGTGCGAGCGCTGACGCCGGCAGCGCACCCGTCGACCGGGCCCTGCTGGCGTCGCGCCCGGCCCGGCACCGCGGCGGGGGCCGCAACTAGGCGCTTGACCTGCACGTAGGTGACGCCGCCCCGGTAGATGTAGGCGACCTGACCGACGTCGAGACCGCGGATGATCGCCGGGTCGGCCACCGGTACATCGCGCAGCCTGGACGACCCCTGCTTGCGCCAGCGCGGGAACCTGCCGAGGGTTCTGGTCGTCTCGATCGCCTTGCGGGTCCCGGCCAGCCCCGTGAGCGGCTCAGGGTGCGGCGTGCGAAGCAGCCAGATCCCGCCCTCTGCCGACGCCGCGATCCGGTACCGCTCATCCTCCGTCGCCGCCAGCCCCTGCCAGGACTGGGCCGACACCTGGACGGCGAGGCCGAGCGACCTGGCCCGCTCGTACAACTGCCAGATCGGCAGCCGACGGGATACCGCCGAGAACTCATCGACCGCGAGCAGGATCTCGCGCCGGTGCGCCCCGCGGACGGCGAAGCTCGCCAGCAGGTCTGTCAGCGCCCTGGCCTGACCCTCGGCCACCGGGATCTGATCGGTGCCCTCGAGAATGCAATACCAGGCGTCGGCATCCCCGAAGTCCGCAGGACCGTCCAGGCCAGGGCCGAGCCTGCCGAACAGGGTGCGGAACCGGAGGGCCACGTCGGCCAGGTGCCGGGACGCTGACCTGATCATTGCGTGGTCGGCTGGGCTGCCAGAGGCGGCGTAGGCCGCGGCGAGCCAGCCGGGTTCAAGCCGGTCGAGTAGTTCGGCCGCGCTGCCCGGCGGCCCGCACGGCGCCTCGACCGCGAGGCCGATCAGCGCTTCCATCACGTCGGTGTAGTACGCGGCCGAGCCGGTACCGTGCTCGATCAGGTCGACGAGCGTGGTCGTGAGGGCGCGGGGCGGTAGTCGCCAGAGCGACAGGCTGGCCTCGTCCGGCCAGATGGCGGTCGACCGAGCACCCGCCTCCCGCAGCACGCGCCGGAACCTGTCAGCGATCCTGCGGGCGTCCGAACCACCCTTGCAGTCGAGGACCACGAGCAGCGGCGGCGCGCCGAGGCCCGCCGCGTGCCGCCGCAGCCCGGTCGCCATGAACGCCGTCCAGAGTCTCAGCAAGAGCGTGGTTTTGCCGGTTCCCGTCGTGCCGACCACGACCTGGTGCGATCGCATCCGCTGGTAGCCGATGGCGGCCAGCCGGCCGGACCTGTGCCCGACCGTCCTGATGACCGCCCCGGCCACCAGTGCGTCACCGCGCGTCGTGAGCGGCACCGACGCGGGCGCGTCGATCCTGGCTTTGGCGGAGCGGACCTGGTGCCGCCACTGCCGCTGGTCGAAAGCGACGGCCGAAGCAGGGGACAGTCCGCCTGCACCCGCGGCCAGTGATCCGGTCCGGTACCGCCACGCGATGGAGCCCGCGATCAGGCCGAGCGGGATCGCGGAAGGCGCGACGGTCGCTGCTGCCCTGGCAAGATGGCCGGTTCTGGCCAGATGCCAGCAGGACAGCCAGGCATGGTACGGAGCGGTCAGGACATCAGGCCACCCAGGTGCCGTTCGCGCGATCCAGGCCAGCCAGACGACGACCATAGGCATGCACCAGGCCGCCGCCACCAGCAGCCTGCGTGGCGGCCACGCCAGCCGCCAGGCGAGCGCGAAGGCCGTGACAGCGACCAATGTCACTGGAGCCGCGGCGACCGCTACGACTGCCGCGACGACGCCAGTCAGCAGCCTCGCCGCGGCTCTGAGCATCGCCCGCGCCGCGAGCAGGCCAAGCCAGCGCCCGATCATGACAGCCGCAGCGCCGGCGCCACCACCCGCCGCACTGATGTTCTGTCTATCCTCACCGGTGAGCCGTGGCCAGCCAGTCCTGCGGTCGCTGGCAGCAGCCGGACCTCGACCCGGCCGGCCATCTCGCCGAGCGCGGCCCGAGCCCGGATCACCACCGGCAGGGCGGCGGGCGTGCACAGGTAGATCGCTCTGCTGTGGCGGACTGGTCGGCCCGGCACCTGGACGTCCGCCGCCAGGCAGCCGTAGTCCCCGGTACGGGTCAGCATTTCGCGCATGATGGCGACCGTCCTGGCAGCCGTCTTCGGCGTGAGCTCAGCCTCGATCGCCCAGCACTCGCCTGCCCATGGGACCGCCGCGCTATCCGGCCAGTGCAGTTCGGCATCAGGTACGTGCTCGCGCAGTCCGATCCTGCCGCCCATCCTGGCCCTGAGTCTGCGCTCACTGCGCCAGTAGGCTCCGGCGTCGCTGACCTGCTGGGTCGCGGCAAATGCCAGTCGCACCGCGGTCACCGCCCGCAGGTGCGCGAGCCTCGATAACCCTGGTGTGCTCGCCCGGTAAGGTAGCCCGCTCGCCGCCAGGCCAGCCTTGGTAAGCCAGACCCAGCGCGGGCCGGCGCTGAGCACGCCTGCGTCCGCCATGCCTGCCGCGCGCCACCGGGCTACCTGAGTTGCCGTGCGCCGCGGCGTCGCCTCGAGTACGGCCGCCAGCTGGTCGAGCTGGATCCCGTACATCTCGCCCACCAAGACAAGCGCGGAATCCTTCTGGATCACGCCACCATCACATCACGCCACCAGGGGCTTCGCCCAGCCTGCTTGGCTCGGGCTTCGCCCAGCCTGCTTGGCCCGGGCTTCGCCCAGCCTGCTTGGCCCGGGCTGCGCCGCGCCGCAGCAGGTCGGTGCTGGTGCGGCGCGGGTCCATGCTGCACAATGTCTCTGGAGTATCAGCAGCAACGCCCCAAGCGGGCGGCCCTCCGCCGCCAGCTAGCCGAGGTTCGTTGGGGAAGACGCACCTCGTCCGGCAGGCAAGGAGGTCTGGTGACCGTACGCGGCGTGCTGCAGATTCATTCTGCGCCCCCGGCGCTTAGCCCGCACATCGAGTGGGCCGTGGCCGGGATTTTCGGTGTGCCCGTCAAGCTGCACTGGATCGAGCAGCCGGCCTCGCCAGGGTCGGTCCGTACCGAACTCGACTGGCAAGGCCGTCCGGGCACATCCGGCGAGATCGCCTCAGCGCTCGCCAGCTGGAACTTGCTCAGGTTCGAGGTAACCGAGGAGGCGAGCGCGGGCTGCGACGCGGTCCGGTATAGCTGCACGCCAGCCCTCGGGATATTCTCGGCCAGCCTCAGCGCGAACGGCGACGTCACGATCGGCGAGAACAGGCTCAGGGCCGTCCTCACCCTCGCCGCCTCGGGCGCCGACAGCGAGCATCTCGGCGCGATCAGGGAGATGCACGGGCCACGGCACCCGGCACTGGGCGGGTCGCTCGAGGCCGAGTTGGCACTGCTGCTCGGTGATGCCTGGGACGCCGAACTCGAGCCGTTCAGGCACGCATCGGCTGGCGCGCCAGTTCGGTGGCTGCACGCCACTGGCTAGAATCGCGGTTCAGCCAGGACGGCGGGGGATCAAGGGGTCGTCCCCCTGGCCAGCAGCGAGGACACCGGGTGTGAGCAAGCAGGAATCGGGTGGTCCGACTGCACGGCAGGCCCGCGGTGGGCTGTCGGCAACGGATCGGACGAGCCACCGCAGGCTGCGTGAGCAGGGCCGCAGCGACCGCACCGACCTGATGTCCGTCCTGGCCGCGGGGTTCATCGCGCACCTGGGCGTCATCGTCGACGGCGCGCCGATGGTGGTCCCTACCTCCTACGGCTTCGACGACGAGACCCTTTATCTGCACGGCTCTGTCGCGAGCCGCAGCCTGCAGACCGGCCCTGGCGCTGACGCGCTGGCCTGTGTGACGATCACCCTGGCAGACGGGCTGGTGCTGGCGCGGTCTGTCTTCGAGCACGCGGTGAACTACCGCAGCGCGATGATCTACGGCACGCCGAGGCTCGTCACCGACTCGGACGAGAAGCTGCGCGGACTGCGGCTCCTGTCGGAGCACCTCGCGCCTGGTCAGTGGGACTACGTGCGGCGGCCGAGCCGCAAGGAACTAGCTGCGACCGCGCTGCTCGCGCTGCCGCTCGACGAGGCCTCGGTGAAAGTCAGGACGGGGCCGCCAGATGACGGTGACAGCCCCGACGCCGCACTCGGGCTGTGGGCAGGCGAACTGCCGCTGGTAAGTGGCTGGGGCGATCCGGTACCTGACCAAGGTCTGCCGGCCGGCCTGGCCGTGCCCCCGCACATCGCCGCCAGGGCAGGTACGAGGGCTTTCTAGTCGGCCTCGGCAATGACAGGCGTCGCCGTCGGCTGCTCGCTTGCTGGCCGCTCGCTAGGCGGCCTGTTCTGCGAGATCCACTCGTCGATGATCTGCCACCAGTCATAGAGCCAGCGCAGTTGCTCCTCGTGGTCGATGCCGCGCGGCACCTGATCGACGGGAACTCGCCACCACTTCGCCTTGATGGTCTGGTTCACCTGGAGGTTCCGCCAGACGTCGGCTACCGTGACCAGCCGGTCCAGGCCAGCGTGCGCCACGAAGATCACATCCGCAGACGGACAGGCCTCGATCGCGGTGAAAGCGCCGCCGCTGCGCGGTGCGAGCAGGTTCGGCATTTGCCTGGCGCGTGCCGCCAGGTCGCGCCGGCCGAGCCGTTCGAGCCGCTGGATGCCCCGGTCCCAGCGCCCCGGCGTCCAGTTGCCGCCTTCAGGGAAGATCACTAGTGCGCCAGCGTCGTCAAGTCCCTTGGCCAGCCGCTCGATTTGCTCGACGAAGACTCGCTCGCCGGTCTTGGCGTGCGAGATGAACACGTTCGGCAGCCGGTTGGCAACGACATCGACGCCTGGGTCCAGTTGCATACTGGCCTTCATGACAACCCGCGGCCTGCGTCCGTACACGCTGAGCAGCTGACGGACCAGCAGGAAGGAGTCGCCGGGTCCGGCGTGCCTGGAGAGCACGATCACCGGACGGGCCAGCCGTGAGGCCGCTTCCTCCTCGGTCAGTTCGGGCTCGTCGACCTCGATCCGCAGGCCGAACGCGCGGGCGGCGCCGCGATAGACCAGGTCCAGGAACCACCGCATGACCGCGTAGTGCCTGACCTGATAGGGCTCGGTCCGCAGCCTGCCGCCGAACCCGCTCGCGATCCACAGCGCCAGGCACATGGACACCGCTGACGTGTCGGCTACCAGCCAGACGACCGCGAAGAACAAGAGCCGCAGCGGCCGGTTGCGGCCGGGTCTGGACCTGCCGACCCGGTCGAACAGCCAGGTAAGGACCGCGAGCAACGGGAACAGTACCGCGACAGCCAGGGCGATGACCATCGCCAGCGGCGCCAGCACCAGCCGCCTGATCAGCCTGGGCGGGAGCATGGGCAACTCCTCGGGTTCGCGGGCGACTCCGCCGCACTGGCCGGAGGTTCAGCGTCCGGCAAGCGCGGCGAGATAGCGCCCGGAGGCGGCGTAGGCGCGTTCTATGCTCGCCCCGACCATAGTCTTATCGCGGTAGCGCAGTTGCGACAGATCCGGCGCGCGCGGATTTCCGCCAGTCGGCAGCAAGTGCACGGCGACTCCATCCGGAAGTGCCGACATTTCCTCATTGAACCGGTGCCTCCTGGCGATCTCGAATGCGACCAGGCCGACCTGCCAGGGGCGCGTCGGCACCGTGAGCGGGCTCTCGATCCTGCCGACCTGCAGCACGTAGACAGTCGTGGCGCCTAGGGCGATCGCCCGCCCGACCGGGATGGAGTCGACGAGGCCGCCGTCGAAGCAGTGTTCGTCGCCGACCTGAACCGGAGGGAGCAGGCCGGGCACGGCGCACGAGGCGAGGATGGCGGAGACGAGCTCACCCGAACTGAACCAGCTGGCGCTAGCGCGTTCGATGCTGGCCGCGACGCATTGAAACGGCAGCTGCAGGTCCTCGAACTCCGCGGCCGGCAGCATCCGGGTCAGCATGTGCCTGAGCGGCTCGATCGAGTGCAGGTGAGTGCCAGAGCGGGCCAGCCGGACCGCCCTGGCCCACAGGTTCTCGCTGAACGCTTCCCTGATGGCGTCGCTGCGCCACAGTTCACCGAGCCTGTGCGCGGAGCCGCCGGGATCGGCGGCCACGAACGCGCCGTTGATCGCGCCAATCGAGGTTCCGACGACGAGGTCGGGCCGGATGCCGGCGTCGGCGAGGGCCTTGAGCATGCCAACCTCGTGGGCGCCAAGCAGACCGCCGCCGCCGAGCACGAACGCGGTGGTCATGCGCACCCCCTGGTCAGCAAGTTCGTGTGCGGGAGAGCGTGGTTAGGAAACGCGGGGGCTGACGTAGCCGCGGGCCACTGTCCTCGCGAGTATCCCCAGCGTGGCCCGCAGCGCTCCCTCGGAAATCACAGGGAAGATGTCGGCGTCTCGCCATTTCTGGTCAATCTGCGACCAGTCATAGTACGAGGTGACGAGGGTGCCGTCGGCCGCTGGCTCCAGCCGGTAGCCGTAGACGTGGCCGATGGCCGGCCTGATCGCACCGAGGATGGTCCAAGCGATCTCGTGGTCAGGTTCGAAGGTCGCGATCGACACGGTCACGTCATACTCGCCGAGCGGATAGTCGCCAAGCGCCTCACGGTCCATGTGCACGACAAACGAGTCGCCGACGGCACTGACCGGGCTGCCGGTCGCGTCCATCAGCATCCCCGCGCTGTCGATCGCCACGTGACCCTGCGGGTCGGACAGGACGCGGAAGATGGCCGCGGGCTCCGCCGCGATCATCCGCTGCACTTCGATCCGCTCATTCGCCATGGCCTTATGATGCCAGCCGCCGGAATAACGATCCGACTATGGCTCGCGCGGTGCGAGCCAAGCGCCAGGAGGACATGATGCAGGCCGTTGTTGTCAGCGAGTTCGGCGGGCCGGAGCAGCTTAGGCTGACGGACGCTCCTGACCCGGTAGCAGGGCCTGGCCAGGTCAGGATCCGGGTCGCGGCAGCAGGAGTGAACCCCGTCGACGCCGGCAACCGCGCCGACGGCGGCTGGGCCGGCCTCCGGGTTCCGTGCGTGCTCGGCTATGACGTCGCCGGCACGGTGGAGAGCCTGGGACCGGGGGTCAGCGGGTTGCGGGCCGGTGACCGGGTGATGGCTATGACGCACTTTCCCGACGGCGCTGGCGGCTATGCGGAGCTGGCGGTAGTCGACGTCGGCCTCGTGGCGCCGATCGCGCCGGCGGTGTCCTTCAGCCAGGCGGCCGCGACGCCGCTGGCGGCCGGCACCGCAGAGGTGGTTCTCGACCGGCTCGCTCTCGGCCCAGGCAGCCGGCTGCTGGCCCTGGGCGGCAGCGGCGGAGTCGGCCTGTTCCTCCTGCAGCTCGCGGCCAGCCGCGGGATCGAGGCAATCGGCGTCGGCCGGCAGGCGATGCACGAGTGGATGCGCTCACTCGGAGCGACGAGCTGCCTGGACTACACGGCGGGCGATGTAGCGGGCCAGGCGGTCGCGCTAGCCGGCGGGCCGGTGGATGCGATCGCGGACCTCGTCGGCGGACCGCACGCGGCGCCCGCGCTCGGGGCGCTGCGGGCCGGGGGGCAGATCGCCTCGATCGCGACGCCGGATCTCGACATCGACCAGCTGATCGACGCGAACATCACGTTCCATGGCGTCCTGATCGGTGACGACGGAGCCAGGACCCGCTCGCTCGCGGCCCGCCTCGGCGATGGCTCCCTGCGCGCGGTGGTCAGTCACGAACTGCCGCTGTCCGAGGCCGCTGCCGCGCATGCGATCGTCGAGCAGGGTCACGCGGGCGGCAAGATCGTGCTGACCGTCCGCTGACACCGCCCGGCTCGCGATTGCCCAGCTGGCCACGGCTGGCCGGCTGGACCGTAGCTGGCTGGCGGCATGTGCTTACAGCGGGATGTTGCCGTGCTGACCGCGGACGTGCGCAGCGGAAGCGATCGCGTCTGCCAGCGCCTGCCTCGTCTTGGCCGGCTCGATCACCTCATCGATGACGCCGAGCTCCTGCGCCTTGACCAGGCCGCCTGCCTCGCGCTCATGCTCGGCCGCCAGCTCGGCCTCGAGCTCGTGCCGCTGGTCGGCGGGAGCGGCGGCGAGCGCCCTGCGGTGCAGGATCCGGACCGCTGCGACCGCGCCCATCACCGCGAGCTCGGCACCTGGCCAGGCGAAGACCTTGGTCGCGCCCAGAGCACGGGAGTTCATCGCGATGTACGCGCCGCCGTAAGACTTCCTGGTAACCAGCGTGACCCGCGGCACGGAGGCCTCCGCGAAGGCATGCAGCAGCTTCGCGCCCCGGCGGACGACGCCGTCCCACTCCTGGCCGACGCCTGGCAGGTAACCGGGCACGTCGACGATCACGACGAGCGGCACACCGAAGGCATCGCACATCCGCACGAACCTGGCGGCCTTCTCGGCCGAGGTGGCATCCAGGCAGCCGCCGAGCCGCAGCGGGTTGTTCGCGATCACGCCGACGGTCCTGCCGTCGAGCTTGCCCAGCGTGGTCACCACGTTCGGCGCCCAGCGCGGGTGCAGCTCAATCCCTGGGCCGTCGAGCACGCCGTTGATCAGCGGATGCACGTCATAGGCACGCTTCGGCGACTCAGGGAGCAAGGCGCCCAGGTCCTCATCGGCGAGCGAGGGGTGGTCCGCCTCGTCGGTCTCCGCGTGCTGGCTGCCGAGCAGCAGCGCAAGCTCGCGCGCGGTGATCAGCGCATCGCCGTCTGTCGGCGTCACGATGTGCACGACGCCAGAACGCCTGCTGTGCGGCTCAGGTCCGCCGAGCCGCGCCATGTCGACGTCCTCGCCGGTCACGCTGCGCACCACGTCTGGTCCGGTGACGAAGATCCGGCCCTGCTCGGACAGGATCACGAGGTCGGTCAGCGCCGGCCCGTACGCGGCACCGCCCGCGGCGGCGCCGAGCACGACCGAGATCTGCGGGACCTTGCCGGAAGCCCGCGTCATGGCGGCAAAGACCGTGCCCACCGCGTGCAGGCTCTCGACGCCCTCGCGCAGCCTGGCTCCGCCGGAGTGCCATAGGCCCAGGATGGGTGCGCCGATCTCCAGCGCCCTGTCGTACGCGGTGACGATCGCCGCGCAGCCGACCGAACCCATGGCGCCGCCCTGCACCCGCGGGTCGCACGCGAACGCGACCGCTGCCATGCCGTCAATCGTGCCCTCGCCGACGAGCACGCCGCCGGTGTCGGCGGGCAGCAGCAGCCGCACCGACCCGTCGTCGAACAAGGCCTCGAGCCTTGCCATCGGGTCGCGCGGCAGCTGCGTGCTCTCCGGTTCGGCAGCCTGCTGCGAGCCGGGCTCGCGCTCCTGGGCCTGCTGGTTCTGGGCCTGCAGGTTCTGGGCCGCTTCTGGGCCTGCTGGTTCTGGGCCTGCTGGCTGGCAGCAGGAGCGCTGCGCGCAGGCGGATTGGGGACCGGCCCTGTGGACGCGCGCGATGCCGCGCCATTGTCGAGCTGAGGGAGTCGGCTGTCCAAGATGGTCACGTCAGGCTCCTTGCTTCCGGTGGAACTGGCCCGGTCAGGCGGCGGTGAAAACGACCGCGACATTGTGCCCGCCGAATCCGAACGAGTTGTTAATGACGGCCATCGGCTCGCTGCCGCGGGCGTGCAGGTCCGTGGGCTTGACCGCGATTTCGACGCCAAGGTCGTCCTCGAGGTCATCGATGTTGATCGTCGGTGGCGCCGTCTTGTCGCGCAGGGCCATGATGGCCGCGACCGACTCCACGGCCCCCGCGCCGCCGAGCAGGTGCCCCGTCATTGACTTGGTGGCCGAGACCACGACGCTCGACGCCACCTCACCGAGCGCTTCGGCGATCGCGTGCGCTTCCACGACGTCGCCAGCTGGCGTGGACGTGGCGTGCGCGTTCACGTGCGTGACCTGAGCAGCGGCAACGTTGGCGTTCTCCAGCGCACGGCGGATCGCAAGCACCGCGCCGGCTCCGTCGGGGTCAGGCTGGGCGATGTGGTGCGCGTCCGCCGAGTAGCCGGCGCCGGCGGCCACCGCGTACACGCGGGCGCCGCGGCTGGCCGCGTGGCTCTCGGACTCCAGCACGAGGATCCCTGCGCCTTCGCCGAGCACGAAGCCGTCCCTGTTCTTGTCGAAGGGCCGGGAGGCGCGCTCGGGCTCGTCGTTGCGCAGCGACAGCGCGCGCATAGCCGCGAACGCGCCCACGTTCAGTTCCATGATCGCGGCCTCAGTGCCGCCGGCGAGCACGATGTCGGCGCGGCCTGACTTAATCATGTCGATTCCGTAGCCGATGGCCTCGGCGCCCGACGCGCACGCGCTGACCGGAGTATGTACACCGGCCCTGGCGCCAAACTCCAGGCTGATCCAGCCCGCTGAGCCGTTCGGCATCAGCTGAGGCACGGTGAACGGCGACAGCCGCTGCCAGCCCTTCTCCTTCAGCGTGTCGTAGGCGGCCAGCACCGAGCCGATGCCGCCGATGCCGCTCGCCACGACGACGCCGAACCGCAGCGGATCCACGTCAGGTGAGCCCGCGTCGCCCCAGGCCTCCCTGGCCGCGGCGATCGCGAACATCTCGCACCTGTCCAGCTTCCTGGCCTGAACGCGGTCGATCACCTCGGTCGGCTCGACCGCGGCCCTCGCCGCGATCTGGCACGGCAGCCGCATCGCCCAGTCATCGGTCAGCGCCTGGACGCCGCTGCGGCCGGCCAGCATCGCCTGCCAGGTGCTCGGGGCATCGCCGCCAACTGGCGTGGTCGCGCCGAGCCCGGTGATGACGACTCGGGTCGCGTCGTTGCGCACTTGCTCGGTCTCCCTTGGTCGCTGCGTCCTAGATCGGGGCTACGCCGCGCCAGCCATCTGCACCGGGCCGGCGCGGCGCCGCGCGCTCCGCTTCCTGGTCATGCAGATATGGCGGCACGCCCGACGTAGTCGATGACGTCCTGCACGGTCTTGAGGTCCTTGAGCTGGTCGTCAGGAATCTCCACGCCAAACTTGTCCTGCGCGGCGACGGCGATCTCGACCATGGAAAGGCTGTCGATGTCCAGGTCATCGACGAACGTCTTCTCCGGGCTCACCTCATCCGCGGGGACGCCGGCGATCTCGTCGATGATCTCGCTGAGCCCGGCGAGGATCTCCTCCTGGGTCATTGCCATTCCGGTTCTCTCCCTTTGTTGTGATTACTTCTTGGTCGTGACTGTCTTGTGCGGTTCGTGTGCGTGTGGCCACGTGGCCGGCTGATTGAGTCGCAGCCAGTCACCGGCCGTCGGTCAGGGTAGCGTGATCACCTGCGCGGCGTAGCAGACTCCCGCGCCGAACCCGATCAGCAGGGCCTTGTCGCCCGATGCCAGTTCGCCGCGCTCGATCATCCTGGACAGCGCCAGCGGAATCGACGCCGACGAGGTGTTGCCCGCCGTCACGATGTCGTTGGCCACCTTCGCCTGCGGGGCACCGATCCGGCGCGCAAGCGCCTCGATGATCCGCAGGTTCGCCTGGTGCGGGACGAACACGGCGAGTTCCGTCGGGTCGACCCCAGCCTCCGCGCACGCCTGCTTGGCGACCGGGTGCAGCGCGGTGGTGGCCCAGCGGAACACCGCCTGACCCTCCTGGGTGATGAACGAGTTGCGGTCGCTGATGGCGATCTTGTCCGCCATGTCGCCGTCGCTACCCCATACCACGGGGCCTATTCCTGGCTCGGGCTCGTCGGAGTCCGTCGCGGCTGGTCCGACGACCGCGGCGCCCGCGCCGTCGGCGAAGATGATGCACGTTGACCTGTCGGTCCAGTCGACCCACTGGGACAGCTTCTCCGCGCCGATGACCAGCACGTGCATGGCCGAGCCCGCCCGCACGGCGTCGCTCGCGGCGGCGAGCGCGTAGCAGAAGCCGGCGCAGGCGGCGTTGAGGTCGTAGGCGCCAGGCGCGGCGATGCCCAGGCGGCGGGCGACCACGGCGGCCGTGTTGGGGATCATCACCTCAGGCGTGCAGGTGGCGACGATCACCAGGTCGATGTCGGCGGGGGAGAGCCCGCTGCCGGCCAGCGCCTTGCCTGCCGCCGCCACGGCCATGTCGGCGACGGTCTCGTCCGGACCGGCGATCTTCCGGCTGGCGATCCCCACGCGGCTGCGAATCCACTCATCGCTCGTCTCGACCGTCGCCGCGAGTTCGTCGTTGGTGACGATCCGGGCAGGCTGGTAGCCGCCGAACGCCAGAACCCGGGCGCCGGGGGAGCCTTCGTGGAGTCGCATGAATTCAGTGCCCTTCATCAGTGGCGGCATGCACGGCTGGTTCGAGCCTGACGAGCGGCTGGCCCGGGCTGACCGGGTCGCCGTCCTCGACCAGCCATTCGATGATGGTGGCCGGGAAGCTGGCGGTTACCAGGTGGCTGTCGCCGCGCATCTCGACCCGGCCGAGTTCAGCGCCTGACGCTGACCGCTGCCCCTGGTCCATCGGGAGCGGCGGCTGAGCGGAAGGTGCCGGCCAGCGGCGCGACGAGCAGCCGCCATTCTGGTGCGTGGCTGTCAGAGTGCAGGTCATGCTCGGCGAGCAAAGCCCTGGCGGCGTCGAGGTCGTCGGGCGTCTTGACCGCGAGCGTCTCGATCCCGGGCATAGCGCGCCTGGCCAGGCCGGTGAGCGTGCCGGCCGGCGGCAGTTCAAGGAACGCCGAGGCGCCGAGCCTGGTCATCGTCGCCATGCAGCTGTCCCATCGCACCGGGGCGCTGACCTGGGCACAGATCCGCTCCAGCCAGTCCGCGCCGGTCCGCACTTGTGCGCCGTCCCGGTTCGACAGCACCGTCAGCGACGGATTGTGCACGTTGACGGTCGCCGCGGCCGACCGCAGGGCGTCGACAGCCGGAGCCATATGCGCGGTGTGGAACGCGCCGGCGACCTGCAGCTGCCTGAGCCGTGCCCCGGCTGGCGGATCGGCGGCGAACGCGGCAAGCTGCTCGGCCGTTCCTGCCGCGACGATCTGGCCGGCGGCGTTTCTGTTGGCGGCCGTCAGCCCGTGCACCTCGATCGAACGCAGCACAGCGTCCTCGTCACCGCCGAGCACGGCGGTCATCGAGGTGTGCGTGACGGCGGCGGCGTCGGCCATCGCCCGGCCGCGGATACCCACGAGCCGGACCGCGTCTTGCACGCAGAGCACGCCGGCGATCGCGCCGGCCGCGAGTTCGCCGACGCTGTGCCCGGCGGCGATTACCCCTGGCTGACCGTCGGCGTGCCGGTGCGGCCCTAGGCCGTTGGCGTGCTCATGGCTCGCGTCATGCCCGTCAGCGGAAACGGAGCCGACGCCCAGCAGCCACGCGGTCGCAAGCGCCGACGCGACCAGCAGCGGCTGAGCGACCGCGGTATCCGTGATCTCGTCGGCGGTCCCGACCGTGCCGTACTTGACCAGGTCGCAGCCGGCCAGGTCCGACCAGGCCGCGAGCCAGTCGGCGACACCGGGCAGCTCAAGCCAGGGCGACAGGAAGCCGGGCGTCTGAGCACCCTGCCCAGGCGCGGCGATGACAAGCATCTTTCTACCTTGCACTGTAGGAGTCCGCCATACGAATAGAGGAGGCTACGAACTTTTGCGACCGATGGATGTAGGTATTCTACAAACTACGTTCGCTTGTGTGACAGCCGGCCGTAGACGATGGCGAGCGAGAGCACGAACCCGGCCCGGCCGTCGCCGGGGTTGAAGCCGGTCAATTCGGCTGCCCGGCGGAGCCGGTACCTGACCGTGTTCGGGTGCACGAACAGCATCCGCGCGGTGGCCTCGAGCGAGTTGCCTTGCTCCAGGTAGGTCGTGACGGTGTCGAGCAACGCCGCACCGCCGCGGTGCAGCGGCTCGTAGACGCGCTCGATCAGCTCCAGCCTCGCGCTGTCGTCGCCGTCCAGGGCCCGCTCGGGGAGCAGGGCGGCCGCCGGCACCGGTCGCGGCGCATCCGGCCAGGCTACCGCCGCGCGCATCCCGGCCAGCGCGGCCTTAGCTGACTCGGCGGCCAGTTGCAGGCTCTCCGCCGGCGGGCTGACGACGACAGGGCCGGCGCCGAACCGCGCCGCGAGCTGCCTGGCGACCGGCATCGGGTCGCCAGGGCCGCCGAGGATCACCACGAGCCGGTGTCCGTGCACGCCGGCCAGCAGGTCGAACTTGGCGCGCCTGGCCAGCAGCCTGAGCTCGTCGATCAGGCCCTCCCGCTCGCTGCTCCCGGCGTTGCCTGCCACGACGGTGACCGGCGCCGATGACCAGTTCAGCGCCGAGGCCCACGACGGCAAGCTCTCGTCGATCTCGCCGCGGACGAGCGAGTCGACCACCAGGGCCTCGAGCCTGGCGTCCCAGGCGCCGCGCGCCTCCGCTGACCTGGCGTAGATCTGGGCGGCGGCGAACGCCACCTCCCTGGTGTACCTGAGCACCGCCTCCCTGAGCTCGCTCTCCCCGCCGGGAGCGGCCAGCTCGTCGACCCGGCTCTCGACGACGTCGACGATGATCCTGACCATCTCGACGGCCTGCTGCAGGCTGACGGCCCTGGCCAGCTCGCGGGGCGCCGTGCCGAAGACTTCCCCGGCCACGGCGGGCCGCCCGCGCTCAGGGTGCTTGACCCAGTCCACGAACGCGGCTACACCGGCCTGGGCGACCAGGCCGAGCCAGGACCGGTTCTCGGCAGAGAGCGCGCGGAACCACGGCAGCCGCTCGTCCATCGAGGCCATCGACGCGGCGCCGAGCGCGCGACATCGACTGCTCGAGCCGGGTGATCGTGTCCGCCCCGACCCGGCCGCCGTCCGGCTTCGCCGGCGTTGCCTTCGCGCTCACGTCATTCAGGGTGCCATGCCGGACCGGGGACCATCGGGCCGGGACAGCATTGTGTCAATGGCCAGTTTCGCGCACAGTGAGTGGATCGCGCGGCTCGGCAGAGAGGACGCACCGATGACCGTGACCCCCCACATCCGCCGGAAGCCGGTCGCCACTGCGGCCGGTGCCTTCGGTGCGCTTCTCGCTGCGGCCGTCATCACCGCGCCCGTGCTCGGCACTGCTGGCGTGGCTCGCGCGGGTACCGCGGTCCCGGCTGTCAGTTACACCTTCCGCACGCTCGACAACGCCAAGGGACGCAGCTTCAACCAGTTGCTCGGCATCAACAACCACGCCAAGATCGCCGGCTACTACGGCTCGGGCGCCCAAGGGCACCCGAACACGGGCTACCTGCTGTCGCCCCCGTACGGTCAGGCTGACTACAGTGCGCAGAGCTTCCCCGGCTCGGCCCAGACCCAGGTCACGGGCCTGAACAGCACCGGCGTCATCGTCGGCTTCTACTCCGGCACGAACAAGGCGAATCCGGCAGCCAACGCCAGCTTCGGCTTCTGGGCGCGCGGCGCGCACTTCCACAAGGTGGTCTTCCCGGCGAGCAAGGCGCCGGCCTGGCAAATCCAGCCCGCCTGTCGACCAGTTGCTCGGCATCAGCAACGCGGGAGAGGCGGTCGGCTTCTACGTCGACGCGGCCGGCAACAGCCACGGTTACCTGTACAACATCGCAACTCATCGCTTCGTGGCGATCAAGATGCCAGGCTCGGCGAGCGTGACCGGGGCGGGCATCAACAACAAAAACGCGGTCGTTGGGTTCTTCAACCAGGCAGCCGGGATGGTCAAGGCGTTCTACATCACCCAGGGCACCCAGTCGCGCGTGCGCGTCATCGCTTTTCCTGGCGCCGACCTGACGCAGGCATTCGGCGTGAACGACCATGGCGAGGTTGTCGGCGCCTACACGATCGGCGCCCAGACCTTCGGTTTCACCTGGACCGTTAAGGGCCACTTCCGCAAGGTCAACGACCCTCAGGGGAAGGGTACGACGGTGATCAACGGCATCAACAACGCGGGCGCCCTGGTCGGGTTCTTCATCAGCAAGAACGGCAGCACGCACGGGATGCTGGCCACGCCGTAGCGGGGAGTGGTGAACCGAAGGGCCATCTTTCCCCGTTAACCGTCTGGTCGGCCAGGGGGCTGGTCGCGGCGACGTACTCGGGGAGGATTGCGGTTTTGGCACCCATCAGATTGCTGCTCTTCAGGCTGTCCGCTCGCGCACTGACACCGGCGGTGACCGCGGCCTTCGCCGCCGGGCTCGCGCTAGCCGGGACGACGGGGGCCGTCCCGGCTGGCGCGCAGCGAGAACGTCAAGGGCGCGCGGCAGGCGCAGGTCACCGGGCTGAACGACAACAAGGTCAGCGTCGGCTTCTTCACCAGCACCGTGAAGCCCGCGCCGGGCCGCAACATCTACACCGGCTTCTGGGAGCGCGACGGGCACGTCCACAAGGTGGCCTTCCCGCTGTCGATGGAAGCCGTCGCGCGGGCCCAGGCACCGCCTGCCCAGACGAACGAACTGGTCGGCATCGACAACCATGGCCTCGCTACCTTGCCACGTCACCAGGAGCGCGTCAGCTCACCCCGACCGGCATCAGTAACACCAAGCGGGTCGTCGGTTTCTTCACGCCTCAGACCGGCCCGATCACGTCCTTCCTGCTCAACCTGCGCACCAGGCACCTCACGCCGCTGGCCGTGCCGGCAGCCGATGCCACGGTCGCGCTCGGCGTCAACGACCACGGCGAGGTCGTGGGCAGCTACACGATGGGCGCCACGACCTTCGGGTTCACCTGGACGGCGACGGGCGGCTTCCAGACGTTGACCGAGCCCAACGCCGTCGGCTCCACGCAGATCAGCGGCGTGAACAAAACGCCGGGGACCTGGTCGGTTCCTATACCGACAGCCGCGGCAGGACGCACGGCTTCCTCGCTACCAGGAACTGAGCGCCGGTCAACCCAGCGCTGAGCTGACGTCGAGGTCCAGGCGGTACTTGGTGATCGCCTCGGTGAGCACCTCGTGCTTGAGGTCGCCCTGCCTGACGAGCTGAGCAAGTACCGCGAGCGTGATCGACTCACCGTCCACATGGAAGAAGCGTCGCGCCGCCGGCCGGGTGTCGGAGAACCCCCAGCCGTCGGTGCCGAGCGACGTGAACGGCCCGGGCACCCAGCGCGCGATCTGGTCGGGAACGGCCCTGATCCAGTCGCTGACGGCGACGACCGGCAACTGGTGCTCGCCGGCGAACTGCTGGGTCACGTAGGGGACCAGCGCGGCCTCGTCGGGATGCAGCAGGTTCCACTCCTCGCAGGACAACCCGTCCCTGCGCAGCTCCGACCATGACGTCGCGGACCAGACCTCGGCGTGCACGCCCCAGTCCGCCGCGAGCAGCCGCTGCGCCTCGAGCGCCCAGCGCACGGCGACCCCGGAGGCGGCGATCCTGGCCCTCGGGCCATTGCCGTCCGTGCCCGTGCCGTCGGTGCCGCCGGTCTCCGGTCCCGCCGAGTAGCGGTACAGCCCGCGCAGGATTCCATGCTCGAGCGCCTCGGCGCCGCCCTCGTAGTCGGCCGGCTGCGGCGGCTGAACGTAGGGCTCGTTGTAGAGGGTGAGGTAGTAGAAGATGTCCTCGCCATGCGGGTGCTCAGGACTCCCGCCGTACATGCGGCGCAGGCCATCCTTGACGATCGCGGCCAGCTCATAGGCCCAGGCAGCGTCGTAGCTGATGCAGGCCGGGCTGGTCGAGGCGAGCAGCAGCGAGTGGCCGTCGTTGTGCTGCAGGCCCTCCCCGGTCAGCGTCGTCCGGCCGGCGGTCGCGCCGAGCAGGAACCCGCGGCCGAGCTGGTCGCCAAGCGCCCACATCTGGTCGCCGGTGCGCTGGAACCCGAACATCGAGTAGAAGATGTAGATCGGGATCATCGGCGTGCCGTGCGTGGCGTAGGCCGTGCCCGCCGCGGCCGTCGACGCCATCGCGCCGGCCTCGCTGATGCCCTCATGCAGAATCTGGCCGCGCTCGGACTCCTTGTAGGACAGCAGCAGCGCGCGGTCGACCGCCTCGTAGGACTGGCCGTGCGGCGAGTAGATCTTCGCCGTCGGGAAGAGCGAGTCCATGCCGAACGTCCTGGCCTCGTCCGGGATGATCGGCACGAACCTGGCGCCGATCTCCGGGTCCTTCATCAGGTCCTTGAGCAGCCGGACGAACGCCATCGTGGTGGCGATCTGCTGCTTGCCGGAGCCGGCCCGCAGCTCGTCATAGCTGGCGTCGCCTGGCAGCACCAGCGGCCGGGACCTGACGAGCCGCTTGGGCAGGTACCCGCCAAGCGCCTGGCGGCGCTCCTTCATGTAGGCGATCTCGTCAGAGCTCTCGCCCGGGTGGTAGTACGGCGGCAGTTCGGCCTCGAGCGCCGAGTCAGGGATCTCCAGGTACAGCCGGTCGCGGAACTCCTTGAGTTCGGCCACCGTCAGCTTCTTCATCTGGTGCGTGGCGTTCCTGGCCTCGAAGTCAGGCCCGAGCGTCCAGCCCTTGATCGTGTGCGCCAGGATCACGGTCGGCTGGCCGACGTGCTCGGTGGCGGCCTTGAACGCGGCGTAGACCTTGCGGTAGTCGTGCCCGCCGCGGGACAGGTTGCGGATCTCGTCGTCGGACAGGTGCGAGACCATCGTCCGCAGCCTGGGGTCGCCGCCGAAGAAGTGCTCGCGGGTGTAGTCGCCTGACTCGACCGCGTAGGTCTGGAACTGCCCGTCCGGCGTCGTGTTCATCTTGTTGACCAGGACGCCGTCGACGTCCTTGGCGAGCAGCGGGTCCCAGTCCCGGCCCCAGATCACCTTGATGACGTTCCAGCCAGCGCCGCGGAAGAACGCCTCGAGCTCCTGGATGATCTTGCCGTTGCCGCGGACCGGGCCGTCCAGCCGCTGCAGGTTGCAGTTGATCACGAAGATCAGGTTGTCGAGTTCCTCCCTGGCCGCCAGCCCGATCGAGCCGAGCACCTCGGGCTCGTCGGTCTCGCCGTCGCCGAGGAACGCCCATACCCGCGACCTGCTGGTGTCCTTGATCTGCCTGGCCAGCAGGTACTTGTTGAACCTGGCCTGGTAGACCGCGTCGATCGCGCCCAGCCCCATCGAGACGGTCGGGAACTCCCAGAAGTCCGGCATCAGCCTGGGGTGGGGGTAGGACGGAAGGCCGCCGCCGGGTGCCGACAGTTCCTGGCGGAACCCGTTGAGCTGATCCTCAGAGAGCCGTCCCTCGAGGAACGCCCTCGCGTAGATGCCCGGCGCGGCGTGGCCCTGGATGAACACCTGGTCGCCCGACTCGCCGTGGTCCTTGCCGCGGAAGAAGTGGTTGAAGCCGACCTCGTACAGGCTCGCCGCGGACGCATAGGTGGCGATGTGGCCGCCGACGCCCAGACCCGGCCCGGTTGGCCCGCGATACCATGACCGCCGCGTTCCACCTGATATAGGCGCGGATCCGGCGCTCGGTGTACTCATCACCGGGGAACCACGGCTCGCGCTCAGGCGGGATCGTGTTGATGTAGTCGGTGCTGCGCAGGCCGGGCACCCCGACCTGCTGCTCGCGGGCGCGTTCCAGCAGCTTGAGCATGACGTACCTGGCGCGGGTCCGGCCGCGCGTCCGCACCACGTCGTCGAATGACTCCAGCCACTCCCTGGTCTCGTCAGGGTCGATGTCGGGAAGCTGGGTGGGCAGGCCGTCGCTGATGATCGAGTAGCGCTGGCGTCCTGAGGGCACGGGATGATCCTCGCTCTGGTAGCTGGTGACACCTCCATCCTCACCTGCGCGGGCCAGTAGTGCATCCATGGCCCCTGCCAATGTCGGCGCCGAGTTCTTGTGGCTGACGGCAGTTACCAGGACGTAACCGCGTGAAACGGAACGTTTACCGGTCTGAGTAAGGCGCCGGTGGACGGGGAAGATCGAATGATGACCTTGGATAGCTGCGCTCTGCACGAATTGTGACTTGCGCAGGGCCGCTCCCCATAGTGGACTGTCCCAGCAAGAAGTACAGACGCTCGCGCGGGCTGCGGGTCTGTGGCGATGACACCAGCCGGTGTACTCGCCGGGCCCGGCCTGGCGCGGGAAAGGATGGGAGGACGTTACGTGAGCGCGACCGCTGGCCAGGCGGCCGACCAGCATGACCTGGCCGAGCGGCTCGGCATCAAGCCGGGCCATGTAGTCCAGGAGATCGGCTACGACGACGACTGCGACGAGCAGCTACGGGATTCGGTCGCGGCCGGCGAGGGCGTCGAGCTGGTCGACGAGGACTACGACGATGTCGTGGACGGAGTGCTGCTGTGGTGGCGGGACGACGACGGAGACCTCGTTGACGCGCTGGTCGACGCGCAAGACGCCGCTCGCCGACGGCGGGTACATCTTGCTGCTGACCCCGAAGGCCGGCCGCGACGGCCACGTCGAGCCGAGCGAGATCGGCGAGGCGGCACCGACCGCCGGGCTGTCGCAGACGTCGACGGTCAGCGCGGGCAAGAACTGGTCGGCCACCCGCCTGGTCGCCCCCAAGGCGCGGCGATAAGGCCTGCGGCAGCGGCGCTGGCGAGTCCTGACCGCGGTGCGATCACGTCGCGCGAGCGTGGCAGACTCGGTGTCGTCCCGCGCGGCCTCGAACGGCCATGCTCGCGGGCTCACGAGCGCGAACTTCCCAGCGGCATCACTAAGGCGGTCGCTGCGCGCGATCCGGAGAAAGGATCGGATCGAATGGCGGTTGAGGTCGGCGACATGGCGCCGGATTTCGAGCTCAAGGACCAGCACGGCAGCCCGGTGAAGCTATCGGAGCTGCGCGGCAAGAAGAACGTCGTGCTCGTGTTCTACCCGCTCGCGTTCAGCGGCGTCTGCAGCGGCGAGCTGTGCGAGATGCGCGACTCGTTCCCCGAGGCCGACCGGGACGACGTCGAGGTGCTGACGGTGTCCGTCGACTCCGTGCTACGTGCACCGGGCCTGGGCCGAGACGGAAGGTTACGAGTTCGGCCTGTTGTCGGACTTCTGGCCGCACGGCGGGGTCGCCAAGTCGTACGGTGTCTTCGACGAGGAGCGGGGCCTGGCCACGCGGGGCACGTTCATCATCGACAAGAGCGGCGTCGTGCGCTGGAAGGTCGTCAACGCCATCCCGCAGGCCCGCGACCTCGCCGACTATCAGAAGGCGCTCGCCGAGCTCAGCTAGCGCGACATCACTAGGCGGACGATGCCCTGTTATCGGTGCGGCACCAGGCAGGTCGATCCTGACCGGGGGAGCAGCCCCTGGCTGCGCGGTGTCAGGGCCGACCGGCAGGTGCTGATCTGCCCGGCCTGCCAGGCCGCGGGGGAGTGGGTCGCGGACCTGGACCGGTGCCTCGGTCTGCGCGAGCATCCGGCTCGTGCGGCGGCTCGGCGAGGTGGAATGCCGGGACTGCGGTTACGTGGGCGAACCCGCGACTGCCGGCTCGGCAACAGGGATCGGCGCGACCGCCGGTGACGGAATCGTCTCGCCGGGGCTGGCCGAGGAGGTCGAGCAGGCCATCGCAAAGGTGCTGCGAAGGACCACCAGGCCCGCGCCGATCGGCTGACCTGTTGCCAAGCTGTCGGCGCGGTCCCGGCGATGTGCTGGAGAGCGGGCCGGGCCGGGGCGAAGCGGTACGCTTGGCCGGTCGCGATGGCGACATCGGGTGCATAGCTCAGTGGTAGAGCACTCGCCTTACAAGCGAGGGGCCGCAGGTTCGAACCCTGCTGCGCCCACTGTTTTCGCAGTTCAGAGCGGTGTTGCGATCGTTGCGATCTTGGCATGGTCGTTAGCGAAGCTAACGGAGAGCCAACCGGCATGCTTGCTGTTAAGGCGGCGATCGGAACCAGGCACCGGGGATTCATCGACTTCGCTTCGCGAAGGACCGATAAGTGGCGGTATGGATCGTCGCGGCATGGGATGCGGGCCCGGGAGGATCACAGGTAAGGCCAGGCGGGAAATGTGGCAGAAGCTCGAGACCCTGCATGCAGGCCTTGAGGCGGGCGTGCAGTCGCCTGCCACCTACACAGTTCACGTGGCCGTGGCCGACTGGTGCCGATTGGTTGTCCGGCCGATCCGAGCGGGCGCAGAGAGATACCTGCTGCATCGATGCTGCTAGCCAGATCCGCCGCGTCGCCGGTGGCCCACGAGTCATGGCCACCTTGCGGCTCCTCGCCGTCACCATCCTGTGGCTGGCCGGCCACGCCAGCATCGCCGCCGCTATCCGCCACCACGCCCGTCGGCCGGACCGGCCACTACGAACGATCATGAACTACCAAACGACTTTGCCGGGGCACTGGCCTACGGTGCCCGGGGCGAAGTTTCGGGCGCGGGATTCTGGGTGGTCTCGAATACCTGTTCTAGCACAGCAGTTGTTATCCATGCAGCGAACTCGTCGGTGCTCCAGCCGAGCTCGCGGGTGAACTGCACGAACAGTTGCGGAGCGGTGAGGACGAGGAGCACGTCGCGTGCCCTGGGCGGCGTGAGCCCCGATCGCAGCGGATGTTTCCCGGCGAGGATGTTCACGAGATCGGTGTATCCGTACTGGCGTAGCTGCTCGTTGTGCTCGTAGCGTTCGCGGGCGCCTTCGTCGCCGACCACCGACCAGACCAGCGGCGCGGCCCGGGTGAGGACCTCCATGGTCCCGTCGATCAGGCGGCCCACCGCCGCGGTGATGTCGTGGCCGTCGTCCGGCCGCGGCCACCACGGCATCAGGTGCGGTGGGATCTGTTCCGGGCCGAGGACCGCGTGCTCGAACACCGCCTGAAGTAGCTCGCTCTTGGTGCGAAAGGTGAAGTACACCGTCTGCACCGCGACGCCGGCGTCGGCCGCTACCGCGTCCATCGTGGTTGCCGAGTAGCCCCTTTCGCTGAACGCGGCCAGGGCGCTGTCGAGGATGCGGCGCCGGGTGGCGGCCGCCCGCTCCTTGCGTGACGACCCCGCCGGAACGGTCCCCTCGGTTCGACCCATACCGGTGATCGTACCGCTTGACTTTAGTTGCTCCTAGAGATTTTACTAGAGATATCACTAGTGGAGTTTCTAGCGAATTCTAGGAGGGAGAGATGTCTGATCTCCAGAAGCGCAGCGGCTGGGCCGCCATCGCCGGCGGGCTGCTCGCGATCGCCGGCGACGCCGTCGTGCTTGCCTCGAGCCCGTCGGTCGCGAATGACCGGGTGAGCTACCCGTTGACGACCCACGCTTTCCAGGTGGGCCAGGTGTTCTTCGCGCTGACGCAAGCGCTGGTCGCGGTGGGCATCGTGGCCCTGGTCCGGTCAGATGCCGTCCGGCCGAGCCGTGCCGCGAGCGTCTTCGGCCGGCTCGCAATCGTGGGCATCGTGCTGACCGTGCCGGGCGAGCTGGCGTTGATCCCGGTCGCGAGCGCGAACGTCGACGGTGCGGCCGCCTCGGCGGCGAGCAGCATGTACGGCATCGCGGTGCTGCTGACCGACATCGGGCTCATTGGGTTCGGCGTGCTCGCGGTGCGCCAACGCCGGTGGCCGGCCCGGTGGCGGCTCCTGCCGCTGATGCTCGGCCTGTTCCAGTTGCTCGTCACCTCACCGGTGGCGTTGGCGGCCGGGTTCGCGAGCACGGCAGCGTTCGTGGTCATCGCCCTGTGCGACCTCCTGGTCGCCGCCGTCGGCTTGGCCCTCGTACGCGAGCCGGTCGCGGCCGAGCCGCTCCCCGCGACGCAGTCATCATGAGGAGGTGATGAGGATGGCCAGGTGGACAAGTCGCGTGGCGATCGCCGGTGCGCTAATCCAGATCGGGTACGGCCTGCTCGCATGCGTGTACCGCTACCCCACGATCAGCGACCGGCCCTTCGAGGCACTCTGGGCAGCCGCGAACCTCGGCATGATCGCCAACATCGTGACCTGGCTTTCGATCAAGGTCGCCACTCGCCGGCTCGCGCTGGTCGGTGGCCTGCTGGCCATCGCCGGCCACGCGTTCCGCGTAGTGATCTCGCTGATAATCCAGGCACGCCCGGACGCAGCCGTCGACACCCCGATCGTCGTGACGATCATGCTGTCGTTCGCTGGTCTGGCGCTGCTCGGCACGGCCACGCTGCGGGCCAGGCAGCTGACCGGCCGGGCGGCATGGGCGCCGCTGTTCGTCCTGGCTGGCGGGCTGGTGGCGGTGCCGTTCTACTCGTTCGACAAGGTCGTGCACTTCATCCTGCTCGGCCTGCTGTGGGGCAGCGCCTGGCTGCACATGGCCCTGGTGGGTCACCGACGGGCCGTCGCAACGGCCGACGTGCGTGGCCGCCGTCGCCGTGTCGGTCAACAGTCGGCCCCTGCCCCGGTGGCTGCCCGGGATGTGGTTCGGCGGCCTGTTGCTCACGACGTACGCCGTGATGCTTGGCGCGGTCGGCACCGGCATCACCATGGACGGGACCTCACCTCATGACGCGCCTGGCGGCCTGGTGCCTGCG
The DNA here is from genome assembly GCA_963705055.1 of uncultured Actinomycetota bacterium. GTDB lineage: Bacteria > Actinomycetota > Actinomycetes > Streptosporangiales > Streptosporangiaceae > Chersky-822. The sequence continues at coordinate 719,629 of CAVPIR010000002.1, forward strand.
GATCGCCGGCGCGAATGGCATCGTCAACGGACTGGGATTCGGCGGTTTCGCGATTCCTGCGATCGTGAGCGTCGGCCAAGGGCACGGCATCATCTACACCTTCGGGAATCCCACCTACGGCAACGGCCCCTTCGAACAGATCGGGGTGCCAACGACCGTGCCGCTGCTGGCGGGCTTCCTCGCGGCCTGCGTCGTCCAGGTCGTCGGCGGTGTCCTGCTGCTGTGGCCGCGTCCCTCAGGGATCGTGGTCTCGGTCGTGGGGATACTGCTCGGCGCGCCCTTCTGGTGGGGGTTCGATCTCCCATTCGCGTGGCTCAACGCGGCCGTTGTACTCACTCTTGGTCCTGGCGTGGACGGTGCAGAAGGGATCCTCACGTGATCCGAGCGGAGATGGCAGATCTTCCGTGTAGGGGAGTTGGTCCAGCTGAGAGGAACAAGGGGCATCCAAATCGCCGGTATCACCGCCATGGCCGTGGCGCTGTCGCCGGGCCGCTCACGGTGGCCCGCGTGCTCAGCTTCAAACGTGGAGACGCCCATCTCGGCGGTGAGCGTCCTGGTCATCTTCGGCTGGGTCGCGCTGGTCAGCCGGATGCGGCAGTGCACCGGGACCATCAGGCGCCAGGTGACCAGGTTCAGGCAGGTCCTGGCCAGGCCGTCCTGGCGCCCCGCCCGGCGGGCTGACCGTAGACACCTCAAAGGGAGAACCCGATGGCTTCCTCCGTCCAGACCCGCAGCCCGTCCGCACTGACCGGGGTCCGGCGCATCGCGCTGACCGGCTACCGGTGGCTGCTGCTTGCCTTCCTGCTGGCCGGGGCCGCCCAGATTTTCCTGGCTGGTCTCGGTGTCTTCACCGTCACCCACGGGGGCGCGGTAGACAGCGCGTTCAGCGCGCACCGCGCCCTCGGGTTCAGCATGGCCGGCGGCGCGCTCGTCATCTTCGTCCTGGCCCTGATCGCGCGGCCTGGCGGCCGCGCGATCATCTTGTCGGGGGTGCTGTTCCTGCTGGCGGCCCTGATGCAGAGTCTGCTCGCCGGCCTGGCCGACAACGCCACCGTCTTCGGCGGCCTGCACGCTCTTGACGGGCTCCTCATCCTGGCCATCGCCGGCTTCCTGTACGCCTCAGCGCGCCGGTGGCGTTCATGAAGCAAGCCGCCGCGCCGGCCAGCGCGGGCGATCACCTGCTGGTGCGAGCGGCCCGGGCCGGCCGCCGCCCGGGCCCGGTGGTTGCGGGTCAGCGCCGGGTTGTGGGCAGGCACGGTGCTGGCCGCCATCGCCACGGTAGCCATGACCATTGCCGCGCGGGGCAACCTGACGGCCAACGACGCATTCTCGGAACTGAGCGGCACGGTCGCGGCTGTCACTTATGCCACGCTCGGCGCACTGATCGTCCGCCGTGCGGGCAACCTGATCGGCTGGATCATGATCGGGGTTGGCGCCGGGCTGGCGTTTCTCGGGGTGGCTTCGGCCTACGCAGTGATCGCAGTCGTGACCTATCCCGGCGCGCTCCCGGCGGGGAAGCTGGTGGGTCTGCTGGCCGAATGCAGCTTCGTACCCAGCACGTTCACCATCGCCTTCATGTTCCTGCTGTTCCCGTCGGGGAAGCTGCCGTCGCGACGCTGGCGCCCTCTGGCGGCGGCTGGCTTGGTCCTGGCTGGCCTGACGCTGAGCGGACTGGTGGTGCGGCCGAGGCTGGTGCAGATCCCGGCGCCGGGCGGTACCTCGCTGACCTTCCAGAACCCGCTGGGCGTGGCCGGTCTCTGGCCGGTTCTGCGGGTGGTTCTGGTCGGCACTCATTAGCGGGATGACGGTGGTATTCGTCGTGTTCCTCGCGGCCTCGATCGTGTCGCTCGTCGTCCGGTACCGGGCTGGCGGCCCGTTGCTGCGGCTGCAGATCAAATGGCTGGCCATGACGGCCCTGATGCTCGCCGTCTTCCTGGTCATCGCGCTGCTGGGCATCGCGGCCGGCCAGACCTGGGTAACCAACGCCGCGTACCAGGTGGTGACGATCATCGTCTGTTCGGGATCCCGGCGGCGATGACGATCGCGATCCTCCGGCACCGGCTGTTCGACATCGACGTGATCATCAGCCGGGCGGTGGTCTACGGCCTGCTGTCGGCGGCGTTCACGATCGTGTACGCGGGCATCGTGCTGGGCATCGGCACGTTCGCCGGGCACCGCGGCGGCCCGGTGCTCACGATCGCCGCGGCGGTCTGCATCGCGCTGCTGTTCCAGCCGCTGCGGCACCGCTTCCGGCAGTTCGCCAACCGGCTGGTGTACGGCGAGCGGGCCACCCCGTATCAGGTGCTGTCCGACTTCGCCGAGGACATGGCCGGGCAGCTGGGCTACGGCGAGGCCCTCGACAAGATGGTGTCGCTGCTGGCCGGCGCGACCGGGGCCACCCGGGCCGGGGCGTGGATCCGGATAGGAGCCGAGCTGCGCCCCGCCGCGACCTGGCCGCCCGGGTCACCCGCACCAGCCCCCGTCGCGCTCAGCGGCCACCTTGAGCTTCCCCCCTTCGAGCGCGTCGCGCGCGGTGCCGGTCCGGCACGGCGACGAGCTGCTCGGCGCGCTGTCCCTGCAAAAGCCAGCGAACGAGCCGCTGACCACCACCGAGGACCAGCTGCTGCAGCACCTGGCCTCCCAGGCCGGCCTCCTCGCTGCGCAACGTCCAGCTCACCGCCGAACTACAGGCCACCATCGACGAGCTGACAGCCTCCCGCCGCCGGCTGGTCGAAACACAGGACGCCGAGCGGCGGAAAATCGAACGCAACCTGCACGACGGCGCGCAGCAGCAGCTCATCGCCCTGACGATCCAGCTCGGCCTGCTGGAGCAGTCCGCCGACGATCCCGGCTACTTCCGGCAGCTGGCGGCACAGCTCAAGGACGCACTCCGGGCCGCGCTCGAGGACCTGCGCGACCTGGCCCGCGGCATCTACCCCCCGCTGCTCGCCGACCAGGGCCTGGCCGCAGCCCTCCAGGCCCAGGCACGCAAGGCCCCGCTGCCGGTCATGATCGAAACCGGCGGCCTCGGCCGCTACCCGCAGGACACCGAGACCACCGTGTACTTCTGCACCCTCGAAGCCCTGCAGAACATCACCAAATACGCCGGCGCCTCCCAGGCCACCGTCCGCCTGGCCTGCACCGGCGGCAGCCTCCAGTTCACCATCACCGACAACGGCACCGGATTCGACACCACCACCCCACGCCACGGCACCGGCCTGCAAGGCATGACCGACCGGCTCGCCGCCCTCGGCGGCACCCTGGCCATCCGCTCCCAGCCCGGACACGGCACCACCCTGACCGGCCAACTGCCCGTCCCCGGCCGAGGGGCAGCCGGCAGGGACGGAAATCCCTGAGAGCGTCCTGCGCGACGCAGCCGGAACCCGCCTGGCCCACGCACGCGGTGCCCCGCCGCACCGGTAACCGGATCAGGGCCGCACGGACCGCAGCCCGTTACGTTATGCCCTCCGTTCGAGGGCTTGAAGGTTAGCGGCGCTAACGAAGCAGGGGAGCCAAACGGGGAGCCAACGTCCACCGGCATCAGGCCACATCAGGCCACGTCCAGCCACAGTCGTGGCTGGCAGATGCCACACGGGGCCACGTCCAGCCACGTCCAGCGACGGTACGAACTCGCCTTACAAGCGAGGGGCCGCAGGTTCGAACCCTGCTGCGCCCACTGTTTTTCGGAGCTTGAGATGATCGTCAGGGAGCCAAACGGGGAGCCAAGGTTGCTGATGATCTTGGCGATAGCCGGGCTGGGCGAAGCCTCGCTGGCGTAGCACTAGGTCGGTATTTGCCAGCGGGCTGATCCCCGGCGGCTGTGTCTGGCAGAGATTGCCGACCCCCGTTGACTATCCCGGCCCGGACGCCAAACCCGTCAAGACCAGCGCCGCGAGTGGGCAGGCCGGAGCCGGGATTGCGCGGGCTGTTGGCCCGATCTGTTCTGGCCGGAGCCGGCCATGAGGCGCATGATGATGCCGCTACGGTATGTGAGCAGTTTGGCAGCGCCTATGCGCTCACACGGAGACATATCGCCGATTCTTTGCCTGCTCCTTGCTGCGTTGGATGTCAGCGATGGCCGCGCAGATCCGCCGGTTCGGTGCTGCGCGCAGGTGGCCTGAGCTTTTCGACGGCGTGGTGATTCGCCGCCGCTGGGCTGTTCGGATTTGGTGGAGATTTACCAGCGCTGCCTTGGGTCGGGCCTGCCTCTCTTTCAGCTGCCTCCCGCCGGAGGAAGGTGGTCCTCGACGCCAGCACCGATATAGCCGAGCGCGGCGATCTTGTTGAACCGAGCGCGCGCTGACATTTCTTTGAGTACTGGGTCGGCATCCTCGCCGTAGCGGGCCACGACGGCGTCCATCGCTGCTGCGGCTTCGTCCTGCCGGCCACGTTGTGCAAGCGCCTTGCCCTTGTCGAGCAGCGCCTGTGCAACCTGCTGTCGAAGTACCGGATCCGGGTCGCCCCCGAATCGTCGATCAATTTCCTCGCACACCGACGGAATCTTGTCCTCTCGGTGAAGTGCCCAGAGCGACTGGGCCTTCGATCGGAGGACTCGCGCCACGAGTTGCCGGGACCCTGCGTCAGAGTCTGACCCGATGAGATCGACAACCTTGTCGCAGGAATTCAGTGCCTTCTTATGCTGACCGAGCCCGCGATACCCGTCGACTTTGAGGAGGGCGGCTGCGGCCTGCACGGCTCGATCATTGCGGAATTCCCGCCGGATGTCGTCACACGCGTGCACCGCATCTTTGAATCGCTCCAGTTGCAGGAGAAGTCTAACCTTGCTGCCCCCAGCGTTCAGCCTTATCTCACGGATGGACCGATCCTTCGAGTACGCCGTGAGGATTTCGTTGTACGTATCGAGTTCCTCCGGCCATCGCCCGAGCTGGTGAAGCACTGCGGCCTCGGCCGAGAAGGGACAGCGCCACCCCACTGCGGACCTCAAGGTGCTGATCTGTCCCGAAGCGCTCGACGACCTCGTCGGACGCCGCGAGCGCCTCGTCGAGCTGTCCCTGCAGGCGCAAGGTCTCTGATTTGATGATCAGGGCGCTCACATGGTCCTGTCGTACTCGAGCCTCGAGGCCCTGAGTACCGCCACTGTCAAGTCGGTCACAGATCAAGACGATCTCGTCGAAACATGAGATCGCTTCGTCGAACCGCTGCAGTTGGCTGAGTGCCGCCATCCTGGTCAGCCGCGCACTCAGCACGTCCACGACTACGACCGGATCGGGGTCGGTGCCGTAACGCTCCACGATCTCGCGGCACCGCGTAAGTGTTTCCTCGAATCTCTCCAGCTCGTTCAGCACTCTCGTTGTGCTGATCCGTGCCCGCCGGACTGAGCGGACCACCGAGCGGTCGGTGTCTGCTCCGAAGCGACGCACGAGGTCGTCGTAGACGGACAGAGCCTCGGTCAGGTGCCCAGCCTCGGCAAGGGTGAACGCCTTCGTGATCAGCGCGTCGGCAACCTGCGGATGCGCGGCCGGATCGGGTTGCCGGTCGTAGATCTCGATCATCTTGTCGCATATATCCTGGACCTTGCCGATGCCATCGAGCACCTTGCCCGCATTATCGAACGCCGAGCTGACCCCACCGAGCACCCCGGCAACTCCCGCCATACCGGGTACGAACTGGAAGGCCATCGATGCGAGCTGAAGGGTGCCGCTGAACAGAGGCATCGTGTCCGCCAGCCCGGAGATGGCAGTGGCGATGTCGGACCCGTCTTCTGCGGCCATCAGGATCCCCTTCGTCGGGAGGAACTCGACACCCACAATGCCAGATGCCGACCGGCGTGGAACTGCCAGATTTCGGAAGCGCCACCGGGCGACAGGGGTCTGAATCCGAGCCCGAGCGGCTGATGAGAATGCTAGTCCGGCGCTGGCAATAACCAGTACCCGGCTGAAACGGCGCTGGCGGCCGCTTACGGCCCAGGCACTCCGATCAGCACCATCTGCGCGCCCAGCCAAACCAAGCGCAGCCACAGGGAGCTGCGCCAGAACGGCGGATCCGGCGCGCCCGAACCCGGGCACGCGGTCACGATTCGTCACATTCTGACCTCACTGGGCGGCTGAGGCGGCCAGATCCCGAGGGCTGCAGAAATAGTCGTCCCGACCGGGGCTCCTTGGCAGCCGGGGGCTCTAGTGATCGCCCGGTCGGCGGCAGATCCGCGTGCGGCTTCTGGTCTACGGCGGCAGCAGCGAGACCTGCTGCATGCCGCTGCTGGCGGTCAGGGGTGCGGGGGCCAGGCCATCTGGAGGCCGCTCAGCCCGAACCGCACCGTCTCATCCGCCGGGCCTCCATCAAGATCGTCTTCTAGCGCGACGGTTATCTTCTGTGCCATCCGGCCTCCCTGCCTGCGATCGGCTATCTGCACCGTACAAGATCAGCCGCCAGGCCGCTGTAACAGCAACGCCGCCGGGCCAGATCCATCGTCTTGCGCGACCTCCGCAGCCCTCATGGCCCGCGACATGGCCACCCACCGGGCCGCAGCGGCCACACCGTCGGCGGCATGAGCGTGCGGGTCGTGAGGCTCGGACAAGACCAAATTTCAGTAGCCCTGGCCCGGTATTCGCGGCAGCCTGTAACGGTGATTGATCCGGCGATCGAAAGTCACTATGGCACCGGCTACGAACGCTCCCGCCTGTTCCCCGGCGGGGGGCCGTCCCTGGAGTTCGTCAGGTCGATGGAGTTGCTGGACCGGCTGCTGCCCTGGCCGCCCGCACGGCTACTGGATGTCGGCGGCGGCCCCGGCACCTATGCCGCACCGCTGGCCAGGCGCGGGTACCGGGTGCATCTGGTGGATCCGGTGCCGCTGCACGTGGAGCAGGCCCGCCAGGCAGCGGGCGGCGACCCGGCGCCTTGGCTTCACCGCCGCCCTGGGCGACGCGCGGGAACTCCCGGAGCCAGCTGAATCGCAGGACGCGGTGCTGCTGTTCGGGCCGCTGTACCACCTGACCGAGGCGGCGCAGCGCCGGCAGGCCCTTGCTGAGGCCCGGCGGGTGCTGCGGCCGGGCGGCCGCCTGCTGGCCATGGCCATCTGCCGGTTCGCCTCACTGCTCGACGGGCTGTACGAGGGCTGGCTGGACGATCCGGGCTTCCAGCCGATCGTGGACCAGGACCTGCTGGACGGGCAGCACCGCAACCCCGATCCGGCCGGCAGGCCGGAGTTCTTCACCACCGCCTACTTCCACACTCCAGACGGCCTGACGGACGAGATCGAACGTGCGGGCTTCACTGGCACGGCCGTCTACGGGGTCGAGGGTCCGGGCTGGCCGCTACGCCAGGAGTGGGCAGACCCACAGCGGCGCGAGCAGATCCTGTTCGCAGCACGCTCCGTCGAGACACAGCCCTCACTTATCGGCTTCAGCGATCACCTCATCGCGGCCGCGACCAAGCCGTAGGCGAGCCCAGCCAAGAACGCCCGCCTGGCGGCCAGAAGCGGGCGTGGCCTGTTGGTGCATTGAAGCCGCCGTCTAGCCTGGCCGAACCTACCGGGCCTGTCCTGGCGGCTGTGAAAACTGTTTGACGGCTTTCAGACTGGCGATCAAGGCTGCCGTCATGACAAGCCGCATATCGCATACCTCGTTCGACGCCCGGGACGCCTGTGCACAGTCGGTCTTCTGGTCTAAGGTGCTGGACTTCACCGAGGATCCTGATGACCCGAATGAGCCAGGACATGAGGAATGCCTGATCATGTCGCAGGACCGGAGCCAGCTCCTGCTGTTCATCACTGTCCCGGACGGCAAGACGGTGAAGAACCGGGTGCACCTGGACTTGCGGCCGGCAGACCGCACCCGCGAGCAGGAGACGGAGAGGATCCTCGCGCTCGGTGCATCGCTGCTGGCTGACCACCGGCGGCCGGATGGCAGTGGCTGGATCACGCTCGCTGATCCCGAGGGCAACGAGTTCTGCATCTTGTCCAAGGAGCCGGTCGGCTCCGGAGCCACGACCTGACAGCTATATCTCTCCGCGGCAGATCCGGATGATCCTGCGTGCCGCTCGTCGCAAGAAGCTGAGAGCCAGGACGTCACTTGGCTGCCAGCCGCAGCCCTTGCCCGGCGGCCCGGGAAGGGGCAGGCTGATCTGATCTGGGAGCAGGGGAGATTTTCATGGTGGACCTAAGCCGCCGGTCTGCGCGAGAAGTGCTCGATGATCACCTGAACCTGGCCAACGACTGGGTGGACACGCCGTTGGATCAGGTCCTTGACGAGGACCTGCGGCGCAATGTCTCCGAGGACATCGTGGTCTTGATCAACCGGGGCACGTTCCGGGGCTATGACGGGGTGAGGCAGCTCGCCCGGATGCTCTCCGAGGAGCTGCCGGAGCAAGGGGCGTTCGAATACACCTACGTGGCCGCCGAGGGAAGAATAGGCCTCCTCGAGTGGACCTACGATGACTCCACCGTCCGGGTGCGAGATGGCGTCGATTCGTACCTTATCGAGGACGGCAGGATTGTGGCACAAACGATCCACTACACCCTCGAGAAGCGGTAACGCTCCGACGTCAGTGCTTGCCCGTCCGTCTGAGATCTCCCCTCCGGGGCAACTTCCGCTCATCGGCTACTTGTTGACTTGCCTTAGGACCGGTGCCTGGCGAGGCTCGACGGGCTACCAGGCCACATTCCCGACCTTGTTATCGACTCACGCAGGCTGACTTGAACACGGGCGTGTGCCGACGGTGCTGCGTCGCGGTGTCTCCCGGCGGCTGACCCCGGTGCCCTCGCGGCTGGACCTCGGGCTCACGGTCATCGATCGCTCCCGGGGCCGCATGGCCGGGGAGTAGCGATTTCAGGCCTCGGTTCGTGCTGGTTGAAGGTTGGCGGCACTAACGAAACGGGGGAGCCAAACGGGGAGCCAACGTCCACCGGCATCAAGCCACGTCAGGCCACGTCCAGCCACAGACGTGGCTGGCGGATGCCACATCGGGCCACGTCCAGCCACGTCCAGCGACGGTACGTCCTCGCCTTACAAGCGAGGGGCCGCAGGTTCGAACCCTGCTGCGCCCACTGTTTTCGCAGGTCAAGGACTTGCACTGGTTCACCGAACGTTAGTTTAGATAACTAAGGGAGCCAAACGGGGAGCCAGTTGATCGTGACCTTGTCCCTGGCAGGCGTCAGGAAACAGTCTCCCTGAGCACGGGGACTCCATATTGCCTGGCGACATGACTCCTGGCGGCTGCGTATGGCAGAGCACGGCATGGCCGTTAAGCCGTCCCGGCCGGAAAGAGCCCGCCGCCGGTCAGCCGGAGCCGGGCATTTGCTTGGTGCTGGCGCTCGACCTGTCCTGGCTGCTGGTGGTAATGAGCGCATGCTTCTACCGCTGCGCAGAGCCAGCAAGTCCGCGCGCCCGGAGTGCATATCGGGCGCCTGCCGATTCGGGGACGCTGATGGCTGCGTCTTCAGCATGAATTCCTGCACGCAGATAGTCCGGTTATGTGCGGGCAGACCGGTTATGTGCGGCAGCGGAGCCGTGACTCATAGTCCGGGGGTGTGGCAGTGAGTTTGCTTAGCCGCTTATAGGTGGGCGGCACCCCTTTGCGCCGCCTACCCGGCGGTCTCCACCTGGCGTGCCGTGGTGAGCAGCAGTTCCTCGCCTCCCGGCGGGCCTACGAGCTGCAGCTGGCCGGCATGCGGGTGCCCGCTACCCGGATGGGCTGCGCGGTGCAGGGCGTCCCGGCCGCGTTGAACAACCCGGTGTACTGGGTTATCTCGATGATCACGTCGACCAGCGAGTCGGGGTCAGGTCTTCCAGCCGGGCGGGAACACGGACATTGCCGGCAGGGCGAGCAGGTCCACCTGGCCGAACAGGTCCAGCAGCGACTGCTGCCATGCGGCGAGCCGGCCGCGGGCGTCGTCGAGCCTGGCCAGCAGGTGGCCTGCTCACGGCAGCCAGTTCCGCGGCCATGCCAGGCTGTGGCCAGCGCCTGGCGGGATCCGCTGTGCGGGCTGGCTGGCGCTGGGGTGAATTCGGGAGATGAGGAGGCTGGGCATGATCCGCCGTGACGCACTGTCTGAGTATGCCCGGGGGTCGCTGTGGGTACTTCCCACGCTGTCGGTGGCGGTTGCGCTGGCCGCCGGATCGTTGCTGTCGGCTATCAGCGTCGGCGTGCACTCGCCGCTGGCGTTTCAGGGGACACCCGATGATGCCCGCAATCTGCTGATTGGTATCGCCGGCACGATGGTGACGGTCATCGCGCTGCTGCTGGGCCTGACGGTGGTGGCGCTGCAGCTGTCGTCCACCCAGTTCTCGCCCCGGCTGCTCCGCAACTTCCTGCGCGACCGGCCGAGTCAGATCGTCCTCAGTGCCTTTGTCGCGACCTTCGCCTACAGCGCAGCGGGGCTGTACACGGTCGGCGTGTCTGGCGGCAACCGCACCGCCAGTTTTCCCCGGCTCGCGGTGAGCGGCTCGCTCGTGCTGCTTTTCGCCAGCCTGGGCCTGCTGGTGTTCTTCGCCGACCACCTCGCGCACTCCATCCAGGTCGATGCGATCATGAACGTGGTGCAGCGCAACACCGTCACAGTGATCCGGGACGGGCTGCTCACCGGCGGCGAGGACGCACCTGGCGTCCCGCGCGGGGCCGTGGCGATCACATCCCTGCGCTCTGGCTACGTGCAGGCGGTGCGCTGCCGCGCGCTGCTGTCACACGCTGCTAAGCACGGCGCCTGCATGCGGCTACGGCCCCGAGTCGGCGAACACGTGGTCGCCGGGACCACGCTGGCGTGGATCTGGCCCGCCACCCCAGGCGATCCCGCACCCGACCCAGAGCCCTTCGCGCGGGCACTGAAGGCCGGGGTCCGGATCGGGTTTGAGCGGACCCTGGAGCAAGACGCCGCGTTCGGCATCCGGCAACTGGTCGACGCGGCCTGCAAGGCATTGTCCCCAGCGGTCAACGATCCCTACACCGCTGTCCAGGCCATCGATCACCTGACAGTGATCTTTTGCGCGCTCGCTCAGCGGCCCCTCGGACACCACGTCGCCCGCCACCCAAGCGGCGCGGCGGTGATCGTCCCTGGGCGGCGGTTCCCGGAATACCTTGCGGTGATGTGCGGGCTCATCCGCCGCTACGGCGCGCGCGAGCCAACCGTGGCCGACGCGCTGCTCCGGCTGCTCGTCACCTGCGCCGACGTCGCCGGCGACGACCCTGAACTTCGCACGGCGATCGAGGTCCAGGCACGCATCATCATCGCCGACGCCGAACGGGAAATCCCGCAGCCAGCCGACCTAACCTCCGCACACGCCGAAGCAGAATCCGTGCGCCGGGCAGTGCTCAGAGACCGGCCCACCGCACACTGACCACACCCCAGCCACACCCCGCCGCCTGCACGCCCCCCACTTTCGAGTCGTTCGCGGCGTGGTTGCATAGATCGCCTTCGGCAGGGCCGCGCGTCCGGCAGGGGCCCGCGGCATCCTTGCCGCGCGGAGGGCGAATCGTGCCTGACCCCGCAGGGCCTTCGGCAACCTGCAGCCAACTCCGCAGCCGCAGGCGATTCCGCGACCGATCCGGGTGTCGACCCAGCCAGCGGCGGAGCCTGATCTGGCGCGGCCACAGGACATCGATGAAAATGGCATGCGTTCGTTGAGGACAGCCGCCTCCCGGCGCCACCCGCGTCGTGGTCACCCTGCATCCGGAGAACGGCGGACGCGAGTCGTGCTCCGCCACCACGATCTGCCCGACCAGGAGCAGCGCGGCCACCATCGCAAAGGCTGGAAACTCTATCTAGGCCGACTTGACCACCGGATCCGGGGCGGCGATCCGGGCCCGGACCCGAACGCCTGAACCGAGGCCGCCAACGGCCCCGATAGCAGCTGGAATGTCCACGACGACGCAGAACGTGCGGCAGGTCGCTCATGTCGTTGGCTACGACAACGAGGCGTCCTTTTCCAAGGCGTTCAGTCGGCTCTTCACCCGCCCGCCTGGTGGGTAGCCGGCGCGAGCAGCTAGCCGCCCCGCAGCGGCTGGCGGATCAGACGGCGCACCGCTGGGTGGGGATCCGCTGCGAGAGGAGACCTACGGCAGCTGTTGTGGCTCCGGCCATGGCCGGGTCGACGCCGGACTTCAGGGCCGCCCGTGCGGGGATCTGCTGAGCCTTTGCCCCTGTCGTGGTGTCATTCCGGGTGGTAGATGACCGGGCCGTTGCCGGGTGGCCCGCGGCGTTTGTAGCGGCAGGTTAGCCCGTCGGGGCTGGCGAGTCTGATGGTTCGCGGGGGATGCCGGGTGGGCACGGTGAACGATTGGCCGTCGCAGCGCCCTCCGATTGCGGTGGCCTCGGTCCTGGGCGCGGCGAGGCGTATCGCCAGTGCTCCCACGGCGGTGCCGGAGATGGCCAGGCCGGCGGCTGTTCCGCCGATGATTGCCCGGGCGGTCGGCGGCGATGCGGCGGCGAGGGCCGCAAGCGTGATGGCAGCGAGCCACGTAGCGGTAGCGAGTATCCACAGGAGATTTCGCGGCATATCAGCCTTCCGTTGCCTCCGGCTGCTGCTGTCTATGGTTACGCGGCCATGGCCAGCGGGAACGTCTCGGTTCCGCGATCAGGTGTTGTTGCGCGCCTGCGGGTATCTGGATCATGTCACCGGTCCGGGTTTTAGTTTGCGGTCGCGACGACGGTGATGACGAAGGCGGCGTAGCCGGCGATGATCAGGAAGCCGCTGCGCCGGGTGATCCCGCGGCCGGCCAGGGCGAGGGCGAGGGTGGCGACGGTCAGCGCACCGTACCAGAGGGCAACCGGCAGCGCGCTGCCGAGGTCGGTGCCTGCGATGAGGGCCGCGGGCAGGAGCAGTCCGGCGAGCACGTTGATGGTGTTGCTGTTGAGGGCCTCGCTCAGCGTCGCGGCGGCGCGCCCCCGGCGGGCGAGGTAGACAGCGGCAACGGCGTTGGGCAGGCTCGTCACCGCGGCCAGCACGATCGCGCCGGTGATCGCGGCCGGGACGGCGAAGCGGGCGGCGAGCACCGAGACGCTGCGTTCCATGGCGTAACTTGCCGCGAGCACGACGCCGAGAGCCAGGGCGCCGGTGCCGGCATCCCGCAGGCCGCCTTTTTCGGGATGGATTGCCTCGGACAGCTCCTGTTCTTCCTCGGCGATCGCCTCAGCGAGCCAGGACCGCAGCCGGGCCGACAGCGGGATGGTCGCGCGGCTGGACGGTTGCAGCGCCGACACGTACACATATGGCGCCAGGACGGCCAGCGCGAGCACGAGGGCGGCCACGGGCGCGATCAGGCCGAGGGCGGCGGTGATGCTCAGGACCGCCATCCATAGCGCTAGCGAGCCTTCGAAGATGACGACCCTGGGGTGCAGGCGGATCCGCCCGGCCACGACGGCGCCCAGTCCGAGCAGCGCCGCCAGGTTGAACACGTTCGAGCCGAGCACCACGCCGGTGCCGACCTCATGCTGGCCATGGGCGAGCGCGGTCACCGCCGAGGTGATCTCCGGGGTGTCTGCGGCCAGTGCCGCCAGCAGGCCAAGCAGCGCCTCGGACAGGCCCAGCCGGGCGCCTACTCGTTCCAGCCGCACCACGAGCACCACGCTTGCGCTCAGGCTGAGCGCTGTGGCCGCCACGAAGACCGCAGCCGCCAGCGGCGATGACGCCATAAGTCACCGAAACCCTGCATGTTGCGATGATCCTGGTCCGCCCGCCAGATCAGCAACCGATCCTGAGCTGCGGTCCTCAGGACTATCGTGCATGGCGGCACATCTCTCTGGGCCGCCAGGCCCGGTTCGTCAGCGCCCGCTCCGGGCGGTCTGGCTGGCGCTCAGCGCCCGCCCGGCCTGATTGGCCAGCGTGACGGCGACCAGGCGGGCCTGCAGGGACGGCCTGGCGCCCGGCTTCGCCGTCAGCATGAAACGCCCGTAGTACTGCCCGTTGCCGAAGGTCCGCAGCTCGATCTCCTCTGCGGGCAGGCCCTTCTGCTCAGCGTCCCAGTGGCCATGACCCGCCAGCACGCGTGCCGTCCGGCTCCAGCCGCGGCGGGTGACCGAGCAGGGTGCCGTACTCGAACCGGGATCCCTCCAGGTCCAGCAGGCCGATCAGCTGTTCCCTGACGTGATCGACAACGGCATCCGGCGACCGGGCGGACTGGGTTAGCGACGCGGTCTCGTGGATCTGCGCGAGGTAACCCGCGTCGGTGATCGCGATGACCCGCAGGCGCCGTGCGCGGGCTGCCAGCTGGGACACCGCCAGGCCGGTCAGCAGCAGCAGGACCGCGGTCGTGACATCTGCCGTGCTGCGGATGGTGAACCGGTAATACGGCAGGGTGAAGAAGAAGTCGAACCAGATAGCGGCCCAGACCGCCGTCAGCCCGCCGGCGACGCGGTTCCCGATCGCCGCTACCCCGACGACTACCACGACCAGCAGCAGGGCCACGTTCGTGTTCGACCATGACGCGCGGAACGGCAGCAGGATGGCCGCTGCGGCCAGCGGCGCGGCCAGCGCGGCCGTGATCGCGATGCGGTCCCTGCTCAGGTAACGAGTCATCGGTGATACCTCCAGCCAGGGTCAGGATCGTTCGTGCCAGAGCTTCAGGCCGCCGACGGCCAGCACCACCAGCGCCGGGACGAAAAACAGCCCGGTGTGCAGGACCGCGCCCGCGATCCCCGCGGCAAGGACCAGCACTCCCACGACAGCAGCCAGCATGTTGACCGGGCCGGGGGCGAACGCGGCAGCTGCGGCGAGCGGCGCGGGCGCGAGTGCCAGCAGCAGCGAAGCCCACGTCACGGGCGGAGGATCTTGGCCCAGCAGCGCCGAGATGGTGATCAGCTGCGCGGCGCCAGCAAGGAGCAGCGCGCTACGCCGCCACGCCCAGCTCGGCGGAGCAGGCCGCGGCTCGCCGGCTGCAGCTGTACTCGGGGCGGGTGAAATGCCGGCTGGCACGTTCTGTGTGGTCATTTGCGCGCTCCTGGTGGGCGGATTCGAGAGTCACGAACGTCGCGCCGACCAGGCTTCCCGGCTCACCTGATCACGAGCATAGACGCCGCCTGCCCGGCCGCCAAGTAACCGCCGACCGCTGCCAGCCCGGTAAAGCGGATCTGTAAAGTGCGACGCGGGGAACTCAGCATGGCACGCGCCGCTGGCCCGGGCGGCTGGCTGAGTGCTCGTCATGGCAGGCAGTTACGTTTCGTGCCTTGGTGAGGTCGTTGCTGGCCGTGAGGAGGACGCCGTGCCCGACGACGGGCTGCCGGCTGCGGTGGATCCGTTGTCCGGGCGGACGGCGTGGGCGCGGAACCTGCAGACGCCGCTGCGGATCTTCCTGCG
The DNA here is from genome assembly GCA_963705055.1 of uncultured Actinomycetota bacterium. GTDB lineage: Bacteria > Actinomycetota > Actinomycetes > Streptosporangiales > Streptosporangiaceae > Chersky-822. The sequence continues at coordinate 734,871 of CAVPIR010000002.1, forward strand.
TACCGAGACCGGCAGCGCGGCCGTGCTGCTGGCCATGGCGGTGGCCGCGCTGGCCTGGGTGAACATCGACGCGTCGTCGTATACGGCCCTGTGGGGCGCCCGGCTGTCGGTGCGGCTGGCCGGAGCCGGGGTGTCGCTGGACCTGCGCGAGTGGGTGAACAGCGGGCTGATGACGTTCTTCTTCTTCGTCTTCGGCCTGGAGGCCCGCCGCGAGTTCGACATGGGCGAGCTGCGGGAGCGGGCGCGGCTGGCGCTGCCGGTGGCGGCCGGGCTGGGCGGGCTGGTGATCCCGGTCGTCATCTACCTGGCCGCGAACGCCGGCAGCCCGGCGGCTCATGGGTGGGGCGCGGCCATGTCCACCGACAGCGCGTTCGCGCTCGGGACGCTGGCGTTGACCGGGCCGCGGTTCCCCGACCGGGTGCGCGCGTTCCTGCTGTCGGTCGCGGTCGTGGATGACCTGGTCTCGCTGGTGGTGATCGGCGTCGCGTACAGCAAGGCGGTCACGGCCGTCCCGCTGGCCGTCGCGGCCGGGATCTTCGCGGTGATCCTGGTCCTGCGCCGGGCCGGGATCCGGTACGGGATCCTCTACGCGCTGCTGGGGATCGCGGCGTGGGTCGCGGTCCTGAAGTCCGGCGTCGACCCGGTCGTCGTCGGCCTGGTCCTGGGGCTGCTGACCTTCGCCTACCCGGCGGCCCGCACCGACCTGGAACGTGCCAGCGAGGCGTTCCGCAGCTTCCGGGAACAGCCCACCCCCGGCCTGGCGCAGTCAGCGCGGGCCGGGCTCGCCACCGCGCTGTCCCCGAACGAGCGGCTCCAGCAGCTCTACCATCCCTGGACCAGCTACGTCATCGTCCCGCTGTTCGCGCTCGCCAACGCCGGCATCGTCATCAACGGCGCCTTCCTCGCCCGCGCCTACACCTCCCCTATCACCCTGGGCATCCTGATCGGCTACGTCGCGGGAAAGCCGGCCGGCATCACCGGCGCGTCGTGGCTGCTGACCCGGCTCAGCCGCGGACGGCTCCGCCCGCCCGTGGGCTGGGCCACCGTCGCCGGGGTCGGCGCGATCGCCGGGATCGGGTTCGCCGTGTCCATCCTGATCGCGACCCTCGCCTTCACCGGCACCCAGCTGCAGGAGGCCAAGCTCGGCGTCCTGACCACCGTGGTCGCCGCGCCCGCGATCACCTGGCTGGTCTTCCGGGCCACCCGCCTGCTTCCGGCCCGGCTGCAGGTCCGGGCCGCGCTCGGCACCGCCGAGGTCATCACCGACCTCGGCGCCCCGGTCGACCCGGGCCGCGACCGCATCCGCGGCCCCGCGCGGGCACCGGTCACCATCGTGGAGTACGGCGACTTCGAGTGCCCCTACTGCGGCCAGGCCGAACCGGTCCTCCGGGAACTGCTGGCCGGCCACGGTGACGTCCGCTACGTCTGGCGGCACCTGCCGCTGGGCGATGTCCACCCCCACGCCCAGCTCGCCGCCGAGGCCGCCGAGGCCGCCGCCGCCCAGGGCGCTTTCTGGGAGATGCACGACCTGCTCCTGCGCCACCAAGACCGCCTCCAGCTGCGCGACCTGATCCGCTACGCCGGCGACCTCAGGCTCGACAGCGAGCGATTCGGCGAGCACCTCCGCAACCGCGCCGGCGCCGCTCGGATCGCCGAGGACGTCGACTCCGCCGACCTCAGCGGTGTCTCCGGCACCCCGACCTTCTTCATCAACGGCCGCCGGCACTACGGCAGCTACGACATCACCGCACTCACCACCGCCGTCCTGGCCGCCAAAGCCGCCGCCCGCCCGGCTGATGACCAGCGATGAAGCGCCCGCCGCTGCCACGAAGACGCCAGCGGCCGCAACAACCGATCATGGCGCACCCGGCCACGCTGATTGCCAGCGTGGCCCAGTCAAAAGACCCGGCCGCCTGCGGGAACGCAGCCGAGATGCCGTAACGGGCCAGCGCCCCGATCGCGCCGCCAGGCCGCGACGGCGAGCGCTCCCCAGCCGCGTCGGGGCAGCCGCCCGCGCTGCACGGCCGCCCGGAGAGCCGCCCCGGATGGCTGCAGCCAGGGATGCGGCTTTGGCACGGCATCTTCGGGCAGCAACGTCACGACATCAGTTAAGCAAGGCACATGGGCGGCTGCGCCCGGCATCACTGCGGCCGCGGGCGCTGGTCGCCGTCTTCAGGACGCCGTGCCTGCCCGGGTGGCCGCGCATCTGCGGGATGCTCGCCTGGCTGGCTGCCCGGTTCGCCGCGCGGGCGTGATGGCTCTGGATTGCGTGCTTCGGGAGCGAGCAGGTTGATGTGGTCGCCGGGGGCGAGAATGATGCCAGGGTCAGGGTCGCTCAGGGTGCGGGCGTGCAGGACCGTGACCGGGACGCAGCCGGGAGGCCAGGTGATGTCGCCGAGCGCCTGGCCGGCGCAGGGCGAGCCGGCCGGGATGGTGACCTCGAGCAGCTGGTAGCTATCTAGCGGGTCCGGTGCCTCGCGGAGATCATCCTGCGGGCCGGAGGGGTCCTGCCTGCGGGCTCCGGGTGCCTGATTCGCGGTGGCCCGGGCGGCGCTGATCTGGCGGGCGATGGCTTGCAGCACGTTGTGGCTGGTGATCCAGCCCTGGACGTGCTGCCCGTCGTCGGAGAGGACCGGCAGGCCGTCGCGGCCGTAGAGTTCCAGCTGGCGCAGGGCCTGGGTGAGGGATTCGCTGGCGAACAGGACCTGCGGTTCGTGCCGCCCGGTTACCGGCCCTGGCAGGGACTTGAGGCCCGTTCCGGGTGGCTCGGGTACTGCGGCTACGGGCGCGGGGAAGGGGCGCATGGCGTCGGCGGCGGTGAGGTCCTCGAACGGGTCGGCGGAGGGGGCGTGGTCGATGTCGGTGCCGCGGCGCAGCAGCTTGGTGGTGTAGATGGTGCCGTAGCTCAGTCCGCGGGAGGTGGCGGTGGCGATGGCGACGGCGAGCATGACCGGCAGGGTGAGGGTGAAGTCGCCGGTCATCTCCACGACGCTGGCGACTGAGGTCAGCGGCGCGCGGGCGGCGGCGGCGAACACCGCGCCCATCGCGACGACCGCATACAGGGCGGGCTGCCCGGCGGCCGGGCCGATGGCATGGCGGGCGATCTCGCCGAAGGCCATGCCGGAGGTGGCGCCGATGAACAGCGACGGCGCGAACACGCCGCCGGATCCGCCGATGCCGATGGTGAGGCTGCACGCGATGATCTTCCCGGCGGCCAGGATGATCAGGAACCACAGGGCGTAGCTGCCGCCGACGGCCTTGTACAGGACCGGGTAGCCGACCCCGTACATCTGCGGCAGGGCCAGCAGCAGCAGCCCGAGCAAGATGCCGCCGACCGCGGGCCGGGCCCACTCCGGCCGGTTCTTCCACAGCCGGTCGCACAGGTCCTCGGTCGCGTACAGGACCTTAGAGAAGGTCAGGCCGATCAGGGCCGCGACGACGGCGAGGCCGGCGATCAGCAGGTAGGTGGTCAGGTGGTGCAGCGTTATCCCGGGCGGCAGCCCGGACAGGAACGGGGCATCGCCGAGGAACTGGCGGCTGAGCAGGTCGGCGACCATCGCGGAGAGCATGACGGTGAAGACCGCCTCCACTGACAGTTCCCGCAGGATGATCTCCACGCCGAAGAACACGCCGGTGATCGGCGCGTTGAACGTCGCGGCGATCCCGCCGGCGGCGCCGCAGGCGACCAGGATCCGCAGCCGGTTCTCCGGCATCTTCACCCACTGGCCGAGGCTGGAGGCCAGCGCGGAGCCGATCTGCACGATCGGGCCTTCCCGGCCCACCGACCCGCCGACGCCGATGCAGATGGCGGAGGCGACCGATTTCACGACGGCGACCTGGGGCCGGATCCGGCCGCCTTCGCTGGCGACGGCGATCATCACCTCGGGCACGCCGTGGCCGCGGGCCTCGCGGGCGTACCGGTAGATCAGCGGCCCGTAGATCAGCCCGCCGATCACCGGGATCACCACGAAGAACCCCAGCCCGAGCCAGGGCAGGTGGGCGCTGGGGACCCGGCCCTGCTGGCCGAACAGGACATGGCCGGTGGCCAGCCAGGTGACGAAGTAGATCAGGTACCGGAACGCCACCGCGCCCAGCCCGGACCCGGCACCCACGACCAGCGCGACGGCCAGCAGCCCGCCGCGCGAGCCGCGCAGCCAGCCGCCTATCCGCCCGGTCCACCGAAGCGGCGGTGCCGAGGCTGCCGGATAGTTGCCGGTCATGGCCGGCCCTTCGCGGCGGCCGCCCGGACCGGCCCGGGTCCGATCCGGGCGGCGGCTGCGGGTCGGCGGGATCTGCGGGCCACAGGCTGTCGGGGATCTCCCCGGCGGCCCGGGCGAATGCCTGCAGGGCCTTGGCGATCGCGGGCTGCTGCCCGGGCGGGAGCTTGCGCAAGATCCCGGCGATCAGCTCCCGGCGGCGCGCGGTCGCCTGGTCGACGACCTGCCGGCCGGCCGGGGTGATCGAGACCTGCACGGCCCGGCGGTCCGATCTGGCCCGCTGCCGGCGGATCAGGCCCTTGCGCACCAGCCGGTCGCACATCCGCCCGGCCGTCGACGGCGTCACTCCCAGCGCCGCGCGAGGTCGTAGCCCTTGCGCACCAGCCGGTCGCACATCCGCCCGGCCGTCGACGCCGTCACTCCCAGCGCCGCGGCGAGGTCCACCATCCGCTGCGGGCCGCGCGACGCCAGCACCACCAGTGCCCGGTACTGGGCGATCGTCGTGTCCTCCGCCGCCGCGCCCAGCGACACGGTCGCCACGGCGACCAGCGCCCGGCTCGCCGTCAGCACCGCGTCCACCGCGGCCTCGTCCACTAGGTGTCGTCCACCAGGTGCCCTTCCACGCTCGCCCCCATCATTTTAATTGCATACTGCAATTACTGTATAGCAACTCTATTAGCCACTACGCCTTAGCTCAGGTCCCGGCGGTTGGGCCCGGAGCCCTCACGGCTGGGAATCGAGCTCACGGTCATCGATCGCTGCCGGGGCCGCATGGCTTGGGGAGTAGCAATTTCGGGCTGCCGTTTCGGGTTGTTGAAGGTTAGCGGCGCTAACGAAATGGGGAGCCAAACGGGGAGCCAACGTCCACCGGCACCAGGCCACGCCAGGCCACGTCCAGCCATAGTCATCGCTGGCAGCTGCCACAT
>CAVPIR010000003.1:0-1004913 GCA_963705055.1 uncultured Actinomycetota bacterium
CAGCCCGTCAGCACGCCTCAGTGCTGGTGCCCGTGACCGTGCTCGTGCGGATCGCCCTCGCCGGGATCGGTTCCACCCTCGCCGGACGGATTTGCCGACATTCAACAGCCGGGCTGGCCGTTATTGCCGCAGCACCCCTGGCGGCCGCGCACCTTGATGAGCGTGTTCGTCATGGCCATCCGCAGCTTCTCCGCGAACGGCGCGTCGTAGCTGCTCCAGTTCGACAGCATGTTCCGCGGGCTTGGGTGGGATTCCGCACCGGGCTCACACATGACGCCAACCTACTCCGCGGCCATGCCGCTTGAGCGCGGGCCCTCGCGGGTATCAGACAGTCCTGCGCCACCCTGAACGACCGGCACCCGCATCAGCAACAGCGGGGCCAACCGCCGCGGCGACATGCACTCGATCTCGCCGGGCCAGCCCGAGTAGGGACGGTTCCGCGATCTCTGGCTGACATCACCGATATCACAGAAATCGAGGACCTCGGGGTCCCGAAAACGTCAAAGCGTCACAGACGCCGCAGACCTCGCGGTCCGTCACCAGAGGGGGATCGTCGCATGGCTTCTATGCCAAACATCGTCCTGGTACACGGCGCCTGGGCGGACGGATCGTGCTGGGACGGCGTCATCGAGCGCCTTCAGGCCGACGGGTACAACGTGATGGCGCCGCAATTCCCCGAGTCCTCGCTGGCCGCCGACGTCAACCGGCTCCGGCAGGTCCTCGACCGGCAGGACGGGCCGACCGTCGTGGTCGCCCATTCCTACGGAGGCCACATCATGACGGCCCTCGGCAGCGACGCGCCGAACGTCGTCGGCCTCGTCTACATCGCCGCCTTCGGGCTCGACGAGGGCGAAACAATCGGCCAGCTGCTGGCGCAAGGCCCGCCCACGCCGGGGACCGCTCATATCGACGTCGACAGCCAGGGGTTCGGTTGGCTCCCGGAAGACGACTTCCTGAATCACTTCGCCTCAGACGTCGACCCGGTCAAGGCCAAGGTGATGTACGCGGTCCAGCAGCCGCTCGCCGCGAGCGCGTTCGACGACGTGATGGGCGCTCCGGCCTGGAAGTCGTTCCCGACCTGGTTCATGGTCGCGACTGGCGACGAGGTCATCCCGCCCGACGCCGAGCGTCAGTTTGCCGCTCGCATGGGCGCGAGCACCGTCGAGGTTCCGACCAGCCATGTCGCGATGGTCTCCCATCCCGACGAGGTCGTTTACCTGATCAAGAGGGCGGCCCAGGGGGTGCCGGTTCCGGCCTAAGCGTCCGGCTGACGGTCCGTCGCCTGACGGTCCGTCGGCTGACGGTCCGTCGAGGACGAGTTCCGCGTCGAGTCCGAGGAACTCGCCGTAGCGAAGGGCCGCCTCCGTCAGGAGCTGCCGCTCGGCGCCGGTCAGCTCCCTGTACGCCGAGCCAGCGAACCGCACGCGGCGCTCGCCGACGTTCCGCCGCAGCGCGGCGGTCAGCTGTCCGTCGACGAGCGCCATCCCGGTCGCTGTCTCGCGCGTGCGGGGAACGAGGCCAGCCGTGTCGAGCACCCAGCGAGAATCCTGGTAGCCGCGGTAGATCTCGTCGAGGATCTGCAGGATGTGCCCGCGCGGCTCAGGCTGGCCGTGCGGCGGAGCGTCGCCGGCCAGGTGCCAGTACGTGCGGCCGTCGTGGTCGAACCGGTCAAGCCGATCCGAGACCGCGGCGATGCCCCGGCGGACGTCAGTGATCGTGAGGCTCGCCCAGTAGGCGAGGTCCCGCTCCGTGGCCGGTCCGTGGTGCGCGAGGTAGCGGATCGCCAGTTCGGCGAGCGCCTCGCCGCGCTCCAGCTCGCGTGGAGCTGGGACGCGCTCGGAAAACAGGGCGTACGTGTGCTCGCCCTTGCGCGGGCGGCCGCCGCAGATCAGCGAGCCCAGCTCCGCGTGCGCGAGCAGCACCATGAGCAACATGCCGGGCCGCTCGGCGCCTTTGCTGACGCCGCGGGCGGTGAGCTCCGCCGCGAGTTCCGCGCGGGTCAGCTCGCCGCGCTCGGCCAGCACCGCCAGCACCGAGTCGATCGCGCGGCCGATCGCGGGATCGTCCAGCCCGTGGACATTGCGCAGCGCCTGGCCTGTCACCCGCCGGATCCGTGGCGCGGTCAGCTCGAGCAACCATCCGAGGTCGTCCGCGCACGCGTAGTGCCATGTCGTCCGCAGCACGTGCGTGCGAATCACCTGGCCGGACTCGAGCAGGGCGTCGAGCTCGCTGGCACCAGCCGCGCGGCAGGCGATGGCCCACGCGGTCTGGCCCGTGTTCTCCGCCTGCACGCACAGCAGGGAGCGAACGACCTGCTCGGCGGACTCGGCCAACGGCGCCACGAGGAACTGGTTCCGCAGTCGCCAGCGGGCGATGAGCGTGTCGTCAATCGTGCGGGCCGCGGCCATGACCGCGCCTACCGCTGGCCTGCTGCCTCGAGCAGGACCTCTAGCTCCTCGGCCAGGTAGTCGGCCATGGCCTCGATGTCCGGGACCAGCTCCCGGCACGCGGTCAGCCCGAAGTGCAGCTGGCCGAGGTAGCCGATCACCGTGATGTTGAGGCCCTGACCATCGGTGATCACCGAGACCGGGTAGTGCGCCAGCAGCTTGGCGCCGCACAGGTAGACCGGCACGTTCGGCCCGGGAACGTTGGAGATCGTGAGGTTGAACGGCGGCAACCGGTGCAGCAGCCCGGTCGCGAACACGACCCGCGCGGCCCGCGCCGTGAGCGCGGGCGGGGCGAAGTCACTGACCTGGTCGACCAGCCCTTGCGGGATCGCGGCCTGCTGCGACTTCGCGAGCTGCGTCGCGGCGTGCACGACAACCAGCCGCTCCGCAGGATCAGCGACGTTCGTCGGCAGCACGGCCAGCATCGCCGACACCTTGTTGCCCAGCGCTCCCTGGCTGGCCGGGTCACGGATCGACACCGGGATCATCGAGATCAGCGGCGACTCGGGCAGCGCGTCACGCGAGGCGAGCCAGCGCCGCAGCGCGCCCGCGCACATGGCCAGGACGACATCGTTGACCGAGACGCCGAACGCGTTCTTGACGGCCTTGACCTGGTCGAGGTCCAGGCTGCGGAAGGCGACCCGCCGGTGCTGCGTGATCGGCCCGTTGAACGGCGTCATCGGCGCCGATCCGAGCCTGGTCGAGATGACCTCGCCGTCGCCGCGGTTCAGCCCGAGCATCCCGCCGACGAAGCCGCTGAGGGCCGGCGCCAGGGTCGGCATCACCCGGATCATCTGGTTGGTCACCCGCACCGTCTGCACGGGCCGCCAGGCGAGCCGCGCGGCCGCGAGCACCGCGAGCGACACCGGGCCGGGCGGCCGCGCCGCCGAAGCGGCCTCAGCAACAGCAGCCGCGGGAATCACACGGCCCTCAGGCTCCAGGTCGAGCAGGACGGTCAGCAGCTCGGCGCCGGAGACCCCGTCGATCGCGGAATGGTGGATCTTCGTGTACACGGCGGCCCGGCGCTTGGCGAGCCCGGTGATCAGGTAGATCTCCCACAGCGGCCGGCTCCGGTCGAGCGGGCGGGCGTGCAGCCGGGCGACCTGCTCGGTGAGCTGGGCATCAGAGCCAGGCCGCGGCAGGGCGATCTCCCTGATGTGGTACTCGATGTCGAAGTCCGGATCGTCGACCCAGTAGGGCTGATCGAGCCCGAGCGGAACGTTGAGCAGCTTGCGCCGCAGCACGGGTACCAGCGGCAGCCGCTCGGCGAGGACCTTCGTCAGCAGGTCAAGCGTCAGCTTCTGCGGCGCGCTCTTGGCGTCCAGGACGCACACCCCGCCGACATGGCCCGTGGTCTTCGGCGTCTCCAGCGCCAGGAACGCGGCATCGAGGCCGGTCAGTTGCTGCAGTTGCGGCACAGCGAATGCTCCCTCCCGTGCGGCGGCCGTCGGCCGGGGCTGTCAGCCCGGGCTACCGGCCCGGGTAGTGCGATCGCAGCGCTGCCGGCGGCCGGAACCGCTCCCGGCCGGAAGCCGGAGCAGCGAGCCGGTCGGCGACCGCCCACAACGTCGCTGGATCAGTCCCGAAGCCGAGGTGAGCGCACCGTACCTCAACGTTCTCATGCAGTTCCGTCTCCGGGCCGACGCACGCCTGCCACGCGACGATCCCGTCGTAGCGCGAGTAGACCGCCGTCGACGGCACGCCGATCGGCGCAGCAACCTGCTCGGGCGTCGGCACGCCCTGCCGGGCGTGCAGGTGCGCGCGGCGCCGGTAGGCGCGGTCGGCGTGCGATTGCCGGGAGTCGGTCAGCGCGAACGGGCTGCCGAGCGTGATCACCTGCCTGACCTGCGCCGGCTGCCGGCGCGCCAGCTCCCTGGCGTAGATGCCGCCCAGGCTCCAGCCGATCACCGACACCGGGCCGCCGGTCCGCTCGGCCAGCGCCGCCAGTTCGCGGGGCAGCTCGCTCATGACCCGCTCGGTGGGGCCCCGGTTGCGGCCCAGGTTCCAGCCAACCGCCCGGTAACCCAGCCGCCGGGCGAACCTGCGGAGCACCGACGTACTGACGTCCGAGGCGAGCAGGCCGGGAACGACGAGCACACCGTGACCGTCTCCGCGAGGCGCGGACAACAGCCACGATGCTGCCAGCGGCATTGTCGCGAAGCCGACCATCCCCCTGGCTGGCTCGGTCAGCAAGAGGCCGATCGACGGCCCCGACGCGGCGGCAGCACTCGTGCCGCTCTCTTCCCTGGTAGCGCTCATCGCGACCCGCTCCTGCCGCCTCATTCGCCACGGAGTCCGGTTAATCCAGCGAATGTCCTTCAGCGTAAGTGCACGGTCACGTCACCGGAAGAGCTGATCAGGCGGACCGGACCCGACAGCGGGCCCGCTCGCGTCAGCGCCAGGTCATCGCTCAGCAGCAGTGGATGGCCAGGACCTGGCCTATCCCGTTGTTATACGTTCCCACCGCCCAGACGTTGCTCGCGGAGGTAGCTGCCACGCTGGTCAGTCCGCTGGAGCTGCCAGGCGCTGGGCTGGCTATCTGGTCCCACGCCCGGCCGTCCCAGTGCATGATCAGGGTCTTGGTGGTCGAAAGGGCCAGGTAGCTGCCCACCGCCCAGGCGTCGCTGGCTGAGATGGCGGTCACGCCGGTCAGGAAAGGCTCCTGCCCGGGACTGGGATTCGCGGCAAGCTTCCAGGCGCGGCCGTTCCAGCGCAGGGTGATGGTTTTCTGAACGGTTCCGTTGTAGGTGCCCACCGCCCACGCGTTGCCGGCCGAGGCTGCGGAAACGCCGTCAAGAATCATTTCCGTGACCGGTCCTGGCGGGTTCGGACTGGCGGCCCGCACCCACTTCTTGCCATTCCAGTGCAGGATCAGGGTCTTGCCAGAAGTGCCGACGGCGTATCCGCCGACGGCCCAGGCGCTGCGGGCTGATACCGCGGTCACGGCCCCGAGCCTGCCGTCGTGCCCTGGTGAAGGGCTGGTGACGCGCGTCCATTTCTTGCCGTTCCAGTGCAGGACCAGCGTCTGGGCCGACGAACCGGCCGGTGAGGTTTCCCCGACTGCCCAGGCGCTGCTGGCCGACACGGCGACGACGCCGCTCAGGTCGCTTTGAGTCCCCGGGCTGGGGCTGGGTACTCGCGCCCATCTGGCGCCGTTCCAATGCAGGATGAGCGAGCTGCCGTCGGCGCGGCCAACGGCCCAGACATTCCTGGGCGAGAATGCGCTTACCGCTCTGAGCAGGTTGAAGTGGCCCGGGCTGGGTGTATGCAGCACCCGCCAGGACGTGCCGTTCCAGTGCTCGGCCAGGGTCAGACGCTGGCCAATTCCGGTTTTCGAGTAATCGCCGACGGCCCAGACATTGCAGGGCGACAACGCTGTGACACCGCGCAACAAGTTGTCGGAGGCGCCAGGACTTGGTGGCGGCGTGGTGGTCCAGCTTGAGCAGGACGCCGCCTCCGCCTTGTCCGCGCCCGCTCCCGCGAGCGCTGGCGTGACGAGCAGCGCCAGTGTCGCCAGCGGGGCTGCGATCGCGAAGCCAGTCCGCCGGATGCGATGGTGCCGGTGCATGTCGATCCCTCCGCCGGTCAGCAGCAGTGAGCGAGCAGAACGCGGGTCATCCCGCCGGCGGTTGAGCTGCCCACTGCCCAGACACCCGATGAGCCGGTAGCGGTGACGCCGGCCAGCTGGCTGACCTGCCCAGGGCTCGGGCTCGCGACCCGGGTCCAGGCGCGGCCGTTCCAGTGCAGGATCAGCGTCTTCTGCCTGCCGCTGACGTAGAGTCCGACCGCCCACGCGTTGCGCGCCGACGTGGCGGTGACCGAGGCTAGGCTGTTGCGGCTCCCCGGATTAGGGCTCGCCACCAGCTTCCAGGTGCGGCCGTTCCAGTGCTCGATCAGCGTCTTGTAGTGGCCACCGGCAAAGTACGTGCCCACGGCCCAGACGTTGCTGGCCGACGTGCCGCTCACTCCGTCCAGGGCTATGTCGCCTGCCGAGTTCGGCGGGTTGGGGCTGGGCACCTGTGCCCACGTGGTGCCGTTCCAGTGCTCGATCAGGGTCTTGGTCTTGCTGGCCGCGGAGAAGCTTCCCACCGCCCAGACGTTGCGCGCGGACAGGGCAGTGACCCCTACGAGATCGCTGTTGCTTCCCGGAGTCGGCGCGGCGTGCCGCGTCCAATTGGTTCCATTCCAATGCAGGACAAGGGCCTTTGAGCTGCTGCCGCTCGCAAATTGGCCGACTGCCCAGGCGTTAGTGCCGGAGATCGCGGCGACGCCGCTGAGATTGTTGAACGTGCCGCTCGGGCTGGGGCTCGGATCCTGTGTCCAGATGCTGCCGTTCCATCGCAGGATGTAGGTGGCCGCACCTGTCACGCCCACTGCCCAGATGTGGTCGAGAGAGGCCGCGCTCACCGCTTCGAGGACGTTGATATTGGTGTCAGGGCCTGGAGTGAACTCCACGCTCCAGGACGTGCCGTTCCAGTGCTCAGCCAGGCTCAGCGACATGCCGTCAGTCGCATCTTGATAGAAGCCGACGGCCCAGACGTTGCATGGCGACAGCGCGGTCACTCCGCCCAAGGAGTTGACGGCGGCACCAGGGTTGGGTGCCGGAACGCCGGTCCATACATGGCAGCTGGGCACCGATGCGACGGCCGCGCCCGGCGCGATGGCCAGCGCCGCCGGTATCAGAAGGGCCGCACATGCCCGGAGGATGTGGCTGGCTTGCCGTTGCACCGCTCATCCCTCCGCCGGTCTCCGCCTGGCCGTGACGATAGCCAGAGCCACGCGGCGCGCGCTATAACGGAAAACCTCAATCCGCGACGGCAGTCGCCGTGGAGAAGACCCGTCACACGGCACGGGCGGTCAGTGCTGTCACCCCGCGATCACAGCAACACTCAGGCTGCCGGTGCGACGCTCACGTCCACCGTGAAGCTTTCCGCACTCCCGTCGTAGTCACGGGGATCGCCTTGCAGCGCGAAGTCGATGGCAGTGAGGCAATCGCGTTGGGCCTCTTCGCGGGTTGCCGTGCCGCCACCGTTGATGCGCAGGGCTGGCACGCGATAGTGCCAGTTATGAGCTTCATCGTCGTAGAACAGCTCTACCCGCAAGAGACTCATGAGACAATCCTACAGTTTCCGCAGTTCATCGATGGTGTAGCCGTTAGTCATTGACTCCGGTGCTCCCCCGACGGCTTGCCGCGGGTTCGTCGGATTGCCTGAGCCGCTGGATGCCATCGAGGATGAGATCCAGCCCGAACTCGAACTCCTTGGTTTCGTCGTACCCTGACTTACTGAGTTCGGTGACAACCTCCATGAGGTAGGGGTATTCGTCGGCCGGGGACGGGTCCCGCCGGGCGACGGTTTCCAGCCTCCTCTGCGCTTCTGCCGGAATGTCCATCGCCGGGTTGCTGTGCTGGAGCGCGAACCCGTAGATGTAGCTGTCCATGACGTTGTAAGCATGCACAGCCGTCGCGAAGGAAAAGTCCGCCTCATCTCGCAGGCATCCCATAACGGCGTTGTGGAGTGCAGCGGAAACTGGCAGCCACGGCTAGCCTTCATGGTCCGGTCCGACCCGACTTGGCTCAATTAGTGCGCAGCGAACGCCCGTCGCGAAGAGTCACGTTCCCCATTTGGTTCAGCGATGAAGGCCGATGAGCCATTGCTCGGCCTGGCGTGGAGAGCTGAACCGGAATCGCTGAATGTGGGCAACCTCTGGCCGCGCAAGGAGCGCGGCAATCTCCGTGTGCCGCGCGGCGTGCGTCTGGGCAGCCCAGCGCACCGGGTGAGTAGGCGCCCACCACTTCCAGGGCGGGGAGGTGGAGGTGTGCGCCCCGTCGCCCCGGCGAGTGAGCCAGAGTCGGAGAGAACGAGCCACAACGCGGCGCCATACGACCCGGCGCGGATAGTCCAGGGCAACGAGGGCGTCGGCGTGCGGATACACCAGCGCCTCAGCGTTGTAGGGCGCACCGTCGAACACCCATCGCCGGCCGGCGGCCTCGACGGCCGCAGCGACCAGTGCAGCGAAGGCGGGAGCCTCGTCATCGCCGAGCGCGTCGCGTTCGATGTGTCGCGCGTCGAGTCGCGTCGCAACCTCGCGCGCCAGCGTCGTCTTTCCGCTGCCAGCACAGCCGACCACCACGACCCGCTCCGGGATCGGTCGAGTGCGGACCGGACGCGCCGTCATGCCCATGACGGTACGTCGCCCGGGCAGGCTCCCCAAAACCTGTCGGCAACTTGGCATGCGGCAGGCCTACCTGGCGATCACCAACCGACACCACGGCACCGCCGCCTATGCGCTGCGCGCCACCGCCGTCCGGATCGCCTTGAACCGGTCCACTATACGGCCCCGGTTTAGTGCGCAGATCTACTCGCTATGAGCTACGGACCCGCAGGTCAGAGCCACGGGCCAGCCGAAAATCCTTGATCGTGAGCCAAGTCAGGTCAAACGTGTCCGAAGTCAAGTGCAGCGGAACCTGGCAGCCACGGCTAGCCTTCATGGTCCGGTCCGAGACACCAGTCCTATGGAGCGTCCGGGCACTTCAGGCGCATCATATGAGTGCGCGGGCCGGGCAGCGCCTGGTCGGCATGGCGTGATCGCGAGATCGCAAGGGAGTCACATGGAGGCCGCACCGAGCAGGACGGCGATGCTTGCGGCGGTGGCACGGGGACTGCTTCGCATGGAGGCGCCGCGGCCGTGGGTGCTGGACGACGCGTTCGCCCTGGTGCTCGTCGGCCCGGTGTGGCGGGAGCTACACGAGGGACTCATGTCGCTGTTCCCCAGCGAGGTTATCCGCGAGGTCGTCGCGGCTATCTGCACTCGCAGCCGGTATGCGGAGGATCGGCTGACCGCTGGCGCCTTCGCGCAGTACGTCATTCTGGGCGCCGGGCTTGACTCGTTCGCGTGGCGGCGCCCGGATCTGCTCGGCCCTCTGAGGGTGTTCGAGGTTGATCACCCCGCCTCTCAGGCATGGAAGCTCGAGCGGATCGGAGATCTCGCGCTTCCGCTCACTAAGTCGCTGGTATTCGTCCCGGTTGATTTCGAGGCCGAGCCTCTTCGGGACGCGCTGCGCGAGGCCGGGTTCGACTGGGGCCAGCCGGCGCTGTTCTCCTGGACCGGCGTAGCCCCCTATCTCACCGCGCAGGCGATCGCGTCGACGCTGAGCACGATCGCTGAGGCTGCCGCCGGCTCGGAAGTGGCGTTCTCATACCGGGCGGATGAGTCCGTGCTCGATGGCCCAGGCAAAGAATTCATCCGGATATACGGCCCGCTCGCGGACTCACTCGGCGAGCCGGTTCAGCCGGGCTGGCCGGTCACCGAGATCGAGCGGCTGATCAGCCAGTGCGGGCTAGAGGTCGTCGACCACCCGGCACGTGCAGATCTCCAAGAGCGGTACTTCGCCGACCGGGCCGATGCCCTCCGGCCCTACAACGTTGAGACCCTGGTCACCGCGCGGGTCACCTAAGCACTGCGGGCAGCGCTAAGGCCTGGAGCAATGCCTGACGTCTTCCTGGTTCAGACACCTACTCCCCTCAAGCCGTCGATCGCGTAGCGGAAGAGCTCACCGACCTCGCCCCAGACCGACCGGCGACCCTGCACCGCATCCGGCGCCGGCGCTGGCGGTGGAGGCGGCGGCGGCTGGAGCGGGAACTGGTTGCGGGGCGGCGGCGGCATCGCAGGCGGTGGCGGCGGGGCGGGCTTGACCGCGGCGAGCATGTAGTGCTTCATCACGGCGGGGAAGCGTTCGAAGATCAGGTTCCGTGGTCGCTCCCAGCCGATCCCGACCTCCGCGCACACCTCCCTGACCGTCTCCTCCGTGGCCAGGTTCGCGAACCCGGAGCCGTGATACGGCAGCACGTGGTGCACGCGGTGCGGGCTCAGCCCGGCGGACAGGAACAGGTCGATCCAGCGGTTGCCGATCACGCTGAGGTCGTAGCTCAGGCAGATCTGCCGCGCGGCCCAGTCGTCGCGCAGCGCCTCGGGGATCGTGGCGATCTCTTCCTCGGTCTCCGATTCCTCGAAGTCATGGCTTGCTACCACGAGGAAGGTGTTGATCCACAGCGTCAGGACGAACTGAATCAGCCAGGCAACGATGTGACCGGTCGCCAGGCACGCGCCGATCTCGATCAGGAGCCAGGCACGGACCAGCCAGAAGTCCGCTCGCATCGGTGCCGCGCCCTTCGGACGCTCGAAACTCGCGAGCTCGCGAGCCCGCAGCGACAGCCCGCTCAGGCAGATGCCCAGCTTGTGCACCGTGTAGCCAGGGATCCGCAGCAGCGGATGCAGGCGGAGCATGCCGTCGAAGAACGTCTTCTTCACGTCTGCCCCCGAACCCATGTACGGGTGGTGCAGCAGCACGTGCCCGTCGGCGCCGATCAGGCTCGTGCCGACGTAGTTGATGTCGAACAGCGCTTTCCCGAGCGGGAACGTGACCCGGCCCTTGTCGCGCCACTTCCTGTGCAGGTGATAGTGGCCAGCCCCCGCAAGCGCCGTCCTCGTCAGCACCATGATGATCACGAACGCCCAGGCGGGGATGATGTTCGCGATCAGCAGCGCCAGCGCCGCCACGTGCGAGGCGCCGATCGCCCAGGTCACCGCGTCGAACCGGCGGTCATATCTGCGCAGATCCTGTTTGGAGAACTTCGCGTTCACCCTGCTGCGGATCTCAGCGAGAAGGCTTCCCTCGTCGCGGTAGTCAAGCCTCGGCAGATCCGTCGTCGCGTCGAAATCCGGATCCAGCAGGAACGGCGGCACACCCAGCTTGGGCAGAATGTCCCGCTCGGTGTACCCCTCGATCTCGTACCTGGCGAGGATCTTCTGCAGCTTGGCCGGATCGCGATGATAGGTGTGCAGCACCGCGCTGATGTCGCGGCCCTGGGTGGGCCCGAACCAGGTCATACCGCCCGGATGGATCCGCATCCAGTCCGTGAGGTCGTAGGCCCGTCCGTCGACGATCCAGAACGGGCGGCCCTGGGGCAGGATGGTGCCGGTATGCGGCGAGGTGCGCGGGGTTCCGAGGCTCACGGTATCGGCCATGACTACTCCTTCTCATGCTCCGCTCGCCGGCGCCTAGCCGATTCGAGCCGGCATTCCCACCTTGTATCGAGCCGCTTTAGCAAGTTCCGCCGCCGCTGCAGGCTCGAGCCCATAGCAATCGTCGAGAATGCGCCGGGTAAAACAAGCAGCCTCCGGCGACACTGGACGCACGGCCTTCATCGCGGCACCAATGGCGACCTCGACGGTGTCATCGACAATGTCGACAAGCCCGAGGCTCGACGCGCGCTCAGCCGTCAGGTCCGCACCGACCAGGAAAATCCGCCGTGCATTGCCAAGTCCGATGAACTTCGGCAGCCAATACGCGCCCATTCCAGGGAACCGGCCTTCGGACAAGCTGCCGAGCGACAGCCTCGCTCGCGCCGAAGACAGCCGGATATCGGTAACAAAGCCCACCTGGACGGCCGCGGCTCCGACGCGGCCGTCGTAGGCAGTCAGGGTCTTAGCCCGCAGCCGGCTAATCCGGCCCAGAAGTTCATCCCAGCGAGCGAAATAGCGCATGTCGCTGCGGGCAGGGCCTGGTTGCCACGAGGGGAACTCGCCCGCCATGGAATCCGCTTCGCTGGTGAACTGGAACACGAGGTTCTCGACCCCATGCTGCGCGACGTCGTCCAGCACGGACTCGATGGCCCTGACCAGCTCAGCATCTATGGACGGCTCATCGATCCGAAGCGTCAGCACCCGCTCGCCGTCACACTCCTCGATCGCTGTCAGCATGCCCCTCCTGACCGAATTCGAGGAGCGCCGTCTCGATCTGGGCTCCCGGCCCCATCGTCACCATCACGCCCCGGTCGCCGGGCGACACGCCGCCTTCGGCAAGCAGGCGCTCAAGGCTGACCAGGAAACTGCCGCTCGAGATGTTCCCGTAGTCGCGCAGCACGGAGCGCGTGTGACGGACATCGTGTTCCTCGAGGCCCAGGCTGAGCTTGACCGAGTCGATCACGGCGCCGCCGCCGGTATGCAGCACCCAGTGCTTGATGGCGGCGAAATCCAGCTCATGGCGCTCGAGGAGCCTCTCCAGCGGTTCCCGGATGTTGAATCCTATAACGTAGGGAATGTCCCGGTCGAGAAAAAAGCTCCACTTCCCGGCATCCTGGTTCCAGTCGAACCGCATCGCCGCCCATTGCTCAGGGATGCAGAAGCTCTCGAAATCGATGACGCACGGAACCGGCCCTGGCGGCAGTTCGGACAGCCCAGTTCTCAGCCGAGGGTCGTCAGTACCGCTGCGGCCGCACCGTCGCCGAAAAGGCTGTTGACAATTCCGGTGCGCGGCGTGTCATCGAGAACGTACATCGCGGAGTTAATCTCGCAGCAGACCAGCAGGCCAATCTGGCCCGGATGATTCTTCACCCATTGCACGAGCGGATTCAGGCCATTCAGTCCGGCGTTGCATCCCATTCCCACGACATCCGCGCGCACCAGCTTGCGATCAAAGCCGAGCTCCCTGGAAAAGAGCGAGCTAAGTCCAGGGACCATGAATCCGCTGGACGTGACGCACATCAGGTAGTCGACGTCCGCCGGAGCCAGCGAGACGGCGTCCAGCGCGCTGCGGATCGCGCGCGACCCGATATCGAGCGCCCCGTCGCGGAACTTGGCGTGCAGGTCAGCCGGGGATTCATGGACGACACGCCCGGAGCGGGAGTCTTTGCGCGGGCAGATACAGGTGCCGCTTCAGAATGTGGGGCGCGCGCAGGAGCCTGCGGACGACTGGGTTCTGAAGGCCAAGGAGGTCCCCGACCTCTTCCTGCGAATAGGCGGTGTCAGGAAACGCGCTTCCGACGGAAGCGATTGCAGCTGTCTTTTCCCGCAGGAATTCCTGGCGGTGAATCGGGCCGACATCCGGGCTATTAACCTCGCGGACATCAACGCTTCGAATCATGTATGTTTCGTCCCAGCCTCAATCAAAGCCCGAACATCCCGACATTGCGACATTTGGCAATAGACTACCGGACCAGCCGTTCACGCAGGGTCACAGATCTATGACAAAGACTCATGTGACATGTGGGGCTGAAGTTAACGCGAGTGACGAGCGCCTCGCTGACGAAGCAGCGCTGCCTGGCCATTCTGTTACGCTCGCCGCGTGGTCGACAGCCCAATCCGGTACCAGTCGCACGACGAGGACAGCGCCCGGTGGCTCGGCTTCCGCTTCCGCCCTGGCGACATCGTGATCAGCACCCGGCGCCGGACCGGGACGACATGGATGCAGATGATCTGCGGGCTGCTGATCTTCCACCTGCCTGAGCTCCCGGCTCCGCTCTGGCACCTCTCGCCGTGGCTGGATCACCTGGTCGTCCCGGCTGACGTTGTCTACGCCCGCCTTGCCGAGCAGCCGCACCGGCGGTTCATCAAGACCCATACACCGCTCGACGGGCTTCCGCAGGACAGCCGGGTCACCTATATCGTCACGGCCCGGCATCCGCTCGACACGTTCGTGTCGTTCCGCCGCCAGATCGACAACATGGACCTGGCGAAGATGCAGCAGCTGACCGGCGAGGCCATCCCGCCCGAGACAAGCGAGACGCTGCACGAGAGCCTGCTCCGGTGGATCGACGAGGACGCCGATCCCCTCGCGCAGCCGGACTCGCTACCCGGCTTCATGCGGCACATAGCCGGTGCCTGGGAGAGGCGTTACGAGCCGAACGTCGTACTGGTGCACTACGACGACCTCTGCGCCGACCTCGAAGGGCAGATGCGCGCCATTGCCTGGCGGCTCGGGATCGCCGTTCCCGAGCGGGCCTGGCTCGCGCTCACCACGCGGCCAGCTTCCAGGGCATGAAGGACCATTCCGACCGGCTGATCCCTACCACCCAGGGGATCTTCAGGGACACCGCGTCCTTCTTCAGCCGCGGCACCTCAGGCGCCGCGAGCGAGATTCTCAATGACGAGGAAATGGCTCGCTACTACGCACGTGCCGCCCAGCTAGCCCCGCCCGACATGCTCGCGTGGCTGCATGCGCCATCGAGCCTCAAAGGCGCTAGCCCTGCGGCCGAGAAACAGTCATGACGTGGGAGCCTGCAGCTCGCGCGCCGCTGGAGCATCAGCTTTTCAACGCGACGAGCTTGCCGTCTTGGTTGCCGATATAGGCGGTTCCATTGGATATTGCCGCCGGGCCCCAGAAGTTTGAGCCGGTACTGCCATCCCGAAAGCTGAAGAGAGTCGTGCCCGCGCTTGTGTCGAAAGCCTTAAGGAATTTCCCTTCACCGGCGAAAACGACGCCAGGCACGGCCGTGACCGCGCCGACCACCGGGCCGTCTTTCAGGCACTCCTGCCAGACGACGTCACCATTCGAGGGCGAGAGCGCCGCCACTGTCCCCCGGCAGACAGCGCCATTGATGTCTGAGCGACCGCCGCCCACGTATAGCTGCTTGCCGTCCCATGCACTGGAAGCGATGTTGCCGATCCCGCATTGCGGGCACGGGCCTGGTCTGGAGATCAGGGTTTGCCAGACGGGTCCGCTGCTGAGAGAGCGGCGGTCGAACGCGTAATAGATGCCGTTCTTGTTCTGCAGGCCGACCATGGGCCGGCCGCCCGCGGTGAACAGCGTCGGCGTCGATCCGAAGTCGCTGTCCGGTCCGTGGCTGCTCGCTGGTACCTGCCAGCTGGCCACCATGGAGAGGTCAGAACCGGCCTGAACGATCGCGTCCCCTAGCGGCACGGTGCACTTCGGGCCGGCGTTTCCCGTGGCGAAGTAGATGTCTCCGGTTGAGGTGTCCAGGGTCGGCGAACCCCACACGCTGGCTCCGCCGCACCCGCTCGGGGCCGTGAACAGGGTGTTTCTGATGGCGCCGTTGGTCGCTCTTATCGCCACGATCTTGCCGCGGATCAGCGGGCAGTCCCCGAATGAGGAGACTCCCTCGTAGATGATGCCACGGTAAAACAGCGGCGAGCTCCACAGGAAAGTGCCCGAAGTGGTGCCTAGCGGCCTTTTCCAGATAACCGACCCGGTGGCTGCGTCAAGAGCGTAGAAGGTATGATCACCGCCGCCGACGAACACAGCCAGCGTGGAGGTGCCGTTCACAGGAATGGTGCCGACCGTGGCAGTGCTGGCGACCCCGACAGTCGGCGGATTACAGCTGCTCTTGGAGGTCTGCCCTAGAAAAGTGGACCACAGTTGCGCGCCGGTCGACGCGTTGACCGCGCGCTCACGGCCGTCCCAGGATCCGTAATAGACAACGCCGCCCGCTTGCACCGGTTCAGCCGACACTGAGCCAGAACTGACCGTCCATACCCGATGCAGGCCACCGACGGTGGAGGGCGTAATGACGCTCTCCGCAGCGTTGAAGCCGCTGCGGGCCCTGTTGTCGAGGTAGGTCGGCCAGTCGCTCGATGACGCCGCGCTTGCCGGAGCGGCAAGCGACTGGCTCGCGAGAATCGCCGCGGCCCCGGCGACGTACAGCGGAATCCTGCGCGTCTTGCCGAACATGTGCTCCCTCATTGCCGCGCTGTGCAGCAAAGCCCGCCCGAGCAATGCGAATACTGGCCAACTCGCTCTATCAGAGAGCCATTAGCCAGAGCTCCAATTCCGAGTCGATTCTTGTCAACATCGCGATGAAGCTCGTCCTGACACGCCGAAGTGGTCGCGAAAACCTAGCCCGGCTCGCTGGCGGATGTTCTCAGCCATGGCGACGACCGTCGGGTTCCATAGGTGTGCCACGCCGGGACGGGAACGCCGGCCGTGATCTGCCCGTCTCCTTGGCTACGCGGTGAAGCTGCCGCCCGCAGCCACGGCGAGCAGGACGAGCCCGAGCACGAGATAGAGCAAGGCGGCCGATCGATAATGCAGCCGCAACACGTAAGCACCCACGGCCTCCGCGACGAAAGTCGTCGGCAAGATAGACGGCGCCGAGCACCCTGGCCCAGCCCGTCGCACGCCGCGCTGCCGCAGGTCAGGTAATAAGCGGCGACCTCGGCCACACATGCGGCCAGCCGGATCCCCACGGCCACACCCCGGCGTACCTGCACCGCCCCCGCCGCGTACGCGCCGAGCAGCCACGGGCTCGCCAGCGCGCCTGACCGGCCGCCGTCGCGGGCCCGCGCCTGCGTTGCGTCATGGCCAGTTGCCGGTAATGGCGTCGAGGATGGCCGAGGCGTATTCCGCCGGCTCTTCTTCCCAGATGAAGTGCCCGGCGTCGATCACCACGAGGCGGCTGGTGGGCAGTCGCTGATCGAGAAATTCGGCGTTGACGAGCGGGACGACCCGGTCGTGCCTGCCGTTGATGATCGTGACCGGCACCGTGATCTGCGGCAACAGCCCGGCAAGCACGGGCAGTTCCTCCGGATACCTGCGGACATAGCGCATCGACTCGGCGAAGCGGTCGCCGTCGTAGCAGGCGAGGTAGTCCGCGCGGATGTCGTCGGGTATCCCGCCGGCGATCGTGTCGAGCGCCGCACCGACGATCGCGCGCGGGTCCATCTTGCGGTACTTCTCGAAGTCGCTGTCCAGGACCCACGAGGCCAGCGGCTCGCCGAGCTGGATCGGAACCGCGGCTCCGCCGGTGCCCACGATCGCGGTGCTGATCAATTCCGGATGCGTGGCCGCGGCGAACAAGGCGGCCGCGGTTCCGACATCCGGGGCGACGATGTGCGGAGCGCCCAGGTCCGCCTCGGCGATGAACTGGGCCAGGAACTCGCCCATTGCCCGCGGGGACAGCAGGTCCTCTCGGCGCTCGGATGCGCCGAAACCGGGGAGGTCAATGGCGACCAGGCGTGCGTGCGCGGCAAGCGAGGCCCACATCGGCGCGAAAGCGTAGACGCTCTCCGGCCATGGACTGGTCAGCACGACCGCGGGCTTGTCCGAGCCGCTGTCGGCGTACCGGATCCTGACTCCGTCGATAGTCCGGAAACCGACCCGCGGGATCGTTGTCGTCGGCATGTGACAATCCTCCAGATTCGGTCCGTCCTTCTAGGCTCCGATGCGCGCCGGGCATGGTCAGCGCGTTGAGCTCGCGCCTGGCAGATCGCACCGCGTCGGAGGTGGACGACGCGGTGCGCCGCGCGAGTCGGCTAGTCCCTCGTCAGTTCCTGGCTGCCAGGGCGGGGGCGAAGAAGTCCGTGAGCAGTTCGCTGACGCGCTCGGGCTCGTCGTGATGGACCCAGTGCGAGGCGTCGGGCAGGCGCTCGACATGGTCGAGGTTGGGCACGTCATCACGGTCGGGCTCGGCTAGTTCTTCGCCGAGGTAGCGATCCTTCTGTCCCCAGATGACCAGAGTCGGCGCCTTGATCGGGCGAAGCGCTGCTTCGGCCCGCTTGGGCGGGGTTCGCACCGAGGACCGGTAATAGTTGATCATCCCGGTTGCGGCGCCTGGCTGTGACCACGCCTCGATGTAGCGGTCCATCTCCTCCGGCGCGAAAGCCGGCTGGGCATCGCGCAGGAAGTGCCGGAAGAACCGCCAGTGGTCACTGTGCACGACGCTTTCTGGCAGCTCAGGGAGGTCGAAGAAGAAGAAGTACCAGGACTTGCGTAGCTGGCCTGGATGGTGCAGCCCCTGCGACAGCTTCCGCGGGTGGGCTGCGTTGAGGATGGCCAGCCGGTCTACGACCTCGGGGTGGTTCATCGCGGTGGCCCAGGCGATGGATCCGCCCCAGTCGTGGCCGACAATCATCGCGGTCTCGGCGCCGCGCTCGTGGATGAGCCCGCGGATGTCAGCGGCTAGCTTGCTGATGTCGTAGGACGCGACGCCGTCCGGCTTCGATGACAGGTTGTAGCCGCGCGTGTCAGGTACGACGACCCGGAATCCTGCCGCCGCGAGCGGTTCGATCTGCGAGCGCCACCCGTACCAGAACTCGGGGAAGCCATGCAGCAGAACGATCAGCGGCCCCTCTCCGGCCTCCACGTAGTGCAGTCGCTGGTCGCCGATCTCGGCGTAGCCCTCGCGAAGTTCGGTGCCTGCGGCCATGATCATCGCCCCCCGTGGAACTAGGTTCCCGAAGTAGAAAGGCATGCCCGCGAACAGGTCGCTTGAACCCGCGCGCAGACGCTAGCCGGGTTTCCAGGTAAGCGTTTGAGCACGTGCCCGTGGGCGCACAACAACACTGCGTGCTTCCGATCGGACCAAGCCAGAGCAAGGCCAGAGCAAGGACGGGGCGAAGCGCCATGGCCAAGGGATACGCCGAGCTTCCGAACGAAGTGGTCCGTGCCGCCAACGGCATCGACTACACATACCGGGATAGTGGCGGTGGCGAGGGCACGGTGCCGCTGGTCTTGCTCCAGCACTTCCGCGGCAACCTCGACAACTGGGATCCGGCGCTGATCGATGCGCTCGCGGCGTCCCGGCGGGTCGTGACCTTCGACAACGCCGGAGTCGGCGGCTCCACCGGCACCACCCCGGACACCATCGAGCAGATGGCCAGCGATGCCATCGCTTTCATCGCCGCCATGCAGTTCAGCGAGGTGGACCTGCTCGGTTTTTCCATCGGCAGCTTCATCGCCCAGCAGATCGCGCTGGTCCGCCCGGCTATCGTCAGCCGGCTGGTGCTCGCCTCCTCAGCGCCCAAAGGCGCGGCCGGCATGCACGGCTGGGCGCCCGACGTCATCGGCGCGATCGGAACCCCGCAAACCAGCCCAGAAGCGTACCTTGACGTCTTCTTCGCCGATTCAGGGTCAAGCCGGCAAGCAGGCGCCGAAGCGCTGCAGCGCATGCACGCCAGGACCGAGGACCGGGACAAGGCGACGACGTGGCAGACACGCGAGGCACAGTACGATGCGGTCTGCACCTGGGGGATCCCCGACCACGGGCTACTCCAGCGCCTGGCTGCGATCGACATGCCGGTCTTCGTCGCGAACGGCGACAGCGACCCGATGATCCTGCCCCGCTACACATATCTGCTCGCAGGTCTGATCCCGCAAGCCGAGGTCAAGAACTACCCCGACTCGGCGCACGGGTTCTTGTTCCAGCATCACGCCGAGTTCGCCGCCGACGTCGGCGCATTTCTTGCCGACGCCAGCTAGCAGCGCCTGGATCAGCAACGTGATGCGCGCTCAGCAGCGGCTGGCTACGCTTCCTCGCGCATCCAATCCGATACGCGCTCACCGATCATGATGGCGGTGAGGTTGATGTTCGCCCGCGGGATGGTCGGCATGACCGATGCGTCGACCACGCGAAGGTTCCGGATGGTGCGGACCCGACAGTGCTGGTCGACTACGGCCATCGGATCGCCCGGCGGGCCCATCCGTGCTGTGCCGCAAGGATGGAACTGGGTGGAGACGGTCGCGCGGACGTATGCCGCAGGTCGGCGCTAGCGAGCAGCAGCGCCCGCCGGTGCGGGGCCGCTGTCTGGCCAGGGGACCGGCAGGGGGGATGCGGCGTGCATGCCAGTGCCTCATTGGGTGACGAACCCCTGGAAGCGGTGGGGGCTGGGGCGGTCCACGTAGTACCCGCCGGCCGCGCAGCTGCCCGCCGGGCTGCACGACACCGAGCTGACCGCGGCGACCCCGGCCGTGTTCAGGGCCTTCAGGCCGGGCACCAGGACGGCCCGGCCCCAGACGCCGTTCTGCTGGCTGACCACGAACCCCTGGGTGCTGTGCGGGCTCCGGTAGCTTCCGCCGGCCGCGCAGTTGCCCGGCGAGGCGCACGACACCGAGATGACCTCGGCGAGCCCGCCCTTGTTCAGGGCCCCCAGGCCGGGCACCTCGATCGCCTGGCCCCAGCGGCCGTTCGTCTCGCTGACCACGAACCCTGCTGGTGGCCGCTGCCGCCCAGGTAGGATCCGCCGGCCGCGCAGTTGCCCGCCGAGGCGCACGACACCGAGCCGACCCCGGCGCTACCGCCCTTGTTCAGGGCCGCCAGGCCGGGCACCTCGATCGCCTGGCCCCAGACGCCGTTCGTCTCGCTGGCCACGAACCCCTGCTCATGGCCGTCGCTGTCGTCGTAGCCCCCGCCGGCCGCGCAGTTGCCCGCCGAGGCGCACGACACCGAGGAGACGACGGCCTGGCCGCCCTTGGCCAGGGCTGCCAGGCCGGGCACCTCGATCGCCTGGCCCCAGACGCCGTTCTGCTCGCCGACCACGAACCCCTGGTCATGAGCGGGCCGGTGCCGGTAGCACCCGCCGGCCGCGCAGTTGCCCGCCGAGCCGCACGACACCGACCGGACGCTGGCGGGACCGCCCTTGTTCAGGGCCGCCAGGCCGGGCACCTCGATCGCCTGGCCCCAGACGCCGTTCCGCTCGCTGACCACGAACCCCTGCTGATCGTTCCGGCCAGGTAGGACCCGCCGGCCGCGCAGTTGCCCGCCGAGGCGCACGACACCGAGCCGACCCTGGCGGCCCCGCCCTTGTTCAGGGCCGCCAGGCCGGGCACCTCGATCGCCTGGCCCCAGACGCCGTTCCGCTCGCTGACCACGAACCCCTGCTGGTGGCCGCGGTCCTCGTAGCCCCCGCCGGCCGCGCAGTTGCGCCGCAGCGAGCACGACACCGAGAAGACGCCGGCGCCCCCGCCCTTGTTCAAGGCCCCCAGGCCGGGCACCTCGATCGCCTGGCCCCAGACGCCGTTCTGCTCGGCTGGCCACGAACCCCTGCTCATGGCCCTGGCGGTCCCGGTAGGACCCGCCGGCCGCGCAGCTGCCCGCCGAGCCGCACGACACCTGGCTGACCTCGGCGGACCCGCCCTTGTTCAGCGCCGCCAGGCCGGGCACCTCGACCGCCCGGCCCCATGAACTGGCAGCCGGGACCGCCCCCCGGGCCGCCGGGACAGCCCAGGCGCCCGGAACCGCCACCGGCCCGGCGCCCCACACCGCAGCCGCACCCGCCAGCATCACCAGAACCCGGCGTCGCCTCATCGTTCCTCCATCACCAAATCCGGAGCCGCACCCGCCAGCGGCCCTGCCCGCCCCCTGCCCGGTCGCCCGGCGCCGCAGGCACGGCAACGCAGCCCGGCCGGGGCCAAGTCGCCACCCGCCGGCTGACCGCCAGAAGGTAGCCGCAACGCTTCTCAGACGCCTGGCAGGCGCTAGTGGTTCACCGGCGAGCCAGGATCAGCTCGTTCGGCCGGCGCTGCGGCCATCGCCGAGCATGACCGTGTCTCGCTGTGTCCGGCCATGGAGGAAGGTGACTACGGGGGTGAAGCTTCCGGTCAAAGCCGGACGGCAGGGATAGGCCTTGGCCACGGGAGTCGCGCCGTTGGCGAGGTCCAGCGGCACCGCGGGGCGTGCCCGGCTGGATGCAGAACACCTCCGGCCCCGTCCGCCATGCCGGGATGGACGAGCATGAGCCGCAGCGCTGGGTGCCGGGCGGTAGCCCCCGCACCGGGCCCGTGACGGCGACAATGCAAGCACTATGGTCAGCGTGCGGCTGCGCGAGTGAGGCAGCGAATCGATGAGGCACTGCGCCATGCACGCCAGGCCGAGGAGATCTGTGAGCTAGACTGGCGGCAAGCAAGTCTGGACCCGCCATTGGACACGATCAGAGCTGACCATGGGGTTCATCGGTCCCGACCGGCCCGCTACGTGAGGCGGCGATCGATGAGCCGCTGCGCCATGCTCGTCCTGGGCGAGGAGGTCCAGAGCAGACGCGGCGCAGCAAGCCTGGGCCGGGCGCGGCTGATCAGCCTGCTCGCGTTGGGTTACTCAGGTCTCATCGAAAGAGTCCACCAATGATGGGGCCGACTAGGTGGATCCGCCCGATTCCGGGTCGGTAGACGAGGCGGGCGTTCAGCCGCTTGATCGGTGCGTTCCGCATCGAAGGGTGGCAGCGGCACGCAGGTACCGTGCCCACCACGCCTGGTAACGCTCGTCGCCGGCCACGCTTGGATTGGCCGCTGCCCACCACTTCCCGCTCGCCCAGCCCTGACCCATCCCGTCCAGGACCTCCGCAAGATGCTGGGCAGACCAGCCCCACGGGTAGTCGGCGGTGCGGCAGCGGCGGGCGAAGGACCCATAGGTGACCAGCGACGCCGATCGGTCCGGGTGAGCGGCCGTGAACGCGATGCACAGGCACCCGCCGTCAGAGACACCGAACAGCGCAGCCCGCCGCGAGCCGGCCGCATCCATCACCGCCCGGATGTCGTCCATCCGCTCGGCCAGCCCAGGCGGCCGCGAGACCGGATCCGACAACCCCGTGCCCCGCTTGTCGAAGAAGATCACGCGGGTGAAAGCGGCAGCCGCCGCAGGAATCGGGCCAGGTACGGCTCCTCCCAGGCGAGCTCGATGTGCGAAATGAAACCCGGCACGAACACCAGATCAAGAGGGCCATCGCCGAAAGCCTGATAGGCGATATTCACCTGTTCGCTTCTCGCGTAGCTCGTGGCCGGCACCACATCAGTCTGCAGGCAGCCGCGTCCAGTGGTCCACCAATACCGACTCAAGGCGTCAGGCCAGCATGAAGGCCGATTCGTCTCGCGCACAGTACCAACCGCCGCCGCCCTCGGATGCGTCTCTTGCGCGGCCCGGCCACGCGCAGCCCTGCCGCCGGATGGGCGGCCGGTGCCTGAGGCATGGCGAGCGGGACTGGGTGCGGAGTCCCGCCGTGCTCAGGAGCCAATGTGAAAGTGCCATCATGTCTGCGCTCGGCGGGGGCGCCGCGCTGGTAATG
Organism: uncultured Actinomycetota bacterium; assembly: GCA_963705055.1. Classification (GTDB taxonomy): domain Bacteria; phylum Actinomycetota; class Actinomycetes; order Streptosporangiales; family Streptosporangiaceae; genus Chersky-822. Next base: position 23,016 of record CAVPIR010000003.1, read on the forward strand.
CCCGGCGCCGGTGCTGGCGGCCGGGCTGAGCCCGGTTCGGCGCGTGCGTGGCCGCCTTTTCCTGCGCACATGCGGGTGCGGCGCGATGGTGGGCGGCGCGCGGCGGCGTGATCGCGCGCGGGCCGTGCTGACTGCGGCGGGCACGGCCAGGCGGGGTGGCTCGCGAGGCCAGCGCGCCGGGCGGCGATGCTGCCGCCCGGCACTTGCTGCCCGGGCCGGTGAGTCAGCGTTGGTAGGCGACCGTGGCGTAGTCCGAGAGCGTGGTTTCGCCCACGGTGGTCCCGGTGACGAACACTTTGGTCCCGTCCGGGCTGACCGCCAGCGCGAAAGCGTCGCTCTGGCCGGCGGGGCCGTGGTAGCGGCTGGCCCACAGCCGCGCGCCGGTGGCGGCGTTGTAGCCGACCGTGGCGTAATCCCGGAACGTGGTGCTCCCGGAGGTGCCGGCGAAGCTGGTCCCGGTGACGAAGACCGCGCTGCCGCCCGGGCTGACCGCCAGCGAAATGGCGGTATCAGGGCCGCTGGCCGGCCCGTTGTACCGGCGGGACCAGCGCGGGGCGCCGGTGGCGGCGTTGTAGGCGAGGGTGGCGTAGTCCCGGGTGGCGCCCTTGCTGGTCCCGGTCACGAACACGCTCCGCCCGCCCGGGCCGGCGGCCACCGAGACGGCGCCGTCGTCCGCGTTCTTGGGGCCGTTATAGCGGCTGGCCCACCGCCGCGCGCCGGTGGCGGCGTTGTAGGCGACCGTGGCGTAGTCCAGGCCCGAGGTGCGGCCGCGGCTGGTCCCTGTGACGAAGACGGTCGCTCCGCCTGGGCTGACGGCTAGTGAGCTGGCGGCATCATCGCGGTTGGCGGGGGCGTTGTAGCGGCTGGCCCACCGCTGGGCGCCGGTGGCGGCGTTGTAGGCGACGGTGGCGTAGTCCAGGCCCGAGGTGACGCCCCGGCTCTTCCCGGTGACGAACACGGTCGCCCCGCCCGGGCTGACGGCCACCGAGCTGGCCAAGTCAGCGCTGCTGGCGGGCCCGTTGTAGCGCCTCACCCACCGCTGGGCTCCGGTGGCGGCGTTGTAGGCGACCGTGGCGTAGTCGCCCTGGCTGGTCCCGGTGACGAAGACGGTCGCCCCGCTCGGGCTGACCGCTAGCGAGCTGGCGCGGTCAGCGCTGTTGTCGGGCCCGTTGTAGCGGCTGGCCCACCGCTGCGCGCCGGTGGCGGCGTTGTAGGCGATCGTGGCGTAATCCCAATCCGAATTGCAGCACGCCCGGTTCCTGCCCCCGAAGCTGGACCCGGTGACGAAGACGGTCGCCCCGTCCGGGCTGACGGCCACCGACAGGGCAAAGTCATCGCGTTTGGCGGGCCCGTTGTAGCGGCTGGACCACCGCTGCGCACCGGTGGCGGCGTCGTAAGCGACCGTGGCGTAATCGGCGCCGTGCCCGTAGTTTGCCCCGGTGACGAAGACGGTCGCTCCGTCCGGGCTGACGGCCACCGCTCTGGCGAAGCCGCCGACGCTGGCGGCGGGGCCGTTGAGGCGGCTGACCCACAGCTGGCTGCCCGGGACCGCCGCCAGCCCGGCGGTTGCCGCGCCGTGCCCGCGGCCAGCCGAGACCGCGGCCGGCGCCGCGGCGCCCAGCCCAGCCAGCAACGCCGCGCAGCTGACCGCCGCCGCCATCGCGCGGCGCCTGGCCCGGGGCCCGGCCATCCGCGCCGCGCCCGCCGCTATCCCCGCCCCGACCAACGGCCACGCCGCCGTCGGGCCGGCCGCCGCGCCGCCCTTGTCCTGATCTGCTCCCACAACCATCTGATATTCCTCCCGCCCGGCCGCGCCGCCGAGCCAGGTCTGGTATCCGGTGGTCAGGTGCGCTCAGCGGAACTGCACGATGGCAACACCACTAAGACGCCCAGCACGGCAATCCGGATGGCACCAGGCCGCCGCAGACTTCGGTGCCAGCGGCGACCAGGCCGACCACGCTCCCCGGGTTGCGCAGGAACCGGCCGGGCCTCACCGGCGGCCCCAACCGGCGCGGCCGCCAGCGCAGGCCGCGTCGTGCTCCCATACCGCCCGGCCGGCCTGCGCGGCAGGCATCACCACACGGCGGGCCTTCGGCGGCATGCCGGCGGGCGCCGGCGGCCGGCATACCCGCCAGTGCGGCGACCGATGAGACGCTGCGCCATGCCGTGCTGGGCGAGGAGGTCCTGAGCAGACCGGCGCAGCAAGCCTGGGCCCGCTATTGGGCACACCACATTGACCTTGGGGCTCGTGAGTTTGGGCCGGCCCTCCGAACCGGACTGACAGCCGCCGAATCGCTCATCTCGGCCTGGCTGCAGGCGTGGTCAGCCTGGACCGGGCGCGGCTGATCAGCCTGCTCCCGCCCGCTGGTAGGCAGCCTAGTCAGGGCTCATCGAGAGAGCCCACCAATGATGGGGCCGACTAGGTGGATCCGCCCGATTCCGGGTCGGTAGCCGAGGCGGGCGTTCAGGCGCTTGATCGGTGCGTTCCGCTCCTCGTTGCTGGTGTGGAGTTCGGTGTAGCCGTTGGCGAGCGCCCAATTGATTTCTGTCGCCTTCAGGGCACGCGCGATGCCGCGTCCGCGCCAGGCTCTCTTGACGGCGGTGATGGAGTGGCCTGCGGCCGTCGGCGCGGTCAGCGACAGTTTTGCGAAGCCGACGACCTCCTCGTCCGCGAGCGCGATGAACGTCGCATCGGGAGAGTCGGTGGGCCGCTGCATATTGTGCGCCATCCAGTCCTCGAACGGCTCGAGGACGACGTCCTCGAAGCCGGGGATGTCAGGATGGGTTTCGAGGTCGACCTCGTACATCCCGCGTGCCAGCTCCGGCCGTTGCGCCCAGGTGACGATCTCGATCCCGGCCGGCGGCTGGACCTGCGGCGGTGAGATGCCGGCGAGGCTGAGCACGAGGCCCACTTCGCGCCGTTCCTCGGTGAAGCCGCGCCGCTGGGCAAAGGACAGGCTCTCCGGATCGTTGCCGGAGACCGACACCTCCAGCTCGCGTACCCCTCGCTCGCTGGCCCACATGGAGATGGCCTCATACAGTGCCGTACCAGCGCCGCGTCGGCGTTGCCCTGCGAGCACGGTGACGAGCGTAACGACACGGCTCGCGCGATAGGCGAAGATAGCCCCGACCCCGGACCCCAGGATGACGCCATCCTCGCGGACGAGGTAGTCGATGTAATCTTCGGCGCTGTCCCTGAATGAGTGCACCGCGTCGATCGTCACGGCGTCGTGCGGCCACACAGTGTTGTAGACCTCCAGCGAGGTCAGCTCGTCCGGCTCATCCACGCAGGCTGTTACCTCAAGCACCGTGCAACACTACGTCGGCCCCTCAGACTTCAACGACTTGATTTCGCCGCAGCAGTATCGCCTGTGTGGCGCCCGACGACGTCCTCACCGTCCGCCGCCGTCTCCCGGACTGCCGCTGGCGATCATCGCCGCCCCCGCGACAAGGACCTCTCGCTGTAGAATTCAACCGTGGCGCACGCGATGACGGTGTCCACGTCAGGGTGTGGTGTCCGGACCGGAGAGGATGAGAGACGGCGGTGACTCAGCGCACTGAGGGAGCGACCATTCGCTTCGACGCCACGTTGTCCACGATCGACACATCGGCGGTGTTGCGCTTGCCTGAGACGGCTAGCAAGAACCTGCCGTCGCGCGGGCAGGTGGCCGTTCACGGAACGATCAATGGCGTCGAGTTCCAGACCGTGCTCGAACCAGACGGAAAGTCTGGCCACTGGATGCGGGTAGATGACGCGCTGCAAAACGATGCTGGCATTGGCGTGGGTGACACTGCGACGCTCGACATCGAGGTGACCAAGGACTGGCCAGACCCGAGCGTGCCCGAGGACCTGGCGACAGCTCTGGCGGCGGCCCCGGAGAAGATCCAGAAGCTATGGACCGAGATCACCCCGATGGCCCGTTGGGAATGGGTGCGTTGGGTCAACGCCACGAAGAACCCTGACACGCGCACACGACGGGTCGACGTGAGCATCTCGAAGATGGAGAGCGGGAAGAGACGGCCGTGCTGTTTCGACCTCTCCTCATGCACCGACCCAGACCTGTCGAAGAACGGCAAGCTCCTCGAGACAGGGGACGACCGCCCCTGATCGACGATCCGACGGCAGAGTCAGGGCCCGGCTGTCAGATTGCGATGAGCTCGACATGAACGCCCGCTGCTTCCGCGAGCGCCCAAAGGTCACCAGGATCCGACGTAAGTATGTCGTCGCCATCTGCGGCTTGGCTGACGACCGCCGCATCGACCGGATCCGACCTCCCGCTTGCCGCCAGCAGCATGCCTGCCCTGCGCCGAGAGTCTCATCGACCGGAACCACCTCCGTGCCGGCCAAGAGCTGGGCGACGGGACTTGCCGCCCGCGGCCGCCCCGCCAGACCTGCGCGACGACCGCGCCGTTGGTCACCGGCGGTCGCCCTGCCAGCCGTTCCCGCTTTGCTAGGGCCACGACATCCCGGTCCCCCCGTTCGGCCGCTACGAAGGCACCCGCATCCAGGATCAGCATCAGGCTGCGCCCTGGCCGCGCGAGTCGCCGCGCCGCGGGATACCGCCTGGCGCCGGGAGGCCGAATCGAGTTGACAAACGTCCCGCTCTATTGCTTGATCCAGCTGCAGGGTTAAGGGCGCCCGGAAGGAGAAGAACTCATGCAGCGCTTCAAGGTGGGCGTGCAATTCGAGCCGCAGCACTGCTCGGTCAGCCAGCTGCGCGACGGGTGGCGCCGGGCCGAGGAACTCGGAGCTGACTCGATCTGGACCTGGGACCATTTCTTCCCGCTGTCCGGCGATCCGGACGGCAGCCACTTCGAAGGATGGTCCCTGCTCACGGCGCTGGCCTGCGACACGGTCCGTCCGATGATCGGCGTCCTCGTGAGCTGCAACTCCTATCGCTCACCTGACCTGGTCGCAGACATGGCGAGGACGATCGACCACATCAGCGGCGGCCGGGTCGTGCTCGGCTACGGCGCCGGATGGGCGGACCGCGATTACGAGGAGTACGGCTTCGACTTCGGCAGCGCTCGCTCCCGGGCGGCCGCATTTGAGGCGGGCGTTCTGCGGATCAAGGCGAGGCTCGCCAAGCTCAACCCGCCGCCGCTGGGGCCGTTGCCGCTGATGATCGGTGGCGAAGGAGAACGAGTCACGCTCCGCGTCGCCGCAGAGCACGCCGGTATCTGGACCGGCTTCGGGCCGGTGGCGACCTTCGCGCACAAGAGGCGCGTCCTTGACCAGTGGTGCGAGAAGGTCGGCCGGGATCCGTCCGCCATCGAACGCAGTGTTCTCCTCGACGGGCCAGAAGAGGTTGACCAGGTCGACGAGTTCGTAGCCGCGGGAGCACAGGAGATCATCGTTCCCGCCCAGGCTCCGTTCGACCTCGCCGACCTCAAGGCTGTCCTGGGCAAGGCGGGGAGGAGCGCCTGACATGGCCGATTACGAACCGATTGACCTGGCCGCGTTGTGCAACGCCGGATTGGAGACGCTCGGCAGCGCTCGGCGGCCGCCAATCGGCGACCAGGTGTTTCACGGCCTGCCGTTCCGGATCGGTGACCCGGCCAGGCCCGAGGGCGCCTGCTTTGTTCGTGTCAGGCCTGGCGAATCTGTAGTCATTCCCGTTGACCGCGTCGCCGACCACGTCATCGTGGCGCACTGTCGTGTGCAAGCCGGCGACGACGATCGCCCGGCTCCTGGACGCATGGTCGCTGAGTACAAGTTCCGCCTAGCCGATGCTGAGGCGACCACAGTCGCGGTTCCGATCCGCGAACGGCTTGAGATCGCGGCGCGGCCCAGTGACGGCTGGGATGCCAACGGGCCGTTTCTCGCGGCATCAACCGCTGAGTTCGGCCTGCCGAGCCGTTACGAGGGCCGGTGGGACGAAGCCGGGTGGCGCCAGACGGAGGTCTCCGACACTCTCGCGAACTACTACATGTGGGTCTGGGAGAACCCGCACCCGCTCTCGAGGATCGACAAGCTCGAGATCAAGGCTGTCGGAGCGACTGTCGAGGTCGCAGCGATCACGATCGGGAACGCAGGCGAGCACCCGTTCCGGCGCGAGGCCGCCAGAACGCTGCGGTTCACGGCGCAGGGCCCGGACGGCCCGCAGCCGCTCCGCGAACCGGTCGTCGAGGTGGATCGTGGCGTGGCTGCCTATGCATATCGATTGCCGGAATCAGACGACGTCACCGACCTGATAAGCGACCCGGCGAAGGGCTGGGGCGAATCCGCCGACCCCGACAGCCCACACGCCTATGCCCGGGTCTCGGGGATCGGATCAGCGACCGTTGTCTTGAAGGACGGCGACCGCGAGGTGGGCCGTTTCCGATGGGATGAACTCGCGCACGACAAGCCGGTCGAGCAGGCTGGCATGCGAGTGGAGGTCGCCGAGCAGGGGCGGAACTGGGTCCATGTGACGGTGCTAGACGATGACACCGGCCGGCCGGTGCCGTGCCGCGTCGCGTTCCGCTCGGCGGCGGGCGTTCCGTACCAGCCGCATGGTCACCACTCGCATGTGAACTCCGACCTCGGCACCTGGCACATCGACGTCGGCGGAGATGTCCGGCTGGGGAGGCTTAGTTATGCCTATATCGACGGAACCTGTCAGGGCTGGCTGCCTACCGGCGAGGTTATCGCGGATGTCGCGCGGGGCTTTGAGTACGAGCCGCTCAGGGAGCGGATCCCGATCGCTGCCGGGCAGCGGGAACTCACGCTGCGGATCCGCCGCTGGACGTCGATGAACGAGCGCGGCTGGTACTCAGGAGACTCCCATGTCCATTTCCTGTCGGCGCAGGGATCGCTGACCGAGCAGCAGGGCGAGGACCTGAACGTGGTGAACCTGCTGCAGAGTCAGTGGGGCAGCTTGTTTACCTCCACCGAGGAGTTCACCGGCTCACCTCTCGCCACGGCGGACGGCCGCCACGTCACGTGGGTGAGCCAGGAGAACCGCCAGCCGTTCTTCGGTCACCTCATTCTGTGGGGGCTGCAGCGACCGGTGATGCCGTGGTGTACCGACGGGCCGACCGAGGCGGAGCTTGGCGGATGGCTCGAGACCACGATCAGCGACTGGGCCGACCGCTGTCACGAGCAGGACGGCACCGTCGTCATCCCGCATTTCCCGTTGCCAAACGGCGAGCCCGCGGTGCTCATCGCCACCGGGCGGGCCGACGCCATCGAGATGATCGTCCAGCGGCGATCCTTTCATGAGGAGTACTACCGCTACCTCAACTGCGGCTACCGGCTGCCGCTCGTGGGCGGCACCGACAAGATGAGCGCCGACGTGCCGGTGGGGCTGTACCGCACCTATGCCAGGCTCGGCGATGAGACCTTCAGCTATGAAGCCTGGACCAGGGCTGTCCGCGCCGGCCGCACCTTCCTGAGCGGAGGGCCGATGATCGACCTGAGCGTCGAAGGGCACGAGATCGGCGATCACGTGCAGATGTCCGGACCGGGCACGGTCAGCGTCTCGGCCCGGGCTGAGAGCATCTTCCCGATCGGAACGCTTCAGCTGATCCAGAACGGCCGGGTGGTCGCCTCGGCCGAGGACGTGAATGGGGCGCGGCGGCTAGACCTCCAAGCCGAGGTACGCGTCGATGGCAACTGCTGGCTGGCGGCGCGCTGCGGCGGCCCGCAGTACTTCGACCCTCCCAGCCACCACGACTCCTGGGAGCGCGGCGTGTTTCGCGCACACCTCGCCGGTCTACGTGGCGTGCGGGGATGGCGAATGGTCGCAGTTCGATACCGAGCACGCGCGGTCGATGATGGCCATGATCGAAGGTGGCCTGGAGCGCGTCAGGCAGGTCGCGGTCAGGTACCCCGAGGACCGGATCTCGCACCATCACGGCGAGCCAGACCATGGCGCTTTTCTCGAGCGGCCTTTCCTTGAGGCCCTCGAGCGCGTGCGGCGACGTCTGGCTGAAAGTGGCGTCGGTCACTGACAGCGCCACGAGCGGCTGCCTGATCCAGCAACGGCCGTGGCGGGCCTGGCCCAGTGACATGTGTCGCTGGGCCAGGCCCGCCGGCGGATTCAGGAGCCGTCGGTCACGGTGACGGCCGGCCTTGGTTGCCTGGCCGCCATCTGCATTCTGATCGCGAACATGATCACGAGCAGGGCGCACACGTCGAAGACCGCCGCCGTGGTGAACGAGCTGGCCATGGCGTGGGTCAGGATCTCGTGTGCCCTCGCGACCGGGCTAGCTCCAGGCAGCGGATGCTGAGCCGCGGCCTTGCGGGCCGTGCCGAAGACGGTCACCAGGATCGCGAGCCCTAGCGCCCCGCCGACCTGCTGGGTCACGTTGACCATGCTGGACGCGGCCCCTGAGTCTTCGGGCCGGACGCCCGCGAGCGAGGCCATCGTCAGCGGCACGAACGTGATGCCCATGCCGATGCCGAGCAGCAGCATCGGTCCGAGAATCCCTTGGACGTAGCCCGTACCGGGGGTGATCTGGCTCAGCCAGGTCATCCCGCCGACGACCGGCAGGAGCCCAGCCACCATCGGCGCCTTAGGCCCGAACCGCGCGATGAGTTGCGGCGCGATGCGCGAGACCGCAAACAGCGCACCGGTCAGCGGCACGAACGCGACGCCTGCCCGCAGCGGGCTGAACCGCAGGACCTCCTGGACGTACTGCGTCAGGAAGAAGAACATCCCGAACATGCCCGCGACCAGCAGCAGGCGCGCGACGTACGAACCCGACCGGCTGCGATCGGCGAACAGCCGCAGCGGCGTGATCGGCTGCGGGCTGCGGGCCTCGTTGACAAGGAACGCACCGAGCAGCGCCAGCGCGCCGGCGAACGCCGCAAGCGTGAGCCGGTCAGTCCAGCCGCTGGCAGCGGCGCGAAGGAACGCGTAGACGAGTGCAGACATGCCAGCCGTCGAGGTCAGCGCGCCCACGAAGTCGAACCGGCCAGGCTGCCGCGCTGACTCGGGCAGGATCCGCGGGGCGACAAGGAGCACAGCGATGCCGATCGGCACGTTGATGAACAGGACCCAGCGCCACGACGCCCACTCGGTGATCATTCCGCCGAGTACGAGTCCGAGCGAGGCGCCGCCCATCATGACGGCGGTGAAGACGCCCAGCGCCCTGGTCCGTTCCCGTCCTTCCGGGAACCCGGACACGATGGTCGCCAGCACAGCCGGCGAGGCGATGGCGCCACCCACGCCCTGAGCCGCCCTCGCGGCTGAGCAGCCACGCGGCGGACGTGGCCAGGCCTCCGGCGAGCGATGCGGCCGTGAAGATGGCGATGCCGGCGAGGAACATCCGCCGCCGGCCGAGGATGTCGCCGGCCCGGCCGCCGAGCAGCAGCAGCCCGCCGAAGGTCAGCGAGTAGGCGTTGAGCACCCAGGCCAGGCTGGGAGCGGAGAAGTGCAGACCGCTGGCGATGCTCGGCAGGGCGATGTTCACCACGGTCAGGTCGAGCACGATCATGAGCTGGGCGCAGAGCACGACGGCGAGGACGATGCCCCGCCGGTCCCGGCGCGGGCCAGGCAGCTCAGGGCTTGGAATTACAGGGCGAGAAAGCGTAGAGGTGGGCACCAGGTTCCTTCCAGGCGCGATGCCTGCGCCGTTGACGCCATGGGTCGCCAACGGGCGCTAGGCGAGCTATTATCTATTCGGAGGATCCCTCCGGTAACTATACGGAGGCTGCCTCCGTTTTGCAAGCTGGAGTGAGGTGAATTCGATGCAGGCGTCCGGATCGGCCACGCAGCGCCCTGCGGATCGGGGCATGCGCGCCGACGCCCGGCGCAATTACGAGAAGCTGCTGACGGCCGCTGCGGCGGCGTTCGCCGAGCACGGAGCCGACGACGTCTCGCTGGAGGAGATCGCGCGGCGCGCAGGCGTCGGGATCGGCACCCTGTACCGCCACTTCCCGACCCGCCAGTCGCTGCTCGAGGCGGTCTACCGCGACCAGGTGGAGGCGCTACGCGCGCGAGCCCACGAGCTCAGCGCCTCGAAGCCGCCCGCCGAGGCTCTGGCCACCTGGCTGCGGGAGCTGATCGACTTCGGTCGCACCAAGCGCATGCTGACATCGGCCATGCTGACCACCGTCAACAAGGACTCCGAGGTCATGACCTCAAGTAGCCGCATCATGCGCGGGGCTGCGGCCGACATCCTCACCGGTGCCCAGGACGCGGGCGTCGTGCGTGCCGACGCCGATCCTGCTGACCTGATGCGGCTGGTTCACGCGATCAGCATGACCACCGAATGGGCCGGCGGTGACAACGAACAGGCCGACCGGATGCTCGCCCTCGTCCTCGACGGACTGAAGAGCCAGCAAGCCGGCCGACCCGACTGACGGCGCCTGGCTAGCGGGCCCGCGCCAACTCGGGCGCCGGCTCGCCAGGCGGAACCTCACTGGCGGGAACGGCACGGCGGGCCCTTCGCAGGCGTGGCAGCGCGACCGCGGCAGCCCCTGCCGCCGCGACGGCCGCGGCGCCCACCCAGACCGCCGACGACATGCCCGAGACGAATGACGCCCCGCTGGAGTAACCGCCCTGCGCCGAGAACACTGCGCCCAGCACGGCGATCCCGAAGACCCCGCCGATTTCGCGGATCGCGTTGTTCGCCCCGGAGGCTATTCCTTCCTGATCGCGGCGCACTGAGCCGAGCACCATGTTCGCGACCGGCGCGAAGAACAGTGACATCCCGGTCCCTGCGACAACGAAGGCGGGAACCAGCGCCGCGTAGGCCACGGTCGGACTCGAGATCGCGGCCAGCCAGCCGATCCCGATGGCCTGCATGCCCAGCCCGATGGCCAGCAGCGGACGCCCGCCGATGCGGTCGGACAGCGTGCCGGCGATCGGCGCGATGAACACCGGCATCGCGGTCCACGGCAGCGTGCGCAAGCCAGCCTGCAGCGGGCTGTAGTGCTGCACGACCTGCAGGAACTGCGCCAGCAGGAAAATGGAGCCGAACATGCCGAAGAACATCAGCAGCGACGCGGCGTTGGTCAGCGTGAAGGTGCGGCTCCGGAACAGGTGCATCGGCAGCATCGGCTCGGGCGCCCGCATCTCCCACGCGATGAAAGCCGCGACGAGGAGCGCGCCGGCGACTATCGGCGGCAGCACAGTGGCGCTGGTCCAGCCGTGATCGTTGCCCCGCATCACGCCGAGGACGATCCCGAGCAGGCCGATGCTGGCGAGGACAAGACCGGGCAGGTCGAGGCGGGTCGCCGCGCCGCGGCTCTCGGTCAGCTTCGCCATGGCGACCGGCAGCAGCGCCAGGCCGATCGGCACGTTCAGCCAGAAGATCCACTGCCAGGACGCGCCCTCGACGACGGCCCCGCCAACGAGCGGGCCAATGGCGATGGCTAGGCCGCCGACCGCGCCCCAGGCGCCGAGCGCCAGGCCGCGCCGCTCCGGTGAAACGGCCGCCGACAGCAAGGTGAGCGTCAGCGGGATCAGGACCGCGGCGCCGACGCCTTGCACGGCCCGCGCCGCGATCAGCCAGCCGATGCCAGGCGCGAGCGCGGCGGCCGCAGAGCCGATGGTGAACAAGCCAAGGCCGGCGACGAACAGCCGACGGCGGCCATACCGGTCACCGAGGGTCGCGCCGGTGAGCAGCAGCACCGCGAAGGTCAGCGTGTAGGCGTTCACCGTCCACTGCAGGCCTTCCAGCGAGGCGTGCAGGTGCTCCCGTATCGACGGCAGCGCGGTCGTCACCACCAGGTTGTCGAGCGACGCCATGAACAAGGCCGCCGAGGTGATCACGAATGTCCATATCGTGCGGCTTCTCGCGGTCATATGAGACTCCTATATAGTGAGTAGTCACTAACTTCTGCGCTGAAAAAAATAGGCCTCGGGGCCCGTGGTCCTGTTCTGCACATCAGCTTGTCCACCTTTCGTCGACCGCGGGCAGGTCCAGGGCAGCGGCGACGTTCATCAGCATGCCCATGGCGAAGAACTCCCTGACCGGCTCGAAGGGCAAGCCAGTCAGCCGCTCCACCAAGTTCCAGAGCTTCTTGTATCCGGCCCTCGTCGCAACCCGGATCTCCGGGTCATCGCTGGCCGCGTACGCCTGCATCTGCAGCAGCAGCAGCGTGCGGTCCTCGAGCAGTTTGTGGTAGGCCCCGCCCATCGCGTCGAGCGCTTCCACACCGACCGCATCCCCGGCAGCTGCGGTGAACGCGTCCTCCACGCGGCGGAAGCACCGCTCGACCAGCGCCAGGAACAGCGCCTTCTTGGTCGGGAACAGGCGGAACAGATAGGGCTGGCTGATGCCAGCGACGCGGGCGACGTCCTCGGTGGAGGTGCCCGCCAGGCCCCTGACGGCGAACTGGCCGAGCGCCGCCTCGAGCACCTGCTCGCGACGCTCCTCTGCGCTCATCCGCACCCTGCCTGCCTGCCTCATACCCTCAAGGTAGTGAGTCATCACTAACTTGTCAACCAGCTCAACGGGCTTGCGGGAACACTCCAGCTGACTAAACATTCAGTTGAACGATGTTGTCCGGAGGCAGCGGGAAGACTCATCTCGTAGCTGCTGCGAGGAGGAGGCGGGCAATGAGCCTGACGACCAGAACCGTGCCAGACGTCTCATCGACCACCCTCTACTTCGGCCCTTGGTACCGCAAGTCGCCGTTCTTCGAGGCAACGCTGCGATGGGGCTGCCAGGCCTACGACATCTACAACCACATGTACCTGCCTGCCTATTACGACGAACTGGCCACGGAGTACTGGGCGCTGGTGAACGACGTCACGCTCTGGGACGTCGGCGTCGAGCGCGTGGTCGAGATCAGCGGCCCGGACGGCTTCGCGCTCGCCAACGCCATCACCTGCCGCGACCTCACCGGGTGCGCGGTCGGCCAGGGCAAGTACGCGCTGATCATCGCGCCCGACGGCGGCATCATCAACGACCCGGTGCTGCTGCGCCGCGGCGAGAACACGTTCTGGCTCTGCCTTGCCGACGGGGACGCCCACCTGTACGCGATGGGCCTGGCCCACGGCCTCGGGCTGAACGCGACGGTCTCACTCCCTGAGGTCTACCCGGTGCAGGTTCAGGGGCCAAAGGCCAAGGACCTCATGCGCGACCTCGCCGGCGAGGCGATCCTCGGCGTGAAGTACTACTGGTGCGCCGACGCGACCATCGCGGGCATCCCGGTCGTCATCAGCCGCACCGGCTGGACGGGTGAGATCGGCTACGAGGTTTTCCTGACTGACCCCAGCCGCGGCGACGACCTCTGGGAGACCATCATGCGAGCGGGGGCGCGCTACGGCATCAGGCCGATAGCGCCCTGCGAGGCGCGCCGCATCGAGGCCGGGATCTTCAACTGCAACTCCGATTTCACTATGCAGAACAACCCGTACGAGATCATGGGGCTGGAGAGGCTGGTCGAACCGCAGGCGGCCGACTACGTCGGCAAGAGCGCGCTCGAGCGGATCCGCGCAGAAGGAGTGACCCGCAGGCTCGTCGGCATCGAGGCGCCTGGAGATCCGTCCTTCTTCGAGCTCTCCGAACCTCGGCCGGCGCTGTCCGGCGGCCAGCGGGTCGGGCATGTCACCGACTTGGTCTGGTCACCGCGCCTCGAGCGCAACATCGGGTACGTGTGGGTCCCGATCGGCCTCGCTGGCCCTGGCAACGAGCTCGAGATCGAGTGGAAGGACGGCAGCCGGTCGGCCGCCAGGACCGCGTCGATCCCGTTCGTTGACCCGCGGAAGGCTACGCCGGCGAGTTAGGGATTTCCGCTGCTCAGCTGACGTCGCGACCATTGGCCGTCAGTCTGACCTCGATGTTGCCCCTGGTCGCGTTGGAATACGGGCACACTTCGTGCGCGGCCGCGACGATCCGCGCAGCCTGTTCTGCGTCCTGGACTTGCGGCAACGTGACGTCGAGCCGGACGCTTACCGTGAATCGCCGGTCATCCCCGGCGATCAAGCCGACCTGGCTATCTATCGACACATCGCCAAGCTCGACGCGCTCGCGACGAGCAACCACCCCAAGCGCGCCCTCGAAGCAGGCCGCGTAGCCGATGGCGAACAGCTGCTCGGGGTTCGTGCCGCCGCCCTCGCCGCCCATCTCGCGGGGTGAGCGGAGCTGGATATCCAGGACCCCGTCATCGGTTCGGCCGTGTCCGTTCGAGCGACCGCCGGTCACCGTGGCTTTCGCTGTGTAGAGCACCCGGGCCAAGTCCGTCTCCCAGCGTCATCGGCCATTCGACGAACGGCGCATCGGATTATGATGATATCCGATAACTCATCAGTCGCCCCTTTCGTTCCCGCCGCCGCGGGCAGTGCACTTGACACCCCCGCTCATGCTGTGGGAGGTGAGGGTGGCTGAGCAGATATGCCGGGCCGTGCTGAGAGATTCTCCCTTAATCGCGCTGGTGCAATCGGGCCTGGCCACGGCCACCGGATAGCACGACTGCCGACGAGCCGATGTCGCGGGCTTCCGGGGTACCCGGAAAGAAGGAGAACGGCCGGGCGGCGAGGGTCTGCGCATCGACCGCATAGGTGGCCGATGCCCCGCCGGCGAGGAGGCGCTGCCCGCCGGGCAGCCACAATGCCCAGTCACCGTCCTCCAGCGTGAAGAGGCGGACTGAGCGGACCAGGTTAAGCGAGCCGGTCCTAGTGTCGATGATCGCCAGCTCCGAGACGGTGTTGCGGCTGAGGGGAGCGGTACGCGCGAACACCGCGAGCCGGCTTCCATCCGGTGAGAACGCAATCGCGTCCGCTCCGGCCCAGCTGTAGCCGTGATGCAGGGGGCTGAGTGCGCGTACCGTGGTCCGGGCCGCGGTGTTGGTGATATTGACCGTGCACGATGCTTGGTTCGCGCAGCTGTCAGGCGCCCAGGCAAGCAGGCTGTACCGGCCATCCCGCGGCGTGTAGGCGGCCATCGGAAGGCCCTGACCAACGAGTGTGATCTTGCCGGTCATCGTGCTCCAGACCGCCATCGCGTCGCCGGAGCCGACGATGATGCCGCCGTGTGCCACGGCTAGGGGCAAGGGATAGCCAGCGATTGACCATCCCGATGGCGCGTGCAGCCAGCGCTGCGGCCCGGAGCCGTCGGCCGCCACTTCGATCAGCGTCGTATTGCTGCGCATGACGTAGACGTGCCGGCCGTCCGCCGAGGCGAAGACCGTCTCGCCGCGTGGCAGGTAACTGATCCTTCCTGTGGCGAGGTCATAGCTCCTGATCGGCACCACGTTACGGTCGACATTGAAGTCGAGCCAGTACAAGTGGCTGGCGGTGGCGGCGAACCAGCCGCCCGCATCGGACGGGAGGGTTGCCACGACGTGCTGGGTTCTCGTCGCCACATTCCCGACACGCAACTGGCCGGCGGTGTCCATCCAGGCGACGATGGCCCCCGGCAACTTGAACGTCGGCTCAGCTCGCTTGACCGGCGCCGCCGGCCGGTCTTTCACCGCATGAGGAGATACTGGGGCCCCACCACCGCCGCCGTGGACGGCCCAGGCAATCGTCCCGGCACCGGCGAGGGCCATGCAGCCAAGGACTGCTCCCGCCAGTCGTCGCCGCCTGCGGCGTCCTCTGGCCTCCGCAAACAAGGCATCGGGGTCAGGCCGTGTGCTCGCTGGCACCTGCGGCGGAGCGATGGACATGCGCGCAACCGCCCTCCTCATGCGAATGGTCCTACGCCAAACAGTACCATTGGCCGTCAGTCTGACCTCGATGTGGCCCCTGGTCGCGTGCGGATGAGCCTTCATCTGGAACGAACAGATCTTCAAAGGGCACCATGGCATTCACCCTGCGCCCCATCGACGACTGAGCGGCCCTTGCTAAGAGGTAGTCTCGTCGGCCCGCGACAGCCGGATGACCGGGATCACCCGGTCAGTCTTCTTCTCATAGGCCGCGTAACGCGGCTGGATCTCGGAGATCCGCCGCCATGCGACGTCGCGCTCCTCGCCCTCGAGCTGCTGCGCGTTCACGCGGATCTGCTGGCCGTCGATCTCGGCCCACACCTGATCGGGGTGCGCCGCGATGTTGTGGTACCAGGCCGGGTTGACGGCCGCGCCGCCAACCGACGCGATTACGAGCCAGGCATCGGCGCCGTCCGCGAACCTGCTGACGGTGACCTGCCGCTTCTGCCCGCTCTTGGCGCCGACCGTCGTCAGGTAGACCAGATCCATTCCCTGGAACTTGTCTCCCGACCGCCGGTGCCATTTCATCATCATGCGGTTGACGAAGCGTGTGAGCCCGTTCGACGGGACGCCCCTGCCGCCGCGGGTCCCGCCCGGCGTCTTCTGAAAGCTCATTGCAACCGACCTCCGCCGGCCACGCTACGCCAGTTGCCGACTCCATGCGGCGATCACGAGCGAGCAGATCCTCGTTCGCTCGTGAGCTGCCCGGAAGAGACCGTTTCGCCCGCCAGACGGCAAGCAGGGGCGTCCCAGGTACGGGTCAGTACGCGTCAGCTGTTCGTCGCGACCTGTACGTAGTCCGTGAAGACGACCGGTCCGCCGACAAGCTCCGGCGTGTAGACGGCCTCGAAAGCCCGGACCGCGGCAGACGCGCCGTGCGCCTTATGGGCGGCCTCGTCCTCGAAGATGAAGAGGTGGACGAAACGCGTCGGGTCACTGTCTTGCTGCCATGATGCGTACAGCTTCGTGCCAGGCTCGTTCGCCTTTACATACCGGACAAATTCCTCGATGGCTTCGGCAACCTTGGCCACAGCGGTCTCTCGCACCTGGTAGTGAGCGGTCTGATAGATCGGCATTGCTTCCTCTTTCCTTGGCCCGCGCGCCGGGCCCAAACGTTCAACAAGTTCGTAGAATAACGACCTGGCCCAGAATCCTCAACAGTCTTGTTGAACATTTCCTGGTCGCCTGCCCGCCGCGTTGACCTGTCGGGTCAGTTGGCGATGGCCACGTGCCTGCGCACGACCGCCGGGTCGTCGAGCAGCCCGAGCATGCACGCGGCCAGGTCGGCGCGGGAGACGCTGAACCCGTGCGGCAGATTCCTGTCGATCGCGGTGCGGTACGTGCCCGTGGCGGCCTTGTCGTTCAGCGCGGGCGGGCGGACGATCGTCCAGTCCAGGTCGCTGCGCCGGATCTCGTCCTCTCCCGCGCGCATGTCGGCGGCGACATGGCGAAGGAACGTACGCCGGGCTACGGGCTTGACCAGGTAGCGCATGTAAGGACTTTCGCCCTCGTCGGCGACGATCGATCCGCTGACCTGGACGAACCGCCTGACGCCGGTCTTCTCCATAGCCGCGACGATGCTGCGCACGCTGTCACCGATCACCGTGGTGGGCCCGGTCCCCCGCGGCCCGACGGCGGAGATTACGGCGTCCGCGCCTTCTATGGCAGGAGCGATCGATGCCGGGTCCATCACGTCGGCGGTGATGATCCTTAGCCGTGGGTGCGCCGGGACGGCCAGGCGAGCGGGATCGCGGACGATCACCGTGACGTCGTGGCCGGCCGCGAGTGCCTGGTCGGTGAGGCTAGTTCCGGTGGCGCCTGTCGCGCCAAAGATCGCGAGGTGCATCTTCAGCTGACCTTCCGCTAGAGTTGTTCTGTAACTCGTATGATACGGAAAGCTTAACATATGGAATCGGTAGCACTTCGCGGAGGGCTGATCAGGGCCGTCAAGGAGTCCCTCCGCGACCTCGGGACTCAGCTGTCGCTGCTCAACAACAGCGTGGGCGCGCGGGTTGACCTGAAGCCCACGGACCTGGGATGTCTCGACCTGATCAGCCAGTACGGCCCGATCAGCCCGAGCGCCCTGGCCAAGCACGCCGGGTTGCATCCCGCGACGATGACGGGCGTGCTCGACCGGCTCGAGCGCGACGGCTGGATCGAGCGCAGCCGTGACCCGTCCGACCGCCGCGGAGTTGTCGTCGAGGTCGCGA
The DNA here is from genome assembly GCA_963705055.1 of uncultured Actinomycetota bacterium. GTDB lineage: Bacteria > Actinomycetota > Actinomycetes > Streptosporangiales > Streptosporangiaceae > Chersky-822. The sequence goes on from CAVPIR010000003.1 coordinate 40,812, forward strand.
AGGGCCGGGGCGCGGAGATACTCCGTCTCTATCTCGTCGACTCGGGAATGAACAGCGCGATCGACGAGATCTGCGCCCGGTACGGCGACGACGGCCTCGAGATTCTCGTCAGCTTCCTGCGCAGCACGGCCGACGCCGGCCGGGCCGCGGCCGACCGGCTGAACCAGGGCAGCTAGCCGGCTCGTCGAGCCGTCAGTCGGCCGACCGAGGTCAGGCCGCGGATCCGACCGTCAGCGACTCGACGAAGTCGGCGATCTGCCGCAGCGTCCTGCACTCCCTGACCTGCGCGCACAGCGGCGCGTACCGCCCGATCACCGAATCGCCGTCGTTCCAGAACCGCCGCGGCTCAGGATTCAGCCAGTACACGCGCCCGGCGCGCTCGCAGATCTCCGCGAACGCCTCGACCCGCGGTTCACCGAAATTCGACCGCGCGTCCCCGACCACCAGCACCACAGACCGGCGCGTCAGCCGCGGCGCGTGCTCCCGCGCGAACTCGCGCATCACGTACCCGTAGTCCGAACTCCCGCTCCAACGCACCGCGTCGCGCGCGGCCTCCCGCGCCGACAGCCGTCGCCCTGCGGCCCGCGCCTCCCGCACAAGTTCCGTGATGTCCGCGACCCCGTCCACGAACGAGAAGACCCGCAGCCGGTTCAGCCGCGAGTCCAGCGCCACCAGCAGGTCCAGCGTGAACCGCGAGAACGCCGCCACCGACCCCGACATGTCAGCCAGCACCACGATCTCCGGCCGCGGCGGCCTGGCCGGCTCGGTCACCAGCCGGAACGGCACCCCGCCCGTGCCCATCGCCCGCTGCATCGTCCGCCGGATCGACAGCGTCCGCCGTCGGCGCACGGCCAGCCGCGCCAGCACGTACGTCAGCCGCTGCGCCATCGGCCCGATCGCCGCGGCCATCGCCCGCTGCTCCGTCGCAGACGCGGTCACGATGTCCATGTCCTCGGGCAGTTCGACCCGCATCGTCTCCCTGACCGCCTGCGCGCCGCGGTCAGCCACCAGCGCCCGGCGCACCGCGGCCCGCAGTTCGGCCCGGACGTCCGCGACGGCCCGGTCGGCACGCGCCTCGGCCAGCCGCCCGCGCAGCCCACTGGACCCGCCGCCGCCCGATCCCGACCCCGCGCCGGAACCCGATCCCCCGCCCGCGCCTCCAAATCCTTCAGCGTCAACAGGACTCTCACCGGACTCGAGCAACGCATCGCGGATCCCGGCAAGGTCGGCTGCCTGGTTCACTGCGATGGTCGCGAACACGCCAGCGACCGGCCGTCCTGGCTCGAGCCCGCCGAACCGGCGGACGTACTCATCGGCCAGCAGCCGCAGCAGATGCCGGTCACGCGCACCCACCGCCTGCAGCAGGGTGTCCTGCAGTTGCTCGTCCGACATCGCCTCGACCAGCGAGGCTCCCCTGTCGCCCGGCGACGCCATCACCAGCTCGAACACCAAGTTGAACGTCTCGACGTGCTCAGCGCGCTTGATCAGCGTGCTCAGCAGCGCGGCGCGGACGACGTCCTTGTCCCACAACGAGACCCGCGACAGCGCCTGCGCAGCGTCCAGATGCTCGCCCACGGAGACGCCGATCCCGACGCTCCGAAGCTCATCCACCAGCGAGGCCAGCATCTCTTGCATGTCAGGGGACCTTCGGCGCCTAGATCCGAAGCTCAGCCGCTGCGGTGTCGATGTCCCGCTCGTACTTGAGCAGCACCGACAGCGTCTTCCTGATCAGGTCATCGCTCAGGTCGGTCGCGCCCAGCGTCAGCAGCGTCCGCGCCCAGTCCAGCGACTCGGCGATCGACGGCGGCTTCTTCAGGTCGGCCTGGCGCAGCACCGCGGTCAGCTCGGCGATCTCGGTGGCGAGGTGCCCGGCCAGCTCGGGAACGTGCAGCTGGACGATCTCGGCCTCGCGCTCCACGCTCGGATAGCCCAGGTGCAGGAACAGGCAGCGCCGCTTCAGGGCCTCCGACAGATCGCGGCTGTTGTTCGAGGTCAGGAACACCTGCGGGATGTGCCGCGCGGTCACGGTGCCGAACTCGGGGATCGACACCTGGTAGTCCGACAGCACCTCGAGCAGCAGCGCCTCGCTCTCGATGTCCAGCCGGTCGACCTCGTCGATCAGCAGCACGACCGGCTCATCGGACCGGATCGCGGCGAGCAGCGGCCTGCTCAGCAGGAACTCCTCGCCGAAGATCCCGGCCGCGTCGAGGTCCGACGTCGACGAGCCCTGATGCAGCTGAAGCTGCAGCAACTGCCGCCGGTAGTCCCACTCGTAGATCGCCTTGGACTCGTCCAGGCCCTCGTAGCACTGCAGGCGGATCAGCCGCTTCCCTGCGGCGAGCGCGACGCTCTTGGCCAGCTGCGTCTTCCCGGTGCCCGCAGGCCCTTCGATGAGCACTGGCTTCCCCAGCGCGGTGGCCAGGTGGACGACCGTCCCCGTGGTGCTGTCGGCGAGATACCCCGCGCCCCGCAGACCTTCGAGCACATGCTCGACTGGGCTGAAATCAACCGTCATGGGATAAGTATCACTAACCGATCAGGGTTCGCCCGCAGCCGCAGTCGGAAGAGGCGCCATGACGTAGCGTGGCTAGATTGAGGTGCGCCCACCGGTGGGCGCCGCAGCTAGGGCTGGCACAGGCTGCGATCGCGCAATTTCAAGACGCACATGCAGCAGACTGAGTACGATCCGCGATAGACATTCATGCGTTTCTGGCCCATGTCAGTGCATTAACTGGGATGGGCGCCAATGTTGCTGCCGAATGGCTGGTTTCATGCCAGGCGAACCAGATGCCCGATCTGTGCTGGAGTCGCTGCCCACTACCCGGCAGCCTTTCGCAGTCGATCCGGCACTCGTCGAACGCGGCCTCAGAGGCCACGCGGAGACTCAGAACGGCCTAGCCAGAGCGTTGAGGGCCGCTGGGATCGAGCCCCGGTCCAGGCTTCCTTATGAGCCAAACTTCGACATCTCTTGGAAAGCAGGCGAGACAATTTTCGTCGCCGAAGTCAAGAGCATCACGAATGACAACGAGGAGGAGCAGCTGAGGCTCGGACTAGGCCAGGTTCTTCGCTATCGCCATCGCCTCAAGGAGTTGGGCCACGATCGCGTCGTTGCTGTACTGGTCCCCGAGCGAGCGCCCCGCGATAGGGGTTGGACGAGTCTTGCCATGAGCTCGGCATCGAACTGATCAGCGGAGGCAGTTTCGAGCGCGTCGCTTCATTGGGGCAATAGAGAGAGCCAATCCCGACGCCGCCAGAAGCCATCCGCCATCCACCCGCCCCACTTAGGGGAAGAAGCACCACCTCAGGATGCTGCTCTGTAAGCGGTTTGCAATGGTCGAAGTCTCATACTGCGCGGCCTGGTTGCGGCTCGCTGCCGACCTGACGATCTAACCGATCCAGAACGGCTGGTCAGGCTTCGGAGGCATCGGCAACTGCGAGCTGGGCGCACACCTATTATCGTTGGTTAACCACGGCCAGCGTGCACTTGTTCGGCTGGCGTCTGTTTCCCTGGCGGTGGAGGATCGACGGCGCGGTATGACAGCGAAGAATCTGGTCCCGGGCGCACCACTTCGCGCTCGAGTTGGGCCAGTGACGCCTGCCGAGGTGAAGGCCGCGGCGGCCCAATTGTTCGCTGTTCGCGGATACCGTGCGACCACTATGCGCCACATCGCATCGGCTCTCGGCATCCAGGCACCAGGCCTCTATAACCACGTCGGTTCCAAGCAGGAGATCCTGCGCGACATCATGGTAGGCGTCATGACGGAGCTGCTGGCCGAGCAGCGCGTAGCGCTGCAGTCGACAAATGATGCTGCAGAGCAGGTCAGGCGGGTGATTGAGTCCCACGTGCGTTATCACTGCCGCCACCAGAGAGCCACGGTCGTCGGGAATCGGGAGATCCCCAATCTGGAGGAGCCAAGCCGGTCACTCGTGATCTCCCAGCGCGATGAGTTCGAGCGCAAGTTCCGTGCCGTGATCGAGCGCGGCGTTGCCGAAGGCAGGTTCGCGGTCGGCTCTACCCGGCTGGCTTCCTACGGAATCCTCGAGATGGGCATCGGCGTGGCGACATGGTTCCGCGAGGACGGCGAGCTGTCGGAGTCGCAGGTCGCCTACGAGTACGGGGAAATGGCCCTTCGCATCCTGCGCGCGAGCTCCGCGGGCATTCCAGCGCTCGCGCTCTGAACCGACGGTTGACCGATCCGCGGCAACGGCGCTACCGTCATTAACGACCGTTCGTTAACGCGGACCGGCGCCGTGCAGGCGTACCGGCAGCTGACGGAAGGCCCACGCGGATGATCGACCGCAGCGATGTCGAACAGTGGGACCGGGACTACCTGATCCATGTCGAGCACACCGCTGCCGAGTACGACCCCGCGTATGTCGTCGCGGCGGACGGGGCATGGCTCGAATTCGCCGACGGCCGCCGGATGCTGGATTTCCACGGCCAGTACATGTGCGTTGGCGTCGGACACGGCGACCCGCGGCTGCGCGCCGCTTTGCATGAGGCAATCGACAAGGTCGACTACGTCTGCGAAGCGTTCACCCACGAGGCAAAGGCGCGCGCAGCAAAGCTGCTGGTCCGCGACACAATGGACGGCTCAGACTGGGCGGGCGCCGCGAAATTCACGGCATCGGGCTCTGAGGCCGTGGAGTGCGCGCTGCTGATGGCCCGGCTCTACATGGACCGCCCACTGGTAGTGACAAGGCAGGGCGCCTACCACGGCTGGACGGCGGGGGCGGCGCGCGGTCACCAGCATCGCGCACATGCGCAATCCGCTGATCGACCCGGATACCGGCGAGGTACGCCACGACCGATCGCTCATTCCGGCCCCCATTGCGCCGATCGCGATGAACGACGAACGTGACCGTGACGGCCGGCTCCGCTGTGTCGCCGAGACCGAGCGTCTGATCAGGTCGCTCGGCGTCGAGAACGTCGCCGCGATCATCACCGAGCTCTACCACGGCGCTGGCGGCTTCCTCGTGCCCGACGGGTACCCGCAGCAGATTCGCGAACTGGCCGACAGGTTCGGCATCCTGTGGATCGACGACGAGGTCATCGCCGGGCCGGCCGGACCGGCCGATGGTGGGCGTTCCAGCACTATGGCGTTGAGCCGGACTTGATGTGCACGGGCAAGGGACTGTCCAGCTCCGCGGCTCCGGCCGCCGCCTGTGTCGTGTCAAAGAAGATCGCCGAGTTCTACGCGACCAGACGCTGGGCGGCCACTAGCACGTTCTCGGGGCACCCGCTGGCGGTCGCGGCGATCGCCGCGAACATCGAGCTCATCCTGGCCGACAAGGTCCTCGAGCATGTGCGGGACGTCGGCGGCTACCTGGCCGACCGGCTGGCCGACCTCGCTGCGCGCCATCCGAGCGTCGCCGGGGCCAGCGGCATCGGACTCGGATACGGAATCAACCTGGTTCATCCCACCTCGGGCGAGCCGTGGGTGCCGCAGGACCGGTGGATAACGCACCGTCGGTGGACGGTGAGCCTGCCTTCAATCCCGGCGCCTACGTGGCCGATCGGTGCGCGGAACGCGGGATCTTGCTGCTCAACTTCCTGCCCAACACGGTGACGATCGCGCCGCCGCTGAAAATCTCCAAGGCCGACACCGACATCGCGATCAACGCGTTCGACGAAGTCTTCGCCGAACTTGATGCCATGAGTTGACCGAAACCAAACGCCCGGGGTGAGCCGACATGGACACAAGTCCCGCCACTCGCACAACTGACCAGCCTGCCGCAGGCGAGCTAGCTCACAACTCCATCGGCCTCGGGCGCGTCATCGGCTTCACGGCCGGATTCATCGGCCCGGCCGCATCCATCGTGCTTGGCCTGGTCGTCACGTTCTCGATCACCGGCTTCGCGACACCGTTCGTGGTGCTCGTCGCGCTCATCGGCGCGCTGCTGACCGGGGCCAGCATCGCCGAGTTCGCACGCCGGACGCCGTCTGCGGGCGGCTTGTACACATACAACGTGCGCGGCCTCGGCCATCCTGGCGGCTTCATCACGGGCTGGCTGCTGTTCTTCGCCTACATGGTTTACGTGCCGGGCGGGGTCGGTGCTTCGGCGTCCTTCTTCACCGCGTTCTTCCACGACGCCTTCAGCGTAAATATCAGCGAGAACGTGTTCTTCTTCATCGTCCTCGCCCTAGTCGCGGGTCTGGCCTATCGCGGCATCAGTGCCTCCTCCGGCCTAGACCTGACCCTGCTCGCCATTGAGGTGCTGGTGATCCTCGCACTCGCGATCACGATCCTCGGTCACTCAAGCAGCCATTTCACCCTGTCGTCTTTCGACCCCGCGAAGTCCCTGCATGGCAGGTTCAGTGATCTCACCCTCGGCATGGTGTTCACCGCCGTGATCTTCGGCGGGTTCGAGGCCGCTGCGGTGCTGGGTGAAGAGAGCCGCGATCCTCGGCGGATCATCCCGCGTGGCATCTTTGGCTCCCTTGCCCTGGTCGGAGCCTTCTACCTGATCGTCTCGTTTGCCGAGACTCAGGGTGTCGGGTTCGCCGGGATGCAGAAGTTCGCCGCCTCCACCAGCCAGCTGCAGGATCTGACGTCGCGATTCTGGTCCTCGGGCGTGCTGTGGATCATCGACCTCGTCGTCGCGCTCAGCACCCTGGCCTTCACGATCGCCGTGTTCAATGCAGGGGTGCGGTACCTGTTCGCGATGGGACGCGAGTCCATGCTGCCCCCCGTGTTCGCACGCACTGGACGATTCAAGACACCGGACGTCGCCATAGCGTCAGTCTCGGTGTTCACGCTCGCGGTCGGCGTGCCGATGCTCCTCACCGTCGGCGGGTTCAACATCTTCGCCTACCTGGGCACCATCGCCGGGCTCTGCGTGATCACGGCCTATATCCTGGTCAACCTGGCGCTGATCGTCGCGTTCCGCACCAAGGACCGCGCCGAATTCAATCCTGTGCGCCACATGCTCATGCCGCTCGGCGGCATCGCGATCTTCATGTTCCCCGCTGGTTGGCACCTTCTACCCGAAGCCGGCCTACCCCTTCGACATCCTCCGTACATCTCCGTCGGCTGGCTGGTCGTCGGGATCGGTGTCGTCATCTGGCTCGCCCGGACGCGTCCCGACAAGCTCGCCAACAGCGGAAAGGTCTTTGTCGACAGCTGACGCGCACGTGCGCGCTAGCGCCAGATGTCATTTATTGGCGTCACCGCGTTCGCATCGCGCTGGCGCCAGGCGGCACCGGGTCCCAGGAAGTGTTGTAGAACTTCCAGGTCACGCCGGCGTCTTCGAGCAGATCCAGGATGATCGGGTAACCCGGAGGATGCCTGGCGTGCCGGGCCGCTGCGTGACTCCCGGTCCGTCTGGCGACACGGCGCGGCGCCGTGCCGACGCGCGACGTCCAGCCCTTCGCGAGACACGAACGTTGCGGGGCCAATGTCGCTCCATGGGAGAATTTTATAATCGGACGTCCGAATATGTAACGGAGCGGTGCCCAGGGCGCCGTGTGAGGGTCCGCAGATGAACCAGGAGCAGGAGACCTCGGCCCGCTGGAACGAAGCGGCAGCGGAGATCGCCCATTACGGCCGGCGGCTGATCAGCGACGGACTGGCGTACGGCACCGCAGGCAACCTCAGCTGCCGCGTCGGCGACCACGTGATCATTTCGCCCACAAGCATCCCGTACGAGGACGTGGAGCCGGACGACCTCTGGGTTCTCTCGCTCGATGGGGACGTCGTACGGGACGGTACCGCGGGACCCTCATCGGAGACGCCATTCCATCTGGCGATCTACGCCGCCACGAACGCGGCGGCCGTGGTCCACACCCATTCGGCCGAGGCCGTGGCCGTCTCAGCGACCCTCGAGTACCTGCCAGCGATCCACTACTCGATCGCGCGGCTCGGCGGCCCGGTCCCGGTCGTCACCTACCGGCGTTTCGGGTCGGACACGCTCGCGGCTGGCATTCAGGCTGCCCTGTGTGATCTGGACAGGCCGCGCTCAGCAGCCATCTTGCAGAACCACGGCGCGGTGACCTACGGCGCGTCGCTCATGGAGGCGTATGACAAGGCCCTGATGCTCGAATGGCTCGCCCGCGCCTATCGTCTGGCCCTGCAGATCGGCGAGCCAAGAATCCTGACGACCGAGGAACTGGACGAGGTGACGGCCGAGGCCAGGCGCCGCCGGTACGCGATGGCGCAGCAAGACGGCGCCATCGCGGGCAGCGACGGAAAGGGCGGCGAGGGCAGATGAGTCTCGGGCCTGTCTTCAGCGTCGGCGTTCACATACTCGACATTCTCGGCCGGCCCGTCAGCGACATTCCGCTGGGGCAGCGATCGGTCCTTCTCGAAGAGATCAAGGCGACGGCCGCGGGAACCGCGGCGGGCCCGAGCGTCGACCTGGCCCGGCTCGGCGTCCCGGTCTACAGCTGCGGCGCCATCGGCGACGACGCCCTGGGCGACCTGCTGCTCATGCTGCTCAACAAGGAGGGCGTGGACACCAGCTACGTCATCCGCAAGCAAGGTCAGCGCACCTCCGCCACGATCCTGCCCATCCGCCCGAACGGGGAGCGCCCGGCACTCCACGCGCCAGGCGCGACGCAGATGCTCGGGCCCGGTGACCTGACTTCGGAGATCTTCGACGTCGCGGCCGCCAGCGGCACTCAGCCGGTGCTGCACATCGGCGGCCCTGACGCCCTCGGCCCGTTCGCTGGTGATCCACTGGAGGCTCTCGCGCGAGCGGCGAAGGAACGGGGCTTCCTCGTGACTCTCGACGTCCTGCGGGTCGGAGACGCCACCGCATTCGACCGCCTGAAGCCGTTGCTCGCGGTCTGCGACTGGTTCATGCCGAACGAGGACCAGATCCGCCACTTCACAGGCGAGCCGGACCTTGCCAAGGCGATGGCCGCCGCCCGGGCGGCAGGCACAGCCGGAGTCGCCGTGACGCGAGGCGCCGATGGCTGCTCGCTCGACTGGGGCAACGGCGTCATCGACGTCCCCGCGATCGACGTCCCGGTCGTCGACACGACCGGCTGCGGGGACGCGTTCGACGCGGGATTCATCACGGCCTTGCTGACCGGGTGCGACCACGAGCAGGCAGCGTGGCTGGCCGTCGCTTGCGGTTCGCTCGTCGCCACCGGGCTCGGGTCGGACGCCGGCCTCACCTCGCTCGACACCGCGCTCGACCTGCTCGGTACCGCCCGCCCGGACGTCGCTGCCGCGATCCGTGCCAAGGCGGAGGCCCCAGCCATGCCGACCTCGGCCTGAGGCGTACCTCAGCGTCGGAAACGGATGGCGCAGGCCGCATACACCGCAGCAATGACGATCCACATGAGCACGACGGCCCTCTCAGCGCCCGCGTGAAAGTCGATAGCGAAGGTTACGAAGCTCAGCGGAATCCCTGCCGCGACCGAGCCAAGCGCCATGTGCTTGAGCATGTGCCGTCGCCCAGCCAAGGTGACCGGATCCAACTGGCGGCGGCGAACTCGACGCTGAGTATCGGCCAGACGCGCCTCGACGCGTGCGTCTATTTCCTTTTCGACCTTCGCCAGAAACGAATCCACAACCGCATCGTGGTACTCAGGGCCGAGTTCATCATGCACATCGGCGGCAGCGCGGATGTCCTGCGAGGACAACGGAGAGGTACTCATGGTTCGAGACTAACTGCGCTCAGCTTCGCCCGTTACTGCGGCGCGCTGCGACGGAGTAATCGGCCCGTGAGATGCCTAGCGAAAGCCCTGGCGACGATCAGCAAGCATGCGTTGGCGGCACGTCAAGAGCCGGGTTCTGGTCGAAGAAGCCAACCGGCTTGAGCGCGAACCCGACTCGCTCCACCGGCATGACCGGCCAGTCCTCGGGACGCGGGATGTGGTGGCTGCCGAGCGTGTACCACAGCACGATGTCGGTGTTCTCGATGGACCGGTCGGCCTTGGTCCAGTCAGGCAGCCCGGCCTCGCCCTCATGCTGATTCGGATACTCCCCGGCCGGGAACCGCTCGTCCGCGGCGAACGGCGTCACCCAGAGGTGCCTGGTCATGAACCTGGCCCGCTTCGTGACCGACGCCTGGTCGTCCGCGAACGGCAGCACGCCGCCCTCGGGGACGAGCTTGTATCCAACCGGCTGGCCGAGGCCATTGACGACGTCCTGGTTAACGACCAGCCAGTGGCGTCCTGTGCGAGGCTCGGTCAGGCGCTGCGCCTGCGACTCTGTGCGCAGGAGGGTGCGCCGCGGGCGGAACGCGTTGCCGTACGGATTCTCAGGCCCACGCGGCACGGCCTCGGTTTCGACCTCATAGACAGAGTTGGCTGGCCCGTCCACCGCCATGTCGAGGCGCACGCTGAAGAAGTGCTGGTGGAGCGCCGCCAGGGTCTGCGGGGCGACTAGCGTGCCGAAGTCACTGACTCTCGCCCGGCAGAAGCGCGGACGTGAGCACGATCCCGGTCAGCTTGACGTCGAGCTCGATGGTCCCGTCGGTGTAGAAGTACCAGTAGAACGCGTATTCATAGTTGCCCGCCGTGATGATGAACGACACGACGAGCCGCCGCCTCCTGCGCACCTCAGCGTGGTTCAGCCCGGCGTCGAAGTGCTTCCAGGCAATGCCGCTGTCCTCCTCGTGCAGGCAGATCGCGTTCCTGATCGTGTACGGCTCGCCCTTGTCGTCGGCGAGCTCGGCGTCGAGGTAGCGGATCTCACCGAGGCAGTCACAGCCGAGCTCCAGCGAGTTGGTCATGATGCCGATGCCGTATTCGCCGATGTCGAAGGCGTTGCGCCAGCCCTGGAACGGCCGTGGATCGGCATATGGAATGACGAGCTCGGCAATCGAAGCCCGATATATAACAGAACGCAGCCGCCCGTCATCCTCGTAGCCGACTGTGTGCAGCGTGAGACCTTCCCGGGCGTTGAAGCCCAGCCGGAAGCGCCACTTCTGCCAGCGGACTTCCCACCCGTCCACGTCGAAACTCACTCCGGCGGGCTGGAGTATCTCAAGCGGCTTCAGTTCGGGGCGAGAATTTGTAAAGCCCGAGGTGTAGTCGCCTGTTCCTGGCGGGAGCGGGACGATCCCGAGGTCCTCGACGCGGACCACGGTCATGTCGTCGAGGTCCACGACGGCGTGCAGTCCGTGAATCGGCTTGGCGTACGGATTGTCGTCCGGGCTGGCGCGGTAGAAGCACAGGCTCCATAGCAGGCGGCGGCCAGCGTCCTCGTCCCTGCTGAACGTTCCTATCCCCCACGGCTCGACGAGCACCTGGTCGGGGTGTTCAATGCCGCGCCTCCGCAGGCCGTCGCGGAACTGCTCGTCGGCCCTCACCACGCGCTCGTATTCCGTGTACTCCCCAGCAGTGATCGGAGCGCGGGCGCCAGGGACCGGCCGCCACGAGAGGACGGCTGCCTTCGTCAGCGAAACGACAGCCTCGTAGGTCATGTGCTCCCGCGGCTCGAGTGCCACAACGAATGCCTCGCGCGGGAACGGCTGACCGGGCCGGAACGCGACGATTACGCTCTTCGGCGGCTCATGCAGGCCGATCGAGACGTAGCGCATCGCCTGGGTGCTGTTCCCGGCCTCTGCGATGATCGTGACAACCCGCCGGATCTCGTCCGCGTTCAGCGGATCGAGGGGATGCGCGCTGGTCATGCAGGCGCTAGGAGCCCGGCGGAAGCTTGGCCGCCGGGCTGTCGGCCGGATGGAAGACGCCGAGCACGCGCATCCCGTCAGATCCGGTGTTCTCCAGGCAGTGCGGCAAGCCGGGCGGCAGGTGCAGGCACGTGCCCGGCGTGATGGCATGCTCGGCGCCGCCGATGTGCGCCGTCCCAGTTCCGCGCAGGATCAGCACGACCTCGTCGTAGGGGTGGCTGTGCTCCGGCGCGCGCCCGGGCGGGATCTCGCCGACGAATTGCGTGGCGACCGAGCACCCCTTGCCCGGTCCGAACAGCACACGGAACTGCCTGTCGCCGGTCGTCTCGATCTCGCAGTCGGCGAAGTCGCTGCTCTGCAGGGCGCTGGCACCGGCCGCTGCGTTGACCGGCCCGTCGGCCGGAAGCGCGACGATGTCCAGACGCAGGTCGGCGCCGTCGTCGGCGTGGACCGCGAAGTCGCTGCCTGACGGGACCCAGAAAGCCCGGTCCGCCGTGAGCGGCGCGCCCGGCTGTCCGCCCACGGCCAGCTGGCCCTCGCCGCCGATCACGAACCAGAGTTCGCCGGCCTCGCGGGCCGTGCCAGCGAAGCTCGACCGGGGCGGCAGGTCCACCAGGTGCCTGACCAGGCCTGGCCCGCCCGCCCCGGTGTCGAGCAATTGCCGCAGGCTGGCACCGCCAGATCCCGGCTGAGCCGGGATCTGGTCCGCCTGGACGACGGCGCCGCCGGGTACCGGCTGGCCGGTCACTCGGCGTCCTGCGAGGTCGGCGATGACTCGGACTGGTGCTTGGCGACCAGCTCGGCGAGGACCTCGTTGAACCTGTCCATCTCCTCGTAGGTGTTGTAGTGCGCGAGTCCGACCCGCAGGGCTTCGCCCCACCCGATCCGCTCGTGCAGGCCGAGCGCGTAGTAGCTGCCGTGACTCCAGACGCCGAAGCCGTGCTCGGCGAGTTCATGGCTGAGCTTGGCCGACGAGACGCCATCGAAGTTGATCAGGAACGTGGGCACCCGGCCCGCCATCGTCGGCAGGCCGTAGAGCCGCGTGCCAGCAGGGAACCCGGCCATCATGCGCTCGCCGAGCGCGCGCTCCCAGGCTGCGAGCGCTGCCATGCCGCCGAGGCTGTCCAGGTAGGCATAGGTGGCGAGCAGCGCGCCGAGGAGCTCGTAGGCCAGCGTTCCGGTCTCGAACCTGTGGCCGACCGGGTCGAAGCCGACCGGTCGCGCCTTGTACGGCTTCCACGACTCGAGCAGGTCCCGCTTGCCGTAGGCGATTCCGAGGTGCGGCCCGCAGAACTTGTACGCGGAGCAGATCACTATGTCGGCGTCGATCGCCCGCACGTCCATCGGCTCGTGCGCCGCGTACTGGACGGCGTCGACCCAGGCCAGCGCGCCCGCCTGATGGGCGAGGTCGCTGATCGCCCTGGCGTCCACGATCGTGCCCGTCGAGTTCGCCGCCCACGGGAACGCGACGACCTTGGTCCGCGGCCCTAGCTGGGCCTCCAGGTCCGACAGGTCCAGGCTGGTGTCGGCGTGCACGTCCGCGTGCCGGACGACCAGGTCGCGGTCGGCAGCCAGGTCCAGCCACGGCGCCACGTTGGCGTCGTGGTCGAGCCTGGTCACGACGATCTCGTCGCCGGGACTCAGCTGCCTGCCGAGCGTGCGGGAGAACGTGAAATTCAGCGACGTCATGTTCGCGCCGAACACGATCTCGTCGGACGTGCACCCGAAGAAGCGGGCCGATGCCGCACGCGCCTCGTCCACGAGCGCCTCGAGCCGCCTGCTCGTCGCGTACGGAGCGCCGGTGTTGCCGCTCGACTCCAGGTACACCTTGGCCGCCGCGGCGGCCACCTCGTCCGGTGTCTGGGTGCCGCCAGGCGCATCGAGGTAGACGAAGTCTCCGCGGAGCGAGCTGAAGCGAGCGCGCGCGCCGAGGATCGCGGGTGAAGGCACCGTTTCGCTGCCGGTACCTGGGGCTGGATGTGCCGAAGCCACGTCGGCAGACGAATTTCTCATTAGTTGCAAAATAGGCTGAGAACTTCTCCCGGTCAACGGCCGACCGCGGAGGCCTCCGCCACACTCCGCCGAGGCCTCTGCCTCACTCCGCGCCGCCGGTGCGACTCCGGCTGTGCCATGATCACGGAGATCTTTCTGCAGAACTGCAAAGAAGTGTCCGTGATCATGAGCAGAACGAGGTGGGGGCGAGGCAGCGGGGCGGGTTAGCGGCCGAGGTAGGCGCGCTTGAGGTCCTCGCTGCGCAAGAGGTCGGCGGCGGCGCCGTCGAGCACGATCTCGCCGGTCGACAGGACGTAGCCGCGGTCGGCGATCGTCAGCGCCATGGTGGCGTTCTGCTCGACCATCAGCACGGCCACGCCGGAAAGGTGAACCTCCTTGATGATCCGGAAGTTCTGCTGCACGAGCGCGGGCGACAGGCCCATCGAGGGCTCGTCCATCAGCAACAGGCGCGGCCGCGACATCAGCGCGCGGCCCATCGCGACCATCTGCTGCTCGCCGCCCGAGAGAGTGCCAGCCAGCTGGGCGCGCCGCTCGAGCAGGCGAGGGAAGAGCGTGTGGATCCGGTCGAAGTCCTCGTCCAGCTTGTCGCGCCCGCGCAGTACCGCCCCGAGCTCGAGGTTCTCCCTGACCGTCAGCTGCCCGAAGAGCCTGCGGTTCTCCGGCACGATCGCGATGCCCTTGGCGATCCGCTGCGGGACCGGCCAGCGGCTCACGTCCTCGCCGTCCAGCAGCACCTTGCCGGACCTGGGCTGCACGATCCCGAGGATCGTCTTGAGCGTCGTCGACTTGCCCGACGCGTTGCCGCCCAGCAGGCAGACCAGTTCGCCGCTGCCGACCTGCAGGCTGACGTCCTCGAGGATCCGCATCTGCCCGTAGTAGGTCGTGACGTTGTCCAGGCTCAGCAGGACTCGTCCGCGCCTCGGTCACGCGCGCCTCCGGCACGACATCAGGACTCCGCCAGGGCTTCTGGGTCGCGGCCCATGTACGCCTCCACCACCGCGGGATCGTTGGCCACGTGATCGAAATCGCCTTCGGCGATCTTGACACCGTGGTCGAGCGCGATGACCCGGTCGGAGCAGCCGGACACGACGTGCATGTCGTGCTCGATGACGCAGATGGCAACCCCTAGCTCGTCGCGCAGCAGGCTGATCAGCTCGGTGATCTCGTGCGTCTCCGCGGGATTCATCCCAGCGGCCGGCTCGTCGAGCAGCAGCAGCCTGGGATCGGTCGCGAGCGCGCGTGCGATCTCCAGCCGGCGGCGGTTCGCGTACGACAGGGAGTACGCGGGCTGATCCCATCGGTAGCCCGCGAGCCGCTGGCCGAAGACCGACAGAACCTCGTGGGCCCGGGCCAGAGCCTGGCGTTCCTCGCGCCTCGCCCTGGGCAGCCGCAGGATCGACTCCCACGGCATGGCCTTGGTACCGCCGTAGGTCGCGGCCATCACGTTCTCGAGCACGGACATGTTCAGGAACAGCCGCAGGCTCTGGAACGTGCGGGCGATCCCCAGCCGCGCGATGGAGTGCGGCGCGAGTCCCGCGATCGAGCGTCCCAGGAACCGGACGTCGCCAGAACTTGGCTGGTAGACGCCCGTGATGACGTTGAAGACTGTCGTCTTGCCGGCCCCGTTGGGGCCGATGAGGCTGACGATCTCGCCGGCGTCGATCTCCAGGTCGAGGCCGGACAAGGCCGCCAGGCCGCCGAAGGCAAGCGACATCTGCTCCAGGCGGAGGACGGTCTCGCGCGGCTGCTGCGGATCGGTCATGTCGGCGTCTCCACCCGGCGCTGTCCGAGCAAGCCTTGCGGCCTGGCGTTCATCATCACGATCAGGATCGCGCCGATCAGGAGTTGCCTCGTGATCGACGGCTCAGCCGCCAGCCGGGTCTCCCAGACGAACGCCGCCAGGTAGAGGGTCGGCACCAGCAGGATCGTCCGCCACCGGTCCTTGACCTGGACGAGCGCGATCAGCAAGCAGATCAAGATCACGAACCCGAAGTTCCCCAAGATGCGGGAATCGGCCGGAACAATCACCCAGTTCCGCAGGGCGGAGCCGATCCAGCCGCCCGAGGCCGGGCCGCCAGCCACCGCGCGGGACGAGATGGCACCGGCGACGGCATGAGCGGCGAAACCGAGCGCTGCCGTCGATCCGAGCACGATGGCGAGCCGCCGCCAGGGGCGCAACTTAACCACCAACGTCAGCAGGATCAGGCCGTAGAACAGATACCCGGAGTCGGTGGGGCTGCGGAGCAGCCCGTCATAGACGACCATGACCACGAGCGCGCCGGTCGCCGCGCCCGCGATGCTGCCGGCCCCGCCCAGGATCAGCCCCGCGTAGATCAGGATCAGGATCGGCGTATCGAAGTCGAGCGGGAACACGCTGATCTGCTGGGCCGCGAAGACCGTCCCGGCCAGCGCCGCGACCATGGCGCCGAACGCGAACGCCATCAGCTTCACCCGGTTGACCGGGATCGTCATCGCCGCAGCGGCGAGCGGGTCCTCGCGGACGGCCCGCCAGGCCCGGCCGGTACGCGAGGTCTCGAGCAAGCGCAGCACCGCCATGACCAGGACAAGCAAGACCACGAGCAGGTAGTAGTACGACTGATTGCTCGTGAGCTGAATGCCGAACGAGTTGATCGGGTCGATCCCGACGATCCCGTTGGGCCCGCCGAACGTGCCGGGCGCCACGTTGTTGGTGAATTCGACGAACGCCTCACCAAAGAACAGCGTCACGATCGCCAGATAGTCGCCGATCAGGCGCCTGGACGGCCATCCGACGATCAGGCCGAGCACCGCGGCGCCGATCATCACGAGCGGCACCGACAAGATCGAGGGAAGGTGGATACCGGCGGCGCCGATCTTGGCCGATGACAGCAGCGCGAAGCCGTAGGCGCCGAAGCCGAAGAACGCGATGTAGCCGAGGTCGAGCAGCCCGGCCCAGCCCACGACGATGTTCAGGCCCACCGCGAGCAGCGCGATCACCAGCGCGTCGATGCCGACCTGCAGCTGAAAGCCACCGAGACCGATCAACGGGAGCACCAGCCCGGCGACGGTGACCAGCCCCAGCCTCGGCCACCAGCCAAGCCGCTCGCTGGCTCGCTGCGCCGAGCCCAGCCACGACGGCAGGTACTCGCGCCTGTGCTCTTGCCTCGCGACCCACTCGTCGGCCCCGACCTGAGGGCCGGCTGAGGGCTGCTTCTCGAGGTTCACCGCGGCCGTCATACCTTCTGCAGCTGAACCTGGCCGAGCAGGCCGCTGGGCCTGACCAGCATCACGATGATCAGCAGGGCGAAGACGAGCAGGTTCATGAACGCCGAGGAGATGTAGCCGGTGATGAACGACTCCGCGATCCCGATCAGCAGGCCGCCGAGCATCGCGCCCGGCAGCGAGCCGATCCCGCCGACCACCGCCGCCGTGAAGGCCTTCAGGCCGATGAGGAACCCGATCGTGTTCGTCACCTGGTTGAACAGCAGCCCGCCCATGACCCCGGCCACGCCAGCGAGCGCCGAGCCAAGGAAGAACGTCGCGGCGATCGTGAAGTTCACGTTGATCCCGAGCATCTCGGCCGCCTCCCGGTCGGCGGCCACGGCGCGCATCTGCTTGCCCAGCTTGGTCCGCACGACTAGCTGCCGCAGCCCGATCATCAGCGCGATGCCAAGGACGATGACCATGATCTGTACGGCGTCGATGCTGACCGAACCGATCTGGATCCCCGAGGAGAACGGGATGAAGTCCGGGGTGTTGTAGATCCGGTACTGTCCGCCGAACAGCAGTAGGGCGGCGTTCTCCAGGAAGAACGAGATGCCGATGGCGGTGATCAGGGGTGCGATCCGCGGCGCGTTGCGCAGCGGGCGGTACGCGAACCGCTCGATCGCGACGCCAAGGCCGCCGGTCAGCAGCGCCGCCAGCACGAACATGATCACCAGCAGCAGCGGCACCGGAATGGCGAGCGCCTTCGAGCCGCCGAACCACTGGATCACGAAGTAGCCGGCGAAGGCGCCGACCATGTACAGGTCCCCGTGCGCGAAGTTGAGCAGCTTCAGCACCCCGTACACCATCGAGAATCCGAGCGCGACCAGGGAGTACAGCGCCCCTACGACGATGCCGTTGACCAGTTCCTGAAAAAAGAAGCCCATCAGGTGCGAATCCGCCCCATTGCCAGGCCGCCTCGTGGCGCGCCGGTGTTCGGCCGGCGCGCCACGGCGGCTACCTCAGGTGCCCGGTCAGCCTGGGATCAGGTTGTACTTGCCGGACGAGTCGATCTTGAACAGGAAGAACTTGCCGTGGGCGTTGTCCCCGTGCGAGTCGAAGCTGATCGGCTGCCCGAGAATCGACGTTGACTCGTTCGTCTTCTTGATCGCTGCCAGCACGTTGCTGCGGCTAGGCGTTTGTCCGGCCTTGCAGACCGAGGCGATCGCTTCGTCGATCACGTGGGTGGCGGCGAAGATCGGAGGACCGAACGTACCGAATGTGCCGTACGTCTTCGCCTGTGCGACCAGCGACGCGTCGGCCGGAATCGCGTTGATGTCCGGGCCGAACGCGGACACGTACGAGCCGTTGATCGTGAACGTGCCTGGCGAGAACAGGCCGTCGGTACCGAAGATCACGGCCTTCTTGTGCTGCTGCGCGAGGTTGCGGCCGAACTGCTGCGCGTTACCGGCCACCTGCCACGGCAGAATCACAACGGTGGTCGCCGGGCTGAGCTTGGCGACCAGCGACGAGAAGTCGTTCTGCTTCTGGGGGACGGACTCGTGGTCCACCTTGATCCCGGCCGCCTTAAGAATCGGCGTCATGAATCCAACGAGGCCAGTCGAGTAGACCTCCTGGTCATCGACGATCATGACGGCCTTCGGGTGCAGGTTCTTGACGATGTAGTTCGCGTCATTCGCGCCTTGCACGCGGTCGTTCGAGACCACCCGGAAGAAGGTCGGGTACTTACCCTCGGTGAGCGTGACGTTCGTCGCCGAGCCTGAGATGAACGGGATGCCCGCCCTGGCGAACAGCGGACCGACGGCCTCGACCTCCTGGCTTCCGGCCGGCCCGACGACCGCCAGGATCTTCGAGTTCGCGGTGAACTGCTGGGTGACGGTGGTCGCCTGGGCTGGGTCGAGCTGAGTGTCGCCCTGCACCAGCGTGATCTTCGTCTTGTTCGCCTTGTTGTCCAGCTTCATGGCAAGCTGCGCGAAGTGCAGCTGCTCCTGGCCGAGCACGGCCACCGGGCCGGTAATCGGCGCCTCGAGTCCTATCGAAGCGACGCACGCCTTGGTGCCGCCGCTCGCGTTGCTGCCGCCGCTGCTGCCGCAGCCTGCGACGACAAGCGCGCCGAGCACCGACGCGACAATAACTCTGCGTCCTTTCATGGACGTTGCCTCCAGTTCCCGCAAATGCCGAATGTCTCGGGGGTCGGTCGGGGTTAGCTCGCCGCGAGATGCGCCTCTAGCGTGATTTCGGTGCCTGCTAGAGCTCGCGAGACCGTGCAGTTTTTCGCCTGCCTGGCGAGGTCAGCGAAGACGTCGTCGTCGATCCCTGGCACCTCGCCCTCGGTCCTGAGCGCGATTCTGGTGATGTTGAAGCCGCCGCCGGCCTCGGCGAGCGTGACTTCGGCGGTGGTTCGCAACTCCTCCGCGGGATGACCGGCCTCGGTCAGCAGGTTCGCGAGCGACATCGTGAAGCAGCCGGCCTCGGCTGCGCCAATCAGTTCCTCTGGGTTGGTCGAATGCTCGCCGTCCTCCACCCGCGCGCGGAGAGAGTAAGGCCCTTCGAACGCACCGCTGCCGAGCGCGATCCTGCCGCTTCCTCGCGGCAACGTTCCGCGCCAGCTTGCTTGGGCACGGCGGACAACGCGGAACGTCAAATTCGCCCTCCCCAGCGCTCGAATTTGTTCCGCCGATCAAACCATCTGGCGCACACTCGTGCAAGGGGGGCAATTTGGGATTTGGTAACAGTTGTGACTCGCCCAGGAACGCTAGCTGACCTGCTCAAGGCGGTCCTGCAAGATTTCGGCCAGTGTGCTGAGGTTAATGTTGCCGCCTGAGATGACGCACGCGACCTTGCCGCTGCCAGCCCGGCCGGCCAGCGCGGCCGCCACCGACAAGGCTCCCGCACCTTCCGCGACGACCCGCGCGCGCTCGGCGAGCAACCGGATTGCCGCGGCGACCTCATCGAGCGGGATCGCCAGCGCCTCGTCGACGAGCCGGCTGACCTGCGGCCACATGCTGTCCAGCACCTTCCCGCTGCCCGCGCCGTCGACGAACGAGGCGCTATAGCCAGCGTCGACCGGATGCCCGGCCGCCAAGGCCGCGCTAAGGGCGCACCCGGTGGCCGGTTCGGCAGTGATGATCTTCGTCCCAGGCCGGAGCGCCCTGATCGCGCTGGCGATTCCGGTCGTCAGGCCGCCGCCGCCGTAGGGAATGACGACCGCGTCGACGTCCGGCAAATCCTCGAGAATTTCCAGGCCGATCGTGCCGTTACCGGCGATCACGCCGGGATCGGAGACAGGGTGCACGAATAGGCCCTCGATGCCATCGGGGTTTCCTGTGACGAGGATGTTCCACCAGTCGTCGTAAGGAAGTTTGCGCACTTGCCCGCCGAGCCTTTCGATCGCGGCGAGCTTCGCCTCTGGTGCCTGCTCGGGCACGACGATCGTGGCCGGCACGCCGATCGCGCGGGCCGCCCACGCGACCCCCTGCGCCATGTTGCCGGCGCTGGCCGTGACCAGGCCCTTGGCCCGCTCCTCCGGCGAAGCGAGCGCCACCGCGTTGGTCGCGCCGCGGATCTTGAAAGAGTTGACGGGCTGCAGGTTCTCCAGCTTGAGGTAGATCTCTGCCGGGGCGTCCGCGTAGAGCCTGACCAGCGGCGTCCTGATCGCCGCGCCTTTGATCCGCGTGCGCGCTGCCTGGATCTCGCTTAGCTCGACCATCCGAATGCCCCTTCGATCGCTGCCCTGTCTTCGCCGGTGATCGGGCAGTTCAGTGCCTCGACGACCGGCTTCAGATGATCGGGGCGCCCTGGCCCGATGACGACCTGCGTGACCCTATCGTCGGCCAGCAGCCAGGCGAGGGCTAGGCCGGCCATCGACGTGCCCCGGCGGACGGCGAGCCGGTCAAGGTGGTCGAGTGCGTCGAACGTCCGGTTATCCAGGAAGACTTGATAGGGCTCAGGTCGCTGGGTCATCCGCGAGCCGGCCGGGAACGGCTCGCCGCGCCGGTACTTGCCGGTCAGCCACCCGCCGGCCAGCGGGCTGAACGCGAGGTAGGCGACATCGCGCCGCTCGCACAGCGGGAGGAGTTCGCGCTCGTCCTGCCGCGCGAGCAGCGAGTAGCTGTTCTGGATGGCCTGCGGCGCGGCGACGGCGAGCGCGTCGGCGAGCTGGCTCGCGTCGAAGTTGCTGACGCCGTAGCCGCGAACCGTGCCGTCGGCGCGCGCGGCTTCGAAGGCGGCAAGGGAATCGGCCAGCGGCACGTCGGGGTCGTAGTCGTGCGCCAGGTACAGGTCGACGTGGTCGACCTGGAGGCGGTCAAGGCTCTCCCGCAGGTGCCTGGCGATGCGCTCAGGCGCGAGCCCGTGATCGGCGCCGGCGGTCATGGGGTTGAACGTCTTCGTGGTCAGCGTCGGCCTGACGCCGCGCGATCTGATCCAGTGGCCGATCGCCGCCTCGCTCCGCCCGCCGCCGTAGGCGTCGGCGGTGTCGAAGTGCGTGATGCCGAGTTCCCAGGCGGCGTCCATCAGCTCGAACGCCTGGTCCTGCGTAAGCCCCTGGTCGAAGAACTCAGGGGCGGAGCCGACGCCGCCGAAGTTGCCGCAGCCGAGCGCGATCCGCGGGAGGCTCAACACCCGCACAGTTAATCACTGCGGCTCCGCCCAGCAAACCCGCACCAACGCCACCAATGAGCACTTTCGGCCTCGCTGGCGGGGTCGCCGGGCGGAGTCGGCGGGCGGGCGGAGCGGCCTATGCTAAAGCCGATGCGGGTAGCGACCTGGAACGTGAACTCGGTCAAGCAGCGCGTGCCGCGGCTGCTGCCGTGGCTCGACCAGCGCAAGCCGGACATCGTCTGCCTGCAGGAGACCAAGCTCCCCGATGACGCCTTCGCCGAACTGCTCGGCGACGACCTCCGGAGCAGGGGCTATGAGTTCGCCGCCTACGGCGAGGCGCGCTGGAACGGCGTCGCGATCTTGTCCAGGGTCGGCCTGGACGACGTCGTAGCCGGCCTCGACGGCGCTCCCGGCTTCCCCGGGCCCGAGGCACGCGCGATCGCCGCCACCTGCGGCGGAATCCGGATGCACTCGCTATACGTGCCGAACGGCAGGGTGCCTGACTCTGAGCACTACCAGTACAAGCTCGCGTGGCTGGCCGCGCTGCGCGACGTGGTCGCGGCCGGTCCTGACGCCACCATGGTGTGCGGCGACATGAACATCGCTCCCACCGACGCGGACGTCTTCGACCCGGACGCCTACATCGGCCAGACCCACGTCACGGCGCCCGAGCGGGAGGCGCTGGCCAGCCTGCAGGCGACCGGGCTGCACGACGTCGTGCGGGACCGCTGGCCGGACGAGCGGATATTCACGTACTGGGACTACCGCGCTGGCATGTTCCAGAAGAACCTCGGCATGCGCATCGACCTGGTGCTTGCCACCGATCCGGTGGCGACGCGCGTTCAGGCCGCCTGGGTCGACCGGCACGCGCGCAAGGGCACCGGCCCAAGCGACCACGCCCCGGTGATCGTCGACCTCGACCAGGCGCCCAACGGCGACATCGGACCCGTCGTGCCGCCATCGTCGGCGCCCGCCCACAAGCGCGGCTCGTTCCGCCTGCCCCAGGCCCCGCCATGACCGCCGGAATCACGGGCCGCATCCAGGTGCTCGTCGTCGACAACTACGACTCGTTCACCTACAACCTGGTGCAGTACCTCGAGCGGTTGCCGGGCGTGACGCCCGTCGTGGTGCGCAACGACGACGCAGGCTGGCGCAAGAAGGATCTGCTGGATTTCGACTGCGTTCTGATCTCGCCGGGGCCCGGGCGGCCGGAACGCCCTGGCGACTTCGGCATCTGCCGGGCGGTGATCGAGGCCAGCACCGTGCCGCTGCTCGGCGTGTGCCTGGGACACGAGGGAATCTGTCACGCGTTCGGGGGGACCGTCACCGCCGCTCCCGAGCCCCGGCACGGACGCACATCCTTGGTAGGGCATAACGGCGACGACTTGTTCGCGGGGATCCCGTCGCCGTTCCTCGCGGTCCGTTACCACTCGCTGATGGCGGGCACGATTCCCAGCGCCCTCGAGGTGATCGCGACCGCGGACGACGGCGTGCCGATGGGGTTGCGGCACCGCTCCAGGCCGGTCTGGGGCGTGCAATTCCACCCAGAGTCGGTCGGCACTCCGCACGGCGAGCGATTGCTCGCCAACTTCATCGGCATCGCGACGGACGCGCGCACCCGAACGCCGCGCGTGGCTGGCTCGAGCCGCCCTCGCGCGGTTCCGGTTACCCGGCGGCACGACACTCGGCCGGCCTCCCGAAGCTTCACCGGCGCAGAAGGCAAGACTGAAGGTCCTGGCCAGGCGGGTCTCCTGCCGGGCAAGCGCGGAGCAGGTATACGAGGCCCTGTACCGGGACTCCGCCCGCAGCTTCTGGCTCGATAGCGGCCTGCGCAACGGCGATCAGGGGCGGTTCTCCTTCATGGGCGACTCGGCGGGGCCGCTCGCCCGGACCGTCTCTGCCGACGTGAGATCCGGCAGCGTCACGGTGACGGGCCCTGAAGGAGTCAGCTCTTACCGGGGTTCGTTCTTCGACTGGATCCGGGCCGACCTTCGCTCGCAGCAAGCAGAGATCCCCTCGCTTCCGTTCGGCTTCGCGCTCGGATGGGTCGGCTACCTGGGTTATGAGCTCAAGGCCCAGGCCGGCGCTGACGACCGGAACCGCTCGCCCTACCCGGACGCCTCGATGATCTTCGCCGACCGGGCTGTCTGCTTTGACCACCAGACCGGGGCGGTGTACCTGCTGGCCCTCTGCGGCGAGGAGCGGCCGGCGACCGCCTGGATGGACAGGACCGAGGAAATCCTGTCGGGCATGAACCCTGACGCCGAGCGGACGCCCCCGCGCGACCGCACGATCGCCCAGCTCGGCCCGATCCGGCTGCGGCACGGGCGGGCCGCCTACCTGGACATGATCACGGCGTCCCAGCGCGCGATCAGGGACGGGGAGAGCTACGAGGTATGCCTGACCAACATGATCGAGGTAGCGGGAGCGCTGGATCCGTGGCAGGCCTACCGGGCGCTGCGTCGCGACCATCCCGTGCCGTACGGCGCCCTGCTGCGGTTCGGCGACGTCTCTGTGCTCAGCCTGTCACCAGAGCGGTTCCTGACGATCAGCGCCAGCGGCGTCGCGGAATCCAGGCCGATTAAGGGGACGAGGCCGCGAGGGCGGTCAGCAGCCGAGGATGACTTGCTGCGCGCCGAACTGGCCTGCAGCGAAAAGGACCAGGCAGAGAACCTCATGATCGTCGATCTCATGCGCAACGACCTGGGCATCAACGCCGTGCCCGGCTCGGTTCGCGCTGACCAGATCTTCGCGGTCGAGTCGTTCAGCACCGTGCATCAGCTCGTGAGCACCGTCCGCGCCCAGCTGCGGCCCGGCGTGGACGCCGTCGACCTGCGTGCAGGGCGCCTTCCCAGGGGGATCGATGACCGGAGCGCCCAAGCTGCGCACCATGCAGATCATCGACAGACTCGAGGGCGGCCCGCGCGGGATCTATTCAGGCGCCATCGGCTACTTCGGACTGAACGGCGCCGCCGACCTCGCGATGACGATCAGGACGCTCGTCGTGACGCAGGACCTGGTCGGCTTCGGCGTCGGCGGAGCGATCACGGCTCTGTCCGATCCGGCCGAGGAGTACGAGGAGACGGCCGTAAAGGCCACCGCCCTGCTCTCCCTGATCGGGCAGGAGTTTCCTGACCGGTGCGAGCCACCATCGCGTCAGCCTCAGCTCGCGGCGACGGCCGGTCCGCGGCCTACCTGACCTCGACGGGGAAGTCGACGAGCTCGCGCATCGCGGAGGCAGGCTGCCACCGGTAGGGGTGACCGTCGACCAGTCGCCACCGCACTCCGCGCTCGACGAAGGCGGCCAGGGCGTGCTCGACGAGCACATGAGCCGCGGTCCTGCCCGGGCACAGGTGCGGGCCACCGCCGAAGGTGAACAGGACGCGCTGCTCACGGTCCCACCGAAAACGCCACGGGTCGTCGAACACCTCAGGATCGAATCCCGGGCTGCCCCACAGCATCGCGATCGCTGTCCCGGCCGGAAGCAGGACGCCGTCGTGCACGATGTCGGCCAGCGCGTAGCGATGCGTCAGCAGCAGGGGCGGCGCGATCCGCAGCGACTCACTGAAGACCTTGGGCACGAGCGCCGGGTCCCGCAGGATGTCTTCGTACCGCCCGGCGGCGAGGAGCACGTACAGCGCGTTCGAGACCGCGACGCCGACCGTGTGAAAGCCGTCGAACAGATTGGCGGCCACATAGGAGCCGAGGCTCTGCGGTTTGCCGTCGACGTCGATGTCAGCGAGATCGGCGGCCATTTCCGCGACGAGCTGGTTGTCGCCGGCCGCGAGCGCGCTATCGACCCGCGCTGGTCACGATCTCGACGTAACGACCGGCCGCGCGGTCGATGACAGCGGAGTCTTCCGGGGTGCGCTGCAGCTGGAAGATGAGGTCCAGGTCGCGCATCAGCGCACCCACCTCGGCGGACTCATCGAGGGTCAGCCCCAGCACGTCGCCCCAGAAGCGCGCCACGTAGGGCCTGGCGATGTCGGCGCCGAAGTCGATCGCGCTCCGGCTCCGGATGCCTGCTAGCAACGACGTAGTGATGCCGGCAGCCAGCGGTCGCAGGCGCTGCAGGTTGTTGCGCAGGAGTTGCCTGCTGAGCATCCGGCGGGTGAGCTTGTGCAGCGGCGGGTTATGCGTGAAGGCCTGGTCCGCCAGCATCGTGAAGAACGCGCGCTGTTCCGCGGCCGGCTCGCTGGCGGCATCGCCGGCACCGCCGGCACCGCCGCACCGCCGGCACCGCTCGCACCGCCGCGCGCCGCCATTCTGCCGGCGGGTCGACTGTCCGGTGAGCACCTCGATCGGCATGTTGCCTGCGTCACGGGTGACCGAGAGCTCCTTGACGTCGTGGTAGCGGAACGCGACGACGACCTCGGGTGACACCCGGAGCAGGCCAGGCTCTGGCGTCTCCATCAGCTTGCACGCGGTGTCCATGAGGTCGAGGTGCCAGCCGTCACCGACGAGGGCGAAGAAGTCAGGGAGCCCGGCGATGCTGCCGGTGACCTCCGGCGCCGCGGGGTCACCCGCCTCCGCGCGAACCGCGCCCGGCGTCACTTGAAGGCCACCGTGTTGGCCGGGGAGCTTACCCCTCCCGGCACGTTCAGCGGCGCGCTGGCGAGGAACATCGTGTACCGCCCGTCCGCGCGGCAGTCGTCGGCCAGGTCAGCGAGCCACCAGAGCTCGCCAAGCGCCATGCCGAACAGGCCGATCAGCGTGTGGTGCATGAAGCCGAACGGCTGCGCCTTCCTGCTCCAGTCGGGCGGCCACACCTCGACCGACGGACTGTCCGACACGATCGCCGAGACGTGCAGGTCCCACAGGTACTCGGCCATCTCCTCGCTGTGCTCGACGCCGGCCGCCGTCAGGGCGCGATCGTCCGCCATCGCCTGCCGCGCCGACGCGGGCTGACCCGCGTACCAGCGGTCGAAGCCGGTGTAGAGAACCAGGATGTCCCCGGGCTCGAACTCGATGTTCGCCGCGCTGCGGCACTGCTCGAGCTGTGCGACGCTCACGCCGACCGCCTCGCCGGGCGGGACTCCTGTGAACCGCTCGACGTCGAGCAGCACGCCGCGGCCGGCGATCCCGTGCGCGACCCAGTGCCCGATCGTGTTGCGGTGCGACTCCCTGATCTGCGCCACCGTGACGCCGTTGTAGAAGCTGCCTGGAGATGACGGCACGTGCGCGAGCGAATCCCACTGGCTTCCCGCCTGCGGGTTGAACGAGTCGAGCTCGTCGTCGAAGCCGGTGTCGCCCGCTTCGGGGATCAGCCGGTGCTTCGTCGCGTTCCGCCCGTACAGCGGCGGGTCATAGCAGCCGATCGGCGCGTTCAGGCCGAACACGCGGCCGTGCCTGATCTCCCTGGCGGCGGCCGCCACGCGCTCGGGTGTCTGGAGGTTGATCAGGCCGACGTTGTCGTCGGGCCCGAACAGGTGCCAGGCCGACCGGCCGCGTCCGCCCGCCGCAGGAGGGAGCTCCCGGTAGGAGGGAAGTCGTTCGATGCCCATGTCAGTCCTGAGCGGGCAAGCCGGCCGACGCGGTCAGGTCGAGGTGAGACTTCTTATCCGTGAGAGCCTCGGTGGCGAAATGGCACGCGACCGGGTGACCGTTGCCCCGCTCGATCAGCGCTGGCGTCTCCACGCGGCAGATGTCCTGCGCCATCCAGCACCGCGGGTGGAACCGGCAGCCGGACGGCGGGTCAAGGGCGCTCGGCACCTCGCCGCCCAGGACGATCCGCTGCTTGGTCCGCTCCGCCTTCGGGTCAGGCACGGGCGCGGCCGATAGCAGTGCCTTGGTGTACGGGTGCGCCGGGGCGGCCAGCACATCCTCGGCGGTGCCGATCTCCACGATCTGGCCGAGGTACATCACGCCCACCTCGTCGGCGAGGTAGCGCACGACGGACAGGTTGTGGCTGATGAAGACGAAGGCGAGCTGAAGCTGCTGCTGCAGGCGCTGCAGCAGGTTGATGATGTCGGCCTGCACGCTCACGTCCAGGGCGGACAGCGGCTCGTCCAGCACGAGCACCTCGGGATCCACCGACAACGCCCTGGCGATCCCGATCCGCTGCCGCTGGCCGCCAGAGAACTCGTGCGGGTACGCGTCCGCGCGGCGCGGGTCGAGCTGGACCGTCCGCATCAGCTCGGGAACCTTGGCTAGCGCCTCCTTCTGGTCCATGCCCTGGACGATCATCGGCTCGGCGATCGTCTGCCTGATGCGGCGACGCGGGTGCAGCGAGGAGTACGGGTCCTGGAAGACCATCTGCAGCTCCTTGCGGAGCCTGCGCATCTCGGCGTGACTCTTGCCGACCAGATCATCGCCCTTATACACGACCTCGCCGCTGGTCGGCTCCACGAGCCGCAGGATGCACCGCGCTGTCGTCGACTTGCCGCAGCCGGACTCACCGACCAGCCCGAACACCTGCCCGGGCGCCAGGTCGAACGAGACGTCGTCGACGGCCCGCAGCACGCGCTTGCCGAAGTCCCCCGCCTTCGAGCGCAGGGTGAACTCCTTCACCAGGTTGCGGACCGAGAGCAGCGGCGCCACCGATGCGAGCGGAGTCTCGTCTTCGCGGGCCGTCATTCGGTCCCCTGAGCGGTCGGCGCGGTCTCATCGGCCGGCACGGGCCGGGCGGCCGGGACAGCGGACCGCAGCGGCTCTGTGCCAGGCGGGGTTGCGACGATGCACGCTACGCGGGAACCCTGCACCCCTTCGAGCTGGGGATCGACCTGCGTGCACTCCGGCAGCGCGTCGACGCACCGCGGCGCGAACGCGCACCCGCTCGGCGCGGGCCGGAGGACGGCGGGCGTTCCGGGGATGCCGGCCAGGCGCATGTCGTGCTCGTCCGGCCGCGGGATGCAGGCCAGCAGCGCCTTTGTGTACGGATGGCGCGGGTCTTCGAACAGGTCAGTGGTGGGCCGCTCCTCGACGATGCGGCCCGCGTACATGACCGCCACCCGGTCCACCATCCCGGCGATCACGCCAAGGTCGTGGGTGATCAGGACGAGCGCCATATCGCGCTCGTCGGCGAGGCGCTGAAGCAGCCGGAGGATCTGGGCCTGGATCGTCACGTCGAGGGCGGTGGTGGGCTCGTCTGCGATGAGCAGCGCCGGGTTGTTGGCGATCGCGATCGCGATCATCACGCGCTGGCGCATGCCGCCAGAGAGCTCGAACGGATAGGAGTTGAACCTGTCCTTCGGTGCCGGGATCGCGACCGATACGAGCAGCTCGATCGCCGCTTCGACGACCTCCCTGCGCGACATCGAGGGGTTGTGGATCCTGATCGCCTCGGCGACCTGACGCCCGACCGTGAAGACCGGGTTCAGCGACGTCATGGGGTCCTGGAAGATCATCCCGACCTCGGCGCCGCGGATCTTGCGGAGCGCCCGGTTGCCGAGCCCGATCAGTTCCGTGCCGTTGAGCTTGACCGATCCGCCCAGCCTGGCGCTCCCCGGTAGCAACGAGGTCACCGAGAGCATGCTGAGGCTCTTGCCGGCCCCCGACTCTCCGACGACTCCGAGGCTTTCGCCTCGCCGTAGGGTCAGGTCGATGCCCCGGACCGCCGTCAGCGCGTTCGGGCCCGCGCCGATCGTCACGGTCAGCCCGCTGATCTCCAGCAGCGGAGCATCCGAGCGGTCCATGGCGCTCACCACGAACTCGTGGACGAGCGGACGTCGAACCGGTCGCGCAGGCCGTCACCAATGAAGGAGAACGCCAGGACGACCGTCAGGATGGCCACACCTGGACCGAGCGCTACCCACCACTGGTAGAAGTAGCCGGTCGCGTCGTTGATCATCAGCCCCCACTCCGGCGCAGGCGGGGTGGGGCCCAGGCCGATGAAGCTCAGGCCGGAGGCGAGCAGGACAACCTGGCCGAGGTCGAGGGTCGCGTTGATCAGCAGCGGCGTGAACGCCAGCGGCAGGATGTGGACACGGAACAGCCGCCACCGGCTGACCCCCGAGGCCACGGCGGCCTCGACGTGCGGCCACTCCTTCACCGACAGGATCTGCGCGCGCAGCAGCCGTGCATAGATCGGCCACCACACGATGACGAGTGCGATCCCGATGTGAAAGAGGCCAGGACCCAGCGACGCGGTCATGACCATCGCGAGCAGGATCGCGGGGAAGGCCAGGGTCAGGTCGACGAGCCGCATGATGACCGCGTCGATCCAGCCGCCAAGGAAGCCGGCGAGCCCGCCGGCCACCGTGCCGATGATCACGCCGCCAGCGACGACCGCGAATGCCAGCGGCAGCGAGTCCCTCGCGCCATACAGCGTCCGCGTCAGGATGTCCCGTCCAAGCTCGTCGGTCCCGAGCAGGTGGGCCCCGGTAGGACCGACCAGGGCGGGGCCCGACGGCGCGATCGGGTTGTAGGGCGACCACCACGAGATGGTCAGGGCGACGATGATCCAGCCGCCGGCGACGATGAGCCCGATGATGACCGGAGTCGTGAGCCAGCCGGACCGGCCGCGCCAGTCGTAAGCCCGGGCGGACGGTCTGTCCGGCACCTCGGGGATGAGGAGGTCGGCGGTGCTCATGCGACGCGGATCTGCGGGTCTGCGAAGGCGTAGCCGATGTCGGTCAGCAGGCTCGCGACGAGGAACGCGATGCCGCCGACGATGACCACGCCCATGATGGCCGGATAGTCCAGGGATTCCGCGGCTGTCACGGCGTAGGAGCCGATGCCGCCCCACTGGAAGATGTCCTCGACGAGGACGTCGCCGCTGAGCAGGTAGGCGACGGAGAAGCCCACGATGGTCAGCGCCGGCAGCAGGGCGTTGCGCAGCGCATGGCTCATGACGACGGAGAACTCGCGGACGCCTTTCGCGCGCGCCGTCCGCACGAAGTCCTGGTCGAGCACGTCGAGCATGCTCGCCCTGACGATCCTGGCGATGCTGCCCATGACGCCCCAGCCGAGGATGAACGCCGGCAGGATCAGGTGCTCGACCGCCTGCCAGGCAAGCTGCCAGTTCCCCGCGATCATCGCATCGAGGACGTAGAAGCCGGTATACCGATGCGGCGCGTACACCGTCGCGTACAGCTGCCCTGGCCCGGGCAGCAGGTGCAGCCTGGTGGACAGGATGAGCAGCAGCACCAGCCCTGACCAGTACTGCGGCGTCGAGGACCCGACCAGCGTGAACAGCCGGCCGAGGGTGTCGGTGAACTTGTTCTGGCGCACGGCCGCCAGCACGCCGATGCCGATGCCGCCGACGACGGCGATCACGATGGACGCGAAGACGAGCTCAAGGGTGAAGGGAAGCCTGAGCGCGATGTCGCTGGAGACCGGGCCCTTCGTCACGAAGGACGTGCCCATGTCGCCGTGCAGCAGGTTCACGATGTAGTGGCCGTACTGCTGGATGATCGTGCCGTCCAGCCCCCAGTGCGCCATGGCCGCCGCGACGATCTGCTTGTCGCCCAGCGAGCGCGGGTTGAGCACCGTGGCGAGCGGGTTGGCGGGGATGAGCCGGGTGATCAGGAAGGTCACCGTGACCACGCCGAGCAACAGCGGCGGGATGATGGCCACCCTGCGCGCTATGTACTTCAGCACGTTCCGTCGGCCTCCTCCCGTTTCATGGCTCGTGCCCAGCTTGGCATCATCTGAGGGGGAACGGGTTCGCCTTCGCCCATTCGCGTGCGTCGGCTGAGGCGACCCAGCCGATGGCGTTGGACAGCAGCTTGCGGAAGCTCGCGTTCGCGTAGGCGGCCGGGCCGTGGCCGGGTTGCAGGTAAGCGATCGGGCTCTGGCCTGCGGACTTGACCCAGCCCACGAGTCCGGTTCCTGCTGGATGTGACCATCCATCGGACGAATACATGTGGCCGGTGATGGCGAGCTGCCCGGAGAAGAACGCGCTGGAGTCCATCGGGTAGTTCGTCCGCAGGATCGGATGGATGAGGTCGGTGAGGACGGGGTTCAGGTAAAGCTCGTCGACGATGTCGAATCCGTCGCCGAGGCCTTCGCAGATCGGATGGGCGGGGTCGAGCACCGAGATCCGGTGCTCGACCTCCCTGGTGTAGCCGGAGGCCGGATACTGCGTGCCGTCGAGCTGGCCGGGCATGTAGTGCCAGCGGCCGCCGACGATCTCGCGGCCAGAGCGACCAGGCGGGCCACGCCGACATCGCGTGGTGCAGGAAGACGATCCCCTGGCCGGCCTCGAGCATCTCCACGATGCCCGAGGCGTAGTCGGCCGGCGGGTTTTCGAAACGGGGCGGGTCGGGCTTGCGGAACTCGATCCCCTGCATGTCGTAGCAGACGATCGAGTCCCACAGCCCGGCCTTGTCCCCTCGGAACAACTCGCGTGCCTCGGGCGGCTGCACGTGCTCCCAGCTGATGCCATCGAGCGCTCGGAAGACGTCGAGGAACGGCTCCATCTCGAACGGGTGCCCGCCCGTGACAACGAGTACCCGCAGGTCTGGTTCGGCCACGTCATCCTTCGCTTTCGCTGGTCGCTGGTCGCCGTGTAGGCACTACTGGTGCTAGCGGGACAGTTGCCAGAGCTTCAGGTTGCAGCAGCCGCTGTAACCGATGCCCTTGATGCCGGTCTGGTAGCCGATGACGATGTCCGGGCTGAACAGCGGCATCGCAACAGGGTCGGCCTGCATCTGCTGGCCGGCCAGGTTGAAGAAGTGCTCAGCCTGCGACTGGGAGCCCGCCGCCAGCGCGTGCTCGTACCACTTCTGCTCGATCGGGTCGACGACCGGCGGCGAAGATGGCGTCGCGGACGAGAGGGCACCCATGGTGCCGCCCTCCACGAGGCCGAAGAACCCGACGTACTGCACTCCCGAGCCGTAGTAGTCGGGCGCCCAGTACAAGAGCTCGAACGGCAGCTTGTGGCCGCCCCAGGCTGTCGTGTTCACGGCGAACGTCGCCGGGTTCAGCGACAGGTTGATGTTGGCCTTCTTCAGCTGCGTCTGCAGCAGCTGGGCGAGCACGCCGAGGTCGACACCGTAGGCGTTGATCTCGGGGTACGAGAGCGTCAGCTTGTAGCCGTGCGGATAACCCGCCTGCGCCAGGAGCTTCTTGGCCAGCGCCAGGTTCGTCGTCGGCAGCGGGAGCCCGGCCGACCCAGGGAAGCCGTTCGGGATCGGCGAACCCTGGAGCTTGCTGTCCCCCTTCATGAGGACCGACTCGAGCTGCTTGTAGTCGATCGCCGCGAGGATCGCCTGGCGGACCTTCAGCGTCATCGGGCCCTGGACGTACTGGTTCTTGACATCGGCGCTCATGCCGATCCAGAGCACGTTGAACGACGGGATCGTCTTGATGGTGATGCCTTGCTGGCCCTGCAGGCTCCCCGCGGTGACGGGGTTCAGCTGCATGGCGATGTTGGCCTCGCCGCTCTGCAGCAACTGAGCCTGGCTCGCGGCCGTCACCGTCTGCTTCATGACGATTCTCGTGAAGTACGGCTTGGGACCCCAGTAGTGCGGGTTCGCGACGATGGTTACCTGCTGGCCAGAGGTGAAGCTCTGCAGCATGTAGGGGCCGCTGCCGGCGGAGTGCGACTGGAACCAGTGGTCAGCGGTGTCGGCCTTGGCGGCGTTGGCGGCGTCCGAGCCGCCGTTGGCCTGGACCACCTTGGCGTTGAGGACGGACGTATAGGTCGCCGACATCTGGTTCGGGAACTCCCAGTCGGGCCGCGTCAGCGTCACAACGGCCGTCTCGGGGTCAGGGGTCGTGACGCCCTTCATGAAGCTCACGAGATAAGACGCGCTCCCCGCAAGGTTCTTGAGGCGCAGCAGCGAGAACTTGACGTCGGCGGAGGTGATCGCAGAGCCGTCGCTGAACTTCGCCTTCGGGTTCAGCTTGAACGTCCAGACCGTGTGGGTGGCGTTCGCGCTCCAGGACGTCGCGACCTCGGGGATAAGCGTGTGGTTGTCATTGGCGAGTGTCACCAGAGTCTGGTAAGTCGCGGAGAAGACAATCTGGCACGTGTCGCAGATCGCGGTGGAAGGATCAGTGTCGATCAGGTCCATATTCCTGGCGATCACGAGCGTGTGCGACGTGCTCTTGTTGCCGCCGCCCGAGTTGTTGCCGCCCGAGTTGTTCGAGTTCTGCCCAACACAGCCCGCTATGGCGAGCGTGCTGACCATCAAGGCGCCGAACACCCTGGCAATGCGCGGCGTCCGCCTGCGCTTGGATACCCCAGCAGTCATCTTCAGCTCCCCTCCAATTGTTTTTAGGCTGTTACCGGACGTTGAGGGTCAGTCAGGACCGAAGGTGGCGCGCACCGCGGAGAAGGCAGCATCGGTGGCCTCGAGAACTCGGTCGATGTCGGCATCGGTATGCGCGGACGACAGGAACCAGTTGTGCCGCGGGTGAAGGATGGCGCCATGCGCGGCAGCCTCGCCGCAGAACGCCATGGCCTTCGAGAAGTCGGCGTCCCCGGCGAAGCTCAGATTGGGGATCTGAACCGGCCCGGTCTGGCTGACGTCGACGGAGTGCTGCTCCGCTTGCTTGGCGATGCCCTCGCGGAGCCTGGTGCCGGCCGCTTCCATCGCGGCGATGGCATCCTCGTCCCGCAGGGCGCGGATCGTCGCGACGGCCGCGGCCATCGGGACCGCCTGATACCAGAACGACCCGGTGGCGAAGACCTGCTCGATGCCTTCCCGGTACCGGTCGCTCCCGAGAGCGGCCGCGAGCGGGTAGCCGTTCGCGATCGCCTTGCTCCAGGCGCTGAG
This sequence comes from uncultured Actinomycetota bacterium, assembly GCA_963705055.1. GTDB lineage: Bacteria > Actinomycetota > Actinomycetes > Streptosporangiales > Streptosporangiaceae > Chersky-822. The sequence goes on from CAVPIR010000003.1 coordinate 74,885, forward strand.
GTCGGGCTTGACGCCGACCGGCTCCCAGGCGTTGCCGTGGTGCAGGCGGAAGCCGGCCCGCACCTCGTCCATCACGAGCGCGGCGCCGATCTCGTCGCACAGCGCGCGGACGCCCTTGGCGAACTCGTGGTCGACCAGTTCCTCGTCGTGGCCGGCGTCGTGGCGGAACGGCGAGACGAAGATCGCGGCGATTTTCTCCGGGTCGGCCTGCTCGACCGCGGCCCTGACGCTGTCCAGGTCGTTGTAGGTGTAGCGGAACGTCTCTGGGTCCTGACGGCCCGCCTTGCCGTCGGCGAACTGGTTACTCCAGGCGTTCCAGCCGTGGTAGGAGTGCTCTGACATGACGACATGCCGGCGGCCGGTCGTGGCGCGAGCCGCGCTGAGGCAGAGCCGGGTGGCGTCGCTGCCGTTCTTGCCGAACATGGCCCAGTCGGCATGGTCGACTCGCTCTGTCAGGATCTCTGCTAGCTGGACCATGGCTTCGCCTGGACCAGGCTGCGTGTCGCCCTGCGCGCGCTGCGCGGCGGCTGCCTGCTCGACCTTCTCGTGCTGGTAGCCGAGGATCATGGGACCGAAGCTGCACATCATGTCGACGAACTCGCGGCCGTCGACGTCCCACGCCCGCGCGCCCTCGACGCGCGCGTAGAACTGCGGGTAGTTCGGAGACAGCCGGCGCGCACTCAGGTGGCCGTACATCCCGCCCGGGATAACCTTGGCGGCCCGCTCGCGCAGGCTCTGGTCCTTGTCCCTGGAGATCGTCGTGCGCCCGTCAGTCATGAATTGCTCCCCGCGGTGTGCTTCGTCATGTTCTTCGCGTGCTGCACCAGATTCCTGGCGTGGGTTGCGACGCCCGCGGCGTCGAGCGCGTAGTGGGAGTAGAGAGCGGCGGGCGGGCCGAGGGTGACGTGCACGTCGGGAACGCCGTGCCGCCTGAAGCTGACCGGCCTGCCGTGTTCGGCGATCACCTCGGCGACTGCACCGCCGAGGCCCCCTGTGACGTTGTGCTCCTCGACGGTGAGGATCGTGCCGATGTCGTCGACGGCCGCTCGCACCTCTGCCGCGTCCACGGGCGAGACCGTGTGCATGTCGACGACGCGGGCGGAGATGCCCTCGTTCGCCAGGTCCTCGGCCGCCTGCATGCAGGGCCGGACCTCCGATCCGGTGGCGATCAGTGCGATGTCCGCGCCCTCGGTTAGCCGGATCGCCCTGCCGAAGGCAAAGTCCTCGGGGACGTCCGCGTAGACCTCAGGGTCGCGGCCGCGGCCCATCCGCACGTAGACGGGCCCGTCGTGCACGAGCGAGGCACGCAGGATCGCCCGTAGCTCGTTGGCGTCGCAGGCGCTCACGACGGTGAGCCCCGCGATGCCGCGCATGGCGCTCAGGTCCTCGAGCGCGTGATGGCTTGTGCCGTAGTAGCCGAGCGCCATGCCCGAGTGGTGCGCGAGCATCACGACCGGCATCCCCGTGTAGGCGAGGTCGGTCCTGACCTGCTCGCAGCACAGCAGCGCCAGGTAGGCGGCGAACGTGCTGACGAACGGCCGCAGGCCGGTGGACGCCATGCCAGCGGCGACCGAGACCATATTCTGCTCGGCCACGCCGATGTTGAAGAAGCGGTCGGGGTGCCGTTGCGCGAAGTCGATCGTGCGTCCGGCGCCCGCCAGATCCGCGGTCAGGACGACGACCCGCCCGTCGGCGTCGGCCAGGTCGGCCAGTTCCTCTCCGGCGATGAACGTCGGGATGGCGCGGGCGCTGATGCCTTGCTCGGTCTTCTTGCCGGCTTCCTTGGCTGTTTCCTTGGCTGTCTCCTTCAAGGCGGTCGATCCGTCGGCGCTGCCGCGGAAGACGCCGGAGATCTCCTGCGGGCTGCCGCCGCTCGTCGAGGTCTTCTCGCCGGTCATGCGTGGCTCCTCGCGGGCTGCAGGCCAGCTTCGATCTCGGCCATCACGTCGTCGTAGTCGGCGCCCACCAGGTTGCCGACGTGCCAGTCCTTGTCGAGCTCCATGCGCTGGACGCCGCGGCCCTTGATCGTGTCCGCGATCACGCAGAATGGCCGCTCGTCGCTGCGCTCCCTGGCGTAGGCGAAGGCGTCGAGGATCTGGTCGTAGTCGTGGCCGTCGATGCGGCGCACATCCCAGCGGAAGGCGGCGAACTTGTCGTCGAGCGGCTCGACGCCCATGACGTTCTCGGTATTGCCGTCGATGGATAGCTGGTTGCGGTCGACGATGGCGACGAGATTGCTGGCCTTGAAGTGCCCGGCTGCCATGGCGGCCGACCAGACCTGGCCCTCGGCCAGTTCGCCGTCGCCGAGCATGCAGTACGTGAGGTACTCACCGCCGGTCACCCGCGCGGCGAGCGCCATCCCGAGTGAGACGGAGAGGCCATGGCCCAGGGAACCTGAGCTGAAGTCGGCGCCCGGAACCTTGCGCATGTCCGGATGGTCGCCGAACGGGCTGTGCAGCCGCGTGTAGTTGTCGAGCAGTTCAGCCTCGAAGAAGCCGAGGTCTGCCAGCACCGGGTACAGGCCGATGGCGGCGTGGCCCTTGCTGAGCACGAACCTGTCGCGTCCCTCCCACGCCGGTTCGTCTGGCCGGAATCGAAGCTGCGCGTAGTAGAGCGCGGAAAACAGCTCGGCGCAGGAGAAGGTGCCTGTGTAGTGCCCCGCACCGGCGATCCGGGAAAGGCGCACGGTCTCGCGCCTGACGAGCTTCCCCTTCTCTTCGAGCAGGCGAAGCAGGTCTTGCCGCCCTTGCGTGGCGGGTGCTGGAATCGGCGCGGCGTTGTGCGTAACGGCCACCTTGTGCCTTCTCATCTCGGGGAGGGTTCCGAGGTGGGTTATTGTAGACGGACGTCCGAAATAAGGTCAAGGAGCCACGAACCCGGTCGGCTACGGACGCTCGGGTCAAGGTGGCGCATGCTGGCCGGCGAGGCCCACGAGGAAGGCGGTAGCCCCTATGCCGAGAGTTGTCGACCATGCGGCTCGCCGGCACGAGCTGGCCGATGCGGCGTGGCGGGCCATCGTCAAGTACGGCCTCGAAGGCACGACAACGCGGCTCATCGCACGGGAATCCGGCTACTCGGCGGGCGTGCTGGCGCACTACTTCGAGTCGAAGGACGAGATCCTCCTCGAGGCCCTGCGGATCTCCCACGAGGGCGTCGACAGGCGCATCCGCGAGGCAGTGGACGACAAGGAAGGCTTCGACGCGCTCCGCACCTTCTGCATCGAGGTACTGCCGGTCGCCGAGCAGCCGGTGCGGGAGACACATCTCGAGATGAGCATGTGGAGCCGCGCGCTCGTCAACGGCGAGCTCCGCTCCGTACAGCGATCCGAGTCATCCCGCTGGCGTCGCCTACTCGAAACCCTCATCGTCGACGCCCAGCGTTCCGGCGAGATCGTCGATATGCCCCCGCGCACGTTCGCGGTTCTGCTCTCGGCCGTGATCGACGGCCTGAGCATCTACGCGCTGCTGTACCCAGACCGCTTCGGCAAGGCCGAGCTCATCGGCTTGCTCGATAACTTCTTCGCCGCCTTCCAGCCAGGCAGCGAAGACGCCAGCTCGAAGCAGCCGCTCCGCGGGCCTCGACGGCAAGGTGACCGCCAGCCTCGACGGATCGCGCACCCCGACTCGAGCACGCCGGCGCACCTAGCGACCACCGCTACCTCAAGTCAGCGAACTTCTCGCGCAGATACTCGACAATCCTGCTCGCCTGCTCGTGACTGACCAGGACAAGGTCCTCGTCGGTGCCTCCGTGCTCGTGCTCCGCAATCAACGAAGTGCGGTGCCAGCCCATGTCTTTCTGCACGCCCTCGTCTTCAGGACCATCCGCATGCTCGAGCCGCCGCAATAGCCCGTGCGGCTGGTCCACCGTCGCTCCGTCGCTGACGATCGCGTAGTACGTGATCTTGTTAACCATCCGATCGCCTCACGTTGTAGTCAGGGATGGCTTCGACGCCTGGCGGTGTCGGGACGGCTGCGCTCACCTGTCTCTGAAATCCGATCAGTTCGCGCCCTTCGGCGCGCGTGGCGCTCATGTCGCGGAGCCTCTGATAGGGGTCGTGGGTGAGTTGCTCTTTCGCGTAGTAGCTCTCGCGAGTGTGAAACTGCAACTCGAACCGGCCGCCATCCGACGTCGTCCAGCGGCTGTTGATGCCTTTGTAGTCAGGGTCATCCACCCAGTGGTTTCTGAGGTAGGTCATCCGACATCCGGCCGTCTCTAATTGACGCTGCGCGAACGCGCGCCCGGCCGCATACTCATCGGCGCCAACGCAGAACGTATACCGGACGGCATCGTTGATTGTCCGCGCTGCCTCGCCGGGGCTGTCCAGCCCCTTGAACCGCATCTTGTCGGCGATCTTTTCTTTGAGGCGGTCGACGCCTTTGAGGTGGCGCTCGAGGCCGACTAAGACGCCGCCGTGCGGGTTGTCGTGCTCGATCTGCTTCAGCAGGCTGGTCACCGCCTCCGCCGGCTGGTGCAATAACGCGATCTGCTTGTCGGCCTCGGCGTTGTCGTCCGGACCCAGATACCGGTCACCGACGCCGCGCCAGGAACCAGGCGGATCGTCCCGCCGGTCGGGCTCGGCGACCTCGTCTTTCTTGTCCGGCCAGCGTTCGACGTGCGCTCGCCATAACTCATGGAATCGGCTGACCTGCGACCAGAACCCGGGTCCGCAGAGTCACCTTGCTCGGGCTGCCCATCCGAGTCCCGCTCAGTGGAATCGCCGGCGTCCGCCCGCCAGCTAACTCTGGCCGCGCCCCGTTCGCGCTCCGCTTGTCATCCCGGATCGCGCTCGGATGCCAGGGCGGCAAGTCCGCCAGTCGCCGTAACAGAGCGTCACGAACATCGCCAGCGTGCCCAGCCTGGCCGACCGTGCCGGCCGTCGATCTCATCCGGCCCGTCGCCCGCGCGCTTGATGTCCGCCAATCGATCGGTTGGCACTCGGAACCTTCCCGCAGCCCGAAAGGAACTCCCGCGTCACCGGAAATTAGAGCACCATTCCTAGCGGATCGCAGCCGCTGAGCGCATCAGCGGCGGGCGGGTCCACGAGCGCACGCCGCCGTCAGCGCCTCCCCGAAGCGACCGGCTCTCCGACGTCGGCGCCTTGACGTGATCGCGTGGAGATATAAGCAAAGGCGAGCGCGACGAACGCTGCGATCAGCAGCAGCATGAGGACAGCGACGATCTTCACGAGGCCCGAGTACGTCGAGAAGTTGGTCAGCAGGTTAAGGGGGAGGACGACCACGAGCGCCGCCCAGCCAAGCAATATCGCGCCGCCGAGCGCGCTACTGCGCACGCTGGTCGCGATCAAGGCGGCAAACACGGCGGCGGCGAGCCCTCCGATACCAAACGCGTAGTCGAAAGCGCTGTAAGTTGTTGAAGGATTCGCGACCGAAGCTCACGTATATGACGACCAGGGCAACCCCGATGAGAGCGGCGCCTCCGACCAAGACGATTGGCAAGCCGCCGCGAGATCTGGGCGGTCCCGCGGTCCGGTTCGACTTCCAGACAGACCACAGGACGACGAGTCCGGCTACGCCGAAAACGTCGCTCAGGTCGCTGCACGTAGTAGCTGACCAGACCGCTACCTGTGAGGTCGAAGGAATGGTCAGCCGCGATCGCCACGACGTCGGCGAAGAGGAACCCTACCGCCGGCGCCCAGAGGCCCAGCAGGATCGCGGCCACCACCGCCAGCCTCTTGCCGGCCAGGAGCCAGATCGCCAGCACGAGGCCGATGACGTACGGAGCCATGATGACGACCGCGCTGGCAGTCACAGGGCCAGGAAAGACGATGGAGCCGATAGCCGCGAGAGCGCCGAGCGCGAAGAGGCACGCTGCCGCGGTTACCGCCGGCGGCCGATGAGGTTCTCCCCAGACCTGCGCTGCAGGCGTTACCGGAATCTCCACAGGCGGAGTTACGGGAGTATCTACCGGCGGGGTTACCGGCGGCCGCGGAGTAGTGTCCCGAGGTCGAGGCGTGGTCTGGTCAGCGGCGCGGTCCCAGCCGTTGCCGGTCTTGACCAGGGGCACCTTGCCCTCGGCCGGCGTAGTGCCTGGCGTGGCCACCTCAGTGGGGATGTAGCCAGGGGGGACAACGATATCCGGGCCCGAGTCATAGGGCACGAGACCAAAGGCCTGACGCAGGTCCTCGGCGAATTCCCGGCAGCTCGCGTACCGGTCATCGCGCTTCTTCGCGAGGGCCTTGGCGAACACCGGGTCCGCTGCCGCCGGCAGGTCAGGGCGGCGGGAGGTCAGTGTCGGCGGCGGCGCGGACATCTGCGCCAGGATCAGCGCGGTGACGTGCGGCTGCACGAACGGAGGCGCGCCAGTCAGCATCTCGAAGGCCGCGCAGGCCAGCGAGTACTCATCGGCCCTGCCGTCGAGCGGCTTGCCTTCTACTTGCTCAGGAGCGGAATACGCGGGAGTCCCGAGGATCTGGCCCGTCTGCGTGAGGCCCGCCGCGGAGACCGACTCTTTGCCCAACCCGAAGTCCGACAGGTAGACGTGATCCGGCCGGCCGGCCCGGCTGTCCAGCAGCATGTTGGCCGGCTTGACGTCCCGATGGATCAGGCCCACGGAATGCGCGGCATCAAGCGCCGAAGCGACCGGGGAGATGATCGCAGCGGCACGGGCGCCTGACATCGGGCCTGAGTGCTGCAGCAGAGTCCTGACATCGCCGCCAGGCACGTAGCGCATCGCGATGAACAGGACGCCTGCCGCTTCGCCCGCCTCGTGCACCGGAATGATGTGCGGGTCATCCACGGACGCGGCCATTCGAGACTCGCCGACAAAACGTTGCCGGAATGCCGTGTCCTGCGCGAGCGAAGGCGCGAGGAGCTTGAGGGCAACTTGCCGGCCGAGTCGCTCGTCGACGGCACGGAAAACCATGGCCATTCCGCCCCGGCCGATCATCTGTTCCAGCCGGTACCCGGCAACGCGCGCGCCGGCCGTGAAATTGCTGGCGATGGCGGCCGGGAAAGCCTGAGCATCCCAGGTCGGATCGCCGCTCACCGCTGCTGCACCTGATGCCAGGCAGCGTTCGGAGTATCGATGCTGCTCACCCCTCCCCAGCCCAGATCCGGAGACTCAGCGATCGGCAGCATCAGGCCGGCGCAGAAGCGTAAATCTGGGCGCTTGCCCAATTAAACTCTCACAGAACGCGCTCGGCTATGCACCAGCTCAAATCTGGCCTGGCAAAAGCGGGGTCAAACCGGTTCGGGCCGCGGGCCGGCGGTCCCGGTCATGGCGTTCCTGAGCGGAAAAGTTTGGTTCAGCCGGCCGAGGAAGGACTGGAACCCGGGCGACAGGTCGCTGATTTCGAGCGCGAACGACAGCGGAGTCACCGAGATGTAGCCGGCCTTCAGCGCGCCGACGTCGGTGCCGAGCGAGTCGTCGACCTCGGGAATGATCGCGTCCGGCTCGCCGAACAGCCACATCTTCCTGACCTCGCCGTCAGCCCACTCGGCCGCTTCAACATCGGCACGCGGGTAGTCGCGCCGGCCCGCCCTGGTGAGCACGCTGACCGCGTCACCCTCGCCGCCATCGGTGAACGCATCAATGGAGGCGCCGACCGAGGCATACCGCGCCGGGTAGTTCACGCTCAGCACGACTGGCTCAGCGGGCCGCGCGGAGACAACCGCCCGCGCCAGCGAGGAGCCGTGAGCGGCCGCGAACCCGAAGTCGTACGCCAGGCCAGCGCCTGCCAGATCCTCCAGGTAGTTCACCGAGAACGTCCCCGTCGGTGTCTGCTGCGACAAGCACACGGCCGGCGTTCCGAGCAGGGCGGCCTCGAGGCCCGCCCCCACCGTTCCCGAGTAGACGACGTCATCGGCGAGATTCGCGCCGTGGTTGATCCCGCTCACCACAACATCGGCGTCAACCGCCAGCCCGCCGAGCAGCCCGGCCCGCACGCAATCCGTCGGCGTCCCATCGCAGCGGTAGATCGGGTGCGAGCCGCCGGCCACCTGGGTCACCCCGACGGGCCGGGAGAACGTGCACTTGCGCGCGAACCCGCTGCAGTTCGTTTCAGGTGCGACCGTCACGACGCTTGAGCACCACGAGGCGAGCGCGGCCCGCACCGCCAGCAGCCCCTCGGCATCGACGCCATCGTCATTGGTCAGCAGAACTCGCACGGCACCTCCGAGCGCATCCGGTCAGTAAGAACGCCACCGCGCACCAGGCAATCACGCCAACGGGCGACGTTCCGCACTGCGGCCTGCGGGTTCACTGTCAGTTCCGTCTATCGTTGCGATATGAGCGCCCGCCAAGCCGAGGCCGGCCCAGCGCCCGGAGCCGCCGGCCCGACTACCGGGCAGGCCGCCTCCGCAACCCATTCCGTCGCCAGGAGCGAGAACTCCCGCACCATCCGCGACACCGTGGCGCAACGCATCCACGAGCTGATCTCCAGCGGCAAGCTCGGCGAGGACGGACGACTGCCCACCGAGCGCGAACTCGCCACCCAACTCGCCGTCAGCCGCACGACGGTCCGCCAGGTCCTCGACCGCCTTGAGCACGAAGGCGCGGTCTACCGCCGGCGTGGCAGGCGCGGGGGCACGTTCGTCAACCGCCCGCGCGTCGACATCGACTTCAGTTACCTGGCCGGCATCCCCGCCTACCTGCGCGCGCAGGGCTTCCGCCCTGGCGCTCACGTAGTTTCCGCGCGGATGGTGCCCGCCGACGACGCCACCGCGACCGCGCTCGAGATCACGCCTGGCACGCCCATCTACGACGTCGTCAGAATCCGGCTCGCTGACGAGGTCAGGATCTCCCTCGAAAACGCGCGCATCCCCGTGACGCTCGCCCCTGACCTGCTCGCCCAGCCGCTCGACAACAGCATCTACGACCTGCTCACCGACCACTACGGCGTGACCTGCGTCAAGGCGATCGAGCGCATGGTCGCGGTGCTGGCCAACTCCGAGCAGTCCGAACTGCTCGGCATCAAGGTCGGCGACCCGCTGATGGCGATCGAGCGCGTCGCCTTCGATCTCGACGACAAGCCCGTCGAGTACTCCAGCGACCTCTTCGTCGGGGACCGCACCACAGTCATCGCATGGGCACACGGCAAGGTCAAAGAGCGTTCGGGGATTCACCGGGCTCACCCGATCACCGAATCTTCGCAGGCCAGCGTCGCCATCCCGCCGAACGGAACGCCGGCGACAGCCAACGCCGTCGACTAGCAGTTCGACCGGCGCCGGCCGTCAAAGCCGGGTCCGCGCGCCAGACGGGTCATACGGCGGGCGCAGCGACACGGTCGCGTCGTACCGCTCGCCTCCGATCGCGACCTGGTACCGGCCGGCATCCAGCCATTCCTTCGTGGCGACCCCGCCGTCGCGGCGCTCGATGTAGCCGAGCAGCACGGTCCGGCCGACGCTGTGGCCGAACGCGGCTGAGCTGGCGAACCCGGCCGGCTCGTCGTCGCGGAGCAGTAGCTCGCCGCCCCACGCGTACGCGGCAGGGTCGGCGACGACGAGGCTCACCAGCCGCCGCGCCACGCCAGACGCTCTTCTGCCGCTCCACCGCTTCGCGGCCGCGGAAGCCGATGCTCGTGCCCAGCTTGCACGTGAACGAGAGGCCCGCCTCGACCGGCGTGGTGTCCGGGCCTAGTTCGCGGCCGAACGCCCGGTACCCCTTCTCCAGCCGGAGCGACTCGATCGCGTAATAGCCGGCGAGCCTGGGCGCGATCGCGTTGGCCGGGATCGGTCAGCCGCTCGAAGGCCGCGACCGCCACCTCGCTCGGCACGTACAGCTCCCAGCCGAGCTCCCCGACATACGTGAGCCGGGTGGCCCGCACCGTCAACCCGCCGAGATCGACCTCCCGGCTGTCCCCGAAGGCAAACGCCTCCGCCGAGAAGTCGTCGCTCGACAGCCCGCCAAGCAGCGCCCTGGACTGCGGCCCCATCACCGACAGCACCGCGTATGACGAGGTGACGTCGAAGAACTCAACGTGCAAGCCAGGCGGAACGCCGCGGCGCAGCAGGTCCAGATCGTGCACGCCCTGAGCGCTGCTCGTGACCAGCAGGTACTCGTTCCAGCGCAGCCGTGTCACGGTCACGTCGGCCTCGTAGCCGCCGCGGTCGTTCAGCAGCGCGGTGTATACGGTCCGCCCCGGCGGGACCGCGACATCGTTGGAGCACAAGTACTGCAGGGCCGCTTCGGCGTCCGCGCCGCGAACGGCGATCTTGGCGAACGAGGTCTGGTCGAACAGCGCGACCTCCGCCCGCGCGGCCGCGTGCTCGGCCGCGCTGTAGCCGAACCAGTTCTGCCGCCCCCACGAGTACTCGACGACGGGCTTGGTGCCGGCCGGCGCGAACCAGTTGACCCGTTCCCAGCCCATCTTCGTGCCGAAGCAGGCGCCGCGCGCTTCGAGCAGATGGTGCACGGGGGATCGGCGCACGCCGCGCGCGCTCTCCGGCTCACGGTTCGGCCAGGCCATCGCGAAATGCAGGCCGACGATCTCCTGCACCCGGCCTCGCAGCCAGCGCTTGTTGCCCTGCATGGGCGCGAACCGCCGGATGTCGACAGGGCTGAGGTCCAGTTCGGGTTCCCCCGCGATGATCCATTCGGCGAGCGCCTTCCCCGTCCCGCCGGAGAACGCGATGCCGGAGGAGTTGAAACCCGCCAGCACGAAGTAGTTGTCCAGCTCAGGGGCCTGGCCCATGACGAAGTTGTGGTCGGGCGTGAAGCTCTCAGGGCCGTTGTAGAACTTCTTGACGCCGACGCTCTCCATCGCGGGCACCCGGTGCACGGCGTTGCGCATCAGGATGTCGAACTGCTCCCAGTCCTCGGGCAGCAGCTGGAACTCGAACGGCTCGGGAATCTCGTCGGAGGCGACCCACGGCTTGGCGTCGGGCTCGAAGCCGCCCATCAGCAGGCCGCGGACCTCCTCCTTGAAGTACGTGTAGCCGTCAGGATCGCGCAGCGTCGGCGCGGAACGCTCCAGTCCGTCGACCACCTCGGTGACGATGTAGTAGTGCTCGGCCGGCTGCAGCGGAACCGTCACGCCGACCCTGGCGGCGAGGGCCTTGGCCCACTGCCCCCCGCAGTTGACCACGTACTCGCACTCGATATCGCCGCGGTTCGTCGCCACGGATGTGACCCGGCTGCGGTCAACGCCGAACCCGAGAGCCCTAGTTCGCTCAAAAATGAGGACTCCGCGCTGCCGCGCGCCCCTGGCCATAGCCTGAGTCAGGTCGGCGGGGTTGGCCTTGGCGTCGTTGGGCAGCCAGATCGCGCCCACCAGGTCGTCGGTGCGCATCAGCGGCCACTTCGCGGCGGCCTCGGCCACGGAGATGTCGTGGGCTTCGAGGCCCTGGGCCCGGGCCAGGTCTACGGTCCTGCGGAGCTGCACCATGCGGTCGGCCGACGCCGCGACCCAGAGCGCGCCGCATTGGTTCCACCCGGTGCCGAGGCCGGTCTCGGCCTCCAGCGCGGCGTAGAGCTGGCTGCCGTACAGCATCATCTTGGTCAGCGACGGGTGTGCGCGGAGCTGGCCGACGACGCCGGCCGCATGCCAGGTCGTGCCCGAGGACAGCTGTCCCTGCTCGAGCAGCACCACGTCGGTCCAGCCGAACTTCGCCAGATGGTAGGCGACACTGCAGCCGACGGCGCCGCCTCCGACGATGACGACCTGAGCCCGCCGCGGGAGGTCGTGGGTGGGCATGGGCACCCCTTCCGGACATTTGGGCGCACCATATCGACGTCAGCGTAACCGGGCCGCAACATGTCGCGCTAGATGCTGCTACTTGCCTGCATCAAGGTGCCTGCCAGGTCTTGTCAGGGCTCGCGCAGCTACGTTACAGTGCGCCAAAAGTCCTGCTGATCCGATTAATGGACCACCCAATACAAAGAAGGGACGGTTCAGCGGATGGGCGCTGTCGAGACCTCAGAGCCGTTCACTACCGCCACCGGAAAGCTCACCAGGGTGCTGACCGCACTCACCAACGGTGCGCTCACCTTCGCCGGCGTAGGAGTCTTCGCCGGCCTCTTCTCGCTCTACGGATTCGCGATGTCCAGCGTCGGAGGCGCCGAGTTCTGGGGCTGGCCGCTGGTCGCGATCAGCGTCGGCGCGATGGTCCTGGTGATCGCGGAACTCGCCTCCAAGTACCCGTTCGCCGGCAGCATGTACCAGTGGCCGACCATCCTGGCCGGCAAGCGGGTCGGCTGGTGGATGGGCTGGATCTACGCGATGGCGATGTTCCCGCTGATGACGGCGTACTACGCGAGCCTGCCCGTGCTCATCCATCCGCTGTTCGACCTCGCGCCCAGCCTCCATACGGACGAGCTCATCATCGTGATCGCCGCCGTGATCGCGGTCGGGTGGAACATCGTGCGGATCGGCATCCTCGGCCGAATCACCCAGTGGGCGATGGCCCTCGAGCTGACCGTCGTCACGATCGTCTGCCTGGTGACGTTCATCCTGGGCGTCAAGCACTTCGGTAACCTCACCCAGACGGCGGCTGTGACGACGACCAGCTCAGGGGCCGCGACCGTCCAGGCACTCAGCGGCCTCGGCAACGTGTTCCCGCTCTTTATCGGTGCCGGCGTCTTCAACGCGCTCTGGGTGCTCTACACCTTCGAGAACGGCGGGACGCTCGGCGAGGAGACCGTCGACGCCGGGCGCAACGCACCGCGCGCGGTGATCGGCGCCTACCTGTTCGCCATCGTCGCCGGGTTCTTGTTCCTGCTCACCCTGACGCCCTCGATCCCTGACATGAAGGCCGCGATGCTCGGCGGCGTCCCCGCGCAGAACGCGATCACGGCGCACCTGCCGGTCGGTATCTTCAAGCTCTTCCTGGTGTGCGTGTCGATTGGCCTGATCGTCGCCACGAACGTGATGTTCTCCGGCGCGGTCCGCCACATCTACGGCATGGCCAGGGACGGGCAGCTGCCGTTCTCGCGAACGTGGTCCAAGACATTGAAGGATGGCGAGCCGTGGGCCGCCGTCGTGCTGATCGGCGTGCTGTCGCTGGTCCTCGTGTTCGTGTTCACCACCAAGACGTCCTCCATCGTCGGGCGGCGCGACCGCCGCCATGTACCTGGCCTACTTCCTGATCATGAGCGTGACGCTGATCTACCGGTTCCGCGGCTGGCCGAAGGTCAAGGGAACGGTTCTCGCTCGGTCGCTGGGGCATCGCGGTGAACATCGTCGCGGTGCTCGGCACCGGGACTGACGGCGCTCGACCTGCTCTGGCCGCGGCCGGCAACGAATCCGACCTACAACCAGATCTCCGGCACCACCGGCGGCTTCTTCCTGAAGGACGCTCCGATGGCCTGGCTGATCATCGGCCTGCCGCTGCTGGTCGGCGTCGTGTTCTACATGGTCAGGTCCAAGCGAATCCACGATCACCCGCTCGCCATCGACCAGTACAACCCCGAGCCCTGATCGTGACGAGCGAGACGGCAAGCACCGCTGACCAGCGATTCGCCGGTCAGATGGAGCAGGTCGCCGCGGCGGCCGAGGTGCTGCGCGGGCACCGGCTCGAATGGCGCCAGCTATTCGGCGGGCTCGCGCACGTCACCTACGCGGTGTCGACCGAGGTTGGTTCCCGGTATGTCGTCAAGTTCCTGACCCAGGAGATGGACGACTTCGGGCTCATGATCCCGATCCCCGATCTGATCGCCAACACCGTGGCGGCCGGCGAATCGGGCGTCGGCGCGCGGGTCATCCAGGCGCTGCCTGACCTGCCCGCGCTTGTCCTGGAGTACATCGACGGCCGCACCCTGGACACCCCGGACCTGGCCAGGCCTGACTACATCCCGCGGATCGGCCGCGCCATTCGCGACCTGCACGCTAAGGCGCCGCCGATGAGGAACGCCACGGTGATCTGGAAGTTCCTCGAGGACTACCTGGTGCTGATCGACAAGCACTCGCTGGCGTGCCCGGCCGGGATCCTCGACTGGCTGCCGACTGTGCGCAGGATCGAGGCCACGCTGGCGGTGAACGCGATGCCGCCGGTGCCCAGCAACAACGACCTGCTGGCCAAGAACGTCATGGACGACGGCCAGATCAGGATCATCGACTACGACTTCAGCGGCATGAACGATCCGATGTTCGACGTAGGCGACCTGGCCATGGAGGGCGACTACGACCCTGACCAGATCCGGGTGGCCTGCACCGCGTACTTCGGTACGCATGACCCTGTCCAGTACGCGCGAGCCAGCCTGTTCGGCATCGCGGCGCAGTACACCTGGTCGCTGCTGTTCGTCGGCATGGACGCGCTGCTGACCGACGCCCCGGCAGAGGGCTTCGATTACTGGCAAGAAGCCTCATCCCGCTGGGACTGGACCAGGGCCAAGCTCGAGGACGCGGCGCTGGAGCCGCTGATCACCGCGGCCAGCGCCACCCCTGATCGCTGATCACCGCCGGCGGCTGACCCGCGGGCACGAAGGAGGCACGGTGGACAAGGTCGCGCTGGTAACCGGGGGCAGCAAGGGCATCGGCTACGCGTGCGCCGAACGGCTGCTCGCCGACGGCTACTCGGTCGCCATCTGCGCGAGGAACGGCGACGAGGTCAGCGCCGCGGCCGGTCAGCTTGGCGGGCCAGACAAGGTCGCTCGGCATCCGCTCGGACGTCGGTTCCGTCGAGGACTGCGCCGCGCTGGTGCCAGCCGTGCTCGAGCGGTTCGGCCGCATCGACGCGCTGATCAACAACGCGGGGGTGTACAGCCCGGTCCCGTTCCTCGACTTCACCGCGCAGACCTGGGACGCGCTGATGGACATCAACGTCCGCGGGCCCGTGCTCCTCGGCGGCGCTGCCGGGCGGGCGATGCGCGACCAGGGCGGAGGCGGCCGCATCGTCAACATCGCCTCCACCAACGGACAGCTCTCCGAGGCCGAGTTCGCGCACTACAACGCCTCCAAGGCGGCGATCATCTCCCTGACCAAGACGATGTCGGTGGAGCTGGCGCCGTTCGGGATCCTGGTCAACGCCGTCGCGCCCGGCTGGGTGCTGACCCCGCTGAGCGAGCCGTTCGTCGGCACCCTGACCGAGGACTCACTCGGCCGGATCAGCCCGCTGAAGCGCGTCGGCCAGGCGTCCGAGGTCGCCGACGCGGTGTCGTTCCTCTGCGGCGCAGGCGCCAGCTACGTCACCGGCATCACCCTCAACGTCGACGGCGGCCTCACCGCCATGCACCCCGCGATCTAGCGCCCTCCGCCGTCCCCGACGGGCATCGGGTAGTAGGTCTCGTAGACGGCCTGGGCGTCGCGGCGGGCGTCCTCCCATGACCAGGTCCGCGGGATGAACCGGTCGGGGCTGAGCGACCGCACGTAAGGCGACGGGTCGGCGGTCAGGCTCTCGACCAGGTGCATGGCCAGGCCCGCCGACCCCGAGACCCCGTGCGCGTTGCAGGCGGCGGCCATGACGAGACCTCGTATCGCGCTGACCGGTCCGACCACGAACAGGCCGTCGGGGCTGAACGCGGGCCAGCCCTGGAACGTCGTCGCGACGCCAGCGGTAGCGACCGCCGGCGCAAAAACGCTGAGGCTCTCGGCGAAGCCGGCGAGCACGTCCCAGTCCGGCCGCGCGGCGAGCACGGACCCGACGCTCACCTCGCGCGGGTCGATGCTGGTGCCAGCGTTCTCGAAGCCGCCGCACAGCACCCGGTCGCTCTCGCCGCGCGCGTAGACCTGGACCTCAGGGATGCGCAGGCAGGGCAGGTCGGCGTGCCAGCCGGGCACCGGCTCGGTGACGAAGTACTCGTGCAGCACGGGGACGATCGGCAGATCAAGCCCGGCGAGCCTGGCCAGCGCTGCCGACCACGGTCCCGCCGCGATGATCACCTGCTCGGTCCGGTAGCTGCCATCCTGCGTCGAGACCGACTCGACCACTCCGTCGCGCACGCCGATGCCAGTCACGGGGACATGCGTGACGACGGTGACCCCCAGGTCCCTGGCGGCGGCGATGTAGGCAGACACGAGGCTGTTCGGCTGCAGATAGCCATCCGCGGGTGACCATAGCGCTGCCCGCACAGACTCGGTTCGCTCGAGCACCGGATAGATCTCGTGCAGCTGCGCGTCCGACAGGAACTCCACCGGCAGCCCCGTGATCTCGGCCGTGTCCGCGATCTGCGTGAGCTCCCTGGCCGATGCATCGGACAGCGCGAGCCTGACCGCGCCGCAGGCGCGGTAGTCCATCGAGTACCCGGTCTCCCGCTCGAAGTCGCGGTAGACCTCGGCGGCGGCCATCGTCAGCCTGGCGCGTTCCACCGTGGGCCTGGCCTGCCCGACGAAGCCGGCGGCCTGGCTGCTGGTGGCCTCGCACAGCCCGCCGCGCTCGATGAGCTGGATGTCCGTGCGGCCCTCGCGGGCAAGGAAGTAGGCGACCGCGGCGCCAACGGCGCCGCCTCCAATGATCGTGACCTGCGGCGTCGCGGGGACCAGCCATGCCGTCAGCCCTTACCGATGCGGAGCATGGATCGCCTCGCCTGTCGCGCGACAATTGGTACGCCCAAATCGTAACTGAGCGGTGTGCCGCCGCCAAGAGCCCCGCCGCGCGGCGCAGTGGCGTCAGCCGAACCGGCTGAGGTAGGGCTCGGCGAGCGCGCAGGTCTCCTCGTTGTAGCCGTCCGCCTTCATCTGCGCGGCCAGCTCGGTGTCATGGCGCAACCCCGCGTAGGCGGTCAGCATCAGCCGCCGCAGCATGAGGAAGGTGCTGATCTCCTTCTCGTCCTCGGCGGACAGGTGCTCGACGCTCCGGTAGCCGTCTACCCACAGCGCGACCAGCTCATCGACGTCGGCCCTGCCCTCGTTGAACGTCAGCGCGCAGGCAAGGTCGTACAGGTACCAGGACAGGCCGCAATCCTCGAAGTCGATGACGGTGATCCGCCCGCCCTCGACCAGCAGGTTGGCGAGCCTGAGATCCGCGTGGACCAGGCCGAACCGCTCGGCGCCAACTCCGAACCCGCGCAGCCGTTTCATGACCACGCCGGCAAGCTGCTCGAGCTGCCTGATCTGCTCCTGGTCGGTCACGCTCGACTGCCACGGTCCCCAGTGCGGATGGTTACCAAGCGTTGTGCTGATGTCCCAGCGCGGCCGCCGGAACCATGACGGCTGGCTCCACGACCTGGCGTGCTGGTGCAGCCGTGCCGTGATCTCGCCGAGCGTGGGAAACCAGGTCACCAGGTCGTCGTCGGCCGGCTCGCGACCAGGCGCGCAGCTGAACATCACGCAGTAGCAAGTTGGCAGCGGCGCTTCGCGGGTCAGCTCGAGCACCTGGTTGCCCGCCGCCGTCGGGATGACGGCAGGCACGAGCGATCCGATGTCCTGCCCGAGCGCGGTCATCCAGGCCAGCTCCGATGAGACCTCGGCGGGCGAACGGCCGCCCGGCCGGTAGACGCGCAGGACCATCGGCTCCGCGCCTGCGGCCTCGACCCGGTAGGTCCAGTTCTCGGTCAGCGGGTACAGGTGCATGCTGGCGTCCGGCGCGATTCCGTACCGCTCGCAGGCGAGCCTGGCCAGGTCCGTCATGTCAGCGAGCCCGGCCGCGCTCACCTGCTCGGGAGCGGCCAGAGTCGGTGCGCTCACGACGCGTCCACCAGAGCAAGAACGGCCATCGCTACCTCCGGTCCGGGGGAAGGATGCGGTGCGTCCGCAGGGTACGGCTAAGGCTAATTTGGTCAACCTTTTACCACAACGGCCCTGCGCGTATCCGCCACGTCAACCGGTTCGGTGGTTCAGCGCGTCGATACTAGTGCCGCATGCAGGTGAGCCAGAGGCGTCCGGCAGAGGGGTCTGGTGAAGAGAGGTGAGAGCCATGAGGCCGATCCCGGTCGCGGCCCGTGTGATCGCGGCCCTCGCCGCGGTATCGCTGACAGGTCTCGGCGGAGCTGACCACGCTACGGCGGTGACGCAGCATGTCGCCAGGGCGGCTACTCCCGGCGCGGTTCTGTGGACCAGCTTGTTTTCAGCAACGACTGGTGGCGCGGGCACCTCCGTCGCGGTCAGCCCGTCGGGCAACGCGATCTTCGCAGCCGGAGACGCCCTCACTGGCCAGGGCAGCGCCTACGCCACCGTCGCCTACAACCCCAAGACCGGCATCCAGATGTGGGCCAGCCAGTATCGCGGCCCCGGGAACTTCTCGATCCCGAGCGCGGTGACGGTCAGCCCGGACGGCGGCACCGTCTTCGTCACCGGATACAGCGAGGGCATCCGCACCAATCGGGACTACGCCACGGTCGCCTACAAGGCCGCCACCGGCAAGCAGCTCTGGGTCAGAAGGTACAACGGGCCAGGCAACGCGGGCGACAACTCCGTCGCCATCGTGGCTGATCCTGGCGGCAAGACCGTGTTCGTCACCGGTTACAGCCAGGGCGCGGGCAGCGGCCGCGACTACACCACGATCGCCTACGACGCCGCCACCGGGAAGCAACTCTGGCTCAGCCGCTATAACAACCCCCGGAGAAACGGCTACGACGCGGCATCGGCGCTGGCCATCAGCCCTGACGGCAGCCGGCTCTACGTCACGGGCACGAGCCACGGTCGCTCGTCGGAATTTGACTATGCCACCGTCGCCTACGCCGCGGCATCCGGCAGGCAGCTATGGGTGGCCCGCTACAACGGTCACGCCAACAAGCAGGACTCCGCGGCGTCCGTGGCCGTCAGCCCCGACGGCAGCAAGGTCTTCGTCACCGGATCCAGCCAGGGCCGGACTTCCCTGAACGACTACGCCACCGTTGCGTACAAGGCAGCAACCGGCGCTCCGCTCTGGACCAGGCGATACGGCGGGCGCAGCAACGACGCGGCCGTGGCCATCGTCGCGAGCCCGCTCAGGAACGCCGTATACGTCACCGGTTCGACCTTTACCGGCCGGACGCACCGAGATATCACGACCATCGGGTTTAACGCGACGACAGGTGCTCCCCTGTGGGTCAGCACGTTCGACGCCAACCACAAGGACGACATCCCCACATCGCTCGCCGTGAGCCCGAACGGCGCCTCGGTCATCGTGGGCGGGAGCTCCGCGGCCGGCAATACGTCCACGCAGAGCGACAGGTTCCTCGTCCTCGCCTACGGCGAGATCAGCGGCACCAGGCTGTGGAGTACCCGGCTGCTGCAAGACGCCAGCCCCGTCGACGCGGCAGCCGCGGTGGTCGTCAGCCCGAACGACCGCACGGTGTTCGCGACCGGGCACAAGAAGAACGTGATGACGACGGTGGCGATCCGCCTGTAGCCCACTACGAGCGGGCCCGCCGAATCGAGGTGTCGATTCCGGCGTGCGCCGTTCGTAGCCAGGGTGAAGGCCGGCGGGGAGCCGGTCCCTGGCTGCAGGAGGAGACATGCGACTGACCGTGACCACCTTCGTCACCGCCGACGGCGTCATGCAGAGTCCCGGCGCCCCTGAGGAGGACCGGCGGAACGGCTTCGACCTGGGCGGCTGGCTGCCGCCGTACTTCGACGAGCAGACCGGCGCGTTCATGAACTCCGTGTTCGAGGATGCTGACGCCATCCTGCTCGGCCGGTTCACCTATCAGGCCATGGCCGGCTACTGGCCGAACATTACCGACCCCGCCGTCACGCTCGCCGTCGCGCTCAACACGCTGCCCAAGCACGTGGTCACCAGTACGCTGACCGATCTGGCCTGGAACAACTCCGTGCCCGTCACCGGCGACATCGCCAAGGCGGTCGCCGAGCTCAAGCAGGAGCCAGGCAGGGAACTGCAGGTGCACGGCAGCGCCGAGCTGGTGCATTACCTGGCCGCGCAGAACCTCGTGGACGCCTATCGCGTGCTGACGTTCCCGGTCGTGCTCGGGCGCGGCAAGCGCCTCTTCGCCGACGGCGTCCCCCCAACCGCACTCCGCCTCACCGACAGCCAGGCGACTACCAGCGGCGTGGTCATGCACACCTACGAAACCGCAGGACAGCCGTCGTTCGGCACGGTCCTCTGACGGTGGCAGCGGCGGATCCGCAGCGGCTGGGTGCCGCCGCCTGTTCCCGCGTATCGCTGCGATGCGGCCGGCCGGGCCCGGCGTGCCAGAATTCGTGTCATGGTTACCCGCCCAGGCCGCGCCCGCCGCGTCACCGCGCGCGACGTTGCCGCCCGGGCTGGCACCTCCCTGTCGACCGTCTCCCTGGTCATCAACGGCAAGGACGAGGGACGTGTGACCGCGGCCACCCGGGAGCGCATCCTGGGGGCGGCGGCAGAACTTGGCTACCGGCTCAACACGACCGCGAGCGCGCTGGCGCGCGGTGAACTGGACTCGGTCGGCTTCGTCAGCCCGGACCCGACCAACCCGTTCTTCTCGATGGTGCTGGAGGGCCTTGCCCGCAAGCTCGATAGCGATCTGTCAGTGACCGTCCTCATGCCGCATCGCGGCGAGGACTACGACATGAGCACCGTGCGGCGCGCCCTGGCCGGCAACCTGGCAGGCCTCATCCTGGCGAGCCCGGGCACCCGGCTGCTCGATGGGTTCGTCCCCACCTGCCCGACGGTGATACTCGACTCCGACGGGTCGGCAGGCTCGTTTCCCTGTATCGACCTGGACGTGCGGCACGCCGCCGCCGAGCTCGCCGCCTACCTGGTCGGACTTGGCCACCGCCGGGTCGCGTATGTAGGCGTCAGCCGCGACAAGGCCTCCTTGCAGCACCGCAGGGACGGGCTGGTTGCCGGGTTGCGCAAGCTCGGCGCCAGCCTTGTCGCGGATGACCTCGTGCTCGAGGAACTGACCGTCGAGGCGGCCTTCCAGGGCTTCCTGGCCCGCTGGCCGGTCTGGCTCAGGGCCGGCGTGACCGCCGTCGTGTGCGGCGATGACCTGTATGCCTATGGCGTCATGCGCGCGTGCCGGGTCCTTGGCCTCGACATTCCGGCCGAGCTGTCGCTCGTGGGCTTCGACGACCTGCCCTACTCAGAGCTCACCGATCCGCCGCTGACGACGGTGAACCTGTCGGCCAGGGAACTCGGCGAGACAGCCGCTGAGCTGCTGCAGGACTACCTGACCACCGGCTTGCCGCCAGCGAGCCGAGTGCTCGCGACCTCAGTAGTCGTACGCAGCTCGACCGGCGCTCATCCGGCCTCGTGAGGCCGCGGTCTTGCGGACGCGCCATAGGCGTCGAGAAACGCTTGCGCGACCATCTCGTCGATGAACCTGGGCACGGCTATGACCTGGTTGCCGCCGTCGACCGAGCCGGTCGCGATCGCCTCTAGGCAGCGCGCTTGCAGGGCGAAGCCGAGGTCCATGGACTCGATGGAGTTGCCGAGCGGCCTTGGCCCGGCCAGGTTCACCATGTGACCGCCGGCGAGCAGGTGTACCCGGCGGCCGTCTGCCAGCCGGATGGTGGCGATCCCCTCGCCCGTCGTTTCGACCCCGCGGCGTCCGGTGATCCGGTCAGCTCGCCGGCGGCGATCTCGGTCGGGAAGTGCCCCGCGTTGCAGAGCACGGCGTCGTCCTTCAGCAAGCCGAGGTCGGCGCCAGCGACGACACCCACAGCCCCCGTCGCGGTGATGACCACGTCCGCCTGACGCAGCGCATCCTCCCGTTCGGGAACGGCGAAGCCGTCGAGGACACGCCTCCAGCCGCGCGACGGGATCGGTCTCGACCACCGACACGGCGGCGTAGGCACTGCGAAAGGCGGCCGCGATGCCCCTGCCGCAAGCTCCGTAGCCGAAGACCAGGACCCGCCGGCCGTTGGTCATCCGGTTGGTGATCCGCAGGTAGGACTCCAGCACGCTCTGGCCGACTGCGTGCCGGTTCTCGGCGAACTGCTTGATCGGGCTGTCATTGATGACCAGGACCGGGACGTCGAGCGTCGGGGCCAGCGGTTTCAGCCGCATCCGGCCAGAGGTCGTTTCCTCGGTGCCACCGAGCAGGCCGGGGTACGGATTGCCGAGGTAGCTGACGAAGAGGTCGCCGCCGTTGTCGAGCAGCAGGTCGGGCTTCTCGCCGAGCACCTCACGCAGGTATCCGGCGTGCCTTGCACCGTCGGTGGTGGCATCGCCGACTACCTGCACGCCCCTGTGACGCAGGTAGCTCACCGTGTCTGGCTGAGTGCTCGACAGGTTTCCGGTGGAGATCATCCGCGCTCCCCCGCTAGCCAAGGTGAGGATGAGCGCGACGGTCTTCGGCTCGAGGTGGATGCCGGTTCCGATCGTCAGGCCGGCGAACGGCCGTGTCGCCGCGAACTCGTCGGCGATGCCCGACAGCAGGCGGCAGCTCTGCCGCACCCAGTCGATCCTCGAGGTCACCGCCCGCCTCCTCGGGGACGCACGGGACACCATGCCATCAGAACCTCCATCCAGAGGCGCGGAGCGCGGGCGTCACGGGCAGCGCGGGCGGGACCTCGCCGTCGCCGTCGCCGAGGCGCTGGCGCAGCCAGCCGTCGCCGTACCAGGAGGATTCGTGCTGCACCAGGCCGTCGGAGATGTGGAACATGTCGACGGCGCGCAGGAACACCTTCCTGCCGGTACTCGGCGCCCCGTCGAACTCGGCCGCGATCACAGCAGGCTGCGCCCACTCGACGACGGCGGACGGCCCCTCGATCACCAGCCGGATCGGCTCGTACGTCACGTCGGGCAGCGCCCGGTAGTACATGTCGAGGTACCTGCGGATCTCGTCGTGCCCGTGGAAGGCCTGAGCGATCGTAATGTCCTCGAGCACACCGTCGACCGCCCACCATCCCATGACCGCGTCGAGATCGCCGGTGGCCGCGGCCGCGAAGATCCCGTCGATGACCTCGCGCGTGGTCAGGTTCGCCGTACTCATTCCGGCGGGATCTCCCGGAACGCGAGGCCAAGCTGGATCCCTTGCCTGCGCCTGACCACGACGGCCAGGTAGTACAGCAGGACGCCGACCGGGAACATGCCAAGTGTCACCCAGAACATCACGGGACTGGCGCTTGGATCGACGCCGGAGAACGGGTCGCGGGCGAAGTTGAGCACGATCAGCAACGCGCCAGCGGCGCCGAGCAGGCCGATCGCCGTCAGCTTGGGTATCTTCCCGAAGGAGCCGCGGATCGGCGCGACCTCGTAGAGGTCCCGGTGCCTGAACGGGATCAGCGACGCCGCGAGGCAGCCGAGGCCGAGCGTGATCACCTGGCCGAACGCGCCCACGACGACCGTGAAGACCGTCGTATACGCCCAGAACCAGGACATGATCACGGATAGGACCGTCACCACGATGACGGCGATGTACGGCGAGTTCGTGCGCGAGGACACCTTCGACAGGGCGTCAGGCGCGACCCGATCCATCGACCAGCCGAACATGCACCTGGTCATGATCAGAAGTGACATCGGGACGGTCGGGATCAGCCAGGACCCGAAGCCGAGCAGGATCAAGATGCCGAGGACGATGTTGCCGGACGAGCCTGCAGCCACCTCCATGAACGTGGGCGCCCCGCCGAACCCGAGCTTGCCGGGCGTCGCGGAGGCGATCGACCCGAGGAAACCCGATCCGAGCCGGCCGAGGCTCAGCCAGACCAGCAGGAGCGCGCCGACCACCGCGATGGCCGCGGTGACCGGGCCGGCCAGCAGCTGGGTGCGCCGCCCGGCGCGCACCTCTCCCGCGAAGTACGCCGACCCCAGGTAGTACGGCAGCGAGAACGAGGGCCAGGTGATCGCCAGCACGGTCGCGGCCAGCGAGAACGGCAGCAGCGAGAAGCCGTTCGACGCGGCGGACTTCGCGGCGACCGCGGTCGCGTGCCGCACCCCGCTGGCTCCCTGCACGTACGTGTCGAAGTTGGCGTGCAACCCCGAGGTCGAGTGGAACAGCACCCCGATCGCGAACGCCAGCAGGCCGATCAGGCTGAGCGGGAGCGTGTACCGGAAGATCTTCAGGATCGAGCGGGTGCTGCGCAGCACGAACAGCAGCCCGAAGCCGATCACGAAGATCTCGCTCACGATGAAGATGGACAGCGGCTCGACCAGCGTGTTGGCGAAATTCACCAGGCCAGGGCTGGAGAAGTAAACGCCAAGCAGCCGGGACAGCGGCGCCAGGCACCACAGGCAGAAGTAGTAGCCGGACGAGGTCAGGAACACGATCTGGAAGCCGACGAACACGAAGTTGGCCGCGAACCCCAGCGCGGGATGCAGCAGCCGGCTGATGAAGACATAGTCGCCCCCGCTGCGCCGCATCACCGAGCTCGCCACCGCGTACGCGACCAGGATCGGCGCCGCCAGCAGGGCACCGATCAGGATCGTGAGGTACAGATTGGCTCCGCCATAGAACGGCAAGACAATTCCGAGCAAGAACGAAACCATGATCGGGAATGTCGCCGTGTACAGATTCACCAGCGACGCGTCTGTCGTGGACGCGGCACGCACCAGTCCAGACGACCGGCGTGCGAAGAGCTCCTGGCCGCTGGTAGGGAGGTCCTGAAGGGTTCCCATGTTCGCCTCCTCGCGCGAAAGGGGTTGCGCCGTCGCTAGCCAGAGACGAGCTGGCAGCGTTTGACCTTGCCTGGCTTGACGTCGATGAGCGCGCCGAGCAGGGCCGCCTGCTCGTACTCGCTGCCTGGGTTGAGAACCACGGTCCGCCCCGTACGGGTCATCCCCCGGCCCTCGTGAATGTGGCCGTGCAGACTGAGCAGCGGCTGGTAGGCCGCGATCGATTCGGCGACCGACGGCGAGCCGACCGGAACCATGTCTGGCTGGCCGCCGACCAGCTGGATCTGCAGCGACTCATCGAGCCGCGGCGCGAGGTCCAGGCCGCAGTCGTACGGCGGGACGTGGATATTGAAGATCGTCCGCGACGGGTCGGCCGCCTCGTGCACGACCGCGAGCTTGGCTGCGAGTGCCTCTTCCGTGCACTCGCGGTTCGTGCGCCACGGGGTGATGTTGCTCCAGCCGAGCGACACGAGCGTGAACTCACCGAGGTCCAGCAGGCCCATCGGGAGCGTAGCTGACCGGGCCGAGGCTCAGGTACGGGATCATCTCGTCGAAGTCGTCGTTGCCGAGCCCGATCAGCAGCCGGATCCCAGTGCCCGCCAGCCGCTCGGAGGCCAGTGCGATCCAGGCTTCGGTCCGCTCGAGGATCAGCCGCCGCAAGGTCTGCTCGACCAGTTCCTGGTCGGCGCGCAGCTCAGCGACGAAGTCCGGATCAGTTCGCAGCGTGTACGGGCCCATGGTCGCGACCCGGCGCTCGAATTCGGTGACCTCCTCGAGCGTCTGGAGCGAGAACTCCGTGCCCCGGAACCTTGCCGTCCACGATCCGCTCCGCGCGACGACAGGTACTAGTTCCTTTCCGGCGAGGTCGCCGCCCATGATCAGCAGGTCGGCGCCATAGAACTTCCCGGCGTTCACCAGCTTGCGGAAGCACGTCTCAGAGCCGTGAATATCCGAGACGAAGAAGACCCTCATCAGCGGCCTCTCCCGAGCGCCAGTCTGCCCGCGGCCCGGTCCAATCCGGCGAATGCCCCGTGCCGTTACGCGGACGCTACATGCGCTGCCATCGCGTCTAGTCAAGCGCTTGACTAAGTTGATCTTCAACGTCGCCGCAGCGCGCCAAAGCCTGACAGAAAGCGGAGGCCGGCCTGCTCCGACCGGCCTACCGCGACGGGCGGGCGGTCGTCACGCAGGTGCCTCGACGATCTCGAACTTGTTGCCGTCTGGATCCTTGAACTCGAACATCGGCGGAACGCCAGGCCAGCGGAGCAGGTCGCCGGTCTCGACGCCGCGCTCGCGCAGGGCTCCGTACTCGGCCTCGGCGTCTGGCACCGCGAACCGGATGCCGGTGTCGGCGCCGGTCTGCGGATTCGCGATGAGCGCCACGGAGGTCGAGGCTCCGGGTGCGGCGACTGTGACCCAGCGGAAGCTCTCGCTGACCCGCGCGTCGAGCCGCTTCTCGAAGCCGAGCGTGCCGACGAAGAACTCCACGGCCTTGTCCTGATCACTGACCGGGATCCCGATCGTCGCGATGTCGGTGATGGTGGTCTGGTTCATGGTGACTCCTCGAACTATCGGGTGGCTGAGTCGCGGTCTGCTCGTCAGCCCTGGTCCTGGTACATCAGCGAGCCCGGCGTCGTCAGCGTCTGGCCGGTCTCCAGCCAGGTCTTGAGGCCGGACAGGATCATCGGCCAGCCGCCGTACAGCTCAGATGGCGCGTCCGACGCCAGCTGGTCGTGGATCAGGGTCAGCCGGCACGAGTCGCCGACCGGTTCGATTTCCCAGGTCACGCGCGACGTTCCGGCCCGTTCGGCGGCGGGACCCCACAGGGCCCGCATGGTCTGGACCAGCTTGCGCGGCGGATCCACCTCGAGGTTCTCGCCCTCCATCAGCGAATGCTCGGCCGCCGGATGGCCAAGCCGGTACGTCGACCCGGCGGTCCAGTCCGATTCGACCGAGGCACCGAAGTGGTACTTCTGCCTCGTCGCCGGGTCGGTGATCGCGTCCCACAGCCGCTGCGGCGTGGTGCGAATGTAAATTTCGAAGACCTTCTCCATCTGGCTCTCCAGGTCGCGCTTCAGGTCGGCCAGACCAGCGACCCACGGCTCGGTGTACTTGCTCACCCAGCGGTCGTGGACCAGCCGAATCGGGACCGGGTTCAGGTAGTGCAACTTCTCGCGGCCTCGTCTTCTGGTGACGACCAGGCCTGCGTCCTCGAGGATCTTCAGGTGCTTGGCCACGGCGATCCGCGTCATCTCATGCCGAGCCGTCAGGGCCACCAGCGTCTGGCCGTCGCTCGCGAACAGCTCGTCGAGCAACGCGCGTCGCGTCGGGTCGGCTAGCGCCCGGAACACCGGATCCATGTGCAACACAATAGGAAACCATTTGGTTACCTGTCAAGTGAGCGGCGCACCGTGAGCACCGGCACGGACGTACTCACTCGTTAGGGTGAGACCCATGGCTCAAAGACTCGTCGCCGAGAGGTTGGTCCTGCGCGGCTGGGATGTCGAGGACGCCGCCGTCGCACTGGGTGCGTACGGCGATACCGAGGTCGCGCGGTGGCTGGCGCCGACCATGGATCGCGTCCAGGACATCGCCGCCATGCGCGTGGTCCTGCAGCAGTGGATCGCAGAAGACACCCGGATGCTGACGCCGGCCGGGCGCTGGGCGATCGAGACCCCGGAGGACGGGCAGGTGGTCGGCGGGGCAAGCCTGCTGCCGCTCTCGCCAGACGAGGAGTTCGAGATCGGCTGGGCCCTGCACCCTAAGGCGTGGGGCAACGGCTACGCCGCCGAGTCCGGGCTCGCGCTGGCCCGGTGGGCGTTCGACCAGGGCATCGAGCAAGTCATCGCGCTCGTGCGGCCCGCGAACACGCGCGCCCTGGGGACTTTGGGCCGGATCGGCATGGAGTGGGTCGGCGAGACCGAGAAGTATCACGGCCTGCGCCTGCAGCAGTACCGGTTGCGGCCTGGAGACCTGAAGGCTCTGCACCAGCACCGATAGTTCGGCCCTAGCTCGGCGGATAGGCGTACGGCCCGGCGTACTGGCGCTGGATTGTGCGCTTGCGGACGATGCGGATGATTAGCAGCAGCAGGCCGCCGAGGAGTCCGACGATGATCAACGGCACGCCTGGCAGCAGGATCCCGACGACGCCGCTCGCGATGCTGCCGCCGAACGCCAGGTCGGCCCCGGCAACCTGCGGGCCCGTCGCGCTCACCCTGAACGTGCCCGGCTTCGTGACGTGCAAGGTCAGGACCGCCCGCCCGTGATGCGAGCCGATGTTGTAGGTGACCTGCTGGCCATACTGCGTCAGGCTGGACACGGCAGCGCCTGAGGACGCCGGCGTGACGTGGATGTTGAAAGGCGGGATCTTCCCGCTCTGCGCACCAGGGCCTTCGTAGTAGACGATGTAGCCGCCGCTGTGCTTGAGGCTGATCGTGCCGCCCGCCGGCAGCGGCACGCGCTGCAGGTCATTGACGGTGTTGCCGAGGGAGACAATGCCGAAAATCAGCCACGCCAGCCCGGCCGCGAAGAGCGCAAGCGCGACCAGGTACCAGACGCGACCCGGCCGCACCTTCGGCGGCTGGACCGACACGTACCCGGACCCAGGCGGGGGGTAACCACCGCCTGGGGGGTAACCCCCTCCCGGCGGAGATCCGCCACCCGGCGGAGGCGGAGGCGTACCACCCGGCGGGTAGCCACCACCCGGCGGGTAGCCACCACCCGGCGGGTAGCCACCACCCGGCGGGTATCCGCCACCCGGCGGGTATCCGCCACCCGGCGGAGATCCGCCACCCGGCGGAGGCGGTGTCCCTCCCGGAGGCGTACCCCCGCCCGGCGGGTAATCAGTCATAGCTCCGGCCCCTTCACATATTGGCCGATACCTTAACGCGTTCAGTAGCCGACGCCAGCCAGCAAGTATATGACCCGCCGAATTTCCGCGGCCAATCACCGGCGGTGCGCCGGGAACGTCCGCTTCGCGCCCGCGTTGCTCCGTATTCACGCCGACACGAGACCGTAGGACCGCTCAGAAAGGAACTCGCCCCGAGGCGAAGAGGAACCGCCAGCCAGGCCGCTTCGCAGCGACGCGGCCGCGTCAGCCGCGAGATCGCAGCAGGGCGCCAAGCCATCCGTTTGGCACCGCCAGCCAGCGCCTGACCGCGGGCAGATCCAGGATGAAAGCAAGCGCGATGACCGTGCCGACGCCCACCGCCGCGCCGCCGACCGTGTCGGTGAAGTAGTGCCAGCGCAGGCCCATGAGTCCGATAGGCACGATGACTGCCAGGACGAACGCGGCCGCGAGGACCAGGTACCGCAGAGCGGCTGCCCGGGCCGGCACGCGGCGGCAGGAGCAGCAGCACGACAACGGTCGCGATCAGCGAATAGATCGCGGTCGTGTGGCCGCTCGGATAGGTAAGCGAGCCCAGGTAGGTCCGGTGGAACAGCGGCTTGAGCAACTCCTCGGTGAGGGCCTCGGACACCGCCAGCCCCAGCGCAGCGAGCAGCGCCCCGCTAAGCCGCCTCGCCAGCAGGCAGCCCACGACGATGGCCGCGCACAGCAGGACCGCTGGAAGCTCAGAGCCGGGGCGAGCCAGCCAGAACGCGGTCACCTGGTGGTCGCGGAAGGCGTTGATGATCGGAGCGTCGACGGTGCGATCGAAGGCATCTGCCGTGATCTGGTGCGCGAAAAGCACACCGAGGAGGGCAACCGCTACCACGCAGGCAGCGAGCAGGCCCCCCGCCCACGGCCGGACTCTGGCTGCGAGTAGCGGCCTGTCGGCAGGAGCGACGAGCGGCGGCCTGGGCCGCAGATCCGTGCTCTCCACGCCGCTCCCTCCCGGTCGCTTCCAGGCACTCCCGCGCGACTCGCGGTCGCCGAGCGCGCGGCTGGTCACCGCCACGTCAGCACCGACGCCATGCGAGCTAGCCAGCTTACGTGACCTCGACGTTTGCAGCGCATGTCGATCCTCACCGGCCCTCGCGCACCAGGCTAACCGCCGGCGGCCCGCAGCCGCCGCGCCGTCGCATCGCCGAGCGAGGCGGCCGGGCCGCGTCGGCCGACTGCGGTGCTGTGGACAGTTCCCGTGAAATGAAGAGATCGTTTGCGAACAGCATTACCGAGAACGGTCAGTTAAGAAATAAGCGACGATCTTCCCATTGCAAGAACGTTGTCCGTTGCTAATGTGATTGACCAGACGGCAGGGAGGGGGCCGCAGATGCGAGCACGCACCGTTTCCGGTGGGGTGACCGTCCAGGCGATAGCCGGCTCGAACGGCGTTTTTCTCGGCTTCGATCTCGATCAGGCGCTGCTCGCCGGCTGCCTCGGGTTCGCCGATCTACCGCACGGATCACACCGAAAACGAAGCGTACTGGTTGTCCGGCTTCAAGACGTTCCGGTCGGTCGTCCCCGCACCCGATCCGACCCAGATGTACCTGTCGGACTCGTTCCCGATCCAGTCGTTCTGGTGGGGCGACTACAGCGCGAAGCCCGCACACGACTACACCTACCGGGTCGTGCCCCGCTTCGGCGCACCCGGGCAACCTGACCTCCCAGGACGGCGTCGAGGCGACCGTCAGCGTCAGCACCAGCAATCCCGATGTCGGGACGCATGGGATTTACTTCAATCGCGGGGTCGCGGCAAGCCAGGCCTATGCCCGCAAGTTCGGTGCCAAGCCCGCCGACCTGCCGGAGCCGCAGCGGATCGCGGCGATGGCCTGGCTGTCGCGCGGGCTGGACGAGGCGCTGCTGGCCTTTATCGGCCAGGCGGCCGCGCCGGGGAACGCGCTGCGCGCGGCCGTCTTCGAGTTCACAGAACCGGGCGTGCTCGCCGCATTCCAGGCCGCGCACGCCGCGGGCGCGGACGTGAAAGTCGTCTACCACGCCAAGGACGACAGCACCGGCCAGGGCAACGAACAGGCCATCGCGACATCAGGCATCGACCGCTCGATGCTGATTCCGCGCACGCACCCCGCGCTCGCGCACAACAAGTTCATGGTCTACGCGACCCAGGCCGCCGACGGCACCCTCAGCCCAGTCAGCACCTGGACCGGCTCGACCAACATGAGCGTAGGTGGCATCTTCGGGCACTCCAACGTCGGCCATGCGGTCCGCGACCCGGGTATCGCCGGCCAGTACCTGGCCTACTGGTCACAGCTCAGCACCGATCCGGTGGCCAAGGACCTGCGGGCCTGGATGGGCGCCAACAATGCCTTCGACGTCGCGACGGTGACGGGGTCCGGCATCCACACGGTCTTCAGCCCGCGCACCGGCCTCGCGCCGCTGAACTGGTACGCCCAGCAGCTCACCAGCACCCCGCAGCAAGCCGGGCACATCACGCTGCCCTTCGGGCTCAGCGCGGTGTTCGAGCAGGAGCTTGAGGCCTACCAGGGCCAGTCACTGCACTTCCTCATGCTCAACAAACCGGACAATAACCAGGCACAGTGGTCGAATCTCCCTGGCGTGCTCGTCGCCGTCGGATCGACAGGAGGGCCCGACGACCTGAGCACCTGGGCGCAGGAGACGCTCACGGGCTTCAATCCGCTCGTGCCCTACCTGCATACCAAGATCATCCTGGTCGACCCGCTCAGCGCCGACCCGACCGTCATCAGCGGGTCCGCCAACTTCTCGCCGGACTCCACCTCCGCGAACGACGAGAACATGCTGGTCATCCGCGGCAACCTCGACGTCGCCGACGTGTACTTCACCGAGTACGCAAGGATCTTCCAGCACTTCTACGCCCGGTGGTGGGCCGCGCAGATCGCCGCGGCACAGCACGCCCCGGACAGCGGGTTCCTCGCGGAAGACACGACCTGGCAGACGTCGTATCTGACCGATGGCAACAACAAGCAGCGCCAGCGACTGCTGTACGCGGCCGGCGTCGGGGGGAACGTGGCCGCAGCGCCGCCGTTGCCGTGCACGCCGCCGGTGCCGGCGAGCCGCCGTGCCGGCTGCGCCCGACGCCTAACCTGAACTGGTGCACGGGCGATATTCCCGGCTTTCGTCAAGTCTCACAAGTTTCAGGACAACCGCGACTAGATGGCATGTCGCGGCCTAGGCTGCCGCCATGTCGCTGTCCGCGCCGACCTGGATCGCAGCCATCGCCACCGTGGTGCTGGCTGTCGGCGTGGTCGCGGCGGCCATCGTCGCCCGGAAGGCGCTGAGCGCCCACGTCCGGCAACTCGCCGCCCAGCACGAGCTCACCAAGCAGCTCGCCGAAGCGATGGAACTGCAATCCCAGAACCTGCGGATGGCTCTCGAGGAACGACGGCGCGCCCAGGCGTGCCAGGTCTTCATCGAGCTCAAGCGGCTCGGTTCCGCCGAGCTGACAGCGCAGGAGCTCGGCTCGAGCGGCGCAGCGGAGGCCGGGGACGGCGCCTGGCGGGTCGCGGCGACGGTGCACAACAACAGCCAGCAGCCCATCTACGACCTCTACGTGATCTGGCTGCTCGGCACGACCAGGATGGGCAGGCCGGACCCGGCGCCCAGGCTGCTGCCTGGCCAGCAGGTCTGCTTCGAGCGCGCGTCCGAGCCGGACGGCGAAGGCTCAAAAACCGCGGGCACGGAGGCGCCGACCGCGTTCCTCACGTTCCGTGACGCGGCCGGACTTCGCTGGACCGTCCGTGAGGACGGGACGCTGAGTGATATCTCGCCCGCGCCGGAAGCCCGCGCCCCTCACGACTAGCTGACCACGACTAGCCAAGCGCCGGAACGCTGGCGGCGGGGCAAAGATGGGGCGACTGCCCCATGTGCCGGCGCCGGCCGCACGTGATCCTCGAATCCAGGCGAAGGGCTGCAGGCCCTTCCCGCGACGAGAGGACACCCCCGTGCCCAGCAAAGCCGTGATCAGCCTGACGACCGGCCTGGAGGACGCCGAGAAGGTAACCGTTGCCTTCCTGGTGGCCGTCGGCGCCGCCGAACAGGGCCGTCCGACCCTGATGTTCTGCACCAAGGAGGCCGTGCGGCTAGCGCTCGACGGCGTTGCCCAGGGCGTGGCGTGCGAAGGATGCCCGTCGCTCCAGGAACTGACCAAGCGATTCGAGGCGGCCGGCGGCAAGATGTTGATCTGCCCCATCTGCTTCAACGCCAAGCACCTGGATGACCAGGCGCTAGTCAGCAACGCGGCGCTGGGCGGCACCGTCCCGCTGTGGGAATGGATCGGCGATGAGCCAGCAACCACGTTCAGCTACTGACCGCGCCGCTGGCGGCCAGGTAGCCGACCCTTCCCTCGGCGAGCGCTTCGCCATGGCCCTGGCCGCCAAGGACGCCGACGCACTCCGCTCCGTGCTGGCCGACCCGATCGACTTCGAGGCGCTGACGCCACGCAAGCACTGGCGGGCCAGCACGCCAGCCGAGGTCGTCGACGAGATCGTGCTCGGGACCTGGTTCGCCCCCGGCTCGGACATCCAGGCGCTCGAATCGGTCAGCTGCCGCCAGCTTCCCGGGCGCGAGCACGTCAGCTACCTGCTGCGCGTGCGCAACGCCGATGGCGATCACCTCGTCGAGCAGCAGGCGTACTACAACGCCGACGGCGCGCAGATCAGCTGGCTGCGGGTGCTCTGCTCGGGCTATCAGCGGCTCGGCGGCACGCCCTAGCAGTCGTCGCCGATCAACCCGTGGCTGGCGGCGAACAGGCTGGCCAGCGCCCTGTTGGAGGTGCCTGTCTTGGCATAGATGTGCTCGACGTGATGGCTTGCCGTCCTTCGTGAGATAACCAAGCGCTCGGCGATCTCCCGGTTCGAGAGGCCGCGCGCCAGCAGCCTGAGCACTTCGACCTCGCGGCTGGTCAGGCCCCCGGGCCTGGCCTGCCTGCGGGTTGCCTGGTGCCCGGCGGCGGTGAGCACCGCGGCCACCGCCTCGGCGTCCAGCGCCGGCCTTCGCCTCGGTCCGCATCGCCGCCGCGGCCCCGTCCAACCCGGCCGCCGGACGGTGCGGCCGAGGCTCGGTGCGCGAGTGATAGAAGTCGGCCGCGGCCAGCAACCTGCCTTCAGGGCTGACCGCGCCGCCCGCCAGTCCGCGCGGATAGCCCGAGCCGTCCATCCGCTCGTGGTGCTGGACCGCGATCGCCGCCAGCGGCAGCAGGCCCGGTGAGCAGGCCAGCATCCGCTCGGTGAGGTACGGGTGCATGCGCACCCGCTCGGTCTCTGCGTGGCTGAGCGTTCCCGCCTTGTCCCAGATCGTGTTGGGGACGCCGAGCCGCCCTAGGTCATGAACAAGTCCGGCCATCCTGACCTGCTGAGCCGCCGCGTCCTTCAGGCCGAAGACCAGTGCCGCCGCCCCGGCCAGGTCGGCGACGCCGCGCGAGTGGCCGATGGTGTACGGCGATTTGACGTCGGTGAAGTCCGCGATCGCCTCGAGCGCGGACTCGACCTCGGCGTGCCCGAGCCTCACCCCCAGGGCTGGCTCGGCCTCGATGACCGCGTCCCAGGTACTGCGGTCGTCGAGGCCCGCGCACAGCGCGCTCGCCTCTGTGGTGAAGAGGTCGACGAGCTGCGGATCGAACTGCGTCCCGCGCCGCTGCCGCGCGACCTCAAGCGCGGCGTCGAGACCGCCGGCCCGGTGGAACACCTCGACCACGTCGGCCAGCGAGACGAGCCTGGCGGCCAGCAGTATCTCCTCGCCGCGCACTCCCTTGGGAACGCCCCTGCCGTCCCAGCGCTCGAAGGTCTGCTCGACGCAGTCGCGGACCCGCTGTGCCAGGCCGAGGCGGGCGGCCAGTTCGTCCGCCGCCATCCAGTGGTTGTCGAGCATCGTTTCCGCGGCCCTGCGACCCTCGCCGAGGAACGCGATGCCGAGCCTGGCCCGCTCCGCGACAGGCCGACCGGTGCCCAGATGGCGGAGCATGAACACCGGCTTGGACGCTGCCGTCGCGAAGTCTGTCAGCCGGAAGTCGGTCTTCAGCGCGGTGTCGTCGCCGAACCACTTGGCCTGCTCGTACGCGTCGATGTGACAGCCAACCCACGCGACCAGGGCCGTGTAATAGACGACCTCGCGCTCGGCCTCGTCAAGCCCCAGTCGCTCGGCGAGCCTGAGTGCGATCAGGCACTGGCGCAGCACGTGCTCCATCGGCTGGCCCATGCCCAGGTCCGCTGCCAGGGACAGGACCGCCAGCAGCTCGGCCAGGGTCACGCGCGTAGGTGCCGCCGACTCTGCCATGACACGAATCTAAGCAGGCCAGCCCCGCGAACCTCCACCGCGCGCCCGCCGCCGCCCGAGCCGCCGGGCGCCCACCGCCACCCGAGCCGCCGGACAACCAGCCGCCATCGGAGCGACCAGCGCGCCACCGGGGCGCCCACCGCGCCACCGGAGCGCCCACCCGCCACCGCCGGAGCGGGGCGCCAAGCGCCGCTGCCCGAGCGGCACGCCACCAACTCGGCCGACAGCCCATCCGCCGACCGCCTCGCCACGGGCCCCAGCCATGATCATTTTGACATTGGATCCGAATGAGCCATGATCCCGTCCGGTTTCATATGATTTGCGCGGCACAATCAGTATCCAATGATTTTGAGGAGGCGGTCCGGCGCAGGCCGGGCGAGGAGATGGCTCGACCGGACATGGCCACGTTGCGGTGAGTTCGTGGGGTAATTTGTCCGGCTTCCATGCCTAGGAAGCCGTCGTGAAGGCCGTATCCCGCACCCCAATTGCTAAGGTGAAACTTATTAGCTAGGCTTACGATATGCCTGGTGAGCTCGACGTGAGCGGCCCCGACGTGCGCGGCCTCCGACGTGCGCGGCCCTGACGTGCGCGGCCGCTGACGTACACGCCGAGGGCGCGACCTCGACGTGCACGATGTCGCGGCGGCGATCCGGGGGAGCGTCGGCCTGCTGCTACGGCGGCTGCGCCAGGTGCGGCCTGAGGGCGAACTCTCGCTGCCCGAGAACTCGGCGCTCGTGCGCCTTGAGCGGTCCGGCCCGATCACGCCCAGCGCGCTGGCCAAGCTGGAGCAGATCAGCCCGCAGTCGGTGGGCGCGACGATCGCCGCGCTGGAAGGCCGTGGCCTGGTCGAGCGGCGTCCCGACCCGGCCGACGGCCGGCGGATCCTGCTCTCGGTCACCGCTGCCGGCCTGCAGGCGCTGCGGGACAAGCGCACCGCCAGGACCGCGCAACTCGCCGCACGCGCTGTCGACCGGGTTCACCGCCAGTGAGCTCGAGCAATTGCATGCGGCGGCTCCGCTGATCGAGCGGCTGGCGCAGAGCATCTGATGGCGGCGGGACACGAGCACGACGACATCGCCCAGCCCGGCCCGGCCAGCGACAGCAACGGCCAGATCGCGGCGCCCGACCAAGACAGCGGCCTGCGGCCCGCTCGGCAGCGACCGCTATCGCTGGATCGCGTTGTCGAACACGACGGCCGCGGTCTTCATGTCGGCGCTCGACGGGTCGATCGTCATCATCGCGCTGCCCGCGATCTTTCGCGGCATCCACCTGGACCCGCTGGCGCCAGGCAACGTCGTCTTCCTGCTCTGGATGATCATGGGCTACCGCCTCGTCCAGGCGGTCCTCGTCGTCACGGTCGGGCGCCTCGGCGACATGTTCGGCCGGGTGAAGATCTACAACGCGGGCTTCGCGGTGTTCACCGCCGCGTCGGTCCTGCTCTCGTTCGATCCGTTCTACGGGAGCCACGGTGCGCTGTGGCTGATCGGCTGGCGGGTGCTGCAGGCCATTGGCGGGTCGATGCTCACCGCCAATTCGGCGGCGATCCTGACCGATGCCTTCCCTGCCGATCAGCGCGGGTTCGCGCTCGGCATCAACCAGGTCGCCGCCATCGCCGGGCAGTTCATCGGCCTGGTGGCGGGCGGTCTGCTGGCGGCGATCGACTGGCGGGCCGTGTTCTGGGTGAACGTGCCGGTCGGGATCTACGGGACGCTCGCGCCTACCTCAAGCTCCGCGACGACGGCGAGCGCCATCGCGGGCGGATCGACTGGTGGGGCAACATCACGTTCGCGGTCGGGCTTGACCGCCATCCTGGTCGGCGTCACCGCGGGCATCCAGCCGTACGGCCGGCACGCGATGGGCTGGACGAACCCGATCGGTCATCGGCTGCATCATCGGCGGCGTCCTGCTGCTGGCCGCCTTCTGGCTCATCGAGAGCCGGATTGCCGATCCGATGTTCCGGCTTAGCCTGTTCCGGATCAGGGCGTTCACGGCCGGCAACATCGCCGGGCTCGCCGTCGCCATCGCGCGAGGCGGCCTGCAGTTCATGCTGATCATCTGGCTGCAAGGAATCTGGCTGCCACTGCACGGCTATCACGTACAGCTCGACACACCGCTCTGGGCCGGCATCTTCTTGCTCCCGCTCACCGCCGGGATCCTCATCTCGGGCCCGATCTCCGGGTACCTGTCCGACCGGTTCGGCGCCCGCGGCTTCGCCACCGCGGGGATGGTCGTGTTCGGCGCCAGCTTCGTCGGCATGATGATGATCCCGTCGAACTTCCCGTACTGGGCCTTCGCCCTGCTGACGGCCGCGAACGGGATCGGCGGCGGCATGTTCGCCGCGCCGAACTCGGCCTCGGTCATGAGCAGCGTGCCGGCCAGGTACCGCGGGCGTCGCCTCCGGGATGCGCTCGACCTACCAGAACTCAGGCACGGCGCTGTCGATCGGCGTGTTCTTCTCGCTCATGATCGCCGGGCTCGCGAGCACGCTGCCCGCCACCTTGACCCGCGGCCTCCAGCAGCACGGCGTGCCGCACCCGATCGCGCACCAGATCGGATCGCTGCCGCCTGTGTCGTCTCTGTTCGCCGCCGTCCTCGGGGTGAACCCGGTCCAGCACGTGCTCGCCTCCACCGGCACGCTGGCCACGCTGCCGGCCGCGAGCCGGCGAGCCCTCACCGGCCGGATGTTCTTCCCGCACCTGATCTCGGTGCCGTTCCACCACGGCCTGATGGTCGTGCTCGCCGTCGCGACCGGCCTGTCGGTGATCGCGGCCTTCGCGTCGCTGCTCCGCGGCGGCAGGTACGTACACCCAGACGGCACCGGCGACGACGTGACGGTTACGGCCGGCGGCGCCCGATCAGCCAGTACAGCCCCGCATTAGCGGTGTTCAGCGCGCTGAAGACGCGCCAGAACCTCTTGTTCCCGCGGATCTGCTCGACCGGACGGACTGAGATGTCACGCCACGTCAGTGCCACGATCGCGACGTGCATCAGGCCGGCCGCGGCGAGCACGAACTTGTTCGGCTTGCGTTCCATGCTGGACCATTCTTCTCAGTCCTGAGCCCCGCCGCCAGCCGCCAGACCCGGCAATCGGGACTGACGACCGGCTACCGCGGCCTGACCTGATCGGACTCCTGCTTGGGGACGCCGCGCAGGACCGTGAGCGCCTCGAGGGTTGACTGGTAGACGAACCGCTCCCGCTTCGGGCTCGCCAGGAATCTGGCGGCGGCCGCGATCGGCTCGGTCGACCCTGGCCCGTCGCCGAGCGCGCGGGACTCGTCAACCGCCGCCCGCGCGGTCTTCACCACGTGCGCGACCATGATCGGCGCGGCCGAGTGGTCCTCGGCCGCCGCCTGGATCAGCGACCTCTCCAGCTCTTCGCGCGGCCCGCTGTACCCGTCGACCAGCGCGACCGCCGCGTCCGGGTCGCGCCCGACGATCGCCTTGTGCACGTCGCCAGCGTCCTCGGTCGGGTGCGGCGCTGGCCGGCCGCCGTTCGCGCCCGGGTTCCGCTCGTCGAACTGGCCGGTCCACTGCACGAACCAGGCCGCGTGGAACAGCCCGCGCAGCACCTGCGGCGACGGGTCGGCCGACCAGGCCCAGCGCAGGGCGTTCAGGTAGGTCAGCGTGTGGGTGACGTCCAGCCAGCCCCACTCGTTGGTGTCGTCCAGGTCCAGTTCGATGTCGAAGCGCGCGAGCCGTTCGGCCGCCGCCCGGCCAGTCACGTCGATCAGCGACGCTACGGGGACGCCGCCCCGCAGCGCGCCGACGAGCGCCGTGCAAGCGTCCTCCGGCGACCCGTCGGTCAGCGCCCGCCGGTACGCCCCCTGGTCGAAGGGCCCGAGGCCAGCAGCCGACCCGAAGGGCCCGAGGCCAGCAGCGCCGGACGTCAGCGCATCCAGGTCGGGCTCGGCGGCCTGCCACGTCCGCAGGAACTTGCGCATGTACGGGAGCTTGTCGTACCTGGTACCGAGCACCATCTCGGGCACCAGCGGGGACAGCACCGTGTCGGCCTCCTGCCAGCCGATCTGGTCGAGCATCTCGAAGGCCTTCTGCACGAAGATCATCGAGTGGCCGTAGGCGAGGAAATGGTCGGTCACCGCCGAAAGCAGCATGTGCCGCAGCGCCGGCGCAGGGACCCCAGCCGCGATGAGCCCGCGGAGCAGCGCCTCGGCCTCCTCGGCTTGCTCCTGGTCGACCAGCACGGGATAGGCGGCGAGCGCGTCGTCGATCGACCCGTACGCCAGCGACCGGGTCCACGGGATCGGGCCGCGGCCGATCGGGGCGCCTGACCTGGCCATCGGCCGCGACCGACAGCCCCTGGATCACCGGCAGCGCGCGCAGTGACTCGGCGAAGAACTCGCTCATCCGCAGGCAGTCGGTCATCGTCGCGAGCGAGTGATCCCAGCCGTACTCCGCCCGCGGCGCCGCGTACCGCACGCCTTCGCGGATGACGTCGGCCAGCGGAGTGCCGATCCGCTGCAGCCGCATCGCGTCCCGCGCCATCCGGCCGACGTCGAGGTCCTCCATGGCCGCGCTCAGGCTCGCGAACAGTTCTGGCCTGATCACCTCGGCGGCGGGATCGGTGATATCGACGAACACCTGGCCGTCCCTGAGCTGCACCGGGTAGGTCCTGATGTTCTCGCCGCCGAACGTGCAGGCGCCGCTGCCAAGCTCGAACTTCCAGTTGTGCCAGGCGCAGGTGAGCACGCCGTCCTTCACGTCGCCGCGCACGAGCGCGTAACCCTGATGCGGACAGCGGTTGTCGCACGCGTACACGCCGCGCGGGGTTCGGAACAGCGCGATCCGCTTGTCCAGGTAGGCGAACGACTTGGCGCCGCCCTCGGTGATGTCATTCACTGCCGCAGCGCGCACCCACGTGCTCATGCCAGCCTCCGCAAGGTGGAAAGAAGCTGTTCTGGACGCTAGTTCTTCAACCGTGCTTGAAGTCAAGGGGCAGTTTCAGGCGCCAGCGGATCAGTGATGCACGGCGGCCAGCAGGGCCGCGTAGGAACGGACCAGCGCCGCGTGCTCGAGCGGGAGCAGCGGGCTGTCGGGCTGGCAGCCCTCGGCGATCCACTGGTCGGACAGGTCCATCGCCCTGGCCCTGTGCGCCGCCGCCGGGCGGACCGCATCTTCAGGCTCGCGGTACAGGTAGGCGTACAGCCTCGTCACCGACTCGACCAGGTCGTCGCCCGCGCCGCGCGGCTCGACCGAGTACTGGTTCTCCCGGTGCGCGCGCCACCAGTCGACCTCAAGCCTGGCAGCCTCGGCGGGATTGGCCGGGTGCCCGTAGCTGAGCTTGACCAGCGCGTAGAACCGCCGCATGCACCGCCGCGCGCCGTCGGGATCGTTGTCGGGCAGCGGCGCCCACAACTGGTTGGCACGCAGCACCAGCCAGGCTCCGTGCAGCGTCCGCACCCAGTCCATCCCGAAGCCGCACCTGACCAGGCCCGACCGACGCGGCCAGGACCTGCGGCCAGCGGCGCAGGTAGTACCCGACCCACGCCCGGTACTCCAGATCGGCGATCCGATTCGGGTCGAACGACCGCAGCCTGCTCGGCTGCCCGCCCGGACTGCCTCGATCCGCCATCTGGCCCGCGGCCGCCTTCACCCGGCCTGTGATCAGCGCGAACTCCACAATGAACCCCCACGAGTTCGTTAACAGGACGCTCGTCGTGCCTCCCCATCGCCCGGCCAGCGCCGCAGGCCAGGATCTCAGACGATTTCAGGGCTGATCCGGTTAATCAAGCACTGACGGAGCCCCAGGACACCGCATGCCACCCTGACAGTTGACGTCTGCGTGCTTCATATGTAAGTTCTACCTGACAGGTGTTAGAGACAAGCCCAACACAACCCTGGAGCTTGAACTGACCGGCGACGAACTCCTAGCGAGGCTGACGGCGATGGCGAACCCGCACCGGCTGCGGATCATCGCCGAGCTCAGGCGGGGCCGGGTTCATGTCAGCGAGCTGGCCAGGCGGCTCGAGATGTCCAGGCCGCTGCTCTACATGCACCTGGACAAGCTCGAGAAGGCCGGGTTCATCGCCGGGCAACTCGAGCTCTCAGAGGACGGCAAGGCCATGAAGTACTACGAGCTCACCCCCTTCGAGCTCCGGCTGACGGCGGATGAGATCGCCGCGGCCCTGGAGACGGGGGACGCGGACGCGCACAAGTCAGCAGACGACAGCGAGGAAAGGTAACCCGATGACCGGCACGACGGCTCTGGCCACCGGAGGAACGAACTTCACCGCGATCAGCATCACGCTCGGGATCTTGTTCATCATCGGCGGCGCGATCGCGGTCGTCGCGTGGTCCTACTTCAGGCTGCAGCGGCACCGCGCGGACGCGGTCGCGATGGCCAACTACCGCAAGCTTGCCGAGGAAGCCGTGGAGAACCAGCGCGAGCTACGCGCTCAGCTGGCTGAACTGACCGCCAAGGTCGGCGCGGTCGAGCAGTTGATGCGGGAAGTCGGATGAGCGCCAACGGCGGCCAGGCCGCGACCCCATGAACTCGCTCGCCCAGCATCGCGGGTGGCTCCCGGGGATCGCTCCCCCGGCCCAGCCCAGACTGCCGATCTACGGCAACCCGCTCCGGCAGCTGTTCTCGGCGAGCACCTGGCGAGCGACCTGGTACCTGCTCGCCTACCTCGTCGTCGGCTGGGTGCTGTTCAGCCTCGTGCTGGCCGCCGGGATCGCGACGCTGGCACTGGCGATCACGCTGGCCGGGCTGCCGCTGCTGATCGTGACTGCGGCGGTGATCCGCGGCTGCGCGACCGCTGAGCGCCTGCGGCTGCGCCCGGTGATCCCAGGGCCGCTGGCCGGCGGATACCGCGATTCGGCGGGGCGCGGGCTGCTCGCGAGGATCCGCGTCGCGTGGACCGACCCTGCCACCTGGCGCAACCTTGCCTACCTCGGCGGGTTGTTCCCGCTCCTCTGGGCGCTTGACCTGACCGTGCTGACCATCTGGCTGGCGTTCATCGGCTGCGTCGCGCTGCCCGCCTGGTACTGGGCGCCCGAGCAGACGTATCGCGAGCGGCACCTACCACGGGGTCGAGATTGGATACTTCCCGAACGGGCCGCACGGGCACGGCGCCGAGGGCATCTTCGTCGACACGCCGGCAAGGCGATCGCCGTTGCCGTCGGATTCCTGGTGCTGAGCGTGGCCTTCCAGTACGTCGTCGTGCTGACCGGCCGGCTGCACGCCTGGGTCGCCTACTCACTGCTGCGCGCGCCTGAAGACCCGCTGGCCGAGGCCAAGAACGTGCTCGACCGACCGGGCCCGCTCGGCCCGCTGCACACCCCACGCCGGAACGGCAACTCCGGCCGCTCCGCACCCGCTATCTGATCAAATGCCGCCCTCGCTCATGAGGGGCTAGCTCATGAGCGAGGGACCAACAACACACCACGCATCACAGACCCTTGGAAGGACAGACCATGTTGCGCCAGATGCAGGGTTCAGTATTGCCTGAATCAGATCCGGACCGCCAGCGACGGGACCGTGCCGCAGGAGCCAGGACTCGCGCTCCGATCGTGGAACGGATCGCCGGCTGGAGTGCCCGGCACCGCAAGACGGCCGTGCTC
This sequence comes from uncultured Actinomycetota bacterium, assembly GCA_963705055.1. Lineage (GTDB taxonomy): Bacteria > Actinomycetota > Actinomycetes > Streptosporangiales > Streptosporangiaceae > Chersky-822. The sequence continues at coordinate 116,924 of CAVPIR010000003.1, forward strand.
GGATGGCTGGCCCTCGTCGCCGTGGTGTTCGTCGGCGGCCAGATGATCGGCACGAAGAACCTGCCCTCGTACGACGCCGGAAGGTCAGGCAGCGCCGAGCGAGTCCTGGACCGGATCGGCTTCACGAGCCCTCCTGCAGAGAGCGTCCTGATCCAGGCGCGGCGGCACGGGGCCACATACCCGGCGAGCGCAGAGATGCGGCGCGCGGTCGCCGAGGTGGCAGCGGCGCTCCGCGCGCTTCCTCGCTCGGCCGCCGACGTCCGCACGCCCGCGGCGGGTGCGGGACTGGTCTCAGCCGACCACAGGTCCGTCCTGGTCACCTTCAATGTGCCGGGCACGCTCGCGAAGGCCGACTCCGCCGTCGTGCCGGCGCTGCGGGCCGTGGCCGCGGTCCAGGCCAGGCATCCTGGCCTACGGGTCCAGGAGGCAGGTGACGCGAGCACCGACCGGGCCGCGACGGCGCTGGTCAGCCGCGACTTCCGCAAGGCCGAGGAGACCTCGGTGCCCGTCTCGCTGATCCTGCTGGTCGTGGTGTTCGGCGCGCTCATCGCGGCGGGCATCCCGCTGCTGCTCGCCGCCACGGCCGTGACGTCGGCGGTCTCGCTGCTCGCCATTCCGAGCCACTGGCTGCCGGTCGGGCAGAGTACCTCGGAGGTCGTGCTCATACTCGGGATGGCGGTCGGTGTCGACTACAGCCTGTTCTACCTGCGCCGGGAGCGCGAGGAGCGGGCCAAGGGAGCATCGCACCAGCGCGCGCTGCGGATCGCGGCGGCCACGTCAGGCCGCGCGATCGTGGTCTCCGGCCTGACCGTGATGATCGCCATGGGCGGGCTGTTCCTGACCGGGTACGCCGTCTTCAGCGGCGTCGCGATCGGCACCATCGTCGTGGTCGGAGTCGCCGTGGCGGGCTCGCTCACGGTGCTGCCCGCGCTGCTGTCCTGGCTGGGCAACTGGGCCGACCGCGGCCGGATCCCCTTCCTCGGACGCCGCAGGACCGCGGCGCGTCCGTCCCGGCTGTGGGCCGCGCTCGTCAGGCGCGTGGTGCGGCATCCGGTGGTGTGGGGCGTCCTGGGCACGGTCGCGCTGCTGGCGCTGGCCGCACCGGCGCTCGACCTGCGGCTCGGCAGCCCGCCGAACGGCGGCTTCCCTGCCAGCGCGCCGGTGCTGCGCACGATGCACAAGGATCCAGACCGCGTTCCCGCAGAGCCCGTCGCCCGCCATGGTCGTCGTCACCGGTCACGACCTGACCGGGCCGGCGGTGACCCACGCGATCGCCGGGCTGCGCTCGCACGCGACCGCGACCGGGCCGATCAGGCAGCCGGTCACGGCGACGGCGATAGCTGGCGGCCGCGGGCTGCTGGTGCGCGTTCCGCTGGCGGGTAACGGGACAGGTCCGGTATCCGATCATGCGCTTGCACTCCTGCGCGGACGGTATCTGCCTGGCACGCTCGGCCGGGTCGCTGGCGTCTCTTATTCGGTCACCGGCTGGACCGCGTCCGATCACGATGACACCAAGGCGCTGCACGACAGCACGCCGCTGGTCTTCGCCGTCGTCGCGCTGCTCGCGTTCGGGCTGCTGCTCATCGCGTTCAGGTCGGTGGCCATTCCGCTCGTGTCGATCGCGCTGAACCTGCTGTCGGTGGCCGGGGCGTACGGCCTGCTCACGCTCGTGTTCCAGGACGGCAGGTTCGAGGGCCTGCTCGGCTACTCGGGCTACGGCGCGATCGTGCCGTGGGTGCCGCTGTTCATGTTCGTGTTCCTGTTCGGGCTGAGCATGGACTACCACGTGTTCATCCTGAGCCGGATCAAGGAACTGTGGCTGCGAGGCGCGACGACGCCTGACGCCATCGAGGGCGGCATCGCGCGGAGCGCGGGCGTGGTGACGAGCGCCGCGGTGATCATGGTCGCCGTGTTCTCGATCCTGGCCACGCTCTCGCTGATCCAGCTCAAGATGATCGGCATCGGCCTGGGCGCCGCCGTGCTGATCGACGCGACCGTGGTTCGCGGAATCTTGCTGCCGGCGGCGCTGGCCTTGCTCGGCGACCGCAGCTGGTACCTGCCGCGCTGGCTCGCCTGGCTGCCCGGCAAGCGGGACATGCGGGAACTGGCCCCGGCGCCATCCGCGCCGCTTGAGCCCGTCGCGGCGCCCTGATCATCGGATGAATCCCGGGATCGATCCGTATGTACCGGATGGATCCCGGGATTCATAGCATCCGGAGTCAGTCGGCGACGCCGACGCTAGTTCCGGGATGCGCCGTAGCCGAGGAGCGCGGCGAGACCGAGGACGCTGCGCGGGGCGTAGCCGATCCGCCAGAGGCCGCCATGGGCTGCCGCGTAGGCCTCTTCCTGCCACGGGTGCTCGTGCACCGGGCGGTCCGCGTGCAGGTCGTGCACGAGCAGCGCCGCCATCAGCACCCTGGTCGTGTCGGGCTCGAAGATCTCGGCGCCGAACCGGTGCGCTCCCGCGTAGGCGGCGGCGAGCGCGCGGTTCTTGACCACCGACTTCGTCCTCGTCGGCGGGGCGACGTTCATGGACACGGTCGTGCCCGCGTCTCTGGCCAGGCTGGCCCGCCATCGCTGGAGCCGTTTGGCGAGCGCGTAGTTCGGGCCTTGCTGCGCGACGAGGTTGTCGCTGATGCCGGGATCGGTGCCCGGCAGGTAGGCGCGCCTCAGCAGCCGGCCGCCTGACAGCGTGCGCAGCGGACGGCCGGCCAGCTTGAGGACCGCCGCGCGGTCCTGGTAGGCCCGCGCCGAGTGCGCGACGGCCTCGCCAGGGACCGCGAAGACATCGGTGGGCGTGGCCAGGAACGCGAGCGCGACGTCGTCGCGAGCGGCCTGCAGCCGGAGCGTGAGCGTGTCGGCGGCGGCGCAGACTCGGACGTTCGCTCCGCCGTCGGCGTAGACGTAGTTGCCGAGGACCAGCGGGCCGTCCAGGCCCGCCGAGCCAGCCGGCAAGCTCGGGAACCTCGCTGGTCAGGTCCGCCCCGGCCGTGGCGCCGGGCTCGTCGTCCGATTCGAGCCGCGTCGACGGGCACATGCAGCGTGCCAGCGCTCGACCTGGCGGCCGTGAGCACCCGCTCCCAGATCCGCGGCCGCTGCAGGTCGATCCCGGCCACGGTGACTCCCCACCGCAGCAGCACGGGCAGCGGGCCCACCTCCGAGCCGGCGCCGAGCACGGCCACGGTCCGGCCCGGCAGGCTCAGCCACTCCGGGTGCGCGGCCACCGTGCGGACCGCCTCGGCGCAGGACGGCTCGATCACGCCGGCGCTCACCCACGCGTCTAGCTGACGGGACAAGTCATCGCCGCGCAACCGTTCGCCCCGGTACGGCATCGCGAGTTCGGCCTCGGCTTCCGCCGTGCCGACGACGGTCGCGGTGCCGAGTTCGCGGGTGGCCTTACCGCCGCAGCAGGTCATCGAGGTCGGTCTCGTCCTCGCCGGGCTGCACCCACCGCATCCGGCTGCGCAGCGAGCTCAGCCCGTCGGAGGCGATCGCGAGAGCACCAGCCCTGGAGGAGAGCCCGGCCTCGATCACCCGGCGGAAGTGCGTCAGGTAGCCGGAGCGCCAGTTGGTCTCCTGTTCGGCGCCGAGCGCGCCGGCCGGATCAGTCGCGCGCAGCGCGTCAGCGATCACCGCCCGGCCGAACGCCGAGGTGCTGCGCCGCCCGTCGGCCGCGACGGGAAACTCGACTCCCGGCTGGACGTCAGCGAGCCTGCCCCGGCCGTCGCGTTGCTGGCTGCCTGCTCCGTCATCGCCCGCCTCGTATCGTCCGGTGTTGCTCGTCATGGGCCAGACACGCCCTAGTCAACACCCCCGGTATACGCCAGCGTCAACGCCCCGTCCGGCGAGCCCGGCCTCGGCATCAGTCGCCAGGAACTGTTCCGCCTCGGCCGACTGCCGCAGCGTCGCGTCGAAGTGCGCCAGCGCCAGGCCGCGGACGAAGTCGTGCGCCTGCGCGCCTGAGCAGAGTTCGGACATCGGCCGCATCGCGCCGGGAATCCAGGCGGCGTCGCCGGGCAGCGTCATCGCGCGCAGCGCTTCGTGCTGACCCTCGACGTCGTCGAGGAAGTGCTGGTGGTCGGCCCGGCGCAGCACGAACATCCGTTTGTGCGTCCGGCGTCCGGCCGAACAATTCCCGGACGCCATCGAGCGGTATCGGCACGTCGCTGTCGGCCGCCAGGTACAGCACCGGCACCTCCTGGTCCCACTCGAACGACAGGCTCAGCGGCAGGATGCCTGGCAACGGATTCGAGCTGCCGCCGGGTCCCATCGCCACGATCGACGACACGCGGGGATCCGACTCGGGCACCGCCAGCACCGTCCAGCCGCCGAAGCTGTGCCCGGCCAGCCCGATCTTGTCCTCGTCGACCTCGATCGCCTGCCCGCCGTCCGCGGTCGCCTCGAGTCCGCCGCCGGCCAGCACGAAGTCGAGCAGGAAACGCACGTCGGGAACGCGGCTGGCGATGATGGCGTCGACCCTGGCCTGCCGCTGCTCGGCGGTCTCGTCCTGGCCGGGCGCGAGGTCGGCAGCGACGACCTCGGAGTGGTCCATCGCCGCCACGACGTAGCCGTGACTGGCCAGGTGCGAGCACAGGAAGGTCGCTGAGCGGCGACTCAAGCCGCTGCCGTGGGCGAAGACGATCAACGGGCACGGCCTAGGTGGCGAGGCCCCGTCCGCGGCGACCGGATGCCAGAGATCGACAGGGAACTCCCTGCCGCGCCGCTCGTCCCTCGCCAGCGTCGAACGCTGCGCCGACCAGGAAGGGCCCGTCGCCAAAAGGCCATGAAGGAGCTGTCATTCCGGATCTCCGCGAGCTGCCGATGCGAACGGGTAAATCATAAGAGCGATCAGGTCTTTTTGGCCCGGCTCGGAGCTACTCGGGGCGGCTCGTCCGGCATCTTCGGATAGACCGGCGGCCAGGGCGCGTCGAGCATGCCGCTGGCCCGGTCCCTGGCGTTCATCTCGAGCAACGGCTCCAGGGACTGCGGCTCGTCGTTCATCGCCTGCCACGGATCGCCGACCTTCGCGAGCCGGTCGGCCATCGTGGCGATCGTGAACTGGTCAGGATGGATGTCATCGATCTCGCCCCACGTGATGGGCGTGGAGACCTGCGCACCCGGCCGCGCCCTGACCGACCAGGCACCGAAGACGGTCTTGTGCGGCGCGTTCTGGTTGTAGTCGATGAACACCCGCTGGCCGCGCTCCTCCTTCCACCAGGCCGCGGTGATCAAGTCAGGCCGCCTGCGTTCGAGCTCCCTGGCGACCGCCACGGCAGCGGACCTGACCTGGTAGGAGTCCCAGAGCGGAAGCAGCTTGACGTAGACGTGCAGGCCCCGGTTGCCCGTCGTCTTGGGGTAGCCGGTGATCCCGACCTCGGCGAAGAGCACCTGCAGTTCATGCGCCGCCTGGCGGATGTGCGTGAAGTCGATGCCCGGCGTCGGGTCGAGGTCGATCCGCAGTTCGTCCGTGTGATCGGGGTCGGCTGCCAGGTAAGGCCACACGTGGAAGCCGAGGCAGCCGAGATTCACCGCCCACAGCACGTGATCGAGGTCGGCAGCGACCAGAGCCTGCGACGTCGTGCCGTTCGGCGTGGACACGGTCGTGGTTTGCAGCCAGTCCGGCGCGTTCTTCGGCACCCGCTTCTGAAAGAAGGAAGGGCCGCCCGGCTCCCTCAGGGAATCGCTGCAGCAGCACGGGCCGGCCGCCCATCGTCCGCATCAGCGGCTCAGCGACGCGCTCGTAGTGCGCGGCGAGGTCGCCCTTGGTGTCGCCCCGCTCGGCGAACAGCACCTTGTCCGCATGGCTGATCAGGCCACTTGTCATCCGGTTCCGCCTCCCGCTCGATCGACAGTACAAGTTTCCCGCAATTGGCGCCGCCGCGGTTGGCCGGCCACGGATCTGCGGGCATCGTGCCTGGAACTACGCGCTGTTGCGATGGCAGGACTCGTGCCACTATCGGCGGATGCGGGTACTGCGGACGCCAGATGACCGGTTCGACGGGCTTCCCGGGTTCAGCTACCGGCCGAGCTACGCCGATGTCGGCGGGGTGCAGATGGCATACGTGCAGGCGGGCCCGCCCGACGGTGAGCCCGTCCTGTTGCTGCACGGCGAGCCAAGCTGGTCCTTTCTGTACCGCAAGATCGTGCCAGCGCTCGCCGCGGCCGGGCTGCGGGCTGTCGCGCCCGACCTGATCGGGTTCGGCCGCTCGGACAAGCCAGCCGAGATCGGCGATCACAGCTACGCCAGGCACGTGGAGTGGGTGCGCCGGCTGGCGTTCGACGTGCTCGACCTTCGCGGCGTCACGCTGGTCGGCCAGGACTGGGGCGGCCTCATCGGCCTGCGCCTCGTCGCCGAGCATCAGGACCGCTTCGCCCGCGTGGTGGCTGCCAACACCGGGCTGCCGACCGGCGACATCGCGATGCCCGAGGTGTGGCACCAGTTCCGCCACGTCGTCCAGACCGCCCCTGACCTACATATCTCCAGGCTGGTCGGCTCCGGCTGCCTGAAGCCGCTGCCGCCCGAGGTGCTCGCCGCCTACGACGCCCCGTTCCCCGGCCCGGAGTACCAGGCAGGACCGCGTGCGATGCCTGGGCTGGTCCCGATCAGGCCCGATGACCCGGCGTCCGAGGCGAACCGGCTGGCCTGGGATCGCCTGACTCGCTGGGACAAGCCCTTCCTGGTGGCATTCAGCGACGGTGATCCGATTACGGGCGGGATGGCCCCGATCCTCCGGCGGTCGATCCCCGGTGCCGCCGGGATCGACCACCCGGTGCTGAGCGGCGCTGGACACTTTCTGCAGGAGGACGCCGGCGAGCGACTGGCGGCCGAGATTGTGGCGTTTATTGCGGATCAGCCGCGCTGAATCCGACCCCGAAGTGAAGGTTACGGCAACAAAATATGACGGTCGAATGAAATAGTATTGCCATCACAGATAGCGGGCCGAAATGCGCGTAACGCAATCAGAATTGTGCCTGTGAGCAGGGCGTACTTCGCGTCCTTTCTTTGCTAGCCTGGCTCCGTGACCGATTCCCGTGCGACTGCCAGCAAAGCAGCTAAAAAAAGAGTCTGCTTACGGTCGGATAATGCGCTATTCCAGTTCATCACCGGAGCACAGGCGCCCTCTTAGCCCGGCCGGCGCGTGGCCGCGCGGCAGCAAACGGGACCGCCAGCAGCCCTGATCTCCAGCCGCCCGCGCAGCCGAGCCGGCTGGAGATCAGGACCGTGACCGGGCTCGAAAAGGTCACGGCCGCGGTGATCGCCACAGCGGGCGTCCAGCCGGGGCTTCGCGTGATCGATCTGGGCTGCGGGTCTGGCCAGGTCAGCCTCGCCCTCGCCGAGCGGGGCGCGCTGGTGCTCGCGGTGGACAGCAGCTACGCCGTGCTCAGCCGGCTGAAGGCGGTCGCACAGCAGCGCGGCCTGGACGATCTCGAGGTCCTCGCCAGGCCGGTCGACAGCCTGTCGCTGCCCGCCGAGAGCGCGGACCTGATCGTCACCAGCTACGCGCTGCACCGGCTGCGCGACGCGGACAAGCTGCGACTCGTCGCGGCCGCCTTTCACTGGCTCCGGCCAGGCGGAACGCTCATCGTCGCGGACATGATGTTCGGCCGCGGCGGCAGCAGCCAGGACCGCGCGATCATCAAGACCAAGGTCCGGTCCCTGGCGCGCAAGGGCATCGGCGGCTGGTGGCGGATCGCGAAGAACGGCTACCGCTACCTGATCAGGGTCAGGGAGCACCCGGTCTCGATCAGCGCCTGGACGACGCTGTTCGCCAGGGCCGGCTTCACCGGGATCACCGCGTCCCGGATCATCAACGAGGCAGGTCTCGTCGCCGGCAAGCGCCCGATACCACCTACTCTGCCGCCGCCTACGGCCCTGTTCTGAGCTGGGCTGAGCGAGCGGGGCTGAGCGAGCGAGGCTGAGCCAGCCGGGTTGAGCGAGCGGGCCTAGTAGCGGCCGATGGCTGGCGGGGCGCCGAACTGCTGGAGCACCGCGGGGACGGCGACCTTGCCGCCCTCGTCCTGGAAGTTCTCCATGATCGACAGCAGCGCCCTGGCGGTCGCTCCCGTTCCGTTCAGGGTGTGGACGAACTCCAGCTTGCCTTCCCTGCGGAACTTGATGTTCAGCCGGCGAGCCTGGTAGTCGGTGGTATTCGAGCAGGACGTGATCTCCCGGTAGCGCTGCTGCGTCGGGAACCAGGCCTCGATGTCGTACTTCTTCGCCGGCGGGCGCGCCGAGGTCGCCGACCGCGATGTTCATGACCCGGTAGGGCACCCCGAGCTCCTGGGCGATCTCCTCCTCATGCGCGAGCAGCTGCTCGTGGATCTCCCGCGACTGCTCGGGCACGCAGAAGACGTACATCTCGACCTTGTCGAACTGGTGCACCCGGAACATGCCCTTGGTGTCCTTGCCGGCCGCACCCGCCTCGCGCCTGAAGTTCGTCGTGAAGCCCGCGTACTTGGCGGGCAGCTGGTCCTCCTCCAGCCGCTCGTCGGCGTGGATGCCCGGCCAGCGCCACCTCGGAGGTGCCGGTCAGGTACAGGTCGTCCTTCTCCAGCCGGTACAGGTTGGACTCCTCCGTCGGCAGGAACCCGGTCCCGTACATGGCCCGCTCGCCGGCCAGGATCGGCGGCAGCACGGTCATGAACCCCTTGCCGCGCAGCTTGCTGAGCACGAACTGGTACAGCGCCATCTCGGTGACCGCGACGTCGCCGATCCGGTACGCGAACCGCGAGCCGGACAGCCGGGCGCCGCGGGCCATGTCGATCCAGCCGCGCTCAGATCCGAGCTCCAGGTGGTCCTTCGGCTCGAAGTCGAACACGGGCGGCTCGCCGACTGTCGCGGACGACCTGGGCGTCCTCCTCGTCCATGCCGTCGGCCGCGGTCGGATCGGGCAGGTTCGGTATCCGGGCGAGGATCTCGTCCCTGCGCTGGGCGGCCTCGGCCTGCTGTCGCAGCGCCGTCTCGATCCTGGCCGACAGCTCCTTCAGCGCCGCGAGCTCGTCGGGACTCGGCTTTCCCTTGGAGGCCTTCTTCTGCTCGGCGCGCAGGGACTCGGCGCGCTCGGTGTGCTCGCGCCAGCTGGCGTCGGCCGCTAGCAGTTCGTCGAAGTCCTCGGCCGCCCCGCGCCTCGCGAGCGCGGCCCGGAACGCGTCCTGATTCTGTCGTGCCGCCTTGAGGTCAATCACCTAGACGAGTCTAGTGCCGCGCCGGCGGCCCGCTTTTCATGATCGCGGATGTCTCTCGGCCCTCCTGCCGAAATTCGTCCGTGATCATGAATGGCGGGGCGGGGGCGCGGGGCGGTGGCGGCAGGGGCGCGGACGGCGGGGCGGCAGGGGCGGCGGGGCGGGAGGGGCGGCGAGCAGGGGAGGTGTGGCGCGCGGGCCGCGTAGCCAGCACCGAGCCGACCAGGATGATGCCGAACGCGATCAGCATGGTCGCCGTCACGTGCTCCCCGAGCACGGCCACGCCGAGGGTCACGGCGATCGCGGGGTTGATGTAGGTGATGATGCTGGTCCTCGCCGGACCTGCCTCGCTGATCAGCTTGAAGAAGATCAGGAACGCGGCCGCCGTGCAGATCACGGCGAGACCGGCCATCGCGAGCAGCACGTTCGTGGACGGGACGTGCGATGGCCAGTTCAGCGCCGCGAGCGGGGCGTAGACCACGCTGGCGAGAACCAGGCAGGCGGCGGTCATGGCCAGGGGCGGGACGTCGGCCAGCTTACGGTCGGCGATCAGCGGGCCGGTCGAGTAACACAGCGCGACAAACAGCACCTCAGCGACGGACCTCGCGCTGGCACCGCTCGAGGAAACTAGGTGCGGGCCGGCCAGCAGCGCCACTCCGCCGAGGCCGATCAGCAGACCGGTCCAGCGCACCGGGCTGAGCCGGTCGCCGCCGGCCAGGAAGAGGCTGAGTACGGCCACGATGATCGGCACTGACGCGATCAGCAGACCAGTCAGCGAACTGCTGATGCCGCGCTCGGCCTCGGAGAGCGCGAACCACGGAATGATGATCTCGACGACCGCGAACAGCAGCAGCCAGGGCCAGACCGGCTTGAGCGTGCTGAACTGCCTGCGCCGCAGCGCGAGCGGCAGCAGCAGCGCCGCGCCCAGGGCGACCCGCGCGAGCACGAGGACCGGTACGGGAACGCCGCCGACGGCGACCTTGATCAGCAGGTACGGCAGGCCCCAGATCACGCTCATCGCCGCGAACAAGACCCAGCCTCGACGGCTCACCAGCCGGCTCCTCTCTCGTCGTCCCGCGTCGCGGCTGTCGTCCCCGCGTCGCGGCTGTCGTCCCCGCTTCGCGGCTTCGTCCACAGTCTCAAGGTCGCCTGAGGCACCGGTTATTCCGCGTTATTCCGCGCGAGCCGACGCGCGCGTGGCCGCCACGCTCGCGGGATACGCTCGAAGGAACTGCAGAATCATCGCCAACCAACCGTCCGGAGTATCTGTTGCACCACAGCCGGGCCGCCGCGACTCCGGCCGCCGAGGGCAGCGCTGCACCGGCCGCAACCGCTCCTTCAAAGCGTTCCTGGCCAGGGCTGAATCGCTGGTGGTCGCTCGCCGCCGCGTTCGCGGCAGGACTGGCACTCGCTGGGGCGTTCCCGCCGTTCGGTTTCTGGCCGCTGGCCAGCGTCGGACCCGCGCTGCTGATCGTCGCGGTCTGGGGCAAGGGGCGGCTGGCGACCTGCGCCCTGGCGCTGCTGTGCGGGCTGGTCTTCTTCGTCGCGCTGCTGTCGTGGCTGGTCAACGTCGCCTGGTACGCGTGGCTCACGCTCGCGCTGATCGAGGCGCTCATCTTCGCGGTGCTGGCGCTCGCGCTCAGGCCGCTGCTGCGGCTGCGGTTCTGGCCGCTCGCGGTGGCCGGCTGGTGGGTGCTCCAAGAGGCCGTGCACGACAGGTTCCCGTGGGGAGGGTTCCCGTGGGGGCGGCTCGCCATGAGCCAGCAGGACGCGCCGACCGTGGGCTGGACGGCGATCGGCGGCCCGCCGCTGCTGACCTTCCTGCTGGCCCTGGCCGGCGCGGGCCTGGCGTACCTCGCCATCACGGGCTGGCCGGGGCTGCCGGGGCGGCGGGCGCTCGCTCGCGGCGCCATCGTCGCCGCCCTGACGTCGGGGCTCGCGCTGAGCGGCAGCCTGGTGTGGTCGCCGCCGTCCGGGCCGACCCCGATGGCGCAGATCGCGACCGTGCAGGGCGACGTGCCGCACGCCAGGAACCTGCCTAACCTGCTCCGCGCCAGCACAGTGACCGAGAACCACGCGCTCGCTACGATCGCGCTGGCGCGGCAGGTGCGAGCAGGCACCCGCCCCGCACCCGCCCTCGTGATCTGGCCGGAGAACTCAACCGACATCGACCCCAGGCTGTCGACCCCGACCTACGCCTCGATCGCGGTCGCGGTGAACGCGATCAACCGGCCCGTGCTGGTCGGCGCCGTGCTCAACCACCCGCTGCGCAACTCCGGACAGCTCTGGCTGCCTGGCCGCGGACCGGTCAAGGAGTACATCAAGCGGCAACTAGTCCCGTTCGGCGAGGTGATCCCGCTGCGCGGGCTGCTCAGCGTCGTCACCTCGCTGCCGCAGCTACAGCCGCGCAACTTCAGGCCCGGCCATCGCGCAGTCGTCTTTCCGATCGGCAAGATCAGGCTCGGCGACGTGATCTGCTACGAGGTCGGGTTCGACAACCTGGTGCGGTCCGAGGTCCTGGCCGGCGCGAACCTGCTCACCGTGCAGACCAACGACGCTGACTTCGAGCTCGACGGCCAGCTCGGCGAGAGCCTGCAGCAGCTCGCGATGGCCAGGATCGACGCGATCACGACCGGCCGCGCGGTTGCGGTCGCATCGACTACCGGACTCAGTGCGATCATCGCCCCCGACGGGTCGATCCTGACCAAGAGCAAGACCTGGCAGCGGGCCATCCTGGAATCGCGGGTGCCGCTGCGGACCGAGCTCACTCCCGCCGTTCAGGCTGGCGAGTGGCCAGAACTCGGCATCATCGCGTTCATGCTGCTCGCGCTGGCGTGGGCGATCGGATCAGGCTGGCGGCGACGCCGCCAGGATTAACGGCCCGTGCTTGCCTCCGCGCGGTCAGCGTGCCAGGTTGGCGTGCATGCCTACTCGTGCCGTGCACATAGTCTTCGACGCCGCTGACCCATCCGCACTCGCGGCCTTCTGGGCCGCGGCGCTGAACTGGGAGGTTGACGCTGAGGATCCCGACGAGGCCGTCGCCGAGCCCGCGGGGTTCGACTACCCGAGCCAGGCCGCGCTTGGACTGGTATTCGTGCGGGTCCCCGACCGCAAGACCGGCAAGAACCGCGTCCACCTCGACCTGTCGAGCACGTCACTGGACGATCAGTCCGCGCAGGTGGAGCGGCTGCTCGGCCTCGGCGCCTCGCGCGCCGACATCGGCCAGGGCGACGTCCCGTGGGACGTTCTCACCGACCCAGAGGGCAACGAGTTCTGCGTGCTCGAGCCCAGGGACGATTACAGGGACGCCAGGCCGGTGGCCGCGGTCGTCATCGACTGCGCGCGGCCCGACGAGCTGGTGCGGTTCTGGGCCGAGGCGACGGGCTGGCAGGTGCAAACCGCGGAGCAGGAATTCGCGTCGCTGCGCGCGCCGGCCGGCACCGGCCCGTTCCTCGAGTTGCTCCAGATTCCTGACGCGAAGACCACCAAGAACCGGCTGCACGTGGATGTCGCGCCGTTCACAGACGGCGACGTCCAGGCAGAGGCCCGCAGGCTGGAACAGGCTGGCGCCGTGCGGCAAGACATCGGCCAGGGCGACGTGACCTGGGTCGTGCTCGCCGATCCTGAAGGCAACGAGTTCTGCGTGCTGTCGCCGCGATGACCGGGCGATAGCCGCAGAGCGGGCGGTACGGCCGTGACATTACGGGCAGCACAATGAAGGTACTGCCAGCCCAGACCCGATCACGGAGCACACTGCCCGCACTATGAGCACCCAGTCCGCCGACCCAGCCGTGCCCCGCAGCCCCGCGAGGCCAGCTAGTCGTCGCCGCAGGAGCCGGGGCTTTCTGCGCGCTTTGACCATGCCTGCCCGATATGCCGCGCTGGTCGCCGGGGCTCTGCCGGTGCTGGCGTTTCCGTCACTGAACCTGGAATTCCTCGCCTGGTTCGGGCTCGTGCCCGGGCTCTTGCTGCTCAGGGCCGCTCCGACCGGCCGCGAGGCCGCGATCAGAGGCTGGTGGCTGGGCATCGGCTACCTGCTGATGGCCATGTACTGGCTGACCCCCAACATCGGCCCCGCGGTGCTGCTCGTGGCGATCGTGCTCGGCGCGCCGTGGAGCGGTGTCGGCTACGCCGCCTGGCGACTGCTGCGCGGTCAGGAAGAGGCGCCAGGACCGACCGGCCTGACCTGGCGCATTCCTGGCCCGCCTGGCCCGACGGCCCGGCAGGCACTGGCCGCGCTGTTCGTCTTGCCCAGTTGCTGGGTGGTGATCGACTGGATCAGGTCGTGGCAGGGAATCGGCGGGCCATGGGCGGTGTTCGGCGCGAGCCAGTGGCAGCACCCGGTAGTGCTCGCGCTGGCCGCCACGGGCGGCGTCTGGCTGATCAGCTTCGTGCTGGTCGCCGTCAACACCGCGATCGTGATCTTGCTGACGGCCGCGCGGTTGCCGGCGCGGGCTCTCGGCGCGGCCGCCGCGGCTGTCGCTGTCGCCGCCGGGCCGGTCGCGTTCGCGCTGACGGCCAGTGAATACCGCGTTCGGCCCGCAGGCCACGTCACGCTCGCGCTGGTCCAGCCGGGCCTGGCCAGCGGCCCGAGGGGCCTGCTCGCGAGGGAGATCAGGCTCAGCTCCACCGGACCGCGGTCTGACCTGGTCGTCTGGGGCGAGAGCAGCGTGGGCTATGACCTGGCTACCGCGCACCGGGTGCTGCACCGGCTGCAGCGCCTGTCCGCGCTGATCGGGACCCAGGTGCTGGTCAGCCAGGATGCGGTGAGCCCGGCAGGGGCCAAGTCCAAGGTCGCCGTCCTGATCGGTCCCGGCGGCATCGAGCAGAGCTACACCAAGACCCGGCTGGTGCCGTTCGGTGAGTACATACCGTTCAGGTCGGTCCTCGGCTGGCTCACCTCCGTCAGCAGGGCCGCGCCGGAGAACATGGTCACCGGCACCGGCGCCAAGGTGCTGCACGCCGTTCTGCCGGGCGGACGCGGCCTGAACGTCGGAGTCCTGATCTGCTTCGAGTCGTCCTTCCCCGACATGTCGGCTGTCGACGCCAACCGTGGTGCCCAGGTGCTCATCTACCAGACCTCGGACTCGACCTTCCAGGGCAGCTGGGCGCCCGAGCAGCACGCGTCGCTGGCGGCGCTGCGCGCCGCCGAGACCGGCAGGCCAGCGGTGCAGGCGGCCCTGACCGGCGACTCCGTCGCGTTCGACTCCCGCGGCAGGCTGCTCACCAGCGCAGGCACCGGCCGTCCTGCCTGGGCGGGGACGGCCGATCGCGGCGTGCTTCTGGTCAGGCTGGCCCTGCCGCCGGCCAGCGTGCGGACCCCGTTCGACCGGCTCGGCGACTACGTGCCGTGGTTCGCGATCGCCGTCGCGGCGGTCGCGGCAGCCGCCGCGCTCGGGGCGGCCCGGCGGCGCCGGCCCGCTGCCGGCCGATGATTTAGGCAACCAATGGCGGCCGCGTTACGTCTAGAAAACCGGGAGAGCGGGGACCTGAGCATGCCGACGGCGAAGGCATACTGAGGAACGACCTGGGTACTCCGCACGATGTTTTCGATCCGGTTCCTGGGAGGACGGCGTGTTGCACGAGCACAACCGATCAAGGCTGCACCCATCGGTGCTGCGCCGATCGGCAGGGGGCAGGTCAGGCCTGGGCCGGCTAGCACCCATCGCCGCGATCTGCGTGACGGGGATCCTCGCGGCCGCATGCCAGTCCTCGTCCGGCGGCGGATCGGGCGGCGGCACATCGGGCCAGAGTTCGCCGCCCGCCAACACCGTTCAGCTCAGCATCACCCCGGCCAGCGGCAGCGCAGCGGCCAGCCCCCGCAAGGGCATCACGGTCACCTCGACCAAGGGCACCATCAAGTCGGTCACCGTTACCGGGGACGGGCTCACCGGACAGCGGGCAGTCACTGGCACGCTGAATAGCTCGAAGACGGTCTGGCACACAAACTGGGCGCTGCCCGTTGACCAGACCCTCACGGTCACCGCTACCGCCGTCGGCGGCGGCCACTCGATCACCCAGACCAGCACGTTCAAGACGCTCAGGCCGTCGCAGACCTTCGTCACCCACATCTTCGAGGGCTACAAGTCGGAGTACGGGGTCGGAATGCCGATCATGCTGACCTTCAGCCAGCCCGTCAAGAACAAGGCCGCGGTCGAGCGCTCGCTGCAGATTACGACGTCCAAGCCGGTCGTCGGGGCCTGGTACTGGGACAACAGCCAGACCCTGTCGTTCCGCCCGCGCGACTACTGGCCAGCGCACACCCAGGTCAGCTTCGTCGGGCACCTGGACGGCGTCGAGGCCTCCCCCGGCGTCTACGGTGACCACACGCTGACCCAGGAGTTCAGCATCGGCAAGTCGCTCATCGTCGTCGCGAGCACGGCCAAGCACCACATGTGGCTGTACCGGGACGGCAAGCTGCTGCGGCACTGGCCGATCAGCACGGGCCGGCCTGGCGACGACACGCCCAACGGGACCTATCTCACGATCGAGAAGGGCAACCCGGTCCTGATGAAGGGCCCCGGCTACTCACTCGAGGTGCCCTGGTCCGTCCGGTTCACCTGGAGCGGCGACTACCTGCACGACGCGTACTGGTCGACCGGCCAGCAGGGGTTCGAGAACGTCAGCCACGGCTGCGTCAACATGGCGCCAGCCGACGCCGAGTACTACTACAAGATGGCCGAGCCCGGCGACCCGGTCACGGTCATCGGCAGCCCGCGCGGCGGCGTCTGGGACAACGGCTGGACCCAGTGGTTCCTGAGCTGGCCAGAATTCCTGAAGGGCAGCGCGCTGCACCAAGCGGTCATGGCAGGACCAACCGGGAGCACCTTCGTGGATCCCTCGACCGTGACGTCGTCCACGGCCACGTCGCCCCTCGGCGCCCCGAAGCCAGGCAACTCGCGCTCCGGCTAGCGGACGCGACCTCGTGACGTGCATCACTTTGGTCGTTCCGGGATGCGGATCTGTCATCGTCGCGTTACACATTGTGACCCCCGCCGGGAAGACGGTACAAACCCCATAAACCGCTTTCCGCTCCCCGAGGCCGGCTGACCAGGACCGCACCCCCGCGATTCCCTGCAGCCGCCCGCGCTGAACCAGCGAGGCGCGTACGAGACGCCCACGGCGTGCTTGTACACATGCGCCAGACTGCCGGCCGGCGAACGCCGGAGGCAAGGCACCGCTCCCAGTACTTCCAGGGACGCGGCGGTGGCGGGTCAGCACGGAAGGAACGCGATGACCCGCACCCCCCGTACCCCCCTGCACGACCTGATTTCCCGAGTTCATATCCCGGCTGGCCTCAGCCGGAAGACCGTGGCCTACGCGGGCGCCGGGCTGGCGCTGGCTGGCGTCACGGGCGCGACCGCGGCCGCCGGATTCGCCGGGCACCCGGCCAGCAGCGCGACTGCTCAGCACACCGTGACCAGGACCGTCAGCGGCGCCCACCACGACGCGCCCGCGGCCTCCGCCAAGCCGGCTGCGGCGAAGCACGCCGCCAAGCCGCGCAAGCCCGCGAGCAAGCAAGAGCACGGCCAAGAAGTCCGCGCCGGCGAAGAAGGCCGCGTCCGCGAAGAAGACCGCTCCGGCGAAGCACACGGCGCCCGCCAAAAAGCACGCGCCGACCACGCACCACGCGCGGACCTGGGCAGCGGTGAGCCGGATCGTGGCCAAGCACACCTACCCGAAGCCCGCGGGCCACGCCACGCTGCCCGCGCAGGACAAGCTCACCCCCGTCGGCACGAGCGGTCCGCAGACCTGGATGCCGATCACGCCAGCCCGCTGGGACAACGCCAAGACCATCGTCCACGAGGCGATCAGGAAGCACATGGGCCTGCGCTCGGCCGTGATCGCCGTCGCCACCTCCATGCAGGAGTCCACCCTGCTGAACCTGAACTACGGCGACCGCGACTCGCTCGGCCTGTTCCAGCAGCGCCCGTCCTGCGGCTGGGGTACCCCCGGCCAGATCGAGCACCCCGCATACGCTGCCGACGCGTTCCTGAAGGCGCTGCACGGCTACCAGGCCGGCGACCCGGCCTGGGCGCACCAGCCGCTGTGGCAGGCAGCCCAGGGCGTCCAGGGCTCGGCCTTCCCCTCGGCCTACGCCAAGTGGGAAGCCCAGGCCGCGCACCTCGTCGCCTCGGTTACCAAGCACCTGGTCTGATCCCCAAGCTCCGCGCCGCCGTCCCCCCCACGGCGCGGACCGCGGCGCGCGCCTCCCCCCAGGCGCTGCCGCACCACCCGTGTGCCCCGTCTCTAGCCCCCGTTGGAGACGGGGCACACGCATGTCCGGGGGTGGCGCCACAGGGGGGAACTCGCCGCGAATCTTAAGTACTACCTAATTTTCACCTGAGGCTGGTCAGAGCAGTAACACCGATGCTGTAGAACTTTCGCCATGGAGAACTTCCTGACCACGGTGATGACGAGCCATGGTTACCTGGCGTTGATCATCTTCGCGTTCGTCGAGGCGTGCTGCATCCCGATCTCATCGGAGATCACGTTCGCCTTCGCCGGGGTCATAGCCGCGACGCACCCTGACAAGTTCACGGTCGCGGCGGTGATCATCATCGGCACGCTCGCCGAGATGGGCGGCTCGCTGACGTCCTACGCCATCGGCCGGCGAGGCGGGCGGCACCTGCTCGAGCGGTACGGCAAGTGGGTGCTGATCAGCCATTCTGATCTGGACAGGGCCGAGCGGTTCTTCGCCGGCCGCGGCACCTGGGCGGTGGCCGTGGCCCGCGTCCTGCCGCTGGTGCGGTGTTTCGCTTCCTTCGGCGCAGGAGTCGTCGAGATTCCGCTGCTGCCGTTCGCCCTCTTCAGCCTGATCGGCACGACGATCTGGGCCACGGCGCTGACGCTCCTCGGCTACAACCTCGGCTCGACCGTCGACAAGTTCTTCAAGTCGTTCTCCGTCATCGGCATCATCCTGCTCGTCGTGCTGCTGGGCGGCCTGATCCTGCACCGCGTGCACGCGATCAGGAAGGAAGCGCACCGCGGCACCGGATCCTCCGGCGGTGCGGGCACCGGAGGCGGGGCGGGCACCGGAGGCGGCGCCGGACACCAGGGCGGATCACGGCACGCGGCCGGCCAGAACGCCGACGCCGGGTCCGTTGCGGCCGAGCCCGCAGCCCAATCGGCCGCGTCGCGCTCGCCGAGGACCGGCACGGGCGACGGCACCGGCCCCGGCAGGACCGGCGGCGCGCACCGCCGATAATCCAGGGTGCCGATAGCCCGGGTGTCTGCCTAGTCGGTCAGCGACTGGTAGACAAGCTGGCGCAGCTGCGGCCTGATCGGGTGGGCGCTCGACGGCAGCAACTGGGTGAAGAACGAGACCGTGAGCCCGGTCCGCGGATCGACGAAGAACGCCGTGCTCGCCGCGCCGCCCCAGGAGAACTCGCCCTCGTTGCTCAGCGTCTTGCCGGGAACCGGGTCGAGCACGACCGCGAAGCCGAGCCCGAAACCGATCCCGCGGAACGGCGCCTCGGCGTAGAGCGGCCTGCCGTACGCCTCGAGGTCGGCGCCGCCAGGCAGGTGGTTGCGGGTCATGTAGGCGACGGTGCGCGGGCTGAGCAGGCTGACGCCGTCTAGCTGGCCAGCCGGGCTGCCGGGGCTAGCGAGCAGCATCGAGCTGAACCGGTGGTAGTCGGCCGCCGTGCTCAGCAGGCCGCCGCCACCGCCGAGGAACACGGGCGTGCGCTTCGCGACGGCGCCGAGAGCGTCCATCCTCGTCGCCTTGCGACCGTGCCCGACCGTGTACAGCGCGGCGAGCCGACCGCGGTCGGATTCGGGGAGCCAGAAGCCGGTCTGCGTCATGCCGAGCGGCCCGAAGATGCGGCTGGCGAAGAACTCGTCGAGCCCGCACCCCGACGCGACCTCCACCACCCGGCCTAGCACGTCGGTGGCGACCGAGTAGTTCCACTCGGCGCCCGGCTGGAACAGCAGCGGCAGCCGGGCCCAGATGTCGCAGCACGCCGCGAGGTCGGACTCACGCGGCGTGCCCCACTCGAAGCCGGCGCCCCGGTACAGCGCGTCGACCGGGTGCGAGCGGTGGAAGCCGTATGTCAGCCCGGAGGTGTGGGTCAGCAGGTGCCAGATCCTGACCGGCTCGGTCGCCGGGACCGTCACCTGCCTGATGTCGGAGCCGCCCGTGTAGACCCGCAGGTCGGCGAAGGACGGGATGAACTTGCTGACCGGGTCGGTCAGCTCGAACGCGCCCTCCTCGTAGAGGATCATCGCGGCGACGGAGGTGATCGGCTTGGTCATGGAGTAGATCCGCCAGATCGTGTCCGTCTCGACCGGGAGCCCGGCCTCGACGTCACGCTGCCCGTAAGTCGAGACATAGGCGAGCTTGCCGTGCCGGCTCACGGTGATCAGCCAGCCAGGCAGCCTGCCGTCATCGACGTACCGGCTGAAGTGCTTGTCAAGGCGGGCAAGCCGGCCCGCGTCGAGGCCGACCTCGGCCGGTTCTACCTCAGGAGTCAGTGCGCTGCTGGCCATTCGGTCTCGCTCTCATGCCGGAATCTCCGCCATGTCTCATATAGCAATATTCCGGTCGCGACGGCAAGGTTCAGCGACTCGGCGGTGCCGGTCATGGGGATCCGCAGCCGGAGGTCGCCGGCCGCGAGCAGGCGCTCAGGCAGCCCAGGGCCCTCACTGCCAAGCAGGACGGCGACGGGCCGCGGGATCTCCGCCTCCCAGAGCGTTCCCGGCGCCGGCCGCCGAGGTGACGGCGATCGCGACCCCGTGCCGTGCGGCACCAGGCCAGGAACGCCTCATCAGACGGCTCAGCCGCGACCGGCACGCTGAACAGCGCGCCCATCGACGCCTTGACCGCGGCCGGGTCGAACGGATCGGTGCCCTGACCGAGCAGGATCACGCCAGCGGCACCGGCCGCGTCGGCGGTCCTGATGATCGTGCCGAGGTTGCCCGGATTGGCGACCTCGTGCAGCGCGACGAACACCGAGTCGGGACGCACCGGCAGGTCGCTCAGTCCCCTGGTCCGGCCCCTGAGGATGGCGGCGAGCCCGGTCGGGCCGTCCCGGTCGGCGATCCTGGCGAACAGCGTCCCTGACAGGCGCGCCACCTTGAGCCCGCGCTGTTCCTGCTCCGCCACCATCGCCGCGGCCGGCCCGCGCAGCAGGTCGGGCGCGACGATCAGGACCTCGACGTCCGCCCCGGCTTCGACCGCCTGCCAGACCGGCTGCGCGCCCATCACGACGAACGCGCCCTCGCGGCGCCGGTGCTTGCGGTCACCGAGCAGCCGGACGCGCTTGATCAGCGGGTTCGCCGCGCTGGTGATCAGCTCCGTCATCGGGCTCCCTCGGCCTCGGCCTGCCAGGCGATTGGTCGGCCTATCAGCCTGCTTCGCTCCCCTTTATAGTTAACGCCCGGCCCTACGGCTCGCGGTCGCGAATCGCTGACGGGCGGCGAGGAGCGGCAATGGGCGCGGAACGCGATCGGGTGGCCGGCTTCGGGCGGCTGGACTACGGCCTGCGCCAGGCGGGCGACTGGTACCGATGGGGCCCGTACGTCAGCGAGCGCCAGTGGGGCACGGTCCGCGAGGACTACAGCGCCGGCGGGGACGCCTGGAACTACCTCTCACACGAGGCGGCCAGGTCCCGCGCGTACCGCTGGGGCGAGGACGGGCTGGCCGGCTTCTGCGACATCCACCAGCGGCTCTGCCTCGGCCTCGCGCTGTGGAACGGCGAGGATCCGATCCTCAAGGAGCGGTTGTTCGGGCTGACCAGCAGGCAGGGCAACCACGGCGAGGACGTCAAGGAGTACTGGTGGTACTCCGACGCCATCCCCAGTCACGCCTGGAACCGCTGGCGCTACCACTACCCGCAAGCCAGGTTCCCCTATGCCGAGCTGATCGCCGAGAACGGCGTCGCGCGACCGGTCTGAGCCCGAGTTCGAGCTGCTCGACGCCGGCGTGTTCGACGACGACAGGTTCTGGATCGTCGAGGTCGACTATGCCAAGGCCGGCCCCGACGACCTGCTGATGCGGATCAGCGTGACCAACGCGGGGCCAGAGCAGGCCAGCGTGCACGTGCTGCCGACCGCGTGGTTCCGCAACACCTGGGCCTGGGGCGACGAGGCCGACGCCGCGGCCAGGCCGTCGCTGGCTGCGAAGAGCATCATCGCGGACGCCCAGCCGGCCTGGGACGCCGTCGCCGTGCAGCACCCGTTCGTCGGCGAACTCGAACTGCTCGCAGGGTCAGGGCCCGACGGCAGCACGCCAGAACTACTTTTCTGCGATAACGAGACCAACACCGCGCTGCTGTTCGGCAGCGAGCCGATCACGCCGTTCCCGAAGGACGGGATCGGGGACCACGTCGTCCGCGGAGCGGCGACCGTCAACCCGGCGCGAACCGGCACCAAGTGCTCGCCCTGGTACCGGCTTACCCTGGGCGGCGGCCAGTCCGCCGAGTTGCGCCTGCGGCTCCGGCCGGCGAGGGCGGACGCGGCTGCGACCTCGGCAGCCGGCGGTGCCGCGCCAGCCCGATCGATCCGCGGGACGCGCTCGGCGCGGACTTCGACCGCGTGCTGGCGCTCCGGCAGGCCGAGGCCGACGAGTTCTACGCCGAGCTGACCCCGGCAGGGCGCGAGCGCCGACGAGGCGATGATCATGCGCCAGGCCTTCGCTGGGATGCTCTGGTGCAAGCAGTTGTACTACTACGACGTGGCCCGCTGGCTGGACGGCGACCCAGCCCAGCCGCCACCACCGAGCGAACGGCTGACCGCGCGCAACTCGCGCTGGCGCAGCTTCGACGCGTTCGACATCATGTCGATGCCGGACAAGTGGGAGTACCCCTGGTTCGCGGCCTGGGATCTGGCCTTCCACTGCGTGGCGCTCGCGCACGTCGATCCGGCGTTCGCGAAGTACCAGCTGATCCTGCTCTGCCGTGAGTGGTTCCAGCATCCGAACGGCGCGCTGCCCGCCTACGAGTGGGACTTCGGCGACGTGAACCCGCCGGTCCAGGCCTGGGCGGCGCTCGAGGTGTTCGCGGTGGACGGCGGGCATGACATCGACTTCCTGAGCCGGGTCTTCGACAAGCTGCTGCTGAACTTCACCTGGTGGGTCAACCGCGAGGACGCCGAGGGCAACAACCTGTTCGAGGGCGGCTTCCTCGGGCTGGACAACATCGGCCCGATCGACCGCTCGCACCTGCCGGTTGGCGGGATCCTCGAGCAGTCAGACGCCACCGGCTGGATGGGCTTTTACGCGATGGCGATGGCCTCGATGGCGCTGGTGCTGCACAAGTCGGGGCAGCGGCCAGGAACCGATCTGATGATGAAGTTCCTCGAGCACTTCGCCGCGATCAGGGACGCGCTCGACAGCCTCGGGCTGTGGGACGAGACCGACGGAATGTACTACGACCGGCTGATCACCCCGGATGGCGAGGCGGTGCCCATCAAGGTGCGCTCGGTGGCCGGCATGATCCCGGCGCTCGCGCTCGGCGTCGTCGACCAGGGCTCGCTGGAACGGTCGATGGCGGTCGGCAAGCGGTTCGCCGGCTTCCTGGCCGGCCTGGACGACCAGGACGCGCTCGGCCTGTCCGGCACCGGTCAGCAGGTCACCGCAGGATCGCTCGGCCTGCTGCGCGGCGAGCCAGGGCACCAGCGCCTGCTGCTCAGCCTCGCCGGGCCCGACAAGCTGGCCAGGCTGCTCACGCGGCTGTTCGACGAGCAGGAGTTCCTGTCCCCGCACGGTCTGCGCGCCCTGTCGGCCTGGCACCGCGAGCATCCGTACACCATCGACGTGGAGGGCTACCAGGCTTCGATCGACTACGAGCCGGCCGAGTCGACGACGCCATTGTTCGGCGGCAACTCCAACTGGCGCGGGCCGATCTGGTTCCCCGTCAACTACCTGGTGATCAGCGCGCTCGAGCGCTATCACACATTCTTCGGTGACGACGTCACGATCGAGTACCCGACCGGCTCTGGCCGCAGGCTGACCCTGGACAAGATCGCGGCCGACCTGAGCGACCGGCTGATCGCGATCTTCGCCCGCGACGCGCAGGGCCGGCGGCCGTGCTTCGGCGGCACCGAGCCACTCCAGTCCGATCCCGCCTGGCGGGACAACCTGCTCTTCAGCGAGTACTTCCACGGCGACGACGGCGCCGGGCTCGGAGCCTCGCATCAGACCGGATGGACCGGGTTGATCGCCGATCTGATCCGCCGTAAATATGGCGCGGTTCCCAGCACAGGCAATGTCATTGCCGAAATTGCGAGCCACTCGGTGGATTGACCTTGAATCGCTGTGACAATCCTCGCCGGGCCGTATGGTTCGTAATGAACCGCGTGCTGGCAGGCCGGGCGACCCCCGGAACCCCCGCGGCGCGGTTGTTCGCGAGGAGAATTGCATGCTGACGAGCCACACGGCAGGCGGCCGGTGAGCGTCGACGGCCGGGTCCTGGCCGACGACCCGGCCGGGGTCGCCGGACAGGCAGGACGACCCGCAGGAAGCTCCCGCGGTGCCGGCGGCCAGGTGACATGGCCGGTCAGGTCAGGCATGCTGCCCCCGCTCACCGAAGGTTTCGTCGCCAGGCCCGAGTCAGCGCCCGGCCTCGGCCAGGTGCTGACGCCTGGCGCGGCGGTCGCGCTGACGCCGGCCAGGTCGGCGCGGGCCGCCGTGCCGCCGGGAGCTCCCGACTGGGCCGGCTCGGTCGGCAAGACACAGCTCGCCGTCTACTTTGCCGAGACGCTGTGGCAGTCGCGCGAGATTGACCTGCTCGTCTGGGTAAACGCGGCGAGCCGGGTGTCGATCCTGGCCGCGTATTCCGCCGCTGCGGCGAAGGCGCTCGGCGTCGACCCGGCCGGCGATTCAGAGGCGGTGGCCGCCCGCTTCGTCAGCTGGCTGGGCGAGACCAGCCGAAGCTGGCTCGTCGTGCTCGATGACCTGTCCGCGGCTCAGGACGTGGAGGGCCTCTGGCCAGCGGGTCCGGCGGGCCGGACGCTGGTGACGACCTCCGAGTCGACGGCGGCGCTTGACCAGGATCACCTGCTCGCGTTCCCGGTTCCGGTGCTCAGCCGCAGGGAGGCACTGAGCTATCTGCTCGGCCGGCTCACCGAGGACCGGGGCCAGCGCACCGGGGCGATCGACCTGGTGGACATCCTCGGCGGCGAGCCGCTGGCACTGGGCCAGGCCAGCGCCGTGCTGGACAGCTCGATCCTGTCCTGCCGGGACTACCTGGACCAGTACGCGCGCAAGCGAGAGCAACTCGCCCCGTCCTTCCCCGGCCGGCCGGCGGCCAGCGCGATCACCTGGACGCTCTGCGTCGAGCACGCTGCCAGGCTGCTGCCGAAGGCGCCGGTGCAGCCGATGCTGATCCTGGCCGCGGCCCTGGATGGTCACTCGATTCCCGGCACGATCTTCACCACGGCCGCCGCCAGGGATTTCGCCGGCGGAGCCGCGGCCGGCCTGACCAAGCCCGAGGAAGCCTGGGCCTGCGTCACCAGTCTCGCCAGGGCCGGCCTGCTGACGGTAGAGGCGACGAGCAGCGGCCCCGGGGGATCCGCGGCGTCGTCCCCACCCGCTGGCACTGCGAGTGCTGGCGCGTCGTCGGCTCGCGTGACACCGCCGGTGGTCAGGATGCACCCGGCGCTGCAGGCGGCTGTGCGCTCGGCGTCCTCGCGCGACATGCTGGAGCGCGCCGCGCTTGGCGCGGCCGATGCGCTGCTCGAGGCCTGGCCAGCCGACGATACGGGTAGCTGGCTCGCCGACAGCCTGCGTTCGTGCACGGCGAGCATCATGCGCCTGGCCGGCGACCGGCTCTGGACCGGCAACGGCTACCGGATCCTGTTCCGCACCGGGCAGAGCCTGGAGGACGCGCACCTGACCATGCTCGCGGCGGCGCACTGGAACCACGTCGCGGCCGCGAGCGACCGATTCCTCGGCGCCGAGCACGCCGACGCGCTGGCGGCCAGCGACCATCTGGCCGCGTCGTTCCTCGCGGCCGGCCGCGGCATCGAGGCGCTGCCGTGGTTCCGCCGGGTGCAGTCGAACCGGGTCAGCCTGCTCGGCCCCGACCATCCGGCCACGACCGGGTTCGAGATGCGAATGGGCCGGGCCCTGCTCGCGGCCGGCGGCGCCGAGGAGGCGATCGGCCTGTTCGAGCGGGTGGCGGCAGACCGGAGCAAACTGCTCGGCGCCGCGCACCCTGACACGCTCGACGCGCGCGACGCGCTTGCCGACGCCTACTGCGCCGCGGGACGGGTGCGCGAGGGCATCAGGCAGTACCAGCGCAACCTGGCAGAGCGGGAGAAGGCCCAGGGCAAGACCCACGCGGCGACGCTCGCCACCTGCCAGAAGCTCGCCGACGCCTACCTGGGCGCTGACCAGCTGAAGGAGTCATTGTCGGCTTACAAGCGGGTCGCGTCAGGACGAGAGCGCACGCTCGGCGGCGACCACCCCGACACGATCGCAGCCCGCAGCCGCCTCGCCGCGGCCTACCAGTCGGCAGGGCGGATGGCCATCTCAGTTCAGCTGCACGAACAGGCCAGGGCGGACTCCGAGCGGGTCCTGGGGGTCGACCACGTCGACACCCTCACCAGGCGGATGCACCTCGCCCACGCCTACTACGCGGTCGGGCGGATCGGCGACGCGGCGAGCCTGCTGCGCGACACCGCTGGCCGGTGTGACCGAGTCCTGTCGCCTGGTGATCCGCTGACTGCAGGCGGTCACGGGACAGCCTGGCCAACATCGCCGGCGGCTGACCTCTGGGCACTGCACGACGAAGGGCCGCGCCCGTCGGGGCGCGGCCCTTTCGCCTGACCGTCGCCGCTAGCTCTCCTGCATGTCGCTTTCGCGCCTGATCTGGAAGAACGGCGAGCGGAACACGAACCTGCGCGACGAGCATCAGCACCAAGCCGATCGCGATGATCGCGACCAGCGACCAGTTCAGCGCCGCTCCGGCGCCGAGGATCGACTTGACCAGCACCCAGCCGAGGAAGACCGCCGCGCCCAGCGGCAGCAGGCCGATCGTGATCGAGTCCGAGAGGCTGCGGAAGATCCGCCGCCGGTAGTACACCATCGCCGCCAGCGCGGTCATGATGTAGAAGATCGAGAACATGAACCCGACGACCGAGATCACGTCGTTGAACGCGTTCTGGACCGTCGTCGCGAGGAAGTACACCGCGCTGAGCACGATGATCAGCACGCCGACCATGATGCTCGCGTAGACCGGGGTGGCGTACCGACGCGACACGTTGGACAAGAAGCCAGGCAGCGCCCGGTAGCTGGCCATGCCGTACACCAGCCGGGCTCCGAGCACGATGCCCGTGCCGGTGGTCGCGATCACGGACAGCGCGATGGCCAGCGCCATCGCCTTGGCCCAGAAGCCCCCGCCCAGCGCCTGCGCGACCGCGACAAGGACGGTGCCCTGGTTCGCCGCGTGCGCCATCTGCTTGCTGGTGAGCACGCCCTGCATGCCGACCTGTGAGAGCGTGTAGATGACGGCCAGCAGTGCGACCGCGAAGATCGCGGCCCGGCCCGGGTTCACGCGCCGGTGCTTGACTTCCTCGTTGACGTACAGGGTGCCGTCCCAGCCGCCGTACACAAACACCGCGACCAGGAAGCCGGCCACGGCGCTGCCGCCGAGCCCGTGCACGCCATTCGGGTTCAGCCAGGCCGAACTTGGGTGCTCCGCGACCCCCACATGATGGCTGAACTCGTAGACCAGGCCGGCCACAGCGAGCCCGATCAGGATCAGGTACTCAACCAGCGCCATGCCCACCTGCGTGCGGGCGGTGATCCTGATGCCCACGATCGCGATGATCAGCATCACAACCCCGACCGCGCAGCCGATCGCGATGTACGCGCCGGTGCTGGTAGAGGTGGAGCCGAAGACGGCGAGCACCGACGGGCCGAGCAGCAGCACCTCGGCGACCGTGCCGATGATGTAGGCCGCCACCATCAGCCAGCCGGTCATGTAGCCCAGATACGGGTTGATCGCCCGGCCGACCCACTCGAACGTGGCGCCGCAGTTGGCGTTCCACAGGTTCAGCCGACGGTACGCGTTGGCGATGATCAGCATCGGGATGGCGGTCAAGATCAGGATCGCGCCGCCCCCGTAGGCAGTAGCAACTGCCAGTCCGGCGATCGACAGGCCCACGGTGGCCGCCGGGGCCGACGACGCCATACCGATGACAGTGTCCTGGGCGACGCCGATGGCATCGGGCTCAAGTCTGGCTACCGGGGATGGCATCGTCCCCGCGACGGACGCTGCCGCCTGTTCCGACATGTGCTTTCCTCTCTCCTGTTGCCGGACCCTGCACCCCGCCCGGCTCCGGCGAGCCGGGAATAGCCGCTAGTTTGTCGAAGGAACCGAAGAAACCCACTTGAAGTTAATTGAGGGTAATGCTTCTTTTTTTAATTTTCGACAATTTCTACCGTTAATTCCCGCACTAGGCGGTACGTAAACATACCTGGGTGATCTTACTGCCATTTGTACCCGGAGTGGGCGCTTCCGGCAGATAGCTAGCAACTCCGTCGGCAATCGGTGCCCGACCAGCACCCCGCGACGATGCCACGTTAGCGCGGTCGCGAGCGTCCGCAGGGCCGCGACGACCTCCGCGACGCTCAGAGCGCATGTCGCGTCGCCAATTGACAGTTCCACTCGCTGGACCGCAGGGTCGACTGTCGTCATCGCCTGCGGCCAGGTCCAGATGCCTTCGCTGGCGGCAAGCGAGCCGGCGGTGGCGGCGAACCGCTCGGCCGTGGTGTCGATGAGCAGATGCATCATGGACGTCTGGGGCGGGTCGGGAACGACCCGCACACCAGCAACGTCGCGGAGCGCCGCGGCGATCAGCCTGGCCCGCTCCAGGTAGCCGGCGAACCGCGGCAGCCTCTGGTGCAGGCAGTACAGCGCCGATGCCGCGCTGGGCCAGAGCCCGAACAGCATGCCGCCCATTCGCTGCCGCCACTCCCGCACATCGGCGATGATCCCTTCCGGCCCCGCCACGCAGCAGCCGGGAAGCGCGCCGATGCCTTTGTAAAACGAGACATAGACGGTGTCGAACAAGGCCGCCACCTCGCCTGGCGGGCGGCCATAACCCGCCGCCGACTCCCAGAGCCTGGCGCCGTCCAGGTGCACCGCTGCCCCGGTGCCGCGAGCCCAGTCGCACTGCTCCTGCAGTTCGGGCCACGACGGCTGCTGCCCGCCGATGTCGCGTTGCGGCAGTTCGACCACGAGCGCGGCGACCGGCTCGGCGACCGAGGTCAGATCCGCGATCGTGAGCAGGCGGTTCGGATCCCCTGCCTTCCTCCCGGTCAGCTGATGCAGCCGCCGGTAGCCCTGCCCCTCGTGCTGCTCAAGGTGGCACATCGGATGAAAGACGACTGTCCGGCTGCCGCGTCGGTCGGCGTGCGCGCGCAGCACCGCCTGCTGCGCCATCGTGCCGCTCGGCAGGAAGACCGCCGCAGGCTTGCCGAGGAGCGCGGCGATCTCGCTCTCCAGCGCGGCCACTACGCCGCCGTCGCCGTACCTGTCAACCTCGGTGTCGGGCGGGATCGTGGCGAGCAGGTCGGCCGCCCGTTCCGGGCCGTGCCCGTTCAGGAATCGGGTGCACTGGTCGCGCAGCCCTGATATGTCGGGCACTGTGTTGTCGGGCACGTGGTGCTGTCGGGCACTGTGCCGTCTGGCACGGTGCCGTCGGACACGTTTGTCACACAGGGCCGTCGGGCGCTGGCTGTCGGGCACTGGGGCGGTGCGAGACTTGGCCGGAGGCATACCTCCCATTGTGCGATCAGGTACCAGGCGGGTTGCTACTGGCCAGGCGGCTCGGGGACATAGTGCCGGCTGTCATCGGCAGGATCCACCCAGACGCGCATGATCTGCCGGCTGGCAGGGTCGCGGAACCGCTCTGACGTCGGGACCCAGGCAGGTCCTGGCCGGTCGGCCTGAGCATGGCGACGCCGGCTCCTGGGCGCCCGCGGTTGCTGGTCCCGTGGTTCTTGGCCCCACGCCTGCTGGCCCTGGCCGCTCAGCAACGGCAGCCTGTTCAGCGCCGCGGCCGCCTCGTCGGTGTACCTGGCCGCGAGCACGAGCCCGGTCCTGCGGTCCAGTTCCGCGTCGTCGAGATTCCCGACCGCGTAGTGCTCGCGGAGCAGCGCAAGCAGCCGCTCCCGGTCGGCGTCGCCTGCCGGGGCGTGCGGCCCGCCATGTTCGAGGCCATCAGCCGGCCCGGAGGGCCCGAGGCCATCAGCCGGCCCGGAGGGCCCGCGGCCATCAGCCGACCCGGAGGGCCTCGGTGGGTCGCCGCCCAAGACGATCGGCCTTCCCGTCAGGACCCGTCGGGCCGCACAACGACGGCAGTGCCGTACGCGACGATCTCAGTCAGTTGCTGGCCCATCTCGGAGGAGTCGAACCGCATCGCGACGACGGCGTTGCCGCCCAGCAGCTTGGCGTTCTCGACCATCCGGTCGATCGCGTGCCGGCGGCTGTCCTCGAGCAACTGGGTGTACTGACTGACCTCGCCCTGGCGCAGCGCGGAGAAGCTCGCCCCGAACGCCTTGGCGAAGCCCATGCTGCGGACAACCAGGCCGAAGGCGACGCCGAGATCCTTCTCGACTGTCATGCCGGGGATCTGGAAGGCGGTCGTGACGGGGTACCCGCCGGGTACAGGTTCGGTCATGGCATAGAACCTTAGCCAAGCCACAGCGGTCCGCACGAGGCCTGAGGAGCAGCCGCGTCCGGCCCGCAGCGGTCAGGGCGCGGGCATCGTCGCGGCGATGTGGCGGCCGGCGAAGGTCCCGGCGAGTGTCGCGATCGCGTGCGCGACGTAGTCCCGGTAGCGCAGGCGCACCGTGGCCGTCCGCCCGTCCGGCGCGGTCACCGTGAGCCAGGCCGTCAGCCGGCCCGACCTGATGTTCCAGATCGCGTGGCCGCTGACCGCGGTCGCCCTCGTCCAGCGGTCGCCTCGGAACGTGATCACGGTCCGCTTCTCCGGTCCGGCGAAGCTGAAGGTTCCGCCGCGCAGGCCCCAGCCGTGCACGCCGTCGCCGTAGTACCAGCGCCAGTCCGCGTCGCCCACGACAGCGGCGGCGACTGCCGCGAGCCGCAGCGCGGTGCGGCCTGCCTGGTTCCCGGCCGCCGGATTGGCTGGCCTGACTTCGCCAAGCCGCATGGGGAAGTTCCCGAGCGTGCGCACCTCTGGCGTGTGCCTGGCACAGCTGGCGTTCAGCTGGCGCAGCCGCTGCGGGTCAGCCATGAACTGCCTGACGAGGCCAGCGGCGCAGCCGAAGGTGTCGTCCATGGCGTTCACGTGCGTGTCGTTGCGGATCAGGATCCAGCGCGCCGACGGCCCCATCTCCCTCGCTGTCCAGCGCCCCTCGGCGGGTGTCGTCAGCGAGTCCAGGTCGCCGGAGAGCACGAGGACGGGCAGCGAGCGCGGCGCGTAAGGAGCCCGCGTGGTGATCGGCGGGTCGGGGTGCACGGGAGCTGGCCAGCTCAGGCACGCGTCGAACTCTTCCTCGGGCTCGGTGACCCATTCGTGCACGGTGAACGGGCCGAACGCGTGCCGCCCGAGCCGCGCGACCGCCTGCCGGTACTCGACGTGACGCCGCGGGATGGACGAGGAGTAGGAGAACGGCTGCGGGTAGTCCAGGCACGTGGTCGCCTCGTAGCTCCCGGCGTTGAAGTTCCTGACCGGTCCCGAGTTCTCTGACGGGAAGATCTCCTGCGCGGTCAGCCGCAGCAGCGGCACCGCGTCGTGGTCGGGCCCGAGCAGCGCGCGGATCGCCGGGTCAAGCTCGCGGTAGACACCGTTGTCGGAACCGGCGATGTTCACAAGCTCGATCAGCTCGTTGATGCCGACCCTGGTCGTGGTCATGTCGCCGTAGGGATCCCTGATCTTGCCGGTGACCGGGTGCTTGCGCAGGTACGCGGCGGCCGCGCCGATCCTGGACCAGGACGGGCCGTGCGTGGCCTCGCGGCACGTGACGCTGCGGTCGCAGGCGCGGTTGAAGCCGCGGTGCGCGGCGGGCAGCGCCAGCGGGTAGAACGGGTTGGCCTCGACCACGGGGTAAGCGGCATCCAGCGTCACGGACCTCAGCAGCCGGTGGAACCTGGCCGTGAAAACCTGCCCGAAGAACGTCGCGTAGGAGTCTCCGTAGTAGTCGACCTTGCCCGTGTGCAGCTTGCGGAGCAGCAGCGCGACATCGCGCGCCGCGTTGGCGGTCGTGTACAGGTCGCTGCCGTGCACGTATCCGTGGCCGCCGCGAAGCTTGCGGGTGTGGTTCAGCTGGCGGCCGCACGCGCCGGTGTCGGCGGTATAGGAGGCGATGCTGTCCAGCAGGGTCCAGTGCTGCAGCGCCTTGCACAGGAACGGCGAGGAGGCGCCGGTCCCGCGCAGGTCGACCAGCAGCAGGTTCCTGGTGCGCAGCAGCGGGAACAGCATGGCCCGGTAGCTGATAGGCGTAGTCCGTCGTCGCGTAGCCGGGGCCGCCCTGGATCGCGACGATCGTGCGGTGCGACTTGCCGCCGGTCGCCGGGTACCACTGGAAGCCGAGCTTGATCGCGCCTGCCGCCTTGTTGAAGTAGTCGTACGGCACGTTGATCGTCGTGCACCAGGCCAGCTTGGACGCCGAGCATGGCGGGATGACCACCGAACCGACCTTGATCGGATGCCGCCCGTCCCGCGCCGCGGCGTTCACGGGAGCCGCCGGCGCCCTGCGCTGCCCGATCGGCTTGATGCCTGCGACGCCGGGCCCTGGCAGGCCGTGGCCGGCCGAGGCCTGCCCGGGCCCTGCGGGCCGGCCGCTGGCCTCGGACCGAGGACCAGCCGCTGCCGACGCCGCCGGGCTCAGCCCGGCGAGGCCCGCGACGATGGCGAGCGCAGAGGCGAGTCACGACTGCGAACGAATGCGGCTTTACCGGCATAACGCCGAGGCTGGCCTCGCTCGCGCCTCGTGTCAACCATGATCACGGACGTCTTTCTGCGGATCGCCGCCGAAAGACGTCCGTGATCATGGAGGGCGCTACTCGGCGATGCCCATGGCGTCGAGCACGAAGGCGTGCACCTCGGCCTCGTAGTTCGCCTGCGCGAACCGTCCTGACGGGCCGGTGTGGGCGCCGGCGCCGAGTTCGACCCGGAACAGGACGGGCCCGACCTCGGCGCCGGCGGTCGCCCGCAGCCGCGCGACCCACTTGGCAGGCTCGTGCACCGCGACCCGCGGATCATGCACGGCGCCGGTGACCAGGAGCGCCGGCCGCCTGCCGGCCGGGCGGGTTGTCATAGGGCGAGTAGGAACGCAGGCACGCGTAGTCGTCGGGGTCGCGCGGGTCTCCCCACTCGTCCCACTCGTTGATCGTCAGCGGGATCGACGGGTCGAGCATCGTGGTGACGCAGTCCACGAACGGCACCTCGGCGACCACGGCGCGCCAGCGATCCGGACGCATCGAGAAGACGGCGCCCTGCAGCAGCCCGCCGGCCGACAAGCCGCGCGAGACGATCCGGCTCCCGTCAACCAATGCGGTTCCCGAACCCCCCGATAGCCAGTCGGCGACGTCGATGAAGTCGGTGAACGTGGTCGGCTTGGAGCGCAGCCTGCCCTGCTGCCACCAGTTCCTGCCGCCTTCGCCGCCGCCCCTGATGTGCGCGATCGCGTAGACCACGCCTCGGTCGAGCAGCGACGGCAGGCCGAGGCTGAACTCAGGATCTGAGCAGGACTCGTACGCCCCGTAGCCGTACAGCAGGCAGGGCCCAGTGCCGTCCAGCGCCGTCCCGCTGGCGTACGCCAGGGTCACGGGGATCTGCTGTCCGTCTCTGGCCGGCGCGCTGACCCGCTCCGTCACGTACCGCGCCGGGTCGTAGCCTGGCACGTCCTTGCGCTTCAGCAGCGTCCGCTCGCCGGTGGCAAGGTCGAGCCTGAACCAGGCCGGCGGCTCGATCAGTGACTCCTCCATCACGATGACCGATCCGGCGTCGTAGTCCTCGGCGTGCTCGACGCTGATCGAGCCAGCCTGGTAGGCGGGGCCGACCTCGATCACGTTTCCGCCGTCCAGGTCCGTGATGGCCAGCAGCGGCGCGCCGTCGCGCCGGAGCGTCAGCAGCAGCCGGTCGCCGATGACGTCGCAGCCGTGCAGGCGGGTGTCGCCGCGCGCCGGGGCGATGGCCGGGCAGGTGACCGGCGCCCAGTTCGCGGCGCCGGGCGCGTCGGCCGAGGTTCGCTTCAGCGTGAACTCGGGCTCACCGTCGTCGGTGACGATGTACAGCCAGCCTGGTCCGAGGCGAGAAGCGGCCCGAGGGCCGAGCGCGCCGTAGGCCGGCCCGCCAGGGCCGTCGTCACCGGACCTGGCGTGATCGACCCAGTACTCGACGCCGCGCCGTCGCGGCTCCATGACGACGGGCTCGGCGAGCGGATCGGCTAGCGGGATCAGCGCGACCTCGGTGGTGTCCCTGCAGGCTGAGGTGATGATCGCGAACTGGCCGCTGCGAGAGGCGCGCAAGGTCAGTTCGTACCTGGCGTCCTCCTCGCTGCAGCACGAGGACGTCGCCGGAGGCTGGGGTGCCGACCTCGTGCCGCCAGAGCTGGTACGGCCGGTTCAGCTCGTCGGGCACCAGGTAGAAGACGTAGCGCGAGTCCGCGGACCAGGCGACGCCCGGATAGCTCCGTTCGATGTCATCGGGCAGGTCGGCGCCGGTGCGCAGGTCCCTGATCCGCAGCCGGTAGATCTCCGCGCCGTTGGTGTCCGCCGACCAGGCGAGCAGCGAGCCGTCGGGGCTTGGCTCGCGAGCGCCCACGTCCACGTAGCCGGTCGCCGCACCGATGATGTTCTCGTCCAAGAGGACTTGTTCGGCAGATTCTCCTGATTGTGACCTAAGAAACTGAAGATTCTCTCTTCCCTGTGGTGTCCTGGTGCGGTAGATAAAGCCTGATAGGGGCCATCCGACCGAGTCCTCAGCCTGGTCGGGTATCCGCCCGGCCGATTCAGCGGCGAGCCGGCCGGCCAGCGCGGACAGGAGCGCGGCATGCGCGTCGTAGTAACCGCGCTCCGCGGCGAGGTAGTCGCGGAGCTCAGGCCGCTCATGATCGCGCATCCAGGCGTAGTCGTCGGACTCGCTGCTCCCGTGCAGTGCCCTGACGCTGCTGATCCGCGGGGCGACCGGCGGGGCGGCGGGCAGCGGGACTTGCGACTGGCTGCTGGCTTCTGGCATGGCACGCACCCTATCGCGAGCACGCAGCAACGGGATATAAGGGCTATAACTAGCGGAACTACAGAAACTATATAAACTTCCCGGAGACTTCACGCACGTCATCGCGGTCACTGTCGCGGACTGTGGCGGTATAACTACAGATAGCCCCGCATGAGCGCCAGACTAAGGAGAGACCCCCATGCTCCGATCGATCACCCGGCCGCCGCTCCGGCTGGCCGCGGCCTGCCTGGCGCTCTGCGGCGGCCTCGCGGCGGCGACTCCCGCGATCGCTGGCGACCGCCGCGCCATCGGCCAGGCTCGCGGCAGCGACACAGAAGGCGGGCTCGACCACGTTCGTGGTCGGTACCACCGACGCGGTCGACACGCTGAATCCCTTCCTGGGCTTCACCGGCCAGGACTACGAGGTCTACCAGATCCTCTACGACAACCTGTCGAACTACGGCCAGGTCAACTACGCGGGGACGCCGAGGCTCGCGACGTCCTGGACCCACTCGAAGAACGGCCTGGTCTGGACCTACCACATCAGGCACGGCGTGAAGTGGTCCGACGGCGTCCCGCTGACCGCGGCCGACGTCGCGTACACGATCCAGCGCAACATCGTGCCCGACTCGACCGAGTTCGCCGACAACGAGGCCTATGTCGGCGAGATCAAGAGCGCGAAGGCGACCGGCAAGTACACGGTCGTGATGACGGTCAAGCACTACACCCCGGTGATGAACAGGCTCGAGCTGCCGATCCTGCCCGAGCACATCTGGAAGCACATCAGCGAGAAGCAACTCGGCTCGTTCAAGAACCTGAACCCGGTCGGCACCGGTCCGTTCACGGTCTCCAGCTTCTCGTCCAACCAGACCATCACGCTGAAGGCCAATCCGCACTACTGGGGCGGCAAGCCAGGCATCAAGACGCTCGTCTTCCAGCGGTTCGACAACCCGACCGCCATGAAGCTCGCGCTCGCCAACGGCACCATTGACTTCGCCGAGGGCCTCACGCCCGCGCTGTGGCAGTCGCTGAAGACCACGCCAGGCGTCAAGCTGATCAACGCCGAGGCGGGGAACTTCGACGAGCTGTCCTTCAACAACGGTGCCGCGACGGTCAGCGGCAAGCCGATCGGCAACGGCAACCCAGCGCTCAAGGACGTCAACGTCAGGCACGCGATCAGCTACTCGCTCAACACGTCTGAGCTCGTGAAGAAGGTGCTGCTCGAACACCGGGATCGTCGGCACGTCGATCATCCCGCCGATCTACGCGCAGTTCCACTACACCCCGCCGGCGTCGGCTACCTACCACTACGACCCGACCAAGGCCGAGCAGATCCTGAACGCCGACGGCTGGAAGATGGGCCCGAACGGCGTCCGGGTGAAGAACGGCAAGCAGCTCTCGCTGCGGTTGTTCGTCAGGAACCAGTCACCGACCCAGACGCAGGACGCCCCGTACATCAAGGCTTGGCTGAACGCGATCGGCATCAAGGTCACCATCACGGCGATGTCCGACAGTCAGCTCACTGCCGACATCGGCAACGGCCAGTACGACATGTTCATGTGGGGCTGGGGCGTGGAGCCGAATCCCGACTTCCAGCTCTCGGTGTTCACGTGCGGCCAGCGCTCGTACGGCTCAGGTCCGAACTACACGCCAGGCTGGTCGGACAGCTTCTACTGCAACTCGACCTACGACAAGCTCTACCACCAGCAGCAATCACTCGACGGGGCCGCGAGGGCCAAGGTCGTCCTGCAGATGCAGAAGATGCTTTACGACGACGACCCGTACAACGTGCTCTACTACCCGAACGACACGCAGGCGTACCGCAGCGACAAGTTCACCGGGTTCGCGCCGTCGCCGGACAAGCCCAACGGCCTGTACCTGTACCAGGAACTCGAGGCCTGGAGCTACTACTGCATCCGCCCGGCCGGCAGCAACCCGTCGCTCACTGACCACAACATCGGCTGCCAGAACGAGATCGGCGCGGTAAGCGCCCCCGCGCCCAGCGGGGTCAACACCGGCCTGATCGGCGGCATCGCCGCCGCGGTCGTGGTGATCGGCGCGGGAGCGTGGCTGGTCACGCGGCGCCGGAGGGTGGCGACCGCGGACGAGCGGGAATAGCCGCTCGTGGCAGACGTCATGCTCGAGGGCGCTCGTGCCGCCGCGGAGGACCGCAGCGGCACGAGGCCCGGAGCCTCGTCCGGCCTCGGCCGCGCGCTGTCCGTCAAGGTGCTGAGCGCTGCCATCACGTTGTTCGTCGTGCTGGTCGCCAACTTCTTCCTGTTCCGGGTGCTGCCCGCGAATCCCGCGAAGAACCTGACTCACAACAGCACGCTTACCGCCAAGCAACTCGCCGCGATCAACAGGACCTTCGGGCTCGGGCTGCCGCTGCCGCAGCAGTTCTGGAATTACCTCGTCCAGACCGCACACGGCAACCTCGGCCGCTCGTTCGTCAACCAGTTGCCGGTGTCGCAGCTGATCGGCCAGGCGCTCTGGCCGACCGTGCTGCTGGTCGGCACGTCGACTGTCCTGTCCACGGTGATCGGGGTGTGGATCGGCATTCGCGGTGGCTGGAATCGCGGCAGCAGGTTCGACCGGTCTTCCACCGCGTTCGTCAACGTGCTGTACGCGATGCCGGACTTCTGGCTCGGCATGGTGCTGCTGATCGCACTGGCTGGCAAGCTCGCGCTGTTCCCTGACGGGGGGATGCACAACTTCACGGGCAGCGGTTCGGGGCTCGCCAGCTTCGGCGACCTGCTCTGGCACCTCGCGCTGCCCTGCCTCGTGCTGACGCTTGTCTACCTCGCCGAGTACTCGCTCGTGATGCGGTCGTCTCTGATCGATGAGCTGCAAGCCGATTACCTGCTGACAGCCAGGGCCAAAGGGTTGCGTGATGACCTGGTCAGGCGCAGGCACGCGGTGCCGAACGCGCTGCTGCCCTCGGTCACGCTCATCATGCTCAACCTGGGCTTCGTCATCTCCGGCGCGATCACCACCGAGACCGTGTTCTCCTGGCCTGGCCTCGGGCGCCTGTCGTACGTCGCGCTCAACGCGCCCGACTACCCGACCCTGGAGGGCACCTTCCTGCTGTTCTCGGCCGCGGTGATCGTCGCGAACCTGATCGGCGACCTGATGCTGAGCGCCTTCGACCCGCGGGTGCGGCAGGCATGACGGCGCAGGCTAGTACCGCGGGACCTGCGGGGGGCTCCGGCGGGTCGTCGCCCCCGGTCAACTCGGCGCTCACGCCGCGCGCGCTCGCGAGGGCGAGGCGCAGGACTGCGATCGCCCGCTTCTGGCGGGAGTTCCGCAAAGACAGGCGTGGCATGACGGGCCTGATCGTCCTCGCGGTCATGATCTCGGTCGCGCTGCTCGCGCCTGTGCTCGCAAACTCGCGCGGGCTGAACCCCATCTTCGCGACAGCCACCCCGAACACGGGACCGAGCCTGCACGACTTGCTCGGAACCGACAGCGACGGCAGGTCCGTGCTGACCGAACTGATCTGGGGCGCGCGCAACTCGCTGCTCGTCGGGCTGACTGCGACGCTCATATCGATCCTGATCGGAGCGCTGGTCGGCGTCGTCGCTGGACACTTCGGCAGCATCAGGGCGCGGACGGGCCGCCTGACCGACAACGTGATGATGCGGGTAACTGACTGGTTCCTCGTGGTCCCGTTCCTGCCGCTCGCGATGGTCATCGCTCGCACCATCGGCCCGTCGCTCGGCGTGATCATCATGGTCATCGGCCTCACGTCCTGGGCCGGCACGGCGCGAATCGTGCGGGCCCAGGCGCTCGCCGTCGAGACCAGGCCGTACCTCGAGCGGGCGAAGGCCCTCGGCGCCGGGCACTGGCACCAGATGTACCGGCACGTGCTGCCCAACGTGATGCCGCTGCTGCTCGCGAACACGATCCTGACCGTGGCCGGGACGATCCTGGCGGAGACAACGCTGTCCTTCCTCGGCCTCGGCGACCCGATCAGGCCCACCTGGGGGCAGATGCTCGGCGCTGCCTACAGCTACGGCGTCGGCACCGGCAATACGCTCTGGCTGCTCGCTCCCGGCATCGCGGTGATCATCGTGGTGATGGCCTTCACGCTCGTGGGGCACGCACTCGAGGCCGTGCTCGATCCCAAGCTGCGGGAGCGCTGATGAGCCTGCTTGAGCTACGCGACCTGTCGGTGACCTACCGCACAGAAGGTGGTCCCGTCCCCGCCGTCCGCGGGGTGAACCTGGCTCTGGAGGCCGGCCAGACCCTCGGCCTGGCCGGCGAATCCGGCTGCGGCAAGTCGACGATCGCGACCTCCATCCTGCGGCTGCTGCCGGTTTCGGCGAAGGTCACCGGCGAGATCCTGTTCAACGGCGATGACGTGCTCACGATGAACTGGGGGCGCCTGCGCGCCGTCCGCTGGGCTGGCGCCTCGATCGTGTTCCAGGGAGCGCTGCACTCGCTGAATCCGGTGCGCAAGATCGGCAGCCAGATCGCCGAGCCGATCCTGCTGCACTACCCGGGCGTCAGCAAGGAGGAGGCGGGCCGCCGGGTCAGGCGAACTTCTGAGCCAGGTTGGGCTTCCGGCCGAGAGGGCGCAGAGCTACCCGCACGAGTTGTCGGGCGGCCAGAAACAGCGCGTGATGATCGCGATGGCGCTGGCCTGCTCGCCGAAGCTGATCATCGCGGACGAGCCGACCACAGCGCTGGACGTGATGATCCAGGCGCAGGTGCTGAACCTGATCGGAGACCTGGTTCGCGAGCGCGAGATCGGGATGATCATGATCAGCCACGACCTGTCCGTCTTGTCGGCCACCTGCCAGCGGCTGGCCGTCATGTACGCCGGCAAGATCGTCGAGGAGGGCCCGGCGCACGAGGTCTTCACCGACGCCAGGCACCCCTACGCCGAAGCCCTGTCCTGGGCCTTCCCGATCATCGGCGACACGCGGACCAGGATGAACCCGCGCGGCCTGCCAGGCGACCCGCCCGACCCGGCGGCCGTGCCCTCTGGCTGCAGCTTTCACCCGAGGTGCGCCGTGGTCAGGCCCGAGTGCTCGACCAAGGAGATGCATCTGTGGTCGGCCGGGGACGGCCGCAAGGCGGCATGTGTCCGGGTACTGCCAGGTGACGAGGGCGAGCCGTCCGAGCGCCCTGTTGAACAAGGAGCTGAAGAGCCCGATGAGGCGATCGCATGACCGCGATTAGCGCAGCCGACGGTGCGACGCCTGTGCTGTCGGCCGTCGGGGTGCGGGTGCAGTTCGCGGGTCGGGGCAGGCGGCGGGCCGCCGCGACCGCGGTGGACGGCGTGAACCTGGACATCGCGGCCGGCGAGATACTGGCGCTGGTCGGCGAGTCCGGCTGCGGCAAGACCACGCTGGCCAGGACCATGCTCGGGCTGGAGCGGCCGACCGAGGGGCAGGTCAGGTTCGCCGGCAAGCCGCTGTCCTACCGGTCGGCCGCGCTGCGTGAGTACCGGCGCAAGGTGCAGCTTGTGCTGCAGGACCCGACCGGCTCGCTGAACCCGCGGCACACGGTCTATGAGGCAGTCGCCGAGGGCGTGCGGATCCATCGTCTCGACAACGAGGAGGCCAGGGTCGCCGACGCGCTGGCCCGGTGCGGGCTGCGACCTCCCGAGCGGTTCTTCCAGCGCTATCCGCACGAGCTGTCCGGCGGGCAACGCCAGCGCGTGGTGATCGCCGGAGCGCTGGTGCTCGAGCCGTCGGTTCTGGTCGCGGACGAGCCGGTCGCCTCGCTCGACGCCTCCGTCCGCGGCGAGATCCTGTCGCTGCTGCTCCGGCTGCGGGACGAACTCGGGCTGGCGGCTCTTGTCGTGACCCATGACCTCGGGCTCGCGTGGAACATCGCCGATCGGCTCGCCGTCATGTACCTCGGCCGCATCGTCGAGGTCGGCACGCCAGAACAGGTCTTCGCCGACCCGCGGCACCCGTACACGAGGGCGCTGATGTCGGTGCTGCCCGAGTCGCCGATCGAGCCGATCGTCCTCACCGGCGAGCCGCCTGACCCGACGCGGATTCCTGGCGGCTGCCGGTTCCATCCTCGGTGTCCTGAGCTGGCGTCCGGCTCCGCTGCCGCGGCTGGCGTCGCTGAGCAGTGCACGGGGGCTGCCTTGTCGGTGTTGCCCGCGGGCGTTGCCGGGCAGGACCTGGTCTCCTGTCACCTGGCGCAAGCCAAACTGTCCGCAGACCGGTAATCGGCCCCGGCGGACCGGATAGCCGCCCCAAAACGCGTAGACAAAAGGAAACTGCGTGGAGAAAGGCGCTCCATACGACCCCGAGTCCTCGCGGTTTGGCCGCGAAGAGGTTCGAGGCTGGCTAGAGGCGGCCGGCGGCTGACAGGAGTGCGGCCACGCGGTCGGCAGGCAGGCCGCGCGAGTAGTTGCCGTCGCGGCCCACGACCGTCGGCGCGGCGAGCATGCTGTTCAGCACCGCCTCCTCGGTCGCGTCGACGACGGCTTCGAAGAACGGGTTGAGCTCGCTGCCGACCACAGGGTCAGGTCCGGTGGGCGCCGTGCCTCGCTGGGCGCGCCGGCCGGTCGCGGCCGCCAGGAAGATCTCGCCGCTGCCATGAGTGGCGGTCGAACCCGTCCTGGCCAGGCCTAGGCCGGCCCGCCTGGCCAGCCGCGAGCAGGCGGCGGAGTCGAGCGGGGCGTCGGTGAGCACAACCGTGATGCACGAGCCCGCGTCCGGCGGCCATCCAGCGGGATCTTCGGCGGGCGGCAGCAGCCTGCCGACGGGCACGCCGTCGACAGTGAGCCGGTCCTGCCCGCCGAAGTTGGTCATCACGAGCACGCCGACCACGTGACCAGACGGCGTGACCCGCGACGACGAGCCGATCCCGCCCTTGAAGCCGAGACAGCTCATGCCTGTGCCGCTGCCGACCGCGCCTTCCTCGGGCGCCAGACCGCCCACCCCAGCCCTGGCTGCCTCGAGCGCCGCGCGCACGTCGTCGGCGCTGACCTGCATCCGGCGCGACTCGCTGAGGAAGCTGTCGTCGCACTCGGCGACGACCGGAATGATCACGTCGTCGAGGCCGATCGCGGGGTCCTCGGCCATCATCAGCTCGCACGCCGCGTCGTAGACCCGCCCGACCTGCATGGTCGAGGTCAGGAATATCGGCGTCTCGATGAGCCCCCACTCGCCCGCGGTGATGAAGCCCGTGCACTCACCGGCGCCGTTCAGCACGGCGCCGCCGGCCGGGACGGGGCTGCGGAACAGGTTGCCGCCGATGTCGATCACCGTGACGCCGGTCCTGGCGATGCCACGACCGGCCGGAGGCGGCGGTTCGTCGCGCCAGACCGTGGCGTGTCCCACGCCCACGCCGGGTACATCTACTATTGAGGCGGTCTGTCCGCTTGGCAGAGTCCCTA
This sequence comes from uncultured Actinomycetota bacterium, assembly GCA_963705055.1. Lineage (GTDB taxonomy): Bacteria > Actinomycetota > Actinomycetes > Streptosporangiales > Streptosporangiaceae > Chersky-822. Next base: position 158,607 of record CAVPIR010000003.1, read on the forward strand.
TCCTGATGCCGAGATCGGCGGCCCGAGTCACCCGACGATCATCGCCTACCTGGCCCGCCGACGCATGCGAGGGAGAACGTTCCGATGACGACCCAGGCTCTGGCCGGGCTGCCTGTCGTGTGGAGCGCCGATTGCCTACTGCATGAGCCGGCCGGCGAGGTGTGGCTCGGGGTCTGGGAGACCGGGACCGAAGTTCCTGAGCGCGCGAGCGTGCTGCTGGAGGCTGTGACCGAAGCGGGCGCGACGGTGACGACCGCCACGCCGCACGACACGACCGCGCTCGAAGCCGTCCACGACGCGGAACTCGTCGAGCACCTCGCGACCATCTGGTCGCAATGGCAGGCCGGCGGCTATGAGCGCGACTACGGGCGCAGCCGGGTCGTGCCCTACGTGTTCCCCACACCTGGCCTGCTCGGCGACCTGCCGATGCGCTCGCCGGCCGCGACACACGGGCGAGCAGGCCGGTTCTGCTACGACACGATGACGCTGGTCGGACCAGGTAGCTGGGAGGCGATCAGGGCGGCCGCCGACGCGGCGCTCACCGCCGCCGACCTGGTCGCGGCGGGGACGCGCACTGCCTACGCGCTCTGCCGGCCGCCCGGGCATCACACGACCAGGTCGGCCTACGGCGGGTCCTGCTACCTGAACAACGCCGCGATCGCGGCGCAGGCGCTGCGCTCGTCAGGGGCCGAACGGGTGGCCGTGATCGACATCGATGCCCACCACGGCAACGGCACCCAGGCGATCTTCTACGACCGGCCAGACGTCTACTACGGCAGCGCGCACGTCGATCCTGGTGAGGGCTGGTTTCCGCACTACGCCGGGTATGCCGACGAGCGCGGGACCGGCCCGGGCGCCGGAGCCAACAGGAACATCCCGCTCGCGCCAGGCACCGGCGACGACGGCTGGCTGGCGGCGGTGCGCGCGCTCTGCGCCGACGTGCGCCAACGCGGCGCGGACGCCGTCGTCCTGTCGCTCGGCGTGGACGCGGCCGCCGACGACCCGGAGAGCCCGCTCCAGGTCAGCGCCGACGGGTACTGCAGGGCAGGCGAACTGATAGCACCGCTCGCGCCGGTCGTCGCGGTTCAGGAAGGCGGCTACGACCTGCCGTCGCTCGGCGGCCTCGTCGTGGCCGCCCTCACCGGACTGCTGTCGGCTGCGTGAACGCCCTGCTCGCCCTCGCCGCGTCGGTGCTCTGGGGCTCGTCCGACTTCGGCGGCGGGCTGATCTCGCGACGGCTGCACCCGTCGGCCGCGGTACTGATCTCCCAGGCCATCGCGTTCGCCGGGCTCGTCGTGCTCGCTCCCCTGCTCGCGCTCCCCGGCGGCTGGTACCTCGGAGTCGCCGCGATCGCTGGCGTAATCGGCACGCTGTCGCTCGCCAGCTTCTACCGGGCGATGGCCGACGCGCCACTATCCCTGGTCGCGCCTATCACGGCGGCGGGTACCGCGATCCCGGTGCTGGTCGGGCTCGCCCGCGGCGAGCACCTGAGCGCGCTCCAGGCCGCGGGAATCGCGGTCACGCTGATCGGCGTGATCCTGGCCTGCGGCCCCGAGTTTCGCGGCGGCGCCCATGTCCGGCGGCAAGCCGTGATCTTCGCGGTGCTGGCCGCGATCGGGTTCGGCGTCGCGTACACGCTGCTGGCGCTCGCGGCCGGCGACGGCAGCGTGTACGGGACCCTGCTGCTCCAGCGGGCTGGCGGGTTGCTGGTGCTGGCGCCGATCGTGCTCAAGGCCGGGATCCTCCGCGAGGTCAAGCTCGGCGCCAGGCGACTCGCCGCCCTCGCCGCGATCGGGATCTCCGACATCATCGCGAACGGCTCGTACGCGCTGGCCGCGAGCCGCGGCAACCTGGCGGTCGCGGCCGTGCTCGCGTCGCTCTACCCGGTGGTCACCGCGCTGCTGGCGAGGGGCATCCTCGCCGAGCGGCTCCGGCCCGTGCAATCGATGGGCGTGGTGGCTGCCCTCGGCGGCGTGCTGCTGCTCAGCACCTGACGGCACAAACCAGGCCTAGAGCCAGTCCTTCGCCTTGAACACGAAGTAGAGCGAGGAAGACGCGACCAGCATGAGCACGAGCGCCACGGCCACGCCCCAGGGCTTGCCGAAGCCGGCGTAGGGGACGTTCATGCCGTAGAAGCCGGTCACGAACGTGGGCACGGCGATGATCGCAGCCCAGCTCGTCACCTTCTTGCTGATCACGTTCATCCGGTTGGCCTGCACCGTCAGGTTGGTCTCCAGGATCGTGGTGACCAGATCGCGCAGGCTCTCCGTCCACTCCGTCGCCCGCAGCACGTGGTCGTAGACGTCCTGGTAGTACGGCTGCAGCGGCTCGGTCATGATCCCGAGGTCCCTGCGCATCACCGCGTTGACGACCTCGCGCATGGGGAGCACCACCCGGCGCAGCATGACCAGGCTCTTGCGCAGTTCGAAGCTGCGCCGCTGGACGGCCCCCTGCTCGCGCGGGTTGTCGGAGAACAGCAGGTCCTCGACCGCCTCGATCTCGTCATCCAGGGACTGCACCGCGGCGAAGTAGCCGTCCACGATGTTGTCGAGCAGGCCATGCAGCAGGTAGCCGACGCCTTCCTTGGCCAGGTCAGGGCTGCCGTCCCAGTAGCTGACGACGGCGCCGATGTCGAAGGAGTCGTCCTTGCGGATCGTGATCAGCGCCCGGGGCGTGATGAACGCGGACAGTTCGCTGGTGCCGAGGCGGCCGCTGGTCTCGCTCAGGCGCACCGCGTAGGCGGTGAGGAACAGGTAGCCGTGGTACCGGTCGAGCTTGGTGCGCTCATGCTCATGCTCGGCGTCCTCGACCGCCAGCGGGTGCAGGCCGAACTCCTCGCTGAGCACCCCGAGGTCGTGGTCGTCGGGGTCGAGCAGGTCGAGCCAGACTATGGCCCCGTCGTCCTTCTCCAGGTAGTCGCTGATCTCAGCGACAGGGAAGCCCTCGGCGACGAGGTTGCCTGACCGGTACACCCTGGTCCTGGCCTCGCACTTGGTTGGCGTCACCGAGCAAATCGCGGCGGCGCCAGCGGCCTGCGCAGCTGGCTCGGCCCCGTGATAGGTCACCCGACCTGCGGCACTCACGTCATCACCCCCGCTGCCGGATCGACGAAACGGACTGGTCGGAAGCGTACCGCCAACCAGCGACTACCCGTCCTATCGCGGCGTAACGGACCGCCCAGGGCGGTGGCCGCCGGGTGCCAGGCGGCCACCGATTCAGCTCAGCCGCGGCGGCTGACCTGCCAGAAGCAGAACCAGATCAGCGCGATGGCGAGCGCCAGGAAGATCGCCGGTCTCGTACCACTGGAAGGCCCAGTACCGGCTGGCCGGCTGGTAGGTGAGGACCTGGCGGAGGTGCAGCCTGGCCACGGAGGCATAGCACGCCTGGATGCCTTGGTCCAGGCAGGCCTTGGTCGCCGGACCCGTGAATGGTGCCCGGCCGGATCGATGGTCTGGTTCGCAGAGTATCCAGGCGCCCGGCTTGGAGGCTGCCGCCTGCACGAACATGTGCCGTTGCGGATCGATCGCCAGCTCGTCGAGTCTTCGACAGGTTGAGCGGTGAGGTGGCGCGAAGCGGGCTCATGCAGATGCGGCCTGATCCACCGCGGCCACGCGATCTGGATCCCGGCGAACACCGCCAGCGTGGCGGCCATGGCGGGAATCGTCCGGCGGATCAGCACGCCGAAGGCCAGGCCGAGCGCGAATCCGAATGCCGCGTAGCCGAGAGGCACAATCCCGTTGGCGCCGAACACTGCGGGCGCCAGCCGGTCGACCCCCGAATCGCTGTTGGCCTTCGCCGTTGCCTGGTATATCGGGGTCATCCACCAGCTCGCCATGAGGCTCAGCAGGCCCGCGGAGGTCAGGGCGACCAGCCCGATCAGCCCGACCTTGATGGCGAGCCAGCGACTCCTCATCACGCTCTGGGTCCAGACGAGCCGGAAGGTGCCGGTCTCGATCTCACGCGTGATGAGCGGTGCGCCCCAGAAGAGCCCGATCAAACCAGGTACGGCGTAGGTCGAGTCCGACTGCGACCGGCCGATCACGGCCGTAGCCCGAGCCGCTGCAGCGCGTGGAGGAAGCCGCTCGCCAGCTGGCTGCAGCTGCCGCGAGCCTGGCACCCGGCGATAGTGGCATGGAACCTGTCGGCGAACTGCACACCGCTCACTGCCAGCACGATCACGACCAGGACTAGCGCAGCGGCCGTCGCGATCGCCTGCGTCCTGAACTGACGCCATGTCAGCCACATCATCGTTGAGCCTCCAGAGTCCGATCGCGGCTAGGCGCGACGTTGGCATTGCTCATGTAGGCGAGAACCAGGTCCTCCATGCTGATCTCCGCAACCGTCCAGCCAGCGTCGCTGACCGGCTCGGCGCTGCGGATCAGCAGCGTGCTCTGCCGGTCGGTATGGCTGGCGGAGATGACCTGCCAGCCCGCCGGCAGTTCGGCGGTATCGCGCCGTGGCCCGGTGAGCAACCTGTGTGTCGTCAGCAGGTCGTCCACCTCGCCGCAGATCTGAACACGGGAGTCGTGCAGCACGATCAGGTAGTCGCAGACTCGCTCGAGGTCGGCCACCAGATGCGAGGAGATCAGCACGCTGAGCTCATGCTCGACCGTGGCCTGCATCAGGCCTTGCAGGAACTCGCGCCTGGCGAGCGGGTCGAGGCTCGCGACCGGTTCGTCGAGGATCAGGAACTCAGGTCGCTTGGCGATAGCCAGGGTCAGGGCGAGCTGAGCGCGCTGCCCGCCTGACAACTTGCCCGCCTTCTGACGCGGGTCAAGGCCGAGATCGGAGATCCGGCGCCGGGCCAGCTGAGCGTCCCAGCCGGGGTTCATGCGCGCGCCCGAGCTTCAGGTGATCGGCGACGCTGAGCCCGCTGTAGGCGGGCGCTTCCTGGGCGACGAAGCCCACCCTGGCCAGCTGCGACGGGCTGCTTGCCGGGCGCTCGCCCAGTACCTCGATGGTGCCGGAGGTCGGCGCGAGCAAGCCGACGGCGAGGTGGAGCAGCGTTGTCTTTCCTGCTCCATTCGGGCCGACCAGGCCGGCTATCCGGCCAGCGGGAATGCTCAGATCGCAATCGGTCAGCGCCTTGCTGCCTTCCGTACTGCTTGGTCAGCGCCCGCGATTCCAGAGCGACGGTCATACCGCCTCCTTCGTTGTTGCGCGGAGGGTCGTGATGATGAGGGCCTCGACGCTCTCGTCGTTGAGACCGGCCAGGCGTGCCTTGGCTAGCCACTGCTCAAGCTCCGTGCGCAGGCCGGCGTGCGCCGGGAGCGAATCGTCCGCCAGCGACTTGGTCACGAACGTGCCGACGCCCGGCCGGGCCGCGACCAGGCCTTGGTACTCAAGCTCCCGGTACGCCTTGAGAACGGTGTTGGGGTTGATCGCCAGGCTGCCCACCACGTCCTTGACCGTCGGGAGCTGATCCCCTTCGGCGAGCATGCCGAGCCTGAGTGCCTGCCTGACCTGGTGGATCAACTGCAGGTACGGCGAGACACCCGAACGGCTGTCCAAATGGAACTCGATCACCGCGCTCCGCTCATTCAACTAGGTACCTAGTACTATAGGACCCTGAAGGAATCTGTCAAGCGTCCCGGCAGCGAACAGTTTCGGCCGTCCCACCTGGTTGACCGCGCCCGCCACCGGCGCTACATTCGCGGCAATTGTCGTTCCAGTGGCTGCTCAGCGGATAAGACACGAAGGAACAAAAATGACGGCAATGGCGAGAACGCCGCGGACGCCCAGGCGGCTATTCACGAAAGTCGTATCCAGGAAGCTCGTCTCACTTCTTATCCCGGCGCTGGCCATCATCACCGCCTGGGGCCTGGCCGCCCCGGCGGCGGGCCAGGCGGCCGTCAGCGTGCTGCGCCTTGGCTACTGCGGCGGTGATGACTGGGAGCCGGCGATGGCGTCGGACAGTTCCCACGTCTACGTGCTGATCACGCACTTCGCTGGCGACCCGACCTGCGACCCCGCGGCCGCTCAGAACAACTCGCGGATCATGATCCAGATCTCGGCCGACGGCGGGAAGACGTTCAGCGCTCCATCGGTCGTCGCGGCCACTCCTGGCGGTATCAACTACACGGAGCAGGCCGACCCGAGCATCGCCATCGACGCGAGCACCGGCGCCGTATACGTGTCATTCCTCGCCTACGGCCTGTCAGGCGGCCACACGGACATCTACGTCGCCAAATCCACGAACTTCGGCCAGTCCTTCAGTCAGGCGGTCCAGGCCAACGGTAAGGGCTGCAAGAACTGCGACCACGAGAAGATCCTTGCCAGCAACAACGTCGTCTACGACGCGTACACCCAGGGATCGAGCCATTTCGTGTCGGTCTCGTCGGACGGCGGCCAGACTTTCGTTCAGCATCTCGTCGACGCCACCGACAGGGTCGGCTTTGCCGAAGGAGGCGTGTTCGACTCGCACGGCAACGCCTGGTTCGCCTGGGGCGACTGCCAGACCAGCAATTGCACGGGCGCTCCCGCGGCCGACTACCGCGTCTCGGAGACGGCGGCCGGCGGTGCCACGACGACGTTCAGCCCCACGATCGCGCAATCGCCGCAGGGTCCCAACTGCCCGTTCAGCAACTGCGGCTTCTCGTTCTTCGGCCCGCAGGACGCGATCGCGATCGACTCGGCGGGCACCTTGTACCTCGCCTGGCAGGACGGGCAGGCGCACGGCACGCGGCAGAGCCCGACGATCATCAACCTGTCGCGGTGCTCGTCGAATTGCACGACCGCGGCTGGCTGGTCGCTCATCGGCCGGGTGGACGACAAGACCGCCGCCAACTGCCCAGGCTCCGCCTGCTACGCGCTGTTCCCGAACATCGTCGCAGCCGGACCCGGCCAGCTGTTCGCCACCTGGATGGACGACAGGAACGACTCGCTTGACGGCACGGTGGACCACGTCGACGGGTACAACCTGTGGTACCGCGCCTCGACCAACGGCGGGACCACGTGGACGACGCCAGGTCAGCAGATCTCCCAGTTCGATCCGGCCCAGTCGCAGTCGACGCCGAACGGTTTCCTGTTCCCGTACGGCGACTACACCGGCCTGATCATGAACACGACCTGCCGGACCCCGGCCCCGGCCATGAGCTGGGGCGAAGGCCACAACTGGATCGGCGGGGCGACGGCACCAGGGCACATCGAGTTCGCATCACTCTGCTGAGTCATCCTGACTGAACGGGCGCGAACTGGGTAGCGCCTGCCGATGGCTGAAGATCCCAAGGACGGGCAAGCCGGATCCAGCGGCGGCGAAACCAAGCGCACCGTGCTGGTCGCAGGAGCCGCCAACGTGTTCGTCGCGGTGATCAAGGCGATCGCCGGTGTGCTGACAGGTTCGAGCGCGATGCTGGCGGAGTCGGCGCACTCCGTCGCGGACACGCTGAACCAGGCTTTCCTGCTGACCTCGATCAAGAAGGCCAGCAAGCCAGCCGACGCGGAGCACCCGTTCGGCTATGGCCAGGAGCGGTATTTCTGGTCACTGCTGGCCGCGTTCGGGATCTTCATGCTCGGCGCCGGGTTCTCGATCTTCGAGGGAATCCTCGCGCTCGGAAAGTCCAGCGAGTCAGGCAGCCCGCTAGTCGCCTACATCGTCCTGCTGGTCGCGGGCACGGCGGAGACGATCTCGTTCCTCAGGGCCTACCGCCAGATGCACGCCGAGGCGAAGCAGGAGCACACCGACCTGATCGAGCACGTCAAGAAGTCGGCTGACACAACGGTCAAAGCCGCCTTGTTCGAAGACTCCGCGGCCGTCATCGGCCTCTTGCTGGCCGCGATCGGCATTGGGCTCCGCCAGCTCACCGGCTCCGGTGTCTACGACGGCGCCGCGTCGATCGCGATCGGCGTCCTGCTCGTCATCGTCGCCGTGCGGCTCGGCCTGGATAACAGGGACCTGCTGATCGGGCGCGCCGCCGGCAAACGCGATCTCGCAGCCATCCGCCATGTGATCGAGACCAGCGACGGCGTCGATGACCTGATCGAGCTGCTTACCATGCACCTCGGGCCCGACAACCTCATCGTGGCGGCGCGGGTCGCGCTGGCCGATGGCCTGTCTGCCAACAACGCCGAGGACCTGGCCGACAGGATCGAGCACCGGCTGCGCGAGCAGGTGCCCGAGGTCTCGCACGTCTTCATCGACCCCACGCCCAGGGAGGCCGAGCGGCACGAACGCGCTGCCGAGAGGCAACGTGCGACGGCACGGGATCGCGCCAACGACGGTCAGGAGACGCCTAGCGCCCAAGCAAGCTAGGAGTGCGGGGATCATTGAGATGTGACAACCGACTTGTTCGGCGCCTTGTTCGGCCGCGGCGATGTCGATGCCGGAGACACGGCGTGGCTGCAGGCAATGCTGGACACGGAGGCCGCGCTCGCGCGCGCGGTCGAGCGGGCCGGGCTCTCACCGGAGGGCTCCGGCGCGGCTGTCACCGCGGTCGCGCGATCTGACCTTTTCGATAACAGGGCGCTCGGGGCGGCTGCGGCTGCCACCGGCAATCCCGTCCCCGCGCTGGTGCGGGAGCTGACAATGCGGCTCCCCGAACACGCGGCCGTAGCAGTCCATCGCGGCGCAACCAGCCAGGACATCATCGACACGGCGGCCATGCTGCTCGCCAAGCGGGCCATAGACGTCGTCCTGGCCGATCTATCGGTTTCGGCGGCGAGCTGTGCCGCCCACGCGACGAACCACATCAGGACCGTCATGTCCGGCCGTACCCTGCTCCAGCAGGCCGTTCCCGTGACCTTCGGCCTCGTGGCGGCAGGCTGGCTGACGGCTATCGACGAGGCGCGTCAGGACCTGCACAGGATTAGCCGCACCCGTCTCGCCGTGCAGTTTGGCGGCGCGGCCGGCACCCTGGCTTCCCTCGGTGACTCCGGCCCGCGGGTCGCGGAGATCCTTGGCAGCGAGCTTGGCCTCGCCGTCCCGGCCATCCCCTGGCACACGAACCGCCACCGGGTGATCGAACTCGCCGCGGCCCTGGCCGGCACCTGCGCCGCGCTGGGCAAGATCGCACGCGACATCACCCTCCTCGCCCAGACCGAGGTCGCCGAACTGCGCGAGGACAGCCGCGCAGGCCGCGGCGGCTCCTCAGCCATGCCGCAGAAGCAGAACCCGGTCGCCGCGATCACCATCCTCGGCTGCACCAAGCAGGCCCCCGGCCTGCTCGCAACGCTGGCCGCTGCCGCCGAGCAAGAGCACCAGCGCGCCGCCGGAGCCTGGCACAGCGAGTGGCAGCCCCTCTCCCACCTCCTCACCCTCACCGGCTCCGCGTCCTCCTGGTCCGCCGAGATGCTCGCCGGCCTGGAGATCGACCCGGCTCGCATGCGCGCGAACCTGATAGCGGCAGGCGGTCTGCCCCTAGCCGAGAACGTCACAACTCTCCTGGCCCCAGCCCTAGGCAAGCTCAAGGCGCACGACCTAGTAGCACGAAGCCAGCCGCCACAGCTACCGCCAGCAACATCAGCCTCGCCGACGCCCTCCTAACCGACGAAACGTCGGCTGCGGCCCTAGCCGCCGCCGGCATCACCGCAACGGTGCTGCACTCCGCCTTGGAGCCGGAGTCGTACCTAGGCGCCACCGCCGAGTTCATCAGCGCAGCCCTCGACCGCCCACGCCGCGACTGACGCGAGCCTTTCGTGGCTAGCCTCACCGCAACAGTCATGGATCGGACGGCGGGTTCCCGGTGCCGGCGTCGCGCAGCCTGCCGGCACCGGCGGACCCGCCGCCCGATCCCCCACAGATTGGTTCTGTAGACACCATGGACGACACAACAACGACACCAAGCAAGGCATGGCGATCCGCCGCGAGGTCCTAGGCAACGATCACGTCGACCGGGCGATCGCACGAACGACCGACTTCACCGCCCCCTTCCAGGACTTCATCACCCGCTACGCCTGGGGTGATATCTGGTCCCGGCCCGGCCTGTCCCGCGCCGAGCGCAGCATGATCACGCTGACCGCGCTCGCGGTTCTCCGCCAGGAGGAGGAACTTGCGATGCACGTCCGCGCGGCGCTGGCCAATGGCCTGTCGCCGAGCCAGATCCAGGAGGTATTGCTACAGGTCGCCGTCTACGCGGGCGTCCCGGCGGCGAACCGGGCGTTCGCCATCGCGGCAGAAGTGCTGGAGAATGCTACGTAGTCCGCACAGTTGTTCACTTAGCGACCTATCGATATCGTTCCGGTACAGGCGGTGCTGACCCGGGGGACGACCCCCTAGCCCCCGCAAAGCGCGGTGAGGAGGACTGGTACGGGGTGGCTGAGATCATGTCGCTGGCCGAGGCGATCGCCGCTGCCGTTCACGACGGCGACTCGGTCGCGATGGAGGGGTTCACCCACCTGATCCCGCACGCGGCCGGGCACGAGGTCATCAGGCAGGGCCGCAAGGACCTCACCCTGATCAGGATGACGCCGGACATCATCTACGACCAGCTGATCGGCGCTGGCTGCGCCCGAAAGCTGATCTTCTCCTGGGCGGGCAACCCAGGCGTCGGATCGCTGCACAGGTTCAGGGACGCGGTCGAGCACGGCTGGCCAGTCCCGATCGAGATCGAGGAGCACAGCCACGCCGGCATGGCCAACCGGTACGTCGCTGGCGCGTCTGGCCTGCCGTTCGCCATCCTGCGCGGGTACCGAGGTACCAGCCTGCCCGGCCACACCGCCGGCGTCGCGGAGGTCACCTGCCCGTTCACCGGTGAGCGGCTGACGGCGGTCTCGGCGCTGCGGCCGGACGTCGCGGTCATCCACGCCCAGCGCGCCGACCGAAGGGGCAACGTCCAGTACTGGGGGATCACGGGCGTCCAGAAGGAGAGCGTGCTCGCCGCCGAGAGATCGGTGATCACCGTCGAGGAGATCGTCGACGAACTGGATCCGCGTCCCGGAGCCATCGTGCTGCCGTCCTGGGTCGTCAGCTACGTGGCGGTCGTGCCTGACGGCGCGCACCCGTCCTATGCGCTCGGCTACTCAGCCAGGGACAACGACTTCTACGTGGCCTGGGACGCGATCAGCAGGGACCGGACCACGTTCGGATCCTGGCTGGACGAGCACGTCTACGCCAGGGCGACTGGCCTGCGATGACCGCGTACACGGCCGACGAGATGATGACGGTCACAGCCGCGCGGGCCCTGCGCGACGGGATGACCTGCTTCGTGGGCATCGGCCTGCCCAGCGAGGCGGCCAACCTGGCCCGCGGCACGCACGCGCCGAACCTGGTGCTGATCTACGAGTCGGGAACGATCGGCGCCAAGCCGGGCGCGCTGCCGCTGTCGATCGGCGACGGGATTCTCGCCGAGACAGCGGATTCCGTGGTCAGCGTGCCCGAGATCTTCAACTACTGGCTCCAGCCGGGCAGGATCGACGTCGGCTTCCTCGGCGCCGCCCAGCTGGATAAGTTCGGCAACATCAACACCACCGTGATCGGCTCCAGCTACGCCAACCCCGGCGTCCGGCTGCCCGGCGCGGGCGGCGCGCCCGAGATCGCAGCCGCCTGTAAGGAGGTCATCGTCGTCATCAGGCAGTCCAGGCGGACGTTCGTCGAGCGGGTCGACTTCGTCACCTCGGTCGGCTTCGGCGACGGGACTGGCAGCAGGCGGCGGCTCGGCCTGACCGGCGCGGGCCCGAGCCGGATCATCACCGATGTCGGCGTTTTGCAGCCAGACCCGGACACGAACGAGTTCGTGCTGACGGGGATCTACCCCGGGAGTTCGGTAGCCCAAATCAAGGACAGAACTGGCTGGAACCTGCGGACATCTGACGACCTCGCCGAGCTCGCGCCGCCGACGGAGCCCGAGCTGACCGCGCTGCGCCGCCTGCTCGCCACCATGCCGGCCAGCAAGGCTGACGCTGCGCTCGCGGCGCCAGGCATGAAGGGAGCCGCCCGATGACGGCCGAGAGCGGATTGATCCTGCCGCGGTACCTGCGGCCGGACGGCGTGCACCCGCCGCTGGACACTCCCGAGTACCGCTCGTCCCAGCTGCGCGCGCCGGCGCATCCGCTCATGCCGATGCCGCAGTGGCTGACCGAGGTGACCGGGCCGCTGATCGGCCCTGAGCGGGTCACGGCAGCAGATGCCGACCTGACCACTCGGCACGCTGGCGAGCCACTCGGCGAACGCATCATCGTCACGGGCCGGGTGCTGGATTCCGACGGCAAGCCCGTCCCCGACACGCTGATCGAGATCTGGCAGGCGAACTCCGCCGGCCGTTACGCGCACGCGGTCGATGACCATCCGGCTCCGCTCGATCCCAATTTCGACGGCGGCGGCCGGTGCGTGACCGACTCAGACGGCAGGTACAGGTTCGTCACGATCAAGCCAGGCCCGTATCCCTGGCGGAACCACCCGAACGCCTGGCGGCCTGCGCATATCCACTTCTCGCTGTTCGGCCGCGCCTTTACCCAGCGGCTGATCACGCAGATGTACTTCCCGGGCGACCCGCTCTTCGGCCAGGACCCGATCTTCAACTCGGTACCCGACCCCAAAGCCCGCGAGCGGATGGTCGCCAGGTTCGAGCTCGGCCTGACCGTGCCCGACTGGGCGCTCGGTTTCGAGTGGGACATCGTTCTCCGCGGCCGCAGCGCCACCGTCTTCGAGACGGAGGAGCACCGGTGAACCTGCCCATCACTCCGTCCCAGACGGTGGGACCGTTCCTGGCGCTCGGCCTGCCGTGGACCGACGGCCCGTACGTCGTCCCCGAGGGCACGCCGGGCGCCATCACGATCACCGGCCTGGTGCTCGACGGGGCTGGTGATCCCGTGCCTGACGCGCTGGTCGAGACCTGGCAGGCCGACGCCGACTCCGGGTTCGACCACCCGGACGACCCGCGGGGGGCCGCACCGCCGTCGACGCCAGGGTTCCGCGGCTTCGGCAGGAGCGCGACCGATCAGGATGGCGCCTACCGCATCGTCACCATCAGGCCAGGGCCGTTGCCTTGCCCCGCGGGCGGGACCGAAGCGCCGCACCTGGACGTCTCGGTCTTCGCCAGGGGGCTGCTCGACCGGGTCGTCACGCGGATCTACTTCGCCGACGAGGCCCAGGCCAACGCCGCCGACCCTGTCCTGTCCGCGATCCCCGAGCCAGAGCGCCGCGAAACGCTGCTCGCGGTCCCCGGCGGCCGAGCCTGGCGAGCTCAGGTTCGACATCAGGCTGAGAGGCGACCGCGAGACCGTCTTCTTCGATGTCTGAGCCCTCCCAGGGGGTTCCGGGGGGTCGCCCCCCCGGGCAAGCACTGTCATTCGCCAGTTCGCTGGACGGCCCGCCCGGTGCGCCCGTGCTCGTGCTCGGCAACTCGCTCGGCACCTCGCGAGCCGTCTGGGACCGGCAGATCCCCGCCCTCGCCGCGCATTTCCGGCTGCTGACATACGAGCTGCCAGGTCACGGCGGGTCGGCGGCGGCACCGGGACCGTACACGATTGCCCAGCTTGGCGCGGGCGTCCTGGCGTTGCTGGACGCGCACGGCATCGACCGAGCGGCGTACTGCGGCATCTCGCTCGGCGGCATGGTCGGCATGTGGCTGGCGGCGGACTCGCCAGACCGGATCAGCGCGCTCGGCCTGATCTGCACGTCGGCCTACCTGCCGCCGGCCTCTGGCTGGCTCGCCAGGGCCGAGCAGGTCCGCGCCGAGGGGATGGCCTCGGTCAGCCAGCCGTCGATCGGGCGGTGGTTCACGCCCGCCTTCGCCGAACGCGAGCCGAGCGCCACGGCGGCCTTCGCGGCCGATCTTGAACGCATCGACGTGGACGGCTACGCGGGCTGCTGCGCCGCGATCGCCGCGATGGACCTGCGGTCGCAACTGGGCGCCATCGCCGCGCCCGCATTGGTGATCGCGGGCGCGGAGGACACGGCGACGCCGCCCGCCCACGGCGCGCTGATCGCGAGGAGCGCGGGGTGCGGGGCACGGCTCAGGGTCATCCGCGGCGCCGCGCACCTCGCGAACGTCGCCGCGGCTGGCGAGGTGAATGCGCTGCTGCTCGGTCATCTGGTCCAACGGCCTAGCTAGCTGAGATTTCGCCCCTGGGCGTTACCATGCTCAGGAGATGAGAACTTCCGGGCGCACAGCGAACACCTCAGCGGGTGACGGTTTGCCCGAGGACGGGACTGCGACGGACATGCCCGGCGAAGCAGACGCGACGGACACAGCCAGCGAAGCTGGCGCGATCGAGTCGGCCGTGGCCGCGCCGGTCAGGGACAGCGACTTCGTCCAGTCGCTCGACCGCGGCCTGGCGGTGATCAGGGCGTTCGGGCCAGAGCGCGAGCGGCTGAGCCTGAGCGAGGTGGCCAGGGCGACGGGCCTGACCAGGGCGGCCGCCAGACGGTTCCTGCTCACGCTGGTCAGGCTTGGCTACGTGCGCAGCGACGGCAGGGAGTTCTCGCTGCGGCCCAAGGTGCTCGAGCTCGGGTACGCGTATCTGTCCGGCCTCGCCCTGCCCGACGTGGCCGAGCCGCACCTGGAAGAGCTCTCGGCCAGGCTGCACGAGTCCTCCTCGATCTCTGTGCTGGACGGGCACCACATCGTCTACATCGCCAGGGTGGCGACCAAGCGGATCATGACGGTCGCGATCTCGGTCGGCACCAGGTTCCCCGCCTACGCCGCCTCGATGGGCCGGGTGCTGCTGACCGCTCTGAGCGCGGAGGAACTCGAGAAGTACCTCGCCGAGGCCACCTTCGAAGCGTTCACCGAGCGGACCGTGACCGATCCCGAACAGCTCAGGCAGATCATCGCCGAGGTCGGCCGCGACGGCTACTCGATCGTGGACCAGGAACTCGAGGAAGGCCTGCGGGCGATCGCCGTGCCGATCCACGACTCCTCGGGCGCGGTGACGGCGGCGATCAACGTATCGGCGCACGCGAGCAGGCTGAGCCCGGATGCCATGCGCGCGCAGTTGCTTCCTGCGCTGCTCGAGACGGCGCGCAATATCGAGGCGGACCTGAAGTCGGTCTCGCCCGGTTAACGGCGCCTGTCGTGACACTCTGGTCGTGCTCGGTCGCAATTAGCGGCAGCATCGGCGTTCGGCCGCCGGACAACAATGCCGTTATAGCGACGTTCTTATTGATCACACCGATACGCGAGGGACGTTGACAGTGGTCCAGAACGCTGGCTAAGTTCTACATTGCGTATAGTCGTACGCCAAGCGAACATCCTGCGAGTATCCGTCCTGAAGTGTCGGCCGTCACCGGCGACGCCGCAGCCTTCAGTTCGCCGGCAACCCGCGGGCGCTGACATTTCAGAGGAGACGGAATGAACCGTCACGAAGCAGACCTGCCGATGCCCCAAGATCAGCCGATCTCGCGGCGTTCCCTGCTGAAGGGCGTGGGAGCCGGCAGCCTCGCAGTCAGCGCGGGCGGGCTTCTCGCCGCCTGCAGCTCAGGACTTAAGGGCGGCGGCTCGGCCGGCGCGAGCGGAACGATCACCATCGGCTTCATCACGCCGCTCACCGGACAACTCTCTGGCTTCGCCTCCGGTGACAGGTACGTGCTCAGCCAGATCAAGGCGAGCTCGGTCTACAAGAGCGGTATCAAGATCGGCAAGAAGACATACAAGATCAACATCAACGTGCAGGACAGCCAGTCAAGCCCGACCAGGGCAGCACAGGTCGCCCAGCAGCTCATCACCCAGAGCCACGTCGACCTGATCCTGACTACCTCGACGCCGGAGACCACCAACCCGGTGGCGACGGCGTGCGAGAAGCTGCACACGCCGTGCTTGTCCACCGTGGTTCCGTGGGAGGCGTGGTATGGCGGCCTGGGCGGCAACCCGCGTGACGCCGACTGCCGCGTTCAAGTACTGCACGATGTTCTTCTTCGGCCTGAAGGAGTTCCAGGGCTGTTTCGCGCCGATGTGGAACCGGGTCAAGACCAACAAGGTCGTGGCCTGCCAGTACCCGAACGACGCGGACGGCAACGCGTTCCGCGGCGGCTTCGAGCCGCTGATCAAGGCCTCCGGCTACACGGTCGTCGACGGCGGCCCGTACGCCGACGGCGCCACCGACTTCACGTCGATGATCTCGACCTTCAAGAACAAGCACGCGGAGGTGTTCAGCAACTGCCCGCTCCCGCCGGACTTCAACACGTTCTGGAAGCAGGCGTCGCAGCAGGGCTGGAAGCCCAAGCTGGCGACGGTCGCGAAGGTGCTGCTGTTCCCGGCCGACACGGCGGCGCTCGGCCCGCTGGTCAACAACGTCGCCACCGACTCCTGGTGGGGCCCGTACATGCCGAACACCTCTTCGCTCACCGGCCAGAGCGCCAAGGCGCTGGCCGACGGCTTCCAGGCGCAGACCGGGAACCAGTGGGTCCAGTCGATCGGTTCGACGTATTCACTGTTCGAGGTGGCCAACGAGGCGTTCAAGACCGTCAGCGACCCGCACGACGCCGCCGAAGTCGCTAGCGCGCTGCACAACGTCAGCTACACCGGAATGTGCGGAGCGCTCAACTTCGCGAATGGCCCCGCACCAGGCGTCGGGATCATCAACCCGGTGGGCGTCCAGTGGAAGAAGTCGACGGGCAAATTCCCGTTCGAGATGACGGTCGTCGACAACTCACTGAACACCGCCGTCCAGGTCCAGGCGGATCTGGTTCCCACGAATGGCTGAATCCGCGAGCGTCGTGTCGGAGGCGCACAGATGAACACGGCCCTGCTGGAGCTCGCTGGCCTATCCAAGAGCTTCGGCAGGGTCGTGGTCGCGGACAACCTCTCGCTCACCGTTGCTCCCGCCGATCTGGTCGGGATCGTCGGGCCTAACGGCGCCGGCAAAAGCAGCTTGTTCGGCCTGATCGCCGGCGACCTGACTCCAGGCTCTGGCCAGGTCATCTTCGAGGGCGCGCCAATCACCAAGCTCAGCGCGGCCGCCAGGTGCCGCCGCGGTATCGGCCGGACCTTCCAGGTTCCCAAGCCGTTCGGCGCGATGACCGTCTTCGAGAACGTCCTGGTGGCCGCCCAGCAGGGCGGAGGCCTGCGGGGTCGGCCCAGTCATGCCGCGGCGGCCAGGGTCTTGCAGCTGACCGGCCTCGCGCAGGACGCCAACAGCCCGGCTGAACGACTCGGCCTGCTCTCCCGCAAGCGCCTCGAGGTGGCCAGGGCGCTGGCCACCGGGCCGAAGCTGCTGCTCCTCGACGAGGTCGCCGGCGGCCTGACCGACCCCGAGGTCGTTCAGCTGATCGAGATCGTCAGCGCGGTCCGCGCCGAGGGAGTCGCGATCATCTGGATCGAGCACGTCGTGCACGCGCTGACGGCGACCGTGCAGCGGCTGCTCTGCCTGTATGGCGGAGCGTTCATCGGCGACGGCGAGCCGGACGCGGTGCTCGCGCTGCCGGCCGTGCGCGAGGTGTTCCTCGGCACCGAGGTGACCACATCGCTGCACCTGCCTGACGGACGGCGCTTCCGGCGCGTCTGAGTGGGACACCCGGTGAGCGAGGTCGCGGCCCGCGCCAGCTGGTCGGCTCCACTGCTCGAGGTCAGGGACCTGAGCGTGCATCACGGCCAGCTCCAGGCGCTGCACGGGGTGAGCCTGGCCGTGCCGGCCGGCTCGGTGCACGCGATGATCGGCGCCAACGGCGCCGGCAAGTCGACCCTGTTGCGCACCGTCGCTGGCCTGCACCGGCCGACGACCGGGTCGGTGCTGCTCGACGGGACCGACATCACGCGCCTGCGGCCCGAGCAGCGGGTGGCCGCGGGAATCGCGATGGTGCCGGAGGGTCGCAGGCTCTTCCCGACGCTGACGGTCGAAGAAAACCTGCTTGTCGGCTTGACCAGTGCCAGGTCAGGGCCGTGGACGATCGAGGCGGTCTACGAGCTGTTCGACTGGATGCGCGACCGGCGGGCCCAGCTTGGCGCCCAGCTCTCGGGCGGCGAGCAGCAGGCGGTCGCGATTGGCCGGGCGCTGGTGGCCAACCCGAAGGTGCTGCTGCTCGACGAGCTGTCGCTCGGCCTCGCTCCCGTAGTGGTCAGGCGGATCTACGGGCTGCTGCCTGCGCTGCTCGCCTCGGGCGTGACCGTGCTGCTGGTAGAGCAGGACGTGAGCCAGGCGCTCGCGTTCTCGTCTGTCGTGCACTGCCTGCTCGAAGGCAGGATCACGCTCGAAGGCGAGCCGAGCAGGCTTACTCCGGCTGAGATCGAGGGTGCCTACTTCGGCGTGTCAGGCGGCCGGACACGCAACGGCAATGGTTCGGGTCAGGCTGGAGCCACGGCGGCGCCCGAGTTCTACCAGCCGCCAGGAGCAGAGGCATGAGCTGGGTCAACGCGGTCATCCAGGGGATCTTGATCGGCGGGCTGTACGCCTTGTTCGCGTGCGGACTCTCGCTGCTGTTCGGCGTCATGAACGTGATCAACCTGGCCCATGGTGACCTGGCCGTCGTAGCCGCCTACGTCGCTCTCGGCGTGGTGGCCATCACCCACGTCCCTGCCGTCTGGGCCTTCCTCATCGTCGTGCCCATCTTCGCAGTGCTCGGCTACATCCTGCAGCGGACCCTGTTCCAGTCCGCGCTGAACCGCAGCGTGCTCACCACGCTGCTGGTGACGTTCGGGCTGTCGGTGGTGCTGGAGAACGGGCTGCAGCAGTTCCTGTCGGCGAACAGCCACTCCATCGGCATCGGCTCACTGGTGTCCGACTCCTTCACCATCGGCCCCCAGATCACGATCGCCTACCTGAACCTGGTCATCCTGCTGGTTGCCGTCGTCGTGCTGCTCGGCCTGCAGTTCTTCTTGTCGTCTACCAAGAACGGCAGGCTGATCAGGGCAGTCGCCGACGACCGCGAGGCCGCGCAGATCGCCGGCGTGAACTACCGGCACGTGTTCGGCATCGCAGCGGCGATCGCGTTCGGCACTGTCGCGCTCGCAGGCATCGCGTTCGGCATGTTCACCCAGTTCGACCCCACGATCGGCACCGACCAGCTTTTGCTGTTCGCGTTCGAGGCGGTGGTGATCGGCGGGCTCGGGTCGCTCTGGGGCACGCTCGGCGGCGGCATCCTGCTCGGCGTCGCCCAGGAAATCGGCGCCAACTTCAAGGCGGCCGACCAGGTGCTGGCGGGCCAGTTGCTCTTCCTGTTGATCCTGGTCATCAGGCCCCAGGGACTCACCGGCCGGAGGGAGCGAGCGTGACTGGTACCGCGCTCACAGAAGCGGCCGCTCCGGTCAGAGTGACCAGGGCCAGGCGGTCGACGCTGTGGGCCGCCGTCGCCGCGGTCATCGCGATCGTCGTGCTTGGCTACCTGCCCTACCTGGTGTACTCGGGGACCACGAACTTGCTCGTCAACTTCTTCACACTGCTGATCATGGCGAGCATGTGGAACCTGCTCGCGGGGTATGCGGGCCTGGTTTCGGTGGGCCAGCAGGCCTTCATCGGCCTTGGCGCCTACTTCGTGCTCATCATGGCCGACCACGGGATCAGCCCGTTCCTGGCCATTCCGGTGGCAACGCTGATGGCCGCGGTCATCGGCCTGGTGGTCTGGTGGCTGGTATCCCGGCTCCGCAGCGGCTACTTCGCGATCACGATGTGGGTCATCGCCTCGGTCTGCGAGCTGATCATCATCCAGATCTCGGCGCTGGGGGGCGGGACGGGCACCGCGCTGCCGGGCCTGAACCTGAGCCCGACGCTGCTCAATGCCTACACGTACTGGGCGACGCTGGCGGTCACGGTGATCGTGCTCGCCGCCATCTACTACTTGCTGCGCAGCCCGATCGGCCTGGTGCTCACCGCGATCCGCGACGACGAGACCGGGGCACGCAGCGTCGGCGCCCGGGTGTCGGGCACCCAGCGCCTGGTGTTCATGGTTGCGGCCGCAGGCTGCGGCGCCGCCGGTGCGCTCTACATCATCAGCCAGCAATTCGTCGTGCCCACGGCCGCGTTCAGCGTGCAGTGGTCGGCTGAGATGATCTTCATCACGATCATCGGCGGCATCGGGTCGATCGAGGGGCCGATCCTCGGGACGATCGTGTTCTTCGTGCTGCAGCAGACCCTGTCGCAGTACGGCACCTGGTACTTCATCATCCTCGGCATCGTGGCGATGGTGATCGCGATCTGGGCGCCGCGCGGGCTGTGGGGCCTGATCTCCGACAAGCTCGGCATCCGGCTCTTCCCCGTCGGCTACTACCTGTGGCCCGCGGGCTCCGCGCCGAAACGTTCGCTCATCCCCGCCCGCCGTAGCTGACGACCGCGCGGCTTCGGCTCTTGTCGCCAATCTGCCCGCGCTCCTACGATTCGGCTAGCTGACCCAACCGGAGGCCGCCAGTGAGCTTTGCAAGCGTGAAGTTTCACGATGGCTGGCCAGTCCGGGGGGACCGCGGCGTCCGGCCACCCAGGAAAGATCGCCAGCGTGCCGAGCGCCGGTGGCGCGTGCCCCGGTGGGCCTGGGTGCTGCTCGCCGGGGCGGTGGTCCTCGCCGTGCCCGCATCGGTGCTGCTGACGCTCGCCAATGACTATCAGCCGCTGGGTTATGGCGGTACATCAGCCTCAGCATCTGGCGTACCCGGGACTGCCAGCCGGGCACGGCATCAGGACCGTGAACGCCTTCGGCGGCGTCCGCGAGGACTTCTACATCCCGCCGCAGCGCGGCACCTTCTATCTATTCGTCAGCATCAGGAACACCGGTTCCCGGGCAGTGATCATCGAGAGCGTGTCGCTTCCCAAGGGCAGCCTTCTCAGGCAAGCGGGCCAGACCCTTTACGCACGGCCTGCGCGGGGGAAACGGAGCACCCGCCATACCGCCGGCGAAACGTGCGGTGCACGACGTCACGCTCGGTCATTACCAGGAGATCTTGGCTGCGATCCCGGTGCGTTCATGGCCATGCACTTCCAGGCCATACTTTTGGGTCACGGTGCCGTCGTTCGACGTCACGTACCGGTTCGCTGTTCTTCCGTCACGTCGCGGCGCTGCCTTGGGGACATAAGGACGACATGATCATCATGCATGCGCCGTTCGGCAAGCAGGGCCAGCCGGGCGTCGTTCTGCGTGAAGTAGCTGCTAGCCCAGCTACCCGGCTCAGCCCCAGACGTCGCTGGCGACCTGGACGATCAGGCGGAGCTTGGCGGCCTGCTCGTCTGCGGTCAGCACGTTGCCCTCCGACCGTGGAGGAGAACCCGCACTGCGGCGACAGGCAGAGCTGGTCGAGCGGGACGAACCTGGCCGCCTCGTCGATCCTGCGCTTGAGCTCGACGGGGTCCTCGAGCTTCCCGTTCTTCGTGGTGACGAGGCCGAGCACGACCATCTTGCCCTTCGGCACGAACCTGAGCGGCTCAAAGCCGCCTGACCGCTCGTCGTCGTACTCCAGGAAGAACCCATCCACGTTCAGCTCGCTGAACAGGGCCTCAGCGACGAAGTCATACCCGCCCTCGGCGGCCCACGAGGACCGGAAGTTGCCACGGCACATGTGGGTGGTCACGGCCATGCCGTCGGGCCGGCCGCTGATCGCGTCGTTGACCTGGCGGATGTACCGCAGGTGCAGGTGCTCGGCATCCTCGCCGCGGCCGGCGATCTCGGCCCGCTGAGCCGGATCGTTCAGGTAGGCCAGGCTGGTGTCGTCGAGCTGCAGGTACCGGCAGCCGAGCGCGCCCAGGCGCCTGACTTGCTCGGCGTAGGCGGCGGACAGGTCCGACCAGAACTCCTCCATGTCCGGGTAGATCGCCGCGTCGATGGCCGCCGGGCCGCCGCGGTAGTGCACCATGTTCGGCGACGGGATCGTGAGCTTGGGCGTCGCCGACGTCGCGACGGACTGCAGATACGTGAAGTCGTCTTCGAAGATCGTGCGATCCAGCCGGATCTTGCTGCCGACGTGCAGCGCGGCTGGCGTGAACTCGATCGTGCCCGACCGATTGCGGAACTTGACCGCCAGGTTTCCCGGCGCCTTGCTGATCCCGCCGAGCTGATAGATGAAGTCCATGTGCCAGGAGGCGCGGCGGAACTCGCCGTCGGTCGCGGACTGCAAGCCGACTCGCGCCTGCATGTCTACGACTCCGGCGATAGCGGCGTCCTCGACCGCCCGAAGCTGCGCGGCGTCGAGCTGACCCGACGCGAACTCGTCCCTGGCCGCGAGCAGGCTGGCCGGGCGGAGCAGACTGCCGACGTGATCGGCGCGGAACGGCGGTGTGGTGCGCATGGCGGTGCGAGCTCCTTCGTGGAATTCAGCTAGGCAGGGCCGAAGGAACCGGCGGATAGCCGGTGTAGTTCTCGGCCAGTGAAGTGGCGGCCGGACGGGATGAGACGACATAACGCAGCTGCGAAAGCTGCAACTCTCTCTCCATCTCGTCAGCGCCGGGAGTGCGGTGCAGCATGGTTGTCATCCACCAGGAGAAGTGCGTGGACCGCCAGACCCTGCTCAGGCAGCTCGCGGAGTAGTCCGCGGCCGGGCCGTCATCGCCGTGCAGCAGGGCGTCCAGAGCCGGGGCCAGCATCGCGACGTCGGCGATCGCGAGGTTCAGCCCCTTCGCGCCGGTGGGCGGCACGATGTGGGCGGCGTCGCCGGCCAGGAACAGCCGGCCGTATCGCATCGGCGCGCTGACGAAGCTCCGCATTGGCGTGATGCCCTTGTCGAGCACCGGCCCTTGCTTCAGCTCCCAGCCGGATCCCGGCAGATCGAACCGGCGCTGTAGCTCGGCCCAGATCTTGTCGTCTGACCAGTTCTCGATCGACTCGTCGGGATCGACCTGCAGGTAGAGCCGGCTGAGGGTCGGGCTGCGCAGGCTGTGCAGCGCGAAACCGTCGCGGTGGTGCGCGTAAATCAGCTCGTCGGTCGACGGCGGGACGGCGGCGAGGATACCGAGCCAGGCGTAGGGGTAGTCGCGCTCCCGCACGGTGGTCAGGCCAGGCGGAATGGCGGGGCGGCAGATCCCGTGGAAGCCGTCGCAGCCCGCGATGGCGTCGCAGGTCAACTCGTGCCTGACGCCGTCCGCGCCGGTATAGCGGAGGACCGGCTGGTCGGACTCCAGCTGATCAACCTCGGTGTCGGTGACATCGAAGTGCAGGGCGCCGCCCGCGGCGATCCGGTGCGCGATCAGGTCTTTGACGACTTCGGTCTGCGCGTACACGGTCACGGTGCGGCCGCCGGTGAGGTCGCGGAAGTCGATGTGGTGCCGCTCACCGGCGAACTGCAGGTAAATGCCGCCGTGCTCAAGCCCCTCGCGGTCGAGTCGCTCGCCAAGGCCGGCCGCACGCAAGAGCCTGGCGGTGCCATCCTCGATCACGCCGGCGCGCTGCCTGGCCTCGCAGTAGGCGCGGCTGCGGATCTCTACCACTACGGAGTCGATGCCGCGGAGCGCGAGCAGATGCGACAGCAGCAGCCCTGCCGGGCCAGCCCCGACGATGCCTACCTGCGTGCGCATGTCCTCATGCTGTCCTAGAAGGGATAAGGGGCAATCTCGCCGTCGTAGCCGTTGGCACGATTTGTGCGCTTCCCGCACAGCAGTTCCGTAATCGAACATTAGAAAACTTAGGTGTGCACCTGGGGCGGTGTCAACGGCCGCTCGCGTGGCGCCGGAATGGCCGCCGACGGACCGGTGCGCGCTGGTTTCGCGGCCTTCGGTGCGGACGCCACCGTCACGGGACGGGAGCGCCGGCCAGCACGGCGATCAGGCCCAGGCAGGCCGCGCCGACGATCGCGACCACCACATTGCGGCGCAGGACGAGCAGCCAGATCGCCGCCAGCGCGAGCACGCCAACCTGCCAGAGCCTGGAGATCTCGAGGCCGAGCGGCACGGTAGACCCCGCGATCGCGCCGATGGCGGCAGGACCCGCACCGGTCAGGAACGCCTGGACGCGGGCGTTGCGGCGGAGCGCGGCGAAATGCGGCGCACCGCCGAGCACGAAGGCGAACGACGGGCTGAAGGCGACCAGCGAGGCGAGCAGGCCGCCGCCCACGCCCGCGGCGGCGTAGCCGACCACCGCCACGGTCTGGACCACGGGGCCGGGCGTCACCTGGCCGAGGGCCACGGCGCTCAGGAACTGCTGGCCACTCATCCAGTGATAGGTGTGCACCGCGTCGTGCTGCATGAGCGGGATGATCACGAAGCCACCGCCGTACGACAGCGCGCCGACCTTGAACGCCACCCACGCGACCGCCAGCAGCCCGCCCGTCGCCGCGGGCACCGCGAGCGCCAGCGGCAGCATCGCGGAGCGACGACCGCCTGGTCGATCGTCGGAACTGTCCTGGCTGTTCTGGCTCCGGCGGCCAGGGGGCCAGCGCACCCCGAGTTCGACGAGCCCGCAGGCCGCGAGCACGAGCACGAGGAAGGTTCCGGCCAGGCCCCCGGCCACGCCGCCGAGGATGAGATAGCCGAGCCAGCGCCAGTGGGCCGCGGAGATCCGCCGCCGGCCCGCCGGAGGCGGGTCGGCACCCGACGCCGCGCGGCGCCAGCTGGCCGGCATCAGGCCGATCGCGGCGGCCGCTGCGACGGCCGGGACCGCCGCGCCCGCTCCGCCCGCCGCCCCAGCCACGGCGGCCGGCGGGTGCGCCGCGAGGAACAGCGCGGACAGGCCGAGGATGACCGCGAGCCCGGGCAGGATGAAGCACGCACCGCCGACGAGGACTCCGGCCGGGCCCGCCAGCCGCCACGCGCAGTACATCGCGAGCTGGGTCGAGGCCGGCCCTGGCAGCAAGTTCGTGGTCGCGACGCCGTCCTCGAACTCCTCGGCGGTGAGCCAGCCACGCTCCTTGACGCACAGCGTGCGGAGCAGCGCGATGTGGGCGGGCGGGCCGCCGAAGCCGATGCAGCCCATCCGCAGCCACTCGCGGGCAACCGTCGCGAGGCCGACCGGGCGCTCGTCCGCCGTCCGGCCGTGACCCATAGCGGCACGGTAGCAACGCCGTCTGTGGCTGGCACGCCGGGTCGGCCGCTGTAGCGTGGAGTCCCGTCTCAGCGTGACCGCGCTCCGCCCGACACCACCTGTGCCGGAGCGGCCGCATGGGAGTCGTGCAATGTTCATCGAAAGCGTCCGGTTGCCTGCCCGCACGCCGGACCGCTGGCCGTTCACCATGGAGCCGGTTCGCCATCTCGCCGAGCACGGGCTTACATTCGCCAGGCCGGTCACGTTCCTGGTCGGCGAGAACGGCTCCGGCAAGTCAACCCTGATCGAGGCGCTCGCCGACGCCGTCAAGATCAGCTCGGAGGGCGGCAAGGCCGGGACTCGCTACTCGAGCACGGGCGAGCCGACGCCGCTCGGCGCCGCGCTCAGGACCGAGCTGACCGCGGCCGGCATCCGGCTGGTCTCCGGACCCCGGCTCGCGAGGGCGGGTTTCTTCCTGCGCGCAGAGACACTCTTCAATCTCGCCCGCAACGTCTCGGGACGGCCAGGGTTCTGGGGCAGCGACCTTGAGCAGCAATCGCACGGCGAGGGGTTCTTTACGGTCTTCGAGGCCATGTTCGCCAGGCCAGGGCTTTACCTGCTCGATGAGCCCGAGGCCGCCCTGTCTTTCATTTCCTGCTTGCGGCTTGTCGAGCTCCTGCACGAGCTAGGCAGGTCAGGGTCTCAGATCATCTGCGCCACTCACTCGCCGATCATCGCCTCGACGCCGGGCGCTGACATCGTCGAACTCGGGCCGCACGGCCTGCAGCGTACACCGTGGGAAGAGCTCGAGATCGTCGACCACTGGCGGCGCTACCTTGGCGACCCCCAGGCCTACCTTCGGCACATCATCAGCGTCAACTTAAGTTGACAACAGACCGTGCGTCAACATATGTTGACGACATGAGCCAGGGAATGGGACTCGCCGAGGCGGCCAGCGGTGCCGATCCGGCCGCCGGGCTGCAGGCCGCGCGCGAGCTGCGCGAACTGGCCGAACGGCTGGAGGCGCTGCAGGTGCACAACGCCCGCCAGCACGGCTGGTCGTGGCAGGAGATCGCGTTCTTCCTCGGCGTCAGCAAGCAGGCCGTGCACAAGAAGTACGCCAGCAGGAATAGCTAGCCGCGGAGCGGCCAGGGCCGCGCTGGGCCGCGCCGGTCATCGAAGCGGCCGGCCGGAAGAGCGGTCCAAGGCCCTGTGGGAAGGAGCAGCAGTGTTCGAGCGATTCACGACAGAAGCCAGGAACGCGGTGCAGCTCGCGCTGTCCGAGGCGCGAGTCCTCGGCGCGAGCCGGATCGGCGCCGAGCACCTCCTGCTCGCGCTGGCGCACGGACGCTCGGGAACGGCGGCCGAGGCCCTGCGTGCGGCCGGACTCGACGCCGCGAAGCTCAGGCCGCTAGCCGTGGCGCGCCCGGAGCTCGCGCCGCTGGACGCGGATGCCCTGGCGGTTCTCGGCATCGACCTGGATCAGGTCAGGCGGGCCGCCGAGGCCGCATTCGGCCCTGGCGCGCTGGACAGGCCGGCAAGATCGGCAGGGTCGCCGACGACGCGGTCCAGGATGACGCAGGACGCCAAGGACGCGATCGCGTGCGGCCTGCGGGTCGCGCAGAGCAGGCATGACCACGAATTCACGTCGGGCCACCTGCTCGCAGGCCTGATCGACCACGGCGACAACGAGGCCGTGCGGATGCTAGCCGCGGCGGACATCGACCCAGCGGCGCTGCGCGCCGACGTCCTGCGCCGGATGGCGGCCGCTGCCTAGCGGGTGTGTCCCGCTTGCGCGTAGCGAATGCGGCATCCGCGACCGCATTCGCTACCTATTACCGCAAACCCTTCCTCCTAAGCCACCGCCGGTGCGGCGGACGGGGGCTGCCGCGGGCGTTCGCCTGCCAGAGCCCGCGCGCCTCAAGGCGCGACGACCGCGCCATGCCTGTCGACCTCCAGGACGCGCACCGTCCAGTCCTGGGCTGACTGCGCTGCGATCGCCGCAACCGCGTCGGGAGGCGGCGTTATCCCCGGCACGACCAGGGCGAGGGCGGCGGGACCCGCCCCTGACACGACGGCTGGAATGCCGGCCGTCCTGAGCGACCCGATCAGCTCAGCGGTCGCCGGCATCGAGCCGGCGCGGTAGGGCTGGTGCAGGAAGTCCAGCGTCGCGTCGAGCAGCACTCCTGCGTCCGGTAGCAGCCCAGGCTGGGTAAGCGCGGCGACGAGCAGAGCCGAGCGGGCCGCGTTGCGCGCGGCGTCCGCGTGCGGCACCGTCGCCGGCAGGACCTGGCGCGCCGCCTCGGTGGCCAGCGGCACGGCCGGCACGCACAGCACCGGCGTCAGGCCGGGCAGCGGCTCGAGCCGGAGGCAGCGCACGGACCCGAGGCCAGCGGCCGGCCCGGAGGGGCCCGAGGCCAGCAGGCCGTGCCCGGAGGGCGCCCGCGTATGGATGGACCACCCATTGCGGTTTTCCGTGATGGATGGACCATCCAGACCTGGCCTTCGTCCGGCCCGCCGCGCGGTCCCGCCATCCCAGGCGATGGTCAGGCCTCCGGCCAGGCACGCCGCCACGTTGTCGGCGTGCCCCTCGATGTCCGCGGCCAGGCGCAGCACCGCCTCGTCGGGCAGCCGCTCCGCGCCGGCCTCGCCGCTGAGCGCCCGCGCGGCCAGCACGCCGGCCACGATCGCCGCCGCCGACGAGCCGAGACCGAAGCCGTGCGGAATCGCGTTCACGCAGCGCAGCGCGATCCCTGGCGGCTGGCCGCCGATTGCGTCGAAGGCGGCCCGCATAGCCCGGACGACGAGGTGCCCCTCGCCGTAACCGCGCGGTCTGCTCGCCGACCCCTGAGACCTCGATCCGCAGGCCAGCGTCGATCACCTCGGCCCGCACCTCGTCATGCAGGCTCAGCGCCAGGCCGAGCGCGTCGAAGCCGGGGCCGAGGTTCGCGCTGGTGGCCGGGGTCCTGACGACGACGGCCTGGCCCGCATCGCCACCGCCATCGCCGGTTCATCGCCATCGACGGTTCATCGCCATCGGCTCAGGCCAAGCCGAGCGCGGCCGCTGCCGCCGCCGGATCGACGGGCACGATCGGCTGGCTCTGGCAGTCCGGCCATCGCGGTGTCAGGGTCCTTCAGCCCGGTGCCGGTAATCGTGCAGACCACGACCGAGCCGGGCTCCACGTCGCCGTTCTTGCAGGCCTGCAGCAGCCCGGCGACCCCGGCGGCCGAGGCAGGCTCCCCGAACACGCCCTCGCGGACCGCGAGCAGGCGGTAGGCATCGAGAATCTGCTCGTCGGTCACCGCCGCGAACATCCCGCCAGACTCGTCCCGCGCCGCCTCGGCCAGATGCCAGGACGCCGGGTTGCCGATCCGGATCGCGGATGCCACCGTGACGGGCTTGGTGACCGGCTGCCCGGTCACGAGCGGCGCGGCGCCGGCGGCCTGGAAGCCGAGCATCCGCGGCGTCCGCGTCGACCGGCCGGCGGCCAGGTACTCCCGGTAGCCCATCCAGTAGGCGGAGATGTTGCCGGCGTTGCCGACCGGCAGGCAGTGCACCTGCGGCGCGTCGCCGAGCACGTCGACCACCTCGAACGCCGCGGTCTTCTGGCCGTCCAGCCGATCAGGGTTCACGGAGTTGACCACGGCCACCGGGTGGCTGACCGCCAGCTTGCGCACCAGTTCCAGGCAGTCGTCGAAGTTGCCGTCGACCTGAAGCAGCCTGGCGCCGTAGATCAGCGCCTGAGCCAGCTTGCCGAGCGCGATCTTGCCGCGCGGCACCAGGACCACGCAGTCAAGTCCGGCCCTGGCCGCGTAGGCTGCCGCGCTCGCGCTGGTGTTGCCCGTCGACGCGCAGATCACGGTCCTGGCGCCGCGCGCGGCGGCCAGCGAGACCGCGACCGTCATGCCGCGGTCCTTGAACGACCCGGTCGGGTTCATCCCCTCGATCTTCAGGTGCACCTCGCACCCGGTCAGGTCCGACAGCGCGGGCGCCGGCAGCAGCGGCGTCCCGCCCTCGCCGAGCGTGACGACGGCCTCCTCCGCGACCTCCGGCAGCCGCTCGGCGAACTCGCCGATCACCCCCCGCCATGCCAGCCCGGGGGGACGACCCCCCGGATCCCCCCGCCACGCCAGCCCGGGGGGACGACCCCCGGATCCCCCCGCCACGCCAGCCCGGGGGACTCACTCGCCCTCCTCGCCCTCGACTCGCAGGACGCTGTCGACGGCCCGCACTGCCTCCATGGCGCCCAGGTCGGCGACCGTCTCCGCCAGCGCGGACTCGCGGGCAGTGTGGGTCACGATGATCAGCGTGGCGTCCTCGCCGCGGCCCTCCTGGTGCACAGCCTTGATCGACACGCCGCGCCTGGCGAAGCTCTCGGCCACAGGCGCGAGCACACCAGGCCGGTCGGCGACGTCCAGGCAGACGTAGTACCTGGTCAGCGCGTCGGCCATCGGCACGACTGGCAGCTCGGCGTAGGTCGCGGGCTCGGGCCCGCGCATCCCGGCGCGCAGGTTCCTCGCCACAGCCACGATGTCGCCGAGTACGGCGCTGGCCGTGGGCTGGCCGCCGGCGCCGGCGCCGTAGAACATCAGCCGGCCGGCCGCCTCGGCCTCGACGAACACCGCGTTGTAGGCCTCGTGCACGGCGGCGAGCGGATGCACCCGCGGCAGCATCGCCGGATGGACCCGCACCGAGATGCCGCCGTCGGAGCGCTCGCAGATCGCGAGCAGCTTGATCACGAACCCGAGCGCCCTGGCGCTCGCGATGTCCGATGCCGTGATCTTGGCGATGCCCTCGGTGAAGACGTCGGCCGAGGTCACCTCCGTGTGGAAGGCGAGCCCGGCGAGGATCGCGGCCTTGGCGGCGGCGTCGTGCCCCTGCACGTCGGCGGTCGGGTCGGCTTCGGCGTAGCCCAGCCGCTGCGCCTCCTCCAGTGCCTGGCCGAACTCAGCGCCCAGCGAGTCCATCCGGTCGAGGATGAAGTTCGTGGTGCCGTTGACGATCCCGAGCACCCGCCGGACCGTGTCCCCGGCGAGTGACTCGCGCAGCGCCCGCAGCAGCGGGATCGCGCCCGCCACCGAAGCCTCGTAGTACAGGTCGGCCCCGTTCGCGCTGGCCGCCTTGTGCAGCGCCTCGCCGTCGCTGGCCAGCAGCGCCTTGTTCGCGGTCACGGCCGACCTGCCGGAGTCCAGCGCCGCGAGCAGCAGCGACCTGGCAGGCTCGATCCCGCCGATCAATTCGACGACGATGTCCACATCTGACCTGGTGACCAGGCCAACCGCGTCGCCGGTGATCAGCGAGGCGTCCACGCCACCGATGCGCGCGACCTCGGGCCGGCGAACCGCGATCCCCGCGATCTCCAGCGGGCCGCCCGCCCGTGCGGCCAGGTCCGCGGCCTGCTCACCAAGCAGCCTGGCCACCTGCGATCCGACCACGCCGCAGCCCAGCAGCGCGATCCGCAGTGGCGCTGCCAGTGCTGGCTCGCGGGGACGACGCCCCTGACCCCCTGCGGCCTCCCTCTCGCGCACGGCAGCCTGCCTCCCCAACGGCCATCGGTCGACGAGATCCGCCGTCCTGATCGCCCCAAGCCTACCGAGACCGCCGGCACGGGCACTCCCGCCAAGGTCGGTGCCGCTGCCGACCCTGTTTGCTCACCGCGAACGCCAGCCGGAAACAACCTGGTGCCCGGCGCGGTTTACACCCACGTAATTTGCCAGTAGGTGTAATCAAGTAATCCCTCGCTGGAAGAAGGCTTGATGAGCGAGACCAAGACTCTGACGCTCCCGGTGCTGCCGCTCGATGACGACGTCGTGCTGCCGACGATGGTCGTGCCGCTCGACGCCTCCGACCCCGAGGTCCGCGCGGCGATCGCGGCTGCCAAGGCGACCGAGGCCGCGGCGGGATCCGGCGGGTCGTCCGCCAGGCCGGCACCGACGACGGGCCGCAGGTGCTGCTCGTGCCGAGGATCGACGGCAAGTACGCGGCCATCGGCACCCTCGCGGTCGTGGAGCAGGAGGGCAGGCTGCCGGACGGCAAGCCGGGCGTCGTCCTGCGCGGCCTGGCCAGGGTCACGATCGGCGCCGGCACTGTTGGCCCTGGTGCGGCGCTCTGGGTGCACGGCACGATCGCCGAGGAGCCAGCCGGCCGGCCCGCGCGCGGCCGAGCTGGCGCGCGAATACCGCGGGCTGGCGGCCGCCATCCTGCAAAAGCGCGGCGCATGGCAGGTGGTTGATGCCCTGTCCCGGATCACAGATCCCTCGGCGCTGGCCGACTCCGCTGGCTACGCGAGCTACCTGTCGGTCGAGCAGCGCAGCGAGCTGCTGAACACCCTCGATCCCGCGCTGCGGCTCGAGAAGCTCGTGGGCTGGGCCCGCGATCACCTGGCCGAGCTGGACGTCGCCGAGACCATCGGCAACGACGTCCGCGAGGGCATGGAGAAGCAGCAGCGCGAGTTCCTGCTGCGCCAGCAACTGGCCGCGATCCGCAAGGAACTGGCGGCCCTGGACGGCACGCCCGCGTCCGAGCAGGACGACTACCGGGCCAGGATCGAGGATGCCGATCTGCCTGAGAAGGTCCGCGAGGCCGCGCTGCGCGAGGCCGCCAAGCTGGAGCGAGGCTCGGACGCCTCGCCAGAGGCTGGCTGGATCAGGACCTGGCTGGACACCATCCTCGACGTGCCGTGGAACACGCCGCACCGACGACGCCTACGACATCTCTGGCGCTCGCGCGGTGCTCGACGCCGACCACGCCGGGCTCGACGAGGTCAAGGAACGCATCATCGAGTACCTCGCCGTCCGCAAGCGGCTCGCCGAGCGCGGCATGGCCGTGGCCGGCGGCCGCCGCAGCGGCGCGGTGCTGGCGCTGGCTGGCCCGCCAGGAGTCGGCAAGACCTCGCTTGGCGAGTCGGTCGCCCGGGCGATGGGCCGCGAGTTCGCCAGGGTCGCGCTCGGCGGCGTGCGCGACGAGGCCGAGATCCGCGGTCACCGGCGCACCTACGTCGGCGCGCTGCCAGGCCGGATCGTCCGCGCCATCCGCGAGGCCGGCTCCATGAACCCGGTGATCCTGCTCGACGAGGTCGACAAGGTCGGCGCCGACTACCGCGGCGACCCGACGGCTGCCCTGCTCGAGGTGCTCGACCCGGCCCAGAACCACACGTTCCGCGACCACTACCTCGAGGTCGAGCTGGACCTGTCCGACGTGCTGTTCATCGCGACGGCCAACGTCGCCGAGATGATCCCCGAGCCGCTGCTCGACCGGATGGAGCTGATCCGCCTCGACGGCTACACCGAGGACGAGAAGGTCACGATCGCCCGCGACCACCTGCTCTCGCGCCAGCTCGCCCGCGCCGGCATGGACGCCTCGCGAGGTCGAGGTCACCGACGACGCCTTCCGGCGCCTGGCGACGGAGTACACCAGGGAAGCGGGCGTCCGGTCACTCGAGCGCTCGATCGCCCGGGTGCTGCGCAAGATCGCCGCGAAGCAGGCAGGCTCCGACTCGGTGGCCGATGACGAGGCGCCGCTGACCGTCGACGCGGCCGACCTGACCGACTATCTCGGCCATCCGCGGCTCACCCCGGAGTCCGCCGAGCGCACGGCCGTGCCCGGCGTGGCCGCTGGCCTGGCGGTCACCGGCACCGGCGGCGACCTGCTGTTCATCGAGGCGTCGCTGGCGGACGCGGCGAGCGGCAGCACCGGTCTCACGCTGACCGGTCAGCTCGGCGACGTGATGAAGGAGTCAGCCCAGATCGCGCTGTCCTACCTGCGCTCGAACGGGCCCGAGCTCGGGCTGCCGGTCGGCGAGCTAGCCGAGCGCGGCGTGCACCTGCACGTCCCCGCTGGCGCGGTGCCGAAGGACGGCCCGAGCGCCGGGATCACGATGACCACGGCGCTGGCGTCGCTGCTCTCCGGCAGGCTGGTTCGCTCTGACGTCGCGATGACCGGTGAGGTCTCACTGACCGGGCGGGTGCTGCCGATCGGCGGCCTGAAGCAGAAGCTGCTGGCCGCGCACCGGGCCGGGATCACGACCGTGCTGATCCCAGCGCGGAACGAGCCTGACCTGGACGACGTGCCTGAGAAGGTCCGCGAGGCGCTGGAGATCCATCTGGTCAGCGACGTCAGGGAGGTGCTCGGCCTCGCACTCGAGCAGGCCGCCGCCGCAGCCGACGAGGCCGAACCCGAGTTGCCCGCGGTCGTCGCCGCCTGACAGGCAACGGAAGGCCCCGCCGCCGAGCAGGCGGCGGGGCCTTCTCGTGCGCGCCTAGTTCACCCCCCGCTCGAACCCTTCCCAGTACGGGGCGCGGAGCTTGAACTTCTGCAGCTTGCCGGTCGCGGTCCTGGCCAGCGCCTCCCGCTGCTCGACCGTGGTGGGGCACTTGTAGTGCGCGAGCTTGGACCGGCAGAACTCGATCACCTCGGCCTCGGTGACCTCGTGGCCCTGGCGCACGACGATCAGCGCCTTGACGGTCTCGCCCCACTTGTCGTGCGGGACGCCGATCACGGCGGCCTCGGCGATCGCCGGGTGCTGGTACAGGCAGTCCTCCACCTCGACGGAGCTGACGTTCTCGCCGCCGGAGATGATCACGTCCTTCTTGCGGTCCGAGATCACCAGGTACTCATCGGGGTCGATGTGGCCCTCGTCGCCGGTGTGGAACCAGCCGTCGACCAGGACCTTGCCGGACTCCTCTGGCTGCTCCCAGTAGCCGGCGAAGACATGGTTCGACCTGGCCAGCACCTCGCCCGCGCCGTCGGTGGCGACCTGCACGCCGACCGCGGGCGAGCCGGCCCGCGACTGCAGCTTCGCCCGCTCGCTGCTTGGCAGGTCGTCCCATTCGGCGGGCCGCCGGTTCATGGTGAGCAGCGGCGCGGTCTCGGTCAGGCCGTAGATCTGGATGAACTCCCAGCCGAGTTCCTGCCTCGACCCGCTCGATCGTCTTGGAGGGCGGCGGCGCCCCCGCCACCACGATCCTGGTCCTGTCCCGGCCCGGTACCGGCTCGCCGGCCGCCCGCCTGGCCGACGCGGCGTCGAGGATCGCGGCGACCACAGCGGGCGCGCCGCACATCAAGCTCACGCCGTGCGCGTCGATGCGCTTGAGCAGTTCCTCGCCGTCGATCTTGCGCACCACGACCTGCGGCACGCCCATCGCGGTGACCGCGTACGGCATGCCCCAGCCGTTGCAGTGGAACATCGGCAGCGTGTGCAGGTACACGTCACGATCGGTCACTGTCGTCTGCCAGCCGAAGATCGCCGCGTTCAGCCAGCAGTTGCGGTGGGTCAGTTGCACGCCCTTGGGCCGCGCCGTGGTGCCGCTCGTGTAGTTGATGCTGGCGGTCGCGTCCTCGTCGGGCTCCCAGGCGGCCGGGCTCGGCGTCATCGGACGCCTCGGCGAACAACTGCTCGTCGTCCACCCCGTCGAGCACGATCCTGTGCTTGGCCTTGACGTCACGCAGCGCCTCGTCGGACTCGGGATCGACCAGCAGCACCGACGCGCCGGAGTGCTCGACCACGTAGCTGACCTCGTCGGCGTTCAGCCGGTAGTTGACCGGCACGAGCACCCGGCCGTACCCGCTGATCCCGTAGAACGCGATGCCGAACCTCGCCGCGTTCGGGCTGACTATCGCCACCCGCTCGCCGTGGCCCACGCCCATCTCGTCGAGCGCGATCGCGAGCCCGCGTGCCCTGCGCTCGAGCGAGCGGTACGTGATCGTGCCGAGCGACCCCGCCGTTCCTGGCTCGTCGATGAGGGCGAGGCGGTCGGGATAGACGAGGGCACCTCTGCGAAGAAAGTCGGAAATGGTCAGCGGTACCTTCATGGTCGGCTCCCAGCGGTTGACGATTCCCCGATACTGCGTCAGAGCATGCGCCGCAGGCAACCAGCACCACGTTGCCGACGCTCGTGCTGGTCCGGTCATTGCCCCGTCATGAGGCGCCGGGCTGTGCCAGCATCGGACTTGTGCGGCTTCTTTCCAGATTTCACACCAGCCCCGTACTCCTCGTGCTCAGCGCCAGTCTGCTGGCCGCCAGCGGCGGTACCGCCGTCGCTGCGACGCACCTGACCGGGGCCAGCGGCATGACCGCGCCGGCGGCCACGCTCGCGAGCTGCCCGATCTTCCCGGCCAACAACGTCTGGAACACCGATATCTCCAGGCTGCCCGTGGACAAGCACAGCGGCGCCTGGCTGCGCAGCATGGACTCCGCGTCCACCTACCTGCACCCCGACTTCGGCCCGTCGGGCGGCTACCCGTACGGCATCCCGTACAACGTCGTCAGCAGCTCGCACGCGATGGTGAGCGTCCACTTCCAGTACGCGAGCGAGAGCGACCGCAGGCCGTACCCGTTCGGCTATGACACCAGGATCGAGGGCGGCAGGAACGCGGGCGGAGACCGGCACGCGCTGATGCTGGACAAGAGCACCTGCACGCTCTACGAGCTGTACAACGCGCGCTACTCCGCCAGCCGGCCGACGGCGGGGTCCGGCGCGATCTGGAGCCTGCGCTCCAACAAGCTGCGCCCGGCGGGCTGGACCTCAGCCGACGCGGCTGGCCTGCCGATCCTGCCCGGCCTGCTGAACTACGGCCAGGTCAAGCGCGCGGTCAAGACCGGCACTCCGATCAGGCACGCGATCCGGTTCACCGCCGACCGGACCAGGTCCGCCTACATCTGGCCGGCCAGGCATCAGGCCGGCAGCGGCGGAAGCCCGAACCTGCCGCCGATGGGTGCCAGGTTCCGGCTGAAGCTCAGCTTCAACGTGGCCGGCTACTGCCACTCCACCGCGTACTGCGCGGACGCGAAGGCCGTGCTGACTGAGATGCAGCACTACGGCCTGATCCTGGCCGACAACGGCTCGAACTGGTACTTCGGCGGCGCCGCGTTCCCGCAGTGGCCCGACGGCCTGGTCGAACTGCTCAAGAGGATTCCGGCGCGGGACTTCCAGGCGGTGAACGAGGGCTGCCTGATGGTCAGCCGCAACTCAGGCGCAGGCCACGGCCACCCGGGCTGCCCGGTCGGCTAGTCGGCGCGCGTAACGCGACGCTACGGTCTACTCGCGGACGACGTCGGCCGGGTCCTTGTCGTCCCTGATCCCCCGGTAGGTGGCCGCCCGCAGCCGGCCGGAACTGGTCCAGTGCGCGAACTCGGCCTCGATGACCAGCGCGGGCTCGGCCCACACGGCGCCCCTGGCCTGGTCGCGCGGGGATCGTCGCGCCAAAGGGGGACGTGGCCCGCCGCAGCGGAGCCAGCCGCGCCATCAGCATCGTCAGCATCTGCCTGGTGAATCCGGTGCCGACGTGGCCGGCGAAGGTGAAGCCGTCTGGCCCGTACACGCCGACCATCAGGGAGCCGATCTGATCGGTCCGCACGCCCTCGCCTGGCTTCCAGCCGCCGACCACGAACTCCTGGCGCTGAACGTTCTTGATCTTGCGCCAGCTTGACGAGCGCCTGCCAGCCTCGTAGCGCGATGTGAGCCGCTTGGCCACGATGCCTTCCAGGCCATGCTGCTTCGAGACCGCCTGGACGTCGGCACCGGGAACCCCGATGAACGCGGGCGGGGTCTGCCAGCGCGGACCGTCGACGGCGAGCTCGTCCAGCCTGGCCCTGCGCTTGGTGTACGGCTGGTCGAGTCAGCGAGCGGCCGTCGGCGAAGAGCAGGTCGAAGGCCAGGTAGGTGACCGGGATCTCGGCAGCCAGGCGCCTGGCCTGGCTGGTCGCGCTGATGTTCATGCGCTGCTGGAGCGCCTCGAAGCTCGGCCAGCTGCCGCCGCCGAACGCCACGATCTCGCCATCGAGCACCACGTCGTGCGCGCCCACCGCGTCGCCGAGCCCGGCCAGCTCCGGGTAGCGTGCCGGTCACGTCCCTGCCGGTGCGCGAGTAAAGCGTCACGGTTCCGGCCGTGACAGTCGCGATCGCCCGCAGCCCGTCCCACTTCATCTCGTAGGCCCAGGCCGCGTCGTCGGCCGGCGAGCTCGCCAGGGACGGCGAGCATCGGCCGGAACTGGGCGGGCAGGCCGCTCCGGTCTCGGTCGATCACGTGGCTAAGGTACCCGCCGCCGGCTCGGTAGGCTGCCGCCGTGGCCGTGCACCGAGCGAGCATGATGCGTGATCGCGCCGGCCAGCAGCGTGTCACGAATATCGAGCTCTTCTTCGACCTGGTCTTCGTCTTCGCGGTGACGCAGCTGTCGCACTTCCTGCTGACCGGGCCCGGCTCGGACGGGCACGCGGAGACCACGCTCCTGCTCAGCGGCCACGCGCTGACCGCGCTGCTCGCCGCGCTGCTGCTCGCGATGGTCTGGCTGCTCTGGTCCTACACGACCTGGGTGACCAACTGGCTCGATCCGACTCTGATCGCGGTCCGGCTGATGCTGCTCGTGCTGGCGGTGATCAGCCTGTTCTCCTCCGCGGCCCTGCCGACCGCGTTCGAGCGATCAGGCCTGATCGTTGGCGCCGCCTACCTGGCGATGCAGGTCGGCAGGAGCGCGTTCACCGTCGTGGTGATCGGCGACCGGGTGCTGCGCCGGAACTTCCAGCGCATCCTGGCCTGGTGCGTGGTGAGCGGCCTGCTCGCGCTCGCCGGCGGACTGGCGCACGGCGACGCCAGGGTACTGCTCTGGGCCGGCGCGGTCGCGGTCGATCTGCTCGGCGGCGCGGTCGGCTTTTACACCCCCGGCCTCGGCCGCTCCCAAACCGCGGAGTGGACGATCGAGGGCGGGCACTTCGCCGAGCGCTGCCAGGGGTTCATCCTGATCGCGATCGGCGAGTCGATCGTGGTGATCGGAGCGAGCCTGGCGGCCAGGCTCGATGCCGGTGCGCTGACGGGTGCCGAGATCGCGGCCTTCCTGATCGCGGTCGTCGGCAGCGTGGCGTTCTGGTGGGTCTACTTCGACCGCGCGGCCGAGGACGCGGCGGACGTCATCGCCAGGTCAGCCGATCCTGGCAGGCTCGGGCGGTCCGCCTATCACCTCATCCACCCGATCATGGTGGGCGGCATCATCGTCGCCGCGGCAGCCGACGTCGCGGTCGCTGGCGTGGCGGCGGAGCACGGCGGGACCGGGCACGCATCGGCCTGGGTCGCGTGGCTGATCCTCGGCGGCCCCGCGCTGTTCCTCGCCGGGCACGCTGCCTTCAAGGCGGCCATCTGGCGGCGGGTCTCCTGGCCGCGGCTGGCCGCCATCGCCGCGCTCGGCCTGTTCGGCCTGTTCGCCACCGCACGTTCCCGCGCTGGCGCTCGCCGCGTGCAGCGCGGCGGCGGTGGTCGCCGTCGCGGTCGCCGACCACATCTGGCGGTCGCCGCCCGCGCTGAGGCAGGCGGGAGCCCGCGACTAGGCCGTCACCTAGACCGGTGCCTGCGGCAGCGTGGCTGGCACGGCCTCGTCGGCGCGCTCGGCCTGCTCCGGCGGCTCGGCGGGTCCCTGGTCGGCCGCCTGCCTCGCCTGCTCCGCCGCCTGCTCGGCCGCCTGCTCTGCCGCGCCGCGCCGGACGCCTGCGATGACCGTGCGCATCATGAGCCGTGGCGTATGCCGCGCCATCCGCCACGCGATCCTGGCCGAGCGCGGCGCGACGATCAGCGCGCGGTTCTGCTCCACGCCCGCGGAGCACGTCCTGGGCCAGCAGGTCGGCCTGGTACAACTTGCCGAGCATCCTGGCGAGGACGGCCGCGTTCGCGCCGGCCTCGGTCTGCGGCAGGCCTGGGTTGACCCGCTCGAGCAGCGGAGTGTCGACGAAGCCCGGGCAGACGGCGCTGACCTTCACGCCCCTGATCGCGGCCTCGGCGCGCAGCGACAGGCTCAGCCCGACCACCGCGTGCTTGACGGCCACGTACGGCGCGAGGCCCGGTCCTGGCACCAGTCCGGCCAGCGAGGCGGTGTTGACGATGTGGCCATGGCCCTGACGAAGCATGAGGGGATAGGCGGCGTGCACACCGTGGACGACGCCCTTGAGGTTGACGTCGATCACGCGCTCCCAGTGATCCAGCGTCAGCTGGTCGACCAGCCCTGCGACGGCGATGCCGGCGTTATTGAAGATCAAATCGAGGCTGCCATGATCGGCTGCGACCTGGTTGACCAGGCTGGCGACCGCATCGGCGTCCGTGACGTCGACCACCACCGTGCTCGCAGCTGCAGCACGCGTCTCGTTGACCTGCTCAGCGAGCGCTTTCGCGGCCGCCTCGTCGATGTCGGCAATCACGACTGTGCTGCCTCGGGCGGCGAGGGCGCACACGATCGCGGCGCCGATGCCCGACCCGCCGCCTGTCACGATCGCGACCTTGCCCGCGAAGGCGTCCTGCGACGGCGTTCCACTCATGGCTGGCAACTCGCTCACCTCGCGCTCCGGTGCGGTTACTACCGGACGGTAACGCAGTGTCAGAAACCGGGGCAAGCCATGGGCTGGGCGGTCCGAGCCAATGAGCGTCAGCCGCGGCAGTCAACCCAGACGACCTGCCGCCACGACGTGTCGTCGGGCGCCGCTACGGGAATGGCGCCGAACCTGATCCGCGGCCGCTGCCCAAGGCGCAGGCAGTTTGGCCATCCGCCGTCATGCGCGCCGCCTTCGGAGTCGATCCAGAATTCCACCCTGTCCTCGATGCCATAGGACCACCCGCCGACGGTGACAGTGGCTTGGTGAATGCCGACCCTGGCGACCCCGGTGAGCGTCGCCACCCGCGACTGGTGCTGACCAACAAAGAACCCGATGGCCAGGAGGCCGCAAGCGGCAACGGCGACGACAAGCACGCGGACCGCCGTGCGCCTGGCCAATTTTGCCCACCACGAATCGGAAAGAAACTCGCTCTGCGCCTCCACTAAGCCTCCGCTCACCGACAGTGCACTGGTGCGAGTTTCGCGCTCATCCTCTGACAGAGTCAACGGCCACTCTGGCTGGACAAAGGTCGCGTAGCGTTCGCGTATTAGCAGGCCTGAACCCCAGCGAGGAGCCCATGACCGAGCCGCGCGTTCCCGACGACGACATCTCCCGCTGGCACGCGGCCATCGCGCCCGAGCTACGAGCCGCGTTCGAAGACGTTCTCGCGGGTCCGCGGTTCACGATGGGCCCGAACCTGCGGGCGTTCGAGTCCGAGTTCGCCAGCTACTGCGGCTCGCACGCCTGCATCGGCATATCGAGCGGGACGGCCGCACTGCACCTGGCGCTGCTGGCGCTCGGGGTCGGTCCCGGCGACGAGGTGATCACGGTGCCGAACACCTACATCGCCACCGCGTTCGCGATCACCTACACCGGAGCCATCCCCGTCTTCGTGGACGTCGACCCCGCCACGCTCAATATGGACCCGGCCGCGATCGGGCCGGCCCTGACGGACCGGACCAAGGCCATCTTGCCGGTGCACATGTACGGGCAATGCGCGGACATCGACGCGATCCGGCGAGCGGCGCCCGGCGTCGCGGTGCTCGAGGACGCGGCACACGCGCACGGCGCCACCCTGGGCGACAAGCCAGCGGGGAGCCTGGGCGACCTGGCGGCCTTCTCGTTCTATCCCACCAAGGTGCTCGGCGCCCTCGGCGACGGCGGCGCGATCACGGCGTCGACTCCAGACCTCGAATCCCGGGTCAGGCAGCTGCGCTACATGGGGCAGCAGGTCAAGTTCGACCACGCGATCCTCGGCTATCAGGAGCGACTCGACGAGATGCAGGCCGCGTTCCTGCGCGTGAAGCTACGCCATCTGGATCAGCAGGTCGCCGGGCGCCGCCGGGTCGCGGCGCGCTACGCGGAGCTGTTCGCCGCGACGCCGCTGACGCTGCCGCCCGACGATGTCACCGGCCGGCACGCCTACTACATGTACACGGTGCTGGCGCCTGAGCGGGACGCGCTGGCCGCGCACCTGAACAAGCGCGGCATCGACAACATGGTCATTTACCCGCGGCTGGTCACCCAGGCAGGCGCCTACGCGAGCCTGCCATGGCGGTCCCAGCCCATCCCGGTCGCCGAGACCCTGCCAGACCTGCTGCTGTCGCTGCCGATGTTCGCCGAGCTGACCGACGAGGAGATCGACCGGGTCGGCGCGGCGATCACCGAGTTCTACGGCACGGCGTGACCGGTCCCCCGGCCGGTGCCGAGCAGACGGCGCGAGCCAACGGCGCCGTGCGGCTGGTCGTGCTCGGCGGCAGCGCGCCAGCCACCGTACAGCTGATCGACGCGCTCGCGACCGGGCCGCGTGAGCTGCACGGGATCGACCTCGTGCTGCATGGCAGGTCGGCCGGGCGGCTGGCGGCGGTCGCGCGCGCGGCCGGGCTGCGCGCCGACGCGCTCGGGCTGGCGATGCGAGTCACCGCGCAGGAAGACCGGGCCGCGGCGCTGGCCGGCGCCGACGTCGTGCTGAACCAGATCAGGCCGGGCGGCCTGGAGCAGCGGTCGGCCGATGAGTCGTTCCCGCACGAGCTTCGGCCTGCCCGGCGAGGAAACCCTCGGGCCAGGCGGGTTCGCCAGCGCCATTCGCTCCGTCGCCGCGCTGCGGCCGATCTGGGCCGACGTCGCCCGCTGCTGTCCTGGCGCCCTGCTGATCAATCTCACCAACCCGGCCGGCATCGTGACCCAGGCGGCCAGGCAGGAGTTCGGCCTCGAAGTCATCGCCGTCTGCGACTCACCGCTCGACCTGCTCGCCTCGGCCGCACGACGGCTCGGCAGGCAGGACGCGGCTGCCCTGATGCTCAGGTACGTCGGGATGAACCACGTCGGGTGGTACGTGCCGACCTCGCCGTCCGAGCTCGACCGGCTAGTCGGTCTCGTTCCTGGCATCGACCAGGACCTGCCGCGGCTGCACGGCGCGCTGCCCGGCCCCTACCTGCGCTATTACGCACATCCCGACCGGATGCTCGCGGCCCAGCAAGGCCGGCCGACGAGGGCGGACCAGCTGCGCGAGCTGGCCAGCGCGACCCTGGACACCTTCGGGCGGGGCGAGATTCCCGGCACCTGGCAGCGTCCGGCGCCGTGGTACTCGCTCGCGGTCATGCCGGTGATCGACGCCTGGCTGCACGGCTCGGCGTCGCCGCTCATTCTCGGCCTGCCGAACCTGGGCCGCGTCCCCTGGCTGGCCGACGACGTGATCGTCGAGGGCCCCGCGACCATGACCGCCCGCGGCCGGGCCGCGCCGCTGCCGGTCGCGGCGCTGCCCGACCTGCCGCGCGGGATCCTGGCGAGGCACGCGTCCTACGAACGGCTCGCGGCGACCACACTGGCGGCCGGCCCGCCGTCCGACGAAGACCTGGTCGCGATCCTGCTCGCCAATCCGATGGTGACCAGCCTGGACCAGGCCGTCGGACTGGCTGGCCGCGATTGCCGCCCGGATGGCGGCCAACGACCCGCATTGGCGCTCCTAGCCCGAGTGCCCTGGCTCGGCCAGCGCGGCGCAGAGCCTGCCGACCGCGGTCGTGAACGCGTGCTCGGCCGGACGGCCGTAGCCGATGACCAGCGCCGGGCCGCGTTCATGCCCTGGCGCCGTGTACAGCCGCAGCCCGTCGACCGCCACGCCATGGCTCGCCGCCCGCTCGACTGTGCTGGCCTCAACCGTGCCAGCCTCGACCCGTGCCAGCCTCGCACCTGCCGCCGGCAGTTCCGCGACAGCGTGCAGGCCGGCCGCGATGCCGGTCAGCCGTACCGCGGGCGCGTCCTTGCGCAACGCCGCGATCAGCCGGTCGCGGCGACGCCGGTACGCGAGCCTGGACTGACGGATCTGCCGGTCATAGCCCCCGGACTCGATGAACCCGGCGAGCGTGAGTTGCTCGAGAGTCCCGTTAGCGCCTCCCGATACTTCCTTCGCCGCGACGACCTCGTCGATGATCGAGCCGGGAACCACAAGCCAGCCGAGCCGAAGGCCAGGCGCCAGGCTTTTGCTCGCCGTGCCCGCGTAGATGACGTGCTCGGGCGCCAGTGCCTGCATCGCGCCGACCGGCTGCCGGTCGAAGCGGAACTCGCCGTCATAGTCGTCCTCGACGATCAGCCCGCCTGTTCGCGCTGCCCAGCGGACGAAAGCCGTGCGGCGCGCGGGAGCGAGCGTCATGCCGAGCGGGTACTGGTGCGCCGGCGTCAGCAGGGCGGCGGTCACGTCGCCAGGAACGCCACGGCGAGTCAAGCGCGCCAGCCACCGCACCGGCGTCGTCGACCGGCAGCGACAGGAGACGGAGGCCGTGCGCCTCTGCGATCCGCCTGTGCAGCAGGTGCCCGTAAGCCTCGATGGCCATGTGGCCGCCGCCGGGCCGATGATCGCCGCGCCCACGAGCGG
The DNA here is from genome assembly GCA_963705055.1 of uncultured Actinomycetota bacterium. Classification (GTDB taxonomy): domain Bacteria; phylum Actinomycetota; class Actinomycetes; order Streptosporangiales; family Streptosporangiaceae; genus Chersky-822. Next base: position 201,566 of record CAVPIR010000003.1, read on the forward strand.
CGCGCTCCGCGAGCACCCGGCAGATCAGCGCGAGCCCGTGCACGAAGCCCGTGCAGATGATCACGTTCTCCGGGCTCGCGAGCACGCCCCTGGCGCGACCCAGGTACCCGGCCAGCGCTACCCGCAGCTCAGCGAGCCCGCGCGGATCGGGATAGCCGAGCACGTTGTCGCCAGCCGCGGCGAGAGCGGCCCGGCCGGCCGCCAGCCAGGCCCGGCGCGGGAACGCCGACACAGCAGGGATCCCTGCCCGCAGGTCGTACCGAGGATCGACGGGAGGCAGGCGAGCCGCGTCCGCCGGCCGGGCAGCGGCGGGTACTGGCGGCTCGGCCACCCACGTTCCCGAGCCCGTGCGTGCCTCGAGCCAGCCCTCGGCCACCAGTTGCCCGTAGGCGTCGGCCACCGTGTTCCTGGCGATGCCGAGGTCAGCGGCGAGATCACGAGACGACGGCAGCCTGACGCCAGCGGCGAGCCTGCCGGCGCGCACGGCATCGCGCAGCGCGCCCTCCAGCGCCGCCCGTACCCGAGACCCAGCCAGCGGCAGGTGCAGGTCGATCCCGTAATTGGCCCAAGTTTCTGGCATAGATATGGACCTTACTCCTGGGCCGCTCGTGCGCCTAGCGTAGTAGCCATGACGACAACGCAGATCAGCAACGACACCCCAGCCACCAGCCAAGTGGCCGTCCGGCTCGACTTCGACGCGCACGCCGCCGGCTTCGCCCGTGCCATGGCTCACCTGGACCGGGCCGCGATCAAGGAACTCGACAGCGTCGACTTCGACCCGCGGCTGCGGGAACTGGTCAGGATCCGCGCCTCCCAGCTCAACGGCTGCGCGTACTGCGTGGACATGCACACCAAGGACGCGAGGGCGATCGGCGAGACCGAGCAGCGGATCTACGCGCTGCCGGTCTGGCGGGAGACGCCGTTCTTCTCCGCGCGGGAGCGGGCGGCGCTGGCGTTCACCGAGGAGGTCACGCGGCTCGCGAGCACGCACGTCCCTGACGAGGCATACAGCGCCGTCGCGGCCGAGTACAGCCCGGCCGAGGTCGGCGCGCTGCTCAGCCTCATCGTGGCCATCAACGCGTGGAACGCGATCGGCGTCGCCACCCGCGCCTGGGAGCCAGGCTCCTACCAGCCCTAGGCCGCAGGCGCCTCAGCCCGACGCCGCGCACAACGGGGCGCCCTGGGCTAGCGCAACGGCGACGGCGGCGCAGGCCTGGAGGCAGGCGACCTGGTGGGCGACGCCGGCGCTGCGGGCGCGAGTGCCGGGTCTGTCTCCGCGCAGCGGTCCTCGGCGATCGGGCAGCGCGGGCGGAACCGGCAGCCTGCCGGGATCGCGACCGGGTTCGGCGTCTCGCCGGACAGGATCTGCGGTGTCTTGCGCCTCCGCGGGTCGCGGTCGGGCACGACCGACAGCAGCGCCTTGGTGTAGGGATGCTGCGGATCGTTGATCACCGAGCGGGCCGGTCCGTACTCGACGATCCGGCCCAGGTACATGACCGCGATCCGGTCCGCGAAGTGCGCGGCCGTCGACAGGTCGTGGGTGATCATCAGCACGCCCAGCCTGCCGTCCCTGCGGAGCGCGTCGAGCAGCGCGAGAACGCCCGCCCTGACCGAGACATCCAGCATCGACACCGGCTCGTCGGCGAGCAGCAAGACCGGATCGAGCGCCAGCGCGGCGGCGATCGCCACCCGCTGCCGCTGCCCGCCGGACAGCTCGTGCGGGTAACGGTCCAGGTACAGCCCGGCCGGGGCGAGCCCCGCACGCTCGAGCGCGTCCGCGACCAGGTTGTCGCGCTCGGCCCTGGTCGAGCCGATGCCGTGCACGAGCAGCGGCTCGGCCACGGTCTGCCTGACCCGGAACCTCGGATCGAGCGACTCGTACGGATCCTGGTAGACCATCTGGATGTCCCGCCGCAGCGGCCTGAGCCTCCGCTGCGACAGGGCAGTGATGTCCCGCCCGTCGACCATGATCGTTCCGGCCATCGGCTCGATCATCCGCAGGATCGTCTGCGCGGTGGTGGTCTTGCCGCACCCCGACTCGCCGACCAGCGCGACCATCTCGCCACGGCGCAGCGAGAACGAGACGTCGTCGACGGCTCGGACCCACTGCCGCGGCCGCCTCGCCAGCCGGTCGGCGATCGACCGCCTGACCGGGTAGCGCGTCCGCAGCCCCGCCACCTCGAGCAGCACGTCGTCCGCGGTCACGACGAACCTCCAGGGCCGAACCTCCAGGATCCGACCGGTGGCACGCGGCCGCATGCAGGGTGCCCGCGTCGTTGCCGACCACGGGCAGCAGCACCGGACGGTCGTGCGAGCACCGCTCGATCACCGAATCGCACCTGGGCAGGAACGGGCAGCCCGTCACGGGCTCGTCCAGTCGCGGCGGCGTCCCGGGGATCGAGGTCACCTCGTCGTCGCCGTACAGGTCGGGCGTCGCTGCGAACAGCAGCCTGGTGTACGGATGCCTGGTCGCGTGGTAGAGCGCGTCGGTCGTACCGGTCTCGACGATCTCGCCCGCGTACATCACGCCGGCCCGCTGGCAGATCTGCGCGACGACCGGCAGGTCGTGGGTGACGAGCACGAGCGCGAGGCCTAGCTCGTCGGACAGCTTGACCAGCAGGTCGAGGATCTGCGCCTGGACCATGACGTCGAGTGCGGTGGTCGGCTCGTCCGCGAGCAGCACCTTCGGTTCACACGCCAGCGCCATCGCGATCGCGGCCCGCTGCCGCATCCCGCCGGAGAACTCGTGCGGGTACCGCGCACCGGACGCGGCCGGGATACCGACCATCTCCAGCAGTTCGCCGGCGCGCTTCCGCGCGGCCGCCGCAGAGCTCTCCCTGTGCAGCAGGATCGGCTCGGCGATCTGAGCTCCGACGGTCCGCACCGGGTTCAGCGCGTTCATCGCGCCCTGGAATACCATCGCGAGGTCGGTCCACCGATGCGGCCTGACCGTGTCCTCGCCGCCCCCGAGGATGTCCGTCCCGGCCAGCCTGACCTCGCCGGCCACCGTGGCATTCGGCGGCAGCAGCCCCATCATCGCCAGGATGCTGGTCGTCTTGCCGCAGCCCGACTCTCCCACCAGGCCAAACCGCTCGCCCGCGGCGAGCTCGAACCCGACGCCTTGGACCGCGTGCAGTTCGCCGCCGCCCGGCAGCGTGAACCAGACGTGCAGGTCGCGCACCTCGAGCAAGCTCATATGGCATCAGGTCCGCGGCCGGCGAGCGGTCTGAGCGCCCAGCGCCGCGAGGACAGGTGGGCGACCTTCAGCCTCGGGTTGAGCGCATCCTCAATGGCCTGGCCGAGCAGGAAGCACCCCATGATGAGCAGGGTGATAACAATTCCATCGGGGACGATCGCCCACCACGCGCCGGCGCTCACGGCCGCACGGTCGAAGGCGTGCTCCAGGATGGTGCCCCACGTGGTCGTGCTCGGGTCCTCCAGGCCGAGGAACGCCAGCGCGGTCTCCAGGTAGATCGCCACCGCGACCGTCAGCACGGTGTTGGCCATGAGCAGCGGACCGACCTGCGGCAGGATGTGCTTGCCGATGATCCTGGCGTGGCTGGCGCCGATCGAGCGGGCTCGCTTGATGTAGACCCGCTCCTTGACGCTCATGACCTGGGCCCTGATGATCCTCGCGGTCGTCGCCCACTCCAGGATCGCGATCACGCCGATGACGTGGCTCAGGCTCGGACCCCACACGTCCGCGATCACCATGGCGAACGCCAGGTCGGGAATCACCAGCAGGTAGTCGGTGATCCGCATCAGCAAGATGTCGATCCAGCGGCCGAAGTACCCGGCCGCGATGCCGACGCCGCCGCCGATCAGCATCGCGATCAGCGTGGCGGCGAAGCCGATGATGAGGGAGATCCGGCCGCCGGAGATGATCTCGCTGAGCACGTCGATGCCGCCGTCGTCGCAGCCGAGCCAGTGGCTCCCGGACGGCGGCGGCGAACACCGCGCAGGTGCGGGCAGTCGTCGAGTACGGCGCGATCAGCGGCGAGGCGAGCGCGAGGATCACGAAGAACACGATGATCGCCAGCCCGAGCGCGGCCGCCTTGCGCTCGGTGATGGCCTGCCTGATCAGCCCGGCCCGGCCGGGAGAGTCGGCAAGAATCGCTTCCGCCGCGATGGCGCTCATTGCTTGATCCGCGGATCGAGCTTGAAGTAGGCGAGGTCGGCCAGCAGGTTCAGCACCACTACCGATACCGCCAGGATCAGGAAGCCGCCCTGCAGCATGGGGTAGTCGCGCTGGTTGACCGCCTGCCAGAGCGCCTGGCCGATGCCCGGCCAGGAGAAGATGTACTCGACCAGGATGGCGCCGCCGACGATCCAGCCGACCGACAGCGCGACCAGCGTGGCGATCGGCAGCAGCGCGTTGCGCACCACGTGCCTGGCGATCACCCGGCGATCGGACAGGCCCTTGGCCCTGGCCGTCAGCACGTAGTCCTCGCCGAGCGTCTCCAGCATCGAGGAGCGCATGATCAGCGTGAACTCGCCATACAGGGTGAGCAGCAGCGTCAGCGCAGGCAGGATCAGGTGCAGTCCGATGTCCTGCAGCCTGGCGATGGTCGACTGCGGGCCGAACACGCCCGCGTACGGGTTCTCCATCCCCGAGGTCGGCAGCAGCCCGCCGAGCACGATCAGCAGCATCAGGCCGAGGAACTGGGTGGGGAACGCGTAGAACGCGATCGCCAGGTTCGTGCTCGCGTGGTCGGCGGCCGTCCCGCGCCGCCAGGCGGACAAGATGCCGGTCGCGATTCCCAGCACGATCGCGCCGAGCGTGCCGATGGTGACCATCGGGATCGTGTTCTTCAGGTCGTTGAGCAGCAGCTGGGAGACAGGCTGCTGGGTCGCGAAAGAGACGCCCATGTTGCCGTGGCCGAGTTCACGCAGGTAGATCACGTACTGCTGCCACTTCGGCTTGTCCAGGCCGAACTCGACCGTCAGCGCGTGCCGAAGCTGGGGCGTGGCGTGCGGGACCCTGGCCAGGTCGGACACGACGTTGCCTGGCAGCACCCGGAACAAGAAGAAGTTGATCGTGATGGCGACGAAGATCGTCAGCAGCGCGAACCCGATCCGCCTGATGACATAGTCAGCTCCGCGCATCCCGACCTACGACCCGCGCCTACTTCTCGTGGACCTGGAGCAGCGTGGATGTGGACAGCGAGTTGACCGAGCCCATCACCGGCGAGACGACGAAGCCGGTCCACTTCGTCGAGTGCGCCTCGATGATGTCCGGGTAATCGAGGATGATGTACGGCTTGGCCGCGTAGATGTACTGCTGCATCTGCCAGATCAGCGAGCGCCGCGCCGAGGTGCTGATCAGCGTGCTCTGCCTGGCGTACATCTTGTCGTAGGCGGGGTTGCAGAAGCCGCTGTCGCTGTTGTTGCCGAGCTGGGCGCAGGTCATCACCGAGAGCATGAAGTCCGGGTCGACCGGCGGCACCCAGTCCCACATCGCCATGTCGAAGGTCTCGTACTTGCTGTTCGGGGCCGAGATCGCGTTGAAGGTGGCGCTGTCGTCCATGTTCTGCTGGGTGATCGAGATGCCGATCTTGGCGAGGTCGGTCTGCATGATCTGGAACGTGCGGTCACCTGTGCCGCGCTCGTCAGGCGGGAAGATCACGCTGTAGGACATCGGGTGGCCGTCGGCGATCCTGACCCCGTTCGACCCGCGCTTGTACCCGGCCGCATCGAGCAACTGGTTCGCCTTCGCGATGTCGAACGGCAGCACCTTGATGTTCGGGTCGTGCCAGGAGCCGTCGGCAGGGGCGACGATCGTGCTGCCTGCCTGGGCCAGGCCCAGCCAGGCGGTCTTGATGATCTGGTTCCGGTCGGTGGCGTACTCGATCGCCTCCCGCACATTCGGGTTGAGCAGTTCCCGGTGCGTGGTCTTGTGCGGGTTGGTGTTGATGATGAACGTCTTCATCGACAGCGAAGGCGTGGTCGTCACCGCGAAGCCGGCCTGCTTGAGCGCCTTGACCGCGGTCGGCGGCGTGTACTCGCCGATGAAGTCGACCTGGCCGTCCTTGAGCGCCTGGACCATCGCGTCGGCGTTGGAGAAGAACTGGAGTCCGAAGCCCTCGATCTTCGGCTTGGGGCCCCACCAGTTCGGATTCTGCTTGAACAGCGCGAACTGGTTCGCCTTGTACTGCACGAGCTCGAACGGCCCGCCGGAGACCATCGGCTTGCCGTTCGCCGGCGGCACGTTGGCGAACGTCTTGAGCTTGGCGCCGTTACCGGTGAAGTACGGCGCCCAGACCTGCTTCGGCAGCACCGACATGCCCTGCATCTGCTCGAGCACATTGGCCACCGCGGTCGAGTACTTGATCACGAGGGTGGTGGCATTCGGCGCCGACGCGCCGATCATGTGTGCCAGCAGCCCGGCCCACTGGCCAGCCGGGCCGTTCTTGTACTTCATCACCTCGTTGATCGTCCAGGCCACGTCGGCCGCGGTCAGCGGCTTGCCGTCGGACCACTTGGCGTGCGCGACCGTGTGGAAGGTCCAGGTGCGGCCGCCGTCGGAGGCCGACCAGCGACGGGCGAAATCCGGCACGATTCCGAGCTTGGCGTCGTACTGCACAAGCTGCGGATAGACGTACTCGTAGACCGCGTAGGAGTAGTCGGACTGCGCGACGAAGGGGTTCATCGAGTCGATCGGGTACGTCGTGCCGATGTGCAGCACGCCGCCCGCCGAGCCGGCTCCCGTGCCCGACGCGCTGCACGACGCCAGCGCGACCGCCGCCGCGACGGCGAGCGGGGCGGCGATGACATACCGCAAGACGCGCATATGGCGATCCCCTTTAGGCTGCGGACGCATTCCGGAGAGCAGGCCAGCGACCGGCTCTTACAGGAGGCTAGCCGCAGACAATATACAGAGTATGAGGATTGCGCAGAACCACGTCAATCCGGTTCTTCAGACTCTATCGGCACTTTCTTGCCACTGCCCTCGCTTGCCGATTGCTCAGGATTCGGCCCCGCCGCCGCGAAGCGCTCGACCCAGCGGAGCAGCGCCCGGACCGGGGACCCGGTCGCGCCCTCGGGCCAGCACTCACCCGCCCGGTCGAGGTAGGCGGTCGAGCCGTTGTCGATGTGCAGCCATGGCACGCTGCCGGCGAACTCGCGCAGGTACATCGCGGCCATCACGGTCGTGTCTGGTATGCCGGAAGGCGCATTCCGGACGTCGGCGACGGCCGAGGTCAGGTACCTGCGATAGGCGGACGGCAGCGGCAGCCGCCAGCCAGGGTCACCGGCCTCGTCGCCGGCCGCGATCAGCTCGCCGATCTGCGAGTCGTCGGTGCCGAGCACGGCCCACAAGTCCTCGCCGAGCCCCGCCGCGTCGGTCAGCGTCGCGACGTCGACCAGCGTCGCGGGATTGCGTTCGGCCAGGTAGGCGAGTGCGTCGGCGATGACCAGCCGTCCCTCGTTGTCGGTGTCCCTGACTTCGCTGGTCGTGCCGCCGCGGTGGCTGAGCACGTCGCCAGGTCGCTGCGCCGAGCCGCCTGGCATGTTCTCGGCGAACGGGATCGCGGCGTCGATGTTGACCGGCAGGCCGAACTCCGCGGCGCCGCGCAGCACGGCCATGATCGTGGCCGCGCCCGCCATGTCGGACTTCATCCACTCGATCTCGGAATCGCGCTTCAGCGACAGCCCGCCGGAATCGAAGGTGATGCCCTTGCCGGTCATCGCGATCACCGGCCCCGCTCCGCCGCCACGGTAGGAGAGTTCGACCAGCCGTGGCTCGTTCTTGCTGCCCTGGCCGACGCCGAGGATCCCGCCGAAGCCGCCGGCCTGCAGCTCGGGCACTCCGAGCACGGAGCAGGTCAGCCCGTGCGCCCCGGCCAGCTCGCGCGCCCGCTGCGCCATGTCGTCCGGGGTGGTGTCCGACGGGGAGGCGTTGACCAGGTCCCTGACCCAGTTGGTCAGCGTCGCGACGGCCTGGCCGCGGCGCAGCCCGGCCGCCACCGCTTCGGTTGCCGAGCCGTTAGTCAGCACCCGTACCAGCTCGGTCGCCGGCCGCGGCCGATCCGCCGTGACCGGCTGGCGGCGGTACCTGTCGAACTGGTACGCGCCGAGCAGCAGCCCCTCCGCGAACGCGGAAGCCAGCGCTGATCCGTCACCAGCGCCACCGGCGTCGGTGAGCACGACGGCGATCGTCGCCGTCCTGGTCAATTCCGCCGCGGCGCGCATCGCGGCCTGCCGGACGACGCCGGGTCCCGCCTCGGCCCGCGGACCGAGCCCGACGACGAGCAGCCCGGCGGAGGCGAGCCGGCCGAGTGTCAGCGTTGCGAATGTGTCGCCGATCTCCCCCGCGAAGCCGTGCGCGTGCAGGACCGCCCGCAGGTCGAGGCCGAGCGCCGCCGCCGCCTCGCCGCAGCCGGGTCCTGGCTCGGGCAGGCCGTCCTGGCCAGCGAAGGACGTCAGCACCAGAACGTCCGCCTGTGCCTGCGGCACCTGGCCGGAGATGACCTCGAAGCCGATCATTGGAGTCATTGGACTCACCCTATACCGGGCCCAAAGCCCCAAAGAGTATTGAGTATGCAGAGTATACAGGGTACGATCCGGGCTGAATCTGTGCCGACGAACCGGGGCTTACGCCCCGCTTACCGCTTCCGGGAGCACGCAGCGTGACGTTCGACGACAGGTACGCGGCGTGGGCGAGTCGCTCGCGTCAGTTGTTTGACCAGGCTAGCGAGATCATTCCGGGCGGTGCGGGGAGCAGCGCGCGGACAGCGAAGTTCGGCTGGATGCCCTACCCGCCGTTCATGGCAGGCGGCACAGGCTCGCGGATCACGGATGTGGACGGCCACGAGTACGTCGACTTCCTGCTCGGGCTCGGCCCGATGATCCTGGGCCACCGGCACCCGGTCGTGACCTCGGCGGTGGCGGCCGCGATCAGTGAGTACGGGACCTGCCTCGGGCTGCCGTACCCGCTGGAGATCGAGGCAGCCCGCAAGGTCGTCGACGCCGTGCCAGGCGTGGAGATGGTCAGGTTCACCAACTCGGGCAGCGAGGCGGTCGGCAGCGCCATCAGGATCGCCCGCGCGTACACCGGACGCCGGCTGGTGATCAGGTTCGAGGGGCACTATCACGGCTGGCAGGACGCGATCTACTGGAGCAACCACGTGGATCCGGCGGCCGCCGGCCCGGCGAGCAGGCCGCGGCCCGTGCCGTCCGGCCCCGGCGTGCCTGCCGAACTCGAGGCCACGCTCATCGTGCTGACCTGGAACGACGCGGAGAGCTTCGCCGCGGTCATGGCTGAGCGCGGCGACGAGGTGGCCGCGGTGATCACCGAGCCCGCGGTGTTCAACACGGGCTGCATCCTGCCCGAGCCCGGGTACCTGGAACTGCTCAGGGACCTGACCAGGCGGCACGGCGCCCTGCTGATCTTCGATGAGGTCATCACCGGCTTCCGGTTCGCCAGGGGCGGCGCACAGGAGTACTTCGGCGTGCTCCCCGATCTGACCACGATGGCCAAGGGACTGGGCGGCGGCTTCCCGGTCGCCGCCATCGGCGGCAGCAGAGACGTCATGTCGATCATCGCCGACGGCAGATATTCACATTCAGGCACGTATAACGCAAACATCGTGGCTTGTGCCGCAGTCAGCGCGACCATGGACCTGCTGGCTGAACCAGGGTTGTACGAGCGGCAACGGAGGCTCGGCGAGCGGCTGATGGCGGGACTGCGAGCGCTTGCCGACGAGGCCGGCCTGCCCGTCATCGTCGAGGGGCTCGGCACCGTGTTCCAGGTCTGGTTCAGCGAGCGGCCGATCAGGAACTGGCGGGACGCCGAGCAGTACGCCAGGATCGACCTGTTCACCCGGTGGTGGCAGGAGATGCTGCTGCGCGGCGTGCTCTTCCATCCCAGCCAGTACGAGAACCTTTTTCTGTCAATGGTGCACACAGATGCCGACATCGACGCGATGCTGAATGCGGCGGCTGATTCGTTCGCCGCGGCGCGGAGCGCCCCTCCGCTCGCCGCGACACGGGGCTGACGATGCCGCTCATCACGGTGCGGCGAAGCGCGTATGCGCGCCGCTACTCCGGCTGGAATGAAGGCTTAGATGGTTCTCGATCTCGGTGGCAGCCCGCCAGGGCCAGGGGAGCCGAGACCCCGCGCGGCGGCCTCGCGCCTGCCCAGGGGTGCACTGCTGTACGAGCGCGTCGTCGACCTGGTCGAGCAGCTGATCGCCGACCGCGGCCTGCGCCCAGGGGACATGCTGCCCAGCTACACCGACCTGGCCGACCAGGCGGGGGTCAGCCTGATCACGGTGCGGCGGGCGCTCGACGAGCTGGAGCGGGCCGGCCGCGTCCGCCGCCACCAGGGCCTGGGCACGTTCGTGGCCAGGCCGCGCATCGTGACGGAACCGACCAGGGCTGGCAGCCTGCTGGCCACGCTCGCCCGTGACGGCGAACCCGCCGGCGAGCTGCGGACCTCGGTACTCGGACTCGACCGAGGGCAGCCGTCGGATGACCTGTGCCAGGCGCTGCGGATCACCGCGGGCAGCCAGGTCTGGCGGCTGCGCAGGCTGCGCCTGCTGGACGGGCATCCGGCGGTGCTGGAAACCTCGGTCATCCCGGTCGCGCTCGCGCCAGAACTCGACACGCTGGTCGGCAGGCTGGACGGCTCGCTGTATGACCTGCTCGCGGCCGAGTACGACCTGGTCGACTCCTACGAAGAGCAATACCTGGAGGTGCTGACCCCGACCCAGGAGGAGGCCAGGCTGCTCGAGCTGCCCGCCCGGGCGCAGGTGGTACGGATCCGCGGGCTGAGCGCCGACGGCACCGGCCTGCCCTTCGACGCCTTCGAGCAGCTGTATCCCGCGAGCCAGTTCGCGTTCGCCTTCTCGGGGAGCGCTACCAGGCAGCTGCTGCCTGCGCCAGGCAACAGGGACTGGGAGGTCCGCTGTCCGGCGTGACCGACGCTCCCGCGAGGACCGCCTCCGACGGCCTCTACGTCGGGCTTGATCTCGGGACCTCGGGCCTGAAGGCGGTCGCGATCAGTACCTCTGGCGAGGTCATGGCCCGCGCCAGCGCGAGCTACCCGACCAGAAGGCCTGAGCCTGGCGCGGCCGAGCAGGATCCCGCCGACTGGATCGCGGCCGTGCAGTATGCGGCAGCAGCGCTTGCCAGGGGCGCGCCGCCGGAACGCTGGCTCGCTATCGGCCTGTCGGCCATGATTCCGACGCTGGTTACCGCCGACGCCGGCGGAGCGGCCATCGGCCAGGCGATCACCTGGGAGGACAGCAGGGCCGAGGGCCAGGCCGCTCGGTTCAGGTCACTGGCGGGCGGCCTCTACGAGATCACCGGCCAGTGGGTCGACGGCCGCTACCTGCTGCCCATGTTCCTGCGGCTGGCGGAGCGCGAGCCGGACCGCGCCGCCGCTACCAAGTCCCTGCTCGGCGCCAAGGATTACCTGTTCTGGTGGCTGACCGGGCAGGCCGCCACCGACCCGAGCACGGCGACCGGATTCGGCGCCTACAGCCTGCTCGGCGGCGGATGGGATGCCGGCCTGCTAGCCGCAGCGGCCTCGCTGGCCGGACCGCTGCCAGACCTGCCGCCTGTGCTGCCGCCCGCCACGACCAGACCGCTGCGCGCCGAGGTTGCCTCCGGGCTGGGCTGCGGGCGGATACCCGTGTGCGTCGGCGCCGCTGACTCGGCGCTCGGCGCCCTGGGCCTCGGGGCGCGGGCGCCGGGCCAGGTCGCCTACGTGGCCGGGACGAGCACGGTGATACTCGGCGTGGCCGGTCAGCCGCGGCTCGATCCGCAGCACCGGTTCCTGGTGACGCCGCTCGCCGAACCCGACCTCTGGGGCCAGGAGATGGACCTGCTCGCCACCGGCAGCGCTCTGCGCTGGCTGGCCGGCCTGCTGGGCACAGACGAGGAAGGGAACGCGCTTGACGAGGCTGGCGTGATCGGGCTGGCCGCGCAGGTCGATCCCGGCGAGGCGCCCGTCGTGCTGCCGTATCTGAGCCCAGGCGAGCAGGGCGCGCTGTGGGATCCGGCGCTTTCTGGCACCGTCACCGGGCTCACTCTCGGCCATGACCGGCGGCATCTGGCCAGGGGCCTGGTCAACGGCATAGTGCTCGAGAGCCGCAGGTGCCTGGACATCCTGGCCGCGGCCGGGCACGTCGCCACGGTGTTGGCCAGCACGGTGTTGGCCAGCACGGTGTTGGCCAGCACGGGGCCGACCTGCTGGTCGCTGGCGGCAGCGCGGAAGCGGCCGCGTTCCGCGCCGACCTCGCCGACGCCACCGGCCGCCGTGTGATCATGCCGAGCGGGCACGGCGCGGACTCGGCGGCGCGAAGCGCGGACTTCTCGGCCCTGGGTGCGGCGATGGTCGCGGCCCGCGCGGCCGGGTGCCCGTTGCCCGGAGGGCGCGAGGCCAGCGGCCGGCCTGGAGGGCGCGAGGCCAGCAGCCGGCCTGGAGGGCCAGGGGTGCGCGGGCCTGATCACCGATCCTGACCCAGGCCGGGCCGCGCTCTGGGACCGGCTGTGGGCAGAGCACGAACGATCCAGGCGCGCGATCAGCCTGACCTAGTCCTCGCAGAGCGCGAGCAGCTTGTTGACCGTCGCCCAGTTGCGCGCGGTGCCCGAGGCGAGCGGGTCGCGGCGATTCTTCATCAGCAGTTCCTTCGCCAGCTCACTGGTGCCGAAACCGTCCGGCGTGTGCAGGTAGAGCGTCCTGCCGACGATGGCCGCCTCGTCCCTGCTGCCCTTCGCCGCGACTGCCGCCACGGCCTCAGCGACGCGGTCGTATTGCGCCTTTTCTGGCGCGGCGGGCAGGAAGACGCCGTGTACCCACTTCGGATTCGGCTCGTCGGGGTAGGGATTGGCCCCGATGACATTGGCCAGCTCGGCCCTGGTCAGCACGACGGCGAACGTATTCACGCCGAACGACGACTTGATCGCAGCCTGAAGCTCGGCCGCCAGCGCGTCAGTGTCGTCATGCGACGGCGTGAAGATGATGTTGCCGGTCTGGATGTAGGTCTTCACATCGGCGTGCCCGCGCTTGGCGAGCAGCTCCCTGAGCTCGGCCATCGGCACCTTGCCGCCGCCCCCCACGTTGATCCCCCGCAGCAGTGCAACATGAGTCGGCATGGGCCCATCCTGCCAGCAGGCAACCGATCACGATGCGCACGGCGTTGCCGTCGCCGCTGGCATCAGCCGGAAGCCGGTAACCAGTTCCGCGGAGATCGTGATGACGTCCTCCGCGGTCCCTGCGATCCACGGCCGCAGCCGCGCCCGGTACCGAGCGGCGGCCTGCTCGTCGGTCATCAGCCTGGCGGTCCCGACCACGATCACGCTCCAGCCGAGCCGCGTCTGCGAGTCGATGGCGTCGGCCTCGTAGGCGACTACCACGCCGTTCCGCCCAGCCGCCGAGGTGATCGCCGCACCCACGGTGGCCCTGACGATGATGGACTCGCCCTCGACCACGTGGTTGACCGGACGAATCGCCGGCAGCGCCTGATGGGTGAAGACCAGGCGACCCAGGCTTACGCTGCCGAGCAGTTCGAGTGCCTCGGTCCTGCCCAGCTGGTCCAGCGCCCTGTACTCGTCCATAGCCAACCTCATTTCCGCACGACATCGCGGTGCGATGCGACCCACCATGCCGTCCGCGCCGCCGGCACGTTAGGGCCGAACGTCCCGCCTGGTTCGTCCGATCGCACCCGCGGCCGCCGGAACGGGCATCCTGGTAGCAACCGGCAACGAACTTAAGGTTGGCAGGTGCCGATGAACGCAGCGGATCCCAGTTCAGCGGACGGGGTCTACGCGCTGCTCACCGATGGCACGACGGTCCTGATCAGGCAGGCAAGGGCGCAGGACGAGGACGCCATCAGGCAGATGCACGCGCAGATGTCGCAGGCCAACACCTACCTGCGCTTCTTCAGCCTGAGTGCGAAGTCGGCGGGCAGGGAGGCCGCGCGCGTCAGCAGGCCGCCCGATGCCCGCCACTTCGCGCTGCTCGCCTGGCTCGGAGATCAACTGGTCGGGGTCGCCAGCTACGAGCCGACTGACAAGCCGGGAGTCGCCGAGATCGCGTTCGCGGTGACCGACCATATGCACGGGCGCGGCGTCGCGAGCCTGCTGCTCGATCACCTCATCTCGACTGCGCGGCTCCGCGGCGTGCGCGCCTTCACCGCGCAGACGCTGGCCGACAACGTCGCGATGCTGCGGGTGTTCGCCAACGCCGGCCTGGCCGCGCGGCGAGAGGTCTTCGAAGGGGTGATCGAGACGACCTTCCCGCTGCCCGCCGACGAGGCCGACGAGCAGCTGCACAGCTACCTGGACTCGGTGGCGATGCGCGAGCGCTTCGCCGACGTCGCCAGCCTGCGGTACCTGCTGGAGCCGGCCTCGGTCGCGGTCGTCGGCGCCAGCCGCAAACCCGGCCGGGTCGGGCACGCGATCCTGCGAAACATGATCAGGGCCGGCTTCGGCGGCCGGCTGTACGCGGTCAACCCGCACGCAACGTCCGTCCTCGGCGTGAGCTCCGTCCCAGCCGTCGCCGACCTGCCGGAGCCGCCCGACCTCGCCGTCCTCGCCGTGCCGCCGGGGCAGGTCACAGCCGTCGCAGAGGACTGCGGCCGCCGGGGAGCGCGGGCTCTGGTAGTGGTGACGGCGGAGATCGACACGGAGACCGGCTCCGAATTGCTGGCCGCGTGCCGCCGCCACGGCATGCGCCTGGTCGGCCCGAATTGCTTCGGCGTCGCGGTGCCGCCGATCGGCCTCAACGCGACCTTCGCCGGCGGCCAGCCCATCGCTGGCCGCGCCGGCCTGGTCATGCAGTCAGGCGGCATCGGCATCGCGGTGCTCGATCATCTGACCAGGCTCGGTATCGGCGTGTCGTCGTTCGCCTCGGTCGGCGACAAGTACGACGTGTCGAGCAACGACATGCTCATGTGGTGGGAGCAGGACGGCAGGACCAGGCTGGCCGTGCTCTACGTCGAGTCCTTCGGCAGCCCGCGCCGGTTCGCCCAGACCGCCCGCCGGGTCAGCCCGGCAGTTCCCCGTGCTCACCGTGATCGGCGGCAGGTCGGCGGCCGGCCAGCGCGCTGCCGCGTCGCATACCGCGGCGGTCGCGACGCCGCTGATCACCCAGGAGGCGCTGTTCGGCCAGGCCGGCGTCATCGCCACGACGAGCCTGGGCGAGCTCGTCGACGTCGCCGCCCTGCTGGCCTGCCAGCCGCTGCCCGCAGGCGGCAGGATCGGGATCGTCTCCAACGCCGGCGGAGCCGGCGTGCTCGCCGCCGACGCCTGCGGCGACAACAACCTCACCGTGGCGGGCTTGTCCGAGGCGACGCAGCGGCGCCTGCGCAGGCTGCTGCCCAGCGGCGCGGTCGTCACCGGGCCGGTTGACACCTCGGCCGCGGTCAGCAGGCGGGCGTTCCGGTCCTGCCTGGAACAGGTGGCCATGGACGATGGCGTCGATGCGGTGATGGCGATCACCGTGCCGACGGCGCTCGCGCATCTCTCGACCGTGATCGGCGGCACCGGGATCGTCAAGCCGCTCGTCGCGGTCACGCTGGACCAGCGGGAGTCCGTGCGGCTCATGCGACCCGCGACGAAGCGCGCCAAGCCGGCGGCGCCAGCCGGCAGCGCCGGCGACCCAGCCGCGGTCCCGGTGCCAGACGCGATCCCGTCCTACCTGTTCCCCGAGACCGCCGCCCGCGCGCTCGGTCACGCCGTCCGGTACGGCACCTGGCGCTCGAGCCCGGCGGGTCAGGTGCCTGAACTGGACAGGATCAGACCCGACGATGCCCGCCGGCTGGTGGCCGACTTCCTGGCCAGGCAGCATCTCGGCGGCTGGCTCCCGGCAGGCCAGGTGACCAGCCTGCTCGCCTGTTACGGAATCGACCTGGTCCCCGCGATGGGGGTCGCCAGCGGGGACGATGCCGTCACCGCCGCCGCGCAACTAGGTGGCGGTCCGATGGTGCTCAAGGCCGACGTCAAGGGCCTGGTGCACAAGACCGACGCCGGTGCCGTGCTGCTCGACCTGCGGAGCAAGGACGACCTCGTCCGCGGCTACGCAGAACTGACCACGCGGTTCGGCCCCGATCTGCGCCAGATCCTCGTCCAGCCGATGCTGACCGAGGGCATCGAGGTGCTGGCCGGCGTCGTGCACGAGCCGGTGTTCGGGCCGCTCGTCGTGTTCGGCCTCGGCGGCGTGGCAACCGATGTGCTCGGCGACCACACCGCCCGCCTGACCCCGCTGACCGACGTCGACGCACAGGAAATGATCAAAGGCATCCGGGCTGCGCCGTTGTTCTACGGCCACCGCGGCAGTGCCCCCGTCGACCGGGATGCCCTGGCCGACATCCTGCTCAGGATCTCCCGGCTGGCCGACGAAGTGCCTGAGATCGCTGAACTCGAACTCAACCCGGTCATCGCGCAGAGCGCGGGGGCGCATCCGGTGGACGCGCGGATCAGGATCGTTCCCGCTGAGCCACAGGACCCGTTCCTGCGCCGGCTGCGCTGATCCTCCTCTGCGGACTACGGGTTGAGGTGGTGACGCCAGGAGTGGTGCGGGGTGAAGGCGAGGACCTTCCTGGCGAGGGCGTTGCTGAGCAGCGTCTCGGTGCCCTCGATCTCTCCGCGGAGCGGGACGCCGGGGAAGACCTCACGCATCAGATCGGCGCTCGGCCGATTCATCACGGTGTCGGCGGCGGCGATGACGAAGCTCGCGCTGCTGCCGAGGACCGAGATATCGGCGTCGAGCGCCAGCCGGCACGCCTGGGCGGCGTCGCGCTCGTCGATGTAGCCCCACAGGTTCCAACTCCGCCGCGCGGGGTCGTCCCAATAGGACGGGAAGCGCTGGTAGTCCACGGGCCCGAGGATGTTCGAGAACCGCAGCGCGACGAACGGGATCCCTGACCACTGGGCGATCTGGTCCGCGACGGTCTCGCTGGCGACCTTGGACAGCGCATAGGTCGACGTCGGCACCGGATAGTGGTCCTCGTCGACGGGCGCGTAGCGAGGCGGCGTGCTGAACGGCAGACCGAGGGTCGTCTCGCTGGATGCCCAGACCACCCGGCGCAAGCCGGCCTGCGCCGCGGCATGGAAGACGTTGAAGTTCATGGTCATGTTGTCGTTGAAGGTCACACTCGGCGTGCGCAGGCCAGGCGCCGGGATGTTGGCAAGGTGGATCACGGCGTCCGCGCCCCGCAGAACCTCGATGGTCTGCCCGTAGTCGGTCAGGTCGGCCCGCAGGAACTCGGCCAGCCGTTCGTCGGCGCCAGGCAGGACCAGATCGACCCCGACGACGCGATGGCCATGCTCGGCCAGGTCTGCCACCACTGCCCGGCCTGCCCGCCCGCTTGAACCCGTTACGCAAATCTTCATGACAACTATCGATATCACCAGTAGTCCCCGCCGGCCTCTGGCTGGCGGGGACTTTCTGCCGGCGTTCGGCCGGCGGGGCTTGGTCCGGCCCTTCAGGCCGGCGGATCGCGGTGGCCGAGCGACTCGCTCAGACCGTCTGGACCTGTGCGTGCGCAACCTTGGTGAGCACCTCGGCGGTTTCAGGGACCCTGCGCAGATGCCAGGCTCCCGCCAGCGACAAGATCAGCATCAGCGCCGCGCCCGCGAAGGCGGCGATCGCCGCGATCAAGGCGATCTGGCCCATCTGCCAGAACCCGTAGGCGTTGAGCAACATCCCCCGCAGCGTCGTGCCCTTGAACACCGTCGCGACCTGGTCGGCCAGTGCCGCGTTCTTCGGGTCAGCCATCGCCTTCGCGGACAGCTGGCTGTAGGTCAGCCCGCCGCCGATCTCACGCAGGTGCACCGCGATGAAGTGGTCGGCATAGGTCTGCGCCTGCGCCCCGGTTGTCATCGTCCTGGCCCGCGTAGACGCTCATGGCCTTCGCGTCTGCCTTGGGCAGCGACGTGATCGCCTGGCTCGATGCGGGCGGGAAGACGATCTTCTGTGCCACAAGCTGGCTGCGTACTTCGCTGCTGACAAAGGTGTGGCCCCACGTCAGCAGGCCGCCGGCGACCAGCAGCACAGCGGTCAGGGCAAGACCGGCCACCACCATCAGCGCGTCGAATGTCCTTCTGCGCATTTCGATTCCTCCTCACATCCGCCGCCGGAGCCATTCCTGGCGCCCGGCGGGCTTCCATTTCCTTAGCCGCACTTAGCATCCGCCCGCAGGCACCTGCCCGGTCAGGGCCGAGGGTCGTCACCCGCCGGGACCTTCGTCCCCATCGCGGCCACGGCCGATCGGCGCAGTGCTGACGGCCGAGACGTTGCGGACACGGCGCGCACGCGGTCACGGAAGTGGCCGTCAGCGTGTCGATGGCCGCGGGAGATCGTCCTGACCGTCACCGGCGACATGAGCGCGAAGGCGCCAGTCGACACGCTCAGTGCGGGCGCGGCCCGCTAGCCAGGCTGCTGGTCCTGGTCGTCGAAGATCCTGGCCGCGTACGCGGCCGCCTGCGTGCGCCGCTCCATGCCGAGCTTGGCGAACAGGGCCGACACGTAGTTCTTCACGGTCTTCTCCGCGAGGAACAGCCGCTCGCCGATCTGCCGGTTCGTCAGGCCCTCGCCGATCAGCTCGAGGATCTTCCGCTCCTGGCCGGTGAGCGCGGCGAGCGGGTCGGAGCGGCGCGACTGATCACGCATCCGCGCCATGACCCGGCTGGCCGCCTCCGGATCGAGCAGCGACCGCCCGGACGCCACCGTCCGCACGGCGCCGACCAGGTCGGTGCCCCTGATCTGCTTGAGCACGTAGCCGGCCGCGCCCGCCATGATCGCGTCGAACAGGGCCTCGTCATCGCCGAACGAGGTGAGCATCAGGCAGGCCACCTCGGGCAGCTGCGACCTGATGTCGCGGCAGACGCTCACGCCGTCGCCGTCCGGCAGGCGCACGTCGAGCACCGCGACGTCGGGCCGCAGCGCCGGAATCCGCGCCAGCGCCGACGCCGCGGTGCCCGCCTCGCCGATCACGGTGATGTCGGATTCGGCCTCGAGCAGGTCCTTCACCCCGCGCCTGACGATCTCGTGGTCGTCGAGCAGGAACACCCTGATCGAGGCGCTGTCCCTGGCGCTCTCATCCATCTCAGCACGGCGCCTTCCGCTCGGCCCTCGCCTGCCCGCCGCGCACTAGAGCAGCACCTCGTCGACGCTGCGCCGCACGCTGGCCGATGCCTGGCCTGTGCAGCCGAGCCTAATCACCATCTGCGGGTGAGCGCCCTCGCAGAGCGTGGCTCCGATGAAAGTCACGCAGATCGGCGACCTCAAGCGGCTGGCTGTGCAGCGCCGCGGTCAGCGCCGCAACTCGCGGCCGCCAGCAGCACCCGCTGCAGCGCCTGACCAGCGTTGACCCAGTCCTGCGGCCGGTCAGACTGGCGTGGTCAGCACGCAGACAAGCCCGGCCGACCTGGGCACCGCGTCCGTACCCGTCGGCGGCAGCCCCCAGCCTCTGCCGTGGGCGAAGTCCCTGGCGGGGAACGAAGGCTCGGTGCGCTCGGGCCGCGCCGGATAGGCGGTCGCTGGCACGCCGTCCCGCCGCTGGGCTGCCCGGCGGGGGCGCCCACTTGGCCTGCTCGCGCATCCGCTCCGCATCGAGCCTGAGCGCGTAGTCCGCCGCCTCGACCACCGCGGCGAGGGCGCCGCGCTGCGTCTCGTCGGTCATGATCGCGAGCGAAGCCTGCTCCCTGGATGCCTCGTCGCGTACGACGGCGATCACGCTGGCCGGCAGCGGCTCGCGGTCGAAGCCGCCCCGGTGGGTGCGCCGTCGCGGGATCTCCGCGAACAGATCGCGCTCGTACTCGGCCGGAGCGACCTGCTCCTCGCCATAGCCGATCCTTGCCACCAGGTTCGGCAGGTCAGGGTCGGGCAGCAGGTGCACCGCGGGCACCAGGCCCAGGTAGCGCAGCGCCACCCTCGCGGTGAACAGCGCGGCGCCGCAGCTGATCATCATCTCCCTGCCATGCGGATCGGCGACGCTGAGCCGCCGCTCGGCGTCTGCGTGCACGGTGATCTCACGGCCGTCGTGAGCTGAACCACCAGGGCTGGGTGTTGTGCACAGACGGCGCGTGCACGGCCGCCTCGACCACGAAGCGAGAGATCTCCTCTGGCGTGCGCGCCAGCCCGGGACGCTCGTTGGCGGGTGCTCTGAACACGTTCATGGCACGCTCCTGTCTGGTCCTCGCGAACGGACGCCCGCGAGGTCCAGTAGATCGCGCGGGCGCCATGCCCAGGCAGGTACGAAGGTCGCCGGCGGACCGGGACCTTGGTCATGCTTCTCGAGCCGCTACGGACTGGCCTGATGATCCCGATATGCGTCCGGGCTTCAGAAAACTCAGGCAGAACCCAGGAAAGTCACGGGAATTACTAGCTTCCGGCTCAGCGCGCCCATCGAGGCTTTCCGTGCCTCACCTTGAGGCGACGGCATCTGCCATCAAAGAACGCGAGGTTAAGAATGTTGAGACGTCCCGTCACGAGGTTTGTCTCGGCGGTTTCGGTAGCCGGCACCGTCTGCGCCCTGGGCGCCGGTGCCGCGCTGGCCGCAACGACGGCCACCTGGTCAGGCCCGAGCAAGCCCGTCCCTGGTGCGCTGACCAACAGTTCCCCGGCCCTGAGCACTGTCACCTTCCCCAACCCGGTCGGCCAGGGCCTGCTCGTCGCCTGGCGCGGTCGCGGTTCCGCTGGCCACATCTTCTACAAGTACCGGACCAATACCACGCAGCACTGGTCGCACGTTGCCGAGCTTGGCGGCGCGCTGACCAGCGCGTCGCCCGCGGTCGCGTCGTACACCGACCCGCTCGGCCGCAACGCCGTCCTGATCGTGTGGGCAGGCCACCTCAACCGGCACATCTGGTACGCGCAAGGCGAGACGAAGGCGAACGGCACGATCAGCTTCACCACGCCCGCCTTCTTGCCAGCGAGCATCAAGTGGGCAAGCACGTTCAGCGCTCCCGCGGTGTTCTTCCCCGACCACAAGAACGTCGTGATGGTCGCCTGGCGCGGCCCAGCGAACCACGTCAGGTACTCCATCGGCATCCCGCGGGGCAGGAACTTCGGCTGGATGCCTTCTGACAAGGTGCCGGGCAACCCGCCGTCGCCGAGCAGCGCGCACTGCACCGTGGCGCCGTGCACCAGCGCGGCTCCCGCCATCACCGAGCAGACGACCAGCACATCGACCGGACTGATCTACGTGTTCTGGAAGCAGCTCGGAAGCCACGACCTGTTCTACAGCACCACAGCTGACGACCACACGACGAACTGGAGTCACCTGACCTGGACCGGCCCGACCCAGGTGCCAGGAGCGGTCGCCCTGACCGGCCCGGCTGTCTCCGTGCCGCGGCTGAACGGCACCGGATCCACTGCTGCTTGCCTACAAGGCGCCGTTCTCCACCCACGTCAGGTTCCAGACCCTGACCGCCGGGACCTGGAGCGCGTTCGCCACCGTTCCGCGGACGCGCACCACGGTCGCGCCCGCGCTGCTGCGCAACATCCTCGCCAACACCACCCCTGGCTCGATCGGCAACATCGTCCTGCACGTTTACGGCTGATCCCGCCGGGCAACTAGCGCCGCAACATCCGGGTGCCGGACTCCCTTCCGGCACCCGGATTTTTGCCACACTGGAATGGTGAGCCAGCGGATCAGGACGCACGTCCGGGTCACCGGGATCGTCCAGGGTGTCGGCTTCCGGCCGTTCGTGTATTCCCTGGCTAGCGGGCTCGGCCTCGGCGGCCTGGTCGGCAACGACGTCGACGGGGTGTTCGCCGAGGTCGAAGGCGCGCCAGAGACCGTCGCCGCGTTCATGGCCGCGCTCCGCACCGACGCACCGCCGCTGGCCAGCATCGAGCAGATCGCGACCACGCCGCTACGGCCCGATGGCTCGACCACGTTCACGATCGCGCCGAGCCAGGCGCGGGGGCCGCGCCGGACCCTGGTCTCGGCCGACACGGCCACCTGCGAGGACTGCCTGGCCGAACTCGCCGACCCGGCGGACCGGCGGTTCGGGTACGCGTTCATCAACTGCACGAACTGCGGCCCGAGGTTCACGATCGTCACGGGCGTGCCCTACGACCGGCCGCTGACGACGATGGCGGGCTTCGCGATGTGCGCGCTGTGCGCGCGGGAGTACCACGACCCGGCCAACCGCCGGTTCCACGCCCAGCCGACGTGCTGCCCGGCCTGCGGGCCGCGGCTCCGGCTGACGAGCGGCACGGCGCCGAACGTCCTGTTGATCCGATCGAGGCAGCGGCCGAACTGCTCGCGGCAGGTGGCGTGCTCGCGGTCAAGGGGCTGGGCGGCTATCACCTGGCCGCCGACGCGCCCAGCGAGCAGGCGGCCGCGGCGCTGCGGGCGCGCAAGCACCGCGAGGACAAGCCGTTCGCGGTGATGGCGGCCGGGCTCGACCAGGCGCGCCGCCTGTGCGCGGTCGACGACGTCGCCGCCGGGCTGCTGGCCAGCCGCCGGCGGCCGATCGTGCTGCTGCCAAGGCTGGCCGGGCGCGGACGTCGCCGCCGCGGTCGCGCCAGGCAACCGGCAGCTCGGCGTCATGCTGCCCTACACGCCGCTGCATCACCTGCTGCTCGGCCAGACCGGCGGCCCCGATCGTCCTGACCAGCGGCAACGTATCCGACGAGCCGATCGCCTACGCGGACGACGACGCGCTGGAGCGGCTGGGCGGCATCGCGGACGCCTTCCTGACCCACGACCGGCCGATCCACATCAGGACCGACGACTCGGTCGTGCGGCCGTTCCGCGGCCGGGCGTCGCTGCTGCGCCGGGCGCGCGGGTACGCGCCCGAGCCGCTGCGCGTGGCCGCTCGGTTCGCCGCGCCGGTCCTGGCCTGCGGCGCCGAGCTGAAGAGCACGTTCTGCCTGGCCAAGGGCGACCGGGCGTTCGTCTCCCAGCACATCGGCGACCTGGAGAACGCCGAGACGCTGCGGTCGTTCACCGAGGGCATCGAGCACTTCGCCGCGCTGTTCGACATCGCGCCCGAGGTGATCGCGCACGACCTGCACCCGGAGTACCTGTCGACGAAGTACGCGCTCGACCTGGCCGACGCCGATCCCGCGCTCGAGCTCGTCGGCGTGCAGCACCACCACGCCCACATCGCGTCCTGCCTGGCCGACAACGGCGCCGGCCGGACGGCGCCGGTGATCGGGGTCGCGTTCGACGGCACCGGCTACGGCACCGACGGCACGATCTGGGGCGGTGAGTTCCTGATCGCCGGCCTGGCCGGCGTTCGAGCGCGCCGGCCACCTGGCGCCCGTGCCGATGCCGGGCGGCGCGGCCGCGATCAGGCAGCCATGGCGGATGGCCGCCGCCTACCTCGACGCGGCGTACCCCGGCGGGCCTGGCAGCCCGCTCGCGGTCGAGCGGCGCAACGAGGCACAGTGGGCAAGCGTGGTCACGATGGCCAGGCGCGGCATCAACGCGCCGCTGACGTCGAGCGCGGGCCGGCTGTTCGACGCGGTGGCGGCGCTGCTCGGCGTGCGGGACGCCGTCAACTACGAGGGCCAGGCCGCGATCGAGCTCGAGCAGCTCGCCGACCCGGCCGAGACCGGCGGCTACCGGGCCGCGATCGAGCCGGGCGAGGTCGCTGCGGGTGGCCGGCGCCGACCTGGTCCGCGCGGCGGCCGATGACCTGGCGGCCGGTGTCGCCGCGAAAGTGATCGCGGCCCGATTTCATAACGGCGATCGCGGGGCTGATCGCCGACTGCTGCGAACTGCTGCGGGAGCGGACTGGCCTGGACACGGTGGCGCTGTCCGGCGGGGTGTTCCAGAACCTGCTGCTGCTGCACACCGCCGTCGGGCTGCTCGAGTCGAAGCGGCTTCACGGTGCTGACCCACTCGCGGGTGCCGTGCAACGACGGCGGGATCAGCCTGGGCCAGGCCGTCGTAGCGGCCGCCGGACCGCAGACCACGCGCTGACCAGCTGCGGCGCCAGTCACAGCCAGTCGCCGCTGCATGCCAGGTCGTCCATGCGGCTCCGGTCGCCGGCGGTGAGCCATCGAGCCAGGCGCATGCCAGCCGCTGACCGCGACAGGTGCTGACGCGACGTCCGCGACTGTCGGCGGCGTACCGCTCGGTGTCGAAGTCGACGTACGGGCAGCAGGTCGATCTTGGTGACCAGGACGAGGTCGGCCTGCCGGAACATGTGCGGGTACTTCAGCGGCTTGTCGGCGCCCTCGGTCACCGAGGCGAGCACCACCCGCGCGCGCCTCGCCGAGGTCGAACAGGGCCGGGCAGACCAGGTTGCCCACGTTCTCGATGATCACGACGGACCCGGCCGGCCGGGTCGAGCGGTGCAGCGCCGCTGCGACCATCGCGGCGTCCAGGTGGCAGCCCGACCCGGTGTTGATCTGCACGACGCGGCAGCCGGCCGCGCTGATCCGGCTCGGCGTCCAGCGCGGTCTCCTGGTCACCCTCGATCACGCGACGATGGCCACGCGCCGGCCAGCTCCCTCGCGGTGCGTTCGAGCAGAGTGGTCTTGCCGGCGCCCGGCGAGCTCATCAGGTTGAGCATGCGGACGCCGCGCTCGGCGAGCCAGTCCCGGTTCTGCGCCGGCGATGCCGTCGTTCTTGGCGAGCACCTTCTGCTGCAGCTGCACGGTCCGTGCGTCGCCTGGCGGGATCACGTGCGCATGGGGGTGACCGCCGTCGTGCCCGAGGTCATGATCGTGTGCCGAGCCGTGCTCGATGTGCACCACGGCACCTGACCCCTCGCAGCCGCAGGTCCCGCACATCTCAGGCCACCTGCACCGACACGATCCGCAGGTCCTGCGCCGGACAGGACCGCGACGTCGGCGCTGCCGCACGCGCAGAGCAGGATCGGCCAGTCCGGCGCGAACTCGGCCCCGCACGTCGGCACCTGCAGCTGGCGGCCGGCTCGACGATCTCCAGGCGCGCGCCTTCCAGGTTCGTGCCCTCGGTGACCAGGTCGAAGCAGAACGACCGAGTCGGCGACGACGCCGGACAGCGCGCCGATCTCCAGCCGCACGACCGTGACCTTCGCGCCGGGCAGCCGCTCGGCGACTGCGGCCACGACGCTCTCGGTGATCGCCAGCTCATGCATCGTTCGAGCGCTTCCAGCTCAACAGATCCGCGGCAGCGGGTCGCCGACCAGCAGGTCGACGATCCTGGTGCCGCCGAAGGCGGTCTTGAGCTGGACCATGCCCGGCGGGTCGGCGCATGACGTGGCCGATGACCGCGGCCTCGGCGCCGAGCGGGTGCGCGCGCAGCGCCGCGAGCGCGGCGTCGGCCTGCGCGGCCGTCGACGACCACGACCATCCGGCCCTCGCACGCCACGTACATCGGGTCGATGCCGAGCAGCTCGGCCGCCCCGCGGACCTCGGTCGCGCACCGGGATCGCGTCCTCGCTGACCAGCACGCCGACGTCGGCGGCCGTGGCGATCTCGTTCAGGATCGTGGCGACGCCGCCGCGGGTCGCGTCGCGCAGCGCGCGGACCCCGGCACCGTGCGCGAGCAGCGCGGCGACCAGGCCGTTCAGCGGCGCGGTGTCGGAGACGAGGTCGGCCTCGATGTCCAGCTCGCCGCGGGCCAGCATGATCGTGACGCCGTGGTCGCCGATCGGGCCGGAGACGATGATCGCGTCGCCGGGCCTCGCGTGTCGCCACGCCGAGGTTCGACGCCGGGCTCGATCAGCCCGACGCCGGCGGTGTTGATGTAGCAGCCGTCGGCCTTGCCCCTCTCGACGACCTTGGTGTCGCCGGTGACGATCTGCACGCCGGCGGCCTGCGCGGCCGCCTGCATCGACGCGGCGATCCTGGTCAGGTCCTCGACCGGGAAGCCTTCCTCGAGGATGAAGCCGGCCGACAGGTACAGCGGGCGTCGCGCCGGACATGCGCCAGGTCGTTGACCGTGCCGTTGACGGCCAGGTCGCCGATGTTGCCGCCGGGGAAGAACAGCGGGGACACGACGTAGGAGTCGGTGGTCAGCGCCAGCCGCGCGCCGCCGACGTGCAGCCGGGCCGCGTCTTCGAGCGGCTCGAGCAGCGGGTTGCGGAACGCGTCGAGGAAGATCGCCTCGATCAGCGACTGGGTCGCCTTGCCGCCCGCGCCGTGCGACATCGTGATCCGGTCTTCCCTGACCCTGGGCCGCGCCCGCCGGGCCCGGTCGATGCGCTCGAGCACCAGTCTCCTCGCGCACGGTGCCGGGCAGCGGCTGCGGCGAGCCCCTGCGGCTCGGGCTGCCTCGGCCTCGGCCTGCTCGTGCTCCGCGAGCGCGCGCTCGATCCAGCCGGCGCGTCATGACCGCCTGCCGGCATGGCCTGCGGCACCCTGGTCCGGGTCAGCCGGCCGTAGTTGTAGTACGCGGCGCAGGCGCCCTCGGGCGAGACCATGCAGGTGCCGATCGGCGTCTCCGGCGTGCACGCGGTGCCGAAGACCTTGCACTCCCAGGGCTTGAGCACGCCCTTGAGCACCTCGCCGCACTGGCACGCCTTCGGGTCGGCGACCCGGACGCCGGGCACGTCGAACGAGCAGCTCGGCGTCGAACGCCGCGTACTCCTCCCTGACCTTCAGCGCGGAATGCGAGATGAAGCCGAGGCCGCGCCACTCGAAGTACGGGCGCAGCTCCATGGTCTCGCCGATCGCCTCGCAGCGCGACCATGTTGCCGTCCCACGGGACCACGCGGGAGTACTGGTTCTCGATCTCCGACCGGCCCTCCGACAGCTGCAGCATCAGCATGTAGATGGACTGCAGGATGTCCAGCGGCTCGAACCCGGCCACGACGACCGGCTTGCCGTAGTCGCGCGCGATGAACTCATACGGCCGGCAGCCGATCACCGTGGACACGTGCCCGGGGCCGATGAAGCCGTCGAGGCGCAGGTCAGGCGAGTCGAGGATGGCCTTGATCGCCGGGATGATCGTGACGTGGTTGCAGAAGACCGAGAAGTTGTTCAGGCCCTCCGCGGCGGCGCGCAGCACCGTCATCGCGGTCGACGGCGCCGTGGTCTCGAAGCCGATGGCCATGAAGACGACCCGCTGGTCCGGGTTCTGCCTGGCGATCTTCAGCGAGTCGAGCGGCGAGTACACCATCCGGATGTCGGTGCCGCGCGCCTTGGCGTCGAAGAACGACCCGTTGCTGCCGGGCACCCGCATCATGTCGCCGAACGAGGTCATGATCACGTCGGGCTCGGCCGCGAGCGCCATCGCGTCGTCGACCCGGCCCATCGGGATCACGCAGACCGGGCAGCCCGGCCCGTGCACCAGCGTGATCTGCTCGGGCAGGTAGTCCTCGAGCCCGTGCTTGTAGATCGTGTGGGTGTGCCCGCCGCAGACCTCCATCAGCTTGTACTGCCGGCCGGGCTCGCACAGCGCGGCGATCTTCGCGGCGAGCGCCCTGGCCTTGTCGCTGTCGCGGAATTCGTCTACGAATCGCATGACCGCCTCCTCTACTCGATCCGCGACTCGGCCAGCGCCGCGAGCTCGTCCTCGTAGGCCTGGCCGATCCCCTCGAGGAACTCAAGCGCGGCCGCGGCCTCGTCCTCGTCGATCTTGGACAGCGCGAAGCCGACGTGGATCAGCACCCAGTCGCCGGGCTCGGGCGGCTCGTCGGCGAGCAGGCCGACGTTGATCACCCGCCGGACGCCGCTGACGTTCGACCCTGGCCAGGTCGGGCTGGTCGGGCAGGAACTCGATCACCTCACCGGGTATGCCAAGGCACATACGACCCCCTCCTTCCTGGCTTAGTCGGCTGGCTCGCGCCGCGGACTGGCCTCGATCCGCTCGATCAGGTCGAGCACGACCTGGACGGCCTCGTCGACCGCGGCCGTGACCGGTGCGCTCAGCCCGATGCCCGTCGTCGACGCTGGCGGCTCGCAGCCGACGATGAGCACCCGCCCGGCTTCGGCGCCGAGCATGTCGAGCATGCCGAGCACGACGTCGGGCTGCATGCCGTGCGCGTCGAAGAGCGCGGCGCCGCATTCGCTCGGTGCCTGGCCGATCTCCGGCTCGATGACGTAGACCGTACCGGGCACGCCGCCGCGCGGCGTGGCATCGATCAGGATCGCGCTGTCGAAGCCGTTGGCCAGGTCATAGGCCAGGTGCATGCCGCTGATCCCGTAGTCGGCGACCGTGACCCAGTCCGGCAGGTCGCAGTGGCCAGGCGGCTGGCGACCTCGACGCCGAAGCCGTCGTCGCCGAGGAAGATGTTGCCGACGCCGGCGATGAGCATGCGTGCGAGCCCTGGTCATGTCGGCACCGCGTCGGCTCGCCGAGCTCGGCGACGATCAGCTCCCACAGGATGTGGTAGATCGTGGTCTGCGCCTCCTGGATCCGGTGGATCGACGACGACGGTGCGACGAACAGGTAGTCGATGCTGTCCAGCTCGGCCATCTTGCCGCCGTCGTAGCCGGCGATCCCGATCGGTCAGCAGGCCGCGCCGGCTCGCCTCGTCAAACGCGCGCAGCAGGTTCTCGGAGTTGCCGCTGGTGGACAGGCCGAGCGCGATGTCGCTGGCCGGCCGAAGGCGGCGATCTGCCGGGCGAACACCACCTCGACGCCGATGTCGTTGGACAGCGAGGTCAGCACGGCGGTGTCGTTGGCCAGGCCGAGCGCCGGGCAGCGGCGCGCGCGTCGCCGCCGGGGTACATGAACAGCGTGGCGAGCTGCTGCGCGTCGGTGGCGCTGCCGCCGTTGCCGAAGGCCAGCAGGCGCCCGCCCGCCGCGAACCGGGCGGCGGCGTCGCGCGGCGCAGGCCGGCAGCAGGTCGCTGTCGCGCGCGCCGACCTCGCGCGCGCAGGCTCGATGATCTCGCTGCGCCTTGGCGACCGTGGACCGCCGCGCCTGCGCGAGCACCGGCGTCGAGGTCGGTCGTGCCCGGGTACAGGAACGGGTAGAGCGACTCCACCGACCCTGGCCGCGGCTGCTCGGCTCGCACGTGGTCGGCTGGCGTCGGCACCCTGCTCATCGCGCCACCACCGCGATCGCCTCCCTGGCGTGCACGAGGACGGTGTCCCCGACGCCCGCGGTGACCAGCGCGACGCTGACCTCTTCCTCGCCCTGGCCGGTGTCGACGATGGCGAGGTCGTCGTCGAGCAGGCGCACGACCGTGACCGCGACAGCGGTATCTGAGCAGGTGATGCAGACGTCGTCGTGGCACTCGGGCAGCCTTGGATCGGTCATGCCGACCACCCCTGGGCCGAGCACGCCGGGCTGCTCGAAGAACACGTGCACGAGCTCCCACAGCACGTGGTAGGTGCGTGACCTGGATCTCCTTGACGATCCGCGGGTCGGCCGACCGCGCCAGCGAGCAGGTGGTCGACGGCCGGGCTGGCCGCGATGCGCGCCGCCATCGCCGCCGGCCAGCGCGACGGTCAGCATGCCGAGCTCGCGGGCCGCGCGCAGCCCGGCGAGCACGCTCGGGCAGTGCCCGTCCGGCGGAGATGCCGAGCGCGATGTCGGCGGGCTCGGCCAGGTACCTGATCTGGTGCGCGAAGATCTCGGCCATGCCCTCGCTGGCGGCGACGCCGGTCACGGTCGCGACGTCGGTGGTCAGCGAGATGGCCGGGAGCGCGCGCTTGCCGACGATCACCGGGTGGACGAACTCCACCGCGACGTGCTGGGCGTCGGTGCTCGCGCCGCCGGTGCCGAAGACGAGCAGCTTGCCGCCCTGGTGAAACCGCACGGCCATGGCGTGGGCGGCGTTGGCCACTGCTCGGCCTGCTCGGCGAGGTCGCGGACGGGGCCGCCCGCGCCCGAAGGCAGCACGACTCCCGGAGCGCTCGGCGGGCCCCGGCTGGGAAGTCATGCCTGGCACCCGTACTGGACTGTCACCGGCACCGGACTGTCACCGGTACCGGCTGGCGCGTCATCGGGAAGCTGCACGTCGACCTCGATGCCGACGGCGTCGCTGACCTGGAGCGCGCCAAGGAACGCGGTGTAAGGCTTGATCCGAAGTCAGACTGCCCCACCGACGCGGTGGCGCGGTAGCGCGTCGCCGGTCCTGCGTTACCTCCAGCCGAAGCGGCCTGGCTGGCCCGCCAGGGTCAGCGTGCCCGTGCATCGAGGCCGCCGCCGCCCGCAGGCTCGAATTCGTGGCGGCGAAGCTCGCTTCCGGATGACGGTCGGCGCCCGAGTAGCTTGCGCGCGGTCACCGCGATCTCGCGGCGGTCCCGGTCCGTGAGCGGCTTCACCCCGCCCGTGCCCTCGCGCACCGATCAGCGAGTCATGTCGATCCGGACCTCGAGACCGGCAGGAGTGAGATCGTCGTCGACCTCCAGCTCGCCCGACCACCGCGTACCTCGATGATCAGGTCATGGCCAGCCTGGGCGGCAAGTCCGTCCCGGTGGTCAGGAGGACAATCCTGCCACGATCTGTGCCGAGCTGTTGGCGTCCTGCGTGAACCGCCATGGCAGCACCGTAGGACACATGTGGGCGGACGTCTAGCGGTCTAACAGGACAGCCTTGACTGCGGATGAATGTGCGCGGACAAAGGTAGTGCAGATTGACCATTAAAGGCCAGCAGGCCGCATCAATGGCGTTACGGAAGTGGTAGCGTCGCCGAAGACTTCCTGGATTCGCCGCAGGTCCCGCATCCGCGGCTCGGTGGCGCCGCCGACCCAGCGGCTGACGGTCTTCACGGACACGCCGAGCTGGCGCGCGGCCGCCTCCTGGGTCAGGCCCTCCCGGCGCAGCGCCGTGGACATCCACTCGGCGAACGTCGCGGGATGGCCCGGGCCGCCGAGCCGGACGGTGCTGGACGGCGCAGCGCCGCAGCCTGGCCTGGTCAAGGGCGGTGCGGCCGGCGCGCCTGCCACGAGGCCCGCGAGCGCAGCGGCCGACGGTGCCGCCGCATGCCGCTGGCCGAGGCCGGCCTGACCGGTGGCGCCGGGCTGGCCGCCCGACCCGGTGAGCTAGTCCGAGTGCAGCACGTCCACCTCGACATGCTCGGGGAAGATGCGGAACGCGACCTGGATCGACCCGGTCGGGCCGGCCGCATCGAGCAGCGCCCGGAACACGGTCTCGCCGACCTCGCTGTTGCCCTCCTCGGTGAGCGGCGACTCGGCCAGGCAGCGCCGGACGAAGTCGCGGATGTCCGGGATCGAGGACGGCCGGGCAGGGAAGACCTGGGAGAGGACCACGACAGGCACGACCTCGATGTGGTCTCGCCTGGCCTGAGGATGGGCTCAGCCACCGGTCACTCCTCACCAACGCCCGCCTCGCTGCGAGCGGGTCGGTGCAAGGCTAGTTGCCGGACAGCTAAACCGGAAGGCTGGAAGCCCGCATCTCGCCACTGTAGTCCAGTTCGTGCGGAATGTCCGTGGCCTCCAATCGGAGCCGGACATTACTGTCCGGTCAATTGAGAGTTTCATCTTGTCGGCCGATCCTCGGCGGGTTTAGCATGGCGACGTCCACGCATCGGCAAAGCGACGGCTGCGCATCGGCAAAGCGAGGTGCGTGCTTGATCGCTACCGGCGACACGGCGTGCGAAGTGGCGAAACTCAGGGTTGCCGGAGGTCAGCTCGGTAGCGACCGACCTCTCCGGTACATCTTCGCGGCGTCGCCGGCACAACGCGCCACTAGGGCTACCAGCAACAAGAGGCCCGAGCGAAGCGACCGGCCGATCCAATTCGCGGCCACAACTAGCGGACGTCAGCGAGAGGACGCATCGCTATGACGCAGGCACAGACACAGGCGAGAGCCAAGTGCGCAAGCGGGGCGGACGCCGAACCGCTCGTCCACATCCTCTGGATGAACGGCGGGCTCGGCTGCGACGGCGACTCGGTCGCGCTGACCGCCGCCACCCAGCCCAGCATCGAGGAGATCGTGCTCGGCGCGCTGCCCGGGCTGCCGAAGATCGCGGTGCACTGGCCGCTGATCGACTTCGAGTGCGGCCCGGAGACCGGCGCCGACAACTTCATCGAGTGGTGGCACAAGGCCGACCGCGGCGAGCTCGAGCCGTTCGTGCTGGTCGTCGAGGGGTCGATCCCGAACGAGGCGATCAAGGACGAGGGCTACTGGTGCGGCTTCGGCAACAACCCGGCCACCGGCCAGCCGATGACCACCAGCGAGTGGCTCGACCGGCTGGCGCCGAAGGCGACCGCGGTGCTCGCCGTCGGCACCTGCGCGACCTACGGCGGCATCCACGCCATGGCCGGCAACCCGACCGGCGCGATGGGCGTGCCCGACTACCTCGGCTGGGACTGGAAGTCGAAGGCCGGCCTGCCGATCGTCTGCGTGCCGGGCTGCCCGATCCACCCCGACAACCTGTCCGAGACCATCCTCTACCTGCTCTACCAGGTCGCCGGCCAGGCGCCGATGATCCCGCTGGACGAGGCGCTGCGGCCGACCTGGCTGTTCGGCGCGACCGTGCACGAGGGCTGCGACCGCGCCGGCTACTACGAGCAGGGCGACTTCGCCACCGAGTACGGCTCGCCGAAGTGCCTGGTCAAGCTCGGCTGCTGGGGTCCGGTCGTGAAGTGCAACGTGCCCAAGCGCGGCTGGATCAACGGCGTCGGCGGCTGCCCGAACGTCGGCGGCATCTGCATCGCCTGCACGATGCCCGGCTTCCCGGACAAGTTCATGCCGTTCATGGACGAGCCGCCCGGCGCCAGGGTCTCGACCGCCGCGAGCACGCTGTACGGCACGGTCATCCGCACGCTGCGCGGGTTCACCGCGAAGACCGCCGACAAGGAGCCGAAGTGGCGCAAGAAGGGCGACGAGCTCCTGACCGGCTACCAGAAGAGCTGGTGATCCGCGCCGGCGGCTGCACGCCGACCGCCTCCGAACAGACTGGAGGGATCAGCGATGACGACGGTCGACGACACCGGCGTCGTCGAGATGGCCTGGGACCCGATCACCCGGATCGTGGGCAGCCTCGGGATCTACACGAAGATCGACTTCAAGCAGAAGCAGGTCGTCGAGTGCCACAGCACCTCGTCGATCTTCCGCGGCTACAGCATCTTCATGAAGGGCAAGGACCCGCGCGACGCGCACTTCATCACCAGCCGCATCTGCGGCATCTGCGGCGACAACCACGCCACCTGCTCGGTCTACAACCAGAACATGGCCTACGGCGTGCGCCCGCCGCACCTCGGCGAGTGGATCATCAACCTCGGCGAGGCCGCCGAGTACATGTTCGACCACAACATCTTCCAGGAGAACCTGGTCGGCGTGGACTTCTGCGAGCGGATGGTCGGCGAGACCAACCCCGGCGTGCTGGAGCTGGCCAACCGCACCGAGGCGCCGCACGCCGCCGACCACGGCTACAAGACCATCGGCGACATCATGCGCTCGCTCAACCCGCTCGAGGGCGAGTTCTACCGCGAGGCGCTGCAGGTCAGCCGGTCCACCCGGGAGATGTTCTGCCTGATGGAGGGCCGGCACGTGCACCCGTCCACGCTCTACCCGGGCGGCGTCGGCACCGACGGCGACCGTCCAGCTGTTCACCGACTACCTGACCCGGCTGATGCGCTACGTCGAGTTCATGAAGCGCGTCGTGCCGATGCACGACGACCTGTTCGACTTCTTCTACGAGGCGCTGCCCGGCTACGAGAAGGTCGGCCGGCGCCGGGCCGACCTGGTCTGCTGGGGCAGCCTGAACGACCCGGAGCACTGCGACTTCAGGTACGAGAACATGACCGACTGGGGCCGGAAGATGTTCGTCACCCCCGGCGTCGTCGTGGACGGCAAGCTGGTCACCAACGACCTGGTCGAGATCAACCTCGGCATCCGGATCCTGCTCGGCAGCTCGTACTACGAGGACTGGGAGGACCAGGAGATGTTCGTGACCCGCGACCCGCTGGGCAACCCGGTGGACCGCAGGCACCCGTGGAACCAGCACACGATCCCGCGGCCCGCGAAGCGCGACTTCGACAACAAGTACAGCTGGGTGATGTCGCCGCGCTGGTTCGACGGCAAGGACCACCTGGCGCTCGACACCGGCGGCGGCCCGATCGCCCGGCTCTGGGCGACGGCGCTCGGCGGGCTGGTCGACATCGGCTACGTCAAGGCGACCGGGCAGCAGCGTGCTGATCAACCTGCCGAAGACGGTGAGCAAGCCCGAGGTCACGTTCGAGTGGAAGATCCCGGGACGCAGTGGAGCCCGCTGTCCAACGCGATCGAGCGCGACCGGGCCCGCACCTACTTCCAGGCCTACGCGGCCGCGTGCGCGCTGTACTTCATCGAGAAGGCGCTGGCCGAGATCCGGGCCGGGCGGACCAAGACCTGGGAGCCGTTCACGGTGCCGGACGAGGCGAACAGCTGCGGGTTCACCGAGGCGGTGCGCGGCGTGCTCTCCCACCACATGGTGATCCGCGGCGGCAAGATCGCGAACTACCACCCGTACCCGCCGACCCCGTGGAACGCGCAGCGTCCGGGACGCTACGGCACGCCCGGCCCGTACGAGGACGCGGTGCAGAACACGCCGATCTTCGAGGAGAACCCGCCGGACAAGTTCAAGGGCATCGACATCATGCGCGCGGTGCGCAGCTTCGACCCGTGCCTGCCGTGCGGCGTGCACATGTACCTCGGCAACGGCAAGACTGCTCGACAAGGTGCACTCGCCGATGTCGGTCATCCTGTCGACCTGACCGGCATCGTCAGGCCGCCATCCAGGCGGGCCAGGCGGAGCAGGCCCGGCACCGGGCAGCCCGGCGACGGCAGGAGCGCGAGGCATGACCGGAGTGCGAAGGTCGGCGAGCAGGTCGAGGAGCTGCTCGCCGCGCTCGACGGCGCGTCGGCCGGCGGCTGATCCCGCCGAGACCGCCGAGGAACTGGTGCGGCTGCTGGTCGGCTTCTACGGCGACGGCCTCGGCACATCGTCGCGATCGCTGACCGAGCGCGGCCAGGCCGGCGCGGCGATGCTTGACCGCCCTGACCGAGGACCCGCTGGTCGAGAGCCTGCTGCTGCTGCACGACCTGCACCCGCTCGACGTCGACGAGCGGGTCCAGCGCGCGCTGGACCAGGTCCGGCCCTACCTCGGCTCGCACGCGGGCGGCGTCGAGTATCTCGGCGTCGACGACGGCGTGGCCGGCTGCGGCTGGAGGGCAGCTGCGACGGCTGCCCGTCGTCGACGGTCACCGTCAAGCTCGCGATCGAGGGGGCGGTCCTGGAGGCGGCGCCGGAGGTCACCGAGGTCGTCGTCGAGGGCATGACCGACGCCGGTGCCCGACGCCGGCGCTGCTGCAGATCGGCCGCCGACCCGGCCGACGCCGGCGCGAGCCAGCGCCGGCTGGACGTCGCGGCTGGGTCACGCTGCCCGACATCGGCCCGCCGAGCTCGCGGCCGGTGATCGCGCTCGGCTGGCGACGGCGCCGTGCTGCGTCTGCGCGGTGCGCGGCACGCTCTACGCCTACCGGGACGCCTGCGCGGCGCTGCGGCTCGTCGCTGGCCGACGGCGCTGCTCGAGCGCGAGCAGCTGACCTGCCCGGGCTGCGGCGCGCGCTACGACGTGCGGCTGGCCGGCGCAGGGCTCGACGACCCGACGCTGCACCTCGACCCGCTGCCGCTGCTCGCCGACAGCCACGGCGTCCGGGTCGCCGTGCCGGAGGCGGCCCAGCTATGAGCAGCAGCACCGGCCTGCGCCGCTTCGTTTCCGGCCGCCCTTCCGGAGCGCAGGCCGGTGCTGCTCCGAACCTGCGCCCGCAGGACGCACCGGCCGAGACCAGCTGCCGGCCGATGGCCGGCAGCCGCCGAGCCGAGAAGTGCGAGCTGTGCGCGACCGACGATCCCGCCGAGCACGGCCACGTCGTCGACCTCGAGCACGTCCAGCCTGATGTGCGCCTGCCGCGCCTGCTACCTGCTGTTCACCCAGCCCGGCGCGGCCCGCGGCCGGTACCGCGCGGTGCCCGACCGGTACCTGACCGACCCGGACCACCCGCTCGACGGCAGCGAGTGGGACGCGCTCGAGATCCCGGTCGGGCTGGCGTTCTTCCTGCACAACTCGCGCGCCGGCGACGGTCACCGGCTTCTACCCGAGCCCGGCGGGCGCGACCGAGTGCCGGCTGGACCTCGCCGGCCTGGGACCGAGCTCGCCGCCGACGCACCCGCTGCTCGCCGCGGCCGAACCCGACGTCGAGGCCATCCTGATCACCCGCTCGGACTCGCGGGCGACGGCGTCGAGTGCTTCGTGGTGCCGATCGACGCCTGCTACGAACTGGCCGGCCGGATGCGGCTGCACTGGCGCGGCTTCGACGGCGGCGCCGAGGCCAGGCAGGCATCGCCGAGTTCCTCGACGGTCCGTACGCGAGCCGCGCGCGTGCCCGTGGACCAGGAGACCTGACGTGGCGGAACTGGTCTTCGACTGCATCGGCGCCCGGCCGGACAAGTACGCCGTGGCGCCGTCGATGTCGCTGACGCTGCGGATCGCGGAGACCACCGGGCAGCGCGATCGACGCGATCGCGCTGCGCTGCCAGATCCGGATCGAGCCGGCCAGGCGCCGGTACTCACCGGCCGAGGCCGAGCGGCTCAACGACCTGTTCGGCGACACCGCGCGCTGGGCGGACACGCTCAAGCCGATGCAGTTCACGCACCGTGTCGACGATGGTGCCCGGCTTCACCGGCAGCATCGAGATCGACCTGCCGGTCCCGTTCACCTACGACCTGGAGATCGGCACGACCAGGTACTTCACCGGCCTGGAAGACGGCGAGATCCCGCTGCTGCTGCTGTTCAGCGGCACGGTGTTCGCGACCGGTCGACGGCAAGCTCTCGGTCCAGCAGGTGCCGTGGAGCAAGGAGGCGCCCTACCGCCTGCCGCTGAGCGTCTGGCGGAAGCCATCGACGTCCACTTCCCGGACAGCGCCTGGATCAAGATGAGCCGCGAGACGCTGGACGAGCTGCTCAGGTTCAAGTCCCGCGAGGCGCTGCCGACCTGGGACGCGACGCTCGTCCGCGCTGCTGCAACGCGGCTGAGCTCCGGAGGTGAGGGCTCTATGACGCTGGACCCAGCCGCACCTCGACCAGGCCCGCAAGGTCGCCGACGCGGTCCTGTACGAGGGCTACCTGCTCTACCCGTACACCAGTCGTCGCAGAAGAACCAGGCCAGGTTCCAGTTCGGCGTGCTGATGCCGCCCGGCCTACCCGACGGTCGACCCGTCCGAGCCGTCGGCCAGCCAGACCGAGTGCCTGGTCGAGTGCGCCGACGACGCGCAGGTGCTTGGTCAGGGTCCGGTTCCTGCAGCTGCAGCGCAGCGCGAGTGCTGCAGGTCCAGCCGGGAACGGGCGAGACCCGCGAGGTCGCCACCCTCACGGTCGACGGCACGGAGTACACCGCGTGGGACGAGGCGGTCGAGCGCGAGCAGCAGGTCTGCGCCGAGGTCGGCGAGCTGCTCAGCGGCGACATCGGCCTCGCCGTGCACGTCGATCGGCCGGCGAGTCCGTGCAGGACTGGTCGTCGACGTCGACCGGCCGGCGTGGCCGCGGCTGGTCAGGTCCTGGTCCGCCATCGACGGCGTGATCAGGCTGCAGCGCCGAACGGGCCGCGGGACCCTACGGCGCGCTGAGGCTCAGCGTCAGGATCGAGAACCACAGCGTTCCTCCGGCGCCGCCGCGCAAGCCGCGAGGACGGCCTGGTGCACGCGCTGATCGCGGCGCACGCGCTGATCTGGGTTCCCGGCGGCAAGTTCCTGTCGATGACCGAGCCGCCCGAGTGGGCGGCAGGCGGCGGTCGCCGCGTGCGAGAACATCGGCACCTGGCCGGTGCTCGCTGGCCCGCCGGACTGCCGCGACCTGGTGCTGTCCTCGCCGGTGATCCTGTACGACCACGCCGAGGTCGCGCCGGAGAGCGCGCGGTGACCTATTCGACGCGACCGAGATCGACGAGATCCTGACGCTGCGAACCCTGGCGCTCACCGACGCGGAGAAGCGCGCGGCGCGGGCCACCGACCCACGCGCCGCCGAGCTGATGGACCGCCTCGACGGGATGCCGCCGGAGATGTTCGACCGCCTGCACGGGGCGATCAGGTACCTGCGCTCGGCGCCGGGCGGCGCGCTCGAACGGTGCGATACCCACGCTGTCGACACCCGATCAGCCGCAGACGCCGTGGTGGGATCCGGGCGCGGACGCCAGCGTGTCGCCGGAGACCGACCACGTGGTCATCGCCGGCGTTCGAGTCGCGCGCGGCAGCAGGGTGACGATGCTGCCTGGCGCCGGCGTGCCGACGCCCAGGACCTGTTCCTCACCGGTCGCGAGGCCACGGTGCAGGCGGTATTCCAGGACGTGGACGGCAATGTGCACGTCGCGGTGAGCCCGGACCGCGACGAACTCGCGGACCTGCAGCGCAGCCACGGCAGGTACCTGTACTTCAGCATCGATGAGCTCCAGCCGCTCTCGTCCCCGCGCAAGCAACAGCCACAACTCGAGGAGGATCCGGCATGATCAGCAAGATCATCAAGGCAGTGATAGTGGCGGCCATTCTCGCCGTGGTCATTCAGTCGCTGCCCGACGTCAAGCGCTATCTCGAACTCCGCGAGATGTGAGGCGGGCTTCATGGAGACCATCATCGGCTTCGCCGCTGGTTACCTGACGGGAGCCAAAGACGGCAGTCAGGGCCTCGAGCGGATTAAGTCGTCATTGCGCGACATCGCACGGTCCGCTGAGGCTCGCCGCCTCGCGACCGAGGCGGTGGCGATGGCCGGGGCCGTGATCGGCCGCGGCGGTGCCCGCGGCACCTTCAAGACGGCCAGCGGGCTGGCCAAGGCCGTGATCCGCCAGATCACCGAGGGCCAGAACGACAGGAACACCGCGCACTAAGCCGCGGGCCGGGCACTGCAACCTGGCTGCAAGCTGTCGCGCGCACGATGGCTGGGTACTGCCAACCCCGCCATCAGGAGGCGACATGTCAGGCTCAGTGATCGACAAGTTCCTGTACGCCATCGAGAGCGCGACCATCCCAGGCTCAGACTTCTGGAGCCCGGATGCGAGGCTGGACGCGACGGTACCGAACTGGCGGATGCACATGACCGGACCAGACGCGATCCGCGCCGAGTACGCGCGCTGGTTCGCCGACCCTGGTCACTTCCACGACCTGCGCCGCGTTCCGCTCGGTGACTGTGAGCCTGACGAGGGAGCGAGCGAAGTGGTCGAGTACACGCTCAGCTGGCAGGAGAACGGCGTGCCGCACGCCGCGCACCACATGCACCTGCTCACCGTCCGCGACGACCGCATCGTTGCCGACACCGTGTTCTGCGGCGGCCGCTGGCCGGCGTCACTGCTCGCCGACATGGAGGCGGCGGGTGCCTGACGGCGACCTGGCCGGGCTGATCGCGGGGGCAACGGAGCGTGCGGTGCTCGCCGATGCACCTGGCAAGTCGGGCGCGAGGCTCGAACGGCTGGTGATCGACGGCGAGCGCTATGTGCTCAAGCACATGGACCTGGCCAACGACTGGACCATGCGGACGACGGGCTGCCTGCGCGGTGCACCATTTGATCTGTGGCAGCGCGATCTGCTGGGCAGGCTGCCGGCCTGCATCAACCAGCCGATCGTGGCTGTCGCCAGGGAGTCTCCGAAGGGCAGGCAGCCCTCGGGCGGATGCACCCTGCTCATGCGCGACGTCTCGGAGTGGCTGGTCCCCGCCACCGATGAGCCGATCCCGCTGACCCAGCACCAGAGTTTCCTTGACCACATGGCGGCGCTGCACGCGACGTTCTGGGGCAGCGGCCCGGAGGTCGACATCGTGCCGGCCATGCACCGCTACCTCGAGCTGTCGGTATGGACCGCGCAGGCGGAAGCCGCGCTCGGGTCAGGGCACCTGGTGCCGCAGCTCATCGGCCGCGGCTGGCCGCTGCTGGCCGAGATCGCGCCGGCCGCGGCGGCCATCGTCGTCCCCCTCGCCGCCGATCCGAGTCCGCTGGTCGAGGCGCTGGCGGCCACACCGCAGACGTTCGTGCACAGCAACTTCAAGCTCGACAACCTCGGTACCGACGATCAAGGCCGCACCGTCATCCTCGACTGGGAGGCGCCGGGTCTCGGCGCGCCGCTCACGGATCTGGCCTGGTACCTGGCGATCAACTGCCGCCGCCTGCCGCAGTCCAAGGAGGACTCCATCGGCGTCTACCGCACGGCCCTGGAAGGCTACGGCATCGGAACCGAAGACTGGTGGGAGCGGCAGTTGTCGCTGAGCCTGCTGGGCGCGCTGGTCCAGTTCGGCTGGGAGAAGGCGCTCGGCGGCTACGACGAGGAGCTGCAGTGGTGGGAGAGCAAGGCGATCGCCGCGGCGGCACAGCTCCGCTGAGAGGCGGAGCCGCAGGCACAGGTCCGCTGAAAGGCGGAGCCGAAGGCGTGCACGCGCGGCTCCGCGCGCAGGTTCGTGCCGCCTACGACTCGTCGGCGCAGGACTGGGCCGACGGCCCCGTCTTGATGTACGCGCCGCTCGCGAAGGCGCTCGTGCGCGCGGCGCCCGCCGGCACGCTCGACGGGCAGGCGGTGCTCGACATCGGGGCGGGAACCGGGGTCGCGGGGCGCGCCGCCCTCGCCGCGGGCGCGAAGCGCGTGGTCTCGGTCGATCTGGCCCGCAACATGCTGCGCCGCTGCGGGGCAGACCTGCACCCGCTCGCCGCTGACGCCGCCAGCCTGCCGTTCCGCGACGGGAGCTTCGACCTCGTCCTGGCCGCCTTCTCGCTCAGCCACCTGCCCGATCTCGCCGCCGGGCTGACGGAGATCAGGCGAACCGGCCGGGCGCTCGCCGCGAGCGCGTTCTCCCCGCAGTGGACGCACCCGGCCAAGGACGCGGTCGATGCGACGCTGGCAGCGTCCGGCTACCGGCCGCCGGACTGGCACGACTGGCTGAAGGCGCACGGCGAGTCGGCGGCCGGAGATCCGGCACGGCTGGCGGCCCAGGCCACGGCGGCCGGCTTCACCGGCGTCAGCGTGCGGACGGTCCTCGTCGAGACCGGCATCCGCGATCCTGCCGAGTTCGTGTCATGGCGGCTCGGCATGGCGCAGGCGGCTCCGTTTGTCCGCGCGCTCGAGCCGCCGGCCAGGGCGGAACTGCGCCGGGCGGCCGAGCACGCGGTCGCCGCTGCGGGCGGCGGCCCGCTCACGGTCCCGATGCTGGTGCTCACCGCCGCCTGAGCTGAGGCCAGCCCGCGCAGGGGTATTCCCGGCCTCGGCACGCCGGCGCTGGGCCGACGCTGGCCCGCCGACTCCGCACCTGACGATCAGCGCAGGCTCAGCTGACGATCGGCCGCGGCCAGGAGGCCGTCCGCGTAGTCGCCGGACGCGGCCGCGAGCCTGGCAACCGCCGACCCCGCCCGGTCCAGCAAGGCCTGGCTGGCAAAGTCGGCGGCAAGCTCCCCCGTCAGACGCCAGGCTTCGATCGCCACGCTCGCATCGACGGCGTCGAGGTCAGCGGCGATGCTATCCAGGTCGGCCGGCAAGCCGAGCGCGCGGCAGGCGCGGTGCCTGAGCAGCCGGGCCGCGCTGCCGTACCGGGGGACACCGAGCGCGCCAGCCCGGTCTGCCAGCCGCTCAGCCTCGGCGAGCGCCTGTTCATACCGCTCGCTCGCGATCGCCAGCCGCGCACTGATCAGCAGGTGCTTCAGCTCGAGTCGCCAGCCGAAGACCAGATCGCCGCCGAGCATGCCCGCCGCCGCATCCAGCTTCGCGCTGGCGCCGTCCAGGTCGCCGGCGTCCAGGCAGTGCTCGGCCAGATCCTCGAGGGCCGCGACCTGGGTCTCGATGGACCCGTTGCTGCGCGCCACATCGAACGCCTCGTGGTGATGATCGAGGGACTCGCTCGTTGCCCCGAGGCAGCGGAGCACCCATCCGGCGAAGTTCACTGCCCGGCCGGCGAACCGCGGTACCTGGCGGCGCTCGACCTCCTCGGTGTACCGCGAGAACGCCGCCAGCGCCCGCACCGGGTCGCCGGCCAGGGCGTGCGAGTGGCCTGTGAACAGCAGCGCGTGCAGTGTTGCGGCGGTGTGCTCGGCACCGACCTGCCCGCGCGCCGCGGGGCTGAGCAGCGTGAGCGCATCGTCCGCACGGCTCTGGTGCGACCTGAGCACGCCGAGCCACGCGGCGGCGGTGACCCGGTCAGCGCCCTCCGCGAGCGCGAACGCCTCGGTCAGCGCGCGCTCCGCCTCGGCGAGGTCCCCGGCCGCGTGCCTGGTGCGCCCGCCGACCGCCAGGCAGCGGGCGCGCAGCCCGGGATCGTCGGCGGCGAGCGCGCCGTCGGCCGCGAACTGGGCGGCCTGGGCGAAGCTCCGGCCGAAGTACGACGCCCAGGCGGCCACCTCGAGCGCGGCAGAGCCAGCCGATGACGCCTGCTCGACATCGCGCAGGGCTTCGGCGTAGTGGCCGCGCCTGGTCCTGACCCTGGCCCTGGCCAGCCAGCCGTCGGGGTCGGGACGCAGGCTCAGCGCGTCGTCCAGCAAGGCCTCGGCGGCCGCGTGATCGAATCGCTCAGCGGCCCTCCCGGCTGCCTCCCGCAGCGCGCGGGAGGCAAGGTCAATGTCACCGCCGAGCCTGGCGTGCCGCGCGACGATCAACGGATCGACGCCCTGCCGCCCGGACAGGACCCGGCCGGCCTGCCGGTGCAGCAACGCAGCCCTGCTGGCAGTGGCGCTGACCGCCAGCGCCTGCATAACCAGGTCATGCCTGAACTTGAACGTCCCGCCGTCCTCCGCCAGGAACTGCCTTGCGACCGCCGTCTCGGCGTCATCGAGCAGGTCGACGACGGATCGGCCGAGCACGGCGGCGAGCAGGTCGATGTCGAGTTCCTGGCCGATCACCGCCGCGGTGCGCAGCAGCGTGCCGGCCGATCCGAGCTGATCGCAGCGCGCCGACACCGACTCGACCAGCGACTCCGGCAGCTCACCACCCGAAGACCGCTGAGCAAGCTCGGTGAGAAACAGCGGATGCCCGCCCGACCTTGCATACAGCTCGTCCACCCTGGCTGAGCCGACCAGTTCGGCCGCCGCGGCGTGGTCAAGCACATCGAGATGCAGTCGGGCGGTCGCGGCCAGCCAGTTCGCTTCGCCCGTCCTGACGGCCGCGACCATCGTCACGGCCAGCCGTTCGCGCTGCACGAACCTGAACCAGTCGTGCAGTACGGGCCCGGCCAGGTGCGCGTCGTCGATCAGCACCACGAGTGGCCCGTGCTCGGCCAGCCGGCCGAGCACCCGGGCCAGCGCCGAGTAGAGCGCCGCGGGCCCGAGCACGCTGTCGCCGAGCATGGGCAGCTGCGCGGGCCCCTCCGCCGCACCGAGTA
Organism: uncultured Actinomycetota bacterium; assembly: GCA_963705055.1. GTDB lineage: Bacteria > Actinomycetota > Actinomycetes > Streptosporangiales > Streptosporangiaceae > Chersky-822. The sequence continues at coordinate 244,702 of CAVPIR010000003.1, forward strand.
GCGGCGCGAGTACGGCCGCGTCGGAGCCGAGCAGCGCCGCGCTCGACTCGGCGCCGAGCCGCCTGAGCAGGTCGGCGATGGCGACGAGCAGCGCGTCGAGCGGCATCGCCCGGTCAAGCTGCCCGCAGGCCGCGGCGACGATAGTGTCACCGGCCGCTGCGCGCCTGGCTGCCCACGCTCGCAGCAGCATCGTCTTGCCGATGCCCGCTTCGCCGTCCACCACCACGAACTCGACCGCGCCGCCGCGGGCACGCGCCGCGATCACGTCGAGATGGCCGAGCTCGTCGTCGCGGCCGACGACACCAAGGTCAGCGGCGGCGGGCAACGCAGCCGGAGGCGCCAGTTCGCCCCGCAGGATCGCCGTGTGCAGCTCCTCGGTCTCTGGCGAGGGATCGGTTCCCAGGTCATCGGCCAGCCGGTCGCGCGCGGACGCGTACGCGGCCAGCGCGGCGGCCACCTGCCCGCCCATCACGTAGCCACGTAGCTGAACGCGCAGCGCCGCCTCCGAGTAGGGGTCGTGCGCGAGCGCGCCGGTGGCGGTGTCCACTGCGGCCATCCAATCGCCGGCGTCGAGCAGCGCGGCGGCCGCTAGCTGGCGCGCCCTGGCGGCCAGGCGCTCCAGCTCCGCGTGCCCGCGCTGCGCCCATTCCCCCGCCATGGCCGCCGGCCCTGATCCCCGGACTAGCGAGAGCGCCACCCTGGCCGCGGCGGCGGCCCCAGCGAAGTTTCCGGCGTCGCGCCTTCGCTCCATTTCGTCGGTCAGCGCGGCAAGTTCGGCGGCGTCCAGCCAGTCATAGTGCAGCAGGTAGCCGTTGTCGCGATGCTCAATCCTGGCGCGGCCGAGGACCGAGCGAAGCCGGCTCATCAGGACGGCGATCTGATCGTCTGGCTTGGCCGGCGGCGCGTCGCCCCAGAGGGCGTCGGCGAGGACGTCACCGGGGACGGCGCGGCCCTGCGCCAGGGCGAGCAGGTGCAGCGCCTGCCGCGCCTTCCTGCTGCCCAGCGCGGGCGGCTCGACACCGTCCACGGTGAAATCGCCGAGCACCCGCACGGCGAGCGACCTCATGGCTAAATCAAACCCTGGTTGGCAGGCCTTGTGCCACCTCAGCCGCCTGCAAGCTGGTTGCGGGCTGGCGCTGGTCAAGCCACGTCAAGCCGCTCGCCGGCCCGAGCGCGGGTCAGTTGCGGGAGAAGATGCGCAGGAAGAACAGGAAAACGTTGAGGATGTCGAGGAAGATCGACGCGGCGAGCAGCGGCGCTGACCTGATGTCCTTCGACGTGCGGAGTCGCTGGAAATCGAACATCGTGAAGCCCGCGAAGATCACCAGGCCGATGATCGAGTAGATCAGGTTCGCGTGCGGGATGCGGACGAAGATCGTCACGATGCCGAAGACGATCAGGCCGAGCAGCGCGAAGAAGCAAATCCGCGCGATCGCCGACAGGTCGCGCCTGGTCGCGTACCCAGCGGCCCCGAATCCCGCGATGAACAGCGCGGTCGCGCCGCCGGCCGCCCACAGCGCGCTCGGATCGGTGCCCGCGTAGTAGGCGAGCACTGGCGCCATCGCCAGCCCGATGAGCACACCGAACCCGCCCAGCAAGATGACTGTGAGCTGCAGCGATTTGCGCACCGTGAAGTTCATCGCGATCAGGCAGATGAAGGCCGCGATGAACCAGACCCAGCCCAGGCTGTACGACATCCCGCGACCCAGATACGCGCCAGCGGCAAAGAGCGCGGCGGTCAGGGCGACGTAACCCATCGTCTGGCTGAACAGGCTGTGCGTCTGGTCACGCGTCAGGGCTGCCCCGTACCCGCCGACACCGCCATAGGTCGCTGAATCGCTCACATAATGCTTGTTCCCCGTTGCCGCAGCGGTCATCCAGGATCGGCACCATGGGGCCGCGGAACGCATCGCGGCAGCGCGCTGACATCATTCCTCCATGCGGATACTGATCATCGGCGGCACCGTGTTCGTCGGGCGGCACATCACCGAAGCGGCCATCGCGGCAGGGCACGAGGTCACGGTGTTCCACCGCGGCCGTTCGGGGACTGACCTGTTCCCCGAAGTCACGCATCTGACCGGCGACAGAAACGCAGACCTGTCCGCGCTCGCCGATGGCCAGTGGGACGCGACCATCGACGTGTGCGCGTACTTCCCGCGGCAGGTAAGGACGCTAGCGGCGGCGCTGGGCGGCCGCGGCGGCCGCTACCTCTACATCTCGTCCACATCGGCGTACAAGACCCCTGTCTCGTCCGGGTTCGACGAGGACTCGCCGCTGGCCGAGCTCGTGGATCCAGCGACCGAGGAGATCACGGACGAGACCTACGGCGGCCTCAAGGTCGCCTGCGAGCGGCTGGCAGCCGAGTTGTTCGGCGCGGGCCTAGTTACCGTCGTCCGGCCCACCTATGTCGTCGGGCCGTACGACTACAGCTACCGGTTCAGCTGGTGGGTCGAGCGGATCGCCCGTGGCGGCCACGTCCTCGCGCCCGGCCCCAAGGACGGCCCGATCCAGGTCATCGACGCCAGGGACATGGGCCGCTGGATCGTCTCGCTGGCCGAGCGGGCGGTGACCGGCACCTTCCATGCGGTCAGCCCGCGGCCCCCGTTCGGCTTCGCCGAAATGCTCGAGGCGATCGCCGAGCAGGTGGCGCCGGCCGGAACGAAGCTGACCTGGGTCGACCAGGACTTCCTGGTGGAGTTCGGCGAGACCGCGGAGGGGATCCCGCTATGGCCGGGCGGCGATAGCGAGAGCGACATCAATACGGCCGACCCGGCCAGGGCGTACGCGGCCGGGCTAGCCCCGCGCCCGCTGGCCCAGACGATCGCTGACGTCCACGCTGCTGAGCTCGCCTCACCCACGCCACCCCGCGCGGGCGTGGGGCTGACGGCAGAGCGCGAGGCCGAACTGCTCGCTGCCTGGCAGGCGATCCAGGCCGCTGGCCCGCACGAGGATTAAGGCCCCGATCGTCCTTTACAGGACGCAGGACGCACTGCCGACCGCAGGCGGCGGAGGCCCAACGTCGGGGAAGATCTGACGCGGGACCACAGGCGGCCTGGCCCGGCGGCGCCACTCCCGCGGGTAGCCGAGTGAAACCTCGACGTGGCGGACCCCGTCGTGCCAGATCGTGCGCGGGATATGCAGATGGCCGTAGACCACCGCGGCCGCGTTGAACCGCAGCGGCCAGTCGGCTGTAAGCACCGTGCCGCACCACTGCGCGAACACCGGATATCGCAGCACTCTGGTCGGCTCTCGCACGAGCGGGAAATGGTTGACCAGAATCGTCCGCGTACCGGCCGGGAGGGCGGCTAGCCGCTCGGCCGTGGCGGCCACCCGGGCCGCGCACCATGCCTCCTTACTCGGATATGGATCGGCGTGCAGCATGGCCTCGTCATTGCCGACGATCCCGGTCGCATAGGCGCGCTCGAGTCCCTCGGCCTTGGTCGTCGCGCCGTCAGGCAGGAACGTGTAGTCGTAGAGCACGAACAGCGGCGCGATCACGAGCGGCCCGCCAGCCTGCTTCCATATCGGGTACGGGTCCTCGGGCGTATGCACGCCGAGGCGGCGGCACGTCGCGACTAGGTGTTCGTAGCGTTCGACGCCCCGTAGCGGCAGCGGCTCCCTGCGGTGCGTCCACAACTCGTGGTTACCAGGAACCCAGATGACCTCGGCGAACCGTTCCCGCAGCGTGCCGAGCGCCCACTCGATGTCGGCCGCGAACTCACCCACGTCTCCTGCCACGATCAGCCAGTCGGCCGGCGACGCCGGGCGCATCGCGGCCACGATCTCGCGGTTCTCGGCGAAGCCGACGTGCAGGTCACTGGCGGCGAGCAGCCTCGGACCGGCGTCCTCGGTGTCGGGCACCTACCGGCATCCCATCGCCTGCGGAGCACCGGCACGAAGGCCGGCCTGCCGCGGCAGACGCCGGGCAACGACGCCGCGACAGACGCCCTGAGACGGTCTTCGCAACTTTTCGGCTCCCTTTCGGCGACTCAAGCATTCGTTCGGCGACCTTCGGCCACATCCGCCCGTTCTAGGTGATTTTCGCCATTATCACCGGGCACGCCCTTCATTGCGAACACACAAAGCCCGAGGCCAGGAGCCGGGCCGAAGGGCCCAACGGAGTCGGAAGGGAGCGTCCGATGACACAGCTACTAATCATGATGGCAGCCGCCGCCGCGCTACCGACGATGGCCAAGCTGGTGGCAGCGCTCGTCGAGTTCGTCATCAAACTCGTGGCGACGATCTTCGTCCTGGGACTGACTGGACTGGTGCTGTTCCTGATCCTGGCGTTTGCCGCGCACGGGCATTCGCTCTGACCGGATTTGCCACTGACCAGGGCATTCTGCGGGCGATCGAGTTATCGCCCAATTCATGTCAGACTTTCCCTGTGTTCAGCGACCGTGACCTAACCGAACGGGCACGGCGACTCGCTATCGAACTATCTGATTGCCGCCAACGCGGGATCGAACGGCTCGATATTCACACCCATAATCAACGCCCAGTTGCCGCTCCGGAATTGGAGCTGCTCGCCCAGGCCCACATGGCTTCCCGGCGACTGCCGCTTCATGGCCGCACGGCCCAGGTCAAGCTCTTGCTCTGGGACACCGTCGCGGCCATGGAGCAGCAGGACGCGGCCGATGCGGCGATCGTGCGCCAGCTCTTCTTTGGCGATCTGTCCTACCTGATCGAACCGCACGCGGTCGACCCGGAGGCTGCCTGGAACGGCATAGTCATGCTGGCAGTTGTCCAGCAGAGTGCCGGCGAACTGTTCGACCTGGCCAAACGCAAGTCCGGGCTGACTCCGAGCCGTTTCAGGGATCGTCGCACGACGGCGTTCAGCAAATTCAGCGAATTCCTGGCCGAATTCGGCCTGCCGCGGCCGTCGCCACCATCTGACCGCACCGAGCCTTCCGAGGACGGGCATGACGAGGCTGGCGCCAATGGTCACCCGCATGCCGACTTGGCATTGGCCGCAGTAGCAAAGGCGGATGCCGTGCAGCACCCACTGCGAACCGGGCACGTGGACGACGCCGAGCGATTCACGCAGCTGCTCGCCGAGGCCGTCAACGCCACGATCGTGGGCTTCACCAACGAGAATCTGACCGCGGTGCTGGAGAACGCCCTGGCGCGCAAGCGCGCCGCGATGAACGACCCGGACGTCTTCTGGCGGTCGCTGCGGATCGTGTTCTTCAGCGACCACCTGCTCGACTCGATCATCGACGAGCGGCCGGAGTACCCGGACCGGCGCGACGCGCTGCGCCAGCGCAGGCTCGCCGCCGTCTCCGGGCGGCGCTCGGTGCAGGTGTTCCTGCGGCGGATTACCGCGGACCGCTGGACGCTGTTTGAGTCGCCCTTCGTGCCGCCGCTGGTGGGCACCCTGTTCGAACTGCCGAACGGCAGGCGGGTCGTGCACCTGCTAATCAGGCACCCGCAGCGCAGCCCGTCCGATCACCTCTACCTTGAAGTCGACGAGACCAGCGACCAGTACTTCACCGCGGTCATCGAGGACATCGTCCACAACAGCGTCAGCGACAACAAGATCGTCGCGATCGGTCATGTCCGTGGTGAAACGTTCCATCGGACCGCGACCCGGTACCGGCACAACGTCCTGCGGGCCGGCTCGGGCAGCCTCGGCTGGCTCCCGTATGTACTGGTCGTCACGTGGCGGCAGCGGGACGGCAAGGCCGAGCCTTACCTGCAGCTGCGCAGCACGATGAACTCGGCGCGCGACCTCAGCCGGCTGAACGCACGTGGCCACGCACATCTTCCAGGAGGACTACGACGACTCACCGGACGGCGCAGTCCCCGTCCCGCCGTCTACGTTCGACCTTCAGCACCCCGCGCCGCAGCGAGCCGGGCGCCGCAGGGTCTACATGGAAGCTGGCGAGGACTGGCACGGCGAACTCGTCCAGGTCAGCACCGGCCAGTACCTGCACTATGACAGGGAGCACCTGTACTTCCTGATCTATTCGCTGCGGGTGCCGACCGACTTCCATTTTCCGCGGCGCGCCGAAATGCACCACGTCCCGCTCCCCGAACTGCTTGCCATCTGCGAGAACCAGGCGCTGCGCAAGGCCGAACTGCTCTTCCGCGCCCCGGCGATGCCGAAGTGGGTCTGGTCAAGGGCCGAGGAGATCGCCGCGCTGAACCTGCTCCTGCACGGGCACGGTGAGCTCAGCGAGCGGCTCAGAATGCTGGGGAGCCAGCGCCAGGCGCAGCGCGATGAGGTCGCCGGCGTGATCAGGCAGTTGATCGAGGAAACCAGCCAGACCTGGTTCTCCGCGGGCCGGGAGGTCGAGGTGCTTGGCCTGTCCGGCCTGCACTACCGCGAGTTCTTCACCTTGCTGCTGCCGCTGTACGCCAGGCTCGGCGTGCCGGGTGCGGCCGAGCATCTTGAGCACGTCGCCAGCGATGAGCGTCTCACCGCGGCGATCGGCAGGCTCGCGGAGCTGTACAGGGACGAAGAGCTGATGATGGCGATCCCGGTCGAACTCTGACCTGACTTTTATCAGGCTAGTGCGCACCCCATCAGTGGTCGTTGATCTTGGTCAGGGCTTCCTGGAGATCCGTGGGAGAGAGTGACGGCGAGGGCCGCGGACACGAGCTACTGGCGTCAGTCCGTCACCGGCATAGCTGTCATGGCTGGCGGCAGGGCTGGGCGGGCTAGGACTGGGATGGCCGCGATGGTTACGACGATTGCCGCGATGATGAGGAGCGGCTTGTAGCCGAGCGTGTCCACCAGGGCTGCGCCGACCGTGATCGAGAGCGTCTGGGCCAGGTCGGCTGCCATGAACGAAGCGGCGAAGCTGCGGCCCTGGAGGTGCGGCGGGGAGTAGCGCTGGGTTGCGGTACTGACGACGACGACGTTGAGCGGTACTGCGACTCCGCATATCGCGAGTGCGACGCAGGAAGCCGAAAGTACCGGAATCGTGTAGATGAGGCTCGCGACCGCCCAGGCGGCCAGAGCGATCCCGAGGGTGCGGGCTTCGCCAGTGCGCCTGATCAGCGGCCCCACCGCAAGTCCGCCCGCGATGGAGCCGGCGGCCTGGATGCTCATGAGCACACCGAAGAACGAGGCTGGCTTGCCGATCGCTGCGATGACGGCGAAAGTGACCGATTCATAGAAGCCCAGCACCAGCATGGCCGTGGTGGCGCTCAGCGTGATCTGAGCGAGCAGAGGGGTGCGGCGGATGTGGACCGCACCAGCGAGCAGCTGGGTACGGATCCGCTCTCCGGTGGTATGGCGCGGCCCGCTTTCGGAGACCTTGGCTGATAGCAGCGCGCCGATCGCGACCACGAACGTGGCGGAGTCAAATATGGCCAGGCTGCCGCCGCCGAAGCTCGCATAGATGGCCGCCCCCGCCAGGGGCGACGCGATTCGAAGGCCCTGGCTGATGGTCGTCTGCGCGGCGTTGGCGCCGATGAGGTCCTCGTCAGCCAGGAGGTCCTTGAGCAGAGCGGACCCGGCTGGCCCGATCACGGTGGATGCCGCCCCGTAGAAGATCGCTACCGCGTACATCACCCACAGATCAGCCCGCGAATGAACCATCAGAAGGGCGAGTACGGCGGCACCGCCCGCCGCGTTGGCGGCGATGAGAAGCGGCCGCCTTCTGACCCGGTCGACAAGCTGACCAGCCAGCGGCGAGGCAAGGCACGGCAGGCCCATCGCGAGGAAGATGGCACCGGCGGCCGCGTTACTGCCGGTCAGGTCCTTGGCCCAGATGCCGAGCGAAAGGTACAGCGCGCTGTCACCGAAGCTGGAAACCGAGTTCCCGATCAGCAGCCTCCGGAAGCGCGCGTCACCAAGCGCGCTCACTCGGAGGGCCGCCGGCCGTCCTCGGGCAGCGGGTAAGCAGCCGAGAACAGCCGCACCAGCCGGGAACCTGCGGGCCTTGTAGCCGGGTCGGTGACGCGGTCGCGGTAAGCCAGCATCAGCGTCTCAATCTGATCGCGCAGACCGGCGAGCTCGTCCGCGGTCAGCCATGTGATGGCCCCTGCACGCATCGATGCCCGCTGCCAGTCATCCTCGTACGCGGCCGCGGTCCGGGCCCAGCGCATCAGGGTGGCGAACTCGTGCTGGACGAACACCCGCTCCAGCTCGGCTACCGCCTCCGAGCGCGCCTGGTCAGGCTGCACCCGTGACCATGACTGGTCCACCGTCGCCAGCCGCCAGGGCCGTTCCCTTTTCGATGGGCTCGGAGCTTCCTCGACCAGGCCGTAGCGCGCGAGCTGCCGCAGATGAAAAGAGCAGTTGGCCTGGCTCTCGCCGGTCACCTCCGCGCAACGGGTCGACGTTGCTGTCCCCTCTGTCAGCAGCACGTCCATCAGCGTCCACTTCAACGGATGTGCCAGCGCCCGCATGGCGGACGCATCCTCGATCCTCAGCGGATCATCCCGTAGTCCGTCGGCTGCCATATGCAAGAACGTACTCTTGCATATACCCGACGTCAAAGCGTACTTTTGCTTTGGCTGCGCGCCCGGCCCGGGTAGGCTTCGACGTGGTCGCTTCGCGGTGATAGACCAGCCGGGCTCCGGGACAGGAAACACTGGCCCGCCTGCGGCGCCAAGATCCCTGGCTAGTGCGCAAGTCTGACGCAGCGCTACGACAAACCCCCAGGTCAGTTCGCCAAGACTCGCGAAACTCGATGATCGTGATAAAAGTCGGGCCGAGCATTTTGAGCACGTCGCCAGCGATGAGCGTCTCACCGCGGCGATCGGCAGGCTCGCGGAGCTGTACAGGGGCGAAGAGCTGATGATGGCGATCCCGGTCGAACTCTGACGGCGCAGGCGGCCCGGCTGCGGCGCGGGAGGGACGGGTGTCGTACCGGCACGGCACAATCAACTCGTGCGGGTTGCTGTTGTGCCGGGGCCCGAAGCCAGCGGCCGGGCCGGAGGGCCCAGGGGGCCCGGAGGGCCCGAGGCCAGCGGGCGGCCCGGAGGGCCCGAGGCCAGCGGCCGGGCCGGAGGGCCTGGGCAGTCTGGTTTGCTGTGCGAACTCCGGGAGGATGGCAGCGCCGGCCGGATCGCCGGTTGAAGTCGCCGATCTCGCCGCAGCCGTCCGCGAGTACGAGCGCGCGGGCGACACGCGCTGGATCTGGCCTTCCGCGGGGATGGTCTACCAACGGCTGCTGCGGGCCGGCGTCCGGGTGGCGCGCTGCCACGACGTGGCGCTGGCTGACGCGCTCATTCTCGGCAGGGACGCGGCGCTAGGGAGCGGCGCCGCCCGCGAGGGCGGCGAGGACGCCCGAGCGCTGCTGCGGGCCGCCGAGGCCGGCTGGAGCGGTGACCTGGGCGGCTCGGGCGAGGCCCGCGACGGTTGGGGCGATGCCGGAGGCGCCACGCTCGGGGCCGGCTGGGGCCAGCGAATCGAACAGCCGGCGTTGTTCGACCCGGTCCAGGCGGGCGCGGTCGAGCGGGCCGATCCTCGGTCCGTGCTCGACGCGCTCGTCGACGTCCACGCCAGGCAGCTGCGCAGTATCGCCGCGGACGAGCATCCTGGCAGGTTCGGGCTGCTGGTATCCGCCGAGTCGGCCGGCGCGCTGGTCGCCGCCGAGATGAGCATGGCCGGCCTGCCGTGGCGATATGCAGCGCACGACGCACTGCTGACCGAGATGCTCGGCCCGCGGCCGCCGCTGCCTGGCCAGCGGCCGCCCAGGCTCGCTGAACTGGCCGACCAGGTCGCGTCGGCATTCGGCACCAGGCCTGGCGCGGGCCGGAGGCCCATCAACCCCGACTCGCCGTCGCAGCTGCTGCACGCGCTCGCGGCCGACGGGATCCGGCTGTCGTCTACCAGGCTCGCCGTACTCAGGGAGGTCGATCATCCAGCCATCGCGCCGTTGCTCGAGTACAAGGAACTGGCCAGGCTGCACTCGGCGTTCGGCTGGAGCTGGCTTGATACCTGGGTTCGGGACGGCAGGTTCCGGCCCAAGTACGTGGTCGGCGGCGTGGTGTCTGGCCGGTGGGCCTCGCACGGCGGCGGCGCGCTCCAGATCCCGCGGATGCTGCGCCGCGCCGTGATCGCCGATCCTGGCTGGGTGCTCGTGGTGGCCGACGCCGCCCAGCTAGAGCCCCGGGTGCTGGCCGCGCTGGCCGGCGACCGCGCGTTCGCAGCGGCCGCGATGGCTGGCGACCTCTACGCCGAACTGGCGACGGCGTTCGGCGGCGAGCGAGCCAAGGCCAAGGTCGCGATGCTGTCCGCTATGTACGGCGGCGCCGGCGGCGAGGCAGGGCAGTTGCTGGCGGTGCTGCGGCAGCGGTTCCCGGCCGCGGCCGGCTACGTGGAGGCCGCGGCGCGGGCCGGCGAGGAGGGGCGCGTGGTCAGGTCGGTGCTCGGCAGGACCTGTCCGCCGCCATCGGCCAACTGGCGTGCGCTCACCGAGGAGGCGATCGACCCCGAGGCCGAGCGCGACCCGCGCGCAGGGCAGGCGTCACGCGCTCGCGGCAGGTTCACCAGGAACTTCGTGGTTCAGGCGAGCGCGGCGGACTGGGCACTGGTCCTGCTGGTCAGCCTGCGCGCCGAACTCGCGAGCCTCGCCGGCGGCGGCGACCGCCCGGAGCTGGTGTTCTTCCAGCACGACGAGGTCATCGTGCACTGCCCGCAGGAGCAGGCCGACGACGTCGCGGCGGCGGTCGCCAGCGCGGCGACCACCGCCTCACGCCTGGTATTCGGCCAGACCAGGGTCGCGTTCCCGATGAGCACCGCCGTCGTCGGCTGTTACGCCGACGCTAAGTGACCGCGTCGGCATGCCGCCGCACTGCCGGTCAGCGCTCGACGGCCACCGGCGGCAGCGCGGCCACCTCGTGCTTGCTGATCTGCAGCTCGATGCCGTCCTGCACTCCTTTGACCACGCTGATCGGGATGGCGACCTCCTTGCGGCCCCACAGATGCCCCTCGGCCAGCAGCACATGGGAGACCCGGCGGCTGTCCTTATCGATCACCAGGCCGTGCACGTGCCCGATCGCGCCGTCGGTGGCATAGACGGGCTCGCCACGCCGGACGCCTACCTCGCCTTCGGGGACGGTGTCGTAGGTCACCGTCTGCGAGACGCCCGGAACCGCGGCGCCTTCGATGCCAGCCGCCTGCCCTCCGTGCAATCCGTAGTAGGGCCAGGACAGCACCTGCTCGGGGCCGTAGTTCTCGTAGCCGATTGTGCCCGGCACGAACTGCGTCTCCTCGGCCGAGTCCAGTTCCTCGAACTCGGCCGTGCTGCACAGCAGCCGCACGCCCTCGGGAGTGGCCTCGGCCAGGCTGACCGGAACCAGCCGCGCCAGTCCGCGCCTGTGCTTCGGCTCGACCACCAGGTGCGTCACGGTCTCGGCGAGCGGGTCGACCACGACCCGCTGCACCGTACCGCCAGGACCGTCGTCGCACGACGCGTGCGCGCCGATGGTGAAGGACTCTGTCTGCGCCATGGCAACCCCCCGGCTTCGCCAATCGCCACGTTGTCATGGAAAGCCTAAGCCAGCCCCGTCAGGTCAGCACCGCAGGCTCAGGGGCTGGGGACCGTGGCTGAGCTGGTGGTACAGCCGCTCGGTGTCAGGATGCGGCTCGCCGCCCGGTGCGATCTCGGTGATCGCGTCGAGGCAGGCCGACCATGCCTCGGCGAGGCCTGCGGCGTTCCCTGCCGCGTGCTCGGCCCGCATCAGCGCACGCCAGAGTTGCTCGGCAGCGGTTTCCGCCGATAGCCCGATCCGAGCCGCTCGCTGTGCTGCGTGCGCGTCGCCGGCCTGAAGCTCGAGCTGGGCGAGCAAGTCCGCTGTGTCGACGATCTCAGCGCGCATGGTTTCTACCAGCGCGATGTCGATCCACCAGTGAAAGCACTCGGCAAAGGGCTCACCGCGGACCAGGTCAAGTGCCGCGCGCAGGTCAGGCGCGCTCTGGTCCGCCCGGCCACGCCTGGCCAGCGCGCTGAACGCCGCCCAGTCCAGCCGGACGTCGTCGTGCAGCACGTAGATGCCGCTGCCCAGGTGCACGATGTACTCCTGGCCATCGGCCGCCAGGCCGAGACGCCGCCTGGTCCTGGTGATCAGCTGCCGGACCGAGTCGGCGGGCCGCGGATGGTCGGCGTCGGCGCCGAGCATCGTGCACAGTGCCGAATTGGACAGGCCCACGGGAGCGTGCAGGGCCAGCGCCAGCACGAGTTCGGCCTGCTTCGGCTGCAGCGGCTCAGCCGACCCGAGCAGCTCGAATGTGCCGAGAACATTGACGTTCAGGCTTGGCCTGGCATGCCTGGGCGTGCCGGATCCCCGCTTGCCTGCTGGCCATGACCCTCACCATCGCGGCCGCCGTCGCCGGCCGGAGCGTCGGCGAGATCCGCCATGATCGGCGCGGCGGCGAAGTGCATCCACGGCGGTCCGCCGGCCTCTTCATACGGCGCGGCGTCCGGGCTGACATCGGATGTGCCGGCCGCGGTCGCGAACAACCCGGCCAGCGCCAGGTACTCAGGCACGGTCAGCGTCTGCGGCCGCACGGTCAGCTGATGGTGCGGACCTAGGTACGCCAGCGTGATGGTGGCGACCATGCCGCCTGGGCCGTCGGGGTCCGCCTCCAGCCTGAAGACCGCCGGCGCCAGCTGGCCATCGGCCGCCTGGGTGTCACCGGCGACCAGAGCGGCGATCCCGCCGGGACCGTCGGACAGGTCGAGCAGCCGCGCCATCTGATCGGCAGTCGGCTGTAGCCTGCTGACCAGGAGCGTCAGGCCCCAGTCCTCGTCCTCGGGGTCCTCCATCCGCCGGGTTCTCACGTCGGCCTGCCGGTCGTCACGCAGCCGTCTGTCGATCGTCGCGACCCTGGTCTCGAGCACGTCGAGCGCCTCGTCGAGGTCGCGGCACCGGTCGGCCCGGCCGAGCACGTCAAGCTCGTCGCAGCCGGCCAGGATCAGCTCGTACCAGCCGCTCCAGCGGCTGGCGGCCAGTTCGGTCGCGGCGGTCACCAAGAGCCGGTCGGTCAGCTCGGCGGGACCATCGCAGCAGGTGACCCGCATGGCCTCGAGATCGAGCAACAGGAACCCGCCGTCGGTCGCCCCCGCGGTGAACAGACCTGGCAGCAGATCGCCGACCTCACCGGGCATCGGCGGGGACGTGGCCCAGTCCGACGGCACGTCCGTCAGCGTGGTCGTCCAGCACATGCCCTGTCGGCCAGGGGCGATGCTGAACGGCGGTGGCGGCGGCCCGGCAGCCGGGGCGGACAGCAGCACGTCGATGCTGTCACGGGTGAGGTGGATGCCGACGATCGGCGGCAGCGGATCGCCGCCCTCCGCCACTCCAGTGCTCAGGTCGCAGAGCGCGTCCCTGAGCGAGGCCTGAGGAGCCGGCGGCGCGGCAGCGCGAAGCTTGCTCTCGATCCGCTGGCCTGTCGGTGTCAGCGGGCAGCGCGATCCTGCGGCCTTGCCGCCGGTGCTGACGCTGCCGGTGCCTGAGCCGCTCCAGGCAGACCAGAGCGGCTCCAGCGAGCATTCCAAGCGTGAAAAGCACTGCCTGCTGAACCTCCTCCTGCTGCCCCGACGCCTGCTGGGAGGATCCGGATCGTCCGTCCTGCCCTGCGCCGCTAGAGTGACCCGCTCCCCCGAATTGGCGACCCGAACCCGCTCCAGCGCCCGCCGACCGCACGGCCGCACCTGCCCGCCCGCGCCTGTATGCGGATCGCGGAAGTGCTTGTTGCCCGACGGGTGGCCGTGATGCTGGCCAGGCTGTGGATGCGGGTCGGACGGAGAGCCTCCGGTGCCGCCAGCGGCGCTGCCCGGGAGCGTGAGTTTCCAGCCGGGCATGATCAGGGACGGGTCGGTGAAGACCTGGCCGTCGCCCATGTCGTGCCCGAGGTTCAGCCTGATCAGCACCGGATAGCGATCACCTAAGCCGAGGTAGTGCGCCGCGATGGTCCACAAGCAGTCGCCAGGCAGGACCACCACGATCCTGTGCGCTGCGTGGTCGTGCGGCGTGGCCGCCGCTCGCGCCGAGTCGTGCACGGCGACCTCCGCGGGCATGGCAAGCGCGTCGAGGGTGAGCTGCTGGCTCGCGCTGGCTGGCAGGGCCCGGAGGTCGGCCGCCCCCGCGGCCACGGGCCTGGCGTGGGCCTGGAACGCCGCGGGAGCCGCCATCGCCGGCGCCGCCGCGAGATAGAACGCAGTCGGCGTGGTGAAGGTAACGGACGCGACCGCGACGAGCTTGGCCGCCGCGCCCTGCAGGCCCAGTACATGCATGCGCGGGGCCGGCCGGCCGCGCAGCGCCGCCTCCGCCTCGGCCAGGACCGCGACCGTAAAGGCGGACCAGGCGAGCCAGGAGATATCGCGGACAGCGCCGAGGAACAGGGTCCCGTTGTCCCTGTGCAGGAGGGCGAACGTCAGCTCGTGCCAGGACGGTACGTGGCCAGGAATCGGCGAGCCGCCGAGCCTGAATAGCAGGACAGGAAGTCCGATCGTGGTGGCCGTCAGCGTCAGCAGCGCGGCACAGCCGCGCAGAAGCGTGCCTGCCCGGCGCATCGCAGGCCGCGCGCCCTGCCGCCTCCCGGGGGTCACGTGCCCGGGCCTGTCACGCCGGTGACCAGCGAAGCGACGGCCGATCCTGTCGAGGTCATCGCGTCGATGCCGATCAGCGACAGCACCAGGGTCGGCTGGGTCACAGTGACGGTGACCCGGATCCGCTGCGATCCGTCCGGGGTGACCGAGCCGCTGTAGCCGGCTCCGGTCAGGTAGGCCCGCGCGGCGGCAAGCGCCTCGCCCTCGTCTACCCGGAAGGTCCCTGAGCGGTAGGCGGCCGACCTGTCCACCATGCCAGCGCCGGCCCGCGCCGCTTCCTGCGCGATCGCGTAGGCGCTCGCCGACTGGTTCAGCTTGCGCCCGCCGTCGATCACCAACCCGGCCAGGGCCAGCAGGGCCACCATCAGGACCGCGAGCATCAGCGTCAGCGAGCCACGCTCGCTGTCAGCCCGTGCGCCGGACGGATGCCGCATCCTCGCTCCCGTCTTCGTCATGCTCCGAGCGTCCCTGCGGAGGTGTGACGGTGCTGTGACAAGATCCCGAGGCCAGCAGCAGCCCCGAAGGGGCCGTCCGCGCGTGACCGGTAGGGATCAAGTGGTGACGTGAACCGCGCGGTCAGCCTCCGGGAGCCGGGAACGCCGGGAACGAGCAGGTCAGACAGCGGCACGGTGCAGCTGACCGAGGCGCTGACCTGGGCAGGCTGGCCGAGCGGCGTGCTGAAGCCGGGCTCCAGGTTGAGCCTGACCACCGGCTTGCAGTGCAAGCCGTCGGCCCGGAGCGCCGCATTGGCGCTCGACAGCGCCGCCTGGCGCGCCGCCCCCGGCGTCAGCGAGATCGATGCCTGCCGTGCGGCATCGCGGGCGGCCGCGTCGACCGATCCCTGTGCGACGGACGTGCGTCCTGCGGCGATCACCAGGCCGATCAGCGCCAGGATCACCGGCGCGAGGATCAGCAACTCCAGCGGGGCGTTGCCGTCGTCGCCGAGCAGGATCGCGCGGCGCCGCCAACGGACCCGGGCCACTGCTGCGAGCCAGCGGCATGCCGAGCCTGCCGCGGTGAACCGCTCGACCGGGGCAGTCACGACCTCACTCACAGTGAGCGCCATGCCGGGAATCAGCGACGGTACCCGGCCGGTGACCCTGATCCTCACGGTGGCCGCCGAGCTGCCTGCCGCTGAGGCCGACGGGGAGAGCAGAAATCCCGGTGCCGCCTGCCTGGCGAAGACGACCGCGGCCTGGGCGCCGCCGCCGGGCGGCGGGTGCGCGGTCCTGGCCACGTCGGCGCCCTGGCGGGCGGCGCCGATCGCGGTCTCGCGCGCCAGGTACCACACGCACGCCTGGACGATCACCATGATCCCGGCCAGGAAGACCGGGATGATGATGACGTAGCTCAGCGTCAGTGCGCCGTCGTCGCGGCGCAGGCCAGCGGGCGCGGGTCCGCAGGCGGCCGCAGCCCGCTCGCGGACGGCGCGCCTCACGGTAGCTTGCCCGCTTCATGGCTGATGGCGGCAGTGAAGAATGCGCCGGCCGCCGTGGCGGCCGCTACGAGCAGGACGGCGATGACGATCCATTCCAGCGACAGCGCGCCAGCTTCGTTGTCCTTCAGCAGCGACCTGACCCGGCGCTGAACCAGGCTGGCCAGGTAGCTGGCCGTTAACCAGAGCGTTCCCACAGAGCCTCCCTCGTGGCGATCCGTCAGCCGAACGTCCGGTAGACGATCGGGAAAATGAGCAACAGCAGGAAGCCGGCGCCCAGCAGGGCGATCGGGACGACCATCGTGGTACTGCGCGCCCCGGCCTTGGCCTTGGTCGCCGCGAGCGCCTCGGCCCGCATGGACTCAGCCCTGGCGGCGAGCGTCTGCAGGATCCTGGCGCCTTCATGACCGGCCACCTCGGCGATGTCGGCGAGGTCGGCGAGTTCGACGACGCCGGTCTCGGCGGCGAGAGCGGACAGGCCCTCCCATGGCGGCCGGCTAGCCTTCCGCGACGCGTCAAGCGCGGCCTCGATCCTGGCGAACGCCCAGCCGCCGCCGATCTGGGCGGCGGCTTCCAGCGCCTCGGTCGGCCCGGCCCCGGCGCCGCGCTCCAGCGCGACTAGATCCAGGTAGCTGGTAAGCGCGTGCCGGAAGTCGGCCCGCTTCTCGGCGGCGTTGACCCTGACCACCAGGTCAGGGGTGAAGAACAGGCCGACGCCGAGCGCGAGCGAGACCACCGCTGGGATGGCCCACGAGGGCTGATATCCGGCCAGCCTGACCAGCGGCCGTCAGCGCCGGTACGATGCCGAGACCGAGCAGCCCGCAGATGATCTTGCTGCTGAACCAGCGCTCTCTGTCTTGCCCGAGCAGCGCGAGATCGGCTGCGGGAACAGGCAGCCACGGCATGGCCGCCGCGAGCCTGCTGAGCGACTGGCGGAAGCCGGAAAGCTCGGGCTCGCCTGGCCCGGCCGCGTGGATGCGCGCGAGCGCCGCGTCGAGCCGCGGCGCGGCTGGCATCAGCTGCGCGATGGCCGCGAAGACGCCTAGGCCGGCCACCGTGCCGGCGAGGACGATCAGGGGGTTCACCGGCCAGCCTCCACCCGGCGCGGCGCGCTCCCTGGCTCGGCGTGCCGCCCGTCAGGCCGGCCGACGCCTGGCCGCGAGGAACCGCGCCGGGGCCGGGCTGCATGCCCAGCCGGTGCAGCCAGCCGAGCCCGGCCGCGTAGAGCAGCGCGACCAGGGCCAGGACGACCTGGCCGACCACCGTGCCGTAGGGCGCCGAGTACGAGCGGTTCAGGATCGCGAAGACCGTGAACCCGGCCACGAACGCCACGATCCAGCGCAGCGTCGTGCGGTGCTGCGCGCGCTCAGCCTCGATCTCACGCCGGGCAGCGACGTCCCTGGCCAGGATCTCCGCCAGCGCACCGAGCACGCCGTGCACCGCGCCGCCCCGCTGACCGGTGGCGATGATCAGGGCGGCGGCGATCCGGTCGCCAGCGGGGTCGTCGATCTCGGCGGCGAACGCGCGCAGCGCGTCCTCGGTCCCGGCCCTCGCCGACAGCCGCCTGGCGAGCGCCGTCACCGGCCCGGCGATCGCGGCCGGCGCAGTCCTGGCGCTGACCGCGAGCGCGTCTTCGAGTCCGCGGCTGGCCGTGAGCATGTCCGACAGCCTGCGCGTCCATTGCTCGAGCCCTTCGAGCTTCGCGGTCCGCCGCCTGGCGGCTCTCGTGGCGGTCAGCTTCGGCAGGAACATGACCGCGCTGACCGCCGCCAGCGCGGCGACCGGCCAGCGGGTCAGCGCCAGCGTGATCAGGCCGGCCAGGACCGCGAACGCGATCCGCTTCCGCATGGCCCTGATCCGGCCGGGTGCCAGCATCCGGCCCGGCGGCTGGCCCGGCGCCGGCGCTCGCCTGGTCAGCTCGGCGACGCCGAGCACGATCCCGGTCATGAGGAGCGCTCCAGCTAGCGCGGCGATGATGATCACCGCCGCACCCAGGACGCATCGGCACGCCGGTCGAGCAGGGCAGGGTGCAGGCCCGCCGCTTCCAGCCGAGCCAGCATGCCAGGTGACGGCGTGTGCGCTGGCACCGCGCGGCCGCCGGGTCCCTCGGGCAGGAACAGCCGGTTCACAGCGGGCCTGTCGGTGTCTCCCGGCGGCATGACCTCGAGGATCTCGGACACGAAGCGCACCATCCGCTGCCCGTCGTACCGCTTGCGCACGTGCACGATCAAGTCGACGGCCATTCCGACGAGGATGTGAATCGCCCGCTCGGCCAGCGCCAGCCCGCCGCGCAGTCCGAGGATGAGGATCCGGTCGAAGGCCTCAGCCGGGGAGTTGGCGTGCAGCGTGCACATCGAGCCGTCCTGGCCCGAGTTCATCGCCTCGAGCATCGGCATGATCTCGGTCCTGCGCACCTCGCCGACGAGGATGCGCTGCGGGTTGTGCCGCAGCGCGTGCGCGATCAGGTCGTGCAGGGAGACCGAGCCAGCGCCCTCCGAGTTCGCCTCCCTTGCCTCGAACGCGATCACGTCCGGGTGCTGCTCCCTGTCGTGCAGGTAGAGCTCGTACTCGGACTCAAGCGTGGCGATCCGCTCGCTGGGGTGGATCTCGCTCGCGAGCGCACGCAGCAGCGTGGTCTTCCCCGCGTTCACGCCGCCGGTCACGATGATGTTGCACCGGCTCCGCACGGCTGCGGCCAGGAAGCCGGCCGTGACCTGGTCGATCGTCCCGAGCTTGATCAGGTCGGCGAGCGTGACCTCGAGCTGGCCGTGCCTGCGCAGCGACAGGCAGGGCCGCGGCGTGACCGCCATCGTCGCGGTCATCCTGGCGCCACCCGCGAGCGCGACGTTGACCAGCGGTGATGCCGCCGAAAAATCGCGCGCGCGTCTGACCGCCACGAGTCGCCCAGGTCCTGATCATGTCGGCCAGGGCCTCGTCGCTGGACGCGATCGGCGCCGCCGCGACCCGCTCCCCTGTGCCGTAGGTGACCCAGACCCCATCGCAGCCGTTGACGTCGACGTTCTCGACATCGGGATCACGCAGGTAGGCCGCGAGCGGCCCGAGCCCGTAACGCTGGTCGTAGACCGCCTGGGCCAGCGTCTCCAGGGCATCGGCACCGGGTACCGGCGCGCCCTGGCGCAGCTGGCGCTGCGACCAGGCTCGTGCTGCGTCCCTGATCAGCGGCATGACCTCGGGTTGCTCGGCGCGGTCAGGCAGCAGGTCCGCGATCATGGCGAGGATCTCCGGGATGCCGGCCAGAAGCCGGGAGTCGGCCACTCCGAGCGCCTCGTGGGTACAGCCGGGCATCCTGCGGCCCGGCCGGCCCGGGGAGACAGCCGGCCGGGCCTGCTGGTCCGGGCGACAGCCTGAGGCCGACCGTGGCCTGCCGCCCGTTCTGGTGCGTTGGCTCGTGCACAGGCGGCCACTGCAAGCCGGCGCGGCGCTCCGCTTCGCCTGTCATGCCAGGTGCCCGTTCGCGTTAGCCAGGTCGAGCGGCTTCGCGTCCCTCGGCCGCCTTGGTCATGGCAGCGCCCGCCGCCTCGGCGGCGCGCATCAGCGGCCGGTCGGCGAGGCTCGTCCGGCGGCCGATGCCGTCGGACAGCACCGCGGCGGTCTTCGCGTCCGACGGGAGGCAGGCCAGCACGGGGACGCCGAGCGTCCTGGCGACCTCGGCCTGGCTGTGACCCTTGTCGCCGACGAGCAGCAGGCCCATCCGGTCATAACCGCCGAGCAGCTGGGCGAGCATCTCGATCCGCGGCCTGGCGGCAGCGATCTGGCGCAGCGACGAGCGCAGCACCATCGCCACCAGGTCCGCCTCGGCGAGCACGCCGGCCGGCTGCCCGTCGCCCGCGTCGAGCCGGCCGCAGTCGGCGATCACGTCGCAGCTCTGGCCTGCGAGCATCCGCGCGATGGCCGGCCAGGCTGGCGCCAGGCCGGGAGCTTGGCGCGGGTCGCTCAGGCCAGCCAGGAACATCCTGGTGCGGCTGCCATCCAGGGCGGCAAGCTGCCCGTCAGCCTCGGCCGACATCGCCGCCACGCCCCGGCCGGCCTCGAAGGCCACGCCGAGCAGCCCGCGCGGCGCGGGCAGATGGCCGGCGAACAACCCGGCCAGGATGTCACCACCGGCCGGATCGCACTCGGCGAGGATTACCGGCTTCGGCCAGGTCAGCGTCATGGCCAGGGCCGTCGTGGTGCATCCGGCGGCGCCGCCGGGAGAGACCAGCGCGTACAGGCTCACGCCGGGCTCCGCTTCGTCACGATCAGCGCGAACTGACCGGTCGAGGCCTGCGCGGCCAGATCGGCACCACTCTTGGCCGGAACCAGCACGTCCACCACTTCGAACCCGTCGGTGTTGGCCGTCGTGCTCACGGCCTCGACCACCCCGGCGACCGGGACGCTCATGGCCGGCGCGGCGTTGGCCGAGCCGGCCTGGCCCTGGGCGCCCGGCGTGGCAACCACCAGCACCTGATCACCGGGCTGCAGGCCGCTGGCCGGCAGGGCGGATGGCCGCACCGGCAAAGGGACAAGCACCTGGCCGGGGCCCGGCGGTCGCTGCGTGGCCAGCTCGGCCGCGGTCAGCAGCATGCCGGGATGCAGCGTCGTGCCAGCGACCTGGCCGACCACCTGCGACATCTGACTGGCCGGGATCACCTGCACCCCCGCGCCGACCGAGACGCTCGCCGTTCCGACGTCACTGGCCCTGATCAATGCCCCGGCGGGAACATTGGCCTCGGCGACCAGCACCGGCACCCTGTGGTTGGTTGCGGAATAGGCGGCAGTGCTCGCGAGGATGCCCGCGCCGACCAGGGCTACCGCCAGCGCGATCATGCCTGGCCGGCGCCGCCGCGGCAGCCGCGCCAGCGCAATCGGCTGGGCGGCCTGGCGACCCGTGCCGCCGAACCCGGTGCCGTTGAACCCGGTGCCGTTGAACCCGGTGTCGGTCTGCGGATGGTATGCGGTGCCGATCGCTGGTCCTTTCTTGCCGCTCATGGCGTGGTCACCAATGCCTCGGCCTGGGCCACCCGGACGGCGAACGCGTTCCCTGTCGTGTAGTCGTTCGTGACCAGGCCGCCCGCACCTGCCCGAACCGGTCCAGCTGACCGTCCAGGTGACGAACAGCCCGGCCTGGAAGGCGTTGCCTGGCTGGCCGTTGGATGCCTGGGTGTAGGTGTAGGAGCAGCCCGTGTGCTGCCGCGCGGCTGGCCTGCGCGCGGTCGAATGGCGTGCCAGGGCCGCGGCAGCTGACCGAGCCCATCCCGCCGCCAGGCACGTAGCTGAGCGCGGTCGGGCTGGCGGTGGCGGTCGCCCAGACCGGGCCGGCCCGCACCGTGACGCTGGCCGGATGCCACTGGCCGCGCGCCACCCAGTACCACTCGGGCAGCCCGACCAGGCCGTCCTTGCCGCGCGGCGGTGCGGTCGCCGCGGCCAGCGTCGGCACTGACAGCTCCCCGATCGCGATCTTGAACAGATCAAAAGGGCTGATCGCCGGGGTGCCGGTGGTGGTGCTGACCTGGACGAGCTGGCCGCCGAGCGGGCCCGCGTTGGAGCCAGGGCAGGTCATGATGTCCCACTGGTAACCGCGCGCGGGCGGGCCGATGCCGGCCCGCTGCAGCACGCCGGGCGACGCCTTGGTGTAGGTGCACGTCACGGTGCCAGAGCCGCCGCCGGATCCGGGGCTGCCGCCGCCATTGCCGTTGTAGACGCAGATCCAGGTGAAGTTGACCGGGTAGCAGGTACCGCCCCCCTGGCCGGCCGCATCGGCAGGCACCGCCACGGCCAGCACGCTCGCCGCCGACGGTGACCGCGCCGAAGCGCTGCGAAAGCGAGGCGAGAACGGATCAGTACGCGCATGACTGCACCACCGGAATCGCTCCCGTCACCAGCCACCGCCCGCGCTGGCGGACGAGGGTGGTGACCATGAAGTCGTGGGACTGGCCGAAGCCGCCGACGATCTGGCCGGTCTGCTGGTTCTGAAAGCCGGTGTGGCTCAGATCGACGCAGTCGTGCACGGCGGCGGTGCCGCGCCCGGTGATCGTGACGCTGAGGATGTGGAAGACGGGGCTGCCGTAGCCGATCTCATCCCGGCGCCAGATCGCCTTCAGGCCCCGCACCAGCCCGGGGATCACGCTGCCTGGGACGTAGCCGGCCATGATCGCCCTGGCCTTCGCGGGATCGCGGGACGCCAGCGCCTCGTTCGTCGCGCGCCAGTAGCCCTCGTAGGCCGCGACGACCAGGTCCCGCGCCGTCGGCGCGACCGGCTTGGCGGCGGCCGGACGGACATGCCCGGACTTCGCCGGCAGCGAGACGTTCATCGCCTGCGTCCCGCAGCCCGCCAGGAGACCAGCCGATCCGGCCAGGCCAGCCAGTAACCAGGTGGCCAGGTCCCGGCCGCGGCGTCCGCCCCGGCCGGCGACGACCTTGCCTGTTAGCCATACCCGCTCCTGTCGCATGCGCCGCGCCCGTGATGGGCGACTATAGGCCGGGTTCAGTGACCGATCCGTGATCGCAGCGTGAACCCGCAGCTAGGCGTTCAGTAGGCGGATTTGCCGTAGTGACGCGACCTGTCTGCCCGTGCCTATTCCTGCCGTTTCCCGGTCGCGGACGCGTGATGGTGTGCTTACCATTGGCGCGTTCCTTCCGAGGTCAGCAGGACGGAGGGGTTGCTATGCGATTCCGGATTCTGGGCCCGTTAGAGATCACTGCCGACGACGGCCGGCCGATCGCGATGACCAGACGGTTGCATCGCTCGGCGCTCGCGCTCCTGCTGCTCAACGCCGGCCGGCCCTGTTCGGCCGGCAGCCTGGCCACCGGCCTCTGGGGGGACAATCCGCCGCTCAGCCCTGACGTGTCATTACGCAGCTGCGTCTACGGGATCCGCAAGGCACTTCCTGATGCCGGCAGGCTGCGGACCCATCCGTCCGGCTACCTGATCTGGGCAGGGCCAGGCGAGCTCGACCTTGACGACTTCCTCGATCTGGCCAGGCGCGGCAGGGAGGCGCTCGACGGAGGCAACGCGCGGCTAGCGGCCACCCTGCTGAACCAGGCCGTGAGCCTCTGGCGCGATCCGGCGCTCGCCGACCTGCCCGGCGTTCCGGCCAGGGAGCGGCTGCTCGGTCAGCGCAAGGAGGCGCAGGACGCGCTGACCGATGCCAGGCTGGCCGCAGGCGAGCACCGGCAGGTGCTCACCGACCTGCGCGCGGTCGTGGCCGCCGAGCCCCTGCACGAGCACGCGTGGGCCCAGCTGATCACCGCGCTGTACCGCTCGGGCGCCAGGACCGAGGCGCTGGCCGCGTTTGGCAGGCTCCGGATGACGCTGATCAGCGCCTACGGCATGGACCCGGGCCCTGAACTGCAGGAACTGCACCAGCGGGTGCTGGCCGACGACCCGAGCCTGATGCTGCGGCCTGCCCAGAGCCCACCGGCCCGGCCGGACTGGCTGGCGCCGCTGACTCCTGTCGGTGCCGAGCCAGGCGGCTGGCAGCCGATGTGCCAGCTGCCGAGGGCCGTCGCGGACTTCACCGGCCGGGCCGCGGAGCTAGCGCGGCTGCGTAACCTCGCTGGCAGGCGAAGGGATGGCGATCGCGGTCGTCACGGGCATGCTGGGGACCGGCAAGACCGCACTGGCCGTGCAGGCGGCGCACGAGGCGACGCCAGCATTCCCCGACGGCCAGCTCTATGCCTGCCTGGACGACGGCGGCCGGCCCCGCGACCCGCAGGTGGTGCTCGGCGAACTGCTTCGCGGACTCGGCGTCGCCGCGGCCGGTATCCCTGCCGCGAAGTTCGAACGCGAGGCGCTGTATCGGTCCGTGCTGGCTTCGCGGCGAGTGCTGCTCGTGGCCGACGGTGCGAGCAGCGCGGCCCAGGTCAGGCCGCTGCTACCGGGGACGGCGGGCTGCCGCGGTGCTCGTGACGAGCCTGGCCAGGCTGCCCGATCTGGAAGGCGCCAGGCTACGTCGAACTCGGCGGCCTGCATCCGGCTAACTCGGTCCGGTTGCTCGCCAGGATTTCCGGCCGGAACATCGCGGACGCCTGCTGGGACGCCGACCTGGAGGCCGAGACAGAAGCCGAGGCGGCCAGGGCGATCGCTGAGGCGTGCGGGCACCTGCCGCTCGCCCTGCGCATCGCCGGCGCCAGGCTGGCCGACGAGCCTGACCTGACCGTGACCGAACTGGCTGAGCTGCTCGCGGACGAAGGCCGGCGCCTCGATGAGCTGACGGTCGGGAATGTCAGCATGCGGAGCAGGCTGGGAACCGCGGCCCACGGGCGTCAGCGACCCGGCTAGGTGCGCTCTCGCGCTCCTGGCGGCGAGCCAGCGAGATGCCTCCGACTCCCCGATCGCCGACCTGGCCGGCCGACCGACGCGGACGCGGACGCGGCCAAGGTCGCGCCTGAGCTAGCCGACGCCGGCCTGCTGCACAGGTTTCACGGCCAGGGTGCGGCCGGCGGCATGAACTACACCATGCATCCGCTTGTCCGTGCCTTCGCGGGCGAGCTGCTGTCCAGCCACAGGCCTGACCGGGTGCGTTGACCGAGTGGCCTGACCGCGCGCGCCGACCGCGCCGATCACGTGCCGGAGTCGAGCTCCCTGCGCATCACGACCCTGGTCGGTGACCGGCGAACGACTTCACGGAACCCAGCCCGTTCGTAAAGGCTGCGCGAGCCGAAGAACATGAAGTCGTCGTGGCTGCGTTCGGCTTTGTCGATCGGATAGGCCTCGAGCACTCGCGCGCCGCTCTCCCGCGCGTACTCGATAGCGGCATCGAGCAGCAGATGCTGCATGCCGAGGCCGCGGTACGGGCGTGCGACGTAGCTGCAGACCACCGACCAGACCGGCGTGTCGTCGACCGGCTTCATGACCGGCGACCGGCGCATCTTCAGGTACTCCTCGCGCGGTCCAAGGCTGATCCAGCCAGCCGGCTCGCCGTCGGAGTAGCCGATCAGGCCAGGCACGACGCCCGAGTCGACCAGGTCGCACATGGCCTGCTTGTTGGCCGCCTGCATCGCGCCTGGCGGGCCGCCGGCTCCCGGCGACTTGCCGGTCCTGCGGTAGAACATGCACCAGCAGCCGCGGACCATCGAACCGCCTGGCAGCCCGAACAGTTCCTCGAGGTCCGCCCAGGTCTGGGGCGTCAGCGGGCGCGTGCTGAACGCGCCGACACCGCGCTCGCCAGCCACCTGACCTCCTCGATCAGTTCCCCGTGAAGACGGGCGCGCGCTTCTCGGCGAACGCCGCGACCCCCTCGGCGAAGTCGGCCGATTCGGCCCGCTCTTGCTGGATCCTGCGCCTCGAACTCAAGCTGCTCGGCCATGTTCTGGTACAGCCACCTGTTCAGCTGGCGCTTGGTGCCCGCGTAGGAGCCGGTCGGGCCATCGGCCAGCTTGGCGCACAGCGCCTCGGCCCGGTCAGTCACCTCGCCGTCCGGCCAGACCTGGTTGATCAGTCCCCAGTCCAGGGCCTTGGCCGCGTCAAGCCGCTGGCCCAGCATCGCAAGCTCGGCCGCGCGCGCGAAGCCGATCCGGCTCGGGACCAGCAGCGACGAGCCTCCGTCCGGCACCAGGCCGATGTTGACGAACGCGAGCAGGAAGTAGGCCGACTCGGCCGCCAGCACCAGGTCGCAGGCGAGCGCCAGGGACAGCCCGACGCCCGCGGCCGCCCCGTTGACGGCGGCGATCACCGGCTTGGGCATCTCCCGCAGGCACGTGATGATCGGGTGGTAGTGCCCGGTCAGCACGCTGTAGACGTCGGGATGTCCCTCCGGCGTCCGCTCCCTGTCCTCCCGGAGGTCAGCTCCGCTGGAGAACGCCCGCCCAGCGCCGGTGAGCAGCACAGCCCTGACACCGTCGTCCAGCGCGATGTTCTGCACCGCATCGAGCAGGTCTGCCCTGAGCCGGCTGTTCAGCGCGTTCATGCGATCGGGCCGGTTCAGCTCGAGCTTCACCGCCGCGCCCGACCGGTAGACGCTGACCGTTTCGTAACCCTTGACCGGAAGGAAGTCGCTCATGCCGGACAGCCTAAGGTGGCTGTCCGTAGGTTGATAGCCGGGCCAGCCAATAGGAAGGTGCCGATGAGCTCAGCTGCCAGCGCGCCGGGTCAGCCTCCAGCGCCCGTCTTCGTGCTCCTCTACGAATCGGCCGAGAACATCGCGGCCAAGGCGCCGCCGGTCTTCCCCGCGCACAAGGCCCGGCTTGATGAGTTTCACGCCCGCGGCGAATTGCTGCTGGTCGGGACGTTCGGTGACCCCCAGGCTGAGGGCTCGATGGCGGTGTTCCGGTCCAGGGCAGCGGCTGAGGAGTTCGTGGCAGGCGACCCGTTCGTGCTCCAGGGCGTCGTCAAGTCCTGGCAGATCCGGCAGTGGAACGAGGCCCTGGGAGGGCAGCAATGACCTACGTCGCGGACGCTGGCCGCTATCAGCAGATGAGCTACCGACGGAGCGGGCAGAGCGGGATCGACCTGCCGATGATCTCGCTCGGCCTATGGCAGAACTTCGGCCACGACACCCCGCTCGACACGCAGCGCGCGATCATCCGCCGGGCCTTCGACCTCGGCGTCACCCACTTTGACCTGGCGAATAACTACGGCACGCCGTATGGCTCGGCGGAGACGAACTTCGGCCGGATCTTCGCCGAGGACCTGCGGCCGTACCGGGACGAACTGCTGATATCCACCAAGGCGGGCTGGGACATGTGGCCAGGTCCCTACGGTGACTTTGGTTCGCGGAAGCACCTGCTCGCGAGCCTGGACCAGTCGCTGCGCCGGATGGGCCTGGACTACGTCGACATCTTCTACAGCCACCGGCCCGACCCGGACACCCCGCTCGAGGAGACGATGAGCGCGCTGGCGACGGCGGTCAAGTCCGGCCGGGCCCTGTACGCCGGCATCTCGCAGTACTCGCCCGAGCAGACCGAGCAGGCCGCGGCGATCCTGCGGCAGATGGGCGTGCGGCTGCTGATCCACCAGCCGTCGTACTCGATCCTGGACCGGTGGGTGGAAGACGACGGCCTGCTCGACGCGCTCGACCGTGAGGGCCTCGGCTGCATCGCGTTCTCACCCGCTCGCCCAGGGCATGCTGACAGGTCGCTACCTGCACGGCATTCCTGACGGGTCGCGGGCGAGCAAGGCCGGCTCGCTCTCGCCCGACCTGCTGACCGACGCCACCGTCGGCCACCTGCGCGCACTGGACGAGATCGCGCAGGCGCGCGGCCAGACCCTGGCGCAGCTCGCGCTGTCCTGGGTCTTGCGCGATCCGCGGGTCACCTCCGCGCTGATCGGCGCGAGCAGCGTCGCTCAGCTCGAGGAGAACCTGCGTGCCGTGGCCGGGCCCGCGTTCTCCGCCGACGAACTGGCCGCCATCGACGCGCACTCGGTCCAGGCGGGCATCTCCGACTGATTCGCCTCACCGGACGCACCCGCCAGTCCCGGCGCGGCAGGCGCAACGCCGCCCGCCGGGACTGACGAGTCTTGCCGTCCGCAGGCCTGCTACCTGGACAGGAACGCGTCCATGGTCGGGACCTGGGCGTGGTCGCTTGTGAAACCTAGTTCTGGCAGGTTCCACGCGTCCTCGATCGTGCGCAGCATCGAGTAGTGGTTGAAGGCGGTGTTGTCCACGAAGTGCCGCGGGCCGCTCGGGTCGATCACGACCGCGGGCACGAGCCCGCCGCCGTAGAGCCCGCCTGGCCACGCGACGTTGATGTCGGGGTCGCCCGCGGGCAGCACCGGCGAGTCACAGCACCCGGCCGGTGAGTCCCAGCCGCCGTTGACGGCGTTGCCGGTGAAGTCGCCCTCGTCAGCGACGATGAAGATCGCGCTGTGCGGCGTCCAGGCCCGGCTCGACATGATCGTCCCGACCGCGCCCTGGACGAACGCGTCGGCCTTCTGCTTCAGCGCCGCGTCGTTCGCGTCGTCGTTGGTGTTGCCGAACGGGCACGGCGTCTCCGGGTGCCCTGGCACCGCGGTGAAAACGCCGCCGTGCATGTCGTTGCACTGGTCAGGGACGATGTACACGAACTGCGGAGCGTGCCGGCTGTTCAGGTCGCCGGCCAGAGCGGTGTACGGCTTGATGTTGGCGACCCTCGCCGGGTTGTCGCGGACGTCGCTGTACAGCGCGAAGGGGTTGTGCTTGGACGCGTAGAGCGGCGTGCTGCTGGACGGCCAGAAGTCATCGAGCGGGTTCGGCGGCAGCGCCTCCATGTAGGCGCCCCACGAGATGTGCGCGGCCTCGAGGTCGTCGACGATGTTGGTGTGGTCGAACCGGTTGGCCGGGTTGTCGTTGTTGATCCACCAGTTCGAGCCGCTGGTCATGGCGATGTAGTTCGGCTCGCTCGGGTGCGTGACTCCGAAGTAGTTGCTGGCCTCGCCGTACTGCTGCGCGAGCGAGGTGATGAACGGCGCGTTCGGGTCTCCGATCACGGCGTTCTCCGAGTGGTTCTCCAGCACGATGATGAACACGCGATCGAGCCGGACACCGCCGCGGCCGTCGGCTGGGCGGTTGCCGGCGGCGACGGCGCTCGTCGCCGCCAGCCCGATCGAGAATGCCGCCAAGGCGGTCG
Organism: uncultured Actinomycetota bacterium; assembly: GCA_963705055.1. Taxonomy (GTDB): domain Bacteria; phylum Actinomycetota; class Actinomycetes; order Streptosporangiales; family Streptosporangiaceae; genus Chersky-822. The sequence goes on from CAVPIR010000003.1 coordinate 273,196, forward strand.
CGGAGAGCACCGCACCGAGCCTGACGGGCCGGTGGCGGCCTGCACCATTGGTATTCATGCGCATAGATGCCTCCTGTACGGATGCAGCATGACGAGGTCGGACAGGTAAAGAACAACCGAACACAAGGTGACAACCAATACGCCGAACGTCAAGAGCCGTTCAGGGTTTCGGCGGCGCTAGCGCGTAATCCGGCCCGTCGGGGAGAGACTTGTGCCATGCGCTATCTGGACATGGACACGGCCAAGAAGGTCTCCAAGATCGGCCTCGGTACCTGGCAGTTCGGCTCCCGTGAGTGGGGCTACGGCGACTCCTACGCCGGAACGGAAGCCACGGCCATCGTCCGCCGCGCGCTCGAGCTTGGCGTCACGCTGTTCGACACCGCCGAGATCTACGGGTTCGGGCGCAGCGAGCGGATTCTCGGCGCGGCGCTGGGCGACGACCTCGAGTCGATCTTCCTGGCGACGAAGATCCTGCCGGTGATGCCGATCGCCCCCGTGGTGGAGCAGCGCGCGGTCTCAAGCGCCAGCCGGCTCGGCGCGCGCAAGCTCGACCTGTACCAGGTTCACCAGCCCAACCCGGCTGTCAGGGATGGCACGATCATGCGCGGCATGCGCGCGCTGCAGCGGACAGGGCTGGTCGACGAGGTGGGTGTCAGCAACTACTCGCTGCGCCGCTGGATCGCGGCCGAAGACGCGCTCGGCACCAGGGTGCTGAGCAACCAGGTCAGGTACAGCCTCGCCGACCGCAGGCCAGAACGCGACCTGGTGCCGTACGCCGAGGCGCACGGCCGGGTCATCATCGCCTACAGCCCGCTCGCGCAGGGCTTGCTCTCCGGCAAGTACGACGCCTTCAACCGCCCGGCGAACCGGGTCAGGGCCGGCAACGCCCACTTCCTGCCCGAGAACCTGGAGAAGGCCACCGACCTGATCGCGGCGCTGCGCCAGGTCGCAGACGCGCATGCGGCGACACCGTCGCAGATCGCGCTTGCCTGGCTGATCCGCAATCCCGTCGTCGTGGCCATCCCTGGCGCCTCCACGGTCGCGCAGCTGGAGAGCAACGTCGCCGCGGCCGACATCGACCTCTCCGACGAGGAGTACCGGCTGCTGCGGGCCGAGTCCGAGCGGTTCTCGCCGGTCACCGGCCCGGCGGCGCTTGGCAGCCTGATCAGGAACCGCCTGGGCCGCTGACCCGCGGTCTAGGTGAGCACGGGCGGCGGCGTCCTGCCGTAGCCCGTGGCCTGCTCGAACGCGTGCGCGACGGACAGCAGGTCCCAGTCGCCGCGTCGCCGCCCGACCAGCTGCAGGCCAACCGGGAGCGGCAGGTCAGATCGCGTGAACCCGGCAGGAACCGAGATCGCGGGAAGTCCCGTCGCCGAGATCAGGTAGGCCGAGCGCATCCAGTCCAGGTAGGTGTGCTGCGGCACGCCGTCGATCTCATGCACCCAGTCGAGTCCGATCTCGAACGGCGGCACCTGACTGACCGGGCACGCCAGCACGTCGAAGGACTCGAAGAAGGCGTTGATCCGTTCCGCGAGCGGCCGCGAGCAGTCGCGTCGCGCGGCTCAGGTCGGCAGCGCTCAGTTCCAGCCCGCGCTGAACGTTCCAGGTGACGTTGGGCCCCACGTCCCCTGGCCGTTCCGCCACCAGCGGGCCGAACGCCGTCGCGTACTTCAGCGCCCGCCAGGTCCTGAAACCCTCGTCCGCGCCGGTCAGGTCGGGGGCCGCGTCGGTAACCTCGCACCCGAGGTCGCTGAGCACCTGCCTGGCCGGTGCGAGCGCCGCTCTGACCGCCGGATCGACAGGCAGGCCGCCAAGATCGGCGCTCCAGGCAACCCTGACCCCGCGCATGTCCTTCGCCAGCCGTTCGTGCACCTGTGCGGGGTCGGACAGCACCGGCGGCGGAGCGTCGAGCGCGAGCGGCGCCCGCGGGTCAGGTCCGCTGATGGCGGCCAGGAACAGCGCGACGTCGGCCACGGTGCGAGCCATCGGGCCCTCCACGCTCAGCCAGTCGGCGACGTCTGAGAACGGCCAGACAGGGACCCGTCCTGGCGACGGGCGCAGCCCGACGACGTTGCAGAAGCTCGCTGGGTTGCGCAGCGAGCCGCCGAGGTCACTCCCGTCCGCGAGCGCGACCATGCGCGACGCGAGCGCGGCGGCCGCGCCGCCGCTGCTGCCGCCCGCGCTCCGGCCCGTGTCGTACGGGTTCCTGGTCGCGCCGAACACCCGGTTGACGGTGTGCGAGCCCGCTCCGAACTCGGGGGTGTTGGTCTTGCCCAGGCTGATCCCGCCCGCTCCGGCCATCCTGGCCACGATCAGGTCGTCGGTATCGGGGACGTTGTCCGCGAAGGCGGGCGATCCGAACGTGGTGCGGACTCCCGCGGTCTGGACGAGGTCCTTGTGCGCGACCGGCAGCCCGTGCAGCAGCCCGGTGTTCTCGCCGCGAGCCAGGGCGTCGTCGGCGACGGCCGCCTTCTCCAGTGCCTGGTCGAAGGTCCTGGTCACGACCGCGTTGATGACCGGGTCGACCTCTTCGATCCGCTTGATGTGCGCGGCGACGACCTCCCGCGCCGACACCTGCTTGGTCCTGAGCAGGCCTGCCAGGGCCACAGCGTCGTGGCCGCAGAGATCAGTCATCTCGCTGGTCGGTCCCTTAGGTCAGGCGGCGCTCGGCGGCCCAGCGGGTCAGCTGGTGCCGCGTCGAGAGCTGCAGCTTGCGCAGCACCGACGATACGTGGCTCTCGACGGTTTTCGCCGAGATGAACAGCTCCCGCCCGATTTCCTTGTACGTGTAGCCGCGGGCAATCAGCCGCAGCACGTCCCGCTCCCGCGGGGTGAGCTGGTCGAGTTCGCTGTCGAACGCGGGGCGCACCTGCTGCTCGGGCAGGGACGCGAACGCGTCAAGCACGAACCCCGCGAGCCGGGGCGAGAAGACCGCGTCGCCGGCCGCCACCCTGCGGATCGCATCAACGAGTTCGCCGCCGGAGATCGTCTTGGTCACATATCCCCGCGCGCCCGACCTGATCACGGCGATGACGTCTTCCGGCGCGTCGGAGGCGCTGAGCGCGAGAAACCGCACTGCCGGGTGCGTCCTAGTAATCGCTGAAACGACATCTTGCCCGCCGCCACCTGGCAAGTGGACATCGAGCAGCACGACGTCGGGCTCCTTGGCGGCGATCGCCGCGATGGCCGGCTGCACATCCTCGGCCTCGCCGATCACGTCGACGTCGTCGCCGAGTTCGGAGCGGACGCCTGACCTGAACAGGCCGTGGTCGTCGACGATGAAGACCGTCGGCTTGGTCGCGCCGGTTGTGCCGCCGCTCATGTCGCCGCGCTTGGCTCGCGCTGGCCGGCCGTCCGCGGCATGGTCAGCACCACCTCGGTGCCCTCGCCCGGCGTGCTGCGGACCGTGGCCGAGCCGCCGCGGCGCTCCATCCTGGCCCTGACCGACTCGGCCAGGCCCTTGCGGTCGGCCGGCACGGCGGCCGGGTCGAAGCCGCGACCGCGGTCCCGCACGAAGACCGAGACGGCGGCGGGCTCGACCTCGGCGAACAGCGACACCGAGCCTGCGCCCGACCACTTGGCGGCGTTGACGGTCGCCTCGCGGGCCGCGGCCAGCAGGGCGCTGAGGTCGTCGTCGAGCGGGCAGTCGCCGACGCTGATGGCCTCGACCACGACCCCGTGCTGCGCCTCGATCTCCTGCTGGATGAGCCTGATCCCGTCGCAGACCGTGCTCGCGCGCCCGTCTAGCGTGCCCGGCGCCTTCCCGTCGAACAGCCACGACCGCAGCTCGCGCTCCTGCGCCCTCGCGAGGCTGACGACCTGCTGCGGGTCGTCGGCGCGGCGCTGGATCAGGGCCAGCGTCTGCAGCACAGAGTCGTGCACGCGGGAGGCCATCTCGGCGCGTTCCTCGGCCCTGATCCTGGCCTGGCGCTCGGCGAACAGGTCACGTCCGATCCGCAGCCACCACGGTCCGAGCAGCAGCACGATCGCGATGAGCAGCATCGCGACGCCGGTGAGCGGCCACACGATGAGCCTGGTGATGCTGTTCGGACACGAGGATGACCACGCCGCTGAGCAGGAAGACGCCGGCGACGATGACCCGCAGCCAGAACATCGACCGGCGGCCGCCTGGCGAGAGGCCGAGGATCGGCTCGGCCACGGTGCGCATCAGATCCTGCTCGCCGCGGGACGAGTTCCGCCAGATCAGCACGAGGCCCGCGAGCGCGATCACCGGAGGCCAGGACAGCGAGCCGAGCCAGCCGACGTGCAGGATTGACGCGATCAAGAGCACGAGCGCGAGCAGCGATGCGACGCCTGCCGCGAGGGCGATTCCGCGCCGATCGGCCTGCGCCCGGGTCGCGATGTTGGTCTCCTCGCCGACCGCTGGCACGAAGAGCCAGGCCAGGACGTAGACCGCCGCGCCGAAGCCGCCGATCAGCGCGCTGCAGACGAACGCGGTGCGGATGATGTTGGGGCCGACGCCGGTTCGCGAGCTGATGGCAGCCGCGACGCCCCCGACGAGCCGCCCCTGCTGTGGCCTGCGCAGCGGACCGCCTGGGCGCTGCATCGTCCAGCCGCCGCGCAGGTGCGACTGCCAGCCCGAGCATCCCGGCCCGTCCTGTGCGCGCCCGTTCGACGGCGCACCGCCGGGTCGTCCCTTCGTCAGCGGCACCGTGACGGGCGCGCCGGGCCTGGTCGCTCCCGGCGTGGTTGTTCCCTGGGGAGGTACTCCTGGGTTCGGTGCCGCGGCGTGCGGTGCTCCCGTGGCAGGCGCGCCTGGTGGCGGCATACCTGTGCTGGGGGGCTGCTCGTTCACCCTTCCATCATCGCCCCTGTTGGGCCGTGCTGCTATCCGGGAAGCCCCGGAGCCGCGGGGCCGGCGATCCGGGTCCAATCAGGGTTCTTCCCGATGGCCTCTCTCTATCGCGCGACGCAAGCTGGACCCATGAACACCACAGAGTCCCAGTCAGAGTCCCACATCGAGGCCGAGACCGCCGGCGACGGCGGCCGCGGCGACGCGGCAGGGCACGCCGGCACCAACGGCAGCACCGGATCGGCGTGGACCACGCGCCAGGGCGGGCCGAGCCTGCCGGATCTGCGCGAGCTGCGCCGGCCCACGGACGACCGGATGATCGCGGGAGTCGCTTCAGGCATCGCCCGCTACCTCGGCGTTGACACCAACCTGGTGCGGATCGCGTTCGTCGTGCTCGCGTTCGTCGGCGGAGCGGCGCTCCCGCTCTACCTGGCCGGCTGGCTGCTGATCCCCGAGGAGGGCGCCGCCCAGTCCATCGCAGGTGAGCTGTTCAGCTCGCTCGAGAACCGGTCGCGCTAAGTGTCCGGCGAGAGCCAGGAGGACGCGCCCATGTCGTCGCAAGGGAGCCCGCCGTGGATGAGCAACCCGCCGTGGTCGACGCAGTACCACGTGCGCCGTCGCAGCGGGTTCAACCCCGACCTGCGGGTCTCGGACGCCGAGCGAGCCGACGTAGCTGACCGCCTCTCCAAGCACTACGGAGACGGCCGGCTCGACCAGGCCGAGTTCAACGAGCGGATGGAGCGCGCGATGAGCGCCAAGACCATGGGCGACTTCGCCGGGCTCTTCTCCGACCTGCCCGAATTCACCGAACCGGGCGCCAACCCGCCCGTCCCAGCCACCAGACCACCACATAGGAGTCCCATGTACCGGCTAGTTCTGCTGATCTTCATCATCGTCGCCGCGGCCTTCGTCGGCCACGCCCTGATCCACTCGTTCTTCCCGTGGCTGCTGCTGGCGCTGGCCTTGTTCCTCTGGCTGCGCCGTACGCCAAGCCACCGTCACCACAACCACGACAATTCATAGTCATGCGGGGCCGATGCGGCCGTCAGGAGCGATCGCTTCCTGGCGGCCGCTGTGCTGTGCGACGAGCGCGGAAGGCCTGTCCTACCATGTGACCGCATGCGGGTGGTGATCACGGGGGCCGGGTTCGCCGGGCTGATGGCCGCGGACCGGATCGCGCGTTCCGGTCATGAGGTTGTCGTGCTCGAGGCGCGGGACCGCGTCGGCGGCCGGGTCTGGTCGACCGAGCTGGTTCCCGGTGATCCGAGCACGGTCATCGAGCGTGGCGCAGAGTTCGTGCTTGACGGCTACGACGTCATGCGGATGCTGCTCTCCGACCTCGGCCTGAACCTCGCTGACACGACGATGTCCTACTACCAGCGCGAGCCCCGCGGCGATGGCGTCGTGACCGACGCCGAGCTCGATTGAGTGCGCGCAGGTCATCGGTGCCGCCGCAGCGAACGCACCGCCGCAGCTGTCACTTGCCGCCGCGGCATCCGCGTGGCGCGGATCGGCCGCCGCCCTGGCGGCCTTCGTGTCCAGGGTCACGACCACCAACGGCGTCAACGCCGGCCGGCTGTCTGCCGCCTCGGTCGCCGGTGTCGCCTCCGACCTAGTCCGGCGCCCCTCCTGGCGGGTCGCCGGCGGCAACCAGCAGCTCGCTGTGGGCCTGGCAGCACGGCTTGGCCAGGCGATCCACCTCGCCAGCCCGGTCCTGTCGATCGAGCATGACGAAGAGGGCGTCCTTGTGCGCACCGGCGACGGCGAGGTCGCGGCCGACGCGGTCATCGTCGCCGTGCCGATGGCGGTACTCAGGCAGCTGCCGTTCACACCCGCGCTGCCCGGGTACCTGCGCGCCGCATGGGAGCGATCGGGTCTCGCCCACAACGCCAAGCTGCACATGCCGCTGACGGCCCGCGCCGAGGCCTCCGCGGTCCAGAGCGTCCCCGGCCGGTTCTGGACCTGGACCGCTACCGACGGGTCTGGCGCTGTCCAGCCAGTGCTGCACGCATTCGCCGGAACCGAGGAAGGCCTAGCCGCGCTCGGAGTCGCCGACGGGCCGTCCACCTGGGCCCGCCAGGTCGCAGCGCTGCGGCCTGAGCTGTCCCTGGACCTCGACCGGGCGGTGCTGACCACCTGGAACGACGACCCGTGGGCAGGCGAGTCCTACACCGCGCTGACCGTGGAGCAGACGCAGGGAGACGACCATCTGATCGGCGCCCCGGTCGGCCGCGTCCACTTCGCTGGCGAGCACACCGCGGGCAACTGGGCCGGCCTGATGGAAGGCGCGCTCCGCTCCGGCGTGCGCGCCGCCGACGAAGTCCTCGCCCGCTGGGCGTGATCCTTGACGATCCCCGCTCCAGGCGTATCGGTTGTCGGATAATCCGCGAGGGTGGTCACATGTCCCCTGGCCCTGGGCCCAGCCCTGGCTCGGGGCGCCAGTAGACGGAGTTGACCCAGATGGTGGCGAGGGTATCGATGGCGCGCTCGTCGTCGAACTGAACTTCTGCGCGCTCACCGCCCTGGCCGAGCCAGATGTAGCTGAAGTGCTCGAGCATCGCCGACAGCGCCGAGGCGGTCAGGACCGGGTCGACGCCGGGGCAGTACCCCTCCGATTGCGCCTGCCTGATCTGCCTCGCGATCCTGCTCACGGCCTCGGCCCTGATGTCGAGCCAGCGGTCGAGGAACTCCTCGTCGAGCATGGCCGCCTGGAACACGCCGATCAGCTCGCCGCGCCGCTTGGCGTAGGTGCGCCAGAAGCCGGCCACCGCCTCGCGCATGGCCTCCTGCCTCGTCAGCCCGCTGCGGTACGGCAGCACGGCCATCTGGGTCGCCTCGGCGTGGAACTCCTCGGCCAGTGCGATCAGCAGGTCCGCCTTGGTGTCGTAATAGTTGTAAAAGGAGGCCACCGACTTGCCGGCCTCGGCGGAAATGTCGCTGATCTTGGCGTTGAGGTAGCCGTCGCGCGCGAACACGGTGCGCGCGGCCTCGCGGAAGGCCTCGTCCGTCTCGCGGCCCTTGCGAGTCGCCGGTTCCGCCCGCAGAGGCCGCTCGTCCCGGCCAACCGGCCGCACGGCCCGCGGCCTGGCGATGGTGTGCCTCCTCATCGCTGCCCGCTGGCCACGCCGGTCACGAGTCCCGCCGCTCCCGGCCTAGGCCTCGACGCGCGCGACGCGGTCGGCGGCCGTCTTGGGCTTGTGCCGCACATCGCCCGGCTGCCCCATCACGCGCCGCCAGCAAGCGAACTCCAGCAAAATGCCGTCCGGGTCCTGGAAGTAGAACGACCGGACGAAGACGCCCTCATGCAGTTCCCTGGCCACGCCGAACTCGCTGTCATCGTGATCGATGACCGGGCTGACCCGGACGCCCTTGGCCTTGAGTTTCGTCCGGTACTCGAGGAACTTCTCCTCTGGCACGTCGAACGCGACGTGGTTCATCGAGCCGACGGCGCTCGTCCACTCCCCGAGGCCGGGGACGGTCACGGGGGCCGAGACGCCGGGAACGGCGTCAGGGGCGTCGGGGAACCAGAAGAACGCCAGCGCGTTGCCGCCGCCCATGTCGAAGAAGAAGTGCTGGCCGGAACCGCCTGGCAGGTTGATCGTCTTGATCAGCCGCATGCCGAGCACCTCGGTGTAGAACTCCACCGTGCGCTGCATGTCCGAGCAGACCAGCGCCAGGTGATTGACACCGCCAAGGCTGAATTCTTCGTTCCGCCACTCTGCCATCGCTGGCCTCCCTCGATCCGGGCCCGGTGCTGGCCGCCCATCCCCGGCCGCCATTGACACCGCACGCCCTCAAGAACTAAATCTAAACTCAGTTTCACCCGCGGACCAGGGGCTCCGAGCAAGATGACGGCGGTGTCGGTGCGTTACCGGTGCGCCGCCGGACACGCCGGAAGGGATCGGATGAGCGAGATCAGCAGGGAATTCGTTGGCCTGCCGTCCCCCGTTGTGGGCCGGGCCGGGGCAGGCGGTCACCCTTGCCAGGGCATCTATCACCGGCCTGCGGGTGGCCAGGCGCCGGGGACGGCGTTCATCGCCACGCACTACAACGTCGACTTCTCCGAGCACTACCTGGCCTCGTTCCTGGCCGAGCGCGGCTACGGCTTCCTCGGCTGGAACACTCGCTTCCGCGGCAACGAGGCCCACTTCCTGCTCGATCACGCGCTGGCCGAGATCGGCGTCGGCGTTCGGTGGCTGCGCGAGCAGGCCGGGGTCGAGCGCATCGTGCTGCTGGGCAACTCAGGCGGCGGATCGCTGATGGCGGCCTATCAGTCGCAGGCGGTCGAGCCGAACGTGACGCCGGTGGCCGGGATGCGGCCGCTTCCGGCGATCGAGGACCTGCCGGCCGGCGACCTGTTCATCGCGCTCGCGGCCCACTCAGGTCGGCCTGAGGTGCTGACCAACTGGCTCGACCCGTCGGTCACCGACGAGACCGATCCGCTCTCGGCCGATCCCGGCGCTCGACCCGTTCAACCCGGAGAACGGGCCGCCCTTCAGCGATGAGTTCCAGCGGCGCTACCGCCAGGCGCAGCGAGCAAGGAACGAGCGGATCACCGACTGGGCGCTCGCCGAACTGGCCGCGCTGGCGGACACCAGGGCCAGGGACCGGCTGTTCAACCTGTACCGGACCTGGGCCGACCCGAGGATGATCGACCCGGCGATCGAGCCGTCGGACCGGCGGCCCAACTGGTGCTACCTGGGCGAGCCGGTCAAGGCCAACTACGGCGTCTTCGGCATCGGCACGCTGAACACTCTGCGCACCTGGCTGTCGATGTGGAGCCTGCGCACGTCGCAGTGCACCGCGGCGCCGCACCTGCGCAGGATCACCGTGCCGTCGCTGGTGGTGCACGCCACCGCCGACACCGGCGTGTTCGAGAGCGACGCCCGTGGCACTGTTCGACGCGATCGGCGCGGCAGACAAGCGAATCGAGTTCATCAACGCCGACCATTACCTGCTCGAGCCGGCCGGCGCGCGGACACAGGCGGCCGACCTGATCGCCGCCTGGCTGGCGGGCAAGAACTAGACCACCAGTGTGGGCGCGGGCCTCGCGGGTACTCTCGTCTGTCATGACTGAGGGGAAGAGCGTTCTCGTGACGGGGGGAGCCGGTTTCGTCGGCGCCACGCTGGTCCGCCACCTGGTCCAGGACGGGCACCGGGTCCGCGTGCTCGACAACTACACCACCGGCGATCCGGCGCACCTGGCCGGCGTCGATGCCGAGCAGGTCGAGGGCGACATCCGGGACGAGGCCGCGGTCGACAGCGCCCTAGCCGGCGTGGACGCCGTCATTCACCTGGCGGCGGCCGGCTCTGTGATCAAGTCGATCGAAGACCCGGTCGCGAATTTCGACGCCAACGTGGTCGGCACGTTCCGGGTTCTGGACGCCGCCAGGCGCGCGGGAGTCGAGCGCACCGTGCAGGCCTCAACGGGCGGAGCGCTGATCGGGGACGCCACGCCGCCGGTCGACGAGAACTCGCTGCCCAAGCCGATCTCGCCCTACGGCGCGAGCAAGCTGGCGGGCGAAGGCTACGCCTACGCGTTCTCGCAGTGCTACGACCTGCGCACGATCGCGCTGCGGTTCGCCAACGTCTACGGCCCGTGGAGCGAGCGCAAGACCGGCGCCATGAACATGTTCTTCCAGGCCATCCACGATGGCGAGCCGATCGTGATGTACGGGGACGGCAGCTCGTCGCGGGACTACACCCACGTCGACGACATCTCACGCGCCCTGCGACTGGCGCTGACCAGCGACGTTCCCGGCGGCACGGTGCTGCACATCGCCTCCGGCGTCGAGACCACCGTGGCCGAGCTCGCGGACCTGTGCAAGGCCGCCGCGGGCGTACCCGATCACCCCGTCAAGCACCTGCCGGAACGGCCTGGCGAGGTCGACCGCAACTTCGCCTCCTACGAACTGGCCAGCAAGGTGCTCGGATACACGCCGACCATCAGCCGCGAGGACGGCATCCGCCGCACCTGGCAGTGGTTCGCCGAGGCAGTGTTCGCCACCCCGGTCCGGCCGGCCTAGCTGGGCAGCTTCGCGTCCAGCGGCCTATCCTTCTGCTGTGCAGAAAGAGCACGGACTCCGTCAGACCGAGCGGCCGGCCTATCCCATCGCTTCCGTCGACAAGGCGCTGCGCCTGCTGATGCTGTTCCGCGAGCAGACCAGGGTCCGGTTGTCCGAGGCCAGCGAGCACCTCGGGGTCGCGCACTCCACCGCGCACAGGCTGCTTGCCATGCTCGCCTACCACGGCTTCGTTCGGCAGGAACGGGACTCTCGGGCCTATGTCGCAGGACCGGCGCTGGTCGAGATCGGACTGGCGGCGATCAGGCAGATGGACATCAGGCTGCACGCCAGGCCGGTGCTCGAGGACCTGGCGGCCAGTTTCGCCGAGACAGCGCACCTGGCCGTGCTGGAAGGCGCGAGCGTCCGCTACCTCGATGCCGTTGAGAGTTCGCGGGCGCTCCGCGTCGCCGCCAGGACCGGCGCCGCTCTGCCAGCCAACTGCACCGCGTCCGGCAAGGCCATGCTGGCCGCCCTGCCGGGGTCCGAGGTAGCTGGAATGTTCGCCGAGGGTGCGCTCCCCGCGCTCACGAAACGGTCGCTCACCAGCCTGCCCGACCTGCTCGCCGAACTGCGCGAGATCCGCGAGCGCGGCTACGCGCTGAACATCGAGGAGAGCGAGGAGGGCGTGGCCTCGGTAGCGGTGCCGATCCTCGGCCGCGCGGACGCGCCGGTCGCGGCCCTGGTTGTGTCCGCGCCGGTAACCAGGCTCGACGCCGACAGCGCCGAGCGGATCGGCGCCCGGCTTCGCGCCGACGCCGATCGCCTGAGCGAACTAGTCGGTCCGCACGCAGGACTATAGACAGCCGACTCGCCCCCAGCGCACCAGCCGGCTCGCCCCCAGCGCACACCAGCCGGCTCGCCGCCGGCTCCGACCAACCGGCTCGTCGCCGGCGCACACCAACCGGGCCCGCCACGGCTCTGACGACGCCTGGGCGCGCCGGTATGGCGCTCCCGCGCACGCGAATCTTGATCAACTTTGACTTTGGATCTGAACGGGCCACGTCATCGCCCGAAATAGGTGGCTTTGCGGCTGCCAGTCAGATCCAATGCCGCGATCGACAGTCCGCCTCACCAACCTGACACGGATTGGGTGACCACGAAGACGGCATCCACGCCGACTAGGCGATGCCGGCGCCGCCGTCGGAGTGGACGATCGTGCCGGTGATGCCGCGAGCGCGGTCCGAGGCCAGGAACACGTAGCTGCCCGCGTGATCAGCCCCGGTCAGCGCGACCTCAAGCGGCGTGCGGCGCTTCAGGTCCTCCGCACGGTCCGGCGAGGCATCGAGCTTCCGGTCGTCGAGCCCGAGACTCGCGAGGCCGGTTAGCTCGGTGCCGAGGGTTCCGCCGGGAGCGACGCCGTTGACACGGACCTCAGGCGCCAGCTCGTGCGCGAGCGCGATCACGCAGCCGCGCACCGCGAACTTGGACGCGACGTAGAGGATGCCGCCGCGGCCCGGGTAGAAACCGGACGTCGAGACCGTGAGCACGACCGACCCGCGGGATCGGCGCAGCTCGTCCAGCGCGGCCTTGACGCAGACCAGCTGGCTCTTCACGTTGATGCGGAACATCTCGTCGAACGCATCGTCCAGCCGGCCAGGATCGATCTCGGCCAGCCCGCGATAGAAGTCGAAGATCCCCACGCAGTTGACCAGCACGTCGATCCCGCCGAGCCCGGCAGCGGTAGCGCCAACGCAAGCCTGCGCATCCGCCAGCACCGTCGCGTCACCATGGTGCACCAGGCAGTCCGCACGCTCCGCTGCGAGCCGCGAGCACTTGACCCGATCAAGCTCCATGGCCGCGACCCGCGCCCCCTCGGCCGCGAACGCGTCGACCACAGCCCGGCCGATGCCGGAGCCGGCCCCGACGACCAGCGCTCGCTTGCCGTCCAGCCAGCCCATCAGGGCTCCCACGCTCCTGGCGGAGGGCCGGACTCAGGACCGAACGGCGTTGCCAGCAGACGGCTGAAGAACTCCGGCTCCTGCCAGGTCAGCGACTCGAGTTCCAGCGGGCAGAGCGAGACCTCATGACCGGACGCCGGCACCGAGATCCGCAGCCGGGCGCCGTTCCTGGTCCGCACCAGTTCGACCACGACCTGGGTGAACTCGTTGCCAAACTCGATCGCACCGCCGACCGGGCCTCGCTCGGAGTTCACAGGAAGATCGCCAGATTCTGAGTCCGCAGCACCGACTCGTCGACCGTGATCTCCCGCCTGGCCAGCCGGTACCCAGACGGGCCCGGGCCAAGACGCAGCAGGTCGGAGCGGCCGCAGGAGAGCAGATCCGGCTCGCGCGTGTCACCCCTGCTGCGGAACAGCAGCAGCGCCGACTCGACCCGCAAGCCGCCGCCGTCCTCGGCGAGGAAGGTACGCACATTCGTTATGAAATGCCTGGTTCGCGACGGCGGGTCCTCGGTCCACGCGTGGTCGGTCGCCAGCCGCTGCACGCGCTTGCGCAACGCGTACATGTCCTCATCGAAGTGCCCCATGTCGGCTAGCGAATCGAAGCCCGCCCCGCGCGCGGTCGTCACTCGCACCGGCATCAGGTAGCGGATGTCGTCGGTCAGCAGGTGCAGCCACGCGTCGTACTCCCCGGCGTCGAGCAGCGCGGCTTCCTCGACCAGGAACTGATGCGCCGCCTGATGCGCCGGATCGCCGTACGGCAACGGCCGACCCGTGCTCACCGCGCACTCCTCTCGGCCGGGCGCTCGCATTCCAGGAGATCGCTCCACTGCCGCAGCCAGTGCCGCTGGTTGAACTCGCCGAACCCCTGATAGGCGATGCCCGGCCCGGAGAAGTTCGTCAGAGGGGGCTTGATCGGCTGGCCCTCCGAGGTCAGCCCCATCCGGCTGTTCAGCAGCAGCCGCCTGGCCATCGAGCCGCCGGCCATGTCGGTGATCGAGACCCAGTTCTCCACGTCGTCTTGCTCGAACATGCCAGAGCTGCCGAAGCACATCAGGTACGCCTTGTACGAGTCGCGCTTGAAGCTCTCCGGCGCCGACGCGTCGACGGCGAACCATGACAGCACCTCGGTCTCCCGCTCCGAAATCGGCTGCCACTGCCGCAGCGAGATGAACGGCGCGACCGTGCCGGCCTCGTCGATCTGCGGCCAGTTATGCACGAACGACAGGTTGGGGAACAGCGTCGCGGCCGAGACCATGAAGCCGTCCTCCGCGACGAGCCCGCGCTGCGCCGCGGACCAGGACGACCCGATCGCGGCGATCATCTCCTTCGGATAGCCGAGGTAGCGCAGCTGCTCATCGAACGAGCCGCCGGGCGGCAGCTTGTACGTGGTACCCGAGCCGGGACCAGCGAGGTACAGCGCGCCCTCCTTCCGCTTGCTCGCCTTGGGCTCGCGGAACAGCCCGATGTCGACGACGCTCGCGTGCGTGTGCGGCGTGTGATAGCTGTCACCAGCGAAGTTCTCGGCGCCGATCTTCCAGTTCGCGTTCACGCGCCAGCGCTGCGGCCCGCGCAACTCCACCCCAGCGGGCGACTGCCGGGTATAGAGATCCAGATAGAAAACGAAATCTCCGAGCCACTCGCGCAGCGCAGGCGCATCGGGATCAAGGCTGATGAAGATCATCCCGTTGTAGCTGTCCGCCGAGGGCGCTGGCAGCAGCGACTGGCCGGTCCTGGCGAAGCCGTCCTCGCCGCCATACGCCTCGGCGTGGAACGGCACTCCCGCCAGCCGGCCGTCGTTCCGGTAGGTCCAGGCGTGGTACGGGCAGCGGAAGTGCGACGCGTTGCCCATCTCGGCCCTGCACACCTGCATGCCCTTGTGCAGGCACATGTTGAACATCACCCGGACGGTGCCATGCTCGTCCCTGACCACGATGAACGAGTCGGCGAGCACGCGGCGCACGACGTAGTCCCCTGGTGCGGGGATCTCCGACTCGTGCGCGACGAAGATCCAGGACCTGGCGAAGAGCCGGTCTCGCTCCAGCACGAAGATCTCGGCGTCGTTGTAGATGTGTGCGGGCACCATCCCGTCTCGCACGTTGGCGAGCACGGCGGCTAGCTCGGTCATGACCGTGCACGCTCCTCATGCGGGCCCGGCTCCGGAGGCAAGGCGAGCCCAGCGTGGCCGAGGCTTGCGAGGTGGTATCGCCACACGTTCTCGGTGTTCAGCGTGGCGCCGAGATCGGGAAGCTCGGCGATGTCGGCCTCGGGCAGATCGGGGGGACGCCCGCCGGCCTGGGCCGCGGACAGGATCAAGCGGGCAAGCGATTCGAGGTTGACCGCCCTGATCACTGCCTCGGCGATGCTCGCGCCCGTCGTGGTGACGCCGTGACCCCGGAGCACGCAGACCGGAGCGTCGCCCATGGCTGCGAGCATCTCGGTGGCGAGATCGGCACGGCGGATAAGAACACCCCGCGGATATACGGGGACGCCGTCGCTGGCCATCCGCATCGCCGGGATGTTGTAGGCGCCGATGACAGGACGTAGCGCGAGCCCGGCCAGATCGGCGGTCACGACGGCCGGTGGGTGCGCGTGCACGACCGCGGTCACGCCTGGTCGAGCCCGCAGGGTCTCGGCGTGGATTGGCAGTTCGCTGGGCACGCCGTAGCCGTCAGGCAGCTCGCTCGTGCCGTCCAGGCCGACCAGATGCACGTCGTCCTCGGTGGTGAACAGCAGCCCGCGCTCGCGCGGGCCGCGGCAGCGGATCAGGAGCGAGTCCGGCCCTCCGGGCCGGCCGCCGGCCTCGGCGCCGACCCTGACGCTGACGTGACCGAGCACGTCGGCGGCCAGTCCCGCGTGGGCGAGCACCCGGCAGGCCAGCGCGACCTCGCGGCGCAGCCTGGCTAGCTCGGCGCCGCCGGGCGGCCCAGAGCCGCCTGGCCGACCCGCACCGCCCGGCCGACCCGCACTCGCCAGGCTGTCCGGGCAGGTCAGCGACGTCTCGCACCCGGTCCCCCTTCCCGGCGATCCGCGGAATTCCTGCTCGGAGTCTGTCCTACAGAAGCACTTTCTGCAACGATACGTCCTGCGACGAAGGGCACGAATCGATGCAGAGCTGGATCCATGTGATCGAGTGGCGCGCCACCGTGCACCCCGACGTGCCCGCGCTGATCGACGACCGCGGCGCCAGTTACACCTACACCGAGCTGAAGACCGCGCTCGAGAGCCACGCGGGCGGCTGGGCTGGCCTGGGTGTGGGGCCCGGTGACCGGGTCGCGATCGTCGCCAAGAACAGCGCGGACTTCCTCGTGCACACCTTCGCGATCCTGCGCGCGGGCGCCACGCCCGCACTTGTGAACTGGCGTCTGTCGGCCGGTGAGATGGCCGAGGTGCTCGGGCTGGTCGAGCCGGTGGCGATCGCCGCCGACGCCGAGTTCGCCGACCTCGTCGAGTCCGCGGCACCGGAACTGACCCGCAAGGTGGTCATCGGAGTCCCGCCAGGTTCGGCGGGCGCGGTTGCCCCGGGCTGGAAAGCCGGGTCCGCGCTGACCGGCGAGGTGCCCCCGAGACCGGCGCTGTCGGCGGGCGACGTGCTCGCGCTCGTGCACACGAGCGGCACGACCGGCAAGGCCAAGGCCATCCCGCTGCGGCACGGAGCGCTGCTGGTCAGCGTGGCGGGCTTCGCGCTCGAGATCGGCGACCAGGTGGCAGGCTCCAGGCATCTGCAGGTCCTGCCGCTGTTCCATCTCGGCGGGTTCGGCCAGTGCATGCAGGCTCTGCTGACCGCGGGCACCGTGTACGTGCATTCAGGGTTCAGCCCGCCAGCCGTCATCGACGCGATCGAGCGGGACAGGATCGAGTTCTTCACGGCGGGGCCGTCACTGATCGACATGCTGGTCGCTGAGATCCGCCGTCGCGAGAAGCCAGACCTTCGCAGCCTCAAGGAGATCGCCTACGGCACGGCGCCGATCACGCCCACATCACTGGCCGCGGCGCTCGAGGTGTTCGGGTGCCGGCTGCGACAGATCTACGGCAACACCGAGAGCCAGTCCATGATCAGCCTGCTCGCTCCCGAGGATCACCAGCCGGGGCACCCGCATCTCGCTAGCGCAGGACGAGTGTCCTTCGGCTGGGAGGTCAAGATCGCCGATCCGTCCGACCAGGCGGGCGGGGCGCTGCCGTCGGGCGCGACCGGCGAGATCCTGATCCGCGGCGAGTGCCTGTTCTCCGGTTACTGGCGGAACGCAGCGGCGACGGAGGCTGCGTTCACCGGCGACGGCTGGTACCGGACCGGGGACATCGGCCGGCTCACCCACGACGGGTACCTGTACATCCTCGACCGGGCCAGGGACATGGTGATCAGCGGCGGCGAAAACATCTTCCCCGCCGAGGTCGAGGCCGTGCTCGCCAGGCACCCGGACATCGCCGAGGTCGCCGTGATCGGCCGGCCAGACCCAGTCTGGGGCGAGGCCGTGCATGCGGTGATCCGCCTGGCCGGCGATGCGACGCTCTCCGAGGACGAGGTCATCGCCTTCTGCCGCGATCGGCTCGCGCACTTCAAGTGCCCGAAGAGCGTGGAGTTCTCCGGGCCGCTCCCGCGCACCACGACCGGCAAGGTGCTCAAGCGCGAACTGCGCGCCCGCGCCGCAACAGACCCCGCCGCGACAAACTCCGGCGCAACAAACCCCGGCGCAACAAACGGAGCCAGCCGATGACGCCCCTCGGACTGTCCATCGCCTCACACAGCGGGCTGCCGCCAGCCAGGATCGGCGGCCTCGCGGCCGCCGCCGAACAGGCTGGGTTCGGCGCGGTGTTCGTCGCCGAAGGGCACGGCGACGCACTGGCACTGTGCCATCCGGTCGCCGCGGCAACCAGCAAGGTCAAGGTCGGCACCGCGATCGCGAATGCCGCGCTCCGCCCGCCCGTGCTCGCGGCGAAGACCGCCGCGCAACTCGACCACGCCAGTAATGGGCGATTCGTCCTGGGGCTTGGTACCGCCAACTCGATCATGAACGGCAGGTTCGGGATCGCGCCGTTCGCTCCGTTGAAAATGATCGAAGAGTACGTAGCCGTCGTGCGCGCGGTGCTGGCGGGGGACATCGGCGGATTCACGGGGGACGTGTTCCGTACCGGCATGGTGCCGCTCGACGGCCCGGTCGTGCGCGCCGACCTGCCCGTCTATCTGGGCGCGCTCGGCCCGCGGATGCTCGCGCTGGCCGGCCGGATCGCCGACGGGGTGATCCTCAACCTCATGTCGCCAGCCCAGGCCGGCGAAGCGGCCGCGATCGTGCGGAAGGCCGCGCAGGAGGCAGGGCGTGAGCCATCGTCCGTGCAGGTCGCGTGCGTGGTGCACCTGTGCCTGTCCGACGACGCGGCGCTGGCCGCTGCCGCCGCGAAGACCGTGGTCCCGCGGTACGTGCTGCACCCCGCCGTTCCCCCGCTTTTCGGCTCAGGTCCGTGGCTGGAGCTAGCGCGGTCACGCACCCTCGCCGGGGACCGCGCGGGAGCCGCCGAGCAGGTGCCGCAGGAGGTCGCCGACGGCTTCGTTGCCCACGGGGACGCCTCGGCGTGCTCCGCGAGGGTCGAGGAATACCGGGCGGCCGGTGTCGACCTGCCGGTCGTGTTCCCGATGCCCGTCGGCCCCGCTGGCTGGGACTACGAGTCCGTTATCGCCAGCTTCACCCACTCCCGGCTAGGAGAAACGCAGTGAGCAGCGAGGACACCGTCACCCGCTTCTTCGCCGCCCTGGAGGCCGGCGACATCGACGCGGTGCGGGCGATCTACTCGCCCGACGCGCTGATCTGGCACAACGACGACCTGATCGAGCAGCCTGTGGAGGAGAACCTGAAGGTGCTCGCCGGGTTGCATAAGGCGGTCTCCGGGCTGCACTACGAGATCATTCGCCGGGCGCCGGCGGAAGACGGGGTCATCCAGCAGCACGTACTGCGCGGGACGCTGCAGAACGGTCAGGAAGTCGCGTTGCATGCCGCGATGTACCTGCAGGTCAGAGACGGTCACGTCACGCGGATCGAGGAGTACCTCGACTCCGCGAAACGATCCGCTATCCGGGCGGCCAGGGAGGCCATGAGCGCCGGCTGAGAGCAGCCGGGAACCCGTCGCCAGAGCACCTACATGGCGGTGCCGGCGAAGCGACTCAGGTCGGGTTCGGCGTACCTGCTGTAACATTTAGCGACAGGCAGATTACCGAACGTGATCGCCGGGGGGTCGCAGTTGACATCACGCGCCCCGTCAAGCCTGCCCAAAGAGCGCCGGCGAAGCCTTGCCCGGTGGTGGCTCAACCGTCCCGTTCGAGCCAAGGGGTTGATCGCCATCGCGGTTCCGCTGCTGGCCCTGCTCGTCACCGCAACGGCGAGCCTGGCGCTGCAGTTCCGCGAGCAAGCAGCGCGAGAAGCTGGACGCGCGAGCTTCAACCTCATCGGGGCCGCCGACCGCGTCCTAGGCGACGCGCTCAACGGCGAGACCGCGGTTCGCGGCTACGCCGCGACTGGCGAAGTGCTGTTCCTGCGGCCGTACCGCACGATGCGGCACCAGATGAGCCCCGCGAGGGCGTCGTTCAGGGAGGCCGCGCTCCGCGCGGGCGACGTGCCAGAGCAACGGGCAGCCAACATCACCGCGGGACGGGCGGTCGCGGAACTCGAACGGATTCGCGCGGCGGTGGCTCGCGGCGCCCCTGCGAGCCAGATCACAAGAATGCTCAGGCAGGGCAAGCACTCAATGGACCTGCTGCGCAGGCAGATCGCAGGCACCAGGAACCGGGCGATGAGCATGATGCTCAGCCAGCGCGCGGCCGTCGACCGGACGGAGACCGGGATCGACGTCGTCACGATCGCCGGCCTGCTGCTCGGTTTGCTGGCCGGCCTGGCCGGGGTTGCGTTGTTCGCGTCAGGCATCTCCCGCCGGGTGGCGGCGGCGGCGGCCAACGCGGATCGGCTCGGAGCCGGCCAGCCGATCGTCGCGGCCGATCACTCAGGCGACGAACTCGGCCGGCTGGCCGACTCGCTCGCATCGGCGGAGAAATTGCTGGCCAGCCGCAGCACTCAGCTGACGGCGGCACGCGACGAGGCGCTGAAGGCGAACCAGGCCAAAAACGCCTTCCTGTCCAGCACTAGCCATGAGCTGCGCACCCCGTTGAACTCGATTCTTGGCTTCACCCAGCTGCTCGAGCTGTCCGACCTGGCGGGCGATGACCGGGAGAGCGTCCAGCGCATCCTGGCGGCGGGGCGGCACCTGCTCGCCCTGATCAACGAGCTCATCGACATCGCGAGGATCGAGTCCGGCGAGCTCAGCGTCTCGCTCGAGCCGGTCGTCGTCGGGGCGCTGCTCGCCGATGTCTGCCAGCTCATGACGCCGCTCGCAGCTGGGCGAAACATCGAGGTGCGGCAGCAGTCCACCCGGCCAGGGCTCTCGGTCTACGCGGATTGGCAGCGGCTCTCGCAGGTCATGGTCAACCTGATCTCCAACGCCGTGAAGTACAACCGCGAGGGCGGCTCGATCACGATCACATGCAAGGAACACGAGGACGGGCAGGTCGCAATCGCCGTCACCGACACCGGACCCGGCCTGTCGGGTGCGGACCTCGACCGGATCTTCGTTCCTTTCGAGCGGCTCGCGGCGGATCACAGCGACGTCGAGGGCACCGGGATCGGGCTGCCGCTGGCCAGAGCGCTGGCGCAGGTCATGCACGGTGAGCTGAGAGCCATGAGCACCATCGGGCACGGCTCGACCTTCACGGTGAGCCTGCGCCGAGCACCAGAGCTGGCGCGGGTCCCCGGCCAGGTGGCGCGCCCTCTCTCCGCAGTACCGTCCGGGCGCGCTCTCCAGGCCAAGCCCGCACTCACGTTGCTGTACATCGAGGACAACCTGGCGAACGTCGAGGTCGTCGAGCGCTACCTGCAAGGTCGAGCAGAGACCCGGCTGCTGACCTGCGCGTCCGGCGCGGAGGGTGTCGCCCTCGCCGCTGAGCACCGGCCCGACCTCGTCCTGCTTGACCTGCACCTCACTGACATGCACGGAGACCTGGTGCTGAGCAGGCTCACCACCGCGCGGGAGACCTCTGGTATCCCCGTCGCCGTACTCTCGGCCGACGCTTCGCCCCGCGTCATCCGCAGGCTGCTGACGGCGGGCGCCTGCTCGTACCTCACCAAGCCGCTCGACCTCGCCCGGCTGGGCGAACTCCTCGATTCGTTCGAGGCCTCTGCACCCACCTCCGCCGGGCAGCACGTTGCCCGCGCGGTGATCAGGAAAAGGTGATCAGGAAGACCGGTTCATGACATCCCCGTCCGCACACTCATCCCATTGCGAGAGCCATGACCATGACCCAGTCGTCAGCCCTGTACATCGAAGACAACGCGAGCAGCATCCGCCTGATCGAGACCCTGCTCAGCAGGCGGCCTGACATCGAACTCAGGGTGGCCAGGACAGGCCGCGACGGCGTCCAGGCCGCCGTCGACAAACCGCCAGGGCTGATCATCCTGGACAACCGGCTGCCCGATGCCCGCGGCGGGGACGTGCTCAGAATGCTCAGCCTCGAACCAGCCGTCGGCGACGTCCCCGTGGTGATCCTCAGCGGCGACTCTGACACTCAGCTCGCGCTTGACCTGCTCGCCTTGGGAGCTGCCGAGTACCTGGTGAAGCCGTTCGACCTACGGCGGTTCCTGCATCTGATCGACCGCTACTTCCCGCCGGAATCGAGCACGGACGTCGCGTAGATCTGCGGTATCAGGCGTGATCGCCCGGCAAGCCGATGCCTGCGTACGTCACCTGCCGAGAACGACTCCGCCGTTGGGCGAGAGGATCTGACCGGTCACCCAGCCACCGTCGGGGCCAAGAAGCCACGCGATCAGGGATGCGATCTCCTCCGGCGCGCCTTCCCTGCCTACGAGAGTCTGAGCCGCCCGGCGCTGCCGGGACTCGGCGGTCAGCCGGCCGGCCCAGAACTCCGTGTCGGGCACGAAGCCCGGAGCGACGACGTTCGCCGTGCCGCCGTGCGGGCCTAGTTCGGCGGCGAGATCGTAGACCCAGCCGTGCAGAGCAGCCTTCATGGCGCCGTACGGGCCGCCGCCGCTGCCGCGCAGCGCCGCCACCGACGAAATCAGCACGACCCGGCCACCGTTTTGCTCGAGCTGCTCGCGTAGCGCCTCGGTGAGCAGCACCGCGGTCAGCACGTTGGACTCGAAGGACGACTGCCAGTCCAGCCTGACGCCCTTCAGCCGGTCGGCGTCAGCAACCGCCGCGCCGCCGATACCACCCGCGGCGCTGACGACGCCCGCGCAGGCGAGCCCGGCGGAGGCAACCTCCGTCGCGACGGTAATCGCGCCCAGGTCTGTCGACACGTCGGCCGCGATGACGCCGATCTGCTTCCCGGCCTGCGCAGCGAGCTGCTCCAGGGGTTCCATGCGCCGCCCGACCGCCGTGACATGGCATCCGTCCGCCGCCAGCTTGCGGGCAACCGCCCGGCCGATGCCGGTACCCGCACCGCTGACGACGATCGTGCTCGCTGAGCTCATCCGGGGCCTCCATCGCGGCGGTCCTCGCTACCTTGCCTCCGCTCGCTCCCGGAAACCTTAGGCGGTGTGCCCGTCATCCCTCATCAAGATTTCGGGCACACCGCCTGCACGCTCAGCGGTCGTCTGCGCCGGTTCCCGGCGTCAGGCTGACGCCGCGCAGGACCTCGCCTGACCTGGCGGCGCGCACCACGGCGAACGCCTCGCCGACCGAAGCCGCCGTCGCCGCCGGGTCGTCGGTGACGGCGACGAGCCTGTTCGGGTCGGCGCCCTGGTCGCCGTTGCCGCTGACGGTCGACGTGATGGCCCAGATCGTCACCGATCCGTCCCAATGCATTCGGCGTATTGAGGCTCGCCGCCTGAGGGTATCGAACGCTTCGCGACCGACCGGCAGATGGCACAGTGCCGGTCCACGCGCACCAGGCGGCGCGCGAACCGATCACGCTGGTGTGGCGCGCTGCTCGGCGATCGAGTTGCCGCCGTCCACCACCAGGTATTGCCCGGTGATGTAGGACGCGCCGGGGCTGGCGAGCCAGGCAATGGCGGCGGCGACCTCGTCGGGTGATCCGCTCCGGCCGGCCGGGGTGGCATGCCCTTGGCCGCGCTCTTCCGGGGTCTGGGAGCCGGTCGCTATCCAGCCCGGGGCGACGGCGTTGACGGTGATGCCGTGCCCTGCGGTGTCGACAGCGGCCGCGCGGGTCAGGCCGACCATGCCGGCCTTGGCGGTGGCGTAACCGACGTCCGCGCGGATCGCCATCACCGGGCCGGTCACGCTGGCCACCATGATGATCCGCCCCCAGCCGCGGCTGGTCATGGCCGGCAGCGCCGCCTTGGTGACCAGGAACGCGGTGGTCAGGTTGCGGGCGAGCGCGGCCTGCCAGGTCGCCAGGTCCATGGACTCCGCGGTGCCGGACTCGAACACGGGGTCAGCGGCAGAGATCATGCCGGCGTTGTTGACCACGATGTCCAGCCGCCCCCATTGCTCCAGCGCAGCCGACACAAGCCCGGAAGCCGTGCCTTCGTCGGTGAGATCGCCGGCGATCCCCGCCGCGTCGAAACCTGCGCTGCGCAGTTCGCTGACCCTGTCCTGGATCCGGTCCGTGGTGGCGCTGATCATCACGGCGGCGCCGAGTTCGGCGAGCAGCCTGGCGGCGGCGAAACCGATGCCGCCGGGACCGCCCGCCCCGGTGACCACCGCCACCCGGCCGGACAGGTCAAACGCCGCTGGGATCGGCATTGTCCGATCCTAGTAGGGCTGGTCCTAGCACGGCTGGATGCCAGATCTCCCGGCCGCGCGACGGCGGCAGCGCGGCCAGGCGGTGACCGGCCGGCGGGCCGCAAGATAGCCTTGCGGGTCCATGGTGCCCGCTGGACTGCGGGAGCCGGCATTGCTTCAGGCGCCCGGCACATGCTCACCGCACTGTTCGCGGCCGAGGAGCGAGAACGCGGGAGGCAAGCTCGGACGCCAAGGTCACCCGCGAGGAACTCAGCTACTGGGCAAAGAAATCCCGTCGAGGTTTCCGGCGCCTTCGCTGACGCCATGTCAATGTCAGCGACTGTTGAACTGAAGGCACTTCGAGCGCAGTGAATCTGCCCGGCCTCGCTCAGCGTCGTGTGGCGCTGGCCTGATACTGCTCGGCCACACTGGCCGGGATACGTCCGCGGTCGCTCACCGCGATGCCGTGCGCTCTGGCCCAGGCGCGGATGTCGCCGCTGTAGTGCCGGGGATATGTACGGCATCCAGAATTCGGGCGAGATCATCACGAGGACCTAGACCCGGCATATGGCACCCGGCTGCAGTCTCAAGGAGCGTCAGCAGCCGCCAACGAGTGGTAGACCCAGCCGTGCCCCGCACAGTCGGCCAGGCCGCGAGGCTCCCGCGTGATCGTCCTCAGCGTCAAGCCGTGGCCGACTCTAACCGGGCATCGCGGTGACATGAGTAAGGGCAGGCGTACAGGATGAGTACCGGACTCAGGCTCGCCATTGCCCGCGATGCGACGCTCAGGGCCATGGAATACACATCACTGCCAGCTCGGCCCCCTGGCGCTGTTCGCCGGTTCGGCATGCGCCAGCCGAACTCCCGCCCAACCGTCCGCAGGTACGCGGCACTGTTTGGCGAAGGTCACACCGGCACGACCGCCGTTAGTCATCCGGCCACGGGCAACTCACCTGAGCAACCAGAGCGCCCATTCGGTGTCACTGGGACGATCCACAGAAGCCGCTGGTAAGGCGCGCCCAACGGGCCGTCGTGGCGCCTGTTTGGCTGCGTCGGGAGGCCTGGCGGCAGGGATCTACACGCTGGCCGTACCGGATCCGTGCCCGCGGCGCCAGCTCCCGCCCAGCGCCGCGAAAATGCTGCGCCACGCCGGACTGCAGGTCAGCGAATACTTCTCCCTGCGCGCCGAGGCGGTTGTCAGGTCACCCCGATCTGCAGCTTGAAGTGCCCGAGCCTGAGCTCGAACAGACCCCCGCCGGCCAGGTGCACTATCCAGGCCAGCAGGATGATGACGAGGACGACCAGGACAATCCAGATAATGGTCATCACGAGCCCTGGGATCGCAAAACTGCCCACTTTAGCCACAGCTGCAACGCTAGCCAATGACCAGGCCGATCGGGAAGATCTAGGCATGAAGGTCAAGGACTGAAATTGGGTGATCCGCCGTCAGGTGCCAAGTGATCAGCATTCCGGTAGATGCTCGCCTGGTGGCCATGGAGCGCGAGGCACTGTCGACGCGCTCCAAAAGTGCCGCGTCGAGCTCGCGGAGAAAGCGGGGCAACCCCAGGGAGCGTGACGTTCAGCCGGGCGGGCTGGGTTTGCTGGCTTCCTGGAGCCTGGCGCGGATGCGGCGGTCGTCGGGCATGTGCAGGTCGTCAAGGATCTGCAGCGCTTGCTGCCAGGCCTGGCATGCTGCTGGCAGGTCACCGGCGGCCCGATGGGCTGCGCCGAAGTCGGTCAGCAGGCTGGCCAGCCACTTGCGGGCCAGCGGAGTCTTCCTCTGATGGGCGAGTGCCTCGGCCTGCCGAAAGCAGGCAATCGCCTGGTTGTGCTCGCCGAGCCGGGAATGTACGAGGGCCAACACATTCTGCGCAAGAGCCAGATTCATAGGGTCGCCCGTCTCGGGAGCCACCTGCAGAGCTTGCCGCGCATAGTCGCGGGCCCGCTCGAAGTTACCCAGGTAAGCGTGGCCGCTCGCCAGGCCAGTCAGCGCCCACCCCGAGCCTTTCTGGTCGCCGGTCTCGTGAAAGAGCGCCAGGGCCTGATCCGCTGATGTGATCGCGTGAGCCCAGTCGCCGCCTTTCCAGCTGTCCGCATGGCTGGCGAACAGGTGCGCCCAGGCCTGGCCGGGCAGGTCTCCGGCCCGCCGGAAGAGCTGCAGGGCCTGATCCTGGTGGGCCCGGTCCTCGCCATGAGCGCGAGGAGCTGAGCGTGGGGCGGAGGCCTTTGTCCGGCTGCGGGCCTACGCGTATGCTCTTGACCGGCGGCTGGGCGATCTGGCCGGTGACGTCGTGGCGCAGTGTGCAGGCCAGCCGGATCCTGACATGCCCGGGGACCTCCGGGCGTAGGCAGACCGCGCAGGACTCACCACCCACGCCGCCTTCTGGGCATGGCCGGAAAGGGTGCCGCGTGTGCCGAAAAGGTGAGCGGGATGGACGGGCAACTGCTTTCGGAAACGTTTGTCGAGCTGACCGATACCATGGTCGCCGGGTTCGACGTGATCGACTTCCTGCAAGTGCTGACCGACAGCAGCGTGCAGCTGCTGGACGTCTCCGCCGCCGGGCTGCTGCTCGCTGATCCGCGCGGTGAGCTGCGCGTGGTGGCCGCCTCCAGCGAAGCGGCCCGGCTGATCGAACTCTTCCAGATACAAAACGATCAGGGTCCCTGCCTGGACTGCTTCCGGTCCGGCCAGCCCGTGCAAGCAGCGGACCTAGCCGCCGAGGCGGAACGGTGGCCGCGATTCGCGCCCGCAGCCCCGCAGGCCGGTTTCGCAGCTGTGCAGGCCCTGCCGATGCGGCTGCGCGAGCAGGTCGTCGGGGCGCTGAACCTCTTCCGCGCCGGCCCGGGACCCTTCCTGCACGAGGATGTACGCATCGGCCAGGCCATGGCCGACGTCGCGACCATCAGCTTGCTGCACGAGCGCAGCATGCGCCACAGCGACACCCTCAACGAGCAGCTGCAGACTGCGCTGAACAGCCGGGTGGTGATCGAGCAGGCCAAGGGAAAGCTTGCCGAGCGCCTCGGCCTGGACATGGAGCAAGCTTTCAACCTCCTCCGGGACTCCGCCAGGTCCCGCAATCTCCGGCTCTCCGAACTAGCCAGGGCCTTCATCGACGGAACAGACACCCTCCCGGCGAACGGCGCCCGGCAGCAGCACTCCGGCACCGGGCAGGCGCCCGGCAAACCCCGCCCTGGTTCAAGTCCCGCGCCCTAGACCGCGCCAGCACGGTGCGACGCCGGGTCGATGTCTGGATTCGGGCCGCGGGCGTCGCGATGCAGACGCCGCCGCAGGTCAGCTGATGATGTCGCGAACTCGCCGCCGAACGGGTTCGCGTCCGGGCGGCTGCGTCGGCTCGGGGCGCGGCATCAGGCGGGCGATAGGGCAGGCGAGCGGCTCTCCAGGCAGCACGGTTACCAGCGTGCCGTGGTGCACGATCTGGATCGGCTCGCCGTCAGCGAGCGAGTAACTGGCCGCTGTGCCGGTGACCTCGACCCGCAGCGTGCGTCCGCCCGGATGAAGGGTGAAGGCGAGCCGGGTGAGTCCTTCAGGCAGCCTCGGCGCGAGGCAGAGGACACCACCGCTGTGGCGGAAGCCGCCGAATCCAGCTACGAGCGCGATCCAGGTACCCGCGAGCGAGGCGATGTGCAGACCGTCGCCGGTGTTGTGCTCAAGGTCATCGAGATCCATAAGCGCTGCCTCGCCGAGATAGTCATGGGCAAGGCGCAGATGGCCGACCTCGGCGGCAATGACGGCCTGGGTGCATGCCGAAAGCGACGAATCCCGTACTGTGAGCCGCTCGTAATAGGCGAAATTGCGCGCCTTCTGCTCGTCCGTGAATGCGTCCGGGCGCAGCTGCATGGCCAGCACCAGGTCAGCTTGTTTGACCACCTGCTTGCGGTAGAGGTCGAAGTAGGGAAAATGCAGCAGCAACGGGTACTGATCGGGCGCGGTTCCGGCGAAGTTCCAGACCTGGTGGCCTGTGAAGCCATCCGATTGGGGATGGACGCCGAGCGCCTCATCGTAGGGGACGTACATCGCCTCGGCGGCGTCTCGCCAGCTGGCCGTCTCCTCCTCGTCGATGCCGAGTTCCCGGGCCCGGTCAGGATGCCGCGCGGCCGCCTCTGCAGCGGCCCGGAGGTTCTGTTGAGCCATCAGATTCGTGTAGACGTTGTTGTCAGCGACGGCGCTGTATTCGTCCGGGCCGGTGACCCCGTCAATGCGGAAGCGGCCTTGGGTGTCGTGATGGCCAAGGGAACGCCACAGCCGTGCCGTTTCGGCCAGCAACTCGAGGCCCACGGCGCGCTCGAATGGCTCGTCGCCGGTGAGCTGAAGGTGACCGATGACCGCATGTGCTACTCCGGCGCTGACGTGGAATGCGGCGGTTCCGGCGGGCCAGTAGCTGGAGCACTCTTCGCCGCCGATGGTCCGCCACGGAAATGCCGCGCCGCGCAGGCCGAGCTGGCGCGCGCGAGCGGTGGCCATCGCGAGGGTGGAATGCCTCCAGCGCAGCGCGTGGGCTGCGGCCTCGGGCACCGCGCAGGTGAGCACCGGCACAACGTAGACCTCGCTGTCCCAGAAGCTGTGCCCGTCGTAGCCTGGACCCGTCAGGCCTTTTGCCGGGATGCCGCGTCCCTCGGCGCGGGCGCCTGCCTGCAACACGTGGAACAAGGCGAATCGCACCGCCTGCTGGATTTCAGGATCTCCGTCGAGCTGCACGTCGGCGCGGTCCCAGAACGCGTCGAGATAGGCACGCTGCTCGCGGAGCAGCCCGTCCCAGCCAGTCTGGGTGGCCGCGGCCAGTGCCGCGTCGGCCTGGTCGCGCACGGCTGGCAGCGACCGGGATCCAGACCAGCCATAGGCGACGAACTTGACCAGCCGCAGCCGCTGTCCCCGCTCGAGCGCCGCCGTGACTGTCGCCCGTCCCAGGTGGGGGAAGCTCTCGGCGGCTACTTGGGTGCCTGTCGGCCCGTCGACGACATGGTCCATCACTGCGGCGATCCTGAGGCCGCTGCGTCTCGTCGAGTGCACCAGTCCGGCGCGCGCGCCCTTCGCCGCATGCTCTTCGTCAACCAGGGGCGCCTCCAGCGCGGCCGCGACCCGGGGATCGCCGCTGGGCGGCGGCAGCTGCTCATTGGCCACTAGCTCGGACTGCAACACCACCCGCATCGGCCCGTCGAGGGGCTCGACCTCGTAACAGATCGCCGCTATCGATCGCTGCGCGAACGACACCAGCCGGGTCGATGACACCCGCACCGCGCGACCCGCCGGGGTGATCCAGTCTGCCCTGCGGTGCAGGACGCCAGCTCGGAAGTCGAGCAGCCGCTCGTGCGCGCGCAGTTCGCCGTAGCGGACATCAAACGGCTCATCGTCGACCATCAGGCGGATCAGCTTGCCGTTAGTAACATTGATCACCGTCTGCCCGGACTCTGGATAACCGTAGCCCGCCTCTGCGTACGGCAGCGGCCGCAGCTCGTAGACCCCGCCCAGGTACGAGCCTGGCAAGCCGTGCGGTTCGCCTTCATCCAGGTTGCCCCGCCAGCCGACATGCCCGTTGGACAAGGCGAACACCGACTCCGACTGCGCCAGAACATCGAGATGCAATGCGGTCTCGCGCAGACACCATGGCTCCACTGCGAACGCCGGGTGACCGATCATGGCTGGTCAAGCAGCTCGGTGAGATCGCCTACTACGATGTCAGCCCCGTTCGCGCGCAGCTCGCCGGCCTGCCCCGCCCGGTCGACTCCGACAACGTAGAACCCGCCAGCCCGGCCGGCTGCCACTCCGGCAAGCGCATCCTCGAAAACCGCGGCGTCGCCGGGCACGACCCCCAGGGCGGCCGCGGCCGCGAGGAAGGTATCGGGCGCCGGCTTGCCCCGCAGCTTCTCGTGCTCGGCGACCAAGCCGTCGACGCGCACATCAAACAGGGCATCGATACCAGCCGCGGCCAGTACGTCACCGCAGTTCGTACTAGCGGATACGACAGCCCGGCTCAACCCGGCATCGCGCACGGCGCGCACGTACCGGACTGAACCCGCATACGCCTGCACGCCGTCTTCGCGGATCTTACGCAGCACAAGCTCATTCTTCCTCTGGCCCAGCCCGTATACCGTCTCCGCATCGCCCTGGTCGTCCCGGCAGCCGGCAGGCAACTCGATGCCTCGCGAAACCAGGAACGACTCAATGCCATCCGCGCGCGGCTTGCCGTCGACGTATATGTCATAGTCGGCGACCGCGTCGAAGGGAACGAAGCCGGTGCCCGTCCGTTCTGCCAGAGCTCGCAGGTAGCCGTCGAACATTTCCTTCCACGCGGCGGCATGCACCTTCGCCGTCTGCGTAAGAACACCATCAAGGTCGAACAGGCAGGCTTGTACCCGGTCAGGAATGCCCAGCACGGCACCAGGCTACTCGTGTACGGTCGCTGATCACGCTCATCCGCAGCCGCCTGATGCACGCCCAGCCGGCCCGAAGACCCAAATGGCCGGCGGGCCGGCTGCGCGACGGTCTAATGGGCGAAGCCCTCGGCCACGATGCCGCAGGAAATAAGTAACTGATCCGGCGGGTGCTGTGCAGCCAGACCCTGCACCACCCGAGCGCGTCCTTCTGGAGAATGCGGTGGATCCCTCGCCGGCAGGCATGCGCATCCGAGACTCGCCGCAACGGCTCAGAGCCGAGCGGGCAACCCGCCCACTCGAAAGGGTCATCACTGAGCCTTTTCTTGCCGGCCGGCTCATCCGCTGACGACTACGTCGCAACGCGGGCTCACAGCGCCGCCGCCGGTTCATCATCACGTTCCTCATCAACGCGACATCCACCTCCACTCCCGCCGTCTTCGCCCCGCTGAGCCTGCTGCTGCTTGGCCTGGCATGCCTGGCCCTGCACAAAGCGGGCGTCGGCACGGGCTGGTCATTCGGGCGGCCGCGGGCGCCGCCGCTGACAGCCGCCCGCCACTAGCCAGCCGATCCCCGGCCTCATCATCGCGTTCGCTCGGAGGCAGCCGTGGCGGTGAACGGGCCGGCGGACATCCTCGCCGTACCTGACCTCGGCCATGGGCACGGGCCGCCGGACCGTGGCCGGAAGGTCTTGCGCTGAACCAAGCTTGACCTCCCGCTGCACGCTGCCATCGGCCCTTCAGGACAGCTCCGTTCGGCCATTTGGCGGCACGACAGCTCGCCGGGATGCCGGCTGCCCGGGTACTGGACTCGCTGGTGTTGGCGCCCCTGAGGCTCCGTCAGGTGCCCAGGAAGTAGTCGTTGATGTATTTCTCTCCCTCGTCGCAGAAGAACGTCACGACGTGCCGCAGGCCCGGGTGCTGTGCTCGCAGTTCGCGGGCGGCTACGAGATGCGCACCAGAACTGGGGCCCACGAACATCCCGAACTCACGGGCAAGGCGGCGCATCTCGAGGATCGCCGCGCCGCTGTCCACTGCGACTATCTCATCGATCATGTGCCGGTGCCTGGCGAAGATGCCCGGGACGAAGCCGTCGGCGATGCCCTCGATGAGGTGCCGGCCGACTTCGCCGCACATTAGGGTGCACGACTCGTTGGGCTCGACGGCGACGATCCGGCACGATGGGTTGCGCTCGCGGAAGCACTGACCCACGCCGACGATGGTGCCCCCGGTGCCGACCCCGCCGACCACGGCGTCCGGGACCACGCCGCCCGGCAGCTGGGCGAGCGTCTCCGGGCCGAGCCAGGTGCGGTTCTCCTCAACATTCCACTCCGAATCGAATTGCTGGGGCGCGAAGTATCCCGGCTGGCGGCCGAGCTCAGCGACCTTGGCCAGCGCGTCATTGACGTGGAAGTCGCCGAGGGTCATCACCTGCGCGCCGAAGGCACGCGAGATCGCCAGCCGCTCGCCACTCATCCCGTTCGGCATCACGACGAGCATCCGGTATCCCTTGACGGCCGCGACCATGCTCATCGCGTTTCCGGTATTGCCGCTGCTTGCCTCGACAATGGTGTCACCCGGACGCAGCAACCCTTCCCGCTCGGCGCGCTCGATCATGTACCTGGCGATCCGAGCCTTGATCGACCCGGACGGATTGAGGAACTCGAGCTTGACCCAGATCCCGTCAACCATCACCAGAGGTGTATTGCCGATCGCGTCCAGGATCGTGCCGCCGCCCCGCCGGACGGCGCCGGCGGCAGGCACCCCGCGCTCCCCATGCGCCGCCGAACGCGGAACACTCTTGGCCTTCATGCCTGAACTCTATGTGTGCTGCTGGTCATGCCCCGGCGCACGCCAGCAAGCCAGAGGGACCCAAGACCTCACGATCAGCCAACGTCACACACCGAGTCATCCGCAGCCCGAGCTGCCGAGGACATGCGCCAGCGGTTCAAGTCCCGTCCCCGGACAAGCTCTGCGCACAAGCCTGAGTTCCAGATTCACGACCGGCCAGCAGACCACTGACGTGGCATACCGGTGACGCACGCGACTCGCTGCCGCCGTTCCACTAACCGGAGAACAAACCAGTGCCTAACTGAGCAATTTTCGCGCCGCGCGCGACCGCCCGCCAGGCGAGATGGCCCTAGCCATGACCATTCCCCACAGAAAGGGCGTTCTGCAAGCCACCGCTTCGGCGCCATGCTTGCCTACTGACGCAATCCGGTCCGGCCGCCCGGGACTTTCCTTCGGCCTACAGACATAGCTGCCGGCAGTGCCTGGAGCGCTCTCGGCCGCGTTGTCCTTGGTTGCCTGCGTCCCGTGCGGTCCTGCCGCAAGGCGAGCGCGACGACAAGCGGGAACAGGCCCTGAATCGCCGACGTCAGCCGCTCGACCATGCCCAGGTCACCACCGCCGTATTGAGCTGCGATCAGGAGCCAGCACGACAATCCGGCGAAGATCACGGTCACCGTCGCGCAGCCGCAGGCGCTGAGGATCCACGATCGCGCCCGCGCGCGCCTGGCGACAAGTACCGGCCAGATCGCTGTCGTGACCACGCAGCTCACCGCGAAGGCGACGTGGCGCGATGTCGGGCCTGTAGCCGGTTCCGGAGTGGCGGCGATGCCGAGAGTCGAAAGGCCAGTCAGGATCAGCAAGACGCGCGCAGGCGTGCGTACGGCAGTCAGGCCGGCGCCGGTCGCGATCTGACAGCTGCCCACCATCAGGAGGGCCGCGGTCATTACCCACCGGTCGGTTCCCGAGTGACCAGCCAGCACGCTCATCGTCTGCCGCATCGGGCTATAAGAGGGCGGCTGAAGCGCGCCGGCAATCAGCCATCCCCCGACCAGGACAGCAGGTGCCAGCAAGGCTGTGCCTACCGCCCAGGCAGGGACCGGCCGCCCAGCCCGCTCGAACCCTGAGCGATCGGATGGCAATAGTTCAGCTGCGGCCGGAGCAGGGCCAAGGCGCAGATGCTCTCGTCCCGATCGGCTGCGCGCGAGGTCCGGACGCGCAAGCTGAGTCATGGCGCCTCCAGGGCCACATCAACTCGGCTGCCAGAAGCAGGCGCTGTCCGTCCTTAAGTGGGTCGCCAACCCGCGATCACGGGCAGGCAGCCCTGTAAGGACCGAGATGTAATGCCTTGCGCCCTCGCCTTGGCAACAAGCCAGCATCCGCGACAGCACGACACCGGTCCGGGCTATTCCCTGTGCCGGCAGTTCCCTATGCGGACTTGTGGAGCGCACAGGCTCCGACCTTCCAGCCGCAGGCCGCCCCGCAGACAGCCGCCCGTTGCCGCGCTTGCGGAGCGCGTAACCTCGCGCAATGACGCCTGCCCGCGGTGAGGCCCACGGTGACCGTCCCTAACTTGCTGAGCTTCGACGACGCCAGTGCGCGGAGCGACATCAGAGCTGACTGATGATCTCCGCCCAGGCGCTGGACGAGCGGCTGGGCGGGCCGGTGGCTCTGAAGATCCTCGCCCCGGTCCTGGCGGCCGAAACGACACCCGACCACGGTAGGACCTGACACCGATACCGCCGCCCAAACGTTGCGATGACTATCGACAGCCAGTGACTGAACGTCCAGATCAACCCGCGCATGACGATGCTGGTACTCCCGCCAGTTGCCGCCCTCAGCGCTTGCCGGCGGCTGCCGTGGAAGCAGCGCGTCACCAGCAGCGTTTACTACTGGTACAGGTGAGACGGCCGGGATCTGGCGACGGAGGATGCCATGGCTCAGAAGGTAACCGTCACGCTGGAAGATGACATCGACGGCAGTCCGGCAGACGAAACCATCCGGTTCAGGCTCGGCAGCGCCGCCTACGAGATCGACCTCAGCAGCGCCCATGCCCGCGGCTTCCGCCAGCAGCTAGCGCCGTTCATCCAGCACGCCCGCAAAGCCACCCCGCCGCCCCGGCCAGGCCGAACCGCGGCCAGCAGGCGGCGCAGCAGCGACATCCGCACCTGGGCCAAAGACCAGGGCATCGCCGTCAGCGGCCGCGGCCGGATCCCCGCCAGCGTCGCCGAGCGGTACCAGGCAGCACAAGACACGGCGAGAGGAGGCTTACATTTCAGGTCAGGGCGCTTCGTGACCGGAGCGCCGGGCGCGGCTTCCCGCCGTCTGGCCCGATCTAGCTGCGCCGTAGCACGCGCCGACATCACAGAGCGTGAAGGGACTCCAAGTCGCGGTTGCGCGTACCGCCGATTCTGGTGCAGGTTCGAGACCGGGCTTCGCGGCAGTTGAACGGCGCAGAACGGCGAGTTCGGTTGCAGGTTCTCTGGCTCGGGGGTCACTGGCCTGGCCGCGTCACCGAACTCAGCCGCCCAGACGCTAGGCTCCTCCATGATCAGGGGGAAGAACTCGGCGGAAACCGCTTTAACGTGGCGGTATACGCGCGTAGAGTCCGAAGCAGCTCACAGTAAAGCGACCGAGCACAGGTCAGTTGGCATGCGGCTAGCTGGTGAGCGGGGCGGGGTTGCCGTGACGGGTGTGCCAATTGTACCAATTGTTATTACCTTGCTTGTTCCCATTGTGACGGCGATGGCTGGCATCCTTGGTGTCATGATTCAAGACTGGCGAGTGCGGAAATCCCTGGCTGGACCACGCAAGCTGGCGCTTGAGGATGCGAGCAAGCAGGTATCATTCGCTGTCGACTGGTGGAACGCTAAGAAACTAATTGCCGACTCACCCGGCGCGCTGCAGGAGATCACAAAATGCGCGGATGATTGGTTAGAGGAGGCCTCTACACGAGTCATTGGATCCAAGCCTCCGGCAGCTCGGCAAAGGACTCCGATAACACTTCGGAGGTTGCTGCTATTTTACACCCTCCAAGGACGGGCCGCAAACATAATTCGCGGCTTCTTCTATGTTTCCCTCGCCTTCCTGATTTTGGGCGTGGGGACCGTAATAAGTGATGTGCTTGAGTCGAACTCGCACCATTATGTACCTGGTGATTTCGCAGGTCTGATGTTTGTCGCAATCCTCACGTTGGTCTTCAGGTTCTGGGCAGCTGCTGCTCAGAACTTCAATACAGGAACTCGCAGAACCTGGCCGTGGAGACTCCGCCGCGCATTGTTGCTTTATAGACTCCATAGCGGCAGTGCTAGCCTAATTCGCATCATCTTCTACGCCTGGGTAGCATTCTGGGTTTGGCAGTACCCAACAAACATCTCTGGTGTGCAAAAAGATGGAAAATTGTTTCCTGAGATATTGGCTCTACTCATCGCGCTAATAGGGTTGGCAGCGGGACTTCGGTATTGGGCGGCCTCCTTGGCGAGAACGCCTGACGCCGGCAAAGGCAAATGACCAGCATTCCGCCGAAACGGCCGTTCTTCGTTCGTCGCGGAGGATTTGGGCCGGGCCCTCATCCCAGATGATCACCGCGCCGCTGCCGCGCACCGACGCCGCCGTGCTCGACGGCCAGCACCACGGCCAGGGCGCGCTGTCTCCGCGGCCAGGGGCCACCCGAACTGGCCCGCTCTACCCGGCAATCCCACGACACCGCCATCCAGCGCCGCCTGCGGGCAGTCCCCGAAGAGCTGACCGGGGTACGTTCCCGGTCGGACCCGGCCCGGCCGAAGCCAGCCGGCATCGCGATGACGCAACGCCCTGGCTGGCCATGCGTGCGGCGCGGCTGGCCCAGCCCGCGCGTCTGGTGGCCATCGGGTCGGAATACCATCGGTCAGGTCGCCGGGTCAGCGTTCAGGAACGCAGGGCCAATGAGGCGCCACGCCGTAGTCATAGGAGGCGGCCCGAAGGGCAACGAAGCGCAGAGACCAGAGCTGATCAGCCGCGGCGTGATCGCGGTACCGCGACGTCACCGTACATCCAGATCGGCCGACTCGGCGATCATGATCTCCGCCACCAGGTTGTAGGCGTGGCGCCACGCATTCTCGACCGCAGGTGTCCAACCGGAATCCAGCCGCGCGGAGAGCGCCTGCATCAGCGCCTCAGCGACCGAGCCGTAATGCCGCGGTTGCACACCGGCAGCATGATGCCGCACGGCCAGGTGACGGAGCCGGGCGGAGAACACATCGAAGGAATTGATCGCCTGCACGATGGCGCCGAGTTCCGCGGCGAACTTCTCGGCCATTACCGCCGGATCGTGACTGAAAAGGGCTTCGGCTGACGGATCGATGGTGAAGAGGTAACGATAGAAGTCCGATGCCATTGCCGGAGGGTCGTCGAGCAACGCGTAAGAATCGCGAACCAGCTCGATCTGCTGTGGCGTCATGGCTCTCCCGCCTTGAGCGCGCGGGTGAGGTCAGCTCGACCGGATATGCCGAGCTTTTCATAGATGCGGCGCAGGTGGTTGTCAACGGTGCGGACGGACAGATACAGGCTCGCAGCGATCTCCCGGCTCGGATGACCTGCTGCCGCGAGCCGTGCGATCTCATGTTCCCTGGCCGTGAGTGGTGCCGGCGGGCTGGACGTGCGAAGCCCTGGAGTGTTCGCGCCCTCGCAGAGCGCGGCGAGGTCCAGGTCGCGACCGATGGCGCAGGCGAGGTGCTGGCCAGGTCGAACCATGTCTTCGCTGGCTACTGGGAGCGGCCGGACGAGTCCGCCAAGGTGCTGGTCGACGGCTGGTTCAACACCGGAGATGAGGGCACATCGATGAGGACGAGCACTTGGTGATCTCGGACCGGAAGAAGGATGTGATCATCTCCGGTGGCGAGAACGTCAGCTGCGTTGAGGTCGAGGACTGCCTGTACCAGCACCCGGCGATCGCCGAGGCCGCGGTGATCGGCGTTCCACACGAGAGGTGAGGCGAGACCGTCAAATGGCTCATCGTCGTGCGCGAGGGCCAGCAGGTCACCGAGGCTGAGGTGATCGAGTTCTGCAGTTCCAAGCTCGCGCACTACAAGTGCCCGACGACGGTCGAGCAGCGCGACGTGCTAGCCCGGACTGCGACCGGCAAACTACAGAAGTTCAAGCTGCGCGCTCCCTACTGGGAGGGTTTCGAGCGGCGGGTCAACTAGGAACGTCCGTTAGAACTCGGGCTTGGTAGCTGGTGCCAGCTGGTGCCGTTCCATTTCTCGATAACGGAGCCGTGGGTGCCTTCGCCGATCGCCCAGGCATAGCGGGGATTCGCGGCTGCGACTGAAGCTAGGTACAAGCCCTTCGGCCGCTGGGGCGAAGTGTT
The DNA here is from genome assembly GCA_963705055.1 of uncultured Actinomycetota bacterium. Lineage (GTDB taxonomy): Bacteria > Actinomycetota > Actinomycetes > Streptosporangiales > Streptosporangiaceae > Chersky-822. Next base: position 310,235 of record CAVPIR010000003.1, read on the forward strand.
CGGCGACGACGTCGTCGCCGCCGCCATGATCGACCGGCTCGTCCACCACGCCGAAGTCATCGCCCTCAAAGGCGACTCCTACCGGCTCAAAGACCGGGACCTCGGCCGCGTCCCCACGGCCGCAACAGAGGAACCATAAACCGAAGATGGTCAGAATTCAGTTGCCGCCAGCTGGTCAGATTTCAGTTGCCGTTGACAAGGGTTCGAGGCAGCCCAAAACGGGCCAGGACACCCCTGTCGCCAAACCGGGTGATTGTCGAGATCTGGTCCTCGGCCATGGTGAGGACCAGAAGGCCCCTTGCCCGCCAGATCGGTGAATTCGGGTCCGGGAGGTAGCAGCCGAAGGCGGGTTGGCCATTGGCCCGAGTGGGGACCAACTTGAGATCCTGACCCCACCAGCTACGTCCTCGAAGGTACTCCGCGATTGCTTGAGACCCGTTGCACTCCAGGGGCTCAGGCGGCATCGTGAATTTCGCGTCGGAGGTCAGAAGAGCGACCAACTGGTCGAGGTCGCCATCCTGGAATGCGTTGACGAAGCGGTCGACGACCTCTTTCTCACGGGCGGAGTTCGGAAGCGGCACACGATCGGGTGCTTTCTCGGACCGTAGCCCGTTTCGGGCCCGTATCAGCGCACTGTTCACCGAGGTTCGGGTCGTTTCCAGCATGCCGGCCACTTCCGCCGCGGGAAACCCGAGAACGTCGCGCAGCACGAGGACGGCCCGCTGTTGCGGGGGGAGGTGCTGGAGGCTCGTCACGAAGGAAAGGGCGATGGATTCTCGCGCCTCGTAGCGCGCCTCTGGACCAGCGGCCACATCGTCGATCAAGGCATCGGGGTAGGGCTCGAGCCACCACGGCTCGTCCGAGCTGACGAGACCGTCCATCACCGACCCGCCCACGAGAGCCGATTCTGGACGTCGGCCCTCGTCTCGGAGGTAGTTGAGACAGCGGTTCGTGGCGATGCGGTACAACCACGCTCGCAACGATCGGCCGTCGAAGCGGTCAAGTGCCCGCCAGGCGGACAAGAGAACCTCCTGGAGCACGTCCTCGGCGTCTTGGAGCGATCCGAGGTTCCGGTAACAGTGCACGAGGAGCTCACGACGATGCGACTCGACGAGCTCCTGGAAGGCGTCCGCCTCACCGGCGCGGGCACGCTCGAGGGTGCTCCCGTCCATCGTGCCGCCGTTCTTTCTCCTAGATCACCCGTCCACAGGTAGCAACACCAACGGGAGCCGAAATTCGCCGGCGATCTCCGAAATCTCTGGTGTTTCAACAGGTAAACGACCTGACCAGCAAGATCGGAGGAACCCCATGATTTCCACCCGGGCTCTCTTCGACGTCGCCAAGCGGCCGGTGGCCGTCGACGAACACGCCCAGTCCTCCGAGCGAGCCAGGACTGGCTGTCCCTCGTCACGGCGGCGTGCGGATGAGACGGGCCTCCACGCATCTTCTCAAGGGTTGGCGGACGGGCCTGCCCCGACTGGTCCTGCTCTTGCAGGTGGGGAACGCGGTCAACTTCTTCGGCTATGGGTTGATCATCGCGTTCGAGATCATCTATCTGCACCAGTTCCGCGGCTTCGCAACGGCCACCGCCGGTTTGGTGCATGCCACGATCCTGGGCACGGCCACCTCGTGACACCTCCCACGGGAGCCTTGCTCGATCACTTTCGCCCCAAGCCGATCCTGATCGCCGGCAATCTTGCGAGCGCGCTCGGCTATGCCGGGTTTGCGTTCGTCGACCGGCCGTGGCAGGCGTTCGCTTGCGCGGCCGTCGGCGGTGCCGGGATCGGCGCGGCCCGCGTCGCCAACCAGACGCTGCTCATCACCCTGGTAACGCCAGAGCAACGTGCTGCCTCGTTCGCGCTCGGGCGCGTCGCGTCCAACCTCGGCCTCGGCCTCGGCGCCACGGTCGCGGGCATCATCGTCTCCTCGGCACAGGACCTGCGATCGTTCCAGACCCTTTATTTCTTCGACGCGATCACCTACGCCGCCTTCGCGCTGATGGTACTGGCGATGGTGCCGAATCCCCGTGCCGCGGCGGCGCACACCAGCGCCGGGGGACGAGGATTCCGGGCGGTCGCCCGCGATCGACTCTTCATGATCGTGATCGCCGCCAACATCGTCCTCATCATCCCCGGCTACGCGCTGTTCTCGAGCATCCTTCCGCCGTTTGCGATAACGCATACCAGCGTCGGACCCGCTGGTATCGGGATCCTCAAGCTCATCAACACGCTCTTCATCGTGATCGCACAACTCCCCGCGACGCGCGTCGTCAAGCGGATGCGCCGAGCAAAGGCATTCGCCGCGCTGTGCGCGGTCTGGGTGATCGCGCTCCTCGCCGTCTTGCCGGCGACGCTGATCCACTCGGAGCTCGGGGCGACCGCGCTCCTGGCCGGGGTCGCAATCATGTTCGCGATCGGCGAGTGCATCCACGCCGTCGTCATCGGCCCACTCGTCGCCGACCTCGCTCCCGAGCATCTCCTCGGCCGCTACATCTCGGTGTTCGGCCTGATGGCTACCGCAGGCCTCGCGCTCGGCCCGGCCATCGGCGGCGAGGTGCTCGCGACCTCACCCGACGCCGTCTGGTGGGGCGGCGCCCTCGTCGCCGCAGTGATCGGAGCGGGCTTTCTCCTCTATGGCGATCGCATCCCTGACCACCCGTTGGCCGCTAGCGCGTCAAACGCTCCCGGCGACGCCGCGACCGCGTCAAGCACGGCGCCTGGCGAAGCCGCGCCCGACACCGCATGACGCTCGCCCCAGCACGCGGCGCGAGCCATACCCACAACGATCGTGAGGCGGCCTTGAACGGACTCGCCATCGGCCAGCACTCGAGCAGGCAACCCGAGCGAAGCCATCAGCGCCGCGCGCGAACCGCAATTTGCACACCCCAGACGCGCCGCTGCCAGATGAGGCGTCCGCCAACTGAGTATCCCGGCTCAACCTTGCGGCGTGCCCTGATGCCCGAAACTACAGCCGACAAGCCGCCGACGCAGATCAGCCGACGCGCCGCCGACCGCAGGATGCACCGAGCGGAAGTGTGCGGCGAACCCGGTCCGCATCGAGGACGGCATCATGCACTGTCATTCGTACACATGTTCTAATGAACGCCATGGGGTGTGGAGGCCGGACTGCTGGGACTACCCCGAGCGGTGCCAGGCCGGCCACGAATGGGCGCCGGGCCTGGTGATCGTGTCCTGGACGCCGTGCGACTGCGCGGCCGCGCTGAACAGCTAGGGCGCGGGCACCTGGTGGTGCGGGGCGCGAGCACGGGGTGTACGCCGGCGTGGTTTAGGCCTGCACACAGGATGGGCGCCCCGCCAGCCATAGTCAGCAAGGCGGCCGCTGACTCACCGCGGCGGATGCGGGCAAGGATGCTGCGACTACCCTGGCCAGCTCGGCGCACTCATAGTCGACCGTCCGGCGAGGCACCTCGAGGTGCATCGCGATGGCCGCGTGGCTCTGGTCCTGCCGCGTGACCAGCTCGGTGCGGATGGCCTCGCGAGCGGCGTAGTCACGCGCTTTGTACGCGAGCTTTCTTGTACATGGTCATTGGTCGTCCTAACAGGGTCGGCGGCCCGGGGTTTGGTCCTACTTGTTATCCGCCATCGAGATCGTAAGGTTCTTCCGGCGGTATCAGCTGATTTGCCTCGGCCAGGAACTGCTCATCTGGCGGCAAGGCGGTCCATGGCCAGGTCACGCGGTTCTCGTTGCAGAAGTTGACGGTGAAGGTCCGTTCATCTGTGTTGATCTCATAGATCCACCCCCAGGGCTCGTCTTCGTAGACCACGTAGCCGGATGCCAGGATCGCGTCCGGATCCCCCTGGGTATTGCGCGGCAGGGCGTACCATTCCGTAGCCGGATCACCCACGCAGGGTCGCTGTACTGGCGGAACCGGCTGACGTGCGCCGCCGTGGGCGGCCTGCCGTCGTCATCGCTGACGACCGTAAGCCCCCTGATCGCCGTCTTGAGCGGCTCAAGCTGGGCGCTTGCGGAACGGAGCCAGTGCAGCACGGTCAGGCCGAGGGGGACGGGACCGCTGTCCAGGTGACTGTAGGCGTTGATGGCCTGGCCGTCGACGATGAAGCTGATGTATCCGCTGGTGCCCATCGGCTGATCCTCCGGCTGTTGGGCCTGGCGCCGCCGCAAGCTTGTGCCGTGGCCGCAGGTTATCAAGGCGGTCTCGAGCACCGTCTTGGTCATCTGGGCGAGCGTTGGCAGCGCCCCGTACTTCGGTGTCGGGCGGTGCGGTTATCAGGTGACCCCTTCCGGCGTGACCGGCACGCGTGCCTGGGCGACGGCCGGATCGAGCATCGTCCGCAGCGAGACGCCCAGCCCGTAGGTGCGGAACGCGCTAGCAGGGATGATCTCGATGACGCAGGCCGAGGCCCGCCGCTTCGCGGGGACAAGGGACCCCAGGTTGTCCAGCAGCGAGTGCGCCTGGGGCGATCCGGCCGGGTGCACGACGGCCGTCCCGTGAAAGCTGATGACCGCCGGGGGAATGGGCGCCACCAGCGACAAGATCCCGCCGCGGCGCACCGGAACTGTCACGGCGACCCGGCCGTCAGCCGCGATGTGCCGGGCCTTCCAGCTGCCAGGTGCGACCGCGACGACCAGCCTACGGCCGCTGGCTTTGTACATCACGCCGCTTTACCGCGGGTCCCCGGCCGGGGTGACGTGGCTGAGCACAGCGAACGAGGCACGGGTGACCGCCTGCCATACCTGGTCGCTGGTCGGCCCTTGCCAGTCTTGCCGTGTTCGCGGATCGTCCTGATCGCCATGACCGCGCTTCCTGCCACCTGAAGTGTCATGATTGACGCTTCCACTAGGTGGCATCTGCCGCCGGAGTCATCGGGCCCGCGTCGAAGGGACCTCCGCCTCTGAGGACCAACCGCGGGCCGCGCCGGCTGGCAACCCGGACGCTCGCTGTTGGTCATCTAGCGCTGCGGCGACTTCAACGGCACCGCATTGTAGGCGGCAGAGGAGGTAAACCAGGACGGCACAGTGATCGCCCGCCTGCCCGTTCGCTCCGCACCGAACCTCCCCGAATGGTGTGCGCCACCGATATCTTCCACTGGCCATGCCGCGGTTCGATGACGAATGTCATGATCGTCTCGCGCACCTGATCAGGGGCCACGGGCCCTTGCGTAGTCGCCTATGCCAGTTCGGACGCGAAAGGCTCCGGTCCGGTATGTCCGTGAGGAGCCAGATCACTCCGGCGGGTGGCGGTCAAGATCGGTGCCACGGCCGTCGTATCGCAGAAATGTTCCGCGCCGCTGCAGTCCGGCCGACCTCGGATCGGTGGTGCCGTGCGGCCGCGTCGCGCCGTCTTGGCTCGGCGGGATCGGCCATTGGGCCGGGACGTGGTTCCGGCACGGGCCCGCTGGTCAGCATCCCTGCGGGGGCTGGCAGGCGATGCCCATGGCGACTACGACGAGTACCAGCCACAGCACCGGGACGGCGCATCCGAGGACCATCCCGGCTGCCGCCAGGCCCGTTCCGCGTCGCCTCGTGCGCCGCATCTGGACGAGGGCGACGATGCCGAGCACGATCGCTGCGGGGCACGCGCAGATCCCCAGAAGCTGCATGACCAACTCAACAGTGCTGCCGCCTGGTGAGTATGCCCGGGGGTTAAACATGAAGCCGAGATATGCCACGGACAGGACCACGGCGCCCGTGCCGCAGGCGGCCGAGGCGATCGCGATCGGGCTGGTCCGGTGCGGCGGAGCGAGCCCGGCCGGTGACGGCGCGGGCACCGGCTGGTCGGCGGCCGGGCCCGGGAGCGCGTTGCCGGCATCTGGCGGCGGGTGGTTTTCGGTCATGGCATGACGCTCATCTCGGTGCGTTGACCCGACAGCAGGCCGGTCGGGGGGAACGCGCTAGCGCCGGTACTGAGTCCAGGCGTCGCGGCGGTGACGGCAGCAGCGGACCTGGGCCTGGCGTCGCAGTCGAGGCTGTACAGCGGCCGGGTTAGCGGCGATGGATTCTCCATGGCTTCAGCGTGGCATCGCACGGCGCGGCGAACCTGATTGCTGGTACTCATCTTGCGCATGTGCGAATACTCAGCTCACCTTCACGCTCAGAGCCTCTGCACGACGAGCGTTCGGGTACAAGGCCGGCGTCGCGTAACAACGCGGACTGCCATGGACGCGGATCTGGTCGACCGTTCTTCTTCGGCGCTCGGCCGTCCTCGTGATTCCCGGCGGCGTCGGCGGCCTGGACGGCCTGCCAGCTCCTAGGCATTCCCGGATCGGTGATCGGCCTCGTCGCCCATCTGCTCTTCGGCAGTCAGGGGAGTACTAAACGGCCATGAGCGGTGCGCCGGCAGATCGCTTCAGGTTGAGTAGCAGGAGGCTCCCACCTGCGCTGATCTCTCTAGCGTCCGCCCGCGCAATATCCGTCAGGATCTGCACGACCTTCTCCGACGCGCCGGCGAAGTACCGCCCTATATCCGCGTGAGCCGCCTGCTGGTCTTCAAGCCCAGCTGTTGCCGAGCCACCGGCGCGTCGTGGTAGTCCCGAGTTGCTCAATTTGTGCGCACCTATGTTGTTTTGGTATGGGGTTGGCGCTTCGAAGTGGTCGCAGACAGGGTCGGCCCGGCGTCAGGACCCGAATTCGCGGTTCATCCACTCGACGCCGAATCGCACCAGCGGCCTGGCCGAGAACAGATGACTTTCAGCTTTACCGACCCGACCGCCGACACCGCAGCCCGCGTCGAGGGCCAGCTGACCGATGACCGCAAACGGATCCTGGTCGCCGATTACCCGCTCATAAGGGAAGGCGCCGATCGCCGTGGACGTGTCGTGGTCAGACACCATCCGCCAGACGACCTGGCCGCGCTCCCGAACGGGAATCACATGACTTGCCATCCGCTTGTCCGGGCTGTCCACCAGAGACTCGGCATGGTGAAGGATCGTCAGCCGGTCCAGCGGTGCACCGACCAGCAGGACCTGCCCGTCTGCCTCGACGAGTTTGGCCAGCGGCGATCCCGGCCCGAAGCCATGATTCCACGGCTGATCTTCGGTCAGCCAGCCTGCTGCAGAGCCGATGGCCGCCATCCGCCGGAAATGGCTGCCGCTGACCCTCGCGCCAGGCCAGGTGCGGATGCGCTCAGGGACACGGCCCATCTGCCGGTCGGTCTCGGAGAACTCGGGGTCGAACGGCGGGCACTCGGACCGGTACGCCTCCTGCCACGCAGGCGGCCATCCGGTCAGGCCGCCAGTGCTGTCATTCCAGCCGACGTAGGCCATCAGCGTCCCGGCCGGACCCAGGACATCCAGCAGTGCCGTCACGACTGTCTCGGCGCCTCCCACCACCCAGCCGATCGCGCTCATCCGGGTATGCACCATCAGCACACCGCCCGGCTGGACGCCCAGCGCACGCAGATCCCTGACCAGCTCAGACCGCACCACCGGGCGAGCGTTACGCATCACCTCAGCAGAAGGCATGCGCGGCACCGTAGCACTGTGAGACCTAGGCCAGCCAGGCATATTGTCGCCTCGGCCAAGCCAGTGAATGCAGCGGCCATAAATGGGCCATGCGCCGATGGTGCGCGCCACCGCTCGGACGGGACCAACACAATCAACATCGCCGTCGCACCCACCCCCTACCGTCGGCACAAACGGCGCCGTTATGTGTCATCGGTCGGACCGGAGCTGTCGGGGACCGGGCTGGTGGTTTCGGCTGGTGCTCGACGTGGCACAGCAAATGGGGCCGGGATGGACCAGTGGCCGGACCCGTCGGTGGTCGACGTTCGACCAGCGGGGTCGGGAATGGTCTCTGGGCGGCGCATCGGGATGGAGCAGGCGAGGGCGAGGACCACGCCCAGGGACGCCGCCAGGGTGTCGAACCAGAGACCGTGCGGCGTGGTGTAGCTGAGGTCCGGGAAGGGCTTGGGTGCCAGGAAGGTGACGGCTATGCCGGCAAGGTTGACTAGGCCAGCGACGATCCGCGTCCAGAGCGGGCCGCGGCCGGACACGGCATAGCCGCCGGCCATGGCGAGCAGTGCCAGGCCGATGGGGCCGGGGTCCGGTCCGGCAGCGAGGTTCGGGATGATGCCCACTAGCAGCGGGGCCAGGATGAGCAGCCGGTGCTGGGGGCCGATGTGGCGTTGGTGTTCGGCCCAGCCCAGGAGCGCGCCGACGATGATGCCGGTCGGGATGATGATCCCGAAGGTGCCGGTGAAGGTGAAGATCGAGTCCGGGCCGGCCAGCACCATCATGAAGCCGCGCAGGCTGGCCGCCCAGGCGAGCCCGATGACGGCGCCGGCCAGGATGAAGCGGATGCGGCCCACGGTCAGGCTCCTTGCGGCCGGGGCCGTCGGCGCGGCAGGACGACGGCGGTGATCGTCACGACGATGACGAGTCCTTCGACAGCCATGATCCGGGCCGGTGCGCCGGCGAAGAACGCGGGGAGGGCGAGGACGGCGGAGATGACCTGGGCGGTGACGGCGGTGATGAAGGCCGGTCGGCTGCCATGCGGGGCGGGAACCAGCGCCATCAGCGTGACGAGTCCGAGCACCGCGATGACGATGCTGACGGCAAGCGGTGGGGCGATCGAGGAGCCGACGACGCCGAACAGTCCGATATCGATGAGCCCGAGGATCGCGAAGATAGCGGTCGGCGCGGCCGGCAGGGACGCGGGTCGGGCGGCCGTCCGGGGCGTGGTGGTCATGGCGTTTCCTTCACTGTCGATGGGTCGTGGACGGCCGGTTCGCCCGGTTCGCGGCCGGGCGACGGCGCCCGGCGCACTAGCGCCGCGATGCCGAGGGCGAGGAATGCGAGGAACTGAGGGAACGGCAGCGCGCCCCGGAACGCGGCGTACTGACCCAGCAGCAGGACGGTCGCGGTCAGGAAGACGTAGCCCGTCCACGCAGGCAGCGCGCGGGTACGCAGGATCGCCGCCCCCACACAGCCCATCGCGGCCGGTGCCAGCAGGGCGAAGTACGCCGTGCCGAGGCCGTCGGCCCAGTGCTGGATGCCGAGGTACCAGCCGGGAAGCGCGGGGGCGCCGAGCAGGGTGCTGGTGACGGCCAGGTCGTAGGTTGTCGACGCGAGGCCTAGCGCGCTGCCGGCAACGTAGAGCACCCGGCCGACGCGGGCCAGATCCGTGTCGACGACGCGGACGAGGAGCTCGACCGCGGCGAGCCCGGCAACGATGGACAGCGTGATCAGCCAGGTTGATGCGAACCACGCCACTCGGTGCGCCGAGGCCGTGGCCATGACGTCGGTGACCGAACCGCCCCAGGTCGGCAAGATCGGCGGGTCGAGGACGCCGGCCAGGAACAACACGCCGGAAAGGATGAACAGAATGCCCATCGCGCGACGACGCACTCGGACCACTTCCGATGACCCGGGCTGCTTCTTGGTTGATGTGGCCATGACATCGACGCTAGGCGCGCCGGCCGCCGGGCAGAACGAGGTACGCCGCAGATCCGGGTGCGGTCTTCCGCACCTCGGGGTTCCGGAATTTCTCAGGTTCGCAGGCCGGCGTCGCGCAGGAGGGTCCGCACTGCGGTCACGCGGCGAAACCCGCTGTGAACAATGCGCCCTAGAGCAGAGCCGCCGGTTACGACCCTGCGGACGCGCCGGGTGCGAGGGCGCGCACCCCGGCGATGAACAGGTTCACGCCGAACCGGTAGTGGAACTCGGCGTTGTCGTCACACGAGGTCATCGGCACTGCCGCCTCGACAAGGTGCGGGTAGCGATCGGGCGCGAGCGAGGCGAGCTCGATTTGCTTGCGCCGCATCACCTCGGCGCTCTCCTGCGCCGTGAGGCTGGGGTCGAAGCCCGGTTCGCTCATCACTAGCGTCAGCCCGGTCCACAGGGCTGACTTCGCGATCTCGCTCGCGTGCTTGGGGTCGAAACCCGCGTCGTGCAGTATCGCCAGCGTCTTCTCCGTGGCCCCCCAGTGCGACGGGCCGAGCTTCTCGCTGGTCAGCAGCAGCGTGGACGCCGACGAGTGCGAGCGCAGCACGACGATGAGCGATTCGAGCACCATCGCGAGCTGATCAGACCAGTGCGACGACTCGTCCACGTCGGTCCTGATCTCGCCCCAGACCCGGTCAGCCAGGCCGGCGATCAGCTCTTCCTTGCTGCGAAAGTGCCAGTAGAGGGCCATCGGCGTTACGCCGAGTTCGGTGGCCAGGCGCCGGATCGTAAGCGCGTCCAGGCCGTCGTTGTCGGCCAGTTTGAGGGCGCGCTCGATCACGGCCGCGCGGCTCAGCTTGGTCCGCTCGGCTTCACCGGTCTTCGTCGCTGCCATCACTTGACAACTATACGACGTACAGTCAAGATATGGAATATACAACGTACAGGAGCAACGTACAGGAGTCACGTATAGGTGCTCTGTATAGGAATGACGTACAGGGACACCGTGGCTCGGAAGGAGCAACTCTGATGGCCAGACGCTGGTGGGCCCTGGTGGCAGTGAGCCTCGCCACCTTCATGACCTATCTCGACAACAACGTCACGAACGTCGCGATCCCCACCATCCAGCGCGACCTCCACTTGTCCATCGCGGGCCTGGAGTGGGTGGTCAGCAGCTACGTGCTGGTGTTCGCGGGGCTGCTGCTCGCGGGCGGCAGGATCGCTGACGTTTACGGACGGCGGCGGCTCTTCTTCGCCGGCACCGTCGTGTTCACGCTCGCCTCGCTCGCGGCCGGGCTGGCCGGCAGCGGCAGCGTGCTGATCGGCGCCAGGGTGGTGCAGGGGCTCGGCGCCGCGCTGCTGGTCCCGACCACGCTCGCGATCATCATGGCGACGTTCGACAACGCGCGGGAGCGGACAGCGGCGATCGGCGTATGGACCGCGATCGGCGCGATGGCGCTAGCGTTCGGGCCGCTTATCGGCGGCTTTATCAGCCAGCACCTGCACTGGGGCTGGATCTTCTTCATCAACGTGCCGGTCGGCATCATCGCCATGACAATCGCCTACTTCGCCATGGACGAGTCGCGGGACACCACAGCCCAGCGCAGGCTCGACGTGCCCGGCATGGTCACGTCGTCGCTCGCGCTGTTCGCGCTCACCTATGCGCTGATCGAGGGCCACGACAGGGGCTGGACCTCGGCAGTGATCGTCGGCGCGTTCGTGCTCGCGGCCGTGGCCGGCGCCGCGTTCGCGGTGATCGAGTCCCGCACCGCGCACCCGATGGTGGACCTGAAGCTGTTCCGCTCGCGGGCGTTCAGCGGCGGCACGCTCACGATGATGCTGTGGGCCTTCGGAATCTTCGGCATCTACTTCTTCACCTCGATCTACCTGCAGGACATCCTCGGCTTCTCGCCGACCAAGGCCGGGCTGGCGTTCGTGCCGATGGCGCTGTGCCTGGCAGCCGCCGCGAGCGTGGCTGGCCTGGTCTACACCAGGCTCGGCGCGCACCGGACCGTGGCCGCCGGCATGGGCGTGATGGCGATCGGCCTGTACCTGTTCTCGGTGCTCGGCGCTGACGCGACCTTCGCCAGTCTGATGCCGGGCTTCGTGCTCTTCGGTTTCGGCGCGGGCCTGATGCAGGTGCCGCTGACCAACACGGTGCTGCAGGCCCAGCCGCCTGAGCAGTCCGGCGTGGCGTCGGCGCTGCTGAACGCCTCCCGCGAGGTGGCCGGGCTGTTCGGGATCACGGTGATCGGCGCGATCCTGCGCTCCCAGCAGAGCAGCGCGCTGCTGCACGGGACAGCACCAAGTGGCGCGTATCTCGATGGCTACCACGCCGGCCTGCTGGTGACGGTGGCCCTCGTGGCAGCAGGAGCGGTGCTCAGCTACCTGGCGCTGCGTGAGCCGCGGGCAGCCGAGCCGGTCCCCGCAGTGGTGCCGGTCCAGGCGGAGCCGCAGTCTGGGCCCGATCGGCCCGAACTCGCCGAAGCTGGCCGCCGCTGACCGTGCACCCCGCCGCAACGGGGGCGCCAAGTTGTTGGTAGAGCGACAACGGGGCGCCCCCGTTGCGCGCGGAACGCGGCGGATCGCGCGGAACGCGGCGGAACGCGGGGGATCGCGCGGAAGGCGCGGGTGGCGGGCGTGACGGTACGTGATCACTGTGATCGGGCCGGTATTGTTGAGCGAGGCCGGGAGGCCGCAGTTCAGAGCGCTTCCCGCGCACCCCGAACCCGCATCCCTGGACCATGGACACAGATACCTCGCAGCAGGTCTACAACTTCAGCGCCGGGCCAGCCGTACTGCCCGCAGCCGTGCTCAGGCAAGCGCAAGCGGAACTACCCAACTGGCGTGGCAGCGGCATGAGCGTGATGGAGATGAGCCACCGCGGCTCGGACTTCGTCGCGATCGCCGAGCACGCGGAGGCCCGGCTGCGCGAACTGATGGCCGTGCCAGACGACTATCGCGTGCTCTTCCTGCAGGGCGGCGCGACCGGCCAGTTCGCCGCCGTGCCCATGAACATGTCCGCCCAGGACGCCGCCGCCGACTACGTGATCACCGGCATGTGGGGCAAGCGCGCCCACGGTGAGGCGATCAGGTACCTGGACCGGATCAACGTGGCGGCCAGTACCAGCCCGTCCACGTATGTGCCGCCGATGCGGGACTGGGAGCGGACCCCGGACGCGGACTACGTCCACATCACGCTGAACGAGACCATCCAGGGGGTCAGGTTCCCCGAAGTGCCGGACACCGGCAGCACGCCGCTGGTCGCCGACGTCAGCTCGATCATCTTGAGCGAGCCGATCGAGGTCAGTGACTTCGGCGTGCTGTACGCGGGCGCGCAGAAGAACATCGGGCCGTCAGGACTCGTTGTCGTGATAGTGCGCGAGGACATGCTCGGCCGGGCCAGGTCCACTACCCCGCAGGTGTGGAACTGGTTCGAGAACGCCAAGTCCGGGTCCATGATCAACACCCCGCCCACGTACGCCTGGTACATCGCGGGCCTGGTCTTCGACTGGATCGCCGGCCAGGGCGGCGTACCGGCGATCGCCGAGGTGAACCGCAGGAAGGCGGCGAAGCTGTACGCCGCGATCGACACGTCAGGCTTCTACGCCAACCCGGTCGAGCCCGCCAGCCGGTCGCTGATGAACGTGCCGTTCACGCTCGCCAGGGCCGACCTGGAGCCGGTCTTCCTGGCCGGGGCGAGGGCGGCAGGCCTGGTCAACCTGGAAGGACACCGCAGCGTCGGCGGCATGCGGGCGAGCATCTACAACGCGATGCCCGAAGCGGGCGTCGACGCACTGATCGAGTTCATGAGGGAGTTCGAGGCCAAGCATGGCTAAGTTCGGAGTGCGGACCTACGACGTCATCTCGCCCGCCGGACTGCGGCGGTTCAGCGCCGACTACAGCGTGTCGCCAGAGCTCGAGCAGCCCGACGCGGTCATGTTGCGATCTTTCAATTTGCATAACGAACCCGTCGACGAGACTGTCGTTGCGATCGGCCGGGCTGGTGCGGGCGTCAACAACATCCCAGTCGACGCGATGACCGAGCGCGGGATCGTGGTGTTCAACGCGCCTGGCGCGAACGCGAACTCGGTCAAGGAACTCGTCGTCGCGGGGATGCTGCTCGCCGCCAGGAACCTGCCTGCCGCACTCGCCTACGCCAGGTCGCTGCCGCAGCAGGACATGAAGAAGGCCGTCGAGCAGGGCAAGAAGCAGTTCGCGGGGCACGAGATCAGCGGCGGCACCCTCGGCGTGATCGGGCTCGGCGCCATCGGCTACCGGGTCGCGAACACGGCCGTCGACCTCGGCATGCGGGTACTGGGCTTTGACTCAGGGATCAGCGAGCAGCACGCGTCCCAGCTGTCCGCTCAGGTGCACCAGGTCAACAGCCTGGAACGGCTGCTGGCCGAGAGCGATTTCGTCACGCTGCACGTGCCGCTGACCGAGTCCACCAGCGGCCTGCTCGACGCCCGCAAGCTCGGACTGATGCCACATGGCGCGATCTTGCTGAACTTCGCCCGCGACGAACTCGTCGACGAGAAGGCGCTGATCGCGGCGCTGGACGCGGCCGAATTGCGCGGATACGTGACGGACTTCCCGAATCCGACGGTGCATGCGCACGAGAAGGTCATCGCGCTGCCGCACCTAGGCGCCAGCACCAGCAGTGCGGAGGACAACTGCGCGATCATGATCGCCGATGAGCTGCAGGACTTCCTGGAGAACGGGAACATCACGTACTCGGTGAACTTCCCGCCGGTCTCACTGCCCAGGCGCGGCTTCCGGCGCCTGACCCTGGCGCACAGGAACACGCCTGGCGTGATCGCGGAGGTTGCCAGCGTCATCAGCGCGGCCGGGATCAACGTCGTCGAGATGATCAACGACTGCCGCGGCGATCACGCGTACAGCATCATGGAGGTCGACGCCGACGAGCTGCCAGCGGCCGTCCTCAGGCAGCTGGAACAGATGCCGCAGCTGCTGCGGCTGCGGGTACTCGCCGAGCCGTCCTGACTCCCTGCGGAGGCCCCGCGTTGTGCGCACGCGTGGCGGGTAGGTGTTACCTGCACGCGCCCTATCTCGTCTGCTGAGTGAAAGGCTAGAAAACGCAGAACGAGGAGGACTCCACCATGCGAGTACTCGTCGCCGGGGCAACCGGCGTAGTCGGACAGCAGCTCGTGCCGCAGCTCATCGCGGCCGGGCACCACGTCACCGCCACGACCCGGAGCGCGGGCAAGGCCGCTGGGCTGCAAGCTGCCGGCGCCGACGTCGCGGTCGTCGACGGTCTCGACGCGGTCGGCGTAGGCCAGGCGGTCGCCAGGGCTGAACCAGAGGTCGTGATCCACCAGATGACGGCGCTGAGCGGCGGCTTCGACCTGCGGCACATCGACCGCACCTTCGCCAAGACCAATGAATTGCGGACCGCGGGCCTCGACCACCTGCTGGCTGCGGCACAGGCGGCCGGCGCGCGCCGCATGATCGTCCAGAGCTTCACGGGCTGGCCAAACATCAGGACCGGCGGCGCGGTGAAGACCGAGGACGATCCGCTCGACCCTGACCCGCCGCGGGCGATGCGTCCGACGCTCGACGGGATCAGGTACCTCGAGAACGCGGTCACGAACTCGCCCTTGGAGGGCGTCGTGCTCCGCTACGGCAGTCTGTACGGCCCCGTTGCGTCGGACCTGTTCGTCGGCATGATCAAGCGCCGGCAGGTTCCGGTGATCGGCGACGGCGCGGGCATCTGGTCGTTCAGCCACGTCCAGGACGCCGCGAGCGCGGCTGTGGCCGCGCTCGATCGCGGCACCGGCGTCTACAACATCGTGGACGACGATCCAGCGCCGGTCAGCGAGTGGCTCCCCGTCCTGTCCGCGGCCGTCGGCGCGAAGATGCCGTTCCGGGTGCCGGTCTGGCTCGGGCGGCTGGCCGCCGGCGAGACCGCGGTCGCGATGATGACCTCTGTCCGTGGCTCGTCCAACGCCAAGGCCAAGCGCGAACTGCGCTGGGAGCCGGCGTGGCCGACCTGGCGGGACGGTTTCGCTCGCGGCCTGCACGCGGTCGCCGATCAGGATCCTGCGTCCCGCTCATGACCGAGCAGCAGCGGCAGGCAAGCCACCTGACAGCTGCCGCGGAGGCGTTCGACGACCTGCGGCCGCTGCTGTTCGCGATCGCGTACCGGATGCTCGGGAGCGTCACCGAGGCCGAGGACATCGTGCAGGAAGCGTTCCTGCGCTATCACCGCGTCGTGGCCGGCGGACAAGCCGCCGGCGGCCCCGCCACGCCCGAGTCGCCCAAGGCGTACCTATCAGCAGTCACTACCAGGCTGTGCATCGACCACGCCCGCTCGGCCAGGGTGCGGCGCGAGACCTATGTCGGTCAGTGGCTGCCAGAACCCGTGCTGACCGACCTCGCAACGCCCGGGCCCGCCTACCTGTCAGGGACGGACCCGGCCAGTCTGGCCGAGCAGTCGGACACCATATCGATGGCCTTCTTGCTGCTGCTCGAGCGGCTGTCGCCGGACGAGCGGGCCGTGTTCTTGCTGCACGACGTCTTCAGCTACGGCTACGACGAGGTGGCCGGCATCGTGGGCCGTTCGAAAGACGCATGCAAGCAGCTCGGATACCGGGCACGCAAACACGTCGCCGCTGGTCAGCGCCGGTTCGAGGCGTCTGCGAGCAAGAGCGCAGAGCTCGCCACGCGGTTCTTCGCGGCCATGGCCGCCGGCGACATGGACGGCCTGGTGTCGATGCTCGCCGCGGATGCAGTCGTGGTCGGCGATGCGGGCAAGACCAAGCCGTCCTGGCCGCGGCCCATCGTCGGCCGGGACAAGGTCAGCCGGCTCTTCGCTGCCCTGGGTGCCCAGTTGCTGCAAGTCGGCGGCGCGATTAAGCCGACGGCGGTCAACGGCCAGCCGGGCGCGCTGTTCCTAGCCGCCGACGGGCGCCTGATCAGCGTGATGGCGCTGGAGATCACAGGCGGGCAGGTAGTCGCGGCCCGCAGCGTGATCAACCGCGACAAGCTGCGGCACCTTGGACCGCTCGCCGACCTTCCAGAGTTGATCGATCAGGCACGCGGGGCCGACTCCGGCGGCATCTAGGGCCAGCGTTAGCCGAGGACGCTGAGCACCCGCGGGCCCGGCTACTGACCCGTAACGTTGCCTGACTTGTCCCGCTCGCGCTATTTTTCCGTGCGTGGAGGCGACGGATGCGCTGCTGGCGGCGCGCCTGACGGCCGGCGATGACCACGCGCTTGCCGAGGTCTTCGACGGCCTGGCGCGGGCCGTCTACGGCGCTGCGCTGCGCGTGCTCGGCGAGGGCACCGCGGCCCAGGATGTCGTCCAGGACGTGTTCGTCGAACTCTGGAGTCATCCTGACCGCTACGACCCCGCCATCGGGCCGCTCGGGACCTACCTGATCGTCCTGGCCAAGCGCCGCGCGATCGACCTGATCAGGAGCGAACTGCGCAGGCTGGCGCGGCAGGAGCGGCACTACCGGCTGACGCCGGAAGGCCTGAACCCGACGCCGGGCGACGCGATCGCGGCAGCGGACACGGCCAACGCGGTGAGGGCCGCGGTCAGCTTGTTGCCGGACGGGCAGCGGCAGGTGGTGGAACTCGCCTACTTTAGGGGCCTTAGTTACCGCGAAGTCGCACTTGCGACGGGTATCCCGGAAGGGACCGCGAAATCTAGACTGAGACTGGCGCTGGCCAAGCTCGAGGCCGCGCTCGACCGGCAGCTTCTGGAGTCACCATGACGGCCGAGAGCCCTGAGCAGGTCGTGCTGCCCGCCGGGCTGCGCGAGCGCGTCATGACGGCGTCGCACCAGACAAGACCGCCTGGCCGGACCGTCCCTGAGGTCGTCGAGGACTCGCCCATCGAGGCATTCGCCCACGCCGCCGAGGCGTTCTCGGAGATGCTGGGCTCGCTCACGGCGGCGGACTGGCACCTGCCCGTGCTGCGGGACCTCGACGTGCAGGGCCTCGTCGGCCACCTGACCGGTGTGGAGCACGACGTGCACAGCGGCATGGCCGGTGATCGCGCGGTTGGCAACGCGGACCACGTGCGGTCGACCCAGCCCACCGCGCTCCAGCAGGCGGGCAGGCCACCGACGGCGACGACAGCCGACTGGCGCGTGGCGGTCGACCATACGCTCGCCCTGGCAGCCGAGTCTGACCTCGACGCTATGGTCGCGATCCACGGCATCGCACTGCGGCTGCGTGATCTGCTCGTAGCCAGGACGTTCGAGCTGTGGACACATGAGAACGACATCCGGGCCGTGGCCGGCCTGCCGCCGTCGACGCCTGCTGCCTCGACACTCAGGCCGATGACGGAGCTCGCGACCGCGCTGCTGCCCTTTGGCGCGGCCTTGACCGAGTTCCGCGAGCCGATCAGCGTGCACCTGGTGCTCACCGGAGCGGGCGGCGGTACCTGGGATGTAGCTGTCGGAGACCAGGCCGGCGATCAGGCGGGCGATCGATCCGCCGAGCCAGCCGCCATCGGCATCGTCACCGACGTCGTTAGCTTCTGCCGCCTCGCCGCCAACCGGATCAGGCCATCGGACCTCGACGCGTACGTGACCGGCGATCCGGACCAGGCTTCGTCCGTGCTCGCAGCCGCGGCCGCACTCGCCCTTGACTGATTCATCCTCGCTGGGGTGATCCGCCCGGCTTGACGGCGACGTACCACTGGCGGAGGGCGTAAGCCCTCATCGCAGCAGGGCACTCGCCAGAGGGGGGTCAGTCGCATGAGCGTGCTGGTCATAGGGAAATTTCAGGGTGACACTGCGAAGTTCCGCGCGGCCCTTGCCGAGCGGGCCGACGAGTTCGTGAAGATCGCCGACGAAGCTCGCGCCGCTGGCGCCATTCACCACCGCTTCGGGATCGGCGACGGCGTCGTCGTTATCAATGACGAATGGGAGAGCGTCGAGCATTTCCAGCAGTTCTTCGCCAACCCTGACCTGCAGGCGTTCATCGGGTCGGTCGGCGCGGCTCCGGCGCCGCCTGAGGTCATCGCCGTCGAAGCTGTCGCTTCGCCTGACCAGTTTTAACCGGCAGCCGGAGGCAGAACGGCCGGTTTTGAGGGGAGCCGGTGGCCAGGGTCGCGACGAGGCGGCGCTGTCCATCGGCACCGGTCCGCGGCCTGGTTACCTGGTGGCTGTTCCTTGGGACGGTGACGGGCTAGGCGGTTCGCTTCCTCCCGGCGACGGCCGGCCTCGAGCCTGCCGCTTCGGGCCGCTGCAGAGCCTGCACGTCGGCGAGCGCGATCGCGAGCTGCCCGGCGACCGTCGGATGGAACGGCGCCTTGCCGTGCAGGCCCTGGACATACGGCTGCGGATCGCACAGGGCATGCCCGGCGAAATCGGGGCTCACGGCGATCAGGCCGGTCGCGCGGGCGCCGTTCGCCAGCACGTTGTTCAGGGCACCGAGCAGGCGGATCAGCGTGTTCTCCTTCGCGCCGGTCAGGCCCACGCTGTCCAGGCAGTGCGCCGTGGTGTCGAACGGGTTGTAATACAGGTTCACAAGCACGACCGGATGCGATGGCAGCGCGGCGAGCCTGCGCAAGAGCTGGTAGTACCCAACCGTGAACGACGCGAGCTGCTGCTGGAAGTACGCGGTTGAGGCCTTGTCATCGCAGGTGGTCACCGCGCAAAGCTGCAGCAGGGAGGACCAGCCCAGGTCGTCGGCGCCGATGCTGACGATCACGTAGGAGGCGTGCGTGGCCTTCTTCGCCTCGCCGAACTGGGCAGGCGCCGTCGCCTCTGGCAACGCCTGCGCCCCGAGGATGCCGGCCGGGATCGTCGCTCCGCTGCAGGCCAGGTTGAGCACCTTCCAGTTGTTGATCTGGCCGAGGTCGACCGCATAGCTCGCCGTGCTGCGGCCGCAGGCAAGGTCGAGCTTGCTCGGGTTGGCTGGCCGGGGGTTACCGATGCCGGCCGCGGTGGAGTCACCCATCACCACGACCTGGACGTGCGGTTCGGGCGCCCCTGGCGCACGCGGCACCGGCGGCAGCGGCGACCGGCCGGCGAGCGCGGCAATGGAGTTCACCTGCCGCAACCTTGCCGGGGCCGTGTACGCCGTCGCCATGATGCCGCCGAGGTTCACCACCTCAGCGACCGCCAGGCAGGCTGCGAGCAGGACGATCGTGCGCCGCGCGCTGAACCGGAACCACCCCGCCAGGGCGCCCCCCAAGACCAGCGCACAGCCCGCGGTAATGACGATCTCCCAGCCGAAATATCGCTTCCACCCCGAAGCGAGTGCGTCGCCTATCTCGCGCTCCTGACCGGACCCGCCTGGCGCGAACGCCGTAGCCAGCTGCCGTCCCAGGGTGATGCTGGTCAGCGCGAGCCTAGGCCGGACCGGGCCCGCGAACTGCAGGGTCGTCGGCAGCCGCTGGCCGAACAGGTCGAGTTCACCAGGTCCCGACAAGCTCAGCGACGGGGCCGCGGCTCCGACCCGCACGGTCTGCCCGGCAAGCGACACCTGCTGCATCGGGGTAACCAGCAGGGCCACGGTCACCGCCAGCGCGGCCACCAGCACCACGCCCGCAGCCCACGCGATCTTGGTGTGCATGCGGCGCAAGCTCTTCATACCCAAGCCATTCTCCTGCCCGCTCTGACTGCCAGGAATCATCCGGGTCCGGAGCGCCGGCACTCGGGCCATCCCCCCGGCGGTACGGTGCCGGACCTCCCAGGTTGCGAGCGCGGATATCGGGGACGAGAGTGAGGGACCAGGAGAGCCGCACGCTGACCGGGCACAACGAGGGGAGCTGAGCAGGTGAAGACGTTCGCTTCGTCGGGCGACCTATCCGAGAAGGACCAGAGACTCGAAGTCATCGGCGACGGCGTCTACGCGCTGACGGCCGAGGGCGACCCGAACGTCGGCGCGATCGAGGGCGAGGACTTCCTGGTCTGCTTCGAGGCGATGGCGACTCCTGTCGCGGCGCGCGGCTGGCTCGAGCGGCTGCGCGAGCACACCGACAAGCCGATCAGGTACCTGGTGCTCTCGCACTATCACGCGGTGCGCGTGCTCGGCGCGAGCGCGTTCGGAGCCGAAGTCATCGTCGCGCACGACAACACGCGCGCGCTGATCGCCGAGCGCGGCCGTCAGGACTGGGAATCCGAGCTGGGCAGGATGCCGAGACTGTTCCGCGATCCCGAGTCCATTCCCGGATTGACGTGGCCGACGGCTACCTTCTCCGATCGGATGACCATTCATCTCGGCGGCGACCGCGGCGAACTGGTGCTCGCCTACTGCGGACGCGGTCACACCGAGGGCGACATCGTCGCCTGGCTGCCTGGCCAGAAGATCTTGTTCGCAGGGGACCTGGTCGAAGCCCAGGCGGCCCTGTACACCGGCGATGCCTTCCATCAAGAGTGGTCAACGGGCACGCTGGACGCGGTCGCCGCGCTCGGCGCCGAGTCCCTGGTTGGCGGCCGTGGCGCCGTCGCGCTCGGTGGCGACGCAGTGACCTCGGCCATCGGCCAGACCCGCGACTTCCTCGCAGCGATGCTCGCGCACGTCGGCGCGGTGCAGGCGGCGGGCGGGACGCTCAAGGAAGCGTTCGCCGCGGCGCACGGCGCGCTCGAGCCCAGATACGGGCGCTGGCCGATCTTCGAGCACTGCATGCCGTTCAACGTCTCGCGGCTCTGGGACGAGCTAGCGGGCATCGACCGGCCCGTCATCTGGACCGCCGAGCGGGACCGGCAGGTCTGGGCACCAGCTCCAGGACTAAGCCGTGTCCGAGGCACTGTCCGAGCCGGTCCTGATCGCAGGGGCAGGCCCCGTCGGCCTGCTCACGGCGCTGCTGCTGGCCCGCTGGCAAGTCCCGTCAGTGGTGCTGGAATCGGCTCAGGCTGAGCGGACGCACGCGGGGTCCAGGGCGATCTGCTTCCAGCGGGATGTGCTCGATATCTTCGGCCGGGCCGGCTGCGCCGACGAGATGGTCGCCGAGGGCGTGACCTGGACGACGGGACGGACGTTCTACCGGTCGAGCGAGCTCTTCGCGGTGACATTTCCCGGCACCGGCCCGGGGACGCTGCCGCCGTGGATCAACATCTCCCAGGCCAGCGTGGAGCGGTACCTGCTGGCCAGGGTGCGAGCGGAGCCGCTGATCGACTTGCGGTTCGGCCACCAGGTGACCGCGGTCGCGGCCGGCGAGAGCGGGGTGAGCGTACGGGCCGGGCGGACGAGCATCAGCGGCAGTCACCTGATCGGCGCCGACGGGCCCCGCAGCGCGGTCCGGCAGCTGCTCGGCATCGGCTTTCCTGGCAGATCGTTCGACGACCAGTTCCTGATCTGCGACATTCGCGCGCAGCTCTCGTTTCCCAGCGAACGAAGGTTCTTCTTTGACCCGAGCTGGAATCCCGGCCGGCAGGTTCTCGTGCATCACTGCCCTGATGGCGTGTGGCGAATCGACTGGCAGGTTCCTGCCGGGTTCGACCTCGACGCGGAGCGCGCCAGCGGGGCGCTGAACGAGCGGATCAGCCAGATCACTGGCGACCAGCCATACGAGGTCATCTGGGCGACGGCGTACCGGTTCCATGAGCGCGTCGCCGACTCGTTCGCGGCCGGGCGCGCATTCCTGGCGGGTGACGCCGCGCACCTGTACGCGCCGTTCGGCGCGCGCGGCCTGAACTCGGGCGTGCAAGACGCGGAGAACATCGCGTGGAAGCTTGGCTTCGTCCGGCGCGGCTGGGCACCCCCTGACCTGCTCGGCACGTACGAGTCCGAGCGCTCCGCCGCCGCGCGGGAGAACCTGCGGGTCACCAGCGCGACGATGGAGTTCCTCGTGCCGCAGACCGACGCTCTGCGGCGGCGCCGCAGCGAGGTGCTGGAGCGCGCGCTGACCGATCCTGCCGCCAGGGCACAGATCAACTCGGGCAAGCTCGCCGAACCGTACTGGTACACGACCAGCCCGCTGACCACGCCGGGGCCGCCGCTCGACGGCTTCCCCGCCGAGCCAGGGGCACGCCGTCCGCCGGTACCCGGCGTCATCTGCCCGGACGGCATCTGCCGCGCCGGCGGTGCGGGGACCCGGCTGCGCAGCCTCTTCGGCTCCTCGCTCGTGCTGCTGACCCAGCGGCCCGAGACGGCGACCGCCGCAGGGCGGGCGGCAGCGGCGGCGACACCGGCGCCGGTCATCAGCTACGCGCTCGCGGACCTCGACCCGGCCGGCGGACTGCGGGCCGCACTCGATGCCAGCGACGAGAGCGTGCACGTCGTCAGGCCCGACGGTCATCTGGCCGCTGTGCTGCCCGAGTACGATCCGGCGAGCCTGACGGCGGCGCTGCGGCGTGCCGTCGGCTCGGCCCCTGCCGGGTAGCCGCGGATGTCGCCATTGCTATGCAAGCGGCCTGAATCTTCACTCAGCCGTTCCGGCCCGCTCTAGGCCGGAAGCCTTCCGAATGCGAGGATCACGCCGGCCTCGCCTGTGGGTTTGATCTGCGTTCCGACGATAAGCATCGCTTTCGAATGCGGTACATGGGTGATGCCGAACGTCGGCGATACGCTGCCGGGGGAGAAGAAGAGCTGAACCGGAAGCGCGAATCTTGTCCAGCGGCCCTGCGCGCGATGGAGCAGATAGCGCACGGGTCGGTTCGGCAGGTACGGCACCGACCACCAGCCGCCATGGCCGTCGGAAACAGCAGTGGGAAGGTAATAACCGGGACTGCCTGGACTCACCCGACTCCAATTGTGCCCATTCCAGTGCACCACCACGAAGCTCACGGCGGAGCCTCGCACGACCGTCGCCAGGACCCAGACGTTGCGCGCAGACATCGCTTTGATGTCGTCTAGCCCCACCAAGGTGGTGCTCGTGGGCCCGGGCAGCGCTGCGCCGATGGACCGGATCTCACGCCACGAACTGCCATTCCAGCGAGCGACGACGGGTTGGTTGCGAGGGCTGTGCGAAATGTCCGCGCCGGCCGCCCAGATGTCCTTGGCCGAAACTGCGCTGGCAGTGAACAGCACGAGGTTGCCGGTCTTGATCTGGGTCCAACGGGAACCACGGAGGTGCCAGGTTCCGATCGCTGGGCCTAGTCCGGCCACCGCACCGCCGAAGACCCAGACATTGGTCGCTCCAAGCACGTTGCAGCCTGTCACATAGCTGCCAGGGAAATCCTTCACGACGACCCAGCGCGCGGCACGCAGGCGCAGGGCCGACACGGTGCTCGGCGGATTGCCGCCGCTCGCCCCCGCCCCCGAGAAGGCCCAAACGTCGGTTGGCGAGCTGGCGCCAGCACAGCTCATGCCGCTGCGGTTGACGCCGCTGGGAAACCGTACTTGTGACCAGCGGCGCCCGTTCCAGTGCCGCCCGATCGCAAAGATCGGACCCGCTGGCGGGTGCGCACCCCACCCGAGCGCCCAGGCGCTGGTAGCAGTGGGCGCGACGACGGTGCCGAGTGACCCTGGAGTGCTAGCGAGGACCCGCCAGTGCGGTCCGCTGGCTTGCGAATTGGCCACCGCGGACGGCGCGCCGAGCGTCAGCGCGCCCGCGCACAGCGCACCACATGCGCTAAGAATGGCCGTGCGTCTGCGACCCACCTGTTCGCCTCCTATTGCCGTGACTCTCATGATTTGTAGAGAAATCGCAGCAAAATGTCAAGCATCCGGAGAGTTGCGCCGTTCTCGCCCGGCAGACGCCCAATCGGTCGAGGCGAGAATGGCTACCCTGGATCCATGAGTACGTCGAACCTGTCGTCGCAGGAGATTCGCGCCGCCGCCGAGACGCACAGTGAACTCGGCCCTGAGTACCGCGATGCGGTCGTGGAGTCGTTCCTGGCGAAGGTCGAGAAGGAAATAGACGCACGCGTCGATGCGCGTCTGGCTGCTTCGGCTTCGCCTCGCCGCCGACAGGGGGCCGCGGCTAGGCGGCGGCTGGCGCTGAAGCACATGGCGCTCGGGTCGGTTGGCGCCCTTGCGCTCGTGTGGAGCTTGATTGCTGCGGTCTACGTGGCCTGCGCGGTCCGCCTCCGACCGCCACCGCGCGACCACAGCTAAGAAGACCATGCCCTTTCGACGATGATTGCACGGCAAGCCGGCATCCTGATCGAACGCCCCGGACAGGCCGCAGCATGACCGCTATCGCACTGCGGCCGGCCGTACCGGCCGACAGCGAGTTCTGCTTCCAGTTGCACAAGGTCGCGATGGGCGACTACATCTCTGCGACCTGGGGTTGGGACGAGCAGGTTCAGCGTGGTTTCCACAGCCGCGGGTTCGACCCGAGCCGCTGGCAGATCATCACCGCCGACGGAGCAGACATCGGCATGCTTCAGGTCGAGTACCGTCCCGACGAGACCTTCCTCTCCCGCATCGAAGTCCACCCCAGTTATCAACGCCACGGCATCGGCACTCATCTCATCAACGCGCTCATGGACGAAGCCGGGCAGCGAGGCCAAGACCTGGTCCTCGAGGTCCTTGCCATCAACGTGCGCGCTCAATCCCTCTACCAGCGACTCGGCATGAAAGAGATATCCAGGCACGGCGACAACAACATCAAGATCACGATGCGGTCCTCCCGGCCACACCGATAAGACCGCGCCGACCTGCCCGGCAAGGCCAGCGAGCGCAGGCAGCAGCCGCTGTGCCACTTCGAGGTCGGTGTCGAGCGCACGGTCGGCGGTGCCCGGCGGCAGCGCTGCTGCCACGTGGTCGTAGGCGGCACCCAGGTCCTGGCTGGCCGGCCTGATCCCGCGCAGCCGCAGCGCCCTGACGGCCGCGACGAGTTCGCAGGCGAGCACGATCTGGTAGGCCTCGATCACATCAGTGGTCGCCCTGGCCGACTGCGTGGAGAACCCGGCGTGCTCCTCAACGCCGCGTGACAGCACCGCGCTGCCGAGCGCGGCAGGGGCGGCCAGCCTGCGGATGTCGGCGATCGCGGACTGCGAGACGTACTCCAGGATCATGACTCCCGAACTCGGCGGCGGATCGGTGGCCAGGAACGGCGCGAGGCCGGTGAAGGCCGGCTCGACCAGCGTCCCGAGCCGCGCCGCAGAGAGCGCCGCAGTCTGGAACAGCGCGGCGCGAACAGCGTCGAGCGCCAGGCCCACGTAGGCAGTGTGGAAGTTGCCGTTGTGCCAGACGGTCGCGCCGGCAACGTCGACCAGCGGGTTCTCTGCTGCCGCGTTGAGTTCCGCGGCGACAGCGACCGCCGCGTGCGCCACCGCGTCCACCGCCGGTCCGTGCACCTGCGGCAGCGCCCGGTAGCCGTACGGATCCTGGAGCCGTCCCGCATGCCCGTAGTCGGGGCCGAGCAGGCTCCGGAGCGCGGCAGCTACCGCGCGCTGGCCGGGATACCGCCTCGCCTCGTGCACGGCGGCGGCGTAGGGCTCGACGGAGGCGTCGACGGCGCGATGCGACAGCGCCGCGATCACGACGGCGGCGCTGAGCAGGTCGGCGAGATCGGAGCACGCCAGCGCCGCCTCGCCGACCGTCGCGGCGTTGCTGGACAAGAACGCGAGCGCGTCTGCCGAGGCGAGCTGGAACCTCGGCTGATCAGCCGCCTGCTGGCCCGGCGGAGCCTGCCAGTCCCGCTCGCCGAGCAGGCACAGGGCGGCCGCGGCCAGCGCGGTCAGGTCGCCAGTGCCGATCGCGCCGTACCGCGGCACCGGCACCCACAGGCCCGCGTTGACCCCGGCGAGCATCGGCCCGAGCACGCCAGGGTCGACCCCCGATCCGCCGGCCGCGATCTGGTTGGCGCGTACGACGAGCATCGCCCGGCTGAGCTCGGCCGCGATCAGCGGCCCGCTGCCGCCGGCGTGGCTACGCAGCAGGCGGTACCCGTGCCCGTCCTCGTCCCCCGCGGCCACTGGCTGATCCCGGTTGGCGCCAACCCCGGTCGTCCTGCCGTAGACCTCCCTGCTGGCGCTCACCTGGGCGGCGGTCCTGGCCGCCGCCAGCGGCCCGGTCGATGCCCGCATCCGACATGACGGCCGCCGCGGCTCCGCGGGCCACATCGCGAACCTGCTCGCAGGACATACGCCGACCGTCGAGGAGCACGACCGGCCTGGCCTCGCCGGCGGCGAAGCCAGCGTCAGGCACGCCTGATCCAGCAGTGCTCGCCGTCGCGGACGGTGTCGGTGCGGCTCATTCCGGCCGCTAGGGCGACCCGTTGGGAGGCGCTGTGTCCCGGGTGGATATATGCGGCCGTGGACCAGCCGGCGCTGGCCAGCCGGTCGGTCAGGCTGCTGGCGGCTTCGCGCGCGTAACCACGTCCCTGCGCTGATCTGGCGACGACCCAGGCGACCTCTGCCTGGCTGGCGCCTGGACCGCTGGCCGGCAGCGTCGCCTGCACGGTCCCCACCGCCGCCCCGTTCTCCCTGACGCGCAGGACCCAGTTGCCCCATAGCTGGTTGCCGTCCGGGCAGCGGCGCTCGGCGAGCAGTTCGTACCTGGCGCGGAGGGCCTGCTCGCCGAGCGGCGTGCCGCCGGTGAACCTGTGCAGGCCTGGATCGTCCAAGGCGGATGCGAGCTCGGCCGCGTGCGCGGGGACGAGCGGCTCAAGGTCAAGGCGCTCGGTCTGCCATCCCGCATCCAGGTCGATCACGCCACCTTCACCAATGCTCATCGTGCCTTGTCCGCATCGATCGGCGCGGACCGGAAGTAGGCCGCCGGGGTCATGCCTGTCTCACGCCGGAACGCCGCCACGAACGCGCTGGCCGACTCATACCCGACGTGCCTGGCCACGTTGCCAACTGGCTCACCGGCAGCCAGCGCCGCGATGGCCGCCTGGAGCCTCAGCAACCCGCGCCAGCGGCCGAACGGCAGCCCGGTATCGGCGGTGAACGCGCGGGCCAGGGTGCGGGCGCTGGCTCCAACCTCGCGGCCCCATTCGGCCAGCGTCCGGTTGTCGGCCGGATCGCCGGCCAGCGCCTCGGCGACCTGTCTCGCCCGCTCCTCGGCTGGCATCCGCACGTCCACGCTGGTCATCGTCACCGGCTCGAGCAGGTCGGCGAGCATGGTCTCGGCGCGTGCGCGCCGGCCCGCGTCCAGGTCAGGGTCTTCCAGGTAGCCGATCAGCTCCGCGAGCAGCGGGCTGGCCGCCACCGGGGTGAAGTCCGGCCAGCTGATCGGGCAGAGTTCAGGCCTGATGTACAGCGTCCGCATCGTCGCGGTCCCCTCCGACAGCGTCTCGTGCCGCAGCCCGGCCGGAATCCACAGCGCCCTGGTCGGGGGCAGCACCCAGGTGGCGTCGCTGGTTCGGACGGTCAGGACGCCGATTGCCGCCCAGGCCAGCTGATGGTCGGGGTGGGTGTGCCAGTCGAAGACATGGCCAGCTGGCATGGGGAAGGTGACGACGAAGACAGCCGCCCGATCAGGGGAATCAGGCTCGCAGTAATCCCGCCGCTGCGGGGCAGGTTGTCCTTCCCGCGACACAGGATGGCAGCCTACGCCCTTGGGCCTGGCGGCCTGCAGTCCCTAGCGTCGGGTGCATGAACGAAAACCATGCCGTATGCGGCAGCCCCGAGTGGGCCGCCTACATCCAGGACGAGATCCTGCCATCCCTGACCCGGCACGCTGACCTCGGTGACGAGATGCTCGAGATCGGCCCGGGCCCGGGCGCCGCTACCGCCTGGCTGCGCGACCGGGTGAAGAAGCTGACGTGCGTCGAGATAGACGAGGAGGCGGCCGCGAGGCTGGCGCCGATCTACGAGGACACGAACGTCGAGATCGTGATCGGCGACGCGACGCGGCTGAGCTATCCGGACGAGGCGTTCGACTCGGTGGCCTCGTTCACGATGCTGCACCACGTGCCCACCGCCGCGCTGCAGAACAAGATCCTGGCCGAGGCGCTGCGGGTACTGCGGCCCGGCGGGGTGCTCATCGCCTCTGACAGCCTCGCGAGCAACGGCCTGCACCACTTCCACGAGGGCGACACCTACAACCCGATCGAGCCCGGCACCGTGATCAGCCGGCTGCAGACGATCGGCTTCGGCGGCCTCGTCGTGATGGTCGATGACGTGCTCCGCATCGTCGCGCGCAAGCCAGCGGCCGAAGATCCCGCCAACGGCTGCGGGCAGGACGAGGAGGCGGCGGCATGACGGACGCGCGGCAGCTCAAGGCGGCGATCACCGGTCTGCTCGGGTTCGCGGCGGCGGAGGAGCAGATCCTGCTGACCAGCAGCCCGGCGGGCGAGAACGGCAGCGCGGCGAGGTGGGCGGCGCTGCCGGTTGTGGCCCACAACACCGAGTTCAAGTCCCAGCAGGTGCACCGGCTTACCTCGATCAGGATCGGGACTGCCCCTCCGGAGTTCGCGGAGATCGATCATGCCGACGCTGACGTGTACCGGGGCTACGTGAGCGTCGCGCCTGACCAGGTCGCGCGGGAGAGCATCCGGGTCACCGGCGAACTGATCGACGGGCTGAGGGCGACCGGCGCCGATGACCTGTTCGACCCGTCCAGGCACCCGTGGCTGAAGGGGCGTCAGCTCTGGCTCCAGGTCGTCGTGCGGGGATTCTGGCATCCGACCGGCCATCTCTCCGACTACTACCTGGCGCACAGCCAGCCACTCCGCGCCGTCGCGATGGCCAGGCACGCCCTGGCGACCGCCCGCTACCTGGGCGTACCTGATGAAGCGGCCGGGATGGCCGCCTACAACCTGGCATGCGCGCAGGCTAAGGCCGGCGATCTAGCCGACGCCGCGGCGACGGTACGCGAGATGATCGCGCTCAACCCCGGGCTGCGGGCCAAGGCAGCAACCGAGCCAGATCTGGCAGCGCTCCGCGACCGCGGCATGCTCGAGGCGGCGGGCGCGCCCTGAGGACCGGTGGCAGGATGGCGGCGTGCCGGCCTACGCGGAATTTGCCAGGTTCTATGACCAGATCATGGGCGACCGGTCGCTGGATGTCAGGCGGGTGCGGGACTACATCGCCCGCTTCCACCCGGCGGCCGGCTCGCTGCTCGAGCTGGGCTGCGGAACCGGCGCCATGCTGGCGGGACTGGCGCCCGGCCTGGCTGTGACCGGCGTCGATCAGTCACCTGAGATGCTCGCGATCGCCGCCAGCGCTGTGCCCGCCGCGCGGCTGGTCGAAGCCGACATGACCGCGTTCTCCCTCGAGACCAGATTCGACGTCGCGATCTGCGTGTTTGACACGCTCAATCATCTGCCGCGGCTGGCGGACTGGCGCGCGATGTTCGCCAGGGTGCACGAGCACCTGGCCGATGACGGCCTGTTCGTGTTCGACGTGAACACCACCGGCAGACTGCGCAGGCTGTGGCAGGGCCCGGCCTTCGCCTCAGACTTCGGCGAGCACACCATGACCATGGACGTCCTGCCCGTGGGCGGCGGCGACGACGAAGGCCACGGCGAGCTGTCGATGTGGACGGTCCGGATCTTCGAGCGGGTCGATGGCGACGCATTCCGCCTGCACGAAGAGCGCATTCCCGAGCTTGGCGTGCCGCTGGCGACCATCCGCGAGGCGCTCGAGCCGCACTTCGAGCTGCTCGACGCGACGGGGCTCAACGGCGAGGCCGCGACCGACGAATCCGCCAGGGCGTTCTTCGCCTACCGCCACCGCGCTGCGTGACGCCACCCTGACGACACACACCGCGGCAACAGCCTGACGGCGAGCGTCAATTCACTCAACGGACATGTGCTGTGAACCGGAACGCCACCTTTCGCGTCTTCGGACAAGGGAGACAACCCACTAAGTCACGCGGAGAAGCTGTGCGGAGATTTCTCGTCGCAGGAGCCACCGGACTCGGCCTGCTGATGCTGAGCGTTCCTGCCGCCCAGGCAGGAATGGGCGGCGAGCCGCCACCCGCCGGGGTCGTGTCGGCATCACCGGTCACCAACACGCCGCACCTGGCGACGACGACGAGCACGACCGAGCAGATCCGTCAGCTCGTCCCGTGCGGCGGCACCATGTATGCGGTCGGCACGTTCAGCACCATCAGGAAGGGCAGCTCGGGCTTCGCCAGGACTGACATCTTCAGCTTCAGCGCCAGTTCCCCCTATACGGTCACGTCCTGGGCCCCCAAGGTCGTGGGCAGCACGACCACCGGAGAGACCGGGACGAACGCGATCAACTCGATCGCCTTCGCGAACGGAAATTGCTCGGTCGCCTACATCGGCGGCCACTTCACCTCCGTCAACGGCACGAGCGTGTCCAACATCGCCGCCATCAGCACCAGCACCGGCAACGTCGTCAGCACCTTCGCCCACTCGGCCAACGGCGGTGTGGACACGCTGGCGGCGGTGAAGGGCCACCTGCTCGTGGGCGGCAACTTCACCTCGATCAACGGCGCGAGCATCCCGTACCTGGTCAGCCTCAGCCCATCGACGGGCAAGAGCGATGGATTCCTGAACCTGTCCATCAAGGGCAGCCAGGTCTACAACCAGCAGGTCAGCCACGGCGGCAACCTCGACCTGTTCGAGGGGGTCTTCAGCTCCGTAGGCGGGCTCACCAGGCACCAGATGTTCATGCTCAACGTCGGCGGCACCACGGCCACCGTGACCGGCTGGTACTCGCCGGACTTCAACGGTGCGTGTGTCCAGTCCTTCTGGGCTCGCGCGGCCGCCTGGTCGCCGGATGACTCGACCGTCTACGTGGCAACCACCGGCTACCACCCACCTGGCGTCGGCACGCACGGACCGCAGACCGGGACGTGCGACGTCGCCCTGGCCTACCCGGCGACCCAGACGTCGGTAAGCCACAGCTGGATCAACTACACCGGCTGTGACTCGCTGTACTCGGTCGCGGCCGACAGCAAGGCCGCCTACTTCGGCGGCCACGAGCGCTTCTCCATGAACCAGCAGGCATGCGACCGCCTCGGCCCAGGCGCCTACGACGCTCAGGGGATGGAGGGCCTGGACCCGGCCAACGGGCACCTCTACATCAACGCGGCAGGTACAGCCGGTTTCTACAGCAGGGCCCGCGGGCTGGGCGCCGACGACATGCTCGTCACCAGCGCCGGGCTCTGGATCGCCAGCGACAATCTCGACGGAAGCGCCACCTGCGGCGGCGTCAGCGGACTGGCCGGCATCTGCCTCCTGCCCTACGCCTAGTCGCGACTGGTGGCCGGCCCGCTACGCCAGCAGGTCGGCCACCAGTTCGGGCGGCAGCCCGTGCGTCTCGTGCAGGTAGGTCAGTTCCTGCTCGCTCAGCTCGCGGCCCGGCTCGTACTGCGCGAGGACCTTGCGTCCCCTGGTCAGCAGGCCGCCGAAGCGCCGCTCTTCGGCCGCGAACACCTCCCGGACCTCGCGCACCAGATCGCCGCCAGGGACCAGCCCGAACACCTGCCTGGTGTGATCGGTCAGCGACCCTGGGAAGTCGAGCAGCGACCTGGTCCTGTCGTCGCGCCACAAGATCGTGAGCACGCGGCGGAGCAGCCGTCGCAGCACGTAACCGCGCCCGGTGTTGGACGGCCGGACGCCATCGCCGATGATCACGATCGCGGCCCGCAGGTGGTCGGTCATGATCCGCAGCGATGGCAGGTCGGGCTGCCAAAGGTCAGGCAGTGTCCGTAGCCACGGCGAGAAGAGATCGGTTCCGAATACCGAGGACTGCCGTTGCAGGACCATCAGCAGCCGTTCCAGGCCCATGCCGGTATCCACTCCGTGCTGCGGCAGCGGCTCGAGGCTGCCGTCGCCATTGCCGCCGGTACCGCATCGTGACGTGGTTCCACAGCTCCATCCAGCGCCCGTCGGTCCCTGGCGTGCCGCGCGGCGGCCCCGAGCCGGTCCACACGAACATCTCCGAGTCTGGCCCGCACGGGCCGACCGGGCCGTTGGACCACCAGTTCTCGGTGGCCGTCAGCTCGACCGGCACGCCGAGTTCCTCCCAGGTGCGTAGCGAGGCCACGTCTGGCCGCACTTGCGAGTCGCCGCCGAAGACGGTCGCGTGCAGCAGGTCGGGCTCGATCCCGAAGCCGTCAGTGACCAGCTCATAGCCCCAGCGCAGGCTCTGCGGGCCTTCGTAGTCGCCGAGCGACCAGGACCCGAGCATCTGGAACACGGTCAGGTGCGTTTCGTCCCCGACCTCGTCCAGGTCCGTGGTGCGCAGGCAGCGCTGTACGCCCGTGAGCCGACGCCCGTACGGGTGCGGCTGGCCTTCCAGATACGAGGTCAGCGGGTGCATGCCGGATGTCGTGAACAGCACGGGGCCACCGCCCGCCGGGACCAGCGAGCTGCCGTGGATTAGGTGATGAGCGCGCTGGGTGAAAAACCCGGTGAAGGCGGTAATCGTCTGCGTCCCGTTATGAATCATGTGCGGAATTCCCTTCCAGTCGGGAAGGCAACCGGAAAGGAGCCGCTGGCGCGGCCACGAACGAAGACAAGGTGACGCACCGGCGAGCCGTTCCCGGCCGCCAGCGTGCGGGTAAGTGATTCAGGCAGCGGCAACCGGCGAGCACGTAGCTCGCGCGGTCGCGAAGGTATGACTGCCTGTCATGTGCTCACTGTAGGCCGGCGCCGCCGCCAGGCCAACGCATTTACGCGCTCAGCCGCCAGCGTCCGCTGGCGCGTCCCTGCGCATGAGCACGACGACGGAACGGGCGGCAACCGGCAGGCTCTGGTCGCTGCCGCCTGGCGTGCCCTCCCGCTCCGGCGCGGCCGTGTCGACGATCAGGTCCCACCACAGCCCCACTGCTTGGGCAACGTCCACTCGATCGGCTCGTGCTGGCCGTTGAAACAGCAGCAGCAGCGAGTCGCCGGTGATCCGCCGACCGCGGCGGTCCCGGTCGGTGATCGCCTCGCCGTTCAGGAACACCCCGACCGAGCCGGTGCCTGAGCCCCAGTGTCCTCGTCGCTCATCTCGGCGCCGTCCGGTCGGCACCAGCCGATGTCGACCGACCCGCGGATCGGCACGCCCTGGAACCAGCGCCGCCGCCGTAGCACGGGATGCTCGCGCCGCAGCGTGATCATTCGCCGGGTGAACGCGAGCAGCGCCTCGTCCTGATGCTCCCAGTCCAGCCAGGAGATCTCATTGTCCTGGCAGTAGGCGTTGTTGTTGCCGCGCTGGGTACGGCCGGTCTCGTCGCCGCCGAGCAGCATGGTCACGCCCTGGGAGAGCAGCAAGGTGGCGAGGAAGTTGCGCTGCTGGCGGTGCCGCAGCGCGAGCACCTCCTGGTCGCCGGTCTCGCCCTCAGCGCCGCAGTTCCACGAGCGGTTGTGGCTCTCGCCGTCTTTGTTGTCCTCCCCATTGGCCTCGTTGTGCTTGTCGTTATAGGAGACCAGGTCGCGAACCGTGAAGCCGTCATGCGCTGCGCACGCCACCGCACTCTGGCCACGACGCACGACCAGCCAGGTAGCTGTCTAGAGGTCCTGGCTGCTACCGGTGTCGTGCCCGGCGCCAGTCCCGGCCTCCCCGCGCGCGTGACCCCTGCGGCCAGGTGTCTGCTCGAACATGTAGTAGACCGCGACAAGGCCGCTGATCAGCAGGGCGGCCGACGGGCTCAGGAACGCGATGCCGACGGCGGCGAGATAGGCGATGTTGCCGATGCCGAACCGGATGATGGCCGCTGCGACGGCCCCCGGCGGCAGCGCTGCCTTCAGGTGCTCGCGCCTGATCGACCACCAGAACAGCACGCCGAAGGCCAGGCCCATGCCGAGGAAGACGCCCTCGTAGAGCGCGGCAGCGACCGACGCGTCCCGGCCGCCGTCCTTGAGGTAGCCGGCGATCGTCGAGGTGACAAACGGGATGGAGACGACAAAGAACAGCAGCAGCAGATTGAGGAACAGCAGCACCCGGTCGACCCGCGCGATGTTCCTGAACAGTGTGTGGTGATTGACCCAGATGATCCCGATCGTCAGGAAGCTGACGACGAACGCCGCGAACGACGGCCAGTGATCGCCCAGCTGCGTGAGCAGACGGCGATGCCCAGGCTCCGGCACGGCTAGGTCGAGGGCGAGCAGGGTGATGGCCACGGCGAACACGCCGTCGCTGAACGCCTCGAGCCTGCCGCTATCCATGCGGTTACATGATTACAGACCCGCGGCGGGCGTCAGCTACTCCATCCGGTTGGCGAGGTAGTTCACCTTGAACAGCACGTCGGCGAAGTCCGGGTCGGATGCCTCGAACTCCCTGGCCGCGTATACCCCGAGCGTCAGGCTGGCGCGCTTGTCCTCGGGCAGCGGCTGGCCCGAGGTGATCACCTCGGCCAGATACTCAAGCTGGCGCTCGATAGACAGGTAGATCGAGAAGCCCGGGCTGGCTTGACGCCGGTGCCTGACCATACGCAGGCCCTCGTCTACCAGCCCGGGCAACTCGCTGCGCTGAGGATTCGTCAGCTTCCCGCCCACACGATCGGCTTGTCGAAGTAGACGCTAACGCCGTTCGGCGGCGTGGGGCCATCGTTCCAGTTGATGCTCTGGATCGAGCCGCCGCCTGGCAGGAGGTAGGCGAAGCAGCTCTGATACGACTTGCCCGCGGTGAACGGCTTCGGCGCGCTGACCTCGTCGCACCGCGAGAACGTGCCGAAGAACGTCAGGCTCCCCTGCTCCTGACCACGGTCGTCGATCGCGCGGAAGGAAATCGCCGGATCATCGGTGCCCTTCCACGTCATATTGGAGGCCGCCTTGACCATGACCTTGACGTAATACGGGGTCATCTTCTTCTGCTTGGCGTTCAGGGTGACGTTCTTGAAGTCGTCGATCGTCCCCTTCTCGATCGACTGGACGGTGACCTGGAACTTGATCGCCTTGTGCGCGCCAGGCTCGAGCGCGACCGACGGCGGAATCCAGCCGACGGTCGCGACCTGGCCGAAGCCCAGCTTCGTTCCCGGCGCCGTCAGGCCCCCCGCACCCTTCGCCACGGCGGGCGCCGACGACTGGGCAGGAGCCGACGCAGGCGCGCTGCCCGGCGCGGAGCCCGAACCGTTGCCCCCCGAACTGTTGCCCCCCGACGTACTTCCACCGCATGCCGCGAGGCCGAGTACAAGTACTGCGCCCGCGGCCCACGCAGCAAGTGATCCTGACTTCATCTGAGAATGACTCCGTTCTGAGCGACGCCTGTGTTCGCATGCTTTACGGGACGCGATGCGCCACGGTTCACATAGAAAGCGGAATTGCGCGCACAGACCTCGCTTAGACGACGTCCCCTGGCTGCACGCCGAGGCCGCCGGAATGGCTGCTGGTGTAGGCGGCGAGCGCGAAGCGCAGCACGTCGACGGCCTCTGGGCCGCTCCACAGCAGCGGCCCTTCGCCGGTTCGCAGCCAGCGCAGCCAGTGCCGGCCCGAGTCACGGAAGCTGCTCGCCCAGTCGTCGTCGAGCGCGTGGTGCCCGCGCATCTCGCCGTCGGCGTAGATCTCCAGGCTGGGCTGCTGGATGCCACGTCCTGTGCACCTGTTGACCCGGGCGAAGCCCTTGCTGCCGGTAATCTCCCATCGCTCGTCGTTGGTGTAGTAGTCCGAGCGCAGGTACAGGTCGGGCGCGAGCGTGATGTCCCAGACGCCGCGAACGCCGTTGGCGTGCTCCCAGGCGATCACGGTCGGAGCGTCCAGGTCGATCCCCGAGCCGAACGACGTGGTGCCGATCCACGCCCGGACCTCGGTTATCGGTCCGAACAGCCAGAGCGCGGTGGAGAGCTTGTGCCAGCCGTCGTCGAAGACCAGGATTCCGCGGCCAAGCTTCATCTGCTCCATCTGCCACTCGAAGCTGCTCCACGGGACGTGCCAGCCGCCGGAGCCAGAGCCGACCATCTTCATGTGGTAGCCGGCGATGGTGCCCAGTTCGCCTGCCTCGGCGACCGCCTTGAGCTTGCGCAACGGCTCGTAGAACAGATAGTTCTCCATCACCCGCAGGATCCGGTCATGGGAGGTCGCCGCGTCGAGCATCCGCTGTGCCTCGGCTAGGTCGTTGCACATCGGCTTCTGCAGGTTCACGTGCCAGCCGTAGCCAAACATCTCGATCACGCCGTCGGTGTGCAGCGGGATCGGCAGCAGCGCCTCGACCGCGTCCACCTCGATGCCGCTGGCGGCGAGTTCGGCAGCCGACGCGAACGTGGCCGCCAGCGGCCAGTCGGCCTGCCGCTCCGCCCTGCGCTCCTCGCTCGGGTCCACCAGCGCGACGACCTCCACGTCCGGGTTGCCTCGATAGCCGCGGACGTTCAGGTCGTAGATCCGGCCGAGCCCGATGATGGCCGCCCTGATGGGACGGTCGTAAGGAACGAAGGTCATGTCGGGTCTCTTCCTGGCTAGCCGGACGTGACAGCACCGAAGACCGCGATGCGGTTCTTGCGCGGTTTCAGCATTATTGGCCGGCATGCACCCCGGTCGTCCAGTACCCCTTGGCCCCGGCGCATTGCGGCATTTACACTGACGGCACCCATCCCCGCAACGCCCTGGCCTGCGGCCCGAGGCCACCAGCCGGCCCGTAGGGCCGCGGTTACCCGGGTCACCCCTAGGAGCGACGATGACCAGTTCCGACGTAGCCGCCACCGAGGTCAAGGGCAGTTGCAGCGCTCGGTTCGAGGCCGTGCGCGACGCGCTCGCGGAGAAGCTTGCCTCGGGCGACGAACTCGGCGCCTCCGTCGTCATCGACGTCGACGGCGAGGTCGTCGCGGACATGTGGGGCGGCTTCCGCGACGAGGCCAGGACGGTCCCGTGGACGGACGACACGATCACGAACGTCTGGTCGACCACGAAGACGATCACGAACCTGGCCGCGCTGATGCTGGCCGACCGAGGCCAGCTCGACGTCTACGCGCCGATCGCCAGGTACTGGCCCGAGTACGCGGCCAACGGCAAGCAGGACATCGAGGTCAGGCACCTGCTCTCGCACACCTCGGGGGTGTCGGGCTGGGAGCAGCCGTTCCTGATCGAGGACATGTATGACTGGGACAAGTCCACTTCACAGCTGGCGTCGCAAGCGCCGTGGTGGGAGCCGGGGTCAGCGTCCGGCTATCACGCCCTCAATCAGGGCCACATGGTCGGCGAGATCATCCGCAGGATCACAGGAAAGTCGCTCAAGCAGTTCGTGGCCGAGGAGATCGCCGGACCGCTCGGCGCCGACTTCCAGATCGGCGCGCTCGAGCGGGACTGGGACCGGATCGCGGACGTGGTGCCGCCGCCGCCGTTGCCGTTCGACATGGACGCCATCGACCCGCAGAGCCCGGCGTTCAAGACCATGACGGGGCCGATCCCTGACGCCGCCGCCGCCAACACACCTGGCTGGCGGAACGCAGACATGGGCGCGTGCAACGGGCACGGAAACGCGAGGTCGGTGGCCAGGATCATGTCGGCCCTTGCGCTCGGCGGGGAAGTTGACGGCGTCCGGCTGGTCGGCCAGAAGACCATCGACCTGATCTTCGACGAGCAGTCCAACGGCATCGACATGGTCCTTGGCGTGCCGCTGCGGTTCGGCATCGGCTATGGCCTGCCGCTGCTTGAGACCGTGCCTTACCTGCCCGACGAGCGGATCTGCTTCTGGGGCGGCTGGGGCGGCTCGGTCATCGTCATGGACCTCGATCGCCGGATGACGATCTCGTACATGATGAACAAGATGGGACCTGGCGTGATCGGCTCGGACCGGAGCGAGGCCTACGTCAGCGCGATCTACGCTTCGTAGCGGGACCGCGGGTGACGCCGCCGAGCTAGCTGTTGCTGCGGAACGGGTCGCACAGGCGGACAATGGTCTAGTGATCGCGGAAGATCCTGCCGAACTCTCCCGGATGCGCATCTCTGACGCCGACCGGGACCGGGCCGCTTCTGTGCTCAGTGCCGCGCTGGCCGAAGGCAGGCTGACGGCCGACGAGCACGCCGAGCGGCTCGACGCCATCTACGCGTCGAGAACGCACGCCGAGATCGTGCCGCTGGTCAACGACCTGCCGGGGGCGACGGCGACCCTGCGGGCGCCGGGCAGCGAGCTGACGCGCGACAGCGCGGACCTCAAACCTCGCCGGACAGGCAGGCCAGCGCGAATGGTCGCGGTCTTCAGCAACGTCTCACGCCGCGGTCTGTGGCGGGTTCCCGCGGCGATCGCCGCGGTCAGCTTGTTCGGCCACACCGAACTTGATTTGCGCGACGCCGTGTTGCCCGGGAAGGAAGTGCGGATCAGGGCGATCTGCGTCCTCGGCGACATGCGCATCACGGTGCCGCCTGAGATGCACGTGATCGACGACGGCTGGGCGCTGCTCGGCGGCCGCGAGTTCCCTCCCGATACGCCAGAGTCGGCGAGCCAGGATGCACCAGTGCTGCGGGTCAGCGGCGTGAGCATCCTCGGCCTGGCGACCGTGCGGCGCGAGAAACGCGTGCAACGCGCGCTCGACACGCAACCGGCGGAGGCCGAGATCCCGAGCGGCGACTCGGACGATCCGACCTAGCCGACCTCATGGACGGCGCGACCTGTCCGGCGCGACCTGTCCGGCGTAAGCAGGGCGGCCCGACCCCGGGCGGCGCGACATGGGCGGGCCGTCAGGGCCGTGCGAACTCCGCGCGCCAGCGTCGCGGCCAGGGCAGCGCCTCGGAACGCATGTCCTCGATCCGCACAGGCTGCAGGCCGGTCTGCCCGAGCGCATCGATCTCGGCCCTGGTCAGGGCCCACGGCGGGCCATCGACGACCTCGCCGTCGGCACGGGCGCGGGCGATCACGACGAGCGTTCCGCCGGCGGCAACGAGGTCACCGACCCTGGCGATGCCGTCGCGCCGCGGCGGATCGGACAGCGCCTGCAGGGTGAGGCTCTCCACCACCAGGTCGAACGCGCGGTGCCACTCCGGCGGCGGGTCAAGCAGGTTCGCGACGCGGTACTCGACCCGGGAGTCGGGGAACCGGCGGCGCGCCGCCGCGATCGCGGTCGGCGAGATGTCGAAGGCGACCGTCGTGTAGCCCAGCCCCGCGATGAACTCGGCGTCCTCGCCCAGTCCGCACCCGACCACGAGGGCGCGCCGGCCAGCGCCGGCCAGTCCGCGTTGCTCGGCCCACTGGACCAGGAACTGGCTCGGCGCGTGCCGGTCCCACGGCACCTCGGTCTCGCCAGCTTCGGCGGCCGCGTAGAGCCGCTCGAACCACCCGGTCGGGTCACCGGCCGCGATCGACTGCTTGGCCAGATTGCCGGAAAACTCCTCAGGATCCTCAGACGCCATCGCTCTCCTCCAGGCGGTTCACAATAATCCAAGCCATGATCCACCCGTATGAGGCAGGACCAGGCCGGGCCAGTCGCCTCGGCAGATCGGCACGGAACCCGCGATGACGGCGCAAGTGCGCAGGCCGACCAAGGCGGACCTGGCCGCTGCCGCCGGACTGGGAGTCCCCGATGTCACGGCACCGGGCCTGCGCGTCCTGTTCTGCGGAATCAATCCTGGCCTGTACTCAGCGGCTACCGGCCACCACTTCGCCCGCCCTGGCAACAGGTTCTGGCCCGCCCTGCACCAGTCTGGGTTCACCGCCCGGCTGCTGGCGCCGAGCGAGGACAGGGAACTGCTGGACCTCGGGCTTGGCATCACCAACGTCGTCGCGCGCTCGACGGCCCGCGCGGACGAGCTACAGACCAGCGAACTGGTCGCGGGCGGCAGGATCCTGACCCGGAAGGTGCGGCGGCTCCGGCCGGCGTGGCTGGCCGTGATCGGGGTGACCGCCTACCGCACCGCGTTCGCGCAGCCCCGCGCCGCGGTGGGCCGTCAGGAGATGATGATCGGCGGCACGCCGGTGTGGGTGCTGCCGAACCCCAGCGGACTCAACGCGCACTGGAACGCGGCTCAGCTCGCGGTCGCGTTCGGTGAACTGCGCGAGGTTGGCATCGGCGCGCCAGCCAGGACGTCCTCGGCCCGGTGGCAGGCCACCTGATGTCCTGGCCCGGCCTCGCGCAGGACGGGGACCTCGATCCGGCAGCGGGCGACGGCGAGCGGGCACCGCGGGTGAAACACGCATCCGGCTGGCGGGTTCGCGGCGTCGGGCGGGTCTCCTGGCAGGACGATCCTGGACCGGCGGGCGGCGACATCCACCTCGGGCACCGCTGACCGCAGCGCGACAGTGTAGGGGTGCGCCGCGGCGCGGAGCAGGACGTCCGTGTCGCCGATCTCCGCGACCCTGCCCAGGTAGAGCACCGCGGTCCGCTCGCAGAGTTCGCTGACCACGCCGAAGTTGTGCGTGATCAGCAGGTAGGCCAGCTTGCGCTCGGAGCGCAGCCTGGCGATCAGCTTCAGAATGTGCGCCTGGGTGCGGACGTCTAGCGCGCTGGTCGGCTCGTCGAGGACCAGCAGCCTGGGCTCGACGCTGAGCGCCCTGGCGATCGCGACGCGCTGACGCTGACCACCGGAGAGCTGATGCGGGTACCGCTCGGCAAACGCCGGGTCCAGGCCCGCCTCGGCCAGCAGCCCGGCCACCCGCTCGGCGAGGCCGGCCCGCGGTACCACCTGGTGGGCGCGCAGGACCTCCGCGATCGTGGTCCCGACCGGCATCCTGGGATCGAGGCTGTTGTCCGGGTCCTGGAACACGATCTGCGCTTCGCGGCGGTACGCCTTGAGCCCGGCGCCGCGCAGCGAGCCGACGTCCTGGCCAGCGAACGTGATGGTGCCGCCGGCCGGGCGGAGCAGGCGGAGGACCGCTCGCCCGATCGTCGACTTGCCTGAGCCGCTCTCCCCCACCAGGCCGAGGCCGAACGGTCCCTCCGCGACCTCGAGCGACACCCCGTCCACGGCCCTGACCGGCCCGAACCGGACCGTGAGGTCGGAAATGGCCAGCAGCGGCTGATGCGGCTCAGCGCTGACGGAGTCCTGCGTCATGCCTGGCTCGCCAGCTTCGGCACCGAGTCAAGCAGCTCGGCCGTGTACGGGTTGGCCGGCGCGGACAGGACCTGGCTGGCCGGGCCCTGCTCGACGATCAGCCCTTGCCGCATCACGGCGACCCGGTCGCACAGTTCCGCGACCACCGCCAGGTCGTGGCTGATGAACAGGATCGACATCCCGATGGACTCTCGCAGGTCGCGTAGCAGGTCGAGCACTTCGGCCTGGACCGTGACGTCCAGCGCGCTTGTCGGCTCGTCGGCCAGCAGGATCTCCGCGCGCAGCGCGATCGCGAGAGCGATCGCCACCCGCTGCAGCTGGCCGCCAGAGAGCTGAGACGGGTACCGGCGCATCAGGTCGGGTGAGAGCAGCACCTGGCGCATCGCCGCCGCGGCCAGGTCGGGTGCCTCGGACTTGGACGCGCCGTGCAGCCGCAGCGCCCTCGTCACGAGCGTCCCCACTCGGTACACGGGGTTGAAGGCGGTCGACGGGCTCTGGAAGATCGCAGCGATCCTGCGGCCCCGGATCGCGCGCAATTCATCCTCAGCCAGTCCGGTCAGCTCCTGACCGTCGAGCGTGATGCTGCCGCTCACGGTCGCGCCGACGGTATGCGCGAGGCCGAGGATAGCCAGGGTGGTCATGGACTTTCCTGAGCCGCTCTCGCCGGCGAGGCCCAGGATCTCGCCGTGGTCGAGCCGCAGCTCATCGATGGCGACGACCCGCTTGCTGCCGAAGCTGATCGTGAGATCGGCTATGCCAGCGGCCGCGGCGCTTCCGGTCATCGACGTCCCGGTCATGGGCGTCCCGGTCATGGCAGCAAGCTCCGCTTCGGGTCGAGCAGGTCGCGGAGGCCGTCACCGAGCAGGTTGAACGCGAACGCGGTCAGCAGGATCGCGAGGCCCGGGAAGGTGACCAGCCACCAGTCGGGCGTGAAGTAGCCCTGCGCCCTGGGCGACCATCAGGCCCCAGTCGGGCACCGGGTCCTGGGCGCCGAGGCCGAGGAACGACAGCGCCGAGGCGGTCAGGATCACCCCGCCGACATCGAGCGAGACCTGCACGAGCAGCGGGCGTGATCGAGTTCGGCAGGATGTGGCGGAAGATGATCCGCGGGGTGGAGAGGCCCAGCCGCCCGGCACGCCTCGACGTAGGGCCTGCCAGCCACGGACGACGGCCTGGCCGCGGATCAGCCGGACGTACCAGGGCCACCAGACCGCCGCGATCGCGATCGTGAGGCTGGTCAGGTTCGCGGGCAGCACGGCCGCGAGCGCGAGCGCGAGCAGCAGCGGCGGGAACGCCAGGAACACGTCGGTCACCCGCATGATCAGCTCGTCGACCCAGCCGCCGAGGAAGCCTGCCGCGAGGCCGAGCGGGATGCCGACGAGACAGGCGATGACCAGGACGATGATCGCGATGACGGGCGACACCCGCGCGCCGAACATGACCCTGGACAAGATGTCGCGGCCGACCTGATCGGTGCCGAACCAGTGCGCCGCCGACGGCGCCTTGAGCACCGCGAACGGATTGGTCGCCGTTCCTGCGTCGCCCGGAAACGGCGCGATCAGCGGCGCGAAGATCGCGACGAGCACGATCAGCAGGACGAACGCGCCGCCGACCGTCAGCAGCGGGTTGGCGCCAAGCCCGGCGCGCAGTGCCCGCCGCGCGAGCGATGCCGGTCTGCGGCGGCCTGACCGCCGGCGGCTCGATCACCCCTGGCCTCCGATCATCGCAGCCTGATCCTCGGGTCGATGGCGGCCTGCACGACGTCGACCACCAGGTTCGCGACGACGTAGGCCACGGCGACGAACAGCGTGACGCCGAGGATCGCCGGGCGTGTCCAGGGTCGCGATCGACGCCGGCCGCGTAGCTGCCAAGCCCCGGCCAGTCGAAGATGGACTCAACCAGGAAGGTGTTGACGAGCGAGTAGCCGAACACCAGGGCGATCGCCGCCGCGATCGGGGTCCAGGCGAGCTTCATGGCGAACCGGCTGAAGATCTGCCGCTCGCCGAAACCCAGCGCCCTGGCGTTGAGCACGTGCGTGTCGCCGATCACGTCCAGCACCTGG
Organism: uncultured Actinomycetota bacterium; assembly: GCA_963705055.1. Taxonomy (GTDB): domain Bacteria; phylum Actinomycetota; class Actinomycetes; order Streptosporangiales; family Streptosporangiaceae; genus Chersky-822. The sequence continues at coordinate 353,300 of CAVPIR010000003.1, forward strand.
GCCCGGACCATCCGCGCGATCAGGCCGGCCGGGTAGGCGGCGACGACGATGGCGGGCAGGATGAGGTGCGTCAGCGTGCTGCCGAGCATCGGCAGGTTCCCGCCGAGCAGCGAGTCGAGCACGGGAAAGCCGGTCCGCTTGGCCAGCGGATGGCTGAACAGCAGGCCTGGTGAGTACTCGCCGGCCGCGGGCAGCAGCTTGAGCCGCTGGCTGAAGACGAGCTGCAAGATCAGCGCCATCCAGAAGATGGGCATCGAGATGCCCAGGATCGACCCGGCCCTGATGATCTGGTCCGCCGGGCGGCCAGGCCGCCTGGCGGAGACCAGGCCGAGCGGGATGCCGACCACGACGGCGATCAGCAGCGCGGTGATGACCAGTTCGAGCGAGGCCGGCGCGGCCGTCGTCAGAGTCGGACAGCACCGGCCGGTGCGTGTGGATGGAGACGCCCCAGTTCCCCGCTGACGATCCCGCCCAGGTAGGAGATCAGCTGGACGGCGAACGGGCGGTCCAGGCCGAGGAACCGCCGCGCCCGCACGATCTGAGCGGCCGAGGCGTGCGGGCCGGCCCACGTCGCGGCCGGATCGCCTGGCACCACGTGAGCGACCACGAACGTCACGACGATGACGCCCGCGATCACCACGACGGCCAGCGCGATCCGGCGCGCGACGAAGACCAGCACTCGGCTACGGCTTCAGGTTGTAGGCGAAGATGACGTTCGGGTACGCCGGGTTCACCTGGAAGCCGGAGAAGCTGTTGGTCATCGCGTACTGGTAGTTGGCGTTGTACAGGAACACGATCGGCGCCTGCTTCAGGATCTCGACCTGCATCGTCCTGTACAGGGCGCTGCCCGCCGACGGGTCGGTGGCGACCAGGGACTCGACGTGGTTGATCTGCTTGTCCAGCGCCGGGTTCGAGTAATACGACAGGTTGAAGAACGGCTGCTTCTCGGTCAGCAGCAGGTTCACGAACCAGGAGTACGGGTCGGCGTAGTCGGGCCACCAGTACTCCATGAAGATGTCCTGCCGTGACTTGGCCGAGGCCGACTTGCCCTTGCCCCACTGGGTCGCCCAGGCCAGCGGCTGCACCGTGAGGTTGACGTTCAGCTTGGCCAGGCTCGACTTCAGCAGCGTCGCGACGACCTGCTCGTTGGAGTCGCCGGCGGTGTAGGTGAGGCTGAGGTTCAGCTTCTTCTTGCCGGGACCGTACCCCGCCGAGTTCAGCAGCTTGGCTGCCTTGGCCGGGTCGTAGGTGTAGCTCGGCAGGTTGGTGAAGTGGCCGAAGAGGCCGGCGGGCACGATCCCGCTCGACTGCACAGCCGCGCCGCTCAGCGCCGCGACGATGCCCTGGTAGTTGGTGGCGTAGGAGATCGCCTGCCGGACCGGCTCGGGCAGGGCGGGAGCGTTCAGCTGCGCCAGCAGGTTCTGCCAGGAAGGCGAGCTCACGAGCTTGATCCCGGCCACGCCCTGCAGCGACTTCCACTGCGTGGGGCTCATCTGCTCAACGAAGCTGACCTGCCCTCGCGCGCAGCAACTGGGCCGCGGTGGTGTCCTGCGGCACCACGCGGAACACGACCTTCTTGTAGTGCTGTCCCTTCCAGCCGCCCCAGTAGCCAGCGAACGCCTTGAGGATGACCTCGAACTCCTGGCCGCTGTTCAAGCTCTGCAGCGTGTACGGCCCGGTGCCCGCGTCGTGCGCCTTGTTCAGCCACTTCATCAGGCTGCCGTTGCCCACCGCCTGGGTGTCGTAGATGTAGGCCGAGTAGTCGGCTGACGCCTCGAGGGCGAGCGGGGACGGGTAGGACAGGTGGAAGACCATCGTGTACTGACTGGGGGTGTCGATGCTCTTCACCGCGCCCCAGATGTAGGCCGCGCCGCCATTGAGCTTCTGCGTCCGCAGAATGGCCGCCTTGGCCGCCTGCGCGGTCATCAGCCGCCCGGTGTGGAAGTGCACGCCGTGCCTGAGCTGGAAGGTCCAGCTCAGGCCGTCGGCCGAGTGCGACCAGCTCGGTCGCGAGCAGCGGATCAACCTGGTGCGTGATGGGGTTGTAGCGCGTGAGCGTCTCGTACATGTTGCTCATCGCGATGATGCCGTTGGAGTACTCGGTCGCCGGATCCCAGCCGTCGACCATGACCTGCGTGTAGGTGTCGTAGGTGAATACCGTTGATGTGGCCGGCTTCTTGCCGCCACCCTTGCTGTACGTGCTGCCGCCGCATGCCGCCAGCAGCAGCGCACAGGCGACTCCAGCGGCCGATACTGCTGTCCAGGCCCTCTGCTTCTTCATCGTCCACCTCAAATGCTGACTAGCGCGAATCCTGATGCTCATAGAGCCCGCCGAGCGCACCAGCCGCCTTGGCCCGGATCCGGACGGCTGGCGACGTGAGATAGGCGAGCGGAATTTCCTCGAGTTCGACGATCTGGACCGTGTCGGGGTCGGCGCCGGCGGCGACCGCGTGGTCCCTTGCCTCCTGACTGGCCTCGTCCAGGGCGGCCTTCCTGCCGCCAGGACCGAAATGGAAGATCCGGTCGACCTGCCCGCTGACCGAGGCGATCGCGGCGCCGATGGCGTTGGCCGCGTCGAAGTGGTCGGGGCGCACCACCTCGCTCACCCCTGGCAACTCATCGGGGATGAGGATGCTGCCGCCGCCGACCGCGATCAGGGTCAGGTCGCCCTTGGCGGTCTTCACCCTGTCGATCGCGTCGGCGAGCGCCTCGTCTGACGCCCGGCACGCCGCCTCCAGCAATCGCAGTATCTGCCCGGGGGGACGATCCCCCAGAGCCCGGACCCCGAACCCGCCGACCTGACCAGCGCCGGATCACCGAGCCTGGCCCTTCCGGCCGCGACGGCGCTGTCGGTCAGCGTCGGCGTTGACCCGCCGAACACCAGCGCCTCGTCTCGCAGCCGGTACCCGACGCTCTGCGGTCCGAGCCGCACCGCCTGCTCGCTGCCGGACACGACCGTCCCGCCGCCCAGCGCGATCGTCACCAGGTCTGGCATCCGGAAGTTGGTCCTGATGCCGCCGATCTCCACGCCCTGCGACGACTCGCGCGGGAAGCCGTTGACCAGCACGCCGACGTCGGTCGAGGTGCCGCCGACGTCCGCGACAAGCGCGTCGGTGCGCCCGGTCAGGAACGCCGCCCCGCGGATGCTGTTCGCCGGCCCGCTGCCGATCGTCAGCACCGGATAGCGCAGGGCGTGATCGAGCGCCATCAGCGTGCCGTCGTTCTGCGCGAAGAACGTCACGGGCGACAGGTTGTGCGCCGCCAGCGCTTGGCCCAGGGCGCGAGCGACATCGCCGGCCACGCCAGCGAGCGCGGCGTTGAGGACCGTGGCGTTCTCCCGCTCGAGCAGGCCGACCGAGCCGATCTCGTGGCTGAGCGAGACGGGCACCTCGCCGAGTTCGCGCTTGACGATCTCGGCGGCGAGCAACTCGTGCCGCGGCGAGACCGGCGCGAAGACGCTGGTGATCGCGACACCGTCGCAGCGTCCCGCGACCGAGCCGAGGAACGCCGCGACCGCCTCGTCGTCGAACGGCGACAGGTCCCTGCCGTCGAACTCGATCCCGCCCGCCACCACGGTCGCGCCCGCCGCCACGACGGCGGTGAGGTCGGCCGGCCACTCGAACATCGGCCGGACGCCGAGCGTGGCTGGGGCGCCGATCCTGATCACCGCCACGCGGTGCAGCTTGCGGCGCTCCAGCACCGCGTTGGTCGCGTGCGTGGTCCCCAGCATCGCGTGCGTGATTCTGCCTGCGAGGGGTTGCGACGGGCCGTCCGCCCGGGCAGATACCGCGTCCAGCGTCGATGTGCCGATCACGGCGTCGAGCGCGGCGACGATGCCGCCCGTCACGTCCGGCAGTGGTCGGCACCTTGGCCTTGGCGAGCACCCGGTCGTCGCGGTCGAGGATCACCGCGTCGGTGTTGGTCCCGCCGACGTCGATGCCGAGCCTGTAGTCAAGCGCTGGCACCGGCTAGCTCCTCCACTGGCACGTAGTCGAAGTCGTAGCCGAACGCGCGCGGCCCGGCCATCTCCAGGCCGAACGGGCTGCGCCAGATCGGGGCGCACCGCATCGCGATGACGATCACGCGCTGGCCGTACCGCACCCGCTCGGTGGGGATCGCGTCGGCGGTCTCGCTGTCCAGGACGGTGATGAGATCAGGGACGGAGGCGAGTACCCTGCCCTGCTCGAGTGCGACGAGGTTCTCGTTCTGAATCTCAAGACGTAGCAGCCGCCCGGCGTCCTCACCGAGGCCCTCGACCACGACCGAGCCCGCGGACGAAGCCCTTGGTGGTCCGCCGCTCGACGTCGGTCACCTTGCCGAGCATCAGCGGGAAGCCGCCGGTCACCTCGACCAGCGCCGCGATCGGGTCGCCCACCGCGCCGGTCAGCGCGTCGCCGATCTCGATGGCCAGCGTGAACGTGCCGCGCACGGCTGCGCCGTCCCGCGCCTGCGCGACCGTCATGATGTACTCGGTCGCCGCGCCTGCGCCGCCGAACTCCACCGCCGCAGAGCGCTCGAGCCGCTCCATCCAGGCGCCGGAGATCGCGGTGAAGACCACGACGTTGCCGCGCTCGTCGGTCATCACGCCCGGGTTCGGATCGATGCCCGCCAGGTGCATGCTGACCTGGGGGATCAGCGGGAAGGCGCGGCCCATGCCGTCGGCGTCGACGACCGGCAGCCCCATCCGGCCCGCCCAGGTCAGCGGCAGCAGGCCATTGGATCCGCCGATCTCGGCGGGCATCAGCGCCGCGACCGTGCGGCCGGTGAGCCGTTCGATCTGCTCGCGCAGGATCGCGCCCTCGCCGCCATTCTCGATCTTCTCGATGTGCACGGTCGGCGCGCCGACCATCCCGCACGGCATGATCAGCGCGTCCGCCGGGAGATCGTCGAGGTCGACCAGCTCGGTCGGCCCGACCTCCTCGATCGCCTGCAGCGCGAGCAGCAGGCCGATCCGCGGATCGCCGCCGCCGCCCGTGCCGAGCACGGCGCAGCCGCGGGCGAGCGACCGCAGCGCAGGCTCGTCGAGCAGGCGCTTCATGATCGAACGCTACCTACGCGGCGGTGTCGGTGCATATATGCACGCTGAATCAATTGGGCTCCTTTTCCTCCGGGGATTTACCGGGCTCACGGGCGGCTCGTGACCGTAGATCTCGGCCGCCTCGGCCGGAGTCACCAGCTCGTCGCGCAGGTCAGCGGCCACGAGCGGCGACTCGCGCTCGCGCGGGTCGCCGTAGCCGCCGCCCGAGCCGGTCACCAGCCTGACCACGTCGTCGCGGCGCAGCGGCAGCCGCGAGACCTTGCCGAAGCGCGGGCCGATCGGCGTGCCGTCGCGCAGCACCTCGACGTAGTTGGGCGAGCCGTCGCGGCCGCCCGCGGCTCCCCACGGCGGGTACAGGTGCCGGCCCCACGCCACCGTCAGCAGGGCCTCGTCGCTGCAGATCCGGTACTCGCGGACCAGCCCCCGTCCGCCCCTGCGGCGGCCAGCGCCCGCGCCAGGCACGATGTCGAAGCCGAACCGCTCGACCCGAACGCCGTAGCGCTGCTCGGCGACCTCGACGGGGATCGTGTAGGTCTCGCCGTCGCCGACGGAGACCAGCCCGTGCTGCCCGTCGGCGTCCCTGGTCGCTCCCCAGCCGCCAGGCTGCGGCTCGACCAGCAGGGTTTCCTCGCCCGTGTCCGGATGGGTCAGCGCCAGCGAGGTCGAGCACACCGAGACGAATGTCCCCGCTGGCAGCCGGTCGGGAAAGGCCGGCGCGAGCGCGTGCCAGACCAGGTCGGACGCCATCTCCGTGGCCTCGAAGTAGGCCGCGACCGGCGCCGGGCGGATGGCGTTGAAGATGCTGCCTTCCTGGCAGATGATCGTCAGCGGCCGGAACCAGCCGTCGGTCGCGGGCTCCGCCGGGTCGGTGATGGCCTTGAAGACGGTGCGCACACCGGAGACCAGGCCGGACCAGGTGCAGTTGATCGGGCCGGGCACCTGCGCGTGGCTGCCGGTGAAGTCGCAGGTCACGCCGTTCTCGGTGATCTCGACGCGGACCTTGACCGGGAACGGGCCGTTGCCCAGGCCGTCGGTGTCGGTGTAGTCCTCGGCGGTGAAGACGCCGTGCGGGATCCTCGCCGAGCGCGTCCCTGCAGAGCCGCTCGCTGCGGTCGAGGACTGAGCGCATGGCTGCCCTGACGGTGGCCGTGCCGTAGCGCTCGCACATCTCGAGCAGGCGGCGTTCTGCCACCTCCAGGCAGGCGGCCTGCGCGGCCAGGTCACCGAGGACCATCTCGGGGAGGCGGCTGTTGGCGGCGAGGATGGCGCGGATGTCCTCGACCGGCTTGCCGCCGCGGTACGCGTGCACGAACGGGAGTTGCAGTCCCTCTGCGTAGACGTCCTGCGAGTCGGCGGTCCACGATCCAGGGTCCTTGCCGCCGACCTCGGTCCAGTGGCCCTTGGCCGCCGCGAACCCGATCAGCTCGCCGGTGCTAGCCAGGCGGGACGACTCCCCTGACCCTCCCGCCGGGCTGGCGAACACCGGCCGGACCAGCGCCACGTCGGACAGGTGCGTGCCGCCGCCGGCGTACGGGTCGTTGGCGATGATCACGTCGCCGGGCGCCAGGTCCTTGCGGCGCGCGATGGTCTCCTTGATCGCGTCGCCGAGCGGGCCGAGGAAGCCGGCGATGCCGTTGCCCTGGGCGACGAGTTCGCCGTCGGCGTCGGAGATGCCGACCCCGAAGTCGAGGACCTCATAGATGATCGGGCTCTGCGAGGTCCGCTGCAGCGAGACGAACATCTCGTCGCTGATCGCCGCGAAGCCCTCGCGCAGCACGTCCATGGTGAACCGGTCGGCCGTCATTGCCGCGCCCCCGACTCCTCCAGGATCAGGTTGCCGGCCTCGTCCTGGCGCGCGACCTGCCCGGGCAGGACCAGCGTGGTGGCGGCCGGCTCCTCGATCACGCACGGCCCTTCGGCGTGCTGCCCGGCGGCAAGCTCGGCGCGGACAAGCACGTTCACTTCCCGCGGGCCGCCGTACGGGTCCAGGTCGACCAGCCTGGTCCGCGCGGGCGGCCGCGGGCCTTGGTCAGCCTGGTCCGTCCAGCTGAGCTCCGTGGCGGGCTCGGTGGCGCTGACCCGCAGCGCGACGACCTCGAGCGGTGCGTCGAGCCGGAACGAGTAGCTGTCCAGGCAGCGCCGCTCGAACGCGGCGCGTATCTCGCCGAGCGCTGACGGGTCGGGGACCGGGACCTCGAGCGTGTGCTCCTGTCCTGCGTACCGAAGCTCGGCGTACCTGGCGATCTCGGTCGTGGCCGCGCCGCGCCGCTCGCCTAGCTCGGCAAGCGCCGCGTCCTCGACGGCGGCGAACGCGGCCAGCAGGTCCGTCGTGTCCAGCGGCCCGACCACCGTGCGGACGGCCTCGCCTCGCAGCGGGCTGGCCAGCATGCCGAAGGCGGAGAAGTGGCCGGGGCCAGGCGGGATCACGGTGCGGGAGATGCCGAGTTCGCGCGCCAGCAGGGCGGCGTGCAGCGGGCCAGCGCCGCCGAAGGCGACGAAGACGAAGTCACGCGGATCGTGGCCCCGGCGCAGGGTGACCAGCCGCAGCGCGTGGCTCATCTGGGCGACCGCGTAGCGCAGGGCGCCGCGAGCGACCGACCGAGGCGTCCGAGCCGATCTGCCCGCCCAGTCGCGCGAGCGCGGCCTCCGCGGCCCCGGCGTCCAGCGGTCGTGTCCCGCCGAGGAAGTAGCCGGGGTCTAGCCGGCCGAGCAGCAGGTTCGCGTCCGTCACGGTGGGTTCGGTGCCGCCGCGGCCGTAGCACGCGGGCCCTGGGTCGGCGCCAGCGCTGCGCGGCCCGACGTGCAGGCCGCCTGCCGGGTCCGACCACACGATGGACCCGCCGCCCGCCCCGATCTCGACGATCTCCACGGTCGGGACCTGGACCGGGTAGCCCGCGAACACCGGGGTCTTGCCGATGTGGTGCAGCGTGTCGATCCGGACTTCGCCGTCGCGAACCGCCGATGTCTTGGCCGTCGTGCCGCCGATGTCGAGGGTCAGGACGTTGGTGTTGCCGAGCCGTCGGCCGAGTTCGGCGGCGGCCATGACGCCAGCCACCGGACCGGATTCGAGCAGCGCGATGGGCGCCTGCGCCGCCCTGGCAAACGAACAGACCCCGCCGTTGGACCGCATCGCGCGCATGGGCGTGCTGACGCCCTCGCCCCGCAGCGCGGCCTCGAGCGAGCTGAGATAGTCGGCGACAACCGGCTGGACGTAGGCGGAGAGAACGGCGGTGCTGGTCCGCTCGTACTCCCGCCACTGGCCGCTCACCTCGTGCGAGGCGACCACGCAGATGCCCGGCAGCGCCTTGCGTAGTGCGGCGGCCAGTTGCCGCTCGTGGGCCGGATTGGCCCAGGCGTGCAGCAGGCAGACCGCGACCGCCTCGACGCTGGCGGGCGGCGATCTGGCTGGCCACGGTCGCCACTTCCGCGTCGCAGACCGGCTGGACGACGGTGCCGAGGTGCGTCATCCGCTCGGTGACCTCGAAGCGCAGGTGCCTCGGCACAAACGGCACGGGCTTGGCGTAAGCAAGGTTGTACAGGTCGGGCCGGTTGGCCCTGCCGATCTCGAGGACGTCGCGGAAGCCGCTCGTGGTGACGAGGGCCGTCGGCGCGCCCCGGCGCTCGGTGACGGCGTTGATCACGACGGTCGTGCCGTGGATGAACTCCGCGATGGACGCGGCCGGTACGCCCGACCTGGCCAGCGCCGTCAGCACGCCGTCGGTCAGGTTGGAGGTGGTGTCGGCCTTGGCCCGCACGACGCTGCCGCTGGCCGTGTCGACGGCCACGAGGTCGGTAAACGTGCCGCCAATGTCGACGGCGAGCCGAACCCGCCCGCCAGCGGCGGGCGGGGCTGAATCGCCTGCGGGAGCCGGCATCTGCCGATGTTCTCAGCCCGCCAGGGGCCGGGTAATGGCGCGAATGCATAAGGATCTACTAGAAACTGTGCCGAGTGCCTAATATCACCAGGCATGACCTGCGTTGATGCGATCCTGTCGGCTCCCTCGCTCGCCGGCCTGGCCAGGGTCAACGACGTGGGCGGCGGCCGCGAGGTCACCGGCGTCTGGATGGCAGAGCGATTCTCCGACCTCGAAGCCGCGCCAGCGGGGAGCCTTGCCGTCCTCGGCCGGGTCGCGTCGGAATCCGCGACGGACTACCGCTTCGACATGGCGCTGCGCTGGGCCGCCCTGCGCGACGTCGGGGCCGTGGCCGCGTTCGCCAATGAGCGCTGGCGTCCGCCACTGACCGCGATCGACATCGCGAGCCGGGCCGGGGTGGCGCTGATCTCGATTCCCGCCAGTCTCGAACTGACCAGGCTCTTGTTCGCCGTGCTCGCCGAGGTGGGCGGCGGCCCCGCGCTGGCGCTGGCGAGGGCGACCGCGGGCATCGACGCGGTCGACAGAGCCGAGCAGGCCGGGGCCGACCTGGACACGCTGCGCGCGATGGTCGCCGAGAGCCTGGGCAGTCCGGTCGAACGGTCAGCGGACTCGGTCGGGCTGGTGGCCCCGCACGCCCATGGCGATCTGGCGATCGCCGCCCGCCTCGTGCTCCGCGCCGCCGCTGACGCGGCGGCGCGGCTAGCCGATCAGGACGCAAAGGCGCGCGAACTCCCGATCCGGTCCCGCTCCGAACTGCTCGCCGAACTGCTGATCTCCGAGTCGGCCCTGAACGAGGACATGCTCGAGCGCGCCAGGCAGCTGGGCGTCCCCCTGGCCGGCTGGCACGTCGCGGTGCGGATCGAGGCGGACAACCTCACCGACGTCACGCCTGACGAGATCGGCAGGTTCGAATTGCTCGAATCGGTGGGCCAGACCGCGCTCGGCGCGGCGGCCGCGGCAGGCGGCACGTGGTACCTCTCCAGGATCGCGCGAGCGATCGTGCTGGTCTGGATGACCACGTCCGATCCGGGTGCCCAGGCCCGGGCGCGGGCGTCTCGCTCGGCAGCTCGCGCACTGGAGGCGATCGCGGCGCGGTTCCCCGCGCTGCGCCTGCGGGCAGGCGTGAGCACGCCGCACGAGGGCCCGCTCGGAATGCGCGCCGCCGCCGCCGAGGCCCGCAGCGCGATCATCGCCGCCCGCGCTGGCGGAAAGCCGCCAGGCGTCAACGCCCACGACGCGGCCGGGGTGCAGCGCATGCTGATGGAGTGGTACGCCTCCGACACGGCGCGGGCGTCGGTGCGGGTCCAGCTCGCGCCGCTGGAACGGCTCGGGCCTGCCCGCAGCGAGGCCGCCATCAGGACCCTGGCGGCGTTCCTCGACGAGCAGGGGTCGATCAGCAGGACGGCGCAGCGCCTGCACCTGCACCGCAACGCGGTCAGCTACCGGATGCGCCGGATCACCAGCCTGCTCGGCGTCGACCTCGATGACCCCGACCAGCGCCTGGCCCTGCAGCTAGCCTGCCGCGCCCGCCTCCTGCCCTAGCCGACGACAGTCAGTCCGAGCCGAGCAGGCCGGCCTCTTCAGCAGTGTCGGCGTCGCCGATGATTGCGGCTGCCGCGGCGAGGCGGTCCGGCTTGAACGCGACCAGTGCGGCCACGACCAGCAGGCCGACGACCGCCCAGCCGACCGAGATCCAGATCGCCAGGTTGGACGGGTACGGCGGCTGCGGCGAGATGTTCTTGACGAACAGGTACACGATCGCCGCGACAGCGAGGACCGGGACGAGCCCGTGCCAGAACGGGTTGAACGCTCCGAGCCGCAGGAAGTACCGGACGAGCGCGACCTGGACGATCGCGTAGACGCCGAGCGCGCAGAGCGTGACGACCAGGCTCAGCAGCGAGAACGCTGGCAGCGGCTGGAACCCGAAGCCGAAGCCGAACCCGAGCGCGAGGGATCCGCCGAGCAGGAACGTCAGCGCGGCGACAGGGGTGCCGAACCTGGGCAGCGTGCGCCCGAGCGCACGGGGCAGCAGGCCGTCCCTGCCGAGCGCGTAGACCATGCGCGCCGCGCCGTTCTGGCAGGCGAGCGCGCCGGCGACGAGCGCGACGACGGACGCGATGTCGATCAGGATCGTGGCGCCCGAACCCCAGTAGTGCTGTCCGAGCGTGTCCCACGGCGCGGGATCCCCTGGCAGCTTCCCGATGTTGGACAGCCCATAGCCGACCGTCGTCACGTAGAAGAAGAACACGAAGACGATCCCGATCCCCGCCGTGGTCGCCAGGATCGCGCGCGGCACCGTCCGGCGCGGGTTCTCGGCCTCCTCGCCCAGGTAGGCCGGCGCCTCGAAGCCGGTAAACGCGAGCACGCCGAACACCGCGCCGACCACGACTCCGCTGAACCCGCCAGGACTGGCGCTCGGGCTGAACACGTGCGCGTGCCAGTCGCCGCCCGGCGCGCCCTTGGCCAGGATCGTGATGGCCAGCGCGAGCAGAACAGCTAGTTCGAACGTCAGCAGGGCCAGGTCCGAGCGGACCGAGAGCCTGATGCCGAGCACCGCCACGCCCCAGATCAGGAGCATGCCGACCAGCATCAGCAGCCACCACGGGATGTCGGGCCCGCCGTGCGCCACGATGATGCCGTTCAGCGTGGCGCCGAAAAGGATCAGGTCAAAGGCTACGAACACCGGGTAGAAGGCCAGGAACAGCCAGCCGGTGAAGAACCCGGCACGGATGCCGAGCGAGTCGCGGACGAACGCGAAGAACGATCCCGCGTGCGAGATCCGCTGCGAGAACCGGTACACCGCGTTCATGATCACGAACACGACCACGAAGGCCACGATGATCGACAGCGGCATCGCGGCACCCGCGTTGGCTGCGATCGGGATCGGCAGGAACAGGATCGCTGCGGCCGGCGTGATGACGGCGAGCGATGTGATCACTGCGTGGCGGACCTTCAGAACACCTGGGCGAAGTCCCGGCCGGGACCCTTCCGCTGCTGCCATGACGTCTCCACTGGCTATTGCCGGACCGTCAACGTATCGCTTACCATATCCGGGCGTTAATGGGCAAGAGTCCATTGTCGTGATCCGAAGTACATTCCAATAGAGCGAGCGCGGCGGGTGGCGACGCAGGTGAGCGGACTAAAGGGCGAGCCGGTGGCGCCCTACATGGCGGTCGGATTGTCAACCATCGTGCACGGCATCGGCAGCCGCAAGGACATCGATCGCAACCTGCGGATCGTCGAGGACGCGATCCACGCGGCCGTCTCGATCATCGGCATCAACCTGCCCGTCAGGCTGATCGCTCTCGCCGAGGGCGCGCTGACCGGGTTCACCGACGAGATCTTCGACATCCCGCACGTGACCGCGGCGCGGGACCTGTTCATCGACATCCCAGGGCCGGAGACCGACCGGCTGGCCGCACTCGCGCGGCACTACGACACCTACATCGTCGTGCAGTGCAAAGCGCGCTGGCCGGAAGTCATCGACGACCGTTTCTTCAATTCCCTGCTCGTCATTTCGCCGCAGGGCGAGGTCGTGCACAAGGCGGCCAAGAACCACCTCTGGTGCCGCGAGCGCTCCTGCGTCCCGCACGATGTCTACGACCGCTGGGTCGAGTTGTTCGGCGACGGGATCGACGCCTTCTACCCGGTGCTGCGCACCGATGACATCGGCAACATCGGCACGATCTGCTGCTCGGACGGCGAATACCCTGAGGCGGTCCGCGCGCTCGCGTTCAACGGGGCTGAGGTGGTCTACCGGCCGAGCGAGGCGGTGCCGATGACGCAGGTGGGCATGGAGCCTGGCGGGACCTGGCTCCTGCAGAACAGGGCGCACGCGCACTTCAACAACGTCTACATGGTCTGTCCGAACGTCGGTCCTGTGTACGTGCACCCGCAGATGGAGCATCCGTACGACATCGCCGGCGGCAACTCGCACATCGTCGACTACCAGGGCAACGTGCTCGGGCACACGAGTTCCGGTGCCAACACCTTTGTCGCCGGGATCATCGACATCGAGGCGCTGCGCCAGTTCCGGACCATGAACCTCAATTCCAACTGGATGAAGGACCTGCGGACCGAGATCTTCCGGCGCATGTACGACGAGCCCATTCACCCGAAGAACCTGTGGCTGAAGGAGGACCCGCTGCGGCACGCGGAGGTCGACGAGGTCTATCGCGCCAATATCGAGCGGCTTGTCGAGCGCGGCAGCTTTACCCGGCCAGCCCGGTCCTTCCCCGGCGCCCGGTACATTCCGGCCGGCGACACGCCCGACGAGGAAGAGTGGGAGAACCTCCGCGAGTTGTGGGAGCACGACACGGGTGAGTAACAGCCTTGACCCTCTTCACGGGAGCCTGGTTATACGAGGTTTGCCTGCAGGGCCAGCCGGATGAGGTCGGCGCGGCGCTGGCTTCCTGTCTTCGCCCGGATCCGATCGAGGCGGGAGCTGACCGTGCGGACGCTGATGGCGAACTGGGCAGCGATCTGGGCGTTGGTACGGCCGAGGGCGACCAGCCTGACCAGTTCTCGCTCATCGGCACTGAAGTGCGGCAGAGCAGGCTCGGCGGCTGGCCTGTCCGGCTCTTCGGAAAGGAGCAGCAGGACGTACTCCGCGGCGACTGCCGGGGTCATGGCGGCACCGCGCTGCTCCGCAGCGCGGACGACAGCTGGCTCCAGCATCGCCCGCGCCTTGTTAAGCGGCTCCCGTTCCTCCCCGTCCTCGGTTGCCGAGCCCTGGGCCTGGCTTTCATCCTGAATCCAGGTCCCCTTGCGTATGGCTGCCGAGGCCGCCGACACGGTGACGGCTTCTCGCCAGCGCCCCATAGCGGCGTACAGGTCCACGCACAGGTCGAGGCAGTTCATCAGGAGCACAATGGCTCCCGTCCGTCCGAACACCTCAACGACTTCCCTCAGATGCGCCCGCGAGGCGTCAAGCCTGCCCGCGTAGCAGTCCAGCTGTGCCATCGAAAGCAGGCCGTCGCCCTGGTCGTAGAGGGCTCCTGCTTGCCGGGCCGCGTCCAGCGCCTCGGCGCAGTATCGGTGGGCCTCGCTGGCATCGCCGACATAACCCAGCGTTCTGCCGAGGATGATGGCGTTGTGCCGGCCGATCCATCCGGGTATGGCTGCTTGATCGATCCGCTGTGCCTGGCGCAGCCATCCCTCGGCGTCCTGAAGGTCGCCCACGTAGGTGCCAGCCGTCCCGAGCCAGTACAGCGCGTATGCCTCGCCCGTTGGATCGCCTAGATCCCTCGCAAGTGCGAGCGCACGGCGACCGTCCTCATATCCCTCGGACACACGGTGCAGATTCGCGAGCGCACCGGCGCGCCATGCGAGCGAGCGTGCCAGCACGGGCGCGGGCGGCCGCCCGGCGAAGGCATCCAGGACCGCGGTGAAGTGGCTGAAGCTGGTCGTCACGTTGGAGCCTGCCGTGAGCAGGCCAAGCCAGAACTGTGCTTCGCACCACTGCGAGCTTCCATCGGCGGCATTACCGGCGGCCGCGGTCAGGAGCTGGTAACCGGTGGCCCAGCGGCCGCGCAGGAGCCACCATGGCGCCAGCGCTATAACCAGCCGCAATGCGGCCTCTTGGTCATGTTCCAGCGCCCAGCCCAGCGCCTGCTGCATGGTGGCGTCCTCAGCATCCAGCCATCGGGCGGATGCCAGCTCCCCGTCCCTGGTTGCCAGGCCTTCCGCCGCCTGGCCAGCCACCTGCAGCGCATGCTGGCTGAGCGAAGCGACAGCGCCAGGTTCTTCCGCGGCTTCCGCGAGCAGGCGCGCTCCATAGGCGCGCAAGGTCTTGAGCATGACGTACCGGGGCCGCCCGTCGGGGCCGTCGCGGGGAGGCACAATCAGCGAGCAATCGACCAACTGCAGCACCGCCGGGCCGGTATCGGCTCCCGCGACCGCCTCGGCGGCCTCGAGCGTAAACGGGCCAGGGAACACCGAGACCCGGCGGAACACCCGTTGCTCGTCCTCGCTCAGCAGCTCATAACTCCACTGAATCGTCGCGGCCAGGGACCGGTGCCTGGACGGCGCCAGCCGGTCTGTGGCGGCCAGCACGCTGAACTGGTCATCCAGCCGGTCAAGCAGCGGGCCCACGCCCAGCGCCTCGACACGCGCCGCGGCGAGCTCAATGGCCAGCGGCATCCCATCGAGGCGCGACACCAGCCGTGCAATCACTGAGGCGGTCTTGCTGCTCACGGTGAATGACGGATCCGCCTGCCGGGCCCGGTCGGCGAAGAGCGCGACCGCTCCCGATCCGTCGGCACCAGCGGCCTGCCCTGGCTCCGCCAGGCTGAGCGGCGGCAACCGGTACCTGGCCTCCCCGGCCACCTTGGCCGGCTCTCTGCTGGTGGCGAGTATCCGGACATCGTCGGCGGCCGGCAGCAAGGTCGCGCACAGTGCCGCCACCGCGTCGATCAGGTGCTCGCAGTTGTCGAGCACGAGCAACACCTGCCGGGCCGCGAGCACGTCGGCGAGTGCCTCCATCACCGACGCTGCGCCGCCCTGCTGGATGCCGAGCGACGTCGCCACCGCGGCCGGCACGAGATCCGGGTCTGTCACCCCTGCCAGCTCTGCGAGCCACACGCCGTCAGCGAACCGGTCGGCGACCCGCCTGGCCACCTCACCGGCCAGCCTGGTCTTCCCCACTCCGCCCGGTCCGGTCACCGTCACCAGCCGGTGCCGGTTCAAGAGTTCCGCGACCTCGTCCAGCTCACGCGCGCGGCCGACGAAACTGGTCAGAACGGCAGGGAAGCCGCGGACGCCGCCTGAGATGCCGACCGTCGGCGCCGGCGGACCTAGGCTCTTCAGCGGCGGGAACCGCTCTTGCAGCTCGGCGGCGACTAGCTGATAGATCCGCTCAGGTTCCTCGATATCCTTCAGCCGGTGAATGCCCAGATCACGCAGCGACAGGTCGCCGGGCAGCCTCGATGCGACCAGCAAGCGCGTCGCCTCCGACAGCACGACCTGGCCGCCGTGGGCCGTGGCCGCAATCCGCGCCGCCAGGTGAACATCTAGCCCGATGTAACCGTCCTCATGCCGGGTAGGTTCGCCCGAATGCAGGCCCATCCGGACCCGCACGGCTACCCCGCCGGGCCAGTCGTGCGCAGAAAGTGCGCGTTGCGCTGCCGCGCAGCACTGGACCGCATCGCCTGCCGACTCAAATACGACGAAGAAGCTGTCGCCCTCGGTCCCCATCTCCTGCCCGCCGCAGGAGGCGAAGGCGGCGCGCAGCAACGTGCGCTGCGCCGATAGCGCAGCGCCGTACTGATCACCCAGTGTGCTCAGCAACGTCGTGGAGCCCTCGATGTCACTGAACATCATCGTGACCGTCCCCGTAGGGAGCTCCGTCATCCCCCGATTATCGACCCACGGCGACTCCCGGCGGCGAACAGGTAACCATGCCATCCCTAGCGCGACCTGCATGTCGCTACCGCGGCGACCAGGTAAATCCGCAGCCTCAGCGCGGCAGGCCGCCCTTGACCCGGCCAATTGGTAGCGGCACACTCGCACCAATTGGCCGGGGATTGGTCTGCTGCCAGGGGAGGGCATATGGATCGCCTACCGATCATCTATGTACGCGGCTACGCCGGTCCGACATCGGGGATTGACACCCAGGTCGACGACCCGTTTTACGGCTTCAACAAGGGCGCCACGCACGTCAGGGTCGGCGGCGACGGCAACCCGATGTTCTACCAGTTCGAAGGCCCGATGCTGCGGCTGATGACCGACGAGGGCTACCAGTTGCTCGTGCACGGCGACCAGCACGCCTACCTGCTCGGCGCCGAAGACGCGTCGCTGTCGCCGGCCACGATCTGGGTGTACCGGTTCTACGACCAGGCGGCGACCACGTTCGTGCCGCCGGCTCACCACGGGATCATCGGCAGCCTGTACACGGCGCTGCATCGGCACGTGACAGCCGACGGGTTCGACATCGAGACGGCCGCGGCCGGGCTCTATGACCTGATCGACCTGGTGCTGAGCAAGACCAAGGGCGCTGACCGCGTCATCGTGGTCGCCCACTCCATGGGCGGCCTGGTCGCGCGGTGCATGATGCAGAAGATCTGCCTGCAGCCCGACAACTCCGACCCGCACAACCCCCGCCCGCGCAGGCACGCCAAGGATCTGATCAGCAAGTTCTTCACCTACGGCACCCCGCACGGCGGGATCTCCTTCGACGTGGCCGCGCTGAACTGGGCCGAGGAAGCCTTCGGACCCGCCGGATCGCAGATCTTCTCGCCGCCCAAGATGTATGGCTACCTGACGCCTGGCGCGCACTTCGGCGACGAGCCAGCCGGCGGCGCGAACTGGGATCCTCAGGTCCTCCCGCCGGATGTGTTCGACGTCAACCAGGTGTTCTGCGTCATCGGCACCGATCCCGCTGACTACGGGCTGTCCAAGGTGGTCGTGGGTCCGAAGAGCGACGGCCTGGTCAGGATCGAGCACGCCTATGTCAAAGGCGCCAATCGCGCCTACGTCTACAAATCCCATTCCGGCAGCTATGGCGAGGTCAATTCCGAGGAGGGGTACCAGAACCTGCGGCGGTTCCTGTTCGGGCGGTTCCAGGTCCAGGTGTCCCTCGATGGACTGCCGGCCTATCCGGCCGTCGCGCAGGGGCCGGTCTGGCAGGCCGACATGCGGCTCGCGGTCCGCGGCCTGCCGGTCATCATGAGCGAGCAACTGGCGGCGCACTGGTGCCCGATCCAGCTGAACGATGAGCTGCAGCGCGCCGGTGACACGCCCGATCACCCGGTGCCGCTGGTCACGACCTTCCTGCGCGACGCCGCTGAGGACAGCGCGGGTCCCGTTGCCGCACCGCCGCATGGCGGACGTTCTCGCTACTCGCTCACGCTCCGCGTCTACCAGCTTGATCAGCGCGGCAACAGCTTCAACTTCGGGGAGCACCTCGAGCAGGTCGCCGACTGGTCCGACACGCTGATCGTCGACGTGGGCCAGAATGAGGCGGGCACCGGACTGCGGGCCTGGCAGGCGTGGAATTCCGAGGTCGCCGGGCCGATCGCGCAATTCGATCCGATCACCGCCGCGCCGGCGGCGCTCACCAGGACCGGCGATCATCAGTGGCAGTGCCAGATCCCCATGCCAGTCCAGGCCAGGCAGCTTCCCATCCTCGGTCAGAACGCCACCCTCACGATCACCATCACCGACCGCGAACCGCCGGCACCCGCCGGAGGCTAACCGTGCCGCGGCACCCGCCGGAAGCTAGCCGTGCCGCGGCACCCGCCGGAAGCTCCCTGTGTGCCGGTGCTCCATTTTGCGGTGCTATGTCCGTAAGGTCTGCCTGACGCGCCGCTCGCTGCTCCCACCAGCGTGTATCGATGGTCCGTCCATCGCGGAAAGTGGTGATGGATGGACCATCGATACAGGACGACGCCGGGTGCGAACGAGAAACGTCAACGAACTTGTTGACGGTCGGGCCGCCGTCGGCCTAAATTGGTGCCCATGGCCCTGGACACGATCTTCGACGCTCTCGCCAATGAGCCGCGCCGGGAGATCATCGCCAGGCTCTCGGCCGGACCGATGACGACACCAGAGATCAGCCGCGGGTTCGGATTCACCAAGCAGGCCATGAGCAGGCACATCGCGATCCTGGAGGGCGCCGGGCTGGTCCAGCGCACGGTACGCGGCCGGGTCCACGATCTGACCCTGGTCCGTGCGCCTCTCACCGAGGTCTCGGGCTGGGTCGCTGAGGTGGAACGAGGCTGGCAGGCCAGCCTGGACAGGCTCGACGTGGTCTTGAGGAGCAGAAATGACTGAGTCGCTGACGCTGCAACGCGAGTACAAGTACCCCGCGGACCGCGTGTTCGAGGCATGGACGGACGTGCGCCTGCTCAGCCAGTGGTTCGGGTGCGGACCTGACATGCTCTGGACAGTGCACGAGTGGGATGTGCGCCCAGGCGGCGCGATCCGAGTCAGCCTTGTGTTCGACACCGGCCCGTTCGAGGTGACGGGCGAGTTCCTGGTCGTCGAGCGCCCGCATCGCCTGCGCTACCGCTGGCAGGACGAGCAAATTGTCGACGTGACGATCGAGGACCTGGCAGGCGGCAGCAGGCTGACGCTGGTGCATTCCGGCCTCAGTGACATGGAACTGCCATTCGTCACTGCCGGCTGGACCAACGGTCTCGATCAGCTTCGCGACGTCCAGCCCGCCGACGCCACAAGCTGAAGCCCGGCTAGGCGATGTACGCCAGGTCGATGGACGCGAGGACCGAGTAGTACGGGTCGATCATGTTCCCCACCTGGAGCCTGCCTACCTGGCCGAGCAGCATGTAGGCCTCCCGCTGCCGCAGGCCATAATGCCTGGTCAGCCGCAGCACCAGATCCCGGTACGCCGCCCTGGCGCAGTCCGTCAGGTCGTTGCCCTGCAGCCCGGCGATAGAGCCAATCGAATCGGCCAGTGTTCAGCTGCGGCAGCCCGGTGAATCCGGCCTCCTCGGCGTCCCGCGGCACGCACCGCAGTTCGGCCTCGGCCTCGATCTCGATCGCCGCGCCGGTAATCTCGCCGTCTCCCTGCGCGGCGTGGGCGTCGCCGAGCGCGAGCAGAGCGCCGTCGGCGTGCACCGGCAGGACCAGCGTCGCGCCGCCGGTCAGATCCGGCAGGTCCACGTCGCCCAGGTACTCAGGGGACTGCGAGAACGACAGCCGACGCTCACTGGCCGGCGCCACCCCGACGGTCCCGAGGAACGGCCGGAGCGGGATGCGGGCGGTCCGGCCGCCGATATCGAGGCTGGCTGCCTCCTCGTCGTAGGACACCAGGGTGGTGCCTGGCTCGAGCGGCGCCTGGATCGAGAACGCGTCGCTGGACAGGGCGCCGAAGCCGGTGAACACCCCGGTCCATGCCTGGCCGACGGCCGGCACCGGCCTGACCGCGTCGATGTGTACCTCGAGCACGCCGCCGGGCACCGCGCCCGCGACATAGATAGGTCCTGTCACCGGGCACGCGCCGCCGAGCCTGGCCAGCACGTCCTCGATCGCGAAGCCCTTAGGCGCCTCCTGCTTGACCAGGCCGCAGAGCGAGTCGGCCGTTTCGACCACGAACCGCTCGCCCGCCGCGACCTCGGCGATCGGCTCAGCCCTGGCGTCGAAGAACAGCGACACATGATCCCGGCCGACCCGTCGCACTGCCGTCGCCAGCCTCAGGGATACCGGCGCCGGTAGGCCTGCTCGGCGGCGGCGAAGCAGTCGAGCGGCGCCCGCAGAATCCCGGCGCCGATCTGCCCGCCGTTCTTGCCAGCGAGTCCGCCGTCGATCACGGGCTTCACCTGGGTCTGCGTGACCTTGAAGACGTCGATGCCGACGGGCGTTCCGCGGAAGCCGAAGTACGGGATCAGGAAGTCAGGGTGCTCGGCGACAGTGATGTCGTACATCAGCGAGTTCATCTTGATCATCTCGGCGGCCGATCCGCCCTGGTACGCCTGCAGGCCGAACGCCGCGGCCTGAGCGAAGCCACCGAGTCCAACGGTCTCGGTGATGTGGCTCTCCCCGCCGATCCACTGCACGTCGTCGTCGGTGAACCCGTCGAAGAGCTTGCAGGACACCTCAGGCAGCGGCCCGAGGAACCACTCGTCGCCGAGGCCGCTGACCCTGATCGCGAAGTTCCGGCAGCTAATCGTCATCGCGGTGACGACGCTTGAGCCGGGGACGTCCCTGGCCGCGTCCGCCATGGCCTTGGCGCTGGCCATCGACAGCCTGAGGAACGAGTAGTCGCTCGCGAACAGGAACCGCAGCGCGGTCAGCGCGGGCTCAGCGGACGAACGCACCGCGTAGTCGATGAAGTGCGGCGTGAGTTCGCGCGCGAACAGCGTGGTCGCCGCCGTGTTCCTGCTGTGCAGTTCGTCGCCCATCCGCAGCGCCCGGCCGATCAGCGGCTTGAGCGCGATGCCGCCAGAGGCCCTGATCACCTCGCGCAGCACCGGCGCCAGGTCGTCCCTCAGGAAGTCGAGCCCAGCGCGCACCTCGTCGTTGTAGGAGCCGTAGTTCAGCCGGTGCCGCGACTCGCCCTCGTAGAAGTTGCAGTACGCGCGGTTGCCGCGGGCCGTGTTCTCCACCACGAACACCGGCATCGAGGAGGTGTAGATGCCGGCGACCGAGCCGACGCAGCCGTGGTCGTGCGTGGCGGCCAGCGTGATCCTGCCGTCACCGAGCTTGGCATCGGCGTCGTCGGGATCGCTTGCCAGCCCTTCGTAGAGCGCGCCATAGATGACCGCGTTGCGCTGGCCGCCGTAGTACTCGGCCCACGGCATCGGCGGGCCAGACGTCAGGATCGTCTGCGGCGTCATGCCCGGCACGACCTCGCCCGCTGTCGCCACGTCGATCAGCACCGGCTCGGCTCCGGTCATCCGCGCGACAGCCTCGGCGTTCGCGCTCGCCCTGTCGGCCAGGCCAGCAGCCGCCACCTGCGCTTCGCTCACCGCATCTCCCCGTTCACCAGATCCCCACTCACCACAGGCGCAGGTACTTGGCCTGCTCCCACTCGGTGACGACGGTGTTGTACTCCTGCCACTCGGCGCGCTTGTACTCGGCGTAGGACGCGTGCAACTCCTCGCCGAGCACCTGCTTGATGAAATCGCTGCGCTCGAACGCGTCGATCGCCTCGCCGAGCGTCCAGGGCAGCCGGTGCACGCCCTGCGCTGCCAGGTCCCGCTCGCTCACCTTGTAGGTGTCGATGTTGACCGGCTCGCCTGGCTTGAGCTCGCGCCTGATCCCGTCCAGGCCGGCCGCGAGCACGACGGCCGTGGCGAGGTAGAAGTTGACCGCACTGTCCACGGTCCTGACCTCCAGGCACCGGCGGTTCATCGGCAGCCTGCACATCAGGGTCCTGTTGTTATAGCCCCAGGCCTGGAACACCGGCGCCCAGGAGATCTCCTGCATGAGGCCGCGCGGCATCAGCCGCTTGTAGGAGTTCACGGTCGGGGAGAGCACAGCCATCAAGGCGTCGGCGTGGGCGAGCACGCCGCCGGTGAACAGGTATGCCGTGCGGCCATAGGCCTGATCGTGCGGGACCTCGGACAGGCTCTTGCCAGTCCCGCCGCCGTCGAACAGGTTCTTGCCGGTCTTCACGTCCGCCAGGCTGACGTTCAGGTGCGCGCCCGATCCGAACGAGGCCTGGAACGGCTTGGGCATGAACGACGCGAAACAGCCAAGCGAGCGGGCGACGTGCTTGGCCATCAGCCGGAAGATCAGCATCCGGTCGGCCATTGCCAGCGCGTCGGTGTAGCCGAAGTCGAACTCGTACTGGCCGTCGCCGCCCTCGTGGTCGAAGGAGTACACGTCCCAGCCGAGTTCGTTGATATAGCCGACCATAGGCTCGAGGAACGCGTCGGCGAGCACCGTCGTCTCCAGGTCGTACCCCCTCGTCGGCGCGTTGGCGAGGTCCTCGGGCACCCAGGGGACCACGCCCGCCTCGGTGTCCCTCAGCACGTAGACCTCGGGCTCGACGCCCATGTTCATCACGAAGCCTGCGGCGTGCGCCTCGGCGATCTGGTTCTGCAGGATCCGCCGGAAGTCGTGGCTGTACGGCTCGGAGTGGAAGTACAGGTTGGCCGGCGCTACCGCGTACCTGCGGTCCCAGGGCAGGACGGTGATCGCGTCAAGGTCGGGGATGCTGACGCACTCGTCTTCGTGCGGCCCCAGTTCCCCCATTCCCTCCAGCGCGCCAACCGTGTACAGCTCCGATCCGGCCGCCGCGTCAGCCAGGTGCTCGATCGGCACGCACTTCGACTTCGGGACCCCGTGCACGTCGGTGTAGGCACCGAACACGTACCTGACGCCGCTCGCCGCGAGATCCCGCTGCATTTCCTCGATACTGGCCACCCTTGCGCTCCTTGCCGCGTGCCGTGCCGAACCCATCCGATGTGCGTGCTATCCGCTGACCGCCTGGTAGCCGAGCAACCGTCCCTCACCCACCGTGATCAGCACGCCGCGCAGCACCCCCTCGCCATATTCGGATCCCACGTTGATGGCCGTTGTGCGCCCGATCTTGACCGAGCCGCCAGATTCATGGATGTGGCCGTGCAGCGACAGCAGTGGCTGCACGTCCTCGATCGCCTTGCGCACCGACGTCGATCCCACCGGCGCGGTAATCGCCGCCCCCGCCGCGGTCTTGACCTTGAGGTCCTGACCGATCAGCGGGGCGGTGTCCAGGCGGGAGTTATGCGGCGGCACGTGAATGTTGAAGATCGCGGTCGCCGGATTGCTGAGCCTGGCGGTCATCGTCGCCAGGTGCTCGGCGATCTGCTCCTCGGAGTACTCCCGGTGGGTGTCCCACGGCGTCACGTTGGTGTAGCCGGTGCTCAGCATCTCCATTCCGGGAGCGATCTCCACGATTTCGCCTTCAACAAAACGCACCCGTTCATCGCCGTGCGCGATGAGCACGTCGTCGACCGCGGCCGGGTCGTCGTTGCCTGGCGCGTTGTAGATGATCACCGGGCTGTCGGCCAGCTTGGTCTTGGCGTACTCCAGCCAGCGCTGCACGGTCCTGCGCATCACGCGGTCGAATAGTTGCTCGACGTCGGCTGGGTGGTCGGCGTAGTGCTGGTACTCGTCCGGGTCCATGCGCTCGGTATACAGCCCGCTGTTCCAGGCCTTGTGCTCGAAATCTTCGACGCTCGACTCGTCCAGCCGCTCGGCCTGCCCGTGGAACTGGGCCTGATAGCTGCCGCCCCCGGAGCGCACGACGGGGACGACGATCTTCGCGCTGACGTCGCCGCCGAGCAGCAGCGTGTCGGCACCGTAGAACTTCGCGGCCGCGACGAACTTCTTGAAGCAGATCTCGGATCCGTGCAGGTCGGAAGCGAAGAAGATGGTGCGCTCTGCGCCGCGGTCCCTGGGAACCTTGTTCCGCTTCAGCAGGCCCATCAGTAGGTGGCCTCCCTCTCATCGACGTCCTGCCACCACTGCTTGCGCTCGCCGAGCTTGTCCCGCATCCGCCAGCGCGTGCTCTTCGGCTCGGCGTCGATGGCGGCGAGCAGCCGCTGCACGCCGTCGTGCACCTGGGCGTTCTCCGGCGCGCCGATGTCGATCGAGGCCGAGTCACCGATCAGTTCGGCGATCCGCCGCAGGTTCCGCGTCGCGGTGTGATGGAAGCCCCAGTCGCCGGCCAGCAGCTTGGCGATGTGCGTGCCGTCGATGGCCTCGGGGTCGTCGCAGCCCTCGCCGACCCGGTGGGTGGCCAGGATCACGCCCACGTCCATGACGTCGGTCATGGTCATCTCGATGATCTGGAGCTTGGCCAGCATCAGTTCCTCGACCGGCAGCGTGATCGGGTGCTGATGAAGCCGGGAGCGGATCTCGATCGTGTGGCAGAAGTTCAGCCGCTCCACGAACACATCAAGCTCGGTGCCGCTCTCGGCGTGCCGGAAGCTGTACCGCGTGCCTTCCATCGCGATCAGCAGGTCGCGATCGGTGACGTAGCCGCGCGACTCCAGGTAGCGCCGCATGCCCTTGCGCTGCTTCTCAGGGACGACGAAGTCGATGTCCTTGGCCGGCCTGCCCAGCAGGTCCATCACGCCGCCAGGCGCGTTGCAGTGCAGCCGGATTCCGGCCGAGCCGATCACCCGCAGGGTGACGCCCGCCTCGCCGGCCTCGGACACGATCCGGACAGCCTCGGCCGACAGGTCGGCCCATTCACCGGCGTGCTGTGTATTCATGAGCTGAAGTGTCTCGTGCTGGGCTGTCTCTCGGATCAGGGCAGACAGGTTGCGGACACCCGTCATTCGATCGGAATCTGCTGGAACGCGAGCCTGATGTTGATCCCGCGACGCTTGCGGTAAGCCTTGATCCACAGGTACCAGCCGCCGCCGACGACCACGGCGGCAAGGGTGATCCAGAACTCCACCGGCATCTTTGACGGCTTGATCAACGGCCCCGCGGCGTTCACGTCGGTCCAGAGCAGATAGAACATGACGGCCATGAACACCGCGGAGATGGCGCCGGCAACCGGCATGATCGGGATGCCGAACAGCCGGAAGTTCTTAGCGGGCGAAGACTCGTAAAGCTGCTTGCGGCGCAGCGGGAAGACCACGGCGGCGATCATCACCGTGCCCCACACCACGAGCAGCGCCTCGATGAAGGTCAGGAACACCACGGCCTTGAACGCGATCAGCCACATGAACACCACCGCGCCAGCGGTGGACACGCCGATCGCGACGACGGGGGTGTGCACGGTCTCGCTGACGAAGCCGAGCTTGTCGGGGGCCACCCGGTCGAAGGACCACGCGATCATGCTGCGCGTCGTGTAGGCGAGTTCGGCGGGAATCCAGAACCAGATCCAGGCCGCGAACGTTGCCAGGATGACCACGGACAGGAAGACATTGTGACCGAGGATGCCGGCCAGCACCGCGAACCACGGCGCGGTCGAGGTTGTCGCGCTGACGCCACTCAGCGCGTTGAACGCGACGGCGCCCTGGAAGTTGTAGCCGAAGTCCTTGTTGGACAGCAGCGCGAAGAGGGCGATCACCAGGCCGGTCGCGATCACCGCGCCAAGCATCCCGTAGAGCTGCGACTTGCTGACCTTCTTGACCTCGCCGCCGATCCCCACCGACTGCACGGCGCCGAGCAGCGGAAGCAGCGGCCAGACGATGAACTTCCAGCTCTCGCCGAAGCTCGTGCCCGCCGTCACGTACCCGTGCTTGCTGGCCGCAGCGACGACCTGCTGGGAGTGCAGGCCGGTCAGGCTGGACAGGCTCGAGTCGAATCCGCTCTGGCTGCCGAACAGCATGACCCCGGCGATCACCGCCAGACCGACCACGGCCACCACGAAGAGCACTCGCTGGAACGTGAAGTAACGCCTGGTCCCCGACGCGAGCAGCGCGCCGGCCGCGACGATGATCAGCGCGCCGATCCAGAACACTCCCTGCGGCTTGGCGACGCTCTGACCCCAGCTAGTCAAGGTCGCGTTCCCTGACACGGTTCCGACGGCGCCGAAGAACGACGACAGGCCGACCTGGACGATCAGGCCAGCGGCGAGGGCCGCGTAATAGAGCAGGATGATCGTCTCGATCAGCGACATCACGAAGGCGACGCCAGGATTGATGGTCCTGGACAGGAAGACATAGACGCCCCCTGAGCGCGGGAACACGACCGCCCAGCAGTAAAAGGCCGCTGCCACGAAGATCATGCCGAGCGCGGCCAGCAAGGTCGATATCCACGGCTGCGCGCCTGGATACAGGCTCGGACCGTAGTACTGGTTGTAGGCGACGGCGATGCCGACCGAGACCAGTCCGACATTGAAGATGAAAACGTCGAGGGTGTTGCCGACCCTGACGAGGCCCGAGGCCTTGCGTGAGAAGACTCCTGGGGCCGTTGTCACGCCGGAAGCTACTGCTTCGGCCATGTGCCCTCCCGTGCTGGCAGGCAGTCGGCACGACTGCTCAAGCGGGCGGTTGCACACGCAACCTAGATCGGCGCGAATCGGATGTCAATGCAGAGGTAGTATCATTAATCGAATATCGGCTACAATTCTCGTGCTCCCGTCGAGATTCGAAGGGATGACCGGTCACGATGAGCACTCCCCCTCGAGCGCCGAGACGGTCGCGTTCTGCCGCGCCGGCGACGGACGCCCCGTCGGCCGACCACACGAGCGCCAGCGCGCCTGTGACAGGCGGCCGGGTGGCCCGCGGCCCCGCGGTTGACGGCCCCGTCGCTGGCATCAGGGCGAAGGGCCATGTCCTCGACGAGATCGACCGGCGGGTGATCAAGATCCTGCAGGAGGACGGCCGGCGGCCGAACACCGAGATCGCGCGGGACCTGCACGTCTCGGAGACGACGATCCGCAAGCGGGTGTCGCAGCTTGTCTCGCAGGGGCTGATCAACATTGTGGCCGTGCCGACGCCGCGCGCCGTCGGCCTGAACCTGTCGGCGATCATCGGCATCTCCGTGACGCTGCCCAAGCTCAAGGAGATCAGCGAAGAGCTCAAACGGCAGCAGGAAGTGCGCTACGTAGGGCTCTCGACCGGCCGGTACGACATCATCGTCGAGGCATTCTTCCTCGACCAGCAGCACTTCCTCGACTTCATCTCGAACAAGCTAGGCAGAATGGACGGCATCACAAGCCTGGAGACGTCCATGATTCTCGACGTCGTCAAGTTCTCCTACGAATGGGAGATTGCCTAGAGCGCCTAGTTAGAAGGCAGGGAGCAGTGGCTTGTAGGTGATCCGCTCGTGCCACGGAACCCATGTCGCCGCGCGCGCTGGCGTGATCATCCGGCCGATCGGGCTGGAGACGCAGAGTTCGTCGAGGTCCTCGCCGCCCACCCGGCGCAGTACCAGGTCGGCCACCGTCTGGCCGATGCCGATCGGGTCGATGTCCCAGGTACCGGCGTGGATCCCGGCCCGCACCAGCTCCACGGCGGCCGGCGTGCCGTTCCGCGAGACCATGGCGACCTCGCCGAGGCGGCCTGCCTCGCGCAGCGCCTCAACGGCACCGAGCAGCGTCTCGTCGTTGAACGGCACGAGCCCGTCCAGCTTGTCGAAGTCGGCCAGCAGGTTCGCGGTCTTCTCCTTGCCGCCCGATGCGACGTCTGTGGTGTTCTTGTAGCGCGGGTCCTCCGGGTCGTTCACGGTGATCAGCCCGGCGGCGTCGAGCCCGTGCCTGATGCCCAGCAGCAACTCGATGTCATCCACGACATCGGGACCGCCGACCACGGCGACCCGCCCGGCGGGCGGCAGCAGCGCCGCGAGATGCTCGGCCATGTAGACGCCGTGATTGAAGTTCGGGTAGACCACCGAGGCGTCGACGGTGAACCGCGGCCGTTCCATGCTGATCACGGGCACGCCGCTGGCTCTGGCGTAGCCGACCGCGTCCGCCGGGGTGGCCGGATCGATCACCCAGATCACGATGGCGTCGTAGCCGGCGTCGGCTCCCGCCCGGACGTGGCGCCCTGCCTGATCGCGCCAGTCCGGCTCGGCGAAGTCCGCGTAGGCCACCCGCAGCTCGGCGTCGTTGCCGGCGAGCCTTGCCTGCATGCCGTGGCAGATCGCGTCGACGGCCGCGTTCGCCTGGTACGGCATCGGGCTGACGTACAGCACCCGCGTCATGCCGCGCCCGTCCCGCCACTTCCCGCCGCCGGAGGCATGGCGGTGCCGCCTGAGCCGCCGGCACCGCCCGACCCCGGAGCCTCATGCAGACGGGCTGGCAGATCAGCCGAGAGCACGTCGCAACCGCCGGGGGTGACCAGGACCTGCTGCTCGAACACGAAGATGCCAGCCAGGCCGCCGTCCGGATGGGGCGGAGCCATGATCGGCTCCAGGCAGAGCACCATGCCTGGCCGCACGGCAACGTCATCGTCTGGGTCGTCGTGCTCGGTGATCAGGGGGCGCTCCCATAGTTCGAGCCCGATCCCGTGCCCGGCTACGGCGCCGACCTCCTCGGTCAGCCCGGCCTCGGCGACGTACGCCGCGGCGGCTCCGAGCAACTGGGAGACCCGGACGCCCGGCCGCACCGCACCGATCATCGCCTCGGTCGCGCCGGCCGCGACCTCGGCATACCTGCGGTCCTGCGGCCTGATATCGCCGATGCCGATCAGGCGCAGGATGTCCGACACATAGCCATCGCTCGCGCCGCCGCCGTCGACGAAGACGATGTCGCCGTCGGCCAGCACGTTGTCCGACGCCGGCGAGTCGACCAGCGGGTACCTGGTCCTGCCTGACACGCAGTTCACGAACAGCGGCTTGGTGCCTGCGGTGGATCCGCTGGCGTACATGGCCGAGCCGATGACCGCGACGAGTTCCTTCTCGGTCATGCCTGCCCTGGCCGCCTGCATGCCAGCTCGGTAGCCAGCGGTGGCCGCGCTGACCGAGCGGCGGATCCGCTCGATCTCGGCAGGGCTCTTCAGCATCCGCACTGCCGACAACAGCCTGCTCGCGTCGGCCGGCGCCGCGCCGCCTGCGGCCGCACCAATGCCGCCGAGCGCCGTGACCTGGTCCGCGAACACCTTGGCCAGGCCCATCACGCTGCCGTGGCCGAGTTCGAAGCCGACTCGGCCAGGCTCGACGCCCATTGACGCGAGATGGCTCCCCACCTTCGCTGGAAGCTCGGCGGCGGTCTTGTAGGTGTCGACGATTCCGGCCCATGAGGTGCCTGCGGCGCATCCCGCGTCGAACGCGGAGGCGATGAGCACCGCCCGGCGCGGGTCGCGCGGCGCGATGAAGACCGTCGGCAGCCATCGCCCGACCGCCCAGATCACCGAGTTGTAACCGGACAGGTAGCGGACCGGCTCCTCCTGCGTGAGTACGAGGGCGTCCATGCCCTCCCGCTCCATGAGCGTGGCCAGCCGCCCGTACCTGCGCCGGTACTCATCGAGCGGGAAGTCCGGCCAGACGGGCGGGCGCTCGCCAAGGTCGACACCCGCGCCGTCTATGCCGTCGATCGCCTCGAGCGCGGCGTCGAAGTTCACGCCGGCTCCGCGGATCTCATACGCCGCTCCGTGGGTTCATGTGCGTCTCGCTGGCTCGGCATCGAGCGCCGGCCGCGATCTGCTCCTCTTACGCAGGCTCACGAACCACCAGACCAGGCCGACGATGATGGCACCGATCCCGAGGTCCTCGATGACCGGCAACGGGCCGAGCGTCGGGTTGGTGATCTCGCGCGGCCAGGCGGCGTCGAGCAGGATGATGACGGTCCACACCAGACCTGCCACCGTGATCGGCAGTCCCCAGCGACCGAGGTTGAACTGGGCCTTCTCCCTCGGCCAGCCGCGCAGCCTGCGCAGCAACACCGCGCCGAGCACCATGATGTACGGGATGATGATCAGCGCCGTGATCGAGGCAACGATCACGGGGATCTTCTTGATGAAGATCAGCGGCAGGATCGATAGCACCGCGGCGACGACGATCGTCCCGATCGGCTCGGTGGTGCGGCCGGACAGCTTGGTGAGGAAGGCCGAGCCTGGAAGCTGCTCGTTCCGCGCCATGCCGTAGATCATCCTGACGATGGTGGCCAGCGTGGCGATCGCTGTGCTGAACACCGCGACGAGGGCGCCGACCAGGAACAGCTTGGCGAATCCCGATCCGAGCGCCGCGGTGAGCACGTCGGGAATCAGGTTCAAATCGGACATCGCCGGCTTGACTCCGGGGATCGCCAGCAGCAGCGCGAAGTCGAAGATGAACAGCACGATCGCGGTGCCCGCGAGGCCAGCGATGATGGCCTGACTGGGCTTGATCCGCGCCTTACTGGTTTCTTCCGCGAACGCGCCCGCGGTCTCGAATCCGACTAGCTGCGTCACGACCAGCGCGACCACCACGAGGAACGGCCACAGATAACTGCCGCCGCCGGCGACGCCGCCGGTGTTCCCGAGCACCGAGATCGACTGGTGCGTGTGGAACAGCAGCCCGATCGCGGCGATCAGCAGCACGGCAAGCTCCAGGACTACGCCGATGCTGTTCAGGATCGACACGACGCGGACGCTCGTGGCGATGATGATCGCCGCAAGGATGGTCGTGATGATGGAGATGACCACCTCGGTGGCCGTCGTCAGCTTCAGGCCCGTGAACAGCCCGGACAGGACCACGCCCACCACGTCGCCGACGGCCGGCATCACGAGCACGATCGCGAACACGTAGAACAGGCCGGTCATCCAGCCGAGGAAGTCGCCGCCCAGGCGGCTCGCCCACTGGTAGATGCCGCCGGTGAGCGGGTAGTGCGAGCTGAGCTCCGCCCAGCTCACGGCCAGCAGCAGTTGCAGAGCGAAGATCACGGGGATCGCCCAGATGAACGCGGGCCCGCCGAGCGCGAGCGTGGCGCCGGTGATCAGCAGCGCGCCGGTGGTCGGGCCCTGGAAGGCGACCGCGAATAGCGACCCCGTGAAGAAGCCGAGCGCACGCTTGAATCGCGGCTGCACGCCAAGCTGAAGCAGGTACTCGTTGTCGCTGGCATCCGAACCGGATTCGGGTACCGCAGGGTTGGCAGACGTTGTCTCGCTCATCGGCTCCCTCCAGCCATCGCGGAGTTTCGACCTTGACTCGGATGCTAGATCGGCAAGTTCGCATCAAACAATAGTGAGCGCATTGTTGCGCTCTTAATCGTCGGGCAATGGCGAATGCAGTTCGAATATCGAATCTGGCAATGCCGTCACTGAAGGGTCCTGCCGCGGCAGGCGAGCCACGGCTGGCCAGCTACCCTCGCAGGCGTGAGCGACCTGGCGATCCAGCTGGATCGGCTGGAACAGGCGAGCGGGCCGGCCAAGCCGATTCCTTCGGCCAACGGCTGGGAATTGGTGCTCGCCGAAAACGTCGGCTACCTGGTGACCGATCAGCAGCGTTGGCAGGCGCTCGAGCGGCTCGCCAACGTTGTGGGCCTGGCGCCGGACCAGATCCTGACCGCGCCAGAGGAGGTCCTGGCCGGAATCGTGGTCGGCTCGCAGCGCGCAAGCCGGATCGAGCGCCTGCGCCGGTGCGCCGAACTCGCGATCGCTGGTGCGCCCTGGCGGGCCTTTCCTGGCATCGGCGGCCCTGGCGTGGACCGGATCGACCTGTTCACGGGGGCCAGGGCCGTGCTGGCGCTTGACGCCAACGCGCTCAGGGTCCTCGCCAGGCTTGGCTACTGCGATCCGGCGCGCTCCTACTCCGTCGCCTACCGCCAGGCCCAGGCTGCCGCGCAGGCGGCCTTGCCGGCGACGATTCCCGCCCTGCAGCGAGCCAGCCAGTTGCTCCGCAGGCACGGCCAGGAGATCTGCCGACGCAAGGCTCCGAGCTGTGCGATCTGTCCGGTTTCGGCTAGCTGCCCGAGCGCAGGCCATGCCGGATTGCTGTATTAACACGCCAGCCGCGCAATCCGCTGTAGTGCCGCTGACCTGCGCTAACGCCGACGAATTCTGCACTTCTCCTGCCGGGAAAGCGCGACTGCGTTAATGTCCAATCTTGTCATCTCGCTGTTACACCGCCGTTATCTCAAGGTCGCCGGTTCCTCACGTTGGCGATTGCGAACAGGAGACTCGCCTTGCAGCAGGCGTCAGAGGGTCGACATAGCGCCAGGCAGTACCGCAGCACTCGCCAGGCAAGGTCCAGCAGTCGTGCCAGGTCACGGAGCGCAGCAGCCTGGTATCGCTGGTTCGCCGTCGTCGGCCTGATCGCCAGCATCGGCATCGTGCTCGGCTACCGCAGCGCCCAGCATGAGGCCACGCTGACCGCGACCAACGGCTCGGTCCCGCTTCTCGGCTCGTCGGTCCTGAGCGCGCCCGACCTGCAGAACGACACGCACGCCTTCGGCAGGATGCCGATCGTACGCGTCTACTACCCAGGGCTTCCCGCCTCGAATGCCTGGTCAGGCGGCCTGGCGGCGGCCAACCACTCCGCCGTCATCGTGAGCTTCAAGGCGCTGCCGACGACGCTCCTGTCCGGCGCCGACGACTCAGCGCTCAGGCACTTCTTCGACACCGCGCCCTCCGGGCATCCCATCTACTGGAGCTACTACCACGAGCCAGAGGACAACATCGCGGCCGGCCAGTTCAAGCTGGCGGACTACAAGGCCGCCTGGGCACACGTGGCCGCGCTCGCGAAGGCGGCGCACAACCCTGCCCTGCACTCGACGCTGATCCTGATGTCGTGGGACCTGGTCAAGGCCTCACACAGAAACTGGCGGGACTACCTGCCGGGCGGCGGGATCATCAGCGTGCTCGGCTGGGACGCCTATCCGGTCGGCAGCGCCACGAACGTTCACCCCCAGCTGACGCCGCCTGGCGGGTTCATGGGTCCGGCGATCCGCGCGTCCAGGAGCGTGGGCCTGCCGTACGGCTTCCCCGAGTTCGGCCTGTCGACGCCCAAGGGCCGCCCTGGCTGGCTGAAGAATGTCGGCAACTACATCATGCACAGCGGGGCGCTGTTCGCCTCTTACTTCGACGGCAACGACCAGTACCCGACGCTGCGGTTGACCGACTCCCCGTCGATCTCGGTCTGGCGTGGCTTCGTCACGGCCTCGCGCGATGGTGACCGCACCCCGAACCCGTCACCGACGCCCACGCCGACCCCATCTCCGAGCACGTCATCGCCACCCTCCGGCGTTAGCGTGACCGGCCTCGGGCTCAGCCCGGCGACGGTGAGTTCGGCCGCCGAGAACGACGCGGCCCTGACGTTCAGCCTGTCACAGCAGGCAAACGTGACGGTCTGCGTGCTCAACGCCAACGGCCACGTAGTGCGCACGGTGGCGAGGCCTGGCACCACGGCCGGGTCGGTCACGATCAGGTACCTCGTGCACAAGAGCGCGAAACAAGGCCTGCCGTCCGGGCGCTACACGGTCCTGATCGTCGCCAGCAACACCAACGGCAGCGCCACGTCCGCGGTGACCCTTACGGTCGGCTAGCGAGGCTCGACCCGCCATGATCGCGGACGATTCTCGGCAGATGCGCTGAAAATCGCCCGCGATCTTTCTTGGGTCGGCGCTGGCGGGGTGTCGGCGCTAGCGGGTGAGGGCGCTGTCGGCCGCGCCCGCGTAGAGTTCGGCGGCCCGCCAGCAGTACCAGGCGACGACGCTGCGGTACGGCCGGAACGGGTCGCCGAGCGGTTCGAGTTCCTTGGCCGTCGGCGTAGGTATCCCCCAGGCGAGCCCGAACCCCCTCCTGACGCCCAGGTCGCCGGTCGGCCATACGTCGAGGCGTCTGAGCTGGAAGATCAGGAACATGTCCGCGGTCCACTTGCCGATGCCGCGGACGGATGAGAGCCGCGCTGTCAGGTCCTCGTCGCTCAGCGCGCGCAGCCTGCGCGGCTCGAGGACGACGGTGCCGTCCAGCACCTTCGCCGCCAGATCACGAAGGGACGCGACCTTGGCCCTGGACAGGCCGACGGCCCTGAGGGTCTCGTCGGAGAGCGACAGGAGCCCTTCCGGCGTAGCCTCGCCGTTCATCGCCGCGATCAGGCGGCCGTGAATGGCCGCGGCCGCGGCGCCCGCTAGCTGCTGGTAGACGATAGCGCGAACCAGCGTGCCGAAGTGCGTCTCGGTTCGCGCTCCGAGCCTGGGCAGCCCGGTCTCGTCGACGAGCCCGCGCAGGACGGGATCCTGAGCCGCGAGCAGTTTCGCCGCAGCGGTATAGCTGCGAACGGACGGCGAACCAGCCGGCGAGCCAGTCATGCGAACATCGTGCCCGCTGACACTGACAATCCACAGCCTTCGCGCCGATCGCCCCGCCGGGGCGGGCCTGAGTCGCCCGGGCGCTTGGTGACGCAACCTCCTCGGTACTCTGCTGCGCATGACCCAGCACGAGCACAGTTCAGGCGACACGAACGCGTCCATCTGGCAATCCGAGGAGATCGTGACGCACTGGGCCGCCGAGGCCGCGAACCGCGAGCGGCTGCACGTTCCGCAGCAGCGGTTCATGTCCGAACTGCTCCCGTTCGCCGACGATGCGGAATTCACCTTCCTGGACCTGGGCGCGGGCGCCGGGGCCCTGTCCCTGGCGATCCTGGAACGCCACCCGCGCAGCACCGCGATCCTCGCGGACTTCTCAGACCAGATGATGGGGGCCGGCGCGCGGGATCTGCAGCCGTTCGCCGACCGGTACAGGTACGTCACGTTCGACATGTCCACCAGCAACTGGCCGGCCGACATCCCAGGCTCCCTCGACGCGATCGTGAGCTCGCTGTTCGTCCATCACCTGCCCGACGAGCGGAAGCAGAGCCTGTTCGCTGAGATCTTCGACCGGCTCATTCCCGGCGGCTGGAGCCTGCACTACGACCCCGTCAAAACGGGTGACCAGGTCGTCGAGGAGACCTGGCAGCGGGTGGGCGAGCGCGGCAATCCCGAGCTGACCAGGCGACGGCTGCATCCCACGCCAGACGAGCACGACAGGTGGCAGAACCACATCAGGTACATAGTCGGGCTCGAGCAGCAGCTGAGCTACCTGCGAGCCGCCGGATTCGAGGGCATCGACGTCTACTTCAAGCGGCTCGAGTGGGTCGTCTACGGGGGCCGCAGGCCCGATTGAGCCCTGGGACCTAGGCCTGGCGGCGCCTGGTGACCGCGGTCAGCAGCCGCAGGTCCACGTGGTGATCAGGTGAGGCGAACGGGGTGCCTGGCGCGCTGACGTCGAAGCGGCCGCTGTCCGGCACGTAGTCCTGGCCGCGCGCGACAACGCGGCGTAGCTTGCGGAGCGCCGCGAGGTCGGCGAGCGGGTCGCCGTCGACGACGATCAGGTCGGCGTCATATCCGGCCGACAGCCGCCCGGTCACGGTGCCGACGCCGAGGGCTGACGCGGCTTCGGTCGTGGCCATCGCGATCACCTGCGCCGGGGTGAACCCCAGGGAGACCAGGTGCTCAAGGCCGCCAACGAACTGATGGTGCGGCGTGTTGTCGATGCCGGCGTCGGTGCCCGCGATGATCCGCACTCCCATCTCGTGCAGGGGCTTGACGTGCTGGCCGACCGAGATACCGGTCAGCTTGGCCACGTAGGGAGCGTTCACGTTGATGGTCGGGCAGACGTAGATCCCCTTCTCGGCGATCATGGCGGCGAGCGCTTCGTTGAAGCGGCGCTCGTTGGTTTCCGTGACGAAGGAGCAGTGCTCGATCGTCGTCACACCAGCTTCGGCGGCGCGGCGGATGCCCTCGATCCCGTGTGCGTGCGCGGCCACGGGCTTGTCCACCCGCCTGGCCTCTTCGACGATCACGGCGAGCTGGGCGGTGCTGAACTGCGCGTACCAGGGCGCCGAGCCCGCGGTCATGAAGCCGCCGGTCGACATCACCTTGATCACGTCGACGCCGTGCTTGTGGTGCGTGCGAACCAGGCGTCGCAGGTCATCCTCGCTATCGGCCTCGCCGCCCATAAACCAGCAGTGCCCGCCGGTGACGGTGACCGGGCTGGCTGCGACGAGCAGCCGCGGCCCGCGGGCCATTCCGGCGGCGATGGCGTCCCGGACGGTGACGGCCAGGTAGCCGCGAGCGCCGAGGTCGCGCGCCGTGGTCACGCCGATGCCGAGCAGGTCCCTGGCGATCTTGAGCATTCCGATGAGCTGCTCTTCGTCGCTCTCCTCGCGCATCCGCTGAGCCGGTGCTGGGCCGCCGTCGAAGGCGAGGTGCACGTGGCTGTCGATCAGGCCGGGCAGGATCGTGGCGTCCGGGTAGTCGGTCCGCGGCAGCGCTCCGAACTCGGCAGGCAGCGCCTGGAGCGAACCCGTCCAGCGGACGGTGGTGTCACCGATCACGACCGCGCCGTCGGTTACGGTGCCGTCGCCGGTCAGCACCCGCGGCGCGGTCAGTACCTCTGCCATGCCATCACCCCGCACTGGCGCGAGTCGGCGAACTGCCTCAACGCTAGGGGAGCGCCAGCAAGCCGGGCAAGGCCCGGGTTGCCGGGCGCGGATGCGCGCGGTGCAGGATGGCCGTGTGCCCGCACGCTTGAAAGACGCGATCGACGCCACCACCGCCGCGATGCTCCGTGACCGCGGCAGCTACAAATGGACGGCCCCCGGTCCTGGCGGATTCGGGGCGGCCGTCGCCGAAATGGACTTCGGCGCGGCGCCTGCCATTCTCGATGCGCTCGCCGGGCTCTCCGCGGGCGCGGCATTCGGCTACTTGCCGCCGCCGCTCGCCGAAGAGCTCGGCGCGGCCTGCGCTGAGTTCGAGGAGCGCAGGTTCGGCTGGACGGTCGATCCAGGATGGATCCACCCGGTGCCAGACGTGATCAAGGCGCTCGAGATCGCGATCTCGCACTACTCCAGGCCGGGTTCGCCGATCATTCTGCCGACGCCCGCCTACATGCCCTTCCTGATCGTCCCAGGGCTGCTTGGCCGCGACATCATCCAGGTCAGGATGCACGACCAGGACGGGTTCTTCACCCTCGACTTCGACGCGATCGAAGAGGCGCTGCGTGCCGGCGGGCACCTGGTCGTCTTCTGCAGCCCGTACAACCCGCTCGGCCGCGTGTTCACGCTCGAGGAGATGACGCAGCTTACGGACGTCGTCGACCGTCATGGCGGCCGGGTCTTCGCCGACGAGGTGCACGCTCCGCTCGTCTACCCAGGGCAGACGCACATCCCGTACGCGTCCACGTCGGACACGGCCGCCGCGCACACGCTGACCGCGACGTCCGCGTCGAAGGCGTGGAACCTGCCGGGCCTCAAGTGCGCGGAGGTCATCCTCACCAACGAATCCGACCGTCAGCAGTGGGAGGAGATGGGACCGTTCGCCTCGCACGGCGCCAGCAATCCGGGCGTGGTCGCCAACATCGCCGCGTTCCGGCACGGCGAGCCGTGGCTTGAGGAGGTCATCGCGCTACCTCGACGAGAGCCGCAAGCTGCTGGCCGACCTGCTCGCGCGCCAGCTACCCCAGGTGCGTTACCGCCCTCCCGACGGAACCTACCTCGCATGGCTGGACTGTACGGCGATGGAACTTGACGGTTCGCCAGGGGATCTGGTCACCGAGCTCGCGCACGTCACCGTCGTGGATGGACCGAGATTCGGCGACGGCGGTGCCGGATCGTTCCGCTTCAACTTCGCGACGCCGCACCTCGTCATGGCCGAGATGGTCGAGCGGATGGCCGGGGTCCTGCACGCCGACTAAGACGTCGGGCCAGCCAGTCCGGCCTCGCCGGGAACGCCGCGGTCTCGCCGGTGCCAGCGCACGCCTGGCAGCAGGGCCGCGGTGCCGCTCCGGTACGCGGCATAGGCAGGCAGCGCCTGCAGCAGCACCTGCTCCTCGCGCATCGCGCGGTACACCTGCAGGCCGCAGAGCGCCAGCCAGCAGGCGAAGGCCGCGATCGAGTTCATGGCGATGGCGATCCCGAGCGCGGACACGATCTCGCCGGTGTACAGCGGATGCCTGACCCAGCGATAGGGCCCGGCGGTGACGACGTCGCGGGCCTGCGCGATCACCGACACGTTGCGGCCGAGCGTCCGCAGCGACCAGACCGACCACGCCATGCCGCACACCAGGAGGACATCCGACAAAGCCTGGCGGCCAGATCCTGGCGGCTGACCGCGCAGGAACGGAAGCGCGAACGGCAGCCAGGTTGCCGCGATGGCGGCCACGTGGGCGGTCACCGAGCTGCTCGTGGCAACCGCGGGTCCGCGTCGCAGATAGCACCAGATCAGCACGGCGTAGAAGACGATGACGAGCGCGCCGCCGACCGACCGGAGCGCGCCGTCCGCGCCTGATCCGCGATAGCTGAACCAGGCCCAGGACGTCAATGGCGAGGATCACGCCGGCCAGCGGCAGCATGACCATCCGGCCGGCATCGAAGCTGGCGCGGTCGTCCGGCGACGCGCACGTCGTTGCTCACCGTCGTTGCTCACACCGCGCCTCCCGACGTGAACAGGGAGTGGGCGATCTGGATGACGCCCGGCCCGATGATCACCACGAGGAGCGCGGGGAACAGGCAGAGGATCAGCGGGAAGGTGATCTTCACGGGCACCTTCTGCGCCTGCCCCTCGGCCCGCTGCCGGCGCCTGACCCGCATCTCCTTGGCTTGCTCGCGGAGCACGCGCGCGACGGGGATGCCCAGCTCGCCGGACTGGATCATGGCCGAGATGAAGGCCTTCAGCTCGGGCGCCGTCGAGCGCTCGCCCATCGACCGCAGCGCCTCGGTGCGCGACTTGCCGATCTGCATCTCCTGCAGCACCCGGGCGAACTCGGCGGCCAGCGGCCCGTGGCTGTACCGCGCGACCTGCGCGAGCGCTGCGTCGAAGCCCAGCCCGGCCTCGACGCAGATGGTCAGCATGTCCAGGGCGTCGGGCAGGGCGCGCGGGATCTTGTCCTGCCGCTTCTGGCCCGTGTTGTACAGCAGCAGATCGGGCAGGAAGAACCCGAACACCGCGCCGAAGCCGCCAGCGATGATCAGCACCGCGGGATTGTGCAGCCCGTACAGGACGCCGAACAGGCCGACCGTCACGAGGCCGAGTCCCTTGACCGCGAGCATCCGGTCGGTGGTCCAGCCCTGCGGGTTGCCGGCCACATCCAGCCTGCGCTGCATGACGTTGGCGATCCCGGCCGGTGAGAGCAGCACGGCCAGGCTCTCGAACCAGTGCGGCAGCTTGAGCGGTTCTGGCCTTGTCGCGCTCGGGAGCCTCGCGCGCGTATTGCAGCTCGATGGTGGCGACGGCCCGGCTGACGCTGGGGCGCTCCGGCCGCCAGGGCGTGAACGTCAGCACCAGCACGACGATCGCGACTGCCAGCAGGCCCAGGCCGCCGATGAGAAGCGCAGAACTTGCCATCACTAGACCTCTACCTTGATCGTTCGATGCATCCAGAACGTTCCGACTATCAGCAGCGCCGCGGCGATCGCCGAGCATGAACTCGCCCAGCGCGGTCGTGTAGAGCGGCCGCATGTAGGTCCGCGCTGCTGACGAACAGCCACGTCGCGACCACCAGCGGGAGCGCCACGAGGATGTAGGCGGACAGCCGGCCCTCGGCGCTGAGCGCACGCCACCTGGCGGCGCAGGTAGGCCCGCTCACGGATGGTGTCGGCGATGGTGA
The DNA here is from genome assembly GCA_963705055.1 of uncultured Actinomycetota bacterium. GTDB lineage: Bacteria > Actinomycetota > Actinomycetes > Streptosporangiales > Streptosporangiaceae > Chersky-822. The sequence continues at coordinate 392,620 of CAVPIR010000003.1, forward strand.
GCAGCACCTCGGCGAGGTTGCCGCCGACGCCCTGCTGGATCCGGATGGCCATGACCGTCCATCGCATGTCATCGGAGTCCATCCGGTTCGCGACCGCCTCAAGCGCGACGTCCAGGTCGGCGCCGATCCTGGCCTCGGCCAGCGCCCGGGAGAACTCGCCTGCCGCCGGCTGGTTCTCCTGGCGGATGACGGCGTCGAGGGCCTGCGGCAGCGAGAAGCCGGCCTGCAGCGTGCTGGCGATGAGCTGCAGCATGTCGGGCAGCTGGTCGCTGAAGGTTGCCCGCCGGCGCAGGATCCGGATGCTGAGCGACATCCGCATGGCGAGCCAGCCGATCACCGCCCCGCCGAGGACGCCAATGAAGACGTAGCTGGTGACCAGGCTGAGCGTGGCAGCGACACCGACGGCCAGGCAGGCTCCGAGCACCGCCCACTCCGCCGGCTTGCGGGCGCTCCCGGCGAGGTCGAGGCGCCGCGCGAGGCGGTCGTGACTGCCCGTCGGCATCACGCGGGTCATGGCGCCGACGGCGACCGTGGCCACGACTGCCCTGGTTGATCTGCGGTGGCTGGCGGCGCGGGCTCGTTCCTGCGGGCCGTACCGCGCGAACATGGTCGTGAGCGTGCGGCCCTGGCTCGCGCGGTCGAACCTTCCGAACAGCAGCATCGTCACCAGGAACAGCGCAACGAAGACCGCCGCTACGCCGGCGACCAGCGCCCAGCCCCGCGCTGGCCCTGCGGCCGCGGCGGCCGGTTGCGGACCTCTCGGTGGGGATCTCATCGCCGAAGACACCGAGTAGCCAGGGACATCGAAGTCCAGCGGCGTCCCGCCCGTCGACGTGATCTGCCCAGCCGAAGTCGACCTCTGAGATTGTCGCGTGCGGGCCTAGATAGTTGCCGCTATGACCGTGCCCGTTCGGGTGGTTCCCGAGCCAGCGCAGCACGCTCAGCAGATGCACCCTGCCCTTGACCAGCTGCGGGCCTCGCAGCGTGAACACGTAGTTGTTCCTGCTGGTCCGGCGCACATCGAAATTCGACAGGTAGAAGCCGATCTGGTTGATCTTCTGGCCGGCCGGCGCGAGGCCGCGATTGTCGACCTGGATCGTGACCTCAACGGTGCGATCGTTCAGCCAGATCCGGTACTCCGCGGCCGCACGCAGGCCGGGCGCCGGAACGACGGACTCACTGAAGTCGCTTCGCAAGAAGCGGAGCTTGGAGTACCTCGGATGACCGGGGAACGGCCGACCGACGTAGGGTTCGGACTTCACGCCGGGGGTCGCCGGCTGGTTCGACTCGACACCCCAGTTGCGGTACGAGAACGCCCAGACGGTCTGCGATCCAGGCGCGGCCGCAGCCGTCATGTTGTTGCTGATCACGTACCCATGGCTGGGCCAGGTCGCCGACGGGCCTTGCTTCTTGAAAGGTGCATCCTGCGGCACGTCGGCGTGCGCCGGAGCAGCGAGCGCGACAAAGCCGGCCGGGCCCAGTCCGGCGATCGCCGCGAGGAGCACGCTGAGCCGTCTCGTGGCAGATCGCCTCTTGGTAGGACCTATCACTGGATTGGCACCCCCGGCGCGAAGATTCCCTGCGATACCGGGATGCCGCGGTCGGCGAGCTTGTTCAGGAACCGCGGTCGCAGCCCCGTGCTGTGCAGCCTGCCGCGGTGGCGGCCGTGTGCGTCGAGGCCGGCGTGGAAATCGAAGACAAACAAGTCCTGCAACATGACGACGTCGCCCTCGGTGCCCTGCACCTCGGCGATCTGCGTGATCCGCCGCGAGCCGTCCTTGAGCCGCGCCTGGTGCACGATCAGGTCGATGGCTGACGCCATCTGATCACGGATCGCTCGCTGGCTCAGCTCGACGTTGGCCATCATCACCATCGTCTCCATGCGCGACAGCGCTGTCCCGCGGCGAGTTCGAGTGAATGGTGGTGATGGATCCGTCGTGGCCGGTATTCATGGCCTGGAGCATGTCGAGCGTTGCCTGGTCGCGAACCTCGCCGACGATGATCCGGTCGGGCCGCATGCGCATGGCGTTGCGGACCAGGTCCCGCACAGTGATCTCGCCGCGCTTCTCCAGGTTGGCTGGGCGTGACTCGAGCCGCAGCACGTGTTCCTGGCGAAGCTGGAGCTCGGCGGCGTCCTCGATCGTGATGATCCGCTCGTCCTCCGGCACGAAGCCGGACAGCACGTTGAGCGTGGTCGTCTTTCCTGAACCCGTGCCGCCGCCGATCACGATGTTCAGGCGGCCGTGCACGCAGACCCGCAGCAGGTCGGCAACCTGCGGTGTCATCGTGCCGTACTGGATCAGATGACCGACGGTGAGCGGCTCGACGGCGAACTTGCGGATGGTGAGCAGCGATCCGTCCAGCGCGACCGGGGGCACTACCGCGTTCACCCGGCTGCCGTCGGGCAGGCGCGCGTCGACCATGGGGCTCGCCTCGTCGACCCGCCGGCCGACCCTCGCCACGATCTTGTCGATCGTCCTGCGCAGGTGCGCCTCGTCGGTGAAAGCCGCGCCGGCCGGGTACAACAGGCCGTCGCGCTCGATGTAGATCTGGTCGTAGCCGTTGACCATGATCTCGGTGACTTCCGGGTCCCGCAGGTACGGCTCCAGCGGCCCGTGGCCAAGGATGTCGTCGGAGACCTCCTGCGCGATGCGCACCCGGTCCGCGGTGGTCATGGGCGTCTCGTCACGCTGCAGCACAGTCTGCAGAGTCTGGGTGACGAGTTGCTCAAGCTCGCGCTGGTCGATATGCGCGTCGTAAAGCTGCGGACCGAGGGTCTCCAGCAACGCCTCGTGCACGCTGCGCTTGAGCGGGCCGAACGGATCCCGGTGGCGCACCGAGCGGCTGCGGGGCGCCCCGCCGCTCGAGCGAGCGGCGCTCCGGCCACCCGCATCTGCGAAAGGCGCTCCGACAGGCTCATGCCGCGGCCCGCTTCCTGCGCCGAGCCCGCCCCGACCTCGAGTGCGCGACTGGCTCGCCGAGCAGTCGCTGCTGCACCAGCTTCGCCGACCGCCTGGCTGACCGGGTGGCCAGGCGTGTCGATCGTAATCGGAACACCCTTGTTGATCGAGATCGGGCACGGCCCGGCTGGACGGGATGTAGGCCGAGATCGGCGTCCGCACCACCCGCTCGACGTGCTCGAGGCTCAGGCCGACCTTCGAGTCCGACCGGTTGACCACGACCGAGCGGATCTGCCTGGGATAGGACAGCAGGTCGAGCATGTCGAGCGCGACCCTCAGGTTCTTGAGCGCAGGAACGTCAGGGGTGGTCAGCAGCACAAGCTGGGACGAGACGTCAATCGCCGTCAGCACGTGCTCGCTGAACGCGGCGGGAGTGTCGACGACGATGTAGTCGTACATGCCCCGCAGAACCGCGAGCAGCTCGCCGACCAGTCGCGGCGGAATCTTCTCTCCGTCGCCGGGCGTGACGGGCGCCAGCAGCACGTCGAGCCCTGGCTGGTAGCTGGTCAGCAGCGACGCGGCGCCGGCGATGTCGAGGTGACCAGCCATCGCGAGCCCATCCGCGATCGTCCGCATCGGCGCGAGCTGCAGGCTGATCGCCACGTCGCCGAACGACAGGTCCAGATCCATGACGCACACGCGCTGGCCGGTCTGCCTGGCCAGCGCGACCCCCGTGTTGATCGCGAGCGTCGTCTTGCCGCAGCCGCCCTTGGCGGCGAATACCGTGACGATCTGCCCGAGCGTGGACTCCTCTCGGGGCGGCGGGGCGAGCATCCGACGCGACACCTCGTAGGAGCGCCGGCAGGCCGCTGCTAGGGCCGCGTGATCGCCCGCGGGCACGACCTCGCGCACTCCTGACTGCAGCGCCTGGACCAGCAGCGTGACGTCGACCTGCGTTGCGCGCGAGGATCACACCGACGGCGGGACGCGCCAGACGCAACGACGCGCTGAATGCGAGCGCCTCGCCGGTCATCGCCCGCGGTCCGATCACGACAAGCATCTCGTTCGGGTCGCTGTCCAGCAGCTTGGCTGCCGCCCCGACGGTGTCGGCCTTGCGGACCTCGCCGTCGATGGCGGCGAGCAGTTCGTCCGGCGGTCGCGGCCGGCTCGCAGAGTATGGGCAACGCTCGTCTCCTGGATCTAGGGCTTGGAACTGAACAGCTGACTGCCTGAGTCGAGCTTTGTCGCGGAGCCCGGCGTGAGCAGCGCGAAGTACGGCAGGCCTGCTAGTGAGGTCGAGGATCAGCTGCTCGGCGTCTTTCTGGTCGACCGCGAGCGTGACGAACACCGCGCCCTGCGAGGCGGCTGACGCTCCGGCCGACCCGGGGCTCACCGCCTGGTTGACCACAGTGGACAAGCTCGGCGGCGGCGGCGGTGACCGAGAGCACCAGCGACATTCTGGAGCACCAGCCTTGCGGTTACCGCTTTAATCGGCTGGCCTTGGTGCGAGCCACCGCAACTCGTCTGGAGCTGGGCGCCGCTGCTCGCGTACGTATCGAACAGCGCCACCCTGGCGCCTGGCTGGATGTAGCCGGCGATGGCGGCCTCAAGGCACACCTCCACTGCCACCGCCATGTCCCCGGTCGGAACGGCGATGGCCCCGCTCACGGCTCCGCGGCGAATAAGCATCGAAGTCAGCAGCAGCTGCCCGGCCTGCATGGCAGAGGTCGTGACCAGCTTGCCGTTGGCGGGCGTCACCTTGGTGACAGCGCCGGCCGGAACAGCCCCTTTCGGATACCTCTTGGGGATCAGCAGGTTCCCGGAAAAGGCCTGGTTGACCGAGGTACCTTGCGGGATCGAGCCGTTGGCGACCAGAACGCTGACAGCCTTGCCATTGTCGAAAGCTGTAGCGTTGGTGTTCTGCACATAGGCAAGCACGGCGACAATTCCCACCACGCCCAGCAGCGCCGCGAGTATGACGGTCAGCATGCGACGTCTCAAGTTTGCTCATCTCCGATGTCAGGTCGGCTCATCCGGTCAGGTCGATCTCGGCGGCGCCGAGGTAGGTGCCGTTGAAGTTGCCCGTAGACGGGATCACGCCCCGCGTGAAGTAGCCATTGATGCAGTAGTTGGTGCCCTGGCACGTGTTCGAGGGGTTGAGCCAGTCCGAGGCGAAGAAGTTGGGCGATGACGGCCCGGTGGGCAGGTTGTAGCCCGTGACCACGAAATCGGCGAAGCCCTTCAGCGTGTACGACGGCGTGCCGCCCGAGGATGCGCTGACGTAGATGGGCACGAGCAACGGCCGGACGTTGTTCTGCGCGTCCTGCAGCAGCAGCTGACAGGAGAAGCTCACGGTCATCCTCGTGCGGCCCGTGATCGTGGGCGGGCTGACGCCCGTCGTGCAGATGCCGCGCTGGCTTCGCGATCCAGCTGAACGTGCCTGCCTCGTCGGCGCCCGATGGTTCGCTGGCGCATCCGGTACCTGTCGCCGAGTTGAATTTGAGCACCTGGTCAAGGAAGCCACTGGGGGCGGGATTGGGAGGGTACGGCGGGGAGGGCGCGAACGTGGTGCCCAGATTCGTCGCCTGATCCCACTCACAGGCCGACGTCGTGAATGCGATGGTGGTCGCGGACGACGGCGCTCCCCACGTCGCCTGGGCGCAGGCGAGCACCTTGGTCCCGTTGTAACTGGAGCCCAGCAACGTGCGGCCGAACACAGGTGGGAGCAGCGTCGAGCCGCTCCCGGTCCTCGTGGACGTGTACACGTTCACGTAGTCGGCGCCAACGGGCGGCGGGCAGTCGATGAGCTTCCCGGTGCTGACCGGGCACGGCCCCAGACCAAAGCCGGAGCCGCAGACGCCACTGACCCCGGCGACTCCGCCCGTCAGGCGGGACGCGTTGGCGTCTGCGTAGAACTGAGCCGCGAGGGGATTGCACAACCCGAGGAGGAGGCAACTCCTGGCCACACCCAGGGCCGCTGCGTCCGCCGAGTTCTGGAGCTCCGCGCGTTCCTGATAGAGCTGGCCGGCGTCGACGACCATGGCGCCAAACCCGGTCAGTACGCCGGCGCCAAGCAGCACCACGACTATGATGCCGATCGCGCCGCGCTCGTCACGCCGGATCCGATGGGCGATCCGGCGCGCGAGCGTCGTCATCAGGTTTCGCACGGCATGACCCCTTGTGCGGTCAGCGTGACCGGCGAACCAAGGCTGCCAGCACCGCCGATCAGCGCGGCGATCGCACCGATCGGCGTGATGAAGGAGAACTGGTAGCTGACGATGACTACCGCGTCAGAGCCGAGCGACCCGCCAGGGGGACACGCCGTGACGTTGACGTTCACCGGGCTGAGCCCAGTCGCCGCGCCTTGTGTTTGCGTGACGACATTGGGCTCGCCCAGAGCGTCCAGGCGCGCGCCCTCGCGTGCCGCCTGAGTCAGGGTGATCTGCGCGTTCAGCGCCCGGCCGAAGTCGATGGTGCCGAACACGATCAGCATCAGCAACGGGAAGAGCAGGGCGAACTCGACTGCGGCTGCCCCGCGATCCCGTGCGTGACGGCGGCGTGACGCGCGCCGGTCCATCGTCATTGCTCCTATCTCTGCACCCCGGATGGGGGAAGCGGCCAGCTCAGCCGTCCGTGCTGCTAGCCCGCCTCTCCTACGTGCTCCCGAGGTCAGAACGCGTTAGCAAGGTTGGTGAACATCGTCAGCACTCTCGTGCCGAGGACACCCACGACGCCGGCGATGACCGCCGCGATCAGCGCCGCCATCAAGCCGTACTCGATGGCGGTGCCACCTCGGTCGTCCCGATAGAGCACCGCCGCGAGCCGGTTCTGCACAGTGACGTAGGCGCCTAGCATCCGGCGGCTCGTGCACCGACTGGCTGGTGACTGACCTGGCCTACTGGCCGAATCCCAAGCACCCTTCGCCGGCGACACCGGGTTGGCCGTCCGTCAGAGAGCGTTAACGACTAGCTGGAACTCATTTCGTATGGTCTGACCGAGGGTCGTCACGACTGCGATGATGACGACCGCGATCAGCGTGACAATCAGGCCATACTCAACTGCCGTGGCGCCGCGGTCGTCCAGGCGCTCGCCCAAGCGCAGTGAGTTGGCCAGAGCGGCGTGCATGTACAACATGAACCGAAGCATGAGATGCCCCTTCGATGTCTGGCGAGCGGCCAGCCCGTTCGCCTGCGCCTGGCCTCGCGGCCGCGGCTCGCAACACCCTGTTGGAATCCGGTACCCGTGCGTCATCGGCCAAATGGTCAGAGATTTGCGACTGGCCTACCGACATGTCGGGTGATCGCCTGACAACAGGCACCGATCGGCTGACATGGTGGCGCTGGCCGGCCACTTCTATGCCAATTGGATACTTTTGCGGCGTGCGGCGGACTAGCGTACGGCGGCATGAACCTGGCGTGGGCGGCCGCTGGAGCTGTCGCTGGGCTGCTGGCCGGCGCGGCACTGAGAGGCACAGTCTTCAGGCTCTCCGTGGCGTCGGGCGATCCGATCAGGGACACCTGCCAGCGCTGCGGCCTTCCCATGCGGCGGTGGCTGGCCATTCGCTGCGGCCACTGCGGCAAGAGCCTGGGAGTACCGCTCACGCTCGAACTGGCGACCGCCGCAGTCCTCGCGCTCCTGATCGGGCACTTCGGCGGACAGCCAGAGATCCTGGCGCTCTGCTTCTTCGGGGCGCTGGGGGTAGCGCTGGCCGCCATCGATATCTCTGTGCAGCGACTACCCGATCACCTCACGCTGCCCGCGTACCCGATCCTGATCGCGCTGCTGGCCATCGCCGCCTTCACCAGCCACGACGTGGCCGCGCTGGGCAGGGCACTGCTGGGCGGGCTGGCCCTGTCAGGGACGTTCCTCCTGCTCGCGCTCGTGCGACCAGGGCAGCTAGGCGGCGGGGATATCAAGCTGGCCGGCCTCGCGGGTCTCGCGCTCGGGTGGCTCGGGTGGCCGGCCGTCATCGCCGGGGCGGCCCTGGGCTTCGTGCTGTCTGCCGTCGTGAGCCTGGGGTTGCTGGCCGCGCGCCGCGCCACGCTGCGGAGTGCGATCTGCTTCGGCCCGTTCCTCGTCGGAGGTGCCGTGCTCGCCGCGCTTGCCAGCGGTCACTAGCCGTTCGGAGCAACCGGCCCGAGCGGCCCCGAGCAGCGACTAGCTGATGACGACAACGACAACCGCCGTGGCGACCATCACGATCAGCAGCACGACAGCCACAGTGGCCATCCGGAACCGGCGGGCCTGGTCTGCCCGGCGGCCGGCGTCCTGCGCACGGACCGCGGCCACCATCTCCTCGACGGACACCGACTCTCTGAACAGCGGACGCAGCAGCGACTGCTCCGATTGCTGCGGAGCAGGTCGCGAGAGCGCTGCAAACAGCCTGACGACGCAGCGGCGCAACCACGCCGACAAGGGCCCCGGCAAGTGAAGGGGCTTGACGTCTGTTGCGCTCGCAGCAGAGCGCTGCCGCACAGGCTTGGGTGCGGCCGGGCGCTTGGCCAGGGCCTGGACCGATTCACGGGGCGCGGGACGATCTGCGTCCCGACTGGGCGCAGCGGCCACACGCACGGTAGGGCGCCGATCCGCAGGTGAACGATGATCAGGCATCGGACGCTGATCAACCGTCGGGCGCTGATCTACCGTCGGGCGCTGTTCAGACAGCGCTCGCTGGTCAGCCGGCGCAGGCTGATCCGGCTGCGACGTGTCCGCGCGCTTGCCGAAGTCCGCGGCCTGGCCAGGGCCAACAAGCTGTGCAAGGTCTGCGGCCTGGGCAAAACCGCGAGGCGGCGCGAAGCCGGCGGGCTGCGTGCGCTCACGGCGCGCAAGCCGCTCCTCCCGGCTCGCCGGCTTGACTTCCGTCCCGGCCTGCACGGCAGGCGGCGCGGTCCCCGAGATCACCGGCAGCGGCTGGGTCGTGTCGTTGCCGTCGGCTATCGGCGAGGACGGAGAGTCGGGGAGCACGTACCAGGCACCCGGCGGCTCCTCGGCCGGCTCCTCACCCTCGGCTGCCGCGTGGCGCTTCGACTCCGACGGTTTCTTGTTCCGTCGCCGCCTGGTCTGCTCGGCCGGGGCGTCAGCGACGTCAGCGTCCTTCGGGCGCAAGCGGTCGATCAGGTCGTCTGGCAACACCGGCGGCGCAACGCGCATCTCCGGCTTGGGCCTGTTCGTCGCTCCGGGCACACGGCGGGACAGCGGCGGAGCGCTGCTGTCATCTGCCATGTGGCCATACCCCCTCGGGGAAACACGGACCGAACGAACGCCCGCCCCCAAGAGAACAGCGCAACACGTGCTGCGCACGCAAACAAGCGAAATAGCTAATCTCATCCAAGAATTGCCCGGCGGCGCGCGGCGGGCTCCCGATCCGCCCGATCAGGAGACCCGCTCGCTGTTCCCCAGGTACACCTGCCACGTGAGCCCGGACGCGGTCAGGCAGGTATCGCTGGTTTGCGACGGCTGGCGCCAAGCCTGATAGACCCAACTCCGGCAGCAGGACGATACGCGACCGGCGGGGCGGCTGGCACGGGGAGCGCAACCGGCTGCGAAGCTTCCTGGCGGTAGTTGATCAAACCATGGTGCAAGGCGGTCATCAGTGCCTGGGCGCGGTTGGCCGCGCCAAGCTTCTCGTAAAGCCGGGCCACATATGTCTTCGCTGTCGACACGCTGATGTACATCTCTTGCGCGATCGTCGGGATGGAGAGGCCCTCGTGCAGCAAGTTCAAGACCTGGGTCTCGCGCGGGCTCAGCGCGAACCGGTCTTGCATGTTTCTGCGGCGGGCGACAGCCAGGGCTAGCCCTGACGCGGTGAAGGACGCGGCAGCGACGGCGGCATGCCGGATCGCGGCGAGCACCTCGTCGAGCGGGGCTGACTTCGATACGAATGCCGACACCCCGGTCTCCAGGGCGCGGAAGAGGATGTCGTCCTCATGTTTCGACGTCAGCATGACAATGCCCAGACCGGCGTAGCGGTCCCTGAGCTCGCGGGCCAGCCGGAGCCCATCCCCATCGGGCAGCGCAACGTCCACGGTCACAACTTCCGGCTGCGCCGCCGCGAGCATGGGCAACGTGTCTGCTGCCGACGGGCACTCGGCCACGATCTCGATGTCCGCGTGGTGCGCGATGAGTTCGCGCAAGCCGTAGCGGATCAGTGTCTGCCCGTCGACGATGGCGAGTCGAATCGGCATAAAATTTCCCCCCTGTGAGCGCCGCGTTCACGATGAAAGCGCTCGTCGCTCCCGAGTGGCTATGGCACCCTTCCCTGTTATCCAAGATCCGGCGAGATCGCTGCAAGCTCGGTCCCGCCCAATCCACGCCGGCCGATCGGGGCGCCTCGTTCTCACTCAGCGACGCGGATGCCGCTATCGCTGTCGAGCACGGTCGCCAACGCCCTGTTGCCCGGCCATGGGGCAGTATCGTACTCGGCGCAATCCTTTGTATGTGTGACTTTGCATACACTGAACCTGGATTCTTATAGATAACCGCGAAAGTGTCTTCTCCGAGCGCCACAGGCAGCGAGGGGGACCAGCTTGTCGAGACAGATGTGACATCTGTTGCATTACCGGATTCAAGTCTGACCGTATAGCGGTTTTTAATTCGTTTAGCGGGAATCCTAGAGCTCTGGCCATGACCGGCCGCTTCGCCGGGATTGCGCACGTCAGCCGCAGCGCCGGCCGAGACGACGCTGCGGCGGGCCCTGTGGCCGTCGGTCAGGTGCCGCCGCCTCCTCGCCTGCGCGCCGCCAGGGAGGCGGCGTCGAAATGAATGCAAAGCGGTCAATACTAGCTCTGCAAAGTTCGCGACCGGATTCGAGCCTCACGCGATAAAGCGGTCGATCACGAGCAGTGCTCCGATAAGAACCATCGCGGCCCCAGAGATGCGCGTGATGACGCGCGCAGCGAGCGGCCGAGCCTGCAAAATCCTTCGCGCGAAGGATCCGAGACAGAGGTAGAAGAGCGCGCACGTGACGATGAAGACAAGCCCGAGCAGGCCAAGTTGTACAGCGAGCGGCCAGTCCCAGCGAGCACTGGTGAACTGAGGCAGCAGAGCGACGAACAACAGCAGGCCCTTGGGATTCAGCGCGCTCACGCCCATGCCCCTGGCGAGGGTTTCCCACGCCGTCCGGTGGCTTCGGTCCCCCTGGCCCCCGTGGTCCGCCTCGGCAGCCGGGGCCAATTCCTTGATGATCGTCCTGGTCCCGTGCCAGATCAGGTACAGCCCGCCGACAACCGTCAGGACCGAAAGCGCCACCGATGACCTGGCGACGAGAGCCCCGACGCCTGCCGCGACCACGACCGTGATCCCGGCATAGCCGAGGACGATGCCGCTGACGGCGGGGACGATCGTCGGCCCGCGCACTCCGGAACTGAGCACGAAGGCCCAGTCGGGCCCTGGCACGGCCACGAGCAGAGCGGCGACTGCCCAGAAGGCGGCTACTGAACTGGCAGCCATCGCAAGCCTCCCTCCCCGGCGACACTCGTCAATGCAAGAAAGCTATCTCCGATCAGCCGGAATGTGTTCCTAAGTTTTGCTGGCCAAGGCGGCTTCTGTGGAAGAATCTGGCTCATGGACGCGCTAGACCGCAAGATTCTTGCTGCGCTGCAGCTGGACGGGCGCCTGACCATCACCGAACTGGCGGCGCAGGTAGGCCTGAGCGTCTCGCCGTGTCACCGAAGGCTCCGAGAGTTGGAGCGCAGCGGCGCGATCCGGGGATACCGAGCCGTCGTGGACGCCGAGGTCCTCGGTCTCGCCTTCGAGGCGCTGGTCTTCATTACCGTCCGGCAGACGGACAGGGAGACGTTGCTCGGCCTCGAAGCTGGGGTGGCAGCGATTCCCGAGGTCGTGCAGGCAGAGCGGCTCTTCGGCGAACCCGACTACCTGCTCCGCGTCGTCACGGCCGACCTCGCGGCGTACCAGCACTTGCAAGATGACAAGCTCACAAGGTTGCCCGGCGTCCAGCGGATGACGTCGACCCTGGTGTCGAAGCGGATCGTGCAGGACCGGCCGCTACCCGGGTAATCTGCGACGATATTGCTGTGACCGACAGCAGGGACGAGCACCAGGCGGACGTGCAGGGCCAGGTCGCGGCGGGCTTCCAGGCGATGGCCGCCGGGGACTGGCAGGACGCTCGCGATTCCTTTTCCGAAGCACTGACGGTGGCCGAGGCGCCAGAGGCTTTCCTCGGCCTGGCGAACGCGCTGTTCTGGCTTGGTGACATCGCGGGCACGATCGCCAATTGCGAACGCGCTTACGCCGGTTTCCGCCGCCGTCCCGACCCGATGTTCGCGGCCGGAGCTGCGCTGGCCCTGGTGGGCTACAACAAGGGATACATGGGCAACACGGCAGCAGCCCGCGGCTGGCTGGCGCGCGCGGCAAGGATCATCGAGGCCGACGTCCCTGAACTGCGCGGCGAGCTACTCGGAGCCACCGCTTACCTGACCGAAGATCCGGCCCAGAGCGAGGCACTGGCCCGCCAGGCAGCCGACATCGGACGCGCGCACGGCAACGCGGACCTCGAGTTGATGGCGATGCACGCGGTTGGCCAGGCCCTGGTGCAGCAAGGCAGGACCGAGGAGGGCATGTCGCTGCTCGACGAGGCGATGGCGGCCGTGATCAGCGGCGAAGGCGGCGATCCGCTGACGGTTGCCCAGATGAGCTGCATGACGATGGTGGTGTGCGGCAGTTGCTTCGACCTCGAGCGAGCAACGCAGTGGCTGCAGTCGCTCGAGCGCTTCATAGACCGCTACGGATGCCCGTTCCTTTACGCGGAATGCCGTACCTACTACGGCCGTGTGCTGTTCGAGAACGGTGACTGGGCAACGGCGGAGGATTTCCTCACCGAAGCGATCTCGATGTCCGCGGGCGTGTATCCGGCACCGCACGCCTTCGCGTCAGGGACCCTGGCCGAGCTCAGGCTTGCCCAGGGGCGCGCCGACGAGGCAGGCAAGCTCTTGCGCGGCGTCGAAGGGCGTGCGGAAGCCGCGACGGCCGTCGCCTCGCTGCACCTGCTGCAAGGCGAAGCATCGGCGGCGATGGCGGTGCTGCGGCGGCGGCTCGCCGGGACCAGCCTGGACCGGCTCGACGCCGCCGCGGCGATCGAACTGCTCGGCGAGGCGGAGATCGCCTCGAGCGAGGACGCAGCCGCGATTGAGCGGGGCCGCGCCCTCGTCGCGCTCGGAACGGCACACAACTGCCACCTGATCATCGCGCACGGGGAGCGTCTGCTCGGGCACGCGCTCGCCGCAACTGACCGTCAGGCGGCGCGGGCGCATCTCGAGCGGGCGCTGACCGCGTTCGCCAACGCAGGCACGCCGTACCGGGCCGCTCAGACCAGGTTCCTGCTCGCGGGCGTGCTCAGGCAGGACGAGAAGCAGACGGCAGGCACCGAGGCGCGACTAGCCCTGTCGGTCTTCGAGGACCTCGGCGCTGGCCGCGACGCCGACGCGGCAGCCGCGCTCCTGCGAGAGCTGGGCGTGAAGGCTGCGCGGCAAGGTCCGCGGAATGTCGGCCGCCTCACCAAGCGCGAGCAGGAAGTCCTCGTGCAGCTCGGCCACGGACTCTCCAATCCGGAGATCGCCAGCCAGCTCTTTCTCTCCCGCAGGACCGTCGAGCATCATGTGGCGCGGATTTTGTCCAAGCTCGGGTTGCGCGGCCGCGCCGAAGCTGCCGCGCTCGCAGCGCGCAGCGGCCTGGAAATTCAGCCCGCGAATAGGTGAACTCACCGATGCCCGCGCCTGGACGAAGGCGTCATCGTTGCCTGACAGAGCTAGCAGAGCGTTTCGGGAGGCAGTTCACATGCACGCAGTCATCGGACGGGTCATGATCAAACCGGACCGGGCAGGCGAGACGCTCGCCATGATCGGTGAGCGAGGGGTACCGATGCTGCGGGCCATGCCGGGCTGCACAGGTGGCTACTGGGCGCGAACTCCGGACGGCGATCTGATCCAGCATTCCTTCTGGCTCTTCGACACCGAAGGCAACGCCAGAGCCGCGGAGCGAAACTTCAATCAGCTCCGCGACATGCCCGATGCGCCCGCCACGTTCATAAGCGTCGATGTCTGCGAGATCGTGGGGGACGCCACCGCCGGCGACCCGCTTTAGCCAGCGGCCGTCGGCGATTTGCCGCCTGCGTACGAGCCTTGCCACGGATTCAGCAGCGCCTGGGCGGCGTTCGAGAGCGTGACGGCGAACTGCGTCGCGGGAAGCTGGCCAAGGACGCTCTCGTCTATGGGCAGCCGGTAGCGCACCTCGACCGATCCTGATCCGCCAGGTAGCACGGTCGCCACCTCAAATGAGACGTGCAGGCCATCGCCATCGATCGACAGTCGCTGCTCGCCGCGGTGGCTGAAGTCCGTGTCGATCACCACATACTTGCCGATGCTGGCCAGCAGCCGGCCCGGCAGGAGGACGATCGCCCCTGACGCCGTCCTGACCCCATTCGAGACCCGCGCGCCAGGGATCCGCAAGCCGCGGACGTGATTGCGGACCGGCAGGCCCTCGCTCGCAACGAGAACGTCTCCGTCGGCGGCCGCTGCCTGGAGTGCCTCGGGCATCTTGCCCATGCCGAAGAGCCGATATCGCACCGCTTTGCGCACGGCGACGATTCTAGGGCGCGAACTGCCTGCTAGCACGCCAGGGAGGCGCCCAGCCCGTCAGTAGTGCCAGGGATACGGCGCCCAGTCGGGCTGCCGCTTCTCGACGAATGCGTCCCGGCCCTCCCTGGCCTCCTCGGTGCCGTAGGCGAGCCTGGTCGCTTCCCCTGCGAACAGTTGCTGGCCGACCAGCCCGTCGTCGACGAGGTTGAAGGCATATTTGAGCATGCGCTGCGCGGTCGGGCTCTTGCCGTTGATCTCGGCGGCCCACTCGAGTGCGACCCGCTCCAGGTCAGCGTGCGGCACGACGGCGTTGACCGCTCCCATCCGCCAGGCCTCCGCCGCGGTGTAGGTCCGGCCGAGAAAGAAGATCTCCCTCGCGAGCTTCTGGCCGATCTGCCGCGCCAGGTAGGCGGAGCCGAAGCCGCCATCGAAGCTCGCGACGTCGACGTCGGTCTGCTTGAACCGAGCGTGTTCGGCGCTGGCCAGGGTGAGATCGGAGACGACGTGCAGGCTGTGCCCGCCGCCTGCCGCCCAGCCCGGCACCACGCAGATTACGATTTTGGGCATGAACCTGATCAGGCGCTGAGCCTCCAGGATGTGCAGCCGGCCGACCCGCGGCGAGTCGCCGCCATCGCTCTCGTAGCGGTATCCGTCCGAGCCCCTGATCCGCTGGTCACCGCCTGAGCAGAACGCCCACCCGCCGTCCTTGGGCGACGGGCCGTTGCCGGTGAGCAGCACGCATCCGACATCGGCTGACTGCCTGGCGTGGTCGAGCGCGGTGCACAACTCGTCGACGGTGTGCGGCCGGAACGCATTGCGTACCTCCGGCCGGTCAAACGCGATCCGCACGGTCCCCTGATCAACGGCCCGGTGGTAGGTGATGTCGGTGAAGCCGAAGCCCTCGACGGCCGTCCAGGCAGCGGAGTCAAATAGCTCGGAGATCATGCTGGCAGAGCCTACGTCAGGCAAGCCTGGCCCACGGCAGCCGAACAGCGCCTACGGTGTGCGTCGGGCGCGCCAGCCTTTAGCCGGATCCGCAAACCCCCGAGGAGTACACCATGCTGACGGTGAATCTCGACACCGCGCGGCTGTTCTTGCACATCCTCGCCGCCACCATCTGGGTTGGAGGCCAGCTGACGCTGGCGGCGCTCGTCCCTGCCATGCGGCGCCTCGGACCTGACGTACCGCGGACCGCGGCGCGGCGGTTCAACCTGGTCGCCTGGCCGGCCTATGGCGTGCTGGTCATCACAGGGATCTGGAACGTCGCGGCGGCCGGCCATATGTCGGCGAGCTACCGCACGACGCTGATCGCGAAAGTGGCCGTCGTCGCCGCCTCCGGCATCACCGCTGTGCTGCACACACGATCCAAGAGTGCGGCTGGCTTGGCTATCTGGGGCGCGCTAACCGGCCTGACCGCGCTCGCGGCCCTGTTCCTCGGCGTGGTTCTCGCCGGCTAGCAGCGTCACGGCCCGCCGCGAGGCCTAGTCCGCGGAGCACGGCGGCCAGGACAGCCGCCTGGCTGATTTCCAGGTCCCTGGTCGCGGTCAGCAGCGTGACCGGATGCTGTCTCGCCAGATCGCGGACATGGGCCAGGGCAGGAGCGTGCTGCGAATCGGTCAGCTCTGCGCGGTACCGGCGGGCGAACTCCTCGAACAGGTGAGGATCGTGGCCGTACCACTTCCGCAACTGCGTCGACGGCGCGACATCTTTGCACCATTCGTTGAGCGCGGCCTTGTCCTTCGCCAGTCCGCGCGGCCAGACCCGGTCGACCAGGACCCTGGCGCCATCGTCCGGTAGCGGATCCGCATAGATCCTGGCGACTCGGACCTGCACCGCTGCCATGGTCTATACCTGCCCGTTCGCAGGGTTCTAATCGACCGGCATCGACAACCGGGAATCAGGAATCTGGCACCTACCTCCGAATGCTCCTATAGCGGCCATGAGACTCTTCGGCTAGCAAACTAGGCATCTTGACCTCAGCTAGCCGTCGCGGTTACCTTCTGTTCAGGTCTGCTGCCGGGTCGTCCGAGACGCCGGACCACCTGTATTTCGTACACGGTGCGGGCATGCGTGAACGTTGCCCGCAGGGTTGCCTGGGCGGAGGCGGAATGAGCGGACCTGTGGGCGCGGCGCCGGCCGATAAGAGCGTGGTTGCATCGGCGCCCGGTGCAGAGCAGTCGATGGTCGCCGACTACACAGAGAGCGTCGTGCCGGCCAGTGCGCGCCGGTCGAACTTCCGGATGTTCCTGACGTTCAGCTCGATGCAATTGGTGTTCGGCGCGGTGCTCGTCGGATACACGGCGCGTTTCCAGGGGTTCACGCTGGGCCGCCTGATCCTGGCGATGGCCGTCGCCGCCGCCACCATGACGGTCTACTGCATCGGCTCGGCCAACCTCGGTGCGGTCGTCGGGCAGACCCACGCGGTCACGACCCGTGGCGTCTTCGGGACGATCGGAAGCGCGATCGTATCCCTGCTGCTGGTCATCGACGGGATGGGCTTTTACCTGTTCACCGTGTTGTTCGTGATCTCGCTCGGACAGGCGCTGATCGGCACCCTGCCAGCCGTGGCGCTGATCACCGCGCTCCTGGCGTTCGTGATGATCTTCAACAACTACTTCGGGTTCACCGGGCTGCAACGTTTCGCGCAGTACGTCGCCGTGCCCATCGTGGCCGTGTGGGGGCTGTACGCGACGATCAAGGCTTTCGTGTCCTCGTCAGGGCACATACTCGCTGCCGTGCCGCACACGGCGGCGCCTGTATCGTTCTTCGTCATCGTCGGGGCCATGGTGGGCCTGTCCACCTGGGGCAACGAGCCAGACATCTTCCGGTACGCCAAGGCAGGGCGGTCCTCGTGGTGGAACGTGCCCACGATCGCCATTCCCTACGTACTCGGCGCGTTCCTCTTCCCGATCATGGGCTACATGATCGCGGCGGTGTCTGACCAGCCGGACTTCAGCGCCAGCATCAAGTACTTCTCGACGTTCACGCTGTTCGGCCTCGGCGGCCTCATGATGGTCGTGCTGCTCGTCAATCAGTGGGCGGTCCAGGACGGGAACCTGTACATCGCCATCAACGGTGCCCAGAACCTGCTGTCCCGCATCCCGCGCTGGCGCCGGGAGTACACCGTCATCGGGCTGGGCCTCGCCGCCGCCTGTCTGACCTTCATCCTGCCGAGCCTGACCAAGACGTTCAACATCGTCACCGGCATCGGAGCGGTCACCGTGCCGGTGGCCAGCACGATCATGGCGATCGACGTCTTCGTGGTGCCCAGGCTGTTCGGGTTGCGCCGTCCGCTGCAGCGGGTCGCCTCCTGGTCGGAACTCGCGCTCGCGAACTGGCCGGCCATCATCGCGCTGCTGTCAGGGACGGCCGTGGGCGCGTTTACCGGCGGACTGGTTCCTGGAACGTCCGGCTTCGGGCACACCTACGTGGGCTTCCCCGCGCTGCAGGCGTGGGCGACGGGAGCCGTCGTCTACCTGGTTGGCGTGGCGGTGACCGCCAGGATGGCCAATGCGAAGGCGCTGCTTGGCTATTCGCGGATCGATGAGACAGAGACCTTGAGCGCCGCGACCGCGGGCGAGGTTCGCGACACCGGCGGTTCCTGAGTGGCGGATGCCTTTGATCTCGTCATCCGGGCGGCACGGGTCGTCAGCGGAGGACGCGAAGCAGGTCGCACCATCGCGATCGCCGGCGGCCAGATCGTCGCCGTCGAGCCGCTGACGAGTCAGCGAATCGGGCGCGAGGTGCTCGAGTTCGGCCCCGACGTCGTCGTCCTGCCCGGCCTGGTGGACTCGCACGTGCATGTGTGCGAGCCGGGCAACACTGAGTGGGAGGGCTTCGCCACCGCGACCATGGCGGCCTCCGCTGGCGGCATCACCACGCTTGTGGACATGCCGCTGGACAGCGTTCCCACGACCGTGAACGTCGCGGCCTTGCAGGCCAAGCGCGAGGCGGCCGCCGGGCACTGTCACGTGGACGTCGGCTTCTGGGGCGGCGTCATCCCTGGCAACGCCGGCGAACTCGCGCCGCTACGCGAGGCGGGCGTGCTCGGCTTCAAGTGCTTCCTCGCCGACTCAGGGACCGACGATTTCCCGCCGGTGACCGCCGGGGAGATGACGGCGGCGCTCGCCGCTCTCAGCGCGCTGGACTCGCCGCTGCTCGTCCATGCCGAGGACGCGGACGCGGCGGCGGCTGTCGGGTCGGCGGCTGGCCGTCGCTACCGCGACTACCTCAGCTCGCGTCCCAGGGGGCTGGAGAACCTGGCGGTCGCGAAGGTGATCGAGGCGGCCAGGCAGACCGGGGGCCACGCCCACATCGTTCACCTGGCAAGCTCCGACGCGCTGCCCATGCTCGCCACGGCCCGGCAGGAGGGCGTCCAGGTGACCGCCGAGACGTGCCCGCACTACCTCGCTCTCGCGGCGGAGGAAATCGGGGACGGCCAGACCGCGTTCAAGTGCTCACCCCCGATCAGGGAGGCGTCGAACGCCGGCCTGCTGTGGAGCGCGCTGCGGGACGGTGTCCTGGACATGGTTGTCTCCGACCATTCGCCCGCTACCCCGGCGATGAAGGAATTCGGCGACGGAGACTTCGGAACGGCGTGGGGCGGCATCTCTTCACTCGAACTAGGGCTGCCGGTGGTCTGGACGGACGCGCGCGCCCGTGGGTTCTCGCTGAGCGACGTGGCCAGGTGGATGGCCGAGCAGCCGGCCCGGCTCGCTGGCCTGCCAGCCAAAGGCAGGATCGCCCCCGGCTATGACGCAGACCTCTGTGTCTTCGCGCCCGATGAACAATTCACTGTCGACCCGGCGCGCCTGCACCACCGCCATCGGCTGACGCCCTATGCGGGCCGACGGCTGACTGGCCGCGTCCGCGCCACCATCTTGCGGGGCGAGATGACCGATAAGGCCCTGCCACGCGGCCGACTGCTGGCCGGCCAGGGCCGCTAGGCCGTGCGGCGCGCAACGAGAGGATGGCTGAAATGCGGATCATCGCTGTCAATGTGAACACGTCTGCGTCGATGACGCAGGCCATTGCCGAATCCGCCCGCCGGTATGCGTCGGCCGGTACTGAAATCGTCGCGCTGCAGCCATTCTTCGGCGCCGAGGCCGTCGATTGCGCCTTCGAAAGCTATCTGTCCGCTGTGGCTGTCATGGACCGGGTCGTGGCCTATCGTGACCCCTACGACGCCGTCGTCCTGGCGGGATTCGGCGAGCACGGCAGGGACGGGCTGCAGGAGCTCATCGACCAGCCAGTGATCGAGATCTGCGAGGCGTCGGCGCACGTGGCGATGATGATAGGCCGCACCTATTCGGTGGTGACGACGCTGCAGCGCTCGGTCCCCGCGATCGAGGATCGCCTCGCCCTCGCGGGCCTTTCTGAGCGCTGCGCCTCGGTACGCGCCAGCGGGATGAGCACGCTCGAGGTCGATCGCGACCCTGAGGCAGCGGTCCTGGCGGTGGTGGACGAGGCTCGCAAGGCGGTCAGCCTCGACCATGCCGAAGCCATCTGCCTGGGCTGCGCCGGTATGGCGGGCCTCGAAGAGGCCATCACCACCGAACTGGGCGTGCCAGTCATCGACGGCGTCGGAGCCGCGGTCCGGCTGGCCGAGGCCGTCGTCGGGCTCGGGCTGCGGACCAGCAAGGTATCGACCTACGCGCCGCCCGACCCGAAACAGATCATCGCCTGGCCGCTCTCCGAGGCGCTCGGCATCGGCCGGTCCGGCGCCGGACGGCAGCCAGCCGAGGGAGCCAGGTGAACGCCGACCTCGATCTCGCCTCGCGCTGGCTGGGCGGCAGCGTCGTCGCCGCCAGCGACGAGTCGTTCGGCGAGAAGGAGAACTTGCTCGTGCCTGCCGCGGCGGCCTTCGAGCCGGGCAGCTACGGGCACCGAGGCGAGATCGTGGACGGCTGGGAGACCAGGCGGCGGCGTGAACCCGGCCATGACTGGGCCGTAATCCGGCTGGGCGCGCCCGGCGTCATCACCTCCGTCGACATCGACACCAGCTTCTTCACCGGCAACTTCCCGACGGACTGCGTCGTCGAAGCGTGCGGAGCCGAGGGCTACCCGAGCCCCGCCGAATTGGTCGGCCCCGCGACGGACTGGGCCGAGATCGTGCCCAGGTCACCGCTGCGCGGCGACGTTCACAATGTCTTCGCGGTGACCGATCAGCGCCGATTCACGCACGTCAGGCTCTCGATCTTCCCGGACGGCGGTGTGGCCAGGCTGCGGATCTTTGGCCAGGTGATACCGGACCCACGCGGACTCGAGCAGCTCAGCGTTGATCTGGCCAGCCAGGAATTCGGCGGCGTCGTGACCGCTAGCAGTGACAGCTTCTACAACTCGGCCAGCCTGCTGAACCGGCCGGACACCGCCAGGACCATGGGCGAGGGATGGGAAACCCGCCGGCGGCGCGACTCCGGGCATGACTTCGCCGTCTTCAGGCTCGCCTTCACCGGGCGAGTCCGGCAGCTGATCGTCGACACCGCGCACTTCAAGTACAACGCCTCCGCGGCGGTCGCGGCGTATGGCTGCCATGACGCCGACCCCGCCGCCAGCCGAGTCCCGGGCCTGGAAGCCCCTGCTTCCCCGCACCAGCCTGCAACCAGACACGCGGCATGTCCTGCGGGTCAGCTCGGCCGAGTCCGTCGGGGCAGTCCGCATCGACGCGTTCCCTGACGGAGGGCTGTCCAGGGTCCGCGTCATCGGCACGATCTCCGCGGAATCCAGGACGCCAGGCCGGCTTCCGCTGGCTCAACTCGCTGCCATCGGCCAGGCACGTCGCTGCCTCGCAGACGCGGGACTGGGTCCCGACCTCGCGGCCGAGCTGGCCGGACAGCGGCCACTGACCGCCGCCTGGCTCGACGATCGCCGGGCACATCTGGAGCCGGCGAGCTTCGCGGCGCTGGCCAAGATCCTGGACGGCAGCGACAGCTAGCCAGAGACGCCGGGTCCTTGCGTCGCGCTGCCGTCCGGCGTCATGCTCGACGCGTGCGGCACGCAACGGTCGAGGACCTTGATCGCATCGAATCGCTGCTGGCGGAACTGCGCAGCCTCCCCCAGCTGCGGGAGCGGAAGCGCGGGTCGTTCTCCAGGGGATCGAAGGCGTTCCTGCACTTCCATGAGGACGCCGGTGATCTCTACGTCGATGTCAGGCTCGACGCGAGCTTCCAGCGGCTCAAGGTCACCAGCCACGCCGATCAGGCAGCCTTCATGGCACAGGTCAAGGAAGGCGCTCTAAGCCCGTAGCCTCTGTGCGGCCCGGTGCGGCCCGGTGCGGCCCGGTGCGGCCCTGTGCGCCCTGTGCGTCACACGTCAGGAAGAGTCGGGGCGTCGGTTGGGTACAGGCCAGCCGTGAAGCCGTAGACCTGGTCGCCGCTCCTGGGAATCTGGGCGAATCGCCTCGCGAGTTCCTGAACCTGTGCCCAGAAGGCCCGCACCTCCTCGATCGGGATCCGGGCGTGCACCAGCGTGCAGCGCAGATCGTCGGCCGCGTGCGCGGGGGCCGCCTCGGCGGCCGCCTTCGCGAGCCCGTTGATGGCGGCAACGACGCGCTTGTCCTCGGGGCGGCTGAGCACGCCGATGTAGAGCGTGCGGGCGATCCGGCCGTAGTAACGTTCGTCGATCGCCCGGACTCGCCGGGTGCGCACCACGCGGAGCAGGTCGCGCGTCGACCAGCAGATTTACGTGATAGGCCACGGTGCTCTTCGGACGGTTGACCGCCTGCGCCATCTCGGTGACCGTGGCGGCCCGTTCAAGTAGCAACTCCAGCAGCGTGGCTCGCAGCGGATCGGCCAGCGCGCGCAGCTGCTCGGGAGCCGTGACCACCACCATCTCATCGAGGTCGTAGTCTGGGATCTGCTCATTGACCGGCATATCTGGACCGTTCTAGAGTTGTGGATCATTCGAACACCGTCATCCGATGACAGGAGTGTAGAGATGACCGAAGTCGTTCTGTTCCACCACGTGCAGGGACTCACCGACGGAGTGCGCGCGTTCGCCGAGCAGTTGCGCGCCGGCGGGCACACCGTGCACACGCCTGACCTGTTCGACGGCGAACGACCGGCGACGATCGACGACGGTGTCAAGTACACGCAGGGCATCGGCGACGAGGCACTGGGCGCGCGCGCCGACCAGGCGGTCGCCGACCTGCCGAGGGACGTGGTGTACGCCGGCTTCTCGTTCGGCGCGGGGACCGCGCAGCGCCTCGCCCAGACCAGGTCAGGTGCGCGCGGCGCGCTGCTCTACGAGGCCTGCATTCCGCTGACCGGCCCCTGGGCCTTCGGGCCGTGGCCTGGCGGAGTCGCCGTGCAGATCCACGGCATGGACAAGGACCCGTTCTTCGCGCTGGAGGGCGACATCGACGCCGCCCGCGAGCTGGTCGAAATGGTTGGGCCCGATCTGGCTGAGCTGTTCGTCTACCAGGGCGACCAGCACCTGTTCAGCGACACCTCGCTGCCGTCCTACGACGCTGACGCGGCGGCGCTGGTCATCCAGCGGTCGCGGCAGTTCCTCGACAGGGTGAGCTGACTCTGGGACAGCGGCGCGGTCACGAGGGCGACGACACCGGCACCCGCACTTGATCGCCGGCGACATGCACGGCGAGGCTGACGTCCGGCCCTTGCCGTAGAACGCGTGTTGCGGTGCCGGTGCCGTGGACGGTCGCTATACCGTCGGCCACCTCCAGCGCGGTGTTCTCGTCGATCGCCCATCCCTCAGCGACATCGGTGGCGATAAGCGCGTGCACGAGCCGGTACAGCGTTCCCCACTGCGCGGCGTGGACGTCGACGGTCCAGGGGACCAGGCCCAGGCCGGGCAGGACGGTCACCATGTCCAGTTCTTCTGCGCAGTCCTCGTGGCACACCTCGATCGTCAGGCCGCGGTAGTTCGCGCGCGAGCCCCCGACGAGCGCGCGCGCGGGAGCGATCGCCGCGCCGGCGGAAAACCCAGCGTAGACAAGACCGGCGTCGCGGGCCGCGACCAGCCATTCCGCCCCGCCAGCGACCAGCGCCTGATGGTAGCCAGGCGTCGGGCCGCCGGCCACGTACACTCCGGCCGCGCCTTCGAGGTCGGCTGCGGTGGCAGGCCGGGCCGGCGAGACAACAACGGTGCGAACGTCGCTGGCGCCAGCGCTGCCAGAGTCTTGGACCAGCGCTCGGGATCGGTTTCATCTCCCTCGTCGAGCACGAACGCGACCACCGGGCCGCCGGCCGCCCGCACGAACGCCTCGTGCACAATGCCGGCCTCCCGGCCGCCGCCAATCAAGAAGGTACGCATGGCCAGAGGCTAACGACCGGCGCTCTCGAGAGGGCGAGCGATTATGCGGCAGGTGAACGTTCATCATCCCTGATACGCAACCCTGGTCAGGTGAGGTGGACTCGCGGGTCGAGCATGACCTGGCAGATGTCGACGACGAGGTTGATCAGCGAGATCAAGATGACGGTGACGATCGTGGTGCCTATGACGAGCATCAGGTCACCAGTCGTGACTGCCGTCAGGAGTGTCTGGCCGATCCCGCCGAGCGCGAAGACGTAGTCGACGATGGCCGCCGATCCGAGCAGCGTGCTGAAACCAATGCTGAAGCTCGCGACGACGGGAATCACCGCTGGCCGTAGCACGTGGTGCCAGAGGATCCGCCTTGTCGTCGAGACCCTTGGCCCGCGCGGCCCGGATGTAGTCCTCGCCCAGGACATCGAGGACCGATGACCGCGTGAGCCTGGCCGTTACTCCGACCTGGGTGGCGGTGACCGCGATCCACGGCAGGATCATCCGGCCGAGCCACTTCCCCGGGTTCTGAGTGAGCGGCACGTAGCCGGGCTGCAGCCAGTAATAGTGGTGCGAAGCGAGGAAGATGAACACGTAGAGCAAGAGCACCGCGGTCACGAAGGTCGGCAGCACCAGCGCGGCTAGCGCCGCTATGGTCACGCTCCTGTCGGTCAGCGAGCCGGGTCGCAATGCGCTGATCGTGCCAACGAGAGTCCCGATGATCAGCCACAGAATCATCGCGCCGATGATCAAGGACAATGTCGGGGGCAGGGCTCGCTGCAGGTCTGTATCGACCGACAATCCGATCGTTGTCGTCTGGCCGAGGTTGCCGTGCAGCAAGCGGAGCAGGTAGTGCAGGTACTGCGCAACCGGCTGCCCGACGCCAAGCTGGGCGTTGATTTGCGCGGTCGTGGCGGGGCTCTGGCCGCCGATCCGGAACAACGCGAAGGCGGCCACCGTAACCACCCAGGCCAGGAGGGCGATCGCGAGCAGCCGGCGGAGCCAGGAACAGAGCAAAGCCCATTACTCGTGCGACCTCATAGCATCGACGTCTGTATCACGATGTACCAGACAATAGTCGCCTGACTGATTCGTCAACCGAGGTCACGATCCACGCGCAGCCTCATCGGCCTATGACCGGCCCGATTCTTGCGGCCAGCCGGGCTCAGTAGGCGCGGGCGAAGATGAGCCGTTTGCCGTAGGCGGACACCTTGCCACAGCGGACGCAGGTCCCCTGCTCGGATTCGCCTGCGAGCGGGATGCAGCGGGGAGTGGCCATGGTCTCTGCCTTGATCTCGTCTTCGCAAGCCTGGTCGCCACAGTGCAGCGCCAGCGCCCAGCCGACCGCCACGGCGGCGGCGAACTCAGTCCAGGAATTGACGGTGGCTGTGTGGTCCTCGCGGAAGTCCGTGGCCCGCCGCGCCAGCATCGCCTGGAAAGCGGCAAGCTCGGTGGCGAGCAGGTCCGGCGCCGCATCGAGCGGGATGGCCTCCTTGCCGGCGTCCGGTTGCCGGTAACTCAGGCGGCGGGACATCAACGTGGTACCGGCGGCCAGATCCCGCGGGCCAAGCTCGAGCCTGATCGGCACGCCGCGCATCTCCCAGTCATTGAATTTGAAGCCGGGCGATAGCTGCGGCCGGTCGTCCACATGAGTGCGAATACCCGAGTGCCGCAGCCTGGCGGCCAGGTCGGTAGCTGCGGACAACGTTGCCTCGATTTGCTCCCCGCGTCCGATCGGGACGATCACCACCTGGTAGGGAGCCAAGGCCGGCGGCAGCACGAGGCCCTTATCATCACCGTGGGTCATGATCACGGCGCCGATCATCCTGGTGGACATGCCCCATGAGGTGGTGTGGCACAGCTCGGTCGCGCCGCTCTCGCCGGTGTAGGTGATCCCGAACGCCGCCGCGAAGTTCGTCCCCATGAAGTGCGAGGTTCCCGCCTGCAGGGCCCGCCCGTCGCGCATCATGCCCTCGATCGTGAACGTGCGCTCGGCGCCAGCGAAACGCTCTCCCGGAGTCTTCTCGCCTGGCACGGTGGCGAGCGCCGCGGTCTCCACGGCCACGTCCTGGTAGAAGCCCAGCGCCAGCATCGTCTCGTTGGTCGCATCAGCGGCCGTGGCGTGTGCCGTGTGGCCTTCCTGCCAGAGGAACTCGCTGGTGCGCAGGAACATCCGCGGCCGCATTTCCCACCGCAGCACGTTGGCCCACTGGTTCAGCAGCAGAGGCAGGTCACGGTGCGAGCTAATCCACTTGGCCATCATCTCGCCGATGATCGTTTCCGACGTCGGCCTGATGACCAGTGGCTCGTCCAGTTCCTTACCGCCCGCATGGGTGACCGTGAAGAGTTCCGGCGCGAACCCCTCCACGTGCTCAGCCTCGCGCTCCATATAGCTCTGCGGGATGAGCAGGGGGAAGTATGCGTTCTGGTGCCCAGTGGCCTTGATCCGGCCATCCAGGTCCGCCTGCAGCAACTCCCAGATCCGGTAGCCGTAAGGCCTGATCACCATGCTGCCGCGGACACGCCCCCGCTCAACCAGCTCGGCCCGGAAGACCACGTCGTTGTACCAGGCAGAGAAGTCCTCGCTCTGCGGGGTAACGCTGCGCACGTCGCGTGCCATGGCCCTGAGGCTACCGAGCCGACCACGGTCCTGATCAACTCGTTTTCCGGTGACTCTGGCAAAGTTCAGGTGACGAACAGCTGGCCGTCGGATCCCCTTTTGATCGCCAGCTTGGTCAAGCCGCTCGCCGCCGGGCCCCGCTCAACGGCGCCGGTGCTGGCGTTGAACTCAGAGCCATGGCATGGGCAGACGAACAGGTCCGCGGACGTGTTGTAGGCAACAACGCACCCAGCGTGCGGGCATATGGCATCGAAGGCCAGGAACTTCCCGGCGCGGGGGTGTACCACGATTGACGGATCGCCTGTCTGCGGATCCTGGAATGTCGCCGCGGTGCCGACGGGCACCTGGCTCGCCCGGCCGATCGCCGTGCCAGCCGGATGCTTGCCCGGCTTAGGCGTACGGGAACGGCCAGGACTCGCCGTGCGAGGGTCACTGGGCAGCGTCGGCGTGCTGGTGTTGCGTGCCGTGCCCCCCACCAACCTGCCGATGCCCGCGGCCAGCCCTCCGATGATCACGCTCCCGGCCACGACCGCGCCGGTCGCCATCGCCCTGAGCGTCACTTCGCGGCGACTCACTTCCTCCGCCGTGGCTGCGTATCGCGTCGGCTGGCGATCAGCTCTGGCCCGCCGCTCCGCCCAGCCGGCGATCGTCGCATCCAGGGAAAGGACTGAACAGGTGCCGGCCAGCACGAGGGGAGTCCATGCGAACACAAACACGATGTCGGACCCGGTGTAGTAAGGCGTCGCGTGAAAACTGACCGTGAGGAACAGCATCAACGACAACGCCACGCCTCCGATCGCGGCCAGCCGCGCCCACAGGCCGAGCAGGGTCGCCACGCCGATGGCGAGCTCGCCGAGCGCGATCAGCACGCCGAGCGGGACGGCGACGTGAGTGAGTGGCGAGATCAGCGCGTGGATCGGGCTGATGCGGGCGGCGCCCGCCAGCTGGGACTGGATCGAGGCAGGATCAGCGGCGTCGAAGAACCTCGGATTGGCGAGCTTTTGCATGCCTGCGAAGCAGAACGTGAAGCCGAGGAAGGCCCGCAACGGGAGCAGTACGCGGCCGACCACATACGGCGACGGCTGCGGGGCCCGGTTGGAGTGCACGTGTCAACATACCCAGCAATCGCATCGGACAGGAAACACGATCACAGGCTACCGACCGCAATGGCCGCTTTGACCGAGGCTTGGCACAGGGTCCCGGGGCGCCTGTCGGCTCCCCCGGGGCCGGGAACTGGCCGTTACAGCCCGCGGCTGACTACGACCCGCCAGGGCCAGGGCCGCCGTAGAGCAGCCCGATGCCGTCAGATGGGCCGTAGCCGTCAGGCAGGCTGTTCGGGTCAGGCGGGGTGCTGCTGCAGGTGTAGGAGCTGGTGTCGATGAGCACGAAGTCGGCCTGCTGCTCGCCCGAGCTGAGCTGGAAGCTGCCGACGCTGAGCTCGGTGCCCGCCGGCATGGCCGCCGGGTCGATCGTCATGGTGGGATTCAGGCCGGGCTGCGGCGTCGCGGTGGACTGCCCCGCCGGATTGGAGGACACGACCTGACCAAAGCCGGCTGGCGCGTGATCTGAGGTGCACAGGCTGCCCGCAGTAACCTTCGCCGGGATGCCATATTGCGCGAGATCGGCCTGCAGGGCCGCAGGTTCCAGCAGCTCCTTCGGGCTAATGCTCAGCGTGGCCGTGCCATTGGAGTTGCTGACCAGCGTGAAGCTCGCGGTCCGGATCGTGCCGGGGGCCCGGGCCGCGCCGAAGACTGCGGTGAGGCCGAGCACCAGCGCGGTACTCCCGGCGACCATGGACAGGCCGACAACCGCGGTGAACCTGTGCCGGCGGCGTGAGCGGCCCTTGGCCATGATCGCCCGCACATCTGGGGGGCTGGCTATGGGTATTCGGGACAGGGAGTCGGAAGCGGCGCGAAGCACTTCGTTGTCGCTCAGCTCATCGTGGACGTTCATTGACCGGCCTCCAGGTTCTCGGTTGGGGTGAGCTCGTGGCGCAGCGCCGTTACGCCCCTGGACATGTGCATCCGGACCGTCCCCGCCTCAATCCCCAGCTGCCTGGCGATGGTGGCGGTGTCGAGATCAAGGAAGATCCGCAGCGCGATCACCTCACGCTGCCGGAGAGGCAGGCGCCATATCGCCGTGAGCAACGTGGCATCGAGGCCGGCATCGAGATCGCCGGGAACTGTCACGTCGTGGTCAGCCAGGGGCAGTTCGCGGCGCCGCTGCCGCCACCACGACGCTCCGGTGTTCAGCGCGGTGCGCACCACCCACGCCCGCGGAGCCGGATGACGGCGGACCTTCCGCCACGACGCCCAAGCCCTCGCGAACGCCTCAGCCACCTGGTCCTCGGCCAGCTGCTGACTGCCTGCGACCGCCACCACGGCCCGCAGGCAGGGTTCCCAGCTTGCCTGGAAGAAGGCCGCGAACTCCGTCTGCTGGCTGCTCACAACCCGTTAACTCTGCTACTCGCCGATCCGCATACGTCCTGGCAGAAGATCTTCCCCGAGCCGCGGACCGCTTTCGTCGCGCGGAGGCTCGGCTGATGTGGACCTTGCCAATGGCCGACAGCCCCTCGTTGAGGGGCTGTCAGGGAAGACCGGGCCATTTACAGGCCGCCGAGCAGGTCGCGCAGCGTCCGGGTGTAGGCGTCCAGCGCTGCCCGGCCGTGGCTGGTCAGGGCGACCGTGGTCTTCGGTACGGTGCCGTTCCTGGTTTTCTCGCTGCTGAGGTAGCCGGCATCTTCGAGCTTGCGCAGGTGGATGATCAGGTTGCCCGGGGTGAGCCCGATCAAGTCCTGTAGACGGGTGAAGGACAGCACGTCGCCATCAGGCAGGGCCGCCAGCGTCGCGACTATCTTCAGCCGGGTGGGCACGTGGATGAGCGGGTCGAGCTCGTCGGTGGTCATGGCCCGACGACGCTGCGGCGCTGCCGCCAGGCAATCACGGCGGCGGTGCCGAGCAGCTCGAGGAAAATGCCCACGCCTGCGACCGCCCACGCCCCGGCAGGTCCCGCGAAGACGCCCACGCCTCCGACGACGGCCACGGCGAGGCCGGAGCCGCACGCGCGCCAATTTGCCCGTGCCGCCATGATGCCCGCCCATGCCATGCCAGCGACGATCAGCGGCACCGTTGCCGGGTATAGCCCGTATACGACCGCGTGGCTTGCTCCGGCGCCGGCCAGCGCCCCCATGACCACGAACACGCCGAGCCATGCCACCGCCATGATGGTGATTTCGGCAGGGCGCAGCCGGGATCTGCCGCTGACCCCGGCGGTCGCGCGCTTCGCAACCGCGACTGTCACGCCGAAGTTGAGGATTCCGAACGCAATCACGACGGGAATGACCGCGGCGGTCGGGTGCTGGTACGGATGCTGTCCGCGCACCGATAGCCAGACGGTGCCGAAGACGGCCAGAGCCGCCACTGCCCTGATCACCAATAGCCACGGCGGGTAGGGCTCGAGTCGGCGCCGTGTCTGTTGCGTGGTCTGGTCCAGCAGCGAAGCGGCCTGCTGGGGGTCGAAGTTGCCGCCGTTGTCGGCGGTGGTGGTGCCGGGTGTGGGGTTCACGGTGCCTCCCTCGATCTACTCTATGCCATAAAGTAGACTCGACTTTATGGCGCAAAGTCAAGGATCTTGGGCAACGAACTTTATGGCGCAAACCAAGTAGCAGCCCCGCGCTGGCCAGTACCGATCGGACGCTGCGCCGACCTGGGCTCTAGAGCCGCTCAGACGGCGGTCGCTTCTGGCGCAGCCAGCGGCCGATCCGCTCGACGGCCTCGTCCGCCTCCGGCACCAGCCCGGCGAACGCGTGCCAGACATGCGGCATCTCCGGCCAGATTTCGAGTGTCACGTCGACCCCCGCCGCCCGTGCCGCCGCGGCGAACCGAACGGAGTCGTCGCGCAGGATCTCGGCGTCCCCGACGTGGATAAGGACGGGCGGCAGGCCGTGCAGGTCCGCGTAGAGCGGCGAGGCATAAGGGTGCCGGTCACTCTGCCCGGCCAGGTACCAGTCCGCCGCCTCCCGGGCGCCATCCGGCGTCAGCATGACATCGACGGCCGCGCGGCTGCGCAGCGACTCACCGCCCAGTGCCAGGTCGGTCCACGGCGACATGACCACCGCTCCGCCGGGCAGGGGGTCGCCGGCGTCACGCAGCGCCACGAGCGCGGCGAGCGCGAGGCCGCCACCTGAGGAGTCGCCGCTGATGACGACCTGCCGGGCGTGCGTGCCACCGGCGATGAGCCAGCGGTAAGCGGTCAGCGCGTCCTCGACGGCCGCTGGGAACGGATTCTCGGGGGCCAGGCGGTAGCCGACGCTGAGCACCCGCGCCTGCGCCGCCGCCGACAGTAGCGAGAGCAAGCCCCGGAGCCGGGCGGGCGAGCCAAAGTGGTACGCGCCGCCGTGGAAGTACAGCACCACCCACTGGCCCATGACGCCGGCCGCGGCCACCCACTCTGCCGGAACGCCATTCGCGTCGACCGGATCAACCTGCGTGCCGTCGGGCGGCGGCCCGGCGGCCGACCCCATCAGCGCGCGGCGCTCGTCGAGCGTCAGGGTGGCCAGGTCAGCGCTGGCCACGAACTCAAGTACGGTCTTGAGCTCTTCACTAGCCATCCTGACATCCTCCGTCGACGACCCCCGGCAGGAATCCTCACAGCCACGAACCCGGCCAGCAACCGAATAACGCCTGGCGCCAGGCTGGCCTGCGCCCCGGCTTAGACGAGGCACTCCGCGATGATGTGGACACACGGCTCGTAAACCTGTGTTCGTACTTGCACGTCATCTTCTAGAGGCAAAGCTGCCATGCTGTGACATAACGACCGCACCGAGGTACTTTGACTATGGCGGCGATACGGGCACGGGGGGGCAGTGTTTCAGGCAAGTAACCACGTCCAGGGCTGCTTGATGAAGGCGGCATGTCAGGCCGGGCGCGGCCTGTCGCGAACCGTACCGCCGCGGCGATCGCGGTTAGCGGCTACGTGTACGCCGCGCACAGGGGCAACGGGAACGTCGTCTCGGAACTAGACAGGCATCCCTCAGCCCTGAATGAGCAAGCGCGCCGAGGATTGCGGCGCTCGGTGCAATCCGCTCCGCTCATCGGCCGTGAGGCTGAGCTGGCTGCGGTCCTGCGGCTGGTAGCCGAACCGTCCGTCCGGCTAGTGAGCCTCGTCGGGCGCGGCGGGGTGGGCAAGACGCGGTTGGCGCTGGAGGTGGCTTGGACTCTCGACGCCAGCCAGCCGGGGTCGGTTGGTGTGGTCTCGCTCGCCTCAGTGCCCGCTCCGCAGCTCGTGGCAGCCGAGATAGCCGATCAGCTTCAGATCACGATCGTGCCAGGCCTCTCAGCAGTCGACTCGGTCGCCCGACGGCTTCAGGGCGCTCCTCCTACGGCACTGGTGCTCGACAACTTCGAGCACCTGCTCGCTGGCGCCGCCGTCCTTACCGACTTGCTGGACGCGTGCGACCAGTTGCAGCTCATCGTGACGAGCCAGGCGCCGCTGCGGCTCCGGCCCGAGCGGGTTGTGCCGCTGTCGCCCCTGCCAGTGCCCGCCGTGGACATTGCAGATCTGCGCAAGGTCGCTGCCCAGCCCGCGGTGGCGCTCTACTGCGATCGCGCAAAAGCGGCAAGCGATCAGTTCTGCCTCGAGCTTGCGAACGCAGCGGCAGTCGTCTCGCTGTGCCGCGAACTGGAGGGACTGCCACTCGCGATCGAGCTTGCAGCCGCGCGCGCCGCCAGCCTGCCGGCAGCGGAGATCCTGGCACGCCTGCCTGGTAGACGCCTAGACGTGCTTCGATCCTCAAAGCCTGATTCCCCGGCGCGACATCACGACATCAGGGCCGCGATTGATTGGACGTACAGGTTGCTGCCTGCCGCCGGGCGAGATCTGTTTCGGCGACTGTCCGTAACCGGGGCGGGCTTCGAGATCGATGACGCAGAAGCCCTCGCCGCGACCGAGCCAGCCGATGTTCTCGACGCGCTGTCCTCGCTAGTCGACGTGCACTTGCTCACGCCAGTAGCCGGCGATGGTTACACACGCTTCGAGCTGCCGCCTTCGGTCCGTGACTTCGCCAGCGAGCAACTGAAGGCTTCAGGTGACCTTGCTGCGGTCGAGAACCTGTGGCTCACGTGGCTGGCTACGCGCGCACGCGCTGCGGGCTCGGGCCTGAACGATCCAAAGCCTGACGAGTGGTGGTCGTGGCTCGAAGGTGCACATGACTGTCTACGCATCGCGCTTCAGGCGTGCCTGGACGCACAGCACGCAGCGGACGCTCTCGATCTGCTGACCGGGCTGGCACCGTTCTGGAACGCGCGCGCATCGCATGCTGGCCACAGCGCGCTGCTGGACAAGGCAATCGGGCTGGCGCAGGCCCAGGACATCAGGTCGGGCCAGCTGGCCGAGGCGCTTCTCTGGTCTGGCTTGATGGGACTGCGCGTCCTGCTCCCGGATCGCAAGGCGGAGTATATCGAGCGCCTCACCCGAGGCGAGGAGCTCGCGCGGTCCCTCGACGACTCCCGGCTGATCTTGCGTGCGCTACATTGCCGGATTTCTGTAGTCGCGATAACCGGCGAGTTCAAGCGGGCGGCGCAAGACGTTGAAGAAGGCCTCGCAGTCGCACGGCGCCTGGGCGTTCCGGGGTGGATCGTCCGGTTTGAACTCACGGCAGCGCGGTTCGCGAACGCAGCCGGCAACCACGAGCAAGCGCTTCGGCTGAGCTTGTCTGCTCTGGCCACCGCCAAGCGCGGCGGCGACACGCGGGCCATCCTCGAAGCCGCCGTACTGCTCCAGCTCTGGATTCCCGGGTCAGAGGCGGCGAGCGCTGCGCTGCCTTCGCCGTCTGAACTCCTGGCCATGGCCGGCGCGATTCGCCAAACCGCGATTCAGACAGTGCTCTTGCCCAGCTTCGCCCTTCAAGCGCTGGCTACTGGTGACAGTGCCGCGGCGGCGGACTGGTGCGCCCAGGGCCTTGAGCTCTCAGGAGCTGATCCTTCCTCTATTCCGGCGGGCTACTCGCTGTTTGCCGCAGTGCAGATCGCGGCGCATGCTGGCGGGCTTGAGCTTGCCGCGAGCATCCACGGCCGGCTGCGCGAGGCACAGGAACAGCTCTACGCCGCCATGGACCAGGCAAATATCTCGGCGTATGAGGCCGCGGTGGAGCGGGTCCGGGCAGAACTCGGGATGGACGCATTCGATGCCGCTGCGGCAACCGGAGCCGGCCTCGACTGGGTATCCGCCATCACGAAGGTCAACGGCTACTTGCGTCAAGTGGCGGTGCGTCAGGGCTCGGAGTCGCAGCGAGTTGCCGTAACTCTCGGCCAGCCCCCAGCGCAGCTGCTCACCCGCAGACAGCTGGACGTCGTCAGGCTCCTCGCTGGCGGCTGCACCAACAAGGAGATCGCCGGGCGCCTCGGCATGACCCCCAAGACCGTCATGCACCACACCGTCGCGATCTACCAGCGGCTCGGTGTGCGGGGCCGCAGCGAGGCCGTGGCCTGGGCCATCCGGGCCGGCGCGGCGTCTCCGGCATCGTGATCTAAGGCGATCGGGATAAGAGCAGTGCCGGGGAAGGGCGTTGCGCGCCCTTCCCCGGCACTGGGTTGTCAGCTATGGGCCCACCGCCAGGTACGACGGGCTGGCGGAGGTATTGGCCACCACAGACGGGATGCCGCCGGCCGCAGGGACCCCCATGATCGTGCCAGTGCTGGTGTCGATCCAGTACACGGTGCCATTGTCGACCGCCACGTAAGCGGGGCCGTTCGAGTCGCTGGCTAGCGCGGCCGGCGAGGACGGGATGCCGTCGTTCACGGTGACCTTCAAGATCGCGCCACTGCCGAGGTCGGTCCAGTACACGGTGCCGCTGTTCGCGGTCAGGTAAGCCGGGTGTCCCGGCCCGCTGGCCAGAGCAAACGGGGTGCCGCCGAGGCCAGCCGTCCGGGTGGCCATGACCTGGCCAGTATTACTGTCGGCCCAGTAGACGAAGCTGTTGTCCACCGCAAGGTAAGCCGGGCCGCCCGGGTCACTGACCAGCGAAGCCGTGAGACCGCCGGACTCAGGGCTGTCCATGATCATGTGAATACCCCTGTCAACCCAGTACACGAAGCCACCGTTCGCGGCAAGGTAAGCCGGGTCGGGCTGCCCGCTGGCTACCACGGTCGGGGTGCCCCCGGTCACTGGAACCGCCATGACCGTGCCATCGCTGCTGTCGGCCCAGTAGACCGTGCCATTGTCCACCGCCACGTAAGCCGGGTTGTTCTGGCCGCTGGCCAGCACTGTCGGGGCGCCGCCGGTCACGGGAACCGCCATGATCGTGCCATCGCCCCTGTTGGCCCAGTACACAGTGCCGCCGTTCACCACTACCCCGACCGGGCCGATCTGGCCGCTGGCCAGCACAGCCGGGGCGCCGCCGGTCAGGCCGATCACGGGATCCGCCACGATATTGCCGGCGGCGTCGGCCCAGAACAGGCTCGGGGAGGAGCCGATCCCCACTTCCTCGGCGCCGCACCCCGAGAGGGCCGGGTTGTTGTTGGTGTCACCGCTGTAGCTGGCGGTCCACTCGTAGGTGCCCGCCGCGGCAGCGGCGTACCCCGTGGTAGTGGCGTAGCTGCCGTCGCCGGCGACGGTCACGGTTTCGTCATCCACTGCCGGCCCGGAGCAGTCCGCCGTCGCGTACAGCTTGAACTCGATCGACCCGGTCGCGCCGGAACTGCCGGTCAGGATGGCGGTGTCTTGCAGCACCGTGCCGATCGGCCCGTTCACATGGTTCGGGATGGTGGACAAGGTCGGGGAGGCCTCGCTGATGGCCCCTGTGACCGTGATGGCTTCGGCCTGCGTGACCGTGGCCGGGGGATTCTCTGAATCGGTCACCGAGACGGTGAAAGAGGAAGTGCCGTCCGCAGACGCCTCACCGGTGATCTCGCCGTCGGGCTGCAGGGCCAGGCCTGCTGGCAGGGATCCTGCGGTAATGGCATAGCTGTATGGCCCGAGGCCACCTGCTGGCTGCAGCGATGTGTCGTACGGCTGGTCTGCGAGCGCGCCTGGAAGGTTGCCAGGCACCACCATGGGAGTAACCACGTACAGCGAGACGTTCTCGGTCGCCGATACGGCCGGAGCTTCTGAGTCGGAGACCTTCACAGTGAAGCTGTCCAGGCCGGTCGCCGTTGTGGTGCCAGATATCACGCCCGTGGACTTGGCTATTTTCAGCCCGGCAGGAAGGGAACCTGAGGCCAGCGACCACTGGTACGGGGTAATGCCGCCCGCCGCGCTGAACTTCACCGAGTACGGCACGCCGCTGGTGGCTGTGGGCAGGGTGCTGCCGGTGGTCACGACAAGTCCGGAGACGCCTACCGTGATGGCCTCGGAAGCAGCGTTAATTTGTGCCGCGGCCTCGGAGTCAGTTACTTCTGCGACGAAAGTGAAATTACCTCCGGCTGTAGGAGTACCCGAGATCACCCCGGTGGCGGCGTGGAGCTTGAGTCCGCCGGGCAGCGATCCGACAGGGATCGACCAACTGTAGGGAGCGACACCACCCGCGGCCGCCAATGTCGCGGAATATGGCACGCCCGCTGTCGCGGCCGGCAGCGTCACGGTCCTCACCGTGAGCGGGGTAACTATCACCGTGATGGACTCGAGCGCGGTGGCCGAGGCAGGTGGGCTCTGCGAGTCGGTCACCACGGCGATGAAGTCAAACGTGCCCGCGGGACCCACGGGCTTGCCGGTGATCTGGCCGGTGGAGGCGTGCAACACCAGCCCTGCCGGAAGCGATGTCCCGCCTGCGAGCGACCAGGAATAGGGCTTAGTGCCACCGATAGCATCGAGCTTGGCCACATAGGCAGAGCCAGCGGTAGCCGTCAGAGGCGAGGTCGTTGTCACCAACAATGGCGTTGGTGTGCTGGCCAGTGCAGGCATAGCCGGCGCGCTCGCGACCAGCATCGAGCCGCCCGCGAGAGCGATCGCGGCCACCGTGAAGCGGAGGCGGGCGGTCACGGCTTTCCCGAGCACTGCAGCGCGCTCTCGAATCCTGGCATTCCCATACACGATGCACTCCCACTTCCCCTGGGTCCTGGACGGCATTGTCCAAGCCGACGGGCGTCGGCACATCGGGCATTTGCCCGGGGTGGCTAGCCACTGGCCCCAGCCGCCCGGCGCAAGATTCAGCCCCTGACCATGTCTGTACTGGTCAGGGGCTGTTTCGCTAGGCCGTGACCGGCAGGTTTGCGGACTGGCGCCGGTAGGGGTGTCCTGTTACGGGCCACCGCGCCGCCCGGATAGCGTCGCGAGCGAGCATGGGCGAGGCGGGGGCATCTTCGCTGGCCATTCGGTCATCACCGGCCCCGCCGTCGTACTCTCCTTCGAGGGCGCGGCCAGTCCGCTCCGGCGGCGGTGGCAATTGCCCGCGGCGATGTGTTTCGCGCCAGGTGTCGATCGTCAAGGTCCCGGCGATCGGGGCGGCAATAAGCAAGGGGAACACACCGACGACCAGGGCAAAAGCCCAGCTGGCGAAAGAAGCGCCCAACATGAAACCGACGGTGAGCAGAACGGTTACCCAAGAGCCCCACAAGAGTGCCTTGCTGGCTGGCGGTCGCGCTTGCGCCGGGACCGTGGGACGGGGCGGCCCGGGTCGGGCTAGCCCGGCGGGCAGGTCAGCGGTGAGCGCGTCTAGGTCCGCATACGTCCGGGCCGCGAGCACCCGCCCGATTCGCAGGTCGAACTCGTCCTTGGTCAGCCGTCCTTGCACGAACGCGGCCTTGAGGGTGTCGACCACTTGCTCGCGATCGGCGTGTGATGTCCGCAGGTGCCCGCGGAGTACCGCGCCTGCTGCCGTCGGGTCACCCGGTGCTGCCAGTTTGCCGGCCCTCCCACGAGCACAACTCACGGAAATCCTAGCGCTGCTGCTACCTGAAGACTCGCGTCAAACTTCAGCACGTATTCAGCACGGCCTCCCGCACACAGCCGCCGGTCGAGCCGTCAAGGATCCTGGCGCTATCGCGACCAGGATGTGCCGATGGACGCGCGGCGCCGGACTACACGCAGGTCGCGGCGGGCAAGCGCGGCCACGGCGATGGTGGTCACGGCAAGCACGATGACGATCCACCATTCGGTCGTGCCGTTCCCGCCATCTGGGTCGAACCCGAACAACCCCTCGATCCAGCTCGGCCAGACGGCGGTCAGGATCGTTGCCATGCCGAGAATGGTTGCCAGCACGATTTCGATCCTCGCCCTTCGCACCACAGACACCTCTTTCCGAATGTCAGGTTGTCACTGCCACACAGCTAATCCACCCGTCAGTCTTCTCGCGATCGCGCCTGTCCGGCACGCTCGAGCAGGTCCGACAGCCGAGTCAGCGCCTGCTCTAGCTGAGCCTGAATCTGGTCCGCCAACTCCACTGCGGGGGCGTTTGGTGGTGCCGTCTCAATCAGTCCCCGGAGGCTGACCAGTCGGGTGTCCAGGGCCGCCTGGTGAACGTGAATGGAGCGCTTACCGCCACCGTCCGCGACCAGGTCCGCCTCAACTCCTTCCAGGTCGTGCCGCAGTTGGAGATCGGATTCGCTCTTGCTCAGCTCCGAGCGCGCCCGCCGCGACCGGTTCACGCCGTCGTAAAGGTCAGACAACAGGCCCCAGAGCCGCATGGCAAGGTCGTACTGGGCGGCGAACTGCTCCGGCGTGAAATGGCTGCGCGGATCGGCGGCGATTTCGAATTCGACCTCGGCCGCTTGTTCGCCTAGCTCCACGCGCACCATATAGCGACCTGGCGCCACTGCCGGACCCAGGTTGGCGGCAGCGTCCTCGTCCTCCGGCGGATCGATCTCGATCTGGGTGCCGCGCCCGTGCCGGCCGTCCCAGACGAAGCGGTTCAGGCCCTCCCGCCGCGGTGGCACCGGGTCCTTGGGCTTGCCCTTGTCCGGCTTCCGGTCCTCGTCTCCCGGCCGCGCTGTCAGCGTCCGGATCTCCCGGCCGGCGGCGTCGCGGAAGGTGAGCCGCAGCTCGGTGTCGCCGGGATCTTGGAGCCGGTACAGCACCGCCACTCCGTCGGTGGGGTTCCGGCCTGCCCCCACCGGTACGTCGATGGTTTCGGTCCGGCCGGGGAGCGGTTGCTTGTCATAGGCAACTACCACCGGTCCGAGCAGGGAGTAGGAGCGGGTTGCCTCTCCCTTGCCGGGAAAGCCGTGCTCGGTGATCCAGCGGACCTGTCGGCGGGGCTGGTACAGGTGTAGTGCCGCCCCGTCCAGATCAGGCCGGTACTGACGCAGCGCGGGCAGGTCCTCCAGGATCCAGATCGAGCGGCCGTGGGTAGCCACCACAAGGTCATCGCCCTTGAAGACGAAGTCGTGTACCGGGACGCGGGGCAGCTCGCCCTGGCAACGCTGCCAGCTTGTCCCGTCGTCAAAGGAGACCAGCAGGCCCAGCTCGGTGCCGCACAGCAGTAGGCCGCGGCGGGTGGGATCCTCGCGCAGCACGTGACAGTACTCGTCCTCTTCCATGCTGTGGTCCAGCCGCTCCCAGCTGGCGCCGAAGTCTCGCGTTCGCCACAGGTAGGGGTGGAAGTCGTCCAGCTTGTGGGCCTCGGCGGCCACGTAGGCGGTTCCGGCCTCGTGGGGCGAGGCGTCGATCATGCGCACCGTCGCCCAGCGGGGTAGGCCGTGCGGGGTGATCTCTGTCCAAGATTGGCCGCCGTCGCGGGTGAGGTGGATCCGGCCGTCGTCAGTCCCGGCCCACAGCTGGCCCGGCGCAAGCGGGGATTCGGCCAGCGTGAAGATGGTGCAGTAGTACTCGGCGCCACTGTTGTCAGGGGTTAGCCCGCCAGAGGAGCGGAGTTTATCTGCGTCGGCATAAGTAAGGTCGGGACTGATCGGTTTCCAAGTCTGGCCTTCGTCGGTGGAGCGGAAAACGCGGTTCCCGGTCTGGTAGAGGATGTTCGGATCGTGCGGGGAGAGCAAGATTGGCGAGGTCCAGTTGAACCGGTAGCGCGCCTCGCCCGCCCGCGCCGACTCCTCCGGCCACACCATGATCGGCCGGCTCTCGCCGGTGCTCTGATCGTGTCGTGTGATCTCGCCTTTGTAATTGCCGGCGAAGACGATGTCGGGGTTATCTGGCCGGACCGCAATGTAGCCGCTCTCGCCGCCGCCGACATGGGTCGTGTCCAGCTGGGTGATGGCCCCCCAGCGGGACTGACTAGGGAACGCAATGGTGGTGTTGTCCTGCTGCGCCGCGTAGATGCGGTAAGGCTCTCGAGTGTCGGTGGTGACGTGGTACAGCTCGGCGGTGGGCTGGTTGTAAAGCGACGACCAGCTCTCTCCGCCGTCCAGCGTCACGCTTGCGCCGCCGTCGTCCCCCAGGATCATGCGCTTGGCGTCCGTAGGGTCGATCCACAAGTCGTGGCAATCGCCGTGCAGGACAGGGAAGGTGGAGAAGACCTGGCCAGCGTCCGAAGAGCGCCAGCACTGCACGTTGAGCGCCCATACCGTCTCCGCGTCGACGGGGTCCGCGATGACGCGGCTGTAGTACCAGGCCCGCTGGCGCAAATCCTCCTGCTCGGAGAGGCGCGCCCAGTGCTCTCCGTAGTCGTCAGAGCGGAAGACAGCGCCGTCCTCAGCCTCAACGATGCACCAGACCCGGCCGGGCCGCGCCCCGGAGGCGGTCACTCCGATCCGGCCGAGAAGTCCCTTGGGCATGCCCGGTCGCCGGCTCAGATCCTCCCAGGTGTCGCCGCCGTCGGTGGATCGCCACAGCCCGCTTCCCGGCCCGCCGCTATCCAGGCGCCAGGGCAATCTGCGACCATGCCACAACGTCGCGTAGATGATCCGCGGGTTGCGCGGGTCGATGCATAGGTCCGCTGCTCCCGCGTCCTCGCCGCGATGCAAGACCAGATCCCAGCTGGCGCCACCATCACCTGTGCGGTAAACGCCGCGCTCTGGATTGGGGCCATGAGCGTGGCCGAGGGCGGCGACGTAAGCGATGTCGGAGTCTGTCGGGTCGATGCGCACACTGGAGATATGGCGAGTCGCCGCAAGACCCAGATGGTTCCAGGTCAGCCCGCCGTTCACTGACCGGTAGACGCCATTGCCGGACGAGGCGTTGTTGCGGATCGTGCTTTCCCCGGTGCCGACGTAGATCACGCTCGGCTCTGAGGGAGCAAGGGCGATCGCGCCCACTGCCGGCCGATGGAAGAATCCGTCGGAAAGATTGCGCCAGGTGATTCCGGCATCGGTGGTGCACCAGACACCACCGCCAGTGGAGCCAAAGTAGAAGGTGGTGCGCTCGCGGGGATGACCCGCGACTGCTACTACCCGACCGCCGCGGTGAGGCCCAACCAGCCGCCATGACAGTTGATCCAGGAATACACCCATCGGTACACAGTAGCCGGATGGGGGCTGGTTTCAGCGGCTGGGTGGTGATGTGCGCCACCATGCCCCGCCAGTCATTCCAGGTACTTGGCGGCCCGGAAGGCCGACATCCAAGCAGCTTCCACAGCAAGAAGCCCGAACCCTGACGTGGGTTCGGGCTGTCCTCGATGTCTTGAGATCACACGGTGGCAGGTGTTGGGTTCGAACCAACGTAGGCTGAGCCGCCGGTTTTACAGACCGTGACCGCAGCCTTTCGGGCGTGGTCTTTGAACAGCGTTAATGCGCGAATACGCGCTTGTTGGCCCAAGCCGATCCCGTGTATATCCCGTGGGCTAAGGGCGGGGCAGAGTCGTCGCTAGACCTGGTGGCGTTGCCGGCTACCGGCCTGTGGTTGTCGTGGCGGGCAGCTTACGAGCACGCGGCGGAGCTGACCTGGCCAGTATCCAGGTCATGGCACCCCCAAGCGCCAGCCATGCGGCGCAGATGGCCATCTCTCCGACGCTCAGAACGCCGCGGGTGCCGCCCTCTCCCGCACTAGCAAAGTCCGCCGTCTGGTTCATAAGCGCCAGGCCCGCCACCCACGAACCAGCCCAGCCAGCTGCCCGGAGCCAGTTGCGGGGCCGCCAGCCACGGAGCCGGACAAAACCGGCGAGCAGCAGCGGACCTGACAGCAGCGCCCATACCGGCAATGCGACCACAGCCACCGCGATAATCACCTGTGGCTCCCCGGGCCATTGCACCATCCAGATGACACCCTGACCGTAGCCACTGTGACTGAGCGTGACAGTGGCATAGACAGCCCCGCCAGCTCCTAGTGCCACCCACGCCATCGACAGCAGCCAGGTCCAGCCTCGGACCCGCAGGCCCCCGAAAACCATGGCCCGCGCGGCGCGGAATGAAGGCCACCTGGCATCAGCCGGACTTGCCTCCAGCAGGGTGCCGAGCATTTCCCCGCCTCGGTCACGCCGGTACCAGGCGGGGTAAGCGCGTAGCAGCCAGCGGCAGCGCCGCTCCAGGAGACTCACGCCGGCCTCACCTTCCGCGCAACGCGAACAGCCTTCGGGCTCTGGCCCCGGCCCACCACCAGGCTGGCCGCCGCCG
Source organism: uncultured Actinomycetota bacterium (assembly GCA_963705055.1). GTDB lineage: Bacteria > Actinomycetota > Actinomycetes > Streptosporangiales > Streptosporangiaceae > Chersky-822. The sequence goes on from CAVPIR010000003.1 coordinate 434,426, forward strand.
CCATCCGCTCCGCCTCCGCCCGCAGAGCCCCCGCCCCCGACGACGTCAGACCGTAAGACCGCCGCACCCGCCCGGCCACAATCTCCTCGCTCACCAGCTCCACCAGGCCCTCCCGCGACAGCCGGTCCAGCGCCGTGTACAACGTCCCCGTCGCCAGCCGCACCCGGCCACCCGACAGCTGCGCGGCACGCCGGATAATCGCATACCCGTGCAACGGGCCATCCAGCAGCGACGCCAGGACGAAGTACGTCGGCTCACGCATAGCACTCCCCGGACCAGCCACCCCGCCACTATAAGTAACTCAACTACCCATAGCAACCGCCCAGGCCATGCGGCCGGCCGCTGCGCTCAGCACCTGCCGGCGTCCCCTCGATCCGTCGACTGTCAAGCTTGGGAAGACCACCGATCATCGCAGCTAGGCTCGCTGACTAGCCAGTTCGAGTCACCGGGACTGCCCGTGAGTGACCGGCGATCACCGCCGCTAATTGCACGCTAGTTGCACGATGATCTTCGGTGTCACCCGCAACGTCCTCGGGGGGTGTAGGTCACTCAGTGCGGCGCGGAGCCACCCGCAGACTCCGCTTGCCGCAAGCCCGGCAGGATCAGAGTCAGCCCGACTGCTACCGCCATCGCGGCGGCGAAGGCGCCGATGGACCAGGCAGCGGAAACATGCTGCACGAGCAGGCCAGCGATTAATGGCGCGAGCGCTGCCAGCGACATGGCCACCATGCCCACGGTGTTAGTGACCCGGCCGCGCATTTGCTCCGGTGTGCTGCGCAGCATCACGGCAAACAACGCGGCGTTGCCAGCCGGTGCAAGCAGGGGCACTAGGGCGACTGGCAATGTCACGAGCGGTGAGGGAATGACCAAGGCCGCGACAGCGAACAGCAGTGTCTCGGCCAGCGTCATCACGATGACCAGAGTCCTCATAGTGATGCGTCCTTGGAGCCGGGGTGCCACCAAAGCCCCGAGCACCCCGCCCGCCGCGATGCCCGCCTGTGCCAGCCCGATCACCGAGGCGGAAACGCCGTGCTGGCGCAAGCCAAGCGTGATGGTGTAGAGCACGCCGTTGAACGCGAAATTGATTAGAGGACCCACTATCAGCGCGACGCGCACGATGGGTATCTGCCAGGCAAGTTGCAAGCCGTCGGCGACCTCACGCCACAGCGCCTTGCGCCCGGCCCCGTTCTCCACGCGGAACCGCCCTCGGATCCGGCTGACAGTGCCAAACGAGACCGCGTAAGAAACCGCGTCCGCCAGGAACGGCACCGCGCGGCCCAGCCCGAACAAGACTCCGCCCAGCGCCGTGCCCGCCAGGACAGCGCCATATCCTCGGCCCTCGGTCGCAGCCCATGCTTCCTCCAGCTGGCTGTCCGGCACTATCCTCGGCAACGCGGCGGTGGCCGCCGGAGTGAAGATCGCGCTGGCACCGCCCTCGATCACCCCCACGACGAGCACGACCGGCCACGACGCCAGATCAAGCATCACCAGGACCCCAAGCACGGCGAGCAGGACGGCCCGCACGCTGTCGCAGAAAATCATCGTCAGCCGCCGGTCGAGCCGGTCCGATAGCGCCCCGGCAGGGAGTTGCAGGCATATCAGCGTGATTTCCCTGGCCGTTCCAACTACCCCGGCCAGCACTGGCGAGTGGGTTAGCGCCAGAATCAGCAGCGGGTAGGCGAGCATCCCGATCTCGGAGCCGGTATCGGACAACAGCTGACCGATCCAGAGCATCCGGAAACCGCGATTGCGCCGCAGCGGAACCGGCCCAGGAACGTCGGCCGCCGCCCTCGCGTCGGTAGCCCCGCTCACCGTCGACACACTACGTTGCAGAAGCTTGTCGTCTGGACCAACCGATAAAGCCTGGACTCAGACATTGCGTAGCGGCCCGATTGCTGCCTGGCCATGAGCCGCCTGGTAACTGACTACTCTGCCCACGTCTTCCTGATAGCCGCCGATCCCATGGCGATTGACCGCCGGGTCAAGAGTCGGCGTAGCCGATCGCGTTAGCGACGGTCCGCAGGGCCGCCCTTGACGCGGCGGCCACTCGCTGGACCATCGAGCGCCCAGGAAGACCACCGGGTCTGCCAGTTAGCCATGCCGGTATGCGGCGAAGTGCCTAGCAGGAACGGCGCGCCCGCGCGCGCGGGGCCTCAAGCCAGAGCGCGGCGCGGGAAGCGCCGTCGCGGCGGAGCGCAGCGTAGCCGCGCTTGATCATATGGGCGGATTCGGCAACTCTGCGCGGTGAGCGCTTGTCCTACGTCGGGTGATGCGCGACACTCGTCCGTCAGCTGATGTGCGACCGTCCAAAGCGCGGATCGCGGCAGATCCGTGCGCGTTGGTGCGACGGGTCGCGGTGTGTCTGGGGGCGGCGAAGGACCTGGAGGGGGTCAGCGCCAGTCCACGCTGGATCAGACGTCCTCGACGCTCCCGGCGAAAATGACCCGCCGGGCCACGTCATACGTCGCCGAATCGGCGCGCACCGCAGCCATCTCGGCGGAGGTCCGGGCGGTGCTCAGGGCGTCGCCGTCGGCGAACCACAGCTCCGCGACCAAGTATGGCGCGCCGTCAGCGTGGGGAAGGCTGATGGTGAAGCGCTCGAGACCGGGGACTGCTTGCACGAGCGGCACGTGCCGCTCGCGGTAGGCAGTCTCGAAGTCGTCGCCGTCGGCGGGGTCGAAGTACTGGACGGTGATCTTGTGCATCGATCGAGCATTTCCTCGCTGGCCGGGCATCCGTATCCGCGGCATTCCCGGGACCTTATCTGGTTCCGGGCACGGAGACCTCAGGGACGTGGCACAACCGGCCCGGCGCCTGGCGCCTGGCGCCGTACCGAGTACGGCGCCGACAACGAACACACCGAGGTGCTCTGACCAGGCTTCCTCGAATCGAGGAGGCTGGGATTCCACCCGCCGTCGTCGGGGCGCGGATACCGGCGCCGGTCCTCGAGGTGGTGCTCGCGCGGGTTGCCACGAGCACGCCCCCGGGCAAGGGCGTCTACGCCAAGTGCCTGGATGAAGGCCAGGACCTCATCAACGCCCGGATCGAGGCCGCGCTCAGGCTAGGAAGATGACAACAACGCGCCCGGCCGGTTCATCCCGCGTATATCCCGCGCCTACCGGCTCCGGGCCGCGTTTCGCGGCATCTGGCTGCATGCATCGAACAGAGGCTTACGGAGGCGTTAACGCGCTGATCTAGGGTTCTGGCTGGTGGCAGGTGTTGGGTTCGAACCAACGTAGGCTGAGCCGACGGTTTTACAGACCGCTCCCTTTGGCCACTCGGGCAACCTGCCAGTGAACCGCCCGCCAGGGACGGCACGTTGAAGGATAGCCGAACCTTCCCGGCGCGTCAGCATCGAGGCGTCTAACCTTGATCCCGTGGCAGGAGAATCCTCGTTCGACATCGTGTCGAAGATCAATCATCAAGAAGTCGACAACGCGCTGAACCAGGCCGCCAAGGAGGTCAGCACCAGGTTCGACTTCCGCGGCGTCGGTGCCTCGATCTCCTGGTCGGGCGACAAGGCCGTCGAGATCAGGGCGAACACCGAAGAGCGGGCAAACGCTGTGCTCGACGTGTTCAAGGAGAAGCTGATCAGGCGCGGCGTCTCGCTCAAGGTCCTCGATCCAGCCGACCCGAAGCTGTCCGGCAAGGAGTATCGCCTCCTGACGCCGCTCAAGGAGGGCATCACGCAGGACAACGCGAAGAAGATCTCCAAGATCATCCGCGATGAGGGTCCCAAGGGCGTCAGAGCTCAGATCCAGGGCGAGGAGCTCAGGGTCTCGTCCAAGAAGAAGGATGAGCTCCAGACGGTCCAGAGCTTGCTGAAGGGCAAGGAACTCGACATCGCGCTTCAGTTCGTCAACTACCGGTAGCACGCCAGGGACAGAGCCAGGGCTCCACGCGCGCGCTTCGGTACCACCGATGCGCGCTTTTCAGGGACCCGCACCGACGTGACAACCGCCCGATCGGACATCACGTCGGCTGACGCGGCACGGCTCACGTAATCGCCGTCATCCGGGGTATGTCTCTTCCTGACCAACCAAACCGACGAGCTCACGCCCCGCCTAGACGAACGCGCGCCCGCCAACGGTCATGGTTGTTGTGCGCCCATCGGCCATCAACCGCGGCCAGCGGCCGAGGGCGCGTCCGGATCCGCGCCGCAACGCTGACCAGGAGGTACCTGGTGCGATTCATGGACCGGACCGATGCCGGACAATCCCTGGCCCGTTCGCTCGAGCATCTCCGCGATACCGATCTCGTGGTGCTCGGCCTGCCCAGAGGCGGCGTCCCGGTCGCCTACGAGGTCGCCACCGCGCTGGGCGCCCCGCTCGACGTCATCGTCGTGCGCAAGCTCGGCGTCCCCTACCAGCCAGAACTCGCCATGGGCGCGATCGGCGAGGGCGGCATCAAGGTCAGCAACGACGAGGTCATCAGGCGCGGCGGCATCACATCGCACGAGATAGCCGCCGTCGAACAGCGCGAGCGCGCCGACCTCGTCCGGCAAGCCGAGCGGTTCCGTGCGGGCCGGCCGAACGTCGAGGTCGCCGGGCGCACGGCCGTGATCGTCGACGACGGGATCGCGACCGGGTCGACCGCGGCCGCGGCCTGCCAGGTCGCTGTGCAGATGGGGGCCGAGAGGGTTGTCCTGGCGGTGCCGGTCGGCGCTCCGGAGTCCCTCCGCTCGCTCGAAGCCGTGTGCGACGAAGTCATCTGCCTCTACGCGCCTGAGTACTTTATGGCTGTCGGCACGTTCTACGACAACTTCCGTCACGTATCGGACACCGAGGTCAGCGACCTTCTTACTCGCGCGCTCCGGGCCGTCCAGGTCACCGCCGGCAAGTCAGGCGCAGCCGCGGGCGCAGAGCCGCCGAGCGGTACTAGTCCTGACACGCCGGCCACCGACGCGCGATGGCGGGCGCCTGCCACCAAACCTCCTGGACCCGGCGCGATCAAGAAAGCCACTGCCGAGGTACCGAGCACGCCCGAGCGCGACGAGGACATCCAGCTGCGGGTCGCCAGCGGATCGATCGTCCTGGAAGGCCACCTCACCGTGCCGGCGAACGCGACAGGCACCGTGATCTTCGTGCACGGCAGCGGGAGCAGCAGGCACAGTCCGAGGAACAGGTTCGTGGCCAGCCAGCTCAACGACGCCGGGCTCGGCACGCTCCTCTTTGACCTGCTGACCAGGGACGAAGAGATCGAGCGCGCCAACGTCTTCGACATTCAGGCGCTCGCGGCCCGGCTGGCCGACGTCACGTCCTGGCTTCGCGACCGGCCTGGCGGACTGCACATGGCGCTCGGCTACTTCGGCGCGAGCACGGGGGCCGCCGCGGCGCTCTGGGCCGCGGCGGAGCCAGGCGCGCACATCGACGCTGTGGTCTCCCGCGGCGGCCGCCCCGACCTCGCCGAGATCCGGCTCCCCGAGGTGCAATCCCCCACGCTGCTCATCGTCGGCAGCCGCGATGAGGTCGTGCTCGGACTCAACAAGCAGGCGCAGCAGCAGCTGAATTGCGCGAACCGGCTCGCCATCGTGCCTGGTGCTACTCATCTTTTTGAGGAACCGGGCGCACTGCGGACTGTGACCCGCCTGGCCCGCGAGTGGTTCGCCGGCCATTTCGCCCCGCCTGGCTAATCACCCCGCCCGACTGAGCGCCGCCTCCCGCCGACCCAGCCCAGCCCCTCCCGCCGAGCCCAGCCCCCCGGCCTCCGGCCGAGCCCAGCCCCCCGGTTTTCCATGATCGCGGACGTCTTTCTGCATCGACGCGAAGAAACGTCCGCGATCATGAAAGCAGTCAGGGCGCCCGGGGTCGTGACGACTATGTCAGTGCCTGTGGCCGTGCTAACCCGATTGAGTGCGAGCGGGTAATAGGATGCATTGAGGTGCACGCCCCCCGTCCGCCCGCCGGCGGACCCTCGGAACGACACCGCACCACCGGCTCGGCAGGGGCTGCCCAGCGGCAGGCCGGCGGATTAGAAATCGCCCGCGGCGCGTTGTCGTGAGCGGAAATGTAGACAACTGTTCACAATGACGCGCGTTCGCCATCATGGCGGCACGCCTTTCGGATACGCCGTCACCGCAGGCAAGCGGCTTCGGCGCACAGAGGAGGAACTCCGCTGTGACCAAGCAAGTACAGCAGCTTGACCGGGTGATCATCAGGTTCGCCGGCGACTCTGGTGACGGGATGCAGCTCGCTGGCGACAGGTTCACGCAGGAGACCGCGAGTTTCGGCAACGACCTGTCGACGCTCCCGAACTTCCCCGCCGAGATCCGCGCCCCGGCAGGGACGCTCCCCGGAGTGTCGAGCTTCCAGCTCCACTTCGCCGACCACGACATCCTGACGCCCGGCGACGCGCCTGACGTGCTTGTCGCGATGAACCCCGCCGCGCTGAAGGCCAACATCGAGGACCTGCCGCGCGGCGCCGACATCATCGCCAACACCGACGAGTTCACCAAGCGGAACCTGACCAAGGTCGGGTACGACGGCAACCCGCTGGAGGACGGCTCGCTCGACGGCTATCAGCTGCACGCCATCCCGATCACCTCGGTGACGGTCAAGGCGCTTGAGGGCTACGAGATCAGCAAGAAGGATGCCGAGCGGGCGAAGAACATGTTCTCGCTGGGCATGCTGTGCTGGCTGTATAACCGCCCGGCCCAGGGCACGCTCAAGTTCCTCGAGACCAAGTTCGCGAACAAGCCGGCGATCATGAAGGCCAACATCGCGGCCTTCCAGGCGGGCTGGAACTACGGCGAGACGACCGAGGAGTTCTCGGTCCAGTACGAGATCAAGCCAGCGACGCTGCCGCCCGGCCAATACCGCAACATCACCGGCAACATCGCGCTGGCCAACGGCCTCATCACCGCCGCGCGGCTGGCCGGCCTGCAGATTTTCCTCGGCTCGTACCCCATCACCCCGGCCTCGGACATCCTGCACGAGTTGTCCAAGCACAAGCGGTTCGGGGTCCGGACGTTCCAGGCCGAGGACGAGATCAGCGGCGTGGGCGCCGCACTCGGCGCGGCCTTCGGCGGCGCGCTCGGCGTGACCACGACCTCCGGCCCCGGCATGTGCCTGAAGGCCGAGACCATCGGCCTCGCCGCCGCCGTCGAGCTTCCGCTCGTGGTCTGCGACATTCAGCGCGCTGGCCCGTCCACCGGCATGCCGACCAAGACCGAACAGGCCGACCTGCTGATGGCGCTCTACGGCCGCAACGGCGAGTCGCCGCTGGTCGTGATCGCGCCATCGACTCCAGGCGACTGCTTCAACACCGCGATCGAGGCCACCAGGCTCGCGATCAAATACCGGACGCCGGTGATCATCCTGTCCGACGGATACCTGGCCAACGGCTCGGAGCCGTGGCGGATCCCTGAGGTTGCCGGACTGCCTGACCTGAAGGCCGAGTTCTCCTTCGCGCCGGCGAAGAGTTCCAGCGAGGCTGGCAGCGCCAATGGCGCGGGCGGCGATCACGAACCCTTCCAGCCATTCAAGCGCGACCCGCGGACGCTGGCCAGGCCGTGGGCGATCCCCGGCACGGCAGGGCTGGAGCACAGGATCGGCGGGATCGAGAAGGAGGACGGGTCGGGCGACATCTCCTACGACCCTGACAACCACGACAAGATGGTCAGGCTGCGCCAGGCGAAGATCGACGGGATCGCCGCCGACATCCCGCCGCTCGAGGTTGATGACCCGGACGGGCAAGCCCGCGTGCTGGTCCTGGGCTGGGGCTCGACGTTCGGCTCGATCGGGGCGGCCGTCCGCCGGGTCAGGCTGGACGGCGGCTCAATCGCGCAGGCGCACCTGCGGCACCTCTCACCGTTCCCGGCGAACCTCGGCGACGTGCTGAAGCGGTACGACAAGGTGCTCGTGCCCGAGATCAACACCGGCCAGCTCGCGCTCATCCTGCGCGGCCGGTTCCTGACCGACGTAATCTCCTACAACCGCGTTCGCGGGCTGCCGTTCAGGGCCGCCGAGCTGAGCGGGGTCATCCAGGATGTGATTTCCAATGCCTAAGCCGAGCGACGCGGGAGACCAGAGCGTCGAGAACAGCACCACCGGCAACGGCGCCGGGCGATTCGCAGCACTGACGCTGGTGCCGCACACCAGCCAGAAGCAAACCATGAAGGACTTCAAGTCCGACCAGGAAGTCCGCTGGTGTCCTGGCTGCGGCGACTACGCCATCCTGGCCGCGTTCCAGTCGTTCCTGCCCGAGCTTGAGGTGCCGCGGGAGAACCTCGTCATCATCTCCGGCATCGGCTGCTCGTCCCGGCTGCCGTACTACGTCAACAGCTACGGCCTGCACTCGATCCACGGCCGCGCGCCCGCGATCGCGACCGGTCTCGCCGCCTCGCGGCAGGACCTGTCGGTGTGGGTGATCACCGGCGACGGCGACGCGCTGTCGATCGGCGGCAATCACCTGATCCACGCGCTGCGCAGGAACGTCAACATCAAGATCCTGCTGTTCAACAACCGGATCTACGGGCTGACCAAGGGCCAGTACTCACCGACGTCCGAGCAGGGCAAGGTGACCAAGTCGACGCCGTTCGGGTCGCTGGACACCCCATTCAACCCGCTCTCGCTCGCGCTCGGCGCCGAGGCCAGCTTCGTCGCGAGGACGATCGACTCGGACCGCAAGCACCTGACCAGCGTGCTCCGCGCGGCCGCTAACCACCGCGGCACCGCGTTCATCGAGATCTACCAGAACTGCCCGATCTTCAACGACGACGCATTCGCGCCGGTCACCGCGCCTGGTGAGCGCGAGCAGCGCGTGATCAGGCTGGAGCACGGGCAGCCGGTCAAGTTCGGGCCTGGCGGCGAGCAGGGCCTGCGGTTCGGGCCGCTCGGGTCGCTCGAGGTCGTTCCCGTGGCCGCCGATGGCTCGCAGGACGACTCGCTGCTCGTGCACGACGCGCACGCGGCCGACCCGTCCTACGCCTTCGCGCTCAGCCGGCTGGACAGCACCGACTTCGCGCACACGCCGATCGGGATCTTCCGCGACTTCGAGCGCAAGACCTACGACGACGCGATGAGCGGCCAGATCGACGCGGCCCGCGAGCGCAAGGGCGACGGCGACCTCGCCGCGCTCCTCGCAGGCAACGACACCTGGCACGTCGTCTAGGCCCCGCCGCCTAGCGCCGCCGGCAGTAAGATCTCCGCTCAGACGCGGTTCATGCGGAGGGTCATGCGGATGACGTCCAGGTTCCCGGCAGTTGAGCCGTACGACTGGGGAATGCTCGATGTAGGTGACGGGCACCGGGTGTACTGGGAGACCTGCGGGAATCCGGACGGCCAGCCGGCGATCTACCTGCACGGTGGTCCTGGCTCAGGCTCCACGCCGGGCGCGCGGCGTTACTTCGATCCGGACGCCTACCGGGTCGTGCTCTTCGACCAGCGCGGATCGGGGCGCAGCCGGCCGCTGGCCAGCGAGTTCGATGCTGATCTGAGCACCAATACCACCGCCCACCTGATCGCCGACATCGAACTGCTACGGCAGCTACACGGGATCAAGCGGTGGACAGTCCTGGGTATCTCGTGGGGAAGCACCCTCGGACTGGCCTACGCCCAGACATACCCTCAGCAGGTCAAGGCGCTGGTACTGGCTGCGGTGGGCACTGACTCCAGTCGCGAGATCGAATGGCTGACTCGCGACGTCGGGCGCATCTTCCCCCGGGAGTGGGAGAGGTTCGCCGCAGCCGTCCCTGATGCGCTGCGGCACCTGCCGCTGGTCGACGCTTATGCCACCCTGCTCTTCAACCCGGACGCTGCCGTCCGAGAGCACGCGGCGCGGGAGTGGTGCGCCTGGGAAGATGCACACATCTCACTCGCGCCCGGTCACACGCCCAGCGAGCGCTACGAGGACCCGGAATTCCGGCTACGGTTCGCGCGCCTGGTCACGCACTACTGGCGACACGCCGCCTTCCTGCCGGACGGCCAGCTACTCCGCAACGCAGCAGCACTGAACGGCATCCCTGGCATCCTTGTCCACGGTCGCTACGACGTCAGCAGCCCCCTCGAAACGGCGTGGCACCTGTCCCGCAACTGGTCCACCTGCCAGCTCCAGATCATCGACGACGAAGGCCACGGAGGCGGCGACAACTTCAACGCCGCGATCACTGGCGCGCTCACCCAGTTCGCGGCGACCTGACTGCCACTCCAACGACAGCTAAGGACCGCCGACGTTCAAACAGGACGGTCGCCGGCACTTGGCTGTTCTAAAGGTGTCAGCGGCGAGCGGCGAGACCGGCGAATCGATGACCGGGTGACGGGCCGGGCGCTCGAACTCGGCCGGCCGATAATGTGCACATGGGTCATTTTCGGCTCAAGCAGGCCCAGATCGCGCGATGGAGGACGTCATGAGTGTTCGGATCGAACGATCGGGGCCGGTCACGACCGTCATCCTGGACCGGCCCGAGGTGCGCAACGCCGTCGATGGGCCGACCGCGGCCGCGCTGGCTGACGCCTTCCGTGCGTTCGACGCCGACGCTGAGGCAGCGGTCGCTGTCCTGTACGGAGCAGGCGGCACGTTCTGCGCGGGCGCCGACCTGCGCGCCGTCGGGACCGCGAACGGCAACAGGACGAACCCGGCGGGCGACGGGCCGATGGGGCCGACCAGGATGCGCCTGAGCAAGCCCGTGATCGCCGCTGTCGCCGGCCACGCCGTGGCTGGCGGCCTCGAACTCGCGCTCTGGTGCGACCTCCGCGTCGCGGAGGAAGACGCGACATTCGGCGTGTTCTGCCGCCGGTGGGGTGTCCCGCTGATCGACGGCGGCACGGTCCGGCTGCCCCAGCTGATCGGAATCGGCCGGGCGCTGGACATGATCATGACCGGCCGGGCCGTCGGCGCGGCCGAGGCGCTCCAGTTTGGCCTGGTCAACCGGCTCGTCCCGCACGGCCAGGCCCGCGAAGCGGCCGAGGCCCTGGCGGCGGAGCTAGCGGCGCTGCCGCAGGCCTGCCTGCGCCACGACCGGATGTCGGCGATCGAGTCCGGCTCGCTGGACCACGACGCGGCGATGGCTGGTGAGTTCACGCACGGCATGGCCAGCCTCTCCGACCCCTCGCTGCTGGCTGGCGTAGCCAGATTCCGCGATGGCGCGGGCCGCGGCGGCGCTCCGGCCTAGGGCACCGCCCCCCGAAGCGTCAGGCCAGGACCGAGGTCTTGGCGCCTTCGACCTTGGCGTGGTCGTCGGCGATGTCTTCCAGGCTGCGCCCCGACGGCTCGGGCAGCACGAGGGTCAGCGCGGCTCCGCCGACCGACACGAAGGCCGTGAGCAAGAGCGTGCCGCGCAGGCCAAGCGACGTCTGCAGGATCGGGAACAAGAACACGCCGATGAACGCGCCGAACTTGCCGACGCCGGCCGAGATGCCGTGCCCGGTCGCGCGCACCGAGACCGGGTACAGCTCGCTCGGCAGCACGAACGTGGTCATGTTCGGCCCGAACTCGGTGAAGAAGTAGCTCAGGCCATAGACGGCGAGGAACGGCACCACCAGCGTCGTCATACCGGGCACGATCGCGATGAACGCGAAGCACAGCGCCATCATCAAGAAGCCGCGTAGCTGCAGCTTTCTATGCCCGATCCGGTCGATCCGCGCGATGCCGAGGATGTAACCGGGCACGGCGGCGACGACGAAGATGCCCAGCTGGATGGCGATCGTGGTCATCGTCGACGCGGTCGGCGAGATCAGCGCGATAATCTGCGGCGTGGAGATCGTGTTGCCGTAGTAGGCGTAGTCGAGCAGGAACCAGCACCCAGCGGTCCCGGCCAGGGTCAGCAACAGCCGGCGGTCCCGCAGGAACGCGCCAAGCGCCATCCGCTGCGGCGCCGCCACAGCTCCATTCGCAGCAGCGGCCCCGTTGGCGGCCACCGCGGCGTTCGCGGCCACTGCACCGTTAGAGCCCACCGCACCGTTGGCGTGACCACTGGTGGAGCCCACGACACCGTTCGTCAGCGTGTGCATCTGCGCCTCGGCCTCGGCGCCACGGCCGAGCACCTGCATCTGGAACCTGGGCGACTCGGGCATGGTCCGCCGCAGGTAGATCACCGCGGCGGCGGGCACGGCGCCGAGTCCGAGCAGCAACCGCCAGGTCAGGTCGGTAGACGTGCCGGCGCCCAGCAGGCCCAGGGCGATCAGCGGGCCGACGATCAGCCCGAGGGCCTGGGTGGAGAACACGAGCCCGACGAGCCGACCGCGGTCGCGCGAGTTGGCGTACTCGCTCATCAGCACGGCGCTGACCGGGTAGTCGCCACCAACGCCGAACCCGAGCATGAAGCGGAACCCGATCAGCACCCAGAAGGACGGCGCCAGGGCCGATCCGATCGCGGCCACGGCCATGATGGCCGCGACCAGCCAGTACACCCGTTTGCGGCCGATCAGGTCGGCGATCCTGCCGAAGACGAGCGCGCCGAGGAACGCGGCGCCCAGCATGGTGGCGTTCAGCAGCGCTAGCTGGCTCGTGCTGAGATTCCAGTCCAGCTTGATCAGGGAAGACGCGACGCCGATAACGAACAGGTCATAGGCGTCGGTGAAGAAGCCCATCCCGGAGACGACAGCGGCCCGCAGATGGAATCGGCTGATTCCCGCCTGGTCCATCGCGCCGATCAGGTCCGGTGTCCTGGCCTGCGCCAACGTGAGTCTCCTCGTCTCGGCGGCCGCCGCGAGATCCGCACCAGGCCGGAAGGATGGATGGATGCGTACCTGGCCGCTTGCGACGCTATGCAGGACAGGCGAACCAGCACCGACTTACAGGTGAACAACAGGTGAATGACTCACATGCTGCTCGGACTGACGCCTGTTTGTAATCAGTCAGTTACCCAAAGTGGTCGCCTCGCGCGGACAACCGCGATAGCCAGAAGACAGTCAGATGTAGTGACCACGTGCCCACGTGACCACACCCCTCAGAAGATGGCAGTAGTAACGATGACTCCTCGCCTGGCCCCGCGCCACTGCGCAATGCTCTCACTTGGCATCATCCTCGCGCCGATCGCCGGTTCCTCGGCCACCGCGGTCGCCGCGACCGGCACCCGCGACGCCGTCCGCTTGGCGCCGGCGGCGGGGGCTCGACGATCCAGCCCGCGGGTCATCTGCGTTGCACGCGACCACAAGTACGACAAGCTCGCGATCAGGATGGCCCACGACATCGACGCGAAGCTGGCAGGCCGGGTCTCGACGATCGGGCTCAAGGAGATCGACAGCAAGACCGGAGTCACCTGCACCTACCACCCGACCTGGCACTTCTATGCGGCGAGCGCGATCAAGGCCGCAATCCTCGGCGCGCTGCTCCGCATGGCGCAGGAGCAGAACAGGCACCTGAACGCCACCGAGCGCAGCCGGGCCTGGCTGATGATCACGCAGTCCGACAACGACGCGGCGACCGAACTATGGGACGAGGTCGGCATGCGGCGGATGCAGCACTTCCTGAACCTGGCGAAGATGAAGCAGACCGTCCTGGCGCAGGCCTGGGGGCTCAGCCTGCTCACTGCCCACGACGAGATCCTGCTGCTCACGCTGCTGTCCGGCCCGAACCGCATCCTCAGCGAGAACTCACGCGTCTACGCCCAGTACCTGATGTCGCACGTGACCTCCTCGCAGCGCTGGGGCGTCCCGGCCGGCGCGCCGGCCAGCGTCAAGGTGCACGTGAAGAACGGCTGGCTGCCGTTCCCGGTCAGCTCGGACTGGGAGATCAACAGCATCGGGTTCTTCACCAGCCGCAAGCCGGCCAGAGACTACGAGATCGCGGTGCTGACCCACGCTAACCCGTCGATGGCCTACGGCATCGACACGATCGAGGACGCGGCCGAGGCCATCCACCACGACCTCAACCCCGGCCAGCACAGCGCGATCGGTGAGTCGACGCCGAATCCCACCTGGGGCATCCCGGACGAGCGCATACCCCACCAGCACCGGTAACCGGACCAGCAGCGCCGGTCGCCCTCGCTCAGCCGGTCGGGCCCGTGGCCAGCGACGAGCCAGCCTCAGCCGACTACCCTCGCCCAGTTCGCGTGCAGGTACGCGGCCGCGTGCGCGGCCTGTCCCGGCGTCAGGAACACGGCCTGTAACGGCACCGGAGGCAGCGACCGGGATGCGGCCTGGTCGATCGTGCCGTTGGCGATCATGGCGGACTGCTCGACCGGCCGGACGCCGCCTTCCAGCCACAGGTTCTGGCCGCCCCGCCTGGCCTGGGAGAACAGGAATTCCTCCCACAGCCGCGCGGCGGCCGGGTGCGGCGCGTTCTTGCTGATCGCCTGGGCGTTGAAGGCGCCAACGGCGGCTCCTGGCGGGATGAATACCTTCCAGGTCTTCTTCGGCTGACCGACGACCGCGGCGGTGTTCAGGTAGTCCCAGTTGAAGACCACCGGCGTGCTGCCGGCCTCGATGGTCAACGGCGTGGTGGCTGGCACCGACACGAAGTTGCCGGCCGCCGTGAGCTTGCGGAAGAACGCTACGCCGCTGGTGATACTGGCAGGCCGTGCCGCCGAGCGCGAGGTTGGCCAGCATCACGCCGTACAGGGCCGCCTTGGCCGCCGCCGGGTTACCGTCGAGGGCGACGGCCCTGGCGAACCTGGCTCCGAGTAACTGGCGGATCGAGGTGAGGCTGCCGAACCTGGCCGAGTTGTAGCCGATCGACATGAAACCGCCGTAGTCAGCCGCCCACGAGCCGTCGGGCGCCTTCTGGCTCGGCGGTATCGCCGCCCACGTCGCCACCTGGTACGGCGCGAACAGCTTGCTGTCCGCGACCGCGTCCGGCACCTGCAAATCCAGCACGTCAGGCGCTGCCGCGGCACCTTTGTCGCGCTGAAGCGCTGCGATCTCCTGACCGCTCGTGGCATCTGGCGCGATCGAGCGGACCGTGATCCCGTACCGCCTGCTGAAGGTCCTGATGATGGCGCCGTAGTTGGCCCAGGTCGGCGGCAGGCCGATGACGTTCAGCGCGCCTTCCTTCTGGGCCGCGGCGATCAGCGCGGCGAGACCGCCGCTGTCGGCGGCCGACGTGGCCGCTGCCCAGTCCCCTGGCCTGACCGACTGCGGCATCAGGCGACGCTGGCGCCGTCTGCCCGGACGAAGCGGGCCTCGCCGATGGCGAGTCGCTCGGACGCGCCGCCTGACCGCTCGACGCGGAGCACCCGGCAGCGCTGAGCGCCAGCGCCGTCAGTCCCGCGATGAGGAACCTGAGGGATAAATTCATCAAGTACCTCCGGCGGCCGGACGCGAGTCAGGGTCAACGACGTGTCGCGAGCGTCAGAGCTGGCTCTCGATGGGCCCGGGCTCGCGCCGGCGCTGCAGCTGATCCCGCACCCGGCGCTTGGCCGCCGCGCCCCGATGCAGCACGGCCGACCGGGCATACCGGGCCAGCTGGCCGGCCGGCGGCCGCGCTGCACCGGTTACCTCGTAGCCGAGGTCCCGTAGCCGGCTTCCCATCGCGGTCTCGCAGATCGCGATCTGCCAGGGCTCGAGCCGCTCGCTCCAGTGCCCGGATGGCGACGCGGTCACCGCCTTCTGCGCGTCCGCGTGCCAGGTCTTGCGCTCCGGAATGGTGCTGCTAGCGATCTTGTTCGGCTCGGCCATAGCGGGGTCGTAGTCCTCGCCAAGGAACTCACAGAGCGCCGTCAGGTGCCGGTCCGGCTCAGCGACCAGGTCCTCGTAACGCACCTCGACGTACGCGTCCTCGGGGAGCAGCCGTCGTGCGCGATGGCCGCTGTCGATCGCTTCCACCCACGAGCAGATGGCCGCGTAGATGTCCTGCTTAAACCACGGCATCGTGAGCAGCGACGCCACGCAGTCCCTGCCGTCCCTGATCAGGTGCACGAACTGGGCGTCGGGAAACATCCGCAGCAGACCAGGGATCTGCTGGTAGTAGCCAGGCCGCTTGTCGCCCCAGCGCGGCTTGTCGAACCGCCTCGCGTAAGCGCGGAACACGATCCCGATCGCCGACCCCAGCGTGGGCGGTCCGTCAACAATTTCGCGGAAGACCTCGTCGGCGTCCAGTTCGAGGTCGTAGAACAGGGTCTTTCGCTCGCTGACGATCGAAGCGGCCAGCGCGCGCCGGTTCTGCTCCTCGCGCAGGTCACCGAAGCTGTTGCGGGCCTCGTACGTCGTCAGCACGAACCTGGTCTCTGGCGGAATCGCGATGCGGGCGTGCGCGTGCAGCATGAGCTGCAGCAACGTCGTCCCCGAACGGGGACAGCCAAGAACGAAGATCGGCCGGTCGGCGCCCATGCCTCAATCTATCCGCCGGCCAAGGACGTTCTTGGCGACTTCGGTCCCGCAACCGGCTACCAGGTGCCGTACTTCAGGCGCGACTCGGGCAGCACAGGGGGCTCGAGGAAGGCGGGCGGGGCGACGAGGTCGAGGGCGCCAAGCGGCGACATCGCCGCCGCGTCCCGCCTAGTCAGGGTCGGCAGGTTCCACTTCTCCTCGATCAGCTTGAGCACCGAGGTGTGATCGAGCACGTCGGACAGCACGAAATCCGGCCTGGCGTATGGCGACACGATCACTGCGGGAACCCGCACGCCGTAGCTGTCATATCGCATCGCGCCGTCGTCGTTCTCGGCGTCCTGCGCCATCTTCGGAACGATCGCCTTGTGCAGCAGCCGCAGCCAGCCTGGCCGCTTCGCCATCGCGCGGCCATCGATGTCGTCCGGCCGGACCGCGGCGGGCGGCTGCACGTGGTCGTAGTAGCCGCCGTGCTCGTCGTAGAGCCAGATCAGCAGCGTGTGCGGCCATCCCTTGCCGTGCATGACGTGATTGATCACCTCGGCCGCGAAGCTCTCACCCTTGGCGATGTCCTGCGGGTTCTCCTCCGAGTACTCCTCGAACGACGGATCGACGAGGCTGAACGCCGGCAGGTTTCCGCTGTCGGCGTCCTCGAAGAACGCGTCCATGCCTCGGACGTGCACCATGTGCCGCGCGATGCCGAGCGGGAACAGGTCGGCGGTGAACACGATGTCCTTCTGGACATCGGCGATGCTGCGGAATCCCTCGCCAAGCATGCTGGCCCGCCGCCTGGCCATCCTGCGCCGGTGCCGCGCCAGCATTCGCAGCCTGGACTTGTCCTTCGAAACCGGATGGTAGTTGATCCACGAGATGCCGTGCCTGGACAGCGAGTCCAGGATGGTCCCGGCGGCCGGGTAGTCGAGCAGGTGCAGCGGCAGGTCATCGACCAGGCCGTTGGCCGTGCCTGCGATCAGGAACCTGCGGTTCGGGAACGTCGGCCCCAGGCACGAGCTGAACCAGCGGTCGGCGAGCGGGAACGTGCGCGCCAGACCGTAATAGAACGGCAGGTCACCCTCGGTCCAGTAGCTCATCCCGACGGTCTCGTCGGCACCAGGGTCGACCGTCTGCGTGGCCGTCACGAAGCCATTCATCTGCCCGTCGGCCCACTGGTCGTGGGTTGCCCCCCAGCTCTGGCAGGGCACGCCGTCGGCTTGCCGAGTCGAGGGAGCGTGGAACGCGCGGATCATCTTGCCGTCGGCGTTCGGGTTCGCGGCCTTGGGCTGGCCATCGCGGCTCAGCTTGAAGCCGTCGCCGCGCCCGGCCAGCATGCCGAAGTAGTTGTCGTAGGAGTGGTTCTCCATCATCAGCACGACGATGTGCTTGATCTGCGGCAGCAGGTCGGTCCCGGCCGGCAGCGATGACATCGGGCGCTGTCCTGGCTGGAGCCTGGACAGGTGCCGACCTCGATATTTCAGCTCATATCGTTCGAGCCGCTCCCACACCACGCACACCTCCGGAACTGGATTCCGGGCAGTAGATGCTCAATCGCGGACATCTGAAACATTGCGATGGTCACCGAGCACAACGGCTGACCAGCCACGACAGGAAACCAGGGTTCGTGCGCTGGCTAACGGCGGATGCGCCGCCACAGGCGGCGGAGTCCCCAGGCGTGCTTGCTCGGCCGGTCTTTGCGATCCCACATGTAGGCCGGCTGACAGCCGCCGGTCATCCACCAGTTCCCCGGCCCCGTCTCGCCGTGCGGATCGCCCGACGATGGCACGCCGACCCTGATCGTCGAACTCAAGCCGGGGAACATGGTCAACTCCGCGAGGAACGGGCCGCAGCCTAGGACACCAAGCCTACCCGTTACGGTACCCAGAGTGGACGCCAGCCCGATAGCCCTCCAGCCCGAGACCCTGGCCGGCCATCGAGGCCGTGCGGCGTACGCTGCGGCTCGCAGCCGACGCGACTGGCAGCGCCGACGTGCACGCCAAGGTCGGCCGCGACGTGGTCACCAGCGTCGATGTCACAGCTGAGCTGATTATCAGGCAGGTGCTGACCGAGGCCACCGGGCTGCCCGTCGCCGGCGAGGAGCATGGCGGGCAGATCCCCGCCGACGGTTCGCCGTGCTGGCTGGTCGACCCGATCTGCGGGACCAGGAACTACGCGTCCGGCGTGCCGCTGTACGCCGTGAACGTCGCCCTGGCCGAGCGCGGAGCTGTGGTCGCCGCTGTCGTCGGGGACGCGTCGACGCAGACCGTTCACGTCGCCGAGCGCGGGCGCGGCGCCTGGTCGCTGCCGGTAGGCGGCCCGGCCAGGCTCGCGGCGAGCGAGGGCAGCAGGACGGTCATCGTGGAGGACGGCAAGTCGGAGGGTGCACGCCGGACCCTGGCGGCCAGGTTCGCGGCGTCCGTAGTTCAGGCTGATCGCTGGGATTTCCGGTCCTTCGGCTCGACCATCTCGCTGGCCTATGTCGCCGCGGGCCGCGCGAGCGGCTACCTGGCCTTCTGGCTCGACTCGGCCGTGCACGCCGCGGCTGGCAGCCTGCTGGTGACCGAGGCTGGCGGCGTTGTGTCGGACATTGAAGGGAATCCATGGCGGCTCGAGTCGGACTCAATCCTCGCGGCCGCGAGCACGACCCTGCACGCCGACCTGCTCGGCCTGATCGGGCCTCGCTTAGGGGATCAGGTCATAGCCCAAACCGCGCAGCCCATCGACCGCCTGGCGGATGTTCGGGCTGACATTAGCCTTTCTGCAGGCACCTGATCCGCGCCACAGCCGATCAGCGGAGGTACCTTCCGCGCAAGCACCTTCTCCTGCCGTCAGATTGCGCGGAAGGAGAAGGGCCCCCGTGAGACATGTGTCCGGCTGCCGCCCGACACAACAGCAACCCGGGCTTCAGACTGCGGATGGCCAGAGACGACAGAGGCCGCGAGGCCGCGCTTTCCGCGACCTCGCGGCCGCCGTCAGGCGAGTTCCCGGCGACAACCCCCAGGGGCAGGATCAGCCGTCCGCGCCGGTCGCCTTGACTCCGGTACCGGCGGTCACGCCGACGCCGATCGGGCAGCTGACGCCCGTGCCGTGATCAGGGCAGTAGCCGTACGGGTTCTTGGTGTCCGCGAGGTACTGCTGGTGGTAGTTCTCGGCGAAGTAGTACTCCGAGGCCGGACTGATCTCAGTCGTGATTGCCCCGTAGCCGGCCTTCGTCAGCTGGCCCTGGTAGGCCGCCAGCGACGCCTCAGCCACTGCCTTCTGCTCTGGCGACCGCCAGAAGATCGCCGAACGGTACTGGCTGCCGAGGTCGTTGCCCTGCCGCATGCCCTGCGTCGGGTTGTGCGACTCCCAGAACACCTTGAGCAGTTCGGCGTAGGAGACCACCTTCGGGTCGAACACCACGCGAACGGCCTCCGCGTGCCCGGTGCGGCCGCTGCAGACCTCCTCGTAGGTCGGGTTCGGGGTGAAGCCGCCCTCGTAGCCGACCGAGGTCGAGATCACTCCCTTGGTGTTCCAGAACGTCTTCTCGGCGCCCCAGAAGCAGCCCAGCGCGAACTCCGCGACCTCGCTGCCTTCCGGGTACGGCGGGCGCAGCGGCGTGCCAAGCACCTCGTGCGCCGCCGGGAACAGCGATCGCCTGGCCCGGCCGGGCAGTGCCTCGTCCGCGGTGATCATGCGCGTCTTGTGCGTGCCGAAGATTCCCACGCTTACCTCCCCATCGGGCGCTTGTACTGCTAACAGCGCCTGCGGCGGCGCCAGCATTCCCGGGCCCCGCAGGCACCAGAATGCGCCTGGCTGGCGGCGTCCGCGCTTCTTGCTGCTAGCCGGTCCGCTCGATGACGAAGTTACACATCGTCTCGAACGCGGCCCTGGCCGGGACCTCGGGCAGGGCGAGGATTTCCTGCCTGGCCAGGTCAGCCCAGTGCCGCGCGTCGGCACGCGCCATCTCCATGCCGGCGTGCGCCCGCAGCAGCGCGAGCGTCTCGGCACGCGCCGCGGGGTCGGTGAGGTCGCCGTCGGTGAGCAGTTCGACCAGCCGCGCATCGCCGGGGCCCGCCGCCCGCAGCGCGTGCAGCACCGGCAGGGTCTTGACGCCTTCGCGCAGGTCGGTGCCGGGCGTCTTGCCGGACTGGTCCGTCTCGCTCGCCACGTCCAGGATGTCATCGGAAAGCTGGAAGGCCACGCCGAGCGCGGCGCATGCGGGAGCGATCCGCGCGGTGACCTCGTCGGGCGCACCAGAGAACATGGCGCCGAACTGGCCGGACGTGGCCATCAGCGAGGCCGTCTTCTCCGTGACGACGCCCATGTAGTGCTCGAGCTGGTCCTGGCCTGGCCGCGGGCCGACGGTCTCGCAGATCTGGCCGGTGACCAGCCTGGTGAAGGTCTCAGCCTGGAGCCTGACCGCGTCGGGGCCGAGGTCGGCGAGAATCTTCGAGGCGCAGGCGAACAGGAAGTCGCCGGTCAGGATCGCGACCGAGTTGTCCCACCGGGAGTTGGCGCTCGGTGATCCGCGCCTGACGTCGGCCTCGTCCATGACGTCATCGTGGTACAAGGTCGCGAGGTGGGTGAGCTCGATCGCGACGGCGGCCGGCACCACCCGCTCGTCCTTGGGATCGCCGAACTGCGCCGCCAGCAGGACCAGCGTGGCGCGGAAGCGCTTGCCACCGGCGACGATCAGGTGCGCCGACGTCTCGTCGAGCAAGTCGTACTGCGCCCTGGCGGCCTTCCGCAGGCTTTCCTCGACCAGAGCGAGCCCATCGGTCACATCCGCCGCGAGTGCGGCGTCCGCGAGCTCCACGGGAACGACGCTGATCACTGCATCCCCTACCACTAAGCCTGTCGCGCTCGGCGCACTGCCAGGCGTCTTGTTACCTGGCATTCACCAAGATAAGCACACCGCAGGCCGCGCCGGGCGCCGCCGTCCCGTTCGGGCCAGGCTGCCCGCCTCGGGCACAGGATGCGGTGTCACCGGACGAAGAGCTGGGCGGCGGCGTCATGCGCCAGCCTGAGCAGCGGCTCGGGCGCGACGCCGAGAACCAGGGTTGCGACGACGCCGATGCCGACGGCGATCGAGGTGAAGGCGCTCGGCCTGACCACTGCGGGGCCGTCGAGCGCGGGCTCGCTGAAGAACATCAGCACGATCACCCGGACGTAGGGGAACGCCAGGATCGCGCTGCTCAGCACGCCGATGATCACCAGTGGCAGCGCGCCGCCCGAGATGGCCGCCTGGAAGACCGCGAACTTACCGGTGAAACCGCTGGTCAGCGGGATTCCGGCGAACGCGATCAGGAAGAAGGCGAAGACTCCTGCCACGAGCGGGGAGCGCTTGCCGAGGCCCGCCCAGCGGGACAGGTGACCGGCCTCGCCGCTGGCGTCCCTGATCAGGGTCACCACGGCGAACGCGCCGATCGTCGCCACTCCGTACGCGGCCAGGTAGAACATGCTGCTCGACAGGCCGGCCGTGGACGCGGCGACCACGCCGGTGAGGATGTAGCCGGCCTGGGCGATCGAGGAGTACGCGAGCAGGCGCTTCACGTCGGTCTGGGTGATCGCGATGATCGACCCGCCCAGCATCGTGAGGATCGCGACGCCCCACATCATCGGCCGCCAGTCCCAGGTCAGCTGGCCGAACGCGACGTAGAACACCCGCAGCACCGCGCCGAACGCGCTGACCAGCGTGCAGGACGCCATCAGCGCGGTGACCGGGGTCGGGGCGCCCTGGTAGACGTCGGGCTTCCATGCCTGGAACGGCACGGCGCCGATCTTGAACAGCAGCCCCACGCCCAGCAGCGCGATGCCGGCGTAGAGCAGGACAGCGCTCTGCGTGTTGCCGCTGGCCGCCGTCGCGATCGCGGCGAGCCTGACCGATCCTGAGTAGCCGTACAGCATCGCGACGCCGAACAGGAAGAACGCCGAGGAGAACGCGCCGAGCAGGAAGTACTTCATCGCCGCTTCCTGCGACAGCAGCCTGCGCCGCCTGGCCAGCCCGCACAGCAGGTACAGCGGCAGCGAGAGCACCTCGAGCGCCACGAACATGGTCAGCAGGTCGTTCGCAGCTGGGAACAGCAGCATGCCGCCGACCGCGAACAGGGTCAGCGGGTACACCTCGGTGTGGCTGATCCCGGCCAGCAGGCCCTCGCGCTCCTCGGCGCTGCCCGGCACCGCGGCCGCCTGCGCGGCGAACGCGCTGACATCGTGCGAGGACTCGGCGATCAGCAGCACGCTGATGAACGCGAGCACCAGGATCGTGCCCTGGATGAACAGGGTCGGCTTGTCGACGGCCACCGCCCCGGCGGCCGCGATGTGGCCGGCGCTGCCGTTGCCGAAGACGTTGCTGCTCGTGGCCACGAAGATGGTCAGCACGAAGGCAGCCGCGAGGCTGCCCAGCGTGATGGCCAGGTGCAGCGTCCGGCGCAGCGGCCTGGGCGCGAACGCCTCGACCAGCACCCCGGCGATGGCCGCGCCGAACACGAGCAGCATCGGCGACAGCTGGCCGTACTCGATGTGCGGCGCGGGGATGGACGGGGTGGTCGCGGCGAGGGCGCCGACGGCCCCGAGGGACCCGGTCACGGCTTGCTCCCGTTCTTGAGGAAGACCACGCCCGCCGGGTGCGGCGGGACGGGGTTGGTGGAATGCGCCTGGACCAGCGTCTTCTGGACCGCCGGATTGATCACGTCGATGACCGGCTTGGGGTAAACGCCGAGCGCGATGATCAGCGCGATCAGCGGCCCGACCGCCCACAGCTCGCGCGCCCGCAGGTCGGGCATGTTAGCGACCTCAGGTCGGACGGGCCCTGTCATGGTGCGCTGGTACATCCACAAGATGTAGATCGCGGCCAGGATGATGCCGGCGGTCGCCAGCCCGGCGGCGACCTCGTACTTGGTGAACGTGCCGATCAGTACCAGGAACTCGCTGACGAAGGTGGACAGGCCAGGCAGCGACAGGCCGGCCAGGCCCGCGACGAGGAACAGCCCGGCGAGCACCGGCGCGACCTTCTGGACGCCACCGTAGTCGGCGATCTGCGACGAGCGCCGGCGGGCGATCATGAACCCGGCGATCAGGAACAGGGCGCCGGTCGCGAAACCGTGATTGACCATGTACAGCGTCGCGCCGACCTGACCCTGGCTGGTCATCGCGAAGATGCCGAGCGTGATCAGGCCGAAGTGGGACACCGACGTATAGGCGATCAGGCGCTTCAGGTCGCGTTGCCCGATCGCCACGATGGCCGCATAGAGCACTCCGATCACCGCCAGCGTGATGACCAGCGGCGTGAAGTAATGCGATGCGGCAGGGAACAGGTCTAGGCAGTACCTGATCATTCCGAACGTGCCGACCTTGTCCAGCACGCCGACGAGAAGCACGGCGGCGCCTGGCTGGGCGGCCGTGGCCGCATCGGGCAGCCAGGTGTGGAACGGCCACAGCGGCGCCTTGATCGCGAACGCGACGAAGAAGCCGAGGAACAGCCACTTCTGGCTGGTCGGGCTCAGCGCGACCTTGGCCAGGTCGGTGAACAGGAAGGAGCCCTGGTGGCCGAGCGCCGCGCTCTGGGTCGAGTAGACGTAAAGCGCGATCACCGCCGCCAGCATCAGCAGGCCGCCGAGCAAGCTGTACAGCAGGAACTTGACGGCCGCGTACTGGCGCTGCCCGACGCCATAGCTGCCGATCATGAAGTACATCGGAATCAGCATGGCCTCGAAGAAGACGTAGAACAGGAAGACGTCGGTGGCCGCGAAGACGCCGATCATCATCGTCTCGAGCACAAGCATCAGCGCGAAGTAGGTCTTCACGCTGCGCCTTGGTGGTTGCTCACCTGCCGGGCCGACCGAACCCTCGGCGTCGTTCCATGACGCGAGGATCACGACCGGCATCAGCACGACCGTCATCAGGATCAGCACGAGCGCGATTCCGTCGACGCCGACCGCGTAGTGCACGCCGAACTGCGGGATCCACTGGTAGGTCTGGGTGAACTGGAAGCGCGGCCCGCTGGTCTTGAAGCCGGCCGCCATCGCGATCGTGACGCCGAGCGTGACGACCGTGGTCACCAGCGCGATCCGCTTGACCAGCAGGTCGCGCGACCGGCGGTCGGCGTCACTGCCCGGCGCGGACCTGCCAGGGGTGAGGCAGACGGCCAGCGTCCCGGCCAGCGGGATCGCGCCGGCGACGGTCAGCCAGGGGAAGTTGCTCATCGGTGCGTGACCCCCTAGAGCCTGACGAGCAAGAGGGCGCCGACGAGCAGCAGGGCGCCGATCAGCATGGACAGGGCGTAGGAGCGGACGAAGCCGGTCTGGACTCGCCTGACCCGGCCCGAGCTCCCGCCCATTGTGGCGGCGATCGTGTTGACGATGCCGT
Organism: uncultured Actinomycetota bacterium; assembly: GCA_963705055.1. Lineage (GTDB taxonomy): Bacteria > Actinomycetota > Actinomycetes > Streptosporangiales > Streptosporangiaceae > Chersky-822. The sequence goes on from CAVPIR010000003.1 coordinate 458,971, forward strand.
CGATGCCGCGGTTGTCGAAGAACACCGACAGCCTGGTCAGCCACTGGCCGGGCCGCATCAGCACCGACTCGTTGAACGCGTCGCCGTACAGGTCCTTGCGGGCCGCGACGGTCGCGAAGCTGCCGCGCGGCGCGGTGACTGGCACCTCGCGCCGGCCGTAGGCGAGCCACGCGAACCCGGCCGACACGACGACCAGGGCCAGCGTCAGCCAGCTAAGCGGCGAGAAGAAGCCGTGCGACAGCGGTGGCGTGCCGGTCACCGGCCGCAGGAAGTCGATCAGCCGGTTCGAGATCATCAGGAACCCGCCAGCGCCGAGCGACCCGATCGCCAGGATGACCATCGGCGAGGTCATCACCGGCGGCGCCTCGTGCGGGTGCGCGTCATCCTCCCACCGGCGCTTGCCGGTGAAGGTCATCAGCATCACCCTCGTCATGTAGAACGCGGTGATGGCCGCGCCGATCAGCGCGCAGGTACCGAGAATGGCACCCGACGTTCCGCCCTTGTCGAACGCGGCCTCGATGATCGGGTCCTTGGTGAAGAAGCCGGAGAACGGCGGTACGCCGATGATCGCCAGGTAGCCGAACGTGAACGTCACGAACGTGATCTTCATGGCAGTGGCGAGCCCGCCGAACCTGCGCATATCGACTTCGTCGTTCATCTCGTGCTTGACCGAGCCTGCCCCGAGGAAGAGCCCTGCCTTGAAGAACCCGTGCGAGAGCAGGTGCGCGATCGCCAGCGCGTAGCCCGCGGGGCCGAGGCCGGCCGCGAGCATCATGTAGCCGATCTGGCTCATCGTCGACCCGGCCAGGGCCTTCTTGATGTCGTCCTTCGCGCACCCGATGATCGCGCCGAACAGCAGCGTCGCTGCGCCGACGATCGTGACGAGAAGCCTGGCGTTCGCCGACAAATTGAAGATCGGCGCCGAGCGCACGATCAGGTAGACGCCGGCAGTCACCATGGTGGCCGCGTGAATAAGCGCGGAGACAGGGGTTGGGCCCTCCATCGCATCGAGCAGCCAGGACTGCAGCGGCAACTGGGCGGACTTGCCGCACGCGCCGAGCAGCAGCAGCAACCCGATCGCCGTGATCACGGTGTTGCTTGCCGAGTGGGCCGCGCCCGAAGACGCCAGCGAAGCTGACCGACCCGAAGGTGGCGAACATCAGCATGATCGCCAGCGACAGCCCGGCGTCACCGACCCGGTTAGCGACAAACGCCTTCTTCGCGGCCACCGCCGCCGCGGGCTTGAACTGCCAGAAGCCGATCAGCAGGTAGGAGGCAAGGCCGACGCCTTCCCACCCAGCGTAAAGGGCCACGTAGTTGTCGGCCAGCACGAGCAAGAGCATCGCGGTGATGAACAGGTTCAGGTATCCGAAGAACCTGCGCCGCTCCGGGTCGTGGCCCATGTAGCCCACCGCGTAGATGAGGATGAGCGAGCCAACGCCAGTGATCAGCAGCACGAAGCAGATCGACAGCGGGTCGATCAGCATGCCGATGTTGACGTGGAACCGGCCGATCGCTGGAATCCAGTCGTAGACCTGCACCTCGCGGCTGCGCTGGTTTGCCGGGTAGCCCAGCATCGTCGCGAAGATGATCACGCCGTATACGAATGACGCCAGCGACATCGCGCAGCCGAGCAGGTGCCCCCAGGCGTTGGTGCGCTTGCCGCCGAGCAGCAGGATCGCCGCACCGGCGGCAGGGAAGGCGAGCAGCAGCCAGGCCGGCCGCAACGCGCCGGTAGCCGGCAACGTAGAAAAGGCCGCGGCCGGGTTGACCGATCCGGTCAGCACGCCCGCAAGGGAGCCAGTCACCGCCTATCCTCCACGTCCTTGTTCCCTGACCGTCCTCGTGGTCCGGTCAGTACTTCAGCAGGTTGGCATCATCGACCGACGCCGACTTGCGGGCGCGGAAGATCGAAGTCAGGATCGCCAGGCCGACGACGACCTCGGCCGCCGCCACAACCATCACGAAGAACGCGATCACCTGGCCGTTGAGATCGCCGTGCAGCCTGGCGAACGCGATGAAGGCCAGGTTGACTGCGTTCAGCATGAGTTCCACGCACATGAACACGACCAGCGCGTTCCTGCGGACGAGCACGCCGACGCCGCCGATCACGAACAGGATCGCGGCGAGCGTGACGTAGTTGGCCGGGCTGATCACCGGTCCTCCTCGTGCTCGTCGTCCGCCTCGACGGTCTCGCCGCTGATCGCGCGCGTGCCGTTCTGCTGTGGTGGTGAGCACGCCGCTGACCGACAACCGCGACTGCGACCCGTCCGGCAGCAGCGCCGGCATGTCCACGGCGTTGTGCCGCGCGTACGTGCCTGGCCCCGGCAGCGGGGTCGGCCGACCGCTGGCCACCCTGCGCGTGGACAGCATCCGCTGGGTGGGTCGCGGGGTGGTCCGCTCCCGGTGCGCGAGCACCATCGCGCCGAGCGCCGCCGTGATCAGCAGGGCGCTGGTGACCTCGAAAGGAAACACGTAGATCGTGAAGACGAGCCTGGCCAGCCCCTGCACGTTCGAGGAACTGTTCCGCGCGCCCGGCGGGCGCGGCCGCGCCGATTGTCGCGTGGCCGACCACGAGGATCAGCAGCACGAGCATGCAGATGCCGGCCAGCCCGGCGAAGAGCCGCTGGCCCCTGATGGTCTCGACGATCGAGTCAGCGGCCGTGATGCCGACGATCATCATGACGAACAGGAACAGCATGAGCACGGCGCCGGTGTAGACGATGACCTGCACGAACGCCAGGAATGGCGCGCCCTGCATGGCGTACATCCCGGCCAGGATCAGCATCACAACGGCGAGCAGGATCGCGCAGTGCACTGCGCGCCTGGTCAGGATCATGCCGAGCGCCGCGCCGACCGCGACGATGGCCAGCACCCACCACGTGACGACCTCGGTGTTGCTCGCCGCGCTGCCGGCCAGCACCATGTGGTGGGCGATCATGACGTGCCTCCGTGCAGTCGGGCTGATCGCCCGTCGCGTCGTCAGACGAGGCAGCCTCGTCGGCCGCGCGGCTGCGCGCGAGCATGCTGAGCAGGTCGGCGGGCTGCGCCGCGGCGAACGATGGCCCTTGCCGGTAGTAGTCCTCCTCAGAGTCGCCGAGCCGCATCGGGTGCGGCGGCGCCTCCATGCCCGGCTGGAGCGGCGCGAGCAACTGCTCCTTGGTCCAGATCAGGTTCTCCCGGCTGTCGTCGGCCAGCTCGTAGTCGTTGGTCATCGTCAGCGCCCTGGTCGGGCAGGCCTCGACGCAGAGCCCGCACAAGATGCAGCGCAGATAGTTGATCTGGTAGACGGCGCCGTACCGCTCGCCAGGGGAGTATCGCTCTGACTCGGTGTTGCTGCCGCCCTCGACGTAGATCGCGTCCGCCGGGCAGGCCCAGGCGCACAGTTCGCAGCCGATGCACTTCTCCAGGCCGTCGGGCCAGCGGTTGAGCTGATGCCGGCCGTGGAAGCGCGGCGCCGTCGGCCTCTTCTCCTCCGGATACTGGACGGTGTCGACCTTGCGGAACATCTGCCGGAAGGTGACCGCGAAGCCCTTGACCGGGTTGAGGAAATCAAGCACCGGTGACCTCCTTGATCCCCGTATCCGGGGCCTGGTCCTGCAGTGCTGGCATGCTCGCGGTGGTGCCGTGGTAGTGCGGCAGGTCCATCGGCGGGACGGGGAACGCGTCGGCAGCGCGCTCGGCGCCCTCTTCCTCGGCAATCTCGCGCCGTTCGGCGGCGCGCTCGCTGGCGAGGTCCCAGGCGAAGGTCAGCATCAGGAGCGTCGCGACGATCAGCCCGCCGACCAGGTAGACCCCGGTGCTGCCGCCCTGGCGCCGCCAGACCCGCAGCGTCGCGATCAGCAGCGTCCAGGCCAGGCCCGCCGGGATAAGGACCTTCCAGCCGAGCGCCATCAGCTGGTCGTACCTGATCCGCGGCAGCGATCCGCGCAGCCAGATGAAGAAGAACAAGAACGCGACCAGCTTGGCGAGGAACCACAGCACCGGCCACCAGCCGCTATTCGCGCCCGACCAGACCGAGATCGGCCAGACCGCGTGCCAGCCGCCGAGGAACAGCGTGGTCGCCAGCGCCGACACGGTGATCATGTTGACGTACTCGGCGAGGTAGAACAGCGCGAACTTCAGCGAGGAGTACTCGGTGTGGAACCCGCCGACCAGCTCGCCTTCGCCCTCTGGAAGGTCGAACGGGAGCCTGTTGGTCTCGCCGACCATCGTGATCACGTAGATCACGAACGAGGGCAGCAGCAGGATCGCGAACCAGGACGGGTAGTGCAGCACGGCGCCGAACAGCTGGAACGCCGAGCCGTGCGCCTGAGCCGCGACGATCTGGGACGTGGACAGCGATCCCGCGTACAGGAACACCGGCACGAACGAGATGCCCATCGCGATCTCGTAGCTGATCACCTGGGCCGATGACCGCAGGCCGCCGAGCAGCGAGTACGGCGAGGAGGACGACCATCCGGCCAGCACGATGCCGTACACGCCCATCGAGCTCATCGCGAGCACCAGCAGCACGGCGACGGGCAGGTTGGCCAGTTGCAGCGGCGTCTGGTGACCGAAGATCGACACCACTGGCCCGAACGGGATGATCGCGATGCTGATGAAGGCCGGGATCGTCGCGATCGCGGGCGCGAGCCAGAACAGGATCTTGTCGACCCCGCGCGGGACGATGTCCTCCTTCAGCGGCAGCTTGATGCCGTCCATCAGAGATTGCAGCAGCCCGAACTTGCCGGCCCGGTTCGGGCCAGGGCGCTGCTGCATCCGGCCGATCACCCGGCGCTCGGCCCAGATCATCAGCAGCGTGGTGAGCATGAGGAACAAGAAGACGATCAGGACCTTGATCGCCGTCAGCCACCACGGGTCGTGGTCGATCAGCGCCGAGGTGGGCGCGTTCGCGCTGGCCAGCTGAACCAGGCTGGGGCTGCCAGTCATTCCGCGCTCCTCCCGGCAGGGGTCTGGGGGTCGCTCCCCGGAGCCGATATCGTCACTAGGCTGCCGTGCCCCGCCGCGAGGCGGCGCCGGACCTGGCAGCCCGCGGAGTTCGTCGGCAGCCAGACCACGCGGTCCGGCATGGCCGCGATCTCGACGGGAACATCAATCGAGCCGCGGCTGGTCGATACGCGCACCTTGGCACCGCCGGTCACGCCAGCCGCCGCCGCGGTCGCGGCGGACATCTTCGCGACAGCGGGGCGGGCGGTCCCGGCCAGATTCGGTTCGCCGTCTTGCATCCGGCCAACGTCGAGCAGATTATGCCAGGTCGCGAGCAAAGCCTCGGCCGGGCCTGGCGAGTGACCCCCGGCAGCCCCCAGTGCGCCGGCGCCTGCGGACTGCGCGCGGCCAGCCTGCCCCGAGCCGCCAGCGCCGGAACGGGACGCGGCGAGCGCGGCCAGCTCCCTGCGGGCGGCAGCCTCGTCGGGCAGCCCGAGGTGCACGTCCATCGCGTCCGCGATCTCGCGCAGGACATGCAGGTCGCCGCGGATCCCGGGCACCGGGATCGCGGGCTCGAACTGTGCGCGCCTGCCTTCCCAGTTCACGAACGTGCCGGGCTTTTCCGCGACCGCTGCAACCGGCAGGATGACGTCGGCACGATCGGTCACCGGACTCGCCCGCAACTCCAGGCTCACGACGAACTCTGCCTGCTCGAGGGCGGCAAGGGCCGCTTCAGGGTCGGGCAGGTCTGCGGGATCGACGCCGGCCACGACCAGGGCCTCGAGCTCGCCTTCGGCGAGCGCGGCGAGAATCTGGCTGGTGTCCCTGCCAGGCTCAGCGGGCAGCGCGGCCACGCCCCACGCCCTCGCGACCTCGGCGCGTGCGCTGGCGTCGGTGACCAGGCGTCCACCTGGCAACAGGGTGGGCAGCGCGCCTGCCTCGATCGCTCCGCGTTCCCCGGCCCGGCGCGGGATCCAGGCCAGCCTGGCGCCGGTCACCTCGGCGAGCGCGACAGCGGCCGCGAGCGCGCCGGGGACCTCGGCCAGCCGCTCACCCGCGAGGATCACCGCACCAGGCTGGCCGAGCGCCTCCGCGGCCGCCGCGAAAACGTCCTGATCAGCGGAGCCGGCAGCGAGGCCAGCCGGGTCGGCTAGCTGGCTGAGCACTTCGGCCTCGTTGCCTGGCAGCGTGGGCAGGAGTGTGCCGGAGAGCTTGGCGAGCCCCTGGCTAGCGAGCGCCGCGACCGAGAACACGGCCGTGCGCCCTTCCTTCGCCGCCTTGCGCAGCCGGAGCTGGACGATCGGCGACTCGTCCTCGGGCTCGAACCCTGCCAGCAGCACGGCGGGTGCGCGTTCGAGCCCGGCATAGCTGACCGCGACATTCGCACCGGCCACCCTGGACGAAAGGAACGCGGTCTCCTCGGCGCTGAGCGGCCTGGCCCGCATGTCGATGTCGTTGCTGGCCAAGGCCAGCCTGGTGAACTTGGCGTAGGCGTAGGCGTCCTCGAGCGTGAGCCTGCCACCGGTCAGCACGCCGGTCCTGCCGCGGGCAGCACCAAGGCCGCGCGCCGCGGCGTCCAGCGCCTCCGACCAGGACGCGGGCTGCAGCACCCCGTCGGCGTCCCTGACCAGCGGCGAAACCAGCCGGTCCGGCAGGGTCGCGTAGGTGAACGCCCACCGCCCCTTGTCGCAGTTCCACTCCTCGTTCACCTCTGGGGCGCTGCCGGCCAGCCTGCGGGTCACGGCGCCGCGCCGGTGGTCGGTCCGCTGCAGGCACCCTGACGCGCAGTGCTCGCAGACGCTGGGCGTCGAGACCAGGTCGAACGGGCGTGCCCTGAACCGGTACGACGTCCCGGTCAGCGCCCCGACCGGGCAGATCTGCACGGTGTTGCCTGAGAAGTACGAGTCGAACGGCACGCCTTCGGCCACGCCGACCTGCTCCTGCGGCCCCCGCTCGAACAGGTCGATCAGCGGGTCGCCGGCGATCTGGTCAGCGAATCTGGTGCATCTGGCGCACTGGACGCAGCGCTCCCGGTCGAGCAGCACCTGCGCGGACAGCGCGATCGGCTTGGCGAAGGTCCGCTTCTGCCCGGTGAACCTGGTCTCGGGGGCCCCCGCCGTCATGGCCTGGTTCTGCAGCGGGCACTCGCCGCCCTTGTCGCACATCGGGCAGTCGAGCGGATGGTTGACCAGCAGCATCTCCATCACGCCGCGCTGTGCCTTCTCGGCGACCGGCGAGGTTAGCTGCGTCCCGACCACCATGCCGTCCGTGCACACCGTGGTGCACGACGCCGGCGGCTTGGGCTGACCCTCGACATGGACCAGGCACTGGCGGCAGGCACCGATGGGCGCGAGCAGCGGGTGGTCGCAGAACCGCGGGATCGAGATGCCGAGTTGCTCGGCTGCCCTGATGATCAGCGTCCCCTTCGGGACGGTGATCTCAAAGCCGTCGATCGTCACCCGCACTCCGTCGGCGGGCTTGGCTACCTCGGTCATCGCGCCCAGGACCTTCCGAATAGCACCGACGCGGCGGGGTCGAACGGGCAGCCGCCGCGCTTGTTGTGCTCGATGAACTCGTCCCTGAAGTATTTGATCGCCGACATAACAGGGCTGACCGCGCCGTCGCCGAACGGGCAGAACGCGCGGCCGAGGATGTTGTCGCAGATATCGAGCAGCTTGTCGAGGTCGCCCTCGCTGCCCTGGCCGCGCTCCAGCGCGTCGAGTACCTGAACGATCCAGTACGTGCCTTCGCGGCACGGCGTGCACTTGCCGCAGGACTCGTGCTCGTAGAACTCCATCCACCGCAGCGTGGCCCTGACCACGCAGGTCGTCTCGTCGAAGATCTGCAGCGCCCTGGTGCCGAGCATGGACCCGGCGGCGCCGACCGACTCGAAGTCAAGCGGCACGTCGAGGTGCTCGTCGGTGAAGATCGGGGTCGACGACCCGCCAGGCGTCCAGAACTTGAGCTGATGCCCTGCCCGGACGCCGCCAGCCAGCGAGAGCAGTTCCCGCAGCGTCACGCCGAGCGGCGCCTCGTACTGGCCGGGGGTCGTGACGTGCCCCGACAGCGAGAAGATGCCGAAGCCCTTGGACTTCTCGGTGCCGAGGGCTGAGAAGGAGTCAGCTCCGCGCGCGATGATGTACGGCACGCTCGCGATCGACTCGACGTTGTTGACGACCGTGGGACACGCGTACAGGCCGGCGATCGCGGGGAACGGCGGCTTCAGCCTTGGCTGGCCGCGGTAACCCTCCAGCGAGTCGAGCAGCGCAGTCTCCTCGCCGCACTCGTAGGCGCCGGCACCCGCGTGCACGAGGATGTCGAGGCTGAAGCCCGACCCCAGGATGTCAGCGCCCAGGTAGCCGGCCTCGTAGGCCTCGGCGACCGCCTGGTGCAGGCGCCTGATCACGTGCAGCACTTCGCCGCGCACGTAGATGAACGCCTCATTCGCCCTGATCGCGTACGCAGCGATGATCGCGCCCTCGACCAGCGAGTGCGGGGTCGCCAGCATGATCGGGATGTCCTTGCACGTGCCGGGCTCTGACTCGTCGGCGTTCACGACCAGGTAGTGCGGCTTGCCGTCACCCTGCGGGATGAAGCCCCATTTCACTCCGGTCGGGAAACCAGCGCCGCCACGTCCGCGCAGGCCTGAGGCCTTCACCGCGGCGATGACATCGTCGGGCGGCATCGCCAGCGCCTTGGGCAGCGCCTGGTAGCCGCCTGCCCGGCGGTAGCCGGCCAGGGTAAACGAGTCAGCCTCGTCCCAGTGCGCGGTGAGCTCGGGGGTTAGTACAGATGTCACGCCCGCTCCCTGGTGGGGCTGGACGTCTCGTCAGGCGTCCAGCCGTTATCTTTGGCGATCCGCAGCCCGGCCAGCGTCGGCGCGCCGGCGGTGTGCCCGGTGCCGGCCTGGTCGTCGGGATACCCGGCCAGGATCATCGCGGCCTCGCGCCAGGTGACCAGCCGCTCGGCGCCCCTGGACGGCGCGATGTCGGCGCCTGCGCGCAGCCCGTCGACCAACTCCCTGGCGGACTCAGGGGTCACGTTGTCGAAGAACTCCCAGTTCACCATCACGATGGGGGCGTAGTCGCAGCCCGCGTTGCACTCGATCCGCTCCAGGCTGACCTTGCCATCAGGCGTCGGCTCGTCGCCGCTCGACGCCGAGGTGGCGACGGAGTTCGTCGTGGATGACGTCGCCGCCCATGATGGCGCACAGCGTGTTGGTGCAGACCCCGACGTGGTACTCGCCGACCGGCCGCCGCTTGTACATGGTGTAGAACGAGACCACCGCGGTGACGTCGGCCTCGGACAGGCCCAGTTGCCCGGCACAGAACGCGATGCCGTCGGCCGAGACGTAACCCTCCTTGGCCTGCACCAGGTGCAGCAGCGGCAGCAGCGCGGACCGCGACTTCGGATACCTGGCGATGATCTCCGCGGCCCGCGGGGCCAGGTCGGCCCGGTCCTGCTCGGTGAGCGCCATTACCTGTCCACCCCTCCCATCACCGGGTCGATGCTCGCCACGGCGGCGATCACGTCGGCCACCATGCCGCCCTCGCACATCGCCGCGACCGACTGCAGGTTGGTGAACGAAGGATCGCGGAAGTGCACACGGTACGGGCGGGTGCCGCCGTCGCTGACCGCGTGGCAGCCGAGCTCGCCCCTGGGCGACTCCACAGCGGCGTAGACCTGTCCTGCAGGGACCCTGAAGCCCTCGGTGACGAGCTTGAAGTGGTGGATCAGGGCCTCCATCGACTGGCTCATGATGTGCGCGATGTGATCGGCCGAGTTGCCGAGCCCGTCGGGACCCACGGCGAGCTGGGCTGGCCAGCCGATCTTGGCGTTCTCGATCATGATGGGATCGCGCTCCGGCCGGGGCGCGGCGAGCCGGTCGACGCACTGCTCGATGATCCGCAGCGACTGGTCGATCTCGTCCATCCTGACGATGTACCTGCCGTAGACGTCGCAGCTCCGCTGCGTCGGGACATCGAAGTCGTAGGTCTCGTACCCGCAGTACGGCTGGCTCTTGCGCAGGTCCCATGGCAGTCCGGTGGCGCGGAGGATCGGACCTGTGATGCCGAGGGACATGCAGCCGGTCAGATCAAGGAAGGCGACGTCCTTCGTCCTGGCCAGGTAGATCGGGGCGGCGTCGAGCAGGGCCCGGATCTCGCCGAGCTGGTGCGGCATGATGCCGAGGAATTCCCTGAGCTTCTCCAGGGCGCCAGAGGGCAGGTCCTGGGAGACGCCGCCCGGCCTGATGTAGGCGTGGTTCATCCGGAGCCCGCGTGATCAGCTCGAAGAGGTCGAGCACCTTCTCGCGCTCGCGCATGCCGTACAGGAAGATGGTCGTGGCACCGACTTCCAGGCCGAAGGTACCGACGGCGGTCAAGTGCGATGCGATCCTGTTGAGCTCCATCATCAGCACCCGGATGACGCTCGCGCGCTCAGGAATCTGCTCGGTGACGCCCAGCAGCCGCTCGGTGGCCAGGCAAAAAGCGGTCTCGTTGAACAGCGGAGACAGGTAATCCATCCGCGTGCAGAACGTGACGCCTTGCGTCCAGGTGCGGAACTCCATGTTCTTCTCGATACCTGTGTGCAAGTATCCGATCACCGGACGCAGTTCGGTGACCGTCTCCCCATCCAACGTCAGGATCAATCTGAGCACGCCGTGCGTGGAGGGGTGTTGCGGGCCCATGTTGATGATCAGGTGTTCGTCCCGCTCGCTGTCGGCCGCCTCGTGGGCCGCCGCAACGATCTCGTCCCAGTCCTGGCCGCCGACGTTGTAGACCCGTCCTTCGGCTTCTGTGTCGGCTTGAGCTGACGCCCCGCCGAAGCCCCCCGCGGTCGTGCTCATGAGTAGGCCCTCCGCTCGTCAGGCGGCGGGACCGTGGCGCCGCGGTACTCAACAGGAATGCCGCCGAGCGGGTAGTCCTTCCGCTGCGGGTGGCCCTTCCAGTCGTCCGGCATCTCGATCCTGGTCAGCGCAGGGTGGCCGTCGAAAATGATGCCGAAGAAATCCCAGGTCTCGCGCTCGTGCCAGTCACAGGTCGGGTAGACGTCGATCAACGAGGGAATGTGCCGGTCGGCGAGGCCAGCGGCCGACCCTGAGGGCCCGTCGGGCGCCGTCACCTCCAGGCGCAGCCGCCTGTTGTGAGTGATCGAGAGCAAGTGGTAGACGGCGTGCAGCTCGGTGCCGGTGTCGGCCGGGTAGTGGGTGCCGGAGACGCCGAGGCAGAGCTCGAACGCCAGGGCCGGATCGTCGCGCAGCCGCCTCGCGACCGCGACGAGGTGTTCCCTGCGCACGTAGAAGGTCAGCTCGCCATTGGCAGCGACCACCTGCTCGACCGCGTCGCCGAAACTCAGCCCGGACGCCTCGACGGCGCTGCCGAGCGCGTCGGCGACCTCGTCGAAGTACGAGCCGTAGGGGCGCGGGCTCGACAGCCGCGGCTGCTTGCGGACCTGCAGGCCGCCGTAGCCGGAGGTGTCGCCGCTGGTGTGGGTGCCGAAGGCGCCCGTGCGGACGACCTGCTCGCCGAGCCGCTCGCGGCCCGCGATCGCCGCCTCGTCCTGGCCCTCGTCTGGCCTGTCGCTTCCTGGCTCGCTCACCGCTCCCCCTCGGCGCGCGGGACGGCAGCGGCCTGCAAGTGCGGCAGCAGCGGCAGTCGGCGCAGCCTGGCCTGCTCAAGCTCGGTGATCTCGTTCTCCCTGTTCACGCCGAGCTTCATGTTCTGGATCTTGTCGTGCAGCTTGAGGATCGCGTCGAGAAGCATCTCGGGCCGCGGCGGGCAGCCCGGCAGGTAGATGTCGACCGGCACGATGTGGTCGACGCCCTGCACGATCGCGTAGTTATTGAACATGCCGCCGCTTGAGGCGCAGACCCCCATCGAGATGACCCATTTGGGCTCGCCCATCTGGTCGTAGATCTGGCGGAGCACCGGGGCCATCTTCTGGCTAACCCGGCCGGCCACGATCATCAGGTCGGCCTGCCGTGGCGTGGCTGACGCGCGCTCCATGCCGAACCTGGCCAGGTCGTGCCGCGGGCCGCCGGCCGAGAATAGCTCTATGGCGCAGCAGGCGAGCCCGAACGTGGCCGGCCAGACCGACGACTTGCGCGCATAGCCCGCGACCTTCTCGACCGTGGTCAGCAGAATGCCGCTCGGCAGTTTTTCTTCTATACCCATTGCTCTAATCCCATTCCAGACCGCCGCGCCGCCACACGTAGACGTATGCGACGAGGACGGTGGCGACGAAGGTGACCATCTCTACGAGGCCGAACAGGCCAAGGTGGTCGAACGCGACCGCCCAGGGGTACAAGAAGATGATCTCAATGTCGAAGACAATGAAGAGCATCGCGGTCAGGTAGTACTTCACAGGGAACCTGACACCGGCCGGTTGCCTGGTCGGTTCGATACCGCACTCGTAAGCCTCGAGCTTGGCCCTGTTCCACCGTTTCGGGCCGGCGAGCGCTCCCATGCCCAGCGAGAAAATGGCGAAGACAGTGGACAGCGCCCCGAGCGCCACAATCGGCACGTAGTAGCTCATGGAGTCTGTCACCCCCTTGTCTCGCCGCCCGGCCTCACGGCCTGGCGGGTGGTGCTGTTATTTCTTTGTCGCAATCCGTGCCGCGGCGCACCTTGCCTGGGATCGAATCGCGGGCTGCCCGATGCGGCTAGGCCGCGGGCGACATCTTAGACAGCGCGTTGATGACCCGGTCGACCGCGTCGCCGCCGCGCGGCTCGGTCAGGTTACCCAGCAGCTTCATCGTCATCCGCATCACGGCGGGACGTTTTATCCCGTGCCTGGTCGCGAACTTCATGAAGGCTGGATGGCCGATCGCCTTCACGAACGTCCGGCCGAGAGTGTAGTAGCCGCCGTAGGCCTGCTTGAGCGCCATCGGGTAAGACTGCAGCGCGCGCTCGGTTCCGGCCGCGGTCGGACGCGCCAGCGCCTGCACGATCGAGCGCGCCGCCAGTTCGCCGGACTCCATCGCGTAGGCGATGCCCTCGCCGTTGAACGGGTTCACCATCCCGCCGGCGTCGCCGACCAGCAGCAAGCCGTTTGTATAGTGCGGCGTCCTGTTGAAGCCCATCGGCAACGCTGCGCCGCGGATAGGCGCCGTCATGTTCTCCTCGGTCAGGCCCCACTCGGCGGGCATGGCGCCAAGCCAACGCCGCAGCAGCACGCGGTAATCGATGTTGCCGAACGCGTCCGAGGTGTTGAGCAGTCCGAGCCCGACGTTACTGGTGCCGTCGCCCATCCCGAAGATCCAGCCGTAGCCGGGCAGCAACTGCTGGCCGTCCCACAGATCGAGCCAGGCTTCCAGATAGTCGTCATCGTGCCTGGGCGTCTTGTAGTACGTCCTGACCGCGACGCCGAGCGGACGGTCGGTACGCTTATGCAGCCCCATAGACACCGACAGCCGCGACGAATTCCCGTCGGCCGCGACCACGACGCGGGCGCGGAAGTTCCGCTGGTCGCCGGGACGGCGCTTTGACGCCCTCCCGGCGCCGTCCTTGGCGGCTGCCGCCTCCCGCGCCGTGACGCCGGTGACCCTGCCGGTTCGCTCGTCGACGGTGGTGGCGGTGACCGTCACGTTCTCGAGCACCCGCACCCCGGCCTTCTGTGCGTGCCTGGCCAGCAACTCGTCGAAGTCGGTCCTCGTCCGCACCGTCCCGTATCCGGGGAACGAAGAAAGATCGGGCCAGGCGAGCTTCGATCCTGCCGCCACCGCCGATGATCCGCAGGCCCTTGTTCAGCAGCCAGCCATCACCGGGAACGACAGGGATGCCCATCGTGGTGAGCGCCTTGACCGCGCGCGGAGTCAGGCCGTCGCCGCAGACCTTCTCCCGCGGGAAGCTCGTCTTCTCCAGGACCAGCACGTCGAGGCCCGCCGATGCCAGGTGATAGGCGGCTGTCGACCCGGCAGGGCCGGCGCCGACGATGATGACGTCCGCGGTATCCGCCGATCCCGCCTGGCCGGCACTGTCTCGGCCTGCACTGCGTGCCCGGCGTACCCTCGCGCCGCCGGCTGCCTGGTCCGGGTGGTTAGCCGGGGGGTACTGCTCGCTCACTGACCCGTCCCGCCAATCTTGTGAACTCCTTCACAAGTACAGATACGACAGTCTAGCCCGTAGCCGCTGATCGCATGCGCCGCCCCTGATGCCGGGCGTCGTGGAACGTCCCCAGGTGTGCCCGGCGCGTTCGCGCTCAGCGCGGCCTCCTGCCCACGTGCACCGCCACGATCCCGCCGGTCAGGTTGCGCCACCGCACCGACGACCAACCCGCGGCGCGGATCAGATCGGCGAGGCCGTCTTGGGGCGGCCAGTCTTTGATCGACTCCGCTAGGTATGCGTAGGCGCCTGGGTTCGGCGACAGCCGGCCAGCGATCGCCGGTAGCGCGGAGGCGAGGTAGCGCTGGTAGGCACGATCGAGTGCCCTCACCGGCAGGTGACTGAATTCGCAGATCACCAGCCTGCCGCCTGGCTTGGTGACTCGCAGCATCTCGGCCAGGGCGGCGGCAGGCTCGGTTACGTTGCGCAGCCCGAAAGAAATGGTAACGACGTCGAACGTAGCGCTCGCGAAGGGCAGCGCGAGCGCGTCGCCAGCCGCGAAGCTGACGTGGCCCGCGGGCCCGCTCACCCGGCGGCCGCTCCAACGGTGCGCCGCCACCCTGGTGGCACCGACCCGCAGCATGCCCTCAGAGAAGTCGCAGGCCACGCATGTGGCGCCGGCCGCCGTGAAGGCCCGCGATGACGTGCCGGTACCCGCTGCGATGTCCAGGACGGCCGAGCCACTCCCGGCCGCAACCACCCTGGCCACCACGGCACGCCAGTACCGGCACTGGCCTAGCGACAGGACGTCATTGAGCAAGTCGTAGCGCCCGGCGACCGCGTCAAACATGGCCGCCACGTCGGCCGGGCGCTTGTCTAGCTCAGCTCGGGTCATGGCATTCAGCGTGTCACAGCGTGAGCCGTGATCCGGCCTTTGCCCTGCCCGGCAGCGCTAAAGAAGCTCGGGACGCTGCCAGTCCTCGCCGAGCACATGTTCGGCAAGGAACGCGAAGATGGTTTCGTACCAGACCCTGATGTCACCAGGCTTGCAGATCCAGTGGTTCTCGTCGGGGAAGTACAAGAACTTGGCCTGCTTGCCGCGCATCGACAGGTCCGCCCACATGCGGAGCGCCTCCCCGACGGGCACGCGGTAATCCCTGTCGCCGTGAATGATCAGCAGCGGCGTGCTGATGCTGTCCGCGTGCAGGTGCGGCGAGCTGGCAAGGTAGCGCTCCGGCTCGGTGTCAGGGCGGCCGAAGATCCGACGCCAGAACGCGGGGCCGTCGGTGGTTGCGAACATCTGGTCAAGCGCCCAGAGGCCGGCGTGGCTCACGATGGCACGGAACCTGTCGGTATGGCCGGCGATCCAGTTGGCCATATAGCCGCCGAATGAGCCGCCCATCATCGCGGTCCGGTCCGCGTCGATGTCTGGCCTGGCGAGCACCGCATCGGTGATCGCCATGACATCGGTGAAGGGCTTGTCGCCCCAGTTGCTGTGACCCCTGGCGATGAAGTCCTGGCCGTAGCCTGTGGACAAGGCAGGATCGGGCAGCAGCACGCTGTACCCCCGCGCGGCCATCAGCCACGGATTCCACCGCCAGGACCAGGCATTCCAGCTCATTACTGGACCGCCGTGCACCCACAGCAGCAGCGGGGCCTTCGATTGCGCCGACGCGCCTTCGGGCAGCACCAGCCAGCCCCTGATAGTGGCACCGTCGGCCGCCGTGACCGACACCTCTTCCACCCGCCCGGGCGCCTCGAGCGGCAGGCCAGGCGCCTGCAGCCGGACCGGATCGGATCCCGGCTCGGTCAGGTCGATCCTGACCGGAGTCGGCGGTTCACTGATCGACGCGCGAAGCGCGTAGAGCGAGCGTCCGTCGGGGGCGGGGCACAGGCTGTCGTACGCGGCGTCGTCGGCGGTGACCCTGGTCACTTCGCCGGTCGCGGTGCTCACCGCGAAGACCGGCCGGCGGCCATTGTCGTCGGCGATGAAGTAGACCGATGCGCCATCGGGCGACCACGTCAACGACAGCGGCCGCCGGTCGAACCCGGCGAGCAGGTCGCGGGCTTCGGCGTCCTCGCTGTCCAGCGGCACAGTGACCAGGGTGACGTCGCCCGGGCGGTCGTAGCTGTCGTGTTCAGAGCGGATGGCGACCACATGCTGGCCGTCCGGCGGAGATGGCCGGTGCGCCGAAGTCGGCGCCGCTCTTCGTGAGCAGCGTCCGCCGCTTGCCGGTCTCGATGTCGATGACCACAAGGTCTTCACGGTTCTCTCCAGCCTGCTCGAAGACGCGCCAGCCGGTTACCGCAGTGGCTCCGTCGGGCGACAGGCAGAACGCCTGCTCGTCAAGCGCCCGCTCGCCGTCGGGGGTCAGGTCGCGCAGCGCGCCCGCCGCGTCGTCCGCTCCCGTCACCGCCGTCGCCTCGCCCGCATGCAGCCGAAGGCTGTCGGGGCCCAGATCATGATCCCAGAACCGAACAGGCCCTGACTCGTGCAGGATCGCGTTCACGCCCGCCTCGGTGCGGGCCTTGCGCTTGGCCGCGTCCTCCTCGGCGCCGCTGGTGCCGCCGAAGGCCGTCGCCGAGGCCACGAAACGCTGCGCCGACCGCGCCGTTGCAACCGCGGCCACTCCGCCAGGCGGAGCGGCGATGGCCGCGGGCCTCGCCGCCGGCGGCCGGCAGCAGCCAGAGCCCTGGCCTGGCCTGGTCGGCCCCGCCGTCCTGCTTCGGCCCTGGCTCTTTGCGCTTGGACACAAAGAGCAGCGAGCCGTCTGGCAGGAACTCGGGAGCCGCCTCTCCTTCCGCCGACCTCGTCAGCCTGCCCGGCGGCGCGCCGCCCGTGTCGATGCGCCAGATGCTGGTGCCGAACTTGCTAGGCTCTGGCCCGATGGTCTGCACGGTGGCGGCGAGCCAGTCGCCGGCGGGCGACAGGCGGAGCGACAGCACCTCGGGGATTGCTACGTATTCGGCTAGTTCGCTGAACCGGGTCACTGGATCTCCTGTCTCGGCCGGCGCCCTCCGGGCCGGCTGCTGGCCTCGCGTTCACAATTAGTCATTTTGCCCCACGCCCGTCAGATACCTCGGCCCGCATTCGGTGTATATCCGCATTACCCTCGGTGCCTGTGATCTGGTGCTAACATGCCGGAATTGATCGTGAGCCAGCACCGCGCTGAGCAGTTCATGGGGGATTCCGTGCGTCGCATTCACTCCAGGCTTGCCGTCGCGGCCAGCGTGGCAGCGGTCTCCGCGCTCGCCGTCGCGGGATTCGCCCCGGCGACGCAGGCCGCGACCCCGCCAGGTCCGGTACTTGCCACGCCGGTGACGTCGATACCGCATTTCCCCGCGACCACGTCAGCGGTCGAGCAGATGCGCCAGATCGTCCAGTGCGGCAACACGATGTACGCGGTCGGCAGCTTCAGCACGGTCAAGCGCCAGAGCACGACCTACACCCGCAACAACATCTTCAGCTTCAGCGCGACCGCGCCCTATGCCGTGACTTCGTGGGCGCCGAGCGTCAACGGCACGGTGAACTCGATCACCTTCAACGGCACCAACTGCGCTGACGCCTACATCGGCGGCAAGTTCACGGCGGTTGGCGCTACCACCGTGAAGAACATCGCGGAGATCGACACCACGACAGGCAATGTCGTGACGTCGTTCGGGCACAGCGCGTCCGGCCAGATCGAGACCCTGGCGAGCCACCAGAACCACATCTTGGCCGGCGGCTACTTCACTTCGATCAACGGCAGTTCAGCCGACGCGTTCATGGCGAGCCTGAACCCCGTCACGGGCAAGAACGACGGCTTCGTCCACCTGTCGCATCTCCGGGAATTACACCTACCCCGGGGTCGGAAACAACACCACCAACATCTATAACCAGTCGATGAGCCACGGCGGCACTCTCGATCTGGTGATGGGCGACTTCACCTCCGCGGGCGGGCTGCCCAGGCAGCAGATCTTCATGCTGAACCTGGCGACTTCGCCAGCGTCGGTGACCGCGTGGACGTCGCCGCAGTGGGATGGCAGCCAAGGTGAGGCCACACCGCAGGACCCGAACAACGGTTATCCGTACCAGTGCGCCACCGTGGAGCCGTTCTACATCCAGGCCGCTGCCTGGTCGCCAGACGACGCCACTATCTACATCGCGACCACCGGCTACCACCCGAACGGATGGCCCATAGGTAGCGCGCCGCGCAACGGACTCTGCGACGCGGCGGCGGCGTTCCCGGCCACGCAGGCGCCGGTGCTGGCCAACTGGATCAACTACACCGGCTGTGACTCGCTGTTCGCTGCGGCGGCCGACAGCGCCGCCGTCTACATCGGCGGCCACGAGCGCTATGCGAGCAACCCCAATGGCTGCGACTTCCTCGGATCTGGCGGCTACCCTGCCCCCGGCATCGCCGGCCTGGATCCGTCGACCGGCAGCCTGATGCTGAACTCCGGTGGCACGGCCGGGCTCTACAGCCGCGGTAAAGGGCTGGGCGCCGACGACATGCTAGTCACCTCGGCTGGGCTGTGGATCGCCAGCGACAACTTCCAGGGAACGCAGATGTGCGGCAGCGCCAACGGACTCGCCGGGCTGTGCCTGCTGCCCTATCCGAAGTAGCTGGGCACGGCGGCAGCGGGCGGCGCATCTACGCAGGTAAGGTGGCTTAGCCAGGTACATGTGCTGATCGGCGATGGCACTGGACATCAGCGCATAAGCTCATCTACTGGCTACCTTCCGTCCACCTGGCTGTAAGCCGATCCCAGGCCGCGCCGCGGTCGCCAGAACAGCGAGGAGTACCGCGGATGAACTCTCAAGCCGCACCGGACTACTTCGAGCTTTCGGACTACACGACCGTTCTGCGGCGCCGCTGGCGCAGGATCGTGGCGGTCACCCTGGCCGGTGTCGTGCTTGCAGCCGCATACGTGTTCCTCGCACCTAAGACGTACACGGCCACCGTTCTGGTTCAGGTCAACGCGCTGCCGAACAACGCCAACGCGGTCGGCGGCAGGACCGGCGGCCCGGTCAACATGGACAACGAGGCGCAATCGGTCCGGTCTCTCGCGGTCGCCGCCCTGGTGAAGAAGCGACTGCGCAGCCCGCTGTCGGAGACTGACATCTCCAATAACATCCATGTCACCGTGCCGCCGAACTCGACCTTCCTGCAGATAACGTGCGGCGCGTCGTCCGCGGTCGGCGCCCAGAACTGCGCCACAGCGACCGCGAAGGCCTACCTGGACTACCGGCGGGTCACCGTCATGAAGCTGCTGGGCACCGGGATCACCGCCCTGCAGAAGGATGCGGCCAGGCTGTCCAAGAAGATCGTGGTGCTCAAGACCCTGCTGCTGACCCTGCGGCACAACCAGCACAACCAGCTGTCAGGGTCGCGTACCCAGGTCTCCGACCAGCTTCAGCTCGCCGGCGTGCAGGCCTCGCTGGCAGAGGACCAGGCCCACGTCAGCACCGCCGAGCCGCTCTACGCGAGCCTGACCGTGAAAAACGGCACCATCGTCGGGCAGGTCGTGTCCCCTGCGACGGTGCCGACCAGCCCGTCCAGCCCGCGCAAGCTGCTGTACCTGCCGAGCGGCCTGATCGCCGGCCTGCTGATCGGCCTGGCCTGGGCGTTCGTCAGGGACCGCCGCGACAAGCGGATCCATTCCGTCCGTGACGTCGAGCGGCTCGGGAACCTGCCGACGCTGCTGAGCCTCGTTGACAAGGCGCACAGCCGGGTCACGGGGCTGGAGTCGCCCAGATCGGCGGCCGGCCGCGGCTTCAGCGAGCTGGCCAGGTACGTCGACGCCGCGCTCGGCGACGGCAGTCATGTGATCGCCGTTTCCGCCACCTCTACCGGGTCGGCGGGCAGCGTGGTCGCGGTCAACCTCGCCGCCGCCCTGGCCAGGACCAGCGACCGGACCGTCCTGATCTGCGCTGACCTGCACGGAACGACGGCGCCTGAGCTACTCGGTGTGTCCCGTGGCCGCGGCCTGTCCGAGGTGCTCACGGGCGCGGCCCGAGTGAGCGAGGTGGCCGCTCCCGCCGGAGACCTGCCGCGGCTGCGCGTCATCACGCCTGGCATTGACGCGTCCCGGGCGGTCCTCGCCATGCAGCAGGCCAAGCTGAAGCGGCTGCTCAGCGACGTCCTGGACGACGCGAGGTACGTGGTCATCGAAGTCCAGTCGCTCGGCGAGAACTCCGACGCCTTCGGCCTGGCGCAGTTCGCCGAGGCCGCGCTGCTGACCGTCGAAGTCCAGCGCTCCCGCCGCGACGATGTCTCCGACTGCGTCCGGCGGCTGGTCAGGCTCGGCACTCCCGTGCTGGGGACCGCGGTAACGCGGCCAACCGGCTCAGCGCCGCGGCGATCGAAGGCCGAGGCCCGTGTGCAGGTGCCGTACAGCACCCCGGCGAGCTGGGCCGAGCCCGAGGCCGACACCGGTGTTCGCCGGTGACACGCCGGCCGCGCCGACGGTCTGGACGCCAGGCGTGCCGAAGGTGACCGGCGACCTGCAGGACTACTCATCCACGTCGGCTCCGCGCGGAGTGAAGGAGACCAGGCCGCTGCCAAGGCTGGCGACCGACCGAGACAGGTACCTAGGCTCCGCAGATCCCGCATCGGGAGACTGACCGTGGCTGGCACGCCCGGGTGCCGTCGCGCGCACGGCGCCTGACCGCCTCGGGTGCATCGCGGACCCGGGACCATGACGACGTCGCTGACCAGGCCGGAGGCCCAGCCGGTCACTGGCTACGGGCTGCCGCGCCCTGCCCGCAGAGCGAGCAGGCTGCGGCCGCTGCTGCGCGGCCCCGCCTGGCCGGTCACGGCCCTGCTGCTCGGCTACCCGATCTGGTGGGCGCTCGGCATCGCCGACTTCATGTGGGTCATCCTCGCGGTGCCGATGGTGGCCAGGATGATCGCCTGGCATACCCGCAGCGGCAGGCGGATCAAGGTCCCGCCGGGCTTCGGGTTCTGGCTGCTGTTCCTCGTCATCGTCGTCGCGGGCATAGCCGCGATCACGCTGACCGCGCCAGGCACCGTCCCGAGCCTGGTATCCAGGCGGGTGCTCTCCTACGGCAACCGGACGGTGGGCTACTTCGGCGACACGATCCTGCTGCTCTACGCGGGCAACCTGACCGAGCGCGAGCTGCCCAGGCGCGCCTTCAGCTGGATGCTCGGCGTGGTCGGGGTCATCACCGTCATCGGCGGCGTGGCGGGGATGCTGCTGCCGCACCTCCAGTTCAGCTCACCGCTCTTCGTGCTGCTGCCGAAGAGCTTCCAGGCCAACGCGTTCGTCCAGGCGGCCGCGCATCCCGCGCTGACGCAGGTGCAGAACGTGCTGGGCACGCCTGGCGGCCGGCCGAAGGCGCCGTTCGACTACACCAACCTGTGGGGCGAGTGCCTGACCATCCTGCTGCCCTTCCTGCTGGTCTGGGCGTGGACGGGAACCAAGCGGCAGCGCCTCTTCGCGGCGGCCGTCTGCCTCGTCGCGATCGGCCCGCTGCTGTACTCGCTCAACCGCGGAGCCTGGGTCGGCGTGATCCTCGCGGTCATCTACCTCGCGGTCCGGCTGGCGGCCAGGGGAAAGACCGTACTGCTCGGCGGCATCTGCGCCGCGATGGTGCTCGCGGTGGTGCTGGTCCTCTTCACGCCGCTGAACAGCATCGTCGCCGGCAGGCTGCAGAACGGTAAGAGCAACAACCTGCGCTCGCACCTGTCCGCGCTGGCGATCACCGACGGGCTGGCGTCGCCGATCATCGGCTACGGCGACACCCGGCAGGAGCAGGGCAGCCCGGATTCGATCGCGGTCGGGCCGTCTACCAAGTGCCCGGTCTGCGGTCAGCTTGCCGTCGGGAGTACCGGCCAGCTCTGGTTGCTGCTGGTGTGCGACGGCGTCGTCGGCGCTGCGCTCTTCTTCGCCTTCTTCGGCTTCGGGATCTGGCAGTTCCGGCGCGACCGCAGCCCGTACGGCTACGCGGGCGTGCTCGTGCTGCTGCTGTCGTTCTGGTACATGTTCTCCTACGACGCGACTGGCGCCCCGCTCGGCTTCACCATGCTCGCTTACGCCGTGGTGTGGAAGAACGACCAGCTGCGCAGGCAGCAGCGGGCGCTGGAATATCCGCGGTGACCACCGGGCGGCTCGGCCAGGACGACCGGGAGAGGGAGGACGACTTCATCACCCGCACGATGCCGTTGCCTGCCATCGACATCGCCGGGTACGAGCCGCCAGCCCAGGTCGACTACGAACGGCCCGCGGCCAAGGCACCTGCCGACCAGGTCGGTGCCGAACGAGGTAGTGCCGACCAGGCAGTGCCGACCTAGGCAGGCCGACCTAGGCAGGGCCGACCGAGGTAGGCCGACCGGGCGGCTGGCCCGCGTGGCCAGGGGCGGCGTGGTCAACCTGGCCGGCGCGGTGATCTCGGCGGCGTCGAGCGTCGCCCTGACCGTCATCGTCACGCGTAACTTCAGCAAGTCCGCCGTCGGAACGTTCTTCGTGGCGATGTCGCTGTTCCTGATCGTCGAGGCCGTCACCAACCTGGGCGCTTACAACGGCACCATCTACTTCATCGCCCGCGTCCGCGCGCTGAACGCCGAGCGCAGGATTCCCGCGATCATCAGGGCCACCGTGATTCCCGTGGTGGTCTCGTCGGTGCTCGGGGCCGCCGCGCTGATCGTGTTCGTCAACCCGCTGTCCAGGCTGCTGCTGGCTGGGCAGGTCACGGCGCCGGTCCGGCTGGACGACCTGGCGAGCGCGCTCCGTGTGCTTGCCGTGGCGCTGCCGTTCGCGGCCCTGGCCGACACGATGCTCGGTGCCTCGAGGGGCTTCCATGAGATGCAGCCCACCGTCGTCGTCGACAGGATCGGCCGCTCGACCCTGCAACTGGTCGGCGTCATATCCGCGGCCATGGTGAGCACCTCAGCCATGCTCGCCCCGCTCTGGGCTCTGCCGTATGTGCCGGCGGCCGTCATCTCGGTCCTGTGGCTGCGCCGCATCATGCGAGAGCAGCGCCCGGCTCTGGCCGCCAGGCCCAGGAAGATCGAGCAACTCCCGGTCCAGCGGGGGCGAGCCGACCGGACCCGCACCGGCCCGGCTGGCGGTCGCCGACGGCGTGCGCGCCGACAACCAGCACGGCAAGCCGAACGCGCGCGGCTTCTGGCGATTCACCGCGCCGCGCTCGCTCGCCAGCGTCGCGCAGATCGTCATCCAGCGCCTCGACATCGTCCTCGTCGGCATCATGAAGGGACCGGTCGATGCCGCCATCTACACCGCGGCGACCAGGTTCCTCGTGGCCGGTCAGCTGGGGAACTCCGCGATCAGCATGGCCGCCCAGCCGCAGCTCACCCGCCTCTTCGCGATGAAGGACAGGATCGGCGCAAACACGGTCTACCAGGTCACTACGGCCTGGCTGATCCTGCTCACCTGGCCGATCTACTTGCTGGCCGCGGTCTTCGGACCCAGCGTGCTCGCCATCTTCGGCCGCAGCTACCACGCTGGCAGCACGGTCATGCTGATCCTCGCGCTCGCCATGCTGGTCGCCACCGCGTGCGGCCAGGTTGACGTCGTTTTGATCACGACAGGCAGGAGCACCTGGAGCCTGGTCAACGGCTTGCTGGCGATGTGCGTCAACATAAGCGTGGACTTGATCCTCATCCCCCGGATGGGGATAACGGGCGCCGCGATCGGCTGGGCGGCAGCGATCGTGGTGTCCAATCTCGTGCCGCTGGTCCAGGTGGCGGTCGCGGCCAAGGTGCATCCCTTCGGGCGGGGCATGGCGGCCGCCTGCGCGCTGACCGTGCTCAGCTTCGCCGTGGTCCCGCTCGGCCTGCGCCTCGTCGCCGGCCCCAGGCCGGGAATCTCCATCGCGGCGACCGGCCTCGGTGTAGCGGTGATGCTGCTCGGGCTGTGGCGGCTGCAGGGCACCCTGCACTTGTCAGCGATGCCTGGACGGGATCGCCTGGCGCGAATAGCCAGGCTCCGCAGGACCTAGGTCAGGGTACGGTCATAATTTTGGGCAAAGATTGCGGATTACCCGGCTCTGCACGATATCGTCCGCACGGTAGGAAGGGTTCGAGGGTCGAATGTTCAGGTACCTCGTAGCACTGATCTGGCCTGTCGGAATGGCGGCCATCTTTGGCGTGGCCTACTTGGCCAGCCGCAGAAGCCAGGTCATTCCCGACGGCCCGGCACGGCCGGGGGGCCAGACCGGGCACGCCGGCCGTGAAGCGGGCAGGCATCACAGCCGTCGGGCTGCGTCCGGATCTGGCATCGCCGACATGCTGAGCGGTTCGGCGCGCCTGGTCGTTGTGGCTGTCGCCGGCGCCGTCGTGGCATTCGGGGTGATGTGCCTGCTCGGATTGCTGGTGGTCAACCACGGCTCGGCGATCGACAAGCCGGTCTTCACACTGGATCAGCACGCCATCAGGTGCACGCGGCTGCTGCGGCCATGAAGCGGCTCACCAAGATCGGCGACACCTGGACCGCCTGGGGAGCGGCGGTGGCCGCCGCGGTCTGCATCGCAGTAACCGCACGTGACCGACGCTGGGTGGCGCCCGTCGCGCTGGTCTCATTGATCGTGGTCGACCACTACACGACGCTCGCGCTCCGGCACGTCTTCCACCGCCCCGGCACGCCGATCAGCCCGCTCGGCACCTACCCGTCGGGTGGCTGCGACCGGAGCATCGTCTTCTACGGCCTGATCGCCTACCTGCTCTGGCGCGAGTTCAGCGGCAAGCGCTCGACCGCGATCTGGGCCGGCGCTGCCGTCGCCGCGCTCGGCTTCAACGAGGCGTTCAGCCGGGTCTACCTGTCGTTGCACTGGATGACCGACGCGCTGAGCGGGCTGCTCTATGGCGGCCTGCTCCTCGCCGGGTTCATCCTGGCCGTCCGCGCCGTCAGCGGACGGCCGGTCCCGGCACGTTCCGATTCCCATCGGCCGGTCCCGGTCGGCATGTCTACCGCAGAAGGCCTGAGGCCAGCAGCCTGCCCGAAGGGCCAGGTTACGTGACACCACACCGCAGACGGCGTGCGGGAAGCAGGCGCGCGGTCTGGTTTTCTGCTGCCGCCGCCGTCGCGGTGATCGCGGCGGCTGGCGGCACGCTCGGCCTGGCCAGGCACGGCCAGGTGGCCTCTGGCCCGATCGCGCCTTCCGGGTTCGGCTCTCAGTCGCCAAGTCATCCGCCTGCGGGCACGCACTCGGCGCAGGGCAACGGCCACCCGCACCCAGGCGGCAGCTCCGCACCGGGCGATCCAGGGACCGTCGCCCCAGAAAGCGGGCCAGCGGCGCGGCTGATCCCCTCGTCGGGCGCCTACCTCGGCGCCTACGTAGGCCCGACCTCGTACACGCCAGACGCCGAGATCGCCGCGGTGCGCTCGTTCCAGCAGTCGGTCGGCGCTCCGCTCACGCTGGTACACACCTATCACCCTTGGTACAGCCCGTTCCCGAACGCGGCCGACCAGTACTTCGTGCGCACCGGCAAGGTGCTGCTGCTGACCTGGGGCGGCACCCCGGACACCAGGAAGATCATCGCGGGCGACTACGACGCCCTGATCAGGCAGCGTGCTGAGGCGGTCAAGCAACTCGGCCGGCCGATCCTGCTGGAGTTCAGGCACGAGATGGACCGCCCGAACCTGCAGTGGGCCATCCACGGGCCGAAGAACTTCATCGCGGCCTGGGATCACGTCCGCACCATCTTCAGGCAGGTTGGCGCCACCAATGTCGGCTGGGTTTGGTGCCCGACCGGATGGGGATTCAGAAACGGCAGGGCGCAGCCGTTCTACCCGGGCAACAGCGAGGTCGACTGGGTGTGCGCCGACATCTACTCGGTGTCGGCGAGCCAGACGCTGCAGGATGCCGCCCACCCCTTCCTCGCATGGGCCAGGCACACCCGCAAGCCGGTTCTGATCGGCGAGTTCGCGGTCGGCGGCAGCCCGTCCGACTGGGCTCGCTGGCTTCTCGCGGCCGGCGGGCTTGCCGAGTTCGACACGCAGATCAAGGGCATGGCTTACTTCGACGCGAACGGCACCGACAGCCAGGGCCGGTCATTCGCGTACTGGCTGGGCGGCAACGAGCCCGCGCTCAGGGCCTTCGGCCAGCTGCTGAGATGGCAGACCTTTCCACCCCGGCCGCGCGACGAGCCAGTGACCGCGCAGGGGCAGCGGGGCTCCCAGGACCGGGCCGCCTACCTGCGCGGCATCTGCGAGCTGCTCTGGCCAGCCCCCGCGCGGGTCAACCTGTCTGCGCGGCCCGCGACCGGCGGATCGGCTGACCTGTCGATGATCGTGCTGCCCGGGATGCGTCAGCCCAGGCTCGTCGTTCCAGCCGGCCGGCGTCCGGCCGCCGCGGCGGTGCGCAGGTACGGCGAGCCAGGTTCGCTGCGAAGCGCGCTCGCTACGAGGGCGCTGTCGGCCGTCCTGGGCAGCGGCCTCGGCGCCGCCGTGCTTCGCGGCCGTGTCGACGTGCACGTGCCGCCGGGTGCCGCAGACGATCGAGTCGCACCTGAGCGCCGTGCTCGGACAGCCCGTCCAGGTCAGCGTGCACCTGGGCGCGGCGCGCGCGAACCGCAAGCCAGTGCTGCAGTTGCTGACCGCGGCCGGCGAGACGATCGGGTTCGCGAAGATCGGCATCAACCCGCTGACCGCCGCGCTGGTCCAGACCGAGCGCGCCGCGCTTGACCGGCTGCAAGCGGCTGGCCTGCGCCACCTGACGGTCCCGCGGGTGCTCGCCCGCGAGCACTGGAATGGCCTGGAGATCCTGGTGCTCAGCCCGCTGCCGGTCTGGGCGAAGCGCACGCCGCTGGCGCCCGGCGAGCTGGAGCTGGCCATGGCCGAGGTCGCCGGCCTGGCCGGAGCGGCCGATTCGCCGCTCGCCGCCAGCGAGTACTGGCCGCGGCTGATGGCTCGCCTCGACGGCGCCGGCGAGGGCGCGGAGCAGACGGCGCTGCGATCAGCGCTCGGCGACCTGGCGGACCTGGCGGGCGCGACGACACTCAGCTTCGGCAGCTGGCACGGCGACTGGACCGCATGGAATATGGCCAGCACCCGCGACGGCCTGCTGGTCTGGGACTGGGAGCGCTTCACCGCGCCCGCGCCGGTCGGGTACGACGCGCTGCACTGCTGGCTCCAGGCTGAGGTGGTCGGGAACGGGCGCGACCCAGCGCGGGCGGCCGTAACGCTGCCTGCGTCGCGCACCGGCGCTGCTCGAGCCGTTCGACGTGACAGGGCCGCGAGCGCGGCTGACGGCCCTGCTCTACCTCGCCGACCTGTCGGTCCGCTACCTCGCGGACCGGCAGGAACAGGCGGGCGCGAAGCTCGGCGCTCCGCGCCGGTGGCTGCTGCCCGCGCTCACAGCGGGTATCACGGAACTAGCCAGCGACGGGTAGCGGGGCCGCGGGCCGCACGGGCTGGCCTGCCGCAGCGTCCAGCGGAGAGGATGGTTAACGATCGCACGATCGGTTTCGCCGCCAGCCAAGCGCGCCGCGCACCTTATCTCGGTGACCGCCGGGCGCCTGACCAGTCACGCCAGGATGCTGCCAGGCGTGCTGATCGTCGGCGCTCAGCGATGCGGGACCACATCGATGTACCGGACGCTGAGCCAGCATCCCGCGGTGCTGAAGGCCGTCCTGCACAAGGGCGTGCACTACTTCGACATGAACTACGACCACGGCATGGGCTGGTACCGGGCGCACTTCCCGCTGCGGGTCAGCGGCTACCTGGCGGCCAGGTCGGCTGGTGATGCCGCGCTCACGCTGGAGTCCAGCCCGTACTACATGTTCCATCCGTGCGCGGCCGACCGCATCGCGCGCGACCTGCCCGAGGTCAAGCTGCTCGTGCTGGTGCGCGATCCGGTGGAACGCGCGTACTCGGCGCACGCGCACGAACTGGCCAGGGGGTTCGAGACCGAGCCCTTCGAGCGTGCGCTGGAGCTGGAAGACGAGCGGCTGCGCGGCGAGGCGGAGCGGATGAGCCGCGATCCCGGCTACCTGAGCCACGCGCATCAGCATCAGGCCTACCGGGCGCGTGGCCGCTATTGCGAGCAGCTTGAGCGGCTGGAGCGCGTGTTCGGCGCGCGACCGCATCCACGTGGTCGACAGCGGCGACTTCTTCGCCAAGCCGGAGCCAGAGTACGACGCCGTGCTGGACTACCTCGGGCTCCGCGACCACGCCTACCCCGAGTTCGAGCGGCACAATGCCAGGCCCCGCGCACCGATGCAGCCGGCCCTGCGGGCGGAGCTCTCCAGCTACTTCGAGCCATATGACCTGCAGCTGACCAGATGGCTAGGCAAGGTGCCTAGCTGGCGGCGCTAGGGCGCGCAGCGCCGAAGGTAGCGCGCTAGGCGCGCAGGCGCGCAGCGCGCCTAGCCGTCGAGCCGCTCGGCTTCGGCCGGGTTCCTCGCGCTGTCGGCGCGCGGCGCGTCCTTGCGGTGCAGCGCGCTGTTGACGAGCAGCCAGACCGCGTAAGGGAAGTCGTGCACCAGATACCGCTTCGCCAGCCGCCGCGGCTCGTTGATCAGGCGGTGCAGCCACTCCAGGCCCATCCGCTGGATCATCGGGTGCGCCCTGTTCAGCTGGCCGGCCGCGATCGGAATCGCGGCGCCGCAGCCCACGAACCAGGCGCCTGGCAGGTCGCCGCAGAGCCTGGCGATCAGCCGTTCCTGCTTGGGGAAGCCCAGGCCGACGAAGACTATCTTCGGCTGCGTCTCGGTCAGCGAGTCACGGATGTCGTCGATGCTCCCGGCCTTCGCGTCGAACGGGAACGGCGGCGAGTAAGAGCCGGCGATCCGCAGGCCTTCGTAGCGGTCAGCCAGCCGGTCAGCGGCCAGGTCGGCGGCGCCGGGATTGCCGTCCTCGCCCGGCATCCCGCCGAGAACGTAGATGGGCCAGGAGTTGGCCGCTGCCGCCTCGGAGAGCGAGAAGATCAGGTCGGCCCCGGCAATGCGCTGCACCAGCGGCAGCCCAGCCAGCCTGGCCGCCCAGAGGAGCGGAATGCCATCGGGAACCACGATCGACGCGGCGTCCACCAGCCCTCTGGTGGCCGGGTCGCGATCGGTGCGGCGGCAGATGTCGATGTTCGGCGTGACGATGGTGCCGCCGCTGCCTCGCGCTGATCGCGTCGACCACGTGCGTCACCACCTGCGGCCTCCGTGAGCAGGTCGAAGTCCAGGCCGCCGACTCTGATCCGGTCCGTCATGTCAGATTCCCCGTCCCCGAGCGTGCAGTGTCCTGAGCACCCGTTCCCCTGAGACCACGCCGGCCGCGACCGCGACGGCGAAGGGAACCCGCGGCTCCAGCCAGTTGTGCCGCAGCGCCCTGCCGATCCATCGGCATGACTCCGATCGCTTGCCTAGGCAGGCGTACGCGAAGGCGATCTGCGCATACACCCGGGCTGCTCCTGCTTGGTTCTTCACGAGGTCGTCGTGGTGCTCGAGCATCCAGAGCAGGCCTTGCGCCTTCGTCAGCCACTGCGTTTCGTAGTGCGATCCCGAGCCCCAGGCGACCTCGACGAGCGGCCGGTCCACATTCACGATCGGCCGCCTCGCTGCTGCCCGCAGCGCGAGGTCCCAGTCCTCGTTCTGACCGCCAGGAATGCTCTCGTCGACCAGGCCGATCCCGTCGACCAGCGCGTCCCGGCTGGCCAGGTAGGTCGACGAGTGCACCATCACCATCCGGGACCTGAGCAGGTCCTGGTGCGTGACCTCGGCCGTGCCGGCCAGCCGGTCGGTGGCCTTGCCCTCGAACTCCACGACGATGCCGCAGCTGGAGAACTCGGCTCCGGCGCTGGCTCGAATGGCTGCCACCTGGGCCTGCAGCTTGCCCTGCCGCCACCGGTCGTCGTCGTCACAGAAGGCGACGAACTCTGACCCGGTGGCCAGGATCCCGCAGTTCCGCGCGCCGGCCAGGCCCGGCGTGCGGTCGTTGCTGATGACGACCACCCGGTCGCCATCAGCCAGGGACTGATCCGCCGGCGTACCGTCGAACACGACGACGACCTGGAGCCTGCCCGGGTAGTCCTGGGCGAGCACAGATGCAATCGCCTGCCGCAATTGCTCGGGACGGTTTCTGGTCGGGATCACGACACCGACCGACGGCCAGGCGGTCATCCCGCGCGCCCCAGATACCCGTACTGACTGAGCAGCGGGAGCGTCAGGGCTGTGACCGTGCGCCGGTCCTTGCCATCCATCGCCGCCCGCCAGCGGTCGTCACCCCTGATCGGGACCATGCCCGTCGTGAACCGCATCGGGTTGCCGGAGGCGGTGTGCGCCGTTGTCAGCTCGGCGTACCGCGAGTCGCCTTCTTTGTGCAGGAACGGCAGGCTCAGGTCGCCAGCGGGCACGCCAGCGAAGGTGGCCGCCCGCCTGAGCGTCTGCTCTGGAGCCTGCACAAGGTCCTCGTACCGCACCCTGAGCACCGGCGTTCCCCGCCTGGCGAGCAACTGCAGCGCGCCGTTCTGCGCGTTCCAGTGGCCAGCCGCCCGCACCGGCGGATAGGTGGTCATGTAGCTGCCGGTGCTGTCCGCCGCGTCCCGGCCGTCCAGGCCTGGCCGGCTGGCCTCCGGCCTGGCGACCTTGGTCGTCCAGGAGTACGCGACCGCGCGGCTATCCCGCACCATGTGGATGACCCGCAGGTCGATCTCCTCGGACCTGCGCAGGCAGAACGCCAGCGAGGCGTGCTTGCTGGAGTCGACCAGGGCGTCGCAGCCGCTCACGTCCGTGATGGCGCGATAGAGGCGCAGGTAGTAGCCCGAGTACTCATCGAGGTCAGCGCGCAGTCGCGGCGGCAGCTTGCGCTGCGACAGCCGCGGGATCAGCCGGGTGCGGTCGACGGCGTCCTTCAGGTGGCTGATCCGGCTGGTGTCGATCTTGTCCCAGCCGCCGAAAGCTTCCTTGCCGACCTGGCTCCAGAAGTCGCAGGCACCGAACGCGAGCCCGCAGCCGCAGCGTTCGTTCTCCGCGACGCCGCGCTGCCACAGGTGCACGATTTCGCCCGACGCGCACACGCCAGGGAGTTCGCCGAGGAGCCGCTCGAGTAGCGTGCTGCCACTCCGGCCGAGCCCGCCAAGGTAGATCACCCGCACCGGGTACCCCGGGCTTCCCGCCTCCGGATATTCCGGACTGCTCGCCGCTGCGCCTCCCGGCTGCGCCTCTCGGCTCTGCTCATCCGCGACCCCAGCTCTGCGTGATGTGGATCTTGGCCCGTCGGGATGAGTAACCTTGGACGACCTGGCGTGAGGCGAATGATCCACTCGGCAATAGAAGCAACTATGTTAGTTCAGTAAGCCAACAAGACATAACGTCAGGAACATCGGGAACATACTTTGATATCCGCAGATCTCTGGGGATCTCCGCTAAATCAAGCAATTCTTACGACCTCGTCCGAGCTTACAACCTAGTGACTATTTTTTGAAGTATAAGTAAATTCGCGGTATCCCTAGCAAACCAGTCGGCTCGCTAAGCATTATGGTTGTCAGTAGGGCAGGAAGCAGATGCCGGCCAGGTCCTGGACGCCGCCGCACATCGAGGTGCTGCCGAAGTTGTCGCTGGCGATCCACAGCCCCGCCTTGGTGATCAGCATGTCGTCGGCCCCAAGCCCGCGCCCGCGCGTGTACAGCGCGGTGCCCCCGGTGTTGAGCAGCAGGTGCCCGGTCGTGAGGTTCACCGCCTCCATTCCAGGAGCCGCGATCCCGCCGGTCCCCAGCTTGTCGCAGCCGTTCGGATTCTGGGACCACCGCTCGTGACCGGCGAAGTAGGCCGCGTTGGCGTCAGCGGCGACCGCGAAGAGCGAATCACAGCCCGTGTAGTTCGTCCACTTCATCGCCGGCTTCGACCCGGTCGCCGCGAATGCGGAGGCTGAGTCGCACAATCCCCTCATCGGCGTGGAGCCGTTGTTCCACGGCCGGTAGCCGGTGCTCGCGAAATAGACGGTCTTGTCGTCGGGCGACCATGCCCCGGCCCTGATGTAGAAGGGCTCGGTCTTGCTGCAGCTATAGAAGTAGCCCTTCGGCGGGTAGCCCTTGCTGCCGTCGAAGCGCGGCGAGGTCCATGACATGACGGTCGCTGCTGGCCTGCTGGCCAGGTTCAGCATGAACACCTGCTGGCGCCGCTTGCCGCCGACCGAGGTGAAGTCGCCCTCCACCAGGTCCATCCGGCCGCTGTGGCTGATCTGCTGATTGAAGACCCTCGTCGGGTTGCCCGCCACGTGCGGGAACGTGACGTGCCCCGAGATATGCAGGTTGATGAAGCGGTCGTTGACCCCGGTCCGCGGGTTCAGGCTGACCATGTACGGGTACTTGGTGCTCCCGTTGATCGTGGTGAAGAAGCCGCCCGCGAGCAGGTGATTCTGGTAGCTCGCCAGCGTCTCGACTTCCTTGTTCGCCGTGTGCTTGAAGGAGCTGACCAGCCCTCCGGCGCCCGCGGTGCTGACCTCGGCGATCCTGGTGGCGGTGCGGCCGCGAACCTTGGTGAAGGCGCCGCCGATGTAGGCGTCGGCGCAGTGGCCAGAGTTGAACGCGATGCTGTCCACGGTGCCGTTCACGTTCGGGTTCCACGAGGTGATCGTGAACGGCGCCGTGGCCTGGAAGCTGAAGGCGTTATTCCGCGTGAACGTCATGCCGCCCTGCTCGACGACCGAGAAGGTGCCCACCGCGTACATGGTGTTGCCGCACTGGACGAGCTGGCGGACCTGCTCGGTGGTCGGCGTCGTCGCGGGAAAATGTGGCGTGCCCATCGCTGGCTGCGTCTGCGGCAGCCCGACGCGCCGCGCCTGGCCATGACTGGTAGCCGCCTGACCGACCCCGGCGGGCACGACCAGCGCAAGGGCCATCGCACCGCCGATCACGCCAGCCAGCCTGGAAGCCCGCAGCCGTAGCAACATGGCGTTCATCGTAGCTTCCAGCGCCCGTAAACATCCGGGAACGCTGCGACAACTCGCGGGAAATGCCGAAGACGCACGAAAATACGCGAGAACGCCCGAGAACGCCCGAGAGAGCCTGAACTCCCGAGAACGCGCCAAAGCGCCCACATATAACCGAAAGCGCACGATCACGCGCCGATTGACCTGTCTAGCCCGCTTCGGTAATCATCGCGGCGCCGACGGTCGCGCTGGTCGCCTCGTCGATCAGGATCAGGCCGCCGGTAACCCGGTTCCTGGCATAAGGGTCGCAGAAGATCGGCTGCGTGAGCCGCAAGGACACCCTGCCGATCTCGTTGAGCCCGAGCCGGTCGGCCGACTCGTCCCTGTGCAGCGTGTTGATGTCGAGGCGGTAGCCGATGTCGCGCACCATCGCCTTGACCGTCCTGGTCGTGTGCTTGACGACGAGACGGCTCCGCGGCGTCAGCACGGGGGCGTCGGCCATCCAGCTGACCATGGCCTGCACGTCCTGTGTCACCGTGGGCTGATTGTGCGGGCGGCAGATCATGTCGCCGCGGGAGATGTCGAGATCGTCCTCGAGCAGCAGGGTCACCGACATCGGCGAGAATGCCTCGTCGACCGGCCCGGCTGGCGGTATCGATCCGCTTGATCCTGGTGGTCAGCCCGGATGGCAGGTGCATGACCTCGTCGCCAGGCTTGAGGATGCCGCCGGCCACCTGGCCGGCGTAGCCGCGGTAGTCGTGCAGCTCAGGGTCGGTGGCCTGGTGCGGCCTGATCACATACTGCACGGGGAACCTGACGTCGATCAGGTTGCGGTCCGATGCGATGTGCACGTGCTCGAGGTGGTGCAGCAGCGACGGGCCGTTGTACCAGCGCATATTCAGCGAGCGCTCGACGACGTTGTCGCCATGCAGCGCCGAGATCGGGATAAAGGTAAGGTCGCCGATCTCCAGCTTGGTGCCGAAGGCGGTGAATTCCTCGACGATCTTGTTGAACGCCGCCGGCTCGTAGTTGACCAGGTCCATCTTGTTGACCGCGAGCACCAGGTGCGGCACGCGCAGCAGCGTGGTGAGGAACGCGTGCCTGCGACTCTGCTCGGTCAGCCCGTTCCTGGCGTCGACCAGCACGATCGCGAGGTCGGCGGTGGACGCGCCGGTCACCATGTTGCGCGTGTACTGAATGTGCCCAGGCGTGTCGGCGATGATGAACTTGCGCCGCGGCGTCGCGAAGTAGCGGTAGGCGACGTCGATGGTGATGCCCTGCTCGCGCTCGGCACGCAGGCCGTCGGTCAGCAGCGCGAGGTTGGTGAACTCCTCGCCGCGCTCCTTGCTGGTCCGCTCCACCGAGGCAAGCTGGTCCTCGAAGATCGCCTTGGAGTCGAAGAGCAGCCGGCCGATCAGCGTCGACTTTCCGTCGTCGACCGATCCGGCCGTCGCCAGCCGCAGGATGTCCATGACCCGGTCGGCGTCGGGCCCGCTGCCACCGTGCCTGGCGCACCGCCCCTGTGCTACCGTGCCGTGCCGCCTGCAGTGCCATCTCGCCCTGCGCCGTCTAGCTGGGACGCCATCAGAAGTAACCCTCCCGCTTGCGGTCTTCCATCGCGGCCTCGCTGGCCCGGTCGTCGGCCCTGGTCTGGCCTCGCTCGGTGATCCGGGTCGCCGAGATCTCGGTGATCACCTCGTCGAGCGTCGCCGCCGTCGACTCGACCGCGCCCGTGCAGCTGATGTCGCCGACTGTGCGGTACCTGACCATCGTGTCGAACGGCGTCTCGCTGTCGGCCCTGCCCGCGAACGGGTGGTCGGCGAGCAGGATGCCGTCGCGCTCGAACACCGAGCGCCTGTGCGCGAAGTAGATGGAAGGGATCTCGAGCTGCTCCCTGGCGATGTAGTGCCAGATGTCGAGCTCGGTCCAGTTCGACAGCGGGAAGACCCTGATGTGCTCGCCGCGGCGGATCCGCGTGTTGTACAGGTTCCAGAGCTCGGGCCGCTGGTTCTTCGGGTCCCACTGGCCGAACTCGTCGCGGAAGGAGAACACCCGCTCCTTGGCGCGCGCCTTCTCCTCGTCACGCCGGGCGCCGCCGAAGACCGCGTCGAAGCGGTTGTCGGCGATCGCGTCGAGCAGCGTGGTGGTCTGCAGCCGGTTCCTGCTCGCCCACCTGCCGGTCTCTTCGACCACGCGACCGGAGTCGATCGACTCCTGCACGGACGCGACGACCAGCCGGACGCCGAGCTCTTCGGCCCTGCGGTCCCTGAACGCGAGCACCTCGTCGAAGTTGTGACCGGTGTCGACGTGCATGACCGGGAACGGGATCCGCGCGGGGAAGAACGCCCGCTCGGCGAGCGCGAGCATCACGATCGAGTCCTTGCCGCCAGAGAACAGCAGCACCGGCCGTTCGAACTCGGCGGCGACTTCCCTCATCACGTGGATCGACTCAGCCTCCAGCACGTCGAGCTGCGAGAGCTGGTAGTCAGAGCGTGACACTGTCATCTGGCGAACTCCGCGTTGGGTGAACTCGGGTCCCCGCCCTGTGCGAGCCGGTATGGCCGCACTACTGACGCTGCTGGACCGCGCTGATCGCGTTGAGCAGGCGGTCGGCCAGCGGGACGGGACATATCAGGATATCCGGCATCCACGGCTGCTCGGAGTTGTAGCTCAGAATTGAGCCGTCGATTCGAGACGTGTGCAGCCCCGCTGACCTGGCCACTGCCACCGGCGCGGCGGAATCCCACTCGTACTGGCCCCCGCTGTGCACGTACACGTCGACCTCTCCGGTGATCACGGCCGCGGTCTTGGCTCCCGCCGAGCCGAGCGGCACCAGCTCACCACCTAGCTCTCCGGCCAGACGCTGCACAAACTCCGGCGGCCGGGATCTGCTGACGACCAGCCGCAGCGGCGCGCCGGGGGCAGGAAGCGGCGGAGTGGGCGGCGGCTCGGCGGTGGACAGGACCTTGTCCTGGGCTGGCAGCGCCACCGCGCCCGCCGTGAGCTCACCGCGCTCCCACAGCGCGACGTGCACCGCCCAGTCGGTCCTGCCTTCCTCGCCGAACTCCCTCGTGCCGTCGAGCGGGTCGATGATCCACACCCGGTCGGCCGTCAGCCTGGCGGGGTCGTCGACTGCTTCCTCGGATAGCACGGCATCGTGCGGCCGGTGAGCCTGCCAGTTCGGCGGCCAGGAAGTCCTGCGACCCGAGGTCGCCGGCCCGCCGCAGCTCGTCAGCGGTCTGGCCAGAGACGCGCAGCTTCAGCAGCCGCTCGCCAGCGGCGAAGGCCAAGTCCCTGGCGAGGACGTCATCAGCGGGAAATACCACCACAGCTCCATGTGAATATTGCCTGACAGCCGGCTCCGCTGCGTTCCGTCGCGCTCGGCCACTTCCAAGCCGCCAGGTCCTGATATTCCGCTGCGGGCGGCTCAGTATGCGCCTGAACCTCGAGCAACCGCCGACAGCGTCTTCCACAAGATATGCACGTCAAGCATGAGCGACCAGTTTTCCACATAGCGCAGGTCGAGCCGAATCGAGTCGTCCCACGTAAGGTCCGAGCGTCCGTTCACCTGCCACAGGCCGGTAATGCCAGGCTTTACCGCCAGCCTGCGCCGCACATGGTCACCATACAGGGCAGCCTCGTCCGGCAAGGCCGGCCTCGGCCCGACCAAGGACATATCGCCGTTCAGCACGTTGATCAGCTGCGGCAACTCGTCCAGCGACCATCGGCGCAGCCAGGATCCTGCCCTGGTCACCCTCGGGTCGTTGCGCAGCTTGAACAGCACGCTGTGCTGCCCGCTCAGATGCCGCAGGTCGGCCTTGCGCTGCTCGGCGTCGGTCACCATGGTGCGGAACTTGAAGACGGTGAACATCTTGCCGTCCTTGCCGACCCTGGTCTGCCTGAAGAGCGCAGGTCCGCCGTCGTCAAGCTTCACGGCGAGCGCGAGCAGCGCGAGCAGCGGCGCGAGCAAGGTGAGCGCTGCGAGCGCGACCGTCTTGTCGAACGCGGCCTTGATGACCAGCCTGGTGCCGGTGAACTCAGGGTGGTCCATGTGCAGCAGCGGGAGCCCGGCCACCGGCCTGATGGTCGTCCGCGGGCCGGCCACGTCGAGCAGCGCGGGCGCCACGCACAGGTCGGTATCGGTCTTCTCCAGTTCCCAGGCCAGCGCCCTGAGCCGGTAGCCCGACATCTCGGGGCAGGCCAGCACGGCGACCGTGTCGGCCTCGAAGTGCCGCACAACGTCGGCGATGTCGTCGATGCCGCCGAACGCCGGGATGTCTGAGATCACCGACGACTCGTCGGCGTCGACGATGCAGGCCGCGGTCACGAACAGGCCGTGCTGGGTCTCGCGGCGCAGCATCGCCGCGATGTCGGCGATGACGGCGCGGTAGCCGACCACGACCACCCGGCGCATGCACAACCCTGCGGCCCGCAACCTGTGCAGCCGCTTCCTGAGCAGGTACCGGGCGCCGAGGTCGAACACAGTCATCGACGGGAGCGCGATGACCACGTATCCGCGGGCGATGTCCGCCTTGGTCGCGTAAGAAATGATGGCGACGGTCGCGGTCAGGAACGACGCCAGCGTTGAGGATCTTGCGGAACTCGTCGGTGCCGACGCCGATGAACCGGGAGTCATACCCGCCGGCGAGCTGGATCGTGAGCAGCCAGCCGAGCGGCAGGATCAGGCTGGCGGCCAGGTATGCGGCGGGGCGGTCGGTCGGGCTTGAGAACCTGATCAGGTAGGCGAGCACGCCAGCGGCCAGGCCGCAGAGCGCGTCCGCGAAGCATGCCTGGCGCATGTAGGCGGCCGTCCAGGAGGCAGAACTCAGCTCGGCGAAACGTGCGCTTGCCCGGTCCCGCCGTGCGGTGCTTACCGCTGTCTGACCTGCCACCCAGGGCCCTCCCTGATACCGCGAGTTGCATTTGCGAACACCTGCCGCTGCGGCACCTACGACCCCAGGCGCCAAGCTGTTCCTATACATGACGCGCGGGGAAAGCCGGTAGTTGACATCAATTTGCCATTAGCCGGCCCGAACCTTGATCTTGTCGCTTCTTTGCTGGTCAGACGGGCATTTGAGATAACAAGATGCAAACATTCGCAGCCGCCCCGCGCTTCACATCCCGACCCGCTGAGCTGTCTCGCCTCGACAGCGCCGCATCGCCCGGCATGGCGAGCGGTCTAGGCGGCCCGAATGGGACAGAACCCGCGCGAAAGGGACTCGCTAGCTGGCGGCTGGGTCGGGGTGGAACTCGTTCTGCGCGGCGGCCAGGCCCAGCCGCACGAGCGCCTCAACGGCGTCGCCCGCCCGCTCGAGGACGAGCGGCAGTTCCTTGCGGTCGGCCGTGCCGAAGTCGCGCAACACATAGTCGGCGGGATCCTGCCTGCCAGGCGGCCGGCCGATGCCGACCCTGACCCGGTAGTACTCCTTGGCTGCGAGCGCGCGCGTCACAGAGCGCAGGCCGTTGTGGCCGCCGTCGCCGCCGCCAATCTTCAGCCTGATCGTCCCGAATGGCAGGTCAAGCTCGTCATGCACGACGACGAGCCTGGCCGGCGGGGTCTTGTAGTAGCTCGACAGCGAGACGACTGGCTGGCCGGCCAGGTTCATGAACGACATTGGCTTGGCGATGATCACGGGCACGCCGGCGAGCCGTCCCGACGCGGCCAGGCTCCGCGACTTGTCCCTGCGGAACCCAGATCCGATCCTGCCAGCGAGCACGTCGGCGACCATGAATCCGACGTTGTGCCGGTTGCCGGCGTACTGAGCTCCAGGGTTGCCGAGGCCGACCACCAGCCATCGCTGCGTGCTGGCCTGCCCCGTGCCAGCCATCTGGTCGTCCTCGCCCGCTGTTGACCGGCGGATCCGGCGCGCCCAGCGCAGTGCTGTCGAGGGGGGACGATCCCCCACAGCCCCCCGCGGTGCCGTCGAGGGCGAACGACCCCCAGGAACCGCCCGCATCGGCTCGGCGCGCGCCTGGTTCGCCTAGCGGCCGGCCGACTCGGATGACTGGCCGGACGGAGCCTCCGCGGCGCCACCCTCGGCACCGCCAGCCTCGCCAACCGCCCCTGGCACCTCTTCGCCCTCTTCCGCCTCGGCGACGACGCCAAGGTCGGCCTCGAGCTGCGCAGCGGTCGGGGCCGAGATCACGTGCAGCACGAGCAGATCGGGCTCGTCGGCCAGCGTGACGCCTGGCGGCAGCTGCAGGTCGCGTGCGTGCACCGACGCGCCGATCTGCATGCCCTCCACGTTGACCTCGACGCCAGGCGGGATCGCGGTGGCCTCGGCATCGATGGAGATCTGGACGAGCTGCTGGTCGAGCAGGCCATCAGGCGCGACCTCGCCGGTCACGGTGACCGGGATGTCGACGGTGACCTTCTCGCCGAGGCGGACCAGGATGAGGTCGACGTGCTCGACAGTGCCCCTGATCGGATCGCGCTGCACTGCCTTCGGCAGGGCGAGCTCGCTGCCGCCCTCCAGGCCGTCGAGCCTGATCAGCACGTTGGCCGTGCGCAGCGCCAGCAGGACGTCGTGGCCGGGCAGG
The DNA here is from genome assembly GCA_963705055.1 of uncultured Actinomycetota bacterium. GTDB lineage: Bacteria > Actinomycetota > Actinomycetes > Streptosporangiales > Streptosporangiaceae > Chersky-822. The sequence goes on from CAVPIR010000003.1 coordinate 498,306, forward strand.
CTGACGTGCCGCGGCTGCGTGCCGTGCCCGTAGAGGACCGCGGGAACTCGCCCGGCACGGCGCTCGCGCCGGGCCGGACCTTTGCCGAACTCGGTCCGCGGCGATGCGGCGATATGAACCTCGGGCACGGTGCCACTCCTCAAAACGGCTAGGAGCCCTGTCCAGGGCAGAAGAATTCGCAGTGATTCTAGCCGACGATCAGGCCAGCCCGCTCCGAGCCAGGTCCGAGCCAGGCCCGGCCGGACCTCGGGTGAGATTCCAGACCGGCGGCCGGAGGAGACAGAAGGTCAGCTCTGGCCGTCGAACAGGCTCGTCACCGAGCCCTCCGAGTAGACCTCGGTGATGGCCCTGGCGATCAGCGGCGCGATCGACAGCACGGTCAGCTTATCGAACTGCTTCTCGGCGTGGATCGGCAATGTATTGGTCACCACGACCTCGCTGATCGCCGAGTTCTTCAGCAGGTCGACGGCGGGACCGGACAGCACGCCGTGCGTCGCCGCGACGATGACCTGGGCCGCGCCCTGCTCGAACAGTGTCTCGGAAGCGTTGGCGATCGTGGCGCCGGTGTCGATCATGTCGTCCACGAGGATGCAGGTACGGCCGGCGACCTGGCCGACGACCTCGAGGATCTTCACCTTGTTGGCCACGTCGGGATCGCGCCGCTTGTGGATGATCGCCAGCGGGCAGTTAAGCCGGTCGGTCCAGCGCTCGCAGACCCGGACCCTGCCAGCGTCCGGGGCCACGACCGTGACCTGCGACAGGTCCAGCTTGCCTTCCAGGTACGAGGCGAGGATCGGCAGCGCGAACAGGTGGTCGACTGGGCCGTCGAAGAAGCCCTGGATCTGTGCCGTGTGCAGGTCGACGGCCATCAGCCGGTGCGCGCCTGCGGTGCGGAACAGGTCGGCCATCAGCCTGGCGGAGACCGGCTCGCGGCCGCGGCTCTTCTTGTCTTGCCGCGCGTAACCGAAGAACGGCGCGACCACGGTGATCCGGTTGGCCGACGCCCGCTTGAGCGCGTCGACCATGATCAGCTGCTCCATGATCCACTTGTTGATCGGCTCCGTGTGGCTCTGCAGCACGAAAGCGTCGCAGCCCCTGACCGACTCGAGGAACCGCACGAAGATCTCGCCGTTGGCGAAGTCGAACAGCGTGGTCGGGGTTGGCTCGATACCGAGGAAGTCGGCGATCTCCAGCCCGAGCTCGGGGAATGCGCGGCCGGAGAAGAGCATCATCTTCTTGCCGTTGGACCTGGTACCTACCGCCACGAGACCTGCTCTCCCACTACGTGCGCGAAGGGGCCGACCCGAGCCCCGTCGCTGATGACCGCTGACTCGCACACGGACTGGACGACGGCGGCACCCTGGCCGACCACTGTGTCGCGCAGCAGGCAGCCGGGCCCGACCCTGGCTCCCGTCGCGACTCTGGTGCCGCCCTCAAGCTGGGTGCTGGGCCCGATGTACGCGCCGGCTTCCAGGTCAACGCTCACATCGACCCAGGTGCTGTCGGGATCGGCAATGACCACGCCGGAGCGCATCATCGCCGCCAGCAGCCTGGAGTTCAGCACCCGGCTGGCGTGCGCAAGCTGTGCCAGGTCGTTGACGCCCTGGATCTCCTCGACGTCCGTGCAGGACACGGTCGCGACCGGATACCCGTCGCTGCGCAGCACGGACACCGCGTCGGTGAGGTACTGCTCGCCTTGCGCGTTGTCGGTCCTGACCCGCTTGACGGCGTCGGCGAGCAGATCTCCTTCGAAGGCGTACATCCCGGTGTTGATCTCGTCGATCGCTAGCTCGTAAGGCGTCGCGTCGGCGTGCTCGACGATGGCGGCGAACGCGCCTCGACCGTCCCTGACGATCCGGCCGTAGCCGGACGGGTCGGGCACCCGCGCGGTCAGCACGGCCGCGGCGGCGCCGGTCGCGGCGCGCTCGTCGACCAGCCTTGCCAGGGTGGCGCCGGTCAGCAGCGGGGTGTCGGCGTAGGTCACGACCACGGTGCCCCTGATCGTTCCGACCGTCTCGAGCACCACCCGCACCGCGTGCCCGGTGCCGCCCAGGTAGTCCTGCTCGACGATGATCACGCCTGGTACCTGCTCGCGGGCGTGCGTCGCCACCCGTTCGCCGTCATGACCGACGACCACGATCAGCTTGCCAGGGGTCAGCTCGGCGGCGGCGGCGAGACAGTGGCCGAGCATCGTCTGGCCGCAGACCCGGTGCAGAGTCTTGGGTATGGGCGACTTCATGCGGGTACCCTCGCCTGCCGCGAGCACGATCACGGCGGCCGGACCTGCTGCGCTCACTCGGCTCGGCTCCTCGACGTCGCTGTGGATTGTCAGACCTAGGCGCTGACGCGCGCCGGAGTCCCCGATTGGAGCAGAATACCTCCCGGTACCTGGGCACCATGGGGGCACGATTCGGTTAGGTCGTATCTTCCCCGCAGGGAAGATTCTGCGAGCAAAGTGCTGAGGGGGCGAAACTTGCTGTTGTGAGCGACTGGGTGCTCCATGTCGACCTCGACCAGTTCCTCGCGGCGGTCGAGGTACTGCGCAGGCCCGAGCTCAAGGGCAAGCCGGTCGTCGTCGGCGGCGACGGGGACCCCACCAAACGCGGCGTCGTCAGCACCGCCTCGTACGAGGCGCGCGAGTTCGGCGTGCACTCCGGCCAGCCGCTGCGGACCGCCGCCCGCCGCTGCCCGGACGCGGTGTTCCTGCCTGTGGACAGGGCGGTCTACGACGCCGCCTCCGCGGTGGTGATGTCAACGCTTAGGCAACTGGACGCTGTCGTCGAGGTGATGGGATGGGACGAGGCGTTCATCGCGGCGCAGACCGACGATCCCGTCGCGCTCGCGAGAAGGATCCAGCGTCAGGTGCGGGAGGCAGCGAGCCTCGATTGCTCGGTCGGGATCGGCCAGAACAAGCTCCAGGCAAAGATCGCGACCGGATTCGGCAAGCCAGCCGGTGTGTTCATGATCACAAGCGAGACCTGGTGGGATCTGCTCGGGCCGCGGCCGCCCGACGCGCTGTGGGGCATCGGCGCCAGGACCGCGCGCAAGCTCGCGGCGCTCGGGATCGCGACGGTGGCCGACCTGGCCGCCGCGGACACCCGCGAGATGGCTGGCCGGTTCGGCCCGGCCATCGGGCCCTGGCTGGTGCAGACAGCGCACGGGATCGACCTGTCGGCGGTCACCGCCGAGCCCTACGTGCCACGCGGACACGGCCGCGAGGAGACGTTCCAGCAGAACATCACCGACTGGGCGCAGGTCAGGACCGAGATCGCGCGGATCTCCCGGCGCGTCGCCGACGACGTGAAGGCCGAAGGCAGACCCGCGATCCGGATCATCGTCAAGATCCGTTTCGCGCCGTTCTTCACCCACACCCACGGGCGGACCTTGCCAGAGCCGACGAGCGATCCGGAACGGATCGAGGAAGCCGCCCTAGCCGCGCTGGAGGAGTTCGGCAGGCAGGACCCGGTCCGCCTCCTGGGCGTCCGCGCCGAGTTCAGCTAGCGGCAAGCTATCCGCCGACTGTCAGACCCTCGCACTAAAGTTCGAATATGAGCAAGCAATTAGCGAGTACGCGTTTTGCCGAGCTGCGGGATCAGGCGGTCACGCTTCGGAGGGAGGGCAAGTCACGCCGCGAGATCAAGGAGATCCTGCGGATCGGCAGCAACCACACCCTGAACGAGGCCTTACGCGGCGAGCGCCCCCTCATCTCAACGTGGCGCCCGAACGCCAAGGACGATCTTCGCGCCAAGGCGCGTGAGCTGCGCCAGCAGGGCCTTGCCTACAAGGAGATCGCCGCAAGACTCGGCGTCTCCAAGAGTTCGGTGTCGCTCTGGGTGCGCGACCTCCCCCGCCCCGAGCGCCTGAGCTATGAAGAATGCGCCAAGCGCCAGGCCGCCGCCGTAGAGGCCTACTGGTCGCAAGAGCGACAGCGCCGCGAGGAGGCAGGAAGGCCGTCCGTAGCCGATGAGGAGCGATGCAGATCGGACCGCTCACCGAGCGCGAGATCCTGATCGCCGGGGCCATCGCCTACTGGTGCGAGGGTACGAAGAGCAAGCCGTACCGACGTTCTGGACGCGTCATCTTCATCAACAGTGACCCGCGGCTGGTCAGGCTCTCTACCTGCGATTCCTCGAGCTGCTGGAGTCGGGCAGGACCAGATCGTCTTACCGGCTCAGCATCCACGAGACCGCGGATCTCGGTGCGGCCAAGCGACTTCTGGCTCGCAGTGACCAGGCGGCATCCCGGCGCAGTTTCACCGGCCCTAATCTCAAATGGCACAACCCCAAGACCGCGAGGCTGAACACCGGGCCGGACTACCATGGCTGCCTGCGAATTGAGGTGCTGCGAAGCGGCCCGCTGTATACGCGAATCGAGGGCTGGTGCGCGGCGGTCCTGGCGAACTCCGCACCTCGGAAGCCGGCCCGGCGCCATGTGCAGCGCCCGCTGACGCCGGACCATGCTGGGCACCGCTCGCACGGCCGGGTATCGGCAAGAATTCGAACCGCTTCACCGGCAATCTCGCTCCCGGGCGAGGATTCGAACCTCGGTTAGGGACACCAAAGATCCCGTCCTGCCTGATCTAGACGACCCGGGATTGTGACAGAGCACACTGTACCGGCGGCCCACTTCGCGCGCGATGCGCCGACCAGCGGAGTCGGGCGAGGGACACGGGTGGCCAGCCCGATGCGAGCCTTGACCGCGGATTTGCCGTGCATGATCGGTGCGCGACCGGGCAGGTTCACGGAAGCTTACAAGGCGAACCGGCCGAAATCTGTCAGATATCGCTCTAGGGGCCCCGGAGAACCTACGGTACCGTAAGCTACGGTTACGTAAGCGTATTCGCTCGGCCCATGACCTCGGTTATGCGGATCGCTCTTCTGACCGGCCCCTTCGAGCCACCGAGGAACCGTGATGACCGCTACCACCGACGTTTCCGTCGCGCAAGCCGAGCAGCAGGTGCGCAAGCCGGTTCGCCGCGCACCACTGCCCGAGTTCCAGCCTGACCCGCGGTCGGGCACTCAGCGGCTCGCCGTCGGCATCTTCACCGGCGTTCCGATGCTCGCGCTGCTGGCGGCCGTACCAGTGGCCTGGGTCTGGGGCCTGCTCAACTGGCAGACCGTCGTGATCGCCATCGTCTTCTACCTGTTCTCCGGGCTCGGGATCGCGATGGGCTTCCACCGCTACTTCACCCACGGCTCCTTCAAGGCCAAGCGCCCGTTCAAGGTCGCGCTCGGCATCGCAGGCTCGATGGCCATCGAGGGCCCGATCCTGGACTGGGTCTCCGACCACCGCAGGCACCACAAGTACAGCGACAAGGAAGGCGACCCGCACTCGCCGTGGCGATTCGGCGAGGACTGGAAGGCCCTCACCAAGGGCATGGTCTGGGCCCACATGGGCTGGCTGTTCGACCGGGACGTCACCTCGCACGAGAAGTTCTCCCCCGACTGGCTCGCCGACCGCGACATCGTGATGGTGCACAAGAGGTTCGGCGCGCTGGTCGCGGCCACCCTGCTCCTCCCGGCGCTGATCGGCGGCCTCTGGACGATGTCCTGGCAGGGCGCCGTGATCGCGTTCTTCTGGGCGAGCCTGGTCCGGGTGTCGTTCCTGCACCACGTGACCTGGTCGATCAACTCGATCTGCCACACGTTCGGCAAGCGCGAATTCGAGGCCAGGGACAAGTCCAAGAACGTGGCCTGGCTCGCCGTGCTCTCGTTCGGCGAGTCGTGGCACAACCTGCACCACGCGGACCCGACCTGCGCCAGGCACGGAGTATTCAAGGGGCAGATCGACATCGCAGCGCGCGGCATCTGGCTGGCCGAGAAGTTCGGCTGGGTCTACGACGTTCGCTGGCCCGACGAGGCGCGGCTGACCGGCAAGAAGGTCGGCGACGTGCGCGAACTCGGCTCCATGACCAAGCGGCCGGTCGCGGCGCAGCTAACCACGAGCTAGCGGCCGACTAACCGCGAGCTGAGCCGCGAACGAGGGCAGCCCGCAGCACGCCAGCACCTGCGCCGATTACCCCTTGTCGCCAGGTCGCTGCATGATGGGGCAGTGACCAGCCATCCCCAGGCGTCCGGCCGCAAGCGAATGACCGGCAAGCAACGACGCGAGCAGTTGCTCGACATCGGCAGGCGCCTTTTCGCCGAGCGCGGCCTGGACGGCACCTCCATCGAGGAGATCGCCGCCCAGGCCGGCGTGTCTAAGCCGGTCGTCTACGAGCACTTCGGCGGCAAGGAAGGGCTCTACGCCGTCGTGGTCGACCGCGAGGTCGACAGGTTCCTCGCCATGGCGACCGAACTCCTCCAGGGCGAGGACACGATGGAGAAGTTCGAGGCCGCCGCCGTGGCGCTGCTGCGCTACATCGAGGACAACAGCGACGGCTTCCGCATCCTGGTTCGCGACTCGCACCCGGCGACGGGTGCTGGCACCTTCGCGAGCCTGATCAGCGACATCGCCAGCCAGGTCGAGTACATCCTCGCCGACGTGCTCAAGCTCCGCGGCTACGACCCGAAGCTCGCGCCGATGTACTCCCAGATGCTGGTCGGCATGGTCGCGTTCGCCGGCCTGTGGTGGCTCGACGTGCGCAAGCCCAAGCTCGAGGAGATGGCGGCGCACCTGGTCAACCTGGCCTGGAATGGCCTGTCCCAGCTTGATCCCAAGCCGAAGATCTCGCCCGTCGCGCTCAAGCGCCTGAACGACAAGCCCTGAGAACCGGCCGTCATCAGCTACGCCGCGCGACCACGAACACGCGCCTGAACGGCAGCACCGTGCCGTACGGCTGGCGCGGATAGCGCTCGCGCAGCCGGGCACCGTAGGTGGCCATGAACTCAGCCTCCGCCTCCGCATCGAGCGCCGCGATCACCGGCCGCAGGCCCGTGCCCTGATACCAGCGCAGCACGGCATCCTCACCGTCGAGCACGTGCAGGTACGTGGTCTCCCATGCGTCAACCGTGCAACCCTCGCGCGCCAGCAGGTCCAGGTATTCGGCCGGATCGGCGGCCTGCCTGTTGAACGCGACGCCGCGAGAGGGCGTCGCGCCACCGCGGCGACGCCGCCAGCTCGCGGATCAAGCCGTGGGTCGGCTGGTCGAAGTTGCCGGGAACCGCGAACGCGAGCCAGCCGCCCGGCGCGAGGTGGCCCACCCAGCGCGAGAGCAGCTTCTCGTGCTCGGGCAGCCACTGCAGCATGGCGTTGGACACGATCACGTCGAGCGCGCCCGCGGGCGGCTCCCAGTCCGTCACGTCAGCAAGCTCGAACCTCAGCCGCGCGCGGGTGCTCGACGGCAGCCCGGCCGCGACCTCGCCGGCGGCCGCGATCATCTCGGCCGAGTTGTCCACGCCGACCACCTGGGCGGCCGGCCAGCGCTTGCACAGCTCGGCGGTCAGCTCGCCTGGCCCGCAGCCGAGATCGGCGACGAGCCGAGGCTCGGCGGCGCCGACCCTGCTGACCAGCTCGTAGAAGGGCCGCGACCGCTCCGCGCCGAACTGCCGGTACTTGCCTGGATCCCACATGCCGCCGCTCCTCCTTGAGACCGCGAGTCGTCGAAAGTATCTCGACATCAAGATTCTTCTCCAGTGTCACCTCACGCGAATTCTCGATGTCAAGAGATATGCTGCTCGGATGGATCAGGCAGCAGACGTGCGCGACGAAGTCGACGACCTCGTCGCTGGGTGGCGCGCCGAGCGGCCTGACCTGGACCTCGAGCCGCTGCAAGTGCTCAGCCGCGTCTCCAGGCTGGCCAGGCACCTGGACCGGGCGAGGCGGACCGCGTTCGCCGCGCACGGCCTGGAGACCTGGGAGTTCGATGTCCTCTCCGCGCTGCGCAGGCAGGGACCGCCGTACCAGCTGAGCCCTGGGGCGCTGCTGCGGGCCACGCTGGTCACCTCCGGCACCATGACCAACCGGATCGACAGGCTGGCCGAGGGCGGTCTGGTCAGGCGGCTGCCGGACCCCCAGGACAAGCGCGGCGTCCTGGTCCAGCTCACCAAGCGCGGCGAGAGCGTCGCGGACGCGGCGCTGACCGACCTGCTCGAGCAGGAGCGCGGGCTGCTCACCGGCCTGGACGCGAGCGAGCGCGAGCTGCTCGCATCCCTGCTCCGCATGTTGCTCAGCCCGTTCGACGCCGATGCGACCGCGTAGTTTTACCAATCGCTCGGCGCTGGCGTTGCTGGCCGGCCTGATCATGCTGACGGGCTGCTCGCACGGTGCCGCGCCGGGATCTGGCCACCAAACCGACTCGCCGCCGGGCGCGGCGCAGCGGCAGCGCGACCCGGTGAGCGCGCTCAGGCACGGGCTCAGCGGCCGGAGCAGTACTGCCTCGTACTACCTCGCGCTCGGCGACTCGCTGTCCCAGGGCGTGCAACCGGGCCTGACAGGTCACGACGTCGCTACCGACCACGGCTATCCGGACCAGCTCGCGGCCTCGCTCCGCAGGCAGCCTGCCGCATCTGCGGCTCGTCAAGCTGGGCTGCTCGGGCGAGACGACGCAGACGATGATCCACGGCGGCATCTGCCGGTACCAGGCAGGCAATCAGCTCGCCGAGGCCGCGAGATTCCTGCGGGCGCATCGCGGCCGCACGGCGCTGATCACCATCGACATCGGCGCGAACGACCCGAACTCGTGCCTGGGCAGCGGCGGCCTTGCCGCGCTCCTGCCGTGCGTGGTCACCAGGCTGCCGCAGATCGCCAGGAACCTGAGCCGGATCCTCGCGACGCTGCGGGCCGCGGCCGGGCCGCGGGTCCTGATCGTCGGCATGACGTACTACGTCCCCGAACTCGGACTCTGGCAGCGGGGCACCGTCGCCAGGCAGCTCGGGATCCTCACCGGCGCCGTCGCCGCTGGCGGCAACAAGATGCTGGCCGACCGCTATCGCAGCTACGGCGCGCGGGTCGCGAACGTGTTCGCGGCCTTCCGCAGCGCCGACTTCGGCGAGAAGAACGGGCACGCTGGCTCGTCGGGCTCGAAGCCGCCCAACGTCGCCGCGATCTGCGCGCTGACCTGGATGTGCGCCAAGAACCCGCGCGGGCCTGACGAGCACGCGAACAACGCCGGCTACCGCGTGATCGCCCGTACCTTCTGGCGCGCCGTCACGCACTCCAAGTGATCGCGGAGCGCTAGCTCCCGGCAAGCTCGGCGGCCTCGAGCCAGCGGTCTTCTACGGCCGCACGTTCAGCCTGCACCGCCTTGAGCTCGTCGCCCAGCTCGATCAGCCGCTGGTAGTCCGCGCTCGCCTCGGCGAGCGCGACGTGCAGCTCGGCCTCCTTGCTGGTCAGCCGCGCGAGCTGGCGGTCGAGCCTGGTCAGCTCCTTCTTCGCCTCGCGCAGCTCGCCGGCCGTTCGCCCGGCCTGGGCGACCGCCGCGCCAGCAGCAGTCTCGTCAGCGGGTGCCGGCCTGGCCGGCTTGCCGGCCAGGCCGGCCTCTCTCAGCTCGAGATACTCGGCGATCCCGCCTGGCAGGAACGCGAGCTTGGCGTCGACGAGCGCCAGCACGTGATCGGTGACGCGCTCGAGGAAGTACCGGTCGTGGCTGACCACGACGATCGATCCAGGGAAGCCGTCGAGCAGGTCCTCGAGCTCGGTGAGCGTGTCGATGTCCAGGTCGTTGCTCGGCTCGTCGAGCAGCAGCACGTTCGGCTCGTCCATGAGCAGCATCTGCAGCTGCAGCCGGCGCCGCTCGCCGCCAGAGAGCTCGGCGACCGGGGTCCATTGCCGCTCGCCGCGCAGGCCGAGCCGCTCCAGCAACTGGCCGGCGCTCAGCTCGCCCTTGCCGATCCTGACCGAGCTGCGCACCCGCTCGGCCGCCTCGAGCGCCCGCAGGCCCGGATCGAGCGGAACGGGTTCCTGGGTGAGGTAGCCGAGCCGGACGGTCTTGCCGGTCACGACCTCGCCGCTGCGCCTGTAACCGGCGGGCTCTCCGTCCCCCCGGGCTAGCACGTTCAGCAGCGTGGTCTTCCCGCTTCCGTTGACGCCGACGACTCCGATCCGGTCGCCGGGGCCGAGCTGCCAGCTGACGTGGTCGAGCAGCGTGAGGTCGCCGATCCCGACGCTCACGTCGGTCAGGTCGATCACGCTCTTGCCCAGCCTCGCCGTCGCGAGCGTGGACAGCTCGACGCCGTCTCTCGGCGCCGGCTCGTCGGCGATCAGCGCCGCCGCGGCATCGAGCCGGAACTTGGGCTTGCTCGTCCGGGCGGGCGGACCGCGGCGCAGCCAGGCGAGTTCCTTGCGGAGCAGGTTGCGCCTGCGCTGGTCGAGCGCCGCCGCCTGCCTGGCCCGCTCGGCCCTGGCCAGCACGTATGCGGAGTAGCCGCCGTCGTAGCTGTGCACCTGACCGTCGGCGACCTCCCAGGTCCGGTCGCAGACCTCATCGAGGAACCACCGGTCGTGCGTGACCACGACGAACGCTGCCTTGTCCGTGGCTTGCCAGGTAACCGGCCAGCCACCTGATCGCCTCGATGTCCAGGTGGTTCGTCGGCTCGTCGAGCAGCAGCAGGTCGTGCGTGCCGCGGAGCAGCGCCGCGAGCGCGACCCGGCGGCGCTCGCCGCCGGACAGGCGCTCTGCCGCCGCGTCGAGGTCGATGCCTGCCGAGCAGCGCGGCCAAGCAGCCCGCGCGCCCTGGCGTCGGTTGCCCATTCGTGCTCGGGCAGCTTCGCCGAACACGAGGTCGCGCACCTGCCCGGTCAGCTGTTCGGCCTGGGGCAGGTAGCCGACCGTGGCGTCGCGGACCCTGGTCGACCGGCCGGCGTTCAGGTCCGCGACGCCCGCGAGCGCGGCGAGCAGGGTCGTCTTGCCCGACCCGTTGCGGCCGACCACCCCGATCCGGTCGCCGGCGGCCACGCCCAGTGATACGTGGTCGAGCAGCACGCGCTCCCCGTAGGCCTTGACGGCGGCCTCGAGGTTGACGAGGTTCACGCCAGGGCGCCCGATTCCACCACGCTGGCGCCAGGAACAGGGCCCGCGACCTGCACGACGGCGCGGCAGACGCCGGCGCCGGTCACCCCGACCGCGAGGTCGCGGGCCGCGTCGGCGTCCTTCGCGAGAAACGCGCAGGTCGGCCCCGATCCTGAGACCATCGCGCCGAGCGCGCCGTGTTCCTTGCCGGCCTGCAGCGCCTGGCGCAGCAGCGGCTGCAGCGACAGCGCCGCCGGCTGCAGGTCGTTGCTCAGCTGCGGGCCGACCGCGGCGGGATCGCCCGATCGCAGCGCCGCCATCAGCTCAGTGTTCAGCACCGGATTAGGCACCGCGTTCGGCGTCCCGTCCTTCGCCCGCCTGGAGGCCCTGAGCCGGTCGCAGGCGGCGTAGACGTCAGGGGTCGACAGCCCGCTCGCGCCGAACGCGAGCACCCAGTGGTAGTTGCCGGAGACCAGCGCCGTGGTCAGCCGCTCGCCACGGCCGAGGCCGACCGCGGTCCCGCCGTTGAGCGCGAACGGCACGTCGCTGCCGATCCTGGCCCCGATGTCGGCCAGGTCGGCGGTGCTGAGCCCGGTGCGCCACAGCTCGTTGCAGGCGACCAGCGCGGCGGCGGCGTCGGCGCTGCCGCCAGCCAGGCCAGCCGCGACCGGGATGCGCTTGCGGATCTCGATCCTGACTCCGCCGGCGCCCTTGCCGCGGCGCCCGGTTGCCCGCGCGAGCGCGACCGCCGCGCGCACCGCGAGGTTGGCGGGCCCGAGCGGAACCGCGGGTCCGCCCTCCCCGGAGACCGTGACGCTGGTCCGGTCGGCCTGGGTCACGGTCAGCTCGTCGAAGAGCGAGACGGCGTGGAACACCGTGACCAGGTCGTGGTAGCCGTCCTCGCGCAGCGGTCCGACCGAGAGCTGCAGATTCACCTTCGCAGGCACCCGGGCGGTGACGGAGCCCGCTGGCCCGTCGACTTGTGTCACGTGCGTCACGATTCGATGATCGTACGCGCTTCGCGCGCTGCCAGAACAATCCGGATGTAATGAGCGATGCCGAGTGCCTCGCCGCGCAGCGAAGGGTCAACGCCCGCCTCGCGCAGCACGGTCTCCGCCGCCTGCGGCGAGCCCGCCCAGGGCGCCAGGGCCGACCTGAGCGTCTTGCGGCGCTGCGCGAACGCGGCGTCTATCACGGCGAAGACCTCCGCGCGGCTCGCCCCGGCCAGCCCGCCGGCACCCGGACCTGCGCCGTCGGGCCATCTGGTGAAGGCGACCAGCGCCGAGTCCACGTTCGGCACCGGCCAGAACACGGTCCGCGACACCGTCCCGGCACGTCGGGCGCTCCCGTACCAGGCCAGCTTGACCGAGGGCACGCCGTAGGATCTTGCTGCCCGGCCGCGCGGCCATCCGGTCGGCCACCTCCGCCTGGACCATGACGAGCGCGCGAGCGATCGACGGCACCTCACTGAGCAGGTGCAGCACGACGGGGACGGCCACGTTGTAGGGCAGGTTCGCCACCAGCGCCGTCGGCGCGCTGGCTGTAGGGGATCCCGCGAGTGCTGAGCGCGTCGGCCGTGACCACATCGAGCCGGCCCGCCAGCGCCGGCGCGCGGTCGGCGACGGTCGCCGGCAACTCCGCCGCGAGCGCGCGGTCTACCTCGACCGCGACGACCCGGCTCGCGGCTCCGAGCAGCCCGAGCGTGAGCGAGCCGATGCCGGGGCCGACCTCGAGCACGACGTCGTCGGGATGCAGGTCAGCGAGCGCCGACGATGCGCCTGATCGTGCCTGGGTCGATGACGAAGTTCTGGCCGAGCCGCTTGGCGGGCCGGATCCCGAGCCGGTCGGCGATCTGCCTGATCTCGGCGGGCCCGAGCAGCCTGGCTGCCGCGCCAGGACCGTGCCCTGCCTTGTCCATGGCGGTCTCGTTCACGGCCTGCGCCGGCCACGGGCCGAAGACCCGCTCGCCGGTCGCCATCACCGCCGCGCAAAGCTCGGCCACGTCCATCCCCTTGACCTCGGCGATCGCGCGCAGCGTGTGCGCGACCTGGGCCGGCGCGTTCATCCTGCCCCGGTTCGGCACCGGGGTGAGGTACGGCGCGTCGGTCTCGATCAGGATCAGCTCAGCGGGAGCGACCGCCGCCGCCTCCCGAAGCTGGCCCGCGCTCGGGAACGTGACGTTGCCGGCGAAGCTCATCACGTAGCCGGCGGCCGCGCACCTCTTGGCCATATCCGCGTCGCCAGAGAAGCAGTGGAAGATGACATGCTCGGGTGCGCCCTGTAGCGCAAGAATGTCCAGTACATCCTCGTGCGCGTCCCGGTCGTGGATCATCAGTGCCTTGCCCGTGGCCTTCGCGATCTCGATGTGACCGCGGAACCAGTCCCGCTGCAGCGCGTGCGGCGCGTTGTCGCGGTAGTAGTCCAGCCCGGTCTCGCCGATCGCACGCACCTTCGGCTGCGCCGCGAGCGCGGCGATCTCGGCCAGCACCGCGTCCCGGCCGGCCGGCCGGCCTCCGGCGCGCCCAGGTCCGTCCTCGGCGCGCAGCGTCTCGTTCGGATGGATCGCGACCGCCGCGTAGACGTCGGCGTGCTCGGCCGCGCAGGCCGCCGCCCAGCGGGATGACTCCACGTCGCAGCCGATCGTCACGACCTTCGCGATGCCGGCCGCGCGGGCGTCAGCGAGCACGGCCTCGACCGGCCCGGGCAGCATGTCCAGGTGCGTGTGCGCGTCGAAGGCGGACGCCGGGAGCGGCTCGGGCGGCGGGGCGGGCGGGGCCTTCATGGCCGGCGGACCGGCGACAGCGTCACCCGTCCTCCGCCTCGCTGTCATAGCCGCCGAGCCGGTTCAGTTCGTCCACGACGACGTCAGGGTCGATCTTGGCGAACAGCGGCGTCGGCGCCGCGAGCGGCGTGCCTGGCCTGATCGGGGCCGAACCCCAGGTTGCCGCGCCCGAGTAATCGCCGGTGATGACGGGGTAGGGCGCGCCGCCGTCCTCGTCCACCTCGTCGATTCGCGGCATGTCCGCCCAGGTGCCCGTGCCGCCGAGCAACTCGTAGTACCCGCTGCGACGAGCGCGGCAGGAACGGGGTCAGCAGCGTCTTGCCGTCGTCGACAAGCTGGAGCGCGACGTGCAGGATCGTCCGCATCCGCTCGGGGTCGGACTCGCGCAGCTTCCACGGCGCCTGGTCGGACAGGTACTTGTTCGCCTCGCCGAGCGTGCGCATCACCTCGGTGATCGCGGCCTTGAACCGAGACCTGGACAGCGACTCGCCGACCGTGGCGAACGCCTGCTTCGAACCCTCGAGCAGCGCGCGGTCCGCGTCGGTGAGCTCGCCAGGCCTCGGGGATCGAGCCGATGTTGCGGGCGGCGAACGAGATGCTGCGGTTGACCAGGTTCCCCCAGTTCGCGACCAGCTCATCGTTGTTGCGGCGGATGAACTCGCTCCAGGTGAAGTCGGTGTCCTGGTTCTCTGGCCCGGCGACGGCCACGTAGTAGCGCAGCGCGTCGACGTCGTAGCGGCTCAGGAAGTCGCGCACGTAGATCACGACCGACCTGGACGAGGAGAACTTGCGGCCCTCCATGGTCAGGTACTCGCTGGAGACCACCTCGGACGGCAGGTTCAGCGCGCCGAGCGAGCCCGGCTTGGCATCCCCCTGTTTGCCAGCACGGCTGCCCATGCCGCCGTAGCCGAGCAGCATGGCCGGCCAGATCTCGGAGTGGAAGACGATGTTGTCCTTGCCCATGAAGTAATAGGCAAGCGCCTCCGGGTCCTGCCACCAGGCCCGCCACGCGTCAGGGTCGCCGGACCGGCGCGCCCACTCGATCGAGGCCGACAGGTACCCGATCACCGCGTCGAACCAGACGTAGATCCGCTTGTCGGGCCGGTCCCGCCAGCCGTCGAGCGGGATCGGCACGCCCCAGTCCAGGTCCCTGGTGATCGCGCGCGGCTGCAGGTCGCCGAGCAGGTTGAGCGAGAACTTGAGCACGTTCGGCCGCCACTGGCCGCTCTTGGACTGCAGCCAGCGTGCCCAGCACGTCGGCGAAGGCGGGCAGGTCAAGGAAGAACTGCTCGGTCTCCACGAAAACCGGACGTCTCGCCGTTGATCTTGGACCGAGGGTTGATCAGGTCGACGGGATCGAGCTGGTTCTGGCAGTTGTCGCACTGGTCGCCGCGCGCGGAGTCGTAGCCGCAGATCGGGCACGTGCCCTCGATGTAGCGGTCGGGCAGGGTCCGGCCGGTCGACGGCGAGACCGCGCCGAGGGTGGTCTTGGCGAAGATGTAGCCGTTGTCGTACAGGCCCGTGAAGATCTCCTGGGCCACCGCGTAGTGGTTGCGCGTGGTGGTCCTGGTGAACAGGTCGTAGGACATTCCGAGCCCGGTCAGGTCCTCGGCGATCACCCGGTTGTAGCGGTCGGCGAGTTCGCGCGCGGTCACGCCCTCGGCGTCGGCCTGGACCTGGATCGGCGTGCCGTGCTCGTCGGTGCCGCTGACCATCAGCACCCGGTCGCCGGCCATCCTGTGGTACCTGCTGAACATGTCGCAGGGCAGCCCGAAGCCAGAGACGTGCCCGATGTGCCTGGGCCCGTTGGCGTACGGCCACGCGGGCGCGGCCAGGATGTGACGACCGGTCGTAGGGGACATGGTCTCTAGCGTATTGCTCACGAGCAGGCTCGCGGGCCGCGCCGGGCGCGACCCGGACCTCGTGATCACGGACGATTCTCGGCAGCTACGCCGAAAAGTCTCCGCGATCATGAGGGGCCGCCGGCCTTCGCCTTGAGCACCGCGTCGTAGACGGTCCGGCGGCGCAGGCCGGTCTCGGCGGCGACGGATGCTATGGCCTCCTTGCGGGTCAGCCCGGTCCGCTCGGCAGCGGCGACCTTCGCCGCGACGTCCTGCGGGGTGGCCGCGGCCGCTGCCGCGGCCGCGGCCCGCGGGCCGACGGCGCCGCCTACCACGATGGTGATCTCGCCGAGCACGCCATCCTTCGCCCACGCCGCCAGCTCACCGAGCGGGCCGCGCCTGACCTCCTCGTGCGTCTTGGTCAGCTCGCGGCATACCGCGGCAGGCCGGTCAGGCCCGAATACCTGCGCCATCTGCGTCAGAGTGGCCGCGAGCCGGCGCGGCGACTCGAAGAACACCATGGTCCTTGGCTCGGTGCGCAACTCTTCTAGCCTGCGCGCGAGCGCGCCAGACCTGCGCGGCGGAAAGCCCTCGAAGCAGAACCTGTCGCTGGGCAGGCCAGAGACCGCCACGGCGGCCGTGACCGCGGAGGGTCCTGGCAGCACGCTCACCCGGATCCCGGCCTCGATCGCGCCGCAGACGAGGCGGTAGCCGGGGTCGCTGATGCCAGGCGTGCCAGCGTCGGTGATCAGCAGCACGTCCTGGCCGTCGGCGAGCGCGCCGAGCAGCGTCGCTGCGCGCTCGGCCTCGACGCCCTCGTAGTAGGAGACGACCCGGCCGGTGATCTCGATATTGAGGGCACCGGCCAGCCTGCGCAGCCGTCGGGTGTCCTCGGCGGCGACGACCGGCGCGGCCGCGAGGGCGGCGGCCAGGCGCGACGACGCGTCCTCCGGCCTGCCGATGGGCGCGGCCGCCAGGATCAGCGTGCCGTGCCCGCCGCTGGCTGGATCGTCCTCGTGCTGATTTCCAGCTTTCATCGCGGCCCACGCTAATGCCATGCAGCCCTACGATGGCTGCGATGAGAGCTTCGGACTTCGCGGCGCCGGCCGACGAGGCCGGCCAGCAGCAGGGCGACCCGTCGCGGAGCCTGCGCGACCGGCTTGTGCCGCCCATGCCGCCAGCATCCTGGTGGGGCTGGGCTCGGCCCGTGCTGGTCACGGTGTTCGGCGGCTTCCTGCGGTTCTACCGGCTGGGCACGCCGCGCGCCGTGGTCTTCGACGAGACCTACTACGTTCCCGACGCCTGGTCGATCCTGCGTCACGGCGTGGAGTGGAATCACCCGAAGAACGTCAACTCGCTGCTGGTCAGCGGCAGCACGCACGTCCTCACCTCGCCAGGTGAGTACGTCGCGCACCCGCCGCTCGGCAAGGCGATGATCGCGGTCGGCGAGTGGCTGTTCGGCCTGACCCCGTTCGGCTGGCGGTTCTCCGTGGCCGTCGTCGGGACGCTGGCGATCCTGATGACCGCGCGGATCACGCGCCGGATGACCCGCTCGACGCTGCTCGGCTGCGTGGCCGGCCTGCTGATGGCGCTGGACGGGCTGGAGTTCGTGCTCAGCAGGACGGCGATCCTGGACATCTTCGTGATGTTCTGGGTGCTCGCCGCGTTCGGCATGCTGGTGCTCGACCGCGACGCCTCGCGGGCCAGGCTGGCCGCGCTCGCCGAGCACGCCGCGCCCAGCGAACTCGCGGGCGGCGGCCCGCATCTCGGGGTCCGATGGCGCCGGGTGCTGGCCGGCGTCTTCCTCGGCGCCGCCTGCGCGACCAAGTGGAACGGCGTCTGGTACCTGTTCGCGTTCGCCGCCATGGCGATCGCGTGGGACATCGGCGCCAGGCGCGCGCTCGGCTACCGCGACCGGCTCGGCGGCGTGTTCCGCAGCGACGTCAAGTGGCTGCCGGTCTCGTTCGTGCGCCGCGCCGTTCCTGACCTACCTGGCGTCCTGGAGCGGCTGGTTCGCCAGCAACGAGGGCTACGGCAGGAACTGGGCCGCGAGCGTCGGCAACCACACCCCGATCTGGTCGGCGCTGGATTCGTGGTACCAGTACCAGAGGTCGATGCTCGGCTTCGGCCTCGGCCTGCAGGATCACAGCGGCTACGTCTCGTACCCGTGGACGTGGATCATCCTCGGCCGGCCGGTGTCGATGTTCTCCAACTGCCTGCCGACCGACCACTGCGGCAGCACTGCGAGGTCGACCGAGCAGGAAGTGCTCGCGATCGGAACGCCGGCGATCTGGTGGGCGTCGATCCTCGCCCTGGCGTTCTGCCTGATCTGGTGGGCCAGCCGCAGGGACTGGCGGGCAGGCGGGGTCCTGGTCGGGGTGGCGGCGGGCTGGCTGCCGTGGTTCTGGTTCGCCTGGCACGACCACCGCACCGAGTACTACTTCTACGCGATCATCTTCTTGCCGTACCTGGTCATGGCGATCACGTTGTGCCTGGGGCTGATCATCGGGCCCGCCGCGGCCCCGGCGGGCCGGCGGGCCACCGGGGCGGTCGTCGCGGGCGGGTACATGCTGCTCACGCTGGCGAGCTTCGCGTACCTGTACCCGGTGCTCGCCGCCCAGGTCCTGCCGTATTCGTCCTGGTTCCAGCGGATGTGGTTCCACAGCTGGATCTGACTGCGGCAGGCGCGTCTGGATCTGCCCTGGTCACGGCGATACCCGGCGGTAACCTCGTTGCCCTATCCACAGGCACCCGTGATAATTTGATTGCTTAACGTAATCACTAGTCGGCCGGTCGAGGGAAACCTGGCTGATCATTTACTCGCGACGCCAGTCTGGATGCTTTCACTGAGCCAGCGAGCAGTGATATTCCTGCTCGAACGAGGTGCAGGAGTCCGGCCGACGGTCGGCACCGAGCGAGCGAAGGACACGATGGCCCGCGCAGCGCAGCCACCGAGGCAACCCGGATTCGAGGTCCGGGTTCGAGCAGCAGGTACTGCCCTACCTGGATCAGCTGCACTCCGCCGCGCTCGCGATGACGCGGAACACCAGCGACGCCGAGGACCTGGTGCAGGAGACGATCACCAAGGCCTACACGGCCTTCGACCAGTTCACGCCCGGTACTAACCTGCGCGCGTGGCTGCACAGGATCCTTGCCAACACGTTCATCAACTCCTACCGCAAGCGCAAGCGCGAGCCCGCGATGGCGTCGAGCCAGGAGCGCGACGACTGGCAGGCCAGTTCCGAGACCTACGCGCAGGTGGCCCCGTCGGCCGAGACTGAGGCGCTTGACCGGCTCGCCGATTCCGAGGTGCTGCGCGCGCTGCGTGACCTGCCGCAGGACTTCAGGACGGCGATCTATCTGGCCGACATCGAGGGCTATCCCGTACCGCGAGGTCGCCAGGATCATGGGCACGCCGATCGGCACTGTGATGTCGCGGCTGCATCGGGGCAGGGAGAAGCTGCGCGCCACGCTAGCTGGCTACGGGCCGTCGGGCAGGCCATCGGCCGCCCTGGCGTGACCGACATCTGCCGCGCCACGCCCGCTTACGCGACCGGTGCCTGCGGCTTCCGCAGCCAGATGGCGTAGATGCCGTGCAGCGTGACGCCGTCGTAGGGACCAACTGCGACCAGGCGGAACTCCTTGTCGTGTTCGAGTGCCCTGGTCAGGACCGGCGCGCCAGGCTCGGTGACCTTCAGGGCGTCGAGGCCGCCGAGCCTGGCGGCGATCCTGATGGCATCGCCCTGGCCGATGACAGCGCTGGCCGGCAGGCGGAGGCCAGCCGGCCTGGCATAGAAGAGCGCGATCAGGCCGTAGCCCGCGCTCCGCAGCCGGCCCGCGTAGTAGGAGTACCAGCGGCTGCGCGGCACTCCCGCCGAGGCCGGGTCGAGCGACATGCCGGTGACCTTCCACAGCCACCACTTGGCGCCTTCCGGCGCGTAGTAGGCGGCCACGCGCTTTTGCGCGGACGCGTAGATCAGCCCGGTGTTGCGCGGCGCGACCCGCTCGAACGACGCGACGAACGATCTGGCGTCAGGCCAGCTGCGGAACGTCAGCGACGCGAGCTGCCAGTTGGCGGCCACGACGACGATCAGCGCCGTGAGGCCGGCGCCGGCGACCAGGCGGCGGCTCCTGATTCCTGCCTCGCGCAGCCAGCGGGCGATCGCCATGCAGCCGTAGCCGCCGGCGATCGACGCGAACCAGATGCCGTAGGCCACGTGTTTGTCCAGCGCCCACCCGGTCCGCATATACAGCTGGGCGGCGGGCACGGCCAGCGCCGTCAGGCCCAGCATGATCAGGAGCAAGCCGAACCGCCGGTCGCGCTCCCTGGTCGCGGCCATGGCCCCGATCAGCGCGAGCAGGGCGATCAGGCCGCTGTACCTGGCGGCGTCGCCGAGGATCACTTCGACCTGCTGATAGTCGTTCACCTTGCGGTTCAGGACGGTGAACGCGATGCCCGCCCAGGATCCCGACGCTGTGATCGCTGCGGCGAAGACCGCAGCGGCGACCGCCGTCAGCGCGGCGGTCAAGTAGCAGGCCAGGCGCGTGTCGAAGCGGTGCCACCAGGTCAGGAAGGCGAACGCGATCACCACTGGCGTGATCGCGATCGCGGAGTACGCGACCGCGACGGCGAGCCCGAGCGCGGCGCCCGAGCACAGCACAAGAACGAGCCGCCTGTGCCGGTAACAGGCCTGCGCCGCTAGCCACGCCGCGAGCGCGACCAGGAACACCGACATCGGATCGTAGGTCGCGAACGCGAGCCTCAGCACCGGTTCACTCAGCGCCCACAGCGCGGCCGCGATGGCGGCCTCGGTGCTGCCGAGCAGTCGAGACGCCGTGCGGTAGACCAGCACGGTCGCGGCCACCATGAAGGCGAGCGACAGGATCCGGGCGCCAGCCAGCCCGCCCACGCTGTCAGCCATGGCGCCGAGCGGCGGGTAGATCGCTGGCGCACCGGACAGAACCTTGTCGGCCGTACCCGGCTGGCCAGGACGTCCCGTGCAGCCAGTGCGCGATGATCAGGTGGCCTAGCCGCAGGTAGTCGGCCTCGTCGGTGAAGGCCGTGTTGCTCCAGATCAGGGCCAGGCAACCGGCGGTCTGAATCGCGCAGATCAGCGTCAGCGGGTGCAGCAGAAACCAGGCCCGGCCGCGGGAACGCTGGCGGCGAGGCTCGGGTTGTGCCTGGCCGCCAGGGTCGGTGCTGGGTCCGTCGCCCCCGCCTGCCAGGGACTGAGCCACCGGAGCCGACTTCTCGCCTCTGGCGCCCTTGGGCGTGGCGTGCCGGCCCGCCGGCTTGCGGGTCCTGGCCGGCGGCGTCCTGGCCGGGGTGGCACGCGCGAGCTCATGCCCTAGCTGGTCGGCGCCGCTGGCCGGGAGCCACGCGGATGCCTCTGAGGCCATCGAACTCTCCTCAGCGGCGTCTCGGTGGCTGGCCTTCTCGGTGGCTTCGGTCGCAATCGTACATTTGCGGGAAAGGCCTGCACGAACTGAGCGCACACATGAATCGGTAACTGTGTGTAGTCGGGGTGTAACTCAGATCACGAGTCCGGATCGGGGCCAGCGGCGTCTTAGTAGTGACCGACCACGAGGGAGCCACCGCTGATGACCACCGCCACCACCGCCACCACCGCCGCCGCCGGCCTGCCGGGCGGCGTGCCCGCGAGCGCAGCCGCGAGCGCAGCCGCCGCGGCCGCTGGCGCGGCTGAGGGGCTGGCGGTGCCGCGGCCCGGCGGGCGGCAGGCCGACTTCGAGGAGCAGGTCCGGCCCTACCTCGGCCAGCTGTACCCGGCGGCGCTGCGGATGACCCGCAACCCCGCCGACGCCGAGGACCTGGTCCAGGACACCCTGGCCAAGGCCTACACCGCCTTCGGCCAGTACACCCCCGGCACCAACCTGCGCGCCTGGCTGCACAAGATCCTGGCCAACACCTTCATCAACACCTACCGCAAGCGCAAGCGCGAGCCCGCCATCGCCCCCGGCGCCGACCCCGCCGCCGACTGGCACCCCGGCACCGACCCGCTCGCCGGGCCCGCCCGCTCCGCCGAAGCCGAGGCCCTGGACCGGATCACCGACACCACCTTGCTCGACGCCCTGCGCCAGCTGCCGCCCGAGTTCCGCACCGCCATCTGGCTCGCCGACGTCGAGGGCTACCCCTACCGCGAAGTCGCCGCCCTGATGGGCACCCCCCTGGGCACCGTCATGTCCCGCCTGCACCGCGCCCGCGGCAAACTCCGCCACACCATCACCACCGCCCGCGCCCCCGCCGCCTGAACCCGCCCCCCGCCCCACCCAGCCGCCCCCAGCCCCGCCGCCCAGGCTCCCCGCCGCCCCCAGGCGGGAGAACGGCCACGCCCCGCCCCCGGGCACGGCCACCCGCACCCCCCGCCGGACCGCACCACCCGGCACCCCCGCCGGACCGCACCACCCGGCCCAACCCCCCGGGCCGGGACCGCACCACCCGGCCCGCACCCCCCAGGGCCGGGACCGCACACGGCCAGGCACCCCCGGCCAGGCCACGGGCTGGCACGAGCCCCCGTTCATGCCAGCCCGGCACACCAGTGCCCCGCCGCCACCAGGCGGCGGGGCACTATCCATGCCAGGACTTCTACGGCGACGGCGCCGCGTACAGCCGCAGCACGACCGACTGGACCCGCCAACGTGCCGATCAGGTGCAGCCCGGCCAGCAGCCTGGTCAGCGCGGACGGCGCGACCGTCGACTGCGAGAGCGGGTTCGCCCACTGGACTGTCCACACCCGCCGCGCCTGCGCCAGCCTGCTCGCCACGACGCGCGGCGGAGCCGCGAGCCCGCGCAATGTTCCCGACGCGAGGGCGGACCTGCCTAGCCCGATGTCGCGCAGGTGCCGGAACGCGGCAGGATAGGCGACGCCGACGAGCGAGGTGTCGCGCGGCAGGTACAGGACGGCGTCGCCGGGTCGCTCGTGCCTCGCCACCACGGCCGCGACGGCGCGCAGGTCATCGGGGCGGGCGTTGACCTGCCTGATCTCGCGCTGCGGTCCGGCCAGCGCGGCGACGATGATCAGCGCGAGCGCGGCCGACGGCAGCGCGGCGAGCAGGTCGGCCGCGCGAGCGCGCAGGCCGCGGCCGGCCAGCGCGCGCCTGGTCAGGACGACCAGCCACACCAGCCCGGTCGCGACCAGCACGGCCAGGGCCGGCAGGCAGAACAGCACGTAGCGCTCGACGTAGTAAGGGTGCGCGAACGAGACCGCGATCAGCAGGACGGGCGGCAGGACGAGCCAAGGCAGTGCTATCGGAGTCAGGGCTATCGGGGTCACGGCTATCGAGGTCAGGTTTACCGGGGGCGAGCCGACGGCGGTCAGGCCCGGGCGCCTCGCGCCACCGCCGACTCCGATTCCGGCGGCGCAGCCGAACAACGCGAGCAGCGCGACGACCGGGATCAGCACTGTCGTTCCTGCGAAGTCGCGCGCGAGCGCGGCAAGGGTCCCGAGGCCCGGTCGCCGGACCCAGTTCAGCTGGCTGGACTGGCCGGCGGTGAGCACGACCAGCGGGCTCAGCAGGATCGCGGCAGCGACGCAGGCGGCGAGCCAGCGGCGGAAGACGACCGGCGTAACGCCGGCGACGGGCCCGTACCGGCCCGGCGCCGCTCTGACCCGCGCCCGCGCCTGCGCTCTTCGCCCTACGGAGCCAGAGCAGGCTTACCCCGTGCGCGACCGCGATCAGCACCGCGAACAGGTTGAACAGACCGGTCAGCAGCAAGGCCAACGCGTAGGCACCCCACCAGCGCCGCCGCGGACTCGCGAGCGCGACCACGAACGCGTAGGTCGCGGCGACCGCGAAGAGCGTGGCCAGCGCGTACGGCCTGGCCTCCTGCGCGTACCTGGTCGTCAGCGGGACCGCCGTCAGCGCGAGGCCGGCCAGCAGCCCGACCGCATTCGCTCCCGGCAGCCCGGAGTCCAAGGCGAGCCGGCGCCCGAGCGCCGCGGTCAGGCCGACCGCGAGCGTCATCGCGATCAGCGAAGGGAGCCTGAGCACGGTCGCCGACGCGCCGCCGGCCGCGACCACCGGATGCATCAGCACGTAGTACGGCGCGTGCACCGCGTCTTCGTGCCGCATCATCGTCGCGATCGCCGCCAGCGAGCGCCGGGAGCCCGAGATCGTCGCGGCCTCGTCCCGCCAGAGCGAAGGAACGCCGATCCGGTAGCCGCCGACGAGGAGCTCGGCAAGGGCGGGGATCACCGCGACGATCCAGCCGGAACGGCCATCGGGCAGCCGGCCGCACGCGGGCCGCCCCGCCAGCCCCTGGCTCGGCGGGCCCGGCAGCGCCAGCGGCCTCGGACTGGACGTTCCTGAGCCTGACGCCTCTCATCGCACGAAGATCCGGTCACAGGCGCGGGCCGACGCCTTGCCGTCGTCCAGCGGACAGAACCTGGCCGCGAACGCCGCGTGGGCCGCCGAGTACTTGGCGGCGACCGCGTCGATGTCGGCGAGCGCGGCCACGACCTGGTCGGAACTGGCGAGCAACGGGCCAGGCGCGTCCGCCTCGAAGTCGAAGTAGAAGCCGCGAAGCTGGTCGCGGTACTGCTCGAGGTCGTAGGTGAAGAAGAGCATCGGCCGGCCGGTCGGCGCGAAGTCGAACATGACCGACGAGTAGTCGGTGATCAGCGCGTCGGTGACGCGCAGCAGGTCGCCGATGTCGGGGTAGCTGGTCACGTCGACCGTGAACCCGGGTATCGCGGCCGCCCGGATGCCGCCAGCCATCAGGTGATGGCCTCTGATCAGCAGCACCCAGTCGCCGGCCAGCCGGTCAGCGGCGGCAGCCAGGTCAAGCCGGAAGTCCAGCAGGTAGCGGCCGGCCTCGTCGTGCTGATTGTCCCGCCAGGTCGGCACGTACATGGCCACCCGCACGCCGGGGGGCAGGCCAAGCCGCTCCCTGATCGCGGCGACCCCGGCATCCGCCGCGGTTCCGCCGCCCGCCGCCGTGACCAGCGCGTCGTTGCGCGGGTAGCCGGTCTCGCAGATCTCTCCAGTGAACCGGAACGCCCTGCGCATGATCGGCGTGCTGAACGGGTTCGGCGACAAGAGCATGTCCCACTGGGCGACGTCGCCCGCCATGTAGTCGAGGTACCGGATGCCGCTGGCCGAGCTTGGCGTGCCGATGTCGTAGCCGAGGCGCTTGAGCGGAGTCCCGTGCCAGGTCTGCACGTGCCGCTGGCCGGCCCGCTTGCGGTACGGCAGCGGCACATGGTCGTTGTAGATGAGGTACCTGGACCTGGCCAGCGCTCGGAAGTAGGCACGAGTGCCGATCAGCACCGACCGGGCTCCCGAGGGCACTGGCACCGAGTAGTCGTAGATCGCCCAGATGGTTTTTCTTACCTCACCCCGTCGCCGCAGTTCGTCGGCGATCGCCGCGCGGGTTGTCGCCGCACTGTTTGCCGTGGAAGCTGCTGAACAGGATCTGGTCGCGAACCGGGAGCAGCCGCTGTGCCCGGTAGTAGATGTCGCGCAGCAACCGGCGGCGGATCCTGCCGCGCTCGGTAAGGCCGAGGACTGGCCCGACGGTGAGCAGCAGGCCAGCGCCATCGGGAGCGCAGCGGTAGTGCTTCGGCCCGATCGTCACCTGCGCGCGGTCAGCCGTCACCGAGCCGGCCCCGAGCGGGCCGTCGAGGGCCGCGCACCGTGACCGACCACCGCCCGTCCCGCAACGGCTGCCGGTCGCCGAACACCTCGATCGCACCAACCGGGACCCGGGCCACAAAGCTCGCGCCGGTCACGTCGGCCGCGAACTCGCGGGTATCCCAGCCATCAAGGTGCCTGAGCAGCACCTGGACGCTCCCCGCTGCAGGCGGGGCAGGCGCAGGCGCGGCAGGCGCAGGCGCGGCGGGCAGCGGGGTGGGCGGCGAGCGCGGCAGGCGCAGGCGCGGCGGGTGGCGAAGGCAGCGTGCCGCGCACGACGAGCGCTCCGTCGCCGGCCCATGACTGCTCGATCGCGGTCCGCGCGACGTCCGCGAGCCGGCTCGGGCGTGGGACGTGAACCAGCGCGCCGCAGCCGCACCTGCAGCCGCCCGCCGGGCCAGACAACCCCGGCCAGCAGGCCCGGCGCGACCTCGCGCTCGCCGGGATCGGCCGGGGGCGGGCCTGCCGCGTGCAGCCGGGCCGGACGCCAGACACCGCGCCCGCGCACCAGCACCACGCAGTCCCAGGCGCCTGGTCGTGCCCCGAACCCGCCGATCCGCAGCAACCTGGCGGGGATGTCGCAGCGGAACCCGGCCCAGTCATAGCGGTACCTGTCCTGCCCGGATGCCTGCGTCAGGTCAGGCCGCGGCACCTGCCTGGCCGGCAGCACCAGCGGCGGGCGGCGCCGTCCGCGCGGGACGAGCGCGATGACCTTGGTGGCGTCACGGCGCCTGCCGATGTCCACCGACGGCACGTAGGCCCAGCCCTCGATCCGCAGCGAGTCGCCGTTCCAGCTCACCCGGTCGACCCCGACGTAGGGATCGAACTCGCGCCACTGCGGCCTGAAGACCTGGTCAGGGATGGCGAGGTCGGCGTCGCCGCGCAACGGCAGGTCGGCACGCAGCCCGCCGAGGCCAGCCAGCCTGGCGACACCCGCCAGCGCGCCGCGGGCACGAGTCATCGGAGGCGTCCTGCCAGGGTTCGCGGCCAGCCACTCGGCGAACTCGATCAGTTCGTCGAGGCGGTCATGCGCGATCAGGTAGTAGGCCAGCTTGCGGGTGGCTGGCAGGTCGGCGAGCACAGCGGGCGTCACCTGGCGCAGGTATCCAGCGGTCAGCTCGGCGAACTCGCGCTGGTAGCTGGCTTCGGTGCCCGGCAGGTCGCCGACATACAGCCACAGGTCATTGAGCAGCGCCTTGTGCTGATGCTGGCCGAGCATGTCAGGCGTCGCGTGGCTGCGGAGGAAGTCGTCGATCATGTGCAGGGCGGTGATCCGGTCCCTGATATTGCCGATGTCGGTGCGCGACTGCGTGATCGACGGCGCGCCCTTGTCCCTGTCCCGCCAGTGATAGACCGGCTCGGTGATCACGTCGACGGAGCGCGCGAGCACGTGCGCCTTCGTCATCGCGACGAGGTCTTCCCAGAGCATCCCCTCGGGAAGGCTGAGCCCCGCGGCGTCCCAGAACGACCGCCGGAACAGCTTGTTCCAGACCGAGATGTCGTAGAACAGCTCAGGCGTCCTGGCGATCTGGGTCCGCAGCGCCCTGGCCTTGATGGCGCGCGCGTGCAGCCCCGACCTGCCGAGCCCGGCCGCGCTGAGCCGCTGCACCCCGCCGGAGACGAAGTCGGAGCCGGTCTGGTCGAGGACCGCGAGCATGGTCGCGTAGGCGTCGGGCGGCAGCAGGTCGTCCGCGTCCACGAAGGCAAGGAACTCGCCGGTCGCGGCCGCGACGCCGCGGTTGCGGGCCGCGCCAGGGCCGCGGTTGCGCTGGCTGACCAGTTCGAACCTGGGGTCGGCGGCGGCATGCTCGCGCGCGATCGCGGCGCTGCCGTCGGTCGAGCCGTCGTCGACGATGACGACCTGCAGGTTGCGGTACGTCTGCGCGGCGATCGAGGCCAGGCAGTCGCCGAGCAGCGCGGCGTTGTTATAGAAGGGCACGACGACGCTGATCAGCTGATCAGTCATCGCGCCCTCCTTGTGCCGGACGCCGCCGCGGCTCGCGCCCTGCCTGGCGCGCTACTCGCCGCGCCAGGCAGGCGGCCGCTTCTCGTTAAAGGCGGCCGCGCCCTCCCTCGCGTCCTTCGACACGAAGATCGGCGTGATGATCTCGGCTTGCCTGGCGAACGCCTCGTTCGCGGCCCAGTCGGCCGACTCGATGATCACCCGCTTGGACGCTGCCAGCGCGAGCGGAGCCCCGCGCGCCACCTTCCCGGCGAGTTCTACGGCGGCGGGAAGTGCCTGACCCGCCGGCACAAGCTTATTCACCAGCCCCGCCTCCGCCAGCCTGGCAGCGGGGAAGTGCTCGCCCGTCAGCGCGATTTCCATTGCTATGTGATACGGAATCCTGCTCGGCAGTCTGAGCAGCCCGCCGGCTCCCGCCACCAGCCCGCGCCTGACCTCGGGCAGGCCGAACCTCGCCTCTTCACTGGCTACCACCAGGTCGCAGGAGAGCACGAGCTCGAACCCGCCGGCCAGCGCGAAGCCTTCGACGGCCGCGATCACGGGCTTGACCGGCGGCCGCTCAGCCATCCCGCCGAAGCCGCGCCCTGGCGCGATCGGCGAGTCGCCGGTCAGAAACCCCTTGAGATCCATCCCGGCGCTGAACGTGCCGCCCGCGCCGGTCAGCACCAGCACGCTGACGTCGCCGCGCGCGTCGAACTCCTCCACAGCGGCGGCGATGCCGCGTGCGACCTCGCCGTTAACCGCGTTCCTGGCCTGCGGCCTGTTGATCGTGATGATCGCGACGCCGTCGCTGACCTCGGTAAGAATCGCGTCTTCTGCCATGGCGGCGCCTCCGGATCCCGGCGGTTACTTGGGCTGGAACCTGATGCCGCCATCGAACCTGATGACCTCGGCATTCATGTAGTCGTTCTCGATCAGCGAGCGGACGAGCTGGGCGAACTCGGCCGCGGTCCCCATCCGCTTCGGAAACACGACGGGGGCGGCGAGCTTGGCCTTGAAGTCATCGCTGGCCGGGCCTGAGCCGTAGATCGGGGTGTCGATGATGCCGGGGCAGATCGTGTTGACCCGCATCCCGATGGCCGCGAGGTCGCGGGCGGCGGGAACGGTCATCCCGATGATCCCGCCCTTCGATGCGGAGTAGGCGATCTGGCCGGTCTGGCCTTCGAGCCCGGCGATCGAGGCGGTGTTGATGACGACGCCGCGCTGGCCGTCGGCGTCGGCGGGGTCGGTCTTCGCGACCGCCGCTGCGCCGATTCGCATCAGGTTGAAGGTGCCGATCAGGTTGACGTCGATGACCTTGCGGTACGAGGCCAGATCGTGCGGGCTGCCGTCGCGGCCGACCGTGCGCGATGCCCAGCCGATGCCGGCGCAGTTCACGATGACACGGAGCGGCGCGCCGAGGCCCTCGGCCGCCGCGACGGCCGCCGCGACCGACTGCTCGTCGGAGACGTCGGTCCTGGCGAACTCGCCGCCGACCTCCTTGGCGAGGTCGGTGCCGCGCTGTTCGTTGAGGTCGGCGACGAGGACCTTGCAGCCCGCCGCGCTGAGGTCCCTTACCGTCGCCTCGCCCAGGCCGCTGGCCCCGCCTGAGACGATTGCTGCCGTTCCGCTCAAGTTCATGGCGGGAGCATACTGTGCGGTCCGCGAGCACCCTGAACAGGGTTTCGTCGCCACGGCCAGGCTGTCGGTACCAGCGCCTAACATCAGAGGTAGTACCTGAAGCGGGGCGGCCGCGACCGGAGATGCGGACACCGGGATTGGTCCCCCGCGGTGGGAATAGCTGCGGCTCTCGTCGTCGCTGCAGCGAGCGCATGCCTGACCGGTCCTCCTCCTCATCGGACTGCCGGGGGTGCGGTGCGGCAACCAGCAGGTTGCGTGGCGGGCAACCAGGAGGTTTGGACATCGTGAGCAAGTACCGCGGCAACCCGTGGGTCGTGCTGATCGTCATGTCGCTCGGTTTCTTCATGACGCTGCTCGACCTGACGATCGTCAACATCGCGATCCCCGACATGATCTCCAGGCTGCACGCGACCCTGGACGGCGTGCTGTGGGTCATCAACGCCTACGCGCTCGTGCTCGCGGTGCTGCTGATCACGTCAGGGCGTCTCGGCGACCTGTTCGGTCAGCGCAGGCTGTTCATGATCGGCGTGATCCTTTTCACGCTGGCGTCGGCGGCCTGCGGCTTCTCGCCGACGGTCGGCGCGCTGATCGCGTTCCGCGCGATCCAGGGCGTCGGCGCCGCGCTGCTGCTGCCGCAGACGCTCGCGATCCTGACCACGGTGTTCCCGCCCGAGCGGCGCGGCGCGGCGTTCGGCATCTGGGGCGCGGTCGCCGGTGTCGCCACCATCGCCGGGCCGACCCTCGGCGGCCTGCTGGTCAGCGCGTTCGACTGGCGGTACATCTTCTTCATCAACCTGCCGATCGGCGTCGCCGTGATCGTGCTGAGCATCTTCCTGATCCCGGACGTGAAGGTCGGCGCCAGGCACCGGCTCGACATCCCTGGCGTGCTGCTCGCCACCGGCGGCGCTGCTGGCGATCTGCTACGGCCTGGTCGAGGGCCAGAAGTACAACTGGGGCAAGATCGCCTCGTTCATCTCGATCCCGCTGGTGATCGGCGTCGGGCGTCCTTCTCATCGTCGTGTTCCTCGTGGTGCAGGCGCGCACCCAGGACAAGGAGCCGCTGGTTCCGTTCGCGCTGTTCCATGACCGCAACTTCAGCCTGATGAACTGGGTGTCCGGCGTCCTGTCGGTCGGCATGATGGGCATCTTCCTGCCGTTCACCATCTACCTGCAGTCGGCGCTTGGCTTCTCAGCGCTCAAGGCCGGCCTGACGATGGCGCCGGCCTCGATCATCTCGATGTTCGTCGCGCCCGTGGCCGGCCGGATGACCGACAAGATCGGCGGGAAGTACATCTTGATGTCCGGCCTGATGTTCTTCGCTATCGGATTCGGGCTGACCGCGCTCATCGCGACGACGACCTCGACCTGGCAGGACTTCATCTGGACGCTCTCCATCGCGGGCATCGGCATGGGCTGCACGTTCGCGCCGATGACCACGGTCGCCATGCGCAACATCGAGCCGCGGGTGGCCGGCGCGGCCTCCGGCATGATCAACACCGTCCGGCAGGTCGGCGCGGTCATCGGCACGGCGGCGGTCGGAGCACTGCTCCAGAACCGGCTGGCGGTTTCGTTGCCGATCGCGGCCGCGCAGCACGCGGGCTCGCTGCCGCCGGGCGCCAGGAGGCAGTTCGTCGCCGGATTCGCCAAGTCGGCCCAGCACGGCTCGGCCGCGAACCCGACTCAGGGCGCCAGCGTCAAGCTGCCGCCGGGCACGCCAGCCTCGCTGGCCACCGAGATTCACAAGGTCGCCAGTGAAGTGTTCTCGGCTGGGTACGTGACGGCCATGCACTTTACGATGATCTGGCCGATCGCGCTGCTGGTCGTGGCCTCGCTCAGCTGCCTGGGCATCAAGCGCGGCGTCAGGCCGGGCCGTACGGCCGGCGCCCCGCAGGCGGACTCCGCGACGCTACCGGAGGCATCGCAGGCTCCCGCGTGACAGAAAACGGCACCGAGGAGAGCGCCGACCCGCTCCTGCCGGGTCTCGCCAGCGCGTCCCCTGCAGCGGCCGACGGTTACCGGCCGGCCCGGGCCAGCGCGGACCGGCCGGTCATCGCCGTCGACGCCATGGGCGGCGACCACGCCCCTGCCGCGATCGTGGCCGGAGCGGTCGCGGCGTACCGGCAGCGGCGGCGTCGGCGTCGTGCTGGTCGGCCGGCCGGGGCAGGTCCGCCCGCTGCTCGCCGAGCACGGGGTTATCGGCGAGGTCAGGCTCGTGGCAGCCGAAGACTCGGTCGCGATGGACGAAGGCGCCCTGGCCAGCTGGCGGCGGCCGCGGTCCAGCATCGCGGTGGCCTGCCAGCTCGTTCATCTCGGCCAGGCGACCGCGGTGGTGTCGGCAGGCTCGACGGCCGCGGTCGTGTCGACCGCGCGGCTCCGGCTGCGCAACCTCGCCGGGGTGCTGAGCCCAGCGATCGCGGTCGCGCTGCCGACCCAGCCCCATCCGACCGTGCTCATCGATGCCGGGGCGATCGCTGACCCGAAGCCGGAGATGCTGGCCCAGTTCGCGCAGCTCGGGTCGGTCTACGCCGAGGTCGCGTTCGGGATCGCCGCGCCCAGGGTCGGCCTGCTGTCGATCGGTGCCGAGCCCGGCAAGGGCAACAAGCTGGCCAGGCGCACCTACGAACTGCTCAGCGCCGAGCCGCAGCACAGCGCCGCCGCGATCAACTTCGCTGGCAACGTCGAAGGCTGCGACCTGCTCGCCGGCAAGGTCGACGTGATCGTGACCGAGGGCTTCGCCGGCAACGTCGCGCTGAAGGCCGTGGAAGGCACCGCCGCCTTCACCGCCGCGCAGTTCAAGGCGGCGCTCCAGGCATCGCGGCTGACCAGGCTCGGCGCTGCGCTGCAGCGCAAGGAACTGCGTGATCTGCGGGAGCGCCTGGACGCCGAGACCTATGGCGGCGCGGCGCTGATCGGGCTCGAGGGAACCGTGGTGATCGCGCACGGCGCGGCGAGCGAGCGCGGCATAGCAGCCGCCTGCCGGCTCGCCGCCGACCTCACCCGCGGCCGCACCACAGAGCGGATCAAGGCGCGGCTCGGCCCGCACCGCGCCGGCCACTTCCTCCGCCGCGCCTGAGTCTCGGGCCGCGCACCCCCGCATCGTTGAACGGTCGCGTCGACTGTCCTTCACAACATTGGATCGGTTTCACCACGATCGGGCGGAACTTGATAGCCGATTGTCCGGTTTCGGCGAACGAAACGGATCCAATGTTGAGGTTGGGCCGGAGCGGAGCGAGTGACCGAGACGCGGCGGGACGCGGGCGCGCCACGCGCCGGGCCTAATTCCGTTGGCCGCCCTGGATAGGCTGAAGCATGGCTGATCTGCAGGCCGCGCTGGCGGCGGACGTGAGCGCGGCGCTCATCGCTGAGTTCGGGCCCGACTATGCCGACACGGACCCGCTGATCCGGCCGTCGACGTTCGCCGACTACCAGTCCAATGCCCCGCTCGCGCTGGCCAAGCGGCTCGGCCGACCACCGCGCGAGGTCGCGGCACAGATCGCCAGCCACCTGGATGCCGCACCGATGGTGGCCGGCGCCGAGGTGAGCGGCCCAGGCTTCATCAACATCACGTTGCGGGACGCCTGGCTCGGCGATGCCGCGACCGCTCAACTGGCGGACCCGCGGCTCGGGGTCGAGTCGACTGGCGCTCCACTGACAGTCGTTGTCGACTACTCCGGCCCCAACGTTGCCAAGGAAATCCACGCCGGGCACCTGCGCGCGACGGGCGTCGGAGACGCGATCGTGAGAGTGCTCGAGCACCTCGGGAACACCGTCGTCCGAGCCGCGCACCTCGGTGACTGGGGCACGCAGTTCGGGATGCTCATCGAGCACGCGATCGAGGTCGGCGAGGATGCGACTTACGATCAGCTCGCCGCGGGCGAGTTCACCGACTTCTACCAGGCCGCCAACCAGAAGTTCCGTTCCGACCCTGCGTTCGCCGACCGGTCTCGCCGCCGCGTCGTCGAGCTTCAGGCCGGTGAGGAACAGTCGCTGCGCGTCTGGCATCTGCTGGTCACGGACTCGATGGAGTATCTGCGCAAGCTGTACGCGCGACTGCACATCACGCTGACCGACGCCGACATGGACCCGGAGAGCTTCTACAACCCGATGCTCAGTGACGTCTGCAACGAACTCGAGCAGTCGGGCATCGCGACGATCGACGACGGCGCGCTGTGCGTGTTCCCGCCCGGATTCAGCGGGCGCGATGGGCGCCCGCTCCCGCTGATCCTGCGCAAGAGCGACGGCGGCTACGGGTACGCCGCCACCGACGTGGCCGCGATCCGGTACCGGCTGCTTGACCTGCACGCGGATCGCATCATCTACGTCGTCGGCTCGGAGCAGCGGCAGCACCTCGCGATGGTGATGGCCGTGGCGAGGCAGGCGGGCTGGCTGACCGAGTCGGATCCGCGCTGAGCACGCCGTGATCGGCATGATGACGGGCCCTGGCGGCCAGCGGCTGCGCACCAGATCGGGCGGGCAGTTCAAGCTCGTCGAGCTCATCGACGAGGCAGTCGAGCGCGCCGAGGAAGTGATCAAGGACCGCTACGACGACCCTGAATTGCGCGCGCAGATCGCCGAGGATGTCGGTATTGGCGCGCTGAAGTACGGCGACCTGTCCGTCGCGCGGGACTCGAGCTACGTCCTCGACTTCGATCGCCTGCTCGCGCTGACCGGCAACACCGGCTCGTACCTGCAGTACGCGGCCGCGCGGATCAGGTCGATCTTCGCCAAGGCCGGTCTGTCGCCGGACACAGCGACAGGGCCGATCGTGCTGAGCGAGCCAGCCGAGCGAGCGCTGGTGCTCCAGCTGCTCGGCTTCGGCGCTGCCGTCGAGGAGACGGCCGAGACCGCCGAGCCGCACAAGCTGGCCGGGTTCGTGTTCGACGTGGCGAGCGACTTCACCACGTTCTTCGAGCAGTGCCCTGTGCTCAAGGCTGACAGCGAGGAGATCAGGAACTCCAGGCTGGCGCTCGCTGCGCTGACGCTGAAGGTGCTGCTGACCGGCCTTGACCTGCTGGGGATCCCGGTTCCTGACCGCATGTAGCGCCCGTTCTCAGGGAAATCCCAGGCTCAGCCGCTGCAGATCCCAGACCTCGTTGGCAGGCTCGCTGCCATGGACGAGGTGAACAACCCGCGAACAGCCGGCGACCCGATCTCAATGCACGGTCAGGTCACGGCCGCGACCAAGAACGGGCCGGCCAGCAATGATCCCGGACACTAATCTGCGCATACGCCCACGGAAGTCCAGGCTGTGACATCTTGATCTCGTACGCTCCTCATCAAGGAACTACCGGCCCATTTGATCAAGCGAAGTGTGAGCCAGGATCAGTCATGGCCGAGACCGAACGGATTCCACGGGTGCTCGTCGTCGATGACGAGCCGAACATTCGCGAGCTCGTCCAGGTCGCGCTCAAGTTCCATGGCTGCACGGTCAGCACTGCCTCCAACGGGTCAGAGGCCATCCGTCAGGCAGAAGTCACCATGCCGGACCTGATCGTGCTCGACGTCATGCTGCCTGACATCGACGGCTTCGAGGTCTGCCGCAGGCTCAGGGCTGGCGGGCAACGAGGTACCGGTCATCTTCCTGACCGCACGGGACACCTCATCGGATACCGTGACCGGGCTCGCGATCGGCGGCGACGACTACGTGACCAAGCCATTCTCGGTCGAGGCGCTGGTCGCGAGGGTGCGCGCCGTGCTGCGGCGAGCGTCGAGGTCCGCGCCGCCGCCAGGCACGGCGACCATGACGACGTCCTGCGAGCCGGTGACCTCGAGCTCGACGAGTCCAGGTGGATCGTGCGCCGGGGCGGCACGCCGGTCGAGCTGTCCAAGACCGAGTTCCAGTTGCTCGCCTACTTGATGCGGCACCAGGGCAGGGTGCTGACGAGGGCCCAGCTGCTCGAGAACGTCTGGGGCTGGGACTACGCGGGTGAGTCCCAGATCGTCGAGACCTACGTCAGTTACCTGCGTCGCAAGCTCGACCCGCTCGGCCCTCCGCTGATCCACACCCAGCGCGGGGTCGGCTACAGCCTGCGGCTCCCCGAGCACGCGGCCGCGCACCGCGCGCACCAGGCCAGGCAGACCTGGCAGCCGGGCGATGATCCTGGCAGTGACTCAGCCGCCAATCCGGGCGGAAACGCGGCCGCCCCCGCCGCACGGCCGGCCGCAGAGCTAGGCGAATCCGCGGCGAGCACGAGCGCCGGGCAGTCCGGCGACGGCAGCCACGGGCCAGCGGCGGACGCCCGTCCGTCCGGCGCCGCAACCCAGCACCCAGGCACGGACGGCCAGCGCGATGGCGAGCCCGGGCGACGGGGGGCGGAACCGGGCCGCGTATGAGCGAAGCGCGGATCGACACGAGCGGAGCCCAGTTCTCCGACGGCACCCCGCGGTCCTCGGTCGGCCAGCCGAGGACATCTCCGCACGGCGCCAGCCCTCGGCCCGCCGCGGCGGGACCCGACGGCACAACACGGGCCGGACCGACCGGCACCGCCCCCCAGCCACAGCCACAGCCACAGCCACAGCCGCAACCACAGCCGAACGTGCCGGCCGCGTCGAACGGCCTGTCGCTTCGCACCAGGCTTCTGCTGCTGCAGATCGCGGTGACGGCGGTCTTCTTGCTGATCATGGGCATCGTCAGCACGGAATTGTTCGCGCAGCACCTGCGCAGCCAGTTCCACGCGACGATCCTGGCCGAGAGCACCCGCAGCCCCGCCGACATCGCGCAGCGACCAGCGCCCGGCGTCGCGGCCGTGGAGGTCACGTTCAGCCCGTTCGCGGTCCGGCCCCTCACCCTGCCGGTGACACGGGCGTCGACGCGCGCGCTGGCCACCGCGGTCAGGCAGATGGGCGCCGTCCAGGTGATCGAGCGCGGCAAGAGCGAGCACTGGTTCCCGGTCGCGACCGTAGGGCTGACCGCGGGCCTGCAGGCCGCCGCACGGCTGATCCCGCCGACCGAGAACGTGCCGCGCAGGGAGAGCGTGCTCATCGTCGCCGAGCAGTCCACGGCGCTGACCAGGCAGCTTCGCGGCCTGATCCTGATCGAGATGATCACCGGTGGCGGGCTGGTCGCGCTGCTGGCGATCGGCGGTCAATGGCTGATCGGCCGCGGCCTCGGACCGCTGGACCGGATGGCGAGCACCGCCAACGACATCACCGCGCGCGGCGACCTGACCGCGCGAATGGCCGAGGCCGACGACCAGACCGAGGTCGGCAGGCTCGGCGCGGCGATCAACACCATGCTGGACCGGATCCAGCAGGCCTTCGGCGCCCGGCTCAACTCCGAGCGCAAGGTCAGGGAGTTCGCCGCCGACGCGTCGCACGAACTGCGGACGCCGCTGACCACGATCCGCGGTTACGCCGAGCTGTACCGGCAGGGCGCGCTCGGTCCTCCGCAGCTACCAGGCGCGATGCGCAGGATCGAGCAGGAGGCTCAGCGCATGTCGACGCTGGTCGCCGAGTTGCTCGAGCTGGCCAGGCTGGACCGGACGTCCTCGCTCGACCTCACAGAGACCGACCTCGCGCTCGTCGTGCGCGACGCGGTCGCCGACGCGATGGCCGTCGAGCCGGAACGCCCGATCAGCGCCCAGGCTCCGCCACGGCTCATCGCCGTCGTGGACGAACGCAGGATCAGGCAGGTGCTGGCCAACCTGCTCGGGAACGTCCGCGCGCACACCCCGCCGTCGGCGCAGGTCGCGGTCAGGCTCGGGTCAGTCCAGGGCGGCGTGCTGATCGAGATCGCGGACTCCGGGCCCGGCATGTCGGCGGAGGACGCGGCGCGCGCGTTCGACCGGTTCCACCGCGCGGCCGAGCAGGCAAAGGGCACGGCCGAGCCCGGCGAGGATGGACCAGCGTCGGGCGCTGACTACTCTTCGGGCGCGGGCAGCGGCCTCGGCTTGTCCATCGTCCAGGCGATCGCGACGGCTCACGGCGGCCAGGCGACCCTGGAGTCCTGGCAGGGCCACGGCACTCGTGTCCGCATCTGGCTCCCCGCCCGCGCTCCGGCCGCCGTGGCGACCTGAGCGTTATCCCTCGGGCGCGGGGCCCGCTGGAGCGGCGGGCTCGGGCTGCGCTATCGACCTGGCGAGCAACTGGGCCACGTCAACGACCTCGAGCGTTTCCTTGGCCTCGCCCGAACTCTTCTTCGCGCTGATCGCGTCGCCGAGCATCACCAGGCAGTACGGGCAGCCGGTAGAGATCGTGTCCGGGTCAGTCCCGAGTGCTTCCTCGATCCGCTCGGAGTTGATCCGCTTGCCGATCCGCTCTTCCATCCACATCCTGGCGCCGCCCGCGCCGCAGCAGAACCCGCGCTCCTTGCAGCGGTGCATCTCCTGCGCCTGGACGCCGGGGACCTGCTCCATGATCTCGCGCGGCGGCGTGTAGACCTTGTTGTGCCGGCCGAGGAAGCAAGGATCGTGGTAGGTGATCTTCTCCTCGATCCGGTTGACGGGCTTGAGCTTCCCCTCCTTTACGAGCCGCGCCAGCAATTGCGTGTGGTGTATCACCTCGTAGTTCCCGCCGAGCTGCGGGTACTCGTTCGACAACGTGTTGAAGCAGTGCGGGCAGCTCGCGATGACCTTGCGGGCCCCGGCCTCGTTCAGGGTCTCGACGTTCTGCTGCGCGAGCATCGAGAAGACGAACTCGTTCCCCATCCGCCTGGCCGGGTCGCCAGTGCAGGTCTCGGCTGGCCCGAGCACCGCGAACGACACCCCGGCGGTGTGCAGGAGTGTCGCGATCGCCTTGGTCGTCTTCTTGGCCCTGTCCTCGAGCGCGCCGGCGCAGCCGACCCAGAAGAGGTACTCCACGTCATCGCCGATCGGGCCGTCCACGACCGGCACCTCGAAGTCCAGCTCCGTGATCCACTCAGAGCGCTTCGCCTCGCCCATCCCCCAAGGGTCGCCCTTGTTCTCCAGGTTCTTGAGCATCCCCGACGCCTCGGTGGGGAACTCGGACTCGATCAGCACCTGGTGCCGGCGCAGGCCGGTGATGTGGTCGATGTGCTCGATGTCGACGGGGCATTCGTTCACGCAAGCGCCGCAGTTGGTGCAGGACCAGATCACATCGGGGTCGATGACGCCGTTCGAATCGGCCTTACCCACGAGGGGTCGTTCTGCCTCCTTCCGCACTGCCTCAGGCAACGCGGCCCTAGCCTCATCGGACTCGGCCAGCAGGTACGGCGCCTTCGCGAGCGCGTGGTCGCGCAGGTCGAGGATCAGCATCTTCGGCGACAGCGGCTTGCCGGTGGCCCAGGCCGGGCACTGCGACTGGCAGCGGCCGCACTCGGTGCAGGTGCCGAGGTCGAGCATCCCCTTCCAAGTCAGGTCCTCGATCTTGCCGAGCCCGAAAATGTCGGTGTCCGGGTCGGCTTCCTCGAAGTCGAGCACCTTGCCGTTCGAGCGCATCGGCTGCAGGTCACGCAGGCCGTTCGGCCGCCGGGAGAACAGCACGTTCAGCGGCGCGAGCGCGATGTGCAGGTGCTTGGAGTAAGTGATGAACACGCCGAAGCCGAGGATCACGGCGAGCTGCAGCAGGATGAACGTGGTCTCGATCGCCATGTTCGCGCCCTGGCTGAGGGGTGACAGCCAGTGCCCGACGATCTGCGAGGCGAACGCGCCGTGGCTATAGGGGAAGTCGCCGGTGTTGATCTGCGCGCCGCGGTAGATCAGCAGCGTCGCGATCACCAGGAAGATCATCGCCAGCACGAGCCACGCCGCCCCCGTGTGCGAGCCGGCGAAACGGGAGTTGCGCCCCTCCGTCTTCGGGTTGTTGCGCAGCCTGATCACGGTGAACGTCGCCAGGCCGACCAGCACGGCGACCGCGAACAGGTCCTCGATGAACCCGATGAACGCCCAGTGCCCGATGCCCGGGATCGCGAACGTCTTGCTGAACAGGTCGCCGTAGGCCTCGATGATCGTCAGCAGCAGGATGATGAAGCCCCAGAACGTCATGAAGTGCGCGATCCCAGGGACCGTCCACTGCAGCAGCTTGCGCTGCCCGAACACCTCGGTGACCTGCGTCTCGGCGCCGCGGCCCGGATGCTCCCTGAGCGCGGCGATCCGCTCAGGCGCCGGCTGCCCGCTCGTCCCTACCCGGTACAGCCACCACAGCCTGCGACCCGCGATCGCCGCTGCGATCACGGTCAGGGCGAGTCCGATGATGATCCGCAGCGCCAAATCGACCTCCGGGGACGGCGTTGGGAGCCAGCGTACGCCGATGACGATTGCGTCCTGCTACCAACAAGCGAGTCAGGTATTCCAATGATTACCGAAGAGTAACTTAAGGTGCGCAGCCGAGCCCGCGTCAGTCACCGCCGGTCGGCGGCGGCCGGCGGGGGTCGGCTGGGGTCGGCGGCAGCCGGCGGGGCTCAGCGGCGGTCGGCGGGGGTCGGCGGCGCCCAGCGGCGGTCGGCGGCGGTCAGCGGCGCCAGGCCAGGACGATGCCGGACTGAACGGTCGGCGGGCCGAGCAGGTGGACCAGGTACGCGGCGAGCGGGGAACTCGCAGCGGTCACGGCCACGACCGCGGCCGGATGCCAGGCCGCGAGGGCGGCCCGCACCTGTGTCGGCGGCGGCGCCTTGCCGACGGGCGCTGGGCCGCCGCCTGGAATCGCGACCGGCAGCCCGGCGCCGAGCGCGGCGGCAGCGAGCGGGCTGGTCCCAGGCAGCCCGGACGCCCAGAGCTGGTCCAGGTACCAGCCGACCGGGTTGAGCCCGGTGCCGCCGATGTACGCCTGGCCGCCAGCCCCTGGGCCAATGAAGTAGCCGCCGACGATCGAGTCGGGCTGGCCGGTGTCGGCCTGCCAGCGCATGGTGGCGGTCAGGATGTTGGTGGGTACCGGCACGCACCAGGACAGGCGCCCCTGCGGGCAGGTTCAGCGCGGTGAAGGTCCTGGTCCACCCGGCAGGCAGCGGGGTGACCGTCCCGGCCGCCAGCGGCTTGGGCAGCAGCGGCAGGCAGCAGAGCGCGGCCACGGCCAGCACCACGCCGGCCGGCCGGCCGGTCCGCTCGCCGCCGCCAGCCCGGCCGCCAGCCAGCCCGGGCGCGCGGCGCCGTCTGCGCTCAGCCAGGCGCTCGCTCGCGGCGTCGACGCCCAACGCGAGCAGGGCAGCGACCACGCCGTCGGTGATGATCGAGAACCGGTCGGGCAGCACCGACGCGAACAACTGATGCTCTTCGAGCCAGTGCCAGGGCAGGTTCACGGCCGGGCTGGCGGTACCGCCGATCAGCGGGTGCCCGCCGAAGGAGAAGATCACGAGGACGACGAGCGTGAACAGGGCAGCCCGCGCCGCTGGCCTGCGCCAGCTGGCCACCGCGGCGAGGGCGATAGCGACGAGCAGCGGCCAGCCCAGGTACGCCAGGTACTCGGTCGTCCCGCCCTGGTAGGTCGCCGCCGTGGCGGCCGTGCCCGCGGTGTGGAAGCAGCAGGTAGGACGACGGCGTGACGAAGTTGGCCGGCTCGTTCACGTAGTAGTCGGGCGGGAACAGCGCGCCGTGCTGCACCAGCGGCCCGCTGAACTGCGTCCGAAGCGCGTGACCGGCCAGCGCCGAACGTGACGATCGCGGCGACCAGCAGGCCGCCCGCGGCTGGCCCGATCCGTCGCGCCGCGGCGGCGGGCCGCGCGGCGGCGAGGCCGAGCACTAGCAGCACGCCCGCGATCGCGGTGATCAGCGCGACTTCCTCGCTGATGAATAGCTGCGCGGCCAGCAGCAGTCCAAGCCGCAGGCCGTCCCAGACCACGTCAGGCACCCGCGCGATGAGCCCGTCGCCGCGCCCGTCTGCCCATCGCCGCGCCCTTCGCTCTGCCCGTCGCCGTGCCGTTGCCCCGTCGCTCGCCCTGTGCCTCGCCCTGCCCCTCGCCCTGCTCTTGGCCCCGCGTGCCCGCGGCCGCCCGCCGCTTGCGCAGTTCCATGCTGTATGCCGGGCCGCGGGCGGCCTGTCGCCCGGTCGCGATCGTCAGGCCAGCGTCGATGATCAGCGGGGGCAGCACGGCGAGCTGCAGGTTGTAGTGCCCGAGCGCGGAATGCAGCAACGCGGGCGAGAACCCGTAGACCGCTCCTGCCAGCGCGGCGGCGCCGGCGCTCACCTGCCAGCGCCGCAGCACGTAGAACAGGGCGGCGGCCGAGCCAGCGAAGCCGAACGTGGTCAGGATGGTCAGGCTGACCTGCGGGCCGAAAAGCAGCGTGACCGGGGTAAGCAGCACACCGGGCAGCAGCACCGACGTGTTCCACATCATGTTCACGCCGGTCGGCGCGTTCATCGCGGTGGTCACCAGCGCGGGCAGGTGACCATGGGTGACGGCATCGGCCGCATACCGGAGGTACCAGGCGAACAGGTCAGCGTCGGTCGGGTTGCCGGCCACGGTCCGCGACGCGGGATCTGGCCAGAGCCGCCAGGTCAGGATCAGCGCGGCGCCGAGATAGCAGAGCGGGACCACCAGCCCCGGCCAGCGAGCGGCGGGGTCCGGCTGGAACTCGCCACGCGAGGACCGGGGCTCGGCTTCGCCGCCTGCGCCGCGTCCGGTGTCGGCAACCGCACCTCGTCCTGCCAAGGCCCCGCATCCTTGTAGTTAGCTATCGCTCAGTGCCGGCCGCTAGCCTGAGCACGCGAAAGCGGGCCGAAGGCGACCGGAAGTCGCCGAACGTCACCAGCCACCGCAACGGCACAGCCGACCGCCTGG
The DNA here is from genome assembly GCA_963705055.1 of uncultured Actinomycetota bacterium. Classification (GTDB taxonomy): domain Bacteria; phylum Actinomycetota; class Actinomycetes; order Streptosporangiales; family Streptosporangiaceae; genus Chersky-822. The sequence continues at coordinate 539,721 of CAVPIR010000003.1, forward strand.
AACAAAACTAAAGGTAGAAGACATCTCGCAGGAAAACGAGCACCATCTGGTGGACGACGATGCCTGGCGTGGATCAGGCGACCCAGCCGGTCATGAGACTCAGCGACGACATCGGCCACGGCCCCGTCGACGAGACCCGTGGACCGCAGCGTGCGAACTTCGGGGCGCGCGGCCGGGTGACCCCTGCTCGCTCAGCCAGGGCGGCGATGATCGCCGGCTCGGTCGTCGCGCTGATCCTGGCCGGCCTGCTCGGCGGCGCGCTCGGTTCGATCGCGAAGGCCGCCTGCCGTGCCGGGGCCTGGAATGTGGGCGTCGAGCAGTACCAGGCGCACTGCTACACCGACATCTATCCGCTCTACTACATCGAGGGCCTCGCGGACGGCCGGGTGCCCTATTTCGACCATCACGTCGAGTACCCGGTCGTGATGGGCGGGGTCATGCAGGCGGCCGCCTGGGTCGTCCACTCCACGGCAGATCCGGGGACGCGTGGCAGGGAGTTCTACGACGTCACCGTCGCGCTGCTGTGCGCCTGCCTGGTCGGCGGCGTGCTCGCGACCGCGTACTGCGCCGGCCGGAAACGCCGGTGGACCGGGCTGCTTGTCGCGCTGGCACCCGCCCTGATCCTTGGCGCGTTCATTAACTGGGACCTGATCGCGATGGCCCTCTCGATGGCGGCGCTCGCCGCCTGGGCGGCGAGACGGCCCGTGGTCGCCGGCCTGCTGCTCGGCCTGGCGGTGGCGACGAAGTTCTATCCGGTGATCTGCCTGGTGCCGCTGTTCGTGCTTTGCCTGCGCGCGGGCCGGCTGAGGGAGTTCTGGCTGACGACGGGCTCGGCCGTGGCCGCCTGGCTGGTGGTCAACCTGCCGGTCGCGATAGCCGCGCCGTCCGGATGGGCATACTTCTACATTTTTAACGCAAAGCGCGGGGCTGACTGGGGTTCGATCTGGTACTTCTTCCAGACCGAGCACTGGCCCGTGGTCGGCGGCTTTTCGCTCTCGTCGATCAATCTCACCTCGGCGGCCGTGTTCCTCGTGGCCTGCGCTGGCGTTGCGGCACTCGCGCTCGCCGCGCCAAGAAGACCCAGGCTGCCTCAGCTGATCTTCCTGCTGACCGCGGCCTTCTTGCTGACGAACAAGGTCTGGTCGCCGCAGTACGTCGTCTGGCTGGTGCCGCTGGTCGTCCTCGCGAGGCCGCGCCTGGGCGGGTACCTGCTCTGGCAGGCCGCCGAGGTGGCCTACTTCTACGCGATCTGGGGCTATCTGATCTTCGTGATCAAGGGTCCGCAGTTCCCTGACGCCGTCGGCCCTGGCCTGTACTTCGGCGCGCTGATTGCCAGGTTCCTGACCGTCCTGCTGCTATGCGCCCTCGTGATCAGGGACATCATGCGGCCCGAGCGCGATGTTGTACGAGGTGAGGACGGCGCCGACGACCCGGCTGGCGGCGTCCTGAACGGCGCGCCCGACCGCCTCGTTCTGGCGCTCACCGGGGAAGCGAAGCAGGCCGGCAGGCCGGAATAAGCACCCAGCCGATCAAAGTTGAGCCTGAGTGACTCAACTCATTTGACTTGACTAGGTCAGGGTGGCAAACTTGCGCCGACGAGACTCAATCTTAGGGCAGCGCTGCAGGCCGCCATGGCCCAGGCCGGGACCAGGCCAAACACCTGACCAAGAAGAGACACATCCGACACAAGCAAGGACTGACACATGGCACGAGCGGTAGGCATTGACCTCGGGACGACCAACTCCGTCGTCGCCGTTCTCGAGGGCGGCGAGCCCACGGTTATCGCCAACGCAGAGGGCTCGCGGACCACTCCGTCCGTGGTCGCGTTCGCGAAGAACGGTGAGGTGCTCGTCGGCGAGGTCGCCAAGCGCCAGGCGGTGACCAACGTCGACCGGACCATCAGGTCCGTCAAGCGCCAGATGGGCACCGACTGGTCCATCAAGATCGACGACAAGAAGTTCACCCCGCAGCAGATCAGCGCGTTCATCCTGCAGAAGCTGAAGAGGGACGCCGAGTCCTACCTGGGCGAGACGGTGGCCGACGCGGTCATCACCGTCCCCGCCTACTTCAACGACGCGCAGCGGCAGGCCACCAAGGAGGCCGGCCAGATCGCGGGCCTGAACGTGCTCCGCATCATCAACGAGCCGACCTCGGCCGCGCTTGCCTACCACCTGGACAAGGCGAGCGAAGCCACGATCCTGGTCTTCGACCTGGGTGGCGGCACCTTCGACGTCTCGCTGCTCGAAGTCGGCGAGGGCGTCGTCGAGGTCAAGGCGACCAGCGGTGACAACCACCTCGGCGGTGACGACTGGGACCAGCGGGTCGTGGACTGGCTGGTCAAGGACTTCAAGAACAGCTACGGCGTCGACCTGTCGGCCGACAAGATGGCGCTGCAGCGGCTCCGTGAGACCGCGGAGAAGACCAAGATCGAGCTGTCAAGCTCGACCGAGTCGCAGATCAACCTGCCCTACATCACCCACTCCGAGCAGGGCCCGCTGCACCTGGACACGAAGCTGTCGCAGGGCCGAGTTCCAGAAGATGACCTCGGACCTGCTCGACCGGTGCAAGAGCCCGTTCCAGCAGGTGATCAAGGACGCCGGGATCAAGCTGAGCGACATCGCGCACGTGGTGCTCGTCGGCGGCTCCACCCGGATGCCGGCCGTCGTCGACCTGGTCAAGGACCTGACCGGCGGCAAGGAGCCCAACAAGGGCGTGAACCCTGACGAGGTCGTCGCCGTCGGCGCCTGCCTGCAGGCCGGCGTGCTCAAGGGCGAGGTCAAGGACGTCCTGCTGCTCGACGTGACCCCGCTGTCGCTGGGCATCGAGACCAAGGGCGGCATCTTCACCAAGCTGATCGAGCGGAACACCACGATCCCGACCAAGCGCTCGGAGATCTTCACCACGGCCGACGACAACCAGCCGTCCGTGCAGATCCAGGTCTTCCAGGGCGAGCGCGAGATCGCCGCGTACAACAAGAAGCTCGGCATGTTCGAGCTGGCCGGCATCGCCCCTTCGCCGCGCGGCATCCCGCAGATCGAGGTCACCTTCGACATCGACGCGAACGGCATCGTCAACGTGTCGGCCAAGGACCTTGGGCACCGGCAAGCAGCAGTCCGTGACCATCTCGGGCGGCTCGGCGCTGAGCAAGGACGACATCGAGCGGATGATGTCCGACGCCGAGAAGTACGCGGACGAGGACCGTCAGCGCCGCGAGGAGGCCGAGGTCCGCAACCGGGCCGAGACGCTCACCTACACGACAGAGAAGTTCATGTCCGAGAACGCCGAGAAGCTGCCTGAGGACGTCACGACCGAGGTCAACGAGGCGATCGCCGACCTGAAGAAGACGCTCGAGGGCACCGACACCGAGGCGATCAGGACCGCTACCGAGAAGGCCGCCCAGGCGAGCCAGAAGATGGGTACCGCCATCTACGCGCAGGCTCAGGCCGAGGGCAGTGCCCAGCCGGCTGACGGACCAGAAGGCGAGACCCCGGCCGACGACGAGGTCGTCGAGGCGGAGATCGTCGAGGACGACAAGCCAGGCGCGGGGGGTGCATCGGCCTGATGGCGGCAACAGAAGAGGAGGGCCCGAAGGGCCCGAGGCGAGAAGCAGGCCCGGAGGGCCCGATCATCAGGGACCGCAGGCGCATCGATCCGGTGACTGGCCAGCCGCGGCAGGCGGCGCAGTCATCCGCCGCTGGCGCTGGCCAGTCCGCAGGCGCTGGCCAGGGTTCGCGCGGACCTGGCCAGGCCAGGCCAGGCAAGCACTCAGTCTCCAAGCCCGGTGGCCTCCGTCCGGAGGCCGCCGGGGCCGGGCAAGGCGACGGGCAGAACGGCGGCAGGAAAGATGGCAACGGCGCGAACGGCGCTGCCAAGGCCGAAGGCCAGTCAGGCGATCTCGCCGTGAAGCTTGCCGAGCGAACCGCTGACCTGCAGCGGGTTCAGGCCGAGTACGCCAACTACCGCAAGCGGGTCGACCGCGACAGGACCGCGGTGCGCGAACTGGCGCTCGCGGGCGTCCTGACCGAGTTGCTGCCCGTCCTGGACGACATCGGGCGGGCCCGTGACCACGAGGAGCTGACCGGCGGGTTCAAGGCCGTCGCCGACGCCCTGGAGTCCGCGGTCGGCAAGCTCGGCCTGGCCACGTTCGGCAAGCAGGGCGAGGCGTTCGACCCGAACATCCACGAGGCGCTGATGCACTCGTACTCGGCCGACGTGACGGAGCCGACCTGCGTGCAGGTCCTGCAGCCCGGCTACAAGGTCGGCGAGCGGATCCTGCGCCCGGCGCGGGTGGCGGTGGCCGAGCCGACGGACCCGGCAGGAGCCAGGACGTCGAGTGACGAGGCATCCGCCGACGACGACCATGACGACACGTCGGGCGAGACCGACGCCGCCGATGACCCCACGCCTGACAACGGCGATTGACTCGTCGACTAACCCCCGATTGGAAGGAGCCTGTTGAGTACGAAGGACTTCCTCGAGAAGGACTACTACAAGGCTCTCGGGGTCAGCAAGGGCGCGTCGGCCGAGGAGATCAAGAAGTCATACCGCAAGCTCGCACGCAAGTATCACCCTGACGCCAACAAGGGCGACGCGACGTCGGAGGAGCGGTTCAAGGAGATCTCCGAGGCGTACAACGTGCTGTCCGACGCGAAGCGACGCGCCGAGTACGACGAGGCGAGGTCGCTGTTCGGGGCCGGAGCCCGGATGCCAGGCGGTTCGGGCGGCGGCCAGTTCGGCGGCTTCGACCTGGGCGACCTCTTCGGCTCGACCGGCTCCGGCGGGCGTCTGGGCGACGTGCTCGGCGGCATGTTCGGCGGCGGCCGGGGACGCACCACTACGACGCAGGCCAGGCCGCGGCGCGGCACTGACGTCGAGACCGAGGCATCGCTGTCGTTCAGCGACGCCATCGACGGCTCGACCGTGAGCCTGCGGCTGACCGACGAGGGTCCTTGCAAGGTGTGCCGCGGTACCGGCGCCAAGGCCGGCACCGTGCCCAAGGTCTGCCCGACCTGTCAGGGCACCGGCCAGTCAAGCCGCGACCTGGGCAACTTTGCCTTCTCCGAGCCATGCGCGACCTGCCGCGGCCGCGGGCTGGTGGTCGACGACCCGTGCGCGACCTGCAGCGGGAGCGGCCGGGCGCTGAGCGCCCGGACGATCCAGGCCAGGATCCCGGCCGGCGTCGCTGACGGGCAGCGGATCAAGCTCAAGGGCAAGGGCGCGCCAGGCGAGCGCGGCGGGCCGCCGGGAGACCTGTACGTGCGCGTGCACGTGTCGGGCCACCCGGTGTTCGGCAGGAACGGTCACAACCTGACCGTCACCGTGCCCGTGACCTTCACCGAGGCCGCGCTGGGCGCCGACATCAAGGTGCCAGCGCACCGAGGCCAGCCCGTCCACCTGCGGATCCCGCCAGGCACGCCCAACGGGCGCACCTTCAGGGTCCGCGGCAAGGGCGTCCGCAGGCAAGACGGCACCCAGGGCGACATGCTCGTCAAGGTCGACGTCCAGGTGCCGACCGAGCTGACCGATGACGCCAGGAACGCACTGGAGAAGTTCAGGGAGGCAACGACCGGCGCTGACCCGCGGGACGAACTGCTGCGCAAGGGCCGGACGTAATGAGACGCACGGGGGAGGAGTCCGGGAGAGACGATCACATGCCGAACGATTTTGAGCTGACAGACGACACGCCGGTGTACGTCATCTCCGTGGCCGCGCAGCTATCTGGCCTGCATCCGCAGACGCTGCGCGCCTACGACCGGCTCGGCTTGGTCTCTCCCGGACGCACCGCGGGCCGGGGGCGCCGCTACTCGCTGCGCGACGTCCTGATCCTGCGCGAGGTGCAGCGCCTGTCGCAGGAAGACGGCGTGAACCTGTCCGGCATCAAGCGAATACTCGAGCTCGAGTCGGAATGGCAGCGCAGCCGGATGCATCTTGCCGAGCTGCACGCCGAGATCGCCCAGCTCAGAGCCGAGCTCGAGTCGACCAGGGCGGTCGCGGCGCGGCTCGCCTCGCTGCTCAGGACAAGGCCGGGGGCGGCGCGCTGGTGCCGGTGCGGGCGCCGGGCACCAAGGCCAGCGAGCCCGTGGCAGAGGGGAGGCAGTAGGTGGACGACAAGCTCACGCGCAAGAGCCAGGAGGCGCTGAGCGATGCGCTCCAGCGCGCCTCGGCCGCGGGCAACCCGAACGTCGACGGGCTGCACCTGCTGGCCGCGCTGCTCGACCAGGACGGCGGGATCGCCGTGCCGCTGCTGCGCGCCGCGGGCGCCGACCCGGCCGCGGTGGCGAGCAAGACCAGGGAGCTGATCAGCCAGGCTGCCGCGAGCGGCCGGCGCGACGCTGAGCGCGCCAGAGACCTCCCGCCCGCTGCTCGCCGCCCTCGCGGCCGCCGCGAAGCGGGCCAGGGAGCTCTCCGACGAGTACGTCTCGACCGAGCACCTGCTGGTCGGCCTGGCCTCCGAGGGCGGCCAGGCCGCGAAGGTGCTCCGCGACGCCGGCGCCGGCCCTGACCAGCTGCTCGCCTCCTTCGAGCAGGTGCGCGGGCACGCGCGCGTCACCTCGCCGGACCCCGAAGGCACCTACCAGGCCCTGGAGAAGTACGGCATCGACCTGACCAGGAGCGCCAGGGAGGGCAAGCTCGACCCGGTGATCGGCCGCGACGCCGAGATCCGCCGGGTCATCCAGGTGCTCTCGCGCCGGACCAAGAACAATCCCGTCCTGATCGGCGACCCTGGCGTCGGCAAGACGGCCGTGGTCGAGGGGCTCGCCCAGCGGATCGTGGCTGGCGACGTGCCCGAGTCGCTGCGCGGCAAGCGGCTCGTCGGGCTCGACCTCGGCGCGATGGTGGCCGGAGCCAAGTACCGCGGCGAGTTCGAGGAACGTCTGAAGGCCGTGCTCAACGAGATCAAGGAGAGCGAAGGCCAGATCATCACGTTCATCGACGAACTGCATACCGTCGTCGGCGCGGGCGCGGCCGAGGGCGCGATGGACGCGGGCAACATGCTCAAGCCGATGCTGGCCAGGGGCGAGCTGCGGATGGTCGGCGCGACCACGCTCGACGAGTTCAGGGAGCGGATCGAGAAGGATCCCGCGCTGGAGCGCCGGTTCCAGCAGATCTTCGTCGGCGAGCCGTCGGTCGAGGACACGATCGCGATCCTGCGCGGCCTGAAGGGCCGGTATGAGGCGCATCACCAGGTGCAGATCTCCGACGCCGCGCTGGTCGCCGCTGCCACGCTGTCCGACCGGTACATCACCGCACGCTTCCTGCCTGACAAGGCGATCGACCTGATCGACGAGGCGGCGTCCAGGCTGCGGATGGAGATCGACTCCCGGCCGGTCGAGATCGATGAGCTGCAGCGCGCCGTCGACCGGATGAAGATGGAAGAGCTCGCGCTGGCCAGGGAGGCGGACCCGGCGAGCAAGGAGCGGCTCGAGCGGCTCCGTGCCGACCTCGCCGACCGGCAGGAGCAGCTCACCGGGCTGCTGGCCCGCTGGGACCGGGAGAAGTCGAGCCTGAACAAGGTCGGCGAGCTGAAGAAGCAGCTCGACGACCTGCGTACCCAGGTCGAGCGTGCGCAGCGGGACGCTGACTTCGAGACCGCGTCCCGGATCATGTACGGCGAGATCCCCGCGGTCGAGCGCGAGCTTGCCCAGGCCTCCGCCCAGGCCGGTGACGACGCGCGCTCGGCCGCCGCGGCCGCCAGCGGCGTCGCGGCCGATGGCGCCGAGGTACCGGCAGGGGCCGAGGGCCGCCCGATGGTCAAGGAGGAGGTCGGGCCCGACGACGTCGCCGATGTCGTCTCGGCCTGGACGGGCATCCCGGCCTGCCGGCTGCTCGAGGGCGAGACCGGCAAGCTGCTGCGGATGGAGGACGAGCTCGGCCACCGCATCATCGGACAAGGCAGGGCGGTCCAGGCGGTGTCCGACGCCGTCCGCCGGGCCAGGGCCGGCATCGCCGACCCGGACCGGCCATCCGGATCGTTCCTGTTCCTCGGCCCGACCGGTGTCGGCAAGACGGAGCTGGCCAAGGCGCTGGCCGAGTTCCTGTTCGACGACGAGCGGGCGATCATCAGGATCGACATGAGCGAGTACTCAGAGCGGCACTCGGTCGCGCGGCTGGTCGGTGCCCCGCCGGGCTACGTCGGCTACGAGGAAGGCGGCCAGCTGACCGAGACGGTCCGCCGCCGCCCGTACTGCGTGGTGCTGCTCGACGAGGTGGAGAAGGCCCATCCCGAGGTCTTCGACATCTTGCTGCAGGTACTCGACGACGGCAGGCTGACCGACGGGCAGGGCAGGACGGTCGACTTCAGGAACACGATCCTGATCCTGACCTCGAACCTCGGTTCGGCGTTCATCGCCGACCCGGCGCTGGACGACACCGCCAAGAAGGACGCCGTGATGTCGGTGGTCAGGTCCACGTTCAAGCCTGAGTTCCTGAACCGGCTCGATGACGTGATCCTCTTCGACTCGCTATCGACCGAGGAACTGACGCAGATCGTCGACCTGCAGATCGCCACGCTGTCGCGGCGGCTCGCCGACCGGCGGCTGGCGCTCACCGTGACTCCGGCGGCCAAGGAATGGCTCGCCGTGACCGGCTTTGACCCTGTCTACGGCGCCAGGCCGTTGCGGCGGCTGATCCAGTCCGCGATCGGCGATCAGCTAGCGCGCAAGCTGCTCGCGGGAGAAATTGTTGACGGTGGCGAAGTTCTCGTTGACGTCGACCCAGAATCAGATGCGCTGACAGTCAACGCCGCGCAGCCTGCGACGTCCCGCGGCTAGCCGCGGGAGAGGCCGCTGACGCTCATGCACTCAGCATCCGGTCGTACTCATCCTCGGGCAGTCGCAGGTCATTGCGGATCCGGTAGCGAAGCCTGAGCAGTTCGTTCAGGCCGGGGTAGACCTTGCCATCGGCCGGTGTGGGCTGCTGCAGGATCAGTTCGACACCGACGGTGGCCCAGTCGAGCGCGCCATTCAGGTCTGACTGCTCGACCAGCAACTCCGCGATCACCTCGCAGGCCCTTGCGTCGCTCCTGCCCTCGGACCGCATGGTCTCGATCAGCGCCTTGGCCTCGTCGCCGTCGCCGCGCTGGAACAACGCGCGGCACAGCGGCGCCCGCGGGTCGACGTCGACGGGCCCGCCGTCGGCGATCGCCGTCCGGAAGCAGTCAGCGGCGGCGGACGGAGTATCGGCGAGCAGCCATTGTTCGCCCGCTCGCACAAATGCTTCGGCGCGCGGCATTGATTCGCTCGAAATGCCGGTCGCGGCCAGCCCGGCCATCCGGGTCGCCGCCGATTCGTGGTCGCCTGTCAGAGTCGCCTCGAATTCGATCGCATCGAATTCCTCACGACTCAGAACTGCCACATTCACCAACGTACCCACCAGGTCGCGGCTTCCAACTTCACGAGTCAGCTCCAATGGGCCCGCTACCGCCGGGCGCTTTCCAGCGCGTCCCAGAAGCCGCGCCGCAGCGAATGGCGGACCTCGTCGTGCAGCAGCGAGTCGATCGGCAGCACCGACCCCTGCAGCAGCCTGGCCTCCAGGTCAGACGGCATCCTCGGCTTTCGCGCGAGCACGGCCTCGAGCCACAGGCCCGGCGCGTCCCTGCCCACCGACTCACCGAAGGTGAAGCCCTCGTTGTGGGCCGCCTTGACCGCCTCTGGCAGCGAGATGGCAACCGGTTGAGAGATGCGGACCGCCGGCAGCGGCTGTTGTGCCTGGGCCAGCTGCGCCTGGGCGGTTGCGAGTGGCGGTAGGGCGGTAGCGACTGGGCAGGTTGCGACTGAGCCACGAGTTGCGGCTGGGCCTGGTAAGGCGGCCTCGGCTGGAACGACGGGCCGGCCGGCTGCTGCGGAACCGGCACGAAGCCGTCCCTGACTGGCTGGTCAGCGCCCGGCGCGGCGTGCGCGCCTGACTGGTTGGCCCCGTGCTGCCCCTGACCTGCCTGTCCGCCGAAGTACCCGGGATCGATCGGGCCGTAGAGCGAAGGCTGAGCAGATACCGGAGCAGCTTCGAAGCTCGCAGGGTTCAGGCCACCGCGGCCGCCGCCCGCGCCATTGCCGTTGGCCCCCCCGCCATTTGCGCTGGGATTGGCCGGGCCGCCGTTGACAGCACCGGGATTGACCTGGCTGCCATTCTGCGGGCTGGCCGGCTGGTAGCTGCTGAATGCGTTGTACTGGCCAGACGCATTCTGCGGCGAGCCATTCTGGTACCCAGGTGCCGCGTGAACTCCGGTCCCGTTCTGGCCGGTCCCGTTGTGGCCTGCACCAATCTGGCTCACTGGCCTGCCGATCTGGCACCGATCTGGCCTGCGCTATCTGGCCTGGGCCGATCTGGCCTGCACCGTTCTGGCGATGGCCGGTCTGAGCCCCGCTGTCCGTGAGCCCCGCTGTTCTGAGCTCCGCCGTTCTGGTATCCGCCCTGGTAGCCGTTCGTTCCAGTCCCGCCATTACCTGCCGGACGCCCGCTCGGAGTAGCCGTTCTGGCCCGGGGCGACCGACCCGGCCGGGAAGCTCAGCCCGGACAGGTGGTGCACCGTCGGGCTCTGCCCGGATCCCGTCGTCCCCGGCGCACCCTGGTAGGCGGCCGCCTGGCCGCCGTCCAAGGTAGCCGCGCGGAAGGTGCCGCTCAGGCCCGGACCCGTGCGCGGTCCCGATCGGGGCTGGGCCACTCTGACCCAGGCTGTGCTGCCCCCCGCTCTGCTGCCCAGCGCCGTGCTGCCCGCGGCGTACTGCCCAGTGGCGTACTGCCCGCTGGTGTGCGGCCCCGTGTTGTGCTGCCCCGCGGTGTGCTGGCCCCGCGGTGTGCTGACCCGTGGTGTGCTGGCCCGTGCTGTGCTGGCCCGTGCCGTGCTGGCCGATGCCGATCTGACCCACGTCGCCATGAAGTGGCCCGACCTGGTAGCCGCCGCTGTGCGCGTGCATGCCGGTCGACGCCGAGTCCGGATAGCCCGTGCTCATACTGGTGATCTGGGCGACCGGCGCAGGGGCCGATTGCGGCATACCCGGCGACTGCGCGCTACCTGGCACGCCAGGATTACCCGGCACGAGGCCGCTCTGGAACCCGTTCACGATCGCGCCGTCGGCGGCCGAGCCGGCTGCCGCGTATGCCTGGACCGGTGCGCGGGTCGCGTGAGCCGCGTGCTGCGCGGCACCGGTCCCGGGCGCGGCGTGCTGGCCATGGTCGGGCAGCGCGTGCTGCGGTGCGCCGCGCTCGGGCACGCTCGGCATGCTGCGACTGGCCCGCTGTCGCGACGTGTTGCGGCGAACTGCTCCCGTGGGACGCATGCTGCGGTGCTGCACTCGTTGCGTGCTGGCCGCCGCCGCTGGCCTGCCCCGATCCCCCGGCCTGACCCTGGCCGCTGGCTGATGCCTGACCCCCGCCATAGCCGGTGCCGGTCGGCTGGCCGTAGATTCCGCTCTGCTGGCCGGCGCGCCTGTGCCCGCTGCTCGCTGCCCGCCGCCCTGCTGCCCGCCGCTCTGGCTGCCCGCCGCTCCTGCTGCCCGCCGCCCTCCCGCCGCCCGCTGCCCTGCTGCCCGCCCGCCGCTGCTGTCCGCCAGGCTGCTGTCCGCCAGCCTGCGGCACCGCGTCGGCAAACTGGCCGGCCGGCTCGTAGCCCGCGGCACCTGACTGGGCCTGACCAGCCGTTCGCGTACGGCTGCGCTGAGCCATAGCCGGCTGCGCCATAATCCGAAGCCGCAGGCACCTGGTAGGCACCGACCGGCGCCGCCAATGCCTGGGCTGGCAGCCCCGAGTTGCTCATTGCGGCGGCCATCGACCCGTCGTCGCCATGGGATCGCGAGCCGTAACTGCTGCTTGCGTAGTGCTCCTCGGGTGTCGACGGCTCGGCGCCGCGGACCAGGTCGACAAACGGCCGCAGGTGCACGCCGGAGATCTCGACAATGTCGTCGCACTCCTGGCGGAGCGGCTGCGGAATGGTCCAGCCACCATCCGAAGCGATGTGCAGGACGACGACGCGCAGGCCAAGGTCCTGGACCTCGGCGACGATTTCGGCGAGGTGCTCGTCGGCGCTGGCGATGAACGCGTCAGCGATCGCGCCGCTCTTGGCGAGCGTGACGATGTCCCGGCGCAACTGGCTCTCGATGCCCTCGCGGCGGCCTGGCCTGGTGTTGACCAGGCGCAGCTTGAGGCCTGGCATCTCGGCGAGCGCATCGTGCTCGACGGTGCGGCCGCCATCGGCGGCTTCATACCAGTAGCACCGCAGCACGGGCAGGCCGGTGCGGTCTCTCGCCAGTCCGGCGAGGAGCTTCAGGAGCCCGGCGTGGTCCCAGGAAACGGAGTCACGGCGGCGCGTGCCGTGAACGGCCATCGCGCCATCTGCGAGGGCATAGCCTGCATCAACGAACAGGGCACAGCGATCCACGCGACACCATCCTTTCCTGACGCGAGACGTTACCAGCGCCTAGCGGCCTTCGTGACCAATAGCGCAGATCACAGGCTTACGGGGCCGGTCTGGCTAACTGCACAGTTGGCTGTTGTTATGGCGATTCCGCGGACGCCATCGCATGGTCGCCGAAGCCACCTTGCAGCGACCGGACGAGCTCGCCAAAGCCGGAGCGATGTGACCCGGATTGCGCCGGTATGAACGTACCAGCCTGTCCCGGCCACCCGATGGGTACGGTCGGGCGTTCCTCGGCCGGTGACGACGCGGCCGTCGGGAGCGGGCCAGGCACGGGCTGCCAGCCGGTGCTGGGCGGCCAGCAGCCCGGGTTCAGCGGCCCGCGGCCCGGATTCACGCGCCGCGGCTAGGCTCGGATGTCGTGACTGACCGGAGCGATCTGCAGGCCCAGATCAGACAGAAGGCGGTCGTCCACGGCGCCGTGACGCTGTCTTCGGGACAGCGGGCCGACTGGTACGTCGACTTGCGCCGGGTGCTGCTGGACGCGGTGGCGGCGCGCCTGGCCGGCCGCGTCATGCTCGACCTGACGTCGGGCCTGAACTTCGCGGCCGTCGGCGGCCTCACGCTCGGAGCCGATCCGGTGGCGATGGCGATGATGCACGCCGCCGCCGAGCAGGGCAGGCCGCTGAACGCCTTCATCGTGCGCAAGGAGGGCAAGGCGCACGGACTGCAGCGCAGGATCGAGGGCCCGGACGTGGCCGGGCTGCCGGTGCTGGCGGTCGAGGACACGTCGACGACTGGCAACTCCGTGCTCTCCGCCGTGGACGCGCTGACCGACGCGGGCGCCGAAGTCGTGGGCGTGGCGGTCGTCGTGGACCGGGGCGCCCGGCCGCTGGTCGAGGCGCGCGGCCTGCCGTATCTGGCCGCCTACGACCTCGCGGACCTCGGTCTCGGCTGACCCGGGCACGCACCGCCTACTGCCTCGCTGGCCTGCGCCGCGAGATACTAGGGACGCACACGCGAGCAGAGGGAGCGTCCAGAATGCCTATCGCGACACCAGAGATCTACGCGCAGATGCTCGACCGCGCGAAGGAGCACGGCTTCGCATACCCGGCGATCAACGTGACATCCAGCCAGACGCTCAACGCCGCGTTGCGCGGGTTCGCCGACGCGGGCAGCGACGGCATCGTCCAGGTGTCCACCGGCGGAGCAGAGTACCTGTCGGGGTCGGTCAAGGACATGGTGACCGGCGCCGTCGCGCTGGCTGAGTACGCGAACGTGGTCGCGGCCAGGTACCCGGTGCACGTGGCGCTGCACACCGATCACTGCCCGAAGGACAAGCTGGACGGCTACATGCGCCCGCTGATCGAGGTCTCCAAGGAGCGCGTGGCGCGCGGTGAGCAGCCGCTGTTCCAGTCGCACATGTGGGACGGATCGGCGGTGCCGCTGGACGAGAACCTGAAGATCGCGACCGAACTGCTCGAGCAGTGCGCGGCGGCCAGGATCGTGATGGAACTCGAGATCGGCGTGGTCGGCGGCGAGGAAGACGGCGTCACCGGCGAGATGAACGAGAAGCTGTACAGCACGCCGGAGGACGCGCTCGCGACCGCGAAGGCGCTCGGCCTGGGCGAGAACGGCCGGTACATGCTCGCGGCCACGTTCGGCAATGTGCACGGCGTCTACAAGCCGGGTCACGTGAAGCTCAGGCCCTCGATCCTGAAAGAGATTCAGGACGCCGTCGGCGCCGAGCACGGCAAGACAGCACCGTTCGACCTGGTCTTCCACGGCGGCTCGGGCTCGGCGCTGGAGGAGATTCGTGAGGCGATCTCCTACGGCGTCGTGAAGATGAACGTCGACACCGACACCCAGTACGCGTTCACCCGCCCGGTGGCAGGTCACATGTTCGCCAACTACGACGGCGTTCTGAAGGTCGACGGCGACGTGGGCAACAAGAAGGCCTATGACCCGCGCACCTGGGGCAAGGCCGCCGAGGCGTCGATGTCGGCCCGCGTGGTGGTCGCCTGCGAGGACCTGCTGTCGGCCGGCCAGCAGATGAGCTAGCGAGGTCGGCTCGTCGTGCGAGTAGCGGTTCTCTCCGATATCCATGGCGTACTGCCAGCGCTGGAGGCTGTGCTCGCCGAACCCGACGTCATGGCCGCGGACCTGGTCGTCCTGACTGGGGACCTGGCTTCAGGCCCGCAGCCGGCCGAGACCCTCGACATGTTGACCGCGCTCGGTGACCGTGCGGTCTGGGTCCGCGGCAACGCCGATCGCGAACTGGTCGCCTTCCGCGCGGACGCGCAGACGTCGATGCCGGACGCGATCTCGCCATGGGCCGCTGAGCAACTACGAGACGATCAGGTCGAACTGCTCGCTGGCCTCCCCCTTTTCGCCTCCGTAGAGGTCAGCGGACTGGGCACGACGGTGTTCTGTCACGCGACGCCGCGCGACGACGAGGAGGTCGTGCTCGTCGACTCCCGGCCCGCCCGCTGGGCCGAGGTCTTCGCCGACCTGGACGCCTCGGTCCGCGCCGTGGTGTGCGGTCACACCCACATGCCGTTCGCCCGCCTGGCCGACCGCCGCCTGGTCGTCAACCCGGGCAGCATCGGCATGCCCTACGGCGGGGCGGGCGCGCACTGGGCGCTGCTCGGACCGGGCGTCGACCTGCGCGTCACCGAGTTCGACCTCGACAAGGCGTGCGACCGGATCGTCGCCGAGTCCGGCTACCCCGACGCCCGCGAGTGGGCCGACTACTTCGTCAGGTCAACCGCGAGCGACATGGAGGCGATCGCGGCCTTCGGTCCCCGTGATGGCCGCGCGGTCACCGCCGGCGAGGACGCCGGCGACGGATCCGCTAGCTGACCGAGCGCGCCGTCCCGAGTCGCGCCGACCTGGCGAACCCCGCCCTGATCCACGCGATCACGCGGTCAGGAGTGGCCGCGAGGTCGTGCCACGTGAAGTGGACGACCTCGTATCCGGCGCGTCGCAGCTCCGCGTCCCGCTTGAGCTGATGCCTCGCGCGTTCCGGATCGGCGTACTTCACCGCGCCATCGGCCTCGGCGATCGTGGCGTGCTTGTCCCACAGGAAGTCCACCCGGCCGATCGGATGATCAGGCGCCATGATCCACACCTGCAACATCGGCGGCGGCAGCCCGCCATCGCGAAACGCCACCCGCGCGATCGACTCAAACGGCGACTCCGCCAGCGCGTCACTGAACGCCACGACCTGCCTGGCCCTCACGATGCCCGGCCACCGCGCGCAGTCTCGCAATACGGCCTCCAGCTCGCCCTTGCCGCACTGGAATCCGTGCAGCGCCGAGTCCGCAACCACAACCCCGGCCCGGAACGGTAGGGTCCGGGCCAGATCCACCACCGTCCGCGCCACGGACGTCACCGGTATCCCGTCCCTGACCCGAACGTGCGTCGGCGGTAGGGCCGCCGTGTGCACGTGAAGGTCAGGGCGGCGCCGGCGCCCGCGAGCCAAGCTTGGCGGAAGACTCACTGAGCAGACTTCTGGCGGCGCCCTGTCAAGCGTTGCCAGGCCATGCACGACCGCGGCGTCCTCATGACTCGCGACCGCCTGCTCGCCTGCGAGTGCGACGGCGGCCGCCACGAGAATGAGCCGCTCCCGCGCCGGATTGTCCCTGACCGCCTGCGCTGCCTGCCGAGCGTCGGCGTAGGCGCCGTAGCAGACCGGCGCCAGGATCCCGCTCCGTAAGAGCAGCCGCAGTCCCGGCCGACTCACCCCGGCGGCCTTCAATTCCTCAGTTGTAACTACGCCGCCGAACCGCCTACTTCGCCATAACTCGGGCATCTCAGAAGCTCCCATCGTTCCACCGTCGCACCCCCCACCGACGGCGCCTCCAACAGTGGATCTGGCTGGGTCACTCCGCCGCCCGAATTCACCGTTTTGTCGGTACCAGGCGGATCCAAAGACTTGAGCGCGGGGTTCAGGCAGGCGAGAAATCGGCGGCAGATCGCCGCGCGGGCCGGTGCGTGGGCATGGCGCCAGTACCCCGGCCGCGGGCGCGCGGGCCGGTGGTAGCGGCTGCAGGAACCATCGGCGCGAACGGGCCGGTGGCGGTGGCCGACCAACCGGCGACGCGCGCTGGGTGTTGGGGGGCTGGCGACGGCATGGTGCGTCGGGCGGCAGGATGGGGGGATGACGCATCAGAATCTGCTGGCCCAGCCGACGCCGCCGGCGACCTTCCTGCCCGAGGACGTTGAGGCGGCGGCAACGCTGGCCGAGGCGAAGGACCCGCGCGAGGCGGCGGCCAAGTTCCCGTCCTACTGCGCGGCGTGGGCGGTGCTGGCTGAGCAGGCTCTGCCCGCCGACCCGGTCACCGCCTACGCCTACGCCAGGACCGGCTACCACCGCGGGCTCGACCAGCTGCGCCGGTCCGGCTGGCACGGCTACGGCCCGATCCCCTGGGAGCACGAGCCCAACCGGGGCTTCCTGCGCGCGCTGCACTTCCTGGGCGCAGCCGCGGCGGCGATCGGCGAGGAGGACGAGGTCAAGCGGGTCAGGGAGTTCCTGCGCGAGTCGAGCGCGACAGCGGCCGACGTCCTCGAAGGCTCCGCTAGCCAGCAGTAGCCAGTCGGCCAGCCCGCCGCAGCGGCCGAGCGGCCAGCCAGCAACCGAGCGCGGCCAGCAAACCGGAGACTCCGACGCACCAGGGATGCCCGGCTCCCGCGTCCGCGACCAGGGGATCGCTAGCCTGTAGCCATGCCCGCCATCGTGATTGTTGGCGCCCAGTGGGGCGACGAGGGCAAGGGCAAGGCGACGGACTTGCTCGGCGACAGCGTGGACTACGTCGTCAGGTACCAGGGCGGCAACAACGCCGGGCACACGGTCGTCATCGGCGACGAGAGCTACGCGCTGCACCTGTTGCCGTCGGGAGTGCTGTCCGACCACGCGACGCCGGTGATCGGCAACGGGGTCGTCATCGACCCCGCCGTGCTGATCGAGGAGATCGACGGGATCGAGGCGCGCGGGGTCTCCTGCGAGCGGCTGCTGATCTCCGCCAACGCGCACCTGATCATGCCGCACCAGGTCGCCCTCGATAAGGTCACCGAGCGCTACCTGGGCAATGCCCGGATCGGAACGACGGGCCGCGGCATCGGCCCGACCTACGCCGACAAGGCCGCGCGGGTTGGGCATCAGGGTCCAGGACCTGTTCGACCAGACGATCCTGCGGCAGAAGCTCGAACTCGTGCTGCGGGAGAAGAACCAGGTCCTCTCCAAGGTCTACAACCGCCGGGGCATCGAGGCCGGCGCGGTCTGCGACGAGTACACCGGCTACGGCAAGCCGGCTGGCTCGCTACGTCGCCGACACGGGCCTCGTCCTGAACAAGGCGCTCGACGACGGCAAGGTCGTCCTGCTCGAGGGCGCGCAGGCGACCCTGCTCGACGTCGACCACGGCACCTATCCGTTCGTGACCTCCTCCTCGCCCACGGCCGGCGGCGCATGCGTGGGCTCAGGCGTCGGCCCGACCAGGATCACGAGGATCCTCGGCATCCTCAAGGCCTACACGACCAGGGTCGGCGCCGGGCCGTTCCCGACCGAGCTCCACGACGAGCAGGGCGAATGGCTGCGCAAGGTCGGCGGCGAGTACGGCGTCACCACCGGCCGGGCCCGCCGCACCGGCTGGTTCGACGCCGTCATCGCCAGGTACGCCACCCGCGTGAACGGGATCACCGACTACTTCATCACCAAGCTCGACGTCCTGTCCGGGCTGGAGAAGGTTCCGGTCTGCGTGGGCTACGAGATCGACGGCGTGGCCCGCGACGAGGTCCCGATGACCCAGACCGAGTTCCACCACGCCAAGCCGGTCTATGAGTACCTCGACGGCTGGTGGGAGGACATCTCGCACGCGAAGGAACTGTCCGACCTGCCTGCCAACGCCCGCGCCTACTTGCTCACCCTGCAGGACATGATCGGCGCGCCGATCGCGGCCGTCGGCGTGGGGCCGCGCCGCGATCAGACCCTGCAGCTCCGCGACGTCATCTGACCGGCACCCGGCACACCAGCAGGACGTGCCGTTAGGCTCGCCGCGTGCGGGTTCTGCTACTTGGCTCAGGCGGCCGCGAGCACGCGCTCGCCCGCGCGCTGGCCGCGGACAGTGACGTGACCGAACTGCACGCCGGTCCCGGCAACCCGGGCATCGCCCAGCACGCCGAACTGCACGACCTCGTCAGCACCGATCCGGCCGCCGTCATTGCGCTGGCCAGCAAGACGGCCGCCGACCTCGTCGTCGTCGGCCCGGAGGCGCCGCTGATGGCGGGCGTCGGCGACGCCCTCCGCGCCGCCGGCATCAGCTGCTTCGGCCCCGACCAGGCGGCCGCGATGATCGAGGGCTCCAAGTCCTTCGCCAAGCAGGTCATGCTCGCGGCCGGCGTCCCGACCGCGGCCTCCCGCACCTGCCGGACCGAGGCCGAGGTCGCCGACGCGCTGGACGACTTCGGCAGGCCATACGTCGTCAAGGCCGACGGCCTCGCGGCCGGCAAGGGCGTCGTGGTCACCGACGACCGCGACCAGGCGGCCGAGCACGCCAGGGCATCGGGCCAGGTCGTGATCGAGGAGTACCTGGCCGGCCCCGAGGTCTCGGTCTTCGCGCTCGCCGACGGCGCCCGCGCGGTCCCGCTGCTGCCGGCGCAGGACTTCAAGCGGGCCGGCGACGGCGACACCGGCCCGAACACCGGCGGCATGGGCGCCTACGCGCCGCTGCCCTGGGCGCCGTCCGACCTGGCCGAACGCACCATCGCCGAGGTGATCAACCCAGCGCTCGCCGAACTCGCGAGCCGCGGCACCCCTTACCGCGGCGTGCTCTACGCCGGTCTGGCGCTGACCAGCGGCGGGATCAAGGTAATCGAGTTCAACGCCAGGTTCGGTGACCCCGAGACACAGGTCGTGCTCGACCGCCTCGCGACCCCGCTGGCCGGCCTGCTCGCGGCCGCCGCCGACGGTGACCTCGCCCGCGCCGCGCAGCCGCGCTGGTCACCGGGCGCCGCGGTCACTGTCGTCATCGCCGCCGAGGGCTATCCGGCCAGGCCGGTGACCGGCGACGCGATTGACGGAATCGATGAGGCGCAACAGGTTCCAGGGACGTACATCCTGCACGCAGGGACGGACGTGCGCGACGGAACTCTGCGGTCCTCGGGCGGCCGGGTGCTCAACGTCGTCGGGACGGGCTCGGACGTGGCGGAGGCCAGGGCGGCGGCCTACGCGGCCGCCGCCCTGGTCAGGCTCCGCGGCGGCTGGTACCGGAGCGACATCGCCGCCGAGCCCTGGCCTTCGGTCCCAGCGCCGGGATGACCAGCAACGGAGCGGACGACCGCGGCGCACAAGGAGAGGACCAGGACGCGGGCCAGGCACTCGAAGGCCAGCCGATCCGGGTGACCACGCTCGAGCTGTTCTTCGACCTCATCTTCGCGTTCACGCTGACCCAGCTGGCCGTGGTCCTCGGGTCAGGCATGGGCAGTGTCGAGTCCCTCGGGCGTCACATCCTGCGGGTACTGCTGAACTTCGGGCTGCTGTGGTGGATGTACGCGGGCTACGCGTGGCTGACCAACACGAGATCCCCGGCTCGCAACCCTGAGCGCCTGCTGCTCGTACTCGGCATGGCCGGGTTCCTGATCGTCGGGCTCGCGGGTCCCGCGGGGTTCGGCCGGGATGCGCTGGCCCTCGGCCTTGGCTACCTGCTGGTGGTGCTCGTGCACGCCGTCCTCTACGCCCGCGTGAACAAGCAGATCCTGCGGATCGCGCCCTTCAACCTGGCGTCGGCGCTGCTGGTCATCGGCGCCGCGTTCACCGACGGCGTGCTCACCTACCTGCTCTGGGGCGCCGCCCTGGTGATCCAGGCGCTCTCCCCGCTGGTGGTGCGGCTGGGCGGCCGGTTCGAGGTCGGGCCCGAGCACTTTGCCGAGCGACACGGCGCTCTGATCATCGTGGCGATCGGCGAGTCGGTCGCCGCGATCGGCATCGGGGCCATCGGGAAACCGGTCGACGGTCAGCTGATCCTGGCCTCGATGCTCGGGCTGGCGATCTCGGTCGCGTTCTGGTGGACCTACTTCGGCAGCGGGGACGACAGCCGCGGTGAACGAGCGATGCTGGCCACCCCCGCCACAAGGCGGCCGGGCCTCGCCATCGCCGCCTACTTCTACGCGCACATACCGATGCTGCTCGGCATCGTCTTCGTCGCCGCGGGCGTCGCCGAGGCCGTGCGGCGCGGCTTGGAGCCGAGCCTGCCGGCCGCGCTGGTGCTCGGTGTCGGGGCGGCGGCATTCATCGGCGGGACAGCCGCGTTCCGTGCCGTGATGCGGTCAGGGCCAACGGCGCTGCGGCTCGCCGCGACCATATTCGCGCTGGCGACGATCCCCTGGGCGCCCTGGTCGCGATCGAGGCCCAGCTCGGCCTGCTGATCGCGGGAGGCGTCGTCATGCTGGTGATCGAGGCTATGACCGGCCGCGGCCGGCCCGAGGCCAGCGGCCGACCCGAGGCCCGAGGCCAGCCAGCCCGAGCCGACCAGGTCGCGGCGGGTGGCGCTACGGGAGAATGAGCCGGTGATCGATCGCTACACGCTGCCCGAGATGGGCCGGGTCTGGAGCGAGGCGCACAAGTACGAGCTCTGGTGCCGGGTCGAGACCCTGGTCCTGGAGGCGAACGCGGCCGCCGGGATCGTCCCCGCCGACAGCGTCGGACCCGTCAGGGCCGCGCCGCCGCCTGCGCCGGAGGCGGTCGCGGCGATCGAGGCGGTCACCAACCACGACGTGATCGCCTTCCTCACCGCGTGGGCCGACAACACGACCCCGCGCGAGGCCGCGGCTTACGTCCATTACGGCATGACCTCCTCTGACCTGCTCGACACCGCGCTCGCGCTCCAGCTGACCGAGGCGACCGACCTGCTGCTCGCCAGGGCCGTCGCCCTCACGGCCGCGCTGCGGGAGCACGCGCTCGCGCACCGGGACACGCTGCGGCCCGGCCGCACCCACGGCATCCACGCCGAGCCTGACGTCTGGGGGCACCGGGTCGCCGACTTCGCGTTCGCGCATGGCGCGCTGCGTCCGCAGGCTCCGGCGCGCCAGGACCGCGATCGCGGTCGGCAAGCTGTCCGGGCCGGTCGGCACGTACTCCAGCATCGACCCGGCCATCGAGGCGACCGTGATGGCCGGGCTCGGGCTCCGCCCTGCCGACGTCTCGACCCAGGTCGTGCTGCGGGACGGCATCGCGGAGTGGGTGAGCGTGCTCGCGCTGATCGCGACGGTCTGCGAGGCGGTCGCGCTCGAGGTCAGGCACGGCCAGCGGACCGAGGTAAGGGAACTCGCCGAGGCGTTCGGCGCGGGCCAGAAGGGCTCGTCCGCGATGCCGCACAAGAAGAACCCGGTCCGCTCGGAGCGGATCAGCGGGCTGGCGCGGATCGTCCGGGCCCAGGTCGTGCCGGTGCTCGAGGGGATTCCGCTCTGGCACGAGCGGGACATCTCGCACTCCTCCGCCGAGCGGGTCGCGCTGCCCGACGCCGCGATCGGCACCGACTACCTGCTCGAGCAGACGACCGGCCTGGTCACCGGGCTGGTCGTCGACGTAGCCAGGATGCGCGCGAACCTGGACGCGACCGGCGGACTGATCTACTCCTCGGCCGTCCTGCTCGAACTCGTCGCCGCGGGCATGTCCCGCGAGGACGCGTACTCGCTGGTCCAGCAGGCCGCGATGCGGACCTGGGAGACAGGCCGGCCGTTCCGCCAGACGCTCAGGCGAGCACGCGGCTGAGCAGGGCCGCGAGCTGGACGAGGCGAGGCTGGATGAGGTCTGCCAGCCCGAGCGCTACGTCGCACGGCCTCGGCCCGGTCTTCGACCGGCTCGAGAAGCTCGACCCGGCGGAACTGTGAAGCACCTGTACTCCGGCAAGGTCAGGGAGCTGTACGAGGCCGACGACGGGGTGCTCCTGCTGGTGGCGACCGACCGGATCTCGGCGTTCGACTACGTGCTCGACACCCCGATCCCCGGCAAGGGCAAGATCCTGACCGCGCTGTCGTTGTGGTGGTTCGAGCGGCTCGGCGACCTGGTGCCGAACCACCTGGTCGACGCCCCGATTCCGGCCGAGTTCGCCGGCCGGGCGATGGCGTGCAAGCCGCTGCGCATGGTTCAGGCCGAATGCGTTGCCCGCGGCTACCTCGCTGGCTCCGGCCTGGCCGAATACCGGCGCGACGGGCAGGTGTGCGGGATCGCCCTGCCTGACGGGCTGCTTGACGGGTCGCGGCTGCCCGAGCCGATCTTCACGCCGGCCACGAAGGCGCCGCGCGGCGAACATGACGAAAACATCACGTTCGATCAGCTCGCGGCCTCGACCGGCGCGGACCTCGCCGCCGAGTTGCGCCGGATCACGCTGGCCGTCTACGAGCGCGGCGCGGGGCTGGCCGCCGAGCG
Organism: uncultured Actinomycetota bacterium; assembly: GCA_963705055.1. Taxonomy (GTDB): domain Bacteria; phylum Actinomycetota; class Actinomycetes; order Streptosporangiales; family Streptosporangiaceae; genus Chersky-822. Next base: position 562,494 of record CAVPIR010000003.1, read on the forward strand.
CGGGATCATCGTCGCCGACACGAAGATCGAGCTTGGCTTGACGCCGGCGGCACGCTCACGCTGGGCGACGAGGTGCTCACCCCTGACTCGTCGAGGTTCTGGCCTGCCGATCAATGGCGAGCCCGGGCGCAGCCAGCCGTCGTTCGACAAGCAATACGTGCGCGACTGGCTGCTCTCGCCGGAATCGGGCTGGGACCGCGACTCCGGCCAGCCGCCTCCGCCGCTCCCTGCCCGTGTAATCGAGCGAACAAGGGAAACATACATCGAGGCATACGAGCGGATCACCGGCCTGACCTGGGCCGACTGAGCCGGTCAAACCATCCCTGACCCGCCCGTTACATGTTGTACAGGTCGGTTACTTTATGTATCGGCGTCGTCATCGTCCGGGGGGTCAGGCAGCAGTGGAATACTGGACTACGCGCGATACGGCCGGGACGGTGCTGTCGGATCCGGCCGATGGCTTGCTCATACCAGGCCAACTCATATGCCTCCAGCCGGGATAATGATGTCCCGCCCCCCAGGGACAGGAGTTCCATCGTTATGACCAGCGGTCACCAGACCCGCTACCGCGTCGTCGGCGGCAATCCGCTGCAGGGAACCGTCTTCGTCCAGGGCGCCAAGAACGCGGCGCTGAAGATGATCGCCGCCTCGCTTCTGGCCGAGAAAGGCCGCACGGTCCTGCGGAATGTCCCCGTGATCGAGGACGTCCGCCGCGCCGTCGAGCTCGCTCAGGCGGTCGGCGCGATGGTGAAGTTCCACGAGGTGGAACGGACGCTGGTGGTCGACGCGTCGGAGCTGACCAGCCCGATACTTCCCGCCGAGATAACCAGGCAATTCCGCGGCTCGGTCCTGTTCGTGCCTGCGCTGCTGCACCGGCTCGGCGAGGCGGTGCTCGAGGAAGTCGGCGGCTGCAACCTCGGCAGCCGCAATCTGGACTTCCATTACCGAGGTTTTGCCAGGCTCGGCGCCACGGTCGTCGAGGGCGAGAGCCAGATCCACGTCAAGGCCGACGGGCTGCGCGGCGCGCACCTGTACCTGGACACCCCGTCGCACACCGGGACCGAGAACCTGATCATGGCGGCCTCGCTGGCGCCGGGCGTGACGGTGATCGACAACACCGCGCAGGAGCCCGAGGTCCAGGACGTGATCGCGTTCCTGACCAAGATGGGCGCCAAGATCAGCGGCGGCGGCACCGGCTTCATCACGGTCGAGGGCGTCAAGGAACTGACGGCGGTCGAGCACACCGTGATGCCGGACCGGATCGACGCCGCCGTGTTCGCGATGGCCGCTGCCATCACCGGCGGCGAGCTCAGCCTCGTCGGCGCGTCGCTCGACCACCTCGGCGTCGTGCGCTGGAAGCTCGAGCAGATGGGCGTGGAGTTCGCCACCCAGGGCGCGATCCTGCAGGTGCGCAGGGACAAGCAGCTCCGCCCGATCAACGTGATCACGAGCCCGTACCCGGGCTTCGCCACCGACCTGCAGTCCCCGATCATGGCGGTCAGCTGCCTCGCGGACGGCACGAGCTACATCAGGGAGACCATCTTCGACGGCCGGTACATGATGGCGGGCGAGCTCAACAAGATGGGCGCGAAGGTCGAGGTGACCGACACGGCCGCGGTCGTGCACGGGCCCGACGCCGCTGCGCGGCGCCGAGGTGATCGCGCACGACCTGCGCACCGGCATCGCGCTGGTCCTGGCCGGCCTGGCCGCCGAGCGGCGAGACCATCGTCGTCGCCCGGCTACCTGATCGACCGCGGCCACGCCTCCGTGGCCGCCCGGCTGACCGCCCTCGGCGCCGACATCACCGAGGAAGAGCTCGGCTAGCTCAGCGCGGTCAGGTAGGCGCTGGCCACCTCGAGGAACCTGTCGTTGGCCGCCTTCTCGCCGATCGAGACCCTGACGCCTTCGCCGGCGAACGGGCGGATGCTGATCCCGGCCTGGTCGCAGGCCTCGGCGAACTGCATGGTCTGCGGCCCGAGCCTGAGCCAGACGAAGTTCGCCTCGGTCGGCGGCACGGTCCAGCCCATCTCGAGCAGCTCGGCGCGGACCCGGTCCCGCTCGCCGACCACCAGGTCGACCCGGTCAAGCAGCTCGGCCTCGGCGCCAGCGAGGCGACGGCGGCGGCCTGGGCGACGGCGTTCACCGAGAAGGTCAGCATGGTCTTGCGGGCGGCGGCCGCGATCGCCTCGTGCCCGACCAGGAAGCCGACCCGGAGCCCGGCCAGGCCGTAGGCCTTGGAGAAGGTCCGCAGCACGGCGACGTTCGGCCGGTCGGCGTACAGCTCGATCCCGTCGGGCACGTCGGGGTCGCGCACGTACTCCGCGTAGGCCTCGTCGAGCACGACCAGGCAGTCGCCGGGCACCTGGTCGAGGAACCGGTGAGCTCGGCGGTGGTCACGACCGTGCCGGTCGGGTTGTTCGGCGTGCAGACGAAGATCAGCCTGGTCGCGTCCGTGATCGCGGCGGCCATCGCGTCCAGGTCGTGCCGCTCATCGGTGAGCGGCACCGTGACCGACCTGGCGCCGGCCAGGTCGGTCAGGTACGGATAGGCCTCGAACGAGCGCCACGCGTAGAGCACCTCGGCGCCCGGCTCGCTGACCGCCTCGAGCAGCTGCTGCACCAGGCCGACCGACCCGCAGCCGACCGCGATGTGCTCAGGCGGCACGCCGTACCTGGCCGCGATCGCCTCGGTCAGCTCGACCGCGCCGTTGTCCGGGTACCTGTTGACCTCGCCGGCGGCGTCGGCGATGACCTTGAGCACGGACGGCAGCGGGCCGAACGGTGACTCGTTCGAGGAGAGCTTGTAGGTCGGGCCGGCCGTCGTGGCCGGCGGCTTGCCCGGCTTGTACGGCGCGAACTGGTCAAGAACCGGCCGGAACCGTGGCGTCTGCACGGACATCATTGTCCTCCAGGTTCGACAAGATCGACGGGTCCGCCAGGAGACTGCCTGACTGGCTCGTGGGCCGCGGGCTGCTGGCGGAGGGGGCGACCCCGGCGACTCCCTGGATTCCGAGCGGCGCTGGCCTAGGCCTGAGCATAGGCGGATGCAGCACGTCGGTGTCACCGCGCCGGTACAGCTGGGCCGGCCTGCCGCCAGACGAGATGGCCGTACCCGTGTCCACCAGGAACCGCTCGGCGCCGGTCACCTTCCGGTGGAAGTTGCGCGGATCGAGCGGCGTGCCCCAGACGATCTCGTAGACCCTGCGCAGCTCGGCGACCGTGAACGTGTCCCGGCAGAACGCCGCGCCGAGCGTGGTGTACTCCAGCTTGGCCCTGGCCCGCTCGACCCCGTCCTGCAGGATCCGCAGGTGGTCGAAGGCCATCTCGGTCAGCTCGTCCGACCGGCTGCCAGCTCATCCGCGGCTGATCGGGTGCGGGCAGGTCAGGCGCCAGGCCAAGATAGGCCACCGCGACCACCCGCTGCGCGCGGGTCGCGGTCCGGGTAGCCGTAGGTCTGCAGCTGCTCAAGGTGAACCGGTGCGTCGGGCAGCCCGGCCCGCTCGGCGAGCACCCGCGCCGCGGTGGCTGGCAGGTCCTCGTCCAGCCTGATGAAGCCGCCGGGCAGCGCCCAGCGACCCAGATGCGGCTCGGCGTGCCGCCGCCAGACCAGCACGGACAGCTGGCTGGCCCGCACCGTGAGGATCACCAGGTCGACGCTGACGGCGACCCGCGGGACCTCCATGCTTGCAACCTAGCGCGGACCTGGCGCCGAGCTCCCGGGGTCGGCCGCGGGCGATGGACTGTCGCCGTGATCGTCTCGTATCGTGAAGACATGAACCGGCTTGGAGAGCTTGAGCGCGCCATCATGGAAGTTCTCTGGGAAACGTCCGACCCGATGACCGTCAGGCAGGTCGGCGAGCGGCTGACCGACCGGGACCTGGCACACACGACCGTGATGACCGTGCTTGACCGGCTGGCCAAGAAGGGCTTCGTCCGCCGGCAGCGAGCCGGCCGCGCCTGGCGTTACCGTCCGGCCGAGAGCCGCGAGGCCTACGTCGCCGAGCTGATGCTGACGGCGCTTGACCAGACCGGTGACCGGCAGGCCGCGCTGACCAGGTTCGCCCGGAGCGTGTCTGGCGCCGAGGCGGAGGCGCTCCGCGCCGCTCTCGAGGCCCTCAGCGGGGGCGACGGGAGCTGATAGCCGTGTCCCGCCGCCGTCTTCCTGCTCGGCGCCGTCGCGGTTGGCTGCGTCCGGCCGCGCACCTGCTCGCCGGCGCGAGCTGGCCGCGCCGGTCGCCGGCTGTCGCGATCGCGCTGTGGCAGGCGCTCGGCCTGGGCTGGGGCCTGGCGGCGGTCGGCGCGCTGGCCGGCTTCGGCGCCTCGGCCTGCCGCGGGCGGGCGGGCAGCGGCCTGCCTAGCGTCGCGGCGGCCGCGACCAGGGCGGCCAGGCTGCTGCTCGGCGGCCGGCGGACGGCGCTGGGACCTGCTGACCGCGCTGCGCTTGCTGTCGCTGATCGCCGGGATCGTCCTGCTCGGCGCTGCTCTGCTGGATCCTGGTCGCCGCCGTCACCGCGCGTGCTGCGGGCCAGGCACCGGCAGCGGACGCTGCTCGGCCTGCTCGCCCACGACGACCCCAAGGTTCCCGGCGCGCTGGTGGTCGATCATCCGGCCGCCGCCGCCTACTGCGTGCCTGGGCTGCGCTCGGCGATCGTGATCAGCGCGGGCGCGCTCGACCTGCTGGACCAGGCCGAACTGGCCGCCGTGCTCGCCCACGAGCGGGCCCACCTGCGGGCCCGGCACGACCTGGTGCTGCTGCCGTTCACCGCGCTGCTGCGGGCGTTCCGCTGGTGCGGCGATCGCCCGGGAGGCGAACGCGAGGTCGCGCTGCTGGTCGAGATGCTGGCCGACGACCGGGCGCGGCGGCGCCGGCCGGCCAGGGAACTCGCGACCGCGCTGCTGCGGGTCGGCGCGTCCGGCGGCGGCGTGGCGCCCCGGCCGGCGCGCTCGGCGGTCCGCCGAGCCCGGCGACCGACGGCCAGCTGGCGGCTCGCGGTCGACGCTGGACGGTGAACTGCCGCCCGAGTCACCAGGCTGCTCAGACCGCCGCCCGGACTCCCTGTTAGCGCCGCAATCGCTGGTTGGCGCTGTCGCCGCAGCTCTCGTGCTCGCGCCCGCCCTCGCCATGCTGCTTCCGCTCTGAGCGGGCGCTAGTCCGCGATGCGGATCCGCAGGCGGCGGAAGCCCTTGCCCTTGTTCTCGATCTTGACGACCTCGATCCGGCCGATCTGGGCGGTCGTCGCGACGTGGGTGCCGCCGTCGGCCTGCTGGTCCAGGCCGACGATGTCGACGATCCTGACCTCCTTGACCTCGGGCGGGACCAGGTTCGTCGCGGTGCGGATGATGTCGGGGATCGCGAAGCGCGTCGTCGCGGGGCAGCACCCGCACGTCGATCCGCCGGCCGGCCGCGATCTCGGCGTTGCAGGCGCCCTCGACCGCGTCCCTGAAGCCCTCGGGCAGCTGCGGGCAGGTCGAAGTCCATCCGGGCGACGAACGGCTCCATGTTGCCGCCGGTGACCAGCGAGCCGTAGTCGCGGAAGACGACGCCGCACAGCACGTGCAGGCCGGAGTGGGTGCGCATCAGCGCGGTCCGGCGCTCGTCCTCGAGCGCGCCGCGGACCGCGGTGCCCGGCGGCGGCACCGGGTCGCCTTCGGCCGGGATCAGGTACAGGTCGTCGCCCTTGCGGGCGCCGACGATGCGGGTCTGCACGCCGCCCCAGAGCAGCACGCCGTGGTCCGGCGGCTGCCCGCCGCCGCCCGGGTAGAACGCCGAGCGGTCAAGGACGATCCCGTCCTCGCCGGCCGCGAGCACGGTCGCGTCCCACTCGCGCAGGGTCTGGTCGTCAAGTTCGAGCCGGTGCGTGCGCCAGGCGGTCTCAGTCATCGGGCATCACTCATAGTCCGGCAGCTTAGTGGGCCAGTCCGGCTCTGACCGGCCTGGCCCGGGCGCGCGGGCATCAGGCGGCCTGCGGGCGCCGCGTCGGGCCGAGGCGTCACCAGGGGCCGTAGGGGCCCTGGCGGGACGACCCGCCGGCGCCGAACTCGCGTACCTTGGGCCGGACGTCGGTCAGGTAGATGGCCGCGGCGATGAACGCGACGATCGGCAGGATGCTGATCAGCGAGGATCGTTGTCGGCGGCGCTGAAGAGGCCGATCGCCGGCCACGCCGGTGATGATCAGCCAGAGCGGCTTGGTCTGCTTCCGCTGCCGGGAAGGCGGCCGTCGGGCGGCGCAGCGCGTCGATGAACGCCCAGGCCTCGAAGATGAAGGCCGCGACCAGCGAGGACCCAGAAGAGCCAGTCAAGCGGCGTGAGTGCGTTGAAAGTGAACACGATGACAATCTATCTGCTGCCACGCCACGGCGGGTCCGTCCACGGTTCGGCTTCGGCTACCGCTACGGCAGGCGCAATCGGGTCGTTGTCGGACCACCCGACCGCCTCGGCCACGGTCGGCTGCCCGCGGCACTCGCCGTCGTCGGGTCCGCCGTTCGCCGGGTGCCGTCCCGTGGCGGCCACGCGAGCGGGCGCGAGCGGTGGCTCCCGCAGGTCGGCGCGGCTCGGCGCTCCGACGTCACTCGCGCGCGAGCACGGTCCGCTCCCTGGCGGCCTCGGCGTCGGCCTTGACCTCCTTGCGGAACGACTCGTAGATCTCGATCAGCATCTGCTTCTGCCGCTCGGTGAGCTCGGGGTCGGCCATGATCGCGTCGGCGCACGACGGTCTCGGCCGCCTTGTCCTCGAGGATGCCCGCCTGCACGTAGAGCGCCTCGGCGGAGATCCGCAGGCCCTTGGCGATCTGCTGCAGGATGTCGGCGCTCGGCCGGCGCAGGCCGCGCTCGATCTGGCTCAGATATGGGTTGGAAACACCGGCCGCCTGGGCGAGCTGGCGGATCGAGATCTTGGCCTGCTCCCGTTGCTCCCGGATGTAGGCGCCGATCGCTGACATTGACCGGACTCATGGACCCAGTCTCGCCGCGGTGCTTGCAATTGCAAATCGCCCAGCTAGCAGCGCCGGTTACCGGCGAGGCCGCGAGTGACGCGTGTTCAACGCGACGGGCTCAGCGGGAACGGGCAGCGAGCGGGCGCGGATCTCGCCGACCACCGGCGCCGCCGCCGAGCACCGGCGGGCTGGCCAGCTCGTCGAGGGCGGCTAGGTCCACCCCGGGCTCATGACCGGCCGAGCGCGGCGAGCAGCGCGACCATCACGCGGGCGGCCCGCTGCGCGCCGTCGTCGATCTTGACCGCCGCGGCCCGGCCGTCGGCGAGCGCCAACGCGCAGACCCCCTCCGCGCCCGACTTCATCAGCAGGCCGGGGACGGCCTCCATCAGCGCCGCCTCGGCCCGGGTGGTGCCCGAGGTCCAGGCCGGGTTGGCGCGCATCGCGTCGGCGACCCGGCGCTCCGGGGAACCGGCTCGGCGCGGACCAGCGCGCGGAACGCCCGGGCCAGGCCGGTCAGCGAGATCGCGAACAGCGGCGCCCCGCAGCCGTCGACGCCGATCGCCGCCACGGGCTCGCCGGCGAGCCGCTCGACCGCCTGCCTGATCTGCGCCTGCAGCGGGTGACCGGGGTCGGTGTAGCTCGCGGTCGGCCAGCCCGCCGCGACGCAGGTGGCGAGCATGGCCGCGTGCTTGCCCGAGCAGTTCATGTGCACCCGGTCCGCCTCGCCGCCCGCGCGCAGCCACGCGTCCTGCGCCGCTCGTCGAGCGGCAGGTCCGGCGGGCACTGCAGCGCGTCCTCGGTCAGCCCGGCGCCGGCCAGGATCTCCCGGGCCCCGGCGACATGGAAGTCCTCGCCCGAGTGGCTGGCCGCGGCCAGCGCCAGCAGCTTCCCGTCCAGGTCCAGGCCGCAGCGGAGCATCGCCGCCGCCTGCATCGGCTTGTTCGAGGACCTGGGGAACATCGGCTCGTCTGGCGCACCGCGCCGGCGAGCGCACCGACCCGTCGGCGGCGAGCACAGCGAGCGACCCGTCGGTGCCGACGGCTCGACGATCGCGACCGCGAGTCGATAGGACCGGTGCGGCCGCGACCCTGACCACCTCTGCCGCCGGGACCGCCGGCGCTCGCCAGTGGCGATCGGGAACTCCCAGCATCGTGCGTGCCGCTGGCGTTCGTGCGTGCGGCGGGTCGGTTGCTGCTGTCAAGGTCATCGGCGGAGAATGCCTTCTCGTGCGAGCTGTGGTCCAGCGTGCCAGTGAGGCGAGCGTATCGGTAGCCGGGGCAGGTGGTCGGCGCGCTGTCCAGCCCCGGCCTGGTGGTCCTGGTCGGCGTCACCCACGACGACACCGCGCAGACCGCGGCCACCCTCGCCAGCAAGGTCTACCACCTGCGGATACTGGACGGCGAGAAGTCGTGCGCGGACACCGGGGCACCGCTGCTGGTGATCAGCCAGTTCACCCTGTACGCCCAGACCAGGAAGGGCAGGCGGCCGACCTGGCAGGCGGCGGCGCCGCGGGCAGGTCGCCGAGCCGCTGGTCACCGCGTTCGCCGACGCGCTGCGCTCGCTCGGCGCCACGCGTGCAGACCGGCATGTTCGGCGCGGACATGGCAGGTCGCGCTGGTCAACGACGGCCCGGTCACGCTGATTCTGGAGGCTGACTATGCCCAGGCGCCGGTCGCCTACGCCACGGTGCTCGGCGGCCCGCAGGTGCTCGCGGGCGAACGCGAGCGACTCCTCCAGGTCGGCGTTGCGCTCCTGCTGGCTCTGCGCCCGACGGGTGCTGATCTCGACCACCACGATGCCCGGTGTAGCCGTGCGCGCCCAGCCGCGTGAGCAGCTCCGCGCACGGCTGGGTGCCCCGGCCGGGGACCAGGTGCTCGTCGGGCAGGCCCGGGCTTGGTGCCGTCGGCCAGGTGCACGTGGGCCAGGCGCTGCGCCGAGCTCGTCGGCCATTCCAGCGCGTCGGAACCGGACACCGCGGTGTGCGACAGGTCGAGCGTGACGTGCTGGCACGTCGAGCTCGACCGGGTTCCAGTGCGGCGCGTAGGCGGCCACCTCGGCGCTGCGGGCCCGCAGCGGGTACAGGTTCTCGACCGCGAACTTGACGTCGGTCTCCGCCTGCGCATCCTGGTCAGGCCGGCCTCGAAGTCCCTGGCGTAGTCGCGCTGCCACCGGAACGGCGGGTGCACCACGACGACCTTCGCGCCGAGCTTCTCGGCCACGTCGGCTGGCCTTGGTCAGCTTCGCCCACGGCTCGCGGCCCCAGACCCGCTGGGTGATCAGCAGGCAGGGCGCGTGCACGGCCAGCACGGGCACGCCGTGGTAGTCGGCCAGCCGGCGCAGCACCTTCGGGTCCTGGCTGACCGGATCGGCGGTGACCATGACCTCGATGCCGTCATAGCCGAGCCTGGCCGCCAGCTCGAAGGCGTCGGTCGTGCGCTCGGGGAAGACCGACGCGGTCGACAGCGCGACGGGCACCGGCGGCCGGGTCACTCGCCGCAAGGCATCTCCTCCGGGCCGTCGCCTGGCAGCCTAGCGCCGCGCGGCCGGCCTGTGCCCGCGCGCGTCGGTACAGTCGGCAGCCTGTCCCAAGGCGCCTCCTCCGTCGCCGTGCCTGCCGTGACGGCTAGCTCAGCAGACCGGCTGCCAGCTTATGCGGCCTGGCCGGCCGCACTGTCGGACCCCGCCGATACCGTTCCGGCCATGGCGAAGACTTCGGCCGGGCCGCTCTACCAGTGCTCCGAGTGCGGCTGGCAGAGCATGAAGTGGGCGGGCCGGTGCGGCGAGTGCCAGACCTGGGGCTCGGTCGTCGAGGGCGCTGCCGCGGCCGGCGCCGGCCGGTCCGGCCGCGCGCTGCTGCGCGGGCTGCCGCCGGTCCGGCCCGGCGCGCCGGCCGTGCCGATCTCGGAGATCGACGCCGGCGGGCGCGGCCGCCAGGCCGACCGGCATGGACGAGCTCGACCGGGTGCTCGGCGGCGGCCTGGTGCCCGGCGACGGTGGCGCTGCTGGCCGGCGAGCCCGGCGTCGGCAAGTCGACGCTGCTGCTCGAGGCCGGCGCGCTGGCCGCCGAGCGGTCCGTGGTCCTGTACGTGACCGGCGAGGAGTCCGCGGCGCAGGTCCGGCAGCGGGCCGACCGGATCGGCGCGATCAGCGAGAACCTCTTCCTCGCCGCCGAGACCGACCTGGCCGCGCTGCTCGCGCACGTCGAGGCGGTCGAGCCCGCGCTGCTGATCGTCGACTCGGTGCAGACCATCTCGGCGGCCGGGCATCGAGGGCGCGCCCGGCGGCGTCACCCAGGTCCGCGAGATCACCTCGGCGCTGGTCAGCCTGGCCAAGCAGCGGACCCTGACCACCGTGCTGGTCGGCCACGTGACCAAGGACGGCTCGATCGCCGGGCCGCGCTCGCTCGAGCACCTGGTCGACGTGGTGCTGCACTTCGAGGGCGACAGCCGCGGCAGGCTGCGGATGATCCGGGCGCTGAAGAACAGGTTCGGCCCGACCGACGAGATCGGCTGCTTCGAGCTCGGCGAGTTCGGCCTGATCGGGCTGCCCGACCCGAGCGGGCTGTTCCTGTCCAGGCTGCACGAGCCGGTGCCCGGCACCTGCGTCACGGTGACGCTGGAGGGCCGCAGGCCGCTCGTCGCCGAGGTGCAGACGCTGGTCTGCCCGGTCAGCGGCAACGAGCCGTCCCGCCGGGTCACCTCGGGCCTCGACTACGCCCGGGTCGGCATGGCGGTGGCCGTGCTGCAGCGCCGGGCCGGGGTCACAGCTCGGCCGGTGCGACATCTACGCGGCGACCGTCGGCGGGGTCAGGCTGACCGAGCCGGCCGTCGACCTCGCGGTCGCGCTCGCGCTGGCCGGCGCGACGGCCGACCTCAGCCTGCCCTCGGACCTCGTCGCCTTCGGCGAGGTCGGCCTGGCCGGCGAGATCCGCAGCGTCGCCGGGATCGGCCGGCGGCTGGCCGAGGCCGGCCGGATGGGGTTCCGGCGCGCGATCGTCCCGGCGGGAACCGACGCCATCCCGGCCGACTCGCCCGATCGAGGTCACCAGGTGGCCGACGTCGCCGGCGCGATCAGCGCGGCGTTCGGCGCCGAACCGCAGGCCGGTCGCTGGCCGGGCGCGGCGGTCAGCGCAGCCGGAAAGTGACCGGCGCGCTGACGAGCGAGCCGTCCACCGCGTAGGCGGTGTAGGTGCCGGCGGCACCGACCGGGCCGGGCCGCCGCAGCCCGGCGCCGACGTCTGCTCGGTTCCAGCTGATCGTCACGACGGTGGGCACGCCCCGCCGGAGCGCGGTGACCAGGCTGCCCGTCCCGCGGCGCAGTCCGCCGAGCTCCAGATCCTGGCCGGGCCCTCCTTGATGACCAGGGCGAGGTGACCGGGCCGACGTTGAACGAGCAGTCGGTCGGCTGCGTCGACACCACGCTGAGGCTGAACGCCGGCCGCTGACCTGCCCCGAAGTCGACCTGGGTGGCCGACAGGCTGAGCACGATCGAGTGCCAGGAGCAGAAGGCCGGCTTGAAGCCGCCGAAGCCGCTGCGCTGGCGAGGGCGACGGCGACGCCTGGGGCTTGTGCCGCTGAGCCTGGCCGTGGCTGGCCGTTCGTTCCGGCGCCGGCCGGTGCGCCGCTGGCGCTGCCGTGGCCGTGCCGCGCTGCCCGGCCGCCGCCGCCGCTGGGCGGCCCCCGCCGCTGCGGCGCCACCGCGCCGCCTGACGGCCCGTGGCTGGTCGTGCGCGTGTCCCGGCAGGGTCGGCTGGACCCTGAGCGCCTCGGACAGGCTCCACGCGGCCGCGCCGAAGATGGCCAGCCCGACGGCCAGCACGATGAACCGCCGCCGCCAGTAGGTGACGGCCGGTTCGGCCTGAACCGCCGGAGCGGCGGCGCCGGCGCACTGACTCGATCCTGGCGGGCTCCGGCCGCCGTTGCGGCCGAGCCCATGCCGGGGCCGGCGACCGGTCGCCCGCGCCCGACGCCGCTGTCACCGAGCCCGGCGCCCCTGCTGCCCGCCTTGTCCCGCCATCCCGGACACCTGGCGCGCCCGGGTGGTAACGGAACGTGTTGTCCCCCATGGCGCTGAGTATGCAAGAGGGCGGCCGGCGGCGGCCGCCCCGCCGAGCGCTCAGAGGCACGTTGTCGCAGGCAGGAGGCTTGCGGAGAGCTTGCCCGCATTCCTGGTGAGGTGCCGGCTGGCGGCCGGCATGGCAGGATCGATCCCGTCATGACGCACCAGATTCGAGGCCCCGCTCACCGCGTGGTACGCGGCGAGCGCCAGGGACCTGCCGTGGCGGCGCCCGGCGTCGGCGCCTGGCCGGTCCTGGTCAGCGAGTTCATGCTGCAGCAGACGCCGGTGGCCCGGGTGCTGCCCGCCTACGAGGCGTGGCTGGCCCGGTGGCCGACCGCGGCGGCGCTGGCGGCGGCCACGTCCGGCGACGCGGTCCGGCAGTGGGACAGGCTCGGCTATCCGCGCCGGGCGCTCCGGCTGCACGCCTGCGCCGAGGATCATCGCCGCGCAGCACGGCGGTGAGGTGCCCGCCTCGATCGGCGAGCTGCGGGCGCTGCCCGGCGTCGGGCGCCTACACCGCGGCTGCGGTGGCCAGCTTCGCCTTCGGCCAGCGGCACGCCGTGCTCGACACCAACGTCCGCCGGGTGCTCGCCAGGCTGGTCACCGGCCGGGACCTGCACGCCGCGCTCGTCGGCCAGCGTCGCCGAGACCGCGCTGGCCGAGTCGCTGCTGCCGCCGGCGGACGGCAACCGCGCGGCGAGCTGGTCGGTGGCCGTGATGGAACTCGGCGCGCTGGTCTGCACGGCGGCGCGGCCGGCCTGCGAGCGGTGCCCGGTCGCCGCCGCACTGCGCCTGGCGGCTGCAGCGGCAGCCCGGCGGCGCGGGCCAGGCGCCCGCCCAGCGTTACGAGGGCAGCGACCGGCAGTGCCGGGGCGCCGTGCTGGCCGTGCTCAGGAACGCGCCAGGGCCGGTCCCGGTCACGACGCTCGACGCCTGCTGGCCAGACGCCGGGCAGCGTCGGCAGGGTGCTGGCGGCACTGCTCGCCGACGGGCTGGCCAGCGAGCACGCGGGCGGCCTGATCGGGCTGCCAGGCGACGAACCCAGCCTCTCGGCGACTGCGCCAGCGACTGGACAGCAACTCGCGCCAGGCAATGGCGGAGGCCCGCGGCTTTCGCCGCGGGCCTCCGCTGTCCGCCTAGCTCGCGCTGCTACGAGCCTGATGCCTCGCCCCGCTCGGGCGCCTCGACCCCGCGAACCGGTCGCCTTGGCCAGCTCGACCGGCGGCGTGTCGGGCACGACCTCCGGCTTGGGCACGCCCTTGAAGGTGAACTTGGCCTCCTTGCCGGTGCCCTCGGTGTCGACCATGATGATCTGGCCGGCCTTGACCTCGCCGAACAGGATCTTCTCCGACAGCTGGTCCTCGATCTCGCGCTGGATCGTCCGGCGCAGCGGCCGGGCGCCGAGCACCGGGTCGTAGCCGCGCTCGGCGAGCAGCTCCTTGGCCGCCGGCGTGAGCTCGATGCCCATGTCGCGGTCCCGCAGCCGCTCCTCCAGCTTGGCGATCATCAGGTCGACGATCTGGAAGATCTCGTCCCTGGTGAGCTGGTGGAACACGATGATGTCGTCGACGCGGTTCAGGAACTCGGGCCGGAAGTGCTGCTTCAGCTCGTCCTGCACCTTGGTTCGTCATCCGCTCGTACGAGCCGGTCGACTCGGCAGCCGAGCCGAAGCCCGACCGAGATGCCCTTGGAGATGTCCTTGGTGCCCAGGTTCGTGGTCATGATGATGACCGTGTTCTTGAAGTCGACGACCCGGCCCTGAGCGTCGGTCAGGCGGCCGTCCTCAAGGATCTGCAGCAGCGAGTTGAAGATGTCCTGGTGCGCCTTCTCGATCTCGTCGAACAGCACCACCGAGAACGGCCTGCGGCGGACCTTCTCGGTCAGCTGGCCGCCCTCTTCGTAGCCGACGTAGCCAGGCGGCGAGCCGAACAGCCGCGAGACCGTGTGCTTCTCCATGTACTCGCTCATGTCGAGCTGGATCAGCGAGTCCTCGTCGCCGAACAGGAACGCGGCCAGCGTCCTGGACAGCTCGGTCTTGCCGACGCCCGACGGCCCGGCGAAGATGAACGATCCGCCCGGACGCTTCGGGTCCTTCAGGCCGGCCCTGGTGCGGCGGATGGCCTGAGAGAGCGCCTTGATCGCGTCGTTCTGGCCGATGACCCGCTTGTGCAGCTCGTCTTCCATCCGCAGCAGGCGGGCGGACTCGGCCTCGGTGAGCTTGAACACCGGGATGCCGGTCGCGGTCGCCAGCACCTCGGCGATCAGCTCCTCGTTCACCTCGGCGACGGCGTCCATGTCGCCGGCCTTCCACTCCTTCTCGCGGACGTCCTTCTTCTCGATCAGCTGCTTCTCCTTGTCGCGGAGCGCGGCAGCCTTCTCGAAGTCCTGCGAGTCGATCGCCGACTCCTTGTCCCTGCGCACCTCGGCGATCTTCTCGTCGAACTCGCGCAGGTCCGGCGGCGCCGTCATCCTGCGGATGCGCATCCGCGAGCCGGCCTCGTCGATCAGGTCGATCGCCTTGTCAGGCAGGAACCTGTCGCTGATGTACCGGTCGGCCATCTGGGCGGCGGCGACCAGCGCGTCGTCGGTGATGGAGACCCGGTGGTGCGCCTCGTACCTGTCGCGCAGGCCCTTGAGGATCTCGATCGTGTGCGAGATCGTCGGCTCGGCCACCTGGATCGGCTGGAACCGGCGCTCAAGCGCGGCGTCCTTCTCCAGGTGCTTGCGGTACTCATCGAGCGTCGTCGCGCCGATGGTCTGCAGCTCACCGCGGGCCAGCATCGGCTTCAGTATCGAGGCCGCGTCGATCGCGCCCTCGGCAGCTCCCGCGCCGACCAGCGTGTGGATCTCGTCGATGAACAAGATGATGTCGCCGCGGGTGCGGATCTCCTTGAGCACCTTCTTCAGGCGCTCTTCGAAATCACCGCGGTACCGCGAGCCGGCCACCAGCGCGCCGAGGTCAAGCGTGTAGAGCTGCTTGTCCTTCAGCGTCTCGGGCACTTCGCCCTTGACGATCCGCTGGGCCAGGCCCTCAACGACCGCGGTCTTGCCGACGCCGGGCTCGCCGACCAGCACCGGGTTGTTCTTGGTGCGCCGCGACAGCACCTGCATGACCCGCTCGACTTCCTTCTCGCGGCCGATGACCGGGTCGAGCTTGCCCTCCCGCGCGGCGGCGGTGAGGTTCCTGCCGAACTGGTCGAGCACAAGCGAGGTCGACGGGGCGCTCTCCGACGAGGTACCGGCCGCGGGCGGCTCCTTGCCCTGGTAGCCGTGCAGCAGCTGGATCACCTGCTGGCGCACCCGGTTCAGGTCGGCGCCAAGCCGGACGAGCACCTGGGCGGCGACGCCCTCGCCCTCGCGGATCAGCCCGAGCAGGATGTGCTCGGTGCCGATGTAGTTGTGACCAAGCTGCAGCGCCTCGCGCAGCGAAAGCTCAAGGACCTTCTTGGCGCGCGGCGTGAAGGGAATATGCCCGGACGGTGCCTGCTGGCCCTGCCCGATGATCTCCTCCACCTGCTGCCGCACGGCTTCCAGGCTGATGCCAAGCGACTCAAGTGCCTTCGCGGCGACGCCCTCGCCCTCGTGGATGAGGCCAAGAAGGATGTGCTCAGTACCGATGTAGTTGTGATTCAGCATCCTGGCCTCTTCTTGAGCCAGGACCACAACCCGCCGCGCCCGGTCGGTAAACCTCTCGAACATGCTCGTCGCTCCCTCACCTAGCGACCGGGCAGCGACCACGATGGCCGCGTCCCTGCCGCGCACTAGCCCGCAAACGGGGGAAGGCTGGCTGCGCCAGGCCACGCTCGGAAGCGGCCCACCGCACTCCATGCAGACCTTCCCCGCTAGACGGGCGTTCACCCTCATCCAACCTATGGTGAGGGAACACTGTTCCCTGGTACGCCACTAGCGAACGCGGCGCGGCTGACGGCACACCGGATATCCCGCCGGTATCGGCGGATATCGCGCCTATAGGTGTGCCGCCAGCCGCTTGAGCCGACGTTCGGCGTTCAGGTCGGTGGTCCTGCGGCCTCCGGTACGGCTAGCCGGGGGCAGGCGTCCCGTCAGACCCGAATCCGATGCGGGATGCGCGTCAGCTTGAGCGAGCGACGCGGAACCCGCTATCACGAGCCAGGGAACTGGTTAGTGCGAAGCCTCGTACTCGGCGATGATGTTGCCTGGAATACGGCCGCGCTCACTGACCTTATGTCCGCGCTGGCGCGCCCATTCCCTAATCTCCGAGCTGCGCTCGCGGCCAGGACCCGTCCGCGCCTTACGGCGCCGCCCGCCAGCAGTTGCCCTGCGCGCGTGGTCGGCGAATGCGCCGATCTTCTCGCGCAGTTCCTTGCTGTGCGGCCCACATAGATCGATCTCGTACGCGTTGCCATCAAAGGCGAACGAAACAGACTCTGTTCCCTCCACCTCACCATCGTGGGGAAGGTCACACACCACCGTCACCACTGTCTTCTGAGCCATGCTGGTTGCCTTTCCGTTACTGCAGAGTATTTAAGCAGCTTAACCTATACCAGCCGACTCGCCGCACAGAATAAAGAACTACTCTTCAAGCGCGTTGCGGTTTCTTGTCCAAGCCTCTGCAACAACTTCTCGCGCCTGTTGCGCCTGAAACTAGTTGTGACGGAGCGCTTTCAGTCAGTGATCATGGTCGGGGCCGCCTTCGGCGGCGTTCTCTCCGAACGAACGCTGAGCCGAACTTCCGTCAGATTCATTCGCACCCGGTGACCGCGATGAATCGGTCGCGGATTCTTCTGCTTGTTCGTCTTGTTCGTCCTCTGTCGCGTTCTTCCCGCGCCGCATCTCATGGCGGACGAATGCGCCGGCCGCGATCAGGAAGGCGACCGCTACAAGCAAGGGCGGTGTCAATGCGGCCAGGTCAGTCAGCATCAGCACCTCCTGCCGTGGACTCTCCGCGCGGCGCCAGGCCGGCAGTTGATTGCGGATCGCACCGGAGCTCGCGGTCGCGCCTGGCGCCGGCTGCGCCGGGCCGAGCCGCCGGAGTGCCAGGCAGCGCAGCTCTTGCGGCGGATGCAATCGCGCCGAGACACGCCCGGCCGACGCCGGGCTCCTAGCTTGTCAGGCAATCAGCGTACGCCCCACGGCCAACGCTCGGCCGACCCGGGCAGCGACGGACGAAAGTGCCTGCTCCACACCGACGACATGCAATCTTCACATGAATTGCACAGCCTCGGCTCGGTATAGCCGGCTGGAACCGGCAAGCGGGTTCCAGGCTGCGCCTGGTGCCAATTGTAGGTCGGTCTGGTGTGCCCCGTAAAGTAGCTTGCCGGGTCGAGGCTTGATGTTCTTGTAGCGCGCAATACAATCCTTTGCAGTTGCACGCGGCACGCCTGCACGGCGCGGACGTTTTCTCCGGCTGATTGCGACATCCGGTCATCTAAGTGGCTGTGCCGGGCGGTGAGGAAAACGAATTTCGGCGACGCGGGCTTCCGGCTCCCCGGTTTTCGTCTGAGGAAAGCCGGCGGCTGCTAGGGCCGATACGGTGCTACCGAACAATGCGAGCGTCGTCAGACGTCAGTGGTTTCGGCCTGGCCGAACAAATTCACAAGTGAACGGAGCCTGACCACCTGATCCAGGGAAGCTGAACCTCGCCTGAACGCCCATCAACCGTCCGTTACCGGACAACTACAAGTCGCCTGCCCGACATGCGCGGTATTGCACGGTCTTACATCACGGCCAGATCACACGTCAAGACGCGCCTCTCAGACACGCGTTCTGACCTGCGCAGACGCGCCAATACCGACGCCACTCCGACCGCAAGGCACGATGGACAGCATCAACACGATGTCAGGATGCACCGAAAGTCACTGACTCTAACCGAGGTGTCCGAGACGAAACTTTTCTCATCAGCGGTGCAGAGGGTTCTGCAGTCGATTAGTGTCCATCGCTGTTACCTCGTTCCCGCTGGCGTGCCCTGAGCGCAGGTGCCGCCAGCCAAGGAAAGGAGCGCCACTGTGGAGCGCTCGCCAGATGGTTGGCACTCCAGGCGCCGCCCGGCAACTGGCGGCATGACGAGGGCATGGGCGATCGCGCCGCCTCGCCAGGCGCGTCGCGACGGCGGTCAGCATCGCTGCCGCCATGGGCCTGGCGGTCCCGGCCTCGCTTGCCGGAGCCGCGTCGGCCAGCCCGCAGCCCACGCTGAAGGAACTGCTCGCCGAGGCCACCAAGCTGTCCAGGCAGATCGACGACCTCAGCCAGCAGTACGACGCGCTGCGGATCCAGTTCAGCGAGGCCAAGGCACAGGTCAAGGTCGCGCGCCTGACCGTGCGCAGGGACGAGCGGCTGCTCGCGGCAGACCAGGCGGCCATCGCGCAGATCGCGGCGGCCGGCTACATGACGGGCGGCGTCAACCCGGCCATCAGCCTGCTGCACGAGCAAGAACCCGGAGTCCATGCTGAACCGGGCCTCGATTCTCGGCGAGCTTCAGAAGGAGAACGGGGACAAGCTGCACCTCGTCGCGACCGCGCGGGCCGCGGCGCAGCGCGCCAAGCTGCTGGCCGTTCAGCAGCAGGCCAAGGCCGCCAAGCTGTCCAAGGCCATGAAGGCCAAGGTCGCGATCATCCAGGCCAAGGAGAACAAGCTCAACACCGCGGCGTTCGCGAAGGCGCTCGAGATCTACAGGAAGACGGGCACCTATCCGCCGATCCACGTCAACGGCCGGTCGCTCGGCGTTCAGGCGCTCAGGATCGCGATGACCAAGATCGGCGATCCCTACGTCTGGGGCGGCGCTGGCCCGAACAGCGTTCGACTGCTCAGGCCTGGTCATGTGGGCGTACGCCCAGCTGGGCATCAGCCTGCCGCACTTCACCGGCGACCAGTGGAACTCCGGCGTGCACGTGTCGCAGCGCTCAGCTGCAGCCTGGCGACCTCGTGTTCTTCTTCGCGGACATCGGCCACGTCGGCATCTACGTCGGCAACGGCTTCATGCTGGACGCGCCCACGTTCGGCATCCCGGTGGGCATCCACCCGGTGATGTGGAATGCCTACGACGGCGCCGTCCGGATCGCCTAGCCGGGACCGGACGATCGGGAACAGGATCGTCTCCCTGATCGACGCGCCGGTCAGCATGATCAGCACCCGGTCGATGCCCATGCCCATCCCGCCGGCCGGCGGCATGCCGTATTCGAGCGCCCGCAGGAAGTCCTCGTCGATCTGCATCGCCTCGGCGTCGCCGCCGGCCGCGAGCAGCGACTGCGCCGTGAGCCTGGCCCGCTGCTCGACCGGGTCGACGAGCTCGGAGTAGCCGGTGCCGATCTCGGTGCCGAACGCGACCAGGTCCCACTTCTCGGCCAGCCTGGGATCCTCGCGGTGCGCCCTGGTCAGCGGCGACACCTCGACAGGGAAGTCCCGGTAGAAGGTCGGCAGCACCGTCCTGGCCTCGACCAGGTGCTCGTACAGCTCGAGCACCACCTGGCCCGGCGTTCCAGGACGGATTCATGGCGATGCCGACCTGGTCGGCCAGCCTGCGCAGCTGGTCCTCGCCGGTGTCGGGCGTGACCTTTTCGCCGAGCGCCGCCGAGACCGCGTCGTGCACGCTGACCGACGGCCACTCACCGCCGATGTCGTGCTCCGAGCCGTCGGGCCGGCGCACGACCGTGCCGCCGAGGCCGGCCTCCGCCGCGCTGAGGATCAGGCTCCTGGTCAGCGTCGCCGATCGAGGTGTAGTCGCCGTAGGCCTCGTACGCCTCGAGCATGGTGAACTCGGGGTTGTGGGTCGCGTCCGCGCCCTCGTTGCGGAAGTTCCTGCCGATCTCGTAGACCTTCTCGAGGCCGCCGACCATCAGCCGCTTGAGGTACAGCTCAAGCGCGATCCGCAGGTACATCGGCATGTCGTAGGCGTTGATGTGGGTGACGAACGGCCGGGCGTTGGCGCCGCCATGCAGCGTCTGCAGCATGGGCGTCTCCGCCTCGACGAAGCCCTGGCTGTGCAGTTCCTCGCGGATCGCCCTGGTCACCGACGCCCGCAGCTCGGCGAACTGCCGCGCCTCAGGGTTGACGATCAGGTCCAGATAACGCATGCGCACCCGTGACTGCGGGTCCGTGAGGCCGGCGTGCTTGTCCGGGAGCGGGCGCAGCGACTTGGCGGTGATCGCGAACGAGTCGGCGAGCACCGACAGCTCGCCGCTGCGCGACGTGATGACCTCGCCGGTCACGCCGATGTGGTCGCCGAGGTCGACGTCGGACTTCCAGGCGGCGAGCGCCTCCTCGCCGACCCGGTCGCGGGAGATCATCACCTGGATCTCGCCGGAACCGTCCCTGATCGTCGCGAAGCAGAGCTTGCCGCCGGTCCGGTAGAGCATGACCCGGCCGGTGACGCCGACCTTGTCGCCGGTCGCCGTGTCCGGCGGCAGGTCCGGGTGCAGCGCCCTGACCTCGGCGATCGAGTGCGTCCGCGGGTAGCCGACCGGATAGGGCTCGACGCCGGCGGCCCTGAGCCGCTCGACCTTGGCCAGCCTGACCCGCATCTGCTCGGACACGTCAGGTGGCTGCCAGGAGTCCTCGCCCGGCCCAGCGGTCGCACCGCTCGTCTCGTCGCTCATCTGCCAGACGCTACCGGCGCGCCGCCTCCGCAAGCGACCCAGATTCGCGCCGCCCCGGCAACGTGGGCGCCCCGTTGTCGCCTAGCACGACATGGCGCCCCGTTGCTATCGGACGCGGCTCATGGGGCTAGGTTGCGCTCCCAGACGAGGCGGAGGCCGATCAGGGTCAGCCAGGGCTCGTAGGCGTCGATGATCTTGACCTCGTCGATCACCAGCGGCGCGAGCCCGCCGGTCGCGATCACGGTGACGGCGTCGGGGTTGTCTGGCGACAGCTCGGCGGCCATCCGGCTGGCGATGCCCTCGATCTGGCCGGCGAAGCCGAAGATGATCCCGGACTGCAGCGCCTCGACCGTGTTCTTGCCGACGACCCGCGCCGGCCTGGTCAGCTCGACCTTGAGCAGCTGGGCGGCCCGCCTGGACAGCGCGTCCACCGAGATCTCGATGCCTGGCGCGAGCGCGCCGCCGACGAACTCGCCCCTGGCGCTGACGGCGTCGAAGTTGGTCGAGGTGCCGAAGTCGACCACGATCGCCGGACCGCCGTAGAGGTGCACGGCGGCGACCGTGTTCATGATCCGGTCGGTCCCGACCTCCTTCGGGTTGTCCATCCGGATCGACACGCCGGTCTTGACCCCAGGCTCGACGATCAGCGCGGGACGTGCTCGTAGTACCGGCCGAGCATCTCGCGCATCTCGTGCAGCACCGACGGCACGGTCGAGCAGACCGCGATCCCGTCCAGCCCCGCGGCCTCGATCCTCGAACTCTGCGACAGCAGCCCGCGCAGCGTGACCGCCAGCTCGTCGGCGGTCCTGACCGGGTCGGTCGCGATCCGCCAGTGCTCGACCACCTCCTCGCCGTCGAAGACGCAGAGCACCGAGTTGGTGTTGCCGACATCAATCGTGAGCAGCATGAGCTACCGCCCCGATCCCGCGTCCGCGCTGGACCAGATCGAGGCCGATGTCCAGCGCGGGCGCGGAGTGCGTGAGCGCACCCACCGCCAGGTAGTCGACGCCGGTCGCCGCGACGGCCGCGGCATCCTCGAGGCGCAGGCCGCCGCTCGCCTCGAGCTTGGCCAGCCCGGCCGTCCGCCTGACCGCCTCAGCGCATGTCCGCCACGCTGAAATTGTCCAGCAGGATCAGGCCAGCCCCGGCGCCGACCGCCTCATCGACCTGCTCGAGCGTGTCGCACTCCACCTCGACCGGCAGATCAGGCGCCAGCTTGCCCACCGCGTCGAACGCCGCGGTCACCGACCCGGCCGCCGGCCACATGGTTGTCCTTGATCAGCGCCGCATCCGACAGCGACATCCTGTGGTTGACCCCGCCCCCGCACCGCACCGCGTACTTCTCGAGCATCCGCAGCCCAGGCAGCGTCTTCCGCGTATCCCGGATCCGCGCCCCCGTGCCCGCCACAGCCGCACACCCACGCGCGCGTCAGAGTCGCGATCCCAGACATATGGCAGAGCAGATTCAGCGCCGTCCGCTCCGCCGTCAGGATCGCTTGCAAGGGCCCGCGGACGGTCATCAGGACCGTCGCCAGCACTGACCTCGATCGCCATCGCTGACGTGGTGCTCGCTGGTGATCTGGCCGCCGACCAACTGGAATACGGCGTCAGCCACCACAGAGACCAGCCACGACACCGGCCGCCGCGCCACAAGTCCGCGGTCCCCTGGTCTGCGGCCGGGATAGTGGCCGCCGTCGTCACATCGGGCCCGTCCGCAAGGTCTTCCGCTAGCCCCGCCCGAATGACTCGCAGCACCGCGGCCGGGTCAAGCCCGCGCGACTCCAGCTTCGCTGCCAGGTCCGCCGAGATCTCACCCACCTCCGGGCTCCTGACCAGCGCGCACAAAGCGAGCCGCGATCCTGTCGTCCGTCAGCCCGTCCGGTCAGCCGCTGGCCTCGGGCTCCTGACGGGCCCGCCGCAGGCTCGACCGAGACTCACGATGAGATGGCCGATCCAGTCGTCGGAGACATCGGGATAGTCCTCGCGCCAGTGGCTGCCGCGGGTCTCGGTTCGCATGGCCGCGGACGGCTACGAGGGCTGACGCCAGGCGTATGCAGGTTGGTGGCCTCCCAGGCGGCCAGGCTCGGATGAGCCGACTGCTGATCGCCGATCTTGCGGAGCGTGTCGGCAGCGGCGGCGAGGCCAGGCCCTGACCGGAGCACGCCAGCGCGCTCCGTCATCAGGTGCTGGATCTGGTCGATCGCGCCAGGGTCGAGCAGGCCACGGGAGCGGTCGTCGGGAGCGGGCTCGTTTGCGCGGCGGGAGGTCCGGCGGCGAGGTCGGCGGCGATGCGCTCGGCGAAGACCAGGCCCTCGAGCAGGGAGTTCGAGGCGAGGCGGTTCGCGCCGTGGACGCCGGTGCAGGCGGCCTCGCCGCAGGCGTACAGGCCAGGGATGCTGGTGCGGCCGTGCAGGTCGGTCTTGACCCCGCCGCTGGCGTAGTGCGCGGCGGGGACGACCGGGATGGGCTCGCGGACCGGGTCGATGCCGTGCGAGAGGCAGCTTGCCCTGATCGTCGGGAACCGGTGCTCCCAGACGTCTTCGCCGAGGTGGGTGCCGTCGAGGTAGACGTGGTCGGTGCCGGTCTCGGCCATCACGTTCATGATCGCCTTGGCGACGACGTCGCGCGGCGCGAGGTCGGCGAGCGGGTGGCGGCCGGTCATGAAGCGGCGGCCCGCGCCGTCGATCAGGAAGGCGCCCTCGCCGCGCACGGCCTCGGAGATCAGTGGCTGGCGGCCGCGGGCGCCTGGGCCGAGCCAGAGCACCGTCGGGTGGAACTGGACGAACTCCAGGTCGGCTGCCTCAGCGCCGGCCCGCAGGGCGAGCCCGACGCCGTCGCCGGTGGAGACCGGCGGGTTCGTGGTGGCTGAATAGACCTGGCCCATGCCGCCGGTGGCGAGGACGACGGCGGGCGCGTGCACCGCTCCGACGCCGTCCTGCTGGCCCTCGCCGATCACGTGCAGCGTCAGGCCGGCGACGCCGCCGTCGCCGGCGAGCAGCAGGTCCAGCGACATCGCGTGCTCGATCACGTCGATGCCGACGCCCTCATCGGCGCCCGCGCCGGCCTCGGCCAGCGCGCGGAGCAGCGCGCGGGAGACCTCGGCCCCGGTCGCGTCCCCGCCCGCGTGCGCGATCCTGCGCCGCAGGTGCCCGCCTTCCCTGGTGAGTTCGAGCACGCCGCCCGGCGTCGGCGTCGAACCTGGCGCCGAGCGCGATGAGCCGGCGCACCGCCTCCGGCCCTTCGGTCACCAGGGCCCGCACCGCGTCGATGTCGCAGATGCCCGCGCCCGCGGTCAGGGTGTCGGCCAGATGCTGTTCAGGCGTATCGCCAGGTCCGAGCGCTGCGGCGATGCCGCCCTGCGCCCACCTGGTCGAACCGTCGTCGAGCAGCGATTTGGTGATCAGCAGGATGTTGCTGTCGGGCAGGGCGGCGTGCGTGCTGAGCGCGGCCGTCACGCCGGCGATGCCGGAGCCCACAACCACGACGTCGGCGCG
Organism: uncultured Actinomycetota bacterium; assembly: GCA_963705055.1. GTDB lineage: Bacteria > Actinomycetota > Actinomycetes > Streptosporangiales > Streptosporangiaceae > Chersky-822. The sequence goes on from CAVPIR010000003.1 coordinate 586,548, forward strand.
CCTGACCCAGCCGGGAGGCGGCGCGAGCAGCCGGCGCGCGATCACGAGGGCTGCCCCGCGTCCGGTTTGAAGTCGACCGCCACGTTGTCGATCAGCCTGGTCTTGCCGACCGTGCCGGCGACCAGCAGCAGCGCCTCGCCGGTAAAGCCAGCCTGGACCGGCGTGAAGGTCGCGGGATCGGCCAGGGCCAGGTAGTCGGTCGCCAGCGGCGGATCGGCCTTGGCGGCCACGGACAGCTCTGCCTCGGCCGCGGCGAGGACGGCCGCCGGGCCGTCGCCGGCCACCGCCGCCCCTGCCCGCAGCGCCCTGGACAGCGCCAGCGCCGTCTCCCGCTCGCCAGGCGAGAGATACCGGTTCCTGCTGGAGATCGCCAGACCGTCCCGGTCGCGGACGATGCCGACCGGCTCGATCGTGACCGGGAGGTTCAAGTCGGCCACCATTCGCCGGACGACCGCGAGCTGCTGCGCATCCTTCTCCCCGAAGACCGCGACATCCGGCCTGACCAGATTGAACAGCTTAAGCACCACGGTCAGCACGCCGTCGAAGAACCCTGGCCGGAACGTCCCTTCGAGCACCCCGCCCATCGCACCAGGGCTCACCGTGACAAGCTGCTCGACCGGATACATCTGCTCGCGCGGCGGGGCGAAGATGACGTCAACGCCTTCCTCCGCGCAGACGGCGAGGTCGTCGGCGAGGGTGCGCGGGATAGCGGTCGAGGTCCTCACCGGCCCCGAACTGGAGCGGGTTCACGAACACGGACACCACGAGCGATCCGTGCTGCCCCATGATCTGCCTGGCCCGGCGCAGGAGCGCCCGGTGCCCGTCATGCAAGGCGCCCATGGTCGGGACCAGCACCACCGGTGACCGCAGCGTCGCCCGGCAGGCCGCCAGCCCGAGCCTGCTCCTGGCCACCATCGGGTTCATGCGTCCGACCCGGACAGCACCCCGAGCAGTCGCTGCGCGTCGGCGGACGTGAGCGTGCCGGCAGCCAGCGCCCGGTCGGCGGTGAGCCTGGCCAGCGCCAGGTAGGCCCCGAGCGCCTCCGGCGCGATCTTGGCGATGGCCTCGACGTGCGCCGCAACCGTCTCCGCGTCGCCGCGCGCCACTGGTCCGGTCAGCGCCAGGTCGCCGAGCGCCAGCACGTTCTCCAGCGCCGCGCCGAGCAACGGGCCGAGCATCCTGGCCGGGTCGGGCACGCCGGCCTCGCGCAGCAGGTCGCTGGCGGAAGCGACGAGGGTGACCAGGTGATTCGCCGCGCTCGCGAGACCCGCGTGGTAGAGGTCGCGCTTGTCATCCGCGATGAACACGGGCTCACCGCCCATCTCCACCACCAGCGCCTCGGCGACGGGCCTGAGCGGCTCGGGAGCCGTCACGCCGAACGAGATGCCGGTCATCTTGGCCACGTCGTCGGCGCGGCCGGTGAAGGTCATCACCGGGTGCAGCGCCAGCGGAAGCGCACCAGCACGGACCGCAGGTTCGAGGACGGCCAGGCCGTGCCTGCCGCTCGCGTGCGCGATCAGGCGCCCCTGCATCGCGACGCCGGTCTCGGCGAGCCCCAGTATCAGGCCGGGCAGCGCGTCGTCGGGCACGGTGACCAGAACCAGGTCGGACGCCTCCACGACCTGCGGCGGCCTGGCGACCAGCGCCTGCGGCAGGACGCGGCTGATCCGGTCCAGCGACGCCTGGGAGACCGCCGACGCCGCGACGACCCGGTGCCCAGCCCTGGCGAGCGCGGCCGCCATAGCGGTCCCGGCCCGGCCGGCGCCCACCACGCCGACGGCTAGCTGCGCCGGGTGCGGCAGATTGTCGTCTTCTCGCATCGTCGATCCGGTCCCTCAGGACCTGCGCCCCCGCTGACCGTTGGCGGATGGCAGGTCGTCGGAGTCGTCCTCGGGAGGCTCTGGGGCCCGGCAGGCTCGCTCCAGGTACAAGGCGGCCAGCACCAGCGCGATCGCCGCCAGCATGGTGACGGCCGACGCGAGCGCGTCGTGTCCGGGCACCGGCTTGTCGAGCAGCGGGATCGTGTAGACCAGGAAGCCGAGCGCGAGCCCGGCGATCGCGGCCGCCGCGGCAGAACTCGCCTTCGCCAGCGCCACCACCCTGGGCACCGCCATCGGCTGGATCGGCTTGGCGCCCGGCTGGCCATGCAGCCTGGGACCGATGTTCCTGCCGAAGCCGAACTCGCCGATCGCCAGCAGGATCAGCGCCGGTACCGCGGTCCAGGGCAGGGGCGCGAGGTCACTGAAGGTGAACTTGACCACGATCCAAGCCAGCGCAGCGCTGACCGCGGCGATCGCCAGCAGCGACCACGGCTTCGTTGGCTGCATCTGACTGACTCACCCGCCCTGATTCGGTGTTGCCTGCGGCCGCACTGTCAGCCTAAGGTCGTCGCGCCGCCTGACCGTACCGCCCGCGCCGTCAGCGGTGCGGTCCGCGTCGGCATCAGATCCCAGCCTGGCGAGCAGTCCGGCCACCGGGCCCCGTCCAGGGAGCGTCGCGCCGGGATCGACGTCGTGCCATGGCAGCAGCACGAAGGCGCGCTCGTGCGCGCGGGGGTGCGGCAGCGTCAGCCGCGGATCATCGCTGATCTCGTCGTCGCAGGAGATGATGTCGATGTCGAGGGTGCGGGGTCCCCACCGCACGGTCCGCACCCTGCCCTGGGCGTGCTCGGCCGCCTGGGTGTGCCGCAGGATCTCCAGGCCAGGCAGCGCGCTGACGGCGAGCAGGACGGCGTTGAGATAGTCGGGCTGGTCAGGTCCGCCGACCGGGCTGGTCTCGAAGACCGCCGATACGGACCGCAGCGCGATGCCGGGAGCGACCGCGAGATCGTCGATGCCGGCCTGGATGGTGGCTAGCCGGTCGCCCAGGTTGCTGCCGAGCGCGAGCACCACCTGGCGCGCAGGCGAGGTCACTGGGCTGCGCCCTCCTCGGTGCTCGGATTCTGCGTCTGCGCACGGCTGCGCCTGATCGTGACGCTGACGTCGCGCACCGGCACCCCCACCGGGGCCTGCGGCTTGTGCACGGTGATCTCAGCGTGCTGCACGAGGTCGTCGGCCAGGCAGGCCGCCGCGAGCCGCTGGGCGAGCGTCTCGATCAGATCGACCGGCTCGCCTGCGACGATCTCCGCGAGGCGGGCTCCCAGCGACCCGTAGTCGACCGTGCGCTCCAGGTCGTCGGTCTCGGCCGCCGGGCTGGTGTCCAGCCAGAGCACCGCGTCGATGATGAACTCCTGCCCGCGCTCGCGCTCGCGGGGCAGGACGCCGTGATAGCCGTAGGCCCGCAGGCCGGACAGGCAGATCCGGTCCATGAAGTTCACGGCAGGCGTTCCTCCAGCAGCCGCGCGGCGATCCTGACCGTGTCCGCGTTCGCGGGCACCTCGTGCACCCGCACGCACCATGCGCCAGCCATGGCCGCGTACATCGTGAGCGCGGCGGTCGCGTCGTCGCACTCGGCGAACGGCCGCGGCGTGTCCTGGCCGGCGCCGAGGAATCGCGCGATGAACCCCTTGCGCGACGCGCCGACGAGGACGGGGAAGGGCGCCGCGGGATGGTCCAGGCAGCCGATCTCGCGGAGCCTGCTCAGCAGCGTCCAGCTATGGCCGGGGAGCTTGGCGAAGCCGAGGCCGGGATCGACGATCAGCTGCGCCTGGTCGACTCCCGCGGCGGTCAGCGCCGTCACGCGCTGTGAAAGCTCGGCCGTGACCTCCTTGACGACGTCGGCGTACACGGCCCTGTCCTGCATGTCCACGCTGTGGCCGCGCCAGTGCATGACGACGTACGGGACCCGTGACTCGGCGATCAGGCCCGCCATCCCTGGGTCGGCGAGGCCGCCGCTGACGTCGTTGACCAGCCGGGCCCCGTCAGCGATCGCGCGCTCGGCGACCTTGACCCGCATGGTGTCGATGCTGACGACCACCCCGGCGGCCGCGAGCGCCGAGATGACAGGACCGACCCGGCGCAGTTCCTCGTCCTCGCTGATCCGCAGCGCCCCCGGCCTGGTCGATTCGCCGCCGACGTCGACGATGTCCGCTCCGGCGGCCGCTAGCTCGAGACCGTGGGCGATCGCGGCGTCTGGGCCGAACCACTTGCCGCCATCGGAGAACGAGTCAGGAGTGACGTTGACCACGCCCATGACCAGGCACCTGGCAGCCGCGGGAAGACCCGGAGGACTGATCACGGGACCGGCCATGGGCGTAATCTACAAGCCCGGTCATACCGGCGCCGGCCGGGGCCGAGCCAGCAGCCAGTCAGTCAGCCGATGCCCGATCACCGGGCTCCGGCTCATCGGCGGCAGCGGGCGGCCGCGCCGCAGCCGAGATCGGCCCGATGGGGCGGACGGCGTTGCGCAGCTTCCTGAACACCCGCCGCGCCTCGAGCTTCGGCCAGACCAGGAACGCCTCTGCCTCGAGCGCGGCGAGGCCGACCCTGATCGTGTCCCTGGTCGAGGTGAAGACCATGAACCTGGGCACCCAGTCTGGCGCGAACTTGGCGTTGAACTTGTAGAGCGACTCGATCTGGAACCACCTGGACAGGAAGACCAGGATCTTGCGCCATGCGCGCGTGATCGGACCGGCTCCGATCCGCTCGCCGCGCTCGAGCGCGGCCCGGAACGCCGCGAAGTTCAGGGAGATGCGCTTCACGCCGAGGCCAGCGGCCGCGTTGATGGTCTCGACGATCATGAAGTCGTTCAGGCCTGGCTGCGCCGACCGGTCCCTGCGCATCAGATCGAGCGAGAGCCCGTCGCTGCCCCACGGCACGAATGCAGCAGCGCCCGCAGTTCGCCGCCCTCGACCGCGGTCGCGATCACGCACCGCTCGTCACCTGGGCCGCCGATTCGGCCGAGCGCCATCGAGAACCCGCGCTCGGTCGGGTTCCCGCGCCAGGAGTCGGCCTGCCTGACCAGCCTGGCGATCTCGTCGGCAGGGACGTCGCCGACCCTGCGGACCTCGGCGACGTAGCCTGCCCTGCTGACCCTGGTCACCATCTGCCTGACGTTGCGCATGGCCCTGCCCTGCAGCGAGAAGTCGGCGACCTCCACGACTGCCTCATCGCCGAGTTCGAGCGCGGTCAGCTCGCCGCGGCGGCACCAGATCTCGGCGCCGCGCTCGCTGCATCCGATGACCGCGGGAATCCACGCGTGCCTGGCGGCCATGTCCAGGAAGGCGTCGATCGCGCCCGGCCATGCCTCCTTGTCGCCAAGCGGATCACCGCCCGCGAGCATGACGCCGGAGACCACCCGGTAGCCGATGCAGGACTTCTTCGTCGCCGACCAGATCACGCTCTTGTCGTTGCGCAGGGCGAAGTAGCCGAGCGAGTCGGTTGCCCCGTGCCGATCGAGCAACTCCCTGATCTGCGTGGCGTCGGTGGCGCTGAGCCGGTCTACCGGCCTGGCCGGCCGCAGGAACAAGAAGGCGGTGACGACCACCGTGACGAAGCCGAGGGCGCCCATCAGCAGGTAGAAGAAGTCGCCGTGGATGTCGTGCGACGCGAACGGAACCGGTCCGCCGACGCCGACCAGGCCGAACAGGGCGGTCTGCAGGCGAGCGGCGAAGGAGTAGACGGCGGGCTGGTCGGCCGGCCCTGACAGGTACCCCACGCCGATGATCAGGTCAGCCGCGAGCAAGCCGATCAGCGCGGTCAGCGCACGCCACCTGGTCCGCGGGTCACCCACGGCGTAGAACTCGGTGCGGAAGTAGGTGCCTGCCGCGATCAGCAGTGCCAGGATCACGAAGCCGATGCCGACCCCGAGAGCCATGGCGCGGTGGTGACCGACCAGGTAGATCGCGTGCGCCAGGCTGATCAGCGCGCTGATGATCAGCAGCGCCATGACCTCCTGCCACGCCCGGTGCTTACGCCTGCGCAGTCCGTACGACAGCATCAGCAGCAGCAGGCCGATGATGATGTCGGCGGTCCTGGTCAGGACCGCTACCGTGCCGGGCACGACCACCGGCAGTTGCTGCAGCCTGGCGTGCAGGTCGTTGGTCGGCGCGGTCAGGCCGAGGGTGACGTCGGCCAGGCCCAGGAACAGCATCATCAGGCCAGCGGTGACGGGGACCCAGCGGCGCTGCTGCCTGCGGTCGGCGGCGCTGCGCTCCGGCCGGACGTGCCGGGGCCTTCTGGCCAGGCTTCTCGGCCGCGGCCTGCGTCTTCCGGCCGCTGCTTCTGACCTGAGGCAGGCCGTCCTGGCCTGCCGGCCCCGAGCACGAAGCCGGGGCAGGTCCGGAGGACCCGAGGCCAGCGGCCGGCCCGGCGGGCCCGAAGCCAGCGGCCGGTCCGGAGGGCCTTCAGTAAGGTCCGTCATATCCGACATGTGTGTGCGGCCCTGACTCACGGGCACAGCGTAGTGATAAACGACTGCGCTTGCGGACGAATCCCTAGCGGCGGGCCATAAGCAAACTCATGGCCTCCGCTCTTGTGCCATCCGAGCTGCGGAAGCAGCCGCGGACCGCGGACGTGACGGTCTTGGAACCCGGCTTGCGTACGCCCCGCATGGCCATGCACAAGTGCTCGGCTTCCACGACCACAATAACGCCGCGGGGCTCGAGAACCTCCATCAGCGAGTCCGCGATCTGGCTGGTCATCCGCTCTTGCACCTGCGGGCGCCGCGCGTAGACGTCGACCAGCCTGGCCAGCTTGGACAGGCCGGTGATCTGGCCGCGCTCGTTCGGGATGTAGCCGACATGGGCGTGCCCGAAGAATGGCGTCAGATGATGCTCGCACGTCGAGAACATCTCGATATCACGGACAAGCACCATTTCGTCATGATCAGCGTCGAAGATGGTCGTCAGGACGTCCTTCGGGTGCTGCGTGAGCCCGGAGAACTGCTCCGCGTAGGCGCGCGCGACCCGGCTGGGAGTGTCCTTGATGCCGTCTCGGTCCGGGTCTTCGCCGATCGCGAGCAGGATCTCCCGCACCGCCCGCTCGATCCGCCCGAGATCAACTGGCTGGCTCAATGAACTGGCTTGATCAGCGTGAGTGACCGCCAGGACCCTTGTCACGGCTCGATGCCGAACGGATCGGGCATCGGCGCGATGCCGCCCGGGTACCCGCCCTTGCTCAGGCTCGGGTTCTGGCCGTTGCCGCCGAGCGGAAGCTCCTTGCCGTCGCTGGCCGCGGTCAGCGCGAGTTCCTTCGGCGTCACCACCGGCGGCCGGTCCGACGGCATCCGCTTGCCGTAGCCGGTGTACGAGCCACGCGTCGGCCGCTTCTGCACCGAGCGCGAAGATCTGCAGCACCTGGTCCCGCGAGAGCGTCTCGTGCTCCATCAGCTGCAGCACGAGATCATCGAGCACGTCCCTGTACTGCACGAGGACATCCCACGCCTCGTCGTGCGCGGCCTCGATCAGGCGCCTGACCTCTTCGTCGATCGCCGACGCGATCTCCTCCGAGTAGTCGCGCGAGTGCGACATCTCCCGGCCAAGGAACGGCTCGGAGTCGCCGCTGCCGAACTTGCGGGCGCCAAGCCGCTCGCTCATGCCGTACTCGGTCACCATGCCGCGGGCGATCTGCGAGGCCTTCTCGATGTCGTTAGCAGCGCCGGTGGTCGGCTCGTGGAACACAAGCTCCTCCGCGGTCCTGCCACCGAGCAGCATCGCCAGCTGGTCCATCATCTCGGCCCTGCTGACCAGGAACTTGTCCTCCGACGGAGCCGACGCGGTGTAGCCGAGAGCGCGGCCGCGCGGGATGATCGTGATCTTGTGGACCGGGTCGGCGTGCGGCATCGCGTGGCCGACGAGGGCGTGCCCGCCCTCGTGGTAGGCGATGAGCTTGCGCTCCTTCTCCGACAGCAGCACGCTCTTGCGCTTGGGCCCTGCGGTCACCCGGTCGATGGCCTCCTCAAGGGAGTACATCGAGATCTGGGTCTCGTTGACGCGCGCGGTCAGCAGCGCGCCTTCGTTGATCACGTTGGCCAGGTCCGCGCCGGTAAACCCGGCGGTGCGCCTCGCGATGACGTCCAGGTCCACGTCGGGAGCGAACGGCTTGCCCCTCGCGTGGACCCGCAAGATGCCCTTGCGGCCATGCCAGGTCCGGCTGGGCGACCACGATCTGGCGGTCGAAGCGGCCTGGGCGCAGCAGCGCCGGGTCAAGGATGTCGGGACGGTTGGTCGCGGCGATCACGATCACGCCGCCCTTGGTGTCGAATCCATCCAGCTCGACGAGCAACTGGTTCAGGGTCTGCTCACGCTCGTCGTGTCCGCCGCCGAAACCTGCGCCGCGGTGGCGGCCGACGGCGTCGATCTCGTCGACGAAGACGATGGCCGGGGCGTTGGCCTTGGCCTGCTCGAATAGGTCGCGGACCCGGGACGCGCCGACACCGACGAACATCTCGACGAAGTCAGAACCTGAGATGGAGTAGAACGGCACGCCAGCCTCGCCGGCCACGGCGCGCGCCAGCAGCGTCTTGCCGGTTCCCGGCGGGCCGTAGAGCAGCACGCCCTTGGGAATCTTGGCGCCGATGGCCTGGAACTTGGCCGGCGTCTGCAGGAACTCCTTGATCTCCTCGAGTTCCTCGATCGCCTCGTCAGCGCCTGCCACGTCGGCGAAAGTCGTCTTCGGCGTGTCCTTGGTGATCAGCTTGGCCCTGGACTTGCCGAAGTTCATGACCCGCGAGCCGCCGCCCTGCATCTGGTTCATGAACACGAAGAACAGCAGGAAGATCACGATGAACGGGAGCCAGCCGAGCAGCACGTTCAGCAGCGAGTTGCCCTGCGGGTTCTTGACGTCGTAGCCGCCTGGCAGAGTGCCGGCGTTGTTCTGCCTCTGCAGGATGTGGTAGATCGTGTTTTCCTGGTTGCCCACCCAGGTGGCCTGGAGGTTGTGGCCCTCTTTGGTGGTGACCTGGACGACCTGAGTCGGCACGTTCAGTATCGCCGACTTGACTTGCCCGGTCTGGACCAGCTGCATGACCTGCGAGGTGTTCACGGTGCGTGTACTGGTTCGAACCGGTGAACTTGAGTACTACGACGAGCAGCACGAAAACAAGCAGGATGACGAGCATCCAGCTACGGAAGATGCGCTTGAGATCCATCGATTAGCGGCCCGGTAGCCGGGCCGTTACCTCCTGCCGAGCCTCGTGTCCCGCCGCCTTCCGGCAGGAGCGCAATCCGTCCGAGCATTCCATGCGCAGTGTTCCCGATCTCACGCACATAACGCGGGAGAACCGACGCTACACCGCGCCGACTCGCACCGGCACGTAGGCGGCACTTCAGGAAGCCGCGTGCCCTATGCTCCGCCTCTACCCTAAGTAAACGCTATTCAACTTCTGATGTGTTCCCCTCCGGATCGGCCGAAGCCTCAGCGGAGTACGCATGCGGGGCAAGGGTGCCGATGAACGGCAGGTTCCTGTACAGCTCGGCGTAATCGAGGCCGTATCCGATCACGAACTTGTCGTCGATCTCGAAGCCCGTGTATGCCACCTCGACCTGCATCTGGGCTGCGGCGCGCTTGCGCAGCAGCACGCAGACCCCGACCGAGGCGGGGTCGCGCGACTGCAGGTTGTTGACCAGGTAAGACAGGGTCAGCCCGGAATCGACGATGTCCTCGACGACGAGCACGTGCTTGCCGCTGATGTCGGCGTCGAGGTCCTTGAGTATGCGCACGACCCCGGAGGAGGTCGTACCCGACCCGTACGAGGAGATCGCCATCCAGTCCATGCTCACCGGCAGGTGCATGGCCCTGGCCAGGTCGGCCATCACCATGACCGCGCCCTTGAGGACCCCGATCAGGATGAGTTCGCGGCCAGCGTAATCAGCGTCGATCTGCAGCGGCCAGCTCGGCGAGCCTGGCGTCTAGCTGCTCGCGCGTGATCAGCACCTCAAGCAGGTCCGCACCCATGTCAGTGGCGTCCAACGCGGTCTCCGTTCAGTTGCCTGGAGCGAGCTCGCCGGCTGAGCCGCCGCTCACCGTGGGGTCGTGAACTGCAGCCTGCCATACCGCCGAACGCACCGTATCCCGCCGGGCAGGTCGGACCAGCGCTGACCGCGCCAGGCCGTCACCAGCGCGTCAAGCTGCGCGATGTGGGCTGCGCTCAGCGAGCCTGCCGGGGCTCCCGCCACGATCGCCGCCCGCCTGAGCACCCTGGTCCTGATCGCGCCGGGAAGCGCCGCGAGCGCGGTGACCTCGAGGCCGCCGTCCGGCGACGTGAGCCGTTCAGCCGCCTCGGTGGCCAGGGCGTCGAGGGCGTCGGCGTCGCTGCGCAGCTGTCCGGCCGTCCTGGCCAGGGACTCGGTGATGCCCGGTCCGAGCAGCTCTTCCATCAGCGGCAGGATCTGCTGCCGTACCCGCGTCCTCGCGAACGCCTGGTCGGCGTTCTGCGGGTCCTCCCATGGCTCGAGGCCCTCAGCGACGCAGGCGGCCTTGGTCTGCGCGCGGCGCACCTCGAGCAGCGGGCGCAGATAGGGGCCAGCGGCAGACCGCATGCCAGCGAGCGACCTGCCGCCCGATCCCCTGGCGAGACCGAGCAGGACGGTCTCGGCCTGGTCGTCCATGGTGTGCCCGAGCAGGACAGCGCTCGCGCCGTACTCGACAGCGGCCGCCTCGATCACCGCATACCTCGCCTGCCGCGCGGCGGCCTCCGGCCCTGGGTAGTCGCCGGCGTCGCCGCGCGCCACGACGTCGGCACGCAGACAGGCGACCGGATCGAGCCCGAGGGCGCGCAGGGTCACTGACTACTCTCGCGGCCTGTTCGGCCGAGCCGTCCTGCAGGCCATGGTCGACCGTGACGGCGCCCGCCCGAAGGCCGAGCCGTGGCGCCTCGAATGCCACTGCCGCGGCGAGCGCGAGCGAGTCAGGGCCGCCGGAACAGGCGGCGAGCACGAGCGGCCGGTCATGCCCGTCTAGACCACTCGCAAGGCTGGCAAGACTCCGGCGGACACCGAGCCTGACCGCCGCGACAGCCGGGTCCGGGCCGTTCCGGCCGGCTTCTCGCCTCGGGCCGTTCCGGCCGGCTTCTCGCCTCGGGCCGTTCCGGCCGGCTTCTCGCCTCGGGCCCTCCGGGCCGGCTTCTCGCCTCGGGCCCTTCGGGCCGGCTTCTCGCCTCGGGCCCATCGCAGGTCAGCCGGCCTGGCGCTCCGTGCCGTCGGATGCGGGGCCAGCGTCCGCGGCTGGGCCGTCCGCGGCTGGCGAGCCGGCCGCTGTCCCGCCGGACGCCGCGCCGTTGGTGGTGGTTCCGTTCTGGCCCGCGTTGCCGAGCTGCCTGGTCTCGAAGGCTGAGCCGGCGACGCGCTCGAGCCAGAGCCGCGGCCTGGCGAGCTCTTCCTTGGTCGGCAGCGTCTCGGGGGAAGTCCAGACCCGGTTGAAGGTCTCCATTCCCGCTTCCTCGACGACCGCCCGGACGAAGGCTGCGCCCTGCTGGTACTGCCGCATCTTCAGGTCGATGCCGAGAATGCGCCTGATCGCCTGCTCAAGCCGATTGCCAGAGGTCCGGCGCGCGTTGAACTTGGCCCTGATCTGCTCGACGGACGGCACCACGGCTGGCCCGACGGCGTCCATCACGTAGTCGCCGTGACCTTCCACCAGCGTCATCACCGAGGTCAGCCGGTCCAGAATCTCCCGCTGTCGCTGGCTCTGCATCGCCTCGATCAGGCTCGCGCCGTCGCCGCCGCGGACAGCGCCGCTCACCGCGTCAGCGGCCGCGCGGAGCCGGTTCAGGATAGAGGCCGGATCGAGGTCGGAGGCGAGCAGGAACTCGGTCATCTGCCGCTGCACATACGGCCGCAGCCACGGCACGGACGTGAACTGGGTCCGGTGCGTCTCCTCGTGCAGGCAGACCCAGCGCCTGAAGTCGGTCGGATCGACGCCTAGCTCCCGCTCGACCATCACGATGTTCGGTGCCACCAGGGTCAGCCGGCCGGGCGGCGCGTCCTCAGCGGGCCGGTCAGGATCGGGCGGCAGGAACAGCTCGTACTGGCCGAGCACCCGGCTGGCCAGGTACGCCAGGATCAGTCCGGCCTGCATGCCGGTCACCCGGGAGCCGACCGCGGTCAGCATCGAGCCCATCTGGCGGGGCGGCCCCCATCTCCTGCATGTGCTCGACCAGCGGATCGAGCACCACCTCGAAGCCGGTGATGTTGGCCCTGATCCACCCAGGACGGTCCACGATCGCGACCTTGCCGCCGTCGTCATCGCCGGGCAGCCCGGTCACCGCGCGCACCGGCTCGGCGACGGCCGCCGCCTGCTCGCGCAGCTCGGCGACCACCCGTCTGGCCTCGGCGAGGCTGACCTGAGGGCCTGGCCTGACCCACCTGATCGCGGTGGAGGTGGCTACGTTCCAGTCGATCATCTGGGAGCTACTCACCCCTACACCGTACGTGGCCGGGCGAGCCCGCGGTGCGAGACGGACCCTTCCATCCGCGCTACGACAGCTAGCCGCAGCCGCAGCCAGCCAGCGCGGTCGCGAGCTGGGCGAGAGTGGATTCCGGCTGGGCCCCAAGCCTGGTCGGGATGTCGTTGCCCATGAAGGCGAACGCGAGCAGCTGGCCGCTCGTCGGTCACGGCGACGCCGGCCATTGTCGCCACGTGCGTCAGGTTGCCCGTCTTCGCACGCACCATCCCGAGCGCTGCCCGGCCGAACGGGCCGAAGAAGCTGCCTGGAGCCGAGCGTGCCGGAGAAGCCGGCCACCGGCATCCCGGTGATCACCGGCCGCAGCCGCGATCCCGACCTGGCCGCCAGCCCGACGAGGGCGACCAGCGCCTTAGGGGAGATCCTGTCCATCGGCGACAGCCCGCTGCCGTCGTACAGGTGCAGGCCGTGGACCTTGAGCTTCGCGGCGACGGCCATGACGGCCCCGGCCGCGCCGCGAACGTGCCTGGCAGTCCGGTCGCGATCGCGACCTGCCTGGCTAGCGATCTCGGCGATGACGTTGTTGCTCTCCGTCAGCATCTGCTGGACGATCGCGGCCAGCGCGGGCGACCGCACGACGCGCGAGCACTTTGCCCGCCGTCGCGCGCGGCGCGAGCGCCAGCGCCAGCTTGCCCCGCAGCGTGATCCCGTGCTTGCGCAACAGCAGCGCGAACGCGTGCGCCGCGTCGCGAGTCGGGGTCAGGGACCTGGGACGGAAGTTGCCCGCGTCGTCGGAATCCTCGGGCGTCCCGTGCGTGGTCAGCCGGCCCTGGTCCACCTCGAGCCCGGTGATGGGGGTGATGTTGCCGCTCGAGACGTAGTTCCCAGCCGCCCCGAACGGCACCCAGCCGCGCGCCACCGCGGGGCCGCCGAACAGCGACCCGTCGTAGCGCAGGCTGACCGCGCTGATCCCCTTGGCGTGCAGCGCCCTGGCTGTCGCGGCCGCGAGCGCGCTGAGCGTCGCAGGCTGCGGGTAGTCGCCGGCCGGGTACTTGCTGACGGCCAGCGTCGGATCGCCGCCGCCCACGAGCACGATCCGCGCGCCGCTGCCTGCCCCGGCCTTGTCAAGCAGGACCCGCGTGCTGAACCTGGCCTGCGGCCCGAGCGTTTCGAGCGCGGCGATCGCGGTCGCGATCTTGGTGGTCGAGGCCGGCGCGAAGCCGGTCGCGGCGCTCTGCTCATACAGCACCTGGCCGGTCGACAGGTCGGTCACCAGCGCTCCGACGTGGGTCCCGAGACTGCCCGACTTGATCAGCCCGCTCACCCTGGCGGTCACGCCCGCCGCGGTAGCCACCCCGACCCCTGATCCGGTGGACGGCGATCCGGTCGCGGCGCGCAGTACCTTGCCTGGTCGCGCCAGGCCGTGCCCGGAGACCGACGGGAGCTGGAACAGCGCGAGTCGCGATGGCATCAGCCGCGCCACAGCCGCGCCAGCGCCGATCGTGAACAGGCAGAGCAGCGCCAACGTCAGCGCCATCATTCGCGCCAGCCGGTTCACCGTCCGCTCCCCTTCAGCAGTTGCCGGTCCTTCGACAGGCGCTGTCACCGAGGGTATACATCACATCGGGGGTACACACCAAAGCAGTCAGGCAATCTTTCCACCGGGCAGGGAGACTAGGCCGTGGAGTTTGACGTAGTCATCGAGATCCCGAAGGGCCAGCGCAACAAGTACGAGATGGACCACCACACCGGGCGTATCAGGCTGGACCGGATGCTCTTCACCTCCACCAGGTATCCCGCTGACTACGGATTCATCGAGAACACGCTCGCCGAGGACGGCGACCCGCTCGATGCCCTCGTCCTGCTCGAGGAGCCGACGTTTCCCGGCTGCCTGATCAGCTGCCGCGCCATCGGCATGTTCCGGATGCGGGACGAGAAGGGCCGCGACGACAAGGTCCTGTGCGTGCCGGCCACCGACCCGCGGCACGCGTATCTGCACGACATCGCCGACGTTTCTCAGTTCGATCTGCTTGAGATCCAGCACTTCTTCGAGGTGTACAAGGCTCTTGAGCCGGGCAAGGAGGTCGAGGCAGCGAGGTGGGTCGACCAGCAGGCAGCCGAGGACGAGATCGAGGCCTGCAGGAAGCGGCTCGCGCATGACCAGGGAGGAGGCCCAGGTGGCTGATCCCGCGGCACCCGCCAGCCGTCTCGAGCAGCTGGATTTCACCGACGACGACGCCCGCATCCTGGTCAAGAGCCCGCTGCTGCGCGAGCTCGACGAGGAGGACGCGGCGATCTTCCGCCCGCACACCCATGTCGTGCTGCTGCCACGCGGCGAGAAGCTGTTCAACACCGGTGACCTCGGCGACAGCGTCTACCTGGTCATCACCGGCAAGGTGAAGCTCACCAGGACCGCTCCCGATGGCAGGGAGAGCCTGGTCAGCGTGCACGGATCTGGCGACATGTTCGGCGAGCTGGCCATGTTCGACCCGACCTACCGCACCTCAAGCGCGGTCGCGATCACCGATGCCAGGCTGGCCGAGATCGCGCACAGCGACCTGCGGGCGGTGCTCGCGACCAGGCCGCCGGTTGCGCTGCTGCTGCTCAAGGTGCTGGCGCAGCGGCTCAGGCGGATCACCGAGGCCAACACGAACCTGATCTTCACCGACGTGCCAGGGCGCGTCGCCAAGGCCCTGCTCGAGCTGAGCGACAAGTTTGGCACCCCGACGGACGAGGGCATCCAGGTCAGCCACGACCTGACCCAGGAAGAACTCGCCCAGCTCGTCGGCGCCTCACGGGAGACGGTGAACAAGGCGCTGGCCGACTTCGCGACCAGAGGCTGGATCCAGCTGGCTGCGAAGTCGGTGCTGCTGATCGATCCCGACCGGCTCAAGCGCCGGGCCAGGTAGCGCCAGACGCGGGCTCAGCGGCAGGTGCATGCCTGGCGGTAGCTCGCCAGCATGCGCCAGGTAGGCGAGCTGAGCCTTGACCGAGATCTCGGCGAATGGCCAGAGCGCCTTGTCCACGTCCGCGTAGACCCTGGCAACGATCTCTGGCCTGGAGCGGTCACCGGCAGCAAGAGCGGCCCTGATTTCGGCGAGTCGCTCGGCGCGGTGCGTTATGTAAAAGTCGAGGACAGCGGCCGGATCTGCGAGCAGCGGGCCATGGCCGGGCAGCAGCGTGCGCAGCGATGCCGCATCGGCGAGGGCGCGGAGCCGGTCGAGCGAACCGAGGTAGTCGGCGAGGTTGCCGTCATCGGCGATGACGGTGGTGCCGCGGCCGAGCACGGTGTCGCCGGTCAGGACGGCGCCGTCTTCGCGCAGGTAGAGGCTGACCGAATCCGCGGTGTGCCCGGGCGTCGCGATGACCTCGATCTCGCAGCCGCTGTCCGCGACGACCGCGCCAGGCGGCAAGCCCTCGCCGCCGAGCCGGTGTCCTGGATCAACGGCGCGCACGCCGGCGCCGGTCAGGCCGGCCAGCGTGCGAGCGCCGCCGGAGTGGTCCTGGTGGCCGTGCGTCAGGACTATGGCCGCGATCCGCTGCCCGGCCCCCTCGGCGACCGCGACGACCCTGCGCAGGTGGCCCTCGTCGTCGGGACCTGGGTCGATGACGACCGTCGTGGTCGAACCCGGCTCGGCGACCAGCCAGGTGTTGGTGCCGTCGAGCGTCATCAGGCCGGGGTTCGGGGCGAGCACGCAGCGTGCCCGGTCCGTGCCCGAGCCGTCGATCTGACCGGGATGGCCGGGATGCCCGGCCTGCGTCACAGCGGGTACTCCCGGTCGCCAGGGACCTTCAGCCAGGTCGCGCCCTCGGACACCACGACCTCAGGCAGCAGCGGGCGCACCTCGCGGTGCGCTGCCAGCACGGCGGCGACATCGGCGTGCTCGGCCAGTTCGGCCAGCGTCATCGCGGTCGGCAGCCACAGCTGGATCTGCCCGGCCCTGCCCGCGCCGAGCGCGTCGCCAGGGGCGATCCACTGGACCGCGGCAGCCTCGCCGCCGACGTCCCTGGTGCGCTGGCCGTCCGGCAGCGCGGCGGCGAAGAACCTGGCGTCGAAGCGGCGCGGCTCCACCGCGGGCGTGATCCAGCGCGACCAAGGACGTAGCAGGTCGGCGCGCAGGATCAGGTCCCGCCTCGCCAGCATCTCGGCGAGGGACAGCGACCGGTCGAGCAGCGCCTGCCGGTCGGCCTCCCAGTCCTCGCCGGTCGTGTCGGCGACCACGGAGTCGGCCGAGGGCCCGGCCAGCAGCACGCCAGACTCCTCGAACGTCTCCCTGACCGCGGCGCAGACCAGCGCCCTGGCGAGCTCCGGCGGGGCGTCGAACACCCGGCCCCAATGGTCGACGCCCGGGCCGGTCCAGGCGACCTCCTCGTCGGCGTCCCGCTGGTCGACCGAGCCGCCGGGAAAGACGTAGGCGCCGGGCGCGAACGCCATCGACGGCTTGCGCCGGAGCATGTAGACCTCGAACCCGAGGCCAGCGGCCGGCCCATGGCCCGGAGTCGCCCGCCTGACCGCCCGCGGCGGCGGGGCGGAGCAGCATCACGGTCGCCGCGTCCCTGGGCGTGGCTGGCTGCCTGTCGCTCTCGACGAACGTGCGCGCTGCCTCGGCGAGATGCTCGGGGATCCTGACCTGGCTCACCGCACCCGCATTCAGTCGCTCACCTCGGCGATCAACTCGACCTCGACCGGGGCGTCGAGCGGCAGCGCGGCCATGCCGACCGCGCTCCTCGCGTGCTTGTCCGGCCTCGCCGAACACCTCGAGCAGCAGTTCGCTCGCGCCGTTCGCCACCTGCGGCTGCCCGGTGAAGTCAGGGGCGCTCGCAACGAACACGGTGACCTTCACGATCCGCTTGATCGCGTCGAGGCGCCCGGTCACCGAAACGACGGCCGCCAGGGCGTTCAGGGCGCAGGTCCTGGCCAGCGCCGCGGCTTCGTGGGATCCGACCTCGGCACCGACCTTGCCGGCGGCGAGCATCTGCCCGTCGACCAAGGGCACCTGGCCAGCGGTGTACACCAGGTTGCCGGACCTGACCGCTGGCACGTACGCCGCGAGCGGCGGAGTAACGACCGGCAAGGTCAGGCCGAGGGCCGCCATCCGCTGCTCGGGCGAGTGCGCTGACCGGCTGGCTTCCAGCCGATCCATGTCGCTCACGGCTTGACCCGCTTCATGTAGGCGACGAGTTGCTCGGCGTTAGGCCCGGGTATTACGGCCACCAGCTCCCAGCCGTCGTCGCCCCAGTTGTCCAGGATCTGCTTGGTCGCGTGCACGAGCAACGGCACCGTCGCGTACTCCCACTTCTGCATGGCCGTTACCTTAGCCGCCTCGCGGCCGCTGGACTCGCCCTGCGCCCGCGATCGCACGATCGGTCGACGTGACCGCGCGCCTGGACCGCGGGCGCCGGGTCAGCGCAGCTCAGCTACCGAACGTGTCAGGCTGGTCGCCGGAGCCGTTCTTAGACGGGTCGGCACCGGGAACGCCAGTGGCTCCTGGGTCAGGAACCCGAGCCTCAGGTACCGCGGGCTCGGGGATCACAGGCTCGGGGATCACGGGCTCGGGTATCGCACCCTCGGCGACCGGCGACGAAGGGATGGGCGCGACCGGCGGGATCGCCAGCGCCTCGTCCTGCCCGATCGCCGCAGCTTCCGGCGGCAGCGGCTTGTGCTCGATCGCCGCTTCGGCAGCCGCCACCTCGGCGTCCCCGGTGTCCTCCGGCACCTGTCCTGCATACTGCGAGAGCTGGCCTGAACCCCGGTCGAAGAAGCGCAGCAACTCAACCGGGATCGGCATCACCAGGGTGCTGTTCTTCTCCGCCGCCACCTCCACCACAGTCTGCAGCAGCCGAAGCTGCAGGGCAGCAGGGTCCCGCGCCATCACGTTCGCCGCGGCGGCCAGCCGCTTGGAAGCCTGGTACTCGCCATCCGCGGTGATGATCCTGGCCCGGCGTTCGCGCTCGGCCTCGGCCTGCCTGGCCATGGACCGCTTCATTCCCTCGGGCAGGGAGACGTCCTTGATCTCGACTCGCTCCACCCTGACGCCCCAGGGGCCTTCGGTCGGCTCGTCGATGATCACGCCGGAGCTGACGGTTGACCGAGTCACGCTCGGCCAGCAGCTGCTGCAGCTCGGTCTGGCCGATGATCGAGCGCAGCGAGGTCTGCGCCTGCTGAGAGACCGCGAACATGTAGTTCTGCACGTTGATGGTCGCCTTGATCGGATCGACGACCCTGAAGTAGGCCACGGCGTCCACCCGCACGCTGACGTTGTCCATGGTGATGCCCTCTTGCGCGGGCACGGCCATCGCAATGATCTGCTTGTTGACCTTCTGAATCCTGTCGCCGATCGGCCTGATGAACGTCAGGCCTGGCGGACGGGTCCGCGGCAGAATCCGGCCGAACCGGAACACGATGCCCTCTTCGTACTGCTGAACCTGCTTGACGCTCCGGCTGAACATGATCAGCCCGCCGGCGGCGACAAATGCGACGATCCCCAGCAGAGCTTCCATCCGCCGACACCTTCTTACCAATTAGGCCTGACGGAACGGGACTCCAGTCCGCGGTCCGCGTTCGGCTGTCTCACCCCTCAGACTAGTCACCCCCCGAACCACGAAGCTAACGCCCAGATGACGGCAAGGCAACGGAACGGCGTCGGCCCCTGCTTCGTGGGTCGCAGCATCGATGTCGTTCGGGGTCAGTGCTGGCGCGGCTTCGGGGCGGTTCGGACACAGATAGCCTCGTGCACGTGAGCGTGCGGGACACGGACTGGGACGGCGTGCGGCTGCACGTCGTGACCGGCAAGGGCGGGACCGGCAAGACGACGGTCGCCGCGGCCCTCGCGCTGGCCCTCGCCTCGAACGGCAAGCCGGTGCTGCTGATGGAGGTCGAAGGCAGGCAGGGCATCGCTCAGCTCTTCGACGTACCGCCGCTGCCGTACGAGGAGCGCCGGGTCGCTGTGGCGCCGGCCGACGACGGCAGGCCTGGCGGCGACGTCTACGCGCTGGCCGTCGACCCGCAGTCGGCGCTGATCGAGTACCTCGAGATGTTCTACAGCATGCGCCAGGCCGGGCGGGCGCTGACCAGGCTCGGCGTGCTCGACTTCGCGACGACGATCGCGCCGGGCCTCTCCGACGTGCTGCTCACCGGCAAGGCCGCGGAGGCGGTGCGCCGCAAGTCTGGCGGCAACAGGGTGTACGGCGCCGTCGTGATGGACGCTCCGCCGACCGGGCGGATCAGCCGCTTCCTCAATATCAGCTCCGAGGTCTCAGGACTCGCCAAGGTCGGTCCGATCCGGGGCCACGCCGACACCGTTCGGAGCGTGATCGCCTCCCCGCAGACGGTGGTGCACTTCGTGACGCTGCTCGAGGAGATGCCTGTGCAGGAGACGCTCGACGGCATCGCCGAGCTGCAGGGGATCGGCAACGGCGGCATCAGGTCCGGCGGCATCTTGGTCAACATGATGCGCGAGGCCGAACTCGCGGGGGTGGCGCCCGGCCGGGCGAGCCTGGGCAGCAAGGCCCGCGACGCCGAGGCGCTGGAGGTCGCGCTCAAGGCGGCCGGCCTCGGCGACGACGCGGATCTCGCCTTCGACCTGGCCGACGAGATCGCCGACGAGGCACGGACGGCCCGCGCGCAGCGCGCCCAGCGCCGCCTGCTCGACGAGGCCGGCCAGCCGTGCTACGAACTGCCGCTGATCACCGACGGCATCGACCTGGCCGCGCTGTACCGGCTGGCCCAGGCGCTGCGCGAGCAGGGCGCCGCGTGAGCCGCACACCCGTGCCGCTGGTGGTCGACCAGCTCATCGACGACCGGCGGACCAGGATCATCGTCTGCTGCGGTTCAGGCGGCGTCGGCAAGACCACGCTCGCCGCTGCCGTCGGGCTGCGGGCGGCCGAGCGCGGCCGCCATGTCGTCGTGCTGACCGTCGACCCGGCGCGAAGGCTCGCCCAGTCGATGGGACTGACATCGCTCGATAACACACCCCGACCGGTGCCGGGCCTCAAAGCGCGGGCGTCAGGCCGCGCTAGTCAGCACGATGACGCCGACCAGCCAGGCAGCCTGCACGCGATGATGCTCGACATGAAGCGGACGTTCGACGAGATCGTCGAGTCGCACGCCGACCCAGACCGCGCGGCCCAGATCCTCGCCAACCCCTTCTACCAGTCGCTGTCGTCCAGCTTCGCGGGCACGCAGGAGTACATGGCGATGGAGAAGCTCGGCCAGCTGCGCCGGGCCGACGAGTGGGACCTGATCGTCGTCGACACCCCGCCCAGCCGGTCGGCGCTCGACTTCCTCGACGCGCCGCAGCGGCTCAGCCGTTTCCTCGACGGCCGGCTGCTCCGGCTGCTCGTCGCGCCGGCCAAGCTCGGCGGCAGGACCGGGCTGCGCATGCTCAACGCCGGGTTCGGCATGGTCACCGGCATTATCACCAAGATCATCGGCAGCCAGCTGCTGCGTGACGTGCAGACGTTCGTGTCGGCGATGGACACCATGTTCGGCGGGTTCAGGGAGCGGGCCGAGTACACCTACCGGCTGCTGCGCGCGCCGGGCACCGCGTTCCTCGTGATCGCGGCGCCAGAGCCCGACGCGCTCAGGGAGGCGTCCTACTTCGTGGAGCGCCTCGAGCGAGACGAGATGCCGCTGGCCGGGCTCATCCTGAACCGTGTGCACCGCTCGCCTGCGGCCAGGCTGTCGGCGGCACGTAGCCTCGCCGCGGCCGAGACGCTGCAGGGGCTTGATGAGAGCGAGTCAACGGCACTCGGTATCGCCGCGCTCCGCCTGCACGCGGAACGGATGCGACAAGCCGAATCCGAACGCAGGCTGGCCAGGCGGTTTACCGCCGCGCATCCCCTTGTGCCCGTGGCCCAGGTGCCCGCTCAGCCCGATGATGTTCATGACCTAAACGGCCTGCGCGTCATTGGCTCGGCGTTCGCCGCGGACTAACCGCCAGCCGACGGTGTCATCGGCCAATCCGGCCTGAAGCGGATCGAAAGGCGACTGTCATTCCGCCGCGTGCCGCGTCAGGGCACAACGGACCATCACAGGAATGACGACTGGTGGCAGGACTCAGCCAGACATTGCCGGGACCTGACGGGCTGGAGCCGAACGAGCTAGCTCGCGACCAGTTCGGTGTCGGCGGTCTCGTACTTGTCCCTGGCGCTCTCGAGGAGTTCGCGCCAGGACACGACGTCGGACCTGCGACGCAGCAGCGCGCGCCGCTCGCGCTCGGTCATGCCGCCCCACACGCCGAACTCGATCCGGTTGTCGAGGGCGTCGGCGAGGCACTCCGTGCGTACTGGGCAGCCGCGGCAGATCAGCTTGGCCCGGTTCTGCGCCGCGCCCTGAACGAAGAGCTCGTCAGGGTCGGTTCCCTTGCACGCGGCGCGGGCGGTCCAATCCGTGATCCACATGTGGCCCAACTCCTCCTGATCGTCACGCCCGCGAGGGGTCGTCACGCCGGGTGGCGCTTTCGCTTCGCAGTTCATCGGGATGAGGCCGCATGGCAGCACCCGGTGTGATGGTTGCGAAAGAGTAACTTACGGAACTCAGGCCGGTTGCGCTAGTCCCTGGCATGCCCATTTCCCGTATAGCTCTGATGGGCTATACGGGATGCAGAACGTAGTCACGTCGCAACTGACAGCGACGATCTCCCGACTAGCGCGGCCGAAGGCCACCGATATCCCCGTTTGGTTGTCGTCCCACGACTAGTCTCGCGGGCAGCGTAACCTGTTCCCGTGCTATCGCGACTTCGCCACGCCGGTATCAAGACCATTGGCCTGCTCGCCGCCCTCGCGCTCGGGGCTGGCCTGCTCAGCGCCGTCGCGGCGCTGCCGGTGATCGGCGTCGCGGGCATCGCGGTCAAGAACGCCTCGCAGACCTTCAACGACTTGCCGGTGGCCGGTCTCGGTCAGGTGCCTTCCAAGACTCAGATCCTGGATCGCTCCGGCCACGTGATCGCCATCTACTACCCGCGCGGCATCTACCGGGACCCGGTCAAGTGGAACCAGATCGCACCGGTGATGAAGAACGCGATCGTCGCGATCGAGGACTACAGGTTCTGGAAGCACGGCGCGTTCGACCTGCACGGCACGCTGCGAGCGGTCTACAGCGACCTGTCGGGCAACCAGGTCCAGGGCGGCTCCGACCTAGCCCAGCAGTATGTCAAGAACGCCTGCATCCTGACCGCGAGGACCTCGGCAGCGGCCCAGGCGTGCACGGCCTTCAGCCCGGCGCGCAAGATCACTGAGCTGCGGATCGCCGCCAACGTCGAGCGCGAGATGACCAAGCCGCAGCTGCTGACCGCGTACCTGAACGTGGCCTACTTCGACCACCAGACCTACGGCATCAAGGTCGCGTCCGAGTACTACTTCTCCGTCCCGCCATCCAAGCTCACGCTGACCCAGGCGGCGCTGCTGGCCGGGCTGGTGGAGTCGCCGACCAGGTATGACCCCGTCGCCAACCCGAACGACGCGCTGGCCCGCCGCGGCCAGGTGCTGCACGCGATGGCCGAGCACGGCTACATCAGCTGGGCGACGGAGCGCCAGGCGGCGAAGTCGCCGCTGGGCCTGCACAGGTCGACCGTGCCGCTGCAGACCGGCTGCTCCAGCTCGAAGATGAAGGACGCGGCGTTCTTCTGCGACTACGTGATGTCGGTCATGAAGAACAACCCGGCCTATCAGAAGGCCTACCGCGAGATGCAGACGGTCGGCGGGCTCAAGATCTACACGACGCTGAGCGCCAGGGACCAGAAGGCCGCGACCAACGCCGTGAACTACGTGGTGCCGCCCAAGAAGCCGGCCTTCAACCCCGGCTACAACGTCGACACCGAGGTGATGATCCAGCCAGGCACGGGATTCGTCCGTGCCATCGCCGTGGACCGGCCGTACGGCTTCGGCCCCGGCCAGACCAGCGTCGACTACGCGGTGGACAGCAAGTACGACGGCGGCGCCGGCGTGCAGACCGGATCGTCGTCGAAGCTCTTCACCCTGATCACCGCGCTCAAGCAGGGCTACCAGTTCGGCTATCACCTGAAGGTGCACAACAACATGACCGTCGGCGGCTTCTCCGACTGCCACGGCCGTTACGTCAATCCGTTCACGGTCCGCAACGCCGACGGCAACGAGGGCGGCGGCATCCCGCTGTACTTCGGCACAACCGCGTCGATCAACGCGTTCTACGTCGACCTCGAGTCGCACGTCGGCCTGTGCAACGTGGTCAAGACCGCGGCCAGCATGGGCCTGCACCGGGCCGACGGCACGTCGCTGCTGAAGTCGATCGGAAAGTACGGGCACGGCGAGCTACGAGCCCGCCGCCGACCAGCCTGGCGTCGTTCACGCTCGGCTCGGTCAACGTCTCGCCGATGTCGATGGCCGCCGCCTACGCGAGCGTCGCGTCCCGCGGCATCTACTGCCGCCCGATCGCGATCATGCGGATCACCGACCTGAAGGGCAAGAGCCTGCCGGTCCAGTCGGCTTCCTGTCACCGGGTCATGCGCAAGGGCGTCGCGGACGCGGCCAACTACGTGCTCCGCGGAGTGCTGCAGAGCGGGACCGCCGCGGGCCGGAACATCCTCGGCCGGGACGCCGCCGGCAAGACCGGAACCGCCAACGGCGGCTACTACGCCGCGTTCGCCGGTTACACCCCGACCCTGGTCGGCTACGTGTCGGTCTTCAACCCGCTGAACCCGACCGGCGCCGGCGCGATGATCGGCTACCGCGCCACGTTCCGGCAGTTCCCCGGCGGCTATCCGGGCAACTCTGGCCAGATGTTCGGCGATGACGCTCCCGGCGCGACCTGGGAGTACTCGTTCAGCCACGCCTACCTGGGACGGGCACTCGCCTTCAAGCAGCCGCCCGCCTACTACTTCGGCCTCGGCAGCGGCTCAGCGCCGATCGCTCCGCCCAAGAAGAAGAAGCCGAAGCCGAAGCCGGGGCCGCAGCGGCGGTGGCGGCGGCGGCGGCGGGGGTGGCGGCGGCGGCCACTAGCGCCAGCCCCGGCCGTCCACACCCGCTGATCCTCGCGCAACGTGGGCGCATTGCTGTTGCAAGAACGACAGCTATGCGCCCACGTTGTGCGCTCCGGCGTCTCGGAGGCTAGCCAGCGAGCTGGCGGCGGACTTCCGCGGCGACCCGGGCGCCCTCGGCGCGGCCGGCGACCTTCGGCGTGACCGCCTTCATCACCTGGCCCATCGCGGCCTGGCCAGACGCCCCGGTCTCAGCGATCGCGGCCGCGACCAGCGCGGTGAGCTCGGCGTCGTCGAGCTGGGCTGGCAGATACCCGGCGAGGACCTCGCCTTCGGCCAGTTCGGCAGTGGCCTGCTCGGTCCTGCCCGCGTCGCGGAACGCCTCGGCGGCCTCGCGGCGCCGCTTGGCCTCGCGGACGAGCAGGCGCTGCACCTCAGCGTCGTCAAGCTCGCGCGATGACGCCCCCGAGACCTCTTCCTTGGAGATCTCCGTCAGCACCATCCGCAGCGTCCTGGTCCTGACCTCGTCCCTGTCCTTCATCGACGCGGTCAGGTCGGCGCGGATCCGGTCCTTGAGTGCAGCCATGCAGCTAATCCTGCCCGCCCTCGGGCCCGACCGCTCGGCGGGCACGGCACTGCCGTGGCCGTGGCACCATGAATGCATGCGCCCACACGCCCTGATCGGGACCGCGGCCCTCGCCGGCACAGCCGTCGTGGGTTACGCGGCCGTTGTCGAGCGCAACTGGTTCGCGGTGCGCCGGTACGAGGTCCCGGTCCTGCCAGCCGGCTCCCGGCCGCTGCGGATCCTGCACATCTCGGACATGCACCTCACCCCGGGGCGGCACCGGCTGCTCTCGTTCCTGCGCACCCTCGACGCCCTTGAGCCCGATCTGGTCGTCAACACTGGTGACTCGATTGCCGGCAAGCGCTCGGTAACCCCACTGCTTGAAGCACTCGGGCCGTTGCTCGACCGGCCTGGCGTGTTCGTGTACGGCTCGAACGACATGTATGCGCCTGAGCTGAAGAATCCGGCGCGTTACGTGTGGCGGACGAGCAAGGGCGAGCACGGGCGGCACGTGCCTGACCTGCCGTGGGCCGAGCTCGGCGCGGGCATGGAGGCGGCCGGGTGGATGAACGCGAACAACAAGCGCGGCCGGATCAAGGTCGGCGACTTCGACATCGAGGTGGCCGGCGTGCACGACTCGCACATCAACAGGGACCGGTACGACAAGATCGCCGGGCCCGCCGACCCTGCCGCTGACCTGCGGCTTGGCGTGATGCACTCGCCGGAGCCCGCGGTGATGGACCGGTTCGTCGCCGACGGCTTCGACCTGCTCCTCGCCGGTCACACCCACGGCGGCCAGATCTGCCTGCCAGGTTTCGGCACGCTCGTGACCAACTGCGGCATCGACCGGGCTCGCGGCAAGGGGCTGCACCAGCACCCGTCTGGCCCCGAGGCGAGCAGCCGGCCCGCAGGGCCCGAGGCGAGCAGCCGGCCCGCAGGGCCAGGGCCGCGCCAGCGCGCATTCCTGCACGTCTCGGCCGGGCTCGGCACCGCACCGACCGCGCCGGTCCGCCTCGCCTGCCGGCCGGAAGCAACCGTGCTCACGCTGGTTCCGCGGATCGGCTAGACTCCGTACGCGGTCGCCGGGGTGTGGCGCAGCTTGGTAGCGCGCTTCGTTCGGGACGAAGAGGTCGTGGGTTCAAATCCCGCCACCCCGACAGCGAGTAGGTGCACCTCAGGGCCCTTCTTCGGAGGGGCCCTGACGCGTTTCCGGGGCTGGCTCGGTGATCAAAGGCAGCTATAGGGCAGCGAAGGCAGCCAGCACCCGCCGATGACGGTCCCTTGTCGAATGCGTGTGCCAGCGGCAGACCCGCTCGCTCCAGGGACGGCCTCTACACCTGTGGCTACCAGATACGACAAGCTGGCCGCCCGAGCGAAGCGACCGTGCTGGTCGCAGCCATCAACGAGTGGCTGTGACCAGCATGTATACAGCCGTCAAGAGGGTTCCGAGTCGGTCAGCGGCTTGTACAGGTGCACGTATTCGTGTCCTCCGGGAATTCCGGGGGTCCTACCGGTCTCGCGATAGCCGTGGCGCTGGTAGAAACCCGGAGCCTGGAACGTCGTCGAGGAGACGGTGGCGCGATCGCATCCGCGTCGCAGTGCCTCAGCCTCAGCTGCCCGCAGCATCCTGCTGCCCCACCCGTACTTGCGGCTGTCTTCGCGAACCCACAGCATGTCTATGCCGCAAAGGCCGCCCCACGTCCATGCGGTAAGCCCGCCGATCAGTTCACCCGCCTCATCAGTGACCTTGACCGAGAATGTGGCCTGGTCAGCGGCGCCTGTGGCGGCCGTATTGAAGGCGAGCAGTTCCTTGGTCAGGCGGTCGTTGAGCTCGGTGTCACGCTCACCGGTGGTAACACTCGGGCCGGAGTTGAGTTCGGTCGGCACCGCGCAAGGTTAGTCCGTTCGCCCAGCTCCTGACCAAGCTATTTACTCAGGACCTTGATCCACTGCATCGACCGCGACGGACAGCTAGTGGGACGAATATGCCGAAGTTCCCACGGTCGTCCATTCACTAGGGTCTAGCCCGTGCCGCTGTCGGCCAACCAGCCGGAAGGATCGCCGGACGTGGGACGCGTCCGATGGCGTGCCCAGGCGAGACGGAAGCACCAGTCCGTTTGTCCTGCCACCGAGCGCCAGCAGCCGCCCGGTGAGCTGATCTTGTGATTACCCTAGGCCCGTGCCTCGCGCAAGCTCGGATAGCGGCAGGGCTGCGCCCGGCAGGCGACGGCCTTCCTTCCGCGACGACGCTGGCACAGATCCTCGGAGGGCTGCGCGGGCACGGCTGGGTCTGGCGGCTGTCGATGCTGTGGGTGGTGCTGGGTGCTGGCGCGGCTGGTTACGCCTTTGTCTGCACCACGGTGGGCTGCACCACCAGCCAGTGCACCAACGAGGAATTCTGGTTCGTGCTCTGGAACGGGGAACCCGGGGTGATCGCCGCGGTGGGCAACCTGGCAGAGACGGCCTGGCCGCTGCTGACTGTCCTGTTGCTGGTGGCGGGGTTCGTCCGGCTCCGTGGCTGGCGGCGGCGCAACTGGCTCCGCACGGCTGCGTGGGCCGGTGCGTGGGTCGCGGGCATCGCCCTCATGGCCCTGCTCGCGGTCGTGGCGGGGCTCGGTTCCGAATCCCCCGGCCTCTACTGGGGAGCGCTAGAGCTGCCGATCTTCGCCGCGTGGCTGGCACTCGGAGCCAAGATGACCCAGGTACTGGACATGGCAAGGCGGGCACTGCCGCGGGGTAACGAACTGAGTAACTAGGACCACGCTCGGCCAGATTGCATCCATGACATCGGCGCCCTGGACAAAGACAGCCAAGGACAGGTTGCCCACTCCTACGGATGAGAGGGTCGTGGCTCGGCGTGGCGGAGCCAGGGATCGAGCGCGAGGATGCCAGGCGGGAGTGCAGAGGCCCAGCCGGCGATATCCGGCAGGACTCTCGCGAGCTGCGCCGCCATGCGCGTCTGGCCATCCTCTCCATTCGATGGGCCCAACCCGTAGAGGTTCCACTCTTCCCAGTGCGTGTGCAGGTGCGCACGAGCGGCATCGAGTTCAGCCTTGGTCCACAAGCTGGCCACGATGCACAGCAGCTCACCGAGTTGCGGCCGGAGCTGGGCCTCGACGGCGTCCCGGTCGGCGGCGGCTACCACGAGCACGGCCTGGTCTTCGCTGGGCCGGAAGGTGGTCACCGCGACCGCGGCGCCGGTGTCCACGAGGTCCCCGAGGTCGTAGTCAAGGTTCCGCTCACCACGTCTCCAGATCCCGCTTCGCCAGTCCACGCGCGGCCAGCCTCCCGCCGGGGGCGGGCATGGCGGCGTCGCCCAGCCCGGATAACGATGAGGACTGTTCTGCGGCTTCGTCAGGCGCATCGCGCGGAGTTGATCCTGTGACCAGATGCCGGTGACGGCCGCGTAGCCTTCTACGGCCCCTTCGTGCTCGAAGCGGTTGGTCAAGTCATCGAAGTTAGCGCCGACAATCGGCACTGCTCCGCGCCAGACGGCCGCCACCCGCCGCTCAATGCCGCGGGGCAGGCGGAAGGGGAACACAGGCTCGAACCAGTCGCCGTCCGGGTTCCGAACCAGGCGGCCCGAGGCGACCACGCGGTTACCCTCGCGCACGACGAGCGCTTCGACCTCCATGCAGCTAGCTAATCGCATTGGCCACTGATCTCCAGTGAGTCAGCCCTGATGCCGGTGCCGTCCGGGATGAAGGCTCGAACGTGCTGCGACGGGTACGCTCCGAAGACATGATCATCTCTTCCGACGAGCTGGTTCGGCGCAACGCGGCGTTCGCCGCGACGGGGGCGTTCGCCGGCCTTCCCTTCCCGACCAACGAGACCCTGCAGGTGCTCGCCTGCGTCGACTCCCGGGTCGACCCGAGTGATGTGCTGGGTCTCGAGCTCGGCGAAGGTGTCGTGATGCGCAACATTGGCGGCCGGATCACCCCGGCGACGCTGCGCTCATGGGCTCTGCTGGGCCGACTTGGCCAGGGCCAGCCCCCGAGGAGCGGGCACCTGGTGATCCTGCACCACACCGACTGCGGCATCATCCGCCTCGCGGACTATCCCGAGCAGCTCGCCGCGTTCTTCGAGATACCGGCAGAAGAGCTCGCGAGCAAGGCGGTGGACGACCCGTACGCGGCGGTGCGGGTCGACGCCGCCATCGCCCGGCATACTCTGCCGCCGAGCCGGCTCGTGTCCGGTCTGGTCTACGACGTCAACACCGGGCTCATCGAGATCGTCGACCCGGCCAGCCAGGAGTAGCAGCCTTGGCTCCACTTACTGCCGCGGCTCGGTTGGTGTTCGTTCTGCTGCAGCCGTGAGCTGGGCAGCCAGGTTCTTGAGTGACTGGCGTAGTTCGTCGGGCCGGTGGATGGTGAAGGGCCATTCCAGGGAGGCGAGCATGTGGGCCATGCCGTCCAGGCGATCCGCCCTGGCGTGCATGAGAACACCACCGGGTTGGGCCGCGAGTGTGACAGCCGAGCGGGGCAGCCTGCGCGCGATTTGATCGAGCGGACCATTGATCAGCACTTCGACCTGCCATTGGTAGGGCACCTGCGCCAGCCTCGAGGTCAGATGGGTGACAGGGTCGAAGTCCTCTGGGATGGTGAAGCGGCCGGTTCCGGTCGTGACGGACGTGACGCGGTCGATTCGAAACGTCCGCGGGCTGTCGCGCAGGTGGTCGTGTCCTACGACGTACCAGCGGCCGGCATGAAAAACGACGCCGTAGGGGTCGATGTCGCGCTCGGTGTGATCTTGGCGCCAGGACTGGTAGCTCATGCTGACGGTCTTGCGGGCGCGGGAGGCCTGCGCCAGAGCCAGCAGGACGCCCGTTTCCGGTGTCTGGGCAATCACGGTTTTGGCGGTGAAGGACAAGGTCTCTCGGATGGCGGCGAGGGGTTCTCGTAGGGCGTCGGGGAGCACGCGTTCAATCTTGGCGAGCGCGCCCTCGCTGGCTGGCGCGGTCGCAGTCAAACCGAGGCGTTCTGCGGCGAGCAGGCCCAGGACGATGGCGAGGGCTTCGTCGTTGGTGAGCACTAGCGGCGGCATCCGGTAGCCGCGGGCAAGCCGGTAGCCGCCGTAACGGCCTCGTTCGGCCTCCACGGGAATGCCAAGTTCGCGCAGGTGGGTGATGTACCGGCGCACGGTGCGGACATCGGTGCCGAGGCGGTCGGCTAGCTGCGTCCCGGTGAGCTCGGAGTAAGACTGCAGCAGCTCGAGCAGTGTCAGCACGCGCGTCAGGGGTTGAGACACGGATCACTCCGCATTATAGGGCGGAAACTGTCCTGTATAAGCCATACGCTATCTCGAACGCCTCGGTTCAGGGAGATCACATGGCAACCTTCGTACTTGTTCCTGGTGCTTGGCTCGGCGGCTGGGCGTGGGAGGACACCGGCCGCGCGCTACGGGAGCGGGGCCACGCGGCGCTACCCATGACACTGTCCGGCCTGGGCGAGTGCGCGGATCAGGCGAGCTCGCTGACGAACCTAGACACCCACATCGCGGACATCGTCGGATTCATTGAGCAGCACGGTCTGCACAACGTCACCCTGGTAGCCCATAGCTACGCGGCGGCGCCCGTCACGGGGGCTGCCGGTCGCCTCGGCGGGCGGCTGAAGCAACTGGTCTACGTAGACAGCGCGCCGTTCGCAGCGGGCATGTGCATGCTCGACCTCATGCCGCCGGACGCAGCAGACCAACTGCGCCAGCAGGTCGCCATCTCCGGCAATGGTTCGTTCCTGCCGATGCCGCCTTTTGAGATCCTCGGTTTGTCCAGCAGCCTTGACGGGCTCGGTGCGCCGCAGCGCGACATCTTGAGCGCGCGTGCAACGCCCCACCCGTTCGGCACCTACGAGCAGCGACTGACCGGGGCGGCCGACCCCGGCTCTGGCGTGGATCGTGTCCTGGTCGCCTGCAATGACTTCAAGGCCCTGCTGGATGCTGGCGTGCCGATGCTGGAGTATCTCAACCAGCCCCCGTGGCGGCGCTTCGACCTGCTCACGGGGCACTGGCCGATGCTGTCCGCACCTGCCGACCTCGCCGACATCCTCGACACGGCGGCCTGCTGACCTCCGCCAGCGGCATATTGGTTACGGCGGCGAGATCCGCGGCTTCTTGGTGTTGCCGAATGCCCAGCCCTCTACCTGGCCGAGCTTGGGATGGTAGCTGCCCGCCCCGAGTTGGCTGTACTTCCAGCTGCCGTGGTTCTTGGCATGCCAGTACGCCCAGTACGCGCTTGTGGGTGCACCGTTGCACGGATTGGGCCGGTGGTTGATGGTGCAGATGAAGCCGGGCTGACGGGCAACGAAGGCGTATGCAAACCCGGCCTGGCGCAATGCGGCTAGTCCGGTGTGGGGATTACTCGCGCAGCCGATCCGGACCTTTCCGTGCCGGAAATGGGTAAAGTCCACGACCACGGTCACGTGTCGCTTGCCGCAGTACTTGGCGCTGGGTATCAGCGGTACCGCTGTTTGAGCCGACGAGGCACCTGCACTGTGGACTCCGGCGCCCGAGGGACTGGCTGCGGCTACCCCAACGGCTCCGGCGGATGTCATGGCGGTCACGACGCCGCATGTCGCAAGCATCCTGAGGCTGCGGCCGCTCATGACGCGCACTTCAGGTGCGGCGCAACGTTGCTGGCGCCGCGGGAGGTCAGGCTGGCCAGGCTCACGTCAGCGAGACCGAGGATGCCCTGGGCTGTGGCGCTGATCGCGGTACCGCTCTTGAAGCCGGCCTTCTGAAAGGCCAGCGCGCCCCGGTTGGCTTTGGCCCCCGAGCAGCCGACCTGCAGGCTCAGCAGGAACCGCTGAGCGCGAGCCGCGCGGCCGAACCACCGTCCTGCGGCGAGCGCTTCACCAGCCAGGCCCGTGGTGTTGGCATTGGCTGCCGTTGCGCCCGAGGCGCGGAAGCCGCCGTTACGCTGCTGCACGCTTGCGAGCCATCTCAATCCGCGGCGGGCCACGCCCGGCCGCCCAGAAGCCAGCAGTGCCTGCACATCTAGAGCGGTGGAATCAGGGTCGCTGGCGCAGGTCGTCTGGCCGAAGTTGAGCGGGAAGCCGCCGTTCTTGCACTCAGTGCCGACCAGGAAGGCCACGGCCTTTGACGGAGCGTGGCTGCGCCGGCTCAACGCGATAATGGCCAGGGACTGGCTGAACGCGTTGCTGAAATCGCCGAACGTGGAATGGTCGCTGTAGCGGCCAGACGGAGTGAGCAGCTTCGCTAGCCGCGCGGGCAGGTTCACGCCGGCGAATTTCGCCGGGTTGACGCCGCGGATCTGGGCGGCCAGCATCACCTTGGCGGTCGCGCCTGCAAAGGAATTCGTCGTCCCGTTCCCGATGTAGTTCGAGAGAATGGCGGGCCGTTCCAGCCAGCTGATGGCCCTGGCACCGTACTGGTTTGCAGTGCCGGTCGCGGCGAACGCGAAGATGGCGTCGATGGTTCCGCCCTGGTTGGGGAAGGTCTTGCCCTGGAACTTCGTCACGAAGTGGCTGCGGCCGGTCATCTGGCGGGCAAGCCAGCCGGATGCGGCCCCGGTGCGGTTTGGTGAAGGTGCCGCGGCCAGCGCGGGAGCTGCTTGGCTCACGCACGCCAAGACGAGCATCACGAGCAGGACAACCAGGTTTTGCCGACGGTGACGCATAGTGGGCCTCTCCGGTCCCGCTGTTCCGGGACCGGCCCGCAGATCGCTGGCCAGACTCCGGCCCGCGGACCACGACGGGTGGGAGCAACAGACGCGACAACGCGGGTATCCGGGCTCGCCTCCGGCCTCAGCCGATCCGGAGGTTTTACCGTTGCGGGTCAGCGCCGGGATCTCACCGGACTTCCCCCACCTATGTCGCTTGTTGAGTTATCTCTGGCGATGCCAGGAGTCACTGTCCCGCACCGACGGTGCATGTGTCAACGACCTTCAGACCCGGTCCCGCAGCAGCCGAGCGCCTCGGCAGATGCAGCAGTGTCGAACCCGGGGAAGCCCTCGACGGCACTGGCCGGGCGAAAGGAGCCATGGTCAGGTAGGCTTCCGGCCAGGCTAGGGGAAGCCGGTCGAAGCCCGGCACTGACCCGCAACCGTGGGCCCTCGCGTGAGGGGGCAAGTCGGAATACCTGGCCAGCAACTACCGTCCTCAGCGCTGTCGTGGTCTGCGGCGCGGAACATCGGGTCTTTCCGGGACGCCCCGGAGGGCCTTAGGGTTCGTGTCTCGCAGCCGCCCGGGAGACACCATGCCCACCGGTTTCCGCCGCCGCGGCGCATCAGCGCTCGTGATTGTGGTTGCTAGCGTCGCCTTCGCTGGAGGGTCGGCATCAATCGCGTTTGCCGGAACGGCTGCGCGTCCGAACCTGGCCAAAGGGAGCGTCTACCTTGTCGCGCCTGCCCAGCTCATTGGCGGGCATTACTACAGTTCGTTCGCGCGCAAGGCAGACTTCGGGCTGACCATCGATGGTGCGCTGGCGCTCGCGGCCACGGGAAGTCAGGACCGTGCGCTCAACAAGATTGTCTCGTTCCTTGCTCACGGCGGTAAGGACGCTGCTGGGAAGACGATCAACTACTGGACGGGGATCGGAACGCGGTACGCGAGCGGGGGCGCTATCGGTAAAGAAGCGCTCCTGGCTGAGGTGGTGGGGGCCAACCCGCGTGATTTCGGCGGCCGTGACCTGATCGCTGCGCTCGACGCCTCGATTTGCCTGCGGGCCGGAGCTGGTGGCGCGGCACGCTGCCCGGCGGCCGGCAGCTACAGCTACGCAAGCTCAGTATTCGATCAAGCGCTCGGTGTCATGGCCCAGTTGCGGGCTGGGCAACGGCGACAGGCGGCCGCCGCCGTCAGGTACCTGGAACGCCTGCAGCACGCGGACGGCTCGTTCCCGAGCCTCATCCCCGGCACCGAAGGTGACGTCGACAGCACCGCGATGGCCGTCATGGCGCTCGCGCTCGTCACGGGACGCCGTGCGGCGGCGGACGTCGGCGCGGGCGTGGCATGGATCGCCGATCATCAAGAGCCAGACGGCGGTTTCCCCGGGGCAGGCGGAGACTCGGTCAACTCCGCAGGCCTGGCCATCCAGGCACTGACGTTGCGGCGGCCCGCCTATCGATCGCGCATCGCCGCAGCCGAGGCGTTCCTCGCCCGTGAGCAAAACGCTAACGGCGGGTTCAGGCTCGCCGCGGGCGGCCAGCCGGGCTCGAATCTACGTGCCTCTACCCAGGCCATGAGCGGGGCCGCCGCAGTCCCGTTCGGCTCGCTGCGCCACGCCCTGAGCCACCAGCCCGCCGCAGGCCCCGGCCTGAGCGCCTGGCCCTCAATCCTTGTCGTGATCGCCATCGTCTTGGCCATCGCGGCTGCGGTCGGTGCCGCCATGATGCGCAGACGTCATCGCCGCCCCGCAGCTTCGGCCGACGAAACCCGCGCCGACCCGGCCGGCAGGCGCCGACGGTGAGCGGGCCGTCAGGGCGGCTCGCTGCGGGCCTCACTGTGCTTGCCCTAGCCGCGGAGGCTGTGCTGAGCGCGGGCGTGCCCGCGTCGGCCGAGGCAGAGCCGGTTAGCCATTGCACTGCCACGTCCGGAGTCATCACCGCGGTCGACTTCAGCCACTGGGGCGGGCCGCTGCTGCGCTCCTGCGGCTCCACGCCGTCGACCGGGTTTGCACTGGTCAACCAGGGCGGCTGGCAGACGAGCGGGACGGAGCACGACGGCCCAGGTTTCATCTGCCGGATCGGCTACGCCGGCTACCGCCACGGCACCGAATATCCGACGCCGAGTCAGCAATCGTGCGTGGTCACCCCGCCCGTCAACGCCTACTGGGCGTTCTGGCAGGCCGGGCCCGGCCAGGACACCTGGAGTTACAGCCAGGCAGGCGCGATGAGCATCCGCCCGCCGCCCGGTAGCGTCGAGCTCTGGTCCTTCGGTGCTACCAACCTCGCCGGCACGACAGGGTCAGCCGTCCCGGTGGTCAGTCCGCGGCAGCTCCGCACCCTGGCCACACCTCAGGACGGACGGTCGCCGGGGACGCAGCCGATTGTCAACGCGCCGCCCGTTCCGCAAGCTAGTGCATCCGCAGGATCGGACGGCTCGGCCTACCCGACACTGATCGCGCTCACCATCGCGATACTGCTCGCGGCGGCCGCCATCGCGGTCAGGCGGCGGCGGGCCAGGTTGTCTCAATGAGCGCGACCAGGGCCCGGACACTGGCCGGTGGCGAGGAGGACCTGCGCCCACGTGGAGTGGCCGGAGCCGGCGGCCACGTCGCGCTGCGGTTCACGGCGGGGCGGCTACCGAGGAACCTGCACCCGGTCGCATGGTGGATATGGGCAATCGCGCTGGCCGTCGCGGCAAGCCGAACCAGCAATCCGCTGTTGCTGCTGCTGATCTTCGCGGTGCTGGGCCTGACGGTCGCGCTGCGGCGCACCGAGGCTCCGTGGGCCAGGGGATACCGCTTTTACCTGGTCATGGCGTTGTCGGTGGTCGTCATCCGCGTCCTCTTCCGTGTCATTTTTGACAGCGGCGTCAGCCCAGGCTCGCTGATCTTGTTCCGGCTGCCGCAGCTTCCCACGCCTGCGTGGTATTCGGGCATCCAGATCGGGGGTCCGGTGTCCGCTCGTGCCGTGCTGACGGCAGCGCTCGACGGGGCAAGGCTGGCCTGCCTGCTCTGCTGTCTCGGCGCCGCCAATACCCTGGCCAACCCCAAGCGCGCGCTGCAGGTACTGCCCGGCGCGCTCTATGAACTCGGGGTAGCGGTGACGGTCGCGTTGTCGGTTGCGCCGCAGCTTGTCGAGAGCGTCCAGCGGGTGCGCCGTGCCAGGCGGCTGCGCGGCGCCGGGGATCGCCGGATGCGGGCAGTGCGGGCTGTCGCCGTCCCGGTCCTGCACGACGCCATGGACCGGTCGCTCCTGCTTGCTGCCGGCATGGACTCCCGCGGGTACGGACGCATCGGACGCGCCACCGCGGCCAGCAGACGGCTGACCGCCGTGCTGATGCTGACCGGGATGGCAGGACTGTGCGTTGGTGCCTACGGACTGCTGGCTGCGACACTAGCGGGCACGGTCGGTATCACAGGGTTCGCTGTTGGGTTGGCGCTATGCGTCGCGGGACTGGTGCTCGGCGGCCGACGGGTCGCCCGCAGCCGCTACCGTCCTGACCCCTGGCGCTGGCCGGAATGGGTCGTATCGCTGTCCGGAATCATCTGCGGAGCAGCGCTGTGCCTGCATGCGGGCTACGACCCCGTGGCCCTCAACCCGGCGGTGCTCCGATGGCCGCCGTTGCCGTTGCTGCCAGCCCTGCTGATCCTGGCAGCCGCGGTGGCCGGATTCGCCGCGCCGCCGCCGATCACGGCCGGGGGGAGCCAGTGATCGAATTCCAGCACGTCGGTGTCCGCTTCGAGGGCGCCAGCACGCCAGTACTGAGCGCGGTCGACCTGCATGTCGAAGAGGGGGAGCTGTGCCTGGTGGTCGGGCACACCGGCAGCGGCAAGTCCACATTGCTGTCCGCGATCAACGGCCTGGTGCCGTACTTCACGGGCGGAACGCTGGCTGGCCGGGTGATCGTCGACGGCCGTGACACTGCGCGGTACAGGCCGCGCGAGCTCGCCGACGTCGTTGGCTTCGTAGGCCAGGACCCGGTGGCGGGATTCGTGACCGACACGGTGGAGGAAGAACTCGCGTACACGATGGAGCAGCTCGCCGTCGACCCGGCGGCGATGCGCGCCAGGCTGGAAGAAACGCTCGACCTGCTGGGACTGGCCGACCTGCGCGGCCGGGCGCTCCGGACCCTGTCTGGCGGCCAGCAGCAGCGGGTAGCCATTGGAGCCGCCCTGACCGCGCATCCGCGCGTGCTGGTTCTCGACGAGCCCACATCGGCCCTGGACCCCGTCAGTGCCGAGGAAGTGCTCTCGGCGATCACCCGGCTGGTCCATGACCTCGGCATCACGGTCGTGCTGGCCGAGCACCGGCTGGAACGGGTCCTGGCGTACGCGGACCGCGTCTGGTACCTGCCGGGCAACGGCACGGTCGTCGCCGGGGATCCCGCCGACGTCATGCGCTGGGCCGAGGTCGCGCCGCCCGTCATCGAGCTTGGCCGGCTAGCAGGCTGGAATCCGCTGCCTCTGTCCGTACGCGACGCCCGCCGCCAGGCGCAGCAGCTGCGCGCCCGGCTGCCGGACTCCCCGCCCTCTGCACGCCCCGTGGCGGGACCTGCACAGGGCGGCCCGCCCGGCCTCGCGGCCCAAGGGATCGTGGTCAGGTACGGCTCGGTAGTCGCCGTCCGGGCGGTCAGCCTGGCCTTGCGGCCGGGCGAAGTGACGGCTCTGATGGGCCGCAACGGTTCGGGAAAGTCGTCTTTGCTCTGGGCGCTGCAAGGTGCTGAGCGCCGCGCTGGCGGCACGGTCAGCGTGAGCCCGCA
Organism: uncultured Actinomycetota bacterium; assembly: GCA_963705055.1. GTDB lineage: Bacteria > Actinomycetota > Actinomycetes > Streptosporangiales > Streptosporangiaceae > Chersky-822. The sequence goes on from CAVPIR010000003.1 coordinate 623,723, forward strand.
CGACCTCGACCCCGCGGCGTTGCCCGCCGGCGAGGCACGGCGCTACGTCGGCCTCGTACCGCAGACCTCGGCTGACTTGCTCTATCTCGACACCGTGGCTGCGGAACTCGAGCAAGCCGACCGGGACTCGGCTGGGACCGTGCGCCGCGCGTCCGCGAGCCGCCGGGGCGGGCATCATGTCGAGGCAGTGCGACGCCATCGGAAGCCGGCCCGCGCGATCCTCGATGACCTCGCGCCGGGCCTGCCAGGTGACGCGCATCCCAGGGACTTGTCAGCCGGACAGCAGCTCGCCCTGGTCCTGGCCATTCAGCTGGCGGCGGCACCTGCCGTCTTGCTGCTCGACGAGCCGACCCGCGGGCTGGACTACCAGGCGAAGGCCAGGCTGACATCCATGCTGGACTCGCTCGCCGCCGACGGCCACGCCATCGTGGTCGCCACCCACGACGTCGAATTCGCCAGCCGGGCGTGCGACCGGGTTGTCGTGATGGCTGAAGGAGAGATCGTCGCCGACGGTCATGCGGCCGAGATACTGACCGCCTCGCCGACCTTCGCACCGCAGGTCGCGAAGATACTGTCCCCGCTGCCGTACCTGACGGTGCCGCAGGTTTCGGCGGGTCTCGGCCAGGCTGCCGGTCCGGCCGTGAACGCGGAGCAGCCGTGACGGGCCGGCAGCGTGCGATCCGGCTCGGTCCGCGGTCTGCGGTCACCATCGCGATGGCTTCCTTCCTCGGACTCATCGCTTGCGTGTGGCCGTTCGTCCTGGCGCCCGGAACAATAACTTCCACCGAGACTCCGCCGCTGATGTTCGGTTGCATGCTGGTGCTGGTCCTCGCGGTGGTGTTCGCCGGGGTCGCCGACGGCGGTCTGGATGCGAAAGCCGTCGCCGCGCTCGGAGTGCTCGGGGCCATCGATGCTGCGCTGCGACCACTGGGCGCCGGAACTGCCGGCATCGAAACCGTGTTCTTCCTGCTGATCTTGGGCGGGCGGGTATACGGCCCCGGATTCGGCTTCGCGCTCGGCTGCACGTCGCTTTTCGCCTCGGCCCTGCTGACAGGCGGCGTCGGGCCATGGCTGCCGTACCAGATGTTCGGCGCGGCGTGGGTCGGCATGTTCGCCGGGCTGCTCCCGCCGTTGCGCGGGAAGGCCGAGATAGCGATGCTGGCCGGCTACGGCGCCCTGTCCGCATACCTGTTCGGGTTCTTGCTTAACCTGTCCTTCTGGCCGTTCTCCCTGGACCCGTCAAGCTCGATCGCCTACCAGCCGGGCCTATCTGTCGTCGCTCAGTTGCATCGCTACATGCTGTTCGACGCAAGCACATCGTTCGGCTGGGATACGGGCAGGGCGATCACCAACGTCGCGGCCATCGTCCTGGCGGGCCCAGCGGTGCTGGCCGTGTTCCGCCGAGCCGCGCGGCGGGCGAACTTCGAGCCAGCCGTCACATTCCAGCCCCAAGAAACCACGACCCCGTCTACGTTTTGACGCCGCCGGTGTGCGGGGCAGACGGCGGATCTTGACTACTACCCTCCCTAATTGAATTCCGGGCGAGCACCGCTGACGCTCACGTGCGTTGCCGCACCGGAAATTGGCTGGCCGCAGCGAGTGCGGGTGCATTAGGTTGCCGGTTCATGGAAGATCCAGACGGATACTTCGGCGAGCCGGTTGCGGCAGGCTACGACGACCCATCGGACCGCATGTTCCAGCCGGAGGCCATCGACCCGGCGGTCAGCCTGCTAGCCGAGCTTGCAGGCAGCGGGCAGGCGCTGGAGCTGGCCATCGGCACGGGCCGCATCGGACTGGCGCTTTCCCAGCGCGGCGTGGCGGTCCACGGCATCGAGCTGTCCCGGGCGATGGTGGCCAGGCTGCGCAGCAAGCCAGGCGGCGACGCTATCGCCGTGACCATCGGCGACATGTCCACGACCAGGGTCGACGGCACCTTCACGGTGGCCTACCTGGTGTACAACACGATCAACAACCTCACCTCGCAGGAAGCGCAGGTCGCCTGCTTCCGCAACGCCGCTGAGCACCTCACCCCGGGCGGCTGTTTCGTGATCGAGACCGGCATCCCGGACCTGCGCTACCTGCCGCCCGGGCAGGACATCCTGGGATACCGGGCCGGACCCGCGCGGATCGTCAGCTACAGCTATGACCACGCCACCCAGCAGTACAGCGGCCATTACGTCGAGCTCACCGACGGGACGTGGGACTACCACACGATCCCGTTCCGCTACGTATGGCCGTCCGAGCTCGACCTGATGGCGCAGCTCGCCGGACTCCGGTTGCGCGACCGCTGGGCTGGCTGGAACCGAGAGCCCTTCACGACCGACAGCCGCTCCCACGTCTCGGTCTGGCAGAAGCCCGGCGCCGACTGAAGGGTGATCTGGCTCATGCCGCCGGAAATCAGCGACCGGACGACGCGGAGCCGGTCAAGCCTGGGCGAACTCCATGACCACCTTGATGTCGTCGGGCTCTCGCTCCAATGCCTGCTTGGCCTGGCCGGGGGTGACGCGCCGGGTTACCAGCTGCTCGAGCCACGATCGGTCGGCGGCCGCGAGCACCTTGGCAGCACGGTAGTAGTGCCGTCGGTTGGCGTTAACGGAACCGAACGCCGCGATGTTCTTGAGCACGACCTCAGTCGCCAGGGCGGCCGCGGATCCTGTTCGGACCGCGTTAGGCGAGCCGACTCCGGTAAGGCAAATAATGCCGCCGGGCGAGATTGCCTGCATGGCCTGCTGGATTAGCGCGGCCACGCCGGTGCATTCGACGACGATGTGGGGCTGCAGTCCCAGGTCGGCGATGGCTCCAGTGTGATAAGTCGCACCCAGCTGCTTGACCAGGGCTGGCTTCGGGCCCGTGGTCATCCGGTCGAGTACGTGGACGTCGCCGCCCTGCTGCACGCCGATCAGGGCGGCCAGCAGGCCGATCGGCCCGGCGCCGATGACCAAGACGGTGTGCGGGTCCCAGAAGGTGCGGCGGCCGATGGCGGCGATGTGTTCCCATGCCTTGGCGACCACGGTGGCGGGTTCCAGCAGGACTCCGAGGTGGCCGAGCTGTTTGTCGACCCGCACCGCGTAGTCGGGTTCGATCCGCCACCGCTCTGCCATGAACCCGTCGACCTGCTTGATGCCCCGCTCTGTGTAGCGGCCATTGGAGCACATGTCCCACTCGCCGACCGCGCAGTTCGGGCACGGAGCCGGATCGGGCAGGCGGACGATCCCCACTACGTGCTCCCCAACGGCGAAACCGCTCGGGCCAGGGTCAATGACGCGGCCGAGGGACTCGTGGCCGAGGATCAGCCGCTCGCGGCCAGGTGCGGGCCACCCGTAGGCGCCGCTGGCGATCTCCGCGTCAGTGCCGCAAATGCCGACAGCCAGCGCCTCGACCAGGACCGGTCCCAGGGCAACGTCAGGTTCGGGAACGTCCTCCAGCCGAACTGACCCGGCGGTGCCGGGTGTCACGGTCACGGCCTTCATGCGTCCTCCCGGAAACCCGGCAGCGCTGCGGCAGGCCTCGTCCCTGCAGTCATCAAGTCTGTGGCTGCCCGGCTCCGTTGCCATCACCCCGCAAGGGTGACAACCTCGGCCAGGCCGCGACCTGGTGCGTTGGCGGCGGCAGATCATCCGCCCTGGGTGAGGCCGACTGGCTGCACGGAGCGCAGGCTCTCCTTGGACACGCCCGGCCTGGACGGAGATTCGGTTATGCCATCGCGCGGTGACACATGAGCGACTTCGACGTCGTGGTGATCGGTGCTGGTCCTGCCGGTGCGGCGGCGGCGGAACTCGCCGGGGTCCTGGGTTACACGGTGGCGCTGGCCGAGCGGGACGTGGTCGGCGGCACGGTCGTCACCAGCGGTGGCGCGCCGACCAAAGCCTTCCGCGAAGCCGCGGCCTACCTCAGCGCGTTCGAGAAGGAGAAGACCTACGGCGTCGCCCTGTCCGCCCCTCCCGAGGTGATGTATCCGGCGATCAGGGACCGGGCGCGCGAGGTCAGCGAGCAACTCAGGCAGGCCACGCTGGAACGACTCAGTGAGCGTGGCGTGCAGCTGGTGAGCGGCGAAGGGCGGCTGGATGCCGACCACGCGGTGATGGTCACGGCGAGCGACGGCACACAACGGCGGCTGCAGGCGGGGCGGGTCATCATCGCGACCGGGTCGAGGCCATTGCGGCCTCCTGGCGTCCCCTTCGACGATCCATTTGTGGCTGACTCCGAGACGGTCGCGGACATGACCCACATGCCGCGCGAGCTGCTGATTGTCGGTGGCGGCGCGATCGGGATCGAGTACGCCACCATCTTCTCCGCGCTGGGCAGCTCCGTCACAATTCTGGACGCCGCGCCTCGGCTCGCCGCGATGATGGACGGCGAGATTTCCCGCCGACTCGAGCAGGTGGTCCGCGCCCGAGGGAATCAGGTGATCCTCGGCACCGGCATGGTCTCGGTGCGCAGGGACGGCGAGAAGCTCGCGGTCGAGCTGGATGACGGCAGGCAACTACGGCACGATGCCATGCTCTTCGCCGCCGGCCGCACAGTCAGCACTGGCGGCCTCGGCCTGGAGGCAGCAGGCGTCGACGTCGACCGGCGCGGCAGGATCATTGTCGACTCCGAGCGGCGGACCAGCTGCCCGTGGGTGTTCGCCGCAGGAGATGTCATCGAGCCCTCGCTCGCCTCAATCGCCACCGACCAGGGACGGCAAGCGGCGTGCGGAGCGATCGGTCTTGACTTCTCCGCACACGTCGACAAGATCCCGTCCGCCGCCATCTACGGGCTTCCCGAGGTGGCAAGGGCCGGAATGAGCGAGGACGACTGCGTCGCCGAGGGCATCCCGTATGAGATCGGCCGTTGTGAGCTCGGCACCACACCGCGCGGGCTCATCGCCGGCCAGGACGGCCTGCTCAAGCTGATCTTCCACGGGGGCACCGGCGTTCTCCTCGGCGTCCACGCACTCGGGGAGATCGCCTCGGAGATCACCGGCATCGGCCAGGCAATGATCCACAACCAGGCAACCATCGAGGACGTGATCCGGATGGCCTACAACACCCCGACGTACACCTACGGCTACAAGCTTGCCGCTGCCGACACCCTCGCCCGGCTGGAGCCCGAGGTGCTCAGGGCGATGCGCCTGCCCTCCCGCGCTGACCGGATCTGAGCACTTCGCGGGCCGCGGGATGGAACTCGAGCAACTCGACGCCACCTTTGTCATCGACACGTTCCTGCTGCTCCTGATCGGAGTCGGACCGAAGATCGCGCTGGTCCCGTTCCTGGAGGCAACCAGCGGGATGCCCGACGCCACCAAGCGGCGCGTCCTGCGCAAGATGCTGGTGACAGCCGCCGCCGTCGCCGTGCTGCTGCTGGTTCTGGGCGGCCTGCTGACTAGGCTGCTGCACTTCTCACCAGGCGCGCTCGCGGTCGCGAGCGGCATCATCTTGCTGATCATCTCGGTGACCATGGTGCTCGGCCACCAGGACGGCAACGGCGGCAGTCCTCAGGCAGAAGATGCTGACCCTATGAAGGTCGCCGTATTCCCATTGGCCGTGCCCTACCTGCTCAATCCCGCCGGGATCGTCGTCCTGGTCACAGCCTCGGCTGAGGCTTCTTCAGTCGCGGTGTTCGCCGTCGTCGTCGGCATCCTCATCGTCATCCTCGCCCTCGACGTCGCCACATTCCGATGGGCCGTGCAGGTCAGCAACCACCTCGATGCCAGCCGGATGCTGGTGACAGAGAAGGTCTTCGGCTTCCTGCTCGCCGCCCTGGCCGTGCAACTCGCCCTGACCGGGCTGGACGCCGTCGGAGTCATCCACCTGACCAGCCATTGATTGCCGGCGTCAGCCAGGGACCTGCCCCTTGTGGTCGACGAAGGCGCGCTCGAGAACGGCGGACTCGCCAGTGGTAGAGCCGTCCGCGAGCTTGATGTCGTGCTGGCCGAGATACTGCAGGGTTCGCTTGCTGAAGATCCACTCGCTGCGCACGCCGAGGTAGGTAAATGCCACCGCGACGCCGTGCCTGCCGATCGCGTCGGTGGCGTGCCGCACCACGGTCACGCCGGGGATCAGCGCGGCGGCCCGGTACAACGCGGCGCTAACCCGCGGCGGCGGGATCGTCTCACCGAGCAGATCGCCGATGGTGGTGAAGGCTTCCTCAGGGGGCGGCAGCTGGCCCTGCATCTCCTTTTCGATCCGGGTGAGGAGGGCCCGCGGGTCGGTTGGCAGCGACTTCAGGAACCGGTAGGTAGGGGCATTCATACTGCCGCGGTACGGGCATCGCAGGTAGTTGCTCTGGAATGGCAGCGGAATGTTGTTGCCGTCCTGGCGCAGCAGGCCGGTCACGCACAGGTTGGACACGGACTGCCAGATCTGCCGGTCCTGCGGCTTCTGCATGACGCACTTCGCGTTCAAGCTTCCGCCGTCACAGACCTGGAAGGCCACCCTGCTCTTGACGTACGAAAACTGGCTGTTGCGGACAAACGGGCTCGGCTCGATGGCAGCCGCCGTGGCGATCTTGGCGAGCAGTCGCACGGCGGCCGGAGAGGCACCCGACGCGGACCCTGGCCGGAGGATGACGACGACCGCCGCCGCCAGCATGGCGGCAACGGCGGCCACTACAACGACCGCTCGCTTGCCACGAACCGGGACGCCAGCCCTGCCTGCCGCGGGACGGCCGGCGTCGGCTGAATTGCCGGATAGGCGGATGTGACCCAGCACGTGGTCCCTGAGTACCTGCTGGCGCCCTGCCGGGAATTCCCGCTCGGCCGGCGGCGGCACCAGCATTGCCAGTTCCGCGATGTCCCCGTCTCGACGGTCGTTGGCGTTCATCTCTTCCCTCCGGTGCCGGCCTGGCCGGGCTTTTCGCGGCTACTCAGAACTTGTTCGCGTCCGCCCGCAGGTTCTCGGGCGGCAGGCACGACATTTCTGAGCTTGCGGCGGGCACGCGAGAGCCGCGATCGCACCGTGCCGACCGGAACGCCTAGCGCTGTGGCTGCCGCGCCGTAGTCCAGCCCTGACCACACGCACAGGGCGATCACGTCGCGCTCAACGCGACGAAGCATCCCAAGCGCCTCCGCGACCTCGCGCAGTTCAGCGGCGTCATCCAGGCGGCCGACGAGTTCATCGGCGAAGTCTGGCACCGGAGGCGGCAGCGGAATCCTGCTCATCGCGGTCTCGTGGCGGCGTGCCGCCCGGTCCAGGTTGCGGGACACGTTCACCGCGATGCCGAGCAGCCACGGCCGCAGCGACTCGCCCGCGGGTTCGACCCGGTCCCGGAGGCGCCAGGCCTCAAGGAACGTGAGCGAGACCACGTCCTCCGCGGCTGACCAGTTCGCGGTCAGCCGGAAGCCCAGGTTGTAGACGGCTCGGGCATACTCGTCCCAGAGCAAGCCGAAGGCGTCCGGATCTCCGGCGCGAAGACGCATGCGCAGGTTTGGTTCCACATCCCTTCCTGTCCGCTCGCCGCCTTGCGGTTCCCAGATGCAGCCAGGAGATCAAGAATGACAGCCAGCCAGGAGGATGACGCCGGCGCGCGACCTCACGGCGACGGCGCTCGGAGCGTTAGCTAGCCGTGCCAGTCAAGCGATCGGCCCTGTATCGCCTCGCGCTGCTCGCCCTGATCTGGGGTTCGTCGTTCCTCTGGATCAAGCTCGCCGACCGGGGGTTCGCGCCCGTCGAGGTCACCTTCGGCCGGCTGGCGCTCGGCGCGATCGTGCTGCTCCCGATCGTGTTGCTGCGGCGTGAGCCGTTGCCGCGGTCAGGCAGGCTCTGGGCGAGGATCGCCCTGGCCGCCCTGTTCGCCAACGCGCTGCCTTACTTCCTGTTCGCGCTGGCCGAGCGGACCGTGGACTCGTCTACGGCCGGGATCCTCAACGCGACGACCCCGCTGTGGACGATGGTGCTGGCGGTCGCGGTCCGGCACCAGCGGGCCTTCCGCGCCAGGCAGGCCGCCGGGCTCCTGGTTGGCTTCGCTGGCGCCACGCTGATCTTCTCGCCCTGGCACGCGACATCCGGCCTGCTGTCGGCCGGCGGGCTCGAGTGCCTGGCGGCCTCGGTCAGCTACGCCGTCAGCTACATCTACATGGACCGCTACCTCGCCAGGCGCGGCATCAACCCGATCGCCCTTGCCGCCTGCCAGTTGCTCGCGGCGGCCATCTGGCTCGCCGTCACGCTGGCCGTGACCGGCGTGCGAGCGCCGCACGCCGGCGCCATCGGGTGGGCCGGGCTGGTCATACTCGGGGTGATCGGCACCGGCGTCGCCTACGTGCTGAATTACCAGATCATCGCCAGCGAAGGCGCGACCATCGCCTCGACGGTCACCTACCTGCTGCCCGTCGTGGCGATCGTGCTTGGCGTCCTGGTCCTCGGCGAGCGCATCACGGTCGCGGCGGTCGCTGGCACCGCGCTGGTCCTGCTCGGAGTGGCGCTTGCCAGGCGCCGCGAGGCCCAGGCGGAGCCACCAGCCGAACGCCCGCAGAACGGCTGCCCTGCGGCAGCGGCCAGCAACTAGCCACGACCATAGCGACGAACGTCATCCTCGGCGGATGATGCGGCCTGCCTGGCCGCACGCTGTGCTGTACCGATGCTTTGCTGGCCCGAACGGGACTCTCGATGACCGGCGCGACCAAACCGGCCACCACTGCGGGCCGGGCGATGATCCTGCCACTGGCGCTCGCGCAGTTCGTCGCGAGCTACGCGGCCACCAACATGAACGTCGCGATCAGCGCGATCGCGAAGGACCTCAACACCACAGTCAGTGGCGTGCAGACCGCGATCACGCTGTTCACGCTGACGATGGCCGCCCTGATGATTCCTGGCAGCAAGCTGTCCGACATCAGGGGGCGCAAGAACTGCTTCGTCGGCGGCCTGATCGTCTACGGGATCGGCGCGGTGCTCGCGCTGCTGTCCCAGGGCGTCGTGCTGCTGACCGTCGGCTACTCGCTCCTCGAGGGCATCGGCTCGGCGCTGATGATCCCGCCGATCTACATCCTGATCACGGTCGTCTTCCCCGACATCAAGTCCCGGGCAAAGTACTTCGGCGTGGTCAGCGGCGCCGGCGGGCTGGGCGCGGCAGCCGGCCCGCTCATCGGCGGCCTGATCACCAGCGCGATTAGCTGGCGGGCGTCGTTCGGGCTGCAGGTCCTCCTCGTCGCCTGGATCGTCTTCCTGGCCCGCAAGATCGAAGATCCGGCCAGGACCGGTCGGAAACCTCACTTCGACGTCACCGGCGCCATCCTGTCCGCGGCTGGCCTGTTCTTCATCGTCCTTGGCCTGCTCCAATCGCGGCGGTTCGGCTTCGGAGCATCGCGGCAGAACTGGACCGATCGGCGGCACCGTCCTGCTCCCCAAGGGCTCGATCTCGCCGGTCTGGATCTACGTGGCCATCGGCGCGCTGTTCCTATTGTGGTTCTTCCTGCACATCAGGGCCGCCGAGCGCAAGCACAAGGACGTTCTGCTCTCGCTGCACTTGTTCAGGAACAAGGTGTCGAACCTCGGCCTCGGCACCCAGATCATCCAGTGGCTGGTCATCCAGGGCACCTTCTTCGCAACATCGGTCTTCCTCCAGGAGGTCGATGGCTACAGCGCCATCAAGACGGGCCTTGTCCTCACCCCGGCGACCATCGGCATCCTCGCGACCTCCGCGGGTGCCGACCGGTTCGCCAGGCGCCATTCACAGCGGTCGCTGATCATCGCCGGTTTCGCGACGGTGATCATCGGAATGATCCTGCAGTTGCTCCTGGTCAGGCCGCATTCCGCGGTCGCACTCTGGATTCCTGGACTGCTGCTGCTCGGCGCCGGCGTGGGCGTCATGCTGACCTCTTCGGTCAACGTCGTGCAGTCCAGCTTTCCCGAGTCCGAGCAGGGGGACATCTCGGGCTTGTCCAGGAGCGTCTCGAACCTGGGCTCTTCGCTGGGCACGGCGCTCGTTGGTTCCGTACTCGTGGCCATGCCTGCGGGGAAGCCCTATGCGTCCGCGTTCATCATGATGCTGGTGTTCACCGGCATAGGCCTGGTGCTCGCCGTGCTCATCCCCCGTCATCCGGCCAGCGCACCGCCGGGCCAGACGACCGGTCAGCCCGACGCCGCGCAGCCAGACGCAATCGCCCGCGCCGGGTGAAGCCAGCCCTCGCGCCGCGCGGGACGATGACGCGCAGGAGCATGCCGCCTGGAGCAAGTAACGACGCAGCCACGCAGCCAACCAGCCGAGGAGATGCGCCCATGGACCGGTATCCCAACATCAGCGACCACGGCCTGATCGGTGACCTGCAGACCGCCGCCCTCGTAACGACCGACGGCCGCATCGACTGGTTCTGCAGCCCCCGCTTCGACTCGCCGAGCATCTTCGCGTCGCTGCTTGATGCCGACAAGGGCGGCTACTTCAGCATCTCGCCCGTGACGGAGAAGTACGTGAGCCGGCAGCTGTACTTCCCCGACACCGCGATGCTGATCACCCGGTTCCTGAGCGAGGAAGGGGTCGGCGAGATCACCGACTTCATGCCGATCGCCGGGAAGCAGGCGACAGACCGGCACCGGATCGTCCGTCAGATGAAGGTCGTCCGCGGCACGATGCACTTCGTCGCCGACATCAAGCCGCGGTTCGACTACGGCAGGGCGAAGCACACCCTGGAAGTCACCCCTGATGGCTGCGTGTTCCGCTCCGGCAGCATGCATCTGACGGTGAGCCCCACCGGCAACCGTCAGATGAACTCCAGCGACCCGGAAGGCCCGAGCGCCGAGCGGATCGGCGACGACCTGCGCATCAGCCTCACCCTGAAGCAGGGCGAGACAGCCGGCCTGATCATGGAGTCGATGGGCGGCCAGCCGCAGCGTATCCCGCCGGCAGAGCTGCAGCGGCTGACCGAAGACACGACGAACTTCTGGCGGAATTGGGTGCACCAGTCGACGTACCGAGGCCGGTGGCGGGAGGTGGTCTCCCGCTCGGCCATGACGCTGAAGCTGATGACGTACGCGCCCACCGGTGCACTGGTCGCGGCACCCACCGCCGGGCTGCCCGAGCAGGTCGGTGGAGAGCGGAACTGGGACTACCGGTACACCTGGATCAGGGACGCTTCGTTCTCCGTCTACGCGCTGATCGGACTCGGCTACATGGAAGAGGCGGCCGCCTTCGGCCAGTGGGTCCGCGACCGCATGATCGAGAGCGCCGGCACGAAGCTGAATGGCGGGACGCCCCTGAAGATCATGTACCGGGTCGACGGGAGCTCGGATCTCTCCGAGGAGACCCTCGACCACTTCGAGGGCTGGCGTGGCTCACATCCGGTCAGGATCGGCAACGGGGCGTCCGACCAACTTCAGCTGGACATCTACGGCGAGGCTCTCGATGCCCTGGCCAAGGTGGAGGCCCGCGGCCTGAAGCCCGCCCACCAGGGCTGGACCGCCACCACGAACATGCTCGACTGGCTCTGCGACAACTGGGATCAGCCGGACGAAGGCGTCTGGGAGACACGCGGCGGCCGGAGAGACTTCACCTACGGCCGGGTTCAGTGCTGGGTGGCATTCGACCGGGCGGTCAGGCTCGCGGAAGACCTGGGCCGGCCGGCGGCCATCGACCGCTGGCGCGACGCCCGCGACGCGATCTACAACCAGGTAATGACGCGCGGCTGGAACCCCGCGCGGCACGCCTTCACTCAGCACTACGACACCGATGTCCTCGACTCGTCGCTGCTCATGATGCCGCTGATGGGGATGGTTTCGCCGTTCGATCCGATGTGGCTGCAGACACTCGATGCGATGGACAAGGAACTCGTCTCCGACAGCCTGGTCTACCGGTATAACCCGAGCGCGTCTCCTGACGGTCTGCAGGGCGGTGAGGGCACCTTCTCACTGTGCACCTTCTGGTACGTCGATGCCCTGGCCAGATCGGGTCGGCTCGACGACGCGGAGCTGGTCTTTCAGAAAATGCAGACCTACGCGAACCACCTCGGCCTGTACTCCGAGGAGATCAGCGAGACCGGCGAGCAGCTCGGCAACTTCCCGCAGGCCTTCAGTCACCTCGCGCTCATTAACGCCGCGATCAACCTCGACTACCAGCTCGACTACGGCCCGGGCAACGTCGAGCCGGTGCTGACCGGCACCGGAGCGGTGCCGACGGTCGTCCCCGGCTGACCGTCAGCAGGCGAGCTGGGCCAGGAGCGGTCAGGCTGACCGCATCCTGGTCCAGCCGCGCTTGGTCCTGGTGAGCTCGCGGAACCCGGCCTTGGTCAGGAAGGCCCGGTGCTCGTCGTAGCGGAGGCCGCCTGGATCGGTTCCCTCGAGCCAGGCGTAGTCGAGCAGGCGGTCGACGTTGGCCAGCCGCAGCCAGTCGGCGGCCTGCCCGAGCAGCCAGGTCCCGACGCCGCGGCGGCGGTGCTCGGCGACGACGCGCAGGTTGCCGATGTCGGCCCAGCCCGCGTGCCTGGCCAGCCGCTCGCCGTCGTCGAAGGTCTCGACCTCGATAAAGCCGATCACCTGGTCGGCGAGCACGGCCGAGAACCGGCAGCCGTTGATTCCCACCGACCGCTGCGCCGCGACGCCGTCGATCGGCGGGCTGGCCGCGGCCGGCAGGTCATCGACCCTGGCCAGGTAGACAAGCTCGGTGTGGCCGTCGTGCCTGAACCCAGCGCGCTCGTAGAGGGCGCGGACATGCGGCCACTGCTCAGGGACCCCGTACACGCCGTGCACGGGCACCTCGCCGCCCGCGTGCTGGCTCGCGACGCCCCAGCTGTCCAGCAGGCGCAGGCAAGCCGCCATCAGCTCCTCTGCGGCGTCCGTGGCGTCCGTCCAGCACGGATTCCCGGCCGGAGCCTCCGGCCAGAACAGCAGCCAGTCGATGTCACCGGAGTTCCGCGCCGACTGGCCGGCCCGCTCGTCGGCGTAGAAGCGCAGCAGGTGCGCGGCGGCCACAACCCTGTTCTGCTGCTCGGCGACCAGGGTCGCGCGCTCGCTCACCCACGGATCCTCGATGACTTCACCCGGCCGGCGCTCCAGCGAGGTGAGCACGGTGTTGACCGAAACGCCCATGCCGGGCATCACGGCGCTCGCGTGGGCATTGACCAGCATCGTCAGCTGGTCACGATCGCTGCGGCGGAAGGGTCGTACCTGGACGGATGACATCTGCTGGCCTCCTGACACGGACGCAGAACGCGAACGAAGGCAGGCCGCTACCGGTGCGGTACGTCCGCGATGCTACCAACCAATCCCGGCAAGCCCAAGAACACCGAGCGGCTACCGGACGCAGTGCGAACTGTCGCCGCGATGCCCTGACGCCGGCATAAGGTAATCATCAGGCGCTGGAGGGCGCCTCCGGGTCCGCGGACAGGACGTAGTCCACCTCTGGGGTGCATAGAACCAGCGATCGTGGCGACTCCTGATCGGCCTGGAACGCGGACCGCAGGCCGGCGAAGGAGACGTCATGGCCACCCTTCCAGCCCGTCCTGACCTCGATCACCTGCGCCGCCAGGCCAGAGACCTGCTGCGCGCCGCGCATGCAGGCGACACGAAGGCGGCCGACCGCATCAGCGCCGTTTCCGCCAGGCTGAACCTGGCCGCCGCGCAACTCGCCGTCGCCCGCGAGTACGGCTTCGCGAGCTGGGCCAGGCTCAAGGCCGCCGTCGAGGAGCGCGACCGCGACATGGCCGAGCGAGCCGAGCAGTTCTGCCAGCTGAGCGTCAGGGACTGGTCAGGCAAAGCCAAGAAGATGCTGGCCGAGACGCCAGAACTGGCGAGTTACAGCTTCGCTACCGCGGTCGTCCTGGGCGACGCCGAGCGGGTGCGTCGCGACCTCGCGCGGGATCCCGGCCTGGTCGCCCGGCGCGACGAACGCTGGGGGTGGACCGCCCTGCACGCTGTCTGCGCGTCCCGATGGCATCGGCTGGATCCGGCCAGGGCCGCCGGACTCGAGCAGGTAGCGCGGCTGCTCCTCGATGCCGGCGCCGACCCGCAAGGAAGAACGGGCGACGGTGAGCCCGCTCCGGCCGGAGCCTGGACGCCGCTCGGCTGCGCGATCGCGGGAGAGCCGAATCCGGCGCTGATCAGGCTGCTGGTAGAGCGCGGCGCCAAGCCCGATGACCGGGACCTGTACCACGCCGGCTTCGTCAGCGACGACCACGAAACGCTACGGCTGCTGCTCGCGCACACCGACGACGTGGCAGGGACCGCCACGAGCGCGCTCGCCGCTCCGCTCAGCAGCGGCGACATCGAGGGGGTCCGGCTGCTCCTTGAGGCCGGCGCTGATCCGGCGAAATACGCCGACGACGACGAGCCGCCGGCGCCCGTCGTCTACGCCGCAGTGCGCACCGGCGCCCCGGCTGGCCTGGTCGACCTCTTGCTCGCGCGCGGAGCCGACCCCGCCGCGCCGGGCCCAGACGGGCGGTCGCCCTACGCGTTCGCGGTCAGCCAGGGCCGCGCCGACGTCGCCGACCTGCTCCGTTCCTATGGAGCCGCCGAGGACTCCTCGCCCGCTGACGAATTCCTGGCCGCGTGCCTCCGCGGCGACCTCGAGGCGGCCAGGAGCCAGCTGGAACGCGATCCCGGGCTGCTGAGCCGCCTTGCGGATGCCGAGCAGGGCGGCGCGCTCGCGCGAGCCGCGCAGACCGGCAACGTGGCCGGGCTGGCGATCATGCTCGACCTCGGCTTTGCGATCGAGGCACGCGGCGAGTTCGGTGGCACACCCTTGCACGCCGCCGCCTACGCCGGCAGCGCCGACGCCGCAGAACTGCTGCTCAGCCGAGGCGCCAACCTGGAGGCTCTGGATACGACCTGGAACGACACGCCGCTGAGCTGGGCCATGGTCGGCAGCGGCGAGGCGCCGGACAACAACCCTGCCGCGGACTGGCTCCGCACGGTCGAGGTGCTGCTCCTGGCGGGCGCGAGCACAGCGGGCATCACGCTCGCCCCCGACGACCCCAAGCCGCCGAGCGCGGCCGTCGCCGACTATCTGCGCGGCCGCGGCATCGGCAGCACGCGGCACGACGCCCAGCAGTAAAGCACCGGCATCCTCAGGTGGGCCTGATCACCGTGACGCCGGGCCACCGCTCGCCTGGCCGGTGCCGATCCAGCCGGGCCAGCGACTCGTCCAGGCTGACCCGGCTGGGATTCCTGCGCCAGACGCCGCGCATCAGGTCAGCGAGGCCGAACGGGGCGCAGATATCGAGCGCGTCGCGCGGCCCGAGCCGCACGACGACGGCGGTCGCGGTCTCCGGCCAGGTGCCGACCGCGTCGGCGATCGAGTGAGCGGCGCCGGCGGGTCACCGCCGAACTTGCTCGCGTACCAGGTGTGCACCGCCGCCTGATTGCGGGCCTGCCAGGGCACGCCCGCGCAGCGGGCGCTGAGCCGGGCTGTCGCGACGTCGTCGTGGTCGCGGCTGAGGTCGCGGGGATCAAAGAAAGCGACGTCGACGTCGTGGACGTCCTCCGGCCGGAATCCTGGCCCGTAGAGCTCGCCCCAGACCAGATCCCGCAGCGCGCCAGCGCCCACCCAGGCGTCGGGTAGCCGCTCGTCGCGGATGCACCTCAGCACCCGCATGAACCACTCGCTGCCCCGAATCAGCGTCTCCAGCTCGGTGCGCACAGCATGTAAGACTGCTGCAGGATGGAGCCGGTGAGCAATTCTGCGCGGCGCAGCGGCCGGATCATCTTCCTGAACGGGACATCCAGTTCGGGGAAGTCCAGCATTGCCGAAGCGCTGCTTGAGGTACTCGACCAGCCCTGGTTCCACATTTCAGTCGACGCGATCAACGCGATGCGCTCCAGAGCTAGGACGCTGGAACTCGATCCAGCAGGGCTCGACGCCGTCCTGGCCAGGACCAGGGCGGGCTTCCACCGGGCAGTCGCTGGGATGGCCGAGGCCGGCAACAACGTCGTGGTCGACCACGTGCTCAGCGAGCAGTGGCGGCTGATCGACTGCCTGCGCGTGCTCGACGGCTACGAGGTCGTCTTCGTGGGCGTCCGCTGCTCGCCCGGCGAACTGGCCAGGCGGGAACGCGCCCGCGGCGACCGGGACCCAGGACACGCGGCCGCGCAGCTAGAGCAGGTACACAGCCATGGCGTCTACGACCTGGAGTGCGATACGACCACGACCAGCCCGCTGGATTGCGCGCTCCGGATCAAGGAGTTCCTGGCCGGGGAGCAGCGCCCGGCCGCATTCGACCGGCTGCGGTCGATATTGCTCGGCGACCAGGCCCCCGTGCCACAGCCGGCGTCCGATAACCGCTGACCCAGAGGTTGCGTAATGCCGCCGCCGCCGCGGGAAGGGACGGCCTCGCACGCGGCCTGCCCGGGCGATGGATGACAAGGCTTACTCGGCACCACCCTGGCCCGCCAGGACCCTGGTGATCAGCGCGAGGTAGCCGTCATGCGCCAGACGCAGGCCAGCCAGCCCTGACACCCCGAACCAGCCAATCTTGTCGTGCTCGGCTGGCGCGGCATTGCCCAGATCACCGCTCCAGGCCCTGACCAGCCAGACCCGCATGTCAAAGGCGGCCGTGACGAACCGAGCCAATTCAGGTCCCGACGGCTCGGCGATGCTGACCCCCAGCTCCTCGTGCACTTCGCGGACCAGTGCACGGGCCGGACCCTCCCCCTCCTCCACGTGCCCGCCCGGGAGATCCCAGACATCCGGATACCACCGGCGCCCGGGAGACCGGTGACACAGCAGCACCCGGCCATCGCAGGCCACCAGCGCTGTCACGATCTGATCCCGCCCCGGAGCAGTCACAGCCGAAAGATCCACCCGAGTATCCTCGCGGTTCCCACGACGGATCATCCGCTGATCCCGCGAACAGCTCATACCGGCACGAGCACGGGCGTGCCAGGTGCTGGCGTCACGGCCGCCCAGCCACCCGACGGCTTCACTCAGCTCTGAAGATCTACGGGACACGCCCTAGTTCCGGCCTATTGGCCGGTGTGGCAGACGGCCTCGACGTTGTTGCCGTCAGGATCGCGGACGAAAGCCCCGTAATAGCCAGGGTGGTACTCGGGCCAGACCCGAGGCTCGTGCAGGACCTCGGCGCCGATGGATGTCGCTTCGGCGAAGAACCTGTCGACGGCCTCGCGGCTGACCGCGCTGAACGCGATGTGTGACTCCCTGAATCCCTCGCCGGTGGTCCTCGGCCCGATCCAGAACTCGGGGGCCGGAGGAACGCCGTACCCGATGACTTCGCCGAAGTCCATGACCCGGCCGCCGCCCAGCGGGGCCAGCACGGTGTCGTAGAAGACGGCGCTGGCCGCCATATCGGCGCACTGGATTGAGAGGTGATCGATCACCTCTCAATCCTGACCCGCCCGAGCGGCGCGTGGACGCACCGACACGGCCAATGCGCTCCTCGATTTATGACTATCGTATTCCGAACTATCGGTAGACGATAGATCGGATACCGAGCTATCGTGGAGGCATGCTGTCAATCAACGACGCGCAAGCGACACAGACTCAGCCGGCGGGGAGCCCGCCCGTCAGTGCGCGCGGCAGGCAGATAGTGACAACTGCGGCGCTTCTGCTCCTTCTTCTTGGTACGCTCACCATCCTTATCCTGGTATTCCACCCATTCGCTGGCCCAGGAGGCGGATGCGGCGGAGGCTAAGGAAATCCTCAGCTGCGACGGATCGGGATCGCCACCAAGTCGCCGCTATGCTGAGGTAAGCCAAGAGACCGGCCGGCGTTTGACCGGCCACGATGCGGGCAGCCGGAGATCATGTACATTGCCGTGACCGTCATCGCGGCAATGCTGCTCGGAGTCGGATTCGTTCTGCAGCAGCGCGCCGCGGCGAAGCTGCCCTGCAGTTACCTTCATCTCCGGCTCATTGCCCAGTTGCTCCGCCAGCGGATCTGGCTCGGCGGCATCGCCGTCATGGTTGTCGGGCAGGCACTGTCAGCGTGGGGACTAGGCCACCTCAGCCTGACTGTCAGCGAGCCGCTGCTCGCAACGAACCTCATCTTCGCGCTGCTGCTCGCGGCTCCGATCTCAGGCGAGGTTCCGCGCCGCACCGAACTCGTCGGCGCGGTCTTGCTCTGCACGGGCGTGGCCGCGCTGTCGGCAAGCCGATCCGTGCGGGCCCTGTCGGAGACCTTCGGCTCGTTCTCGCACTGGCCGGCCGCGGCGATCATCGCCGGCGTAGCCGCCGCCCTCGCGATCGCAGGACGCGGCGGTCCGCGAAAGCTACGCGCGACGCTGACTGGTGCGGGCGGTGGCTTGCTGCTCGGCATAGCCGACGCACTGACCAGGCGGAGCGTCGAAATTCTCGACGGCCACGGGCTGGGCACGCTCGTCACCACATGGCCCGGATACGCGGTGATCGGAACCGCGGCTATCGGCCTGTGGCTTGTGCAGAGCGCGTTCAGCGCCGGCCCGCTGCACGCCTCGCTGCCCGCCATCACGGCCGCTGAGCCGCTGGCCGGCATGACGCTCGGCGTCCTGGTCTTCGGGGACATCGTGCACGTGACGCCGTGGCTGCTTGCCCTGCAGGCGGCCGGGATCGCGGCGATGATAGCCGGTACCGTCCTGGTCGCACGGGCACCCATGTTCGTGAAGCTCACGCTGCAGCCGGTAGGCGATCATCATCTGCCGAAGCTGCACGTCACAGTCGGCCCGCCAATGGAAGACGACATCGCGCCGCCGCAGCCGCGTGGCGCGGACGGGAAATTGCCAGCGGAAGGCGGCGCCGAGTCCGACGCCGCGCCCGCACCGATCCCGGCGGAGCACAGCGCGACGGCCGGGCAGGCCAACGCGGTCGCGCCACCAGAGCCGCCGTCGCGGCCGACGCCCGACGCTCCCGACGCCGGGCGACGCTGCCGGGCCCGCTGGCAAGGGACCAGACGGCGAGCGCGGTCGTGCACGTGTTGCGCGGGGTAGCCCCAGACGCCGTGTTCCCCGGGCTGCAGGGAACGCGGCATCCGCGCGCTCACGCTGGCCGGTGTGCGAATCCCGTGGCTGCCCTGGCAGCGGATCGTCGGCCTGGTGATCCCGAGGCTCCGGGTTCCGAAGGTCCCGCCGCCTCCTGCCGCGCGCTAACTGCCTGCGCGAAGTCCGGTGAACTGACGCTGCGGCTGCTGAGTCTCCTGCATTATCGCTTGCCGATAGATCGGATTCCGACTTAGTGTAGCGGCGTGACAGCGGCACGCACCTGGCTCTGGACGATGGTCCTGCTCACGCTCGCCGCCCTGGCCTGCGCGGTCCTGCTCGCGCCGCCAGCCGGAGCGCCCCCGGTGCGAGCCTTGTCCTGGCTCCTGTTCACCGGCTCGTCGGCGCACGTCGCCTCTACTGGCTGGCTGTTCTCCGTGCCGGCGGTCCGCGCGTACGCCAGGCAACGCCTCGTCAGGTGCCTGTGGGTCCCGTGCGGGCTGGTCGTCATCGCCGCGGCGGTCGCGGCGGCGACCAGTCCCGCCGCCTTGCAGTGGCTGCTGCTGCCGTATTTCGGCTGGCAGTTGTACCACTACCAGAAGCAGAATCTCGGGATGGCCTCGCTCGCCGCCTCTGCGGGGCGCGCCGCGAAGATACGCCCAGCCGAGCGACGATCCTTGCTGGTAACCGGCTGGTCGGGGACGGCAGCGCTGATCGCCAGGCCGGCCCTGCTCGGCGTGCGACTCGGACACCTCAGGCCCGGCGCTCTCGGCCGCCGGGCACGCTGATCTTCCTGGTTGCCGGGCTCGTCTTCGCCGTCGGCGCCGTCGCAGGGATCGCCGCGCTCGCGGGGCGGCCGCGGCCGCAGCGCCCGACCGGCTTCTGCGTGACGTACCTGACCTGCCTGCTGTTCTTCGTTCCCGCCTTCGTCTTCGGCTCGCCGTACGCCGCCGTGGGCGGCATGACGATCGCGCACGGCCTGCAGTACCTGCTGCTCGTCGCGATGATCGCGGGCGGCGCGCCGCTAGCCGACCGAAATCGGCTGTCGCGGGTGCTCCGGGTCGCGGTGCTCGCCAACGTCGCTTTCATCGGCGGCGCGGCGCTGAGTTCGGCGTCGCATCTGCACAACGCGGGCCCGGCCGGCCGGCTGATCTTCGGCGCCTACCTGGGCGTGGTGATGGCGCACTTCGTGATCGACGCGGGCCTCTGGCGAATGCGTGATCCGCTGGCCAGGAACATCCTGACGACGCAACCTGCCATACCTGGTCCACCTGCTGCGGCTACCGATCGATCGGAAGCCGATATAAGATGTCCGGCATGAGCAGCGCGGACGAACCGCCAACGGCTGGCGAGGCACAGGTCAGATCAGCAGGCGGCACGGTCAGATCAGCTGGCGGCAGGGCGCGCGCGACGGACGCGGCCGGAGCGCTCGAGACGCTCGGCAGGTCGTCGGGCCCGGCCAGCCTGATCTTGTCGAGCCTCGCCGACGGGCCGAAACACGGCTACGCGCTGACCAAGGACATCGAGTCCTTCGCTGGTGTGAGGCTCGCACCGGGAACGCTGTACGAGGCGCTCAGCAGGCTTGAGACCCACGGGATGATCGAGGCCGTCGAGAGTCACGACCGGCGCCGCCCGTACCGGCTGACCGCGACCGGCGCCGTGGCGCTGAGCACCTACCTGGAGTCCCAGCGGAAGGTCGCCGAAGTGGGCCTGCGCCGGCTGGCAGGAAGCTGGGCGCTGACATGACCGCGGTCGCCGCCAGCGGCCAGCCTGATCTACCTGGTGCGGGCCAGGAACCCGCGGCCGAGCGAGATGGTCAGGGTCAGGCGGCTGCTGCTGTGGTACCCGCGAACCTGGCGCATCAGGTACGGCGAGGAGTTCGCTGAACTGCTCGGGGCCGAACTGGCCGAGGATGGCCCGTCCTGGCGGCGGACCGCGAACGTCGCGGCGACTGGCTTGCGGGCGAGGCTGGCCGGGGCGGGCCTCGCCGGCCACCCGCTCGACCCGGCGGCAGCGGCCCGCGCGAGCCTGGCAGCGGCCGCGGCCTGCATCGGCACGTCGGTCGTCGCGGGCGCCGCGCTGTGGTCGCAACTGGCGATCGGCCTGCAATGGTCGGTTCCCCGCGGCGGCGGCATCACGCCGGCCATGGCGCTGATGTCCGGCGCACTTGCGCTTCTCGCCGCGCTGGCGCTGCTCGCGGCCGGGCCCGTGGTCTGGACGGCCGCGGCGAGCGTCGCCGGCGGTCGCGGCCGGGCGTTGCTGCGGCCCGGCCTGCTGCTCGGCGCCGGCGTCGCTGTGCTGGTCATCGGCGGCCACCACTTCGAGAACGGCTGGCCGGGCACCGGCGGGCACCTGCTCGCGCATCAAGGCGGCGTGCCCGGTGGCATCGCGGCGTTCGCCTGGGCAGCCACGATGTGGATCACCTCGTACTGGGTGCATCCCGCCGCGCTCGCGGCGTTCCCTGCGACGCAGATCGGCTGGATGGTGCTGTGCCCGGCCGCTATCGGCTGCGTCGTCGCCGGCGCCGCGGCACTCCTGCGCCGCGTGCAGCTGTCACCAAGGGCGTTCGGTTATCTCACGCGCCTGGCCAACATCGCGTGGGCCGCACTCGCCGCCTTCCTGGGCGGGGCGCTGTGCTGGCTGGTGGCGGCCGGCGGCGCGCGGGGCCTGGGGCGCTGTTCCGGGCGGGCGCGATCGACCAGGCCGGATTCGCCGTGCTCGCCGTGGCCGCGCTCGGCGGCGCGGCCGCTGCGCGGCAGGCGCGGGCAGCCGCGCGGGCGGCGTGCGTAGCCTGACCCGCCGCCAGGTGCTCGGCGCCGGCATCGGCGGCGTCGCGGGCCTGGCCGCGGTCGGCGTCGGCGGCGTCGAGTTGGTCGCCCACGGGGTACTGCCCGGCCAGGGGCTGCTCAGCCATATCGACGGCGCCTGCGCGGTGCCGGCGCCGCCGATGGTCGTTCGACACGCCAGGGCCGTCGGTCTCCGGGACGTTCTACTCCCGGGCCAGACGGCGCGACGTGGGGTACACGATCGCGTACCCGCCTGGCCACCGGCCGGGCAGCCGGCTGCCGCTGATCATCGCCCTGCACGCCTACGGCGGCGATCACACCAACGCGCTCGGCAGGACCTGGGCTGTGGCGCACGGGCTCGCGCTGCGCGTCGGCGGGCGTCCGCTGGCGCCCGATGGCGATCGCGGCGGCCGACGGCGGGGGCGGCTACTGGAACCCGCACCCCGACGACGATCCGATGGGCATGGTCATCGGCGAGCTGATCCCGCGCTGTCAGCGGATGGGGCTCGGCCTGGGCGATCGGAAGATCGCCACCACCGGGATCTCGATGGGCGGCTACGGCGCGCTGCTGCTGGCCGAGCGGTATCCGCAGCTGTTCGTCGCGACGGCCGCGATCAGCCCGGCGATCTGGACCAGCTACGCCCAGGCCAGGGCCGTCAACCCCGGCGCGTATGCGTCGGCTCGGGCGTTCGCCGCCGCCGACGCGGTCACGCACGCGGGCTCGCTGCACGATGTCGCGGTCAGGGTCGCGGCCGGACTCGGCGACCCGTTCGTCCCGGGAGTCCGGGCGCTGGCCAGGCGGTTGCCGCCTGGCGCCGTGGTCAGGATCGCCGCACGGCTGCCACAGCGGCCCGTTCTTCCAGTCCCAGCTGCCGCCTTCCCTGGCCTTCCTGGCCAGCCACCTCACCCGCCGAGGCGACCCGCCATGATCGCGGACGACTTTTTGCAGCGATGCACAAAGATGTCCGCGATCATGTGCGACTCAGGGGCTGAGGAGGAGTTCGGCGATCTGGGCGGCGTTCAGGGCGGCGCCCTTGCGCAGGTTGTCGCCGCAGACGAACAGGTCGAGCGCGTGCGGGTCGTCCATGCTCTGCCTGATCCGGCCGACGATGGTCGGGTCGGTGCCCGCGACGTCGACCGGCATCGGGTACTCGCCGGCCTCCGGCCGGTCAGCGACGACCACCCCGGGCGCCTCGCTGAGCAGCTTGCGCGCCTGGTCGGCGTCGACCTCGGCGTCGAAGACCGCGTGCAGCGCGAGCGAGTGCCCGACGACGACGGGAACCCGGACGCAGGTCGCGGAGATCCGCAGGTCAGGAGCGCCGAGGATCTTGCGGGTCTCGTTCCTGATCTTGAGTTCCTCCGACGACCAGCCGTCGGGACGCAGCGAGCCGGCCCAGGGGATGACGTTCAGCGCGAGCGGAGCGCCGGAACTCGCCGCCGGTCGCCGACCGCCGACCGCACGTCGCCGGGGCGCTGGCCGAGCGTACGGTCCCCGGCGACCGCCGCGAGCTGGTCGTACAGGCAGTCCGTGCCGGCCTGGCCGGCGCCGGACGCGGCCTGGTACGAGGCCGCGAACATCTCCCGCAGCCGGTAGGCCTGATGCAGGACGCCGATGACGACGATCAGCGACAGGGTCGTGCAGTTCGGGACCGAGATGATGCCCCTTGGCCTGGTGAAAGCCGCCTCCGGGTTCACCTCGGGCACGACGAGCGGCACGTCGGGGTCCATCCGGAACGCGCCGGACTTGTCGATCACCACGACGCCGCGCGCCGCCGCGACCGGTGCCCACTGCGCCGAGACCTCGTCTGGCACGTCGAACATCGCGAGGTCGACGCCGTCGAAGGCCTCGGCCGACATCGCCTGAACCTCGACCTGCTCGCCCCTGACCGGCAGCATCCGGCCCGCCGACCTGCGCCGAGGCGATCAGCCTGACCTCGCCCCAGATGTCCGGCCTGGTGGACACGACCTCGCGCATGACGGTGCCGACCGCGCCCGTCGCGCCGACGATCGCGAGGACAGGGCGCGCGGGCAGGGCCCGAGGCGGGAAGCCGCCCGAAGGGCCCGAGGCGGAGCCGGTCCGAAGGGCCCGAGGCGAAGCCTGCCCGAAGGGCCCCGTGCTGGTCGGCACCGTCAGAGCCGCCGCTCACCGGCCGGTCCCGCCGTAGACGACCGCCTCGGTCTGGCCGTCCTCCAGGCCGAACGCCCGGTGCGTCGCCATGCACGGCCGCGTCCAGGTCGGCCGCGTCGACCACCGCGGAGATCCTGATCTCCGACGTCGAGATCATCCTGATGTTGATGCCCGAGTCGGCGAGCGCGCCGAAGAAGTCGGCGCTGACCCCGGGGTGGGACCGCATCCCGGCGCCGATCAGCGAGATCTTGCCGATCCTGTCGTCGAAGACCAGCGAGTCGAAGCCGACCTCCTCCTGCACGCCGCGCAGCGCCGTCATCGCGGTCTGGCCGTCCTGCCTGGGCAGCGTGAACGAGATGTCGGCCTGGCCGGTCGACCGGGACGTGCTCTGCACGATCATGTCGATGTTGATGCCGGACCGCGCCACGACCTTGAAGATCTTCGCGGCGACGCCGACCTTGTCGGGGATGCCCGACACGGTGACCGTGGCCTCGCTCCTGTCGTGGGCTACCCCGGTGATGATCGGCTGGTCCATCCGGTTCCCCTCCGCCCGGGGCGGCGAGAGCATCGCTCACCCAGGTACCTTCCCTGTTGCTGAACGATGACCGCACGTGGATCGCCATCTGGTAGTGCCTGGCGTACTCAACGCAGCGCAGGTTCAGCACCTTGGCGCCGCCCGCGGCCATCTCGAGCATTTCCTCGTAACTGATCGCCGGGATGCGCCTCGCCCCCGGCACGATTCTCGGATCGGCGGTGAACACGCCGTCCACGTCGGTGTAGATCTCGCAGGTCGGCGCGCCGAGCGCGGCTGCAAGCGCGACCGCCGTGGTGTCTGACCCGCCGCGGCCAAGCGTGGTGATGTCCTTGCTGTCCTGGGAGACACCCTGGAAGCCGGCCACGATCGGGATAGCGCCGTCGGCGAGCGCGCCGCTGATCCGGCCAGGCGTGACGTCGATGATCCTGGCCTTGCCGTGGCTCGAGTCGGTGATCATCCCGGCCTGCGAGCCGGTGAAGGATCTGGCCTCGAAGCCGAGGTTGGCGATGGCCATGGCGACGAGCGCCATCGAGATCCGCTCGCCGGCGGTCAGCAGCATGTCGAGTTCGCGGCCCGGCGGCAGCGGGCTGACCTCCAGCGCGAGGTCATGCAGTTCGTCGGTGGTGTCGCCCATAGCGGAGACCACCACGACGACGCCATGGCCGGCCTTGCGGGTGGCCACGATCCGCTGGGCGACCCGCTTGATCCCTTCCGCGTCGGCCAGCGAGGAGCCGCCGTACTTCTGCACGATCAGGTTCAAGGCGCGCTGCTCCTCGGGTGCTGCCATGGTCGCCTACTATATCGGAGCTCGATACATCGGTAAACGAGACTGCGTCGGCTCGACCGGCGGGACCTGAGTCTACCCGTGCTGAACTGCGAGTTCCTGACCTCGGGTCAGCCGTGCCACGGCCCGGTCATCGCCCCGCGCAAGCCCCGGTCAGCCCGGGATATCTTCCTCGGCGACGTCCAGCCTCGCGTGCGCGACGACGGCGTGCAGCGCTCTCAGCGCGGCGCCACCGTGCGTGCCCCACTGGTTCACGTACGAGTACTGCCACCACCACAGCGCCTCGGCGGGCCGGCCTGCCTGGTAGTGCCGCAGTCCGTGAATCAGGTCGGAAGCCATCGCGGCGAGATCGTCGGAAAGCCGGAACGCGGTCGGCGCGACGTCCCGGTAAGGATCGAATAGCTCGGCGTACTCGTCGCACTCGGCAAGCCGCTTCGCGAGGCCGACGCGCAGCTCGTCCAGGTCAGGATCGGCGCCGACGTCGGGCTCGGCGTTGCCGGCCGGGATGATGTCCTGGCTCGCGCCGAGTTGCGCGCCAGCCAGCATCGCCTGAGCCACCTCGAGCAGCAGCAGCGGCACGACCTCGTCGCCACCCTCACCGCGCCCGAGCGCGGCAAGCGCGTCGAGGAAGTCGCTGGCGTGCCTGGCGATCTGGTCGGCCAGCACGCGCCAGTCCCCGTCGGCCCCGCCCGAGATGATCGCCGCGCTGCCGTTGCTGGCGCCGGTCTTGCTCGGCGCCGGCTGCTTGGTCGTGCGCCGGCCTTGCCGGCCGCCTGCCTGGCTGCGCGCCGGCCTTGCTGGCGCCGACCTGCTGTGAACCAGCCTGGCCCGAGCCGCCCCGGCTGTTGCCCGGCCGGCTCCCCGACGACGTGCCGGACTTTGCGCTGCCGCGACTTTGCGCTGCCGGACTTTGCGCTGCCAGACCTTGCTGGCTTCGCTCAGACATTGAGGATCCGCCGTCCCTCGAACGCGCGTCCCAGCGTCACCTCGTCGGCGTACTCGAGGTCCCCGCCGACCGGCAGCCCGCTCGCGGGCCTGGTGACCCGCAGTCCGAGCGGCTTGACCAGCCTGGCCAGGTAGGTGGCCGTGGCCTCGCCTTCAAGGTTCGGATCGGTCGCGATGATCAGCTCGTTGATGTCACCGTCGGCGAGCCTGGCCATGAGCTCGGAGATCCGCAGGTTCTCGGGGCCGACGCCGTCCATCGGACTGATGGCGCCGCCGAGTACGTGATACCTGCCGCGGAACTCCCTGATCTTCTCGATCGCCGCCACGTCCTTCGGTTCCTCGACGACACAGATCACTGATGGGTCACGGCGCACGTCCATGCAGATCTTGCACTCGTCATTCTCTGCCACGTTCCCGCAGGTGCGGCAGAACTTGACCTTCTCTATAACCTCAATCAGCGTCGCGGCGAGCCTGCGCACGTCTTCCGAGTTCGCGGTCAGGAGATGGAACGCAATCCGCTGGGCCCCTTTGGGCCCGATGCCTGGAAGCTGACCCAGTTCGTCGATGAGGTCCTGGACGACGCCTTCGTACACCTCAGTCCTCGCCGGCAGCGGGCTTGTCGTCGGGCAGCGTCGTGCCCTGGATCGGCGGCTGGCCCGATCCTGGCGCAGGCGGCTGACCCGGGAACCCTGGCAGGCCAGGGAGGCCTGGGATCCCGCCGCCACCAGCACCGCCGAGGCCGCCGAGGCCGCCGGCCAGCGGGCCCATCGCCTCGGCCTGGACGTCGGCCAGGGCACGGGACGCGTCGCGGCTGGCGGCGAGGATCAGATCCGCGAGCGTGGAAGCGGTCTCGGCCGGATCGCCTGGGTCGATGGCCTCCTTGGCGATGACCACGTCGATCAGCTCGCCCTGGCCGCTGATCGTGACCTTGACCAGCCCGCCGCCCGCGCTGCCCTCGATCTCGGTCTCGGCCAGCTGCTGCTGGGCGTCCATGAGCTGGCTCTGCATCTGCGCAGCGGCCGCGAAGAGTTGCTGCATGTCCAGCTGCCCGCCGGGTTCCATGCCATTCACCTGCTTTCTCGCATGGCCGGGCGCCGCCCGTCTCGGGCCGACGGCGGCACGGGGCGCCGTAATCGTCGCCGCATCACTGCTGCCTTACAGCTACTGAGCCTACGGCCTGACGGAGGTCAGGACACGTCGGCGGGCTGGCGCCGCGGCCGCCAGAAAGCGCTCACGCCTCGTCGATGACGCGACCGCCCAGCTCGCGCATGATCAGGTCGGTGCCGGTGAGATCGTCGCCGCCGGCTGGAACCGCGTCGGTGAACGGCCTGGGGTCATCGGCGAGGTCAGGCCCTGCAGCCCGGCCGCGGGACGCGGTCGCCGACGCGCCCGGCCGCCGGCCGCTGCGGCGCCGGCTGACCTCGCCGAGATGCCGCCCCGGATGCCTGGCCGCCAGCTGCCCGGCCGCCCGTGCCTGGTCACCGCGTGCCTGATCACCGCGCGCCTGGTCACCGCGTGCCTGGTCACCGCGTGCCTGATCACCGCGTGCCTGGTCACCGCGGCCTGGTCACCACGGGTCCGGTCACCGCGCGTCTGGTCGCCGCCCCGCCGACTGCTGCTGCCGCCCATGCTGCCCGAGTCGGCAGCATCCCCGCCGTCACCGGCCGAACCACGGCGGCTCGCTGCTGCCCCCGAGGCGCCGGAACCCGCGCCGCCGGAGCCCGCGGCCCTCCGCCATCAACTGCTCGGCCCCGATCCGAAGCGCTCCTCGAGCCGGCGGATCCTTGGCCCGGTGACGGCCGCGCGCCCGTGCCGCCGAAGTCGCTGTCCGGTCTGCGGGCCTGGGCCCGCCCGCCGCCGGCCGCCGCGGGGTTCACGATCGCCCTGATCACTGGCCGGGCGCCGAACATCTGCTCAAGCACGTCGGCGAGATAGCCGTCGCTGCCGCTGCTGCCGAAGCCCTTCGCGTTGCCCTCTGTGTCGAACGCCATCGTGAGGACATTGCCCTCGACGGTGTCGATGCTCGCGTAGTTGCTCAGCAGGATCCACGCCGTCTTCCTGACATCCCGCACGGCGTCGAGCACGTCCGGCCAGCGACTGCGCAGCTCATCGGCGTTCAGCGCGCCCGCCAGACCACCGGACGTCGCGCTAGTCCCCGCAGGTCCGGCGGCCGCGGGCGCAGCGGCCGCGGGTGCTGCGGCCGCGGCGGGCCGTCCGCCGCCTGCGGGAGCCGCCCGGTCAGCGTCCCTCGCGGCGGCCGGGCTGCCGCCGGCCGCGGGCCTGGCCACTGCACGCTGGCCAGCGGGAGCCGAGCGCGCGCCCGGTGCTTCGACGCTCGCGCCTGCCGGTGGCCGTGCCATCGGCTGGCGTGAGTCCTGCCGGGCGGCGCCGCCGCCCGACGCGAGTTGCCGCTCGAGCCGATCCAGCCTGGCGGCGAGGTCGCCGACATCGGACTCGCTGGCGGTCCGGTCGGCGGCGGCCGACCCGGGCAGCAGCACCTGCGCGCACATCAGCTCGAGCAGCAGCCGCGGCGAGGTGGCGCCGCGCATCTCGATCAGCCCGTTGCTGATCGTTTCGGCCGCCCTGGCGAGCCGGTCAGCGCCGAACTCTTCCGCCTGCTTGCGCATCCGGTCCAGCTGGTCCTCGGACGCGTCGAGCAGGCCCGACGCTCCCGCGCCGGGGACGGCAGCGAGCACGATCAGGTCGCGCAGCCGGTCGAGCAGGTCCATCGCGAACCGGCGCGGGTCGTGACCGGCCTCGACCACGTGGTCGATGGCCAGGAACACGGCGGCGCCGTCCCTGATCGCGAACGCCTCAGCCATCTCGTCGAGCAGCGCGTCGTCGGTATAGCCGAGCAGCGCGATCGCCCGGTCATAGCGCAGCCCAGACTCGTCGGCGCCGGCGATCAGCTGATCGAGAACGGACAGCGAGTCGCGCGCCGAGCCAGCACCGGCCCTGATGACGACGGGCAGGACCGACGGCTCGTAGCTGATCTCCTCGCTGCGCAGGATCTCTTCAAGCAGCTCGCGCAGGACCGCGGGCGGCACGAGCCGGAACGGGTAGTGGTGCGTCCGCGACCTGATCGTCGGGATGACCTTCTCAGGCTCGGTCGTCGCGAAGACGAACTTCAGGTGCGGCGGCGGCTCCTCGACGAGCTTGAGCAGCGCGTTGAAGCCCGCGCCGGTCACCATGTGCGCCTCGTCGATGATGTAGATCTTGTAGCGCGCCGCGACCGGCGAGTAGAACGCTCGCTCGCGCAGGTCCCTGGCGTCGTCGATGCCGCCGTGTGACGCGGCGTCGATCTCGATCACGTCGATGCTGCCAGGCCCGGCAGGAGCGAGCGCGACGCACGACGCGCACTTGCCGCAGGGGTCGGGGGTCGGGCCCTCTTCGCAGTTCAGCGACCGGGCGAGGATTCGGGCGCTCGAGGTCTTCCCGCAGCCGCGCGGCCCGCTGAACAGGTAGGCGTGATGCACCCGGCCGCTGCGCAGCGCCTGCCGGAGCGGCTCGGTGACGTGCTCTTGCCCCTTGACCTCGGCAAATGTGGCTGGCCGGTAGCGGCGGTAGAGGGCCAGCGGAGCGTCAGGAACCTCGGGACGGGCCCGACCAGCATCGCCCGCCCTGCTGGCCGCACCGGGGACGTCGCCTGCCATGACCTCATCCGCGCCGAGGAGGGGAAGGGACCCCTCGCACACCCGCCAGAGCCCGCGTACCCTTGCTGCCTTCCGGCCCTGGGGGAGTTGGCGGGATAAACGCCGTGCGAGGGGTCTGCCGCCCAGTCTAGCCAGGCCTGCTGACGGTCGGTGCGGCTACGCACTCCGCCGGCCTTCATCCCCCGGCTGGGCTGACATCTCAAGCCTGCCGCTATCTAGTTCTGCGGTGCGGCCCCCAGTCGGTAGGCTTGCCGACGGAGGATTCGCCTAGTGGCCTAGGGCGCACGCTTGGAAAGCGTGTTGGGGGCAACCCCTCGCGAGTTCGAATCTCGCATCCTCCGCCACGCTGACCTGCGACGATGCGAAAAAGATACTAGGACCGTATTGGCGTGGGCTCAGTTTGGTGAGGCTGCGCCCAGATTTGGTCATTCGGTTCGTGAGGATTCACGGTGCGCTGGGGGTTACTGCCCCGACTACGAACGTCCGTCCGCTCAGGCCGATGAGCGTGCGGTCTCATCGGGGTTATGACGGCGATCCGGAGATGTCTTCTCACCTGGTCTGGCTGGCCCAGTGACGACCTGGCGGAGGGCGCTGCCGAGCCGCAGCTGCCGCTTTGGACTCTTCCAGTTTCTGCAACAGCGAGGTCAGCATGCGAACCTCTTCAGGCTCCCAGTCCGCCACGAATGAGGCGAACCGGTCCAGGCCTTCTTCGGTCAGGGAGTGCAGCTCATCGGACCCGGCGGTCGTGAGCGTCACCCGGCAGGAGCGCTTGTCGGCCGCGTCGGCCGTGACGTTCACGAGCCCCAGGCTGTCGAGCTCCCGGACCTGCCGGGTGACCTGGGAGGGATGGACGTCTTGCGCGGTTGCGATCTCCGAGGGACGGATGCCCGGGGCCGCGGACACGAGCTGCAGGAGGCTCAGGGTGCTCGCGCCCTTCTTCTGACGCCTGGCTCGATCCAGCGCCGCGTTCGTCACGAACAGCGCGGTCACCATCGCGCGGACGTCGTCCCGACATGCTTTCACGTCGACCATGCTACATTAGTTGATAGACGCAATCATCATTACGCAGAACTGGGGTACGTCATGAATCCGGTCGAGAAGGTCATGGCCAGCCGGAGCTCGCACGTCAAGCTGGCGGTTGCGGTGGCGTTGCTGGTGCTGGTCCTGTGGGCAACCGGATCGGCCGTTCATTTGCTTTGGATGACGCCGGTCATCATCTTCGTACTCTGGATCGCCATCCAGCTCGGGCTGGGATACCGCCGTCGGCATCACAGCGCCTAACGCCACCGCAGAATGCGGCGCAGAGCTGCGCGGTGACGTCAGAGGGCCACTCAGGCGACGTCCACTTACCCGCCCGGGCGCGGCACGCAGTCAAATACACGCCGGTACCTGCTGGCCGAGCCTGTCCGCACCTGGCGGTCCGACGGCGAGCCGAAATCCTCAGTAGCCAGGTGGTTACCCCTGTTGTCCGGCAGGGCTGGGGGCGGTGGCGCGCCAGTAGGCCGCGATGTCGCTGGTCTGCTCTACGATTTGGTCTGGTGCGGGCCGGGCGGGCCAGAAGGCCAAGTGAATACCAGTCGGCGGTCCGGTCAGCGTCTTGGCTTGTGTCCAGGTCATGGCCGTGCTGCATGCCGCGTGCGCATTAGCCGAGCCGGTACTCCGCGGCAGTGTTAGGGGACCTGCGCGCGCCGCCGAGCAACCCGCTGGAAAGCTCACAGCGGACGTGGCTGGCCGGGTCCAAGTTATGGCTGAGAAGCGGACCGCGATGGGTGCCCCGGTGCAATGATCCGGCGCCCAGGTGGATATGGTTGTTGAACGATCGTTCGTGTATTGTGGCAGTCATGCCACGGCCACGGGAGTTCGAGCCCGATGAGGTGCTGGACTCGGCCATGCGCCAGTTCTGGGAGCGCGGGTACCGGGCGACCTCGGTGGATGACCTGGTCCGGGCGACCGGGGTGAAGCCGGGCAGTCTGTACTCGGCGTTTCCGGGCGGCAAGCATGCCCTGCTGATGGGATCGCTGGAGCGCTACTCCAGGCTGGTGGTGCCGCAGAAGCTCGGTGAGCTGGAAGGCCCTGGAGCCTCGGTCGCGCAGGTCCGCACCTACTTTGACGGGCTGGTGCGGGACCTGCTCAGCCCGGAGGGCCGGCAGGGTTGCCTGCTGGTCAACAGCGCCATCGAGAACGCCGCCGCGGACGACGAGGTCGCGGCGGTCGTGCGGGGGCACTTGGCGCGTCTGGAGCGATGCTTCACCGCCGCGCTGCGCACCGCCATCCGGCTCGGCGAGATCCCCGCGTCGGTGGACCCGGCAGCACGGGCGAAGGGCCTGGTGGCCACCAGCCAGGGCCTGATGGTCGTCGGCAAGGCCAACCCGGACGAGGAGGTGCTTCGGGCCATCGTGGACAACGCTTTCACCGGCCTCGCCGCCTGAACGCCAGCCGTACCCGGCCGCCGCCCGGCGGCCTTTTTCACGGCTCAATAAATGAACGATCACTCAAGAAAGGAAGCAGCTATGAAGGCGATCGTCATCAGTGCTTACGGCGCCCCAGAGGTGCTGACCGTTGCCGAGCTGCCCGACCCGGTGCCCGCCGCTGGCGAGGTGCTGATCCGGGTCAGGGCATTCGGACTGAACCATGCCGAGGCCTATATGCGCAGCGGGGCCTGGGGGGAGGTCGCCCAGGTCACCGGCATCGAATGCGCAGGGACGGTGGAAGGAGACCCGGGCGGGCGGCTGGCGGCCGGAACCCCTGTGGTCGCCATCCTCGGGGGCATGGGCCGGACCCGCAACGGCAGCTACGCCGAGCTGGTGACCGTGCCGGCCCGCAACGTAGTGCCGGTGCGCACGTCGCTGCCGTGGATCGACCTGGTCGCGCTGCCCGAGGTGTACGCGACCGCGTGGGCCGGCCTGCACCAGAACCTGCGCCTGCAGCCCGGCCAGGCCGTCCTGATCCGCGGCGCGACGTCGTCGCTGGGCCAAGCCGCGGTGAACATCGCGGCCGAGGAGGGCGCGATGGTGATCGCGACAACGCGCAATGCCGCCCGTGCCGGCCTGCTGCGCGGCATCGGCGCCGCGGAGGTCCTGATCGACAACGGCCAGCTGGCCAGCCAGGTGCGCCGCCTCGCCACCCAGGTCGACTGTGTCTTCGATCTCGTCGGCAATAGCGTGCTGCGCGACTCGCTGCGCATCGTCCGGACCAGAGGCCGGGTGTGCCAGCTCGGCTTCCTCGGCGGCCTGGAGCCAGTGACCGATTTCAACCCGATCACCGATCTGCCCACCGGCGTCCAGCTCAGCTTCTATGGCAGCGCGTTCGTGCTCGGAACATCGGACTTTCCGCTGGCCGACGTCCCGCTGCAGCAGATCATCGCCAAAGCCGAGGCCGGACGGTACCGGGCCAAGCCCGTCCGGGTGTTCGGCTTCGACCAGATCGTCCAGGCACACCATGCCATGGAACAGGGCCAGGCCGCCGGCAAGATGGTCGTCACCGTCACCTGAGACGCAGCGTCCCAATCCGAATGAACGGAAGGATCTTGTGAAATGCCAGCCTCCCTTGCGGTCGCCCGCTCTAAGCCGGCCGCGACTGCGCCGCTGTTCTCCCCGCTCTCCTTGGGCAAGCTAAGGCTGCCCAACCGGATCGTGATGGCTCCGCTCACCCGGGCCAGGGCCAGCGAGCACGGAGTGCCATCCGAACTTGCGGCCGAGTACTACGCGCAACGTGCCGCTGCGGGCCTGATCGTCGCGGAGGCGACGGCGGTGTCACGGCAGGGCACCGGCTGCGACAACTGGCCCGGCCTTTACACTTCCGCCCAGGAAGCCGGCTGGCGGACGATCACCGACGCCGTCCATGCGGCCGGCGGGCGGATCGTGATCCAGCTGTTTCACGCCGGCCGGATGTCCCACCCGACGTTCCACCACGGCGACTTGCCCGTCGGCCCGTCGCCGCTCGCGGCCGGCCCGGCCACCGACCTGTACGACGGCGTGCATCCCTTCACCCAGCCCCGGGCGCTGTCAGCTGCCGAGCTCGCCGACATCCCCGCCCAGTTCGGCGCCGCCGCCGAGCGCGCCCTGGCGGCAGGTTTCGACGGCGTCGAGGTGCACGCGGCAAACGGCTACCTGCTCGACCAGTTCCTGCGCGACGGCGCCAACCGGCGCGACGACACCTACGGCGGAACCCCCCGCAACCGTGCCAGGCTGCTGCGCGAGGTGACCGCGGCAGTGATCAGGGTCTGCGGCAGCAGCCGCGTCGGGGTGAGAATCTCGCCGCTCAGCCCTACCAACGGCATGGCCGACTCCGACCCGGCCGCCACATTCACCCAGGCAGCCCGCGACCTCGCCTCCCTCGGCATCGGCTACCTGCACATCATCGAGCCCGGCGTCAACGGCACCCTCGCACTGCCGGCCACCGCACAGTCACCTGAACTGGCCAGCGGCTTCTTCCGGCCCCTGTTCCCCGGCCTGATCATCGCCGCCGGCGGGCACACCGCGCAAACCGGCGCCGCGCGCATCCAGCACGACCAAGCCGACCTGATCGCCTACGGCCAGCTCTTCATCGCCAACCCCGACCTGCCAGCCAGGTTCCGGCTCAACGCACCGCTCGCCCAGCCACACCGCGCGACCTTCTACGGCGGCGGCGCCGCAGGCTACACCGACTACCCGCCACTACACCCCACGAGCAACATCCGTCGCCGCGGCCGACTGCATAGGGCGGCCGGTCCGGGAACCTGGCCAGCATCGATTCCGCCGTGACGCTGGCTACCGACAGCGGCACCGAACAGACAATCGGAGCGCGACAACCAACATCGTCGAGGTACCCGACAGCCACCCGGAATCAGCGTTCGGAGCAATTTTGCGATTGCCTGCTGCAGGAATGCTGCTTACGCTCGGCTATCTCCGCGCCGCCGCGCGCTCGTCATCCAGTTGCGCGAGCGATCGCCGGCGCGCAGGACGTCGAGATCGTGGACTGTCACTGAGGAAATGACGGAGATGGCACAGGTGAGGATCCGTCGGACCGGCCGCCAACCCACCCTGGCGAGATGCTGCTGGAGGAGTTCATCAGGCCGCTGGGCATGACCCAGGCGGAGCTCGCTGACCGGATCGGGGTCTCCTGTGTGCCGCTGAACGAGATCGTGAATGGACGGCGCGGCATCACGCCCTCGACGGCGCTGCGGCTGGCCAAGGCGTTCGGCGAGCCGGTCGCGCGTCGAACTCGTGCCTCTGGCGCCCCCGGCGGGGAGCTCAGAGAAGGTGCCCGGGCCTCAGCCAGCTCCTCCGATTACAGGCGCATGCTCGGCAACGAGATGCTGTTGAGGCACTGGGGCGGATCGCCAGCTTCAGAGGAGCGCGGCCGCCCGGCGGCCCGTGTCGGGTGCGTACTGGAAGCCGTGCCCGCTGCAGGCGGAAACCACGACTATCAGGCCGTGCCGCCTGATGAGGAACCGCTCGTCGGCGGTCGAGGTGTACAGGCAAGTCTGCAGGCGAGGTCGGGGCCCCGCGACCTGGCTGCCGAAGCGCTGGGCGACCCACTGTGCCGTGCGCCGGGCGGCCTCGGCGTCCGGCGCGACCCGGTCGTCGGGGCCAGCCGCCGGCCCAGCCGCGTGAAGCGCCGCCTTGAGCCCGCTCGAGGGGCTGTACAGCGCATACGGATCCTGGCCGCCGTACTCGATCAGGCCGGGGGGCGGCGGTCCAGTCCAGGGGAAGTAGCAAACGGTCTGGCTGGTCGTCGTCACGGGCAGCGCGATGCCCGCGCCCTGCAGCAGGCTCCGCGCCCACGGCCCGGCGCAGACGACGAGCTGCCCGGCCGACCACGCACCCGCGGTCGTCTCGATCTGCACCGAATGCTCCGCGGGCCGGATTGCGGTGACGGCGACGCCCTCGAAGATGGCGGCTCCGCGCCGCCGGGCCTGGGTGGCGAATGCCTCCAGCGCCCGGCCGGCGTGGATGATGGCGCCGTCAGGCTGGTGGATCGCGGCGACGCCGGCCGGCAAGCTCACACCCGGATATGCCCGGTCGACGTCCGGCTGCGTCCAGATCTCATGCGGGAGCCCGTGCCGGGCTAGCCCGCGCCGCAAATCCTCCTGGCCGGCTCCCCAGGACAGGCAGCCCGTGGTCTGCAGCAGCGGCCTTCCGTAGGCCTGGGCGGCCCCGAGCCAGTCCTCGCCGGCCGCGATCCCCCGCTCCACATAGCTGTCATCGGGGTAGGCGGCCAGGACCCGCATCCGGGCGTCCCCGGTGCTGGAGCCCCGATCATGCCCGATCCGCACCCGT
The DNA here is from genome assembly GCA_963705055.1 of uncultured Actinomycetota bacterium. Taxonomy (GTDB): domain Bacteria; phylum Actinomycetota; class Actinomycetes; order Streptosporangiales; family Streptosporangiaceae; genus Chersky-822. The sequence goes on from CAVPIR010000003.1 coordinate 659,619, forward strand.
TCCAGCAGGGTCACCGAGTGGGACGCCGCGGCCGCCCAGGCGACGCACAGGCCGAGGATCCCGCCCCCGACCACCAGCACGTCAGCTCGGCGTTCGCCGCCCACCTCAGCTCCGAAGGCTAGCGGCGGGCAGGCCGGCCGGAACGTCCCGCGCGGTGACTTCCTCTAGCGTTTCGCGCCGCTTGATCAGCCTCGCGTCGCGGCCTGAGATCAGCACGCTGGCCGGGCGGACCATCGCGTTGAAGTTGTTCGCTGTCGCGTCCTGGTAGGCCCCGGTGTCCAGGACGGCCAGGATCTCGCCAGGCACGACGCTGGGCAGGGCCATCGCCGGAACGAGGAGATCAAAGCCACACGAGATGCCCGTCACAGCGGCGTGTATGAGCTGCTTCCTGTCTGGCTCGTCTGCCAGCACGATCGTCCACAGGTTCCGCTCGATAATCGTGTCGCCCAGGAAGGCCTCCGAGGTGTCGGTCTCGATCCATGTGCGTGGCAGCGGCCGCTCCTGGTGCTTGAGGTTGAGCACTGTGGTCAGGTGCATGCCCGCATTCCCGTAGATGGCCCGACCCGGCTCCACCTGCAAGGTGATTCCGTCGGGGTGCAGGCCGCCCGCGGCCAGGCCCGCCTTCAGCCCGGCGGTAAGCGCGGTCATGTAATCGGCCGGCGCTGGCGCCGTCGAGCCGTCGAAGGGCTGCTGGCGGCCGGTCGGGTCGCGCGGCACGGCGAAGCCGCCGCCCAAGTCGATCTCCAACGGCCGCCAGCCGGGGTTCAGACTGGCCAGCTCCGCGCAGGTCGTCCCGACATCCCGCCCATACGCTTCCCAGAACGACAGGTCCGTGGTTTGCCGGGTGGCATGCGCGTGAATCCCGGCCAGGTCGACATGGTCGTCCGCCATGGCGGCCCGCAGGCATTCCGCTACTTCCTGCCCCGGCATCCCGGCCCGGTACTCCTGGAGCGAGAGGTAGGCCGCACCGCGGGCCGGGTCGAAATCGGAAGCGGCGCTCGTGCCGGGCAGCCAGGGCCGGACCCGGAAACGGGCCCGCACGCGGCGGTCGAGGCTTCTGGCGATCTGCCGACCCCGTTCGAACTCATCGGCGGAATCGAAGGTCACGGCAACTCCTGCGCCGATGGCGCGCTCAAGGAGAGCGCTGGACTTCGTGGCGCCGTTCAGCGAAATCCGGTCGGCCGGGACCCGGCTTCGCAGGGCGATCTCCAGCTCGCCGGCCCCGAAGACGTCGCACCCGGCGCCCTCGGAGTTCAGGATCGCCCGCAGCGCGGGCGAGGTGTTGGCCTTGAGCGAGGGCATGACCAGGGTCGGGCCATGCGGCCATGCCGCGGCAGCCGCCGATGCCCACCGGCGCGCGTTGATGCGCAACTGCCGCTCAGAAAGTACATACAACGGGGTGCCGTGTGCCAGCGCGAGCTCCCGCACGCTGACATCCTCCATGTAGAGCTGACCGTCCTTGACAGACAGGACATCGTCGCCGGGCGGCAACGTCGAGCGCCGGCTGACGAGAACACCAGCCCCCCGTCCACGTTGAGGGCTTGTCCGGTAATGATCTGCGAGGCGGCCAGGAAGACGGCCGCGTCGCCGATCTCCTCGGGCCGGACCGGCCGCTTGATGACCTGATCACGCTCGGCCAGTTCGGCCAGGGTCATGCCCCACTCGCCCGCCAGGCGCCGTCCCATCTCGGTGTCGACCGTGCCGGGGCAGATGGCATTGGCCCGGATCCCGCGCGGCCCGAACTCCCGCGCAAACGACTGGGTGAACCCGATGACCGCGAACTTGGACGCGCAATAGTGGGCCAGGGTGGGGTCGCCCTGGCGCCCCGATACCGACGAGATCGTGATCAGGCAGCCCGAGCCGCGCTCGACCATCGCGGCGGCGAAGGCCTGAGCGCAGAAGAACATGCCGCGGACGTTGATCTCCAGGGTCCGGTCCCACTCGGCCTGGGTGAGGTCGAGCAGCGGCGCGCTCTCGCAGACACCCGCGTTGCACACCAGAATGTCCACGGCCCCAAGCCGGTCCGCGGCGGCGCGCGCAAGACCGAGCACCGATTCGCGCGAGCGCACGTCGACGGCGGCCCAGTCGGCGCCGATCCCGGCGGCGGATGCGGCGAGCCGCTGCTCGTCGATGTCAGCGGCCAGGACCCGCGCACCGGCCGCGGCCAGCCGGGCGGCGATCGCGGCGCCGATGCCGGCGGCGGCCCCGGTGACGACGGCTGTCTGCCCGACCAGCGGCCGACCCGCGGTGGTGGCCAGGTCCGGCGCGGTCACGTCTTGGCCCGGCTGAGAATCGCGGCCGGCGCGTGCGTGGTCATGGTGATGATGTCCCTCTCCTTAAGGCCCAGGGTCTGCAGTAGCGGAAGGATTGTCGCGGTGAGATGGCGGTACCCCAGGCCGCCGCCGCGCCGGGTGAGCAGCTTGAAGCAGATATCGGTGCCGAGTACGATCTGCGCCGCGTAGCCCGCCTCGACCAGGGCGACGACCCCGGTGAGCCGGTCGACATCGGACTCAATCACCCAGTTGTTCGGCGCAATGTTCCAGTCGTGGCCGAAGCAGTCGACGGAGATATTCGCGCCGGCGTCGAGCACCTCGGCGTGATAGTCGATCTGGAACCGTCTCGCTCGCGGGTCGCGGATGAGGCGCCGCCGGTCGTGCTCGACGAAGAAGGCATCCGCGTGGGCCAGCACGACCCGCTCAGGGGGCAGTCCCTCGGCGGTGAGCAGGGGCAGGATCTTGCGCCCGTCACTTGAGGAGTCCCAGCCCGGGTGCACGGTCACCGCGACGCCGGTCCTGACCGCGGCTCGGGCAGCGGCCCGAAGCACGCGGGCCTGGCCAGGTCCCAGGTCGGTCACCCCAATCTCGCCGATGTGGCCGGCCCGGACGCCGGTCGCGCCGATGCCCTCCTCGATCTCGGCCACCATGAAGGCCTCCAAGGCCGCTTCGTCCATCGCGGCCAGCTCCGGCGGCCAGGACGGCTCGATGTACAGGCCCGTCGACACAACCACGTTCATCCCTGCGGCGGCGGCGATGTCCCGCACGCCCGCCACGTCCGTGCGCAGCCCGGGGCAGCTCAGCTCCAGGATCGTTGCCGCGCCTGATGCCCGCAGTTCCGCCAGCTCGCTGGTCATGACCGCTCGGTCGTCGAGCCGGCAGTTGTCGGTGGACAGAAAGAAGCCCTGCTCGGCGAGGATGCCGCGGTTAGCCAGGTCAAAGGTCAGGTCGGCGCCCTTCATCATGGCGACGACCTCGGCTTCCTCGATCCGGTAGGAACAAACGTCGCAGAGGACGTGCTCGTGCATCGAGGTCAGCCCGAGCGCGCTGGCCGGCACAGGCCCCGCCGTGGTCATGGCCGTACCCGCTGGCCACGGCTCGGTCATGCGCGCGCCCCGCGGCGCAGCCGGGGATCGGCGGCGACCTGAGCGATATCGATGACCGCGTTCATCACGATGTACCCGGTACCGATCACCAGGGTCACGCCCGCGATGGCGGCGAAGTCGCTCGTGGTGATCGCGTGCACCGTGTATAGGCCGAGCCCGGGCCAGGAGAAGACGTCCTCGACCACGGCGATGCCGGCCAGCATTCCGCAGATCTCCAGGCCGGTGAGGCTCAGCGGCGCGTTGAGCGCATTGCGCAGCGCGTGTCGTAGGAGCACGGCCGGGCCAGACAGCGCCTTGGCTCTGGCGGTGCGGATGTAGTCCTGGCCGCTGACGGTCCGTAGGGAGCTCTGCAGCGTCCGGCCGATCACCAGGCCGGGCCCGATGCCCAGCACGAAGGCCGGCAGCGCCAGATGCCAGAGCCCATCGCGCACCACGTCGAGGCGCCCCGCCAGTAGCCCGTCGAGCACGACGATGCCCGTCGGCCCGGTCGGCGCGCCGATGCTGCCCGATACCTGGCCGCCGGCCGGGGCGATATGCAGCTTGCCGTAGAGCAGCAGCAGGCCTAGCAGCCCGAGCAGGAACGTGGGCACCGACGCGCCGCTGACCATCATCACGCGCAGCGCGCCGGCGCCCCTGACCGACGACCCCCCGAGTAGGCCGAGCGCGAGGCCCAGGACGGCCATCACGATGACGGCCCCGGCCAGCAACTCGACCGAGGCGGGGAGTGACGTGGCCAGGTCCTGCGATACCGGGTTCCTGGTGTAGATCGACATCCCCAGATTCCCGCGCAGCGCGTCCCTGAGGTAGTCGGCGTACTGGATGACCAGCGGGTTATCGAGCCCGAGCCTGGACCGCTCGATGGCGATTAGGGCGGGTGTGGCTCCCGGTCCGGCCATCATGCGCGCCGGGTTGGAGGGAATGACTGTGCGCAGCGCAAACACAATGGTCAGCAGGGCCCAGAGGATGCCGATCATGGCCAGCGCCCGGTGGAACAGGAAGCGGAGCATGGCTACTTCCTTGCCAAGGCTGCGAAGCTGACCATCCAGATATAGGTCGGCACATGGCTGAACCCGGTGAGACCCGGGCTAGCGACGACACTGTCATAGGCGTCGTCCACGGGGATGACGTAGGCGTCCCAGCTGGCCCGTTCCCCGGCGGCCGCGTACCACTTCTGCTCCAGCGCCGGCGTCGGCGCCCGGGCCCCGGCGTTGAGCATCCGGTCGACCGCCTTGTCGCTGGACTGGAAGAGATTAATTCCGCCACCGGTGCCCCAGACAGGGCGACCCCACGTGTCAGGGTGAGAAGCGTCAGGGTTGAAGGTGCTGATGGTCGCGTTCGGCGCCGAGCCCGGGTTGGACACGTAGCCGAACTCCTGCGAGACCGTGTCGCCCTTGATGGTGACCTGGAATCCGATCTTGGTAAGCGCCTGCTGGAAATACTGGGCGAGCTGCAGCAGCTCCGGCTCACTGGAGGTGTAGGAAAGCGTGATCTTCGTCCCATGCGGCACCCGCGTGGCCGGGAGCGCCGGCAGGGGCGCCAACTCCGCGGACCCCGACATGACCTGGGGGTAGGCGGACCGGGCGGCCACGGCGTAGCTCCCGAACACGGCCGGCACGGCGCTGTGAGCTGCGGCCAGGAGGGCGGCCGCCGCTGCCTGGCGGACATGCTGGTTGTTGAAGGGCGGCTTGGACTGGTTAAGCGCGACGACCTGCCGGATGGCGGCCGGGAACTTGATCACCTGCAGGCCTGCGGCCTGCAAGCTCTGCAGCTCGGAGTTGGCGATTCCGTGCACCAGCAGGTCGAGGCCGCCGGAGCGCAGCTGCAGCTCAGCCGTGGAGACGTCGGGAATCACCGCGATGACCACGCGCGCGAAGTATGGCCGCTTGCCCCAGTAGCCGCCGAAGCGGGTGAGCACGTACTGGGTGCCCGGGTGGTATACCGCCAGCCGGTAGGCGCCCGTGCCGTCCTCGTGGGTCGACAGCCACTTCTGCGCGTGATCTGTCCCGGCGTGCTCGCGCAGAGCCAGCGGGCTGACGATCTTGGGCCCGTACATCGAGGCCATGTAGCTCAGGAAGGCGTTGTTCCGATGCTGGAGGTGGACCACGAACTCATACGGGTTCGGCGTCTGCATGCTGGCGATCCCAGCGACCATGTAGGACACGGCCTGCTTGATGGCGATGCGCCGCTGGAAGTTCACCTCGACGGCGCGAGCATTGAACGGCGTCCCGTCATGGAATCGGACATCATGCCGGAGGCTGAACGTATAGGTCAGCCCGTCAGCGCTCTCGTGCCAGGCGGTGGCCAGATCGGGGGCGAGGGTGGTCGTTCCCGGCTGGTAGGTGAGCAAAGTGTCGTACATGGCCAGCATCATTGAGTCACCCTCGACGTCGTAGAACACGTCGGGGTCGATGCCGCCGGAGGGGTCAGCGTAGTAGGCGGTGTTCAGCGTGGTTCTGGAGCCCTGCTGGCCGCTCGAGGCGGCCTGCTGGGATGTGCAGGCGGCCAGGGTGAGAGCCGCGCACGCGGCCCCCGCCGCGATTATCCGGGTACCGCCAAGTCGTGCTGGTGACCACATCAGACGTCCTCCAGGAGGTTGCGCAGCCCATCGCCTGCGAGGTTGGCAAAAAACGCGAGCGCAGCCACGGCGACAGCCGGGGCCACCGGGATCATCGGGTGCCCGAACAGGTACACCAGGCCGTCCGACGACATCGCGCCCAGCTCGGGCGCGGGCGGCGGGGCCCCCAATCCGATGAAGGAGAGCCCGGCCAGCGTCAGGACCAGCGCACCGAGGTCGACACTCGCGGCGACCAGCACGGGTGGGAGAACCCCGGGCATGACGTGCCGAAGGGCCAGCCGTGAGGTCCCCAGCCCGATCACCCGGGCCGCGTCGACGTGCGGGCGCACGACCAGGGCGCGCGCCTCACCCCGCACGATCCGCGCGTAGTAGGGCCACCAGACGATGAGGACGGCGATGAGCACGTGACCGAGCCCAGGCCCGATCGCCACGATGACGGCGATGGCCAGCACCGGTCCCGGCAGCGCCAGTGCCAGGTCCGTCAGGCGCATCAGGACCGCGTCGGTCCTCCCGCCCCTGACTCCGGCCAGCAGCCCGATCGCCCCGCCGAGCACGACCGACACAGTCACGACCCCCAGCGCGGAGAACCAGGACGTGCGCATGCCGTAGAGCACCCGAGACAGCAGGTCACGGCCGAGATCGTCGGTGCCGAGCAGGCCCCCGTGACCCGGCCCGAGGAACGGGGCCCCAACCTGGCTCGTCGGGCCGTGCGGGGCGATCCACGGCACGGCCAGGGCCACCAGCGTCAGCGCGACCACGCCGGCCAGTCCGGCCAGGTCGATGACCGACAGGCGGCTCAGGCGCAGGAACCGCCCGGGCCGCAGCAGGTCGACCGGCTCAGCAAACGCCATTCGGGCCTCCGATTGCCGGCACCGCCCCGATGAGCCGGCGGGTGTAGCTCGTCGCTGGCGAGGTCAGGACCTGGCCGATCTCGCCCCGCTCGACGATCTCGCCGTCCTGCATCACGGCCATGTGCTCGGCGGTCGCCCGGGCGACTGCGAGGTCGTGAGTGACGATGAGCACCGCCATGCCCAGCTCGCGGCGCAGGCCGTTGAGCAGGTTGAGCGCGGTCGAGGCTAGCGAGACATCCAGCGCGGACGTCGGCTCATCGCAGACCAGCAGGGGCGGCGTCACTATGACCGCCCTGGCCAGGGCGACCCGCTGGCGCTGGCCGCCAGAAAGCCGGCCGGGCCTGCAGTCCCGCATGTCGGGCGCCAGCCCGGTCAGGGCCAGCACGGCATCGATGCGCCGGGGCCATTGCTCGCGCGGGACGCGCTCAGCCCGCAGGCGCTCGGCCAGGAGCTGGCCGACGGTCATCCAGGGCGTCAGCGACGCCCCCACATCCTGGAAGATCATCTGTGGCCGAGGCCCTGGCGCCACGTCGGCGTAGCCGCGATCCTGGCGCTCCAGGCCGACCACGATCCGCAGCGTGGTGGTCTTCCCGCAACCGCTCTCGCCAACCAGCGCGAGCGCCTGCCCGGCCGCGATGCTGAAGGAGACGTCCCGTACCGCCTGATGGGCGCCGAATGCCTTGGCCAGATTCTGGACGACGAGGACGGCTGCCGGTTCCCCGTCGCCCGTCTGCGGCCCGCGATCTCCCCCGGCGGGCACCGTGCCCGGCCTGGCCGATCGCGGCCGGGCACGCCGCGATCCGCGCTCCAGAACGACCGCCGCGAGGGCATGGTCGCCGGCGGCAGCCTCTGCGGTCCCGTCGGGGGTGCCCGGCGAGTCGGGCGCGTTCGCCGGCGCGGAAGTGATGGCCAGCGCGTCGATCTCCCCGGCCCGGCAGCAGGCCACCTCGTGCGCCGCCCCAGCGACCTGAGTGAGGACCGGGAGCCCGGCCCGGCACTGCTCGCGGGCGAACCGGCAGCGCGGCACAAATGGGCACTCGTCGCGCAGCCGGCGCGGGTCGGGCGGCTCGCCGGGCAGCGTCTGCAGGGGCGCGCTGGTGTCCACATCGAGCGTCAGCCGGGTCCGCAGCAGCGCCGCGGCGTACGGATGCCGCGGACGGCCGAGGATTTCCCCGGTGGGACCGGCCTCGGCGATCCGCCCGCCATACATCACCACGACCCGATCCGATATCTGCGCCGCGAGCGCCAGGTCATGGGTGATGAACAGAAAGGCAACATGAAGCTCGTCTCGCAGCCTGCGGAACAGGCCCGCGATCTCGGCCTGGACCACAACGTCCAGGGCAGTGGTCGGCTCGTCCGCGACCACCAAGGTCGGGCGGCGCGCCACGGCCATGGCGATCATCACCCGCTGGCGCAGCCCGCCCGACAGCTCGTGAGGGAACTGGTCGAACCGCCGGGCGGGCTCGGGGACGTTGACCTCGGCCAGCAGCTCCAGGGCGCTCTCGCGGGAGGCGCATACCTCCAGGAGCTGGGCCCCCACTCGCTTGGTCGGGTTCAAAGAGGTCATCGGATCCTGGAACACCGCACCCGCGTGAGTGCGCCGGGCCAGCCGCCGCTGCTGCGGCGACGCCGCCACCATGTCGGTCCCGGCCAGGCTGGCGCGCCCGCTGACCGCGGCATCGGTCGGCAGCAGGCCGAGGGCGGCGAGCCCGAGCACGCTCTTCCCCGACCCGGACTCGCCGACGACCCCCACGATCTCGCCGACCGACACCCGCAGGTCAACCTCGCGCAGGGCGCGGACGCCGCCAGGAAAGCTGACCGCCAGGCGGCTGGCCTCGAACGCCGACCTCACGGCCGATGGCTCGCTGCCTGGCAGCAGTTCCGCCGTCCGGAGACCGGGCACCTCAGGAGCCACCCGCGGACTGCGCTCGAGCGAATACGCGGCGCAGGGCCGGCTTCAGGACGCCGGAGACGAAATCAGGATCCGGCGCGGCCAGCTGCTGCATCAGGAAGCCGTCGAGCATGGCCAGCAGCATCCGGGCCTCAAGGCCGGGGTCGGGAACTTTGAGCGCCTGGAAGAACTCCTCGAGCACCGCCCACCACGCCTGATTCCACTCGCGGGCGAACGGCTCCAACTCCGGGCGCCGGGCAGTCTCGCAGAGAAGGGTGTACTGCGCCAGCGTCCGCCAGTGATCATCGCCCAGCTGCGGGACCATGAACTCAACCAGCTTGTCGATATACCGGCGGCTGGACGGCCGACGCGCGGGTAGCTCGGCGAGCCGCGCCCGCAGCGCCAAGATCTCCTGGCGGCCGAAGCTCTGCAGGGCCTCGACCAGCATCTCCTCGCGGGAAGTGAAGTAATACGTGGTGGAACCGAGCGGAACCCCGGCCAGCTCAGCGACGCGACGGTGCGTCACGGCGTCGATACCCTCCCGCGCGATTAGCTCGATGGTCACCTCCAGCAGCCGCTCGCGCCGCGGCTGCACGCGGTCCCGATTCCGGCCTGCTGCAGTGACCGAAACGGTCGAAGCTGTCGCAGTTTCCGCAGGTCCGGCCGCTGCCGTCGCTGTCATTCATGTACGTCTGTACTGTACGTTTGCACTGTACAAACGTACATATGCATTCTTGACGGGTCAAGACTGGCCGGTGAGAATGCGGAGGTCGCATGGCAGCAGAGGAGGTGCGCTGGATGGCGCACGCGGACGAGGCGGGACCAGACCGCCTGCAGGTGAGCGGCATTGACCACGCCGGCATCACGGTGAGCAGCCTGGACCGGTCCCTTGCCTTCTACCGCGACCTCCTCGGGCTGCGGGTCATCGAGATCAGCGGGGAAGCGGAGGACGTCGGCGAGATCGTGGGGGTTCCGGGCGCGCGCATCAGGGCCGCCGATCTCGACGCCGGCGACGGCCGGGTCTTGGAGCTGCTGGAGTACGTCAACGCCGGGGCGGAGCGGGTCCCGCAGCGGCCGAATAGTCCAGGGTGCCCGCATGTGGCCTTGCGGGTGCGCGACCTCACCGGCCTCCTGCGGCGCCTGGCCGAGGCCGGGCACGAACCCGCCGGGCCGCCGACCACTATCACCGGGGCGATCGCGTGGGAGGGCGCCACTGTCGTCTATATATGCGACCCCGACGGAGCCATCATCGAGCTCGTGCAGCGGCCAGGCCCGCAAGCCCGTGGTGCCTGATCAAGATGCCAACCTGCCCGCAGGCGTGTACATCTTGTGCGGTGGGGCGTCTGGCGGCTACCAGCCGCGGGGCTGGTTTCGGAGGCGGTAGTAGTCGTCTTCGATCAGTTCTGGGCGCTCGAACCTAGCGTCGTAGCAGGAGTAGTTGCCGCGGGTCTGGGGTATCAGCCGCAGCAAGCCGACCAGGCGCCGAAGACGACCGCCGCGAATTCCGGCCCAAGCGCTGCCCGTTTCGTCTGTGCAGGCAGCAGCGGCGGCCAGAGCGGCCTGCTCGCGGCGGGCGCCCGCCCCGCGCAGCCTCACCCGGCCAGTCATCGGCTGCTCGGTCATCGCTGCTCCCCCGTCCAAAGGCACCCCCGCAGGTGCGCATCCACCCCAGCACGGCGGGTGCGGTGGTGTCGGTTCAGCGCCGGACGGGTATCCGTGGGTGAGCTTTCTCACATGAACCGTTCGCCGGGTTACGCCGTTGTGGCTCCGCACCAAAGGCGCTGAGCGACGAAGCCGCGCCCGACGGATCGGCAGGTTGCGTGTAGTTCCAGGGCGCTACTTATAGTTTGAGCGCGGGGGTGACCATGGACCCGTTGATTGATCCCGGCGAGTATGCGGCGCTTGCCTATTGCACCTATCTGAACCAGGCCTCGCTGGGGCTGATACCTCGCACCTCGCTGGAGGCGAGCGTCCGGTTCTTGACCGATATCGCCCAGCATGGCAACCTCCGCCTGTCGGACGAGGCCGAGGCAAGGGTGCTGGACGAGCTGCGAACGGCCGCGGCTGAGCTACTCGGCGCGCCGGTGGCGTCGGTCGCGGTGGTGGGCGGGGCGAGTGAGGGCTTGGGCCAGCTTGCCGCGCTGTTGTCCAGCGCGGGGGGCGAGGTGGTCTTGGTGTCCAGTGACTTCCCGAGCGTGACCTATCCGTGGCTGGCCGCTCGGGACCGCTTGGGCATGCACATCCGCTGGGTCCGCGACACCCCGGTCCGCGACCTCACGCTCTCGCTGAGCGATGCCATCAGCGAACGGACAACGGTCGTGTGCGTCAGCCCGGTTCAGTTCGCCACTGGCAGCCAGGTCGATGTCGCGGCCCTGGTGGCGCGCGCCCGAGACGTTGGTGCTCGGGTGGTGGTCGACGTGACCCAGATGGCCGGTGCGGCTCCGGTCACCATGACGCAATGGGGAGTGGACGCGCTGGTCTGCAGCGGCTACAAGTGGCTGTCCGCGCCGTCCGGCGTTGCGCTGCTCGCCGTTACCGAGAACCTGGCGGCGGCCACCCCCGTGATCGTTGGCTGGAAAGGCAGCGCCACGCCTTTCGACTTCACCCCGCAGGAACTGTCTCTCGCTGCTGACGCCCGCCGGTTCGAGCTGTCGACGCATGTCCTACAGCGCCGCGGTGGGCCTGCTCACGTCGATCAAGCTGCTCTCCGGCATCGGGCTGACGGCGATCAGTGAGCACGCTGGCCGACTGGCGGCGGATTTGGCCGAGCAGACCGCGCCGCTGGGTTGGGCGCCTTACCGGGTGCCAGGTGACCGTTCTGCAAGCGGGCACATTGTCTCGCTCAGGCACCCCGCTGCCGCGGCCGACGAGGTGCAGGCCGCGCTGGCGAGCCAGCACAACATCAACACAAGCTCCCGGGCCGGCGGTATCCGGGTATCCCTGCACGCCTACAACGGCAGCGACGACATCGGCGCCCTCGCGCAAGCGCTCGCCGCCGTTACCCCATGCGTGCTGAGCTAGGCGACGTGTTCGCTCAGCTCCGGACGGTGGCGTTGTCAACCCGCAGCCACAGCGGCGCGTCGGGTAGGTGGGATAACGATGGCGCCGCCGTGAACGTCGCGGCGCGCCCTGGTGCTGGATGTGGTGAATCATGCGTGCAGGCCGGCGAACCGCAGGAGGTGGCCTGCTCGCGATCGTCACGGCCGCCTCAGTTCTGGCGATGGCAGGGCCAAGTGTCGGCGGCGGCCTCGGTCGGCGCCGCCGGCGGCGGGCTGGCTGCTTCAGGCCGGCGGGTGTGGCTGAGTGTGTTTAAGGGCTCAGGGCCAGGGCGCGAGCGGGGCCGCGGTAGCGGCCGCACCTGATGGATCCATGGTGTTCATCACCGGGTCTACCTTCCAGGCCACGTCAGGTGACTACGTGACGGTCGGCTATGACGCGGCGACCGGCGCACAGCGGTGGGCGAGCAGCTACAACGGGCCGGGGAGTGGCTACGACATCGCGGCCGCGCTGGCTGTCAGCCCCGACGGGCGGATGGTGTTCGTCACTGGGCGTAGTGAAGCTCCGGCTCGAGGTTTGACTACGCGACGGTCGCCTACGACGCCGCGACCGGCGCACAGCAGTGGGTCAGCCGGTACAACGGCCCTGTAAACGGCAACGACCAAGCCGTATCGGTGGCGGTCAGCCCGACCGGGAAAACTGTGTTCGTCACAGGGACCAGCCCAGGATCGGGCACGCAAGGTGACTACACCACGATCGCCTACAACGCCGCGACCGGCGCACAGCAGTGGGTCAGCCGGTACAACGACAGCCACAACCGCAGGGACGTCGCCTCCGCGCTCGCCGTGAGCCCAGACGGCACGACGGTATTCGTGACGGGCAGCAGCATGGGCGCCACCATCAATACCGACTACGCCACGGTCGCCTACAACGCTGCCACCGGCGCGCAGCGATGGGTACGCCGCTATGACGGCCCAGCGCACCGCGACGACTCGGCCTTCGCGCTGGCTCTCGGACCAGGCGGGCACACGGTCTATGTCACCGGCGGCAGCAAGAGAAACGTCAAGCAGCCGAACGCGCGTGCTGTCCCTGACTACGCCACGATCGCCTACAACGCGGCAACGGGCGCGCAGCGGTGGGTAAGCCGGTACGAAGGCCTCGGCCACGGTGGCACCGCCTTCGCCGTCGCAGTCGGCCCAGCTGGGCACACCGTCTACGTCACCGGAGAAAACCTCGGCGTCAGAAGCGCCGACTACGCGACGGTCGCCTACAACGCGGCCACCGGAGCGCGGCGGTGGGCGCGCCGCTACGGTGGCCCCGGCATCGCCGACTCCGCACGCTCGATCGCCGTCGGCCCCGGCGGCCACACGGTGTATGTCACCGGGCAAGGCGGCGGGTTCCCCACGGTCGCCTATAACGCCGCTACTGGCGCAAGACGATGGTCAGGCCAGTTCAACGGCGACGCCGCAGCGCTCGCGGTCAGCCCGGGCGGTGGCCTGGTGTTTGTCACCGGGACCAGCGGAGCCGGGGCTGCCACGATCGCCTACCGAAGCTGACCTAACCCGAAGCTGACCCAACCAAGTTCTCCCGACGGCGCTCCTCGATCGCGCCTGGCTGCGCCGACCAGCGTCTGCCTGACGTTCTGGCAATCGTTTTTGCAGCGGGCGGGTCTAACTTGGTGATGGACGAACGAAGGAGTCGATCGATGCGCAAGAACCACGCCAGCGCAGAAGCAACCGTTCGCGAGATGAGTAAGCCGGATGAGCGGTGGCGCGAGGAGCTGACCCCGCTTCAGTACAGCGTCCTGCGCCAGGCTCACACCGAGCGGCCGTTCACCGGTGAGTACGTTCACAATCACCAGGACGGTTCCTACCGGTGCGCCGGCTGCGGCAGCGAGCTGTTCAGCTCGGACGCGAAGTTCGATTCGGGCACCGGGTGGCCAAGCTTCGATGAGCCTGCTGTCGCCGAGGCGGTCGAGTTGCGGGCGGACAACAGCCTGTTCATGCGCCGCACCGAAGTTGTCTGCCGTCGCTGCGGCGGTCACCTGGGCCACGTGTTCAACGATGGGCCCACTACGACCGGCCTGCGGTACTGCATCAACTCCTGCTCGCTGGCATTCGAGCCAGCGGCGTCGGACGATGACGGCGGCGGTCAGGGCGAGTAGACCGGCCAGGACCCGCCGCTGACCGTCTCAACCGACCCGGACCGGGGGTGGTCTACTACCGTGAGAACGGCGAATGTCAGCCCCGTGGCGGGGAGGGGAGACTGATGGGCTTGCCCGGCCGAACCGGTGACCACGAGTGGTCGCAGCTGCACCTGTCGCACTATGTCGAGGGTGAGCTGCGCCCGCTCGCCCGCCGCCGCCTGGACCGCCACTCGCGGGACTGCGTGGATTGCGGACGGGGCATCCGGGCGATGCGCACCCTCGTGCACTCGCTCCAGGGCATCGACGGCCTCGCGGGCATTCACGCGCCGGGAACGCTATTCGACCGGGTCAGGCCGGCCGCGCCCGGCGCAGCTTCGCCGCCCGGCGCGTGACTCCCCCGCCGGCCGGCCAGCACGCCTCCGGCCCCGATGACACGGCGGATAAAGCGGACACAGAGGCCGAACTTATCGCTCGTGCCCAGGCCAGAGACGTCTCCGCCTTTGAACGGCTATCGAGCCCATACGCTGATCGCCTCTTCATGCTCCTGCTCCGGCTGCTGGGCGACCGTCTTGAGGCCGAGGACGTAGCGCAGGAAGTCTTGCTGCGCGCCTGGCGCGGCATCACCCGCTTCCGCGGGCAGTCCAGCTACTTCACCTGGCTCTACCGGATCGCGGTCAATGAGGCCAACCGCGCGCTGGAAAGGAGCGCTCGCCGCCCGGCCGACGTCCCGCTCGGCGCGCGCGAGCTCCAGCTCCCCGCCTCGCCAGCCGACGAACCACCCCGCCAAGCCGAGAACAGCGAACTGCGCCGCGCCCTCAGTCAGGCCCTTGCCGAGCTGCCGCCCGCGCTGCGGACGGCCGTCGTCCTTCGCGATGTCGAAGGACTGTCCACCCAGGAGGCCGCCGCGATCGCGGGTGTCAGCCAGGCCGCCTTCAAGAGCCGGCTGCACCAGGCCCGGCTGAGCGTCCGGGCCGCCATCGGCAACGAGATCCTGGAAACCGCCGCACCCGGCCGTGGCGCTAGCGCGGAACGAGCTTGAGCGTCGAGCACCTGGCCTGCTCGTTGACGACAGGATCGACGTATTCGACGGGGTAGGAGCGGTACTTGGCCCGGTACTCGGCGTCGAGCGCGTCGTTCAGGCTGGCGTCGGTGTCGGCCTCCGCGAATGTGACGTCCTTGTCGATTCCGGCGGACCTGATGTGACCCTCGTGGCGCGTCTGGGTGCCCCGGTACCAGCCGTCGCGGCCCCTGACCGGCCTGACGTACAGGTCGTCGCCGTGCCGGACGACCCAGAGCGTGACCGGGTCGCGCAGCGTGCCGTCGCCGCGCCTGGACCGAAGGTCTAGCTCGTCAGCGCCGCCGATAGCTGGCGAGTTCCTGGGAAGTCCACGTCGTCATCGCACTGCCTCTTCCTCGGCCCGGCGGCACCTTCGAGACGATATACCGCATGCGAACCACGACGCTTGGCACACACGGCCCCGAGGTCGGCGTCATCGGCCTTGGCTGCATGGGCATGACGCACTCCTACGACATGGAGACACCGAGGGATCACGCGACATCCATCGCAGTGATTCATCAGGCGCTCGACCTCGGCATGACGCTGATCGACACCGCCGACGTGTACGGGCCCTATACGAACGAGGAACTCGTCGGCCGCGCGCTGGCCGGCGGGCACCGCGACCGCGCCGTGCTCGCCACCAAGGTGGGCCTGACCGCCGACACGGTCCAGGTCGCCAACCCGGGCACGACATCGCCGGGCGCCGCACGGAACGGGCGGCCCGAGCACGTGCGGCAGTCGATCGACGCAAGCCTGCGCCGGCTCCGCACCGATCACGTAGACCTGTACCAGCTGCACCGGGTGGACCCGCAGGTGCCGCTCGAGGAGACGTGGGGCGCGATGGCCGAGACCGTCGCGGCTGGCAAAGCGCGCCACATCGGGCTGTCCGAAGTCAGCGCGAGCGAGATCGGCCGCGCGGCGGCGGTTCACCCGGTGACGTCCGTGCAGTCGGAACTGTCGCTGTGGACACCGGACGCGCTTGCCGAGGTGCTGCCGTACTGCGAGGCGCACGGCATCGCGTTCCTGCCGTTCTCGCCGCTCGGCCGCGGCTTCCTGACCGGCAGGTTCGCGTCATCCGACGACCTGCCCGCAGACGACTTCCGGCGCGGCCTGCCGCGCTTCCAGCGCGAGGCGTTGCAGGCCAACCTGGCGATTGTCGCCGGGGTGCGGGAGATAGCGCGGCGAGCGGGCGCTACACCGGCCCAGATAGCGCTGGCGTGGGTGCTCGCACAGGGCCGGCACGTGGTGCCGATCCCGGGGACCAAGACCCCGGCGTACCTGGCCGACAACGCGGGTGCGGCCGACATCGAGCTGAGCGCGGCAGACCTGGCCGAACTCGAAGCGATACCGGCCCCGGTCGGAAGCCGCTACTGACCGTCGGACGGCCGTCCGCCCGTTGGCTAACCGTCGCGGAGATACCTGTGGGAGATCTGTGATGGCTTGCCAACCATGTGGTGATACCGTGCGTCTCCTTATTAGTCGGAATTGTCAATTCATCAGCGCAGCTGATCGCGGTGACCGCACGCGACCGGTGCAACGGGCTGGCAGGGAGCGCTTTCGTGTGGAGATACCTTGTCCTGTTGGGTTCGGCGGCCACCATGATGGCGCTCGGCCATCCAGCCGGCCGCAGCGGGGACCGGCGGCGAGCCGCCGCCGGCCGGGGTCGTTAAGCCGGCGCCTCCCACGAACCTGCCGCACCTGCCCGCGGTGACCAGCCAGGTTGCGCAGATCCGCCAGCTCGTCCAGTGCGGCAACACGATGTACGCGGTCGGCACCTTCGCCTCGATCAGGAAGGGCAGCACGACCTACACCCGCAACAACGTGTTCAGCTTCCAGGCCACGGCGCCCTACACCGTGACTAGCTGGGCGCCGAACGTCGTCGGCACGTACGGGACGACGTCGAACCCGAGCAACACCGTCAACACGATCGCGTTCGTGGGCGGCAACTGCGCGAACGCCTACATCGGCGGCCACTTCTCCTCGGTCAACGGCACGGCGGTGAAGAACATCGCCGAGATCAGCACCACCACAGGCAACGTGGTCACGACCTTCGCGTCGAACGCCTCCGGCGCTGTCCAGACCATGGTCGGCACGCACGCCCGCCTGCTCGTCGGCGGCAACTTCACCAGCATCAACGGGGACAACGCTGACCCGTACATGGTGAGCCTGAACCCGACGACCGGGAAGAGCGACGGCTTCTTGCACCTGAACGTCTCTGGCAACTACCAGTTCCCGGGGGTACATCAGAACGCGACCCACGTCTACGCCGCCCAGCTCAGCCACGGCGGGCGCCAGGTGCTGGTTGAGGGCGACTTCACCTCGGTCGGTGGCCAGGCAAGGCAGCAGGCCTTCATCATCAGCATCAGCGGCACAAGCGCGGTCGTGACCGGCTGGAATGCCCCGGAGTTCGACACCAACTGCTACGTCAGCGAGCCGTTCTACGTGCAGGACGGTGCCTGGAGCCCGGATGACTCGGCGGTCTACTTCGGCACCACCGGCTTCCACCCCAACGACCAGTCGAGTCCGCCATGGACCGGACCGTGCGACGCCGCGCTGGCCTTCCCGTCGACGCCTTCGACGGTCAATGCCCTGTGGACGAACTACACCGGCTGCGATTCGCTCTACTCGGCCGCGGCTGACTCCAAGGCCGCGTACTTCGGCGGCCACGAGCGCTACTCGATGAACCAGGACGGCTGCGACGGCCTGTCCACCGACGGTTACAACGCGCCCGGCATCGAGGGCCTGGACAAGGCCAACGGCGCCCTGTACCTCAACTCAGACGGCTCTGCTGGCTACTACAACCGGGACCGAGGGCTCGGCGCTGACTACATGATGACCACAAGCGCTGGCCTCTGGATCGCCAGCGACAACCTCGACCAGAGCCAGTACTGCGGCGGCGTCTCCACCTCGGGGATCTGCTTCCTGCCGTACTGACGCCCGTCAGGCTAGGACCGCGACCGCGGTCCTAGCCGTCCTAGCGCAGTCGAGCCAGGGCGGGCCGGCTCCGGCGCCACCAGCCAGGTCGCCGAGTCGGTCCGCTCACGGCGAGCGAGCGCGGCGGCCGGCCAGAACGCGGCCGCGATCACGATCAGCAGCGGCCCCGAGTTCGGGTCGGTCGCCTGACCGGTCAGGAGCTCGCCGAAGTCCTGCGCGACCCAGATGCCGACCCCTGCCACGATCGCCGCGATGACCCCCAGCCTGCCGAATCGGCCAGCCGCGACGGTCGCCGCCGCGACGAAGCAGAGCACTGCGAGGACGACGGCGGCCAGCGCGCCGTGCCCGGCCAGCGCATTGCTCAGCGCGGTATCGAGCGCCCTGATCCAGCCGGGTTCGCCGTCCCGCAATCCGGTACAGCGTGCCGCTCAGCGCTTCCGCGGACCGGCGTCGCGGGCAGCAGCGCTGCGCAACCGAGACCGGCCCAGAGCACGACCCAGAGCGCCCGCGCCGCCTGACCGCTCAGCAGGCCGGATTCGGCCACCGAGGTCGGCGGGGCGCTCGGCTCGCCTGCACTGCGCGGCGGCCAGACAAGGAGCGCGAGGACGACGTAGAGCAACACAGCCCCCGGCGTTCCGCCGAACGGATCGAGTGCGCCAGTCAGCACGCCGCCGAGGCCCTCGCCGAGCCACCAGACGGCCAGTGACCACGCGATCGAGGCGGCCAGCGCCAGGCGCACCGCCGGGCGCCAGAACAGGCCGACGGCGAGCAGCAACTGCAGGGTCGCGAACGCCGCGTTGATGATCACGATGTGCCGCAGCATCAGGTCCCCTGACCAGATGATCGGCCGGCCGATGATCGCGGGGTTGCCGGATGCCGCGGGCAGGATCACGTCCCTGACGAAGGCCCTGGTGAACATGTAGGGCTGGAACTGAAGGGCCGCGTCGAGCAGCCAGATCACGCCGAGGGTGATCTGGAACGCGCGGCGTCTGGACGCGGGCGCTGGCACGGCGTCGTCGCGGCCCGGGATGCGGACGCCGGATCCGCCGCGGCGGGATCCGGCCAGGACTCTGAGCGGCATCGCAAGCTTCCTGCCTGGTCGTTTGGTATACACGCAACGACCGTAGGCAGAGCGCCTGTAGCGGCGAATCGGAGTAACTGCCCGGCTTGGCCAGCCAGCTACCTAAGTTGGCGAACGCGGTACCCAGCTTTGGCGGGTACTCGTTCGGATCGGCCTGCCGGGCGGCGGCGCAGGCGCCGCCCGGCAGGGGTGACTCACCGCGCGAAGGCGAAGTCCGCGTCGATGACCAGCGTTCCCGCTGCGTGGTCGCCGACCCGCTGGCGGTACCTGGAGCAGACGATCGTGAGGAAGCCGACCAGCCCGAAGATCAGCGTGTCGACGATCAGCAGGATGCCCCGCACGAAGAGTTGCGCGGTGCTCGCCGGACCGCCGTCCTTGCTGATGATCCGCAGGCCGAAGATCTGCATGCCGAAGGTCTGGCCGCCGTGGCTGCGCGGGCGCTCCACCCAGTACCAGTAGTAGACCGCGAGCGCGATCGCCGTGGCCACCAGCCAGCCGAGTCCGCTGAGGAACCCGTTGCCGCGGTCGAGCAGCCAGTACGCCAGACCGGGGATGATCCCGGCCAGGATGTAGTCGACGATGTACTGGATCACGCGGCGGCCGGTGACCCTGGTGGCCTCCTCGCCCACCGGGCTCGGCGGGCGCTGACCGCTGCTGACCCGGTGGCATCGCGCCCTGCTGGCCCGGTGGCATGCGCACCCTGCTGACCCGGTGGCATGCGCACCCTGCTGGCCCGGATAAGGACCCTGCTGCGTACCGGGCTGCCCAGGCGCGTTCCATTCAGGCCTGTCGCTGCTCATCTGATCCCCCGATCCGTGCCCCGCCGTGACGGCATTCGCGGCGGTCGCCCCCCGGCCCGCCGCTGGGCACGTTATTTGCACGTCTACTACCCTCTGGCGGGCATGCGACACGCCGCGTCTGACCTAGACGACGCGACTCAGGCCGCCGCAGGATGCCGGCGCCGGCCTATGCACGATCAGAGCAGTTCGGCCAGCAACCCGGCGGCCCTGGCCGCACCGTCGGAGGCGACGGGGAGATAGCTGACGGTTCGGCCGATTTCCTCGGCAATCGCGGCGGCGATGACCTCCGGCGGTGACTCGTCGAACTCCATCCGCCGCCCGGCTTCGTAGCGTTCTAGCCGGTGCCGCACGTGGATGCTCTGCTCGAAGTGGTGCTTCAGCGGGAAGTACAGGAACGGCCTGCGGCTCGCGGTGAGTTCCATGGTGGTGGTGAGCCCGCCCTGCACCACCGCCAGGTCGCAAGCGGCCAGGTGACGGTACAAATCAGGCACGTAGGACCTGATCTCCAGCCCGTTGGCGGACGGCATTCCGGACAGGTCGATCCGCGGCCCGGCCACGGCGATCATCCGCAAGGCGGGGACAAGCTCCTTGGCCAGCGGGTACGCGTCGATCACTCGTCGCAGCAGCGCCTCGCCGACCCCAGATCCGCCGACCGTGACGACACAGACCAGCTCGTCGGGGCGGTACCCGAGGGTCGACCTCAGCGCCGAGCGGTCAGTAAAGGCTGCCGGGTCAAATCCTGTGACGTAGCCGGAGAAGTCGAAATGCTCCTCGGTCCACGTGCGGATCGCAGGCAACTCTGGGCCGAAGCTGTCGGGGACGATGTCTTCGGCGTCGCCAACGAAGATCGCGCGGTCGCGGATCCGCGGGAAGCGCGCGATGTGCTCGATCATCTCGGCGTTGTAGTCGGCGGTCAGGAACTCCTCCCGGTCGCCGCCGCCCGCGGTCGGCAGCCAGCCGACGAAGTCGGTGAACCAGGCATACGCCGCGGTCTTCAGCTCGGGGTTCTCATGCAGGTAGTAATCCAGGTCCCAGGCCTCGTCGCCGACCCACAGGTCGTAGTGCTCCTGGGTGGCAAGGTCGTGGAAGACCATGAAGTTCGCCAGCAGGATCTCGTCCATCCGCCTGATTGCATCGAAGCAGTGCAGGTCATGACCCGCCGCCTCGGATGTGATGTGGCGCGACTCGCTCGCCAGGTAATCGCTGGCCGGGTGAATTCGCTCGCCGCGGGCCCGCAGCACCTCGGTCACCGGATGCTGGGCGAGCCAGTCGATCTCCACGTCAGGGTGCAGCTTGCGCAGTTCGCCGGCGATCGCCGCGTCCCGCTGGGCATGACCGAGCCCGATCGGTGAGGAGATGTAGAGCACGCGCCTGCGCCTGGATTTGCCGCGCGGCCAGGCGGAGCGCAGCGGCGCCGGCGCGATGAAGTCGCGCAGCAGCAGGTTCACCTTGACCGGGTCGCGCACATGCGGGCCGTGGCCGGAGCCCTCGAGCAAGACCAGGTCGGCGCCGGTGGCCTCGGCCAATTCGATTCCGCGTCCCTTGCCGGTGATGCCGTCCTTCGTGCCCTGTATGACAAGGACAGGACAGCGCACCCGACTGGAGAGATCGCGCGCTTCCGCCGCATCGAATTCGCGGCCGAGCACCGTCTCGATCAGCGTCTGCGCTGTCGTTTCCAGGCCCCACGCCACGCAATCCTCGACGGGCTTGGTCGAGTGCGGCTCGTTGAACATCTCGCCGAAGAAGAACTCGAGGAAGCCCTCGTAGTCACGTAGCCAGTAGTGCCGGTTGTACTTGGCCCAGCCCTCGTCGGTGTCCAGCGGAGCGTTCCAGGCGTCTTGCAGAGCGTCGCCAATGCCGGTGAAGGGCACGCTGGGAGCGATGAAAACCGCCCCAGTGACCCGCTCGGGATGCTCGGCGGCGAGCAGCAGCGCGCGCTGGGCGCCCCGCGAGAGCGACACGAGGACCGCTCGCTCGGTGCCGGTGGCGTCGAGCACGGCCAGGGCATCGGCAGCGAAATCGGCCTCCGCGTATCCGGAAGGCGGCCGATCGGAGCGGCCGTTGCCTCGCCCGTCGAACGTGACCACCCTCGCGTACCTGGACAGATAGGGAATCTGCATCTTCCAGTGCCTGGAATGGATGATCGACCAGGTCGGAAGCAAGAGCACTGTCTTCTCGCCGCTGCCGTACACCTCGTAGTGGAGCCGGACGCCGTCGCGCTCGACCCACCCTTCGTCATCGGCGTACCTGGCCCTGGTCTGCTCGGGCCGTGCGGGCCCGGCCTTCGCCGGGCCCGCACTGCCAGATGTATTACTCACGGACGCACCTCGTACACGATGTTGAGTGGCGTCTCCGCGACACGGCGGAACCTGGTGAACCCGCCAGCCTCGACGACCTGACGGATCCGTGCCTCGCCGGCCTGCGCGCCGAGCGCGAGCCCGACATCCTGCGACAGCGACCCAGGCGTGCACAGCAGAGTCGAGAAGCCGTAGTAGGCGCGGCCCACGGGGTTGAGGTTCTCCTCCACCCGGTCACCCGCGTTCGGCTCGACGATCATCCAGGTGCCGTCCTCCTTGAGCGAGCCGCGGACGTGGCGCGCGGCCCCGACCGGGTCACCCAGGTCGTGCAGGCAGTCGAACATCGTCACCAGATCGAAGCCAGTGCCGCCATACCCGGCCGCCGGCGTGACCTCGAAGTGGACCCGGTCGGCGACACTCGCCTCGCTGGCGCGCTCCCGTGCCGTCGCGATCGAGCCGTCGTGGTAGTCCGAGCCGAAGAAGGTCGAGTTCGCGAACTCCTGCGCCATCAAAATGGTCGAGGAGCCGTGACCGCAGCCGACATCGGCGACGAGCGCGCCTCGCTCCAGCTTATCGATGACGCCGTCGAGCGCCGGCAGCCAGCCGGTGATCAGGTTGGCGTGGTAGCCGGGACGGAAGAACCGCTCGCAGCCCTCGAACACGTCGTGCCCGTGCTGGTGCCAGCCGAAGCCGGCGCCGGTGCGAGCGGCGTCGATGATGTTCGGCGAGTCGAGCACCGAGCCCACCGCGATCTGGAAGAACCCCGGCAGAAAGGCGGGACTGTCCTCGTCGGTGAGCGCGACAGCCTGCTCAGGCGGGAGCGTGTAATGGCCGCTCTCTGGGTCGTAGCTGACGTAGGCCCCGGCCGCCTGGGCGTTCAGCCACTCGCGCACGTACCGCTCGGCGGTGCCGGTCCGGCTGGCCAGTTCGGAGGGTGCCTGCGGGCCGCCGTCCCGGAGCGCGCGGTACAGGCCGAGCTTGTCGCCCATCACGACCAGGGCGGCGTTCAGCGTGGCGCCGACCTCGTCGACCGCGCGGAACACGAATTGCATCAGCTTGTCACCGTCGACCTCGACGGGCTGCTGGGTGGTGGTCATGCGTCCTCCTCCTTTGGGTGCTGATTTCGAGCGAGCGTAAGTTCGCCAGCGCCAGCGTCGCTTCCGGGGACCCACCTAGTTCGCCGCGCCGCTACTGCGCCCCGCACCGGGTGCCTACAATCGCGTCATGCTCCTGGGGCGGGACCGCGAGCAGCTGGATATCCGGGAGGCGCTGGAGCGCGCGCGGGCCGGAACCAGCGCCGCGCTGGCGCTGGTCGGCGAGCCGGGAATCGGGAAGACCGCGCTGCTGGACTACGCGGCCGGGCAGGCGGCCGGCATGCGGGTGCTTCGAGCGCGCGGGATCGAGTCGGAGGCGCACATCCCGTTCGCGTCCCTTTCGAGCTCATCCGCCCGGCGCTCACGATGATCGACGGGATTCCCGGGCCGCAGGCGATGGCGCTCGAAGGCGCGTTGGCGCTGCGGCCTGGCACGGCTCAGGACCGTTTCGCTGTCGGCGCCGCGACGCTCAGCCTGCTCGCGGCCTACGCCGAGGAACAGCCCGTTGCCGTGCTGATCGACGACGCCCAATGGCTGGACGGCTCCAGCGCACAGGCGTTGCTCTTCGCCGTCCGCAGGCTGGTCGCCGACCCGATCGCGGTGTTCATCACCGTCCGCGACGGCGAGCCGTCCCTGCTCGACGGCGCGGACCTGCCGACGGTGCTCGTTGGCGGGCTGACCAGTGACGAAGCCGCCGAGCTTGTCCCGCACCTGGCGGCCGACATGGCCAGGCGGCTGCACGCGGCGACGGCTGGCAACCCGCTGGCCTTGCTCGAACTCGCGACCGACGCGCCCGACCTCGAGCTCGCGCCGCAGGGAGCGCCGATCCTGGTCTCGGCCAGGGTCTCGCGCGCGTTCCTTCGCCGGGCTGGCCTGCTCGACCCCGGCGCGCAGACCGCGCTGGTGCTGGCCGCCACCAGCGACGACGGAGACCTGCAGACCCTGCGGCGGGCGGCCGGCCAGCTCGGGATCGACCTGACGGCCCTGGACGCGGCCGAGGGAGCTGGCCTGATCCGGCTGCAGGCGGGCACGGTGGAGTTCCGGCATCAGCTGGCCAGGTCGGCCGTCTACGCCGACGCGGCGCCTGGACTGCGCAGGGACGCACACCGCGCGATCGCCGCCGCGCTGCCCGACCGCGACATCGACCGGCGCGCCTGGCATCTGTCCGCGGCCGCGGCCGGGCCCGACCAGGCCGCGTCGGCGGCGCTTGAGCAGGCAGGCGCCCGCGGCATGGCCCGCAGCGCCTATGCGACCGCGGCTGCGGCCTTCGAGC
This sequence comes from uncultured Actinomycetota bacterium, assembly GCA_963705055.1. GTDB lineage: Bacteria > Actinomycetota > Actinomycetes > Streptosporangiales > Streptosporangiaceae > Chersky-822. Next base: position 683,994 of record CAVPIR010000003.1, read on the forward strand.
AGTCCGGCCGGCTCGCGGAGGACGCGCAGCGACGAGCGGGATTGCTGCTTGCCGCGGCGAACGCGTGCTGGCTGGCCGGCCTGACGTCGCGGGCGATCGCACTGATCGATGAGGCAAGGGCAGGCGCGTCCGACCGGGCCAGGCTGGTGGGCATTGACCGGCTCGCCGGGCACATCGCGATCAGCCGCGGACCCGTGCTGCGCGGCCACGCGATCCTGACGGAGGCGGCGCAACAGGCCGACCCCGACCTGGCCGTCGCGATGCTCGCCGAGGCGGCTCGCGCGTGCTTCTACGCCGGCGATCCCGCGCAGATGCTCGCCACCGCCGAGCGGGCGAAGGCCGCACTGCCCGAGAAGCCGTCGGCTCGCAACAGGTTCCTCGTGGCCAGCGCGATCGGGATGGCCCGCATCCTGGGCGGAGACGCCGCGGCCGGCGCGGAGTCTGTGCACGAGGCGATCGCCATCGCCGAGCGGTCGCCGGACCTGCACGGCGACCTCGATCTGATCGAGTGGCTGGTCATCGGGCCCCTTTTCCTGCGCGAGGCAGGCACGGGGCGGTCGCTGATCGAGGCCGGCGCTGGCCACCGCGCGCGCGCTCGCGGCCATCAGTACCCTGCCGTTCGCGCTGAACCTGCTCGCGCGGGACCAGGCGAACACCGACCGGTGGGCGGTCGCCGAGTCCACCTACCGGGAGGCGATCGAGCTCGCCAGGGAGAGCGGGCACCAGACCGAGCTGGCCTTCGGCCTGTCTGGCCTGGCGTGGCTGCAAGCGCGGCGCGGCCGGGAGAGCGAGTGCCGCGCCTGCGCGGCTGAAGCGCTGGCGCTGTGCCAGGAGCTAGGCGCGCGGCTGCTTGAGATCTGGGTGATGGCCGCGCTCGGCGACCTCGAGCTCGGGCTCGGCGACGCCGCGAGCGCCGCGAGGCAGTTCGAGTGCCAGCAGCGGATCCTGCTCGACTCCGGGATCACCGACGCTGACCTGGATCCGGCACCTGAACTGGTCGACGCCTACCTCAGGCTGGGCCGGTCCGATGCCGCTGAGGAGGTCGCCGCCGCGTACGCGGCCAAGGCGGCGGCGAAGGGGCAGGCATGGTCGCTGGCCAGGGCGCGTGCGATGTCAGGGCATGCTCGCACCGGACGAGGAGTTCGGGCCGCTGTTCGACCGCGCGCTTGGGTTGCATGCGCAGACACCGGACGCGTTCGAGCTGGCGCGGACGAGGCTGGCCTACGGCGAGCGGCTGCGCAGGGCAAGGAACCGGGTGCTGGCGCGCGACCAGCTGAGGGCCGCGGCCCAGACGTTTGAACTGCTTGGCGCCAGCCCGTGGGCCGAGCGTGCCCGCAGCGAGCTGGCCGCAACCGGCGAACGCCGCAGGCGGAGCGAACCTGGCACCATTGACGAGCTGACGCCGCAGGAACTGCAGATCGCACTGCTGCTGACCAGCGGAAAGACGACCAGGGAGGCGGCGGCCGCACTGTTCCTCAGCCCGAAGACGGTCGAGTATCACCTGCGCAATATCTACGTCAAGCTCGGTATCAACTCCCGCGACCAGCTCGGCCAGGCGCTCGCCGCCAGCCCGCGGGAGACCACTCAGGCCTGACGCCCGGTCGTCGCGGCGCTACGCTTATGTGGAGGGTATCCTCCACAAGTGCGCTTCATGAGGGCTAGGATCGGCTCTCAGATCCGCAGAAATCAGCAATTCTTCGTAAAGCCGCTGGAAGGAGCTTCTCATGGGCACCTGGCAGGTCGATCCGTACCACACGCAGGTCGAGTTCTCGGCTAAGCACCTCGGGATGATGACGGTCCGCGGCTACTTCGCCGAGGTCGCCGCCACCGGTGACATCAACCCGGATCGGCCGGAGACCTCCACCGTGCAGGCCACGATCTCCACCGCGAGCATCAGGACCCACAACGACACCAGGGACAACGACCTGCGTTCGTCGAACTTCCTCGAGGTCGACAAGTACCCGGTCATAACGTTCAGCAGCACGAACATCGAGCCGGCCGGCGAGGACCAGTACAAGCTCACGGGCGACCTCACGATCAAGGGCCACACGCATCCGGTGACGCTCGAGGTGCGTAAGTACGGCGAGTTCAACGACCCGATGATGGGCCACAGGATCGGCTACGGCGCCACCACGCAGATCAACAGGAAGGAGTTCGGCCTCAGCCTGAACATGATGCTGGACGGCCGGTTCGTGGTGAGCGATGAGATCCAGATCTCGATCGAAGGCGAGCTCGTCGAGCAGCAGGACGCCGCGGCTGACGACGCAGCCAAAGCCGCGTCCTGATGTTATGTGGGCGCGAGTACGCCTGCCTCGAACGAGTGCTCTAATTGTCAGAGGGCGTCAGTAGAGTTATCGATAACAGATTCGTTATCGTGCATCGCCCTCGGAGCCGCCGATGAGCCTCCCGCCCGTCAGCCAGCCGCCGGATGGCGCCGACCTTCCCGGCGAGCCCGAGCTCGCTGGCCTGGACCCGGACCGGGAGGGCCTTGACCTGGCGCTGCTCGACGACCGGGACGAGCCGACTGAGGCAGAGCTCGACGGCCTCGAGCCTGAGCCTGACGGTTACGCCGACGACGAAGGGTGGCTCGCTGCCCTGGTGTTCGGGCCCGAGCGCGGCGTTCGCCGAAGACGGGCCACTCGATGACCTGGAGCCTGGCGCCGCGCTGGCCGGGCTGTCGCAGTACGCCCTCGATGACGGCCTGACGGCGCTGACCGACGACGCGCTGGTCGGCCTGCTGCGCGCGTCGCGGCGACTGTCGGCCTGGCAGTCGGGGATCGAGCTCGTCGCCGTCGCCGAACTCGACAACCGGCGGCTCCGCGAGTCCCGCAGGCCCGGCTGGTCCCGCGTAAGCGAGCACGTTTCTGCCGAGCTTGCGGCCGCCCTCGTGCTGACCGGCCGGTCCGCCGACGGACTGCTGTGCCTGGCCCGCGATCTGGGCCGCCTGCCTGCGGTCCGTCGGGCGCTGCTGGCCGGCCAGATCGACCGCGCCCGCGCGGTCGTGTTCGCGACCGAACTGTCCGCCCTCGACGACCGTGCCGCGAACGCCGCCGCGGCGGCACTGATCGCGGAGGCTGGCTCGCTGACCACCGGTCAGCTCCGCGCTGCGTTGCGCGCGCTGGTCCAGTGCCTCGACCCGTCAGCCGTTAGGCGGCGGATGCGCAAGGCCAGGGAGGACGCCAGGGTCGAGGCATGGCAGGAGGGCTCAGGCAACCTCGCGCTCGCCGGGCGCGAGCTGGCTCCCGCCGACGCCATCGCGGCGGACCGGCGGATCACGGCGATCGCGCGTGCTCTTCAGGCGGCTGGCGCGGCCGGGAACCTGGACCAGCTGCGGGCCGCCGTGTTCACCGCCCTGCTCGCCGGCCGCGACCCCGACACCCTGCTCCCCGGCCGCGACACCGACACGCTGGTCCCCGACGACACAGATGCGGCTACGCCCGCTGCGGCCGCCGCCCAGCAGGGACCGTCGCCAGAGGCCGAGAGTCGACCTGGCGGCTCTTCGGGACCGGCCGGGCTGGGCAGCGCGGCCGGGCTTGAGGGCTCGATGCGAGGCACAGCGGCACCCGCGTGGCTGGCCGGTCTGAGTGGCTCAGTCCACCTGGTCTTGCCAGCCACGACCTGGCTCGGCCTGTCTGACCTGCCGGGCGAAGCCGCGGGGCTAGGCCCGATTGACGCGTGGACCAGCCGCGATCTCGCCGCACGCCTGGCGTCCGCCGGTACCAGAGTCGCGCTGGTGCGTGACGCTCACCCATCCCGACGGCACCGCCGCCGCTCATGCCTGCGCCCGCGCTGGACCAGGACCGCCCGCTGACCCGGCGGGCCGGCGGCACTGGCTGGTCAGGATGCGGTTCGCCTGGCTGGAACCCAGCCCATGCAGCCACGCCCAGCAGGTGCCCGGGTACCGGCCCACCGAACGTCCTGTCCGACGTGATCCGGGCCAGGAACCGGACCTGCGCCTTCCCTGGCTGCCGCCGCCCCGGCAGTGGCCTGCGACCTGGACCACACCACGCCATGGGACCAGGGCGGCAGGACGTGCCCGTGCAATCTGGCCGCGCTGTGCCGCAGGCATCACCAGGTCAAGCAGACCCAGGGCTGGAAACTTACTCAACCCGAGCCCGGCGTCCTGACCTGGACAGCACCGCACGGCCGCAGCTACACCGTCGCACCGAGCGCCTACGTCGCCTAGCCAGGCTTGCGACCCCAGACCGTGAAGTACAGCATCGGGACCAGCACCGTCCGCGGGTCATCGATGTGGGCCCGCGCCGCGCGATCGAGTTCATCGAGTTCGGGCTCGGCGATGAGTCCGGCGCCGAGGATCTTCGGCCGCAGGCTGTGGATCAGGTCGGGAACGATCATCCGGCGCCGGTGACCAGCGGGATGCGCGTCGGCGAACACCCGGATCCCGACGTCCTCGAGCCCGGCGGACCGATAGAGCTCGGCCAGCCCGCGACCCATGTTCAGGTCGGCATCGGACAGCCGCCATGCCTGCCGGAGCAGGGCCGACAGCCGGTCCCAGGCCTCGTGCCGCGGGTAGCAGACAAAGATCGCGTCGGCCTCCTCGCCGCTGACCCAGCCGCCGGGCCTGACCAGCCGCGTCATCTCGGCGACGACCTCGTCCGGCCAGGGCACGTTGATCAGCAACAGCCGCGCATAGGTCAGGTCGAACGAAGCAACCCGGCATGCCCAGTCGCCCTGGCGTCCGCGGCAAGGACGCTGACAGTGTCCAGTCCCGCTGCCCGCGCGAAATCACCGGCCAGCCTGACGTGCTCGGGGTTGACATCCACGCCGAGCACCGACCCGCCCGCGCCGGTCAGTTCGGCCAGCAGAGCGAGGTTGCCGCTCGGACCGCAGCCCAGGTCGAGCGCGCTCCAGCCTGGCTTGACCCCGATCGTCGCGAACAGTTCCCTGCTGTGCGGCAGCAGGTCATCGGCCTGGTCGCGCAGGCGGGAACGTTCGACCTCGCTGCTGCCCAGCGTGTAGCCGGGAATGCTCTGGTGATCGCTGGTCGGCTGCGCGCGCATCTCGTCCTCCAAGGCCGGATATCCCGACCGTAGGGACGCGCGAGCCCAGCACTTCGGGGCTGGCCGCGGGATCTGCCTCAGGGCTTACCCTGACGAACGCGCGCGAAGGCAGCCATGCGTCGAGCTGGCCAACGACAGCCGCCGCCCCGGCTGGGCTATGGCTCCTGCCGCCGCCCCGGCTGGGCTACGGCTCTTGTCGCCGCTCTGACTCCTTGGCCCTGCGCTGGACGAACTCGAACCCGAACCTGCCCTTGACGCACAGGTGGCCGCTGGTGACGTCGTGGTCGAGCGGCGAGGTGACCTTGACGATCTTGTTGTCCTGGACGTGCAGTTCGAGGTTGCAGCCGACGCCGCAGTACGGGCAGATGGTCGTCGTCACCGTCTGCTGCGACTCGTCCCACTCGCCGGACTGCCGCATGTTGTACTCGCTGGCCGGCATCAGCGCCCCGGTGGGGCAAACCCCGATGCAGTTGCCGCAGTACACGCACGCCGAATCGGGCAGCGTGACGTCGAACTCGGTGGAGATGCGCGCGTCGAAGCCACGGCCAGCCACCGCGATCGCGAACGTGTTCTGCGCGTCGTCTCCGCAGGCCTCGACGCACTTGTAGCAGAGGATGCAGCGCGAGTAGTCGCGGACGTAGCTGTCGTTGTCGTACTTCACCGGCTGGGCGACGGTCGCTGCTTCGCTCCCGTCGCTGGCGTGGTGCTCGCCCGCCCTGGCGGCGTCGCGCTCGCCCGCGGCGTGCGGCGCCGCCGCGTCGCCGTACCGGCCCGGGTCGGCGCCGTACTGCGCGATCCACCGGCGCACCTCGGGCGCGGTGAGCTCCATGTTGACCGTGGAGGCCAGGAACTCCAGGACCATCCGCCTGCTGGTGCGCACCCGCTCGGAGTCCGTGTGCACGGTCATGCCGGGCTCGGCCTTCCGCGAGCAGGCCGGCACGAGCGTGCGCGAACCCTCGACCTCGACCACGCACACCCGGCAGACGTTCACTGGCGTCAGGTTCTCCAGGTAACACAGCGTCGGGGTGTCGATGCCCTGCTGGCGGCACGCCTCGAGCAGCGTGGCCCCCTCAGGGACGCGAACGTCCTGCCCGTCGACCGTGACGTCGACGAGGCGCTGCGGCGCCGCGAGGAAGACAGTGCTCATTGGCACGCCTCCGGCATGACACTCACTGGCACGCCTCCGGCATGACACTCATTGTGACTCCCTTCCGTTCGCGCCGATCAGGCCGAGGCGGACGGCTGAGATCGCCGCGCCGACCGCGGTCTGGCCGAGGCCGCAGATCGACGCGTCCCGCGCGACCGCCGCGATGTCGTCGAGCAGCGCGAGTTCCGTCTCCCGCGAGCCCAGCGGAGCGCCGCGCGTCATCCGCTCGACTAGTTCCTCCTGCCGCACGGTGCCGACCCGGCAGGGCACGCACTGGCCGCATGACTCGTCGCGGAAGAACTTCGCGATCCGCCGCAGCAGCAGGCCGACGTCAACGGTGTCATCGAGCACCAGCACGACGCCAGAGCCCAGCGACGCGCCGATGGCCCTGACGCCCTCGAACGTCAGCGGCACGTCCAGGGCGTCGGGACCCACGAACGCGCCGGCCGCGCCTCCGAGCAGGACCGCCTGCAGCGGCCGGCCACCGCGCACGCCGCCAGCCGCGTCGATCACCTCGCGCAGCGTGACGCCGAACTCGTACTCGTACAGTCCTGGCCGCTCGACGCAGCCGGACAGGCAGAACAGCCGCGTGCCCGTCGAGTTATCGGTCCCGATGCGCGCGAATTCCGCGCCGCCGATCCGCAGGATCTGCAGCACGCACAGCAGCGTCTCGACGTTGTTGATCGCGGTCGGCTTGCCGAACAGGCCGGACTGGGCCGGGAACGGCGGCTTGTTCCGCGGCTCGGCGCGCTTGCCCTCGATCGAGTTGATCAGGGCGGTCTCCTCGCCAGCGATGTACGCGCCGGCCCCCCGCCTGACCTCGATGTCAAAGGCGAAGCCGTCGCCCATGACGTCGGCGCCGAGCAGCCCGCGGGCTCTTGCCTGCACGACGGCCGCCTGCAGCCGCGCCTCGGCGAGCGGGTATTCGCCCCTGATGTAGATGTAGCCCTGCTCGGCGCCGCACGCATACCCCATGATCGTGAGCGCTTCAACAAGGGCGAACGGGTCCTGTTCCATCAGAACCCGGTCTTTGAAGGTGCCAGGCTCAGATTCGTCGGCGTTGCAGACCACATAGTGCGGCCGGACCGGGTTGGCGGTGACCGCCTCCCACTTAATGGCCGTGGGGAACGCCGCCCCGCCACGGCCGAGCAGCTTGGCGTCCTTGATCTCCCTGATCACGCCCAGCGGGCCGACCGAGACCGCGCGCCTGAGCATCTCGTACCCGCCGGCCGCCCGGTACGAGTCGAGCGACTGCGGGTCCACGTCCCCGAGCCGGCGCAGCAGCCTGAGCGAGTCGCGGTCACGGGCCAGTTGCGGCACGAATGGGTCCTGCGCGCCCCGGTCGAAGCCGGCTGGCGAGACGTCGGGTGGCAGCGCCTGGCGGATCTGATCAGGTTCAACGGGGGCCAGCACGAGCCTGGCGGCGTCCGGTCCCGCGTGCTGGATCAATGCGGCCGAGCCGCGGTCGCATTGGCCGAGGCAGGGGCTGCGCTGCCAGGCCAGGCCGACACCGTTCACAGAGCCCTCAGCCGACGAGCCATTGGCGCTCGGCATCATGCGATCCGTGCTCGCGCCTTCTGGCCCGAACCGCCCCTCGAGGTCCTGGCAGAGCCGCTCGGCGCCATTGACCTGGCAGGCCAGGTCGTCGCAGACGTGCACCACCGTCGAAGGCGCTGGCGTGGTGCGAAACAACGCGTAAAACGACGCCACCCCGTAGGCCTCGGCGGGCGGAACGGTGAGCCTGACGCAGATGTGGTCGAGCGCCCCGGGGCTGATCCAGCCGATCCGCTCCTGCACGGCATGCAGCACGGGCAGCAGCAGGTGCCGCCTGCCGCGCGCCGCGTGGCCGCCGTAGGCGGCATGCCCGTCGGCCTCTGTCCGCTCGCCGCCTTCCCAGCCGCTGCCGGCGGGGCCGAGCACGGAGGCGACGGCGGCCCGCTCCTCGACGGTCGCGGGGGTGGCGGCGTTGAGCCGCAGGTCCACCTACGCCCCCGCTTCCACGGGCTCAGCCGCCGCTTCAGCGGGCTCCGCCTCGGCGGCGTCGTCGACCTTGTCGACACGGATCGCGGTGGCCTTGAACTCCGCCGTGCCCGACTTCGGGTCCCAGGCGTCGAGCGTCAGGATGTTGGTCTTGACCTGCTCGGGGAAGTGCAGCGTCATGAACGCCAGGCCGGGCCTGAGCGTCTCGTCGATGTGGACAGGCACCCGCAGGGACCCGCGCCGCGACGACACCTTCGCCGTCTCGCCCTCGGCCAGGCACAGCCGCTTGGCGTCCTCCGGCGACAGGTTCAGCGTCTCAGGGCGCCTGAGCGGCGTCGTGTAGTGCCCGGTCTGCACGCCCGTGTTGAACGAGTCGAGCCTGCGGCCGGTCGTGAGCCTGAGCGGGAAGTCCTCGGACAGCTTGTCTACCGGCGGGTCGTTCTCCACCGGGGTGAACGGAGCCGGGCGCACCGCGCTTGGCCGGGTCCTCTTCCCACAGCCGCGCGTGCAGGAACAGCTCGCCAGGATGCGTCTCGTCCGGGCATGGCCACTGGAGGCCGCCGAGCTTCTCGAGCCGCTCGTAGCTCATGCCCGCCGTGCATGGGCGACAGCGTACGCAATTCGTTCCAGAGTTCCTCGGGTGAGGGGTGACCCCACTCGGCTCCCATCCGGTTGGCGATCTCGACCATGATCTCGATGTCGTCGCGCGCGCCGGCCGGCGGGTCAAGGGCCTTGCGAACCCGCTGCACCCGCCGCTCGCTGGACGTCACCGTGCCCTCGCCCTCGCACCAGGTCGCCGTCGCCGGCAGCACCACGTCCGCGATCTTGGCCGTGTCGGTCAGGAACATGTCCTGGACGACAAAGTGCTCGAGCCCGCCGAGCAGCTTGGCGGTCCGGCCGGTGTCGGCCTCGGACCGCAGCGGGTTCTCGCCGATGATGTAGCACGCGGTGAGCTCGCCATGCTCCATCGCCTCGAACATCTGCGACAGGTGCCAGCCGCGCTTCGGCGGGATCGGCACGCCATAGACGGCCTCGAACTTGGCCCGCGCCGCCGTGTCGGTCTCGAGGTCCTGGAAGCCGGTCAGCTTGTTCGGGATGGCGCCCATGTCGCCGCCGCCCTGGACGTTGTTCTGGCCGCGCAGCGGAACCAGGCCAGACCCGTACCTGCCCACGTGACCGGTCAGCAGGGACAGGTTGATCAGCGCAAAGACGTTGTCGGCCGCGTTGTGGTGCTCGGTGATCCCGAGCGTCCAGCAGATCTGGGCGCGGTCGGCACGCGCGTATTCCCTGGCAAGCTGTGCCGATGAGATCGGCGGGCACGCCGGTGTCCTGCTCGGCGCGCTCGAGCGTGTACGGCTCGACCGATGCCGCGAAGGCCTCGTAGCCCGTGGTCGCGCGCCTGACGAACTCGGTATTCACCAGGCCCGCGTGGATGATCTCCCTCGCGATCGCGTTGGCCAGCGAGATGTCCGACCCGACCTCGATGCCGAGCCAGCCGTCGGCCCACTGCGCCGACGTCGTGCGGCGCGGGTCGACCACGTACATCCGGGTGCCGCGCTTGATCCCGCGCAGGACGTGGTGGAAGAAGATCGGGTGCGCTTCGCGCGCGTTCGAGCCCCACATGATGATGAGGTCGGCGTCTTCCGCCTCCCGATAGGAGCAGGTGCCACCACCGGCTCCGAACACTGCCGCCAGACCGACGACGCTAGGAGCGTGTCAAGTTCGGTTGCAGCTGTCGATGTTGTTGCTGCCCATCACGACCCTGGAGAACTTCTGGGCCATGTAGTTCATCTCATTGGTGGCCTTGGAGCAGCTGAACATGCCGAAGGACTTGGTCGCGTCCCGCTCCCTGGCGAGCGCGAAACCGGCGGCCGCGCGATCCAGCGCCTCGTCCCACGAAGCTGGCCTCAGCACGCCGTCGACCTTGACTAGCGGCTCCGTCAACCGAACCTGCTTGCTCATCCGAGCGAACCTTCCCGACAAATTCCGGCAATATGTCGAGCTTAGCCTGGGGCCGCAAAACCGGTCCACCGCGCCTAACCTTGATCACGCACCAGGGCAGGTCGCCCGAGCTGGTCCTGGCCAGCGCGATCGCGGCTCACATGAAACTGGCACGAACCTCACAGCGTGTGCTGACCTTGATGTGGTCCGATCACGGTGCGGACGAGGAGCAAGGCATGGCTAACCCGGTACTGCACGACATCACGCCGACCACCCGGACGAGGGTGAACTGCTGGTCGTCGATGACGAGCCGTTCCTCTGCGACGCGGTCGCGGCCTCACTGCGCTTCCTCGGCTTCGAGGTGTCGACGGCGGACACCGGCGGCGACGCGCTCCGCCTGGTCAGGGAGCGGCCGTTCGACCTCGTCGTGCTCGACGTGATGCTCCCCGACACCGACGGCTTCGAGGTCGTGCGCCGGCTGCGCAGGGAAGGCTGCCACGTCCCCGTCATCTTCCTCACCGCCAAGGACACCCAGGCTGACAAGGTCACCGGGCTCACCCTGGGCGGCGACGACTACATGACCAAGCCGTTCGGCCTCGAGGAACTCGCCGCGCGGATCCGCACCGTGCTGCGGCGGACCAGGCCAGCTGCGGCCTCGGGGCCTGTGCTCACCTTCGCCGACGTCGAGCTTGATCAGGACACCTACGAGGTGCGCAGGGCCGGGCACCTGATCGACCTGTCGCCTACCGAGTTCCGGCTGCTCCGTTACCTGATGCTGAACCCGGGCCGGGTGCTGACCAGAGCGCAGATCCTCGATCACGTGTGGGACTACGACTTCGGCGGATCCGGCACGGTCGTGGCCACCTACATCGGCTACCTGCGCCGCAAGCTCGCCGGCTACGGGGGCGAAGGCAGGCCAGAAGGCGGGCCAGCAGGCGGGACCGGAGGCGGGACCGAAGGTGGCGGAGCCGGCGGAACCGGCGCGGCCGCACCGGAGCTGATCCACACCCAGCGAGCCATCGGCTACCGCCTCAGGCTTCCCGCTTCCGCTGGAGCAGGCGATGCTGCCTAGGCCCCGACTGGCCGGAAAGCCGCGGCAAGGCCCCGGCTGGCCGGAAGGCTCCGGCGGCCGCAGCTGCGGACTCAGGTGCTGGCCGGCGTGCTGCTCATCACGCTCGCCGCCCTCACTGTCTTCGACGTCGCCGCCGTCAGCGAGTTGCGCAGGTACCTGCTCAGCCGCACCGACTCCAATCTGGAGACCGTGCTCCGCCTCGCCCAGCCGATCCAGGACGTCGGTCAAGACCAGGGTGCCCGGTGGCCGCCAGGTCCCCGCGAACCCGGTCGCGATCCCGAGACACGCCTCAATCTCCGTCAAGTTCGCTGCCCCGCACCTGAAGCTGCGCCCGGCCTTCCTTGACCAGTACTACCTGGCGTTCGTCGCCAGGCGGGGGCCGCAGCGGGTCTTCATCGAGGGCAACCCGTACCTCGTGCCCAGGCGCTTGCACGCGCTGCACTCGGGCATGAGCTGGCAAGTGGCGCCAGACCGCGATCAGCGGCCGCGACGTCCCGATCCGGCTCCAGGCGCTGCCGGTGCCGGGCGGCGTCCTCGTCGCCTCCACCAGCATCGGCGACGTCAACAGGACCGTCGGCCGGCTGCGGCTCATCCTGATCATCGGCTCGGTCGGTGCCGGGCTGCTCGTGGCGTTCGGCGTCGTTCTCGTGCTGCGGCGCGGGCTGCGGCCGATCGAAGCCATGGCGACCGAGGCCGACCGCATCACGGCCGGCGACCTCGCCGACCGGGTCAGCAGGCACGACCCGAGGACCGAGGTCGGCCGCCTCGGCACCGCGCTGAACGGGATGCTCGCCAGGATCGAGACATCGGTCGGCGAGCAAGCCGCCAGCCAGGAGCTGACCAGGCAATTCTTCGCCGACGCCAGCCACGAGCTGCGGACGCCGCTGGCCTCGCTGCGCGCGAACGCCGAGCTGTACCAGCAGGGCGCGCTGACCACCCGTCCGCAGGTGGACGAGGCGATGCGCCGCATCACGCTGGAGGCACAGCGGATGGGCAAGCTGGTCGACGACATGCTCAGGCTCGCCAGGCTCGACCAGCACTCCGATCCCGACCACGACCTCGTCGACCTCAGCGCGCTGGTCACCGACAGCGCCGAGGCTGGCCAGGCTGACTGGCGCGCGGCAGACCTGGCAGACGGCCATCGCTCCCGGGCTGGCCACGACCGGCGACCGCGAATTGCTGCGCCGCGCGGTCGACAACCTGCTGGCGAACGTCCGCACCCACACCCCGGCAGGCACCGTCGCGACGATCAGCGCCGTGCGCAGCAACGGCTCAGTCGTGATCGACGTCTGCGACGACGGGCCAGGGGTGTCCGCCGACCGGCTGCCGCGGCTGTTCGACCGCTTCTACCGGCGGCCGGGCTCGAGCCCGCGGGCCAGGCCGAGTGCCCTGGATCGGGCCTCGGGCTCGCGATCGTCACGGCCGTCGCGGCCACCCACCACGGCACCGCGCAGGCCAGCCTGAACGAGCCGCACGGCCTGCGGGTCACGCTGACGCTGCCCGCGACCGACGCCCCAGGCTGACGATCACCAGGAACCGGCCTGACCGGACAGGTCACGGCACTCACTGCTCAGCGAGGATGGCCTCGAGCTCGGCCAGCGGGTCGCGGACCACCGGCCCGCGGGTCTCCACGACCGCGCGGCTGATCGTCCCCGCGAACGTGAACGGCGCCGTGTACCCGTCACCGACCGCGGGGCCCCACTCGTAGCCGCAGGTCAGCCCCGCCTGGACGCCGTTGAACCCGGACGGCGTGAACCGCGGGATGACGCCCCTGCCGACCTCAGCGCCGTCGCAGCTCAGCACGCCGGTGCCGCCTAGCCCCTCGTCCTTGGTGAAGACGTACTCGATCCGGTGCGCGCCTGGCCCGATCACCTGCCCCGACTCGATCGTGTGCCGCTCCTTGCCGTACAGGTTGTGCACGTAGCGGATCTTCGCGTCGAGTATGTGCAGCGAGAACCCGCCAAGCGCCGAGCCCAGCGCGAGCAAGACGCCGTCGGTCTCGCCAGGCCCGGCCAGCTCGACGTCGACGATGATCGCGTGCGACCGGTTGCGAATGTTGACAGCGACCGTTTCCGGCACCTGGGCTCCGCCCTGGAAGTAACGGAACTGTTCTCTGGGCGCGCGATTGTCGGGTTTTGGATTAACAAGGGCCCACAGGACCCTGTTGTCGAGCGGCAGCACCTGATTCCTGCGCGCCTCGGTCCACCACAGCTCGACCAGCTCGGCCACGAGGTCCGGGTGCTGCGACGCGAGATCGGTCGTCTCCGACAGGTCATCGCGCACGTTGTACAGCTCCCAGACGTCCTCGTCGAAAGGAGCGTTCGGATCCTGGTCGTCGTAGAGCGGCCCGACCGGGTGAAAGGTCACCGCCTTCCAGCCCTTGTGGTAGATCGCCCGCGAACCGAACATCTCCGAGTACTGGGTCTCGTGCCGTTCCGGCGCCGTATCGGTACCTGGCCTCAGCAGGTAGCCGAAGCTCTGGCCGTCGATCGCGCTCTGCGCGATGCCGTCGATGTCGGCGGGCAGGTCGATGCCGATCAGCTCGGTGATGGTCGGCAGCACGTCGATGGCGTGGGTGAACTGGAGCCTGATCCCGCCGTGCTCGAACGGGCGCCGCCGGCCAGGAGATGATGCACGGATCGGCGATGCCGCCCTCGTGCACCTCCCGCTTCCACCGCTTGAACGGGGCGTTCCCCGCCATCGTCCAGCCCCACGGGTAGTTGTTGTGGCTGAGCGGGCCGCCGATCTCGTCGATCCGCTCGTGCATCTCGTCGTTGGACGCCGGGTCCAGGTTGACCATCCGCACGTCGTTGATCGATCCGGTGGCACCGCCCTCGGCGCTTGCCCCGTTGTCGGAGACCACCACGACAATCGTGTTGTCGCGATCACCAAGCTCAGTGAGGAAATCGAGCACCCGGCCGAGCTGTTCGTCGGCGTGAGACAGGAAGCCTGCGAAGCACTCCATGAAGCGGGCAGCGACCCGCTTGTCCCGTTCGTCGAGGGAGTCCCAGGCCGGGACCCACGGCGGCCGCGGCGACAGCCTCGTCGAGGCGGGCAGCAGGCCGGTCGACAGCTGCCGCGCGAAGACGGCCTCCCGCCAGGCGTCCCAGCCCATGTCAAACCTGCCGCGGTAGTGCTCGCGCCACGGCGCCGGCGGCTGATGCGGTGAGTGGCAGGCTCCGGTCGCGAAGTACAGGAAGAACGGCTTGTCGGCGTCGACCGCCCGCAGGTCGGCCAGGTACTCGATGGCCCGGTCGGCGAGGTCCTCGGTGAGGTGATAGCCGTCCTGCATCCGCGCGGGCGGGCGCACCGAGTGGTTGTCGTGGTACAGCGCTGGAACGAACTGGTGCGTCTCGCCGCCGTGGAAGCCGTACCAGCGGTCGAATCCCCTGGCCAGCGGCCAGGTGGCCCTGGACGCCGCCATGTTCGTCTCGTCCTCTGGCGACAGGTGCCACTTCCCGACCGCGTAGCTCGCGTAGCCGGCGCCGCGCAGGATCTCCGAAAGGTACCCGTTCTCCCGCGGCGGCTTGCCCCAGTAGCCGGGGAAGCCGATCGCCAGATCAGCGACCCTGCCCATCCCGCTGCGGTGGTGGTTGCGCCCGGTCAGCAGGCACGCCCTGGTCGGCGAGCAGAGCGAGGTGGTGTGGAAGTTCGCAAGCCTGATCCCGTTCGCGGCCAATCCGTCCATCACCGGGCGTCTCGATGTCCGAGCCGTAGCACCCAAGCTGCGCGTAGCCAACGTCGTCGAGCACGACGAGCAGCACGTTGGGAGCCCCGGCCGGCGGCTGCAGGCTGCGGCGGCCACCACGGCTCAGAGTCGCGCCAGTCCCGGCCGATCCGGCCGCCGAACTCCTGGCTCATCCGGTGACCGGGATTCCTGGCTCCGGCGTCTTCGCGGTCATATCCCACTTCCGCCGTCCTTCCCCCGCTTTGCGGTGCTCGGTAGCTTTGGTCCGTGGCGGACGAGATCGCGGCCCTCGAGTCAGGACGCAATCTTAAAGAGGTCATCCGCTATGTCCTGGGCATCGCCATCGGAATTCTGGTCCTGTTCCTGCTTTTCGGCCGGCGAGCACGAGCTGGTGGCGGCGTGGCGGCAGCTCAGGCACGTCAGCGGCATCTGGGTGCTGGCGGCCGCGGTGGCCGAGGCGGCGTCCCTGTGGGTCTTCGCTTATCTGCAGCGGACGCGTTCTGCGGCTGTCAGGGACTTCCATCGCGATGCCCGGCCTGTTCCTGCTGACGATGGCCAATGACGCCATCGCGAATACGGTTCCCGGTGAGCCGGCAGTCTCCAGTGCGTTCCGTTATCGCTACTACCGGCGCCGCGGCGCGGACGGCGCGAGCGCGGGCTGGACCATCTTCACCATCCTGATCGCCCAGGCGATCGGGATGTCGCTGCTGCTCCTGCTTGGCGTGCTGATCGCGCTGGCGGGCGGCCCTGGCGGCCGCGACACCCGCGCCGCGGTCGTGGGCCTGATCATTGTCGCGGCGGCCGGTGCGGTCCTGGTCCGACGCGACCTGGTGCTGCGGCTGGCGGAGGGCGCCGTGCGCGGCGTGCGGCGGATCACCGGCCATCCGCGCGGCAGCATCGGCGAGCGGATCGACGTCGACGCTCGCACGGATGCGGGAGATCCCGCTCGAGCCCGCGATCCACGGTTGCGCGTGGTCGTCCTCGCGGCCGGGGTCTGGTGCTGCGACTTCGCCTGCCTGCTGTGCGCGTTCGGCGCCGTGCACGCAGCGATCCCGTGGGCTGGCGTGCTGCTGGCCTACTGCGTGTCCGAGGTGGCGGCGTCGCTCCCGATCGTGCCCGGCGGAATCGGGGTGGTCGAGGGCAGCCTCGCGATCATTCTGGCCGCGTACGGCACCGGCCGGACGTCCGCGCTCGCCGCGGCGCTGGTGTTCAGGGCCGTCAGCTTCTGGCTCGCGATCGCGCTCGGCTGGATCGCCGTCTGGGTAATCGTGCACCGCGGACGCCGCCGGCCCTAACGTCGCTGGCTGGCGGGCGTTTGGCCGTTTCCGGGCCGGGAAGTGCGCAGTCCCGATAGAAAGGGATGCCATGCGGGCATTGACCGTCGATCTCTTCCGCCCCCGTGCTGGCACTGACTGTTCTGGCGGTGACCGTTCTTCCAGCATTCGCAAGCGCACGCTGGTCGTCCGCCTGGACAACGCGGGTGAGGTGCTTCTCGCCGGGCCCGCGGTCCGTGCCGTGGCGCGGCAGTCGCACGTCACGTTCCTGACCGCTCCTGGCGGCGCTGGCGCCGCGGCACTGCTGCCCGGCGTCGCCGACGTCCTGACCTGGCAGGCGCCCTGGGCCGGCGACGAACCACCTGCGCTTGACGCCGACGAGGTCTCGTTGCTGATCCGGCGGATGGCCGCTGGCTGCTTCGACGACGCGCTCATCCTCACGTCCCGCCACCAGTCACCGCTGCCGACAGCGATGGTGCTGCGGCTGGCGGGGATTTCGCCGATCGCCGCGATGAGCGCGGACAGTCCAGGGTCGCTGTTGGACGTGTGGCACAACCCGGACCCGGACGTCACCGAGCCTGGCCGGTCGCTGTCGCTGGCCAGGGCCGCCGGCTATGACCTCGAGGCCGACGACGATGGCAGCTCTCGCCGTCCGCCGCCCGCTTCCTGCCACCGAGTGGCTGACCGGGCAGGGTCCCTACCTGGTCGCGCATCCAGGGACATCGGCACCTGGCTGGTGGCGGCCCGAGCGGTGGGCGGCGGCGGTCGCTGACCTGGTCCGTCACGGTCACCGCGTCGTGCTTACCGGAAAGGCATCGGGGCGCTCCTGGACCAGGGCCGCGGCCGCTGGCGCCGCGCGGGCTGGCGCAGCCGCAGGCGCCGTCGTCGACCTGGCAGGGCGCACCGACATGCTCCAGCTCGCGGCCGTCGTCGATCGGGCCCAGGCCGTACTGGCCGGCGACTCAGCAACCGGCGACTCTGCAATGGAACATCTCGCCGCCGCCGTCCGCACGCCGATCGCGCGGTACTCCACGCTCTCGCGGTTCGGACGCGATCCGGCGGCGGCTCCCCTCGGCTGAGTTCGCGGCCTGCCAAAGGAAGCCGCCGCCGGCTGGATCGGCGCGACGACTAGCGGGCATCAGCCGCCGCTGACCTGGTCGTGACCGAGCCGGAACCGGCCGGACATGCCGTCCAGTTCGTCGAACAGGCTCCGGTAGCCGCGCAGGGTGTTCCGCAGTTCCTCGGTGCCCGCGGCGTCACCCGACTCCCAGGATGCGAGCGAATCCTGGCGCTGGCTGAGCGAGGCCGTCAGGTTCTCGATGGCGCGCTGTACGAGCCCTGAGGCGAGCTTGACCGATTCGCCAGGGTCGTCGACGAACATGGCCTTGATCTCGCTCCACCGCTGAGCATCGCCGTTCGTCTCGCTCGCGGCCGCGGGGGTGAGGACGGGCTCGCTTGGAGCCATCACTGGCTCGGCGTCGTCGACGACTGCTTCCGATGGTTCGTCCCCGGCCGCTAGTTCGTCCCCGGCCGCTAGTTCGTCCTCGGCCACCGCGGGCTCGGCGGGACCGGCGCTCCCGGCCGACCAGATGGTCCAGTCCGCCGCCACCGGAGCGTCAGCCTGCTGATCCGCGTCCGCCTCGGCGGGCACGTCCGAGTCGGCGTAACCCGTCTCGTGGCTCTCGATCACGATCACGTCGTCGTTTGCTGTCTCGCCAACGGTCGGGGCGTGGGTCTCGTCCGACGCTGTCGCGTCGTCATCGTGGTGCGGACGTGACCAGGCCGGGGCTTCGGTTTCGTGGGCATCCATCGCTGGTGTCTCCTTGTTAGTGGCTGGCCTGGCTGGCCTGGTCAGGACCTGATGTCGCCTGTCCTGTCGCGTGCGACGACAGCTTCGGTCTCGTCAGCGTCAGTCTGTGCCGGCGCGACCGATGGCGGCATCGCGCCGTTCGGTGTGGCTGTCGCGCCGTCCGCGGCGTCCATCTCCTCGCGCGCCATGGCGGGGTCGGTCTCGCGCCCGTCGGCGCCATCGCCCAGCAGGTCATCGAACATGGCCCGGTAGTGGATCATCGCCTGGCGCAAGTCCTCGGTGGACGCGGATCCGTCCTCGGCCGATTCGCTGATCCCGTGCGCGGTCCTGTAGTGCTCGAGGGTGCGGGCGTGCTCGACGGACAGGTCGGCCATGATCTGGTCGTAGCCCTCCGTCGGGTAGCCCCGATCCCGCAGCACGGCGGTGACCAGTTGCTGGGCCTGCGACACGGCCGCGGCCGGGTGGTCGACGAAGCGCTCCTGGATGGTGGCCCACTGAGCGCTGTACTCCGTCCGCGCCCCTGTTGTGAGCGGGCGGATGTCGAGGCTGCGCACCCGGCGCTGCCGGCTGGCCAGTTCGGCTTCTGCCTTGCGCTGGCTCTGCTGGTCGGCGACCAGGCGATCGTATTCCGGCCCGAAACGCTCCTTGAGCCGACGGCGCCTGGCGGCCATGGCGCTGAAGCCCGCCACGGCAGCGATGATGACGATGACCACGATGATGGCAACGGTGGCCCCTGCAGACATTTGGGGAACCTCCTTGTTCGCGGCGTTGCGCACCCCGTCTGCCCCAGCCGCGTCAGCCCAAACTAACGGTGTTCACAAATGGCGGTTCTGGCGCCCGCATGCTCACCGCCAGGACGCAGATGTCGTCGATCTGCGGCTGCCCAGCGACCGACGCGACCAGCTCGGCGCAGAGGTATCGAGGGGTCGCCCGTCGCGCCAGCCGCGCAGTTGCTCTGCCACCCGGCCGATGCCGAGCAGGATGTCCTCGCCGCGGCGCTCGATCAGCCCGTCCGTGTACAGCAGCGTGATGTCGCCCGGCTGGAACCGCGTCCGCCGCTGGATGTAGACGGCATCGTCGAACGGCCCGAGCGGCGGGCCGCCCGCGGCCGGGAGCGTCTCGACCGCACCCGTTCGCGCCCGCCTGACCAGCAACGGCGGATGCCCGGCCGAGGCGTAGGTGATCCGCGAGGCATCGGCCTCGACCAGGGCGACGGTCATGGTCGCGAACTGGCCCTTGGTCACCGATGCGGTAAGCCGGCGCAGTTCGGCGAGCAGCCTGGCCGGCTGGTAGCCCGCGATCGCCAGGGCGCGGCCCGCGTTCCTGATCTGCGTCATGTCCTCAGCCGCCGAGATGCCGTGCCCGGCTACGTCGCCGACGGTGATATAGGCACGCCCGGCGGGAAGGGCCAGCGCGTCATACCAGTCGCCGCCGATGACCCCGCTCGTGCCGGCCTGCCGGTAGCACGAACCGACGTCGAGCCCGGGAATCGGCGCGATCATCTTGGGCATGACGGCACGCTGCAGCACGGTCGCGATGGCGTGCTCGTCGGCGTAGATACGGGCGCGCACAAGCGCGTGCGCCACCAGGTCTGCCACGGCCGCGATGAACGCTAGCTGGCCTGGCTGGAAGCGCTGCTGCCGCCTCCACATCAGCACGATCGACCCGACCGTGGCCTTGCCGACTGTGAGCGGCCAGATCAGCCAGCTCGCCTCCTCGGCGAGGACCACGGCTGCCCGCGGCCCCGGATAGCGCCCTGCGTACTCGGCGGCGTTCCTGATGATGACAGGCTGACCGGTCCTCGCCACATCGGTCGCGGCCGTCTTGTCCTCCAGCGAGAGGTCCACGATCTGCGCGCGCACCGGCTCGGAGTACCCGACGATGCCGATCCACTCCAGCCTGGTCTTGTCGGCGCTAATCACGCCAAGCGACAGGCCATCAGCCGCTCCGACCGCGCTCCTGACCCGGTCGGAGACAACCTGGCCGATAGCCTCGGGCGTCAGCGCCGACGCGAGATGCCTGGTCAGCGCCGACAGGGTCGCCATCCGCTCGCGCTCGGCGCGCTCGGCCTCGCGTAGCCTTGCTCGCTCGACCGCCCGGCTCGTCGTCTCGGCGACGGCCCGCAGGTACTCGCGCTCGGCCACCGATATCTCGCGGGCCGATGTCCACTGAACGTGCATGTAGCCGAGGCCCCCCGACCCGCCGAGCAACGGCACGGTCGCAGCGGCCCCGCTCGCCGCGTCGGTGTCCGGCCGGCCGTCCCCGGCCTCGGGCGGCTGGTGGTCAGCCGATCGGGCAGCGGGCGACTTGTCCGCCAGGTCAGCCTGGACGTCCAGGTCAGC
Source organism: uncultured Actinomycetota bacterium (assembly GCA_963705055.1). Classification (GTDB taxonomy): domain Bacteria; phylum Actinomycetota; class Actinomycetes; order Streptosporangiales; family Streptosporangiaceae; genus Chersky-822. The sequence continues at coordinate 704,269 of CAVPIR010000003.1, forward strand.
CTGGAGGTCCACGACGACCCTGGCGGCGCCGAGTCGCCCGCGCACCGCCGCGGTTACCCGCTCGGCCACCTGCCGAACCGAGCCGACGTCGGCGAGCGAATCGCCCAGTTCGGCGGCCATTCGCCTGGCGTCGGCTGTCTCGCGCTGCAGCCTGGCACTCTCGCGGTCCTCGATGGCCCCTAGCCGACCTGTCACCTCCTGCGCGAGCAGCCAGCAGATCAGGACGAAGATCGCGATGTAGACCTGGGCAACGGCGAGCGCCGCGGGAGACGACAGCCCCAGATGCGCGAACTCGCCGTACCCCGCGGCCGTCATGTAATTGGCGACCACAGCGAATGCCGTCCCCGCAAGAACGACGGCCAGGTCACCGATCCAGAACGCCGCCCAGGCTAGCACCGGGAGGAAGAGGAGCGCCGATGGCTGGCTGAACCGGAAGGCGATGACCGCGAGCCCGGCCGTGACCGCGACCAGCAGCGTCACCTGGCGCCACCGCATGGCGATCAACCGCCGCCTGCGCGCCCACAGCAGGATCGGGGCGCCGACCACGAGCACCGCGATGCCGTCACCCGCCCACCACTGCAGCACCAGGCCCGGCCACCAGCCGCCGCCGTGGGCCACGACGACGCTCGCGCCGATCAGGCCGCCAGCAAGCGGCCCGAGCACGACCGCGCCGACGACGAACTTGAGCAGATCGGCCCGGGCGGTCAGGTCGGGCATGCCCCGGCAGAACCAGAGCACGCACGCGGCGCCAAGGACCGGCTCGACGGCGTTCGCTGCCGCTGAGCCGAGAGCGACCAGCAGGATTAGATGGTGCTGCAGGTCAACGGCGACCTCGCCGATGACGATCGCGGCGATGACCGCCGGCCACCGCCGCCTGCTAGTCAGCAGCAGCGCCGCCAGGGTGACGCCCGCCGGCGGGAAACCGAAGGCGGCGCCGCCGCTGAAGCTCTGCCAGGACAGCTCGGCCCCAGCCACATACCCGGCCATGACGAGGGCGAGCAGCCACCAGGCGCTGGCCGCCAGGCGGCCGGTCAGGCCCATGGGAGCAGGAGCCGGTGGTGATCCTCCTCCTGCCGCTATGAGCACGTCAGCGCCCTAACGGCCGCCGCTGGTGTCAGCCGCGGCGGCTTCGACGCTGGGATAGACGTGCAGCACGCCATTGAGGTCCATGAGGTCGATCACCCGGCTGACCGGTCCGCCGGCGGTAACCGCCATGTGCAGCCGGGCGCCGTATGCCGTTGCCTTCTTATGTACGAGCGCCAGGCCGCGAATCCCGGCTGAGTCACAGAAACTCGTCGAGGTCATATCGGCAACGACGACGCCTACTCCGGGCACAAAGGAGTCCCGCAGTTCGGCGGCGACCCGGTCGGCGTTTGTCATATCGATCTCGGCGGGCAGCACAACGATGAGGGGCCGCGACAGCGCCTTGTTGCTCTCCATCGCTCTAACCCCTTTCCATGCGAGTGCCCGTCGCGGCGCGCTTGCCCCGGCTAGCGGGAGAAGCGCAGGTCATGGTCACGTCCAGGCGTCGCCTGTCGGGGAGATGACGTCGCCAATGGTTATTCCTTTCTCGCTGATGGTGAACTGGCGCATGGCGGGGTCGTGTGCGCTGGCCCGGGACTTGATGACCGACATCAAGCGACCGACCGACCCATCCGCCTGGTAATAGTTGAGCATGATCACATTATCGGCCAAATGCGACATCGCATTGTCGGAGAGGCTGCGAGCGCCGAACAGGTCGGCGAGCTCATAGGTCATGAGCAAGCTGGTGCCCTGCCGGGAAAACCGCTGCGTCAGCGAGTACACGAACTCTTTGAACCGTGTGTCGTCAGGCGCCGCCATGCGCAGATCGACCAGGCTGTCGAGCAGGACCCGCTTCGCGCCAGTCCGTTCCACGATCGCGAGCAGTTCGTGCACCCATTCGTCGATGTAGATGTCGACGGGCGACCGGTACACGATCGCCATCCGCTTGTCGTCCGCTGGCCAGCCAAGACCACGGATCGTCCGCTTCAGCTGGCTCGGATGTTCCTGCAGGGTGGCGATGACACCCGGCTCGCCGCTGGCCAGGCCGCCGAAGACGAAGTGCAGGCCGAGCATGGTCTTCCCTGAGCCGGCCGGCCCGGCAACCATCGTCGAGGCCCCCGGCCACAGGCCGCCGTCGAGCATCTCGTCCAAATTGGCATTACCGGACGTGATCCGCTGGTCGCCCAGCAAATAGGACTCCTGGGTCGGGACGTCGGCGAGGCGCGGGAACAGGTGCAGGCCGTCAGGGCCGAGCCGGTATGCGTGACCGCCGGACAGGAAGCCGCCGCCGCGGAGCTTGCGCACCTTCAGGTAGCGCATGTCCCGCTGATCGGTCCTGATCGTCGCCAGGTCGACGATCGCGTCGGCCACGGCGAACTCGGGCAGCGACGCGATGTCCCGGGCGTCGTACTCGCCGACCCACAGGCAGGCCGCCGGGTAGGCGGTCAGCCGGCCGGCAAGCTGGTGCAGGAATCGGCGGAAGTCGGCGTCGTTGGCCGCGAACGCCTGCAGGGCCTTGAAACTGTCGATCACGATCAGCCCTGGCCGACGCTCGCGCAGCACGGCGGCGACCTGCTCGGCCACGCCAGGCAGGCCGTCCCGACCCACTGTCTGGCCGAGATCGGCGTAGAACACGGACGTGCCGACGGCCGCGGTGTCGAAGAAGCTGAGGTTCTGGCCGAACCTGATGATCTTCTCCAGCGGCTCGGAGACCGTCGAGAAATACACCACGGGCCGGTCCGCGGTCGCGTTCGTGAACGCGTACTGCTGCGCCACGATCGTCTTGCCCGTGCCTGGCAGGCCCATGATCACGGTGATCCCGTTGGCGGGCAAGCCGCCACCTAGTACCGCGTCAAGTGGTGCGTGCCCGCTGCGCAGGCGATTGTCAGCCATAGGGCTCCTACCTGGCGAGGAACGCGCTGGAGCGCATCAGGTCTCTGACCGTGGAGACCAGTTGCAAAGGATCGAGTGGCTTGAGCAGGAACGCGTCAGCGCCTGCGTCGAGCGCGGCATCCCTGACCTGCACCGCTGAAATCGCGATGACGGACACGCCGGGAAACTCCTTGAAGGAGCGGCACAGTTCCAGGCCAGCGCCGCCGGAGATCAGCACCTCCACGATCGCCACGGCAGGCGATTTCTCCGCGAAGGCATCCCTCGCCGCGTGCTCTCCGAGTGCCACCTCGACGTCGAAGCCTTCGGTCTTGAGGAAGTACTCGCCGAACTCGGCCGCGTACGGGTCGGACTCTGCGAGCAGGATCAGCAGCCGGGGCGAATGCTCGGCGGGGGCCACGGTCAGGCTCGCGCCGCTGTCGGTCATCTCTGCCAGCACCCGGTGCGCGTCGGCCGCGCTCGCGCCGTCGTTCATCTGCGCCCTGACGAACTTCAGCTGCTCGACCTGGTGCCGGCTGAAGATCCGGTGACCGCTGTCGTTGCGCGCGGGCACCACCTGCTGATACCGGTCCTCCCAGGTACGCAGCGTCGCCACAGGAATATCGAGCATTCGCGCGACGGCGCTGACGCTGTAGACCGGGCGTCCTTGATCCACGCCGCCTACCTAGCCAAACCTCTGCATATGCCCGTCAGATCCTCAGCAGAAACTCTTCACTTATGCGATTAAAACGTAAATTACGCCAATGCTAACAGGCTGGCGAGTAGCTGGCGAGGAGTTGAGGAGATACTAACCTCTTCACCGCCTGGCAGCCGGTTGATAGAGCCGCACAGGCTGCTCGGGCCGAGGGCCGCCCCGCTCACGACCGGCGTCCAACGTAAATCGCGAAATCAAGCATTATCTAAGACGGCGGGGAAAGTAGGAGAGCCATGACTGGCCGCAGCGTGACAGGCGAGTGCCCTGCCGATGTTGCGCAAACGCCGATTGCGGACGGCGACGGGACGCATCCGGTTGCCGGTTTTATCAAGCATCATTTAGGCAGGCGGGGAAAGTAGGAAGGCCATGACCGGCCGCGGCGTGACAGGCGAACGCCCTGCCGATTTTGCCCAAACGACGACTGCGGATGGCGACGGGGGGCACTCCGTTGCCGGATTCATGCATGCCGTCCTGCTCTATGACGGCGAAGACGATCACGGTGCGCTCGGTGCGATGCTGCGCTGTGCGGCCGACCCGAACGATCCGCTGCACGTGGCGGTACCCGAGGAAACCATCGCGGCTGATCGGCGAGCCATCGCGGCCGCCTGGCGGCCGGCACCTGGTCGACATGGCCGAGCTAGGCCGTAACCCCGCGCGGATCATCTCCGCCGGTCAGTCGTTTGCTGATCAGCATCCTGGCGGGCGCGTCTGCTGCGTCTGGGAACCCGCCTGGCCGTCACGCTCGGCAGCCGAGCTGCGCGAGGTGGCCAGGCACGAGGCGCTGTGCAATCTGGCATTTGGTTCCCGGCCGATGTCGATCGTCTGCCTGTACGACACGACCAGGCTCAGCGACGCGGTGATCGCGAGCGCCAAGCTCACCCATCCCGTGCTGATCTCCGCGGGCGGGCAGCGCCCGAATGGCGCCTACCTAGGGCCCGGCCGGTTCCCGCCCGGGTGCGACGAGCCCCTGCCGCCACCCGCCGGAGACGCGAGCGCGGTGGCATTCGACGGTCAGCTCGGGCCGGTAAGGGCGTTCTCTGCCAGCCGGGCGCGCGCGGCTGGCCTGGACAGCGCGCGAGTCAATGACCTGGTGCTCGCGGTCAGCGAGATCGCCGCCAATGCTCTTGGCCATGCCGGAGGCGGCGGCGTCATCCGGTCCTGGTGCACGGGCTCGGAAATCGTGTGCCAGGTCGAGGACCATGGCCACATCGCCGATCCGCTGGCCGGCCGCTACCGTAAGCCGGCGGACGCCGAGGGCGGTCACGGGCTGTGGCTCGTCAACCGGGTCTGCGATCTTGTCGAGCGGCGCAGCGGTCCGGATGGGACGATCACCAGGATGCACATGCGCAGGCCAGCCTCACGCGCTAGCTGAGCGGGCCTTGCCGCGCGAGCGCGGCCCTGGCTGTCTGGCTGGCCGCCGGCCTTTCATCTGCTCAGCGCTTCTGCGAAGCGCCTCCATCAGATCGGTCACCTCGCCCTCGCCTGCGGGTTCACCCTCCCTGACGATCTCCTCCCCGCGCCGCTTGCGCGCGATCAGATCCTCGACCCGCTCGCGGTAACTGTCCCGGTACCCCTCAGGGCTCCACGTCGTCGTCATGGACTCGATCAGCTGCTTCGCGATCGTCAGCTCGCGCGGCGCCAGCTTTCCGGCCGCCGGCAGGGTGCCGAGCACCTCGTGCGGATCGCGCACCTCATCGGCGAAGTACATGGTCTGCAAGGCCAGCACGTCGCTGCGTGCCCGCAGCACCACGAGGTACTGCTTGCCGTGCAGCACGAAGGTGGCGATCCCGGCCCTGCCGGTATCCGCCATGGCGCGGTGCAGCAGCGCGTAGGCTCGCGCGGCGGCGCCCTCGCCCTGCGGGGCGAGGTAGTAGGTCTTCTGGAAGTAGATCGGATCGATCTCGGCGAGCTCGACGAAGTCGGAGATGTCGATCGTCCTGGACCGGCCGGGCTCGGCTGCTTCGAGTTCCTCGTCGGTGATCAGGATGTAGTCGCCCTTGCCGACCTCGTGCCCGCGCACTATGCGGTCCAGCTTGACCTCGCGACCGGTCCGCTCGTTGACCCGCTTGTAGCGGATCCGGTCGGAGGTACCCGCCTGGAACTGGTTGAAGTGGACCGTCTTGTCCTCGGTGGCGCTATACAGCGCGACGGGTACGTTGACCAGCCCGAAGGCCACAGAGCCAGTCCAGATCGCCCGCGCCATGAGACCTCCTTGATCAGTACCTGGCTGCTACCCGCTGGCGCACCCGGTCATCCCCCGCCTTCGACTGCGCATTCGGGCAGGTGAACCGCGCACCTATCTATGCCCGTTGTAGTTGCGGGGGCATACTTGCCATTAAGGGCGGTTCGTGTCAGGCGGGTCGGTTGGCTCAGCGGAGGTGTGGCTGGTGAAGTACACCGCCCGCCGGATCGCCAGGTGGACCGCATGGTTGCTGGTCCTGCCCGCCCTGGCAGTGGCCGGATGCGCGGCCCCGCAATTCACCTATGTGGCGGACTCGTCGGCCAAGGCGTACTTCAAGGTGCCGAATTACTGGCACAAGATCGACGACAACTCGCTGGCGGCTCAGCTGAAGAGCAGCGGGTTCACCACGGGTGCCGGGATCTGGGATGCCGGCTTCGACGCGGCCGGCCTGCCCTCGGCAACGCACGTGCTCAGCGCCTCGGTCAGCAAGCCCTTCGCGCTCGCCTTGGTCGCCCCGCTCAGCAGCGCTGCCAGCAACGCGATGTCTTACAACCTGCTGCGCGACTTCATCCTGCCGGTCACCTCGACCAGCCGGCAGAACGCCGCCAGGAGCGGCTTCCCGCTCACTAAGTTCCAATTGGTCAGCGACAGCGTCATCGCGCCGGGAAGCGACGTGCACGGCGTCCGCGAGGTCTACAGCTACACCTATCCGAACGGGGCTACGGACACTTTCGACCAGGTCGCGCTCACCAATTCCAATGACACGATGGTCTACCTGCTGCTGGTGCACTGCCTGTCGACCTGTTACAGCAAGAACACCAGCGCGATCGACATTGTCATGCAGTCCTTCACCGTCAGGAGTCCGTGATGCGAAAGCCTGTGGCCGAGACCCCCCAGGGCCTGAGCCCGCCAGGCTTGCCGCCGGTAGATCGCGACGGGGCAACGCGCAAGCGCCTGTCGTTCTGGGACCGGATCAAGGTCCTGCTGCTGCTCGGCATCCTCTGGATCGTGCTGGTCTGGGCCGTGATCGCCAACGACCCGCAGGTCCCCTTCGCCGATGCGTGGCGGATCGAGACCAGGTCAGGCGCCTGGGTCTTCGTTATCATCGGGCTTGAGGCCTTGCGCCAGATTCACTACCTGATCAGCGAGCACTCGGCGCGCTACCACCGGTTCTGGACGGTCGGCTTCTTCGGCGGAATCGAACGGCTGAGCCACCGCCGGCTGTCGAACTGGACGAGGTTCCGGCTCTGGCGGCTGTGCGTGCTCTTCTTCTGGATCGCCATCCTCGCGTTGGTGCTTGGCAAGTTCCTCAAGACCTCGCCGATTCTCGCGCTGATCCAGGCCCCCGCGGTGCTCTTCAAGTACCTGCCGCTGGTGCTGCAGCTGGCTCTCGGCTTCTTCTTCATCATCTTCCAGTTCGTCGGCCTGTTCTGGTTCCTGTCCAGGGGCGGCGTGGACGTCTACTACCCCGACGACATCAAGACCAGGTTCGCCGACGTCTGGGGCCAGGACCACGTGGTCGAGCGGGTGAAGGAGAACATCGTCTTCCTGGAGAACCCGGACCAGATCGAGGCCATGGGCGGCTACGTCCCTGCCGGACTTCTGCTGTGGGGCCCGCCAGGCACCGGCAAGACGCTGATGGCAGAGGCGGTCGCCGGCGAGACCGGGAAGCCATATGTCTTCGTCGACCCTGGCGCGTTCATCAACATGTTCATGGGCGTCGGCGTCCTGAAGGTCAAGGGCCTGTTCAGGAAGCTGCGCAGGCTGGCGCTGCGGTACGGCGGGGTGATCGTCTTCTTCGACGAGGCCGACTCGCTCGGCAACCGCGGCGCACTCGCTCAAGGCGGAGGTGGTCCCGGATTCCCGCGGACGTCGGCCCCGTCTGCCTTTGCCAGGGCCGGATGCCACGGGTTCTCTTACCTGTCCCGCGATGTGCAGTGGCAGCTGGCGCGGCACGCCATGGCCAGCGAGGCCGAGGAGCCAGAGCCCACCCGGCGCAGCAAGCAGATGGTCGGCGGCATGATGGGCGGCGGCGGCAATGGCGGCATGGGCACGCTGCAGGCGCTGCTGACCGAGCTGTCCGGGCTGAAGAAGCCGCGCGGTTTCGTGAACCGCTACGTCAGGCGGGTCTTCGGGATGCGGCCGAAGCCCCCGCCCAGGTACCGGATCCTCGTCATGATGGCGACCAACATGCCAGAGGCGCTGGACGAGGCGCTGCTGCGCCCCGGCCGGATCGACCGGATCTACAAGGTCGGCTACCCGTCCAAGGTCGGGCGCGTCAGGACGTACGAGGGCTACCTGGCGAAGGTGCGGCACGAGCTGACCCCAGAGCAGGTCGACAAGCTCGCCGTCATCACCCCGTACGCCACGGGCGCGACGATCAAGGACACGGTCAACGAGGCACTGATCATCGCCATCCGCGACGGCCGCGACGTGATCACGTGGCAGGACGTCATGCGCGCCAAGCAGCTGAAGGAGCTCGGCCCGGCGCAGGACGTCGAGTACATCGAACGCGAACGGCACGCGGTGGCTATCCACGAGGCCTGCCACGCGGTCGTGGCCTACCGCACGCGCCAGCACATGGAGATCGACATCGCCACGATCGAGAAGGGCAGCGACTACCTCGGCATGGTGGCGAGCATCCCGCCCGAGGACCAGTTCACCCAGTGGCGCAGTGAGTTCGAGACCGACATCCTGGTCTCGCTGGCGTCGCTGGCCGGGGAGCGGATGTTCTTCGACAGCGACAGCTCGTCAGGCGTTTCCGGTGACCTGGAGTCCGCGACCACAGTGGCCTCGTTCATGGAGGGCTTCTGGGGCATGGGTTCCACGGTGTCCTCGTACTCGACCGCCAGGCGGCTCGAGGTCGGCGCGCCGGGCGGCGGCCAGGGCGGCCGCCGCAAGAAGGGCCAGGACCCGGAGGCGGAGATGCGGCACGCGCTCGCCGACCGGATCGAGGACAACCTGACGACGCTCCTCCAGCGAGTCGAGGAGATCATCGGGGAGAACCGGCCGCACATCCTTGGCCTCGCCCACGCCCTGGAGACCCATAAGACGCTGACCGGCGACGATGTCATAGCCATCATCGAGCGCACGGCCGGACCGCTGGTCGACGGCAGGCCGTACTCCAACGCCGAGTTCCAGCAGCAACTCGAGGACTATCACGCGGGAGCTGCCGTCGCGCACCGCACGCACAGCAAGGTCGCGTTGAACCTCCCGGTTCCGAGCCTCAACGGCGCCGGAGTGGGCAGCATCCAGCACGGCGTCACAGCAACGCTCGAGCCAGGCGTCTGGCCGTCCGGCAATGGCGAGTCGCCATCTCATGAGACGCCCGGCTGGCCACAGGCCGACTGGCCACAGGCCGACTGACGCCGGTCAGTTCAGGTATCTGGCGGTGGTCAGAAGCGGCGTCACCTGGTATGGCGTGCTCGGCGTCCAGCCAGGTGCTCCTGACGAGCAGATCCAGCAGCGCTACGACGCCAAGTCCGCGGTGCTGCGCCCTGAGCATGTCTCGGGTGCGACGTCGGGCGTGGTCACGGCCGTATCGCAGGCGCAAGCGCTGGTCGATGAGGCGCGGCGGGTACTCAGCGACCCGGTGACGCGGCAGCGTTACGACGAGGAGATCGGCCTGCGGTCCAGCGGCGGCGGCCTCACCCCCAGCAGCGGAACCGTGGCGACTGAGGCGAGCTGGGATTCACCGGACTTTGATGTGGCTGGCTTCGAAGAGCCCGTCGCGGCGCTCGGTGTCATCTCCGAAATGACCGGCTTGTTCACGCCGAACCCGCCGCGGCGGTCAGGCCGGATCGTGATACCGGACGTCAGGTGGCTGTTCTACAGCGTCTGCAGGGACATCGTCAGGGGGCTTGATCTGCGCCTGACCGTCGAGCGGCTCACCGAGCATCCGATGGCCGTCGACGGCCTGGTCGTCGGCCAGTCGCCGGGACCGCTCGCGAAGGCTCGCCGGGCCGGCGGGCTGACCATCCAGGTCTGGCATCCGCCGTCACGGGCGGCCGGCGCGCGCTGACCGAGGTCGCGCTATCGCTCGGCGAAGAGTTCGAGCTGAATGTTGTCAGGGTCGCGGAAGACGAGCACCGCGGCGCCATCGATCGAGTTGGCATCGGCGACCGGCGAGTGCGGCACGCCTCGCTCGTCCAGCCGGGCAGCCCACGCGTCGAGTTCGGCGCGCGATGCGACACCGAACGCCAGGTGATCGAGGCCGATCATGGTCTCTTCGAAATGCCCGTTCGCACCGTCGCGATGCTGGGTGAGCCCGAGCCTGAGGCTCAGCCCGTCGTGGCGGAGAAAGACCTTGCGGCGCGCGCCATCGGGAGCCTCAAAGCTGCCGGCCCGCTCGAACCCGAGCACCGTCACGTACCAGCCAGCGCTCCGCTCGACGTCGCGGACGGTCAGTCCCAGGTGGTGAACAGAGACGATCGGCACCCGACCAGGATGCCAGCCAGGCTCGTGGCGCTGACGGACAGGCCCGCCGATCGCCCGGGCCGGGCCTGGCCGGGGCTGGTCTGGGTTGGTCTGGCCTGGCAATCGTCAGGAGACGAGCTGCTGTCCGCCATCGATGTCGTAGGTCGCACCGGTCAGCGCGGTGTTCGTCATGATGTGCACGGCGAGCGCGGCGACGTCGGCCGGGCTGACGACACGGCCGATCGGCAGCGTCGTCCGCAGTTCGTGGCGGCGCTCCTCGAGCTGATCTCCCAGCAGCGACGCCGACAACGGTGTGTCAACGAAGCCCGGTGCGATGAGGTTGATGCGCACCGGCGCGAGCTCGAGCGCGAGGGCAGCCGTGAACGGAGGCAGCGCGGCAGTGGCCGCGGAGATGATCCCGAGTCCTGGGCGGACGCGACGCCCGCCGGTGCCGCCGATGAACAGCAGCGTCCCCCCTGGCCTCATCTTGCCGACGGCGTTGCGTGCGACCTCGAGCGCCAGCACAGCGTGGTCGCTGATCGCGTCGCGCACCTGCGCTGGATTCATCTCGAGCAGCGGCCCGTACCGGGGGCCGCCCGCTGTGACAAGCACGTGGTCGATCGGCGCCGGCAGGTCCTCGAAGAACTGCCGCAGCGCGGGCCAGTCGCTGGCGTCGAAGGCCGCCGTTTGGCGCGCGTCGACGTCCAGTGCCGCTTGCCTGAGACGGTCGGGATTGCGGCCGGTGATGACGACAGTGGCGCCCTCAGCCCGGGCGCGGCGGGCTGTCTCGAGCCCGATGCCAGCGCTGCCGCCGATGACGACCACGGTCTGCCCGGCCAGTTCCGGCTGGCGCTGGGCGGGTGTGCTGGTACTGGCCATGACTTCCTCCGGTGCGCGCGGTGCAGCGACCGGCGCGCGTGCCACACCTGGGTCGCCGGACATGATGCCCGGTACCGGCCGGCCGCTAACCACTGGGAGATGATGCGGTCATGACTGCGCAGGGACAGCTGACTCACATACCGGCTCCCGAGGGCATGGCACCTGGCCGGGGGTACACGCACGTGGTGACCGGCTCGGGACGCCTGGTGGTGGTCTCGGGCCAGGTCGCGCTCGATGAAGGCGGCGAGCTGGTAGGCGCGGGCGATCCGGCGGCGCAGGCCCGGCAGGTATTCGAGAACCTGCGGCGCTGCCTGGCCGCCGCCGGCGCGGGCTTCGGCGACGTGATCAAGCTGACTTACTTCCTGACAGATGTCGCTCATCTGCCCGCGATCAGGGCGGTGCGTGACCAGCACCTCGGCACCCACCCGCTGCCCGCGAGCACGGCGGTTCAGGTGGCGGCGCTCTTCATGCCCGAATTGCTGCTGGAGGTCGAGGCGCTCGCACTAGTGGCGGAACCTGACTGAGAGACGGGCCGCCATGAGCGGCGCGGCGTGGGCAGGATCGTCCCGGCAACTGCCCCGGCGAAGGCCAGGCCCGCCGCAACGCCGAAGGCGGTAGCAAACCCGTGGCTGAAGGCGCTGGCGGTGGCGTAGCTTCCGGTGGAGGCGAACGCTGCGCCGACGACCGCGACGCCGAATGCCCCGCCGAGCTGGCGCATGGTGGAGAAGGCCCCGGATGCGGTGCCGATATCTGCGGGCAGCACGACGCTTGTTGCAGCCCGGGTGAGGGCGGGGATCGTGAGCCCGAGCCCGGCGCCGATGATGGTCATGGGCGCGACCAGGGCAAGGTAGTCGGTCGCGGGCCCCGCTGCGGCGCCGATCCAGGCCACGCCGGCAGCCTGCAGCAGCGATCCGGTGACGACCAGCGCGCGTTCACCGATCCGGTCTGCCAGCGCGCCAGCCCGTGGGCGCGATAAGGAGTGGCGCAATGCCCCAGGGCAGCAGCCGCAGTCCGGCGCCGAGCGGGTCCTGCCCGGCCACGACCTGCTGATACTGCGGCATCAGGAAGATCACGCCGGCCAGCGAGGCGTTGATTGCGAAGATCGCGATGTTGCCTGCCGAGAACGCGGGCGAGCGGAACAGGCGTACCGGAAGCATCGGATGCGCCGCACGGCGCTCCCAGGCCGCGAAGGCGACCGCCGCCACGGCCCCTCCGGCGAGGGTGCCGATCACTTCGGCACTGCCCCAGCCAGCTGTGTTGCCGCGCACGAGCCCCCACACCAGCCCGAGGGCGGCAGCAGTGACCAGCGCGAGCCCAGGCAAGTCCACGGCGCTGGCCGGCCCCTTGGCCTCACCGATGCGGTTGAGCACCAGCGGGATTGCCGCGAGCGTGACCGGCACGTTGAGCCAGAAGATCCACTGCCAGCCCAGGCCCTGGCTGACTGCCCCGCCGAGGACCGGCCCGGCGACGACGGCGACCGCGGTCACGCTGCCGTAGATTCCGATCGCCCAGCCCCGCCGCGCGGGCGGGAACGCGCCGTTTAGCAGCGCCAGCGCCATCGGCATGATCGTGGCCGCGCCGGCGCCCTGCACCGCGCGCGCAGCGATCAGCAGGGCTGCGTCCGGAGCCAGGGCGCACCCTGCCGAGGCGACTGCGAACACCGCGAGCCCGGCGGCGAAGACCCGGCGGCGGCCGAGCCGGTCACCAAGGGCCGCCACGGTCATCAGCAGCACCGCAAAGCTGAGCGTGTAAGCGTTGACCGTCCACTCCAGGTCTGCCAGCGATGCGCCCAGGTCGCGGCGGAGGGTGGTCAGCGCGGTCGCGACCACCATCACATCGAGGATCACGATGAACGAGGCCAACGAGGCCAGGGCCAGCACCCACCGCTGCCCCCTGGTCGACCCGGCTGGCCAGCCACCTGGTGTTAGCTGCCTGAAACCCACGTGACTTCTCCTTACCGCACTCTTGCGGTTGCTGTGTTTCTGCTTCCGCCGTGTTAGGACACGCGGCAACCACGAAACTGGTCGGCCGTGGGGCGACCAGTTTCCTGTGCGGACGGGGTCAGTACTTGCGCAGCAACGTCAGGCAGCAGGAGAAGATGGTTGCCTGGACAGCTTCTGATCGCCGCAGGTCAGTAGCCGGGAAGGTGGTTTCCAGCTGTCGGTGCCGTGTCAACCCTTGACGCCGCGCGTGTGAATGGCGTCGAGCACGACGCGAACGAACCATGACTCCCAATCGTCTGGAGACCATCCGCACTCGGCGAATTTGAACCACATCGCGCGCGAGCCGAGGGCCCAGACTTCATCCACGAGAGCGTTGGCTGGGACGCGACCCCCGAGGACGAGACGGCATGCGTTGGCGAACTCTTCATGTCGACGCTGCTCCATCCGAGCCTGTGCCCGGGCCGCCTCGGGGCTGCTAACCGCAGCGTCGTCCAGGATCCGCTGGATGGAGGCGGACCGCTCGTAGGCACTTCGCAGCCAGCGTGCCGCGGTCGCCGCTCTTTGGGCGGGCGTGCCCTCGCCCATCGCCTGGTAGTCGGCGCGGTCCCGGACCGGGATTTCGGACAGTGAGGTGTCGATGCAGGCGATCAGCAGGTCGACCTTGGCATCAAAGTGGAGGTACACGGTGGGGCGAGCGAGACCTGCCGCGGCAGCGACCTGCGTCATCGTCGTCATGGTCCAGCCTTGCCTGAGGAAGAGCCCGTGAGCCGCGGAGACGAGCCGGGCGCGGTTCTCACCGGCTCGTTCTGCGCGGACTGACGACTGGTAGCGACGGGGCATGTGATCCAGTCTAGTAACTTCGCTGTACTTTGAGTACAGTGAAATGATGCGCATCGACACGGAACTCGGCCAGCTCGCCGCCCAGGTCGTCCCTGGGCCGCCTCACGTAGCCATCATGTGGCACAGCATGTTTACGGATTCGCGGAGCTGGGGGCGGGTCGTGGACGACCTTCGCCAGAAACGCACCTTGGTGCTGGTCGACGGGTGGTCCTTCGGAGCGAGCGCAGGTCTGGACCGCGTGGTGGACAAGTTCAACGACCGCTGCGTGCAGGGAGCCGTCGCGGTTATCTCGCAGGTTCAGAACGAACTGGTCGCGGGTCCCGTCGACTGGCTGGGCAACGCGTGGGGTGGCCACGTCGGGTTGCAGCTGGCCGCCGTCCGGCCGGAGCTGGTGCGCAGCCTGATCACGGTGAGCACGCCGGTCCAGGCAGCGAGTCCGTCGATGCGGCGGCAGGTAAGAATGCTGCTCCCCGCCTACCGCGCCATTGGCATGCGCGGGCCGATACGCCAGGGCCTGCTCGACGCGATGCTCACCGACCTCACGCGGCGCACTGACCCAGAGGCTGTCGACGCGCTCGTTGCCCCCATGTCCCGACCCTGCAGACGCGCCATCGCGCGTACCGTCAGTTCCGGCGTCCTCAAAAGGACGGACCTGGCCTGGGCAACCGCACGCGTCACATGCCCCACCATGATGATTGCCACCGACGACCGGGGCGAGTGGAGTCCCTCTGAGTGCGCCGAGACCACGGCATCGATGAAGGATGCCCGCTCGGCGGTTCTCACGGGATCACGCGCCCTACCCTCGCTCGAACGTCCCGCCGCACTCGCTGCCCTCGTTGCCGACTTCTGGGCCGAGCATGTGGCCGTCGAGGACGCCCCGCCAGCCGTCGCATAGGCGCTGGAATCACGGAGCAGGGAAGGCGGACGCGCCGTTTAGCAGCGCCAGCGCCATCGGCATGATCGTAGCTGCGCCGGCGCCGCCAGTCTGGAGGAGAAGATGATGGTTGCCTGGACAGCTTCATTGAGCGGCGCGGGAGTCCGTCACTCGTTTCTGGCGTTCTCTGGTCCGGTGATCCGCTGGAGAAGGGGCAAGGTGGAAGCAATAACTCCGAGCGAAGCAGCGAGCCCGGCAAAGACGATGAGGTAGTACCCGGCTCCTGGCGGCAGGAGTGATTCACCAAGCTCGGATCTGAGAAACAACCCGGAGGCCAGGAATCCTGTCCCCGCCGATACGAGGGCGACGATGATGAGCGGGGCCGCGCTTTCCAGGGCCACCACGCGGCGCAGCACGCCGATCGGAGCGCCGGTGAGCCGGAGCAGGCTGAAGGGGCGCTTGCGGTCAGTCAGGCCGGCGGCCACGCTCACCGCGAGGCTGCAGCCGGCGATGACCAGGCTGGCCAGGATCACCACGTCGGTCATGTGTTGCAACTCGGTGTACGTGCTCTGGGAGCCCGACCCGCTGATAATGGCCGCCGGGCCCAGGTAGGGGAAGGCCGCCTCGAGGGCGGTTCGCGCCCGCTCGATTGCGGCGGTCGACCCATTCGTGCCCACGATGATCGTCTGGACCGGGATACGGTGCAGCCGCTGAAGGGATACGGCAGCGACTGGCCAGACCTTTGCGGCTTGTGACCTGCTTGTTTCTGCCTCGCTGAGATTCAGGGTGATCGAAGCAACGCCCACGCCCGCTGCGCAGCGACCTAGGGCGGGGGTACTAGAGAGCTGAGCGCACGAGGCCAGGCCGGGCAGGTCGCTCTGGTTCGCTTTGGGAGACAGCACGGCGCGAGGGTCGGTATGGATCACCGTCACGCCCTGGACGCCCCTGATGGACCGCAGCCCGTTCAGCACTGTGCCGGGGATCGAGGCCACGGCAGTCAACGGACGGCCCGATGAGGTTTGACCGGTG
The DNA here is from genome assembly GCA_963705055.1 of uncultured Actinomycetota bacterium. Taxonomy (GTDB): domain Bacteria; phylum Actinomycetota; class Actinomycetes; order Streptosporangiales; family Streptosporangiaceae; genus Chersky-822. The sequence goes on from CAVPIR010000003.1 coordinate 720,039, forward strand.
ACGAACTGGTCGGCCAGGGTGTCGCTGGCGACAGCGCCGCCGGCGGGGGCACCATGATCGGCAATGATCGTGGTAGTTATCCCGGCCGCGACGCTGGTGACGAAGAGCGCGAGAATCAGCCCGCCGATCGCGCGGAAGGCGGCCCGCGGGTTGTCCGAGAGCCGGCGCCCGGCGATGAGGGCGGCGGGCCGGCTGGTGCGCCCGGCCATGATCCGGGAGCAGGCCATGGTGAGCCACGGGCCGGCCATGATCAGCCCGGCCATGATCAGGAGGAATCCCGAGAAATAAGCCCCAATCTGGCCGGTGCTGCTCCGGGGGTGCCCGACGCCTGCGAAGTAGGCGAGTTCGCCGATGCCGGCCACCAGCGGGACCAGCCGGTAAGCGCTGGGGGCGGGCGGGGTGACGCGCCGGGCGACGCCGAGCGGTGAGATCTGCACGCGCCGCAGCGCGACCCGTGCCGCCACCGCCGCTGCGCCCGGGATACCGACCGCGACCAGCAGGATGTCGGCCAGATCGAGCGACAGGTCGCCGCGGGCGAACGGCACGCCGGTGAATGAGACGTGCTGCAAGACCGGGCGGAGGAGAACGAAGAGGATGAACCCGATGGCTACGCCCCCGAGGGCGGCGATGGACGCCTCGACCGCCGAGGTCGCCGACACCTGCCTGGGCGTCGCGCCCGCCAGGCGCATCGCGGCGAAGCGCTGTTCCCGGCGTGCCGCAGCAAGCCGCGTCGCCGTTGCCGATGAAGATGAGTACAGGGAACAGCAGTGCCAAAGCCCCGACGGCGAGGATGGCCGCGAGGGTCGTGGGGTCGTAGCCGACGACCGCGTCGCCGCGAGGCACGGTCGCGATGCTGGTGACCTGACCGGCTCCCGGCAGGTGGGAGAGCTGGCCAGGGCTGTGACCGATGACGATGATCAGCGAGTTCGGGGCCGGCAGCGCCGCGGGGCCGACCGTGCCGATCTGGTGCCCGGGGAAGCGGTCCCCGAGCTCGGCGGCAGGGGTAGCGAGCAGCAGCCGGCTGAGGGCCGGCGAGGCGTAGAACTGCCCTGCGCCTGGCAGGTGCGGGATGCCGGGCGGAACTGGTGAGCGGGGACCTGTGGCTGCGACGTCGACCCGCTCGATAGCCAGGCTTTTGAAGTAGTCGGTGCTGAGCAGCCACCAGAGGGGATTCGCGGCGGGCGCCCCTGACCGCGCTGATGGACCGCCGGACACGTACGCCCCGGTACTGAGCCACGCGGCGCGGCCATTCTGGGCGTTGAGAGCGTTGATACCCGCGACGGTAATAAGCAGGAGGCCGACTCCCAGCCCCACGGCCGCGGCGGTTATGGCGAGCCGGGCGGCGGCCTCCCGGCCGCCGTTCAGCGTCAGGCGCAGGCCGAGGCGGATCATCAGACGGCCCGGCCGGGTGAAAGCGAGCTGACCTTGCCGTCGCGGACGACGACCTCGCGGTCGGCGTAGGCCGCCACCCGGGGCTCGTGGGTGACCAGGATGACGGTGGTGCCCTGGTCGCGCGCGGCCGCGGTCAGCAGGTTCATGACGTGCTCGCCGGCGAGGGAGTCCAGCGATCCGGTCGGCTCGTCGGCGAACAGCACCTCGGGGTCGGCCACCAAGCCGCGGGCCAGCGCCACGCGCTGGGCCTGCCCCCTGACAATTCCCCCGATCTGCGCTGCTGCAGCCCCTCGAGGCCGAGCCGCCCGAACCACGCCCTGGCAGCCTTCAGCGCCGGCGCGCGGCGGGTGCCGCCCAAGAGTAGCGGCAGGGCGACGTTTTCCTCCGCGGTCAACTCAGGGACAAGCTGGCCGAATTGAAACACGAACCCGAACCGGTCCCGGCGCAGCGCGCTGCGCTCGGCTTCGCGCAGGGCGTCGACCCGCCGACCAGCGAAGTGGATCTCCCCGGAGTCTGGGCTGAGGATGCCGGCCAGGCAGTGCAGCAGCGTCGACTTGCCTGACCCGCTGGGCCCCATGACGGCGAGGATCTCGCCGCGGGCTGCCGACACGCTGGCGCCGCGCAGGGCCGGTGTCTGGCCGAAGGACTTGACCACATCACGCGCCTCGATGAGGCAGCCTTGGGGTCCATGCGCTGCTGCGCTGGTGGCTCTGCCGTCATTCGTCCTAGGAATCCCCCGGACTTCGGCGCTCATGGCCGCACCGTCTGGGCCAGAGCCTGCAGACCGGGCCGTGGTCAGGTCGATCCATCGAAGGTCGGCTTCCAAGTGGAACAAGCCGTGGTCGGCCAGGAGCGCGTCGACCAGGCTGCCGGTCCGCTTGAGCACGGTCAGCTCCCGCATCCGCCGCAGGTGCTCGCCGCGCTGGACATCGAGGTAGCGCGCGGCGGGGCGCCCCAGCATAAGCGCCAGTACCACCTTGGAGAACAACACCGTCTGCAGGTGAGGCTCGGGCTCGACCGGCTCGGCAAGCCATTCCTCGACTTCGTTCACCCCGAGGTCTGTGATGGCGTAGCGCTTGCGGTCCGGTCCCGCGCCCGGCTCGATCTCCCCGGCCGCCACCTTGCCGTCGCGGGCCAGCCGGCCGAGCGTCGCATAGACCTGGCCGAACGGCAGCGGCTTGCTCCGGCCGAAGTAGGCGTCGTAGTCGCGTTTGAGGTCATAGCCGTGGCTCGGCTCGCGTTCGAGCAGGCCAAGCAGGGTCATGGGGACGCTCATAGCGCGAGAATACGCTCAGTGTATACTCTGCGTCAATACACGCCCTTGGAAGCTAAGAGCGGGCCGACGATGGATTCTGTCGGTGGCGGGGCTTCAGGTCATCGCGCTGGCGGACCGACAGGCCCATAAGCCCAGCGGCCTTTTGCCGGGGGCCGTTGAGCTGACGGACCCGCCTGGCCCAGCTGGCGCAGGTCGATGGCCAGGTTGTGGGCGGAGTTCAGGGTGTCCGGGTGGTCTTGGCCGAGGATGCGGCGGCGGCGGTCGAGGGTGTCTTGGTTCAGGTCGCGGGCGGCCTGGACCTCGCCCAGCTCGCGCAGGTCGATGGCCAGGTTGTGGGCGGAGTTCAGGGTGTCGGGGTGGTCTTGGCCGAGGATGCGGCGGCGGCGGTCGAGGGTGTCTTGGTTCAGGTCGCGGGCGGCCTGGACCTCGCCCAGCTCGCGCAGGTCGATGGCCAGGTTGTGGGCGGAGTTCAGGGTGTCGGGGTGGTCTTGGCCCACGATGCGGCGGCGGCGGTCGAGGGTGTCTTCGTTCAGGTCGCGGGCGGCCTGGACGTCGCCCAGCTCGCGCAGGTCGTGAGCCAGGATGGTGGCGGAGCCCAATGTGCTGCGGTGGTCTTGGCCCCGGACGCGGCGGTGGCGGGCGAGGGTGTCTTGGTTCAGGTCGCGGGCGGCCTGGACGTCGCCGAGCTTGCGCAGGTCGATGGCCAGGTTGTGGGCGGAGTAGAGGGTGTCGAGGTGATCCTGGCCCAGGACGCGGCGGCGGCGGGCCAGGGTGTCGTGGTTCAGGTCGCGTGATTCGGCGTGGCGGCCCATCTCCAGCAGCGTCCTGGCGAGATAGTGCGCGGCCATCAGCGTGTCCGGATGGTCCTCGCCGAGCCGGTCGCGCCAGTGCTGGTGAAGACCGCTGGCGAGATCATGGACTGTGCGGATATCGCCCCGCTCGAGCAGGTACCAGCATGTGCGGCCGGCTAGCTCGCGCAGGGCGGGGTTGTCGGTAGCGGCCAGGTCGGCGGCCAGTACGTGCGGCGTCAGCCGTGCCCACCGGGGCCAGGTGGCTGGATTCAGCATGTCGCCGGGATCGCTGGCGGCCAGCAGCGCCTCGGCGTATTTGCGGGTGGCGGCGGCCTGAGCGGGGGAAAGCCGCTCGCGCAGGATGGCCTGGGTGAGCCGGTGCATCTGCAGCCCGCGGTGATCGATTCGGGCCAGCGACTGCCTTGTCATGTGCGCCAGGGTCTGCCGCCAGGCCAGCGGGTCCGCGGCCCGGGCCGCCAGCTGGCCGGGCAAGAGGCTGACGGCGCCCGTGAACAGGCTCTGCGGGATCGGTTCGGGTGCCAAGAACGCGCACACGCTGGCCAGCTCGGCCGCGGCCAGGTCCTGGCGGGCGAGCCGGTCCGCGATCAGACCGGTGGCGGCCGCAAGCGACCGCGGGTAAGACCCCGGCGCCCCCTGGGCCAGCAGCTGCCCAGCCCTGGTCCGCAGCAGCACCAGGAACTCATCGGCTGCCATGCCGGTGTCCGCCATAAACCCCGCCGCCTGGGCGATGGCCAGCGGCAGGTCCCCGAGCTCGGCGGCGAGCCGGTCTGCGTCGGCTCCGGAAAGCACAGTGACCCGGGCCTGCAAGATCGCCACCGACTCGGCCCGGGCCAGCACGTCGATCTCGACCGGTACGGCGACCTCCTCCCAGCCCCGCTGCCGGGAGGTGATCAGCACATGCCCGCCGCCGCCAGGCAGCCACGGTGCCACGTCCGCGGGGTCTTCGGCGTTGTCGAAGACCAGCAGCCACCGGCCGCGGTGCCGCAACTCGGCCAGCACCGCCGCCCGCACCGCCTCGGTCCCGGCCCCAGGCTGCACGCACCCCAGCGCAACGCCAAGGGCGGCGACCTGCTCGCCGATCAGCCCGCCCTGCTCGGCGTTGATCCACCAGGCCAGGTCATAGGCCCCGGCGAACCGGTGCGCGTACTCGGCCGCCAGCTGGGTTTTGCCCACCCCGCCCATCCCGTGCAGCGCCTGCACCACCGCCGTATCCCCGGCCAGCAACTGCTCCCGCACCTCAGCCAGCAGATCGTCCCGGCCGGTGAACCCCGGATTACGGGCGGGGATGTTCCACACCCGCGGCCTGGCGCCTCGCACGGCCCCCAGCACCTCCGCAGCCGGGACCAGCCCGCGGGCCGCCGCCACGAACAACGCGTGCACTGGCTCGGCCAGGCCCAGCGCGCCGCCCAGCAGCACGGCGGTGTCCTTGCGGGCAGTGCGGTTGATGCCCCGCTCCAGGTCACTGACCGACCGCGGGCTCAGGCCCGCCGCCTCCGCCAGCTCCTCCTGCGTCAGCCCGGCCTCGGCCCGCAACTGCCGCAGCAACCCGGCGAACCCCAGCGCAGGCTGCTCCGCCATGATCCCGGCATCCCCTCCACAGGCCCGCATCCCGCCGCGCCGCAAACCCGGCCGGGCGCGGCAGACCCATACCAAGAGTAGCCAGGCCCGCCCACCTGCGCCATCTCTCGCTACCGGTGCGCCAGCCGAAGCGTGGGTGCCCTCCCCGAACCCGGACACGCGGCCTTGTAGCGCAGGCCGATCAGGCAGTTCACCCGCGCCGACCCCGTCGGCTCCCGGCGGCGGCGCTCCGGGCGGCCCCGATCCTGTGGGTCTCCTGTGGGCGGGCACGTGTGGTGATCGCCCTGGGTGGCCAGCAGCATGGCAACCGACGGCGGGAACCTCCCGCCCGGTGACCAATTCAGTGCACCTTGACGGGCGCTCATCTGGAGGAGTTCTCCGAATGCCAGCGATGATGACCATCACAGAGATCGCGGGCTTTGCCGGCGCCGGGCTGGCCGGGGCGGCCTACGTGCCGCAGATTTCCCACCTGATCAGGGCCCGCTGCGCGGCTGGCATCAGCAGGCTGGCATTTGCGGTATGGCTGCTGGCGTCGGTTCTGGTCACAGTACGCGCCGTCGCCATCGGCGCCGACGTGTTCATCGTGCTCGGCGGGATCCAGATCGTGGCCACGGCGCTCATCATGTTCTACGCGGCCCGGTACAAGGGCATGCCCTGCCCAAGCCATCTCCCTCGCCAGCCCAAGGCCAGGACAGCCACGGGGACGGGCGCCTCAGGAAACGAGCTTGGTTCGTCGCGTCCGGACGGCCGCTCGCTTGCGGCATCAGCCGCACCCGCCGGGCACGGTGGAGCGCTGTGCGCGTCCGTCCCGGTCCTGCACCTGCGTCGCCTTGCGCCAACGTTGCCGGGCCGGGCAGCAGCCGACCGTGCACCGGATTCCAGACCACCCACCTGAGGGGGACGAGATGAGTGCATCAGCTGGCCTTGCCACCGCTGCGTATGAGGAGCTGGGGCCGCCGTGGGCGGTGAAACTGCCGGGCCCAGGCGGCCATCGTCATCGTCTGCCGGGACTCTGGCGCCCGGGAGATCCTGTACCGGGAGCTGTCCAAGCGGTATGGCGGCGGACTATCAGATCGTGGTCTGCGGCCGGCCCGGCGGAGCTGGCACCGTGGATGCGGGACCTGGCGGCCGCTGGGCTGCCGGTGGCGCTGGTCATCGGCGGGGTCGGTGCGCAGGACCCCGATGGCGTCGAGGTACTTGCCGCGGTCCGCGCCATCGACCCGACGGCGCTTCGGGTGGCCGCGGTTGGCTGGGGTGACTGGGAATCGATGCGGTCGGTCTTCGGCGCGGTCACCCTGGGCCAGATCGACCACTGGGTGAACCGGCCGGTGCAGGCCCCGGCCGAGGAGTTCCACCGCTCGATTACCGAGTTCCTGCGGGAGTGGGGCAGCCGGCGCGGTGGCGGCTTCGAGGCGGCGCAGGTGATCGGCCAGCGGTGGTCGGCGCGGTCGCAGGAACTGCGTGACCTGTTCACCCGCCACCGGGTCCCGGCCGGCTTTTATGACGCCACCTCCGGGAACGGCCAGCGGATGCTGCGCGACCTCGGCCTGGAGTCGCCGGAACTGCCGGTTGTCGTGCTCGGGTTCGGGGCTGAGCGGCCGGCGCTGGTAAACCCTTCCAATCGGCAGATCGCGGACGCGTTCGGCGTCATGACGCCGATCTCGCCCGGGGAGGTCTTCGATGTGGCGGTGGTCGGCGGAGGCCCGGCCGGGCTGGCTGCCGCGGTCTACGCGTCCTCCGAAGGACTGCGGACCGTGGTGATCGAGCATGAGGCGATCGGCGGCCAGGCCGGGACCAGCTCGATGATCCGCAACTACCCCGGTTTCTCCCAGGGCATCAGCGGCGCCATGCTGGCGCAGGAGACCTGGCGGCAGGCCTGGGCCTTCGGCACCACCTTCTTGTACATGCGCCAGGTCGAGGGCCTGTCCCGCAAGGATGGCCACTACCGGCTGCGGCTGTCCGACGGCAGCGTCCTCACTTCGCGGACGGTGATCATCGCGACCGGCGTCGCCTACCGGCGGCTCGGCATCCCGCACCTGGAGGACTGCAGGGCCGGGGGGTCTTTTACGGCGCCGCGGTCAGCGAGGCACCGGCCATGCGCGGGCGGAACGTGTTTGTCGCCGGCGGCGGCAACTCCGCCGGGCAGACCGCGCTGCACATGGCCAAGTGGGCCGAGAAGGTGACCATCCTGGTGCGCGCGCGCATCGCTGGCCGACAGCATGTCCGATTACCTCATCCGCCAGATCGGCGCCGCCCCGAACATCGAGGTCCGCTACCACGTGCAGGTCGTCGGCGGCACCGGCACCGGCACCGGCCATCTCGAATCGCTGATACTTGCAGGACACCGCCTCCGGGACGCGGCGCAGCTGTCCCCGCAGACGCCTTATTCGTCCTCATCGGCGCCCAGCCGCGGACCGAATGGCTCGCCGACACCGTCGCGCGCGACCAGCAGGGGTTCATCCTCACCGGCCCAGACCTGCCCGCCGGCACCGGCGCGCCACTGGCACCCCGCCCGCCGCCGCTGCCGCTGGAGACCAGCCTGCCCGGGGTGTTCGCCGCCGGTGACGTACGCCACGGATCGGTCAAACGGGTCGCCTCCGCCGTCGGCGAAGGCGCCGCCGCCATCCCCTTGGTGCACAGCTACCTGCAAACCATGGCGGCCGCAAAAGCCGCCGCGCGTAAGCAACACACCCAGCACACTGGGCCGGGACTCAGCCGGCGTCACGGTGACCTTGCCCACGCCCACCGAGTACAACGTGACCGCCACCTGACAGATGGCGGGCAGCTTTCGAGCGCGTGCGTGTCTGATTATGAGATCCGCGGGTCAAGGTCATCGGTAACCAACTACCGCAGGCCAGGCCCATCGTGCCTCGTCAGAGCGGTGGAGGTGGTTTCATACGTTTCGAGGACTGCGCACCCTGAGACCGACGGCGAGGTTCTCCCTCGGGTTACGTAGGCGTGAAAGGGACTCGCCATGACACGTGTTGGGCAGATCCTGTTCATCCAGGGCGGCGGCGCGGGTGCGCACGACGTGTGGGACGACAAGTTGGTCGAGAGCCTGAGGCAAGAGCTCGGGGCGGGGTATGAGGTCCGCTACCCGCGGATGCCCGACGAGGGCGACCCGGCCTATGCGCGATGGAGCGCGGCGATCCGGCGCGAGATGACAGACTTGAACGATGGCGCGGTCGTGGCCGGCCATTCGGTAGGCGCGACAATCCTCATCAATGCACTTGCCGAGCAGCCGCCGGAGAGAGGGCTCGGAGCGATCGTACTGATCGCCGCCCCGTTCGTCGGCGTTGGCGGCTGGCCCAGCGACGAGTTTGAGCTGACGAGCGAGCTCGGCGCGAGCCTGCCACCAGATGTAGCGGTGCATGTGTTCCACGGACTCCAGGACGAGACCGCCCCGTCTTCGCATGCCGACCTGTATGCCCTGGCGATCCCGCAGGCGCGGGTGCACCGGCTGCCCGGGCGGGATCATCAGCTCAACAATGACCTGAGCGAAGTAGCTGAGGCGATCCGCGTCAACGGGCCAGGGCACGTCCCCGATATGTAGAGCCGAATCAGCCTTCACACCAGCGGCTGAGCCCGCTGGACTGCGCGCGGCAGAAGACGTGTCTCGACGGACCGCTATCGGAGCGGCCGGTGTAAGCAGAGGGTGACGCAGCAGCATCGCGGAGACATGCGGCCCAAATGAGACCAACCAAATGAGACCGGAACGCCGCAGCAGACAGACGGCAGCTGCAGACTGAATGCATCATCGCAGGTCAATGGCGGTGGAGGTGGGATTTGAACCCATGAATGAGACCAAAACTGAGCCCGTCGGGCGCCCCGCGATTTGGCGTGATCCTTCTTCACCGCAGACGCCACGCCGCGTTGACGATCTTCCAGCCGTCCGGCATGTCGATCAGGTGCAGTAGATCGACATAACGGTGGGAAGCACTGCGCGCTCGCGATCCCGCCGCTCAGATGGTCGATCCTGATCTCGATCTGCCGGTCGGCAGCATCCTCGCGGCGTCCGTCTCCGTGAGCCGTCGCATCGATCATGTCCCGCGCTGACAACGTCTCGAGCGCATCCGGGTCAGCACCCTCGATCCCCCGGCAGCGCTTCACCAGCTCAGGATGAAGCGCGCGCTTCATTCGACCCGCGTCGCCCTCGAACCACCCCTCCACGTAATCCATGACGACCGACCGGACCGCATCCTCGTTACCAGTGACAGCCATCTCGTTCTCCTGTTGTCCCGGACGTCAGCCTCGAAATGTGTGCGGCCCGCCAGCCAGCAGCGCGGCGATACGCGCGGCAGTCCGGGTCGCGCCACCTCGCGGGACCTTCCGGTAGCCGGGCCTGGTGTTGTTGTCCGCCAGGGCTGTCCGCATCGCGGTGGCCAAGTCGTCGGCTGTGGTTGCCGCGTAGTCCATCCGAAGGCCGGCCGGTAGTGGCTGAGCCGGTGGGTGACGAAGTGCTGCTGTTCCCAGTGGCGGCGGAGGGGGAAGTAGATGAACGGCCGCCCGGTGGCGACCAGTTCCATCGTCGTGGACAGCCCGCCTTGCACGATGGCCGCGTCGGCACACGCCAGGTGCTCGAAGAGATCGGGCACATAGCCGCGCTTGTCCATGCCCTCGGTGTCCGGCAGCAGCCGGGGATCGATGCGCGGGCCGGTGACCAGGAGCATGCGCGCGTCCGGCACCTGCTTGCGTAGTCGCGCGAACGCGTCGCAGGTCAGTTCCAGCAGGCTGACGCCGGCCGTCGTGCCTCCTACCGCGGCGACGAGTAGCGGCTCGATCCTGCGGATAGCCGAGCCGGCGGCGCAACCGGGCGCGGTCGCGGTAGGCGCCGGGGTTGAAGGGCACGACGTAGGGCACCGAGCAGAACCACCGGCGGGACCATGACCGGATGCCCGGAAGGCCGGGCCCGAACGGGACATCGGGAAGCTCGTCGAAGGATCCGATGAACATGGACAGGTCGCGCAGCCGGGGGAACCGCTCGCGCTTTTCGATGGAGTCGGCGTTGTAGTCCGCGCACAGCTCGGCTTCTCGTGGGTCGCCGGGGTCGGTGGGCAGGAAGCCGATCACGTCGGTCATGAATACGTACGGGGCGATCTTCCGCTCGGGGTTCTCGTGCAGGAAGTAGTCGATCTCCCAGCATTCGTCGCCGACCCAGAGGTCGTAGCTGGTGTCCCGGACGACGTCGTCGAACAGCATGTAGTTCGCGCAGAGGATCTCGTCCATCCGCCGGAAGGCGTAGAAGGCGGGCAGGTCGTGGTCCGTGGCTTCTGATTCCCAGTGCGCCGACTCGCAGGCCAGTTCGGAGCTGGCCGGGTGGATGATCTCCCCGGCGTCGGCCAGCACGCTGGTCACCGGTGGCTGCGCCCACCAGTGGATCTCCAGGTCCGGCACCCGTTTCCGGACGGCCCGGGCGATGGCCAGGTCCCGCTGGACGTGGCCGAGGCCAATGGGGGAGGAGATCCACAGCGCCCGGCGGCCGCGGCCGTGCGTAGCCCGCCAGGCGGTCCGCTTCGGCGGCGGGGGCACCCACCGGTCCACGAAGTCCCGGATGGCGTGGTTCACCGCGACTGGATACCGGACGTGCGGCGCATGCCCGCCGCCCTCGATCAGGAGCAGGCCGGCGTTTGTCAGCTCGGCGATCCGCCGCGCTCGTTCGGGCGGGACGATCTTGTCCTGGTCGCCGCCGATCACGAGTACCGGGCAGGCCAGCTCACGGCACAGGCGGGCCGCCTCCGCCTCATCGGTGATCTGCTGGGGGGCATCGGCATCGCAGAGCATGGTCTCGGCGTCGGTTTGCATGCCCCACTCGACGAGGTCGTCGTAGGGCTTGGTGGAGTGCGGCTCGGTGGTGATCTGGGACATGAAGAACTCGACGTATCCTCGCCAGTCCCGCCGCCAGTAGTGCCGGTTCTCCTTCGCCCACCCCTCGGTGGTGTCGAGGATGTCGTCGAAGGAGCCCTCGTACCGCTCCCAGGGCTCCGCTGGCGGGATCGGCAGCGTCGGCGCGATGGTCACGATGCCGGTCACCCGCTGCGGCGCGCTCCGCCGCGAACAGCAGCGCCCAGGGGAAGCCGCTGCAGAACGCCGCGAGCAACGCCCGCTCGGTGCCGGTCGCGTCGAGCACGGCCGCGATGTCGCTCGCGAAGGCGGTGTCGGCGTAGGCGGCCGGGTTCTTGGGCCGGTCGGACCGGCCGTTGCCGCGCGGGTCGAAGGTGATCACACGGTAGTCCCGGGCCAGGAACGGCACCTGCATCTTCCAGTGCCTGGAGTCCACGATCGCCCACGTGGGCAGCAGCAGGATGGTCGGCTGACCGGTGCCGTGCACCTCGTAGTGAATCCGCACGCCTGAGTTGACAACGTAACCCGACTCATCGGGTAGCCGTGCGCGCATCGGTTGCACCCCTTTAGCGAGCCGCTGGCCAGCGGAGGAGGCCCACCGCATCGATCCCGGCCTTCAGCCGGCGACATGGACCGCCACCATCGTGGCCAACGCAGCCCGGACAGCGCTATTGGGGAAAACCACTAGGTTCCTATGCGGCCGCGGCTCCTGGCCAGCCTCGGTCCACTGGCTGATCCGGCTGGGCAGCGCCGGCTTGGCCCGGGCACTTAACCGCGCTGGCGGGGACAGGTGCTGGGTGACGGCCCAGGCGGCTACTTCGGCCCGGCTGCGGACGTCCAGTTTGGACATCACATGATGCAGGTGGACTTCGGCGGTCTTTTCGGAGATGCCGAGCACCCTGCCGATCTGCCGGTTGGTCCGGCCCGAGGCAACCAGCGTGGCCACCTGCCGCTCTCGCGGGGTGAGCGGCACTTGCTGGGTGCGGTCCGGATCACCGGGTGCGGCACCCGAAGCGACTGCCATCGCGAGATCCGCAGCCTGCTGGGCGGGCATGGTCCGGCCAGCCGTGGATGAGCCGGTCAGCGTCCTGAGGCCCTAGCGCCTGAGCGAGCACCCGCTCGACTGCCGAGTTCCTGGCCTGCTCGGTGTCGGGCGGCCGGGCGGCCTCCCGCACGCGCAGCGCCGCGGCCGCGCCGATCAGCCGGGCGGCCGACTCATAATGAGCCTGTTCACTGGCGACGTAGGCGAGCGCCTCCAGGCAGTGGGCGACACCTCTGGGGTCGTTGACGGCGTGTAGATCCGCAGAGCCTCAGCCAGCAGCGGACGCGCTTCCTCCAGCCGGCCCTGAGCGCGTCAGCGTGGTGCCCAGCCCCCATGCCGACCATGCCAATGCCCACGGATAGTCGAGTTCGCGGAAGTCTCGCAGGCTCGCCCGGAGCAGTTCCGCGGCGCTCATCCAGGTCACCGTGGTCCCGGGCGAGCAGCCCAAGGTCGTGCCGCGCCCACGCCACGCCCTGCGTGTTGCCCCCATCGCGGAAGCCCGCCTCCGCCCGCCGATGCCAGCCAGCAGACGCATCCCACTCGCCGCCGGCGCGGGCCCAGTGTGCCGAGAAAGGCGCAGGCGATCGCCGCGCGGCGCGTATCAGCACGCTCCTCGCTGCGCTCAAGAGCGCGGAGCAGCAGATCCTGGGAGCGGTCGGCTTCCCCTGTCGCCCAGGCCAGAATCCCGGCCACGATGAGCACGCCGTCCAAGCCATCCGCTACGGCGTCATCGCCTGATCGCTGGCTGGTCCCTGCCGGGGCAGGGGGAGGACCGCGTCCACGAGCGCCTGGCCATGACCGAGGTCGCCACGGGTGTAGTGGTACCAGCCGAGCGCAGTGGCCAGCGAAAGCGCCCAGCCATCCTGCCCCGCGCCCAGGCAGTAATCCAGTGCGGGGCGCAGGTCCACGTGGTGGCGGCGGACCCGCAGCGACCCAGGCTCGCTCCTCCGGCAGGCCGATGGCGGCCTCGAACTGCGCCGCCAGAGCCCGCGTAATGGCGGGCGTGGCCTGGCCCGCATCTCCTCGGCTTCGGCGTGAGACGCCAGTTGCTCCGCCGCGAACTCGCGCAGGCTTTCCAGCATGGAGAACTCAGCGGTCTCCTCGTCACCGGGCAGCCGCCGGATCAGGCTCTTCTCGAGCAGCGACTCCACGGACGGGAGCACTTCACTGGCGGATAGCGCCGCATACGCCGGCCGCGTCCGCGAGCGTCCAGCCGCCGGCGAACACCGACAGCTTGCGAAACAGCGCCCGCTCGCCAGGGTCGAGCAGGTCATAACTCCAGGCGATGGCGCTGCGCAGCGCACGCTGCCGGGCCGGAACATCCCGCGCGCTCCCGGCCAGTACCTCCATCCTGCTGCCGAGCCGGGACACCAGCTCCCCGGGCGTCAGGACCTTCAGGCGGGCCGCGGCCAGCTCGATAGCCAGCGGCAGGCCCTCCAACCGGATGCACGCGCTGGCCAGCAAGCCGCATTAGCCGACGTGAGATCAAAGCCCGGATTGGTCCGGCGCGCACGGTCCAGAAGCAGCGCCACCGAGGGATTCGCCGCCAGGCCGCCAAGGTCGGCCACCTCGGTCAGCGCGGGCATGGCAAGCGGCGGAACCGGAAACTCCTGCTCGGCGGACAGCCGGAGCCGTTCCCGGCTCGTCGCGAGCACCCGCAGCCGCGGGCAGGCAGCAAGCACCGCGGCCGACGTCCGGGGCCGCGGCCAGCAGATGCTCGCAGTTGTCGAGGACAATGAGCCGCTCCTCGTTGCCCAGCGCCGCCGCCAGCTGGCCGGTCAGGTCGGTGCCGCCTCGCGGCTCCACGCTCACCGCCTGGGCCAGCTCCGCCAGCACCAGTGCCGGATCCCGGAGCGGAGCCAGGTCAGCGAACACCGCGGCGCAACCGCTGCGCCTGGCGTAGGCCACCGCGCACGCGACGGCGAGACGGGTCTTGCCGATGCCCGGCGGACCGGTGAGCGTCACCAGCCGGGTCTGAGGGCTTGCGAGCATCCGCGGACAGAGCCGCCAGCTCGTCGTCCCGGCCGACGAAGAGGTCAGCAGACGCCGGCAGGCCACTGCGCGATGCACGCCTCGCGTCTCGCATCCGACCGCCCCGCCTCATCCCTGCGTTCGCGCAGCCAGCAGGCCATACCTGAGCATACGTAGGCCAGCCGCGCTGTCGCCATTACCGGCCTGGCACGGACTCGGATGCCGCGCCGGTAGCGCCCATGTAGGGGGATTCCCCGATACCGCGAAGACGGCCCGCACCCATACAACAGTTCCATGACGACCACCCGCCATCGGGCGGCAAGCGCTATGCCGCGATCGGAGTGCGCCGGCGCATTCCTTGACAGCCTCGCCGCTCAGGACTTCGCCCAGCTTGGCGGCACGCTCGCGGCCGATGCCCGGCTGCGCGCCCTGCTCCCCTCGGGCCCGCGGCAGTGGGTCGGCGCCGGGGAGATCGCAGACAGGTTTGCCCGCTGGTTCGGCGACACTGAAAGCTTCGACACGGTCAAGGCCACCGTCGGCGACGTCGGCGGCCGCCTGCATTTGTGCTGGCGACTGCGGCTGCGGGCGGAACGGCTAGGCGCGGGCTGGTTCACGGTGGAGCAGCAGGCCTACGCCGACGCCGACGAGGATGGCCGCCTCGCCACGCTCGATCTGCTCTGTACGGGCTACCGGCCTGAGGGCAACGATGACTGACACCCTGCCGACCTGGGGCGGCTGGGCGCCAGTGGTCCGCGACGACCCGTTCGGCCACTTCGCGCATGCCCGGGCCCGGTGCCCGGTGCAGCGAGTACGCCTGGCCGACGGTCACCCGGCATGGGTTGTACTCGGGTACGACCCGGCCCGCCAGGCGCTCAACGACCCGCGCCTCTCCAAGGACATGCTCGCCGCGCTCGAAGACATCGGCGATGTCGTAGCCGAAGGCCTGCCCGGGCCGGAGTTCTCCCGGCACATGCTCAACGTGGACCCGCCCGATCACACCCGATTGCGGAAGCTGGTGTCGCGGGCCTTCTCGCCGTGTCGGATCGCCGCGCCGAGCCAGCCATCCGGGCGATCGCTGACAACCTCCTCGACGAACTGGACGAGGCCGGCCGGATGGGACCATCGACCTCGTCGAGGGATACGCTCACCCGCTGCCGTTCGAGGTGATCGCGGAGTTGCTCGGCATCCCGCCAGTCGATCGCCGACCGCTGCACGCCTGGTTCCAGGTGCTGCTGACCGGGTGGGCCGGCGACCTGCCGGCCGACGCTGTCGAGGCATCAGACCGAATCGTCGCCTACCTGCGCGAGCTGGCCGAAGCAAACGGCGGAGTCCGGGCCGTGACCTGGTCAGCATCCTCGTTGCCGCCGGAGACGATGCGCTTACCAACCAGGAGTTGCTGTCGAGTTTGTTCCAGCTCGTCGTCGCCGGCCACGACACGACGGCCAGCCTTATCGGTAACGGGGTGGTGGCCCTGCTCGACCATCCCGGCCAGCTCGCGGCGCTGCTGGCCGACCCCGGGCGGCTTCCCGCGGCGATCGACGAACTTGTCCGGTTCACCGCCCCGGTCCCCCATGCCACGTTCCGGGTGACCGCCGAACCGGTGATGCTCAGCAGCGTGAAGATCCCCGCGCACGAGCAGGTACTGGTGTGCCTCGGCTCAGCCAACCGCGATCCTGGCCATTTCCCAGCCCCCGACGTCCTCGACTTCGGCCGCCGCAACGGTTCGAACCTCGGGTTCGGCCACGGGATCCATTACTGCCTCGGCGCTCCGCTGGCCCGGCTCGAAGCTCAGGTCGCCTTCGAGACCCTGCTCGGACGCTACCCCGGCCTGCGGCTCGCCGTCGACCGGGACGCGCTCGCCTGGGCGCACGGCGACGGCCTGGTCCTGCGCGGCCTCGACGTCGCTCCCCGTCATCCTCGGTCCTGACCCGCCTCAGGAATGAACCATCGTCCGATCGCATCGAAACGAAGGAGACATCCATGACTATCACCGACACTCCCGTTGACAACGGCGTGAACGTCGAGGCCTTGCTCGGCGCCCGCGAGGCGCTGACCGCCGCACCGGAAGCAGCCCAGTTCACCTGGCGGGCCAGCTGCACCTGGCGGCAACGGCACCCACAGCCGGTCCACCGTCGCCGGGTTTACCGGCCTGGGCGCCGAGCAGCAGCACCGCACCACGTACGAATTCGACATCGACCACCCCGAGTGCTTCGCGTCCGAGGACCACGGCGCCACGCCGGTGGAGATCGTGCTGGTCGGCCTGGCCGGCTGCCTGACCGCGGGCGTCGCCGCGGTCGCCCAAAACCGGGGCATCCAGCTCCGCTCGGTCACAGCCACGATCGAAGGCCACGATGAACATCCTGGGCATCCTCGGCGCCGACCCCGACGTCCGCAACGGCTTCGAGCGGCGTCACGGTCCGGTTCGCCATCGACGCCGACGCCTCCCGCGACGACCTCGAGGCGCTCGATCGCCCAGTCGCAGAAGCGCTCGGCGGTCTTCGACATCATGACCAACCCGACCAAGGTCCTCGTCGAGCTGGCCTGACTGACCACGACACGGACGCATGCGAATGATGCGGACCACGACCGTCGTCATCGGGGCCGGCCATGCCGGCCTGGCCATGAGCCGCCGCCTCACCGAACGCTCGATCGACCACGTCGTCCTCGAGCGCGGTGAGGTGGCGAACTCGTGGCGGACCGAGCGCTGGCGACTCCTGCGGCTGCTCACCCCGAACTGGCAGACCCGGCTGCCCGGCCACGACTACGCCGGCGATGACCCCGACGGATTCATGGCCGCCGCCGAGGTCGTCGACCACTCTCGACCCGCTACGCCCGTCTCGATCGGCGCACCGGTCCGCACCGACACGACGTGTCACCGTGCGCGCCGGGCCGCAGGGCTTCGAGATCCGGGCCGACGACGACGCGGCCTCTGGCGCGCAGGGCCGTGGTCCTGGCCACCGGGGCGTGCAACCTCGCCAGCGATCCCGGCGCATCGCCGACGCCGTGCCCCCGTCGATCTCGACGCTCACCCCGCTGACGCTACCACGACCCCGGCCAGCTCCCCGACGGCGGGGTTCTCGTCGTCGGCGCGTCGGCCACTGGCGTCCAGCTCGCCGACGAGATCCACCGGTCGGGACGGCCGGTGACTCTGGCCGTAGGCGAACACGTCCGGCTACCGCGCAGCTACCGCGGCCGCGACATCTTCTGGTGGCTGGAGGCCACCGGCCTGCTGGACGAACGCCATGACCGAGATCGACGACCTGACCCGGGCCCGCCACCTGCCCTCTCCGCAGCTCACCGGCACCCCCGAAGCCGCCATGACCGACCTCAACTCGCTCACGGCGCAAGGGATCCGCATCGTCGGCCGCCTCGGCCGCATAGTCGATGGGCGTAGCCCAGTTCTCCGGGTCGCTCCCCAACACCTGCGCCCTCGCCGACCTGAAGATGAACCGGTTCCTGAACCGGGCCGATGAATGGGCCGCGACGTCGGGGCTCGGACGGCGAACTCCCGCCACCACACCGCTTCGCGCCCACTTACGTCGATCCCCGCACCCCGCTGGAACAGGACCTGACGCAGCGGGGAGATCACTACCGTCCTGTGGGCAACGGGCTTCCGGCCCAACCACACCTGGCTCGACATCCCGGTGCGCGACCGCAGCGGGCGCATCCGCCACGACGGCGGCGTGGTCACCGAGGCCCCCGGCCTCTACGTCCTCGGCCTGCCGGTGCTCCGCACGCGGGCCTCCACCTACATCCACGGCGCAGCTGACGACTCCGACGCCCTGGCCAGCCACCTCCTTTCTTTCCTCAGCAGCCGGCCCCGATGAGAACCTGCTGGGTCCCGCAGCCAGGTCCGGTCGCCTTGGAGCGACACCAGCGTTAAGGGGCAGGTGTACCATCGGAGAGCTAGCGCGCCTTCGTTCAGGCCCGTCCGCGGCATCCTTGAACAGGCACAACAGCAGCGGCTGATCAGGCGTTGAGGCTGCCGAGAACGCGCAACTGAAACCACCAAATGAGACCACCCGCCCATGAGGCGCCCGCCTGCCGGCCGCCCGAAACGGTGTTCTGGGAGGTCAGAGCGGTGGAGGTGGGATTTGAACCCACGGAAGGGTTGCCCCTTCACACGCTTTCGAGGCGTGCGCCCTCGGCCACTAGGCGACTCCACCGCCGCTGAGCCTACCCGAGCCAGCGCATACCGCGGATTCCGCCGGTGACATTGCGACGGCCGCAGCTTCACCGGCCTGTATCGTCATTCGGCCCGACGGCGCTCGAAGAAGCTGGTCAGCAGCGATCCGCAGTCGCCGGCGAGCACGCCGCCGATCACCTCGACTGGCGGGCCTAGCCTGCGGTCCCGCACCACGTCCCAGAGCGAGCCGGCCGCGCCGGCGCGGGGGTCGGCGGCACCATAGACGAGGCGCCGGATCCGGGCGTTCAGTACCGCTCCGGCGCACATCGTGCAGGGCTCCAGCGTGACAACGAGCGTGCAGCCATCCAGCCGCCAGGTACGCAGGGCCTCCGCCGCCTGCCTGATGGCGACGATTTCCGCGTGCGCGGTCGGATCGCCCGTCGGCCAGGCACTGATTGCGTCCTCGGCCCGGCAACGGCTCCGTCTGGCCCGAGCACGATCGCACCGACGGGCACGTCCGACGTGACCGCCGACCCGGTATCGGTTCCGGCCGCGAGATCGATCGCGAGCCGCATGCTCGGCTCGAAGGACGCCACGTAACCGGACGTTACCCCGGCGTCCGCCATGTCACTGGCCCGTGATCGACGCGAGCGCCCGGTCGAAGGACGAACCGAAGCCGACCCTGCGGGCCAGGCTGGCCAGCACCTCGTCGGGGAACAGGTCCAGGTCGCCGGAAAGCGCGCACAACTCCATCTCGTCCACGCCGAGGTCGGCCAGAATGGACAGGTCCCCGGCGGGCAGCACCTGGTCGAGGTCCTCGTCGTAGGGCACAGGAATGTCGAGGTACTCCAGTACCTGCCTGGCCAGCGGCCAGTCCACCGACGCGGTCAGGTCGGACAAGAAAACCGAGGCATTGCCGCCGGCAACCCTGGTGATGACAAAGAAGTCATCGCCGACGGCCGTGAGGCCGAAGACGCCGCCGATGCTTGGCTGCTGGCGAAGGGCGTGGATGATCGATTCAAGGCTCGCGATGACCGCCACCGGGAGCACCTCGGCCTCCCATGCGTTGTCCTCCCGATAGACGGCTATGCAGAAGTCACCGCTAGTCACCTCGGCCACAGTCACTTCTCCGTCCAGCGTCCAGCGCGCGAGTGTGTCGGCCGCGAGGGCCGTCCGCTCAGGAAGCCGGCTCGCCGCAGGAAGAACAGTAACGGCTTTCAGACGAGAATCGGCGTGGTTGTGCTGGGCTGTGACGCCCTTGAAGCTATGGTTGCACAGGCAGTTGACTGCCATTGGTCAGCAATGGGTACTGAGTTATGCTGAGGCCAGCGGTTGGCTTGCGCCCTCCGCACGTCCGGCAAGGGAGGTGACCGGGGTTTGAAGAAGGTTCTGACCTGGGCTGCCATCGCCTTCGTGATCTACTACCTCGCGACCTCTCCCGACGGGGCGGCCAACGTAGTTACCGGCGCCCTGAACTGGCTGAAGTCTGCGGGTAACTCGATGGCCGAGTTCCTCAATCACATAAAGCTGTAATTTCATGAGCCGCGCGGCGACGACGATCCTGGAGACGACGAGCGAGGACCCCACCCAGATCCCGGCTGAAGTCGCGAAGTACATGCTGCCCAAGGAAAAGCTGGTCGCGATGGTGCGCCGGCATCCGGCTGTGCTTCTTGTTCCAGCCGCCCAGGCGGTCGCCGGCCTGCTGGTCGCCTTCGTCCTCTCGGCGACGTTGCTGCGCACCCACACCTCCTTGATCTGGATCGTCTGGGGCCTGTGGGCCCTGCTGATGCTCAGGCTCATCTGGGTATCGATCAACTGGGCCGTCGACTACTTCGTCATCACGTCCAAGCGGATCTTGCTTACTTCGGGCGTGTTGACACGCAACGTCGCGATGATGCCGCTGTCGAAGGTGACGGATATGAGCTTCCGCCGAACCTTTGCCGGCCGAATGCTCGGGTTTGGCGAATTCATTGTTGAGTCGGCCGGCCAGGATCAGGCCCTGCGCTCGATCGACCATATTCCGTACCCCGAAGATCTCTACGTGCGAATCTGCGGCTGGATCTTCGAGGGTGAGGGCGGTGGCGATAAGAAGGCCGAGAGCAAGGCCGAGCCATCAGAGGCCGAAGTGCTCATCGAGAAGTACCCACCGCTGATCGAGGGCGCCTTGGTGGAGGAGTTCGACGATTCAGGGGTGCTGGATGATACCGACATCGACGAAACCGGCATCGAACCGAGGCCGTAGCGCGAGTGTCAGCCTGGCCTGACTGGTCACACAAGCCTGCCCAGCCGCCCCCCTTGATGGCGACGGCCGGGCAGGGCTATGTACAGGTGTCAGGTCCGCGTCGTCAGTGCAGCAGCCTCAGCGTGTTCACTGCGTCGTCGACGTAGTAGACCCCGCCCAGCCGTGGCTTGATAGCCAGGCCGAACAGCGCGCCGCTGCCCGGCGGGCTGCCTGAGCGGTCCAGGAACCGCGACGCCACCTGGACGCCGGACGGACTCGTCTCCACGATCCGGCCGTCGGCGCCGTTGACGGTGAGCACGTCACCACCTGGAGCGATGGCGAGGCCAAGCGGGGCGTTGAGCTTGCCGCCTGACGTCACCACCTTGCCGGTCCCGGCTGAGGTGTGCCGGACGAGCGCGTGGCTGATCCTGGTGATCCGGTTCATCTCGGTGTCCGCGACATAGAGCGCGCCGCCCCGGCCGAGACCGACCCCGGTGGGGCCGACCACGAACGCGGCGGGATCGGTCCGCTGAGCGAAGCCAGATCCGATCTTGGTGACGCTGTGGATCACGGGCGGCTTGCCGCGCCGGAACACGAGGTCTAGCCGGAGCACGGTGCCGCGCTTGACGACCTTGCCCTTCGCTGCCACCGTGCCGTTGAGGACGTTGGTGACAAACAGGGCGGCGAACCGGCGGCCGAAACTAACGGCAGTCGCGTCCCAGGGCCCGTTAATCCCGTGGCCGCCTGAAGATCTTCCTGACGGTTCCCTTGCTGTCCAGCACGAACATGCACCCCGGCGAGGACGTCGCGGCCTGGCCGTTCTTCGACGGCAGGTTGCCGACGATGACCCAGCCGTGCACGAGCACCAGCGCCGTCGTCAGCCCGACGCCGCCTGGGCACGGCCCTGGCAACGAGGACTTGGTGATGTGCGCGAAGACCGTTCGGTGCCCGCTGGGGCTGATCTCGACAATCGTCGATCCTGTCCCCTGCAGGTTCTTTGAGTTGTTGAAGTTGCTGACCAGGATGTCGCCCCGGTGCAAGCGGCCCTGGCTGTGCCGGACCACCACCACCCCGTACGGGTTGACATCACCATTGGCCGGAACGGTTGAAGCGACCCGGCTGGTGTGGTGAAAACGCCCGATGAAGGAGGGGTGACCGGCCGGCGCCGCAAGGGCCGGTCCAGTAGCCATGAGCCCGGCGCCGGTGACGGCCGCCGCGCCCGCGCTGGCCAGCGCAAACCCGCGAGTGAATCGCATAAGAATGCTCCTTCCGCTCAAGACCCGCGGATATTGGATTTGCGGGCATGCGGCATTAAGCCGCGACCCGCCACCCCGCTAACGCGGAAAGGCGGCAGTAAGTTCACGGCGCCGGCGTGTCGCTGAATTTCGCGCGGTATGCGTGCGCAGCCGGAGTTCTGCCCGCTCGGAGGTGGTTGACTGGAATTGGACGGCGATCTGTCCCGAGGATGCCGAGGTCCCGAGCGGAAGAGGACATGGCGATGGCTGAGCCGCAGCGGCGCGACGCCCAGGCGCCGGACGACGACGACCGGCCGGGCGATCCGGCCTGCTGGCTCAGGCGAGTCTGCCCGGAATGCGGCTCGATGGCCGATTCCGATCCGCCCACGACGTGCCCTGCCTGCCACGCGGACATGCCAGCGGAGTGAGGCCGAGCCTCTGGCGGCGGCGATCTCAGCCTGGGAGATCCTCCGGGCGCTTTGCGGCGAGGTGGCCGTGCAGCAGGCCGGTGGACTGGCCGACCTCGATGAGGTATCCGTCCGGGTCCCGGATGTAGCAACGGATCTCCGCTCCGCGGTCGATAGGCGGCGTAACGAAGTCTGCCCCCTTCGCCTTCCACTCCTCGTAGCAGGCCTGGATGTCGGCGACACGCAGGTTCAGGAAGATCGAGGTGGTGTCGCCGGGCTGGTAGTCGACCACCGAGATGCCTGGCTTGTCAGGGGTGGGCGGCCCGCCGGGGTTCATGATGATCCACGAGTTGGACAGCCGGACAGTGCACGGGTTTTCTTCCAGGATCACGGTCCCGCCCAGGACGCGCGAATAGAAGTCCCGCGATCGCGCGACCTTGCGGACCGTGAGGAACAGCGTTACCAGAAGGCCCTCGGTGGGCGCAGGGAAGCTGGCGAGGTCATTGCGGGGCTGAGATTCTGTCATGGTTGCTCCTCTCCGGCTGCATTGGCGGAAGCGGCTTACTCGAGCGACGGTCCTGGTCATCAAGCCTTCCCCCGATGTGGTCGGCGCAGACGTGCCCTGCACCTCGACCGCACCTCGCGCCCACCACCGAGGTGGTACGTCGCAGCGCAGGGATGCCTCAATGAGCGCTCAGCGGCGGCCGGCGCGGGCGAGCGCCGCCTCTGCCTGCTCCGCAAGGGCGGCGACGAGATCGGCGGCCGGCGGCAGGTCTGTGATCAGGTCAACTGCTTCGCCGGCCCAGACCGGGTACGGCGGCAGCTCGCCCCGCGCCACGGCGTCGTCGTAGGCATGCCTCGCCTCCGCGTCCGCCGCGAGCTCGGCTTCGCGTCCCCGCCACTGGTCAAGGTAAGGATGGCCGAGCGTGCGGGCCGAGTACGTCAGCGGCCAGGGGGAACTCCTGGCGATGTCAAGCAGCGTGCTGCGCTCGGTTTCTTCCCCGTGGCCCTCGACGATCGCCTTCTTCGCGAAGGAATCCGCGAGCGACTCGGCCGTCGCCTGGAAGCGCGTGCCGATGAGCGCGCCAGCGGCCCCGAGGCACAGCGCCGCGGCCACGCCACGCCCGTCCGCGATTCCGCCGGCCGCGAGTACCGGCACCGGCGCCACCAGATCGGCGACGACCGGCACGAAGGGCAGCGTCGACCAGCCGCGCCTGGCGCCGTGTCCGCCGGCCTCCGTGCCCTGGGCCACGATCACGTCCGCGCCTGCGTCCAGCGCCTGCCTGGCTTCGTCGAGGTCTGTGACCTGGATGATCAAGGTCGCGCCCGCATCACGGACAAGAGGCGCGAACGGCCGCGGGTCACCAAAGGACAACATCACCGCGGCGGGGCCATGTTCCAGCACGCGCTCGACCGCGCCCGCCTCGGCCGCCCAGCTCTGAAATCCTGCCCCCCATGGCTTGTTCGTGCCGTCGGTCACGACCGGCAGCTCACGTTCGAGCCAGGTGAGGTCCCCGTTGCCGGCGCCGAGCAGTCCGAGCCCGCCGCCATTGGAGACCGCGGCCGCGAGCGCACCGCCCGCCGAGCCGCCCATCGGCGCCAGGGCGATCGGATGCCGCACGCCGAGAAGTTCAGTGAATGACGTCGACAAGGCCATATCCACATTCTCGGCCCAGAGCGCGAGCAGCGCCTCCACCTCGATCGAGGATCTTCGGCGGAAGCGCTGTTCACAGGTGGCGGAGGCTCGGGGATTTGAACCCGGATGGGCGCGAACGCTCGCCGCCACGATAACCACCGAGGCCATCGTCGGCGCGCACTTCGGTGGCGCTTGCGGTTGGACCGGGTGCAGCCTCACCGAATGTGCAGCCGCATTCGTCGCAGCGGTTGGGAGGAGCGGTGTAGACGTACCCGCAGAAGCAGGCGACGGCCCAGTTCATGGTGGGCTCCGATCGTCTTGAGATGTGGTAGCGAGGGTGGCGCGGGGCGTGAGTCATCAGGCGGGCTTGATCAGGCCCAGCTGCCGGAGCACCTTCACGCCGTCGTCGAGGCCGATCTCCTCGGTGATCAGGCCGTCAACGACCTTCAGGACGGTGGTGCCGGTGAACCGCATCGACTTGCCGCTGCCGGCGGGGAGCTCGCCGATCGGCATGTCGTCGAACGCGTCACCGGTCTGGGTGCCGCCACCGATCCACTGCCCGACGACGTAGTCGCCTTCGGCGATCAGGTCGGCGGTGCCGCCGAAGGCCAGGTCCGGGAACGCAGCCCTGAACTTTGTGGCGAACGCGCGGACCTCGTCACGACCGCGGCAGGGTGCGTGCAGCGAGTACTCGAAGCGGATGTCGGGCGCGGCGAGTTCGTCGACGACGGCCGGGTTGAAGTCCGGGCCCCAGAACTCGGTGAACCACCGTCCGACAACGGCCTTGTTCTGCTCGGTCGACATGGATTGTCCTCTCCGGTCAACTGCTGGGCTAGCGCCTCGGCTCGAAGCACTCAGCAAGAAGACGACCAGCACCGTTGCGCTGTGAGGTCAGTAGCTGGTTCTTGTTTCGGGCGACCACGACAGCAGCGGCCACTGGCCGAGACGGCGGCCGAGGCGATCGCGGCGTTCATCGCGCGCCGCGGGCAGCCCGGCATAGCCAGAGGCGGCCGGACAGATGCTCAGCGAGCGGGTCATCGTCACTCGCGGCCGGGACAAGCGCGCGGGCAGCTGTGGCTGCCGGCCTGGTCAGGAGCGGAGGCTCCGGGATTTGAACCCCGGATGGGCGCGAACCCAAACAGCAGCCGCGGCACCGACACCCATGACCGGGTCCGCACCGACATCGTCGGCTCCACCGGCACCGTCACCCTGCGCCACGGCGGCCGCCCTACCACATCGGCATCGGCCGGACCCACGCACGAACCCACATCCTCCTGCTCATCCAGGACCTGGACGTCCGGATCGTCCACACCGCCACCGGCGAACTCTCCGCCAGCTCACCCTCGACCCCACCGCAACTTAGCCCGCCGGACGGCCACCAGGCCCGCCGCCCGGCACCTCACGGCCACCCCGCCAACGCAAACACCCCGAACCCTAAATCGTGGGTTCGGGGTGTCCTCGATGTCTTGACAGATCAGACCTGAGCCGCCGGTCAAAATCGAGCCGACGACCTGTTCTTTGCGAGTGGCCCACCACTTAGTGCTGACCGATGCTTCAAGCACCCAACCCGACCGGCACCATCATCGGCGGCACCTGCGAATCGCGGCGACTGCAACCCCGGCTAGTGCTCAAATTTCGCGCCGCACGAGAGCAAACTCGCACGTCAACGCCCGGATGTTCGCGGAACTTGATGATCGTGATAAAAGTCGGGTTACATGTGCATGTTGGACCCTGACCCCTCAGGAATGTTGTGATGGATCGCTACCCACCATTTGAATGCGCCCTCATGATCCGTCGTGGTCTCTCGCACCAGGAGCCGCTGGTCGTTCTGAGTCCAAACAATACTGTACGAGGTATTAGTAAAGGTGCAGAATGCTCGGCCCGCGGCTTTATTCAGGGGAATCGTTCCTGAGGCCGATTGCTTAATACTGTAGGTCTTCGGATGCTGGAAACTGTGATTCCAGCTGACTTCACCGATATTCTGATGCAGTTTGCATTCACCATAATTTGCGCGGAAATGACCGGAATTCAGAGGCTTGACCGTTGATTCATAAGCAGCGTAAAGAGCTTTTAGTGACGGGTAGGTCTGGAAGGTCACTGACGTAATGCCCAAAGGAGGGTCGGGGTTCAGGCAGGTGACCCGCGTCATGCCATGCAGATGGCACGTCTTCGGCGGCAGCAGGCCTTTGGCTTCAGGTTTGGTGTTCGTTTGCTCGATCAATTGCAAAAGGTGGTTCCGCGGTCCTGCAGCGGCGGGCGAGGAAGGGCCGCCACCGTTGGCGGCGCTCCCAGGGCTACCGCCGTGCAGGGCCAGCCAGCTGCCGACACCGGCCGCGGCGACCACAGCGAGGACACTCAGGGCCGCGGCCCAGCGTCGGCCGGACATGCGCCGCAGCGACGCGTTCTGGCCGGCGGCGCGGGGCCCAGCGGGCCCCCCGCGGCGGCGCGCGCGCCGGTCGAGGTCGGCGGGCGGCGACGTGTCGATGACGGGGGGGTCGGGGGGCTGCCTATGGGCTTGGACGGTTGGCGGTTGGGCGACGCCGCCCTCCACGGCGTAGCCTGCCAGCGCGCCGCGCGCCGCCTCGACGAACTCGCGGCAACTTGGGTATCGGTCCGCTGCCTTCTTGGCCAGAACCTTGGCGAATACGTCGTCCACACCGGGCGGCAGCCCTGGCCGCAAGGCGCTCGGCATGGGCGGCATTTCCTCCACATGCGCCCAGATGATCGCGGCGTCGAGGTCTTTTTCGAAAGGAAGACGGCCGGTCAGGCATTCATACAGCGCACAGCCCAGCGAGTACTGGTCCGCCCGGCCATCCACCAGCGTGCCCTGAATTTGCTCGGGAGCGACATAGTCGATCGTCCCAAGAAACTCACCTGTCGAGGTAAGTCCACTTCGTGACACCGAGTGCTTGGCTATTCCGAAGTCAGCCAGGTATACGTGCGGCGGGTCGTCGTCCGTCCCGCCGTCCTCGATCAGGATGTTCCCAGGCTTCACATCGCGGTGCACCAGGCCTTTGCGGTGCGCCGCGTCCAGCGCCCTCGCGACCTGCGAGGTGATGTCCAGCGCCATTTCGGGCGAGATCTGGCGTTGACTCTTGAGCAGCGCGCGCAGGTCGGTGCCGGAGACATACCGCATCGCGATGTACAGCAAATCCCCGCTGGGACCGACGTCGATAATCGGGACAACATTCGGATGGTTCAACGCGGCGGCACTCCGTGACTCCTGCAGGAACCGAGTGCGAAACACGTCATTGGCGGCGAGCTCGGGGGCTAGCACCTTCAGCGCTACGACATTGCCCAGCCGCGGGTTCTCGGCCTGGAAGACAACGCTCATCCCGCCTCGGCCGAGGACCGCGCGGAGCTGGTAGCCCGCAAATTCATCGCCCACCAGAGGCAACATCGGCATAAGGCCCTCCCTGAATCCTTCACGCCCGTATCGCGGCTTGCCGGCACCTCACTAGGCCTGGCCGAGTCACGTGCACCTGATCGGGACGCGGCTCCCACTACGCCACCTTGCAATAGGCAAACGAGGGTGGCGGCACAATCACCGGATCTGCATCTGGCGTGCCACCAGCGCAAGATAAACTGATGCCTCGCTGACCCGCAATGCGACGTCATTTGCGCCCGACCCATATTCCCCCCAGGACTGCTAGCCCAATCTCTTTCTGGGCAGTGCGGAGTCCCGAGCCGAACTCATCAAGTAGCGCGCAGCGTAACCCGGCGCGAGCACGGCGTCTACCCTAGATTGATATCCGCTTTGCCCGGCTGTGAACGGGTATATCATCCTTATTGGTGTCTGACATCGGGGCAGCGCGCACCTCACTGCCCGGTTCCGGAGCACGGCTGCGGTGCTCGAAGCTTGGCGCGAAACCCAGTTGTGCGAGGCCCTGGAGTGGGCGACGGCTGGACCGACAGCGGCTGGGTATTCACCAGGGAAGACGGATCACCGCTGCGCAATGAGTGGGTGTCGGTCCGCTTCGCGGCACTGGCAGCCAAGGTCGGCCTCCCGCCGATCAGGTTCAATGACCTGCGGCACGGATCGGCATCGCTCCTGCTCGGTGCCGGAGTCGATCTAAGGTGGTCAGCGCGACCCTCGGGCACGCCACGGCGGCCTTCACCGCCGACGTCTACGTGACCGTCCTGGAAGAGATAGCCGAAGCCGCAACGACGGCGATCGAGGCCTTCGTTCCACGCAACCGCACGTTTCGAGTCAGCAATGAGTCAGCAGAAGCCGAAGATGATCACTGAGATGAGGCCAGCCACCAGACCGTTTCGGCATAGTGGCTGGTCAGGACCGGAGGCTCGGGGATTTGAACCCCGGATGGGCGCGAACCCAAACTACATTAGCAGCTCGGATCGTGGGCGTTCAGATCGGTTCAAGCTGGACCAACGTCCTTGAGCGGTCCCGGTTGAATGCGGTGGTATAAACGGTGAACTGCAACCCAAACTGCAACCCATGCGCGAGCCTCGCCAGCTGCGGGCGCGTTGGTAGCAGCGGAATCGGAGAACCTATGACGTCGCAACTCAGGCTCGCCGTCCACAGCTTCCCCGGCGAGCGTCCGGTGCTGCTCGTCCATGGATTCACCAGTAGTGCCCAGATCGACTGGATCGAGCCGGGCTGGCCGCAGCGTTGGCTGCCCAAGGGCGTGGGACGGTCGCTGTCGACCTGCCCGGTCATGGCTCGTGCCCGGCGGCCGATCGCGACGCGATCTCGGTTAGCGCGATCATTGCGGGCCTGGTCGCGGCGATCGACAGCACCGGCCAAGACGAGGCCGACGTGGTCGGTTATTCGCTCGGCGCCCGGCTGGCCTGGCCCTTGGCTGCCACTGGCCGGGTAGGGCGCCTGGTCCTCGAGGGGCTGGGCACGACCGACCCGCTGGCCGGTATGGACATCGAGTTGCTCCGCACGGTGGCCAAAGGCGAAGCCGAGGCGCCCGACCCCGACCTCGCCGAATTCGCAGCCTGGATCTCTCAGCCCCACCTCGACCGGGATCAGATGCTGCTGCTCATAGAAGCGCTGGCCGCCGAACCGTTCGATGCAGGCGCCGACCTGCCCACGGTCCCGACGCTGTTCGTCGCGGGAACCGAGGACGATCCTGTCGACCAGCTGGCAGCGACCCTTCCGAACGCGAAATACCTCGCGGTGCCCGGTGATCATCGCGGCGCGCTGATGTCGGCTGAGTTCCGCGCGGCGGCGCTCGACTTTCTCCACTAAGTTGGGCGGTCCGTCCTGCGCCGTGGCATCACAGCGCAGGTCACGGGGTCGCGTCTTGGTCCCCTCCGTCATCCTCGACAGGCGCCGGAACCCTGGCGAGCGGGTGCCGGGTCGAGGTTCGGCGTAGCCGATCGCATGCGACGCGACCGCAGGAGCGACCTCGACGCGGTGGCCGGGAGCGGGACACTGGAAGCGCCGCGGAAGACGGCAATGTCCAGCACCGGATGCACGCTGGATCAGACGTCCTCGACGCTCCCGGCGAAAATAACCCGCCGGGCCACGTCATACGTCGCCGAATCGGCGCGCACCGCAGCCATCTCGGCGGAGGTCCGGGCGGTGCTCAGGGCGTCACCGTCGGCGAACCACAGCTCCGCGACCAAGTATGGCGCGCCGTCAGCGTGGGGAAGGCTGATGGTGAAGCGCTCGAGACCGGGGACTGCTTGCACGAGCGGCACGTGCCGCTCGCGGTAGGCAGTCTCGAAGTCGTCGCCGTCGGCGGGGTCGAAGTACTGGACGGTGATCTTGTGCATCGATCGAGCATTCCTCGCTGGCCGGGCATCCGTATCCGCGGCATTCCCGCGACCTTATCTGGTTCCGGGCACGGAGACCTTAGGGACGTGGCACAACCGGCCCGGCGCCCGGCGCCTGGCGCCGTACCGAGTACGGCGCCGACAACGAACACACCGAGGTGCTCTGACCAGGCTTCCTCGAATCGAGGAGGCTGGCATTCCACCCGCCGTCGTCGGGGCGCGGATACCGGCGCCGGTCCTCGTGGTGGTATCCGCGCAACGGCGACGACCAGGTCTGCATCCCGCGCTGGCCGGATCGCTGTGCAGAGCCCATCCGCTCATCTCGATCATCTGGGACCTGGTCAGCGCCTTCCCGCACCTCGGCTTGAACCAGGAGCTAGTGCAGCCGGGCTCAGCGCACCGGACCGCCAGGTGCCCGTTGCTGCCCGTGCCGCGAGCGCCCTCGCGCAGTCGCACGGCTGCCAGCCGACGATGACCCGGCCGGGCGCCCAGGTGTGCCCGGCCTGGCACTGCTCCGGCTAATCCCACCAGTCCGGAAGCCGGGATCCACTCGCGACATCTAGTCGAACATGTAATCGAGAAGTGCCGACTAGCAGGTAAGTCAACTTGGTGCTGATGTTATCACCCGCACACCAGCGTTCAGTGAGACCGAATCCCTACCGGCCTGTACTCAGTTCAGCAGCGGCTGTATAGTTCAGGCATGACTGTATCAGCTTGCCTGGACATGGGATCACTGTCGCGGATCGGGCTTGCCCTGGCTGACCCGACTCGCCGTAGCGTCCTGGTCCAGTTGATCGATGGCCCTGCGTACCCGGCAGAGATGGCCGAGGGGTTCGGGACCACGCGGGCGAACCTGTCCAATCATCTGACGTGCCTGCGCGAATGCGGCCTGGTAACAGCAACCGCGGAAGGCCGCCGGGTCCGGTACGAGCTAGCCGACCAGCGGCTGGCCGAAGCATTGCGCATCCTCGCCGCGCTCACCCTGCCCGGCACGTGTGAATAGCTCCGGAGGTGACCCGATGTCCCGTGTTCAGCTCTCGATCAACGTCAGCGACTTCGATGCGGCCGTTGAGTTCTACTCGCGGCTGTTCGGCACCAGGCCCGCCAAGCTAAGGCCGGGCTACGCCAACTTCGCGGTCGACGAGCCCCCGCTGAAGCTGGTGCTCGACTCTCCGGGCAACGGCCCTGGCGGCACAATCAATCACCTGGGTGTTGAGGTCGGCTCCACCGAGCAAGTCAGCCAGGCCGGGACGCGGATGGACGCTGAGGGCCTGGACACCGGGCCCGAGCCGAGTGCGGTCTGCTGCTATGCGCGGCAAGACAAGGTGTGGGCCCACGACCCGGATGGGGTGGCGTGGGAGTACTACACCGTGCTGGAGCACATCGAGACGACATGACCGCGCCGCTCCCCCAGCCCACCGCCGGTCAGCGCGGGGACATCGGCCTCGTGGCGGGATCGGCGGGCTGGCTGCGACTGGCCCGAATCGCCCGGATCTTGTCCTGGCTCACCCTGGCCTGGATGGGGATCGAGGGCGGCGTCGCGATCGCCGCGGCGGTGATTGCCGGATCGGTCGCGCTGCTCGGCTTCGGCTTGGACAGCGGCATCGAGGCGATGGCTTCGATCATCGTGATCTGGCGGTTCACCGGCACCCGGCTGGCCAGCGCGACCTCTGAGCGGCGTGCGCAGCAGCTGGTGGCGGTCAGCTTCTTCCTGCTCGCTCCCTACATCGCCGCCGAAGCTATCCGGGCGCTGGCCGCCGGTGACCGGCCCGAGACCAGCATCGTCGGCCTGGTACTAACCGCGGGCACTGCCATCTTCGAGCCCGCCCTGGGGGCGGCCAAGCGGCGGATCGGCACCCGGCTCGGGTCTTCGGCCACCGCCGGGGAAGGAACACAAAATCTGCTATGCGCCTACCTGGCGGTGGCGGTATTCGCCGGGCTGGCCGCCAACGCTCTATGGGGCGCGTGGTGGCTCGATGGCGGCGTCGCGCTGGGGATCGCAGGCTGGGCAGTGGCCGAAGGGCGGCGGGCATGGGCCGGGAAATCATGCAGCTGCGTATGCCAGTGACCGCTTCGGTGTCAGCCACTCATTTCGTCATCCCGAGCGGTGGGGAGTCCCGCGGCGGGGCGGCACGAGCCCGGCGATCGCTTCGGGGCGACGGCTGGACCGACAGCGGCCGGGTGTTTACCAGGGAAGACGGATCGTGGCCGCGCGACGGAGTGGGTATCGGTCCGGTTCGCGGCACTGGCGGGCAACGTCAGTCTGCCCCCGATCAGGTTCCATGACCTGCGGCACGGCTCGGCCTCGCTCCTGCTCGGCGCGGGGGTCGACCTCAAGGTGGTCAGCGCGATCCTGGGCCACGCCACGGCCGCCTTCACCGCCGATGTCTATGCAGTGGTGCTGGATGAGATGGCCGAGGCCGCTGCGTCGGCGATCGAGGCGCTTCGTTCCCCGCAACAGCACGTTTCGTGTCAGCAATGAGTCAGCAGGAGGCGAAGATGATCACTGAGACGACTGCCAGCCACCACACCGTTTCGGCATAGTGGCTGGTCAGGAGCGGAGGCTCGGGGATTTGAACCCCGGATGGGCGCGAACCCAAACCGCATTAGCAGTGCGGCGCCATAGACCGGACTAGGCGAAGCCTCCTCGGCCCTCCCAGGTGTCCCAGAGTGCCGTCAACACGAGTCGGCACCGACGGCGCCGACCGCTGGTTTAGCGTACCGGCAGCGCTAGGACGCCTGCAAAGCAGTCAGGCCAGCAGGTCCACCTTTAGTGAGCCTCGATCACCTCGTAGTCGCCGCGCGCGTAGGAGTCCCTGATCTTGGTCTTGGCGAACTTGCCCACGCTGGTCTTCGGCACCTCGGTGATGAACGCCCAGCGCTCGGGGAGCTGCCAGCGCAGCACCAGCCCGGACAAGAACTCGCGCAGCTCGGCCGCGGTGGCGGTCGCGCCTGGCGCGAGCACCACGGTCGCGAGCGGCCGCTCGCCCCACTTGTCGTCCGCGACACCGATCACGGCCGCCTCGAGCACGTCAGGATGCGCCATGATCGCGTTCTCGAGTTCCATCGAGGAGATCCACTCGCCGCCTGACTTGATCACGTCCTTGGCGCGGTCGGTCAGCACGACGTAGCCGAGCGGGTCAATGGTGCCGACGTCGCCGGTGCGCAGCCAGCCGTCCCTGAACTTGGCCGGGTCGTCGTCCTTGTAGTAGGCGCCGGTGACCCACGGCCCGCGCACCTCCACCTCGCCGACCGCCTTGCCGTCGTGCGGCAAGGCCGTGCCCTCATCACCGATCAGCCTGGCCTCGACCTCGCAGATCAGCCGGCCAGCGGTGTCCCGGTAGTGCCAGGCCTCCTCGCCAGTGGCGCCGACCGGCGGATGCGCCACGCTGCCGAGCGGCGAGGTCTCGGTCATGCCCCAGGCCTGGAGGATCATGACGCCGAGTTCCTTCTCGTAGGCCTCCATCAGGGCGTGCGGGACTGCCGAGCCGCCGCACGGGACGATCCGCAGCGAGCTGAGGTCGCCGCCGTTGGCGCGGACATGCTGGAGCAGCGCGTTCCAGATGGTCGGCACGGCGCCCGCGACCGTGGGCCGCTCCGCCTCGATGAACTTCACCAGGTGCTCCGGCTGCAGGTACCGGTCCGGCATGACCAGGCTCGCTCCCGACATGACGGCCGCATACGGCAGCCCCCACGCGTTGGCGTGGAACATAGGCACGACGGGCAGCACCCGGTCCCGCTCCGACATCCCGAACACCGTGCCCATGTTGACCGCCATGGAATGCAGGTGCATCGACCTGTGGCTGTAGACGACGCCCTTGGGATGTCCGGTGGTTCCGCTGGTGTAGCACATGGCTGCGGCGGAGCGCTCGTCCACGTCGGGCCAGTCGAATCTGTCGGACTGAGACGCGAGCAGGTCGTTGTAGGAGTGCACCTCTCGGCCATGTCCAGCGAGGGCGTCCAGCGCCGCGGGGTCGGTATCTCCTGATGGGCCGGTCACGATGATGTGGCGGATCAATTCGGCGTGCGGCAGCACCTGGGTCAGCAGCGGAACCAGGCTGGGGTCGACGATTACCACGTCGTCGCTGGCGTGGGTGGCGATGTAGCCGATGGTCTGGGGCTCCAGCCGGAGGTTGAGGGTGTGCAGGACCGCGCCCATCGAGGGAATGGCCAGGTAGGCCTCGAGGTGCTCGGCGTTGTTCCACATCAGCGTCGCGACCCGCTGGTCGGCGTCGACGCCGAGCGAGCGGAGCGCGTTCGCCAGCTTGGCGGCCTTGGCTCCGGTCTCCGCGTAGGTCTGGCGGCGCAGCCCGTCGGGGGCGTAGGTCACCACTTCGCGGGCGCCGTACACGCTGCACCCGTACTGCATGATCCTGGTGACGGTGAGCGGAACATCCATCATCGTGCTGCGCACAGAGACCTCCTGCGGACTGCTACCCCTGCCGCCCTGCCCGGTCATCTCGGCCAGGGGCGCCGGAAAATATCCCTGGGGTGGATAGTCCCACGTTGAGGACGAAACGTCACCGGTCGGCAGCGAAGATCGCCGTTGGTGCGGCCGTTCCGTCAGCGCCGGCTCAGTCGGCTAGCAGATCGGCGTCGGTGCGGAGCTTTGCGACGGCCCGCGAGACCGTGCTCTTGACCGTGCCCTGGCTGACCCCGAGGATGTCCGCGACCTCGGCCTCGGTCATGTCCTCGAAGTAGCGCAGCACCACCGCCGCCCGCATCCGCTGCGGCAGCCGGTCGATCGCGCGCTGGAGCGTGTCGTGCAGTTCGCTGTTGCCAGACGTGTCCGCGGCGGGCTGGTCAGGGATGTCGTCGGTCGGATACTCATCGACCCGGCGGCGCCGCCACCAGGAGATGTGGGTGTTGACCATCGCGCGCCTGACGTAGCCGTCGAGCGCGTCGCGGTCCTCGATCCTGGCCCATGCCTGATAGGTCTTGGCCAGCGCGGACTGCACCAGGTCCTCGGCGTCCGCGAGGTTGCCGGTCATCAGGTACGCCGAGCGCAGCAGCGCGCGGCCGCGCGAGCTCACGAACTCGCGGAAGTCGGCGTCCACCCCTGCAGCGTCTAGCTGACGCGGCACTGGCTCACTGCCTGGTTCTGGCGCGTGACGGAGGCGGGCGGGTTGCTGCCCCTGGGCACGGCCAACCTGACGGCTAACCCCGGCCTGCTCTTCGCGTTCCCGCTGGCCACGTGATCGCCCCCGACGCTCACCACTCAACGGTATCTACGACACTCCGCTCATGTGTCGCTACCCATAGTAACGCAGCGCAGGTCAGCACCATATAGGAAGAACACCGATCTCAGCCGTCGTCCGCCCCCATAGGCCTTCCGGTCAGACTTGCCGGCTAGGCAGATCGTTAAAACCGCTTGACTCTGGTTCGATCGCTAAGCATGGTCGAACTTCAGAATGTGATTCGCGAGCTAGCGATCGCGCGGGGAAGGCAGGTACACCGGTGAACCCGGCGGGCGTGTGCTGCGAGCGGTGTCCCGGCGCCACGCTAGCCAATACCCGCCACATCGCCAGGCGCCGGCAGCTCAAGGCCGCCATCTTCGAGCCACAGCAGGCGCCGCCGTGCCTCGCCTCCGGCCTTCGCGGCAGCGCCAGGGTAGTCGAACCGCTGGCCCGCACGTCAGCTCCGTCCCGACCGATGCGGACAGCCCTGTCCACCGCCCGGTCGCACGGACCAACGGCTCAACCGGCCCGCCAGGACCATCAGAAGACCGCGGCGGAGAGAACGGGCGGGGAGCCGAAGGCCGGGAGTTGCCGCCTTCCCGTGCGGGACATGATGCCGGCTCCGGCGAACCTGTACCGCGCCGTCACCGGGCAGATCATCGACGTCAGCCCGCAGGTCATCGCGATCGGCGACGAGGGCGGCGAGCGGCGGTTCGCGCTGACCGCCAGCGCGACCGCGTGGCGCGGCAGCCCGTTAGATCCCGCCTCGCTCAGCCGGGGCGACGAGGCTGTCATCAGGCTGCTGCCGTCCAAGCCCGGTGTGGCCGACAAGATCTGGGCCAACATCGGCCGTGTCACCGGGATCATCGTGGACTGCGACTCGGCGAGCATCCTGGTCAACGAGGGCGCGACCAAGGGCTCGCAGAGAGTGGTCATTCCGCGCAACGCGAGCGGCCGGGTGCAGGTCAAGCTGCCGAACATGCGGCCCGGCTACCTGATCGACATCATCGGCGTCAGGCACCCCGATTACCTCGAGGGCCTGATCCCCGTGAATCCGCAGCCTCCGTACCACAGCGACCGCGTCGTCCCTGACCGGACGGCCGGCGGCCGCCTCCCCGAGTCGATCGCTGGCGCGGCGACCTGGCACGACTCATCCGAGGAGCCCTACGGGGTGCTCGGCGTCTCCTACCCGGCCATCGACCCGGCCGCCAGCTGCGCCGAGGACCTGGCCAGCCGGTTCCCGCCCGGCCAGGCGCCAGCCTTCCGGCAGTTGCCCTACCTGGCCGTCGGCACCGCGCTGAACGTGCGCAACGAGTGCACCGGCATCGCGTGGACGCTGCCTGTCACCGGCTGCGCGCCGATGGCGCGCCTGTTCAACGACCGGTGCGTCGCCTGTGCCGCGTCCCCGCGCGGGCGGGTGGCCGACCTGACGATCGCCAGCTTCGTCGCGCTTGGCGGCGATCTGGACGCTGGCTGCTTCAGAGCGACAATCACGATCGGCCGTTGACATGCTGACCGCACTCGGGCAGGCGCAGATACCGCTGCTCGCCGCGATGCTGCTCGGCGGCTGTACCGCTAAGTTCGCGCGGGCACTCCGGCGTCGGTCGGTCGACGCCGGCCTGGGCCCGACCGCGCTATTCCCGCTCAGGCTCCGGCCGTTGGCGGCATGCGGGCTATGCACGGTCGAACTCGGCATGGGCATCGGGCTGATCGTGACCGCTGGCCCGCTCGGCGCCGGGGCTGCCGGCCCAGACGGTGCGGATCAGCACCTGCCTGCTCTTCGTGGTCGCGACGCTGGCGCTGGTCGAGTTGCGCAGCATCAGACCCGACATTGGCTGCGGTTGCTTCGGCGAGTTCAGCTCGGCGCCGATCACGGGCCGGACCCTGGCTAGGTCGATCCTGCTGGCCATCGCGGCGCTCGGCTCCGTCAACGTGCAGCCGATCAAGCCGCCGAAGGGCATCGGCGCCCTCGCGCCGACCCTGATCTTTCTGGTCGTCGAGCTCGGGATCATCGCAGCGCTCTCGCCCGAGGTGCGCGATCTGCTCGTCAGGATCGGCTACTCAGAGCCGTGCGAGCTACGGATGCCGACCCCAGGGCACACGCTGCATGCGCTGCGTCGCAGCAGCCAGTGGCGGCGGCATCTGGCGCTGCTGGCCGACGACGAGCCGGTCGACGTGTGGCGCGAGCTCTGCTGGCGCTACCTGGCCTTCCCGAGCAGGTACAACGGCAAAGACGCCGAGCTGGTGTTCGCCGTGTACTTGCAGAACCGCCGCCCGGTGGTGCTCTCCGTGCTGGTCGACGCCGCGACCGGAGCCGTCATTCCGTGGCCGGTGAGCTCGGGCCGGCCAGCGGGCTTCGGGTGGCGGACGGTTGCTGCGCCGCGGCACCCACGCGGCACCGCAACCGGAGCTTCCCGCCTGGCTGGGTGAGTCACCGAGTCCGGCCAGGCTCGCTGCGGAGGGCCCGGCAGCCGCCCTGCGCCAGGAACAGCCTGGAAGGGCGAGTAGCCCCGCGGTTTGAGTTATCCATCATTCTTGACTTGTCTTGCACAGGCGCTAGACAGCGCAATAGAGCCTGAGAGTCTCGTCAGCCTGGCTGAACAGGTCAGCCTGGCTGGGCGCGCAGGAAGCGGCCGAAATGCGGGACCGTGAAGGCGATCAGGCCGCGCTCTGAGCTGTAGATGAGCCCCTTCTTGATCAGGCTGTCCCTGGCCGGCGACACGCTGGACGGCTTCCTGCCCAGCTCATCGGCGACCTGCGCGGTCGGCACCGGCTCGTCGCCAAGCAGCGCCATCGCGCGCATGTACTCGCGCTCGGCGGGCGTGGCTCGCTCGTACCTGCTGCCGAAGAAGCCCACGGCGAGTTCGCCAGCAGCCAGCGGGGCAGCGACCTCGACATCGGCGGTAGTGACCGGGCTGGTCGGCGCGACGTCCCAGGTCACCTTGCCATACGCCTGCACGAAGTACGGGTAGCCGTCCGCCGCCGCGTAGAGGGCATCGAGCGCGGCGCGATCGAAGTCGGCGCCCTCTCGCCTGGCCGGCGCGAGCAGCGCGATGTCGGCAGCCTGCCGGTCCAGACGATCAATAGACACATAGCGAAACAACCGCTCTGAGTAACTCTTGCTCGCCGAGAGCACCGACGGCAGGTGCGGCAACCCGGCGCCCACGACGATCAGCGGCCCGCCGTTCTGTGACAGTTCGTGGCAGGCCGCGCAGAGCGCGGACACGTCGGGAGCCGGGATGTCCTGCATCTCGTCGATGAACAGCGCGATGCCCACGCCGAGATCGGCCGCGACCGCGGCGGCGTCGGTGAGCAGTTCAGTCAGGTCGATCTCCAGGTCGCCCGAGTCCGCCCTGCCCCTGGCCATCGGAACGTCGATGCCAAGCTGGCTGATGCCGGCGCCGCCCTTCGGAGCGCGCGGATCCCTGGCGAGGAATGCCTTGAGCACGCCGAGGAAATCATCGATCCGCTGCGGCGCCCGGTGCCGCGGGGCGAGTTCCCGCACGGCCATGTGCAGCGCGCCGCCGAGCGGGCGGCGGATCGACTGCTCGGGCCTGGCCTCGATCTTGCCGGTGCCCCAGAGGCGCTGCATCGCCATCGACCGGAACGCGTTGAGCAGAACCGTCTTGCCCACTCCGCGCAGGCCGGTCAGAACCATGCTGCGCTCCGGCCGGCCCCTGGCCACCCGCTCGAGCACGACCTCGAACTGAGCGAGCTCGCGGTCCCGGCCGGCCAGTTCTGGCGGGCGCTGACCGGCGCCCGGTGCATACGGATTTCGCACAGGATCCACGGCATAGCAGCCTATGGGCGCCTCTAGCAAGATCTCTAGATTGCCGTAGAAAGCACTAGCCGGCGTGTCGCGGGTCTGCTGGCGCGCAAGCAGGCTAGCGATCTGGCCTCGGCTGCGCGTGGTTCAGCTTGCTGAGGTACTCGTTGTAGGCGGCGAGCTGCTCGTCGTCTTCGTCGATGTCGGTGTCGGTGGCCGCTGCGC
This sequence comes from uncultured Actinomycetota bacterium, assembly GCA_963705055.1. GTDB lineage: Bacteria > Actinomycetota > Actinomycetes > Streptosporangiales > Streptosporangiaceae > Chersky-822. Next base: position 758,489 of record CAVPIR010000003.1, read on the forward strand.
CGGGCGCGACCGTGGCTCGCCTGACGGATTCCAGCCAGCCGCGGGTCCTGGTCTCGGCGCGCGAATCGGTGCTCCACATCAGGAAGACGATCATCATCGTGATGAACATCAACCCGTCCCCCGCGACCCACATCGCCGCGCCGCCGGCGTGCAGGTCAGCGGTGGCCGTGCCGGCCCAGCTGGGCCGCGCTCCCAGCGGCAGGCCCGGGGTGCCGCGGTTGCCGTATCCCAGCACCAGCCCTGTGAAGGTATCGACCGGCATGATCAGGAACAGCAAGATCAGCTTGGTCGGGTAGGACAGCCGCCACCTGATCGGCTCGGAGCCGATGATGGGCAGGAAGAACAGATAGCCGACCACGAGGAAGACGACGTGCTCGGCCTCGTGCGCGACGTTGTTGCGGGCGATCACGTTCGCCACGGCTGTCAGGTGCAGCACGACGATGGCGGCCGCGTAGGCGGCGAAACCGAACACAGGCCAGGTCAGGAAGCTCGCGACCTTGGAGCGCAGGACGTTCTTGACCCAGGTGTGCAGCGGGTTGCGGCTGGCGTGCAGCAGCAACGTGAGCGGCTGGCCGAAGATCAGCAGCGGCGGTGCGACCATGATCAGCATCAGGTGCTGGACCATGTGGTCCCAGAACAGCACGTCGTCGTAGCTGCCGATGCCGCTCTGCAGTGCGATCACGATCACCGCGAGCCCGGCGAGGAACAAGCCGGTCCGCCACCGCGGCCAGGGTCTGACCGGGTGCTGACGCCCCACCCGCACGACGCCCCAGAGATAGAGCGCCGCGATGATGACGACGGACGCTGTCACGACCGGCGCTGATTGCCATTGGGTCAGCACCGCGCTCCAGCCGAACGGGGGACGCAATCGAACCTCCTTCGTTCAGCGAGCCTACCTAGCCGCTGTCTCCGGCCGATCGCCTGCGCCTCGCGGTGGCAGGGTGTGCGGGGCCAGACCAGTTCCCGTCGCTCGGTCGCTACCCACCGTTCATGACGCGCTACTGTGCGAAACGCCTGCCACATTGGCGCTGGTCGCATAGGGTGCTGGAGTGGCCTTAAGGCAATACACAGGGGACTCGCTGCCACGGAAAGCGATCCGTTTGCTGCGCACCTTCGCGGCCAATCCGATAACGGTCGCGAGGTCGCTGCCTGGCGAGGTTCTGCAGAAGCACGGGAGCATCAAGTACTCGGGGACCGAGGTCGACGAGGACTGGTATGAGCACCTGCACGACCTCCTCGGGGCGCTGTGGCCGTGCCAGGAAACCAAGCAACTCGATTCGCTCATGAGCCGACATCAGCGACCGGCTGGTGGCGCATGGCCTCGGCACCGGCCGCGGCACGTACGGCTGGTACAGCGACGCCGACATCACGCTGGCCAGGGCCGTCTGGTGTGCGGCGAGGCATGTCAACCCCGAGGTCGTGATCGAAACCGGGGTCGCGCACGGGGTCACGAGCCGGATCATCCTCGAGGCGCTGAACGAGAACGACTGTGGCCGGCTCTGGAGCATTGACCTGCCGCACCCGCTTGATCACCAGCTGCACGCCCAGACCGGAGTCGCGGTGACCGACGACTGCCGGCCACGCTGGACGTATGTCGAAGGCGCCAGCAAGCAGCGGCTGCCGCCGCTCGTGCCCGAGGTCGGGCACGTCGACATGTTCGTCCACGACAGCCTGCACACCGCGAAGAACACGCTGTTCGAGATGGAGCAGGCGGCATCGGCGATGCGGCACGGCGGCATCATGCTCGTCGACGACATCAAGTCGCACCTGGGGTTCGCGACCTTCGCCAGGCGGCACCCCGAGTACCAGACCATCGTCTGCGAAACCGAGGACAAGATCGGAATGTTCGGCATCGCGGTCAAATGTTCGCGTGCGCCGGCCGCTGGCCGGTGTAAATGATCAGGCGTACTGACTATGCCGATCGGCCTATCGAAGTCCGGTAATGTGGCGCACCGTGTTCGATAAGACAGAGCTACGGGCGTCAGGGCTGCTGGCTGTCGGTGACGGCCATGAGGTCTATTGGGAGGAGTCGGGGAATCCCGGCGGCATCCCCGCCGTGTACCTGCACGGCGGGCCAGGAGGAACTCTCGGCACAGGGGCCTACCGGAGCAAGTTCGATCCGTCGAGGTTTCGCATCATCGGCCTGGACCAGCGCGGCTGCGGCCGGTCGACGCCGCACGTCACCGCCCAGGGCTATGACCTTAGCCAGAATACGACGGCCCACCTCATCGGCGATCTTGAGCGGCTGCGCGAGCATCTGGCGGTGGACCGGTGGCTGGTCAATGGCGTCTCCTGGGGCTCGTCCCTTGCCCTCGCCTACGCCCAGGCCCACCCGGAGCGCGTACTCGGTGTCGTGGCCATGGCCGTCACCACCACCGACCGGTTCCAGGTGGACTGGATCACCGAGACGGTCGGCGCAATTTACCCAGAGGCATGGGACCGGCTAGCCAGCCACGCCGAACAGGCCGACATCGGCTACCGGCGTGGACACGCCCGGCTTATCGAGGCCTACGCGCAGCTGATGAGGCATCCCGACCCGGCAATCCGCGACGCCGCTTCTCGGGCCTGGGTGGAATGGGAAGACCACCACGTTTCCATCGGCAGCGGCGCTGCACCGGAATCCGCGCTGGGATGACGCGGAGTACCGGCATGGCTTCGCCACCCTCGTGACGCACTACTGGGCCCACGACGCCTTCCTGGCTCCCCCGATCCTGGAGCAGATGAACCGCCTTGCGGGTGTGCCTGCCACGCTGATCCACGGCCGCCGCGACGTCAGCGGGCCCGCCGTGATCCCCTGGCGACTCCATCGGGCCTGGCCGGGCAGCGAGTTGATCATCAACGAAGACGAAGGACACGGCGGAGACGCCATGGTCGAAGCCTGGATCTGCGCGAACTCCCGCTACGCCGACAGAATCAGCTCTGAACCCCGGCTGGCCGCGAACGAGCGGATCGCTCAGGCGTTGGACGATGGTCGTATATGAGAAGCTAGGAGCCGACGTCAGGCGGTTCAAACAAGGCCAACGTCGATGCTGCGGACCAGCTACGGACCAGCGGGCACCAGTCGGGTCATGTTGCGGGCATTACTGCAGCCAGGAGGGTTCGCCTAGTGGCCGATGGCGGCGGTCTTGAAAACCGCTAGGGCGCGTGAGTGTCCTCGTGGGTTCGAATCCCACACCCTCCGCTTTGTGCCGCCAAGTACCTGGAATGACTGGCTGGCATGGTGGCGCACATCACCACCCAGCCGCTGAAACCGGCCCCCATCCGGCTACTGTGTACCGATGGGTGTATTCCTGGATCAACTGTCATGGCGGCTGGTTGGGCCTCATCGCGGCGGTCGGGTAGTAGCAGTCGCGGGTCATCCCCACGAGCGCACTACCTTCTACTTTGGCTCCACTGGCGGTGGTGTCTGGTACACCACCGATGCCGGAATCACCTGGCGCAATCTTTCCGACGGGTTCTTCCATCGGCCGGCAGTGGGCGCGATCGCACTTGCTCCCTCAGAGCCGAGCGTGATCTACGTAGGCACCGGGGAAAGCACGATCCGCAACAACGCCTCGTCCGGCAATGGCGTCTACCGGTCAGTGAACGGCGGGCTGACCTGGAACCATCTGGGTCTTGCGGCGACTCGCCATATCTCCAGTGTGCGCATCGACCCGACAGACTCCGACATCGCTTACGTCGCCGCCCTCGGCCACGCTCATGGCCCCAATCCAGAGCGCGGCGTCTACCGCACAGGTGACGGTGGCGCCAGCTGGGATCTGGTCTTGCATCGCGGCGAGGACGCGGGAGCAGCGGACCTATGCATCGACCCGCGCAACCCGCGGATCATCTACGCGACGTTGTGGCATGGTCGCAGATTGCCCTGGCGCCTGGATAGCGGCGGGCCGGGAAGCGGGCTGTGGCGATCCACCGACGGCGGCGACACCTGGGAGGATCTGAGCCGGCGACCGGGCATGCCCAAGGGACTTCTGGGCCGGATCGGAGTGACCGCCTCCGGGGCGCGGCCCGGCCGGGTCTGGTGCATCGTTGAGGCTGAGGACGGCGCTGTCTTCCGCTCTGACGACTACGGAGAGCACTGGGCGCGCCTCTCCGAGCAGGAGGATTTGCGCCAGCGGGCCTGGTACTACAGCCGCGTCATCGCCGACCCCGTCGACGCGGAGACGGTATGGGCGCTCAACGTGCAGTGCTGGCGCTCATCGGACGCTGGCCAGGTCTTCTCCACCTTCCCTGTCCTGCATGGCGACTGCCACGACTTGTGGATCGACCCTACGGACGCCAAGCGCATGATCCTGGGAGACGACGGCGGCGCAAGCGTGACGCTGGACGGCGGAGAGAGCTGGTCATCGCTTTACAACCAGCCCACCGCCGAGCTGTACCACGTCACCACCGACACTCGAGAGCCTTACCGAATCTACGCGGCGCAGCAGGACAACACCACCATTGCGTTCCCTAGTCAGTCCCGCTGGGGGGCCATCACCCAGCTGGACACGACCCATGTCGGCGGCGGCGAGAGCGGCTACATTGCGGTCCGGCCAGATAACCCCGACATCGTCTACGCCGGCAATTACAAAGGCGAGATCACGCGACACGATCAGAGCACCGGCGAGAGCCGGCCGATCATGGTGTGGCCGGAGGAGTCGGCGCGGGCGGGCGAGGCGCGCTACCGGTTTAACTGGACCTCGCCGATCTTGCTCTCCCCGCACGATCCGAACATCCTCTACCAGACCGGAAACCGAGTTTTCCGCTCCGCCGACGAAGGCCAGACTTGGAAACCGATCAGCCCCGACCTTACTTATGCCGACGCAGATAAACTCCGCTCCTCTGGCGGGCTAACCCCTGACAACAGTGGCGCCGAGTACTACTGCACCATCTTCACGCTGGCCGAATCCCCGCTTGCGCCAGGCCAGCTGTGGGCCGGGACTGACGACGGCCGGATCCACCTCACCCGCGACGGCGGGCAATCTTGGACAGAGATCACCCCGCACGACCTACCCCGCTGGGCGACGGTGCGCATGATCGACGCCTCGCCCCACGAGGCCGGAACCGCCTACGTCGCCGCCGAGGCCCACAAGCTGGACGACTTCCACCCCTACCTGTGGCGAACGCGAGACTTCGGCGCCAGCTGGGAGCGGCTGGACCACGGCATGGAAGGGGACGAGTACTGTCACGTGCTGCGCGAGGATCCCGCCCGCCGCGGCCTGCTGCTGTGCGGCACCGAGCTGGGCCTGCTGGTCTCCTTTGACGACGGGACAAGCTGGCAGCGCTGCCAGGGCGAGCTGCCCCGCGTCCCGGTGCACGACTTCGTCTTCAAGGGCGATGACCTTGTGGTGGCTACCCACGGCCGCTCGGTCTGGGTCCTGGAGGACCTGCCCGCGCTGCGTCAGTACCGGCCTGATCTGGACGGGGCGGCGCTACACCTGTACCAGCCCCGCCGACAGGTCCGCTGGATCACCGAGCACGGCTTTCCCGCCAAGGGGGAGGCAACCCGCTCCTACTCCCTACTCGGACCGGTGGTGGTTGCTTATGACAAGCAACCGCTCCCCGGCCGGACCGAAACCGTCGACGTACCGGTGGGGGCAGGCCGGAACCCCACAGACGGAGTGGCGGTGCTGTACCGGCTCCAAGATCCCGGCGACACCGAGCTGCGGCTCACCTTCCGCGACGCCGCCGGCCGGGAGATCCGGACGCTGACAGCGCGGCCGGGAGACGAGGACCGAAAGCCGGACAAGGGAAAACCCAAGGACCCGGTGCCACCGCGGCGGGAGGGCCTGAACCGCTTCGTCTGGGACGGCCGGCACGGGCGCGGCACCCAGATCGAGATCGATCCGCCGGAGGACGAGGACGCTGCCGCCAACCTGGGTCCGGCAGTGGCGCCAGGTCGCTATATGGTGCGCGTGGAGCTAGGCGAACAGGCGGCCGAGGTCGAATTCGAAATCGCCGCCGATCCGCGCAGCCATTTCACGCCGGAGCAGTTCGTCGCCCAGTACGACCTTGCCATGCGGCTCTGGGGCCTTTTGTCTGACCTGTACGACGGCGTGAACCGGTCGCGGCGGGCGCGCTCGGAGCTGAGCAAGAGCGAATCCGATCTCCAACTTCGACACGACCTGGAGGGAGTTGAGGCGGACCTGGTCGCGGACGGTGGCGGTAAGCGTTCCATTCACGTTCACCAGGCGGCCCTGGACACCCGACTGGTCAGCCTGCGGGGACTGATTGAGACGGCACCACCAAACGCCCCCGCAGTGGAGTTGGCGGACCAGATTCAGGCTCAGCTAGAGCAGGCGCTGGCTCGGCTGTCGGACCTGCTCGAGCGTGCCGGACAGGCGCGATCGCGAGAAGACTGACGCGTGGACTAGCTGTCTGGCAGTGACAACCTGACATTCGGAAAGAGGTGTCTGTGGTGCTAAGGGCGCGGATCGAAATCGTGCTAGCAGCCATTCTCGGCATGGCAACTATCCTGACTGCCGTCTGGCCGAACTGGATCGAGGGGCTGTTCGGGTTCGACCCCGATGGCGGGAACGGCACGACCGAATGGTGGATCGTCGTCGTGCTTGCCGGGACCACCATCGCCGTGGCCGCGCTTGCCCGTCGCGACCTGCGTGTAGTCCGGCGCCGCACGTCCATCGGCACATCCTGATCGCGATAGCCCAAGGATCCCCTGACGGCTTGACCGGCTCATCGGCCGAATCTGTCAGGGCGACTCACGCCGGCACCTGCGAGGATCACGGCCGGGGCTTGGACAGGATGGTTTCCACTGGCGCCGCGCAGTCCGGACGTGTCAAGCTCTCGTTGCCGGGCTATCGGATGGCCAGGCTACGCGGTCAGTGTTGCGACCGGCTGGAGTAGTTATGCCCGTGTACCAGGTGATTCTTGGATCGGCCTGGATCGCCCTGGGCGTCTGGACGGCAGTCCGGCCTGCCAGATCGCTGACGTTTGAGCGCACCAGGGCAGAGATGACGAAGCCAGGGTCGCGAGAACGACAATGGCGGCTTCTCGGCGGTTCGTTGTCGAGCTGCCTCCTCGGGATCGTCTTTGTCACCAACTCGGTGCATAACGACGCTGCCCGATGGTTGCTCGCCACCGCCGCGACCGCACTACTGGTTTGGTACATCAGCTCTGACGTTGGTTCGTGGCGCAGATCCCGTCGGCTGCACAAGTCAGCCCAGCAACAAACTTGATCACCGGTTTCCGGTGCCTGTGAACGCTCGCTGCATGGCAGTGCTCGCCGGGACCGCGCTGGCATGTGTACGGCCTTGATCAGGCGACGAAGGCCCTCCTGGTCGCGACCCGGGAGGGCAGGCCCCCGATCCGCCTAGCCGGCCATGTCCTGACCATCTATGTCACTCGTAACTCCGGTGCCTCCTTCAGCTTCGCGCCAACCGCGACCGTGCTGTTCACGTGCGTGGCGGTGGCGGCCGCCGTGCTAATCGCCATCAAGGCGACCCGGCTGCGCTCGGCCGCCTGGGCGGCAGCACTCGGCCTGGTACTGGCAGGAGCCCTCGGGAACCTGTGTGACCGGCTGATGCGGGCACCCGGCATCGGCCGCGGCGCCGTCGTCGACTTCATTGACCTGCAGCACTTCGCAGATTTCAACATCGCCGACAGCTGCCTGACGTGCGGAGTCGTCTTCATCATCTTGCTGTCGCTCCGCGGCATTCCCATGACGAAACAGCCACGCGCAGATGCAAAGTAACGCGGCTCAGCGCGCCCCGAGCCCGGTCTGGCCGTCGATCAGTTCCCTGGCGATGTCCAGGTGACCGGCATGTCGCGCGGTCTCCTCGATCATGTGCAGCACCACCCAGCGCACGTTCGGCGGTTCGTCCATCTCCAGGTCGCCGTGCCTGCCGCGCGGCAGCGCGGACAGCGGCGTCACCGCCAGCACCGCATCCGAGCTGGCGCACTGGCCACGATAGAAGTCGACGATCTCCGCTGACGGCAGGTCATGATGAACGCTGCCGTCGGGTCATAGGGAGGCAGATCCTCATCCCCCGGCTGCGGCTCGGGTTCTACGCCAGCCACGACCTTCTGGAACCAGTGCCACTCGGCGCCGCCCAGGTGGTCGACGAGTCCGGCCGGCGTCCAGCCCGACGGTACGACCGAGCGGTGCCACGCCTCCTCATCCAGCCCCTCCACGATGGCAAGCACCGAGTCGCGCTGAGCCTGGAGGAAGGCCAGCAGAGCCTGGTCCTCTTTGCTCTCATGCTGTCCGGTCATCGTGATCCTCCGGGTACCTGTCGTGGTGGAGCAACTCGACGGTCTCGTCCTGGCGGCCCAGCGGCGTCAGGTCCAGGAGGATGTCGGTCTCGCATAGCAAATAGATGACCGGGCCGTAGCCTGACCAGGTACGCAGCACGGTGTCGCCGTCCCTGAAGAAGACGCTCACGCCGCCCTGCTCGCCGGGCCTTGCGGCCCAGGGCTCGCCCCTGTCGGCCAGCTCCTGCGCGGTCCGGAAGTTGTACTCGATGGGCGCCACGCTCTCATCGTTCGTCACATGGAAGTCGTAATTGAAGTCGCTCCCGTGCGAGGAGTACCACGGGAAACTCCAGCCCATCCGCTGCCTGAACGGCTCGATCGTGCTGATCGGCGCCCGTGACACCGCCGCGTAGGTCGTATTTCGGGCATGCAGATGCGCCAGGTGCCCGACGCTATCGGCCTGGTAGGAGCAGACCGGACAGCCCTCGTCCCAGGCCGGGTCGAACATGAAGTGCTGCACGATCAGCTGAGTCCGGCCCTCGAAGAGATCCAGCAGGCTGGCCTTGCCGTTCGGTCCTTCGAAGATGTAATCCTTCTCGACGGCGACGGCCGGCATTCCCCGACGCCGGACGGCGATCTGCTCGAGAGTGCGTACGGCCTCCTCCTCGGCGACCTGCAACTCCTTGCGTGCGGCCACCCACTCGGCGGCCGAGACGATTCGCGGACTCATTGCAACCTCCAGGAATGGGAGTGGGCTCCGTACGCCACTGCTATGAGGTTGGACGGACACCACCCCCGGAACTAATCGCCACGCCCGGGCAGAGCTACAAGGCGTCAGGGAAGCCGAAGTACGTGAACAGCTCGGGAAACACGTGGCAATGCAGACCGGTGATGAGGCTGCCATCGGTCTCCAGCACCTGAAGCGCCCACGGATAGTAGCCGCCGCGGCCGTCCGCGCGGTATTGCGCGAAGGCGCCGCAGCCGTTCGCCGCGGTGGGCAGGAGCCGGGAGCCTCGGCATTCCGAGCCCGGGCCCAGCATCCACACCCGGATGTCGTCTTGGCCGCGCAGCCACAGCGGCAGGGGCGGCATCGAGTTCACTGCGTCGCTGCGAAGCAGCGCGGTCAGCCTGGGCACGTCGTAGGACTCGAAGGCGGCGACGTACTCCTCAAGCAAGGTGGGGTCGGTGCCGCCCTGGGCCGCGTAGTCCTCGTCAAATGATGGAACCGCTGCGCGGGCACGCTGCAGCGCGCTGTTCGCCGATGCCACGGTCGTACCGAGCAGTTCCGCCGTCTCGGCGGCCGAGTGCTGCAGCACGTCACGCAGGATCAGCGCCGCGCGCTGGCGCGGGGTGAGCCGCTGCAGGGCGGCCACGAAGGCGAGCCTGACCGTCTCCCTGGACACGACCTGCTCAGCCGGATCGGCGGTGCCGTCCGTGAGCTTGGTGTCCGGGATCGGCAGCACCCAGGTGCGCTCGTTCAGCGGCGGCGGGATCTGCGCGCCCTCTGCCCGCGTGGGCGGCTGCAAGTCCATCGGCACGGTGCGGCGGCTCCGCTTTCGCAGCATGTCGATGCATATGTTCGTGGCAATCCGGTGCAGCCAAGTGCGCAACGACGAGCGGCCCTCGAAGCTGCCGAAGTCCCGCCAGGCGCGAACCATCGTGTCCTGGACCGCATCCTCGGCGTCGAACGGCGAGCCGAGCATCCGGTAGCAATACCCGGTCAGCTCGCGGGCGAGCCGCTCGTACTCGGTGCGTTCCATCCCGCCGAAGATGGCACTTGCCTCCGTCTGCCGGTCAATCGTCATGCTTCCGAGCGTATGGCCACATGCTGTCTTGGCGCTGCTCATAGGGTGTGCCAAGCGATGTAGTCCATAACCCGGCCGAAATTGACGTCGATCGGCGCGACGGCATCGACGACGAGCCGGTCGGAATCCAACGGCCGCGCCTCGGCGCGCATCCGCTCGACATGGTCCCACCCGACCTCGTGCCAGCCAGGGATTCCGCGTACCCGGCCTTCAATCCGAGTGCGATGAAGACTCTCGTCGGAACAGACGCACTCGATAAGTCGCAACTGCGCACCGAACTGATCTGCGGTCGCCCGCCACTGCTCGAACTGGTCGTCGCTCACCACGTCATCGACGACAGCGCTCTGCTCAAGCATCAGCTGCCTGATCACCAGCGTGTGCAACAGCCCGAACCACGCGGCAGCATATTGAGAACGGTCTAGCTGACCCAGGGCGGCATGTGCGGGCTTGAGCCCTCCCATGAGCCAATCACCGGCAAATGCTGGCGCCCTCAATGTCCGCGCCACCTTCTCAGCCAGGGTCGACTTCCCCGTCCCTGGGAGCCCGGTAAAGATGACGACCAGCGGCTGCGTCCGGGCGGAATTCACCCCAGAAGGCTAGCTTTCAATGGGCACCGCGTTGCGATTAGCTCCGCCGACGCAAGAGGTTGCCGAGTCAGCCCTGCCTGAGGGAGGCACGATGCGGATCAACCTTGGCGATGTGACCCTATGGTTCGACGTCTCTGGACCCTCTGTCCTTCCAGACGCAGGCACGGTAGTCGAACGCCCGACTCTGGTGGCCGTACATGGCGGCCCTGGCTCGGACCACATCAACATGAAGGCGGGGCTGTCACCGCTCGCCGACCACTTCCAGATTGTCTACTATGACCAGCGCGGTCACGGTCGCAGCGACCGGAGCACGCCCGAGTTCTGGAACTTGCGAACCTGGGCCACTGACCTCCGCCAGCTATGCGACGCGCTCGGCATCGTCAAGCCCGTCGTGATGGGCAGCAGCTTCGGCGGTCGTGTGGTCCTGACCTACGCCGGGCTTTTCCCTGGCCACGCAGGCGGCGTCATTCTGGCCAACACGACAGGGGGCCGCTCGGACTACCGGCGCAGCGTCGAGATATTCCGCCGCCTGGGTGGCGACGAAGCGGCCGCCGTCGCGGAGCGCGACTTCGCTGAGCTGAGCAAGGAATCGCTCGCAGAATTCCGCCGCGTCTGCCTCCCGCTCTACAGCAGCAAGCCCAGGCCCGCCGGAGAACTACGCCAGCGGCTGGCCAGGTCGATCCAGACCGTCGACGTCAGCCTGCACTTCTTCCGCAATGAGGCTGAGCGCTTCAGCCCTTGGAGCATGCTGGACGTGATCACGAGCCCCGTGCTCATCCTCGCTGGCGAGGACGATCCGATCTGTCCGCTTCCCGTAGTCGAGGAACTGGCCAGCCAGCTCCCAGCTGACACGACTCGCCTGGTGCGTCTGCCCGGCGCTCGGCACGACATCTTCCGCGATCGGCCAGACCTCGCCTTCCCGGCAGTCGAGGACTTCATCCACCGGGTCAAGGGCAGCGCTCTGAATGCATGACGGTCCTGGCGCGCCCGCGTCAGCGCCGCCGGGATGGCCGGCTCACACCTCCGATCAGTGGTCTGACCCTGAGGCCGGGAGTACAGCCACGGCCTCGATCGAGATAAGCAGCCCCTTCGGCAGGATCACGTTCGCCGGCGCGGAGCGCGCAGGCGGCGGGTCGGGCATGAAGCGTGCGTAGACGGCATTGATGGCCGCGAAGTCCTCGACGTTGGCGTAGAAGATCGTGGTCTTGACCAAATTGGCCAGCGAGGTTCCCGCGGCTGCCAGAATCGCATCGAGATTTCGCAGCGCTTGCTCGGTCTGCGCCTCGACCCCGTCACCTGGCGCACCCGACGCTGGATCAATACCGACGGTGCCCGAGCAGAATACGAGATTGCCGGCGACTATCGCCTGGCTGTACGGCCCGAGCGCAGCCGGAGCCTTGTCGGTTGAGATTGCCTTCCTGGTCACTGGCATTTCCTTTCATTGGTGCGAATGGACATCGCTGGATCAGATATGTGGTCGTGTTCCTGGCCTGTGCCGGCGTTGGCAGCCATAACCATCCAGGCACGATCGAAGCCGGCCAGCCCCGCGCCGGCGGGGCTGGCCAGCACCACCCCCATAGCAGCATGGCCGGCAGCACGACCGCCGCATGGTCGTGGCTGGCCCGTGCGCTGGCCAGTAGAACCGACAGGTGCCACTGCGCGGTCAGCAGCAGCACAGCTGAGGCCGTCAGGCCGGGAGGTCGCATCCGCGGCAGCCGACTGAGAAGCTTCCACGTCGGCTGCCGCGGAGTGCGGCATAGCCCGGACGCCTACGGGCGGACCTCGTAGACGATGTTGAAGGGCGTCTCGGCTACCCTGCGGAACCGCGTGAAGCCGGCGTCGGCGGTGAGCCGCCGTACCGGCTCTTCGCCGGCCTGAGCGCCGAGGGAGTAGCCGCCATCCTGGGACAGGGCGTTCGGGACGCAAAGGAAGGTGGAGAACGAGTAGTAGACCCGCCCCACTGGGTTCAGGTTGTCGGCCACGCTGTTGCCGGCAGCGGGCTCGACAACCATCCAGGTTCCGTCCGGAGCGAGCATCTCCCTGACGTGACGAGCGGCGCCAATTGGGTCGCCCATGTCGTGCAGGCAGTCAAAGCTGGTCACCAGGTCGTACGGGCCACCATCGAAAGTCTGCGCGGACGCGATGTCGAATCTCACCTGGCCAGCCGCGTCAGCGTCGACGACCTGCTTGCGTGCCTGGATGATCGATTCCTCGTGGTAGTCGGAGCCGGTGAACGTCGACCTCGGGTACGCACCTGCCATCAGCGTCGTGGATGCCCCGTGACCGCATCCGATGTCGGCCACCCTGGCGCCGGCGTTGAGCTTGGCTACGACACCATCGAGCGACGGGAGCCAGTCTGCGATCAGATTGGCGGTGTAGCCGGGCCGGAAGAAGCGCTCACAGCCAGAGAACACTCCCTCGTCGTGCTCGTGCCATCCGACGCCGCCGCCCGAGCGGAAGGCCTCGACGACTTTCTCCGCGGAGCGCAGCGCACCGAGCGCAAGCTCAAAGCCCCCGGGCGCAAAGATGGCCCCATCAGGGTTAGTGAGGGCGAAGGCCTGTTCCGGCGTGAGCGAATACGCTCCGGTTCGCGGGTCGTATTCCACGTAGCCCCCGGCTGCCTGACCGCGCAGCCATTCATCGACGTGGCGGGCGGCAGTCCCGGTGCGGTCCGCGAGTTGGTGGGGCAGCATCGGCTCCGATGCCAGGGCGCGGTAAAGGCCCAGACGGTCGCCAACGAGCACGTTGCCCGCCGCCATCGTCGCCCCGAGATCTCCCACGAATTTGTGCAGGAAATCCATCAGCTTGTCCTGGTCAATTGTCATTCGTTCCTCCGTTGCCAGGCCTGACCAGGTGCTCGGTCAGGCCGAGGGTGGATTCGGCCTGACTTCAAGAGGTATGCCGCGCGGCAGCGGCTAGGCATCGGTAGCCGCTACTGAGGTCCGCGTACTGAGCTACCGGTTCTCGGCGTTGAGGACACCGAGGTCAGCCGCGCGCGTGGCGGCTTCGCGCCTGCTGGCCGCGCCGAGCTTGTCGAGCACGGCGGCAACGTGGCTCTCGACAGTGCGCACGGAAACCACGAGCTGGCTGGCTATCTCAGCGTTCGTGAATCCCTGGCCGAGCAAACGCAGCACGTCGACCTGGCGGGCCGTCAGCCCTGCGGGGTTAGCCCTGGTATCGCCTCGTGGACCGCGCGGGATCCGGGTCATGCCGAGCTCCCGCAACCGGCTGCGGACCTCGGTGGCGAGCGGCTTGGCGTCAAGCTCGTCAAGCACCTCGAGCGCCGCAAGCAGGTGCTGCGCGTCGTGGCTTTCCGCCATAGCCGCGGCGCGCTCATAGGGCTGTCCCGCGGTTTCCCACGCAGCCGCAGCCTCCCGCCATCGGCCCGCCGCTTGCAGTGCGTAGGGGTGGTCGGAAGTTATCTGGACGGGCTGGCCCGCCTTGGCGAGCCAGTAACCGAGTTCCGCTTGGTGTACCCGGTCACCTAGCCGCGCCGCTTCCTCGTAGACGGGTGTTGCGATGTCGCGTACCCGGGCGTGGTCCCCGCGCAGCCAGGCATCCTCCGCACGGGCGGCAGCGGCCGGGCCAAGCCGCTGCATCTCGTCGATCTGCACCGCCAGCTTCCAGGCCGACGAGAGCAGCCGGGCCGCCCGCGGTTGCCCGCGCCGGGCGTGCACCCTGCCGAGCACGGTCAGCGCCGCGCATCTCGCAGGCAGGAACGCGTCCACCGCCCCTTCGGCCATCCGGACGGCTTCGTCCCACGAGCCCCTCGCGAGATAAAGCCGTGCCCGGCCAACCTGCATGTAAGAGAGGATTCCGAAGAACTCGGACTCCTCGGCGAGCTTCATGGCCGCGGTCAGGTAGTGATCAGCCTCATCGAGCCGGGACCAGTCGAGCATCTCCCAGAAAAGGGTCACATACGCGCGGCAGGCGTCTTCGACATCGCCCGCCTCCAGGGCAACCTGAAGCGCTTCATCTATGGTGCGCTGGCCAGCAAGATCGCCGAGGGCCCAGCGTGAGCGGCCGATGTTGGTGAGGGCATGCGAGGTAGTCGCCGCATCGCCTACCTCACGGGCTAGCAAGACGGCGCGCTCGCCATACGCGATGCTCTCGTGCAGGCGATGAGCGAGCATGCACAGCTGAGATTCGTTGCTCAGGGCGAGCGCGAGCAGCCGGCTGTCGCCTGCCCGTTCCAGGACGTCAATCGCTTCACGCCCGGAAAGCTCCGCGTTTGTGCGATCGCCCGCCATCCACGAGATCCGCGACAGCCACCGCAGGGATGCGCCAAGCTGACGCAGATTCCCCAGCGAACGATTCAGTTCAACCGCGCGCCGCCCCGCTTCGACCGATTTATCGATCGCTCCGATCGTGTAGCACTCGATCGCGTACTCCTCGAGCAGTTCAGCGCGTTCACCCGCCGAGAATCTGCCTTCGTGCCGCAGCACAAGGCCGAAGTGGGCCACAGCCTCGCGATGGGCACCAGCACGTGCAGCGTCGCGAGCTGCAGCCGGGCCATACCGGATCATGGCGTCCTCGACACCGGCAAGGGCGGCGTGATGGATGATTCGCGATACATCCGATCCGTCGTGGTCGATCAGCGCGACGACGACGCGCTGATTCAAGGCTATGAGCCGCGCCGCCGGCAAAGAGTCGGCGATAGTTCGCCTGGTGAGCTCGTGCCGGAATGAGATCTTGCGCGCTGACACCGTCAGCAAGCCGCGTTCTTCGGCTGCCGCTAGCGCCGCCACGCCCGCAGGGCTTGTGACGGGAACGAGCGCGTCAACCAGCCAGCGTTCAACCGCGGACGGTACGACGGCCAGCTGCTCAAGGACGTCCTGAGTTGAAGCGTCCAGGCTCCGGACCCTTGCTAGCACAGCATCTGCGATGGTAGGCGGGACACGTTCGCCCTTCGCAGAGGCCAGCAGCTCGTGAACGAAGAACGGATTCCCTGACGTCAGCGCGAACAGGTCGCTCGCATCGACTGAGGTTCCCTCGCTGAGTTGCAGCACGGCTCGCTGGGACAACCGGCTGAGCGGCAGGTGATGTACGTCGTCGCTGCGGGACGCCTGGCCAAGCAGGCCATGAAGCGGGTGCTCGCGGTGTAGCTCGTCGTCACGATAGGTGAGCACGAGGACGGCCGACATGTCGGCGATCCGCCTGACGAGGTAGCGCAGGGCGTCGAGAGTCGCGTCGTCGGCCCAGTGAACGTCCTCAATGACCAGAACGGTCGGATGCTCTGGCCAGGTCAGTTCGGTTCGCAGCGCAGCGAGCACGCGGTCACGGTCGCTGCCATCCGTCACCGCGCTGCTGAGCTCGGTTCCGACACTGCCCGCTAGGTCACGGAAGGGGCCCAGCGTGCGCGGGGTCGTCAGATCGTCGCAGTAGCCGATGAGCATCCTGCCCTCGGCCGGCATATACGAGCGCAAGGCCTGGACCAGGCTGGACTTGCCGATCCCCGCCTCGCCCATGATCAGGGCGACGGATCCGTTCCCGTCGGCTGCCGCCCGTACGGCGCTGGCGAGTACCGACAATTCGGCCTCGCGCTCCAGAATCCCCCTTCGCATACCGCGATTGTAGAAGTCTCGCAAACCTGCCAATGGCCATTGGTCCGCTCAGCTAAGTGGCCGAGCGGGCTCGACGTCGGGGGCCTACAGTTCCGGGCGGCAGCAAACCGCCCAGCCTTCGAGGCGGTCGCCAGCGAGCCATGTGACCGTCTGCGGACTCGGCTTGCCTCGCTCGGCGAGCGACGTCAGCGGCTGCTCGCAGATCGCTATGCCGCTCGGCCGCTGCGCGGTATTGGATCATGATCACGTGGATGCTGCGCCCAGTCTGCGAGGCCGTCGTGGCCCCGCGATGGGTCCGCCAGCGGACTTGGCCTGCCTGATCGGGCGAGCGCGATCCGCGGCTGCCAGCAGGTCTCGACTTCGCTCGGCCCCCAGCGTGGCCGAGATGTAGGGATGGATCACAATCACCTAGCTGCTCCTTCGAGTTGGTCAGGCGACGAGCGTCGTCACCACGTCCAACCTCGTGCAGCAACCCACCGGAGGGCATCCGCAGCAGCTACCGATTTCGGAGACCTCGCTACTGATGGCAGGACTCATGCGCGGGCCGCCAGGTCAGCCGATGCGGATGTGGCGCAGGCTGGTGGCGTAGCGACGCAGCGATCCGCGGAGCGGTCCGTCGGTGTCAGGGAGGATCTGCAGGCCGACCAGGCCGGCGATGGTGTCGGCTACCTCTGGCACGGTCTGCTGATCCGTGCGGATGTGGTCGGCGAACTCCGGCTCGCGCAGCCGGGCGAGGCACTGGTCGAGGTGGCCCACGGCCCACTGGTCGCGTTTGCGCGCGTTGCCGAGCGCACGCCGATTGAGCCGCCGCATGATGGTGGCAGATTCGGCCAGGAGCGCGAAGTGGCGGACATCGTGCCCGTCTGCCCGGAGCCGGCCGACGATCTGTGCGAAGTAACCGGGGTCGGTCAGGGTCATGGGAACGATGACGGTGCCCGGGTGGCGGCGGGCTGCTAGGTCGAGCACCTCGTGGGTGCCGGAGCGCCAGGCATGCAGGTCCTGGTAGTCGGTGCGGATGGCGGGCGGGAGCATGCGGTGCAGGCCGATGCCGAGGTGCTCGGGATCGCAGACGATGCTCGCGGGCAGCCGCCGGTGCAGATTGAAAGCGACCGCGGTCTTGCCGACTCCGAACGGGCCGTTGATCCATACCAGCACGACCACGACAGTACCCAGCGGCACACTACCGAGATTGACATTCTTGACCTTGGCGGAGATCGGAGGGCAGGGCCAGATGCGTCACGGAGCCGGGCGCCGGTCCCAGCCGTGGAACGGGGAGTGGTCGCCGGCGTCCCAGGCCTCGCGCAGCCCTGGCTTGCTCAGGTCCCAGTCGGGGCGGATCTCGCTGGTCGCCGCGCGCAGGTCGCGCCAGAGGTCGTCGATCGACGGGCGGCCCCAGAACCAGTAGCCGTTGTAGATGCTGTGAATGACCAGGCCCGGCTTCAGCACGAGAGTGTGCGGGATCATCGGGTTGTTTTCTGGATCGGTGTACTCGGCGATGTCGAGGTCTTGCTGAATCGTCCGCCCTGGATCGGACAGGAACGTCCACTGGGCGCCGACCGAAGCGCGGAATTCTTGCAGCGTGTGGTGCTCGTCGGTCGAGATCGTGACGATCTGGGTGTAAGACACCGCGATCTTCGGCTGGAAGGCTGCGAGCTCAAGATGCTGCTGGTGTTCCTTCGGGCAGTAGTGGCCGCGCGCGAGCGTCAGGATCATCGGATCGCGGCCCTGCAGCTCGCTGAGCTTGCGGACGGTGCTGGTGTGGTCGGGCAACGCGTAGTCCGGGAAGACGTTGCCCGGCACGATGTCTGAACGCATCGATAGCTCCCTAACGTGGCATCGCTGACCCGACCCGCACGGACGCTCACCGCAGGATCAATTACGGGCTTAACTACCCCGCCACGAGGTCGTCGAGCACGTCGGCGAGACCGTTCAGGTCAGGGAGCTCCCTGGTGGGCGCGACGTCTGCGCGCTCGGCGAGGCGGTTGATCCAGACCGAGGGAATGCCGAGGTCGCGCGCGGGCACGATGTCGTGGACGTAGCTCTGCGCGACATGGACGTGGCGTGACTTGTCTGCACCCGTCGCGTCGTAGAAGGCCCGCCAGTGCCCGTGAGCTGGCTTGTACGAGCCGACCTCGGAGGCAACGATCGCCAGCTCGAAGGGCACCCCGATGACCTCGAGTGACGCGTCGATCAGGTCGCGGTCGGTGTTCGACAACGCGACGAGCCGCCAGCCGCGCTCACTGGCCTCGGCCAGCGCGCCACGTACCTCAGGGAACACGGGCCAGCCAGGAAGCGAGCGACCAAGCGCGTCCTTCTCGGCTTCCGGGAGATCAACCCCGGTTTCCGCCGCGATGTTCGCAAGCACGGCCGCCATGACGTCCCGGTAACGCCACCCGGGGTGCTGGCTCTGAACCTGCGGCTCGATTGCGTGATACCGCGCGAGCAGCGTCTCCGCCGACGACGACGGACCGAAGACGCGGGCAAGCTCGGCCGAGATGCCCGCATTCCAGTCAACGAGGGTCCCGTAGCAGTCGAATGTCGCCCACCGTGCCACCATCGCAGGAGCATCGCACGGGCCCTGACGATGGCACAACCTCGCCCAGCTCGGGCGACGGCGAGCGACAACGCATGCGATACAGCCCGCTGGATGAGCCACAGCGGTTGGCAGTCGGGCCGTGCGGATGTTTCCATCGAGGCACCAGGCGGTGCTATGGCGGCGAGCACGGGAGGTCGGATGACCATCCTCGACGAGATCGGAGCGCACGTCCCCGCGCACCGGGTGCTCATCGATCCTGACGTGATGCTCGGCCTGTCCCGTGACCAGGGCGAGGGCGCGGCGGCTGGCAAACCGATCGCCGTGATCAGGGCTGAGTCGACCGCGGAAGTCGCCGACATCGTGCGGGCGTGCGTCAGGCACGGCGTGCCCGTGGTCGCGCGTGGCGCGGGGACCGGCCTGTCCGGCGGCGCCAACGCGATCGATGGCTGCGTCGTGATCGCCCTTGACCGCATGAACCAGGTGCTGCGCGTCGACCCGATGGAGCGGCTCGCCGTCGTCCAGGCCGGGGTGATCAACGACGACCTGCGCACCACCGTCGCGGAGTACGGGCTGTGGTATCCGCCGGATCCGGCCAGCTCCCCGTGGTCGACGATCGGCGGCAATGTGGCTACCAACGCTGGCGGCATCTGCTGCGTCAAGTACGGGGTCACGCGCGACTACGTGCTCGCGCTCGAGATGGTCACCGGCACCGGCGAGATCGTGCGGATCGGCCATCGCACCGCCAAGGGCGTCGCCGGGTACGACCTGGTCGGCCTCGTCGTCGGCGCGGAGGGAACGCTCGGCGTGGTCACCGAGGTCACCGTCAGGTTGCGCCCGTTGCCGCCTCCGCCGCGTTCGATCGTCGGTTTCTTCGGCTCGATCATCGACGCCGGCAACGCTGTCCGCGCGGTCGCCGACGCCGGGCTTACCCCGTCAGCGCTGGAACTCATGGACCGGCACTGCCTCGCGGCGGTTGACGCGTGGAAGAACATGGGCCTGTCGGTCGACGCCGAGGTAATCCTGCTCGGCCGCGTCGACGACCCGGGCAGCACGGGCGACGCGCAAGCAGCCGCGATGGTGGAGTGCTTCACCGCGTCCGGTGCCAGCTTCGCTGCCGCGTCCGCCAACGACGAAGAGGCAGACGCGATGTTCGCCGCGAGGCGGCTCGCGTACCCGGCACTCGAGCGCCTCGGGCCCGTGGTCACCGAGGACGTGTGCGTCCCCAAGGCCCAGGTGCCCGAGATGCTGGCCAGGATCGAGGCTGCCGCTAGCCGGCACGGCATCAAGATCGCCAATGTCGCGCACGCCGGCGACGGCAACCTGCACCCGCTGCTGGTCGCCCAGACCGGTGACGATGATGAGCGGCACCGGACCGAGCTTGCCTTCGAGGAGATCATCACGGATGCCATCGCGCTCGGCGGCACGGTGACCGGCGAGCACGGAGTCGGCCTCCTCAAGCGGCACGGCCTGCGCCAGGAACTCGAACCGGCCGTGATGGAGATGCATCGCGCGGTCAAGCGGGCGCTCGATCCGCACAACATCCTCAATCCAGGGAAGATCTTCGATCTCGCCTGATCGGCTCAGGACCTGCCCGCGAAGTCGACGTCTTTTGTCTGCAACCGTGCCGGCGGTCCTGCCGGGCGCAGTCTGATCGGCCCAGTACAGGTTCGTGTGCGCGATGACCTGCTCGGGCGGCGGCGCCCCGTACTCGGTCAGGTCCTCTGTCGTGTGCGCGTCGCCAACGAGGGTCGCGTCATATCCCCTGGCGAACGCGCCGTGCAGGGTCGACCGGATGCACGCGTCCGTCTGTGCCCCGGCCACCACGAGCCGCCCGACGCCAAGGCCCGACAGAACCGACTCCAGCGTCGTTGCCTCAAAGGAGTCGCCATAGTTCTTCGCGACGAGCGGCTCAGAGTCGCCGGGCTTCAGCTCAGGGACGATCCGCCATTCGTCGGTTCCGTCCGCGAGGTGCTCGTCGGAGTGCTGGACCCAGACGACAGGGACCTGCTCCTTCCTGGCCCGCTCGACCAGGCTGGCGACGTTGGCGACGACCGCGTCGCGGTTGTAGTTGCCGTCGACGACGCCGTTCTGCACGTCGATGACGAGGAGCGCGGTGTTGGGCCGGTTCTCGAGGGTGGTCATGGTGTTCCTCACTGACGGCTTGCTCTCGTGCCCGACCACGGTAGCCCGGACCACCGACAGCGACCCGCCCAAAGCCACGCAGCTACCTGCTGGGCCTGGACCTGAGCGAGGCGGACATAGGAACTCTCCACGAGCAGCACAGACGCGACCCTGCCGTCGGCGAGACGGCGGAAAACGACGTCCTCACCTGCGAAGTTCGACCCCGGCTCGGCGGTAAAGACATCGGGGTCCGCGGTCGGCAGCAGCGCCAGCTTCCAGCCGGGCACCTCGGGGCTCACGAAGACCAGGTGCCCGGCCTGCCATTCCAGGCGCAGCACCCAGCCGCCCAGCTGCGGGCGGGTGTACAGGCCGAGCAACGGCAAGTACGAGCCGGGCACCGCAGCCGGCACCTCATCCGCAGCCGGCGGCGCGGCGTCCTCACGGCCGGCGATCGACGCGAGGTCGAAGGCGAGGTCGGTTCCCGCTGTGGTTTCGTTCGCCACCACGACCGCGCCTACCTGGCGCGCCGGGTCGAAGCACAGGGCCGAGCTGAATCCCGGCAGCCCTCCGCCGTGCTGGATCCAGACGTCATCGCCGCGGCGGACGGCGCACCAGGAGATGCCCCAGGCTCTGGTCCAGCTGTCGTCGGCCAGGTAGCGCGGCCTGTGCATCTCGCGCAGCGAGTCAGGAGCCAGCACCGCCGACGGTGCGGACGGCGCAGCGTACGCGCCAAGCTGGAAGGTGATCCAGGAAGCCAGGTCATCGACGCACGACCACAGCCCGCCCTCGGCCCACACCGGTCCGACCCCAGCCACCGGAACGAACTCGCCGGTCACGCCCGGCCAGTCATAGCCGGTCGCGCACCGCTGCGCCAGCGGCTCGGTCAGCGGCTCGAAGCTGGTCGCCGTCATCCCGAGCGGCTGCAGGACCGACTCGGTGACGTACTGCGGGTAAGGAACGCCGCTGGCCCTGGTGACGATCTCGCCGAGCAGCTGATAAGCGAGGTCGGAGTACTTGTGCTGCGACCCTGGCGGCACCTTGACCGCGATACCTTCCGCGTTGGCCAGCGTCGTCGCAGGAGAACCCTGGTAGCTCGGAACCGTCCAGTCGGTTCCCGGCGGTTCGACCGCGAGCCCCGACTCATGACAGAGCATCCGGCCGATGGTCACCGACTCGATCGGGCCGAACGGGCTCACCGCGCGCCGCAGTTCAGGCAGGTACGCGACCGCGGGCTCGTCGAGCGCCAGCCGGCCCGCGTCGCGAAGCCGCATGACGGCCGCTCCGGTGAACGTCTTGGTGATGGAGGCGATCCTGAACAGCGTCCCAGGCGTCGCGGGCCGCCCGGCTGCGGCATCCGCGAAGCCGGTGGCGCCCGACCACGTGACCTCGTTCCCGCGGACCACAGCCGCCGCGGCAGCCGGCAGCCGGTTGCCGGCCACGAAACCGGCAAGCGCCGCTTGCAGTTCCGCAGCAACGGATGAACTTCCGGTCATTACTAACCTCCCGGGGAACTCCGCGATCATGACAGAGCCCGCCAACGCGGGCAGCTGAATATCCGCGCACCCAGCGAGCGCTGGCCCCTGCAGCGCCGCCGCAGCGGCGGCCTGATCTGCCGCCGCCTTCCTGAGTGTCTCGGCAGTGTGTTTGAATACTGGCGTGGAACAGGTCGGACTTCCCGTCATTCCGGAGCAGTGCCGGGCCCGGCACCAGTGGGGACCAGGCCTGGTCACGATCGACTGGGAGCCGTGCGACTGCCCGCCAGCGCGGAAGGCGCGCGGCGGGCACATCATCGTGCGGTGCGGCCAGCCCGGCTGCCCTGAGACCTGGCTGGCGCCGCTGCACAAGCGCGACGATATGAAGATTCTCGGTCACCACAGGCCCGGCTACCGGTAGGCGGACCAAGCGCGGGACTCGCCAGGACCTCGCGTCTCAGAGCGAGAAGCCAGGCGGATGCGCCAGGTCAGGGTGGTCGCGCTGGAAGGTCCGCGCGGCCGCCAGCGTCCTGACCCAGTCGTAGTAGACGCTCTTGCAGCTGAGCAGTTCAATTCCCAGGTCGCGCAGGCGCGCTAGCCCCGCTGCGTGCGCGCCGAACGGCGAGAACACCGCGTCCTGCACCACCGCGACCCGGTACCCGGCGTCGGCCAGGCCCACGGCCGAGTGCGTCACGCACACGTCGGTCTCGAAGCCGGCGATGACCGCCGTCTTACGCCCCGTCGACCTGACCGCCTGCATGATGTCCGGGCAGTCGGCCAGCCCGAAGACGGGTTTGGCGAAGACCGGCGTGCCGGGCGCCAGCGCTGC
This sequence comes from uncultured Actinomycetota bacterium, assembly GCA_963705055.1. GTDB lineage: Bacteria > Actinomycetota > Actinomycetes > Streptosporangiales > Streptosporangiaceae > Chersky-822. The sequence continues at coordinate 781,593 of CAVPIR010000003.1, forward strand.
GAGCACAGTCGCGTCGGTGGGCCCGTTACGCTGCCGATCTTCCTCTGTCACCAGCGCGGGGATGCCAAGTGCCGTTGCCGTGGCCGTCAGCCAGGACGCACGGCTTGCGGCCGTCACCGCGGTGGCCGCGTCGCCGGCCGCCAGGCGCTCGCCCCAGAAGCCTGGCTGCAGGTCGATGACGATGAGCATGCTGTCGTCGCGTGCGATCAGCGGCATGCCGGTCCTCCTCGGCGAGGACAGCGTCCGCGAGGGCTAGCCGGCATCGGAGTTCTTGCGCTTGTCGCGCGCCCGGCGCTTGCCCTCGTGCATCGCCTGGACCCGTGCGATCGGGATGGCGTGACCCTCGGCGATGAGTTCGTCCGACAGCGACTGCGGCGCCGGCATCAGGTCAGCCCACGGGTCCTTGCCGCCTGCCTGCGCGGCCGCGTTGCGGATCGTGAAGTCGGCCGGCGCCACGTCGCCAAGCTGATCCCACGGCACGGGAAACGACACCGGCGCGCCCGGCCTGATCCGCGGGCTGTAGGCGGCGGCCACGGTCGCCCCGCCCGCCCTGGTGGAGTCGATGAACACCTTGCCGTGCCGGTCTTCCTTGATGAACGCGGTCGTCGCCAGGTCAGGATCGAGCCGCTCAGCCCTGGCGGCCAGCGCGCGGGTCGCCGCGGCGACGTCCTCCATGGTCGGCTGCTCGTCCAGCGGAACGATCACGTGCACGCCCTTGGCGCCGCTGGTCTTCACCGCTCCGGCCAGGCCGGAGTCCTCCAGCGCCTGGCGGACGAGGTAGGCGGCCCGGACGGCGAGCCCGAACGAACCGTCCTCTGCGGTTGGGTGGGCTGGCGGGTCGATGTCCAGGATGAGATGGGTCTGCCGGTCCCAGCGCTCGGTGCGGACCAGCGCGGGGTGGTACTCGACGGCGCGCTGGTTCGCGAACCAGAGCAGCGTGCGGCGATCGTCGCAGAGCGCGTAGGTGACCTCGCGGCCCGCGGACTGCGCCCACTGCTTGACCGTGCGGATCCACGGCGGCGCGTACTTCGGCACGTTCTTCTGCATGAACGGGTCCTGGCCGCGCAGCACCCTGATGACCGACAGCGGCCGGTCCGCCAGCACGGCGATCAGCGGTCCCGACATCGCGTCGAGGTAGTCGACGAGGTCCCGCTTGGTCGCGTCGGCGTCAGGGAACAGCGGCTGGTCAAGATTGGTGAGCGAGACCCCGTCCCGCTCGTCGCTGCCCTGCTTGCGCTCAGCCGCCATAGTCGAAGAGAAGCGCCAGTGAGTCGTCGAGCTTGCGGAGCGTGCCGGCCGAGACCCGGCCGACCGGGTCCGCGCCCAGCCGGTCGCGGCGCAGCCTGACCACCGAGTACGACTCCAGGTGGCCGCTGACCTGGTCAGCGCTGGTGAGCGCGACCACGTAAGGAGTCTCCGTCAGATCGGGACGGTCGCTGACCCTGACCACGACAGGGTGGCCAGTAATCGCGCTGAACCCGTCATTGCTGACGATGACCACGTATCCAGCCCGCCCCAGACCTTGATGCGTGTAGACGTCGCCGCGATTCACGCAGCGCCCTTCCCCGCCTCCGGGTTGTTGAAGTCCTTCTCGCTGGCTTCCGCCCAGGATGCCCAGGCGTGCCCTGTGCCCCGGTCGATTTCGGCCACCTTCGCGGCGGCGTCGCGCTGTACTTTCTCCCTGGCCGAGCGGGACATCCACGCCGACATCGGCAGGCCGGCCAGTTCGGCGGCCGCCTTCGCCTGCCGGTATGTCCGCTCGTCCATGCTGATGCTGATGGTCTTCACAGCCATGTCAATAAGGTTATCAATATCGTTCTCGCAACGAGACCTGTTGCCCGCAAGAAATCCGAACCCCCGGTGATGTACGCCGCAGCCATCATCGCCAGACTAGGGGGATGACTGAGCACAGGGAGCCTAGCCCCGAGCAGCTCGCCAAGGTCGTCGTGGTCGGGCCCGACGGCGTCGCGCAGGAGGCCGACGCCTTCGAAGCGAGCGGCGAGCGCCCCGTGACCGAGATGGTCGAGCAGCCCGCGAAGGTGATGCGGGTCGGCAGCATGATCCGTCAGCTGCTCGAAGAGGTCAGGGCGGCCCCGCTGGACGAGAAGAGCAGGGCACGGCTCAGGGAGATCCACACCAGTTCGATCAAGGAGCTCGAGGACGGCCTGGCTCCTGAACTCGTCGAGGAACTCGAGCGCCTCTCACTGCCGTTCGCCGAGGACGACATCCCGAGCGAAGCCGAGCTGAGGGTCGCCCAGGCGCAGCTTGTCGGCTGGCTCGAGGGCTTGTTCCACGGCATCCAGACGACGCTATTCGCACAGCAGATGGCCGCGCGGGCTCAGCTCGAGCAGATGCGCAGGGCGCTCCCGCCAGGCATGATGCCGTCGGTCGAGGACGCCCAGCAGCAACAGCAGCAACGCGCATCAGGGCCTTACCTGTAGCTCTCGCTGCCGGTAGCTTGTCGCGCGGGCTAGGGCACGCCGGACGTTAACGGCGAGCCAGTCCTGATCCTGTCCAGCCAGCCGGCGGCGTCGGTGAACGACGCGTCGCTGCGCTCGGCCAGCGCGCGCTCAGCGGCGATCTGGCCGGGATCGGCGGCCCTCCGGGCCGGCCACTGGCCCCGGGTCCGCCGTTGGCCCCGGGTCCGCCGCTGGCCATCGGATAGCTGCCGAGGAAGCGCACGGCGCTGCAAGTGCGGCGCAGGCCCATCAGCGCCTCGCCGACCCGGGGCGCAGCGACGTGGCCTTCGCAGTCGATGAAGAAGCAGTACCTGCCGATTCCCTCGCCGGTGGGCCGGGACTCGATCCTGCTCAGGTTGACGCCGCGGACCGCGAACTGGCTCAGGATGTCCATCAGCGCGCCAGGGTGGTCGTCGGCGAGGAACGCGATCACCGAGGTCCGGTCGTGCCCGGTCGGGGCGGGCAGCGCGCCGGGCTGGCCGACCTCGACGAACCTCGTCACCGCCGCGGCGTTGTCGTGCACGCCGTCGGCCAGCACGGCCAGCTGGTAGTAGCGGGCCGCGAAGCTCCCCGCCAGGGCCGCGTCCAGCTCGGAGTCCGCGACCTGCTGGGCGGCGTCCGCGTTCGACAGCGCCGGCCGCCAGTGCGCGTCGGGCAGGTTCTTGGCCAGCCACTGCCTGCACTGCGGCTGGGCAACCGGGTGGCCGCCGACGACCTTGATGTCCGCGAGTTCGGTGCCCGGCCTCGCCAGCAGCGCGAACTCGACGGGGACGATGACCTCGGCCTTGATCAGCAGCTGCGGTCCGACGGCGAGTTCGTCGAGGGTCGCGTTCACGCCGCCCTCGACCGAGCTCTCGATCGGCACCACCGCACGGTCCGCGTTGCCCGCGTGCCACCGCGTCGAGGGTGGCCTCGATCGACGCGCACGCGACCGCCTCGTACTCCCCGTCCGGGTGCAGGGCGCTGACGGCCTGTTCGCAGAACGTGCCGCGGGGCCCGAGGTAGGCGTACCTTGCCCGCCGCGGCCATCACGCGAGGTCCGCCCGCCCGGTCGGCTGCTCGTCTGGGCGCTGCGGAGCCGGTCGCCAGGGCTTGCGGGTCGCCAGCGCCCTGGCGACGCCTGCCAGTTGCCTGGCCCTGTGCACCTGCGAGCGCAGGTCGGCGCCGGTGGCCCGGTGCGCCAGCGGCACCTGTACTTCGGTGATCCGCATGCCCTTGCGCAGCAGGTCGATGGTGAGGCCGGTTTCGGCACCCCAGCCCGGCGCGAGCGGCCGCGCCGCCTCGAACGCGCGCCCTGGTCAGGCAGCGCTGGCCGTTGAGCGGCTCGGCGGGACGCCAGCCCGTCGCCCGCTCGATGCCCGTGCCGGACAGCCCGACCACGAGGCCGTGGCCGCCGAGCTTCACCTTGCTGGCGAAGACCGCGATGGTCATGTCGGCCAGCCCGGCCCGCACGGGCTCGGCCAGCGGTCCGGCGTGCGCGGCCGTCTCGCCGAGATCGGCATCGAGGAACAGCAGGTGATGCGGGCCGGCCGGGCTCCGGCGGAGCGGCGCCGCGTTCGGCCTCGATGACGCGGACGGCCTCGGCGCCGGTCTCCATCGCCGCGGCCTTGCCGCGGGTCCGCGCGTGGCGCACCACGGTCGCGCCTTCGAACGCCGCCTCGCGCCCCCGTCCCGTCGCACGATCCGTCGTCGACCACGACAACGATGTCCGCGCCCGGAATCTGCGCCGCGGCCTTGACGGTCGCGCCGATCCGGTCGGATTCGTTCCTGGCTGGGATGACGACGGCCAGGTCGCCGCGCTGGCGACATGGCTGCGATCTTAGTGGCGGGCTTGACCCCCGACGGCCTGGTCGAGCTAGCTGCCGGTTGCGCGGCCAGCTAGCTGCCGACCGCCTGCGCCGGAGTATCGGTGACGGTGAACACCGCTTCGAGGCCGGTGACCTGGAGGATCTTCCGCACAGCCGGGCGCGGGGCGGCGAGTTCCAGGTCGCCGCCGGTGTCCCTGGCCTGCCGGTGTGCCGCGAGAAGCACGTTCACGCCGGTCGAGTCGCAGAAGTCGACCGCCGACAGGTCAACGACCAGGCGAACCGGTCCGCCGGCGGCGAGCACACCAGCTAGCTCTCGCTGCAACCGGGGAACCGTGTAGAGGTCGATCTCGCCCTGGACCGACATGACGACGTATTCCCCCTGCTGCCGGCATGTGACCTTTAGCTCCACCTCCCGCACATTACTCGCCCCGGCCGCGATCCACCACCCGGCGAAGATGCACCATAAGGGGTACGCGCAGCGCGAAAATGCCTGCAGGGACTGACTTCACGCGACGCCGCACGCTCGGACAAAGGTTTGGCAAAGAGCATAGTTTGAGCCGTTCCGACCCGGTCCGCCGCCGCGTTACTTTCCGGACACCTGGGGATGGGTCTGACATGGATACCGGCAGCCGCAATGCGCGTCAGATCCACCCCCGCGGCGATGCCGCCCCTGCGGCTTGCGCCGCGTACTCTGGTGCTATGGCGCGCATCATATTGTTTGTCGTCGCGGCGGCCGTGGTCCTGGTGCTGCTGTGGGTGCTGTTCTGGAACTTCCTGCACCTGCTGATCCTCGGCTTCGGGCTACTGCTCGTCGTGCTGCTCGGCTTCGGCCTGTTCCGCGTCGGGCGCTGGTCGGCCTCCAAGCGGAAGCGGGCCTGACCAGCCCGCGAAATATGGCCGTCCGCCGGAATGTCGGGCGGCCGTGACCCTGCGGGTCAGCGCATCGGGGTGAGTTCTCCCACGCGGCGCGACTGACCGCTCGCCGGGTCGCCGGGCTCTGGCACGCGCGCACCAGAAAGCACCGCAGGCGCGGATCGTGGCGCGCTGTCGAACTCGCCGGAGTCTGGTTCTTCGGTGACCGGGTGATCGCGATTGCCGGCGGAGTCCGCCCGGTCTGGCACCGGGGCCGGTTCCCTGCAGATTGGGGCGCACAAGCAGCGGGGACCGCCACGGAAGGCGCCTAGCTCGCTCCCTGGTACGGCGATGACCTCGAAGCCGGCCGCTTCGAGCCTGGCGTTGGTCTCGACGTTCCGCTCGTTGCAGACCGCAACCTTCGGGCCGATGGCCAGCGCGTTGCCGCCGTCGTCCCACTGACAGGCCTGGCCCGGCTGCGAATCGAGCCCGGTGTCGATCACCGTGAGCCGCTCGATGCCCATCGCGCGCGCCGCGGCCTGGAGGAACGGCTGGGGCCTGGAGACCCGCAGTTCCTCGGCTCGTACAGTGATGGTCAGCGCGGTCAGCGTGAACGCCAGCGCCGGCACCATGATCACGACGCCGGTGTCGATGACGGTGCACAGCCGGTCCAGGTGGCCGCCCGCACCGCGCTGGTTCATCGGAACCGCCAGCACCGTGTGCGCCACCCCGGCGTCGAGCAGGTGCGTGGCCAGCCGCTCTGCGCTGGCTGGTGAGGTCCGCACCCCGACTCCGACCGCCACCACGCCAGGCGCGAGCAGCAGGACGTCACCGCCGTCGAGTTGCCTGCCGCCGGCCTCGTAGCGCGACGGGAGCCCGCCGAACCTGGGATGGTGACCATAGACGACGGCCATCAGGCTGCTCTCCCTGCGCCGCGGGCCAGGCAGGCTAGTCACGACCGCCTGATCCCCGATCCAGGTGCTCGCGTCCCTGGCGAACACGAGGTTCGGCAGCGGATCGATCACGAAGTCGTGCGGGTCGAGCAGGTCGTAGACCAGCCCGCAGCCGGACCTCAGTTCAGCACGGAGTCAGCCCGGCGACCAGGACAGCGGCCAGATCCTCGGGCGACAGCGACTCCAGATGCTCGCGCACGCTCGCGCCGAGGAGGTCACCGAGTTCGGCATCGGCGAGCACCGACTCGATCGCCTGTCCCGCGCCGATTGGTAGCCGAGCACGTCGTGCAGCAGTTCGGTGACGTAGAGCACCTCGGCGCCACGATCCCGCAGCACGTCGGTGAGGACGTCGTGCTCTTGCTGCGCCCGCGCGACCCACGGCTGACCGTCGAACCCCAGCCGCCCTTTGGTTCTCGGCGTGATCCGCTTGAGTTCGAGTCCGGGCCGATGCACCAGCACTGTCCTGAGGCAGCCAACTTCACTGTCAGTACCAATGCTGTAGCTCACGATTCCCCCGCGATCCTCGCCATACCCCCCGCACGGCGACCCCTGTTGGCAGTATCACCAATCCCTGCCGGATTACTCCAAGCCGGATCAGCGGGTGCGCAAGCGCCGGATCCGGCCTCGCTACGGGGCGGTCTTGGGGAAGCTGGCGACAGCGTCGGCGCGCTGCCAGGAGGAACTCGAATCGCCGTTGCCTGACTGGCCGAACGGGCCACACGAGTCGCCGTGACCTCCCGAGCCGTTGTGCCTGGGCGCCGCGAGCACTGCCCACACGGTCAGCCCGACCTCGTCCGCCCGGATGCCCCAGGTCTGGCACAGGTGCTCGACGATGCTGAGCCCGCGGCCGGTGACCGACGACGGCGAGGGGTGACCGGCGTGCGGAACCGTCGCGCTGCCGCCATCGCTGACCGCGAGTTCGACGCAGGTCCCGTCGACTGCCCAGGTCACCTGCAGCCGCTCACCTGGCAGCGGGTAGGCGTGCAGGATCGCGTTGCTGAGCAGTTCGCTGATGACGAGGACGGCGTCCCTGACCGCGCTATCGAAGACCCCGGCGGCCCTGAGTTCGTCGGACAGCGCCCGGCGCGCGAGGGCGACGCTGGCCGGGGCACACGGCAGGTGGACGACGCTCGACGTCCTCACCTCCCTTGCCACCCGCCCCGGCGTCGCGGCGCGACTCTTTCCGCACTGCGGAAGTCAGATTCCCGGCCTGATGCGGCCGGAAACCGCCCAGAACCGAGGCGCTGCTCACAATAAGCGGTCCATCAAGCGGCAGCCGGGAGCCCAAGATCACGCCGTGCCAAGCCAGCAAGGCATTGCGCTCTGCTGACTCACTAATGAAGGGTTGTTTGCGTTACTGGATCGTTATTGAACAGTGGCTGCTTTGGCGGGACGGAACCGGCCGCAGCGGTCTTTACCGTCCGCAGCGGGACGCCGGCGCTTCCTCGGGTACAGTCGGCGCCGTGACAATCGCGCGCTCCGGCAACCGGCCACACCCGGTAACCGAGGCATGAGGTCGACCAAGGCCGGCCCGCCTGGCCAGGTGCTCGACAGCGCGAGCGCCACGTCGACGGACGAGGAGAACGAGGCCGCGACCGAGCAGTCCGACGGTTCACTGGCTGCGCTGGCCGCCGAGTATGGCCTGCGGCCGAGCGCCCAGCGGCCGTCCATCGGCACGTACCTGGGCGAGCTTGCGCGCCGGTGGAGCTTCATCATGGGCTTCGCCACCGCCCGCAACGTCGCCATGTACACCGAGGCGAAGCTCGGCCAGCTGTGGCAGGTGCTCGCGCCGCTGCTCAACGCCGGCGTCTACTTCCTGATCTTCGGCCTGATCATCAAGGGCGTCAGCCGCGGTGTGCCCGACTACCTGCCGTTCCTGGTCACCGGCGTCTTCGTCTTCAGCTTCACCCAGCGGACCTTCATCTCGACCTCGAAGGTCATCACCGACAGCCTGCCGCTGATCAGGGCGCTGCAGTTCCCGCGCGCCGCGCTGCCGCTGGCCTACGTGATGATCGAGCTGCAGCAGATGCTGCTGTCGATGGCGGTGCTCTTCGTCCTCGTGCTCGCCAAGGGCGAGCCACTGACCTGGTACTGGCTGCTCGTCGTCCCCGCGCTGGCGTTGCTGACCATGTTCAACGCGGGGATCGGCATGTTCGCCGCGAGGACCGGCGCGCGCGTCAACGACTTCGCCCAGTTGCTGCCGTTCCTGATGCGGACCTGGCTGTACCTGTCCGGCGTGATCTACAGCGTCCAGCTATTCGTCGCCGAGCATGCGCAGAACCACGCCTGGGTGACCACGCTGCTGCAGCTCAACCCGGCGGCCATCTTCATCACGCTGGTCCGCAACTCGCTGCTCGAGCTCGCAGCGCCCAGCGCCTTCGGCGCGCAACCGCTCAACGCTGCCAAGTGCGCCGCCTGGGCGGGAACGCCGCGGCCGTCAGGGGTCAGTCGCCATACCTGGGCCGGCCTGCAGTCCCAGCTCACAGCAACCCGCCGCTGCCACGCAGTATCCGCTCAGTCAGTACGGCAGCGCGTACTGCCATGCCGACCTATCATCTCCAGCCACCTGTGGCTGTTCGCGGCCGGCTGGGCGGTCGTCGCGCTGCTGCTCGGCTTCTGGTACTTCTGGCGGAAGGAGGTGAACTACGGCCGTGGCTAAAGCGGCGAACACGGTCGTGCCCGTGGCTGAGGCCGCCCTGTCAGCCGGGAGCACCGGCGAGCCCACCGTCATCGTGGACGGGCTGCACGTCGTCTACCGCGTCTACGGCGCGGGCGGCGACCGCGGCACCGCCTCCACCGCGCTGTTCCGGATCATCGGCCGCAAGACCAGGCCCGCCATCCGCGAGGTGCACGCCATCCGCGGCATGTCGTTCGTCGCCTACCGCGGCGACGCGATCGGCATCATCGGCCGGAACGGCTCAGGCAAGTCCACGCTGCTGCGGGCGATCGCCGGGCTGCTGCCGCCCGAGCACGGCACGGTCTACACGATCTGCGACGCGTCCCTGCTCGGCGTCAACGCCGCCCTGATGGAAGACCTCACCGGCGAGCGGAACGTCGTGCTCGGCTGCCTGGCGATGGGCATGACCAAGGCGGATATCAAGGCCAAGTACGCCGAGATCGTGGACTTCTCCGGTGTCGGCGAGTTCATCAACCTGCCGATGAAGACGTACTCATCGGGCATGGGCTCGCGGCTGCGGTTCGCGATCGCGGCCGCCAAGGACTACGAGATCCTGCTGATCGACGAGGCGCTCGCCACCGGCGACGCCGAGTTCCGGGTCAAGAGCCACGCCAGGATCGACGAACTGCGCAAGAAGGCCGGCACCGTCTTCCTCGTCGCGCACGACCTCGAGGAGGTCGAGGACACCTGCAACCGGGTGATCTGGCTGGACCGCGGCAAGATCGTCGAGCAGGGCGAGGACGTGATCGGCATCATCGACAGGTACATCGACGCCTCGGGCGGCGAGAAGGTCGCCAGGGACCCGGTCACCAGGAAGCGCATCAGCGCCCCCGACCCAGACGAGTAGTCCTGACCGGTCCGCCCCTCCCAGTACCAACCGCTCCCGGCTGCCGCTGGTCCCGCGCGCGCTACTCCCGCGACTCATCAAGCGCGCTACTCCCGCGACCCATCAAGACGGAGAGTTTGTGGCTCATACGCCTCAAACTCTTCTGCTTACCGCAACTCTCCCTCCTGGCACGTCCCCCGGCCTCAGTCCGCGAAGACATCGGGAATCCGCGAGGAGCGCAGGCGCCGTCTCATAGCGCGCCGACGTCTTCGCGGATGCCTTAACTCTTCGCGCTTTCAGCGACGTGTCGCGCGGGCTCACTCGGCTGGTCGGCAGGGCAGCGGGCGGGTCAGTCCTTGCTGGGCGGATCGTCTTCGGTCGGCTGCCGCGGCCGCGGCAGACGAGGCCTGGACAGCATCGGCTGGCGCCGGCGCCCGTTGGCGTGCGCCTTGTCCTCTTCCCTGGCCTCGCGGCTCCGACTCCGGGCTGTCGCCCTCGGCCTTCCTTTCGCCGGCCGCGGGAGCCGTCCGCGCTCCTGACGTGGTGGCCTCCGTGGCAGTGTCCTTCGCCGCGGCCGCGCGGCAGTGTCCTTCGCCGCCGGCCTGCCTTGGCAGTGTCCTTCGCCGCGGTCGGCTGCCGCGGCCCTGCGCGGTCTCCTGGCTTGGCAGCACGCCAGCCGTGACGACCGTGGCCTGCTGAAGCGTCAGCCGCATGATCGTCCCGCCGCCCGGCGCGGCCGCCGCGGTCACCTCGCCGCCCTGCGCCCTCGCTAGCTGGCGCACGATGTAGAGGCCGAGCCCGATGCCGCCGAACCGCCTCCGGTCGCCCGCCTCGCCCTGGACGAAACGCTCGAAGACCCGCTCGACGTCGGCCGGGGCGATCCCGATTCCCTCGTCCGTGACAGTGACCTCGAGCTCGGCTGGACCCTGGAACGACCGCGGCCGCGATCGTCACCGTGCCGCCATCGGGTGAGTACTTGAACGCGTTCTCAAGCAACTGGCTGACGATGCTGTCGGTCGCTGCCGCATCGCCGTGCGCCGCCGGCAGGCCATCGGGGACCGCTGCGACCAGGGTGTGCCTGTCTGACAGCGGCATGAACACCTTCGCGGCCTCGGTGAGCAGCCGGGTCAGGTCGAACGGCTCGTTGCTGACCGTCAGCCGGTTGGCGCCTGCGCGCGATCCGAGCAGCAACTGGTCGACGAGCCTGGCCAGCGACTCGGCGCGCTCGGCGATCGTCTGCACCGCGCTGCGGCGGTCGCTGTCGAGCAGCTTGTCCCAGCGGCTCGCCAGCGTGCTCGCGAAGCCCTGCACGACCGTGATCGGGGTCCGCAGCTCGTGACTGGTCGTGGCGAGGAACAGGTCCTTGGCCTCTTCGAGTGCCTTGGCGGCCGTCACATCGCGGAAGTCGATCACTTGCTCGTCCCGGCCCTCAAGCACGGTGCAGAGGACGTCGATCCAGCGGTCGTTCGGCAGCCGGCAGGTCAGCGTCGCGCCGGGCTCGGGCAGCGGGAACGGCGGCGGCTTGCCGGCCGCCTGCGCCGCCGATACCCCGGTGAGCGCGTGCGCGGCCGGGTTCCACTGCCGGACCATGCCATCGCCGTCCAGCACCGCGATCCCGTCCGCGCTGCTGTCGATGACGGCGCGCTCGTGCGCGCGCTGCCGCACCACCTCGGCGAAGGCGGTGGCGTTCGACAGCGCCACGCTCGCGTGCCCGGCTAGGAGTTCGAGCAGTTCCAGGTCGACGTGACCGACCTTGCGGCCGCTGTAGAGCGCATAGAGGGCGCCGTAGGGACGGCCTGCCACGTGCGACAGGCTCAGCGTGATCGTGTGCAGCCCCGGTAGCGCCGACCAGATCAGGTCGTCGAACCGGCCGGATTCACCGGTGCGCATCAGCACGGTATTGCCCGACCGCATCAGCTCACCGACCAGGCTGGTCGGCAAGTCGGCGGTGCGGCCGCGCAGTTCGGCCGGCAGGCCGTCCATCGACACCAGGCGCAGCCGGTCGCCCTCGATCAGCACGAACCCGCCGGCGTCGGCCCTGGTCAGCTCCCGCAGGCTGGCCGCTATCCGGTCGAGGACCACTTCCAGGTCCAGTTCGGCGTTCATGTCCGCCACGACGTCGCCGAGCCTGCGCACCACTCGCGCGCGTTCTGCCATGTAGTGACGGACCGCTTCGTCCTCGTCGCTGTGGTGGGCCAGCATGATCCAGCCGAGCCGCTCGCCGGAGGCATCGGTCAGGCTGCGCGATGTCGAGGCGCAGGTCGAGCATCTCGCCCGCCCTGGACATGCGCCTGGTTGCCAGTGAGATCTGCCCGCCAGCCGTGACCCGCTCGAGCACGGCGTTGTGCTCGGCCCGCAGTTCGCGCGGGATGATCGGCGGCTCGATCCCGAGCACCTCGGCGGCCGTCCAGCCGAACATTTGCTCGGCCGCCGGGTTCCAGACGGCGACGGTGCGGTCGCGACCGAGCGCGACGATAGGCCCTGGCGCGCAGTCGATAACTGCGCGCGCGATGGCCTCAAGCTGGGCCTGATCCGGCCCAGTCGCCACCACCCGGCCTTGCTGGCCTGCTCCACCGCGCCTCCGCCACACGCCCCTATCGTGACATCAGATCGCCAGTTAGGATCGGCAAAACCGCAGGCGGCGGCGCAAACGATCGGCAAGCGGCCCGAAGTCAAGCGACAGCGACGGGCCGTCGCGGTTCAAACAGCGCGGGTGACGGCACGTTGCTGTCGTATTCCTGGCTCGCTATCCGGGGGGCAGCAGGACGCCTGGGTTGAGCAGGCCGGCCGGGTCGAGCGCGGTCTTGATCGCGCGCATGGCGGCGATCTCCGCGGGGGATCTGGTCCACGCCAGCCAGCCGGTCTTCGTCCTGCCGACGCCGTGTTCGGCGGCGGCTGAGCCGCCGTGCGCCGCCGCCAGCCTGCCAACCGCAGCGTCGACGGCCGTGTCGGCAGGATCGGGGCCGAGCACATTGACGTGCAGGTTGCCGACGCCGAGGTGGCCGAACACGATGACCAGGGGAGGGCCGGTGTCCGGCGGCGCCGCCGAGCGGACGACACCATCGAGTTCGGCGCAGAACGCGCCGAGTTCGGCGGCCGGCACCGCCACGTCGACCTTGTGCGGGATCCCGGCGGTGGCGATCGACTCGGTCAGCCGCTCGCGGTAGGCCCACAGCGCGGCCATGCCGCGCGCGTCCTGCGCGACGGCGGTGTCGGCCGGGAGCGCGACGGCGGCGAGCCTGTCCACGGAAGCGCCGGCGGCGCCCGCGGCCTCGGCGGCGCCTGCGTCCGGCGTCAGGCCGATCTCGGCGAGCAGATAGCCCGGATGCGGCGTCGGGGTTGGCGCCGCCAGCCCGGCTGCCTGGCAGACCAGCGCGAGGCCGGCGGCGTCGATGTACTCGGCGGCCAGCAGGTCGGGAACGGCCGCCCTGATCTGCCCGAGCAGGTCGGCGGCCGCTGCTATCCCGGCCGTCCCGGCGAGCAGCACGGCTCCGGCCGGCTCGGCAGGCCGCAACGACAGCCTGGCCTGCGTGATCACCGCGAGCGTGCCCTCGCTGCCGGTCAGTAGCTGGGCCAGGTCATACCCGGTGCTACCGGCGGTGAGCCCGGACATGTCCTCGACGACGCTCCCGTCGGCGAGCACGGCGGTCAGCCCTGCGACCTGCGCCCTGGTCGGCCCGTACCTGATCGTGTGGATCCCGCCCGCGTTGGTCGCGATCGTGCCGCCGACGGTCGCTGAGTCCCGCGACGCCAGGTCGACGCCGTAGCGCAGCCCGGCGGCCGCGGCGTGCGCGGCCAGGTCGGCCACGGTGACCCCCGCGCCGGCGGTGACCTGGCACGACCGCGCGTCGACAGGACCGAGCGCGGTCAGCCGCCTGGCGGAGAGGATCACGCAGTCCTGACCGGCCGATCGGGCTGGCGGGATCGAGCCGCCGACGAGTCCGGTATTGCCGCCCTGCGGGATGATCCAGGCGCCATGACCGGCGCACGCGGTCACGACCCCGGCGACCTCGCTGGTCGAACTCGGGCTGACGACGCAGGACGCGGCGCCGGTATAGCGGCGGGTCCAGTCGGTGGCGTAGCCTGCCACCACATCTGGCTCGGCGAGCACATGCGCGGGACCAGTGATGGCACGCAGGTCCGCGAGCAGGTTCCCCATCTGCCCAGCCTGACATGCCGGTCCGCCCCCGGAACCTGCATCAGAGCGCGCGCGTCCAATGGCCGTGATATCAGTCCCATCTATGGAGCGAGACGACATGAGCCACCGGATCCGGAGCTTTTACGCCCTGCTCGCCGGGATCATCGCGGCGGCGATCGCGGTGACGGGATGCAGCGCGGCGGCGCCGAATGAGCACAACGGGCTGCATGCCAAGGTGGCGCTGAAGTTCCAGATGACGGGCACCACCACCAGTTCGGGCAGGCCGCAGACGCTGACCTGCGACCCGGTCGGCGGCAACAAGGCAGGGGCCGCGTCGGCCTGCTCGACGCTGCTGAAGCTGAAGAAGAACCCGTTCGCGCCGCTCGCGCCGGGGGTCAACTGCCCGATGCTGCTGCGCAGCAACAAGAGGATCCTTGTGACCGGGACCTGGTTCGGGGTGACCGTGCATAGGGTCGTGGTCGACGGCGGCTGCGACACCGCGCTGTTCGACTCGCTCAACAAGATCATTCACTAGCGGCTCGCGGCACCTGATGCGGGCGCTGGTGCGGACGCCGCTATTTCAGCAGGCGCGAGAGCCGGCGGTCGGCCAGGGGCTTGCCGCCGGTCTGGCAGGTCGGGCAGTACTGCAGTGCCGAGTCGGCGAACGAGACCTCACGGATCACGTCACCGCAGACCGGGCACTTCTCGCCGGCCCTGCCGTGGACGGCGAGGCCCGACTTCTTCTCCTTCTTTAGTTCCGAGGCTGCCAGTCCCGACGACCGCTCGACCGCGGTCCGCAGCGTGGTCACGATCACCTCGTGCAACGCGGCCACATCCTCGGGGTTCAGGCTCGACGCCAGCCGGAACGGGGACATCTTCGCGGCATGCAGGACCTCGTCGGAGTACGCGTTGCCGATGCCGGCGATGATCTTCTGGTCCCTGAGCACGCCCTTGATCTGAGTGCGGCGGCCAGAGAGCAGGCCGCCGAGCACCTCGGTGGTGAACTCAGGGGCCAGCGGATCGGGTCCGAGCGACGCGATGCCTGGCACGTCGGCTGGGTCTCGGACGAGGTAGACAGCCAGGCGCTTGCGGGTGCCAGCCTCGGTCAGGTCGAAGCCGGCCCCGTCGGTGAACCGCAACCGGAACGCGAGCGGGCCCTTGCCAGGCCTGGCCGGCTGGTCCGGCATCTCCTCGCGCCACCGCAGCCAGCCGCCCCTGGCCAGGTGGGTGATCAGGTGCAGCGGCGCTGGAGCGTCCCGGCTGTTGGCGGTCAGGTCGAGGAACTTGCCGTGCCTGCTGACGGTGGTGATCCCGGTCCCGTGCAGCGCGGTCAGCGGCGGGTCATAGGTTTTCAGCACCGAGAACTCGGCTATATCGGCACGATCTATCACGCGGCCAACAGCACGTTCGCGCAGGTCCGCCGCAAGTGACTCCACCTCGGGAAGTTCCGGCACGATAATGATTCTGCCAGGGAACTCGGGGTAGTTCGGCGTGACCGGTGGGGTGCTGGGTGGGCGAGGAGGGATTTGAACCCTCACGTCCTTTCGGACACACGGACCTGAACCGTGCGCGTCTGCCGTTCCGCCACCCGCCCTCGGGGCACTGGCAGGTTAGCACGCCCCGAGCTATGCCATGTCGCCGATACCATCGAAGGCGAACGGGACAGGAGGTGCATGGTGGGAGTGCTGCAGCGCTTCGAGCACCGGCTTCAGGAGATGTATGACGGTGGCTTCGCACGCGCCTTCAAGTCCGAGCTCCAGCCCACCGAAATAGCGGGCGCAGTCCAGCGCGAGATGGACGACCGTGCCGCTATTGTCGCCCAGGGCAGGACGCTTGTCCCGAACGATTTCGTCGCCGAGATCGCGCAGGCCGATTTCGACCGGCTCCAGGTCTACGCCGACAACCTGGGCCTCGAACTGGCCACTCTGGCCAGGGACTACGCCAGGGAGCAGGGCTACTCCTTCGTCGGTCCAGTCAGGATCCGCTTCGAGGGCGTACCTGACCTCACCATCGGCACCTTCCGCATACGTTCCGGCGTGATCAGGGGAACCACCGTCGAAGACGGCGAGATCCGCCGCCCCGTCAGCGATATCCCGAGGCCGCAAGAGGGTTTCCCCGGCTCGCCCCGGCTGCTCGTCTCGACCGCCGAACCGGGCCACGGCGCGGCCACCCAGCGCACCTTCCCGCTCACCTCACCGCTGACCATTCTCGGCCGCGGCACCGACTGTGACCTCCGGCTTGTCGACCAGGGCGTCTCCAGGCACCACGCGGAGATCCGGGTCGAGGACGGGGACGTCGTACTGGTCGACCTGGGCTCAACGAACGGTACGTTCGTGGATGGGCAACCGATCAGGAGAGTGTCTATGCGGGACGGTACTCGCGTTACCCTTGGCCGCACGACCCTGGTATTCCGTAGAGACGGTACGTACTGACGAACGGCAGGAAGCGCACACAGTTCCTTACCCAGCAGCCGCGGCACACGCGGGAGGCCCACGTGGGCTGTCGGCCACCTGAGGACCAATGACCCGATGAATCAGCTCACCCTCGACCTCATCAAGCTGGCGTTTCTCGCCGTGCTTTGGCTGTTTGTCATCGCTGCCGTCGGAGTCGTGCGAACTGACCTGTTCGATCAGCCAACCTCGCCTCGTGCCCAGCGCAGGGCCGCCAGGCAGCAGTCCAGGCACAACCAGCCGACCGGCCCGGTCAGGCCGCAACGCCCAGCCAGGCATGGCCGCGGTACCCCGAAAACGTTGCTGGTGACCGGCGGCAACCTGACCGGCACGGCCATCACCCTTGGCGAGCAGCAGATCACCATCGGCCGGGCCGCCGACGCCACCCTAGTGCTCACCGACGACTACGCTTCGACCAGACACGCCAGGTTGTATCCCCAGAATGGCGAGTGGATCGTCGAGGACCTCGGCTCGACGAACGGCACCTACCTGGACAGGCAGAAGGTCACCCAGCCCATGCCCGTCCCCCTCGGCGTACCAGTCCGCATCGGCAAGACCGTCCTGGAGCTGCGTAGATGAGCATTGCACTCCGCTACACGGTCCAGTCCGACGTCGGCCTGCTCCGTGAGGGCAACGAGGACTCGGCCTACGCGGGGCCGCACCTGCTCGCCATCGCCGACGGCATGGGCGGGCACGCAGCTGGCGAGGTCGCGAGCGCGGTCGCCATCGCGACCCTCGCGCCGCTCGACGCCGATCCGGCCGGCGTCGACATGCTGCAAGCCCTGGCCGACGCGATCGCCGATGCGAACGCCGAACTGAAGCAGATCGCGCAGACCGACCCAGCCACCGAGGGCATGGGCACGACGCTCACGGCGCTGCTCTGGTCCGGTGACGAGGTCGCGCTCTGCCACATCGGGGACTCCCGCGGCTACCTGCTGCGCGACGGCGTGTTTCACCAGATCACGCACGACCACACGCTCGTCCAGTCGCTGGTCGACGAGGGCAGGCTCACGCCGGAGGCGGCCGCCTCGCATCCGCAGCGCTCGCTCGTGATGCGCGCGCTGCAGAGCAGCGTGCCTGCCGAACCCGATCTGGCGATGCTGCAGGCCAAGGTTGGCGACCGGTTCCTGCTCTGCTCGGACGGCCTGTCCGACGTGGTCAGCGACGAGACCGTGCAAAAGACGCTGACCCAGCTGACCGACCTGGACGAGGCCGTGAGTCAGCTGATCAACCTCGCGATCCGCAGCGGCGGCCCCGACAACATCACGTGCGTGCTCGCCGATGTCATCGATACCGACTCCGGCCTCGAGCCCAGCGCCGACGTCATCGTCATGGGCGCGCTGACCGGCGGCGACGACCAGCCTGTCCAGCCAGTGCGCAGCGACAGCCCAGCCGCGAGGGCCCACCTGCTCGCCACCGGCCGGACCGCCGACGGCGCGATCGCCACCCACGGCGACAACGCCCCGGTCGCGAGAGTGACGTTCACCGCCGCGTCCCCCACGACCCCGGCTGAGGGAACGTCGATCCCGGCGACCGGATCGCTCAGGTCCTCAACACCCGGGGTGACTACGTGGACCGCCGTGCCTGCTGCGGCTACCGCGCCGGTGCACGCCAACGGGAGCGCTGGTGCCGGCGAGCCACCCTACGACGAAGACGACGACGACGACCCGATGCTCGTCAGGTCCGGCAGGCGCCGCTGGCCGGTCGTCTCGGTGACGCTGCTCGTGCTGCTCGCAGTCGTCGGCGCGGGCGGACTCTACGGCTGGCGGATCACCCAGGACGAGTATTTCGTGGGCGCCCTCGACGGCAAGGTCGTGGTCTTCCGCGGCGTGAACCAGGCGGTGGCCGGCTTCAAGCTGTCGACGATGGTGCAGCGCACCGACATCCCGATCGCCGCGATGCCCACCGGCGAGGCTGGCCAGATCCAGGCCACCATTCCGGCGACGAGCCTGCACGCCGCGTACCGGATCGTGTCGCAGATCAAGCAGGACTATAAGTGCGCGGTCGCGCAGGCCGACCTCCGGCGGTGGTTCGCCGACCGGGCGAGGACCACGGCGAAATCGAAGGCCACGACCAAGTCCACGAGCAAGTCAGGGTCGGCGCCGCGCTTCGGCCGGACGACGGCGAAGCGAATGTCGGACAGGCCGAAGGCCAGGCCTTCGAGCAGCCCGACCGGCGGTCCGGCCGCGAAACCGGCCGCCAGCGCGTCGCCCAACGCGTCGCCGTCGCACTCCCATCCGGCCGCCGGTCAGACAACACCGAAGAACACGGGCAAGCAGCAGACGAAACCGCCGGTCACGGTCCCGCCTAAGCCCCCGCTACCGCCGTTCTGTCCCGCGGGCGGTGCTGGCGGGTGAGTGTTATGCCGGAGGTCGCGGCGGTCCCGCCCAGCGGTCCATCGAGGAGCGCGGTACCGCTGCCCAAGGGCAGGCGCCGCACCGAACTCGCGATGCTCGGCTTCGCGATCGGCATCGTGGCCTTCGCATACGCGGCTGTTGGCCTCGGGCTCAACGGGCACGTTCCGTCCGGCCTGGTCGTCTACGTCGGCGGCTTCGCGGTCATGATGCTGCTTGCGCACGCGGTCGTCCGTAAGTTCGCACCGTGGGCCGACCCGCTCATGCTGCCGCTGGCCGCGCTCCTGAACGGCATCGGCATCGTGATGATCTACCGGCTGCAGGAGTCGGGCCGCGGCGGCAACCCTGGCCTGCAGATCAGCACGCTCACCGCGCATGCCGCCCTGTACCAGCTCGTCTGGACCGCGGTCGGGCATGGCCGCGTTCGTCGCCGTGCTGGTGGTGATCCGCCAGCCGAGGATCCTGCAGCGCTATACCTATACTCTCGGCACGATCGGCCTGATCCTGCTCGCGATCCCGGCGCTGCTGCCCGCGAGCCTCAGTCCAGGTGCAACGGGCGCGAAGGTCTGGATCATCCTCGGCGGCTTCTCCATCCAGCCCGGCGAGTTCGCCAGGATCGCGCTCGCCGTCTTCTTCGCCGGCTACCTGGTCGCGAAGCGCGACGTGCTGTCGCTGGCCGGACGGCGGTTCCTCGGGATCGACCTGCCGCGCGGCCGCGACCTCGGCCCCATCCTGGTGCTCTGGGCTGATCAGCATGCTGATCCTGATCTTCGAGTCCGACATCGGCACCTCGGCACTGTTCTTCGGCCTGTTCATCGCGATGCTCTACATCGCGACTCAGCGCAAGTCCTGGCTGCTGATCGGCCTGCTGCTGTTCGTCGCCGGCGCGCTGCTGGCGGGCGCGATCATCCCGCACGTGCACGAGCGGTTCACGATCTGGCGGCACCCGTTCGCGCCAGGCAGCATCCAGGGCTCGTCCTACCAGCTTGTCCAGGGCCTGGAGGGGATGGCGTTCGGCGGCATCTTCGGCACCGGGCTCGGCCAGGGCCAGCCGTTCCGCACCCCGCTCGTGCAGAGCGACTTCATCTTCACCGGCTTCGGCGAGGAACTAGGGCTCACCGGGCTGATGGCGCTACTGCTGATCTTCGGCTTGCTCGTCCAGCGTGGACTGCGCGCGGCCCTGGCGGTCCGCGACCCGTTCGCCAAGCTGCTGGCCGCGGGCCTGGCCTTCGTGCTCGCGCTGCAGGTCTTCATCATCGTCGGCGGCGTCACCCAGCTGATCCCGCTCACCGGCATCACGACACCCTTCCTCTCCCAGGGAGGCTCGTCCCTTGTGGCGAGCTGGATCGTGATCGCGCTGCTCATGCGGATCAGCGATACGGCCAGGCGGCCGGCGCCGCAGCCGATCCAGGATGAGGGCCTGACTCAGGTGGTGCGGGCGCTGTGAACCGGGCCATCCGCAGACTCTCGATCGCGAGCCTCGTCCTGTTTGTCCTGCTCATGGTCAACGTCAACTACCTGCAGGTCTTCAGGGTCAACTCGCTGGCCAGCGAGCCGTACAACGCACGGATCTCCTCCGAGCAGCTCAAGAACATGCGCGGAGAGATCATCGCGGCGGGCGACGCCGGCGGCCCCAACCTGGTCATCGCCAAGTCCAAGCAGGTCAAGGGCGGCTTCTACAAGCGCGTCTATCCGGTCGGCCGCGAGTACGCGCCGGTCACTGGCTACGACTCGATCCTCGCCACCACCTCGCCGTTCGGCCAGACGGGCATCGAGAAGGCCGAGAACAAGTTCCTGACGGGCACGGCCCCCAGCCTGGCCGTGTACAACCTCAAGGGCCTGTTCACCGGCAAGCCGAAGCAAGGCGCCAGCGTTTACCTGACGATCAGCCCCAAGGCTCAGCAAGCGGCCTACAAGGCGCTGGTCGCGATGGGGAAGCCGGCCGCCGCCGTCGCGATCGACCCGCGCACCGGCGCGATCCTGGCCATGGTTTCCTATCCGTCCTTCGACCCGAATCTGTACGCCCCCATCAACAGCGGCGCGGTCGCGAAGAATGACGCGCGGCTGCGCAAGGACCCAGCCGCGCCGCTGCTGAACCGGGCCATCAACGACACGTTCCCGCCTGGGTCGACATTCAAGCTGATCACCAGTTCTGCGGCGTTCAAGTCAGGAAAGGTCGCCAACCAGGGCTCGACCATCTCAGCGCCGCAGTTCTACCGCCTGCCTGGCAGCCACAGCACGCTGACCAACGACGCCGGGGCACCCTGCGGGAACGGCAAGCCGACGATCCTGTTCGCGCTGACTGTGTCCTGCAACACGGCCTTCGCCAAGCTCGGGGTGACCGTCGGCGGAGACCCGCTGCACGCCATGGCCAACTCCTACGGCTTCAACAACCCGAACCTGACCATCCCGCTGCCGGTCACCGCGAGCGCCTACCCGGCGCTGACCGACCGCGCACAGATCGCGCTGTCCGCCATCGGCCAGTTCAACGACACAGAGACGCCCCTGCAAGAGGCGATGGTCGCGGCCACCATCGCCAACCACGGGACCCTGATGCGGCCGTACCTGGTCTCCCAGATCAAGGCGCCCGACCAGTCGACCGTGCAGTCCGCGCAGCCAGCCGTCTACGCCAACCCGATCTCGGCCGCGCAGGCCAGCTACCTGACGGCGATGATGAAGAGCGTCACGCAGGATCCGAACGGCACCGCCTACCAGACCGCCGGACCCCCGTCGACCAGCATCGTGATCGCAGGCAAGACGGGAACCGCGCAGAACGGCGTGAACAATTCCCACCTGGATGACGCGGTTTTCACCTGCTTCGCGCCGGCCGACAACCCGACGATCGCGGTAGGCGTCATCGTCAAGGGCGGTGGTTTCGGCGCCGACGCCGCGGCTCCGATCGCACTCCAGATCATCCAGGCGTACCTGGGGCTGCATTGAGCGCCGGACGGCCACTGCGCTGGACAGCACCGCACTGGACAGCACCTTGCTGTCAGGGGCGGTGCCGCGAAGGTGGCAACGCGCCAGGGACGGTAGATGACATAGTTTTCACGGCGGCTCGCAATGGCTCATTCCGCCTGGCGAGCCGGACACCACGACGCAGGACGGTAACGTAAGTGCGAGACATGACTCAGCCAAGGCTGCTCGGCGGCCGGTACGAGCTCGACGGTGTCGTCGGGCGGGGCGGGATGGCCGAGGTCTATCGAGCCCGTGACCTGCGCCTCGACCGCATCGTCGCGGTGAAGACGCTGCGCGAGGATCTCGCCAGGGACCAGACGTTCCAGGCCAGGTTCCGGCGCGAGGCCCAGTCGGCCGCATCGCTCAACCACCCGTCGATCGTCGCCGTGTACGACACCGGCGAAGACACCAGTCCCACGTCGCACGTCCCGTTCATCGTGATGGAGTACGTCGACGGCCGGACGATCAGGGACCTGCTGCGCGACGACCGGCGGCTGCTGCCCGAGCGGGCGCTCGAGATCACCGACGGCGTGCTCCGCGCGCTGGACTACAGCCACCGGGCCGGCATCGTGCACCGGGACATCAAGCCGGGCAACGTGATGCTGAACCGGCAGGGCGAGATCAAGGTGATGGACTTCGGCATCGCCCGCGCCGTCGCCGACACCCAGGCCACGATGACGCAGACCGCCCAGGTGATCGGGACGGCCCAGTACCTCTCACCCGAGCAGGCCAGGGGCGAGCGGGTCGACGCGCGCTCTGACCTGTACTCGGTCGGCTGCCTGCTCTACGAACTGCTGACCGGCCGCCCGCCGTTCACCGGCGACTCGCCCGTGTCCATCGCCTACCAGCACGTCAGGGAGGCGCCGATCCCGCCGTCGCGGGTGGACCCCGACCTGCCTGACTGGGCCGACCCGATCGTGCTGCGGGCGATGGAGAAGGACCCGGCCGACCGGTACCAGTCGGCCGCCGATATGCGCAGCGACATCCAGCGCGCGCTGTCCGGCTTCCCGATCGCCGCGGCCATGCCGATGACGGCCTCCTACGCCCACCCGAGTCCAGGGACCCGGCGGATGGACCCGATGGGCCAGACGCAGCTGCAGGGGCAGACCGGCTCGCTGCCGCCGTATGAGTACGGCCCGCAGAGACTGGCGTGCGCCAGCGCCGCAAGAAGCCGGTCTGGCCATGGGTGGCCGCGGTGCTCGCCCTCGCCGTGATCGGCGGTGCCATCGCCGCCTACCAGCTTGTCAACAGCACAGGCAGTTCCGTCGCGGTGCCCAGCAACCTGCAGGGGATGAAGCTGCCGGCTGCCGAAAAGGCGGTCCTGCAGGCGCATCTGAAGTTCAGGCTGGCGTCGCACAAGTCACTGAGCGGCCCGTACAACACGGTGACGAGCACCACGCCGTCGGGCGGCACCAAGGTCGCCCAGGGCAGCACCGTCGTCCTGAAATACAACGTCCAGCCGGGTTCGCAAGCCCTGCCCGATGTGTCGGGCAAGAGCGTGGCCGACGCGATAGCCCAAGCTGAAGAAGGCCGGCTGGCAAAACGTCACGCACGAGCCCGACCCCGGTGGCGAGCCTGAAGTTCGCCAGCGGCCAGGTGGTGAGCACCAATCCGTCGGCGGGCCAGACGATCTCGCTGAGCACCCCGATCGTGCTCAACGTCTCAGGTGGCGGGGTTAAAGTCCCGGCGCTGGCCGGCCTGTCGCAGGCCGACGCCATCTCCAGGCTGAACCAGGCGAACCTGACCTCCCAGATCATCTCGAAGACCGGACCGCCAGGTACCACGCCAGGCACGGTATGGAAGTCCAGCCCGAGCCGTGGCAAGGCCGTGCTGCCGACCGGATCGGTCACGATCTTCGTGCAGCCCGGCACGACGACGTCGCCCAGCCCGTCGGGCTCGCCGTCGCCGAGCACGAGCCCGAGCCCGTCGCCTAGTACAAGCTCGTCTCCGGGCGCGCTGCCGAAACTGTAGTCGCCCGGCGGCACGAGGCCGGACCCGGCCGAAGCAAGCCCGGATACGGCACTCGCCGATCCGGACTACGCTTACGATCAAGGCCACGCTGGGTCCGGCGTCCGGCCGGAGGCCACTACCGCGTGCCGTGCGCCAGGATTGCTCAGGAGATCACCGTGCCGAAGTCCAAGGTCAGGAAGAAGGCGGTCTACACCCCGCCGCCGCGCTCCAGCAAGTCCAGGGTCAGCCCGCCGTGGCTGGTGCCGACCATGCTCGGCTGCCTGATCGTCGGCTTGGCCTGGATCGCCACGTTCTACGTCAGTGGCCAGAAACTGCCGATCGAGGCGATCAGCCAGTGGAACCTCGTGGTGGGATTCGCGCTGATTGTTTCCGGCGTCATGCTCGCCACACGCTGGCGCTGAGAGCCGGGCTCGGCCGGCGCTACAACCTGAGCTGAGACAGCCCGAAGACGACCGAGTGAGCTAGCTGGTTATCCCGGATGACGACGCCGGCCACCAGGAGCGCGACCATCGCGATCGTGGCGGCGATCTGCACGAGAGTCCGGTTATTCCGAGGGGCATAGGCGTAGGCAGCGGTGATCGCTGCCCCGGCGATGAGGCCGCCCACGTGCGCCTGCCAGGCGATCCCTGACACCGTGAAGCTGATGACCAGGTTGACCGCGATCAGGCCGACGACCATCCTGGCGTCCAGGTGCAGCCGCCTGGACAGCACGAACCACGCGCCGAACAGGCCGAAGATCGCCCCTGAGGCACCGAGCCCCACCGCGGTCGGCCGCGCGATCAGGTAGAACAGCACCGACCCGCCGAGCGCGCTGATCAGGTAGACGGCCAGGTACCTGACCCGGCCGAGCAGGCGCTCGAGCGCGGGGCCGACGACGATCAGCGCCCACATGTTGAACGCGATGTGGAAGATGCCGAACCCGCCGCCTGGCGGCTCGTGCAGGAACGCGCTGGTCAGCAGGCGGTACCACTGGCCATCGGCTACCCCGATGACCGGGTCGAACCTGCCGACCAGCGCGCCGTTGTTGATCAGGGCGTTGGAGTTGACGAGTTCGCCGATGTAGGCGAGCACGTTGAGCGCGACGAGCGTCCACGTGACGACGGGGCGGTTGGTCACCCTGCCGCCGAACGGCGCGCTCGCCAGCCTGGTCCCCCTGTTGCCCTCCCTGATGCAATCGACGCACTGCTGCCCGACCGCCGCTGAGCGCAGGCAGTCCGGGCACGCCGGGCGTCCGCACCGGACGCAGGAGACGTATGTCTCGCGATCCGGGTGCCTGAAACAGGTCGGAGCTGCCGCCGAGACTTCCGGCTCGGAGCCAGGGCCCGGGGGCACGGCCATCGCTCTAGCCGCCTGAAGCCGCCGGGGCGCCGTCGCGGTCGATCGTCACCGACTCCAGGACCACGTCCTCGGCCGGCTTGTCGTTCCGCCCGGTTTGCACCTTGCTGATCGCGTCGACGATCTCGGCACCAGAGACGACCTCGCCGAAGATCGTGTGCTTGCCGGTGAGCCACGGCGTCGCCGCCGTGGTGATGAAGAACTGCGAGCCGTTGGTGCCAGGGCCCGCGTTCGCCATCGCGAGCAGGTACGGCCGGTTGAAGGCCAGATCAGGGTGGATCTCATCGCCGAACTTGTAGCCAGGGCCGCCGGTCCCCGTGCCGAGCGGATCACCGCCCTGGATCATGAAGTCCGGGATCACCCGGTGGAAGATCGTCCCGTCGTAGAGCTTCGTCGCGGCCTTGCTACCGGTGTTCGGGTCGGTCCACTCCCGTCCGCCCTCCGCCAGTTCCACGAAGTTCCGCACCGTCTTGGGCGCGTGGTCGGGAAGCAGGCGGACGACGACCGTCCCCCGGTTGGTCCGCAGCGTTGCTGTCAGCGCATTGGTCATACCGAAATCCTGCCACGCCGCGAGCAGTGCCCGGGCCTTTCGGGCTGCCCGCGCGCCGTGCACGGGCCAGCCAGAAAGCCGCAGCGGGGCGCGGCCAGGGGCGAATCGGGCACGGCTCCGCCGACCTGCGGGCACGGCTCCGCCGACCTGCGGGCACGGCCCCGCCGACCTGCGGGCACGGCTCCGCCGACCTGACGGCGCGGCCCGGCCGTGCGCGCGGGCGCCTCGGCCGGCATATGCACGGCCTTGAGTCATGAACCCGGCATCGCGCGATTGCCCTCGCGATAGCGGGGAACCTCCCGGTGGGAATCCTGGGGAGGCTCCCGGGGGCATCCTCGGCTCAGCACCTCACGGGGGAGGAGAGCAGTGTCTGTTATGTCCGGAAAGCAGGCCATCGTGCCCGCCGACATGCAACGGCGGGCCAGGAGAATCGCCATGCAGGCGTCCAAGCTGGCCGACCAGGCTCGTCCGGTGACGACCACGGCGGCCCAGAGCGCGAAACGCGGCGCAGATACCGCCGCTGAGTGGGCCAAGCCGAGGGTCGGACGGGCCAGGGCGTGGATGGCAGTTCGCGCTTCCAGCGGCAGCGTTGCCGTGCAGGAGACCGTCGCTCCCAGAGTCTCGGCCATGATGGCGAGCGCAGCCAGGAAACTCGACCCGCCCAAAAGGAAGTCGCGCCGCCTGCCGAAAGTGCTGGCTGGCATGGCACTGCTGGCCGCCGGTGCGGCCGCCGCTGCCGCGATGGCGATCCGCAACAAGCGCATGATGAGCACCTTGCCGCCGCCCCCGATGCCGTCGCGGACCCCGTCCAACGGCACCGCCGGGCAGCCGGCCGGTGTCAGCCCCGCCACCGATGCCGAGCGTTCCAGCACAGAATCCGACTTCGACGGCCTCTCCAGGACCAGAGGCTAGCGGCCGGCCCGCAGGGCCGAGGCTAGCGGCCGGCCCGCAGGGCCAGAGGCCAGCGGCCGGCCCGCAGGGCCCGAGGCTAGCGCCCGCGCACAACCCCGCGTCGGCACGCGACGATGAACCCCTGATGGCGCTCGAGCGCCAGCAGGGGTTCATCGTTGTGCTGCGTCGCCGCCCGACCTCGCTGAACTCGCCCGTTCGGCTGCCTCCCTCCCGGGAGTCCGGGCACTGGCCAGGCGGTTGCCGCGTGGCGCCATGGTCAGGATCGCCCACGGCTGCCACAGCGGCCCTTTCTTCCAGTCCCAGCTCCCGCCTTCCCTGGCCTTTCTGGCCAGCCATCTCACCCGCCGAGGCGACCTGCCATGATCGCGGACGACTTTTTGCAGCGATGCAGAAAGTCGTCCGCGATCATGTGCGACTCAGGGGCTGAGGAGAAGTTCGGCGATTACTTGTCGGAATAGATGTATGTCCATAGGTATTGACAAACTCTTGTCCGCGCTTGAGCATGAGGGCAGCCTGAGTCAGGCCGATCTGTCGCAGTTGCGGGCGATCTCCTCCTTCGCCCGCTTGGTGGCGCAGAGGCTGGAGGTAGACCAATGGCAAGCGAAGCTTCCGTACCCGCCGGAGCGGCCGCGCCCGTGCAGACCACCCGCTTGTTCGTCCGCCAGACATCCGGTCTGGTCCGCGAGCTGGGAATCCCCGCGGCGACCGGAATCTCCCTGGCGTCTGTCGCAGTCGTCAATACGTTCATCAACTTCAACGCCGGCCTGACCGACTTCGCCAAGGCGGACATGTATCTGCCGCTGCTGGCTGGCGCATTTATCTGGCTCGTGGCCATGTACGCCTACCGCTACCTGCTACGGGCCGTGCCCAGGGCAGGCGGTGAGTACGTCTACCTGTCCAGGGCGGTGTCACCGGCCGCTGGCTCGGTGGCTGGCCTCGGCATCGCCGTGGTCTTCACGTACGTGCTCTCGACCAACGCGCACTTCGCGGCTCAGTTCACGCCGTTCATGCTCAGCGGCCTCGGAGCGGCCTTCAACAGCACCGCGATCGCTAACGCGGGCACGCACCTGACCAGCAACGGGTCCATCGCCATCCTCAGCATCATCATCATGCTGATCGTCGCGGCCCTGTCGTTGTTCAAGGTGAAGGTCGTGGCCAGGATCATCTTCGGCCTGATCATCCTGCAAGTGGTGGCGTTCCTCGTGCTGATCGGCATGCTGGCGTTTCACTCGCAGGGCGACTTCGTCGGAGCCCTGGCCAGCTACAGTCATCACCCCGGCGCCTACCAGGCAATCATCGCGGGCGGGAAGTCAAGCGGCGTGGTCTTCGGCACGTCGATCGCCGCGGGCGTCGCGATCATCCCGTTCATGGTCCTCAACTACAACGGCGTGCTCTACTCCTACTACGTAGGCGGCGAGCTGCGCAGGCCTGGCCGCACGTACCTGTACGCGTCGGCACTCAGCATCGGCGTGCTGGTCGTCCTGTGGATCGGCGTGTGGGCACTGCTGCGCGCGCGGATAGGTCTGCACTTCATGCAGGCCCAGGCGAACTTCGGCCTGGCCAACCCCACCGCCTATGGCAAGGTCACCAACCTGAGTTCAGTGGCCGGCGGCCTCGGCTACGGCCTCGTGCTGTCCAGCGACCCGATCACGAAGATCCTCTTCGCCACCGCGGTCCCGCTCGCGGAGATCGCCGTGAACCTGGCATTCGTCACCGTCACCACCCGCGTGCTGTTCGCGCAGGCATTTGACCGGCTGCTGCCGGTCAGCGTGGCCAAGGTCGGCGACCGGACGCACGCCCCGAACGTCGCCATCACGATCGTGCTGATCATCGGCAGCCTGTTCTGCCTCCTGACCAGCCTGGTCAACCTCGGCAACATCGTCGCCCTGCAGAGCCTGTTCTTCGCGCTGATCCTGCTGGCCGGGGGCGTCGCCGCGACCGCGCTCCCGCTGCGCCGCCCTGACCTGCTCGAGACCCCTGGCATGTCCGACCAGGCTCGTGCCACCTGGCTGCGGAAGGTCACGGCGGTGGGCGCCGCGACGACCTTGCTCGCCCTGTTCACGGTCTTCGAGCTCGTGACGCACTCCAGCGTCTACGGCAAGTTCAGCGTCGAGTCGATCGCCACGCTGATCATCGTGCTCGGGGCCGGTCCGGTGATCTATGCGATCGCGCGCAGCGTGCGGCGCTCCCGCGACTCGCTGGACCTGACCATGGCCATGCGCGAGCTCCCGCCGGAGTAGGACGTGCGGAAAGGCATGAAGGGCCGCACGAGGAAACGCGCCCTGCGGATCTTCTTCGCCACCGACATCCACGGTTCCGAGGTCTGCTTCCGCAAGTTCCTGGCTGCCGCCAAGGTGTACGAGGCTGACGCGATCATCCTGGGCGGCGACTATGCGGGCAAGGCGCTGGTGCCGGTGCTACGCGTCGATGGCGCTCTCGTCGCCCAGGCGGGCGGAAAGGACGTGACGGTCGCGGAGGATGACTGGGAGCGCCTGGAAGCGGACCTCACCAAACGCGGGTTCTACCCTGTCCGGATGAGCCCGGAGCAGCTCGGACAGCTGGAATCCGATCCGGCGGCCCTGGACGCGCTCTTCAAGGAGCAGATCAAGACCCAGCTCCAGCGCTGGTGTGATCTGGCAGCTGAGCGGCTTGACCCTCGCGTGCGGTGCATAGTCACCCCGGGCAACGACGATCCGGCAGAGGCCGATGCCGTGCTAGTCGCGTCGGAGCGTGTCGAGTGCCCGGAATTTGAGCTGTGCGAGCTGGGGCCGCTGACCATGATCAGCGTCGGCGTGGTGCCGCACACGCCCTGGGATACCGAGCGCGAATGCTCGGAGGAAGATCTGGCCGCCAAGATCAGCGAGCAGGTGGACCAGGTCCCCGCTGGCAGACCGATGCTGCTCAACCTTCATTGTCCGCCGTACGCATCGAGCCTCGACGACGCGCCCGAGCTCGATGCGACTCTGAAGCCGGTCATTCGCGGCGGTCGTCCTAGCATTGTGCCCGTCGGCAGCCACGCGGTTCGCGACGCCATCAGGCGTTACCAGCCGCCGGTAGGGCTGCACGGCCACATTCACGAGTCACGCGGCGTGCAGAAGATCGGCAGAACCTTGTGCATCAATCCTGGCAGCGATTACTCCTCAGGCGTGCTCAAGGGCGCTGTCGTCGACATAGCCGCTGACGGAACCTGCCTCGACTTCCTGCTCACGACCGGATGAGGACTGAGGGACGCTTCGCAGCGCGCCTCGCCGAGGTAACGCGGACGCGGGCGTACGAACCCGAGCGGATTGCCGAAGCGGCGCGCCAGCGCCGGCGAGCACCGGCAGGTCCTGGCCAGCGTGAACGGCTGGTGCTGATCGCCGCCGACCATCCGGCGCGCGGCAGCCTGCGGGCCGGGAAGGCCGCCCTGGCCATGGCCAACCGGGCTGACCTGCTCGAAAGGCTCTGCGTCGCGCTGGACAGGGACGGCGTCGACGGCGTACTCGGCACCGCCGATGTCCTCGAGGACCTGCTCTTGCTGGGGGCGCTCGATAGCAAGGTCGTGATCGGGTCGATGAACCGGGGCGGGCTGGCCGGCACGGTCTTCGAGATCGACGACCGGTTCACCGGCTATGACGCCGCGTCCATCGCGGCGATGGGCTTCGACGGCGGCAAGATGCTGCTGCGGATCGACCCGCAAGACCACGCCACCGCGGCCACCCTGCACGCGAGCGCCAATGCCGTCTCCGAGCTGGCCGCGCGCCGGCTTCTTGCCATGGTCGAGCCGTTCATCTCCCACCGGGTGGACGGCCAGGTACGCAACGACCTGTCCGCCGAGGCGATGATGCGTGCCATCGCCGTCGCGTCGGGCCTCGGCACCACGTCCGCCTACACCTGGCTCAAGGTGCCGGTCGTCCCTGAGATGGAACGTGTCATGGCCGTCTCGACCTTGCCTGCCCTGCTGCTTGGCGGCGAGGTACGCGACGATCCGGAGTCCGCTTTCGCTGATTGGCACAAGGCGCTGCGGCTACCGAATGTCCTGGGCCTGGTGGCCGGGCGGACGCTGCTGTACCCGGCAGATGACGACGTCGCGGGTGCCGTCGATACCGCGGTCAGCCTCCTGCAGGGTCAATCCTGGGCAGCGCCGTCGTGAACGCGTAGCGGGACGCGCGGTACAGGTGCCTGGCGAACTCGACCGGCCTGCCGGCCTGATCGTAGGCAATGCGCTCCATGGTCAGCAGCGCCGCACCTCTCGGCTCGTGCAAGATCCGCGCCTCCGCCGTCGACGCGTTTTTCGCGCTCATCCGCTGGCTGGCCGAGTGCAGCCCGACGCTCGCGGCTCTCAGCAGCTGATAGAGGCCATGCTTCTCGAGCATCTCGACGCTCAGGTGCACGAGCCCAGCGGGCAGATAGTTGTGCATCAGCGCCATCGGTTCGCCGTCGGCCAGCCGGATCCGTTCCAGCGACATCACCAAAGCGCCTTCCGGCAGGCGCAGTGCATCGGCAACTTCGTCGTTCGCGTGGGTGACCTGCGCGCTCAGAACGCTGGTGGCCGGATTGCGGCCCGCGGCGACGAGGTCGTCGTACAGGCTGGTCAGCTCGACGTTGCGATCGATGCGCTCGCTGGCTACCAGCGTCCCTGCACCGCGCTTGCGCACCACGAGGCCCTTGTTGGCCAGGTAGAGGAACGCGGACCTGACGGTAGGGCGGGACAGGCCGAGCGTCTCGGCGAGCTGGACCTCGTTGTCCAGGCGGGCACCAGCCTTCAGCGCACCAGACTTGATGGCCGCCTCATAGTGCTGCGCCACCTGAAAGTACAGCGGCACAGGGCTCGTCCGGTCGATCGTGATCGTCCCGACCGAGCTAGGGTCGCGTTCTGCCATCGGGCTCGCCGTTCGCGTGAGCAGACTCGTTTGTCTGGACATTTTATCGGGCGTTGTGCTCCCGCGAGTATAGGACAGCGCAGGCCAGCGACTTACTGCCAGCAGAGGCCGCCCCAACTCTTTGTTGCACTTTGTCCGATCATATTGACAGTCTCTTGACAGGCCATAGTCGCGTAGGCACTATCGGCAAGTGGGAGCGCATGTGTCCTTGTCGCCAGGAGGCAGAGTGACGATGACGGCCCGCCGCGAGAAGCCTTCATTCCGCATCGGCGTGGTGCTTGAAGCCTTCCTCGACTGGCCGCTGAACAAGGTCCTTGCCTGGCTGAGAGACCACGCTCCAGAGGTCACAGACCTGGAGATAGGCGCGGGTGGCTACGCTCCGCACCCGCACTGCGACGTCGCGGAGCTGCTCAGCAGCGACCGTGCGAGGGCCAACTATCTGAGGCTGATCGACCAGCACGGCCTGCGCATCGACGCGCTCAACGCGTGGGGCAATCCCCTGCATCCCGACCAGGCTCTGGCCAGCCAGCATGACCTGGCCCTGCGGGACGCGATCAGGCTGGCGGCGCTCCTGGGCGTGACCAGGGTGGTCGCCCTGGCCGGCTGCCCAGGCGGAATGGCTGATGACCGGGCCCCGAACTTCGCTGCCGGGGGCTGGCTGCCCTACCTGGAAGGCGTCTATGAGCAGCAGTGGGAGCGCCAGACCGGCCCGTACTGGGCAGATCTTGCCGAGTTCGCCTACGCGCAAGACCCCGGACTACGGGTATGTCTCGAGCTGCATCCCGGCACGGCCGTCTACAACGTCGATACCTTCAGCCGGGTCGCCAGCCTCGGACCTTCGATTGCCGCCAATCTCGACCCGAGCCACTTCTTCTGGATGGGCATGGACCCGCACCGCGTCGCGTCCGCACTCGGCGACCGCGTGGGACACGTGCACGGCAAGGACACCGTGTTCAACGCCGACAGCCTGGCACTGAACGGCCTGCTCGACTCTCGCTGGCCGCAGCCGGCCGCCGACATGCCCTGGAACTTTGCCGTCGTCGGGCGCGGTCACGATGCCGACTGGTGGACCGGCCTTGTCCGTGCCCTGGACGGGTCAGACGCGCAGGTCTTTTCTATCGAGCACGAGGATCCGTTCGTGCCGGCCACGGAGGGGATCCCAGAAGCGGCCAGGCTACTTCGACAGGCGTTTGACGCCGGGCGGAGTGCGGGATGACCGCACGGGTCCGCGTCGGCGTTGTGGGGACCGGGCTGATCGCGCAGGTCATGCACCTGCACTATCTCGCTGAGTTGTCCGACGACTTCGAGATCGCGGCGGTCTGTGATCTGGACGAGAGCGGCGCCGTCGCGTGCGCGCGCACGTACGGCATTCCCACAGCGCTCACTCGAGTGGAGCGAGCTGATCGCACTCCCGCTTGATGGCCGTGCTGGTCCTGACCTCAGGCAGTCACGCGCCCATCGCCGAAGCTGCGGCCCGCGCGGGATTGCACGTGTTCGTGGAGAAGCCGATGTGCTTCTCCGCAGCCGAAGGCCAGGCCATGGTGGCGGCCGCCGCTCACGCCGGGGTCACCCTCATGGTCGGCTACCCGAAGCGCTATGACCCTGGCTACCTCCGGCTGGCCGAAGAGACCAGCATGCTGAGCTGAACCGCGGCTGCTGCGCGTGACGACCCTGGAGTCCCCGATCCGTCCCTACATCGGGCACTACCGGCTGCCGCCGCGTTCACCCCTGCCGGCCAGCGTCCTGTCCGCGCTGGAGGCGGACAACGATGACCGGATCGCCACGGCCTTGCCGGGGACCACGGACGACGTGCGGCGGATCTATCGCGACGTTCTGCTGGACACCCTGGTGCACGAGCTCAACGCGGTGCGCGGGCTGCTCGGCGAGCCGACCAGGCTTGACTACGTCAGCCTGGCCATGGACAACGTGACCGTCATGCTCCGCTTCGGCGAGCTGCCCGTGGCCATTCACTGGATCGACCTACCCGGCATCGCTAGATACCAGATGGAATTCGCCATATACGGGCCTGACCGCAGGCTGCGGCTGACGTTCCCCTCACCGTTCCTGCGCGACGAGCCCGCCATCCTCGACATCGAAGACGGCGCAGGCGGATCGGCGCGGTCCTGGCACACTCGCGAGGTCGTCGGCTACGACAGTGGCTTCAAACGCGAGCTGATCGCCTTCCACGACTCAATCGTCAATGGCAGTGCACCTGTCACCTCCGGTGCCGACGCAGTCCGGGATATCGCGCTCTGCCAGTCGCTCGTCCGGTGCTTCCTTGATGGCGTTCGCGTCGATGATCCGGCAGGTGTCACTGAACCCACGCCTCCGCTGAGCGGCCAGGCCGGCTGATGGCGCGGGGCATCGGATGACAGCCACGCCGCTGCGGATAGGGATCGCCGGATACGGGCTGATGGCCAAGGCGCATTGCTATGCGTACCGGGTCGCCCCTTCGCTGCGGAAGCTGCCGGTGACACCCGTCGTCACCATGATGTCCGGGCGCGATGGTGCGGCGCTCGCGGCGGCAGCGCAGGCATACGGGGTAGCGCAGACCGTGACCGACTGGCGGGTGCTCGTCAGCCGCGATGACGTAGACGTGGTCGACATCTGCACGCCACCTGGAACGCACGCCGAGATCGCGCAGGCCGCGGCCGCTGCGGGCAAGGCCGTTCTCTGTGAGAAACCGCTGGCCCTGACTTACGCCGAGGCCGCCGCCGCCCTGGCCGCTGTGACGCTGGCTGGCGTCCACCACGCGGTGGGATTTAACTACCGCCGGCTGCCCGCCGTGGCGCTGATGCGGCGCATGATCGCCGACTCAGCGGTGGGCGAGATCCGGCTGTGGCGGGCGAGCTTCCTGTCCGATGAGTTCGCCGACCCGGCCACGCCCTATGACTGGCGGTTTGATCTGGCCATGGGCGGAACGACCATCAGCGACCTCGGCTCGCACCTGATCGACATGGCGCTGTGGATGGTGGGGCCGATCGCGAGCACGTGCGCGCAGGCCGAGACCTTCATCAGGGAACGTGCGCTACCGGGTGGCGGCAGCATGCCGGTCACCGTCGACGACGCTGCCAGCGCGCTGCTGCGATTCGAGTCCGGCGCCATGGGCACGCTCGAGGTGGCCAGGGCGGCGGTGCGTCGCCCCTGCGACTTCACGGTCGAGGTCAACGGCACCAAAGGCAGCCTGCTCTTCGACTACGCCCGGCTGAACGAGCTCTGGTTCGGAAGCTCCGACGATGACCCTGCGCTCTACGGGATGCGGCGGATCAGGGCCGAGCACCCGAGTCATCCGTACGCCCGCCAGTGGTGGCCGATCGGTCAGGGCATCGGATACGGGGCATCCTTCGCGAACCAGGTGGCCGACCTGCTGGAGGGCTGGCCGCACGAGCCGTGGACACCCAGCTTCGCAGACGGCGCCGCCGTGCAGGCCGTCTGCGACGCCATGGCAGCCTCGGCGGAGCAGGGACGGTGGGTCGGCATACGCGAGGCGATGTCGCCATGATCGGGCAGAATCGAGGCTGTGCTGCTCAGTGAGATCGTCTCCACGTCGGCCGGGGTCGCGGGCACCTCAGGCAGGAAAGCGAAGATCGACCAGATCGCGGACCTCCTCGCCAGGGTCCCGGTCGACGAGGTGCGCGTCGCTGTCGCGTTTTTGTCGGGCGACCTGACGCAGCGCCAGATCGGGGTCGGTTACGCGGCGCTGATGGGCCTTCCAGACCCCTGGTCGCCCTGGTCCGGCCCGCGGGCCGGAACGGCCGATCCAGGGCCGCCCGACGTCGCGCCTGACCTCGCCGGCGCGGTCGCGGAGGAAGAGGCGCACACGGCGCCAGCGAGCCAGCCGTCGCTGACGCTGACCGAGACCGACGCTGCGTTCGAGGAGATCGGTGCGCTCGCCGGGCCCGGCTCGCAGGCCAGGCGCCGGGAGCTGCTGGGCGGTCTGGTCGGGCGCGCGACGGAGAGCGAGCGTCAGTTCCTGGTCCGGCTGATCGCCGGGGACCTGCGGCAGGGAGCGCTCGAGGGCGTCATGACCGACGCGGTGGCCAAGGCGGCAGGCGCCCCGGCCGCCGAGGTCCGCAGGGCGCATCAGCTGCGCGGATCACTCGCCGAGGTCGCGAAGGCCGCGCTCGGCGCCGCCGCGGACGGCAGCACCGAGGACGTCGTCGCGGCGCTGCGGGCGTTCACGCTGCGCGTCGGCCAGCCCGTGCGGCCGATGCTCGCCGCCTCGGCTCCGAGCCTGGCGGCCGCGCTCGAGAAGATCTCGCCGGCGGCGCTGGAGTGGAAGATCGACGGCATCAGGATCCAGATCCACCGCGACGGCAGCCGGGTGCGAGTGTTCACCAGGACGCTGGACGACATCACCGACCGGGTGCCTGAGATCGTCACGATGGCGCTGGACCTCGCGGGTCAGCGCGGCGGTCATCGACGGCGAGGCGGTCGCGCTGCGCGGAGACGGACGGCCGCATCCGTTCCAGGTGACCTCGGCGCGTGCCGCCAGCCAGTCCTCGCCGGCCGCCGGCCAGGCGCGTGCCGCTGCCCGCGCATCGGTGCCGCTGACCGCCTTCCTGTTCGACCTGCTGCACGTCGACGGCCAGGACCTGATGGATCTGCCAGAAAGCGAGCGGTTCGAGCGACTCGCCGCGATCGCGCCGCCGGAGGCGCTCGTTCCCCGGCTTGTCACGGCCGATCTGGAGGCGGCGGAAGCGTTCTTCAGCGACGCGCTCGCGCGCGGCCACGAAGGCGTAGTGGTCAAGGCGGCCGGCTCACCCTACGGGGCCGGCAGGCGCGGCGGCGACTGGATCAAGGTCAAGCCGCGAACCACGCTCGACCTGGTCATCCTGGCGGCCGAGTGGGGCCACGGCCGGCGCACCGGCTGGCTGTCGAACCTGCACCTGGGGGCGAGGGATCCCGAGACCGGCGGCTTCGTCATGCTCGGCAAGACGTTCAAGGGCCTGACCGACGCGATGCTGACCTGGCAGACCGAGCGACTGCTCGGGCTGGCCGACGAGCCGCAGGCCAGATCGGAAGCGCGGCCGTTCGGCGTGGTCAGGGTCCGTCCTGAGCTCGTGGCCGAGATCGCGTTCGACGGCGTCCAGGCCAGCCGCCGGTACCCCGGCGGCGTGGCGCTCAGGTTCGCGCGCGTGCTGCGGTACCGGGAGGACAAGAAGGCCGCAGAGGCCGACACCATCGACATGGTCCGCGCGCTCTGGCCGCACGCTGAGGACGAGGTATAGGTCCGGCCGCGACCGTCCGCCTTGCAATCGCCACCATGCCATGATCTGTCCATGCGTTCGCTGTGGCTGGACGAGGAAGGCAGATGGCACACGCTGCTGCGCGGCCGTCAGATCCTCAACGACCCCCGGCTGAACCGAGGCACCGCCTTCAGCTATCCCGAGCGCCACGAGCTGGGGATTACCGGGCTCGTACCGCCCGCACACGTGACTCTCGATCAGCAGGTTGGCAGGGTCTACGCGCAATACCAGCGCCAGCCCGATCACCTCGCCAAGAACCTGCTGCTGACCGAGGTACACGACAGGAACGAGGTGCTGTTCTACCGGCTGCTGATCACGCATCTGCCTGAGATGCTGCCGATCGTCTACACGCCCACGATCGGACAGGCGATCAAGAGCTACAGCCACGAGTACCGCAGGCCCCGCGGGGTGTACCTGTCCGTCGACCACCCCGAGCTGATCGAGGAGTCGCTGCTCGCGACCGGCTTGGAGGACGGGGACCTCGACCTGATCGTGGCGACCGACGCGGGCGCCATCCTCGGCATCGGCGACTGGGGTGTCGGGGGCATGCGCATCGCCGTCGGCAAGCTCGCGGTCTACACCGCCGCTGGCGGCATCGCGCCCAGCAGGTCGGTGGCCGTGATGCTCGACGTCGGAACCGACCGGCAGAGCCTGCTCGATGACCCGCTGTACATGGGCAACCGCCATCCGCGAGTGCCGACGGATGAGTACGACCAGTTCCTCGACGCCTTCGTCGAGACCGCCAGCAGGCTGTTCCCGCACGCCATGCTGCACTGGGAGGACATTGGCCTGCGCAACGCCCGCAGGCTGCTCGACCGATACCGAGACCGGCTGCTGACGTTCAACGACGACATCCAGGGGACGGGCGCGGTCAACCTGGCCGCGGTGCTCGCCGCCGTGCGGGCGACCGGCACCAACCTCGCCGACCACCGGATCGTCATCCACGGCGCGGGCACCGCCGGCACCGGCATCGCCGACCAGTTGCGCGCGCAGATGCTGGCCGACGGGCTGACCGAAGAGGAGGCCTGCGCCAGGATCTGGGCGATCGACCGGCACGGACTCGTCACCACCGACGCGGCTGGCCTAAACGACGCGCAGCGGCGGTGCGCTCGGCACCCTGATGAGGTGGCAAGCTGGCGGCAGGACCCTGACCTAGGCGGCGTCGGCCTTGCCGAGGTGGTCGCGAGGGTGCACCCCACGATCCTGATCGGCACCTCGACCAGGTCTGGCGCCTTCACCGAGGACATCGTCAGGGAGATGGCTGCACACGTCGAGCGGCCCGTGATCTTGCCGATGTCCAATCCGACCGAGCTGTCGGAGGCCGATCCCGCCGACCTGATCAGGTGGACCTGCGGCAACGCGCTCGTCGCGACCGGCAGCCCGTTCGAGCCGGTCGAGTACGCCGGCGTCACGTACGTGATCGGCCAGGCGAACAACGCGCTGGTGTTCCCTGGCATCGGCCTGGGCGTCATCGCCTCCCGGGCGGCGCGCGTCACCGACGGCATGCTCGTCGCGGCTGCCCACGCGGTCGCCAGCCTGACCGATTCGTCGAAGCCGGGGGCGTCGTTGCTGCCGCCGGTGCAGATGCTGCGGGAGACATCCGTGGCCGTCGGCGTCGCTGTCGCCAGGGCAGCCGCAGCCGACGGCGTCGCGCGGACCGGCATCGAAGGCGACCTCGTGGCACGGGTGCGAGGCCTGATGTGGCAGCCGACCTACCGGCCGATTATTCCTGAATAACGGATAACACATCGTTTATACGATGATGCACGAGAGTTGCATCCCAATGCGCGAATCAGCTCGCTAAAGCCTTCCCTGCCGCTCGGCCTAGCCCGTACGATGCGCTGCATCCGCTTGCTGATGTTTCGTCTGGTCAGGAGTGCAGTGATCGTCCGGAGGATGTACTCGGTACCCGAGCACATCACCATGTTCAGCGCCGGCGCGCTCGCCATCGGAGCGGTCTATCCCGCGATCATGGCGCACACCGGCGGTCAGGGCATTCCGTGCCCGCTGCGGGCCCTCACGGGGGTGCCGTGTCCGTTCTGCGGCCTGACCACAGCCACCGTCGCGCTCGCGCACGGCCAGTGGACCACGGCCGCGGGGACCAGTCCGCTGGTCTGCCTCGTCGCGGTCCTCGTGGCCGGCACGGCACCCGTGCTCGCCGCGAGACTCGCCGGCCTGGCATCCCCGCCGCGGCAGATGTCACCTAGGACCCGGCGGCGGATAGCCCTGGCAGTCGGCCTGGTAGTCGGGCTGAACTGGCTGTTCGAGCTACATCGGTATGGATTCATTTAGAAACACGGAACACACGCAAAACTCCCCGAACATCCGGTTACAGTACTGCTTGCCGCTAGCGGATCGGCGGGCGGGAAATCAGGAAAGGCACCCCTCATGGCATATCAGGGCACTCCCCCGTATCAAGGTGGACCCCCAGGCGGCCCTCCTCCAGGCGGTCCCCCTGGCGGTCAGCCCCCTTATGGTGGCGGCGGTCAGCCTCCCTACGGAGGTCAGCCCCCTTATGGCGGTGGCCAGCCCCCGTTCGGTGGCGCCCCGCAGTACCAGGGTCCGCCGGGACAGTACGGAGGGGTACCGGCCTATCAGTACTCCGACTGGATTCACCGGGTCGGCGCGTACCTGATTGACATCGCGCCCATCTTCGTCCTGTACCTCATCATTATCCCGCTGCACAGCATCCCCGTCGATTTCGTGGTGTGGATCGCGGCGCTCGGCTACTCGATCTACAACCGCTGGTTCCTGGGCGGCCAGGGCCAGACTCTCGGCAAGCGGGTCGTCGGCATGCGGCTGCTGAGCGAGGAGACCGGCCAGCCGATCGGTACGCTCAACGCCTTCCTGCGCGACCTCTGCCATTTCGTCGACGGCATCATCTGCTACGTCGGCTACCTGTTCCCGCTCTGGGACGCCAAGCGGCAGACCCTGGCCGACAAGATCATGCGGACGGTCGTCGTCCCGGCCTAGTTCCAGCCGGACGCGCTGTCCGTTTCGCTCGGCCCAGTCAGGGCTAGCGAGCTCGAGGAGCCCGCGAGTGCCATGCGCTCGCGGGCTCCTGGCTGACCGGTGAGTCCGGTTACTCCTGGTGAAATCCCGTTGGGAATTAACCGACCGCCCGGTTATCCTCGGCAGGCTGAGAGTCAGTGAGGTGGGGAGTTCCGTGGGCCATGTCGAGGTGGCACATCTGTCCCACGCGCTCCCCGATGGGCGCGTGCTGCTTGACGATATTTCGTTCCGGGTCGGCGACGGCAGCACGGTCGCGCTGATCGGGCCCGAACGGCGCTGGCAAGACCACGCTGATGCGCCTGATCGCCGGGGACGCCGCCGTGCAGGAAGGCTCGATCACCCAGAGCGGCGGGCTCGGCGTCATGCGCCAGTTCATCGGCGGGATCAGGGACCAGACCACCGTGCGTGACCTGCTGCTGTCGATCGCGTCTCAGCGACTCAGGGACGCGGCCGCCAGACTGGATGCCGCCGAGCTTGTGATGATGGAGCGCGACGACGAGCCCGCGCAGATGCGCTACGCCGCCGCGCTCGCCGAGTGGGGCGACGCGGGCGGCTACGACTACGAGGTGCACTGGGACGCGTGCACGGTCGCCGCGATCGGCATCCCGTTCGACCGGTGCCAGTGGCGCGAGGTGCGCACGCTGTCCGGCGGCGAGCAGAAGCGGCTGGTGCTCGAGTCGCTGCTGCGCAGCGGCAACGAGGTCCTGCTGCT
Source organism: uncultured Actinomycetota bacterium (assembly GCA_963705055.1). Classification (GTDB taxonomy): domain Bacteria; phylum Actinomycetota; class Actinomycetes; order Streptosporangiales; family Streptosporangiaceae; genus Chersky-822. Next base: position 821,671 of record CAVPIR010000003.1, read on the forward strand.
CGACGAGCCGGACAACTACCTGGACGTGCCTGGCAAGCTCTGGCTCGAGGAGCAGCTTTCTGCCACGCCCAAGACCGTGCTGCTGGTCAGCCACGATCGCGAGCTGCTGGCCGCCTGCGCGGAACGGATCATCACCGTCGAGGACGGCCACGTCTGGACGCACGGTGGCGGGTTCGCGACGTATGCCCAGGCCAGGCGGGACCGGAACGAGCGGCTCGACGAACTGCGACGGCGCTGGGACGAGGAGCACGAGAAGCTCAAGGAACTCGTGCGGACCCTGCGGATTAAGGCGTCCTACAACGACGGGATGGCGTCGCGATACCAGGCCGCGGTCACCAGGCTGACGAAGTTCGAGGAGGCCGGGCCGCCCGAGGAGTCACCGCGCGACCAGAACGTCCGGATGCGCCTCCGCGGCGGCCGGACCGGCAAGCGGGCTGTGATCTGCGAAAATCTCGAGCTGACCGGCCTGATGAAGCCGTTCGACCTCGAGGTCTGGTACGGCGAGCGGGTCGCGGTGCTCGGATCGAACGGATCAGGGAAGTCGCATTTCCTGCGGCTGCTCGAGGGCGAGCAGGTCGCGCACACCGGCGTCTGCCGGCTCGGCGCGCGAGTCGTGCCAGGGATCTTCGCCCAGACGCACGCGCGGCCCGATCTGGCCGGACGGACTCCGCTCGAGATCCTGATGACCGAGCACGCGCTGCTGATCAACGAGGCGATGTCGGCCCTCGCGCGGTATGAGTTGCAGTCGTGCGCCCGGCAGCGGTTCGCCAGCCTGTCAGGCGGCCAGCAGGCGAGGCTGCAGATCCTGCTGCTCGAACTGGCCGGCTCGACGTTGCTGCTGCTTGACGAGCCGACCGACAACCTGGACCTGGCCAGCGCCGAGGCGCTGCAGGAGGGCCTGGAAGGATATTCGGGCACGGTGCTTGCGGTGACTCACGACCGGTGGTTCGCCAAGTCGTTCGACAGGTTCGTCGTGTTCGGCGAGTCCGGTGACGTCTACGAGGCGCCGGAACCGGTCTGGGACTCCGGCCGGGTGGATCGCAGCCGCTGATCGGGTGTCGTGTGCCTGGCTGTGTTGTGTGCCTGGCTGTGTTGTGTGCCTGGCTGTGTCGTGTGCATGGAGGGCCGCTGTGGCTCTCGTCCAGTGCGAAGTGCCCGTCGTCCGGTGCGGAGTGCCCCGTCCCTGGCGCTTGCTAGGCTTGCTCGATCTTGTAGATCCTCGCGGGATGCGGGCGCCGTGGCTCGAGGCGCCAGCAGGCCGGCCTCGGTCTCCGGGACGTGCCGTGCCTCGGACCCCGAGAACAGGTAAAGGAAGCACATCGTGAAGAAGCTGATTCTGCTGGCCGTCGTGGCACTCGGCCTGGCGGCCGTGTGGCGCAAGGTTCAGACGGACCGCGCTGAACTCGACCTGTGGACCGAGGCGACGACCGCGGACGAGTAGGCAGCCTGGGCGGGTGCTGGTGAGCCGGTTTAGCTGGCTCGCCCGGTAGTGCCTGCCGTTACTGCCGCTTTGCCAGGGAATCTGTGGTAGCCAGCGGACCGCGCTTTCAGTTCCAGCTGGGATGCGGCCAGTCGCCGCCTCGGTTGCTGGCCTTGAGCCTGACTTCGCGCGGTCGGTGGTGTCCGCGAACATCGAGGGCATCGGACGCCGAGTGCCCGTTCGGCGGTGCGGCGGGCCGCCAGCCACGCCAGCACGGCGAACGTGGCGGCGAGAGATACGAGGAAACGGTCGAAAGGGTTCATCAAATCCGCGCCTCGTGGGACATATGGTTGCCTTCCAGTTCGCGTTGTGGGGCGGCATGGCGCGCTGGCGTTGCTCTGAACTATGGCTCGCGTCGTGCTTAGCCTGCGGCATTCCGGTGCTCGCGAATATCGTGCCGGACGATTCGCGGAATAGCACGGACACCGAGAGTATCCCTGGGCGCGGCGCAGGAGAGCCGATCGCCACGACGCTAGCGTCGTTTTTGCTTTGCCTTAGCAGCTCAGGTTCTAGCGGACACAGGGTCTCGGCGTCTTGCCGCGGTGCGCGCCTAGCCTGTCCATGTCCCCGCGCTGGTCCGGCGAGGGTGACAGGGAATCCTGCTAGTCGCTGGCGTCGGCGCGGACGCGATACCCTGGCAGGCGGAATCCTCGCGGTCGGCGCGGTCCCGCGATCGAGGGGCTATAGCTCAGCTGGAAGAGCACCTGCTTTGCAAGCAGGGGGTCAGGGGTTCGAGTCCCCTTAGCTCCACCTCCCGATACCCGCAGGTCACCGGCCGGTTCCCAGGTCCGGCTGCTGATCTTCACGAGGCGTCATCCCGGCGCCGTGCCCCGCTGCGTGCCCGACGGCCTCTTGGACGCTCTCCGCTGAGCCCGACCCGGCTTGATCCGAGTGCGACCGGCATTCGTGCAGGGGTCTGTGCGGCATGCCAGAACCGGAAGGGCGACCAGCAGGGAACCCGCAGTTATCCGAGGCGCCGTAGCGCTGTCTCGATAGCGACCTCGACCCGGGAAGTCATGCCGGGCACATCGACGGGACGGCGCCCAGCGACCTGACCAACGATCCACTTCGGCCCGCTATCGTCATAGTGCAGCAGGGCATACAGGTCCCACCACGGATCGAGAGTCACCCCGGCGATCGACTCATAGAGCGACCGAAGCTGCTCCGACCACTCGGGCGAGTAGAGCGCCGCCAAGTATCGCCGACAGTGCCCGACGTCAATCGCGCGCGACCCCCGATGGATGGAGTTCCAGTCGGTCAGTCCAGTAATCCTCCCGCGCGACCACAGCATGTTGACAGGCAGGAGATCGGTGTGCAGAAAGACGGCAGTGTCCTTTGGCGGCGGCGCCGCCATGACACCAAACGCCGCCTTCCACACAGCCGGTTTCTGTGCGTCGACCGGCACCTGAAACCCGTCTAGAGGAGCGATCCAAGAATCCGTCCAAGGTCTGAACATCTTCGCGGGGAGATCGAGGGAATGCAGCAATACAGCAATCTCCGCGATCCTCGTCATCCACGACCGAGGTTCCGCCGGATTGAGGTGAACATGCCCCTGCAACCGTGTCATCAGCAACGATGGCGCGCCCCCCGTCGAAGCACCAGCAACATCAGTAGCCAGGATGCTCGGAACCGGGAGCCCGCTTCCCGCCACCACACCAAGGTTGGCGATCTCCTTCTCCAAGCTCCCCTGCAGGTCAAGCCCGCCCGGGTACTGCCGCAGTACGACGAACGTTCGCATTCCACGTCGCTCGACAGTCAGCCGATGCACGGCGGAGCAGACGCCACCGGTCAATCGGCGATAGCCAACGATGCGAGAGCCCCGACCCATCGACGCCGCAACCCAGGCGAGAGTCTCCACGGAGGGCCGACGCTGTCTGAACCCGCCATCCCTCCAGTCGCCGTCGGTCATGAGCGCGAGCCTATTCGTCAGGGGCCTAGGCGCAACGAGTTTGTGCCCGCGGCACTACGGCAGGTCGGGCGCCGCTGCCGTCACTGATGCGCTCCTGTGATTGCTGCCGTCACCTGGCAATATGACCTTTCCGGCCAGCGCAGTCGCCATGGTGGTTGACCCGTCCCGAGTGCGGCTATATGCGATCGCGTTCGGCTTTGTGCAGCTGGCTGAGCCAAATGCATGCCAAAGGTCGGCCGAGGCGACGCGCGGAAGTGGCGCTGCGCAGCCAGTGCCGCAGGTCGGCCTGGCTGACCGGCAGGGCGGCAGACCGCTAATTTGACCTTGACCCTGGGGGAAGCCGCACAGTCTGAGGAGCCGGGCGTCGGCCCGGCACGAGGGAGCCCGTCCGTGGACCTGATGAGCATCGGTGAGTTCGCCAGGCTGTCCCGCCTCTCGGCGAAGGCGCTGCGCCTGTATGACGAGCTGGGACTGCTGCCGCCCGCCCAGGTCGATCCGGACTCTGGTTACCGCTGGTATGCCGCCGGTCAGCTGGACAACGCTCGGCTGGTCGCGTCGCTGCGCCAGATCGGAGTGCCGCTGGCGCAGATCCAGCTGATCCTCAGCCTGGAGCCGGAGGCCGCTGCGGCGCAAGTCGGCGCTTACTGGTCAGGGGCTGAAGCCGATCATGCTGCCCGCCGGGACCTGGCCGGCTACCTCGTTGACCGCCTGACTGGAAAAAGGAACGTCATGTACGAGGTCAAGGTCCGCGATATCCCCGCCCGCAGCTTGCTCTGCCTGCTGCGGCATGCCAGCAATCAGCAGGAAGTCTGGGACCTGGGCAAGGAGGTCATCGGCATGCTCAAGGCCCAGCCGCCGCCGCGGGTAGACGGCGTCGCTGGGGCCGCGTTCCTGATCTACTACGGGGAGGTGAACCAGGACAGCGACGGCCCGGTGGAGTTCTGCTGGCCGGTGCCGCAGGACCTGGCCGGCCAGCTCGCCGCCAGTTTCCCCGGACTCACCCTGCGCACCGAGCCCGCGCACCAGGAGGCCTACGTTCACCTGGGCCAGGACCCGGTGACGGCGGCGCAGTCGCAGCTCGTCTCGGACTCGGCCAGGGCCTGGGCGGCCGAGCAGCAGCGGCAGCCCAGTGACCTGCCCCTGCGCGTTACCCTCCTGGCTACCACCGCGCCAGTGACCGACGCCAGCAGGCGCGGCGGCAGCGACTTCGCCCTCCCGCTGCGCGACCGGGCCGGCGCCGCATGATACGCGGGGCAGCTCGCCGGGACGACAATGACGGTCAGCGGTGGTACGTGCGCGCTGCCGGCGATCCGGACACGGAGGGGTACTTCGATGCGAGTGGTTGACATCGTGATCGGAGTGGGCTGGGTCATCTTCTGGGTGGGCTGGTTCGCCGCATCCGCCGGGGCCAAGCGGGGACAGCGGGGACGGGGCAACTGGGCGCGCTTCGCGGGCGTCCGGGTGGTGCTCATCGTGGTCGTCGTGCTCCTGGTCCGGCTGAGGGTGCTGAACGGGCATGGCGTCGGATACGTCAGAGACCCGGTCCTGTGGGGCGTCGGCCTCGCCATCTGGGTCCTCGGCCTGGGACTGGCCGTCTGGGCGCGGATCTACCTCGGCCGGAACTGGGGAATGCCGACGTCCACGAAGGAAGACCCCGAGCTGGTCACATCCGGCCCGTACCGGACGATCCGGCACCCGATTTACACCGGCATCCTGCTGGCGATGATCGGCTCGGCGATCGCCGTCAGCGTCTGGTGGCTGATCGCCGTGGCACTGATCGGCGGGTACTTCATCTACAGCGCCTTCGTGGAGGAGCGCAATATGACCAGGCTCTTCCCCAGTGCCTATCCGGAGTACCAGCAGTCCACGAAAATGCTGATCCCCTTTATCTTCTGAGGACGCGCGGCGCGTGCTGGCGGGATGGGCCGCGGCCGCGCTGCTGGCCGCGGGGCCTGCTCCTGCGCCTGCGCGATGCTTGAACCGGGTCCCGGTCCGGGTGCGGAGGTCCGCAGCCGGCCGGGCCGGTCAGTGGTCCGGCGGGCGGCCGGCCAGCGCGGTCAGCGCCGGCCCGAGCGGAGCGTCCAGAGCCAGCGCGCCCGGGGGCTTGGCACTCGCGAATTCTGCCGATCAAGTGTCGGTTGTATTTCCTGGTCCGCGCATGCTGCATAGTTCCTCTGCGTGCTCAGCCGGCGCTGGACAAATTCTCGACGCTGACACCGCCAAGCTGGACATCGAAGATGAAGTGCGGTTCTGGCTCGGCGGCGCAGTAATCGGTGGTCTGGGTCATCGTGCCGATCCCGGCGAAAGTCGTGCGGTCGGGAGTGGCCGGGTGACGTCCCTCGCCATTGTCGGCTACCTGCCACCACGCGCCCTGGCCGACCTGTGTCGGGTCGCTTGACTGGGTAATCGGCCCGCCAACCCAGGCCCTGTTGCCGCTGACCGACAGGCACGTTACCCGGCCGCTGAACGTGGTTTCCTTGCCTGCTTCCCAATAGTCGTAGCGCCAGGTGCCGCGCACGGTACCGTCCGCGAACAGCGCGGCGTGGTATTCCAGCGGGTCCTGCTGGACGGTCACGCCGAATACGCTCGGGCCGAGCAGGACATAGGTCTGGCCGTCCACCTGCGCCCGGAGGTCGCGGCTGCCGTGAGCGGGCTGGGCGGCCGCCGCGGTTGTTATGGTGCCCGCGCACGTGAGGACGACGCAGCCGAGGGCCGCCGTCCAGGTAAGCCTCGACATTGATGTGCTCCTTCGGCTCGACATCTCATCCGACGGCTCCCACAATGAGCCTCTGGCCTGCTGTCGTCTTGCACCAGGCGAGCCGGATAGGACGAAGTCGAATAGGCAGGTGCGTGAGATCGGATGGCTGGCGGCCATGTACCCGTGACCACGGGAAGCCGGGCGTCTCGTCGCGCTGACATTGACGGCTTCCTTGTCACCTGGGTGCGGTTCCCGCCCTTGCTGAAGCTCCCGCTGCACACCCACGACCGGGCCACTGTCGCGGTGATCTTGAGCGGCTCCTTCCACGGGCTCATGCGCCATTCCAGCCATGCGTGCCCGCTCGCCACCACCATCACTGAGCCGCCGGGAGAGGTGCACGGGAACCAGTTCGAGCAGGCCGGCGCCGACGTGCTGACGATCCAGCCGGACCCAGAACGGCGGGAGCTACTCGAGCCGTTCGCCGACGTTGTCGGCGAGGTCAACTACCTGCGGGATCCGGTCGTGGCATCGCTGGCCAGCCGGGCCGCCAGGGAGCTGCGGTTTCCGGACCAGGTAAGCGCCTTCGCGGTGGAAGGACTCGTGCTCGAGATGCTCGTCCTGGCCTCCAGGCAGCGGGGACCGGCGGGCATCGGAGGCGATCGGCGGCCGCCAAGCTGGCTCGCCGAGGCAAGGAACCTGCTCCACGATCGAAGCCGCGAGCAACTGCAGATCGCCGATCTGGCCGACGCGGTCGGCGTCCACCCGGCACACCTGGCCAGGACCTTCCGCCTGCACTTCGGCACGCCGGTCGGCAGCTACGCGCGCCGCTTGCGGCTGATCTGGGCGGCGGGCCGGCTAGGGAATTCCGATGACCCGATCGCCCAGATCGCGCTCGACGCGGGCTTCTTCGACCAAAGTCACTTCACGCGCGCGTTCAAGCAGAACTTCGGCCAGACCCCGCTCGCTTATCGCAACGCAGCCAGCGAGTAACGGATGCGCCTGTTACGCCGCCAGACTGGTCGTCCTTGAGGGCCCGGCACCAGTCGCGGAAGCGGCCGAGCCTGTCCGGCAAGCGGCATCAGACGCCAACATGGCCCTCTGGAGAATCACGCAAGGTGACGCCGGCGCACACGACCGCTCGACGCCGCTCGCCACGTCTTCCAGACCCACCTCGCAGAGTTCATCGAGGCCTCCCGAACCGCCGCCGCGGAACTGACCTGAAGGCCGAGCGGGCCAGGCTAGCCCGGGCGGCAGACTTGTCTGTCAACCCGAGTGATTCCGCGAGGTCAGTGGCTCGACAGAGCCACCAGCCCGAACCGCTCTCTGGGGCGGCCGACGCGAAAGGAACGCACCCATGCCCAACGAGCGAGTAGGCGACCCCGGCAACCGGGGAAGCACGATCGCGGACCTCGCCGAGGCCGCAGGTCCCGGCTCAGTCGATGGCCGCCACCTGCTACTGGTCGGCGCTGGGCCTGGCCTTGGAATGGCCGTGGCCCGTCGCTTCGCCGTGGGCGGCTACCGGGTAACCCTGGTGGCGCGAAGCACGGACCGCCTCCGCGACCTCGCGGGAACCTTGGCCGATACCGATGCCAAGATCAACACCATCGCGGCCGATGCCAGCGACCCCGATGGCCTCGGCGCCCGAATGAGGGAGCTCTATCTCGGAAATGGCGCACCGGGCGTCATCGTCTACAACGCCGTCATGGGAGCTCCAGACCGGCTGCTGAGCTCAAGTGTCGCCCACCTCCAGGCGGCGTATTCGGTAGATGTCATCAGCGCCATCGTCGTCGCGCAGGTGGCGGCCCCGGCAATGCGGGCCGCCGGCTTCGGGACCATCCTCGTGACCGGAGGCGGGTTCGCCGACCACCCGATCCCGGCCCTTGCGACCGTTTCCCTCGGCAAGGCAGCTCTCCGGTCGGCCGCGACAATGCTCGGCGCTGACATGGAACCGGACGGCATCCGGGTGGCCACACTGACGATCGCAGGGCAGATAGTTGCAGGTACTTCCTTTGACCCGGAGCGCATCGCCGAACGCTACTGGGAGGTTGTCCACCTGGACGGTCCATGGCAGGCAGAATTCCGATTTACCGGCGAGTAGGCGACTTGCCTGGTGGCGCCGGTTGACTCCCAGCGTGCGTGATCGCCGTTGCGGCGTGTCTTGCTAATGACATTTCCCCGGTGCTGCCAGCGCCGGCCCGGCGCGAGCCCGCCGTGTGCAGTCATGCTGTAGCGGCGAACAGCGCGCTGCGGAGTTCTGAGCGCGGTCCGGATGCACCGCCGATGGGCTCTGCTGCAGCGCACCATGGCCCGCAGGCGTCCGCTGGTGCAGCATGAGGGCGTGCACAGTGTTGTCGTACGCGGCGCGGGGACGCTCATAGGCGCCGGTGCCCTCGTCCTGGCAGGATGCGCCGGCGCCGGCGATGCGGGCGCGCCTAGTCCGGCCGGGCACACACGCGCCGTGGCGATGTCGCCACAGGACGCTCCTTCCTCACCGACCTCACCGGCTAGGCATAGGACACGGCAGGCGCCGCGCCCGGCAGTGGCTCACCTGGTCTCGGTGCACGACCCCGGGCAGGTCACCGGGACGCTGACCGGGCCCTGCCAGGCCCGCGACCACGGCCGCCTGCCGGACCGGCGGTGCACGCCAGGAGCCGTCGACCCTGCGGTAACCCAGGCCGACATCGGAACCACCATCTGCACTACCGGCTACACCGAGCGGGTCCGGCCGCCGGAGAGCCAGACCGAGGACTTCAAGTTCAGCCAGGCGTACCCGGCATATGGCATCGCGGCAGGCACCACGTCTGAGCTGGACCACCTGGTGCCGCTGGAACTGGGCGGAGCCAACGACGCCGCCAACCTGTGGCCCGAGGCCGGGTCACTGCCGAACCCTAAGGATGCCGTCGAGAACGCTCTCAATGCTGCCGTGTGCGACGGCCGGGTAAGCCTGGCGCGCGCACAGCGTGCTATCGCGCGGGACTGGGAGACCGCGGAGACCCGTCTCGGTCTCGGCTCGGGCCCTGCGCCGGTTCCTCAGCCGCAGCCGACCCGCGTGGCCGGCAAGCTCCGGTGCGCCGCCTCGGTCAGCACCGGGTCTCCGGCTGACTACCACACGGTGTACGTCTACGTCCGGACAGCGCCCGGCGTTCCGGTCACCACAGTCGCGCACTACAAGACCACAGACAACCAGAAGAGCGCCGTGGCAGACGCGGCGGGCCGGGCCACAATCGCCTACTACATCAGCGGCGCTACCCCCGGCTACACGGTCACGGTCAGCGTCAAGGCGTCGGCACGCGCTAAGACCGCCACGTGTTCCACGTCCTTCACCCCGGTGTCCTGACCGCGCCGCAACTGAGCGGCAGCAAGGCTGGTTGAAACCTCGCAGCCGGCGGCCATGCCGGGGGCGTTCACCCGCATCGCGGGCTGCACTCGTGAGGGAGTTCAGGCGAAGGTCTAGCCTTCGCCTCTCAGCCGATCGCGGACGCACCGCAGATCGCCCGCCGTCGCCCCGATGTCACACCCGTTGGGCGGCCAGAAGCTTCCCGAGCGGGTCCGTCCGCTGGTTATCGCGTCTAGGGCGCTCCCTGTGGTCGCGGCGTATGCGATCGGCTTGGCCGACCCAGACCCGGCGGCCATTGCCTCGGTTCGGCGCCTGCCAGGATTGAGGGAGCTGGTCAAGCTTGACACATGCCGATAACGGAATATGTTGGAACCGTGGCCCGGTCCTCTACGACGTCGGATGTGTTCAACGCAATTGCCGAGGCGCACCGTCGCGAGATCCTGGACGCGCTGATGGCAGGCGAGAAGGCGGTCGGCGCGATCGTGGACGATCTCTCGATGTCTCAGCCCCAGGTTTCGAAGCACCTACGGGTGCTCAGCGAGGTGGGTCTCGTCAGGTGCCGAGCGGAGGGGCGCCGCCGGCTGTACCGCCTAGAACCCGGACGCCTTCGGCCGTTGCACGAGTGGCTGACCAAGTACGAGCAGGCGTGGAACGACCGACTGGATCGGGTGGATGACTACCTGAAAGAGCTCCAACAGCGAGAAGGAGAGCGGCAGTGACACCTAATCGGCATGGGTCTGCAGTCACCGAATTCCCGAACGATCTCGAGATTGTCATCACCCGCGAGTTCGACGCTCCAATCGCACTGGTCTTCGACGTATTGACGAAACCAGAGCATGTGCGCAAATGGTTCGCTCCATTTGCGTGTGAGGTGACGAAGTGCTCGATCGACCTGCGCGTCGGAGGGGACTACCACATCATCTTCGTGACCGAAGACGGAACTGAGTGCTCGTTTCGGGGAACCTACCTGGAGGTCGAGGCGCCGACCAGAACCGTCGCGACGTGGCTGTTCGAAGGGTGGCCAGATGCGCACGCCGTCGAGTCGATGGAACTGCACGAGGCTGACGGAGTGACAAAGCTGACGAACAAGATGGCGTTCCGCGACCAGGCTGGCCGTGACCACATGACCAAGTCCGATGGCACCGAAGACAGCTTCGACAAGCTGGAAGATCTCTTGAGATCACTGCTCGAGCCAAAGGGAACGGTCTCTGGGTAGTTGAGGTTCTAGCCAGACTTCAATGCCTGGTCCACCTGGGTGCAGAGAGCGTCGGAGTGGCCGAATCGAATTACCTGCGCTACCCGCACGTTGCACGCGATCTCATCACGTTCTCGGCTGAGGACGATGCCTGGCTCGCCTCACTGAGCGAGGCGGCGGACGGCCGTGGCACCCGGCGGGGCGGCTGACTGCTGACCGGGTCCCGGCGCTGCATCCGCGGCTGAACCCGTCAGCTACAAACATCGCTGTCCTTGGACGGTGGCCCTTAGAACGCTCATCATATTCTGGCGGCATTGCTGGCTTCGACGCTGGCGCGACGAGAGCCGCGCTCAGTGGTCCCCCGGCCAGAACTCGCTGCACGGACGCAGACAAGGGGCACCAGACAATGCCAACCGCGAAACGCGGCCACGCTGGAATCGACATTGCGGCGCCGCCCGAACGTGTCTTCGCACTGATCACCGACGTCACCCGGATGGGCGAATGGAGCCCAGAGTGTTATCGCTGCGAGTGGCTCGATGGAGCCACGTGCGCATACGTCGGCGCCCGCTTCCGGGGCTACAACAAGCTCGGCCGGTACCGGTGGGCGACCACGGCAGTCATCACCGCTGTCAAGGAAGGCCGGTCGTTCGCCTTCACCGTCGTGCACGACAAGAGCGGAAGGGACGAAACTGCCTGGCGATACCAGCTCGCACCATCGCCGTCAGGAACCGTGCTCACCGAATCGTTTGAGTTTCTCTGGTGCCCCGTCACGAATCGCATCGCCGAGCTTCCCGTCCCCAGGGGCAGCCAGGTCAGCCGCGGCATCCGGCAGACGCTCAGCAATGTCAAAGCGGCCGCCGAAGCGTAACAGGCCGGAGCGCCGCGCGGCAGTCATGGGGCGATCGGGACTCGGGGCTGCGGCTGGCGACGCTGCCCGGGCGGGTAACTAAGCGGGTGATCATCGCCTCATGAGGAACCAGCGCCAGAAGGGGCGTGAACGCATCAGGCGAGGCCAATCACGGAGCGGGGGACCGCGGGAAATGGTGTGGATGCACCGGCCCTGATCGCCAGGGAGCAAACAGCTGCCGGCGCAGTCTCCCCAGCAATGCTTGCAGTGACGAATCTGCGACACCTGACTCCGGGCCAAGAACGTGGGCCGTCTCGCCGCTCATGCCTTTCGTGTCAGGGTACAGCGCACACGGGGAGATCCACGGTTCAGGTACGACCCGGCCTCGCTCAGCGGTAGTCCGGGTTCTCAAAATCGAACCGGCATCCGGCGTCCCACTCAGACCGCTGGTTGCCGTGAGCCGGGATTCCGCCCGCGTCCTTGAGCATCCGGGCCAGATGCAGCAGGTTCCACGTCATGAACGTCGTGTTCCGGTTCGTGAAGTCGTTGTCCGGGCCGCCCGATCCAGGGTCGAGGTAGGAAGGTCCTGGACCGGCTTCGCCGATCCAGCCGGCGTCAGCCTGCGGTGGGATCGTATAGCCCAGGTGCTGAAGGCTATAGAGCACGTTCATCGCACAATGCTTGACGCCGTCCTCGTTCCCGGTGATCAGGCACCCGGCAACGCGCCCGTAATAGGCGTACTGCCCGGCATCGTTCAGCAGGTGCGAGCAGGCATACAACCGCTCGATCACCTGCTTCATCACCGAGCTGTTGTCACCCAGCCAGATCGGCCCTGCCAGAACCAGAATGTCCGCAGCGAGCACCTTCTGGTAGATCCCTGGCCAGGCATCTGTTGACCAGCCGTGCTCGGTCATGTCCGGCCATACCCCGGTCGCTATGTCATGATCGACCGCGCGCAGCACCTCGACGCTGACGCCGTTCTTCGCCATGATGGCCGTGCTCCGCTCGATCAGCCCTTGCGTATGGCTCGGCTCAGGCGACCGCTTCAGCGTGCAGTTGATCACCATTGCCCGCAGGTCGTCGAACCGCGGCATTGCCCCTACAGTGCCCGGATCAGTCATCTCGCCCTCCCTGAGGCAGAACGCTACAGACGATTGACCCCGACAGTGCGGCTGCCGCGATGATGGAGGCGTGTCGAATGTCTCGCCTTCTGCCGAAGGCGTCCGTCTCGCGGAGCTGCTGGCCGTCCTGTCGCTGGGCGCTGACCTGGGCATGAACCAGCCGATGGAGCACGTCCTCCGGCAGAGTCTGATCGCGCTTCGGCTCGGGGAGTTGCTTGGCTTCGGCGAGGCTGCACGCGCGGGTCTTTATCATTCCTCGCTGATTGTCTGGGTGGGCTGCCATATCGACGCCTACGAGCAGGCGAAGTGGTTCGGCGATGACCTGGCCCTGAAGGGCGACTCCCGCCAAATGGACGCCACCGGTACCGCGCCGCTGAAGTACATGGCAAGCCACCTGGGCGCCGGCCGTCCGCTTCTCGCGCGGGCCCGGATGGGGGTGCGGTTTGTGGCGGGCGGTCACCGTGATGTCACCGGCATGCTGGCGAACCACTGGTACGCCGCTGACACGCTCGCCCGGCACCTGGGTCTGGACCAGGATGTCTGCGACACGATCGGCCAGACCTTCGAGCGGTGGGACGGGAAGGGAATCCCCCACGGCACGAAGGGCGACGACTTGTTGCTCCCGGCCCGGATTGTTGCCCTGGCCGACGTGGTCGAGGTCTATCACCGCACCTCTGGCGAGGACGGGGCGATCAGCGTCGCCCGCGAACGCAGCGGCACTCAGTTCGACCCCGCGCTGGTCGACCTCGTTGCGGCCGAGGCGCCGATGCTGTTCGACGGCCTGGACAAGGCGACCAGTTGGACCGCCGTGATTGACGCCGAACCCGGTCTGACCCCGCCGCTAGGCGAGCAGGAGCTCGACAGAGTCCTGGAAGCGATTGCCGATTTCGTCGACATCAAATCGCCCTTCACTCTGGGCCACTCCAGGGGCGTTGCTGACTTGGCCGCCCGCGCGGCAGCCGCTATGGGACTGGACAGCGCCACAGCGATCCACGTCCGCCGGGCCGGGTTGCTGCACGACCTCGGGCGGCTAGGCGTCTCGAACGCGATATGGGACAAGACCGCCGATCTCTCGCCGGCGGAATCCGAGCGCGTCCGGCTGCACCCCTACCTGACTCAGCGCATGCTCGCCTCGTCCTCCGGGCTGGCCGGCTATGGAGCGACCGCGATCCAGCACCATGAGCGACTCGACGGCTCCGGCTACCCGCGCGGCGTCGGCCATACGGCGCTCACCCCCGCCGGCCGGGTGCTCGCCGCGGCCGACGCGTATCACGCGAAGCTCGAGCCGCGGCCGCACCGCGGCGCCCTGACCGCGGTCGAGGCCGGAGCCTGGCTCCGGGCGGAAGTGCGGCAGGGCCGCCACGACGGCGACGCGGCCGCCGCCGTACTTGAGGCCGCCGGCCACCGGGTGCACCGCCGCAAGGAGTGGCCGTCCGGTCTGACCGCGCGTGAGATCGACGTGCTCCGCTTGCTCGCTCGGGGCATGACGAACAATGAGATCGCTGCAACGCTGGTCATCTCGGCCAGGACCGCCAACCACCACGTCGAGCACATCTACGCCAAGATCGGCGTGAACAACCGCGCCCGGGCCAGTCTGTACGCGGTACAGCACGGACTCATGGACGGCCCCGCGAAGATGGGGTGAACACCCCATGTGATGAGCCGAGCAATGCGCCAGAGTCATCGTCATGATCCTTCTCGAAGAGTTCCACGGCAGCGACGCAGCCCGGCTCATCTCACCGCCTGATGCGGTGTTCGCCGCGCTCGTCGATATCGACCGCCTGCCCGAGTGGAACGTCCGCGTCCACCACGTCATCGAAGCCCCCGCGAGCCCAGTGGCCGAGGGCACCGAGTGGGTCGTGCAGATGCGGGCGTCCGGCGGGCGCTGGCCCAGCCGAGCCCGCGCCCTGGTGGTCGACCCGGTCGCCCGCCGCTTCGAGCACGAGTCCCGCAGCGACGACGGCAACCCGACGTCCGCCCTGTGGTCCTGGCAGGTCACGCCCGCCGGAGCGGGCAGTGAGGTCACAGTCAGCTGGGCGGTCTACCCGCGCACGTGGGGACGACGGTTGCTCGGCGCTCGCATCCGCCGGCCCGCGCTGATCACCGAGGTCCGCAGCTCGCTCGCCAGCCTTGACGCCCATCTCCAGCACAGCAAGGCCGGCGCACTGCCCAGGGAGCGCGGCTAGAGCCTGGCGGGCTCCGCCTGCGGCATCACACTCGCGGGGAGTTGCCTGCTGCAGGGCAGTCTGACGGTGAACACCGCGCCGCGGTCCGGGTGGTTGGCCGCTTCGATGTACCCGCCGTGTAGCCGCGCGTTCTCCCAGGCGATCGCCAGCCCGAGCCCGCTGCCCTCAGACCTGGCACGCGCCGTATCGGCCTTGTAGAACCGGTCGAAGACATGCGGGATGGCGGCCAGAGGCAACCCGGGGCCTTGGTCTCGCACGGATACCACCAGGTGCTGGCCGCACTGACCGTCCGCCTGCAGGCCGGCCGTCACCGTGACTGGCGGGTCGCCATGGCCAAGCGCGTTGCCGACCAGGTTGGCGATGATGAGATCGAACCGGCGGCGGTCCAGGCACACGGTGAGCCCGGGGGGCACGACAGCATTGACGTTCTCCCAAGCCCGCGTCCGCAGGCACCTGGCGACCGCGGTGCCGATGTCGGTCTCGTCGGCTACGAGCTGGGCGGTGCCCGCGTCGAATCGGGAGATCTCAATCAGGTCATCGACCAGCCGGTTGAGGTGGAGTATCTCCTGGCGGACCAACCGCGCGGCGGCCGCAGCGTCACCGGTCAGTTCCGCGTTCTCGCCGAGCACATCGCTCACCGCGGTCATCGCCGTGAGCGGCGTTCGCAGCTCGTGGGAAACGTCGCCGGCGAATTGCCGCGCCCGTGCCTCCATCCGCTGCAGTTCGCCCACCTTGTGCTCTAGCACGGAGGCCATCTCGTTGAAAGAGACGACCAGCCGCGCGAGTTCGTCCCTGCCCTCAGGCTGGACCCGGACCGCGAGATCACCGCCTGACATCCGTTCTGCGGCCTGGGCCAGGCGCCGGACCGGCTTGAGGACCGGCCGGGAGGCGGCGAACGCCAGGCCGATGATCACCGCCAGCAACAGAACGGCAGGGGCCAGGAAAAAGGCAAGAGCGGCCAGTCGCCCCGGCCTGAGCATCGAGGCAGGATGACCGTGCATCGTGGTGACGAACTGGAAGACAAACGGCTTGGGCACGGGGATCAGCCCGTGCAGCGAAGGGAAGAAGGGGAGCACGACGCTGGCGAGCCAGGCGGACGCCAGCGCCGCCAGCAGCGCCACCGCGATGAAGGCCACAATCAGTCGGGTCCGCACGGAACCTCCCTCTCTGCTCAGACCGGCCCGAACCGGTACCCGAATCCGCGCACTGTCTGGACATAGCGAGGCTCAGACGTGTCGGTTTCGATCTTGGCTCGCAACCGCTGCACGCACGCGTCCACGAGCCGGGAGTCCCCGAGGTAGTCGTGCTCCCACACGAGGTCGAGCAGCTGCTCACGGGAGAACACCTGCCGCGGCGAGCCGGACAGGACCATGAGCAGCCGAAGCTCGGTGGGCGTCAGCGAGATCTCGTTCCCGTCCAGATGCACGATCAGCGCATTCCGATCGATCACCAGGTCGCCGTAGGTTTCAGGCGGAGAGTCAGCCCGGGCCATCCGGCGGAGCACTGCCCGGATCCGCGCATCCAGCACCCGCGGCTCCACGGGCTTCACCACATAGTCGTCTGCCCCGGCCTCGAGGCCAGCCACGATGTCAAAGTCATCGCCTCGCGCGGTCAGCATGATGACCGGCAGATCGCTGCTGCGACGCAGCCGCCGACATACTTCGAAGCCGTTGAGCCCAGGCAGCATCACATCAAGCACCACGACGTCGGCCGTCGCCTCGCGGATACTGTGCAGCGCCGCCTCGCCAGACGCTGCGGGCTGAACACGGTAATCGAGACGGCGCAAAGCTAGCTCCAGACCCTGCCGGGTACCTGGATCGTCTTCGACCAGCAAAACGGTAACCATCGCCCCGACATTATGTCCTCGCTGGTCAGAGCGGGCTTGCCGGCAATCGTCGACCGGCCTTGTTACGTCTCACGCGCATGCCGCGAGGGTGCGCCAGAAATGTCACGAAGCCATGGGCCGGCTGTCACGAGCCTGTAACAGCCCAGGGTCGTCCGCGACCGCTGCGGGTAGCTCATCCGGGCGTGACGGGCTGGCGGGCGAGCAGGACGATCGAGAGGATCAGGAGCGTCGAGCCGAAGGCGATCAGGGCATAGCGGACGCCAAACAGCTTGAACGAACTGCCGATACCCACCAGGAACAGCACCGCGGCGAGGAACACGGTAATCCGGACGTAGTTGTCGCCTACGGTTCCCGCGTGGTTGCCGGCGGCGAACCTCGCGTTGGCCTTCCCGTCCAGCACGACGACCTGGTGCTGGGCGGCCAGCTTGTACTGCGGCATATACGTCGGGCCAGGCGGGGCGTGCGGGTTGTGCAGCGGGTTGGTCGCTATCCACGCGTTGAACGCGACGCGGAACCCCGGCCGGAACCGCCGCTCTGCGACGAGCTCCTTCTGGTGGCTGCCCAGCGTGTACGCGATGTACCAGGCATTGAAGGTCGAAGCGTCGAAGTTGCGCAACGAAATGGCGGTGAGGGACGCCCTTGTCGCTAGGTTGCGCAGGGTCGCCGACTCGGCGATTTCCACTCGTGACGCCGTGTTCCACCGGGCAGCCGAGTAGCCGGCCCAGGCCGCCGCGATCGTGACGAGGGCCAGCAGCACGGCCTCGCAGATCTGCACGATGCGCGAGTGCCGGCCGCTGTTGCCCTCGTGCCCGCCCTCCTCGGCCTGCTCCTGCTTTTCCCCGTGCTCGTGCAGCTTCTTGCCGGCCTTGATCGGGTCGATCCCCTCGGCCATCGGTCCCCCCGCCTTATGGCCTCGCATCCGGGCCCCCCGACCCGGATGCCGCGAGCATACCGAAGAGGATCAGAGCTGATCAGGGCACCCACGCGGAGGATGAGCACGCTGACCTTGCGCGCCGCCAGCGAGTCGCTTGCGATGGCGGTGGATCGCATGCCGCGACGTTCGCAGTTCGCGCCCGCTCGAAGTCAAGCGTTCACCGCATTAGCGCGCCAGGGTCGCCATGTGCTCCGAGCACGCCGCATTGAAGTGCTTCAAAGTCAGCTTTCCCCGGGAATACGCCCACGAGCATATGCAGGAATTCGGTACGCGGTCGGCAGTTATGACCTCGGCAGGCACGCCGCTGCGCCGCTCGGCGCGACCCGGCTGGTACGGCAGCGGCGGTCCGAGGAGGGCAAGAGCCCGCCCTTCGGTCTTGGCTTCCTGGACGGTGCCGTCGGCAAGCGCCAGCCACTCCCGCGGCCTGGCATCCGAAGAGAACTGGGTTGGTTCACGTCGTTTGACGCGCACCTTGGCTCCGGGGATTACGTCACTCGCCCGGCTGTCCACGTCATTCAGAATATCCGCTCAGAGCCAGAAAGTGACTTCTCGTGGCCGGTTGCCTGTGGCTCCTGATGCCCGGTAATCCAGGTTGCCCGGCGAACGGCTCGACCCCCACGCCAGTGCCGGACCGTATCTTTGATCAGCTGGCGTACGCGCAAGATGGTTCGCGGCGTCAGCCAGGTTTGCCCTATTTACCCCAGGGGCTTCGCGGTCACGCCTGAAAGGCCGGCAGCTCCGCGAAGAGGCGGTTGGCAGCTCCGCGCTGAGGCGGCTGGACTGTGCCACGATAGGCCATGCGCGCTAGGCGGTTCAGCGCCCGCATCGCAGCTGATCGGCGTGGTCACGCGGTTATCTCGATCCCGTTTGATCCGGACGAGGCATGGGGTGCCAAAGCCGCGCATCACGTGAACGGCACGGTCAACGGTTGCCGGGTACGGGTGACGATCGTACGTGGCGACAGCGGATGGTTGTTTACCCTGAGCCCGGCGGGGATGCGCGATACGGGCATCGCCGCCGGCGCCGATGTGGTCGTTGAGCTGGCGCCGGAAGGCCCACAGCGCGGCGATCTTGCCGACGACATCTGCGGGGCGCTGGATACCAGCCCGGCGGCTGCGGCCTTCTTTGACACGCTGGCGCAGTTCTACCGCAAGGCCTACTTGCGTTACATCGATGCGACAACCCGCCGGCCAGACCTGCGCGCGGCGCGCATCGCTGAGGTCGTAGCCCTGCTCGAGAACGGGATCAAGGAGCGGCCACGGCCGTGAACTAGCCAGCACCAGGCCGGAGCATGCAAATCGGCGTCAACCCCTAGTGGTATGTCCGCCACAAGCCGAGTGAGCTGCAGATTGTTCTAACACGAGCCAAGGCCGTGTTGGTTCGGGCTGACCTGTTTCGATTGAGATCCACGGTCAGGTCGTGCATCGCAGCGTCAAGAGCCGCGTTTCCTGACTGCCGGGCTTTGGCGATCTGATGGATCCACACGGCCGCGTGCCCCGGCGGCGCTCCAGTTAGCCGTCCAACAAGTGCGCAGTTGCCGCTCTCGACGGCGCGATCCGGACTCGCGGCAGCGCAAGACGCGATTGCCGCGCCGACGACAGCAGCCAGGACCACGAGCGCTTTGCGCGATCGATCACCGGACATATCCGCCGCAAGTCCCCTTGGCTTTGTGCTAGTAGGACGCCCCAGCGTTCGATTCGGTTGCGCGGCCGCCGACCTGATACCGCGTCAGCCGATCTGTGACAAGCCTTTCTGCAAGTCAGCGGCATCCGTTGCGGGCGCCAGCTCCACATCGGCTTGGAGGTCCCTGAAGAACGGTTCGGCGAACGAGGCGGGATGTCCGACAAACCTAACAAGGCGGCCGCCAGAACCTCGGCCGCCCCTGGCACACGTTCAGTGTGCTACCTGGCGGTGTAGCCGCCGTCGATCACCAGTTCGCTGCCGGTGACGAACTTCGACTCGTCTGAGGCGAGATAGAGGATGCTGTAGGCGACGTCTTCTGGCTCGCCTACGTGCCCGAGTGGCTGGAGTTCGTCAAGCTGGCCGCGTACCTCATCGATGTGGCCGGCCGCGCCCAGGCGGTCCTGCAGCATCGGTGTCCAGATATAGCCCGGGTGCGCCGATTTCACGCGGATGCCGTCCGCCGCGTAGAGCAGGGCGTCGGTCTTGCTCATGAGCCGCACCCGCCCTTCGCCGCGGGTGGCGAAGGCGACGGTCTCCTCAGGGGTCACCGCATCATCGGCGCATAGCGCCTGGGCCGTCGGCGGCAGCTTTACCGGCTTCGATGGAGCGCCCATGACGATTCACTGGGACGGATCCTCGTGGAAGGCGGTGCCGACGCCAGGCAACTCCGGTCTGCTCGCCAGCATTTCAATCGGCCCGTCCGGACACGGGTGGGCGGTCGGCCAGACGGTCGGATCAACGAATGACCAGCACACCCTGATCCTGCACTGGAACGGCACCGCCTGGCACTGATTTTCAGGCGCCATCGCAACTGCCAGCGAGCTAGGCTCGGCGGGTGGAATCTGCGCGCCCAAGGGCGTGCTGCTGACCGGGGTTTATGGCTCAGGAAAGAGTTCGGTTGCGGCCGAAATCGGCTACCTGCTCGAGCAGCGCGATGAACTCTATGCCCTGCTTGATCTGGACTACTTCGGCTGGGTTGGTGATCACGCCACCGGCCGCGCGACGATGCTTCGCAACCTGGCGGCCGTCATGCCGCACTACCGCGATCTCGGTGTCCGCAGCTACGTGTGCGCCTACTTCGTCCCTGATGCCGGCACGCTTGATGCCATCCGGGCCGCGATGGGAGTACCGCTGCACGTGGTTCGGCTGTCGGCATCGATCGCGGACATCGAGCGGCGACTGACGGGCGACGTGACCAGCGGCAGACGCGATGACCTCCGCGATGCCGCGCACTCGATAGCGACGTCCGAGGGAGTTGGCGTCGAAGACCTGGCAATCGAGACTGACAGGCCGGTACAAGTCATTGCGCGTGATGTCATGTCCTGGCTGGGATGGCAGTGACCGAGCCGCCAGAACTGAGACCGCTGGCACCGCGTTGCTACAGGTCGCCTAGCGGAGTGGTGCGCGAGTTCCTGGCCTGATCCCGTATCGGCACCGCCATATCGGGGTCGTTCGTTTCGATGGTGTCGACGCCCCAGGAGAAAAGTTCTGACATCGCGCCTGGATCGTCGACGGTCCAGGCATCTAGCTGGATGCCAAGCGTATGCGCCAGGTCCACCAGTTCCTTGCCTGAGCTCAGAATCGCTTCGGCGTTGGGCAGCAGGAATGCATTCCCCCGATCGGCCGAGTAGCTGAGCCACAGGCGCAGATCTGCCTCGCCCTCGATCTCAACGCCCGTAGCGACACCCGGCGCCTGCTGCCGGATCCACTCCACCGTCTGGGGGTTCTCCGAGCTCACGATGACCGACGCGAAGCGCAACCCCTCCAGGGTCCTCAGCACCTCCCCGGCCAGGGTCTGCCG
The DNA here is from genome assembly GCA_963705055.1 of uncultured Actinomycetota bacterium. GTDB lineage: Bacteria > Actinomycetota > Actinomycetes > Streptosporangiales > Streptosporangiaceae > Chersky-822. The sequence goes on from CAVPIR010000003.1 coordinate 842,708, forward strand.
GGCTCCGTCGAAGCCGGATTCCGCTGGGTCATTCTTGATGTCGATTTGCACCGCCGCGCGCCCGCGCAGGAGCGTCAGCGCTTCTCGCAGCGTCGGCACGCTTACCCGCTGACGCTGGAAGGTCCCCGCGCTCAGTTCCTTTACCTGTGCCAGCTCGAGTTCGTTGACCAGGCCCGAGCCATCCGTGGTGCCAGCTACGTCCTGGTCATGCATGACCACCGGAACGCCGTCGGCGGTCAGCCGGACGTCTAGCTCGATCATGTCCGCACCGGCCTTCACCGCCGCAGCGAACGCCACGAGGGTGTTCTCAGGAAACCGCGCCGATGCGCCTCGATGTGCGACGATCGCCGGGCACACCAGGCCGGGAATTGCGCTCTGGGGCATGGGCACCACGCCGGTAACCGTTCCGCGCGCCGGTCAGGGAGTCATCAGCCGGACGCCACCGGGTTCAATACGCAAGCCGACAGGAGCGTCCAGCGGCAGCGCGAGCGCTTGCTCGCTGGGAATGTCCGCGAGCAGCAAGCCCAGGTCACACTCGACGGCCACCCGTGTGATGGCGCCCAGGAACATATGCGCCCTGATACGGCCACCCGGCACGTCATCATGAGCGGCGGCCTCGGTCTCTGCCTGGCCGCTGACCTTGACAGCCTCAGGGCGGATGAGCACCGTCACGTCGTCGCCAGCGGACCACTCATGCGGCGCGACGTCGATCTTCGTGCCGTTCGACCCCACGGTTACTGAGTTCGGGCTAACAACCTTGCCTTCGAGGCGATTCACCGTACCGACGAATTCAGCGACAAAGAGGTTCTGCGGACTCCGGTAGATCTCCGCGGGCTTGCCGATCTGCTGCAGTTGGCCAGCCGACATGATCGCCACCCGGTCGGAGATCGAAAAGGCCTCTTCCTGATCATGCGTGACGTAGATCGTGGTGATTCCGAGCCGGGTCTGGATTGCTCTGATCTCCTGCCGTAGCTGCACCCTGACCTTCGCGTCCAGCGCGGACAGCGGCTCATCGAGCAGGAGAACCGCCGGTTCAAGTGCGAGCGCTCGCGCCAGCGCGACCCGTTGCTGTTCGCCGCCGGAGAGCTGATGCGGATACCTGTCGGCCCGGTCCTCGAGCCGCACGAGCGTCAGCATCTCAGCTGACTTCTTCGCCCGGACGTCCTTGGCGATCCCTCGAACGCGCAAGCCGAACTCGACGTTCTGCCGGGCGGTCATGGTGGGGAACAGGCTGTAGGCCTGGAAGACCATGCCCATGTTCCTGCGGTTCGCAGGAACATCATTGATCTGCTTGCCGTCGAGCACCACGTCACCACGGTCGGGTTGTTCGAAGCCGGCCAGAATACGCAGCGCGGTCGTCTTCCCGCAGCCGCTCGGGCCCAGGAGCGAGAGCAACTCACCGGAGTCAACAGTCAGGTCCAGGGTGTCAACAGCCACCACGTTCCCGAATTGCTTGCGCAGGTGACGGATTTCCAGATTCGCCATGTCCCTACCTCGTCATTGCCACGGGCTGCCCGCGGTAGCTGATCCGGCGGCTCAGGAAGAACAGGCCGAGCATCGAGAGCCAGGTCAGGAAGAAGCTCAGGATCGCGAGCGCCGCGGCGGCGTACGCCTGCGACGTGCCAACTTGCTGCATGTAGACAGCGAAGGTGTTGAACAGCAGCAGGCTCGAGATCGTGTACTCGCCGAGAACGACGGCGATCGTGAGGAACGCCGATGCCAGCATGGCGGTCCGCAGGTTCGGCAGGATCACGTGCCACAGCGTCTGCCGCCAGGTGGCGCCCACGCTGTGCGACGCATCTGTCAGCGTCTTGATGTCCACCGCCAGCATTCCGGCGTCGAGCGACCGGTACGTGAACGGCAGCGCCTGGATGACGTACGCGAAGGCCAGCAGGTTGGTATTGGAGATCAGCCACGGCACGCCCTGGAAAAGGCCGATCATGCCGACGGCCAGCGCGATCGGCGGGACGACGAACGGCAGCGTGGAGATGAACTCCATCGCCGGGCGCAGCTTCGGCAGCCTGGCGTGGATCAGGTAGACCGTCGGGACCATCAGGACCATGCTGATGAGGACGGTCTCGACCGCCAGCCGAAGCGAGAGCGCGAAGCTCTGCCTGAATTCTGACTGGTGGAGGATGTAGCTGTACCAGTCAAGGCCGTATCGGTGCGCACCGGCCTGCAGGCTGAACTGCAGCGTCGAGTAGAGCGGAACGAGCAGGTACAGGGCCGCCGCGATCAGCCAGAACCAAGCCCAGAAGGACATCCGCCTTCTCGTCCGCCTGGTGCTGCCTGCCGCGCTCGCCGGGGCGGCGGGCCGTCTTAGCGCAACCACCGGGCGACCCTCCGCTGCAGCAACGCGTAGATGACGATCGCGATCGCGATGACGACGATCATTCCGAAGGCCAGCGTCGCCCCGAGTTGGGGGTCCGAGGCGAGGTCGCCGTTGACGGCCTCTCCGATCAGGACCGGAACTATGTTGATGTAGCCGCTGCTCAAGGCGTACGGAGTCGCGTATGCGCTGAAGGCGTTGCCGAACAGGAGCACCATGGCTCCAAGCAGCGAAGGCAAGATCGCCGGCAGACCAACCAGTCGCCAGTACTGCCGCGGCGTGGCACCCAAGTTGGTCGCCGCCTCATGCCACTCACGACGGATGCCCTCAAGCGCGGGCGAAATGATCAGGACCATCAGCGGGAACTGGAAATACATATAGGTAATGGACAGGCCGACGAGTCCGTAGATGGTAAACCCGTGGCTGTAGATATGCAGTCCGAGCCCGTTCAGCAACTCCGTGATGACGCCCGTCGTGCCCAAAGTCGCGATGAACGCGAAGGCTAGCGGAATGCCAGCGAAGTTCGCCGCGACGCCGGAGAACGTCGTCAGGACGGGCCGGATCCAGGCGGGACCGCCGTGACGCAGTGCGGCCTGCGCGACCAGCAAGCCAAGCACGCCGCCGAGAACTGCCGTGATGAGGCTGATCTTGATCGTCGTCTCGAAGGCACTGAGGATCTGCGGCTGGGTCAGCCCGCGCACGTTGGCGAGCGTGAAGCGTCCCGAGGGCGTGCGGAAGGCCTGGACGATAATTTCCCCGGTCGGGATGAGCAGGAAGATCGATGCGTAGGCGAGGAAAGGCGCCATGCCCAGCCAGCGGATCATCTTGCGCGCGCCGGGCCGGCCAGGTCGGCCGCTGGCCTCGGGCCGTGCGGACCTTGGGTAATCCGCAACGGTCCCAGGGCCTGCCCCCGCGGAAGAGCCAGGCCCTGGATCCGCGCTTCGACTGGTCAACGAGCGTCAGCCCCTGACCTTCGGACCCCACTGCTCGCCGAGCACCTTGTTCGCGGCGTCGGTCTGGGCGACCGTCGGGAACTGGACGTTGGCGTACGAGGAGGCTGGCGGCAGCAGCGCAGCCAGCGCCGCTGGGATCTTGTTCTTTTTGACCAGGTCCTGGTATCTCGCCGGGTGCGAGAAGCCGCCTAGGTAGTTGATCTGGCCCGCGTCGGAGAAAAGGAACTCCAGCCACAGCCGCGCGTTGTATGGGTGAGCCGCGTTCGCGGTGACCCCGTCGCAGTAGTAGTTGCCGAAAACGCCGCTGGCGGGGATGGTCACCTCGAAGTTCGGGTTGCCCTTGAACTCTTTGTTGTATCCGAGGTTGAGGTAGTCCCATTCGATGGCGATCGGCGTCGCGCCCTTGGCTATGTTCGCGGGCGATACGCCTGCCGGAATGAAGTTGCCCAGTTTCTTGAGTTCAGCAAAGAAGTTAATTCCTGGCTCGATGTTGTCGAGCGAGCCGCCGTGCGCGAGCGATGCTGCCATCACGGCGCCGAAGGCGTCACCGGCCGATCGCGGATCACCGTCGATCGCGATCATTCCCTTGTAGGCCGGGTTCTTCAGGTCGTCCCAGTCGTGCGGCGGGTTCTTAACGACCTTGGTGTTAGTTCCGAAGGAAATGGCGCCCCAGTACGGTCCTGCCCAGTGGCCCGCCGCATCCTTCATATTGTCAGGGATGGTGTCCCAGGTCGCCACCTTGTACGAGTCGAGCAGGCCTTCCCGCTGCCCGAGCAGCGCAAACGTGGGCGACACGTCGAACGTGTCAGGTTCCCTGGTCTGGCCCTTCAGGCTCTTGATTGCCTGGATCTCTTCCGCGGAGCTGTCGTCGGCGCCTTCGCTGGTGATCGGGATACCGAACTTCGACGTGTAGTTCGTTATTTGCTTGCCGTAATTGGCCCAGTCCGGCGGCACGCCGAGGACGTTCAGCCGTCCTTCCGACTTGGCCTTCTTGACCAGGCCTGCCAGGCCTCCGCTGCCGAGCGAGGACGGCAGGTTCTTGGCTGCCGTGCTGGTGCTGCCGGAACAGGCGGCCAGGACGCTGGCGAGCGAGCCGAAACTCGCCGCCGCCGCGGCGCCGCCGAGCGTGCCGCGCCTGAGGAGTTCCCGCCTGGAAAGGCCTGTTGCCTGGCGCATCGTGTCGTTGACCACGCCGAACCCCCTTAGTCGAACCCAACATCAACTTCGTCGAACCCAACATCGGCAGGCCCGAGGCGAGAAGCCAGCCCGCAGAGCCACCGGCGCTTCTGAGCCGCTAGCCTCCGGTGTTGGATGCATCGGTCAGTCAAGTCGTCTGACATGCTGACCGACTTGATCTTTATAACGTCAGTCCGATCAAACAGTCAAGAGCCGGGCAATCCGCCGTAAGGTGTCAGGATTGGCCTGCCTGTAGCCTGATCGCGTCGTCGGCCAGGAGTCGGAGAGGAAGCTGACACTGTGCATGAGGCATTCGAGTTGTCAGACAAATGAGCGGACAGGACGAACATCCGGCCGCCCGCTCGAGGCATCGGTCGGTCGCTGTGTACGAGGAACTGGCCAGACGCATCGGTGAGGGCCAGCTAGCGGCTGGTGCGAGGCTGCCGTCCGAACCAGAACTCGCCGCCGAGATGGGCGTCTCGCGCGCCACGCTCAGGGACGCGCTGCGAATACTCGAGGACGACGGCCTGGTGCGCAGAATGCAGGGATCGGGCACGTTCGTCACCCAGCGCATGCGCGTGTCAAACAGCCTGGACGTCAACTTCGGCGTCACCGACGCCATCAGGGCCGCGGGCATGCGGGCCGGGATCAGCGGGGTACGGCACTGGACGGAGCCGGCCGGGGTGAGCGAAGCCGAACGGCTGAACATCGACCCGGCCGAAGACGTGCTCGTCGTCGAGCGAATTCGCACCGCCGATGACCGGCCGGTGGTGCTTTCCCGCGATGTGCTGCCGCACAAAATCGTCGAGGACCGCCCGCAGGTCATCGAGCACATGCGGACCGAGTCCATTTATGCCGTGCTCGAGCGAGACCTGGGCATAGTGATTCAGCAGGGAGTAGCCAGCTTCAGGCCCGTCCTGGCGGACCGGAGCCTAGCCGGGCAGCTCGAAGTCCCTAGGGCGGCGCTGCTGCTCTATCTATGGCAGGTCGACTATGTCGAAAGCGGCGAGCCGACGCTCTCCTCGCATGAGTACCACCTCGCCGATGCGTTCAACTTCTCGGTCGTCCGCCGCGGCCCAGGCAGAAGGCTGACTTGAGCACGCCGCCGTAAGTCGCAGCCAACACGGCAGAGAGCGGCAGGCTCCTAGCTGGCGTCGGACGCCATGAGCCCGCCGCAAGCGCGTACGGGCCTAATGGTTGGCCCGCTGGCCAGCCAGGATGTTACCGTCTGCCGATATGATCGACTCCCGGCTCCGGATCGTGCGCTCACCGCCGGGCCTGATCTGGCGGGCGCGCGACGCGGACCAGACCGTCGGCGCGGTGTCCGCTGTTCTGCGCCCAAACGGACGGTGGTTTGTCCATTTCGACGTCTGCCGGGACGACAGCTACGCACCGCTACTCGCCGCCGTAGCGGAGAACACGAAGAGCGACCTCTACGCGATCGCCGGTGAGAGGGACAAGCAGTCCCTCGCAATGTTCGAGCGGCTTGGCTTTACCGTCTGCCGTCGCGAGAGCATCGTCGCCATCCCAACCGATCCGCAGGTCACCGGGCTCCTTAACACCGACGAACCCGACGGCGTGGTGATCATCTCCGCCAACGACGGCTTTGAGGATCAGGTGCGGCTTCTCGATGACGCGCTGCGCCAGGACGTGCCGGGCACCGAAGGCTGGCAGTGGGATCCGGTCGACTTCAACGAGGAGACCTTCGGAACGGATTTCGACCCGGCCACGTACCTTGTGGCCGTCGACGTGGCAAGCGGCGAGTACATCGGCCTGGTCAGGGTGTGGAACAACCCAGGACGGCCGCGGCTCGGCTTGATTGCCGTGCTGGCTCCGTACAGGCGCCGCGGGCTGGCGACCGTCTTGCTCGCGCGGGCCTTCCGCGTCCTGCACGGGCGCGGAAAGAAAGAGGTCTCGGCCGAGGTCGACGAGACGAACGAGGCATCGCGCGCGCTGATGTCGAAACTCGGCGCCAGGCGCACCAACGGGATCGTCGAACTGGTCAGGCCGCTTCACACTGAGCCTTAGCGCCTCCGGGCTACGAGCGCCTGGTAAGGCAATGTCTCAGACATCCTGGCCGGTGCCGGGCCGCCACGGATTCTGCCTCGCGGCAGTCAGGTCGCGAGCAACGGATCGTCCGCGGTCAGCGGGCGCGCAGCGACGACCTCTCCCTCGTTCATGTCGCCCGTGGGCACGAAGCCCAGGCGCTCGTAGAAGCCCGCGGGGCTGTTGGCGCCGGGGTGGTAGGAGACGGTCAGCCTGGCCTGGCCGCGCCGGATCGCCTCCCGGCACAGGGAGGCGACCGCGAACCGGCCGTAGCCGCTGCCCTGATGGCCGGCACTGATATTCAGCCGCCACAAATACGCGTGGTACATCTCATCCGGGCTGTCAGCGGCGAAGGCCGCCATGATGAAGCCGACCAGGTCGTCTCCGTCGTAGATCAGCCGCGGCCAGGCGACGTCCTGGTAGACGTAGGCGTCGGCCAGCGACCACGCGACGGGAGCGACCAGGTCTTCCTGACCTGGCCTCAGCTGCAGTCCGCATGCTGCGCGAACGTTCTCGCGCGTCACCAGTTCCAGCCGCGGCTCCGACATGCCGCCTACGTTAGTGCTCGCGGCCGTCGCGTGTTCTGCCACGGGCACGCACGGGCGCGGGTGCCTGGCCAGCCGGCGTCTCGCGCATGCCCGCGAGGTGGATATCGAGGAAGCGCTGCCAGACCTCCGGCGTGAGGTCCCCCGACGTTTGCACCATGCCGCGCATGGCGGAGATGAGCGCAGTGACATCAGCGCTGGTCACGCCGGGGCCAACGGCGCCGGCCGAGATGGCACGGGCGGTGAGCTCCGCGGTCGCTTCACGAAGCCTTCGGGCGGCGGCCGCGTCGGGCTGGCGCTCCAGGAGCAGGTTCGCGTACCTGGCGTGCTCGGCGAAAGACTGCCCGAACGCGCGGAGCAGGTCCTCGAGCCCGTGGCCGTCGTCTCGAGCCAGGGCGCGCTCGGCGGCGCCGATCAGTTCGTCAAGCGCGAGCCGCAGCAGCTCGTCGATGAGGGCGTCTTTGCTCGCGAACCGCCGGTATACGGTGCCGACGCCGACGCCAGCGCGGGCGGCGATCTCCTCGATCCCCGCGTGGGCCCCTGACTCGCCAAACACCTCCCTGGCGCTCTCGAGGACGCGCTCGTAGTTGCGCACGGCGTCCCGGCGCAGCGCGCGGTCTGGCCGGCTCTGGCGTTCAGGTGCCAGGCGACCCGCGGTCGCGATGTTCACCGTTGTTCACTCGCTCCGTGTCACTCGCTCCTGTTACTGTCTCACTCGCTCTGGTCGCCGACGACGGTGCCTGCGGCGACCATGGCCAGTTCTGCGTGCTCGGGTTCGTAGGCCGCCTGCCGCATGCGCGCCGCCGACGGCATCAGCAGCGCGGCCAGGGCGGCCAGGATCAGCCCGCCGGTCATGACGGCGAAGCCTGTGGTGTAGCCGGCCTCCTTGGGCAGGCCGGACGGTGCGAGCTGCGAGGTCACGATGCTCGCCATCACAGCGGCGCCGATGCTGCCGCCGATGGTACGGATGTTGGCGTTCATGCCGCTGGCGACACCGGTCTGGGATGGCGGCACCGCCGCGACGATCAGGGCGGACATCGCGGAGAAGACCAGCCCGAACCCGATGCCCATCAGGGCGTTGGACAGGTAGATCTGCCACTGATACTGGTGGGCGAAGGCGAGAATCGCCATCGCCGCGCCGCCGATGAGGCAGCCGGCGATCACCAGCCTCTTGCCGCCCACCTTGCTGGCCAGCCGCCCCGCGAAGACGCCAACGATGAACATCGTGACGGCCGACGGGAGCAGCATGAGGCCCGACTGGGTGATGCTCGCGCCGAAGCCGTAGCCCGCGATGGCCGGCGTCTGAACGAATTCGGGCAGGAACGCGAACGTCGCGTACATGCCCACGCCGATGAGCAGCGCGACCAGGTTGTTGGTCCACACCGCCGGGCGGCGCATCATCTGCATGTCGATCAGCGGCGTGGTCGCGCGCAGCTCGGCCGTCAGCCAGGCAGCGGCCAGCACGACGGCGGCGGCGAGCAGCCCGAGGACGCGTCCTGATCCCCAGCCCCAGGAGGGCGCCTGGCTGAGCGCGACCAGCAGGGCAACGAGCCAGCCGGAGAGCAGCAGCGCGGGCAGCCAGCTGATCCTTCCGGGCGTCCGGACCGGCGACTCCGGCACGAACAAGATCGCGGAGATCGCGGCGACGATGGTCAGGATCAGCGGCAGCCAGAACAGCCAGTGGTAGTCGAGCGCGTCGACGATCGGTCCGGCCAGCACGATGCCCAGCCCGGCGCCGACGGCGGTGAGCGCCGCGATCGCGCCGACCGCCCCCGCCACCTTCTCGGCGGGGAACTCATCGCGGATGATCCCGAACGCGACCGGCAGCATGCCGCCCGCGAAGCCCTGGATGACCCGCGCCGCGATCAGCACGCCGATCGACGGGGCCACCGCGGCCAGCAGCGAGCCGACCGCCAGCGCGGCGAGCGTCGCCACGAAGACGCGCTTCTTGCCTGTCATGTCGCCGACGCGTCCCAGGATCGGCGTCATGATCGACGCCGACAGGAGATAGGCGGTCAGCACCCAGGTCACCGTGCTCTGGCTGGTGTGCAGCTCGTGCTGCACGGTCGTCAGCACGGGAACCACGAGCGACTGGAGCAGCGCGAACGCCCCGACCCCGAGTGCCAGCACAGCGAACGTCACCGGGGGGTGCGAGCGCACGCGTCCGTCGGCCACCTCGTCCTCCTTAAACGGAACCCACGTTCCGGTACGGAGAGCGAGCCTAGCACAAGCGGAATCGTGACTCCGTTTGTGCCGGCCCGGCAGCGTCCGCGAGCTGGTTCAGCCAGCCTTGATGGCGCGCACGTGCAAGAACAGCGGGATCCGCCGCCATCGTGCATTCGACGGCCGCGTGGCGACGGCCTGATCCGAGGCCTTCACCTCGCGGATCGTCTCGGTTAGCAACCCCGCTGCCGCCAGGGCCTCGAAATAGGACTCAAGCGGTCGGTGCTCGCTGTGGAACGTCAGCCGGACGCCGTCCCGGTCGGCAACCATCCGCAGCGGCCGCGGATCCATGTACGAGCCGGTGATAACAAATGGTGAGTCCGCCTCGCGACCCAGAAACTCACCAGCGGTGTTCATGGGATGCGGGATCGCGGCACACAACCGACCCGCGGGCGCCAGGACCCGTCCCGCCTCGCGCACGGCTTGCCGCATGTTGTCGATGTCGTGCAGGCACATGTAGGCGACCACGAGGTCGAACGAGTTGTCGGCGAACGGCAGCGTCGTGGCGTCGCCGAGAACGACAGGAGCGGCGCTCTCAGTGGCGGCGGCGAACCGCACCATCGTTGGCGCGGCGTCGACTCCGACGACCCGGTGATGCAGCGATTGCAGGAGCCTGCTCAGCCGCCCCTCGCCGCAGGCGAGGTCGAGCGTCGCGTGACCAGGGGGCGGGAGGAGTTCCAGCAGCGACGGGGAGGTTGATGTTCTCGTGTGCTCGGTCCTGGCCAGGCGTGCTGGCAAAGCTGACCCAGTTCAGGGCCTCGGACTCCCAGCCCTGTCGCATGGTCACCCGCCCAGCCTGCCACGCGACGCGGTCCGCGCACTACGTGTCGCTGCGCCGCGCACCGTGGCAGCCGACGCGGCGTGGCCTCGGCGGGCGGCGCGGCTTCGGCGGCCGTGGCGGCTTCGGCGCGCGGCGGCTTCGGCGGCGTCAGGCGCGCTCGGCGGCATGGCCGTGCCATGAGCGCAGCTTCGGCGGCCGATCCCCGGCCGTGCCGCGTATGGATGGTCCACCCATCACCAGATTCCGCAATGGATGGACCATCGAAACATCGCGACCGCGCGGACGCCGCCAATACGGCTCAGCGGCGCGCGACGAAGACGTACTCCCGGCTGTCGTCGCCGAACGGCTCGCCGGCGAAACCGCCGTACAGCGCCTCGAGTTCCAGGCCCGCGACGTCCAGGAGACCGAGCCACTCGTTCTTCGTTGCCCACCAGAGTGAAGACCTGGCGCCGCCGTCAGCGATGAGGTCGATCCGGTTGTCGCCGACGGAGTAACGGATCGTGTGCGGCACCGGCTCCAGGCGCTGCTGGCCGTCCAGGCGGACGGCCAGGGCATGGTCGAAGGCGAACGCGTTCCAGGCGAACCTGCCGCCAGGCAGCAGGGAGGCAGCGACCCGCTCGAAGGTCCGGCGGCGGTCCGCCCACGTCGGCAGGTGCAGCAGCGCGCGGAACGGGCAGTAGATCAGCCCGGCAGGCTCGTCGAGAGTCAGGTCGCGCATGTCACCTTCGCGCAGGTCAAGCTCCACGCCGGCGTGCGCGGACCGAGTCCTGGCCTGATCGAGCATCGTCCGGGACGTGTCGATGCCGATGACTCGCTGTCCGGTCGCGAGAGCCACAGGGATGGCGACCCGGCCGTTCCCGACTGCCAGCTCGACCAGCGGCCCTTCGGCCTCCGTGGCGAGCCCGACATAGAAGCCAATGTCGGCCGTCATGCCTGCCGACCATTCCTCGTAGCGATCCGCGAACGCCTCGTCCCAGCTCACGAACCCAGGCTAGAGCCGCGGCCGACGGGACGGTCTTCGTCGCCTACTGTTCGGTCATGGCGCCGGAGACAGATTGCTATAGCTGCACGGGTAACGCGGACGTTGACCGGCTACCGCTTCGCGAGCGGATCGCGGTTGACGAGCACTGGAGAGTCGCGCACGCGTTTGATTCCGCGTTGCCCGGCTGGCTGGTACTCCTGCCGCGCAGGCACGTCACGACGATCGCCGAACTGACCGACGCCGAAGCGGCGACGCTGGGCACCTGGCAGGTCCGCCTTTCGCGGGCGCTGCACCTGGTCACAGGCTGCACGAAGACATATGTCGCGCAGTTCGCCGAAGCCGAAGGCTTCGCCCACGTGCACTTTCACATCATGCCCAGGCCGGCCGACCTCGCCCACGAGAACCGCGGCCCACGGGTCTTCAGCCTGCTCGGAGCGAAAGACAAGCCGCACGTCAGCGCCGAGGACATGGACGAGATCGCGGCCCGGCTAGCAGCGCAACTGACGGCTTAGCCAGGGCCGATTGGGCAGCCGCGCCCTGTCAGACGCCGAACGCATCAACTCAAACAGGCTGGGCGAACCGGCGGCAGACGTGCACGCGGCTGAACTGCTGACGCATTTCCTCTTCGTGCTCCAGCGCGACGTGCAGGAAAACCTTCATCGGCAGCAGACCGGTCCGAAATTCGACCGCGCGATCTGGTTCGGCCGGGTTCGCGTAGTAGTCGGCATAAACATGCAGGTAATGGTCGCTCTCCGTGAAGCCGCGGGCCCGGTACCAAGCGAGCGCCTGATCGTCGTCGCGGGTCCAAGCCTCGATGGTCGAGGCGCCCACTTCAGCGGCGCGAGGCATGGCGGCTTCCAGGAGGGCTGTGCCAACGCCGCGACCCTGGTGGTCCGGATGCACCGCGATCGTATCGATCGTGGCCAGATCGCCCTCGAGCGCAAGGTCGAGGACTCCGACAATGCCGCGGTCCGCCTCGGCCACCAGCTCCGCCAGCAGGCCCGCACGCGGCTTACTGGTCACGACGTCGTCGAAATAGGCGGTACCCAGAAAGGACAGCGCCCGGCACCGCAGCCAGGCAACCTCATCGGCGTCCATGTACTCGCGCAGCGCGATGTCAGGCATGCCGCGAGCATCATCCCTGCGCCCGGCTGGCGCAAACGAGTTTCAGTTACTGAGGTTGGCGTTTTCGGCCGAGCTCGGTGGCGGTCACGGCTAATCCAGATGAGCAATGCGAGCGATCTCGACGACCTCCAGACCGTTGAGCGTCGTAATGGCGCACGGCGGGACACCGTCGCTGAGCAAACCGGGCGGTACCTGGTCGTCGCCGACCAACGTTCGCAGCAGGTCGGTCGTGGCTCCGCCATGCGTGACGGCCACTACCGAGCCCTGTTTCGGCGATAGGTCAAGCAGGAACCTGCGCATACGCTCGCCAGTTTGGCGCGAGGACTCACCGGCTGGCGGGACGAAGTCCCTATCCAGGACGGACCGCCGCCAGTTGTCGAGGAATTCCTCGAAGGTTCCTGCGCCTTCCCAGTTCACGCGTTCGCGCAGGCGCGGATCCGGCGTGACCGTGAGGCCTAGCGTCAGCGCGATGACCTCGGCCGTCTGCCACGCCCGCCGTTGAGGACTGCTGAACAGCGACCTCACAGCAATGCCATGCAGCCATCGCGCCGCCCGAGCGGCCTGCTCCAGGCCGCTCAGCGTTAGACCGGGATCCCCTGGAAGGGGTTCCTTCTCGGCGTGCTGGATGAGATAGACGAGCGCCACGACTTCCATGCTGGCGGTCGGGCTCCGGAATCGGCCAGCGTATTTGGCGTCCGCCAGCCGGCAGCCTAGAGAGCCCGACCCCACAGGCAGCGGCGGTCAGATGGTGCCCACGGTCAGGCGGTGGTCAGCACCCGGTCGGCCAGGAAGTCCTCCCAGGTCCGCCTGCCGACAGCTCGGGCCGGATCGATGTTCGCGCCGGCCCGGAACGCGCCGGCTGCCTGACCGGGAAGCGGAACCGGCACCATCCGCCGGCTCAGGTGCCGCGCAGACAGGTACTCGCGCATCAGCTCCTTGATCCCGTACACCCGCGGGCCTGCCATGTCAGGCACGAGACCGGCAGGGCTATCGAGCGCCAGCTCCACCAGGCGCTCGGCCACCTCGCCGCTGTCGACAGGCTGGAACCGGAATCCCTTCGGAACCGGGATCACCGGCAGCTTGGCCATCTGCTCGGCGACCGTGAGGATCAAGTCGTGGAATTGCGCTGCCCGCAGCGTCGTCCACGGCAGGCCGGAGTCCGACACGGCCAGCTCAGCGGCCCGCTTGGACGCGAAGTAGCTGAACATCATTCGGTCGATCCCGCTGACGACCGGGATCCGGTCTGCGCCGATCACGGAGATGTACACCAGATGCGGCTTCCCGGCGCTGGACGCCGCCCTGACCAGGTTCGCGGTCGCGACCTCGTCGCACTTCTGACTTCCCGCGCAGTGCACGATGACCCGGGCGCCGCAGGCCGCCTTGAACTCTGAAAACGGCCGCCCGCCGCAGCCGCCCCCGCGAACCTTTCCGCGGAGGCGGCTGCCTCAGTTCAGGGCAGTGTTGCGGCCCGGGCCATGAACGCGAGCACTGAAGCGGCAATTACTGCTACCGCTCGGGCCCATGCCACAGCTAGCAATCTGCGGCAAGCGGGGTCAGGATGTTGCCGTCCGGCGGCTGTGAGCCGCCGCCGTTGGCCGCCGCGTCAACCCACCGGTACGCGTTGTTCGGGCACTGGCTGTTCGTGCCGAAGTTCAGCGTGTAGGTCCAGCTCCAGTTGCCGAGGTCGGGGCCGCCGGGGTTGGCCGTGGAGTTGAAGACGGCCGATGCGCCAAAGAACTGCTCGGCCCAATTGGTGGTCGTGCGACGGCCCGTAGGATCGGCCCCGTTGTCGTTCTCCGTGGTGGGAACGCGCGCGGCTTTGGCCGTCTTCCACGAGCTGTAGAACTGGCCGTTTCTTGTGCCTCCGGCCATCGTGCCCGTCAGCGCCCGCTCAAGCGTGCCGGTCCTCGGCGCTGGCTGCCCGGCAATGGCCTTGAAGTGACCAGAATCGGTGATCGTGAAGTCCCACAGGTAGCAGTGACCTGTGTCCGTCCCTGGGCAGTTGGTGTTGGCGACCTCGCCGACGAGCTTGACCGACGCGACGCGCGTGAAAGTGTCGAGCGCCCAGTTGTTGCCCTGCACGCCACTGTCCGGCCGGTTGGAGACCGCCGTCGACGCGGTGATCACGGTCTGCGTTGTGGCCGACGGAGTCGCCGCTACGGCGAGCGACGGGAGTGAACAGCGCAGTGGCGCCCGCGGCTATCGAAGTGATGATGCGGAACATTCGATTCCTCTCTGTTGGTGATCTGGCACTGATGTCCTTCCGCGTCGGGCCGGCGCACGGATCCCAAACGGACCCGCACAGCGCCCCGGCGCTGCTCCCGGGCGATATGTGCTCCTCTCGCGATGAAAAAGGGTGCCATGTAGATAGACCAGCCGAGCGGGCATTTCTTACGCGGCCGCGCCTGTGTAAAATGGTTGCTATACGATTACAGCCCGGTATTGCGCTGCCGACAAGAAGGCCATCTTCGGCCCGTAGCGCTGGCGCCAGGCGACGCGGCGCAGCGATTCCACGACTCGCTAATAGCACCGAAAAAGCGACTGGTGTGGTTCGAAGAATCGGCCGGCTCGCCACACCCTCGGGCAGTCCGGCAGCGCCGCCATCTGCCCTCCAAGGAGAGGTCGGCCTCGTCGCGGCCAGACAGGCCGCACCCGGGCTTGTCGAAGCGCAGGACGGTGAACCGCACGGCCAGGTGCTCGATCGACCTGACCACTGGATCGAGGTCCGGTTATTCGGCGTGCAGCGCGACCATGGTCCTGGACATCGCTGCCCATGTCGCGGGGCCGAGTGCGCCGGCGATGGTGAGGACCAGGCCTGCGAGGGCGAGCAGGGTGAGGCCGGCGGGAGTGTAGACGTGCACGAGGCTGCTGGGGGGAGTGCGAAGGACTGACGGCAGGAACGCCTGGTCGCTGGCGAGGGCGTGCATGACGGCGCTCTGCAGGGCCATTCCCGCGGGCAGCGCGATGACGGTCGCTGCGACGGCGGGGGCGATGGCCCAGCAAGTGACCATGGTGAGGACCTGCCACGGCGTCATGCCGATCGCCTTGCAGACGCCGAGGTCGTGGACGCGCTCGCGGGCGAGCATGAGCACGGCGTTGAGGACGCCGAGCCCGGCGAGCACCGCGACCAGGATCGTGAGCAGCCGGATCAGCGAGGTGTCGACGTCGCCGTAGAGCCCGACGCTGCCGCTCTGGCCCGGCTGGATCGTGGTCACGACGTAGTCGCGCCCCAATGCCCTGCCTAGTGCCGCCGCATAGGCCGGCGGCCTGACGCCGGGCCGCAGGGCGACGATGTACTGGTTGACCTTCAGGCCTGCGGCGCCGTGCAGCGTCTGCCAGCTGGTGAGCAGCTCTCCGACGATGCCCGGGTTATCGACGGTGCCGGTGATCATGGCGGTGACCGTCGTGCCGCCTACCGTGATGCGGATCAGCTTGCCCGCGGTCAGGCTGGCGGTACCGGGGTAGGCGGTGTTGATGACTACCTGGCCGGGACGGGCGTACCAGTGCCCGCTGGTGAATTCCCAGCCCAGCCGGGCGGCGTTGCCCTGGAAGGCGGTGATCGGCAGGTGCCGGCCCGCGCCGGGCACGCTGGCGGCCCAGGCGCGAGGGTTGGGCCGCAGGGAAGGCGGGGTGGTGGCCTCGGCCGCGTAACTCAGTGTCCCTGACTGCGCCGCCACGGCGGCGGCTACTGATCGCTGCTGGCCGGACGTGAACGCCTTGTTGCCCGGCTCGCAGAGATAACCACCGCGTGCAGCCACTGGTCCCCGCTGTGGCTGATCTTGGCGAGGGAGGCGTCCAGGCCGGTAGCGAGCACGACCGCGGTGAGCCCGAAGGTGATCGCGGCAAGCGTGACCGCGGAGCGGGCTGGCCGGGCGAGCGGGGCGGCCAGTCCCGCCGTCAAGGGCCTGGGCAGCGGCAGCCGGGCGGCGAGCCGGTGGGCGGCGTACCCGTGCCCGGCCGGCGGGGCCTGCCCGGCGGTGATCGCCTGAACCGCCCGCAGCCGCCCGGCCCGCATCGCGGGTACTGCCGCCGCTGCCCCGGCTAGCGCCAGCATCCCCAGCGGGGCAGCGATGTTGATCCACAACGGCACGACGACGGTGAGGCGGAACAGGCTGCTGCCGCCGTTGACCAGCGGCAGCACCCGCCGGTCGCCCAGCACGGTGCCGGCGATGGCGCCGGCCAGGGCGGGCACGCCGATCTGGGTCAAGTAGGTGATGGTGACCTGGGCGGGAGTGAACCCGACGCTCTTGAGCACACCGATCCGCCGGTAGCTGGCGACTACGGCGGCGGCGGCCACGCTGGCCGTGATCAGCACCGCCAGCACCAGGGCGATGACGGCGAAGGCGACCACGAACGGCGTATTGATCCCCTGCGCGGCCGCGATCAGGCCGTCGCTGGACAGCCAGGACACCCAGCTGGCCGCTGCCCCTGGCGGCAGCGCCGCCTTCACCCTGGCCAGATCGGCGCTGACCTGAGCGGCGGTGCCCGCGCTCGCGAAGGTGTAGAGCATCTGCTGCTCTGCGGGTGCCCCGGCCGGGTCCAGGGCGGTGACCTGGCCGGGGGTCACCCAGGCCGCCTCGTCGCGCCCGATGGAGGAGGCATACCCGACCACCGTGAGCTTCGGTTTGCCCGGCGCACTGGCCACGGAGACAGTGCCGCCGATCCGCACCGGGAATGGTAGGAGCCGCGGATCGATATCGATCTCGCCCGGCCCGGTCACCCACCGGCCCTGCAGCAGCGCAAGCTTGTCGAGCGATCCGGAGGGCCTGGCCCGGCCAGTCACTGCCAATGGCTTGCCCGGTGCCACGGCGCCCGCGTTCACCTGGCCGTGCGGGACAGTGAGCCGGGAGTTAGCGCGGGGAACCGGCGGCCCGCCGACGGTGTGCCCGGGTGCGAGCAACACGTAGGTTTCCGGATACGGGCCGGCGGCCCGGGTCACGCCCGGCAGCAGGCGGGTCTTCGCGAGCTGTGCGGGGGTGACGTTGGCGGCGTTGAACGTCACGGCCAGCTGAGCGCCGTCCTGGCGTGCGAACGCCGTCAGGAAGAGCTCATTGGAATTGGTGACCAGGGTCAGTCCCAGCAGGCCGGCGGCAGCGCCTGCGGTCAGCACGAGGAAGATCACCACGCTTGGCACCAGCCGCCGGGTCACCCCGGCCGATGGCGACCTTCAGCACCGCCCCGCCGGTCATGGCTGGGTCCTCGCGACGGGCTGTCCTGGCGTGCCGTCTGGGCCGTCCGCGATTCCTGTATCGCTGGCGATGTGGCCGTCCACCAGCCGGACCGTCCGTTTCGCGTACCTGGCGGCCAGTTCCGGGCTGTGGGTAACCAGGACCAGCGTCTGCCCGGTGGCGTTCAGGTCCAGCAGCAGCTGGCCGATCTCCTCGCCGGTGGCGGTGTCCACCGCCCCGGTCGGCTCGTCCGCCAGCAGCACGGCCGGGTCGTTGATCAGGGCACGGGCGATCGCTACCCGCTGCCGCTCACCCCCTGACAGCCGCCCTGGATAGCTGTCCCGGTACCGGCCGATGCCCAGCTGGCCGAGCAGTTCGGCGCACCGGGCCCGGGCCTGCCGCCGCGGTGTGCCGGCGAGCTGGGCGGGCAGCAGCACGTTGTCGGCCACAGTCAGGTCGTCGAGCAGGTTGAAGAACTGGAAGATCATCCCGACCTGGGTGCGCCGGTAGCGGGCCAGCCTGGTTTCGCTGAGCGCATCGATCCGCTGCCCGGCCACCGTGACGGTCCCGCTGGTGGGCTTGTCCAGGCCGGCGGCCAGGTTCAGCAGCGTCGACTTCCCGCTCCCCGACGGCCCCATCACCGCCACCGCCTCGCCCGCCGCCACGCTCAGGCTGAGGTTGTCCAGGGCGGGCGGTCCGCCCGCCGCATAGCGTTTGGTCACGTCACCGAGGCGAATCAGCGCATCCATCACGTGGTCTTGCTCCTCTCGTCGTCACCGGCGGGCGCTGAGCTCACTCGGCGTGCAGGGCGGTGGTGGTCTTGGCGGCGGCGGCCCAGATGGCGGGGCCGAGCGCGCCCGCGATGGCGATGGCGAGCCCGGCCAGCACCAGCAGGGCAAGGGTGCCCGGGGTGTAGGCCCGGGTCAGGTGGGTCCCGAGCTGGGCGAGCTGGGGTGGCAAGGCGCCGTGGGCGCCATGCCCGGGAAGATCGATGACCCGATGGTGCCCGTTGCGCAGGAAGATCTCGCGGTGGCTGGTCGGGTGCGCCGGCCGGCCGGGACCGGCGGCATGGATGGCGCGACGGGGGTCCGCCGAGTGAGGGGCGGCGTGTCGGTCCGCGTCATCCGGCTGGATTGCCAGCCGACGACCGCGCGGGCGACCGCGTGTTCCAGCGCGATGCCGGCGGGCAGGGCGATGACCGCGGCGGCGATCGCGGGCGCGACGGCCCAGCAGGTGACCATGATGATGACCTGGCGGGGCGTCATCCCGACTGCCTTGAAGATGCCTAGGTCGCGTACGCGCTCGCGGGCGAGCATGAGGACCGCGCTGAACACGCCGAGCGCGGCGAGTACCGCCACCAGCCTGGTCAGCTGTCCGACCAGCCGGACGCCATTGTTCGCCCACCCAGGGACCAATACGATCTGGTGCATCTGTGCCTGCAGGCCCACGGCGATGACCACAGCGGCCAGTCCGGCAGTGACGACGGCGAGCGTCACCGCCGACCGGCTGGGGCGGGACAACGGCGCGGCCAGGCCGAGCGACACCGGCCGGGGAAGGGTGAGCCGACCAGCCAGCCGGTGCGCAACATATCCCCGCCGCGCGCGGGGGGCTTGCCCGGCGGTGGTCGCCGCGACGGAGCTCAGCCGCCCGGCCCGCACGGCGGGCGCCAGGGCGGCGAGCCCGGTCAGGATGCACAGGCCGATGGGCACGCTCAGCCAGATCCATTTCGGGACATCCACCTTCAGCATCGGGCGCGCCCAGCGGTAGCCGAGCACCGTCCCGGCGACCGCCCCCGCCAGCGCAGGGATGCCGAGCTGGGCGAGGTAGGTCGCGGCGATCTGGACGGGGGTGAACCCGATGCTCTTAAGCACGCCGATCCGCCGGTAGCTGGCCACCACCGCGGCCGCCGCGGCGATCACCGCGATCAGCATCGCGAGCACCAGCGCAATGAGCGCGTAGGCCACCAGGAGCGGCGAGATCGATCCGCCTGCCGCCGCCCAGAAAGTTCTCGGTGTTCAGCCAGGAGGTATAGGTGATGATCGCGCCCGCGGGCAGGGCCCCGCGCAGCTCGCGCAGGTCCGCGCTGATCTGGGCAGGGGTGGCGGCGTCGCGGAAGGTGTAGAGCCAGCTCTTCCTGCGCGGGCGCGCCCGCCCTCTCCAGCGCGGTGATCTCGGCCGGGACGACCCAGGCCTGCTGCGTCTGGTCCTGCGACGTGGGCGGGGAGGCGTACCCGATGACAGTGAGCTTCGGCCGGCCCCGCACGCTGGTCACGGTCGCGGTGACGACCTGGCCGATCGACCCCCGGGCGTTCGCGTAAGGGGCCAGGGCGATCTCGCCTTCCCGGCTGGGCCACCGGCCCTGTGCTCGAGATGTCATCAAGCGGGCCCAGCCGCGACGCCCGCCCCACCACGCTCACGGGCCCGTTATCCGGCCGCTGGGCGCCATGTACCGCGGGACCGGCACGGAGAGGGTGACCGTGGTCGCCGGGAAGAAGGCGGCCTTGGTCACTCCGCGAAGGCGGCGGGTCGCGGCGACCTGGGCGCTGGTCGCTTTCGCGGCATCGACCGTCAGCGTCAGGTCGGGGCTGTGGTGCTTCGCGCGGGCTATCTGGTAGGCCAGGGTGGAACTGGTGGCCCTGGCAAGCCCGAGCACCGCGGTCGCGGCGGCGGCCGCCACTACCACGCACACCACCGCGGTCGGCACCAGCCGACGGACCGCTCCCGCCGCGGCCGCCTTGAGTACCGGGCCGCCGGTCACGGCTGCACCGACCCGGCCGGCCACCACCACTGCAGCATCCACAGGTCCATGAGCCCGCAGGCCTTGCCTGCGGCCTGGAACTGCGGGGTATGCGTGTCAAGGCCGATGGTCGTGTCCGGGACGTGGAGGCCGCCGTTCAGGGCCGCCGGGGAGGGATAGCTGGCGATCCCGTGCCTTCGCATGCACTCCGCCTGCTTCAGTGCATTGAGGGCAATCGCCCGGTATCGCCGCAGGTCGGGCGCCGATAACGGCCCGTTTCAGGCAGGCGCGGAACGCCGGGTCGTAGCCGGGGCTGGCAAGCATCCCGGCGGGAGGGTTCAGCGGAAAAATCAGCGTGCCCTCGGGCCCTGGCTTGGGGGCGGGGAAGTCCGGCACGCCGTGCGATCTCATGCAGCCCGTGTAGGCGAGCGCCCGCTGGTACAGCCGCCCAGGCGACCCGGCCCGGCCGGCGGATCCGCCGCTGGCGCCGCAGGCCGCCGCCAGCGGCATGGTCAGGGCCAGCAGCAGGGCAAGCCATCTCCACCTCATGTGCCTCGTGCCGCCTCTCATCGCGAACCCGGCGCGTAAACCCAGCAGGCACGCTGCGCGGCCCGGAACCGCGCGGAATCCGGCTTGACGCCCGTGCCCGGGCTCGGGAAGCCGCCGCCTGAGAGGTTGACGACCGGGCTGGGGAAGCGGGTGATCCCGTGCGTGCGCATGCACGCGGCCAGCTTGTCCAGGTCGGAGCGCAGCGCGGTGATCTGCGCCGCGGTGAACGGGAGCCCTTGGGGCGCTAGCTTTCGGCAGGCCGCCACCGCCGCCTGCCACCCCGTGCCGCGTTCCCGCGCCAGGATCCGTGCAGTGATCCGGTATATGAACGGGCTGTCGAACACGCCGTGGCTTCTCTCCGACGGCTCCGGCCAGAACGGCGCGCCGTGCGAGCGCATGCACTGCGAGTACGCGTGGTACTGCTGATATCCCGGCGGATGTGAGGCACCGGCCGTGCTGGCCGGGCCGGTGCTGCCGCCGCAGGCCGCAGCGAGCAGCGCGATGCAGGAGGCGGCTGCAAGGACACCCGCCCACCGCCGGGAGCACCCTCGCGGACGGCAGTGACCGCCAGTGGTCGCGTTCATCGCCTAGCCTTTCGTTCTTCGCCCGTGCCGCCTGCCCGCAGATTGCTGGCCGCTGCGGCGGTGTGGCCGGGTGCCCGCGACGTCAGGTGTACTAGGCCGTGGGTGACAGCACGGTCACAGGCGCTGTGACCTTCCTGTCACTCGGCGCCAGGCATCCTGGCAGCACGGACCCATCCGTCCTGGCCAGGCGGACCGGGCGGACGCACCTGGGAGAGAGCATGAGAGTGCTGGTCGTGGAAGATCACAAGCGACTCGCCGAGGCGGTGGCGTCCGGGCTGCGGGACGAGGGGATGGCCGTGGACCTCGCTTGCGACGGGCAGGAAGCGCTTGACCACGTCGCCATGGCCCGCTACGACGTGATCGTGTTGGACCGGGACCTGCCCGGCGTACACGGCGACCGGGTCTGCCGGGACCTCGCCGAGCGCCGGTGCCCGAGCCGGGTGCTGATGCTCACCGCCGCAAGCACGATCGCCGACCGCGTCGAGGGCCTGGGCCTGGGCGCGGACGACTACCTGCCCAAGCCGTTCGATTTCACTGAACTGGTCGCGCGGATCAGGGCATTGGCCCGTCGGGCGGTCCTCCCGCTCCCCCCGGTGCTGACTCACGGCGACCTGTCGGTCGACCCGGCTAAGCGGCTGGCCGTCCGGGCCGGCCGGCGCCTGGCGCTGACGCCGAAGGAGTTTGCCGTGCTGGAGTGCCTGCTCTCCGCCGATGGGACGCTGGTGACGGCAGAGGAACTGCTCGAACGGGTGTGGGACGAGAATGCAGACCTGTTCACCACCACGGTCAAGACCACGATCGGGCGACTGCGCGGCAAGCTCGGCGATCCGCCGCTGATTCAGACTGTCCGCGAGGGCGGCTACCGCCTCGGCGACGCACCGTGACCGGGCCGACTGCGCGGCTCGCAGCTAAGGACTCCCGGCTCCGGCTGCCCCGCCCGACCGCGCGGCTGCGCCTGACACTGCTCTACGGTTGCCTGTTCACGCTGTCCGGCGCGGCCCTGCTCGGATTCACCTATTGGCTGTTCGACCGCGCCACCGGCCGCCTGCGCTGGTTCCCGAAACTACAGGGGCACGAGAGCTTGTCGTGCCTGCGCACGGACCGGCATTGCGAAAAGCTGGTGCACGCATGGATCGCCCGGCACGCGCTTGACCTGCAGACGCTCCTGACTCAGTCCGGCGTCGCGCTGGCGATCATGGCGGTGCTCGCTTTCGCGCTCGGCTGGCTCGTCGCCGGGCGGGTGCTGAGGCCGGTGCGAGCCATCACAGCGACCGCTCGCCGGATATCAGCCAGAAATCTGCACGAGCGGCTCGCCCTGGCCGGGCCCGACGATGAGTTCAAGGAACTCGCCGGAACCCTCAACGAGCTGCTCGGCCGCCTGGAAGGATCGTTCACCGCTCAGCGGCACTTCGTCGCCAATGCCTCGCACGAACTTCGCACGGCGCCCACCCTCGACCGGACCCTGCTACAGGTAGCGCTGCGCAACCCCTCGACGACCATCCAGCAATGGCGCACCACTGGCGAGGAACTACTTGAATCCGGCATTCAGCAAGAACGCCTGCTTGAGGCGCTGCTCACGCTGGCCACTAGCGAAGCGGGCACTGGCAATCAGGAACCCGCCGACCTGTCAGAAGCCGCCGCAGCCGGCCTGCATGCCGCCCGGCCCGAGGCCGAGCGCCGGCAACTCAGGCTGGAGACCTCGCTGAACCCGGCTCCCGTGGCCGGCGATCCCCACCTGATCGAGCGGCTAGCCGCCAACCTCGTCGACAACGCCGTACGACACAACACCAGGGGCGGCGCAATCCAGCTCGCCACCACCCAGCAGGACGGTCACGCTGTCCTCTGCGTGGCCAACACCGGCCCGGTGATCCCGCCCGCCGAAGTCGCCCGGTTGTTCCGGCCCTTCGAGCGTCTGGCTAGGTCCCGGGGCGGCAACGGCACCGGTCACGGGCTCGGCCTGTCCATCGTCGCCGCCATCGCCGACGTCCACGGTGCCAGCATCGCCACCCACGCCCAGCCGGAAGGCGGCCTGCGCATTGAGGTCAGGTTCCCCGAACAGGGCAATCCGCCCCGCTGCCGCTCGGCGTCAGACCGGGATCCCCTGGAAGGGTCCTTCTCGGCGTGCTGGATGAGCAATCAGACGAGCGCCACGACTTCCATGCTGGCGGTCGGCTCCGGGTCGGCCAGAGTATCCTGCCGCAGTGACAGGAGAGCCCGACCCACAGGCAGCGGGTCAGATGGTGCCCACGGTCAGGCGGTGGTCAGCACCCGGTCGGCCAGGAAGTCCTCCCAGGTCCGCCTGCCGACAGCTCGGGCCGGATCGATGTTCGCGCCGGCGCGGAACGCGCCAGCTGCCTGACCGGGAAGCGGAACCGGTACCATCCGCCGGCTCAGGTGCCGCGCAGACAGGTACTCGCGCATCAGCTCCTTGATCCCGTACACCCGCGGACCTGCCATGTCAGGCACGAGACCGGCAGGGCTATCGAGTGCCAGCTCCACCAGGCGCTCGGCCACCTCGCCGCTGTCGACAGGCTGGAACCGGAATCCCTTCGGAACCGGGATCACCGGCAGCTTGGCCATCTGCTCGGCGACCGTGAGGATCAGGTCGTGGAATTGCGCTGCCCGCAGCGTCGTCCACGGCAGGCCGGAGTCCGACACGGCCAGCTCAGCGGCCCGCTTGGACGCGAAGTAGCTGAACATCATTCGGTCGATCCCGCTGACGACCGGGATCCGGTCTGCGCCGATCACGGAGATGTACACCAGATGCGGCTTCCCGGCGCTGGACGCCGCCCTGACCAGGTTCGCGGTCGCGACCTCGTCGCCCTTCTGACTTCCCGCGCAGTGCACGATGACCCGGGCGCCGCTGACGGCGGCCTCGATTCCCACGTCATTGAGCAGGTCACCTCTGACGTACTCGACGCCGTCCGCGGATTCGCGGGCGCCTCGGGTGAGCACACGAACCTCGTGACCGGCGTCCCGCAGCCGCGGCACCACCTGCCGCCCGAGTGTGCCGGTCCCGCCAGTGACCAGGATGGGTGATGTCATAGCTCCTCCTTACCGGCTGGCCGTCCGGCCAAAGGCCCGCAAACCAGCCTCGGCTCGCACTTCACCCACGTCACCCTTGCCCAGCAGGCAAGGACGCAATCAGTCGAGCGCGAGCCCATCGTTCGTCCTCCTCGATCACCCGCCGCTCCCGTTGTCGTCACATCCGCAGGGCGCCGGGTGTCAGTGTGGTGACACCTGGCGACGAGGGAATGTGACAGATGGCCGACAGCGAGTGGCTGGCAGCCGCTTTCGAGGAGCACCGTGATCACCTGCGCGCGGTGGCGTACCGCCTGCTCGGCTCGGCAACCGACGCCGACGACGCCGTCCAGGACACCTGGCTGCGGCTGACCGGCACGGACGCAAGCGAGGTCGACAATCTCGGCGGCTGGCTGACTACGGTTGTCGCCCGCGTGTCGCTCAACATGCTCCGATCGCGCAGGCGCGAGCAACCGGTCGGCGACTCCTGGCCGGGCACCGCCGAAGTCGTCCGCCGGGCCGGACGCGTACGCCGGCCCGCCAGGGACGGGCGCCAGGATGCCCGGCGGCGATCCTGAGGATGAGGCCGTCCTCGCAGACTCGGTGGGGCTGGCGCTGCTAGTCGTGCTCGACACGCTCGCGCCGGCCGAGCGGCTTGCATTCGTTCTGCACGATATGTTCGCTATGCCGTTCAACGAGGTTGCGGACGTCCTGGGCCGGACTCCCGACGCGGCGCGGCAACTCGCCAGCCGGGCGCGGCGCCGGGTACGCGGCGCGTCCAGCCCGGATCGCGCGGCCGATTTCGCCAGGCAGCGGGAGGTGGCGACCGCTTTCCTCGCGGCCGCCCGCGGCGGGGATCTGACCGCGCTGATCGAGTTGCTCGATCCAGCAGTCACGCTGCGTGCGGACGCGAGCGCGTCGCCTTCTGGGCGGGCCGTTGAGCGACATGGCGTGCAACTGGTCGCATCGGGCGCCGTGGCGGCGTCGCTTCGTGCCGCGCATTCGCAACTGGCGCTGGTCGACGGGACCGTGGGCGTTGTGTTCGCGCCGGCCGGACGGCTGGAAGTCGTGGTGAAACTGACGGTCAGCGACGACCGCAAGATCACGGTCATGGACGTCATCGCTGACCAGGTGCGGCTGCGCGGACTGCGGCTCGCCGTGCTGCCCGAATGACCCGGTGCCGCCGGACTGAATCAGTGCTGCTGGGGAAAGAGGAAGACGAACCGTGCCAGGTCATCCGCGACATCCTCAGGTATCCGCCCGGTCGAATCGACCACCGGCAGGCCGAGCGTCCGGTACTCCTCTGCATCGGCGATGGCCTCACTGACGCTGTCCGCGCGTCCGCACTCGACCAGACGCCGCGTCCGCTCCTCATCCGAGCAATCCAGCACAGCCCATGCGCCGATCGGCCAGTCCGGCAGCTCATGAGGCGTGCACACCCCGAGCAGCACGACCGGAACTTCGGCCAGCTCATCCAGAATCGCGCGGATGAGCGCCCGGTAAGCGGGCCAAGTCTCCTGGTGTTCCCTGATGCTCCGTCCGGCGAGCATGGCGGCCGGATCGATGAAGGCGTCCCAGTCAAGGACCGCACATCCGGGCAATCGCGCTGCGAGCGGTCCTCTCACTGTGCTTTTACCGGACCCGGGGGCTCCGATCACGCTCGTGATCACGACGTCACCTTAGTAGCGGCGGCAGCGCCCCCCGGACGGTGCGAACCGCGGCCGCAACGGCCTGGACCGGGCGGCCAACGAGCTCAACTCGCGACCGCCGTCATTGACGGTCAGTGCACGAGTGCGATCCATGCGGCGATGCCGCCGCCGAGACCGACGGCCGTTCCCACCAGCCATTGCCAGTTGCCTGCGACGAAACGGCGGGTCCCGTAGACGACGTCGACATGAATCCGAATGTCGCGCTCGAGCACAGGAACCGCGATCCGGCCGCCAGGAGCGAACGGCGAGTCGATCCTGAGGCTGACGCACAGGGTCAGCGTCTGGCTACCTGACCGGACCGGCGTGACGTCGAACTGCCATCTGGCCTGGTCGGCGACCAGTTGCTCGGGCGGGCTGTAGCCGACGATCTCGAACGACGATCCGCGCAGTTCAACACCCATGATCGGGGACGTATTGACATGGACGACCTCGGGCAGGCCACGACCGCGGAACCCCGCAGTGAGGGCGTCGCGAAGCTCGGGCGAGCGGGCGACTCCGACCTCGACGCGCTCGATCCGGCCCTGCTGCATCTCCTGCGGGGTGTTGAAGGCCAGCAGTCCAGGGCGGACCGCATCCCGCACCGCGCGGCTGACCCAGTCCTCTGGGTCGGGCTGCACGGGCTGCCCGACGTACCCCGGCCCGGGCTCGGCAGCACCGGGCCAAGCCCCATAACCCGCGGCACCGGCCGGCTGCCCGACCTGCGTTGGCTGCGAGTCAGGCTGCACACTGCCGGACTGCCCTGTAGCGGGCTGCCCTGTACCTGGCTGGCCGTACTGCGGGACCGGCGGGACTGCGGCTGCCGGCCCTGCCGGCTGCCAGCCGCCGTAGCCGCCGTTTTCTGGCGAGTCAAAGCCAACACCGGTCTGCGGCTGCGCGCCCTGGCTGCCCCATCGGCTATCGCCGGAGCCCGGCTCGCGGCTCTGACTGGCCTCTCGCCCCGCTTCCGCCCCGACGCCTTCCTCGTGACCAGGCGGCAAGTCCGTCACCGCGTCGCTGTCCGAGTCCGGCACCAACGACCCGATGGTGTCCGGTGGAGCAGGTTTGCTCGGCCGGCCCTCGCCCGCGACGTCGCCTTGGCCCTGCGGGGACTCGATGAGAGCGGCGGCACCGGTAGCAGCGAGGGCGTCGGCCTCCTCGACCGTGATCAAACCGAGCGCTAGCGCGAGTTCAGCTGCCACCCAGTAGCAGGCCTCAAGCGGCACAGGCGAAATCGTGGCGAGGAAGTTGGCGCTCAGCCGGACCGCGAGGCTCGGGTTCATGCCGTCGGACACGTGCTTGAGCATGGTGCTTGCCAGGCTCTCCGTGGCCGCCGTGACCAGCACCGACCGCTCGAGGCGCGCTCCGCGCAACAGGCCGGGCAGCACCTCGGACATGATCCGCACGTTCGAAAGAGCGGTCGCTCCGTACGCCGGGTCGGAGACAATCGTGCGCAGCGCGGCGCGCGTCTCGGCGACGTGCTCAAATGACCAATTAGTCATCTGATTGCCTCCGACGCTGGACAGCCGACCATTTACCGCCTTGGTCCTGGCAAGAATCCTATGACCAACGCCGAACCTCGGCACCTGCGTCCAAATGGAGAGGCGCTAGCCGTTCCCCGTCACCGCGGCGGTCCAGAACTCCTGGATGGGCGGATAGATCAGCTCGTGATCGCGGGACAGCGACGCCTTGACGAACCGCGATCGCTCGTCGGCCAGCACTTCGATCTCGCCGGCTTCGACGGCGTCAAAGACCTGCTCCGCCACCGACTCCGGGCTGTCCTTCGGCGCGTCAATGCCAGCGGCCATGTCGGTGTCGATGAAGCCGGCGTGCACGGCCACCACGAGCGTGCCCCGGTGGGCAAGCTCGATCCTGAGGCCATTCGTCAGCGACCAGCCAGCGGCTTTGGATGCGCCGTAGGACGCGTTGAACGGATTGGTGAAGAAGCTGGTCACGGACAGCATGTTCACAATGGCGCCACCGCCGTTGGCGGCGAGCACGGGCGCGAACGCGCGGCACATGCTCAGCGTCCCGAAATAGTTGGTCTCCATTTCGAGCCTGGCCGCGTCGAGGTTCGGGGCGTCGATGAACGTGCTCGCCTTCATGACACCCGCGTTGTTCACGAGCAAGCTGACGTCCGAGCATTGCCTGGCTACCTCGGCGACGCGATCGGCATCGGTGATGTCCAGCGCGATCGGAGTCACGCCAGGCTCGGTGACGGACTCCGCCCGGCGCGCGGCGCCATAGACCTTGGCGGCGCCGCGGTGCACGAGTTCCCTGGCGTACACCTGGCCGAGTCCGCGACCGGCGCCGGTGACGAGCGCGACCGCGTCCTTGATCTGCACCGCTAGCTCGGCTCGACCGGAGCAGGGAACGCCCTGGTCTGGTTCGCCGGCGACGGACTGGTCAGTTGCGCGACCTGACCGTCGGCGACCAGGTGCTCGTGGCTGGTCTGCCAGTCCGGCAGGTCAGCGCTGGGTTGTTCCCAGTCCACGAAGGTCGCCTCGTCGCAGTAATGATCGAGCCTGCTCATGATGCTCTGATGCGGCTCGGTGGAGACGAAGGCCCCCATGGCGTCCCGCCCGTGCCACGAACTCACGCTCCACCACGCGTTGTTCGCGTCCGCGAGGGCGTCGGCGCCCAGATTGCCGTCCGACTTCTGCGCCTGCTCGATCGCAGCGACCGCATCGACAAAGAACTCATCAAGGAGCGCCGGATCCTTCAGCCGGAGCCTGGTCACCACGATGACTGCCACAACGGTCTCCCAACAGGCGGCTGGCCTTGGTTTCACGGGAAACACCCGCATGCAAAAGCATGCCAGACCCGCTGCCTCGCCTCATGACAGGCAGACATCGGGCACACGACACGGGCACATGACGCCGGTCACCGTACACAGACCCTGACCTCACGCGACGCGGCTGTGGCACGTTAGTCGGTTGTGAGCCTTCCACCGTTCGACCGCGTGGTGTCCGAGCACGGCCAGGTCGTGCTGCGAGTGTGCCGGGCGCTGCTGCCTGTGCACGACGCCGAGGACGCCGCCGCCGACGCCTTCCTGGCCGCGCTCGAGGCCTATCCCCGGCTGCGGCCGGACAGCGACGTCAAGCCGTGGCTGGTGACGATCGCGCACCGGAAGGCTGTGGACATCCTGCGCCGCAAGGCCAGGCACGCGCTACCGGTCGAGAACGTTCCGGAGCGCGGCGGCAGCGCCGAACCTGCCCTGCCGGACGAACCGCTCTGGGCGGCGGTCCGGGAACTGCCGGCCAAGCAACGGCACGCGGTTGCCTACCACTACGTCGCGGACCTGGCGTACGCCGAGATCGCCGCGATCATGGGCACGAGCGAGGCCGCGGCACGCAGGAGCGCGGCCGACGGCATCAAGGCCCTGCGGCGGACCTATCCGTCAGCGCCCGGTTCCGGGCAACGATCCCAGCCGACCAAGGAGATGGCATGAACGACCTCGAACGCCTCCTCGCCGGCGCCGCCGACCCAGCAGCCGACGCCGCCGACGCACCTGCCGCTGCCACCGCAGCCGGCCACATCGCTGACGCAGCGATGCAGCGACTGCGCGCCGCGATCGCGAACCGCGCCCACGAGCAGAACCTGCTCGACGTCGCCTACCGCACCGTGGACACGCCCGTCGGCCAGTTGCTGATCGCGGCGACGCCGCTCGGGCTGATCCGGGTGGCCTACGCCCGGCAGGACCACGACGCCGTGCTGGCCGCGCTGGCGCAGGACGTTAGCCCCCGAGTCCTGTTCGCCCCGGCAAGATTGGATGACGCGGCGCGGCAGTTCGACGACTACTTCACCAGGCGGCGTCAGGGTTTCGACCTGGCCGTCGACCTGCAGCTTGCCAGCGGCTTCCGCCGGGCCGTGCTCGAGCACCTGCCCGACGTCGGCTACGGCCGCACGGTCAGCTACGGCGAACTGGCCGCCGAGGTTGGTCACCCGCGCGCGGCGCGCGCGGTGGGCACAGCTTGCGCGACGAACCCGCTGCCGCTCGTCATCCCCTGCCACCGGGTCGTGCTCAGCGACGGCTCGCCTGGCGCTTACATCGGCGGGCCCGAGATCAAGCGCGCTCTCCTCGACCTCGAGCACGCCGCCGCGGCCTGATCAGCCGACCTCACGCCGCGAGCCGGTCGCGCGTTAGCCGAGTACAGAGCCGACCCCTGCCCACGGAGGACACGTGAAGCGCGAACTCAACCCCAAGATGCTGTACTTCGGCACGCCGGTCGTGCTGGTCAGCTCGCTGAACAGCGACGGATCGACGAACGTGGCCCCGATGTCGTCGGCGTGGTGGGTCGGGAAGACCGCGATGCTAGGGCTCAGCGTCAACTCCCAGACCGTCCGCAACCTGCGGGAGCGCCCGCACTGCGTGCTGAACCTGGTCGACGAGGCGATGGTGGACGCGATCGACCAGCTCGCCCTGCTCACCGGGCGTTCCGACGTCCCTGACTACAAGCTGGCTCGGGGGTATAGCTACGAACCAGACAAATTCGCCGCGGCCGGGCTGACGCCAGCGGCGCTGCGCCCCGGCATGCCGGCCGGCGTGACGGAGAGCCCGATTCAGATGGAGGGCCTTGTGCAGGCCATGCACGAGATCGACGGGCCGGATTCCGGTCTGCTCGCGATCGAGGTCGCCGTGCTGCACACTCATGTCGACGAGTGCCTGCTGATGGCGAACCACCCGAACTACATCGACCCGTTGCGCTGGAACCCGCTGTTCATGAAGTTCACCGAGTACTTCTCCGGCGCGAGCCTGACCAGGCCGTCGTCCCTGGCGCGCGGCTGGGACATGCCGCAGGTCGACGCCGCCGCCGGGCGCTGAGCGCGCCAGGTCAGCGCGGGACGACCCGGTGCCACGGCACTGGCGGACGCTGCACACGGTCAGCATCACCGGGCTGCGTGCCGGCGCAGCCAGGTCTGCGGCTGGCCGGACTCGGCCACGATCGCGTTCCAGGTCCAGCCTCCGGCCCTGCGGTCGCTGATGTAGTTCGCGATCGTGGGATAGCCGAGCCGAGCCGCGACTGCGGCGGCGCGCTGGCTGGCGGCGTGCCGTTTGGCGGCGTGCGGCACCCTGATCAGCCCGTGCCGCCGCAGCGCCGCCTCGACGGCGTGATGAGAAACCCCGATCTCGGCCGCGATCACGTTGACGGTCTGATGCCGGGCGAGATGCCGGTCTCGCAGGTAGGAGGCCACGTCACAGAAGCCGAGCCCGCTCAGCGCGGGGAGCCAGGCCTCGTCGGGCTGGCGCCGCGGAAGCCGGCTGGCCAGCGCGGCCGCGACCGGGTCGAGCCGGCCGAGGTGCCTGGACAGCCAGTCCTTGTGCTGGCCGATCTCCCGGCTGATCGACGCGAGGCTCGCACCCGCCTGCAGCCTGGCCGTGACGAGCGAACCGATGTCCGCGAACCCTTGCCGTGCTGCCGCGCTCGCGGCCACGGCGACAAGCTGACGGTCGGCCCGTTCCCGCCTCGCCGCTCTCGCCGCTGCCGGACAGCCGAGCGGCCTTGACCCGCGCGTTCTTCCTGCGGCGCTGCTCGGGAAACGGCCGGCCGCGCGCAGCGGCAGCGGCGTCCTTGGTGAGAGCGCCGGCCCGCGCCCTCGCCCGGCCCGCCGCGCTCCCCTCACGGACGGCGGGCGTCGAAGATCAGGCGGGCGGCGAACGCGGTTGAACGCAACTTCCGAGTCTCGTCGCATTCGAGGGACTGGCCGCGCTCAAGTCCGAACGTCGTGCAGTAGCGCTCTTTGGTCCAGCCGTGCGCGCGCAGGTGAGCGGTCACCGAGCGGAACGACCGCCCGCACAAGTGACAGGTCACTCGGGCGTCGGCGACCAGGATCTCGCCGATCGGCGCATAGAACGGTGTCCCGTCTGAGAGCACGCCAACGACGGGACGGATCAGCAGCCGCGCAGGCACCGTCGCGGACGGTGCCGCCGGCACTGACCAGTTCGGCGGACATGGCCAGCCTGCCCTTCCCGAAGAGTAGCTAGTCACATTGAGACTAGTACGCCGAGACCTGCGGTTTGTCACGATCTCGTTCCGCTGACCGGGTTGCCCTTCCCCGGCGCGCAGGTCCGCGACGGGTGTAGCCGGTCGTCACGTCGGCGCTGGGCGTCGTGCCTGGCCAAAGACGGTCAGGGTGTATCCGCCCTGGGAAACGGGGCAGGAAAAGCGCGCAGGCTAGACCGGCAGGGAGCGGCCGGCGTGATGTGTGCAGGCAAGTCGTAGTGGTTCGGCAACCGCAAGGCAAAGAACGAAACGAAAAGGAGAATTACCATGCAGCTCAGCGCACGCAATCAGCTGAACGGCACCGTCCAGGACGTCAAGTCGGGCACGGTGATGGCCGAGATCACAGTCAACGTCGACGCTGGCACGATCACGGCCGCGATCACCGACTCATCCCGCGAGCGGCTGAAGCTCCAGGCCGGCGACGAGGTCGCCGTGGTGATCAAGGCCACCGAGGTTATGATCGCGAAGGCCTGACGCGGCGACACCGGGGCGCCTCGGCTGCTGTGTGAGGCTGCCGTGGGGCGATGATTCTGCGGGCTCGCGTCCGTCTCAATCTGCGTAACCCACTGCGAGGCAGCACAGGAGGAGCCGATGAGCACGCCAGTGACCACATTTGACCCGCGGTTCAGCGACGAGAACGCGGTCGCGACCAGTTGGGACGAGACCCGCCTCGTGCTCGACTCGGCCGAGTTGTGGTGGCTGACGACCGTCAGGCGCGACGGCCGGCCGCACGTCACCCCGCTGGTCGCGGTCTGGGTCGGGCAGGCTCTGTACTTCTGCACCGGCGACGACGAGCAGAAGGCCGTTAACTTGCGCGGCAACGCGCACGTCACGCTGACGACCGGATGCAATCACTGGGACTCCGGTCTTGATGTCGTTGTCGAGGGCGAGGCCGTGGCGGTGACTGACGCCGACGTCCTGCACCGCCTGCGCGACGAGTGGACCCGCAAGTGGGATGGACGCTGGCAGTACCAGGTCACCGACGGCGGGTTCCAGCATGAGGAGGCGGGCTCGCGGATCCTTGTGTTCGAGGTCGCTCCGACCAGGGTCCTGGCATTCGCGAAGGGCACGTTCGGCTACACGAGGCACAGGTTCTGACTGAGTCCTGTATCGCCAGGCAATCGGAATCTGCGGGAGCGCTAGCCTTGTGACAATGACCGTGCAGAGCAGTTCCCTTGACCGCGAGCGCGAACTGGCCGAGCGTGCCAGCCAGGGCGATGAGAGCGCGTTCGCTGACCTGGTCGAGGTGCACAGGGGCGAGCTGACGGCGCACTGCTACCGGATGCTCGGCTCGTTCCACGACGCGGAGGACGCAGTCCAGGACGCGTTCCTGCGTGCCTGGCGGGCGATGGATGGTTTCGCGGGGCGGAGTTCGGTCCGGTCCTGGCTCTACGCGATCGTCACGAACACCGCCGTCGATATCGCCAGGCGACGGGCCAGGCGGGAGCTATCGGCCGCATACGCCCCCGCCGCGGCGCGCGGGACCGCGCCCGGCGACGCGCTCAATGATCCGGTCTGGCTGGAGCCGTATCCCGACCAGGCTCTCGCCGAAACCGAACCGTCTCCCGAGGCGCGCTACGAGCAGCGCGAGAGCCTGGAGCTAGCGTTCGTGGTCGCCCTGCAGCACCTGCCGCCGCTGCAGCGGGCCGTGCTGATCCTGCGGGAGGTCGCCGGGTTCTCGGCCAGGGAGATCGCCGGTCAGCTAGCCACCTCAGAGCCGGCCGTGAATAGCGCGCTGCAGCGTGCAAGAGCCGGCGCGCAGAACCGGCTGCCTGAGCGCAGCCAGCAGGTGACGCTGCGGACGCTGGGAGATGACCGGATCAGGACGCTGGCGGGACAGTACGCGGACGCGATCGAGGCCGGCCGCACGGACATCCTCGTGCAGATGCTGACGGCCGACGCTAGCTGGGCTATGCCGCCGCTGCGCACCTGGTACTACGCCACCGCGGGAATCACGGAGTTCCTGGAGAACCACGTCTTCCCCGAGCGATGGCGGCACGCGACCACCAGCGCGAACGGGCAGCTTGCCGTCGGCTGCTACACGTTCGACCAGGACCTGGGCCACTTCGTGCCCTCGGTGCTCGACGTGCTGACGCTCGACGGCGACCAGATCGCCCGCGTCGACGGTTTCCTCACCACCGAAATGCTGCGGCGACTCGGGTACCAGGGCAGGCTCACGGGCGCTGACTTGTTCCCGAAGCTCGGCCTGCCCGCCAAGTTGGACTGAGCCAGCACGGCCAGCGGATACAGCGAAAGGCGGGCACTGCCGGGGGAAACAGTGCCCGCCTTCGCGGCTCTGGCCGGCGCTGCAAGTCGCCGGTGCTCTCAGTCGGCTGGGTTACCTGTCGCCGGCCTCGTGCCCCCGCCGGTCCTCCCCGCGCCGCTCGTCGTGCCGGTCCGCACGACGGTCGTCGCGCCTGTCCTCACGCCGGACGTCGCCGCGATCGTCGCGGCGGTCGCCGCGGGCGTCCCGCGCGGAGTCGCTGCCGGGACGGTGCGAGCTCAGCGCCTTCGCGCCTGCCCCGTCGCCGTCCCCGCCCGAGCCGCGGCGCACGATGGTCGCCTTGCCTGTCCTCTTGTCCACGTCGACGATGACCCTGCCGTGCGGCGTCGCGAGCGTGACCTTCCAGACGGCGCGATCGTGCCGATCGTCAGACTCGATCTCGATAACGCGGCTGTGCGGCACCTTTGCCTTGGCGATCTGGGCCGCCTGCGTCCTCGTGACGTGCCTGTGCACCGCTGCAGCAGCGGCCGCGGCCGACTGATGCCCGCCCGACGCGGCGAATGCCGCGCCTGCGCCCATGGTGAGCGCGATCGCTGCCGTGGCCGCTCCGATGCCGATGCCGATCTTGTTACGCATTGTCGCCTGTCTCCTCATCTCGGATACCGATACACCGAGCATGCGATCGGGGCGCCTAGCGAGTCGCTGCGCGGACCCTAAAGATCCGCTAAGGCTGCGGTTGGCCCTTTGCCGCCGTCGGGCGAGGGCGGTCCGAGCTCGGCGACGACCTGCCCGCCAGGCCCCGGCCTGATGCTCAGCGAGCCACCGGATACCTCCGCGGTCTGCCTGGCGATATCTAGCCCGAGGCCGGTCGATCCGCCGCCGCTCGCGCCGCGGCGCACCGGATCCTGATGTGCGAAGCCAGGACCATCGTCGCGCACGCTCAGGACGGCGCCGCCGCGTGGCCGCGGCTGCAGCCCGATTGCGAACCCCGTGCCCTGCGGGGTGTGCGCGAAGACGTTGCCGAGCAATGCGTCCAGGCAAGCGCCGAGTTCCGGCTCGGCCACACCCACCATGAGCGGTCCGGTCGCGATGTCGAGCCGCATCGCGCGGCCCTGATCATCGGCCAGGACCGCCCAGAACTCCGCGCGCTGACTCGTCACCGCGGCCGCGTCGCAGCTGCCAGGCTCGCTGCTCCCGCGCGTGCGCGCGTCCTCGATCAGGGAAGTCACGGCCCTCTCCAGCGCCTGCACCTGCTGGCTGAGCCTGCCATCGGGATCGGCCGCGTCGGCCATGCCCTCGAGCTCGAGCCGCAGCGCCGTCAACGGCGTCCTGAGCCGGTGCGACAGATCGGCTATCGATTCGCGTTCCTGCCAGATCAGCTCCCTGATGCGGCCGGCCAGGTGATTGAGCCCGCTGGCAAGCTCGCGGACCTCGGGCGGGCCTGATGGGTTCGCGCGGGCATCAAGCCCGCCGGCCGCGAGCCTGTGCGATACCCTGGCCAGCTCACTGATCGGCCTGGTCACGGTGCCGACGAGCAGGTTGGCGACGACCACGCCTACGGCCAGCAGGAGCAGGCCGAGCCCGGCCAGGATCAGCCACGACTGCGCGACACCTTTGGTCAGCTCGCGGCTGCGGACGAAGGCGCGGACGACCGCCGTTCCGCCATGCGGCAGGCCCTCCACAGCGACCAGGATCTGCGTGCCGTCCTGGTCGGCCACGAAGAAGCTTCTGCCGCTCTCGGCGAGCCGCACATCGGCCGTGCGCCTCGCTGGTACGCCGAGCGGCTTGTTCCCTGGCAGGAATACGGTCATCGGCCGGTCAGCGACCTGGAGTGCCTCGCGCACCTTGAACGGCCTCGAATCGGCCGCCACCAGCGCGCTCAGCGCGCGGGCATCGTCGTTCGCGCTGGCCACCGCGCGGTCGGCGGCGATGACGCGGATCAGGATGGCCAGCGGGATGACGAACGCGACGAGCGTCAGCGCCATGGTCGCCGAGACCAGCAGGGACAGGCGGCGGCGCATCAGCCGGTCTCCGGCTCCTCAGCCGGCGTCTCGAGCGGCCAGGGAACCGGCGTCTCCGGCTCCTCGGGAGCCGCCAGCCTGACGCCGACCCTGTGCACGGTCTGCAGGTACCTCGGCTCCGTCGCGGACTCGCCGAGCTTGCGGCGGAGCCAGGACAGGTGCACGTCGACGCTCTTGTCCGCGCCGCCGTACGGCTGCTGCCAGACCTCGACAAGCAGTTCCCGCTTAGTGACGACCGTTCCCGCCCTCGCCGCGAGGTAGTGCAGCAGGTCGAACTCGCGCGGCGTCAGGTCCAGTTCCACGCCGTCCAGCGTCGCCCGCCTGGCCCGGCGATCGACCCGCAGACTGCCGACCTCGATCACCGGTTCCTCAGCCGGGCCGGCCGACCTGCGCAGGACCGCCCGGATCCTGGCGTCCAGCTGGGCGCCGCCGTACGGCTTGACCACATAGTCGTCGGCGCCAGCGTCCAGCGACCTGACGATGTCCTCCTCGGTGCCGCGCGAGGTGGCGACGATGATCGGCACCTTGCTGACCGCGCGGATCATGCGGAGCACCTCCCGGCCGTCCAGGTCGGGCAGGCCGAGATCAAGGACCACCACGTCGGGGTGCTCGGAGACCGCGAGCTGCAGCCCGCTCATCGCGGTGTGCGCGGCGGCCACGGCGTAGCCCCTGCCGCTCAGCGCGCGCATCACTGCCGTGCGGATCGTCGGATCGTCCTCGACGATCAGCACCTTCGGCATGGCGACACGCTATCCGAGGCGATCACTCCGAACTCGGCGCTAAGGGTCTTGTTAGCAGTCTTGTTAAGGCTTCATTAGCACGACGCTGCGGGCGACCAGGCACAGTAGCAGACATGAGCAAGCGCGTGGCCCTGGTGTCGGCCGTCCTGCTGGCCGCCCTCGTGGTCGCGGTCGTCGGCGCGACGGCCGCCCTGCGCCTGATCGGCGGCGGCACATTCGGACCAGGCGGGCGCCCGCTCAGCGAGGCCGACGTGCGGCGCTCGCTCGCCGCCGTCCGCACCACGCCGCCAGCCACCCCCAGCCCGGCCGGCCGCACCGCGCCAGGCGGCAGCAGGACGGCGTCACCGCACCCATCGAGCACGCACGGCACGAAGGCGGTCGCCAGGTCGGGCGTCTTCTCGGTCCCTGGCGGCAGTGTGTACGCCTCGTGCGCCGCCGGCCGGGCAACGCTGACCAGGTGGATTCCCGACACCGGTTACAGCACGGACGGCTACCAGTCCGGGCCGGCCGGCACGGCGTGGGTGAAGTTCAAGTCCGCGAACGCAGAGATCACCGTCAGCATCACCTGCGTCGCCGGCAAGCCGCACTTCGCCACCTCGTCCGACGACCACGGTGGCGGGCGCGGCGGAGACGGCGGCGGCCACGGCGGAGGCGGCGGAGGCGGCAGCGGGCACTGAACCGCCCTGGCAGCTCTGGCTTAGCCGGAGATCAGTTCCCCGGCCGTCACCGGCACCGGCACCGTGTTGCCGGGCGGAGCCAGCGGGCAGGCCCAGGCCGGGTCATAGGCGCAGGACGGGTTGTACGCGAAGTTCAGGTCCACGACGAGGGATCCGTCGCTCCCGCCCAGGTCGGCACCCTTGACCGTGTCAAGCACGTAGCGACCGCCCGGATAGGTCGCGCGGTCGGTTCTGGTGTCCTTGATGGGCACGAAGATGCCGCCGCCGTAGCTCGCGAGCCACCAGACGTCGAGGTCACCCACGCCGGGAAGGTGCACGACGCCCGCTCGCTCGAACGGCACCACACCGTCGGTGCCGGTCTGCATCTCGAGCCTGGCCGGCCCCACGCTCGTGTCCACCGGCACCGTGAACCTGAGCGACGAGTCATAGGGCGCCACCGGTACGCCGCGGAACGCTTGCCGTTGCTCGGGCGGGACCGGCGACTGCGGGTGGCTGCCGAGCAGCTTGTCCCGCTCGTGCTGCCAGAGCAGATGCGCGGCGCGCACATCGGCCTGCGATCTGACCGCCGCGTACAGCGCGGCCACCTGCCGGCGCCAGTCAAGCAGCGCGGTGGCGTTCGCCCTGACCTGCGGCACCGCTTCAATCACCGGACCTCCCAACGCCAGAGTCCTCAGGGTAACCCGGGCGCTGACGGGCAGCCGTGCACCGCCGGGTACAACGGAGATGCCGGCGCCGCACTCGGACCGATGTCACAGGACTGCTCGCGGCGTCGTCTTACTCATGGCCGGGCGAGCCGGCGGACAGAGGAGCAGAACGTGGACCCGAGCAGGACAGCGGCCGAGTTCGAACGGCACCGCGGACACCTGACCGGAGTCGCGTACCGGATGCTCGGCACGCTGGCCGACTCGGAAGACGCGGTCCAGGAGACCTACCTGCGATTCGCCAGGATCGAGACCGCCGGACTGCGGAACGTCCGAGCGTGGCTGACCACCACGGTCGCGCGGATCTGCCTGGACCAGCTCGGCTCTGCCAGGGCCAGGCGCGAAACCTATGTCGGGCCATGGCTGCCCGAGCCTGCCGTCGGGACCGCGGGGCAGTTCGCGACCGCTCAGCTCGGCTCCGCGCCGCTCGGTCCCGAGGACCGCGTGACGCTCGATGAGTCGGTGAGCATGGCCATGCTGGTCTTGCTTGAATCTCTGAGCCCGGCCGAGCGGACCGCGTTCGTCCTGCACGAGGTCCTCGGGCTGCCGTATGACGAGATCGCCGTCACCGTAGGCCGCAGCGAGGCAGCGTGCCGGCAGCTCGTCGCCAGGGCCCGCGCCCACGTCCGCGAACGCGCCCCGCGCTTCACGCCCGACCAGGTGCAGCACTCCAGGGCCGTCGAGGCGTTCCTGCAAGCCTGTTCCAAGGGCTCAGTCGGCGACCTGGTCCAGGTGCTCGACCCCGGCGTGGTGCTGCGGTCAGACGGCGGCGGCCGGGTTGCTGGCGTGGCGAGGAAGCCAGTCACCGGAGCGCCCAACGTCGCAAGGCTGCTGCTTGGCGTCGCCGCCAGGCACGACGCCGTCGCCGTCAGTGACATCGTGAACGGCTCGCCTGGCCTCGTGATCGTCGCCGACGGCATCGTGGTCGGGGTCATGGGCTTCACCGTCGCCGACCACCTGATCACCGAGATCGACTTCGTCGTTAATCCAGACAAGCTGCGCAGAATCGCCAGCAACCAGGCCTGAGAGCCTGCCAAGGGGAGGAATAGTTCATGTCCGCACTCGCGTACACCAGGACAGGCAGCGGCGACCCGCTGGTGCTGTTGCATGGCCTCGGATCCTGGCGCGGTGCCTGGGACCCGGTCATCCCAGCGCTGGCCGAGCGCTTCGACGTCATCGCCGTCGACCTGCCAGGCTTCGGCGAGTCAGCGCCAGTCGCCGCGCCAGATGGCGAGGCGAGCCCGGCAGTCCTGGCGGCGGCCGTCGCCGGCCTGCTCGATGATCTGGGTATCGCCGCACCGCACCTGGCGGGAAACTCCCTGGGCGGCTGGGTCGCGCTCGAACTCGCCCGCATCCGGCAGCCAGCGTCGGTGACACTGCTCTCGCCGGCCGGGCTGTGGCACGATCGCATCCCGCTCTACGAAAAGATCAGCCTGCGTGCCTCGCGCTGGATCTGCCAGCACGCCGACGGCCTGCTCTACCTGGTCGTCGGCACCCCGCTCGGCCGCGTGGCCGCCCTTCGCCAGACGCACGGCAGGCCAGCCAGGATGTCAGCGAGCCGCGCCAGGAAGACCATCAGGGCCATGGCGACCTGCCCAGGCTTCGACGCCACGACGCGGTACACGATGCGCGCTCCCTATACGGCCGGCCCGCCAATCGGCGCACCAGTGACCATCGCGTTCGGCTCCCGCGACATGCTGCTGATCCGCCGGTCGCGGCACCTTGATCAGCTTCCTGCTGACCTCAGGATCGGATCGCTGCCCGGCTGCGGCCACATCCCGATGGCCGACAACCCGCCTGCCGTCGCGACCCTGATCTTCGAGGGCGCGGGCCGTGCGACCGATGCGGGCCACGCGAACGAGCCAGGCTCGCCGGCTATCCCGGCGGCCCCGCAGCCGTCCAGGGCCTGAGCCTGGGCCACCACCCGGGCACCGAAGTGCGGTAAGCCTCGTACTGCGAGCCGAACCTGCGGGCGAGCGCCGGTTCCTCGTACCACCTCGCGAACGCCCACATCAGCGCTCCGACGAGAATGGCGTAGGCCAGCAGCACCAGCCGGCCGAAGAGCAGCGCCTGGCCCATGATCACGGCCACCACGGCCACGTACATCGGATTGCGCACGTATCTGTAGAGCCCGCCGACCACCAGGTGCTGGGTGGGCGCCACCGGCGCTGGCGTGCCGAGCCCTTCGACAACAAAACGAGCGAAGGCCTGCACGAGGACCACGCCGCCGGCGAGTACGAGCGCGCCGCCGAGAACGCTCGCGGGGGGCCACCAGGCACGGCCATGCCAGCCGGTCAGCCACCACGGCACGAGCCCCGCGACTGTCCCGGGCGCGAGCGCCATGAACAACGAGCTGCCCATCGCCGCCACTCCGCGCCGCATGCGGTCAGTATCGGCGCCGGGCACCCCGGCCGTCCAGGCGTGGCCTCCGCGTCATCGCGGGCTGCCTGCGCTGACCTGGCTTCCGCCCGGCTAGCCGCCAGCGCCAGGCTTGACCACGTCCACGGTCAGCAGGTGCACCGGCTTCGAGCACGCGGTCGACGTGAACATCACATAGATGGGCGTCGTCTGGTTCGGCGGGTAGACCTGCAAGTACGTCGTCGGCACCTGGTGGCAGCGGGCAGCGGGGTAGTTCTGCGCCGACACGATCCGCAGCAGCGCGCTGGCGGCAGCCCCGGGCGCGAGAGTCACGAGTTCGCGCGGGGTCGCCGGATCCTCATCCGCTGCCACGCCAATCTGGCCCACCGGATTTCCGCCCGCCAGCGCGACACCCGGATAGCCGTACAGGGTGCAGGTCGCGTGCGAGTTGTTGGTGAAGACGACCGGGACGTAGAGGCTGCCCGCGGCACCGCTGCCCCTGCCGGTGTGCGCTGTGAGGTCTCGGCTGGCGCAGGGCGACGGCCCGGCCGGAGCCGCGTGCGAGGTCACAGGCGCCGGCGACGCCGTCGGCGGGCTGACCGGAGGGCTGCCAGGGTCCTGGCTCGGAGACGCCTGGGTGCCGGTCCCGCCCGGCGCAGTCGCGGTCGTACTGGGCTGCGCTGAAGCCTGCGATGAGGACGTGCACGCGGACAGCAGCGCGGCCGCGGACACCAGCGCGGCAGCGGCGCCAGCCCGGCCTGCCGCCAGGAAGGATGTGGTCATGACGGGGTCCCTCCCGTGCGCTGGGTGGCTTACGCAAGCTACGACGCCGCGAGGCCCGTGATGGTTGGCACTACATCGGGAGAAACGGCATAGCCGGGGACAGACGGCCACCGGACTCCGACGATGACCGAGGCTTCTTCCGCGAACCAGGAATGGTCCACACCGTGGAAGACCACGTAATCGCCCTGCTCGGCCAGCAGCACGCTCTGGTCCCTGAAGTCGATCCGGAACCGGCCGGTGACGAGCACGATCAGGGCGGTGCGGACCTCGGCGGTGACCCATTCGGCCCGCTGATCTCCGCGCGGATGAACACCCCACTTGATTTCGACATCCGCGCTGTGCCTGATATCGCCTGGCGGCATGAAATGCCCGAGCACCCAGCCTCGGTATTCCTCAGCATCGCGCGGCGCCGATCCCGTATAGATCTTCCCGGCCATAGGGACGGACGCTAGCAACCCCCTGGCTGGCGGGGGTACCTGGTGGCGCCCTCGGCTCGCGTCTAGCCGGCGAGTGACAAGATCTTCGTCAGCGCCGCGCCCCACGCCCTGGCTCTGTCCTGTTCGCCGGCGCACAGGCTGTTCTCCTTGGTCACGACGAAGCTCTCGGGGTTTGCGATCAGTTCGTATCCGCGGCGTCGGAGCCCGTGGCTGATGCCCTTGGATGCGCGGCCAGTGAACGCGACAGGGCCCTGCATGCGGGTGTCGAACGCCGCTGCCATGCCGTGTCCCCTCGATGCGCCGAGCGAGGCGAGCCACTCGCGCACCCCGTCCAGTTCCGCGCCTGGCTCCAGGGTGAGGCCCCTGCCATCTTCCGCGGCCTGCTTCACCGCTCCCTTGCGAGTCGAGGCGCGGCTCATGCCATGTACATGGGTAGGACCGCCAACCACGACCAGGTCAGCGTCTCGGATCCGGGCGGGATCGGCCTGCGTCACTGGAACGACGGCGACGTCAAAGTCTTCGGCCAGCCCTGCGCCGATCGCGTCGGCGATCGCGTGAGTGTTGCCGAACATCGATTCGTACACGACGAAAGCTTGCATGGCCGGACTCCTCTCTCTTGCTTGCGTTGGTATCCCGCTTCAACAGTCGGTTCTCCGCGCGGTCCACGGGCAGGGCCGAAGGTCACTCATGCCCGCGACATCCGGCCTGTGCGGCGAGGCGAGCCGGGATAGGTTGGTCTGGCTATGGTCGATATCGCCTCACTCTGCGTCTTCTGCGGATCGTCAACCCCCTCCGATCTCCGCTACAGCGAGGCTGCCAGGGCGCTCGGAACCCTCACAGCGACCCGCGGAATCCGCCTGGTCTACGGCGGCGGCAAGTCTGGCCTCATGGGAGAGCTAGCCGATGCCGCGCTGGCCGCCGGCGGCCGCGTCACTGGCGTCATTCCGACCGGGCTCTTCAACCGCGACGTCGTCCACACCGGGCTGACCGAGTTGCGCGAGGTGCGGACCATGCACGAGCGCAAGCAACTCATGTACGACCTGGCCGACGGCTTCATCGCGCTTCCTGGCGGGCTCGGGACGCTGGAGGAGCTAGCAGAGGTCACGACCTGGTCCCAACTCGGCCTGCACGCCAAGCCGGTCGTCCTGCTCGACGTCGACGGATTCTGGGATCCGCTCGCCGCGCAACTGGATCGCATGGTGACGGTCGGCCTGCTCAAGCCGTCGAACCGTGAGCTGATCCAGCGAGCCGTCTCGCCGGCGAACGCCGTGTCAGCCCTG
This sequence comes from uncultured Actinomycetota bacterium, assembly GCA_963705055.1. Lineage (GTDB taxonomy): Bacteria > Actinomycetota > Actinomycetes > Streptosporangiales > Streptosporangiaceae > Chersky-822. Next base: position 885,838 of record CAVPIR010000003.1, read on the forward strand.
GCCGCTGCCAAGCCGCAGCGCGAGGAGAAGTGGATCACCCCGGACGAGCGGTAAAAATCGCCGATAAGGGAACCCTTAATCCACAGTCGCGAGCGGTCGGCGGCCCAGTTACAGTCGGGTGCAGGGACAGCGTGCCAGCGTGCGGAGGTGAGCGGCGTGACCAACCGGGAGACGGACAAGCGCGACGGGGCGCACGGCGACCCGGACGAGGCCGTCGAGGTGCTGCGCAGCGTCTGGTCGGCGAGCGGTCAGACCAGCGATGACCTGGATGAGATCTTCGGCCCCGCCAAGTCGTGCAAGAACATGCAGAATGTTGGCTTCGACGGTTTCGCCGGATCCGGCGGTGACCTGCGCGACGCGTGGCGGGCCACGCTGGAGCGCGAGGGCAAGCTCACCGACCGTCCAGGCAGCGTCAGGGACCTGGTGCTCGGTCCGGCTACTCGCGCCGACCAGTAGCCAGCCGGACGTTCATGGACCGCCCTGAGACCGTTGGTGACCTGACCGGCGCACTGCGCGAGGGCGGCTATCTCGCTGATCGCGGCCTCGCGACGGCGCTGTTCGTGGCCGTCAGGATGCATCGACCTGTGCTGCTCGAGGGTGAGGTCGGCGTCGGCAAGACCGAGGTCGCGAAGGTGCTGTCGGCGGTCTTCGGCCGCACGCTGATCAGGTTGCAGTGCTATGAGGGCATCGACGTCAACCAGGCGCTCTACGAGTGGGACTACGCCAGGCAGATGCTGCACATCAGGGCGCTCTCGGAACATCAGGTCGCTGACCCTGACGCGGTCGACAAGCTCTTCGGACCGAAGTTCCTGCTCGAGCGGCCGCTGCTCGCCGCGGTCCGGGCGGGCGAGAAAGCGGTGCTGCTCGTCGACGAGATCGACAGGGCCGACGATGAGTTCGAGGCGTTCCTGCTTGAGGTCCTGTCCGATTTCCAGATCAGCATCCCGGAGGTCGGCACCATCAAGGCCGACAGCCCGCCGCTAGTGATCCTGACCTCGAACCGGACCAGGGAACTGCATGACGCGCTCAAGCGACGCTGCCTGTACCACTGGATCGACTATCCGCCAGCGGATCGCGAGGTCGAGATCGTTCTGCTCAAGGAGCCTGGGATCGGGGTGGCGCTGACCCGCAAGGTGGTTGCCGCGGTGAACAGGCTTCGCGAACTCGACCTCGCCAAACCGCCAGGGGTAGCAGAAACCATCGACTGGGCCAGGACCCTGCACTTCCTGGGCGAGACCGACCTGGACCAGGCCGCCGCCAGCGACACGCTCGGTTCGGTCGTGAAGGAACGCGACGACCTCGAGCTTGTCCGCGAGAACCTCGCGGACATCACCTCCGGTGCCTGAGCAAACCGGCACCGTCAGCCTGCTGGCCAGGTTCGGCCGCGAGCTCAGAGCCGCAGGCATGGCGGTCGGCTCAGGGGACATCATCAGCTACTGCGCGGCGGCGGCCGAACTCGACCCTGCCGACCTGGTCGACCTGTACTGGGCTGGCCGCTGCGTGCTCGTCAGCCGCCGGGACGACATCGCCGTCTATGACCGGGTATTCCGGCGCTTCTTCCTCGGCGATGACGATCCGGTGGCCGAACTGCTGCGGCTCAACGCGGACGCGGCGAGCCATATCAGCCAGGCTGCGCTGGTCGTACCCAGCACTGAGCCAGGCTCCGACGAGGAGCGCGACGAAGCGATGCTCGGGCTGATGGCCTCGGGCGCCGAGACGCTGCGGCATAAGGCGTTCGCGGCCTGCACACCGGAGGAACTCGCGGCCGTCCGGCGGATCATGGCGCGGATCCGGCTGATGCCGCCGAGGCGGCGCACCAGGCGCACCGCTCCCGCCCGGCGCGGGCAGGCCGTCGACGTGCGTCGAATGGTGCGGCGGTCAATGCGCATGCACGGCGAGCCGGCCGAGTTGTTCTGGCGAGACCGCAAGCAACGGCTAAGGCCGCTGATCCTGATTCTCGACGTCTCGGGGTCGATGGCCGACTACTCCCGCAACCTGCTCCAGTTCGCCTATTCGGCGAAGCGGGCGGCAGCCAAGGTCGAGGTCTTCTGCTTCGGCACCAGGCTCACGAGGATCACCCGTGAACTCGACCACCGCAGGCCGGATGACGCGCTGGCGTCGGCCGCGCGGACGGTCTTCGACTGGGAGGGCGGGACCAGGATCGGCGCGTCCCTTGACTCGTTCGTCAGGGAGTGGGGACGTCGCGGACTGTGCCGCGGCGGCATCGTCGTGATCTGCTCCGACGGGCTGGATCGCGGCGATCCCGGCGTCCTGTCCGCCGCGATGGAGCGGCTGGCCAGGCTCAGCCACCGGATCGTCTGGCTGAACCCGCACAAGGGCACCGACGCCGCCTTCCGCCCCAGCACGCTCGGCATGATGGTCGCCGCGCCGCACGTCGACCTGCTGCTGTCCGGCCACGACCTCCGCAGCCTCGAGGAGTTCGCGACGGTCCTGCCGGGCCTCAACTAGGCAGGTAGCAGGCCGCTGAACTAGATTCGGCCCGATGGGAGCGTGATCATGAAGTGGAGCGTGGGCATCCAGGCCGAAGGCGACCGGGTGCTGTCCAGGGAGGAAGTGGTCGAACTCGCCGACGCCGTCGCGGGCTATGACGGGATCGCGACCGGCATCGGATCCAGCCGCTACGGTGCTCAGCTTGTCGTGGACGCCCCTGACCGGGAGGCGGCGATCGAGACGGCCACGAAGCAGTTCACGGCCGCCGCTGCGCAGGCGGGACTGCCGGCGGGTCCGATCGTGCGGGCGGAGGCGATCAGCGAGGAAGAGGACGAGGCGCTGGATTCATGATCAGGCTCGGCTCGGCGGCCGGCTATCCGTTCGAAGGCCCCAGGCTGCTGGCAGGCTGGACGCCGCCCGCGTGCGCCGCCGTCTTCGCGATCTTGTACCGGCCAGAACCGGAGGCCAAGCCCGGCCGGTACGCGGTCAGCTACGTCGGCCACAGCGATGACCTGTCGGCCGAGCGCTTTCCTTTCCAGCATCCGCGCGGCGCATGCTGGATCCGCCGCGCTGGGGACAGGTGGCGGGTCTACATCGCGACCTACGAGGTGCCAGGCGGCGGCCGCCCGCATCGCGAGCAGATCGCCCGTGAGCTGGTCGCGGTCTACCGGCCTGGCTGCAACTCCCAGCAGTACGACCAGGCATGGAAGGACGAATGGATCGGCGACTACACCGCGCCCACCACGAACTCGGTCACCAGGCGCGGCCCTGAACAGGCTTAAAGCATCAGCTGACGAGGGAAAGCGTGACAAGCGCGCCGCCGGTGCTTGAATTGGCTCGAGGGTACGCGCTGACCTGGGAGGCCGGGAATGGCACTCATCCGGCGGGGCATTCACTTCGATACCCATGGCGTCGATGACGGGGCGGCGGTGTTCCGGCGGCTGGCCGACGCGGCGCGGGCGGCCGAGGACGCAGGGTTCGATGCGATCTCCGTGCCGGATCATGTGTACGATCCCGGCGGGCCGTCCCTGCCCATGTTCGAGGCGTACACGGTCCTGGGGGCGCTGGCGGCGGTCACGACGTCGGCGACGCTGCTCGCGCTGGCCAGCCCGGTCACGCTGCGCGCACCAGGGATGCTCGCCAAGGCGGTGACGACGCTCGACGTCGTCTCAGGCGGCCGGGCAGTGCTCGGCGTCGGCGCCGGCTGGGATGCCGCTGAGCACGAGGCATACGGGATCGATTTTCCCGGGCTCGTCGAGCGGTTCGTCCGGCTTGAGGAGGAACTGGCCATCTGCCTTGCGCTGTTCCGGGATGAGCAGGCGACCTTCACCGGGAAGTTCTACGCGGTGCGGGATGCCTACAACTCACCCAGGCCGGTGCGAGGCTCCATCCCGGTGCTGGTGGCTGGGAACGGCGAGAAGCGCACGCTGGATCTGGTCGCGCGCTACGGGGACGCGTGCAACGTCTTCGGCGACCCTGCGGAGGTCCGGCGCAAGTTCGACGCGCTCGACCGGCACTGCGAGCGAGCCGGGCGGGACCCGACGGAGATCACCAGGACCGTAGTCGAGTTCGACGCACCGGACCTCAGCGCGCTGGCCTCGTCGGCGCGGGCAATGGCGGCCGCCGGCGCGGACGGCATGGTCGTCGCCTGCCCGGACGACCCGGCGCGGATCGCTGCCATCGGCCAGGTGCTAGGAGAGTCCTTCCCCGGCTGACCCTGGCCGATTACCCAGGCTCGGCTGCACCACGAACTCCGTAACCTGGCGTCCCTGACCAGGGCTGAAGCACGAACTGGCTAGGGGAAGCGGGCCACGGCCTTGCGGTACGCCGCGTCCTTGGTCGGCTTGCCGTCCAGGCTCCAGGAGTTCTTCCTGTTCAGGTCGAACCAGACCAGCCCGGCCAGGTGCCAGCGCCAGATTCCGGCAAACAGATCGGCGACCTGGCTGACCTCGAAGGTGCTGTCGCCGACGCCGGTCTCGGCCAGGTAGATCGGCTTGCGGGTCAGCCGCCTGATGTCGCGAAGCTGGTAGCGGAAGACCTTGTTGAAGTTCTGCCCGGAACCCACGTAGCCATCGATGCCGATCCAGTTGACATAGCGGTTGCCCGGGTACCACATGCTGGCCGGGTACGCGGTCTTACCAGGCTTGTACTCCGTGTACTGGTGCGTCGGGTCCCAGGACCAGATGACGTTCGTGACGTGCTCGGCGGCGAAGATGTCGAAGAAATGGCGCCACGCCGCCTTGAAGGCCGAAGGCGTGGTGCCAGGCAGTCCCCACGGGTACCACCAGCCATTCATCTCGTGCCCGAAGGACAGCACGACGTGACAGCCGAACGTCCTGATCTCCTGGGCGTAGCTCCTGATGTAGCTGTCGTAGGCGCCGGCCGCGAGTTCGGTCATGCTGATCCGGCGCGGGTTGAGCTGGATCAGCGGCAGCGCGCCGAGGTTGACGATCTGCTGGGCCTCGCCGCGCTGGAACGGTCCCGGGGAACGGGTTGTAGAACTCCACGAGCCGCAGGTGGGCGCCCGTGTCGTGCTGAAAGGTGGAGACGTTCGCTGCGAACTGCCCGTTCGTCGCGATCCCGGCGAACGGCTCAGGGATCTTGCCCTGGCACGGCTGGTTCGCGTGCGGGTAACGGGAAACGACAGGCGAGCCACTGGTGAGCGGCGACGGGGAGATCACGGTCCTGCTCGGGCTGGCCGGGTGCCGGGTTGCGGCATGCCCCCAACTGCACGCGCTGACGGCCAGCAGCGGCAGCACGGCCGATGCGATGAGCTTGGCCGCGGCCTTCATCGCAGGAAGTCGCTGAGCTGGTTCTTGTAGACCGCGGCCTCCCCCGGCTTGTTCTGCAGCTGGTATTCCTTCGGCTTGCCCGGTCGAGTCGGGCTGCCCGAGGGCGTCGAACCAGACCAGCCCGGCCAGGCCATAGGCCTTGATGCCCTGCGAAGAGCCCAATGATCTGCTTGGTCGCGGCCGGGCCAGGCGCTACGCCGGTCTCGGCGAGGTAGACCAGCTTGTGCGGCGCGATGCTGCCTGATGTCGTTGCAGCTGGAAGCCGAAGATCTCCCTGAAGTTCTGCGGGTGCCCGTTCCTGTCGTAGCCGAGATAGCCGTCGAGGCCGATGATGTCGACGTACTTGCTTGCCCGGGTACCACTCGCTGGCCGGCGTCGCCACCTTGCTCGCCGTGACCGCGCTGTACTGGTGTGACGGATCCCAGGACCAGAGTGACGTTGTTGACATGCTGTGTCGGCGAAGACATCATGGATGTGCCGCCACGCTGCGATGTAGTCCTGGGGGCGATAGTAACCGCGCCCCCCACTGGTACCACCAGCCATTCATCTCGTGCCCGAAGGACAATATGATCTCGCAGCCGAATTTCTTGACCGCTATCGCATAGGCCTTGATGAGAGGGTCATATTCGCCGGAGGCAATGCCGCGCAGACTGACGCCTTTAGGATTCAGCTGGATCAGCGGTATCTCGCCAGCCCTGATGACCTGCAGCGCCTGAAAACTCGCGAACTTGTTCTTGAACGGGTTATAGAACTCGACGATCTGCGGCGGGTGACCAGTGACCTGCGCGAAACTGGTCACCTGGGTGCTGAGGTGCCCCTTGACCGCGAGCCCGGCGAAGTGCTTCGGGATATTGCCGAAGCAGGGTCCCGACGTGATGCCTCGTGGCGCCGCCCGCGGTGGTGGTGGCAACAGGCTGGGTGGGCACGTCAGGAAGCGCGAGCCGAGGCACCGCAGTGTGGTTGCTCACCTTGAGCAAGCCGAACACGAGCACCCCGACCAGAACAGGCGGCAGGAGTGCGACGGCGATCTTAGTTCGCACTGCCGGGGCACCCCATCGGGCACGTCGCTGCTGCGACCGTTCAGCGCCCAGACCGTTGTCTTGTGGTCCGCCCTTGCCTGCCACGGCCTTCCTGATGAACATGCTGTGCACAAGCGCGGCGATGAGCTTGTCGTTCGGGATTGTCGAACTGGCGCTCGGTCGTGCGGAGGACAACGATTGAGACCTGGCCGGAGCAGATCTGGGCATACGTCTGCGGGCCGGCCCGCCGATTGGACGGACGGCGACGTGATCCACCAGTCCTCCGGCGATCGACGGCAGGTAATAGCGGTCCGTCTTGTCGGTGCCGTCGACGAGCATGAAAGTCTGTTCCAGGCTGGTAGTTCTTCTCGATCGCCGTCGCGACTCGCTGCGCCGCCACCACGCCTGGGCCGCGGAACTGGACGCGCTCGGCGCGGCCGACGATCAGCATGGTGATCACGGTGCCGACCGCGGCGACGGTCGCGATGATCTTGCCCCAGTACCTGCGGCGGCCTAGCCACTGCCGCCAGCCGCCGAGCGCGTAGCCGGCCCCGAGCGCCGCGAACGGCAGGCCGAAGCTCATGTTCTGGTCCAGCGATGTCATCTGGTGGATGCTGGCCTGCTCGATCGGCGCGATCAGCGCTGCGGCGACCAGCAGGCAGAGGAACGCCGTGGCCGTCGCTGGCATCTTCTTGACGACGCTGACCCAGATGCCGGCGATCGCGATGAGGATGATCAGGCCGGTCATCAGCATCGCGTGGCCGAGCACGCTCAGCATCGAGCTTGGCGGCCCGGCCTGCGGTGACCTGTAGACGGTATTCAGCAGCACGCTGGTGGCGACGTTCGTGCCGCCGAGCATCAAGATCCCGAAGTCGAGCACGGCCAACGTCGCGGCCACAGAGATCGTGAGGCAGATGGCCTGGACCTTCTTGCTCCAGCCGTACAACAGCACCGTGCCGATGATCAGCGGGTCCCACGCGATAGTCGTGTACTTCGTCGCGTTCGCCGCCGCGAGCGCGACCGGGCAGAGCAGCACCCACCAGACCGCGCCGTCGCGCATCCTGATCGCCGCGTACAACGCCAGTACCAGCAAGAACAGCGCCATCGGATCGAACGTCGCGGCCGCGCCGAGATGCACGATGATGCCGCAGACCGCGAAGAGCAGTGCGGCGAGGAGGCCCGAGATCTGGCCGAACATGCGGTCGCCCATGAGATACACAAGCGCCGTTGCCCCGAGCATGAACAGCAGCGACAGCAGCCTGGCGCCGATGAGGCCGCCGAGCGTGTCGAACACGCTGACAATCGGCGGGTAGAGCACAGGCACGCCGGGCAGCGACGTCGTCTCCGCGAACAGCGGGCCCCAGCCGGAATGGGCGGCACTGAGGTAGAGCGCCTCGCCGGAGTAAGGAGCGGTGCGCCACATCCAGGGCACGGTCAGCGTGGCCTGCGCTGCCAGCACTGACCAGAGCGCCCAGGAAGCCGCGATCCGGTCCCTCACGCAGCGTATTCCTTGTGGGTCACCGTCCGGCCGGCCATGTCTGGACCGGCGCCGTCTGGGCTGTACACCAGCTCAGCGCCCTTCTGCCGGGTGGTCCAGCCTTGCTTCATGAGGGTCACCGTGCCCCAGATCCGCAGCACCCTTGCCAGCATGATGCCCGACCAGAGCGCCGAGATCGGCCTGATGATGACGAGCACCAGGCGGTCAAAGAAGGTCTCGTCGCTGCGCTTGAAGCACAGCGTCCGCAGGCCGTTCGGCACCGAGAGAACCGCGAGGGCGATCAGCGTGCGCACGAGGACCGGCTGTCCGAGCGGCCAGGTCACCGCCAGCACGACGAGGAGCGCCGTGGACGCGAAGAAGCCCTGGATGCCGGTGACGGTGACCCACCAGCAGTAGGAGAGCACCGGGCGGTACCTGATCCGCCAGAAGTTACGGACCGCACGGCCCCGTGCCCACCGCAGCCGCTGGCGCAGATGGTGGCTGTACTTCTCCGGCCACATCGTGAGGCCGTAGGCGGTGAGCTGCTGGACTGACTTGCCGCGGCTGCTCGCGCAGAGCGCGAGCAGCGAGTCGTCGCCCAGGATCACCCGCCGGCCGAAGAACTGCTCGTCCCGGTAGACGGCCAGGAATTCCCTGATCAGCGACGCGCGGTAGAGCGCGTACGGCCCCCGGTTGGTGTACATGTCACCGGCCACCGACCAGGCGGCGCCGATCACGGCCTGGGCGTACATCTGCAGTGAGCACTGCAGCCTGGTCAGGAAGTTGTGATAGGCGTTGAAGCCCATCTCGATCCCCGCGACCGACTGCACCTTCCTGTCCTGGAAGGGCTTCAGGCCCTCATCGATCGCGCGGTGCTCGAGGGTCGTGTCCGAGTCGACCGTGATGAAGATGTCGGTCTCTGGCACCCGTTCGAAGACGTAGGCGTGCGCCCGCCGCTTGCCCTGATTGCTCTGCCTGGTCCAGCGGATCTCGGTGCCGTTGGACCAGGCGCCCGTCCAGTAGGTAGCGACCTGCGAATAATCGGTCTTCGACCCGTCATCGACGATCCAGATCAGCTGAGGTGGCCTGGTCTGGTTCATGCACGCGTAGATGCACCGGTCAAGGAGCCCGGCGTCTTCGTTGTAGACGGGAACGGCGACGGTGACGTGCAGCCGGTCGAGCCGGTCGTAGCCCTCTTCCGTCGCGGTGACTGGCTTGTCGAACCAGGAGAGCACGTAGTTGACGGCGCGGAAGGCCGCGCCGGGCGCCGCGCAAGCGAGCAATGCGAGCGACTGCCAGCCAAGGTGATAAGAGATCCATCCGGCGACGACGATGCTGGTGAGGAAGAGCCCCCTGGCTTCCTTCCGGTCGAACGTGATCTTCGGGATGTCGTACCAGTCTCTGAGCGCGCCCGGCGTGACTTCTTCGCTCAGGGCTCCCTGAGTGACTTCTCTTTCCGCCAGAACAGCCTGACGAGGAACACGAACGTCACTGTGATGACGGCTGAAACCGCGGCCGCGATCTCGATGCCAGCCCGCACGGCGGGATTCATAGTCGCGGTCCCTCTCGTTCCAGCCGGGCTCGGCCATGTCGAAGAGCGTGCGGAGCCCTGCGGCCTGGTCGTCGGGATGAGGCGCACGCCGACCGGGACCCCTATGCCCACCTGGCACCGGCCAGCCCTCCCTTCGCGTCCCTGATGCCGCTCGTGTCGCTGTTCTCCGGGCCACTCGCGTGGTAGGCCGCGCGATCCCGACCCCTGGATCGCTAGGTGCCAGTGCGCGTGAACATTACCGCAAATTAGTTATATCGGTGCACTCTCGCTGAAATTGCACGGTGCACGGGTGCTCCTGCCGACGGCAATTGCTCCGCCCAGAAACTGCCCGGACCTGACCGGACGCAGCTCGCGTGGTCGTCGCCAAGGTCAGCAAGGCTCCACCCAATCGGTCAGCGAAGGCCAGGGGTAAGCGCAATTGACAACGTTAACGCAGGTCCTGATGGCATCACCCCGTAATACCGAGATTCGCGCCGTGGATGCTTCAGGTTGAGCTGCCCGGCACGACGAGGCCTGATTCGTAGGCCAAGACCACGGCCTGGGTCCGATCTCGGAGGCCCACCTTGCCGAGGATGCGGCTGACATGAGTCTTGACAGTTTCCTCGGTGACCACCAGCCGCGCGGCGATCTCGGAGTTGGACAGCCCCTCCGCTATCAGTCTGAGCACCTCAATCTCGCGGGGCGTGAGCGAGGACAACTTCGCGGCTGACTCAGACACCGCGGCCCGTGGTCGCTGCCTGGCGAACTCACCGATGAGCCGGCGCGTCACGGACGGCGCGAGCAGCGCCTCGCCAGCGGCGATCACGCGCACCGCGTCGAAGAGCCGTTCCGCCGTGACGTCCTTGAGCAAGAACCCGCTGGCGCCGGCCCGGAGTGCGTCATAGACGTACTCGTCTAGGTCGAACGTCGTGAGGATCAGCACGCGCGGCCCCGTGCCGGTGCAAGTCAGCAGCCTCGTCGCCTCGATGCCGTCCATGCCGGGCATCCGGATGTCCATGAGTGCCACATCGGGGCGCCGCTCCCGGCAGAGCTGTACCGCCTCGGTGCCGTCGGACGCGGTGCCGAGGACGGTGAAGTCCGGCTGCGTGTCGATCAGCGAAGCGAAACCAGCCCGCACCACCTCGTGGTCGTCAGCGACGACGATCCCGATGGTCATGCCGCCCCCGACATGCCATCGGGCAGCCTCGACGGCAGTTCGGCCCCGACGCAGAATCCGCCGCCCGGCGCGTTCCCCGCTCGTAGCGACCCGCCCGCCGCCACCGCGCGCTCCCGCATGCCCAGCAGGCCGTGACCGGTCGGTGACCCGGTGCTGGCAGTCTCGCGCGAAAGACCGGGCCCGTTGTCGCGGACCTGCAGCCACAACGCGTCATCGGCGTAGCGGAGCTCAACGTCGACCGCGGCGCCAGGCGCGTGCCTGCGGGCGTTGGTGAGCGCTTCCTGCACGATGCGGTAGGCGGCGAGCTCCACGCCGGGATCGAGCCTGGTCACCTGGCCGGAAACGATGAGCCTGGCCGCGCAGCCTGACGCCTGCCTCGCGTCGTCCACCAGCTCGGCAAGTTGCGGCAGGCCCGGCTGAGGCTGCCGGTCTGGCGTGCGCTGCGCCGCGATCTCTGCGTCCTCGCCAGCCGCGCTCCCCAGGCCTCGGCGGTCGCCTGGGCGTCCTCGCGTAGCACGCCGAGCAGCCGCCGCATCTCGGTCAGCCCGGCCCTTGCGGTGTCACCGATCGCGGCGAACCGCTGAACGCCAGCGTCGGTAAGGCCCGGCGTGGTCAGCCGGGCCGTCTCCGCCTGCACGGCGATCATCGATATGTGGTGCGCTACCACGTCGTGCAGCTCGCGCGCGATCCGCGCTCGCTCGCCGCGGGCCAGATGCTCGGCCAGCACCCCCTCGGTGAGCTGACGGACGGCACTGTGTGCGCGGCTGTCTTCCTGCGCCCGTCGTGCCATCCCGGCAAGTGCCGCGATCGGGATCGCGGATGCGAGCAGGACGGCAAGTACCCGCGTCTCGTCAGTCGTGCCTGCCAGGCCGGCCGCTGGCGCATCGGCGACCGCGCGGGACACGGCCATGGCGAGCGCGAACCCGAGGAACGGCACCACCAGCGCGAGCGCGAGCAGCTTCGACCCGCTGCGTGCCAGCCGGTAGGCCACGAGCACCAGGGCGGCCGCGCCGGCCGCGGTCACCAGCTCGAACAGGATCAGCGACAGGACCGCGGCCGCGCCGACCGCCAGAGCGGCAGGACCAGGGCGCAACACCGCCGCCGGCACGGTCGCCAGCAGGCACAGCGCACACATCAGCAGCGCCGTCGACGTGGTGACGCCGATGCGCGTGACCGGGCCTGCCGCGAGCCCGGCGCGCACCGTCGACCCTACGCTCAGCCTGGCCGCCAGCTCGGCGACGGCGAGCAGCCCGAGCAGCCCGCCCACCGCTAGCCGGCGCACATCCATCTGCTCATTGTCGCCGCTGGAGAGCGCGGGCGCGTCGCTCTGGCCAGCGGTCAACCAGTCCCTCACGCGAGGGACGGGCCGACGCCGAAGACGGCACCCTGGCGTGACGACCCGAGCAGGTCTGTTTCCCTAGCCTTCCGAGCATGGAAGCAACGATCGAAGTCACTGGCCTGCGCAAGCGGTTCGGGTCGACCCTGGCGCTGGACGAGATGACATTCCAGGTCGCCCCAGGACAGGTGACCGGATTCGTCGGTCCGAATGGCGCCGGCAAGTCCACGACGATGCGCGTGATTCTCGGCCTGGACGCGGCGGAGGCCGGCACCGCGCTGATCGACGGTCAGCCGTATGCGAGCCTGCGCCGCCCGCTCAGCCACGTCGGATCCCTGCTTGACGCCGCCGCGCTGCAGCCGAGCCGGTCCGCCCGCAACCACCTGCTTTGGCTGGCTCATTCGCAAGGCCTCGGCAGCAAGCGCGTCGACAAGGTCCTCGACCAGGTCGGCCTCGCTTCGGCGGCCAAGCGGCGGGCCGGGGGGTACTCGCTTGGCATGCGGCAACGACTCGGCATCGCCGCGGCCCTGCTCGGTGATCCGCCGGTGCTGATGTTCGATGAGCCGTTCAACGGCATGGATCCCGAGGGCATCGTGTGGATGCGTGGCTTCCTGAAGCTGCTTGCCGCCCAGGGCCGGGCCGTGCTGGTGTCCAGCCACCTGATGAGCGAGCTTGAGGACACCGCGAATCATCTGGTCGTCGTGGGCCGCGGGAAGGTGATCGCCGACGCCAGCGTCGCCGACTTGATCGCCGCGGCGTCGCAGGACCGGGTGACAGTCAGGACGTCGGCGCGCGCCGACGCGATGACGGCGCTCGCCAGGGCAGGCGCCGAGGTCGCAAGCACCGGCCCAGACGTCCTCGCCGTTTCTGGCCTGTCTCCCGAGCACATCGTGATGATTCTCTCCGAGGGCGCGATCCCGTTCTCTGAACTGTCCGCCCACCGGGCCAGCCTGGAGGAGGCGTACATGGAGCTGACGAGAGATGCAGTGGAATTCCGGGCGGAGGCCGCGCGATGAGCGTCATGACACCCCACCGGCCTGAGGTCCTTCCCGGGCGTGACGGTTTCCCGCAGCTTATTCGGGCGGAGTGGACCAAGTTCCGTACCGTTCGGGGCTGGATCATCGGCACTGTCGTCGGCGCTCTGCTGATCATCGGGCTTGGCGCGCTCGCCGGGGCGAACAGCCACTGCAGCTTCGCGTCGGTGAGTCCGCAGAACCCGAATCCCGCGCCCAAGCCGTGTCCCGCGCCGCCGGCTGGTCCTGGCGGCGAATGGGTGAGCGACAGCTTCTACTTCGTGCACCAGCCGCTGGCGGGGAACGGCAGCATCACGGTCCGGGCGACGTCACTGGCGGGCATGTACTCAACGCACGGCGGCCTGGCCTCCGGATCTAATCCACTCGCAGGCATGAAGACCGGAGTGCAGCCGTGGACCAAGGCCGGGATCCTCATCAAGGCGAGCACCGCGCAGGGATCGGCCTACGCGGCGATGATGGTCACCGGTGGGCACGGGGTCCGGATGCAGTGGAACTTCACCCACGACACGCCCGGGCTCGCGGGGAAGGTGTCGGCCCGCTCGCCTCGCTGGCTGCGGCTGACCCGCTCGGGCGATGTGATCAAGGGATACGACTCGGCCGACGGCACGCACTGGACACTGGTGGGCACCGCCGCGCTGCCGGGATTGCCGGCCACCGCGCAGGCGGGCTTGTTCGCCGCCGCGCCCGGCTACTCGGTGACCTCGACCTCGCTTGGCACGTCGTCGGCTGTAGGCGGCCCCACCCTGGCCACCGCGACCTTTGACGGGCTGAGCCATCGGGGCACCTGGCCCGCTAGCCGGTGGACAGGGGGACCTGTCGGTGGGCGCATAGATGTCGCGCTTCCCCCGTCGGTACAGGGTTTCTCGCAGGCCGGCGGCGTGTTCACCGTGGCCGGATCTGGCGACATCGCTCCGCTGGCGGGCACCGACGCTGGCAGCTATACAATCCAGCAGACCCTCGCCGGGGTCTTCGCCGGGCTGATCGCGATGGTGGTGATCGGCGTCATGTTCATGACGGCGGAGTACCGTCGCGGACTTATCCGTACGACGCTGGTCGCCAGCCCCCATCGCGGCCGGGTGCTGGCCGCCAAGGCCATTGTGCTCGGCGGAGTCATGTTCGCCGCGGGGGTGATCGCGACGGCGGTCGCGATCCCGCTCGGCGAGCACCTGCTCAAGGGCAACGGCAACCCGATACTCCCGGTACCGGCCCTCACCATGCTTCGGATCGTCGTCGGCACAGCGGCGCTACTCGCCGTCGCCTCCGTCCTCGCTCTCGGCGTGGCGACGCTGGTTCGCCGCAGTGCCACGGCGATCACCGCGGTGATCGCCGGCATCGTGCTGCCGTACTTGCTCGCCCTGCTCGCCGGCGTGCTGCCGGTCAGCGCAGAGGAATGGCTGGTCCGAGTCACCCCGGCCGCGGCGTTCGCGATCGAGCAGGCCAGTCCTGCCTACCCGCAGGTCGACGCCACGTATGCCCCTGCCACCGGATACTTCCCGCTGGCGCCGTGGGCCGGGTTCGCCGTCTTGTGCGCCTGGGCCGCGCTGGCCCTGGCCGCGGCGGCCTACGTGCTGCGCCGGAGAGACGCATGACGGCGGTAGCGGTCAGGCGCGGGCCAGCGCCGGCTCGGTGGGCGGGGCCTCGGCACTGTCTGCACGCGGAGTGGACGAAGCTGCGCACCGTAGCCGGGCCCGGCTGGCTGCTGCTCGCGGCGATCGCGCTGACGGCCGCGGTCGGTGCGGCCGCGGCGAACGCGGTGAGCTGTCCGGCCCGGCTCTGCCAGATCGACCCGGCGAAGATAAGCCTGACTGGCATTTACCTCAGCCAGGCTGTCGTCGCGATCGTGGCGGTGACCGCGGTCAGCGGCGAGTACAGCACCGGGATGATCCGGCTCACGCTGACCGCTGTCCCGCGCCGTTGGCAGGTGCTCGCCGCCAAGGCGGTCGTGGCCGGCGGCGCGACTCTCGTCGCGGGGGCGCTCGCCGTCCTCGGGTCGGTGCTGGCCGGGCAGCCGCTCCTCGATGGCCACGGCATCAACCCAGCGCACGGATACGAAGCGCTGTCGCTTGGTACCGGGCCCGTGTTGCGTGCCGCCGCCGGATCGGTGCTGTACCTGACGCTGATAGCGCTGCTCGGCGTCGGCGTCGCGGCGACGCTCAGGGACTCGGCGGCCTCGATCGGCGTCGTGCTCGGCCTGCTTTACCTGTTCCCGATCATCACGAGCTTCGTCGGCGATCAGCAGTGGCAACGGCACATGAATCAGATCAGCCCGATGACAGCCGGCATGTACATCGAGGCGACCACCAACCTGAGGTCGCTGCCGCTGACGCCCTGGCAAGGCCTGGGCGTGCTTGCCGCCTGGGCCGCCGGTGCGCTGCTGGCCGGCGGCCTGGTCCTGTCGCTTCGCGACGCTTGACGCTTCGCCGCTTCGCATGACGCTTCGTCGCTTCGCCGGGCGGCTAGCTCTCTGAGGAGAACCCGACCGTGTCGAGCAGCCGGGAGCGGCGGCGTCCTGACGCCGGCCTGGCTGGCTCGAGCACCGCAGGCCGCTCGGCGGCAGGGGTGACGTCGACGACGATCTCCTCGGCCATCCCGTAGAGCAACGGCAGGGCGCCGGCCACGACGCCACCCGTCCTGTTGATGTGCTCGACGCCAGGGCCGATGAGCTTGGAATGCCCGAGGATCTCCGCCGCGGTGCCGAAGCTCTCCTCGAGGTTCCCGGCGATGCGGTTCAGCAAGGATCCTGCCCAGAACAGATAGACCGCCAGCCCGGCCACCAGCGCCACGATGACGAGGACCGACAGGACGACCAGCGCGGTCATGACTTCACCTTTCCGAGCACCCGGCCGAGGAACAGATGGTGCTGCAGGCCCTCGGCGAGCACGGCCTCGACGCCGTCCGCGACCTGCGGGATGAGGACCGTGTCTGCCGTGTTGCCGGACGCCGCCTTGAGCGTGTCGCGCACCTCGACCACACGCCGGTCGATGACCTTGATGAGGTAGATCAGCAGACTGAGCAGCGCGGCAACCGCGAGCACCACGACGAAGCCGACGATGATCACGCTGACCCACAGCGTGTGCTCGGTCGAGGTCATAGCCAGGTCGTGCATGGTCAGCCTCCCAGCCTGGCGCGGCCGCGCTGCAGTCCGCCGATGATGATCGTGGCGTGCTCGATGGTGGTGCGCAGGCCGCCGAGCGCGGCGGTGTTGTGCACCGCCTTGGTCAGCTGCGCGTCGATCTTCGGTGCCTCCTGGCCGATTGACCTGGCGAGCATGAGGATCGGCACCACGAGCGCGACCACCACAAGGACGATCACGCCGCCGATCACGTAGCCGAGGATCCAGCCGAAGGTGCTTGTGCTTGTGCCGGCGGCCAGCGCCGGGAGTGTGTGCGTCATCGGTATCTCCCTCGCCGGCTCAGACTGTCTCGCAGAAGTCCCTGACGGGCTTCAGGCTCGCGTTGACCGAGGTCAGCCGGTCGGGAACGGTGCTGGTCAGGTCCGCGACCGCGGTGACGCCACCGGTGACCTGACGCAGTGTCGCGAGGATCGCGCGCAGGTGGAAGATCACGCGCAGCAATCCGACCGCGGTGACGGCGATGATAAGCGCGGCGATGATCAGGGTGACCCATGCAGCTGCAGGCATGTCAACGTCTCCTTTCCAGCTAACCGAGAAGCTTGGCGACCGAGCCGGCGTACCTGACCGCGCCGACGGAAATCGCCCTGACCGTGACATCGGTCGTCGCGAGCCCGCCTGGCACGCACTCAAGCTCGCCGACCAGCGCGCCGCCGCCGGCCAGGATGTTGTCAGATGCCGCCCTGATCCGCTCGAGGGCGGCCAGGACCCGGTTCAGCAGCGCGATCACGACCGGCAGGATGACCACCAGCAGCACCGCGTTGCCTATCCACCACAAGACCATGGCTTCTACTCCTCAGCTCGCTGCCTGGTAGGGAAGGAAGAACCGGCGGTAGACCCGCCGCAGCGCCATCAGCGCCGCCCGCATGCCGATCGCGAATCCGCCAGCTGGAGCGGCCGCTGCCTGAGCGGCCTCACCCCGCTCGGCGGCCGAGATCTGCGTGGCCAGGTTGGTCGCGAAGTCGCGCATCAGCACGGCGGTGACGTCGGAGATCATGCCCCTGCCGTACTGGGCTGCCGCGCCGGCCAGTTGCAGGTCCTGGCTGACCGCGACCTTCGTGCCGGGCCCGGCGGCTGTGAGGGTCGCCGACACGACCATGCTGGCCTGGCCACGGCCGCGCTCTTCCGCGCCCGCCGCGTGCACGACGATGCGCTTGGCCGCCTCGTCCCGCTCGGTGATCTCGGCGGTGCCTGCGAACTGCAACTTCACTGGCCCCATCCGCACGGCGACCTTGCCGCCGAACTTGTCCTCGCCGAGGTTCTCGGTTAGCTCAGCGCCAGGCAGGCAGGTCGCGACCCGCGGGATGTCACCGAAGAAGTCCCACACCGCGGCGACCGGCTTCGCGACCTCGAAGTCGTTGGTGATCAGCATCGCGTCTCTTTCCTGGCGTAGGAATCGGGATTGGACTCGAATTCGCTCCGGCAGCCGGCGCTGCAGAAGTAATAGGTGACGCCTTCGAATTCCAGCGGACGGCCGGCCTTTCCTGTCGCGACGGTCATGTCGCAGACCGGATCGGCGGCTTCGGCCGGCGGAAGATCGCCGGCCGCTGGCCCGTGGTCGGCCGGTCCAGACGCCCGCTCGTTGCCGCGCCGCGCGGCCTTCGTCCCTGCGCCTGCGGCCCCGGTCCCTGAGTGGCCTGCCCCGAGTTCGCCGGCCGACCTGAGCTGCACGAGCTGCGCCAGGATGGCGACCGCGATCTCAGGGTGTGACGTCCTGCCGAGGTCCAGCCCGGCCGGAACCCTGACCCGGTCAAGCTGGTCCCTGGCGATGCCGCGCTCAGCAAGGTAGCCAAGCACGGCTGCGCCGCGCCTGCGGGAACCGACTAGCCCCAGGTAGGCGGGCTCGGCCGCGACCGCCTGCTCAACCGCCTCCTCGTCGCCGTGACCCTGAGTGGCGACGACCACCATCGACTCACGGCCGGCATCGGAGGCGGAGAAGTCGGTCCAGTCGCGCAGGTCGGTCCGCCAGCCGAGCGCGGCCGCCATGTCCGCGAGCGTCCGCGCCATCGGCGAGCGCCCGACCACGACCAGGTGCGGGACCGGCAGCACCGGCTCGATGTACACCTCGAGCGCGCCCTCGCTCTGGCAGGCGATCGGCACCACCGTCATGCCGTCTGGAATCGCGTCGCCGAACTTGTCTGTCGTGCCGAGCAGCAGCAGGCGCGGCGCCCCCTCGGCCATCACCTCGCGGGCGTGCCTGATCACCGACGGCTCGGCGCACGCACCGCCGATCCAGCCGTGCACCTCGCCGGCGGCCGTGATGATCGCTCGCGATCCTTGCTGCCCGGAGGACGGCCGCTGCCTCCACACGACGGTGGCCAGCGCGAACGGCTCACCGCGCTGAGCAAGCTCGGCAGCCTGCTTCATGATCGGCCAGCCATTCATGATCCTGTATCCCTCAATGATCAGTCGTCCGAGCGAACCGGTGGTGCGCCAGACACATCACGGCGGTAGGTGATGGCCTCCCAGACCCGGTCGGGCAGCACCGGCATGTCGATATTGCGTACGCCGGTGTCCGCGATCGCGTCCATCACCGCGTTCACGAACGCCGCAGGCCCGCCTACCGCCGCGCACTCGCCAACGCCCTTGGCGCCGATCGGATGGTGCGGGCTCGGCGTGACCACCTCGCTGTGCAGTTCGAATCCCGGCGTCTCCCACGCGGTCGGCAGCAGGTAGTCCATGTAGTTCCCGCCGACGCAGTTTCCCTCGGCGTCGAAGGTGATGAACTGCATGTTCGCCATCGCGTAAGCCTCGGTGAGGCCGCCCATGATCTGGCCCTCGACGATCATCGGGTTGATCCGGACGCCGCAGTCGTCGACAGCGACCATGTTCAGCACGTCCCAGACGCCGGTCTCCGGGTCCACCTCGACCGTGACGATGTAGACCGCGAACGGCCAGGTCAGGTTCGGCGGGTCGTAGAAGGCGGTGTTTTCCAGGCCGGGTTCCATGCCATCCGGCATGTTGCTGTAGGCCGCCATCGCGCATTCCTGGATCGTGACGCCACGATCTGGCGCGCTGCGGACGTAGAACCTGCCTAGCTCCCACTCAACGTCTTCCTCGGAAACCTCAAGCAGGTGGGCGGCGAGCTTGCGCGCCTTGGCCCTGATCTTCCTGGACACCATCGAGACAGCGGCCCCGGCAACCGGCGTGCTGCGAGAGGCGTAGGTGCCCATGCCGAAGGGCGCCGTGTCGGTGTCACCCTCCTCGACGACCACGTCCTCGGCGGGAAGCCCCAGCTCGTGCGCGACGATCTGCGCCCAGGTCGTCTCGTGGCCCTGACCCTGCGACTTCGCGCCCGTCCGCAGGATCGCCTTGCCGGTCATGTGGATCTTGAGCTCGGCCGAGTCGAACATCTTGATGCCGAGGATGTCGTACTCGCGGCTGTTGCCGGCCCCGAGCGGTTCGGTCATCGTCGAGATACCCAGGCCGAGCAGCCTGCCGCGCTTGCGCGCCTCGGCCTGCTGCTGCCTGAAGTCCGCGTAGCCAACTGCCTTCAGGCCGACGTCGAGGCACTTGCCGTACTGACCAGAGTCGAGCAGGAACCCGAACGGAGTCCGGTGCGGGAACTGCTCGTCACGCACGAAGTTCATCCGGCGGAACTCGGCGGGATCGATCCCGAGGTCAGCCGCGGCCGCCGCGACCATCCGCTCCTGGAAGAACATCGCCTCCGTCACCCGGAAGGAGCACCGGTAGGCGACTCCACCCGGTGCCTTGTTGCTGTAGGTGCCCCGAGCGGTCAGGTGCGCCGCTGGCACGTCGTAGCACGCGAAGGTCGAGTGCAGCAGGCCGATCTTGAACTTGCTGGGCTGCGCATCGGAGAAGAACGCGCCGTGGTCGGCGTCGGCGTGCATGCGGACGCCGAGGATCTTGCCGTCCTTGCGCAGCGCCATCTCGCCATCGAGATAGATGTCGCGCGCGAAGCCGGTGGAGATCAGGTTGCCCGACTTGTCCTCGATCCACTTGACCGGGCGCTCGAGCAGGATCGAGGCGAGGATCGAGCATACGTAGCCGGGATACACGGGCACCTTGTTGCCGAAGCCGCCGCCAATGTCCGGCGAGACGATCCTGATCATGTGCTCGGGCAGCTCGGCGACCAGCGCGACAGCAGCCCTGATGATGTGCGGCGCCTGCGATGTCATGTAGACGGTGAGCTTGGAGGTGGCACGGTTGAAGTCGGCGATCGAACCGCAGCACTCGATCGGCGACGGGTGCGAGCGCGGGTAGTGCAGCTGCAGCCTGGACACCACGTCGGCCTGCTCGAAGGCCCGGTCGGTGCCCGCCTTGTCGCCGACCTCCCAGTTGTAGATGACGTTGTCGGGCTGGTTCTCCTTGTCGTCACGGATCACCGGCGCGCCCTCGGCCACCGCCTGCATGGGGTTCACGATGGCCGGCAGCGGCTCGTACTCGACGTCGATCGCCTCGCAGGCGTCCTTGGCGACGTACGGGTCGTCGGCGATCACGCAAGCGACTTCCTGGCCCTGGAATCTGACCTTGTCGGTCGCTAGCACTGCCTGGGTGTCATAGGAGAGCGTCGGCATCCAGGCCAGGTTGCGGGTCGCCATCATGTCGCCGGTCAGCACGAGGTGAACCCCGGGGATGTCCCACGCCTTGCTGGCGTCGATCGACTTGATCCTGGCGTGCGCGAGCGGGCTGCGCAGGATCTCCATGTGCAGCATGCCCGGCAGGGTGATGTCATCGGTGTAGTTGCCCTTGCCGCGGATGAACCGGTCGTCCTCGACCCGTTTGCGGCTCGCGCCAAGCCCGCCGATCTTGATCTCGTCTAGTGCCTGGGTCACTGTGCTGACTCCCGTTCCTGTCTGAGCCGGTCCCGGCGGGCTAGCTGTCCTGTGCTAGCTGTTCTGGGCCTTGAGCTTGTCCGCCGCCCACAGCACGGACTTCACGATGTTCTGGTAGCCGGTGCAGCGGCACAGGTTGCCCGACAGCGCCCAGCGGACCTCTTCCTCGGTCGGGTCGGGGTTCTCGGCGAGCAGCGCCTTGGCGGTCATCATCATGCCGGGGGTACAGAACCCGCACTGGAGGCCGTGCTCCTGCTTGAAGCCCTCCTGCAGCGGGTGCAGTTCGCTCTGCCCTGACAGACCCTCGACCGTCTCAATCGCGTGGCCGTCGGCCTGCACGGCGAGCATGGTGCAGGACTTAACCGGCCGGCCGTCGACCAGCACGGTGCATGCGCCGCAGTTTGTCGTATCGCAGCCCATGTGCGTGCCGGTTAGCCCTATCCCGCGCCTGATCAGGTGCGAGAGCAGCAGCCGCGGCTCCACCTCGGCGATCTTCTTCTGGCCGTTGATGCTGAACCGGATCCGGTTGACAGGTACGTCACCGGTGTCCTCGTCGCCGCGGTCCTCATAGACGATCGTCATGTCAGGCCGCCCCTTCCGCGGTGCCGCTGGCTTCTCCGTTGGCCGATGCCGGTCCTGGGTCCTGGGCCACCACGCCGCCGACTACGCCGCCTGCGCCGGCCGGGTGGCCGTTCGCGCGGCTGAGGATGCGGACGACGAACGTCTTGACCATGTGCCGCTTGTACTCGGCGCTGCCGCGGTGATCGGTGCGCGGCCGCGCCGCCGCGGCGGCCAGGTCGGCGGCCTCGGCGATGCTCTCGGGCGTCAAGGCCCGGCCGATCAGCGCCCGGCAAGCCTCGGTGGCGCTGATCGTCGACCCGCCGACCCCAGTCAGCGCTATCCCCGCCCTGGTCACCGTCTCGCCAGAGGTCTCGACGGCCGCTGCCACGCCGACGGTCGCGAAGTCACCGATCCTGCGCTCGAGCTTGAGATAGCCGCCCGCCAGCGTTCCCTTCGCCGGCGGGATGACTGCCTCTACTGCGATCTCGTCGTGGGCCAGCGCGTTCTGGAACGGACCGGTGACGAAGTCCGCGATCGGGATCGGAGCGCCTGCCCGAAGGACCGCGTGCGATCACGAAGCCCCCGAGTGCCGTCACCACCGACGCCCAGTCACCCTGCGGGTCTGCGTGACAGAGCGAGCCAACGAGCGTGCCGCGATTGCGGACGATCGGGTCAGCGATCAGCGGCGCTGCCGCGGCCATGACCGGCTGCTTACTCTTGAGCAGCGCTGATCGCTCCAGGTCAGCGTGCCTGCACAGCGCACCGATCCTGATCGTGCCGTCGGGATCCTCCTGGTGGTAGCTGAGACCAGGCAGGTTGTTGATGTCGACGATCAGCGTCGGCGAGGCGAAGCGCAGCTTCATCAGCGGCACCAGGCTCTGGCCTCCTGCCAGCACCTTCGCGTCTTCCCCGCCCTCGTGCAGCAGGGAGATCGCCTCGGCGATCGAGCGCGGTGCCTCGTAGCGGAACCGAGACGGATACATCCGTTCCTCCAGTGTCCGGTCTGGACAGTCACGTACCGCTATCGCGTTGATCGGGTGTGTCGGCGACGGCGACCGGCATCGAGTCTTCTTCGGGGTCGGGCCGGGGCTGCTGGTGCGGCGGCCACGGCCCTGGCACCGGCTGTCCGGCCACCTTCAGGTAGTCGATGAGCTCTGGCCAGGCCCACACGGTCGGGCTCTTGCCCGTCTTGGGCGCGTGCTCGATCAGCTCAAACAGGCGCGGATTGCCGCTGCTGTGCCCGTCGGACTCGATCCGCATGGCGCACTCCAGGCTCGTGACGGTGCCTGGGCATCGTCGTCTGCGCTGCGCTGGTTGGAGCAGCACTGGCCATGATTCTCCTGGCACGAATAGCCCGCAACCTGCTAATAAGCTGTTGCTTAACTGGCCTGACCACACTGGGTCAGCCCCCTGCCCTAGCTGCGGATTCTCGCTCAGATTCGGCTTCGTGCCTTGACTTGCTAAGGCAGTTGGCTAATTATTAGTCGCATGGCTAAGGAAACAGTAATCTGCACGTACCGGGTCAGGCCCGACGCCGAGGACCGTTTCGTCAGCCTGCTCAGCCGCCACTGGCACACGCTGCACCATCTCGGCTTCGTGACGGAGGAGGAATCGCTGGTCTTCCGCGGCACCGACGGCGGGCTGACCTATGTCGAGATCTTCACCTGGGTCGAGGGCGGCTTCGGCTTGGCGCACGAACATCCCGACGTGATCGCGATCTGGGAGCCGATGGAGCCGTTGCTCGAGGAGCGCGGCGGACAGCCGCGCTGGGATTTCCCGCACTATCAGCGCGTCGCCCTGCCTGCGTGAGCCGGCTGTTCGCGTGAGCCAGCCGCCCGAACCCACTGCCGAGCCGCGGCTCGCGGCCTGGCCGAACTCCAAGCGCTGGACGCCGTGTTCGGCGCGCTGGCACACCAGGCCAGGCGGACCATCCTCGCGGTCCTGCACGCCAGGGGCGGCGAAATGACCTCGGGCGCCATCGCCGCACGGTTCGACCACTCCTGGCCGACGACATCGCAGCACCTGCACGTCCTGGCCAAGGCAGGCTTGGTGACTATCTCGATGCGCGGCAGGGAACGGGTCTACCGGCTCGACACCGACCGGCTGCGCACGGTCGCGCGCGGCTGGCTTGACCGGTTCGGCCAGTGACGGCGGCCCGGTGCGAGGACGCGGTCAGCTCCAGATCGTCACGTAGACGGGCGGCTTGAACCTGGACGGCGGCACGCCCGCCGCCGGGGCCCGCATCAGCTGCATCGCCTCAGGCGTGCTCAGGAACCTGCGCATCGAGCTAGCCACGGTGCTGCGCTGGCGTCGTTCGAGCATCGTGACATACCAGCAGCCCTCGACCGGCGCCCCTGGCAGGTCGACCAGGGATAGTTCGCCGCGCCGCAACTGCTGCGCCACCAGGTGCTCGACCGCGAGCGATACCCCGCCGCCGTCGGCCGCCGCGGCCCAGGCCGCGGTCTGGCTCGAGCAGACGCCGATCCGGTCCTCGGGTATGCGCAGCGCGGCGAGCAGCTGACCGACGTCGCTGCCAGCGTCAGTGGCCGACGGGTCGACCAGCCAGCGCCACTGCCTGGGCGCGCCCTGCGGCTTGGCGTTGCCTGCGGCCACCGCGACGAGGCGGTACTTGAAGATCGGCTCGCTGACGACCGGAAGCACGGGATCGGCGGCCGCGCCAGGCCCGATCGCCAGGTCGGCCAGCCGGTTCGCGACCAGGACGGGCATCTCCTTCGACACCGCGACACCCGCCGAGACCTCGACGCTGCCAGCGAACCGTTTGGTAAAGGCCTCCATCAGCGGCGTGGTCACGAACTCGGCCACCGTGGACGTCGCCACGACCCGCAGTTGTTCCGGTGCGCCCTGGGCGGCACGGACCGCGGCGTGCGCCTCGGCGCCGAGCACGACGATCTGAGACGCGGTGGCGAGCAGTCGCGATCCGCCGGCGGTCAGCGTCATCCCGGACGGGCCGCGGCTGAGCAACTGATCGCCGAGATGCGCCCGCAGCGCGGACAGCGCCTGGGAGACGGCCGGCTCGCTGACGCCCAGCGCGTTCGCGGCCGCTGTTACCGAGCCGAGCCTCGCGACCAGCACGAACGCGTTGAGCTGCGTGAGTGTCATGACTCTCCCGATTATCACGCAGCGCGGACGCAGCCTTGGCCATGAGCCCATCCGCAGGTCAGGCAGCGACGTGCGGCCGGGACCGCGCCTCGTACACTGCACACGCGTGGCATCTCACGCGGGAGGCGAGCGGGGAGGCCGGCGTGCAGGTTCCTGCTTACGTCGAGTACGAGCGAGCGACCAGCATCGAGCATGCGCTGACGTTGCTCGCCAGGTTCGGCCCCGAATCGCGGATCCTGGCGGGCGGCCACAGCCTCATCCCGATGATGAAGCTCAGGCTCGCCCAGCCGGAGACGCTGATCGACATCAACGGCCTGACCGAGCTCGCCTACCTCACCGTCACCGACGGCGAACTGCGGATTGGTGCCATGACCAGGCACGCGCAGCTGCTCGACTCCGAGATCGCCGGCCAGCACTTCGCGATCCTGCACGACGCCGAGCGGGTGATCGCCGATCCGATCGTGCGGCTCTGGGGCACAATCGGCGGATCGCTGTGCCAGGCCGACCCGTCCGAGGACCTGTCGGCGGCCTTCGCGGCGCTGAAGGCGACGATGGTGATCAAGAATCTGTCGGGGACCAGGACAGCAGCTGCCAGGGACTTCCACACCGGCCCGTACGAGACCGTGGTCAGGCCCGGTGAGATCCTCACCGAGATCAGGGTGCCGATCGTGCCTGGCTCTGGAAGCGCCTACCACAAGGTCGGGCGCAGGGTCGGCGACTGGCCGGTCGGCGCGGCCGGGGCGGCGGTCTGGCTGGACCATGAGGGTGGCGACGTGGTGGCCGATGCCGGCATCGGCCTGACCGCGGTCGGCGCCAGGCATTTCTCGGCGGCCGAGGCCGAGGACTTCCTGCGCGGACGGCCGGCGACGGAGGAGAACTTCGCACGGGCCGGCCAGCTTGCGGCCGAGCATTGCCGGCCGGTCTCCGATCAGCGCGGCCCGGCCGATTACAAGCGGCATCTCGCGTCGGAGCTCACGACCAGGGCGCTGCGCAGCGCGCTGGCCAGGGCGCGGCGGCACGACGGCGGGCAGGAAGCCTGAGGTGCAGATCGCGGTCAACGTCAACGGGACCGAATACACCAGGGAGGTCGAACCGAGGCTGCTGCTGATCCACTTCATCAGGGACGAGCTCGGACTGACCGGCTCCCACTGGGGCTGCGACACGTCCAACTGCGGCGCCTGCGTGCTCTGGCTCGACGACATGCCGGTCAAGTCCTGCACCTTGCTCGCGGCTATGGCTGACGGCCGCCGGGTGCTCACCGTCGAGGGCCTGGAGCAGGGCGGTCGGCTGGACCCTGTCCAGCTCGGATTCGCCCGCTGCCACGGCCTGCAGTGCGGGTTTTGCACGCCCGGCATGATGCTGACCGCTCGCTGGCTGCTCGACCACAACCCAGACCCGACCGAGCAGGAGATCCGCGAGGCGATCTCCGGGCAGATCTGCCGGTGCACCGGTTATGAGAATATTGTCCGATCCGTCCGGTGGGCGGCGCGCCATGAGTCCGGCGTCGACGAGGGTGATGATCAGTCATGACAACGGACTCCGAGCACATTTTTAACCGGGCGTACGGGCCATTGCCGCGCAAAGAGGACGCTAGGTTCCTGCGTGGCAAGGGCACGTTCGTGGACGACGTCGTGCTGCCCGGCATGCTCTACGGCGCGGTCCTGCGCAGCCCGCTCGCGCACGCCAAGATCCGCTCGATCGACATCGCGGCAGCCCAGGCGCACCCCAGCGTCGAGGCCGTGATCACAGGGGAGACGCTCGCCGAGCGGAACCTGGCCTGGATGCCGACGCTGTCCGCCGACGTGCAGGCCGTCCTCGCGACCGACAAGGTCAGGTTCCAGGGCCAGGAGGTCGCGTTCGTGGTCGCCCGGGACAGGTACTCGGCCCGCGACGCGCTCGAGCTCATCAACGTCGAGTACGAGCCGCTGCCCGCGGTCGTCGACGCGCGCCGGGCGCTCGACCCCGGCGCCGAACTGATCAGGGACGATCTGCAGGGCCGGGCGAGCAACCGGATCTTCGACTGGTCCGCAGGCGACAAGGCGGCCACCGACGCCATCTTCGCGGCCGCGGACGTGGTCGTCGGCCAGGACATGCTGTACCCGCGGGTGCACCCCGCGCCGCTGGAGACCTGCGGCGCGGTGGCGGATATGGACAAGGTGAGCGGCCGGCTGACGATCTGGTGCACCACCCAGGCCCCGCATGCGCACCGGACCCTGTACGCGCTGGTCACCGGGATGCCCGAGCACAAGATCCGGGTCGTCTCACCGGACATCGGCGGCGGCTTCGGCAACAAGGTGCCGATCTACCCCGGCTACCTGTGCGCGGTCGTCGGGTCGATCATCACCGGCAGGCCGGTCAAGTGGGTCGAGGACAGGTCGGAGAACCTGATGTCGACCACGTTCGCCCGCGACTTTCACATGCACGGCGAGATCGCGGCCAGCAAGGACGGCACGATCCTGGCCCTGCGGGCCAGGGTGCTCGCCGACCACGGTGCCTTCAACGGGGCGGCCCAGCCGACCAAGTTCCCCGCCGGGTTCTTCCACATCTTCACCGGGTCCTACGACCTGCGGGCGGCGTACTGCGAGGTCACGGGCGTCTACACGAACAAGGCGCCCGGTGGCGTCGTCCTACTCCTGCTCGTTCCGGATCACCGAGGCTGTGTACCTCGTCGAGCGGATGGTCGACCTGCTCGCTCGCGAGCTAGGCATGGACGCCGGCCGAGTTGCGGATGCGGAACCTGATCCGCCCCGAGCAGTTCCCCTACACCTGCCCGACCGGCTGGCAGTACGACTCTGGCGACTACCCGCGCGCCCTGCGGGCCGCGATGGACATGGCCGGCTACGCCGATCTGCGCCGCGAGCAGGCGGAGCAGGCGCGAGCGCGGCGAGTACATGGGCATCGGGATCAGCTTCTTCACCGAGGGCGTGGGCGCTGGCCCGCGCAAGCACATGGACATCCTCGGCCTGGGCATGGCCGACGGCGCCGACCTGCGGATCTTCCCGACCGGCAAGGCAGTGCTCGCCATCTCCTGCCAGACCCAGGGACAGGGGCACGAGACGACGTTCGCGCAACTCGTCGCCGGCGAGCTCGGGATATCGCCAGACGACGTCGAGGTCGTGCACGGCGATACGGACCGGACGCCGTTCGGCCTCGGCACGTACGGATCCCGGTCCACCGCCGTCTCGGGGGCGGCCGCGGTGATGGCCGCGCGCAAGGCGCGAGAGCGAGCCAGGATCGTCGCGGCCGCGATGATGGAGGTCGCCGCAGACGACCTGGAGTGGGCCGATGGCGCCTGGCGCGTCCGCGGCGACCCCGAACAGGCTGCGACGCTCGCCGCGATCGCGATGGCCGCGCACTCCGGCATCGAACTGCCCGATGGCGTGGAAGCGCACCTGGACGCGGGTGCCGTCTACGACCCGCCCAACCTCACCTTCCCGTTCGGCGCCTACATCTGCGTCACCGACGTGGACCCGGGCACCGGGCAGGTCGAGGTCAGGCGGTTCATCGCCGTCGACGACTGCGGCGTCAGGATCAATCCGATGATCGTCGAGGGCCAGGTGCACGGCGGGCTCGCCGACGGCGTCGGGATGGCGCTGATGCAGGCCATCGCGTTCGACGCCGACGGCAACTGCCTGGGCGGCTCGTTCATGGACTACCTGCTGCCGACCGCGGTCGAGTGCCCGTCCTGGGAGCTGGGCGCCACGGTGACGCCGTCGCCGCACCACCCGATCGGCGCCAAGGGCATCGGTGAGTCGGCGACAGTCGGCTCCCCGGCCGCGGTTGTGAACTCCGTGCTCGACGCGCTGGCGCCGTTCGGCGTGCGCCACGCCGACATGCCGCTGACCCCGGCAGCGGTCTGGAGCGCGATCCAGGGCCGCCCGATCCGCAGCGACCTTGCCATAACGGACTAATGTCCCGCTCGTGGCCACCGGGCGAGGGACATCCGGTGCCAGGACACTGGCCAGGCTGCAGCATGATGGTGGGTGTCCTTGTTGCGAAGACTGAAAGGGCCGGCGCACGGATGAGCGATATTTCCGAGCAGCTTCCTGACGTCGCCACGCTGCTGTCTGCCCTCGACGAGGCGAGCTACCTGGCCGACGAGCCGCTCGGCACTGCGCTGTTCCTCGCGGCGCGGATGAGCCAGCCGATCTTGCTCGAGGGCGAGCCTGGAGTAGGGAAGACCGAGGCGGCGAAGGCGCTGGCCAGCGTGCTCGACACGCCGCTGATCAGGCTGCAGTGCTACGAGGGGCTGACCTCGGCGGAGGCGCTGTACGAGTGGAACTACCCGCGCCAGTTGCTCGCGATCCGGCTCGCCGAGGCCCGCGGCGAGTCGCCGCGCGAAGCCGACCTGTTCAGCGACGAGTACCTGCTCGAGCGGCCGCTGCTCGCCGCGCTCGATCACCCTGGGCCGCGCCCCGCGGTGCTGCTGATCGACGAGGTCGACCGCGGCGACGATGAGTTCGAGGCCTTCCTGTTCGAGTTGCTCGCCGAGGCGGCGGTGACGATCCCCGAACTGGGCACCAGGCGGGCCGCGTACCCGCCGATCGTGGTGCTGACCTCGAACCGGACGCGCGACCTGCACGACGCGCTGAAGCGGCGCTGCCTGTACCACTGGATCGACTACCCGGACGTGCCGCGCGTGGCTGAGATCATCAGGCGACGAGTGCCCGATGCGACCGGCCCGCTGGCCGACCAGGTCGCGATGGGCGTGGCCCGGCTGCGTCACCTGGACCTGGCCAAGCCGCCCGGCATCGCCGAGGCGATCAGCTGGGCAGGTGCGCTGCACATCCTCGGGGCTGGCGAACTGGACGTCGCGTCGGCCGAACGCACCGCCGGGGCTGTGCTCAAGTACTCAGAGGACCTCGCGACCATGCGCCAGACCGGATTCGCCGCACTGATCGGCCGGGATGACTGATCAGGCCAGTGCCAGCGAGGTGCCAGCGCAATCGCCCGCCGATCTGGCCGAGATCAGTGCGACGTTCGCGGCCGCTTTGCGAACGGCCGGCCTGCCGGTGGGGCCGGGCAGGGCCGAGCGTTTCGCCGCGGCGGTCACGGTCGCGCGGCCTGGCACGCCGCGCGCTTTGTACCTGTGCGCGCTGACCACGCTCGTCGCCAGCAAGGAGCACGCCCTGATCCTGCGGGCCGTGTTCGAGCAGATCTTCGGCGACATGGCCGACGCGCGGCCTGCCGCCGAGCCTGGCCCTGACGGGATCGGCGGCCTGCCCGACTGGTCGTCCGAGCACCTGCTGGCCAGCGCCGCGAAGGCCGCTCAGCAGCACACCGCGGCCGGTGAGGACGCTCGGCGCGACGGCGATGCCGAGAGCCGGGAGATGGCCGACGACGACGCCGAGCCCGACCGCGAGATCGAGCAGCCTTACCTGGGTACCAGCATCGAGCGCCTCGCCAGCAAGGACTTCGCCGACCTCACGGACGCGGAGCTGATCTCGGTGGCGATTCTGATGCGGCGGATCACGCTCGCCCTGCCCGAGCGCCGCTCCCGGCGGCAGCGGCGGCGCCCACGCGGCAGGCGCACCGACATGCGCGCGACGCTCCGCCAGGCCCGCCGGACCGGCGGCGACGCGTTCCGGCTGATCGGGCGCGTTCCCGCCAGGCGACCGCGCAGGCTGGTCGTGCTGTGCGACATCTCGGGCTCGATGGAGCCTTACGCGCGGGCGATGATCCAGTTGCTGTACTGCGCCGCGGGCGCCGCGGGCGCCGAGGTCTTCACGTTCGCGACCAGGCTGACGAGGCTGACGCCCGTGCTGGCCAGAACGCTGCCAGGCATCGCGCTGCAGCGGGCCGGCCAGGCGGCGCCCGACTGGCTCGGCGGCACCAAGATCGGATCCGCGCTGAAGGATTTCAACGACCACTACGGCCGCCGCGGCATGGCCAGGGGCGCGGTCGTCGTGATCATCTCCGACGGCTGGGAAACCGGTGATCTTGACCAGCTGCGGCACGAGATGGAGCGACTGTCGCTGGTCGCGTTCCGCATCGTCTGGGTGAACCCGCGGACCAAGAGCGCCGCTTACGAGCCGCTGGCCGGCGGGATGTCCGTCGCCTGGCCGCACTGCGACGCCGTGGTCAGCGCGCACACGGTCAGCGCTCTCGACGATCTGACGACGGCCCTCGCCGACCCGGTCAGGCGCCGGGCCGAGGTGCGGGCCGCCGCGCAGCCGGTCAGCGCGTAGCGTCACCTGGCAAGAGCTTGCGAGGTCAGCGCGCCTGGTCGCCGAGCGGCAGTTCGGCGACAACGCGCCATGAGTCAGGTTGCAGCGAGCCATGCATCAGCACGGCCGTGCTCACCCGCGCCGTGACCGGCAGGCTGGGCTTGATCGCCCGCGCGGCTGACTCCAGCGCGTCCGCTGGCTGGCCCTGGCCGACGGTCAGATGCGGCGCCACATCGGCGTGCACCCCACCGTAGGGAACGTAGTCGGGAAAGGCCCGGTGGACGGCGGCGGTGAGCGCCATGAACGGCTCGGGCGGCTCCGGTGCCAGCCACAGCACGGACCGGTCGAACCAGCGCAGCCGGCGGAAGGCCAGGTCGAACGCGGACACCGACCGGACCGCGCCGGCCAGCGCCGCGATCACCGCGTCGTCCGTGCGCTCCGGCGGCACGAACGGGTACAGCACAGTGACGTGGGCGGGGACGCCCATGGCGGCCGCCCCGTCCAGAGCGGCGCGGTGGCTCGCGACCACGCTCTCTGCCTCGGGTACAAGGACGAGCACCGCGCTCTCGGTCGGCTGCATCAGCTCAGTATTGAGCGCTCCGGCGGATTCACCAACCGAGTTACCGCCTGGGCGCTGCCGGCGGCGTTAGCCCGTCGCTTGCCCGTTCGACTCGCCCTCTGGCCGGTCGGGATGCGGCAGCCGCGGCGCGCCCGCCAGGTGACCGGTCTCGTCGTTGAGGCCCTTCTTGATCGAATCGAAGATCGTCAGGCCCTGAGCGACCAGGCCGGACGCCAGCTCGCTGAGGCCCTCAGCCCCGTTCAGCACGCTGAGATTGGCACCGGCCAGGCCGGACGCCGCCTCCCTGACGATTTGCGGCAGCTGCTCGATGAGCATCCGGTCGAGCGCCACCCTGTTGTGCGAGGCGGCAGCCTCCGCCTGCATGGTGACGCGCTGCGCGTCGGCCTTGGCCAGGATCTGCACCTTTTCCGCCTCAGCCTCGGCTGGCTTGATCACCTCAGCGACGAGCTGGCGCTCGCGCAGCTCGGACTGGCGCTTGGCCAGCTCGGCCTGGGCGGAGAGCACCTCCATAGTCGCCTGAGCCTGAGCCAGCGGACCGGCCTGCGCGGCCTCGGCCTGGGCCTTGTCGACCTCGGCTTTGTACTGGGCCTGCACGACCGAAGTCTGCCTGCCGTACTCCGCCTGAGCACGCTGCGACATCTGCTGCGCCTCGGCAGCAGCCTGGTTCGCCTGAGCCTGCGCGATCTGCGCTTGACGCTGGATGGCGGCGTTGTGCGGGGCGGCCATGGCATCGATATAGCCGGTATTCATGTCGTCGATCGACTGGATCTGGAGCGAATCGACGGTCAGCCCGATCTTGGCCATCTCCGCCTTCGATCCGTCCAGGACCTCGGTCGCGAGCTTCTGGCGCTCAGTGACGATCTCCTCCACCGTCATCGAACCGATGATCGAGCGCAGGTGACCGGCGAAGATCCGGCCCGTCAGGACGGACATCTGGTCCTGGTCGGACAAGAACCGCTGCCCGGCGTTGACAATGCTCTCCTGGTCGTTGCCGACCTTGAACGCGATCACCGCGCGGACGTTGAGCGAGATGCCCTGCTTGGTGACGCAGGTCTCGGAAACCTCGGACTCGGCCATGGATAGGGTCAGGAAGTTGGCTTTGCGGACGAACGGCAGCACAAAAGAGCCGTGACCGGTCACGACCTTAAATGGCGCGCCGTTCATTCCGTGCCTGCCGCCGGAAACCAGCATGGCCTCGTCGGGCCGGGGGACGCGATAGCCGAGCATTTTGTCATCTCCACATAGGGTGCCGGTGCTGTTATTAACTGAAATTGCCGAAATCGCTGAACTTGCCGCACATTGCCTATCTCACGGGTTCACCAGGCCTGGGTCGAGTGGATCGTCCCACGCGCTGACTTCGACGGCCCGGCTGCCGCGTTCATCGATGACGAGGACGGTCGTGCCCTTCGGAAGTGGCTCCCTGGACCAGGCGATGAACGCCTCGGACCCGCCCCGGATCTTGACCAGGACCTCGCCGGGACCCGCCTCGCCGCGCGTCGCGACGATGATCTTGCCTATGCAGCCGATGGCCGAGACATTCGCAACCACGAGGCTCCTCAACCTGCGCGTGACCTCACCGCTCAGAGTAGTCCCGTGGAAAGGTGGCCGGGACGACGGAATACCTCACGGTGCACACGCGTTACAACCCGCGTCGGTGTGATGTGTCCCCCGGGCCTAACCCATTGCCTTCGCGGACTACCGTTCGGCTGGAGCCGCGTTGTGCCTTTCGCCGAGAGGCGACCTCACACCGGCGCACGGGGCGTCTTCGAGATGCCCGAGGCACGCCCTCGCGAGCAGGCGCTCACGGGGGCGTCGTCATATCCGCGTCTAGCGGTGGGTAAACGTCCCTTGTGACCGGGGAGCCAGGAGGGCGAGACGGGCCTGCGGCCGGACGCCCGCCCGAAGCCGGCTCCGAGGCCAGCGGGCGGTCCAGCCTGCAGGCACGGTTCGAGCGGCTGCTTGCCCTGTCCCGCTTGCTCGTCCTGATCCCCGTGATCTTCCTCGTGCTCGACGCGGCAGCGTCGTTCGTGTACGGCGCAGACATCCTGGTCCGCACGCTGACCGAGGTGGTCGGCGAGCCCGCGCACGTGGGCGCCCGGCTCGGACGCTTCCTCGTCGTCATGGACACCTTCCTGGTCGGCGTCACGCTCATGATCCTGGCCTTCGGCTTCTACGAACTATTCGTGATCACCACCGAGCGCGAGGGCGAGAAGTTCTGGCTGCCAGGCTGGCTCGAGATGCACGACATCGAGGACCTCAAGGCCAGGGTCGTCTCGATGCTGATTCTGGTTGCCGCGATCACGTTCGTGGACCGGCTGGTCGAGGCCCAGAACGCCGACGAAGTCCTCTTTCTCGGCGGCGGCGTCGCGGTCATCATCATCGCGCTGACCGCGTTCTTGTGGTTTGGCAGGAACAATCCCCCTGAGAGCAAGGCGCGGGCGGTCCCGGTAACCGCCGGCGGGCCTGTCAATGACATCGCCGCCGAAGGCGTGTTGCTCGCCGGAGGCGGCGCCGAGCCAAGGCTTGCGCAGACGCTGGCCTCGCCGCAGACGCCGGCCTCGGCGCAGACGCCGGCCTCGGTGCAGACAGCCGGCGGCACAGGCCGTCGCCGCGGCAGGGTCACCGCCATTCTGGGCGCGACCAGCCGCGACGGAAGCTGGCTCGCGGCCGCCGAAACCGTCGTCACGGCGATCGCGGGCCTGGCACGGATGGATCTGCGCGGGGCCGAGCTGCCTGACCAAGAGATCAGCGTCCGCGTCGTAGCAGGTCTGGCGCTCGTCTCGATCATTGTCCCGCCCGAAATGGACGTCGCCGACTCCGGCACAGCCGTCCTCGGCATCAGGTCCGTATGCGGCAACTCCGCGGGGGCGACGAGCGCGCAAGGTCCGGTACTGCTGCTTTCTGACAAATGTGTCCTTGGCGTGGTCAGAGTCCGCAGAAAGGCCCGGTAATAGCGTGAAAAGCTAGACCAAGCCGGCGATGCCCTGCGCCACCAGCAGCAAGCCGATCAGGCCGACCGCGCCGACCAGAATCTTCTTACGGTGCTGTCGCAGCCAGCCCTCGAACGCCTTCAGCGCGCGGGTGCTGGGGCCTGGCGCTACCAGGTAAGCGATCAGGGGCAGCCACGCGAACGCGACGACGAGCACGAAGATCATCGCCATCGCGCCGACGGTCGACTCGACGCCTGCCTTGGCCGTCGCGACCACCTGTACGGCGGCTATGAACGTCACCGAGGGTCCGAACATCAAGATTCCGACGAGGAACGCCGTCCTGGGCTTTGGATCGGCGGCCAGCCTGTCCATCAGGCCGGGCTTCTTCTTCTTGCCGCTCCCCGCTCCTGGCTTCTTCTGTTTCGGCTTGCGCCGGTAGATCAGCACGGCGGCGACCAGGGCGACGACGCCAAGCCCGAGCCGCAGCCCGTACCTGGTCTGATGGTGGCTGGGCAGGCTCAGGCCGCCCGCCCGGATCGCGACCAGAGAGGCCGTGCCGACGATGGCGACGACCAGGAACCCGCCGGCGACATAGAACGCGGTTGTCTTGCCAGGTCGCTCGGAGGCGAGGTAGAGCGCGGCGACCAGCATCGCCGGGGGATAGAACGCCGCCACCAGCGCGAGGAGCGCCGCCTGCTCAAACAAGGCCAGCCTGCCCCTCAACCTGGAGCATCCTGACGATCTCCGCGACTGTCTCTTCCGCGCTGTCGCAGACCGGCACCACGACCACGGATTGCTCGCCTGCCTCGGGCAGTTCCAGGTCGGCGAACTGGCTGTTGAGCAGGTAGGGATCAAAGAAGTGGCCGTGCCTGCCGGCCAGCCTGCGTGCGGCGACGTCCCGATCGATCCGCAGGAAGGCGATCCTCGCGGCCGGCCGCCCGTCCAGCAGCATCTCGCGGTACCGGCGCTTGAGCGCCGAGCAGGCAATGACTGCGCGCTCTGCCACGGCGATCCGCTCGTCCATGGCCGCCGCTATCGCGCGCAGCCACGGCATCCGGTCCGCATCGGTGAGCGGCTCGCCGCGCTCCATCTTGGCGATATTCGCGTCCGGATGCAGCATGTCGCCGTCGGTAAACGGCCAGCCGAGGCGGCCGGCCAGCAACGCACCGACGGTGGTCTTTCCGCTGCCCGAGACCCCAGCCACGATGACGATCACGGCGCGCGGCCTCTGCTTGACCTCACGCGTGCAGCCTGAAGGGCGGGTAGCGGTCCGTGACCAGGACGAACGCGTACGCCAGCACCCGGTTGTGCCATCGGATCACGCCCTCGACGAAGTCGAAGATTGCACGCGGATACCGGCCGGTGAACAAGATCGCGAACCAGGCGACGATGACCGCGAAGAATGCTCCGATGTCCAGGAAGAACAGCACGATGTAGTGCGGGATCGCGAGCAGCCACTTCACCAGCGGAAGGAAGCGGTTCAGCTCGGCAGGGACGTCCGGGTAGCGGTAGTCCAGGTGTACAGACTGGTGCTCGTCCGTCGACGGGTACGTGTCGTCCATCAACGCGACGTAAATCCCGACCCGGGTAGAGAACCGCTGTAGCTCCAGATTCCAGTCGAACCACCACCTCGGGTACTTCAGGCGGAACAAGATCATGAGCAACGGCCCGAGGAACAGCAGGCCGCCCGCCGAGATCATGATGTCCCTGCCATGACCTGAGCCGTAGTAGCTCTCTCCCGAGATTGTGCCGATCACGATAGCGATCGGTATGACCGTGAAGATCCGGAAGAACGTCGTCACGCGGTTGAGCGGACGATCCGGGTAGTCAACGGAGAACTGGACCGGATACTGGTCCTGTCCTGTTGCGGTTGTCATAGAAATCCCCCTTTGGACGTTGAGCCCCGTCTACCGCACGGCGGACAGCACCTCGAGGTCGCCGGCGATGTGCAGGTACCGAGTCATGGCGGGCGACGAAGTCACCTGAGCCGCTCGGCGATGTGATCGCCGACGCGGATCGCGTTGGCCATGACCGTCAGCCCAGGGTTGACCGCGCCGATGCTCGGGAAGATGCTTGCGTCCGCGAGGTACAGGTTGTCCAGTTCGTGAGCCTTGCAGTTGACGTCAGCTACCGAGGTCGACGGGTCCGAGCCGAACCTGGCCGTGCCTGCCTGGTGCGCCACGCCGGCCAGCGGCACGCTCATGTCCAGGTACAGGTTCTTCGACAGCACATGGTGCGTCGACAGGCCAACGCTGTTGAGCACGGTCTTCAGTTCGCCGTACAGGCCGTCGGTCTCGGCCGAGTTGGAAGAGTCGTATGCGAGGTGGATGTTCCCCGCTCCGTCCACCGTCACCCGGTTGTCCGGCATCGGCAAGTCCTCGGTGGTCAGCCAGATGTCGACGCTGTGCTGCGCCACCTGCTCAAGCGTCCAGTTCGGGGCGAGCTTGGTTAGCTTCGGCTCCTCGCCGCGCATGGCGCCTGCGCTGGACTTGCCCAGCAATTGGATGTTGCCGAGCGGCGGGTGGGACCCGTCACCGAGATAGAAGTCGTTCATGCCGAGGGTCTTCTGGTAGACGGTCTCGTTCGGCTCCTTGGCGAGGGCAGCGACCGCCTTGCTGTTGTGGAACATGTAGTTCCTGCCAACCTGATCCGAGCCGTTTGCAAGACCGGCGCTGTGCGTGTCGGACGCCGACCGCAACAAGATCTTCGCGGTATTGGCCGCGC
Organism: uncultured Actinomycetota bacterium; assembly: GCA_963705055.1. Lineage (GTDB taxonomy): Bacteria > Actinomycetota > Actinomycetes > Streptosporangiales > Streptosporangiaceae > Chersky-822. The sequence goes on from CAVPIR010000003.1 coordinate 922,663, forward strand.
CAGCGGCCAGCACCACGATGTCGGCGCTGTAGCTCTCGTGCTGGCCGCCGCGGTTTACGAGGACCTCGGTCACGGTGCGGCCTGCCTGATCGGTCCGCAGCGCCGTCACCTCGGCGCCAGTTAGCAGCGTCACGTTCGGCAGGCCGAGCAGTGGCCGGACGGCGATCACCTCGGCGTCGCACTTGGCATGCACCAGGCACGGGAAGCCGTCGACCCACGCGCACCTGATGCAGGCGCTCGCCGCCCGGTGATCCTCATCGAGAAGGATCCCGCACGGCGCGTGGAACGGGTGATAGCCGGCCGCCGCCAGGTCGTCGGAGATCTGCTGTATCCGCGGCTCGTGCGAGACCGGCGGCCAGGGGTACTGCCTGGAGACCGGGCCCTCCGTCGGGTCCTCACCATGATTGCCGTGCACCTGGTAGAGCCATTCAGCCCTGGTGTAGTGGGGCTCGAGGTCGGTGTAATCCAGTGGCCAGGCCGGCGAGACCCCGTCGGAGAACTTGATCTCGCCGAAGTCAGCGGGCCGCAGCCGGTACAGGGCGGCGCCATACATCTTGGTCGCGCCGCCGACGAAGTAGTGCACCTGGGGCTGGAACGGCTTTCCTTTGACGTCGTACCAGGTGTCGGGCGAGATGTAGCGGCCGTCGACGAAGACCGACTTGGCGTCCCAGTTCTCCATCTCGCGGGGCAGGAAGTCGCCCCGCTCGAGCAGCAGGATCTTCTTTCCCGAGGGCGCGAGGGTGTGAGCGAGAGTTCCGCCGCCAGCGCCGCTGCCGACGATGATCACGTCGTACCGATCGGTCATGGGCTAAACATGCCCGCACCGCCGGAATTACACATCACCCCGCCGGGGTGGTGCCAACCGACCGGTGATCAGGAACGGTGGTGGCGATGCGGGTCGCCAGGAAGCCGTCTGCCGGGGGGAATTGATGACGCTGGATCTGGCGCGGAGGCAGTTTGCGCTGGCCACGATCAACCATTTCTTCTTCGTGCCCGCCCCGATCGGACTGGCCTTTCTGACCGCTTTGCTCCGGACCGCGTCGCAGGCCTATACGGCCCGGAGCTACTACGTGTTTAGACGCCGCCTCAGCGACAAGGATTTCGTGCAGTACTCGGCGCACTGAGGGAGCAGAAGACGATGACCGCAGATCAGCAACGCGCTTACCCGCCCGGGATGGATCCCGTGCCTACCGACGTGGCTCGCGCGGACGCGCTCGTCATCTTCGGGGCGACCGGTGATCTGGCCAAACTGCAGACGTTCCCGGCCCTAGTCGGGCTGGCCGAGCGGGGCGTGCTTGACATGCCGGTCATCGGCATCGCCAAGAGCGGCTGGGGGCTTGATCAGTTCCGCAACTACGCGATCGACTCGCTGCGCCGCAACAAGATCGACCCGAAGTCGCCGGCCGCGGCCAAGATGCTCGGGCTGCTCGAGTACATCGACGGCGACCTGACAGCCAGCGAGACCTACGACCAGATGGCCGAGCAGGTCGGCGCCGGGAAGAAGGTGCTCTACTACCTCGAGGTTCCGCCCGCGCTGTTCGGCAGGATTGCCGACGGCATCGCCGCCGCCGGGCGAGCCAGCGGTTCGCGGGTCATGGTGGAGAAGCCGTTCGGACACGACCTGGCCAGCGCGCAGCAGCTGAACGCCACAATGCACCAGCACTTCGCCGAGGATGACATCTACCGGGTCGACCACTGGCTCGGCCTCGACCCGGTGGAGAACATGATCTTCGTCAGGTTCGCCAACTCGATCATCGAGCCGCTGCTGAACCGGACCTACGTGCAGAGCATCCAGATCACGATGGCTGAGGCGTTCGACGTCTCGGACCGGGGCGCGTTCTACGACCGGACCGGCGCGATCAGGGACGTGCTGCAGAATCACCTGCTCCAGGTGCTCGCATCGGTGCTGGCCGAGCCGCCGGACGGCCGCGGCATGGACCCGTGGCGGAGCTCGAAGGCCAGCGCCGTCGAGGCGCTCTCGCCGCTGACGCCCGAGACGATCGTGCGCGGCCAGTACGAGGGGTACCACGACGTCGAAGGGGTCGACCCGAACTCGACCGTGGAGACGTACGTCGCGGTCAAGCTCGGGTCGACCTCCTGGCGCTGGGAAGGGGTGCCGATCCTGATCAGGGCCGGCAAGTGCCTGCCGGTCACGGCGACCGAGGTCTTCGTGCGGTTCAAGCCGCCCGCGAGCGACGTGTTCGGCCTGCCGCCAGGCGGCACGGCCAACGGCCTGCACTTCAGGATCAATCCTGAGGCCAGAGTCGGAGTCACGCTCACAGGCAAGAAGCCGGGCGCTGGCTGGGTGCCGCAGTCCGAGATGCTGACGTTCGCCGAGCACCCGGCCGGGGACATGCGGCCGTACGACCGGTTGATCGGTGCGGCGCTGTCTGGCGACCGCGGCCTCTTCGCCAGGCAGGACACGGTCGAGGCGGCCTGGGAGGTCGTCGATCCCGTGCTGGGCGACGCGGTGCCGGTGCACCAGTACCCCAAGGCCAGCTGGGGGCCGAAGGAAGCCGACGCGCTGCTGCCCGACGGGGACACCTGGTACGACCCACCAGGAAAGAGCCTAGTCAACGCTGTTCGGGGGTTCGGGGGGATGAACGGCCAGGCGCGGCATCGCGTCGTGATCGTGGGCGGCGGCTTTGCCGGGCTCTTCGCCGTACGGGCGATGCGGCACGGGCACCTCGCGGTCACGCTGATCGACCAGAGCGAGCACCACCTGTTCCAGCCGCTGCTCTACCAGTGCGCGACCGGAATCTTGTCGGAGGGCCAGATCACGGCGCCGCTGCGCCGGGTGCTCCGCAAAGAACGTCACGTCGAGTGCGTGATGGCGAGGGCAGTCGACCTGGATGCCGCAGGCCGCAGGGTGATCTGCCGCCGGCCGCTCGGCTCGGAGCTTGTGGTGCCCTACGACAGCCTGATCGTCGCGGCTGGCGTCGAGCAGTCCTACTTCGGGCACGACGAGTTCCGTCGGCTCGCGCCCGGCATGAAGACCATCTCGGACGCGCTGACGATCAGGCGCAGGGTGTTCGGCGCTTTCGAGATGGCCGAGACCGCGGCGGATCCCGCCGAGCGGGCGCGATGGCTCACGTTCGCGCTGGTGGGAGCGGGGCCGACCGGGGTGGAGCTGGCCGGGCAGATCCGTGAGCTGGCGACCAAGACGCTGCGCGAGGAGTTCAGGCACGCCAATCCCGAGGACTGTCGGGTGCTCCTCTTCGACGGCGGAACCGAGCCGCTCGCCTCGTTCGGGCCCAAGCTCTCGGCCAGGACCCGCCAGGCGCTGCAGACGCTCGGCGTGGAGTTGCACATGGGCTCGATCGTCACCGACGTCTCGGCCGGCGGCATCAAGGTCCGCGACCACCAGGGCAACGAGCGGTCTTTCGACGCCGCAACCGTGCTGTGGACGGCAGGGGTGGCGGCGCCGCCATTCGCGACCGCGGTGGCCAGGGCGACCGGTGCGAGCCAGGACCGGTCAGGGCGGATCGAGGTGCAGGACGACCTGACCATTCCAGGGCACCCGGAGATCTACGTGACCGGGGACGTGATGAGCCTGCGCAAGCTGCCCGGCGTGGCCGAGGTCGCGATGCAGGCCGGTCACTACGCCGGACGCCGGATCACCCAGGCCGCCGCCGGGCGGCCGCCGGGCGGCCCGTTCAAGTATCGCGACCTGGGCTCGGCCGCCTATATCGCGCGCGGCAGGGCGGTCGTGTCGGCCGGCCCGGTCCGGCTGAGCGGGTTCCTCGGCTGGGTGTTCTGGCTGTTCATCCACATCGCGTTCATGACCGGGTTCCGCAACAGGATCGGTGCGCTGCTGACCTGGTGGGTGGCGTTCACCAGGGACGTCAGGCGAGAGCGGGCGTTCACCGCCCGTGAGGTCGGCCAGCTGCCGACGGTCTACGACACGACCGACACCGGGGCCGGGCAGCAGAGCGCCGGCCAGCCGAGCGGCGGTGCGGCCGAGCGCTCGGCCAGCGGAGTGGCGGCCATTAGCACCAACCAGGTCCTGATCGGTATCGGGCTGATCGTCCTCATCGCGGTCGGCTCACAGGTCATAGCCAGCAGGCTGGCGATCCCCGCCCTGATCTTGCTGCTGCCGGCCGGCTTTCTCGCCGGAGCGTTCACCACCGATGTCGACCCGGTCCGCTTGCTCGGGCCGTCGTTCCAGCCGCTGGTCACGCTGGCTGTCTCGGTCATCTTGTACGACGCCGGCCTCGGCCTGAACCTGAGCAAGCTCGCCCCGCACGACAGAAGCGTCGTGACGAGGCTGATCATCTTCGGCGTCACGATCAGCTGGGCGGTGGCCGCGATCGGCGGACTGGTCCTGCTCGGGCTGTCCATCCGCGCCGCCGTGATGATCGGCGTCATCCTTGTCGTGTCTGGCCCGACGGTGGTGAACCCGCTGCTCGCCTACGTCCGGCCGGTCGCGAGGCTGCGCCGGGTGCTGTCCTGGGAGGGGTCGCTGATCGATCCCGTCGGCGGGATACTCGGCGCGGTCGTCTTCCACGCCGTGTCGGCCAGCACCCGCCCGCACGTCTCGGATCAGCTAATGCAGTTCGGCTCCAGCTTCGCGGTGGGCATCATCGGCGGGGTCGTCGGCGTCGGCGTCCTGTACCTCCTGCTCGCAGTGCTCCGGCTGCCTGAGGTGCTCGGCACGAACGTCCAGCTGGCGGCCGTCGTCGCGATCGCGGCTGGCTGCGACGTAGTACGCGAGGACTCCGGGCTGATCGCCGCGATCGTGATGGGGCTTGCGGTGTCGAACCTCGCCTGGTTCGACATCCCGGCCCGCAGGCCGTTCTTCGAGACGCTGGTGCAGTTGGTCATCGGGCTGCTGTTCGTCTCGATCGGCGCGACCATCTCTCCCGACTCGCTGGAGGACTTGCTGCTGCCGACCGCCGGCCTCGTCGCGCTGCTCGTGTTCGTCGCCCGGCCGGTCGCCGCGCTGATCTCGACGCTGGGGTCGGGCATGCCCGCAGCGGAGCGAACCTTCATCGCCTGGATGGACCCGCGCGGCATCGTCGCGGCCGCCACCGCGTCGGCGTTCTCGGCATCGCTCGTCGCCAAGGGCGTAGGCGGCGCCGCCAAGATCCTGCCGGTCACGTTCCTGGTGATCGTGACGACCGTTGCCCTGTACGGGCTGACCGCCAAGCCCGTGGCGCGGCTGCTCAAGGTGCTCGAGGCGATCAGGGCCAGGCCGCTGCTCGTCGGCGGCGCCCCATGGGTGATCGACTTGGGCAGGAACCTGCGAGCCGCCGGGCTGGACGTGCTGATGTGGGCAGGTCACGAGCACCAGCGGCTCCAGATCACCCAGGCCAGGCTTGACCTGGCGCCCGGCGAACTGCTCGCCGCGGCGACCGGCGAGGGCGCCGAACTCGAGGGCATCACGGCGGTGTACCTGCTCACCGACGAAGACGACTTCAACGCGCTGGCGGCCACGATCTTGCGCGGCAACGCCGGCGGCGAGGATGGCGCCGGGCTGAGCGTCTACGCGCTCTCCCCGCCGTCCGGTGACCACGGCGTCGTCGCGCCGTTTACCAACGGCGACCATCTCTTCGGGTCCGGGCTCAGCCGAGCGACGCTGGACCGCAGGTACGACCACGGAGCCAGGATCGACGCGGTCCCCAGCGACGGTTCCGTTCCCAGCGGCTACGACATGCTGTTCGTCATCGATCACGGTGGCGGCCTGCGGCCCGCGACCGATAAGGCGACGCCGCGGCCGCGCCCCGGTGACACGCTGCTACTGCTATCCAAGGACGAGGCGTGATGGCGGCGACGCGACTGGGAGCCGTGCGGTCGCGCGGAGGCTGGTCACCGAGGCGGCCGGTGGCCGCGGCTACCTGATCGCCGCCGGCCTGCTCGGCCTGGCCGTCACCGGGCTGATCCTCGCTCAGGCCCAGTTGATCGCGCACGCCCTGGCGAGCGCGGCGACGGGCGCAGCGGCCGCTGGCCTCCGCGGCACCTTGCTGATATTGCTGGTCGTCCTCCTTGCCAGGGCGGCGGTCGTGCACGCAAGCGAGGTGACCGCGCTGCGGGGCGCGACCGCCATCAAGGAGCGCCTGCGCTCCAGGCTCGCCAGGCACGTGCTCGACCTGGGCCCTGGCGTGGCTGGGCAGGGAGCGGCCAGGCGAGCTAGCCACGCTCGGCACCAGCGGCCTCGACGCGCTCGACCCGTACTTCGCCAGGTACCTGCCGCAGGTGGTGCTCGCGGCTGCCGTGCCGATCGCGGTGCTGGTGACGGTAACGGCCGCCGACTGGGTGTCTGGGCTGATCATCGCCGTGACGCTGCCGCTGATCCCGGTGTTCGCCGCGCTCGTCGGCCTGCGCACGAAGGCTTCTGCTGCCCGTAGCTGGCAGCTCCTGGCCAGGCTCAGCGGCCACTTCCTCGACGTCGTCCAGGGGCTGCCGACGCTCAAGCTGTTCGGCCGGGCGGCCGCCCAGGAACGCGTGATCGGCGAGACCACGATGCGATACCGGGCCAGCGTGCTGGCCACCCTCAAGATCGCCTTCCTGTCGTCGCTGGTGCTCGAGCTATCCGCCTCGCTCGCGACGGCCCTGGTCGCCGTCGAGGTAGGGCTGCGGCTGCTGTACGGGCACCTCGGCTACCCCACCGCGCTGCTGGTCCTGCTGCTCACCCCCGAGGCCTACCTGCCGTTGCGCAACCTCGCCGCGCACTATCACGCGAGCGCTGACGGGATCGCCGCCGCTGAGCGGGCCTTCGGCATCCTCGACACCCCAGCAGCCGGGCTAAGGCCTGCGGCCGGGGGATCGGCGGCCGTCCCCGATGTTCGTCTCGAGCCATTGAGCTTTACCGGGACCACCGTGGTCTATCCGGGCCGCGACAGGCCAGTCCTCGCGGGCCTGAACCTGACCGTCGAGCCTGGTGACCGGATCGTCATGACCGGCGAGAACGGAGCGGGGAAGACCACGCTGATCAGCCTGCTGCTGCGCTTCATCGAGCCCACCGCCGGCGTGATCGAGGTCGGCGGCACGGATCTCGCCGACGATCCCCGCCGATCGGTGGCGCGACCAGGTCGGCTGGCTGCCCCAGCACCCGACGCTTTTCGGCTGGTCCGTGACCGAGAACATCGCGCTCGGCCGGCCTCGTGCGTCGAAGGCGGCTGTCCAGCGGGCTGCGACGCTCGCCGGCGCGGCTGAGTTCATTCGCCGGCTGCCGCACGGCTTCGACACGGTGCTCGGCGAACGCGCCCAGCAGCTCTCTGCCGGGCAGCGCCAGAAGATCGCCCTGGCCAGGCTGTTCCTGCGCGACTCGCCGCTGCTGCTGCTCGACGAACCGACCGCGCACCTCGATCCGATCAGCGCGGCCGAGGTCGCTGCGGCGATCGGCACCCTCGCCGCCGGACGAACGGTCATCGTCGTCACCCACCGCGACGCCGGGCTGTTCAGCGCGGCACTGTCGGCAGCGCCTGTCTCCGCAGCGCCGTCTCCGCGCGCGCCGCGTCCGGTGTATCGATGGTCCATCCATCACCAGATTCCGCAGTGGATGGACCATCGATACACACCCTGGCTCTGGACGGCAGCACGACTGCGACCCGCGCCGTCCGTTTTCTGCATGTATGTGACGGTTCGGTCGTCGAGTCGCGGACGCTCATCGAGGTTCCGGCGTGACCGCCCGCGCGAGCGCCGGGTCCGGCGTCGACCGCCGCGACCCTCTGTTGCGTCTGATCAGCTTCGCGCGGCCGATGCGGGGCCGGCTTCTGCTGGCGGCGGCCGCGGGCGCGCTGGCGACGGCCTGCGGCGTTGCCCTGCTGGCGGTGTCTGGATTCCTGCTGGCCAGGGCGTCGCAGCACCCGGACATCGCGGCCCTGTCGGTGGCGGTCGTCGCCGTACGCGGGCTCAGCATCGGCCGCGGCGTCTTCCGGTACGCAGAGCGGCTCGCCTCGCATGACGTTGCCTTCCGCGTCCTCGCGAAGACTCGGGTGGCGATCTGGCGCAAGCTTGAGAGGCTGGCCCCGGCGGGCCTGCCGGCCTTCAGGTCCGCGGACCTGCTGTCCAGGCTCGTCGGCGACGTCGACGCGACCCAGGACCTGTTCATCCGCGGTCTCGCGCCGCCGATCGCGGCCGCGCTCGCCGGCTCCGGCGCGGTGATCGCCTGCCTGATGCTGCTCGGACCGGCGGGAGTCCTGCTCGCGGCCGGGCTGCTGTCCGGCGGCATCATCGTGCCCGCGATCGCGCTCGCGGCCGCGAGGACGTCGGCCAGGCGAACCGCTCCGGTCCGCGGCGAGTTCAGCCACGCCTTGAACGACATCCTGACCGGCGCCGCTGACCTGCACGCCTTCGGCGCCGCCGATGCCGCGCTCGAACGCGTTGACCGGGCGAATCGCCGCCTCGCGAGGCTGGGCCGCCGGTCGGCAACGGCATCCGGCGTCGGCGCCGGGCTGGCCAGCCTGACCGCGGGCCTGACGCTCTGGGGCGTCCTGCTGCTCGGCGTCGCCGCGGTGGGAACGGGCACGCTGAGCCGGGTCCCGCTCGCCGTTCTGACGCTCACGGCCCTGGCCGCGTTCGAGGCGGTCACGGCGCTGCCAGCGGCAGCGGTCCAGTTGAGCCACGCGAGGACCGCGGCGAACCGCATCGCCGAGGTGATGGACGCGCCTCAGCCCGTGGTCGACCCGGCGGATCCGCGACCGCTGTCGTTGCCTGGCCTCGCGACGCGCGGCGTCACGGTGCGGGTGCGGGAGGCTCGGGTGCGCTACCGGGCCGGCGGCCCGCTGGCCATCGACGGCGTCAGCCTGGACCTCACGCCAGGCCGCCGGATCGCGCTGGTCGGGCCGACCGGCGCGGGCAAGTCCACAGTCGCGGCTGTGCTGCTGCGGTTCCGCGACCTGACCGGCGGTTCGGTCACGCTCGACGGTCATGACCTGGCCAGCTACAGCGCCGAGGACGTGCGCAGGGTAATCGGCGGCTGCCCGCAGGACCCGCACCTGTTCAACGCGAGCATCGCCGAGAACCTCAGGCTCGCCAGCCCGGACGCATCGGACGCCGCGCTCGTGGTGGTGACCGAACGGGTCGGCCTGGCCGGATGGATCGGTTCGCTGCCGCTCGGGATGGACACTCAGGTCGGCGTCGGCGGCGCGAGCGTGTCCGGCGGCCAGCGGCAGCGGATCGCGCTGGGCAGGGCGTTGCTCGCCGATCCCGCCGTGCTCATACTCGACGAGCCGACCGCGCATCTTGACCATGGCAGTCGCAAGGCACTCGCCGCTGACCTGCTGGCGGTCACGGCCGGCCGCTCGGTCCTGCTGATCACCCATGACCTCGACGGGCTCGACCAGGTCGACGAGATCGTCGTGCTTGACCACGGCCGGGTGGCTGAACGCGGACACGCACGCGGACTTGCTCGCGAGCCGCGGCCGCTACTGGCGCATGTACGGAGCCCAGTTCCCCGCTCGCGTCTGACGCGGCCAGCACGCCCGCGGCCAGGACCCGGGGCGACCGCCTCGCCTTAGGACAGCTAGGTGCCGCCACCGGTCCTGTTTGACCCTTAACGGCACGTTGCTGTTGTTTGTGATACGCCAGAGCGCATGCACCGACTGACCGAGATCAGCGCCGGAGTCTTCGTTGCCACTGGTGATCTTTACGTAACCAACAGCACGGTCGTCGCCGATGGCAGCGGCGGCTGCCTGGTCGTCGATCCGGCGGTCACGGTCGCCGAGGTGGCCGGCCTGGCCGCCGATCTGCGCGGCATGGCGCTGCGCCCGAGGCTCGGCTTCGCCACGCATCCGCACTGGGACCACGTGCTGTGGAGTTCCGAGCTTGGCGACGTGCCGCGGTTCGCCTCGCCGCTCGCCGTCGCGACCGCCGAACGCGAGCGGACCGGGCTGATCGAGGGAGTCGAGGGCTCGGCGCCCGGCCATGACCTGGACCTTTTCGGGCGGCTGACGCCGCTCGACCAGCCCGACGCGATCCCGTGGGACGGGCCGGCCGCGGTGGTCGTGACGCATCAGGGGCACGCGCCTGGCCACAGCGCGGTGTTCCTTCCGGACAGCCGGACGCTGATCGCCGGCGACATGTGCTCCGACATCGAGGTGCCGCTGCTTGACCTGGACCAGGCCGATCCGGTCGGCGACTACCTGGCCGCGCTTGACAAGTTCGCCGCGCTGCCGGTCGAGCGGGTCATCCCAGGTCACGGCGGAATCGGCGACCGAGCGGAGTTCCTGCGCCGCATCGAGCTCGATCGCGCCTACCTGGAGAACCTGCGGCGCGGACCAGAGCTGCGCGATCCCCGGCCCCTGGCCGACTGGCTCATCGCCCAGCACAAGACCCAGGCCACTGGCTCGCCAACCATCCCCCCAGCTCCTGAGCGCCGCGCCCAGCCACGCCCCCGACCTGGCCCAGACGTGCACCGACTACTCGCACCGCCCACTCACGTCCTTGTCAGGCTGAACCTGACGTCGTAAGGTCAAGCCTGACAGCATGTCAGGCGTAGCCTGACAGATCTTGCGAGGAGCGAGACAGGATGACCGACACTGAGACAGCAACGCCAAGGCTGAGGACAAGCCAGACGCGATCGCTGCACGTTCTGCATGAAGACGCACGGGCGAGGTGGAGACGATGGTCGCGGGCGCGGCGTGTTCATCTGCAACGAGTGCGTCGCGCTGTGCGTCGAGCTGATCGAGACGAAGCCGAAGAACCCGGACACGCGGCAAGCTGCGCTCCTGGAAGAAGAGGCTGTCCGATGACGAGCTGCTCGCGACCCTTCCCGGGTCGCGGCCGTCAGCCGTCAGGTGGAAGGCGAGCTGGCCGAGGGAGTCGCCGAGCTGCGGGCGCGAGGATCACCTGGACCAGGATCGGCGCCGCCCTCGGAATGACCCGGCAGTCCGCCTGGGAGCGCTTCTCCGGCGAGGAGTAGTGCGACCCGCCAGCCGGCTCCGCAGAAAACCGCTGGACAGCGGCCGCGGTCGCTCCGCAGAGTCGGCAGATGGACATTCGCATTCAGTGCCTGTGCATCGACACCACCGACCCGTCCGGGCTGGCGACGTTCTGGGAGTCGGCGCTCGGCTGGCGCCGCACCTTCGAGCAGGACGACCAGGTCGTGCTCGAGCCACCGGCCGGCAGCCAGGAAGACGGAATCGTCCCTGACCTGCTGTTCCTGCGGGTGCCTGAGGACAAGGCCGGCAAGAACCGGCTGCACCTGGACCTGCGCCCGAAGGATCAGGCCGCCGAGGTCGCGCGGCTCGAGGGCCTCGGTGCCCGGCGCACGGACGTCGGCCAGAAGGCGGACGTCAGCTGGGTCGTCATGGCCGACCCGGACGGCAACGAGTTCTGCGTGCTCCGCCCGCTGACCGCCGGGGAACCCGCCAGTTCCTGAATGCGACCGTCCCTGTGGGGAAGTGTCCGTCGTGACCGCGGACGCGGGACGAGGTGATTGGCGATGTGGTGGGAATATCTGCTGATAGCAGCGGTGCTGCTGCTTGGCATTTATGGCTTTGCGGTCATGGTTCGCTTCCAGACAAAGAATCTGACCAGGCGGACTAACCGGACTCCCGAGAGCATGTACTCCGCCTACGCGGATCGGCCACGGCGGCAGCGCCGACGGCGCGACTAACGACGGAGGAAGCTGTCCGATGACAATCAGGCTCGGCAGCACGGTGATCAACTGCGCCGACATGGAGCTCATGACCAGCTTCTGGTCGCAGGCGCTGCACCTCCTGCCGTCGTCCGTCACGCCGGGCGATGACTTCAGAAAGCTCAGCGGCGAGGACTACAACATCTCCCTGCAGCTTGCCGCTGCGCCCGTCAGCGCGCAGGGATCAGATGCACCTGGACCTGTACAGCACCGATCAGGCTGGTGACGTAGAGCGGCTGGCCGGGCTCGGCGCGAAGGTCGTCCGTCATCATCACGATCCCGATGACGACTACGTCGTGATGACGGATCCTGAAGGCAATGAGTTCTGCGTGGCCGCCGTGCCCGGCTCAGTGAATGACGCCGGCCGACAGATGCCGTAACCGTCAAATTCGGTCGCCTGCGACGCCGGTGATCCGCCACACTCCGTCATGGCAGATGAGCGCGTCATTCCTCCGCTGGAGGCGCAGGAACGAGCGATGCTGGACGCGTGGCTCGACTTTCACCGGGACACCCTGGCGCTGAAGTGCGAGGGCCTACCGACGCCCAGCTCAGGGAGCGGTCGGTGCCGCCTTCGATCATGTCTTGCTGGGCCTGGTCAGGCACATGGCCGACGGTGAGCGCCAGTGGTTCAGGATCGTGCTCGGGCGTGAAGACGCCCCGTACCTGTACTACACCGACGACGAGCCGCTGGCCGAGTTCGACGTCGACACCGCCGACGTAGCCAAGTCGTTCGAGATCTGGCGGGCTGAGTGCGCGACGCGCGGGCTGCGTCGCCGCGGCGCCGTCGCTCGACTTCACCGGCGCGCAGGAGGGCAAGGAGTACTCGCTGCGGTGGATCATGATCCACATGATCGAGGAGTACGCCCGCCACAACGGTCACGCGGACTTCATCAGGGAGCGGATCGACGGCGCCACGGGCGCGTGAGCCAGGCGGCGGCAGCCGATGCGGCGTGGCTAGCCGAGCGGGAACGCGATGTCGCAGATCAGGTCGTCGTCGCCGATGTCCTGCGGCTCGGCCACGTAGACCTCGCGGCACGACAGCCGGCTCGGGCCGCGCGCTGACCTCGTCCGAGCACGCGACCGCGTCGTAGGCAGCGAGGATCGCCGGGTAGTCCCACTGCGCCTTCGTGATCGTGGTGAAGGCTTCGTCATGCGCAGGCTCGGTGCGGATGCCGATCAGGTCGGTCACACCGACACCGTCAGGACAGCCGAGCAGCGCCTCAAGGGGTCCGTCGCTCTCGTGGTCGACGATGCCGTGGAAGACGAGGGTGAACGGGCCGGCGGCGTCGCGCCACCGAGGTGGGCGGCGAACGCGGCCTTGGCCTCGGCGACGAAGGCGTCAGTCTCGGGCGCGCGCAGCCGTCGCTGGATCGACATCACTCGCTGGGCGGGGACATGGCGGGTCTGAACGGGGAACATCGGCTGAGCTTCCTCTCGCAGGATCGCGTGAATGTGCCTGATCAGGAACCGGCGGCTGGTGTGCCGGGCCTCGAGCCCCTGCAGGTGCCGGTCGAGCCGCGTGAGCGCCACGTCGCAGTCCTCGTCGAGGTCCGCGAGCAGCAGACCGATCTCCGCCAGGGGCATATCGACGCCGCGCAACATGCCGATGAGCCGGCCGGTGGGACCTGCCCGGGCCGTAGCGGCGATGTCCGTTGAACGGATCGACGTCATCCGGCCGGAGCAGGCCGGTCTCGTCGTAGATCCGCAGGGCCTTGGTCGACAGCATCGTCTGGCGCGCGAACTCGCCGGTGGTCAGTGATCGGCGGGCCTTGTCCGGTTCCATGTGGCCGATCCTTCCTCCTGCCCCAAGGGCGCGGTCAAGCCCTCGGCGACGCGCCGGTTTCGGGATCACGACACGGGCTGCTGGCCGGATTGTCGAGGGCTACCCGGGGGCCTCGGCGGGACGTGGCGCTAACTAACACCGCGTTGTCAGCGGCCTCCATGTGCCGCGAGGCGACGCGCCCGGGTTGGCTGCAGACTTCCGAACGTCCCGGCCAACCTCAGCGAGGGTCCGGCCATCTCCGCTCCGACCGCGGCTCGAAATGCCTCGATGGCCGCCTGGCTCGGCTAGTGGCTGACGGCGGGTCTTCCCGCCTGAACGCCTGGCACGCAAGGAGTCGAGCATCAAGGTCCCGGCTACGGGCGCCGCAAGCGAGGTAGTGAACACCCCCGCTACGAGCAGCATGAACAGGCCAGCCGGCAACGCGCCGATGATCGACCCCAGGCCACCCAGCGTGGCCACGAGGGTGCCCCACATGAGCGGTTTGTTGACAGGCGGTGGGCCAGATCCGCCACGACGGGCTCGGCCGCCCGCTGCTCATGAATCAGGCGCACCGGGAGGTCGGCCATGAGCATGCCGAGTTCTCCGTAGGTCCGGGAGGCGAAGGTCAGGCCCACTCGAACGTCTAGCTCGTCTTTCGTCAGCCGCCCCTGCACGAAGCCGCCTTCAGGGTGTCGATGACCTTTTCGCGGTCAGCGTGCGACGCACGCATGTGTCCGCCCCGCCCCGCGCCGGCCGACTCATCGCTCAAGCCGTCATAACCAGTGCCCTCCCCCTGGGCAATGAAAGTGAGCGTATCGCCGCAGCACATTCACCAACCACCGCGGGGCGGCGCACCTAAGGCTCTGACCAGGCTGTCTAGCATCGCGGTCATGACCGGTGACAAGCCAGACCTCGGCCTGCAGGCAGCGATCGACGGGGAGTTCGGCTGCTGCAGCGCCAGACGCGCCAGAGGCCCCCGAGATCGACGCGTTGCTCGACCCTCAGTTCTTCGAGTCGGTGCCTCGGGCCGCCGCCTGAGCCGTGATGAAATCATCGCGAGCTTGCCGGCTGAAGTAGGCGACTCAATTGCCATGCACGACGTGGCGGCGGTCCAGGTCGCAGGCGGGGTCGTGCTCGTCACATATGTGAGCGACCACGGCGACCGGCGCTGCAACCGCAGTTCCATCTGGCGGCTTACTCCGGAGGGCTGGCGGTGTTTCTTCCATCAGGGGACGCTAATCCCGCACGAAGGCTAAGACCTGATGCCACCAGTTGACAGGCCCGCCCGAACTTGACGCCCCGTTCGGAGGATTATGGCCTGGTCAGCTGTAACTGCGCAGCCGCGGCCACATCTTGCCCCACGGGTGCCGGGACCCGGTGCACAGGTAGACATGGCCGTCGAATTCTTGGTTATGGATGCGGTAGGGGTTGGACAGCGTGGCTACCGCCCGGACGCTGGCAAAGAACTGCCTCAGGTAAGCGGCATCCCCGCCGCCATCGACCGGCCTGGCATCACGGCCACCACAGTGGTGGCGTGTGGATTGCCCGGCCCCCACCACCAGTAGGTTGTGCCCGCTGACGGCCACCGGCAGGCCTGTCTCTCGGCCGAGCACGTTTATGGCGCTGGCCTCGCCGTAGTTCGAGGCGAAGATCACCGCACGTGCACGTTGAGCGGATGGCAGGGAGGCCCAGACACGGTGGACCGTGGAGACGAGCTGGGGCCAGCCGAGGGACTCACCAGCGACAGTGTTCACCTTGGCGGTCGGGCCGATGTCAGCGGGCGGCAGCACCGGAAAGACAAACGGCAGCGTCAGTGCCGTTGTCAGCCCGGTGGCCATCAGCAGGTTCCGCATGCGACCCTGGCCGGGCGGACAGCCACGCATCGATGGCCACAGCGCCCGCAGCGAGCAGGAGATGTACGCACCGGCAAGGTAGTAGATCTTCGCGCCAGTTGTCACCGCGAAGAAGACGAACAGCAGCCCGTAGCCCACGCCAGCGCCTTCCACAGCGGGCGCGCTGACCGCCACAGGAAGCGGAGTCCGGCCAGCCAGACCAGCACGAGGGGAAGGGCCGTCATGAGCAGCTGGCCGATCACCCACGTGGCGACATTGCCCGCGCCGCCGTTTTCCTGATTCAGAACATGGGTCATGGCGATGGTCGCCCATTGGTGATCGGCCTGCCACCACAGGTCAGGAATGGTGAACGCCGCCGCGATCACCGCGCCTGCCGCGAACCAGCGATTCCAGATCAGCAGGCGACCGCCGGACAACAGTGCCCCGACGACGAGCGCGACCGCAAAGATACCCGCGCTGTGCTTGTTGGCCAGCCCGAGGCCCAGGACCATCCCTCCGGCCAGCCACCAGCGAACTTCGGCTGTCCGCCCGATCCGGACGACGATGAATGCCAGCCCGGCCCAGGCCAGGATGTCGAAGGCAGTTGTATCGAGAATATGGCCCGCGCCGAGGACAGCCGCATCGTGGCGGTCGCGATCGCGGCCAGCAGCTGAGCCCGGCGGCCGGCGCCGAATTCGCGCGCGGTCAGCCCGGCAACGACCACTGTCGCCCAGGCCGCGAGCGCGGGCCAGAGACGCAGGCCGGGCAGCGACACCCCGAACAGCTTCAGTGACGTCCAGGCCAGCAGCGGCGTCAGCACGGGCTGGTCAACGTAACTGGCCTGCAGGTGCTGGGCACAGACTAGGAAATACAGTTCGTCGCGGTGAAAGCCGTAGCTCCCTGACAGAGCCATCAATACCGCGAATACGACGCCGCCGACCACGATCACACGCCGGTCAAACGGCGCGACACCGGGCACCGGCACGACGGACTCGCGCCCGCCTCCGGTTCACGCACGCGGATGACAGGTTCTGGCCGTAGCCGCGAGATTAAGGAACCTATCCGCCCAGCCATAGGGCCACCCCACCAGGCGGGCACACCAGGTCAATCCCAACCCTGAATTCGCCTGGGCTAATCCGGCTTTCGACTCCCTAGGTCCGGACGGCTGACGTCGCTGAGCTTAGGCTGGAAGCGAAAGTGGGGAAGGAGCGCCATGACGGACAACACCGAGACCGCGATCCTCGCCGGGGCTGTTACTGGGGGATGCAGGAACTGCTTCGCCGCCGCGACGGAGTGATCTCCACCCGCGTCGGCTACACCGGCGGCGAGAACGAGAACCCGGCCGAAGACAACCATCCCGGCCACGCCGAGGCCGTCGAGATCGTCTTCGATCCCGAGCGGACCTCCTACCGGGACATCCTCGAGTTCTTCTTCCAGATCCACGACCCGACGACCAAGGACCGTCAGGGCAAGTACACCGGCTCCGACTACCGCTCGGAGATCTTCTACACCACCGACGAACAGCGCCAGGTCGCCGCGGACACGATCGCCGACGTCGAAGCCTCGGGCCTGTGGCCCGGCAAGGTTGTCACCGGGATCAGCGCGGCCGACCACTTCTGGGAGGCCGAGGCCGAGGACCAGGACTACCTCCAGCGCTACCCAGACGGCTACACCTGCCACTTCCCGCGGCCGGGCTGGAAGCTTCCGCACCGCGAGACAGCGCCCAGCTAACTCGGTCCAAGGCATCCGGGGCTCCGAAGTGACACAATTAGGGTGGTTCGTTAGCCATGCGAATGTCACCGATCGGAGGTGCCATGGCTGTATATGTAAATCGGCTGCGAGATCGGGGTCGGCTGTTCCTTGGCAGGGTCGCACCACCCGCTCCCTTGTTTAGCCTGACGGCTGATACTCCAGATGAGCTGCATTCTTTCGCCGCAAAGCTTGGCATTCGTCGCGACCCCGGCACCCCAGTCGGGTCGGAGCTGGTAACCCTGCAGTACACGCTGACCCAAGGCCAGCGTGACCACGCCGTGCAATTCGGAGCGCAGGTAATTTCGGCCCGCGAAGCAGACAAGATGGAACGGCAGCGGGCGGCCATGCGCGGAGAGAGCTAGTTCTATCGTCGGGCTGCCGCATCGAGGTCGCAAGCTCATCGGCGCCAGGCAGTGCGCAACCTTGGCCCTTCTCCGCTGATCGCCGCAATTGAGCTGGTCCAGTCAAGCGACGAGCCGACTTAGGCCCGTCTCGAATGCGGCGATCGTGTTGACAGTGACCGGCCGGATCCGAGATGACCAGAATCGCTGGGGAGCCTTGGTACTGAATAAGCGGATGGTGGCCGTGCACGGCAAGTTCGATGACCTGGGCCGGTTTGCCGACCCGTCCCTGCTGATCCTGACCAGCCTGGCGGATGGCCCGAAGCACGGTTACGCGATCATCAACCACGTCGCCGATTTCGGCGATGTCGCCATGGAGCCGGGCACCTTGTACGGCGCACTAACGCGGCTGGAGCGCAGGGGCTGGATCCGTCCTCTGCTCCGAAAGCGACGATCGCCGCCGCCCGTACGAGATCACCGCCGCCGGTCAGACGGTGCTCAGCGAGCAGCTCGCGAGCATGCAGCGCATCGTGCGGGTCGGCCGTCAGCGCACCGCGCCGGGTGTGTGCACGGGCGGCCGCGATGACTGACCTTGCCGGGGAAGCGTCCGCCGCGAACTGGGCGGCGCGGACGTTGGTCCGGTGTTACCCGCGCCGATGGCGCGGGCGATACGGCGACGAGCTCCTCGCCGTCTCGAACACCATGGCACGGGCCCGCGAACCGTGCTCAACCTCGCGCTCAGCGCGCTGAGCACCCACCTGGATCCGGCTTACCGGATGCAAGGGGTCGACGATGGCCCGGCTGTCGCCCATCCCTCATTGTCTCGTCTTTCCGTGGCCTGCTCATCAATGGACTCGTCGGCTGGTGGTTCCACGGTCAGACCTGGAAGGACTCGCACTGGCACATCGGCATCGAGGGTGCTGTCGGAGGGATGGCCTTCGATCCTGGCCGGCAGCAGGTCATGGTCGCGGCCACGTCCAATTCCTCCCAGACGGCGCCAACGCCCTGTGCACCCTCGCCAATCCGGCCCGGCCGCGGCGGCTGGCCATCTTCGAGCTGCCGGCACCCTCAGCAGACTTCTCGCCGGACGGCCAGATGGTGGTGACCACCTCGTGGGACGACCAGCTTGTCTTGTGGACTGTCGCAGACACGCGTCACCCACGCAGGATCGCCCGGCTTGCCACCCACGACCGTAGCCAGATCTGGGGAGAGGCGTTCTCCCCCGACGGCAAGCTCCTTGCGGCTGCCTACGACGACCGGCTGTTCCTGTGGAATGTGGCCGACCCGGCCAAGCCCAAGATCCTCCGTGCCTGCCAGCCCCCGTCGGCATCATGGGCAGTGCCTTGGAGGGCGACATCGCGTTCTTGCCCGACGGGCACCTGCTGGCCAGCGCCGGTGGGCCGAAAATCTGACGTCGCCATCTGGGACGTGGGCGACCCGGCGCACGCCACGCGGATCGCGACGATCAGCGGCTCCGCCGGATTCATCAACGCGCTCGCCTTCTCCGCCCTACGGGCACGTGCTCGCGGACGTGAGCTACACGGGGGCCGTGAACCTGGTCGGCCACGTGGACCCGGCCTCGCCGCAGCGGCTGGCCACGGTGCAGACGCTGGCCACGGTGGGGCGCAACGTCAAGAAGTGCCGCGACATGCCCGGCCAGCCTGGCCCGGCATGTCCTGAGGTCTACTACGCGCTGGCGTTCAGCGGCGATGGGCCAACGCTGATAGCCATCGCGAACGCGGGCAGGGGTCCGAGCGGGACGGCCGCCGTCACCGGGCAGGTCAACGTCAAGATCAGCGACTTCGGATTCGCGTGGAACGTGGCCAACCCGGCGTCGGTGACCCGCGTCGCGAGTTTTGTTCATCATCTGCCAACACCCGGTAGCAACGACGGCTATGAGCCTGCGATAGCTCCCGGCGGTACCTCGTCGTGGACGGGGCAGCGTTCGGCTACTTTGGCATCACCTTCTGGACGATGCCGAAACTGCCGGTCTGATGCCGGACTGATGCCGCGCGCCGTCTCGAGTTCTTCGTCGCACGGACACATCTGTCCGTGCCGGCGCGAATGTTTGCGGGGACATGATGGACCGGCCTGAGAGCCAGAGATGGCGACGGGCCGCGTGCGTGGCTGACCGATGGTCTGCGCGGGTGGCCCGCTAACGTCGTGGGCCGGTGCGGGGCGGAGGCTAGGCTGCTGCGGTATGAGCGAAGGCGAGCTGCTGATCGGGGATGGCGTCACCCAGGGGATCGTGCGGATCGGGGACACGGTGCGGCGGCCGCTGCGGCCGTTCAGCTTGACCGTGCAGGCATACCTGGCCCACTTGCGCGACGCCGGGTTCACCGGCGCGCCGCTTCCGTTCGGCGTCGACGAGCAGGGGCGCGAGATGCTGTCGTTCGTCCCCGGTGACGTGCCGCGTAACCCGCTGCCGCCGGAGACGGCGGGCGACGACGTGCTCGTCGCCCTGGCCCGGCTGATCCGTGCGCTGCACGAGGCGTCGGCCGGGTGGGTGCCGCCGCCCGACGCGGTGTGGGGCGGGACGCCGGCCAACGTGGGACGGATCACCGAACGGACCGAGCTGGTCAGCCACTGCGACTACTACCCGGGCAACGTGGTCTTCCGCGACGGGCTGCCGGTCGCGCTGATCGATTTCGACCTGGCCCACCCGACCACCCGGCTCTACGACATCGCGAACGCGTTGTGGTACTGGGCGCCGCTGCGCGATCCGCGGGACCGGGCGCCCGCGTTCGCGGACGCCGACATCCCGCACCGGGTCGCGGTGTTCGCGGACGCCTACGGCATGACGGCGCGGCATCGCGCGGAGCTGGCGCCGTTCGCCGTCGACATGGCGCGCCGCTATCACGAGGATTCCCGCGCCTCGGCCGAGCTGGACCCGGTGTTCCGCAAGCTATGGGAGGACGGCGCCAAGGACGAGCTGCCGCGCGCCGAGGCGTGGCTGCGCGAGGCGGCCCCGGCGATCACCGCTCGCCTCGGCCAGCCGGGCTAGGCAGGGCTAGCCTGAGACTACTTCCGGACGCGAAACCTCAGGATGGTGACGGCGCCCGCCCGCGCGCTGCTGATCGGTTCCAGGTCTGTCCGGGGGAGGCCCGGAGAGAAAACCGGGCGCCGTCGCCGAGCAGCACCGGCAGGACGTACACAAGGATCTCGTCGACGAGCCCCCGCTGCAGGCACTGGCCGGCGACGTCGGCGCCGAGGACATCCAGGTTCTTGCCGCCTGCAGCGTCCAGTGCCGTTGCGACCGCTTCCCCGATGTCACCGGTGAGGTACGTGACACCGGGTCGGCGGGTCCGGCGGCCTGTGGGTGAGAACGAACATGGGACCGAGAAGGGGTAACTCATCGCTCGATGCTGCTCCCCGCTCCTTGCGGCCTCCATCCTGTTGCCCACCTCCTGGGTCCGCCGGCCGACGAGCATGGCGCCGGTGGCGGCCGCGATCTCCGTAACACAGGCGTCCGGCGCGATGAAGTCGAGATCCAGTCCATCGCATCGCCGGGACCGGCGATGAAGCCGTCGAGCGACATCGACCGGTTCACGACCACCTTGCCGGTTCCGTTGCTCGTTTCGCTCATTCTGTTCCTCCAAAGAACCTTGGGATGTTTCCGTAGTCCGTTCCGGCGCCTTTCGGGCCGCGATTCCTGTCATCCCCTTGACCCGCGAGCGCGCAGCCGAGGTTACTCGAATTGGCTCGATTAACGCGCAGTCGGGCCTGATCACCAAAGGCAGCGAACCTGCAGTTCAGACAACCGGGCCCGAAGAAACACCAGGTGAGTCTTGGCATTTGATGCGCATTGACTGCCCGGCTCCGGTTGATCTTCGACACGCGGCTCCATCGCTGGGCTCTGGTGCTGGGCGAGGGCCGACTGGGCGGACGGCGTGTCTCTTTCACCAGGGGCGCCTAAACTGGGCGGCGGCTGCTTGGCTGGGTCGGGTCCGAAGCTGAAGCCAGCTATCGCGCCGATCACGGCGAACGCGGCCGCGGCGAGCAGGACGTCATTGAGCCCGCTGGCGGTCCCAGCGTGGGCGGCGTGGCTGACCGCGGCCCGGGCGGCGGGCGGGACCGCGGCCGTTACCCGGGTGCCGCGCTGGAGGCAACCGCGGCGGCCAGCCGGTGCACGGTACCGGGCGCGCCGGGCAGCCCCCCTGAGAGAGTGCAGGGTGGCGGCGGTAACGCGGGACCCGTAGAGGGCGCCGAGCACAGCCACGCCGGTGGCGGTGCCGACCTGGCGCAGCGTGTTCGTCAGGCCGGCGGCCATCCCGGCACGGGCCTGGTGCCACCGCCGAGAGCGCGGCCGAGGACAGGCCGGTGGAGGTGATGCCCAGGCCGATCCCGGCCAGGATGAAGCCGGGCACCAGCACCAGCCAGGTGGAAGTGGCGGTTAGGTGGGCTATCGAGGCCAAGCCTGCCGCGGCCGCGACCATGGCCCCGCCCAGCAGCACCCGCATCGGCACTTTGCCGATCAGCCGTCCGGTCAGGAGGGCGACGGTGAAGGAGGCCACGAACAGAGGCAGGAACCGCAGCCCGCCCTGGACCGGGGAGTAGCCGAGGGTGTTCTGCACATACAGCGACAGATAGCTGATCATCCCGATGACGGTGGCGGAGATGGCGAACGCCACGAACCCGGTCGCGGCAAAGCCGCGCCGCCGGAACAGGCGCAGATCGGCCATGGGCGCGGCGGCAATGCGCAGCTCATATATCACGAACCCGGCAAAGGCCACGGCTGCGGTCGCGAACAGGGCCACGATCGCCGGGCTCGCCCAGCCCATCGCGTTGCCGCGGATCAGCGCGAACATCAGCGCGGTCAGCGCCCACGGTGATCAGCGCCGTGCCCACCCAGTCGGCGCGGCCACCGGCCGGATTGCGGGACTCGCGCAGCCGCGCCACCCCGGCCGCGAACGCCGCCACGCCGATAGGCAGGTTGACGAAAAAGATGGCCCGCCAGCCCAGTGTGTCGGTCAGCACCCCGCCCACCAGCGGCCCGACGGCGCTGGCGCCGCCGAGTGTGGCGCCGAAGGCGCCCAGCGCCCGGGGCAGGGCGGCACCCGAGAACTCCGAGTGGATCAGCGGCGTGGCGGTGGCAAACAGCACCGCGCCACCGACTCCCTGCAGCGCGCGGAACAACTCCAGCTGCAACGCAGTCGCGGCCAGTGCGCACGCCAGCGACCCGGCGGTGAAGATGACCAGGCCGGTCAGGAAGAGCCGACGCCGCCCCAGCCGGTCACCCAGGGTGGCAGCTGGCAATAGCAGCACGGCCAGTACCAGGGCATAGGCGGCGCTCACCCACTGCAAATCCGGCAGGCTCGCATGCAGCTCCCGCTGGATCGATGGCAGAGCCACGCCGACCACGGTGATGTCCAGCAGCAACATGAACGCCGCCGTGCACGCCAGCAGCAGGGTCCACCGCTGCCGCGACGAGGTCGCCCGGACTTCAGCCATTTGGCTCATCATCCCAACCCGAGACCGCAGTCACGGTGAAGGCTGCAATTAGCGGGTTATCCGGATGTGAATTCACAGGCATATTTCTATCACGTAGACCCGGCCCTCCTAGTCTGGTCCCGTTTGGCTCGTGCAAGCATGACTACTGTGACTCCAAGATCAGTTCAGTCAGGCTGCGCGGACCGCAACGGCCGAGGACGGGCGCCCAGCTCCTTTCTTGCGCCTCTTTGGGCTCTTTTGTTTGACGAGCGCCAGGCCCGAACGTACGAGCGGGAGCGTGGATCGAGGCAAGGCCACGCATGCGTGAGTGGGGTTCACGCGGCATGTCAACTACACTCGCAATGCCCGGTTCCCTGCGAATCGAGGTAGACTAATTAAATTTTTTTTTTTTTTTTTTTTTTTTTTTTTTTTTGGGGGGGGGGGGGGGGGGGGGGGGGGGGGGGGGGGGGGGGGGGGGGGGGGGGGGGGGGGGGGGGGGGGGGGGGGTGGCAGGAGGCTTCGTTAGCTACTGGGCCATCCGGGGCACCCTGGAGGATCGGCGTTCCCAACCCTCAGTGCTGGTCCCGGGGGGCTTTGGCTACTGTTGTCGCCTCGCGAACGTCCCATCACACCCAAAAACTGCCAGACATCCCGGCGGTCAGGGTCACGGCATCGCGAGTGCCCTCTCGTGCCCTCTGCCGACGTCGTGGCTTGGGCCCGATCGATTGCTGACCCGGCCGACCGTGTCTGGACCTAATTGAGCTGGGCCAGCTCCTAATGCGCCACGGGCTAAAGTAAATCAGCTACATCAAATGATCGAGAGGCTCGGCTTCACGGTGACCCCTCAGCTCCCCGCATGAAGCTCGTTCTCTGAAGGCGCTACAGCGGGCGGTCACCCACAACGACAAGCGGCATGTTGGGCGTCCCGCCCCAAACGTGTCACCAGCAGATAATCGTGGCTAATAAAATGGCCTAAAAAAGATTGTTTGGGAGAGAGATACTCACTTCGTCAAACCCTCATGGCTCGGCCGCGCTGGATCCGTCTTCGTTATTATCAGGTACAAAGGCCTGTCGTAAGGGGTACCTAGTGCGAGAAAAAGTCACACGTAGGTGGCTTCGGAGAGAGGGGTGTAAAAGGGGGCATGAGTCACAGCTAAAGAATAGACCGTGAAAAAGGTTGCGGGGTTATATAATAAATACCGACTCGAAAGACCTCGTCGACCGTCCGGATATCCAGTAGCCCGCCCCGTGCGGCGGCTCTTAGCATCGACAAGTGATTTACCAGCACCCCCTGGCTTACCTGCTCGGCCTGCAGGGCGTCGCCCTCCTTCGCGCCTACAATGGCGAGTACGACCGCGAGTTCACCGAGGCAAGGATCGCCGAGATCCGCGCGATGCTTGACTGCGCCAGCGAGTTCGGCGACGGCGCCATGGTCCGCCCGATCACGGCGGCCGAGGGCTATGACGTCTGGGGCGAGTACTACGACGGGCCGAACGACCTGATTGACCTTGAGGAGCCGATCATCCGGCCGATTATCGACCGCCTGCCGATCGGGCCGGCCCTCGACGCTGCCTGCGGCACCGGCCGCCACGCGGCCTACCTGGCCGCCAAAGGCCACTCGGTGATCGGCGTGGACGGCTCGGCGAAGATGCTCGCCGGTCGCCAGGGCCAAGGTGCCCGGCGCGGGCTTCTGCCAGGGTGACCTGCGCGCGCTGCCGGTCGCGAACGAACAGGTCGATCTCGTGACGATCTCGCTGGCGCTCACCCACGTACCCGAACTGGCCCCGGTGCTGGCCGAATTCGCGCGGGTGCTGCGGCCGGGCGGGCACCTGGTGATCGCCGACTCACGGATGGACTATCCGATGGTCCAGGCGATGCCCGACGGCAGCTACGGCTACATGCCGCACCACAGCCGGATGACCAGCGAGTACCTCACCGCCGCGCTGCCGCTCGGCTTCGAGGTCCGCCACTGCGAAGAGCTGCGCGCTGCGCCGGCGCGGTGTTCCCCTGCGGGGCCGTTGCGGGTCGGCGTCCCGTACCAGGACCCGGCCGACGCGCCGCCGCCCGAGCGGGTGCTGCCCGCGCATCCGTCAGACATCTGGACATTGCGCGCCTGGTACCCAGCTGCGGCTGCCGCCGCCTACAACGGCGACCCGATGCTGATCTTCTGGGACTTCGAGCTGGGTTAGTCCGGGGACGTCTCACAGGCCCTGGCCGGCTGGACGGGCTCGGAGCTTGCGGGTCCTCCTTCGGCTGCGCGACACTCGTCCGCCAGCTGATATGCGACAGTCGAAGCGCGGAGCGCGGCATGAGTGTGCGTCTCGTGCGGCAGGCTCGGTCGCAGGGGGCGACCGACCGCGATGCGGAAAGCTTGGAAAAGTCTTGGCCGGGGTGTCGGATCGACGTGAGTGCGTTCGTGGAGAAGGTGAGTGGCAGTCGTCCGGGCTGCCCGTGAGCAGAGGAGCTTGAGATGGCGCTGTACCTGATCGCCTTCAACGACGAGTGGGTGCCCGACCTCACGATGGAGGAGCTGCGCGAGAGGGCCACGACCGGCAGGGCCTTGATCGAGGAGATGACGGCCGCCGGTGTCTTCGTCTTCAGCGACGGCGGCCTGGACGCGTCGACCGTCGTGTGCAGCGTCGACCCGAGCAGCGGCTCGCCCATATTCACCGACGGGCCGTTCGTCGAGACCAAGGAGCAGCTCGGCGGCTTCGCGGTCGTCGATGTGCCCGACGAGCCCAGGCACGGTACTGGGCAGGCCGGATCGCGGTCGCGGTCGGCTGGCCGCAGGAGGTGCACCGCTTCCCGCATCGCATCGCGTTGAGCACGGACACGCAGCCCGAGGACGTGTCCTAACTGCAACACCGCGTCGAGCGTGCCAGGCCATGTCACATGCGGCACTCGTGGCCGTCGGGCTCGTGCAGCCTCACAGCCGGGATGTCAGCACGTCGACCTCGGACCCGGTTGCCACGGTCGAAGTCGCCCGGAGACGCCCCGGACCACTCGATCACGCCGATTGAGCGCCGACTGTGGTGTCTGACTGCCTCATACTCGGAGCTAGGCAGGCGTTCACCCGCGAGGTGGCCGATGGATGACCCGAACGACCCGTATAGCCGGGATAACTTGTCATGGAACTGGCGGTTTGGCGGGCCGAAGTGGCGGCCGTTCACCGGCCGTACCTGGGCGCGGGCCGCGCCTTCCACCGCCGCCGGGGCCGCCGCCGAAGCCGAGTAAGGCCGAGCGCGAACAGGAAAGGCGCGCCGAAGCGCGAGCAGAGCGGCTGCACCTGGCTGGCCTGACCAACGCCGGGGTGATCATCATGGGCGTGGTCCTCGGCGCGGTGGTGGTCGTGCTCGTGCTGGTGGCTGGTCAGCCATCATTGAGGGCTGAGCATCCGCGAGCAGATGGACCGGATGGGTCACAGTACAGCCGCCAAATGCCGCCCCAATACGGCAAGTGATGGTTCTTGGTTTGGCTCTTTTCACGAGCCGTTCCACCCGCGGCGGGACCATCGGTCGGTCGGCGGATACCTTCCGCATGGGTGTGTGGGGACAGATAACGGCAGTAGTTCAAGTGTCCCGGGCTATGAGCCTTGGCTGGTTTCTCCGATGCTGATCTCGGCATTCCTGAGGCCGGGAAGGGCCACGTACATGACCGCCGCAATGCCCATGACCGCCGCGAACGCGGCCATGGCCCACTGGCCGGAGACATGCTCGACGAGCAGCCCGCTGATCAGCGGCGCGAGCGTCGCCAGGCTCATGGCCGCCCGGGAGGAGGTGCTGCTGACGCGGCCGCGCATGTGCTGTGGTGTCGCTCGCTGCATGGCGGCCAGCAGCGCCGCGTTCCCGGTGGGCGCCAGCAGGACAGTGACCGCGACGGGGAACGCGACCAGCGTCGAGGGAAGCAGCACGGCGGCCACCGCGAACATCACGGCGCCAACCGTGGTCATCACGATGACCAGTCGCCAAGCGGAAACCGGCCTTGCAGCCGGGGCGCGATTACCGCCCCGAGCAGCCCGCCAACCGCGATTCCTGCCTGCGCCAGCCCTATGATGCGGGCGGGGTGCCATGCCGCCGCAGCGCGAGCGTGATCGTGAACAGCACTCCGCTGAACGCGAAGTTGATCAGCGGGCCCTGGATGATCGCCGTGCGCAGCAGCGGGTTGTGCCAGACCAGGTGCAGCCCGTCGATGACCTCGCGCCACAGCGCCTTGCGGCCCTCGGATGGCTCGGCCCGGAAGGTGCCGCGGATCCGGTTCACGGCTGCGGCCGAGACCAGGTAGGAGACGGCGTCAGCGATGAATGCAACCGCCCTGCCCAGCCCGAACAAGAAGCCGCCCAGCGCCGGGCCGATCAGCCAGGCCGCGTACGTCCTGGCCTCGGTGGCCGCCCAGGCTCGCTCTAGCTGCTGATCTGCGACGATAGCTGGCAGCGCGGCGCTGGCCGACGGATCGAATAGCACGCCCGCGGCGCCGTCGATGACCGCAACCCCCAGCACCACCGGCCAGCTCACCAGATGTACCAGCACCAAGACGGCGAGCAGGATTAGCGCGGCGGCGCGGACAAGATCGCAGATGATCATCGTTACTCTGCGGTCAAGCCGGTCCGATAGCGCACCACCTGGCAAGCCAAGGGCAAGCTGCACGACCTCGCGCGCGGTGGCTACACGCCAGCGATGATCGGCGAATGCGTGAGAGCGAGGATGAGCAGGGGGTAGGCGATCAGAGCTGCCTCAGTCCCGGTGTCGGACAGAACCTGACCGATCCACAGCAGCCGGAAACCGCTGTTACGCCGCAGCGGCAAAGGTGGCGATGTTGGCCCGGCGGCCGCCAGTGGCTCCACCGCACCGCTCATGCAGCTTTCCTCGCCTTCGTCTTCAGTAATGGCGAGCCCACATGAGAACCTAGCTCCACCATGCCGGATGCCCATACCCGGCCAACTAAGTCCTCACGGGCGGGAGCACTCGCAGAGAGGACATACCGGCCCGGCCGGAATGTGAGTCTGACGCGGCGTGGAGGTTCACGCCAGCGCGTCCAGTAACGCGCTGCGGCAGCGCGAGCGTTCGGGCTCGAGGTGTCAGGAATGCTCGCGGGGCCGCTCAGGCCGCCGGCCAGCAGGGCGCCAGCCAGCGGCGATGCCGCGCCGGTCGCCTATACTCGCCTTCAGACGGCCGGATTGCCGCCTTTCTTCGGCACGAAGGGCACGAGAATGGCCACGAGCAGATTCTGGGGCACCGTGACGGGCATCGCTGTCGCTCCGGTCGCCATCGCCGCGGGAGTCGCCAGGGGCGCGTACGACGCGGCCAGCGGTCACGGCGGATTCGCCGAGAGCGCCGAGAAGGTGACCGGGTCGATGATCAGGAGCGCCGAGCAGTTCGGCGCGGAGCACGGCGATCTCATCACCAGGGGCGTCATCACCGGTGCCGCCGCGGCGGTGGGCAGCGGCTTGGTCCGCTCGGTGCGGCGCTGACTGCTGAGCTGTCGGCGGCGGCACGCCGCCCATCGTCCTTGCTGGCGTGGCGTCGAGCAGTTGCACGCTGTTGACCAAGCCCTCGTTGCGCGAGCTGGTCGACGCCGGTGGGGCTCCGGAGACGTCAGCTGCTCCGGCCTGGTGGGCCTGTCGACGGAGGACTTGAACCTGACGGTACCTCCTTCCTTGTCGGGGTGTCGAGCGTGCACAACCTAACTGATCGCTGCTGTGCGTCCTTGACCTGGTGCCAGCCAGAGTCATATTGGTCGCAGTTGGCCTCCTTGATCCGAGTTGGCCTGAGTACTCTAGGGCTGTTGTAGGGCTGGCCCTACAGCAGCGGTTTATGCCGGACATGGGTTAGCTGAGGGGTGCTACCGCTGTTCTGCTGACCATGCCGAAGCCTGGCAAGCACGCCCGATATCGCATTCTTGACGGTCCTTGCGCCGAGGAGGAGCCGGAGGAGCGCCGTCAGACACACCGCGAGGACGAAGCGGCCGACATAGCCGCCGCCCGCCTGCTCAGGGCCGATGACAAGCGCCCACCAGATCGCCGCGATCATCGATGCGGCAACACGATCGCGCACTCCGTCCAGTTCAAGCTCTGCGGCGATCCGCGGCCAGTCCAGCCGCAACGGCGTAGGCCAGCCAGTATACCGGCCAAGACACCGAGCAAGACCCACGGTCCGCTCGTGCCGATGAGCGGGTGGAAGGTGCACGCGGATGCCGATGCTCCAGGTGGGCATCCGTGCCCGACCGGCGGCAGGCTGGAAGAGCGTGATGGAGGCGTACCCCAGGCTCGCGAAGATGATCGGCACGCCGAAGGCCAGGATCAAGCCGCCCCGCACCTTCGCGATCGATGCAATTCCGATGGCAAAGCGAGCCAGAACGGCCGCCAGGAAGAAGAGAAGGACCTGCCACCACCCGAAGCTGTCGCCCCAGAACCACCTCACGCCAGGATGCAGCGCACCGATCCAACCTGTGATGGCTAGCAACGGCGGCGCAGCTACCAGGCCCTCGCGCCAGGTGAAGCTTCTCTGTTCGGGAGCTGCGTAGTGCCTTACCAGCGCATAGGCCCACCAGGCGCCGATCAGCGCTCCGGACAGGAGGAAGAAGGGCTTCGAGACGATGATCTGGTATGAGGTGCAGCGCCAGGTGTCACGCTGCACCATCAGGCAAGCGACCGCCGGTGCCACGGGCCGAAGCACGCCGATGAGATATACATACCCGCCAATAGCTCCGGCCAGCGCCAAGCCGGCATAGGCCAGCACCTTCTTCCGCACGCGCATGACTCAATTCTGGACCAACGCCGGGCGAATGCAGAAGACGCGATGACGGCCGCTTCACCTGCGGCCTCTTCGTCCCGAAGCCACCATATGAACTGCCCGCCGGGCCGGATATGGGCCCGTATTGGCGTGTACGGTCTCCCCGCGTCCGTGGAAGTGGCTGGTGGGCTGTGCCGTTGGTTACTCACTTGGTTACCCATCTCGGCCGCGCGCGTGACCGTTTCGTAAAATGCGCGGCTAGGCGTGACGCATCCACAAGTTGGCCTCAACGTAAATTCCGCGGTCGTGTTCACGGTCGATCTGGACAAGCCCGAGTGCATCGGGGACGACGTAGTCGGCGGTATCGGGGAAGCTCATCTTGGCCCAGGCCTCCCATTCGGCGACGGTGCCGGTGATCGTCATCGACCGCGGCGCGGGGCCGAGGATGCTGGCGCCTAGCCGCTGATGAGCACGGACCCACGGGTCAAGGTGCAGGCCGTCGGGACGTGTCCAGCGGGCGAAGTTCTCCATTGGGATCAGCGGATACCGGCTCTTGAGTGTCGGCCGGACCGGCGCGATCACGCGGTGGAGACCTGCGGAAGCAGCCCGCTCGCGCAGCGCGGACAGAGCCTCGCCCGCCAGGCCCCTCCCCTGGTGGCCCGGTCGGACGGCTGCGGCCATGATGCACAGCGTGTCGGGCGGCACCGAAGCTTCGTGACCAGTGACCGCGCGCACCATCGCGTCGTCGTAACCCTCTGGCAGGTCACCGGCTGTGCCATCCCACCGGATCGGCACTCCCCAGCCGCCGGTCAGGATCTGGTCCTCGTCATCAAGCAGGAGCACGTCGAAACGCTCGAAGTAGCTTTCAACCCGGCTGACGTATTCAGCGTCCACCGGGTCGTGAAAGATGAACTCGGGCCACACTGGCCGGAACACCGCGGCAAGCTGCTCCCCCAGGTCGCGGCGATCGGCATTGGTGACAACGCGCAGTTCTTGCATCGCGGGCTCCCATCGCCGACAGTGCCAGCGTCCCACCGTATTCCAGAAGGGTGGCTAATCTTCGTCATCTTCCTCGTAGGCGCCAAAACCAGGTGAGTGGTCTGCCGGCTCCAGGGTTCGGCGTAGCCGATCGCGTGCGACGGCCCGCAGGGCCGCCCTGGAGGCGGTGGCCGCGATCCGGACAATCGAGAGCCGAGGAAGACGGCTCAAGCAAACATCCCGCGGCGTGTCCGGCCAGCCTGCATGATCTGATGCGTAGTGCAGTCCGGGCGGCGCGCCCGCGCGAGCGGCCCTAAAGGCTGAGCGTGGCGCGGGCGCGCCACCCGGCCTGGTCCCGGGGCTGTGCAAAGGCAAGGCACACCGAGCCGAGCACCTCGGCTACGCGGGCCGCCGCGTCCTCGTCTCCCGCAAATGGTCCGGCAAGACCCTCTCCGACCAGCGGGCGGACCGCAAAGCCTGGCTCGTAGCGACGCTCGATCTTCCGGCAACTGATGACAAGCACTACCGCTGGGAGCGTGTGACCCCCGCCGACCCCGATGCTATGTCGCCCACCCGGCGACTGCTCCACGTCCTGAACGACCGATCCCGCTGGCAAAGTGCATTGGCCGAAGCAAGACGCCGAGCTGACAGCACTCGCGCGGCGCTGATCTACCTTCATGGCAGCGACGCCCGCCTGCGCGATGTCGCCGCCGCTTGAATACTGACCCCGTGTCGCCGCGGCGCCAGGGGGTCAATTTTCGAGCGGCGTTAACACGCGAGATCGCGAGCAGCCTCAATAAGATTGCTCAGCGCGAGCTTCGAGCGGCTCGATCGGGCACGCCACGGGCACGGCGGCCAGGGAGCGGAAAGTGAAGCTGATGTCGCGGACGAGGCAGATGCCTGCTGGCCTGGGAGTTTGCGTAGTGGGCCTGCGAGGACTCTGAACCTCGGACCTCTTCCTTATCAGGGAACTTCGTAGCGTGGCTCCGGAACCGTCATGAAGTCTCCTTTTAGGTGATGAAGCGGTGGATGGCCTCGTTGGCGTGGTCCTGAAAGGACGGGTTGGCCAGGTCGGGGAAGATGTCCGCTTGGTTGACCAAGGGACCCTTCAGCTTGTTGGCCGCGCTGGCGTAGAACACGCCGCTGGACAGGGTCGGGTCGGTGACGCCGTCGACCAGTCGCTTCGCGCCCACGTCAAGTTTGTGGGAGATACCCAGGGTGGGCATGACGTATTTGGCCGCTATACGCAGCGGTAGCGCAAGGTCGTTGGGGGCTTGGGTGCCGGTGGTGTTGCCGGGGCTCACGGTGATGAAGCGGCGGTCGGGGTATTGGCGGGCCAGGTAGGCCATCCATAGGGCCCCGATGTACTTGGCCTGCCCGAAGGCTAGGTTGAAGTCAGGTTTTCTGCTGGCGAAGTAGCTGCCGTCGATGACGGTGGCGAGTTCATCGGCGGAGGTTGAGACGAAGGATGGCCGTTTCATCCGCAACTTCGGAACTCCCCTGGCTGCTTCACTTCCGGCGAAGACCGCAACCTCGCCAAGTCGGTCCTCGGCCAGGAGCCCTTCGAGGAGGACGACGTGGCCAAGGACGTTCGTCGCGAACACGGTGGTGACCCCGTCAGCGGTCAAGTCCATCGACTGCGGGCCAATGACACCAGCGTTCATGACCAGCGCGTCGACGGATCCGTTGATGGCCGCAAGGCCGGCGCGGACCGAACCCAGATCGGCGACGTCCATGAGAACGATGTCGAAGATGTGCCGGCCGGTCGCGGCTTCGAGTTCGGCCTTTGCCGTTGTCGCCCGATCTTGGTTCCGGCACGCCAGGTAGATGCGCGCGATCTCGGGACGTAATGCCAGTTGCCGGGCCACGTCCTTGCCGATCCCGGCGTTGGCGCCCGTGATGAGCACCGTCTTTCCTGGGAGTGCGCTCATTCGGATTCCCTCTCATCTTCGTGGGCGTCGAGCAAGTGCGGGTTGCGTCGCCTCGGGATCGGGTGCTCGAATTGAGGCGAGTTGCCGCCTCGGCCGTCTCGACGGTCGTACCGCCGGTCTCCAGAAGTGAGCGCCGGTCGCCGGCAGGCTCCCTTGCCGACTCCCTACGGTGCTTCCATTGGCAGTCACTCGTGTCGTCCTCTCGCTCTAAAATGGGTTGTGCGACTCACTCTGACAGTTCGGACTGGGTTGTCAAACTCAAAATCCTGCTAGCATCGGTGCATGGTCAACGAGACGAGCGACCGGCCGAGGCTCACCCCCAAGGGAGCACGCACCCGGGCACGAATAGTGGAGGAGGCCGCCGCCCTGATCCACGAGCGCGGGGTCGCGGGCACCACCTTGGAAGACGTCAAGGTGGCGGCGGAAGTCAGCGGCTCGCAGATGTACCACTACTTCCCCGACAAGAACGAACTCGTGCAGGCGGTCATCGACTACCAAGCCGACACCATCGTCAATCACCAGCGGCACGCGCTCGGCAGCGCGAACGGAGTCGAAGCCTGGCGGAACATGGTGATCACCGCAGCGAAGCGCACCAAAGCAAAGGGGGGCTGCCCACTTGGCTCGCTCGTTGGTCAACTCGCCGAGAGTGACCCCGAGGCCCGAGCGCTCATCGCGGCAGGGTTCGATCAGTGGGCAGCCGCCATCGGCGATGGACTCAGATCCCTTCATGCCGACGGGAAGCTCCCGTCCGACATCGACCCGGACGACCTCGCCACTACTCTGCTCGCCACGCTCCAAGGAGGACTTCTACTCGCCCAGGTGCAACGGAGTACCCGTCCGTTCGAAACTGCGGTCGATACCCTCCTCGCCCTTGCCATCCAGATGAGCCCCACTCAGCCAACGCTTCGAGCCCGACGAGTAGCCCCGAGTACTACCCGTATCCACGCGCCCTGGCAGCCCGCCTTGTGGGCGTCAAGCCAACACGACTGGCGACCGAACAGACCCGTCCTTCGGCACGGGGGCAGGGATGACTTCGCGAGCGTGAAGCCTTAGCGAGGTGTCGCTGTCGGCCGGCACATGGCCGCACAGTCGCACCGCCTCGTGTTTTTGTGCAACGTCGAGGTCCTTCAGATCGGCAGCGTGAGAACTTCCGATCCTCGGAGGACCTCGACCCCTACCCCGCCACCGACGCGCCCACCAGCCCTACACCCTCAACTGCGAAGAGCCTGTTTGCCGGTGCCTGGTCAAGCCGACGAGAACGCCGAGACCGGCCGCTGCCTGCTCCTCGTCGAAGCCATCAGCAGACAATGGGTTCCCGCCGCACTCCCCCAGGCGGCGGAAGTGGGGGTCATCTATGAAGTCGTGTCATCTTGATCACTTCCGTAGTCCGCGTGCTGGAATGCCCGGCGAGATGCGCGATCTCCTCTGCCGGTGTGCCGCTGGCCGACAGCAGCGAAACGAACGTATGCCTCAGCTCCTGTGGCGTCCACTCAGTGCCGAGCCCAGCCCGCGCCGTCAGGTCGCGGAACTCACGGCGGATGTTGGCGGCGTCGAGGGGAGTCCCGATGCCGTGCAGAACACCAAGTCGTGATCCCGCCGCTGCACCAGCCTTGACGCGCTCCTGCTGCTGCCGCTCGAGGTGCTCGCGCAGAATGTCGACCGTCGCTCGCGGCAGCGCTAGAGTCCGCCGCGACATCCGGGTCTTCGTGTCGCCGTGCTGGCGCACCGACCGCCACACAGCGACGCTCGGCGGCACCGGCGGCCGGCGTTCGGCTTACCGTCGAGATCAACATGCTCCCACGTGAGCGCGCGCGCCTCCTCGGTGCGGATCCGGTCTGCAGGCAGATCGAGACGTAGGCACCGAGACGATGCCTGTCCAGGTCGGCCGCCTCCCTGAGCAGCGCCTGGCCCTGGACCAGACTCATCGCCTTCGACGGCCGCCCCTCCTGCCCCTTCGGGGTATCGGTCAGCGCGGCCACGTTGCGGCGCACCAGGTCGCGGCTCTCCGCGTGCCGGATGGCGCGAGTCAGCGCGTTGTGAGCGATGGCGACGGTAGCGGTGGACCGGTCCTTGCCGAGCGCCGTCAGGGCCTCCCGCACGTCGTGCGCGGTGAGTTCCCGCAGCGGCACCCGACCGATCAGCTCGAGAACGGGCTTCAGGACGTACCGGTACTTGGTGACCGTGGCTGCCGACCGCCCGTCGAGCCCCGAGCTTAGCCAGTCCTCGACCGCCTGCTGAACCGAATAGGCGGCAGGTGACTTGACCCCGAATGCGATGTCCTCACGGAGACCGCGGAGCTTGTCGCGCACTTCAGTCTTGGTGCGGCCGCGGACCGTGCGGCGCCGGCGCTTGCCGTCGGGGGAGAAGCCAAGCGAGACCGAGCCGACCCAGCAGTTGTTGGCCGCGTCGAAGTAGATGCTGTCATCGCCGTGCCCACGGCGCTTCGTCGCCATGACGGCACAGCGTAGCCTTTGGCTCTTACTTTGGCTCTTGGCTCTTTGACCGCGAGGCCTCTGTAAGCCTTTGACCTGGTGGGCCTGCGAGGACTTGAACCTCGGACCTCTTCCTTATCAGGGAAGCGCTCTAACCGCCTGAGCTACAGGCCCCTCACGCCGTCTTGACCGGCCGAACTCCAGGAGCGAGGGGAGTGGTCCACTCGCGCGCCAGATCTCAGTGGCGAGCCAGGGATGCCGCCCAGGTGACTGGGCGTGCCGGGCTAGATTACCGCACGGCGGCGAGTTACGCGAAGCCGGTTGCCCGGTTAATCGGCTTCCTGCAGCGTGATCTCGATGCCGCCCGACAGGTGCGACACGGCGTTGTAGATGACGGAAGCCAGCGTGGACAGCGCCGTGATGAGAATGACGTCGACGGCCCCGGCCAGCATCGTGTAGCCCATGACTGTGCCAAGGGAGAACCAGCTGCCCGCGTTGCTCCCTGCGCTGCCCCCGGAGGAGGTCACCAGGTGGACAGTCTCCTCGATGCTGTGGAAGACGCCGAGCGCTGAGAAGAAGAAATACAGCACCGCGACGGCCACGACCAGGATGACGAATCCGACCAGGGAGGCCAGGAAGCTGAACTTCATGACCGACCATGGCTCGATCCTGGACAGAACGAGCTGAGCGTCCCTGGCCGCGATTCCATCCTGCCTGACACCCTTGGGTGCAAGCTGTGGGGCTGGGCTCCCCGCTGGGCCCGCCTTGCTCTTGACAGTCACTGCAGCCTTGCCATTGCCGATAGCGCCCCCCGGCTTTCCTATCGCACTCGGCCTTGACTTCTTTTTCTTCCCCGGCCGCGCGAACGGCATCGCAATCTTGGACTTGAAGTCATCTGATGGTACCGATCCCGGAGGCCCAGGTCCTGCCGGGGGAGAAAGAACTCGATCCGGAGCCTGAGTCGGCGGCAACTGGGAGGCGGCCGCCTGGGTGGGACCGCCATATC
The DNA here is from genome assembly GCA_963705055.1 of uncultured Actinomycetota bacterium. Lineage (GTDB taxonomy): Bacteria > Actinomycetota > Actinomycetes > Streptosporangiales > Streptosporangiaceae > Chersky-822. The sequence goes on from CAVPIR010000003.1 coordinate 958,436, forward strand.
CGCCGGGCATTCCGCTCGGCGCGCCCGGCGCAGAATATCCGGGCCCAGCCGGGGCGCCCAGACCGACGCCGGGTGTCGCGGTCCTGTCGGCGGGCCCCATAGTTCCCGTCCACTCCTGCGAACCGCTGGCCGGCGGACGCCAGTCCGTCACCGGCGCAGGCGCCGCAGGAGCAGGGGCGGCAACACCAGCCGATGCAGCGGGCGGCGGCGGAGCTGCCGACCCAGACGCCGGCGACCCAGACCCCGGCGACCCAGGGGCCGACGACCCTGACGTCGAACCAGGAGACGTCCAGGCCGTGTTCGTCACGGCGGCGGCTGACGAACCGCGGCCCGGGGACGCCTGGCCTCCGCCGGCAGGCGACTTGCCAGCAGCCGGAAATGAACCACCAGGCGACGACGGCGCGCTCGCTGGCGGCTGACCGCTGGGTGAGGACTGAGGACTGGCCGGCGACGGGCGGTCACCGGCGGGGGCGGATGCGCCCGGAGCCTGCGTAGCCCGTGTGAAAACTGAACTTGCCGCGGGCGGCGGCGTGCCGGCCGCGCGGGTGACGTCCGCAGCACGCGTCGAATCCGCAGCACGCGTCGCGTCCAACGGGCGCGGCACGTCGGCTACGCGCGTGACGTCGCTGGCGGACAGGCTCTTGCTCGTGAAACCCGGGCTGGCGAAGCCCGCGCCGGTCAGTTCGCGGGTAAGCGCGGCGGCCGCGAGCGTCGCTGTGGTCTCGGACGGGGACTCCTCATCCGACGCACCGGAGACGCTGCCGACCGGCGGGTTGGTCGCGGCGGCTCCCGCGGCCGGTGCCGAACCCGGACTCTTCTTGGCCGGGCTGTCCGCCACGGAAGCGGTATCGGCCTTCTGCGGGCTCACCGACTTGAACGGGCTATCCGGGTTCACCGGGCCGTCAGGCTCGGGGAGCCGGTGCGGCTTGGTCACGCTCGACGGGGTGAACACGCCGCGAGGAGTCGGCGGCGTGCTGGGCGTGCCCTTGCTGTCAGATCCGCCGTCGGCGTCCGGAGTGGCGAGTCCCTTCGGGACCGTGGCGTCGATACGCTTGTCGGGCTTGGTGAACACCGACGGCGATGGCTCGTCTGCTCCGGTGGACGATCCGTTCTGGACTTTGCCCTGAGTGCCATTCGCGGCTGAGTCGGATGACGAGGCCGACGATGAATCCTGCTCGGTGCCGTTCTTGCGGCTGGAAGAACTCTTGCCCGGCTCTGCCTTGGCTCTGCTCGACTTACGGACGGACGTCTCCACCTTGGGATCAGCGCCGCCTGCCTCATCGGCCAGTGCTGCTGGGTCCGCCTGGTTGTCCACCCATCCTCCTGTGAAGTCGCTAGCAACGAGGTTATCTGCCACCAGCGACGCCGGGGCCGGGATAACCCGATCGCGACAATCGTGACACCAAGTGAGACGTCCCAATTGGCCGAATAGTTGCCGTGACGAGCCAGGTTACCGGCCGGACTCGGCTGCACAGGACCAGACGAGACCCGGCTACCGCGTCGGCGCACTCCGCAGCGGGCGCCATCGCGAGCGCACAGAACCCACGCGCCCGCTCACTCCTCAGCAGACTCCTCGCCGTCGTCAGCAGGCTGCTCGCCATCATCAGCCGAACCCTCGGCGCCCTCATCCGCCCCGGAACCGTCTGCACCCTGGGCGAGAGAAGCCTCGACACCGTCCGCGTCATCCGCCGATGCTTCGACGTCGTCAGCCAATCCGTTCTCCGGCTCCTCGGCGTTGCGCGCGATCCCGACCAGGGTCTGGCCCGGCGCGAGGTTGACCAGCCGGACGCCCATCGTCTGGCGCCCAGACAGCTTGATCTCCGCGGCCGTGGTCCTGATCACCCCGCCTGCCGACGTAATCGCGTAGACCTCGTCGGACGGGCCGACCATCAGCGCGCCGATCAGCTCGCCGCGGGCCTCCACGATCTTGGCGGTGATCACGCCGAGGCCGCCGCGGCCCTTGACCGGGTACTGGTCGGCGCGGGTCCGCTTGGCGTAGCCGCCGCCGGTCGCGACCAGGACGTCGGCGTCCGCCTCCCCGTCGACCACGTGCATGCCGAGCAACCGGTCACCGTTCGTGAACCGCATCCCGATGACGCCAGAGGTGGCGCGTCCCATCGGCCGCAGCACGTCATCGGTGGCGTGGAACCTGATCGCCTGCGCATGCCGGCTGATCAGCAGCAGGTCCTGATCGGGCGAGACCAGCCTGGCCCCGATCACCTCGTCGTCCTCGCGCAGGTTGATCGCGATGATGCCACCCTGCCGCGGCGAGTCGAAGTCGGTCAGCCGCGACTTCTTCACCAGGCCGCCGGTCGTGGCCAGCACGAGGTACGGCGCGACCTGGTAGTCCTGCAGCGCGAGCACCTCGGCGATCCGCTCGTCCGGCTGGAACGCCAGCAGGTTCGCGACGTGCTGGCCGCGAGCGTCCCGCGCGGCCTCTGGCAGCTCGTAGGCCTTCGCCCGGTACACCCGGCCCTTGTTCGTGAAGAACAGGATCCAGTGGTGCGTCGACGTCACGAAGAAGTGCTCGACGATGTCGTCGGTCCGAAGCTGAGCGCCGCGCACGCCCTTGCCGCCGCGCCGCTGCGCCCGGTACAGGTCGGTCTTGGTCCGCTTGGCGTAGCCGCCGCGGGTGATCGTGACGACCACGTCTTCTTCGGCGATGAGGTCGGCGACCGAGACGTCGCCGTCCCATGCGATGATCTCCGTGCGCCGGTCGTCTCCGAACTTCGCGGCGATCTCGCCGAGTTCGGTCCCGACGATCTCACGCTGCCGCTCCGGCGAAGCAAGGATCGCCTCGTACTCGGCGATCTGCGCCATCAGCTCCTCGTACTCGTCAACAAGCTGCTGCCGCTCCAGCGCGGCGAGCTTGCGCAGCTGCATGTCCAGGATCGCCCTGGCCTGGATCTCGTCGATATCCAGCAGCCCCATCAGGCCCTGCTGGGCCACGGCCGCCGACGCGCTCGCCCTGATCAGCGCGATGACCGCGTCGATCTGGTCGATGGCCCGCAGCAGCGCGACCAGGATGTGGGCCCGCTCCTGCGCCTTGCGCAGCAGGTACTGCGTCCGGCGCACGATGACTTCGAGCTGGTGCGCGACCCAGTACCTGATCATCTGGTCCAGGCGCAGCGTGCGAGGCACGCCCTCGACGAGCGCGAGCATGTTCGCGCCGAACGTGTCCTGCAGCTGGGTGTGCTTGTAGAGGTTGTTCAGAACCACCTTGGCCACGGCGTCGCGCTTCAGCACGATCACCATCCGCAGGACGATGGCGCCCGTCCGGCCGCTCGATTCGTCGCGTACGTCGGCGATCCCGGTGACCTTGCCGTCCTTGGCTAGCTCGGCGATCTTGGCTGCCAGGTTGTCCGGGTTGACCTGGTACGGCAACTGGCTGATCACCAGGCAGGTCCGGCCGCGGCGGTCCTCCTCCACGTCCACTACGGCCCGCATGATGATCGAGCCGCGTCCGGTCCGGTAAGCATCCGCGATGCCGCGCCGGCCGACGATCTGGCCCGAGGTCGGGAAGTCCGGGCCCTTGATCCGCTCCATCAGCGCGGCGAGCAGGTCTTCGTCGCTGGCGTCGAAGTTGTCCAGGTACCACTGCACGCCGGCCGCGACCTCGCGCAGGTTGTGCGGCGGGATCTTGGTGGCCATTCCGACGGCGATGCCCTCGGAGCCGTTGACAAGCAGGTTGGGGAACCTCGCCGGGAGCACGACTGGCTCGGCAGAGCGGCCGTCATAGTTCGGGCGGAAATCGACGGTTTCCTTGTCGATGTCCCGCAGCATCTCCATCGCCAACGGGGCGAGGCGGCACTCGGTGTACCGCATCGCCGCGGCAGCGTCGTTGCCGGGCGAGCCGAAGTTTCCCTGCCCGTCGACCAGCGGCATCCGCATCGACCATGGCTGGGCGAGGCGGACAAGCGCGTCGTAGATCGCCGAGTCGCCGTGCGGGTGGTACTGGCCCATGACGTCCCCGACGACCCTGGAGCACTTCGAGTAGCCCCGGTCCGGCCGGTATCCGCCGTCGTACATCGCGTACAGCACCCGGACGTGCACGGGCTTGAGTCCGTCCCGTACGTCGGGCAGCGCGCGCCCGACGATGACCGACATCGCATAGTCGATGTAGCTGCGCTGCATCTCGACCTGGATGTCGACAGGCTCAAGCCGGCCGCCCGGGCCCTCAGGCCCGCCGGTCGAAGCTTCCGGCGTGTCCACGCTCATGCAGACCTCTCCTCTACCGTGAACGCAGGCTTGGCGTGGCCGTTGCAACCTGCCAAGCAGCTATCACCAACCACACCCGGACACCGCGGCGCCGCGTCGGCGGCGCCGCCGACCGCGCAAGCTAGATGTCCAGGAAACGGACATCCTTGGCGTTGCGCTGGATGAAATTCCGCCTGGCTTCGACGTCCTCGCCCATCAGGACGGTGAACAGTTCGTCCGCCTGGGCAGCGTCGTCGAGCGTGATGAGCCGCAGCACGCGGTGCTGCGGATCCATCGTGGTGTCCCACAGCTCCTTCGCGTTCATCTCGCCCAGACCCTTGTAGCGCTGGATGCCGTCACGCGGCCGCGGGTCCTTGCGGCCCTCGGCGATCCCGGCCTCAATCAGCCCGTCCCGCTCCCGGTCGGAGTAGGCGTAGCCGGACGGAACGTTCCTGCCTTCCCACTTGATCTTGTACAGCGGCGGCTGCGCGAGGTACACATGCCCGGCCTCGATCAGCGGCCTCATGAACCTGAACAGCAGCGTCAGCAGCAGCGTGGTGATGTGCTGGCCGTCCACGTCGGCGTCCGCCATCAGGATGATCTTGTGGTATCTCAGCTTGGCGATGTCGAAGTCGTCGTGAATACCGGTGCCCAGCGCGGTGATCATCGCCTGGACCTCGTTGTTCTTCAGGACCCGGTCGATCCTCGCCTTCTCGACATTCAGGATCTTGCCGCGGATAGGCAGGATGGCCTGGAACATCGGGTCGCGGCCGCCCTTGGCCGAGCCGCCGGCCGAGTCGCCCTCGACGACGTAGATCTCGCAGATCGCCGGGTCGCCAGACTGGCAGTCAGACAGCTTGCCTGGCAGGCCAGCGCCGCCCATCGCGCTCTTGCGCGTCAGGTCCCTGGCGTGCCTGGCCGCGATCCGCGCCCGAGCCGCCTGGGTGGCCTTGATCACGATTGACTTGGCCTCACCTGGGTTGCGCTCGAACCAGTCCCGCAGGTGGTCGTTGCACACCCGCTGGACGAACGACTTGGCCTCGGTGTTGCCGAGCTTGGTCTTGGTCTGGCCCTCGAACTGGGGCTCGGCGAGCTTGACGTGGATGATCGCGGTCAGGCCCTCGCGGACGTCGTCGCCCGTGAGGTTCTCTTCCTTCTCCCTGATCAGCTTCTGCTCGCGCGCGTACTTGTTGATGATCGTCGTCAGCGCCGCGCGGAAACCCTCCTCGTGGGTGCCGCCCTCGGCCGTGTTGATCGTGTTCGCGAAGGTGTGAACCGACTCGGCGTAGGAGCCGCTCCACTGCATCGCGACCTCGAGGGCCATCCCGGGTGCCTCGTCGCCGAACTCGATTACCGAGCCGTGCACGGCTTCCTTCGACGCGTTGATGTAGCGGACGAAGTCGGCGATGCCACCGTCGTAGCAGTAGCTGACCACGTGCGGCTCGCCGTTGATGTGGTCGGGCCGCTCGTCGGTCAGCGTGATCGTGAGGCTGCGGTTCAGGAACGCCATCTCCTGCAGCCGCCGCGACAGGGTCTCGAAGCTCCACGCCGTGGTCTCGAAGATGTCCGGGTCCGGCCAGAACGTAATGATCGTCCCTGTTGCGTCGGTCTTCTCGTCCTTGGTCAGCGGGCCGGTCGGCTCGCTCACGGCATAGGACTGGCGCCAGACATTTCCGTCCTTGCGGATCTCCACATCCAGCCTGCTCGACAGGGCGTTGACGACCGAGACGCCGACGCCGTGCAGGCCACCGGAGACCGCGTAAGACTCGCCGTCGAACTTGCCGCCCGAGTGCAGCGTGGTGAGCACGACCTCGACGGCGGGCCGCTTCTCCACGGGGTGCTCGTCAACCGGGATGCCTCGTCCGTTATCGGACACCTTGACGCCGCCATCGGCGAGCAGCGTGACCTCGATCAGGTCGCAGTATCCAGCCAGCGCCTCGTCGACGGCGTTGTCGACAACCTCCTGAACCAGGTGGTGCAGTCCGCGTTCGCCAGTCGAGCCGATGTACATGCCCGGGCGCTTGCGAACCGCCTCCAGGCCCTCGAGGACCGTGATTGAGCGTGCGTCGTAAGACAAACGGTTCGCTCCTCCTGAAAGCGGACAGCGCCAACTTAGGGACCGGGCGCACAGGCGCCTGGCAGCACTTCCCCGACTGCGGCTGTCCCGGTACGCTTACCTATTTTACCTGCTCGCGCCGCCAGCCTCAGCCGTACGTGGCCCTCAACTGGTCCCTAGTTCACGCGGACCGAGTATGCTGCCGGCCGCTCTCCGGCGCGGGTGCCTGAAAAGGCCCCCCGAGACCGCTGCGCGAGGACCGTCAGGCCCGGCTCCAGGGCTATCGTCGCCGCCGAGATCAGCCGTACGTGTCGCGCGGGCCGCGGCCGCCGCGGACGCGCCACTGACCGGACTTGCGGGACTGCGCACCCGGCCCGCGCACGTTCACCCGGCGGACCGAGCCGTCGCCCAGTTCGGCGTTCAGCTTGCGGACGAGCTCGCGCGGCGAGCAGCCGCAGTTGCGTAGCCCAGGCCGTCGAATCGGCGATGACGGTCAGCACGCCGTCGGCCAGCCCGTCCGGGGCCGTGTGCGCGGCCAGGTCAGGCCCGACGATCTGGGCCCAGCGGCCGAAGACCGACCCGGCAGCCACCGACGAGTTCCCAGCCGGTCTCGGCGACCAGGCCATCGATGGCCGAGCTCAGCGGCGCAGGGTCGTCCCGGCGCTGACGCCTGCCCGGCCGGCCTGCCGTGGGCGATGAGGCCCCAGGCTTGCGTTGCGCAATATCTCCCTCAGCCGGTGTCGCGGTGCTGGCCAGGGGCGACGAGCCCCCTGGCATCCCCGACGTGCTGCCCAGAGCGAACGCGCCCGCTAGCCCTGCTGCTGGCCGGTGCCCCCTCGCGGCGGCGTCTGTCTTGGCCTGCGCCAGCGCGCCGGCCGCGCGCGCGAGCCGGTCGGCGTCGGCGGGCTGCGGCGGGCTGGGCCGGCTGGCGTCGGCTTGCTCGGGCGCGCGGTCCGGGTCGCCTGCGGACTCACGCGGCACGGCTGAGCACCCCGTCCGCGACCGTGTAGCCGGCCCCGGCGAGCCTGGGCGGCACGTCGGCGAGGACCGCGGCGGTGACGAGCACCTGCTCCGCGTCGCCCGCGAGCTCCGCCAGCCGGTCCCTGCGGCCCGCGTCCAGCTCGGCGAACACGTCGTCGAGCATCAGCACCGGGTCCTCGCCGTCGGCCCGCAGCAGGCCGAAGGCGGCCAGCCGCAGCGCCAGGGCCAGCGACCAGGACTCGCCGTGACTGGCGTAGCCGCGGGCGGGCAGTTCGCCGATCCGCAGCTCGAGCTCATCGCGGTGCGGGCCGACCAGGCAGACGCCGCGCTCGAGTTCGGCCCGGCGCAGGCGCTCCAGCGAGTCGCGCATGGTCTGGGCGATCTTGGCTGGCTCCGGATCGGGGTCGAGCACGCCCGACCGCTCCGAGCCCTGCCGGTAGCTGATCGCGGCGCCGCGGGCGTCGCCGGAGACGTCGTCGTAGCGGTCTGTGACGAGCGGCCGGAGCGAGGCCGTGAGCTGCAGTCTCCCCGCGGTGAGTGCGGTGCCGTGGGTGACCAGCTGCTCGTCCCAGATGTCCAGGCCGGCTGGATCGCCGCGGCCTGCGGCACGGGCGGACTTGAGCAGCGCGCTGCGCTGCTTGACGACGCGCTCGTAGTCGGCGCGGACGCCGGCGTACCGCGGGCGGCTGGCGACCAGCAGGTCGTCGAGGTAGCGGCGCCGCTCGGACGGATCGCCCTTGACGATCGCCAGGTCCTCAGGCGCGAACAGGACGCAGCGCAGCGTGCCGAGCGCGTCCCGGGGCCTGCTCAGCGGGGCGCGGTTGAGCCGTGACCCGGTTGGCGCGGCCCGCGTTGAGCTCGATCTCCACCAGGCTGTCGCGCTGCTGCGAGCGGATCGAGGCCCGCAGGATGGCGCGGTCGGCGCCTGACCTGATCATCGCGGTATCGGCCGAGACGCGGTGGCTGCCGAACGTCGCGACGTAGTACGCGGCTTCGACCAGGTTCGTCTTGCCAGCCCCGTTCGGCCCGCTGAACGTCGTCACGCCTGGCCTCGAACGTCACGTCGGCCGCCTCGTAGCAGCGGAAGTCGGTGAGCGCGAGCCTGGCCAGGTGCACGCCAGGCAGACTAGCGGCTCCCGCCGTCGTCCCGGCGCTCGCGCGTCGGGCTGCTGCGACCCCGCCGTCGCGGTCCTCAGCTCGTGCGGGCCGCTCAGCTGTTGAGGCGGAACGGCATCAGCAGGTACCGGTAGTCGGGGCTGCCGTCGGGACTGGGCTTGCCGGTCAGCAGCGCCGGCTTGCCCGGCTCGGTGAACGCGATCCTCGTGGTGTCGCTGTCCATCGCGGTCAGCCCGTCGAGCAGGTAGGTCGGGTTGAACGCGATCGTGCAGGTCCTCGCCGTCGAAGCTGGCCTCCATCACCTCGTCGGCCTGGGCCTCGTCGCCGGTGCCCGCCTCGAGGGTGAGCTGACCAGCGGTGAAGCTGAGCTTGACAGCCGTGTTGCGCTCGGCGACGAGGGCGACGCGGCGGACGGCCTCGGCGAGCAGGCTGGTCGAGACCTCGGCGGTGGAGTTGACCGCCGACGGCAGCAGCGTGCGGTACCGCGGGAACTCACCGCTCAGCAGCCTGGTGGTGGTCCGGCGGCCGCCTGCCTCGAAGCCGATCATGCCGTCCCCGCCGGTCACGTGACTGGCGCCAGGCGTTGCCGCGCTGGCCTCGTCGCCCGGCAGGGCCAGCGCGATCGAGACCTCGGCCGCGGTGGTGAGCGACCTGGCCGTGTCGGTCAGCGCCTTGGCGGGGACCAGGACAGCGGCGGACAGGTCTGGCCTGGCCGGCGTCCAGCGGAGTTCGCGGACGGCGAGCCGGTACCGGTCGGTGGAGATGAGCGTGAGCGTGTCGCCCTCGATCTCGATCCGCACGCCGGTCAGCGACGGGAGCGTGTCATCGCGCCCCGCCGCGATGGCGGTCTGGCTGACCGCAGTGGCGAACGCGTCGCTGCCGACCGTGCCCGCCGCCGGCGGCATCTCGGGCAGCGCCGGGTACTCGTCCTCCGGCATGGTCAGCAGGTTGAAGGTGGCGCTGCCGCAGGTCAGGACCGCTCGGCCGCCCTCGGAGGTGATCTGGACCGGACGGCCTGGCAGGCTCCGGCTGATCTCGGCGAGCAGCCTTCCAGAGACCAGCGCACTGCCCGCCGCCTGGGTGTCGACTGGGATCTTCGCCAGCGCTGAGACGTCGTAGTCGAAGCTGGAGAGCGTCAGCTCGTCGCCGGTTGCGTGCAGCCGCATCCCGGCCAGCACGGGGACAGTGGGACGGGCCGGCAGCGCTCGCGCCGTCCAGGCCACCGCATCGGCGAAGACATCTCGTTCGACGATGATCTGCACGGCAAGCCGCCTTCCGTTCTCGCTCCCTGCGGAGCAGGCGGGCGCCCAGTCGAGTTCGTGTGCTAGGCACCGCTGGCTGCGGGACGTCCGATGTTCGGTGAAAGCCTAACGTGCCTGGGAGTTCGGGGTCCGGGCTTCGCCCAGCACCGACCCGCTCGGCTGCGCGCTACTTGGATCTTGGATCTCGTTATATAGATGACTCGTAGTCGTAGTAGGGACCGTGGATTCTGGGGACAGCGACATCAGCGCAGGTCAGCGCCGCAATTTCATGCACAGCACAGGTGGATAAGCTGCCCTGGCGGGCCCGGTCGGCTGTGCAGGCGCGCAGGTCTCGCGTCGGACGAGCGTCCGGTTGTCCCCCGCATAGTCCCAGTCCTACCCCGGCTATCCGCAGGCCCATCCACAAGGTCATCCACAGCCTGTGTGTACGGAAAGTGATGACTGCCAGGCTTCTGTGAGTGCCTGGTCACGTTCAGTGCTGCCGCGGCGTCGGAGTCGGCTGTCGCCGGTGCCCGCCCGCGTATGGATGGACCACCCATTGCGGTTTTCGGTGATGGGTGGACCATCCAGACCTGGCCTTCGCCCGGCCCGCCGCGCGGCAGGTCCGCGGAGCCCCGCCGAGCCTCAGCCCGACCCGCCAAGCCTCAGCCCGACCCGCCAAACCTCAACCTCCGACCCCGCCAGGCCTTGGCCTCGGAGCGCCCGCCACGCCGACACCGGCCTCGACGGCAGGTCGGCGAGCTTCTGGCGCTCGGTCGCCGGGCCGTCAGCTCGGGAGAGCTTGCTGCTTGATGCGGTTGGTTAGCTCGGTGACCTGGTTGTAGATCGAGCGGCGTTCGGCCATGAGCGACCTGATCTTGCGGTCGGCGTGCATGACCGTGGTGTGGTCGCGGCCGCCGAAGTGCTGGCCGATCTTGGGCAGCGACAGGTCAGTGAGTTCGCGGCACAGGTACATCGCGATCTGCCTGGCCGTGACCAGAACCCGGGACCTGGAGGTCCCGCAGAGGTCGTCGATAGACAGGCCGAAGTACGAGGCGGTCTGACCCATGATCGTGGCAGCGGTGATCTCCGGGCCCTGCGCCTCGGGGATCAGGTCCTTGAGCACGAACTCGGCGAGCTGCAGGTCGACCTGCTGGCGGTTGAGGCTGGCGAACGCGCTGACCCGGATCAGGGCGCCCTCGAGTTCCCTGATGTTGGTGGAGATCCGGCTGGCGATGTACTCCAGCGCCTCGGGCGGCGCGTTCAGCCGGTCCTGGACTGCCTTCTTCCGCAAGATCGCGATCCGGGTCTCGAGCTCGGGCGGCTGGATGTCGGTCAGCAGGCCCCACTCGAACCGGCTCCGCAGCCGGTCCTCCAGCGTGACCAGCCGCTTCGGGGCGCGGTCGCTGGAGATCACGATCTGCTTGGTCGCGTTGTGCAGCGTATTGAAGGTGTGGAAGAACTCCTCCTGGGTCCCTTCCTTGTTCTCCAGGAACTGGATGTCGTCCACGAGCAGCACGTCGACGTCCCGGTAGCGGCGGCGGAAGCCGTCCTGCTTGCCGTCACGGATCATGTTGATGAAGTCGTTGGTGAACTCTTCCGAGCTCACGTAGCGGACCCGGACTCCCTGGTACAGGCTCTGCGCGTAGTGCCCGATGGCGTGCAGCAGGTGGGTCTTGCCGAGCCCGGAGTCGCCGTAGATGAACAGCGGGTTGTAGGCCTTGGCCGGGGCTTCGGCGACGGCGACCGCGGCCGCGTGCGCGAACCTGTTGCTCGAGCCGATGACGAAGGTCTCGAACGTGTACTTCGGGTTCAGCCTGGTCTGGGTCGGCCGGTGCACGCCGTTGCTCGGCAGGCTGGTCCTGCCCGACAGGCTGTTCGCTTGGGAGAGGTCGGGGCGGCCGCCGCCCCGATGGCCGTTGTCGCCGCGGGCTTGGCGGTCGCCGCCGAAACCGCCGCGAAGCCCGGTGCCGTTCCCCTCGTCAGCGCCGTCGGCCGGGTGGCCGGTGCGCTGGCCAGGCAGGTGCGGGAGGCCCGCGGGACCGGGCTGCAACGGCAGCGGGCCGGGCGTCCCGCCTCGGGCCCTGCTGGGCCGGCGTCCCGCCTCGGCCCCTGGGCGATGCCCAGCATCTGATCGGCCTGGCCCTGATGGGAGGCAAAGCCGTCGGCGTGCAGTCCGTCGAGCTTGCTGTTGGTCGCGACCGCCGTGGCCTGGCCGTCCTGGCGGTCAGTGGCGGCGCCGAACGGCATCCTGAATGCCCAGCGGATCGGTCGCGAACGGCGACTCGTCGCCGGTGGGCAGCGATGCCGTGACCGCGGGGTCGATGATGACCGCCAGCTGAATGTTGCGGCCGAGTTCACGGGAGAGCGCGTTGGTGATCAGCGCCCTGAGCCTGTTCTCGAGCTGGTCCTTGGCGAACTCGTTCGGCGTCGCGATCAGCGCGGTATTCTCGACCAGCCCGAGCGGCCTGGTCAGCTGCAGCCACGCGCGCTGGTACGGCTCGATCTGCATGTCGGCGAGGTCATTCAGCGACCTAGCCCAGATTTCTGCGAGGTCTGGTTCGCTCATTGCCCGATCACCTCGCGCCCCCCAACGTGTGTTCAACAGGTTTTTCCACAGCATGTGTAACGCTGCGGTCCGGCGCGTGTCCCGAGAGTATGGCACCGCCGAGCTGAGCCGGTCCACACCAGCCGGCCGAGCTTTCCACAGCCTAGGCTTGGTGTGCCGGGTACGTTCGGGAAACGGCCAGTGTCATGACACAACATGCGTGATCACGAACGGTTCACTGCTTCGTCACTCGGATGTTGGGCGCTGGTGCGGCTCGGTTGGCCGGCGAGGGCGCGAGGGCCGTCACCTGCTCGAAGCTTCGGCTGGAGTTCGCGAGCCGGTCGCTCGGGACCGGGCCTCGGCAGACTGCGGAGAACGCGTGGTGAGCCGCGAGAGCGCACAGCCCGCGATCGCCGGATATCGAGTGCGTTATCGGCCCTCGCCTGGCGTCGCGTGACCAGCGGATGCGTCTAGTAAATGCGCCAGAAAGATTGTGTGCCGCGGGCCGCTTCCCGCCCGCGGGCCGAAGCCGGTGCTAACGCACGCTAATCTTGTGTTGTGGCGGTAGCCGCGCGATGGCGGCTGCCCGTAGAACTTTCACCCGTATCTGGAGTTTCCTGTGAGCAAGCGCACGTTCCAGCCGAACAATCGGCGCCGGGCGAAGACGCACGGCTTCCGGCTGCGCATGCGCACCCGGGCCGGGCGTGCCGTCCTCGCTGCACGCCGCCGTAAGGGCCGTGCGCGGGTCAGCGTCTGACCGGCGCTGCCGCTATCTGCTCGGCGGTGACGTCCGGTGCTGCCAGCGGGCGCGCGGATGCGCCGTCGGACCGAGTTTCAGGCTGCGATCAGGACCGGCAGCAGAGCCGGCCGGCCGCTGCTCGTCGGTCACCTCCTGGTGCGGGACGGCGTCGAGGAACCGGCGCGGATCGGCTTCATCGGTGAGCCGCGCAGTCGGCCCCGCGGTCGTCCGTAACCGAGGTCAAGCGGCGGCTACGGCACGTGGCCGCGGGGTACCTGCAGTCTCTCCTGGAGGTAGCCTTCTAGTGTTGCGCGCTAACCCGCCAGGCCGCGACGGCAAGCCAGGCGGATCTGGCAGCTGAGCTGGGCCAGGTAGTCCGGTCACTGCTCCGGCGGCAGGGTGGTGCGGAGTGAACGAGCGAAGCGAGTCCGACGGGGACGGTGCAGGTGTGGCGCCAAGTGCCTGCGCGGCTGCTCATCGGGCTGATCTCCGGGTACAGGCGGTTCGTCAGCCCGGTGCTCGGCGCCGCGCTGCCGGTTCTACCCTTCGTGCAGTGCGTATGCGCTGGAGGCGATCCGGGTGCACGGTGCTGGCCGCGGCAGCTGGCTGGCCGTACGGCGGCTGAGCCGGTGTCATCCGTTCCATCCGGGCGGCCTGGATTCTGTGCCGCCACCGCGTGGCCAGCAGGCAGGGCGGCCGGTCGCGATTGACGACAGAGCAAGGGAACTGACCCGTTGAACACCATCCTCGCCCCGATCAACAACGCTGTTGCGTGGATCATCACGCAGCTGTTCAACCTGTTCAGCCCCGCATTCGGCGTGACCAGCGGCGTGACCTGGTTGCTGACGATCATGGTGCTGGTCGTCGCTGATGCGGCTCATCCTGGTTCCCCTGTTCATCAAGCAGATGCACACGCAGCGGGCGATGACGGCGTTGACGCCCCGGATCTCAGAACTTCGGAAGAAGCACAAGGGCGACAGGGAGACGCTCAACCAGGAGACGATGAAGCTGTACCAGGAGGCGGGCGTCAACCCGCTGATGGGCTGCCTTCCCGTCATCCTGCAGATGCCGATCTTCTTCGCCCTGTTCAGCGTGCTGCGCTACATCGCGGAGTGGAAGCCTGCATCAGCCGCTGAAGTATCACCTGACAGAGACGGTGATCGCCAGCGCCCAGCACGCGAAGATCTTCGGCGCGACGATCGCCGACAAGGTGCTGTTCACGGGCACGCCTGGCCAGGGCGGTATCTACGTCCCGCTGCACGCCAAGATCGTGATCGTGATCGTGGTCCTGATCAGCATGACGACCACGTACCTGACCGTGCGGCAGAGCATGAAGCGCGGCATGATGCCGACCGGCAAGGACAGCCCGATGGGGCAGTCCCAGAAGCTGATGGCCTACATCATGCCGCTGTTCGCCCTGACCGGTCTGTACTGGCAGTTCGGCCTGGTCCTGTACTGGGTCACGACGAACCTGTGGACGCTCGGCCAGCAGTACGTGCTGCTGCGTAAGTATCCGGTCGGTGCGGCCGCTATGGGTCCTGACGGCAACATCCCTATCGGCGGCAAGGCCGGGCAAGCCGGCGACTGCCTCAGGGCTGACCGGGCGGACCAAGCCGGGCAGCGGGACCGGGAGCGGGTCGGGGACCGGCGCCGGGAAGACCGGAACTGGTGGCTCGGCGGGAAAGACGGGCGGATCGAGCGGCTCTGGCGGCGCCGCTGGCAAGGGCGCCGGCAACATTAGCGGCGCTGCCGGCAACAAGAGCGGTGCTGCCGGCGGCAAGACCAGCGCTGCCGGCAACAAGAGCGGCCCTGCCGGCGGCAAGACCAGCGCGGGCGGCACCAGGCCAGCCTCGCTGAGCAAGGGATCCGGATCCGGAGCTGCGGGCAGCAAGCCGGCGCAGCCAGCGAAGCCCGCTTCAGGGGCCAACAGCTCGGCGAATGGGCACAATCCGGTCTCTAGCGGAGGCGGCATGCTGCGCAGGTTTGGCAGGGGCCGGTCTGAGCCAGAGCCCACCGCGGCTGCCGAGCCCGAGACTAAGATCGTCAGGCAGCAGCGACAGCGACAGTCGCGGAGTAAGCGGTCGGGTAAGCGCTGAGCGTGATTCCTGGCAGTGGTCGGCACGAGCATGCGCCGACTGAGTGTCCTGGCCGAACGCAGCATGCGAATCCCGCACCGACTAGGAGGATCTCGTCGTGAGCCAAGGTGAGAACACGCTTGCCGACTCCGAGCAGGAGCAATCCGGTGAGCTAGCCGGTAACGCTGCTGACGACCTCGCGGACGCCGCGGGTGTCGATGGGACCGGAGAGCCGGACGAGCCGTCGGACGCGTCCGGGAGTGCCGAGCCGGTTGGCGGGCCAGATGACATCGGCGGGCCTGATGAAGCTGGCGACGACGACGAAGTGACCGTGGCTGACCTGGAGCAGGAAGGCGAGATCGCGGCCGATTACATCGAGGGCCTGCTCGACGTCGCTGACCTGGACGGTGACATCGACATGGACGTCGAAGGAGACCGGGCCGTCGTCTCGGTTGTTGGCGCGACGCTGGACGAACTGGTGGGCGACCGGGGCGAGGTGCTCGACGCCCTGCAGGAGCTGACCAGGCTCGCCGTGCATCGGCAGACCGGCGCACGGACGAGGCTGATGATCGACATCGGCGGGTACCGGGCGCAGCGGCGTGCTGACCTCAGCGAACTCGGCGCCAACGTGGCCGAGGAGGTCAAGCGCACCGGCGAGGCGAAGGCGCTGGCGTCGATGAATGCCTTCGAGCGGAAGATCGTCCACGACGCCGTCGCGGCCGCGGGCCTGCGCAGCGAGTCGGAGGGCATCGACCCGAACCGCCGGGTGGTCGTTCTTCCTGTCGGCTGAAGGTCCGGTTTCGGTCGTGTCGGCCCCGCCGCCCGCGGCCGCGCGTGAATTGTTCGGCCCGAAGCTGCCACAAGCTGAGGCCTACGCTGCGTTGCTTGTCGGCGCCGGCGTCGAGCGCGGGCTGATCGGCCCCGCCGAGGCCGGCCGGATCTGGGAACGCCATCTGATCAACAGCGGACTGCTGGCTGAACTGCTGCCCGCTCGGTTGGTGGGTGGCGACCAGCTGGCGGCCCGGGCTGATTCTGCTGGGGCTGATTCGGGCGGGGCGATGGCCTCTGGCGGGATCGCGGCTGGCCGAGTGGCCGATCTTGGGTCGGGGGCTGGACTCCCCGGGATGGTGCTGGCGATCCTGCGCCCTGATTTGCAGGTGACGCTGGTTGAGCCGATGGCCAGACGGACGCTATTCCTGGCTGAGTGCGTCGACGAACTCGGCCTCGGCAACGTGGAGATCTGTCGTGGTCGGGCTGAAGACCTGGCTGGTCAGCTCCAGGCCGATGTGGTCACCTCCCGTGCCGTAGCTCGGTTGGACCGGCTCGCCGTACTCGCGGCAGGCCTCTGCCGACCTGGCGGGCTCGTGCTTGCGATCAAGGGTGCGTCGGCTCCAGCTGAACTCGATGAGGCGCGCTCTGTGCTGCGTCGGCTCGGCGGATCGGAAGCCGAGGTCGTCATCGTCGGGCAGGACCTGGCCGCGCGAGGGCTGATCGAGCAGCCGACTACCGTCGTCCGATTCAGGACGGCGCTGGGTGCGAACCGGCCCGCGAAGCGGTGATCGACCGCGAAACGGTCACGGCCGGCGGCTGGCGAGGTCGCTCGGGCGCGTGAGTGTCGGTCGCCTCGGCTCGGGGGTTTCGTCACCGGTGCGCCGACGCAGGCAGGATCACGGCAGCTGGTGAAGGGACGCCGGGACGAGGCTGGGAAGCCTCCGGTGCCGTTCCTGACGTCTTAGGCTGAGGTTGAGCGGGGCAGGCTTTCAAGTTTCGTGCGAAGTAGTCGGCTTTGGTCAATTTGAACAGCTAAGGCCATTTTTTCGCGACTCAGTTCGTGTGCAGTGCACGGTCTCCTGAAGTTGGACCGTGTCCAGCGAATCGTGATTGGCGGACGAGGTGACGTGTTGATGACCACGACAAGGCGTGGCCTCGGGTGGCCAGAACCAGGTCGTGTTGTCAGACCCGTAGGTAGCCGCGGTGCTGCCGACTCCGCTGTGGGCTGGCCCAGGCGTTCATCCCGCGGGACTGCGCGGGCGCCGGCTGAGGCCGCGGCCGGCGTAGGTCGCGTGACGCTGGCATCCGGCTTTAGTCTGCGTGCGCCGGGCGTGGCCGCCACTCGTTCTTCAGCGGTGAATGCTGGCATGGCCCGGCCGGGCGTCGTGGCATCAGGCTCGACTGTCATGCCCTCAGGCCCGGGTGCGTCTGCAGTTGAGAAGCACGCGTGGCCGGTGCGCCCGACTCGGAACGCGATGGGCCGTCGGGCGTCAGAGCGGTGGGTGCCGGGCCGACAATTCCCGGGCAGGATAGTGAAGGGCCAGAGCGCCCCGGGTCTGCGGGAGCAAGGTCACGGCGAACGTTCACGAGACAGGCCGACTTGGCCGGAGTGACTGAGGCAGGACTGAACGCGCCAATAGGAGCCGGGCCGCCTGGGGACGAGCGGGAGCCGACTGCGATGCGGTCCTTGCCGCCGGCCGGAGCCTTGCCAGGCGCCGAGAGGGAGGCGATCGCCATGCGGGGGGATCGCGCGTATGGCAGGCAAGGTCATGATGGCTGGTCTGATGAGGTCCAGAGAGGACTTGGCTGGCCGGACGTCTCGTCCGCTGAACTCCGCTCGCAGATCCGCCAGCATGGATCGAGCGACCTGACTGCCATCGCGGTTACTCCCCCGATCTCGAGTTCAGCCGAGGAGCACGAGGTCGGTCTTGGCTGGCCTGAAATGTCAGTGCCGCCGCCTGGTCGCCATGAACGTACTGTCAGTGGCGTGGGTCGGGACCGCCGTCCAGCACCTGCGGCCGCTGTTTCACGTGAAACAACGGCTCCCGGCGTCGGTAGCGGCGGCCGGGATCGCAGCGGCGTTGATGCCGCACGGCGGCCGGAGCCGGGTCCTGCTGCTATGGCCGCTGACCGCGTCGGTCAGGACAAACCGGCGGACCGGGGCTCCTCGCAGCGCGACGCTGGCGGCACCTCGTCTGGGACCGAATGGTCAAGGGCAGCGACAGCAGCCGGAGATGGCGGGCTGGACGCGGCCTCCGCAGCCGAAGCCGCAGAGCGGCGGTCGATTCCGCATGCGCACGAAGACCATGACCGGGCTCGGGTGGCCCCGCGACACGCCGTGGTGCGACGCCTCGCCCAGGAAAATGCTGGCCTGCCGATTCAGGAATCGCAATCTGCACCACATCGTGAATCACCTGAGCAAATGCACGGTTGGATGCCATCGGTCGAGGGATCTGATCCCAGAGGCCGGACATTCCAGGGCCCTGGCCCCTCTATGATCGCGGGTACATATTCCGGCGCCTTGATAGGACGCGGCGAGAGTGAGGATGAGGTGGCCATTCCTGAGCCGGACACATCGGCTGACACGCCGATCGCGAGAGCGGCTCAGGCGGCCATGAAGGCGAGGGCCGGCGGCCAGGACTGGCCGCGTCCAGGGTCGTGCAGGATCCTCACGATTGCGAACCAGAAGGGCGGCGTGGGCAAGACGACGACGGCCGTCAATCTGGCGGCCAGCCTTGCGATGAACGGCTCCCGCGTTCTTGTCGTGGACTTGGATCCGCAGGGAAACGCGTCGACGGCGCTCGATGTCGAGCATAGGTCCGGAACCCCATCGATCTATCACGTGCTCGTTGACGGGGCGCCGCTGACCGATGTCATTCGGCCGGTCGAGGGATTCCAGCACTTGTTCTGCGCCCCCGCGACCATCGATCTCGCAGGCTCGGAGATCGAGCTTGTGCCGTTGGTCGCACGGGAGTCCAGGCTGGCCCGGGCGCTGGGAGGCTATGACGCCTCCGAACTGGATTACATCTTCATCGACTGCCCGCCGTCGCTTGGGCTGCTGACCGTCAACGCTCTTGTGGCGGCTCCTGAGGTGCTGATTCCAATCCAGTGCGAGTACTACGCTCTTGAGGGCCTCGAGCAGCTGTTGCGGACGATAGAGCTGGTGAAGAGCCATCTGAATCCGACGCTGAAAGTCACCACCATTCTGCTGACGATGTACGACAGCCGAACCAGGCTCGCGTCACAGGTGGCTGACGAAGTTCGCGGTCATTTTGGTGAGCTCGTTCTGGGTTCGGTCATTCCGCGGAGCGTCAGGGTGTCAGAAGCTCCAAGCTACGGCCAGTCGGTCATGACGTACGACCCGGGTTCGAGCGGCGCACTGGCCTACTTGGAGGCCGCCAGGGAGATGGCCTTCCGGAACACCAGGGCCGCCAGAGCCTAGCCTGCCGATCCGCCTCGGCCGGAGCCGCCAACTCACGGCAGACGGTCCCGACGGACCGTGCGATATGAGCATTCGATAAGCAGCAGCACTGCGTTGCCATGTCAAGGCCGGCTTCTATCCCTGTGGACAACTTGCGGGCAACAGCGCACTTATCCACAGGTGCTGAGCGGATCGGATCCCTGCAGCAGAATTGCCTGGCAGGATGGAACCGCACTGGCTCGTGCGCGTCGCTCTGCGAAACCGCCGCCGCATGGTGCAATGGTCAACTGGTTTGGTCGCGGCCAACGCCGCAGCAGGGAGAGGTAGATGCCGCAGCAAAAGCGAGGCCTTGGGAAGGGGCTCGGAGCCCTGATCCCGACCGCCCCGGTCGGTGAGCAGACTGCGCCGCTCTCGAGTTACCGGGCGGACGGGGGAGACTTCTCCGCCGCGGCGCGCCTTGCGGACGTCAGCGGCGCGTACTTCGACGAGATTCCGATCGACGCGATCGCGCCGAACCCCAGGCAGCCCCGGCAGATCTTTGACGACGACGCGCTCGCGGAACTCGCCGAGTCGATCGAGATCGTCGGGCTGCTGCAGCCGATCGTGGTGCGCCGAACTGGAGCCGGCAAGTTCGAGATCGTCATGGGCGAGCGCCGATGGCGAGCCTGCCAGATGGCCGATCTGCAGTTCATACCAGCCATCGTCAGGGATACGCCTGACTCTGACTTGCTTCGCGACGCACTGATCGAGAACCTGCACAGGCAGCAGTTGAATCCGCTTGAGGAAGCGTCGGCCTATCAGCAACTCCTGGACGACTTCGAAGCGACGCACGAAGAACTGGCCCAACGTATCGGCCGGTCGAGGCCGCATATCACCAATACGATCCGGCTGCTGAATCTCCCGCCTGCCGTCCAGCGCAGGGTCGCCGCGGGAGTCCTCAGTGCCGGTCACGCCCGCGCGTTGCTGGCGCTGGAGGACCCTTCGGCGCAGGAGCAGCTAGCGCACCGGATCGTCGCCGAAGGACTGTCGGTCCGTGCCGTTGAGGAGATCGCCGCTCTGGGCGGCGAAGCGTGGCAAGGTCCGACGCAAGCAGCCGCGGAAGCAGCCGGTGGCACCAGGACTTGCCGACCTGGCCAATCGTCTCTCCGATGCCCTAGACACGCGAGTCAAGGTCGAGTTGGGACAGCGGAAAGGGAAAATCGTCGTCGAGTTCGCCTCGCTGGATGACCTCGACCGCATCGTGAAGACCATCTCACCGGAATGGCCGTCAAGCCGGACGGCTTGACCTGCGGCACCTCGGAGAGATCGCCTGTGCGCTGTTCTTTGGAGCGGCGGCGCGGTCGGAGATCGTAACATGCAAGGTTGCGGACGGCGCTGCGTCCCGCGTGGGTCGTTGACTGGACGTGGATGGTTGCGTGCGGACAGCTAGCGGCAGCATGTTTCACGTGAAACATGGCCTGCTCGGCGCCAGCAGCTTGGCGACGGATGCACCGGCAGCCATTCGCTAGCGCCTTGTACGGAACCCGGAGGCCGACGCTACTTTGCAGCGCTGGCGCTGATCGACTCCAAGAATGCGTCTACGTCTTCCTCGGTGGTGTCGAAGGCTGTCATCCAACGGACGACGTTCTCACTCTCATCCCAGGTGTAGAACATCCAGTCCTGTTGCAGCGCCTTGATCCGATCCGGACTCAGTGCTGCGAATACGGCGTTCGACTGGACCGGGTACCGGATGGTCACGCCGGGCATGTCGGCCAGGCCGTCGGCTAGCCGGGCCGCCATTGCGTTGGCGTGCTGGGCGCTGCGCAGCCAGAGCTTGTCGTCCAGCAAGGCAGTGAACTGAGCGGCCATGAAGCGCATCTTCGAGCCAAGCTGCATCTGCTGCTTCCGCAAGAACGGCACATCGGCGATCAGTTCGTCTCGCATCACGATGACCGACTCCGCAGCAACCGCCCCGTTCTTCGTGCCGCCGAAGCTCAGAACGTCGGCGTGAGCCGCGATGTCTGCGAGCTCGCAGTCCAGGTAGGCGGCGGCATTGGCGAGACGGGCGCCGTCGATGAAGAGGTACAAGCCCTCGGCGCGGCAGAACTCGCTGAGCAGGCGCAGTTCATCGAGTGAGTAGCACGTGCCCAACTCGGTCACCTGCGCGATTTCAACGACTCTCGCCTGAACCCGGTGTTCATCACCGCGGCCGGTGAGCCTGGGCGCGATCAGCTCAGGCGTCAGTTTGCCGTCGGGAGTGGACAGCGTCGCCACCTTGTTGCCCAGATTGCGTTCCGTAGCGCCGCACTCATCGACATGCAGGTGTGATGACTCCGCGCAGATCACGGAGTCGAACGGGCGGAGCAGCAGGCTGATGCCGAGCACGTTGGCCGCGGTGCCGTTGAAGACGAAGTAGGTGCTGACTGCGCCGCAGGCCGCGGACAGTTCGTTCGCCGCGCGGCTCGTCCAGTCGTCGGCGCCGTACGGGCCGGCGTCGCCGGTATTCGCCGCCGCGATAGCAGCAATGACCTCAGGGTGCGCGCCTGCATGGTTGTCGCTGCCGAAGCTCTTGCGTCCAGTCATCACCCGCCTCAGGCTATCGACCACAGTACGCAAACCGAGCACCGGGAGATCGCCATAGCGACCCCTCACCACGTTGCTGCCCTGTCGCAGACACGTGCGGACCGGAGGGAGCCATGAGACGACACCGTGGGCAGCGAGGCGCGGCGGCCGCACCTCGACGTGCCAACCAAGTGCAGGGCACCGAGCCGGAGCTCCGCCGCAGCACCCGGCCGGCGGTCCGTAAAGGAACCCTCAGCTTCGGGTCAAACCTGAGTACCATGGCATTGCCGGACTGATAGTCCGCGCCTATTCGTCACGCACTCAGCGCGAAGCCCGCGCTGCCGTGATGATCGGCGGCAGTCAGTGATAGAGGTGCCAAGTGTCGCGCCGTCTTGCGAGTATCACACTCGACAATCTTGACGACCTGCCGTCCAGGTGCCGACGCTGCGTCTTCTGGGAACTCGACCCCGTCGGCCAGGCTCGCGCACTGGAAGCAGGAGACGCGGCACTGGAGAAGGAGTCCTGGGTTTCCAGCGTGCTGCTGCAATGGGGTAGCTGCGGAAAGATCGTCTACGTGGACGGCGTCGCGGCTGGCTACATGCTCTATGCTCCGCCGCAGTACGTTCCGCGCTCGGTGGCGTTTCCGACTAGTCCCGTCAGCGCCGACGCCGTTCTTCTGATGAACGCCCACATCATCTCGGAGTTCAGCGATGGCGGTCTCGGCCGGATGCTCCTCCAGGGTCTGGTCAAGGATCTGAGCCGTCGAGGTATCAGAGCGGTCGAGGCCTTCGGCGATCTGAAGCCCGACGGCATGAGTTGCGTCACGCCAGCCGACTACCTCCTCGCCGTCGGCTTCAAGACAGTACGTCCGCACATCCGTTATCCGCGGCTGCGGCTCGAGGTCAAGACGGCCATGTCCTGGCGGGAGGACGTTGAGGTTGCCCTTGAGCGACTCCTGGGTTCGATGACGCCAGAACGCCCGCTGCGGCTGGCCTGACTCAGCCTCGCCGCCTTGCCCTGCACGACATTCTGCGTCCAACGTCTTCAGCGGCTGCAGGCAACTTCCGACATCGGCCGCTGGCGGCGGCAGGCCTGATGAGCTTGGCCGATGCCGGCGCGCGAGGATCGTGGCCCGCCCGCTCGATCAGCCACGGCGAGCCAGGTAGGAGCGGCAGCCAGTCAGCAACAGAAAAGTGCCGCACTGGCAACTCGCCGGTGCGGCACTTCGAGCCCAGATCGGTTAGGCCAGGAACTCTTCGAGCTCACGGAGCAGGGCCGACTTCGGCTTGGCGCCGACGATCTGCTTGACGATCTGGCCGTCTTTGAAGACAGCCAGCGTCGGGATGTTCATGATCCCGTAGGTGCGGACCACCTCGGGGTTGTCGTCGACATTCAGCTTCACGATGTCGATCTTGCTGGCGTACTCTTTCGCGATTTCCTCGAGGACCGGGGCGACCTGCCGGCACGGACCGCACCACTCCGCCCAGTAGTCAACGAGCACCGGCTTGGAGCTCTTCAGCACGTCTGACTCGAAGCTCGAGTCGGTGACTGCCTTGCTTGATTCGCCCACCTTCAGGACATCCTCTCTTTGACTCTCAGGTTGTCCCGCTGCCGCTCGGCAGCGGGAAGTCAAGACCGTTACTCGCTCTGGTCGGCCAGCCACCGCTCCGCGTCGAGCGCCGCGGCGCACCCTGTGCCGGCCGCCGTCACGGCCTGCCGGTAGTGCCGGTCGACGACGTCTCCCGAGGCGAAGACGCCCGGGATCGCGGTCCTGGTCGACGGCTCCTCCACCAGAAGGTAGCCATCGTCGTCTGTGGCGAGCTGCCCCTTGAACAACTCACTGCGCGGATCATGCCCGATCGCTACAAATATCCCAGTAGCGGGCAGAACGCTCTCAGCGCCAGTTTCGGCGTCCCGCAGCCGCAGCCCGGTCGCCCGGTCTTCGCCTAGCACCTCGAGGACCTGGCTGTTCCAGGCGAACTTGATCTTCGGGTTGGACGTCGCCCTGTCCTGCATGATCTTGGAGGCACGCAGGGAGCCCCGGCGATGCACGATCGTCACAGAGCGGGCAAACCTGGTCAGGAAAGTCGCCTCTTCCATCGCTGAGTCACCGCCGCCGACTACGGCGATGTCCTGCTCGCGGAAGAAGAAGCCATCACAGGTGGCACACCAGGAGACGCCGTGGCCGGCGAGCCTCTTCTCACCGGGCACGCCCAGCTCGCGGTAGCTCGAACCGGTCGCGATGATGATCGCGCGGCTCAGGAACTCCCCGTCCACCGTCTTCACGACCTTAGGGGTCGCGGCCAGGTCGACTTCGAGGACGTCGTCAGCGACAAGTTCGGCGCCGAAGCGCTCGGCTTGCTTCCTGACCGAGTCCATCAGGTCGGGCCCGAGGATGCCGTCGGGGAAGCCCGGATAGTTCTCGACGTCGGTGGTGTTCATCAGCGCACCGCCGGCCGTGACCGAACCCTCGAAAACCAGCGGGTTGAGCTTGGCCCGGGCCGCGTACAGGGCCGCTGTGTACCCAGCCGGTCCCGACCCGATGACGATGACATCCCGCACTTCGGTCACTGTCGATTTCTCCTTCGTAGAACTGCACCGGAGTCAACGGAGCAAGGGCCTGCGAGATTCCCATCTCGAGCGGGCTCAACCGGCGGGGACCGTCAACTCCGCGATGATGTTCGGGTTCGCCAACGAGCACGCGAGGCCGACGACCACGACATCAAGCACGTGGGCATCGTTTGGCGATTTCAACACCACGATTGTCGCAGGACGGCCGAGATATCTGGCGACGTCGGCCACCACAACCGTCCCTCCTTCCGCCAACCTGGTCAGGCATGCCACCAGCAAGGGCACGCGGATCCCGCCGAACACGGCCTTCGGTGCGGACGACCGCTGCGTAGGGCCAGGCGTCACGCCTTTTCCGAAGGCGGCCGCGCTCGAGACATCCTTGTGGACAAGGGGGGTCAGATTCCGCTTGGTGTAGTTCTGATTGGTAGCCAGCGCACGCGCGGTCGCGATCTTGCCCTTAAGGCGATAACTCAGGCTTACCGGACCGCCGCTGGAGTAGCCGGCATTGGTACCTCTGCCGGCTACGCTCGGCCTCTGCTGCGCGGGAGCCGCCTCGCGACCCGCGCTGCCGCTCCCTGCGTTATTCGACGCGCTGTTATGCCCCTGAGTGAACAAGAGTCCGGCACCGGCGATGATGACGACAGCCCCGGCCGCGGCCATGCCGCGTAGCAGCAGAGGCGAGGACCACTCCGGCATCCGGAAACGGCGGGACGCACCGCGACCGCCGCGACCTCCGCGCTTGCGCTCCGGCAGGTCCGGTCGGCCGGGCGTGTGCGCTGGACCGTCGGCATCCGTCCCGCCGGCCGGCGTCCCACCGGCCGCACCTGCGGCACCGGCGCCCGCGAGATCGCCAAGCCCCGCACCGGCATCCCGCACCGGTAACACCGGCATCACTAACACCGGCATCAGCAACGCGCTCGGCACCTAGTATCCGCGTATCGACCGCAACCGCCGATGTCGCGCTCGCGGCCGCACGCGCCAACGCCTCGCTCGCGATCGCGAACTGGATACGCTCCGCGAGTGCTTCCGGCATCGGCGGCAGTTGCACGGCAACCAGCACGCTGGAGACTGCGGCGAGATCGGAGTCGACCCCGGCACACACCACGCACACGGCGAGATGCGCGGTGATCCGGCCAGCCTTCCTGGCAGTCACCGCACCTTCGCGATACAGGGCGAGGACTTCCGCACTGAAGTGGCGCCTCACTCTTTTTCGTCACCACCTTTCTGCGCAGGTAGGACGGATCCCGGCGGCATTCGGTTCCGTTTTTCCTGCTCAGGATCGTCCAGAGATTCCGCGTACGCCCGCGCGGCGCCTGCCGCATCGGCGCCATGCCCAAGCCCCGCACCAGGCACTGGACCGGCACTGCCACTTACACCTGGATCAGATCTGGCCGCGGGCGCTGCTGCCGTCTGCCGCAGGTGCGCAAGCCGCGGCAGCAACCTGGCCCGGCCGCGGGCGCACCGGCTCTTGACCGTGCCCTGGGCGACGCCCAGCAGCTCGGCGGCGTCCGCGACTGGGTACTCGAGCATGTCGACGAGCACGAGGGCGACCTGCTGATCATGCGGCAACTGCCTGAGCGCGGCCATCACCTCCATGGACAGCTCGCTGCCCACCGCGGGGTCGGCGCCGGGCTCTCCGGAGGCGAGCACGTCCAGCAGCCGCTCGTCACCACCGGCCACCTCGGGCCGTGCGGTCCTGCGGCGCATCCGGTCCAGGCAGGCGTTGACAACGATCCGGTGCAGCCACGTCGTGACCGCGGACTCGCCGCGGAAGCTCCCGGCGCGCCGGAATGCGGAGATCATCGCCTCCTGCAGGGCGTCAGCCGCGTCCTCAGGGTCCGACAGCGTCCTGAGGGCCACCGCCCACAGCCGGTCCCGATGCCGCAGGAATAGCTCGCCGAAGGCCTCGGGGTCGCCGGCGACGTGCATCTTCAGCAGCTCAGCGTCGCTGCACTCCGCCTTCGCCTGCGCCGGCACCGCAGCGCGCCAGCCGCCATCCGCGCTCGCCAAAGCTTCCCGCTGCGCAGGATAGGACTTGCCGGTGCCCGCACTGCCCGGCTGCTGAGATTCCGTCGCGTCTCCCGGTCTGCCTCGTGTAATGAGTGCCTGCGGGGGTAACCGTCAGCCGATCGCGACCGCGCCCTGGCCCAGGTCGGGCAGGACGATGTACTCCATCTGTCGTAGCTTAGTGGCCGACGCCAACTCAGCCGTCAGCCGCCTGATCTACATCGCCGGCATGTCGCATTCGCCGGGTAACCGGGCTCTCCCGTTACTGCGTCTGGGAGGCTCCCTTGATCGTGACGTTGAAGACCTGCGCCTCGAACTTGCCGGACGAGCCGGGCTGCGGCGGCAGCCTGGTGAACCAGATCACCAGGTACCTGCCGGTCGCCTGGCTCTTGATGTGGAAGGTGACCGTACCGGTCGGGTTGCTGGCCGACGCGATCGTCGTCATCGAGTCCAGGTTCTGCTTGCTGCGATCGTTGGAGTTGCCGACCAGCAGCTTGACCTGTGCTCCAGCCTCGGAGTTGAACGTGACTGTGACGGTCGAGTACCTGACTGGCCTGCCCATGTCGATCATGAGGCCCGAGCCGGTCTTGAGCTGGCCGAACTCAGGGCTGGCGTACCACTGGGAGCTCCAGTCGGTCTGCATGCTCCCGTCGATCGCGAACTTGGCGTTCTGGCTTTCCTCGTTCGTCGGGTCAGCCGACGCCGGGGTCAGCGGGTCGAAGCCCTGGGCCCTGAGCGGCCGAAGCTGGGTCACCGAGGTCAGCGGGGTGCTTCGGCCAGGGTGCGGGGGGCCGTTCGGCGAACCGCCGTTCGGCCACAGCATGAACGCGGTGATCGCGGCGACGACGAGCACGCCGATTCCGATCAGAACGCCCCTGGAGAACCGCGCAGGCAGCAACGCAGGCAATCCGGCATGCGGCGCGCGACGCGCGGGCTTGGCCCGGCGCCGGCCGCGCGGCTGCGGCTCGGCGTAGCCGACGCCGTCGGGCGGCCAGTCGGTGTCCGCGTAGCCCGCTCCACCGGGCCAGCTCTCCGGCCCGGTGTGGTCTCCGCGCTGCCAGCTGTCCTCGCGGGTCCGTTCCGCCTGGCCACGTCGATACGGCGGCTCGGCGGCCGCGAGCAGCGGTGTCGGCGGCAGTGTGGCGAGCAGGGACCTGGCGCAGGTCCCCGGGAGACGCGAGGGGGTGCTCGGCCGCGGAACTCAGGTGCATAGCGCGGCTGGTGATATCCGACAGGATGGGCGGGATGCCGGCCATGACCTGCCGCGGGCTGCGGGGCTCGCCGCCGGCCGTCGGGGCCGGCGGCATAGCGGGGATACTCGGGCCCCGGCCAGTAGCCGGTCAGCGCCGCGTACAGCAGCCAGCCCAGCCCCTCGGTGTCGCAGCGGACCGGTTCGTCGGCGACGATGCCGGACAGCGCGGCGTCAATGCCGAGGCCGACCACCTTCACTTCCCCGGTCGGGCTCCACCGCACCGATCCAGGTGACAGGCACATGTGCGCGACGCCGGCCGCGTGCGCCGACGAGAGCGCGCCAGCGGCCTCCGCGATCATCCTGGCGGCCCGGTACGGCTCGAGCGGCCCCTGCGCACAGCAGGTCGCCGAGGGTGTCGCCGGCCGCCCACTCCATGACGATGTAGGCGTGATCCCAGGCGTCCTCGACGTCGAAGACCTGGGCGAGCCTGGGGTCGGTCAGCCTGCTGGCCGCGCGAGCCGCGGTAACGACATCGGCAATCCGCGGGAATCCGGAGGCGAAGGTGAAGACGGTGACCGCTCGGGCGAGCGTTTCGTCAATGGCCTTCCAGGCAGCCCAGCCAGAGCCAGCGGCGATCCGGTCCTCGAGCCGGTAACGCCCGCCGAGCTTGGTGCCTGGCGCGGACGCATACGTCGTCATGCGGTCACAAGCGCCGAGTCACGGTCAGGCTCTCGACGCTTCCTCCTGGTGCCGGAAGCTGGTGGCGGGTCGGACAATTCAATGATGCGGCACAACATGCCCGCGTGTTCCGCTGCCACCCTACCGCGTCCGCAAACCGTTACCAGCCGGAGACCATAGGGCACCTTGCGGGAATGCCGGTCCGGCAGCACCTGCCGGACACCTTACCGGCGCAGCCTCGACCGCACCATGCCCGATCAGGTCGGTGACCTCGGCAACCCGCAGCTCTGCGAGCGACGACGACGTAGATCAGCAAGGCCCCGCCGCCGCCGATGATCACGATCAGCGCCGCGAAGATCTTGGCTGTCGAGAAGACGCTGCCGATGACTACGGCGACTCCGAGCGCGAAGAGCGCGGCGGGCACCGCGGCGGCGTGCATCCTGGCCAGGCTGCGGCCGATCTGGCGGCCCGCCAGGCCGCCGAGCCGGCGGCTCAGCACCCGCCAGGCGAGCACGGCGCCCGACCAGGTTCGCGAGCCCGAAGCCAGCGCCGAGCGCAGCGACCACCTCGCTCTGGCGGGAACACCGCGAGGGCGATCAGGTTGGCGCCCACGTTGGTCACCATCGTCGCGACGCCGATCAGCGCCGGCGTCTTGCTGTCGTGCAGCGCGTAGAAGACTCGCAGCAGCAACTGGAACAGCATGTACGGCACCAGGCCGAGCGAGAAGATCGAGAACACCAGCCCGAGGTACCGAGCGCTCGCGTCGCTGGTGTTGCCCCAGCCGAGCAGGATCTCGCCGAGCGGCGGGCCGAGCGCCGCCAGCACGAGCGCGGCCGGCACGACGATCGACCGAGCCGAGCCGGACGCCGGTCGAGAAGTCCGCCTGGACCAGGTCGTAACTTGCGGTCTGCCGCGTGCGCCGCTCATCCGGGGCAGCAGCGCGGTGATCACCGAGATCGCGACGATCGCGTATGGCAGCTGGAACAGCAGCCAGGCGTTGCTGTACGCCGTGAAGCCCGCGCCGACCCCGCCGGTCTGCTTGGCGTTGCCCGCGGTGCTCGCGACGATCGAGGTGACCAGGAACGCCACCTGCGTGGTCAGCACGTAGCCGAACATCCAGCCGGCCATCCGGCCGATCTCGCTGATCTCGACCCGCCGGAAGTCGAACCGCGGATGCCAGCGGAATCCGACCCGGCGCAAGCGCGGGAACCAGCGCGGCCGTCTGGGCGATGATGCCGAGCGTCGTGCCGATGCCGAGCAGCAGGATCTCGCCGTTGGTGATCGTGCTGGCCCTGTTGACGTCCTGGCCGGCCGCGACAACCATGAACGCGACCGCGATCACGGTGACGACGATGTTGTTGACGACCGGGGTCCACATCGGCGCCGCGAAGTGGCCGCGCGCGTTCAGGATGGCACCCGCGAGCGAGGACACCCCGTAGAAGAAGATCTGCGGGATGAAGAAGTAGGCGAAGATCACCAGCAGGTGGTGCTCGGCTGCCTTGGCGCCAGGGTCGTACAGGCTGGCGATCGGGGCCGCGGCGAGCGTCGCGACCAGCGTGATCCCCGCGAGCGCGATGGTGACCAGGGTGAACATCCGCTGGTCGTACTGCTCGCCCCGGTCCTTGTGCCGCTTGGCGGCGCTCACCAGCAGCGGCACGATCACCGAGGTCAGGATCCCGCCGATGGCGAGGTTGTAGACGGTGTTCGGCAGCGTGTTGGCGTAGTTGTACGCGTTCCCGAGTTCCTGTACGCCGAGCGCGTAGACCAGCACGACGCTGCGGACCAGCCCGCTAACCCGGGAGGCCAGCGTGCCGAGCGCCATGACGCCGCTGGAGCGGACGAGGCTCGGGGCGGCCGCGTCGCCTGGCTCGGCCGGTCCGCCAGGCGCCGTCACGTCACCAGGCGGCGGAGGCCCTTGGGTGCCGCCGGGCTGGGTCGGCACGCCAGCCTGCGATGTCGTCGACTGCCGGTACCAGGACCGCTCGAGTTCGGCTTCGGTCAGTTCGCCTTCCGGGCTGACGCCGTACCCTTCGGCGGTGAGCCCTGCCTCGCCAGGCGACGGCACGTCGGCCGGCCACGGGCCTTCCAGGCCCGCCTCTGGCATCGGCCCCTGCTGGCCCGCCTCTGGCTTCGGCCCTGCGGGCCGGCTCGGGTTCGGGCGCAGCGGGCCGGCCTCGCGCCTCGGGCCGTGCGGGCCGGCCTCTGGCTTCGGCCCCTGCGCCGGCCTCGCGCCTCGGGCCGTGCGGGCCGGCCTCTGGGTTCGGGCCAGGCGGGCCGTCTGGCCGGCCCCTGGCCTCGGGCCTGCCGCGATCGTGCCGGGCGGCCCCGTCTGACTTGGCCTTGGACCGGCCGAAACCGGGGATCAGTCCGTCGCCCTTGTTCGCGCGGTGCGCGCCAGGCGCTCGCCCGCCGGCCCGGCGACGCTGTGTCGCGGCACCGTCGTTACCTCCGGCGCGGTAGTCATCGCTTATCGCGCGGCCGTCGTTGCCTGCCGGACGATCCGCACCCGTCGCAGGGAATTCGCTGGTGGCCTGGTAGTCGTTACCTCCGGCGCGGCGGTCATCGCCCGCTCCGCCGGGCGGGCGGAGCGGATTGGTGTCCGGTGCCTGGCCGGGACCGGCAGCTGCCGCGCGGTAACCGGGCCCCGGCGGGCGGTCGTTGCTGCCTTGCTGCCCGGGGCCGGACTGACGGTACTCGCCTGCCGGGCCGTAGTCGCCGCCCGGGGAGCGAAGGCTCGCCGGGCGGTAGTCGCCGCTCGGGGAGCGAGGGCCTCGCCGGGCGGTAGTCGCCGCCCGGGGAGCGAGGGCCGGCTGGCCCGTAGCCGTTGCCCGCAGGGCGGCCACCTGCCGGGCGGTAGTCGGGCGGGCGGTAGTCACCGCCTGCTGGGCGGGATCCAGAGGGCCGGTAGTCGCTGCCTTGAGAGCCTGACTCCGTTGGTACCTGGCCCGTATCCGGGGGGCGCTGGACGGTAGTCCCTGGCGTCCGGGCCGAAGCCCGGCGTAGGCTGGCCCGTAGCCGGGTGCGGGCGGGCCGTGACTGCGGCCGTTCCCGTTGTGGCCGTTGCTCGCCGGACGGAACAGGTCGCCGCCCGAGCCGGAGTTGCCTGGCGGCCGGTCGTAGCCGGACGGCCGGTAGCCGCCAGGCCGGTTGAAGTCGTCGGCCGGTGGCGGGTAATTGCTGCCCGGCCGGCCGACGGCTCCGCCGCGACCGCCGTCGCGGGGTGATGGCCGGTAACCGGGCGGAGGCGGCCGGTAGCCGGGGGGTGGTGGCCGGTAGCCGCCAGCCAGAGGGTCTCCGTCGCCATGAGCCCTCCGGGCCGGCTGCTGGCCTCGGGCCCTCCGGGCCAGCTGTCCCGCCTCGGGCCCTGCGGGCCGGCTGCTCGCTTCGGGCCCTGCGGGCCGGCTGCTGGCCTCGGGCCCTGCGGGTCGGCTTCTCGCCTCGGGCCCCCGTCGCGGTCGGCTGGGCGGTGGTGGTTGCCAGTCGGGTTGAACCCCTGACCTCGACCGTCGTCGGGCGTGCCCGGCGCGGCTTCAGATCCTGGCGAGCTCATCTACGCTCCTCCGTCGCTCGCCGTGCCTCTTGGTCGGCGATCGAGCGGCCCTCCGGGCCGGCTGGTGGCCTTGGGCCCGCAGAACTCAGTTCGGATCGATCATCACCGACGCTATCTGTATGTTCGGGCCGATTGTTCAGGTTCAGGAAACCTTCTGCACCGATTCTGGAACCGCGCCCGCTATTGGCGGGCAGGTCAGGCGGCGCGATCCAGCCCGATGCCGGGAGCCGCCCGGTGCGGGAATGTTCCGTGCCATCCGGCGGCAGCCCTACGTCTGTTGGCAGCCTGCCGCCAGTCGAGTGCCCGGCGTCGAGGGGCGGCCCGAGGATCGATGCGCGGCCCACGAGCGCCTGCCGGCGGCCAGACCGTCGCTCCGGGCTGCGTCGCGTCCAGGTCGTCCAGGTCGTCCTGGCTGAACGATCGGCCGCGTGGTTGGCAGTCCGCCCGGCCGTCATCGCGGTCAGCGGATCGCCCGGCGCCGACAGAGGCTCGGCCGCTTCGTCGATCACGCCGCCTGCTGCCTGCTCGTCTGACGTCGGAGGGTGCGTTGGCCCAGAAAGATCATTTGCATCGTCCGGAGGGCCGGCCGGCCGTTCCTGATCGCGCGCGTCGCGGAGGCGATCACGAATAGGGCGAGCACGCCAGCGCAGATCACCAGCGCCACGGTCCCGAAGTCGGTCGGGTGCACGAGGATGACCAGCGGGAAGGCCGGTAGCGGATGGGTCGCGAGCGCCGAACCCGAGGGCGCGACCAAGCTGAGCCTGATCCTGCCGTGCTGGCCCTTGACGTGGACGGTCAGCTTGACTGGAGCCGAGTAGCTGAGCGCGGGAACCCTGATCGAGATCGGTTCGCCGGTGACCTTGGCCCGGTTCGCTGACACCTGCAGCCCGACCTGGACCGCGTAGCGCAGGTCGTTGCGAATGACGACGTTCACCGGGCGCGGTCTTGCCGCCGAACGTCACGTGGTATGCGTTGTGCCGGCCGCCGCCGCCGCGGATCGTCACCCCGCGGAGCTGGCTGTGCACGTAGCGGGAGGTGCGCTCGAACAACTGGCGCGCCCGCTTGGCGCCGCTGCCACGCCAGGCCGAGGATTCCATGGCGAAGACCGCCCGGTTCAGTGCGGGATCCGGCTTCACCCTGATCGACTGCAGCAGTTCGATCCGGTGATCGAGCTTCGACACATCGTGCAGCAGTTTGCCTGACAGCTCGGCCGACGATGGGCTGTGCGTGAACTTGGGATAGATCTTCTCTGCGGGCAGGGAGACCATCTGGCCAGCGGTCGACGGCTTCAGCCACGGCGCGCTGACCGTGTCGGAAAGCAATCCGCGCGCGAGCGCCCGCGGCGGGTCCCAGCGCCTGGG
The DNA here is from genome assembly GCA_963705055.1 of uncultured Actinomycetota bacterium. Taxonomy (GTDB): domain Bacteria; phylum Actinomycetota; class Actinomycetes; order Streptosporangiales; family Streptosporangiaceae; genus Chersky-822. The sequence goes on from CAVPIR010000003.1 coordinate 991,481, forward strand.
CGGCGCGACCATGATCGGGCGGTTGTTGCTCGGCTGCTCCGAGGCGATCATCGCGGTCTCGGCGAGGTAGAGCTGGCTGGTCTGGAGGACGTCACCGGGCTTGGCCGACGCGGCCGCGCGGGTGCTGAGCAGCGCCGTGATCGCGTGGTCGGCGAGCAGGATGTGCAGCACGTTGCCGATCCCGGTCAGCTTGCTGCTCACCGCGCCCGGCGTGTAGCTGACCGGCGAGACGGCCGGAGCGGCCAGGATCACCGTGTCGATGCCCTGGATCGCGAGCCTGTTGAGCACTTCATCGCCCGCGATACCTGACGCCGGCCAGGCGATGGCCGAGAACCGGCGCGGTCCGGCCGACACCGGGGCTGGTGACGGCGCTCCTGCGCAGGATCTGATGACCAACCTGCCCGGCCGCGGCGAAGGCCTGCTGCAGGTCAGAGATGTTGCCGCGCCTGATCAGGGCGGCGACGTCGACGTCGGCGTATGGCGTCAGGAAGAGCGTCTGACCGGCGGTCGCCTTGCGCAGACCGCTCAGCCAGCGCGAGGCCTCAGGGTCTGCTGGGTGGCTGCCGCCCTGGCGACATCGGGCGGACGCGCCGACCTGGTAGGGCTGGGTCATCGCCCGCACGCCCTCCAGCAGCGACGGGTCGACGGCCCAGGTCAGGTCGGCCCGAGCGGAGTAGCGGGCGCCGACGGCGAGCAGGTAGCCGAGGCGCCCGTGCGGCGCGATCCGCTGAGCGAGGGTGTTGTCGGTCAGCCCCGTGCACGCGTTCTGATGCGGCGTGTCGATCAGCGGCCAGACCCAGGAGATGGGGAATGGCTGGGGCCTGCGCTGCCCGGTGCAGCTTGTGGCCTTCGGCGGCCAGTAGGGCAGCGGCACGGCGTCGCGGGCGATTGCGAAGGCCGCATCCGTGACCTGGACCGTGAGCGGATAGACGCCAAAGCAGCTCAGACCGAGCTTGTTCACCGGCAAGCGGATCGTGAAGCGCCAGGTCAGGCCGCTGCCGAGGTGCTGGAGCGTCACCGGCGGGACGCTGACCGGGGTCTCGGGGGGCACAGAACTGCCGTTGGCGAAGTTCTCCAGGTCGAGCCGAGTCCCGAGCGCGGTCTGCGACGACATCAGCTGGACAGTTAGCCCGCTGGCCGCGGTCGCCGAGAGGTTCCTGACCTGCCCGGTGAGTGTGATCGTTTTGCCCTGCTCGGCAAAGGACGGGCTCACCGACGTCACGGTCATCGCCAGCGGACTGCGCGGCGGCTGGTCCGCAGGAGAGGCCTCGGCGGGGCCGCTCAGCAGCGGCAGAGCGGCGCAAAACCCGGCGATGGCGGTCGCGGTGGCTGCACGAGCCGGACGCCGCTTGCGCGTGCGCCGCGCCGCCGGCCTGCCGGCTGGTGCCTGGCGTCGGCGCTGCCTGGCGGCGTGCGAGCGGGCCATGGCGCACATGCTATTGCGGCTGGCGAGCGCGTCAGTCCGTCCGGTGCTCAGCACTCATCAACCAGATCATGTGCATTAGGCGTTCGCATCGCAAACCGATCACTACGTCTACCTTTCCTGTTGCTGCCCTGGGGGAACCCGGCTTCGCGTGGCGGCTCACTTGCGCCTACCCTCAATGCCCGTGCAGGATCCCACTCCTATGACGCCGGAACAGCAGCGCGCGGCCAAGGCTTTGCTCAGGTCATCGCTGTCCGGCGCGCTGCGGCCGATTGGCGAGCTGGCTCGCATGTTCGCCAGGCGGGGCCTCGAGCTAGCGCTTGTCGGGGGTCCGGTACGCGACGCGTTCCTCCGCCGGGCGCACGGAGACCTCGACCTGACCACGGATGCGCGGCCCGAGCAGGTGCTGGAGATAACCAAGGACTGGGCGGACACAACCTGGCCTATCGGCATGAAGTTCGGCACCGTGGGACTGCGCAAGGGCCGCAACCACTTCGAGATCACGACCTACCGCAGCGAGCACTACGAGCCCGACTCCCGCAAGCCGGACGTGCAGTACGAGACCTCGCTCAGCGCCGACCTGTCCAGGCGCGACTTCACCGTCAACGCGATGGCTGCCCAGCTGCCTGGCCTGGACCTGGTCGATCCGTTCGGCGGGCTCGCCGACCTGCGGGACCGGATCCTGCGGACGCCGGGCCGCGCGGTCGACTCGTTCAGCGACGACCCGCTGCGGATCCTGCGGGCCGCGCGCTTCGTCGCGGAGCTTGGCCTGACGCCGACCCAAGAGGTCACGGACGCGATGGCCGAACTCGCGCCGCGGCTGGACGATCGTCTCGGCCGAGCGGATCGCGGTCGAACTGGAGAAGCTGCTGCGGGCCAGCAGGCCAGGCGGCCCGTCGGCGGGCATCGACCTGCTGGTGCGGACCGGCGTGGCCGAGCAGATCTGCCCGAGGTGCCGATGATGCGGCTCGAGGTGGACGAGCATCATCGGCATAAGGACGTGTACCGGCACTCGCTGACCGTGCTCGACCAGGCCATCGCGCTGGAGGAGAAGTACGGGCTCGAGCGGGATCTGCGGCTCAGGCTGGCCGCGCTGCTGCATGACATCGGCAAGCCGAGGACCAGGTCACTGCTGCCGGACGGCCGGGTGGCGTTTCACCACCACGACACCGTCGGCGCGAAGCTGGCGCGGAACAGGCTGCGGAGCCTGCGGTTCCCCAAGGACGTGACCGACGACGTGGCGACACTGATCGGCCTGCACCTGCGCTTCCACGGGTTCGGGACCGGCGAGTGGACGGACTCGGCCGTCCGCCGCTACGTGACAGACGCCGGCCCGATGCTGGCCAGGCTGCACGCGCTCACCAGGGCCGACTGCACGACCAGGAACAGGGCCAAGGCGGACCGGCTGTCACGCAGCTACGACACGCTCGAGCGGCGGATCGCCGAGCTTGAGGCCCAAGAGGAACTGGCCAGGATCCGGCCCGACCTGGACGGCCACCAGATCATGGCGCTGCTCGGCATCCCGCCTGGCCCGCGCGTCGGCCGCGCGCACGCACTACCTGCTGGAACTGCGGATGGAGCACGGCCCGCTCGGTCACGACCGCGCTGTTCACGAACTGCTGCGCTGGGCCGACGCGGCCGGGCTGGACGTGCCGCCGACGGGCCCGGCCGGCTGACGGCCGAGCAGCCAGTACCCGGCCGCGGCGACCACATAGCCGGCTGCGACCAGGCCGATCAGGCCCGCCGACCGGCCGGTCATCGGCATGAACACTGCGCTCAGTGCCGCACCGCCGACGAACATGACGTTGAAGGCCATGTCGTAGAAGGCGAATACCCGGCCCAGGTAGCGATCATCGACCTGTTCCTGCAGGATCGTCGTGGCGCAGATGGCCACCCCCTGCCCGACCAGCCCCACGCAGAAGCCGATGACCAGGAAAGCCGGCTGAACGAATGCTTGGCCGAGCGGGCCGATGACTACCGCTGCGCACGCCAGTAGCAGGGCGATCCACGCAGGCTTGCTCAGCCGCCTGGTCACAGCCGGAGTGATCAGAGCGGCCGACAAGTACCCGACCGCCGAGACCGCGGTCAGCACGGCGAAGTGACCGAGCGCCTTGTTGGCGCTCTCGGAGCGGTAGAAATCGTTGCGGTACAGCAGGATTGACATCAGGAACAAGATCCCGAACAGGAACCGGTTGGCACCGGTGACCACAAGCGCGGCTGTCGGCTCGCGCCGCCGGAGCACATAACGGGCGGCGGCGGCCAGCCCAGCCGCGACCGAGGCCAGCTCCGGCAGGATCCGGCCGCGTGTCGGCCCGACTTGGTCACGCTGCGGGCCAAGCAGGTCGCGGGCCATGGTGGCACTTGCCACGGCGGCCAGCAGGTAGCAGCAGCCGGCCACCAGCATGGTAGCCGCGTACTCGCCGCGGCCGCCGTGCAGCAGTACATGCACGCTGAGGCCGGCGATGCCGCCGATGGCGGCCATGATCCCGCCGGCCGTCGTGGTGACCGCGTTGGCCGTGACCAGCTTCTCCTCGGCCACGACGTGGGGCAGCGCCGCGGACAGCGCAGACAGGAAGAACCTGTTCACTCCCAAGACGGCGAGCACGCCGACATAGAGCGGCACTCCCAGTGCGCCCCCCGCGATGAAGGAGGCGGCTACGACCACCAACAGCGACCTGGCCAGAGCAGAGATCACCAGGATCTGGCGGCGGGACCAGCGATCGATGAAGACCCCGGCGAACGGCCCGATCAGCGAGTACGGCAGGTAGAGCACGGCAAACGCGGCAGCGCCCGACGCCGGGTTCGGGAAGTTGTTCGAGTTGAAGAACACGTATCCGCCGAGCCCGGCAGTGAACAGCCCGTCCCCGGTCTGCGAGATCAGCCGGGTGGTGAGCAACCGCCGGAAGTCGCGTCCGGCCAGCACGAAGCGAAGATCGGCGACGAAGGACGACTTCGGCGCTGCGGCCGCGCCCGTCATCTCAGGAACGCAGTCATGTCCGGGCCGAAGGACCCGTGCGGCAGTTCACGGCATCAGACTACGGGCCGGGCGCTACCTCGCGCCCGGCCCGCAGTGACGTCACTTTGTCGCTCAGGCCGTCAGCGGTCGACCTCGCCGCGGATGAACTTCTCCACCGCCTCGCGGGCGACGTCGTCGCTGTACTGCTCGGGCGGTGACTTCATGAAGTAGGACGATGCCGACAGGACGGGCCCGCCGATGCCGCGGTCCTTGGCGATCTTCGCGGCCCTGACCGCGTCGATGATGACGCCGGCCGAGTTCGGCGAGTCCCAGACCTCGAGCTTGTACTCCAGGCTCAGCGGCGTGTCGCCGAAGGACCTGCCCTCGAGCCGCACGTAGGCCCACTTGCGGTCGTCCAGCCACGGCACGTGGTCAGACGGGCCGATGTGCACGTCGGCCTTGGCCATCTCGTGCGGGATCTGCGAGGTGACCGACTGCGTCTTGGAGATCTTCTTTGACTGCAGGCGCTTGCGCTCCAGCATGTTCATGAAGTCCATGTTGCCGCCGAAGTTCAGCTGGTACGTGCGCAGCAACTCGACGCCGCGGTCTTCGAACAGCTTGGCCAGCACGCGGTGCGTGATGGTGGCGCCGACCTGGGACTTGATGTCGTCGCCCACGATCGGGATGCCCGCCTCGGTGAACTTGGCGGCCCAGACCGGGTCGGACGCGATGAAGACCGGGAGCGCGTTGACGAACGCCACGCCCGCGTCGATCGCGCACTGCGCGTAGAACTTGTCGGCCTCGTCCGAGCCCACGGGCAGGTAGGAGACGAGCACGTCAGCGCGGCTCTCCTTGAGCACGCTGACCACGTCGACGGGCTGCCTCGTCCGACTCGGTGATGATCTCGCGGTAGTACTCGCCGAGGCCGTCGTAGGTCGGGCCGCGCTGCACTGTGACGCCGGTCGGCGGCACGTCGCAGATCGTGATCGTGTTGTTCTCGCTCGCGACGATCGCCTCGGCGAGATCCCGTCCGACCTTCTTGGCGTCCACGTCGAAAGCGGCGACGAACTCGATGTCGCCGACGTGGTAGGGGCCGAACTGGACGTGCATGAGGCCCGGCACCCGGCTCGCCGGGTCGGCGTCCTTGTAGTACTCCACGCCCTGGACGAGGGAACTGGCACAGTTCCCGACGCCCACGATGGCTACCCGTACCGAACCCATACCGTTGTGCTCCTTATCTTTCTCAGCAAGCACGGACCTGACCTGACTGTCTGCCTGATCAGCTGGTGCCGTCATGTGTGTTGCTGTCCTGGCTGGCGCGCGGGCCCGGCGCTGTCGCGCCCGGACTCCGCGTCCGCCCGCCGCTCGGAGGCGATTAGCTCATTCAGCCAGCGGACTTCGCGCTCGACCGACTCCAGGCCGTGCCGCTGCAGTTCGAGGGTGTAGCTGTCGACGCGCTCCCTGGTCCTCGCGAGCCCGGCCCTGACGGACTCGACCCGCTCCTCCAGCCGGCTGCGCCTGCCCTCGAGGATCCGCAGCCTGACATCGGCCGTGGTGAGGCCGAAGAAGGCGAACCGGACCCCGAAGCCGTCGTCCTCCCAGGAGGCCGGGCCGGTCTGGGAGAGCAGGTCCTGCAGGTATTCCTTGCCGTCCGCGGTCAGCCGGTAGACGATCTTGGATCGACGCCCGGCGAGTGACTTGGCCGCCTCGGGAATCGCGTCCTCGGTGATGAGGCCGCGCCCGGTCAGGTCCTTCAGGCAGGGGTACAGCGAGCCGTAGCCGAAGGCGCGGAACGCCCCGAGCACCGAGTTGAGCCGCTTGCGCAGCTCGTAGCCGTGCATCGGGGTCTCGTGCAACAGCCCGAGCACAGCGAGCTCGAGCACGCCGGTTCGCTGGCTGCTCATCTGCGCCTCATTCGCGCTCGTGCCTCCTGGCTGTCGTCTAACTAGCAAGTTCTGGGCTACTATCCACCAACATCTGCCCGCTGGCTCGGCCGTGGCTGTCCGGCGGGGCATATCTGCCCGATGTATCGGGCCGATACATCACAACGATATGTGGCGTCCTCCTGTGGCGCAAGTCCGCGCTATGTCCCGTTGCGAATTCGCAGGTCAGCCGCTCGCGAGCGAACAGGGGACTCGGCCTCAGCGCAATTCCGTCGTAACCTTGCGGACATGAGGCGATCGGTGGTCGACTACGCGCTGGCCCGGCGCGCGACGCTCGCGTCGGTGCTGTCAGGCCGGACCACCGTCACCGACGTCTGCGACGCTCACCCCTACCTGCTGCGGGCCGCCAAGTTCCACGGCGAGCCGACCGACACCAGGTGCCCGATCTGCCGCAAGGTCAAGCTCACGCACGTCACGTACGTGTACGGCGACGAACTCGGCCGGTACGAAGGCCGGGTCAAGCAGGGCAGAGAACTTGACGAAATGGCCACCGAATACGCGGAGTTCCAGGTGTACGTGGTCGAGGTCTGTCAGAGTTGCGGTTGGAATCACTTGGCGTCGTCCTACGTCCTCGGCACCGGTGAGCCGTCTGCCAGGCGCGGTCGCCGTGCTCGCACTGCCCGCACGGGTGACTAGCCGGACCCGGCGGCCGGCGGAACTCTGAGAAGTCCGCCGCGCCCGACGGCGGCACTCGGCACTCCTGCGCTGAGATAGGCGTTAGTGCAAGGGGGTCCGCAACTACGGATGAATGTGCATTCTGCTGAGCGTACTGGGACACTGGGTGCAGCCGGGTAGCGTGTTGTCTGGCGGAGCCCGGATACTCCCGTTGCTCCGCTTGCGACTGCCTTAGCGCCGACCAGCGAGGATCACGTGAGTAATCCAGACTTCTCCGGGCCGTCCTGGCAGGACACATCTGAAACTCCCGACGGATCATCGGCCTACGGGGGCACCGTCGGCGGCCACGGCCGTGCCGACGCCGACTGGCCGTCCACCGGCGCGTGGACGCCAGGTACCGCCGGCTCCGGTTACGGACCGGCCGGCAGCAGCGCCAGCTACGACGCGCGCCAGGAGCGCGACTACCGCCCAGGCGAGGCCGGCGGCCGCTCGGCGCGTACTCCCGGCTCAAGTTCCAGCCTGACTTCTTCCGGTAACGGATCGCACGCCGCTGGTCACCCTTCTAACGGCGACGCCAGGCACGCGCGGAACGCGGACGCAAGCTATGGCGCAGCCTCCGATACCCGGTACGGGCGTAACGGCGACTCCGGCTATCGCCGCGACGACGAGGCTGGCTACGGCGGGAACGGCGAGTCTGGTTACGGGCGTAACGGCGCCGCGACCCGCAATGGCGACGTGAGCCGCTACGGCAACGGCCGGCACGGCGACAGCAGGCCCAGCGATGGCCAGCGCATTGACGGCCAGCCCGTTGACGGCCAGCCCGGCGATCGGCCAGCCCGGCGAATGGCCGGCCCAGCGACGGCCAGCGCGACGCCGGCCGCTATGACGACGCGAGCCGCGGCGGTCGCCGGTCGCGCGGCTACCGGGCCGACGGCGATGACGCCTACCCGGCGACCGGCCGCGAAGGCGCCGATTACGGCGCCAATGGCAACGGCCGCTACGGCGCAGACGGCCGCCGGTCCGCCAGGTACGGATCGAACGGTGAGGGCGCCAACGCGCGGACCCGCCGGCCGGGCGGACGCAGCGCGCGCTACGGCGCGGAGGCGCACAGCTATCGCAGCGGCACTGGCCTGGTTGACGGCGGCCCGGCCGCGCTGCCTGAGGCCGACGGCGGAGGTTACGGCGGACCGTCCGGGCCTTACCGTCCAGGCGGAGGCGGTCCTTACGGGCCCGACGGACCAGGCGGGCCATACGGCCCTGGCCGGCGCGGCGGTGGCGGCGGGCGTGGCCGGGGTCCAGGCGGCGGGCGTCGCGGGCCGCAGGACTTGCTCGACCCTGAGCGTCAGCGCACACGGCCGCCCGGCGGCTTCTGGCAGCGCCAATGGCGGGCTAGCTGGTGGCGGAAGTGGACGATCCGAAAGGCCGCGCTGGTCATGAGCTGCATGGCGCTCGCCAGCGTGCTGATCCTCATCGCGGGCTTCTTCTACATCTACTCGACGGTTCAGCTGCCGATCAAGCAGCTGAGCGTGCCGCTGAACCAGTCTTCGAAGGTCTACTTCAGCGACGGCAAGACCGAGGTTGGCTGCTTCTGCTCCACGAACCGCACCGTGCTGTCTGCGACGCAGCTCGCCGCGAGCAAGTACCTGGAGCAGGCCTTCTTCGCGGCCGAGGACCGGCACTTCCTCACCGAGGGCGGCATCTCGATTACTGGCACGGCGCGTGCCCTGTTCGTCGACCTCACGGGCAGCGGCTACCAGGGCGCGTCGACGATCACCGAGCAGTACGTCAAGACGTACTTCCAGCAGGCGGGCGGCAACCTCACCTACAAGGAGAAGCTCAAGGAGATCATCGACGCCATCAAGCTGTCGAAGCTCAAGGACAAGCCGTGGATCCTGAGCCACTACCTCAACGCGATCTACCTGGGCAATGGCGCGTGGGGGGTCGAGGCGGCAGCGGAGACCTACTTCGGCGAGGACGTCTCGAAGCTCACCGCGTCGCAGGCGGCCATGCTCGCTGCCATAGTCCAGGAGCCCTCGGCATTCGACCCTTATCACCCGACGAAGACGGTGCCTGGCCTCGGCGTCTCGCTGCTGGAACGCTGGGTCTACGTGCTGAACAACATGGCGGGCGACACCTACCCGGACGGCACGCCTGTGCTGACCCAGGCCCAGCTGCAGAAGATCCTTCCCGATCCGCACAACCCGCAGGCTGACCTGAAGAGCTTCCCGAAGGTCGACCCGCCCAGCGTGGCCCAGGCCAACTGGAGCGGCTACCGCGGCTACATCATGAACGCCGTGCGGACCGAGCTTGAGACCACGTACGGCTTCACGCCGGAACAGATCTCCAGCGACGGACTGCAGATAACCACGACGATCAGCTGGCGCAAGATGAAGGCGCTGTACGCGGCGGTCGCCGAGGCCAAGCACATGATGCGCGTCGATGGCCAGGCACTGCCGATGTGGGCTCGGATCGGTGCCGTTCTCGAGAACCCGAAGAACGGCGCGATCGAGGCGTGGTACGGCGGGCCCAACTATACGGCGAAGCACTGCAAGAAGCTGGGCTGCCAATACGACACCGCGCTCCAGTCTCGCACTCAGGTCGGATCGTCGTTCAAGCCCTATGTGCTCGCGACGGCTGTCTCGCAAGGGATGAACGTCCTCACGAGCAAGCTCGACGGCACGTCGCCGTTGTGCGTGCCGCCGGACAACTCGGCGCTGAGCAGGATGACGCTGTCGAAGCCCAAGCGCGGCGCTTGCCCGCCGTTGTGGGCGACGGTGACCCCGGACAACGCCACCAAGGGCGGACCGGTACCGGTGAACGCAGCGACGGCGGCGTCCTCGAACCCCGCGTTCGTCGACCTGGCGCACCGGGTCGGGACCGTCAACGTGGTTCGCATGGCGAAGTCCTTCGGCGTTGACATCAGGAAGTTCCCGGCCGGATCGAACCTCAGTCAGATGATCGGGGAGACCGGAATCGCGCTGGGTATCGCGTCCCTGACGGTCGAGGAGCAGGCCAGCACGTTCGCGACGCTGGCCAACCGCGGCAACTACCACACCCCGCACGTGATCGCCAAGATCGTCAAGAACGGACAGCCGGTCCAGATCAAGGTGCAGAAGCGTCCGGTGCTCACGCCCAAGCAGACCGCCGACGTGGACTGGGCGCTGTCGTTCGACACCAACTCGAATAGCGGGTACACGGGAACGGGCACCAACGCGGTCCTGAGCCCGTACCGTCCCACCATCGGCAAGACGGGCACGACCGACAGCTCGCAGGCGGCCTGGTTCCTCGGCGCGCTGCCGTCGGAGTACTCGTTCGCCGTCGGAATGTTCACGGCGAATCCGAGCGACAAATCCCAGAGTCTCGCGGTCCTTCCCTATCGCGGTGGCTGGGCTGGCGGCTATGGCGGAGCGTGGCCGGCCACGATCTGGCAGCTGTACATGACCAAGCTGCTAGCTATGTCGCATAAGCCGGTCTTGCAACTCCAGCCGCTGGACGTGAGCGGCATGAGCAAGTGGATTCTCGCCAAGCCGATCTCCGAAGAAGCCCAAGTGCAAGTTCTTCTTCGGTGGCGGCGGTGGCGGCAACGGGAACGGAAACGGCAACGGGAATGGGAACGGCCACGGGAAGGGCAAGGTGTGCCCGAGCCCGAACCCGAACCCGTCTGGCTTCCCGACCCCGAACCCGAGCCCGTCCGGGTTCCCGAGTCCGAGCCCGTCCGGGTTCCCGAGCCCGAGTACCAGCCCGAGCCCGCCGGGTCCAGGCGGGGTGGCTGCGAACACAGCAGCCGCCCGGTCCCCGGCTGGGCACGTGCCGTCCCACAAGCAAGAGGCCAGCACGCCGAGCCTGACGACCGCCGCGGTGTTGCAGCAATCACCATCCGGCAAGCCGGTCTGGGCGGTGACAACCACAGGTCTCGCCTGACCCGACCAGCAACGTGGGCGCAAAGCTGCTGTTCTAACGACAGCAATGCGCCCACGTTGTCTCGGTGTCGCGAGCGCGGCGGAATCGTCGAGGCCATCACGCAGGTTGCGCGGCGCGAACTGAACGACAATTTGAACGGCATTCACGAGGCGCAGGTCAAGGACAGGCCCTGCGGCCCGCCAGCTCGTTATGCAACGGGTCCAAAGCAGCAAGCCCAATCGGCACTGGTCCGGGTGAGTGGTGGCCGCCTGGATGGCCGTTCGGCGAGTGGTGGCCTTACGGGAGGTGAATGAAGATGATCGCGATCGCAGTCCGCGACCTCTACACTGCCCGCTGGGGAGAGCCGTCGAGGAAAGCGCAATTCCGTGTAGCCGGTCTAGAGATAGAGGTGTACAAGTGGGACGCCGAGGCCACTGGCGAGGGCGTCGCCCTGTACGCCACGATCGGATCAAGCGCCTACCCAGTGGGCGGCGACCCGAAGCATCGCGCGGAGTACTTTCTTGGGCTGCAGCCGCAAAAGGACGCGGTTGCGAGCCCACTGGCTGCGTTGGCCTTGTACTCGGTCCGCGAGGGGATTGCTCTCGGTCACGGCGACACCGTCCGAGCCGACGGCCCGATGTGGCCTGGGACCGGCATGCGCCACTTCTTGGTCCTGCGCCCACTCGGTGACATAATCGCGCCGCTTGAACTGCCCGACGGAGTGCATGTGGAGTTCATGCAGGCGATACCCATCTTTGACTCCGAACGCTCGTACAATGCTCGTCACGGTGCGAAGGAGCTGCTTGATCACTGGCAGGAGTCGGGGGTGGCATTCTGGGACCCTCGCCGTCTTCCGGAGCCTGCCAGCGCAGGTTGATATTCGGCCCTCTCTGGCGATTCCACGATTTCTGTTAGCCAAGGTGGCACAAAGCGCGATAACGGTCCTAACGACAACAATGCGCCCACGTTGTCTTGGCGTCGCGAGCGAGGCGGAATCGTCGAGGCCTTCACGCAGGTTGCGCGGCGCGAACTGAACGACAATTGGAACGGCATTGACGAGGCGCAGGTCAAGGACAGGCCCTGCAGCTCGCCAGGTCGTCATTCCGACAGCGTTCTCTGGTTTTCCGCTGTCAGGCTGGTGTCGAACTGCGAAATGTGGATGCTGAAACCCGAGCCGGCCATATTAGTGCGCCCTGGCGAGACAGGGGAGAATGCCGTCAGGGACTGATGGGAGCTGGCGGTGATGCTGGATCCGGCTGACTACGACGACGTGATGGTCATGCTCGCCCACCCCTGGGGCGACGTCGAGGTCTTGCTGGCGGCCTGGATCCAGGTTGGCCCGGGGCCACGCCCGGTGGTGATGATCAGCAGGGCGCCGCGACGTGACGGCTCGCCGGTGCGGCTGGAGGAGATCCCGCTGCGGTACCGGAACATCGCGGAGAGCCGCGGGCTGCAGCGGCTCGGCCTGCTGCAGGCTCGGTGGGCTTCGCCGGCGGATGAGCCGGCGCCGGCAACGCGGCCGGGCGATTGACGATGACGAGGAAGACATCGCAGTGGCTGCGCGGGAGGCGAGATTCGTGCGAGGACCGGTTTTCGTTCCTCGTCGGGGAGTTCGGCTACCGCCGGTCGCTGCGCCGGTTCCGGTGGGGTGGCTTCCAGGTCGGCTACCTGGGGCCGGGCGCGGGCGTGCTGGTCGAGTGGTATCCGCGTGACGGGGTGATGGTGTGGTTGCTGCCGCTGCATCCCGGCGAGGTCCCCGCCGGCTGGGGTGATGACGGACCGCGGGGGTTCGACCTGGGCTTCGTCGCCGCTGCCGCGGGCGGCCGGCTGGAGGTCAGCGGCCGGGACATGCTCAGCCCGGGCGACGAGGTGATGACGGCCCTGGCTGACCAGCTTCGTGGCAGCGGGCAGGACATGCTGCGCGGTGATTACTCCCAGGTTCCGGCGATCAGGGACCTGATCCGAGCGCGTGCGCGAGCCCTGCGCAGACGCCTGCCGCACCAATCCCTAGGCCCGTGGCCTGACCGGGCTGGGCCGGGATGAGGCTCAGCGATCGTGAGCTGAGTTGGTCAGGTTGAATCGCCCTGGGTTTGGTTCCGCTTCCTCTAGGAGGATGGAGTCATGCCCGTCAGATCCCGCCGGAGTTCCGGGCAGCGCGCGCTCAGGATGCTCGAGGAAACGCTGCCTGATCATGAAACCGAGTACGCGGCGATCCGCCATGACGCAAAAACACCTGAGGATCACTTTCTCCGTCACGGTGCTGACTTCGGCGCCACGTCTGCGGGGGACTAGGACAGGGCGCTCGGTTCAGTTTTCAACCGATATCCAAGCGGTCTCGGGCTGAATTCAGCGAAGCCCTCCTGGCGATTGGTACGGCTGCGCCACCGTTCGTGGCATGCGGCGGGCAGGGCATCAAGGTCTTGCCAGACGGGGCTATTGAACATCGCTTCATTAACCGATGCATGCGGCGCAGCTCAGGCATCAGGGTGTTTGCTCCTGCCACTCGAAGCGACGCGATCGAGTGAAAACTTCACCGCAAAGGTTGGAACAAAATGCGATAGCAGTCCTAACGACAATGCGCCCACGTTGCGCGGCA
>CAVPIR010000004.1:0-364863 GCA_963705055.1 uncultured Actinomycetota bacterium
ATTCAGCAGCCAGATGGGCTTCCCGTTCACGCGATTCACCACGGAAAGCTCCGCACGGAATCCCCGGTGTTGGCGCGCTGGTGCGGGATCTGTGGGTTAACCGTGGGTCTTTCGTGGGTCTGCCGCGTGGTGTGCCGCGACTCGGTCGGTGACAGTCGATAAAGGACCAGGACAGCTGCATCGCCAGGGAGATGATCTTCGTGCTGTCACGTTACCAGCTGGCAGACCAGCTATACCGGGAGCGGCTTGAGCTGGCCCAGTCGCGGCACCGTGATCCGGAGAAGGGCCTGCCACCGCCGGCCCGCGGCGGGCGCTGCGGCATGTGCTGCACCTCGCGAGTGCGGCGCGCGCGCTGATCCGGCCCCGTGCTCAGGCCGACTCTGATGACCTCACACATATCTCCAGCCGATCTGCCCGAAAGATGGCACCTGACAAGCTGGAGCCATGGAGGGCATGCGCGCTGAGCTCACCGCAAAGCCAGGCCGCGGCCCGCTAGCTGCACCGCGGCGGCAGACGCAGAACCGGGTCCCAAGGGCGACGGGACCCGGTTCTGCTTTAGACTGCAGCCGGCGGCCATGTTCATGCCGGCAAAAGCTCTAGGTTCGTCTGGTGGCTATCGCCTTCTCGTGGGATGCGCTGACTGCTATCGGCACCCTTGCTCCTGCCGTCGTGACTGCCGTCGCCGTGATCGTCACGCTAGTGATTACCTACCAAGACCGGAAGCGAGCCGAGGAGCGCCTTCGCGACGAGCGCCGGCACGACCGTCAGCTTGAGCAGGATCAGCAAGCCTCCGATGTATACGTGATCCGCACATCAAACAGGCGGCATACCTGGTCAAGGAAAGAAGCGCCCGTCGCGACGGCGGTGAATGGCGGCGACGACACCATGACGCAGGTCAAGCTCAGGTTCGGAGTCGGCGACCGCCTGGAGAAGCCTGTGCGAACGGAGCACGTGCCAGCCGCGGGGCCATCAGTCGTAATTACCGACACCCAAGCTCTTGGCTACTCCGATGTCCTGGCCCTGGGAACAGGGCCGCGCGCCACAGCCAATGACCCTAGGCAGGAGGTTGCCCTGAGGGCGGTCCCCATTGTGCCCTGGACCGATCGCTCGGATCAGTGCTGGGAATACCGGCAGGGCGTAGTGCGCCGGATCCGAGCTGAGGAGGAGTGGACGTCCTGAACAGCGACCCGCGGGCCGACGAATGCGCACCAGATGGCTCTGATTGTGTGTCGCGTAGGGCGCTGTCATCCGGAGCCTGGTCCGGATTCGAGCAGCCATCCGCGAGCTCCAGGTCGAGCCCGATCACAACCTCATCCCCCTAATGGGGCCACCGTTTGACGTCCATCTGCATTGCTGTTGCGAGCGGAATCGCGATCAATCAACTTAGCACCTCCCTGGGCGACAAAGCCCTGATCGGCGCTAGCGTGGCGGGAGGCATCGTGGCCGGCGTCTTCTGGCTGCGCGGACTGCCGCCACGGGCGCCGCTGTTGCGTTATTTGATTTGGGCACTGCTAGTTTCAGCCTTCATTACCGTATCGGCTGCGTTGGTGACATCCTCGTCCTGGGCTGCTTATCTCGCTTTCACCGCTGCCATCCTCGCCGCAATTGCCGCATTCCTAACGACTTACATATTGGATTCATGCGTAATCCTAGGCGGAGCTAGCGCCGTTGGAACGGGCATAGTCCTCATCGTAGACGGCTTCACGATTCTTCCGCTTATCCAAATGCCAAGGTTCCTCGCCCTCCTCGCTGCGGGAATCGCGACGATAGGCGCGGGCATAGCTCTGATCGCTGTTCGTGGCGCAGCCCGCGTCGACCCGTTCGTGCGCGTCAGCATTCTTATTGTGATGGCCGGCCTCGTAACGACAATTGTCGGTAGATCATCATCGTTTGCGGACATGACGCTGATCTCGGCGGGCCTCGCAGTCGGAGGCTTCGGTATAGTGGTACTCGGCATCGCAGACGGGTGGTCCTGGAAGCCGAGAAATTCCCTTCGCGAACTGCGACACTGTGTGGTGTCGCTATTCTCGTGTTCACGCTCGGTGTTCACAGTAATTGGCAGCTTCCACTTCGGCATATATCCGCTTCGTCCTGGAAGATGACCTGGACGGAGGTCCGCCGACCAGACCTTGCAGTTCGGGCTCGGCGGCACGGCTGCGGTTGTTTCGGCCTGACCGCGTCGTGGACAATGAGCCGACCTGATTCCCGGCTGAGTGGTGAGGTATCGGGATGACGCTCGCTGAGGCTGAGACTGCGGCGGCGCGGCCACGACTGCCGCGCCGCCGCCGGTGGCTGGTGCGGGCGCTGCTTGCGGCCGGCCTGGCCTGCGTGGTCTTGGCGGTACTGGCCGCGGTGGCGAGCCGGTACCAGCCGGTCGGCAACGGCGAGGACCTCAGCTTCGCGTTCCCCGGCATGCCCGCCGGGCAGGGATTCCGCGTCGTGAACAATCTCGGCGGGTTTCACCAGGACGACTATGTCCCACCGCAGCGCGGGACGTTCGCGCTGGTCGCCACTATCACGAACGACGGCTCGCGCCCGGTCACGATCGTCAGGGCGGCTGCGCCGCAAGGGTCCGGGCTCTGGCTCGCCGGAGCGATCCGCTACTCGACACCGGGCATGGGCGGCTCCAGGCAGATCCCGCCGCCGGTGTCGCGGGTTCTGCACAACGTCGTCCTTGCGCCCGGGCAGGAGATGTTCATCGGATTCCCGATGCAGATGTGGCCGTGCACGGGCGGCGGCTGGCAGGGGATCCCGACTTTCACCGTGAAGACCCGGTACCTGGTCTTCACCCACACCGTCGACCTGCCGTGGTTCCTGTTTGATGACAGCGTGCTCATGCGACTGCCCGGCGGCAAGCCCGGCCAGAAAGGCGTCACCTGCGCGCCCGGGACCACGCGGGCGAACCTGCCGAAGCCATGACCGCAGAACGGGGCTCAGCCAGCGGCAGGCACCGTCATCTGCATTTGCGCCGACCATGACACCCGCGGACCCCGCCCTCGAGAAGGCGCGGCTATCCGAAGTGTCATTCTGCCGCCACAACGCGCCATCGCAATGATCCTGATCCCTAGCACCGAGTCGGCGATCCGGGCGCATGCCTGGCCAGCGCCGCCGATTCAGGTACTGCCGAGGCCGGCTGCGCCGTCCGGGCGTCATTGGCATGCTGTGACTGCGCCGATCAGCCAGTGGCCGTCGGTTCTCTTGACGACGTCGACGCTACCGTTGCCGGATCGGAACTCGACGGCGCGAGCTTCTCGGTGTGCTGCGATCCAGCCCTGGTGCGGAAGCCACGGGTCGGCGACGAGCACGGACCTGAGCGCATATCGCGGCGTCGCGAATCCATGCTGCCCCGCGGCGCCGTAGTCTGCTACCCCGCAAGACCGCGCCGGGCTGCCGCAGCCACTGGCGCCGAGAACGCAGGCGCCAGTGATCGCGGCCGCGATAATGCTCATCCGCATGACGTCATCCTCCGCCCCTGCACCCGGTGCCGGGTGAAGTTCTCCAAGGCACCGCGGGTGCTGCGGGCGGCGTGCTTGCAGTAGCCCGCCCGGCTGCTGACAATCCGGCTGAGCCGGATCGCCTAGCTGGCTGTGTCCAGCCGAAGGGTGCCTGGCCATCGTCGCGCCAGTCTTCCGGCGGGCTTGCGAAGGACAGGACGTCGTTGAGCCACCAGGTCGCGTCCGGATCCCACCCGGCCAGGCTCGCGCGCGCCGCGTCCGGCCGGGACCGGGAGTCCGGCCGTGGTGAGGAAGCCTGCAACGGAGACGTGGATTGCGTCCCAGTCAGCGGCCACTGCGGCATAGTCGGGGATCAGCCAGCGCCCGGCCCACCCGGTTGCCCGCCACCAGTCAAGGCGGCGGGAGCGGGTGACGTCGAGCGGGTAGCGGTCCACCAGTTGGGCCCACTGGCCAGGTCCGCCGATCGGATGGCGAACCGGCCCATCATCACGACAACGACCGCGGCGATGTCGCGGAAGGCCACCACCACGTAGTGCAGGACGGCCAGCAGCGATCGCGTGCGCGGGCGGAGTTGTCTTCATCCCAGCGCCGCATCAGGTGGTGGGCTTGGATCGAGATCTGAGCCTGCAGAACTTCGATCAGACCAGGTCTGTGACCAGCGCAGCGCGCCGGATGACCGGCTGGAGCAACGTCGTGAGAGCAGTCGCCTCTGAGGTCTTGCCAACGTTCTGAAAGACACATAGCTAACTTGGCCATGGCGCCCATCCCGCCAGGCGGCCGCTGACGCAGCTGCCAGCAATCAGCAGATTCTGGCACCGCATGGCGTCTGACGAGGTCATCGTGGTGCTGGGCGGAGAGCCCATCTGCCCCTTTGCGCATTCCCGCAGGCCGCCGGCCGCTCGGGGCTTGCTTACTGGTGCGGGCGGCGCTGCGCAACGAACGCCTGCCAGACGGTCGCGAAGAGGAGGTCGGCTGCTAGGAAGTCATTGAGCTCTTCAAGTTCCAGTCTCCCGTAGGCGCGGAGAAACTCCGCGACGAAAGTCTCGCTCTCTCCCCAAGCGCGGGCTTCGTTGATGAGCCCCGCAACGTCCCAGTGAACTGGACCAATGCAAGCGTCCTCGAAGTCGTTCCAGATGAGCCCGTCGCCGGTTCGGAAAAGGTTCGACGCCGTCGCGTCGCCATGGATTGCCTGTGCGGGGAGCGACGTCTCAAAGACAGTAGGCGTCATCTCGTGCAGGCGGGAGCGCAGCGAGTCTCTGTCTTGCGCCGTGAGCCTCGGCGATGGACGCAACCTCTCGAGAAGCCGGTCGAGCCAGTCGCGCACATCGCTGAGCTGTCCCAGCTTGCCCGGGAACTCCGCGAGCGCGGCGTGTAGCTCGCGGAGTGAGCCGCCGAGCTCGTGCGCGGGCGGCAGAGGCCGGGAAGTGTCATGCTCGACAAACTCCCAGAATGTCATCCAGAGGCCGTCATGCCGGTGAGGCCCCAGGGCAAGCAGATCACTCGGGGGAACGGCCAGGCCCCGTTCTGCCAGGAAAGCCCCGACGGCAACTTCACGAGCGAGCCATTTCTCGACGTCATCGTGCAGTTCCGCGGTGCCGCTCATCACCCGCGCAATAACCGGAGCGGGTTTAAGATGCACCAGCACATTGCTGCGCGCAGCCACCACGACTGCGTCCTCGCAGGCGACAGAACTGGCGAGCGCGACCGCTCGTGCCGCCGCCAGGGCACGCGCGATACCGGGGTCCTGTGTCACATAGAACATGATGCCGGCTGGCACAGGCGGTATGACCGCAAGGCCCCATGGACGGGCTGTAGAGAACTGCCTATTCGGCACACGCGGACAGAACGGATACCGCATCGCCCGGCATCCACGCCCGCAAAATCCAGTCACCACAAGCAAGGTGCGGTGGACTAATTGCGCAGACGGCGGCACGGGGGGTCGTCATGGCTTCATGGTAAATCGGCACCCGAGATAGGGGCAGGATGCCAGGTCCGCTGGGGTCAGTCGTGGTCCATCTGCTGCGGTCATGCCTGGGAGCCACGCTACGAGCCACGCCGACGAACCACCTCGGGAGGGTGCGGACCCGAGCGGACGACTAAAGAGGCGAGCCCCACGTCACGAACTGATCTGAACGGCCCCGGCTGCCCGCACGGGAATCTAGTGATCAGAAGGCTGGGGGTTCGAACCTCCGAGCGCGGCCAGGTCAACGCCTTAAGCCAACCTCGCGAGGTCCATGACGAAGAGGCGCCCGTCCGTAACGGCCATCTCTGTGAAGCCAAGCCTGCCGTTTTGTCGTGCAGCTTCATGACGCGACACGGCTGCATTTCGATTTCCGGATCCAGGCCGGCCAGGTCCTGCGCTCGTGGGCCGTTCCCAAGGGGCCAACCCTTGATCCGGCACTGCGCCAGCTGGATGTGCCAGTCGAGGACCACTCGCTGGAGGCGGGCGACTTCGAGGGCGTGCACCAGGCACAGGCGCGCGGCAGCTGCACGTGGGCTTCCAGGAACGCCTCCTGGCCTCGCGACAGCGACGCCCGGTGCACTGCCCAGCACGAGTACGACAGCCGCATCGTGAACAGCGCTGTCTTGGTCTTAACCCGCCCAGAATCACCCACAGGTCGTGGAAGTCCACCTCGGCCCGAAGCCGGTCAGGGCCGGGTCCGGGTCCGGGTCCGGGTCCAGGCTCAGGGCCCGGGTCCGGCAGCTTCGGGCCTACGCAGGCCGTGAGGCGTCGAACACGCGGTCGAGGAAGGCAATTTGGCTGAGGAAATGCCGGGTGCCGCCGCCCTCGTGCCCGCTGTAGGGGTAGACGGAGATTTCCTTCGGCTCGCCGACGTAGTGGTTGAAGGCCGCGAACACGGTCGACGGGGGCGTGATGTCGTCGGCGAGCCCGACCGAGAACAGGGCCGGGGCGCTCACGTGCCTGGCGTGATTGACGACGTCGACGTAGGCGAGGGTGGCGAAGACCTGGTCGACGCTGTCCGGATGCACCCGGCAGTACTCGGCCAGCTCGTGATAGGGCAGCGAGTCGGTCACGTCGACGGCTCGCCGCGGGTGGGCGAGGAACGGCACGTCGGGAAGGGCAGCTATCACGTCGCCGGCCAGGTGAGCGGCCGCTATGGCAAGGCCGCCGCCCTGGCTGGCGCCAGCGGTCACGACCGGCCGCCCGGCCGTGCCTGGCCACTGCCTGATGGCATCGATCGCCCTTGCCGCGTCGATGAACAACCGCGTGAAGTAGTGGCTGCCGGGATCCATGACGCCGCGGGTGAGGAAGCCTGACGCGCTGGGCGCGCCAGAGTCGCCGAGGTCAGGAGTATCGGCGCGGCGCCAGCCGCCGCCCTGGCCGCGGCAGTCCATGATCAGGTGCGGGTAGCCCGCGCAGCTCCAGCGCAGCCAGTCGAACGGGTCGCCGCGGCCGCCGCCATAGCCGACGAATTCGACGATCACAGCGCCGTGTGCGCCGGCTACGTGCGGCTCGATGAGCCAGCCTTTGATCGGGTCGCCGCCGTAGCCAGCGAAGGTCACGTCGTAAACGGCCGCGTGCTGGATGGCGCTCCCGGCCGGGACGAACGAGGGCTCGGTGCCGAGCGCGCGGGCGGCGGCGAGCTGACCGGTCCAGAACCCGGCGAAGTCGGCCGGCTCCGCGACGTCGGGCCGGTAGCCGCGGAGTTCGGACAGCGGAAGATCGACGAGCATGGCAGCTCCGCTTCGTCAGGGGGTCCAGGGCGGGAAGTTCAGGCGCACAGCAAGGTAGCGCAGCTAGCCCTAGATGGCCCTGGGTGGATCCGCCAACCCGGACGGCGGTGCGTGTCGAGACTCCCAGAGGGAGTTTCGATAGGTTTCTTCGGATGCTCGTCGCCGGCGTGGACTCATCGACCCAGTCGACCAAGGTGCTGCTCTGCGAGGCCGCGGACGGCACGGTCGTCGGGCAGGCCAGCGCCCCGCACCCGGCGGGAACCGAGTGCGACCCCGAGGCCTGGTGGAACGCGCTGCGGCAGGCGGGCGGGGGGCTGCTCGACCAGGCGGCGGCGATCGCGGTCGCTGGTCAGCAGCACGGCATGGTGGTGCTCGACGACGACGGCCAGGTCATCCGGCCAGCCCTGCTCTGGAACGACCTGCGCTCTGCCGCGGCGTCCGCTGACCTGATCGCGGAGCATGGCGGGCGAGCCTGGTGGGCCGAGCGCACCGGCAGCGTGCCCAACGCCTCGTTTACCGTCGCCAAGCTGCGCTGGCTGGCCACCCACGAGCCAGCGAACGCGGCCGCGGTGCGGCGCGTGCTGCTGCCGCACGACTGGCTCACCTGGCGCCTCGGCGCGTCGGAACCGGTCACGGACCGCGGAGATGCGTCGGGAACGGGCTACTTCGCCACGCCTCAAGGCGACTGGCTGCCTGGCGTCGCCGCCGCCGCGCTCGGCCACGAGCCGATGCTGCCCCGGGTGGCGGCGCCTGGCGAGGCGGTCGGGCTGACCGCAGGCGGCGCGCTGCTGGCGCCGGGCACGGGCGACAACATGGCCGCCGCGCTCGGCCTCGGCCTTGAGCCAGGCGAGATCGCTGTGTCCGTCGGGACGTCGGGCACGGTCTTCGCCGTCTCGGCCGTCCCGGCGGCGGACGAGTCAGGGGCGATCGCGGGGTTCGCCGACGCGACCGGGCGGTTCCTGCCGCTGGTCTGCACCGTCAACGCCGGCCTGGTGCTGTCGGCCGCGGCGGCCATGACTGGCACCGATCTCGCCGGTCTCTCCGAACGCGCGCTGGCGGCCGAGGCGGGGGCTGGCGGCATCACGCTGCTGCCCTACTTCGATGGCGAGCGCACGCCAGAACGGCCGCGCTCGACCGGCGTGATGACGGGCCTGACCACGTCGAACGCCACGCCGCAGAACCTCGCGCGGGCCGCGGTGGAGGGCGTGCTCGCGTCGCTGGCCGACGCGGCTGATCGCCTCGCGGCCTGGGGCGTGCGGTTCAGCCGGGTACTCATGATCGGCGGCGGCGCCCGCTCGGAGCGCTGTGCGCGCGATCGCCCCCGGCATCTTCGGCCATGAGGTGGACGTGCCCGCGCCACAGGAGTACGTCGCGCTCGGCGCCGCGCGCCAGGCGGCCTGGGCGCTGGCTGGCACGCCCGCGCCGCCGGCCTGGCCGCGCCCGCCTGGCCGGCGTTACAGCGGAGCACCGCAACCAGGCACCAGGGCGCGTTACGCCGCGCTCAGGGACGCCACCGCATCCTGGGACGAGCCCGCGCCAGGCGGCCAGAAGCAGGACTGACGCCATGACCGCTGATCCCTACCTGCCGACGCCAGCGGACAGGTTTGCGTTCGGGATATGGACGGTGGGTTGGCGAAGGCACCCTTGGTCAGGACGGGCTGATGTGCCACTTGATCCCCTGGCCGGCCGCCACGTTGCCGAGCGCCGCGCCGAAGCCGTCCAGCGGCAGCGGGGCGCTGAGCAGCGGGCCAGGGTCGACGGCGCCGGTGGCGAGCAGGTCAACGGCCTGGCCGAAGCTGCGCAGGATGGCCATGGACCCGACGATGGTGATCTCGTCGTTGTAGACGCGGAACGGCGAGACCGCGATGGCCGCCTCGGCCGGAGCGACGCCGAAGACGAGCAGCCGCCCGCCGCGGTCGAGCAAGCCCAGCGCGGTCTCGATCGCCGCGGGCACCCCGGTCGCGTCGACCGCCACCTCGAAGCGGGCGCCGTCGAGTTCGTCCGCGCTGCCGACCGCCTGCGCCGCGCCCAGCCCGCGGGCCACGTCGAGGCGCGAGCCGACCCGGTCGACCACCGCGACGGGACCGGCCCCGGCGCGCAGCAGCAATTGGAGCAGCAACAGGCCCATGGTGCCGGCTCCGACCACGACAGCCGACTCACCAAGGACTGACCCAAGGCGCCGCACGCCGTGGATCGCGCACGCGAGCGGTTCGGCCATCGCGCCTGCCTGCCCGTTGATGTGTTCAGGCAGCCGGTAGGTGTTCACCGCCGGGACGGCGACGTACTCCGCGAACGCGCCGTCGACCGTGTCGCCGATGGCGCCCCAGTTCGCGCACAGGTTGCCCCGCCCGGCCCGGCACCGCCTGCACCAGCCGCAGTACAGCGAAGGGTCCACCGCCACCCTGTCGCCTTCGCGCAAGCGCGGTCCTGTGCTGTCGTTGGGGGCGCGGGCAGTCCAGCGCCGTCGGCGCGCGGTCGTGCGCCGTCATCGACGCCTGGCCCGAGCGCGACGACCTGGCCGGCGAACTCGTGACCGGGCGTGATCGGGTAAGGGGTCGGCGGGAACTCCCCCGCCAGGATGTGCAGGTCCGTGCCGCAGATACCGCAGCAGTCGACCTTGACGATCACCTCGCCGGCCCGCGGAGCCGGGTCGGGCACCTCAGCGACTCCGAAGCTGCCAGGCTGGTCGATCACGATGGCGCGCATGTCATCCGTCATCTCCAGGCGTTCGGGCGGACCTACTCGATTATCCGGGTCGCCTGAGACCAGACCACCTGCCAGCGCCCTTCGTGCTGCCGGTAGCAGTCGGTGTGCCAGCAGAGCATGCCAGGGCGATCATCGAAGCTGATCCTGGCCTGGTACCGCAGCACCGCGACGGGCGCGTCGCCGAGCACGGCGATGTCGGAGACGGCCTCGAACACCCGGTAGCGCAGCTGGCCAGACCCGATCGCGCCGAGGTAGTCATCCTTGGTCATGTCCGAGCCGTTGGGCGTGACGAGCTGGTAGTCCTCCGCGTGCAATGGCTCAGCGGTCTCGATGTCAGCGGTCAGCAGCGCCCGCAGTCGCCGGCGTTCGAGATCTGGCAGCACCGTGGCCGCGGAACTCATCGGCGCTCCTCCTGAATCGGCGAGACTTGGCTCGCGGCGCGCACCGGGCCGTTATCGACCGGATCGTCGCACCTTGCAAATATGACGATCGAGTCGGCGCGATCGTTGTGCTCGGATCCGTGAGTTCCGTGGCCTGGCGTGAATTCTCCGACCTCGACCTCGACCTGGAGCGGCGGGGCTCAGCCCACGGATCGCGCCGCCATCGCCAGCCTGTCGCTTAGCGCCGCCATCGCTTGCTGCAGCGGAGGAGAGCTGATGATGCGGAACGGCGCGGGGATGGCGGCGAGCTGACGGGCATACCAGTCAGGCTCGTCGGTCGTCGCCAGGATCCTGGTCCGGCCCGTCCCGTCTGGCTCCAGTCGTCCCAGGCTTCTGGCCACCCAGCGCGACTGTCTGCTCGACCGGGGCGTCGACGACCACCTCGACCTGATGGGTCCAGCCCTGCGAGAGGTGCTCCTCCAGAGTGCGCAGCGCGTCGAGGTCGTCAGGTGGCGTGAACGACTCGGTGCCGGCCTCGATCGAGACGATCCGGTCGACCCTGAGCACCCGCCGCGCCTGTTTCGTGTGGGACCAGCCGAGCAGGTACCACCGGCTGTGCCGGAGCACGACAGCCCAGGGGTCGATCTCCATCGTGAGATCCTCCGGCTTGCCGATCCGATACGTCAGCTGCAGCCGCCTCGCCGCCGCGCACGACTCGATCAGCGCCGTCACCAGTTCCGGGTTGACGGCTGTCACGCCAGGCCGGCGCGGAGCGTTGACGTCGCGGAAGGCCAGCACCGGGCTCGCGAGGCTGGCCGGGAGGGCCCGTGCGATCTTGGCGAGCGCGCCGCCCACCGGGTCGGTTGGGTCGGCGGCATTCTTGTGGCCCTCCAGCACGGCCATGACCAGTCCGATCGCCTCCGCTGCGGTGAACATCAGCGGAGGCAGGCGCAGTCCCCTGCCCACCCGGTAGCCGCCGTAGGGACCGCTGACCGATTCGATCGGCAGATCCGCCTCCCGCAAGATCTCGACGTACCGGCGGGCGGCCCGATCGGTGACTCCTAGCCTGACCCCGAGCTTGCTGGCCGTGATGCCGGGGTTGTTCTGGATCGCCTCCAGTGCCAGCAGTGCCCGCGCGGTCGGGCTGAGGTCAGGCGCCATCCGCCCTCCATTCCGGAACCAAATCGTCCGGAACTCACGCTAGCGTGTGGTTCTGACAGACTGCAGCGCCGCTGACAGCGACCTTCATTTCGTCCCTCCCTTGGCTGTGACCTTGGTTGACTGGTTCCATCACCCAGACCACGAGCTCGAGTGAGTGACAAGCGCGACGGGCTCCGCGCTGGCCACTCGGCGGAGGGCGCGCACGGCCCGATCCGGCAGCCCCACCTAATCCCTGCAGCCCCGACCTGGCGATCCCCGCTGGATGCGCACCTCGCCGTTCATCCCGACCCGCGCGCCGCTCACCAGCCAGTCGGTCGAGCCCGGTCCCAATCCCCTGGATCGGCGCTTCGGCGTGTTGTGTGCGGTTATTGTCGGTGGCTGGTGTTAGTATTTCGAGTACAGGTTCGATCGCGGGATATGACACCCGGAGCCGTGTGACCGGAAGCTCCGGGGACGACACCTCCTCCATCACCCCCGGCCGCTTATGCCGGCCGGATCCCTCTTTGCGCCACCTTTCTGGTTCTGGTCCCGCGAAATGGTGCACTGCGGTTGTGAGGAGGTGAATGCCTGTGTCTGTTCCGTTGCCTGGTGGCGGCGAGGTTGCTGAGCCGTCGTCGGCGAGCCATGCGCTGCGGATGGTGCTGGCCGGGCTGGGCTGGCTGGCGAACGCGGACGCGGGGTCGCTGCCGGCGCCGGTGCAGGCCGAGTGCCTGCGCGGCCTGGAGCGAGCCACGTCGATGCACACCGCGGCGCGGGCCAGGGTGCTGGCGGGGTTCGCGGGGCAGCGGGGGTTCGAGGATGACGGGCAGGGGTCGGCGCGGTCGTGGCTGACCTGGCAGACCCGCGTCACCGCCGGCGCCGCCCGCGGCACGGTCGCCTGGATGCGGCGGCTCGCCGAGCCACCCCGCAGTCGCCGCCGCCCTCGCGGACGGGTGCGATCTCGGTGTCGTGGGCGCGGCAGGTCACCGACTGGACCGACCTGCTGCCCGCCGAGGCCCGTCATGATGCGGACGTGATCCTGCTCGCCGCCGCTGAGGGCGGCGCGGACCTGGCGGGGCTGGCGCGAGCTGGCGGAGGAGATCCGGCGCCGGGTCTGCGGCCCGGACGGCGACGGTGATGACGGGTTCTTGCGGCGCGGCCTGCACCTGGATACGACGCTGGGCGGCGCGGGGCGGCTGACCGGGGACTTGTCGGCCCGCTGCGCCGCCGCGCTGCAGGCGGTCCTGGACTCGCTGGGGAAGAAGATGGGCGCCGAGGACATCCGGACGGTGCCGCAGCGCCAGCACGACGCTCTGGAGGAGGCATGCCGGCGGCTGCTCGCGCGCCGGCACCCTGCCCGGACCGGGCCGGGCAGCCGGTCCAGCTGCAGCTGCACCTGTCCCTGGACCAGCTCCTGAACGGGATCGGCACCCCCGGCCGCCCCTGGCTGCCGCCCGGCTTCGGCCAGCCGCCCGCCCCGGCGGCCTGCGGCGGCCGCCGGCGCGGGCGGCGGCGGCTGGATGACGGGCCGGTGCTGCCCGGGCCGCACGCCGGGCCCGGCGATGACTGCGACGCCGCGCTGGCCCCGATCGTGACCGGCCGGGTCGACCACGACCTCCTCGACCACCTCGCCGCCGGCCTGGCCCGCAGCTGGGCCGCCTACGACCCCGCCCGGGCCCGCTGCCCGGCAGCGGCCTGCCCGGCTGCGCCGGACCGCACGGACCGGCGACGCCGGCCGCGGCCAGGCGCCGGCGACGCTGACGCTGCCGACGCCGACGGCCGAGCGCTGACGGTGCCGCGGACGCTGAGCAGCGGCGGCTGGAGCGGCAGGACCTGTCCGGGCAGCCGCCCGCGAGATCATCCTGCGGCAGGCGGTCGCCTTGCTGTCCGGGCCCGGCGGGCTCGCGTCGTGGCTGCGGACCGGGCAAGCTGCCCAAGCCCGCCGGGTCGGTCAGCCTGCCGCTGGACGTCGGCGCCGGTCACCGACCTGGTCCCGCCGCACCTGCGCCGCGCCATCATCACCCGGGACCGGCACTGCGCCGCCCCCGGCTGCGACGTCCCGCCCGCCGGCGTGCCACGTGCACCACATCATCCCGCGCAGCCAGGGCGGCACGACCAGCCTGGGCAACTGCCTGCTGCTGTGCTCGTTCCACCACCTGATCCTGATCCACCGGTGGGGCTGGACCATCACCCTGAACGCCGACGGCACCACCACCGCCACCAGCCCCGACGGCCGCGTCCTGCACAGCCACAGCCCACCCCTGGTCGCGTGAACGCGGCCCGGAGGATCCCATCACATCGGCGGCCCAGGACTGCAGGA
This sequence comes from uncultured Actinomycetota bacterium, assembly GCA_963705055.1. GTDB lineage: Bacteria > Actinomycetota > Actinomycetes > Streptosporangiales > Streptosporangiaceae > Chersky-822. The sequence goes on from CAVPIR010000004.1 coordinate 13,698, forward strand.
GGCAGGCACCGGGTCGGAGGTGGCAGGTCAGGGGTACCCGCGTGGTCCACAATGACGCCATGGACCCAGTCGCCGTGCCGGAGCGGCTGATGACCTCCGTTAGAGCCCTCGGCTCGGCTGGGTCTCGCTGGCTGAAGGATCTACCAGACATCCTTGCCAGCTTGGCCGCTGACTGGTCGATAACCTGTGGCCGTCCGCTCGAAGGCGGCAACGCCGCATACGTCATCGAGGCTGTCACCTCGGCGGCAGACCGGTGATCCTGAAGCTGGCCCTGCCTCCGGGAGTGGAGGGGTTTGCTCCCTTCGAGCAGGAGCTGGAAGACCCTGCGGCTCGCCGGAGGTGACCCTTATGCAGAGCTGATCGGCATGACGTGTCCCGTCGTAGCCTGCTGCTGGAACGCCTCGGGCCGCCTTGGCGAGCCTGGGCTGGCCGCCTGCCCGGCGGCTGGCCGCGGTGGCGACCACGCTGGCCCAGGGGTGGCGCCCGGTGCCGGCGGGGCGGCTGCCGACAGGGGCGGCGAAGGCTGAGTGGCTGGCGGACTTCGTGGCCAGGGAATGGGTGGACCTCGGCCGGCCTTGCTCGCAGGGAGCCGTCGAAAAGGCCAGTCAGGTACGCGGCCGAGCGAGCCGCAGCGTTCAACTCGGAGCGGGCGGTGCTCATCCACGGCGACGCCCATGCGGGCAATCTCCTACTGAAGACGGACCCGGCCGACGGCAGCACAAGTTTCCGGCTTATCGACCCTGAGGGGCTCCTCTCTGAACCTGCGCACGATCTGGGAGTGGCTCTGAGAGACGGGAACGAGGAACTGCTTGCCGGCGATACCGCCGGAATGGCGGCCGGACGCTGCCGGCAGAGCGAGCCTGCTGACCGGGGTGAACGGCGAGGCGATCTGGCAATGGGCCTTTATCGAACGGGTCTCCTCGGGCTTGTTCTTGTTCCGCCTCGGCCACCGCCAGGAGGCCCGGCACTACCTCGCAGTAGCCGACCGGCTCTCCGGGATGTGCTACTCGACCCAGTGAACGGACACCTTGCTGCGATGATCCGCTACACAGAAGATGTCGCCGAGGTCGACGAGAGTCTGCTCGACGGCTTCTTCGTCGGCTGGCCGCGCAAGCCATCCTCGGCCCAGCACCTAGCCGTGCTGAAGGGCAGCTTTCGCGTCGTGCTCGCGATCGACGACTCCGCCAGCCGCGTCGTGGGCTTCGTCAACATGATCAGCGACGGCGTGCTGACGGCGTTCATCCCGTGGCTGGAGGTACTGCCCGCCTATCAGGGTCACGGGATCGGCAGCGAACTGATGCGGCGGGTTCTGGACTGCGAGCAGATGTACTCGATCGACCTCGTGTGCGACAAGCCGTTGCTTCCCTATTACGCCAAGCTCGGGATGACCGCGATTCCCGGCGCTGGCGTCCGCCGGCCGTCTGCCCTCCAGGGTTAGACAGCCAGCAGGGCTAGCGGTGCGAGGCCAGGACCGAGTGGTGGTCGGCACCGCCTTGCGGAGCGGGGTCAGCGTGCACGAGCGCAGTGATCAGGCCAGGCATCGCGTGCAGCAGGTTGTGCTCCGCGGCGACCGTCACCTCGTGGGCCTGCAGCGCACTCGACGCCGGGTCCACGACGACCTCGCACTCGGCCCGCAACTGGTGCCCGGTCCAGCGCAGCCGGACGTGGCCGACACCGAGCACGCCGGGAGTCTCTGCGAGGACTTGCTCGGCGCGCTCGACGACGTCGGGGTCGACGGCATCCATCAGGCGTCGGTAGATGTCCCTGACCGCTTGCCGGAGCACGGCGATGATCGCCACCGTGATGAGCAGGCCGACCACGGGATCGGCCCAGGTCCAGCCCAGCGCCACGCCGCCGGCGCCCACCAGCACGGCCAGCGAGGTGAACCCGTCGGCGCGGGCGTGCAGGCCGTCCGCTACGAGCGCTGCCGAGCCGATCTTGCGGCCGACGCGCATCCGGTACCTGGCGACCACCTCATTGCCGGCGAATCCTGCCACCGCCGCGCCCGCGACCGCCGCCAGGTCCGTGGCGCGGTGCGGGTGGATCAGCCTGGTGATCGCTTCCCATGCGACCAGGACGGCCGACAGCGCGATCATCAGGACGATCACGATCCCGGCTAGATCCTCCGCACGGCCGTAACCGTAGGTGTAGCGCCGGTTCGGCGGGCGTCGGCCGATCACGAACGCCACCGCTAGCGGGATCGCGATCAGCGCGTCCGACGCGTTGTGCATCGTGTCACCGAGCAGTGCGACCGATCCGGACAGCACCACGACGGCTGCCTGGATCACCGTGGTGACGCCTAGCGCCGCGAACGATATCCAGAGCGCGCGCATGCCCTCCGCGCTGGCCTCGAGTGTTGCGTCAACCGAACTCGATGGCTCATGTGAATGGGGGCGCAGCAGGTGCAGCAGCCGGTCAAACAGGCCTGGCCTGGCCGGATGCGCGTGGCCATGGTCATGGTCATGATCGTGCCCGTGCTCGTGGCCGTGATCATCTGGCCCGCCCGGCTGCCGCGGCGGCGGAAGTGTCATGACGCCAGGATGCCCGCAAACCGGCGGCCGCGACCGCCTCCCTGGCCTCCTCGGCGACTAGATCGGCGTTGATCTGGGCCCCGGCGAAGGCGCCGGCCGCAGCGGCGGCGCCGACCTGGGCCGAGGGATCGGTGACGTTGCCGGCGACGAACACGCCGGGCACATCGGTGCGCCCGCCGGGCTCGGATGGGATGTACTCACCGACACCAGCCGGGTGTTCCGCGACCCGCAGTCCGAGCGCCGCGAGGAACCTGGCCCGCACCGTCACCCGCGGCGACACCACCACCGCCTCGACGGCTGACCAGCGTCCCGTCGCTCAGCCGCACGCCGGCGAGGCGGTCGCCGTCGATCTCCAGAGCCGCCACTGTCCCTGGCACGATGGCGATGCCGAGCGCGGCCATCTGCTCGGCCTGCTCGCCGTCCGGCGGCATGGTGTGCGAGAAGAACGTGACGTCGGCGCTTAGCTGCCGGAACAGCAGCGCCTGATGCACCGACATCGGGCCGGTCGCCAGCACGCCGATGGCCTGGTCCCTGATCTCCCAGCCGTGGCAGTACGGGCAATGCACCACGTCCCTCCCCCACCGGGCGCGCAGTCCAGGTATGTCAGGCAGTTCATCGGCCAGCCCGGTAGCCACCAGCAGCCTGCGCGAGCAGAGCGGTCCGCCCGTCGGCCAGCGTCACCGTGAACCAGTCGTCCTCGCGCACCACGGACCTGACCTCGCCTGACACCACGTGGCCGCCGTAACCGCGGACTTCGGCCCGGCCGCGGTCGAGCAACTCGCCTGGCGGGATCCCGTCCCGCGACAAGAACCCGTGCACGCCCGCCGCCGGGGCGTTGCGCGGCGCACCCGCGTCTATCACCGCCACCGACCGGCGCGACCTGGCCAGCATCAGCGCGCCGTTCAGCCCGGCCGCGCCGCCGCCGACCACAACCACTTCATATCTGTCCTGCAATTGATCGGTCATCGTGACCACCTCCATGACGACCATGCGAGCCAGGAGGCGCGGATGGCAAGCTTCGTTGCCGATATGGCAAACTGGCAAGCATGGATGACGAGTTCGACCAGGCGCTCACGTCGGTCGGACCGCGGCTGCGCGTGCTGCGCAAGCAACGAGAGACCACGCTGGCCGACTTGTCGGCGGCGACCGGCATCTCGGTGAGCACGCTCTCCAGGCTGGAGTCCGGCGCGCGCCGGCCGACCCTCGAACTGTTGCTCCCCCTGGCCAGAGCCTATGGCGTCACCCTCGACGAATTGGCGGGCGCCCCGCCCACCGGCGACCCGCGCATCCACCTGCGCCCGATCACCAGGCACGGCATGACCATGCTTCCCCTGACCCGCAGGGCCGGCGGCATCCAGGCGTACAAGCTCGTCATCCCGGCCGGCGGCCGGTCCCGTGATCCCGATCCGCAGACGCACGAGGGCTACGAATGGCTCTACGTCCTCAACGGCCGGCTGCGCCTGGTCCTCGGCGAGCACGACCTCGTGCTCGCCCCAGGCGAAGCGGCGGAGTTCGACACCCGCGTACCGCACTGGTTTGGCGCCGCCGACGCCGAACCGGTGGAGTTCCTCAGCTTGTTCGGCAGGCAAGGCGAGCGCGCGCACCTGCGCGCCCGCCCCGCGACGAGACACCAAAGGGCCAGCGATGAGTGAGACGACCACGCTTTTCACCAACGGCTTGTTCCTCGACGTCGAGGCCGGCACGTACCGGGAGGGCGACCTGCGCGTCGACGACGGGATCGTGACCGAGGCCGGGATTCGGCTAAGCGCGCCGCCTGACGTGCGGCGGATCGATCTTGGCGGGGCCTACGTGCTGCCTGGCCTGATCGACTCGCACGTCCACATCATGGCCAGCAACGCGGACATGGCCGAACTGACCAGGTGGCCGGTGACGTACAACGCGCACCGCACCGCGCGGTTGCTCGGCGAGATGCTCGACCGCGGGTTTACGACCGTCCGCGACATGGCCGGCGGCGACTACGGCACCTGGCGCGCGCTGGAGGAAGGCCTGATCCGTGGTCCCCGCCTGTTCTACGCCGGGCGCGCGCTCAGTCAGACCGGCGGCCACGGCGACCACCGCGGACCTGGCGAGCACATCCTCGACACCCATCCCGCGTGCAGCGAGATGTCCAGCATCGTCGACGGAGCTGACGAGGTGCGCAAGGCTGCGCGCGAGGAACTGCGGCGCGGCGCCCACCACATCAAGGTGATGGCGGGAGGTGGCGTCGCTTCGCCGACGGACCGGATCGACTCGACTCAGTTCTCCGTCGCCGAACTCGAGGCCGCGGTCGATGAGGCACGTGCCGCGAACCGCTACGTCGCCGCGCACGCGTACACGCCGGAGTCCATCACCCGGGCCCTGCGCGCCGGAATCCGCACGATCGAGCACGGCAACCTGCTCGACGACGCGACCGCTGCGCTGTTCGGCAAGCACCAGGCGTACCTCGTCATGAACCTGGTGACGTACTGGGCGCTGCAGACCGAGGGCCGCGAGCACGGCCTGCCAGAAGCGTCCTGGCGCAAGGTCAGCGAGGTACTCGACGGCGGGCTGAAGGCACTCGAGCTGGCTCACGCCAGCGGGATCAAGATCGGCTACGGGACTGACCTGCTCGGCGGGATGCACCGGCACCAGAGCCAGGAGTTCGTCATCCGCTCGGAGATCCAGGCCCCGATCGACGTCATCAGGTCAGCGACCACCGTCGGCGCCGAGATCGTCGGCATGACCGGCAAGCTCGGCACGCTGGCGCCTGGAGCGTTCGCCGACCTGGTCGTCCTGAATCGCGACCCGCTCGAGAACATGGCGGCCCTCGCCGATCCCGCATCGATCAGCTATGTCGTCAAGGCCGGCGCCGTCGAGCGGTCGAACGCCGGCTAGCGGGCAGAATCGGGCTGACGGGCCGCCGCGATCTGGTCGCGCAGTCCCTTCAGCGTGGCCACGTAGATCTCCGAGAACGTGGGGAACGGCTGGATCGTGTCGCGCAGCACCGGCAGCGGCACCCGTGCGCGGATGGCCAGGGTGGCCTGTTGCAGCCACTCCCCGGCTTCCGGGCCGAGCGCGTACGCGCCGGTCAGCCGGTCCCCGTCGCTGAGCAGCGTCAGGAAGCCGTTGGACTGCGCGTAGGCGCGGCTGTAGGTAGCCATCTTGGACACATCCGAGATCGAGGTGGTCGCCCGGTACTGCGCCTCGCCTGCGCCAACCGCCGCTGCCTGCGGATCGGTGTAGACGACGTCGGGTATGGCGTCGTAGTTCGCCTCGCGCTGTTCACCGAGGATGTTGGCGGCGGCGACCTCGCCCTGGTACTTGCCGACGTGGGTCAGCAGCCGCACCCCGGTCACGTCTCCGATGGCCCACAGCCCATCGCCAGCGCGCAGCGACTCGTCGACGGGGATCCCGTGCGCGCCCGCTTCGATTCCCACGGTTTCCAGGCCGATATCGCCGATACGGAGCCGACGGCCGGTCGCCACGAGCAGGCGCTCGCCCCGCAGCTCGGTGCCGTCCTCGAGCGTCAGCACATACTCCTCGCCGTCGCGGCCAGCCGCGGTGGCGTGCAGTCCGAGGAAGAGCTCGACGCCGTCGGCCCGCAGGACGTCGCCGAGTGCCTGGCCCAGCGGCTCTGGCTCACGTGCGAGCACGTGGGATGAGGCTTCGACGAGTGCCACCTCGCCGCCCAGGCGCCGCACCGCCTGGGCCATCTCAGCGCCGACCGGACCGCCGCCCAGTATCACCAGCCGCCGCGGAATGGACTTCATGCCCGTGACTTCGCGGTTGGTCCAGATCCCTGGCAGCTCGCGCAGGCCAGGGACGGGCGGCACGACCGGATCAGATCCGGTAGCGATGACGACGTGCCTCGCAGTGTGCGGCACGCCATCGACCTCGACGACGCCAGGCCCGGCGAGCCGGCCGGTACCGCGGATCAGGTCAATGCCCTCGCCCGCGAGCAACCGTTCCTGGCCAGCGTCGGAGTAGTCCGACACCATGAAGTCGCGCCAGGCCAGTGCGGCCCGCGGATCTACCGCCGCGGTGGCGGTCGCATCCCGCGCCTGATGTACCGCCTCGCCAGGGCGCAGCAGGGTCTTGGACGGGATGCAGGCCCGGTAGGAGCACTCGCCGCCGACCAGGTCGCGCTCGACGACGGCGACACGCAGGCCGCCGTCAGCCAGTTCGCCAGCGCAGTGCTCGCCTGGCGAGCCAGCACCCAGCACGATGACGTCGTAGTCGGCGCTCATGAGGTCACCTACCTGCCGGGAAGGCGCACGGCTTGCGCGATGTTGTGCCCTGCCTGGCGGCCGCTACACCGTGTCGGCCGTCCCGCGCAGGCAGCAACGTGCTGGTCAGCGCCGCCACCGGCGCAGTGGGAGGCGTAGCCGTACAGCTCGCTAAGGCTGCCGGCGCCCGCGTCGTCGCTATCGCGGGCGGTAAGCAGCGAGCCGACCACGCTGTGCAGGCACTCGGTGCCGACGCCGCTGTCGACTATCGCGAGCCTGCGTTCCCTGATCGTCTCAAGGACGTCGCGGGCGACGGTTTCGATCTGTTCTTCGACAACGTCGGCGGACGGCAGCTCACGCTCGCGCTGTCGCTGCTCAAGAACTACGGCTTCGTCGTGCTTTGCGGGGCGGTCAGCAGCTACGCCCGCCCTGACGATCCGGACGCGCGGCGCTGACCTTCGCGGCGCCGTGTTCAAGCGGATCACACTGCCTCACGGCCGACCTGCGGGTGATTCGACATCGTCATACACCCGCACGGCAGTCAGCAGGCCATCGGCGGCGCGCTCGTAGACCGCGATGCCCGCCTGCGGTGGCAGCTCGTGGCTCCCCCACCGGACGCAGTTGTACTCCACGGCGCAGCGAGCGCCGTCGTCGGTGACGACGCAGTACTGCAGGCCGATACCGCCGCCAGCGCTGAAGCACCTGCGGAAGAACGAGCGCAACTCGGCGGTGCCGCGGTGGACGTAGTCAGGGCCGATGGGCTCGCTGAAGTACCCGTCCGGCGCGAAGGTGCTGACTATCGCGTCCGTGTCTCCGGCGTCCAGCGCGGCCTGGAACCGGCCGACCACGTCGCCGGGATGGACCGGCCCAGCTTCGAGGATGGGCGGCCGCAGGTGCCGCCGGCCGTCCACCGGCCACTGGCTGCAATAGCTCCGGAACACCACGGACCGGTCATCGGGGGACTCCGCGACGACCGCCACCGGCCACGCCAGCTCCTGGTCGCCAGCGCTGAGGTGGGCGAGCAGTTCGACCACGGCGCGGTCGCCCGTGACCGTGGCGGCGACCGTCTCGATCCTGGCGTGGTGCTCAGCGAGCCAGGTCTGGTTCGACTTGACGAACTGCCGTAGCTGCCGGTGCCCGCTGACCTCACCTGCGCGAGGGTCATGGACGATCACGTGCCCGGGCCACACGTCCTGCAGCGCACGCGTATCACCACTGTTCAGCGCCGCGAAATACTGAGCGACCGGGTCGGCTTTGCCCGCGACGCGAGTCTGGCTGCGCGCCAGCTCCACTGCGCTGGCGAAGTCAGGAAACCACGGCATCTCAACCCCCCGCTCGCTCGCCGGACCCGCGAGACGATTCTCGCAGCGACGCGCGCTCGGCGAGCATCGGGATCAGCCGTTCTTGCCAGCTGGCTGCCGGTGTCGCCGGATTGGTCAGCGGCCACTGAGCATTTCCACGACCGGCGCGAGCTGCTCAGTAAAAGGACCGTTCACGCAGACGTAGGAGACGCCGACGGCCTCACGCCGACGCTGCAGCTCATCGGCCATCTGGCTCGGGGTGCCCCGGAGGATCTGCAGCGAGTCGTGCTCCGCGAGATCGGCGAGGTCTGCCTGCAGGAACCGAAGCACCCACGGCGGCACGTCGTCGCCGACCACAAAGAGGGGCGCCGCGAACTCAAGCCGGTCGGCGCGCTCCCCGGCCGCCTGCCGGGTCTGGGCGGTCAGCGCGGCGACCTCCTCGCGGGTCGCGAGCGGGCCGGTGGCTAGCGTGATGATGTCGGCTTTCGCGGCAGCGAGCGCGCGAGCCCTGGGTCCGGCAGCTGCCATCAGCACGGGGGTATGCCGCTCGCCGTCGAGCCTGCGTAGCTCGTCGATGGTCCGCTCGACGAGCGCGAGCCGTTCAGCGGCTCCCGGCGCGGGCTGGTCAAGCAGCCGGGCAGACTGATCGACCACCTCGGGCCGGCCGGTCCCGAGGCCGAGGTCGAAGCGGCCGCCGCTCAGCACAGACAGGGAATGCGCGTCCCACGCCGCCAGCCGCGGCGGCCGCAACGGGCTGGCGAGCACCCACGACCCGACCCGCAATGCGGAAGTCGCGCCGGCGGCCACGGCTAGCGCGGGCAACGGCGAAAGCAGCTGAGTGCCGTCGGGCATCAGCAGGCCGGAATACCCCAGTTCCTCGGCGCGGCGGGCCGTCGCCAGCCATTGATCCTGATCTTGCGGTGTCGCCAGCACAGCAAAACGGAACGGCTTTCCAGTCATAGGCGAAGGCTAGCCGCGCGCCCAGTAGTCGGGTGATGTCTTGGACGCGGCGAGCTCCTCCGCGGTCCGGAAGCCAGGTGCCATGGACGCTTGCGTGCCAGGCATGACCTCGTGGTGCTCGATGTCGAGCAGCCGGAGCCAGCTCTGCTGGCCCATCGTCAGCGCGATGAAGCATCCGAGCTCGACGAGTTCCGGTTCTGAGAAGTGCGCGTGCAGCCTCTCCCACAGAGCGTCGGTCGATTCCAGGCGCCACGTGATGGCCTCGGCATAGGCGAGGGCCGCCTTCTCCCGCTCGCCGAATCGTTCTGACTTCTCGAAATTGAGCAGGTCGTCGTACTTGGCCTCAGCGAGCCCCTGCGCCTTCGCTTTCTCGGACCGTTGGTTGCCGCAGTACTCGCACTTGACGCTGCGCGAGACGTAGACGCGGCACAACTCCTTGATGGCGTGGTCACACACGCCCGCGCGGAAGATGGTGCGCCATGAATCCGCGAATGCCCAGAAGCACGCTGGAACGTGAGCGCGCACCGCCGAGCTTTCTGGCCGTGGAGTTCCCTCGCGCTGGCATCGTTCCATTTCCGCGCGCATCCGCGCGTCCATTGTCTCCGGGGACACATAACTGATTCGCTGCTTGCGGCTCATGGTGCTCCAAGCCCGCTATGGGTCTGCGTTCATCACCGGCACTGGCTGCACTCCCAGGTAATCACACTTATCGTGACAAGCAGGAGGTGCGGGATGGAGTCGTTCACAGGCAAGCTCGCGGTCGTGACCGGCGGGGGCTCGGGCATGGGCCGCGAGCTCGTCCGCCAGCTAGCGACGCACGGCTGCTCGGTCGCCGCGTGCGACCTGAACGAGGCATCAATGGCTGAAACCGCGACGATGGCACGCGCGAACGCGGCAGATGGCGTCCTGGTGACCAGCCATGTCGCTGACGTGGCCGACGAAGCCCAGGTGCAGCGGTTCAGCGACGAACTGCTCGGCGAGCACGCCCGCAGCCACGTCGACCTCGTCTTCGCCAACGCCGGCATCGGCGGCGGCGGAAGCTTCATCACCGACAGCCGCGAGGCATGGGAGCGCACGTTCGCCATCGACTGGTGGGGCGTCTACAACTGCGCCCGCGTGTTCCTGCCGCTGCTGATCGCCAGCGGCGATGGCGTCCTGGTCAACACCAGCAGCGTCAACGGCTTCTGGGCCTCGCTCGGGCCAGGAAGGCCCAACACCGCCTACTCAGCGGCGAAGTTCGCGGTCAAGGGCTTCACGGAGGCACTCGTCGAAGACTTGCGCGTCAACGCTCCGCACGTGCGGGTCGCCGTCGTCATGCCAGGCCACATCGGCACCGATATCGTCGCCAACAGCATGCGCACCTTGGGCGTGGGCGACCCGGCGACCATGAGCGACGCCGAGCTTGACGAACTCCGCCTCAATCTGGCCCGTGGCGGCGCGGTCGCCGCCGGCGCGTCCCCCGACGAGGTGCGGCAGTTCCTCCTCCGCGTGAACAGCGATTTCAAGGACAGTGCCCCGCTCAGCGCGGCCGAGGCCTCGAAAACCATCCTCGACGGAGTCCTCGCTGGGTCCTGGCGGATCCTGGTCGGTACTGACGCCAAGGCGATCGACGCGGCTGTGCGCGCGAGGCCCGAATCGGCATACGACTACTCCGCGCTGTTCAGGCCCGCCGAGGGGACGCCCGTGCTTTAAGCCCCGTGGTCTCACGGATGTGGCGGTCACCACGCCAGGACGACGATCGGGTCATCGACCGAGAAGGAGAAGCCGATGACCGAGACCGAGATCACCGAGATAGACACGACCGCAGGTGCGGCCGGAACGGATCCGACCCGGCGAGGAACTCGCCGCCAGGGGCCGGGCTTAGCGAGCGCTATGTCTGCGAGTGGCTCGGCGCCATGACCGCCGCCTGGATCGTCGAGTACGACCAGGCCAGCGAGACTTCTCGCTGCCGCCAGAGCACGCGGCGATGCTCACGACGCCGACTGGAGTGGCCCCGCTCGCGGTGACCACGACGATCCTGGGCAGGCACGTCCCGCAGATCGCGCAGGCGCTTCCGTGAGGCGGCGGCGTGCCGTACGCGGCGTTCGGGCCGGAACGGCACCGGACACGCCCTGAACGTGCTGGCGCACGCGTTCACCGGAATCGACGTCTGGGAGCCAGCCCTGCGGATGGCCACGGCGAATGTCGAGAGCGCCGGTCTAAGTGCCGACTTGGCTCACGATCTAGGATCATCCGCAGCCTCATCGCGCTGACCTGCGGGTTCGCTGACCTTGACGGCGAATCTGCGCACTAGCTCGGGGCTTGGGAGCGAGCGAATCGGCGGCTCGCGGGCTCAGTTTTCATGCAATGCGACCGTCATCTCCGTCTCCACGGCTGCGCTGAGAGGCAGCTCCGCCATGCCTACGGCGACGCGCGCGGGGATCCCAGCATCGTTGCCGAAGACCGCGATGAGCTGGTTCGTGCAGCCGTCGAGAACGCTCGCCAGGTAGACGCCGGCCGCGCCGTCCACAAATCCGGGCGCGACGTTGACCATCCCGAACACCTTGAGGATCTGCGCCACCTGATCGAGCGAGCCGAGCTCCGCGCGCAGCGTGGAGAGCATGTGCAGGGCGCATACCCGGGCCGCCTCCTGGGCCTGCTCGAGGGTGAGGCCGACGCCGGCCTTGCCTCGGATCATGTCGCGGCGGTCCAGTGTGGCCGAGGGGTGGCCAGCGACGTAGACGATGTCGCGGTGTCGCGTGGCCCAGCGATAAGTGGCGAGTACTGGCAATGGCTCAGGCAGCACTATTTCCAGCTGTTGCAGCCTGGCCTCAGGCGTGCTGGGCATGACGGGGTGTGGTGAAGGGACCTTGGGCGGCATTGAGTTGGACGGATCACTCATACGCGCATCATGTCGGGCAGGTCACCGGAGAGCCAGTCAATTTCCGGGCTGGTGATCCGCGCCGTGTGTGGTAGCTGACGCCAGCACTACGCACTTGCGCACCGACTTGAGCCAAGTCGGGTCCGCAGAGACAGCGACACCCGTGCGGCGCTGTGATCCGACAACTGATCCGCGACACATATCCGCCACCCGTGGTGCGGCACGTTCTCGCGACTTGGAAGCGGCGGGTTGGCGGCAGGCGCTGTTCGGCTTGGCGATAACGTCCTGGTGCGGTATACGGCAGGCGGCGCGCTGTAAACCGGCCGGCGACGCCGAGCGTCTCCGGTATGGTCCGGTATGCAGTGCCGTCAGTCTTAGTGGCGCGGTTACGAACGCTCAGGATGTGAGCCATGCGAGCCGGTCGGCTCAGGTACGCGGTGGCCACGGCAATCGCGCTCGTGGGCGCTCATCGCGACCGGATCAGCGGCCCTGGCGTCCCCGGCCGTCGGCGGGGCGGCGCCAGGCTCGGTCCTGTGGGCCAGTACGCACGACGGCGGCACTGCGCACTCCATCGCCGCAGATCCGCAAGCGGGTCTGGTGTTCGCCGCCGGCTCCAGCCTGGTCGCTTATCACGCCAGCACCGGCGCGAAGGCGTGGGAGAACTCGAGCGCCTATTTCAAGCACTCACGAAGCTGCGGCACCGCAGGCTTCAGCCTGCAGGCCATCCCAGGCGTGCCCTGCCAGGCGCTCGCCGTGAGCCCGGACGGCAAGTTGGTTTTCGTCATCAGAACGGCCCATCGCACGGGATCGGGCGGCGCTGCGTGGGACTACTCCACGGCCGCGTTCGACGCCGCGACAGGCAAGCAAGTGTGGGCCAGCAGCTACAACGGGCGGGCGGACGAGGTCGACCTGCCGGTTGCCATCACCGTGAGCCGCGCCGATGTCGTCTATGTCACCGGGACCAGCCCGGGGAAGACCTCGGAGCTCGACTTCGCCACCGTCGCCTATGCTGGCGCCTCCGGCAAGCAGTTGTGGGCGGGCCGATACAACGGGCCCCGCAACGGCTTCGACATTGCTTCAGCGATCGCCGTGAGCCCTGGCGGCACCAAGGTCTTCGTGACAGGAACCAGCCAGGGCAGGTACCCGGCAGGAAACGACTACGTCACCATCGCCTACGCGTCCAAGACGGGTGACCCGCTGTGGACGCGACGCTACAACGACCCGGACAACGGGGCCGACCGCGCAGAGTCGATCGCCGTCAGCCGCGATGGCCACCGCGTCTTCGTGGCGGGCGTCGCCAGGCGACAAGGACACGCTGTCCTGACGACGGTCGCCTATGCCACCGGCACTGGCAAGCAGCTGTGGACGCGGAGTGCCGGACGCGTATCCAACGGCGAGTTCAGCCACGTCACGGTGTTGGTCAGCAACGTCGGACAGGGCACAGTGATCGCTTCGGGAACCGCCGCGAATCCACTCGTCTTCAGGTCGGTCGCGTATTCCGCCGTGACCGGCGCCCTGCGATGGACCAGCGAGAACACGTCCCAGTTGGAGTTCCTGGAGTCGTCGGCCCTCAGTCAGGACGGCGCCAGCATGTACCTGATCGGCAACACCGTCGCCAGCGCCGGCGAGGCCGGGGAGGCGCTCACCGCCGCCGTGAGCGTCGCCACGGGCAAGGAGACCTGGTCGAAGGTGATCGTTCACGCTGGGTCCACGTCGACCAGCGGAGTATCAGCCGTCGTCATCGGTAATGAGGTCTGCACGCTCGCCCAGGACCGGGCCAACGTGGCAGACCCTGACGGCTTCACGATCGTCGCCTATCACACCTGAGAATCCCGCCCGCCCGTCGTCGCGTTCCCGAAGCCGCGGTACCGCGCCTGCTCCGGTCGCTGCCCTGGCGGACGCTGGCCGCGCGAGATTCAGGACGATGCCGCGCAGCGGGCCCGCAGCGCTTGAGTACATCGTCGGCCAGCTCGCCGACCGACGTCACAATGTGACGCCGCGGAGGTCACGCCTAACGGATGACGGCAGCAAACTGAGCGAAGGAGACCGCGATGCCGCACCTGAACATGGCAGAAGACCAGCTGGCCACCATTGACGAGCCGCTGCTTCGCGGGCTGGCCGCGAAGTTCATCCAGTTCCTCGAGACAGGCACCGCCCCTTCGGGCCTGTTCGCGACCGACGCGTTCTGCGACTTCACCATGCCGCAGTGGCGCCTGCAGGCGCAGGGCGCGGAGGACATCGTCAGCCTGCGGAAGGCAGGTCATCCCTCCCCCGGCCGGGTGCCGCGCTCGCGCTTCGACGCCACCAGGACAGGCTTCGTCCTCGAGGTCGAGGAGGAATGGGATCAGGACGGTGAGCCGTGGTATTGCCGCGAGCTGTTCCGTGCCGACGTCGCTGACGGCGCGGTTGCTCAGATCTCGGTGTACTGCACGGGCGACTGGGACCGCGCCACGGTCGCCAAGCACCGGCAGAGCGTGCAGTTGATCAGGCCGTAGCCCCGAAGTGCTCAGCGATCCGCTGGGCGTAGTAGCCCTCCCACGGCTCGGCCGGTCCCTGCGCTGTGTATTGCTTGTCCAGGCTCACGAGCATGTACACGAGCTCGCTACGGACCGGCCGGCGAGCAGCTGCGGCAATTCCGACAGGTTGATCAGCCAGTCGGTATACCAGGACGCCCAATCGGGATCGTCGCCGTCCACAATCCGGTAGACGCGATGATGCGTCTCGCCGGCCTCATGCAAGAGCCCGCTGATTCTGTCGGTCTGCTCTGACATTGACCCCCACCTTCGTCCGTCTGTGTAGGCCCGGCCTGTTCCAGTTCTACATCGCCAGGCCCCGCCTTCGCGGCGTCGGGCACCGTCGGGTGTCACTGGAGTGCAGAGCGGGTCGCTTGGGGCGGCAGATTTCTCCACTATATGTATAATTATTTACCTTTGATGCTGACCATGTGTCATGAATGACGTCACTCTGATTTGCCTCCGACTGGTTAACGCAGGCGGATTAAACCGAAATCACCCCCGTATAGCTCCTGGGAATGCTTTAGTAGCAAGCGGGGCGCGTTCGGACTGGTCTCGCGCCTGGCTTGCAGGCCATCACGGTCGTCGCCGAGGCCCTGCTGTCTCGGCTGGGTTATCTCGGCTGGGCTTTCTCGGCGGGCAAGCGCAGGCTGACCGAGGGCAGCGGAGAATCAGGAAATAGCGTGCTGATTGGCGCAGGCGGCGGCGCATGACCGAACTGGCTTCGGTCAGCGAGGCTGATTCCGGTTCGCGAGCCGCGGGGATCGCCCGTGGCGCGGGGGTCATTGCTGGCCTGACCATGCTCGCTCGTGTCCTCGGCCTGTTCAGGACGCTCGTCTTCTCCCAGACCGTCGGCGCGACCTGCCTTGGCACGGCGTACTTCACCGCGAATCAGGTGCCCAACATCGTCTACGAACTGGTGCTGGGCGGGGCACTCGGCAGCGCGATGGTTCCCGTGCTCGCCCGCTCGGCCGAGCGCTCGGGCGCCGATCCGGCGGAGAAGGCGCAGGTCAGCCAGATCATGTCGGCGCTGCTTACCTGGACGCTCGTCATCCTCGTCCCGCTGACGCTGATCGTCGGCGTCGCGGCGGGCCCGATCTCTTCGCTGCTGACGCCCCAGAACCCGAGCGCGCAGTGTGTCCATGCGGACTTGGTCGCGACGACCGCCGACATGCTGCGCGCCTTCGCGCCGCAGGCGTTGTTGTACGGACTC
This sequence comes from uncultured Actinomycetota bacterium, assembly GCA_963705055.1. Lineage (GTDB taxonomy): Bacteria > Actinomycetota > Actinomycetes > Streptosporangiales > Streptosporangiaceae > Chersky-822. The sequence goes on from CAVPIR010000004.1 coordinate 29,281, forward strand.
ACGGTCGTGCTCTTCGGACTGCTGCAGGCCTACCGCAGGTTCGCCGCCTACGCGCTGGCCCCGCTGGTTTCCAGCGTGGTGCTGATCGCCTCCTACCTCGCCTTCGCCCCCCTCGGCGGCGGCCCGTCGCTGGCCAGGCTGAAGCTGCCCGCGCAACTTGCCCTATCCGGCGGCGCCACGCTGGGCGTGGCCGCGATGGTGGTGGTCGGCCTCGTGCCGACCTGGCGGCTGCGGCTCAAGCTGAGGCCGGCCTTCCGGTTCCCGCCGGGCATCGCGCGCCGGGCGGGCGGCCTGGTGATGGTCGGCCTGATCGAGGTGATCGTCCAGCAGGTTTCCGCCATCGCCGTGATCGCGCTCGCCAACGGGCGCGGCGAGACCGGCGCGCTGGTTTTGTTCAACTACGCGTCGCAGGTGTTCAATTCGCTGAACGCCGTGCTGGCGCTCTCGATCGTGCTCAGCGCGTTTCCCGTGCTGTCGGCTCGGGACGGGTCCGTCTTCGACCGCACCTGCGCGGGATCGACGCGGGCCGTCTTGCTGGTGGCTTGCCTTGGCGTAGCCGTGATCGGCGCGGTAGCGGTTCCGGCCGCGCACGTCCTCGCCAGGCAGCCAGATCAGGTGCCGCAGCTAGTCGCGGGCTTCGCGCTGTTCGCTCCAGGGCTGCTCGGCGTCGGCGTGCTGGCCAACTTGACCCGTGCCTTGCTCGCGATCGGGCGGCTCAAGGTGGCATGCGCCGCGGTGGCCGGCAGCTCGCTGCTCGGAGCGCTGGCGCAGGTGGTGCTCGCCGTACTGGTACCGACGCACGGCGTCGTGGCCGCGCTCGCCCTCGGTAACTCCATCGGCATGATCGGCGCGGCCATTCCGCTCGTGTTCGTGACCAAGCGCCTGCGCGGCAAGGCGGCCGTGCAGGGAGTGGGCAGGACGACGCTGACCGGAGTCGCCGCCGCGGCCGTCAGTACCGTCGTCGGCGTCGGCGTCTGCCTCGCGCTGCCAGCGAGCGGCAAGCTGCTCGACGCAGTCGTCGCAATCCTCGCGGTCGGCTGCGCGGTCCTGGTCTTCGGCGGCGTCGCCTTCGCGCTGGACGACGGCGACCTAAGGATCGTCCTGGCGCGGCTGCGCCAGCTAGCCAGGCTCAGGGCCGCCGGCAGGGACCGGACGGCGCCGAGCAGATGAGCCCGCAGCTCGGAGGCTGGCCGTGGAAGTTCACGCCAGCCCACCTCGGCGCTCTCGCGACCGCTGCGCTCCAGCGCAGGCACGACCAGCCGGCCAGGATGCGAACGTCAGGACAGGTGCCAGCCATGAACACTGCGGATCAGCCAGGAATCGCGGCGCTGACGCGAGCGCGCGCCGCGCGGAACATATGACGCGACTGGAGCGGCAAGCCGCGTTCGGCATCGGCATCGCCGCGGGCATCGCGGGCGGATGCGCCGTCTTCGCCTCGTCCAACCAGGCGGGAACGGCGCTGTTGCTGCTCATCTCCCTGGTCTTCCTGCTCGTCGGCGTCGAAGGCACGCCGCTGCTTAGCGGTGGCCTCGGAGCAGACCTCGCGGGACGGCGCCGCGCCGCCAGGGCGCGCCGGCGGCCGAGGAGACCGGGGCGGCCGCCGAGCCACCACCGGCACCGCCAGCAGCCGATACCGTGCTAACTCCGCAGGCGCACGCCGATCCGGTGAGCTACGAGGACCACCTGCTAGCCGCCCTGACGGACGAACACTAGCTCTGTTCGTCTGAGGCCGGCCCCTCAGGCTTGGTACTTGGCGCGACGGCCGGTCCTGGTGAAGCCGAGCCTGCGGTATAGCGCTATGGCATGCGGGTTGTCGACGTTCACGTTAAGCGTGCTTGTGGTCTGGCCTGCCGACCGCATCAGCTGAACAGTCTCGGTGATCAGCCGGGCGCCGATGTCCTGGCCCCGTGCCGAGGGCACAACGCCCACCTGGGTGATCCAGCCCGTGGCCTCGCCCGCGATATAGCCGACGTCAGCGCCCGCGACCGTGGCGAGCAGCGTCCACTGCGGGCGGAAGTCCTCGTCATCGCTGAGCCAGTCGATCCAGCGTGCCTGGGACCAGCCAGGGAACCCGGGACGGTCACGGAAGGCCGAGGTATAGACGACGTAAAACCGCGCGGGATCGGCCTGTCCCCACGACTCCATGGTCAGGTCATCGGGTGCGTGCGTGGCCGGCAGCGGCACCGGGCCAGCCAGTTGCATAACGTCCTCGGCGAGCACCAGAGTCAGGCCCTTGCCCAGGTACAGCGCGTGGGCGCCGTCGCTGAGCGCCTCGGTCTCGGCGCGCAGCAGCGCGCGTCCTGCCTGGCCGGCTGCCCAGTCGAAGGCGTGCCCGCCGATACCACGCCGACGCCAGTCCGGATGCACCATCCCGGTCGTGACCGCCGGCTGATCCTCGCCTGACGCGCCCGCTGCAGGCGTGCTGATGCGAGGAGGCTGCGACCAGTGCGGAGCCGTCCCACCCGGCATAGGTCTGCCTGCCTGACAGGTATGACCGGTCAAGGAAGTCGGGACTGGCGGCGAAGGGCTGCCCCCCGTCGGCCGACAAGCACGCGCGCGCCAGGTCGTCAGTGCCCGCAGATCGGAGCGGCCCAGCGGCCGCCAGGCCAGCGCGGCACGAGAAGCGTTCACTGCCGGGACCCCTTCGATCAGTCAGACGGAGGCCGACACTACGGGCTCTCGGCCGCTAGCCGCAACGAGATTCCCGGCCGCTGCGACCGTCCTCCGGATGTTGCGTTGACGCAACTGGTGAGTTGCTATAGTGTGGCAACCGTTCAGTTGCTACATACGGAGGATGTCATGGCCTTTCCTGATCGCATCGAACGGACCGTGGAGGTCGCGCACCCGCCGACCGATGTGTGGGCGGCGCTCACCACCGCAGAGGGACTCGGCGCCTGGTTCGGCAACGAGGCGACTATCGACCTGCGTCCCGGCGGATCCGCCCGGATGAGCTGGACCGGCGGGTACACCGCCGACATGCGGGTCGAGCGGGTGGAGGAGCCGACCGTGTTCGGGTTCACCTGGCATATCTTCGGCCTGGCCGACGACGATCCACGCCGTACCTATGTCGAGTTCACGCTGGAGCCCGCAGGGGCGGGCACCAGGCTCACGGTGGTCGAATCCGGGTTCGCCCAGCTGGCAGAGGATGCCTACCGCAAGGCGTTCGACGGCAACACCGACGGCTGGGCGAAGGAACTTGGCGAACTGGTCGCCTACCTCGATGCCGCCTGACAATGAGGCGATCGCGGAGCAGGTCTTTATCGCTCTGGCCGACTCGACCAGACGAGCCATCCTGGCTGCGCTTGCGGCGGAGGGTCCGGCCACGGCGACAGACCTGGCCGGGCGCTTGCCGATCACGCGCCAGGCCATCGCCAAGCACCTCGCGCTGCTCACCGACGCTGGCCTGGTGACGGCCGAGCCCGGTGAGCGGCGCCGGGTTCGGTACCAGCTGCGCTCGGCTCCGATGCAGGTGGCGCAGCAGTACCTGGCCGCGATGGCCCGCGACTGGGACGGAGCGCTCGGCAGGCTGAAGAATCACCTCGACCGCAGGATCGGCCAGAGCCCGCCAACCGCGCCAACCGCGCCAACCAGACCCGACGAATCGAGGGGACATCATGGCTGATCACGAAGCTGCCGCCGGAACTACGGCGCAGGCCGGGACGGCCGCCGCGGCCGCGGTCGCGGTGACGCTCGGGCTCGCCGCCGCGTGCTGGGCCGGCGCGCTCTGGCAGATGAACGGGATGAACATGGGGCTCGCGACAGCCCTTGGCTCGTTCGCGTTCTTCATCGCGGTATGGATGCTGATGATGGCGGCGATGATGCTGCCGGGCGCGGCACCGGCGGCCGCCAGGCGCGCCCACGTCACCGGCCGGGCGCTGTCCGTGCCGCTGTTCATCGCGTCTTACCTCGCCGTCTGGGCGCTCGCGGGCGTCGTGGTCTATGCGACATACCGGCCGCACGGCCCCGTCCTGGCCGGCGCGGTCGTCATAGCCGCTGGCGGCTACGAGTTCACGCCGCTCAAGCGGTACTTCCGCGAGCGCTGCCGGGAGACCAGCGGCCCTGGCTGGGAGTTCGGCCTCTGCTGCTTCGGCTCGAGCATCGGGCTGATGCTGATGCTCGTAGTCCTCGGCGTCATGAGCATCACCTGGATGGTGGTGATCGCCATCGTGGTCCTGGCCCAGAAGCTACTGCCGCCCAAAGCCGCCATCGACGTGCCGCTGGCGCTCGCGATCATCGGACTCGGAGTCCTGATCGTCGCCGCGCCTTCGTCGGTGCCGGGACTGATGCCCTCGATGTAAGCCGTCACGCGGCGGTGAGAGCCCGCCGCGAGGAGAAAGATCCGCGAGGAGAAAAGACCGCGAGGAGAAAAGGAGAGAGGAACCATGACCAGTCACAAGACCGCGACGCGCGAGGAGTGGCTCGCAGCCCGCAAGGACCTGCTTGCCAGGGAGAAGGAAGTGACCCGCCGGGGCGACCAGCTCGCGGCGGAGCGGCGCGACCTGCCGTGGGTGCCGATCACCAAGGAGTACCGCTTCGATACCGAGGCCGGGTCCAAGACGCTCGCCGAGTTGTTCGACGGCCGCAGCCAGCTGATCGCGTACCACTTCATGTTCGGCCCCGGCTACGAGGCGGGCTGCCCGACCTGCTCGTCGATGGCGGACTCCTTCGATGGCGCCGTCTCGCACCTGAACGCGCGCGACGTGACGTTCACCGGCATCTCGCGGGCGCCCATCGGCAAGCTCCAGGCCTACAAGCAGCGAATGGGCTGGACCTTCCCGTGGGCCTCGTCATACCGGAGCGACTACAACTTCGACCAGGAGATCACGAACCAGGAAGAGCGCGTCAGGGGCTGGATCACCGGCGGCGTTCCGCCCATCGCCGCGAGGAATGCCGAGGATTGCGGCACCGACCCGGTGACGTACATGTCGGAGTCGCCGGTGATGACCACCTACGCGCTCGAGGACGGCAACGTCTACCTGACCTACTCGACCACCGCCCGCGGGCTCGAGTTCATGATGGGCTACTACGCCTTCCTTGACCGTGTTCCGCAGGGCCGCCACGAGGACGACGCACCCCAGGGATGGCTGTTCCGGCACGACGAGTATCCGGCCAGAACCTGACGCTCAGGCGGGCGTGGTCAGGCGGTGACGGGATCGATCGGGGTGATCGCGCCGAGCCGCTGCTCGATCAACTCGGCGACCGCGAGGCAGCGAAGGTCTGTGTACTTGTTGCCCATGACCTGGACGCCGACGGGCAGGCCGTCTGCCATCCCGGCCGGGACTACCGCGGCCGGGGTGCCGAGCAGGTTGGCCGGAAGGACCGGTCGCATCAGCTCGAGGGTGCCGAGCGCGCCCTCGGTGCTGGCGATGTCGAAATCTAGCGGGAAGGCCGGCTGGGTCCAGACCGGGCACAGCAGCAACGGGTACTCCTGGTACCACAGGCTCCAGCGGCGGGCCAGCCCGTGCCTGGCGGTATGGGCGATGGCCCAGCCGGCCAGGTCTGGCGCGGGCAGGTGCTCGAGAGCGTAGCCGAGGAACTGGCGCCCGCCAGGGCCCATGATCTGCTCCAGCTCCGGCATCATGACGCGCAGGTCAACGGAGAGCATCGTGCTCCACAGTTCGAGCGCCTGCTCATAGTCGGGCGGCACGGCCTCGGAGACGTCGAAGCCGTCGTCAGCGAGCGCGTCAGCGGCGCGCCGCACGGCCGCGGCGACCTCCGGGTGGGTGCTGCCGCCCGGCGGCTCGGCGAGCACCGCGACCCGCGGCCGCTCACCGGGCGCCAGGTCGGTGAAGGTCGCGGGGACGCTCAGCGGATCCCTCGGGTGCTGGCCCGCGATCGCGGTGAAGCCGGCCCGGACGTCGGCGACCCGGCGCGCCATGACGCCTTCGACGGCCATCAGCTGGAAGGAGATCGGCAGGTCCTCTGGCGGGATCACGGTCGCCGCGGGCACCGCCCCGGTGGAGGGCTTGATCGACGCCACGCCACAGCAGTGCGCGGGATTGCGGAGTGATCCGCCCAGGTCGTTGCCCAGGCCAAGCGGGCTCATGCCGGTGGCCAGGGCAGCGGCTTCCCCGCCGCTCGAGCCGCCTGGGGTCCGCTGCGGGTTCCACGGGTTGCGAGTCAGACCGTGCAGGGCCGAGTCGGTGTGCACGCGCAGCCCGAAGTCAGGCAGGTTGGTCCGGCCGATCGGGATGGCGCCAGCGGCGCGCAGCCGCTCCACCTGCGGGGCGTCGACCGGGGCAATGGCCTGCGCCAAGGCGGGGACCGCCTGGGTGGTCGGGGTGCCAGCCAGGTCGATGTTCTCCTTGACGGTGCAAGGGACGCCGTGCAGCGCGCCGAGGTCCGAACCGTCGGCCACCGCCCGGTCAGCCGCGTCGGCGGCCGCGAGCGCCTGCTCAGGCAGGAGCCGGACGAGCGCGTTGAGGTGCGGATTCACCGTATCGACGCGGTCCAGGTGCGCCTGGATCACCTCGCGGCTGCTGACCTGCTGGCCGCGGATCATCGCGGCAAGTTCGACCGCACTCTTACGCCACAGCTCACTCATTGCGCCAACCCTCCGAGTGAAGACCGAGGCAAACCTACGCCATCACATCGAATTCGGCCAGGACGGCCGCGGCCGCGCTCTGACCGGAGCGGACCGCGCCGTCCATGTAGCCGCACCAGACCGGCGATGCCTCAGTGCCAGCCCAGTGGATCGGCCCAGCCGGGGTGGTGAGGGCGTGTCCGTACCTGGTCCACACGTTCGGGCCGAAGATCGTGCCGTAACAGCCGCCTGACCAGCGCTCTTGCTGCCAGTCGAGTTCGAGGTAGTCAGCGTGGGTTGCCGCCTTGGGGCCGAAGTACCTGACCAGCGAATCGACCACTGCGCCCCGGCGCACCGGCACGCTCTCCCTGCCGAGGCGGCGCGCCTCGTCGCCCTCAACGAACGCCACCAGCACCCCAGGCGAACCATCCGGCGGGGAGTTGTCGAACACGACTCGTGAGCCTTCGCCGTCGCCGGTCGCCTGGCCGGATAGGCCATCGGCGCGCCAGAACGGCTCGTCATAAATGACCTGGCACTTGATCACCGAGCCCATCGGGGCGCGCTGGGTCAGTTGCTCGCGCCAGTGCGGCAGGGCCGGCTCGTACTCGATCCGCCCGGCCAGCAGCGGCGGCGCGGTCACGATGATCCGTTTGCCATCGAACTGTCCCGCTCCGGTCGTGGCCGTCACCTTGTCGCCGGTCACGGAGATCTTGCTGACGGCAGCACCTAGCTGGACGCTCGCATCGCCGAGCCGGCCAGCCGCTCAGCCAGTCGCTCAGCCAGTCGCTCGGCAATCAGCGCCGAGCCGCCGAGGAACCGGTCCTGCTGCGCGCCGCCGGTGGTGTCGATCAGCCTCTGGAAAGAGCCGCCGGAGTGCGAGTAGAACAGCACGTGCAGCAGGGACAGGTCGCCGGGTTCGGCAGCGAAGACCGCTTCCGCGCCGAGCGCGAGAATCGTGGCGGCGCTCCGGGTCACGGTGTTCCTGCGGACCCAGGTCCCGAAGGTCTGGCCGTCCCACTGCTCGGCCCTGGCCGCGGTCCACGGCGCATCCACCGGCACCTTCTTAGCCAGCGACTCAAGCCGCGCCTGCGCCCGGCCGATGTCGGCCAGTACCAGGGGGTTGATCCGCGGGATCGCACCTGAGTAGGTCCCGCGCTTGCCGTTGAAGTGCAGCACCTTCTTGCCGGTGTCGTAGGTAGGGAAGGTGGCGATATCCAGGTCAGCCGCCAGGGCCAGCACCCGGTCTTGCGTCGGCCCGGCCCACTGGCCGCCCATCTCCACGATCTTGCCGTCGCCGATCTCCTGGCTGACGACGCGGCCGCCAACCCGGTCCCTGGCCTCCAGCACCAGGACCGAGCGGCCCGCCGCCACGAGGTCGCGCGCCGCTGTCAGCCCCGCAAGGCCAGCCCCGACCACGAGCACATCTGCCGACTGCCCCATGGCTACCTCTTCCCTGCTGCCGGTTGCGCCCTGCCGTCAGGCTAATGTCAGGCTCGTGCGGGATCTGGTCGAGGACGAGGATGTGCGGGTCGCGCGACTGCTGGACGCGCAGGCCAACGCTGTCGTGTTGTTTGATGAGGTGATCGAGCAAGGCTTGATCTCTGCCGGGGTGGGTGAGCGCACCTCGAGCGACGCGATCCGTGACCTGGCCGCTGACATGTTCGGAGTGGAGCGCCACTGGCACAAGCGGATTGTCCGGGCCGGCCCGAACACTCTGCAGCCCTATCGCCAGAATCCGCCTGACCGGCTGATCGAGGCCGACGACATCGTGTTCTGTGATTTCGGTCCGGTCTTCGAGCAATGGGAGGCCGACTTCGGCCGCACTTATGTGATCGGCGACGACCCGGCCAAGCATGCGCTGACCGACGCCCTGCCGGTGGTATGGCACGCCGCCAGGAACTACTTCCACGCTCATTCCGACATCACCGGTGAGCAGTTGTATGCCCATGTCGTGCGGCTGGCAGAGCAGGCAGGGTGGGAATTCGGCGGCACCATCGCCGGGCACCTGGTCGGCCAGTTCCCGCACGAGAAGATCACCGGCGACGACATCGGCTCCTATATCGCCCCGGGCAACGCCATGCGCATGCGCCGCCGCGACAGTGCCGGCCTGCAATGTCACTGGATCCTCGAGGTCCACCTTGTTGACCGGCACAAGCAAATCGGCGGCTTCGTCGAGGAACTCCTTGACATCGGAACTCCCGCCATTAGCGCCGCCGTAAGGTAGCGCCATGGCCGTGACGCTGGAAGAGATCACCGACGAGAACCGCGACGCGGTTCTGGCGTTGCACGTCGCGCCCGCGCAGGAGCAATTCGTCGGCTCGGTTCGCGCCGCGCTGAGCGACGCCGCGGAGTTCCCTGAAGCCAAGCCGTGGTACCGGGCTGTCTACGTCAGCGGCCCCGGGGCACAGGTCGAAGCGGTCGGGTTCGTCATGATCAGCTGGAATGTCCCGCCGGAGCCGCCGGAGATCATCGGGCCATGGTTCTTGTGGAAGCTGCTCATCGACGAGCGGCACCAAGGTCACGGCTATGGCGCCGCGGCCGTCAGGCATATCGCGGAACTCATCGGGGCCGAAGGCGCGACGGAATTGCTGACCAGTTATATGCCAGGCGAAGGCGGCCCAGCCGGGTTCTACCAGCGGCTCGGGTTCGTGCCGACCGGCGATTTCGACGCGCAAGGTGAGGTCATCATGCGGCTCGTGTTGGCTCCGGCTTAGCTCTGCCGGAGGTCGGATGAATCGATCAGGGTCGCGCTGGCCGGGTCTGACGCAGGACGGTCTGCGTCGCGCCGCCGCGCTGGCCGTTGCGGCGGTCGCGGTGGCCGGGTGTCAGGCTGCGGCCGCCGGCGCGGCAGGCAGGCGCAGCTCGACCTCTTCCGCCCGGCCTAGCACGACACCGGGTACAGCCCGACCCTCGCCGTCATCGCCATTGCCGGTCCAGCCGACGGGCCAGTCACCGCGGATCATGATCGTCGGCGACTCGATCACCGAAGGCAGTGCGGGTGACTACACCTGGCAATACCGGCTTTATGAGCATCTGCGCGCCGACGGGGTCACCCCGCGGATGGTTGGCCCGTACCACTCGCTGTTTAACAACGTGACCAAGACTGAGGGGAACCAGAACTACGCCAGTCCCAGATTCGAGCGCGCGAACGACGCCACCTGGGGCATGACCCTGTCCCGCGAGAAAGACGCGATCGGCGGCAGGGTCGCGACCTACCGGCCGGACTATCTGCTGGTGTTGCTCGGCCTTGACGACCTCTTCTGGTTCGGCACGAGCCAGCCAGACATGGCTGCCAACCTCGCGGGCTTCATCGCGGCAGCACGGGCGGCCCGGCCGCACATCAGGATTGTGTTCGGCCTCCTGCCGCCCGACATCCACACTCAGACCAATCCCGTCTTCGCGGCCAGCGTCGCCAGCTTCAATGGCACGATCTCCTCGACAGCCGCACGGCTCTCCACGACCGGTTCACCCATCGTCGTCTCGCATGACGGGGCCGGCCTTAGCGTGGCCACCGACCTGTGGGATGGCACGCATCTGAATGCGAACGGCGAGGTCAAGATGGCGGCCGCCTTCGCTGACGTTCTCGCGAGCAGGTTCCACCTCGGCCGCACCTACCCCACCCCGTTCCCCGTCCTGTCTACTGGCCCGCTGACCCGGCCGCTTCTGACCGTGAAGCCGTCCCGCACGCCGCGGCAGGCGAAGCTGTCGTGGACGCCAGCTCCCGGCGCCGACACGTACCGCGTCTTCGTCAAGGACGTGACGCGGGGGGAAACCACGTTCATGCACCTGCCGTTCCCGCTGACCGCGGGCCAGAACCCGTGGACCGCCGGCCTGCTCACCTCGGGCGACACGTACGACTTCAAGCTCCAGGCCTGCAAGGGTGTCGACTGCGGCGCCTACTCGAACGTGGCCGGCGTGACCGCCCCTTAGCTGCTCCCGCCACCGGATGTCATTGTTCGGCCAGGAGCCGACGTGCCGCGGCCTCGTCGGACGGGGTCACCAGGACGCGCACCCCTTGAATCTGCAGCTGGGGCTCCAGTCCTCCAGCATCGTCTGCCGAGACGATAGCCCGCAGGCCGTTGTTGCGCAGCATGCCGGCGATGAGTTCCGCTTCAATGCTGCTCGTTGCAAGCGCCACAGGCCTGTCCGCGATCTCGCCGCTGGCGTCATCATCAGGTCCGGTCACCGAAGCACCTCCTGCTTTCCGGCCTGCGCCACCGATCCGCCCATTATGCGCTGCAGGCGCTGGGCGGCTACCTGGCGGTCACCTCGCTCGCTTGCGGCCTGCTCACCACGAGATCTGGTCGTACAGGAACCTGGGCGAGTCGGTGAGGAGCAGGCGGGCGCGGCCGAGTCGCCCGCCTGTCATCGGGGCGACCTCCAGCCGGATCGGCCCGATGAAGCTGGTCGGTGCGCCGTCTGGCTCGTAGACGAGGCTCTCGCCGTCGGGCGCGAAGGCCACCGGCAGAGCGAGCCGCGGCAGCGGCGCCACCGGGCGCACGGTCAGGACGTCGCCGCGCAGGCTGACCTTGTCTACGAGGCCGGCCGGCGATCCTGGCCGCCCGATCAGGAAGGACTGCCAGCTGGTCAGATCGCCGCTGATGATCTCCTTGTCCATCTGCAACCGCCAGCCGGGAATGACGACGCGCCGGGCTACAAGCTCGTGGGGCCGCATGGTGACGACGACCACGCCCAGGCCGGTTGTCAGGCGCTGCTGCCCGCAGGCGTTGGCCGGGGGGCTGTTCAACGGCGGCACCTGGTTCGCCAGGCCATAGACTGCGGGCTCCGGCAGCACGACGAGCTGGGTGCCGCCGCCGGTGGCCAGTACGGTCGATACGACTACGGCACCGTCGCTTACCGGGCGTTTTCTGGCGCCCGGTTGTGGGTCAGGCGTTACAACGGACCAGGCGGCAATGATGACTTCGCGGTCGCCATCGCCGCCGGTCCTGGTCGGGTGTTCCTCACCGGCGAGAGCTTCGGCGCCGGCAACGGTCGTAACAACCAGGTGTTCTACGCCACGGTCGCCTACCGCGGCTGACCCGCGTTCGGGACGCCGTAGATCTGGAGTTGAATCCGGTCCGGGTCGCGGAAGACGATCAGCGGGTCACCGAGTGCTGACGGCGCGGGCGCGGAATGCTCGATACCGGCGTCCGCCAGGCGGCGACTCCAGTCGGCGAGCTCATCGGCTGGCACTGTGAACGCTAGGTGGTCCAGTCCCGTGTGAGCCTCGTCGAAGGGCTCTCCCTGGTTTGTCCGGTGCTGCACCAGCCCGACCAGCCGGCCGTCGGGCAGCGCGCAGAGCACCTTGGCGCCGGCCGCGCCAACATCGGGCAGCTCTCGCACTACCCGCAGGCCGAGTAGCCCGGTATAGAATTTGGCGGATTCTTCCAGGTCGCGCACGGTTAGCAGTACGTGGTGCAGTCCGGTGACACCCATGACATCTCCTCTTACTTGTCGGCTTGGTCGGTTGATGTTGCGGCGGCGCCGGCGAGGAAGAGATGGACTGCGTGGCCGGCCTGGTCGATGAACCGGCGGCCGCCGGGGTCGTTGGCGATCTGCTCGGCCGCGAGGCCGTTGACCAGCCCGCGGAACACGTCCACGTCCGCCGGGTTGGTCACGCCGGCCGCAGCGAGCCGATCCAGCAAGCGGCTCAGCGCGGTCAGCGCCACCTGATGTGACTCCTGCGTCGGCGTGAACCCGGGCACGGTACGCTGCAGCATCAGGTGATAACGCGCCGGGCTGGCCACGCAGAACTCGAGGACCGCCCGTACCGCGGCGGTCAGCGCACCAGCAGGAGCGGCTTTGCTGCCTCCGGGTTGCAGCCGGTCAGCGAGGTCAGAGAAACCGTCTCGGAACAGCGCGTCCAGCAACGCGGCTTTCGTCGGGAAGTAATGCGCCAGCGACTGCGGGCGGATCCCGAGCGTGCGGGCCAGCTCCCGCAGGCTGAGCGCCGCGACTCCTTCGCGTTCCATGAGCGCCCAGGCCGCATCAAGCACCTCCCGCAACGCCGCTTCCCGGCGCTGCGTCCGATTGCCCAGCACTCCATTGGCCACGATGCCAGACTGTCAGTGACAGGGAAGCCTGTCAATGCCAGGTACCGAGCGGAGGCTCCGATCGTCGGCAGGCTAGGAGCCGTTCCGGCGCCGGCGGAGGAAGGACCACCATCGGCTCAGCAGCGAGCCGGCCCGGAAGCCGGCCCGACGGATGGCAGCCATGATCGGGGCCGGCCGCGATTACCAGCCCCGCGATGACGAGCAGGGCAGCCGGCAAGCACAGGGCGATGGCCTGCTGGGCGCTTAGGACGCCGAAGGCCAGGCAGATCACCGCGGCCGTCCCGAGAAGCACGCCAGCGGCCGCAGACCCGGCCGCTCGCCTGGTCCGCCGTCGGCGCGGGCTCAGGTCCTCGGGCTCCCTCAACGGTCCGCCGTCCAAGGTCACCAACTCCCCGGTCGGTGACGCCCCGCTTTGCGCCCGCGCGCGCACACCACCCGAATAGCGCTCTTATGTCCCCCCGGACAGCCCACATGGACAGCGCCGCTATCCCCGGCTACGGCGCATGCCGCGGTTGAATGCAGGCTCAGAGCCGAGCCGGACTCTATACCCGCGGAGAGCGTCCTTGCGGATGCCGCGAGGAGAAACCGTCGATCGTTGCCGCATCCGTGCTTTCTGACCGACCCGATTTACCGCTTCCGCGCGCAAATCACACCGGAGGTGCGAAAGCCAGATCACGCCCACCTGGCTGGCTAGTCGTGGCGGGAGCGGCCGGATTGGCCAGGTTTGCGTGTCCTGGGCATGGATGGGCGGCCCGGCCTGCCAGGTTGGCTGGGTGCTGGGGGCGGAACTGTGGTCGCCTGCTGGAGGAGTGCCTGCGCGGACCAGCGCGTGAGCGCGACGGCGTCACTCCTTGACAGGCCGGCGACGTCGACGAGCCAGACGATCGCCTCGATGCCGATGGTGGCGCGGATGCTGACCACGAGCTGGCGGAACTGCTGGTCGGTGAGGTTACCGGGGACGCCGTCGAGCGCCTCGGCGATCCAGGCGATCGCCCGTCCCTGGCGAAGCGGTAGCGCGTCTCGTTCGGCACCATCGGCCTCGAGGGACAGGCGCAACATCGTCCGCTGCTGGGCCTCGGTGTCCAGGATCATGGCGCTGAAGTTGCGGACGACGGCATCGAGCCGGGCCGCCGGGTCCTGCGGCGGGTCTGCCGGCAGCATCGACGTGGCGGCGATCTCCGGGTGCGCCGCCACGAGCAGCGCGCGCTTGTTCGGGAAGTAGCGGTACGCAGTGGTCCGTGAGATCGCGGCAGCGGCGGCGGCTTGCTCCACCGTCGGCGTGACTCCGGCGGCGACGAGGTCACGGGCAGCAGCGACGAGGGCGTCTCGGGTCCGGCCCTTCTGCGCCGAGCGCCCGCCGGTCTCATAGGGCGTTGACATCACCTTTATGGTATGCCAGTCTCGTCGTGGGACGCTAGTCCCATAAACTGGAAGGAACGCCATGACCGCGAGCACGGCCAGAAAATCGCTCGTCCGGGCAACGGATGACGGCGAGCGCCGGTGGTTCTTTGGCGGCGGCATGCACATCTGGAAGGCCACAGCCGAAGACACCGGCGGCGCCTTCCTCCTCTTCGAGGACCGGATGGACCTCGGCAAGGTCACACCGCTGCACCTGCACCCCGACTCCGACGAGACGATGATCGTGCTAGCTGGCGAGATCCTCATGCACCTCGACGGTCAGGAGTACACGGTTCGCGCCGGCGGCATTGCCAGCGCCCCGCGAGGCATCCCGCACGCCTTCAAGGTCACCGGCGCCGACGGCGCCCGGCTGCTGTGCCTCCACACACCTGGCTGCTGCCAGGCCTTCTACCTGGATGCCAGCGAGCCCGTCGCGAGCGATGACAGCCGGGGCATCGATGCCGGCCCGGTCGACATGGGGCGCGTGCAGGCCTCGGCCCAGAAGAACGGCGGCATCGCGATCCTCGGCCCGCCGCCGTTCAGCCACGTCCCTCAGGGCTGACCTGGCGCGCTGGCCGGGTAGCGCAGCCCGAGGGACTGTTGCGACGCGGCGCTGCGCGAGCGGGCCCCGCTGGGCGGCCCGAGCGCGGGCGGCCTGACGGACTAGGTGGTCGCGCTCGGCAACGTCCGTGGCCCGGCGGGCGGCATCGGCGTACGCCGTGGCGGCAGCAGGGAGGTCGCCGCTGAGCTCGTGCAGATGGCCGCGGACGGCGTGCCACCGGTGCCGCTCGCCGAGCACCTCGCGGAGCCGGTCGGTCTCGCGCAGCCCGGCGGCGGCGCCGAGGACGTGGCCGACCGCGACCGCGCGCCCGAGCACCGCGGCGGGGTCCTGGCGCACCGGGTCGTCGGTGAGGGCGACGAGGTCGTCGTACCAGGCGAGGATCTGCGGCCAGTCGGTCTCCTCGGCGCTTGCCGCGTCGTCGTGCAGGGCAGCGATGGCGGCCTCGACCTGGTAGCGGCCGGGGCGCTAGCGGCCAGCGCCGACTGCAGGACGCGCACGCCCTCCGCGATCTCTCGGGTGTCCCACAGGCCGCGGTCCTGCCGGTCGAGCGTGACGATGCGACCCTTCGCGTCGAGTCGCGCCGGGAGTCGGGCGTGGTTGAGGAGCATCAGCGCGAGCAGCCCACGCGCCTCGGGTTCGTCGGTCGCGAGGGTGAGTTGGCGAGCAAGCCGGATCGCCTCGCCTGCCAGGTCCATCCGACCCGCGTGGCCGGCCGTGTAGACGAGGTAGAGCACGCGCAGCACGACGGCGAGGTCGCCAGGCTGGTCCAGGCGGCGCCCCTGCAGGGCGCGCTTGGCCCGGCTGATCCGCTGCGCCATCGTTGCCTCCGGCACGTAGAAGGCGTCGGCGATCTCCCGGGTGGTGAGGCCGCCCACGGCGCGCAGCGTAAGCGCCACCTGGGACGCGGGCGCGAGATCGGGGTGGCAGCAGCAGAAGAGCAGGAAGAGAGTGTCGTCACCGTCCTCGCTGGCTGCGGGTCGCGGCTCGGCGTACGTCGCCTCCTCGCGGCGGTGGCGGGCTGCCTCGCTGCGGCGGGCGTCGACAAGGCGCCGGGTCGCGACCGTCCCCAGCCACGCACGCGGGTCGCGCGGCGGGTGTTCTGGCCACACCCGCAGCGCTTCGAGCAGCGCCTCCTGCAGCGCGTCCTCGGCGGCATCGAAGTCCTCGCCTCGCCGGACCAGGCCCGCGAGCACCCGAGGGACGAGGGCGCGCAGCGCGCCCTCGTCCAGTCGTCGCGTCGGCACGTCGATCACGCTGGGTCAGCCGTCCGAAGGCGCGTCGGACATAACCTCCCGGACGTCGATCCACTCGTAGAGCGGCTTCCCTCCCGGGCCGGGCTCAGAGGAGACGTAGGCCGCGAGCTCGACCGCGCGCTCGTGCGACTCGACGTCGATCATGTACCAGCCCGCCACGAGATCGCTGGTCTCGGGCAGCGGGCCGTCGGTGGTGACTGGCGCGGCGTCCGGGCCGCCGTAGCGCACCCAAGTGCGCGCCGGGGTGAGCGCCTGCGCGTCGACGTACTCGCCGTTCTCCTCGAGCAGCTCGCTGACGTGCCTGAGGAAGGCCATGTGCGCCTCCACGTCCTCGGGGGCCCACAGGTCCATCGAGGGCACGGGACGATGCGGCTCCGGGCCGCCGCGGTAGTGCTTGAGGAGCAGGTACTTCGGCATGGTGGTCTCCTGGCGTCGTGGGCCGCGCCTGTCGTGGCCCTTCACCTGGTGAGCGGAGCCTGTCAGAGCTTCTCGACATGAAATCACTCATCGAGTTCCAAGCCGGCGGCCGCACCAAGATCCCGCAAAGCCTCGGTCTCAACCACAGCGCGACGGGACTACTGCCGGGCCAGCCGGGCACACTCTCGCCGGACCTGGCAGGCAGCCAGGCCTTCCGGGGGCGAGGAATCCATGCAAGCGTGCTGCAGGTGCGAGAACGCGGCAGGATTCTGGGTCATGGCCAAGGACGCCCGGGTGGTACGCCGCCCCTGGTGCCTGTCCTGCATCACCGACTTCCTCAATACCGATGACGTCACGGTGACAAGGATCGAGGCGCTACCGCGTACTCGGCGCGCCTTCGCGCGGACCGGACGCCCCGTCCGCCCCGGCTCGAGGCCGGCATAGGACAGCGAACCGTCAGCGCCACCAGCTCAGCGCGGCATGAGGTCACTGGCCGATAGCCGAACCCCCATAGGGCATGACATTATCCCGGACTATGCGCAAAGACCTGCGGGAATCCCCTGAGTACGCCGCGGTCGCCGAGCATGTCCGGCGGCTGCATGAACCGGCTTTCGGCAAGCCGCATCATGTCACCGACATTGACGCGACTGCCGACGCGAGCCGCGTCGTGGTGACCGGGTCGGTCTATGACGAACTCGACGGGCTGCCGCGCACGGCCCTGTACGAGGTGCGGGACGGCGCGCTGGGCGCGCTGACCTCCGGCGGCGGGTCGGCGAAGGCTGCCCGGCTCGCGCCGGACGGGTCAGCCCTGGCTTTCGTGTCCGACCGGGCCAAGGCTCACGTCTTCCAGCTGTACCTGCTGGCCGGCGGCCAGCTCGGCGAGGCCCGCCCAGCGCCAGCTGTTCCCGGCACCGTCGAGTATCTCGCGTGGTCTCCGGACGGCACCCGGATCCTGCTCGGGGTCGCCGGGTTCGGAGCCGAGATGGCTGACGCCCAGGGATCGGGAACGGCAGGCTCGGACGAGTCTGGGCTGCCTTCCTGGTACCCGCACGTCGAGGCCGGGACGCCGGAGGATGCCTGGCGCAGCCTCTGGCTCTACACGCCGGCCTCCCGCGAGATCGCCAGAGTCTCGCCCGACGGGCTGAACGTCTGGGAGGCGGCCTGGTCCGGCCCTGGGCATGTGCTGGCTATCACCAGCGACCAGCCTGGCGAGGACGACTGGTACTCCGCGGTGCTCAGCCGGCTCGACGTCTCGACGGGCGAGGTGACCGAGCTGCTCCGCAGTGACGTCCAGCTCGGGCTGCCTGCCGGGACGCCCGATGGCACGAGGGCCGCCGTGGTACAGGCCGTATGCAGCGACCGGTGGATCGTAGCGGGTGACCTGATCCTGCTGGACTTGGTGGCCGGTACCCGGTGCGTCGTCGACACCGCTGGGACAGACGTCTCCGCGGTCCAGTGGATCGACCGAACGCGGGTCGGCTACATCGGCCAGCGCCATCTCGACAGCGTGGCCGGGATCGCCGACGCCGGCGAGGGACCCCTGCCGAAGACGATCACCGCCAAGGAATTGGTCGCGTCCGCGCAGTCATGGGCGAGCTGGTTCAACCCGGCCGGCGCCTTCACGTCCGACGGCCGGGTCGTCGTGATCCGGGAGGACTACGACCTTCCGCAGGAGATCGCGATCGTCGGCACGGGCGCCGACGAGGTGCTGGCCTCCTTGTCCCATGCGGGCACCGACTACATCCGATCGGTCGCGGGCTCGGCGACGAATGTCAGCTGGAGCGCACCCGACGGGACGCCGATCGAAGGAATTCTGTGCACACCATCGGGAACCGGACCGTTCCCGCTGGTCTTGCACGTCCATGGGGGACCGGTCGGCGCGTACCAGCGGAGCTGGGCGATGCGTGACTACGCGGTACCGCTGCTGGTCTCCCGCGGCTATGCCGTCCTGCACCCGAACCCGCGCGGCAGCTCAGGGCGAGGTCAGGAGTTCGCCGCCGCCGTCCTCGGCGACATGGGCGGCGCGGACACCTACGACTACCTGTCCGGAATCGACGCCATGACCGAGCGCGGGATCGCCGACCCAGCGCGGATCGGCACGATGGGCGTCAGCTACGGCGGATTCATGTCGGCCTGGCTGGTGACGCAGGACCACAGGTTCAAGGCTGCCGTGGCAGGCTCGCCGGTGACAGAGTGGTACAGCTTCACGTTCACCAGCAACATCCCCCGGTGGGGACTGTGGTTCCTGGACAACGCCAATCCCGAGGAGACCGGCAACCAGGTGCACGAACGCAGTCCGGTTATGCACGCGAGCAAGGCCAGGACGCCGACCCTGCTCACGGCAGGCGGCAGAGACCGGTGCACCCCGGCCGGCCAGGCGAGGGAGTTCTACCAGGCACTGATCGGTCATGGCGTCGACTCCGAACTGGTGATCTACCCCAGGGAAGGACACGGCGTCAGCCGGTTCCCGGCCGTCACCGACTACCTGACCCGGCTCGTGACCTGGTTCGAGAGATACATGCCAGCCTGATCACATGCCACGCTTGCGGATCACGCAGCTTGCTTGGGCCGCCATATACCGAAGCGGTTGCCTTGCGTGTCGACAAGGTGCGCGAACTCGATCATTCCGTTGTCGACGAGCGGGATGGCGACGGTCGCGCCGAGCGACTCGGCCTGGCTGATCGCGGCCGTCACGTCGTCTACCTGCACGTAGAAGATCGCCCATGTGGGAGCGCCCATGGAGGTGGTGTCCCACAGGCCTCCTTCTTCGCCGTTGACCATCCGCGTAGCCGACAGGCGAAGGCTCGCTGAAGGTCCAGCCGAACAGTGATCCGTAGAAGCGTCGCGCCGCGTCCGGGTCGGCCGATGCCGATTTCGAAGTAGTTCACGACAGCAGTCATGGCAATACCCCTTTCGCTGGTCTCGCTTCTGCCCTAGCGCATGCGCCGAGATACCTGACCAACGGGCCCGCGACGCCGGAATCGACAACGGGGTCCAGGCAATATTCGGCTGGCTCATGGTTCTTGCCCGGTTGCCGGGCGGACCCATGACTCCCGTCATCCCCCGGGCAAGCCCCGTACCGCTGGTGCCAGAATAAGGAAGGGTGAACGCTACCCAGTCTGAGAAGGTTAGGACCGGGCGCGGCTTCTTCGCCGCGCTTGACCAGAGCGGGGGCAGCACGCCCAAGGCGCTCGCTGATTACGGCGTCGGGCGGGATCGCTATAGCTCCGACGCGGAGATGTTCGACCTGGTCCACGCCATGCGGACCCGGGTGCTGACCAGCCAGGCATTTGATGGCTCGCGCATTCTCGCGGCGATCTTGTTCGAGCAGACCATGGAACGTGACGTCAGCGGCGTGCCCGCGGCGCGGTATCTGTGGGATGAGAAGAACGTGGTGCCGTTCCTGAAAGTCGACAAGGGGCTCGCCCCAGAGCAGCACGGCGTGCAGCTCATGAAGCCCATCGACAACCTTGATGACCTGCTCGAGCGCGCACAGCGGCACCAGATCTTCGGTACCAAGATGCGGTCGGTGATCAGCGACGCCGACGAGGCCGGGATCTCGGCGATCGTGGCCCAGCAGTTCGGCTACGCGAGCCGGATCATGGCCGCCGGCCTCGTGCCGGTCATCGAGCCAGAAGTCAGCATCTCCAGCCCGCGCAAGGAACAGGCGGAGACGCTCCTGCGCGACGCGATCACCGAGCACGTCGAGGGGTTGCCTGAGGGCGCGACCGTGATGCTGAAGATCACCATTCCGACCCGGCCTGGCCTGTACGGCGAGCTGGCGGCTGACCCGCGCGTCCTGCGCGTCATCGCCTTGTCCGGCGGCTACAGCCGTGACGAGGCCTGCGCCCTGCTCGAACGCGATCCCAGCCTCATTGCCAGCTTCTCCCGCGCTCTTCTCGAAGGGCTGACCGCGGACCAGACCGACGAGCAGTTCAACGCCCAGCTCGAGTCTTCGATCAATCAGATCTACCAGGCGTCGGTACACAAACAGCCGACCAGCCCGTGACTGACGCGGCAAGGGAGCATCTGCGGTGACCGAGATTCTCACCGGGCCGGTATCGGATCCGAATGTATGGAGAGGCGACGAGCTCGGCGACGCAGGCCGCTGGACCCTTCATTTCACTGAAGAAGACTTCGCCGATTTCGAGCGGGCGCTCGCGCATGTCTCGAAGAAGGGCTTCCAGGACGTCACCGACATCCAGGCTGAGGATTTTCCGCTATCTCAGTTCCGGGAGCGGATCGATGACATCGTGGACCGGCTGGAGCATGGCCTCGGGTTCGTTCTGCTGCGCGGGCTGCCTGTCTATGACAGGTTCAGCGCAGGATGAGGCCGCAATTATCTACTGGGGAATGGGCCGGCACATGGGGAACCTTGTGCCGCAAAACCGCAAAGGCGACCTGGTAGGCCATATCAAAGACCTCGGCAGGCGCGGGCCGCTACGACCGGGCGTACGCAACAAACGAAGACCTGGGGTTCCACACCGACTCCACCGACTTCGTCGGCCTGATGTGCCTGCGCCCCGCGCTGCAGGGCGGGGAGAGCTTCGTCGCCAGTTCGGGGCTACTGCACAACTTCGTCGTCGAGGAGCACCCGGAGTACCTGCCCATCCTCTATAAGAGCTTCCCGACCGACTGGCGGAACGAGGAACCGCCAGGATCACCGGGCTGGTACCTCGAGCCGCTCTACAGCTACTTCGGCGGAGCGCTCTCGGCGACGGTCAGGACCGGCCGGGCAATCTCGGCGATGCGCTTCCCCGAGGTGCCCAGACTCACCTCCGAAGAGGTCTCCTGCTTCACCTACTTCGACTCGCTGCCCAAGAGGCCAGGCGTCGCTCTCGGCATGCAACTCCAGACTGGGGACCTGCAGTTCCTCAACAACTTCGTGACGGTGCACACGCAGGACAGCTTTTGTCGACGACGCCGAGAACCCAGCGCGTCAACGGCACCTGCTACGACTGTGGATCAGCCGGCCAGAAACCGGCCGACCGCTCTGCCCCGAATACGCGGCCTGGCGCAGCGGCTACCCGACCTAACCGACGCCGGTCAGCGACCGCTGCGCCAGGAAGAACACGGTCTGCCGCACGGACACCCGGAAGCCTGCGGCGGATCCGGCCTCGATGAAGCAACGGGCGCACGGCCCGGAGGATCGAGGCCAGGGTGTTGGCCGGTTCCCGCCTGGAGGCTCGCATAGCGGCAAGAGCGACGGCGTCGCGGCCGGCACTGCGGCGCAGGTCAGCCGCCCGGGCTTCGGACGCTTCGCGGTTGAGCGCAGGGTTCATTGGTCTCCGCATTCTGATGTCGGCTGGGCGGCGTTGAGGCGCCGAGCTCATGGAGTGTGGTCATCCGGATCGTGGCGCGCCGAGCTCACAGGACGCTGACATCGGCTCACATGTGGTTCACACCGGTTCCTTCCTGGCGCGCCTTCGCGGGCGTACAGTCGGGCCAAGCTGTGTTTGTGCCGTATTGGGGGCCGGGCCGCAGTGATTGATTACCGGCTACTTGGGCCGATTGAGGCTGACCTCAACGGCCGTGTTTTGGATGTCGGCGGCCAAAAGCAGCGAGCGCTGCTTGCGATTCTTGTGCTGAGCGCCAATGTGCCGGTGTCGCGTGATGTGCTCGTCGACCGTTTGTGGGGGGAACATGCGCCCGCTGGCGCGCAGCACACGCTGGAGGTCTATGTCTCGCGGCTCAGGAGGGCACTGGAGCCCACGGCTGGAGGCCCGGTGGTGCTGGCGCGGCCCGGTGCCTACATGCTGTGTGCTGCCGAGGAGCGTATTGACATCCGCCGTTTCGAGCGCCTGGCTGCGCGGGGCCGTCGCGCGCTCGTGGATGGCGTGCCTGATCGGGCAGCGGCGGACCTTCGTCAGGCACTGGCACTCTGGCGCGGTCCGCCCCTGTCCGATGTGAGCCAAGAGCGGTTCGCGCAAGGGCAGATCGCCCGGCTGGAGGAGATTCGAGCTGGTGTGATCGAGGACCGGATTGAGGCTGACCTCGCCCTTGGCTGTCATGGGGACCTGGTCGGTGAGTTGCAGGCGCTGGTCGGCGATCACCCATTGCGCGAGCGGCTTTACCAGCAGCTGATGATCGCGCTGTACCGATGCGGGCGGCAAGCAGAGGCGCTCGCGGTTTACCGGTCGGCTCGGCGGACACTGGTGCAGGAGCTCGGCATCGAACCGAGTCCGGGGCTGAGGCGAGTCGAGCGCGCCATCTTGGAGCATGACGTCTGGCTCGAGCCGCCGACGCAAGCTGCGCGGCCTCAGATAAATGCATCGGCTGCACGCAGACGGCAGGCGCGGGCGACTGGTGGCCGCCGCGTCAGGTTGTTTGCCGCTGCCGGGGCGAGCCTTGCTCTACTTGTGGTACTGCTCGTGAGAAGTTCCTCTGGAGCACCCGGCGAGCCGGCGCTCGTTACTCCCGGTCCCGACAGTGTTGGCGTGATCACCGCTGCCCAGGGCGTAGTGACCGGCGTGGTGTCCGGCACTGGCAGGCCAGCTGGACTGGCTTACGGGCCGGCGCCGCATGGATCACCGATAGCTCCGATGATCTGCTACTGCGGGTGAACTCAGCCCATCAGGTTGTCGACCGGATCCCGGTCGGCCGGGGTCCCGCCGGGGTGACGGTAGCCGGCGGTGAGGTCTGGGTTGCCAGCGAATTCGACGGCATCGTCTCTGAGGTCAGCCCGGCCGCGGGAACCGTCGTCGCGACGATCACGGTAGGGAACGGCCCTGAAGCGATCACTTCCGGCTACGGCTCGGTCTGGGTCGCAAACCTGACGGACTACACCTTGTCCAGAATCGACGAGGCCAGCGGCAACATCGTCGCCACCATTCCCCTTGGCAGCGCTCCGACCGGGCTGGCAGCGGGGGACCACGGCATCTGGGTAGCGAGTGCCGAGACCGGGCGGCTGCTGTTCGTGGACCCGCGCACCAGCCGGGTCTCGCGTGTGTTTCCCGTCGGTATCTCGCCGGGCAGTGTCGCGTTTGGGGCAGGCAGCGTCTGGATCGCCGATTCCGCAGGCACGGTGGCACGCGTGGACCCGGCGACCGGCCGCGCTCACACGATCCTGACCGGCGGCTCACCGGCCGGAATCGTCTTCGCCGACGGCGCCGTCTGGGTCGCCGGTAGCCGGGCCGGCAGCATTGCCAGGATCGATCCGCAGACCGGTTCGGTGCGGCTTGTCCATGTAGGCAACGACCCGACCGCCCTGGCGGCAGCAGGTCCTGATGTGCTCACGGCAGTGCTGCCTTCGCTCGCCAGCCACCGCGGCGGAACGCTCACGGTCTTCTCGGGGCTCGACACGCATGCGAATCCCGGCGAACTAGCAAGCGCTTGGAACTATCCCGCTTGGCAGGTCTTCAGCATCACCAACGACGGGCTGGTCGCCTTCCGCCACGCCGGCGGCCCGGCCGGAAGCACGGTCGTGCCTGACCTTGCCACAGCGCTGCCCGCGCTGTCCGGTACCGGCACGACGTACTCGTTCCGTCTTCGTCCCGGCATTCGGTACTCCAGCGGGGCAATGGTCAAGCCGGAGGATTTCCGCCGCGCACTCGAGCGAGTCTTCAGGATCAACCGTGGCGGAGGACCTGCGTCCTTCTTCTACTCCAGCCTGCTTGGAGCGAGGCAGTGCGAACGGTTTCCGCGCAACTGCAACCTGTCGCAATCGATCGTCACGAACGATAAGACGAATACAGTGACGTTCCACCTCGCCGCACCGGACCCGGAATTCCTCTACCAGCTCGCTCTCCCGTTCGCCGATGCCGTCCCGGCGGGAACCCCCGACCATGCGGTCAGTCCAGCACAGCTACCGGCCACCGGCCCCTATATGACTCAGTCGCTGCAAGTGGACGGCAGCTGGATCCTGGTCCGGAACCCGCTATTTCGCCAGTGGTCGAGCCAGGCGCAACCCGGAGGTTACCCGGACCGGATCGTCGTGCGGCTTGGCGTTAAGCCAGAACAGGCAGGTCAAGGCAGTCGAGCTGGGCCGCGGAGACGTCGTTCTAAACCCGCCTGTGGGCCAGGTCCACGAACTCGCCACCCATTACGCGAGCCAGCTCCGCACTGGCCCACTCGCTGCCACCTACGCGATGTTCCTGAACACGCGGGTGTGGCCATTCAGCAGTCTCGCCGCGCGGCGGGCCATCAATTACGCCATCGACAGAAACAAAATGATCGGACTGATCGGCGGTTCGCTGGCCGGCAAACCCACGTGCCAGGTCCTGCCGCCGACGTTGACCGGCTACCGGCCCTACTGCCCGTACACGATCAACCCCGGCCCTAGCGGCGCCTGGACTGGGCCCGACATGGCCAAGGCGGAACAACTAGTCCACGCCTCCGGCACAGCGGGCGCCAAGGTCACGGTGCTGGCGGGAGGCTGGGAACCAGGTAATCCGGTCAAGGCGGCGGGCCGCTACTTTGTTTCCATTCTGGATCGGCTCGGCTACCGAGCCTCGCTGCGCGTGATTCTCGATCCGCGAATCTACAGCCAGCAGGCATTCGACTCCCGCGCGCAAGCCCAGATCGGCGAGTTCAGCTGGTTTCAGGATTTCCCTGCGCCATCAGACTTTATCGTGCCGCTACTCACCTGCCGCTCCTTTGCACCGCATAATCCGGCCAACCTAAACTTCAGCCAGTTCTGCGACCGGCGCATCGATGCCGAAGTGGCGCGAGCCCGCCAGCTCGCCGCCAGCCATCCCAACGCCGCAGGGGCATTGTGGGCACAGATCGACCGCGACATTGTCGACCAGGCACCCTGGACGCCCCTCTACAACCCCAACGTCCTAATCCTGCTGTCCCGCCGGGTCGGAAACTTCCAGCTCCACCCGTTCTGGAACTTGCTCCTCGACCAGCTCTGGATCCGCTAGCCTGCCACGGCCGCCGGCACATGCCGGGGCCTGCAGGAGCGTCACACTGGCTGCCCTCGCCTTTTCGGCGTCGTTACGGAATGGCGGGCGGCCGTTACAATGAGCTAGCTTCACGCAGCGTCCGGCCGGGCAGCGAGGTCCGATGGTACTCAGATTGCGCGCCGCCTCGGCAGGCCGGGCCGGGGGAAGGCTGTCGGGTTGGATCAGGGCGGCGGCGCGGGCTCATCCCCGGCGGGTCGTAGTTACCGTGAGTGCCTCGGCTGGGCTGCTCACCGTGCTTGCCTGGCTGACCTCCCTCGGCCGGCTCACCGGCCGTTTCGGCGCCGGTGGCACCGGGATCTTCGTGGTGCTCGCCGCCCCCCAAGGCTGGGCCGTCGGGGTCATGACCTTCACGCTGCTGACGCCGGCTGTGCCGGGCATGCCGCATCGCCAGGTTGTGTCGGGCCGCTGGCTCTTGTGGTCTACGTTGCCGGTCCTGCTGGTCGGCCAGCTGCCGTTCGTCCACTACGGGCACCGGCTCGACCTGCTGCTGCTGTCCGGCTGGATGGTGCTGCTCATCGGCCTGGAACTGGCGCGGCACACACCCGTCATGCTGGCCAGGACGCTGCGCCGGCTGAGCGACCGCGGGGTGCTCGGGCCGCCGGACATCGTCGCCAGCGTGGCCGCCGGCCTCAACCAGGAGTGGCGCGGCTGGTGGGTGGCCAGCGCCGCGGGCGCCGGCGGAGCCTTGCTGATCACCTCCGTCTGGATCATCGGCGCCAGTGGCGGAGTCCCGGCCTGGGTGCTCGGCCCGGCCGCCGCGGACGCAATCTTCCAGGCCGTAGCCGGTGCCGTGGCTGGTTCCTGGCTGGGGCGGATGGTGAGCTACGGACGGCTGATCGGCAAGGCTGGCCTGCGCCGGAACAAGCTCGTCCTGCGAGTGATCCCCGGTCACCCGGACGGCGCAGGCGGCCTCAAGCCTCTCGGTGACTTCTACCTGTTCGAGTCCCTGACCGCCAGTCTGCCCGCCGTCTTCCTGTCCGTCTGGGTGCTGCTGTTCTCCCTGGGCGGGACAAGCCCGCTCTGGTCCGCCGACCGGGTCTACCTGGACCCATATCTTGTCCTGCTGGCGGCGGCCATCCTGGTCGAGGTGCTCGTCTTCGTCCTCCCCATGAAATCAGCGCACGACGTGATGACCCAGGAAAAGCATGACCTGTTCCTTCCCGAGGCCGACCGACTGTTTCCGGCCGGAGCTCCCGGTCAGCCAGGCAGCCCGGCCCCGCAACCCAGTCCAGATGACGCAGCCGTCCAGCAGCGGCTGATCGAGCGCTTCAACGAGCTGAACGACGCGCCCACGTGGCCGATTGACGCCTCGATCCGGCGCCGGTTCGCCCTGCGGAACCTGGCCCTTCTCATCCCCTTCATCGGCTACCTGGTCGGGCACATGCAGTTCTGGCAGCAGGTCGCCGACACCTTCAAGGGCTTCGGCTAGCCGGACCCAACGAGCACCCCGGAAATGCGACGGCTAAAGGAACTGGGCCATGGCCGGGGATCAAGGTCGTGCCGGGTGCCTTGGCGCTTTTCTGAGTCTCAGCTGGCGCGCCGGGCCTGGAAAGTGCGCCGGTAGGCATAAGGGCTGGTGTGCACGGCCCGGCCGAAGTGCTTCCGCAGGTTGGCCGCGGTGGAGAAGCCGCTCTTCTCGGCGACCGCATCTATTGGCAGGTCGCTTGTCTCGAGGAGCCGCTGGGCGAGCTGGATGCGCTGCCGCACCAGCCACTGGTACGGGGTCGTGCCGGTGCTGGCGAGGAACCGGCGGGCGAACGTCCGCGGGCTCATGGCGGCGCGAGCGGCCAGGTCTTCGACTGTTATCGGTTCGTCCAGATGCTCCTGGAGCCAGCACACGGTGCCAGCGAACAGGCTTGAGCTGTCGAGCTCGGGCATCGGTGCGTCGATGTACTGGGCCTGGCCTCCGTCGCGCTGCGGCGGGACCACGAGCTGGCGGGCGAGCTGGGTGGCGATCTCGGTGCCGTGGTCCTGGCGGACGACGTGCAGGCACAAGTCGATGCTGGCGGCGCTCCCGGCTGACGTCAGGATGTCGCCCTCGTCGACGAACAGGACTCCGGGGTCGACGGTCACGTCCGGATGCCGGCGTGCGAGCTCGTCGCATTCTGTCCAGTGCGTGGTGGCGTGGCGGCCGTCGAGCAGCCCCGCGGCTGCCAGGGCGAATGCGCCGGTGCAGAGGGAGACGATGCGGCTCCCTCGTTCGTGAGCCTGCCGCAGGGCGTCGAGCAATTCCGGCTGGACCTGCGCGAGGGACACGGTTGGCAGCATGATCACCGTTCCCGCATTGCGGATTCGCTCGAGTCCGTGAGCGAGCAGGATCTGGAATCCGCCGTCAGTCGCCACAGGTCCTGGTGAGATGCCGCACACGAAGGAGCGATACCAAGGAACGCCGAACATCGCCTCCCACTGGATGCCGAAGACGTCGCAGGCGACCCCGAGCTCGAACACGGTGACCCCGTCGCAGGCCACTATGGCCACCGCGCGCCTGTCTGGATAGTTGCGCATGTTGTCGATCCTGCCACTTATACCTGCGCCTGTCGAGGCACAGGATGGGAACATGACTACAGATCAGCTGCTTCGATCCGACTCCGACAACCGGCGACGGCACCACCTGCTGGCTCGCGTTCAGGCACCCTCCCTGGACTGCCAGCTCGCGGCGGGCTGTCCGGCAGGAACCAGCCGGGTCCTGGCCATCCGCGGCCAGGAGCTCACCTCGCCAGCAGGGCGGCGCGAACTCGCCGGGTGCTGGGACCACGTCCTGGATCAGGGCAGGCGGGAATCAGTACCGCGGACGCGGCGCGCACCACTGTGCCGTGATCGCATCGCCGCCGCCGAGCGCGACGTCCGGGAGATGCTCGCCGTCCTTACCGGTGCGTTCCCGATCACTGCCCGTGGCGCCGCGATGGCCAGGGTCCTCCTCGTTGACGGCACCGGGCCGTTGTACAACCGCCACTGTCCCCTCGACCTCGGCGCTGAGGTGCGGGAGGCGACCAGGCAAATGAATTTCTTCGCCGGCGCTGCATCCAGCGGACCCAGATCGAGAGGGCGCGGGGTGCTACCGGTGAATCCGCTCATCATCGAGGTGCCGTCTCGTCTTGGCCTGCGGCCGGAAGGGGTGCAGGCCGCTCCTCGGGCGCTGCGGAAGGCCGGCCTGCATGCGAGCCTTGGCCCGGCTGGTGAGGCGCTCATTGACGTGCCGCCTTACAGCGATGTCCGCGATCCAGCGACAGGGCTACTCAATTCGCTGGGCATCGCGGCGGTCGCCGCGGACCTTGCCGCCACGGTGGCTGCGGCGCTCGACGACGGCCGATTCCCCATCGTGCTCGGCGGTGACTGCAGCATCCTGCTCGGGCCGATGCTCGCACTGCGGCGCCGGGGCCGCTATGGCCTTGTGTTCATCGACGGCCACGCCGACTTCCAGCACCCGAGTGACGAGCCAAACGGCGAGGTCGCTTCGCTCGACCTCGCCCTCGTGACGGGACGCGGCCCGGAGCTGCTCGCCGACCTGGACGGGCTGAGGCCACTCGTCAGGGATGAGGACGTGGCGCTAGTCGGGTACCGCGTATTCGGCGACAACGACCAGGTTCTCGACGAGCACGTTCGCGATACGGCCATCACGGTCATCGACTACCCCGATATCCGGGAACATGGCGCTGCCAGCACGGTCGCAAGGGCACTGGGGGCGGTCACCCGTCCAGGCGTCGAGGGATTCTGGGTCCACCTCGACGTCGACGTAATCGACGACTGCCTGATGCCGGCCGTCGACTATCCGCCACCCCGGCGGCCTCAGCTGGGACGAAGCCACGGAAATTCTCCGCGGGCTGCTGAGCGCGGAGGGCGCACGCGGCCTCGAGGTCACCATCTTCAACCCTGTCCTGGACGCGGACGGGACCCTCGCTCAGCGTCTCGCCGGCCTCATCACCAGCGCCGTGTAGGTCCGCGGCGGCGTGACGGCGGTTCCCGGGCCTGACGGGCTTGCGCGTCTTCCGGTTGGCGGTCCTGATTCCGTCAGGCTGTCGCGTGATGGCTGGCTTTGGCGTTGATGAGCAAGCTGCGGAACTTGGCGGGTTCTTCTAGATGTGGCGTGTGGGCTGATCTGTCGAACCAGACCAGCCGCTTGCTCGGTGCGGTCAGCGAGTCGTGGAATCGCTGCGCCGCCTCGCCCGGCGCGACCTGGTCGAGGCGGCCCTGCGCGATGACGATTGGCACATCCAGCCGTGGGATGGTCCGGACCAGGTCCGTGGTGGCCAGCTGAGGCAACAGGGCGGCCTGGGAGGCGCGGAGCCCGCGGACGGCCCTGATGGCGTCGGTGACCGAGTAGTCGGGCGAACGGACCAGGCTGGTCAGCAGGTCACGGAACATGGTGGTGAAGGTGGCGCCGCTTGCGACACCCCCGAAGTTGGCCGCCCAGCGCGCCCGGGTGTTGAACCGCTTGACGTCCAGGTGCGGGGGCGGGCCGATGGCCTCCAACTGCCGGATTGCGCGCCGGTTGCCGCGCTGGCGGGCGGTGGTGAGCACGAAGTCGTAGGTGTGGGATTCGGCCGCCGGTACGTCGATATCCATGCCGGTCGCGACCACTGCCGCCACGAGATCGGGGCGCCGCACGGCGGCTTGCGCGGCGAACGTCGCGCCGAAGGAGAACCCGGCGATGAATGTCTTGCCGCCGAATCGGTCGCGGAGCAGTTCAAGCAGCGACACCGCGTCGTCGACCATTCGCTGTGCGCTGATTTCGAATCCGTTGGATTGTTTCCGCAGCGGCAGTGCGGACAGGCCGGTGCCTCGCTGGTCCCAGTACACGACCGTGAAGGCATCTTCGAGCCCGAGTAGGTGCTCGAATCGGCGAACTTCGTTGATCATCGGCAGCCCCGGGCCCTGCTGCATCAGCAGCAGCACCGGGTTGGACGGGTCGGCCGCGCGAATGCGGATCCGCTGGGTGATGCCGCCGAGCTGCACTGATTCGAGCGTGTCGATCACCGACACCCGCGTGACCGGGCTCATCGTGCCGCTCATGCCGGCTGTCCGCTCAGGGTCACCTGCGCGGACGTGGCGTCGGTGACGAGGCCGGCACCGAACAGACTGCCGGGAGTCCACGCGCCGGGCGCGGCGCCCGCCAGCACGCGCTGGGTCGTCTCGGCCGCGATGGCGGCCGTGGCCCGGACACCCTCACCAGTCCGCAGTTCGGCGGAGGCGACTCGCCCGTCCTGGCCGGTAACCTCGGCCCAGGTCCAGGAGTCGGTACCGCCGCCGCGCGCTGCCGGATTCTCGATGTACGCAACCACATCGGGCGCGCCGCTGGCCAGCCTTGCGGTCTCCAGGTCACCGACCGGGCCGGGCAGCATCTGCCGCTGCGCGCCGCCGAACGTCAGGACCGTGGCGCCGCTGCCGAGTGGCTCCCTGACGAGCTGGCCTTCACGGTAGGTGATGGCACCTTGCGGCAAGGACTCCTGAACCGTCTGGCGCACGCCGTCGCTCTGCCGGGCCACCGCCGCGGCGGCTGCGACGCGCACCCGCGCGGGCACCACGCCCATGCGCTCGACCAAGCGCAACACCAGCGTCTCGGTCGCCGCAGGCCCAAACCCCGCACCGGTCACCAGCGCGACCCCTCGGGCGCGCGCGGCGGAGTCGCGGTCAAGCAGGCCACGCACTGCCGGCCATTCGTTCGCGATGTCCACATAGGACACGCCGGCGGCCAGGCAGGTATCGATCACCGGACCGGCCTGCCTGGCGAACGGCCCGATCACGGACAAGACCACCCCGGCACCGGCGACCGCCTCAGCCAGCGATTCCCTGTCGCCAGCATCGACGGTTCGCACATTCGCACTGGCGCCACCCGCGGCCAGCGCCCTTGCGAGGTCCTCGAGCGGGCCGCGGCGGCGTCCGGCCAGACGGAGCGACAGGCCACGGGCTGCCAACTCGGCCGCGATGACCTGACCGCTGTTGCCTGCCGCGCCAAGCAGCAGCACATCGCTCGTCGCCTGGCCGCCGGAGGCGGAACTGATCTTCGATGTCGCCGTCATGGCGCACCTCCTACGCTTGAAGATGTGAGACACTGTTCATGACACATCATTGATGATACATCATTGATGATGCGTCATGAATATGCCACATCGGAATTCCGCTCGTCAAATCAGCCGAAGGAGCCGGCGGTGCCGGAGACCAGCAGCGCAACTGAGATCCGCCACCTCATCCTCGCCGCGCAGCGCCACGGCAGCCGGATGCAGGCGGACCACCTGCGCGCGGCCTCCCTGACCCCGGCACAGGCTGAGGTACTCAATGTCCTGGCCAGTCACGAGCCGCTCACCCTCGTCGAGCTCGGCAGGCTGATGATCTCCGAAACAGGCAGCCCCAGCCGCCTCGTCGACACGCTGGTCACACGAGGCCTCGTTACCAGGGAACCCGGCCGCGACGACAAGCGCGTCGTGCGGCTACGCCTCACGCCAGTCGGCCAGCAAACGCTCGCCGACGGACGCGCACACACCGCGGCCATCGATGACCACATCGCGGCCCGGCTGACCCCAGACGAGATGGCCGACATCACGAGGCTGCTTCGCAAGCTCCTGCGCGACACCCCCGGCGGACACGCCATCGAGAAACGCTACGGACCCGACGCGGCGGGGCGCGTTCCAGGGTGAGCGGCCCCAAAATCAGGTACTGCACCACCCCGGCCGGCCGTGTCGCCTACTCCATGGCTGGTTCCGGGCCAGCGCTGCTGTGCGACTCGGGCTGGATCACTCACCTGCGCGCACAGCTTGACCTGTTCTCTTTCGGCCAGTTCATCGAGCAGCTGGCCGGGCGGTTCACCGTGATCCGCTACGACAAGCCAGGGTGCGGCCTGTCTGACAGGGACGGGGCCGACCTGTCCTTCGACGGGCAGGTCGCGGCGGCGCTGGCGGTGGCCGACGCGACCGGCGCCGGACGGATCCGCCTGTTCGGCGCCTCGCAGGGCGGCCAGCTCGCAGCCGCGCTGGCGGCTAGGTACCCGGACCGGGTCGAGGCGCTCGCGCTCTACGGAACATGCGCCTGCGGAAACGACCTGGCGCCGGCCGAGGTCAGGAAATCCCTTGTGGCCCTGGTACGAGCGCACTGGGGCCTGGGGGTGCAGGCGCTGGCCGGCGCGTTCGTAAGCGATCCGAGCCCCGGGGACCTGACCGGATTCGCCGGGTTCCAGCGGTCCAGCGCCTCGGCCGAGGTGGCCGCCAGGCTCCTGGAGGTCTATTACGACACCGACGTCCGCGAGCTGCTCCCGTCGATCAAGGCGCGCACCGTGGTGCTGCACCGCGAGGCGGACCGGGGCACCCGGTTCGAGCTGGGACGCGAGGTCGCCGCGCTCATCCCGGGGGCGACATTGATCCCGCTGCCTGGTTCGAGCCACCTGTACTACCACGGCGACTGGCAGGCGGTGCTGGATGCGCTGACCGCCTTCCTAGACGAGCCCGACGACGCCGGGCCGCCGCTCACCGGCCGGGAACTCGAGGTGGCCAGCCTGGTCGCCCGGCGGTCTGACCAACCAGGCCATCGCCAGGCAGCTCGCGATCGCCCCGCGGACCGCCGAGGCGCACGTCGAGAACATCCGGCGCAAGCTGCAGGTGCGCTCCCGGGCGCAGATCGCGGCCTGGGTGACGGAGCGCCGGCTGCGCCATTGACACCCCTCGGTAGTACGCCCTACGCGGCGCAGGGGACGGGCGCCTCGGCCCGCGCGGCACGGCGGATCCGGCCGTAGATCACCCGATGGCCGCCCGGGCGGGCCGTCCCTAGCGTGGAGGAATGGAATCGGAGACCCCGTCGGCGGCGACGCCGGCACTGAGCATCCCGTCCCGCTTCCGCGGCCCCTCGGCCAGCGGAAACGGCGGCTACGTCTGCGGCCGCACGGCCGCCTACGTCGGCGCCCCGGCGACGGTCACGCTACGCCGGCCGCCTCCGCTCGACACCGCCCTGGCGGTAGAACGAGACGGCGACGGTTCGGTCCGAGTTCGCGACAGCGCGACGCTGATCGCCGAGGCGCAACCCGCGCCCGACGCGCCGGACCTGGAGATACCAGGCTCGGTCTCGCCGGCAGAGGCCCGCGCGGCCGCCGGGCTAGCCCAATACTTCCAGGACCCGGTGTTCCCCGACTGCTTCGTCTGTGGCCCCGCCCGCCAGCCCGGCGACGGGTTGCGGATCTTCCCAGGCCCAGTGGCCGGCCGTGAGCTGTGGGCGGCACCGTGGACGCCAGACCCATCGGTGGCCGGTCCCGACGGCCGGGCGCGGGCCGAGATCGTCTGGGCAGCGCTCGACTGCCCAAGCGGGATCGCCGCCGCCGACGCGGCAGGCCTGGACACCGCCATCCTGCTCGGCCGGATGACGGCCCGGCTGGCGGTACGGCCCGAGGCCGGCCAGCCGTGCCGGGTGATCGCCTGGCCGGCCGGACGGGACGGCCGTAAGCTCACCGCCTTCTCGGCTCTGCTCGGCCCCGGCGGCGAGGTCCTCGCCGCCGCCCGGGCGGTCTGGCTGACCATCCCGCCGCCGCCCTCGGGCGGCTCGTCGTGACCGCCGGCCGACGCTCCGTCGGGCTCACCCCGATGGAAACCCGGCGCGACGTCATAGTCGCGGCGGCCGTGCTCGCCGACGAACTGGGCTATGAGAGCTTCGCGGTACCCGAGGGCTGGGGGCTTGACTCAACCCCGGTGCTGGCCGAGATCGCCCTGCGCACCAGCCGGATCCAGGTCGCCTCCGCCGTGTTGTCGATATGGGGACGCACGTCGGCCACACTGGCGATGACCGCCGCCACGCTGCATCAGATCAGTGCAGGGCGGTTCGTGCTGGGCCTGGGCGCCAGCACCCCGGCCCTTGCCGAGGGGTTCCACGACGTCCCGTTCGAGCACCCGGCCAGCCGGCTGCGCGACGTCGTGACCGCAGTCCGCGCGCTGCTGGACGGCCAGCCCGCCGAGCTGCGCCGCGTCCCGGCGGCGCGCCCGCTGCGGCTAGGCCAGCCGCCAGTCCCCGGGCTGCCCATCTGGGTCGCCGCACTAGGCCCGCAGGCCACCCAGGTGGCCGCCGAGCTCGGCGACGGCTGGATCCCCGCGCTGGTGGCCAGGGACCGGCTGCCCGCCTGGGCGGCCAGCTTGCGACTGACGCGCGCCGCCGCCGCGCCGGGCGCCGGGGCCTTCACCGTGGCGGCGGGGCCCGTCACCGCAGCGGCGGAAGACGCGGCCGAGGCCCGGGACATCGCGGCCAGCTGCGTCGCCTGGTACCTGAGCGCGATGGGCGGCGTCTACGCCAGGTCGGTGGCCGCACAGGGCTACGCCGCCGACGTCGCAGCGGTCATCGCGGCCAACCCGCGGCCCAGCCCGCGGCGCGGAACCATCCCGCCGGAAGCCCGGGCCGTGCTCGACCAGCTTGCCGCCTGCGGGACCGGGGCCGAGGTTCGCGAGCAGGTCGGGCGGTGGGATGACGCCGCCGATGTCGTGACCATCCTGCTGGCCCCTGGAATGCCCTGGTCGAGCATCGACGCGACCCTGCGGGCCGCCGCCCCGGCCAAAGTGCGAAGGACTCAGCCTGCGTAGTGCAGGCAGAGCGGGCAGGCCGCCTCCATTTTCAACTTATAACGCACCCCGGGGCTTGCGGCAAGACCCGGGTCATGCCGTAGAGTCGCCGGCCGAGGCCAGAACCTGCGGAAATGGGAGTCGCGAGTGCGTGTGTTGATGCCGTGAATCCCCTGACTACCAGCGCGTTTAACCTTCCCGACCGCCTCTCCCCGAAGGCCGACCCGGCGCTGATCGCCGGCGACGAGCGGCAGTTCGCTGCCATCGCGGAGTGCCTCGAGCAGGCGATCGCCGACCTGTCTGACCGTCTCGATGCCGAGCGCAAGGCGCCTGGCGGCATAGGCCAGGAGGCGATGGACCGGGATATGGAGGTCCACCGGCTGACCGCGCGCCTGCGCGTCCTGCGTCGATTCGGTCTGGACCTGTGCCTCGGGCGGATCGTCAGCGCAGACGACCCGGTGCCCTTGTACATCGGACGGCTTGGCCTGACCGATAGCGCGGGCCGCCGGCTGCTGCTCGACTGGCGTTCCCCCGCGGCTGAGCCGTTCTTCGGAGCGACCCACGCCAACCCGATGGGTCTGGCGAGCCGCCGCAGGTATCGCTGGACACGCGGCCGGATCAGCGACTACTGGGACGAGGTGTTCACCTCGGACGGTCTGGACGGGCACGCCGCGCTCGACGACCAGTCCGCCTTCATCGCGAGCCTTGGCAGCAGCCGTTCGCCCAGGATGCGAGACGTGCTCGGCACCATCCAGGCCGACCAGGACGCCATCATCCGCGCGGGATCCCGCGGCGCTCTGATCGTCGACGGCGGCCCTGGTACGGGCAAGACGGTCGTCGCCCTGCACCGCTCCGCCTACCTCCTCTACTCCGACCCTCGCCTCAGTCACCGCCGGGGCGGCGTGCTGTTCGTCGGCCCGCACCAGCCCTACCTGGCCTACGTAGCCGACGTCTTGCCCAGTCTCGGCGAGGAAGGCGTGCAGATCTGCACCCTGCGGGACCTCGTCGCCGAGGGACCCGCGGCCGGGACCGAGGCAGACCCGGACGTGGCCCGCCTGAAGTCGTCAGCGAACTTGGTGCAGGCGATCGAGCAGGCAGTCAAGTTCTACGAGAACCCGCCCACCAAGGGAGTTCAGGTCCAGACCCCCTGGTCCGGCATCTGGCTCAGCCCCGGCGACTGGGCCGAGGCGTTCGCAGCACCAGAACCCGGTACTCCGCACAACGAGGCGCGCGAGGAGATCTGGGAGGAGTTGCTCGCGATCCTCACGGACTCCCGCGACGGCAACGTCCCGGCTGACCTGCTCCGCAAGTCGCTAGTGCAGAACCGTGAGCTGCGCACGGCCCTGAACCGCGCGTGGCCGCTGATCGAGCCGGCCGACCTCGTCGCAGACTTGTGGTCCGTACCGGCTTACCTGCGGCTGTGCGCTCCCTGGCTCAGCGCCGATGACGCCGCGAAGCTGCAGCGCGAGGACGCTCAGGCATGGACGGTGTCCGACCTGCCGCTCCTGGACGCGGCAAAGCAGCGGCTCGGTGACCCGGAGGCGTCACGACGTAAGCGCCGGCATGACGCCGTGGTCGCCGCTGAACGCGAGCAGATGGCCAAGGTCGTCGACAACCTGATCGAGGTCGCGGACGACGAATACGGCGTAGGTCTGGTGACGATGCTGCGCGGCGAGGACTTCCAGGACGCCCTGGTCAATGAGGCCGCACTGCCCGTTACCGATCCGGACCTGCTCGCCGGGCCGTTCGCGCACATTGTCGTGGACGAGGCTCAGGAACTGACCGACGCGGAGTGGCAGATGCTGCTGCTCCGCTGCCCGTCCCGGAGCTTCACCATCGTCGGGGACCGCGCCCAGGCCCGGCACGGGTTCACAGAGTCGTGGCAGGAACGGCTCGAGCGGATCGGCCTCGACCAGAGCAGCCTGGCCTCGCTGAGCATCAATTACCGGACGCCAGAAGAGGTCATGGCGGAAGCCGAGCCGGTCATCCGGGCTGTGCTCCCTGACGCCAACGTGCCGACCTCCATCCGCAGCACCGGCGTCCCCGTCCTGCACGGATCCGCTTCGGATCTGCGCTCGATCGTCGAAACCTGGCTCGCCGCGCACGCCGACGGCATCGCCTGCGTCATTGGCGACCCTACGTTCCCCGCGACGTCCCGCGTCCGGTCGCTGATCCCGGAGCTGTCGAAGGGGCTCGAGTTCGACCTGGTCGTCCTCATCGACCCGGAGGAATTCGGCGGGGGCATCGAAGGAGCGGTCGACCGCTATGTCGCGATGACCAGGGCGACCCAGCAACTCGTCATCCTCACCAGCTCCTGACCTGCCCGCTGTGAGTGTGACGATCGTTGCCATTGATGGCGGTGGTGCGTCTGGCAGCCCTGCGGCTTTGCAGCTGCCGCCCTGCCCAGCCCGCGCCGACCGTGCATATCACCGCCAGGACAAGCAGCACCCCGAGAAGGCGTCTCAGACGTTCATCGGCATTGCCGCCGACCACGAAGACGGCAACGCCGCTGACCGCCAGGCCGACCACGACCCCCTTCAGGAGCGTGCGACGGTCGTCTGGCTCCGCCGGCGGCTCTGGCTGGCGCATGCCTGCAAGGCGCGCGCGGGTGCGGGCGTTTATTTCGTCGTCGACTCTTTCGAGGAAGGATGCCACTACCGCGTCGCTGTACTCAGGACCCAGTTCATCGTGCGCTGCGGCGGCTGCGCGGATGTCCTGCGGAGACAACGCTGAGTCACTCATATGCACAGCGTAAGCCGTGGCCGCGAGGCACCGGCAGGGCAAGCCGCGCGAGCTCGGGTGAGAACGCACATCCGGCATACAGAAGGCTGGTTCCTTCTTCGGAACCAGCCTCTGACCTGCGGTTTAGTAGCGGGGGCAGGATTTGAACCTGCGACCTCTGGGTTATGAGCCCAGCGAGCTACCGAGCTGCTCCACCCCGCGTCGGTTTCTCTACTGTACGAGCATCCACTCAGGCAGGCAAATCTGCTGGTCCCTGCGGCGCCGCGAACTAACGGCCCGGCTGAGCCGACAGCCGGGTGCAGGCGCGCAGGCTGCGGTAGTTCGCGCGCGCCTGCCGGGCCGCCGGGCCGGTGTCGACCACGGGCTGCCCGGTCGCTGAGACCGTCGCTGGCACGAAACGGGCGCTGAGCGGCCCGTGCCGGTGCAGGGTCAGCAGCAGCACGCCCGTGCTCGTGCTGTAGGACGCCTCCCACCACAGGAAGTTCGCCATCCCGTAAGCCACGAACGTCCGGCCCAGCCAGCCGCTGCCCTGCAGGATGTGCGCGTGCGAGCCGACGATGATGTTCGCCCCGGCCCTGGCCAGCTTGGGTGCGAGCGCGAGCTGGTTCGCGTCTGGGCAGGCCTGGCCCTCGGTTCCCCAGTGCATGATCACGATCACCACGTCGGCGACCTTCTTTGCGGCGCGCACCGCCGCGAGCGTCCTGCGCAGGTTGATCGAGTTCGCCTCCCCTGACCGTCGGCTCGTCGCCACCCACGACGGGGCCAGCTCCGCGACCTGCGACACCCCGAGGAACGCGATCCGCACGCCCTTGACCGTCACGACGTACGGCGACCAGGCCGCTGCCGCGCTGGCGCCGATACCCAGCACAGGGAAGT
The DNA here is from genome assembly GCA_963705055.1 of uncultured Actinomycetota bacterium. Taxonomy (GTDB): domain Bacteria; phylum Actinomycetota; class Actinomycetes; order Streptosporangiales; family Streptosporangiaceae; genus Chersky-822. The sequence continues at coordinate 67,532 of CAVPIR010000004.1, forward strand.
GCTCGCGCCTGGCCGCGGCGAGGGTGTCGGCCAGGCCCGTCCTGCCGTAGTCGAGCACATGGTTGTTGGCCATGTTGGCGATGTCGACGCCGGCGTCGCGGAGCGCCGTGAAGGCCGCTGGCCTGGTGCGGAAGTGGTAATACTTCGGCTGCGGGCTTGCCCCCAGAGGTGACCGCGGTCTCCAGGTTGACCACGGTCAGGTCAGCGGACCTCAGCAGCGTCGTGATCGGCCCGAACGCCGTCGCCGGGTGCCGCAGCAGCTTCGCGGTCCTGCCGGTGAAGTGCACGTCGCCCGCGAACGCGAGGGTGATCGGACCGCCAGCGGCGCGACCGCCGCGCGCGGACGGACCAGGCGTGCTGACGTGATCAGAGGGCGCCGCGGTCCCGGCCGCTCCCCCGCCGCCGGGCTGCGCGCCGCCGCTTGCGCACCCGGCCGCGACAATGACAGCCGCCAGCGCGGCTAGCGGACGGACTGCCCGGCGGCACCGAGCCGTGGCGGCGAACCTCACGCGAGGAGGCACCCGACCAGCGTATGCCCGCCAGCAATCACACCCCGGAATTGGACACACCTACCGAAGCCATCCAGATCATGTACCGGGCACCCCACGGCGCCCCAGGCGGCTGCGTCAGCTCATGCGGGTACTGCGTCGTGACAAGCTTCACGATCAGCGTCGGCGTGCCGCCGAAGACGCCGACTTGCTGCGGACTGGCACCGAGCAGCACCGTCCGGCGCCCGGCCCTGGCGATCCCGGCCACCACCGCAGGGATCGTCGAGGGCGCGGCCTTCGGCCCGACCCACGCGACGGGGACGCCGCACATCCCCCTGATGACCTGGCTGAACATGGCCGCCAGCCGGCGGTCCACGATCACGACGGCCGACGACCGCCCGATCGATGAACAGAGCGACCTGACCGCGTCGGCCTCGTGCGCACCGACGCTGTGCTGTGCAAGCCCGCCCGCGGTCGGCTGCAGTCCGCCGCGGGTTCCCGCGTGCGTGAGCCCGAAGCCGAACGAGGTGCTGACCGACGGCAGCAGCATCGCTCCCACGCTGAACGCGCCCACCACCGCGGCCGTCGTCACCCCGGCGCCGCGGTCCCTGGCGCGCCTCGTGAGCCAGGCACCGGCCCAGGTCGCCAGCAGGATCAGCCCGGGGATCACGACGGGGACCAGCCTGCGGCTCGCCCACGGCTGATCGGGAACGGTGAACGGCTGCCACAAGATAGCCGCGGAGCCGACCAGCACGACGGCGAGCGGCAGCGCCCAGTTCAGCGCCGTGCCGGACGTGTCCCGCCAGGCCAGCAGGTCGCGCAGGCACCTGCGGATCAGGATCGCGGCCCCGAAGGCGCCGAGCAGCACGGTCGCGATCCCCGCGTACCAGATCACCCAGTACAGCGTGTCCTCTGAGTACAGCCTGGTCGGGTCGACGCGCAGGCCGGCGGTCCGCTGCAGGCTCGCCACATAGCTGGCCGCCGCTGGCCCGAGCACCCCGCGGACGACCTGCAGGTACGGTCGCACCGCGAGCCAGGCGAGGGCCGCGATCACGGCGACGCTACCGAGCCCGGGCAGCCAGCGCAGCGGGCGCCGGCCAACTGCTCCGCGCACCAGCAGGCGCGCCCGCGGCACGCGCATCAGCAGCAGCGCCGCGGCGACCAGCAGCACGAGCCCGCCGGCGTCCAGGCCGATCACTTTCAGCGGCACCGTCGAGGGCCCGGCTGGTGGGCGCGCGAGCAGGAAGGCTCCGGCCATGCCGTACGCGACGCCGACGACCATTCCTATGCAGAACGCGACCCCGACCGTTCGTCTGGCTACCAGGAGCACGCCAGCGACGAGGATCGCAGGGACCAGGTACGGCAGCGACGCCAAGCTCATGCAGGCTGGTCAGTCCGAGCGCCAGTCCGCCAAGCCCGGCCAGCATGCCCTCGGCGGTGAGCGCGGCTCTGGCCAGTGACGGCAGGTCGCGCCACTGCACAGTCCGCAGCTGTCCGACGAGCTCTGGAAGCGGCACGAACCTCCGTCGCGCCTGGCTGCCGGCGGCCGGGGCGGAATCCGGGCTAACGGGCACCGCGTGCGAGGGCCGGCAGTGGCGCGGTCCTCGTGCGATCAGGCTCGTCGCCGTCGCCGTCGCCGTCGCCGTCGCCGTCGCCGTCGGTCGCCGTGGTCGCCGTCGGCGTCGGCGTCGCCGCTGGCCGCTGCCATGGCAGGCCGCGTGCCCGCGACCCGGCCGGCTGAGGGTCAGCGCGTCGATCGCCAGCGACATCGCGCCGAACAGGAGCACCTGCACGGCGGTCTCGCTGAACGCGTCGCGGCTGGTGTACAGCTCGGGCAGGGTGAGCGCGAGCACCAGCGCGCCTGCCGGAGCCCACTGCCGGCCGGCCAGCCGGCCAACGACGCCGCCGAACGACAGCACCGCCAAGCCGCCGAGGATCGGGCCGACCACCGCGCCGCCGCCGGTGCCGCTGGTCCAGAATCCGCCTGCCAGCAGCATCGGCAGGCCGGCCGTCACCTCGGGGAGCACGGCGTGGCCGTGCGCCGCGAACCCGATGCTCGCCAGGTGCAGCCCGGCTCTTGGTCCGCCGAAGGCCCCGAGCGAGCCGGGGATCGGCAGCGACCCGTGCTGGGCGATCCAGTAGCCGGTCTGGAAGTAGGCGCCCGGCATCCGGGCCGCGATCACGGACGGGGAATTCAGGGCGACCTGCCAGATGATGAACCCCGCGGCGATCGCGACGGTGCCCGCGCTGGCGAATACGGCTGGCCAGCCTCGCTTACCGGTCAGGCCCGGCAGATCAGCCGGCCACTGGTCAGGAACCCGGTGCAGCAGGTTGACGGCGAGGGCCGTCGCCAGCGGCGCGGCGATCAGCAACATCGGAACAGGTTCGAACGCGCCACCGAGCAGCAGCGGCAGGCCAGGCAGCAGCCAGGCGACCACGATGATCGCGGGTAGCACGGTCAGCCTCGCGAAGCCGCGGCCGGCCTGCTCGGCGAACCGCTGGGAGCGACGCTCGCGGCTGGCCCGCTCGGCCACCGGGTCTGGTTCGGTCTGCACGACGGTAAAAGGGAGCGTTACCTTCGGCAACCGCGGCTTCCTGGGCAGCCTGACGGTCAGGGTGCGCGGCGGCGCGGGCTTGCCCAACCCGCGCTCCGCCTCGGCTTCCCGCTGCGACGGGATCGAGTCTGAACTGGCGCCGGGCTGGCCAGATCGCGGATTCGGAGGGCCCACGACACCCACTGTATGAGGCTCCGGGCATTGCGCCCAGATCGCCGCCACCGGCTGGACGATGGGGTTCAGGAACTTCCCGAACTTACGGTAACGAGAATGTAACGACGCCTAGGCCGGGAAACGACCAGATTCCCGAACCGGGACTTGCACGCCAAGTAGCGAAGTCCCCAGGTCCGGCCCGCTACGGCACTGGCGGCGGCGCTCCGACGTGATGCTTAGTGGCGTTTTTTCCGCTGTCGACGGCGTACCATGGGCCGGAAAACCGACGGCCCGCCGCAACGGCGGCCGGAAAACACCGCCCGGAGGACCCACGATGACGCGCACTGACATGCGCCGCCGTCCTGGATCCCGGCGGTACTCGCTCGGCATGATGCTCACCGGGTGGGCCGCGATCGGGCTTGCGGTGCTGCTAGTGGGCGGCACGCTCTACGGGTACGTGAAGTTCCGCAACGTCCTCGACGGAATCGCCACAGAGAAGATCAGCCATCAGGGCAAGCGGCCCCCGAAGCTAAACGGGGCGATGAACATCCTGGTGATCGGTTCGGACAGCCGGTCAGGACGTAACGGCAAGATCGGCGGGCCAGCCCCTGGCCAGCGCTCCGACACGGTGATGGTCGCGCACCTGTCACCGGGCGGCGGACGGGTAACCGTTCTCAGCTTCCCGCGCGACTCGGCCATACCGGTCTACTCCTGCCCGTCCGAGCCCGGCGGCTTCCCTGGGCAGACCGCGGCGCCCGGCTCGATCGAGCAACTCAACACCAGCTTTGCCAACGGCGGGGCCAACTGCCTGTGGAAGACGATCGAGCACACCACGGGCATCCACCTGGACAACTTCCTTCAGCTGAACTTCACCGGTTTCATCAGCGTCATCAACGCGCTCAACGGCGTGCCGGTCTGCCTGCCGACCGCGATCCACAAGACGAGGTATGACCGGCTCAAGCTGACGGCGGGCCCTCACGTCCTCAAGGGCTATAAGGCACTGGAGTTCTGGCGGCTGCGCGAGAACTTCGGCCTGGGCTCTGACCTGCAGCGGATCCAGCGCGATCAGCTGCTGATGGTCGGCCTGGTCCAGAAGATCCTCAAGACCCGCGTCCTGCACAGCCTGTCCAAGACCTGGGCGATCATCCACGCCATCTCCAGCGCGCACGCGCTCACCACCGACGCGGGCCTGACGCCGGGGCGCATCGTCCAAATCGGCCGGAGCCTCAGCGGCATCTCGAAGAAGTCGATCCAGTTCATCGAGGTTCCGACGGTCAACTATCCGCCGAACCCGAACTGGGTGGAGTTCGACACATCCCAGACGACCAAGCTGTTCGACGCCATCGAGCGGGACCGTGCGCTGCCCAAGACCAGCAAGGGCGGAACCGGCAAGGGCAGAACCGGTAAGGGCAGCAAGGGCAAGAAAACGGGTCCTGCGCCGAAGCTGCTCAGCGCATCCAAGGTCAGCGTCAACGTGCTGAACGGGTCCGGGGTCCAGGGCATCGCGGGAGTCACCGCGACCGCGCTGAGCGCGCGCGGGTTCCACATCCTGACCACGGCAGACGCGACCACGCCGAGCGGCGCGCCCGACTACAGCTACACGACGTCCGTTGTCGAATACGCCGGGCCCGCCGACCTCGCGGCCGCGGAAACCGTCGCCGCACAGCTCAAGAGCGCCAAGCTGCGCGCAGGTCGGCTCCCTGACCGCCGGAACGGTGACGCTGATCGTGGGATCGGACTTCAAGCAACTCGGGCCAGCGCCGTCGCAGCCGGTCGGCAACCTGACCGGCAAGTTCGGCGGATACCGGGCCAGCACGAACCCGTGCAAGGGGTACGGGACGGCATTTACCAGCGGCTGACCTGCGGGGTTAAAACGGCCTGCGCGGGCAAGAACCCCAGCAAGAGCCATGGAGCACGGGGACGATCAGCCAGCTACCAGGGGAAACGCGTCGCGGGGGCGGCGCAGGTCTCTCGTGCTCGCCTGGGTTGCGCGCCGTCATCGCGGTCGTGCTCGTCGGCGGGGTGCTGACCGCGTACGCGGTATACCGCGACGTGTTCGGCAAGATCCACCAGGTCAAGGTGACCGGCCTGGGCAAGCGGCCGCGCGGCTACAACAACGCGCTGAACATCCTCGTCATCGGGTCGGATACGCGAAGCGGCACGAACTCCAGGTTCGGCAAGCACATCGCCGGGCAGCGCTCCGACACGATCCTGGTCCTGCACCTTTCTCCCGGGCTCAAGCGCGCGGTGGTGCTGAGCATCCCGCGAGACTCGGTGGTGCCGGTGCTGGCGTGCCCGCGGGAGCCCGGCTCGCCAGGCCAGGTCGCCCAGCCAGGGCAGATCGAGCAGATCAACGAGACGTACTCGAACGGCGGTCCCGGCTGCCTGTGGAAGACGATCGAGCACACCACCCACATCAGGCTCGACCACTTCGCCGAACTCAATTTCACCGGGTTCGAGCACGTCATCAACGACCTCGGCGGGGTACGGATCTGCCTGCCGTTCCCGATCAGCGATCCGCGCTCCAAGCTGCACCTGGCGGCAGGCATCCACCACGTGGGCGGCGCGGAGGCGCTGGCCTACTGGCGGGTCAGGTACATCGGCGTCGGTTCTGACCTGGAACGGATCCAGCGCGACCAGTTCCTGATGGCCTCGGTCGCGCAGAAGGTCAAGCACACGAACCTGCTCGGCGACCCGGCCAGGATCTTCCGCATCGTCAGGGACGTCGCTGAATCGCTCACCACCGACAGCGGACTGCGGCAGAGCGACATGATCGCGCTGGTCCAGCGGCTGCGGACGCTGCCGCTGCGCGCGATGCACTTCGTGCAGGTGCCGGTCGTGACCTACACCCCGAACCCGAACTGGGTGCAGTGGTCAGACCAGGCCGCCAGGCTGTTCCGCGCCATCGCGCACGACAGGAAACTGCCGCACACGACCCGCCAGCACGGCCAGCGGCACCCGACGGGCGGCGGCGGTGTCCCGGCCAGCAGGTCAGAGCCGCGCAGCGCGAGCGCCAGCGCCAGCCCCGCCGCCGGCAGCGCCAGCAAGCAAGCCCCGATCGCATTCACCGCTCTCCGGCGTGACCAAGCGGTACGGCGGCATCACGGCGGGAGCCAACGTCTGCAGGGACAAGGGCGCCTTCGCCGGTCCGCTTGGCGGTCACTGACGCCCTTTGTCCCCCGCGGGAAACCACCGTGTTTGCGCATGGATGGCGGGTCCGGCGTTCACAATGGGGCTGTGGAGCGCTTCACCGACTGGCATACGCAGGCGGCCGCGGTGGCGGGGATGCGCGAACGGCTGCCGGCCCAGACCATCGACCACGTGACCGACGCCATCGACTTCGCCCTCGTCAAGCACGGTGACCAGCGCCGGCCGACCGGAGTCCCGTACATCGAGCACCTGCTCGAGGCGCTGGAGGCACTGGTCGTCGGCGCTGGCGTGACCGACCCTGATGTCCTGTCCGCCGCGGTGCTGCACGACGTGCTCGAGGACACGCCGGTCAGCAGCGACGAACTCGCCGACGCGGTTCGGGCCGAGGGTCGCCGAGCTTGTCGGCTGGGTCACGATCCCCGAGACAGGTCCTGGCGAGGACCGCGCCGAGGTCAAGCAGGCCAGCCTGCGCGGGCTGGCGGCGGCGCCGCGGGACGCGGTCCTGGTCAAGCTCGCGGACCGGCTGAGCAACGTTCAGACGCTGCGGAACCTGGGCGAGGACCGGCAGCGCTCCTACTACGCCCAGACCGTCCGCTTCATCGTGCCGCTCGCGGACGCCGACCCGTGGTTCGCGGCCTGGTACCGCGACTGGCAGGCAGAGCACGCCGACCTCGGCGAGTAGGCCCTCGGCGAGTGGGCCCCGGCGAGCACGCTTCGGCGAGCGGGCCTGGCCGCTAGATGATCGGGGGACGGCCAGCCCTGGTCATCCGCCACGCGGTCCGCAGCGAGATCGGCTGCCGCCGGCCAGGATCGCTCTTCCACCCCTCGGCGAACCCGGCGAACCACGCCCGCAGCGCGCCCTTCGACCGCTCCCTTGCCACGGTCAGCGCCATCCAGTCGGCCAGGTACACGGCGGCGAGCGGCCACGGCAGGTTCCGCCGCGCCAGCCAGACCCGGTTCCGCGCCTCGAGCCGGTACCAGGTCTCGTGCCTGGCGTTGTGCACGGCCGGGTGACACACGGTCGCGGCGGCGTCGTACTCGATCCGGTAGCCCAGGTCGAGCAGCCGCCACGACATGTCGGTCTCCTCGTGGCCGAAGAAGAACGCGTCGGGCTGGCCGCCTGCCTCCAGGTACGCCGACCGCCGGATCGCGCACACGCCGCCGGCGAACGTCGTCACCACCGACGACCGCTCGGGATCCGAAGCCCGCAGCCGCGGCACGTGCCAGCGCCCGCCCGAGCCGCCGTCCGGGTCGACGACACGGAACGACAGCACGGCGAGCATCGGGTCGCCGGCGAACCTGGCGCCGACGTGCTCGCCGAGTGCGGCCGGGTCCGGGTACCAGGCGTCGTCGTCGAGGAACAGGACAACGTCGCCGGCGCAGGCGCGCACGCCCGCGTTGCGCCCGCCCGCGACCCCGGCGTTCTCCGCCAGGCGCACCGCGGCGACGCCGTCCGGCAGCGGCCCTGGGTCGGCGCCGTTGCCGACGATCACCAGTTCCGCGCCCGCGGCCCGCAGCGGCGCGGTGCTCTCGATCGCATGGTTCAGCTCGTCGGGGCGGTTGCCCATGGTCAAGATCACGATCGAGAGCTTCAGTGCTGGCCACGGGCCAGACCCCGCAGACACCCCGCTCAACGCAACCGCCTGGAGGCCATGATCGCGACCAGGTGCGCGACCACCATGAGTGCCGCCACGACGAGGCACGCGAGGACGAGCACGTGGGTCGCGGTCAGGTCGCCGCGTGATCGCGTCGGCGATCGCGGCGATCAGGATCAGCAGTGACAGCTCGACCGCCTGGGTGATCCTGTGCACCTTCAGCACGCTGGCCGCCCTCCTGGCCATGGCCAGCCCGGCGCTGGCCGGCGCGAGCGCGGCGTCGTCGTGCGCAGCCGGCAGGCCGGCCTTGGCCCGCGCGACCACGACATTGTCGGTCTCAGCCTTCACGAGCATGGCGAGCAGCGCGGCCGCGACGCCGGCGGTGACGTAGCCGCCTGACACGGTGAGATGTCCTTGCGCCCGGAAGCCGAGGCCGACGAGCAGCGCGCTCTCTCCCAGGTAATGGCCGACTCCGTCGAGGTAGACACCGGCCGCCGATTTCCTGTTGCTCCACCTGGCGAGCTCGCCGTCCGAGCAGTCGAAGATCAGGTACAGCTGGACCAGCACGGCGCCGATCACGGCCGTCGCCAGGCCGCCGAACGCGATCACGACGCCGGCCGCGATCCCGCACACGATGAACGCGGCGGTGACCGCGTTGGGCGACCAGCCCAGTCGCGCGAAGACCCAGGTGAAGTACGGCGAGAGCTTGCGCCCGTAGAGGCGGCCGAGCCAGTGCTCGTCGTTCAGCCGGTCGAGCACCGCCTGCGGCTGGCCCTTCTCCCTGAGCTCAGCCAGCGATGGCCCTGACATACTCCTCCACTCGCTTGGCGGCCTCGGCCGGCGACATCGCGAGGCGCTCAAGGATCGTGTACCGGCCTGGCCTGGTCTCCGGGGCGGCGCAGACCGCGGCGGTGAACTGCTCGGCGGACAGCCCGACCTCGGCAGGCAGCCGCGGCAGGCCGTGCCGTTGCAAGCAGGACGATATCGCCGCCGCCTGGGCGGCGTTGCCGCGCAGGTGCGTGCAGAACAGCGCGCCGAGGCCGGCCAGCTCGCCGTGGCTGGCGGTGCCCGGGTAGAGCTGGTTGATCGCGTGCATGATCTCGTGGTCGCCGCCGCTCGCCGGGCGGCTCGAACCGGCCACGGCCATCGCCATCCCCGACATGATCAGCGCCTCGGCCAGCACCGTCAGGAACTCATCGGAGCTGCTCGGGCCCGGCTCGTGCAGCACCGCGTGCGCGGCCGAGCGGGCCATGGCCACCGCCAGGCCGTCGACCGACTCGCCGGTGTCGGCGGCCGACAGTTCCCAGTCGGCGACCGCGGACAGGTTGCTGATCGCGTCGCCGATGCCCGCCGTCGACAGGGGCCCTGGGGCCTGCCGCACCCGGTCCAGGTCGACCACGACCGCGACCGGCGGCACCACGCCGTAGGAGCCGCTGCCCGACTCGTGCGCCAGCGTGCTCACCGGGGAGGCGATGCCGTCGTGGGCGAGGCTGGTCGCGACCGCGACCATCGGAATGCCGGCCACGTGCGCGGCCAGCTTCGTGACGTCGATGGTCTTGCCGCCGCCGATCCCGGCCACGGCCTCGTACCGGCCCGCCCGCAGGTCCCTGCCGAGCGCGACCGCGCTGTCGTAGCCGCCGTCGGGGATCTTGATCACGTCGGCGATTCCCGGCGGCAGCTCGGCCACGATGGCATCGCCCTGGCCAGGGCCGACTGCGATCGCGACCCGCCCGCCGGCCGCGATCTTCCGGTCGGTCAGCAGCGCGGCGAGCCCGGCGATCGCTCCCGGCCTGACGTCGATGACCAGCGGGGCGGCGAGCATTCGCGCCAGCAGCGGCATGATCCTCCTCCGCCATGCACCGCGGCCCCGCAGTGCGCGGTGTCACCCTAGCAGCGGCCGGCGATCTGCCTGGCCCGCTGCAGGTCGGCGTGGTCATCGACCTCGACCCATTCCACGGCGCCGATCGGCGCGGCGAGGACGGCGCCGCCGCGCTCGGAGAACTCTGCGAAGCCGTCCTCGTAGTACAGGTGCGGGTCGCGGCGCCAGGTGGTCTCCAGGCAGTCGGCGAGGGCGACCGCGGCGGCAGGCTCGATCAAGGTGACGCCCATGTACTCACCGTGCGCGTGCGATGGGTCCATCACCTTGGTGATCCGCACCAGCATCCCGTGCACGTCCAGGACGACCTTCATCTCCTCATCGGCGAGCGCCTTGATGTCATCGATGGCGATGATCAGGCGGCCAAGGAGGGGCTCGCGCCTGGTGCCGTTCGGGGTCGCGGCGGTCCTTGCGGTCCCGGCGGTCGCGGCGAGGCTGGGCTGCTGCTTGCGCGCCAGGCGGGCCGGAATGGGCGGCTGGCCGCCCGCACTGGCCGCGAGGAGCGTCTTCTCGACGCTCACCGGGTGCACGGTGTCGCCGTTGACGAGCATGACGCCGCGCCCGAAGTACTCGCGCGCGAGCCACAGGGAGTAGGCGTTGTTCCACTCCTCGGCGCGGTCGTTGTGCACGAGATCGATCGAGATGCCGTGGTCCCGCTCGAAGCCGGGAACCCGGTCCGCGACCGTTCCCGCCGCGTAGCCGACGACGATCACGACCTGGGTCAGCCCGGCCGCCGCCAGGTTACGGAGGGCGATGTCCAGAATGGTGGTCTCGCCGGCCACCGGCAGCAGCGCCTTCGGCAGCCCGTCGGTGTCGGGACGGAGCCTGCGGCCCGTTCCCGCCGCGAGAACCATACCGATCACTGCCGGTCTTCCTCCCTGGGCACGAGGTAGCCGGTCATGACCTTCCGGCAGATGAGCACACCAAGATACGCTGCGAGCCCAACGTACCCGAACGTCGCTAGCCCGAAGGTGGCGGCGAGGCCGACGAGGAACATCCTCGTCTCCCAGCCAAGGCCAGCCCCCCAGGTGGCCACGCGGCCCGGCTGGTCGCCAGGTGTCGCATCGGGGTGATCGCCGCGGGCGCTGGTCGCGGCTGGGCCAGGCGCTGGTGGTGGCGCTGGCGATGACGCTCGCGTACCAGATCGCGACGAGGGCGCAGCCCGCGAAGACGACCGGGCCGGGAAGGGCCAGCGCGAACCCGAGCGAGCCCAGGTAGACGAACTGGGCGGCGGCCAGCAGGACCGGGACCACCCAGTCGGACCTGCTGTCGTGCGGATGGCTCGAACCAGGCGCGGCCAGCGCCATGACCACCGGCGGCGTCAGCGCGATGAACCCGGGCAGGTGCCGGAGGCCGAGCGCAGCCAGCATCGCCGTCGCGATCAGGCCAGCCAGGGCTGGCGGCAGCGGGATCAGGTTGCCCTGGACGATCCGGCCCGCCCAGCGCGCTGGCGCGCCGTCGTCGCGCAACGCGAGGATGCGGTCCCTGCCGTAGGCGGCTGGTGCGCCGGCAATGCGAGCGGGCGGCGGGGCGCCCGCTACGGCCCGGGATTCCGTGGTTACCTCGGCCGGACGTGCCGCGGCAGGACCTGTCGCGGCCGGACCTGTCGCGGCCGGACCTGTCGCAGCCGGACCTGTCGCGGCCGGACCTGTCGCGGCCGGGCCTGTCATCCCGCGGCGGCCTGCCGCGATCCAGGCGGCCGACGGCGTGGTCGTGAACCGAACCGCCGTCGTCTCCCCTGATGACCCGGCGACGCCGACGATGGCCGTGATCCTGGTGGGCCGTGCTGCCGTGCGCCCCGAGGCCGCCGCGGTGCCGGCGGCCGACCGCGCGCCCTGGGCTGGTGCGGCTTGCCAGGGAGCGCGCACAACCGCGGTGAGCGTCACGATCGCCGCGATGATCGCGACGCCCTCGAGGCCGAGCACGGCCATCAGCGCGGACTGCGGGCCGTTGAAGGCGTACGCAACCAGCGCCAGCAGACCACGCAGCGCGGGCGGCACCCGCAGCAACATGCCGATCGCGCGCAGGACTGGGTTGCGGCCAAGTTCCAGGCCGCGCTCGGGTGTCAGCGCAGCGGCCCGGCACGTGCCGAGCAGGTCGGCGATCGCGACCGACGAGATCGTGACTACCGCGAGGGGCCAGGGTCCGATGAGACCGCGGTGCCCGTCGCCCGCGGCCATGCCGCCGTAGATCGCGCATTCCGCTGCCATCGCGCAGACCGCGGCGAGCCAGCCGAACCCGAGCGTGCCCGGCTCATCCCAGCCAGTCACACCCGCCGGCGCACTGTCGCTCCACGACATGGCCGGCAGCACGAGCCAGTCGGTGCCGCCGTCGGGAGCGCCGGTCCCGGCTCCCGCTCCGGCTGTCTCGACCGTGTCGGGTCGCTGGTTCTGTCGCGACGTGAACGCGGCCAGTCCCCGCCCGGCCAGCAGGAACGCCAGCCAGCCGCACATCGCCAGCAGTCCCCGCGCGCCGTCTTCGCCCGTTCCCCCGCTGAACCAGCCGGCGGCGCACACGGCCATTAGCACCGAGATACCGGACAACGAGCCCGGCGAGATCTCGCGATTGGTCGCGCGCGCTGCCAGCCAGCCAAGAGCCCGCCGCGCCAGCCCCGCCGCGGAGATCAGCACCGCGGCTGCCCTGGCCGCCGTACTGTCGCCGTCGCTCCGCTTCCCGGTGCCGGAGTCAGCGACGAACTCACCGCCTGCCGGGCGCTTCAGTCCGGAGAGGATCTGGCCTCCCTGCACGAGAATGTGACCAATTGCAATTGATCAATTACTCAGCGTACCCAGATAGTCGCCAGGCCCAATCGTCATGCCCGAAACGGGAACGTCTTTTGGCCTCCCGACGGCGGGCGACACCGCCCACCACGGACTCTGGATCCGTCCCGGCCAGACGAAACACGCAAAACGGACGAGAAAATGGCCCTTCCAGATCCAATGTCGGCGGAACACCGGCGCAGGGGCGTCCGGCGGCGCGGAATGTCCGACCCGAAGGTGACTGACAGCGCCGAACGGGCGGCCCTAAGGTGACAGCGGCGCGGGGCGGACGAGCCAACGCCGGCCAGGGAGCCAGCGCGAGCCAGCGCGAGCCAGCGCGAGCCAGCGCGGGGCGGGCAGCGCTGGGCGGGCAGCGCTGGGCAGATCGAGCGGCGCGACGGGCCAGCGATCGGGTCGGCGGGTGCCAGCCCGGGCAGCGGCGGGGCGGGCGCGGATGGGTAGGGTCCGTCCATGCGGACAGTCGCCGTGGTGCTGGCCGGCGGCTCGGGCGTCCGGCTCGGCGGGAACATGCCCAAGCAGCTTCAGTTGCTCGCGGGCCGGACGCTGCTCGAGCACTGCGTCGCGGCGTTCGACGCCGCTCCTGGCGTCGACGAGGTCCTGGCCGTGCTGCCAGCCGACCTGATCGGCGCAGCGAAACTAGTGCTGGACGGCAGATACCGCAAGCTCAGCGGCATCATCCCCGGCGGCGTCGACCGGCCAGGCTCGACCAGACGCGCGATCGAGCACCTCAGCGCTCTGGACGCCAGTGGTCCGGACGGCAATGCTCGGGACGGCAGCACACCGGATGGCAGCGGCGACACCGCCGACTGCAATGTGCTGTTCCACGACGCGGCGCGACCGCTGGTCGACCAGCGGATCATCGCCGACTGCGTGGCGGCGCTCGCCGGTGCCGAGGCGCTCGGCGTCGTAGTGCCGACGGCGGACACAATCGTGGAGGTGGCGGGCGGGCTGATGACGTCGATCCCGCCGCGGGAGTCACTCGGCCGCTGCCAGACCCCGCAGGGCTTCCGCCTCTCGGTCATCAGGCGGGCGCACGAGCTTGCGCTCGCGGACGACGACGCGTTCACGCCCACCGACGACTGCGGCATCGTGTTGCGCTACCTGCCGGACGTACCTGTGATGACCGTGCGCGGCAGCGAGCGCAACCTCAAGATCACTTACCCGGGCGATTTCCGGATCGCCGAGGCGCTGCTCGCGGAGGCGCTGCTCGCCGAACCCGGCCCTGGCGCCGACGGCACGCGCCCGGGCCCGGAAGCTGGCCCGCGCCCCGAGCCGGCCCATACCCGCGATGATCAAGACTTGGCGGCCTGGCTATCTGGCTGCGACCCGCTCGGGGCCAAGCTGTCCAGGTTGCCGCGCTGGCCTTCGCGAGCCGTGACCAGCCGCCGAGGGCTGGTCAGGAAGCCCGCTCCCCAGCACAGGTGCATGGTGGCGAGCACGACAGGCAGCCAGCCGACCGAGCGCCCGCTCAGGCGGCCGTCGGTCCCCGCCCTGGCCGTGACGACGAACAACCCGATCATGTACGTCAGCGGCACCCCTAGGCCGGCGGTCAGCAGCCACTGCCACCAGGTTCCTGTGCGATCGGCCAGGCTAGCCAGGCCGGCGAGTCCCGCGATCGTGCCGATCAGCAGCACGAGCAGCGTGGCGGGCGGCGCCAGGTAGCGCAGGTTGATCGTGCCGGCATGCTGCCGCGCGACCGCCCGCCGCCACCGGCCGTAGAGGAAGTACTGCGATGCCAGCGCCCGGACGCTGGTGCGGGGCCGGTAGGTCACCTTGAGCTCGGGCTGAAACCAGATCAGGCCGCCATTCGCGCGGATCCTGTGGTTCATCTCCCAGTCCTCGCCGCGCAGGTACTGCTCGTCGTACCCGCCGACGCCCTCGATCGCCTCGCGCCTGAACGTGCCGAGGTAGACAGAGTCGGACGGCCCGGCGCCGCCGCCGGTGTGGAACCGCGCCGAGCCAACCCCGGCGGGCGAGGTCATCGCCCACGCGACCGCCTGCTGGAAGGACGTGATCCCCTCAGCCGCCATGATGCCGCCGACATTGACGGCCCCGGTCGCGTGCAGCGTGCGGACGGCGGCGGCGATGTAGCCGGAAGGCAGCCGCGACCTGGCGTCCACCCGGACGATGACCGGATGGCGCGAGGCGCGGACGGCGGCGTTGAGGGCGCTGGGAATCGAGCCCGACGGATTGGCCACCACCGTGAGCCTGGGGTCGGCCGCCGCGAGGTCCCTGGCGATCTGCTCCGTCCGGTCCGAGGAAGGCCCGACCGCCATGACCACCTCGAGCTCACCGGGATAGGCCTGGCTGAAGCACATGGCGGACCGATTCGGCGAGATTCCGCTCCTCATTGCGTACCGGCATGATGACCGATACCGGGCCAGCGATGCCGGTCTGACCAGCAGCGCGACCAGCCGCGCCGACAGTGCGGGTGGTGCTGGAGGCGGGACTTCCGCGGCCAGCGGTTACCCGCGGCTGCGCGTCGTCGGTGTCATTCATGACGATGTCGACGGTACCGCCTCTGGCACGTCCCGGCGCCCAGGGCCCGGAACGTGCCAGAGCGGTAAAACGCGGCCGGTCAGGGAGCGACGTCCTCCAGCATCTCGGTGACCAGCGCGGCAATCGGCGAGCGCTCAGAGCGCACCAACGTCACGTGCGCGAACAGCGGATGCCCCTTCAGCTTCTCGATCACCGCGACCACGCCGTCGTGCCTGCCGACCCGCAGGTTGTCCCGCTGGGCGATGTCGTGGGTGAGCACGACCCGGGAGCCGGACCCGATCCTGGACAGGACCGTGAGCAGCACGCCGCGCTCGAGCGACTGCGCCTCATCCACGATCACGAACGAGTCGTGCAGCGAGCGGCCCCTGATGTGGGTCAGCGGCAGCACCTCGAGCATGTCCCTGGCAAGGACCTCGTCGATCACGTCCGGCGTGGTGATCGCCGACAAGGTGTCGTAGACCGCCTGGGCCCACGGGTTCATCTTGTCGGCCTCCGAGCCAGGCAGGTAGCCGAGCTCCTGGCCGCCTACCGGGTACAGCGGGCGGAAGACCTGGACCTTGCGGTGCTGACGCCGCTCCATCACGGCCTCGAGGCCGGCGCAGAGCGCGAGGGCAGATTTGCCGGTGCCCGCCCGGCCGCCGAGCGAGACGATGCCGATCTCCTGGTCGAGCAGCAGGTCGAGCGCCACCCGCTGCTCGGCGCTGCGGCCGCGCAGCCCGAACACGTCGCGGTCGCTGCGGATCAGCCGCACCGATTTGTCCGGCTGGACCCGGCCGAGCGCGCTGCCGGAACCGGCGGCTCCCGAGTGCAGCACCAGGCCGGTGTGGCACGGCAGGTCCCTGACGGCGGCGGACTCGAGCGTGCCGTTGTGGTAGAGCTGATCGATCTCGTCCGGGCTGACCTCAAGCTCGGCCATTCCCGTCCAGCCAGAGTCCGGCGGCAGTTCGGCGCGGTACTCCTGCGCCGGCAGGCCGACGGCGGCAGCCTTGATCCGCAGCGGCAGGTCCTTGCTGACCAGCACGACGCTCTGGCCCTCCGCGGCCAGGCTGCAGGCGACGGAGAGGATTCTCGCGTCGTTGTCGCCGAGCCTGAAGCCCGCTGGCAGGACCGACGGGTCGGAGTGGTTCAGCTCCACCCGCACCGTCCCGCCCAGGTCACCGATACCGAGGTCGGCGTCCAGCCGGCCGTAGCGAACCCTCAGGTCGTCAAGGTGGCGCAGCGCGGCGCGAGCGAAGAATCCCAGCTCAGGATGGTTCCGCTTGGCCTCAAGCTCGGTGATCACGACCAGCGGGAGTACGACCCGGTGCTCAGCGAACCTGCCCATCGCGCCGGGGTCGGCGAGCAGGACGCTGGTGTCGAGCACGTAGGTGCGGCGGTCGGTCCCTGACGCTGTCACGTCCTGGTCCGCACGCCTGGTCCCGGCGGTGTCTGCCTGCCCGGACCGCTGGCCGGCCGCCTTGCGTGGCGGCTGGGTGCGCTGCTGACTCTTGAAGGTTGATACGGTTCGGGCGCGAAGCGCGGGCTGTTGCGGAAATGGCCACTCACTCTCCCCTGAGCGCCAAGAAGGCGCCGCGTTGGACACAAACGTGTCGGAGGGACCGGGACCGGCCAGCGAAGGACCGGCGCCGGCCCTTTCGCTCATCTCGCCTGCGTGCCAGGACGCGAAGCTCGAGAATCTCGAGGGCCTTCCCGCCGGGCGGCTACACACCGCCCGTCAGTCCAGACGGTACCTTCGCCAGGCACCGTGCGAAAGTAGCGGCGCACCACGAACTGTCCGATGCTGGTCGATTGCCTCGGACGGCACGGTAATTTCCCCGTGCTGTAACCAAATGGCAGCCTCGTGCGTCTCACAGCATGTGATAGCCATGTGGGCGGATCCAGTGCCCGCCCCGGCCGGCGGCTTCATGAGCGTGCTCAGATCCACCAAGACCCAAGAAACAATCCGCTAGCCGATGGCTGAGGCAGCCAGCCGACTGGACTTCGACGAGTTCTACTCCTGTTCCGCGGCCAGGCTTGTCCGGCACGGATACGCGCTCACCGGTGACATGGCCGAAGCCCAGGACATCGCGCAGGAGGCGTTCGCCAGGGCCTGGCAGCGCTGGGCGGCGGTGCGCGACTGCGACTCGCCGGAGGCCTGGGTGCGCCGCGTAGCGACCAACCTCGCGGCCAGCCGCTGGCGCCGGATCCGGGTGGCCCGCGCCGCGGCCGGACGAACGGGCGAACTGCAGACACCCGAGGTCAGCACCGACTCGGTCGCCCTCGTGAGCGGCCTGCGAACGCTGCCGGAACGGCAGCGGACCGTGCTCGTGCTGCACTACATGTGCGACCTGACCATCGATCAGATCGCCGCCGAACTCGACTGTCCGTCGGGGAGCGTGAAGAGCTGGCTGTCACGAGGCAGGACGGCGCTGGCGGCGGCGGTCCGCATCGTGGAGGAACCTGACACGGTCAGCCGAGAGCCGCTGTGCCAGCCTCCTCGGTGCCAGCCAGCCGCGGTGCCAGCCTCCCCGGTGCCAGCCACGGCCGGTCCCGGCCTCCTCGCGTGCCAGCCCGGCCGGTGCCAGCCCGAGCGAAGCCGGAGGCCAGCCATGCCTGACGATCGGTTGCGCGAGCTCTTCGACCAGGCCGCGGCGCTGTCCGTGGACGTTCCGCCGGTCGAGCGGATCCTTGCCCGCGGCCAGCAGCGACGGCGAAGGGCCAGGCTGCAGGCCTCGACGATCGCGTGGACGATCATGCTCGCGGCCGGCTTCGGGGCGCCGCAGGTATCGGGGAGCCTGGCCGTCGGCGCCGGCCAGCACGGCCGGGCTCGCGCCGTCGATCGCAGCTCCGCCAGGGAGCTATCCGACCTCGAGTGCCGGGAGCGCTGCCAAGAGCCCCGCTCCAGCCAGCACGCGCACGGGCCGGCCTGGCCACCGGCACAGCCCGGCATCGTCCCCGACCACGCGCGTCACGAGCACCTACGGCCAGGCCGCAGCTTTGCCGCCGCCCGGCCACGGGCGTCTGATCCTCGCGCTGGATAGCGCGCATCGCTACGTCATGACCAGGACAGGATCGGCGGGCGCGCCGGTCCGCGTCGCCGGCCTGAAGGCCGTCACCGGCGCCCCGGCCGTGCTGGCGACGAACCCGGCGGGCGGCTGGGTTGTCACGCTCGCCAGCCCGGGTCGGGCACGGGAGGTCGCCCAGGCCAGACTGGCGCTGGTGGTGGCGAGCGGCCACAGCGTCCCGTTTGGCCCCTTGTTCGAGGCGACGACCGTGACGTCGGCCGCCGTGAGCCAGGACGGCAGCCGGGTCGCGGTCGCTGTCTCGGTGCGAACCGGCGGCGCGCGGATCGAGGTGCTGCCGCTGCCCGGTCACCGGGTGCCCAGGCAGTCCTGGAGCGTGCCGTCGGCGCAGGCCGACCTCGTCACCGATCTGTCCTGGTCGCCCGACGGGCGGCACCTGAGCTACCTGTCCGGCAAGTCGTCCGCGTCTGGTTCACCGGACGGTCCGGTCACCCTTGACACCGCCGCCGACGTCGCGGCGGCGCCGCAGCTGATCCGCTGGCCGCTGGCCATGAAGACGGGCGTGACCTGCGTGCCGCTGGCCGCGGCCTGGCTCGGCGCGAGCGGGCGGTTCGCCGTGCTGTCGGAGTGCGCGAGCACCGGGGTGATCGTGCTCCAGACGTCGGTACGCCAGCACCGGCGCTGCGGTGGGGCAGCCGCTGGTGGTGGCGCATCAGCTCGGCTGCGGGCCTGCCGCGCTGACGTCCAACGCAACCGGCAGCGTGGTCCTGATCAGCTACTGCGGCGTCTACCTCGACAGCCGCGGCAGGATCTCCAGGGAACAAGCCGGGCTGACCGCCGCGGCGCTGAGCGGGTAGCTAGCCAGGTCACTCGCCGGTCAGTTGCCGAACCTGCGATGCCGCCCCGCATACGAGCGCAGCGCGCGCAGGAAGTCCACCTTCCTGAAGGCTGGCCAGTAGGCGTCGCAGAAGTAGAACTCCGAGTGCGCGCTCTGCCAGAGCAGGAAGCCACCGAGCCGCTGCTCGCCCGAGGTCCTGATGACCAGGTCAGGGTCCGGCTGGCCTGCGGTGTACAGGTGCTCGGCGATGTGCTCGACGTCCAGGATCTCGGCTAGTTCCTCGATCGTCGTGCCCCTGGTGGCGTGGTCGTGCAGCAGCGACCTGACGGCGTCGGCGATCTCGCGGCGGCCGCCGTATCCGACCGCGACGTTGACCTGCAGCCCAGGGAAGTCGACCGTGGCCTCGCCTGCGTCCTTGAGCACCTGGGCCATCTCGGCGGGCAGCAGGTCGAGCGCACCCACCGGCTTGACCCGCCAGTGCTGGCCGACGAGCTGCCTGACCGTGTCCTCGATGATCTCGAACAGCGGCTCGAGTTCGGATTCTGGCCTGGCGATGAGGTTGTCGGTCGACAGCAGCCAGAGGGTGACGACCTCGACACCGGCCTGCTTGCACCACTCGAGCAGTTCGAAGATCTTGTCGGCGCCTTTCCGGTGCCCGGTGCTGACGTCAAGCAGGCCAGCTGAGCGCGCCCAGCGGCGGTTCCCGTCGCACATCACCCCCACGTGCCGGGGAGCCGCCGACGGCGAGAGCGAGGCTTCCAGCCGCCGCTCGTAGAGCAGGTAGAGGAGATCGCGCAGACCCATCCGGCACCCTTCCTCGCTGCATGCACCCACCTAGAACGGTATCGCTGAATCTGACCGAAGCGGCAGATCTCAGCACACCCGTTCCGCTGTTCCCCCAGGTATCACTGGACTCACGCGTTTCCGCCGCCGCGAAATAGCCGGCCTGTTACGCGTGGCAGACGCGCCAGTGCCCCGCGCCGAACTGGCACGGGGCACTGCGACAAGCCGTCACGACCTGGCGCGAGCGGTCAGCCGATGGACTTGACGATCGCGTCGTCGAGGCCGGCGAAGGAAGCCAGGTACTCCCTGCGCTCCTTCTTGATCCGCGCGACCATGGCGTTGTACTCGTCCTGCCGGCCCTGCCGCTCGTAGAGCCTGCGCGGCTGCAGGATCTCGACGTCGTCGACGCCCGGCAGTGACTTGGCGACCTCGTAGCCGAAGTCGGGATCGGTCTCCCACTCGATCGTCTCCTCGACGATGGCCTGCACCATCGCTGAGGAGTACGGGATCGTCACCTTCTTCGACGTCCCGTCGTCGGTGCCGCCGACCCGGCCGGTGTTCAGCACGTAGACCTTCATCTCATGGCTGTCGAGCAGTTCGAGCATCCGGTTGCCCATGTCGGCCATGTGCCTGGGGAAGAACGGGTTCGTGCCGGGTACCCGCAGGAACTTGCCCTCCTCGTCCTTGCCGCCGGCCGAGGTGCCCGTCGTCTCGCCGAGCATGAAGTACGCGGCCGCCTGCGCCCGGTCCAGGCGCGCGACGCCCGGCACGATGTTCTCGTTCCTGTTCAGGATCAGCAGGAATTCCGCGGGCGGGACCTCGTTGCCCGGCCATGGGTGCACATAGGAGAACGGCCAGGTGGTGCGCCCGTTCTTGGTGTAGGAGGTGTCGAAGAAGTCGACCTTGCCCTCGGCGTCGACGGAGACGTTCTCCAGGTAGGCGTCGGGCTTGGTGGTCGCGTGATAGATGGCCGGCTCGTACCTCGGGTCCAGGCCGAACGTCTTGGCGAAGCACCCGTTCTCCGTCGTATACACCTTGCCGCCCGGCATCAGCGCGACGAAGTCGTCCTGGGCCGGCTTGCTGTCCAGCTGGGTGGTGAACGTGGTCGTGGTCTTGCCGGTGCCGGACAGGCCGACGATCAGGATGGAGGTGGGGCCGCCGTCACGCGGCATCACCTTGCAGCCCGCGTGCAGCGACAGGCCGCCGCGGCCGTAGACGATGTTGTTCCACATCCGCAGCCCGCCCTTCTTGGACTCACCGAAGTAGTCCGAGTTGAGCACGCGGGTGATGTTGGAATTGAGATCGACCGCGATCACGCGGTCATCGGGGTAGCCGGGAGCTGGCAGGTTGGGGGTGTAGATGACCGTGGTGTCGGGCTGCCAGGCCGCCGCGTCGTAGTCCTCTTCGACCGGGTAGTACAGCTGCTTCTGCATGCCGGCGACGTTGGCGTTCGCCGCCTCCATGATGAGCCTGGCACGGGTGCGGAACTGCGGATCGGAGCCGATGTAGCCATCGACGATGACCATGTGCTCGCCGGCGATGTAGGCGTCCTGCTCAGCGGAGATGCGGTCGTACTCTTCGCGGGTGATCGTCTGGTTGGTGGCGTTGGTTGAATCATCGACGACGAAAGTTGACCTGGTGCTCCGCGAATCCACCCTCGCCTTGACCACGACGTTGTCGAACTCGGTCACCTGGCTGTTGGGCATCTTCTCGGTCAGCTCGCGGAGCCGCTCGGCGGTCGGATTGAACTCCGCCTGGGCGGCCCTCACCTCATACACCACGACTGCTCCTCCTCGTTGGCGGAAGCACAAGCCGCATTCCGCTTGCGGGGTTCGTGCCAGTTCGGGCAGGCGAAAGTGCGCCCGGACTCGCGGGATCGATTTGGGGAGTGTACCCCGGCCCAAGCGGGCTCAAAATATCCCCCTGCGTGTGAAAAGTTGCCCGTTTGCGAGCCGCGTTTCCAGCATGGCCCTGCGGCCGCAGGCCAGTGCGCCCACGAGAGCTTCCCGAAATGCGCCTCCGCATGCACAACGATCGGATCCCGGCCGCCTGGTTTCTGTCGCACAGCACGAAGCCCGGCGGCCAGGTATCGAATCCTGGCCGCCGGGCTCGGCGTGCGGATGACGGCCGCGCGGCGGCGCGCGGAAATCGTTCAGCCCGGGCGTGGCGTCAGCTGGAGCGCGGGCCTTCTGACCTGATCTCCTCGACGCGGTGCAGCGCCTCGCGGAGGTCGCCTAGCCAGGCGTCCTCGTGCTCGCCGACCAGCCGGACGCACCAGGCCAGCGCGTCGCTGCGGCTGCGGGCCACGCCGGCTTCGACCAGGGTGTCAAGCACCAGCCGCTCGTTCTGCCTGAGCCTGGTCATGACCGGCACGGAGAAGGTCGTGAACATGACCGTACGGTCGCCGGAGCGAACTCCCCACGACACCTTGCGGCCGTAGGTGTGCTCGGCCTCCTGCGCGATCTCGATCCTGTGCTGCCTGGTCTCCTCGCGGAATCGGCGGCTGCGGCCTTCCCACGCCGCGGCCTGCTCGACCTCCGATGCCCCCTCGGCGACCTGGACGTCGCCGATCGGCACGATCACCGTGATCTCCTCACGGTCGACCTTGACGTCGAGCGCACCGTCTAGCCATTCCTCTGGCAGCCTGCCGGTGAACCAGCCGCGGAGTCGCTCGGCCGCCGATGCGCGCTGCTCGCTCTTGTCTGTACTCATGTAATCATAATTACATGTCCGCCCGCGCCGCGCAATGCCGGGACGAGGCGGCGCGGGGAAATGCCGAGGCCAGCTGTGCGACGGCAGGCGGTGCAGCCGGTGGTGCGGTTGGCCAGCCCGGTGGTTAGCCAGCCCGGTGGTTAGCCAGCCCTGTGGTTAGCCAGCAGGGTTGCCGGCGACGGCGGCGGCGACGCGCGGGTAGACCCGGACTGCGCCGGCGAAGCCGGCGCCGAAGTCGGCCGGGACGACCTCGACGTTCTTGCCGGGCTCGGGCGCCTGCAACATCTCGCCGTTGCCGAGGTAGATCGCGACGTGCGAGATGTAGTTCGGCGCTGTCGGGTCGGTGTGGTAGAAGAGCAGGTCGCCAGGGCGCAGGTCGCTGAGCTTGATCAACGGCCCGGTCCTGGCCTGGTCGGCGGCCACCCGTGGCATGACGATGCCCGCCTGCGTCATCGACCACTGCACCAGCCCCGAGCAGTCGAACGTCCGTGGCCCGGCGCCGCCCCACACATACGGCAGCCCGATCCGGCTCTCGGCGGCCACCAGGAACCGCACGGTCTGCGCATTGGTCAGGCCAGGGCCCTGGCCCGCCGTGCTGCCCGTGGCGCCGGCCGCGCCTGAGGTCACCGTGACGCTGCCCATGATCACCTGGGTCACCAGCGGGGCCACCGCGGTCCCTGCCGGAGCCAGCTTCCTGAACTTGCGCAACAGCAGGTCGAGCCTGGCCTTGGGGGCGCTGACGACGATCGCGTTCGAGGCCGGGAGCCCGAGCGTGCGGGCGACCGCACCGGAGACCACCGCGTCGACCCCGCCGATGCCGACCGTGCCGAACCCGGCGACCGGCAGCTTCAGCGACCGCGCTCCGTCGACTCGCACCGGCTTGCTCAGCGTCAGCCGGTCCTGGTGCCCCATCGTGTAGGAGACGGCCATGCCGCCAGCCGCGACGTTCTGCCACAGCCTCGCCGACCGCGCGGTCGGGCCAGCGGCGAACGGCCGGAATGCCTGCGGGTTCACGCCGAGCACGTTCACGAAGACGCCATTGACCTTGACCCGGCCGGCGTCGACCGGCACCGCGGCGAGCACGCCGCGAACGTGCCGCAGCCGGCTAACCAGGCCGGCCGGCAGCGACTTGCTGCCGATCAGCAGCACGTCTGCCTGGAGCAGGCGGGACAGCCTGGCTGGGCCGCGGGCTAGCAGAGTTCGGCAGCGGGTTCGTGCGGACCGGGGTGGTCGGGCCTGGCCCGCCGCCGGATGGCGGGCTCCCGCCTGGCCGGTGCCCGGCGCCGGGAATGGCGCCGACCTGTGCACTGAGGTCCAGCGCCCTGAACGCTGCGGTGCGCCCCGCGCCCGTTGGCTGACTGTCCTGCCGCGCACCCGTCGCGGCCAGGACGGACTGGCCGGGCATCGCTGCTATGCCCAGGCCCAGGCCCGTTGCGATTGTGATGACCGGGAGTAGCCGACGCGCCATGCAGGGCAACCTCGGTTCCCTTCCGCTCGGGGGCAACTCCGTGCGCTACCGGAATTATGCGCCAGCAAGCGAGCCCGCAAAAGGGCCGGACCGGCCGTTGGCGGCATTCCGCACGATCCATGCTATGTGCGGAACGTGACAGCCAGGTGTCCGCGCCATGACGAGCCGGCGCTACCTGCCCAGCGCGGCGAGCAGATCGTCCGGGCTGGTCACCGGCAACCGGCAGGCAAAATTGCGGCAGACATAGGCGGCTGGCCTGCCCTCGAACGAGGCCGCGTCCTGCCAGCAGCGGAATGCCGTCACCGGTCCAGCCGCCGGCTTCGTCATCGGCGCCATCGCCCGCCCGTCACCTGCTCCGTCACCTGCTCCATCGCCCAGGGCTAGCACCGCGCCAGGGGTGGCACCCAGCGCGGCAGCCTGGTGCAGCGCTATGGTCGCGGCGTCGTCCCGCGGGCCCACGATCGCGATCTCGTCCGGCCCGGCCAGGAACGCCTCGGCGACGGCGAGGCCCCAGCCGCCCGCTTGCGGGTACCGGGATGCGACGTCGGCGAGCGTGCCGAGGGCCGCTGCCGCCGCCTCGCGATGTCGGGCAGATCCGGTCAGGGCCGCGTAGCTGAGCAGGGCGCCCGCGATCGCGAACGTTCCCGACGGCGTCGGGCCGTCGCCAGGGTCGGCCGGCCGGTAGATCAGCCGCTCGCCGTCATCCGCGGTGTCGTAGAAGCCGCCGTCAGGGTCGCGGAACCGGTCGAGCGCGGTCTCCAGCAGCTGACCAGCGAGCCCAACCCAGCTCTCGCGGCCAGTCACGCCCGCCAGCGTGAGGAAGCCCGCGGCGACGTTGGCGTAGTCCTCAAGGACGCCCGCGCTGCGGCCAGCGACGCCGTTCATGGACGTCCTGGCCAGGCGGCCGTCGTTCAGGTGCACCCTGGCGAGCAGGTCGGCCGCGTCGCTGGCCGCGCTGGACGTAAGCCTCCCGGCCGAACAGCAGCCCGGCCTCGGCGAGCGCGCTGATCGCCAGCCCGTTCCAGGCCGCGACGACCTTGTCGTCACGTCCCGGCCAGACCCTGGCCGAACGCGCCGCGAGCAGGGCCGACCTGATCCGCTCGTACCGCTCCAGGTCGGCGGGGTCGGCGGGAAGCTGCAAGACGGAGCGCCCGTGCTCGAACGTGCCCGCCTGGGTCACGGCGAAGAGCCCGGCCGCGTAGCGGCCCTCATCCTGGCCGAGCACCTCGGTCAGCTCGTCTGGCGTCCAGACGTAGAACGCCCCCTCCTGGCCCTCGCTATCCGCGTCCAGCGCGCTCGCGAAACCGCCCTCGGCGGTCCGCAGGTCCGCGATCATCCAGTCGCAGGTCTGCTCGGCGATCCGGCGCGCCAGGTCGCCGCCGGAACGACGCCACCAGTGCGCGTACACCCTGGCTAGCTGCGCGTTGTCGTAGAGCATCTTCTCGAAGTGCGGCACGACCCAGTCGGCGTCGACGCTGTACCGCGCGAATCCGCCGCCTAGCTGGTCGTAGATGCCGCCCCTGGCCATCGCCTCGGCGGTTCCTGCCGCCATCGCCAGCGCCGTCGATGCCTGCGATCGCTGGCCCGCGTCTCGCTCGGACGTCCTCAGCAGGAACTCAAGCCCCGGCGATGGCGGGAACTTCGGCGCTCCCCCGAACCCGCCCCGCCTGGCGTCATGGCGCTTGGCCATCGCGTCGACCGCCGCGTCGCAGAGCGCGGCGGCCTCAGCGGCGATCCCGTCCGGACCTGATCCGCCGCCCGGGCGCTGCCCGGCCGTCTGGGCCAGCGCAGCCGCGACCTTGCCGGCCTGGTCGGCGACCGCGTCCTTGTTCTCCCGCCACGCCTTCGCCACCGCGGTCACCAGCTGCTTGAAGTGCTCGCGCGGATAGTAGGTGCCGCAGTAGAACGGCTCCCGGTCCGGCGTCAGGAACACCGTCATCGGCCAGCCGCCCTGGCCCGTCATCGCCTGCGTCGCCGTCATGTAGACGGCGTCGACGTCGGGGCGCTCCTCCCTGTCCACCTTGATGGGCACCACCAGGTCGTTCATCAGCCGGGCGGTCGCCTCGTCCTCGAACGACTCGTGCGCCATCACGTGGCACCAGTGGCAGGCCGAGTAGCCGACAGAGAGCAGCACGGGCACGTCGCGGCTGCGCGCCTCGTCGAAGGCATCGTCGCCCCACTGCCACCAGTCCACCGGGTTGTCGGCGTGCTGGAGCAGGTACGGACTCGTCGCGTTCCGCAGCCGGTCAGCCATGTCCCCTATCCTCGCGCAACCGCCGCGGCACGGCCGCAGCAGGCGCCGCGAGCCCGGCTGCAGCCGGCCGGAGCCCGCCGGCCTGCCTGGTACCGTGCGAGTTGTGAGTCTCCCCGAGCGCGCGACCAGCGAGCGACCGCACGGCACGAGGGTCCGCGGCACTCGGCAGGCCGAGGCGGTCGCGGCGGTGCTTGACCGGCTGCCCGGGTTCAGCAGCGCTCAGCAGATTCATGCTGAACTGCGAGAACGCGGCGAACCCGTCGGCCTGACCACGGTCTACCGGCACCTGCAGGTGCTGAGCGAATCGGGCCTGGTCGACGCGATCAGGGACGCGAGCGGGGAGATCCTGTACCGGCGCTGCCAGACCGACACCCACCATCACCACCTGACCTGCCGTACCTGCGGCCGCAGCGTCGAGGTCGAGGGCAAGGCCGTGGAGCGATGGGCCGACGAGGTGGCCAGGCAGGCGGGGTTCTCCGAGGTCGGGCACACGGTCGAACTGTTCGGGCTGTGCCCGGACTGCGGACCTGACCGCTCGTAGCCGCGCCGTGCCTAGTGGCCGAGCACCTGATGCGGGACGTACAGCTCTTCGAGCTGACGAACCTCGTCGTCGGTGAGCTCGAGTTGCTCGGCCGCGAGCGCGTCGTCGAGGTGCCCGAGCTTCGTGGCTCCGATAATGGGCGCCGTGACACCGGCCCGCTGCAGCAGCCAGGCAAGCGCCACCTGAGCGGACGGGACCCCGCGCGCCGACGCCACCGCGCCGGCCCTGTCCACGACGTCGAAGTCCGCCTGCGCTGCGTAGAGCGAGTCGCTGAACGGGTCGGTGCCCGCCCTGGTGGTGTGCCGCTCACCGGTCCTGGTGCGGTTGCCGGCCAGGACGCCCCGCGCCAGCGGGCTCCACGGCAGCACCCCGACGCCCTGATCGATGCACTGCGGGATCATCTCCCGCTCTTCCTCGCGGTAGAGCAGGTTGTAGTGGTTCTGCATGGAGCTGAACCTCGTCCAGCCGTGCGCGTCGGCGCAGTACTGGGCCTTGGCGAACTGCCAGGCGTACATCGAACTCGCGCCGATGTACCTGGCCTTCCCGGCCCTGACCACGTCGTTGAGCGCCTCCATGGTCTCCTCGATCGGCGTCCTGCCGTCCCACCTGTGGATCTGGTACAGGTCGACGTAGTCCATGCCGAGGCGGCGCAGCGAAGCGTCGATCCCGGCCATGATGTGCTTGCGTGACAGGCCGCGATCGTTCTCGCCTGGCCCCATCGCGCCGTGCACCTTGGTGGCGACGACGACCTGATCGCGGCTGAAGTACTTGCTGAGCAGGCGCCCGGTGGCTACCTCGCTGGCCCCGGCGGAGTAGACGTCGGCGGTGTCGAAGAAGGTGATGCCGCCGTCGGCCGCCACCTCGACCATTGGCTCGGCGGCGTCCTCGTCGAGGACCCAGGGCCGGTCGCTGTCATTGCCGTAGCTCATCATCCCGAGGCACACCCGCGAGACTCGCAGGCCGGTCTTGCCCAGGTTCACATACTTCACTTGTCACCTCAGGCCCTTTATCGGCAGCCACAACTCACATGGCACAGCGCGGTCAGGCGCAGCGCCAGGAGGCACCGTATCAGCAAGCGCAGCGGACCTTACCTGACGGCTTGGCCAGGTTCGGACCGAAGAACGCGCCATTGCGGCAGTGACTGCTCGCCTTGAAGCTGCCCGAGATCGTGCCGAGCGGCTTGCTCTGCGCGGCCAGGGCGTGGAAGCTCGTCCCCAGGATGAGCTGCAGCTCTCCCGGGGACAGGCCGGGCACCAGCTTGACCGTCGCGGCGGGGAACTGCTGGCGCAGCGTATCAACGGCCGGATGCTCGGCGGCCGAGCCGTACTCGATGACCGACTGCACGTAGTTCGACGTCGGGGCGTCGGCGGGCGCCCCGACGATCGTGAACCCGCGGCCGGCCAGGCCCGCCGCGACCTTGGCCGCGAGCTGAGAGATCGTGGTCCCGTTGAGCACCGTCACCTTGACGTTCGCCGGGCTCGTGGTCAGCAGCGTGGACTTGTGCTTGTGCTTGTGCTTCGCCGACTTCGGCAGCTTCTGATCCTGCGCGATCGCCGGGAAGACCGCGTGCGAGTGCGGCGCGAACACCAGCTCGTTCGGGTTGGCCGGATACGGGGACGTCGGAGCGGTGACGAACTGCACGTCGCTGGTCGAGATCCCGCTCAGGCTGGTCGCGATCTTGACCAGGTCTGACGGGGTGGCGTCGGTGGACATCGACGCGGCTATGTCGCTGATCACCGAGTAGAGCTTGGTCGGGCTGGTGAGCAGCCCGCTGTGCAGCACGCCCTTGACCACCTGCCCCATCAGGTACTGGTCTCGCGCGATCCTGGCGACGTCGCCGCCGTCGGCGAGCGCGTACCTGGCACGCCAGAACTTCAGCGCCACCTTGCCGGTGATGTGATGCCTGCCGGCGGACAGGCTGAGGCCAGAGCCGACCACGTCGCCGCTGGCCAGTGTCCTGATCGGATCATGGATCGCGACGGGGACGCAGATATTCACCCCGCCGACGTCATTGATGACCCGCTGGAAGCCGGTGAAGTCGAGCTGGATGATGTCGTTGATCCTGATGCCGGTCTGTTGCTCGACCGTCGTCCGCACGCATTCTGGGCCGCCCGCCTCCAGCGTCGCGTTGATCCGCTCGACCGCGCTCGGGTCGGCCGCCTGGCCGGGGGTTCCCTGCACGGGGTCGCACTTGTAGAGCGGCACGACGGTGTCGCGCGGGATGCTCAGAATCGTTACCAGGTGCCGTCCCGGCGAGATGTGAGCGACCATGATCGTGTCCGAGCAGTTGCAGCCGCCCTTGCCGCCGATCGCGCGGTTGTGCCCTGACCTGGTGTCCGACCCGAGCAGCAGGATATTCAGCGCGTTGTTATAGCTAGGCGGCCGGTGGTGGGTGTCGGCAAATCGCGATGTGGCCGATGCTGTCCAGCTTCGCGCGGACCGTGAAATACAGGCCGAGCAGGGCGGCGGTCACCACCACGGTCATCGCGATCGACGTCCAGCCGAGAAGCCGCGAGTGCCTGCGTCGGCCCGGCCCCGGCCGCCGGGCTTCACCTGGCCCGGCCTCGTCGTCGCGACGTCGCCGGGACCCGCCGCCAGCGGCCGGCCCGTCGGGTCCTCGCGCCGTCATCTCAGGACTCCCGTCATCCGCACGCGCAGTACGCGTTCTGACTCTGGGGCGTCCCGTTGTTGCCGTAGAAGGCGCTGTTCCGGCACGAGACGCTCGCGGTGATGCCGCCGTAGTTGTTCGACAGCGAGCTGATCGACGCGCGTGAGGTGGGCTTCGGCGGCGCGAGATTGGCGAAGCTCGAGCCGAGGATGACGTCGACCGTCCCGGCCGTGAGCCCCTGCACCAGCCTCAGCTTGACCGGCGAGAACTCACCGCGCAGCGTCCTGGCCGCGGGAAGGTCAGCGCGGCTGCCGTACTCGATCACCGACGAGCGGTAGGTCGTGAGCGGCGCGTAGCCGGTGCCCACGACGCTGAAGCCGCGGCTGGTCAGCCCGGCTGCGGCGGCGCTGGTTCGGTCCGCCTTGCTCGACCCGTTCAGCACCATGACCTTGACCTGGGAAGGCACGAGCGTGAGCAGGTTGCCGGCCGGACCCTCGTCGATCGGGCCGTTGCGTTGCCCCTTGAAGACCTCCGCGTGCAGGTGATGCCTGCCCTTGGTAGGCGGCGGCAACGCGGTGTCGTGCGCCAGCGCCCAGAAGACCGCGTCGGCCTCCGGTTCGGCGAACTCCACTTCGTTGGGGTTGTACGGATAGGACACCCAGGGCGCCGTGATGAACTGCACGTTCCGCGACGAGATGCCGCGCAGGCTGCTGGCGATGTGCAGCAACTCGGTATCGCTCGCGTCAGTGGTCATCGCGTTCGCGATGTCGGCGATCACCGTGAAGATCTTGGTGGGGCTGCGCAGCAGGCCGCTGTGCAGCACGCCCTTGACGATCTGAGCCATCAGGTACTGGTCGCGCGCGATCCTCGCGATGTCAGAACCGTCGGCGACGTTGTAGCGGGTCCGCCAGAACTCCAGCGCGACCCTGCCGTCGATGTGATGCCGGCCGGCCTTCAGGTCGAGGCCCGAACCCTCGCTGGCCGTTATCACGTTGTGGATCGCGAACGGCAGGCAGACGTTGACCCCGCCGATGTCGTTGATCACCTGCTCGAAGCCATTGAAATTGAGCATGACGACGTCGTTGATGAAGATGCCGCTCTGCTGCTCCACGGTCTCGCGCACGCACTCGGGACCGCCGGCGGCGAGCGTGGCGTTGATCCGCTCGACCGCGTACGGGTCGGCGGGCTGGCCAGGCAGTCCGCGCCACGGCGAGCACGCGTACAACGGCACGACCGTGTCCCTCGGGATGCTGACGACTGTGACGTTGCCGCGGCCCGGCGAGATGTGCGCGATCATGATCGTGTCCGAGCACGCGCAGCCGTTCGGGCCGCCGATCGCGCCGTTGGCGCCCTTCCTGGTGTCGGACCCGAGCAGCAGGATGTTCAGGGCGTTGCTGTACTTCGGTGGCCGCTGCTTGGCGTCGATCCGCTGCAGGTGCGTGATCCCGGAGAGTTCCAGCTTCACGGCCGCGTAGACACCGGCTGTGATCACCACGAGGATGGCCGCGAGGGCTACGGACGTCCAGGCGAGGATCCTCGCCCGCCGCGACCGCATGCGCATCTAGAGCCCTCTCCGAGCGGTGGCGTCGATCAGCCGATCATGCGCCAAGCGGCAGGCTAGCCCATGCGATGATCTCACGACACAGCCTGACTAACCGGCCGCAACGTTCTGGTTCCCGGCATCAATCACGCTGGCCACGGGGGGAGCGCCCGTACCTCGCAGCGAAAGACGACGCAGGAAGTCCGCAGTTGTTCACCGGGTGAACGGATTAGCACTTCCCCAGGTTCCCGTCCGTATTCCAAACTAACCTCCCGTTTGCGCACCCTCCCCGTCATCTCGCCCGTGCGATTGACCGTTGTGAGGGCATTGACGGCGTGCGTCCGGTTCCAGCAAAATGGTCTAAAGATCAGTCCACTAGACCATGGGTACGATCATGACGCAGAGCGGCTCGCGCTGGGCAGCCGTCGACGCGGCCATCGAGGCCGCGGCCGAGTCCGCCTTCGCGTTCCTCGAGCGCCTGGTCGCCGAGCCCAGCACGGTCGGCGACGAACGCAGCGCGCAGGACGTCGTCGCGGCCGAACTGACCAGGCTCGGCTTCGACGTCACCGAGCTCGCGATCCCCGACCAGACGGCCGCGAGCGCCCCCGCCGGCGTCGCGCAGGGCCCGTACGCGGGCCGGCCGAACGTACTGGGGCGGCTGCGCACGGGCGCCGCTCCCGCGCTGCTGCTGAACGGGCACGTCGACGTCGTCCCCGCCGAGGCGGCGCTGTGGGACTCCGATCCGTTCACCCCGGCGCGCTCGGACGGATGGCTGACCGGGCGCGGCGCCGGTGACATGAAGGGCGGCTTCGCGCTCGGCCTGCTGGCGGTCGCCGGACTGCAGCAGGCGATGCCGGACGCGCTCGCAGGCGAGCTCAGCTTCTTGTCCGTCATCGAGGAGGAGTGCACAGGCAACGGCACCTTCGCGGCCTGCCAGGCAGGCGTGCTCGCGGACGCCGTGATCGTGCTGGAGCCGACGGACCTGGACGTGCTGCTCGGCGGCATCGGCGTGCTGTGGATCGAGATCGAGATCGACGGCGTGCCAGCCCACGCCGAGTCCGCCGACCGTGCGCAGAACCCGATCAGCAGCGTGCCAGCCATCCTGCGCGCACTGGCCACGTTCGAGGACTCGCTCAACGACGGCGACGCCGATCCGGCGTTCGCGGGCATCGCGCGGCCGTACAACGTCAACGCCGGCACCGTGACCGCTGGCGACTGGGCGTCCAGCGTGCCAGGCCGCGCCAGGCTCGGCGTCCGGGTCGGGTTCCCGCGTGCCTGGAGCCCTGACGAGGCGTTCGCGCGGGTCAGCGCCGCCGTCCTGGCGGCCAGCGCGGACGACCCGTGGCTGGCCAGCAGGCCGCCGGTGATCAGGCCGAGCGGCTTCCGCGCCGAAGGGCACGTGCTGCCGGCCGATCACTGGCTGGCCGAGGCAATGGCGCGGGCGCACCAGGACGCGACGGGCTCACCGCCGCAGCGCGCGGCGATCGGCGCTACCACCGACGCCCGTTACTACCTGAACCAGTTCGAGCACCCCGGCCCTGGCCTACGGCCCGCGGGCGAGGAACATCCACGCCATCGGCGAGGCAGTCGAACTGGCCAGCATCGTGACCGGCGCCAAGGCGCTGGCCAGGTTCATCGCCGCGTTCTATGCCGGCGAGGTGATCCCGGCATGACCGAGTACCTCGCGCCCATCACGCTGCAGACCGCCAGCGAGCGGATCGCCGAGCGGATCGTGACGGCGATCGCGCTCGGCGAGTTCGTGCCCGACCAGCGGCTGCCGACCGAGCGCGACCTCGCCGCCATGCTCGAGGTCTCCCGCACCACCGTGCGGGAAGCGCTGCAGCGGCTGCAGGCGGCCGGCTACGTCATCACCAGGCGTGGCCGGGCGGGCGGGACGTTCGTGGCCATGGGCGGCGGTCCCGAGGCAGAGGACATGATCCGCAGGACGCTGGTGCCCGCCTGGCAGGAACTCACCACGATCCTGGACTTCCGCAGCGTGATCGAGCAGACCATCGCCCGCACCGCCGCCCAGCGCAGGAACGACGCGGACGTCGTCGCGATCCGCGCGGCGGTCGCCGACTACTCAGGCGCGCGGGACCGCGATTCCTCGCACCTGGCCGACCACGCGCTGCACCTGGCCATCGCCAAGGCGACGCACAACGGCAGGCTCGTCGAGCTCAGCGCCAGCATCAGGCGCGAGGTCAGCCTCGGCTTCGACGCCGAGCCCTACTCGCCCCAGGTCAGGCAGCTGGCCATCGAACAGCACCCGAGTCTGGCCGACGCCGTCATCGCCGGGGACGCCGACCGGGCCGCCGCCATGGCGGCCGAGCACTTCTCCCTGACCGAGGACATGCTCAGAGAGCTGCACGCCCGCATCCGCGTTCGAACCGGAGTCTGATTGCCATGCCATTTGCCAAGGTCAACGACATCGATCTGCACTACAAGCTGGACGGCGACGGCGAGGAGACGATCGTCCTGATCAACGGTCTCGCCGACGACCTGGAGTCCTGGTTCGCTCAGACCGACGATTTTGTCTCGGCCGGCTACCGCGTGCTCCGCATCGATAACAGGGGCATCGGTGCGAGCTCCAAGCCGGCCGGGCCGTACTCAAGCCGGATGCTGGCCGACGACGCCAAGGCGCTCGTCGACCTGCTCGGCGTGACCGATTTCCATCTGATGGGCGTGTCGATGGGCGGCATGATCGCCCAGGAGTACGCGCTCGCCTATCCCGGCGACCTGCGGTCTGCCACGTTCGGGTGCACGTACGCGGCACCCGGGCCGTTCTGCTCACGGATGTTCGACATGTGGGCCGACATGGCGCCGGTGGTCGGCGTGCCGTTCGTGATGCGTGACGTCACGCTCTGGGCGTTCACGCAGGCCTTCTTCGAGCAGCGATCCGCCGACCTCGAGGAGTTCGAATCCGCGATGCGTTACATGGACCAGCCCGTCCATGCCTACCTCGCGCAGCTCGCGGTGATCCAGAATCACGACACCACAGACCGGCTGAACCAGATCACGGTGCCATCTCTGGTACTCGCCGGTGAGGACGACATCCTCATCCCCGTCGCGCTTTCGCGGCGAATCCATGACGGGATTCCCGGTTCACAGTGGGCCACGACCAAGGGCGGTCACGCCTGCCTCTGGGAGCACCCGGCCGAGTTCAACAAGACGTTCCTTGATTTCGTCCGACGGCATGGAAGGGACTAGCTATGGCCGTCACCGCCTCGACTGAGCGCCCCGAGCGCTTGGAGCGTAACCAGCTCAGCCTGTTCGGCGTCATCATGCCGGGCCTGGCCCAGGTCGCCCCCGCCTTCAACCTGTTCTTCACCACCGGCGTTATGGTCGCGCTCGCCGGCGCGTCCGCGCCGCTGATCTTCCTGATCAGCATGGTCGCGATGGGCGCCACGGCGAGCAGCCTGGCCCAGTTCTCCGGCGTCTACCCGAGCGCCGGGTCGTTCATCACGTACATCACCAGGGCCATCGGCACGAAGGTCGCCGTCGCGACCGGCGTGATCTGCGTGCTCGGCTACATCATCGCCTTCGGCGGCATCTATATCTTCGTCGGCAGTTACATCGTCGATAACGTGTTCAATGGCGTGCACTTCTGGGGCGTCACGCAGCTCGTCACGATCCTGTACGGCGTCCTCGTGGTCGCCCCGGTCGTCGTGGGGCTGAAGTTCGGCGTGCGAGTCACAGTCGTGCTGTACGTGTTCGAAGTGGTGCTGCTGCTCGCGCTGAGCCTGACCATCCTGTTCAGGGGCGGTGCGAGCGGGCTCTCCGGCACCCCGTTCACCTGGCCGGGCGGCAAAGCGAGCGACGTGCTGCTTGCGTTCAGCTTCGCCGTGCTGGCCTTCGGCGGCTTCGAGGCGGCCGCACCGCTCGCCGAGGAGACCCGAGATCCGCGCCGTACCGTGCCGATCGCCGTGCTCGGCTGCGTCCTGGTCAGCGGCATCATCTACGTCGTCGGCTCCTACGCCCTGGTGACCGCCTTCGGCGTCGGCCACACGGGCACGCTGGCCGCCGACGGGAACCCGTTCCACACCGCGGCCAAGGCATTCCTGCCGTTCGTCGCGCCGCTGATCACGTGGGTGTTCTTGTCCAGCGTGACCAGTTCGTACGTGGCGGCCAACACCCAGACCTCGCGGGTCGTCTTCGCCGGCGCCCGCGGCGGGCTGCTGCCCAAGGCGCTCGCGGCGGTGAGCCCGCGGTTCAGGACGCCGGCCGCCGCGGCGGTCGCGTTCGTCGCGCCGAGCATCCTGATCGGCGTGGTCTCGACGGCCTTCACCGACCCGGGCACGGCGGTGGGCCTGCTCAGCACCTGGGGCATCCTCGGGCTGATCATCATGTACCTGGTGGCGAACGTCGCCCTGGTGGTCGAGTGGGTGAAGTTCCGCCGCCGCGGCATCCAGAAGAACGTCTGGCTGTGGGTGGTCACTCCGGTGATCGGCGCGGCGATCCTCGCGCTGCCCGATCTGGGGCGACCTGCGGCCCGGCCAGCCCAGCCCACTTAACACGCTGCCGTGGCTGACGATCGGCCTGATCGCGGTCGGCGTCATCTATGCGCTGGTCCTCGGCGCCGTCCGGCCGGAGGCGCTCGAGCGGGCGCCCGCTCTCCTCGAAGGCGAGGAGAGCCTCGCGACCGACCCGCTGACGACCAGCTAACCGACTCCTGGTGCTGCGGGGGGACACGCCACCTCCCGCAGCACCGGGTTCCAACCCTCCGCGCGCCCGGCGCCCGTCACCCTGAGCCAGCCCAGGCCTCGCCCGGGCCCTCGCGCAGGCCGCCAGCCCTCGCCCAGCCCTCGCCCGGCCCTCGCCCGGCCCCGTCCGCCCGGCCCGGCCCGGCGCGGCCCTCGGCTTTCATGATCACGGACGATTCTTGGCAGGATTGCGAAAAAGTCGTCCGTGATCATGGAAATCAGGGGTGCGGCGGCTGGAGCTGGGGCGACGGAGTCGCGGTGCACCATGCTCATCGGCTCCCTGATCAGCTGGTCGTGCTCCGTGCCGCCATCGACCCGCGTGATCAGCGCGTCGACCGCCGCGCTGCCGAGCTCGGCGAGCGGCATCGCGACGCTGGTGACCGGGACCTCGAGGAAGGCCAGGCACTCGTCTTCGTCGAAGCTGACCAGCGACATCTCCGCGGGCACGGGGACGCCCGCCGTCCGCAGCGCGGCCATCACGCCGAACAACTGGTTCAGGCTGCCGACCCCGCAGACGGTGGGGCGGCTCGCGGCGCTGAGCATCTTCTGCGCGGCGTCCCAGCCGCCTTCCTCGGTGGGCGCCGCGTGCAGCACGGTCAGCTTGATCCCCCTGGCCGAGCAGATCCGCTTGGCCGAGGTCACCCTGCGGTGCACGGTGTCTACGTGCCGGCCCCCGTCGACAATGCAGATGTTGCGGTGCCCGAGCCCGCTCACGTGGTCGATGAACAGCCGCATCGCCCCCGGCTCGTCCATCACGACGTTGTTGCCGCGGTGCGGCCCCCGCCGGTTGACGTAGACGTGCGGGATAGCGGGCACCCCGGCCGAGTGCTCGGTGACCCTGAGCGAGGTCGCGATCAGCAGCCCGTCGGCGCGGCTCTCGTCGACCAGGTAGCGGTAGCTTCCCGGCGGCTTGGGGTCGTCGGTCGGCTCCTCCATCAGCATGACGACGTAGCCGTGCTCGGCGGCGCGCTGCAGCGCGCCGCGCTGGAGCGTGGACCAGATCGGGTTGCGCAGCAGCGGGATCACGAAGGCGAACGCGCCGGTCTGCTGCCGTTTCAGCGCCCGCGCGAGCGCGTTGGGCCGGTATCCCTGCTGCCTGGCCGTGATCAGGATCTGCTGGTAGATCTCCGGCCTGACGGACTGGGCAGGGTCGCCGTTGAGCACGCGCGAGACCGTGGAGGTGTGGACGCCGACGGCCTCGGCGATGTCGACCAGACGCGATGCCTTGCGCCGCCCCGCACGGGACGCGGCGGCGGCGCGGCGCGCCTGCGCTGGCCTGCGCGGCCGCGGCAGCGTCTCGCCGCCTGCTCCGCCCTGGCCGCCCTGCGGCGGCACAGCGGCCCGGCCCGCGGGCCGCTGGCCTGCGCTCTTGCCCTGATCGTCAGACACCTGCGTGCTCACCTGGCGCTAGCTCATGCCGTAACGCCGCCATCGACCATCATCACCGACCCGTGCAGGTAACTCGCATCGTCGGAGGCGAGATACGCGACGGTGGCGGCGATCTCATCCGGCGATCCGATCCTGCCCACCGGTGTCGCGGCGTCGAAGCTTGCCATGGCGCCCGCGTCGTACCTGATCCAATCGGCCATCTCGGTGTCGATCAGGCCAGGGCAGACGCAGTTCACCCGTACCCCGTCATGGCCATGGTCGATGGCCAGGCTCCTGGTCAGCAGCACCAGGCCGCCCTTGGACGCGCAGTACGCAGCGCGCCGCCTGCCACCTCGTACCCCCGCGGTCGACGCGATATTCACGATGCAGCCGCTCCGGGCGCCGATCATCGCTGGCAGGAACTCACGGCAGGTCAGGAACGGGCCTTTCAGGTTCGTGTCGAGGATCCGGTCCCACTCCTGTTCGTCCAGGTCAGGCAGCAGCTGGATGCTGAACACCCCGGCGGCGTTGACCAGCAGCCACGGCTCTCCCAGGTCGGCTCTGATCCGGTCGGCGGCGGCCCTGACCGATGCGGCGTCGCGCACGTCCGCGGCATACGCGTGTAGCGGCGCTTCGACGTCAGGTTGCTTCAGGTCGACGCACGCTACCGCGAAGCCGTCGGCGGCCAGCCGGCGGCTGATCGCGGCACCAATGCCCCCGGCGGCCCCGGTGACGACGGCGGTTCTCACATAACCTCCGCGACTGACCTGGTGAGCAGGATCGCGGCGCAGAATGAGCGGTACACGGCCAGCGGGTCGGCCCCGGTGAACCGCAGTTCGCGCGGCCCGATCTGCTCGACGCCGCGCACCCAGCTCGCCGCCTCGGCGATGTCGGTGTTCCTGACCGAGACCTCCAGGGTGGCCGAGCCCAGCGGCGGCGGAGCGGCCGAAGCGGCCCCCGCCACCGCGCGCTGCGCGGTCTGTCTGATCAGGGCGCACGCCTTGTCCGGGTGCAGGCTGTGCGCCGCGAGCCTGCTGACATGCTCCTTGACGATGACGCCGTGCACGCCAGGGATCAGCGCCTCGGTCTCCTCGCACGCGCACCTGTCCCCCGTGACGAGCACGACGGGCACGCCGTAGTGCGCGGCCACGAGCGCGTTGATGCCAGCCTCACCCGTCACCTGGCCGTCCAGCCTGGCCTCCACCACGGCGCGCGGGTTATAGGTGTGCGACAGCCCGGCGGGCGCGCCGACCGACCCGTGATAGGAGATGAACAAGACCGCGTCGAAGCTCTCGTCCAGGCCCTGCATCATGTACAGCGGCTTGTGGCTGCCCGAGATGTAGGAGGCGCCGCCAGCCAGTTCACCGGGCGGCAGGTTACGCATCGTGGCGTGCGAGTCATTGACCACGATCTCGGTCGCGCCGCCGGCCAGCGCGCCCTCGAGCGCGGCGTTGACCTCGGCGAGCAGCAGCCTGCGGCCCGCGGCCGCCTCAGGCCCGTCGCCGACGCACTGATCCCAGTCGACGACGCCTGCCGTCCCCTCCATGTCGGTGGAGACGAAGATCTTCATAGCTGCGCCCTCTCCTCGATCCGGTAGCTGTCGTCGTCGGCGGTCATCACGGCGTAGGTCGCGCCCGGCTTGGTCGACGCCCCGCCGTGGCTGCCGTCCGGTGCCAGGCACAGGGCCTGCAGCGGGGAACGGTAGTCGTCGGGCAGCTCGAGCGTCTGCGCCAGCGCGGCCGCGCACGCGGCGGCCGGGTCGAGCCCTGCCTTCAGGCCAAGCAGCACCTCGCGTGCGGTGCTGGCGCGGATCGCCAGCTCGCCGCGGCCGGTGCAGGCCGCCCCGCCGACCCTGTTGTCGCAGTAGTTGCCAGCCCCGATCAGCGCAGAGTCACCGACGCGGCCCGGGTACTTCCACGGATAGCCGCTGGTGCTGACGGCGACCGCGAGGTTGCCAGCGGCGTCGAGCGCGAGCACGTTGACCGTTCCCCACGGCCCATCAGGTGCTGGCATCGCCGCGAGCCGCTCGAGCACCTGGCGCCGGTAGGCCACCTCGCCGTCGCCTTGCCGCTCGGCGACCGCCTCGAGCGCGTCTGGCTCCAGGCCCTCCCGCCACATCTTCTTCGCCTCGTCTGTGAGCGTCTGGCCGCGCTCGATGCCGACCTCGTCGGCGAACCGCTCGGCGCCGGCGCCTACCAGCAGCAGGTGCTGCGGCAGCCGGTCGCAGACGGCCCTGGCGATCGAGATCGGATGAGGGAACCCGGTGACAGCGGCCACCGCGCCCGCCCTGCGGGTCGCCCCGTCCATGATCGACGCGTCGAGCTCAACCTCACCGAGCAGGTTGGGCAGGCCGCCGACCCCGACATAGTGGTCGGCCTCGTTCGCCTCGACGGCCCTGACGGCGATCTCGACCGCGTCCATCGCGCTCGCGCCGGCTCGCAGCAGCTCCATGCCTGCGGCGATGCCGACCTCGCCGCGCTCACTGGCGATGATGACGGGAGTGGCGGGAGTGGCGGGCAGGGTTACTCCTTTCCCAGGCGCGGCCGCGGGACGACCTGCGCCACTTCAGCCGGCTCGGCATGGGCGGCGACGGCAGCGGCCGGCGGCCGCAGTGTTGATCGGCGCTGGGCCGAACGCGAAGTGACAGGCCGCCTCGTGGGCCGGATCGCCGGCCGCGTACGTCAGGGCTGGGTCCTGCGTCTCGCAAATCGGCTGCGCGATCGGGCACCTGGTGCGGAACCGGCAGCCCGCCGGGATCCGCAGGGCGCTCGGCGGGTCGCCGACCACGGCAGGGCCGTCGGTCGCCTCGCCGCGCTCCGCCGGGTTATCGGCCAGCCGGGGAATGGCCGCGAGCAGGCCCTTCGTGTACGGATGCCGCGGATCGGCGAACAGCCGCTCGGTCGGCCCGACTTCGACGATCCTGCCCAGGTACATGACCGCGATCCGGTCGCACAGGTGCCTGACCACGGCGAGGTTGTGCGAGATAAGCAGCAGCGTCAGGCCGAGCTCGGCGCGCAGGTCACGGAGCAGGTTCAGGATCGTCGCCTGGACGCTGACATCGAGGGCGGACACCGGCTCGTCGGCCACCAGGATGTCGGGGCGCAGCGCCAGGGCCCTGGCGATCGCGACCCGCTGGCGCTGGCCGCCGGAGAACTGCCTGGGGTACGCCCGCATCGCGTCATCGCCGAGCCCGACGAGCGTGAGCAGCTCCCTGCAGTAGGCGTCGGCCTGGTCGGACGGCACCACGTGGTGCACCTTGACCAGCTCGCGCAGCATGCCGCCGACGGTCAGCCGGGGGTTGAGCGACGAATACGGGTCCTGGAAGACCATCTGGATTCGCCGCTGATCGGCCCGCGACCGGCGGGCGGGGAGCTGCCTTCCCTTGTACGCGATCTCGCCGCTGTCGATCGGGCGCATGCCGGCCAGCGCCAGCGCGAACGTCGACTTGCCAGAGCCTGACTCGCCGACCAGCGCCATCGCCTCGCCGGCTGCGAGCTCCATGTCGACACCGTCGACTGCGTGCAGAAGCCGCTGTTCGTGCCTGATCCTGGCGCTCAGCGCCGAGCCGACGGGGAAGTAGACCGCCACGTCTTTGGCGGACAGCAGCGGAACCCCGTCCTGCCGCTGCAGTAGCGCCTAGCGTGTCCTGCCCGAGGCCGGTCATGAGCCAGCCCTGTCGGCCGCGAGCGCTTCCTCGCAGCGCTCATAGTGCAGGCAGGCGGTCGACCGGCCACCTGGCAGCTCGCGGAGCGGGGTGGGCAGCACCTTGCAGTCCTCCTCGGCGAACGAGCAGCGCGGGTGGAACCGGCACCCGGACGGCGGCGTGACAAGGCTCGGCGGTGACCCGGGGATCGGCACCAGCGACTCGCGCACGAACTCCACGTCGGGCGCCGACCTGACCAGCCCGAGCGTGTACGGGTGCCGAGGATCGAGCAGCACGTCGCGCACGTCGCCGGTCTCCACGAGCTGCCCGCCGTACATGACCGCCACGCGCTGGCACAGCTGGGCGACGACCGGCAGGTCGTGGGTGACGAAGATCAGGCTGACGTCCGACTCGGCGCACAGCCGCGCCAGCAGCCGGAGGATCTGGTCCTGGATGGTGACGTCGAGCGCGGTGGTCGGCTCGTCGCACAGGATGATCTCCGGGTCACAGGACAGCGCGATCGCGATCATCACGCGCTGCCGCATGCCGCCGGAGAACTCGTGCGGGAACGCGCGGAACCGACGCTCGGGGTCGGGGATGCCGACCCGCCGCATCAGCTCGAGCGCGCGCTCGGCCGCCTTGGCCTTGCTGTACCCCAGGTGAACGCGCGGGCCCTCGGCGATCTGGTTCCCGACCCGCATGACGGGGTTGAGCGCGCTCATCGGCTCCTGGAAGATCATGGACATCTTCGGCC
This sequence comes from uncultured Actinomycetota bacterium, assembly GCA_963705055.1. Taxonomy (GTDB): domain Bacteria; phylum Actinomycetota; class Actinomycetes; order Streptosporangiales; family Streptosporangiaceae; genus Chersky-822. Next base: position 108,839 of record CAVPIR010000004.1, read on the forward strand.
CGCGGATCTGGTTCATGTCGTTGTTGGACAGCGGCACCAGGTCGACGCCGTCGAGCACGATCTGGCCAGAGGTCACCTTCGCCTCTGGCGGCAGGACGCCGAGGATCGCGCGCAGCGTCATGCTCTTGCCGGAGCCCGACTCACCGACCAGACCGACCGCCTCGCCCCTGGCCACCTCGAAGCGATACGCCGTCGACGGCCCTGACCGTGCCGTGCCTGGCAGCGATCTGAACGTGCAGGTCGCTGACGTCCAGCATGGCCCCGCCGACCGCCGGGCCGAAGCCCGGCGGCTGCGCGAGCGACGGGGTTGAGTGCCCGGTCACGACTGCCCCGGCCTGATCAGGTCGGCGAGCCCGTCGCCGATCAGCGAGAGCGCGAGGCCGACCACCACGACCGCGAGCCCGGGGAAGGTGGTCAGCTGCCAGTGGGTGGTGAGGAAGTTCTGGCCGTCGTTGATCATCGATCCCAGATCCGGTGTCGGTGGCGGGACGCCCAGGCCGAAGTAGCCGAGCGTCACGATGGCGAGGATGTCCTGGACGATGTCGGACATCGCGTAGATGATCGCCTGGGTGATCACGTTCGGCAGCAGGTGCCTGCCGATGATCCTGATCGAGGACAGGCCGCCGGACCGGGCGGCGACCACGTAGTCCTGGCGCTTGGCGACCAGAATCTCGCCCCTGATGATGCGGGCGTAGGAGACCCAGCCCACCAGCGTGATCGCGATATAGATGCTGCTCTCGCCCGGGCCGAGCACGAACACCAGGGCGATCAGCAGCACGTAGAACGGGAACGCCACGACGACATCGACCAGGCGCATCAGCACGGTGTCAATCCAGCCGCCGAAGTACCCGGCGATGCTGCCGATGATCGTCCCGATGCAGAACGGGAACAGGACCGCGATGAACGCGATCCGCAGGTCAGTGCGCAAGCCATAGAGCAGCCGGCTGAACGTGTCCCTGCCGGTCTGGTCGGTGCCGAGCCAGTGATGCGCGCTCGGACTGAGCAGGCTGCGCGTTGAGGTTCTCCTGCAGCGGGTTGTACGACGTCAGCAGCGGGGCGGCGATCGCGGCGAAGAGAATGATCGCGAGCAGGATCATGCCCGCCGCGAGCGCGGGCTGGCGGTACCAGCGCCTGGCCCGGCGCGGCTGCGCGTGCTCTTCGACCTCGGCCGCGAGCGCGGGCTCGGGGAAGGAGATCGCGCTCACCGGTCGAACCTGACTCTCGGATCGAGTGCCGCATAAGACAGGTCAGCGAGCAGGTTCACGAGCACGACGAGCACTCCGAAGACGAGGGTCACGCCCTGCACGACGGGGAAGTCGCGCTGGAAGATCGAGTTGATCATCAGCTGCCCGATGCCCGGGATCGCGAAGATGTTCTCGATGATGACGGTGCCGCCAATCAGGAAGCCGATATTGATGCCGAGCACCGTGACCGCGGGAATCACCGCGTTGCGCAGCACGTGCCGCAGGAACAGCCGGCTGGCCGGCACTCCCTTGGACCTCGCCGTGGTGATGTACTCAGCGCCCAGCACGTTGAGCATGCTGGCGCGCAGGGCACGGATCACCACGGGTGCGAGCGCGATCGCCACGGTTAGCGCCGGCAGGAACATCGCGTGCAGGTGGCCGAAGAAGCCGTCGCCGTAACCGCTGACCGGGAACGCGCGCACCTTGATGGCGAACGCGTAGACAAGCAGGATGCCCACCCAGAACGGCGGCATCCCGAGGCCCAGCAGCGGCACGGCGCGCACCACCTGGTCGCGGACCGCGTCCTTGCGGGTTGCCGCGATCGTGGCCAGCGGCACGCTGATGAGCACGGCGAGCACGGCCGAGTACGCGATTAGCCAGAGTGTCGGCGGGATCCGCTGGAAGATGATCGTGGCCGCTGAGCCACCGTAATACAGGCTCTGGCCCAGATTGCCATGGAGCAGCCGGTCCATGAACAGCCAGTACTGGCTGACCAGCGGCCGGTCCAGCCCCCACTGCCGGTGCAAGATCGCGATCCGCTGCGGCGTGGCGTGAAGGCCCAGAATCGTCCTGGCAGGATCACCCGGGATCAGGTGAATCATGAAGAAGACGACGATGGTGACGCCGACTGCGACCGGGATCAGCATCAGCAGCCGCCGGATGACGAAGGTCATCCGTCCCACGAACTACCCCCTTGCGGGCAGGCGCCCGGCGGCGGGCATCGGAATGCCCGCCGCCGGACCACGAGCGGTCAGTTGAGCGGAAATGGTCACTTGCTCAGCCAGACGTCTTCCATGTGCATGTTGCCGAGCGGCGTCACGAAGAAGCCGTGCACGTTGCTCGTGGTGGCGTACGGATAGGGCGAGTAGTACAGGTAGGCCATGAACGCGTCGTTGGCGGCGCCGGCCTGGATCGCGTTGTAGTACTGCTGCCGCTTGGCGGTGTCGGTCGTCGTCTCGGCCAGGTGAGTGTCCTTGACGACGGTTGGGTTGTTGTAACCGGTGAAGAAGGACTTGGCGCCCGAGTTGGGGTCGACCGCGAATGTCGCGAGCTCGTCGGGGTCTGGGATGTCCATCGTCCAGAGCGTCAGCACCATGTCGTACTTCAGTGTCTGCTCGTCGTTGTTGGCAACATTCGGGTCGAGCTGGGTGATCTTCAGCTTGATGCCGAGCGGCTTCAGCTCGGACTGCAGGATGGTGGCGATGGTCTTGGAGTCCGAATTCCCTGCCGAGATGAGTGATCGACGTTGTGAAGCCGTGCGGGACGCTGGACTTGGCCATCTCCGCCTTGGCCTGCGCGAGGTTGAACTGCAGGCCCGGTGTGTTCGGGTCATAGAACGGCACCTGCGGCGGGAACAGCGAGTTCGCTGGCTTGCCGTTGCCGAACAGGACGGCCTTGACCAGGGCGTTCCGGTCGATGGCCAGCGAGATCGCGCGGCGGACATGCACGTCCTGGAACGGCTTGCGCGTCTCATTGAAGGCCAGGTAGTTGGTCTGCGTGGAGTTGAACAGGTTCATCGTCACGCCGCTGGTGGTCTTCAGCGAAGAGACCGTGGACCAGGCCGGGGTCTGGTCGACCTGCGCCTGCCCGCCCTTGAGCTGCAGCTCCCTGGTGTTGTCGTTCGCGACGTCGGTCCAGGTGACGCTGTTCAGGTACGGCTTGCCCTTCTCCCAGTACTGCGGGTTCCGCACCAGCTTGAGTGCCGCGCCCTTGTGCCAGAAGTCCCACTTGAACGGCCCGGTGCCGATGGGGTGGTTGTAGAACTGGGTCTCGGTCTCGCCGCCGTAGTTGTTCGGGACGACCCCGTTCGCGAAGAACGACAGGTCCGCTAGCAGCGGCGCCCACGTGAACTTCAGGTGGATCACGACAGTGTCAGGCGCCGGGGCGTCGACCGACTTGATCGCCGAGTCGATGTAGGCCCAGCCCTTGGTGGCCTTGCGGTTCTGGTCGATCGAGAACTTCACGTCAGCCGAGGTCATCGGCTTGCCGTTGGAGAACTTCACGCCGTGCCTGAGCTTGAACGTGTAGGTCTTCTTGTCCGTCGAGACGGTGTAGCTGGTCGCAAGCTGCGGCCGGACGCTCTTGCCGTCATTGGTCACTGTGTACAGCGTCTGGTAGATCTGCTCGAAGATCCAGATCGAGTTGTTGTCGAAGACGGTCGTGGCGTTCATCGACTGCGCGTCCTGCACGGCCGCGAAGACGAGGTCGCCGCCATGGACGGGACCGCTCTTGGTACCGCCGCCGCCACCCCCGCCGCTGGACGAGCCGCCCGAGCCGCAGGCGGCGAGAACGAGGACGGCGCTGACCGCGATCAGTGCCTTCCTCACGGAAAATCGGTGTGTCACGGAAAGCTCCCTAGATGCCGACGGCCGGGTGCCGGCCGATCCAACGGCAAGCCACGCCGCTCGCCCGGACAGTGTTCCTTGCAGCGCGCGCGTCGGACGGGCCGTCGCGTGGCCGCTCTTGTTCTCGAGCGAGCGCGCGCGTCAGATGAGCCGCCGCGCGGCCGCTCGATGGACAAACCTTTGTCCCGCCTAATCTGGCCATCATCCGGCGAGTTGTAAATAGTCAGGCGATACCTAGACCGACGTAGTTATCGTGTTGTAACGTTCCGAGCCGTGCTTTACGTGGTGGTGGGATGCGGGGCGATCGGCGGCACGATCGCCGCAGGACTGGCGCGCGACGGCCACGAGGTACTGGTCTGCGACGCCAGCCCTGACGTGGTCAGCGCGGTCCGTGAGAACGGCATCAGGATCGAAGGGCCGGTCGAGAACTTCACCGCCCAGGTCACCGCCGTCGGCCCGGCTGACCTGCCAGAACGGCTGGATGGCCCGGTCCTGATCGCGGTCAAGGCCCATCACACCGCAGCCGCGGCCGCGCTGGTCGCGCCGCGGCTGACCGGCGGCGGCTTCGTGGTGTCGATGCAGAACGGACTCAACAGCGCGGTCCTGGCTGACGCGGTCGGCGCCGAGCGCGTCGTCGAGGCGTGCGTCAACTTCGGCGCCGACGCCATCGCGCCAGGAGTGATCCTGCGCGGCAACAGGGCGACGCTCATGATCGGCGAGACCGACGGCTCCATCAGCGACCGGGTCAGGGCGCTCGCCGCAGACATCGCCGACGCCCAGGTGACCGAGACGGTGCTCGGCTACCTGTGGGCGAAGGAGGCCTACGGGGCGATGCTGACGGCGACGGCGGTCAGCGACCTTTCCATCGCTGACGTGCTGGCCGACCGCGCGTACGCGCCCCTGCTCAAGGAGATCGCCAGGCAGGTGCTCGCGCAGGCGCCAGTGCCGCCGGTGCCGCTCGACGGGTTCGACCCCGACGACCTGGACGGCTCGCTGGAGCGCCTCACGGAGTTCAACAGGCGCTCGGCGAAGACGCACTCAGGGATCTACCGCGACCTGGCGGTGCTGCACCGGCCGACTGAGGTGCCCGCGATCCTCGGGGCCCTGGCCACCGATGACGCCCCGCTGATCAGGCGGGCCATCGAACTCATCACCGCGATCGAGCAGGGCAAGCGGGTGTGCAGCAGGGCCAACCTCGACCTGCTCGCGGCCTACGAGCGGCTGGCCAGGCTCGGCGAGCCGCTGAACGCGGTGGCCGCGGTGATCGGCGCGCCTGACCGGGCGCCCGACGGGCCGCTCGCCGGGCGGCCCGTCGCGGTGAAGGACATCGTCGCCATCGCCGGCGTGCCGACCAGGTGCGGCAGCCCGGTGCACGATCCCGGCCCGGCGGGAGCGGACGCCGTGCTGGTCACCCGGCTTCGCGAGGCGGGTGCCGAGGTGTTCGCGGCGTCCCAGTGCCTGGAGTACGCGGCCGGATTCGCGCACCCTGACGTCGGAGACACGCGCAATCCCGCAGATCCGTCCAAGACCTCAGGCGGGTCCTCTGGCGGCTCTGCGGCGCTTGTCGCGGCGGGCGTGTGCGATCTCGCGATCGGCACCGACACCGGCGGATCAATCAGGATCCCGGCCGCGTACTGCGGGATCGTCGGGCTCAAGCCGAGCTACGGACTGATCCCGCTCGACGGCGTCTTCGCGCTCTCGCCGCGCTGTGACCACGCGGGAACGCTCACCTCGAGCGTCGCTGGCACCGCAGACTTGCTCGCTGTGCTGGCCGGCCGGCCGGACCTGGCCGGTTCAGGCCGCGCTGACGACGGCGCGACCCATGCCGTCGGCGTGCTCGCGAAGCAGCTTTCCGATCCATCGGTGACACCCGAGGCGGCAAGCGCGCTGTCAGCGGCCATTGCCGCGCTGACCGAGGCCGGCTGGCAGATCAGGCAGGTCCAGGCGCCCTGGCTCGACCGGCTGGCCGACTGGGAGCAGACGCTCGCGGTGATCGTCGCGCGCGAGGCGCACCTCGTGCATGCCGGCCGCGAGACCAGCGGATACAGCGAGGGCACCCGCGCCCTGCTCGAGCTCGGCGCGTCGGTGACCGACGAGCAGTTCGAGCAGGCCCTGCGCGAGCAGGCCGACCTGACCGCGGCGATCGACGCGAGCCTGGCCGGGCTGGACGCGCTGATCGGGCCCTCGGTCGGCTACCAGGCGCCCGAGCAGGACCCGCCGTTCGGCCTCGGCGAAGACAACGCGGAAGGCCGGTTCACCGGTCCTTACAACCTGACCGGCCACCCGGCGCTGTCGCTGCCGGTCCCCGTTCCAGCCGGCGTCCTGCCGATCGGCATGCAGTTCGCGGGCGGACGCGGCGCGGACGCCGCGCTGCTCGGGGTGGCCGCGGCCGCCGAGCGTGTGCTCGGCGGCGAGCACACGCGGCCCCGATGAATACCTCGATGGCCCGCCTCAGGAAGGACGATCCATGCCTAGCACGCTGAACCGCCGCACCATCGACCTAGCCGGCCTCGACGTCCCGGTCGTTGAGGTGACGGGAACCGGCGACGGCCCGAGGCTCACGGTGATCTCCGGCGTGCACGGCTGCGAGTACGCGTCCATGGCCGCGGTGAGGCAGTGGTCGGCCAGCCTGGCCGGCCGGGACCTGCGCGGCCGGGTGACGATCGTGCCGGTGCTGAACCTGCCGGCCTTCCAGGCCCGCAGCCCGTTCGTGGTGCCCGAGGACGGCAAGAACCTCAACCGGTGCTTTCCCGGCGACCCGGACGGCACGCTCGCCGAGCGGCTGGCGCACGCAACGTTCACCCAGGTCATCACCGGCAGCGACGCGCTGATCGACGCGCACTGCGGCGACCTGCCCGAGGCGCTCGAGCCGTTCACGCTCTACGAGGCCGGCCCGAGCGAGGGCAAGGCGCTCGAACTGGCTGTCGCCTACGGGCTGGGCTACGTGATCAGGCAGGAGCCAGGCCCTGGCCGCGCGGTGGGCGGCACGACCAGCGCGGCCGCGGCGCAGGTGGGAATCCCGGCCATCACGGCCGAGGCCGGCGGCTGCGGACTGGTCGAGCAGCACGCGGTCGACCTGCACCTGCGTGGACTTGACCGGGTGCTCGCCTCGCTCGGCATTGATGCGGCGGTTAGCGCCAACGGCGCGGCGGGCGCCGACGGACCTGCTGCCGCGCCGACCGTGCTGAGCCGGTTCCTCTGGCTGCGCTCGGAGGCCGCGGGGTGGTGGCAGCCCGCCGTCGGCCCAGGCGACTCGGTCGCCGAAGGTCAGCTGCTCGGCACCGTCACCACGCTCGACGCCGCCGAGGTCCTGCAGTCCATCCACGCCCCGTCGGCCGGCGTGCCGATGTTCATCACGAGCTCCCCAGCCGTCGAGGCGGACGGTCTGCTCCTCGGACTCGGCGCCATCTAGGCCGTCAGCCAGCCACCGCGCGGAGCCTGCCGTTGCTCCGGTCAGCGATGAGCAGGCCCGCGCGGCCGGTCGCCGCGACGTACTCAGGGTCGCTGAGTTCCGCCGAGGTCGCCCGCCCTCCGTCGCCGGAGAACCCGCTGGTCCCGTCTGCCACGGTGTAGTTCCCGCCGTCATCGACTGGCCGTAGAAGGTTCCCGACGCGGGCGCGACCAGCCGACCCGCGCGCTGGCAGGGTCGATCATCCCGCCGCCATCGACGGGACACCGTGCGGGCTAAGCATCGCCAGCCGCTGCGGCAAGCGCCGGCTGACCGCGTCAGGGTCGGCTGCGGCTATGCGACGGTGGGCGCTCCGCCGGTCTCGCTGACCATCGGGCGGCCGGCGGCCGCCCAGTCCTGCATGCCGCCGCCGACGTTGAACGCCTGCCAGCCCCCCTCGACCAGCGCCAGCGTGACACGCGCCGACCGCGCGCCGGACCGGCAGATCACGTAGATCGTGTCGTCGCGCGGGATCTCCCCGCTGCGGTGGCCAAGCTGCGCCAGCGGGATATGGGTGGCGGTCGGAACGTGTCCCGCGACCCACTCGTAGGGCTCTCGCACGTCGAGCAGCCAGCCTGTCTCCGGCACGGCGGACGCTGGCACCTCGGGCACCGACTGGGCCGTCGTCATCGTCACTCCCTCGTAGCCGGGTGGTGGCGCAGCGCTCGCGCACGACCTTGTCGCGCGCCCATCTCATCGCCGCGCACCTAAATGCTAGGCCACCCGGCCCGGCGACCGCCTCGCAACAGTGACCCGGTCACCCTCGCCGTTGCCCTCGCCCCGCACCACGCGCCGCCCGGACCCGCGCCGCCCCGCGACCACGCGCCGCCCGCACCCGCGCCACGCGCCGCGCCGCGCCCCCCGCGCGGGCGCGGTACGGCGTGCCCGCGTTCGAATGGGTGGTCCATCCATCACCGGAATCCGCAATGGCTGGACCATCCATACCGGCTGGGAGGGCTGCCGGCAGCGGGCAGCGCGCCTCGGGCAGTGGGCAGCGCGCCGCACGCGCGGTATGGGAGGTCCATCCATCACCGGAATCCGCAATGGCTGGACCATCCATACCAGCTGGGAGGGCTGCGGGCAGCGCGCCGCGGTCCTGCGTGCAGCGGGCAGAACGCCGCAGGCAGCAGGCCGCTGGCCGCGCTGCGCACGGGCAGCAGGCAGCTGGCGACGGACAGCAGGCAGCCGGAGATCCGCGGCTAAGGCCCGGTTAGCATGGGTTTGGTGTTGATCAGGGAAGCGCTGCCCGCTGAGATGGCCGAGGTCGGCGACATCAGGATCGCCGCCTATCAGGGCGGCGGCTTCATCTCGGCGGACTCGGGCTACGCGCCGACCCTGCGCAGCCTCGGCAGCGACGGCAACGGCGAGGTCCTCGTCGCGACCATCCCTGCGACCGAGCGGATCGTTGGCACGATCATGCTGCAGCCGTGGCCGCACGCCGGCGAGGTCGTCAGGGGTCCGCAAGAGGCCGAGATCCGGGCGCTTGCCGTCCGGCCCGAGGTCCAGGGCCAGGGCGTCGGCAGGAAACTGCTGCGGCATCTCTTGCGCAGGGCCCGCGACCTCAGGATCGGCTCCCTCATCTTGTGCACTGAGCCGACGATGCGCGCCGCGCATCGGCTGTATGAGCAGGAAGGCTTCACTCGGATGCCGGAGCGGGACTGGTCGCCTGCCCCTGGAACCACGCTGCTTGTATACGGTCTGCGCTTCGACGGCGCGGCTCGCGAGTCCTCGATCTAGCTCTGGCCGGGCCTAGCTCTGGCCGGGCCTAGCCCTGGCCGGGCCTAGCCCTGGCCGGGCCTAGCCCTGGCCGGCCTAGCTCTGGCCGGCCTAGCTCTGGTCGGCGCGCCAGGCATCAGCCGGCGCCCCGGTCTCCGCGCCCATTCCAGCCGACGTGTCACCGAACGCTGCCTTCGCCTTCGCGGCCGCCTCGGCCTCGGCCCTGGCCGCCATCTGGACGTTCCGCAGATGCTTGGCCATCGAGCGGAAGACGAAGAACAAGATGACGCCCATGCCGAAGATGACGAGGAACGCGACCGTCCCAGGCTGATCCAGGATCCCGTGCGAGACCGCAAGATCCGTCACTGCCGTACCTTCTCTCGGATTCCTGCGAAGAGGTCGTCCTCTGGCTTGTCAGTATCCACCACCGACCTGGCCAGATGGTAATCCTCGGTCGGCCACGCCTCGCGCTGGATCTCGACCGGGCAGGCGAACCAGCCGCCGTTCGGATCGACCTGGGTGGCGTGCGCGATCAGGGCCTGGTCGCGGATCTCGAAGTAGTCGGCGCACGGGATGTACGTGGTGATCTCGTGCCCGGTCCTCGCGGGTTCTTCGTCGTCCTCGTCGGCCCAGGCCTTCAAGCGCTCCTCGTACACCGACTCCAGGCCGTGCTCGATCATCTTCTGGTGCATGGCCTCGAACCTGGCCCGGTGGAAGGTGATGAAGTAGTACAGCTTCAGCGGCTGCCAGGGCTCTCCGCAGCCGGCGTAGCGGTCCGGGTCGGCGGCTGCTTCGAAGGCCTCGATCGACACCCGGTGCGTCATGATGTGGTCCGGGTGCGGGTACCCGCCGTTCTCGTCATAGGTGAGGATGACGTGCGGCCGGAACTCCCGCACGGCGCGGACGAGCGGCCTGGCCGCCACCTCGAGCGGTTGCAGCGCGAAGCACCCCTCGGGCAGCGGCGGCTTCGGGTCGCCCTCGGGCAGGCCAGAGTCGACGAAGCCCAGGAACTCCTGCCGCACCCCGAGGATGTCACGGGCCGCGGCCATCTCGGCGCGCCTGATTCCTGGCAGGTTCTCCCTCACGTCCGGCCGGTCCATCGCCTTGTTCAGGATGTCGCCGCGCTCGCCACCGGTCAGCGTGCAGACGAGAACCTCGACGCCCTCGCGAACGTACCTGGCCATCGTGGCCGCGCCCTTGCTCGACTCGTCGTCAGGATGCGCGTGCACGGCCATCAGCCGCAGCGGCCCGTCAGCGCAGCCCGGCGCGGCCGCGGAAGCCGCGTCAGGCCCGGTCTGCGCAGGCGCGGAAAGGTCGCATGTACATGCTGATGACATCCTCTGGGTCCCTCTCGACAGCAGGCGGGTGGCGGGCGGATCACGCCGCTGCGCCAGGCCCGGCCAGGCAAGGCCATTGCACGTGATTGCCCCGAGTCAGAACACGCCAGACCGGCATCTGCATTCCGCCCGCCGCGCGAGAACCACCAGTGGCAGCCGTACCCAGGCCCGCACCCGGCCGGCGCACGGCTGACGCTGGCATTTCAAGCCGATTTTAACGGCTTTGCCGGCGCCCCTATCCAGCTACACTAGCCTTCAAAACTATGATCACCCTCGTAATTTTGTTCGAAAAAACTGTCTGACCTGTTGATGGTTGAATTGAGTCAGAGGGACAAAGTAGTCTCGATGGATTACCCCCTCACGAGGGGCCCAGCTTCTGGGCCCGGCGGACTAGTTGGATTCCGCACAGCGCATATGAGGAGTGCTTGTGACCGAGACCCGCGACGACACTGCGTGGCTGACACAGGAGGCTTATGACCGGCTCAAGGCTGAGCTGGACTACCTGTCTGGCCAGGGCAGGATCGACATCGCCAAGAAGATCGAGGCGGCTCGGGAAGAGGGCGACCTGCGGGAGAACGGCGGATACCACGCAGCCAAGGAGGAGCAGGGTAAGCAGGAGGCACGGATCCACCAGCTCACCCACATCCTGACGCACTCCAAGGTCGGCGAGCCGCCGAGGACCGATGGTGTAGTCGGCCCTGGAATGACGGTTACGGTCCGGTTCGAGGGCGACGACACGGAGACGACGTTCCTGCTCGCCTCTCGCGAGGAGAGCGGGTCGCCGATCGACGTGTACTCGCCGCGGTCGCCGCTTGGCGCGGCGATCTCCGGCAAGAAGGTCGGCGAGACCGCCTGCTACAACCTGCCCAACGGCAAGCCGCTCATCGGTGGAGATCATCGACGCGGTGCCCTACGGCGGCATGTAGCTGACCCAGAACAGGCGAACGGCCCGGGCCAGCGAGGCCCGGGCCGTTCTGCGTTCGTTACCGCTCTGCCAGTTCAGGCGACCAGCTCGCCTGGCGACGGCTAGTTCAGGCGACCAGCTCGGGCTCGGGCGCCGAGGCGCCACCCTGGCCTGGCGTGTCCGCGCGGCCGCGCAGCGGGATCTCCTTGATCAGCCAGGCGAGCAGGAACACGATCACCGAGGCCGGCGCGGCCCAGATGAAGACGGTCTCGATGCCGTGACTGATCGCGCCGAAGACCGCGTGCTGCACCTGCGCGGGCAGGTGCGCCACCGTGACGGGACTGAGCTGCTGGAAGCTGGATGCCTTGATCGGCGCGCCTGGCAGTTCGGTGTGCAGTTCGCTGATCAGCGCCCTGGCTGAACAGCACGCCGAAGATCGAGACCCCGATCGAGCCGCCGATCTGCTGGAAGAACGCCCGCGAGCTGCTCGCCACGCCCATGTCCCTCGGGTCGACGCTGTTCTGCGCGATCAGCGTCGTGACCTGCATCAGGAAGCCCATGCCGACGCCGAGTACGACGAAGAACGCCATCAATGTCCACCGGGAGGTGCTGACGCCGATGGTCGACAGCAGCAGCATGGCGACGGTCATGATCGCTCCGCCGATGATCGGCAGCGCCTTGTACCTGCCGGTCTGCACGGTGACCCGGCCAGCGATCAGCGAGGTCACGGTCGAGCCCAGCATCATCGGGATCAGCAGCAGACCGCTCACGGTCGGGGACGCGTGCTGCACGGTCTGCTGGTACAGCGGCAGGAACGTCATCGCGCCGAACATCGCCATGCCGAGCAGGAAGCTCATGCTGCTGGCCAGCGAGAAGTTGCGGTTCCTGAACACGTGCATCGGCAGGATCGGCTCGACCGCCCTGTTCTCGACCCAGATGAACGCGGCCACGGACGCGATCCCCACCGCGATCAGCGTCATGATCATCGGCGAGCCCCACGCGTACTGAGCTGCCGCCCCAGGTCGTGACCAGCACGATCGCGGTCGCGCCGACGGCCAGGATCGCCGCGCCTAGATAGTCGATCCTGTGCTGGATCTTGAGCTTGGGCAGGTGCAGCGTCGCGAAGATGTAAGCGAGCGCGATCGCGCCGATCGGCATGTTGATGTAGAAGATCCACCGCCAGGACAGCGCGTCGGTGATGTAGCCGCCGACCAGCGGTCCCGCGATCATCGCGATCATCATCGCGGCCATCATGTAGCCCATGTACTGGCCGCGCTCACGCGGCGAGACCAGGTCACCGATGGTGGCGAGCGCGCCGACCATCAGGCCGCCCGCGCCGAGACCCTGCAGCGCGCGGAAAATGATCAGCTGGTCCATCGTGTGCGACAGGCCGGACAGCGCCGAGCCTGCCAGGAAGATCAGGATCGCGGCGACCAGCAGCCGCTTACGTCCGTACAGGTCACCGAGCTTGCCGTAGAGCGGCGTGGTGATGGTCGAGGCGAGCACGTAGGCGGTGACCACCCAGGACAGGTGGTTCAGCCCGCCGAGATCGCCGACAATTCTGGGCAGGGCGGTGGAGACGACGAGCTGGTCGAGCATTGCCAGAATCAGCGCCAGCAGCAGCCCGGGCAGCACGATCATGACATCGCGCCTGCGCCCGAACGCTGGCGCCGACTGCTCGCCGCCGACGGCCTCAGCCTCAGCCATTTTTAGGCCCCTCTTTTCCCCTTGCGGTATTCGTAACCTACTTGCCGACCGGCTAGTATCTAGACGCAATGCAGGATAAGCTGCTAACTAACCGGTCGTCAAGTAGGTTACACGGGCACCGGCGACCGGCCGCAGGCGGGCCAGGGACGCGATCCGAGTCGAAAGAGGCAGGGCACCACGATGAATGACATCGCCGAGGCTACGGTGGCGAGGGAGTCGTCCCCGCGCCCCGGCGCGGGCCCGGCGGGGGGCTCGGGGGGGTCGTCCCCCAGGACCGACACCGTGGCCCACCATGACGGCCGTTCGCGCACCGACACGCGCGCGAAGATTCAGCAGATCGCGGTCGAATTCTTCACCGAGCATGGCTACGAGGGCACGTCGCTGCGGGAGATCGCCGAGCGGCTCGGCGTGACCAAGGCCGCGCTCTACTACCACTTCAAGTCCAAGGAAGACATCATCCTGAGCCTGGTCGAGGACTACCAGACGCAGATGGACGCGCTGATCGGCTGGGCCAGCGAGCATCCTGGCAACGCCGAGACCAGGCGCGAGATCCTGGCCAGGTACATGCACATCGTGGCCGAGCGCAGCCAGGTGTTCCGCATGCTGCACCAGAACCAGGCGGCGATGAACACCATGGCCGAGGCGCTGCGCACGCTGAAGAACGCGCCGCTGCAGCTTGCCGATCAGCTTGCCGGGCCTGACGCTTCGCTGCGCGAGCGGGCCAGGGCGATGATGGCGCTCGGCTCGATGAGCGTCGGCTGGATGTACCTCTGCGACCAGGTCCCCGACCGCGACGAACTCAGCGAGATCGTCAGCGACATCGCGGCCGAACTCGTCGAGCCGCTCCCTGCCTACGGCAGCTAACGTCCTGGCTACACCAGCTAGCGGGCCTCGGCCGCCGTCGAAGTCACCAGCGGCGTGGTCCGGTAGCCGATCGCGGTCGCGAGCGCGATGACGGTGGAGGTCCGCAGCACGCCCGGCACCTCGACGATCGCGTCGATCACCCGCTGCAGGTCGGCGTTGGTCCGCGCGACCACGCGGCAGAGCATGTCGCCAGGCCCGGTGATGGTGTGCGCCTCCAGGATCTCGCCAATCCCCGCCAGCCGCGCCGCGACCTCATCGCGCCCGCCAGACTGCCTGAGTTCGACCGTCACGAACGCCGTCACCGCGTGGCCGATGGCCGCCGGGTCGATGTCGGGGCCGAAGCCGGTGATGACGCCGCGCGCCTGCATCCGGTCGAGCCTGGCCTGCACGGTGCCGCGCGCGACCTCGAGCCGCCGCGACGCCTCCAGAACACCGATCCTGGGCTCGGCGGTGAGCAGCGCGACCAGGCGCGCGTCCAGTTCGTCGATCACGGGGCTTCAGCCATCTGCGGCATCCTGCTCAGAGTTGCGGACTGATTCCGCCAGGAACTAAACAATCTGTCTAGCTTAACAGGACTCAGTTGCGCATGTTGTCCGCCAGGTCAATGCTGCGAGTGAGGGCTGTGACAGCCGACCCAGCCGCACAGGAGCGAGACCATGACGACGCAGACCGCAGGCTCAGCATCAGCCGGCCTTGCCCGCCGATGGATTCCCCGTCACCGGCATGGACGCTGTCGTCTTCGCGGTCGGCAACGCCAGGCAGGCCGCGCACTACTACTCCACCGCCTTCGGCATGCGGGTCGTGGCCTACCGCGGACCGGAGACCGGGTGCCGGGACGAGGTTGCCTACGTGCTCGAATCCGGCTCGGCCAGGTTCGTGCTCCGCGGCCCGGTCCGGCCCGGCACCGAGCTTGCCAGGCACGTCGCCGCGCACGGCGACGGCGTCATCGACCTGGCGATCGGCGTCCCTTCGGCGAGCGAGGCCTTCGGCTACGCGGTCGCTCGCGGCGCCACGCCACTGGATGAACCGCACGCCGAGACCGACGAGCACGGGAAGGTCGTGCTCGCGGCGATCGCGACCTACGGCGACACCAGGCACACGCTGGTCGAGCGGACCAACTACGCAGGCCCGTACCTGCCCGGCTATGTCGCAGCTGAGCCGATCACGCCGGCGCCAGCCGACCGGGGCCGCCTGGCTCCGTTCTTCACCGCCGTGGACCACTGCGTCGGCAATGTCGAGCTTGGCCTGATGAACGACTGGGTGGAGTTCTACCACCGGGTCATGGGCTTCACGAACATGAAGGAGTTCGTCGGCGACGACATCGCCACCGAGTATTCGGCCTTGATGAGCAAGGTCGTGGCCGACGGGTCGCGGAAGGTCAAATTCCCCATCAACGAGCCTGCCCCTGGCAAGAAGAAGTCCCAGATCGATGAGTACCTCGAGTTCTACGGCGGCCCCGGCGTCCAGCACATCGCGCTGACGACAGACGACATCGTCGCTGCGGTCCGGCACATGCAGGCTGCGGGCGTGAGCTTCCTGCCGACTCCTGACAGCTACTACGAGACGCTCGGCGAGTGGGTCGGCGACACCAGGGTCCACCTGGACGAGCTCAAGGAACTGCGGATCCTGGCCGACCGGGACGAGGACGGCTACTTGCTGCAGATCTTCACCAGGCCGGTGCAGGACCGCCCGACGGTCTTCTTCGAACTGATCGAGCGGCACGGGTCAGAGGGCTTCGGCAAAGGCAACTTCAAGGCCCTGTTCGAAGCCATCGAGCGCGAGCAGGAGCGCCGCGGCAACCTCTGACCTGGCCCGCCAGGCCGCTGAGCGGGCAACCCGCTCATTCACGTAATACAGTCGATCAACTACTGATCGTAGTCATTTTCAGCTGGGCATGATGGGCCTGTGACACCGCAGGCGACAGCGACCTGGCCGGTTATCGCCGCGGCGACACCGGTGAAAGTCGCGCCTCAGGCGGAGCGCGCCGTCAGCGCTCCGGCAACCGGCGCGGCGCAGGGCACGGCCGGGATCACGGTCGCGCCCCCCTGGCGGCGGCTGGTCGCGTTCGGCATCGACGCGCTCGTCCTTACGCTCGTCACCGGCGCACTGTGGGGCAGGCTGCTGGCATCCTTCGCCAGCCGGATGGCCGGCGCGACGAGCATCGATCCGGGCGCTCCGGCGGCGCACGGGGCGGTCGGGCGGGTCTTCGGCCACACCATCGGGCCCTACCTGATCGTGCTCGCTGCGACCATCATCCTGGCGATCCTGTACTACTGGCTGCTCACCGGCTACTGGGGCACGACCATCGGAAAACGCTCGGTCGGCATCTGGGTGGTGAGCGCCGGCGACCTTTCACCGGTGAGCCTGCGGGCCTCGCTGCTGCGGGCGCTGATCTTCGTGGCCGGCGGCGAGGTGCTGCCGCTGTTCTTCCTCGCCGACAACGGCTGGCTGCTGCGAGACCGGCGCCGGCAGGCGCTGCACGACAAGGCCGCGCGGACGCTCGTGGTCCTGCGGACTCCGCCGCTCCCAGGCCGCCGCGACTCTCAGTCCGCGGCCCAGTAGCGTTCGCCAGCGGCGATCAGCGCAGCGGCGCCGACCAGGCCTGCGCTCTGGCCGAGCGCCGCTGGCACGACGCGCACCTGCCTGGTGAAATCGAGCTTCGCGTGCGTCGACAGTGCCTCCTGGAGCGGCTCGAAGAGCAGCGCCCCGGCCTGGGACAGCCCGCCGCCGATGGCCACCACCTCCAGGTCGCACAGGCTGGTCGCGGACGCGATCGCGATGCCGAGCGCCCGGCCCGCATGCCGCAGCGCGTCCCTGGCCACGCCGTGTCCCTGGTTCGCGTCGGCTGACAGGTCCTTGGCCGTCAAGCCTGGCTGATCGGGACGCCAGCCGTGCGCCTGCGCCCATTCCGCGAGCGCCGGGCCTCTGGCGATCGCCTCCAGGCAGCCGCGCCCGCCGCACGCGCAGGCCGGCCCGTCCGGGTAGACGACCACGTGACCGATGTGCCCGGCGTTGCCTGAGGCGCCGTCGATCAGGTGGTCGTCCAGGATCAGGCCCGCCGCCGACGCCGGTCGAGACGACCATGCCCAGCACGTTCTTCCAACCGCGGCCCGCGCCCCGCCAGTGCTCTCCAGCGGCCATGCAGATCGCGTCGTTGTGCACCCGGACCGGTCCGCCGCCGGTGCCGAACTTGTCGGCCAGCCGCTCCCGCAGCGGGAACAGCCGCCAGGCCGGGATGTTCAGCGGCGAGACCCGGCCCGGATGGCCACTCCATCGGACCGCCGCAGCCGCAGCCGATGCCCGACAGTTCGGCCGGATCGCTGACCTTGGCGTCCTCGAGCACGCCGAGCACCAGGTCCTCCAGATTGCGCCAGAGTTGCTCGCCGTCGATGTCGCGCAGGGTCGGGATCTGCGCCCACGTGATCAGCCGGCCGCCGGGTTCTGTGACCCCGGCGGCCATCTTGGTGCCGCCGATATCGACGGCCAGCACAGGTCCGCTTTCGGCCATTTTGCTACCTCCCAAGATGCGGACCACGCCGGTGCGGGACATAGTGTCGAATGGTGCAGCCACAGCATCAGAGATCACAGCGCCAGTCAGCATCAGCCCCAGCGCAAGCGACCGCCCCTGAAGTCAAGACCCTCGGTGAACTCCGCGCAAGCGGCCATCAGTTCAGGAGCGTCAAGGACGAGTTGCGGCAGAACCTGATCGCCAGGTTGCGGGCAGGCGAAGATCCGTTTCCCGGGATCCTCGGCTTTGACGCCACGGTGCGGCCGCACCTGGAGCGGGCCCTGATCGCCGGCCACGACGTGATCCTGCTCGGCGAGCGGGGCCAGGGCAAGACCAGGCTGATCCGCACCCTGACCGGGCTGCTCGACGAGTGGTCGCCGGTCGTCGCCGGGTGCGAGATCAACGACCACCCGTTCGCGCCGGTCTGCGCCAGGTGCCGCCGGCTGGCCGCCGAGCTTGGCGACGACCTGCCGGTCAGCTGGCACGGCCGCGATGACCGGTACGGCGAGAAGCTCGCTACCCCCGACACCAGCGTTGGCGACCTGATCGGCGACATCGACCCGGTCAAGGTGGCAGAAGGCCGCACCCTCGGCGACCCGGAGACCATTCACTACGGGCTGGTGCCGCGCACCAACCGGGGCATTTTCTGCCTCAACGAGCTGCCCTGATCTGGCCGAGCGGATTCAGGTCTCGCTGCTGAACGTGCTCGAGGAGCGCGACATCGCGGTGCGCGGCTACGCGCTGCGGCTGCCGCTCGACCTGGTGCTCGTCGCCAGCGCGAACCCCGAGGACTACACCAACAGGGGCCGGATCATCACCCCGCTCAAGGACAGGTTCGGCGCCGAGATCCGCACCCACTACCCGCTCTCGCTCGACGACGAGCTCGCCGTGGTCAAGCAGGAGGCCGAGATCGCCTGGGGCGGCGACAACTCAGACGCTGTGCTGCCCAGGCACCTGATCGAGGTGATCGCCAGGTTCACCAGGCTGGTGCGCAGCTCCCCTGCGGTCGACGCGCACTCGGGAGTGTCGGCCAGGTTCGCGATCGCCGCGGCCGAGGCCGTGGTCGCGGCGGCGGTCAGGAGGGCCGCGATCACCGGCGAGGAGCAGCCCGTCGCGCGGATCTGCGACCTGCCCGCGGTCGTGACCACGCTGCGCGGCAAGGTCGAGTTCGAGGTCAGCGAGGAGGGCAGGGAAGGCGAGGTGTTCGAGCACCTGCTCCGCCGCGCGACCGCCGAGACCTTCCGCGCGCACCTCGGCAGCGCCGACCTGTCCGGCCTGGTGACCAGGTTCGCCGACGGCGGCAGCGTCGAGTCCTCCGACCTGCTGCCGGCCGCCGAGCTGCTGCGCAGGATCGGCGAGGTGCCGGGGCTGGCGAAGATCATGGAGCGGCTGGACGGCGACGGGGGCGAGTCGTTCGGCCAGGCTGCGGCGGCGCTGGAGTTCGCGCTCGAGGGGCTGTACCTGATGCGCAGGCTGTCGAAGGATGTGGTGGACGGCGGCGCCATCTACCGTGGCTGACCGGGCGCCAGGCCAGCCTCCTGCGAGCACGGCAGGAAGGGCGGTGGCGGGTGAGCGGCTACCGGTACGGCGAGTACGACGGCGGGCCTGATCCGCTCGAGCCGCCGTACGACGTCCGCGGGGCCGTGGATGCGCTCGGTGAGTCCGTGCTGAGCGGCGACGATCCGGCGAGCGCGCTCCGGGACCTGCTCAGGCGCGGCCTGCCCGACCGCCGCGGCCTCGACGACCTGCTCAGGCGGGTTCGCGAGCGCCAGCGCGAGCTGCGCAGGAGCGGGCGCCTGGACGGCATCCTCGAGCAGGCCAGAGCGCTGCTCGACACCGCCATCGGGCAGGAGCGCGCCGAGCTCTTCCCTGACCCGAGCGACGACGCCAGGCTGCGCGAGGCAGAGCTGGACACGCTGCCGTCAGACACCGCGGGGGCGATCAGGCAGCTCGCCGACTACCAGTGGCGCAGCCAGGCCGCCGCGCAGACCTTCGAGCAGCTCAAGGAGCTGCTCAGGCGCGAGGTGCTGGACAGCCAGTTCCGCGGCATCAAGGAGCAGATGTCGGAGTCCGACCCGGGGGACATGCAGCGGGTCAAGGACATGATGGCCGCGCTCACCGACATGATCGAGGCCGACGCCAGGGGCGACCACACCCAGGAGGACTTCGACGCCTTCATGGCCGAGTTCGGCGACTTCTTCCCCGACTCCCCGCAGAACCTCGAGCAGCTCGTGGACTCGCTGGTGCGCCGGATGGCCGCCGCCCAGCGCCTGCTCAACTCCCTCACCGACGAACAGCGGGACGAACTGGCCGGGCTGATGGCGCAGGCGATGGAGGACGCCGGGCTGGCGCAGGAGATGGCCAGGCTTGCCGATGCGCTCAGGGACCGCCGCCCCGACATCGACTGGGATGGCCAGCGCGGCGAGCGGATGACCGGCCGCGACCCGCTCGGGCTCGGCGACGCCACGACCGCGCTCGCCGAGCTGGCCGACCTCGCCAGCTCGAGGACGCGATGCGGCAGGACTACCCAGGCGCGCGGCTCGACGACATCGACGAGGAGGCGGTGCGGCGCGCGCTCGGCCGCCAGGCAGTCGACGACATGGAGGCGCTGCGGCAGATCGAGCGCGAACTGCAGCGGCAGGGCTACCTGCGTCAGCAACGAAGGCAAGCTCGAGCTGACCCCGAAAGCCGTGCGCCGGCTCGGCGACACCGCGCTGCGCCAGGTGTTCGCCAAGCTCGCCGAGGGCGGATTCGGGGATCACGACCAGCACGATGTCGGCCAGGCAGGCGAGCTGACCGGCTCGACCAGGCCGTGGCGGTTCGGCGACGAGCAGTCCATCGACACCTCGGCGACGGTGCGCAACGCGCTGCTGCGCGGCGGGGTGCCCGGCCTCGCCGCCAGGACCGGCGACGACGGCGCTGGCGACCGTGCGGACGCCGGGGCGGGCGGCGGCAGGACGGCGGTGCGACTCTCGGTCAGCGACTTCGAGATCGGCGAGACCGAGCGGCGGGCGTCGGCCGCCGATCTGCCTGCTGGTCGACCTGTCCTACTCGATGGCGCTGCGCGGCACCTGGAGCGCCGCGAAGCAGACCGCGCTGGCCCTGTACTCCCTGGTCAGGACCAGGTTCCCGCAGGACTCGCTGCAGGTGATCGGGTTCTCCAACTACGCCAGGGAACTCAGGGAGACCGACCTGGCCGGGCTCGGCTGGGACATGGTCCAGGGCACGAACCTGCACCACGCGCTGGTGCTCGCGGGCCGGTTCCTCGACCGGCGCCCCGAGCACAATCCGGTCGTGCTGGTCATCACCGACGGCGAGCCGACCGCGCACCTGCGCAGGGACGGCAGTTCCTGGTTCGACTGGCCGCCATCGCCTGAGACCCTCGAGCTCACCATGGCCGAGGTCGACAAGATGACCAGGCGACGCGCCACGCTGAACATCTTCATGCTCGCCGACGACGAGCGGCTGACCTCGTTCGTGGACGAGGTGGCCAGGCGCAACGGCGGCCGGGTGCTGCGGGCGATGCCAGACAGCCTGGGCGAGTACGTGGTCAGCGACTTCCTCAGGTCGCGCAAGGAGCGCGGCCGCTAGGACAACACGGTCGCGCAGGTCGTCAGGCGCGCTGATCCGGGCATCAGGCTAGAAACTCCCGATACAGGCATGCCGATGTCGTTTCCCGGCACTTCCCGGCACTTCCCGAAAGTACGTCATTCCATCGCGCCGCTAGTAGTACTTTTCGGCACGTAATCATCTCCCCAGACTGGCGGGCCGCCCGCCGGGGGCACTCGGGGAAATACCAGCTCTCCCGGCGCCGCTTGAGGCCCGCGGAGAAATCCGCCCTCCAAAGGAGGAAGTTGTGAGTTCCGGAACTGTATCGGGCGGCGTTGGCTCGAAGCGGCCGCTCGTCGTCGCGCTCGCGGTCGTCGGCGTCGTCTTCATCATCCTGGCCGTGCTCTTCTTCGCGGGCGTCGGCATGGGCCCGCTCGACTCGGTCGGCCACTCAGGCAAGGTCAACCACGGCAGCCACGGCATCCGCGGCGCGGTGAGCGCGGTGATCGGCGTTGTCGCCTTCGCCGGCGCCTGGCTCGCCAACCGGAAGGCGCGCTAACCCGTATCCCGAGCCGCAACGAGGGCGCAAAGCTGTTGCAAGAACGACAGCAATGCGCCCCCGTTGCTGGCCGCGAACCTGACGGGCCGGTTCTAGACTCGGCGCATGTCTTTCTCGCAACACCTGGTCCTGTGGCTGCACGTCGCCTTCGTCATCTTCACGATCGGCCCGGCCACCATGGCGATCATGTCGACGCCGCGCTACATCAGGAAACGAGACATCAGGATCCTGCGCTACCTGAGCAGGATGACCCTCATCTTCGCCGTGGGCTCACTCGGCGTGCTCATCGCCGGAATCGTGCTCTCCTCGATGATCGGCAAGGCCAGCAAGCCGTGGATCATCGTCTCGGAGACCCTGTTCCTGGTGAGCGTGCTGCTGCTCGGCCTGATCCACAGGGATCAGCGGCACGCGATCAAGGCGCTGGAGGCGGCAACCGACACCGCGGCGCATGTGGCCGATCAGCCAGCGGCGGGTGCCGCTCGAGGACCCGGCTCACGCGGGCACCGGCCAGCCGGAGCAGGCTGCCGGCGGCGACCGTCCGGAGCAGATCACCGGCGCGCAGGCGGCCGATCACACCGCATCGATCCCGGCGCACCTGGCCAATGTCGAGCGCGGCCGGATCGTCATGATCGGCGGAATCGTCACCGTGATCTGGCTCGTCATCCTGGTCCTGATGGTCTGGAATAGCTGATCGGGTGAATTGGGCCACCTCCATGGGGTAGACCCGACTTAACAGGAGCAGGTGAGTGGCAATTGGGCCCAGCGGAGTTCGACGACTTCTCGCCCTACCCCCCGATCGCCGACTACGGCTTCCTGTCCGACTGCGAGGTCACGGCCCTGATCGCGCCGAGCGGGTCGGTGGAGTGGATGTGCCTGCCACGGCTGGATGACGCCAGCGTCTTCGGCTCGATGCTCGACCGCGACGCTGGCTGGTTCAGGTTCGGCCCCGCCGACATGTCCGTCCCAGCCGACCGGCGCTACCTGGCAGGCACGATGGTGCTCGAGACGGTCTGGGACTGCGGCGAGGGCTGGCTGATCGTCAGGGACTGCCTGGTGATGGGGCCGTGGCGGCACGAGAACCCCGAACAGCACTCGCACCGCAGGCCGCCGACCGATTACGAGGCGGAGCACATCCTGTTGCGCACGGTCCGGTGCACCAACGGCGCGGTCCAGCTTGTGATGGACTGCCACCCCGCGTTCGACTACGGCAGGCACCGCGATCACTGGGCCCACACCGACCACGGCTTCAACCAGGTGAGCATCGGCCAGCCAGGCTCGGACCTGAAGCTGACCCTGACCTCCGACGTCAGGATCGGCATCGAGGGCCCGAGCGCGCAGGCGCGCACGCTGATCAAGGAGGGCGAGACCCGGTACTGCGCGCTGTCCTGGGGTAGCTGCGAGCCGCCGCGCAACTACGCGGACGCCAATGCCCGGCTGCTATGGACGGCGCACCACTGGCGGCACTGGCTGGCTCGCGGCAGGCTGCCCGACCACCGCTGGCGCTCGCACCTGACCCGGAGCGCGCTGACGCTCAAGGGCCTCGCCTACGCCCCGACGGGCGCGATCGCGGCGGCGGCGACCACGTCGCTGCCGGAGACGCCAGGCGGCGAGCGTAACTGGGACTATCGCTATAGCTGGATTCGCGACTCGACGTTCGCGCTTTGGGGCCTGTTCACGCTCGGCTTTGAATGGGAGGCGAACGACTACTTCGCGTTCATCGCCGACATCATCGAGCGCGACCACGAGGACCTGCAGATCGTCTATCGGATCGACGGCAGCAGGGACCTCGAGGAGCACGTGCTCGAGCACCTGCGCGGCTACCAGGGCGCCACGCCGGTCAGGATCGGCAATGGCGCGTACGGCCAGCGCCAGAACGACGTCTGGGGCACGGTGCTCGACTCGCTATTCCTGCACACCAAGTCGCGAGACTGGCTGGACGACCGGGTCTGGCGGATGGCGCGGCAGCAGGTCGAGCAGGCGCTGCTGCACTGGCGCGAGCCTGACCGCGGAATGTGGGAGGTCCGCGGCGAGCCCAAGCACTTCACCTCATCGAAGCTGATGTGCTGGGTCGCGCTAGACCGCGGCGCGCGGCTGGCGAGGATCAGGGACGACCGGGAGGCCGCCACCAGATGGCAGCAGGCCGCCGACGAAATCCACGACGACATCTGCGCCAACGCGCTCGATGACCGCGGCGTGTTCTGCCAGCACTACGACACGACAGCGCTGGACGCCTCGTTGCTCCTGATGCCGCTGCTCAGGTTCCTGCCGGCCGACGACAAGCGGATCCGCGACACCGTGCTCGCGATCGCCGACGAGCTGTCGGAAGACGGCCTCATCATCAGGTACCGCGCCGAGGAGACCGACGACGGGCTCAAAGGCCGGGAGGGCACGTTCACGATCTGCTCGTTCTGGATGGTCTCGGCGCTGGCCGAGATCGGCGAGCACCAGCGGGCCAGGGACCTGTGCGAGAAGGTGCTGTCCTACGCGAGCCCGCTGCTGCTCTACGGCGAGCAGATCGACCCGCGCTCGGGCCGGCACCTGGGCAACTTCCCGCAGGCATTCACGCACCTGGCGCTCATCAACGCGGTCATGCACGTGGTCAGGCACGAGCACCAGGCGGCCAGGCGCGCGCTCGGCGCCGACGCCACGATCGCGCCTCGGCAGTTAGCCGATGATGCGGGCACCATCGAGGGCGCGCGGGCCGGCTGCGGCTAGCCAAGCGCCGTGCGCAGGTCCTCGATCAGGTCGTCGCAGTTCTCGATCCCGACCGACAGCCTGACCAGGTCGGCAGGCACCTCGAGCGGGGACCCGGCCACCGAGGCGTGCGTCATCCTGCCCGGGTGCTCGATCAGCGACTCCACCCCGCCGAGCGACTCGCCCAGCGTGAACAGCCTGGTCCGCCCGCACATCTCGACGGCCGCCGCCGCGCCCGCCGGCGTGCCGGAACGAGACCATCCCGCCGAATCCCCGCATCTGCTTGGCCGCCACCTCGTGGCCCGGGTGATCGGGCAGGCCCGGGTAGTAGACCTGCGCGACGCGAGAGTGGTTGGCGAGCCACATCGCCACCTGCGCTCCGTTATCGCAATGCCGGTCCATCCTGACGGCGAGCGTCTTGACTCCGCGCAGGGTGAGCCAGGCGTCGAACGGCGCCGCCCGCCGACCCGGCGGCGTTCTGCAGGAAGGCCAGGCGCTCGGCCAGGCCAGTGTCGGCGACGACGAGCGCGCCGCCGACCACGTCGGAGTGGCCGCCCAGGTACTTGGTCGTCGAGTGGATCACGGCATCGGCGCCGAGCGCGAGCGGCTGCTGCAGGTACGGCGAGGCGAACGTGTTGTCCACCGCGAGCAGCGCGCCTGCCGCGTGCGCGATCTGCGCGAGCGCGGCGATGTCGGCGATCGACAGCAGCGGGTTGGTCGGCGTCTCCACCCAGATCAGCGCGGGGCTGAACTCGGCCACCGCGGCCCTGACCGCCTCGGCGTCGGAGACCGGCACCGGGTGGTAGGCGAGGCCCCACTGCGGCATGCACCTTGTCGAACAGCCGGAACGTGCCGCCGTAGGCATCGTGCGGGATCAGCACGTGGTCGCCTGGCCGGCAGACGGTGCGGACCAGGCAGTCCTCGGCGGCCATGCCGGACGCGAACGCCAGCGCCCGCACGCCGCCCTCCAGCGCGGCCAGGCAGTCCTCCAGCGCGCCCCTGGTCGGGTTGGCGGTGCGGGAGTACTCGTAGCCCTCGACCCAGCGGCCGGGCCAGTCCGCGACCCCGCTGCGCGTCCCGCCGCGCACGCCGCCGACGCCGTCCTGCTTGTAGGTCGACACCTGGTAGATCGGCGGCACGACCGCGCCGGTCAGCGGGTCTGGGTCCTGACCCGCGTGAATGGCGAGGGTCTCGAATCCGTCGCCGCGCTCGATCTGCGCCACTGTCCCTCCGCCTCGTCCGGCCCTTCCTGTCCGGCCGTCAGCCGGACAGGAACATGAGCACATCCTGCCTGGTGATCATTCCCGCCGGCTTGCCGTCGACGAGAACGACGGCTGCGCCTGCCTTCTCGAGCGCGGCGACGGCGGCGCTGATCGGCTCGCCTGACCCGATCATCGGCAGCGGCGCCGACATGTGCGCCGAGACCGGCTCGCCGGGCGCGGCACGCCCGCTGACCAGCGCGTCGAGCAGGTCCCGCTCGGTGATCGAGCCGACCACCTCGGCCGCCATCACCGGCGGCTCCTCCTTCAGCACGGGCAGCTGAGAGACGTCGTACTCGCGCAGCGTCTCGATCACCGCCTTGACCGTCTCCGCCGGATGCGCGTGCACGAAGAGCGGCAACTGGCCTCTCTTGCGCTCGAGCACGTCGGCGATACGTCGGCTCGGCGGTCTCCGAGGTGAGGAAGCCGTAGTCGGCCATCCAGTCGTCGTTGAACACCTTCGACAGGTAGCCGCGCCCGCCGTCGGGCAGCAGCACCACGATGACAGCATCGGGCCCGGCCTGCTCGGCGACCTTCAGCGCGGCGACCACCGCCATCCCGCACGAGCCGCCGACCAGCAGCGCTTCCTCGACCGCCAGCCGCCTGGTCATCAGGAACGAGTCGGCGTCGCTCACCGCGATGATCTGGTCGCAGATCGTCTTGTCGTAGGTCTGCGGCCAGAAGTCCTCGCCGACGCCCTCGACCAGGTAGGGCCTGCCGGTGCCGCCGGAGTAGACCGAGCCTTCAGGGTCGGCGCCGATGACCTTGACCCGGCCGCCGGAGACCTCCTTGAGGTAGCGGCCGGTGCCCGAGATCGTGCCGCCGGTGCCGATGCCCGCCACGAAGTGGGTGACCGTACCCGTCGGTCTGCGCCCAGATCTCCGGGCCCGTGGTGCGGTAGTGCGACTGCGGGTTGGCCGGGTTCGCGTACTGGTTCGGCTTCCAGCCGCCAGGGATCTCCCTGGCGAGCCGGTCAGAGACGCTGTAGTAGGAGTCAGGCGACTCAGGCGAGACCGTGGTCGGGCAGACGACGACCTCGGCGCCGTAGGCGCGCAGCACGCTGATCTTGTCCTGGGCGACCTTGTCCGGGCAGACGAACACGCACTTGTAGCCCTTCTCGGCCGCCACGATGGCCAGCCCGACGCCGGTGTTGCCCGACGTGGGCTCCACGATCGTGCCG
Organism: uncultured Actinomycetota bacterium; assembly: GCA_963705055.1. Classification (GTDB taxonomy): domain Bacteria; phylum Actinomycetota; class Actinomycetes; order Streptosporangiales; family Streptosporangiaceae; genus Chersky-822. The sequence goes on from CAVPIR010000004.1 coordinate 135,372, forward strand.
CCGGGCCGGAGCGCGCCCGAGGCCTCGGCGGCCTCGCACCATCGCGCAGCGCGATCCGGTCCTTCACCGAGCCGCCCGGGCTCATGTACTCCACCTTGGCCAGCACCGCCGGGCGCGTCGGCTGGTCGTCGCCGTGCCCGGGCTGTGCCCGCTGCCGAGGTGGCGGGTGACCTTGCGCAGCCTGAGCAGCGGCGTGTTCCCGATGAGATCGATCAGCGACTCGTGCACCTGCATGGCTGAACCACCTTGTCCTGGGAGACCGGTTCAAGCCTAGGGGCACGATCACGCCGACCCGTCATGCGGCGGCGGTCCAAGGCGACCGTCCCGGGTCGCAGCACGCTCACCGGGGCCGCTAGCGGGCGCTAATGGGAGACAGGGGACGAAGATTAAAAGGGCACTACCGTTCGCAGTCGCGTTGTTACACTCTGTGCCCCAGGCACCGCGCCCGGCATTCGAGCCGAGGGGGACTCGTGGCATTGTTGCTGGCCGATCAGGAAGGGTGGCTAAGCCGCCCGCCGCTTGAGCACTTCTCGCCCTGCACGCCCTGCCCTCGCGCCGTTCCGGGCAGCGGCAGGTGACCTGGTCAATGAGATCGGGCAGGCGGCAGCCACCGATGCCAGGGCCGCCGAGCACATCCTGGCCAAGCGGCTCGGCGAGGACGAGTTCGCGACCGTTCTCGAAGAGACGCCTGACGGCTGGGACGCGACAGTCGCCAGGCTGCTGTTCGAGGTGCAGGAACTACGAGCCCACGCCGCGCAACGCGACCAGCACGCTCGCCTCGCTGGTCAGGATCTCGCTGCTGGCGCAGATCGACGCCGTGTGGTGGGGCCGGGCGCCCAGCTACCAGACGGACTCCGACGTCGAGGACGCCACCGACCTCGTCGACCTCGATGAGCTAGACGCCGACGGGCAGGTGACGTTCCAGGTACCGGCACCAGGCCGTGACGCTGGCAGCGCGGGCCGCGCGGTCGGCCGAGCGGCGGGCCATGCCAGGACGTGCGCCGCGGACCGCCGGGCTCTGGCTGGCCAGGGCGCGGCCGCAGGCGGTGGCCTGGCTCAACGACCTCGCCGACGAGTTCGCGCAGATCGCGCCCGACGGAACGCCGCCGCTGTGGGTGACCAGCGTCGCCAGGAGCGTCGAGCATCAGCGGCACCTGAAGTCGCTCGGCTACATCGCCCTGCTGCCCAGCGCGCACTGCGTCGGCTTCGCAGCCGACATCGAGATGCAGTGGTACCGCCGGTTCCGCGCGCACCGGCTGCTGCGCGGGCTGCTGCTCGACCGGCAGCGCGCCGGCGAGGTCAACGTCATCGACGAGGGTCAGGCCTGGCATGTCTGCCTGCGCCCCGACCTGGTCAGCGGCCTCGCCAGGCAAATCCGCCTCGCGCGGCAGCTGACTAGGTGTGCGGCATTGCGCTGATCGCCGGACCTCGCCCAAGCGAGGCTGCTGTTCGGCCAGATGCTCGACCTGCTCGACCGCGGGGCGAGGTCGAGGAGGTGCGCCTGGACGATGGCCTGCTGGCCGGGACGCAGCGGCTGCGGATCGTCGATCCCGTCAGGGCGATCCAGCCGTGGCTATCGGCAGACGGGCGCTGGCTGCTCTGCTACAACGGCGAGATCTACAACCATCGCGCGCTGCGCGCCGAGCTGCGCGCGCTCGGCCACCAGTTCCGCAGCAGAGAGCGATACCGAGGTCATCCTGCAGGCGTTCGCCCAGTGGGGCGAGAACGCGGTGCGCCGGCTGCGCGGCGAGTTCGCGTTCGCCATCAGCGAGCGGTCATCCGGCCGTACCTACCTGGCCCGCGATCCGGTCGGCGTCAAGCCGCTGTACTGGTCGACCGCGCGCGGCTGCCTGCACGTCGCGTCGGAGATCAAGGCGCTGGTGCCGGCCGGCGCGGTCGTGCGCGAGGTGCCGCCGGGGAGCCATGGCTGGGCTAGGCCAGGCCGCGATCCCGTGCTGGCGCACTACACGGACTTGCTGAATCCGCAGCCGCGAGGCCGGCGAGCCGGTCACCGACGTGGCCGAGGCGGCCGCGCTGGTCAGGTCGGCGCTCGCCGACTCCATCGCGGTCCGGCTGAATACCTCCATGCCGGTCGGGGTGATCTTGTCCGGCGGCCTGGACAGCTCGCTGACGCTCGCGCACGTCCGTGAGATGCACCCCGACTGCGTGGCCTTCACGGTCGGCGCGCCTGGCAGCGCCGATATCGCCTACGCCGGCAAGCTCGCGGCTGACCTCGGCGTCCGGCACGAGATCATCGAGATCCCGCCGCGTGCGATCAGGCTGCCGGAGGTCAAAGAGGCCATCAGGATCTCCGAGCTGACCGAGTATGGCGACATCATCAACGCGGTCGTCTCCGTGCCGCTGTTCCGCAGGATCGCCAAGCTGGGGATCAAGGTCGTGCTGACCGGCGATGGCTCGGATGAATTGTTCGGCGGTTACGCCATGTACGACCAGATCGGACATGCCCAGGTGCGCCGCCTGTTCGCGCACAAGCTGGCCAACCTCGGGCGGACGGAACTTCAGCGGGTCGACAGGACGAGCATGGCCAGCGGCGTCGAGGTCAGGGTCCCGTTCCTCGATCCCCAGGTAGTCGACCTCGCGATGCGGCTGCCGATGGCGCTGAAGGTCAAAGACGGCACCGAGAAGTGGATCCTCCGGCATGCGTCCGCGAGCCTGCTGCCTGATTACATCAGGCAGCGGCCGAAGAACCCGATGTCGTACGCATCGGGCCTGCACGAACGGGCCAGGCTGTACAAGCCGGCGTTCGCGCGGATTCACCGCTCGTTCGGCTATTACCTGCACGAGCCGGTCCGCAGGGACTTCTCCGTCCTGCTCAGCCAGTGCGGCAACGACCTGGACCTGGCGATCGCGCAGGCTGCCTCGCGGCTCGACTACAGCACCAGGGAGCACGCGCGGGACCTGGCCGGGGCGGCCAAGTGGAACGCGGCCTCGGTCATGGCCGGGCTGGCACCCGGCAGCCATGATCGTTAACCATGTGGCCGGCTGCCACCAGGCATAGCTAGCTGATCAGGCAGATCTTGCCGGACAAGTTCTCCGCGAGCAGGATGCCGCCGCCAGGCGCGGCCGCGACAAATCCCGCGCCCGCCACCTCGGCTCTGAACGCGGGGCCGTCGATGAACGCGCTGCCACCTCCTGCCACCCGGTAGATATCGCCCGAGGTCATCGCCTGGTCGTAGAACGTCCCTGTCTGGGCGGCAACGACTCGCACCTCGGCTCGCACCGGACTTGCGTTGGCGAAGTTGGTGTCGTAGATGATCAGGTTGCCCGAGCCGTCCACCGCCACCGACCAGGGCGACATGCCGGCCGCGAGTGCCGGTCCACCGTCGCCGGACGTGGGTCGGCTGCCATCGCCGGCTACCACGTACTCGTGGCCCGCCATCATGTTCCGCCCGTAGAACGTTCCGTTCCGCCCGGCGATAACGCAGACCCGGCTGCGGCAGATCACGATCAGGTTGCCGGCCAGGTCAGCCGAGGCGACCTGGTCGCCGTAGCCGAGCGAGTAGATGTGGCCCGCTCGCATGTGAAGTCCGTAGAACGTGCCTGTGGTGGCGGCGATCACCCGGATCTTGCCTGAGACCGTCACGACGTTGCCGTGGCTGTCGACGGCCACCCGCCTCGGGAAGAGGCTGGCCTGGGTGGCGAGCACGCCGTTCGCCGTGCTCTTGCCGCCCCCCGCGATCACGGAGACATCGCCGGCCCGCATCGCCTGGCCGTAAAACCGGCCCGTACGCACCGCGATCACGCTGACGGTCTTCGGCGTCGTCAGCACCGCGTTGCCGGCCCGGTCGGCCGCGATATCGCACGGCAGCAACGCATGGCTGCCGGGAACCGATCCCGCGCAATCCGGCCCGAGCAGTCGCACCGGCTTGCTGCCCGCTAGCGAGTAGAGGTGATGTGCCTGCAGCCGGCGGCCGAAGAACACCCCGGCGCTGGCCGGCAGAAAGCGCACCCGGCCGTTCGCGGGATCAGAGATCAGCAGGTCGCCCGCCTGGTCCGGGGCGACGAACAGGGCGGTGGAGAACTCCATGGAGCCGAATGTGGCGGCCGTGGCTGGCCCGCCATCGCCAGAGAAGGCCCACTGGCCGTTGCCGGCGACCGTATAGATGTCACCGGCGCGCATCTGGCGGCCGTAGTACGGCCCGGAATCAGCGGCGATCACGCGCACTCCCAGGTTCATGGAGTCCGCGATGGCGATGTTGCCTCGGCCGTCCACCGCGACAGCCCAGGGGAAGTCGAGCTTCGCGCGGATCGCGGGCCCGCCGTCCCCTTGTGACCCGGCGCCGTGGCCGCCGGCCAGCGTGTAGATGTGCCCGGCCACCATCTGCTGCCCGTAGAACCGGCCGGACCTGACCGCCACGAGCCGGACGCTGTGTGCGATGGTGTCGGCGATCACGACGTTGCCGGCGCGATCCAGTGCCAGGCCGCCGAGGCGGCCAAGCTGCGCATTGGTGGCCAGGCCGCCGTTGCCCGGGGTGGCGGTGCCGCCGCCCGCGATCGTGTAGATGTGGGCACTGGCCATCTGACGGCCGTAGAAGCGGCCGTTGCGAGTCGCGATGACCCGGATTCGCCCGCCGCATTCAGCCGCGGAGATCACGATGTTGCCGGAGTGATCGATGCGCAGGCCGGCCGGGACCTCGAGTTGATCGCGGTGAATCTTCATGGTCGCGAGGCCGAGATCAACGCTGGTGGCTGGCTGGCCGTCCGCGGCGCCAGGCGCGCACGGCTGCGCCGCCCCGCCGCCCGCGACGGTATAGATGTCTCCGGCGGTCATCGCCTGGCCGTAGAAGGTGCCGGTGGCCGCCGCGATGACCCTGATCCGGCCGCTCGGGAACGCGGTCGCGACGACGACATTGCCGGCGCTGTCCAGGGCCACGCCGACCGGGATGCCGATCTGCGCCGCGGTTGCCGGATGGCCGTCGCCGATGTTGCCGAACGTGCCGTTTCCGCCGATGGTGTAGATCCGGCCTTTGATCATCTTCTGGCCGTAGAACGTCCCGCCGTGCATCGCCAGGACGCGGACCTTGTAGTTGCCGGTCCGCTGCCTGAATCCCGCGTCGACGAACGCGCTGTCGGAGAACACCAGGTTGCCCGCGTGATCGAGCGCGGTGTCACAGGCGAGAACGAACTGGCTGTTGCCAGCCAGCGTGCCGTCGGGAGAAGTTCCCGGCAGCGGGACGCCGGCCAGGTTCGTCAGCCGGCCGGTGGTCTCGCTGACCTCGCGGAGCACGCCGGCGTGCGCCACCTCGGTCCCGACCAGCAGTGTCTTGCCTGCGGATGTCACACCGCACGGCTGGGCGATGCTGACGGTGGCTGCCGCTGCCGGTCCGCCTAGGCCGCCGGCGAGGGTGCGGATCATCAGTCCGCCGGCCTGACGCGCCGCGGCGTCGCGCTGCGGCTGTCGCCCTGCTGCACGGCCAGTCGCCACGCCGGCCGAAGACGCGCATGCCATGGTGCCGAGCATGGTCACGATGACCAGGTAGCTGGCGCCCGAGGCCGCTCCTGCCCGGGAGACTATTCTCCGGCCGACGCACACGTGCAGCTCCCCTCGACGGACAACTCCGTCCAGATGACGCTCCAGACAGCCATTTGCTGCCTGCGCTCGCACGCCAGTTCCCTGGTGCCGGAATCCGCCGGCTGACGTCGTCCCTGCTGTGAGCTACTGTGCGGTAAACAACCAGTTCCGTCAGGGAGCCAGCCATGCCAGAGGCAGTCATCGTCGCCACCGCGCGCTCGCCGATCGGGCGCGCATTCAAGGGCAGCATGACCAGCATCCGTCCCGACGACCTGACCGTTGCGATGATCAAGGCCGCACTGGCGAAGGTGCCGCAGCTTGATCCGGCCGAGGTCGAGGACATCATCCTCGGCTGCGGCCTTCCAGGTGGCGAGCAGGGTTACAACATGGCCCGCGTGATCGCGGTGATGCTGGGCCTGGACACGGTGCCGGGCACGACCATCACCCGGTACTGCTCGTCCTCGCTGCAGAGCACCAGGATGGCTTACCACGCGATCAAGGCGGGCGAGGGCGACGTCTTCATCAGCGCAGGTGTCGAGTGCGTCAGCAGGTTCGCCAAGGGCAGCAGCGACGGCGCTCCCGACACCAAGAACCCGGTCTTCGCCGGGGCCGAGGCGCGGGCCGCGGGCCGGGCGACCGCGGGCGCCGACGTCTGGCATGACCCGCGAGAAGACGGCCAGATCCCTGACATCTACATCGCCATGGGCCAGACCGCGGAGAACGTCGCTCAGCAGCGCGGCATCAGCAGGGCCGAGCAGGACGAGTTCGGCGTGCGGTCGCAGAACATGGCGGAGAAGGCGATCGCGGACGGATTCTGGCAGCGCGACATCACGCCGGCCACCCTGCCTGACGGGACCGTGGTCTCCGCCGACGACGGGCCGCGCGCCGGAACCACGCTCGAGAAGGTGGCCACGCTGCAGCCGGTGTTCAGGCCCGACGGCACCGTGACGGCGGGCAACTGCTGCCCGCTCAACGACGGAGCGGCCGCGGTCGTGGTGATGAGCGACCGGAAGGCATCCGAACTCGGGATCACGCCGCTGGCCAGGATCGTCGCCACCGGCGTCACCGCGCTGTCGCCGGAGATCATGGGCCTCGGCCCGGTCGAGGCCTCCCGGCAGGCGCTGGCGAGGGCTGGCATGACCATCGAGGACATCGACCTCGTCGAGATCAACGAGGCCTTCGCGGCGCAGGTCATCCCGTCCTACCGGGACCTGGGCATCGACATCGCCAAGCTCAACGTCAACGGTGGTGCGATCGCCGTCGGGCACCCGTTCGGGATGACCGGCGCCAGGATCACCTCGACGCTGCTGAACAGCCTGCAGTTCCACGACAAGACCTTCGGTCTGGAGACCATGTGCGTCGGCGGCGGCCAGGGCATGGCGATGATCTTCGAGCGCCTGTCCTGACTGGCGGACCCTGCCGGTGGGCGCCTCGTTAAGTACCAGGTTGCATAACGGATAGGTCACGTTCAGGTCTTGCCAGGACGCGTCTCGTAGTGCAGTCTCGATGCAGGAGACTCATCTCGGCCTGGAGGTGCCCCTTGTCCCTGATCCACTCTCCGGAGATGCACAAGAATCTGATCGCTCGCATCCCGCGGGTAACCGGAAGTGATCTCCGAGAGTGGTTCCACCGCCTGGAATCGGGGCCGTCGTTTCTGCGACACGGCGAGCGGGCCACGTGGCTTGCCGACGAGCACGGGCTGTGCCACGCCTACGCCACCGCCATCGTGCACGAGTACGAGGTACAGCGGCGTACCAGGCTGAACAGCGCCTGACGGGCGCCGCATGCAACTGGACCTTGCCCGGGAGTTCATGCGTGTCAACCACCGGGCTGTGCTTGCCACCCGCCGGTCGGACGGGCTGCCTCAGCTCTCGCCGGTGACCGTCGGCGTCGGGGACGACGGCCGGGTGCTGATCAGCACCCGCGAGACCGCCATGAAGACCAAGAACCTGGCGCGGGATCCGCACGCCTCGCTGTGCGTGCTGAACGACGGCTTCTTCGGTGACTGGATGCAGGCCGAGGGCACGGCCGAGATCATTGCTCTGCCTGGGGCCATGGACCTGCTGGTCGATTACTACCGCCGGGTCTCCGGGGAGCACCCCGACTGGGACGACTACCGCAACGCCATGCGCCGTGACCGTCGCGTCATCGTCGCCATCACGCTCACCCGCGCCGGGCCGGACCGCAGCGGCTAGCCGCGGCGCCGGCACCGGCCCCGGCCCCGGCCCCGCCCCTGCCTATCGCGCCGCGGCCGACCCGCCGCAGGACATTGCTCTCCGCAAGCCGTTAACCCTGCCGGGCATCCCCGGCCTTCCAGTATTAACCTCGCCGGGACCGATACTGCAATCGTTCGCGCTGCAATCGTTCGCGCTCATTTCGTGTGATTCATATGATTTGAAATGGCGCGAATCGATGAGGACTCACGACTAGTGAATCGCAAATTCCGGCTCACGGAAGGCGGTCGCTGGAGGTGCTGCGACTCTTGTGACGGCGCTGGATCGGGCCCCGATACCCACGTGACCTGCGGTGATGCGCTAGATGATCGCCGCGATGGCGATCTTCCTGAATCAGTACCCCCGGTCGGGCTCGAACCGACACTACGGCCCTTTTAGGGGGCTCGCCTCTTCCCTTGGGCTACGGGGGCTCGGAAATCGTACCTCAAGTCACGCCGTTTATTCAATCATTCCCTCGAATCGGGCAGTGCACTCTTATAAGCGACCAAATCGACATTACCCGTGCACATCTGTGCAGTTGCACGTGCAATTGGAGGCTTAATTTCTTCACTGACCGTGCAGTTATCTGGGCCGGGCGGCCGGCCGCACCGGGGCCGCACCAGGCCGCACCCGCGCTGCACCACCTCTGATCAGGGCAGACCTGCGAAGCCGCGAGCCCGCTCGAAGACAGCGTCGAGCATGGGGCCAGTGACACGGCCAGTGAACGTGTTCTGCTGACTCGGGTGATAGCAGCCGAGCACCAGCAGGCCGGACAGCTCGACCTCGGTGCCGTGGCCGAAGGCCGGGCGCGGCACCGGGATCGTGCGTCCCATCCTCGCCAGCTCGCGCCAGGCGGCCTGCCAGGCGAAATGACCGAGGCAGACGATCACCCGCAGGCTGTCGGCTAGCAGGTCGATTTCGGCCGCGAGCCACGGCTCGCACAGATCACGCTCGGCCACGGTCGGCTTGTTCTGCGGCGGAGCGCAGCGCACCGCCGCGGCCATCCTGACGCCGAGCAGCCGCTGCCCATCGCCGGCCGCCACGCTGGTCGGCAGTGCGGCGAGTCCGCACCGCCAGAGGGACTCGAAGAGCACGTCGCCGCTGCGGTCGCCGGTGAAAATCCGGCCGGTCCTGTTGCCGCCATGGGCGGCAGGAGCGAGGCCGACGATCAGCACCCCAGGGTGCTCGTCGCCCCAGCCAGGTACCGGACGACCCCAGTAGCGCTCGCCGGCGAAGGCGCGGCGCTTGGTGACAGCGACCTCCTCGCGCCACGCGACCAGCCTGGGACACGCCCTGCAGACCGATTGTCTTGCGGCGAGTTCTCGCAGCGAGGCGGCGCCTGCGGCCAGGGCGCGGACGCTGTCCTGATCCGTCGCGACCGGCGTCGCCGCGGTCGCCGGGTCGCCAGGCCACCCGGTTCCCGGCCCGACGGGACCAGCGCCGGCGGCCTCGCGCACGCTCACGACGAGGCGGGGTCACGCGCCGAGCTGGTCACCAGCGACCAGGCGATGCCGTCCAGGATGTCGTGCTCGCTGGCGACGATCTCGCCGAAGCCGAACCTGGCCGCGACCCGGTCCAGGATCAGCGAGCCGGCGCCGATCACGTCGACCCGGCCTGGATGGATCACCGCCCTGGCGGCCCGTTCCTGATGATCCGTGCCGAGCAGGCCGGTCGTGACCTCGTGCACGCGGGCGGCGCTGATCCGCGCGTGATGGATCAGCGCCGGGTCGTAGCTGGCCAGCCCGAGCGCGAGCGCGGTCACCGTGGTGACCGATCCCGCCAGCCCGACGAGCGTCCTTGCCTCTGCCGCTGGGACGGCCTCTGCGACCGTGGCCAGCGCCGCGTCGATGTCGGCAATCGCGGCGTCGACCTGCGCACTGGTCGGCGGGTCGGCGTGCAGGTGCCGCTCGGTGAGCCGCACGCAGCCGATGTTGACAGAGATCGCCGCGAGGTCGTCCCGGCCAGCCCCGGCCGCGCCGAAGACGAACTCGGTCGACCCGCCGCCGATGTCCACCACGAGGAACGGCGGCTCGGGCTGGCCGCTCCCGCCGCCCGCTCCGCGCTCGCCGTCGCGGCCGAGTTCGGCCGTCGCGCCAGAGAAAGACAGGTAGGCCTCGTCGGCGCCGCTGATCACCTCGGGCTCGATGCCGAGTATCCGCCGCACGCCAACGGTGAACTCGGCGGAGTTCGACGCGTCCCTGGTGGCGCTCGTCGCGACCAGCCTGACCGCGCCGGCGCCCGACTTCCCGATCGCCTCCGCGTACTGCTCGAGCATGGCGAACGTCCGTGCCAGGGCCTGCGGAGCAAGACTTCCCGTCGCGTCGACGCCCTGACCGAGCCGTACGATCTCCATCCTGCGCTGCACGTCAACCAGCCGATGCCGGCCAGCGTCGATGTCGGCGATCAGCAACCGCAGCGAGTTCGTGCCGCAGTCGATCGCCGCGACCCGCTGTGCGCCAGATGAAGCCATCAGTCCTCCGCGGTGCCCGCGGCCGGAACGTCGACACAGGGCCCGGCCGCCCACCACTCTCCCATAGCGGCCAGGGCCTCCCGTCCGAGCGGGTTCGCGCCAGGCGCCGCAAGCTCGTGCGCCGCCAGGGCGTGCAGGCACTTGACCCGGTCGGGCATGCCGCCGGCGGATTGCGTGTCCGGCGCCAGCGGCTCGACGCCGGACGCTGCGGCGGCAGCGTCCCGCCTGGCCGCGTAGTCAAGGTGCGCCGCCAGGTAGGCCTCGCGCAGCTGCTGGTCAGACCGCAGCCGCTCGGTCATTTCCCGCATCACGCCCCCTGCCTCGAGCCGGCTGGCGGCGGCGCAGGCGCGGACGCAGGTCAGGTAGTACAGCGTCGGAAAGGGCGTGCCGTCGGGCAACCGCGGCGCCGTCTCGATGACGTCGGGCAGGCCGCACGGGCACCGGTGCGCGACGGCACGCGCTCCGCGCGGCGTCCTGCCCAGCTGCCGCGCGACCGCGGCCAGGTCGGCTGCGTCCAGACTCACCAGCGCCCAGCCGGACCGGTCAGCTCCAGCGGTCGCGCGCTCGCGGCCTGACCATGTCCGTGTCCTGCTCTGCCCTTGGCGTGCCCCGCCTTCGCCGGTACCTGCTGGTTAGCTTGCTGGACCGACTTCCAGAGCCGCGCGTACCACGGCACCCGGTCCGCTCGGCCCGTCGTAGCCCGCCTATTCCCGGGCGCCGGCTCGATGATCACGTAGCACTTCTGGTTCGGGAAGCACATGTGCAGCCGGTCGCGGGCCTCGCGCTCGATGTAGGCGGGATCGTGCAGCCGCTTCTGCTGCTGTCGCAGCTGCCTCAGGTGCAGCGCCAGGTCGGCTCGCTGGGCCTGAAGCTGGTCGATCTGCCTGCGCTGGGCGATGTACTCGCGGACCGGGTAGGCCAGGCTCAGGGCGATCGCGCAGAACACCACGGCCAGGATCGCCGCCCGGCCGGTGAAGTGCGGCCGGGGGCTTCCCGGCCGCGGAGTACGGCTGACCGGCTCGGTCACCGGCTCGCTTCGGCGAAGCGCGGGAAGGCAGCCTGGCCCGCGTAGGCGGCCGCGTCGTCGAGCCGCTCCTCGATCCGCAGCAGCTGGTTGTACTTCGCGACCCGCTCGGACCTCGCGGGCGCTCCGGTTTTCATTTGCCCGCAGTTCACCGCCACCGCGATGTCGGCGATGGTGGTGTCCTCTGTCTCGCCTGACCGGTGGCTGAGCATGCACGCGAAGCCGCCGCGGTGGGCGAGTTCCACCGCGCTCAACGTCTCGGTCAGCGTCCCGATCTGGTTGACTTTGACCAGCAGCGCATTGGCAGCGCGCTCGGCGATCCCGCGCCTGATCCGGTCCTGGTTGGTCACGAAGAGGTCGTCGCCGACGATCTGCACCCGGCCGCCGATCTGGCTGGTCAGCTCCTGCCAGCCGGACCAGTCATCCTCGGCGAGCGGGTCCTCGAGCGAAACGATCGGGTAGGAGGCGAGCCAGCGCGCGTAGGTGGCGGCCATCTCGGCCGCGGTCTTGGCCTCGCCCTCGAACGTGTAGCCGTTCTGTCCGTAGAACTCGGTCGCTGCCGCGTCGATCGCGATCGCCACATCACGTCCGGCCGCGAATCCGGCCTGACCGATCGCTTCCATCAGCAGGTCGAGCGCGGCCTGGTTGTGCGGCAGGTCGGGCGCGAAGCCGCCCTCATCGCCCACCCCGGTGTTCAGGCCGTGCTTCTTCAGCACCGACTTCAGGCTGTGGTAGGTCTCAGCGCCCCAGCGGACCGCCTCGGAGAATGTGCTCGCGCCGATCGGGGCGATCATGAATTCCTGGATATCGACGTTGGTGTCGGCGTGCGCACCGCCGTTCAGGATGTTCATCATCGGCACCGGCAGCACGTGCGCGTTCGGCCCGCCCAGGTAGCGGAACAGGGGCAGCTGCGTCGATTCGGCGGCGGCCCGCGCCACGGCGAGGCTGACGCCGAGGATCGCGTTGGCCCCGAGCCTGGACTTGTCTGGGGTGCCGTCGAGATCGATCATCGCGAAGTCGACGAGCCGCTGCTCGTCGACATCCTGGCCGAGCAGCTCGGGCTGGATTTCGTCGATGACGGCGTTAACCGCCTGCTCGACGCCCTTGCCGCCATACTCCTGACCGCCATCGCGCAGCTCGACGGCCTCGAACGCCCCGGTCGACGCTCCGCTCGGGACCGCGGCCCTGCTGTGGGTGCCATCGTCGAGCACGACCTCGACCTCCACGGTCGGGTTGCCTCGCGAGTCCAGAATCTGCCTGGCGTGGATGGCCTCAATGGACGACAAAGGAGAACTCCCGCACGGGATCGCTGTTTCTCCGTCGGAGCCTAACCGAGCCCGCGATGCCGGTCCGCGCACGGCACGCCGGTCTCTACCAGCGGCGCGCTGGCGCGCGACGAGCGGGTCAGGCCCCAGAGGCCGCCTGCTCCCAGGCCTGGAACCGGTCGAGGAAGGCACGTGCGGCGCGGCGCAGCTCGAGCTCGGGGTCGACCCCTGCGGCGCGCGCCTTGGCGACGATCGCGAACAATTCCCTGCCAATGTCGGGGGCGGTCACGCCGTCAGCCGCAGCTTGACCGAGGTCCGCCAGCTCGGCCGGGGCGCCAGCGGACAGCGCCCTTCTTTGCAGCTGCGCGGCCAGCGACAGGGCCGGCTGGCCCATCGGGACGCCGTCGAGTGCAGATGTCGGGCCGCCGCCCGCGGCGGCCCGTTCCTCGGCCTTGATCGTCTCCCAGTTGCGCTTGACCTCATCGGCGCCCGTGACGTTCACGTCGGCGAACACGTGCGGATGCCGCCGTACCAGCTTGTCCGCTATGCCCCTGGCCACGTCGTCGATCGTGAAGCCGGTGCCGTCGGTGCGCTCCGCCGCGATCCTGGCGTGGAACAGCACCTGCAGCAGCACGTCGCCGAGTTCGCCGCGGAGCTCGCTCAGATCGTGCTGCTCGATGGCCTCGAGCGTCTCGTAGGTCTCCTCCAGCAGGTAGGGCACCAGCGACTCGTGCGTCTGCCTGGCGTCCCACGGGCACTCGGACCTGAGCCTGTCCATGATCGCGACGAGCTCGATCAGCGCGGACCGCGCTCCGGGGAGTCCCCCCGGTCCGCCGTGGGGCGGGTCAGCACGGCGGCGTCAGCTGCGGCGCCTGGCTAGCGGGCTTCTTGCCTGGAGCCGCGGCCAGCGCGTTCGTCGCCGGCACGACGATGAACTGCCGGTAGTCGTAGGCGCCGTACTGCGGGTTGACCTTGATGTTCAGGCTCTTGGCGGCCAGGCACTGAACCTGATTGACCTTGAGCTGCAGCACCCGCTGCGCGGCCGCGGTGGTCGGCGCTACGCCATTGTCGAGCCGGTCCTGCAGCTTGAGCTGGATGGCGATCCAGCGGCCTAGCTCGGGCAGCAGGTCAGGCGGGAGCCCGTTGATCACCGCGGCCTGGTCGAGCGTGTCGCCCGACTGACTGGCCCTGGCCTTCTCGTCGTTCAGCTGCTTTTGAGCCTGTGCAGGCGTCACCGTAATCCCGGTGCGCTTGGCGACCTGCTCGGTGGTCGCGAACCGCAGCATCCAGGAGAGCACCTGCCGCGGCATGTCGGCCTGGGTGTACTGGATCTGCAGCTTGCCCTTGTTGGCCTGGAACCCGGCATTGAGGTTGGCGACCTCAGAAGCGAGCGTGGCCGAGGAGATCCGGTGATTGCTGTACAGCGCCGCGGCGCCGAGCTGGGTCTGCCCGCAGCCCGGACACAGCCAGCGCTCCCGCCGCCGCGGCCGCGGCGGCCGCCGTCCACCTGAAAGCACCGCGGGGGGTTCTGGGGGGTCGTCCCCCCGGGCTGGCACCGCGGGGGGTTCTGGGGGGTCGTCCCCCCGGGCTGGCACCGCGGGGGGTTCTGGGGGGTCGTCCCCCCAGGCTGGCACCGCGCTGCCCGATCGTCCGCCGCACCGCACATCTCCTTCGCACGCGTGACATCCGGCCCGCCCAGCCTGCCTCGCGGGCGGCCCGGGCCTGACCTACGACCCGAGCGGGCCATAGCGTCGCCGCTACTTTAGCCGCCCGCCGGCTGGTCTCCCGACCGCTGGCCGCCGGCTGGCTGGCCGCCGCCGGGCTGCCCGGCCGGCGCGGTAGCCAGTTCCTCGCCGAAGATCGCGTCGACCAGATCCTCGCACCAGCCAAGCAGTTCGCTGTCGCGCATCGACGGGGCGCCGATCGGGGTCACCGATCCCGAGCTTGCACTGGACCGCCCGGAACCTTGGTCGCGCGAGCCTGCCCGGGTGCCAGCCTTCGGCACCGGTACGAGCATGGTACGCACCGTGGCCTTGATCAGGGTCCGCGGGTACAGCCGCTGAACCCTGACCTGGCGCGACTCTGGCAGCTCGACCGGCGCGAACCTGATGTGGTTGCCCTGCTGGGTGATGTCGGTCAGCCCGGCCCGCCGCGCCTTGGCCCGCAACCTGGCCACCTGCAGCAGGTTCAGCACCGCGCGGGGCAGCGGTCCGTACCGGTCGGTCAGTTCGTCGGTCACCGCGGTGATGTCGGCGTCGGAGTTGATCGCCGCTATCGAGGTGTACGCCTCGAGCCTGAGCCGCTCGCCAGCCACGTAGTCGTGCGGGATGTGCGCGTCGACCGGCAGTTCGACCCTGACCTCGGCGCGCTCGGCTGGTCCGTCACCCTTCATCTCTGAGACGGCCTCGCCGATCATCCGCACGTACAGGTCGAACCCGACGCCCGCGATGTGGCCCGACTGCTCGCCGCCCAGCAGGTTGCCAGCGCCGCGGATCTCCAGGTCCTTCATGGCGACGAACATCCCGGCGCCGATCTCCGTGTGCTGCGCGACCGTCGCGAGCCGCTCGTGCGCCGTCTCGGTCAGCGGCTTCTCAGGCGGGAACAGGAAATACGCGTACCCGCGCTCCCTGCTGCGGCCGACCCGGCCGCGCAGCTGATGCAGCTGGGACAGGCCGTAAGCGTCGGCCCGGTCCACGATCAGCGTGTTCGCGTTGGGAATGTCCAGGCCCGACTCGACGATCGTGGTGCAGACGAGCACGTCGAACTGCTTGTCCCAGAAGTCGATCATGATCTTCTCGAGCGTGTGCTCGTTCATCTGGCCGTGCGCGACCGCGATCCTGGCCTCGGGCACCAGTTCGGACACCCGCGCGGCCACCCGGCCGATCGAGGCGACCCGGTTATGCACGAAGAAGGTCTGACCGTCCCTGAGCAGTTCGCGGCGGATCGCGGCCGCGATCTGCTTCTCGTCGTAGGGTCCGACGAACGTCAGCACCGGGTGCCGCTCTTCCGGCGGGGTCAGGATCGTGGACATCTCCCTGATCCCGGCGACGCCCATCTCGAGCGTCCGCGGGATCGGGGTGGCCGACATCGAGAGCACGTCGACCTGAGTGCGCATCGCCTTCAGGTACTCCTTGTGCTCCACCCCGAAGCGCTGCTCTTCATCGATGATGATCAGCCCGAGGTTCTTGAACCTGGTCTCAGGCGACAGCAGCCGGTGCGTGCCGATCACCACGTCGACTGTGCCGTCCGCCAGCCCAGCCTGGGTTGCGGCGACCTCAGCGTCGGACTGGAACCTTGACAGCGCCCGCAGCTCGACGGGGAACGGCCCGTAGCGTTCGCCGAAGGTCTGGATGTGCTGCTGGACCAGCAGCGTGGTCGGGACGAGCACGGCCACTTGCTTGCCGTCCTGCACCGCCTTGAACGCCGCCCGCACCGCGAGCTCGGTCTTGCCGTAGCCGACGTCCCCGCAGATCAGCCGGTCCATCGGGATCGGCTTCTCCATGTCGCGCTTGATCTCGTCGATCGCGGCGAGCTGGTCGGGAGTCTCGATGTAGGGGAACGCGTCCTCGAGCTCACGCTGCCACGGCGAGTCGGTGCCGAACGAGTACCCGGGCGAGGCCACCCTGGCCGAGTACAGCCTGATCAGCTGCGCGGCGATCTCGCGGACCGCCTTGCGCGCGCGGCCCTTGGTCTTCGCCCAGTCCGCGCCGCCGAGCCGGTGCAGGCTCGGTGCCTCGCCGCCCGAGTACCTGGTCACCTCGTCGAGCTGGTCGGTCGGCAGGTAGAGCCGGTCCGGCGGCTGGCCGCGCTTGCTCGGCGCGTACTCGATCACCAGGTACTCGCGGGTCGCGCCCTGGATCGTCCGGCTCGTCATCTCCAGGTACCTGCCGACCCCGTGCTGGCTGTGCACCACGTAGTCGCCGGGCGTGAGCTGGAGCGGGTCGATGCCGCCGCGGCGCCGGCTCGGCATCCTGCTGCGGTCCCTGCCCCCGGTCCGCTGACCCGAGATGTCGTCCTCGCCGAGCACGGCCAGCTTGATCTGCGGCCAGACAAAGCCGGAATCGAGCAGGCCGGTCGCGACGATCGCGACGCCGGGCTCCGGCGCAGCCGCCAGGTCGCCGGCTCTGGCGCCGAGGTTCTCGCCGCGCAGGATCTCGGCGAGCCGCTGAGCAGGGCCGTGGCCCTCGGTGACGAGCGCGACGCGCCATCCGCCGGCGAGCCAGTCCCGTACGTCGCCGATCACCCGCGAGGTATCGCCGTGGTAGGCGGTCGCGGGGCTGGCCGCCATCCGGAACGACTCGCGGCCGCCAGCCTCGTCCAGGTCCGCCTCGTCGGCGGCTGTCTCGTCAGCGGGCCAGGCGGACCTCGGGGTGGCCCGGCCGGCGTCGTTCCAGCCGGTCTCGGCCCTGACGGCAGTGCGCCCGCGCTGGCGATGCGGCCGCGGGCCCGGTAACTCCCGATGGATCTTCCGTGCCGAACGGCGTGATCGTCCACCATCCGATGCCCTGACCGACCGCCGCCGCGCGAACTTCGGTGATCGGGCGGAACGCCGCGCCGCCCAGGTCGATCGGGACCTCGGCGCCGGCCGCTGCGTTGATCCACGAGGCCTCGAGGAACTCCTGGCTGGTCCTGCACCAGGTCGGCGGCGCGGGTCCTGATCCGCTCAGGATCACAGGCCACCACCAGCGCGCCTGCCGGGAGCGAGTCGAGCAGCAACTCCATCCGGTCTGCGAGCAGCGGCGCGAACGCCTCCATGCCCTCGACCGTGATCCCGTCAGCCATCTTGCCGAGCACGTCGCCGAGGCCCGGGTACTCGCCAGCCAGTTGCTTGGCCCGGTGCCGGACGGCGGTGGTCAGCAGCAGCTCGCGGCATGGCGGTGCCCAGAGCGAGTCGGCAGAGGTGCCGAGCGAGCGCTGGTCGGCCGGCTCGGAACGGCCTGATCTCCTCGACCTCCGAGCCGAAGAACTCGACCCTCAGCGGGTGCTCTTCCGTCGGCGGGAAGACGTCGAGTATCCCGCCGCGGACCGCGATCTCGCCGCGGTTGGTCACGAGGTCGACCCTGGCATAGCCGATCTCGACCAGCCTGGCCACGACGTCGTCGAGTTCGGCCTGCTTGCCCTGGTCGAGCCGGACCGGCTCGAGCTGGCCGAGCCCGCCGACGAGCGGCTGCAAGACGCTGCGGATCGGCGTGGCCACCACCTGGAGCGGGCCTGACCGAGGGTCACCGTGGTCGGGCCTGACCAGGCGGCGCAGGACCGCAAGCCGCCGGCCTGAGGTGTCCGAGCGCGGCGAGAGCCGCTCGTGCGGCAGCGTCTCCCAGGCAGGGAAGTACTCGGCAGCGTGCGGGTCGGGCAGCAGTGAGGTCAGCGCGTTTGTCAGGTCCTCGGCCTCACGCGCGGTCGCGGTGATGGCAAGCACGAAACGTGGCTCGCCATTCTGGCCGGGGCCGGAGGCGCCCGCATCGTCCTGGCTGGTTCCGCTCATGGTGGCCAGCGCGGCGATAAGCACGGGACGCAGGGCGGGCGGGGCGATCAGGTCGGCGTCGCCGCCGCCAGGCTGGCTGACGTAGGTGAGTGCGGTGCGAAGCTGCGGGTCCTCAGCGACGGTGCCGAGGAGGCCTGACAGGCTCATTTTTTCCTCTGCGCTTGACGGTTTCTGACGGCCGCCAGAAAGCCGGTCGGCTGCCCGGGGGCAGGTTCGGCCGCTTGCGGGCAGCACGTCTGGCCCGCGTTCAGCCTCGAACGCGGGTTCTGCGACTAGTCTACTTGGCCGATGGCTGGCCGGGAGCTTCGCGGCGCTGACGGGCGCGGGTAACCTCGGGCGTGCCGCCTGACCGGCGGCCGGAGGACGCGACGAACCCGGACGGAGTCCGCAGTGACCGCACAGGCGCGGGCCGAGCCAGTGGCCGACCAAGCCTCGCTCGCTTCGCTGACGCTCAGCGCGCGCCAGCTTGGCGACCTGGAGCTGATCATGTCCGGCGCGTTCGCGCCGCTCGGCGGCTTCATGACCAGGGCCGACGTGGCCGCGGTCGAACTGTCGGCGGCGCTCGCGGACGGCACGCCGTGGCCGGTGCCAGTCACCCTCGAGGTACCGGCCGCCGGCCTGCCCGCCGACGCGGAGCGCGTGCTGCTCGCCGACCCCGAGGGAACGCCGCTGGCGATCCTGATCATCACCGAGCGCACCGCCGTAGATGGCGGCGGCGACCTGGTCATGCTGGCCGGGCCGGTGCGCGCAAACCGCGTTCCCGAGCACGGGTCGTTCCGGCGCCTGATGATCCCGCCGGAGCAGGCCAGGACCGAACTGGGCGGCGGGCATGTCCTCGCTTTCGCGACCAGTGCGCCGGTCAGCGCCCGGCAGGTAGGTCAGCTCAAGCATCTGGCTGGGCAGCTCAAGGCGCGGCTGCTCGTGCTGCCGATGGTCGCCGGTCCCGCCGATGTGGTCAGGCAGCCCGAGGCGCTGATCCGCGGCGTGCTCGCCGCCGCGAGGGACCTGCCGCCGGGCACGCTGGTGCTGCCTGTTCCTTACCAGGAGCGAGCCGGAAGTGACCGGGAGCGCGATCTCGCCGCGATCGCCATCATCGCCGCGGCCCACGGCGCTACTCACCTGATGGCCGACGGCTGGGCTGTGCCGTCCTCCCCGGGACCCGCTCGCGAGGGGGCTGCGCCTGCGCAGCTGCGAGCGGCCCCGATCCCGGTCCTGCCATCAGGGGACTGGGCTTATGACCCCAGGGCTGAGGTCTGGCGGCCGCTTGCGCTGATCGAGCCGGGGACCGAAATCGAGGACCTGTCGGCCGATCAGCTCGCTGACATGCTCGACGCGGGCACGCAGATCCCGTCCTGGTTCGCCTCGGACGCGGTGGCTGCCGAGTTGAGGCACGCCAGGCCGCCGCGGGCCGAGCGCGGCTTCGTGCTGTTCCTGACCGGCCTGTCCGGGTCGGGCAAATCAACGATCGCAAGGGACCTGCGCGACCTGCTCGCCGAGCGAGGCGACCGCCGGGTGTCGCTGCTCGACGGAGACCTGGTCCGCTCGCTGCTCTCGGCCGGGCTGACGTTCTCGCGCGCGGATCGCGACCTGAACATCGCAAGGATCGGCTATGTGGCCGCAGAGATCGCGAAGCACGGCGGCATCGCCATCTGCGCGCCGATCGCGCCCTTCGCGGCCGCCAGGGAACAGGTCAGGCACATGGTCAGCGAGGTCGGCGATTTCTTGCTGATCCACGTCTCCACCCCCGTGCAGGTGTGCGAGCAGCGGGATCGCAAGGGCCTGTACGCCAAGGCCAGGGCCGGCGTGATCAAGCAGTTCACCGGCGTGTCCGACCCGTACGAGGAACCCACCGACGCCGTGCTCGTCCTGGACACCGCGGTGATCAGCCGTGAGCAGGCGACCGAGCAGATTATGGCGATGCTGACCAGCGGCGGCTGGCTGGTCGGCGACGGCGGTCAGTCCTGATCTTCCGCCCTGGTGCCCGCGTCGAGACGGGTGCGGAAATCGCCGAGCCGCTTGCTGATCACGCCCGACATCGCTGACCGCTGCGCGGTGAGCACGAAATAGCTGATCAATCCGCTGATCAGGATCGAGCCTGCCAGCAGCAGCACGCTGCGGGCGCCAGCCCAGTACAGCAGCAAGAACACGACCACGAACAGGCCGAGCCTTAGCACCGTGTAGGACAAAGTCGCGCGCATGACAGTTCTCAGCCTAGCCGGTGCCCTGGCCCCGCTGACCGACCCCGCCCTCGCCCGCCAGCTGCTGCTGACCAGGCGCGTTTAGCAGGCTGCCCAGCAGCACCGGGTCAACGTTGCCGCCCGACAGGATGGCCACGCGCCTGCTAGCTGGCGGCAGTTCGCCGGCCCTGAACAGGCAGGCAGCGACGGCCACCGCCCCGCCGGGCTCAGCCACGAGCCGCGCACCGGTGGCGAGCAGCCGCATGGCCGCCAGGATCTCGTCGTCGGTGACCGTGATGATGTCGTGCACCTGGGCCAGCAAGTGCTGCATGGGCAACTCGCCGACCTGGTCCACGCGCAGCGCATCGGCGATCGTGCGCTGCGTCTGGTCGGGGCTCCAGGCGACTCGGTGACCCTTGCGGAGCGAGTCCCTGGCGTCCGCCGCGAGTTCCGGTTCGACGCCCACGACCAGCGCCTTCGGATGAGCGGCGGTAATGGCAGCCGCCACCCCCGAGATCAGGCCGCCGCCGCCGACCGGGCACACCACTAGATCGACGTCGGGGCAATCGGCAGCAATCTCGTGACCAACCGTTCCCTGACCTGCGATGACTTCTCTGTGTTCAAATGGCGGTATCTCTGTGTAATCAAATTCGGCAACCAGGCCAGCGACAACAGCCATCCGGTTGGCCAGGCCGGGCTCGCAGATCACTATCTCGGCGCCCTGGGACCTGGCCGCCTCGACCTTGACCTCTGGAGCATTAGAGGGGACGACGACGGTCGCAGGCACTCCGAGCAGCGCGGCGGCATATGCGACGGCGTGCGCGTGATTGCCGCTAGAGTGGGCGACGACTCCCCTGCTGCGCCGTTCGGGCTGCAGCGCGCTGATCGCGTTATAGGCGCCGCGGAGCTTGAAGGCGCCGGTAGGCTGCAGCGACTCTGCCTTGATCAACAGCGGCGGATCGACCCCCGCGAACGGCACGAGCGGCGTATGAACGGCTACGCCCTGCAACCGATCGGCAGCCATCTGAATTTCAGTTACCGACACAAGGTGAGACACGGCTCTACCCTACGTGTTCGCGCCGTCATCGACAGGTGTCGGTCAAAGCATTACGACAGGGTTGGGAACAAAATTTTTACGGAATCTAAGGAGAATTGTGATCTTTAGTTATTAAGATAAAGATTGAGCAAGGGGGGTCTAGGCGAGCAAGGAGTACCAAAATGGACGGGCAAAGTGATCGCCTGCTTACTCCCGGAGAGGTCGCAGCCCTCTTCCGCGTTGATCCCAAGACTGTCACGCGCTGGGCGGCATCTGGCCGGATCAGCAGCATCAGGACTCCAGGGGGCCACCGCCGCTACCGCGAGGTCGAGATCCGGGCATTGCTCGGCATCGACGCCGACCCGGCACCGACCTCCGACCAGGCCAGCTAGGGCCCCGTCGGCGGCGACTGGTGAGCATCGGAGGGCGCCCGCGCTGATGCCCTGTCACGTGTTACAGGCCGAGGACATACCCGGAGCCGGACCACGAAGCGAGGAGGCTTCGGAGTCGGCCGGGTAATACCGGCCAACTCCGAAGCCGAGCGATTCAGGTCTCGCAGGCGCGATTGCCTACATCGGGACTAGCTCAAAGACTTCGACGCTAAAGCGGCCCTTCCCCTCGGTCAGGAAGGGGTGCTTGTCCGCGAGCGCCTTAGCCCCGTCCAGGCTGTCAGCCTCGACGATGGAGTATCCGTTCAGGTCACCAGGAGCAGGACTGCCGCCGTCGTCGGCCAGGGCTGTCCGGGCACCGAACGGGTTGCCGACGTCGGCCAGCGACGTTCCCAGCCTCCCGATCCACTGACCCCAGGCCTCCATCTGCTCGGCCTGCTGCTCGGGCGTGAAGTCCGACATCGGCGTGGCCGGCCCGCGGTAGAGGAAGATGTACTTGCTCATTTCAGTCTCCTGTGATGTCGTGAGCGACGTTCCGGCTAGGCGGCGCCCAGGCTCGCCAGGCCGCTCGCGGACCGTTATGGCCCGCACGTAATATCCGACGCACGACCGGGCCACTATTCGACAACGCGGCCGGTGAATTTCTCAGCTCTTGGCAGCGATGGCGTCAAGATCGCCGTGATTACTGGCCGCCCCTGGCGAGGAAGTCGAGGAACTGACGCCGCAACGGCTCGTCGCCTTCGCGCCAGCGTTCCGCGCGCTCGTCCAATTCTTCCTGCGTCAGGGCGCTGGCCGCGAATTTCTCGTAGCCCTCGTCGTCCGGGCCGACCTCCACGTACGCATCGCTGACGAGCCGGCCCTCGTGCGCGGTCGCCGACTCTGGAACGAGCAGGTTGCCGTTCGGCAGCCGGATCACGTACATGTTCGCACCGCCTCTAGATGCCGTAGCGCACGTTGAAATAGAGCATGACGCCCAGTGCCACGCGCGTATTGCCGCCAAGCATCTCGACCAGCGCGGGGCGCTGACTCGACGCGATGGCGGCGAACGCGTCAGCGAAGAACTCGCGGCGGCCCAGATGGCCTGTCGTGCCGGTGGAAGTCACTGGTCATCCACGGCCTGCACTGGCCGTACAGGGTGCCGAACTCCGGCGAGTCCGACTGCCAGGACTCGTCACCGCCGTCGATGTCGTCGAGAGCGTGACCAATCTCATGACACATCACGTCCGGCGTGGGCGAGGGCCGCGAGCCGACGATGACCTTGCGGTCGCCATAGGCACCGGCGCACGCATCCCAGGTCGCCCGGCCTGACGGCAGCGGCATCCCGCTGAGGCTGCCCATGTCGTCGAGGTCGGGGACGCCGCCGGGACCGACGTAGATGGCGTCCAGACCCGCTACCAGGCGCTCCTTGATCAACTGGGGGAACTCGGCGAGCCGGTCTACGGCCAGCACGATCTGCGGCGGCGGCAATTCGCCAGCCTTCCACTGCCGGTGCAGGATCTTCTCGAGCTGGCCGCAGTGGCGGTGACCAGGCGCGGAATGGCTCCGCTGCGCGCGCTCGTACCACGGCACGGCGGACTTCGCTTGGGCTGCGGGCTTGCCCTGAGCCTTCTTTCTGGTCCTCGTCGCGGCCGCGGCCTCCGCAGGCTGGGTCCTGACTGCGGCCCTGGCCGCGGCCGCCCCGCTAGCCGCGGTTGGCCAGCCTTGTGCGGCCGCTGGCCTGTTCAGGGCAGGCGAGCCGACGCTCACGGCGGGCCGGCGGGCCGCCGGGAGTCCCGGCCATGTCGCAGGTGCGGGACCCGGCGCAGGTGTCTGGGGCAGATCCCGCCCGGCCGCGATGCCAGTAGCGCTGCCTGGCTGAGTCCTTCGCGGCGTGTCCGACCTGCCGGTCCAGCCGCCGCCCCAGCGCAGCACACGGTGACGGCGAACCCGGCGGTGACTGCCAGGCTGGCCTTCCCCGATGACACGGGGCCCGATAGCACGCGGTCCATTAGCACGGGGCGCGTTTGCGGCAGGGCGGCGCTCTGCCGGAAAGGCCGACCTGGCCTGCGAGCGCGGCCCGCGGCTGCCCGGCCGACGCCGGCGCCACAGATCCAGTAACCGCCGCATAGCTGTCGCTCCCGTACCACGCCCGGCGCCAGGGTAGCCGGTACCCTGCCCGCCATCAGTATCCAGCATGGACCAGGCACCGCCAGGACGACCGTGGATTGGCAGGTGAAGCAGTCTGAATCGGTACCGAGAGGCCGCACGACGCGCTAGGCTGCGTCCATGTTGCTACTTGGCGTCGTCTTTGCCCTACTTACGGTTGGTCTGGTCGTTCCGTGCGTGATCGACATAGCCACGACGCCGACGCATCACTTCGACCTCCCGACCAAGAAGAACTGGCTCATCGTAGTCATCGCGTTCTGGGTCTTCGGCGCCGCGGCCTGGCTGCTGCTCGGCCGCCGGGAGGTGCGGATGCATCGGCTGTGGAACGACGTCACACGCGGCTGGGTGCCCGCGCGCGACGCCGACCAGTTGCACCCGTCGAGGTCGGGCCGGCCGGACTACCCGTTTGGCAATGCGCGTCGCGGCAGGCAGGCCGAGATGGCCCCGGCGCGCTTCGTCGCACCCGACGACAACGCGGAATTCCTGCTCGAACTCGACCGCAGGATCCGGCAGTGGCCCGAGCGCTGACGGCGCCGCGCCGAGCGCACGGTGGCCTGCCGCGGTTAGCCGATGCCCGGCGTAGGAGTGCAGGCCGGTGATCCACAGGTTCACGCCGACGAGGTTGAACATCAGGCAGGCGAACCCGAACAGCTGGATGTAGGCGGCCCGGCGTCCGCGCCAGCCAGCCGTGGCCCGCGCGTGCAGGAACGCCGCGTAGACCAGCCAGGTGATGAACGACCAGGTTTCCTTCGGGTCCCAGCCCCAGTACCTGCCCCAGGCGTGGTCGGCCCAGATGGCGCCGGCGATCACCGCGAACGTCCAGGCGGGGAACGCGAACAAGATCGCGCGGTAGGCCAGCCGGTCGAGCGCATCGGCGCCAGGCAGCCTGCGCCATGATGCCCGCCCACGCCGACTCCTGACCGGCGGCCACCCGGCGGTCGTGCCGGGCCGACAGCAGGTACAGCACCGTCACGACGGCGCCGAAGATGTACATCCCGATCGCGATGATCATCGCGGTCACGTGGATGGCGATCCAGTACGACTGGAGCGCGGGAACGAGCTGGCCGGCCGGGATGTAGATCCACACCACGTCGACGGCCAGCGCGAGCACGACCGGCAGCAGCACGAACAGGCCGAGGTAGTACGCGCGGAACCGGACGGCGCCCAGGACCAGCACGAGCACGGCGGCGCAGGTGATGGCCGCGATGAACTCGTACATGTTGCCCCAGGGCACGCGGTGCTCGGACAGGCCCCTGGTGGCGACGGAGGCCATGTGCAGGACCAGGCCGACGCAGGTCAGCAGGAACGCGGCGCGCAGCCAGGAGCCCTGCGGCCACGGCGACTGCCGGACGGTGGCGGCGGGCTCGGGCAGGCCGCCGAATCCTGGCCCGCCCGGCCGGCCGCCGGCACCGGCAGATGGCCCGCTGCCGTTCCCGCCAGCGTCGGCGGCACCGCCCGCCGTAGCTGCCCTCGGTCAGCCGGACGCCGGCGCCGCCTGAGCGGCGGGTGCCTTCCTGGCTGAGGTCGGCCAGCTCGGAAGGATCACCGGGATCGGCCGGGAACGCGTGCCCGGCGAACTCCAGGCCCTGCGGGCCGGCGCCTGACTTCGCGCCGCTACCGGCGCCCACCAGTGCCGCGGTCTCCATCAGGTCAGCGGGCCGCCTGGCCGGAGCCGCCTCGGCTGGCTCCCGCTTGCCGAACGCGAAGTCGCAGGCATAGGCCAGCATGGCGATGGCGTAGAGCACGATGGCCAGCACCAGCGTGGCGTTGCTGACATCTGCCAATTCGATATTGGGCACGCCCACTCACTCTCCCTTAGCCCCGGCTACCGCCGCCTCGCCGCCGGATTGGCCGACGGCCGCGACGCTGCCGCGGACCTCCTGCATGATCTCGCTCGCTAGCTCCGCGAACTCGGTCTCGAAACCGCCCGCCGCGTCCGACCTGGTCAGGCCGCCGATCTCGACCGCCGACCCGGCCAGCAGCGGCTCGGAGCCCGCCGCCCCCGCGCCGCCGGCGTCCCGCTGCGTCTCGGACGCCGCCGCGCGGACGAAGATCCGCCGGCGCCGCACCAGGAACGACAGGATCAGCCCGGCCAGCGCGGTCAGCGCGGACACGAGCGCCGGCACCTGGCCGGGGTCGTAGGTGATCGCCAGGCTCGCCCACTGCCGGTAGCCCATGAACGTCAGCTTCCCTAGCCCGTTCGGCAGGGTGATCGACTGGCCCGGCGCCAGCGGCCGCGGGCTGACGGCAAGCCGGCGCATCTGGCTCGTGTTGAGGCTGTACACCGACTGCGGCGTGCCCGAGTTCAGGCCCAGGTTGCCCGCGTAGGACACCAGGCTGACCCGCGGGTAGTCCGGCGCGGGGAACGCCGATGCGAGCCTGCCTGCCAACGTCGATCTGGGTCGGCAGGAAGACCCCGGCGAACCCCAGCTGCCGCGGCTGCGCGTCCGGGACCTTGACGACGCCGGCCGAGGTGAGTCCTGACTGCTCCACCGGGATGAACGGCACGGCCTGGTTGAACCGGACCGCGCCGCTGCCGTCGGTGACCTTGAATACCGGCGCGTACCCGTGCCCGATCAGGAAGACCTGCACGCCGTCAACGATCAGCGGGTGGTTGACCCGCAGGTCATAGTTCTTCAGCCGGCCGCCGTACTCGGAGTTGTACTTGATCGACGCGGCGAACCAGGACGGCTGCCCGCGCTGCACGCCCGATGTGATGTACCTGGCCGTGAACTTGGTCATCGTGATGCTGAACGGCTGCAGGTCGCCGGCGCTGACCAGCCGGCCAGGATGGAAGACGTCAAGCCCGACCGGGGTGTTGGCGAACGTGCCGCCCTCGACCAGCAGCTTGTTGGCCTTGTAGCCGAACAGCCCGCCGAGGGCCACCGAGACGAGCAGGCCGAGCAGGGCCACGTGGAACAGCAGGTTGCCGACCTCGTGCAGGTAGCCCTTCTCTGCCGACACCCAGCCGTCACCGGTCCTGATCCTGAAACGCCGCCTGCGCAGCAGGCCAGCGGCCGCGTCGAGCGCCCGGTCCGGCGGAGCGACGGCCAGAAATCCCGCAGCCTGCGGCAGCCTGCCGAGGTGCCGTGGCGCCTTCGGCGGTGGCTGCCCTGCCGACCTGGCGAGGCGGTAGCTGCGCGGCAGCACGCAGCCCGCCAGCGATGCGAAGAGCAGCAGGTAGATCGCCGCGAACCAGGGCGCGCCGAAAACGTCGAAGCCGGACAGCCTGGCCAGGAACGGCGCCAGCGCCGGGTGCGCGGCGTAGTACTGGCTGACCGCCGCCGGGTCGATGCCCTGCTGCGGCAGCACCGAGCCAGGGATGCTGGCGAGCGCGAGCAGGAACAGCAGCACCAGCGCGGTGCGCATGGACGTGAGCTGCCGCCAGCCCCAGCGCAGCCACGCGACGACGCCGAACCGGCGGCGCACTGGCGGAGGCGGCGCGGCGGAGGCGCCATCCGCGCCGGCCTCTACCGCCGCGGTCGAGCGCGCCGGCCCGGCCGCTGCCTCGGGTATGTCCCCGCAGCTCCTGCGTCACGACTGCCCGGCCAGGATCTTGGTGATCATCGCTTTCATGCCGCGGAACGAGACCTCGCCGACTACCCGGCCGGCGATGTGCCCGGTGCTGTCGATCAGCAGCGTGGTCGGGATCCCGACCGGCGGCACGGCGCCGTGGAAGGCCAGCGCGACCTGCTCGCCTGGGTCGTTCAGGCTCGGGTAGCCGATGTCGAATGTCCGCTCGAACGCCGCGGCGTTGGCTGGGGCGTCCTGGACGTCGTCACCGATGAACCTGACCGGCGCGCCGGAGAAGTGCTGGGCAAGCGCGGCGAACGTCGGCGCTTCGCGGCGGCACGGCGCGCACCAGGAGCCCCAGAAGTTGAGCACGACCAGGTTGCCGCGCAGTCGCGGTCAGGCTGAACGGCGCCCCCGTCAGGGTCGTGCCGCTGACCTTCGGCGCCGCTGGCCGGTCCCCTGGCGCGTAGTACGTGCTGCTGTAGCTGCCGCCGACGAAACTCTGCCCGTTGCTAACCGGCGTGTTCGCCGCGATCGCGCCGCCCGAGCACGCAGCCAGGCCCAGCGCCGCTGCGCCTGCCAGCAGCCCGCTGATGACCGGGGCCATCACGGGGCGGCGCGCGGAACGGTGCGGGCTGGTCACAACCAGGTCTCCTACAGGCGGTAGTACGCAACCCATTGTGCAGGATCCGCTGCGGCGCGCCGGCTCCGGCCTGCCAGGAACGGATCGAGCGCCCCTAGGCGCGAGCTTCTCGCGTAGCTCTCCGCCAGCGCAGACCGGCGCCCGGAAGACCTACGGGACACACCCTACGCGCCGGCCACCCGCGATCCGGTCGAACCTGACGGCTCGGCATAACCGGCCAGCCTCGGCGCATCTCCGATGAACTCCAGGCTGGTGACGCTGCCGAGCGAGCACTGACGGCGGCGCGGGTCGTGCCAGAGGGTGCGCGCCCTCGACCGCCCGCCGCGTCACCCAGATCGGCAACTGGTGGCTGACGCACACGGCCTCGTGCCCGAGGGCCGCCCTGGCCGCGTCGGCGGCGGCTGCCAGAACCCGCGCGGCGACCTCGCGATACGGCTCGCCCCACGACGGCAGGAACGGGTTCCGCAGGTGGATCCAGTGCCGCGGCGCGCGCAGCGAGCCGTCGCCGACTCCGACGTTCAGTCCCTCGAAGTGGTTCCACGGCTCGATCAGCCGCTCGTCGATCTCGATCGACAGCCCGAGCTGCTCGGCGATCGGCTCGGCGGTCTGCAGCGCGCGCTCCAGCGGCGACGAGCGCAGCACGGTCACGTCCCGCCCGGCCAGGAAGTCGGCGGCGGCCTTGGCCATCATCTGGCCGTCCTCCGAGAGCCTGAAGCCCGGCAGCCGGCCGTAGAGGATGCCGCCGGGATTCTCGACCTCGCCGTGCCGCACGAGGTGAACGATGGTCTTCGGCTCGCCGCCAGTTCCGCCGGCCGCGGCGTGGCCCTCCTGGCCGGCCGCTGGCGTCGGCTCCTGATTGTCACTCATGGCGCGCTCAGCCTACCCGGCATTACTACCCTCTCCCGCTGGTCAGCGCGGCCGGCCGGCCCGATCGCGACCGGGCGGGATAAAGTTACGCAAAGCTAACGATCCCCCGAACAGCAGGTTGCCCGCGTGAGTCCCGCAGCCATCGCGCTCGTGCTTGCTGCCGCGATCGCGCACGCGAGCTGGAACCTCTTCGGAAAGCAGGCCGCCGAGACCGGCGCGGCTTTCTTCGTCTGGCTGCTCGCGGTCTGTGCGGGCTGCATCTACCTGCCGGTCGTGGTGCTGACAGCGCTCCTCACCCGGCCGCACCTGACGGGCATGAACTGGCTGTTCCTCGCCGGCACCGGGCTGCTGCACGGTGCCTACTTCCTGTTCCTGCAGCTTGGCTACCGGCTCGGCGACCTGTCGCTGGCCTACCCGATCGGCCGCGGCACCGGCGCCCTGCTCGCCGCGCTGGCCGGGATCGTGCTGCTCGGTGAGCGGCCCCCCCTGATCGGTTACCTGGGCATCCTCGCGATCGTGGCGGGCGTCGTGACCATCGGCCTGCCAGCCAGGCCGGGCAGCCAGCCCGACGCGACGCCGGCCTGGCCCACCTCCATCGGCAGCGCCGAGCGGCCTTCGGCCAGAGGGGCCGTCGGCTTCGCGCTCGCCACCGGCCTGTTCATCGGCTGCTACACGATCTGGGACAAGTACGCGGTGGCGACGCTGCACACCGAACCCGTCCTGCAGGGCTACGCCGGCTTTCCCGTCATGGTGGCCGTCTTCACGCCGTTCGTGCTGCGCGACAGGGCGAGGCTGGCCAAGGTCTGGCACTCGTTCCGCCCGCAGGTGCTCGGCGCGGCCGTGCTGTCGCCACTGGCCTACATCCTGGTCCTGATCGCGCTCAGCTTTACCGCCGTCAGCGCGATCGCGCCGGCCAGGGAGGTCAGCGTGCTGTTCGGCGTGCTGCTCGGCAGGCGCCTGCTCGGCGAGGACAGCCTGGCCCGCCGGCTCGCTGCGGCCGCGGCGATCGTCGCGGGCATCATCGCGATCGCCATCGCCTAGGACACGCCCCAGGCCTACCAGGCCAGGACCGACAACAAATGCCATTCAGAATGTCATATTGGTCCGGAGATGTTATTTCTTCCAGGGCTGCAAGCCTGCTTAGGTGAAAAACAATGCAAGAAGCTGAGCATTTCTGCCGGGCCTGAGATGCCAATCACTGTTAACGTACACCAAAATGCACTCCCCCACGGGGGCAAAGAAAGGGGATGCTTAATGCTACGTCGTTACAAAGGCGTGCCCGTCACGATCGCGGCGGCTGGGACGATGCTCGGCATGCTCGCCCTGGCGCCAGCGACAACGGCGGTTGCGGCGCCGACCTGGCGTACGCACGTATGCCACGGGACCAACCGGCATCCAGGCGAGCTAGTGGGCGTGAACCTGGACGTCATCGTGCGAGGCGTTTGCCTCGTCCGGCACGGCCCTGTCGCGGTTTCCCGGAACATTATCATTACCCGTCACTCGGCGCTGATCGCTGCATTCGGCCGCCACCACACGCGCATTCGCGTGGCCGGCAGCATCTTCGTCCGCAAAGGTGGAACGCTCGTTCTCGGGTGCAACCCGCACTCATTCCCCTGCCTGGACGATCCACATCCGAAACGACCATCACTGGTCAGCGCGTCCCGGGTGGGCGGCAGCATCATCGCGACCGCAGCGCTCGGCGTCGTGGTGCACAACGACTGGATCCGCCACAACGTTAAGCAGACCGGCGGGGGTGGCGGGCTCGTCTGCCGGCCCACGGGCATCTTCCGTCACTTCCATAGCCCTGTGTACAGCACGTACGAGGACAACTGGGTCGGCGGCAGTGTGTGGGTCAAGCACGTGCACTCGTGCTGGCTTGGCGTGATCAGGAACACGATCGAGCACAGCGCGAACATCAGCCGCAACAAGATGAAGGACCCGGACGCGATGGAGATCGTGACCAACCGGGTCGAGGGGAGCATGATCTGCTTCGCCAACAACCCCAAGGTCCAGTTCGGTGACTCACGCGGCCGCCCCAACCGGGTCGGGAAGCACGCGGTTCTCGAGTGCAGCTTCCACCGCATCATCCCGAACCCGGCCGGTCAGCACGTGCACTTCTCGCACATCTCGGTGCGCCTGCACCACCGGTAACCGGTGCACCTGCGCGCCAGTTGACTGACAACGCGGGCGCCTTGCTGTCCCCATCACGACGGCAAGGCGCCAGCGGTTCATGAGATCTCGATGTATCGCTGGCGATCCCCGATGATCTCCCTCATCCGCCGGAGCCTGACCTCGTAGCCGGCGACCTCGACGTCGCTGAGGACCGGCACCTGGGCGAGATCATGGGCAAGCTGATCGGACTCTCCGACAAGCGTCCAGTCGAACTGCAGCAGTTCATCGAGGCCGACCCTGCGCACCCGGTCCCAGACCTTGTCGGTGTTCAGCACGGGCAGCGCGGTCAGCCCAGCGCGGTCAGCCCAGCACGGCGGCCGCGGCCCTGGCTGCCGACGGCAGCGCGGCGGCGACCCGCCCTATGGCATCGGCATCGTGTGCGGCCGACACGAACCACGCCTCGAACGGCGACGGCGGCAGGTACACGCCGCCGTCCAGCATCGCATGGAAGAATGCGGCATACGCGGGCCCGGACTGTGCCTTGGCCTGGCTGAAGTCCCTGACCGGGCCGGTCACGCCGAGGAAGAACGAGAACAGGTTGCCGGCCTCCTGCAGCCTGAACGGCACCCCGGCCTCGGTAAGCGCGGTAGCCGCCAGCCTCGCGATCTCAGCGGCCGCGGCGTCGACCTTCTGGTACACCGCAGGCGTGCACGCGCGCAGCGTCGCCAGCCCGGCCGCGGTGGCCAGCGGATTGCCTGACAGCGTCCCTGCCTGATACACGGGCCCTGCTGGCGCGAGCAGATCCATGATCTCCGCCCGGCCGCCGAAGGCCGCGGCGGGCAGCCCGCCGCCCATGACCTTGCCGAAGGTCATCAGGTCTCCGGCCACCGCTTCCCTGCCGTACCAGCCGGAGCGGGTGACGCGGAAGCCGGTCAGCACCTCGTCCATGATCAGCAGCGAGCCGTACTCGGCGCACAGCGCGGCGAGCAGTTCGTTGAATCCCGACGCTGGCGGCACGACTCCCATGTTCGCCGGGCACGCCTCGGTGATCACGCAGGCGATCTCGCCGCCGTGCTCGGCGAACGCCTGCCGCACGGCCTCGGGGTCGTTGTACGGCAGCACGATCGTGTCCGACGTGACGGTGCCGGTGACGCCCGGCGAATCGGGCAGCGCGAACGTCGCGACACCCGAGCCTGCCGCTGCCAGCAGTGCGTCGACGTGCCCGTGATAGCAGCCTGCGAACTTGACCACCAGGCGCCGTCCCGTATAGCCGCGGGCAAGCCGCAGCGCCGTCATGGTTGCCTCGGTGCCGGAGTTGACGAGCCTTATTTTCTCAACGGGGGCTCGGGCGATGATCTCCTCCGCGAGCTCGACCTCGCCGGGCGTGACGGTCCCGAACGACGTACCGCGCGGGATCGCCGCGCTCAGCGCGCCGGTCACAGCCGGGTGGGCGTGACCCAGGATCATCGGTCCCCAGGAGCAGATCAGGTCGACGTAGCTGGTGCCAACGGTGTCGGTCAGGTAGGCGCCATTCCCCGAAGCCATGAAGACCGGCGTACCGCCGACCGCGCCGAACGCCCTGACCGGCGAGTTGACGCCGCCCGGCAGCACAGCACAGGCCCGCTCGTACAGGTCAGCGCCGTCCCTACCAGCTGTCATTGACCGATCTCCTCGCATGCGTCGGCTAGGAATTCGAGCAGCCGCAACGCGTCGGGCAGCGCTCCGGCGTCCGGCTTGACCAGCCAGCGCGCCCTTCCGCCGCCCAGCGCGGATGGCGGCGCAAGCACGTAGCTGTCCCTGCAGTGCCAGCGCAGGCCCGCGATGGCAGGCACAGTCTCAGGCTCGCAGTCCAGGTGACAACTCCACCACTCGTCTTCGTCGGCAACCGCGGCTGTCCTGCTGGCGACGAAGAACAGCGTCCTGCCGTCTGCGCCAGCCGCGACCGGGCCTGGCTGAGCTCCCGCCTCGCCGAGCCTGGCCAGTGCGGCCGATCCCGCGCTGGCAGGGGCGTCAAGCACGTCGAAGATACGCCCGGTGATCAGCAAGATGCTCGACCGGGGCGCCACGGCCCACCACTGGCCGACCACGTCGGGATCGGCGCTGGCCTCGAGCTTCCAGGCCGGCGACAGCGGGTGAGCGCCTGGTGCCGGGCAGCCGACCCGGTCGCACGAACAGGCCCGGCCGGCTGCCGGTGACCTGCGGTCATGCCCTGGGGGAACGACCCCTCCCGGCCCCCCGCGCAGGCCAGCGCCCTGGCAGACCGGCCAGCCGAGCGCGGCATAGCCCAGGGCTGCGATGGCCATCTCGCTGGCCCTGCGGCGCCTGGTCCGCAACACGACTTCGACCACCTGCCAACCTCCCCGCGGGGCTCGCTGTCCGCATCAGTTCACGGCGTCCCGCGGGACACACCAAGCCTATTTCGGCCGTTTCCTGACGATGTCAGGGGTGTCTCTTAGCGAAGTCGCCCGGCCCACTCGGTGGCCCAGTAGGTGAGGATGATCCCCGCGCCTGCCCGCCGGATCGCGGTCAGCGACTCGGTGATCACCCGGTCCCGGTCCAGCCATCCGTTGGCCGCGGCCGCCTCGATCATCGCGTACTCGCCGCTGACCTGGTACGCGGCTACCGGAACCCGAACCGAGCTAGCGACGAGGCTGATGATGTCCAGGTACGCGAGCGCCGGCTTGATCATGACAATGTCAGCGCCTTCGCTGACGTCGAGCAGCACCTCCCGCAGCGCCTCATCGGGGCTGCCGTGATCTTGCTGGTAGGAGGCCCTGTCACCGAACTGCGGCGCGCATTCGGCCGCGTCCCTGAACGGGCCGTAGAACGCCGAAGCGTACTTCGCCGCGTAGGCGCAGATCGCCACCTCGCCGAACCCGCCGCCGTCCAGGGCCGAGCGGATCGCCGCGACCTGGCCGTCCATCATCCCGCTCGGCGCGACTACCTGCGCGCCAGCCCCGGCCTGGGCCAGCGCGATCGCGGCATAGCGCTCGAGCGTGGCGTCGTTGTCAACCTCGCCGGCCGGGGTCAGGATGCCGCAGTGCCCGTGATCGGTGTACTCGTCCAGGCACAGGTCGGCCATCAGCACGGTGGCCGCGCCGAGATCCGCGGTCAGGTCCTGCAGCGCTAGCTGGACGATGCCCGCGGCGTCGTCGGCCGCCGAACCACGGGCGTCCTTCTCTGCCGGGATGCCGAACAAGATCAGTCCGCCGACGCCGGCCTCGACCGCTTCGGCCGCCGCCTTGCGCAGGCTGTCCCTGGTGTGCTGGAGCACGCCAGGCATCGAGCCGACCGGCTGCGGCTCTGTGATCCCTTCCTTGACGAAAAACGGCTGGACCAGGTCGGCAGGCCGCACGCCGCTGCGCGCCACGAGCCTTCGCATAGCCTCGGTCCTGCGCAGCCTGCGCGGCCTGGCCTGCGGGAATCTGGCTCCATCGGAAGACTCCTAGCCCGCTCTACCTGAGCCTGCGCCTGGCGCCGCGGCGGCGCTCGCTCGGGCGCCTTACCGGCTCGCCGGCCTGCGCAGCGGCGTCCCTGAGCGAGGCTCCGTGCTCGGCAAGGGCCTCGACCAGCAGTTCCGTTGACGGCCGCTCGGCGACCACGTCCACCCGCAGGCCGAACTCGGCCGCGGTCTTCGCGGTCTCCGGGCCGATCACGGCGATCACCGTCACCGCGTGCGGCTTGCCGGCGATGCCGATCAGGTTCCTGACCGTCGACGAAGAGGTGAAGAGCACGGCGTCGAAGCCACCACCCTTGATTGCCTCCCTGATCGGGGCAGGTGGCGGCGCGGCACGGACGGTCCGGTAGGCGGTGACGTCCTCGGCCTCCCAGCCAAGCTCGGTCAGCCTGGCGACCAGGCCCTCGGTGGCGATGTCGGCGCGCGGCAGCAGCACCCGGTTGATCGGGTCGAGCAGGTCGTCGTAGGCCGGCCAGGCCTTCGCCAGCCCCTCGGCTGACTGCTCGCCATCGGGTATCAGGTCAGGGGCAATCCCGAAGGCGCGCAGCGAGGCAGCGGTCTGCTCGCCGACGGCCGCGACCTTGACCCCGGCGAACGCCCTGGCGTCGAGGCCGTACTCCTCGAACTTCTCCCTGATCGCCCGGACGGCGTTTGCCGAGGTGAACCCGACCCACTGGTAGCGGCCGGTCACCAGGCCGCGGACGGCCCGCTCCATTTGCTGCGGCGTGCGCGGCGGCTCCACCGCGATGGTGGGCACCTGCTCGGGCACCGCGCCGTAGGAGCGAAGCTGATCGCAGACGCTGGCCGCCTGCTCCTTGGTCCGTGGCACCAGCACCCGCCAGCCGAACAGCGGCCTGGTTTCGAACCAGGACAGCTGCTGCTGCGCCCGTACCACGTCGCCGGCCACCGCGATGGCGCGGCCATGAGCGGTCAGCAGGCTCACGCCCGCGGCCTTGAGGTCAGCAGTCACCGTTCCCAGCGTGCTGACCACGGTGTGCTGGTCCGTGGTGGTGCCGTTCCACGTGATCGCGAACGGGGTGCCGTCCGGCCAGCCGGCCGCGATGAGCATCTTGGCGATGTCGGCGATCCCGGTCTCCGCGCCGAGTATCACCAGCGTCCCTGGCCCGGCGGTCATGCGGCTGACCTCGGCAGCGTGAATGATCCTGACATCACCGGTGACGTCCTGGGTCAGCGGTATCCCGGCGTAGGCAGGCACCGCGGTGGCGGCGGATACGCCGGGCACGACCTCGAACGCGACCTTCGCCTTGGCGCACGCCGCGGCGTCCGTGGCGGCGGCGCAGAACAGGAACGGGTCCCCGCCGAAGAGCCGGAGCGCGATCTGGCCGGCCTTGGCGGCCTTGATCAGTAGCTTGGGGTCCTGCTCGAGGACGGCCGAGTCGGCCACGGTCGCGTCGCCGCGCAGCCGGTGCACGATCCGCTCGCTCACCCACGGCGCCGCGACGACCAGGTCTGCCTCGGCGAGCAAGGTGGCCGCACGCAAGGTCAGCAGACCCTCGTCACCAGGCCCGATGCCAACCAGGGCGACCAGGCCGCGACCGCTGCTCGGTACCTCCGGCCCGGCCTGACCGGCTTTGGCTCCTGCCTTCTTCTCCGGCGCCTTCTTTTCCGGCGTGGGGTTCACTTCGCATCGTCCCCGTTAGTGCGGTGTCCATCGGACACATCCGTATACCTTCCGGCGCCGCGGCTCAGCAGTTCGGCGGCAACCTGCCTGCCGATCTCCCCCGCCTGGCCGGCCGGCCCGCTCGCGCTGGCCTTCAGCGCCTCTCCCCCGTCAGCGGCCGCGACAACCGCGTCCAGCCGCAGCACACTCGTTCCGGCAGCATACGCGCCGATCGGCGCCGAGCAGCCCGCCTGCAACGCGGCGAGCAGGCTGCGTTCCGCGTCGGTCGCCGCGCGGCTCGCCTCGTCATCGATCTGGCCAAGCAGATCGGCCAGTTCCGGCCTGCTCGCGAGGCACTCCGCGGCCAGCGCGCCCTGGCCAGGCGCTGGCATCATCTCGTCAGGCTCGAAGACCTGGCTGACCGCATCGAGCCGGCCGATCCTGGCGAGACCCGCGTAGGCAAGCACGAGCGCGTCGACCTCGCCCGCGTCGACCTTGCCGAGCCTGGTTCCTGCGTTGCCGCGGATCGGCACCGGCTTCAGGTCAGGTCGCAGCAGCAGCAACTGGGCAGCACGGCGCGGCGACCCGGTTCCGATCCGGGCGGCGGCAGGCAGGTCAGCGAGCTTGGCGCCGTTCCTGGCGACCAGTGCGTCCCGCGGATCTTCCCGTAGTGGCACCGCCGCCAGGATCAGTTCGCTGTCACCGACGGCCGGCAGGTCTTTGAGCGAGTGCACGGCGAAGTCAACATCGCCGTTCATGAGCCTCTTCCGCAGCTCACTGACGAATACGCCGGTGCCGCCAATCTGCGCCAGGTCCGCTTTGCTCGTATCACCGAAGGTGGTGTAGCCGACCAGGTCAACCTGGCAGCCGGTGCGCGCCGACAGCAACCGCGCGACATGCGCCGACTGGGCCATCGCCATCGGGCTGCGCCTCGTGCCGAGCCGCAGTATCCGGGACGACCCGCTGGTTGGTACGCCGTTCACTCGGTTGCCTCCCGCAGCGACCAGGCCAGCACATCGTCGTCAGGCCGGCGAACGGCCTGCACCGCGTCAGGGTCAAGCTCGAACAGCACGCGCAGCGCGGCTTCGTAGGCGTCGCCGCCAGGGGATCCGGCCAGTTCCTTGACCCGGACCGTGGGGCCGTGCAGCAGCTTGTCAGCGATCCTGCCCATCGTGTGCGCGATCTCCCTGCGGGTTCTGACGTCCATATCGCCGAGCCGGCGGTCCAGCCTGGCCAGCTCTGACTCCACGACCGTTGCGGCCTTGGCGCGCAGGGCGACAACGGTCGGCGCGACGCTCTCGGCGCGCTGAGCCTTCAGGTAGCCGGCCAGTTCCTGCGCCACGATCTGGCGCACCGCGGTGATATCGGCGTCGCTCGCCAGGGCCGCGAGTCCCGATCCGCCCGGTGCCTGGCGCTCGCTCGCGGCGCCGATCGCCTCCAGGTCGATGAGGCGGACTCCCGGCAGGGCGCCCGCTGCGGTCTCGACGTCACGGGGCAGCGCCAGGTCCACGAGCACGAGCTGGCCTGGCCCCGATCCGTCACCCGCTAGTTGCGCACGCAAGCTCTGCGCGTGGCTGATCGTCGCCCTGCTGAGCACGTGCCCTGCCGCGCCTGTGCAGGCAACGACGAGGTCGGCGGCGGCGATCGCGGCCGGCAGGTCAGCGAGGCTGGCCGTGCTCGCGTCGTACGCGGCGGCCAGCCGTTCAGCGCGGCCTGGCGTCCGGTTGGCTATGACGACCTGACCGGCGCCCTGCCGTACGGCGGTAGCCACCGTCAGCGAGCTCATCGACCCGGCGCCGATGACGAGCACGTTCAGCCCGTCGAGCGTGCCCGCCTTGCCGTGTGCCCCGGCCGCCATCGACAGGCCCAGGCTCACCAGGCTTTGTCCGGCGGCATCGATGCCGGTCTCGGCGTGCGCGCGCCGGCCAGCCCGCAGCGCGAGCCGGCTGACGTCGGACAGCTCATGGCTGAGCGTCCCGTGCTGCCTCGCCGCCTTGACGGCCAGCCTGACCTGGCCGAGGATCTGGCTCTCGCCCACCACCATCGACTCGAGCCCGCAGGCGACCGTCAGCAGGTGCTGCACCGCCCGGTCTTCGTAGTGCAGGTAGGCCGATCCGGTCAGCTCGCTGAGCGGCAGCCCTGAATGACGCGCGAGAAGTTCGCAAATGGCCGCGACGCCGCCGTGGAACCTGTCGACCTCGGCGTACACCTCGATCCGGTTGCAGGTGCTGAGCACCAGCGACCCCGCGACGTTCTCCGATCCGAACACGTCCTGCAGCAGCTTGGTCTGCGCGTCGCCTGAGACGACGGCACGCTCCAGCGTCCTGACCGGCGCGCTCGCGTGACTGAGACCGACAACCAGGACGCTCATGTCCCAACCGCCTCGGCCGCCACCTGACCGTCACCGTCCAATTCCACCGTTCGCCCCGCGCCGCCGGAACTGCCGTTGCTGGCCGGGATCCCGACGTCGCGCTCGCCGCGATGCAAGACCCGGACAACCGACCGGCGCTGGGCGTGAAAGGCGAGAATCTGCAACTCGATCGACAGGTCGACTTTACGCACATCGACGCCGTCAGGCACGCTCAGTACGACAGGCGCGAAGTTCAGGATGCTGGTGACACCGGCGGCGACCAGCCGGTCGCAGATTCCCTGGGCCGCTACCGCGGGCACGGTGATCGCGCCGATCATGACGCCGGAGTCGGCGACGACGCGCTCCATCTCGTCGGCGGCCCCAACCCGGTGCCCCGCGATCACGCTGCCGACCACCGCTGGGTCGGAGTCGAGCAGCGCGGCGACGCGGAACCCGCGCGAGGCGAAGCCGCCGTAGTTGGCCAGCGCCCGGCCGAGGTTGCCGGCGCCGACGATGACGACCGGCCAGTCCTGGGTCAGCCCGAGCTCTCTCGATACCTGGTAGATCAGGTAGTCGACGTCATAGCCGACGCCGCGGGTGCCGTAGGAGCCAAGATGCGAGAGGTCCTTGCGGAGCTTGGCAGAGTTGACCCCGGCCGCCGCCGCAAGCTCCTCGCTGGACACAGAGGCGATGTCGCGGTCTGCGAGCGTGTACAGGGCGCGCAAATACAACGGGAGGCGAGCGATGGTCGCCTCCGGGATGCCCTGCAAGCTGCTCTCTGACCTCGTTCGGCGAGACATACGCCGGCAACTCCTGGGGGATCGGCACCGCGGGCGGGGGCCTTTCTGGGACGGTGCGCCGGAAGGACAGGCCGTCTCAGGCTCTCGTTTTCTACCGTACGCCCTTGTGAACGTTTGCACAAAGTCGGGCGTTCCCGCTGCCTGGCTGGCAGACCGCCTAGGACGTGAGCGCGGCGCGGAGGCGGCCCTCGTCGACCCGCCAGAAGTCGTGCTGCACGCCGTCGATCAGCGTGACCGGGATCATCTCCCAGTACTCCCGCAGATCGTCAGCCGATGCGGTGATGTCCCGCTCGGTCCAGGAGATCCCGAGGTCGCCTGCGACCCTGGCTATGATGGCTCGCGCGTCATCGCACAGGTGACAGCCGGGTCGCGACAGCAATGTGATCGTGTGCGGCATGACCGGGGGGTTCCGGGAAGTAGCGCTCCCGGATGGCGTACTCACCTGTACCAGGGATCCTCATCGCGCAGCCCGGCCCAGCCCTCGTAGCCAGGCTCGTCGGGGGCCGCGCTCCGGTCATCACCGCGCAAGGAATCGTAGCCGCCTGGCCTGCGGCCTGGCTGCTCGCGCGGCACGGTCTCGCCGTGGTGCCCGCCCTGGGCGCGGTATCCGTCTTGCGAAGCGCGACGAGAGGACCTGGTGACGCCGGTGAGGTCGATCCCCGACTCGCTGAGGATGTCGGAGATGGCCGAGTAGGTAGGCAGCGGCGAGATCTTGGCCTGCTGGAGGCCTAGTTCGATCGCGTTGGTAGCCAGCACCATCGACCGGCGCTCAGCCACGTACCTGGCGACGTAGGGCTGAGCCAGATGCTCGTCATAGGAAGCGCGGTCGCGGTAGACCTCGTACAGGATGCGCTGCATCGGCGCTGTCGGCACCGCGTGCACGATGTAGACAAGGGTTCCAGGCTCCAGCGACGTGACCTGCCCCACGACCTGCTCGGTCATCCGGTCGAAGTCCTGGAGCCGGTCGTCGAGCAGGGTGTAGATCGTGATCTGGCCGAACAACTGCCCAGAGTGCGCGCCGTCGGCGGCCGCACCCGCGTGCCGGTCGGCCCGCCGGTCGTGGGGCTCGATGACCCCGGAGTCAAGGCCCGGCTGGATCTCAGAATCGAACCGCCCCGACTCGAACTGGGCCGAGTCGAACTGGGCCGAGTCGAACTGGGCGGAATCAAACTGGGCCGAGTCAAACTGGGCCGAGTCGTACTGGCCGGAATCGAACTGCGCTGAATCGAACTGCGCTGAATCAAACTGGGCCGAGTCGTAGCGGTCGGGATCATGGCGCCGCGCCGGATCGGACCGGTCGGCGGCGAGTGCGGCGAGGGCTGGGTAGGCGAGGTCATCGTCCGGGTCGCCAAACCGCTGGCCGGACCGCGCGGCCCGGCCGCGATGGGCAGCGTCGTCGCGGTAGGCCGAGGTCAGGTAGTCATCGACGGGATTCTCGTCGTACCGGTCATCTGACCTGTCGTCATACCAGCCGGGCCCGGCCGGGCTGCGGTCCCGGTCCGCCCCGCGGTCGCCGGTCAGCCCGCGCCTGGCCGCGCCTGCGGCCGCGAGCCAGGTCAGCACCGCGGCGAGCAGGGCAACAAGCGCGAAGACGGTGCCGCCGAACTTCACGTGCGCGAACCTCATCAGGCCGGGCACCGAGAGGACGACCGCGGCCGCGGCGCCGACCAGCGCGGGCGTGACGACCTCTTGGTAGGCACGGCCGCGACTCGACCTCGCCAGGACGACGAGCGCGCTGACGACGGCGGTCCCGAGCGTGAACGCGGCTACGAAGTCGATCAGGCCGAGCGGGATCAGCTGGTAGAACGCGCCAGGATCAGGCCAGGACGAACTCAGCGTGTTGTTCGGGCTGAGCGGGTCGGTCCCGAGGATGACCAGGACGATGACGCCGATCGCCACTACGGCGAGACGCATGGCGAAGCGACCAGGCAGTCCCCAGGCGACCAGTTCGACCAGACCAAGGCAAAGAGCGAGCGGCGCGATCGCCTGGATGCCGAGTTCCATCGCCCTGAACATCAGGGGGCTGTAGCCTGCCAGGTCGCCGAGCGCCTGAGCGGCCAGCCCGACGGCAAGCCCGAAGAGAGCGATCATCCACGCGACGAGGAAGATCCGCGGCGTCCTGGCGCAGCGCGCCGCGAGAACACCTGTCCCCACCGCGGCTACCACGGCGCCAAGCGCAACCACGATCAGAGAGGTTGTCATCCCTGCCTATGGCGCGGGCTGCCGCCAAAATCGCGATACGAACCCGCTGACCAGCTAAGTTAGCGGCCCTTCCCGGCGAGGTCCGCTCAGTTTCCCAAGAGTACCCACTAGGCTCGGTTACCGTGACGGCGCTGCCAAGACGCCATGGCACGGCAGAGGTTTCCGGAGACTCGTCCCCCCGCGCCAGCACAGCGGCGGGGGGTGCAGGGGGGTCGTCCCCCCGCGCCAGCACAGCGGCGGGGGGTGCAGGGGGGTCGTCCCCCCGCGCCAGCAGAGCCACCGTGGCCGGGGAGGCCGCCGCGGCGGCGGCTGAGGTCAGCCGGCCGCCCGTCGTTCCCGACCCGGAGGCTGGCGCGTTCTTCGATGTCGACAACACGCTCATGCGCGGGGCCTCGATCTACCACTTCGCCAGGGGTCTGGCTGCCCGCAAGATGTTCGGCCCGCGCGACCTGGTGAAGATGGCGATCGGCCAGATCATGTTCCGTGCTCGTGGCGCGGAGAACGCGGACAGCATCGACGCGGCCAGGCAGGCCGCGCTGGCGTTCGTGGCGGGGCACAAGGTCGCCGACATCGCCTCGCTGGGCGAGGAAATCTACGACGACACCATGGCCGACCGGATCTGGGAGGGCTCACGCGAGCTCACCAGGGCGCATCTGGACGCCGGCCAGCGGGTCTGGCTGGTGACCGCGACACCGGTCGAGCTCGCCGAGATCCTCGCCCGCAGGCTCGGCCTGACCGGGGCGCTCGGCACGGTCGCCGAGGTGTCCGACGGCGTCTACACCGGCCGGCTGGCCGGCGGGCTGCTGCACGGCGAGGCCAAGGCGGCTGCGGTGCTCGCGCTGGCTGAGCGCGAGCACCTGGACCTCGCCAAGTGCAGCGCTTACAGCGACTCGGTCAATGACCTGCCGATGCTGACCCTGGTCGGGCATCCGAACGTGGTGAATCCCGACGCGCACCTCAGGGCACTGGCCAAGGAGCGCAACTGGCCGATCCACGACTTCAGGAAGGGCCGCAAGGCGACGATCATCGCGATCCCCGTGGCGGCGGGCGCCGGTGTGGTGGCAGGCGGCCTGGCGGCCGGCATCGCGGTTCGCAAGCGCCGCGCGACCGACTAGGCAGGTCGCGACCCGGCTGCGCCTAGCCGCCGAAGGCCGGACCGCGCTCGGCGAGCAACTCGTCTATCTTCGTGGCGATCGTGTCCTTGACCTTGTCCGCGAGTTCCGCGATGACGTCGGCGTCCTCGCACTGATCGGGCGTGAAGCCGTCGGTCGGCACGGGATCGCAGAACTCGATCAGCCACCTCGAGGGCAGCGGGACCGCGCCGAGCGGCCCGAACCACGGAAACAGCGGGGTGATCGGGAAGTAGGGCAGCTTGAGCCGCGCCGCCAGTTCCGACCAGTCCGCGACCATCGGGTAGATCTCCTCGGCACCGACGATCGCCACCGGTATCAGCGGGACGCCGGTCCGCAGCGCGGTCCTGGCGAAGCCGCCGCGGCCAAAGCGCTGCAACTGGTAACGGTCGCTGAATGGCTTGCCGATGCCCTTGAAGCCCTCGGGAAACGCCCCGACGAGCTCGCCGGCCTTCAGCAGCCGCTCGGCCTCGGCCGGATTCGCTGGCACGTGCCCGCTCGCTCGGGCGACCCGGCCGAGCACCGGCACCGAGTACACCAGGTCGGCGCTGAGCAGCCGCAGGTTGCGGGCTGCCGGGTGCTCGTCGAGCAGCCCGACCTGGAGCATGACCGCGTCGATCGGCAGGACGCCGGAGTGGTTGCCCACGATCAGGCCAGGCCCGGCCGACGGCACGTGCTCGAGCCCGCGCATCTGGACCCGGAACCAGCTCCGGTACAGCGCCCTCGCGGCAGGCATCAGCACCGCGCTGTTGAGGTCAGGATCGAATCCGGATTCCGGATCTACCACGTACTCACCAGCGGCCCGCCGCCTGATGAATTCGGCGGCATTGGCGAGGCGCCGCATCCACGGCCCGGGAACCGGCGGCTCTGGGTCGCTCATATTCGGATCATCCG
This sequence comes from uncultured Actinomycetota bacterium, assembly GCA_963705055.1. Lineage (GTDB taxonomy): Bacteria > Actinomycetota > Actinomycetes > Streptosporangiales > Streptosporangiaceae > Chersky-822. The sequence goes on from CAVPIR010000004.1 coordinate 178,698, forward strand.
CATCGCCAACCCAGCCGGACATCAGGGCAGCATGTGCGGCGAGTCAGCCCGTGCTGGTTACGCTGACCGCCGGCTTGCCGCTACTTCTTGTTCCTGCGCTGAACGCGCGTCTTGCGCAGCAGCTTGCGGTGCTTCTTCTTAGCCATCCGCTTGCGGCGCTTCTTGATTACTGAACCCACGAAACCACCCTCGATCGATACCCACTCGGGGCAGCATGCCTAACCCTCACCGCCGCATCCGCGCGGTGCTGGCCGGGGGTGACCCCGTCCCCCGGCTGTCGGGGCGCACGCCAATGCCAAAGGGTACCCCCGCCACGGCACCGCGGTCGTATCCGGCCAGGTTTCTGGCCTTCTCCGGCCGCGGTCTCGGGGTGGCCGCTGGCTCAGCCCGCCTCGACGAAGGCGTCCCTGAGATACTGGTCGACCGCGCGCTCAGGCACCCTGAACGATCGGCCGACCCTAATCGCTTCCAGATCCCCCGAATGAACCAGTCGGTAGACGGTCATCTTCGACACACGCATGATCGCCGCTACCTCAGCCACCGTCAGGAATCGGACGGCACTGAGCGGAGTAGCCTCTGCTGCCATCGATAGCCCTCTCCGGCGCTTTCCGCTGCGCCAAGCCATATCCAGCGCACCAGTCACGCCCGTCTCCAGCGTAATTCGTAGTTGCGAAAGGGCAACCCCCGAGACCGGGCCTGATTTTGCGGCCCTTCAGGTCCGCATCGTCGCCGTTAGCCGGCGCCGAGTTCCCTGCCCCGGTCTCTGGCGGCCTCGATTGCGGCCAGGAATGCCGCACGGACACCGTGCCGTTCAAGTTCCCTGATCGCGCTGATAGTCGTCCCGCCAGGCGAGGTAACCGCCTCGCGCAAAATCACCGGATGCTCGCCCGACTCGCGCAGCATGGTCGCGGCGCCGTAGACCGCTTGCTTGACCATTTCCAGCGCCGACGCACGCGACATCCCCAGCAGGATGCCGGCGTCCACCATGGACTCGACCAGGAAGTAGACGTAGGCGGGGCCGCTGCCAGACAGCGCCGTCGCGGCGTCCTGCTGGGATTCGGGAATCCGCAGCACCTTGCCGACCGGTCTGAGCAACTCCTCGGTGCGGCGCAGGTGCTGCTCGGTCGCGTACCGCCCAGGCGAGATCACGCTCATCGCCTCATCGACCAGCACGGGCGTATTGGACATGACCCTGACTACGGCGACCTCTGCGCCCAGCCTGGACTCAATGAACCTGGTGGGGATGCCGGCCGCGACCGAGATCACGAGCTGGTCGGCTCGCACGTGCGGCGCGACCTCTTCGAGCAGGCCAGCCATGTCCTGGGGCTTGACGGTGATGACAAGGGTCTCGGCCTTGTCGGCCGCCTCGCTTGCCGACGTCACCTCGATGCCGTAGGAGTCGCGCAGGGACTCGGCCCGGTCCCGCCTGCGCACGGCGGCGATGACCCCGGACGGCGCCACTCCGGCCCTGAGCATCCCGGAGAGCAGGGCCTCGCCCATCTTGCCAGCGCCAAGGATCGCGATCATGCTTCGAGCCTAGCCGCAGCAAGCCGCTGGCCTGGGCTGGGCGGCTGGCGGCGGCGGCCCTGGCTAGCGGCGGGTGGCCAGCGCGCGGAGGAAGAACGCCAGGTTGGCAGGCCGCTCGGCCAGGCGGCGCATGAAGTAGCCGTACCAGTCGTTGCCGTAGGGGACGTAGACCCTGACCTGTGCGCCGTCGGCCGCGAGCCTTGCCTGCTCGTCCGGCCTGATGCCGTACAGCATCTGGTACTCGAAGCTGCCTGGATCGCGGCCGATGCGTGCAGACCCGCGATCTCGCGATCGCGACCAGCCGCGGGTCATGCGTAGCCAGCATCGGGTAACCGTCTCCGTCCAGCAGGATCCGCAGGCACCGCGCGTAGCTGCGGTCGACCTCGGACCTGGCGGCGAATGCGAAGCCGTCAGGCGCCCGGTAGGCACCCTTGCAGAGCCGGACCCTGGACCCGGCGACGGCCAGCGCCTCGCAGTCGCCTGGGCTACGGCGCAGGTAGGACTGGATCACGCAGCCCAGGTCGGGAAAGTCCGCGCGCAGGTCGCTGACCAGCCGCAGCGTCGCGTCGACCCTGGTGTGGTCCTCCATGTCGACCGTGACGGTGGTGCCGGCCGCCTGGGCGGCGGCGCAGATCCTGCCGATGTTCTCCGCCGCGGTCTTCTCGCCGTGCTCGGCCAGCCCGAGCCCGACCGCGGTCGGCTTGACCGAGACCTCGGCGCGCCCGCCAGTGGTGAGGCCTGCCCTGGCGAGCAGCTCGAGCAGGGCGACGTACTCGGCCGCGACCGCGGCGGCCTGCTCGGGGTCGACAGTGTCCTCGCCGAGGTAGTCGATCGTGACCGACAGGCCCTGGCCGAGCAGGCGCTGGGTCACCGCCAGCGCTTCTGCGGCGTCGTCACCCGCCACGAACCTCTTGACCACGTCCCTGGTCAGCGGCGCGGTCGTGATCATCCGGCGGACCCGCTGGCTGGCCGACGCGGCCAGCAGTACTCGGCGCAGCACCGCAGTGCACCTCCACGAAGCACGAGCCGACGAGCCAGAAGTTCCTGCCGGCACAGGTTACTCCGGCCCTCAGTCTTCGCCTAGAGACCCGTTCTGGCCAGGGTTAAACCTGGGCCGGCCCGCTGCGCCCTCGGTTACAGGCTGCGCCGACGGCCCATGGTGATCTTCACCTTCGCGCCAGCGTCCGGTGACACGATGACCTCCTGCGCGGCGCTGATCCCGGCGACCTCGAGTGTGTCGGCCACCGGCACGTTGCGCTTGACCAGCGCCAGCGCGATCGGCCCGAGCTCGTAGTGCCTGGCGCTCGACCCGGTGAAACCGACGACCGTGTCGCCATTGCGTACCTCGTCGCCGTGCGCGGGCAGCTTGTCCTCGCTCCCGTCCAGGTGCAGCATGACCAGCCGGCGGGGCGGGTGACCGAGATTGTGCACGCGGGCGACCGTCTCCTGGCCGCGGTAGCAGCCCTTGTTCAGGTGCACCGCGGACTCGATCCAGCCCACCTCGTGCGGGATCGTCCGGTGGTCGGTGTCGGTACCGAACCTCGGCCGGTGGCCCGCGATCCGCAGCGCCTCGTGCCCGAGCATCCCCGCCAGCCGGTGCCCCTGGCCGCGCAGGGCGTCGGCGATCTCGGCAATCTTGTCGCGCGGCACGATCAGGTCCGTCGCGTAGCCGAAGTCCATCGCCGCCTCGGCGCCGTCCGCGACGTCTGGCTTCGCTTGCGGTCCGCAGACCGTGAGCACCGCGTAGTCCTCGCTCACGTCGGCCGCCTCGCACCCGCATCATGAACTTCATCGACTCGAGGAACTCAAGCAGCGAGGCCGCCTCGCCTGGTTCCACGTGAATCCAGGTGGTGCTGCCGTCGTCGATGACCGACAGGTGATGCTCGACGTGCCCGTGCGGGCTCAGGATCAAGCTCTGCTGGGCGCTGCCTGCCGCCAGGTCGTCGACCTTCTGGGTGCTGATGCTGTTCAGCCAGCTCAGCCGGTCCTGACCGCCAATTCTGAGCACGTCCCTGTTCGACCGGTCGACGAGGCCGGCGCCATCGGCCAGCGCCCGCTGCTCAGCGAACGGATCGCCGTAGTGCGCGGCAACGCCCACGTCAGGGAAATCGGCCGCGACGGCACCTGGAACGGCAAGCAGGGGACTGTCCATACCGCAAGGCTATGCGCTGGACGACGTCACGCCTCGGCGACGGCTCCGTCCCGCACCATCAGCCGCCGCGTCACCCTGAGCCGCTCTGCCAGGGTCCTGTCGTGCGTCACGACGCAGCAGCGTGCCGTCGTAGCTGTCGAGTGCCTGCTCGAGCTGCTCGATCGCGGGAAGGTCGAGGTGGTTGGTCGGCTCGTCGAGCACGAGCAGGTTCGCGCCCGCGTGCATCAGCAGCGCCAGGTCTGCCCTGGTCCGCTCGCCGGGCGAGAGCATCGCGACCGGCCGCCCGATGTCGTCGGCGCCGAGCCCGAACTTCGCCAGCAGCGTCCGCGCTTCCGCTTCGGCCAGGCTCGATGCCGCGCTGAACGCATCGAGCAGCCGCTCTTGTGGCTCGAATGTCAGCCGGCGCTGATCGATCTCGCCGATCCGCACCGACGAGCCAAGCGACTGGCGGCCCGCGGTCGAGCGGGAGCCGGCCGAGCAGCGCCTGCAGCAGCGTTGTCTTGCCCGAGCCGTTGTCGCCCTGGACCAGCATCCGGTCGCCCCAGTCCAGCTGCAGGCTCACGGGTCCGAGCCGGAAGGTGCCGCGCATGACCACGGCATCGGAGAGCACGGCGACGATCTGACCGCTGCGGGTGGCCGCGCCGAAGCGGAGCCGCAGCTCCCACTCCTTGCGCGGCTCGGCTACCGGTTCGAGCCGGTCGATCGCGCGCAGCGTGGCGGCTCCTCTGGCGGACCGGCGCTGCGCGCCCTCGACCATGCCGCGCCTGATGTTCTTGTCGGGCTCCTTGCGCCGCATCGCGGCGCTCTTCGCGGTGCGCTCGCCGGAGCGAGCCCACTCCTTCTCGCGCCTCGCCCGCTCCATCAGCTCGTCCCTGCTGGCCGCGTACGTCTCGTAGGCCTCTGCCGCCCTGGCCTTGTCTCGCTCGAGTTCGCTTCGGTAGGCCGGGTAGCCGCCGCCGTAGAGCTTGACCTCCCTGCTGTGCGGATCGATCTGCAGCACCTGCCCGGCGGTCCTGTCCAGGAACGCGCGGTCATGCGAGACCACGACGAGCCCGCCGCGGAATCCGTCGAGATGGCTCTCCAGCAGCTCGAGGCCCGATAGGTCCAGGTCGTTGGTCGGCTCGTCAAGCAGCAGCACGTCGAACCGCGCCAGCAGCACGGCAGCCAGCGCCAGCCTGGCGACCTGGCCGCCCGAGTAGCCGGTCGCTGGCCGGTCAAGGTCCGCCGGCAGGCCGAGCTCGGCCGCCATTTCGGTCGCGCGCACGTCGAGGTCGGGGCCGCCGAGCGCGAGGTACCTGTCGAGCGCGGCCGCGTAGACCCGCCCGGCTTCTCCCTCGCTGGCCGCACCAGCCGCATCCTCGCTCGCGGCGGCCAGCCGCTGCGACGCTGCGAGCAAGTCAGATTCGGCCGCCGCGACCCCGGTCCGCCTGGCTAGGTAGCCCATTGCGGTCTCGCCGTCGCGCCGATCCCGCTCCTGCGGCAGGTAGCCGACCGTTCCAGCGGCGCTCACCGTGCCCGCGTCCGGCTGCACCAGCCCGGCAAGCACCTTGAGCAGGGTCGACTTGCCGACGCCGTTCGGCCCGACTACGGCAATCCGGTCTCCCTCGGCGACCGCCAGGCTCGCGTCGTGCAGCACGAGGAGCGCGCCGTAAGAGACGCTGACGGCGCGCGCGGTCAGCAGGGACATCCCGCCACCTTAGGCGGGCCGTTCGCGGGCACGCCCCTCAATTTCGCCCTGCGCTGGCGGCCACTACGTCGCGTTGGCCGCCGCGTTGGCCGCCGCGCCGGCCGCGCGGCAGTCCGCGCAGGTGCCGAACACGGTCAGGTGGCCGACGTCGGTCTCGAAGCCGTACTCGGTATCGAGGGCGCGCACCAGCGGGCCGACCGCGGCCGGCTCGAGCTGGATGATCGCGCCGCAGGCGCGGCAGACCAGGTGCACATGCTGGGCGTCGGCGGCCAGGTGATAGCGGTGGGCGCCGTGCCCGAGATGGGTGTGCGTGACCAGCCCGATCTGCTCGAGCAACTCCAGGGTCCGGTAAACGGTGGACAGGTTGAGTCCGACAGCCGTCTGCTTGACCTCGGCGTATATCTCCTCCGGGGTGGCGTGCTCAAGCCTCGTCACCGCCTCGAGGATGAGCTGGCGCTGCGGCGTCACCCGGTACCCGCTGGCCCGCAGCGTGTCATCCCACGTCTGCGACATGCCCCGAGTCTAGTGACGTCCTGATAACCCACTTGCTCGCTAGCGCGACCGTGTCGTACCGTTCTGGCTAACGCGGGAAAGGAGGTGGTCCAACAGTATGCATAGATGTCGGACTCGCGAGGTGGCTGTCAGCTAGCCGCCGTCCCGTGGAGCGCAACCGGCGGGAGCCGGATGCGCGCGTCACCGGCCTGCGACCCAGTCCTTCCTAGGCTGTGTCGCGTGCCGCCCAGGCGGCGGTCGGCGAATACACGGCAGACACCGGACCCCCGGGTGATCGGCCTTGTCCAGTCGATCCCCGCGACGACCTGCTCAGATGCGGGCCGATGCGGGAGCAGCCCGGGGGATTCTCTTTCTCTGGCTCTGGTCTAGTTCCGCTTGGCTCGTTCGCTAGTTGCTGACCCGCTTCAGCTGAGCGGATAGGTGCGGCTGTAGCGGCTGCCCCATCGCGGCCATGTCGAAGGCGTACGCCAGGTCCCCGCCCACCAGGCCGTAGAGCCGCTTGCCGGCGGTGACCTCCTTGGCTGACGCCGTCCTGACCACGGCGTCGGTCGCCATTTCGATCTTGGTCCCGCTGACGGTGCCGATGTAGATCTCGCTGACGCCGGTCGGGTGCACGATCAGCACCTCCAGGCCGTTGTCGGGCTGCGGACGCCAGAAGCCGACCTCCATGTGCGAGAGGCGGCCGATGGATCCGTCGGGCTCGAGCAGCCACGTCCGGCTCGAGTAGATCAGGAACGGCTTGCCGTTGTGGCTGAAGCTGATCTCCTCGCCGTAATTGCGGCTCTCGATCGTCGGGTAGCCCATCACTCCCGCACCCTCCCACCGGCCGAGCAGGAAGCTCAGCGGCGCGATGGCCGGGTCATGCGGCGGCGTCACGGACAGCGGGCTGGTTTGCGCGGAATCCATCCCGCCAGCCTACGGCTTGCGGCCCAGGTCGCCGCGGAAGCCGTCGGCGTCGCGCAGGCGGGGCGAATGCTACTGGCGCTGTTGTTTAGCGAGGTTCCGTCCCGAGCGCCAGAGCCGCAGGACCAGCAGCGCGCAGCACGCGGCGACCGCCGCGCACGCCACGGTCAAGATGATCGCCGTCGCGTCAGCAGCCACGCCTGCCACCCTAAGCGGCAATCGCGCGCCCGCCGGCTTTCCACGCCGCACGCCGCCCGCCGCGCCGAATCGGTGCTCGCGGAGCATCGGCTGGCGCGCGGGAATTAGGGTGTGTCCCATGGCTCCTGGCGCACTGATAGTGAAGGCGACGGCGGGAAAAGACGATCCTGAGCGGTGCAACCAGGCGTTCACCGTCGCCGCTGCCGCCGTCGCGAGCGGCGTGCAGGTCTCGCTGTGGCTGACCGGCGATTCTGCGTATCTGGCGCTGCCTGGCCAGGCCGAGGACTTCAGGCTGGCCTACGCCACCCCGCTGAGCGACTTGCTCGCGACGATCCTGCGGGCCGGATCGGTGACGGTCTGCACCCAGTGCGCCGCCAGGCGCGAGATCACCGAGGACGACATGCTCGATGGCATCAGGATCGCGGGCGCGGCGACATTCGTAGCCGAGGTCCTGGCCGACGGCGCCAAGGCGCTCGTCTACTGAGCGGCGGCATGAGCGCTAGGCGACGGCGACGGCGGCGAGGCGCTCGGCGCGCAGGCGACGCGTCCAGGTCTCGCCAGCCTCGGGGAGCGGCGGCAGCGGGCCCGCGGCCCAGCTGAGCAGGAGGTCGGCCAGGCCGGGGTTGCGGACCAGCGCGGGGCCGTGCAGGTAGGTTCCGAGCACCCGGCCCGAGTGCGCGCCTTCTGTGCCATCGCCGTTGCCGACGCCAAGCCTGACCCGGGCGAGCGGGCGGGCGCCTGGCCCGATCCTGGTGACGCCCTGGTGGTTCTCGAAGCCGGTGAGCTGCTCGACCCCGAGCGTCGGATCGACGTCGGCCAGGATCTCGCCGACACCGCGCTTGTCGCCGCGGCCGCTGCTGATGTCCAGGATGCCGAGGCCGTCGACCGGCTCGCCCTGCGCGCCGCCGAAGACGTTCCCGATGAGCTGGTAACCGGCGCACACCGCGAAGATCACGGCACCGTTCGCGAAAGCCGAGGTCATGCCGCCCGCGGCCCGCAGCCGCTGGGCGGCCAGCACCTGCGGCAGGTCCTCGCCGCCGCCCAGCAGGTAGATGTCGCCTTGAGTGGGGACCGGCTGGTCGGAGTTCACCTGGATGGGCTCGACGTCCAGGCCGCGCAGCTTGGCCCGGCGGGCCAGCATGATCAGGTTGCCCCGGTCGCCGTAGGTGCTCAGCAGGTCGGGGTAGACCCAGACCAGCCGCAGGGCGCTCGGCCCGGCGGCCCTGCTCCGGTCGGGCTGCTCGGCGGGGCGGTGCGCACCGTTCACCCCTGGTTCGCGCGCGGTCCACAGCAATGCACTGGGGTCCGCTGATGCGTTGGCCCGGTGCGGCGGGCTGCCTCCGTTCCGCGCTGTCATATTTGCCTCATGCGGTGCGCCCGAGCGTCGCCCTGATCTGCTGGAACGCGGTGTAGTTGGCGATCACGTCCAGGCCGCCAGGGGGGACCTTGTCCACCGCCGCGTCGATCCCGTCGACCAGCTCGAACGGGATGTCGTCGGCCTCCAGCCTGACCGCCAGGTCGATCCTGCGCTCGCCCGCCACTAGGACAGCCCGACCGCGGAGCACCCGGTAGTCGACATCCCACAGCCACGAGGTGTCCTTGCCGTCGGGCACCTGCGCGTTGACCGCGAGCAGCACGGGCCGGTGATCGGGGTCGAGCACGTCGAATGCTTCCAGCCAGCCAGCCGGGTTTTTTGCCAGGAGCAGATGCAGCGCTCGCCCGCGGCGCTGGACGGTCGTGTACCGGCCGGCCACCGAGACCACCGAGCGCAAGTTCGGCAGCGCCTGGTCGACGTCGGCCCCGAACAGGCCGGCCACCGCCAGCGCCATGACGGCGTTGGACTTGTTGGCCCGGCCGGGCAGTGACAGGTCGAGTTCGCGCACGGCGCCCACCGAGTCGATGACCGCGTCGCCCTCGAGCACCCAGCGCGCCGACGGCCTGGACAGGCCGCACTCTCCGCAGCGCCAGCCGAGTTCGTCCCTGCGCAGGTGCGAACCGCACTGCGGGCAGCACCAGGAATCCTCGTGCCAGCGCTGGCCGGCCGCCACCCACACCACATGGCTGGCCGACCCTGCCGCCCAGGCGACGAGCGGGTCGTCGGCGTTCGCCACCACCCTGCAGTCCGGCATGGCCGCGAACGCCTCGCGCCAGCGCCTGGCGACCAGCCAGATCTCCGCCGCCCTGTCCATCTGGTCGCGGCTGAGGTTCAGCAGCACGACGACCCTCGGGTTGGTCGCCTTCATCATCGCGGGCAGATAGCGCTCGTCGACCTCGAGCACGGCGTACGGCGCGTCGGGCGCACCGCTGAGCGCGGAGACCAGCCCGCTCTCCATGTTGGCGCCGAACGCGTTCGACGCGACCTCCTGGCCCAGCGAGCCGATCGCGGCGGTTACCAGCCGCGTCGTCGTCGTTTTGCCGTTCGTGCCGGTCACCAGCACGATCTGGCGTCCGGCCGCCAGTTGCCTGAGCAGATCGGGGGCGACCCGCAGACCGACTACGCCGCCGATCACGGAGCCGTCGCCGCGCCCGGTGAGCCGCGATACCCTGCCTGCGGCCTCGCCGAGCGTCGTCGCGACGCGAGCCCTGATCGGGAGCTTGCTCATGGGCGCAGATGCTATCCGGCCGCAGGCGCAGCAGGCGCCGTAGCAGTCTGGGTCAAGGCACTATGACTTCGGATAAAGAACAAACTAGCCCCTAAACGGATGTAATTTCCGGCAGTTTGCCTTATCGGCGCCCCGGCGTCCATATGGGCGCCGGGCGCGCCAGCCCGCCAGCGGCCGCGCTGACCTGCCAGGGATCGATCGGTCGCCTCCTGACGGGATGCCGTGCCCGGCCACGCCTGATCCCAACCCCGCGGCTAGATCAACCTTGCCCGTGCGCTGGCTACTTCCAGAGTCGCCAGTAGTACTGCCAGTACTTCACCAGGGATGAGTCATAGTTCGGCCCGTTGTCGTACTGCGTGGCCTTGACCATCTTGTGCGGGTACATAAATGGACCCTTGCCCGCGTAGTCAGCCACCCAGTAACCGTCGGCCTCCGGATTGCTGAACACCGTGGAGGCCGATCCGTAGACCCAGACGTAGAACCCCGCCCAGCGCATCACCCGGTGGAACGTGCGCACGTAACTCGCGTCAACCGCGGTTTCCAGGTCGAGCGCGATGGTCGTGCCGCGCGGAACGTTCAGCTCGAAGAGCCGCTGCAGAGCAGCAAAGGCGTCGGCTTCGGCATCCACCTGAGTCGGGTTCGACCTGACCCAGATCGGCAGCTTGCGCAGCTTGCCGAAGCGCCGCCATTCGGCGTCTGTCCAGACGTGCGGGGTGTCGCCGCCGACATAGCCGGCCACGGCCCGGTAGCCGGGCGGCGCCGACGCCGGCGGGGTGCTGGCGTCGAACATCTTGACCGGGGGCAAGACCATGTGCATGTCCTCCTTAGGCGAGCCACTTCGGCTCTTGGGCTGAAAAGGTATGCGCTCGGGATCGGTCGCGCCGCCGGACAAGCAAATTCGCCCGCCATTTCAGCCTGGCAACCGGTTCAGCCCGACCTGCCGTCGCCGCACCGTGCACGACGACTCTCATCGGCCTGGATGGTATGCTAATTCGGCGAGTTGAGCCCAGTATGTTCTGTGTCAATTTCATAAGGCCCGACAATGAACCGGCGCGGCCAGGAAAGCACGGGCTCGAGCCAGCCGACCACGCCCATCTCGCCAGCCGCCTGCAATAGCTGGCCGCGGTGGCTGGCGCCGACGGCCAGCGTGGCCAGGTCGGCTGCGAAGCCGCGCTGGTCATCCTCTCCGAGCAACGCGGTCCAGGCCGGCATCCGGTTGGCATCGAGTTCCATCGACAGCGGATGCCGGCGCAGCGCGCTCACCCGCTGCCCGATTTTGATGTCGGGCCGGTCGATCAGGCCTGGCAGCTCGAACTCCAGCGGCAGCGCGAGCTCGAACGGATCGGTCGTCGGGCCGGTGAGCGGCAACGCGCGCTCGATCTCATGCAGCCATCGCAGCTGAGGTATCACCCAGTCGCAGCCGATCTGCGTCCCTGCTCCCTTGCCGCCGTTCAGAATCCGCAGCGCGACCGCGCTGACCGCTGCGGTCAGCTGCTCGGGCGGGAAGTGATCCCTGATCGCACGGGACCGGCCGGCCACAGCTCGCTCGACCACGGTGGCGAGCACGCACTCGCGCAGCCGCGCATCCAGGTCAGACCAGCGGGACCGCAGCGCTGCCGGCACAACAGGCAGCGGCGAGTTGGTCAGGAACGCGAGCACCATCGCCTCGGTCCAGACCCGCAGCCAGGCGAACTCTCCAGACGCGGCCAGCAGGTCGGCCGAGCGGAGCTCGAGCAGCGAGCAGGCCCGTCCGCCGGTGCACTCAGGGCCGCACGCGGCCGACCTGCGCGCCGCCATCGGCGGCGCCGCAAGCTGGTCAGGCGCCGGCGACCGCTCCGCGTACCCGCCGAACGGCACCTTCACCCGCAGCGGCCGGTCCATCCCGTCCGCGAACACCGCGGCCACGCCAGGCGGGAACGAGACCACCTGCCTGGACTGCTCCGCATCCAGGTTCATGGTCGCGCCGACCAGGTCGCGGTCGTCGCTGGCGGGCAGCCGGTGCACGATCTTCAGCGCGGTGTTCTTCACGACGTCGGGGACCAGCTTCGCCGGGATCTGCTCGGCGATCACCAGGCCTTCGCCGTAGGCGCGGATCTCGGCGAGCAGGCTGGCGAACAGCTCGACGGCGTGTGCGCTCGCGCCCTCACGGCCCGCCCTGAGCAGCCGGTGCGCCTCCTCGATCACGATCACGTGCCGCAGCGTGTCCTCGCCGCCGGCTGCCGAGCCGGCGCGCGCCTTGCCGCCGTCACCGCTCGCGGCCCGCTGCCGCAGCCGCAGGTGCTCGGTGATCCTGATGATCAGCGTGCCGATCAGGAAGGCCTTGTCCTCATCGTTGGCGACGTCCTCGATCGCGAGCACCGCGTTGCGCCTGAGCAGTTCGGCGATGTCGGCGGGGTGACCGCCCTCGAAGAACCGGCCTGCCGACCCGGTCCGCAGCGACCTGAGCCTGACGTCCACGAACCCGCGCACGTCTGCCTGCAGCTCCGGCCCGTAGCCGACCTCGGTGATCACCTCGATCGCGGCCGCCTGGAGCTGAGCGAGCGTCGGCACCGCGGGCGGCACGACGGCTCCTGGCCGCCCGGCGCCGGAGACCGGATCCCAGCCGCAGGACTCGTAGACGCGCTGCAGCGCCTGCGACATGATCTGCGGGAACGGCTCGTGCGCGTCGAACGCCGCAAGGAACAGCGCCCGCACCATGTCGATGTGCGCCTGCACCGGATAGCCGGGCTCCGGTGCCAGCGGGTTGATGGCGAGCGGAACGGCGTGCGGGTCGGCCGGGCTGATCAGCGTCAGCTCAGCCCCTGCCGCGGCGATGCGGCCCGCCATCGCGGCGTACTCCGACTTGACCGGCTCGACGACCAGCCAGGGGATATGCGACGTGGTGAGCTGCTCGAGCAGGTGCCGCACCGTCTGAGACTTGCCAGAGCCGGTCGCGCCGGTGACCAGCGCGTGCCGGTTCAGGGTGGCCAGCGGCACCCCGAGTTCGCCGACCGGCCGGTCCTGCCCGTCCAGGATCGTGCCCAAGCCAATCTCAGGCTCGCCGGACGGCTCGGCGGTGACGTCGAAGTAGCCGACGTCGAGGAGGCGCACGCCTGGAACCTCGCGCCTGGGCAGCCCGGCGAGCGCGGCCAGCACGCCCGCCGTCGCGGCGAACGGTATCCCCGCCCCGTCTTCGTCCTGCGCGCTGGTTGCGGCCAGCGCGTCGGCGAGGTCGCGCGCCCGCTCGGGACGGCGCAGCCGGTACGGATGCGAGCTGAGGTCGGCCGATCCCACCAGCATCGGCGCGATCGCGCTGAGCTGCTCCTGGTCGGCCGCCCCGACCAGCACCCTGACCTGCCACAGGCCAGCCTCGTGGAAGGCGTCGAGTTCGGCAAGCCGGCTGGCGGCACGGTCGGCGTCGAACCTGGACTGCTCTTCGTCGAACCGGCGCAGCACGGTGAGGCTGGCGCGCAGCTCAGCGATCTCGGCCTCGATGCGGTCCGTTGGCTCGGCGACCACCAGCCAGCCGAACGGCCTGGCCATCAGCGTGGTCAGGGCGGACTCGAAGAGCGTTGGCGCGGCGAGCGCGGTGCCGGACCCTAGCCACGGGGCGCTGAGCCCGCCGCCGCCGCCCGGCTGACCAGACCCGCTGCCGGTCCACGGTGCCCGTGCGCCGCCAGCTTCTGGCAACCGCGGCGCCTGCCGCCCTGGGCACGGCGCCCAGACCATCGCGTCGAGGTCGGTCATCAGGCTGTCCGGGCAGGGCACGCCGCGCGCGCCCCACGGGAACAGCAACTCGCTGCGCTCTGCCCGCCCGGGCCGCCCGGGCCGCCCGGCCAGCTTGGTCGCGAACTCCGCAAGCGGGCCGTACGGATGCTCGTCGTCCTTCTTCCGTCCGCCTCGACGATCCTGCGGCGCCCCGCCACCCAGCGGGTCCGCGCCCGCCAGCGCGCGCGGCCCGGCGATCGGCGGCAGCGGCCCGGCGTTGGTGACAAGCTCGAGGGGCGCGCCGCCGCCGCGCGACAGCCAGCCGGTCACGAATGTCCGGCGGTGCTGGGCCGCGTCCAGGATGGCGGGCAGCATGGAGGCGTAGTCCCGCTCAGCGCTGCCGCCGTAGCTGACGTCGGGTATCGCGACGACGCGGTACCAGGGCGCGCTTGCCCCGGCCCCGATGCCGGGATCGCTGGTCATAATGCGTACATATCAGCCAGGCACGGGCCGTGCCACCGGATGCCGAAGAATCGTCGGCGCCGATCGCTACAGATTGATCTCGCCGCTGACCCTGGTTACGGTGCCTCCGGACACCCAGATCGAGCCGTCAGCGCCGGTGTCGACGTGCACCCGGCCGCGCCGGCCGAGCGCCGTGCCCTGGCTCACGAGGTACGGTGCGCGGGCGCGGCCCGACGACAGCAGCCACTGCGCCAGCGACGCGTTCAGGCTGCCGGTCACGGGATCCTCGACGCAGCGGCCGCCTGCCGGGAAGAACGCCCGTACCTCGAACGCGCACTCCGAGCCTGGCGGGTACGGGCCGGCCAGGCCGACGTCCAGGTCGCCGTCGCCCGGCCTGACGTCGAGCACCGCCTGGGCGTCCTCCATCAGGATCGCGATCCAGCCAGGCCCGTTGTCCGCCCACTGGACGGCCACCATGTCCGCCCTGGTGATCCCAAGCTGGCCAGCGACCTGCTCGATCATCGGCTCGTCGACGGGACCCGAGCGGATCAGCGGAGGCGCCGCGAAGCCGAGCAGGCCATCGCTGCGCCTGATCCTGACCAGCCCAGCGCCGCACTGCTGCACGATCACGTCGGCATGCCTCGGCTCGTGGCCGGACTCCAGCCACGCGTGGCAGGTGCCGAGCGTCGGGTGCCCGGCGAACGGCAGCTCGGTCGACGGGGTGAAGATCCTGACCCGATAGTCGGCGCCAGGATCGTCGGCGGGCAGCACGAACGTGGTCTCGGACAGGTTCGTCCAGTTCGCCACGAGCTGCATCTGCTCCGCGGACATGCCGGAGCCATCACCGATGACGGCAACCGGGTTGCCGAGGAATGGCTCGGAGCTGAAGACGTCGACCTGGCAGAAGGGACGCTGCATTCGTCCGAGTCTGCCACGGCGACCGGCGGCTCACTCGCCAGAGTCGCCGAGCGCGGCCAGTGCAGGGTTGGCGTCGGCGAGCAGCACAGTACGGCCTGCCGCGGACGGGTAGCTGACGATCATGGCGGTGGCGGGCAGCCGCTGCAGCTCGTCGGCCTCGACGAGGAACTCCCTCGACCGCTGCGCGGTCCTGCCGAGCGAGGCGTTCTCGCCGAGGGCGCGCGACAGGCTGACGCCCCACGAGCTGCCCGCGTTGATGCCCGCGGTCAGCGAGACCGAGTCTGATTCGCTGACCGAGTAGCTCTGGTCCCTGCTCGACGAGGAGTTGAAGTCGCCGAACGGCGCGAACCCGTGCCGCCCGCGCCCCCGTCCCCGGCTCGTTCCGCTGCTGGCGCTGGCCGAGAACGAGTCGGTGAGCGAGTCCGAGGTCCCGACCGTGCTCGTGTATGACCCGCCCCAGGTGTCGGTCACCGACGTCCCGACGGTGTCGGTGAGCTGGCCCACGACGAACCGGTGCTCCGTGCCGATCAGCTCGCTGGCCGCCCGCGCGTCGTCGCCGTTACCGAGCCGCATGAACGCGATCGCGGCGTTGCCCCTGCCCAGCCGCTCGCGCACGCGCGCGGGGATGGTCCTGAAGGCCAGCACCAGGCCGGTCCTCGCGAGCTCGCAGGCGTCTGCGAGCCGGTCGAGCACGTCCCCGCCGAGCCGGTCGGCGCCGAGCAGGCAGATCACGTGCGCCCACGGCTCGCCGGGCTCGGCATTGCGCAGCATCTGGGTCAGCGCCGCGACCAGGTACGTGCCCAGCATCTCGTTGCCGATCACGCTGGCCCGCCGGTCGAGCGCAGCCACCCTGAGTCTGGTCAGCGCCGCCGGTAGCGGCGGCTGCCCAGAGCCGAGCGGCTCTAGCCTGCGCAGCCTGGACTCCAAGACGAACGCACGCTCCAGCACGATGCGCTCGTTGGCGCCCTGCCTGAACATGGTCCCGAGCCTCGCGAGCTGATCATTGGTGAGCAGCCCTGCGCCGACGTCCCCGAGCGGATTGCCGATGTCGGCCAGCACCCGCAGCGCTGCGGTCACGCTCGCCAGCCGCGGATCGGGGCCGAGCAAGCCGAGCACCCGCTCGAGCAGCGCGCAGTCGGCGGCGATGTCGGCCGTAGCGCCCTCCGCCGCCCGGCCGCCCGCGCGTTCAGTGCCTGCTGCGGCTGCGGCCAGCGTCAGCACCTCGGCGAGCGCCGCCGCCTCGAGCCCGGCACCGAGATCGACCCGCGGCAGGTCACCGGGCAGCACCCAGACGAGCGGCCGTATCCCGGCCCCCCGCGCCAGCCGGATCAGCTCGGCGGCAACCCCGCCCTCGGTCAGGTCGACGACCGTGAGCTCGCCGCCCGTGCTCAGCCGCGGTGTCGCGACCATCGTGATCAGCGCGGCCCAGCCGGCCAGTGAGCCTCCCGCCACGTCCACCCGGTCGATGCCGGCCGGCAGCGTGACCGGGAACCAGCCGGGCTGCCTCGCCGCAACGCCGGCCCGCCGCTGCCAGGCGCGGTACTGGCTCGCGTGCTCGCGCTGCCGCGCCGCGAGCACGCGGGCGCTGACCGCCTGCGCCGCTTCAACCCGCCGCCGCTCAGCCTCGACGACGGCGGCCAGCCTGCGCCGCTCTCGCCAGATCGACCACGCGCAGGCCGCGGTCCCGCCCGCGCAGGCGAGCGCGCCGACAGCGGCTGCCAGCCGGGCCGGACCTCCGGCCAGCCACGCCGCGCCGAGCAGCACGGCGGCCACCCCGCCCGCGATCGCGCCGGCCCTGGCAGGCCTGCTGACCGTCGCCGAGATCCGCCCCTGGGCCACGAGCCAGCCGGGGTCGAACCGATCGGCGGGGACCGGCGCTGGCCTCGCGGGCGCGGGGCTGGAGTTGGCCACGCTCGGCGTGAACTGCCAGCCCAGGCAGAACTGGCCGGTCACCGCGCTACCCGGCATCCGGGCATCAGCCTGCCCTCCGGCGCACGCACCAGCAGGGCGAGCGCATCAGCACGGCCACCTGTCAGCAGTTCCGCGGGCAGCACCTGACTGTCTTGCCTGGACGGGGCGCTGGCCTGTGTTCCCCGGGCGACCAGGCACCGCGGCGGGCTGCCTCGCACCGCGACGACGTTCACGTGATCGGCCAGAGCCACGGCGGCCTTGCCAGAAGCCGTGCCGAGCACCAACGCCACCCCCGCGCGCTGGCCGCCGCCG
This sequence comes from uncultured Actinomycetota bacterium, assembly GCA_963705055.1. GTDB lineage: Bacteria > Actinomycetota > Actinomycetes > Streptosporangiales > Streptosporangiaceae > Chersky-822. The sequence continues at coordinate 195,571 of CAVPIR010000004.1, forward strand.
ATTGCCGCAGCGAGGTAAGGGTCAATGCCTTCGCAGCCGTTGATCCAGACCACGCAGTCCGCCGGGACGGCATCGCGCTCGGTCAGCACCCTGGCCAGGTCGGCGATGATCAACCGCGCGACCATGAGGCCGGCCGGCCCGTCCGCACGCAGATCCAGCGGGAACACGATGACCTGTCGCTCCGCCAGCGCACTGGCGAGGCTGATGCTCCCGGTGCCGGACACAGCGCCGCCGGCGGCCGCAGCGGAGCGCTGCGGGCAGAGCTGCGCCCCCGCGGCCGAGCTGCGCAGCCTGATCAACTGCGCGGCCAGCGATGCGGTCGCCGGCGGGTCGGCCGCGAGCTGGCTGGCGAGCGCGGCCACGCGCTCGCCTAACGCGGGATCGGCCTGCGCGCCGCGCCGGTCACTCAGCCAGGCAGGCACAGCTCCCGGCACGAGCAGCGCGGCCAGGTCATCGAGGACGCACGCTTGCCGGTGCGGGTGGCCGCTCGCGGCCGGCGCGGCTGCGGCGATGACCTCGAGCGCGGCCCTGACGTAGTCAGCGCAGAAGGCCCGCCGTGCAGGCCCGTCGTCGGCCCAGTCGGCCATCGCGGTCACTAGGCCGGCCGCGTCCGCCTGGCCCGCCTCTGCGAACGGCTCGTAGCAGGCACCGCCAGGCCGCAAGACCATCAGCGGAGCCGCGGCTTTCTTGCAGACCGCTGCGACCGACCTGAGCACCGACGCGTCCACCGCGGCCGTGCCCAGGCGGCCGCGCTTGCGGCCACTGCTCGTCCCATCGGTCAGGTCGATGATGAGGACGCTCTTGCGGTGCAGGATCGCGGCAGCGACGACGTCGAGGCAGGTGCCGGTCACAGCCGCGATATCCAGCCCCGTGACGAGGACGCCGCCGTCGGCCTCCCGCCAGGACACCGCCGCCGTCTTGCCAGTCTGCGGGCTCACACCGACGCAGCAGCCGTCGGCCGTCGCGACCTCGCCGCGACGTAGGCACGCGACGGCGTAGCCGCGGCGAACGGCGGCCAGAGGTCCAGGGCGGTCGGGCTCAGCGTGGCCCGCCAGCAGGCTTATGACGCCAGCCTCGACGGTGGCGGCCATGAGCGCGCCAGGGACCTGGCCAGGCAGCCATCGCTGCCAGCCCGCAGCGACGGCGCCGGCGCCTCGCAGATGCGCGAATAAGGAACCGGGCGCCGCCAGGAATCTGGCCAGGTGCGCCGCCGCAGCGGCATACCCGGTCCATGCGCGGCCGGCGCCGATGGCCAAGGCCCAGCTGAGACCGATGAGGCCAGGGGTGAGGAGCCAGGACGGGCGCCATCTGGTCAGCGCGCCGATGGCGATGAACGCGGCGGCCAGGACGAGGGTGACCTGCGCGAGCGCTAACTGGATCGCTACAGCCACGACGGCCGCTGCTGCGGCTAAGCGAGCGAGCCGTGTCGGCGCCTGCCCGCCGCTCACCGGCCGGTTTCGCCGGGCCGCGGATTGTTCAGCTGAGCCAGTCAGAAATGGCGGCACAATGGCACAAGATAGTCCTTCTGGCCGCCGAGCGTGCGCTCGATCGCCGAAGCGAATTGTCAGCGGATGGCGGCCTGGCCGCCGGCGGCGAAGCCTTCCTCCTCACCCGCCGTCGCGGCCACGATCTCGTCAGGCAGCGCATGGCGCGGGGTGATGTTCCTGACCGGCGCTGTGTCGCCCGGGGAGTCGACCACGATCCGGAACATGTCAGCCCGCAGGGCCGCCACCGTCAGCGCGACCGCGCGGCCGGTGACCTGGTCGTCGAACCGCACGGTGATCATCGCGGCCGGCTGGCCGGCACCGAGTCGCAGGCCGCGGGCGATCGAGGACGGCGGTGGCTGCATCTCCATGTGCAGGGCGGCCGGAGCGCCGAGCGCGGGCCGAGCCGCGGGCTGGCCATCGGCGAGGGCGAAGCCGCAGAGTTCGTACTCGGAGGTGAGCCGTTCCTTGTCATCGGCCAGCTCACCGACCTGGCCGGCGGCCTCAGCGGTGAGGTAGGTGGTCGAGATGGCGGCCGGCTCCCCATTGACGGACCAGTGGCACTTGATCGAGCAGACCGAATCGGCCTGCGGGACTCCAAGCGCCCAGCCGATGTCCTCGGGCACCCGGCGCCAGGAGACCTTGCGCTTGCGGCAGCTGACGTCGCCGCCCATCGGGTCCAGGTACGCACCGAGGCGCGGCACGCCCTGCACCGGAATCAGGTACTCGGCCGGGCTCGCGCGGTACAGCTGCCCGTCGGGCAGCTGCCTGATCAGGTGCCTGGCCGCCAGTTCCCTGACGGCCTGCTCGACCTGGGCTGGCCTGACGTTATACCGGCGGGCCAGCGCGCTCGGCCTCGGCAGCCGCCAGCCTGGCTCATGATGGACCAGCGTGGCCGCAAGACGGTCAGCCAGGACCCCGGCGACGTCAGGCTGATCGCCGCTGGCGTATTCCACGCTGCTGCCCCTCGCCTCGATCCGGTCCGCCGGCCGCCAGTCGGCGTGTTATCTGTTCTAAGGAGCCCAGGTAAACCGAACCTGAACTGCGGGTTATGCGTCCGGCAACGTGACTCTGCGAACGGGCGACAATTTCAGTCATGCCCGCAACTGCCTGCGGGCGATTCCGGTCGCGGATGACATGCCGCTCGCTGGCCCGTTCACTCGGCGTTGCGCCGGGACCGCCAGATGATGATTCGCCCGACGATGATGAGCAGCAGCACGAGTATCAGCAGCAGGAACGCCGAGTCATAGGACAAATCACGGGATTCCGGCCCATACTGATAGAACGACCAGATGGGGTACGTCAGGAATCCGATCGGCGAGTTCGTTAGCTGGCCGGTCGGATTCTGGTCCGACCACCCGGCGGTGAACAGCAGCGGAGCTGTCTCCCCGACGGTGATGGCGATCGCCACGAGCAGGCCGGTGATGATGCCTGGCATCGCCGACTTAATCACGATCTTGCGCAGCGTCCAGCCAGCGGAAATGCCGAGCGCCTCGGCGCCCTCCCGGTACGAGCTTGGCACCTGGGCAAGCGCGGTCTCCGTCGCCTTGGCGATGTACGGAATCGAAATCACCGACAGCACGATCACCGCGGGCAGCAGCCCGAAACCCCAGTGCAGGAATCCGACCACGATGGTCACGTACGCGACGTAACCAAGCACGATCGAAGGGATCCCCGCAAGCACCTCGTACCCGCCGCGCAGGATGCCCTTATGCCGTCCCTCGGCGAACTCGGCAAGATACAGGCCAGTCAGCACGCTGGTGATGCCGCCAATGATCAGCACGCCGAACGTGATCGCCAGCGTCCCGAGCACTGCGTTCTCCAGGCCGCCGGTGGTTCCGCTGGTCTGGGTGGTGAGGACGCTGAAGCTGAAGTGCGGCACCGCGCGGTAGATGATGCCGCCGGCCAGCCAGATAGTCGGCACGATCACCACCGACAGGGCGATGAAGCACAGCGCCCAGAAGACCCAGTTCGCGGCCTTGCGCCGGAGTGGCACCTCCGGCCAGCTGAACTCACCGGTCTGGCTGCCGGGCACCTGGCCGGCCGACGCCGAACTGCTCATGCTTGGCCTCACAGTCCTCGGCCGACCGGCAGCGCGGTTCCTGACACCCGGCGGACGAGCAGTCGGGCAGCGACGTTAGTGACCAACGTAATGATCATCAGCATCAGGCCCAGCTCCGCGAGAGTCTTGATGGCCAGCCCGGTGGAGTCCTGCAACGCCGTCTCAAGCGTCTGCACGATGGTGGCTGCGATCGTCGTCGTCGCCGCGTAGATGTTGGAGGGAATGGAGCCGAGAGCCAGGCCGCAGGTCATGGCTACGGCGATGGTCTCGCCGAGCGCACGGCCGAGGCCAAGCACGACCGCGCCGACGATGCCGCCGCCTACCCAGGGCAACGTGACCCGCCTGGCGCGTCTCAAAGTCGGACATGCCGAGCGCGATGGCGCCTTCCCGCGGCAGGATCGGCACCTGGCGGATCAGGTCGCGCGTAGTCGCCGCGACGATCGGAATGACCATGATGGCAAGGATCATCCCGGAGACCAGCAGGCCCTGGCCGTTCCCTGTGTCACCGCGGAAGTACCGCAGGATCGGCACGTCGGGCATGTTCCGCGCGATGACCGGCGCGATGTCGTGCGCGATGAACGGCCCGAACGTGAGCGCGCCCCAGAGCCCGACCACCACGCTCGGGATGCCGGCGAGCAACTCGAGGAACACGCCGACGATGGTCGAGAGCCTGGGCGGCAGCCGCTCCACGATGACCAGCGCCGCTCCGATAGCAGAAGGCACCGCGATGATCAGCGCGATCGTCGAGGTCAAGATCGTCCCGACGATCTCGGGCACGGCTCCGTAGGCGGCTCCCTGCGGGTGAGTCACGCCATTGGTGGTCACTGTCGGCGTGTAGAACGAGCCTTCCGACCAGATGCTCTTGGTGAAGAAACCCAAGCCGTTGAACTTGATCGCCGGAATCGCCTCGACGATGAGCGTGATCAGGATGAACAAGAGCGCCAGGGCCGGCAGCAGGGCGAAGATCCTGCCGGTCCACTTCAGGGTGCTGTCGCCACGGAGGGCCGCGGCGACGGCCGCGCCGACCCGGCGGGGAAGCGGGCGGGTGCCCGCCTGCCCCTCCGGGTCCAGCATTGATGCGGGCGAGGCCATCAGGACTAGCCGCCGATCTTGGCGATCTGGTTATCGGACAGCTGCACCACGCTGGCGGGCAGCTTCTGGAAGTCCACCGGGTCCAGATACGTCGTCGGATCCTGGCCGGTGTGCACGATCCAGTGCAGGAACGCCCTGATGTCCTCGGCCTTAACCGCGTCGGACTGGCTGGTCTTCACGATCGCGTACTCGTAGTTGACGATCGGGTACCCGTCAGGCGCCGGGCCGTTGATCATCGAGAGCGACTCGTTGGCCGGAGTCTTCGCGGTCAGCGCCGCCGCGGCCGCCTTGATCGCCGCCGCGGTCGGCTGCAGGAACTTGCCTGCCTTGTTGGCCAGCGATGCCGTGCCGAGGCCGGCGGCCTGTGTCTTCTGCAGGTAGCTGATCCCGATGTAGGCGATGCAGCCCTTGTTGGCCTGGCAGCCTGCGACCATGCCGCTGTTGCCCGTCTCTGCCAGGGCGCCTGCGACGCTCGGCCAGGTGACGGTGGTGTTCACGTTCGCGGCGGTCCAGCCGGACGGGTCCTGGGCGTTCATGTAGCTGGTGAACAGGAACGTGTCACCTGAGCTCTCCGCGCGGTGCAGCGGGATGATCTTCAGGTTCGGCAGGCTGACGCCAGGGTTCAGCTTCTTGATCGCCGGGTCGTTCCAGTTCGTGATCTTGCCGGAGTAGATCTGGGCAAGGACGGTGCCGTTGAGGTTGAGGTTCTTCACGCCCGGCACGTTGTAGTTGATCTGCTGAGCAGAGATCGCCAGCGCGATGTTCAGCAGGCCGGGATATTGCTGCAGGTTCGCGCTCGACAGGTACGCGTCGGACGCGCCCATGTTGACGGTCCCGGTCGCGGCATCGGTGATGCCGGTGCCTGAACCGGTACCGCCGGTCGTGATCGTCACGATCGGCGCGCCTGAAGAGTCGACGAACTGCTTCTGGTAAGCGGTCGCCCAGGAGCCGAACAGCGGGAACAGCAGCGTGCTGCCGGTCTCGGTGAGCGACGTAGGCGTCTTGTCGGGCTTGGCAGGCAGCGCCGGGCCCTTCATGGGCGCTGACGTCGGCGAGGAGCCCGAGCCTCCGTTTGAGTTTGAGCCTGAACTGCTGCAGGCTGCCGCCAGAAGAGCCAGTGGGACGAGAGCAGCCGCTGTCCAAGCCAAGCGGATTCGGTTGGCCACCGGGAATACTCCTTCACTCGTGCATGCTGACGCATGCGCCAGACGACTCGCACGCGGCTGCGTGCGATGGGTCCGCGCTGCCGCGCGGTTTTCTCACGCCCGTGCGGGCGAAGTGGCTTTCTCCCGCACGGGTGGTCTGTGTTCTCAGCCGAAGCGCCCGCTGACATAGTGCGCGGTTTCCTCTTCGACCGGATTCTCAAAGACCTGCCTGGTATCGCCGTGCTCCACCAGGCGGCCGCGGTTCAAGAAGATGGTTCGGTCGGAGACCCGGCTGGCCTGCGCCAGGTTGTGGGTCACGATGACGACCGTGATCTGCGGAACGAGGGCCCTGATCAGCGCCTCGATGGACTCGGTCGAGACCGGGTCGAGCGACGAGGTCGGCTCGTCGAGCAGGAGCACCTCGGGGCCGATCGCCAGCGCCCTGGCCAGGCACAGCAGTTGCTGCTGGCCGCCCGACAGCCGGAACGGGGAGTCCTTGAGCCGGTCGGAGACGGCGTCCCAGAGGCCGACCTCGGTCAGCCGCTCCTGCGCGATCGAGCGCAGGCCGTGCTTGCCGGCCATCCGGTGCGCCTTCACCCCGGCGACCACGTTGTCCATGATCGACATCGGGAACGGATTCGGCCGCTGGAAGAGCATGCCGACCTTGCGCCGCAATGCCATCAGCTCAAGGCCCGGATGCCAGATGCTCCGGCCGTCGAGAAGCACGTCACCGGCGTGCCGGTAGCCGGTGACCTTGTCGTTCATCCGGTTGAACGTGCGCAGCAGGGTGGTCTTGCCCGATCCGGTCGGGCCGATGAGGGCGGTGACCGCGCCGCGCCTGACCTCGACGTTGATGTCGCTCAGGATCGATTTCTGGCCGAAGCCGAGTGTCAGGTCGATGGCTCGCAGCGCGATCGCGTCACCGACGACCGCGCCGTTGCCCTGAACCGCCTGGCTGGAGATGGCCTGACCTTCGGCCCGCGTTGAGGGACCCTCGCGCCCGGCCTCTACCGACATTCCGCGACCTCACCTCTGCCTTGGTTTGTCATCGCCGGTTGTCATCGCCCCCGACTGCCGCACCGGCGGCCAAGCACCTTTCTAGGCGGTCAAGGTGACGGGAAGTTGAACACGAGGTGAGTAGACAGAAACTAGCGACGAACAGCAGTGGCGGACTTCTCATCACCATTCGGATATACGGTGGTCTCCCGGGGCAAGCGCGGGAGACCACCGTGGCGATCGATAAGCCAGGACGCGGCTAGACCGCGACCTCCAGCTCGGTGATCATGCCGGTACTCGCCGAGACCGCCCGTTCGACCCGCACGCCGCCAGGCGCGAGGACCCGCAAGGTCCAGTCCCCTGGCGCGGCGTAGAAGACGAAGCCGCCGTCCGCACCGAGCGGCACCTCCGCGACGAATTCCCCGTCGGTGTTGAGCAGCCTCGCATAACCCGACGGCACCGGCGTCCCCGAGCTTGTGACGTGGCCCTGCACAACGGCCTGGGTGCCGGCTCCCGCTGTGACCTTGACGCCGCCGGCCGGCGCACCGCACCCGTGCGCGCTCACTTGCCGTCTCCTAGCTCGATCGGCACGCCGACCAGCGAACCGTACTCGGTCCAGGAGCCGTCGTAGTTCTTGACGTTCGGCTGGCCGAGCAGCTCGTGCAGCACGAACCATGTGTGAGCGGAGCGCTCGCCGATCCGGCAGTAGGCGATCGTGTCCTTGCTGAAATCCAGCCCGGCCTCGTCGCCGTAAAGCGCGCGAAGCGCGTCGTCTGACTTGAACGTGCCGTCCTCGTCGGCGGCCTTCGACCATGGCACGTTCTTGGCGGTTGGCACGTGGCCGCCGCGCTGGGCCTGCTCCTGCGGCAGGTGGGCCGGCGCGAGCAGGCGGCCGGCGAACTCATCGGGCGAACGCACGTCGACCAGGTTCAGGGTGCCGATCGCGGCGATGACGTCGTCGCGGAACGCGCGGATGGAGCGGTCCTGCTCCTGCGCCTGGTAGCTGGTGGCCGGCCGGCGGAACCTCGGTGACCATCTCGCGCGAGTCCAGCTCCCACTTCTTCCGGCCGCCGTCGAGCAGCTTCACGTTCTGGTGCCCGTAGAGCCTGAAGTACCAGTACGCGTACGCGGCGAACCAGTTGTTGTTGCCGCCGTACAGGATGACGGTGTCGTCGCTGGAGATGCCGCGCTCGGACAGCAGCCGCTCGAAGCCGGCCCGGTCCACGAAGTCTCTGCGGACCGGGTCCTGCAGGTCCTTCTTCCAGTCGATCTTCACCGCGCCCCTGATATGGCCCTTGTCGTAGGCGGCGGTGTCCTCGTCGACCTCGACAAGCACGAGACCAGGATCGCCGAGATGGTCCTGAACCCAGTCAGCGTTCACAAGAACATCTGAACGGCTCATGCGTAAATCTCCTTGTCTGATTTTTTGCCCGCGTCAGGATGCCTGGCGCGCGGGCATGATCCGGCGGATGAGCAGGTACAGTTCGCAGCCCAGGCAGAGGCCAAAGGCTCCGTTCAGGAAAGCGGCGATGAGGCCGCAGGCCACGGCCGCGATGCCAAGCGCGGTGAGCCCGGTCGCGTAGCCGATCACGCCAATGACGGCGAACGCGAGGCCGACGCCTTGCGAGAACCTCGGCGGCGCCTCGTCTTCCAGCTCGGCGGGAGGGCCGAGCCGCGGCCTGACCAGCCACCGGAACGCGAGCCCGTAGGGGGCGTAGCGCATGCCGAACACCGTCGCGATGGCGAAGACGACCGCCTGCGCGGCGAGCAGCCACGCGCTGGCGGTGATCAGTACCGCGATGAACACAGCCGTGGTGATCACGGCGCCGAACCGCGGCCCGCGGGGGTCAATCTGCATGTGCGTTCCTTCCGTGGTGCCGGCCAGCAAGGGAGCTGTGCGGGCTGGCCAGCAACCGGGTGAGCTACCGAGGGCTGGCGGACACGGTCAGAGCGCGGAGGTGACCCGGCAGAAGTCCACGACCCGACGCCTGGTCAGGCGCGAGCCGGCCGCGGCCGAGGCGCTCACGTTTTCCCGATCAATTTGATAGGAAATCATAGCACGACACCGAGCGCGGCAATCACGTCTGCCTTGCGGGGCTGGCCGCTGGCGCGGTGGGTGACCCGGCCATCGGGCCCGAGCACGAGTGTGGTCGGTGTTCGCCTGACGTCGAGCCTGCGGACCAGATCGAGCCTGGATTCGGCGTCGATCTCCACGTGCGCGACGCCGTCCACCATGCCGGCGACGTCCGTCAGGACCCGCCTGGTGGCGCGGCACGGGGCGCAGAACGCGGACGAGAACTGGACGAGTGTCGCCCGGCTGCCGAGGATTCCACCGATGTCATCGGTGGTCAGCGCGCCTGCCGCGGGACCAGCCGGCACGGCCGCCACCTCCGCTTCAGCCCGCACCTGGCTGATCCGGCCGTTGCGCCGCTGCCAGGCCAGGCCGAATGCCGTCGCGACAACAAGCGCGCAGACGGCAACGATCAGACCGGGAACCACGCCCGGTTAACGTGCCGCCGGCGCGGGACATTCCCGGCGCCGGCCAGCATGCGATCGCGTACAGGGCGCGGTCAGGCCGCCGGTATCTGCAGCGTCTTCCCGCTGGCCGTGGTGATCTCGAAGCCGGTCACGTTGGGCTCGTGGACGCGGCTTTGCACCGGGTACCAGATCTCCTTCGAGTCCGGGCCCACCAGCCAGCCTCCGGCCAGTACCCGGCGGCCATCCTTCGTCAGCACGTAGAACTCACACGCCGTCCACTTCTTGAAGCCGCTGACCTGCACCGACATGTGGGTGCCCCAGCTGCTTTTGCCGTAGCGGACGGTAGCGCCAAGCGACCCCCTGCTCGCGGTCGCGATGTCGACGACGCCGGCGTGGTGGTGCGGCGCGATCGCCTCGGCCACCGCCGCGGCACCGCCCACGGCCACCAGCACTGCCGCCGCCACGGTGAATATGCCGCGGACGCGCCTGGTCCGCCGCTTGGCGCCGACCTGTCCGAGCAGCGAATCGAGCATGCCAGGCGACGGCTCTGCGACATCGGCAGGCCCCTGGCTGGCCAGCATGATCCGCTCCGCGTCCTCGATCGGAACGCGGTGCAGCAGGGCGGGTAGCGGCGCGAGCCCGGCGAGTTCCTCGCGGCACTCGTAGCACTGATTCAGGTGCGCGTCGACGGCGGCGCGCTCCCCCGGTTCGATGGCGCCCACGACGTAGACACCGAGCAGTTCCCGGAACGTCCGGCAGGACGGGTCACTCATGGCGCAAGCCCCCGCTCCTCTAGTTCCAGCTTCAGCGCCTTCAGGGCGTAGAAGGTGCGTGACTTCACTGTGCCGGCGGGAACGCCGAGCACCGATGCGGCCTCGGCGACCGAGCGGCCGCGGTAGTAGGTCTCGAGCAAGACGGCGCGGTGGTCTGGCCGCAGCGACCGCAGCGCGTCCGCGACAGCCCACGACTCGAGCGCCCGGTCCGCCGTGTCGGGGACCGCCGTCAGCGCGAGGGCGGCCTCGCCCACCTCGTGCGGGCGGGCCTGCCTGGCGCGGTGCGCGTCGACGGCCAGGTTCCTCGCGACGGCGAACAGCCAGGGCCGCGCGGGGCGGCTGACAATGGCATCGGGATGCAGCCAGGCCCGAAGCAGGGTCTCCTGCACGATGTCCTCGGCTCGCTGCCGGTCACCACTGGTCAGGTGCAGCGCATACCTGAGCAACGGGCCCGCGTGCTCATGGTAAAGCGCACGAACAAGCTCCTCGTCGGTGACCGATCTAGGATGTTCCTGGCTCTCGGCGCCATCGCGAACCACCACACCAAGGTAAACGGATGCCGTGGGTGTCCGGTTCAGTGGCGGCGGAAGATCCGAGGTATTCGTCACCGCGCCTAGCCGCCCGCGAACGGCGGCAGCACCTCGATGACCGAGTCCGACGACAGCGCGATCGACTCATGCGGCCTGGTGCCGGCCGGCCGGCCGTCGACGAGGAAGGAAGAGCGCGCCATGACCTGCGCCAGGCGCGCGGCATGGTTGCCGGGCCGCTCGGCGGTCGCGGCGCGGCCGGCCGCGAGCGCTCCGGCCAGGGTCAGCGCTTCCACCTTGTCCTCCGCGACGCCGGCCGCGTCCTTCGCAGCGGCCCAGTAGCGCAGGGTCACGATCGCCATGTCAGCTATCCTCGCTCATAAGTGACCAGGCCCGGAACGTACACCGGGCCTGGACCAGTCCAGGCACAGGTTCCCTGGCGCGAGCTGCCCGCACCGCGGGGCTCGTGGGTCGTCCCGGGCTGGCACGGACCGGAGGTGGCGGCTGTTGAGCAATGTGCTCTTGCTCACCACCGCGCGCGAGCCGGCCGCCGAGATCCTGCCCTCCCTGAGCCTGCTCGATCATGCCATCAGGGTCGCTCCTGCTACGGGCGACGCCGTGCTCAGGGCGATCAGCCCGGCCGCCGGGCCCGACGGCTGGCGGACCGACGCCGTGGTCGTCGACGCCAGGCGCGACCTGGTGCGCGCCAGGGAACTGCTGCGCCAGGTTACCGGCCTTGGTACACCCGTGCTCGCCGTGATCAGCGAGGGAGCCTGGGCCGCGGTCTCCGCTGACTGGGGCGCGGACGACGTGATCCTCAACACGGCTGGTCCCGGCGAGGTCGAGGCCAGGATCAGGCTGGCCATCGGCCGGACCGCCGCACCGACCGGGCTGCCAGCCGAGGAAGTACGGTCGGGCGAACTCGTGATCGACGAGGCAACGTACTCGGCCAGGATCCGCGGCGTTGCGCTGGACCTGACGTTCAAGGAGTTCGAGCTGCTGAAGTTCCTCGCCCAGCACCCGCGCCGCGTGTTCAGCAGGTCTCAGCTGCTCCAGGAGGTCTGGGGCTATGACTACTTCGGCGGCACCAGGACCGTCGACGTGCACGTCCGCAGGCTGCGCGCCAAGCTCGGCCCGGAGAACGAGGCGCTGATCGGCACCGTCCGCAACGTCGGGTACAAGTTCGTGCCCGCCAGGCAGATGGCCGCCGGTCCGAGCCCGCGGAGCAGCGCCAGGCCGGACCAGACCGGCATGCAGGACCAGACGCTGCCGCGCGCCAGGGCCGCGGCGCCCGGCGGCAACGGAGCCGGCAGATGACCGAGATCCGCATCGCCGAGCGGCTCACCGGCGAAGATGTCGCCGCGGTCCTGAAGCTGGTCAGGCTGGCCACCGAGGAAGACGGCGTGGCGCCGCTGTCCGAGCACGTGATGCTGCACCTGCGCTACGGCGGCGACCGGCAGGCGCGGAACGTCATGCTGATGGCGGGCGACGAGGTCGCCGGCTACGCGCACCTGGATCCGACCGATCCCGTCGAGGGTCCGAGCGGTGAACTGGTCATCCACCCCGCGCACCGCAGGAAGCATCTCGGGCTGAAGCTGGTCCAGGCGCTGGCCAGTGAGGCTGGCCCGCACCCGCTCAGGCTCTGGGCGCACGGCGACCTGCCGGCTGCCAGCCGGCTCGCCGCGGCCGCGGGCTTCGAACGGGTCAGGGCGCTCTGGCAGATGCGGCGCTCGCTGCAGACCCAGCTCGACCGGCCGCAACTGGCCGACTGGCCTGACGATGCGCACGTTCAGGATCGGCCAGGACGAGGACGAGTGGACGGCGCTGAACAGGCGCGCCTTCGCCAGCCATCCCGAGCAGGGCGCATGGACGCGCGCCGATCTGGACCTGCGCGAGCAGGAGCCCTGGTTCAATCCTGACGGCTTCTTCCTGGCCGAGCGGGACGGCAAGATCGTCGGCTTCCACTGGACCAAGATCCACGGCCAGGACGGCCAGGAGGGCGATCACGAGCACGAGGCCATCGGCGAGGTCTACGTGGTCGGCGTCGATCCCGGCGAGCGCGGCTCAGGGCTCGGCCGGGCGCTGACCCTCGTCGGCCTGCGCTACCTGCGCTCCCGCGGCCTGTTCCAGGTCATGCTCTACGTCGACGAGAGCAACACGCCCGCGATCCGGCTGTATGAGTCACTCGGCTTCACGCACTGGGACACCGACGTGATGTTCGCGAGCCCTGCGGAAGGGATCGGGGCATCCCCCCTGGCCAGCACGGGCGAGCGTCAAGAAGCAGATACGGGACCACCGGCGTGATCGAGCCCGAGAACCGCGTCGAGCTCGTCGTCGGTCAGCGGCCTGTCGGCCGCGGCCACCGCGCTCAGCACGTCGGCGTAGAGGTCGATCTCGTCCAGCGCGACGGCATCGTGGAGGCGATCGTCGAGATCGTCTCGCATCGCTTCACCTCCGTCGCTGAAGCACGTCCGCCAGGATGCCTGCCAGGGTACGGGCTGACGCCGTGCCCCCGCATGACCCATGAGGATCATTTCCGACCGCTTACCGTGACCATGCCCGCCGATGACAAGCCGGCCTCGGCCGGCTAGCTCGAGGTCAGGTCCCGGTCAGTCCGGCGGGCTCTCCCAGCGGGCCGCCCGGTGCCTGGCTGCGCGTCCGGCATAGCGCTCAGGCGTGCGGTCGAATCGCGCGTAGTCCTGCCCGGTCAGGACCCTGATCACACGCCCGGGGACGCCCGCGTACAAGACGCCGGGCGGTACTGTCGTGCCGGCGAGGACTACGGTGCCCGCGGCGACCAGCGACCTGGCCCCGATCCGCGCGCCGCCAAGCAGGACGGCGCCGATGCCGATCAGCGCGCCGGTCTCGACGTAAGCGCCGTGCACGGTCGCATGATGGCCGACCGTGACTCGCGCCTCGAGCACGGCGGGCTGGCCGGGATCGGCGTGGAAGCAGCACAGGTCCTGGATGTTGCAGTCGGCGCCGACCACGATCTGCTCGTCGTCGGCCCGCAGCACAGACCCGTACCACACGCTCGCGCGCGGGCCGAGTGTGACGGCCCCTACGACGACCGCGCCTGGCGCGACCCAGGCATCGGGGTCGATGACTGGCACGGCATCGCCGAGCGAGCCGATCATGACGGCACGCTCATTCCGACCGAGCCTCCCCGCCAGAATCCGATCCGCCGTCGGTGATCATCGCAGATCCTGGCGGAGGATTCCTGACAGGAGGGCGATTCTGCCGCCAGCAGGCATGATGGCATGATTCATATGATTCACAAGAATTCGGTAGTTCAGGACGTTCAGGAAGTTCAGGAGAATTAGGGAGAATCCGCTGTTTCGGTTGCGCAGCGGTGTCCTTCCGCACAAGAGTCATCACATCGATCGGCCGCACGATGCCTGCGCACAGGCCGCGCGGGCCATCCGGGTTCTGCCCGAACGCACCTGACGGGTGATACATGAGCGAGCACAGCGAGCTACTCTCCGAAGGCGGGATGGAGTGGGAGCGCGAGGTCCGCGGCTACAACCGCCAGCAGGTTGACAACTACGTCGCCTGGCGGACCGGCCAGGTACGCGAGCTGGAGAGCCGCCTGTCGCAGAGCATCGCCGAGATCGAGCACCTGCGCCAGGGACTGGCGGACGCTCAGCTAACTGCTCGCCGCCCGGCCCATGAGGAGATCAGCGAGCGCGTCGGCCAGATCCTGAAGCTCGCCGCCGACGAGGCGAAATCCGAACGCGAGCACGGCATGTCCGATGCGAATGACGTGCGCGACGCCGCGAAGGCCGAGACCGAGAAGCTGCGCTCGGATGTCAAGCAAGAGGTTGACCGGCTCAAGACCGAGGCCCAGGAGCGCGCGGAGCGGATGCTGACCGTCGCTCAGGAGCAAGCCGACCGCGCGGTCAGCGCGGCCAGGGCCGAAGCCGACGAGATGGTCTCGACCGCCAACGCGGCGGCCGAGCAGACCGTCTCGGAGGCGAACCAGCACGCCGAGAACACCGTCGGCGCCGCGCTGGCGCAGGCCAAGCAGCAACTCGACGAGGCGACGTCGCGCGCGACAGCCATTCATGACGGCGCAGAGCGGCGGCTGAACCTGCTGATCTCGAGGCACACCGAAACCGTCAGACGGCTCACCGAGATCCGCGACGTCGTCACCAGCCTGGTCTCCGGCGAGGTGTCCCGCGGCTCGCTCGAGGATGAGGTCAACAGGGCGCTCGGCGCGCAGCAGCCAGGCAACGGCGCTGCGCCGGTTCCCGATGGCAGGCAGGCGGCACAGCACGACAATCCACCGGCCGGCCCCCAGCGCGGCGCACGCCAGACCGACGGCAGGCGCACGGCCGCGCACCGCGATGACCACGCCGAGCCGGCGCCCGCGGCCAGCCGGCAGCCAGCCGCTGCGGCGGCCGCTGCCGCTCGGACCGTGCACGCCGTCGCGCCGGAGCCCGACCAGGCCGACCCGCTGGCCACTGCGAACGAAGGCAGCCGGTACCCAGCCGACGCCGGCCCAGCCACGGGCAAGCACGTCACCGAGGCGGCGATGAAGGCGGCCGAGGAGATCAGGCAGGCCACGCAGCGCGGAGCGAGTGCTAGACGAGACAGCTGCCGGCAGCGGCAG
Source organism: uncultured Actinomycetota bacterium (assembly GCA_963705055.1). Lineage (GTDB taxonomy): Bacteria > Actinomycetota > Actinomycetes > Streptosporangiales > Streptosporangiaceae > Chersky-822. The sequence goes on from CAVPIR010000004.1 coordinate 210,740, forward strand.
CCGCGCCGAAGGCTAGCGCGCGGTTCTGCTCGGTAGCTGGCGTCTAGCCTCGGCTAGCTGGCGCCTATGCGCCGAGGCTGTCCATCCTGCGCAGGATGACGCCCTCGCGGAGCGCCCACGGGCAGATCTCAAGCTCAGGCACGCCGAACAGGTCCATCGCAGCGTCGGCCACGATGGCGCCCGCCGCAAGCTGCGGCGCCCGCAGCAGCGAGACGCCTGGCAGTTGCGCACGGGCCTCGACGCTCATCCTGGCGAGCCGGTCGGCCAGCTCGGTGACATCGTCGTGCCTGAGCACCCGCTTGACGTAGGGACCTTCGCTCGAAGGGGCTGCACCGGCGATCCTGGCTAGCTGGCGGAACGTCTTCGACGTCGCGACGAAGTGGTCGGCCTCGCCCGTGGCCCTGATCGCGCCAGCCGTGGCGGCGATCTCCACCCTGACGTGCTTGCGCAGGCTGCGTACCTGCTCGCGGGTCTGGCGGGTCACTGGTGAACCAGTCCCTGGTCAGACGGTTCGCGCCGAGCGGCAGCGAGACAGCGACCGACGGGTCCTCGTCCTGGCCGGAGGCGATCTCCAGCGATCCGCCGCCGATGTCGAGCAGCAGCAGCCGGCCTGACGACCAGCCGAACCAGCGCCTGGCCGCGAGGAAGGTCAGCCTCGACTCGTCGGTCCCCGGCAGCACCTGGATCCGCACGTCGCTCTCGGCCTCGATCCAGGCCAGGATCTCGTCGCCGTTGGCCGCGTCCCTGACCGCTGAGGTGGCGAACGCGAGGATCTCCTGAACGCCCTTGTCCTCGGCGATTTCGAGCGCCTCGTTCACGAACTTCAGCAACCGTCCAGCGCAGTCGGAGGTCAGCCTGTTCTGCGCATCGAGGCAGTCGGTCAGGTGCAGTTCTTCTTTGTGCGAGAACGCTGGCAGCGGCCTGGCTCCCCGGTGCGCGTCGACGACGAGCAGGTGGACGGTATTGGAACCCACGTCGAGTACGCCAAGACGCATACCATGACGCTACCGCCCGCGCGCCAAAGCTCCATGCATGAGGAGACCGATGTCCGAGCAGCAAGCGACGGCCGTACGGGTTGAACACAGCCCAAAGCGGGTCAGAGCGTATCTAGGCGGCGACCTGGTCGCCGACAGCAAGTCGCCGCTGCTGGTGTGGGAGCACGACAATTACCCCGCCTATTACTTCCCGGCCGCCGACGTGGCCGCCGAACTGATCCCAGCCGGGCAGTCCGAACGGCTGCCGCGCCTTGGCGAGGGCGAGGTGCTGCACATCAAGACGCCGACCGCAACGGCCGAGAACGCCGCGCGCAGATACCGCCGAAGCGCCCGTGGCCGAGGTCCGCGACGCGGTCCGGCTCGAGTGGGCCGCGATGTCGGAATGGCTCGAGGAGGACGAGCCGGTCTACGTGCATCCGCGAGACCCATACAAGCGGGTCGACATCCTCGCCAGCTCGCGCCGGGTTCGGGTCGAACTCGACGGCGTCACCGTGGCGGAGTCGAGTCAGCCGAGAGTCCTGTTCGAAACCGGACTACCGCCCCGCTACTACCTGCCGCTCGCTGATCTCCGAATGGATCTGCTGCGCCCGTCCGACCGCAGCAGCCGGTGCCCGTACAAGGGCACGGCGGCCTATTGGTCCGTCGACACCACCGCCACGGCGCAAGCCGGGCGGCTGCACAGGGACGTCGTCTGGATCTACCGGGCGCCGCTGCCGGAGAGCCAGAAGATCGCGGGCCTCGCCTGCTTCTTCAACGAGCGCGTCGACCTGTACGTCGACGAGGAACTGCTGCCCAGGCCGAAGACGCCGTTCAGCTGAGCGCGGAGGCTACCGACTACGGCTCGCGCGTCGCGCCGGTGTTGACCGCTGCGCTCACAGAGTCGACCGAATCACCGAGCACCCGCAGGATGTTGCCGCTGGCCAGCTTCGCGCAGTCCGGCCGGCTCCAGCCCCGGTCGATGAGCTCGGCGAAGAGCGCGGGATAGCACGAGACGTCGCCGAGGCCCTCGGGAAGCTCGCTGGTCCCGTCGAAGTCGCCGCCGATCCCGACGTGGTCGACGCCGGCTACGTCCCTGACGTGCTCGACGTGGTCGGCGACGTCGGTGATGGTCGCCGCCGGCATCGGGTTTGCGCTGACCCAGTCGTCGAGCTCGGCCCTCGACTCGATGGTCCGGTAGTCGATCCCGCGCCGCTCGGCCTCGGCGGCCGCGGCCAGGTCCCAGTCCCGGCAGGCCGGCGAGACGAACTGCGGCACGAACGTCACCATCGCGACGCCGCCGTTGGCCGGCAGCCGCTCCAGGATCGCGTCGGGCACGTTCCGCGGATGGTCGGTCAGCGCGCGCGCCGAGGAGTGCGAGAAGATCACCGGCAATGCCGCGGCGTCGAGCGCGTCGCTCATCGTCTCCGGCGAGACATGGGACAGGTCGACCAGCATGCCGATCCGCTGCATCTCGGCGACCACCTCACGGCCGAAGTCGGTCAGCCCGCCGTGGGCAGGCTCGTCGGTCGCCGAGTCTGCCCACGGAGTATTGCGGTTGTGGGTCAGCGTCATGTAGCGGACGCCGAGCGCGTGCAGCGACCTCAGCACGCCGAGCGAGCAGCCGATCGAGTGGCCGCCTTCGGCGCCGATCAGCGACGCGACCTTGCCACCGGCCATGATCCGCCTCGCATCGGCCGCGGTCAGCGCGAGCTCGAGAGCGCCAGGGTGCCGCGCGATCAGCCTGTGCACGAGGTCGATCTGCTCCAGCGTGGTCGCGACGGCCGCGTCACCAGCTAGCTCGGCTGGTACATAGACCGACCAGAACTGCGCCGCGACCCCTCCTGCCGCCAGCCGCGGCAGGTCGGTCTGGGTGAACGGGACTGGCTCGGTGATGTCGATGAGCGCCGGATCACCCTTGCCTGCCTCCCGCAGCGCCCAGGGCAGGTCGTTGTGCCCGTCGAAGATCCCGGTCTCGGCGAGCACGGAGCGCGCCGTGCCGATGCTGGCTGCGATGATTGCGGAGGGCTCTGTCACCGCTTCACCCTACGGAAACGCCGCCTGGATCCAGAAGGCAGGATCACCAGCACGGCAACCGGCGCCACGGCCAGCGCCGCGAGCGCCCAGGTCAGTCCCGCCTCCTGGGCGATGAGGCCGACCGTGACCGGACCGACGGCACCGGCCAGCGCGGCCACGCTGGACAGGAACACCGCGACGCCGCTCCGGCCGGGCAGCGCTGTGTAGAGCCCGGCCTGGACGACCGGATACCAGCAGGCCGTGACCAGGCTGAGCGCCGCCAGGATCGCAAGCTTGCCAGGCAACCAGGGCACCAGCAGGAACGCCGGATAGAGCGCGACCGCGGCGATCGGCGCTGGCCCGCAGCGCAGCGGGTCCGCTGATCCGCCTGGACACGACCACGAACAACGCGTCGCCCGCGAGACCGGCGCCGAGCCGGACCGCCACTCCCACCGCCGCCTGCGCCGGGCTGGCCCCGACGACGTCGACCAGGTAGATCCCGACGTACCCGGTCAGCACGTCGAGCAGCAGGTCGCTGATCTCCAGCAACACAACCCAGCGCGCCACGCCGCCCTGCCGCACCGCCCGCAGCGCGTCCCTGACCGACGCCCGCTCGCCGTTCTCCCCGTCGTCCCCGCTCTGCCCGCCGGCCCCGCTCTGCCCGCCGTCCCCGTTGTGCCCGTCGCGCGCGTCGTCGTGGTCCTCGGCGTCGCTGGATGCCGCGGCACCCTGACGTGACGGCGCAGCCAGGAACGCCACCGCCAGCGCCGCCCCCGCGGCCGCGGCCAGCACCAGGTACGCCGTCCGCCAGTCGCCGCCGATCGCGAGCACCCCCGCGAGGAGCAGCGGCCCGCCAACCGCTCCGGCAGAGCCCGCCAGGTTCCAGGCCGCCATCCGCTGCTGGTGCCGCCCTGGTGCCGCGTCCATCAGCGCGGCCTGCGTCAGGCTGACGAACGCACCGGACGCGGGGAAGAACGCGACGAACGCCACCAGCAGCACGGCAACGGAGTGCGCGGCGGCGACCGCCGCGAGCGACCCGGCCACAACCACGCCGCCCGCCAGCACCAGCCGGTGCCTGGCCTTCCCCTGCCCGGCCAGCAATCCGAGCGGCAGCTCGATCAGGCTTCCGACTAGCAGCGGAACAGAGATCAGCAGCCCGATCTCGGCGTAGCTCAGCCCGAGGTCGGCGCGGATCAGCGGGAGCGCGGCGCCCTTGGTCCCGTCGGCAAGCTCATCGACGAACTCGATCGCCAGGGCGACGGCGAAGGCGGCTGCGCTAAAGAAGCGAGTGCGGCCACGAAGCCAGCGCGCCCGACCCAGCGGCCGCCGCGCGCCATCAGCGGAGTCATTGACAGATCAACATCGCATGGCCCCATCGTAAAGCCCGGCCGCCCGCCCCGGTACCCGCCGCCTCGCCCCGCGCCGCCACCCTGCTCGGCGTCGTGTCCAACTTGCGCGTAGCGATTGCGCCAAATACAGCCGCATTCGCTCCCACTAACCGCAAACGCTCCCTCTAAGCCGACGGCCAGCCGGCACACCTCGATGGACCGGACATGGCAGCGGCCGGGCGGCGAGCTGGTGAGGTGCTCGCGGCCCCGGCCGCTGCGGGTCGCTACTAGGCTAGTTGGTCTCGGGGAGCTCGGTGAGGAGGTCCTCGGAGGTCTCCATGCCCTCGCGCCACACCGACCTGGCGATGATCTTGGTGGGGTCGGCGCGGTGCTTGTACCTGACCGCGACGTTGGTGACCTCTTCAAGGAGGCCGTTGGTCAGCGTGGTCGGGTTGAGGCCGAGCGCCAAGAACTGCTCGTTGAGCACCACCAGGTCGTTCTCGTCGGCCTCACGGCGCGGGTTCGGCAGGTTCGCGATCTCCGCACCTGTGATCTCGCTCACGATCTTCGCGAGGTCGGCGACCCGGTGCGTCTCGGTGATCTGATTCAGCACCATCGGCTGCGACCCCGTCTGCGGCGGATTGGTGATCGCGATCTCAATGCACCGCACCGTGTCCTTGATGTGAATGAACGCACGCGTCTGCCCGCCAGAGCCGTGCACCGTCAGCGGATGCCCGACCGCGGCCTGCATCAGGAACCGGTTCAGCACCGTCCCGTAATCACCGTCATAGTCGAACCGGTTGATCAGCCGCTCATCCCTGATCGTCTGATCAGTCTGCGTCCCCCACACAATCCCCTGATGCAGGTCAGTGATCCGCAGCCCGTCGTTCTTGGCATAGAACGCGAACATCAGCTGATCCAGCGTCTTGGTCATGTGATACACCGACCCCGGATTCGCCGGATGCAGGATCTCCCGCTCCAGGTCACCATCGGGCGTCGGCACCTTGACCGTCAGGTACCCCTCAGGAATCGGCGCGCTGCCTGACCAGCCGTAGCCGTATACGCCCATGGTGCCAAGGTGGGCGAGCGTGGCGTGGCTGCCGGTCGCGACCAGGGCAACGAGCAGGTTGTGAGTGGCGCGCACGTTGTTGTCGACCGTGTACCGCTTGGCGTTCACCGAACGCATCGAGTAAGGCGCGGCGCGCTGCTCGGCGAAGTGCACGATCGCTTCTGGCTGCAGGTCCTCGAGGACGCGCACCAGGCGGTCGTACTCGGTCGCAAGGTCCAGGTTGACGAACCCGATCTCCTTGCCCGAGACCTCCTGCCAGGCCTTGATCCGCACCCCGACAGGCATGATCGGCGTCAGAGACTGCACTTCCAGCTCGTTGTCGATGTTGCGGCGGCTCAGGTTGTCCAGGATGGTCACGTCATGACCGCGGTCCGACAGGTACAGCGAGGTGGGCCACCCACAGAACCCGTCGCCGCCAAGAACCAGAACGCGCATTCCCACTCCCGTCACAGTTGCCTGGTGCAAGGATGCCCAGCGGCTCGGGCCGCTCGGCGGGGAGCCAGACTATGTCAAATCGGGTCATGGCGTCCCGGTGCGCGGACAGTTTACCTTCCCATCACCTTCCCACGGCGGGTTCCGCCCGACCAGGGTCGGCTTAGCCCGCCAGGGCACGTATACCTCCGATCACGTCGGCTTACCCTGCTGCGGCCGATTCCATCCCGCCATGACTGCCTCGTGCATCCCAGCCCTGATCAGTGCGGATGCCCCGCCGGGACCCAACCGCACGGTCGCGGTGCAGCCAGGTGAGCAGGTCAGGCGGCGCGAGTCGCTCGGTCCGCTCGTAGTACCTCGCGAGCTCGGCAGGCGCCAGCTCCGCATCGCCCGCGCCAGAGCAGCCGCGCCGGAAGAAAGCGGCCGGGTCCTTCAGGATCCCGCCGGTATCCGGCGCCTGTGCTGCGGCGCGGGCACGCATGTGATCGAAGGTCGCAGCGCGCACGAGATCCGGGCCATTTCTCTTCCGCGACGTCGATGCCGAGCAGTCCAGCCAGGCGGCGCATCTGGCCATCGAGATCGGCGGACAGGTCGTCGTAGTGCACCAGCAGCACCGCCGTGCCAGCGCCGGGCGACCGCCAGTCATCAGGCGCAATCAGGTCACCGTCGCTTGCTGGCGCCTCAGCGACCAGGCTCGTGCGCCTGACCCACGCGTCCGACAGGTGCCACATCGCGCCCGGCAGCGAGTCAAGCTGCTCCTGCGGGCGATCCTGTGAGTCGATCCAGGAGACCAGCCATTCGTGCAGCGCTTGGCCGCGGCTTGCGAGCGTCCTCTGGGCCGTACTGACTAGTCAGCTCCCTGACCCGGTCCCTATTGATGTTGCTCGCTCTGGTAATAGAGCGAGACGGCCATGTCGAGCGGGTGCCTGCCCACCACGATGTAGGTCACGCGCTCGTCGAGTGGCAGGCCGTCGAGCGGCGTGTGCGTCTTGATGAACCTGCGGTGCTGCTGCGCCTCGAGCCTGGCGACGACCTGCTCGCGCGGCGTGATCAGCCAGTCGAGCCACGGGGACAGCCTGCCAAGCGGAGCAGGCAGTTCTGGCGTCTGGAAGATGAGCAGCGCGCAGATCTGCTGCATCCAGGTCGTGCCGCTTTTCGACCGCGTGCTGATGACGATGTCGCCGGGCCGGAATTCAAATCCGTCCCACCGAGCGCTGTCCTCATCCTCGGATTGATAGCGGACAGGAATGTCGAGCATCCGGTTAGCTTAATCAACGCCGCGGATAGTCCCGCGCCATTCATATTCGGTCAGCTGAAACCTGAATATTGTTAAAATCTAGCTAATGGGGCCGCAAATAGCGGCACGCAAATTGCCCGACTGGCCCTGATTCGCGCCTGGCCGCGTTCATCGGCGGACCGATGAGTTTGCGCCCGCCCGGTCGTTTCACAGGTGAGCGCTGCACCAGGCAGGGCCGGAGCGAGGAGAATGAACCGATGGACTTCAAGCTCGAGCTCATTGTGTTGCCGGTGGCCGATGTCGACAAGGTCAAGGCCTTCTACGTCGATAACGCGGGCTTCCGGCTCGATGTCGATCACCAGGCAGAGAACTTCCGCGTGGTTCAGCTGACCCCGCCGGGCTCAGCGTGCTCGATCACGCTGATGCCGAAAGAGAAGGCAACCGGTCCGATCCAGGGCCTGCACCTGATCGTCAGCGACATCGAGGCCGCCAGAGACGAACTGGCAGGCCGCGGCGTCGACATCGGCGAGGTGTTCCACTTCGAAGCGGGCGGCCAGACGCCGGGACCCGATCCCGAGCGCGGCGACTACAACTCCTTCCTGGCCTTCAGCGACCCGGAGGGCAACGGCTGGCTGGTCCAGGAGGTCGCGAGGCAGGAGCCGCGGGATTGACAGGGTCGGCCGCGGGCGCCGATGAGGCGGCCCAGGCCGGCTTTGCCGAACGTGCCGAGCGGCATCGGCGCGAACTGCACCTGCACTGCTACCGGATGCTCGCCTCGTTCGACGACGCCGAGGACGCGGTGCAGGAGACGCTGCTGCGTGCCTGGCGGGCGCGCGACAGCTTTGATGGCAGCTCGCTGTTCCGTGCCTGGCTGTACCGGATCGCCACCAACGTCTGCCTGGACCTGCTGAGGCGGCGGGCACGACACCCGACCACGATCCAGCCGGGCGCCGACGTGCCCTGGCTGCAGCCGTATCCGGATCGGCTGATCGACGAGATCGCACCAGCGGCCGAGCGGCCCGACGAGGTCGTCATCGAGCGCGAGACGGTGTCGCTGGCCTTCGTCGCCGCCCTGCAGGTGCTGCCGGCCAGGCAGCGCGCGGCGCTGATCAGCAGGGACGTGCTCGGCTGGTCAGCCGCGCAGACCGCCGATCTGCTGCAGACCAGCGTCGCGGCGGCAAACAGCGCGCTCCAGCGAGCCAGGTCTGCCATGGCCGGTCACCTGCCAGCCAGCCGGGCTGACTGGCAGGCCGGGCGGCCAGGACCGCAGGAGCGCGCCCTGCTCGAGCAGTTCATCGACGCGCACGAGCGCGGCGATGCGGAGGCGGCCGCTGCGATCGCGGCCAGGGACATCACGATTACGATGCCGCCGTACCCGATGCGGTTCACGGGCATCGAAGGCCTGCGCCCGCTGCTGGACCGGGCGTTCGGTCCTGAGCGTGAAGGCGACTGGCGGCTGCTGCCAACCGGCGCGAACCTGATGCCGGCCGCCGCCAGCTACCTGCGCCGGCCTGGCGACACCGAGTTCCGCGCGTTCAAGCTCGACGTGCTGCGGATCAGGGGCGGCGAGATCGCCGAGATCACCACGTTCGGTTACTCCCGGTTCCCGCACTTCGGCCTGCCGCCGACCGTCCAGCCCAGAGTTGGTGGTCGTTACTATTCGTAACCCAGGCGGAGGATGCAAGCACGTAAGGGAGGGCCATGGTCGTGCCACTGGCTGGCCGCGCCATCGCGGCCTTCATCGGCGGGCTGCTGGTGATCACGGCGGCCAAGAGCGTGATCGGGACGATCATCGTGCCGCGGCCGACCGGCAGCTGGCTGATCAGGTCGGTGGACAAGACGGTGGACGCCGCCTACCAACTCGCGGTCAAGCGGCTCAGGGACTACCGCACCAGGGACCGCGTGCTGGCCACCCAGGCCGCGGTGATCCTCATCGTGCAGCTGATCGCCTGGCTCGCGATCTTCTTCGTCGGGTACTCGTTGCTGCTGTGGCCGTTCATCGACGAGGGGATCACCAAGGCGTTCACGACGGCGGGACCAGCGCTGTGGTTTATCGGCGATTCGTCCGTCAGCGGCGCCTGGGAGCGCACGATCCAGGACTGCGCCGTCGTTCTCCGGCCTGGTCACGATCACGCTCCAGATCGCGTACCTGCCGACGCTGTATTCGGCCTTCAACCGCAGGGAGACCGACATCGCGCTGCTCAACGCCCGGGCAGGCGTGCCGTCCTGGGGGCCTGAGCTGCTGGCCCGTACCCACTACGCGCTGGGATCCGGCTCATCAACCATCGACACGCTGCCCGACCTGTACGGCCAGTGGGAGCGGTTCGCCGCGGACATCACCGAGAGCCACACCACCTACCTGCCGCTGGTGCGGTTCCGCTCGCCGCGGCCGCTGTCGTCCTGGATCGTCGCGCTGCTGGCCGTGCTCGACTCGGCGGCGCTGTTCATGGCGCTCTCGCCGTCCGATGCGCCCGAGGTTCCGGCCAGGCTCTGCCTGCGCAGCGGGCTCGTCTGCCTCACCGAGATCGCCAGGGCGATGGGCCTGAAGGTGCCGGACGAACCGGATCCCGACGCGGGCATCTCGCTCAGCTACGAGGAGTTCGAGGACGCCGTCGCCAGGATGCGCAAGGTCGACTTCCCGATCGAGCGCGAGAAGACCGAGGAGGCATGGCCGGAATTCGTCGGCTGGCGGGTCAACTACGAGCAGGCCGCGTACGCGATCGCTTATGCCATCGACGCGGTGCCGGCGCTCTGGTCGGGCCCGAGGCGCTGGCCGGTCACGCAGATCCCGCCGGTGCGGCCAGCGGCGGGCAAGCCGCCGAAGGACCACCCGGCGAAGAAGCACTCGAAGCCTGCCGGCAGGCGGGCCACCGCCACGGGAACGGGCGAGTCAGCCGCCAGCGGCGGACGATCCTGAATCGTCCAGCGCGAACCTCAGATACCGCTCAGCCGATCGCCTGACCGCTGCCACCCCGTCGCCGCGGACCACGCGATGCCACCAGGCGCCGTAGACGGCGTCGAACGTGAACGGCTCGAGCAGCTCGAGCGCCCGGCGGATCGTGCGCGGCCGCTCAGGGATCAGGTTCGGGTAGCTGTACATGAAGCTCACCCAGCGCCGGTCGGGCACGACGGTCATGATGTCGCCGGAGAACAGCGCGCCCCTGCCGTCCTCGCCGCCCGACCAGTGCAGCACCTGACCGCCGTCGAAGTGCACGCCCGCGTTGATCAGCGTGAGCCCGTCGCCAATCTGGCGCGTTTCCCCTTCCCAGAAGACCACGTGATCGTCCGGCCGTGCGACCCACTGACGGTCGGATGCGTGAATGTAGACCGGCGCGCCGAATGCGTGCGCCCACTCGATCATGCTCCCGTAGAAATGCGGATGACTGATCGCGATCGCGCTCACGCCGCCGATGGCGCCGACCGCCGCCACGAGTTCGTCGTCGAGATAGGTGATCATGTCCCACATGACGTTCCCGCCGGGCGAGCGTACGAGCAGCGCCCGCTGCCCGATCGCGGTGGCCGGCCGCGCGCCGATCCCCGTGATTCGTTCGCCTTCGTCTTCGAGCACACCGACGTGACCAGCGGTTTTGAGGTCGGCGAGGGTCGTCCACTGCTGGCCGTCCCAGCCCACGTACTGACGTTCGTCGAGGCAGATCGGGCAGTCGGAACGCGGCGCGCCGTACTGCACGCCACAGGTAAGGCAGACAGGAAGGTCGGTTCGCATCTGTCCAGCATGCCGCGACCGGGCCTGGCGATTCGGGCGCGCCCCGCAAGGTCGCAGATATCAGCTTTGTAACGTAGTTATTTTTTTCGCCATATAGAGCAACGCATCCTGCGGTCAGAACGTCAGAACTTGGTGATCCCGGTTCACCCAATACCGAGCCGTGGCGGCTGCGGCGCGCACCGCAGCAAGGCTCGGACGCAGCGAGGAGACTGGATGAAGAATTCGCGATGGGCCCGAGGCCAGCGGCCCGCCCGTATGGCCATGCGGTCAGCCGTTGTCACGGCCGTAGGGCTGGCGGCGGCGACGAGCCTGCCCGCCGGGCTCGCGTCAGCGCAGACCAGCGCCAGCGGGCCGATGGTGAAGCTGATTGTCGCCCAGAAGAGCATCAACGTGCCCAGGTTCGGCAAGCGGGTCTTCATCGACCCCGGCGTCTACGTCACCGCCGTGGGCACGCCGCTGCAGTTCGACGTGCAGCGCGCCAGCTATGCGCAGCCGATTACCAACACCCAGATCATCCATCTGCCCGGCGGCGGGACGGTCAGCCGGCCGCTGCCCGACTGGACCGTCAAGAGCTGGGCGGGACTGCACCGCTTCATCCGGGTCACCGTGCGCAACTCGGCGGGCAAGATCGTCGCCTCGCACGTGGGCCCGTTCTGCCCGGATGACTTCTCCGCCCAGCGCTCCAACCCGAACGCGCCGGCGAGGTCGCGCTTCCCGCAACAGTGCCAGTCCGATCCCTTCCAGCTCGCGAACGCCTGGGGCATTCAGCGCGGCTGGGGCGTCGACACCGGCTTCATGGTCGGCCAAGGTCCCGCTCGGGAAGTACAAGGTCACGGTCAGCATCATCCGGCTGTGGCAGCGGTTCCTGCACCTGACGCCGCGCACGTCGAGCGCGACGCTCACCATCAGGGTGGTCAAGCCGAGCTCGTGCGGCCCGTTCCAGCCGTGCGTCCGGCCAGCCGCGAAGCACCACCGCGGCCTGAGCGGCGTCCTCCCCCGGCTGCCTGCCAGCGTGCCGACCCTGACCAACCCGCCGGCCTCGTCGCTTCCCGACCTCTCGCCGCTGCCCTCCTGGGGCATCAGGATCCAGCACTTCCGCGGCAAGAACCCGTCGGACCAGGTGACGTTCGCCGCCACGGTCTGGAGCGGCGGCCAGTCGAGGCTGGATGTAGAGGGTTTCAGGTCGCACGGCTCCCCGATCATGAAGGCTTACCAGTACTACTGGAAGAACGGCCGGATCATCGGCAGGAGCAGAGCAGGGACGATGGGCTTTGACAACAAGCCAGGCCACGATCACTGGCACTTCGAGCAGTTTGCCCAGTACCGGCTTCTCGCCAAGGACAAGACCACGGCCGTCCGCAGCACGAAGGTCGGCTTCTGCATCGCGCCCACCGACGCGGTGAACCTGCTCGTGCCGCACGCCATGTGGCAGCCAGGCTTCCTCGGCTTCGGCGGAGCCTGCGGATCGACCAGCGCGCTGTGGGTCCAGGAAATGATGCCGATCGGCTGGGGTGACACCTACGGGCAGTTCCTGCCTGGACAGGCGTTTAACATCACCCATCTGCCGAATGGCACGTACTACATCGAGATCATCGCCAACCCGCAGAGGGTGCTGCACGAGACGAACTACCACAACGACGTCTCGCTGCGGAAGATCATCCTGGGCGGCACGCCAGGTCACAGGACCGTGAAGGTGCCGGCCGTGCACGGGATCGACGCCGAGCACATGGGTTGACACGGGGGCGCGCCGGCGAGCTGACCCCGGCCTTACCGGGCTACTGGGCCTGCCCAGTTGGCCGGACTGCTCGCCGGCGTCGTGCGCCCCGGCGGTCACGCCGAGAGCTCAAGACACCGAGCCTTCTCGGCCCCGACCGCCGGGGCGTACTTGCGTCCTGGTGATCTCGGCGCGCTCGGCCTTCGTCCTGAACGTCACGCAGGTCCGGTCGGCGCGGAACAGGTCGTTGGAGAACTCGAACGCCACCCCGTCGGCCGTCCGTGAGGTTCTCGTGATCGCCAGCAACGGCGCGCCGCCCGCGACGCCGAGCAGCGCGGCCTCATCGGCGCTCGCCTCGACCACCTCGAGGTGCTCGACCACATCCTGCGGCGTCATCGCGTACTGCCGCTCGAGCAGGTCGTAGATCGATCCGCCGAGCGGCAACTCGAGCAGCCCGGGCACCAGGTCGGCAGGCAGCCTGACCCGCTCCAGCGAGATCGGCACCGCGTCGGCGAGCCTGATCCGCACGATGTCGACCACCAGGCTGCCGTCCGGCAGGTCCAGGTGATTTGCCGTGAGGTCGTCGGCGCCGGTCATGGTCGCCGCGAGCACCTGGGTGCCCGCGACGAAGCCCTGACGGCGCAGATACTCGGGCAGCCCGACGATGACCGACAGGTCCCTGTCGACCTTGGAATGCGCCACGAACGTGCCGCCCGAGCGGCCAGGCACCCGGCGCACCACGCCGGACTGGGCGAGCACGGCCAGCACCTGCCGCAGCGTCGACCTGCTCACCGACAGCGCCGCGGCGAGTTCCCGCTCTGTGCCGAGCTTGTCACCGGGCCGCAGCGCTTCCGACGAGATCATGTCGAGCAGGCGGTGCCGCGCGTCATCGACCAGTCGCAGGTCAGTACGGTCGTGGCGGTCCTGCTGGCCGGATCGCGCCGGCTCGCCGTCGGGAAGCTGGCTCACACCATGGCCGCCAGCGATTCGGGTACTGTCTGGCCGCCGTCCACCACGATGGTCTGCGCTGTGATGTAGCCGGCCTCGTCTGAGGCTAGGAACAGCGCGGCGTTCGCGATGTCGGCCACGCTGCCCAGCCTGCGAAGCGGGATCGACGCCTCCATGCTGGCCAGGTAACTCAGGGCCGAGGTCATCGAGTCCTTCTGTGGCGATGTTGCCTGGCATGACCGCGTTCACGGTGATCCCCGAGCCCGCGAACTCCAGCGCGGCCGATCGCATGAAGCCGAGCTGACCTGCCTTGCTCGCGCCGTAGTGCGACCAGCCGGCGAATCCCGTGATCGGCCCGGTGATCGAGGAGGTCAGGATCACCCGGCCGTGCCCCGACTCCCGCAGCGCTGGCAGCGCTGCCTGCACCGTGAAGAAGGTGCCCTTGAGGTTGACCCCGAGCACCTCGTCGAGCTCAGCGGCGGTCATCTCGGCCAGCGGAGACGCGGGGAAGATGCCGGCGTTGCAGCACACCACGTCGAGGCCGCCGTGCGCGGCGACGGTGGCGGCCACGGCTGCCGCGCAGCTCGACTGGTCGCTGACGTCGCCGCTCACGAACCTGACCGTGCCCCCGCCAGGCCGCGCGCCCGCCGCCGCGGCCGTCAGCTCCCGGGCCGCGCGCTCGCCGGCCTCGGCGTCCCTGCCCGTGATCACGACATTGGCGCCGGCGTTCGCGAACCCGGCTGCGATGCCCTTGCCGATGCCCTTGGTGCCGCCGGTCACCAGCACGGACCGGCCCCTGATCGAATCGAACATCACTCGCTCCCTTGGCCTGAGAGATGAACAGCGTGGGTGCTACCGATGAGCCGACAGGTACCGCTCGGCGATCTCGCACGCGCCCTGGGTGAAGTCGGCTCCGAGCTCGAGGGCGGCATCTGCGAACCGGTGCGAACCGACCCAGGCCACCAGCTGCAGTCGCCGCAGCAGCACAAACGTGGGGATCTCGGCGACGTCCGCCTCGGGCAGCGGCAGCACCCTGCGGTAGCCGCGCACCCATGCGTCGCACAGCTCGGGCACCCGCGGGTCGTGCTCGATGAAGCTGACCGCGGTCGCGACGTCGAACATGAACCAGCCGAACCCGCAGTCGTCGAAGTCGATCACCTGGATGTCGTCGCCGTCAGCGAGCAGGTTGGCCAGCCGGACGTCGGCGTGGATCAGCCCGAACCTGTCCGGCGCCTGGCCGTAGCTGCCGAGCCTCGCGGCCATCATCGCGGCCGCCCGGCTGAGGATGTCCAGCTCGGCCTGGCCGACGCCAATGCCGTCCTGCCAGCGGCCCCAGCGCGGCGTGTCGCCGACGCTGCAGTCAAAGTCCCAGTCGAAGCGCACGAACTCGGGCGGCCGCTGCCAGCCACGGGAGTGCCTGTGCATCCGCGCGCAGATCTCGCCGAGCAACTCGAATTTCTCGGTCAGCTTGTCCTCGGGCGGCTCGGTCCCTGGCAGCCATTCAAATAGCACGGTCTGCCTGGTCAGGTCGCCGATGGTGATGTCCACGACCTCGCGGCCGTCGGTCGCGGTGTAGACGGCGGGGGTCAGCAGGCCCTCGTCCCTGCGCAGGGCCTGCAGCCACGCGAGCTCGGAGGCGACCGCGCCTGGCGGGTGGTAGCCCGTGCGGTGCACCCGCAGCACCGCGGTCCTGCTGGCGGCCGGGTCGTCGATCCGGTACGTGGCGTTCTCCGACAGGCTGAGCAGGGCCACGTGCGCGCCGGCCGGGAACCCGAACGGATCGAGCGCGGCCCTGGCGAACGGATCGTAGCCGCGGAGCACAGCCTCCTGCGAGGTGTCGGTATCGCTCACTGCTCACGCCCTTCGATGCTGCCGAGCACCCGCTCGATCTCGGCCGCGGCCGTGGTGACGCCAGCCGTCGTGCCAGCGATGTACAGCCGCCCCGAGGCGCCGATCATCGCGACGTCAACCAGCGTGTTCTCCGGCTCCGCCTGCTCAGCCTGGTTCGCTGCCACGGCGGCGAACAGCGCCGGCGTCATCTCGCAGACCAGCAGCGACTGACCAGGCAGCAGCATCGAAGCCTGCCGGGACCTGTTGATGATCACCGCTTGCTGGTCGGTGACGTCGGTGATGATGTCCAGGTACTGCAGGGCCGGCTTGAGCTGGTCGGCCGCGTCCCGCCCCAGCCCGGCCAGGATCGCCTGGCCGGCCCGCTGCACCGCGCCGGCGTCCGGCGAGTGCACCTCGAGCACGCCGAACTGCCGCTCCACGAACAGGATTCCCGGCTCTACGGACGGCTCGGCGCGCAGGGCCAGGTCGGTGACCCGCTCGATCGCCAGGCCAGGCGCGACCTCGACGATCAGGGCGTGGTCGCCTTCCGCCGCCGGGTAGCCGCGCGCCCTGGTCGGCGTGCCGAGGTAGGCGGCGAACTGCCGCCGCAGCCCAGCGATCGGCAGGTAGACCCGCAACTCGGTGCGCCTGCCGACCGGCTGCGCCGGCCCGGGAGGACGACCCCCTGGAACCTCCCGCTCGCGAGCCGGAGCGGTCACTCCGAGACCACGAAGTGCTTGCCTAGCTCGCCGTGCGGCCTCGGGATCACGTGCACCGAGACCAGTTCGCCGACGCTGGACGCGGTCTCCGCGCCCGCCTCGGTTGCCGCCTTGACCGCGCCGACGTCACCGTTGATGATCACGGCGACCAGGCCGTCACCGACCTCCTGCCGCCCGACGATCACCACGTTCGCCGCCTTGACCATGGCGTCGGCCGCCGCGAGCGCCGCGACGTAGCCCTTGGTCTCAATCATGCCGAGCGCGCTGGTTGCCATCAAAGATTCCTTTCTTCCTTCGGTTAACTGGACGCACGAGCCGGTCCAGGCTCCTTTTTGGATTTGCCGCCCTGCCTTCTCCGCTGCCCGGCGCCGGCCGGACCTGGCGCTGAAGAGGGCTCATCGATCGAGCCGATGATGAGGGCGTCGACGGGCGGCCGGTCCGGCAGCCAGCCGGACGCCACCGAGCCCTGCGCGATCAGCACCCGCTCGCCCTGGCCGCTGCCGAGCACGTCGAACGCGACCAGCCGGTCGCCGGACCCGGCGACCTCCACCTCCAGGAAGGCGCCGTTGGGCAGGCCATCGATCCGCTTCGTCGACCAGACGTTGCCGACGACGGTTCCTTGCAGCATCACCGCTCCTTCTCGATCGGGACGCCGAGCGCCCTTGCCTTATCCCTGGCGAGCGGGGTCAGCACCGCGCGCGGCCCGAGTACCAGCCGGGCGCCGGCCGCCGCGGCGGCGGCGACCATCCGCTCGGTGACCGCGCCCTTGTCCACCCGGTGCCTGACGGCGGGCCCCGGGGGGTCGCCCCCCCGGACAGGCACGACGGAGGGCCCAGGGGGGTCGCCCCCCCGGACAGGCATGGCGGGTTGCACGGCAGCGGGTCCAGGGGCGCCGGACGGCGCGGACCCTTCGGCGAGCCTGAACCTGGCCCGGCCGCTGATCAGGTCCTGCCGCAGCTTGGGGTTGCCGGCGAGCTTGAGCACCCGCAGCACGAACGCGTGCAGGTCCTCGTCGGTGCTGATCAGCACGCGCCATGAGGCATCGTCGCTGCGGGCCGGACCGCTCCTCGGGTGCCGCGCCACCGGCGCCGCACCCCGGGAGGCCCCGTCGGCGTCGGCGCGCGGAACCGAACTAGGCGGCGCGGCGGGCACCGCCAGATGGGTTCGCGCCGCGGCGGGCTGGCGCGGCGGCAGGTTGCCGACGACCTCCGCGAGCACCTCCCTGACCAGGAGCCTGAGCTGATCGGGAGGTACGCCGTTGGTCGCGGTCATGCCGGCTCACCGAGGAGGGCGGTCACGGCCTCGGCGGCCTGCCGGACGTCGTCCTCGCGGCCGGACAGGTAGACCCGGCCGGTCGCGCCGATCATCCGGTAGTCCACGAGCTTGATCTGCGCCGCCTTCTCCGCTTCATTGGTGGCGAGGATCGCGTAGGAGGCCGGCTGCATCTCGAGCACGAAGAGCGACTCCCCTGGCAGCACCATCGAGCCGAGCTTGTTCCTGTTCACCAGGAACGCGTGCTGGGCATCGACGCTCGTGATCGTGCGCGACGCGAGGACCTTCGGCGGCGTGGCCGACGTCGCGTCCACGCCGAGCGCCCCGAGCACGGCGCTGCTCGCCGCCTTGACCGCCGCGGTCCCGCCGTGCAGCAGCAGGTAGCCGAACTGGCGCTCCACGACGAGGATGCCGGCCTGGACCTCGGCCTCCTTGAGCGCCACGTCGGTCAGCGGCTCGATGTCCAGCCCCGGCGCGATCTCGATTACCTGCGCCGCGACGTTCAGCCTCGGCAGCCTGCCCCGCACCCAGGTGCCGAGGTAGCACATGGTCTGCGGCTGCAGTTGATCGAGGAAGATGAACGAGCGCAACTCGGCCATAGCTAGGCGCCCATCAGCTGGGAGAGCTCTTCGATGATCAGCGCTCGTAGCTGGTCGCGAACCGAGTCAGCCAGCCCGGCCTGCGCGGCCGCGGCGTTCCTGGCCGAGCCTGGCTCCTGCGGCCCTGGCATGCCACCGCCGTCCTGCGGGAGGTTCGACGCGCGCGGGTAGGCCGGCACCTGGGCGGCCGGCCGCTGCCAGGGCGCGATACCGCTGAAGTCGCCGAACGGCACGCCAGGGTCGGAGTTGTAGGCCACCCTCGTCCAGTTGACCAGGTGCCTGGGCTCCAGGTTCTCGCCGATCGAGCTGCGCCCGGCGAACCCCGTCCCGAGCGTCATCGACGGCGCAAGGCTCGTCTCCATGCCTGCGCTGCCTGTGCTGTTGCCGACGTTCACCGCCACCCGCAGCACGGGCACCCGCACGCCGTACCCGGCGATCACGGCCGTGTCCTGGCTGTGAATGGCGGCCGAGTGCCCGGCGCCGCCGAGCCTGACCACCGCGCGAGCCGCCTCGATCCCCCGCTCGGCGGTCGCCACCGTGACGACGCCGAGCACCGGCGACAGCTTCTCGCGGCAGAAAGGTTCTTCCGGCACGACCAGGTCCGCCGGAGCGAGCAGCAGCCTGGTGCGCGGCGCCACCCTGATCCCGGCCTGGTCAGCGATCCACGCGGCGTCCTTGCCGATGGCCTGGCCGTTGAGCATGCCGTCGGGGAACAGGTAGGCGCGCAGCCGGTCCCTGCCCGCCTCGTCGAGCAGGACGGCGCCGTGCCGCTGCATCTCCCTCAGCAGTTGCTCGCGCACGCTCTCGACCACGATCAGGACGGACTCATTGGTGCACAGCACCGAGTTGTCGAAGGCCTTGCTGTCGACGATCCGCCTGGCCGCGGCCGGGACATCCGCGGTCGCGTCGACCAGGACGGGGACGTTGCCGGGCCCGACGCCAAGGGCGGGGTTGCCTGACCGGTACGCGGCCCGCACCATAGCCGTGCCGCCGGTCGCCACGATCACGTCCGTGACCGGGTCGGCCATCAGCGTCTCGACCAGTGCCACGGTTGGATGCTCGACGACCTGGATCACGCCATCGGGCGCCCCTGCCGACCCGGCGGCCTCCGCCAGCAGCCTGGCCGCGTCCGCGCAGCAGGCCTTGGCCATCGGGTGCGGGCTGACCACGATCGCGTTCCTGGTCAGCAGGGCCAGCATGACCTTGAAATAGACGCTGGAGACCGGGTTGGTCGACGGGGTCAGCGCCAGGATCACGCCGGCCGGCCTGGGGATCGAGACGATCTTCGCGGCGGTGTCGATCCTGGGGCTGACCAGGTCTTCGCCCGAGTACCGCTCGAAGAGGCCGAGCGAGCAGGCCTCGTTCTTGATGGTCTTGTGCTCGACCACGCCGAAGCCGGTCTCCTTGACCGCCCAGTCCGCGTACCGCGCCGACTCGGCGTGCGCGGCCCTGGCGACGGCTTCGGCGATCCGCAGCACCGTCTCCCGGTCGTAGCTCGCGAACGCCCCGGCTGCCCAGTGCGCTCGCGCGAGCATCTGCCGCGCCTGATTGGTGGCACTCGTGACCTGCCCCGTGCTGACCAGGGACGCCTGCTTGACCTGAGCGCTCATCGGCGTGCTCCGGCTCGAGAAAGGCCTTTGACCTCGGCTTGGGCCCGGCCGATGCCAGCCTCCGTCCGGTCGAGCAGTTCCTCGCAGAGCTCAGGCGTCATCAGCAGGCCAGGCTTGTACTGCAGCACGCGGGGATCCAAGGTCGAGAAGATCGCCCAGACCCCGGCCCTGTACAGATGGCGCATCACGTACTTGGCCCCCTCCGGATGGTCGAACTCGAGGCCCATCACCACGCCGTTCTGCCGGATCCCGATGAAGAAGTCGGGGTAGCTGGCCTGGATCTCGCGCAGCCCCTTGCCGATCAGGTCCGCGATGTAATGCACCATCGACCTGGTCTCCGGCCGGCCGCAGATCTCGAGCGTCTTCAGCGCCGCGACGCAGCCGAGTTCCGCGCCGCCGAAGCTGGAGATGTGCGCGAATCCGTCCTCGGTGAGCCAGCCGGCGTTCTGCTCGCTGACCAACACGGCCGCGATCGGGTACATCCCGCCGGACAGGCCCTTGCCGGTCACCAGGATGTCGGGCTCGATGCCGTGCTTGGTCACGGCCCACATCTCACCGGTACGCATCAGCCCGGTCTGGACCTCGTCGGCGATGTACAACGTGCCGTGCCGCTCGCACAGCGCCTTGACGGCCTCCAGGTAGCCGGGCGCGGGCAGCGGGAAGCCGTATGTCGCCGGGATGGTCTCCATGATCACGGCGGCTACGTCGCCGCCGGCCAGCGCCTCTTCCATAGCCGCGAGATCGTTGAACGGGACCTGGCTGAACTCTTCAGGGCGGTCAGCGAGGAAGATCCGCGCGAACCTGTCGTCCCCGGTGGCCACCGCCAGTCCTGTGTGCCCGTGGTACGCCTTGATGATCGAGACGATCTTGCGGCGCTGGGTCGCGTGCCTAGCGGTCTTCAGCGCGATGTCGATTGCCTCGCCGCCACCGCTGCCGTAGACGACCTTGGTCAGGTTCGGCGGCGCGGTGCTGATCAGGGCTTCGGCGAGCGCCGCCCTGGCGCTCGAGGGAAAGTGGTGGTTCCCGATGTCGAACGACCGCATCCCTGTGGTGATGGCCTCGACGAGTTCGGCGTTGCGGTGGCCGAGGTTGAACGTGCCGCCGTTCAGGTGCACATCGATCAGGCGCAGCCCGGACATGTCCCAGATGAAGTAGCCCTCGCGCCGGTCGATGACCAGGTCAACGCCGCTCTCGCTCCAGAAGTCCGTCTTCCCCGGATTCCAGAACTGCCTGGACTTCTCCAGGACCTCGGCCTTGGACTCCACGCTGAACACGTCGTAGTCGTACATAGCCTGCCCTCGCCTGCGCCGCCACGCGGGCATCGGTCCGGTCAATGTGTCGAACCCATACCAGACCGAATCATGTATCGGTCAGACCCATTAGTCAAGAGTGAGGGCGAACCGCGACAGACCTATTGTCATGGCCGATTTGATCATGTTACGGTCGGGGTCCGGTGAGGTGAGGTACGCGCCGATGATGCCGCTCCGGTGCACGGCCGACGGCCGTTCGCAGGATCGCCAAGCCGGGACATGCCACCGCTTTTTGGTGTGTCTAGGAGGGGTAACGGCGGTCGTCATGGTCCGACCAGAAGCATCGCCCATCACGGCTGTATTGATTTTGCGCGCCTCCGGCACGGAGGCCGCGATACCCCACAGCCTCCTCCCTGCGCACCCTCGTCATCTCATCCCGCCGATCCCGGGCCAGCGATGGCCCGGCGACGGTACCCCGTGCCTGGCTCAGCGCATTCGGTACGGGCCCAATCCCTGACAGGGAGGCTGGCTGCATGTCAGATACCCAAGCACCACCCGCCGGCGGCGATTCCGCCGGTCCAGGTCTGGCCAGAACGGCCGACGGGGCCGAAAGCGTCGACATTTCCGGCCGCGAGGACGTCCATAAGCTGAAGAAGCACGCCGTCGGACTGCCCGGCGTGCTGTTCCTGACGGTGACCGGAGCCGCGCCCATCTCGGCGATGATGTTCAACACGCCGATCGTGGTCGGCTACGGCGAGGGCGTAGGCGCTCCCGCGGCCTTCCTCTTCGCCACGGTCGTCCTCACCATTTTCTCGTTTGGCTATGTCGCGATGGCCAGGGAGAAGACCACGGCCGGTGGCTTTTACTCCTATATCAGCTACGGTCTCGGCCGCGAGGTCGGCATCGGTGCCGGATACGGGTCGGTGCTCGCCTACTCGGTCTTCGAAGCCTCGCTGTGCGGCGGCTTCGCCTATTTCCTGAACCTCAAGCTGGCCGCGTTCGGCGTCAACGTCGGGCTGGCCGTGGCTCGCGCTCGGCATGGTGGTGCTGATCTCCATTCTGACCTTCTTCGATGTCCGGCTGTCCACCGCCATCCTGGCCGTTGGCCTGGTGTCAGAAGTCGTCATGCTGGTGATCTTCGACGGGTTCATGTTCGCGCACGGCCACATTCCGGTCGCGGCGATCAACCCCGTCAACGCGTTCAAGGCCCTGCCTTCGAGCGGTTCAGGCGGCGCCGCTATCGCCGCTGGCGCGATCGGCGTCGGGCTCTTCTTCGCCTTCTGGTCCTGGGTCGGGTTCGAGATGGCCCCGAACTACGGTGAAGAGTCCAAGGACCCGAAGCGCAATGTGCCGCGGTCGCTGTACATCTCCGTGATCGGCCTCGGGATCTTCTACATCCTGACGTCCTGGGCGCCTTTCGCCGGATACGGCAGCACCAACGCGGCCGCGCATCAGGCCCAGTCGGACCCGGCCCACTACTACCTGAACCCGGCCAACAACATCGCCGGCCACTGGGTCGGCTCCATCCTCAGTTACCTGATCATCACAGGCTCGTTCGCCTGCGGAATGGCGTTCCACAACACCACAGCGAGGTATGCGTACTCACTCGGCCGCGAGGGCCTGCTCCCCCGCGCGCTCGGCAGGACGCACCATCGCTACAAGAGCCCGCACATCGCATCCATCGCCCAGTCGGTCGTGGCCGCGCTGATCGTGATCGGGTTCGCGGTCTTCACCGGGACCAACGATCCCACCAGCCAGGCGTACATCCAGCTCTACGGCCTGATGGCCGTCATGGGCGTGATCATCATCCTGTCGGTGCAGGCCCTCGTGTCGCTCAGCATCTTCCTGTATTTCGAGCGGCACCCGGACCTGAAGGGTCACTGGTGGAAGACCAGGTTGGCACCCGCGCTGTCGTTCATCTCGCAGGCCTTCGTGGTTTACCTGCTGTTCGACAACATCAAGTTCCTCGGTAGCGGCTATAGCTACGCGAACTGGCTCGGGCCCATCGACCTGCTGGTCATCGGGGGCGGTGTCATCTACGCCTTCTACCTCAAGTCCAGCGACCGCGAGAAGTACGAATCCGCGGGGCGCCTCATCAACGAAGGGCTGTAGTTCCCTTCCTGGCAGGTGAGCTCCGGCCGGCCGTCAGGCCGGCCGGAGCCATGCCAGGCCAGGACTCCGTTACCGATCCTCGGGGGGCTGTGCAATGGGCTACCTGATCGGCGCGGACATCGGCTCGCAGAGCGTCAAGGCCCTGCTCGTCGATCCCGAAGGCCACCAGGTCGCGTCGGCTGGTCACGGCTGCACGATGAGTCACCCGGCCAGCGGCTGGGCCGAGCAGGACCCAGCCCAGTGGCGCGACGGCCTGGCCGTCGCGATCCGCCAGGTGATCGCGACCGCGGGAATCAGCAAAAAAGAGGTCACGCACCTGGGTCTGGCATCCCAGGTCGACGGCGTCGTGCCCGTTGACGGGTCGGGACGGCCGCTGCGGCCCGCGATCATCTGGCTGGACCGGCGGGCGGCCGACCAGGCGGCCTCCTTGGCAGCCAAGCTGGGCAGCGATGCCATCTTCGCCACGACAGGCCTCAACGCCGACTCCTCGCACATCGCGCCCAAGATCATGTGGCTGCGCGAGCACGAGGCAGACACCTACCGGCGGGCCGCGTCCTTCCCGCCCGCGGGGGGCTACCTGCTCGGCTGGCTGACAGGGACGATCGCCCAGGACCCGGCCAACGCGTCGTCCACGCTGATCTACGACGTCAGCTCGGGTACCTGGGATCCGGCCATGGGCGATGCCGCCGGGATCGATCCTGGCGTGCTCGCCCCGATCAGGCCGGCCGACGAGATCGCGGGCACCCTGACCGCGGAGGCCGCGGCGGCGCTTGGCCTCGACCGCCGCTGCGCGGTCGTCGTCGGGACTGGCGACGAGCACGGCGCGTGCGTCGGCGCCGGCGCGATCGTGCCTGGACTGGTCGCGGACGTGACCGGGACGGCCGAGCCGGTTGCCGTGACCGCGCCTGGCCCGGTGTTCGACCCTGAACGGGTGGTCGAGACGCACGCGCACGCGATCAGCGGGCTGCTCCTGGTCGAGAACCCAGGCTTCGTCTCCGGCGGCTGCACGCTGTGGTGCGGCGAGAACATACTGGGTACCGATCAGGCCGGACTGTTCATGGAGGCCGTCCAGGCCGCGCCTGGCTCCGACGGCGTCCTGTTCCTGCCAGCGCTGTCCGGGGCGACGGTGCCGCGATGGAACGACCGGATGCGCGGCGTCTTCGCCGGCCTGGCCATGAACCATGGCCGCGCCGAACTCGCCAGGGCAGTGATCGAGGGCTGCGCGTTCGCCCTGCGCGACGTGCTTGGCCGGATGGACGCGCTCGGCCTGTCCGGGCAGGAGATCAGGGTGGTCGGCGGGGGCGCTCGCAGCGAACTCTGGCTGCAGATCAAGGCCGACGTCACCGGCCGGCTCGTGCAGCCGGTCCTGTCCGCCGAGCCCACGGCCGCTGGAGCGGCCATCCTGGCTGGCATCGCCGCCGGCGCCTTCGCCGACGCAGCGGACGCGGTGGCGAGGATGGTCAGGCTGTCGCCACGGTGCTACCGGCCCGACCCGCAGACGGCCGACGTCTACGCGGAGCGGTATGCGCAGTACCGCGCGCTCTACGACGGCGTCGAAGGTGCGCTGGCATGACCGAGCTCAATGTCCCGCTGGATCTGACCGCACTCCGCGATGAGCTGGCAGGCGGGGCATCGACGTCACTTCATCCGCTCGATCTCGGCGAACTGCACGTCGGTGCTGGCGCGCTCGGCCGGATCGGCGACCTCGTCAGCGCTGGCGGCGATCAGCGGGACGTCGTCGTCCTGGCCGCGCACACGCCCATCACCTGCTCGGGATCGGCGCTGCGCGAGGTGCTCGGGTCACGGCTGGGGCCCGGTAACGTTCCTCGATGGGTTGAACTGGGGCCGGCCGACGGATCGGTGCACGCCGATGAGCGCACGGTCGCCGTTGCCCGCCAGGCCGCGGCCGACGCGCGCTGCGTGATCGCGGCCGGGTCGGGCACGATCTGCGACATCGCCAAGGCCGCTGCGCCCTCGGGTGTGCCGCTGATCGTGGTGCAGACGGCGACGAGCGTCAACGGCTACGCCGACCCATTCTCCGTGCTGCTGAAGGCCGGGGTGAAGCGGACCACCCCGACCCGGTGGCCGGACGCGCTGATCGCCGACACCGACGTGCTGAAGGACGCCCCGCGCCGGCTGAACCTCGCTGGCGTCGGTGACATGGCCGCGATGTTCACGTCGACGGCCGACTGGTACCTGGCGGCGCTGATGCGGGCCGACGGCCCGGCGTACGCCGGGCAGGTCGCCGGACTGGTCCGACCCTACGGCGAGTCGATGCTCGCCGCCGGCGCCAGCCTGGCTCGCGACCCCGATCAGCTGGCCGGCCTCGCCAGGCTGCTCACGCTCAGCGGGATCGCGATGGGCGTGACAGGCTCGACAGCGCCAGCGTCCGGGATGGAACACGCGGTCAGCCATCTGCTCGAGATGGCGGACACGGCTTCCGGCGAACCATGGCAAGGCCCGAGGCCAGCGGCCGGCCCGGAGGGCCCCAACCTGCACGGGGAGCAGGTCGGCGTGGCCAGCGTCGTCGCGGCCGCGACATGGGCGCACGTTCGCGATCGGATAGCCGGTGGCGCGCTCGGCCGGCCAGCGCAGCTGCCAGATCCTGATGCGACGGCAGACCGCATCACCGCCGCGTTCGCCGCCCTCGATCCCAGCGGCGCGATGGCCGCCGAATGCCTTGCTGACTACGCCGTCAAGATCAAGCTGCTCGCCGCGGCCGGTGACCCGCTCGCCGCCCTGCGGGACGCGTGGACGGACTGCGACGCCGCGGTCGGGCGCATCCTGACCGGGCCGCGCGAGCTTGCCGCCGGGCTTGCACGCGGCCGGACTGCCGGTGCGGTTCGCCGACCTGCCCTTCCCGGTCGATGACAAGCAGGCTGCGTGGGCGGTCACCAACTGCGCGCTGCAGCGGCGCAGGTTCGGCGTGGCCGACCTGGCCATGCTGCTCGGCGCCTGGGAGGACGACGACGTCGCCGCCGTGCTGGCGACGGCCTCCGACGCCGCCGGACTCGCCGGGACGGCCGGGAGCACGCCGTGACGCTGCGGTCCGCCCATTCCCCGGCTACCGGGCTGCCGCGCACCGGGGCGCCGCCGCGGGTCTTCGCCGGATACGTCGTCGACCTGGACGGCACCGTCTACCTGGGCGACGAGGCGCTGCCTGGCGCGGTCGGCGCGCTCGCCAGGATCAGGGCCGCGGGCTCACGGGTGGTCTTCCTGACAAACAACCCGCTGCGGTCGGCCGCGAGCTACGCGGAGCGGCTGCGCGATCTCGGTGTGCAGGCCGATGAGCGGGAGGTCGTCACGCCGCTGGCCGTGCTGACCAGCTACCTGCGCCAGCACCACGCCGGCGCGGCCGTCCTGACCGTCGCCGAGCCCCTCGTTGACCAGACTCTCGCCGCGGCCGGGTTCCTGGTCACGCCGGAGCCTGCCGAGGCTGGCGTGGTCGTGGTGTCGTTCGACCGGACCTTCGACTACGCCAAGCTGCTCGCGGCGTTCCGTGCGGTCCGCCTGCACGACGCCGTGATCGTCGCCACCAACCCCGACCCTTACTGCCCGTCGCCGGACGGCGGATTGCCGGACTGCGCCGCCATGCTGGCCGCCATCGAGGCGTGCACAGGCGCCAGCGCCGAGGCGGTGCTCGGCAAGCCAAGCCCGCAGATGGCGGCCGAGGTGCGCGCCAGGCTCGGCGTGCCGGGGTCCGACGCCGCGATGGTCGGCGACCGGCTCCTCACCGACGTGGCCATGAGCCGGGCGCTGGGGATGACCAGCATCCTGGTGCTGTCAGGGGCCACCACGCGCAGCGACCTGACCGGGTCGTCCGGGGGATCGTCCCCCCAGGCCAGCTCATCAGGGGGGTCCGGGGAATCATCCCCCCAGGCCAGCTCATCAGGGGGGTCCGGGGGATCGTCCCCCCAGGCCAGCACGGCCTTCCAGCCCGACTACGTCATCGACAGCCTCGCCGACATGCTGCCCGGCGATAGGCCGCAGGAGGAGCCCCAATGATTGAGTTCGTGTTCATGCTGACGCACCACGACCGCACGGTCGACCGGCCGATCGAGATCTACGACTCGATCCGCGACTGCGGGCTGCGCTACGTCGGCTTCAAGGACATCGGCGCGAGCCCAGCAGAACTTCGCGAGGTCTGCGACCAGGCGCACGCGGACGGCATCGAGGTCATGCTCGAGGTCGTCTCGGTGAGCAAAGAGGACGAGCTGAAGTCGATCGCCGCGGCGGCCGAGATCGGCGTCGACTGGGTGCTCGGGGGCACGCATCCGAGGGACGGTCTCGCCGTGCTCGCCGGGTCGAAGGCGCGGTACTGCCCGTTCCCCGGCACGGTCGTCGGCCACCCCAGCGTGCTGCACGGCGAGATCGCGGAGATCGCGGACAGCGCGCGGGAGATCACGGCCATGGACGGCGTGCACGGCCTGGACCTGCTCGCCTACCGGCACCCGACCGCTGACGTCGGCGCGCTGACGCGGGCCGTGGTCGAAGCCTGCGCCGGGCCGGTGATCGCGGCGGGCTCTGTCGCGTCGGTCGAGCAGATCGCGACCCTGGATGCCGCCGGCGCCTGGGGATTCACGATTGGCGGCGCGATCTTCGAAGGCCGGCTGCCTGGCGGCCCCTCGATCAGCGAGCAGGTCAAGCAGGTGCTGGAACGCGGCGACCTGAGATGGCCCGCAGAGGCGCGCAGGTGAGCACATGCCATCGATGAGCACGTCGTCCTGGCTGTCGACCAGGGCAGTTCGTCCAGCCGGTGCGTGGCGTTCGACGCACGACTCGAGCCGGTCGCCACGGCCAGCAGGCCGCTCGCGACCTCGTTTCCCGCGCCAGGACGGGTCGAGCACGACGCTGGTGAGATCGCCGAAGGCGTGCTCTGCTGCCTGCGCGAGGTGCTCGATCAGGCCGGCGCGGACTGGCCCGACGTGGCGGGCATCGGGCTGACGGCGCAGACCGAGACCTTCGTCGTCTGGGACGCGCGGCACCGGCCAGCCGGTCTTCCCCGCGATCAGCTGGCGGGATACCAGGACCGCTGGCTGGTGCGAGAAGCTGCGCGAGGCCGGCCACGAGGCGGAGGTCAGGTCGGCGACCGGGTTGCCGCTGGAGGCCGCGTTCACCGCGCCCAAGCTGCGCTGGCTGCTCGACGAGGTGCCCGGGGCCCGAGCGGCCGCGGAGCGCGGCGATCTGCTCGCTCGGCGACGTCTGCTGCTGGCTGACCTGGCGGCTGACGGGCGGCGCCGTGCACGTCACCGACCCGTCGATGGCGTCGCGCACGATGCTGTTCAACCTGGCGGCCGGGACCTGGGACGCCGCGATGCTCGGCCTGTTCGGCATCCCCGCGCAGATGCTGCCGGCCGTGGCGCCGACCGCCGGCCAGATCGCGGTCACGGACGCGTCGGTCTGCGGCGGCCGCGCGATGATCGGCGCGAGCGTTGGCGACCAGCAGGCCTCGCTGTTCGGCCATCGCTGCCTGCTGGCCGGCCAGGCGAAGCTGACGATGGGAACTGGCGCGTTCTTGTGGTGCAACGCCGGGACCACCGCGCCACCAGCGGCACCTGATGGGGTCGTCTCGACCTGCGCCTGGCAGGTGGGCGGGCAGACCAGCTACGCGCTTGAGGGCTTCGTGCCCAATGCCGGAGGGGTGACAAGCTGGCTGCGGCAGGCCGGCCTGCTCGGGCCTGCGGAGTGGCCCTCGATCAGGCCAGGCGCGCTCAACGGCGCGGGGCCGTGGTCCGTGCCGGCCCTGTTCGGCCTCGGCACGCCAAGCTGGGCGCCAGTCGCGCACCGCCGAGATCGGCGGGCTGACGGCGGAAAGCACCGGCGCCGACATCGCCGAGGCCGCCATGATCGGCGTCGCGCACCAGATCGCCGACGCCATCGACGCGGTGTCGGCCGGCCTCGAAGGCCCGCTCGACGTGCTGCGGATCGACGGCGGACTCGGCCGCAACGACTCGGTGCTGCAGGCCATCGCCGACCTGGCAGGCGTGCGGCTGGAGCGGACCGCCGCCGCCGAGGTGACCGCGCGCGGCGCGGCAGCCCTGGCGGGTCTCGGCACCGGGCGCTGGGACGAGGCCGTGCTGGCGGGCCTGCCGGTCAGCACGGACCACACCGTCGAGCCCGAGCTTTCCGCGGCGGACCGGGAGGCGGCAAGAACGCTCTGGCAGGAGCGGCTCGCCGGAGTCATCAGCCGCGCAGGCGCAGGGAAGCCCCCGTGAGCGCCGCACTCAGCCCGGCGCACCGGGCCGAGTCGGTCGAGCGGATGGCCCTGGAGCGGTTCGACATCCTCGTGGTCGGCGGCGGGGTCACCGGCACGGGGGCGGCGCTGGACGCCGCCACCAGGGGACTGCGGGTCGCGCTGATCGAGGCCACGGACTACGCCGCCGGTGCGTCGAGCAAGTCGAGCAAGCTCATCCACGGCGGGCTGCGTTACCTGGAAATGCTGGATTTCGCGCTGGTGCGCGAGGCGCTGACCGAACGCGGCCTGCTGCTCACCAGGCTCGCGCCGCACTTGGTCAAGCCCGTGCCTTTCCTGTGGCCGCTCACCCACCGCGGCTGGGAGCGGCCCTACGTGGGCGCAGGGATGCTGCTCTACGACACGATGGGCGGCCGGCGCGCGGTACCGCGTGCTCGCCATCTCAGCAAGACGGGAGCGCTGAGGCTGGCCCCGGCGCTGCGGCCGGACGCGCTGGTCGGCGGGGTCCAGTTCTATGACGCCCAGGAAGACGACGCCAGGATGGTCGCGGTGCTGGCCAGGACGGCCGCGGCGCACGGCGCGGCGCTGGCCACCAGGCTGCGGATGGACGACCTTGTCACCGACGCCGGCCGGGTGACCGGGGTCAAGGCGAACGACCTGCTGACTGGTGCCAGCCTGCAGATCCGCGCGAGGCACGTGGTGCTGGCCACGGGAGCGTGGACCGGCCAGCGGCGACGGCACCGGCGACGCACTGACCGTCAGGCCGTCCAAGGGCGTCCACATCATGGTGCCGAGGAACCGGATCGCGATGGACACCGGCCTGCTCACCAGGACCGAGAAGAGCGTCCTGTTCGTGATCCCGTGGGGCGAGCACTGGCTGATCGGCGACACCGACACCGAGTGGCCTTTCGATCCTTCGCATCCCGCCGCCAGCCGCGCCGACATCGACTACCTGCTCGCGAAGGTGAACCACATGCTCCGCGAGCCGCTGTCCGCGGACGACATCGAGGGCGTCTTCGCCGGCTTGCGGCCGCTCGTCGCCGCGGGCGACGGCGCCGACACGACCAAGCTCAGCAGGGAGCACGCGGTGCGCTCGCCAGCGCCTGGCCTGAGCGTGATCGCGGGCGGCAAGTACACGACCTACCGGGTAATGGCGCGCGACCTGATCGACGTCGCAGCGCGCGACCTGGCGACGGCGCAGCCGGCTGCCGCCAAGGTACCGGCTTCCCGCACCCACGAGGTTCCGCTGGCCGGCGCGGACGGCTACCCGGCCTGCTGGGATTCCAGAGAGCGGATCGCCGCCTCGGCCGGACTGCCGGTCGCGTCGGTCGAGCGGCTGCTCGGCCGTTACGGCTCGGACCTGTCCGACCTGCTCGACCTGATGGCGACCAGGCCAGAGCTGAAGGAGCGGGTCCCCGGGGCCGGGCCTTACCTCGGTGCCGAGATCGTCTATGCCTGCACGCACGAGGGTGCGGTGCACCTGGACGACGTGCTGTCCAGGCGGACCAGGGCCAGGATCGAGGTCCGCGACCGTGGCGCCGCCGCCGCGCCGCACGCGGCCGCGCTGATGGCACGCGAACTCGGCTGGGACGACGCGCGGACGGCCGCCGAGATCGCCGGTTACCAGCGGATGATCGCGGCCGATCTCGCCGCCGAGGCCATGCCCGACGACCTGAGCTGCTTATGCGGCGGCGACCGGCACGCCGTCGCCTGACCAGGGCGCCGGCGGGCAATCGGCCCCGATCGGGAGCATCGGCGCGGATTAGCATGGCAATGCCGCCGTCGTTGGGGGAGGACGTGACATGACCGTCGATGCGCGAGGGCTGAGCATGACCGGCTCCGCCGAGGCTGGGGAGCGCTATGACCAGGCGATCGATCGCCTGATCAGGTTCCAGCCCGAGGTAGCGGACGCCGGGGAGGCCGCGGTGGCCGCCGATCCGGACTGCGTGATGGCGAGGGTGTTCTGCGCCTACCTCGCGCTGATGTCGACCGAGGAGGGCGCCGTCGCCGACGCGCGCGAGGCGCTGGGCGGCCTGCGCGCCGGCTGACATGGCCGCGGCGATGCTGCCGCGCGAGCGGGCGCACGTGGCCGCCGCCGAGCGCTGGATCGGCGGGGATCATGACCGGGGCCGGCGCGATGCTCGGCGACATCTCGGTCGAGTATCCGCGCGACCTGCTCGCGCTGTCGGTCGGGCATCAGATCGACTTCTTCACCGGCGACGCGGTGACGCTGCGGGACCGGATCGGCCGTGCCATCGCCGGCTGGCGTCCCGACGACAGCCAGCTCGGCTTCGTGCACGGGATGTACGCGTTCGGCCTCGAGGAAACCAACCTCTACCAGCAGTCGGAGGAAGTTGGGCAGGCGGCCGTCGAGCGCAACCCGGACGACGTGTGGGGCATCCACGCGGTCGTGCATACCTACGAGATGGCAGGGCGGATCCCCGACGGCGTCCGCTTCATGCGCAGCCGCGAGTCCGACTGGCAACTCGGGAACTTCCTCAACGTGCACAACTCCTGGCACTACGCGCTGTATCTGCTCCAGGGCGGCGACACCGAGAGCGCGCTGGCGATGTATGACCGCATGATCAGGCACGCCGGTTCTGGCGACGCCGCGCTCGAACTGGTCGACGCGTCCGCGCTGCTGTGGCGGATGCACCTGGAAGGCACCGCCGTCGGGGATCGCTGGCAGCCGCTGGCGACGGCATGGGCGCGCATACTCAAGCCCGGCTTTTACCCGTTCAACGACATGCACGCGGTGATGGCGTTCATCGGCAACGGCGAGCTTGAGCGCGCCGAGGACCTGGTCCGCGAGCTGGAGGACCTGGTGAGCAGGCCAGCGCCTGGCAGTACCGGCTGGGCGATGACCGAGCTGATCGGAGCGCCGGTGTGCCGGAGCATGGTCGCGTTCGGGCGGGGCGACTACGACCACGTGATCGCCGACCTGCTGCCGATCAGGACCAGGGTGCACACGTTCGGCGGCAGCCATGCTCAACGCGACGCGGTCGAGCGAACGCTGCTGGAGGCCGCGCTCAGGGCCGGGCGGTACGAGCTGGCGTCGGCCCTGCTCAGCGAGCGGCTCTCGGTGCGCGAGTGCAACACCTACGCGTGGTCCAAGCGGGCGTGGCTGAGGAACGCGGCCGGCGACCCCGACGGCGCCGCGTCGGCCCTGGCTCGCGCCAGCGAGCTAGCCGGCCAGATCCGGGTAGCCGCAACCTGAGGTACCGGGAATTCTGTTGCCAGTCATGGGGCTACGCGGCAGGCTGGCGCGGTATGACAGCGCCGCCAGCGGAGGGTGTCCGGGTCGACTGGGAGTCGGTTCCTGCTGGAGTCCGAGCAGCCATCGAGGCGATCTGCGGCTCGCCGGTCACGGCGGCAAGTTCCCAGCCCGGCGGGTTCAGCCCCGGCGTCGCGGCGCGCCTGGCCTGCGCCAACGGGTCACGCTGGTTCGTGAAGGCGGTCTCGGCCGAGGCGAATCCGCACGCGCCGACCATGCACCGGCGTGAGGCCGAGGTGCTGCGCGGACTCGACCCGCTGATCGCCGCTGGCGATCTGCCGGTGCCGCGGCTGCACGGCGTGTTCGAGGCCGATCCGTGGATCGCGCTGGTGCTCGAGGACGTGGACGGGCGCCAGCCGGCCGTGCCCTGGAACAGGGCCGAACTGACCAGGGTCCTTGCCGCTCTCGACCAGCTATCCGACGTGCTGACGCCGTCACCGATAGCGGTCGCGAGCGTGTCCGAGCACTGCAGCGAGGACTTCACCGGCTGGCGCACGCTCGCCGAGGCTGGCGACCTGGACCGCCTCGACGACTGGTCGCGGGCGCACGTGGCTGAGCTCGCCGAGATCGAGCGGAGCTGGCCAGAGCGGCTAGCCGGAGACACGCTGCTGCACACCGATCTGCGGGCCGACAACGTTCTGCTCGCGGGCGAGCGGGTTCTGTTCGTCGACTGGCCGAGCGCCTGCGTCGGTGCCGCCGTGGTCGATGTCGTCTTCATGGCGCCGAGCGTCACGATGCAGGGCGGGCCGCAGCCCGAGGAGATCCTCGCGATGACCCGGTCGGGACGGACGGCGAGCCGGCCGACGGTGACGGCAGCGGTCTGTGCTGTCGCGGGCTACTTCACCGAGGGCTCGCTGCGCCCGCCGCCGCCCGGCCTGCCCACGGTGCGCGCGTTCCAGGCCGCCCAGGGCGACATCGCCCGCCGCTGGCTCGCCGAGCTGCTCTAGCCAGGCTCGGCTCCAGCAGATACAACAGCGCTGTTATATTAGTGCTGTGACATCCGCAGAACCAGGCGCGTACACGGGTCTTGGCACGCAGCTGCGGCACGTGCTCGACCTGATGGAGGCCGACATCGCCGGCGTGCTCGCCGACCTCGGCCTGCCTGACTACCGGCCGAGGTTCAGCCCGATCGTCCGCGCGCTCGTCGCGGTCGGTCCCCTGTCCATCCGCGATCTGGCCAGCGCCATCTCCGTGACCCACTCCGCGGCCAGCCAGACCGTGGCCGAGATGAACAGGCGCGGCTACGTGACCCTGGAACCCGGCCGTGACGCCCGCCAGCGCGTGGTGCACCTCACCGAGCGGGCCAGGCAGGCGCTGCCGGCCATCCGGGCCGAGTGGGACGCGACCAGGGCGGCGGCCGAGCAGCTCGACGCGGAACTGCCCTTTGCGCTGAGCGACCTGGTCCCTGCCATCGCGGCCGCCCTGGAGCGCAAGTCGTTCCGGCAGCGGATGGCCGAGGCCAATCCGGCGGACGCTCAACCCGGCACCGCCTGATCGCTGGCCGCGCGGACCTGACGCCCGCGGCCCCCACACGTGCGAAGGAGCTCACTTGGCCGGCCAGAAGAGGCTGTTCATCGATCTGACGCCGCTGCGCGAGTCGCCATCGTTCAGGCGCTTGCTCGCGGGCTCGACGCTGTCGGCCGTCGGCAGCTCGATGACGTCGTTCGCGGTGATGCTGCAGATTTACATGATCACCCGCTCGCCATTCGCGGTCGGTGCGATCGGCATCGCCAGGATGGTCCCGATGCTGACGATCGGGCTGCTCGGCGGGTCGATCGCGGATGCTGTCGACCGGCGCAAGCTCGTCCTCCTCACCACGGGCCTGCTCGCGGTCGTGTCCGCGGGGCTGGCGGCGCAGGCCTTCGCTGGTCTCCGCCTGCTGTGGCTGCTCTATGCGCTCGTCGCCGTCCAGTCCGCGCTGAGCGCGGTCAATAACCCTGCCAGGCAGACCTTCCTGCCGCTAGTTGCTGCCTGCGGGCAAGCTGGCTCCTGGCCTGGCACTGAACCGACTCACCTTCCAGATCATGCAGATCACGGGACCCGCGCTGGCCGGTCTCATCACGGCGTTCGGCGGGCTGCGGACCTGCTACCTGGTCGACACGGTGAGCTTTGCTGGCGCACTCTACGGCGTGGCGGGGCTGCCTGCGATCCGGCCGCGGCAGCACACCGCGCGGCCTGGCCCGAAAGCCGTCGCGGCCGGGCTCGGCTTCATCGGGCGCAGCCGGGTGCTGACCGGAGCGTTCCTCACCGACCTGAACGCGACCGTGTTCGGGCTTCCCTTGGCGCTGTTCCCGGCCATCAACGCCGAGCGGTTCGGCGGCCGCCCGTCCACCCTCGGCCTGTTCACCGCGGCCGTCGGAGTTGGCGGGCTGGTTAGCTCGGTCTTCTCCGGACCGGTCGGTCATGTCCGCAGGCAGGGTCTGGCGATGCTGATCTCGAGCGCAATCTGGGGCGCCGCGTTCGCGGGATTCGCGATCGCGCCCGACCTGCTGCTGACGCTCGGCGCGCTCGCCGTCGCTGGGGCGGCCGACACGTTTACCGTGGTCTTCAGGGCGGCCATCGTCCAGTCGGTCACGACTGAGGAGTTCCGCGGCCGGGTGCTCGCGGCGGACTACGTGGTCGGAGCCGGCGGCGGCGAGCTTGGCAACCTGGAGGCCGGTGCGGTCGGATCGCTGGCGTCGCCGACGATCGGGGCGCTCAGCGGCGGGCTGGCAACCATCGCGGGCAGCGTGATCATCGGCCTGGTGCTGCCGGCGTTCACCAGCTACCGGCGCGAGCCAGAAACGGAAACTGCCCGATGTCGATCTGAGGAGAAGGCGTTCGTGTAGGGGGTAGCAGGCCGGACCAGCCGGGCTGCTTCACCGAGGAGGACGTGACATGCAGTACCTGCTCAGCATCTACCAGCCCGACGGCGACCCGCCGCCGCCCGAGGTGCTCGGGCCGATCATGGAGGGCTTGCGAGCCTGGCGCGATGACCTCAGGGCGGCCGGCTCGTGGGTGTTCAGCGCCGGCCTGCACCAGGCGAGTACAGCCACGGTCGTGCGCGTCGCCGACGGCGACGCCCTCATCACCGACGGCCCGTTCACCGAGGGCAAGGAGCATGTCGGCGGCTTCACCATCGTCGAGATGCCCGACCTCGATGCCGCGCTCAAGTCGGCGCGCAGGCTGGCCGGCGTGACCGGCCTGCCGATCGAGGTGCGCCCGCTCCAAGGCGACGTCCAGGCCTGATGCCAGCGCGTCGTGCCGTCAGCGGGCCGGAAATCGAGGAGATCTTCCGGCGGGAGTACGGCCGCGCCGTCGCGGTCCTGGTCCGCCTCCTCGGCGACATCGACGCCGCCGAGGAGGCGGTGCAGGACGCCTTCACCGCCGCCGTCCGGCGCTGGCCGGAGACTGGGCTGCCGCCCAGCCCGGCGGGCTGGATCATCACGACGGCGCGGAACCGGGCCATCGACCGCCTCCGCCGTGAGGCCTCACGTGCGGACAAGCAGGCCCAGGCCGCGGCGCTGCAGGCCGCCGAGGAACCGCCCGAGCAGGGCCAGGCCGAGGAGAACACCGTGCAGGATGACAGGCTGCGGCTGATCTTCACCTGCTGCCACCCCGCGCTCGCGAGGCAGGCGCAGGTCGCGCTGACGCTCCGGCTGCTCGGCGGCCTGCGCACCGCGGAGATCGCCCGCGCGTTCCTCGTCCCCGAGCCGACGATGGCTCAGCGGCTGGTCAGGGCGAAAGGCAAGATCAGGGACGCGCGGATCCCCTACCGCGTACCCGCCGGGGCCGACCTGCCCGACCGAATCACGTCGGTCCTCGCGGTGGTTTACCTGATCTTCAACGAGGGCTACACGGCGACCTCGGGCAGCCCGGCTCGCCAGGGAGGATCTCGCGGCCGAGGCGATCAGGCTCGGCCGGCTCCTCGCCGGCCTGATGCCGGACGAGCCAGAGGTCCTCGGCCTGCTCGCGCTGATGCTGCTGATCGAGTCGCGCCGGCCTGCCAGGGCGGCCCAGACCGGGGAACTCGTCAGGCTCACCGACCAGGACCGCGCGCTGTGGGATCGCGACCTGATCGCCGAGGGACACGTCCTGGTCCGGCGGTGCCTGCGTCGCGGCCAGCCTGGCCCGTACCAGATCCAGGCGGCCATCAACGCCGTGCACGCCGACGCCACCTGCGCCGAGGCCACGGACTGGAGCCAGATCCTTCAGCTCTACGACCAGCTGATGGCCGCCGCCTCCGGGCCTGTCGTGGCGCTGAACCGTGCCGTCGCCGTGGCCGAGGTCGCCGGACCGCAGGCGGCGCTGGACCTGGTCGACGGGCTGGCGCAGGATCTGGACGGCTACTACCTGCTGCACGCCATCCGCGCCGACCTGCTCGGCAGGCTAGGCAGGAACGCCGACGCGGTCCTGGCCTATGACGCGGCCATCGCCCGCACCGCGAACACCGCGGAACGCGACCTTCTCGAGCGTCGCCGTCGCTCGCTCGGCGCGGCCTGACGCGCGCCGCGTGCCGGAAATCTGTGGCTGCCCGGCCAGGGCACCGGCGATGATGTTCGGCGTGCAGGAGGACCGCGAGCGGCTCAGGGTGACCTTCGACTCGGCCGCAGGAAGTTACCATCAGGCGCGGCCGGACTACCCTGACGAGCTAGTCGACCTGCTCGTGCGGCTCGCGGATCTCCGGCCAGGCGCCCAGCTGCTCGAGGTGGGCTGCGGCACAGGCAAGGCGACCCTCGCGCTGGCCAGCCGCGGCTTCGCGATCACCTGCATCGAGCTCGGCGCCGAGCTCGCTGCCGCGGCCGAGCGGAACCTCGCGGGCCACGCGAGTGTCCACATTGTCCACGGCGCGTTCGAGTCCTGGCAGCCGCTGGCCGGCCAGACCTTCGACCTGGTATTCGCCGCGACGGCGTGGCACTGGATCGATCCGGCGGTCAAGTACCGCAGGGCGTGGGAGCTGCTCAGGACTGGCGGCCATCTCGCCTTCTGGGCCGCCGCACACGTGATTCCCGGTGATGGCGACCCCTTCTTCGTGCAGATCCAGGATGTCTACGACGAGATCGGCGAGGGAGTGCCCCGCGACCGAGTCCTGGTGCGACCTGGCGAACTGGCTGACGAGCGCGCAGAGATCGAGGCGAGCGGGTTCTTCGAGGACGTCCAGGTCCGGCACATCGACTGGGAGATCAGCTACGACGCGGACGGCTACATTGGACTGCTTGAGACCTTCTCCGGTCACATCGCGATGCAGCCCTGGCAGCGCGAACGCCTGTACGGCGAGATCCGCCGCCGGCTCGCCGAGCGGCCCGACGGGCGGCTGCGCCGGCACTGGGGCGCGGTACTGCACGTAGCCCGCCGCCGCGAGATGCCTCGTGACGAGGCCCGTCACGGCGGCGGGACGGGACGGGTCCGCGCCACCCGGTGAGACTCGGTAGCGTGGACAGCACCATGTCCCGACCCGCAAACGACCGTGCTCGTGACGCTGACCGGCCGCGATAGGCCGGGAGTCACCTCCCGGCTCTTCGCCGGGCTGTCGGCACACGACCTGACCGTGCTCGACGTCGAGCAGGTCGTCATCCGCGGGCATCTGGTGCTCGGCGTGCTCCTCGCCTGCCAAGACTCGCCCGACCTGACAGCGATCCACCGCCAGGTAAGCACGCTCGCCGACGACCTCGGGATGAACGCCGAGATCACGCTCGGTTCCGGCGAGCGGTCCATGCGCCGCGGCAGGCTGCACGTCACCGTGCTCGGCAACCCGCTCACTCCGGCCGTGATCGCCGCGATTGCGGGCCGGATCGCAACCAGCGGCGCCAACATCGACAAGATCGGTCGGCTGGCCCGGCAGCCGGTCACCTGCATCGAGTTCGAGGTCTCCGGCGCCGATCCGGTGACGCTGCGCACCGACCTGGCGCGCGAGTCCTTCGACCTGGGCGCGGACATCGCGGTCCAGCGCGGCGGGCTGCACCGGCGCGCGATGCGCCTGGTCGTCATGGACGTCGACTCCACCCTGCTGCAGGACGAGGCGATCGACCTGCTCGCCGACCGGGCAGGCTGCGCCGCGGAGGTATCCGCTCTGACGGCTTCGGCCATGCGCGGCGAGATCGACTACGCGACCGCGCTCAGGCGGCGGGTCGAGCGGCTGGCCGGCCTGGACGCTGCCGCGCTCGGCGAGCTGCCAGAAAAGCTAACGCTGACCCCCGGCGCCCGCACGCTGGTGCGGACGCTGAAGCGGCTGGGCTACCGCTGCGGCGTCGTCAGCGGGGGCTTCACTCAGATCACCGACTGGCTGTCGGCCGAACTCGGCCTCGACTTCGCCGCGGCCAACACCCTGGAGATCAGCGACGGCCGGCTGACCGGGCGGCTCACAGGGGAGCTGATCGACCGGCCAGGCAAGGAGCGCGTGCTGCGGAAGTTCGCCGCCGACGCCGGCGTCCCGCTCAGCCAGACGGTGGCGATCGGCGACGGCGCCAACGACCTGGACATGATCGCGGCGGCCGGGCTCGGGATCGCGTTCAACGCCAAGCCCGCGGTGCGCGACGCCGCTGACGCGTCGGTGAGCGTTCCGCACCTGGACGTGATCTTGTACCTGCTCGGCATCTCCCGCGAGGACGTCGAGGCGGCGGACGCCGCCGACGGCGCGCTCGCTGCCGCACCGAACTAGCTGCGCCGGCCAGGCGCATGCGGCGCGGCCAGGCCTTGTTCTCTGACTCGCGCGGCGGCCAAGATGAATTCATGCCTATCGCCCCGCTATCAGACGATGACGTCACCAGGATCGCCGCCGCCTACCGCCTGCACGTCACGGGCCAGGACATCGCCTCCTTCCGCGCCCTCGCCGACGGGCTGCTGAGCTCTTACGACGAGGTCGAGCGGCGGTATGCGGCCAGCCTTCCTGAGCCGCCTGACCGGCCGTGGCAGCGGCCAGCCGAGGAGGACAACCCACTGGGCGCGTGGTATGTCACCACGCAGATCCAGACCGGTGACCAGGGGCCGCTGGCCGGCCGCAGGGTCGCGATCAAGGACAACATCGAGGTCGCCGGCGTGCCGATGATGAACGGCTCGGCAGTGGTCGAGGGGTTCGTCCCGCGCCAGGACGCGACGGTGGTCACCAGGCTGCTCGACGCGGGCGCGATCATCACCGGCAAGGCCGTGTGCGAGAACCTGTGCTTTTCCGGCGGCAGCCACACCTCAGCCACCGGGCCGGTGCGGAATCCCTGGGACCGTTCCAGGTCGGCTGGCGGCTCGTCGAGCGGCAGCGCGGCCCTCGTCGCGGCCGGCGACGCGGACCTGGCACTCGGCGGCGACCAGGGCGGGTCAATCAGGATCCCGGCGGCGTTCTGCGGCGTGGTCGGGCACAAGCCGACGCACGGCCTGGTCCCCTACACCGGCGCGTTCCCGATCGAGAACACGCTGGACCATCTCGGCCCGATTACCAGGACGGTCAGGGACGCGGCGGTGATGCTCGGCGTACTGGCCGGGCCTGACGGGCTCGACCCGCGCCAGCGTCACAGCCCGAACGGGCAGCAGGACCACGACTATGTCAC
Source organism: uncultured Actinomycetota bacterium (assembly GCA_963705055.1). Classification (GTDB taxonomy): domain Bacteria; phylum Actinomycetota; class Actinomycetes; order Streptosporangiales; family Streptosporangiaceae; genus Chersky-822. The sequence goes on from CAVPIR010000004.1 coordinate 250,555, forward strand.
CGGCATGGACGCCGGGGTCGCCGGGCTCCGGATCGGCCTGCTGAAGGAAGGGATGGGCTTTCCAGGGCTGTCGCATGCCGGGCGTCGACGACGCGGTCATGGCGGCTGCCGCCACCCTTGCGGCCGCCGGCGCCGAGTTGAGCGAGATCAGCGTGCCGTGGCACAGCGACGCGATGCACGTCTGGACCGTGATCGCCACCGACGGCGTCGTCACCCAGATGATCGACGGGAACGGCTTCGGCATGAACTGGGCCGGCTGGTATGACCCCGAACTCATGGACGCCTACGGCCGCGGCCGGCGCGAGCGCGCCGATCAGCTCCCGGAGACCGTCAAGGCGACGATCTTCGCGGGACGGCACGCCATCGACAACCACGGCGGGCGGTACTACGCGATGGCGCGCAACCTGGCACTTGAGCTGGCCGCCGCGTACGACGAGGCGCTGGAATCGGTCGACGTGCTGGTCCTGCCGACGCTGCCGATCACGGCCTCGCTGATCCCTTCGCCCAGCGTGCCGCGCGAGGAGAGCATCGCGCGCTCCACGGAGATGATCGTCAACACGGCGCCGTTCGACGTCACCGGCCATCCCGCGACCACGGTGCCGGCCGGTCTCGTCGACGGGCTTCCGGCCGGCCTGATGATCGTCGGGCGTCAGTTCGGCGACGCGACTTGCCTGCGGGTCGCCAGCGCGTACGAAGCCGCCGTGGGCGGCTTCCCGGCCCCGGCTGACTGGCGCGCGGCCACGCCCCCTTCCGTGCCGCCCGTTTCGTAACGTTCGCAGCCACAATCACGTGCGCGGGCCTGTAATCGCCTAATATCCATCCCCTGGCACGCGGGCGAGCCTCCGCCCGGACTGCCGCTACCGGAAAGGCCAGTCATGTCCGGACCAGCCGACGGCGCGTCGAGCCCGCAGCCGGCCGCCGCGCGCACCGTCAACCTGGTGAAGGATCCGACTGGTGCTCCTGCCGTCAACCTGACCAAGGTCCGCGAGGCTGGTCACATCGACCTGGTCAAGCGCGCGGAGAAGGCCGGGATCAGCCTGTCCAAGCGCAATCTCGGCGGCCTGCGCGGCGCGGTCAGGCTGTACGTCGACCATTCGCGGTCAATGGAACTCGGCGGCAACAAGGACTACTCGAACGGCAACGTGCAGCGGCTGGTGGAGCGGGCGCTCGGGTACGCGTTCCAGCTCGACTCTGACGGCAAGATCCCGGTCATAGCGTTCGACAGCGACCTGTGGCCCGAGGTCGTCGTCGATCAGTCGAACTACCTAGGGCATCGTGGAGGCGAAGATCTGGCATCCGCGGCAGATGCGCAGGACCAGGTACGCGCCCGTGCTCGAGGACCTGCTCAGCGAGGCGCGAGACAACGACCGAGCCGATCTTCGCGATCATCGTCACCGACGGCTCGCCCAACGACGGGCGGCGGGCGACCAAGCTCATCATCGAGCTGGCCAGGTATCCGGTGCAGATCAAGTTCCTGGCCATCAGGGAAGTCGACTACCTGCAAGAACTCGATGACCTTGAGGAGCACCACCCTGGCGCCAGGCTGCTCGACAACGTAGACGCCAAGTTCTTCAACGGCGTCGACTGGCCGTTGCTGACCGACATCACCGACCTGCAGTTCGCTGAGGCCATGGCCGACGAACTCGACACCTGGCTCAGCGACGCCATCGCCAAGGGCGTGCTGTCGCTATGACCGCACCGAGCCCGCAACCGTCTCGTCACTGAAGACCGCAACCGTCTCGTCCCGCAGAAAGGCAGTCAGCAATGTCCGGCGAATCACCAGTAGCCGCCCGCACCATCAACTTGATCAAAGACCCCACCGGCGCGCCCGCGGTCAACCTGAGCAAGGTCCGCGAGGCCGGTCACGTGGACCTGGTCAAGCGCGCGGAGAAGGCAGGCATCAGCCTGTCCAAGCGCAACATGTCAGGGCTGCGCGGCGCCGTGCGGCTGTACGTCGACCACTCGGGGTCGATGGAGTTCCCCGAGGCGCGCGACTATTCCAACGGCAACGTCCAGCGCCTTGTGGAGCGCGCGCTTGGGTACGCGTTCCAGCTGGACTCCGACGGCAAGATCCCTGTGATCGCCTTCGACCACAGGCTCTGGCCCGAGGTGATCGTCGACCAGACCAACTACGAGGGCATCGTCGAGTCCAGGATCTGGCACTCGGACCAGATGGGCGGGACCAAGTTCGGGCCGGTGCTGGATGACCTGCTCAGCGAGGCGCAGACCACGGCCGAGCCGATCTTCGCGATCATCGTGACGGACGGCTCGCCGAGCGACCCGGCCGAGGCGACCGAGCTCGTCATCGAACTGGCCAAGTACCCGGTGCAGATCAAGTTCCTGGCCATCAGGGCGGTCGAGTACCTGCGGGACCTCGACGACCTCGAGGACGTCGCAGCCAGGCGCGCGACTGCTCGACAACGTCGACGCCAAGTTCTTCGACGGCGACGACTGTCCGGAGCTGAGCCAGATCACCGACCTGCAGTTCGCCGACGCGATGGCCGACGAGATCGACACCTGGGTGCGCGACGCCACGGCCAAGGGCGTGCTGGCCTAGCCCGGCGTGGCCGCCGCGGCCGCTGCGCTTGACAAAGCGTCAACAGTTCTTAACATTTAACTGTGGACGATGAGGCTGACGTGGCGGACGTTGCCACGGCGGAGCAGTTCAAGGCCCTCGGGCATCCCATGCGCCACCGCCTGCTGTTCGCCCTCGGCCGCGGCCAGGCCACGATCAGCCAGCTTGCCGCCGCGCTCGACAGCAACAAGGGCAACGTGGCGCATCACCTGGGCGTGCTCGAGCGCGCCAGCTTGGTCTGCCGGGCCGGCACCCGCCAGGTGCGCGGCGGGACCGAGCAGTACTTCGAGCGTGCGAGCCCCGGGCTGAAGTTCGCCGACCCGGAGACGACGACGGTGGCCTTCCAGGCGATCGCGGCCGAGATCGCGGCCGCGGAGCCCGAGCCGTATCTGGTCCTGCGCACGCTGAGGCTGAGCGATGACCAGGCCAGCCACGTGCTTCGCACCCTGCGTGACCTGGAACAGCACGCGGACGACAACGACGGTGACGACGCGGGTGACGCCCGGCGCTACGGCCTGCTTCTCGGCTTCTACCAGGCCAGGCGCGATGTGACCTGACGCCTGGCCGGGCCATCGTTGACGCCGTGCGCCGCGTGCCCTGCCACAGCCGGGCATTAGGTATGTTCGGTTTGGGTATCTGGTTGTACCCCATTCCCCTGCCGCTGACCGAGGGCCGGCCGTACGCGGCCCGGCGATGACCGCGACAACGGAAAATCCCTCATGCTGAGTGTGAAACCCCTGACCGAGCTCTCGCTCTGGGCCCGAGGAAGCGGCCTGGAGATCGTCCTGCTCGTGACCGGCGCGATGTTGCTGACGCGGCTGCGCCACCTGGCTGCGCGGCAAGATCACGGACCGGATCGACGCGGCCGCGCACGAGACGGACTCGCTGGTCCGCTCCGAGGCGTCCAAGCACAGGCACGCGCTCGCGCAGGTCTTCACCTGGGCGGCGCTGGTGATCATCTACTGCGCCACGGCCGTGGCCGTCGCGGCCAGGATCGGCATCCCAGTCACCAGCCTGGTCGCGCCCGCTGCCGTGGCGGCGGTGGCGCTCGGCTTCGGCGCCCAGCGCATCGTCCAGGACATCCTGGCCGGCTTCTTCATCATCGCCGAGCGCCAGTACGGGTTCGGCGACCTGATCCGCCTGACCGCCCCGAATGTCTCGCAGCCCGCGACCGGGACTGTCGAGGACGTCACGCTCCGGGTGACCGCGATCCGGACGGCGGACGGTGAACTGGTGATCACGCCCAATGGTCAGATCACACAGGTAACTAACCTCTCGAGGACTGGGCGCGCGCTGTCGTGGACGTGCCCGTGCCGGCTGCGATGGACGTCAACCAGGTCAGTGACACGCTCAAGAAGATCGGCGACCAGGCGTATACCGAGCCTGAGCTGCGCCGGCTGCTGCTCGACCCGCCGGCCGTGATGGGCGTGCAGAGCATCGACGTGGACGAGTTCCAGGTCAGGCTCGTCGCGAGGACGCTGCCCGGCAAGCAGTTCGACGTCGGCCGGATCCTGCGGGCCAGGGTCGCCGCCGTGTTCCGCAGCGAGGGCATTCACCTGCCGCCCGACCTGGAGACGACCGGTCCGTCCGGGAGCGCCTGATGCGCAGGATCCGGATCTCGACCTGGGTGCTGACCGCGGTCTTCGTGGCCGCGCTCGTGCTCTACATCCTGGTCAAGCCGTCGTCGGCCTCGATCATCGGCAACTCGCCCCATCCGGCGTCGCACTCGCAGTCGAGGGCGCCCGCGCCCGGCATCCCGCTGCCTGGCATCGTTCCGAGCGGCAGCCCGCGGCCCTCGCAATCCGGCCCGCCGCCATCTGGCCCGCCGCCATCTGGCCCGCCGCCATCTGGCCCGCCGTCATCTGGCTAGGTCGGTCGGTTCAGCACACCAGGCTCCACTTCCTTCGCGAGGTCGACCATCACGCGGGTCAGGCGCAGCCGGGTGGAGACGATCGCCATCAGCTCATCGGCCTGGGTGGGCCTGCTGAGCTGTTCGAGCGGGAGCGCGCACAGGGTCGAGCGCACCGCCAGGCCGCCCAGGTAACCAGTCCGCACCAACCGGGGATCGACGTCATAGGCCTCGTCAGCGAGACCGTCCAGGTAGCCGGGAAAGATGACCTCATCGATCGCGGGCAGCTCCGCCGGGTCGGTCTCGCCCGCGTGCGCGAGTCCGACTAGGAGCTGACCTAGGTCGAACCCGATTGGCAGCAGGTCGCCGAAGCCCCAGTCGATGACGACGAGCTTGCCCGGCTCTGCGGCCGGGCGGAGCAGGTTCTGAGGGCTTGCGTCACCATGCGCGTGCGTCTGCGGGAGGGCGCCGAGCAGGTCGAGGATCGCGGGAACCCGATCTGCCAGTGCCCTCATCTTCTCAGGCAACCCGAGATCGCCGACGTGCCGCAACGCCGCCCGGAGTGCCGGGTGCTGCCAGAGGCGAGGGTCCCGCAGCGCTGGCAGGGTTGCCTGCATCAGGCGATGGCGGGTGTAGAACCGCAGCGACTCGCCGGGCAGCCCGACCCGGCAGATGTCAGGCAGCCCGGCGTTGACCGCAGCGCCGTCCCGGCGTCGGGCTGCGAGGCGGCCGAGCAGGTACGCCGCCCGCCGGTAGTCAGAGAGCTGCCAGCGGCCCTGCTCCTGCTCGACGAACTCGAACCATAGCGCGAGGTGATCAGCATCGGCGTGCCTGACCGCGTGCAGGGCGGGCGTGCGCAGCCCGGGCGGCAGGACGTCGGCGATCCCGCTCTCGTACATGTCGAGCTCGAATCGCCACGGGAAGTAGTGCACGAAACCGCGGCGGCTCTCCTTGTCAGGCAACATCGCCAGCCCTGGCCAGAGGCGAGGATGGCGCAGCAGCTTCACGAAGTACGACGACGCCGCCGTGAAAGCGACCGCGCAAGCCATCGAGGCCGTCGAGAACCTGTGGCGCGAGGAGATCGGCACCGAGGCTTACCAAACGATGCTGGACGCCATGCGCCGCCTGGGCGCGTCCAGCTTCCCCGCCACCCGATGAGCGATGCGACGCGTATCTTCCAGGTCTGGACAGTCAGGCGCTAGCGGCTCAGCCTGTGGGAGAGACCATGACGGTGGTGTAGTTAACGCTGGTCGGACCGCGGCCATGAGCCGGGCGCAGCGGCCGGAAGCGGAGCGTCGCGGCGTTCACGAGGTAGCCGCCTGAGGCCGCGTCGGCGATGAGGGCGTGGCCGTCGGGCAGCCATCTGGCCCAGCCGTAGTCGATGCCGAGCGGGAACGCGGGCGCGTGGATGAGCCGCAGCGCGCCGGTGGCAGTGTCGATCAGCGCGAGCCTGGCGTGAGTAGCCGATTCCCGTGACGGCCCGGTCACGAAGACCGCCAGCGTGCCGCCGTCCGGCGAGAATGCGCCGCCGACGGCGAATCCTGCCGATGCCGGGCTGCTGACGGTCGTGACCGCTCCGCTCCCGGTATTGGTGATCGCGATCCGGCAGCTGCCAGGCGGCGGACAGACGGCGGGCAGCCACGCGAGCAGGCTGTAGCGCGCGCCAGGCGGCGTGTAGGCGTCGATCACGGCGCGGGCCAGGCCGACGACCCGCACTGCCCCGGTCCGCGGGTTCCAGACCGCGATGCGCCTGGCGCCGACGCCAGGTGATTCCCTGGACTGGACGACGACGCCGCTCGCCGTGTCCAGGCCCTGACCGGCCACCGGATCGGCGATGCCGTCGCCGCCAGGCAGGTACCAGCCGCGTGGCAGGTCGAACACACGCGGGCTGCCGCCGGCGACCGGCGTCTGCGCCAGGCTGGTCGGCGTCTGCGACATCAGCAGGTATCTGCGGTCGGCCGAGAGGAAGACAGTCTGCCCTGCGCCCGCCAGCGCGATCCGCCCGCTACGCAGGTTCAGGACCTGGACGACTTGCGACCAGTGCCCGAGCGCAGGCACGTACGCGCCGGCCGGATCGACCCAGTAGACCCGCCGCCCGGCCGCGATCAGCGGCTCGGACGCGGCGTTGGCCTCCCCGACGATGCGCTGGCTGACCTGGCCGCCCGCGCCGATGGTGCCAACGTGCAGGCGGCTGGCGTTGTCCACCCAGACGGCCGTCGCGCTCGCATGATCCGCCGCGCCAGCGGCGGACACCGTGCTGCGAAGCGGCTCCTGCCCCGGCTGCCGGTTGAGCCAGGTCAGCGCACCCGCGACCGCAAGGATCAGCGCCAGCAGAACCGCGCCGAGACCCGCCAGCCACCTCCGGCGCCTGCGACGGCGAAGGTTCGCCTCCTCGAACAGCGCCTGCACCTCGCGCGCGAGCCGCGCCAGGAGGCTCGGCGGGACCGAGGCCGGCGCCGGTTCGCGCCCCAGCGTGACGACGTCCTCCGCTTGCCTGGCCTGAAGCATGGTTCTACTATCACTAGTACCATGATGGATGTCAACATCGATCGGTCGGGACCGGTCCCGCTGCACGATCAGGTCGCGGCGCAGATCAGGCGGGCCATCGCCGACGGCGAGGCGGGGCCAGGCGAACGGCTGCCGCTGGCCAAGGACCTCGCAGCCGTGCTCGGCGTGAATAAGAACACCGTGCTGCGCGCCCTTCACCTGCTCAGGGACGAGGGACTGCTGGATTTCAGGCGCGGTCGCGGCATCACCGTGGTCGGCACGCCGCAGCGCGGCGCGGTCCTGGCCAGGGCGGAGGAACTGCTCGACTTCGCGCGTCACCACGGCTTCGGCCGCGAGGAGGTCATCAAGATCCTCGAGTCGCTGCCCTGAATCCGGAAGGATTTGCGGACTACCCGGCCGAAGTGTCCGTTCGGATTAGCCCAGCCTGCCGTAGGACGTCAGGGTGCGCAGCGCGCCGAGGGTCACCACGCCGCGCCACTCAAGCCGCGACGCCTCGCTCGGCGGGTCCCACGTGATCGGCCAGCCGCCGTCTGACTCCTGGTCACGCAGCAGGCGGTCCAGGTGGGCATCGATGACATCATCGCTGAACAAGGCCCGCCACCGGCTGTCAGCAGCAGGCGCGAAGCTGAGCGGGGAAAGTCCGTAACCCTCCGCGTCCGGGTCGAGCTTAAACAACGGTGCACTCGCGAGCCGGTCCCTGACCCTGCTCGCCGCGACTTCAGCCCGCGTGCGCTCCGGAGCGTGGTCGAGGAACACGAGGACCTCGCTCAGCGTGTGCGCCTCGTCAGAGAGATCGGCGTCCTCGATCTGGTTCCAGCACCAGCCCGCCGCCTCGTCGATCCAGGGGTGCTTCGCGCCGAGCCGGCGCAGCACGCCGACCAGCCCGGCGGTCGGGTTCAGGCCCGGCTCGTAGGTCCACTCTGACCAGTGCGAGGCCCTCGGGTAGCCCTCGATGACCGGGAAGGCAGGCGGCACGGCGCCGCCCGCGTTCGCCTCGGCGGCGACCTTGGCGAGGTAGTCGCAGGCGTCGGCTACCAGCTGGTCATCGGAGGCGCCGGCCGTAACCATGGCCTGGAGCGCGACCTCGACATCGATCGGCAGGCTCGCCGGGCACCGCTTGTCAGGCTCGAGGCCGTGCCCGAAGCCTCCGTCATCGTTGCGGTAACCGCGCAGCACATCGACGACGCCAGCGGGCGGGGCGCCCTCGAAGCGGGTCGCGAACAGCCTCCGCTCGAGCAGCCGGCCCTGCCGGAGGATGAAGTCTCGCCCTGCGGTGAAGTGAGTATCCATGCGGCCAGGCTAGGAAGCGGCCAGCGGCGCCGTCTTGAACAGATCGGACGGCGTCCGGCCGGTCAGGCGGCGCGACTCCCGGGTCAGGTGTGCCTGGTCGGAGTAGCCGGCCATGGCCGCGACCGTGGCCAGCGAGCAGGTCTCGCGGGCGAGTCGCCTGGCCCGCTGGAAGCGCAGCACCCGCTCGAGCATCTTCGGGCCGTAGCCGACTGCGGCACGGCAGTGCCGGTGCAGGCGGCGTTCGCCCACGGACAGGACCTGGCTGGCGAACTGGACCACGCCGTTCGCGTCCGGGTCCTTGCTGAACATGCCGACCAGCTGGTCGACGAGCGGGTCGGGCGCAGGGGCCGAACGTGCCCGCGCGGCCATGACCTCGTCCAGTACGCCGGCGGCGGCCTCCGGGCTTGGCGCGGCGGCGAGCCGGTCGGCGAGGCTGGCCGCGGCCGTCTCGCCCCACAGGTCCGCCAGCACCACCCGGCTGTCGAGGAGTTCGCTGGCGGGGACACCCAGGAAGCCTGGCGCCTTGCCAGGCAGGAACCGCAGGCCAGCGAACTGCTGACCGGCCTTCGGCGGCACCGGGACCGGACCCGTGTCCGGCCCGGCCACGATGAGCAACGCGCCGTCCCAGATCACGTCGATGCACGCGTCGGGCAGCACCAGGCCGGCCGCGGTGTCGCTCGGCCGGGACGCCCACAGGCACGCGACGCTGCTCCGAGGACTCAGGCGCGCGGGCCACTCGGCGTAACGCTGCTGGACGGTCACTCCTGTGATGCTTCCACCAGCCTCTGACAGTCCCGCGTTCAGTGACCCCGCTTCGGCTAGGGTGACCGGATGCTCGGACCGGGCTGGACGCAGGTCGTCGCGCTGCTTGCCGCCTACGTGGTCGCGACGCTCGCGACGCCGGCCGGCGTGTCGGGTGCGGTCCTGCTGCTGCCTTTCCAGGTCAGCGTGCTCGGAACGCCCAGCCCTGCGGTCACGCCGACGAACCTGCTCTACAACGTCGTCGCCACCCCCGGCGGGCTGTACCGGTACTGGCGGCAAGGCCAGACCGGCGGCCGGCTCGCTTGGCTGCTGGTCGCCGGGACGGTGCCCGGCGTCATCGCCGGGTCGGTCATCCGCGTCGAGCTGCTCCCAGGTCCGCGGGTGTTCGACCTGGTCGTCGGTGCGGTGCTGCTGCCGCTCGGCGTCTGGCTCGCCCTGACCAGGCCCGAAGACGTGCCGGAAGCAGCTGACAAGGAGCCGGCCCGCGGGAACCGGCCCCTCCCCCGTCCGGCGCTGATCGCGGTCGCCGCCGCCGTCGGATGCGTCGGCGGGATCTACGGCATAGGCGGCGGCTCCATCCTGGCGCCGATCCTGATCGCCTCGGGGCGGCGGCCCGCTGAGGTGGCGCCCGCCGCCCTGGCGTCCACCTTCGTCACTTCGGTCGCCGGAGTGATCACCTTCACGATCCTGGCGATTAACCAGCACGGGACCGTGGCCCCTGACTGGGCGACTGGCATCGCCCTCGGACTCGGCGGCCTCGGCGGCGCCTACACCGGCGCGCGCATTCAGGCCCGCCTCCCCGACTTGTTCATCAAGCGGCTGGTGGGCATTCTCGTCGTCGCGATCGCAATCCGTTACCTGTGGTCAGGAATCATGTGACGAAATCGCTACAGACTTCGGCACATATAGTGACTCTATGTAATCAGAGAGTCAAACTTAGGGTCAGAATCGGCGAGTTCTGTGATCGCAGGTGACGCCTGTTCGCCATAATGAATCAGCTTGTCCGGCGGCCTTGATCCCCAGAACCCGCGCGACGCCAGGCGTCGAGCTGGGGCAAGGATCGGCCGTCGCATCCAAGAGGTATCCAGCGATTCCGGCCAGGTAACATGCCTGGCCAGAGGGGTCGAGAGGGCAGGCAAAATTGAGCGGCACGCAGAAGGCCGCCGTCGACAGGGGTTCGGCGGCCGCGGCGATTGATTGGCGGGTCAGTTCGCTGTGCGCGGGCAACGGCGATTGTGTGGCCGTTGGCATGCTGCCGGACGGGCATGTTCTCCTGAAGGACACGAAGGACCCGCATGGCCCGCAGTTGCGTTTCGATGCCAGTGAATGGCAGGCATTCGTGGCCGGGATTCGCGCCGGCGAGTTTGGCTAGCGTCACCGCCGGCGCTCCCGCCCGCAGAGGCCGGGAGCGCCGGTTCCGCTACATGCTGCTAGTAATCTGATCGACCGTCGTGCAGGTACACGCGGCTTTCTCCTGCCGGGCCGCGATCAGCATCGGCACGATGCTGACGACATCGGCCCTGCCTTCCTGGTGGCCGGCCCTCCATGCCTGGTTCTCCTTGGACAGCCGGATCGCGTTGGCCTTCCACCGGGCCACCTCGGATCGCAATTGCCGTGACTCAGCGTGAGCCTGGGCCACGGCGTGATCGAACAGCGCACGGGCCCGATGCCATGCGACCCGCCAGCTAAGCACGGCTGCGACCACTGACCAGCCAATGATGTGGACTACCGTCATCTCCTCTCACCTCCCCTAGCTGCTCGTTCGCGGCTGGCTGATCCATTTGGCCTCTTGCATCGGCAGATCGCAGGCGTACTGTGGTCGTTAACCGAATCCCGTTCCCGGCACCTGGTCGCACTAGCCATGAGTGCCGATGGGCGGAGTCCTCAGTTGCCTGCTGGGCCGGCGGTGCGCGCCGCCGGTCCAGTACGGTCACTGCGAGCAAATGGCCGCTCTGGCCTTCGGCGGCCCGCGAGCACGGCCGGGACCACGCGGATGACGTGCTATGCGGCACCTTTGCCTGCCCGCCATGCGCTGCCTCCCTTCTCGGGGGGGCATCCGGCCTCATTACGATTGTGTAGCCTGTCTACCGATATTTGCAATATGCAGTGCAGGTCGCGAATTTCTCGGCGCGTCGTTCATCACTGCGGCGGATACTGAGCGCTACGCTGCTGACGATTGGCCCGGTAACCCATGTGGTCACAGAGGAGAAAGGGCCAAATGGGATGCCCGAACTTGGCAGTCCATCTGTCCGTCGCCGTCGACTCGCCGCGGAGCTGCGCCGACTCCGCGAGGAGCGCAATCTCACCGGCGAGGACGTCGCCGAGTCGCTCGGCTGGTCCGCCAGCAAGCTCAGCCGCATCGAGCTGTCTAGGACCGGCATCAAGGCCGCCGACCTCAACGACCTGCTGAGCTCGTACGGCGTCCCGGCCGAACATCGGACCGAGTTGCTTCGTCTGATTGAGAAGCCGCGCGGCCGCGACTGGTGGCGGGCCTACGGTGGCGCGCTGCCCGAGAAGTACGGCACGCTGATCGGGCTGGAATCCGATGCCAGTTCCATTCAGGCCTGGAGCCCGGACTGGGTGCCAGGGCTGCTGCAGACCATGGACTACGCGCGCGCCGCCATCGACGCGCACATGGCTGCGACCGCGTCCATCTCGCCGAGCGAGATCGAGCAGCGGGCGCAGACCAGGGTGCGACGCCAGCACCTGCTCACGTCGCCGGAACCAACGCCGTTCGTCTGCGTGCTCGACGAGTCGGTGCTGCTGCGGCGCTTGCAGAGCGCGCAGGTCATGCGGGATCAGCTAGCGCACCTGATCGAGATGTCGCGGCTGGAGCACATCGCGTTGCACGTTCTGCCGTTGGACGGCGCGCATCCGATCGGGACTGGCGCGTTCATCATGCTCAAGTTCGCGCCGATACCGCAGATCGGGCCGGTCGCCGACATTGTGTACGTGGAGCAATTGAGCGGCAACGCGCTCTATATCGACGAGGCGGCCGAGACCCATCAGTACGAGCTTGGCTTCGGACGCCTAGTCGCGGAGTCGCTCGATGAAGACACATCCCGGGATCTCATCGCGACCGTCATGCGTGAGCGCTGGCCCGGCTGATGACGGCGGTCGAGCTGCGGATTGTGCACACCGCCGATCTTGACTCGGGCATGCGCGCCGCGATCCGCGGGCTGATGGACGCCGCCTTCGACGGTGTGTCCGACGACACCTACGAGAACGTGCTCGGCGGTATCCACACGCTGGTGCTCGAGGACGGAGACCTGATCGGTCACGCCAGCGTCGTCCAGCGGCGGATGCTGCACGGTGGCCTGGCGCTGCGCACCGGCTACATCGAGGGCGTCGCGGTGCGCGGCGATCGGCGGCGGCGCGGCCACGGCGACGCGATGATGGCCGCGCTCGAGCGGTTCGTGCGATCCGGCTATCAGGTCGGCGCGCTCGGCGCGAGCACGGCCGGCAGCCACCTGTACACCTCACGCGGCTGGCAGCTATGGCGCGGACCGATCTCGGCCATGACGCGAGACGGGAATCCGCCGCATGCCTGAAGAGAGCGGTGCGATCTATGTGCTGCCGGTATCGGTCCCGCTCGACCTGTCCGGCGAGCTGACCTGCGACTGGCGGCCGGGTTCGCTCTGGTAGCCGCGGCCTACGGGTACCGCAACGCGCCAGCCTTCAGCCTCGCCAGGATCTCGGCCGCCACCGCGTCTGGCGTGCACGCGAGGCCGGTCAGCACGTGCCTCCGGTCGATGTCCGACCTGGCGAATTCATCATGCATATGCCTGGTCGCCGCCTCGTCGGTGAAGCCGTGCCCTGACCTGCTCGCGACCTGCCGGACGCACCGCTCGACGGGCGGTAGCAGAATGACGTACTGCAGCTCATCGACGTCCGCTGCAGCGGCGAACTCGGCGACGTACCACGGCCCGAGCACGCCGTCATACACCGTCGCGTACCCGCCGGCGGCGAACCGCCCGGTCGCGGCCGCGGCCGCGCGCACGACAATCTCGTTCTGCGGCCCCGATTCTGGCAGCCAGGGCTCGGTGGCACCCCGCGCCAGAAAGGCAAAGAACGCATCACCTTGAACAAGGACGCTCGGGTCGAATGTCTCCGCGATGATCCGCGCTACCGTGGATTTACCGGCCCCGGGCGGCCCTGTGACCACGAGGAGAAAGCCCATGGCGGGATTCTCGCCCGGCCGGAGCACGCGCGCATGCTCCTGCCCGGGATAGGCAACGCTCCCGCACAATCTGGGCTATACCTCTGGCATGACCGGATTCGGCGCGCCAGCCTCGCCTGCCCGGATCGTGGTCGCCGGTGACTGGCACGGCAATCGCCACTGGGCCGTAAACGTGATCAGGCGGTTGCCGCAACTCCTGCATGGCGAGCAGCGCAGGATCATCCTGCACCTCGGCGACTTCGGGATCTGGCCGGACGCGGACGGAAGGCGCTATCTCAGCGCGGTGAGCGCCGTGCTGGCCGAGCAGGCCGCCGAACTCTGGTTCGTCGACGGCAATCACGAGGACTTCTCCCAGCTTGAGAAGCTGAGCTGGGACGTCCTGCCCGATGGTCGCGTTCCCGTGCGACCGGAGATTTATCACCTGCCACGCGGCCACCGGTGGGCCTGGCACGGCCGGCGGTGGCTTGCCTGCGGCGGCGGCGTGAGCCTGGACCGGGCATGCCGTCACGAAGGCAGCGACTGGTGGCCCCAGGAGGAGATCACCGACGAGCAGGAACACGGCGTCATCGGCGGCGGCGTCGCAGACGTGATGGTGTGCCATGACTGCCCGGCCGCCGTGCTACACACTTTCCCGCGGCCGCCCGCGGAATGGAGCCAGGCAGACCTCAGGCGCAACGACGCGCACCGGGACCGGCTGCAACGGATTGCCAACGCGGTCCGGCCGCGCTACGTCATGCACGGCCACCTGCACCGGGCGTACCAGCGCGACTGCGACTTCGGCTTCGGGCCGGTTCAGGTCACCGGGCTCGCTGCCGACGGCGTGCTCGCGAACTTCGCCGTGCTCGACGTGGCGTCGATGACCTGGCGGCTGCAGCGCCGGGGCCTGCTCGCCAGGTGACGCTTCCAGGCAAGACGGCTAGGGCCGCAGCAGCACCTTGCCGACGTTGCGCCTTTCGTGCAGGTAGCGATGAGCCTCCGCGGCGGCCTCCAGCGGGAAGACGCGATCGATGTGGGGGCGGATGGCGCCCCGTTCGCACAGGTCGACCAGGTGGCTCAGCCACTCGCGGAAGAGCGGAGCCGGTGCGCCGAGGTGACATCCGATGAAGCCGGTCGAGTTCTCGAGGAGAGGGCTGAGGGGGGCCGGCGCTGACACCGCCGCGTCGATGTCCGGCACCGAATGATCATCGCGCATGGCGGCGGACAGCCCGTAGCCGACGACCCGCCCGCCGTACCGCAGCACGCCCAGGCTCCTGGCGAAGGCGTCCTCGCCGAGACTGTCGAGCACAAGATCAATCCCTTCGGGATGACTCGCGTGAACGGCGGCGACCCAGTCCTGCGTCCGGTAGTCGATCACCTCGTGCACGCCCTGGGCGCGAAGGTAATCGTGCTTGGCGGCGCTCGCCGTGCCGATGAGATAGCTGTCCGGCACGAGCCTGGCAAGCTGCACCGCTGCTGTGCCCACTCCGCCCGCGGCGGCGTGGATGAGGATCGTCTCGCCGGACCGGACCCGCGCGAAGTGATGAAGCGCCGCGTAGGCCGTGCCGTAGTTGAGCGTGAGCGCCGCGGCCGCCTCGTCGCTGACGCCGTCCGGGATGGGCACCACGTGGGTGGCCTCGACGAGGACCTGGTCGGCGTAGGCGCCGAGCCGGTAGAGCGGGGCGGCGATGACGCGCTGACCGGGCTCAAGCGCCCCGGCGTCCTGGCCCGCCTCAACGACGGTGCCGACCGCCTCGACCCCCGGCACGACCGGCTGTCCGGACGGCTTCTCGGCCGGCAGCATCCGCGCGAACAGGTCGGTGAAGTTCACGCCGATCACGGTCGTCCGCACGACGACCTGATCATCGGCCGGCTTGGGCTCGGGCACCTTCGTCACCCTGAGCACGTCCGGTCCTCCTGGCTCGGCGATCTCAACAGCGCGCACGACCCCTCCCTCTGAAACGACATGGTTCCTATTAGTAACCAGGGCTACTATCAGAACCAGCTAGCACCAGGCGCGGCAAGACGGCACTTTGAAGTGCCTGGGTCACCGGGAGGGAACCGTGCAGGCCTCGAGCCCAGACACCGCGGAACACGTAGATAGCTGCCTTGCCCGCGAGGTCCTCGACCGGATCGGCGACAAGTGGTCGGTCTACGTCATCGACGCGCTGGCCGCGGGCACCAGGCGATTCAGCGAACTGCGGCGGGAGGTCGAGGGGGTGAGCCAGCGCATGCTGACGGTCACGCTGCGCGGCCTCGAGCGGGACGGGCTCATCGTCAGGCAGGTGTACCCCGTCATCCCGCCGCGTGTCGAGTACTCGCTGACCCCGCTCGGCCGGTCGCTGCTGGCCATTGTCGAGGCGCTCGTCGCCTGGAGCGCCGACCACATCAACGATGTCGAGCGGTCCCGCCGCCGCTATGACTCCAGCCATCAGGCCGGCTCGGCCCTGTCCGCCTCATCGTGACGGATGCGCGGCCCGCACAGGCAGGCGAACGGTCAGCACCGTGTGACCAGGCCGCGAGTCGATCGTGATGGTGCCGCCGTGGCGCTGCATGACGATGCGGCGAGCGATGTCCAGCCCGAGTCCGGTGCCCTTGCCCGCGTCCTTCGTTGTATAGAAGGGCTCGAACGCCCTTGCCGCAACGTGCGCCGGCATGCCCTGGCCGGTGTCGCTGACCTCGATCACGACCTGATCCTGCTCGGCCCGCGTGGATAGCCGGAGCGTGCCGACGCCGCCCATGGCGTCGATCGCGTTGTCGATCAGGTTGGTCCAAACCTGGTTGAGCTCGCCGGCGTGGGCATCGATGCTGGGCACGTCGCTGCCATAATCGCGCATGATGGTGACGCCGTCACGGAGCTTGTGGCCGAGCATCACAAGGGTGCTCTCCAGCCCCTCGGTGATGTCGATGTGCTGCATCGAGGCGCGGTCCATCTGCGAGTAGGACTTGACGGCGGCGACCAGCGCCGAGACGCGACGGCTCGACTCCTTGATCTCTGCCAGCAGGCTCGTGGCCGAGACGGCGCTGGCCACCAGTTCCAGGCCGGGCTCCAGCGCGGGTCCGTCCAGGACGCTGGCGATCCGCTCGCACCAGGCGAGGTCGACTCCGGCGGCCGCGAGCAGCGGCGCGATGGCCCACTCGCCGCTGACGCCGTGCCCGGACAGCCACGACGCCAGGTCATCCTCGAGGTCGGACAGCTCAAGCGCGCCGGGGGCCACCGGAGGTGGCGTGATCTCGTAGCGCAGCAAGTCGAGCGCCGTGAATTGCTCGGCCGAGATCTGATGAGCGGCGAGCCGGCCGAAGGCCGAGATCAACAGCTCGCAGGTGCTGTCCAGCGCGTCGACAGCACGGGACGTGGCGGCCGCCGGGTTGTTGATCTCATGCGCGAGACCCGCGGCGAGGGTGCCTAGCGTGATGAGAGACTCGCGCTGCCGCGCGGTCGCCTCGATGGACCGCGCCGTGTTATACAGCCCCTGAATGAGGTGGCCGCCGAACGGGAACCAGCGGTCCATCCGCTCCCGCAGCGCGTCGGCCGGCACCCTGAGCACCCGCGCGGGGGTCGCGACCCGGCCCGTAGCCAGGTAGACGCCCTGCTCGTCCCAGGCGCGGAACCCGCCGGCCCAGCGCCCCGGCACGTCCATCTTCGCGACGACGGTCTCCTCGCGACCGATGTGCCGCTCCAGGTCGATGATGCCGTCGAGGAGCACCCACCAGAAGTCGGCGTGCTCACCCTCGCGGAAGAGTTCGGTGCCCGGCTCGGCGCTGACCTCCTCGCTGCCATCGATCAGCTCCCCGATCTGCCCATCGGTCAGGCCGTCGAAGATGCTGAGCGCGCGCAGTTCGGCGATGTCCATCAGATCGCGGCCAGGTAGTGGTGCACGAAGTAGACCGACATGGCGCCCTCACCCACTGCGGACGCGACTCGCCAGCTTGCACATGAGCAGAGCTTACGCAGACATGCCGCGCTCTCCTTGGCGGGCGTGCTAGAGGGCCGGTGCCTGGATGGCGGGACCGGCTTCGGCTGACATCGGTGTCTGCAGCGGGAAGTGGCAGGCCGCGAAGTGCTGGCTGGGGCTGAACGGCCGCAGCGGCGGTTCCAACTCCGCGCAGATTTCCTGCGCTAGCGGACAGCGGGTGCGGAACCGGCAACCCGACGGTGGCGTGATCGCGCTGGGCAATTCGCCGCGCACTCCAGACCTCGCCTTGGCGAGCTCGGCTTCCGGGTCGGCGACCGGCGCGGAGTCGATCAGGCCCTGGGTATACGGATGCGCGGGGGTCAGGTACACCTCGTCGGCGGGCCCGACCTCGACGAGCTTGCCCAGGTACATGACGCCGATGTGGTTGGACAGATAGCGGACCACCGCGAGGTCGTGGGAGATGAACAGGTACGTGAGCCCCATCTTGCGCTGCAGGTCACGCATCATGTTCAGCACTTGCGCCTGAATCGACACGTCCAGCGCGCTGACAGGCTCGTCGGCGACGATCAGCTCAGGCTGCAGGATCAGCGCCCTGGCGAACCCGAGCCGCTGCCGCTGGCCGCCGGAGAACTCGTGCGGGTACCTGTCCACCGCCTGCTTGGGCAGCCCGACGTTCTCGAGCATCTCATCGACCTGCTGCTGCTGGTCGTGTCGGTTGCCGATGCCCTGCACCACCAGCGGCTCGCGCAGGATGGACCCGGCCCGCATCCGCGGGTCCAGGCTCGCGTAGGAGTCCTGGAACATGTACTGGATCTGGCGGCGCATCCGCTTGTACGCCCGGCTTGACACCCCGGACAGGTCGGTACCGGTGAAGCTGATCGTGCCTGCGGTCGGCGTCTCCAGCCCGACGATGAGCCGGCCGATGGTGGTCTTGCCGCACCCGGACTCGCCGACCAACCCGAACGTCTCCCCGCGGCGGATCTCGAAGCTTACGCCGGCGACGGCGCTGACCGAACCGACCCGGCGCTGCATGACTCCCGAGGTCACCGGAAAGTCCTTGACCAGGTCCTTCGTTGACAGCACGACCTCGTCCTGCGGCGGCCTGTAATCCTCGTCAGAGTCGATCAGCCGCTCGATCCCGGCGAGCCGGGATGCGCGCAGGCCGTGCTCGGTCTCACCTACCGGGTAAAAGCACGCGTAGCGATGCTCGGGGGTCTCGCCGAGGAGGCTCGGCTCCTCGGACCGGCAGCGGTCGCTGGCATACCGGCAGCGCGCAGCGAACCTGCATCCCTTCGGCGGGTGCATCAGGTCAGGGGGCGCCCCAGGTATCGAGTACAGCCGCTCTCGCGTCTCAGCGGCCTTGTCAGGGAGCGCCTGGAACAGCGCTTCGGTGTACGGGTGCCGCGGGTTGGCGAAGAGCCTCGTGGTGTCGGCTGTCTCCACGATCTTGCCCGCGTACATCACCGCGACGCGGTTGGCTCGCCCGGCGATCACCCCGAGGTCGTGGGTGACCAAGACCACCGACATCCCCAGCCGTTGGCGCAGGTCATCGATCAATTCCAGGATCTGCTTCTGGATCGTCACGTCCAGAGCCGTGGTCGGCTCGTCCGCGATTAGCAGCTTCGGCTCGCACGCGAGCGCCATCGCGATCATCACCCGCTGCCGCATTCCGCCGGAGAACTGGTGCGGGTACTCGTTCAGCCGCTCCCTCGGCTTGGGCAAGCCCACCAGGTCCAGCACCTCAGCGGCCCGCTCCATCGCCTTGTCTTTCGAGACCTCGCGGTGCAACAGCACCGCCTCGGCGATCTGCTTGCCAACCGTCATCGTCGGGTTGAGCGATGTGAGCGGGTCCTGGAAGATCATCCCGATCTCGTTGCCACGGACGCCGCGCATCTGCTCGTCGGACAGGCCGCTGATGTGCCGCCCGTCCAGGAATATCCTGCCCTCGGCGATCGAGCCGCCGACGGGTAGCAAGCCCATGATCGACAGCGCTGTCATGGTCTTGCCGCAGCCGGACTCGCCCACGATGCCGAGCGTCTCGCCTGGGTCGACATATAGGTGGACGCCGTCCACCGGGTGCACGGTGCCCTGGCGGAGCCTGATGTTGGTGTGCAGGTTCTCGATCTCCAGTACCGGAGCCACGAATCCCCCAGTCTTCCTACCGGCGCTGCAGCCGGGTCTCGAACGCGTCGCGAAGCGCGTCACCGATGAAGTTGAATGCGATGCAGGTGATGATGATCGCGACCCCGGCCGGATAGATCAGCCACCAGTAGCTCTGGCTGCTCTGCAGGTACTGCAGGCCGCCGGAGAGCATCGAGCCCCAGTCCGTGGCGGGCGGCTGAACGCCAAGTCCGAGGAACCCGAGGCCCGCCAGGATGATGATGGAGTCGGCCACCGCGAACGTGGCCTGAACGATGATCGTGCCGATCGCATTCGGCACGATGTGCCGGACGATTGCCCGGCGGTTGCCACCGCCGAGGACTTTGACCGCCTGTACGTACTCTCTGGTCCGCAGGGTTAGCGTCTCGCCCCGTACCAGCCTGGCCACGCCCAGCCAGTAGAACACGGCGATGACGAAGACCATGACCGGCTTGTTCGGGTGGAAGATCACCGACAGGATGATCAGAACCGTGATGTACGGAATCGACAGGCCAGCGTCGACCAGCCGCATCATGGCAGCGTCGGTGAAGCCGCCGATGAATCCGGAAAGCGCTCCGTACAGCGTGCCGAACAGGACTGCGACGACCGCGGCCGCGACGCCGACTTCGATCGATGTCTGACCGCCGATCATCAGCCGGCCAAGCACGTCGTAGCCCACGTTGTCGCAGCCGAGCAGGTGCTTGCCGGAAGGCTGGCACAGCACGTCGGTGAGATTCGTATGCACCTGGTCGGTGTGGTAGATCAGCGGCCCGACGAAGCAGAACAGCACGATGAGTATGACGATGGCCAGGCTGGCGAGGGCGAGCTTGTTCTCTGCGAAGACCTCCCAGCCGCGGCGCAGCAGGCTGCGTGGCTTGACGGGAGGGGTGAGGCCTAGCTCGGCCGCCTCGACCGCGGTGATGTACGTCGACATCAGCTGTACCTCACCCTCGGGTCGAGCATGGCGTAGCCGACGTCGGCCAGCAGATTCCCGAGGATCGTCGCGACGGTCGCCAGCACCGTGAAACCGAGCAGCACCTCGTAGTCGACGTTGACCGCGGCCTGGTAGAACGCCAGGCCCATTCCCGGGTAGTTGAAGACCACTTCGATGAAGATCGCTCCGGCGACCAGCGTCGGCAGCGACAACCCGAGCAGGGTGACGATCGAGATCAACGAGTTCCTGAAGATGTGGCGCCACAGGATCCGGCGCTCGCCTGCTCCCTTGGCCCTGGCCGTCCTGACGTAGTCCTGCACCAGGTTGTCCATCACCGAGGAGCGCATGTACCTGCTCCACAGCGCGTACAGCACGAAGGCGTATGCGACGACAGGCAGCACCAGCGCCCGCGGCTGCGACAGCACGCCGAACCAGGTCGTCGACTGCGGTCCGAATGGCGGGAAGACGTGCGTGTCGACCGCGAACCACTCCACCAGGAGCAGGCCGACGAAGAACGTCGGCGTCGCGTACCCGAGGAAGGACACCCCCGTCAGCGCGTAGTCGCCGAACGTGTAGCGCTTGACTGCCTGGTACATCCCGAGCGGTATCCCGAAGACCAGCGAGAAGATCGTGCCCAGCGCCACGAGCACGATCGTCTTGGGCAGGTCCTGGCCGATCAGGCTGGCGACCGACTGGTTGAGTTTCACTGAGAAGCCGAAGTTGCCCTGCAGGAACTGGCCGATCCACTTCACGTACTGGAGGTAGAACGGCTGGTCGAAGCCATACAACCGGTTGTAGTAAGCGACCTGCGCAACGGTGGCCCGCGGTCCGAGAATCGCGCGGATCGGCCCGCCGGGGAACAAATGGACCAGCGCCAGGGTGAGCACGGTCACGATGAACAAAACAAGGATCGCCTGTGCGACGCGCCTGATCAGGTATCCGATCATCAAGCCAGCCTCTCGCCTGGATCTGCCGGTACCCACGCCAGTCGGCTGCCAGCCCCGGGCTGCAGCATGCGGCGGCGGCCGGCCGACTCCGTGCTACCCTGCTGCTACTTGGTGAACTGCCAGTATTCGGGCAGCGAGGTGAACAGCGGGTTGAACGTGACGTGCTGCAACTTGTGGTCACCGCCTTGATCTCGAACGGGTTCGGGCTCGGCACCCAGATGAACGGCAGCTGCTGTGTGGTGTAGGTGGCGAACTGGTGGAACACCGACAGGCTGCTGTTGGTGTGCGTGTCGGTGATCAGCTTGTCCATCTGCGGGTTGGAGTAGTTACCCGAGTTGGACCCCGCACCGGTAGCGAACAGTGGCTCGCCGGTCGGCTCGAAGCCAGGTCCGTCATAGGCCCAGCCGCCGTAGGCGAACACCTGGATGTTGCACTTCGGCCCCATCGGCGCACACGGAGCACTCTCGCCGATGATCGTGTTGAAGGACTGGCCGACCAGGTTGATGTCGATGCCGGCCTTCGAGGCATCGGACTTGATGGCCTGCCAGGTCGCCGTGGCCGCGGCCACGCCCGTCGAGTAGACGACGTGAACTTCAGCTGCTGGCCCTTCTTGATGCCAGTACCGCACTTCGCCGGGTCCTGGCAGGTCATGACCCCGCCAGACTCGGACCAGCCGTGGCTGGTCAGCAGGGACTTGGCCTTGGAGATGCTGAACGGATACGGGCCCTGCCCGGCGTTGGTCATCTGGATGGGCGGTGCGTACGGGTTCGTCACCGTGGTCGGTGCCGGTCCGGAGGTCGGGGTCGCATATCCGCGCCAGATCGCCTTGCTGATCCCCGGCTGGTCCAGACGTACTGCAGCGCCTGCCGGATGTAGAGCTGCCGGACCATGAACCCCACCTGCGGGTTGTTGAAGTTCGGCTGGGCGAACTGGATTCCGTAGTTGAAGAACGGCTGCAGGTTGTAGCCGCTGCCCAACGGGTTGGTGGCGGCAGCGCCGCGTTGGCCGGCTTCTGCGGGAGATCCTGGGTCGGGATGTAACCCACGTCGACCTGGCCGGTCTTCAGCGCTGTGTACTCGGCGGAGTCGCTGGTGAACGGCACGTACTTGAGCGCCGCTAGCTTCGGCTTCACTGGGCCGGAGTAGGACTTGTTCGGCACCATCGTCACGTTGCCGTCGGTGCTGAAGCTGGACAGCTTCCACGGCCCGTCTACGACGGACCACAGGGGGCTGGACGCGTAGCTTCCTGCCTGCTTGGACTGAGCAGTCAGGAACGTGAAGACCGCCTTGCACTTGGCCCAGTTGTCGGCTGCGGTGTCCGTGATGCAGCCGCCGCTGCCAGGCTTCGCGCCAAGCTTGGTGACGTCCCACGACATCGGCATCGGGGTGAGCTCAGCTAGCTGGTTGTAGGTGAACCAGAGGCTGGAGTAGGCGCGGTCAAGCTGGAACGTGACCGTGTTGGCGAGGTGGCCTTGTAGGACACGATGTTGTCTGGCAGCAGGCCCTTGGAGTAGGCGTACCAGTTCGCCTTCTCGCCCTCCGCCATGTTCATGTAGAAGATCAAGGACTTGGCGTCGACCGGCTCGCCATTCGACCACTTCCAGCCCTTCATCGTGACCGCTACCGTCTTGCCGCCGTTGCTGTAGACCGGCTGGTTGGCGGGTGAGAGCGGATAGTTGATCAGCACCGAGTTGTTGGAGTTGTCCCCGAACATGTACAGCGGCCGGTACATCAGCCACTGGAACTGCTGGCCGTTGTACACGCTTGCGTTGGTGATCGGGTAGAACGGGAAGATCCAGTTGTATGTGACGTTAGCGGGCAGCGCGACCGTCGCTGTACCGCCCTTGACGGGCTTGCCGCCCGAGCCTGCCGCCCGGAGGCGCGCCGCTGGAACTGCAGGCCGCGGCCGTCAAGGCCGCGACTACGGATGCGGCAAGCCAAGCCAGATGCCGCTTATGCCGCAGTCTGCCGCTTTATAAACATAAATCCCATTCCCGTCTCCCGTTGTCTCCCTTGCGCCCTAATTGCCCTTCATGCTGCATGCCGCCATTTGTGTCGTCACCTCCGGGGCGAGCCAGCTGGTGCTGGCAAACCCGAAGAGGTACCGATCTCTAGCCACGCTAGGCGCCGGAATGTTGAGGACTGAGGCAGGAAGCGTCACAGTTTGCTATCGACGGAAGGCCGGAATTGCACAAATCAGAAAGTGGGCAAGGGGCGGGCTCAAATCACCAATCGGCCCGCTTTTCAGGCGACCACGCTGGCCAGTGTTAGCCTGCCGTCAGGTCGCTGACCTGCTCTGATGGCATCGCTTCGCGGTCTGCTGGCTCGGACTTGATTCGCTGGCTCCCAAGCCGATATTACAAATTGGTTGCAGGATGGCAGGGTGTCAGGGATTTTCCGGCTGCAATTTCCGGTATCACGCGCACTGCCCGGTAACGCCATTGTCGGCGTCTTCTTTTCGTTACGGAATTGTTCTCGGCCGGCAATTTAATTGGGCTCCCTGGTATGTGTGAAGCGCTGACCGGCAGCTCAAATCGCCCGAGGTCGAGGATGGTCGACGCGGTGATGAGCTTCAGCAGAGCGGCGCCTGGGGCGCGACAATCAGGATGACCCGCACGACGGCGGAGTCGAAACCGGCTAGCGTCGCGCACCGACGCTAGCGGAAATAAGCATGCGGCAGGCCCGCGCACTGTGGCGCGGGCTGCCGCATGCTCATGTCAGATTGCGTGAACCTGATCCGCCTGCGGGCCCTTGGGCCCCTGACGGGTCGTGTACTCCACCTTCTGGTTCTCTTCCAGAGTGCGGAAGCCGCCCATGTCGATCGCCGAGTGATGCACGAAGACATCGGCGCTGCCATCGTCGGGGGCGATGAAACCGAACCCCTTGTCCGGGTTGAACCACTTCACGGTTCCCTGTGCCATCTGCTTCTTTCCTTTCAAAACGAGCCAGAACTTCCAAGAGCTCGCGTGTTGATGCCAATCTTCTTCTGCCATATTCCCGCATGGCCCTGGCCTCCTAACGTCGGCGCAGCGGACATGGCGGGCCGTTGTGTAACTACCGACTGTGGCGCCTCCGGTAGCCGGTGGACATCGACACCGCGCCACGGCCTGTGGCCGGGGCGCTTGTGGCCAGGCTCGCCGTGCTCGTCGCGGCGCCGGCAGCCGCCTGGCTGACGGGCGCGCGCCGCACGGCAGGCGGGCCGGCGATGGAGCGCAGGAGCGCCGAGCCGGGACTGACGCTGGCGACCCGCGGGCTCACGTCCGCGCGCCGCATCAGAACCCGCACGTCGGCGGCCTGTGCCTGGCTCTGCACGGTGATCACCACACCGTCCGCGCCGGCCCTGGCGGTCCTGCCGGACCGGTGCAGGTAGGCCTTGTGCTCAGCGGGCGGGTCCGCGTGGATGACGAGGTCGATGCCGTCCACGTGGATGCCGCGGGCAGCGATGTCGGTAGCCACCAGGACCAGGGCCGCACCGGAGGCAAACGACGCCAGGTTTTGTGCCCTGGCACCCTGACCGAGGTTGCCGTGCAATTCGACCACCGATACGCCGGCCCCGGCCAGCTGGCGGGTGAGCTTCTGCGCGCCGTGCTTGGTACGGGTGAACACCAGCGACCGGTTGTTGCCACCCGCCAGCGCGGCGACAACGCCCACCCGGTCCGCTGGCGCGACGGTGAGCAGGTGATGGACCATGGCGGCTGGAGCGGCGGTGGCCGAATCCACCGAGTGCACCGCCGGGTCGCTGAGGAACCGGCGCACGAGCACATCCACCGCGCTGTCCAGCGTGGCGGAGAACAGCATCCGCTGGCCGTCAGGCGGCGTGGCCGCCAGCAGCCGCCGCACAATCGGCAGGAAGCCAAGGTCAGCCATGTGGTCCGCCTCATCAAGGACGGTGATCTCCACATCGCCCAGGTGGCAGTGTCCCTGCTCGATGAGGTCGGCCAGGCGCCCAGGACAGGCGACCACGATGTCTGCCCGGTTGTGCAGGGCTGCTACCTGCGGCCTCTGTCCTATGCCGCCGAAGATGGTGGCCACCGTCAGGTCCACCGCATCCGCCAGCGGCGCTAGCACGGCATGGACCTGGCTGGCCAGCTCCCTGGTCGGCACCAGGACCAAGCCGCGCGGGCGGCCCGCGCAGGTGTACCCGTCGGCCAGCGCGGCAACGAGGGGAATCGCGAACCCGAGCGTCTTGCCTGAGCCGGTCCGGCCGCGGCCCAGGATGTCTCTCCCGGCCAGCGCATCCGGCAGCGTGGCCGCCTGAATCGGGAACGGCGTCATCACGCCGGATTCGGCTAGCGAGTCGACCAGGGGCTCGGGCACGCCCAGTTCGGCGAAGCTCGGCAGCTTGGTGGCTAGCCCGACCCGGTTACGCCGAGATCGGCGGGCATGCGGGGGTTCGGTCAGCGCTACGGTCAAAGGGATTCTCTCTCGGATCTGGGTGGCCTTATTGTCGAAGGCCACCACATGCGATCCGTGGAAACCAGCTCGCTCAAGAAGCGAGTTACGACTGGCGCGCCGGATGGCGACACCGCACGACGTGCCGTGCGCTTCGATCCTACCGCTCGGTCGGCACGTGTTGCGCCCAGATGCCTAATCGCCCTCGCCGCGGCCCCGCCCGGTACCGGACGGAGCTCGGCTAACCCTGGCCAGGGAGGAAGTCGAGCAGCAGCTGGTTGACCGTGTCGGGGGCCTCGAGTTGCATCCAGTGGCCGGGCCCGTCGATCCGCTCATAGCGCCACGGGCCTGCGACGTTCTCGGCGGAATCGGTCATCTGCGTCTCGGTGAGGGCCATGTCGCCGCTGCTCCAAATCCCCATGACGGGAGCTTGCACCGCAGGAAGCGCCAGCGGAGGCGCGGTCCAGGATTCGGGCGGGACATTGGCCCGGTACCAGTTGAGAGCGGGCGTCAGGGACTTGCCGGCCTCCAGGTCGCTGATGACTGCCTGGCAGTCAGGGTGGCCAGACCAGGCGCGGAAGTTGGCCCAGTCGTTGTCGCTGAGCCAGTGCTCGGCGATGCCCGCGAATTGGAAGAGGAGCATGTACCAGGACTTCTCGTTCTGCGCCAGTGTTCGCCGGAACGTCGCAGGGTGGCCGACCGACAGCACCGCGAGATGATCGACGCGGTCAGGCGCTAGCGAGGCCAGCACCCAGGCGAGTGCCGCGCCCCAGTCGTGGCCCACGACGTGGGCGCGCTCGGCCCCGGCGTCGCTAAGGACCGCGAGAACGTCCCCGGCCAGCGCGACCAGGGAGTACGAATCGACGGCCTCCGGCTTATCGGAGAGCCCGTACCCGCGCAGGTCGGGAACGATCACCTGGAACCCCGCCTCAGCCAGTGCAGGGACCTGGTTGCGCCACAGCCGTCCCGAGTCAGGGAACCCGTGCAGCAGGATCACCGGGTGGCCCTGCCCGGTCACCTCGTAGGAGATGCCGACCCCGTCTTCCTCGACCCTCACCATTCCAGCCTCTCAGCCGTTGGCCACCGTGGACAGCAGTTCGCCGCGGCTGGGGGCTGGAATCGGCTCGTCACGCCACCCGGCGCCCAGGGCGGTTACCTTGTCCAGCATGCCAGGACGGGATAGCACGTCAGCCTCTCGGCTCAGCACCATGGCGACGCTGACGAAGCCGCGCAGGCACTCGGGATCCTTGAAGGCGGCAGAGGCCAGCGCCTGGCTGACTTCCCAGGCGGGATCTGCCGGGCGGTACTCGTCACCCGCTATGTGAGCGTCAATCTCCGCGAGGCGGTGCCGGTCGGCCGCCAGCGTGTCGCGATACCACGGCTCGACGATCTCGGCTGTGGCGTCGTGGAATGAGCGGGCGAACTCCCACGGATCCTCAAGGCCGGTCGCGGCGATCGTGTCGCGCAGCACCGTGGCCTGCAACATCCCGATCGAAGCGCCTCGTCCTACCGACGGGTTGGAACACGCCCAGGCGTCCCCCGCCGCCACCACCCCGGTCGCCACCGGGGTGCCGTCGACCATGAGGTTCCGGTGCCGATCCTCGATCCCGGCCATCGCGATGATCCGGTCATCGATCGGCTCCCCGTCCAGCCAGTGCGCCACCAGCGGCAAGGAGCGGACGACCTTCTCCCAGCTCGCGGCGTCGCGCAAGACTCGCAGCGCCTTGTCCTTCGCGCTGGTTACCAGGGTGACGCTCCAGGTTCCGTTGTCCGCAGGCAACGCCAGGGAGGAGATGCTGCCGAGGTGCTGGAGGAAGCCTCCGATCGCGGGAGGAATGTCGCCGTTGGCAGAGCGGAAGTGGCGGCCGTAGTAGATGAATCCGCAGTCATCGAGCTCATCGCTGGGCGCCCTGGCCCCGATCGCTTCCAGCCACCTGGGCAGCGGCGAGCGGCGGCCTGTCATGTCCACGACCAGGTCGGCGGCTATCTCCTCACCGGTGGCCAGCCGGACCCCGGCGACGTGCGGCACGCCGTCTCGAGCGGCAGGACCGGTAACGAGCCCGGCGATCGGCGTGCCTCTCCTGATCTCCAGCCGCGCGGCGCGGTCAGCTACTGATGCGACGGCTGCCTCCACCACGCATCTGCGCCCGGAAATGCACTCGAACTCGCCATCATCATCAGCCGCAGGGCCCCGTAGCGACTCGGGAGCATTAAGGACCGGGTTGAGGCGAAGGGCGCCCGCAGCTGCAAGAGCCTCCGCCACATCGGGCAGTTCGGTGCTCAGCAGGCTCCGGTACCTGGCGAGGAAGAAGTGCGGAAGCCGGAACTGATTGACCCCTTTACGCTGCCAGCTGGCCCAGATCTCATCGGCGCCGGCGGGTGGCGCATCGGCGTCTCGCTCAAGAACCGTCACATCATGGCCGTCCCGACAGAGCAACAGAGCCGTACCCAGGCCGACGACCCCTGCGCCGGCAATCACGATCCTGGCCATGGCGAACCGCCCCCTCCCCGGGCTGGCGATGCAAGGAGCATATGTTTGGCTACGCCTCCCCCGCCAGGCCCGTCAGGACGCCGGCTCGGGCGGCTGCGAGCGCAGCCGAGGCGGCTTGGTCGGCGCTGGCCTCAGTGAGGGGGTCAGCGGTAACGAGCAGCCGGTAGTAAAGCGGTGCAGCCACGTATCTGATCAGTTCTGCTGGGTCCGTCTCCCTCGGCAACTGCCCGCGATCGATCGCACGACTGACGATTGGCTGGCCGACATGCGCCAGGCGGGCTGTCCAGAAGCGCCGGATGATCCGCTGAACCTCGGGGGCTTCTCGGGCACCGGAGACCAGCGCGCGGACCACGGCGGCGCCCTCGCGGCTGGTTAGAACGGCCTGGACCGCGCGCGCCAGGGCGCGCAGGTCCTGGCCGACATCGCCGCTGTCCGGAACGTCGATGCGATCGGCCGCCGCAGTCTCGATCGCATCAGCCACGAGATGCTCCTTGCCACCCCAGCGCCGGTACAGCGTGGTCTTGTGCACGCCTGCGCGGTGCGCGATCGCGTCCATGCTCGTCTGGTCGTAGCCGCGCGAGCTGAGTTCTTCGAGCGCTGCCTCCAGCACGACAGCCCGTGTCCTGGCGGTCCGGCCTCCCGGACGCAGAGACCCCGGCCCGGTCCCTTGACCGCCTTCTATTGCAACTTCCTGTTGCATTTACGCCCTCCTTCTGGCATACTCACACTAACGCAACACCGAGTTGCATGGACAGGAGAATTGCGTGTTCAGCCAGATGCTTTATCGCGGCCCATCGATCGACACGCTGCACGAGCGCTACGCCAAGCAGGGCCGTATTGACAACCAGGCGCCCGTCAAGACAAGCTGCCAGATCCTCATCGCCGCCCCGGTGCAGCGCGTCTGGGAGCTGCTGAGCGACCCAGCGGGGTGGCCTGCCTTCGATCCCGACATCCGGAGCGTCCAAGCCGACGTTGTAGCCGCCGACGCACGATTTACCTGGACAAGCGGCAGGAGCCACATCAAGTCTCAGTTCGCGGTCGTCGATCCCGGCCGCGAGATCACCTGGACCGGCCTGTCGTCGGGATTCAAGGTGGTGCACCGGCACCTGCTTTCAGAGACCGCCGACGGCGGCACGCAGATCCGCTGCGAGGAGTCGATGGCCGGACCCTTGCTCGTGCTGTTCTATAGCCGCGCCAAGCTGCATGCGGCCCTCGCAGAAATGGCTGACCGCGATCAAGACTGCAGCAGAGCAATAGCAGCACGGGATGCGGCCGTCAGAGCATCAGCTCAGCCTGGTCCGCGAGTGGTTCGTGGCGTGCTCAGTACTCCAGGTCGGGGCGCAGTGATCCGCCGACCGTGTGCAAGTGCCGCAGCACCTGCACGTACGAGTCGATGAGGCCCGTTTCGCTGTAGGCGACGCCGTGCTGCTCGCAGAACGCCCGTACCGGCACCCGGGCATGCCGCAAGCTGGGCCGCGGCAGCGAGGGGAACAGATGATGCTCGATCTGGTAGTTGAGGCCGCCAAGAACGAAGTCAGTAAGCCATCCGCCGCGGATATTGCGCGAGGTTATGACCTGGCGGCGCAGGAAATCGAGGTTGTCGTCCTCGTCGAGCACCGGCATGCCCTTGTGGTTCGGCGCGAACGAGCATCCGAGGTAAGCGCCGAACAGGCCCTGCTGTACCAGCAGGAAGGCGACCGCCTGGACCGGTGACAGCACCAGAAAGACCGCGGTCAGGTAGCCGATGATGTGAGCTCCCAGCAGGGCGGACTCGGTCAGCTTCACCCCAGTGCCACGCCGCGCCATCAGCGTGCGCACGCCGGCGACATGCAGATGGAAGGCTTCCAGCAGCAGCATGGGGAAGAACAACCACGCCTGGTGACTAGCCACCCAGCTGCCGATCCCGCGGCGGGCCAGTGCCTGCCCTGAGGTGAAGGCGATCGCCTTTCCGCCGATGTCAGGATCGCGGCCGATCTGGTTGGGCCTGGCGTGATGCCGGTTGTGCTTGGACGTCCACCAGCCGTAGCTGAGCCCGATCAGCAGGTTGCCGTGGATCCGGCCGATCACGTCGTTGGCGCGCTTGGAGCCAGAGATCTGGCGATGACCAGCATCGTGGCCGATGAATCCCGTCTGCGTGAACATCACCGCCAGGAACACCGCGATCAGCAATTGCCACCAGGAGCGGCCGAGCAGGCCGAACAGTGTCCACCCGCAGGCAAGCAGGAACAGATTCACGCCGATCTTGACCGTGTAGTAGCCCTTGCGTCTGCGGAGCAACCCGGCCGCCCGCACGATGCGAGAGAGCTGGGCATACTCGCTGCCCGCGGCATCTATGCGCGTGTCCTCGCCGACTGCCAGGGAATCTTCGGCTGGGCTCGTCTCGTCGACGGTCAAGGCGTCCCTCCTGCGGCGAGCCGGGCGGCTTAGTACCAGGACATGCGTACGGCGGACACGCAGGGAGCCCGCCGTACGCGCGCTACCGTCAGGCTGAGTGGACCTGGTCCGCCTGCGGGCCCTTGGGCCCCTGGCGAGTGGTGTACTCCACCTTCTGGTTCTCTTCCAGCGTACGGAAGCCGCCCATGTCGATCGCCGAGTGGTGCACGAACACGTCGGCGCCACCGTCGTCGGGGGCTATGAAGCCAAAGCCCTTATCCGGGTTGAACCACTTCACGGTGCCTCGAGCCATCTGCTGTCTCCTTCAAAGACGAGCACTGAGGTCCGCGCACGCGCGCGGACCAGCTGCTGGTTGCCCGCCACCGGAGGTATGGATCCACAGCCAGAAAGCAAGGCGCAAGACGAAAATGCGGCGCCTTCACGATCGCAAACGTCGTTAGCAACTAAATACTAGAACACAGCCTCCAGTCTTGTTATTCCGGCACTGCCGAGCAACCCTGGGCATCATGGGAGCCCGGTCAGGACCGGCGCTCAGCCCCTCCGGCGCTGGAGATGGGCGGCGGTGCGATAGTGAGGCGAGGAGGCAACTATGGAGGCACCAGAGCTCTGGGTGGCCAACGACGACGGGACCGAAATCATCCGCGCCCGTTATATCGCGGCGATCGTGCTCGATTACGACGGCAACGTCGCGGCGCGACTGGTCGGGCACGACAGCGCGGTCGTGACGCTGGTCGCGCACAGGACGCATCGCGACGAGCTCAAGCCGGGCGATCTTCACCGTCAGTTGCTTCGGGTCGTGGCCCAGATGGGCGATTCGTCAGATGCCCATATCGTCCGGCCGGTGCACGACGAGACGCGCGGCTGGGAGTGGGCAAGCGAGCCGTTGTAAGCAGCCTGCCATCTCCTCCGTGGTATGCTAGTAGAACGTAACTAGCAAATTTTTTCTAGAAAACTTGGTAGATAATGAACTCCGCAAGCGTGGTCGACCCCGGCCTGGAGCTTGTCGCCCAGACGGTAAGCGGCATCACCATCGCCGAACTGACCGGCGAACTCGACATAGCCAGCGCCCCGGCGTTGCGCGAGCAGCTTCTCAACTTGCTCAGGCCCGACTCCAGCCGCCTTGTCATCGACCTCTCCAAAGTAATTTTTGCGGACGCCAGCGGCCTCGCGGTGCTGGTCAGCACGGCGCGGCGCGCCAAGCTGCTCGGCGGCTTCCTGCGCCTGACCGCGGTTTCGCCGGCGGTCGAGCAGGTGCTTCAGATCACCGGACTGCGACCGAACTTCGCAATCTTCCCCACGGTCCAGGCCGCGGCGATTGGGCTTCGAGGCGGGCAGTATCGCGCGGCCCCAAGCCCCAGGGACACTGGCGCACAAACCCGACCGGCGAGCAGTTACACCGGGCAAACCTCTGTCCCGGCCGACGCCGGTGAACTTCGCGATGCCGTCGCTACTTTGTTAATTCGCGCCGAAGCGTGGCACAACGCCGATCCGCGCCGCCGGTTCACTCCGGCCCTCCGTGCGATGGCACACGCCTTTGATGGCACCGACGACACTGCCCTGTACACGGCGGCACGGTCGATGCTTTCTGCCCTCGCCCGCCATCCGCTCACGCATTCCCCCGCAGTCGCCGCGACCGCAACCCGTTTGCGCCGGGTGCTGAATCCCGCAGCAGGCTCCGCCTCTGCATGATCGCGGGTCAGGCCCGCCGGTCATAAGGCTCAAGATGTCTCTGCGGCCGGTTGCGGCATGATGTCGCCCACGAGGAGGGTCAGCACCTCGCCCAAAGTACGCTCCCGGCTGGTGAGTTCTGGCAGCGGAAGGTGCGTCTGGATCACGTAGCTGTTGCGGCGGCCATCCTTTCGCTTGAGGATGTATCCGGCGTCGGTCAGGTCCGTGACGATGCCGTATGCGCTGCGCTCGGTGATACCGAGCCGGGCCGCGATGTCGCGCAGCCGAACCCCCGGGTCGTTGGCTATGCACAGCAGGACCCGAGCGTGGTTGGTCAAGAAGGTCCAGTTCGCCACAGTTACCACGCCGCCGATCCTAGAAGCACGTTGCTAGTGTTAGCATTCTAGTGTACAGTCGGGAAACAAGGCGCCGGTCTCAGCCGCCGACGGCGGCCAGCTACCGGGGTTACCGGAGGTGCTCATGTCCATGGCCAGTCATCATGACCGGCCGTGTTCATCGCCGCAATGGTGCCGCGTACCCGGCTGAGGCCAATGCTGGCGGACTAGCTGCCGATCTCGGCAGCGCCGCGTCGACGACGCAGATCAGCACCTAAGCCCGATTCGACGTTCGTCCCACCGAATCCCTCGACACGGCCGTGTAATCACCCTGCCTGGGTGACGCGTCGAAAGCTGACAACGGTGAGGCTGGTTTTGCGTGTGGCTTCAGGGTTGTGGGGCCGGGCAGGCCTGCTCGTTAGAACGAACGGTGATTCCGTTTCAAGCGAGGGAGATCAATATGTCTGTCTCGACCGAGAACTCAGCAGACGCCACAGCGATCCGCCCGTTCAAGATCCCGATCACGCCCGAGGCGGAGGTCCAGGCCCTGCGTGCGCGCGTAGCGGCTACGCGCTGGCCCGATGCGGAGACCGTCCGAGATCATTCTCAAGGCGTCCAGCTGGGCACGATTCAGGAACTCGCCCGCTACTGGGCATCGGACTACGACTGGCGCAGATGCGAAGCAAAGCTGACCGCCCTGCCGCACTTCAAGACCGCGATCAACGGCCTGGACATTCATTTCATCCATGTCCGCTCAGAACATGACAATGCACTCCCGCTCATCATCACGCACGGCTGGCCAGGCTCGGTCATCGAGCTGCTGAAGGTCATCGATCCGCTCACCAACCCCACGGCACATGGCGGGCATGCGTCGGATGCTTTTCATGTGGTGATTCCGTCGATGCCGGGCTATGGATACTCGGACAAGCCGCGGGAGCCCGGCTGGGGTCCAGACCACATTGCGACTGCCTGGGTCGAGCTGATGAAGCGCCTCGGATACGACCATTTCGTGGCACAAGGCGGCGACTGGGGCGCGGTCGTCACGGATCTGATGGCCTTGCAGGCACCTCCCGAATTGCTCGGGATGCACACCAACATGCCCGGCGTGGTCACACCCGACGTCGCGCGGGCGCTCCCGATCCCGGGCCAGCTCGCCCCGGGCGGCCCGCCGCCATCCGGTCTCTCAGCCGACGAAAAGCGCGCGTTCGAGCAGATCAGCACCTTCTATACGAGCGGCGCAGGTTATGCGGTAGAGATGGGCACGCAGCCGCAAACACTGTACGGAGTCGCGGACTCGCCGGTCGGCCTGGCGGCCTGGATGATCAACCACGACCCGTACACATACGGGGAAATCGCGCGCGCCTTTGAGGGCAACCCCGTAGGCGAACTCACACGCGACGAGATCCTCGACAACATCACGCTCTACTGGCTGACGAACACCGGCGTCTCTTCCGGGCGTCTGTACTGGGACAACAAGTTCGGCTTCTTCGACGCCAAGAACGTCTCCATCCCGGCTGCCGTGAGCGTCTTTCCTGGCGAGCTTTATCAAACCCCGCGGAGCTGGGCCGAGCAGGCCTACGACAACCTCATCTACTTCAACGAGGTCGATCGGGGCGGGCACTTCGCGGCCTGGGAACAGCCGCAGCTTCTTTCCGAGGAGATTCGCGCGGCGTTCCGGCCGCTTCGATAGAGGACGACATCCGATAGTGCCGGGTGACGGACGCGCCCCGGTCGCCGCTCTGGCCTATTTCCTTTGCGTGGGCGCGCCCCAGCCGCTGTCCAGCAGTGGAGGTGTAGAGCGGTATGACTTGTCGCCTCATCGCGCTCTGCTTCGATGCGAACGACCCGCTGCTTCTCGCGCGCTTCTGGGCCGGGGTCCTGGGCTGGGAGATGGCCGGCGACCCCCAGGACGGCATCGCGCTCCTGCCGAGCGATGACACCGGGTTCCGGATCCGCTTTCTTCCAGCGGAGGAGCAGAAGGCCGGCCAGAACCAGATGCACTTCCATCTGACGAGTACGTCCCTGGAGGACCAGCAGCAGACGGTGGCGAGGTCGCTCGGACTCGGCGCCCGGCACATCGACATCGGCCAGCGCCCGGAGGAGGGTCATGTGGTGCTCGCCGACCCCGAAGGCAACGAGTTCTGCGTCATCGAGCCGGGCAACAGCTTCCTCGCCGACTGCGGATTCTTCGCAGAGGTTGCGTGCGAGGGTTCGCAGGAGGTCGGGTACTTCTGGAGCCAGGCGCTGGGCTGGCCGCTGGTCTGGGATCAGGACCAGGAGACCGCGATCCGCTCGCCGCACGGCGGTCCGAAGATCAGCTGGGGCGGTCCGCCGCTGACGCCGAAGACCGGGAAGTACCGGCTGCATTTCGACCTCGCCCCGCCCGTCCACGGTGATCAGCAAGCGGAGGTCGACCGTCTCGTCTCCCTCGGGGCGACGCGCGTCGACATCGGCCAGGGCGAGGTCAGCTGGGTGGTCATGGCCGATCCCGATGGCCACGAGTTCTGTGTGCTGACCCCGCGATAGCGCGGACCCGCCAGAGCGTAACCGGGCGTGGACGGCGGGTTGCGCGGGCGACTGGGGGGCGTAGCCTCAGGGCGTGCTCTTCAGCCAGGAGCTGCGGGACGACGTGCTGGCCGGAGAGATCACCGTGTCGTTCCGGCTGTGGAAACGGCCCAAGGTTAAGCCCGGCGGCCGGTACCCGGTGGGTCCTGGCTCGGGCATGATCGAGGTGGACGTCCATCGAGCTGATCCCGTTCGCCGACATCACCGACGCCGATGTGCGGCGCGCCGGGGAGCCGGACCGGGAGGCGCTGCGGCATCGCGCAGCGCACGCGGGCCCAATCGAGGACGGCACGTTGCTGTACAGGGTGGAGTTCCACCCCGTCTAGCCGCGTCAATGCCCTCCCTGCATCGCGGCGTGGCGCTGGAAGAACTGGATCGCTGTCTGCACAGCGGCCGGGCTGATCCCGACCGCAGTGTTCGGCAGCACGGCGAGCTCGCCGGCTGGCAGGGCGCGGTAGGCCCTGGCACCCT
The DNA here is from genome assembly GCA_963705055.1 of uncultured Actinomycetota bacterium. Classification (GTDB taxonomy): domain Bacteria; phylum Actinomycetota; class Actinomycetes; order Streptosporangiales; family Streptosporangiaceae; genus Chersky-822. The sequence goes on from CAVPIR010000004.1 coordinate 285,947, forward strand.
CTTCGATCGAGCAGAACGGGTCGCGGTCGCCAACCAGGATCAGCGTGGGTGCCGCGATCGCGCGCAGGTCGTCCACGGTGTAGCCGCAAGGCTGGCTGAACCGGTCGAAAGACCAGGCAAGGACTTTCTTCCAGTGGTCAGGGCCCTGCGCCGCGTCGTGGTCGGCCTGCATGAGCTCAGCCATCGCGCGCAGGAAAGTGTGCTCGCTGCTTGCCATTACGTCCGGATCGGCATGAGCAGCGTCGGGTGCGCCGCCGAGCATTTGCCGGGTCATCACCAGGCCGGGTGTCCGCGGGTCGGGGTTGAGCAGGTCGTAGCCGCCATGGTTCACGACCGCCCGCACCAACGCGGGCTTACGGATCCCGATGATGGTCGCGACATGCCCGCCATCGCCGTAGCCGCAGATGAGCGGTCGATCGAGATGGAGAGCGTCGATCAGGGCGATCACGTCGTCGGCCAGCAGGTTGTACGAGATCGGGCCGCCGGGGTGGACCGTCCGGCCTGAACCGCGGAAGTCGGGCACGACAACGCGGAAGTGCTTCGCGAGGGTTTCGATATGGCCGAAGTACGACGACAGCCATTCGGCCCAGATCGGGTTAGTCGAGATCATGCCGTTCTCGAGGAGGATAAGAGGCTCACCCGCTCCTGCGTCGGTGAAGTGGATGTCGATGCCGTTGGCGTGGATGAACGGCTCGCGCCTTGTATCGGACTGAACAGCCATGACTGCCCTCCTCATGTCGAGCACGAAGGGCCGCGGATCGAAGAGCTTCATCCCGGGCGGCCGCTCGTGCAGTTCGCTCATGAGCAGACGATGCCGGGGGAAAGCCGCCGGAGCATCGGTGACCTCGCCTATTTCCGGCGCCGAGTTCCCAGCCGCTGATGCTGGCGGCGAGCCGGGTCAGGGTTGGCTCCGGCAGGACGGCCTGGGCTGACAAACAGTCCGAGCCCGGCGTAACCCTTCGGGCATTCTGCCGCGTCATATTCAGAACGGCTTGCCGGCTAGACAGTGCGGGATGCAGTCGGCAGGCCGTGTACTCACATAAAAAGGACAGGTCACATGGGTGGCGGGCTGTCGACGGCCGCGTTCCTTTGTCGACCTGGCGTCGGCGCTCGCCGCGTAGCCGGAGGTCTGTGGATGCAGTGGCCACGAATGAAACAAGCGATGCGATGCTCGGTTGCCGGCGTGGTGTTGGACCTGACGGCTGCCGGGTGCTCCGGCTCGGATCTGATCAGCGCTCAGCAGACGGTCGCCCTGGCGTTGCCTGGCATCCTGCTGAGCGTCGCAGGGCTGATGGTGTCAGATGCCTTGCCTGAAGATGCGATCGCGCAATGCGGCTTCACTGCGGGTTATTTCCTGGCGCCGTTGCTCAGCTTCTGCCGGTCAGGCCTGCGTCGCTAGGCGGAACTCAGCACCGGGCACATAAGCGCCGGTCCCGGCGCGGTCCTTTCTCCCCGTGATCTCCGCGGCCCTCTGGCCGGCCCGGCAACTGCCGGACTGTGTCGCAGCCGGCCCTGAATCCGCGTCGCCATGCTGTCCACGCATCAGGGGCCGCAGCTCGGATCAGACCGCCGATCGTGAGCAAGGCAGCCGGCAACGCCAGCGCGATTGACTGCACGGTGCTCACCGCGTTGACCGCCGACAAGACGACGGTGATTCCAGTCAGGATTCCGCCCGCGGCCAGCCCTCCGAGCGCTCGTCTCGGCTGAACCTGGAGCGCGGCCTTACGCGGAGGCCGTAGTCGTAATCCTGTTCCCACGTCCGAGTCCCCTAGTCCGGCGCCGCAGCAAGCCCCCAATGTTACTCTTTGTGAGCTAATAATTACTGCTTTCTCGACTGCGTGTCGGATAGCCGTGTTCCGGCTGCTTGATGAGGCTGCGAACCGCACCGCCGCGGCAACCCGCTAGGTCCGGCGGACGTTCTCACGCTGGCTGACTACCTTCCAGGACCAGCCTGAGTTTGCTTAGGTTCTGCGCCACTGCCGCGTTGATCCGCGGGGTCGCGAGCGGCGCAGCAAGCCTCAGCATGGCCTGAGAGGCATCGAGCTCCACGCTGTTGACTAGTCGTGTCCCACCGGCCCTGGCCTCCAGCTCGTAGCTGATCGTCGCCTGGAAGGGCCCGATCTGGCCGTGCATGGCCAGCCGGCGGGCTGGCTCGAAGACGGTCACCTCGAAACCCTCGAAGCTTCTGCCCGGGACGGAGCGTGTCTGGCGGTACCTGGTTCCCACTCCGACGGGCCCTGCGGAAGTCTTGTGAGTCTCGTCGATCGCGTAGTTCCATTTCGGAATGTTCTCGAAGTCGGCAAGGAACGCGAAGACCTCGTCGGCAGGCCGTCGGATCGTCACCGTGTTCTCGAATATGCTCATCGGCTGGGTCCCCTGCTCAGTGGCCCGGTGTTCCGGGCCTGACGCAACCAGCTTGCCGCCGCCCGCCCGCCATGTCAGTGACGTCGGTAGGCGCGCCCGGTAACCAAAGTCACAGGCCAGCCGGGTCCCAAGATTCGCTGTGCAGCCGCTCCGCGTCGAGGATCCGGACGTTGTCCGATGACGTGGCCACGATTCCAGCAACCCGCAGCTCACGCAGAACTCGGGCAACCACCTCGCGGACGGACCCCACGGCGTCCGCCAGCTCCTGCTGCGACACGCGGGCCACTATGCGGCCACGCGGACGCGCCTGGGCGGAAGCGAGATCCAGGAGGTGAACCGCAACGCGCTGGCGCACCGAGCCGAACGCATTGACTGCCGTCTGCCGCAGCGTTTCATACAGCCTGCGGTTCAGTTCTTCTGCCAGCGCCCAGGCGACCCGGCCATCGCGCCGCGCGGCGCCAGCCAGCGTCTGTGAGCTGATGCGAAACAGGCTCGAATCCGCCAAGGCCTGGGCACTCACGTTGGCCGGCCCGCCCACCAGGACCGCGATCCCCAGCACGTCAGCGGCCCGCGCGTACCGGACGGTGACCTGCCGGCCTTCCGGCGAGGTCATGTAGACACGAATCAGACCGCGCACCACAAGCATGGTCCTCGGGTCTCCGCCAGCCCGGTAAATCGTGGTGCCGGCCGGGTAATCGGCGCGCTCCCCCTCGGACCGCAGCCTCGCCACGACCTCCGGCGGCAGCCTTCCCAGGAAACTGCGCGCGAGCGCCTCTTCCAGGTCCTGATCAGCCACCGGCTACCGCCCCGGATCGAGGAAGGTCGAAGCCAGATCTCGTTAGCCGACAGTGTAACGACGGCGGTGGACACACCCAGCGATGGCCGGGCAGGAATTACTGCGCAGCCCTCAGCATCAACGTGAGCGGGGGGCATTCTCCGGCCTGCGCCTCGCCGATGACCTCGAAGCCAAGGCGCTCGTAGAAGGAGATGGTGCGCGGATTGGGGGTTTCGAGGTACGCGGGAAGATGACTCTCGTCAACGACCGCGAGGCAGGATTTCAATAGCTGACTGCCGAGCCCTCTGCCCTGCAAGGCGACGTCGACACCAAACCATGGCAGATACCAGTGCGGATACGTCGGATGTGCTGCGTCCATCTGGCCAAGGACGGCAAACATGTCGTCATGCTGGCCAGGTGCGACGCCGCTGGCGAGCACGGTTGCGATGGCGTCGCCGTCCGGCTCGATGCCGGGAGGCAGCCATAGAGCGACGGCGGCGAACTCGCCCAGTTTCCAGACGGTCCGTTCAGCGAAAGCCCCACCACCGAAGGCGGCAAGGAACTTCGGGAAACCCGCGAGATACTGCTCCGATTCCGGATAGAGCCACCGCTCGACAGGGTCAGCCGCGAAGGCGAGGGTGAGGGTGGCCAGCGCCTTGGACTGCTCGTCTTCGCCCGCGGGCGAGAACGATAGCTCGCTCATGTCGCTCACCCTATGCCGATAGGTGGAGGGCCCCGTGCGCGAGATCAGCGCATGATCGCGGTAACTCCCGAAGTTATCCTGACGCTCGCGCGGCGCGCGCGGAGCGCACCTGGCTGACGATGATCAGCATGACGATGGCGATCGAGAACCAGAGCCCGTACCGCGAGATAGTTTGGGCGATCACGACAGCGTGGTGCCCGAGGGCGTACCCGAGGCCGGCCAGCATGCTGGTCCACAGCATGGTGCCGATCAGGTCGAGAACCAGGAAGGTTGCCAGGCTCACGCCTGCCCAGCCTGCGATGACGTAGATGACCGCGTTTGGAACCGGCAGGAACGGGGCGATCACGATCATGGGCCAGGTGACCGCGCGCCCACGCCGCTTGACCCCGTTGATGTAGCGCTGCCCGCGGTTTCGGCGACCGCCAAGCAGGCCCACCGCGCGCTCACCCCACAGCCTGCCTGCCCACCAGTACAGCGGGTCGAACTTCATCAGCCCCGGAATGGCGGCGAGCAGCACGGCAAGCAGCGTTCCGTGCCCGACCCGCGCGAATGCCGCGCCAGCCACGATCGCCTCTGTGGAGCCGTTCAGCACCTCCAGAACGATCGGGTGGGTTCCGATTAGCTCGGCCCGGAACGGCAGCAGCACCAGGTAGTACAGTCCGCTCAGCGTGATGGCGGCCCAGCAGGCGATGTCCGCCGGGCGGGGCCGTCCGGCCCACGGCAGCCGTGGGTCATCCCACCGGCTGGCCGCAGCCGAGGCGGTCTCCGTGCCACCAGCTGGCGCCGCCGCGAGTGGCTGGCTTTCCGCTTCCGCTGGCCTAGCCGCAGGCTCTGGGGCGCTCACGCGGCGCTCCGGCTTGCCGGAGCGATGGGCAGGTACACAGTCCTCCTCGGAACAGAAACTAGCCGCGGCTGGCAGATGACCGGCGGCTGTCAACACGACAGCCGCCGCAGCGAGCAAAAGCCTCGCACGGCCACCTTCTGCCCGGCGTCCCTTATCCAGCGGTTCAAGGTACCCCGGCCAGCCTCATCGTGCCGCCACCGCGGCTGACGTCAGCAGCACACGTTCGCCAGCACCGTAACGCCGGTCAGCACCACGACCAACAAGGCCGCCCGCCCGATCCCCGTGGCCCGGCGCCCGTACTTCGTCCTCTGCGCCCCGTGAACGGCGAGCACGGCACGCCCGCCGCGCGGCAGCACTGGTCGGCGGATCGAGATGGCCAGCAGGACCGAGGCCGCGGCGACAGCGGCTGGCAGATGATCTTGTATAGATGCCCGTGCGCGGCGACGGATGGCGGACCACCGGGAACGGTGCCAATCTGGCGGCATGAGCTTCTTCGACTCGATCCCTTCGCCCCCGCCCCCTCCTGAGCCAACGCGGCAGCGGCGGCCAGCCTGGGAACAGCCCGAGGCGGTGATCCCCGGATCGGTCGCAGGCGAGCTGATGCTGATCCGCACTGGGCAGGTAGCGGTGGGGATCGGCAGCGTACGCGCCTACCCCAACGGGTTTGAGTTCACAGCTCATGTGCGCGTGCGCCGCGAGGATGAGGACGAGCCGGGCTGGGGTGATCCCTTTGACCGCCGCGGGCGGCGACAGCAACCGGCTGATGAGGTGCTGCGGCTGGGCTTGATGTTCGGTGACGGGCGTCGTGCCGCGACCACAAACCGCTGGTGGCCTGGTGAGGATACCGATCCCGGGCGGCTGGTGCTGCAGCAAGGCGGGGGCGGCGGCTCCGCCCGGCGGTGGGACGGCGATTTCTGGGTACACCCGCTGCCGCCGGAGGGCCCCGTGACGTTCGTGGCGTCGTGGCCTAAGTACGCGGCGGCCGAGACCCGCGCGGAGCTGGAGGGATCAGCGATCCGTGCGGCGGCCGCGCGGGCTGTGATCTTGTGGCCCGAGGAGCCTGAATCCGAGCCCGGCGGCGACCACGTGTGGAGGAGCCAGAGGATCAGCGCGTACGACTCCGCCCATGCTGTCAGTGAGATCGAAGCTGACGAGCCTGGCGCAGAAGGAGAGTGAACACCGTCCCCGCAGGCTCATCCCGGCGCACTCAGAGAGCGCATAGACAGGAGTCCCGTGTGAACGGCATGACAATCTTCATCATCGTGATCGCAGCATTCGTCGTCCTGGCCCGTTTCATTGGGGCAATCGTTAGCCGTCGCGTCCTGCGAAACCGCGGAATGCGCCCGGATGGCGACCGGCCGGGCAATTCCGGCGGCTTCTGGGGCTTCGGCGGCGGCAGCCATCACGGGCACGGCGGTTGGGGCGGCGGAGGCGGCGGTCACCACGGCGGCGGAGGCGGGCACCACGGAGGAGGGGGCGGCGGCGGCGACGGAGGCGGCGGAGGCGGCGGTCACCACGGCTGAGGCCTGAGCCCTGATAGCGGGATCCGCATAGTGCAGCTCCGCGCGGCGTCCCAGCGGCGGTCGACGCTTGGGCGGCGGCCGAGAAATGAGCATGGTTTAAGAGAGATTCGTCGCGGGGCTATCACGTGATGCGGCGACAGTCTCTTGCGCTCGGGGGCCGCGATGACACGAACGATGAAGCCGACGGCGGCTACGTCCGCGCGCAGTCTGAGGCGCGGCGAGCTGGAACCTCTCGCAGATCTCATCGAGCAACTAGGCCTCACAGGACGCTTCTCAGGGGATGCCGTCATGCAGGGGAACGATCCTGTCATCCGCTCGCCGCACCGTCTCGGTGAGGCGTCCTGCACCGCGCAGCTGCTCATCGGCGTCGCTGGCGCCGCGATCTGGGAAGCCCGCGGCGGCACGCGCACGGACATCTCCATGGACATCATCCATGCGCTGCACCACCTGCACCCGACCCACTATGTCGAGCATTCCGGTTACCCCAGCAACGTCGGCGCCGAGTTCGTCGCAGCCAACGGCGTCTTCCCGACCCGCGACGGCCGCTACATCATGCTCGAGGCCGGGCCGCCGTACCAGAAGCTGCTCAACGGGTACCTCAACTTCTTCGACTGCGGTAACAACAGGCAATCCTTCGCCCGCGAGGTCGCTAAGTGGAACGCGGACGATCTCGAACAGGCGCTGACAACCGCCGGTCTCCCGGCCTGCCGCGCGTTCACGCGTGAGGGGTGGCTCGCCCATCCCCAGGGCAAGGCACTCGCCGGGACACCGCCGATCGAGATCGTCAAGATAACCGCGGCGACCCGGTTCCCTTCTCGGACCACGGAGGCTCGCCGCTGGACGGCGTCCGCGTGCTCGACTTCACGCACGTGCTCGCCGGCCCTCGCAGCGCCCGCACGCTCGCCGAGTACGGAGCCGAGGTGCTCCACATCAGTTCGCCCTGGTTCGCGGACACCCTCGCCCAGCACATCGGCGTCGACACCGGCAAATACGATGCCTACCTCGATCTGCGGAACGACAAGGACATGGCGACCATGCGGCAGCTGGCTGCCACTGCCGACGTGTTCACCTCCACCTACCGCCCGGCAGTGAACGAGCGCTTCGGCCTGCTGCCCGACCAGCTTGCTGCCGCGAGCGAACGCGGCATCGTCTACATGTCAGCCAACGCATACGGACATTCCGGCCCCTGGAAAGACCGGCCAGGATTCGACCAGAACGGGCAGGTGGCGTCCGGGTTCGCGATGACCGAAGGCCAGGGCGGCCCGCCGAAGTTCTCCCCGGTCTTCTACCTCGCCGACCTCATCACGGGGTACTTCGCGGCCGCCGGGATGATGACGGCGCTGCACCGGCGTGCCATCGAAGGTGGTTCGTACCAGGTGAAGCTGTCGCTGGCACGCAGCGCCATGTGGGTCCAGGAACTCGGCCTGCTCGACGTCGCCGCCCAGGGCGAGGTGCCCGAGACCGACTCATACCCGGCGGAGACGGTCTCGATCGACACTGCGTACGGCGCCGTGACCTCGCTGGCACCGGCTCTCACGTTCACCAACCTGACCCTGCCGGCCACCGACCGCCTCGTACCCTACGGCGCGGACCCCGCGTCGTGGCCGTCTCAGGGGCGCGTGATGCGCGAGCACACCTCGATGTCCCGCGGACCGACAGCTCGATAGGTGCGCACGCAGAGGCCTGATGCCGGCAAATCTGCGCGGCACATAACTGACGGTTCGGTTCCGCCTGGTCGTCGTGCCTGCTAGCCGGCCAAACTCGCGCGGCCGCTTGCGGTGTCGCTGCTGGCTGGGATGCCGGCGGCCGCCAGGATGGCCTCGGGCGGGCCGGCGCGTTGGCTGGATGCTGCCAGCCTGAGCGCTTCGGTTGCGGCTTGCGGGCTGGCCCGGGGCGGGATGACGAGCAGGACGAGGTCGTCGCGGCTGGCCATGGTCAGGATGACCGTGTGCTTGTTCATATACCTGAACCAGGCCACAGGCACTTTGCGCCCGCCGACGGTGAGCTTATGCGGGATGTTGCCGAATGCATCGGGCTGCAGCGCTACCCGGCTGACCCGCCAGGCCCGCGTGCTCAGTTCGGCGATCAGTCCGGGCAGCTCGGCCGCGGCGTCCCGGGACCGCGGCCACCACCCGCCGTGGATGCCCGCGAGGCGCACGGTTGCCGGGTCCAGGCTCAGCCGCGCCCCGTCGGGCGCGCGCGCGGTCGGCTGCGGAGGTGGCGGAACGGAGCCGTTGGCTGAGGGGGGCGGCAGTCTGCTCGTTGTGCCGCGCGGCGCGGCTGTTCCGGTCATAGCGTGGCCTTCCCGACACGGGCGGGAACCCGCGTCAAATCGTTAGCGCGTACGTGATCGATGCAGGCTGCGGATCAGGCCCTTTGTCAGGACCGGCGGATCAGTCTTCGCCGCGCCGGCCCTGGCACCCGGAGGGTCAGCGGCGCGCGTAGCGCCTGCCGGACCGGGATCGGCCAGACCGGGACCGCCGGACTGGGAGGTGACGAGGTGGTAGGCGAGCAGGAGGATGGCTGCCCCGGCGATGGCTGTGAGCCAGGTGGAGGCGTTGAAGAAGCCGTTCAGGCTGTGGATGTGGAAGATCTTGGTGGCGGCCCAGCCGCCGAGCAGCGCCCCGGCGATGCCGATGAGGCAGGTGAGGATGAGGCCCTGCTGTCTCCTGCCGGGGATCAGCATGTTGGCGAGCAGGCCTGCGCCCAGTCCGAGAACGATCCAAGCGATGATGCTCATAACCGACTCCTTAGTCAGCGACGTACGGGGGTTGAGCGTGAGTTGGTAGCCGGTGCGGTCCGGGCAGAGCGCGGGGAGCCAGGTTCCTGCTCAGGCGCGCGTATTCCCGGATGGTTGCCGGGTCTGGTGGTGGGTGGCTTCAGCTGGCCTGTGGCTCGCGCCGGTCGCGGCGCATGATCCGCCGCAGCTGGGTAATCCGGGCGGTTCCCGCGGCGGCCATGATCAGGGCTCCGGCGATGGCGGCGAGGAACAGCGCGACCGCTAGCGACAGGCGCAGGTGCGCGCCGAGGAAGCTGATGTTGACGGCGTGCGCGTTCTGGATGATGAAGATCATCACTACGATGAGGCCGGCGAAGCCGGCGATCAGCCCGGCCCGCATGCTGCTGATCCGGGTGTGCATCCGCCCCGCCCTGGCCGGCCGCGGTGCGGCAGGCGGCTGCGGGGATGCGCCGTTGACGGACGGCGGCGGCAGCGTGGTGGCCCCGCCCTGTGCTTGTGGTTGCTCGGTCATGGCAGTGCTTCCTTCACGGGAGCAGCCGCGTGATCCGCGCCGTGCTCCCTGGGTGACCCGGCTGGTCGCAGCCTGCGGCCGCTGGCTCTGCGGGTCTGTTCCCAGACTACGCATGAAATCTAAAACGTGCAACATATTTCTAGAATCATGTGTTAGTCTTCGGAGAGTGGAGCGCTGGAACTTCCTCACCAACCACGCCCGGGTCCTGCTTTGCCTCGCGCGTGACCCCGAGGTCCGGCTACGTGAGGTCGCGGCCGGCCTGGGCATCACTGAGCGCAGCGCCCACGCGATCGTCGCCGACCTCACCGGCGCCGGGTATGTCGTTAAGCACAAGCACGGCCGCCGCAACCGCTACCAAATCCAGACGCATCTGCCGTTGCCCGAGCCGGCCAGCCCGGAGCCCGCTATCGGCGATGTCCTGGCCCTCCTGATGGGAGGACGCGAGGCAGAAGGCAGCGACCCGCTGTTGGCTCGTGGACACACCCGCGACATCACAACAACTGAGCCCGGAGGAATCTCCACATGACGACAATCGCGCACCCCGAGCTTGAGGGGCTGGAGCGTTACAAGTTCGGCTGGGCTGACTCGGACGTGGCGGGCGAGTCCGCTCGCCGGGGCCTGTCCGAGGATGTCGTCAGGGATATCTCGGCGAAGAAGAACGAGCCGGAGTGGATGCTCAGCCTCCGGCTGCGCGGCCTGCAGCTGTTCGGCCGCAAGCCGATGCCGGCGTGGGGCTCGGACTTGTCGGGGATCAAGTTCGACAACATCAAGTACTTCGTGCGCTCGACCGAGAAGCAGGCGGCCAGCTGGGATGACCTGCCCGCCGACATCAAGAACACCTACGACCGGCTCGGCATCCCTGAGGCGGAAAAGCAGCGCCTGATCGCGGGGGTGGCCGCCCAGTATGAGTCCGAGGTCGTCTACCACAAGATCCGCGAGGACCTCGAGGAGAAGGGCGTCATCTTCAAGGACACCGACACCGCCCTGCGCGAGCACCCTGATCTGTTCCGGGAGTACTTCGCGACCGTGATCCCGGTGGGGGACAACAAGTTCGCCGCGCTGAACACGGCGGTCTGGAGCGGCGGGTCGTTCATCTACGTGCCGAAGGGCGTGCAGGTGGAGATCCCGCTGCAGGCCTACTTCCGGATCAACACCGAGAACATGGGCCAGTTCGAGCGGACCCTGATCATCGTCGACGAGGACGCCTACGTGCACTACGTCGAGGGCTGCACCGCGCCGGTCTACTCCTCCGACTCGCTGCACTCCGCCGTGGTCGAGATCATCGTGAAGAAGGGCGCCCGCTGCCGCTACACGACGATCCAGAACTGGTCCAACAACGTCTACAACCTGGTCACCAAGCGCGCCGTCGCGAACGCGGGAGCGACCATGGAGTGGGTGGACGGCAACATCGGCTCCAAGGTGACGATGAAGTACCCGGCCGTCTACCTGATGGGCGAGCACGCCAAGGGCGAGACCCTCTCCGTCGCGTTCGCCGGCCAGGGCCAGCACCAAGACGCCGGAGCCAAGATGGTGCACATGGCGCCGAACACCTCCTCCTCGATCGTGTCCAAGTCGGTGGCCAGGGGCGGCGGCCGCACCTCCTACCGCGGCCTGGTCCAGGTCGCCGAGGGCGCCGCGCACTCCAAGTCGACGGTCAAGTGCGACGCGCTGCTCGTCGACACCATCAGCCGGTCCGACACCTACCCCTACGTCGACGTCCGCGAGGACGACGTCGAGATGGGACACGAGGCGACAGTCTCGAAGATCTCCGACGACCAGCTGTTCTACCTCATGAGCCGCGGCATGACCGAAGACGAGGCGATGGCCACCATCGTCCGCGGCTTCGTCGAGCCCATCGCCCGTGAACTGCCGATGGAATACGCGCTCGAACTCAACCGGCTCATCGAGCTGCAGATGGAAGGAGCCGTCGGCTGACGACGGCCGCGCAACATGCACATTGGCGTGCATGTCCCTAGGGGGATGGCGAGCCGGGCTTTGCCGGGCCGGGGGCGATCCCCCGGATGTAGGCATAGATGACCGCCTGGGCCCGGTCGCGGGCGCCGATCTTGCTGAGCAGATGGTTGATGTGGCTCTTCACCGTCGCCTGACTCACTACCAGGCGCCGTGCTATCTCGGTGTTGGACAGCCCTTCGGCGATCAGGGCGAGAACCTCGGCTTCACGCGGGGTCAGGCCGTCGGGGAACCGCGGAGCCTGCGCTGGCGGCCCAACCGCTATCGCCTGCACCACGTGGTTCTGTACCGCGGGGTCAATCACGGCCTGCCCGCTGACGACCTGCTGGAGCGCCAGGCTGATCTCCGCCGCGCCGGCGTCCTTGGTGAGGTACCCGCGGGCGCCCGCCCGCAGCGCGTCGATGACCGAGCGATCGTCCGCGTAGGTGGTCAGTACTATCACCATGACCTGCGGCGCCTGCTCGCGGAGGCGGCGTGTCGCCTCAACGCCATCGCAGCGGGGCATGCGCAGGTCCATCAGGACGACGTCGGGCAGCAGCGCGGTGGCCATCGAGACCGCTTCCTCCCCATCGGCAGCGGTGCCGACCACCTCAACTCCCGGAAGCAGGCCGAGCAGCATCGCCAGGCCTTCTCGGATCACCCGCTGATCGTCTGCGGCGAGCACCCGTATCGGTTTCGCCGAGCCGGGGTGGTCCGAGGGGCCCGTCTGGCCGCGCGCGTCTGATGGCGGCCGCCGCCCGTTTGTCTGCCGCCCGTTCATGCCGGAACTTCGAGCTCGACCCGGAATCCGCTCTCCGTCGGCGCGGCCATGAGCGTTCCGCCGAGCAGTTCGGCACGCTCGCGCATGCCGTCCAGGCCGTACCCGCCGCCGGCGGGTCCGGCCCACCCGTTGCTCCGCAGAGCCGCGCCGTCGCTATTTCGCGCTGGCTGGCCAGCATGGTCTTGGGCTGACCGGCTTTCCTGGCCGCCGAAATCCTCGATCACCAGACGGGCGGCGCTTGGCGCGTAGCCGAGGTGCACCTCGACCCGATCGGCCTGGCCGTGCTTGCGAACGTTGGTCAGCGCTTCCTGGGTCACCCGGTACATCGCGAGCAGGGTCTGCGCGTCCAGGTCCCGCTGGTCGCCAGCTACGGCGAACCGGCAGCTGATGCCGCTGTCTCGCTCGAACTCGGTGACCAGCGCCGACAGCCGCTCCGGTCCGGGCAGGTCGTCATCGCGGAGCACGCCGATCGCCCGGCGTGCCTCATCAAGTCCCGACTTCGCCAGGTGCTGTGCGCGCTCGATCGTCTCGGCTAGCCGGGGATCGGCCGGATCCCGGCTGAGGAGCAGCCGGGCACCTTCGAGCTGCAGCGCCAGCCCGGACAGCGAATGCGCCAGCACGTCATGCATCTCGCGGGCCAACCGCTGCCGCTCGGCCAGCGCCGCCGCCTCCGTCAGCAGCCGCTCCGTCTGGTCAGCCCCCTCACGCAAACGCCGCGAGAACAACGCCACCGTGTAGGCGGCGGCGAGCGCGACCAGGCTCACCAGGACCGACGACGGCGACGAGTGCCCGTGTCGGCCAGCGACGCCGACCACCAGAACGATGGCGAATGCGCCAGCCGCCGCGGCTGAACGCAGCCGCCCGCGGCCTAGCCGCGTCGTCAGGCTCACCGCGAGCATGAGGCCGAACAGTCCCGGCCCGTTCGGCTGCAGCCAGAGCAGCCCTGCCGAACCGAGGACCAGCGGGACGTAGCACACGGCAAGAACCGCGGCCGATGACGGCCGGGCCCAGAACGCGGCCAGGGCTGCCACCGCGCCGACCGCAAGCCCGAACATGGCGAGCAAAACGCCAAGAGATTCACCGCTCAGCCCCGGACCAGGGGTACTCCGCGAGGCGGCGATGAGCAGGAACGCAACGACCACCGGGCTTAGCCACCGCGCCCGGCGCAGGGTCGCCTCGCGGTGAGCGCGGGCCCGCCGGAGGGCGGCGAGGCTGGGCATCGCCGGCTCCGCTGCGCTCATGGCGCAAGCGTACGGCGCGGCGAGGCGCTGGTCATCGTCCCGGCGGTGAGGTCCCAGCGGCTTGCTCCCTCCATCCGAAGGTGAGGTTGCGGCCACCCGGGGGTGGAGAGGCCTGCCGCCCGATGATCGACCGCAGCGCCGAAGACTCCGCCCGGCGCCAGCCGGCACGCTTGCAGTAGGCACAGACACAACCAGCGAGCGGGCCAGGCACTGATGGCCTCGGCCCGCGAGCGGAGAAGGAGTCTCGATGTTGTTCCTGCTGGGAAGGCGTTACCCCTACCTGGGGATCGTCGTCGGCACGGTGCTCATCGTCACCGGAGAGGCATTTCACGGCATACGTTCGCGGTGGCCGGAGTGGTCGCGGTCGCCTTGGGGATTGTCCACAGCATCATCGCCTGGCGGAAGGGCCGCCTTACCGGCGGCGGAGATGACCGGCGGTCCGTCCGATGAGCGTGATCGCCACCGGGCATCTGGCCAGCTGTGGTGGCTTGGCGGCGATCGAACTCAAACGCGTGCGCAAGAGCTTTGGCCCAGTAGAGGCGATCAAGGGCATTGACCTGACAGTCTCCTCAGGAGAAATCGTCGCGTTCCTCGGCCCGAACGGCGCAGGCAAGACCTCGACCATCGACGTGATACTGGGCCTGTCCCAGCCGACCAGCGGCCAGGCGTCGGTCTACGGGATGCACCCGCGTCGGGCCATATCCCGCGGGCTGGTCTCAGCGGTCATGCAGACCGGCGGATTGCTCAAGGACCTCACGGTCGCCGAGACCGCCCGGTACACCGCCAGCCTGTTCGCCCACGCCGAGCCGGTAAAAGAAGTACTGACGCGGGCGGGCATCGCCGCCATCGCCGATCGCAAGGTCGGCAAGTGCTCCGGCGGTGAGCAGCAGCGGCTGCGCTTCGCGATGGCGCTGCTGTCCGATCCGGAACTGCTCATCCTGGACGAGCCGACGACCGGCATGGACGTCGAGGGCCGGCGCGCATTCTGGAGCGCGATCCGGCAGGACGCGGAGCAGGGCCGCACCGTGCTGTTCGCGACGCACTACCTCGAAGAGGCCGACGCTTACGCTGACCGGATCATCCTGCTGCGCCGTGGCCAGGTCGTTGCCGACGGCACCGCATCGCAGGTCAAGGCACTAGCAACCGGCCAGACGGTGCGTGCGACCCTAGCCAGCGCCGATCAGGAGGCGCTGCGCGCCATTGCCGGGGCGGACGCCGTCGAGGTGCGCGGCGACACCGTCCTCATCCACTCCAGCGACAGTGACGCGGTGGCCAGATATCTGCTGACCACCACAGCGGCCAGGGATCTCGAGATCAGGACGCGTAGCCTCGAAGACGCCTTCATCGCCTTGACCAGCGACGAAGTCAACTACGCCGACCGCGACTGCAGAGCCGCGGCCCGATGAGCACCCACTCGATTCCCGCCGCCGATCTCCTCACCCGGCGAGCTCCACGGCTGGGCGGCCTCAACACCACAGTCCTCGGGCTCGAGATAAGCCGGCTACTCCGCAACCGGCGGACGATTATCTTGGCGGTCCTCTCGCCTGTCGCCTTCTTCCTGCTCTTCGGCATGAACGAGGCATACGCCAGCGACCCAGCAGGCCACGGCAATCTCTCAGCTTCCATCATGACCAGCATGGCGCTATACGGCGCAGTCCAGGCGACAGCCAGCGGCGGAGCGATGGTTACCATCGACCGCGCCGCGGGCTGGAGCCGGCAGCTGCGGCTAACCCCGCTGTCACCCGCGGCCTACATCATCATCAAGATGCTTGCCGCGCTGGTACTCGCGCTGGCCTCGGTGGTCGCGGTCTTCGCCGTCGGAATGCTCACAGGCAAAGCCTCGATGCCAAGTTATCTGTGGATTGTCACCGGGCTCTGCATCTGGATCGGCTCGCTGGTCTTCGCGGCATTCGGGCTGTTCATGGGCTACCTGCTGCCGACCGAGAACGTCATGCAATTCCTGGGAATCGCGATGACGCTGCTTGCCCTCGGCAGCGGCCTGCTCATCCCGCTTGACCAGTACCCGCGCGTTCTGCAGATCGTGGCTGAGTTCACACCGCTCTACGGCCTCAACCAGCTCGTCCACGCTCCATTGCTCGGCGGCAGCATCGATGCGGCGTGGGTGGCCAACACCCTCGCCTGGCTGGTCATCTTCGCCGGCGGCGCGATCTGGCGTTTCCGCAACGACACCGCACGGATCTGAGCCGTACTGTTCTGGCCCGGCCGTCAGCGAGAACTGGCAGCATCAATAAGGGGCTTACATAGCGCGTCGAGATGACCGGAAGGCAGGCGAACGTGACTGACGTGCAGCATGTTCTGGCCACATTCGACTTCGCGGCATTCTTCGCTGCGGTCAACGATGCCCGTCGCGACCGGGATATGGGCTGGTACGACTTGGCCGAAGACCTGTGGGACCAGTCCGCGCAGCTCAACGCCGAGCGCGACGATCACCCGCTATGCGGCGGCGCGGTCTCCCGGCTGGGTGCGCGAGGCGAAACATCGTGTCAGTACGCGCTCTACCTGCTGCGCTGGCTCGGGCAGGCACCGGAGGAGTTCCTGACCGGTCCGGCTCTGGACGTCGGAGACGTTCGGCTGCCGGACCCGGGCCCGGACAGTCGACTCAGATGGGACCTCTCCCAGCTCCATGCCGCGCTCAATGAGGAGCGGCAGCGGCAAGGGCTGACCTGGGCGGGACTGGCCGAGCAACTCGGCTGCACCCCGAGTCGGCTGACCAATCTGCGCACTGCGCGCATGGCCGATATGAGCCTCACGATGCGCGTGACCCAATGGCTACGCAGACCGGCAGCCGCGTTTATCCATCCCGCGAGCAGCCGGCACCGAGCCGAATTGCTCTAGCCAGGACAGCAGCTCGTCCATGGGACCACTGCTTGCGATATCAGGTCAGAGCGGCGCATCTATGCGCACTTGACGCTCGGATCACCCTGCTTCGGTGGCCTCGGCTGATGCGTGCAATCGTGGTAGCAGAGGCGCCGCTCGGAGGGCGCCAGGTTCTCAATATAAAACGCGACCGTTCCGCTGAACCGGCCTGCGGCTGCCCGCGACATGGCACCCGCTGCTGGACTTCCGCCGCAGCTGACACCTGCCCACGCACACATCAGCAGCATAGGAGTCACCATGTCCAACCACTTCAGCGCAGACAATCTCAAGTTTCCCGGCGACGACACTCGGCTGGACCTCACCGACGTGTTCGCATTCAGGTCTGAAGAGGACCCCGGAAAGACGATGCTGATCATCGACTCGAACCCGACGGTCAGGCCTCCGGTAGATTTGCCCTCTAATGTCATCACCGATCGGCATTTTCATCCCGACGCGGTTTACCGGATCAACATCGACAATGACGGTGACGCTGCGGCCGACATTGCCTTCACCTTCACCTTCTCCGAGTTCGAGGGACGGCGCGCAAAACGGCACCGCGTACTACGCCACCGGAGCCGAGGCTCGCGAGCCAGGACCGGCGGGCCAGGTGCTCACATCCTCCATCCCGGTCAGCTTCGGCGCGATGGCGCAGCCCGTCCAGGCCGGCCGGATCCGCATGTTCGCGGGGACGCGCAGCGAGCCGTTCTTCGCAGATATCGAGGGTGCCCTGCACGGATTCAACTGGACCGGGCACGACGACTTCGAGGGAAACGACATCCTGTCGATCGCGCTGGAGGTGCCCGACGACATGCTCGGCACCGACCCTCAGATCGGCGTCTGGGCCTCGATCAGCGTGTATCGCGATGGCACGCTCACGCAAATGGATAGAGGCGGGAACCCAACCATCAACCCCTTTATCAACCCCGACGGCGAGAAGGACCTCTACAACTCCCGGCAGCCAGCCGACGACGTGGCCAACTACCTCACACCGTGGTCCAAGCTCCTCGAGAACGGCGGCTACCCGCCGGATGAGGCGAGGCAGGCAGCGCTCATCGTGCTGCCCGATATCCTCCGTTACGACCGCACCAAGCCCGCCGCCTACCCGAACGGCCGCGTCCTGACGGACGATGTTTACAGCATGCGCTTCGGGTGGCTCAGCCACGGCAAGGTCCCGCCGACGGGCCTGAAGCCGCACGATGATCTGCTGAACGGCTTCCCCTACCTCGGCGTGCCCAACATGTAACCCTCGCCAGCTGACGGCCAGCGGCCTCCGACCGCGGCCTGCAATAGACCCACACGCCGTTTCTTCCGGCCGCCAAGCCGGCCTCATTGCAGCACTTCAGGTGATGCGTGATCGTCGGCTGCGACGAGTCGAACGCAAAAGCCCTTGATAGAAATCCGGGAGGCGGTGTCGGATCGGGGCGGAGGTGTTCGTAGCAGGTGTGAGCGGTCGCCCACGAGGAGCGTCCCGAACCACAGGAGATGATCCAAGATGCAGTACCTGGTGTCCGTGATCGATGACAAGAGCAATCCCGGCAGCACGGACAGGCAACCTGCCATCAGCGCGTTCAACGAACGACTTATCGCCGAGGGCTACTGGGTTTTCGCGGGCGGACTCGCGGACACCGACGCGGCCACGGTCATCGACAACCGGGGCGAGCAGGCGGTGTTCAGCGACGGGCCTTTCGTGGAGTCGAAGGAGTACCTCGCCGGCGTCTGGGTGTGGGAGGCCCCCGATCTGGATGTGGCGCTCAAGCTCGCCACCGAGGCGTCGAAGGTCTGCGATCGGAAGATCGAGGTGCGGCCGTTCCAGTGAGCGACGTCGAGGAGGCGATTACCCGGGCCCACCACGAGGAGTGGGCGCGGGTGGTCGCCGCCGTGACCAGGCGTTTCGGTGACCTCGACATCGCCGAGGAGGCGGCGGCCGAGGCGTTCGCGGCCGCCGTCGGGCGGTGGCCATCTGACGGCGTACCCCCCAACCCCGGCGCCTGGCTGACCACCACAGCCAACCGCAAGGCCATCGACCGGATCCGGCGCGAGAGCAAGCGAGGCGACAAGCAGAAGGAGGCTCAGATGTTGCACGACGACGACCCGCCCGAGCCTCTCGGCGCCGTCGAGGACGAGCGGCTCCGGCTGATCTTCACCTGCTGTCACCCGGCGCTTGCGATGGAGACCCGCGTGGCGCTGACGCTGCGCATGGTCGGCGGTCTGACCGTGCCCGAGATCGCCCGTGCCTTCCTGGTGCAGGAGACCACCGTGGGGCGGCGGATCACCCGCGCGAAGGCCAAGATCAGGGCGGCTCGCATCCCTTATCGGGTGCCGTTCGGCGGAGGATCTCCCTGCCCGCGTCTCAGGCGTGCTCGCCGTCCTCTTCCTCGTCTTCAACGAGGGCTATCTGGCGACCGGCCCCGACACCGATCCTGTACGTCACGACCTGACCGCCGAGGCGATCCGGCTCACTCGCCTGATCCGTGCCATCATGCCGGAGGACGGTGAGGTGGCCGGGCTGCTGGCGCTGATGCTCCTCACCGATGCCCGCCGCGCCGCCCGGGTTTCGGCGAGCGGCGAACTGGTCACCCTCGAAGAGCAGGACCGCGGGGCCTGGGACGCGGCGCTGATCGCCGAGGGTCACCGGCTGGTGCGCGAACGCCTGGCCGCCCGAGTGGCTCCAGGCCGCTACCAGATCCTCGCAGCGATCAACGCCGTGCACACC
The DNA here is from genome assembly GCA_963705055.1 of uncultured Actinomycetota bacterium. Taxonomy (GTDB): domain Bacteria; phylum Actinomycetota; class Actinomycetes; order Streptosporangiales; family Streptosporangiaceae; genus Chersky-822. Next base: position 304,969 of record CAVPIR010000004.1, read on the forward strand.
TCCGCCCGCGACGTACGCGTCACCGACTGGTCGCAGGTCGTCGCCCTCTACGACCAGCTCGTCCGCCTCGACCCTTCGCCGATCATCGCCCTCAACCGGGCCATCGCGGTCGCCGAGCTTGACGGCCCGGAAGTGGCGCTGGCGGCCGTCGACCGTCTCGAGGACAAGCTGGCCGGCTATCACGCCTACCATGCGACCCGCGCGGACCTGCTACGCCGGCTGGGCAGCAGTCAGAAATCGCGCGCCGCATACGACAAAGCCATCGAGCTGGCGGGCAACACCGCCGAGATTGCCTACCTGACACGCCGCCGCGACCAGCTGGGGTAGTGCAGACTGCTGCCGAACCTGACTGCAGACGGGCTCTGTCGTGCCACGTCAGGGAGACTGATCCCGTGGCCATAGCAGTCGTGCAGATGACACCATCCCACCAGATGTTCGGCCAGGTAGCTGCCCTGTTCGACGATTACAGGGCACACTACGGCCAGCCACCGTCCCCCCGGCTCGCCCACGAGTGGCTGCACGGGCAGCTGGCTCAGCACCGGATGACGATCGCCGCCGCCATCCGCGCCGGGCAGGCCTGCGGGTTCATCACGACCATGGTCATGCCGGCGTCACTGATGCTCGGCACCGCCTGGTCGATCCGCGACCTGTACGTGGCTCCCCAGCACCGTCGCAGCGGTATCGCGCACGCCCTGCTCCAGCATGTCGCCGGCGACGCTCGCGCCGCCGGCGCCACTCGCGTGTCAGTGCAAACCGAGGCCGATAACGGCCCCGCGCTCAGGCTTTACACAGCAGCCGGCTTCCAGCCGGTCAGCGGCCTGGACCTGCTCAACCTCTCCCTCACGGCTCCGGCAAGTTGTTGAGGATTTCATGATCGTTCGTAGTGGCAGCACGGCAGAGGCGCGATCGGCTTGGCGGTCGCCTGAGCTCAGTCCTGGCGGGTCAGCATGAACACCGGAAACTGCTGCGTGGTCCTGGCCTGGTGCTCACCAAGAGCGGGATACTCAGTGACCAGCTTCGGCCACAGCTCGGCGCGGGCGGCGTCGGCCAGCTCGTCTGCCAGGACCGTCAACGTCTGGGCGTTCACCTCGACGGTGATCCTCGGGTTGGCCTTGAGGTTGTAGTACCAGTCCGGGTGGGTGGGCGATCCTCCGCTGGATGCGACGATCACGAAACGGCCGTCTCCCTGCGAGGAACAGCCCAGCGGGGTAACGCGCTCGACCCCGGACCTGGCGCCGATGTGGTGGATGAGGATCAGCGTCGTGCCCGCCGAAGGCCCGTCGACGCGTCCTTGGTTCGCCCGACTGCCGACTCCGCCGCTGTTGGCTATGGTGGGAGGCATGGGTTGCTTCGCTGCCATGCTCACCCGGACCGCCGCTTAGCGGCGGTCCGCGGTTGCCGTAACTGCGGCCTCATTGCCTGCCCCTGCCGGGTCAGTGCCGGGGCGTACCGCCGGATCGGTGTCCTGCCCGCAGCCACTTGCTCGTCCTATGCTGCCGGGCCGTCCCGCCTGATCAGGGGAGCCATGTCTCAGTCGCAGCGATCCGATTCCCAGTACAAGGCATTGGCGCAGGACCCATGCGCCGCCACCATGTTCCTGATGGTCGGGCTCCCGGGCGCCGGGAAGACCACCCGGGCCAAAGATCTCGCCGCGGCGAACCGGGCGCTGCGGCTGACCCCGGATCACTGGATGATCCCGCTGTTCGGCGAGCCGATGGCCGACGATAAGCGTTTCGTGCTCGAAGGGCGGCTCATCTCGGTTGCCCTGCAGGCGCTGCGGCTGGGGACCAGCGTCGTGCTCGACTTCGGGCTCTGGGGCCGCGATGAACGGTCGGCACTGCGCTGGCTGGCGCGATCAGCCGGGGCAGCCTGCCAGGTGATCTACCTGCACGTGGACAAGGACGTCCAACTCGCCCGGATCGCGCACCGCCAGGCAATGGCACCGCATCAGACGTTTCCGATGAACGAGGCCGACGTAGAGCAATGGCGGAAACAGTTCCAGGTACCTGATGCCGCCGAACTCGACGGCGGCGAAATCCCCGGTCCGCCAGCGGGCTGGCCGGGCTGGCCGGAATGGGCAGTAGACCACTGGCCCTCATGCACCGACAGCTAAAACCCAGCGCCGTCAGTTAGCCGGTGGCCGGTAGAGTCCCGGGCGTGGGGCAGAAGCGAGACGGCAGTGAGGCGACCGCAATTCTTCGTGTCGCAGAGGCCGAGATCGGCAGTGATCTCCGACAGCAGCTGCGGGCGCTCTTGCAGGCGTGCTTCCCTGGATATCCCAGCCGGAGCTACTTCAAGCTTCCACCCCATTTCCGTTATCTTGCAGTGACGAGCGGAGTGCTGGTGGCCCAGATGGGCGTCGAGCTGCGGGTGATCCGGGTCGGCAGCACTGTCTTGCGAACATTCGGCGTCGTCGACTTGTGCGTGAGGGCGAACGAGCGGTCGCACGGCCTGGCCGGCCGCCTGCTGGCGGAAGTGACCGAACTCGCACGTTCCTGCGGGCTGGATTTTGTCATCCTCTTCGCAGATGACGCCCGTGTCTACACCCGGGGAGGGTGGGCGCGCGTTGCGAACCCCTGCTCCTGGGTAAAGATCCATGATCACACCACGTTGGGGCTGGCTACAGCAGAGGACACCGGCGCCTTGATGGTGAAAAGGATCGGTCAACAGGGCTGGCCTATCGGCGAGGTGGACCTGCTAGGCCACCTGTTCTGACCTAAGTGCCGTGCCGCACTTCGAGGTCGTGCTCTGGGTAGACATAGTTCAGGAAGCCTCTGGCACGTGCCAGTGTCCTCAGGCGCTGGCGTGCTGGTTGCGGATGGCCCACGGCTGCAGGATGGCGTAGACCGCCTCGGACGTGGGCACGGCCAGGCGGTGCTGGGCGGCCCGGCGCAGGACGAAGCCGTGCAGAGCATCCAACTCCATCCGGCGCTCGGCCACCAGATCGTCATGCAGGGAGGAGAAGCTGCCAGGCTCGGCGGCCTCCGCCAGGGCCAGCGCCCGGTCCTGGGCGGCCTGCGGCACGGGGTTGCCCTCCGCCTCGGCCACCGCGCATACCTCGGCAACCAGCCTGCCGAACGCCGCCCAGGCAGCGGGTACGGTGCGGATCTCCCCGATCGGCAGCCGCACGGCGGCGGTTATGCCGGCCTGCGCGCAGATGAAGGCGAACTTGGCCCACAACACCGTCCTTATGCTCGCCGACAACTCCGCCGCGAAACCGGCTTGCTCGCAGCAGGCGAGCAAGCGCTTCGCCCGCTCGCTGGCGCGGCCGTCGAGCTCACCGAAGGTGACGCTGGCCGGCCCGCCGGTGTGCCGGATCACCCCCGGCTCGGCGATCTCGGCGAAGATGAACGCGGCGCCGCCCATCACGTGGTCTTCCCCGACGGCCCGGACCAGCGCCTCCTCGTTCTCGACTCCGTTCTGCAGCGACACCACCGCTGTGCCCGCCCCTACCAGCGGCCCCAGCCGGGCCGCGGCGGCGTCGGTGTCGAATGTTTTAACGCAGAACAGCACGAAGTCGCACGAGCCGACCTCAGCCGGGTCGTCAGTGGCAGGCGCCTGCACCTCGAAGTCGCCCTTCACGCTGCGCACCTTCAGCCCATGCTCCCGCATTGCCCGCAGGTGCGCCCCGCGAGCTATGAAGTGCACCTCGGCGCCGGCCTGGGCGAGCCGCCCGCCGAAATAGCCGCCGACGCCGCCCGCCCCGTAAACAGCGATACGCATGCCCAGCCACCTCTCCGGCCCGCAGCCGTCCCAGCAGCCCGGACCGAGGCAAGACGCCAGCATGATGGGAACCCCGGCGGCATGGAGTGTGCTGACGGCCGGGCTGGTGAATAGCATGCCAGCGGGTTCCGGCAGGGCACGTGGGAGGTCTTGATGTCAGTGGCGCCCGCGTATCTCTACGATTCCTTCGCCGCCGCGCGTTTCGGCGGCAACGTCGCGGGCGTCGTGTTCCTCGAGCAGCCGGCGGAGGCGGAGTGGATGCAGGGCATCGCAGCCGAGCTGGGAGCTCCGACCACTGGCTTCGTGGACATGCCCACGGCGCGAAAACGCGATGCCCGGGTGCGTTTTTTCACGCCTCAGCAGGAGATCGGCGCGTGCGGCCACGTTACTGTCGCGATCGCGGCAGCCCTGGTGGAGGCCGGTGTGTGGCTGCCAGGCCCGGCGGCGGTCAGCACGCCGGGCGGCCGCGTCCCGCTGTCGGTAAGCCACAGCACAGCGGGCAAGGTTACGGTCGAGTTCGCCCAGCGGTTGCAACATCTGGAGCGGCTGTGGCAGGTGGCTGGCCTGGACAGCGTTCTGGGCCCGGCGACACTTTCGCAGCAGCTGCCCGTCGCCTTCGCAGGGACCGGCTTGCGGCATCTGCTGGTGCCGCTATGCCATCCGGCCGAACTGGCGGCGCTTCCGCTCTCCGGCGCCAGCATCGCTGCCGTGAGCCAGGAAGTAAGGGCCGACACCATCGGGGTCTACGCGATAGCCGGTAAGGACGGCGACGTCGTCAGCGCGCGGATGCGGGACCTGTGCGCGGGTATCGGGGCCACCGAGGAGCCAGCCAGCGGCACTACCGCGGCAACGCTCGCGTTCGTACTGGCCGACGCGGGCCTGCTGACCCGATCCCGCTCTCGACTACTCGTAGAAATGGGGATCGAGATGGGCGGGCCAAGCGGGCTGGTAATCGATCTCGACTTCACCAATGGCCAGGCGGCGCTTGCCCGGGTGTCCGGATCCGCGGACAAGGTACTCGCCGGTGAGGTCAGCACCGCCGGGTCCAGGTAGCTCGCCGCCATCCTGGGTGTCTGCGGCATCCTGGGTGTCTGCGGCATCCTGGGCACCGCCTTCCACCCCGACTACACGCACGGTTCATCACCTACCAGGACCGGCCGCTGTCCGGCTATCGCCTGCTGGGGCTGTCGATTGCCTGAGCGATCGTTTCAGCGGCGTTTCAGCGCCGCCTGGCACGATCCGCTGAGACGGGCGCATAGGCGGAGGAACGGAGGGCCGGAATGGTGGGGACTAGCTGGCGATCGCCGGTGCTTGCTTGGAGCTCGGCCGTCGCGTTGTTGTCCGGCTCGTTGCTGGCGGCGTGCGTGGCCGCGCCTGCCTCGGCTGTCGTGGCTGGTTTGCTGGGGATGCCCTCGGCCGCGGGGCATTTCGCCGCCGGCGATTCGCTGGTGCTTAACGGGGTTTACTGCACCTCGGCGGCCAATTGCTGGGCCGTCGGTAACCTGAAGAGCGGTGACGCCACGCAGAACCAGGTCCTGCACTGGACTGCTAGCGCCAAGTGGCGTCGGGTCAACGTGCCGGAGCCTGGCGGAACAGCGGCCGGCGACAATAACAACCTGAACGCCGTGCGCTGCGCCTCCGCGGCGGACTGCTGGGCCGTGGGTGACTACCAGCCGCTGGGATCAGCGCGCCTGGACCAGGTGCTGCACTGGAACGGCATGAGGTGGTCCGTGGTGTCCGCTCCGGCGCCAGGCGGAACCGCAGCGGGTGATTTCAACGAGCTCAGCGACGTCGCGTGCACCTCGGCCGCGAGCTGCTGGGCGGTCGGCTACTACGGAATCGAGATGGCAACCTCGGCCGGCGACTCCGTGGTAGCGCTGACCCAGGGGCTGCACTGGAACGGCAGCAAATGGTCCTTGGTCTCTACTCCAGACCCAGGCGGGCACTCGAAGAATGATGTCAACGCGCTGAACGCCGTCCGCTGCGCATCGGTGCGGGATTGCTGGGCAGCAGGCTCGGACGGGCCCGGCGGTCACTTCGCCCACAGCAACCTGATGCTGCATTGGAACGGCGTCAAGTGGGCAGCGGTGACAGTGCCCGAACCGGGCGGCACGGCGGGATCCGGCGTCAACCAGATCCGGGGCCTGAGCTGTACCTCGCCGGCAAACTGTTGGGCGGCGGGTTCCTACGGCAAGGAGCTGTCGGGCGGTCACGAAATGCTGCGCAATCAGGTCCTGCACTGGAACGGCAAGAAATGGGTCAAGGTAACCGCGCCGAACCCGGACGGCACCGGACCCAGGGCAAGAAACGATCTCCTGGCGCTCACCTGCACCGCCGCCAGCGACTGCTGGGCAGTCGGCTCGACCGGCGGACACAACGGCCGGCCAGGACTGAACGAAACCCTGCACTGGACCGCAACGAAATGGTCAGTGATCCGCGCCCCCGAGCCGGGCGGCACCAGCGGTGACATCGCCAACATCCTTACCTCGATCAGGTGCACCAGGCGCGCGAACTGCTGGACCGTCGGAGTCGTTGAGATGAGCCTGGGCGCCGCGGATCAGATCCTGCGCTGGAATGGCACCACATGGCGCACCGCCCTCGGGCCAGCCCTGGTACCCGGAGTCTGGGGTAGCGACCAGCCACACCGCCGGAAACAGTGAATCCCCTGCTGGCCAGGGAGTTAGCCCGCCTCGGCCGACGTAACTTCCGGGCTAATTCCTCAGGTAGCGTAACGGATCACCCTGATGACCCGTCCCGCCTGGGTCGGGCCACTAAGGAGACCGCGTTGACGCAGGGAAACTTGACTCGCAAGAACGTACCGGCCGTAGCCACGCCCGGCGAGCGGGGAGACGTGTCGCGCAGGAATCTGCTGCTCGGCGGCGGCACCGTCGTCGGCTTCGCCGCGCTGGCCGGGGCTGGTCGCGTGGGGTACATGTGGGCGCGGCACGAGGACCGGCGCAACATTGAGGCGGCGGAGAAGGCCCGCGCGGCGGCGGCGGCCCAGGGCAGCGATGTGCACTCGTTCCTTAGCAGGCCCGACCTGCGGCCGCCGATTCTCGCGGTCGACGTGGTGAGCACCCCGGCCGGTGTGCCGCCGTACGTGTTCCTGGCCAACAAGCCGTACATCGGACGGCCGGTCGGCCAGCGCGGACTGATCATCGCCGAGCGGGGCGGGGATATCGCGTGGTTCAGCCCGCAGACCCAGGTCTGGGACTTCAACGTGCAGTCCTACAAAGGCAAGCCGGTGCTCACCTGGTGGCACGGCAGGACGGGTCACATCTACGGGCGGGGCAACTGCTACATCGCCGACTCCAGCTACGCCCAGATCGCCGAGGTCAAGTGCGGGAACGGCCTGATGGCCGATATGCACGAGTTCAACCTCACAAGTCAGGGAACGGCGCTGGTTGACTCCTACAAGCCTCAGAAGGCCGACATGAGGTCTGTAGGCGGCAAGAAGAACGGAGTGGTGGCGGCGGGCGTGGTCCAGGAGATCGACATCGCGACCGGTGACGTGATCTTTGAATGGAACAGCCTGGATCACGTGCCGCTCACCGAGTCGATGTCCAAACCCGCCAACGGCTCAGGGACATCCGACCTTCCGTACGACTACTTCCACATCAACTCGATCGACGTGGCCTGGGACGGCGACTTGCTCATCTCCTCCCGCAACGCCTGGGCCGTCTATAAAGTCGGCCGACGGGATGGCCAGATCAAATGGCGCCTCGGCGGAAAGCATTCCAGCTTCGCCATGGGACCCGGCGCGAGGTTCTACCACCAGCACCACGTCCGCTCGGCTGGCACCGGCCTGATCACGATCTTCGACAACGCGGCCGCCCCGCGTATGGAGCCAAGGTCCCGTGGCATCATCGTGAAGCTCGACCTCACGAAGATGACCGCGACCTTGCAGCGCGCCTTCACCGGCCCGGCCAATGTGCTGGCGGACAACCAGGGCAGCATGCAGCTTCTGCCCGGCGACCGGGCTTTCGTCGGCTGGGGCGCCGAGCCGTATTACACCGAGTTCGACGCCGACGGCTCGATTATCATGAACGGGCAGCTTCCAAACCGCGACCAGTCGTACCGCGCATTCACCGGCGACTGGGCCGGGTACCCGACCGACAAACCCGCTGTGGCACTGCGGGCCAACCCGTCACGGGGCACCGCCGTGTACGTGAGCTGGAACGGCGCCACCGAGGTAACGACCTGGCGGGTATTCGCCGGCAAGCACCCGAGGAGCCTCACCGCGGTGGCGACGCAGCCGCGCAACGGTTTCGAGACCATGATCGTCGCGGACAGCACAGGACCCTTCTTCGCCGTGGCCGCGCACGACGCGTCCGGCCAGCAGCTCGGCGAGTCGGCGGTCGCGAAGCTCGACTGAGGAGGCCGGCACGGCCACCCAGTACGCGCCGACGCATGGACCGGTGGGTGCATGCGCTGCCGCGAGCGAGGACGCAATGGTCGACGCTAGCCGCAGATTAGTTACAACCATCCGGGCCCTAACGACGTCGTAGTTCTCGTACCGTCGCATGTCTCCCGCAAGGGGCAACTCCACGTCTTCTTCTCAGCTCTGCCTTCCTCATGAAGGGAACGAGGATGAAACTCACATCGCTGGCTGTGCGCGGGTTCATCTGCATGTCCGCTGTTGCCTGCGCTGCCGCCGCGGGTGCCCCCGCCATCGCGTCGGCCGCGCGCGCCCAGGCGGTCCCGAAGGGATTCAAGGCCAGCGCGATGAGCTGGACGTCCGCCAGCGATGGATGGGTTCTCGGCGCCGAGTCGTGCGGACTTCGGCATAACTGCAAGACCTCGCAGGTAGTAGCTACTACTAACGGGGGCAAGTCCTGGCACTTGGCCGGCACCATCCACGCGCAGATTCCCAAGCTGGGCCTGGGCACGGCCGGCATTACCGAGATCCGGATGGCAACGTCCAAGGTCGGCTGGATCTTCGCGCCCGGGCTGTACCGGACAGCCGACGGCGGGAAAACCTGGCGCAAGGTGGCGATCCCCGGGAGCGGCAAGCAAGTGCTCTCGCTCGCTGTCACCTCGGACGCCGCCTACGCGATCACCTCCCCCTGCGGCTACATGATGGGGCTGTGCAAAGGGCACCTGACGGCATGGCGGACGAGCCTCACCGCAGCGTCGTGGACGAGGATGAAGCTGCCTCAGCGGCTGCACGTTAACGTCGAGGCCAATGTGGCCGCTTATGGCAAGGCCGTCTATCTCGTCAATGACCGGGTCGAGAACTCCCTGCACACCCAGCTGCTAGTGAGCACCGACGGCGGAGCGCACTTCGCCAGCAAGCCGAATCCCTGCACCGCAGCGCAGATCTTCAACCTGGTCCAAGCCGCGCCGTACTCAGCGACCAAAGTCGGGCTGTTCTGCGACGGCAACCCGGGATTCGGCAAAGCCGTCAAGGCCGTGTACCTCTCCCGCGACAACGGCACGACTGACCGGTACGCCGGCACCTTGCCGCCGTTTGGCATTCAAGCCCAGCTGGCTATCTCTCCGTCCGTGAACCTGCTGGTGGCCTCGTATTCGATCGGCTCTTTCATCGATATCAATGACAGCCACGGCACCACCTGGCATCAAATCATCGGGTCCGGTGACGGCGGCGCCGGGATGAACGACCCGGCTTATGTCAGCAAGAACGAGGCGTGGGTCGTCTACGGACCGGCCAGCATGTTCGCTGACTACGGCGAACTGCTCAAGACCACAGACGGCGGGCGCCATTGGACTCAGCATCGCTTCTGAATCCAGCCGGGGTCGATCTCGTCGGGGAACGCGGTCATCCAGTAGTCAGGCAATACGTCCTTCAGCGTCTTCCACACGACCTTGGTCGCGTCTTGCAGGGAGGCGACCGCTACCAGGACATCAGGCCCGCCGACGGCGAGACGCTCTCGGCACACGCCGCAGGGACTCAGTACGACCGTCTTCCCGCCCGGCTGGCGATGAAGGCACACCGATGCCACCACCTGCCGGCCAAGCCGATAAGCACCGCAGTACGGTTCGATCTCATGGCACACCTCTACGGAGGGGTTCATCGCGGTCGGCGACGTTCCCGTCAGAATGCTGCCGTCGTCAAGCAGCATTGCGGCCGCGCCGTGATGCTCGTCGTCGGGAAAACGCGTCTCAATGAGTTCCCTGCAGGCCGCGACGGTGGCGTCAAGATCTGTTTCCTTCACGGCACGATCCTAGGGCGGTCTGCCATTTGCGGCCGAAGAGGCGTACACGCTGCGTGCCGATGAGGCGGTGACCCGCGGGCTGCCAAGGGTTCCTCGGGGGCCAAAATGCGACTGCCTGTTGCCAGGCTCGTGCGTCAGTGCCGTTTCAGCGCTGCTTCAGCCCTTCCTGCCATTCTGCGCTTGCGTCCGGTGGTCGCCTGCCGTGGCCGACGATGCGCCATCGTGGCCCGCGAAGTTCTGACGGAGGTTCCGCATGCCGACACGAAGAGCAGCCGGAATGAAGTCCCGGAGACTGGCAAGGTGCATCACGATGGCACTCGCTGCCGTGCTGACGCTGGCAGGGGCGCTGACTGGACTTGACCCCGCTGCGGCGGCTACCTGCCGGAACCGGACCGGAACGCAGCCACCAAGCCCGGGCAACGACAACAACGCGCTCAATGGCGTGGTCGTGCTCTCGCCCTGCAACGCCTGGGCGGTGGGCTCGTTCTCAGGACCCGGCCCCGACGCCAACCTGATCGAGCACTGGAATGGCACCAGATGGGCTTTGGTACCCAGCCCGCAACCGGGTACTGGCGGCGACTTCCTCTACGGCATTCGCGCCCTCTCACCAGACAACATCTGGGCGGTAGGCAGCTTCGGAACCGCGGGCGGGGACAGGGCCGAGATCCTGCACTGGAACGGCCGCGCCTGGAAGCACGTGACCGCTCCCGCGCTCGGAGACGACGACACGCTCTACGCGATCCGCCCGGTGTCGGCGAATGACATCTGGGCAGTGGGCGACGTATCAAACGGCCCCACGGACCGCACCCTGGTCCTGCACTGGAATGGCCGCACCTGGTCGCACGTGCCAAGCCCGCACCCGGGAAAAGACAGTCAGCTGCTCAGCGTGGCCGCCACGTCGGCCGGCAACGCCTGGGCGGTCGGGTCCACCTTCGACGGCACCCGCAGCGAGACTCTCATCCTGCACTGGAACGGCCGCACCTGGGCGAGGATGGCCAGTCCGGATCCAGCAGCAACCGGCCGCAACAATGGCCTCTCCGCGGTGGGCGCCAGCTCCGGCCGAAATGCCTGGGCCGTGGGGACCTACGACAGCGGGAGCTTCCTCAAGCCTCTGATCCTGCACTGGAACGGCCGCAAATGGGCCACCGTCCGAGGCCCCGGCGGCGCCGCGAGCGACGACGAACTCGAAGGCGTATACGTCATCTCCAGCCGCAATGCCTGGGCCGTTGGCATCAGGATCGCGGGCGCAAAGCGCACCGGGCTGATCCTGCACTGGAACGGCCACAAATGGCAGAAGGCCCCCGCCCCCAGCATCGCAGGCAGCCAAACCCTGGACGCGGTCGGTGCTTCATCAGCAAGCAACGGCTGGGCCGTCGGCGCATACACCGGCACCCGCGGCAAAGTCCATACCCTCGCCATCCACTGCTGCTGATCGTCGTGCAGGTATCGAGCTTCAGTTAGTGTCGATGGCGGCAGTCGTCTTGCCGCCCTTCACGACGACGGGTGTGGCACCGGCCCTGGACGCTGCGCCGTTGAACCACTGCGTTGTAAACCTCGCTGCGCCGCAACCGACCCTGAACTGGACAAGGTAGCTGCCGGGCCGCAGCCCAGTGATCTGGTAACTGCCGGCCGCTCCGGTCTCCGCCACGGCAGGAGCCCGCTTGCCAATCGCCGGGTAGGCGATCACGCAGACGCCAGGTACCGGGGAACCGGCCGCCTTGACCATCCCGGCGATTCCTCCGTCGGCCACGAGGGTCGCGTCGACCCCGTTGGTTGCGGTGCTTGACGTGACCGATACCACCGTGGCGTGCGCCGCTGAGGGCTGGCCGCTGAACCACTGGGCTGCGAAACCGCCGCCCGCCCCATGGCATAGCGAGCTGAACTGGATCAGGTACTGGCCAGCCGCCAGGCCGGAGAGCACGTAGCTGCCGTCCGAGCGGGTGTATGCCAGGCCGGCCATCCCCGCCCCTGTCTTCGGCGTCGCTTCGACGCACATGCCGGGAGCGGCTGCAGCCGGATTGCCGCCTGTCACCTTCCCCATCACCGACCCGGCGAGCGGAAGCCGCAGGTCGGCAACCGCCGCCGCCGTGCGCGTGACCCGGACGCCTTGCGTTCGAACGGCCGCGAGGTCGCTCGGGTGCGAGCCGCAATGGAAGGCGTCGAGCGTGTACCGGCCGGCCGCCAGGTGCCCGATTTGGTAGTCGCCTTGTTTGTTCGTGAATCCAACGCCAAGCTCGAAGCCGTCTGGCGCGACAGCGAACACGCAGGCAGGGGAGACTGGCTGGCCGTTTTCGCTGGACACGATCTGGCCAGTGATCTCTTGCCCTGCGGTCATCACCTGGTTGATCCCGCCAGTGGTGCGGCCGTCGACGACGTCGACCTGCCGCGCCGCGCTATCGGAGCCTGTATTCAGGTACCAGCCGAGCGCGTACCGCTGCTTGCCGCACGAAGTGAATCCGACGACGTACTTGCCAGCCGCCAGGCCAGTGATCTGGTAGGTGCCGTCGGGACTTGAGCCTGTGGTGTGACCGGTGGCGCTCAGCGTCAGGTTTTCGTCGGCGCTGCGACCGGTCGTCCGGATGGCGAATGGGCAAATCCTGGACAGCGGCTGTCCTGCGGCGTCCTTTACTACGCCGGTGATAGCACCGGCGATCGGCAGCTTCGCGCCGATGCCTGAGGTCACTGAACCTGCCGGGACCGAGATCAGCGCCGGGCTGTTCCCGCCCTGCGGCGAGAACCACTGTGTGGCATAGCGCAAGCCTGGCGGTCCGCAGCCTGGCTCGAATCTCGCCACGTAATTGCCCGGCGCGAGATTCGCTATCCGGTACTTGCCGTTCGCGGTCCTGTTAACGCCAGAGAACTGCGCGATCCCGAAGAGCGGCAGGTCAAGCGGGGACTGCCCGAGCGCAGCCGTATTCGGCTCCGAGGTAAGTTCCGCGCAGATCGCCGAGAGTTTCTTGCCGGACTTGCTGGTCACGACGCCGGTAACGGTGCCGCCCGGCCGCATTGTCGCGTCGATCCCGGTGACGTGCTGGCCGATCGCGACGCTCACCAGGTCACCTGCGACGCCGGTGACCTGCCCATTGTAGGTCTGCGGCGCGAAGCTGCCTGGGTTGCCGCAGCCGCCGCTGAAGCCCACCGTGTACTTACCTGCGGCGAGGCCCGAGATCGAGTAACGGCCGTTGCTGTCGGTGGCCCCGAACGCCACGGCTGTCGGCGTGAGCCCGCCGCCGGTGCCGATCGCGATCAGGCAGACCCCGCCTGCCGGGAACTTGCGCTGGCCAGTGACAGTTCCCGAGATCACCGAGGCACGCGTCAGATCCGCGTCGATGCCCGTGGTGGTTTTCTTGCCGGTCACTGAGACCGTTCCAGGGAAGCCTCGGCTTAGGTAGGTCTCCTTGCCGTGGCAGTTGGCCAGGAATTGCACGTGGTACTTGCCCGGTCCGAGGCCAGTGATCCGGTAGGAGCCGTCTGACCTGGTTTCCGTCTCATTGGCGACACCTGCCACCTGACCGGTTCCGAGCGCCCAGACGCATACTCCGCCCAGGGCCTTGGGCGAGGGGGTATGGCCGCGAACGGTGCCTGTGATCGCGCCGCCGACGACCAGCTTGGCGTCAACCCCGGTGACATGGCTGTCCGCGCGGACGTGCAAGAACGTGGCGTGAGTGGCCGACGTCGAGTATCGCCACCACTGCGGTGCGTACTTCCCGGTGCAGCCCGCGCCGAAGGAAACACTCCAGCTTCCGTGCCCGATGAAGAAGCTGTAGCGGCCGTTCCTGTCCGTGAGGCCGATCGCCCCTGCCCCTGGCTTCCTCACGAGCACGCAGATGCCGGGCAGCGCCTTGCCTGCCGCGTTCCGCACCGTGCCAGTGATCACCGGCTTCCTTCGCTTCGCCAGCTCGCTGAATCGCGCGGCGTTCCTGCGCGCAGCCTGCCTGGCGGCAGGGATGTCATTGGCGGTACTGGTCAGCCGCAGCGTCACTGTCCGCAGCGATACCGTCGTCCCTGGCCGAACGACCACCTGCCGCGCGGCGCTGGCCAGCATCGAACCGCCGTACCACTGGTCGAGGTACCTGCCGTGATGGCGGCAGTCGTGGAAGCCGAACGTGTACGTGCCTGGCCGCAGTCCCGGGAACTGGTACCAGCCGCCCGGCTGAGTGAGCGCCAGTGACGTGCCCGGCCATCCGGTGGCGCTGACGCAGATCCCGGCAAGCGGTTTCCCGCCCTGACCGCGCACCACGCCATGGATCATGCCGGGCACGTCGCCCGCAAGCTGCGCTGCGGGAACCGTCTGACCGGTGGCGCCGCTGCTGCCCGCGATGGTGGACGCCATGGCCGACATGGCGGGCGAGGCAAGGCCGGTCGCAAGCATGGTGCCGCATGCGATCGTCACCGACAACGGGCGGAGTGCGGACAGCGCGGCGGATCTGAAACGACTGGCAATTCGCATGAAAATCCCATTCGTGAAAAGTGCAGGCAGGCCTTCGGGAAGTGCGGTGACAGGTACGCGGAGCGTTCGGCGACTACGGGAGACGAGCGTCAGGCTGATTGATCTCTGCCCTGATCGTCGCTGGCTGGTTGCTCTTCGGCCGGGTGCTCAGTGGCCGGATCGCCGGTCTGGTAACGCAGCAAGTCGCCCGGCTGGCAGTCGAGTGCGCGGCAGAGGCCTGGCGAGCGTGCTGAACCGGATGGCCCTAGCGCGGCCATTCTTGAGTACGGACAGGTTAACGATGGTCACCCCGACCCGGTCAGATAGCTCGGTGAGCGTCATCTGCCGCTTGCTGAGCAGCGCGTCGAGGCGTATCGCGATCGCCGCCGTCTCGTCTTGACGATCGGCCGCGGCGCCGTCGTCGGGCTGATCCTTCATATGGTGGCCTGGACTTCGGCGTCCAACGCGGCGCCGACCTTGACGATCCGGGCGAAGGTCAGCAGCGCGGCTCCGGTCAGCACGGGGACCGGCGCTTGCAGCGGCACCAGGATCAGGTTCGGGAACGGGCTGCCGAGGCTGCTCATGATCTGCAGAAGCGCGTCGATCGCGATCAGGTGCAAGATGGCGGCGGTCGTGCTGCCGATGATGACGAACCAGCCAAGGCGTCGCATGGAGACCGCGACGCGCGGGGTGAACGGCCCGTTCCTGCGCGCGGTTACGATCATCCGCCAGAGCAGGAACAAGATGCCGCCCCAGAACAACGCGGCGGGCAAGTCGGCCAGGATGTTGAGTGCCTGCTCGCCTGCCGTGGCGTGATTGGCGCACACCTGCAGGCTGCCGTCGATGCTGACTGAGTTACCAGGCTTGGCGTGAACAAACGGGGTGTTCCAGTTGCTGCTGCTGTAGTGCGCTCCCGGCTGCGTCACGCACACCGAGCTCGAGAAGCCGCCGAAGCTGCCAGAGCCGAATATGAGCAATGCCGCGCCGAGCAGTGCCCCGATGAGCATGAGCGCGCCGAAGAAGGTGGTCACAGACTCAAGCGGTTCGGTCAGCCGGCGTCGTTCGTCGTTGATCGTCATTCCAGGTCCTCTCGATCGGCAGGACGGTCACCCCGCCTGGCACATCGTTAATCGATAACAACGATAGTCGATAATAACGATAATCGATAGGTGTCTGTCAACTCGAGTCCTGGCGGGCCACCCGGCGAATCTGTAGCCAGTTGCTGTCCGGGGTGTCGCCCGAGCCGTGGATCACACAGATCAACGGGCGACGACGGCCCTGCGCGGGAACCGCGACGTGGGCCAGGCTCAGGCCTGCCAGCAGGTTCTCGTCAACGGGCTGGCGGCGGGATGGGCATGTACGCCGACGCCGTCAGGCGTGCAGGCGGTGCGGGGTGATGATCATTGCTTCGCTGTACAGGGCGGCGAACTGTGCAGCCGTGCCGAAATTCGCCGCCATGCGCTCGGCATACTTCACGACGTACTCTGGCACCAGGTCGGCTGCGGGGAACTCGGGAACGTGCTCGGCTGTCCCGTCGATGCGGATGATGTCCCGGCCCAGGTCGGTCACGTCGAGGCCCAGTGAGACCGCCGGGTTGCGGCTGACGTTGCGGAGCTTGATCTTGGCCGGCTGGCTGTAGATCAGGATCGTCTCGTCGTCGCGCAGCAGGAACCACACCGGCACGCTGTCAGGCCGCCCGTCCGGGCGCACGGTAGTCAGCCACGCCATCATGTTGGCGCGCAGCCGCCCTTCGACATGCGCGCGGCGGTCATCGCGCAGATGTGATGTGAGCTTCATGAAGAGCATCCTGCCATCGCACCAGAAGCTGTCATCTCAGCATGGCACCCGCATCAAGCGGCAGACCTAGGCCGGTGATGAACCGAGCTTCGTCAGAGGCAAGGAATAGCGCAGCGTTGGCGACGTCGGACGGCTGGATCCATGGGGTCGGCAACACGTTCCACTGCAAGTAGTGCTCGCGTACTTCCTCTTCAGTCGCAGCGGGGTGACCTACGAGATTGTCCATGTACTGCTGGCTGGTCACCATGTCGGTAAGCACGACGGTGGGATCGACGGAGTTAACGCGCACGTTGTAACTCAGCCAGTTCTAGCGCGAACGCGCGTACCAGCCCGAGCACGCCATGCTTAGCCGCCGTGTAATGCGCGAACTGGGGGCTGGCCCGGTGACTGAGGACAGAGCCAATGAAGACCATGACTCCGCTCCTCTGGCTGATCATGTGCGGGCTGACCGCCTTGGCGCTCTGCCACACGCCGGTCAGGTTTACGGCCAGCATCGCATCCCACTGATCGTCGGTCAGTTCCCAAGCACTGCCCCAGGAGTCAATGCCCGCCGCGGCGACCAGCACGTCGAGCCTGCCTAGCTCGCGGAGTGTATTCGCGACCGCCTCACGCATCGCCGCGCCGTCCCTGACATCTGCCACCAGCGGAATGCACCGCCGGCCTAGGGCCTTCACTGCGCTGACCGTCTCATCCAGTTGCTGGGTGCTGCTCGGCTGGTAAGGCACGGTCGGCATAGCGGCGCGCAATGTCCAGCGCGGCGATGTCAGCGCCTTCCTCGGCCAACCGCAATGCGCAAGCCCGGCCGATACCGCGTGCTGCGCCAGTCACCACGGCCACCTTGCCGGCAATCCGGCCCGCCGTCACGGCGAGGTGCCCTGATGAGCGCGACAGTATTCGCTGGCCGCATCGAGAGAGTCGTCACGGTAATCTTCCACCACTTCACAGGTGTGCTTGTGGTAGATCAATCCGTCGTCGTTGACCCAATACAAATCGACACCGAACTCCCTGCACATGCGTCCCTCTGCCCGGATCGTATAGCTCGCGGTGGTTTCGCTCACAATGATGTCGCCGTAGGCGGCCCGGAAGGTGCGAGTGAGCATGTAATCATCGAGGCTGTCGAACCATTCCGCTGGGTGGTCGTGCACTTCCTGCGGACTGAGGACCCTGCTGCCGAATTTGGTCCGCGCCTCGGGTGTATAGAGAGCCGCCACGCCGACCGCGTCATGGGCCCGATACAGCCGCTCGACATTCCGCACCCAAGCCTCCGGGTCTGCCACTGCCATGTCACTCCTCTCTCGCGCGCTCGTCTCGACAGTGCTGCTCTCGGTGGATGCCGCACGGCGGATCCTCGGAAGCATCGACACCTTGGTGCATGGTTACATGAGGACCGTCAGGAGCCTAGGGCGAGCAGGATCATCCGTGGCAGAGGTTCGTGGCGTCGTGCTCCCGGACATGCTGCTCGAGTTTGCTGGCAGCCGGGCAGGGCTTGCACGCGGTCGCGAGTCTCGCCGCGGGTTGCACGTGCCGGCGAGGAACGGGCGGGTACGTTCAGGAGATGGAGATCATCAACTTGGGTACGGCGGATGGGCTGCCGCCGGTGGACTGGGCTGCAGTTGTCGGAAAGCTCGATGCGGCGTCGGCGCCGGACCCGGACGCGCTGAACTCCCGCACGACGTGGCTCTCCACTGTGAATGAGGACGGCAGCCCGCATGTGACTGCGGTCGGTGCCCTCTGGGTGGACGGCGCGTTCTGGTTCCAGACGGGCGCGGGTACGCGCAAGGGGCGCAATGTCACACGCGATCCGCGGTGTTCAATCGCGATGTCAGTACGTGACGCAGACGTCGTGGTCGAGGGTGACGCGGTGCGGGTGATCGAGCCGCGCGCCGTCGCGCGGATTGCGAAGGCGTGGGCGGACAACGGCTGGCCGGCGGAGCCCGATGAAAGCGGGTCGGGTCTCACTGCCCCGTTCAACGCGCCGTCGCAAGGACCGCCCCCGTGGAACGTCTACCGCATCGAGGCGCGCTCGGCGACAGTGGTATTGTCGACGGAGCCGGGCGGCCTGACCCGCTTCCGTTTCTGACGCTGTCCAGCGAGATTGCCGTGCGAGAAAGGCGGCGTGAGGCCGGTAGATGGCCTGACTCAGCTGTGCATGGTGGCGTCGATCCCGTTGGTAACGGACCCTTGTGCGGCTGCCCAGCCGCAGGTATGCCGGTTCGTCTGTCAGGCCCTGGTTGACTGAGAATCATGTGCGACACCATGGTGGTGGTCGGGCCGGGGTCGGTGCTGTTCGCCAAGAATTCCGATCGCGATCCGAACGAGGCCCAGTTCCTGGATTGGCAGCCCCGCGCCAGCCATCCCGCCGGGGCCAGGGTGCGGTGCACCTGGATCGAGATCGGGCAGGTCCGCCAGACCCACGCGGTGCTGCTAAGCCGCCCGTTCTGGATGTGGGGCGCCGAGATTGGCGCTAACGAGCATGGCGTGGTTATTGGTAACGAGGCGGTTTTCACTGATCAGCGGTATGCGAAGTCCGGGCTGACCGGGATGGATCTGCTTCGCCTCGCCCTGGAGCGGGCGGCCTCGGCGGGCGATGCGGTGGCGGTCATCACCGAGTTGCTCGAGCAGCATGGGCAAGGCGGCGGGTGTGGCCACGAGCGCCGCAGCGTTACCTACCACAACAGCTTCATCGTGGCCGATACAGCCAGCGCGTACGTGCTGGAGACCGCTGGGAAGCTGTGGGCCGCTGAGAAGGTGGAAAGCGGCGGCCGCAGCATCTCTAACGGGCTGACCATCGAGCCATTCGCACGCCAGCACAGCGACCGCCTAAGGACGGCGGCCTCCCGTTGCCGGGCCCGCCAGGCGCTGACCCAGGTCCGGGCCGGGCGCGCGACTGGCGTGGGCGACCTGATGGCGGCGCTGGCCGATCACGGCGGCGGGGCTGTCGTGCCGCGTTACTCGGTAATCGACGGTGGCGCGGCGGCGCCCTGCATGCATGCCGGCGGGCTGGCATCGAACTCGCAGACCACCGCGTCCTGGGTGGCCGAGCTGCGGCCGGACGGCGCGGCGCACTGGGTCACCGCGACCGCCGCGCCCTGCACGTCGCTGTTCAAGCCGGTCCAGGTCAGCAGCTCGATCGACCTCGCGCCGCAGCCATCGGACCGCTACGACCCCGCCACGCTGTGGTGGCGGCACGAGGTACTGCACCGGACGGCGATGCGCGACCCTGCGGGCGCGTACCCACTGTTCCGCCCCGAACGCGACGCGGTGCAGGCCCGCTGGCTCGCCGCGCCGCCCAGCCCGGCAGCCGCGTTCGCCGAGGCCGACGAGCTGCTGGCACGCTGGACGGCTGCGGTGGCGGTCCGGGTCGCCGGCCCCGACACGCGCCCCGCCTGGGCCAGGAGGTATTGGCAGAAAAGGAACACGCGAGCGAGGCTGCCCGGCCGGGCAGCGCTGCGCGCGACGGCCCCGACACCGAACTGAGCTCGCCCGGCCTCTGCCGGCTGCGACCCCTGACGGCGACACTTCCTGCAGGCCAGCCACCTGCCTCAACCCGGCCAGGAATGCAGGCCATCCGACTTCCGCGTGACGATGACTGTCACTTATCTCGTCACTAGCCGCGAAAAGGATTTGCCGCACGGCAAGGAGGCAACCATGATCGACGCGATGGCGGCAGCGCAGCGCCGCCTGGACGCGGGCGAGGCCGATATTCACAAGTACGTATCGGTTCAGGTGATCTGATGAGCGGCGGATCGCTCGAGTACCCGTGCCACAACGTTGACGAGCCGAGCAGTCGTCCCGAGATGGTCGAGAGGATGGCCCGCGAGCTCGCGGGATCGACGGCGCACGGCACGCGGCGCGGGCCACGCGCGACGAGTTCGGCTCGTAGGTGCCGGGAGGGAGGTAGGCATGGAGAGACTCGGACCAAGGCTCTACAGCTGGGCATCGGTACTGGAGGAGAAGACCCGCGCGCAGGCGGTCATGACGGCCACGATGCCGTTCATCCACCCGCACCTCGCGCTGATGCCCGACGCCCATCTCGGCAAAGGCGCGACCGTCGGGTCGGTGATCCCGACCCTCGGCGCGATCATGCCGGCTGCGGTCGGCGTCGACATCGGCTGCGGGATGATGGCGCTCAGGACCGGGATGACGAAGGATGCCGTCCTCGGCCGCGGGGATCTGCCCAAGCTCCGCGAGCAAATCGAGCAGGCCATCCCGCTCTCGGCAGGAAAGTACAACCAGGTTATCTACGACGAGGGCACGAAGGCCAAGATCGCGGACCTGGAGGCGAAAGACGGGGCGGCGAACGCTGAGGCCATCGCGCCCAACTGGAGGCTCCAGCTCGGCTCGCTCGGCTCCGGCAACCACTTCATCGAGATCTGCCTGGACGAGGAAGACCACGTCTGGCTCTTCCTGCACTCCGGCTCGCGCGGCGTCGGCAACAAGCTGGCGCAGAAGCACATCCGTAAGGCCCAGGAGCTCTGCAAGAAGTGGTGGATCCAGCTGCCGGACCCGGACCTGGCCTACCTCGTGGAGGGCACGCACGAGTTCTGGGACTACATCCGCGACCTGCGGTGGGCACAGCACTTCGCGAAACTCAATCGGCAGGAGATGATGCAGCGGCTCGGCGACGCGGTCGACAGGTGGCTCCGCGCCCCCTTCGAGCGGCTGGAAGTGGTGCACTGCCATCACAACTACACGATGCAGGAGGAGCACTTCGGCAAGAAGGTCTGGCTGTCGCGAAAGGGCGCGATCGACGCGTCCGCCGGCACGCGAGGGCTGATCCCCGGCTCGATGGGCACGCGGTCCTACGTCGTCACGGGCAAGGGCAACAAGATGTCGCTCAATTCCTCACCGCACGGTGCCGGGCGCGCATATTCTCGCAGCGCGGCTCGCAGGCAGTTCACGATGGCCGAGCTCGAAACGGCCATGGAAGGCATCGAGTGGCGCCGCACCGACGCGTTCCTCGACGAGATCCCCGGAGCCTACAAGGACGTTGAAGTCGTCATGCGCGATGCCGCGGAGCTGGTCGAGGTCGAGCACACGCTGCGGCAGATCCTCAACGTGAAAGGCGACTAACGAACACAATGGTGACCTGGAGTCACCGGAGTTGCGCGAGCATCTGTGTGCTCATGTCGGCGTCGATCTCACTGGGCTGGTCTTCACAGGTTTGCTGGGCGGTGTGCTTCGCCGGTATAGCTAGCCGAGGCTGCCAGCGGGCCGGGTCTCTTCCGCCGCTGCCCTGATGAGGGCATGAACCCGTGCCTCCGGGAAGAACGCGGTGAGATTCCTCGCCGCGGCCAGAGCCCGGTGGCGGGCCTCGCCGCCGAGCTGGCGGGTTGCCCGCACCGCATAGATGGCCGCCCGGCGGCGGACGTCAGCGCGGTACTGCCCGATGTCCATGCTGATCGCCACTGCCGCTGGCCGTTCGGCGCCGGGGCTGGTGAGGGGCAGTTTGACCACACCAGCCAGGCTCGGCCCCAGCAATCCATACTCGGCCGGGAGGCGCGAGCGGCACATGTCGTGCTAGTGGTGTTGGTCACGTGGTGTTATCAGGGCGCCAGGTGGTGGCGTCCTGGATCACACGAACCGCGTAATCGAGCCCGAGGATCCAGAAGAGTTCCACGGATCCGTCGGCGAGATCGAGCCTGAGGAGGTCGCGCTTGCTCCGGTTGAACACGACCTCGCGCAATGACTTGACGCTGACGGACCGGATGCTGTCCAGCGACGCGGACCACCGGCGGCCCCCGGTCGCCGCGTCCAGGCGGCTGGGCTCGAACAGCAGCCGGGTCGTGGTCAGGTACAGTCGCCCGCCGACGTCCCGCCGTTCCGATTGCGCCCGGCTGGCCAGGTGCTGCCACATGACGGCCTCGGATCCGGCCAGGGCCGGCCTGGCGATCCAGATGCCCATCGTCTCTCCGCTGTCGTCTGAATGCTGACTCGGGCACACCTGTTAGGCATGCTTGCATTGCCGAGCCGGTGTGGCCGGGCCACTGTGCGGAGGTTGCGGAAACGGGGCTGTACGCGCGCCATACCGGCCATCCACTAGCAGCTAGCGAGTCCTTCGGAGCCGAAGTACCGAACCGGCAATCTGGACGGCCACCCTATCCAAAGACCTAGTTAAATCAATAGGCATCCAGATTCGGCAACTTGTTATACGGGTGATGCTCGGGAACGCCACGGTAACGCTCGTGACTGTCCGCTGGGTTCAGCAGCGCGGGCCGGTCCGGTCGAGCTCGGTGACCACCTGTTCCATTCGCTTGCGGCCGCCGCCGAGGCCGGACACCATGATCGTGTAGGCGCGTTGCCCTGCTTCGCCGCCGGCGATCAGGTCGAGCCGCCGCCACATCGCGCTGCCGCCATAGACCACGCGCACCTCGTCCCTGCGCAAAGTCGCGAACGGCGGCCCGGCGGCGACCGGTCCGTCGAACAAGAAGACCTGGTGGCCGGTGACGGCCACGAGCGGGAACCGAGGCATGGGTACCGCTCCCGGGAGTCGGGCCTTGCCCAGCTGATACCGCAGCACCCCAGCGCCGCCAAGCTTCCCGGCAGCCTCGGCGCCGCCTGGCCCCGTCGAGGCCGAGTACCGCGACTCCAGGCTCTGGCCGTTGCACCAGCACAGCACCGGCTCGGGCGCGAACTCCCTCAAGGCCGCGACGATCCTGCTGGCCGGCATGTGCCAGATACTACGGCCCGCAAACGGCTGCCATGCGCTCCACGGCGCGCCCGAGCGACGTTTGAGTACCCACCCTCATTCAGCGCAATATCTCGCGGCGCGTGGTCAGACGCTCGAGTACGTCAGCCAGTACTTCCACGCCGGTGCCCGGGCCGTCCGGCACGGCGATGTGCCCGCCGTCGAGTACAAAGGGGGCCGTGATGTCCTCGGTGAAGTACCGCGCGGTCCCGGAAATGTCGCCGGGGAGGGTGAAGTTCTCCATGGCAGCCAGGGCCAGGTTGGCCGCCCGCCCCACTCCTGTCTCTAGCATCCCGCCACACCAGACTGGGACGCCGTGAGCCGCGCATAGGTCGTGGATCGCGCGGGCTGCCAGGTAGCCGCCGACCCGGGAGGGTTTGATGTTGATCACCGAGCAGGCGCCCAGCCGGAGCGCGGCTGCGGCCAACCGCGGCGAGGTGATCGATTCGTCAAGGCAGACTGGGGTGGCCAGCAATCGGGCGAGTTCCGCGTGGCCGAGCAGGTCGTCGGCCGCCAGCGGCTGCTCCAGGAGCAGCAGACCGAACTCGTCGAGCGTCCGGAGGCTGCGTGCGGTGTCCAGCGTGTAGGCGGTGTTCGCGTCCGCCTGCAGCGCCAAGTCTGGGCCGAAGCGCTCGCGCACTGCCCGGATCGGCTCGATGTCCCAGCCTGGCTTGATCTTGAGCTTGACCCGCTGGTAGCCCTGCTCCAGGTAGCCCTCGACCTGGCCGATCAGCTCGGCGAGCGAGTCTTGGATGCCTACCGAGACCCCGACGGGTACGCGATCCCGCACTGCTCCCAGGTACTGGGCGAAGGACATCCGCTTTGCGCGCAGCTCCGCATCGAGGACCGCCGTCTCCAGGGCCGCCTTAGCCATCTGATGCCCCTTGACCGGGGCCAGAACCGCTTGAACCCGGGCCGCTGTGATTCCAGGGGATGACATCAGCAATGGCACCAGGAACTCGGCGATCACGGCCCACGCTCCCGTAAGGAACTCCGGCTCGAGGTACGGCTCCGGGCTGACTGCGCAGTCCGCCCAGCCGTCACCCTCGGTAGTGTGCACGCACACCAGCAGGGCGACTCGCTCGTCCTGGCTCTGCTGCGAGGTCCGGAACGGCGTGACCAGCGGCAGTCGCACGATCCGCAGTTCGACCGTCTCGATCTTCACCGTGCGCGCTGCGCTTTCTCCAGAACGTACCAGCCGGGATCCATCACCCCGGTGACCTGATGCCCCTCCGCGAGGGCGGCGCCGAGGGCCTCGCGGACTGCGAGCCGCCAGCGGCGCGCGAGGCCTGGGTCGGTGCGGCGGATGGCGAGGATGTCGTCCGGGATCCAGCACCGCAGTCGCCTTGAGCCGGTGCTGTCAGTAGACGGGGCTGTCGTGGCGGTCGGCTCACCTCGCAGCCCGGCGACTAGGATCGCGGCTGGCTCGTCCTCGCCGGCAGGCCCCGCCTCCGGCCGCTGTGATAGGTGCGCGGAGCCCGGTAGGGGCATCCGCAGGTTCCAGGTCACCGCTAGACGGTCGGTCTCCGGATCGTTCACGCCGTCAGAGACCTCACCATAGAAGTCCACCAGGTATTCGGTGCCCAGCGCGCCCAATCGCGAGATGTTGAACCAGGCGTTGCGCCGCAACAGCGGGTCGAAGGTCCACGTCATACGGGCCGCGCCGGCACCCAGGGCCCAGGCGCGCTGAGCAAGCTTCAATGCCAGGCCGATCCCCTTGCCTTCTGCTTCGGGGCTCACTCCGGCTATCAACGAATAGCACGCTGCGTCGGCCGGGGCGGAGAACACGGCTACAGCGGCGCCGATCAGCTGTCCATCGCGAAAGGCCGCATGCACCCGGCCCTTGGCGTGCACCAGGCTGCGCATGATGTCGTGCGGCATTGGCGGAGCCGCAGGGGCCTGCCAGACGCGCGAAATGAGATCCGCTACTCGGTGCAGGTCCGCCACCGTATCAACTGCCCGGAGGATGACGTTTGCTTGCCTGGCAGCAGTCTCGGCGTCGTGGTCAGCCTCGCTCTGCGTCACCGCTGGCAGTGGCGGGGGTTTTGTTGTTACTGACCGTTCGTCCACCTCTCAAAGAATCCTTCCCCTATGCCTTCCTGCCTCTGCGAGGACAAGCCTTCCTCGCTCAATGACTGCCGGGAGCCGAACCTCCGCGCTACCGCACCGTGCCCGCGATATTCGCGACCGCTTCGAGCATCGCGTACAGGTCACGGAAGTCCTGGCTGGTAAAGCTGATGACAACCGGACCCTCGCGCTTGACACCGGGGAGGCCTGCCACGGCTCCCGCTTGCGCAGGTTCTCGGAGTGTCGCACGGATTGCGTACGGTGGTCCGACGCGATAAGGCTGGAGCACTTCGTGCTCTGCTACCGCGGACCGGGCAGCCTCGCGAATCCGGTCACCTGCCGCCTTAATCCCTAGGCAACGCGCGCTGAAGTTATCGATTGCATACTTCACGACGGCAGTCTTAACGCCGGGGAAGAGCTTCTCGGCCTCCGAGCAGATGACATCGTCACCGGTAACCAGTCCGACAGGCACGCCGACTTCCCCGGCAAGCGCGGCGTTTAGCCTAGCTTCAGAGGCTGCTGCTCCGTTCAGTTCTACGGAAGCGTATTCGCCGCACAGCGTGTGAGCGAGCACGCCGGCATCGCCGGCCCGGGCGTGATAGCCGGTGAAGAAGACCAGGTCGCACTCGTCAACGCCATGCATCATCACCAGCGGCTTGAACAGGCCGATTATTATCTCGGCCCTCTCGTCAAGTTCCTCGATGAGGATGTTGCGCATGCCGTCATGTGCTTCATTCACGATGACCTCGGTGGCTCCTCCTTCAAAGGCGCCCTGGACTGCCGCATTAACGTCTGCTGTAAGCAGGCGCCGGAAGCGCTCATACGGCGGCTGCCCTGGTTGGACGTCCGTCCAGCCGGTCACGCCTGTTGTCCCTTCCATATCGGCTGAGATCAGGACTCGCATGTGACCGCCTCCAATGACGTACCTGCCGTGGTTTCCGCTGGTCGAGCTGCGCCCCGCCTCGGCTAGGAGGACCGATTTTCCGCTTGATCGTTGAGCCACACATTGACGCTACGCACCAAAATTTGTGGCATCCTTGCGACATATCGACAACGGTGGCGAGCAGTGAAGAAGCTAAGTCCGCTCCCAGCCCAGCCAGGCACGCTCCAGGTCGTCCTTGGATTTCTGGGCAACTCCGTCCTGCAGGTGCTGTCGGCCCCCGCGGGGTTGGACATCGGCGTAACGACCCCACTCGTGCATGACGAGTCGGATGAGTTGCCGCCTGAGCCTGGCGGGGTCCTGATGCTCGTCACGTCTCGACCCACCTGTCAAGCCGCGCTCGACACCATCCGGGCAGCCGGGCGGGAAGGTTATGCCGCCGTTATCCTCAAGCTCCGCGGCCACGATCCGGAACCGCTTGTTGAGGCATCAGCTGCATCGGGAATCGCCGTGGTGGTAGCAGCTGAAGAGGTCCCCTGGCATCGCCTGCTCGCGTTGCTAACTAGCGCCTTGGGCGTCACTGGAAATGGGAAGCAGCCCGCCTCGGCAGGTGGGGACATGTTCTCGCTCGCGAACGCGATCGCCGCTGCGGTCGGGGGGGCGGTAGCGATCGAAGACGCCGCTCAGGATGTCGTCGCCTATTCCAGCCTCCCTGGCCAGGAGATCGACGAGTGTCGGCAACAGGGCATTCTGGCGCGTCATGTTCCGGAACTTCCGAAGCACGCGGAGCAGTACCGGTGCGTCTACCGCAGCGACGGGGTCGTTCGCTACCCGTTTGACCCGGAGACTGGGGAGCGCCCCCGGACCGCGATCACGGTACGGGCCGGGGCTGAGATCCTCGGCTCGATATGGGTGATTGAAGGATCGGCTCCCCTGCGCCCTGATTCCGATCGCGTCCTGGCAGACGCCGCGGGAATGACGGCCTTGTACTTCCTGCGCTCGCGGGCAGCATCGGATGTCGAGCGCCATTCGCAAGGCAAGCTATTGCGATCCCTGCTTCAGGGCCACGGATCGGCGCCTCTCCTCGCCCAGCAGATCGGCCTCCGGAAGAAGGCTCCCTTCATGCTTCTTGGGTTCACCTTCTTCGAGAACGACACGCCGCGATCGCTCGGGCCGCAACTCGTCCGGGAGGTGGTCAGCTACGTGACTACATTCGGGGAGGAGTTTGCGTCGGTCGCGCTCAGATCCTCGGTCTATGTAGTGATCTCGGCGAAGCACGGCGCGGAGATGGGCCCTCGCATCGCCGCCGGTGCAGCCGCTCACGTCGAGTCAATCCTCGGTCATGAGGTTCGGGCTGGGATAAGCGCAGTGGCGACCGACCCTGCCGAGGTTCCCGTCCTCCGCGGCGAGGTCGACGAAATTCTCCGTGAGCTCACCTCCGATCCCGCAGCCCCGTCAGTCGCGACGGCTAAGCAGGTCCACAGCCGGATCCTGCTGAGTCGGCTGGCCGAGATCCTGGCCCACGATGCAAGGCTGCGCCACCCGGGAGTCCAGTTGCTCCAGAGCTACGACAGGCGGCATGGGACGCAATATGAGCCGAGCCTGCTGGCCTACCTTGAGGCGATGGGAGATACGGCAGCAGCCGGCGGGAAGCTCGCCGTGCACAGAAACACACTGCGGTACCGGATCCGGAGGGCAGCTTCGCTCTTTGACCTAGACCTAGCAAGCGCCGACGATCGGCTCCTTGTGTGGTTGCAGCTCCGGCTGGCTCTCTGCGACGCTGACCGCACGCCAACCCGCGAGAGCGATCGTCATACCTCCTTACTGGGGCATCACTCCCTAGCCGTCTCCTGCAGCAATCAGACCGATATCAGATAGTCATCTCGTCGTAACAATGACACTGTGGCAGGCTGGCGGCCGCCGCAAGTTGTGCGTCCGCTCAATACCTGACGCAGATCTTCGTGCCACAGATCAATGCCGACTCCAAGAGACGGGGGCACTCTGTGAGTACTAGCGTCAGATGTGCCCTTTGGCAAGGGAGTGACTGGCATGAACGATGTTCGCGGCCAAGAACAGGGCACGGGACGGGGTCCGCGTCTTCCACGGCGGGAGTTCCTTGGGGCCGCGGCACTTACAGGCCTAGGCATCAGTACAAGTGGATCTTTGCTTGCTGCCTGCGCCTCCAGCCCGGCCGGAACTAAAGTGTCGAGCGCTCCACGCCGTGGTGGCAACCTGATCTTCGCTCGTACCGCCGACCCCACCACCCTCGACCCCGCCCCGCCATTCGATAACGAGGCGATCTGGACTGTCCTCAACCTCTATGACTGCCTCTACACGGTGACGCCCAACGGGCACGGCTCGATGCCCTGGCTCGCGGTGGGGCACGAGATCTCCTCAGACAAGCTGACCTGGACCTTCCACCTGCGGCCGGGGGTCAAGTTCTCTGACGGCAAGCCTCTTACGGCAGCGGATGTGAAGTTCAGCCTGGAACGCTCAGCAAAAGACCCAAACGGGTACGTGCTAGCTGCGGTCAAGGGTATCGACGCGCCGGATGCCTCCACCGTCGTCATCCACACCAAGCACCCGTGGGGGCCGTTGGTCGGAGATCTCGCCATGTACTCGAATGCAATCCTTCCCAAAGACCTGGGAGGAATGAGTCCGGCCGAGTTCTTCAAGAATCCTGTCGGAACCGGGCCTTTCATGGTCCAGTCCTGGACGAAGGGCCAGCAACTCAATCTGGTGCGGAACTCGCGCTACTGGCGGAAGGGAAGGCCATTCCTCGACAACGTAACATTCACGACCATCCCCGATGACAACACGAGGGTGCTCCAGCTCCGGGGTGGCCAGGCCGACATCATCGAGTTTCCGCCGTTCTCGGCTATCTCAAGTCTCCAGGCGACCTCGGGCGTCAAAGTAGAGTTGTTTCCCTCCACCTGGGTCAGCTACATCGCGATGAACGAAAAGAAACCGCAGTTCTCCGATGTTCATGTACGCCGAGCCATCTCCTATGCAATTGACCGTAGCGCGATCATCAGATCCGTGCTCTTCGGGCACGCGCAGCCAGCCGCCTCTTTCTTCTCACCGGGATGGGCCTTCTACAATCCCAACACCGCGCCCCTGTGGTACGACGCCGCGAAGGCCAAACAGGAACTGTCAATGTCATCGTTCCCGAATGGGTTCTCCGCGACCTACACCGTAGTCGCCGGGGACGCCGTGAATAGTGCCATCGCCCAGATCGTGCAGGCCAACCTAAAGAAGATCGGGATCAAGCTGGCGATCCAAACCTATGATGTCAGCACGTTCGACGCCCTCAGGCAAAAGGGCAAATATGATCTGGCGCCGAATTACTATACCCTCGACATCGGCGACCCAGACGAGAACACCCCGTGGGCGATTGACCCGGTTTACGGAGGCAGCAATTCTCTGTACACCTGGTATCACAACCCGGAGGTTCTAAGGCTGACGCTGGCATCCGAGCACACGATCGACCCTAAGAAGCGTGCGTCGATCTACGCAAGAATCCAAGATATCGTCGCGATGGACTGCCCATTCGCGGAGCTCTATTACCAGCCTTACCCTTATGCGCGGAAAACTTCGGTCCAAGGCTTCACTATAGCGCCAACCGGAAACTATCACCTTGAGGACGTATGGCTGACGTCATAGCCGCGTACTCTGGAGTCCTCGCGTTCGGAGCCGCCGCACGGCTGGGCGACCCGGAGCCATCTAATGACTCGGGCCGCATACATCACCCAACGTCTAATGCTCATGATCCCGACCGCTATCGGGATCACCCTGGTGACATTCTTGATGCTTCACCTGATCCCCGGCGATCCGGCAGTGACGATGCTGGGCATCCGGGCCACCCCTCAAAGGGTAGCGTTCCTGCACCGGGAGTGGGGTCTCAACAAGCCACTGATTGAGCAGTATTGGTTGTTCCTGACGCATGTCCTAACCGGCAACTTTGGCGAGTCGCTTTTCTATAGTTCCTCGGCAACGGGGATAATCGTCGGCGACTCCGCCGTAACCCTGTTGCTCATCGTTTACGCCGGTTTTCTCTCTGTCCTGATCGCGGTTCCCCTAGCGGTCCTCGCCGCCACGCACAAGGACGGTCCCGCGGATCAGACCGTCCGGGCTGTCCCACTTGTCGGGATGGGCATGCCATCGGCTTGGGTCGGAATCATGCTGATCCTGCTGCTCGGCCTGAAAGCACACGTATTCCCTGTTGGCGGCTATGGGAATCAGTTTCTGGGGCATATCTACGCGTTGTTTCTCCCCAGCCTCACCCTTGCGCTAGGTATCGCGCCTGTGCTGATACGCAGCCTCCGGTCAAGCTTGATCGACTCGCTTGAGGCCGACTATGTGGCCACGGCCCGCTCGAAGGGCATCCCGGAACGTCGCGTGCTGATGAGGCATGCGGTTCGCAATGCGATCATTTCGAGCGTGACGATTCTGGGACTCCAGATCGCCTGGCTGATCAGCGGAACCGTTGTGGTCGAGACGGTCTTCGCCCTCCCGGGAGTCGGCGCGCTCATGGTGAACTCGATCTATCGGCGCGATTTCCCCGTAGTACAAGGAATCGCATTTGTGCTGGCGCTCGCGGTGATCCTGACCAACCTCGCCACGGACATCTTTCGCTCGTTGCTCGACCCTAGAGTGAGATTCGAGTAACGATGGCAGAGGTAAAGGCAGCTGCAACGCTGATCTCGCCGCATGGGGAGACGGCACTCGCCCGTGCGCGGAGATGGCGCTCACCCGGGCTCATTGCAGGGATTGCGATACTCAGCGTAATAGTCATCCTTGCTGCCGGTGCGCCACTATTCACCAGTTACAGTCCCGTCGCCCTGCACCCGGATCAAGGGTTGTTGCCGTCCTCGGCTCAGCACCTGCTTGGCACCGATCAGCTGGGCCGGGATGTTTGGGCTCGCCTCCTCTACGGTGCGCGTATTGACTTGGAGGTCGGGTTCCTTGCCGTCTTGTTTCCATTCATCGTCGGCACGATCATCGGATGCCTGGCGGGCTATTTCGGCGGATGGGTTGACGTCGTCGCGATGCGAGCGGTCGACGTGATTCTCGCGTTCCCGTTCTTGGTGCTGGTTATCGCCATCGTGTTCGTCATAGGACCCGGCACGAAGAGCATCTATATCGCGATGACCGTCACCGATTGGGTGTCCTATACCTGGATCATCCGCGGCGAGATTCTCGCGGCTAAGCGTCACGAGTACATCCTGGCCGCGAGAGCCCTTGGCTACAGCCGAAGGCGCATCATAGCCAAGCATCTCTTGCCGAACGTCATCACGCAGGCCATCGTCTACTCGATGTCGGACATAGTCTTCACGATCCTCACGATCGTCACGCTCGGCTATCTCGGGCTGGGCGTTCCCCCGCCAACTCCAGAGTGGGGGTCCATGATTGCCGATGGGCAGGGCTTCATTACCACGAACTGGCAACTCGCCACAATTCCCGGCATCGCTGTTGTCATCACCGGGATCGGACTTTCTCTGCTCGGCGATGGCCTTGCAGACCTGCTGCGCCCGGAGTGAGCAGAGATGACCGAGCCGCTGCTCTCAGTTCAGGACCTGCACGTGGAGATCGCCACCCGACGCGGGACCGTGCAAGCCATTGATGGGGTGTCCTTCGATATCGCCGAGGGCGAGACCCTCGGTCTGGTCGGGGAGTCCGGGTGCGGCAAGAGCATGACTTTGCGCGCGATCCTCGGCCTCCTTCCCAGAGGAGGACGGGCGACGCAAGGCCGAATCCTGTTCCGCGGAACCGACCTGCTCTCTCTCGGCAAGGATCACGTCAGAGACATACGAGGACGGTCGATCAGCATCATCTTCCAGGAACCCATGACCGCTCTGAATCCCGTGATGCCGGTCGGCGCTCAGATTGCAGAAGGCCCGGTCGCTCACCTCGGGTATTCGAAGAAGGCAGCGAGAGAGCGAGCCATTGAACTCATGCGCCGGGTCGGCATCCCTGACCCTGCCCGGCGGCTCGGTTCCTACCCCCATGAACTCTCGGGCGGCCTTCGCCAGCGCGTGATGATCGCCATCGCCCTCGCATGCGAGCCGCAGCTGATCTTGTGCGACGAGCCGACCACGGCACTGGATGTGACGATTCAGGACCAGATCCTCAAGCTCTTGCTAGAACTGCAAGACTCATCCGGCATAGGGCTGATCTTTGTAACTCATGACCTGGCTGTCGTTTCCCAGATATGTCGCAGTATCGCAGTGATGTATGCGGCCCAGATAGTGGAAACCGGATCAGTGGAGTCGGTATTCGCCGAGCCGAGGCACCCCTACACCCTTGGCCTCCTGCGGGCAGTACCAGACTTCGACAAGGTAAAGGAAATGCTAGATTCGATCCCGGGCATCCCGCCCGATCTGATCTCACCACCCGCCGGCTGTCGTTTCCGCGCCCGATGCGCCTTCGCCCAGGCGGACTGTGAGACCGGAGATTTCCCGCTGCTTGCGACTGGAAACGAGAGAACCTCCGCATGCATCCATTGGAGGCAATGTCGGGATTCGGTCCTGGGGGATCCGGTAATCGCAGCCGTCACCGCCCCTGGCCAAAGCCTTGCACCAAACCCTGATCGCGATTCGGCGATTTAGGCGGCAGATACCGGAACGTCATCGCGCTCCGGCGTCCACGCGAAATGGCATGCAGCAGTGTGCTCAGCGCCTCAAGGGCCAGATCCCAAGCTGGGCTCCTCACTTGCGCATATATCCTGCGCGAGCGGGCATCGAGGGCGGAACCGGCAACCGCTCGGCAATTGGATGGGGCTCGGCGGATCCCCCAGAAGAGCTGGCACCGAAGAGGGCCTACCGGGCGCCAAGCGCGGGACGGCCGAAATCAGCGCACGTGTATAGGGATGACGCGGGTCCGAGAAGAGCTGCTCCGTCGGCGCGCTCTCGAGGATGCGCCCGAGGTACATGACCATAGTCCGCTGGCAGACATGCCGCACCACCGCCATATTGTGAGAGATCAGCAGGAGCGCGAGGCCTAGTTCCTTGCGAAGCTCGGCGAGAAGGTTCACCACCGTGGCCTGGACCGACACATCAAGTGCTGAGACAGGCTCGTCGGCGACCAGCAGCTCCGGCTCTACTGCCAGCGCTCGAGCGATGCTCACGCGCTGGCGCTGCCCTCCTGATAGCTGCCGAGGGTAGGCGTTGGCCATCTGCCGGCTGAGCCGCACTAGACCCAATAGTTCCAAGAAGCGCCGCTCAGCCTCTGGACCTGCAAGTCCATGGTGCACGCGGAGCACTTCAGTCACCGCCTGGCGGACGGTAATCCGCGGATTCAGCGATGAGTACGGATCCTGAAAGATGATCTGCGCGACCCGTGGTCCCGCGTTGCTCCCGCGCAGCCCAGCCTTTACTGACCTCCCATTCAGGAGCACCTGTCCGGCCGTCGGCTCATGCAGGCCTGTGATGCACCGGCCGAGCGTCGACTTCCCGCACCCGGATTCACCGACCAAGCCCACAGATTCCCCGGCGTTAATCACGAGATCGACACCGTCTACGGCCCGGATAGCGTCACCGTCCTCCCCGCGCATATGCGCGAGCACGGATCGCTTAAGCGGGAAGTGCATCTGCAACCCGCGAACCTCAAGAATAGGCACCGTCATGGCGACATCCTTCGGACGAAGCTCGGCCCGGCACGAGATGATTTCCGATAAAGCATACCACATGGCAAGGAATTGAGTCATTTGCGCATGAGAGGATTCCGCAATAGGACTTCATGTCGAGTGGCTAACGCCGCGCAAGCCGAAACTTGGAACTTCGCCGCCCGTGGACACCGTAATTCGCTGGTGCTGAGGCCTGTTCCTAAGATCTGACTTTTATCAAACTAATGCGCACCCAATGGCTGTCCGCTTGGCTACCGCGGTCCACTGTCATTAACCGTTCGCCGGACACTCGACGGTGGGCAGTGCCGGCGTCTGGCCAGCCGGAACCCCGGCAGTTCCCAGTTCCTGTTCGAGGAAGGCATCGGCCCAGTCAACGTCATTGCCGACGGACCTGCCTGGCGGCTGGTCCTGCCGTCACCGGAGTATGAGGCCAGCCCGCCTCCACTAGGGCTGAGCCCCCCTCTTAAGCCGCGGGCCGGCCGATTACCGCGTGCTGGTGGAATCGGCCAGGACCTCAGCAAGGGTGTACTGGCCTATCTCGCCAAACACCGGGTTGTCTGCCGAGTAGGCAGCCATCCTCAAGCCGGACTGCAACGCCCAGCCGCGTCCGCGGGACCATGTTGCATCATCCACTGCCAGCGCGCGCCGGAAGACATCACGAGAGCCAGCCGACAGGTACATCCAAGCGACCATGAGGTCGCATGCTGGGTCGCCCACTCCGAGAAGGCCGAAATCGATCACCGCGCTGAGTTCCTGATCCCCGACGAGCACGTTGGCTGGGTGAAGGTCGCCGTGCATCCAGAGCGGCTGGCCGGTCCATGCCGGGGACGCTAGAGCTGCCTCCCATACCTCCAGCAGCGGCCCGATATCGATGCTGTGCTGGAGGACTGCGGCTGCAGTTCTGACGTTGTGATCGTGAGCAGCGAGAGACACACCACGGAACTCGTGGACCGAGCCGCCAGCCGGGTCCATCGCCTGCAAGGCCGCGACAAACCTGGCCAGGCTAGTTGCCGCCCGGTCCGGATCAGCGACATGTGTCAGGGCCGCAAGCTCGCCGGTCAGCCAAGGACACACGGTCCAGTACCACGGATAGCCCTCCCCAGGCACGCCCTGCCCGATCGGAACCGGGACTGCCAGCGGCAACTCAGGGGCCATGAGCGGAAGCCACCGGTGCTCGTTGCGAACGTGCTCGGCGCTGATGCGACGCCGCGGGAGCCGCACCGCTAGGTCGGGTCCCAGCCGGAAGATCGTGTTATCCCAGCCCGCCGACTCGACCGGCTCGATCGCCAGACTTGCCCACTCCGGGAACTGTGCCGCCACCAGGCGCCGGACGAGCGAGGCGTCGACTTGCACGTCGGCGGCAGGCCTGGTGCCTGACCGTGAACACACGGGACCTCCCGAGCGGTAACGAGCGTGAATGATGACTCTGCGTGCGATTCGCGTGCGACAACGATCGGTGCATCGCAGCCATGAGCGGTCTGCAGCGGTCGCCTGCAGTAACTGGCGAGAGGCGGGCCACGCGCGTTTGCGCTGGTCAACGCACTGAGAGGTGGTGGTCAGGGGCGGGGTCGAACCGCCGACCTTCCGCTTTTCAGGAGGCTTTGCCGATCCAGGCGGGTCCAGAGCAGTATGCCTGAGCTCGTCATCGCTCGTATGGGCTGTCTTGAGCGTCCACCGTGATCCGCATCCATCCAGGACCGTTGTTAGCAACTCGTTAGGAAGATCGCCGTAGTCGGTCGCCGCATCTTGAAAATGAACAGTGAATCGACCATCTGTTTCTCGAAGCCTGACAGCTGCTGCCAGCCGCTACGGCGATCCGTGTCGGACGGTTATAGGAACAGGTCACGCTCCTGGACCGGCGTTGCGGCGCTGTTGGGCCTGTTGCGGATTGTTGGCCCGGCGCTGCCGAACAGCCCGCTGCGGCTGGTCTGCCTTGTATTCTGCCCGGCTCAAGCGGGCGTCAGCATTGGAGAGCATCTCCTCGGCTATTGCCGACCACAGCACGTCGCGCGCGTTCTCCAGGACATGGGATGCAGGCGGGTTGACCTGGCCGACAGCGCTTAGCACGTCCGGAACCTCAGAGTCCTGGCTATCGAGATTCACGTTCGTACCTCAGTTTCGTCGGCTGGCTCGGCCAGTATCTGGCGCAAGGTGGTGCGTGCGCGGTGTAGCCGGCTGCGGGCGGTTCCCGGCGGGATGCTGAGCGTGATCGCGGCCTCGGCAGGGGTCAGCTGTTCCCACGCGACTAGCAGAAGCACGTCGCGCTCCGTTGACGGGAGTTTCCCCAGGGCGGATACCAGTGCCCGCACTCTGACGGCCGAGTCGAGCCGGTCAGTGATCTCGTCCCAGGGATCAAGGACTTCTTCGGGTAGTGCCAGTTCTACGTTCTGGCCAGTTCGCCAGTGTGCTCGCAGAACATTGCGTGCGATCCCGTAGAGCCACGGCCGGGCATCTTCGTGGCTGGTGTCATAACCGTCCCTGGCTCCGAAGGCGCGTACCCAGACCTCGCCGAGCAGATCGTCGGCGGCACGCTGGCCGGCACGCCTGGTCAGGTACCCGTGGATAGCGACCTCGTGGCGGCGGACGATCTCCACGAACGCTTCAGGCGTTCCTCGCAGCGACTGCGCGATCAGCGGTCCGTCCCTCACGTCAGCCCTCTGAAGTAAACCGTCACGGCGCAGGCCATCGCACTGCCAGGCGGACATGGAGCCGGTCAAGGAGCATCCCCGCGCCTCCGATCGTCTCTGTGGTGCGCCTGGCGGCCAGGCAGCCAGTTCCAGACATTCTGCCCCCGGCCTGCCTAGCTCCTCCCAGACGCTCGCCCGCCGTGCCAGATGCTTTGCGAGACTTGGCCCGCCCGGTCCGTACCTCGGCGAGCTGGCTACCCGGCCGTCGGCACCCGAGAAGGCCAGCGAGATTCATCGCGAGGCGCTGGCCAAGGCGATCGAGCTGGGCGCACCTGCGGAGGAAGCCAGGGCGCTGGCCGGCCTCGGCCGCAGTCAGCTTGCCGGCGACAGTGTCGACGCCGCCAGGAACCTGCGCGAGGCGCTCGCGATCTATCAGCGCATCGGAGCACCAGAAGCCCGGCTCGTCCAGGACACGCTGGATGAGCACGGCCTCTAGGCAGCCACGGGTCACCTTGCCCGCCGGCCAGCCATACGCTTCCAGTCATCTTCGATGCCGACCACGTCCGTGGTCGGGCCGCTGAGCAGAGCCTGAGCGTGCAGGAGTGCCCACAGCCGCCCCCTGGGCCGACGTCGCATGCCGGGCGAGCCGGGACGGGCGCCCCCACCGACCGCAGTCGAAGTCTGGCCATCGGTCGCGCCGTTCGGGGAAGCCGGCCGGATCAGTGTGTCGATCATTGTCCTTGCCTTCCTGTGTTCTTCAGCTGGCTCCACTTTCGCCAGCCCAGGCGTGATCTTGAATGAGCCTGGCTGTATCTCGTCTTCTTTGATCCATCTCAGGCAGGAATGCGTGCCGTGGAACCTCGCGAAAGACAGCTTCGACGGCGGTATCCGCTCGGCCAGCGGCGCGCAGCTGGTCCGCCAGCTCCCCCGCGCGACCGCAGCCAGTTCGCCGCTGGTGGCCGAATCCAACCCCGAGCCGCAATCAGGCCCCGCGCCGCCGCAGCCACCGATCCGATGTGGACGCCGCTCTTGGCTGCCACCAAATGCGCTCATCAGCCACTCCACCCGTTGCCTCAGTCACTCCTAACCTGTTATTGCCCGAAATCCGCCGAGCGTTCGCGGCTTACTCACTCCCGTCGCGTAGCCCATCGTCCCTGGGCCGCCGGGCCTGTTCGCTCGCTCGCCGCCCACGGCCGGCAGGAGTGCCGCCTACCTGCGATGCTGCGCCAACGACGGCAGGCCGACTACTTGAAGCCGTCCTTCCTGCTGGCGCCGAACCGATCCGCAGACGATCAGTGTCAAGAGTGCCCGGAGGGCATCACTCGTGACGCGCGCAGCGCGCCCTTGACAGTGATCGTCTGCGGTTCAAACTCCGGCGGCGGGAAGGATGCCATGCCAGTTCTGCATGCCGGGCCGAGCCTGGTCTCTGGCACATGGGCGACCCAGAGGGACTGCTGGCTCCTGACAGCGCCGACGCTGCCGTGGCCCGAAGGGCTGATCCGGCGGTGACACTTCGGGTCTACTCGCACGTCCTGCGGGAGCACGCCACTGGCGTCGGAGACATCTTCGCCCAGGCCGTGGAGGTCGCTGTTAGCAAATCCGTTAGCAAGCCTGGGCGTCAGAAGTGAACGACTCAGCGTTCATGCTGGTCAGAGTGGTGGTCAGGGGCGGGGTCGAACCGCCGACCTTCCGCTTTTCAGGCGGACGCTCGTACCGACTGAGCTACCTGACCTTGACCGGCGTCCGCGAAGTCCGTCGGCACTTCGCCGCGTCGCCCCGCTGACCGGAGCGGTCCTGACGGGATTTGAACCCGCGACCTCCACCTTGACAGGGTGGCGAGCACTCCTAGCTGCTCTACAGGACCAAGCTGTACCGCTATCTAACAATTCAGACCGCGCATCGCATCCTATGCGCAGCGCACGCCTGGTGCTGACGTTAGTCAGCCGTACCCCCAACGGGATTCGAACCCGCGCCGCCGCCTTGAAAGGGCGGTGTCCTAGGCCGCTAGACGATGGGGGCTCGACGACCACAGCCGACTTGCCCGTGGCGCCCGCCGTCGGGGACCGATTCAGCATAGGGGACGGGCGGCACTGGCGGCAAAGCGGATGACGGCATCGCTTCATCTTGGTCTGGCAAGCCTGCCTCGGCTCCCAGACCACTTCAACGCCCTGCCAGCCTAGCCCTGCCGGTTCTTATTGACGAAATCCTCGCCGATCGAGGTCTTCGTGCCTTCCTCCGGGATGATGATCCACGCGATCCCGTAGGCGAGCAACCCCGTGCCGGCGGTGAACAGGCTGATCACGGCGACAATGACCCGCAGCAGGTTGACGTCGATGCCGGCGTAGTCCGCCAGGCCCGCGCATACACCGGCGAGGATCCGGCCTTCGCGCTTGCGAACCAGAACCTTGCCGCTGCCGTTCATATAACTCATAAGTACATTGTCCCGCACTCGGGCCCCGGCTAAAGGCCCCTCGCCCTCAGAACCGTCAGAACCGTCAGAAAGACCAGGCGACGCTACGCATGCCCAGGGCTACACCGACCTCGGCCCTCCCGCTTACGCTGGCCGCGAGGAAGACGCGCAGCGCCGCGCGCCGCCGAGCCTCAGGAGAGACTCAGAGAGGACCGAGCCATGCCGCGCAGCAGCGAACCCGCCGGTAGCGACCTGCTCAAGATCGACGACGAACTTAGTGACGACGAGCGCCTCGTTCGCGACACCGTGCGCAAGTTCGCCGCGGACAGGATCATGCCGAACGTCGCGGACTGGTTCGAGGCCGGAACGCTCCCGAAGGAACTCGTCCCCGAGCTCGGCCAGCTCGGCCTGCTCGGCATGCACCTCACGGGCTACGGTTGCGCCGGGATGGGCCCCATCGCCTACGGCGTGACCTGCCGCGAGATGGAGGCCGCCGACTCGGGTCTGCGCAGCCTCGTGTCGGTCCAGGGATCGCTCGCCATGTACCCGATCTGGAAGTACGGCTCCGAGGACCAGAAGAACGAGTGGCTCCCGCGGATGGCCGCCGGGCAGGCGATCGGCTGCTTCGGACTCACCGAGCCTGACCACGGCAGCGACCCGTCGAGCATGAAGACGCGCGCCACGCGCAGCGGCACCGGAGGGTCCGACTGGATCCTGTCCGGCTCCAAGATGTGGATCACCAACGGCTCGATCGCGGACATCGCCGTCGTGTGGGCCTCCACCGAAGACGGGATTCGCGGCTTCCTCGTGCCCCGCGGCACGCGTGGCTTCACAGCGCGCAACATTCATAAGAAACTAAGCCTCCGCGCATCTGTCACCTCTGAGCTGCACTTCGACGACGTCAAGCTCCCGGCCGACGCGGTCCTGCCCGGCGTGACTGGCCTGAAGGGCCCGCTGTCGTGCCTGTCGGAGGCGAGGTTCGGAATCATCTGGGGAGTCACCGGGGCGGCCAGGTCGTGCCTGGAGGCGGCGATCGACTACGCGACGACGCGCGAGCAGTTCGGCAAGAAGATCGGGGGCTTCCAGCTGACCCAGGGCAAGCTGGCGTGGATGTGCTCGGACCTGCAGCGCGCGCAACTGCTCGCTCTGCACATCGGGCGGCTGAAGGAGGCGGGGCGAGTCACCCCTGAGCAGATCAGCCTGGGCAAGATGAGCAACGTCAGGACGGCGATCGACATCGCACGGACGTCGCGGACCGTGCTCGGTGCGAACGGCGTCACGCTCGAGTACCCCGTGATCAGGCACGCCAACAACCTGGAGTCCGTCCTGACCTACGAGGGCACCGAGGAGATCCATACCCTCGCGATCGGCCAGGCCCTGACCGGCATCTCCGCCTACCGCTGAGCCAGCGCCCGCCAAGCGCAGCCGCCAGACCCAGGCCGCCAGACCCAGGCCGCCAGACCCAAGCCGCCAGGCTCAAATCCGGCGGACCCAAAGCCGCCCGCCCACGAACTCCAGAGGAACGTTTTGAACCAGTTTGCGAAGGAACAGCTCGCCGCGATCCTGCGGGACGCCGCCAAGGGCAGCTTCCCGCCCGCCGACGGCGGCGTCACGGTCCTCCCCCAGCCTTCACCGCGCGACGCGGGCGTGTGGGGCTTCACGGCGCACGCGGTCGTCTTCGCCGATGTCGACCCGGACTGGGTCACCAGCCACCTGCCCGCAGGAGACCTCGGCGCCCCGCTGGGCCCGCCATTCCTGCAGGCCCTCTGCGAAGCCACCGACCGCCGGCCAGGCAGCATCGACATGCTCTGCGTCGCCGAGCCGCTCCCCGGGCCGCCGCCCATCGACCTCGCGGCCGAACTGGACAGGACCCATCCCGAGGGTCGCCAGGGCGCTCAGCTATCGCGACGACGTTCACGCCTGGCGAGCGCAGATGGCAGCGGCGTCGTGCTGCTCGGACGCGGC
Source organism: uncultured Actinomycetota bacterium (assembly GCA_963705055.1). Lineage (GTDB taxonomy): Bacteria > Actinomycetota > Actinomycetes > Streptosporangiales > Streptosporangiaceae > Chersky-822. The sequence goes on from CAVPIR010000004.1 coordinate 345,355, forward strand.
GTCGCGGGCAGGCGGGAGACCGCCATCGAGGTCGATGAGAGCCGGCGCAGCCGCGGCCTCGGCCGCGCGCTCGCCCTCGCGGCGCGACACCTGGCGGACCCCGACGAGCCGCTCTGGGCGCAGGTCTCCCCCGGCAACGCCGCGAGCGTGCGGGCGTTCCTCGCGGCCGGGTTCAGGCCGGTCGGCGCGGAGATCCTGCTGGCCAGGCGCAAGCCAGCACGCCCTGAGTGAGCCACGGCGACCGCCAGCAAACCGCCGAGTCAGCCGCGGCGAACGCCAGAACGCGTCAAGCACTAGCGGCTTCCCAGCCAGATCAACGCCAGTCAGACAGCCGGATCCGCCCCTGCTCCCGAGCCCGCGCGATGCGACGATAGTGACATGAACGCGGACGAGAGGGTGACCGACAACCGGGCGGAGTCCCGCTTCGAGCTGAGGACCGAGGAGGGCCTCGCGGAGCTGATCTACCGCAGGCGCGCCAACCGGCTGGTCCTGGTGCACACCGAGGTGCCCAAGAAGCTCGAGGAGCACGGTCTCGGCGGCAGGCTGGTCAAGGCAGCCGTCGACCGCGCGGTCAGCGAAGGGCTGACAGTCGTCCCGCTCTGCCCGTTCGCGCGCGCCTGGCTGGAGCGACATCCCGAGACCGCGGCGACCGTCAATGTCGACTGGGGTGAGCCCCCCGAGGACTAAGCCGCAGCGCACCGGGCTCACCCGCGAAGCCCGGCGTCCGCCTCAGCCAGCGCCGCCACGACCTCCTCGAGCAGAGCCCGGACGGCGTCGGCTCTGATCAGCGAGCAGGCTGCCCCGGCATCCGGCGAACATCAGCACCTGCGCCCTGTTAGCGCGAAGGAATGACACGACAGCCGAGCCGGCGTCACCGGCGCTCCCCGATCGGCGGGCGCCCGACGGCGTGATGTGAGTGGTCAGGTCGAGCAGCGGGCGACGCAGCCGGTCAGCGGCCCTGACGGTTTCCTGGCAGCCCGTCGCCGCCCGCCGGGTCGAACAGGAGCACGGCGTCGGCGAGGCTGACGCAGGTCCAGGTGCGCTGCGCGAAACCTGCGCTGGCCAGCTGATGCAGCACGGCGCCGCGCAGGCTGGCGCGGCGTGCGGGCGTCAAAGTGCCGTCCTCCTGGCGGAACCCGCGCGGGAACACCATGTGCACGGGCAGCCCGGCGCCGAGCGCCGCGCGCGCCGCCAGCGTGTCGACGCCGGTCTGGCCGCCGGTCAGGACGGTCACCCCGGGCGCCAGGCGTAGCGCGTCCCGCAGCGGAGGATCGGCAGCGCTAGTTCGCTGCGACGTCATCCGAGGCGCCGACGAACAAGTCCCTGATCACCGAGATCGTTTCCTCGCTGAGCCCGCTGTCCAGGCAGAACTGCTCCGGGCCGCCGGCCTCAGCGTGCAGCAGCCGCACGAAGCCCAGGATGGTCTGCTCGTGCAGCAGGATCACTTCGCGCTTGTGAGCCTCATTGTTGGCGTACAGCGGATTCTCGGCGAGCTTCTTGGTGACACGCTTGGCGTTGCGGTTGCTCTGCACGTAGTCCTTGGCGATCTCGCCGAAGGTGACGTCGACCAGGTCGAGCAGCAGCGCGGACATGATGCCGGTACGGTCGCGCCCGGCCGCGCAGTGGAACAACGTGGCGACGCCGGCCTGCAGGTTGGCCGCGATGACCTCGAACGTGTTCTTCACGGCCTCCCGGCCGCCCTCGATGTTGTTGAGGTACACCTTGGCCAGCTCGGCGGGGTCGTCAGACGGGAACGGCTCGCGCCCGAGCCTGCCCTCGGCCAGCACCGAGAACCGGTGCCACGCCACCGGGAACGACAGCTCGATCAGGTCGGTCTCGGCCTGCGTTCGCAGGTCGACGATGCTGCAAATGCCCAGCTTCTCGAACAGGATCTGCCCGTCTGAAGGCGTGATGTTGTCCAGCGAGTCGCCGCGGTAGATGAGGCCGTGCCTGGTCCGCCGCCCGTCCCGCGTGCGCAGTCCGCCGAGGTCACGGACATTGAAAGCGCCCTGCAGGTCCACGGCGGCCATCGTGCGCACTCCTCAGTGACAGAAACAGTGCCCGCCCCCGCGAGCACTCAGCCAGCGTATCCGCACCGCAGGCATCGCCCGACTACCCCTTGGGCGCGTCAACTGGACGCACGGGCAGACTGCCTGACCGCGGCCGGCGTGGTCCGTGGTCAGGACCAGCGCGCCGGTCTCACCGCACCCGGTACGCGGCTACGGCGCGCATCAGTGTTCCCGACTCGTTCTTCCAGTCAGCCGTCGGCGCGGCCGCTGTGATCACGCTCGAACTCGTCCTGCCCTGGACGAAGCAGGCGAGTTCGGTGAAGTGGTGCGCCTTGATCTTCGTCACGTAGCTGTCGATGACGCAGGTCCCCGTGCCGCCGAGGAACTGGATTCCGTGGCTGGCCGCGAGCAGGCGGGCGGTGGTCGCATCCTCGTCGATCAGGTGGTCGATCCGGAAATCCGGCCAGTCGGCGAGGGTCTCGTTGTTCTGCTTCGGCGTGGCGTTGATGTACAGCAGATAGGCGCCTGACGCGCCGAACCGTGCGGCCGTCACGGTGCCGCTGTCGCCCTCGACCTGGTGCATTACAGGCGGAAACGCCAAGACGGCCTTTCCGTCTGGTAGGCCAACAAGGTGCCAGCCAGCGGGCGCCGGCCGGGCGGGCACCAGGTGAACCGGCGGAACCTTTCCGGCCGGCGCGTCCGAGTGACCGGACGCGTCAGACGACGATTGGCATCCCGTCAGGGCGACCGCCACCGCGATAGCCGGGAGGATCGAAGCTGCGAGCATCTTGGCCAGGGACGGGCTAGATGTTGCCGTCACCGTCACTGGGTCCGCCGTTGTTGTCCCCGTCGTGGTCGCCGCCGTTGTTCTGCGGGATCCCGCCGCCTCCGCCGGACGACGACGAGTGCGTCGTCTTGTGGTGAGGCGCAGGCGTGTGCGACGACGAACAGCCTGCTACTAGCGCGGCCAGCAGCGCGAGGCTGCCGACCAGGGTTTTGCTGAACTTGCCTGACATACGTGTCCCCTCCTCAAAAGCTGTTGTCCGAGCCATGTCTTGCCCTCCGTACCGGAACTGGAACCCACGCCAGGACGCCGGGCGATGAGTCAGGTAGAGGTACGTGCGAGGCTGCGCATTCGGTTCGGACTGCGCCAGATTACGTGACAGAGATCACATTTGGTAGTTCCGGCGCTCTGGGATGGTCCGTGGCGCGTACCGGGCAGGCGGGTCAGTTAGCGCGGCGCGACCAAGAGGGTTTGCCATCCCCTGCCGCACGGGCCGTGCTGGTCCGAAATGCGGCTCAGCGCCAGCCCGGTGCCTTCGGCTCCGATGGTCGCCTGCGCCTCCAGCAGCAGCCAGTCACCCACCGGATCACGCGGCAACGCGACCGTCACGTCGACGTTGATAAAGATGTACTCAGTGGCCGAGAGTGCGGCGGCGACCCCGTTGCCGGAGTCGGCTACCAGCAACGCGCGCGCCATCGGCGAGACCTCTTCCCCCGGCAGCAACGGGATCATCGGCCTGGCCCACGCCGCCCTGGCCTGTGCCATCCGTGGTGGCGTGCCAGGCCGACCACCACGTCATCCAGATCAGAAGGCAGGAACCGCCACTCGATCGACGCGAGATATCCCTCCGGCTCCCGTCTGAAGATCTGCGGCGGCACCCCGTCGCCGCTCGCAGGCAACGGCGGCGCCGCGGCGCCGTCGAGGATCTCGGGCACCGGACTGGCAGGCCGCTCGATCCGCCAGCCGCGCGCGTGCAGTACCTCTTGCCCGTCAGCCTCGACCACCGCCTCAAGCAGCGCGACCCTGCGGCCCGGCCGGATCGACCTAGTTCTGACCGACAGCTTGCCGATCGGAATCGGCCGCAGGATGTCGACAGCCACCCGGCCGAGCCGCTGTCGCTCGTCAGGCTCGTGCTGCTCAAGCGCCCTGACCGCCAGCGCCGACGGCGGACCGCCGTGCTGCGCGTCGCGCGACCACGGGCCTATCGTGGCGGACGTTGAAAGGTAAGTACCGTCACCAGCAGGCTCATAAAAGGCGCTCTCCACGGAGCGGATGCTACCGGCCCGCCGCGACTTCGTGGCGAGCGCGCCAGCCGCCTGACTCGGTACGCTTCTTTCCGTGGGCGGCCGCCCAGCGGCAGCCCGAGGGGCGTTAGCTCAACGGCAGAGTAGCGGACTTTTAATCCGTAGGTTCCGGGTTCGAGCCCCGGACGCCCCACCGTTGACCAGGAACAATGTCCTCCTAGTCAGCAAGATCACTGCTCGGGGTTGCAGATCTGGTTGCAGTTGGCTTCACGTCTCGCCCCACGTGGGCGAAATCCCCGCCCCCAGCGGTAGCGTCGCACCGGCACCATTCGGTACCCGGAAAGGAGTCGTTCGCATGCCCGAGAGCGAACTGTTCGAAAGGGGCCTTCAAGCCCGGCGGGATGTTTTGGGCGCTGAGTACGTCGATGCGAACCTCGCCGACACCGACGAGTTCATGATGGCCTTCCAGCGCGTCGTAACCGAGTGGGCGTGGGGCTACGCCTGGAGCAGGCCAGGCCTGGACCGCAAGACGCGGAGCATGCTGAATCTTGCGATCTTGACGGCGCTCGGGCGGCCCGACGAGCTGGGCATCTACGTGAAGGGCGCGCTGGCTACCGGCGTATCGGTCGAGGAGATACAGGAGATATTGATTCACGCCACCGTGTACTGCGGCACGCCAGCCGGGCGTCAGGCGTTCCGGGCAGCGCACGAGGCTCTTCTGGCCGAGGGCGCGCTGCGCCGTCCCACCTGAGCGGTTGGGAACCAACGCGAATCGCAAGACCTAGGGCAGGCAGGATCAACCGAGGCAGACAGACCCGTCGAGGATTAAGCGAGGCTAGGCATTGCCTCTGCCCGCTGTGATCCGACGCCCGCCTGTCGAGCTCCAGTTGATGGCGTTACGGATCGATGTGCGGTCAGGGTACCCGGGTCGGGTTGGACAACCGGGGGGTTAGCGAGGTCAGGAGCGTCGGCAGCCGGCGGGGAGGGTGTCTGCCCCGTCGGCGGGTTCGGCGGTGACCCTGAACCGCTGCACCGTCGAAATGCCGGTGCGGTCGAACTGCGAGGGCGGCTAGGGTGCGGGGATGAGGGTGCCCGACCGTTGCCTGGCGGACCTGCGGGAGCGGGGTTACCTGCTCTTCGAGGGTTTCCTCGAGGCTGACGAGCTGGCCGCGGCCCAGGAAGCTCTGTGGCTGCACTACCCGCGGCCCGAGGTGTATTTCGCCGACCCAGCTGCTCACGCGCGGTTGGCGACGGACCAGTGGGCCGGCGAAGTCAGCGGACCGTGGCGATCCTGGAACCTGAACCGACTGGCCTTCCACCCGGACCTGCTCGACCTGGCGGAGCGCTTCTTGGGCTCAGCCGACCTGCGGCTCTACGAGGCGTCGCTGTGGGCCAAGTACGCCGGAGCCGTCGATTACGACCAGCGCCACCACCGCGACTTCGTCAACCACAGCCTCGTCGTGCCCAAGCGCTCCGAGCCGGCCACGCAGATGCTGAGCTGGATCCTGCTGTCCGACGTAGGCGATGAGGACGGCCCTACCAAGATCGTTCCGCTGCCGGTCGGGCAGAGCGTCCCGTACTGGCCGGTCCCTGGGCATCACGACATCACGAACTACCTCCCCGAGGGGATGTTCGCCGAGGAGGAGGTCTCGATGACCGGTCCGGCAGGAACCCTGTTCGCTTTTCGGTCCGACGTACTTCACCGTGGGTCGCGCATGACCGGCGAACGATCAGCCCGCTTTGCGCTCCTCGCCGACTACGATGTGTGGGCACCGCGCTGGACCGGCCGGGTCGCCTGGGCCGAGCGCGCGACGCGGTCAGACTGGTTCGAGATCGTCGAGCGGGCCTCTCCCCGGGAGCGGTCGGTGTTCGGCTTCCCAGCTCCGGGCGATCCGTATTGGGACGAGCAAACCTTGGCCGACACCCAAACGCGCTACCCCCGGGCCGATCTGACGCCCTACCGCTAGAGGACCGGGCAGCTGAACGTGCCCGGATCGGCTTCAGTTGATCGTTTACACGCCCTAAACGTTTTGCCGACCGGTAACCCGTTGGGAGACACTCGGCGGATGGCTGCTTCGATGGATCAAAGTCTTACTCCTGCGCCGTTGCGTTGCGGGATCGTTCTGCACGTTCAGGAGGATGCATGTGAGATTTTCCGGGCAGGACTGCTTTCCTCTGTTCGATTCGCGAAGGCCTTCCCTTCGCCGCGGGCTGAGAGGGTGTCACCCGGCCATCTCGTAGCGGTCGCCGCCCAGCGGACGGCGCTGAGGCGGTGGTCTGGCGGTGGTACGACGCTGTCGTGCTCGGCGAGGAGGCGGATCTAGTCCGGCTATGGGAGCCTGCACATGGCGAAGTTGTTGCGCATCCCCGCCGCGCTGAGCTGCATCGGCAGCCGGGAACTCGAGCCTATTTGTCGGCCGGGCTGCCCGGCGCCGAATGGTGGGTCGCCGGTGCCGCCGTGGCGATGGCGGAGGATGCCGACGTCGAGCTGCATGAGGTCGAGCGTTTCTGCACCGAGCATGGTTTGTGGCCGGGCTCGGCGTGAGCGCCGGGCGGAGCAGCACGTCTGGTCTGGCTGTCATGGGCCGGATCGGGTTTTGGTGGCGTAGGCCTTATACCGGTGGATCTCGCTACTGCTAGTTCGCGGGACCGTGCCGACGTTTCGCCATCGATGTCGAGCTGGAAGCTGTGGTCGCTGGCAGTGACCGTGACGATCTTCCGGGCGTGGATCATGTCGAGCTGGATCTTCTGCCTGGCGACCATGATGGAGCCGCGCCGGGAGACGCGCCGCTGGACCGTGAGGGGCCCGGCTGGCGGCGGTGGCGCACTGCCAGACCGTCGGGCTCCTCGCAGCCGGTGCCGGTCAGCGGGCGGGACGGGGCAGGGCAAGGTGCGCAGCAGTTCGCCGTCGTGGCTGATGACGGCCATCTGGTGCCGTCTATCCGGAGCGTGACGCGCTGGCCGGCGAGTTCGTAGCCGACATACAGCTGCGCGCCAGCCAGGCCGACCAGGCCGACGCCGTTGACCATCCGCTCGACCTCGATCGCCGATCCGTCGTCGCACGGCAGGGCGAGGGCCCCGCGGGGCCTAGAGGGCCGTCGCGGGGCCCTCGAGGGCGCTGCCCCGGACCCCGGCCCTCCCTCAAAGATGGGCGATCAGGTCGGCATCCCCTCGCCCAGTCAGGCAAGCCCTACACCGGAAACTGCGGCGCCATCATTGGCTCGCTACGCTCGGCCCTGCGGGCAGACCCTGGATGGCGCCGCAGAACCCGGCGTAGCCCGCAGGGTGCCTGACCGAGGGGAATGACCCCAGCGATGCTCTCGTGCCTTCCGCCAACCGGCAGCCCAGCAACGGCCGTGCACCAGGCCAACAGGGAGGTCATCGGAGGCGAGCGATCGCATCAATGGGGAATGGTCCGACAATCACAACCGCCATGACCGGAGGACCGCATGCCGCTGACAGCGTTCGTGGGAGCGACCGTGATCGACGGGCACGGCGGGCAGCCGATCGAGCAGGGCACGGTGCTGGTGGACGGCGGGCGGTTCCTGGCCGTCGGGCCGGCAGCCAGCACGCCCGTCCCGTCGGAGGCCGAGGTCATCGACCTGTCCGGACGGTACCTGCTGCCGGGCCTGATGGACGCGAACGTCCACCTGCTGCCGTGGCCCACCTGGGGTTACATCGAGTTCCTGGCCCGCTACGAGGACCGGTTCGACGCGGTGATCACCGAGGCGGCTCAGGTCGCGCTCGCCAGCGGTTTCACCACGGTGTTTGACACCATGGGCCCGCTGGACTCGCTGCTGACGGTTCGCGACCGGATCAACGGCGGCCAGGTGGCCGGGGCCCGGATGTTCGTGGCCGGGAATATCGTGGGCTTCCGCGCGGTGTTCACCACCCCTGAGGCAATGGCTTCGGCCAGCCGGGCGTTCCAGCAGCGGATCAACGACCGCTTTCGAGGCCGGCGGCGGCCCGGATGTGTGCCTGCTGCATCCGAGGGAACTCGCGGCTCGGATGTCGGACTACGTCAGCCAGGGCGTCGACTTCGTGAAGTACGGCGCCACCGGCGACGGCGAGCCGGTCAACAGCGAGATCGGCCAGGCCGCCGTGCTGCGCTTCAGCCCTGATCAGCAGCGAGCGATCGTCGAGACGGTGCACGCCGCCGGCAAGACCGTGCAGACCCATACCACCTCCGCCGAGTCGCTCCACGTCGCGGTGTGCGAAGGGAATGATCTGGGCCAGCACGCGTCGATGACCGGCCGGTCGCGCATGTATGACGAGACGCTGGAGCGGATGCTCGAGACCGGGTATTGCTGCGGGACCCAGTGGGCACCGCTGACGCAAGAGCAGAAGGAACGCGTCGCCGCGGGTGACTTCTCCTGCCCGGAGGAATCCGGCCTCGACAACATCGAGAACGCCGTGCGGCTTATCCGGGCTGGTGTCCCGCAACTGCTATCGACCGACGCTGGCACGGTCGATCCTGATGTGGCGCAAGATAATCACGCGAGCCCGTCCTCGATGCTCGGTGAGGCCGAGATCGCCGTCATGCGGGCGATGGTTGACCGCGGCATGACGCCGATGCAGGTCATGCAAGCCGCGACGGTCAACATAGCGCGTGCCTACCGGGTGGACGACGAACTCGGCTCGATCACGCCGGGCAAGCGGGCCGACCTAGTGGCGCTCGACCGGGATCCGCTCACCGACGTGGAGAACATGCGGACGGTCTCCCTGGTAGTCAAGGAAGGCCAGGTCGTCGACAGGTCCGCGTTGCCCTCATCCCGGCTGCTGACCTCGCCGACCGCCACCTCGCCCGGCAGCATCCGCACAAGCTGAAGCAGCCCCGCGGCGCGGCCACTGTAGGACTGCACGGGCACGGGCGGCAGCGCATTTGCCGGTTGCCAAAATCGTGGCGTTCTGGCCGGTCACGTCAGGTTGCCGCCGGGTGCACTCGCGGCGAAGCGCGGGCAGCCTCGGCCCGTGCCGCCTGGCCAGGGTCGCCGTCCTGGCCGAACTGGCGCACCTTGCCTGGCTCGCTGCGCGACATGAGCGGATGCTGCTCGATGATCTGTGGCTCTGAGATCGCGGGTCGGGGTGGGTTATGGTGCGGGCACGGAAATCGGCTTGGTCTTGTAGGGTCTGACCGGCGGACGGTAGAACCTGTATATGCGCAAGGTGGAAGCTGCGGCAGAGCGGACCGCTCATGTGCCGCCCGAGGTCGTCTGGTCCCTGCTCAGCGACGTCACGGTGTACCCACAATGGGGACCGTGGCGCAAGGCCGGCTACCGAAGCGAGGGCGACGCGGCCGCGAACGGCAAGGGCGCCGTCTACTGGCTGGAGGGGTCAAAGCGGTACGGGTTCCGGTACCCCGTCTCGGTTGAGGAGATCCTCGACGTCGAGCCTGGCAAGCGGCTTGCCTACACCGTGCTGCGCGGCATCCCGGTGCGGAATTACCGGGCCGAGGTCACGCTGACCCCGGCACCCGACGGCACCTTGATCCGCTGGGGCGCTTCGTGGGACCGGACCATCATGGGCCGCCTGGTGTACCGGTCGCTGCGTAACCTGTACCCGGTCATCGTGGCCGGCCTGGTGAAGGCCGCGGAGGCTCCCCAGACTTAGACGCCACGCCTCAGTCTTCGTCGCGGCGTCGGCCGGTGCTTCCATCCAGGTCTTTGGCCATCACGGTGTCGACGTCGTGCCCAGCCCTGGCCAGAACGGACCCGGCTGTCGCGGGCAAGTTCTCGTCGAGCCAGAGAGAATTGGATGACGGCTCCTTTAATCCGTAGGTTCCGGGTTCGAGCCCCGGACGCCCTACTCGGCCTGACCAGGTCCTACCCCGGCCAGCAACGTCTCAGCTGGCCGCTGACCAGTGGTGCGCCGGGATTCCAGGCGCCTACACTCGCTGCTAGAGATGGGAGCCGCGATGAGTGCTGAGACCCAGACAGCGGTAGGCGAGACAGGCCAGAGCAGATGCTGGTGCTGCGGCCGGAACAGCTCCGAGGAGGCCTTGGTCCACCTGGGCAACCATCCCGAAGTAGGGATCTGCGTCAACTGCGTCCATTTCCTGCGGCGGCGCGCCAGGGACCATCAAGCGACCGTGATGCGCCAGCGGCTGCGCGGTGCCGCTGAGTCGGTCCGCGGTGGAGTCATGGCGCGGGGCTGGCACCAGCGCCCGGTGATCGGGCCAGCACTCCAGTGGCTCAACCGGCACCTGCCCTGGTAGCCAGACGAAGGAGCTTCGCGGATGCAGTTGACCGTTCTGGCCGTGCAGGACTGCCCGAACGCACCAGTTCTGGGCGACCGGCTGGCGGCCGTGGTGGCCGGCCGAGCGGGTGTCTTGCTGGCGCATCGAGTGATCTCCGATGACGGCGGGGCCGCGCGGTGGGGCATGCACGGCTCGCCCACGTTGCTGATCGACGGGGCCGATCCTTTTGCCGAGGCGGGGCAGCCGCCGAGCCTGTCATGCCGGCTGTATCGCAACGATGATGGCAAGCTGGCGGGTGCCCCGTCCGTCGCTCAGCTCCAGCACGTGATTGAGCAGGCCCTGGCAGCGGCCACCGGAACGAGGGACCCAGCGTGGCTGGATGCGCTCGGCCGCGGGGGCCTGGGCCGTGTCGCGCCTGCCGAACGTGGCCTGCGAGCCGTCCATCAGGCTGTGCTGCGGTCGTTCATCCAGTCGGGCGCTGCACCGAGCATCGCCAGCCTGGCCATGCACGCTGAGCAGGTCGGCGTGACGGAGGTGCTTGCCGAGCTTGCAGACGGCGACTTTTTGTGCCTCGATCATGCCGGTCAGATCACCGCGGCGTACCCGTTCTCCGCGGTGCCAACCCGGCACCAGGTCCGGATAGCAGGCGACACGACCGTGTTCGCCATGTGCGCGATCGACGCCCTGGGCGTGTCCGCCATGACCGGCCGTCCTGTTGTGATCGAATCAGCCGACCCCTCGACCGGTGAGCCGATCACCGTGAACGTTGACGAGGCCGGCGCCACCTGGGATCCGGCCACGGCCGTGGTGTACGTCGGCCGGACCGACGGTGAGTGCACTGGGCCGTCGGCATTGGTGTGCTGCGGGCACATGAACTTTTTCGCCACCAGGGCGGCGGCGGAGGTGTGGGCAGCCGCCCATCCGGAGATTGCCGGCGGCATCCTCGACCAGGGCCACGCCCTGCAAGTAGGCATCGGCATCTTCGGTCAGCTACTCAGCTAGCCCATCCCGGGCCTCAAGCTCGGGCCCAGTGGCGGCAAAGCAAACCCGGCACCGGCTGAATCAGCCATGCGTCCACACTTATCGAGGCCCCCGGCTTCGCTGCACTGGTTGCTGCCGCTATAAAGGCAGCCGGCCCGCGATGGGGTGTTCGACGGTGCGCCCTACTACGCGGAGGAACACCAGTGCGCTGGACTGCACAGACACACGCCGCGCGGCACGCGGAAATTGCTGCGCTCTTGGCGAGGCCAGAGGTTGCGCACATCCAGCGATCCCGGTTCACCTCCCCACGCGAGACCGCGACATGGCTCGGCAGCCTTCACCACTGAACCAAATGGGGATGTTCGCCGGGGATGCTGCGCTTGGGAGGTCCGGTTAGATAACCGGGATGGTCCGAGGTATAACTCGCAGGTTAGGCCTGTGATCATCAGCCTTCGGCAGGATGGGCAAGGCAGCGGGCGGCTGCCACCATCCTTGGGCATTCCGCCGAGCTATTCGTGCGGCCCAGTCATTGCGGCGCTCTTGCTGACGGTACACATATGGCACAGGCTCAGGCATGCCGTTTTGTGGTGAGGTGCGCTCGCGAGGCTCGGCCTTCGCTACCTTTTTCATGATCTTTCTTCCCCTGCGGTGCTGCCCGCCACTGACCATAGAGCTAAGAGGATCAGGCGAGTCCCTGAGATTAATAGGCCCGGTGTCGTGCGTACCTCCGGGCGGCCTCTGGTGACTCGGAGTGGATGTCATCAAGTCTACTGGAGATATCCCCCGCTCAGGGTCAGACGGTCTTGCCAAGCACCGCAGTAGCTCGACAGAGCATGTTCCGGGGCCCGGCGCATGACCGGCGCGCAGCGCTCGCCGCTGGGCCGGACGTCTGGGAGGTCATCACACGGCTGCAGGAACTCGACGGCAGCGAGGAGGAGCGAGTTGGCCTGCTCGGCGAGGAGTCAGATCTTCACCCGCGGCTAATCCGCATCGCCCTGGACTATGCCGCCGCGCACGCTGACGAAATCCGTCGGCGGATCGAGCGGAACAAGGCCATGGCAGTGCAGAGCCAGGCCGCAGCTCTGGAGCGGGAAGCGCTGCTGGCGTGACCGCATTCCTGATCGCCGAGATGTTCCCCCGAATCACAGCAGTACTGCTACGCGAGAAGTACGGCCATGACGCTGTCCATGTTTCGGAGGTCGGCCTCCAGGCCGCCGAAGACGCTCAGGTCGCGGCAGCCGGAAGAGCAAAAGGCCGGGCTGTCGTCACCGAGAATGTCGCCGACTACGCGGCAGAACGCGATCTGGTCCTCGGTTCGTTCTGAAGAGAAACCTTCCCCGGGGAGGCGGACAAGCTGCGGCCCTCGCCAAGGCCCTCGACCGCTGGGGCCACGACCAACCGGACCCTTACCTAGGCGCGCACTGGCCCCAGATGTAAGACGGCCGTGACCTGCGATTCAGGACATCCTGGGTGGAGATATCGCCGCCCTCGATCTCTGCGATACCCGGGCCACTGACACGCCCATCCGGACGGCGACCCGCTCCTGGGTCAGACCGCGCCGCCTGCGCAGCTCGGCGTCACGTCCGCAGCCAGGCCGTGTAGAAGATGGCGAGGCCCGCCGCCACGCACAGTCCAGAGATCAGCCAGAACCTGATCACGATCGTGGTATCCGTCCAGCCCTTCAGCTCGAAGTGATACTGCAGCGGCGCCATCTTGAACACTCGCTTACCCGTGCCGGTTCTGATCCTGGTCACCTTGAAGACGCCGATCTGGATCACGTCCGACATCGTGATGATCACAAACAGGCCGCCCAGGATCCCGAGCAGCAGCTGGGTCCTGGTGCAGATGGCTAGCCCGGCTAGCACGCCACCGAGAGCCAGTGACCCGGTATCACCCATGATGATCTTGGCTGGCGGCGCATTCCACCACAAGTACCCGATACAACCCCCCAGTACCGAGGCCGCGACGACCGCCATATCTAGCGGGTCGCGCACCAGGTAGCACTGCTGGGATAGAAAGCTGGTGCAGAGGTTGCGCTCCTGCCAGATTCCGATCAGCATGTAGCCGGCCAGCACGACGATCGTCGATCCAGTCGCCAGGCCGTCGAGGCCGTCGGCGAGATTCACCGCATTGGACGCACCGACCGTCATGATGACAACCCAGATCACGAATGGCAGCGTGGCGAGCACCGGGCCGAAATCCCGCACGAACGACAGATGTGCGTCGGCGGGCGTCAGGTCGAATGTGTCAGGACGCTGCAGCACTTCCAGCCCGAACAGCGTCGCGACGCCCACCTGACCGGCCACTTTCGCCCGGCTGCGTAGTCCCAGGCTGGTTTGCCGGAAGATCTTCAGGAAATCGTCAACGAATCCGACCAGTCCAAGGCCGATCATCATTATCAGCACCAGCAAGCCCGACGCGGTCACCCCAGTGCGAGTCAGTGCGTGCCCAGCCAGGTAGCCGATCAGCGAGGCGACGACGAAGACTGCCCCGCCCATCGTGGGCGTGCCGCGCTTACTCTCGTGCGACTTCAGGCCCTCGACCCGAATGGGCTGGCCGTAGCCGAGCCGCCGCATAAGCCTGATGAATAGCGGGGTTCCCAGCAGGGCGGTGACCAGCGCCACGGAGCCGGAAAGGATGATCGTCTTCACTGCCGCGGATCCCCGCGGGTGTATGCCGACTGCCGCTTTCCCCACGAAGGCCAACGGCGGTTCACGCTGAGCAGATTATCCAAGAACATTCTTGATCTGATGAAGTAGACACGATCCAGATCTGCGCGTGGATCGGGATGGGCCCGCCGGAGCGGCATAGCAGCAGCCACAGCGCCGCCGTCTGCGCCCCGTGGAGCCATGTCGATGCCATGCCCGGCAGCGCCGCGACAACTCTCGCTCCCTGGCTGATCGTGTACTGCCAGCCCAGGAAGTTGCCCCGGGATCGAGATGGCCGCGGGTGTCTGACTGGCGCAAACATGCCCTGGCTCTGCGTCTGTGCCGATGAGAGGATGCGACCGTGAGCAATGACAGAGACACCGAACTGGCTGACAACCATGGCGGAGGTCGGCCGGAAAGTCGGGCAGGCTATTGCTGATGCGATTGAGCGCATCCGGCCGGCCGTCGATGCGCTCGCGGAGGTTGGGAACCGCCCCGAGGTCCGCGCGGTGATAGAACGCGCCGAGCAGTTCATGCGGCACAAGCCCTGCCTTTGCTTCTGCCCGAGGGCTCATCCGACTGACCGCGGCATTTGTGAGGCGTTCGACGCGGTGATTACGAGCCAGCACAGCTCAGACTTGCTGGGCGATATTGACGTGCCGTTGTGCGCTCCGTGTGCGGCGGCACGGGCAGCGCACGAATTTGCTGGGTGATCGACCTGACTCGAGGATGGGCCGCGCTAGGTCAACAGTGTCTGCGCTCTGTTGCACGACACCTTCATGATTGCGCTAGGTGGCCCCCGGACGCTGTCCGGGGGCCACCATTGCTAATGCTCTTTTGGGCAGAGACGCGATCACGTCTCCGCCGGGCTCACGGGTGCTGCAGGCATCCGCCGCCGCTGGCGAAGAAGCTGCTGTTGCTGAACTCCTCCTGAGTCAGGTAGTTGTGACCGTTGATCACCTGGTTGAAGAACTGGCCAGGCGGGCCCTGGACTGGGCCGTAGGTGAAGGCGCACTCGTCGCCGTTCTCGAATCCGGCCACGTCAAACCAGCCGGAGGCTGTGACACCGTTGTTGTCTGGGTTGGTGATCAGCTCATTGACTTCGTGGCTCGTGGGACTGATCTCGGTGTCGCCATCGGGATTGTTGTTCGGCGTCTCGATGACGCCGGGGAAAGCTACCCGGGCGTTGCTGCCGCAGGTGAAGCCGACCGGCGACAGGTAAATCGGGAACGGCATGTTCGCGTACTCGAGGCTGTTCGGAGCCTGGCTGTGGTAAGCGCAAAACGCGGCGCTGCGCTCGTAGTTGATCGTGCAGCCGTTCTTCGTGTTGTTCGTTGTAGGACCTGGGTTGAAGCAGGTCTCGACGTGCTTGGCCAGGAACATCACGTAGATGTGCGAGAGATTGACAGGCAGTTTGTTCGCGGCAACGACGCTGTTGGTCTCTGCCTGGACCTGGGCATCGTCCAGGCAGGCGTTGTAGCCGGAGCCGTCGGCGTAGATCGCCTTGGTGTCCTTGTGAGTCAGCGTGCACCCGTTGGCGGGCAACGGGTTGGTGTCGGTGATCGCGGTGCCTGCCTGGACGTCGTAGCGGATCGATCCGTCGGACCCGAAATACTCGGGCAGGATCGAGAACACGTTGCTGGTGCTGCCACTCGCGGTGGCGACGTCACTTACATACCGGGTGAGCAGGCTCTTGTAATCCGCCGCCATCGGGTGGCCAGCAGGGGTCCAGAAAATGGGCGTGATGACGAGGGGGCCCGTCTGAGCCGTCCCCATCACGGCACCGCCGTGCCAGATCAAGGGCGGACTGCCCATGGCGGTTTGGCCTGCGGTATTGCCAGGATTGGCAGCCTGACAGGCTGCGCTGCCCGGTGCCGCGCCGAGGATGCCGCTGATGTGCCCGACCCGGACAGGTGTGCTGGCCCTCGAGATGCAGGCCGCTGCTGCTTGCGACGAGGAATGAATCGCGGCGAGCGCCGGTGCGCCTGCCCCGGCCAGCGTCGCAGCACCTGCCGCGACGAGGGTCAGGGTCGCGCGCAGGCTGCGCCGCCTGTTGAACGCTCTGTTCATTCGTGTCCCTTTCTCTCGTGCCTCGGTCACCTGGCGCCGGATGCACACATCCAGCCCAGACCTAATTCTCCGACTCGGTGAACGGATTCGAGACCGTTTCGGTTCAGGCTCCAGCCGACCTTTTAAAGAAGAACTATCCGGGCATTGGCGCGCGGCCAGACGTTGCACGGCCAACCGCGCAATCAGAGCCGTCGGCGTGCTGCTAGTTGCCGCCAAGCATCACGGTGCTGTCCCGCGATCAGCTCGCGTTCTTGTGGAGGGCGGCGTGTTCGGACTACTCGGGCGCAGCTGGCTTGGGCTGGCGGGATAGCTGAATGGACTTGTCGATGGCGACGGCTACCGGCGCGATGAGCGACAGGCCGATCACCGCCAGCCACTGGCCGCCGGTCAGTGACATGGTGTCGAGCAGGCGCTGCAGCATGTGGAGCTCCACTGCCGCCCAGGTGAGTACCCAGCCGAGGATGATCCAGCCGAGATAGGGAAAGACCGGCCTTGACCAGACGGGTTCGCGCTCACGCCGCATGACGAGTCCGAGGTTGACCGCGCTGAGCGCGACGATCGCGAACGTCATCGTCATGTTGATCGATGCGTGCGTGGTGCTCGCCTTTCCCGGGCCGAGGGCCAGGACGGCTAGCGCAGTCGCCGCGATCAGGAAGCCGCTGATGAACCAGCGGACGAGCTGCGGGCCGTTGACGATCTTGGTACCTGGCTTGCGCGGCGGCTGCTGCATGACGCTGGGGTCGGCCACGTCCACGATGAACCCGATCACGACGGTGATGACGATGAAGAACTTGCAGAACATCAGCATCAGCGGGAACAGCGCGATGCCCGAGTTGATGTCGAGGATGGTGGCGTACACCATGAGCTGCAGCACTGCCGACAGAATGGTCAGCTGTAGCTTCACGTAGGAGGAGATCCGCCGGTAAAGGTCGCGGCCAACCTCGACGGCGCGGACGAGGGTTGCGAAGTTGTCGTCAGTCAGGACAATCTTCGCTGCCTGCTTGGAGACTTCCGAGCCGCTACCCATGGCGACTCCGATGTCGGCCTGCTTCAATGCGGCGGCATCGTTCACCGCATCGCCGGTCATGGCGACGATGTCGCCTGACCGCTGCATCAGCCGGGCCAGTCGCAGCTTGTCTTCAGGTGCCACCCGCCCGAACACGTGCACGGCGGAAAGTCGCCGGGACAGCTCCGCGTCGCTGAGGTGCTGCATCTCGGTCCCGGTGAGGACCCCAGGGCCGAGCCCGAGCTCATCGGCGATCGCACGCGCTGTCACCGTATGGTCGCCGGTGATCATCCGCACGTCGATGCCCGCACTTTGCGCGAGCCGGACGGCCTGCTTGGCCTCGGCGCGGAGCGGGTCCATGATCCCGACGAGCGCGACCATGATCAGATTGCCGACGGCGCTCATCGGATCGGCCAGTGCCGATTCCATCGCGGCGTCATCAAGATCGCGTGCGGCGAATGCCAGAACGCGGAGCCCTCGCTCGGACAGCTCCCGGTTGGCTGCGACCAGCTCATCGTGGACGTCGGCGATGGGTACCAGGTTGCCATGCCACAGAGCCTGACCGCAGCGGTCGATGACGATGTCCGGAGCTCCTTTGACCGTGGCGAAGTGGGGCTGGCGCAAGATGCCACCTGCGAGCCAGTCAGGTGAGTCATGGAAGGTCGCCATGAACTTGTACTCGGAGTCAAATGGCACCTCAGCGCGGCGCGGGAGCGCGTTCCGCGTCTCTGCCGCGTCGACTCCCATCTTCGCGGCCAGGACCACGAACGCTGCTTCGGTCGGATCGCCGACGACGGACTCGTCCTCTGCCACGCTGGCGTCGGTGCAGAGCGCCAGGCCCAGGGCAAGCCGGCTGAAATCGGCGGCCGGCGCTTCCGCGATACCGAGAATCGCGCCGGCCTTGCGGTAGCCGTGGCCCTCGACGCTGAACCAGTCACCGCCGGCGAGCATGGTCGTCGCCGTCATCGCGTTCATCGTCAGCGTGCCGGTCTTATCGGTATTGATGGCCGTGGTGCCGCCGAGAGTCTCGACGTCGCTCAGCGACTTGACCACCGCCTTGGACTCGGCGAGGCTGCGCGCCCCCGACGACAGCATCGTCTGTACGAAGGTCGGCAGGCCGTCCGGAATCGCGGAGATCGCCGTTGACACGCACAGCAGGAGCAGCGTCGACAGCTGCTGACCGCGCAGGATGCCGACGATCGCGATAACCGCGACGGCCAGCAAGGCAATCAGGCCGAACACCTTGGTCATGCCGTCCAGCTCGTGCTGCAGCGGCGACCGTGACCGCTTAGTAGCTGTGACCAGGCCGGTGATCTGGCCCATCTCGGTCGCCTGGCCGGTAGCCGTGACGACAAAGGCGGCCGCGCCGCGGGTCACCTGAGTGTTCTGGAACACCAGGTTGGTGCGGTCGCCGAGCGGGAGCTCACCGTCAGGCAAAACGCCTCGGTCCTTGGCGACCGGCGCGCTCTCGCCAGTAAGGGCAGCCTCCTGCATCTCGAGCGAGGACGAGGAGACAATCCGGCCGTCGGCCGGAACCACGTCGCCAGCTTCGAGCAAGGCGATATCGCCGGGGACCAGGCCCGTCGCGTCGATCTCCGCTACTAGGCCGTCGCGGCGGACCCTGGCAGTGGGCACCTGCAGCTGTGCCAGGGCCTCCACACTGGCCCTGGCCTTCAGCTCCTGATTCGCACCTATGACGACGTTGAACACGACGAGCAGCAGGACCACGATCGCTGTTGGCACCTGCCCGATGCCGAGACTCACCGCGCCGACGATCAGAAGCATGATGTTCATCGGGTTGGTCAGCTGGCTCCGCCCGACCGCCCACGTGCTCGGCGGCGGCTCGGTGGGTAGCTGGTTAGGTCCGTATTCGTCGGCCCGGTGCTGGACGCCATCGTCGGTCAGCCCTGCGTCTGGCTCGACACCGAGACGCCTCGCCGCGTCCTGCGCGGGTATGGCGTACCAAGCGATCTTCTCAGCCGGCTGTTTGATCGCGGTCATCTGCGCGCCCCCGACATTCAAGGCCTCAACATCTCGACACTCAGGTCACTGCCACGCCTAATGCCCCGAGGCGGGCATCCTTCGTTCTGCCCGCGCGCACTCGCGTCCATCCGAGATCAATGGGCTACACCAGAACCAGACATGATCTGATCGGCGAAAGCCTCGACTTTCTTCTGCCAGCCCTCCTCAAGCGGCCCCTTGAGGCCGGTCACCAGGATCGCTGCCTCGGTGACCTTCGTTAGTCCCTTGGCCGCCAACAGCTCATTCATGATCGGGATGACCCGCTCCCACCGGTCTTGTTCCTCCTGGGTCGGCATCTTCCCGGTCTTCTTGTCCGGCTTCGGGGCGCCTTGGGTGGCCAGGATCGCGTACCTGGTCCCCGGCGCCAGACTGACCTTGCGCAAAAACCTGCGGGCGTTGCCTTTCGGCTTTCCCATGCGGCCCGGCGAGCTGAAGACGTACAGGTCTGCCTTGGGCAAGTCCGTCGGATTTGCGTCCCGGACATGCTGGACGCTGACCGTTACCCCCCTGGCCGCCATGACCTTCCTGAACTCCGCTGCGACCCTGGCA
>CAVPIR010000005.1:0-469053 GCA_963705055.1 uncultured Actinomycetota bacterium
GCGGGGTCAGCCGCACCAGCTCGTCGCCGGTCGCCTGCAGTGCGGCGACGGTGCGGCGCACCAACTCGTCGTCGTTCTCCGCGAGCACGCCGACCCGGTCACCGGGCAAGTGGTGGACGCCCTGCCCGGCGACGTCGATCTCGAGATAGCAGGTCCAGGCGCCGGACTCTGCGGTGACGACGCGGCCCCGGCGGGCGGTTCCGAACACCACAGGCTGACCCACCGGAGGGCGGCGCTCCTCGCGGACGACGGCCAGCTCGCCGTCGACCTTGTCCCAGGTGCGGTCCTTGAACAGTCCTGTGAACCGGGCGCCGGTCGTCACTTGCCGGCCGACCTTGAACGCCACCTCAAGGAAGCCGTACGCCTTGATGCGGTGCAGGCCCATCCAGCCACGGTCGCCTAGGTAGGCGTCGAGCATGGCGTTGTAGATGCCGCGCAAGGTGGCGCTGCGGGTGTCCTCGACGTACTGGCGCACGGACACCTCACGCAACGCGGCAACCAGCTCCTGCCAGTGCCGCGGGAAGAATCCGGCGAGGTAGACGCTCTGTTGCCCGACCAGCGAGGCGTAGTCCCGGCGCTCGAGAAAGGCGTCCAGCGCGTGAATCTGCGGTTGGGCGGTGCCGCTCGGGCTGGGTGCACCGTCGAAGATCGGGACTCCTGCGGTGCCGACCGTCTTCGCCCACAACACCTGGTCGAGCGGATGCCGGGCGCGGAGGTTGGGGTCAATCTGCGGGTAGATGGCCCGGGTTACGTACTGCAGCTGGTCGAGAATCACCAGGAGCGCGCCCTCCAGGGCGGCCGGATCGTCGGCGACGACGGCCTCCTGGGCGTCCAGCATGGCGCCAAGCACTGGCGTGAGGGCCATCGCGAACTCGGTGGTGACCAGGTAAAACCCTCGCTCCGCCGCGTTGTTCCATGTCGGCACGAGCAGGTCCATGTTGTCCAGCGCCCGCGGCCCGGCCGGATCGCGCAGCCGCCAGTTGTAGAAGAACAGATCGACATAGGAGACAGCTGGGACCTTCTTGCCCAGGCGGCGCGAGACCGTCGTCCACGGTCGCAGCAGCGACTCGGGCAGAGCGGGCGGCGGGTCGATCGCCATGTACTGATAGGCGTGGGCGAAGACGCCGAGCAACGTCGAGGCGCGCAACAGGTATCGGTCGGGCAATGCCGCGGGCCGGGCGTCGAGCACCGGCATCGCATCGAACGCTCGGCGCAGCGACAGCCGGCGGAACAACTCGGGCAGCCCATCGGTCATTTCGTCCCAGGCTCGGTGCGAGTCAGGGAAGGCCAACAGCGGCGGCTCGGCGGGCAGAAATCCATGTGCAAGCGACAGGAATCCATCGAGCTCATGCCCTACCCGCAGGTTGTGTGCCTCGGCGGCCTCCACCACGCGTCGTGCGGCGACGCGCGGCGGAGCAACCTGCCGCACCATAGTCCGCAGGTCCTGATTGACGGCCACCGTCGCGTGCGGATCGACCAATGTCCACGTCAGCTCGAATCGGCCGATGCGCAATTGATCCCCGGCGACGAGCACCCGGCGCATCACCCGCGCATCGTTCACGTAAGTTCCGTTGGTGCTGCCGAGATCGGTGAGCACGAGATCGTCGTCGACGATCGCGAGCCGCGCGTGGCGCCGGGAGACGTCGCGGTCGTCCAGCACCACCGCCGCCGTACCGCTGTCCCGGCCGATGATTGCCGGCAGCGCGCACACCCGCAGGCTGGTCTCTCTGGTGTGCCGATCGGTGATGATCAGCCGGAGTTCAGGAATGGTAGATCACCGCACGGCACAGATCGGCCCGCGACAGTGTGCCCACGAGGGCTCCGTCGTCAACAACGGGAAGCCTTCGGATCCCGCGGTCGATCATCACGATCGCCGCCCTGGCGAGTTCGTCGGTTGACCGGACCGTCGCCGCGTCGCGCACGACGAGCGGGTCAATCACACGGTCGGCGAGAGTGCGGCCGCGCTCAAGAAAAGTTCGGAACGCATCGGCGAGCGAGCCACCGGCGGCTGTCACGTCTTCGAAGCCGGGCAGCATGGCCCGCACCAGGTCCTCCTCGGACAGTGACCCGACGAACCGGCCGTCGTGGTCCAGGACCATCAGCTGGCCGACCTCGGACACGCTCACGACCTCGGCCGCCCGCCGGATAGTCGCGCCGAGACGTATGTAGGCCGGGAACGAAGCCATGACATCGCTGACCAGCACGCCACCTCCCAGGTCCGCCATGGAGGCCCGCGCGATCCGATCGTGACGTTCGGATCGTCAACGGGATCGAGACAGTTGCCGTCGTTGACCGTGATCGTATCGTTTGTGCCCAGGCGAGCCCACTGTCTCGTAAAGCTAACTGCACCGAGGCCGATCGGACCTGCGACAGGCAGCCACACGCCCAGGCTGAGCTTCTCGCGCTCATGACGATGGCTTCCGCGCTCATGACGATGGCCCCTTGCCCGGCTCTCGCGGGGCAAGGGGCCATGAATCGCAGTGACGGCAGGTCAGCCGGCCGGAGGAACTTCACCCGCGTGGTCGACAAAAGCGCGGGCGGTGATGGCCGCCTTGAAGGACAACGTCCCGTGGTAATAGTCGAGTTCGCCCAGCAGACGCAGGGTGTGCTTGTTAAAAATCCACTCTGACCGCTCTCCGTTGAGCGCGAACGAGACCGCCACGCCTCGCCGCCCGATCGCGTCCGCCGCATGGTGGACCACGGTCACTCCCGGGATCAGCGCCGCCGCCCTGAACAACGCGGCGCTGACGTCCGGCGGCGCGATCGACTCGCGAAGCAGGTCGCCGATCGTGGTGAATGCCTCCTGGTCGGAGGTCTGCCCGGTTCCGGCCGTAGCCTTGCGGATCAGGTTCAGCAATACGCGCGGGTCGGTGGGCAGAGACTTGAGCAAGCGGTACGTCGGCTCATTCACGCTGCCCACGTCAGGGCATCGGACCCTGATGCCGTTGGCAGCCTGATCCGAATTGGGCTTGCTCGACGTGGTGTACCTCTTGCCGTTCTCGATAAACAGCGCCGTGCGGCACAGGTTGGCCACCGGGATCCAGGCCTGCCGCTTGTGCGGATGCCTGGGAGCAGGCTTGCCGGCGCCGCCGTCCGAGAGTTCGCTTGCGATGTACATGAACTGGTTGCCGGTCACCTTTGGCGTAGGCGCCTTATCCGCCGCGGCGGCGATCTTGCTAAGCAGCTTCGCGGCGGTGATATGCCCGCCATTGCTCACCGGACCTGAATGCGAGGGGCCGGACAGGCCAATCACGATCGCCATAGCCGTGGCCGCGGCGAGCAGCCCAGCACCTGCTGCGGCCAGCGTCATGCGACGGCGGTGGCGGGCTCGCACGCCATGCCGCGCGGTCGACGGCGCAGTGATCTGCCGATACAGGCTGATCGCGGCCGGGGAGTCGGGCCTGTCCAATGATGCGCGCCGAGCCGGGGCCGCCTCCGCGAGCATGGTCTCAAGATCCATGGGTTGTTCCTCTCGGTGAGATGATCGCGGGAGTCAGCCGGTAGTCCGTGGTCTGGGTACTGAACAGCTCGCGCAAGCGTGCCTTTGCCTTGTGCACCCGGATCCCGACGGCGTTGACCGAGCAGCCGAGGGTCTCGGCAGCCTCGGCATAGGAAAGCTCTTCCCAGTGCACGAGGAGCAGGGCCTCCCGGTCGGCTGGCTTCAGTTCGCTGAGAGCCGCGAGCACCTGCTCCTGCACAGGGTCTCCCGGCGAAGTCGGCAGCGCAGTGCCGACGAACTGCTCCGCCGCGAGGCGACCGAGCAGGTTGCGCAAGCGGCTGGCGCTGCGGTGCCGCCTGGCGATAACCCGCCGCGCCGTTCCGTAGAGCCAGAGCCGGTCACTCGGAGGCGGCGGAATATCGGCGAGCCGCCGCCACGCAGTCGTGAAGACCTCCGCGACGACATCAGGCACGTCGTCGGCCCGCCCAAGGCGGTTGACCGCGTAGGCCTGGACCGGGCGGTAATTTGCCTGGTAAAGGCTGCGGAACCGGAGTTCTCGCTGATCACCATTGCGGGCATTACCAGGCACGGACACTCCTTCGAAGTAGCTTCCACATGCCTAGTAGATCTCCGGCTCGAACCCCAAACTTTCCGGCGCAGCTGGTGGGGTGGCGATTCAGTCGGCGCGGAGCGCAGGACCTGGCTGGGGCCCGTCGGCGATCGACCTGGTGAGAGCGTCGAGGATGACGCTGAGCCCGATCTCGAACTCGCTGGCGAAGTCGTAGCCCGGCCGCAAGATGTGCTCGGTCGCCATCTCGGCCAGATGGGGGTACTCACCAGCGAGCTGCCGCATGAACGCCTCGGTGCTCTCCGTGACTGTCTCGGCGTTGAACGGCAGTGCCGCTTCCTGGAGCGCGAATCCGTAGGTGTAGCTGTCAAGCAGAGCGTAGGCGTGGGCGGTCATCGCCACCGAGAAGCCGGCCCCGCGCAGGGTGGCAAGGGTAGCGTCGTGGTGGCGCAGCGTCGCGGGGCCAGGGTTAGCTCGCGATTCCATGAGACCGATGGCCCAGGGGTGGCGCCGTAGGGCCCGGCGAGCCGAGACCGCCCGGCGATGCAGCTGAGCCCTCCAGTCCCCGCCGGGCGAGGGCAGGTCGATCTCGCCAAAGATCAGATCGACGATGCCGTCGAGGATCTCGTCCTTGCTGGCTACGTAGTGGTATAGCGACATCGGCTTGACGCCGAGCTCGCAAGCGAGAGAGCGCATCGTGAGCGCCCCGATTCCGGCTGCGTCGGCGACCGCGACGGCGCCGTGCAGTATCCGGTCCCGGCTTAGCGGAGCCCGGCCCCTGCGACTCTGGCTCTCTGGCTTCAGCATCTCGTTCCTGGGCTCTAGCGCTTTCGTACTTAGTACTGTAGCGTGCCGGACTAGGTGCCGTACTAAGTACGGTAAGAGCGGCCGTGTCTTCGCGGTCTGAGAGGAAGCGGTCATGGCAGCCGAACGCGATCAGACGGTCACTCACGCTGGGGCGGCCATCCCCGCGACGGCAGAGGGCCTGATGCAGGCGATCCTGCAGGACGGCTACGGCTCGGCCGACGTCCTGCGCGTCGCGCGCATCGCCCGGCCCGAGGCCGGCACCGGCGAAGTGCTCCTGCAGGTCGGCGCGGCAGGCCTAGACCGGGGCCAGTGGCACCTGATGACTGGCCAGCCATACCTGGTGCGCCTCGTTGCCGGCATCCGAGGGCCGAAGAACCCCGTGTGCGGGCTTGACGTGGCTGGCACCGTCGTGGCGGTCGGCCCGGGAGCGACCCGGTTCTCAGTAGGTGATGAGGTGTTTGGTTTTGGCCGGGGTACTTTCGCCGAGTACGCGGTGGCGCGGGAAGACAAGATCGCCCGCAAGCCAGTCAACGTCAGCTTCGAGCAGGCCGCGGTGGTTCCGGTGTCCGCGGTCACTGCCCTGATGGCCCTGACCGACGTCGGCCACGTCCGCCAGGGGCAGAACGTGCTGATCACTGGTGCGTCGGGCGGCGTCGGCAGCTACGCCGTGCAGCTAGCCAAGGCCTTCGGCGCGGAGGTAACCGGCGTGTGCAGCACGGCGAAAGCCGACCTAGTCCGTTCCCTGGGCGCAGCGCATGTCATCGACTACACCCAAGACGACTTCGCCGCCGGCGGGCCCCGCTACGACCTGATCATCGACATCGCCGGGAACCCCGCATTGTCCCGGCTGCGCCGCGCGCTCACCCCTGACGGGACCGCCGTCATCACTGGCGGCGAGGATAGTGGCAACTGGATCGGCATGGGCCGCCAATTCCGGGCCCTGGCCCGGTCACCGTTCATTCGACAGCGGCTAACCATGCTCACCCCCAAGCAGCGCGCGGCCGACCTTGACCGGCTCGCCGCCCTGATCCAGGCCGGCACGGTAACCCCGAGTATCGGCGCGACCTACCCGCTGGACCAGACTCCCGAAGCCATGCGCCACCTCGAATCCGGTAAGGCACGCGGGAAGATCGCCATCACCGTCTAAGTGGCGTCAGGCGTCGGCGACCTTCATGTGGCGGTTCAGCCACTCGATGAGCGCTTCGGCGCGCCCGACCCGGACGCGAAGATCGGCAGCGAACGGAGAATGCGGTACCCCGGGCAGCCGGACCATCTCCGTCTCCTTGCCGGCCAGCCTCAGCTCGTTGTAGAGGATGTCGCCCTGGGTAACCGGGCAGCGCAGGTCGGCCTCGTGCTCGAGGATCATCAGCGGTGCCGAACACTGCGCGGCGTAGGTCGAGGGCGCCATCCGGACGTAGGGGGCCATTGACGCCTCACCTCGGCCCGGCTGGCTGTCCATCCAGGTCGCGATCACATGCGGAATGTCGGAGCCGAGCATGCCCGCCCAGTCGGAGACCAGGCACTCGGCGACACCTGCACGGAAGCGGTCGCTGTGGGTCAGGAGCCAGGACGTCATGTAGCCGCCGCCGGACAATCCGAAAGAAGCGACGCGATCACCGTCGGCGAGCCCTCTTTCGACGGCCACATCCAGCCCTTGCAGGACGTCGGCCATATCAAAACTGCCCCAGTCGCCAATGAGCATTCTGGCGTGCGCGTCGCCGTACCCTGAACCACCACGGAAGTTCACCGACAGCACTCCGTAGCCAGCGGAGGTGAAGAGCAGGTTGTCGAGATTGAAGATCTCGCCGTGGGCGGCAAATGGCCCGCCGTGGATGTGGAGAACGGTGGGGTACGGCGCGGCCAGCTGCCTGGGTGCCAGGTACCAGCCCTCGATCTCGGTCTCGCCGTCAGAGGTCGGATACGTCAAGTGGTGCACGTCGAACGGCAACTCCGCGAGCCAGCCCGCGTTGAGCTCGGTGACCGCCTCGGCTTCCGCAGTCCTGGTGTCGATCACCACGAGGTTCGCGGGCTCGGTGTGAGCCGTCCGGATTGCCAGCAGGCGGGTTCCGTCCACGGCGAGCGGAACGGCGGAATACGACGGCTCGGTGAGCCTCTCGACCCGGATTTCCCCGCGCAGGGCCACCCGGGTTATGAGCAGGCTGCCACCCTTCTGGACGTACACGTACGCCCACTCACCGCCCGCGTCGACGACGATGCGCGGCTCGATGGCGCGTGAATCGAATCCGGCCTGTACGAGCCCGAACATCTGACCGTCGCTGTCAGGGAGGCGACTTTCGTGCGTTCCGCTCGCCGGGTCGAACACCAGCAGGTCGATGCGCAGGTTGATCTGCCACGGCGAGTTATACGCCACGCGTCCGTCGGGCAGCCACGCAGCGACCGCCGTGTACGCGAGGAACGGCGCGCTCGTCACCGTCCGGGTGCTCCCGGTCGGATGGTCGACGATCTTGATCTCGTAGTTGGTGGCGTCGGGAGAACCGAAGGTACCGAACAAGATGGCCTTGCCGTCGGGCGACCAATCGAGGAAGGAGATGACGCCATCCTCATCTGTGAGGCGATGCGGCGTCCCGCCCGCGGCTGGAACCACGAAGACGTCCGTCAGCTTGTCATCGACGAGCCCCATATTGTCCATGCGCCAAATCGTCCGATTGACCCGGTACGCGAGTTCGGAGTCGCGCCGGGGCGCGTCGGACGCATCTACCGCCAGGTACTGACCATCAGGTGACCAGGAAGGACCGACCGGTCCGGTCCCGCGCGGGAAGGAAGTCAGCACCGTCGTCTCGCCGCCAGCTAGCGCGCAGACGCAGAGCTGAGCGGCCTCATTGCCATCCGCATCGGCCTGCACCTGCAGGAACGCGACGCGCGTCCCGTCAGGCGAGACCGCGGGCCTGGACTGCGCAGCGTCCGCCGGCGCGAGACGGCGGTGGTCACCGCCGTCCGAGAGCCACAGGGCGGTCTGCTTGCTTGCCGTCTCGCCATCTACAGTGTTCGCCACGTAGGCCACGGCGGCCGAACCCGGCACGAGGGCACCGCCGCAGAGGTCAACGAAGCGCAGCAGGTCCGAGGGCTGGTAGCTGGGGCGAAGGTCCACGGTTCGTTTCCTCAGGTTGATTGTGTCGGATCGGCTGCAGCACCCAGGTGAGCCTGGCTGCGTCAATTAACTACGAACCAGGCCACTTGCACCGACCTGACAGGCGCTCTGTTGAGGTGGATCGTGAAATCCCCTGTCGCCTGATGCGGCTCCGCGGCTCTCACCCACAGGTCGGCAACCGGGGTCTGCAGTAGCGCGAGTACCAGGGCCGAAGCTGACAGGCCCCCGGCAACACTCACCGTCGCCGACCCCTGCCCCGCGATCGTGACCACCCCGGAGCGGCTGAACAGCGCAGGGCCGCTGACCTCCAGCGCCGTTCCGCCACCGCTGGCCTCGGCGAGCACACCGGTACCGCCAGAGGCAGTGATGCCGTGCACGGCGGTACCGCCACCGCGCGACTCACCCTTCACCCCTGGACCGGATCCCAGGTTGACCCCGGTCATCGCCGGGTTGCCGCTAATGCCGGAAGTCGAGGTCGCGCCCGCTACCCCGACACCGCCGCCTACCCCCTCGCCCCACACCCCCGAGTCCGTCGGACTGTCCGTGACGCCGTGCAGCCCGTTCCGCGTCTTGCCAGCGTTGGTCCCGAGCGTGATCCCACTCTGACCGTAAACGCCCTCGCCGCCGGAAAGCCCGAAGAGCGCGGCCCCGCCACCATTGTTGATGGCCAGCACAGTCTGCGCGAGGCTCTCGTTTTCCACGGAGACCGTTCTTGCGTCAGCGGCGGCGAACGCCACCGTCTCCTGGCCACTGGTCACGGTGTCGATGGTCGTTGTGGTAGACGCGTTGTTCAACGCCCCGAGCACGACGTCGCCGTCGGTACCTGCCTGAGCGGCCGTCGCCGGCGCGATCGCCTCTCCGGCCAGCAACCCGAGCGCCCCGGCCGCACCAGCGAGCAACAGCCGCCTGGACCGTCCCCTCACCGAGCTCTCGTGTGCGTCCTGCGGGCTCGTGCTTGTCATACGACCACCCCTTCGAGGCACAGGCCATTCGGCCTTGTGGCCCCATCTTCGCACCGCTCAGGGAATGGACCGCGCGCGAATGGCCGGTCGTCAAGCAGCCTGACAGAACGCTCGTCTCCCAGAATTCTGGGAGGGTCATCCGGTGCGGCTCCGATGATGATTGAGGCAACGAAAGGAGCCAGCATGTTCGCACGAACGTCGACATGGTCGGGTGCACCGGAGGAACTGCAGAAGTGGGCAGATCACGCCGCCAGCACAGTCAAGGGTTTCGTGGAGGGCCTGCCGGGCAACGCCGGCGTGGTGTTCCTGATCGACCGCGATAGCGGCACGGCACTGACCCTGACGCTCTGGGACAGCCAGGAAACCGCGAGCGCTACCGACAAGTTCGCTGAGCAGAGCCGCGCCTCAACGGTCGCCGCGACCGGCACCGAGCTCGTCGCCCGCGGGAGCTATGAGGTGGTGACCCGCAGCTAGACTCGGCGACAGAGATGAGGGAGCCATGCTCACCGGTCCGGCGCTTGACAATCTCGCCGCTGCAGTAGTCCGGGCCTGCCGGTCGGGTCTGGACGCCGACGAGCTTCGGGCCGCGGTCCTGCCGCGGCTGCGGAAGGCCGTGCCCATCGACGCGCTGTGGTGGGCTGCGGCGGACCCTGCGACGTTGCTGTTCACCCGGTCCTACCGGGAGGAGTTGCCGGAGGATTCCGGTCCCTATTTCGTCGAAAACGAGTTCCTGCGGCGCGACGTCAACAAGTGGACAGATCTGGCCCGCGACCCGGCAGGCGTGCGGACGCTGATGGAAGCAACCGGCGGCCACCCGGCGAGCAGCGACCGCTACCGGGACATCTTCGCCCCGCTTGGGCTGCAGGACGAGCTGCGCGCTGTGCTGCGGACACGGGATACCTGCTGGGGCTATGTCTGCCTGCATCGTGAGGCGGCGCAGGCGAGTTTCTCGCGGGACGAGGCGCGGTTTGTCCAGCGCCTCGCCCCGCACCTCGCTGAGGGCCTGCGGATGGGCTTGCTGCGGCAGGCTTGCGACCTGGAAGACGGCGCGCACGGCCCCGGGCTCATCATTCTCGGCCCTGACGGCGCCACGGCCGGGATGAACGATGCCGCGGGCCGATGGCTTGAGGACCTGGGCGGCCGAGCGGACGGGTCGGATCTTCCGATCGAGATATCGGCGCTGGCCACCAGGCTTCGCTACCTGGATACCTCCGCGACGGCGATGCCACGGCTGCGGGTGCGCGCCAGAACCGGGCGCTGGGCGGTTCTGCACGCCTCCTGGATGAATTCTCTCGGCGACAAGGCGATTGCGGTGATCGTTGAGGAGGCCGCTCCCGCCGAGGTCGCACCGGTGATCATGTCCGCATACGGCCTGACCGAGCGCGAGAAAACGATTTGCGGCCTCGTCTGCCAGGGCCTGCCGACCAGGCAGATCGCGGACCGGCTGCACCTGACCACGGATACTGTGCAGGATCACCTGAAATCCGTGTTCGACAAGACGGGTGTGCACAGCCGCGGTGAGCTCGTCGCGACGATACTTCAGCGCGATTACCTGCCCCGCGCCAAAGCACTACCTGGCCCTTAGAACGGCACTCGGGTTGTGAGCAGGCCGCGGCCCTGCTCACGTCCGCTGAGGATGCGACAGAACTCGATGGCGTCGAGTTCAAGCTCGGGTCCGCCGTCGCCGGCCCGGTACCAGCCGCCCGCGGCTCCGCTGAGCGTGAGCGTGAACGGCTGGCCGTGTCGGCGGGCCCAGTCGGCGACCACGTCGGCGACAATGCGTCCGTCGTGGTCAGCGGAGAGGACAATGTCGCGCCCGATCGCGCGGCTGAGGTCGATGCGATGGAGCCACGGGTCGCGGGTGTGAATGATGTCGAAGAGGTAA
Organism: uncultured Actinomycetota bacterium; assembly: GCA_963705055.1. Classification (GTDB taxonomy): domain Bacteria; phylum Actinomycetota; class Actinomycetes; order Streptosporangiales; family Streptosporangiaceae; genus Chersky-822. The sequence goes on from CAVPIR010000005.1 coordinate 10,771, forward strand.
CCGACAGTCCATTGCACCTCGCCGGGTATCTCGGGGCTGTAGGGCGCGGCGCGCTGCTCGGCCGTCATTGCGGTGCGGGCAGCGAGTCCACGCGGTGTCGCGGCGTGAAATGCGCGCGTCAGCTCCTTCGTTGTCAGATGCTCGTGTTCACGCACCTGCAGCGCGGTCATCTCGTCGATACGCAGACGCCCCGATTGCTTGGCGAGCTCGGCGGCCGTCTTGATGAGGCGCATCCGTTCTTCGACGTCGGCTTGCAGTTCGAGGTGGCCCAGCATGTGCCCGAGCATGGCCCTGACATCCCAGGCGGTGCAGTCAGTCTGCCGGGACCACTCATCGTCATGCAGTTCGTCGACGAGCGCGAGCACGCGGCCGGATTCGACAGCGGCCAGATGCATGGCCTCGTCATGGTCGATGGCCGGTATGTTCTCCACTGCGCGTGATCTTCGTGCTCATCGCTGTCCCTTCACTTCGCTAGCTGGCCTGAAATGCGCCAGAAACATGTCGTTGATCTCATCGACGAGACCGACCCAGCGATCACCACCCGGCTCGTTGGAGTTCTGCTGTGCGGCCAGACCGCTGATGACGGCCGTCCAGGCGTCAAAGGCCCTGGGGTCGGTGATGCCGCACGCGAGCAGCGCCTTGCGGACTTCCTCGAGGCCCTCGACCGCAGGGGCGTACGCCTCCGGGCTCGGCTCGAAGCCAGGGATCGTGCGCTGGAAGAGCAGCTGGTAGCGCACGGGATCCTCAACGCAGAAGTCCAGAAAGACCCGAGCCAGGCGACGGAGCCCGTCGACCGGATCGGGCATAGGAGCCAGGTCGGTCACCCTGCCAAGCAGGTCACGGTTCGACGCGGTAAACAGGGCGTCGTAGATCGAATTCTTGGACGGGAAGTACGCGTACAGCGACTGGGCCCTCATCCCAACCCGCGCCCCGAGGTCCCGCATCGACACCGACGCCAAACCGTTGGCACGCGCAAGGTCCCACGCCGCCTCGAGGATCTCCGCGCGGGTGGCTGCGTAGCGCTCTGCTTTGCGATCCCTCGCCAGGTTAGCTGACATCATCAGTTATAATGAACGCTGTCAGTCAAACCGTCAAGCTCTCAGAGTCGTTAGACCTTTCGGAAGGCCGAGGACGCGACCGTGATGGCCGACGTCGCGCCGGCCGATCCGCCGCCCACGATGATCACGTCGTTCCGGCGGTTAGGAGTCCGGCGTGTCGAATGGGGGAGGCCCGAGCATGACGAGCCCAGTCTTGGCGGCAGCGGCCTGGTAGCGGGCGAAATCGGGCTCGGCGGGCGGCGGGAACTCGCGGCGTTCTGCCGGTTCGCCAGCTTCGATGAAGAACTCCTCGCCTCCGCCTGGAGTGAAGACCACGAGCATCCGCGCCTCTGGGGATCGCACGGCGAACGCGTGCGGTGTTCCCCGGATGATGGTCCACATCGTGCCGGACCCGAAATAATGATTCGTTCCGTCGACGTGGAGCTCGATTTCGCCCTCGATGACGAAGATCGTCTCCTCGGCGTCAGGATGCATGTGAAGCGGTGTCGCCTTCGCCTTCGGTACCCGAACGTCGACAACTGAGATGCTTCCCCCGGTTTGACTAGGCCGCGCCTTCATCGTCATCAAGCCGCCGTCATACCAGAACGGATCGCCTTCATCGGCCCGGGCGATAACTGCCTTGCCGTCGCATGCCTTGCACATGGGCTTCCTCCTTCAGAGAATATGAGACTATAGTGCTCATCATGAGTAGGTCAATCTCATCTTCGACTCATGGCCGGACTGGCCAGAAGGCACGCACCCGCGCCGCGATGATCGAGGCTGCCCGCACGCTGCTCGCGGAGGGCACGACGCCGACGGTGGAGGCCGCGGCGGCACACGCCGGCGTGTCCAGAGCCACGGCGTACCGGTACTTCGTCAATCAGCGCGAGCTCCTCGTGGCCACGCATCCGATGCTTGACATGGTCAGCCTGCTGCCTGCAGATCCCCCCGGTGACCCGACCGACCGAGTCCTGATCGTCGCCGAGCGGATCATCGAGCTGATACTCGCTTCCGAGGCGGAGTTCAGAATGTCACTGAGGCTGTCGCTCGAGCCCGGCCACAGGGACGACCTTCCGCTGCGCACGGGCCGACGTCTCGCTTGGTTCGAGGACGCGTTGCAACCGCTTCGCGGCCACCGAAAGCCCGCCACAATCAAGCGGCTCAGTGTGGCACTCGCAGCATCGGTTGGCGTCGAGGCGTTCGTATGGCTCACTGACGTCGCCGGGCTCTCCAGGCAGCAATCAGCCCAACAACTTCTCTGGACGGCGCGCACCCTCATGGACGGCGCACCTGCAAGCTGACTGTGCGCTGACCCCCCGTCTGACGTGCAGAACGCTTCCGGATCCGGTGCATACTGAACACAACCCCAGGCACGGAGGGGGTGCCGCCCTTGGAGTTCCGTCAGGTCCGGTTCTTCGTCACGCTCGCTGAGGAGCTCCACTTCGGCAGGGCCGCGGCTCGCGAGCACGTTGGTCAGTCGGCGCTTAGCCAGCAGATCCAGCGGCTCGAGCGCGAGCTCGGTGTCACGCTTCTCGAGCGGAGCACGCATCATGTCGCGCTGACGCCCTCCGGGGCGGCGTTCCTGACCGAGGCCCGCCAGCTCCTGGCATCGGCCCAGCGCGCGGCGGCGGCGGCGCGGCAGGCAGGCGATCTGGCCCCAGTGCTGCAGGTCGGGATCGTCGACTCTGGCTACAACTCCATGCCGCAGATCCTGCGCCTGGTCCAGGAGCGATTCCGTGACCTGGAGATCCATCAGGTGGAGGCCTGCGTACCTGAGCAGCTCATGTTCCTGGCCGACGGCCGGATCGATGTGGGCTTCGGACGCGCCTCGCATGCTCCGCAGTACGTGGCATCCGAACTCGTGCGCCTGGACCCGCTCGGGGTCCTGGTTGCCGATAGCCATCCCTTCGCCGACGCGAAGGACGTGCCCGTCGCGCTGCTGGCGAAGGAGCCGCTGCTCCTCTCCCCCGACGGGCGGGCGCCGGAGTTCAACCAGTTCGTCGCCGAGCTGTGCCGGTCAGCCGGCTTTGTTCCCAACCTCTACCGGGGCAGCGTCCAGAGCATCCGCGGCGCGGCCGACCTGATCCACCACGGACGTTGCCTGGCGTGTGTTCCCGCCTCGTACGCGTCCGAGTATCCCGGCATCGTGTGGAGGCAGCTCACGGCGCCGGTGTCGCTCTACCCGTGGTCGGTGCTCTGGCGAGCAGACGACGACTCCGAGCACGTTCGCGCGGTAGTTGACTGCGCCAGGGCACTCGCCGCCGAGCTGAACTGGCTGGAGCCGGCTGACACGTAGGCGGTCGGCGAACGGCGCCCGCGAGGCGACGTATTCCTGCTGGTCCGTGCGGTTATCTGCCCAGGTAATGAGCCTTGCTCGATTTGCTCCTTTCCGGCCAGGCGAGCTCCGGGTTAGCTGGTGAGGCAGGCCCGCCGCTGTCGATGCCGCGTCGCGCCGGTTATGCGCACCCCCGCGCAGTCGCACCGATCAGGTGCGAACCACGAAAGAGGAGCCAGGCGATGGCCCATTGGGCCTGCAGCACCACGGACGGATCCTGGAGCCGATGCGAGCACCTCAATGCCACTCTTCAGGTCTCCCCGCTGTCGCAGACCTGCGGGCAATGCGAAGCAGACGGGCTGTCCTCGCTCACACTCCTGCTGTGCCTGACCTGCGGATGGGTCGCCTGCTCTGATGAGTCGCCCGGACATCACGCGAGGGGCCACTACGAGGAAACCGACCACGCGGTCGCCGCAGCGACCGATCCAGGGTCGACCTGGCGCTGGTGCTACGTCCACGAACGAGCCGTCTGACCCCGGGCGGCATGGCCAAGGAGGAGACATTGCCGGATCAGGCGATTGAGGACTACGACGGCGCGACCCCATTCCCGGATGCCGCCCTGAATTCCGCCACCGTCGGCGGCCCGCTGCAAGTGGGCGTCGCGGCGGCCATCACCGGCCTCCCGTTCGTCGGCCTGATCGCGGCCCTGTGGCTTGCCTGGGGGCATGGCGTCGGGCCCACTGACATGCTTCTGATGGCTGGCCTGTACGCCTTCACCGGGCTTGGCGTGACGGTCGGCTTCCACCGCTGCTTCACGCATCGCAGTTTCACGGCAGTGCCGGCTCTCCGGGTGGTGCTCGCGATCGCCGGGTCGATGAGCTTCCAGGGCGACGTCATCGGCTGGGTCGCCACTCACAGGCGGCATCATGCCTTCTCCGACCGGCCAGGTGACCCGCACTCTCCGTACCGGCACGGGACCAGCATCCGCGGTCTGCTACGAGGATTGGTCGACGCGCACTGCGGCTGGTTCTTCCGTGCCGACCCGACCCCGTCTGAGCGGTACGCCCCCGACCTGCGGGGAGACCGCGCGATGCGCGCGGTGTCAAAGGCATTCCCAGCCCTGTCCGTGGTCTCGCTAGCGGTGCCATTCGGGCTGGGCTGGGCGATCGGCGGCACGGCCTATTCGGCGCTGACCGCGCTGCTGTGGGCTGGCTTGGTCAGGGTCATGCTGCTGCAGCACGTGACCTGGAGCGTGAACTCGCTGTGTCACCTGCTCGGCAACCGGCCCTTCACCACGCGCCGCTTCGACCGCGCCACCAACCTCTGGCCGCTCGCGGTGTTGTCGTTCGGCGAAAGCTGGCACAACCTGCACCACTCCGACCCCACGTGCGCACGACACGGCGTGGACAAGTTCCAGATCGACATCACGGCCGAGGTGATCAGGCTGCTGGAGAGGGTCGGCTGGGCGGGGAACGTTCGCTGGCCCACGCCAGGACGGCTCGCTGATCGCCGGCGGCTCACCGGCCCCGCAGCAGATGAGCCCGCCCTCGTGTCCGCCAGCCGGTGACGGCACCGCCGTAACCTCGCGGCACCGCCTGACCTCGACGCACAAGCACAGCCGGCGTCTGCCAAGTCGGGAGGACGCCGCAGGCTCCTGGCCGGTGCGCTGTCCGTGCTGATCGTTGCGGCCGTGTTCGGCCTCGCGTTCCCGCGGATCGCGTCCTACGGCCAGGAGTGGCGCAGCCTCAACGCGATGACCTGGCCGGGGATCGTCCTGATGAGCCTCGCCGCGGCAGGCAGCCTCGTTGCCACGGCAGTCATGATCCGGACGTTCCTGCCTCGGTTGCGGCTGCATCAGGCGGCAGCGGTCAGTCTGAGCTCCTCGGCGGTCGCCAACACCGTCCCGGCGGGCGGAGCCGTGGCGCTCGGTCTGACCTGGCGGATGCTGGCGAGCTGGGGTATCGGAACACAGGAATTTGTGCGGTACACGCTGCTCTCTGGCCTGTGGAACATCTTCGCCAGGCTCAGCCTGCCGGTGCTCGCGCTGCTGGCCGTCGCCCTCAGCGGCAAGGCCGGCGTAGTGCCGCCGGTCGCGGCCTATTGCGGCGCAGGCGCGCTTGTCGTGATCGCCGCTGGCCTGCGATTCCTGTTGCGAAACCCGCGCTGCGCGGCGCTGACGGGCCAGGCACTGCAGAAGGCAGAGACGCTTGGCTGCCGGCTCGCACGCCGCCCGCGGTCGCAGCGCATGGCGACCGGGCTCGTCAGCTTCCGCGCCGACACGTCCGCGATGCTGGCGGAACGGGGCATCCGGATTACCGTCGCGACGACGGTGGCCAACATCGCGTTCTGGCTGGTGCTACTCGCCTGCCTGCGCGCGAGCGGGCTGACCCAGCAGCAAGTGTCGTGGCAAGCCTCGCTCGCGGCATTCGCCATGGTCAGGCTGGCGACGGTGTTCCCGCTTACCCCGGGAGGTCTCGGCATCGTCGAGCTCGGCCTGACCGCGCCGCTGATCGTGGGCCTCGGCAGCGGCGCGTCGGCGCGGGTCGCGGCCGCCGTGCTGCTGTACCGGGCACTGACCTACCTGCCGTCCCTGCCGCTCGGCGCCATTGCCTACGCGTGGTGGCGGCACAGCCTGGCCGGGACCGGTGCGAAATCCCAGCTAGCGCCCGATGGCGTAGAGGGTGGCGTTGTTGATGGCGTAGACGGTCCCGTCAGGACCGATGATGGTGGGGGTGTAAGCCTCCGGTCGTGGGCCGTTCAGACGGAGCTTCTCGGCCAGCGTGTTGTGGACTAGATCCCAGCGGTAGACGATCCCGTCCTCACTGTTCACGATCACCGAGCTGTCCGCGGGGTCGGCCACCGCCGAGTTGATGCACCACTCGTACCGCGCGCCAGCGGGCTGGCCGGGGACATGGACAGGCGACAGAATGGTCTGGACGGCCTTCATGACCTGGACGTTGGCGTAGGGATCCTGCTGGCTTGACCTGGGGTCGAGCACGGCCACCTTGTTGCGCCCGTCACCGTGCGGCCCGATGCCGAGATAGTTGTTGTATTTGGACACCAGCAAGTAAGGCGAGCTTCCGTGGTAGCCGGGCACCGCACTAGCGGGCATCACCGAGGCGGTGTTGTCCCAGCCGAAGGACCCCGGAATCTTGGTCTGGGTCAAAGTGGCGTTGTAGTGCAGCAGCCAGCCACGGTCGTCGTGGTTCGGGAACGGATTCTCCAGGACGCCGTAGTACACGTCTCCGTCAGGTCCGACCGTCGGTGAGGCTGACGAACTGGTCGAGATCAGGGCCGGCTGGCCGCTGACCGGATCCTTCAAGAGAACGTGGAACTTTGGCTTGAGCGTGGTGGCGTTGAGCCCGACCAGGAAGCCGCGCCTGGGACTAGTGACCGTGATGTAGAGGGTCGTACCGCCCGGCGAGAGGGCCGGGGCGCAGCTGATGGCCACACCGGTGACGGCCCGGTTGCCGGCGGCCGCCGCGGCGGTGATCCAGGTCGCGTGACCATGGGCGTCAATCCGGGCGATCCCGCTGGCCAGGTGCGCCGGTGTCGCGCCCGTCACGGTGAACCCGAAGTACACCGACCCGTCAGGTCCCGCGGTCAGCGGCGTGCTGATCTGTACCGCCTTGTTGTACACGGACCGGTGCGCCTTCCACTCCGCCGCCCCGTAGAACACCCGCCGCTGCACAGTGCCGACCGCGCTGTTCGCGTGGCTGCGGATCAAAACCGTCCCGCCGGCACCAGCGACCGCCAGGGATTTGCCGGGCGTCAGGACAGCCGGCAGTGGAGGCGTAAAGCCGGTTGCACCAGGCGGCTGGTAGTCAGTGTCAAGCGACCAGCGGCGCACGCCGTTGGTCCCGGAGTACGCGACCACGCGGTACCCGGCCTTGGCACTGATCCGAGTCGGGACCAGCACCGTGTTCGCGGCAGTGATCATGGGCGAGCCGTAGTGGATGAGCAGCTCGTTACCTGACAGAACCGGGGCCAGGTCGACCTTCGCCTTCCAGCGGATCCGGCTGAATGGCTGAGGCGGCTTTCTGGCGAGTGCCGTGTGCTGTGCGTTCGCGGCGAAACCTGCCCACGCGACTGCCCCGCCTGGACCGCCGGCCGGCGGCTTGCCGACCTCGGCAATCTGCGCGCTAGCTGCCGGTGCGAAGAGCCAGGAACCAAGCATGACCCCGACCGCGGCACCCGCGACCCCCGACCGTCGTAGCCAACCAGACATGACTCTCGACCCTCCCGTTATTTGAGATAATGATAATGCGGTAAGAGCCAGCGCATCGGAATACATACGAGCTATATCCATAAATTGGGTGTCCTCGGGTCTCCCGGGGCTCCCCGGGCCTCCCCGACAGCACACCGCTGACCTGCGCTACTCCGGCCGATCGGGCTATGATTCACGTCAGCAGGCACTGTGCCGATCGTCCAGGGAGGGTAGATGCGCCAGGCGTTCACGTCTATCGAGATGGCCTTTGGGACCTACTCACGGGATGTGGCGCGTGTCGCGGAAAACGCTCAACTTGGGGATCCTGGCGCATGTAGACGCAGGTAAGACGACTCTTACCGAACGTCTGCTGTACGACTCTGGCGTCATTGACCAGCTCGGTGCTGTCGATGCTGGTACCACCCAGACCGATTCGCTGCCGCTGGAACGGCGGCGCGGGATCACGATCAAGTCCGCTGTGACCTCCTTCCCGATCGGGGACGTCGCCGTCAACCTGATCGATACGCCTGGCCACCCGGACTTCATCGCCGAGGTCGACCGCGTGCTCAACGTCCTCGACGGAGTTGTGCTTGTCGTGTCGGCAGTCGAGGGCGTGCAGGCGCAGACCCGGATACTCATGCGCTCGCTGCAGCGCCTGCAGATACCTGCCCTGCTATTCGTGAACAAGATTGACCGGTCAGGGGCGAACCCCGAAGGCGTGCTGGCGGACATTGCCAGCCGGCTCAAGGTCACCGCCTTCGCCATGGGTCGCGTGACGAACGCCGGGACGCGCGGCGCCAGCGTCACAGCGTCGGGAGCAGACGACGTCGCGTTCACAGATGCCCTGACTGAGCTGCTGATCGAGCACAACGACGGATTGCTGGCCACGTATGTGCAAACTGCGGCTGGGGTTCCCTTCGGCCGGCTCCGCAAGGAACTCGCCGAGCAGACGGCGGCCGGGCAGGTGGTTCCCGTCTTCTTCGGCTCGGCGATCACTGGCGCCGGTATCGCGCAGTTGATGGCCGGTATCGCCGAGCTCCTGCCGAGTTCGGACGGCAACCCTGACGGACCGTTGTCCGGCAGCATCTTCAAGATCGAACGCGGCAACAGCGGGGAGAAGATCGCCTACGTCCGCATGTTCTCAGGAACCGTGCACGTTCGCGATCGGCTCACGGTCGGATCCGGCCTCGAGGACAAGGTGACCGCGGTTGCCGTCTTCGAGCGGGGGCCGGCGGTCCAGCGGCAGGCTGTCAGCGCTGGCCAGATCGGCAAGCTCTGGGGTCTTGCCCAAGCCCGCATCGGGGATCGAATCGGGGTGGCCGAGAAGGACGCTAGCCTCCAGTTCGCTCCGCCGACGCTGGAGTCTGCCGTCGTGCCGCGTGACCCTCGCGACGGGAATCGGCTGCGAGTCGCACTTGGCCAGCTCGCAGAACAGGATCCGCTCATCAATCTGCGCCAGGACGACGAGCGGCGGGAGATCTACGTGTCGCTCTACGGCGCTGTCCAGAAAGAGGTAATCCAGTCCACGCTCGCTGACGATTTCAGTGTTGCCGCCACGTTCCGAGAGACGACGATGATCTACATCGAGCGGCCCCTCGGCAGTGCGAGTGCCCTTGAGATCCTGCAGTCCGACGGCCATCCCTATTCGGCGACGGTCGGGCTTCGCGTAGAGCCAGGACCGATCGACTCAGGCATCAGGTTCCGGCTCGACTTCGATCCGCGCCTCGTTCCGCTCTACATCTACAAGACGGCTGATCACTTCACCGAAGCCATGACGCAGTACATCCAGCATGCGTGTGACACAGGGCTCTACGGGTGGCAGGTCACCGACTGCGCCGTCACGATGAACGAGTGCAACTACTACGTGGGTGACGGCACCAGTAAGCGCGTGCTGCCCACACCGCGAACAACGGCCGCTGACTTCCGCAAGCTGACACCCCTGGTCCTGATGCAGGCTCTGCGGCAGGCCGGCACGGTCGTCTGCCAGCCGATGGCTCGCCTCCGCCTCGAGGTGCCCGCCGCGAGGATGAGCGACGTGCTGTCTGCCCTAGCCAGGCTCGGTGCCGCGACGGAGATGCCGCTGCTGGACGCCGAGCGATGTGTTGTCACGGCGATGCTGCCGTCAGCACAGGTGCGCGGCCTTCAAGAGCAGCTGCCAGGACTGACCGGCGGTGAAGGTGTGCTCGACACCAGCTTTGGCGGCTACCAACCGGTACACGGCAGCTTTCCGACCCGCTGACCACAAATTTCCTTCACCAGGCCCGGTGCGTGCCACCCGCCTTCTTGAGCGAGGTCACCTGACGATCGACTACCGCGCCCGCGGCTTCGAGCCGATCGAGGATGTCGGCACAACGCCGGGACCAGAAGACGACTGCGTCCGAGCTTCCGGTCACCGCGAAGCGCAGACCGAAGCCAGCGGCACCCGTGACATGGCGGACAGTCGCCAATTCGTCATAGCTGGCCTCCCAGGTAGGAAGCGACAACGAAAGAAATCGAAGGAAGCCCGCACGGCTGTCGAGCCGGACGCCCCAACCGTAAATGCGCAAGCGCGCTAGCGGCCAGGTCAGGCTCACAACCTGCGACAGCGCACCTCCAATGAAGACCGACTCCGGCTTCCCGCAGGCCATGGATACAGGTTCCGCCCGGAGGCCGCGCCAGGCAAGCAAAACCCAGACCCACGCGTGAACGCAAGGGCCCGGCCTAGCAGGAAGCCAGGCCGGGCCGCACGTGGCTTGTCAGCAGCCGTCGTAGGGCGCCCACGGCGACGTGCCGTCCATCGCGTACAGGCGGTTGAACGCTTGCTTCTGCAGCGCAACCGAGGATCCGCCCGCTGTGCCCGGGTAGCCGAGGGACGCCCACGTCGATGGCAGGATCCCGAACAGGCCAGCCGAGGAGGCGGTCGGGTTGTCGCCGCTCTCGCGCCAAGCGACGCAGCGCTCGAAGGACGACATTCCGGCGAACATCGACGTCGCAGGCTGCGCCGCGGCAGCGCGCTTGGCGTGCGCATGCCTGACCGCCTTGCGGTGAGCGGCATGCCCGGCCTTGGCCTTGTGGTGCCTGACCTGGTTCACCGCTGCCGCGTCTGGCTTGCCTGCCTTGTCGTGGCCGGAGTGGTGAGCGGCGGGCTTGGCCGCGTGCTGCGCGATCGGGTTGGCCTGACGGGCCTGGCCAGCCTTGGCGTGGCGGACCTGATGAGTGCTCGCCGCCTGCGCGTGGCCAGGCTGATCGGTCGCGGCCTGTACGACGGCAAGGCTCGAGGCCGTGATGCCGGCCACGGCGGCTGGTACGAGGGTTGCCGCAACGATCTTCTTTTTGGTGATCTTCATCGGGGGATTACCTGCCTCGTCCGCCCTCAGCGCTTCGCGGCATGCCGCGACTAGCAGGTATTGGGCGTGACATCAGCGCCGCGACCACGGTGCTTGCTCACGAGCGATGGTCAACGGCCGAATCGGGGGAAGTCGTGAGCGCCGCGATGTACAACTCCGGCAGCACGGTCAGTGCTTCCGATCAGAGCCTGAATATGACCGATGTCACGTTCGCGGCCAGGACGGTCAGCGCGCTCATTTACTCTTGCTGAGAACCCCGCGGCGGCTGAAGACGCCGCGCACGGCGGGCCCGAGGATGGAATGACTGCGCGCCAGATGCTCAGCCTGCCGGACAGCGGGTCCGGAGTTCTCAGCGACCTGTGGCACCGGGCCGACGGCGTGTGGCAGCACGCCTTCGCGGCGCAGCCGCGCCCGCCCCAGTGGCTCGTCCTCGGCAGCGGAGCGCTCGCGCTTGCCGTGGTGGTTTCCGCCTGGACCTGGCCACGGGCACGGACTGTCGTCACGATCGTGCACGAGGGCGGGCACGCCGTCGTGGCGCTCGTCACCGGCCAGCGCAAGGTCAGGGTCAAGTTGTACCGCGACACCGCGGGCGAGACCCTTTCGACCGGTGCCGGACGAGGCGTCGGGATCGCGCTGACCGCCGCGGCCGGTTACCCGGCCCCCTCACTCGTCGGCCTCGGCGCCGCGGTACTGCTCACCATCGGGCACCTGACCGGGATGCTGCTGCTCGGGCTGCTTTTGCTGGTCGCGCTCGCGATCGCGGTGCGGAACCTCTACGGCATGCTCGCCGTGCTCGCGACCGCGGGCACAGTGGCGGGCGTTTGCCTCTACGCGTCGTCCGCAGTGCAGGCCGGGTTCGGATACACCATGACCTGGTTCTTGCTGTTCGGCGGCGTCCGGCCGGTGGTCGAACTGCACCGCGAGCGCCGTCGGGGCAGGAACTGGCGGACGGACGCTGACCAGCTCGCGCGCCTGACTCATCTGCCTGGCGGCGCCTGGGTCGTCGTCTTCGGCATCTTCGCCGTCGCCGCGCTGGCCGTCAGCGCTCGCTGGCTCGCCGGCTAGTCAGCCGGCGACGCCAGACTGGTCAGTTAGTCGACGATCTTCGTCACCACCGCCATGCTCGCGCTCGACTCGCAGCCCGCCCCGATCGCGATCACCCGGCCGGGGACGCTGATCTGGAACGGCACGTCCCTGCTCACCTTCCCTCCGTCCCCGAGCTGGCCCGAACCGTCATCGCCCCAGGCCAGCACCTTGCCCGATCGGGTCAGCGCCAGGCTGAAGTAGCGGCCAGCCGCCAGCGTTGCGATCCGCACGTTCGTCGGGATGTGCACGAAGACCGGCAGCCGCCTGTTCGTGAAGGTGCCATCACCGAGCTGACCAGCCTCGTTGTCACCCCAGGCGAGGACCCGTCCGTCCGCGGTGAGCGCGAGGCCGTGCAGCAAGCCGCCGAAGGCGGCGACCACCTTGACGTGAGGTGGCAGCAGCACGCGCGTCGGCAGCCGCCGCACGCCCGGCTTGCCATTGCCGAGAACAAACGAGGAGTTTCCTCCCCAGGCCAGCAACCCGCCCGCCGCGGTCACGGCGAAGTCGAATGCAACTCCCGCGCCGACGGCGGTGACTCTGGTCGCACGCGGAATCCTGACAAAGACCGGCTTGTCCGCCCCAGCATTGCGCCGCCCGTTGCCCAGCTCGCCTATCCGGTTGTCGCCCCAGGCCAGAACCCGTCCGGTGGTGGTGAGGGCGATCGCAGATTCTGCGTCGGCGCTCACCGCCGTCACGCGGACTCCTCGCGGGAGGTCGACCCAGACAGGCACGTCGCTGGACTTCTCGCGGCCGTTTCCGAGCTGGCCTGACACACCCAGTCCCCAGGCAAGCGCCCGGCCCGTCGTCGTGACCGCGACCGCGAAATCGAAGCCAATACGAACGGTCTTGACGTGCACGCCCTTCGGCAACTTCACGAGCACCGGCCGACTGTGGTTCGAGGTCGCGCCGTTGCCCAGCTCGCCTTCCTGCCCTCGCCCCCACGCCCGCACCTGGCCAGTAGCGGTCACGCCGACGCCGAACGATGCCACCCTGGCCGATGTCACCTTCAGGCCAGCGGGCGGGTTCACTTCGACGGGAGTGTTCCTGTTCATGATCGAGCCATCGCCCAGCTGACCGAACTGGTTCTCCCCGAAGGCCAGCAACGGCCCCGCGGACCCCGTCATCGGCCTCGCCGCTCCCCCGGCGACGTCGCGAGCGGCGTACGCCGGCAAGGCAGTGAGCTGACTCGCCGCAGCTACAGCGCAGATGCCGGCCGCTAGCCAGCGAACAGTCCGGAGTTGCATGTGTCCTCCCGCTTCACGTGTCTCGGCGCGCAACGCGCATGCTCCCTTGTAGCTGACTGCGCTGAAGCGGCGCTGAAGCGCGGCGGGAACGAGAGCCCAGCCGCCTACGGCGTCTTCGGATCGCGCCACATCGTCGCGACCGTGACCCGCTCGTCGGGGCGGGAGAACGAGCCGACCTTGCGGAACCCCTGGCGTTCGTAGCGCGGGTCGTTCGCCGCGTTCGTCGACTCGAGGTAGGCGGGCAATCCCTCGCCGTCGATTGTCACAAGATTGCGCGCGAGCAGCGCCATGCCTAGGCCGCGGCCGCGGTAGCCGGGGTGGGTGCCGAGCAGGCTCAGGTAGTAGTGCGGCGGCTCCGCCGGGTGCGTGGCTTCGAAGCGCTCGACCAGATCGAGCACCTCCCGGGCCCGTGGACCGACGAGTTCGTCGAGCATCGGCTTGACCTGCGCTGCTTCGTCCTCCGTCAGCTCAGCGCAGCCTGGCGGTATCCACACGGCCGCCGCCGCGTAGTTATCGACCGTCCACACCCAGCGATGCCGGAGCGCGCTGCGGATCAGCAGGCGCCACCAGGCTCCGAGCGCACTGCGATCAGGAAAAGCCCAGCTCCATACCGGGTCGCTGGCGAACGCCGCAGTGATGGTCGCGGTGACTCCGTCCAGGTCGTCTGCTGCCGCCCTGCGCACGGCCATGTTCGCGAGCGGGTCCTCGCTCTGGTCAGTCGGGTTGCTCATCGGGCACATCCTCTCAGCCCGGCAACCTCGCGGGGTCAGCGCGGGCGCACCTGCACGCCGGTCACCGACGCCAGCCGGCCAGCCAGTTCGCGGCCGGAGATCAGGAACGGATGACCCGACCGCCCGGCGATCGTCCCGTCGTGCACCCACCAGGCCACCTCTGTCAGCATGCGCAGGCAGACGACGGCCTGATGCCAGCGCAGATCGTCGCGGCCGATCCTGGTGCCCGCGTGGGCCTGGTAGCGCCGGACGAACCGGCCAGCCAGCGCGCGGCCGAGCCAGCGCAACGGCGGCCGGAGCGGACCAGGCACGATCAGCGGCGGTTCGGCGAGCATCAGTGTCGTGAACGCCACGTCGTAAGCGGCGGATCCGAGCAGCGAGGCACTCCAGTCCAGCACGGTCACCCTGCCCGCGTCGACCAGCACATTGAAGGGATGCAGGTCGCCGTGGCAGATCACGTCGGGGCCAGCCGGCCGTGGCTGGTCGATCAGGATGCCTGCCGCGGCTACAAGGTCATCGCGCCCTGTGAGCGCCGCCGCGTCCTGCAGGAAGCCCAGCAGACCAGGCACCGTAGCCGCGAGGCCGGTGCGGTCGGCTAGTTCTGCGCGCACCGGCTCAGGATCGACGGCGTGCAGCGCGGCCATCGTCGACGCGAGCACGTCGGGAATCCGGCTCGCCTGACGCACGCCGGACGCCAGCGCTCCGAGACCATTGAGGCCCGGCAGCAGCGGTGCCCCCGACGCCAGGTCCATGACCATGAATGCCCGGCCGATACGGCTGTCAGGCCCCCCAGTGAGCCGGACCGCCGGCGTGGGGAAGCCGCTCGCGGCCACGGCCGCCTGCACGACCGACTCCTTCCGCGCCGTGCTCGGATCGGGCATGACCCTCGCCACCAGCGCCCGCGGCCAGCCTGGCGGCGGATCGGTGAGCGTGAACGAGACAAGCTCGGCCCAGAACCCTCCGGTCAGCCGCACCGGCGGCGCCGCGAAGGTCAGGTCGTGGCGGCCGGTCGCCGCGCGGATCTCGTCCAGCACGAGCACATCTAGGCCTGTATTCACTGTCACGGTATTTACCGTAACGGTTAACGCTGATACTGTCTAGGGGTGGACGACATGACCATCGATGGCCTGGCGCGGCACGCCCAGCTGCCGGTCCGCACGATCCGCGAGTACCACTCGATGCGCTTGCTGCCGCCGCCCGAGCGGCGCGGCCGGGTTGGCATCTACGGCTCCGACCACATCGACCGGCTCAACCTGATCGGCAGGCTGCAGCGCCGGGGTTACTCGCTCGCGGGGATTCGCGACCTGCTCCAGGCCTGGGATGCGGGCACAGGCCTGACCGCGGTGCTCGGCGTCGAGGCAGGTCAGGCGGCACTGGACGAGACCCCGATGCGGCTGAGCCGCGCCGAGCTGTCCGACCGGTTTCCTGCGCTCGCCGGACAGCGGTTCGACCACGCCTGCGCGGCTGGCCTGGTCCAGCCGAGCGGAGCGGACTTCCTGGTCAGGAGCCCCGCCCTGCTTGCCCTGGTCGCCGACGGTACCGGCAACGGCGTCGCGGTCGACGACATGCTCGACCTCGCCGCGACCCTCAGGCGCGAAATCTCGTCGCTGGCCCTGGCGCTCGCCGACGTCATCGCGGACCGGCTGATCCTCCCGCAACTTCGGGCCGGGCAGCAGCCAGCCGATCTCGCTCCCCTACTCCAGCGCGGCCGCCTGCTGCTGATTCAGGCCGCCGCCAGCACCCTGACAGACCAGCTTGGCGCGGCCTTGCTGCACCGGGCCGACCTGGCGGGCCAGGCAGACGACGACACAGGCGACGCGATGCGCGCTGTCATCGAGCTGATCAGGATCGGCGCGGTCGCCGACGCGTCGGGGACAATCCGGCACCAGCGCCAGCAGCACTCCTGACGGCCGCCCGGCCAGATCAGCCCCGGCGGGACCAGCCCGGCGAGATCAGCTCGATGCGGGGAAGTACGGCTGCGGACGGCCCGTCGCCAGATAGCCGGACAGCCGGTCGAGGATCATGGCCCAGCTCTGAGCGGTGTGCGCGAGGTCGACCTCGGCGTAGCCGTCGGCGAACCCGTAGTGCCGGAACAGCACGCCGGTGCCCGTCCCCTTCCTGGTTGCGTCGCCGAGCTCCCACTCCCAGGTCGACCCCTCCCAGAACGGGAAGCCTGAAGTGACGCGCATCCGGACGAGACTGCCAGGCTCAGCGCTCACGTCGGCGTGCAGGTCGACCGGGGCCTGCGAAAAGCCGAACCGCGCGCGCCCGTCGGCGATGTCGCAGTCCGCCGTCCAGAATCCGCGCTGCCCGTCCGCGGTCGAAAGCACCTCGAAGACGCGATCGCGATCGGCGTCGACGTCGGCGGCCAGACTGATTGACCGGTCCACTATTCCTCCGGTTGTTAGCTCCGCGCTGCGGAATCTATTTTAGAATAACCTAAAATAGATACCGCCGTGGCGCCGATGCCAAGATGGGGAACCGTGGAACCGCTTCAGGTGATCGCCGCTCCGCAGCGGATGCGGATCCTGGAGCTGGTGTGGGAGCGGGAGCTGTCCGCCGGGCAGATCGCGGCGCAGTTCGAGGTGTCCTGGTCGGCGGTGAGTCAGCACCTGCGCGTGCTGCGAACGGCCGGCTTCATCACCGAACGGCGGGACGGGAACAGCCGGATCTACCGCGCCGACAAGGCCGCGCTTGGTTCGCTGCGCGCGGTCGTCGACGACCACTGGCGGCGCGGGCTCGGCAGGGTCAAGGAGCTTGCCGAGGCCGAGCAGCGGGACAAGGACGGATCATGACTGACGACAACCTGGTCGAGATTAGCCTCTACGTTGCCGCTAGGCCGGAAACCGTGTTCCCCTATTTCACCGACCCGAGCCGCTACGTGCTGTGGATGGGCAGCGAGGCCACGCTCGACCCGGTGCCTGGCGGCGTCTACCGGGTCAGGATGAGCGGTGGCGCCGAGGCGAGCGGCGAGTTCGTCGAGCTCGACCCGCCGCACCGGATCGTCTTCACCTGGGGCTGGAACCACGACCCTGCCGTGCCGCCGGGGAGCACGCGGGTCGTCATCACCCTGGCCGAAGAGGCGGGCGGCACCAGGGTCCTGCTGCGGCATCACGACTTGCCGGAGGCCGACCAGCGTGATCATCACAGGAAGGGCTGGGATACCTACCTCGGCCGCCTCCAGGTGCGGATCCAGGGCATCGATCCCGGACCAGACCCGAATTGACACACTGGCGTGGTGGACGGCGCCGACGAGCTCGAACGGGTCTACCGGGCGGAGGCCACCAGGATCAGGGCCGCCCTCGCCGCGCGCCTGGGTGACGTCGGCCTGGCCGAGGAACTCGTGCAGGACGCGTTCATCGAGGCGCTCGAGCACTGGGGAACCGACGGCGTGCCGCCCAATCCTGGCGGGTGGCTAGCCACCACCGCCAGGCGCAAGGCCATCGACCGGCTCAGGCGGGACCGGGCCGGGCAGGACAAGCTGGCCCTGCTGGCCCTCACACAACCTCGGCAAGACCGCGGCGACCCGGCAGGCGACGAGTACCTCGGGCCAAGTGGCCTGCACCACGGGCCCGGCGGCCGCGACGACGATGACGACCTGCTCGGCCTGATCTTCGCCTGCTGCGACCCCGCGCTGTCGCGGGAGTCGCAGATCGCGCTCACCCTGCGCGTCGTCTGCGGCCTGACCAATGCCGAAATCGCCGCCGCGTTCCTGGTGAGCGAGCAGGCGATGGCGCAGCGGCTGGCCCGCGCGAGGAAGGCGCTGCGTGAGACCGGAGCGGCCGTCCGCGTTCCAGATCCCGACCAGCTCGGCGACCGCCGCGACGAGGTTCTCGCCGTGATCTACCTCGTCTTCAACGAGGGGTATCTGGCCAGCGCTGGCCGGACACCAGCGCGTCGTGACCTCGCGGCGCAGGCGGTCGCGCTCACCAGGCTGCTGCACCGGCTGATGCCGCGCGAACCCGAGGTGCTCGGCTTGCTCGCACTGCTGTCGCTGCACGAATCGCGGGCCGCGACCAGGTTCGACGGATCGGGCCGGCTGGTCCGCCTGCAGGACCAGGACCGGACCCGCTGGGACCTGCGGCAGGCGGCCGAGGCCGCGCAACTGCTCAGCCGTGCGATCGCGCTGCACCATCCAGGCCGCTACCAGATCCAGGCAGCCATCGCCCTCGTGCACGCGCAGGCCAGCAGCTACGACGACACAGACTGGGCGCGGATTCGCGTGCTCTATGACCGGCTCATCCTCTTCGCGCCGTCGCCGGTGGTACAGCTCAACCGCGCCGTCGCGACCAAGTTCGCGCTCGGGCCCAGGCAAGCACTGGCCGAGGTCGAGCCGCTGGCCGGCGAGCTCGACGGTTACCGGCTGTTCCACGCAGTTCGCGCCGAGCTGCTCGCCGAACTCGGGCGCCACGGCGAGGCCAAGAGCGCGAACGAGCGAGCGCTCGCGCTGGCCGCCAACCCTGCCGAACGCGAGCTGCTCACCCGCCGCGTAAGTCCGCCGGGCGCTACATCGCCATAACGGGCCTGACCTCCATGACGATCAGGCCACGGTCCACGCCAGGCCAGGTCCCGGCGATCTCCACGGCCTCGTCGATGGTGTCGGTCTCCAGCAGCGAGTAGCCGCCCAGTACCTCCTTGGACTCCATGAACGGCCCGTCGAACACCCCGCCCGTCCTGATGGTCTTGACCTTGTCAACCGAATCGAGCTGGTGGCCCGGATCGGCCAGCTTGCCCGAAGCGCCCCACTTCTCATACCAGGCGCCGATCTCCTGCATCCACGCCTCGAGATCGGGCCCTGGCAACTGCTGACCAGGCTCAGTGATCAGCCCCAGGATCAGGTACTTCATCGCACGCCTCCGCTTGTCGGGATGGGACGCCAGCGGCGCCCTCCTATCTACTCCACGAACGGCGGAGCGGCCGACATGACATAGTCACGCCGGCGGCTCCTGCCGCCTTAGTGTGGCCGCAGGCCGACCAGGGCGGAAGAATCTCCGCTCACATGTCGACCCCGGGCACCCCGCGGTGTCGTACCCAGTGACTGGACCTGCCGCGGGAAGGAGTTTGTCGATGCAGTTCATGCTCATCTTGTCCGAGGATCCTGATCTGATCACAACCGAGGACGAACGCAAGCTCGCTGTTCAGCGCGTCGGCGAGTACGCGATGGGCCTGCTCGGGGACGGCGTGCTCACGGGAGGTTCACCGCTGCACCCGATCACCGAGGCGAAGAAGGTCAGGACGCGGGACGGCGTCCGGCGCGTGCTTGACGGGCCGTTCGCGGAGAGCAAGGAGGTCATCGCCGGGTACTTCCTGATCGAGGCTCCCGACGTCGCAGCGGCCGTGGCGATCGCCGAGCGGTGCCCGAACGCGGAGTTCGGGTCGGTCGAGGTCCGCGAGATCGTGCCGATGGGATGACCGCGTTCCTGCTGGTCGGCAGCCGTCCGCCGGGCGGGCCCGAACGGTCCCCCGCCCTGGCGGCCAGGGACGCGGCCGCGCTCACGACCTGGCATCAGGGCCTGCGCCGCTGGGGGCTGGTGCGCTCGATCGCGGTGCCCGACGACCGGCAGGCCTCCGCCGGCGAGACGTTGCTATGCCTCATCGTGCAGGTCAGCGGCACCGATGCGGCGGAGCGGCTGGCCGAGCGATGGGAACGCCTCGGCGGGTACCGGGTCACGGTGCTGAGGCTGCTCGACGCGACGGGCGGGCGGCGCGCGCGATGAGCGAGCAGACCGAGGCCGATCTCGCGTCGCTCTTTCGCGAGGAGTGGCCCAGGCTGATCGGCGCCGCGCTGCGGATCACCTCGGACCTGCAGGCCGCCGAGGACGTGGCGGCCGAGACGCTCGTCGCCGCTCTTGACCGATGGCCGCTGACCGGCATGCCCGACCGGCCTGGCGCCTGGCTGATGACCGTGTGCCGCAACCGCGCCCGCAACATACTCCGCGACGCCGCGCGAGCGCGCCGGGCCCAGGAGTCGGTGGCGGCGCTGCTGGCCAGCCGGGAGCCGCCGGCCGGGCAGGCGCCCTCCGGCGCCGAATCCGATTCGATCCCCGATGACCGGCTCCGGCTGATAGTGCTGTGCTGTCACCCGCTGCTGTCACTGGACGCGCAGGTCGCGCTCACCCTCCGGATGGTCGGCGGTCTCACGACGGCTGAGATCGCTCGCGGCTTCCACCTCCCGTCGGCCACGATCGCGCAGCGCATCGGGCGGGCCAAGCGGGCACTGGCCGAACACGCGATCGACTTCGCCGACGACGACGTCGACCCGCGCGGCCGGCTCCCGTCCGTCCTTGAGGTCATCTATCTCATTTTTAACGAGGGCTACCTGGCGACTGCCGGGGAGAGCCTGGTGCGCGGCGAGCTTGCCTTCGAGGCCTACTGCCTGGCCAGCCTGCTCACCGAGCTCACGCCCGCTGAGGCAGAGCCGTGGGCGCTGCGCGCGCTGATCTCGTTCCAGCTCAGCAGATGGGCCACCAGGACGAACGAGCGCGGCGAGTTGCTCACCCTGGACGCGCAGGACCGCCGCCAGTGGAACACCGCGCTGATCGGCGACGGCGTTCGCGCGATGGAGCGCGCCCGCGAGCAATCCCGCGGGCGCGGGCCGCTGCTGCTTCAGGCCGAACTAGCGGCGTGCCATGCCACCGCTGCGGACTTCGGAGCCACCGACTGGGCCGCGATCGTCGGTCTGTACGACGAGCTGGCCACGATCCAGGACACGCCGGTCGTCGCGCTGAACCGCGCCGTCGCGGTCGCGATGAAGGACGGCCCGGCCGCCGGGATCGCGCTGCTCGACGACCTCGTCGCCGATCGGACGCTGCGCGGCGCGCACCGGGTCTGGGCGATCAGGGCCGACCTGCACGGCCGGCTGGGCGAGACGAGCGCCGCGATCGCCGACTACGACGAGGCGTTGCTGCGCGTCACCAACGACACCGAGCGACGGCACCTGGCCGCGGCCAGGAATCGGCTGGCCGGGGATCCCCCGGCACCAAAGCAGAAGCCAGAACAGGAGGGCGACCATGTCGCACGCTGAGCACACCGTCACGATCCGCAGGCCAGCGCAGGATGTCTTCGGCTACCTCGCCGACGGCACCCGCAATCCGGAATGGCGCACGGGGGTGATCGAGATCAGGCAGACGAGCGCGGGTCCGGCCGCGACCTACCGGCAGGTGCTGCGCGGGCCCGGCGGCCGGCGGATTGACGGGGACTACCGGGTCACCGTGTTCGAGCCGCCGCGGCGGCTCGAATTCGAAGTGACCGCCGGTCCCGCCAGGCCGAACGGCACGTTCGAGCTGACCGAAGGACCCGATCAGGGCAGCACGGTGGTCAGGTTCGCGCTCGACCTCGAACCCGCCGGCCTGATGAGGCTGATGGCACCGATGATCACTAGGCAGATGCGGCGCGAGGTCGCCCAGCTTGATTCGCTCAAGGCGGTTCTCGAATCCGGCGACGCCGGATAGACCAGGCCGTCCTTCCCGGCCTTCCCTAAGCTGTCGGGCATGGCTTTCGAGGGGTTCCCCGCCGAGGCGTTCAGCTTCTATGAGCGGCTCGAGGCGGACAATTCCAGGAGCTTCTGGAACGCGCACAAGGGCGAGTATCAGCGGTACGTGCGGGACCCGATGCTCGCCCTCGCCGACGCGCTCGAGGAGGAGTTCGGCCAGGCCCAGATCTTCCGGCCGCACCGCGACACCAGGTTCTCGGCCGACAAGTCGCCGTACAAGACTCACCAGGGGATGTTCGTCCCGCAGGTCCCCGGCACGGGTTTCTACGTGCAGCTCTCGGCGGACGGCATGCACGCGAGCGGCGGCTTCCACAGCCACGGGCCCGATCAGGTCGAGCGCTACCGTCAGGCCGTCGACGCCGAAGGGACCGGATCCGCCCTCGCCGACATCGTGGCCACGCTCGGCCAGGCCGGGCTTGCCATCGGCGGTGACCGGCTCAAGACCAGGCCGCGCGGCGTTGCCGCGGACCACCCGAGGCTGGAACTGCTCAGGCACCGATCGCTCACCGCGAGCCGGGACTGGCAGGCCGGGCCCGCGTTGTCAGGATCGTCGGCGCTTGCCCTGGTCCGGCGGACGTGGCAGGAACTGGTCCCGCTCTGCGACTGGCTCGGCGAGCACGTCGGCGCGTCGCAGGCCTAGCCCGCCTCACTCGGCGGACCAAACTCCGAGACCTGCACCGCAGCGGGCACGCGATGCTGCCGGCGGTAGTCGCCGGGCGGGCAACCGTGGGCCCGCCGGAACGCCTTCGCCAGAGACGCGTCGTTGTCGTAGCCGACCAGGCGGGCGATCTCCTGGATGGTCTTGTCGGTGGCCGCCAGGTAGCCGGCCGCACGACCGAGGCGGAACCTGGCCAGATAGCTCATCGGCGGCTCCCCGACTAGGTCGCGGAACCGGGCGGCGAAGGCAGTCCGCGACATGCCAGCCTCTCTGGCCAGCGCGGCGACCGTCCATTGTGCCGCGGGCCGCAGCCACAGGCCGGTCAGCGCCTTGCTGACCGCCGGATCAGCGGCCGCGGCGTGCGCCGGCCAGGTCGCGGAATCCTGGCTGGACAGGTAGGTGCGGATCACCTGCGTGAGGAAGACATCGGCGATCTTCGCCAGCACCGCGGTACCTCCGGGAGCCTGGCTGGCTGCCTCCTCCTGCAGCAGGCCGAAGATCGGCCCCAGCCAGCGCGTGATGCCGTGGCTGGACGCGTCAATGACCAGCACCGGCGGAAGCAGGCTGAGCAGATCATCGGGAAGGCCAGGCACGAGCGAGAACCCGCCGCAGAGCAGCGAGGTGCGGACGCCGCCGCCGCCGTAGGTCATCCGGCCAGCCTGACTCACCGGATGCTCCGCGAGGATCGCGTCCAGCGGCGGCGCAGGCGCGCCGACGCTGTCGTACATAACATGCGCCGAGCCGCGGGGCAGCAGCACCAGTTCGCCCGCCGCGAGCTTGACCTGGTCAGGATCTGGTTCATTCGTCGTCAGCAACGCGGACCCGGCCAGGACAAGATGGAACTTGGCAACGTCTGAGTCTGCGACGGAGAAACCCCACGGCGCTCCGAGGTCCGATAGGCAGTAGACCGCGCTGCGGACGTTGATCCGCTCCAGCAAGACGCTCAGATCATCGCCGTCGCTGGCGCTGAGCAGCTGCACGCCACCTCCCCATCACTGGGTCCTGACCTGATCGCGACGCTAGCGCGTGCCTGGACGATCGGACAAGACTCATGTCCTCACGGACGTGGACGGTGCCGGGCGATCCAGGAAGCATTCAGACCGCAAGACTCACACTGGCGGCCCGCGGCACGCCCGGGCAGCGTGAAGGGAGCGCGTTCGGATGGCTAAGTTCCTGGTCACCTATCACGGCGCCGGCATGCCGGAGACCGCGGAAGGCCGCGAGCAGGCCATGGCGGCCTTCATGGCGTGGGCAGCCAAGACCGGGCCGGCGCTCGCCGACCCAGGGGCTCCGCTCGGCGAGGCGCGGACCGTCTCGGCGTCAGCGGTATCCGCTGACGCCCCTGCTGGACCGGTCGCCGGCTACTCCGTGCTTGAGGCCGATGACCTCGACGCGGCGGTCGCTCTCGTCAGCGATCATCCGTTCGTCGCGCGCGGCGGTTCGCTCCAGGTCAGCCGGGCGATCGCCCCGTAGCTGGTCCTCGGCAGAGCCACCCCCGGCCGCGATCTCGCGCACTACGCTGAGAACCATGCGCAGGCGGGTGAGTTGTGAGTGCGGCTGGTCAGTGACGGCCGAGGACGCCGAACTGATCGCCGCGGTGCAGGAGCACGGCAGGACCGCGCACGGCATGGACGTCACGCCGGAGCAGGTGCTCGCGATGGCACAGCCGGCCTGATCGCGCCATGGCGGACCCCGGGGTCTTCGCCGTCACCGGGCCGGTACAGGCCGAGATCCTGGTACTGACGCTGACCGGCGGCGCGATCGCGCTGACCGGCCCGTGCGGCGCCGCGCCGTGGTACGTCGAGGTAGGACGCGACGTCAGCCCTACGGACATCGTCCGCTCCATCGCCAGGACCAACGTCGGCGAGCCGGCCGTGGTGCACTCGACCTCCTGGCGGCACACACGCGGGGGCGTCGTGCTGACCTTCGTCGCGGTCGTCGATGCGGGACTCACCGGTGGCTTGGAGCAGGTGCCGGTCGAGCGCGCCGAACTGGCGCGCGGCGGACCAAGCACAGCCCCGCCACGGGCGCCTGAGGCCGCGGTCATCGAGCACGGTCTGCGTCACCTAGCGTGGCTGGCCTGCGACGACTCCATCGTGGCAGCCGCCTTGCCGGCCGGCTGGCACCAGGCCCTGACGGCTTACACTCCCGAGCCATTCAGGCAGCTATAGCCCGAAATCTTGCCCCACGCTAGTTGCGTCACGCCTCGTCCATGGCAAGCGCGGCCTGCCGGTGCGAGGCCAGCCAGCCGTTGATGTCGTCGCCGTGAACCTCGCGGAGCAGGTGCGCGCACAACACGCCGAGCCCCACCGTCAAACCCAGATGATCGGCTCCGCGCAGGATCGCGGCCATTCCGTCGCAGTCCTCGCGGTCAACGGCCTCCACCAGTGCGATGACGTCGCGAGCATCGTCGCCGGGCAGCCGCGACTGCGGTCGCTGCGGCTGGGTGCCCTCGAGACTCACGGCCCGCATCTTGCCATACGTATCCGGCCATACCTGGCCAGGCAGAAAAGCTTCCATGCTGGGACCTCAGCTTTTGCGATCCTGACCACGCCCGGCAGCGAACCGCTAATGCGCGGCTTCGTAGGCGGCGATCACGCTGTCAGGAATGCGGCCGCGGTCACTGATCTCATGGCCGCGGGTGCGGGCCCATTCCCTGATGTCAGCGCCCCGCCGCCGGCCAGACCCGGCTTTAGCCCGGCGCCGACGGGCGCCGGAGAGAACGCGGCGAGCGTGCTCGGCGAACGCGCCGACCTTCTTGCCGAATTCCTCACTGTGCGGCGGACACAGGTCAATCTGATACGCGTTTCCGTCGACCGCAAATGAGATCGACTCTGTCCCTTCGACATCCGAATCGTGGGGCAGGTCGCACAGCACCGTCACAACTGTCTTCTGAGCCATAGGAGTTCGCCTTTCCCTCTGCTACCAGGCGCCATAACCGCCCAAGGGCAGCGGATTGATCCCGACAACTTCGGAACCGGACATGTCCGCTGTTAGCCCTAGTGTCCACCCTTAGAACCCTGTATGTCCAACGAACCTGGAATCCGGCGCGCCGGACTTCCGCCCTTGCAGAAAGAAACGCAGCCAATAAGGCAATGGTTCACGAAACGTGATAACTAGCTGGCGGCTCAACAGTGGCACGTGCGGTCCGTTGCGGATCGAATTCAGGCCCTAACGATCCGCCTCGGGCCGTCGCCGCAACGCCGGGCCGCCAGCAGGCGGCCCAAGGTGCCCGTAATAAAATGTTCGCATGCGATTCGGGATGTTCGTACCGCAAGGCTGGCGACTCGACCTCGCCGGCATCACCCCCGCCGACCAGTGGGCCGCCATGCGTGACCTGGCCCAGGCCGCCGACAATCTGCCCTTCGAGTCAATCTGGGTCTACGACCATTTCCACACCGTCCCCGTTCCTACGCAGGAAGAGACTCACGAGGCATGGACGCTGATGGCGGCGTTCGCGGCCTCGACCGCACGGGTGCGGCTCGGCCAGATGTGCACCTGCATGGGCTACCGCAACCCGGCCTATCTCGCGAAGGTCGCCGCCACGATCGACGTCATCTCGGGCGGCCGGGTCGAGATGGGCATCGGCGGCGGCTGGTACGAGCACGAGTGGCGCGCGTACGGCTACGGCTTCCCGAGCGCCGGCGACCGGCTCGGCATGCTCGACGAGGGCGTGCAGATCATGCGGCAGCTCTGGACTACCGGCGAGGCCACGCTCGTCGGCAAGCACTACCAGGTCGACGGCGCGATCGGGCGGCCGCTCCCGCTCCAGGATGGCGGCATCCCGCTGTGGATCGCCGGCGGCGGCGAGCGCAAGACGCTGCGGATCGCCGCGAAGTACGCCCAGTACACGAACTTCGACGCCACGCCCGAGGTGTTCACGCGCAAGTCGGAGATCCTCGCCAAGCACTGCAAGGACGTCGGCACCGACTTCGACGCGATCGTCAGGTCAGCCAACTTCAACGTCATCATCGGCGAGACCGACAAGGACGTAGCCGACAAGCTCGCCTGGCTGCGTTCGCACTATGAGCCGCTGATCCCGGCCGAGTCGCTGGAGCGGAACTTCGAGATGCTGTCGTCAGGGCCGCTGGTCGGCACGCCGGAGAAGATCGCCGAGCACCTGACCGAGCTGTCCGGCCTCGGGCTCGCCTACACGATCGCCTACTTCGTGGACGCCGCCTACGACCGCAGCAGCATCGAGCTGTTCGCCAGCAAGGTCATCCCGGAGCTCGCGGACTAGGCGCGGCCCGGCTCATCTGGGCCGTGCGTCCTTTCGGATAGATCGCTACAGAACGATCTATCCGGTGTAATCTTTCTGGCGTTGTTCTGGCATTGAACTTGCCGTTTTATGCCGTAATCGCACGAGTGCGAGCGAACAGGACCGCTAGCCATGCAGATTGTCAGCGTCGGCCGAGCTGGGACAGCGGTGTTATGGCATCGGAAAAGCGTGCCGTCCGGCGCCGGTCGATCAGGGCGATGCTCGCCCCGCTGTTCATCGTGCCCCTCGTGTCCCTGCTGGCGCTGTGGGGGTTCGCTGCCAGCGTCACGCTGCTGAGCGCGCTGCGCGAGCACAACTTCACCGCAGAGAACCAGCGTTACGGCGGCCAGGCCCAGAAGCTCGGCTTGCAGCTGGCCCAGGAACGCTTGGCCGTCTTCGTCTGGCTCAGCAGCAAGCACAGAACGCCGGCGACGACCCTGCGCAGGCAGGAGCAGATGACCGACGCCACCGTGGGCGCGTTCCAGCACGGCGTCAAGGGCGGGCCGAGCGCGATGCTTCCGGCATCCCAGCGGGCCCTGGTTCACTTTGACTCCGCGCTGGGCAGGCTCGGCACCCTGCGGGCCGAGGTCGGCGCGCGGCAGATCACCGCACTCGGCGCGTTCGAGGCATACAACAAGATCATCAACGCCCAGTTCGGCGTCTACGGCAAACTGATCATGGTCAATGACACGAACCTGTATCAGCAAGCCTCCGCCAGCCTGATGGCCGGGCGGGCCATCGAAATGGCCGACAGGGAAGTGACGCTCGTCAACGGCGCGCTGGCCGGCGGCGGTCACATGACCAAGGGCGAGCGCGTCCTGTTCGCGGAGACGGTCGCGCAGCAGCGGCTGCTGATCGATGACGCGCTCAAGCAGCTGAGCCCGGACCTCGCGGCCGGCTATCGCGGCGTCTTTACCTCGCCCGCTTACAAGCAGTTCTCCGCCATGGAGAACCGGATCGTGAACAGCATCGGCAGCGGTCGGCCGATCCCGGTATCCGCGAGGCAGTGGACTACCACCGCGTTCTCATTGCTCGGCGGCTTCCAGAATGCCGAGCAGCAGGACCGGGTGATCCTGGCGCATCAGGGCACCGACATCGGGGACAAGCTACTGCTCCAGGTCCTGCTGGCGGGCGGACTCGGGCTGGTCGCGGTCTCGCTCTCGGCCTTCCTGATGTTCAGGTTCGGCAGGCGGATCATTCGCGAGCTGACAGGCCTGCAGCGCTCGGCGCAGGAACTGGCCGGGCAGCGGCTGCCGCGGGTGGTCGAGCTGCTCAGCCAGGGCGAGGACATTGACACCTCCCCCTCGCCGCCCGCGACCGGGCGGATCGCTGAGATCGCCAAGGTCGCCGAGGCCTTCACGGCGGTGCAGAGCACGGCGGTGCAGGCGGCCGCCGGGCAGGCGAGCCTGCGCCGCGGCGTCAGTCAGGTCTTCCGCAACCTGGCCTGGCGCAGCCAGGCGCTGCTGCACAGGCAGCTCGCGTTGCTCGACCGGATGGAGCACACGGCGACCGACCCGACGACGCTCGAAGAGCTCTTCCAGCTCGACCACCTCACCACCCGCATGCGACGGCATGCTGAGGGCCTGATCATCCTCTCCGGAGAGGCGCCGGGGCGCGGCTGGCGCGATCCGGTGCCGGTGGTCGACGTGCTCAGAGCCGCCATCGCCGAGGTGGAGGACTACACCAGGGTCGGCGTCCTGACCAGGAACATCGACGCCGTGATCGGCTCGGCAGTCGCCGACCTGATCCACCTGCTCGCCGAGCTGATCGAGAACGCCACGACCAGCTCCCCTGCCAATACCGAGGTCACGGTGCGGGCCGAGCGCGTCGCGCATGGCCTCGTGGTCGAGGTCGAAGACCGCGGCCTCGGGATGAGCGACCAGGACATGGCACTGGCCAACGAACGGCTCGCGAACCCGCCCGAGTTCGACCTAGCCGACAGCGACAAGCTCGGTTTCTTTGTCGTCGCCAGGCTGGCCGCCAGGCACGACATCAAGATCACGCTGCGGATGTCGCCGTACGGTGGTGTCGCGGCCATCGTGCTGCTGCCGCACGCGATCACGGTGACGCCGGACACGACCGACACCGACCTGATCAGCGCCTATCCCGATCCGCTTGCGCTGCCCGCGGGCGGCTGGCAGCCGGCTACCGTGCCGCCGCCGGCCAGGCTGACCGGCGATCCGCTCGTGCCCGACGACGCGGAGGACACGCTCGGCCTGCCCAAGCGGGTTCGCTACGACGATCAGGCGGCGATCGGCGAGCCGGACCTCGCGGCCGGGTCAACGGCGGAGCCCGGCACGCCCGAGGAAATCGGGGCCCTCGTCGCGTCGCTGCAGCAGGGCTGGCTCGGCGGCCGGAATCAGGCCGTGCAGCCCGACGACTCCTGAGCGAGGGTCCGGCGATGAGTCCTCGCGGCGAGAGATGGTTCGACCAGGAGGCGGGCCCGGTTGTCAGGCTGTACGCGCTGACCAAGGGCAGGGCCCGGCCAGCCGGGCTGGAGCTCGACGTCGTCGACGTGGTGGTGGCGGAGACGCCGCGCGATCCGCACTGGCAGTGGCTGCCGCCCGAGCACAGGCAGCTGCTTGACCTCTGCGGGACGCCAATCGCCGTGGCCGATCTGGCTTCGGAGACCGGGCTACCGCTCGGTGTGGTACAAGTGCTGCTCAGCGACCTGAACCGGCAAGGACTTGTCGCGGTCATCAAGCCTGCGAAGGGCAGCGCCGTCGACGAGAACGTGCTGAAGAGCGTGCTCGAGGGTCTGCGTGCCCTCTAGTCCCTGGCGGCGTGCGTCGCCGCCGATCGTCACGCTGCTCGCGCTCGTCGGGCTCTTCGGCACCACGTTCCTGCTCGGCCTGTCTGCCGCCACCGGCTCACGGCAGAGCAGGCTGCTGACGACCAGCGTGCCCTGGCTCGTCTGGAAGGTCGTCGGCGCCATCGCGGTGGTCGTCTTCGTGGTCCTGTTCGCCTATTCGATCCGGATCCTGCGCCGGGCCGAGGACTGGGGGCTGACGGCGTCAGCCAGGCGCACGCGCGGCTACCTCGGCGCCGCGGTTCTCGTCGTCGCCGCCATCGCCGTCGTCATCCTGCTCAGCGGCGGTTCTCTCGCCATCCCTGTGAACGGGCTGATTATCCGCACGAGGGCCGTGCTCGCCGTCGGCATGATCATGAGTGTCCCGTGGCTTGCGCTGGTCTGGCTCGCGCAAGCCGAGTGCCACGACCTCGCGCGCGGGCTCGCTGACCCCAGCGACGAGGCGCCCGGCCAGGGCCTTCCGCTGGATGCTCTGGCTGCTCTGGCTGCTCTGCCTGGCGCGCTCAGCGCCCGCATGCTGCTGCTCTGGCGGCTGCTGGTCACGTGCGTGACGGCGTTCGCCATCGCGGTGGTCGCGGCCATCGTGAACTCCGGCGCGCTGCGCGCTAGTTTCCTGCAGGCCCACCCGGGCCGCAGCGCCGAGTTCCCGCCTGCCAACGTCCTGTTCTACGGGGCGTTCTTCGCGATCATCTTGTCGGTGATCACGATCCCGCTGGTCGCCGCGTGGCGATCGTGCGCGTTCGCGCTGATTGACAGGACCCATCCGCTGCCCGCCGACGGGCAGCCCACCGAGGAGTGGGTGTCGGGCAGGGCACGCCTGGAGAAACTGCTGCACCTGGACGTCCCGCTGCTGCGCAATCCGCTGACCGCTTTGAGCGTATTTGTCCCGCTCATCACGGCAGCCCTGGCGGCGTTCATCCCGCAGCTCGGCATGAGCTAGTATGTGATGTTGCATCTGATATACCTGATATGCCTGATTCGCGATAACGTGAAAGATGGGCGTTTAACGGCCGGGCCAATATTAGGCAAATATGGTGCCGCCTCGGCATCAGCGGCTGGCGCACCGGGTACCTGTTTGGTGTTTTGCCAGGCAATAGCCGCCTCTCGTGGCTAGCGTGAGGCAAGTCAGGCGCAGGTCAGCCGCGTCAGTGCGCCAATAAGCGCCTTTCCCCGCTGGTCCTGCGCGAACTTCGCGTGATCGGACGTGAATGGCTCGACTGCTCCGTAGAGCTCGGAGTGTGACCGCAGTCGCGGCAGTCCCCGTGGGGATGGCCGCGGCTTTCGCATTCCAGGCCCCTGCCGCGCACGCGGCATCAGGGGCGATCGCTCACCAAGCAGCTTTTACCAGCCTGACGACCGCTGGCCAGGCCCAGACAGTGGCCGCCACGCGGCATCGCTTGTCACGGCGGCTCCGGGCGTATCGCTGGGCCGCCAGGCAGAAAGGTCATCCTTACGTCTACGGCGGTACAGGTCCTGGCTTTGATTGCTCGGGTCTGGTCATGGAGGCTTACCTGCACGCCGGGATCCGGCTGCCGCGGACGACCTACGAAATGCTGGCTAGCCACAAGCTAGTGAGGGTCAGGCATCCGCGGATGGGTGACCTGGCGTTCTACGGAACCGGCCACGTTGAGCTGTTCCGCAGATGGGGTTACACCTTCGGCGCCCATGACTCCGGCACCAGGGTCGGCCTCGTTCACTATGGCTACGGCTGGAAGCCCACGGCCTACTACCGGGTCCGCTAACCGGCGGCCGTAAGCCGCGCGAGGATACCGGCGTCCCCCTCGATCTCCAGGCCCGCGGCGCGGGCCGCGTCGGGGGTCAAGTGCGCGGACAGCAGGCCGAGTATCAGGTTCGGGGTGCCACTGAGCACCAGGTCGGGGGACGGCGTCGTGCCCAGCCTGGTCCGCACGGTGCCGCCGGATACCTCAACCACCGCTGGACGGCCCGTCGTTCGCAGCTCGATCGCGATCGGCGGGCCGTCCGGCTCGCGGTCGCGCAGGAACAGCGATGCCGGGAACGCGAACCAGTGGCTGCGGAACTCATCGTCCTGCGCCGGCTGAGCCATGTACCTGATCCCCCACG
The DNA here is from genome assembly GCA_963705055.1 of uncultured Actinomycetota bacterium. Classification (GTDB taxonomy): domain Bacteria; phylum Actinomycetota; class Actinomycetes; order Streptosporangiales; family Streptosporangiaceae; genus Chersky-822. The sequence continues at coordinate 41,976 of CAVPIR010000005.1, forward strand.
CTCCGAGGGCATTCAGCACCGGCTCGAGTTCGGCCCCAGCGTCGGTGAGGTGGAAGAGCGCCGTCGCCACTGGTGGCGCGGGGTCCTCGCGCCTGACCAGACCGGCCGCCTCGAGCTCACGGAGTCGTTCGGCCAGCATGTTGGTGGCGATGCCGGGCAGCGCGCCCCTCAGGTCGGTGTAGCGGCACGGTCCCTGCAGGATCAGCTCACGAATGATGAGCAGCGTCCACCGGTCACCGACCACGTCGAGCGCCTTGGCGACCGAGCAGTACTGACCGTAACTCCGCATAGCATGAGCGTATCGCATGGTTAGTTGAGATCCAACACTGACAACTTGACTTTTTAAAGTTCTCAATTCAGTATTTCAACCATGCGCTCAAAGCCAGTGATCCTCGCCGCGCTGCTGCTCGCGGCCTTCGCCATCAACCTCGACACCACGCTGGTCAACGTCGCCTTGCCCAGCCTGGTCAGGGAACTGCACGCGACCACGACCCAGCTCCAGTGGGTCGTCGACGCATACAACCTCGTCTTCGCCGCCCTGCTGCTGACCTTTGGCAGCCTGTCCGACCGCTTCGGCCGCAAGGGGATGCTGCTCGCCGGGCTCGCCGTGTTCGGCGCTGCGAGCATCGCCGGCGCCTTCACCTCGACGCCCTCCGGGCTCATCGCCGCGAGGGCGGTGATGGGACTCGGCGCCGCGATGACGTTCCCGGCGACGCTGTCGCTGATCTCCAACGTGTTCACCGGCCGCGCCGAGCGGGCCCGCGCCATCGGACTCTGGGGCGCGAGCGCCGGTGTCGCGATCGCGCTCGGGCCGATCGTGGGCGGCTGGCTGCTGGAGCACTTCAGCTGGGCGAGCATCTTCATCGCTATGGGACCGGTCGCGGCCGTCGCCATCGCAGGTGTCCTGATCAGCGTGCCGGCATCGAGGGATACCGGCTCCGCCGCCATCGACCTGCCAGGCCTTGTGCTGTCGACGGCGCTGATGGCCTTGCTGGTCTTTACGATCATCGAGGCGCCGACCTACGGCTGGGGCACCGCGCGCAGCGTCGCCGGATTCGCGGGCTCGGCCGTCCTGCTGGCCGCCTTCCTCGCCTGGGAACAGCGCAGCGCGCATCCGATGCTGGATGTCCGGCTCTTCCGCAACATGCGGTTCAGCGCCGCGAGCGGCGCGGTGACCATCTCGTTCTTCACGCTGTTCGGATTCATCTTCCTGATGACCCAGTACTTCCAGTTCATCCGCGGCTATGGCCCGCTGTCCACTGGCGTGCACCTGCTGCCTGTCGCGCTCTCGGTCGGCATCGGGTCGGTCGCGGGGACCCAGCTAGCTGTCCGAGCCGGAACCAAGCTGGTGGTCAGCGCCGGCCTGGTCGCGATGGCAGGCTTCTACGGCTGGGTCGCGGCCGTGACGACCGGCACGATCGGCTACGGCACGATCGCCATCCAGATGGTCCTGTACGGCCTCGGCATGGGCCTGACCTCGGCTCCGGCAACCGAGTCCATCATGGGCGCGGTGTCGCGGCGGCACGCCGGCGTGGGCTCGGCCGTGAACGACGCGACCCGGCTGCTTGGCGGCACCCTCGGCGTGGCCGTCATCGGCAGCGTCTATGCCTCGCTCTACAGCGCCAGGCTCACCGCGAGCTTGCCAGCCGGGCTGCCGGCCAGGGTTTCCGCCATCGCGCACCAGTCGGTAGGCGCCGCGCTCGAGGTCTCGGGCAAGATCGCAAGCGCCGGGCAGCCGGCCGCCGCACGGGCCCTCCGGGACTCGGCGACAGCCGCGTTCCTGCATGGCCTCTCGATCGGCTGCCTGGTCGCTGGCGGGGTCGCCGCAGCTGGCGCGATCATGGCTGCGCTGTTCCTCCCGGCCCAGCCGCCGAGCCAGGCGGCTGAGCCAGTGCCAGCGTCCGTGCCAGCGTCAGGGCCAGAGCCCGCGCTCGAGCGGATCCCCCGCTAGCCGGGCGCGATCACCTGGAACAGGATGTGGTCCTGCCACTGGCCTGCGATGTTCAGGTAGGCGGGGGCCACCCCGATCCTGGTGAAGCCATTGCGCTCGAGCACCCGCAGCGACCCGGTGTTGTGCGGCAGGATGCCGGCCTGCACCCGGTGCAGGCCGAGTTCGCCGAAGGCCACCGCGACCGTCTCACGGACTGCCGCGGTGGCCAGGCCTCGCCCGTTGTCGCTAGCGCTGACCCAGTAGCCGAGATTGGCCGACTGAAACGGGCCCCGGACGATGTCGCTGAGGTTGATCCGGCCCGCGACCGCGCCAGCTTCGTTCACGATCACCCGAGGATGGGCCGTTCCTTCGGCGTTCCGCAGCAGCGCGCCCTGCACGACGGCCCGCTGGCCGTCCACGGTGTAGAAGTCGTCAGGACGGATCGGCTCCCATGGCGCGAGGAAGTCGCGGTTGGCCCGGTACAACTCGGCCATGGCCGGGACGTCATCGATCGTGAGGAGCCTGGTCACGGTCATCGGCTCATTCTCGCAAGTGGACAGCGAGGGCCAGGCGGCCGGACGATGAGACGCATGTCGGACCAGCCGGGCACGCCAGGCGCAATCGAAATCGTCGCCGACCTCGACCGGCCTACCGGCTGGACCCTGCTCAGCGGCGGTTTCCCGCAGTCCCACGTCGACCTGGCCGACCCGCGCTACCTGGAGTTCGAGTACGTGCGCAGGCTGGGCCACCTGGTCGATCTGGCAGCCCCGGCTGGGCAGCAACTCCGCGTGCTGCACCTGGGAGGCGGAGCGCTCACGCTGGCGCGGTACGTGGCCGCGACCAGGCCAGGCTCATCGCAGCTTGCCGTGGACACGGACGCAGACCTGGTGGCGATCGTCAGGGAACGGCTGCCGCTGGCGTCAGCCAGGCCGCAGGACCGGCGCCGCCGGACGGATCAGGGTCCGGGTAGCGGACGCGAGGGACGCACTCGAGGCGGTGGCGCCTGGCTCCTTCGACCTGGTGGTGGCCGACATCTTCGACGGCGGCCGCACCCCCGCGCACCTGACCTCGGCGGAGTTCGTCGCGGGTGCGGCCCGTGCGCTGACACCGTCCGGGCTGTTCGCCGTCAATATCGGCGACGGCCCGCCGCTGGCGCACGCGCGGGCCAGGGTCGCCGCGGTGCTATCAGTGTTCCCGCACGCGTGCCTGATCGCCGATCCCGGGGTGCTGCGCGGTCGCAGGTTCGGCAACCTCGTCGCTGCAGGGTCGGGTGCTGAACTGCCGGTCGCTGGCCTGGTCAGGCGCGCCGCCGCTGATCCGTTCCCCGGCCGGGTCCTGTCCGGCGCGGACCTGAACCGTTTCGTCGCGGGCGCGAAACCGATCACCGACGCATCGGCCGAGGCCTCTCCCCGCCCGCCTGCTGATCTGTTCGCTGGATCGCGCAAGGCGCGCAGAACCGCCTGACGCGGCCGGGTTCCGCGCGGATGGCCTGGCTAGGACTGCAACACGCGCTGGCCGCCCGCATGCTGCGCCGGTGCGGTCGCTGGCAGCGCGAACAAGAACTTGGCACCGTGCCCGGCCGCGCTCTTGACCTGGACCGAGCCGTGATGCGCCTCGGCGATCGCCTTGACGATCGCGAGGCCGAGGCCAAATCCGCCGGCCGCCCTGTTGCGGCCGACATCCACCCGGGAGAACCGTCCGAAGATCCGCTCGACGTCAGCCGCTGGAACGCCGGGGCCTGAGTCGCTGACCGTGATCACGATGTTCTCGTCCTCGTGCCGCGCACTGAGTTCGATCTGGTCGGCTGCCTCGGTGTGATCGACGGCGTTCTCGATCAGCGCGTCGAGCGCGAGCGTCAGCCGGTCCGCGTCGCCGAGCACCCAGCCGTCGGTCAGGGACCCGAGCGACCACTGCCGCGGCACGTGCCGCCATCGCTGCAGCGTCTCCACGAGCAGTTCGTCGACGTCGACGGGTGCCACGTACAGGAAGTCAGGCGCGTCTGTCGAGGCGAGGAGCAGGAGCCGGCTGGTGAGGCGACGCACCCGGTTCAGTTCGGCGGCAGCCACCCGAGCGTCCGCTGCGATCTCCTTGTTGGAGGCGGACTGCTCGATCAGTTCGACGTGCCCGAGCGCGATGGCGATCGGCGTGCCAAGCTCGTGCGACGCGTCCTGCAAGAACTGACGCTGGCGGTCTAGCAGGATCAGGTTGTGCTCGGACACCTGCTTCATTTGCTCCATCGCCGCGACCCGCCGGCGCGAGTGCCAGACCATAACGACGAACATCATCGCGAGCAGCGGGACCTCGGCGAGGTAGTCGCCGTCCTGCTTGCCGCGGAGGACCTGCCACCCGATCAGCCCGCCGGTGGCGAGTGTCACGGTCATGACGGTCACCAGTGTCGAGCCGAGGTGCCAGAGCCGGAAGCCATAGAGCGCCGTCAGGCTGAGCCAGATGATCAGGAACGGGATGGTCTGCCACGCGGGCACCAGTCGCATCGCGAGCAGGTTCAGCACAATGAAGATCACCCAGGCGATGTCCACCCGGTAGGCACGCGCCCAGCGCAGAATCCCGCCGAGGTGCATTACCGTTCCCGATCGCAAGCCCGCATCGCACAGCCTCCGTTCGCGCCAACCGCATCCTACGGGTCGCAGGGGCGTTCGGTAAGTCGTGTCTGCCAGCGTGATTGCAACCAACTTGGGCGCGTTGTGCGTCCAACCCGCATGAGACGAATTGGCGCGGTCCTCGCAGTTGGCGGCGCGGTACTTATGGCAGGATGCGGAGGCCATGCTGCTTCCGATCGGACGGTCAGCGGCCGGCTGGTGCGAGTGGGCGGTCCGGCGCCTGGATTGCCGGTGCCGTTGCCGGGGAAGATCGAGGCCCGCGACAGCGCCGGGAACCTGTTCTCCGTGAATGTCGGCAGCGACGGACGGTTCCACCTGTCGCTTCCGCCCGGCACCTACCAGGTCACTGGCACGAGTCCCCTCATCGGGGACGGCAAGGCGCGATGCGGTGCGGCAAAGCCGCTCCACGTCGCCAAGACTGGAAAGGCCGCCACCGTCCAGGTGATCTGCTCAATCTCTTGAGCCCTGGATCCTGGGTTCTAATCAGTGCCGCGCCGGCGCACCCCATGCCGGCGCGGCACCGTGACCCTCCGCTTCCCAGCGACTCCAACCTGAAACAAGCCACGCCGCTCCGATGCGCGTCGCATCTTCTGCCGGGCTAATTGCCCGCGGTCGGGCTACGCCGCTTGCAGGTGGGCTGTGGCTGTGCAGGACGCGGCCGTCGGGACTCGTCGCGGTGGTGGTGCCGTCGGCGTTGAGGGTGATGGTCCAGCCCCACCGGTGGATCAGGATCAGGTGGTGGAACGAGCACAGCAGCAGGCAGTTCCCCAGGCTGGTCGTCCCGCCCTGGCTGCGCGGGACGATGTGGTGCACGTGGCACGCCGGCGGGCGGGATGTCGCAGCCGGGGGCGGCGCAGTGCCGGTCCCGGGTGATGATGGCGCGGCGCAGGTGCGGCGGGACCAGGTCGGTGACCGGCGCCGACGTCGAGCGGCAGGCTGACTGACCCGGCGGGCTTGGGCAGCTGCCCGGTCCGCAGCCAGGATGCGAGGCCGCCGGGCCCGGAGAGCAGGGCGATGGCCTGGCGCAGGATGATCTCGCGGGCGGCTGCCCGGGACAGGTCCTGCCGCTGCAGCCGCCGCTGCTCAGCGTCCGCGGCACCGGCAGCGGCATCGGCATCGGCGTCGGCAGCGGCAGCGTCGCCGGCGCCTGGCCCGCGGCCGGCGTCGCCGTGTCCGTGCGGTCCGGCGCAGCCGGGCAGGCCGCTGTGCTGGGCAGCCGGCCCGGGCGGGGTCGTAGGCGGCCCAGCTGCGGGCCAGGCCGGCGGCGAGGTGGTCGAGGAGGTCGTGGTCGACCCGGCCGGTCACGATCGGGGCCAGCGCGGCGTCGCAGTCATCGCCGGGCCCGGCGCGCGGCCCGGGCAGCACCGGCCGCCGGGCCAGCCGCCCGGCCCGCTGCCAGGCCGGTCCCGGTCAGGCCGGGCGGCGCAGCGGGCGGCTGGCCGAAGCCGGGCGGCAGCCAGGGGCGGCCGGGCGTGCCGATCCCGTTCAGGAGCTGGTCCAGGGACAGGTGCAGCTGCAGCTGGACCGGCTGCCCGGCCCGGTCCGGGCAGGGTGCCGGCGGCGAGCAGGCGCCGGCATGCCTCCTCCAGGGCGTCGTGCTGGCGCTGCGGCACCGTCCGGATGTCCTCGGCGCCCATCTTCTTCCCCAGCGAGTCCAGGACGGCCTGCAAGCGCGGCGGCGCAGCGGGCGGACAGGTCCCCGGTCAGCCGCCCCGCCCCGCCCAGCGTCGTGTCCAGGTGCAGGCCCCGCCGCAGGAACCCGTCATCACCGTCGCCGTCCGGGCCGCAGACCCGGCGCCGGATCTCCTCCGCCAGCTCACCCAGCCCGGCCAGGTCCGCGCCGCCCGCGGCGGCGGCGAGCAGGATCACGTCCGCATCATCACGGGTCTCCACGGGCAGCAGGTCGGTCCAGTCGGTGACCTGCCGCGCCCAGGAGACGGAGATCGCGCCGGCTGCGAGGGCGTCGGCGACCGCGGGATGGCCGTCGAGCCGCCGCATCCAGGTGACCGTGCCCCGGGCGGCGGCCGGGGTGACGCGGGTCTGCCAGGTCAGCCACGACCGCGCCGACCCCTGCCCGTCATCCTCGAACCCCCGCTGCCCCGCGAACCCCGCCAGCACCCTCGCACGCGCCGCCGTGTGGAACGACTGGAGCCGCTCCAGGTCCCGCAGCGCGCCCGCCTGCACCGGCGCCGGCAGCGACGCCGCATCCGCGGTGGCGAGCCAGCCCAGCCCGGCGGCCGCCATCCGCAGCGCCTCACCCGCCGACGACGGCTCAGCCACCTCGCCGCCACCAGGCAGACGGAACAGACACAGGCCTTCACCTCCTCACAACCGCAGTGCACCATGTCGCGGGAACCGGAACCAGAAACGGTGGCGCAACGAGGGATCCGGCCGGCCTGAGCGGGCCGGGGTGATGGAGGAGGTGTCGTCCCCGGAGCTTCCAGTAACACGGCTCCGGGTGTCATATCCCGCGATCGAACCTGTACTCGAAATACTAACACCAGCCACCGACAATAACCGCACCAACACGCCGCAACGCGCCGATAAGACCGGACTCCCACCTACCGCGTCAGCAATTCCGGCAGGCGCCCGACCAGGACCCCAGGACTCCGACCTAACGCGCCAGCAATTCCGGCAGGCGCTCGACCGGGAACCCAGGACTGCGGTGCCCGTCGCGGCCGATCATCGTGGTGCTGGCGACCAGCACATTGAGGACGGCCTCCTCGACGCATTGGACGACGGCCTCGTACAACGGATCCATCTGACCCCATTGCACGAACTCGAGGCGCGCCAGTTCATCCGCCGCGCCGTCGGCCTGACAGAGACGGGAGCAGGCTGTCCAGCATCCCCGCGTTCGCGGGCGCGGCCGAGAACGCCAGGAACAGGTCGCCGGAGAAATGGCTTCCCGTCGTGCCAGTCCTGGCGAGGCCCAGCGGCACCCTGCGGGCCAGCGCCTTGCACTGCCCTGGCAGCAACGGAGCATCCGTCGCGATGACCGTGATGCAGGATCCTGCGCCGGGCGGTGCGAGCCAGTCGGTGTCGTCGAGCGGGTTGTCCTCCCGCAGGATCTCGCCGAGGAAGTGCCCGGCGATCACAAGTTCGGACCGGCTGCCGAAGTTCGCCTGCATGAGGGCGCCGACCGTGTACTGGCGCGACCCGACCTGCACGCGACGGGACGCGGTTCCCGTGCCGCCCTTGAAGCTGTAGCAGTTCATCCCGGTGCCACCGCCGACCGAGCCTTCCGCGACCGGCCCGCTCAGCGCCGCGTCGAGGGCGCGCATCGCGGTCGTCGCGGTGACATGCCCGCCGTTGATGTCGTTGAGGTAGCCGTCCCAGGTCTCGGTGACGACAGGCAGATGCCAGCGGGCCGCCAGCGAAGGCTCCTGGCTCACCGACCAGTCGATGATCCCGGCGTGCACCGGGCCGATCGCGTGCGTGTTGGTGATGCCGACCGGCAGCGACAGCGCACCGCTCTCATCCAGCCAGGCAACGCCGGTCATCTCGCCGTTGCCGTTGAGCGAGTACCAGCCTGCCGGGCACGACCTGCCGAGGCCGGACCTGCCGAGCGGCAGGATCGCCGTGACGCCGGTCCTGACCGGTCCCTGGCCAGTCACGAGCGGCCCGTCGCCCTCGATCAGCGTCTCGTAGCCGACCTCGACGCCCGCGACATCCGTGATCGCGTTCCACTCCCCTGGCTGCCCCGCGGAGCGGGATCCCCAGGTCCCTGGCGCGCGGCCGCCTAATCTGCCCACCAGACCCGCCGTTGTCAGCAGACATGCACACCACCGCTCTCTTCCCAGGCGACCGTCAGCCGCCGACTCAGCCGCCAGACTCATAAGCCCACGCCGCCGTCAGCCACGCAGCAGATCTCCGATCGCCGCGATGCCGGCCGTGATGGCCCGCTCGGTCAGGTTTCCGAATCCAAGCACAAGCTGCGCGGGCACGGGCGAGCGGTCCGATCGCTGTTCGCTCATGCCGTACAAGCCGATCGACCGCTCCCTCGCCGCCTCGATCACGGCTCCTTCCCCGAGCGTGCCGGGCAGATGCGCGACCGCGTGAAATCCGGCCGCGAGCCCGGTCAGCGCGACCTCAGGGGCGTGCGCGGCCAGGGCGTCGACCAGCGCGGCGCGCCTGCGGCCGTAGCTAGCTCGCATCCGCCGCAGGTGCCGGTCGAACCGGCCCGACTGCATCAGGGTTGCGAGCGCTAGCTGGTCGAGCACCGGCGAGCCACGGTCGTGCAGTGCCTTCTCCTCGCTCACCGCGTCAGCCAGCGCAGGCGGGCAGACGACCCAGCCCAGCCGCAGCGACGGTGCCAGCGACTTGCTCACCGTGCCAATCGCGGCGACCCGGTCGGCCGCGAGTCCCTGCAGAGCGCCGACCGGATCGCGGTCGTACCTGAACTCGGCGTCGTAGTCGTCCTCGATGATCGTGCCGTCGCAGGCGGCCGCCCATTCCGCCAGCGCCAGCCGCCGGTCGGCACTGAGCACGACGCCGGTCGGCCACTGATGCGCGGGAGTCAGCACGACAGCCCGCGCCCCGGTCGCGGCCAGCGCCGTCACGTCAACGCCTGACTCGTCGACCGGCACAGGGACCGCGTCGATCCCCACGCGGGCGGCGGCCGCCGAGACGGTCACGCTGTAGCCGGGATCCTCGAATCCGACAAGCGGGACACCACTCCTGGCCAGAGCGCGCAGCACGAGGTTCAGGCCCTGCGCGAATCCCGTGCAGACCACGATCCGCTCAGGGCTGGCCGCAGCCGCCCGCACCCGCCGCAGGTAGGCCGCGAGCACTTCGCGCAGTTCCTGGCTGCCGCGAGGATCTCCGTAGTTGAAAGCCGCGTTCGGCGCCGCCCGGCACGCCTCCCGCACAGCCCAGGCCCAGTCAGCCCGCGGGAAGCTCGCGAGGTCGGGGACACCGGACGCGAAATCGACTGTGAGCCGCGGATCAGCACCCGCGCCCGCGCCGGGCGCCGCGACGTCGCGCCAGGCGACGGACCGCGACGACGAGCCCGCCGCGCCCGCGACGCCAGCGACGCCAGCGATGCCAGCGGCGCCAGTGCCGACGCCAGACGCCGAACCTGCCCTGCGCCGCGCACCCGCGTCGCCGATCCCAGGTCCGCGCTCAGGTACCCCTCGGCCTGCAACTGGCCGTAGCAGTCCTGCACCAGACCCCGGGACAGGCCAAGCTCCCTGGCCAGCGCCCGAGAGGAGGGCAGTCGCTCTCCGACGCCGAGCCGCCCTGACCTGATCGCATCCCTGATCTGGCGTTCTAGCTGGGAACGCAGCGGCTCGGTCACATCACGATCGAGGGTCAGCAATAGCTCGGGACTCAAACCGGACCACTCTACGGGCATGGAACTGGAGCTTATCAGTAGTCCAGTCTGCGCCTAGCGTGCTGAACATGGCAGCTATTACGCACCCACAGGGCAGTGCCGGCTTGCGCAGGTACGCCGACGTTCTCCGGACTCCTGGCGCGCTGAACTTCGCGGTTCCCGGAGTCATCGGCCGGATGCCGATGGGGATGCTGAGCATCGCCCAGGTCATGCTCATCGTCTCGGTCACCGGCCGGTACGGCACCGCTGGGATCGTCTCGGCGGCCGGCGCCATCCTGTTCGCGACCGTGACCCCCCGGATGGCCAGGCTGGCTGACCGCCGCGGCCAGGCACGCGTGCTGCGCCCTCTCGCGGGCGTCTTCGCCGTAACCTCAGCGGCCTTCACCTGGTGCGCGATCAGCCACGCGCCGGACTGGATGCTGATCGTGACCGGCGCGCTGTGCCGGGCCGCGATGCCCGCCCTAGGCCCGATGGTCCGCTCCCGCTGGAGTCGGCTACTCGGCGGCACCGACCGACTCGATTCCGCGTTCGCCCTGGAGGGCATCGCCGACGAGGTCATCTTCATCGCGGCGCCAGTACTGGTCGTGACCTTGGTCACCGAGGTGCAGCCGGTCAGCGGAATGCTGGCCACAGTCGTGCTCGGCCTGGTCGGCGTCGTGGGGCTGACCAGGCACCGGCGGAGCGAGCCCGCCGTCCGTACCGTCGCCCGTGGCACCGCGTCCGTGCTCCGCAACCCCGGCCTGCGGGTCCTGATCGGCGTGCACATCTTCCTCGGCGCCCTATTCGCAGCCGTCGACATCGCGACCATCGCGTTCGCGCAGGAGCACGGCGCCAGCGGGCTGGCCGGTCCGCTGCTCGCCCTCTACGGCCTCGGCAGCGCGATCGCCGGCGTCTGGTACGGGGCGCGGCACTGGCGATCCTCGCATCGGGCCAGGCTTCGCGCCGCCCTGGCGGCGACCGTGCTCGGGGTCGGCCCGCTGGCTGTCATGCCAGGCCTGGCTGCGATGGCCGCCGGGATCTTCGTGGCCGGACTCGGCATCTCAGCCACCCTGGTCAGCTCCTACAGCATCGCGGAGCGGGTCATCGCCGCCGACCAGCGAACCGAGGGCATGTCCTGGCTGACCACCGCCGCGAGCACCGGCACAGCGCTCGGCTCCGCGCTCGCTGGCCACCTGGTCGACGCCCATGGCGCGAGCGCCGGTTACCTGTTCGCCCTCGCGTCGGGCCTTGCCGCGATCGCGATCCTGGTGGTTCGCTACCGCGACCTCAGCGGCGCATGATCACCCGGCGCCGTGCTGGCAGAAGCTGAACCAGTTCCCTGAGTCATCCCGCAGGATCGCCTCGATGCCGTACGGACGCTCGGCAGGCGGCTGGATGAACTCGACGCCGCGCTCGACCAACGCCTCGTAGTCGGTTTGGCAGTCGGTGGTCGCCAGCACGCCAGGGCTCAGCGCTCCCTTGGCGACAAGCGCACGGACCTGTTCGCCGGTCTCCTTGTCGAGCATCGAGTGGGCCGGGTCGAGCAGCAGGAACTCCTGGCCGCCCGAGGACCTGACCGTCAGCCAGCGCATGCCGCTGTCCAGCGGGATGTCGTTGGTCAGGTCGAAGCCGAGTTGTTTGGTGTAGAACTCCTTCGCCGAATCGACGTCAAGCACCCACACCGTCACGATCGAGACGCCGGTGATCATGAGATTCTCCCTCGCGTTTGACTGGCAACGGCACGACGGTACGGCGCTTACTACGCCGGCCGCTTCTCCGAAATTGCGCTCAGTCGTTCGCTGGCAGGCCCGAGCGGAACATGAGCGCGAAGCAGCCGGGGATCGGAGCCGGTCCGCCAGCCCTGGCCGCCTCGCGCTGATACGCCGACGGCGACCGGCCGACGAGTTCGGTGAACCGGCGGCTGAACGTGCCGAGGCTGCTGAATCCGACGATCATGCAGACCTCGGTAACGGTCAAGTTGACCGAACGCAGCAGGTCACAGGCCCGCTCCACCCGGCGCCTGGTCCGGTACCTGCCCGGTGTCTCGCCATAGGCAGCGTCGAACGCCCGGATGAACTGGCCCAGTGAGTACCCGGCTTCCGCGGCCAGCGCGGCGATGTCGAGCTGTTCGGCGTAGTCGCGGTCGATCCGGTCCCGCGCGCGCCGCAGCGCACGCAAGCCGCTCACGTCCGCGACGACCGCCCTGCCCACACCGTCAACGTAACAGCCCGGCCGACCCTCGCTAGCCCGCAGCGGGAAGGGCGATCGCGGTCACGGCCACGCCCCTGCCGACCGCCCAGAACCCGTGGTAGGTGGTCAGCGGCCGGCCGCCGACCAGCGGCCCGGCGACGAGCAGCCGCGCGGCGAAGCCGCCGTCGGGATCGAGCTCGACCTCGGCGTCGGTGAAGCCGAGCCACCGGCCGGTCATCGGCGACCACGCCTTAAAGACCGCCTCCTTGGCGCAAAAGAGCAATTTGTCCCAACAGAACTCTGGCGCTTGTGTCGCCAGCCGGGCCAGCGCCATCTGCTCTGACTCGCTGGCCACCCTGGCCAGCACGCCGTCCGGCAGCGGGGCGTGCGGCTCGGCGTCGATGCCGATCGCCGCGAACGCCTCGCTCCTGCCGACCGCGGCCGCGCGGTAGCCGTCGCAGTGGGTCATGCTGCCGACGACGCCGGACGGCCACACAGGCGCGCCGGTCGGACCAGGCAGGATCGGCGCGGGCCGGCGCCCGGCCCGCGCCAGCGCCAGCCGCGCGCACACCCGCACACCCGTGAACTCGCGCCGCCGCTTCTCGCTCGCCCCGGCGACCAGAGCAGCTTCCTCCGGCAGCAGTTCCCCGTCGTCGCACCCGTCGCCGAAGACCTCAGTCGAGTTGACCGATGACGGCAACAGCTCGGCTAGCACTTTCTGATCCTCCGGAACTGGGGCCGTACCGGGTCGGCCCGCTCGCCACCTAAACGTAGCGTTCCGCTACTGTCCCACTGCGTGACTGACGATCAGCCGACGCCCGGCCAGGACGCCGAGCCGCCGCAAGCCGAACGAGGCTCCTGAGGGCGGCCGCCACAGCCACGAGGCGAGAAGCCGGCCCGAAGGGCCCGAGGCGAGAAGCCCGGCCCGAAGGGCCTGAACGTCATCGACGCCCGCGCATGTACCCGATCGCGCGCTCCGGCTTTATCGAGTACGACCGGGTGCTGTTCTTCACCGACGCGGTGTTCGCAATCGCCATCACCCTGCTCGCCGTCGAACTGCACGTGCCGGAGCACAGCCACCTGTCGTTTGCCAAGCAGTTCGATCACGCCAGCTCGAGCCTGATCGGCTTCGGGATCAGCTTCGCCGTGATCGCGCTGTTCTGGCTGGGGCACCACGGGATCTTCCGCTACATCATCGCGTTTGACCGGCCGCTGATCGTTCTGAACATGCTCTTTCTCGGCACGATCGCCTTCCTGCCTTACCCGACCGCGCTGCTGAGCTCGCACTCGTCGCATCATCGCGGTGCCGTCATCTTCTACGCGATCTGCGCAGGCGGCGCGGGCGCCTGCGAGGCAGCCATCTGGCTGTACGCGACCCGACGCGGGTCGGGGCTGACGAACCCATCTGTGGACCAGGTGAAATTGGCTTACACGCTGCGGATTCTCCGCGTGCCCGTCGTCTTCGCGATCTCGATCCCGATAGCGATCGTGGCGCCTCGGGTCGCGCCGTACACCTGGATCTTGATCTCGATCATGGGGATTGCGATCAGCCGTTTCGTCCGCGGGCCCGACGAGCCCGAACAGATCGGCGAGGAGATCCGCGGCTAGCGGCGAGTGATCATGGCCGCTCCTGGGTAGCTGGGGGCGCGCCGCGTTCGTAGAACGGAATCATCAGCGTTCCAGTCACGCCCGCGGGCGGCTGCGGCACCGCCAGCGGCGGAGGTAGGTAGCCATGTCTGAGCCGCCCGCTGACGCAGAGCAGGCGCAGCCAGCCGACCGCAGGACCGAGCTGATCAGGTCGGCCCAGGAGCACTGGGCCTCAGCGCTCACGGACCTCGGCGGGCGGAACACGCTGCTGTACTTCAAGGACCGGCGCTCCGGCACGCTCGACCTCGCCGAGGCGGACCCTGCAGCGCTCGAGCACTTCATCGGCTCGGGATCGATCAGGATCACCAGGCTGTTCCGCGATGTCGACGTGCGCGCCGACGCGATCCGCCGCATCCAGGTGATCTACCGCAAGGCGCGCGAGCTGCTCGAGGAGCGCGGGATCAGGGCCGGGTACCTGGCGACAGGCATGGCGCGCTGGGACGAACTGTTCCTGCAGCCCGCCGCGCCGGTGCTGCTGCGCGGGCTGACCATCACCCCGACCAGGGCAAGGCACGACGACTTCGAGCTCGTCCTCGACGACGAACCCGAGGTCAACCCGGTCCTGCTGCACAAACTGGCGAGCGTGTACGGCGCGGCCACCGACAAGCTGCCCGACCTGCGCGGCGAGCGGCTGTACCGGATGCTCGCCTCGGCGGCGCACGCCGCCGAGGTGCCAGGCTTCGCGATCGTCCACAGGACCGTGATCGGCACGTTCACCTACGCCAAGCTGCCCATGGTCAGGGACATCCAGAACGCGGCAGAACTGCTGACCGACAGCGACGTCGTGGCCGCGATCGCGGGCGATCCCGAGGCCCAGGAACTGCTGGCCGCCGACGACGACGCGACCCGCTGCTCGACTCGCCCGACGCCGACTACTCGGTGCTCGACGCCGACTCATCCCAGCGCAGCGCGATCGCGGCGGTCCTGTCCGGCCGCAGCCTGGTGATCCACGGCCCGCCTGGCACGGGCAAGAGCCAGACCATCGCGAACCTGACCGCCGCGCTGGTCGCCAGGGGCAGGAAGGTGCTGTTCGTCGCCGAGAAGCGAGCCGCGATCGACGCGGTCCTGTCCCGGCTCAAGGGCGTCGACCTCGGCGAACTCGTGCTCGACATCCACGAGGGCACCAGGGACCGGCAGCGGATCGCCGCGCGACCTGGGCGCCAGCCTGGACATCGCGCAGCAGACGGCCAAGCCGGACGACACCAGCCTGCGGCGCAGGCTGGCCGAGCGGCAGCGTCGGCTGAACGACCACGTCAGCGCGCTGCACGAGGCACACCCGCCGTGGGGTCTGACGCCGTTCGCCGTGCAGTCGGCCCTGCTCGGCGTGCCGGACGAGGTGCGCAGCTCGGTCCGGCTGCCCGCTCCCGAGCGGATCACCGGGGTCGAGGCCGACGAGATCAGGGACGAGCTGCGCGAGTTCGCGCACCTCGGCGGCTTCGCGATGCGCCAGGGCAGCACGCCGTGGTTCGGCGCCGCGCTGCGGACGCCCGAGGACGCGCGCGAGGCCTGGCAGCTCGCCGCCCAGCTCAGCAGCTACGACCTGCCGCGGCTGATGGATCGGCAGGCCAGGTCCAGCGCCGCGCTCGGGCTTCGGCCGCCGGCCAGCTATGCCGAGGCCGTGGCGAGGATGGGCCTGTACACGGCGATCTGCCGGACCAGCCGCGGTCCTCGACCGCGCCGTCTACGCGGGCGACCCGCAGGCGCTCGCCGATGCCACGGCCGGTAGCAGTACGGCCTCGCTGGGCGAGCGGCGCAGGCTGAAGCGAGGAGGCACAGCGGCTGTACGTCGGCCAGGAGAAGCCGGCCCGCGAGGAACTCGCCGCGATGCTCGCCGACGCCGCCAGGCAGCTAGCCGAGTGGGCCGCGCGCGCGGACCGCTGCAGTACGCCGGCGCGGCCGACGCCGGCCAGCTGCCAGCAGTTCCCGCAGATCTTGTTGAGCTCAACTGAACTTCATGACGAGTGCGCGGCGGAAACTCGACGCATTGCGCGCCCGCGTCCCGCTGTCGGCCGACGACCTGCCTGGGCAGCTCGCCGCGCTGGCCGCCGACCAGGACACGGCGTGGCGGCTGCCGCAGGCTGTACGAGCTCGCAGCCAGGTTCGACCAGCTGAGCCTGGCGCCGTTGCTCGATGAGCTCGGCAGGCGCGAGGCGGGGCCCGACCTGGCCGCCGCGGCCTTCGATCACGCGTGGTACGCCTCGATCCTCGATCAGATCAGGGTCCGCGACCCGCGATACGCGGCCGAGCACGGCGCGGCGCTGGACGAGATCGCCAGCGACTTCCGCGACCGCGACGTGGAGTACCTGACCTCGAACCGGCGCCGGGTCAGGCACGCCTGGGCTGAGCGGCTGCGCGAGGCGCAGGACCGGCATCCGCTGCAGGCCAGGGTGATCCGCAAGCAGGCCGCGCTGCGCCGCGGCCACCTGCCGCTGCGCAGGCTGCTCGACCAGACCTCGGACGTGCTGTTCGCGCTCAAGCCGTGCTGGGCGATGTCGCCGCTGATGGTCAGCCAGGTACTGCCGCCGACCAGGCTCTTCGACGTCGTGATCTTCGACGAGGCCAGCCAGATCGTGCCGGCCGACGCGATCCCGTCGATCATGCGCGGGCACCAGATCGTCGTGGCCGGCGACGACCGGCAGTTGCCGCCGACGAACTTCTTCCGGCAGGTCGGTGACGGCGAGGACGACTTCGCCGACGACGAGGAGACTGGTCTCGTTCGGCGCCGGGTTCGAGTCGGTGCTCGACGCGCTCAGGCCGCTGCTGCCGACCTGGCCGCTGGCCTGGCACTACCGCAGCAGGGACGAGCGGCTGGTGGCGTTCTCGAACACGCACATCTACGGCGGCGCGCTGACCACCTTCCCCGGCGTGGCCCGCGACGACTGCCTGCGCCATGTCGTCGTGCAGCAGACGCCAGAGCCGGGCCAGGAGGTCTCGGTCACCGCCGAGGTCGAGCGGGTCGTCGAGCTGATCCTCGAGCACGCCAGGCCGCGGCCGCAGCAGTCGCTCGGCGTGATCGCGCTCGGGATCAAGCACGCCGAGCGGATCGACGCGGCGCTGCGGCAGGCGCTGGCGTCCAGGCCCGAGCTTGAGTCCTTCTTCGCCGAAGACCAGGCTGAGCCGTTCTTCGTCAAGAACCTCGAGCGGGTGCAGGGCGACGAGCGCGACGCGATCATCTTGTCGATCGGCTACGGCAAGCACCCGGACGGCCGGATGCGCTACCAGTGGGGACCGTTGCTGCGCGACGGCGGCGAGCGGCGGCTCAACGTCGCCGCGACCAGGGCGAAGCACCGCCTGACCCTGGTCAGCTCGTTCTCCAGCCAGGACGTCGATCCCGACCGGCTCACCAAGGCCGGCGCGAAGCTGCTGGCCGGCTACCTGGAGTACGCCGGTTCCGGCGGGACGTCAGCGGCCGCGTCTGGCGGCGGCGTGCTGAACCCGTTCGAGGCCGACGTCCGTGACCGGCTCGCTGCCTGCGGGATCACCGTGGTGCCGCAGTTCGGCGTCGGCGGCTACCGGGTCGACTTCGCCGCCACGCACCCCGACGACTCCGACCGGATGCTGCTCGCCATCGAGGCCGACGGGACGCTCGTACCGGCAGTCGGGCAGCGTGCGCGACCGGGACCGGCTGCGCGGCGAGCACCTGCAGCGGCTCGGCTGGCGGTTCCACCGGATCTGGTCGACGAACTGGTTCCGCGACCCGCAGTCCGAGGTCAGCCAAGCTGCAGCGGGCCTACCAGGACGCGGTCAACGACGCGATGCTCGCCGAGCCTGAGCCCGAGTCGGTACCCGAGCCCGAGTCGGTGACCCGAGCCTGGACTAGTACCCGAGCCTGGACTGGCGGCAGATGCCGGACTGGCGGCCGAGCCGGACTGGCGGCCGGGGCCGGACTGGCGGCCGAGGCGGAACGCGCGGCCGAGCGCTGGCGGCCGAGGCCGAGGCGGAACGCGCGGCCGAGCCTGGGCCTGTGCTGCTGTTCGGATCAGCGTCCGGCCCGATGCCGATGTCTACCGAGGTTCCGGCACACCAGGTCAGCACCCGGTCCGCGATCGCGTTGCCGGGCAGGGCCGAGGACCAGGAAGGACCGCGTCCGATCTCCGGGCCAGACCAGCCTGGCCAGCCGGCCGCCCTCCCGCAAGGCTCCTGAGCCGTCGCCCAGCCCGATCAGGCTCGCCAACAAGGCCAGCCCGACAATCATTGGACACGTCCGGGACCTCAAATGGCGCAAATCGGCTAGAAGCCGGGCGTGATCATGGCTCATTCGTATCCAAAGTCGAGATGATCATGGTCCGCGGGCGCGCTGGGGGTACCCCGGGCGGCCCGGGCAGATGAGATCACGGGGGCGTGCGGCTAGCCGGCCAGGCGCGAACGTGACGGTGACTTGCCGGAAGCCGAGGGAGCGGAGCAGGCCGGTGAGCATGGCCCGCGTGTTGCGCTGCGCCTGGACCAGCAGCGGACTGTGCTTGGCCGCGTTCTGAATCTTCTGCTGGGCCAGCACGTAGACCTGATGCTGGCTGTTCGGGTTGCCGGAGAAGAAGTTGCCGATCCGGTTCAGCACGCCTTGCTGCTGGGCGAACACGTACGAGCGCTTGACGTTGAGCACCGCGGGCTCGAGCCGTGCCCTGGGCACGGTCACCGTCACGCTGCGGCGATTGTGCGACACCTTGATCGCGTCGCCCTTCAGCGCGGAGAAGTCGACGAAGGCGATGTCCGTGCCCTGGCCGACGAACAGCGTCTGGGTGCCCTCGATGAACGACGGCAGCCAGGACACTCGGCGGTCGAGGTTGACGACAACCTGGAAGGTACCGCTGGCCGCCTCGTATCTGCTCAGCGAGCTGATCGATTTGAGCACGACGGGCGAACTGCGGTCGGTGGTCGTTTCCGTGAACGGGTTCCTGAACTGCGGCAGCAAATGCACCGTGGAAAGGACGAGGACGACCGCGATAATGGCCGCCGCCATCGCGACGATCAGTCCGACAACCCGGCCGAGGCGGCGGCGCCTTCGCGGCGGCCGCGCCGAGGGCTGCCGTGCTCGTTCTCGCTGGTCGATTCTGACGGTCGGGTCCATGCCTGGCCTCCGTGCTCGCCCTGGCTGGCGCCCGCCGGACGGCACGCGCCATCGCGGCGGTAGGTACCGTCGCCGGCCAGGCCGAAACATGGCCAGCTAGGCCCGTTCAGGCCGCAAGGCCGTGCGCAATCCGCATTGCCATCAGCGGACGGAGTGAATGGCACGTTGCCGACTGGGCTGCCGTTCTGCCATATTGCGGCCATGTTCGGCATCGTTCGCCCGTGTCGGCATCGGCTGCGCGGGCCACTTTTCGGCCAGTGGATGGCGCACCTGTGTGGCCTGTGCCTGACTCTGCGCGACCTGCACGGCCAGAACGCGCGGCTGGTCACGAACTACGACGGACTGCTGGTCTCGGTGCTGACCGAGGCGCAGAGCCCGGTGCTCGCCCCGCACCGGACCGCAGGGCCGTGCGCGCTACGCGGGCTGCGCAAGGCCGACGTGCTCGACGCCGACGGCGCCGGGGCGAGGCTGGCCGCGAGCGTCTCGCTCGTACTCGCGGCCGGGAAGGTCCGTGACCACGTGGCCGACGGGGATGGCGCGTACGCCAGGCGGCTGGTCGCCTCGGGCGCCGGGGCCGTGGCCGCGCGCTGGCAGCAGGCCGGCGAGCGGACCGCGGCGCTGGTCGGCTTCGACACGGCCGTGCTCACCGACGCCATCGGCAGGCAGGCCGCCATCGAAGGATCGGGCGGGCTCGGCCTGCTCGACGTCACCGAGCCGACCGAGACCGCGGTCAGCGCCGCGTTCGCGCACACGGCCGTGCTGGCCGGACGGCCAGGCAACGCCGCAGCGCTGGCGGAGGCCGGCCGCAACTTCGGCAGGATCGCCCATCTTCTTGACGCGGTCGAGGACCTCGGGGCCGACGAGTCAGCCGGGTCGTACAACCCGCTACTGGCGACGGGAACGACCACGGATCAGGCCCGCCAGCACTGCGACGAGGCACGGGCGCGTCTGCGCACCGCGGTCGCATCCCTCGAACTCGACGAGCGCGCGCTGACCGAATCGCTGCTCACGCGCGAGGTCGGCGTCGCGGTCGACCAGGTCTTCGCCGATCTCGCGACGGGCGGGCCGGCGAACAGGCTGGCGCGCAGCGCACTGCCGTGCCTGCAGGGCGTCAGGTGCCGGTCGAGCCAGCCCGACTTCGGGCCGGGCCCGAGGCGTCGCGGCCGGTGCGGCGACTGCTGCACGGACTGCTGCTGCGATGGATGCTGCGAGGCCTGCGGCGACTGCGGAGACTGCGGATCGTGCTGCGACTGTGCGTGCTAAGCCGGGCCGGCGCCGTCGTGGCGGCGCACCAGTTCGGTGAGCGCGGTGATCTCGACGGTCAGCGCGGCCCGGCCATCCGCGGTGATCTTCACCCAGGTCCTGGGGCGCTTGCCCTCGTAGCCCTTCGACACCTGGACCAGGCCGGCGTCCTCCAGCACGGTCAGGTGCCTGGACAGGTTGCCTGGGGTCAGGTCCAGCGCATCGCGCAGGTAGCCGAAGTCGGCGCTCTCCGCTTCAGCGGTGATCGTGAGAATGCCGAGCCGGTGCCGCTGATGGACGATCTCGTCGAGCCCTTTCGTCGGGGTGAGCCGCGGCGGTCATGCCGCCACCCGCCTGCGCCGCTGCACGAGGAAGGCCACAGTCCCGGCCGCGATCAGGACCAGCGCGGGCAACAGGACGTTGGGCAGACTCGAGTACCGCATCTGGTACAGCGTCGGAGTCCACCCAAGCCGGAACAGGACGTTCTCGATGTTGTACAGGCTTGCCAGCAGCGCCGTCGCGGTGAAGAGCGCAGCCACGACCGCCAGCGCGCGGCTCCGCTCAGCCCGGGCGAGCACCCACAGCGTGGCGGCGATGATCAGGAACGGCAAGGTGCCCCTGACCTCGAGGTCCCCTGGCAAAAGCTGCAGGGCCGGCAGCAAGATGACCAGCGCGCTCACTATCACGCCGGCGATCACGACTCCGCGAGCAGGCGTCATCAGGCCGACCCGGCGCCCATGCCGCAGGTACCAGAGCCTGGTCAGGTACAGGCCAGCGCCGATGGCGAACAGCCAGTAGATGGCGAGCGCGGTCTGATCCGTTGTGAACATGCCGTTGAGTCCCGCTAGCGTTCCCATCGGCGTCCACATCACCGGCTCCGAGTGCGCTGGAATCGGCTCGACATAGAACGGCGCACTCCCGCCGATCACCAGGCCAAAGAGTACGAGCGGCAACCAGTAGGCATGGCGGGTCAAGCGCGCCTGTTTGCGCAGCCGGCCGACTTCGCTGAGCAGACTGGCCGGCGCGTCCTGCACGCCGTTTCCTGGGCGACGGGCGCCGTCGCCCTCGCCCGCGTTCGGTTCGGTCATCAGGCCTCCTCGGCTCCAAACTTCCCTCGGTCTCGCCAATAGCTTTGCATACCAAAGTACTTTGCACAAGCACGCAAGGCTCGCTTCGATCAATCGCGCGGACGGCCCTGGCTGGCGACAACCCCGACCCGTGCGGGCAGCCTGCCGGCGAGGGCCAGCCCAGCCGGGCCGGCAGCGGCCAGGACCCCGAGCGAGGCGTACGGATTGCCGATCACGGCCTGGACGATTAGCAGCAGTACAACCCCGCCGAGGTTGCCGGACAGCAGGAGGAAGCCCACTGCCGCGCCAGCGCGCTCCGGCCCGGTGTGCGGTTCGGACCAGTCGAGCACCACGGGCAGGGCCGCCAGCAGGAAGAAGCCCTCGATGAACAGCACGACGCCGATGAAGACCACCCCATGCCAGAGCGCGATCGCCCCGAACGCGACCGCGGTCACGCCCACGGTGATCTGAAGCATGGTGCGGCTCCCCCCGGAGTACAGGTCAGACCGCGGCGCTCCTGCGCTCCAGGAGCAAGACGTCCCGCCATCGGCCATGGTGCCTGGCCAACCGCTCGCGCCTGCCCACGATCCGGAACCCGGCGGCCTGGTGCAGCGCGACGCTCGCCGTGTTCTCGGGGAAGATCCCTGACTGGATCGTCCAGATCCCGGCGGCCTCGGTCGAGTCGATCAACGTTGCCAGCAAGAGCGCGCCGATCCTGCGCCCGCGCGCCGACGGGTGCACGTAGACCGAGTGCTCGACCACGCCCTCGTAGGCCTGCCGGCGCGAGGTGGGCGAGACGGCAATCCAGCCCAGCACCGCGCCGCGGTCGGCGTCGAGCGCCACGAACCTGTGCCCTGGCAGCCTTGCCGCAGTGAACTCGGCCCAGCCGGGTGCGGCGGTCTCGAAGGTCGCATCGCCCTCGTCAATTCCCGCCTGGTAGATCGCCAGAACCTGCGCAGCGTGGTCGTCCGTCATCGGCTCGATCCTGACGGGGTCGACCTGCATGCTGGGAGAGTACTCGCGGGCCTGCCGTGTGTCGGGCCCGCTCTAGGGGGTAGCGCAGTATGCCGGGCACCTCGGCCCCGCAGGCACGACAATGGCATGCACCAGACGCCGCAAGGAGTGGATCGTGACGACCTACAATCCGCGCAAAATCGACTACCTCGGCCACCTGGCCCGGGAGTCTGCCCTCTTCGGGCACGCGCTGGACGGCACCGCCACCGACGCGCGGGTGCCAACCTGCCCGGACTGGGATGCCGAGGACTTGCTCTGGCATCTCGCCGAGGTCCAGTGGTTCTGGGGCACGATCGTGCGCGAGGGCGTCGGGCCCGACGGCGCTGAAGAGCTCAAGCCGGCCAGGCCCGACAGCCGCTCCGGGCTGATGGATTTCTACCTGACCGCCAGCGGCGACCTCGGCAAGGCGCTGGCCTCGGCGCGCCCGCAGGACGCCGCCTGGACGTGGTCCGACGACCAGACCGTCGGGTTCATCATCCGCCGCCAGGCGCACGAAGCCCTGATCCACCGAGTCGACGCCGAACTGACCGCTGGCCAACGCCGCTCCCTCATGGACCCGGCGCTCAGCGCTGACGGCGTCGACGAGGCACTGCGCGTCATGTACGGCGGCGACCCGCCGACCTGGGGCACCTTCAGCGCGGACGAGGCCGCCACGCTGCGAGTCGAGGCGATCGACACCGGCGACGCCTGGCTCGTTACGCTCGGGAATTTCACCGGCACCGACCCGGGCGACGGGAAGTCCTACGACCAGGCCGGAATCGCCGTCACTGACGCCGGCCAGGACGACGAAGCTGCGGCGACGCTCAGCGGTACCGCCGACGACCTGGACTGCTGGCTCTGGCAGCGCCCGGCCGACACTCCGCTCGAGCGCTCGGGAGACCCGGACGTGCTCATCCGCTTCGACCGCCTGATCGCAGAGGGCATCAGCTAGCCGGCCCTGCCCGCGCGACCCCGCTAGCCATCCCTGCCCTGCCATGTCGTGATGCACGCCTCGTTGCCCTCGGCGTCGGCGAGCACCCAGAACGCGGGCGCCTCCGCGTCGGAGACCAGCACTCCGCCGGCCGCGATCGCCGCGTCGATCCGATGTCGGGCCTCGTCGTGCGGCACGGAGATGTCCAGGTGGATCCTGTTGCGCTGCGGTCGTGGCTCCGTCATTTGCTGGAACCAGACCGCGGGCCCCTGACCCGCGGGGTCGACAATCGCGCCGGGCGAACCCTCGCTGCCAGGCTCGTCGGCGTATCCGAGGGCTGCCCGCCAGAACGGCAGGATCGCGGGGATGTCGAGCGCGTCGATGGCTATCTCCAGCATCTGGACCGACCGGCCCGCCGCTGACCCGGTCCCTGCCTGCGGCTTGAGCCCGAGCCTGACCAGGGTCGCCGACACGCGGCTGACCAGGTCGGTCTCGGCCTCGGTCAGCAGGCCGCCAGATGGATGCCGCACCGAGATGATCAGCAGGTCGTCACGAAGGTCGGCCGTCAGCCGGCGGCCGGCCGCCTGCCGCGTTTCGGCGGCGATGGCGGCGGCAGCCTCGGCAGCAGCCCGCAGGCTGCCCACCGCGACCGTCGTCTGCGCGACGCCGAGTACATACCGCCAGCCCAGCCCGCTCACGGCGTCCGACGCGGCCGCACGGGTCAGGGTCTGTCGGGTTAGTTCACTCATGCCGGCATCGTGCCATGACCCCCCGACACCGCGATCGCGGCCGACAGGCGGGACCTACCATGGCGGACGTCGCGAGGAGCGTGAATGGAGCAGGATTACCGGCCTCTGACGGAAGTGCACGAGGTCGCCCAGCGCGGCTTCGACGCCGAGGCCGAGGCCTATGACAGGGCCAGGCCGACCTACCCGCCTGGCGCGGTCGCCTGGCTGACCAAGAACCTCGGCATCGGGCGGGGACGGCGCATCGTGGACCTGGCAGCCGGGACCGGCAAGCTCACCGCGCTGCTCGCGCCGGCGGGCGCGCAGCTGTCGGCGGTGGAACCCGTCGGCGGAATGCGTACTCAGTTCCGCAGGCGGCTGCCGGGGATTCCCTTGCTGGCCGGCGTCGCCGAAGCGCTCCCGTTCACCTCGTCCAGCCTTGACGCCGTCGTCGTCGCGCAGGCGTTCCACTGGTTCGACGCCGAGCGGGCGCTGGCAGAACTTGCCAGGGTCGTGCGCGTCGGCGGCCGGCTCGGCCTGATGTGGAACGCGCGCGAGCGCAGCGTCGCCTGGGCCGACGCGGTCTGGTCGGTGGTGGATGCGGTGGAGAACGTTGCGCCCTGGCGGATACACGGTGCCGGCAGCACGGCCGCGACCAGGGCCGATGTCGCCGCGGTCGCGCCGTGGTCGGACTGGGTCGGGGCGACGTTCTACCACGTGCAGCAGTGCTCGCACGAGGATCTCGTAGACCGGGTCCGCAGCGTGAGCCACATCGCGGTGCTCCCGCCGGACAGTCAGCAGACGGTCCTGGAACAGGTCAGGTCGATCCTGCGCGACCATCAGGAAACCAGTGGCCGGCCCACGCTGAGCGTGCCCTACCGGGTCGACGTGCGGTATGCCGAGCGACTGCGGTGACGCAGATGGTGTTAGATGGCTTTGGTTATCGCTAGCTAGGAGCAGTTGCATGCCTGAGGGCACCGTGAAGTGGTTCAACTCCAGCAAGGGCTACGGCTTCATCGCGCCAGACGACGGCGGTGCCGACATCTTCGTGCACCACACCGCCATCCTGACCGACGGGTTCCGCAGCCTGGAGGAGAATCAGAGGGTCGAGTTCACCGCCGGTCAAGGGGCCAAGGGGCCGCAGGCCGAGCAGGTCAGGCCGCTCTAATCCGCGCGCACCTCCGGCCGGTCTAACCCGGCCGGCTCAGGTGCCAGCGTCTCGAGGAACGCCACGATCTGGCGTGCCACCGCCTCTGGCGCGCGCAGTGGCAGGTGATGGCCTGCGCCTTCGATCAGGTACATCCGGGCATCGGGCAGGACCTCGACGAGCGCGACGGCGGTCTTGAACGGCACCATCTGGTCACGTGGATCGGTCACCACCAGAGCGGGCACGCTGATGGACGCGGCTAGCGCGGCGTAGGAAGGCGCCTCGCGGACGAGGGCCTGCTGCTCGGCGAGGAAGGTACGCCACAACGGGCCGTTGTCCCAGCGCGCGTGCCCCCAGACCTCCCAGTTGGGATGCCGCGACCGTCCATTCCGCCTGGCCATCAGCCGCAGCACGGTGCGCGCGAACCCGGGCGTCCACTGCCACGCGAACCGTGACAGCGCGGCGCCGGCGAACGGCGCGGCGAGCAGCCAGTCGAAGATATTGAGGCAGTCAGGTCCGACCGAGGCGAGCAGGACCAGGGCCTCGACCCGTTCTGGTGCGGTGGCCGCGACCCGCAGCGCGACTCCGCCGCCGTAAGAGTGACCGACCAGCACAGCCCGGTCGATCCCTTGCCTGTCGAAGGCATCGAGCACGGCCGCGGCGTTGACCTCAAGGCCGCCGCCGGGAAGCGGACTCGATCCGTGGCCAGGGCGATCGATCGCGACCGCGCGAACCGACGCAGGCAAGGCCGCGATCACCGGCTGCCAGTCTGCTCCCAGACCTGGCTGGCCGTGCAGCAGCACGAGATCGCGGGGGCTCACCCACCTAGCGTAAGTCGCGGTGCCGACAGCGCCCGTTCAGGCATCGGCAGCGGACACGGAGGCGGGCCCGCCTGAGCCAGGCTGGCCCGCCAGTCCGCGATCAGAGAACGTCTTCCTCCTCGGCGACCGCGATCGCGAAGCCGAGCGCCCGCATCAGGTTTCCGCCGGCGGAAACAACCTTGGCGGTACCGACCACCGGCGCGATCGCGATCAGGATGTCCTGCACGTCCTGCTCGGTGATGCCGCTGTCCGCGGCTGCACCGGCGTTGGCCAGGTAGGACGCCGGCGGCGCGTCCACGGCGACCAGTGCGGCGAGCCTGGCGAGCATCAGCTCGCGCGGCATCAGGTGCGTGTGCTCGATCGAGGCCATATTGATGTCCATCAAGGTGTCGAGCACTGGAGTGCTAGCAGGCATGAGAACCTCCGATTCGGTCGACGGGACTGATCAAGTAGATCCGAGGCCCGGCGCGGCAGCGTCACCTGCGCCGGGTGACGCTTCACACGCCGCGCTGGGCCAGGATCCGGCCGGAGTCCGCCGCCTCGCGCAGCGCGTCGTAGTCGCGCTCGTTCTGGTCGGCGTACGCAGCCGCGAAGGCGGCGATAGCCCGGTCGAACGAATCCGAGTTCCCCAGGTAGGCGGAGATCGCGATCCTGTCGCCCGACCTGGCGTGCGCCCGTGCCAGCGTCCAGGCACACACCTCGCCGTAATCGGACAGCCCGTTCGGCGCCATGTCGGCGGTCTCGAGCGAGAACTTCCAGTCGCGAAGCTGGCGGATGTAGAAGTCCCTGACCAGCCCGTCGGGAGCTGGGTTCATGCGGTGCCAGCCGAGGAAGACGTCGCTCGCCGCCTGCATCAGCCGCTGGCCCTCGACCACCCGCTGGCCCTGGTTCTCGAACCTGCTCGCGGCCGGCGAAGTCGCTCAGCACCGACGGTCCCGCCTCCTTCATCTGCAAGAAGAGCGGGTCCGCTGAGTCCCGGCCGAGCATGAGCATGATCCAGCAGCGGGTGCCGACGCTGCCCACACCGACCACCTTGCGGGCGATGTCTGCCATGCCCGACCGGTATTGATCGAGCAGGTACCTGCGGTCCGCCGGTGAGCGTCCGCTTGTAGCTCTCGACCGCCGCGAGCAGACCCCGCTCCAAGCCGGTCCTGTCCATGTCGTCAGGGAGCAGGCTGGACAGCGGGATCACCAGCGGCGGGTCGGGCACGATCTGCGGCTTGCCGTCGACGATCCTGGTCAGCTTCTGCAGCGCCTGCATGCTGTCCCTGCTGTGCGCCTTCGCGATGCCCTTGGCCAGCCTGGACTGCTGTCGCGAGGTCAGCCGGTCCTGCAGCTGCCGCTTGATCGCGTCGATGTCGGCGCTGGCGTAGAACACGTCCAGGTTGGACATGCCAGCGAACTCGCGCATGGCCGTCCGGTACCTGGCAGCCGCTGCCTTCACCGTCGCGGTGCGGTCGCGCTTGCGCAGGCCGTTCTCCCTGGCCGCGATCTCCAGGCTCGCCGTCAGCCGCTTGACGTCCCACTCCCAGGGACCGGGAAGCGTCTCGTCGAAGTCGTTGATGTCGAAGACGAGCCTGCGCTCAGCCGAGCCGAACAGGCCGAAGTTGCCCAGGTGGGCGTCACCGCAGGCCTGGACGGAGAGCCCGGTCGACCGGCGTGCGCGACAGGTCGTAGGCCATCGGCAGCGCCGCACCGCGGAAGTAGGAGAACGGCGAGGCGAGCATCCGGCCGTACCTGATCGGCACCAGGTCGGGCAGCCGCCCGGCCGACTGCGCCATCAGCAGGTCGACAGGATCCGGCCGCTGGCCGTCCGGCGGCGAACTCCGCGTGGCTGCTCCTGGGCACCTGGTCCCTGAGCTTGCGGCCCTTCTCGGCCCGCTCGGCCGGCGTCAGTTCCTTGATCTCGGTATCGAGCCCGTACCTGCGGACTGGCTTGGCGGCTTGCGCCTGCGTCGCCGCCCCGCGCGTCGTGCGGCGCCGGGTGGTGGCGCGGCTCGTGGCTGCGCGGCTCGTGGTGGTGCGCCCGGCCGTGGCGGCGCGCCTCGTTGTGGTGCGCCCGGTGGTGGCGCGCCCGGCCGTGGTGCGCCCGGCCGTGTGCGCCCGGCCGTGGTGCGCCCGGCCGTGGTGCGCCCAGTCGCCGTGGCGTCGCTCGTGGTGCTCTGCCCCGTGGTGCGCGCGGTAGTGGTGCGCCGCGTGCTGCTGCGCCGCGCGGCTGGGCGCCCGGTGGTGCCGCCCGCGGTGGGGCGTGCCGCGGACTTGCGGGCGCCGGCGCTGCGGGTCGCGGCGCTGCGGACTCGCTGCGCTGCGGGTCGCGGTGCTTGGAGTCCCGGCGCTGCGAGTCCCGGTGCTGTGAGTCCCGGTGCTGCGGCCGTTCGTACCGCGCTCCGTCGTGGTGTGGCCCCGCGTCGTGGTGTGCCCGACGTGGTGTGCCCCGACGTGTGCGCGGCCGCGCCGTTATGCGTCACCGCGTCGTCCGTCGCGTGCTGTGTTCTCGCACGCTGTGCCGTCGCACGCCGTGTCGTGGTGTCGCTGCGCGCTTCGTGGTCGCTGCGCGCTTCGTGGTCGCTGCGCGCTTCGTGGTCGCTGCTTGCTTCGTGGTCGCGCGCCGCGCCGTGGAGCGTGCCGTGGCTGAGCCTGTCGCGCTGGAGCGCGGCGTAGCGCTGCGCTTGGCAGCGGGGCGCTGGCGCGGGCCCGTCTTCGAGCGTGTTCGCGTCGTCGTGGTCGTCATGTTTCACAATGTGCGCGCGAGAGACGCGCATGCGTCATCCCGGCCGGGTGATGTTCGGCCAGTCAGGTCGCGGCAGATCGCGCGTGCGAGGCCGGCGACCTTCACTCGCGACGGGTGATGCCCGGCGGCAGCGCCGAGTGGATCCTGAGTCCCCTAGGGCGGCGGCTGGTAGCCCGCCCAGCGACACATCAGCTACAGGAGCGGCCATGTCAGCGCTAACCGTCTGGAAGTTCGAATCAACCGACGGCGCCCAGGAGGCGCTCGACGTGCTCGCTGACTTGCAGCGTCAGCAGCTCATCCAGGTGCTCGACGCGGCGGTCGTCAGCTGGGAGGTAGGCAAGAAGAAGCCGAAGACCCGCGAGCTCCGCGACACCAAGAAGGCCGGCGCGCTCGGCGGCGGCTTCTGGGGCCTGCTCTTCGGCCTGATCTTCTTCATCCCGATCCTCGGCCTCGCGATCGGCGCGGCAACCGGCGCGCTGATCGGGTCGATGGCCGACGTCGGGATCAGCGACTCCTTCATCCGCGACGTCCGCGAGAAGGTGACGCCGGGCACATCGGCGCTGTTCCTGCTCAGCTCGGACGCCGTGATGGACCGGGTCACTGACCGGTTCAAGAACGCTGACGCCGAGCTGATCAAGACCAACCTGAGCAACGAGCAGGAATCGAAGCTGCGCGAGGCCTTCAGCGAAGACGAGTAGCCGGGGCGCGAACGAGATGCGAGGTTGATGCGACCATCCGGCGGGTACGGTCGCTCTCGGGCTGAAGCTGCACGTTCGTCCGCCGGGTGGGGGCCTGACGGACCGATCTGACGTGCTGGCCCGCCGGGGGATCGATGACGAGCACGATCAGCCAGCCGGCCGTCCGCTCGGTGCCAGCAAGAACGGGGGCACGAGACAGCCGGCCGCGTCGGGCCGGGCTGCACGAAAACACCGGGGAACGGCACGCGCTCAGGCTGCCCGCGAGCGACAAGGTGGCCGTGCCGCGGTCGAACGTGCCCCTGGTCGAGCGGCCTCGGATCATCGAGCTGATCGGGCAGGCCACCGCGGGGCACCGGGTCACGCTCGTCTGCGGCCCGTCCGGTTCCGGCAAGACCGTCGCGTGCGCCGCGTGGGCCAGCGGCGCCCAGGACGGCAGCGTCGCCTGGCTCAGCCTCGACTACGGCGACCGATGGCCGCGCCAGCTCTGGGAGCACGTCAGGCTCGCGCTGGCGAGCACTCCAGCGATTCCCGGTGACGTCGCGCGCGCACTCCCTGACCCGGACGACGACGCGTTCCCGCTGCGCCTCGCTGAGCTGGCCGAGAGGTTCACGACGCCGGTCACGCTCGTCGTCGACGACATCTGCGACCTCGCAGGAGCCAGCGTGCTGACCGGCGTCGACCAGCTGATCAGGCACGCGCCGCCGACGCTGCGGCTGGTCTTGTCTGGGCGGCACCCAGCCGGGCTCGCTGTAGCCAAGCTCAGGGTCGGCGGCGAACTCGCCGAGATCGGCGCGGCCGACCTCGCCTGCACGCCTGAGGAGGCCGACGCCTACTTCGCGATGGTCGGCCTCGATCTGCCGCCCGCGCAGCGCGACGAGTTGCTCGCGCGTACCGAGGGCTGGATGACGGGGCTGCGGCTGGCGGCGCTGCGCGCCGGCCCAGGCAGGCCCGGCGCATCCATCTCGCGGATCACCGGCGACGAGCCGGCGGTCGCCGACTACCTGTGGGACGAGGTGCTCGCCAGCCTGCCGGCCGACAGCAGGCTCTTCCTGCTGCGTACCAGCGTGGCCGACGTCATCTGCGGCGACCTGGCGGACGCGCTGACCGGCGGCAGCAGCGGCGGCGCCATCCTGGAGCAACTGAGCCGCGAGAACATGATGATCGGGCCGGAAGACTCCGATCTTGGGAGAACCGAACGCACGGAGTACCGCTTCCACCCGATGCTGGCCGACATGCTGCGGGCGCGGCTGCGCCGCGAGCTTCCAGGCGAGACGATCCGGCTGACCAGGCGCGCCGCCCGGTGGCTCGCGGCCCGCGGGCAGCACGCACAGGCGATCAGCGCCGCTGCCAGGGCGGGCGACTGGGACTTCGCTGGCCGGGTACTGGCCGATGCCGGCCCCGAACTGCTCGTGCCGGGACGGGCCGCTGAACTCGAGCCGGTGCTCGCCACGTTCCCCGCCAGCAGGTTCGCGGCAGACCCCGCGGTGGCCGGAGCGCTGGCCGCCGCCGGGCTGCGGACGGGGGACAGCTGCGCCGCCGCCCTGCACCTGGACAACGCCCAGCAGGCGCTCGGCCGTTGCGGGCAGGCTCAGCGGACGCGGATCAGGACCTGGCTGCAGGCGTTGCGGCTGATGAGCACCTCCCCTGGCCAGGGCAGCGACGCGGACACGCTGGTCGAGCAGAGCCGAGGGATCGCGGTCCAGGCCGAGCGGACGGCCTGCGACGCGGCCGCGCACCAGAGCGTCGGCCTGCTGTGGTGCGCGCTCGGAGCCGCCGAGCTGGCCGCGATGGACGTCGTCAGCGCGAGGCAGAGCCTGGCAGCGGCGCGCAGGCACCTGCGCGAAGGGCGGCCGGAGTTCGACGACCGCGCCCGCGGCTGGCAGGCGCTCGCAGAGGCGGTCTACGGAGACCTGGCGGCCGCGAGCGACCTCGCTGAGCACCGGGACGGCGAGGCCGGGCCCACCAGCCTGCTGTGTCAGCTCGCGATGGCCCACGTCCACCTGGCCAGGGACGAGCTAGCCGCGGCACGCGCGGCGCTCGACCAGTGTGACCCAGACGAGCGCGCGGGCCTGTACGACGGCCACGATCCGGCGGCCGGGAGCGTGATTGTCTCACTCGCGGCCACGGCCAGGGCCAGGCTCGCACTGGCCGACGGCGACCTCGGCGCCGCCCGCAACGTGCTGACCAGGCTGCGGTACCGGTGCCTCAACGGCGGCCCTGGCGGCACGACGGCGCTCGATGACGTGTCTGGCTCCGGTCGAGGCCGAGATCGCGGTCAGGGACGGCGATGTCAGCCGGGCCAGGCTCGCGCTCGCGGAGCGTGAGCCCACGAGCCCGGCATCGCGGCTGGCTGAAGCCCGCGTGCAACTCGCGCAGGGCGACAGCGATGCCGCGCTGCGCGCCATCGGGCCGTGCCTGGAGGGTTCGGCGATCGCGCTGGCCGATCAGGTCTGCGCGCTGGTGATCGCCGCGATCGCGGCCCGCAGGCTCGGTCAGCCAGAGCAGGCGGCCGACCGGCTCACGGTGGCGCTGGCGCTGGCCGAGCCGCACCGGATGTACCGGCCGTTCCTGGACGGCGGCGCCGCCGCCAGGTCCGCGCTGACGGTGCTGATCAGGCCGGTCAGCCAGGGCGCGGCGTTCGCGGCCAGGATCCTGCAGCGGTTCGATACCGCGCCAGCGACCGGACAGCCGGCCACCGCGATCCCGCTGACCAGCAGCGAACTCGCGGTGCTGCGGTTCCTGCCGTCGCACATGACCAATCAGGAAATTGCCGAGGCACTGTTCTTGTCGATCAATACCGTCAAGACGCACCTGCGCTCGGTATACCGCAAGCTCGAGCGTGACGACCCGGCGCCAGGCGATCGCCCGCGGCGGCAAGCTCGGCCTGCTCTGAGCAGCCGCCTGGACACCCAGGACGCCGGCCCCCGTCCCGCTCCGCGACAGGCTCGGGTACAGTGGAGCGATCATGCGGCTCTTCGTACTCATTCTTAGCAGCCGTAGCGGGACCTGATCAGGCAGGCCAGCAACCCGCTACGGGGATGAGGCGCTGGCCGCATGCCGCAGGTTCACCCGGATGATCTGATCCCGGAACTCACCTGGCTCCTGTTCGGAGCAGCCACCACCGCAGAACGCTGATCGCGGTTGCTGGCTTGACGGCAACGGCTCCGCCTCCAGCTGGAACGCCTGGCAATCAGCCACAGCGATAGCGACAGGGGAGTATGATGATGGCAGGTCCGATTCCATACCCGGAGGTTCAGCAGCCGCTGATCCGGCGGTCATCGAGCGGCGTCAGCGCTGCACGCCGTGCAGGTCGCGCTTGACCGGCGGGACAACGGCGGCGACGCCGCTCGGCGGCGACGAGTAGGCCGGCCAACCGAGGCATGACAGGCACGTGACCGGCGGCGGGCGGCTCTTCGACAAGGTATGGCAGCGGCACCTGGTAGCCAGCCCTGACGGCGAGCCGCCGCTGCTCTACATCGACCTGCACCTCGTCCACGAGGTGACCTCGCCGCAGGCGTTCGAGGGTCTCGAGCTGGCCGGGCGCAAGGTACGCCGGCCGGACCTGACCGTGGCCACCATGGACCACGACGTCCCGACGCTGAACCCGCTCGGGCCGATCACCGACCCGCTCGCGGCCGAGCAGATGGCCAGGCTGCGCAAGAACTGCGAGGCACACGGCATCACGCTGTACCCGCTCGGCAGCGCCGAGCAGGGCGTCGTGCACGTGATCGGCCCGCAGCTCGGGCTGACCCAGCCGGGCATGACGGTGGTCTGCGGCGACAGCCACACCTCGACGCACGGCGCCTTCGGCGCGCTGGCCTTCGGCATCGGGACCACCGAGGTCGAGCACGTGCTCGCGACCCAGACCCTGCGGCAGGCCAAGCCGGCCGGCGATGGCGGTGACCGTGGACGGCGAGCTTCCCGACGGCGTGACCGCCAAGGACCTGGTGCTCGGGATCATCGCCGAGATCGGCACCGGCGGCGGCACCGGCTCGGTGATCGAGTACCGCGGCCAGGCGGTCCGCGCGCTCGACATGGCGGGCCGGATGACCGTCTGCAACATGTCGATCGAGGCGGGCGCCAGGGCCGGGATGATCGCGCCCGACGACATGACGTTCGCCTTCCTGGAGGGCAGGCAGCACAGCCCGAAGGGCGCGGACTGGGAGCGGGCGCTCGACGACTGGCGGTCGCTGGTCACCGACGAGAGCGCGGCCTTCGACCGCGAGGTGCGGATCGACGCCGCGTCCCTGCGGCCGGTCGTGACCTGGGGAACCAACCCCGCCCAGTCGGTCAGCATCGACGGCGTCGTGCCCGATCCCGCGTCGTTCGGCACGCCAGCGCAGCAGCAGGCCGCCGCAGCGTGCGCTCGAGTACATGGGGCTGGCGGCCGGCACCGCGGTCAGGGACATCCCCGTCGACACGGTCTTCATCGGCTCGTGCACCAACGGCAGGCTCGCTGACCTGCGCGCCGCGGCCGGCGTGCTCAGGGGCAGGAAGGTCAGCCCCGGCGTCCGGGCGATCGTGGTGCCCGGCTCGGCCAGGGTGAAGGCCGATGCCGAGGCCGAGGGCCTGGACGAGGTGTTCACGTGCGGCGGGCTTCGAGTGGCGCTCGGCGGGCTGCTCGATGTGCCTGGGCATGAACGGCGACATCCTCGCGCCGCGCGAGCGGAGCGCGTCGACCAGCAACAGGAACTTCGAAGGGCGCCAGGGTCCCGGCGGGCGCACCCACCTGGTCTCGCCCGCGATGGCCGCCGCGACCGCGGTCGCCGGCCGGTTCGCGGTGCCGGGCGATCTGGAAGGAGCACGCTGATGCGCGCGGTACAGCAGGTGCGGGGCCGCGCGGTCGTGATCGACCGCCGTGACGTCGACACCGACCAGATCATCCCCGCCGCCTGGCTGAAGCGGGTCGAGCGGACCGGCTTCGGCGCCGGGCTGTTCGAGGCGTGGCGCGCCGATCCAGGTTTCGTACTGAACCAGCCAGGAGCGGCGGGCGCAAGGATTCTGGTCGCTGGCGCCAACTTCGGCTGTGGTTCGTCCAGGGAGCACGCCGTGTGGGCGCTGCAGGACTTCGGGTTCGAGGCCGTCGTCGCGCCCAGCTTCGCCGACATCTTCCGCGGCAACAGCATCGGCGCCGGACTGGTCACCGCTCAGGCCGACGAGGATGCCGTGGCGAGCCTTATCGCCGCGCTCGCGGCCGAGCCCGGCGCCGACGTGACCGTCGACGTCGCGGCAGCGGACCGTCACGGTGCCCGCGGCCGGCTTCACCGCGCCGTTCGCGATCGGCGACTACGCCCGCTGGCGCCTGCTCGAAGGCCTGGACGACATCGGCGGTCACGCTCAGGCACGGCGACGCGATCGCCGCGTTCGAGCGGACCAGGCCGTCCTGGCTGCCCGTATCTGGTACCTCAGCACACGCGACCATCTGACATGCCCTAAGGTTGGGGGCGGCGGGCAGCGTCGCCTCCCACGGAAACCAAGCCAGGCTCACGGAGATCAACCATGATCAAGATCAACTTCCGAGTAATCCTTATCACGTAGCGCGAGCCTGGTGACGGGCTCGCGCTACTCCTCCTCGGCCGGATCGGCCAGGAGGTTTTTTGTTATCGCGACCCGTCCGCACCTACATCCGACATTCTCGAAGGAGCACATCCCGTGGAAGTGACCGGAGCCCAGGCGCTCGTCCGCAGCCTGGAATCCCAGGGCGTCGACGTCGTGTTCGGCCTGCCTGGCGGCGCCATCTTGCCCGCCTACGACCCGCTGCGGTCATCCTCGCTCCGGCACGTGCTAGTCAGGCACGAGCAGGGCGCGGGGCACGCGGCAGAGGGCTACGCGTGGGCCACAGGCCGGACCGGCGTCTGCATAGCCACCAGCGGCCCAGGCGCGACCAACCTGGTCACGGCGCTGGCCGACGCTTACATGGACTCGGTGCCGGTGGTCGCGATCACCGGCCAGGTGCCGACCGCGATGATCGGCACCGACGCGTTCCAGGAGTCCGACATCACGGGCATCACCGCCCCGATAACCAAGCACAACGAGCTGGTCACCGATCCCGGGCGGATTTCCGCCGCGATCGCCGAGGCCTTCCACATCGCCGAGACCGGGCGGCCCGGCCCTGTCCTCGTCGACCTGCCGAAGGACATCTTGCAGGCCACCACCCGGTGGTCCTGGCCGCCCACCATGGACCTGCCCGGCTACAAGGTGCCGGGGCCACCGGACCAGGAGCGGATCGCCGCCGCCGCGCGGCTGCTGCACCAGGCGCGCAGGCCGGTCCTGTACGTCGGCGGCGGCGTGATCAAGTCAGACTCGCACGAGGCGCTGGCCGAACTGGCCGAACTCGCGCAGGCGCCGGTCACCACCACGCTGATGGCCCGCGGCGCGTTCCCTGACAGCCATCCGCTTGCCCTCGGCATGCCCGGCATGCACGGGATGTACGCCGCGGTCGCGGCGCTGCAGGAGGCGGACCTCATCGTCGCGCTCGGCTCCCGGTTCGACGACCGGGTCACCGGGAAGCTCGCCGCCTTCGCCCCGAAGGCCAGGGTCGTGCACGCGGACATCGACCCGGCCGAGATCGGCAAGAACCGCACGCCAGACGTCGCGATCGTGGGCGACCTGCGGACGGTCATGACCGACCTGGCGGCCGCGATGCGCAGGCTGGTGCAGTCCGACGGGCCGACCGGCACCGCCGACTGGGTCGCGACCACTGCGGGCTGGAAGCGCAGCTACCCGCTGCGCTACACCCAGGACAGCGACGGCCCGCTGAAGCCGCAGCACGTGGTGGAGCGGCTGTCGGCGATGACCGGCGGCGACGCGATCGTGGTGGCCGGCGTGGGCCAGCATCAGATGCACGCCTCCCAGCACTACAGCTTCACCAAGCCGCGGAGCTGGATCAACTCCGGTGGCGCGGGCACGATGGGCTTCGCGGTCCCGGCCGCCATGGGCGCGCAGATCGGCAGGCCCGGCGAGCTGGTCGTGGCCATCGACGGCGACGGCTGCTTCCAGATGACCGCGCAGGAGCTCGCTACCTGCGCGATCGAGGGACTGCCGATCAAGGTGCTGATCTTCAACAACGGCTTCCTCGGCATGGTCAGGCAGTGGCAGGAGCTGTTCTACGACGAGCGCTACTCCGAGGTTCACCTCGGCCGCGACATCCCTGACTACGTCAAGCTCGCCGAGGCCTACGGCTGCGCTGGCCTGCGCTGCGAGGCGGCTGGCGACGTCGACGCCGTGCTGGAGAAGGCGCTGTCGATCACCGACGTGCCCACGGTCGTGGACTTCCGTACCCATGACGCCGAAGGCGTGTTCCCGATGGTTCCCTCCGGTCACGCGAACGACGACATCGTGCTCGGCCCCGAATTCAGCGCGGCCGAGCAGCAGGCGGCGGCACGCAAGGAAGTGATCGCGAAATGACCACGCACACGCTCTCAGTCCTGGTCGAGAACAAGCCAGGCGTGCTCGCGCACGTCGCCGCGCTCTTCTCCCGGCGGGCATTCAATATCACTTCGCTGTCGGTGGGCCCGACCAGCGACGAGCGGGTCAGCCGGATGACGATCGTCGTCGACGGCGAGACGACGCCGGTTGACCAGGTGCACAAGCAGCTCGAGAAGCTCGTCAGGGTGCTCAAGGTCGTCGAACTGCACGAGGAAGAGGCCGTCGAGCGGGAGCTCGCGCTGATCAAGGTCACCGTGCGGCCGCAGTTCAGGGCCGAGCTGCTCGACATCGCGACGGCCTACAGCGCCAACGTCGTCGACCTCGACCAGGAGACGATCGTGCTCGAGGCGGTGTGCTCGCCTGGCCGGCTCGACTCGCTGCTCGGCAAGCTCGAGCCGCACGGCACCTGCGAGCTGGTGCGCACCGGCCTGATCGCCATAGGTCGCGGCAGTTCGACGATCACCGACGAGGATCAGCCCGCACTGGCTGTCTGCGCTTAGGCGCCCTTCATCAACAACTGAGAGGACTTTCGATGGCCACGGTGTACTACGACAACGAGGCTGACCTCGGGCTCGCGCAGAGCCGCAAGATCGCGGTGCTCGGGTACGGCTCCCAAGGGCACGCGCACGCGCTGAGCTTGCGGGATTCCGGCTGCGATGTCCGGGTGGGGCTGCCCGAGGGGTCCAAGTCGCGCGGCAAGGCCGAGGAGGAGGGGCTGACCGTCGGGACGCCAGAGCAGGTGTGCGCCTGGGCCGACCTGGTAATGGTGCTGACGCCGGACACGGGGCAGCGCAAGCTGTACGCCGAAGCCATCGGGCCGAACCTGAAGGCCGGGGACGCGCTGTTCTTCGCGCACGGCTTCAACGTGCACTTCGGCTACGTCGAGGCGCCGGCGGATGTCGATGTCGCGATGGTGGCGCCGAAGGCGCCAGGGCACACGGTGCGCTGGCAGTACGAGGCGGGGCAGGGCACACCCGTCCTGGTGGCGGTCGCGCAAGACGCCACAGGCAAGGCCTGGGACCTGGTGAAGTCCTATGCCAAGGCGATCGGCGGTACCAAGGCTGGCGCGCTGGTCACCACGTTCAAGGAGGAGACGGAGAGCGACCTGTTCGGCGAGCAGGCCGTGCTATGCGGCGGCGTCACGGCGCTGGTCAACGCGGGGTTCGAGACCCTGGTGGCGGCCGGCTACCAGCCCGAGGTCGCCTACTTCGAGTGCCTGCACGAGCTCAAGCTCATCGTCGACATGATGCAGGCGGGCGGCGAGACCTGGATGTGGTACTCGGTCAGCGACACCGCCGAGTACGGCGGCCTGACCAGGGGTTCCGAGGTCGTCGCCGAGCCCGCGAGGCGGGCCATGGCCAAGATCCTGGCCGACATCCAGTCCGGCGAGTTCGCCAGGGAGTGGATCGCCGAGGACGACGCTGGCCGGCCCACCTTCAACCGGCTCCGCCACGAGGCCAGGACCAACCTCATCGAGCAGACCGGCCGACCGCTGCGCCGGATGATGAGCTGGCTCGACGCGGAGACCGATCACGATGCGGGGGGTTCTGGGGGGTCGTCCCCCCTCGACAGCACCGAGGAGAACGCCTGATGGAGGGCAACGTACGCACCTACGCCGTCGCGCACCTTCCAGGCGACGGCATCGGGCCCGAGGTCACGGCGGTCGCCAGGGACCTCGTCGATCAGGCCGGCAAGCGGCACGGGTTCGCGGTCGACTGGCGGCACTGCCCGCTCGGCTCCGAGCACTACCTGCGCACCGGTGAGGTCCTGTCCGACGAGACCCTGACCGGCCTGCGCGCCGCCGACGCGATCTTCCTCGGCGCGGTCGGCAGCCCGTCGGTCCCGCCCGGCGTGCTCGAGCGCGGCCTGCTGCTGCGGCTCCGCTTCGAACTCGACCTCTACGTCAACCTCCGCCCGGCCAGGCAGCGGCCAG
Source organism: uncultured Actinomycetota bacterium (assembly GCA_963705055.1). Classification (GTDB taxonomy): domain Bacteria; phylum Actinomycetota; class Actinomycetes; order Streptosporangiales; family Streptosporangiaceae; genus Chersky-822. The sequence goes on from CAVPIR010000005.1 coordinate 80,453, forward strand.
GGGTAACGACCGCGGGCGCCGCCGACCTGGACTTCGTCGTCGTCAGGGAGAACACCGAGGGCCTGTACGCCGGCGCGGGCGGCATCGCGCACCAGGGCAGTTCGTTCGAGGTCGCGACCGAGGAATCGCTGAACACCCGCGCGGGCGTCGAGCGCTGCGTCCGCTACGCCGCGGGCCTCGCCAAGCGGCGCAGCGGCAAGCTCACCCTCGTCCACAAGACCAACGTGCTCGTGAACGCGGGGAGCCTGTGGATGCGCGTCGCTGAGGAGGTCGCCGCGGCCGAGGGCGTCAAGCTCGACTACGCGCACGTCGACGCCGCGTGCCTGTACATGGTCAGCGACCCTGGCCGCTTCGACGTGATCGTCACCGACAACCTGTTCGGCGACATCCTCACCGACCTCGCCGCGGCCCTGACCGGCGGCCTTGGCCTCTCGGCGAGCGGCAACCTCAACCCGGACAAGACCGGCCCTTCGATGTTCGAGCCCGTGCACGGCTCGGCCCCGGACATCGCCGGCACCGGCAAGGCCAACCCGGCAGGCGCCGTGCTCTCCGCGGCGCTCATGCTCGACCACCTGGGCGAGTCGCAGGCTGCGGCCGAGCTAGAGGCCGCTGTCGACGCTGTACTCGCCAGGGGCGGTGCCGCGTCGACCGATGCCTGGGCCGACGCCCTCGCGGCGGAGGTGCCGCGATGACCGAGCGCGTCCCGGCCGTAGAGATCTATGACACCACCCTGCGCGACGGCTCTCAGCAGGTCGGCCTTGACCTCACCGTCGAGGACAAGCTTCGCGTCGCAGCGGCGCTCGACGAACTCGGCGTGGACGTCGTCGAGGGCGGCTGGCCTGGCTCGAACCCGAAGGACAAGGAGTTCTTCGCCAGGGCGAGCGAGCTGCCGTGGCGGAACGCGCAGCTAGCCGCGTTCGGCGCGACCAGGCGGCCGAACCGGTCGGCCGATGGCGATGAGGGCCTGGAGACCCTCCTCGTCGCGAACACGCCGATCGTGACGCTGGTCGGGAAGTCCTGGACGCTGCACGTGGACGAGGCGCTGCGGACCACGCGCGAGGAGAACCTCGCGATGATCGCTGACTCGGCGCGATTCTTCGTGCGCGAAGGCCGCAGGGTCGTGTTCGACGCCGAGCACTTCTTCGACGGCTACGCGGCTGACCGCGGCTACGCGATCGAGTGCCTCGCCGCGGCCGCGGCGGCCGGCGCCGACACGCTGGCGCTGTGCGACACCAACGGCGGGACGTTGCCCGACGACATCGTGCGGATCGTGCGCGACGTGCTCGGTACGTTCGGCGCGCTGCGGGTCGGGGTGCACTGCCACAACGACTCTGCCTGCGCGGTCGCGAACTCGCTCGTGGCCGTCGGCGAGGGCGCCACGCACGTGCAGGGCGCGGCCAACGGGTACGGCGAGCGGTGCGGCAACGCCGACCTGTTCGCGGTCATCGCAGGGCTGGAGCTCAAGCGCGAGCACGAACTGCTGCCGCCAGGCAGGCTCGGCATGCTCGCGGCGACGGCCAGGGAGATCGCTGAACTAGCCAACCTGCCCTTCGACCAGAAGCAGCCGTACGTCGGGTCGTCGGCGTTCGCCACCAAGGCAGGGCTGCACGCCTCGGCGATCGCGCGGCGCCCTGACGCGTACTCCCACGTCAACCCAGAACGGGTGGGTAACCGGGCGCACGTGCTGGTCAGCGAGCTAGCCGGACGCAGCAACGTGCTGGTCAAGGCCGCCGAGATGGGGCTCGACCTGCCCGGCGACGTCGCGACCGAGGTGCTCGAGGAGATCAAGGCGGCCGAGCACAGGGGGTACGCGTTCGAAGCTGCCGATGCCTCGTTCGAGCTCCTCGTCAGGCGCGTCGCCGGGCGAATGCCCTCCTGGTTCGACCTTGAGGGCTACCGGGTCGTGATCGAGAAGTCCAATGCGGCCGACAGAAGCGAGGCGATCGTCAGGCTGCTGCTCGGCGAGCAGCGAGTGGTGGCTGTCGGTGAGGGCGTCGGTCCCGTGCACGCGCTCGACCAGGCGCTGCGCAGGGCGCTGTCAGAGCTGTATCCGGAACTGGCCAGCATCCACCTGGTCGACTACAAGGTGCGGATCCTGGACGGCCGAGATGCGACGAGCGCGGTCACCAGGGTGATGCTCACGTCGGCCGATCACGACGGCGAGTGGACCACGGTCGGTGTGTCCGATGACGTCGTGACCGCGTCCTGGGAGGCTCTCGCCGACGGGGTCAGCTACGGCCTGCAGCGGGCAGGCGCGGTACCTCAATCGCTAGAAGGGCTTGTAAAAAGATGACCAATCTGCCGCGGCCGCGGAGCGGCCCGCTGACGACAGGACCGGCCAGGGCGCCGCAGCGCGCGATGCTCCGCGCGATCGGGCTGAGCGAGGACGACCTGAGCCTGCCGCAGGTCGCGGTCGCCTCGTCGTGGAACGAGGTGACACCCTGCAACCTGCACCTCAACGGGCTGGCTGGGGCCGCCAAGGAGGGCGTGCGGCAGGCCGGCGCCGTGCCGATCGAGTTCGGCACGATCGCGGTGTCCGACGGGATCGCCATGGGGCACGAGGGCATGAAGGCGTCGCTGGTCAGCCGAGAGGTCATCGCGGACTCGGTCGAGCTGATGGTGCACGCCGAGCGATTCGACGCGCTGGTCGCGATCGCGGGCTGCGACAAGTCGCTGCCCGGCATGCTGATGGCCTGCGCAAGGCTGAACGTGCCGGCCGCGTTCCTGTACGGCGGCACCATTCTGCCGGGGCACGCGCTCGGCAGGACCCTGACGATCCAGGACGTGTTCGAGGCGGTAGGGGCCCAGGCTGCCGGTGACATGTCCGACGCGGATCTGCTCGCGGTCGAGCGGGCCGCCTGCCCGGGCGCCGGGTCGTGCGCTGGCATGTACACGGCGAACACCATGTCGGCGTGCTCAGAGGCGCTCGGAATGGCGCTGCCCGGCGCCGCTTCGCCGCCGGCGGTCAGCGCGGAGCGGACCGCCATCGCGCGCGCGACCGGCGAGGTCGCCGTCCATGCGCTCGCGGCGGGGCTGCGGCCGCGCGACATCATGACCAGGACCGCGTTCCTGAACGCGGCGGCCGTAGTGATGGCGACCGCCGGGTCGACGAACGCGATCCTGCACCTGCTCGCGATCGCCGCCGAGGCCGAGGTCGACCTCACCATGGACGACTTCGACATGATCAGCAGGCGCACGCCGCTGATCGCGTCGATGCGCCCGGCAGGCCGGTTCGTGATGAGCGAGCTTGACCAGGTCGGCGGGCTGCCCGTGGTGCTGCGCGAACTGCTCGAGGCCGGCCTCATCGACGGCAGCACGATCGCGGTGAACGGCAAGACGCTGGCCGAGAACGTGGCCACGGCCCCGCGGCCGGACGGGCAGGTCGTGCGGCCGGTAAGCGACCCGCTGCTGCCCGAGGGCGGGCTCGCGGTGCTGCGCGGCAGCCTGGCGCCGAAGGGCGCCGTCGTGAAGGTGCCTGGCCTGGAGACGCTGCGGTTCGAGGGCCCAGCGCGGGTGTTCGAGCGCGAGGAAGACTGCTTCGCGGCCATCACCGGCGGCAAGGTGGCCAAGGGCGACGTCGTCGTGATCCGCAACGAGGGTCCCAAGGGCGGGCCGGGCATGCGGGAGATGCTCGCCGTCACGGCCGCGATCAAGGGCGCCGGCCTAGGCAAGGACGTGGTCCTGGTCACCGACGGCAGGTTCTCTGGCGCGACATTCGGAGCCTGCATCGCGCACACCGCCCCTGAGGCGTTCGACGGCGGCCCGATCGCGCTCGTCGCCGACGGCGACAGGATCGCTGTCGACATCCCCCAGCGGCGCCTTGACCTGCTGGTCGACGAGGCCGAGCTGGACCGGCGCCGGGCTGGCTGGAAGCGGCCAGCTCCGAACTACACCAGCGGGGCGCTCGCCAAGTACGCCGCGCTGGTCTCCGGGGCTGACCGCGGCGCCGTGTGCGCGCCTCCGGTCGGCTGACCGCGCCTGCCTGGCCCGCAGGTCAACAGCGGGGCGGACGACGGCCAACGCATTGCCACGATCCGGCTAGGATGACCGTTCGTCCGCCCTCCACCACACCTGTGCGACACAATGAAATCCCGAGGGCACGGCGCAATCAATCCCCGACCCCGGAGGCTCGGACCATGACCGACGATCTGTCCCGCAGGCGGCTGTTCGGGCTCGCTGGCGCGTCCGCGGCGGGCGTGGCTGGCGTCGGGCTCGTCGCGTGCACTGGCGACAACTCGTCACCGTCGCTGGTCATGCCAGCGGCCGACACGTCCTCAGGTCCGCCGTTTGTGTCCAGGCCCGACCTGACCCCGCCCAAGATCAGCATCCGGCGGCACGGCGCGCCTACCGATCCGCGGTACATCTTCCTGAATGCCCCGTACTCAGGGCCAGGGCACGGCGGCTCGTACATCCTGGACCAGCACGGCCATTTCGTGTGGTTCGGGCCGAACAGCGCGTCGCATCGCCGGATGAACTTCGACGTCCAGACGTTCCGCGGCAAGCCGGTACTCACCTGGTTCCAGGGCCTGGTCGTGCAGGGCTACGGTAAGGGCGAACTGGTCATAGCCGACTCGTCATACAAAATCCTGCACATTGTCCGGCCGGCGCACGGCGAACTGGCTGACTTCCACGACTTCTACGTGACGCCCGAGGGCACGGCCCTGATCACCATCTACCGGACGCACTCGGGCATCGACCTGAGCTCACGCCGGGGCCCGAAGAATGGCTACGTGATCTCTGGCGTCGCCCAGGAGATCGACATCGCAACGGGCAACCTGGTGTGGGAGTGGGACAGCCTCAACCACGTCCCGCTTGCCGAGAGCCACGAGTTCCTCACCCCCGGCGACGGCACCAAGGCGCGACCGTACAACTACTTCCATATCAACTCGTTCTCGCCTACCGCCGACAACACCGGCGATGTGCTCATCTCCGGTCGGAACACCTGGTCCATCTTCCGTGTCAAGCGCAACAAGGCCGGCACGGTGATCTGGCGGCTGAACGGCAAGCGGTCGCACTTCAACATGGGCCCAGGCAGCCACTTTTACTGGCAGCACCACGTCCGTGCGTTCAGCGGCAACCGGATCACGGTGTTCGACAACGGCGCGAAGCCCGACCGGGAGAAGCACTCCAGGGCGATCATCCTGAGTGTCGACAACGCCAGGCGGCATGTGTCGCTGCAGAAGGCCTACATCCACCCTGGTGAGGTGCTGCTGGCTGGGGCGATGGGGAGCGCTCAGTTGCTCGAGGACGGCCGGATGTTCGTCGGCTGGGGCACAGAGCCGCACTTCTCCGAGTTCTCTCACGACGGCAGGCTGCTGCTCGACGGCGACATCACCGTTGGTGATTCCTCCTACCGCGCGTTCACCCGGGAGTGGACCGGCCATCCGACCGAGCCGCCGGTGGCCGCGGCCCGGCACCGGTCGGGCGGCGGCGCTGTCGTGTTCGCCAGCTGGAACGGCGCGACCGCCGTCGCCACCTGGCGAGTGTTCGCCGGCAAGTCTCGGTCAGCGCTGCATGAGGTCGGGTCGGGTCGCAGGTCAGGGTTCGAGACCGCGATCGCCGTGCACAGCAACGGTCCGTACTTCGCTGTTCAGGCACACGACGCGAAGGGCAACGCGCTGGCGAAATCGGCTCCAGTTAAGATCCGCTGAGAGCATCCGGGTATAACAGGCTGGTCCAGTTCGCGGCCGCCCAGGACTCGGCCGCGGCGGCGCGGAGCGGCAGCTGATCGCTTAACGAGGTATCTGATGAAGGAGAGCTTGACCCGGCGGGACGTGCTGAAGCGGTCAGGCACGGCCGCCGCAGCCGCCGCCGGGCTTGGCCTCGTCAGCTGCGGGACCAGCAGCGCGGTGTCGCGCGGTCGCAGCCAGGCAAAGAACCTGCAGCACTACGTCTCGCGGCCGGACCTGACCCCGCCGAAGGTCACGCTGACCCGCGTCGCTCCCGATCACGACCTGCAATACCTGTTCCTCGGCATCGCCAACTCCGGCCCAGGCCAGGGCGGCGCGATGATCATGGACACGACCGGCGAGCTGGTCTGGTTCGCGCCTGACACTGGCGCCTACCAGAGCAAGTTGGACTTCCAGCGTCAGATCTACCGCGGCAAGCCGGTGCTGACCTGGTTCCAGGGACGAGTCGTCGAGGGCGGCTATGGCGAGGGCGTCGCGATCATCGCCGACGACTCTTACCGCGTCACGCACACGATCCTCGCGCACAACGGGCTGAAGGTGGACGAGCACGAGTTCAACATCAGCCCGCGGGGCACAGCGCTCGTCTCCGCCTACCACAAGCAGCGCTACGACCTGTCCAAGGTGGGCGGGCCGAAAAGAGGCTGGCTGCTGTCAGGACAGGCGCAGGAGATCGACATCGAGACGGGCGAGCTGCTCTTCTCCTGGGACAGCCTGGATCACATCGGCTTTGACGAGACCTACCTGCCGGTCGATGGCAAGCACGGCACCAAGGACCTGCCGTACGACTACTTCCACATCAACACGATCGGCGAGGCCGGGGACGGCGACCTGCTGATCGGCGCGCGCAACACCTGGTGCGTGTACAAGGTCAGCAGGAAGACCGGTGAGATCGTCTGGCGGCTGAACGGCAAGAAGACCGACTTCACGATGGCGCCGGGCAGTGAGTTCTACTGGCAGCACGACACCCGGCTGCACGGCCCCGACACGCTGACGGTCTTCGACGACGGCTACGACGGCGTCCTGCCCAGGAACGAGAAGCAGTCGCGCGCGCTGATACTCAACGTCGACTACGACCGGATGCTCGTGACGGTGCGCAAGGACTTCACCCACCCTGGCCAGCTCGTGCTCGCCAAGGCGATGGGCAACGCGCAGATGCTGCCCGGCGGCGGCATGTTCGTCGGCTGGGGCACCAACCCGTACTTCTCGGAGTTCGACGCCGACGGCAGGCTCCTGCTCGACGGCGTGCTGCTCAAGGGCGACCCGACCTACCGGTCCTTCATCGGCGACTGGGAGGGGCATCCCGCCGAGCCGCCGGCCGCCGCGGCCCGCCGCCGGCCTGGCGGCGCCACCGTGTACGCGAGCTGGAACGGAGCCACCGAGGTCGCCTCGTGGAACGTGCTCGCCGGCCGGTCGGAGACCACGCTGGCCAAGGTCGCGACCGCGGCCAAGAAGGGCTTCGAGACTGCCATCACCGTCGCCACCAGGGGCCCGCACTTCGCGGTCGAGCCCTGCGACGCCAAGGGCCGCCCGCTCTCGCGGTCCGCCCCCTTCAAGATCATCTGAGGCTAGCTAGTTGACTTCAAGCGCGCCTTAGCTTTTACCCTGCTAGAAGCAGGCATTCGTACAGGGAAACGGGAAGCAGGGGACAATGGCGTCCGGGCTCTGGGCAGCGCAGCGGCGGTCGCTGACGATCGGGCTGGCGGCGACGATCACGTTCGTGGCCGCCGAGGCACTCGCGGTCGTGACCGTCATGCCCCTGGTCGCGAGGGACCTGCACGGGCTGAGCCTCTACGGCTTCGTGTTCAGCGCGTTCCTGCTCGGGACCATGGTCGGCATCGTCGCGGCTGGGCGGGCGGCCGACAAGCGCGGGCCCGCCGTTCCCTACATTGCCGGGATCGTGGTGTTCGCGGCTGGTCTGACCGTCGCCGGGCTCGCTCCGACGATGCCCGTGCTGATCGCCGGCCGCACGCTGCAGGGCCTGGGCGCCGGGGCGGTGCCCGCCGTTGCCTACGTCGCGATCGGGCGCAGCCTGCCCGAGGGTCTCAGGGCGCGGATGATGGCCGTGCTGTCGACGGCCTGGGTGGTGCCCGGGCTGGCCGGCCCCGCGCTCAGCGCCGAGGTCGCCAAGTACTTCGGCTGGCGCTGGGTCTTCCTCGGGCTGCTGCCCTTCGTCGCGCTGACCGGGCCGGTCGCGATTCCGGCCCTGGTGCGGCTCGGCCGCGGGCCGGCGCCCGCCGGCGAGGGACAGCCGCACCGGCTCATCGACGGGATCGGCGTCGCCGCCTGCGCGGGCCTCGTGCTCGGCGGCCTGACCCTGGCAGTCGGGTCCGCGACGGGAAAGGCGGCCGGCGCGAGCGCCGGGCACGTCAGCCTGCCGAGCGTGCTGGCCGGCGCGGCGCTGACCGTCGCCGGGCTGGCGCTCGGCCTGCCCCTGCTTCGCCGGCTGCTCCCGCCCGGGACGCTGCGGGCCAGGTACGGGCTGCCCGCCACGGTACTCAGCCGCGGGCTGCTGACGTTCTGCTTCTTCGGCGCCGACGCCTTCGTGACGCTCGCGATCACGATCTTGCGGCATCACAGTGCGGTCCTGGCCGGCGTCGCGGTGACCGGGGTGACGCTGTCGTGGACGGCCGGGTCCTGGTTCCAGGCCAGGATGAACTCGCGGTGGGAGGGCAGGCGCCTGATCAGGATCGGCCTGGTGATCATCCTGGTCGGCATCGCCGGGCTGAGCGCGATACTGGACAGCGGCATCTCGGTCGCGGTCGGGATCGCCGCGTGGACCGTCGCTGGCATCGGCATGGGGATGAGCTACGCGCCCACCACGCTGCTGATGCTCGCCGAGGCGCCGCCTGGCCGGCAGGGCTGGGCATCGGCGTCGCTGAACCTGTCCGACGTGCTGGGCGGAGCGCTGGGCATCGGGGTCGGCGGGGCGGCGATCAGTGCCGCGGTCAGGTTCGGCTGGTCCCTCGCCGCGGGGCTTGGCGCTGCCTTCGCGGTCACCGCCGTGGCAGGCGTCGCGTGCCTGGCCGCCACCGGCCGGCTGCCGGTCGGCGTCCAGGCGACTGCGGCTGAGGTTGTGGACTCAGCCGCAGTCGGATCGCCCGCGCAAGCTAGCGGCGGCCGCCCTAGCTGATGATCGGGGCCTGATCCACGGCCGTCAGCCATGGCTCGGGAGCCATCGACAGCACGCGCCGGTAGACCTCTTCGTAGCCCTCGGCCATGACCTCGACGGTGAAGTTCGCCTCGACGTGCTTGCGGCATACGGCGGGGTCGAGCCCGCGCGCAGCCATGATGCCGTCGGCGAGTTCGTCGGGGTGATCGACGATGATGCCGGTCTGACCGTGCACGATCAGCTCGGGCACCGCGCCCCTGCGGAGCGCGACCACCGGTGTGCCGCAGACCATCGCCTCGATGACCACCAGGCCGAACGGCTCCTCCCAGCAGATCGGGAAGATCATGCAGGCGGCGTGGGCCAGCAGCTTGCGCTTGGCAGCGGCGTCGGCGACCCCGAAGATGGTCACGTCGCTGCCGATCCGCGGCTCGATCTCGCGCGAGAAGTACGCCCGCTCGATCGGCTCCGAGCACTTGCCAGCCAGCACGATGGGCAGGCCAGCCGCCCGGGCCGCGTCGATGGCCAGGTGCGGCGCCTTGTGCGGATGGAACCGGCCGAGGAACACCGCGTAGTCGTCCTTCGCGGCACGGAACGGGAACGTCTGCGCCCGGATCGCGTTGTGTACCGTCGCCGACCACGCGAGGTCAGGCGCGCTGGCGCGCTGGGCGTCCGAGATCGCGACGAGCTGGACGGTATCGCCGAGCGCGCGATAGAACTCGCCTGCGTCGCCGTGCACCGGACCGTGCGCGGTCACCACGGTCGGCGTGAGCCGGCCCCTGGCCATCAGCGGGCCAGCCTGCGTGTGGTCGTGGATCACGTCGACGTCCAGCGCCTCGAGCAGCGAGGCGACCTTGGCGGCGTGCACGATCTCAGGCATCACCTCGCCTAGCTGGCTCGCCGGGCCTTCGTGGAACGTGGTGAGGAAGCGCTGCGCCCTCGTTGCGTGGTTGCCTGCGCCAATGAGCGTCACCTTGTGCCCTCGTGCGACCAGCGCGTCGACCAGATCGGCGACCACGGTCTCGATCCCGCCGTATGCCGAAGGCGGAACGCTGAAGTACGGCGGCGCCACCATCGCGATGTGCATTTGGTGCGCTCCGACCGGAGCCTGCTGGGTTCGGGTGAGAGTCGAGCCTGTGGTGCTCACAGCGAACGCCTCCTTGCCTGACGGGTCCCGGCGCGGCTCGGGCGCCGGTCGGGCGCCCTGTCCGGCCGAAAATGATCATGCCCGTAGGCTGTGGCGCCAATGCTGCAAGTGCATTAATAAAACGCAAATGGCTCGGTAAAGAGTTGATCTTTCCGGGCACTCTGCCGACTCGGGAGGTGTTAAGCAGCAAGCGTTTTCGCGAATGACCAAGTGCATTCTGAACTGGTCTTATACCCGCCGACTACCCCGCCGACCGCGATCTCGGATATGCATAATCGCGATATCGTGCGCAGATTATCGCTGATTGTCTGGGTAAGCGGGTGGTCGGGACCGAGCGCCCGCTCGCTGTCGGCGATGGTCCTTTCGAACAGCTTGATCGCATCGCTGTGCCTGCGAGCCATGTAATAGGCGTGCGCCAGGTTCCCGCGCAAGGTGAGCGTGTCCGGATGGTCGGGGCCGAGCACTCGCTCGAAGTCGGCCACCGCCTGCTCGTAGACCGGCAGAGCGTCGGCGAGCCGGCCGGCCGAGTGGTAGGCCCCTGCCAGGTTGCCGCGCGCGGTGAGCGTATCGCGGTTGTCAGGACCCTGGATTCGCTCCCTGTCCGCGAGCAGGCGCTCGTAGAGCGGCATGGCGTCCTTCATCCGGTGCGCCGCGTGGTAGCACGACGCCAGGTTGGACATGGCCGCGAGGGTGTCGGGATGATCGGGGCCGAGCACGGCCTGGCGGCTGGCGACGACCTGCTTGTACAGCGAGATCGCCTCCTTCAGCCGCCCCGACGTCCGGTATGCGTAGGCAAGCTGACTGGCCGCGGCTACCGTGTCGGGATGATCCTGGCCGAGGCCGCTCTCCCTGATCTTGCGGACCCGGCTGAAGATCGCGATCGCGTCGTCCAGCCGATTGGCGACCTGATAGGCACGGCCCAGGTTCATGTACTCGGCGAGCACGTCGGGGTGCTCGGGCCCGTGCGCTTGCTCCCAGTCGGCCAGGTTGCGCTGGTACAGCGCGATGGACTGGTCGGTCTGGCCGGCCGCCAGATAGGTTGCGGCTAGCTGACTGCGGACGCCGAGGGTGTCGGCGTGCTCGGGCCCCAGCACCCACTCGCGGTCGGCCAGCACGCGCGCGTACATGTCGATGGCCTGGTCGAACATGTTCGCCGAGCGGTAGATCCTGGCCAGGTTCGTCCTGGTCGTCAGCGCGTCGGGGTGGTCGGTGCCCTGGACCTGCTCCCGCTCGGCGAGGCTGACCAGGGTGAGTTCCCTGGCCTCCTCCAGCCGGCCGGCAGATTCGAACGCTCCGGCCAGCAGGTCCCTGATCTCCAGCGTCCTGCCGTGCTCAGAGCCGAGCGCACGCCCGCTCGCGGCCAGCATCGACTTCCAGTACGACACCGCCGCACCGGCCAGGCCCGCCGCGTTGAGGCTCTCCCCAGCCTTGATCAGCACCGGATGCGGCTCTGGCAGCCAGAGCAGGTCGCCGGCGATACCGCCCAGCCAGCCGGCGCAGCCACGCAGCGCCTGGTCGAGCAGCGGTTCGGCCTCCAGTAGCGGCCATACCTCGCAGATGGCGTCGGCCGCCGATCTGGCGGCGTCGTCGAGCACCCCTGGCGGCACCAGCCTGCGCACCGTCTCCTGCACGACCGGGTGAATCGCGATCAGCCCGGCGCTGGCCGACCGGTCGATGAAGACGAGCCCGCACTGCGCGAGGCCACCGAGCCCGGCCATCACCTCCCGCGCCTCGACCGGCATGCCGCGCCCGTGCCTGGACAGGTAGGCGCAGGCGGCCTGGCTGCCCAGCACCTGAACGGGAACGCCCGCGGGATCCAGCAGCGCGGCCAGCGCCAGCAACGGCCTGGCCAGGCCGGCCGGCGGGTACTGGTCGGCCCTGTCGATCGCCAGCGACCAGGCCACCTCCGCGGGCGACACCAGCCCGCCTGCCGCCCGGCCGAGCAACTCCTGCCTGCGACCGGCGAACCTGATCCGGTACTGGCGGCAATCCAGCGCCGTGCCGGACATCGTCGTGGTAGCGAGCGCGAGCGCCAGCGGCATGTAGGCGAGGTCCGCGGCCAGGTCGACCGCCTCGACCCGCTTGCCCGTCTGGTCGTAGAGCCGCGCGGTGACGTAGGCGAGCGCCTCGCGCGGGCTGAACTCGCCGATCCGGCAGACCCGCGGGTTCAGGTTGGAGACCTCGGACATATCGGTCGACGGATGGCAGGTCACGATCGTCTGGCCGCTGATGCCGACCGGCCAGAGCCCGCGCAGCCCGCCAGCGTCGGTGACGTTGTCGAGCACGACCAGCCAGTGCCGGTCGGTGCGGCCGAGCCAGTCGAGAAAGCGGGCGGCGGCCGCGTCGGGCCCCATCCCGCCGTCGGTCAGGCCGATGTCGGCGGCTGCCCTGGCGTAGCCCATCACGACCGCTGACGGACTCGAGGCGTTGATCCAGACCTGAAGATCGGTCCTGCCGGTTCGCGCCGCCACCCGCAGGACAGCGGCCGCGAGATGGGTCTTGCCGTATCCGCTGGGCCCGACCAGGACCGTCAGCGCCTGCTGATCACCGGTGCTGCGGTGCACGAGGTCGCTGAGTCCGGCGTCGAGCCCGTAGCCCGATTCAGGCCGCGGGTTGAAGAATTCAGAGATAGCAGGCGGTGACCCAGACCAGACTGGCCAGCTAACGCCGGGTGACGAACCTCCGCCAGCCCGTCGCCCAGCACCCTGATTGCTCATGACCGCCTGATTGATCAACGTGTGGCAGCCCCATCGCTGCTAGTAACTCGGCATCCCAACAGTACGACGATTCGCGCGTCAATAGGCAGGTAACTACACAGACTCAGCGGAATCAGACACGCCAGCGGGGAGGTCTTGCGGATGGGCCAGGCCGGCCGGGTTTACCGCCGCATCCTGCGCCACAAGGGCCTCGGCACCACCCGCAGCATCACGGCGGCGGCGGCCAGGCTACGCGGGACCCAGACAAGCGACGACTGGCCGTCGAGCGCCGCGGCCACCGCGGCGCCCACCTGCGCAGGCGTGGACGACAGCGGCGCCGGGCTCATCCCGGCTGTCATCCGGCCCGTGACAAATCCGGGACGCACCAGGAGCACCCGGACGCCGGTGCCCGCCAGGGCATCGGTCAGGCCGCGGGCGAAGGCGTCAAGCCCGGACTTCGCCGCGCCGTAGACGTAGTTGGCTTTCCGCGGCCTGATTGCCGCGACTGACGACAGCACGACAATGGTTCCGTATCCCTGTTCGCGCATTTTCCCCGCGGCAGCGAGCAGCGTGGTGACATGGCTGGTGAAGTTCGTGCCGATCATCTGGGCGCCGAGTTCGGGGTCGCTGTCGACCTCCGCCTGCGGCGTGAGCACCCCGGTTGCGGCGATCACCAGATCGACAGGGCCGCCAGCGAAGACGCCGTCGATGAGCCTTAGGTGGCTCCCGGTCTCGAGCGCGTCGAACGTGACGGTCGTGCACGAGTAAGGCAGCTCCTTGCCGGCCGCGGCCATCCGCTGCTCGTCCCGGCCTGCCAGCAGCACCTCGGTGCTGGCGGGGGCGCTCGAGCGCGGCGAGGATCGCCAGGCCTATCTCGCTGGTTCCGCCCAGCAGCAGGACCCGTCCTGGCCTGCCAAGGTTGTCGAGCATAGGTATCGCGGCTCCTTTGCGCGGGCGGGCGAGCGCCGTCACGCGCCTCCTAGAGGCCGACGGCGAACAGGACGAGCCAGGCGACCTCGCAGATCACCATCACGGGGTCCCGCGCGATCAGGTCCTCCACTGGCTTGCTGGTCGCCCGCGCCGTGAGGCGGTCGAACCTGATCAGCGCCGCGGCCAGCGCGATCGAGCTGATCAGGTGCCACGACCGGGTCTCGGCGTGCGGCTCGGACGACGCCCACAGTACATACGAGACGATCATGATGAAGGACACGGCGCGCTGGGTGAGGCGCAGCACAGGGGCGGTGTACCCGCGCATGGCCGGCCTGTGCTTCACGGCGTCGGCGCCGAGCACGGTCAGTTCTGTGTACCGCTTGGCGATCGCGACCATCAGCGCGCCGAGGCTGCAGACGAGCAGGAAATAGCCGGACGGCGGCACGTGCGTGGCCGCCGCGCCGCCGACGACGCGCAGCACGAACCCCGACGCGACGCAGGCAAGCTCGACCACCGGCACGTGCTTCAGTCCTGCCGAGTACAGGAACGAGATCGTGAGATACGCGGCGATCGCGGCGGCGAGCAGCGGTTCGCCGATCACCAGGCCCGCCCCGAGCGCGACGACGACCAGGGCCACCGCGAGCACCGCGGCGTGCGCGGCCGGCAGCCGCCCCGACGCGACCGGGCGGAACTTCTTGTACGGGTGGCCGCGGTCGCGCTCGGCGTCGACGACGTCGTTGACAAGGTAGACGGCCGACGACGCGGCGATGAAGGCGCCGACGGCGACCAGCGCGTACCAGAATCCGTGCGGGCGGCCGAAGGTGTCTCCGGCCAGCGGCGCCGCGAAAACGAGCAGGTTCTTCGGCCACTGCCGCGGCCGGGTGCTCTGCACGACGGCCTTGAGCCATCGCAGCGGCCCCGATAGGCGCGTGGCTGACCCGGTCTGCGGCTCGGCAACCTTCGCCGCCGGGGTGGGAACCGTCATCGAGTGAAGACCGCCGTGAAGTCTCGGTTGGAGATGTAGAGGTACCGGTTGGGTGGCTGGACCTGGCTGCGGAGCAAGTTCACCGGCGTCGGATTAGCTGGGTGATTTTTGGCCAGATAGTACATGAAGGACATCCAGTCGGGATTGATATCAAGCTCCATGGCCGTCACGCTGCCGGCCCGCTTCAGCAGGCTAGCGAGCGTGCGCACGTCCAGTGCAGGACCGTAGACGAAGATAATCCGGTTGTCCTTCGTGATGCCGACACCCGACCGCCAGACGTTGTAGCCCCCGCCCAGGGTGGCGCCCCAGGTGGATAGCACATTCTGGTCGACAGCGGCTGGTACCTGGCCATTGACGACGATCGGGACGCAGGTTCTGGCGAACAGCGGCGATGTCGGGACCCATGTGCAGCGGGCCGCGCCCCACCGGCCGATCCGAAGCTGGCCGCTCTTGAAGTAGACCTCCGACGCCACGCCCTTGACGAGCCTGCCCGCGTAGTGCCCGTGCAGGTAGAAGCCGCCGCCGGAGGACGCGATCCGGAAGCCGCTGTTGAACGTCGCGACCAGCCCGAGACGGTGACCGTGCGGGATGTCCATCGGAGCGCCCCAGTGCCCGTAGCCTGGGTCCTCGGTGCCAGGGCGGAGCGAGAATTTCAGCAGACGCTGGTCCATCGAGACGACGCCCGCGTAGTACGAGGAGTACCTGCGGCTCTGCCGTACGTAGGTTTTGAAGACCGCCGGGCACGCCCTTGACGCTGACCGCGACCTTCCAGACGCCTTCTCCTGGCAGCGGCCTGCCGGCAGGCGATCCGATTTCATCCGGGATGATCGGGATCAGCCCGTGGTAGTGCTTCTTCTTGTGCACCACCTGGCCGCCCAGCTTCCTGAACGAGACGTCGGGCTTGCCGCCGGTCTTGGGCTTGGAATAGGTAAGCCATTCGCCGAACGTAACCAGCGGCCCTAGATAGTGATTGCGCGCCCACTCAGCGACCCGCTCGGAGACGGTGCCGCCGCCGGGCGCGGTCAGCGCGTGGCCGAGCGACAAGCCCGTGACCAGGATCAGCACGGCGAGGGCCGCCGCGATCACGCGCATGACGATTCGGAACCGGCGCCCGCGCGGCAGGCGCGGCGCCGCGCGGCTGCCGGTGTCTAGCTGACTGCGACTCGCGCGCTGACGTTGCCGGTCGGGCCACGCCATCCTCCTTCTCGCATGCGGGATCTGCTGCTTGGAACAGACGGGCGAGCCAGATGCGGCGGCCAAAACTTCACCCGAAGCGCTCACTCTATGCGGGCGTTCAGCCAATTCGGCGAGGCCGGCCACGTGCCGCTCTCCCCATATGCCCGTCAACCCGCGCGGGTGAACATCCGTCCGCTAGGAGTCAACGACCTCACCTGCGCGTGAGTTTCCACGGTCCGCACAAATCGTCCCACCAGGCCCGTCGCGGCTCGCACTGGCAGCCGTGGTCTGGCTGGCTCGGCCAGCGCGATGGCATCGCGGCGGCGCCGCTAAGCTGTCCGGCGACAGCATCAGCGGGAGGATCGACATGACCGACGACAGCACCGTCCAGCGGACCCTCGTCCTGCTCAAGCCGGACGCCGTGGCCCGCGGGCTGACCGGCCGGGTGCTCGCGAGGTTCGAAGACGCGCTGCTCAAGGTCGTGGCGGCCAAGATGGTGTGGATGGATGCCGAGCTGACCAGGCAGCACTACTTCGACCTCGAGGAGCGCTTCGGCGCCGATGTCTACAACTCGATGGCGCAGTTCATGCAGTCAGGCCCGGTGTTCGCCGTCGTGCTCGAGGGCGTTGGCGCGGTGCCTTGCGTGCGCAAGCTCGTCGGCTCCACCTACCCCGACCAGGCGGCTCCTGGCACCATCCGCGGCGACTTCGCACACGTCAGCAGGGCATATGCGAACGCGAACGGGCTCCCGGTCGCCAACCTCGTGCACGCCTCTGGCAACGCGGAAGAGGCGGAGCGCGAGATCGGCGTCTGGTTCACCAAGGCCGAGATGCACGACTACCCGTCGGCCGCCCAGCAGTTCGCCTCCTAAGCCAAGAAAACCTCGACCCCGCCGAGTCGCATCATCGGGCTCAGTTGTGGTACCTCGGAGATATGGACGCGCCAGGAAACCAGCCAGACGAGGTCACCCAGGCTGCGCTTGACACGGTCTCCCAGGCGGTCGAGCTGGCCGACCGGCAGGACGGCCAGCGCCGCGCGCGCGCGGTATCCGGGGCCGGATCAGCCGCAGGATGCGGCGGCGCGCCGAGCGGACGAAGGGCGTGCGCGGGGTCAGCGCCGCGGTCAGCGGAGCGGCGCGGCGCGGCGCGCACGTCACCGGTCGCGGCTTCTCGGCCGGCGGCAGGTGGCTGAGCGCGCAGGTGCTCGCGATGGCGCCCAGGCTCCCGGTCCGGGATCAGGCCACCCTGCGCTCCCAGTTTCCTGGCCGGTCGCCCGACGAGCTCGCCGCGACGCTGATCGAAGGCGCGTCCCGCGCGTCAGCGGCCGTCGGCGTCGCGGTCGGCGCCTGGGCGGTGCTGCCGTTCGTGCCAGCCGCAGGGGTGGAGATCACGACCGAGACGCTCGCGGTCGTCGGCATCGAGATCAAGCTCGTGGCCGAGCTGCACGAGGTCTACGGCCAGGTCGTGCCCGGCAGCGTCGTGGACCGGATGACCGCGTACGTGGGAGCGTGGGCGCAGCGCCGGGGCGTCGCGCTGGCCCCAGGCGGGCTCGTGCTCGCGGCCGGATCGCCGCTGGCGCGCCAGCTCAGCGCAGGCTCGCAGGCAAGGCTGGCCGGAGCATTTTCTCGCTCGGCCCGCTGCTCACCGGTGCGGCCGCTGGCGGCATGATCAACCGCAGGGAGACCAGGAAGCTCGGCCGCATCCTCGGCGACGACCTGCGCAAGCGGTCGCCCTACACCGCGGGCTGGCCTGAAGACCAGAGCCCAGCCTGGCGGGCCTAGCCGCCCGCGCCGAGCCAGCGGTCGAGCCAGCCGAACTGCTCGGCGAGCACGTGCAGCACCGACTCCCTGGCCAGGTAGCCATGGCTCTCCAGCGGCAGGATCACCATCCTCGCCGTCCCGCCGTTGCCGCCGATGGCCTGGAACAGCCGCTCTGACTGCACGGGGAACGTGCCCGAGTTCGCGTCGTCGGCGCCGTGCACGAGCAGGATCGGCGTGGTGATCTGATGCGCGTACCTGAACGGCGAGACCCGGTCGTAGACCTCGGGCACCTCCCAGAAGCTGCGCCGCTCGGTCTGGAAGCCGAACGGCGTCAGCGTCCTGTTGTAGGCGCCGCTGCGGGCGATCCCGGCCGCGAACAGGTCGGTGTGCGCGAGCAGGTTCGCGGTCATGAACGCGCCGTAGCTGTGGCCGCCGACCGCCACCCTCGCCGGGTCGGCGATGCCAGCCGCCGTCATGGCCTTGATGTGCGCGGCCGCCGCCGCGGCGATCTGCTCCACGTAGGTGTCGTTCTTGGTCTCCGGGTCGCCGATCACGGGCATCGTGGCGTTGGCCAGAACCGCGTAGCCGCGCAGCACGAACCAGGCAGGATCGGACGCGGTCAGCCTGGTGAACCTGGTGCTGCTGCCGCGAATCTGGCCGGCCGTGCCCGCGCTGCCGAAGTCATGCGGGTACGCCCAGATGAGCAGCGGCAGCGGTCCGTCGCGCTCGGCCTCGTAGCCGGGCGGCGTGTGCAGCATGCCGGACAGCGCGACGCCGTCTCCGCGGTCGGTGCTGACCAGCTGCTTGTGCATCCCGGTGAGCCAGGGGTGCGGGTCTGGCCAGCTGGTTAGCTGGCGTGGCGTGGCGGCTGCCGCGAGCGCGACGACCCAGAGGTTGGGCGGCTCGGCCGGGCTCTCGTGCCAGATCACAGCCTCGTCTGTGCTTCCGCCGGCGAAACACAGCACCGTCTGGTGCGCGTCGGCGGGGCTCTGCAGCAGCCTGGTCGTGCTGCCCGTCCGCAGGTCGCGGCGATCAAGGAACGGACGCTCACCCTCCGGCGTGGCTCCTTCTCCGCGCAGGTAGATAGCGGAGCCGTCCTGCCGGATCGTCCTGGTGCCGTCCGGATGGAGCCGCATCACGGGGATGCCGGGATCGCCGTAGGAGTCGTCTTCGGCCAGGTCGAACACGACGGTGTTCCGGTCAGGGTCCGCTGGGTAGCACAGCCACGTCGTCAGCCACCGGCGGTCCCTGTCGTGCTCGGTCAGCAGCAGGGCGCCAGGCTCGTCGAGGTTCGCCCAGTCCAGGCACCGGTGCGCGACCTTGAAGGCAAGCTCGGGCTCGGCACTGAACGGCGCTGCATGCGCCATGATCGCGTCCCGGTACTCGGCCGCGGCTACCGGGTCGCCGCCGTCGAGCGCTTCGGTCCAGATCAGGGTGGCCGGCGCGCGCTCGTCCCAGGACACCTGCCGCGGCCCCGTCGGCACGCCCATCCGCGGCACCTCGTCGCTGACCGGCAGGTCGGCGACGACGCGCACCGGATCGCCGTCCGCCGACCACACCTGCACGCTGCGGGCGAAATAGCCGTAGGGCACGCGGAAGGAGAACGGCCGCTGCAACCGGTAGACCAGCAGGTACTGACCGTCGGGAGATTCGCCGACGTACTGATACAGCCCGTCGGGACCGAGCCTGGTCACCGCGCCGGTATCCGGGTCCACCCGCAGCGGCGCCGTGGTAGCCAGGGCCTCGAAGGTGTCCTCGTCGGCGGTGTTAGTCAGCAGGTCCTGGAACGTCGCCATCTGCGACCGCTTGCCTGCCACCTCGCTGATCCGCGGCTCGATCGGCGCGCCACGTCCAGGCTCGTCGCGCCGCATCGTCGGCTGGTGCGCCTAGCACGTAGAGCGACCTGCCGTCCCGTGACCAGCGCACGGTGCCGCCGAGGGCAGGCGGCTCGGCGCCGAGCACATCCCTGACCCGCAGGCCGGGCACCTGTACCGGGTCAGCGTCGGCGCTGACGTCGCCCGTCCACACGCCGATGCCATCGGGCTCGTCAATCGTGAAAGCGAACCGGTGTCCGTCGGGTGCCCAGACCGGCACGCTGACCTGTGCCCCTTCGGGCAGCGCGAGCGGCCGCTCGGCCCCGTCGCTGAACCGCAGCACGGACAGCCCGGTGAACCGCCGCGTCCGCTGGCGGCCGGCGATCGCCGGGTCTAGCCGCAGGCCTGCCAGGCTGAGCCGCGGCCTGGCCAGCATGGCGATCGGCGGATGCGCCTGATAGTGCAGCAGGATCGCGAACTGCCCGGTGGGGGACGGTGATGCGAGCGGGGTCGGCGCGGCGTCGATGATGGAGACCACGTCGGCATCGGGAGTCAAGAACGGCAAATCGGGTTCCTTCGCTAGGAGAAGCCCCATGGGTCCAACGGCAGCCTAATTGGTCTTTGAACCCGGCAGTCCAGAACGACCCGGCGCCAGTGCCCGGCGGCGTCGACCCCGCTGGCTGGCAGGCCGCGCCTGCCAGCCAGGGAGCCCGATAATCGGGCCGGTGTCTGCTAGTACCAGCCTGTGGCGCACTCGTGCGCCCACGCCCGGCGCGGCGTGCCATAGCGGGACCTGATGTAGCGCAGCCCCCACCTGATCTGGGTTCGTGCGCTGGTCCGCCAGTAGCGGCCCGCCGATGCCATCTTGCTGCCGGGAACCGCCTGCGGAATGCCGTACGCACCCGAGTAAGGGTTGGATGCGAAGACATTCCAGCTGCTCTCCCGGTCCCACAGCCGGTTCACGTACCTGAACTGGTACTTCGGCCGCCAGTGGAACCGGTTGAACATCATCTGCCAGGCGATCTCCCGCTTCCTGCCCAGGCGGTGGTGCCGCCGCGTGGCGGACTGCGCCTGCGTGGACAGGAGAGTGGCGGATGTAGCCGCCCTGGTCGCCCGCGCGGACGATGATCCGAGGGCTCCTGGCGACGTGGCCGCTGCGACCTGCATGGTGCGAGCTGCGGCGGGCCTGACTGGCTGTGCGGATGCGCCTCCGGCGAGGCCGCTCGCGGTGATGGCCGCGACAGCGAGAGCCGGAACGCATCCTGTGACGGTAATGCGGGCGATGGTGAATCGGAACGTGGACGTACGGTTCAGCGATCGCGAGCGAATCAAGGGGAACTTTCGGCCGGGCACGTCATTCGCGTGCTCACCTGCCACCCATCATCTGCCGGGCCGCTCAACTCGGGCCTGGCATTCGGCGTGCTGGCTGCGTCGCAGGATCAAGGCGACAGGCTGGTTACATTAAGTAACACGCCATGCACGCGGGGTGCTTGTATCCACCACGATGCCCGAAGTTCCGGGCTTAGACGGGCAGAATCACCGAAATACTTCTATGAAATGAATCACAGCTGAACATCAAAAGCCACACGCCATTCACCAGTAACAGGACTCTCCCGCGCCGGTAACCCGCTTAGCCGGTCTCGTTCGGGTTAACCGGCCATCACTCGCGTTTGCCAGTTGACGTTCCTTCCGGTCGCGGGCCAGGCTAGGGCCGTGGTAGGCGTGTCCGGGTGCGCCCGCGGCTGCATGCGGCCGCAAGTCATGTGGCCAGCTGACGTGCTGCTGACACGAGCGCGACTGACGGGCGTCGCTTCGCGAGCCAAGCCGGCCGCGTGGGCCGCCTTGTCGAGCGCGCTGGTCCTGACCGGCTGCGGGACGGTGCCTGGCGCTCCCCGGGCTGCTGACCAGGCGCGTGGTCAGCGCGCGCATTCCAGATTTGTGCCAGGACCGGTTGGCGGGTCGCCGGCACTGGCGCGAGCGGTGGCTAGGCGGCTGCTCGGCAAGCTCGTGCCAGTCCTGCCCGGCGGAGCGCACCAGATCGGGCCGCGGGCGGAGCCGAAACGCGGACAGGTGATCGGCGCACCGACGCTGGTGGACATCAGCAGGTTCTTCTTCGTGCCGCTGCCGGTCGGCACGGTGGGGAGTTACCTCGAAGCCCATCCGCCGGCCGGCCTGAAATACGCGGGCAGCGGAACCAGCGGCGACGTCGCCTCGATGGTGTTCTACGCCATGAAGGAGGCGCCGCCAGGCATCGATCTCGAGAGCCAGCTGCTGACGAGCCTCGGCCCAGGGCGGCACGGCGGCACCGTGCTGCGGGCGGACGCCGAAGTTGTCTGGTACCCGTGGCGATCAGCGGCCGAGTACCTGTACCCGGACCGTTACCGCACGGTGACAATCCGGGCGACATTCAACGGCCATAAGCCGACGACGATCAGCAGGACATTTACCTCGGCCAGGGTGATCGACGGGCTAGCGGCGCTGTTCGACCACATGCGGGTTGTGACCCCTGGAGCGATCTACGGCTGCCCGCCGGTCGGCCGCGACTTCCGAATAACCTTCACGTCGGCTGGCCATCGTCCTGCCGTGACGGTCGGCCCGGCCTTCTGCACGGGCGATTCTGTCGTCGTCGGCGGCAAGCGGCAGCCTGCGCTCTCGGACTTCGACAGCAGCAAGGCGTTTGCCCTCATGGCGCGACTGCTTGGAGTCCACGGCAAGTACTGGTGACGGGCGCAGGCTAGTAGGCGACCAGGGCGCGGATGGCGGTCGTGACCGAGTCGGCTGTCGGGATTACCTGCTGCTCGAGCGCGTCGGCGAACGGCAGCGGGACGCAGGCCGCGGCGACCCGCTTGACCGGCGCGTCGAGCATCTCGAAGCCCTCGTCGGCGACGATCGACGCGACCGTGCCGCCCCAGCCGCCCTGATACGGGTTCTCCTCCACGATCAGCAGCCGCGACGTCTTGCCGACCGAGCCGAGCACCGTGGCCATGTCCAGCGGAACCAGGCAGCGCAGGTCGATCACCTCAGCGCTGACGCCGTCGGCCGCGACCCGCTCAGCGGCCGCCAGCGCCATCGGCACGGTGGCCGCCAGGGCCACGACGGTGATGTCGGTCCCCTGCCTGGCGATCGCCGCCTGACCGAGCGGGACGACGTGTCCCTCTGGGGCCGCCGGGCCCTTGCTCGCGAACAGGCCCTTGTGCTCGAAGAAGACGACCGGGATCCTCGCTGCGCACCGCCGACGCCATCAGCCCGACCACGTCGGCCGGGTTCGACGGCGCGACGATCTTCAGGCCGGGGATCGTGAGCGTCCAGTTCTCCACGGCCTGCGAGTGCTGTGCGCCGAAGCCGAGGCCGCCGCCGTTGGCGGTGCGGACGACCAGCGGGATCGTGACCTGCCCGCCGGTCATGTACCGCATCTTCGGCATCTCGTTGGCCAGGTAGTCCCAGCACACCGCGAAGAAGTCGGAGAACATGATCTCGGCGACTGGGCGCATCCCTGTCATGGCCGCGCCCATCGCGAGGCCAAGAATGGCCTGCTCGGAAATCGGCGTATCCCAGATCCTGCTCGGACCGAACTCCTCGAACAGGCCCTGGGTGGTCTTGAACACTCCCCCGGCCGCGCCAATGTCCTCACCGAGGCACACCACGGCGGGATCCCTGCGCAGTTCTCTCGCCAGGCCGTCTGCAACGGCCTCCCGGTACGTGATCACGCCCTGGTCCGCCGCCGCTGCCACCTACGTGCGCCACTGTGAGCCTCCGTCCGCCCAGACATCGGTGAAAGCATCGGATGGATCAGGCGCCGGCGCGGCCTTGGCCGCCGCCACCGCCGCCGCGACCACCGCGCCGCCCGGTCATCGGCCGCGACGGCGTCCTCGACGGGCACGCCAAGCTCGGCCAGCCTGGCCCTGGCGATATCGAGCGGGTCCCGTGCCAGCCATTCCTGCACTTCAGACGGCGGCCGGTAGGTCGCCGGGTCGGTGCGGCTGTGGCCGAAGTGGCGGTAGGTGCGCGCCTCGAGCACCGTGGGGCCCTGCCCCGACCTGGCGCGCTCGGCTGCGCGGGCGACAGCGTCGGCGACCACCACCACGTCGTTGCCGTCGATGACCTCGGCCGGGATGGCGTAGGCGGGCGCCCGGTCGGCCGCCGGATTGGGCACGGCGCGTGACCGATCCGATCGGGGTGTACTCCATGTAGAGGTTGTTCTCGCAGATGAACAGCGCGGGCAGGGACCAGACGGCGGCGATGTTGAGCGCCTCGTGGAACGCCCCGATGTTGGTCGCACCGTCACCGAAGAACGCCACGGCGACCTGGCCGGAGTCCCTCAGCTTGGCCGACCAGGCAGCGCCTGCGGCGAGCGGCAGGTGCGCGCCGACGATCGCGTACGAGCCGAGCATCCCGGCCGACGCCTTGGTCAGGTGCATGGAGCCGCCCTTGGCCTTGCACAGGCCCGTGGCCTTGCTCATCAGCTCGGCCAGGCACTCCTCAGGGGTGGCGCCACGGGCGATCGCGTGATGGTGGCCGCGGTAGGTCGCGAACACGTAGTCGTCGGGCCGCAGGCTGGCGCTCGCGCCGACGGCCACCGCCTCGTGGCCTGCCGCCAGGTGGGTGGTGCCCTTGACCAGCCCGGCCAGGAACAGGTCGTGCGCCGCCTTCTCGGTGCGCCTGATCACCGCCATCTGCTCGTACAGCGCCAGCAGTTGGCCGGCGCCAATGATGCTCGTCGTCGTCATGTCGCCTGCCCTGGGATCATCTCGCCCCGGCCAGCAGCGGTGTTGAGATGGGACTGGCTCTCGCGGAGGGTGTCGAGGGCGCCGCCCACGGTCCAGTACTTCCGGCCAGCCACGAGCAGGTCCTCGGCCGGGAACTTCGTGATCACCTGGCAGCCGTCGGCCGTCACCACGACCTCCTCCTCGATCCTCGCCGCCGACCAGCCGTCGGCCGCTGGCCAGTAGGTTTCGAGCGCGAACACCATCCCCTCCTCCAGCGTCTCAGGGTGGTCAAGCGAGACCAGCCTGCTGAAGATCGGCTTCTCCCAGATGGACAGGCCGACCCCGTGGCCGTACTGCAGCGCGAAGGCCGCGGTCTCGTCGGGGAAGCCGAACTCCTCGGCCCTCGGCCAGAGCGCGACGATCTCGCCGGTGGTCGCTCCGGGCTTCACCATGGCGATCGCCGAGTCCATGTACTCCCGGCACCTGATGTAGGCGTCGCGCTGGGCACGGGACGCGCTGCCCACGGCGAGCGTGCGGTAGTAGCAGGTCCGGTAGCCGTTGAAGCTGTGCAGGATGTCGAAGAAGGCCGGGTCGCCTGGGCGCAGGATCCGGTCGCTGAACACGTGCGGGTGCGGCGAGCAGCGCTCGCCGGAGATCGCGTTGACCCCCTCCACGTACTCGCTGCCGAGGTCGTACAGCACCTTGCTGACCAGGCCGACGCACTCGTTCTCCCTGACCCCTGGCCGCAGGAACGCGTACAGCTCGTCGTAGGCCGCGTCCACCATCGAGCACGCCTGGGCGAGCAGCGTGATCTCGTCGGCGGTCTTGATCCTGCGCGCCTCGAGGAAGACCTGCTGACCGTCCACCGCGGTGATGCCCTCCGCCGCGAGCGCGGCCAGGACCGGCATCTCGGCGACGTCAATGCCCACCGGCTCGCTGGCCAGGCCTCGCTCGCGCAGCTCGGCCGCGACCGTCCTGGCGAGCTCCTGCGCGATCCCGGCGTCCGGGTGGAACGCTCCGCGCAGCGTGGAGATGCCTGCCCTGGCACCGGTCCGCGCCGCGCCCGCCGCCGTCGGCTCCCCTTCGGTGTGGTCGAGCCAGGGGTTGTACAGCTGGTGGTGCCTGGCCGCCGAGCCGAAGTCCCAGACGATCGGCTCGCCGCCGCGGGGCAGCAGCGCGAACCTGATCAGCTTGTCCATCGCCCAGGTGCCGATGTGGGTCGCGGTCATGTACCTGGTGTTGGCCATGTCGAAGCTCAGCAGCGCCCCGAGTTCCGACCGGTCCAGGTGCTCCTTCAGCCTGGCGAGCCGCTCGGTGCGGAGCCGGTCGAAGTCGACCCGCTGCTCCCAGTCGACCGCGTTCGTGCCGAAGGTTCGTATCGCCATAACCGCTCCCTCACCCCTGATTGATCGATCTGCCGAGATCCGCGAGTATCACCGTGGCGGCGTTGCGGCCCGGCGCGCCGGACACCGAGCCGCCGGGATGCGTGGTCGCCCCGGTCTGGTACAGGCCGCCGATCGGCATCCTGTGAGATGCCCAGCCGGGCACCGGGCGCAGCTCGCCCGACTGCGCAGGGCCCGCGTCGCCACCGTGGCACGACCCGTGCCAGTTGTGCGCGTTCATGCGCTCCAGATCGAGCGGGCTCTTCACCGCGGTCGCGAGGATGACCTCGTCGGTCAGGTTCGGCGCGTGCCTGCGCAGCTCTGCCAAATTGGCAAGGGAGACGTCCTCCTTCAGCTCATCCCACCGCTGCGGACCGGCCGGCAGCTCGTACGGCTGGAACCCGACGACCTTGAGCGTGTGCTTGGCCTCCGGCGCCCTCGACGGGTCGGCGACTGTGGGACAGAGCACGAGCAGGACGGGCTCATCGAGCGCGATCCGGCCGGCCCTGAAATCGGTGGCGAGCCGCAGCATCCGCTCCGCCGAGTGCGGCGTGCCTGCCGCAACGGCGGTGATCTGATCATCGCCCGCGGCGTACCTGGGCGGCTCCGTGGTCGCGTAGTGGCTGACGAACATCGAGACGCCAGGCTGCCACGTATCGACCCCGTACCTGAAGTCCTCGCCCCAGGCCTCGGCGGGCGCCATCTCGACGAGATGCTTGATGTGGATGGTCGACAGCACGGCCTGGCCGGCCAGGTAACGCTCACCGCGCTCGGTCTCCACGCCCACGCAGCGCCCGCCTTCGAGCACGAGCGCCGTGACCTCGGCACCGGTGACGATCGCGCCGCCGTGACTCTCGATGACGCTGGCCAGCGCTCGCGGCAGGGCCGCCGATCCGCCGCGCGGGAGCGTCCAGCTGTGCTGCTGCCTGCCGTAGGCGAGCGAGTAGGCCAGCAAGCCGGTGCCAGGGCGCTCTGGCGGCTGCATCGTCATGAACGACATCCACAGCATGAACGCCCTGGTGTGCTCGTCAGTGAACTCGCCGGCGATGACCTCCCAGGCCGACATCGCGTTCCTGCGGAGCCAGCGCGACCCGCCAGGCTGACGGGCCAGCGCGCCCGCTGTCGTTTCGCCGAAGCCGAGCGGGGTGTACCTGGCGCGGCCGAGATCCTTCGCGATCGCGCGGTAGCCGGCCATCATCCGCCGGTACGCGTCGGCGTCCGCCTGGTTGAATTTCGCGAACTCGGCGCAGGTCCTTTCCTCGTCGCGCCACATCGTCAGCCAGGACCCGTCGTCGAAGGGGAGATGCACGACGGGATCGGGGTGCAGGTATTCCAGGCCATGCTCGGCCAAGCCGAGTTCGCCAAGGACGGGACTGGCCTGAATCAGGTTGTGGGCGGTCGAGCAGGAGTCGTGCAGGAAGCCAGGCAGGGTCAGCTCCTCGGAGCTGGTGTCACCGCCGACGTCCTGCCTGGCCTCGAGCACCAGGCACGACAACCCAGCCTTCGCCAGATAGGCCGCCGCGACCAGGCTGTTATGGCCAGCACCGGCGACCACCACGTCGAAGGTCTCGGTCATTCCTTTGGTACCTCTGATACCTGCGGAGCCTCGGCTGAGCTGGCAGACCCGCCTAGGTACAGGGCCCCGATCTCGGGATGCTCCAGGACCTCGCGCCCGGTGCCAGAGAGCCTGATCCTGCCGTTCTCCATCACGATGCCGTGGCTGGAGAGGGCGAGACCAGCGCGTGCGTTCTGTTCGACAAGGAGAATGGTCTTGCCGCTCGCGTTCATCAGCCGGACAGCGTCAAAGACCGTCTTGAGCACCTTGGGCGCCAGGCCGACCGACGGCTCGTCCAGGATCACCAGGGCCGGGTCGAGCATGAGGCACCTGGCGAACTCGACCAGACGCTGCTGGCCGCCGGAGAGGCTGCCGGCCTTCTGATTCGCCCAGCCGGCGACGGCCGGGAACATCTCCTCGACCTCTGCTCGCCTGCGGGCGACCTTGCTCCTGTCGGTCAGCAGATAACCGCCGAGCTCGATGTTCTCGGCGACGGTCATCTCGCGGAACAGGCTGTGGTTCTGCGGAACGTGCACGATCCCCGCACTCAGCACCTGCCTGGGCGACCGTCCGGCGAGCGGCTGGCCGCGGAAGCTGATGCTGCCAAGCCGCGGCTTGATCAGCCCGCTGATGGTGGCGAGCAACGTCGACTTGCCGCAGCCGTTCGGCCCCACGACGCAGGTGATCCCGCCTTCGGCGACGGTCAGGCTCACGGCGTGCAGGACGTCGCCGCCGCCGTAGCCCGCGGTCAGGCCGTCCACGACCAGGGCCGCCTGGCCGTCGGCGGCCGGCCTGGCCCCGGCCGCGCCGCTAGCCTGCTCATTGCCCGTCTCCCCCATGCCTGACGCGACTGCGCCGGGTTCGTCGCCGTCTTCGGCCGTGCCTAGGTAGGCGTCGAGCACCCGGGGGTTGTTCCTGACCTCCGACGGCTGCCCGGTAGCGACGATCGTGCCGAAGTCGAGCACCGCGATGTGGTGGCACAGGCCCATCACGAACTCCATGTTGTGCTCGACGATCAGGAACGTCTTGCCAGCCGCGTTGAGCTGCCTGATCCGGTCGGCAAGCTGGTTGACCAGCGAGGGGTTGACGCCTCCTGCAGGCTCGTCGAGCAGCACGATCGCCGGGTCGGCGACCAGCACATAGGAAAGCTCGAGGAGCTTGCGCTGGCCGTAGGAGAGGGTGCCTGCCAGCTTGCCCGCGTGACCGGCGATGCCGGTGAACTCGAGCAGTTCCATGGCACGCTGGCGGTCGGCAGCACCGCCGGCCCTGGCGAACGGATTGCGGAAGCCCGCGCTGCTGTGCTGAGCCGCGACGATCATGTTCTCCAGGACCGTGAGCCTGGGGAAAATCCTGGTCAGCTGGAACGTCCTGCCGAGGCCGCCGGCGAATACCCGCTGCGGCGACAGCCCAGTGATCTTCTTGCCCGCGTAGTAGACCTGGCCAGCGTCCGGCCGGTCGTACCCGGTGATGACATTGAACAGCGTGGTCTTGCCTGAGCCATTGGGCCCGATCAGGCCGGTGATGCGATCCGGCGGCCACCTCGACCGTGCAGCCGTCCAGGGCCTGGACGCCGCCGAAGGCCTTGCTGATTCCCTCGGCCCGCAGCAGGGCGTTCACACCGGCTCCCGCGCGGAGGCGTGCACCTCGACGTCGACGTCCGTACCGACACTGACCGGCTTGCGCCGCTCCAGCCAGTCGCGCCCCTTGTCTGCGACGGTCGGCACCAGGCCGCGCGGCACGAAGATGACCACGGCCAGGAAGAGCGCGCCGAGCAGGATCTGGCTCAGGTAGCTATTGCTGAACGTGATCGTCAGGTACTGCTGTGCGGGCGCGATGATCAGCGCACCGAGGACAGGGCCGCTGACCGTGCCGAGCCCGCCGAGGAACGCCATCAGGGCGATCGTGAGGTCGAAGAGCGGGTCGAAGCCGGTCTGGGGCTGTACCTGGTCGATGAAGAAGAACCACAGCGCTCCGGCCACGCCGGTAAGCGCGCCGGAGATCACGAACGCGGTCAGCTTCACCGGCATCGCGCGCACGCCCAGGCTGGCGGCGCGGTCCTCGTCATCCCTGATCGCTCGCAGTTGCAGGCCGAATCGCGAGCCCTTGATCAGCCAGGAGAGCACGATCGTGAGCAGCGCCAGGCCCAGCGCGATGTAGTAGAAGCGCTGGTCAAAAGTGATTGGTGGCCAGAGCAAGAACGGCGCGTTCAGCCCGCTCGTGCCGTTGGTGATGTTGTTCAGGTCGGCGGCAGCCAGCTGGAAGATGAAGAAGATGGCGATCGTGATCACGACGAACGTGTGCCGCCTGACCCGCAGGGCAACGAGGCCGAAGGGAACCGCGACCACGGCGGCCGCCAGGCCGCCGAGCGGCAGCAGCGCGAACTCGGCGCCGCCGGTGACGTGCCGGTGCTCGGCGACAAGGCCGACGGCGTACGCGCTGGTGCCGAAGAACACCGCGTGGCCGAGCGCGATATAGCCGGAGAAGCCGGAGAAGAGGTTCCAGGCCGACGCGGCGCAGACGAATATCAGGGTCTGGAACGCGATCGAGTTCACTGACTGGTTGGTGAACGCGATCGGAAAGATCACCGCCGCTGCCAGCACGATGATCAGGCCCGCGCCGCGCGGCTTGGCCGCGCGCCGAGGTATCGCCAGGGCCGACGCGATCCCGGCCCTCATTGCGCCCTCGCGGCCTGGCGGCCGAACAGCCCGGTGGGGCGGACCAGGAGCACGATCACGAGCGCACCGTAGAACACGGCCACCGACCAGTTCGGCTGCCAGATGTCCACGATGGACTCGAGCGTGAGCATGGACACCGAGGCGACGAGCGCGCCGCCGATGCTGCCAAGCCCGGCCAGGATGATGATCGCGAGCAGCCGCGAGATCAGGTCGTATCCGCTGTTCGGATTGAAGCCGCCGCCGCTGGCACCGAAGACCATCCCGCCGGCCGCCGTGACCGCGACGCCGATGCCGTACGTCAGCGCAGCGACCCTGTTGACGTCGACGCCGATCAGCATGGCCGCGGTCCTGTCCTGCATGGTGGCGCGGACGCTGCGGCCGAACCTGGTCCGGTACAGCAGCCAGTAGAGCGCCGCCACCAGGACGACGGCCATGGCGAAGCCGTACAGATCGATGTATGGCAGGTGGAAGCCGAGCAGCCCGAAGCTGGTCGTGGTGTACGAGGCGTTAAGCGTCACGAAGTTAGGCCCGAAGAACAGGTAGAGCGCTCCCTCGATCACGATCGCGACCGCATAGCTGGCCAGCAGCGACATGGAGGTCCGCTCGCTGCCGTGCAGCGGCCTGATGAAGGCCACCTGGATGATCACGCCGATCACGAACATGGCGGGGATCGTGACCAGCAGGCCAACGAACAAGTCCAAGTGCAGGTGCACGGAGAGCGCGTAGCTGAGATAGGCGCCGAGCACCACCATCACGCCCTGGGCGATGTTGATGATGTCCAGCACACCGAAGATCAGCGTGAGCCCGACGGCCATCAGCGCATAGATGCCGCCGCCGAGGATCCCGTTGATCACAGCGCGGGCAAGTTCACTGCCCATCGCTGTCTCCGCCGTGCGCTGCTCCGTGCACCTGCATGCCAGGTCCTACTTCCAGGCTGGCTTGGGATTGAGGATGGTGACAGAGCCAGCCGAGCCAAGCGGAAGCACCTGGACGAACTTGCCGTTCTGCCATTGGAAGATGAACGTCGTGGCCACGGCGTTGCGGCCGAGCGAGTCGAACTTGACCGGCCCTTGCACCGTCTGCAGGGTCACTCCGCTGTGCAGATAGCTGATGATCTTTGAGTTGTCGAGGCTCTTGAGGTGCTCGACGGCCTGCTGTGCCACCTGTCCGACCGAGTAGGCCTCGGCGACATCGGCGTTGATGTCCGACGGCGTGCCGCCGTAGAGCTTCAGGTACTCGGCCACCATCTTCTGGCTCTCCGCATTCGGCGACCCGCCGTACCAGGCGTTCGGCACCATGATGCCGCTCGCGTTGCCGACGCCAACTGCGGAGGTGAAGGCGGCGCCCTGGTCGGGACCGGCCGCGGCGATGAAGATCTTCGGGGTGTAGTGCTGCTGCTGGAACGCCTTGACGAACGCGCTCACGGTCGGCACGTCGGTCGAGCCGAGCACGACAACGTCGGCGTGCGTGGCGGCCACGTTAGAGGCTGCAGGCGCGTAGTCAGGCACCTCAGCAGGGAAGATGTGCGAGTACACGGTCTTGATGCCGGCCTTGCTCAGCATCGACTGCGTGAGCTGGACCGGCGGGTCGGCGAACGGGTCGTCCGCCATCGGATACGCCGCGGTCTTCGGGCGCTGGCTGGGCGGCAGCGAAGCGATCCAGTTGGCGAACGGGACCATCTCGTCGACGATCGGCAGGCTGACGTCGAAGATGTTGTGCGCCTGCAGGTTCGCGGGCGCCGTGAACACGCTGGGCGCGCCGCCGGCTCCCTCGATGAACGCGAATCCGTTCCTGGCCGCCACGGCCGATGCCGGCGTGGTGAGCAGCGAGGAGAACGGACCGAAGGTCAGGTCCACATGGTCAGTAGAGATCAGGGTCGTGTAGTTGGTGACAACCTGGCCTGGGTCACTCCTGTCGTTCAGGTACTTGAGCTCGACCTTGCGCCCGAGCAGGCCGCCCGCGGCGTTCACGTCGTGCACCCAGAGCTGGTAGCCACGCAGGAATGCCTTGCCGTCTGCGGAGAAGTCTCCCGTCAGGGACAGCGAGGTGCCGATAAGGATCGGCTTCTTTGATGTGGGCGGCGGGCTGGTGCCCCCCGAGCCGCCGCTCGAGCAGGCGGCGAGCATGGCCGTGACGACGGCCGCAGACGTGCCGATGGCAAGGAACCGGGCGCGGTGAGAGCTCATCCCCGGTCCTCCTTCCGAGTTGATGGATAACCCGATCAATCGCTGCTGGCGGGCTCCAGCCCGTCAGATACCTCCGCGTTCTCGCTTTCCAGCTGCAGGCCTGCCGACCTGGCCTGAAGCACGAGCAAAGTGGCGAAGTCGTCCTCGCCGAATCCGTTGCCGACCAGGCTCTGCACCAGCTGGTGCACGGCCGATGCGATCGGCATCGGCACCTCGTTCTCCCTTGCCGCCGCTAGCCCAAGGTCGAAGTCCTTGCGCAGCAGCGACGAGGTGAAGGTCGGATGGAAGTCTAGGTTCACGAAGGCCGGCGTCTTGTACCCGCTGAAGGTCGAGCCCATGACGCTGTTGTTGAGGCAGGCAAGCAACGACTGCCTGCTGATGCCGCTCTTCTCCGCGAGCACGGTCACCTCGGCGAGTGACTGGGTCACCACGCCGAGGAAGAGGTTATGGCAGAGCTTGACGATTCGCGCCAGCTCGCCATCGCCGACGTAGGTCGCACCAGCGCCGAGCAGGTCGAGGTAGGGGCGGACCACGTCGAATGCCGCGCGTGATCCGGAGACAGCGAAGGTGAGCCTGCCAACCTCGGCTACCTTCGGGTTGCCCATCACCGGAGCGGCCAACAGCGCGCAGCCGTGCTCCGCGAGCACACGCCTGACCTGCTCGGACGCCTCAGGCGAGACGGTGGAGCAGTCAACGACCACCGAAGGCACCCGGCCGCCGGAGATCAGCCCGGCTGGGCCGGTGACCGCGTCGATCAGGTCCTGCGAGGTGCCGACCATGACGAACACGATGTCCGCCGAGCCAAGCTCGGCGGAATTGGCCACGAGCCTGGCGCCGGCGGCCGCCAGCGGCTCGGCCTTCGCCCTGGTCCGGTTGTAGACCATGACGTCGTGGCCGGTTCTGAGCAGCCGGTGCACCAGAGCCACGCCCATCCGGCCGGTGCCCAGCCAGCCCAGCGTGTGCCCATCACCTGGCTCGGCCATATCGCCACCCTCGGTTTGAGTCGCAATCGTTTGCACCGTCGCTGATCTAGCAAACGTTTGCATCAGATCGTGATGTATCGGGCACCGTCTTGTCAACGGGTGGTTCTCCTGGCTAGTTCCGTGACGCTCGAGCTATGGCCGGACGGGGGTAACCATCGCCTGCAAACGTGTGCAATGCTGGCGCCCATGACCGATAGCCGGGTGTCAGCGGCCGTCAGCCATTGGGCGCCGCGCTTCATAGCCAATGGCATCGACTACAGCGACTTCGTCCGCGTGACCGGGGCGATCGAGAGCTGGGACGCCTGGTGCGAGCAGTGGTGCCTGGCTGGAGCGGTGCACGAGAAACTCGGCAGGGATGCGCTCGCGGCAGACCGGCCCCGCTCGGCCGGGGCCCATCTGTCGCAGGCGGCCGTCTACTACCACTTCGCGAAGTTCATGTTCGTCAACGATCCGGCGCAGATGCGGGCGGCCCACCTGATGGCCGTCCGGTCCGCGGGCGACGCGCTGGCCATTCCTCGATCCGCCGGGCGAGCGCGTCGAGATACCGTTCGACGGCGCCACGATCGCGGCGGTGTTCCGGCGTCCTGCCGGGCCAGGCCCGCATCCGGTCGTCGTGCTCATACCCGGCCTGGACTCGGCGAAGGAGGAGTTCAGGCCCACCGAGGACCTGTTCCTGCAGCCGCGGGATCGCCACCGTCGCGGTCGACGGCCCTGGTCAGGGCGAGGCGGAGTACGACCTGGCGATCAGGCCGGACTGGGAGGTACCTGGCCGGGCCATCATCGACGCGGTGACCGGCCTGCCCGGCATCGACCAGGACAGGATCGGGATCTGGGGCGTCAGCCTCGGCGGCTACTACGCGGCCAGGGTCGCCAGCGGCGACGAGCGGGTCAAGGCGACGCATCTCGCTGTGCCCGGTCTACTGCCTCGGCGACATCTGGGACCGGCTGCCCGACCTCAGCAGGGCCGCGTTCACGGCGCGTTCGAAGTCAGACTCGCCCGAGCAGGCCAGGCAGCGCGCGGGAGAGCTGACGATGGCTGGCCGGTCCGGCCTCATCACGGCGCCGATCCTGATCGTGGCCGGCAAGCGGGACCGGATCTTCCCCTGGCAGGACGCGCAGCGCCTGGCCGACGAGATCGGCCAGGCGGCCGAGCCGCTGATGCTGGAGGACGGCAACCACGGCTGCGCCAACGTCGTGTACCTGCACCGCCCCTACAGTGCCGACTGGATGGCCAGCCGGCTCGGCTGAGCCGGGGCCGACTGGATGGCCAGCCGGCTCGGCCGGGCTGAGCGGCTAGCGAGCTGGCGGGGCCGTCGAGCCCCTGACCATGAGCTCGGGTGCCAGGTACAAGATCTTGGCCTGCGCGCCCGCGGCCTGGCTGCCTTCCGCGCTGGCGGCGATCTGCTCGAGGATCAGCCTGCCTGCCTCGGTGCCGACCTGATAGTGCGGGAAGCTCACCGAGGTCAGCGGCGGCTTGAGGTGGTCGATGAACGGCATGTCGTTGAATCCGACCACCGAGATGTCCTGCGGGCAGGACAACCCCGCGGCCTCCAGCGCTGTGTAACAGCCGATGGCCAGCATGTCGTTCGCGGCCGCGATGGCCGTGCAGGCGCGCCCGGCCGACAGCAACTCGCGGCAGCACCGGTCGCCCTCCTCGAGCGAGTAGGCGCCCGCGTGGGCGATCAGGTCCGGGTCGACGGTCAGGCCGTGCGTCTGCATCGCGGCCAGGAAACCCTGGTACCTGCTCAGGCCGGTCGAGACGTCCTGCGGGCCCGCGATGTGGGCGATCCTGCGGTGACCGAGCCCGGCCAGGTGCGCGACGGACATCGCGATGCCGCGCTCGTTGTCGACCGACACTGAGTGCAGGCCGTAGCCCTCGGCGTGCCGGTTCACCAGCACGACGGGGATCCCCGCCGCGGCTGCCTCGGCCAGCAGCGGGCTGCTCAGGTGCGCGGTCGCGCTGACGAACCCGTCGACGTGCCTGGCCCGCATCCGCTCGAACACCAGCCGCTCGCGGTCCAGGTCGGAGTCGGTATTGCCGATCAGCGCGACATAGCCGTCCGCGGCGAGCCGATCTTCGATGCCGCGGACGATCGGCGGGAAGAGCGGGTTCGTCAGATCGGGGATCAGCACGCCGACCGTGTGCGAACGACGCGTGCGCAGGCTTCGGGCCACGGTGTTCGGCCGGTAGCCGAGCGAGTCGGCGGCGGCCAGCACCCGCTCGGCGGTCTCACGGCGCACCAGCAGCCTGGTCTCGTCGTTGAGCGCGCGCGACGCCGTTGCCGGATGCACTTCAGCCAGCGCCGCCACGTCTTTGAGCGTGACCGGCTGATCGGACTTCATCGGCGTGTCACGCTCCGATCTGCGCATCGCCGCCATAGCGCTCCGTGCTATTGCGTTTCACGCATGGTAACGGTAACTGCCGGATTTGCACCATCATCCGTGCTTCGGGCGTCCGGGTCGTCT
The DNA here is from genome assembly GCA_963705055.1 of uncultured Actinomycetota bacterium. Classification (GTDB taxonomy): domain Bacteria; phylum Actinomycetota; class Actinomycetes; order Streptosporangiales; family Streptosporangiaceae; genus Chersky-822. The sequence goes on from CAVPIR010000005.1 coordinate 115,709, forward strand.
GGGCATGATCGACCGATTGCCCGGCCGCTAGAGCGGCATCCGGGGGCCCCTTGCCACCCTCCTCGCGGCCATTGCGGCAGGCCCGGCCTTGGTCGGCCTGGCATGGCTCATGGCAGACGCATAGCGTGTACCATGCGAGCACTGTATTTCCGGTTCGCGAAATTGGTGTTCCAAGCTCGTGCTGGTGCGCGCCCCTGCGTCCGTCAGGATCTAGGCTCGATTCCAGCATGAGGTCCTACCGTTTGCTGACCGGGCCGCCGACCCAGGGTGCGGGTCGGGGTGCCGACCCGACCGGCTAGATCGTCCTGGAGCTGCGTGATGACACTTGCACTCCGCTACGCGGTCCGCTCCGACGTCGGCCTGCTCAGGGAGGGCAACGAAGACTCTGCCTACGCAGGACCGCATCTGCTCGCGGTGGCCGACGGAATGGGCGGATACGAGGCAGGCGAAGTCGCAAGCGCGGCGGTGATCTCCACAGTCGCACCCCTTGATCAGAAGCCGATGCCGGAGTCTGAGCTGATCGACGCGCTCGCCGGCGCGGTGACCACGGCGAAGCAGACGCTGCGCAGGATCGTCGACTCCGATCCGGCCGTCGGCAGCATGGGCACAACGCTGACGGCGATGCTCTGGGCAGGCGGCTCGGCGGCTATCTGCCATATCGGCGACTCCCGCGCCTACCTGGTGCGCGACGGCGACCTCTACCAGATCACCAGGGACCACACGTTCGTCCAGGCCCTCATCGACCAGGGCAGGATCCAGCCCGAGGAGGCAGCCACGCATCCGCAGCGATCGCTGCTGCTGCGCGCGCTCGACGGCCGGACCGACGCCGATCCTGACCTGTCCATGCTCGACGCGCAGGCCGGCGACCGGTACCTGATCTGCTCCGACGGGCTGCCGGTCGCGGTGAGCGACGAGCAGATCCTGCAGGCGCTGGTCGCCGTCGCTGAGCCAGCCGACGCCGTGCTCGCGCTGATCGACCTGGCGATCAGGGGCGGCGCCCCCGACAACGTCACGTGCATCGTCGCGGACGTCATCGACACGGACCTGAGCGGCCTGGCGCCGACGAAGGCGCCGGTCACCGTCGGAGCGGCTGCGGCGAGCGGCGGCGACGCACGACACCAAGCCATTCGCGAGGCCAGAGATGGACGGCGGCGCGGCCGGGCTCACGACGTTCGGATCCGTGCCCGCGGCGGCGGCAGTCGGAAGCCACACGATGCCCGCGCACATGTCAGCACAGCAGGCGCCGCGCAGCAGGCATCGGCACAACACGCGACCTCCCGTTCCGGCACGCATCAGGTCCCAGCGGCGACCGTGCCCGCCGGCCAGGCACGCCGCTGAGCCGCGAGATCGACGACGAGCCGCCCGCGCGCAGGCGGCGCCGCCGCCGCTGGCCGCTGATGACCTCGCTCCTGGCGCTGTTCGTCGTGCTGATCGGCGCCGGCCTGTTCATCGGCTACCAGTACGTGCACAGCCAGTACTACGTCGGGCACCAAGAACGGCAAGGTCGTGATCTTCCGCGGGCTTGACCAGCAGATCTTCGGCGTATCCCTATCGAGCGTGTACCGCACGACCAGCGTGCCCGTGGCCGGCCTGCCGACGCAGGACGTCCAGGCGATCCACCGGCTGCCCTCGGGCAGCCTGGCGCAGGCCAACAGGCTCGTCGCGAACATCACCACGGACTACCGGAACTGCCAGCGCGGCGTACGCCGCCGTCCGGCACTGGCAGGCGACCAAGCCGAAGCCGAAGCCGATCCGCGACAAGAAGACGGGCAAGATCATCGGGCACACGAACCCGAAGATCCCGCCCAAGCCGCCGATCCCTGCTGGTTGCCCGCCGCTGCCGTCGAGCGGAACCTGACCTGATGGCGGCGACGTGCGGTACTGATCACCGGGGCTTCCCGGGGGATCGGACGGGCCATCGCGACCGAGTTCGCGGCGGCCGGCGACCGGGTCGCCGTGCACCACCGAGACTCGGCCGGCCTCGCTGACGCGCTGGCGGCCGAGCCTGCCTGGCACCGGGCACGCGGTCGTCCAGGCCGACCTGGCCGACGCTGAGGCCGTGCGCGCGATGGTCGACCGCGCGGCCGAGGCGCTCGGCGGCCTGGACATCCTGGTCAACAACGCGGGAGTGTTCACCCCGCACCCGATCACCGAGGTGTCCTACCAGGACTGGCAGGACCAGTGGCAGGCCACGCTCGGCGTCAACCTGATCGGCGCCGCCAACGCTACGTGGTGCGCGGTGCAGCACATGAAGGGCCGCGGCGGCAGGATCATCAACGTGTCATCGCGCGGCGCGTTCCGGGGCGAGCCGCACTCGCCCGCGTACGGCGCGAGCAAGGCAGGCATGAACTCGCTCGGCCAGTCGCTCGCCAGGGCGCTCGCGCCGCACGGGATCGCCGTGATCGTCGGTGGCGCCCGGCTTCGTCGCGACCGACATGACCAACGACCACCTCAAGCCGCCGCGCGGCGACGAGATCAGGGCGCAGAGCCCGTTCGGCCGGGTCGCCGAGCCCGAGGAGATCGCCGCCGCCGTCCTCTACCTGGCCTCGGCCAAGGCCGAGTGGGCCAGCGGCGCCGTCCTCGACCTCAACGGCGCCTCTTACCTCCGCTGACCTCAGGCGCTGCCGCACGATGAACCCCTGCTGAGCCGGCCGCCAGCAGGGTCATCCGTTGCCGCCGTGGAGCGCGCGGCCGTCAGGTGCCGAAGGTCAGGCTGAGGAAGGTCATGATGTCGGCGGCCTCGGCGATGACCTTGCTGATCGGCTTGCCAGCGCCGTGCCCGGCCGAGGTCTCGATCCTGATCAGCACCGGCGCCTCGCCGCCCTGCGCGGCCTGCAGCGCCGCGGCGAACTTGAACGAGTGCCCGGGCACGACCCGGTCGTCGTGGTCGCCGGTGAGCAGCAGCGTGGCCGGATAGGCCTGGCCCTGCTTCAGGTTGTGCAGCGGCGAGTACGCCCGCAGCCAGCGGTACTGCTCGGGATCGTCCGGGCTGCCGAAGTCCGAGACCCAGGCCCGCCCGACGGTGAACTTGTGGAAGCGCAGCATGTCCATCACGCCGACGTGGGCGATGCACGCGCCGAACAGCTCGGGGTGCTGGGTCATGCAGGCGCCGACCAGCAGGCCGCCGTTGGAGCCGCCCTGGATCGCGATCCGGTCGGTGCGGGACCACGGCGAGTCGGCGAGCCACTTGGCGCAGGCGCAGAAGTCGTCGAAGACGTTCTGCTTGTTGGCCAGGCGGCCAGCGTCATGCCAGGCGCGCCCGTACTCGCCGCCGCCGCGCAGGTTCGCGACCGCGAGCAGCCCGCCGTTCTCCAGCCAGGCGGCGTGCATCAGGTCGAAGGACGGCGTGATCGGAATGTCGAAGCCGCCGTACCCGTAGAGCAGCACGGGCACGTCACCGGTCGGCTCGACGTCATCGCGCCTGGTGATGAACATCGTCACGTCCGTGCCGTCAGCCGAGGTGACGTGGACCTGCTCGAGCGTGTACCGCTCGGGGTCGACGGCGCCGCCCGAGCGGCGAACGAGTTCTGTCTCGCCGGACGCGAGGTCGTGCGACCACAGCGAGCCCGAGTCGGCGAACGAGGTCAGCCCGAAGTGCATCACGTTGCTGCCCTCGTGGCCCTCGATGCCCTCGCTTCGCCTGGTCGCGTCCGCGACCGAGCAGTAGCCGGGCAGCGTGACCTCAAGGGCGTTGCCGCCGTCCGTGTCGTGCACGCGCAGCACGGAGCAGGCGTTCCTGAGGTAGTGGCAGACGAACTTGTCGCCGAACCTGTGTGCGGCGAGCAGCGTGTCAGTGCGCCTCGGCCACGATCTGGTGCCAGTGCTCGCGATCCGGCTGCTCGAGGTCGACGGCGACCAGGCGCTTGCGTTCGGCCTGATGGTCGGTGACCAGATAGAACGTGGTGTCCTTCGAGCCGACCAGATCCGCGATCGAGTCGAAGTCGCCGACCAGCGGCCGCAGTTGCGCGTCCGGGTCGGACAGGTCGAGCACGCGGATCTGGGCCTGCGGCGCCGTGCCGTCGAAGATCGAGATGACGAGGAACCTGCCGTCGTCGGTGACCTGCGCCTGCGGATACCACTCGGGATGCTCCGGGCTGGCGAAGACGACCTCGTCGTCTGCCTGGGCGGTGCCGATGCGATGGAACAGGATGCGGCGGAAGCTGTTCGCGGCCAGGTACTCGCTGCCCGGCTCTGGCGCCTCTGGCGCCATGTAGTAGAAGCCAGACATGTCCTTGCGCCAGCTGGCGTTGTCCGACTTCGCCCACTCGACGGCGTCCTCGAGATCTTCGCCCGTGCTGGTGTCGCGCACCCGCCAGGTCTGCCAGTCTGACCCCTTCGCGCTGGTCGCGTACGCGAGCAGCGACCCGTCGCTGGTGACGCTCACGCCGCTGATCGTCACGGTGCCGTCGTCGGCAAGGTCGTTCGGGTCGACCAGCGGGCGGCCGAGTTCGTCAGGTCCGTCCATCACGTACAGGACCGGCTGATTCTGCAGGCCCGAGTTGCGGAACTGGAACCACCGCCCGCCGCGCTCGAACGGCACGCCGTACTTGGGGTAGTCGGCGACCTTGGTGAGCAGGTCGGTGAATGCCGCGCGATCGGACTCCCCCGCGTCGGCCAGCACCGACTGGGTCAGCGCGTTCTGCGCGGCGATCCAGTCGGCTGTTTCAGGGGCGTTCGTGTTCTCGAGCCACCGATAAGGATCGGCCACGATCTCGCCGTGGTAATCGTCGGCATCAGGGCCCATCGCGGTAGGGGGATAACTGAGCACGTCGGACTGCCTCCTTCAGTGCTTCCTCTTTCAGAGCGGTCGCCTGCCCGATCGTAACTCAGGCCGCCTCGCCAGCCCTTCGCGCCTGCCTGACCCCCGTTGTTGCAAGTGATTTGCAACTAGCTTAGGGTGACGCCCATGGCAGACAGCACCTCGGGGCTCCGGGCCGCAGCGGCCGCCTGGCTCGGATCAGGGCCGCGCTGACGCCCGCCGAGTGGCGCCGCGTGAGCGGAATGGCCGCCACGGTGATCGGACTGCACGTGGTGGGCTGGGGTCTGCTCACGCTGGCCGTGGTCAACGGGCACTATCAGATCAGCGCGGGCAAGGCGTTCGGTGTCGGCACCGGCGTCCTCGCCTACACCTTCGGCATGCGGCACGCGTTCGACGCGGACCACATCGCCGCGATCGACAACACGACCCGCAAGCTGGTCGGCGACGGCAAGCGGCCGCTGTCTGTCGGCTTCTTCTTCTCGCTCGGCCATTCCTCGGTCGTCTTCATCCTGGCCGTCTTGCTGAATTTCGGCATCAAGGCGCTGGACAGCCAGGTCCGCAACGGCAATTCCACGCTGCACGGGATCACCGGGGTAGTCGGAACCTCGGTCTCCGGCACTTTCCTGTATCTGATCGCGGCGCTGAACGTGGTGATCCTGGTCGGCATCGTCAAGGTCTTCCGCGAGATGCGCTCAGGGCAGTACAGCGACGCTGAACTAGAGGAGCAACTGGCCAAGCGCGGGCTGATGAACAGGCTGCTCGGCCCGCTCAACAAGCGCGTGGACGCGCCGTGGAAGATGTACCCGATCGGCCTGCTCTTCGGGCTCGGCTTCGACACCGCGACCGAGGTCGCGTTCCTGGTCCTGGTCGGCGGCGCCGTGATCAGCGGGCTCCCGTTCTACGCCTTGCTCTCGCTGGCGTTCCTGTTCGCGGCCGGCATGAGCCTGTTCGATACCGCCGACGGCTGCTTCATGAACTTCGCCTACGACTGGGCCTTCGCCCGGCCAGTGCGCAAGGTCTACTACAACCTGACGATCACGGGCCTGTCGGTCTTCGTGGCCTTCTTCATCGGGAGCATCGAGATCCTCAGCCTGATCGGCCAGCAGGCTCATCTCACCGGCGATTTCTGGCGCTTCATGGCCGCGTTCGACATCAACAAGGCCGGCTTCGTGATCGTTGGCGTGTTCGTGCTCACCTGGGCAGCCGCGCTCGCGATCTGGCGGTTCGGCCAGATCGAGGCGAAGTGGGACGCCGGCATGGCGAACGGCGTCGCCAGGCCGACCAGCGACTGACTCGACATTCGGCTAGCCTGAGTGACTCGACGCACGGGCGAATCGACCACGGAGGCCAGGTGACCACTGACTCGCAGGCCACGATCTATCGCGCCCAGGAGCAGCACAAGCCCTGGGGGTTCGAGCAGATCTTCGCGGCCGCCGAGGGCAAGTACATCGGCAAGATCATCCATGTGACGGCCGGCCGGTCGCTCAGCTTGCAGTACCACGAGCACAAGGAAGAGACCATCTGCCTGATCTCGGGGGATGCCGACATCCAGTACGGCCCGATCGGCGGAGAACTCAGCACGCGACGGTTCGGGCCAGGCGACACGATTCACCTGCCCGCGAGGGCAGTGCACCGCGTCACCGCGATCACCGACATCGTGTTCGCCGAGGCATCCACGGCTCCGCCCGGCTGGCGCGAGGACGTCGTCAGGCTCGAGGACGCCTACGGCAGGACCGGCACCACGGCTCCGTAGCCGGCGCTGGCCACCTTACGTCTGACCAGCCTCGCGAGCAGCGGCCTGAAGTGCTCGAACGGCGGCGCGGACGCACCAGGATCCTTGGCCGCGTCATCCCAGCGCCGCAGCCTGCAGGCATCCTTCGCGTACGGGCTCGCGGCGAACTCGGCAAGCTCGGCTGCCGTGCATCGGTCCGCCCTGAACGCCGAGCGTGTAGACCGACGCGGGCGACAGCGTGTCGGCGTATCCAGGTTCGACGGCGCACAGGTAGCGCTTGGCCGCGACGTGCATCCGCACCGGCTCGGTGACCTCGGGTCCGAACCACTGCGCCAGCCAGTCGGCCCCGGTGTAGCTGTGCCGGTTGTCCGTGCCCGCCATCAGCTGCTGGCCGCTGATCGCTCCCTTGAAGTGACCGACGTCGTGCAACAGGGCGGCGGCGACGAGGGAGTCGGCGGCGTCCTCCCGCTCGGCCAGGTGCGCGGCCTGGAGCATGTGCGCCGCCTGGGTGACCGGCTCGCCCAGATACTCGGCGGCTCCCTCGCTGGCGAACAGGTCAGCGATCTGGCCGACCGGGTCGGCGTGCGTCATGAACGTCCTCGTCCCTGTAATCGCGGAATCTTGTCATCGCGGCGCAGCATGGCCAGCGCCGACGCGACGCCGTCCAGGTCGGCATAGCAGCCCTGCAGGTGCCGGTGGCCCGCCCGCGGTGAACGCGGTCCTGCGCGTGCAGCACCCTGGTGTTGTCGAACGCCACGCAGTCACCAGGCTCGAGCCGGAAGGTCAGCATGAGCGGAGGCCTGGTCAGGACCTGCGCGAAGGCGCGATAGGCGCGGTAGAAGGCGTCCGCACTGGCGGGATCCGGCGCGCCGTCCGGCGACCCGAGCGGCTGCAGGGAGCGGTTGTTGAACCGGATCTCCCTGATCCGGCCGCGCGGGTCGAGCCCGATCATCGGCATCGTGGCCTGCAGGTCGGCCGTCGCGTCGGCGTAGCGGAACGTGACCGGCGTGCTGGTCAGGACCTCGAAGGCGGCGGGATCTTCGTCGCGCAGCAGCCCGGCCGCGCGGAACCCGTCGACGAGGCCTGAGTCACCGCCCTCGGCCGCGCTGGTCAGGCAGTGCAGCAGTTGCACGGTGGGTACCGGGTCCCGGTACGGATTGTCGGTGTGCGGCGTGATGGCCAGCGAGGTGAAGGCCAGGTTGGCGGGGTCGACCTTGGCCCGCACGTCGAAGAGCTTGCCGTAGTTGGTCTCCCGGACGAAGCCCATGCTGGCGGCCACCTCGAGAACCATGCCGGGCCTGGCGGGGACGTCCCTGAGCAGGACGAAGCCGCTCGTCAGCAGTGCGTCGAGGCAGGATGCCCGGTGCGCGGCATCGGCGCGGTAGCGATGCCAGCTGACCTGCGGCGGTCCGCTGGCGAAATCCGCGGCGGACCAGAGCCGCTTGGCATCCTCGGTCCTGCTGGCGGGCGCGGGCGCGAGGACGGCGGCCAGCCAGGACTTGCTGAGCACGGCGCGGTGCCCGTCGGGCTCGAACGTCACGACGTAGGAGCCGGCGTCCTCGGTGACGCTGCCGAATCTCACCTCGGCGGGCTGGTCGGTGATGTTCACCAGGCGCTGGCCGCTGCCGGGATCGACGCAGGCAGGGCACGGGCAGGCGGCCCGCAGCCAGGACGCGGAAATGCCGGCCGGCAGAACGTCACGCTGCGCGGTCGGCACGCCTTTAGTCTAGGCCGCGCCGTTTCGCTAGATCCGGCCGGTATCGGTGACCGCGGCGGCCCTGGCCGTCCTGGTGACCGACCCGGCTCCCGCGATCCTGGCGGCCAGCAGCACGGGGACGATCGTGAGCACGATGACGACCGTGACGACGGCGTTGACCTCGGGCAGCTGCTGGCCGAGCCTGAGCTCACCGAAGATCCAGATCGGGAGCGTGTTCTGGGCACCCGACGTGAACACCGTCACGACGACCTCGTCGAAGGACAGCGCGAACGCGAGCAGCGCGCCGGAGATCAGCGCGGTGACCACCGAGGGCAGCGTGACGTAGAGCTGGGTCTGCCAGCCGCGGGCGCCGAGGTCCATGGACGCCTCGGAGAGCGAGCCCGGCGTCCTGCGCAGCCTGGCGATCAGGTTGTTGAACACCATCACGATGCAGAACGTGGCGTGCCCGACCACGATCGTCCAGACCGAGAGCTGCACGCTGGCGAACGTGAAGAAGGAGTTCAGCGCGAGTCCGGTCACGATGCCTGGCAGCGCGATGGGAAGCACGAGCAGGAACGAGATCGCGTCCCTGCCGAAGAAGCTGAACTTGGCTAGCGCGTAGGCGACGGCCGAACCGAGCCCGATCGCGATCACCGGTGGCGAGCAGGCCGACCTTGACCGACAGCAGGAACGCCGAGCGGACGTCCTGGTCGTGCCAGGCGACCGAGAACCAGTGCATGGTGAAGCCGCGGATCGGCCAGCTTTCCACGGTCGCGGGGTCGAAGGCGTAGAGCACGATCAGCAAGATCGGCAAGAACAGGAACGCCAGCACGAGCGCGACCCAGACGCGCAGCGCGACCTTCAGGCCTGCCGACTCCATCACAGCTCCCTGAACGCGCCGAGCGCCCTGGCGCCGAATAGGTAGACCACCATGATCGCGATCGGCACCGTCGCCATCGCCGCCCCGAGCGGGATGTTGTTGGACAGGAAGAAGGCGTAAGCGTCCGATCCGATGAAGACCGAGTTGGTGCCGCCGAGCAGCTCGGGGATGATGTAGTCGCCCAATGTCAGGGAGAACGTGAAGATCGAGCCCGCCACGATGCCGGGCAGCGCCAGCGGCAAGATCACGGACCGGGTGGTGCGCCCCGTCCGGCCGCCGAGGTCCTGCGAGGCCTCGATCATCGACGGCGGGATCCGGTCGAGGGCGGCGTAGACCGGGATCACCATGTAAGGCAGCCAGATGTAGCAGAACGCGATGAACACGGCCCAGTTGGTGTTGATCAGGTTCAGCGGGCCGAGCGCGACCTTGCCGAGGCCCCAGTTCAGCACGCCGTCGCGGGTGAAGACGAGCTGCCAGGCGTAGACCTTGGCCAGGTAGCTCGCCCAGAGCGGCAGCAGGATCGCCACGTACAGGATCGTCCTGGTGCGCCTCGTGGCGACCCTGGCCATGAAGTACGCGAACGGGAACGCGATGAGGCCGTCGACCACCGTGACGCCCGCCGCCATGCCTACCGTGCGCCCGATGGCCTGCAGGTACGCGGGCGTGGTGAAGATCTGGACGAAGTTCTGCAGGTTCCAGACGTGCTCGAGGTTGTTGGTGAACGGGTTGGTCTGCCAGAACGCGGTGATCAGCAGCACGACGAGCGCGGCCAGGTAGATGACAAGGAACCAGGCGAGCGGCGGCGTCAGGAGCAATGTGGCGCGCGCCCACGGCCTGCGCCACAGCACCGCGCTGATCTTCGACCAGGTCCCGCCCGGAATGTTGCCACTCCGGGCGGGCTGGTCGGTCAACCCTGCTCCGTCATTTGACCTGGGTGTTCCACGCGGTCACCCACTGGGAGTACGGCACGCAGTCAGGCTTGCCGTTGTCGCAGGTCTGGATCGGGGTCTTCCACAGCGCGATCGTCTTGAAGTAGGCGGCCGGCGCGTTGGCGTGGTACAGCGCGCACGAACCCGCCTGGAGCTGGTTCATGAAGCTGCACGCCTTGGCGTTGTCCGGGGTCTCGCCGTAGTTGACCGCCTGCATCGCCTGCACCTTGGGCGTGCTGATGTACTGCATCCACTTGTAGGCGCAGTTCGGGTGCGGTGCCTTGGCCGCGAGCAGCCAGGAGTCCGCCCAGCCGGTCGCGCCCTCGCTCGGGATCGTGGAGCCGATCGGGAACTTGACCGCCTGCAGCTGACTGACCTGGTAGGGCCAGCCCGCTCCGACGACGACGTCGCCGTTCTTGAACGCCGAGATCTCCTGGCTGGCCAGCGGCCAGTAAGACTTGAGCAGCGGCCGCTGGTCCGCGAGCAGCTTGACCGAAGCCTGGAACTGCGGCTGGGTCAGCTCATACGGGTCGGTGATGCCCAGGCTCTTGTTGTGCGTCTTGAGGTACATCGCCGCGTCCGCGATCTGGATCGGGTTGTCGGGCACGGTGATCTGGCCCTTGTACTTGCTGCCGTAGATGACGCTCCACGACGTCGGCGCGGTCTTGAAGGTCTTCTTGCTGTACATCAGGACGTTCGGGCCCCACTGCAGCGAGACGCCGTAGTGCACGCCGGCGACCGTGTTGAACGGCGGCGACTGGAACGCCGGGAAGAAGTCCTTCCAGCTCGGGATCAGGTTCATGTTGACAGGACGCACGTCCCCGCCATAGATGATCCGCAGGTCAGCGTCGCCGGAGGAGGAGACCATGTCGTACTGCCCGCCGCCGCCATTGGCCATCAGCGCGACCATCTCATCGGAGGTGTTCGCGTACTTGGCGTTCACCTGGCAGCCGGTCTGCTGCTCGAACGGCTTGACCCACTCAGGCTGCAGGTAGCCGCTCCATGCGATGAGGTTCAGCTGCCCCTCGCCCTTGCCTATCGTCTTCTGCACCGGCAGGTGCGCGGTTGGCACACCGCCGGCCGGCGTGGTGCTTCCGCCGCCGTTGTTCGTGCCGCCGCTGCCGCCGCTGCTGCACGCTGCGAGCAGCGCCACGGCGCTGACCAGCGCGACGCCACTCAGCGCGCGCCCATGAGTCTTCAATCGACCAAACATTTTGAGCCTGCCCTTTCCGCCCGGCATGTGTTAGTGCCGGGCGCCCTCCCCTTGCGAAATGGTGATGGTCTGGTCGGGCAGCCAGGCGATTCGCGCGCGGGTGCCGCGCGCGCTCTGCGTCGTCGCAGGTGACTGCTCGTTCTGCCGGGCGACCACAAGCTCGCCGCCGGCGTCAAGATCGATGATGTACCTGGTGATCACCCCGACGTAGACAACATCCCTGATCATCCCAGTCTCGGAGTGCGCTCCGGCGGGTGGCTCCTGGCCGTCGCTGAGCAACAGGATCTTCTCGGGACGCACGGTCATGTGGCGGCCGTCGCGCTCGATCAGGTTCGAGATGCCGATGAAGCCGGCGACGAAGTCGGTCTGCGGTCGCTCGTAGACGCCGAGCGGCGTGCCGACCTGCTCGATCCGGCCGCGGTTGAGCACCGCGATCCGGTCGCTCATGGCCAGCGCTTCTTCCTGATCGTGGGTCACGTACACGAACGTGATGCCCACCTCGCGCTGGGTGTGCTGCAGCTCAAGCTGCATCTCCTGGCGGAGCTTGAGGTCCAGCGCGCCGAGCGGCTCGTCGAGCAGCAGCACCTGCGGCTCGTTGACGATCGCGCGCGCCAGCGCGACCCGCTGCCGCTGCCCGCCGGACAGCTGGGTGGGCTTGCGCTCTCCGAGGCCGGTGAGCCGCACCATGTCGATCGCGCGCTCCGCGCGGCCGCGCCGGTCCGCCTTGGCGACGCCCTTGACCCGCAGTCCGTACTCGATGTTCTGCCTGACCGACATGTGCGGGAACAGCGCGTAGTCCTGAAAGACCGTGTTGACGTCACGCGCGTACGGCGGCACCTTCGAGATCTCCCTGCCGCCGAGCTCGATCGTGCCGCGCTCGGGAGTCTCGAAGCCCGCGATCAGCCGCAGCAGCGTCGTCTTCCCCGAGCCCGACGGTCCCAGCAGCGTGAAGAACTCGCCCTGCCCGATATCCAGGTCGACGCCGTCGAGGGCGACGACCGGCCCATAGTTCTTGCGCAGCCCCCGCACCCGGACAGCAGCGAGTCCGCCACCGTCACGCTCGGCGGTAGCAGACTGGGCAGGACCTGTGCTGGCCGTCATTCGGCCTGTTGTACCACGTCGGCGGTAATCGGACAACGAGCAGGGTGCGTGCCGCCTAAACAGCGACAAACCGCGTATTAGTAGCGATGGTCCCAGGTAGTCCACGGGTGAATCGCGGGCGATCGCGCGCAGATCGCGAGCAGTGCCGCAGGCCGAGTCAGCTGTCGAACCTCAGCACCACCCGATCCTCGACCGGCTGGTAGCCGAGCTTGAGGTACAGCGAGTTGCTCGCCGCGTTCGCGAGATCGGTGAACAGCACGACCGATCTCGCTCCGCGCTGCCTGGCCAGCTCGCCGATCGCGGCCGTGACCGCGCCGCCGTAGCCGCGGCCCCGCCACTGCGGCGGCGTGTAGACCGGCCCGATCCTCGCGACTCCCGCCAGCGCGTCTGTCGCGCCCGCGATCGAGACGGTCTCACCGTTGGCCTCCCAGAGCATCAGCTGCCCGACCGCGTAACCGGTCCTCGATCAGGCCGAGCCGGAGCGATGGCGTCGCCGATCTCGGCGGCGAAGGCCGCGTAGAGCGCGCGGGCCACCTCGACGTCCGCCGAGGTCGCCAGCCTCGCCGCGCCGTCGGGCGCTGGATCAGGCGATTACCAGCTCGGCCAGGCGGTACAGCCGCTGCCGCAGGCTGATCCGGCCGCGCTGCCCGGTGAGCGTCCTGCCAGGCGCTGGCGAGCGCGCGCCGCGTCCTGTTCGGCCCCGTTGATGCCTGGAGGCGCGACGCCACGGTCAGCGAGCGCCCTGGCGAGCTGCGTGGCTGCCTGGCCAGGCAGGGTCGTGATCAGTACCGCGTGCGGCGGAGTCTGGAGGATGGCCGCCGTCACGTTGGCGTCCCCCGGTGCAGGCGGGGCGTCGTCGGGCAACCACCAGCCGAACAACGGCATCTCGGTCCCGTACGCGTGCGGCCCGATCCTGGCCAGGCTCGCGAGTATGGACAGCATCACGGTGTTCCTGACGGGGTCGGCGGCCAGGAAGTCGCCAGCGGACGCCTCGTAGGCGGCCATGTCGTCGGTCAGAGTCCACGCCATGACTCATGCTCGCCGCAGGGACCGCCCGCTCGCAAACGAGATTTTCTGTAGCCTCGCCTTCGGCATGAGCTCTATCGAGAGAGGACGAAAATGAAGGGCTTCAGGGCGTTCCTGCTCCGCGGCAACGTGGTCGACCTGGCCGTTGCCGTCGTCATGGGCGTCGCGTTCAACAACATCGTGCAAGCGATGGTGAAGGACATCATCACGCCGCTGATCGCGGCGGCCGGAGGAAAGCCCAACTTCAGCACCCTGCATGTCACGGTCGGCAGCACGACCGTCAGGTACGGCCTGTTCCTCAACGCGGTGATCACGTTCCTGATCATCGCGACCGTCATCTACTTCCTGCTTGTCGCGCCCATGTCCAAGCTGGTCGCGTTCGCGCAGCGCAGGAGGGAGGCCGCGGAGAAGGACTGTCCCGAGTGCCTCAGCGTCATCCCCGCCAAGGCGACCAGGTGCAAGTACTGCACGGCCGCGCTGCCGCCCGCCGCTCCGGCAGCCGCCGTGCCTGCGGCCGGCCGCTAACCGCTGAGTGGTCTTGCTGAGCTGGGCGACCAGCTGTGGGCGCGACCTTAGCTGGGCGACCACATGTATGGCGTGGTAATGGCCAGGCGCTCGAAGCCGATCCGCTCCAGGATCGGGCGGCTCTGTTCTGAGGCATCCACTGTCAGGTAGGAGTACCCGCGCTCGGCGGCCCGCTCGGCACGAATCCTGACGAGTGCGCGGTAGATGCCGCGCTTGCGCCACTGGGGAAGCGTGCCACCGCCCCAGAGACCGGCGAACTGCGTCCCAGGCAGGAAGTCCGTCCTGGCCGCGCTGACCGCTTCGTCGCCAGCCATGGCGATCACCATGTCGGTGGTCTCGGGCGCGTCGGCCAGCTGCGCGAGCAGCGAGGCTCGCAGCTCGGACTCGTCCGTACCGAACACGAGCTCGTGCACCCTGGTCAGCCGGTCAACCCCGGCCTCGTCGGTCGCCCGTTCGAGCGTGACCCCCGCGGGCAGCTCGGCTGACTTGAGGGCGTCGGTGATCTCGCCGATCGCCGCGATCATCAGCGACTCAGGCTCCTGCGGCACGAACCCGGCGGCCGCCAGACGGTCCGCGAGATCGGCCGGCTCGTCGTAGCTGTACAGCTTCCACTCGAATTCCTCGCCGCGGGCACCGAAGAACGCCACCTGCGCGGCGATGACGTCGTCCGCGCTGGACGCGTCAAGGCTGGACCAGAGCACGCCCCCGCCGCCGAGGCCAGGCTGAGAGATGCGCCTGACCACGTGCGCGTCCGCCTCGAAGGTCGCGCCGGTCCCATCAGGGCTGGTGCTCTGCCTGACCTGATGGTTGAAGGCGGCAAACACCTCGCTGCGATTCATGGGCCAACACCATCACGGCGGCGGCCGTCACTGCATCCGGTTTTCCCGCGGCGCGGGATCGCGGATGCGATGGGCCTGGCTGGCTCGGTTCCCGGCTGGCCCGCTACAGGCCGGGAACCGCGCCAGGCCGCTTTGCCCTGGACAGCCTCGGAATCGAGTAGCCCCTGGTGATCCGGTTGCGCCGGACGTATCCGGACGGCGAGTGCTCGGGCCGCTCGTCGGCGGCCAGGTCGAGGTCCTCATCGTCGTAGTCGGCGTCGTCCTGCCTGGGCCGCAGCGGCACGACCTCCGGCCTGCCGCCCGGCCGCGCCGCGAACGCCGGGCCGCCCCAGGCCAAGGCGACGTCGGCGTCGTCCTCGTCCTCGTATCCGAATTCCAGCGGCTCATCCGATATACGCGGCAGTGCGCCGGACGCCACCTCTGGCCCGGCCGCGACCGCCTGGACGGCTGGCGGCCGACGCGCTTCGGGTAAGCCTTTTCAAGGCTCACGTGCCGGTCCTGGGTTGCCGCAGGGCTGGTCCGCTGCATCGCTGCTCTGATCCTGGCCTCGGCCGCGACCCTGGCCGCCGACGCCGCCAGGGCGAGCGGACCAGGGTAGTCCTCTGCCTGCGCATCCGCGGACACTGCCGGAGTGATACCGGACTCGATCGTCGATCCTTCTTCGGCTGGCGGATCCGGGTACGGCGTGGCTTGCGGCACGGCCTGGACAGGCTCGCCGACCCGTACACCGGAGCCCTTGGTCGCTGGGCGGGTATCGCCCGCCGTTCCCTGGTGAGAGACGAAGCTGGCGCGCGACTCGCCAGCGCGGGTCCTGGCACGGTTCCGGCCCGCTGGCATGGCCGGCGCTGGCCCGCGGGAGCCCCCGCCGCCGCCCGGGTCGGTCCCGTCGTCGTCGCCGTCACCGCCCTTGCCGTCGCGCGCTTTGTCCTTGTCGGTCGCGTCCTTGGCGGTCGCGTCCTTGGCGTTTGCTTCCTTGGCGGTCGCATCCTTGGCAGTCGCGTGCTTGAGGTCGGCGCCAGCCTTTCCAGGCGCCTCGGACTGGCTGCCCTGGCCGTGCTCGTGCCTCTGCTTAGGCACGACGATCGGCGCCTTGCTGGTCGGAGCGCTCCGGGCGTCGGCGGCCGGCCCAGTGTCCTGCCGCTCGGGCGCAGCAGTAGTCTCCGGCGGCGCTGACCCCGGCACCGCAGGTGCCTCGGCCCGAATTGGCGCGGACTGCTCTGGCGCAGGCTGCTCCGGCGCAGGCTGCTCCGGCGCAGGTTGCTCCGGCGCAGGTTGCTTCGGCGCAGGCTGGGCGTGCGTCGTCTGAGTTGCCGGCGCCTCCACCGTCGTCGCGGTGTCCGCGCTGGCGTGCGCTGAGGCGCGGCGGTCCGGCGTAATCGGCGCCGCGGTCGCGCCGCCCGACCGGACCTCGGCCACTGCGGCCCGCTCGCCTGCGGCCTGTCCCGCGCTGCCTGCCTCCGTAGCCACCTGCACAGCGTCGGGCCGCGCACTGTCCCCCCGCACAGTGTCGCCCCGCACAGTGTCGGCCTGCACCTTGGTGTCGGCCCGCACCTTGCGTCGGCCTGCAGTGCCGGCCTGCACACTGGTGTCGGCCTGCACAGTGTCGGCCGGCACGGTGCCGAGGGGCGCGGTCTCAGCCTCCGCAACCCCTGCCTGCCCGCGACCTGCCAGCCCGTGCTCGGCCTGCGCCGTTCCGGCCTGAGCAGCGTACGGCCTCGAAGTCAGCGCCGATCCGGCATGCGGTTGGGCCGCAGGAGTTCCTGCCTGCCCCGCGGCGGCTAGCCCATGCGAAGCCAGGCCGACTGGTGTCGCCTGCCGGGCCGCCGCGGCCTGGCGCCCTGCCTCCTGCGCGGCGCGTGCGAGCTGGCGGTACACAGGTCCGTCAAGGTCCGGGTCCGTGCTGCTGGGCCACCGTGGTTTGCCTTGCACCATTCCCAGCGATCGCGGGTCGCCGGTGCTCGACTGCTCGGCGACGATCGACGGCGTCTGCGGCGGGACCGCCAGCGGCCGTCCGGCCGCCGCTGCGGCGACCTCCGAACCGTGCTGGTCTGCCATGGCCGGCCCGCGATGCCCGCGTGCACGGGGCCGATGCAGTCGTGCCGGTTGAGCAGCGCCGCAAGCTGCTCGGCATCCTTGGCCGACAGCCCGAACACGACTCGAGGCTGACCCCAGGGTTCCTCGAGCGAGTACCCCACGTAGCTGGAAATGGCCGGCATCGGATCGGCCACCAGACCGTGCGTCACCCGCCACCGCTGCCAAGCCCGCTCGAGCGCCGATGCGGCCAGCTGAGCCTTGAACACCAATTCTGGATCCCGCATGGCGAACCCTCCCCTCATAGCGACGGCACCTTCCCGCCGGATGGCGGGCCCCCGGGCGTCGCTCGCTGCGCCAGTCTCATGCCGTGCTCCGCACCACGCACTGCAGGCTCCCGTACAGGCCGTACGCAGGCGCTAAACCGTGCCTGCTGTGGCTATCCGAGCGTTGGCATGGCGACAAGTATGGGCTCGCGATGTCATCGAGCAGGTGCGATTACCCAAAGTCGCTGAACGACTGCAATGCGAGACCAACGCAGCCCCTGTCAAAGGCGGATGGAGCGGCGCGCAGGGCCCGTGAGCGGGCCATTCACTCACCGTCCGACGGCGGCCATGGCGATGTGCGGGTGCTTGTCAGGTATGGGTGTGACACTCATCAGCGGCGACCGCGCTGGGTTCACATCCGTACCCGGCGCAACACCGGCGCCAGAACCCAACTGCGGCCAACGCGCCTTCCCGGCGCCGATCTTGACGTCCGTATCTCAAGCCCTGTGAAACAGGGCTTCTTCCCCGAGTCCTGCTGTGCTGACGCCGGGGGACGACCCCCGGAACCCCCGCTGTGCTGACCCGGGAGACGACCCCCGGAACCCCCGCTGTGTTTTCTTGGTATAGGCCGGATCGGCCCCGGCATCTCGCCAGGATCCGTCCAGAGCGCCAACGCTCTACGCATGACGACCCGCTCGCGGCTGTGCCGCCAGGGCCGACCCCCCTATTTCTGCGCTGAGCCGCACGTGGCGTGCTCGGACACGCGCCCGCCCCCGAAGATCGGGCGCCAGGCCGCGGCCAGGCGTTACTCCGAGCGCTGCTGCGGAATGCCAGCAAGCAAAGCGCGAACTTCGGTCTCGCGGTAACGACGGTGGCCGCCAAGAGTCCTAATGGACGTCAACTTTCCGGCCTTTGCCCACCGTGTGACCGTTTTCGGGTCCACTCGGAACATTGTTGCGACCTCAGCCGGTGTAAGCAGCGGCTCGGCCTCTGGGGTTCGTGCAGACATTATGACGGCCTCTCCTCCTGGACCTTGTCTTGCGATCCTGCGTCCGTTGTGTTCATGGCTCCATTCCGAGCCTGCCTTGGATGTCCTATATGGTCTACTGTTACCATATTGCCATCACCAGCGGTGACAATGCGACCACCAGGAGCAGAAGTTTTGAACGTGTCCCCGTTGCCCCCGTTGATCTGAGTCACGTTGCGTGATCCTACAGACACGCACCGTCGCACTGGGCGGATTCGGAAAAATCATGTCCGTCTCCTGCCGACTACATTACGTAGCCGTTCCTGTGGAGTTATTTCAGTAAAGCCGGATCCGCACAGACTGTTCAGGCAGGTCCGTGCCGGTTGGGACTGTGCAGTAGTGCGTGATCGCTACTCACCTCCTCGGATACGGGAGGACACGTACCGTCACGTCGACGTCGAAACTTGCGGCCGGCGTGCCTGCCGTCTCGCTACCCCCCGCCGCGGAAGAACCCACTGACTGCTACAGCTATCGGCAGTGCCGGGATAATCCTCCGCAGTTCTACGGCATGCTCTGTCACGAGGTATTTGCCCCGCACAGCCAGCTTCATGCATTGCACGACATCAATACTCCCTGCGCGCCTGGCGCATACCCTGGGTGTCAGCCCGGGTCAACGAGGACGCGGGACCAACTTGCCGGGAGCTGCAGCCGTGGCGACAGTCACCGATCCGGCCGACAAGGCCGACGCCGTCAGGGACGGCAACCCCACCAGAACCGTGGGCAGCGCACTCAACCAGGCCGGTCACGAGCAAATCGTCTTCTGCCATGACGCTCCGACCGGCCTGCACGCGATCATCGCGATCTACTCGACCGCGCTGGGTCCGTCCCTCGGCGGGACCAGGTTCTATCCGTATGCCAGCGAGGATGCGGCCATCGCCGACGTCCTGAACCTGTCCAAGGCCATGGCGTACAAGAACGCGTTGGCTGGCCTGGACCACGGCGGCGGCAAGGCAGTCATCATCGGCGATCCGGCAGTGATCAAGTCCGAGGCGCTGCTGCGCGCCTACGGCCGCTTCGTTGAGTCCCTGAACGGGCGGTACATCACCGCCTGCGACATCGGCACCTATAGCCAGGACATGGACATCGTGGCCAGGGAGTGCCGCCACGTCACCGGCCGGACCGAGCCGCACGGCGGGGCCGGTGACTCCTCGGTCCTGACCGCGCTCGGCGTCTTCCAGGGCATGCGGGCGGCCGCCGAGCACGCCTGGGGCACCCCGTCGCTGCAGGGCAGGTCGGTAGCCGTCGAGGGCGTCGGCAAGGTAGGCAGTCACCTGGTCACCCACCTGATCGAAGACGGCGCCGCGGTGACGGTGTATGACATCAATGGCGCGGCGGTAGCACGGGTCAGGGTGAAGCACCCGGCCATCGCGGTCGCGGCCAGCCGGGCGGACCTGGTCAGCGGCGACGCCGACATCTACGCGCCGTGCGCGCTTGGCGGCGCAATCGACGACGACACCGTGGCGCTGCTCCGGGCCAAGGTTATCTGCGGCGGCGCCAACAACCAGCTTGCGCACGCGGGCATCGACAAGCTGCTCGAAGACCACGGCATCGTGTACGCCCCGGACTACGTCGTCAACGCCGGCGGCGTGATCCAGGTCGCCGACGAACTCGAGGGCTTCAACTTCGACCGTGCGAAGGCCAAGGCGGATCAGATTTTCGCTACGACCAAGCGGATTCTGGCCCTCGCCGGCCAGGAAGGCGTACCGCCGGCGGTCGCCGCAGACCGGCTCGCCGAGCGCAGGATGTCGGAAGTGGGCAGGCTGCGAGGGATCTGGCTAGGCAGCTGATCGCGACTGCCGGGGACCGGCGGAGGCGCGAGCCGCCCAAAACAGGTACGGTTGTCTATGTACGAAGGCACTAGCCACGCTCGGGTCCCTGTGCAGGAACCGCTGCGGGCGGTCTGACATGCACGAAATCCGACATGTTCGGACGAATGACCACGGTAGGCATCAAGCGCGGTGACCAGGGACCAGGCAGGTCCCGTACGTTCGAGGGGGTCGAGCCAATGGGGCGCGGCCGAGCCAAGGCCAAGCAGGTAAAGGTTGCACGCCAGCTGAAGTACAGCGGTGGCGGCACTGACCTTGACCGGCTGCGGGCCGAGCTGGGCGTCGGCATGGATCAGCGGGATACCGACGGGCGGGACGCATACGCGGACCACGGCGATCGCTACTCCTCGGCTGACGACGATGATGCCGACGATGACTTCGAATACGACGAGGACGACGAGGACGCGGACGCTGACGCGAATCGCCGCTGACGCGAATCGCTGCTCGCGAGCCGGCCTTGCCCTCGCTTCTGATCGCTGGCTAGCTTCCGATCGCGGGCTAAGGATGCCGTCCGGTCAGCCGGGCGGCACCGCCGCCGCTGACGATCCGTCCGAGCGGCCAGGCGGGGACACCCCGTTCGGCGAGCAATCTGATCGCCTCATCCGCATCGGCCGCCGCCACCACGGCTGTCATCCCAACGCCCATGTTGAAGACATGCTCCATCTCGTCGGTGTCGACTGACCCGAGCCTGGCGAGCAGTCCGAAGACCGGCTGCGGGCTCCAGCTCGCGCGGTCCAGGACAGCGTCGGCATCGGCGGGCAGCACCCTGGCCATGTTCGCGGCCAGCCCGCCACCGGTGATGTGGGCAAACGCATGCACCTGGCAAGCGTTCGCGAGCGCGAGGCAGTCCTGGGCATAGATCCGCGTCGGGGTCGCCAGCTCGGCGCCGAGCGGCCTGTCCAGCTCGTCCGGCTCGCTGTCCAGCTCCACCTCGGTATCGGTGAGGATCTGCCTGACCAGCGAGAACCCGTTGGAGTGCAGGCCAGACGAGGCGAGGCCGAGCACGACGTCACCGGGCTGCACGAGGCCAGGTCCGAGCAGCCGGTCGGCCTCGACGACCCCGGTGGCAGCTCCGGCCAGGTCGAACTCCTCGGGCCCGAGGTGACCTGGGTGCTCGGCGGTCTCGCCGCCGATCAGCGCGCATCCCGCCTGCACGCACCCCTCGGCGATGCCGGCGACGATCGCCGCGACGCGCTCGGGCATGACCCGGCCGCAGACGATGTAGTCGGTCATGAACAACGGCTCGGCTCCGCAGACGACGAGATCGTCGACCACCATGCCGACCAGGTCGACGCCGATCGTGCCGTAGCTGCCTGTGCGCTGCGCAATGAGCACCTTGGTGCCGACGCCGTCGGTCGAGGTCGCGAGCACCGGCCGGCGCATCATGGCGATCCGCGACGCGTCGAACAACCCGGCGAAGCCTCCGATGCCGCCGATCACCGCGGGCCCTGCGGTCTTCGACACGGCCTCGCGCATCAGCGCGACCGCGCGCTCTCCGGCCTCGATGTCCACGCCAGCACCGGCATAGCTCACCCGGCCGGACTCGCGGGGCCGGCCGCCCTGCGCGGACGCCTGCATCACTCCGCCTGGTGTCCAGCGGCGGAGCTCTCGAGCAGGTACTTGCCCTGCTCGGACTCGCTCACCGGGATCGGGTAGTCGCCGTCGAAGCAGGCACGGCACAGCTTGCCAGCCGGCAGCGTCGTTGCGTCTATCAAGCCTTCCAGCGATACGAACCCGAGGGAGTCAGCGCCGATCGAATCGCGGATCTCCTCGACGGCCAGGCTGCCCGCGATCAGCTCGGCCCTGCTGGCAAAGTCGATGCCGAAGAAACACGGCCAGGCCACCGGCGGGCTCGAGATCCTGATGTGCACTTCGGCCGCGCCCGCCTCGCGCAGCATCGTGACGATCGCGCGCTGGGTGTTGCCGCGCACGATCGAGTCGTCGACGGCCACGATTCGCTGGCCAGCGATCACGTCCTTGAGCGGGTTGAGCTTCAGCCTGATGCCGCGCTGCCTGATCGTCTGGCTCGGCTGGATGAAGGTGCGGCCCACATAGCTGTTCTTGACCAGGCCCTGGCCGTACGGGATCCCGCTGCCCTGCGCGTAGCCGATCGCGGCGGGCGTGCCGGACTCCGGCACCGGGATGACGAGATCCGCTTCCACCGGGTGCTCGGCCGCCAGCCTCCTGCCGACCGCGACCCTGGTCGCCTGCACGCTCCGGCCGCTGATCGACGTGTCGGGCCTGGCCAGGTAGACGTACTCAAAGAGGCAGCCGCGCGGCCTGGCGGCGGCGAACCGGCGCGACCTGACGCCTCGCTCGTCGATCGCGATCAGCTCGCCAGGCTCGATTTCCCGCACGAAGGTGGCACCGACGATGTCGAGGGCCGCGGTCTCGCTCGCGACGACCCAGCCGCGGGGCAGCCTGCCGAGGACCAGCGGCCTGAATCCCTCGGCGTCGCGAGCGGCGTACAGCGTCTGCTGATCCATGAATACCAGCGAGAACGCACCCTGCACGTGCGGCAGGACCGTCAGCGCGTTCTCCTCGATGCTGGTCTCTGCCGCGTCTTCGGACGCGGGCAGGCCTACGCCGGACGCGAACAGGGCGGTCAGCACGTCGGTGTCCGAGGTGGCCAGGCTGGCGCCGCGCGGCGCTCCCGCCATCGCCGCGAGTTCGCGCGCGTTGATCAGGTTCCCGTTGTGGCCGAGCGCCAGGCTCACCGAAGGGGTCGCGCGGAAGGTCGGCTGCGCGTTCTCCCATACCGACGATCCGGTCGTCGAGTAACGGCAGTGGCCGACGGCGATGTGCCCGCGCAGCGTGGTGAGCACGGACTCATTGAAGACCTGCGCGACCAGGCCCATGTCCTTGAAGACCACGATCCTGGCGCCGTCGCTGACCGCGATCCCGGCCGACTCCTGGCCCCTGTGCTGCAGCGCGTACAGCCCGAAGTAGGCCAGCTTGGCGACGTCCTCGCCGTGCGTCCAGACCCCGAATACGCCGCACGCGTCCCTGGGCGCACGATCGTCGGTGTTGAGTTCGTGAGTCAGTCGGCCGTCAGGCTTGATCACCTGGCAAGTCTAGGGCGTTCAGCTGGGTAGCAGATCTGCGGACACGCCCTGGTTAGCCCGATGGCTGAGTTCCTGGCGGCGGTCCGGCGGGCGTGAGCGGGAGATAGTCCGACACGTCTGCGCGCGGGCCGCTCGCCTGTACCGATCCGCTGGCGAGGGCGGCGGGCCAGCCGGTCCGGCCGATGGCGAGCATGATCCAGGTGACCGGGTCGGTCTCCACCACGTTCGGCGGCGTACCGCGGGTGTGCCTGGGTCCGGCGACGCACTGGATGGCACCGAACGGCGGGACCCGCACCTCGACGGCGCGGCCAGGGGCCTTGGCCTCGAGCAGCCCCAGGGTGTGGATCACGGCGCCGCGCAGCGCCTCGCGCAGCGGTTCCAGGCCACCGTCGACAGCCCCGATCACGGCTGACAGGCAGGCCGCTCCGAGCGCGTCGGCCGTGACGGGACCCTCCCATCGACCCGCGCCGATGGCCGCACGCTGCTCGGCGACCGCTGCCAGGAGCCGGTCGGTGTTCAGACGTCGGGCCGGCACCGCCGAACGATAGCGCACTAGCCGCCGCGCTGCCCGGGCGAGCCGATGACACCCGTCACGCGTTGTGACCGACATGGTGCGAGGCTCGCGACTAACCGGGGCAAGAAGCCTACAATCCTGAGATATGCCCGGTTCGCTCAGTGCGCGAACGCATCGAGCCAAGGGATCATCGGCTCCTCGGCTCGCTGGCGTGGGCGTGGTCCTGGTGCTCGCCGCGGGTGGCCTGGTCATCTACCTGGCGTCCAGCCATCATGGCCAGCCGGCGGCGCGCCCGCAGCGCCAGGGGCACGACGGCCACGCCCTGGCGTCGAAGGTCCGCAAGGTGCAGGCGGTCGGGATCGTCGATGTCGGGCCGCTCCGTCACCCACTCAAGCTGCAGCCGACCGCGCGCGGCGTGAGCTTCGTCGCGATCGCCAGAGGCGAGGTAAGGGCCGGGACCCCGGTCTGGACCGAGAATCAGATGGCCGACGGCACCGACATCTTCATCTATACGGCGACGGGCCAGTGCCTGACCGCCGGCCACGATCCGGAGAAGGTCCGGCTGGCTCATTGCGATCTGACCCTCGATCAGCGCTGGCGGCCAGTCGACGCAGGCATGGTGGGCGGCCAGCCGTTCGCCGAGTACTCCAACGCGAAGACCGGCGACTGCCTGACGGCGCCCGGCCAGCCTGGCCTCGCGAGCCTCGCTGCCTGCCGCCGCCCCACCCTGCCGACCCAGCAACTCGCGTTCTGGTGGAACGCCTGACCAGCGAGCGAGTCAGCGCTGGCCGAACAGCGCCGGCAGCGTGCGCCGGCTGACCGCGCTGAGCTCGGCCACCGGCACGGAGAACAGACCTGCGACCTCAAGGTCATAGCCTCCGGTCAGGCCGAGGCTCGTGGCGGGCACCGCCTGTTCCGCGCAGAGGTCGGCGAACTCCGCCTCCGCGCCCGGACGCACCACGGCGATGGCGCGGCCGGCCGACTCGCTGAACAGCGCGGCCAGCGGCTCCGGCGCGCCAGAGCCTGCCGGAAGCGTGACCTGGCAGCCCGTACCGGCGCCGTCGCTGGCAATGGGCGCGCGGCTCCCGCCGGTCAGGCAGCACTCCGCGAGCGCGAGGGCCAGCCCGCCCTCGGACAGATCGTGCGCCGCCGACAGCAGGCCACGCGACGCCGCCGCGGCGAGCACTGCCGCGAGCCGCTGCTCGGCCTCCAGATCGACCCGCGGCGGAACACCTCCGAGGTGGCCGTGCGCCACCTGCGCCCAGAGCGACCCGCCGAACTCGGCAGCCGTCCTGCCGAGCAACATGATCGTCTCGCCGGGTGCGCAGAAGCCGCTCGGCAGCCGCTGGCGCACGTCGTCGAGCACGCCGAGGACGCCGACCACCGGCGTCGGCTGGATGGCCGCCGCTCCCGTCTGGTTATAGAAGCTGACGTTCCCGCCCGTCACCGGGATGCCGAGTGCCAGGCAGCCGTCGGCCAGCCCGCGCACCGACTCGGCGAACTGCCACATCACGGCCGGATCCTCCGGCGAGCCGAAGTTGAGGCAGTTCGTCACCGCGATCGGCCGCGCCCCGGACGCGGCCACGTTGCGGTACGCCTCGGCCAGCGCGAGCTGCGTCCCGGTGTAGGGGTCGAGCAGGCAGAACCGGCCGTTGCCATCGGTGGCGATCGCGACGCCAAGGTGGGACTCCTCGTCGATCCTGAGCACGCCAGCGTCGTGCGGGGCGCCGAGCACCGTGTTGCCGCGGACGTCCCTGTCGTATTGCTCGGTGACCCAGGTCTTGTCGGCGCCGGCCGCCGAGCCGAGCACGGCGAGCAGGTCAGTGCGCAGCCGCTGGCCGGAGGTCTGCTGCCGGTCGTGACCTGCCAGCCTGGCCGCGTCGTCGGCGCGCAGCAGGTCCTGGCTCTCCGGCCGGCGGGCCGGGCGGTCATAGAGCGGTCCCTCCGCGGCGCTGGCCGGCGGGATGTCGACGACCAGCTCGCCGTGCCAGGTCATCGCCAGCCTGCCCGTGTCGGTGACCTCGCCGATGACGGCTACCGGGACGTCCCACTTGGCGCAGATATCGAGGAACCGCGCGAGGTCGTGCGGCGCGGTGATCGCCATCATGCGTTCTTGCGACTCGCTCATGAGGATCTCGGGCGGGGTGAGCCCGCTGTCCCGCAGCGGCACCGCGTCCAGCCGCACGCTCATGCCGGTCTCGCCGGCCGCCGCCAGCTCGGTGGTCGCGCATGCGACGCCGGCCGCACCCAGGTCCTGGATCGCCACTACCAGTCCCGCGGCGTACAGCTCGAGGCAGCACTCGATCAGCAGCTTCTCCATGAACGGGTCGCCCACCTGGACGCTGGGCCGCTTGGCCCGCTCGCCGCCATCGGCGCTCGCCCCGAACGAGGCGCTGGCCAGGACCGATGCGCCGCCTATGCCGTCGGGCCCGGTGGGCGAGCCGAACAGGATCACTTTGTTGCCTGGACCGCTCGCCTGGGCGAGCTTGAGGTCGGCGTGCCGCATGACGCCAAGGCAGAGCGCGTTCACCAGCGGGTTGCCGGCATAACAGGGGTCGAACGCGAGCTCGCCGCCGATGTTCGGCAGACCGAGGCAGTTCCCGTAGAAGGAGATCCCGCCGACGACGCCTGGCAGCACCCGCCGGGTATCGGGCGCGTCCGCGGGGCCGAACCGCAGGGCGTCCATCACCGCGACCGGCCTGGCGCCCATCGCGAGGATGTCCCTGACGATGCCGCCCACGCCGGTGGCCGCGCCCTGGAACGGCTCGACGTACGAGGGATGATTATGCGACTCGATCTTGAACGTGACGGCGTAGCCCTGCCCGACGTCGACCACGCCCGCGTTCTGGCCGATGCCGGCCAGCAGCGGCGAGCTCGCTGGAGCCTTCTCGCCGAACTGGCGCAGGTACTTCCTCGACGACTTGTAGGAGCAGTGCTCGCTCCACATCACCGAGTAGATGGCCAGCTCGGAGTCGGTCGGCCGGCGTCCGAGCTGCGCGGTGATGGCCGCGTATTCGGCGTCGGTCAGGCCCAGCGCCGCGTGCGGCTGCTCCCGGCCTGACGTCGCGACGGCCTCGGCCACGGTGTCGGCGGTCATGACGTCGTGACTGCGCGCAGGATGGAGGTGAAGAACCCGAGCCCGCCGGTGCCGGGGCCGGTGAGCGGGTCGATCGCGTGCTCCGGGTGCGGCATGATCCCGACGACGTTGCCTTCCGCGCTGGCGATCGCCGGCGATGTCGGCAGCGGATCCGTTCGGGCTGCCGTCGGTGTAGCGGGCGACGATCCGGCCGGAGGCCGCCAGGTCGGCCAGGGTCCGCTGGTCAGCGACGTAGGCGCCCTCGCCGCTCTTCAGCACCACGGTGATCACGTCTCCGGCTGCGTAGCCGGCCGTCCACCGAGTTTGGTTGCCCTCGATCGTGATCCGTACGTCGGAGTTGATGAAGTGCAGGCCGGCATTGCGGGTTAGCGCGCCGGGCAGCAGGTGCGCCTCGCAGAGGATCTGGAAGCCGTTGCAGATGCCCAGCACGGGCAGCCCGGCCGCGGCAGCGGGGATCAGCTCGGACATCACCGGCGCGAACCGCGCGATCGCGCCGCAGCGCAGGTAGTCGCCGTAGGAGAAGCCGCCAGGCAGGATCACGGCGTCGACGCCGCGCAGCGTCCTGTCGCCGTGCCAGAGCGGGACTGGCGTGCCGCCGGCCCGCGCCACGGCCCGGCCGGCATCGGTGTCGTCAAGCGATCCGGGAAAGGTGACGATGCCGACCCTGAGCGTCAATGCTGGCCTCGCGGCCGGTGCCTGCGCATGCAGGCAGGTTACCGGGTCAGCCGGCGTCCCTGAGAGCCCAGCCTTCCAGGTCGGCGAGCGGCGCGCCGTCGCGCCACTCGCAGCGCTTGAACAGCTCGACAACGGTTCCGCGGCCCGGCCCGGTATGCAGGCTGACGTCGTCCACGCACGCCTTCATGATCGCCAGCCCACGGCCCGACTCTGCAAGCTGAGACACATCGCTGCTCCTCGCACGGCGTCCGAGCAGGCCGGCCTGACGCACCGGAGGCCGCTTCAGGTGGTGCCGGCGGCGCGTGGTCCTGATCCTGGCCGGATTGAAGCCACGGCCGTTGTCCAGCACCTGGATGACGACCCGGTTCTTGCCGACCTCGGCGACCACTTCGTACCTGTGCCCAGGTCCGGCGTGCCGCAGCACGTTCGTGCACGCCTCTGTGACGGCCAGCAGCAGGTCGGAGATGCACTCCTGATCCATGCCAAGGCGGCCGAGTGTGTCGCCGAGCACGCGGCGCATGACCGGGATGCTGAGGGATTCACGCGGGAACACGAGACAGAACCGGACGTCGCGGACATCTCCGCCCAGTTCCTGCGAGTGCAGCACTCGAGTTCGCACGGCCTTGGTTGCCCTCCGCTGCTCTTCGGCTACTTCTCGTCTGTCTTCACATAATGAGAGTTTCCACAGCCGGGGCGCGGTAATCATAAACTCGGGCGATCTTCGGACGAACAGTGTCGTTCTTCCAGGTCAACACCGGTCAACTAACGGTCATGTGCGGCGAGGAACGCCAGGAGACGCATGTCTAGTCAGGCAATCCAGGCCAGAGCGGCGGGAGGTGGGCGCCATGTTTGGAATCTCGTACGCAGGTGAGCAAAGAGTCTGTTACGGATTCGCCGGCCCCGTCAGGCACCGTGGATTGCGAATTCCTCAATGATCGGATTTGCCAGCAATTCGGCAGCGAGTTCGGCCATCCGATTCGCGAGCGGGTCGGGCCGCGTTGCCGTCGTGGGCTGGGCGTTCGCCGAGCTGGAATGGGAGTCGGCATTGGCGGGGTCGATGGTGCGCAGCGGGGCGGTGCTCTCGTCAGCGGGCACTGCCAGTTCAACCTCGAACCGCTTGCCCTGGCGGACCGAGATCACCTCGGTGAACCCGAGCCGGTGGCACGCGCCCGCAATGGCCTCGCCCTGCGGGTCATGGATCTCGGGCTTGAGCATGACGTCCACGACTATCTTGGCCACAGCACGCAGCGTACGCGAACCTGGCACTTGACCAGGCGGGAGGAGCGCCGAGTACTGTCACAGCGGAACACGATGACCGACGGCCGCCCACTGACCAGCCGACGGGCGGGGCGTCGATCCCTGAGCAGGCAAGGAGTGGCACGTGGCCGTCAAAGCTGCCGGGCAAGCTGCCCCCCGATCCCGACCTGGTGACGAACCGGCGCCTCGGCCGGAACTGATCCAGTTGCTGACGCCCGAGGGCGAGCGCACCGAACACCCCGACTACCCGCTAGAGCTGACCGCCGACGAGATCAAGGCGTTGTACCGCGACCTCGTCCTGGTCAGGCGGATCGACTTCGAGGCGATCGCGCTGCAGCGCCAGGGCGAGCTGGGCATCTGGGCCTCGCTGCTCGGCCAGGAAGCCGCGCAGGTCGGTGCGGGCCGCGCTCTCGGCCCGCGCGACATGGCCTTCCCGACCTACCGGGAGCACGGCGTCGCGTGGTGCCGCGGCGTCGACCCTGCCCGGCTGCTCGAGTTGTACCGCGGGGTCAGTCATGGCGGCTGGGACCCGAAGGAGCACAACTTCCACCTCTACACGATCGTGATCGGCGCCCAGACCCTGCACGCGACCGGCTACGCGATGGGCATCCAGCGCGACGGCGCGGTCGGCGAGAACGGCGAGGCCGCGATCGTCTTCTTCGGCGACGGGGCCACCAGCCAGGGTGACGTCAACGAGGCCTTCATCTGGGCGTCGGTGAACAACGCTCCTGTCGTGTTCTTCTGCCAGAACAACCAGTGGGCCATCTCGGAGCCGCTGGACCGCCAGACCAAGATCCCGCTGTACCGGCGGGCTGCCGGGTTCGGCTTCCCCGGGCTGCAGGTCGACGGCAACGACGTGTTCGCGTGCCTGGCCGTCACGAGGCAGGCCATGCAGGCCGCGCGAGAGGGCCAGGGCCCGACCCTGATCGAGGCGTTCACCTACCGGATGGGCGCGCACACCACGACCGACGACCCGACCAGGTACCGGCTCTCCGCCGAACTCGAGTCCTGGAAGCTCAAGGACCCGATCGAGCGGGTGAAGCAGTACCTGATCCGCTCGGCCATGGCCGACGAGAGCTTCTTCGCCGGCATCGCCGCCGAAGCTGACGAGATCGGGCGCGGGGTCAGGAAGGCGTGCCTCGAGATGCCCGATCCTGATCCGCTGACAATCTTCAGCAACATCTACGCGGACCCGAGCGCGCTGCTCGCCGAGGAGCGCGAGCAACTCGCCGCCTACCTGGACTCGTTCGTACCCGAGGAGGCCGGCCGATGACGACGGACACCCCGGCCAAGCTCACGCTCAGCAGGGCCATCAACGAGGGCCTGCGCAAGGCCATGGAGAACGACCCCAAGGTCCTGATCATGGGCGAGGACGTCGGCAAGCTCGGCGGCGTCTTCCGGGTCACGGACGGCCTGCAGAAGGACTTCGGCGAGGACCGGGTGCTCGACACCCCGCTCGCCGAGTCCGGCATCATCGGCACGGCGATCGGGCTCGCGCTGCGTGGCTACCGGCCAGTGTGCGAGATCCAGTTCGACGGCTTCGTCTTCCCTGCCTTCGACCAGATCGTGTCGCAGCTGGCCAAGATGGCCTACCGGTCGGCCGGCAATCTCAGGCTGCCGGTCGTCGTGCGGATCCCGTTCGGCGGCGGCATCGGCGCGGTCGAGCACCACAGCGAGTCGCCTGAGGTGTTGTTCGTGCACATCGCCGGCCTGCGGGTGGTCGCATGCGGCGACCCGGCCGACGCGTACGCGATGATCCAGCAGGCGATCAATTGCGATGACCCGGTCATCTTCTTCGAGCCCAAGCGCCGGTACTGGGACAAGACCGACGTCGACCTCGCCGGGGGTCTCGAGGCTGCGTTGCCGATGCAGTCGGCCAGGACGCTCGTCAGCGGGACCGGCGTGACCGTGCTCTGCTACGGCCCGATGGTGCGGACCTGCGTCGAGGCCGCGGCCGCGGCGGCTGGCGAGGGCAAGTCGGTCGAGGTGATCGACCTGCGCTCGCTGTCACCGCTGGACACCGCCACGATCTTCGCCTCGGTGCGCAAGACCGGCCGCTGCGTGATCGTGCACGAAGCCCCGGTGACGGCGGGCCTCGGCGCCGAGATCGCGGCCAGGGTCTCCCAGGAATGCTTCTACAACCTCGAGGCGCCCGTGCTGCGGGTGGGCGGCTACTCCACGCCGTATCCGCCGTCCCGGCTCGAGGAGCACTACCTGCCCGATCTGGACCGGGTGCTCGACGCCGTCGACCGGACCTTCGCTTACTGAGAGGACGTCATGTCAGAGCTGAAGCAGTTCAAGCTCCCCGACGTCGGCGAGGGCCTTACGGAGGCGGACATCGTCAAATGGCTGGTGCAGCCAGGGGACACGATCACCATCAACCAGATCATCGTCGAGATCGAGACCGCCAAGGCAGTCGTGGAGCTGCCGAGCCCGTACGAAGGCGTGGTCCAGGACCTGCTGGTCCCCGAGGGCGAGACGGCCGACGTCGGCACGCCGATCATCTCCGTGCAGATCGGCGGCGACGGCGCGGCCGCGAACGGGACCGCTGCCGTCCCCGCGCGGGCCGCGGCCGACACAGGGGCCGGAGCGCCAGAGCCGCCCCCGGCCATCTCCGCCCCGCCCGCCGAGGGCGCCGTCGAGCCCGGCGTATACGGCAGCCCGGCGCCCAAAGAGAAGCGGCAGGCCGTGCTGGTGGGCTACGGCGTCAAGCTCGGCGCCACCAAGCGGCGGGCCAGAAAGCCCGCTGGCGCGGCGGCAGGTCCGGCCAATGGGGCCCTCGCGGCGCAGGACGAGCGCGTGGCCGTGCTGGCCAAGCCGCCGGTCCGCAAATTGGCGAAGGATCTCGGCGTCGACCTGACCACGCTGACCGGTACCGGCCCTTCCGGGTCGATCACCAGGGATGACATTCAAGCGGCCGCGCAATCGGGCGCGCCTGGTGCCGATGTCACCGCCCTGACCACCCATGTCTCCGCGATGCGGATCGCGGCGCTCCCGCGCGAGGAGCGGATCGCGATCCGCGGCGTGCGTAAGCACACCGCGGCCGCGATGACGGCGAGCGCGTTCACGGCCCCGCACGTGACCGAGTTCCTGCAGATCGACATCACCGAGACGATGGCTGCGACGGCCAGGCTCAAGACGCTCCCAGAGTTCGAGGGCGTCCGGGTGTCGCCGCTGCTGCTCGTGGCCAAGGCGCTGCTGGTCGCGGCCGACCGGCAGCCGATGATCAACTCATCGTGGGACGAGGCAGCCCAGGAGATCGTGGTCAAGCACTACGTGAACCTGGGTATCGCGGCGGCCACCGACCGCGGCCTCATCGTGCCGAGCGTGAAGGACGCCCACGCGCTCTCGCTGCCCGGGCTCGCGCAGGCTATCGGCGACCTGACCGAGACGGCGCGGGCCGGCAAGGCCACGCCCGCTGACCTGCGCGGCGGCACGATCACGATCACCAACGTGGGAGTGTTCGGCGTCGACTCGGGGACGCCCATCATCACGCCTGGCGAGGCCGCGATCCTGGCCTTCGGGCAAATCAAGGACGCCCCGTGGGTCGTGGCCGGCCAGCTGGCTGTCCGTAAGGTATGCACGCTGTCGCTGTCGTTCGACCACCGGATCGTCGACGGCGACACCGGCTCGGCCGTGCTGCGCGACGTCGGCGCGATGCTGAGCGACCCGGTGCGGATGCTGGCCTGGTCCTAGCCGCCGGCTAGAACGCCGCGTCTGGGAGGTCCATCAGATCGGTGGTGGTGGCCTCGGCGATCTCGCGCTCGGCAGCCAGGCGCGGCAGCACGGTCTCGGCGAAGAACCTGGCGGCCGCGACCTTGCCCTGGTAGAAGGCCGAATCGGCCGCCGAGGCCGAGCCCTCGTCGAGTGCCGCGGTAGCCACCTCGGACTGGCGCACGAGCAGCCAGCCGACGACGAGGTCTCCGACCGCGAGAAGGAGCCTGGTCGTATTGAAGCCGACCTTGTTCATCTCGCCCGGCTGCTCGAGGCTGCCCGCCAGGAAGCCGTGCATGGCGTTGACCATTGCCTCGACGTTCTCGGCCGCCCTCGCCAGCGCCGCGCGCTCCTTCTTCAGCCGGCCGTTGCCGTTGTCACCCTCGGCGGTGGCCTTGACCTGGCTCAGCAGCCAGGCCAAGGCCTCGCCCTTGTTCCTGACGATCTTGCGGAAGTACAGATCCATTCCCTGGATCGCCGTGGTGCCCTCGTACAGGCTGTCGATCTTGGCGTCCCTGATGTACTGCTCGATCGGATAGTCCTGCAGGTAGCCTGACCCGCCGAAGGTCTGCAGGGACTGCGTCAGCATCTCGTACGCCCGCTCCGAGCCGAGTCCCTTGACCACCGGGAGCAGCAGGTCGTTGACGGCCGCCGCCCGCTCGTCCGGGACGCCTGCCGCCTCAGCGACCTGGGCCGCGTCCTGGAACGTGGCCGTATACAGGACCATCGCCCGCATGCCTTCGGCATACGCCTTCTGCAGCATCAGGCTCCGCCGGACGTCGGGGTGATGCACGATCGTCACCCGCGGCGCGGTCTTGTCGGTCATCTTGGCGAGTTCGCCGCCCTGGACCCGGGTCTTGGCGTACTCGAGCGCGTTCAGGTATCCGGTCGAGAGCGTGGCGATTGCCTTCGTTCCCACCATCATCCGCGCGTGTTCGATGATCATGAACATCTGCCTGATGCCGTCGTGCACGTCGCCGACCAGGGTGCCGATCGCCGGGTGGTCAGCGCCGAAGGTGAGCTCGCACGTGGTGGACGCCTTGAGCCCCATCTTGTGCTCGACGTTCGTGGCGTAGACGCCATTCCGCTCGCCCACTGAGCCGTCGGCGTTGACCAGGTACTTGGGCACCAGGAACATCGACAGGCCCTTGGTGCCTGGACCGGCGCCTTCCGGCCTGGCCAGCACGAGGTGGAAGATGTTCTCGGCCATGTCGTGCTCGCCGCTCGTGATGAAGCGCTTCACGCCCTCGATGTGCCAGGCCCCGTCCGGCTGCCTGACGGCCTTGGTCCTGCCAGCGCCGACGTCCGACCCGGCGTCGGCCTCGGTCAGCACCATCGTCGCCGTCCAGTGCCGCTCGATGGCATGCTCGGCGAACCGCTTCTGCTCATCGGTGCCAATCAGGTACAGCGCCTTGCAGAATGCGGCGCCGCTCGCGTACATCCAGACGGCCGGGTTCGCGCCGAGCACCAGCTCGGCGACACCCCAGCAGAGCGACCTTGGCGCGGCGCTACCCCCTAGCCCAGGGGGCAACTCGAGCCTGAACCACTCCGCGTCCATCCAGGCGCGGAAGGACCTGGCGAATGACTCGGGCATCGTCACCGCGTGCGTCGCCGGGTCAAA
This sequence comes from uncultured Actinomycetota bacterium, assembly GCA_963705055.1. GTDB lineage: Bacteria > Actinomycetota > Actinomycetes > Streptosporangiales > Streptosporangiaceae > Chersky-822. The sequence continues at coordinate 149,502 of CAVPIR010000005.1, forward strand.
CACCGGCGGGTGCCGGTCGGCGTCGGCGAACGACTCGGCGAGCGGACCCGCCGCCAGCCGCTCGACCTCGGCGAGTATGCCGCGCGCGGTGTCTTCGTCCAGGTCCTCGTGCGGCGGCAAGCCGAATAGCTCCTGCCGGTTCAGCACCTCGAACAAGTTGAACTCGATGTCGCGCAAGTTGCTCTTGAAGTGCGTCATCGCGCCTCCGGTCAGCATCCCGTCCTGCCTGCTCTCACCCGGGTTACCCGTGAGTAACTAAGTCTACTACTCACCGGTAACTTAGGGAAGAGTTGTCCGGCAGGCGCTGGCGGCCCGGCGCTGCAGGCCGGCCAGCACGAGACCAGGCCTGGCAGCCGCGCGGCGGCCGACTTACAGTGTCGGCATCGACGAGATATCCCGGTATGACCCTGTGAGCGAGGCGGACATCGATGGCGCTTGGCCTGATCCCTGAGCATCTGGAACTCGCGGCCGCCGTGCGCGGCTGGGCGCAGCGGCACTGCCCGCCCGACGTCGTACGGGCTGCCGTTGACAGTAAGGACAGCGGCGCCGGGCACTACCGCGCCACGCTGGCTCCGAGCCTGGCCGAGCAAGGGCTCTTCGGGCTGCACGTGCCGGAGGACGCCGGCGGCCAGGGGTTCGGCCTGGCCGAACTCGCGGTCGCACTCGAAGAGACGGGACGGGCGCTGCTTCCCGGCCCGTACCTGGCCACCGTCCTGGCATCAGCGGTGCTGGCAGAGGCTCGCACCGCGCCGGCCGCGGCGGGGCCGCACCTCGGCAAGCTGCTCGCCAAGCTCGCGGACGGCTCCCTCACCGCGACGGTCGCCCTCGGCACCGGGCTGACCGCCGAGCCTGGCCCGAGCGGCGGCCTGACCGTGAGCGGTGAGTCAGGACCAATACTCGCGGGGTCGCTGGCCGACGTTGTCGTCGCTGAGGTCAGCACCGGCGACGGTGAGGCGTGGGTCCTGCTCGACGCCGCCGATCTCGACGTGACGGCCGTCGACGCGGTCGATCTCGTCAGGCCGCTCGCGACCTTGCGCGCCGACAGCGCCCTCGTGCCGGCCGACCGGGTACTGGCCGGGCTTGACCGGTCTGCCGTCAGCAGCCTCGCGGCGATCCTCTTCGGCGCGGAAGCGTGCGGTATCGCCGACTGGGCGGTACACACGGCGGCCGAGTACGCCAAGATCAGGCATCAATTCGGCAGGCCGATCGGGCAGTTCCAGGCGGTCAAGCACCGGTGCGCCAGGATGCTGACCGGCGCGGAGCAGGCCGCGGCCGCCGTCTGGGACGCCGCCCGCACGGCGCCAGGCCCCGATCGCGAGTTCGCGGCTGCGGTGGCTGCCGTGGTCGCGCTCGACGCGGCCGTCGACGCGGCGAACGACTGCATCCAGACCCTCGGCGGCATCGGCTACACCTGGGAGCACGAGGCGCACCTGTACTACCGCAGGGCGCTGTCGCTGCGCGCGCTGCTCGGCCCGTCTGCGCACTGGCGCGAGCGGGTCGCCGCGATGGCGATGGACGGCGGCATGCGCCAGGTCAGGGTCGAATTGCCGGAAGGCGACGCCGAGTTCCGGGGCGCTGTGCGCGCCGACCTCGCCGAGATCGGCTCGCTCACGGGCGCGGAGCGCACGGCCGCGCTGGCCGCGGGCGGCTGGGTCTTGCCCCATCTGCCCAGGCCGTGGGGCCGGGGCGCCAAGCCGCTCGAGCAACTCGTGATCGACGAGGAGATGCGGGCGGCCGATGTCCTGCCGCACAACCTCGCGATCGGCGCGTGGGTCGTCCCCGCGCTGATCCAGTACGGCACCGCCGAGCAACAGCAGCGCTTCCTGCCGGCCACGCTCCGGATGGACTACCTGTGGTGCCAGCTCTTCAGCGAACCAGGGGCCGGGTCCGACCTGGCCGGCCTGCGGACGAGGGCCGAGCGCGCGGACGGCGGCTGGCGGATCACCGGCCAGAAGATCTGGACGTCGCTGGCCAAGCAGGCCGCGTGGGGGATCTGCATCGCCCGCACCGATCCGGCCGCGCCCAGGCACGACGGGATCAGCTACTTCCTTGTCGACATGCGCTCGCCCGGCGTAGACGTGCGCCCGCTGCGGGAGATCACCGGCGACGCCTCGTTCAACCAGGTCTTCCTCGACGACGTGTTCGTGCCTGACGATTGCCTGGTCGGCGACGTCAACCGCGGCTGGCGGATCGCCCGCACGACGCTGGCCAACGAGCGCGTCTCGCTCTCCCAGACCTGGACGTTCGGAGCCGGCGTGACCGAGCTGCTCGCTGTGGCGCGGGCGGCCGGCCAGCCGCCGCTCGGCGACGTCGGCAGGCTGGTCTGCGAGGGCCGGTCGATCGACCTGCTCGGATTGCGCGTGACGCTGAAGCGAGTCTCGGGCACCGAGCCGGGCGCCACCGGAAGCGTGCGCAAGCTGCTAGGCATGCGCAACGCGCAGCAGATTGCCGATCTGTGCTTCGCGCTCTCCGGCGAGAGCGCCGCGACCGCGGCCGGGTTCGGCACGCCGGTCCGCAAGGACGGCAAGCCGAATGGCGCGCACTGGGCGAGGCAGGACCTCGCGGTCAGGGCCGTCACGATTGGCGGCGGAACGACCGACATCCAGCTGAACATTATCGCCGAGCGCATGCTCGGGCTGCCCAGGGACCCAGAGCCGCCAGGCGGTGAATCCAGCGGGCGAGTCAGGCAGTCAGATGCAACCTAATCACTCTGCGTGACGTTAGCCTCGTGGGGAAGTGAGCTCGCATGGGGGGTTAATGGCGCGGGGGGATTGGTCGGCGGAGCACGGGAACACCCCGGCCCGCGGTCCGCGCCCCCCTTCCCGCGAGAACCGGACGCTTGCGGCGAGGCGCAGGCTGGCGGCCCACATCGCGGCGAGCAAGCGCGCCAGGACCCAGCGGATGCTGGCTCTGGTCACGAGCGCGCTGTCGGGGATCGTCCTGCTCACCGCGGGCAGCGGCTGGCTGCTCGCCGGGTACGTGAGCAGCCATCTCGGGCGGGTGAACGCGGGCACGGCCGGCACCCCGGACAGCGGGCCGCTGAACATCCTGCTGGCCGGCGTGGACGTCAGGTCCGGGCTGAGCAAGCACGAGCAGCGGGTCCTGCACGTCGGTCACGCGACCGGCCACAACTCCGACACACTGATGGTCGTGCATATCACCGGCGATCACCGGCACATCGAGGTGGTCAGCCTGCCGAGGGACTCGTGGGTGCGGATCCCCGGATTCGGAATGAACAAGATCAACGCTGCCTTCGGGCTCGGCGGCCCGAAGCTCATGGTCAAGACCGTCGAGCAGGCGACAGGTCTGACAATCAATGACTTCGTCGAGGTCAACTTCCTGGGATTCGTCAAGATCATCGACGCGCTCGGCGGCGTCGATATCTGCCTGCCCTACGCCGTGAATGACCCGTACAGCGGGCTGCGCATGTCAGCCGGACGGCACCACGTGAACGGCATCAGGGCGCTGCAGTTCGCGCGGGACCGGCATTCGTTCGCGCTGTCCGATCTCGCCAGGATCGGCGATCAGCAGCAACTACTGTCCTCGATCCTGTCAGAGGCGATCAGCTCGGGCACGCTGACGAATCCGGTCAAGTTCTCCCGGTTTCTGTCGGCCGCCACCTCGGCCACCAAGGTCGATCAGAACCTGAACGTCACGGGTCTGGCCGATCAGCTCAGGTACATCAGGTCTGGCGCCGTCTCCTTCACGACCGTGCCACTCGCCAGCACCAACTACCAGGCGCCGAACGGCGAGTCCGCTGTCTTGTGGAACAAGACGGCGGCAGGCGCGTTGTTCGAGCGGATCAAGACCGATCAGGTGTCCAGGCACCGGCACCGGCACCGGCACAGGCACCGGCACGCGGGGTCAGGCGGCCAGAAGAGCGTCTGGCAGGCCAGGCCCAAGACCGCGGCCCAGGCCGCCTGCCATTGACGAAGCTGACCTAGACGCCAGCGGCAGGCGGGAAGAAGTTCTGGCCCTGCTGCCCAGATTCGTCTTCGGCGTCCGGCCCGGGCGCTGGTGCTGCCTGCGGGAACGATGCGGCCGGAGGAAACGCAGGGCCGTCCTGCTGTCCGATCCCCTGCTGGCCCCATCCCTGCGGTCCCGACATCGGCTGACCGCCGTAGCCGGGAGCACCGCCCGCGCCAGGACCGCCGTAGCCGGGAGCACCGTAGCCGGGAGCACCGCCAGGCCCCGGCTGGCGCCGGCACGTTCTGGCCAGCGGGAGGCGCGCTGGTGAGGAAGTCACCGGGCGGCTGCTGCCACCCCTGACCGGGCTGACCGGGCTGACCGCTGGGCTGACCGGGCTGACCGGGCTGACCCTGCTGCCACGGCTGACCGGCTGACCGGGCTGACCAGGCTGCCACGGCTGCTGCGCCTGCACGGCCTGGGCGGCCGCCTGCGCGGCCTGGGCGACCAGGTCCACGTTGTACTGCTGCTCGTGCTGCGCGATGTCGGCGAGGATCTTGGTGACCTGCTCCTCGCTGTCTCCCGTCGCCCGGCCGGTCTTGCCAGCCAGGACCGCGACGCCCAGGCTGCGCAACAACGCATCGGCGCGGCGCTGGGCCGGCAGATTGTCGAGCTTCGACATTGATTCATTGGCCTGCTGCGCGAGCGCCGAGGCCTGCTGCTTGACCCTGTCCATCAGTCCCATGGCCGCCTCCAAGTCTGATGACCTGGGGAAACTCCTGATCAGGAGACAAGATGACCCAGGTCTTGCTCTCGCGCCTACACTAGCCCGTCACTTCCCCAGGCCCCAGGCAAAAACCCCGTTGCCGTTGGCCGTGAAGATGCGGCCCTCGGCGAAGACGCTCTGCGCGAAGTCCTGGCTGCCCACGATTCAGGGTCCGCAGGATCGTGCCGTCGGACGCGTTGAGCAGGTACACGGCGTTCGGCACGTTGGTGAAGTCGTAGGTGCCAACCGCGATAACGCCGCCCGCGTCCATGGTCGGGGTGCCGATCACGCCGTTGGGCAGCCCGGTCTGCCAGATCAGCGCGCCGGTCGCTGGATCCAGCGCCTGCACAGACCCGGGAAACGCCTTGCCGTTGATCACGTGCCGCGGCGTCGCGGCGTACAGCACATGGCCGTCGTAGATGGCGCCGGCCGAGCAGTTGCTGATTCCGTGGTGCGGCGCGGGCGCCCCGACCCGCCGCTCCCAAGCCAGGGTCATGTCGGAACGCCGCAGCGCATAGAAGATCCCGTTCTTGTCGCAGGCGCCCACGAACGGGCCGAAGATCACCGGCGACGCGCCGAAGTCGCCGTCGCCCACGACCTCCGATTGCGGGACCTGGAACGAGCGGACCGGCGTCAGCTTGTAACGGCTCAGCTTGACGATGGAGTCGGAGTAACCAGGCTCGCGATGAGGCCGCACGGCATTGCCGGTCGAGACGTACACGAAGTTCTGCGAATCAACTGCCGCGCTGGACCAGATCGACGCCCCGATCATCGGCTTCGGCAGCGAATGGAACATCGCCCGCCGCTTGCCGCTCGACTGGCTGTAGCTGATCAGCCCGGCCTGGACGAGCGGCTGATCGCAGTTGGAAGAGACGCCGATGTAGATCCTGCCGCCGGAAACCGTCGGCGAAGACCACTGGAAGAAGTCGTTGACCTTGTGCGAAGGAATGGCGATCACCGATCGCCACTTGACCGACAGGTTCGACGCGCGCAACGCGTACAGGTAACCGTCCGCGCCGCCGACGTAGACCATCTGCTGCCCCGAGCTGTCGACCGCGACCGTCGCGGTGGCGACGAAGCCGCGCGAGGGAGGGCAGGTCGTGGCGCGCTGGAATCCGATGAACCGCTTGGCCAGCACGTGCCCGGTGACCGCGTTCAACTTGTAGAACCAGCCGGTGTTCGAGCCGATATAGACGGCTCCGCCCACCACGATCGGGCTCGCGAGGAACCCAGGAGCAGGTTGCCCAGGCTGCGTCGGGCGGTCGCCGCGGAACTGCCACTTGATGACCAGCCTGGCGACGTTGGACGGGCGAATGGTCGACTGGGCCTTGCTAAAAGAGCTGTGCGCTGCCCCGTTCAGGTATGAAGACCAGTCGCCGGTCGCGGCAGGTACGATCCCGCTGGCCTTCGCACCGCTGCTGGCCGCGCTCAGAACCAGGCCCGCCAAACCTGCAAGAACACCCGCGCGGATAACCGCAGTACGCGCCATGTGCCGCATCAACCGCCTCCAAGGCTTCTGGATTCACAGCGGCACCATTATGGGGGTCAGAGGGGTCACAGCAGGAGGTACTAGCGCAGAACGGCGAGTTCAGTCGCGACAGTCCTGGCGATGGCGGACACGTCGGAGGCGACATTGACCAGCCGGCAGCCGTTGTCCCGGTAGATGCTGGCGGTCGCGCCGTCGACCGAGTGCACGCCGACCGGCTTGCCGGCTGCGCGGCACGCGGCCCAGATCTGCTCGAGCGCGGGCCGCAGCACCTCGTCGTCGGGGCTGTACGCGCAGCCGAGCGAGTAAGCCAGGTCGCGCGGGCCGACATAGATGCCGTCGACCCCGGGCAGCGCCAGCGTCTGGTCAAGGTCGGCCATCGCAGCTCGCGATTCCACCATGATCAGGCACAACGGCCCTCTCGGGCTGGCCAGCACACCGCCGCCTGACCGGTAGCCGGCCGGCGGATAGCGGCAAGCGCCCGCCGCGGCACGAGCATGCTCAGCCGAGTCCACGTTAGGCACGATGACGCCTGCGCAGCCCAGGTCGAGCGCGCGCCCGATATCCGCCGGGTGGGCGTACCTGACCCGCGCCATCGGAACCGAGCCGGCCCGCTCGATGGCCGCGGTCAGCGCCGGCAGGTCGCGCTCGGTGCCGCCGCCGTGCTGGAGGTCGACGACCACGTAGTCCAGCCCCGCGGCCGCCATGAGGCCCGCCGCGATCACGTCGCCGGTGACGGTCCAGCCACCGTAGAGCGTCTCCCCTGCGGTCAGCCGTTCCCCGAGCGTTCTGTTCTGCATGGTCAGTGATCTAAGCAGGCGAAGGCAGTCCGGCCGTTCGCGGGCGGCCAGATCAGCTCAGCAGCTTGCCGACCGAACCATTGCCCAGCAGGTGGCCGGCCGCGTCATAGGCGGTCCAGGAGACGTCCTGATTGTGATCCTGATAGGGCAGGACGCAGTACTTCTTGCCGCCAAGGGCCTGCGCCCGCAGCCGCAGCGCGCTGCCCTGCGCCCTGGTCACCAGCAGATAGCTCACCGCCGGATCGACCTGCAGGACACTCAGGCCGAGGTGGATGTTGAAGAAGTGGGAGGTGACCAGCCTCTTGACCACGACGCCTGGCCGCAGCGCCCCTGACTGGGTGCTGCAGAGATTCATGTGAACGGTCGCATTCCTGAAGCACGAGCCCCAGGGGCCGCGGTAGCCAGTGACGACCCAGTGGTGGCCGGCGGTCCTTCCCGTGCCGACCCGGCCGACGGCCGGCGCGGGCAATGCCGGCTGGCCTGGCGCCAGCCAGCGGACGATCTGGATTTCCCTGCCGCCGGTGAAGGGGAACGTGTGCTCAAGCTCCGCGGTCGCCGAGAACACGCTGATCTCTTTGACCGCGGCGGCGAATGGCACAGCGAACGCGACCCAGCGCGCGTACGTGCCGCCGAGCACCGGTACCGGATGCAGGATCAGGACCTGGCCGTTGGTCAGATCGACGCGGATGTGGTCGACGTCGTGGCGCACATATCCGTCGATCATCTGCACTCGGAATCCGCCGCCATTCGGCAGCCGCGCGAAGTTGTTGGTGTCCGGCGTGATGGAGGCCGGGGGCCCGGTCAGCCCCCTGACCGGAGCATTGAAGTTGCAATTCTCGGTGCCGCGAATTGATCTGATGCAGATCTGCGAATGTGTGGCGTTGGTCCAGGCCGTCAGCTGCCACCGGCCCCGATTGACCAGACCGGAGGCGACCAACCCGCGCGGCGAGCGGGATGACGGCGGATTCACGGTCACGTGATAGCGCGGCGTGACTCGGCGTCGGGCGGCTCAGCGCGTGCAGCAGGGTCGGCGCCATGGCCGCAGCCGCCAGGACGGCGAGCCCGACGGCGACGGCCGTGACGCGCTTGCGGATCAAGACCGACCTGCCCTGCGTGACCACAGCGTCGAACGGAATAGGGCCGGGTGCGAAGGCGTCGAGTGCGGTGCCGAGCTGGCCACGGAGGTCCTGTTCGTCGTGGATGCTCATCGGGCCTCCCAGTCGGCGAGTTCCGCGCTGCCCCTGAGCTTGGCGAGGGCTCGCGACGTCTGGCTCTTGACGTTTCCTACCGAGCAGCCGAGCGTGGCCGCGGCTTGCGCCTCGGTCAGGTCGAGCCAGTACCGCAGCACCAGCACCTCGCGCTGCCTGCGAGGGAGCGTGCCGAGCGCGGCGATCACTGTCGCGCGGTCGCCGTGCTGGCCCGCCGGATCGGGCACGGGCGCCAGGGTGTCCGGCGGCGATTCGGTCAGCCGCTCGCTGACCCGTCGCTTCCTGAAGCTGCCACGGTGCGCGTTCAGCACAATCCGTCGCACGTAGGCGTCGGGGTCATCGGCCTTGCGCACCTTGGACCAGGAGGCATAGGCGTTCGCGAGGGCGGTCTGCGCCAGGTCTTCGGCAAGGCCTGCGTCGCCCGTGATCGCGTAGCCGAGCCGGACCAGATTCGGCCACCGGCTATGCGCGAACTCGCTGAACTCTGCCGCTGCAGCGCCGTCCAACGCAACCTCCCTGCCGCTCTACCCTCCCAGAGAGCAGCGGCGCGCGGAAAGGTTGCCAGCGTCGCCCGAATGGGTACGGGCCGGGCGCGATGCCGGCCGGCCCGGCCCGAATGTCGGCTCGTCCCGGCATAATCCCGGCTATGGAGATCAGCCAGCACATCGACGCGCTTCGCGACGCGGCAGGCCGGCTGTCCGCCGCCGCCGCGGAGGCCGGCCCTGACGCCGCCGTGCCGAGCTGCCCCGACTGGGTCGTGCGCGACCTGGTCAGGCATCAGGGCGGCGTGCACCGCTGGGCGGCCGGCATCGTCGGCACCCCGCGAACCGAGCCGTGGAACGTCGATCTCGAGGACGTCGTCGGTGCCTGGCCCGACGACGCTGACCTGCTGGCCTGGTTCGACGCGGGCGCCGACGCGCTCGCGTCGGTACTGAGCGAGGCCGATCCTGGCCTCGCGTGCTGGACATTCCTGCCTGCGCCGTCGCCGCTCGCGATGTGGGCGCGCCGCCAGGCGCACGAGACATCGGTGCACCGCGCCGACGCCGAACTGGCGGCGGGCGGCCACCTGACTCCGGTCCCCGCCGCGTTCGCCGCGGACGGCATCGGCGAGCTACTGGAGTGCTTCGCGCCGCGCGGCGGGCGGCTTCGCGCCGACGCGGCCAGGACGCTGCGGGTACGGTGCACGAGACACGGCAGCCGGATGGCTGGTCAGCTTCGGGCCCGACTCGGTGCGGACGACGCCCGACGACGGCCAGGCTGGCGAGCAGAACGGCTCGGCCGACTGCGTGGCGACCGGCTCTGCCGAGGATCTGTATCTCGCGCTGTGGAACCGGCGGCCGGCTAGCTGCCTGCAGGTGGACGGCGATCGCGGCGTGCTCGAACATTTCGGGGACCGCGTCAGCCATTCGCTGGTCCTGAACGCACAGTTGCCGGAAGGAGACTGGCGATGCCAGTGACTAGCAAGCGAGGCGGGAGCCAGCTGGTCAGCGTGCTGCCGCAGCTCTCGGTCAGGGGCGGCCTGGCCGCGCTCGAGTTCTACCGGGCCGCGTTCGGAGCCGAGGTGGTGTACCAGGTCGGCGGCACGGCCGACAACCCGAGCGTCGTAGCGCAGCTATCGATCGAGGGCGCAGGCTTCTGGGTCGCCGACGAGTCGCCGGAACACGCCAATTTCAGCCCGGAGTCCGTCGGTGGCTCGACGACCAGGATGCTGCTCATCGTCGACGATCCGCAGGCCGTGATCGGGCGAGCGGTCGGCGCGGGTGCCACGCTGGTCTATCCGGCCGACCAGGAGCACGGCTGGCTGCTCGGCCGGGTGCACGACCCGTTCGGGCACCATTGGGAGATCGGCAAGCCGCTGGTGCCCTGGCCGCCAGGGCGCGCGTCTCACTCTTGATAAACCCGCACGAAGAACGAGCTCATCAGGCCGATCAGGCTACCCGCGACGGCGAGCCAGGCACCGAGCCGCAGGTCGGTGTAGTGCAGGCTGGTCGGGCTGTAGTGGGTCGCGTTCAGTCCGATCCAGGCACCAGATGCCGCGAGCGCGATGAACGAGAACAGGCTCGCGAACTGCTGGCTAGCGAGCAACCCGCCGATGAAGACCAGCGCGCCGGCGACAATGACGACAATGGCGAAGGAACTCGAGAACGTGCCGGTTGACTGGTAGCGCCAGTGCAGGACACCGGCGACGGCGGTGTGCTCAATGCCGGCGCTCGGCCGCGCTCCGCGCGCGCTGACCCAGGTCTGGATCGATCCGACCGAGATCGCGATGCCGCAGAACGCGATGAGAGCCGCGACCGCTGCGCGGCGCCGAGTTCGCATGGGAACGGATCTTAGCCCGCCCCGGTTCGCCCGTTCCGGAATGGCTCGCGACCATTTGGGCGGGTGTCCACAATGTCGGCCGCGATAACCGGGCCACGAGGACAAGGAGGCAGCCCAGGTGCACGACGCGGAGCCTGACGGTTACGACATGCACGCGGTGCGCAGCGTCTACGAGGACATGGCCGCCGACTACGCGGTCCGCTTCGGCGCCGAACTGCGGGAGGCCGACCCAGACACCGCATTCCTGGACGCGGCACTCGCCGATCTTCCGGACGGCCCCGTCCTCGACGTCGGCTGCGGGCCGGCGCAGGTCAGCGGCTACCTGATCGCGCACGGCCGGAAGGCGATCGGCCTGGACATCGCGCCGGGAATGCTGGCCGCTGCGGCCCGGCTGGTGCCGGACGCCGCCCTGCTCGCCGCCGATCTGCTCGCGCTGCCGCTGCGCGAGGCGTGCTGCGCGGGGGCCGTGGCTTCCTATTCGCTGCACCACCTGCCGCGGGCTCGTCTCGCCGCAGCGCTTGCCGGGCTGGCGAGGGTGCTCAAGCCCGGCGGCGTGCTGGTGGTGATCACGCACGGCGGCGGCGGTGAGGAGTGGCTTGACCGGCCGGGCGGCCAGGTCGTGGTCAGCACGTATGCACCGGCTGAGCTATCGGCACTGCTTGGCGACTGCGGCCTGGTGCCCGAGCTGACCAGGGTCAGGCCGCCGCGGGACGGCGAGTATCCGGCCGACAAGATCAGGATGAGCGCCCGCCTGCCAGGCCCGCTCGATCCGGCCGGCTGACGCTGGCCCGGCAGGTACCGATTGGACGGCGTTTTTGTTACAGCGCTTGGCGGCCGCGGCCCGGACTCCGCTAACTAGGACGGTGAGCAGCGACTCGGCGGATCCGGCTGTCTCCGTCACTACGCCAGGTAACCCTGTCCTCGGCAGGTCTGCGCTCATCGCGCTGGCCTGGAACGTCGTCCCGACCGTGGATCTTGTGCTCACCGCCGCGACCTACGTCAAGGACCGGCCTGGCTGCTTCGACGCGTGCGCCTTCGACGGGCTCGCCGTCGCGGCCGAACTCATGCTGCTCGCGATGTCGCTCGGGCTAAGCGCCGTCCTCCTGGCCGCGCTGATCGTGCTCTGCAGGCGCTGGCCGCGACTGAGGCGCGCAGCCGTCGTGGGCAACGTCGCAGCCGCACCCGGCGTCGTGCTGACGACCATCGGGATCTTCCAGCTCATCTCGTGGCTGCTGTCATGACCTTCGCCGCGGCGACCCTTGGAGCAGCGGGCGCAGTCAGCCGCATCATGACCAAGCTCGACGCCCGCGACCGTGCCCAGCTCGTCGTCCTGGCCTACGAGTGCGGCCTTGTCATTCCAGGCCAGCGGCCGTCCGCCTGACCCTTCGCGGCACCTCGCCCTGCTCGGCGCACCGAGATATCCGGGCACCCGCGTTCACCATCCGTTGTCACAGCTCCGTCTGAGGTCCGTGACGCAAGAAAGGACACAATCCATTGGCAGTAACTAACCTCACCGGTGACCGTTTCACGATCATCACGGGTGGCCCGGGGACGGGCAAGACCTCGCTGATCGCCGAGCTTCGGCGGCGCGGCTTCGCCGGGACGGTCGAGGCCGGCCGGGCCATCATCATCGATCAGAGTCTCATCGGCGGCCCCGGCCTGGAGAACGCCGATCCCGCGTTGTTCGCCGAGCTGATGCTGGCCTGGGAGATGCGGTCCTACCGAATGGCCGGGCAGGAGTCCGCGGCCGCCACCTTCTTCGACCGCGGGATCCCCGAGCTGACCGGGTACTACCAGATGCGGGGCTTGCCGGTGCCCGCGCACGTGGCGGCCGCGGCCCGGGTGTTCAGGTACCGGCCGCGCGTCTTCCTGGCGCCGGCCTGGCAGGACATCTTTACGACCGACGCCGAGCGCACGCAGGGCTTCGCCGACGCGGTGGCGGGCTCGGCGGCGGCCAGGGCCGCCTACGCGGGCCATGGGTATCAGGTGATCGACCTGCCGCTGACCACGGTTCCCGGCCGGGCCGACTTCGTCCTGGCGATGCGCTGAGGCCACGATGTCCTGATGTTCACGGCCGCTGATCGCACCGGCCGTGGGCTCGCCGGGCGGCTCAGCACGATGCCGGGCGAACTAGCCGGGCCGGCCAGCTAACCTTCGCGGTCCGTGCTGGCACTATGAATCGTGGGACGGACGCGAAGCGGTCGGCCGGATGCCGAGCTTGTGCGTGCTGCCCTGCTCGGAGATCGTGAGCCGCTGGCTGAGCTGCTGCTGAGGCACTGGCAGACGGCCGCCTTCCTGGCCGGGCGGGTCCTCGGCTCGCCCGACCTCGCCAGCGACGCCGCGCAGGAGGCTGCGGTGGCCGCCATGACGAACCTGGACAGGCTCCAGTCCCCCGCGAGCTTCGGCGCATGGTTCTGCGGCATCGCACTGAACGTGGCGCGGCGCTGGCGCCGTCAGCTCAGCTCCGAGCTTCCCGCGGTGCTCCCCGACCAGGCGTCGACGCTGCCCGGTCCGGCCGAGGCCGCCGAGATCGCCGACCTGGCCTGCCGTGTGCGGGCCGCCATCGACCAGCTGCCGGCCGGCCAGCGGGACGCCGTGCTGCTGTTTTACCTGCAAGGGCTCAGTCACCTCGAGGTGGCGGCCGAGCTCGGCATCTCCCGCGGGGCCGTCAAGGCCAGGCTGCACCAGGGCAGGGCCGCGCTCGCGGCCAGGCTCGCACCCATGATGGACAACAGAAAGGACAAGGACATGACCACGAATGGCGCCGCGGCTTGGGTGGACGTCGAGGTGAGCGAGATCCGCAGGACGCAGGCTGACGACCCAGCCGAACGCAAGCACATCATGATCCTGACCGAGCGCGGCGGGGAGCGCCGGCTCCCGATCTGGATCGGCCCGACCGAGGCGATCGCGCTCGCGCTGACAATGGAGTCCGAGGAGATGCCACGGCCGTTTACCTACCGGCTGGCCGCGAGCATGGTGACGGCCGCCGGCGGAGGCATCACCGAGGTCAGGATCACCAAGCTCGTGGCGCCGATCTTCTACGCGGCCGTGCTCGTCAGCGGGCCCGACGGGCCAAAGGAGGTGGACGCCAGGCCGAGCGACGCGGTGAACCTGGCGCTTGTGGCCAGCGCGCCGATCAAGATCGACGCCAGCCTCTTCGCGATCGAGCTGCCAGCGTCGGACGAAGGGGAGGTGCTCGCCGACGCCGCGTCGACCGCGGACATCGCCGCCGAGGCCAAGCAGAAGATGCGCGAGGCCATGAAGGAGATGGGACCTTCAGAAGGATCCCCAGAACCGTAAGCACAGAACCGTAAGCACAGAACGGCAGGCACAGAACGGCAGGCACCGTTTTGCGCCGGGCTGCCGCATAGGTTGGGTCCCTCCACGTGTGAAGGGACCCCGCGATGCAGCCGAAGCAGACGCGCCTCCTCGTCATCGCCGCCGGAACGCTCATGGCGTTCGCGCTTGGCCTCGGGCTCGGGCTGGGTCTGGGCTTCGGACTTGGCCACGGCGGCGCAGCGGCACCCGCGGCGCGCCGGGCGCTCTGCACGGTCAACCCGTGCCGGGTCATCATGACGAACAACGGCTCGGCCGGCCTCGTGGTCCGGGACGCTCCTGGACCGAAGGTGGAGAACGCCTTCCTGATCATCGACCCGTCGGGGCTGGCCGAGTTCTGGCAGAACGCCGCTGGCGCGTACGAGGGGCCGCGCGGCGAGATCTGCACGACCGATTCGGCACTCGCGCCGGTTGCCTGCCTCGGCGGCGACGGAACGACCGGCTGGGTGCGGATCGGCAGTGAGATCCTGACCAGCGGCGACCTCGCCTGGATGCATCAGGCGGAAGGCCGGACCAGGCCCAGCTAGGCGTCCGCGCCGTCTAGGACGTACACGCTGCCGCCGGTTCGCCAGTACATCGAGTGCTCTCTGGTCATGAATCCCTCGTCGACCAGGTAACGCCGCAGCGCCGCGTAGTCCTCGTGCAGGCTCCGCAGCATGCGGTTGACCTCGCTCTCCGTGTACCGCACGCCGACCTCGAACTGCTGGGCCACGTGGTCGAGCAGCACCAGCCGCTTGGATCGCTTGGCGGGCATCGTCACGATCCGGCCGTCCCGCATGAAGTTCGTCAGCACCGCTTCCTCGGGTGTCGGCAACGTCGTTCCCTCCCGGATGAGTCTGCCGTCGTCCCGAAGCTAGCAGGCGAGGGCGGGCGCGGTCGCTCAGCCGGGGGCGCCGGGACTCGGCGCAGGAAGGCTAGGAGGGCAGCAGCCGGTGCGGGCGCGGCTGCGTGCGCCGGTAGACGCTGCCACCAGGCGCGTACCAGGCCGCCTTCTTCCTGACCGAGGCGGCAGGATCGGTCGATGCGGCCCGCTCGATGGCCGTGCACGCGGCAGGGTGCGTGTGCACCCACAGCCCGACCAGCTCGACCGCCATCGCGCGCACATGGGCGGATTCGTCGCCCGCCGAGCAGCGCGATCGCGCGCGGCAGCACCGATGCGGAGGCGGGCCGCCAGGCGCCGTCCTTGCACCGCTCGCACGCCAGCGCGTGCGCGGCCGCCAGCCGGACCCGCTCGGCAGGATCATCGAGCGCCTCGAGGAGCGCGGACGCGTTGTCTGCGTCCATCAGGTGGTCGAGCACCTGGCAGCAGTACTCGCGCACCTGCGCGCTCGGATGTTCGAGGCCGCGGCGTGCGGCGGAGCCTGCCGCGGGGCCCAGCCTGCACAAGCGCTGATAGGCCTGAAAGCAGCGGTGCGGATCAGCGAGGGCGTCGACGAGCTCGGCGGCGCCCAGATCGGCAGACAACTCGTCAATGACCATGCCCTAAGCATGCAAGCCAGGCGCGAGGCCGCTCAACATAATTAGCGCTTAGCAGAGCTGCGCGGGGATAACGGCCGCTCAGGCCGCCGGCGAGCGGGCGACTCCGAGCGAATCCGCGCCAGCCAACTTGGGACCAGGCTCGTAGAACTCCTCCAGCGTGGTGATCGTGAACCCGGCAGCCGTCACGAGATCGGCGATCTGCCTCGTGAAGTGGCAGCCGCCCGCGATCCTGGCCTGCAGCGGGTCGAGCCGTCGCTGCCAGCGTCGCACCCGCTCGTCAGGAGCGAGCCCGTGCTCGAGGAAGTGCAGCTCGCCGCCAGGACGGAGCACCCTGCGCATCTCGCGCAGCGCCCCCGCCACGTCGGGGATCGTGCACAGCGTCCAGGTGCTCAGTGCCGCGTCGAAGCTGGCGTCCTCGAACGGCAGAGACTGGCCGTCGAGCCCTGACCTGCTGATCGCGGCCGGAGAAGCCGCCACGCGGCCTGCTGCGAGTCGCCACGCGACGTCGGACGGCTCGATCGCGGCGACCGCCATGACTGCAGGCGGGTAGCAGGGAACGTTCAGGCCTGACCCGAATCCGACTTCGACTACCTCACCTGCCAGCCCCGCACAGGCGCGCGTCCTGAGCCGTTGCCTGGACTTGCCGCCGCAGGTCAGGTCGATCACCCGCGGCAGCACCTGTCGCTCGTACAATCCCACCGGCAGCTCCCGTCCCTTGCGGCCAGCCGCGTACCCCGACCAGGATCTTGCCTCTGGTCAGCGCATGGTCGGGCGGGCCTGGACGAAGGTCCAGCGGTGACCCTCCAGGTCCTCGGCCTGGTAGGCGCGGAAGCCGTGCTGGTGAATCGGCTCGACGATTTTTGCCCCGGCCGCGGCCGCATGGGCGCAGTGAGCGTCCAGGTCGTCGACGTAGATCCACGGCACGTGGGTTACCGGCACCGGCTCGGCCGGGATGCCTTCCGCCTTGAACACCAGCACCGAGCAGCGCCCGACCCTGAACTCCAGCCAGGCCCGCTCGGCGTCCTCGTCCTTGCCAGGCTCGGGGACCGGCAGGCCGCGCGGTGTCTTCAGCCCGAACGCGTCGGCGAGCCATCGCGCGGCGGTCACCGGCTTGACGTAGTAGACCGCGACCGCGAGCCGGTCGACCTCGTCGGGTTGCTGCGCGGCCGTGTCCCGCCCGGCGCACCACGCGCCGAACCAGTCGGGCACGATCCGCTGCCAGAACGTGCCGCCGCGGTCCTCGCCCCCGGCCGGCACGGTCGCCAGCACCTGGACGTTCGTCCCGCCCGCGGCGTCCGCGAAGGTCACCTCGACCTCAACATCATCGAGCGAACTGCGCCAGGCCAGGCGTTCCCCAGGCTGCCAGGCGGTGATCCTGGCGATTTCCAGCGCGTCCAGCGGGTCCGATCCGTATACCTCGAGGATCCGGCCGCCAACTCCGGGTTCGCAGACCATGCTCACCGCGCGTGCCGAGTCGAAGAAGTTGATCGGCCCGCGGACCCACCACAGGTCCATCTCGTCGGTGAAGGCGGCGAACGCGATCCCGGGGCTGACGCTCACGGTCACCGAACTGGACACGGATCGGGGATTCGTCATTGCCGTTCCTCCCTATCGAGGTGCTGCTGAAATGACCGGAGCTGCACGTCCCAGTGCGCCTGCAACTGATCAAGCCACGCCTGGATCGCCGCCACGGACTGCGGCCGCAGCCGGAACACCCTGACCCTCGCGTCGGCGGCGTCCCGCTCGTCCGCGACCAGGCCCGCCCGGAGCAGGTGCCGCAGGTGCTTGCTCATCGCGGGTGCCGAGGCGCCGACCGCCGCCGCCAGCTCGCCGGCGCGGGCTGGCTTGCTGCCGAGCAGCTCCACGACCCGCCGCCTGGTCGGGTCGGCGAGCGCGTCAAATACCGCAGCCACCGCTGCGTCGCCGGGCCGATTGCTATCCACGCAGACAATAATTGACTATTGAGGCAATATTTGTCAAGCGAGCGTTAGATCGCGGGGATCGCGTGCATCGCGGGGATCGGCTAGACCGGCGGCTCGGGGTCGTACTGGATGCCCCGGCGGACCTCACGCGCCCTGGCCGGCGAGGCGAGCCGCGCGACCAGGTGCAACGCCATGTCGATCCCGGCCGAGACGCCAGCCGAGGTCACCACGTCGCCGTCGTCGACGAACCGGGCATCGGGCCGCACCTCGATCGACGGGTCGAGTTCGGTCAGCGTGCCGAGCGAGGCCCAGTAGGTGGTGGCCGGGCGGCCGGTCAGCAGACCAGCGGCGGCGTAGACCAGCGATCCCGTACAGACGCTGGTCAGCAGCGGAACGGCCGCGCGCTGGGCACGGACCCAGTCGAGGTGACCCTCGTCGGTGAGCATCGGCCTGGTGCCGCGGCCGCCGGGATGCAGCAGAACATCGAGCGGCGGCAGGTCGGCCATCGCGTGCTGCGGGACTATCGTCAGTCCCTTGGCGCCGGTCACTGGCCGGCCATCGGCGGAGAAGCAGAGCACCTGCCACCCGTCGTCCGGCCAGGACGTCGTCCAGAAGCCGAATACCTCCCAGGGGCCGACGGCGTCGAGTTCCTCGACGCCGTCGAAGAGCAGAATCCCGATCCGACGTTCCGTCGCAATAGAGTGCATAAGCACGAATCTAGCCCTTTGCGCGGGGAGTGGCTCCGGCCGGTCAAGACGGGCCGGACTGGCAGGAAGGCGGACAGCGCCCGTGCCTACCTTCGAAGAGTTGCTCGCCGAGGGCGCCGCGGTGGACGTGGCGGGCTGGGACTTCTCCTGGTTCGAGGGCCGCGCCATCGAGGAACGGCCGCCCTGGCGCTACGCGAGGATGCTCGGCGCCCGGATGTCCGCGCTGGCCGGCGTCCCGGACGCGGCCGCGCTTGACCTGCAGACCGGCGGCGGCGAGGTGCTCGCGAGCATCCCGGCAGGACCGCAGGTGCTGGCGGCCACCGAGTCGTGGCCGCCGAACATCGAGGTGGCGAGGCGGAACCTGGCCAGGCTCGGCGCTCGGGTCGTGCCGGTCGAGCATGAGCTTTCCGACCTGCCCTTCGCCGACGCGACATTCGACCTCGTCGTGAGCCGCCACCCGGTCGGCGTGCCGTGGGACGAGGTCGCCAGGGTGCTGAAGCCGGGCGGCACCTACTTCTCGCAGGATGTCGGCGACGGCTCAGTCCGCGAGCTGACCGAGTTCATGATGGGCCCGTTGCCGGAGTCCGACGGCCCGACCCGCGACCCGAAGTGGTCGGTCCTCGACGCGGAGCGCGCCGGGCTGGCCGTCACCGACCTGCGCGAGTTCCGCGGCCGGATGGAGTTCTGGGACGTCGCCGCTGTGGTCCACTTCCTCCGCAAGGTCATCTGGATCGTGCCTGGGTTTACCGTGGACGCCTATCGCGATCGCCTCCGCGCGCTGCACGAGCACATTGGGGCCGATGGCCCGTTTATCGCGACGACCGCCAGATTCCTGATCGAGGCGCGCAAAGATCCGACGGTCCCGGCCAGATCCGCCTAGATCGCAAATTCACATTGCCATCTTGTTAACTCAAACCCGCTTTCAAGCGTCCTGATGATGGATAGTGCGCAACAGTGGCCGCGCGATTGTCATCAAGGAGGCGTGTGTTGAGCGCCAGCGGAAAGCCGGCCAGGTCGATGTCGGCCAGATCGCCGGCGGCCATCGGGCTCGCGCTGCCCGCGCTCGCCGTCGCCGTCGCCGTCGCCGTGACAGCGCTAACCGCGGCGCCGGCGTCAGCAGCGCCGCTGCGCCTAGCGGGCGACAGCGCGCGGCTGAGCGCACCTGCGGCACCCCCGTTCGCGAACTGGCCGAATTTGCACGGCAATCCGCAGCTCACCGGGGTCTCCCAGGACCCGGCGATCTCTGCGGCGAACGCCGGCCAACTCGGTGTCCGGTGGATGACTCACACCTTCGGGCCGGTGCTCTCATCTCCAGTCACCGAATTCAGCACGGCGTTGAATGCGACACTCGCGTACGTTGCCAACGAAACCGGCGATCTCGAGGCCATCAATACTGCGACCGGATCGATCGTCTGGGCCGACTCTTTTGGCGTGCCTCTGCACGCGACACCGGCAGCATCCGGCAATCACCTTTGGATCGGTACCGGCGTCAGCGGCCGGATGATCAAGGTCAACGCGAATACCGGCGCCGTGCAATGCCAGTTGTCACTCGGGACCGGTGTCGATTTTGCCAGCCCGGTGATCGCGACACCGCCAGGCGGCGTACCTACTCTGTTCGTCGGAGTGCAGGACGAGGGCTCGGTTCGGGGCCCGATGATCGCGATCAACGACGCGACGTGCAAGGTCGAATGGAAGCGCGACCCCTATCCGGTCTTCTCCGGCACGTGGAGCCCAGATTCTTATGGCGTGAACGCCAACGGCGTCCCACTCGTGATCTTCGGCAGCGGCGACCCTGACTGCGCGGTTTACGCGCTGAACGCCAGGACCGGCGCCACGCTCTGGCGAGTCGCATCGTTGCAGGGCGGCCTTAACGACTTCGGCGCCGGCACGGTCATCTCGCCGCCAGGGCGGAACGGCATCGCCGACGGCATGGCTTACGTGCCAGGCAAGGACCGCATCCTGTACGCGATCGACCTCACGACCGGCAAGCTCGTGTGGACCTTTGACTACGGCGCCGCCACCGGCGCCAACCACAACGGCGGCCGGTCCACGGCCGCGCTGGCAGGGCGCACGCTGATCTTCGGCACGCCGGTCGGCGTGGCGGCGGTCGACGCGGTCACCGGCAGTCAGGTCTGGCTGTCGGAGAACACCGGGCCCTCGGACACCGAGGTGCTGTCCTCCCCGCTGGTGACGGGCCCGCCGGGCCAGCAGGTTGTCGTCTACGGCGACCTCAAGGGCGCGATCGAGGTCCGGAGCGTCGCGACGGGCGCACCGCTGTACAGCTATCCAGACCGCCGGCTACGTGATCAGCTCGGCCGCCGACTCGGCGGGCAACCTGATCATTGGTTCGAGCGACGGCTTCCTATATGACCTGGCGCTAGGCGGCGCCAACGGCACCGCTCCGTCGACCTCCATTACCTCGCCGGCCTCCGGCTCGGTGATCCCGAACCCGGGCACCGAACCGGTCGTCGCGGCGGGAACGGCAACGGCCGGTTCGGCGCCGGTTGCATCGGTCGGCGTGGCCGTGCAGATGAACGGCGCCGCCGGGCCATGGTGGAACGCCGCGACTGGCTCGTGGCAGCCTGGCCCGGCATGGAACCATGCCACGCTCACCGGATCAGGTTCGCAGCTGAACTGGACGCTCGGGGTGCCTGCTCCCAGCCAGGGCAGCGTCCTGACCTTCACCGCCAGGACGACCGGCGACGACGGCCTGGCAGACACGGCGCTGGTCCGCACGACCGTGACTGTCCTGGCGGCCGCGTCCGGCCCGCACCTGCGGCTCTCGGTCACGCAGGCCGCCCCTGCGACGATCGTGTATGTCTCGGGCTCCGGGTTCCGGCCCGGCGAGAAGGTGCCGCTGTCCTTGCCTGGCAGCCCGCTCGCCACCGCGACTGCAGGGTCGGCTGGCGGCTTCGCGCGCAAGCCGGTCACGGTGCCGTCGGCCTACGACTTCGGCCTGACCGCTATCACGGGCGTGGGCTCCGCCTCGGGCCGGACAGCGGCGGCGGCGCTGTACGTCACCGGCCCGTGGTCGCAGGCTGGCCACGACCCCCAGCGCACGAGCGATCAGCCCAACGACCGGGTGCTGTCCGAGGAGGTGACCCCCGGCAAGCAGTACCGGATGCGTCCGTACTGGGTCTACTCCGCTGCCGCGCCGATCGACAGCACCCCCGCGGTCGCGAGCCAGCTTGCGTTCATCGGCGACACCTCTGGGACGCTGAGCGCCGTGCATCATCGCGACCGGCGCCGTGGCCTGGTCGGCCTCGCTAGGCGGCGCAGCCGACTCATCGCCCGCTGTCGATCCGGCGGCCGGGCTGGTCGTGGCGGGCTCGTCGAACAACAAGGTCAGCGCCTTTGCCGAGCACGACGGCAAGCCGGCATGGACGGTCACCACCGGAGGGCCGGTCAAGTCCTCGCCGCTGATCTACCACGGCGTCGTGTACGTCGGCGCCGACGACGACAAGCTCTACGCGATCGCCGAGCAGACCGGCCAGCTCTTGTGGACGGTCACGGTGCCGGGCGCGATCGACGGGTCGCCAGCCCTGGACCCCGCCACCTCCACCGTGGTCGTCGGCGACAGCAGCGGCACGGTCAGCGCCTTCAAGGTCGGCGGCACTTCCCCGTCCATGCGCTGGCACGCTGCCATGGGCGGAGCAGTTGCCAACAGCCTGGTGATCGCGCAGGGCCGGGTTTTCGTCGGCGCCGCCAACGGCGTCGTCGCGTCGTTCAGCCTCACGGCCGGCACCCGCAACTGGTCGAAGTCGCTGGGGAACACGTCGATCACCGGAGCGATGGCCTATCAGGCCAGTCACCTGTACGTCGGAGCGGCCAACGGCAGCCTCACGGCGCTGCACACGAGCGACGGGTCCACGATGTGGAGCGAGCCGCTGGCCGGTCCGCTGACCGGCGTCAGCGTCACCGGCGGCATGTTGTTCACCGAGTCATCGGACGGCACTGTGAGCGGCCTGCGGATTGGCGGCGAAGTCGTCTGGCTGGCCAAGACCGGCGCTGGCCTCAGCGGCAGCCCGGTGATCATGGACAACTCCGTGTTCGTCGGCGCAGAGGACCACGGCCTGTACTGCTTCACTCCGTTCGGCGAGCCCGTCGTGTAGGCATCTCGGCGCGCGCCGCTAGTGTAGATCTGCGATCCTCGGAGCGATCCGCGGACTGACGAAAGGAGGTGCGGTTTCATGACCGGTCCGGTTCCCGTGCCTCCTGCCCCGCGCTGACAAGCCCCACGCTGACAGAGCGACGGCAGCAGGCGCCACAGCACAGTGGAGCTGCCATGCCATCAGCGATACTCAACGTCACGTTCGACTGCTCTGACGCCCGGTCGGTCGCCGGGTTCTGGGCGGCCGTCACCGGCTGGACCCTGCATGAGGAATACGCCGATCCCGGTCACGAGGAGTTCAGCGTCGGGCCGCCGCCGGGCGACCGCACCCGGCTGTACTTCGTCACCGTGGCCGAACCCAAGATCACTAAGAACCGCGTGCACCTCGACGTGATCCCGCGTGACCAGAGCCAGGAGCAGGAGATTGCCCGCCTGACCGGGCTCGGAGCGACGGTGCTCGGCGGCCAGCCGCCCGACGCGGGCTGGGTGATCCTGGCCGATCCTGAGGGCAACGAGTTCTGCGTCGAACCCAGAAGCTAGGCGAGTGCCGGTCTAGCCCAGGTAGGTGCCTGCCGTGACGGTGTAGCTGCGGCCGGCCGGAGCGATCCAGACCAGCACGCCAGGACTCGGCTGGGCCAGGTGCCAGCCCGGTGCTTGCTTGACCCTGTGATGCCTGCGGCAGACCGGTGAGTGATTCACCGGAAGCTGCAGGACGCCATATTCAGGCGTGAAGCGTCCCCTGCTTGGGAGTGGTGCGCACGAGGCCCTGGTCGGGCCGGAAACGCAGCCTCCGAGCGGCTACGCCGACGCGGTCTCACCCTCTTGCCGGGATAGCCACTATCACGCGCACGGGAATGCCGGGCGGAGCCTGAACGAGGTGCCTGGACTGGAACAACATGGCGCGGTATTTGCCGGCAGGCAGTGGCGGCATGCCTCCACCGGGCAGGCAAGCCCGGGTCGTGCCAGGTGACTGGCTCCCGCTGCAGATCAGGTAAGTGGCACTGACGGCGACCCGGTAGCTGGTTACACCGGCCGGGATCGTGAGGCGTTGCAGACACGTGGGCCAGGCCACGTCGGGATGGTATGTGCTGCTGGTGAGGGCGACTTGGAACGGTGTTCCGCAGCCCCAGGTGTGGATGGCCCGGCCGGTGTTGTTCGTGACGACTAGCCGCCCCTTGATTGATGACCCTGCGGCCATCGTTCGCAATGGCAGGACGATCCTGGCGGACAGCGCGTGCGCGCTGCCGGAATGCTGCGGGGTGACGTGGCCCCCGCTTGAACACCCCGCGGCGAGGATTGCCAGCAGGACGATAAAGACCTTCATATCTATTCGACGAACCGAGTCCGGCGCCGGTTCCGAGCCCTGGCCTTCAGGCCGGATATACGTCGGCTTTGACGGTGTAGGACCGACCGTGGGGAAGGGTCCAGGTCAACATGCCGGGCTCGGGCTGGTCAAGCCGCCAGCCGGGCGCTTGCTTCGCCCTGTGGTGCCTCCTGCAAAGCGGGGCGAGGTTGCACAGGCATGTGCGGCCGCCTTGCGTCCCACGGAACGGTGTGGTCTAGATCGCAAGCTGCGGCTGGCCGACGGCAGCCGGGGAACGCGCAAGTCCGGTTCCTGGCCCTGACCAGTTCGCAGAGCATGGCTGGTGGTCGATAGCCGCTTGCCTGCGAGCCGTGGCTGCACCGGCCCGGTTCGAGCCAGGTGAACTGCTGGCTGGCGAGCCAGGCGCGACGGCTGGGCGGCCCGCCAGGCGGGCCTGGTCCGGCGCGGGCGCAGGCGTGCGCGGCGGCGGTGCCGTCGGGTCTGGTCAAGGTGATGCACCAGCGGGTCAGCCTGCGTCCGGCGGCGAGCTTGCTCGCGAGATCCCGGCTGGACCATGCGTCGATCGGGCCGAGCCCGGCGGCTTCGCCGGGCAGATCAGCCAGGCCGAGCCACGTCGTAGCGGGCAGGGTCAGGTGCACGGATCCGGACAGGGCGGCGAAGCCGCTCGGGCTGGCGCAGGGTGCGCCCCAGGCGGCCTGGCCGCCGAGTCCGTCCTGCTACCCGGCGCGCCCGGTCCACCTGGGTCGGGGTGGCTGCCTACTGCGTCCGGGTCTGGGGCCGGGATCAGGGAGCCGGGATCGTGGCCGGCGAGCAGTGCGGTAAACGCGGCGGCGCGGAGCTGGTCAAGCCCGCCTGGGGCGCCTGCATCCTTCAGCGCCTGGGCGATCGCGGTGATCCGCCGGTCTGCGGCGATCGCGTCGGCTGGCGACAGTTCCCGGCCGGCGAGGGCGAGGTTGCCTGAGCCTTCCTGCCAGGCCTCGACCCGGGCGTCTGCCCGCGCCTTGGTCATGCGGCGGCGGACCGCGGCTGGGTCGATGGCGTGCACGAGGGTGCGCAGGGCGGCGCGGAGCTGCCCCGTGGTCATGGCTGCCGCGCCGGGGAGCAGCGCCGCCGCGGCGGCGTTCGCGGCGAGGTCTCCGAGGGCGGACAGTTCTGCGGCGAACACGGTGGCGCGAGCCCGGTCGATCGTCCCGCCGAGCAGCGCGCGCAGGACGGCAGGGAGCCTGGCCAGGTCGCGGGCCAGGCATAGCAGGGCGTCAGCGGACCGGCCGGTCAGGACCAGGGCGGCGGCGAGTTCGGCCGAGATGTGCTCGCTGACCCGGGACCAGCCAGGCCGCCGCGACTCCCGCAGCCTCCTGCTGTCCAGCTCTGCCACCGCGGCCAGCTCGATCGCCGCCTGCCAGGCCGACAGCCGCCGGGAGGCGTGCAGCAGCCCGGTCAGCGCGTCATCAGACAGCGCCCCGAGGCCGCCGCCGAAGGCGAACTGCGACAGCCCGGCCAGCGTCCCGCCCGGCGCTAGGTCCCCAAGGGGCCCGCAAGCGGCGAACGCCTCGCCCGGCCCGGCCACCGCCACGCCCGCGACCCAGTCGCTTGGATCAGGGTCGGCATCATCCTCGCCGAATTCCAGGCCGTACAGCTCGGCATCGGACGGCTCGTCCCGTCCCGCCAGCGCGTCCAGGCCCACCAGATCGGGGTCCAGTCCGGCCAGCGCGGCATCGGCATCCCAGCCGGGAGATCCTGGCCCGCCGGGCGGCTGAGTGGCAGGCGGAAGGGTCATTGGCGGCTCCGACCGTGAGGAACGGCGAGCGAACTTGTTATCGATAAGCCTACCGACACCCACTGACAATTAGAGTATGTATTCGAGTACTAGCGTCAGCCGGTCACGCTAAAGTGGCCGGCCAGCGGGCGCCATCCGGCGGGCGGGTCTTCGCCGGTTCGTCCGTCCACCGCCTCCCTGAGCAGGTCGGCGTGCCCGGTGTGGCGGCCATATTCCTCGATCAGGTCGCACACGAGCCGACGGAGACTGGCATGGACGCCGTCGGACCCGGAGGCGTGGACGAGCTGGTCAA
The DNA here is from genome assembly GCA_963705055.1 of uncultured Actinomycetota bacterium. Classification (GTDB taxonomy): domain Bacteria; phylum Actinomycetota; class Actinomycetes; order Streptosporangiales; family Streptosporangiaceae; genus Chersky-822. The sequence continues at coordinate 174,935 of CAVPIR010000005.1, forward strand.
GCCCGTCGTTAGCCAGGGCCGCGCTGAGCCTGCTGCGGGAACGCTCGACGGCGTCGTCCCAGAGCGTGTAGAGCTGCTCTGGCGTATCGTCCGCCGCGGTGCTGAACTCCCAGTCGTCGTCGCTGCCATCCCAGCCGACGGCATCCCAAGGCCCGCCCAGTGGCTCCCCGGTCAGCTTGGTGGTGAACATGTAGTCCTCGTTGAGAGCGAGGTGCTTGAGCAGGCCGCCGAGAGTCAGCGAGGAAGGACCGACGCAAGCCCGCAGCCCGGCGGCGTCCAGGCCGTCGGCCTTCCATCGGAAGGTGGTGCGCAACCGGTCCAGCGCGCCGGTCAGATGCTCGGCCTCGGTGCCGGCCATGGGTGGTTCCCACGGGTAGTCGCTGTTAGTCATGTCGCCCACCGTAGACCGAATTCCGGACGATCAGCGTCCGGAATGTGCTGCTCGCAGAAGTCACGGCCCGGAAAATCAGCGATACCTCTGGCCTGGATCTGATCCAGCTCCGCGCCCGCGAACGGCGCCGGGGACGTGAATGCTGACGGCCCGGGGCGGCTATTCTTTCCTGTATTTGTGCACGCCCGCCTTGGGCGCAGCACTATCGCCATTTCAACGGCGTTTCAGCGCCGTTTCAGTCCACGTTGCTAGATTGCGCCTCCGACGCAAATGGAGGTTTCGATGACGCTTCGTGGCATTCGGAGGTTCACCCTCACGGCAGCCCCGCTAGCTGTGGCAGCGGCCATGCTGCTGGGGCCAATGGCAGGTACGGCGAACGCTCTCCCGAAGCAACAGAGATGCGATGCACTGTGGGAAGAGGCCGATGATGCTTTCGATACGGCCCTTATGTACACATGGGACGCCCGTGATGCCAACAACAGAGGCGACTGGCTCGCATGGGGTTATTACAACGCGCTAGCAGCTGACTATAACCAAGACGGCGAGGACATCCTTAACATGGCTATCGGGCAGGGCTGCTAAGGATCTGACGCCGGATCTACGCCAGCATCGCCGCGATCGTGTCCTTCACGCCGTTGCCGTGCAGCCGCCTGCGCACGAGGTCGTGGGCCTCGTTGCCACCCCTGGTGAACGCGTGCAGGGCGCCGCCGCGGCGGGCCAGCACCAGATCCGCGCTGGCGCCCGCGACCTCGGATGACCCCTGCGTCGTATACCGGGTGACGGTGACGAGCGCGGATCGCTCGGCGGCGGCGAGCAGCTCATCAGGGCTCTCGTCCGCGCGTTCGGCCAGCTCGCCGCCTGGCAGCCATCCGGTCAGCCGGTCGAGCGCGTCTTCTGTCCGATACAGCCCGATCTCGTGCACGCCGAGCGCGTCGATGCGGACCACCAGGCAGATCGGCTCGGGCTGCGGCAGAAGCAGGATCCGCCAAGGCTCGCCTGGGACGGTACCGGTAGCCCTGGCGTCGAGCACGAGCCTGGCCCGCTGCTGGAAGGCCACCCCGATGCCCAGGTCGCCCCGCACCTGTACCTGGCCGTCCGCGGTGCCAGCCACGAGCAACTGCCTGGCCGCGAGGGAGCGGACCGCCTCGGCGATCGCCTCCTCCGACGGCCTGGCTTCCAGAAAGTCGACGATCGCGTCGACTGCGGTCAGTTCGGCGATCGTGTACGCGCCGAGCACGACAGGGCCGGTGCCGACCAGGTCGACGACTGCGGTGACCAGGCCGGCCGGTACCGCCGCCTCGCCTCCCTTCGAGCCGCGCGCCCCTCGCTGGCTCACGACAGGCCCCCTTCGGCCCACCGGTGCTTGTCCTGCGGCTGGGCGCGGTCCTTGCCCAGGATCGCAGCGGCCGCCGGCGATGGTGTCTCGGTTACCCACACGGCCGAGTTGCCGAACAGCCCGCGCCCTGCCCGTCCCGGCAGCGCCTTGCCCAGGTCGAGGACCGGGTTCGCCCGGTCGGGCGGCGGGAATCTGCGCGCCAGGTCGGCGGACACCGCGGTGACGTCGTCGTCCGCCTCGATCCCGCGCAAGGTCGCGGCGACCGCTCCGGCGACGGACGGCGCCAGCGGCGTCGGCACGGCAAGGTCAGGCGACAGGTACATCGGCCGCCGCTCGGTTCGCCTGGACAGCCCCCACGGGCCGACGTTGCTCCTGGTCACTCGATAGATCACGTAGTCCATCAGGTGCCTGACGTCGTCCATGCTCGGCAGCTTGCGCTTGCCGAAGGCCGCCGGCGTCTTCTCCAGCTGCACCCAGGTGCCGGTGGCCGTCCGGCCGTGCAGCTTCTCCCTGACGACGTATCCGCGCATTCCGATGTCCGGGTATTTCTTCTTGTCGATGTCGTGATGATGGCTTGATATCCGCACATGACTGACCTTCTTGAAGTGCCAGTCCTCATACAGCTGCGGGATCGTCGACGAGCACGTGACCGCCGCACAGCACATCGTGCAGCTGCGGCACCTGCAGGCCGTGCCGCTCCAGATCGGCGATGATCGACGCCTCTTCCCTGCTGAGCTGCGCGACCGCGCTCAGCAGGCCCTTGCGGTACTCCCCTGCCCTGGCCGTGATCTCGATCAGCAGCCGGACCCTGGTTTTGACCTGCTCGGCCCGCTCTTGCGACAGCGCGTCCGACGCCTGCTGGCCATGTCTGCTGGTCAGCGCCTCGACGAGCGACCTACGGGCAGGGCTCACCTAGCAAGTAGAGCATGGCGCAACCGGGTCGTGATTAGCGGATTCCGGCTTTCCTGATCTCGGCACGGCAATAGGGGCAGGCGACGCGTTCGGCGCCGGCGGGCAACGTCACGGAGCCGCCGCAGGTCGCGCACGGGATCTCGGCAGCTCCCAGGTCGATCGTGCGCCCGCAGCCGTCGCAGATCACCGCCCGCGCGCCAGGCAGCGCGCGGAACTCCCCGCCGCAGCCGCCGCAGTGCCGGGCCTGGCCGTCCTGCGCCTGTACCGGTACGTACTCATTCACCAGCCCCGCCCGCTCGAGGAGCGCCCTCGCCGCGTCGGCTGGCAGCATCCCGAGCCAGCCCTGGCAGAAACCGGACCAGGTGAACGCGGCAGTCAGGTGCTCGGCCTGATCCGGATCAAGCTCGGCCAGGCCTGAGGACCGGTACAGCCCCCTGCTCAGGTCGATCTGCTGCTCCAGGGTGTCGGCCATGGGCCAGAAGGAGTCAGGCTCAACCACCGGCGACATCATGTTGCCGCCATAACGCAAGCCGAGCACGCACTGCTTCATCTGCGCCTCCAGTGCTTGCGCGCCAGGGTCAAAGGCACGAACCACGGCGGACTCGGCCATGTAGGCGACGTACGCGCGCCGGTAGGCCAGATCGTTCCTTGCCCGGTGCGAGACCGCCATCGGAACGTAGGTCACGTAGGCCTCGTACACCTGCCGCTGCAGGTCGCGGTAGGCGTCGCGGTCGCCGACAGCGATCGCCTGCTGGGACGCGGCGTACGCGCTGTTGACCGTCGCCGCGTATTCCTGGCCAGGCGGCGCGTCTGTTTCGCACGCCTGGCGCAGGTCAAAGTCGATCAGCGAGGCGCAGTAGTCGCAGTAGACATAGGCGGTAACGCTGGGCAGTTTCTTCGGTGCGCCGCAGACGACGCACCTGCAGCGCTTCACGTAGCCGGGCTGTGGCGGCGCAAGCACGGCGAGGACCTGACGGGCCCAGGACGACGAGCCGACCACCGCTGCCTGGCCGGGCTGACCGGCTCCGGCGTGCTGGCCCTGCATCTGGCCCTGCGGCATCTGGGCCTGCGGCATCTGGGCAGCGGCTGGCTCTTCTTTCTTGCGGTTGAAAAGACCCATCTCGCTGCCTGATCTCCGGTCGAGTTCTGTTGCCGCTCATTATGGGTTTCGCGCTGGAAGCGCGCCAGCCCGTGAACCGGTGCGCCTGGCCTGCGCGTGAACACTGGAATGGCGGCAATGTCTTACAATCCGTGCTGAGGACCGGGGGTCATGGGGGGCCTACGCGATGGAGTTGCTGGAACGCGAGTCGTTCCTAGGCACACTGGCCGAATACGCGCGCGAAGCCAGGCAGGGCGACGGCAGGCTGATCCTGGTCTCCGGTGAGTCGGGCATCGGCAAGACGGCCCTGCTCGAGGCGTTCCAGCAGCAGCTCAAGGGCGTCCGCTGGCTGTGGGGAGCCTGCGACGGGTTGCTGACGCCGCGTCCGCTCGGTCCCCTGTTCGACATCGGGTCGCAGCTGGACGGGGAGCTTGCCACCCTGTGCCGCCAGGGTGCGCCGCGCGACCAGCTATTCGCCGCGTTCCTCGCCGAGATCGGCTCGCCGGCGACCTTCACGGTGGCCGTGATGGAGGACGTGCACTGGGCCGACGAGGCCACCATCGACCTGCTGAACTTCCTCGGGCGCCGGCTCAGCCGCCGGAACGCGCTCGTCCTGGTGACCTACCGCGACAGCGAAGTCGGCGCCGACCACCCGCTGCGGATCGTGCTCGGCGACCTCGCGACCCAGCGCGCCACCCGCCGGATGCGCCTGCCGCCGCTGTCCGAGAAGGCCGTCAGGCTGCTGGCCGACCAGCGCGACATCGACGCCGCCGAGCTGCACAGGGTCACGGGCGGCAACCCGTTCTACGTGCGGGAGATGCTCGAGGCCGGCTGGCCGTCGGTTCCGCCCACGGTCAGGGACGCGGTCGGCGCACGGCTGGCCCGCTGCAGCCCGGGCGCCCGCGAGATCGTGGAGACCGCGGCCGTCATCGGCGCCCGGGTGCAACCCGCGCTACTCGCCTCCGTACATCCCGACGCGGATTCGCCAGCAGACCAGTGCCTGCAGACCGGGATTCTCATACCGGACGGCGCTGACCTGCGGTTCCGGCACGAGCTGGTGCGAATGGCCGTTGATGCCGGGATTCCGCCGCATCGGAAGACCGAGCTGCACATCCGGCTGCTCGCCGCTCTCGAAGCGGCGGGCGACGCGGATCCTGCCCTGCTCGCGCACCACGCGGAAGGGGCCGCCGACTCCGCGGCGGTGCTGCGGCACGCCCCGGTGGCAGCGAAGCGCTCGTCCGAGCTTGGCGCGCACCGCGAGGCAGCGGCCCAGTACGCGCGGGCACTGCGGTTCGCGGGCGACGCCGGATCAGCGGTCCTCGCGCCCTTGTACGAGGGCATCGCCACGGAGTTTTCGCTGCTTGACCGGTGGGAGGACGCTGAGCCCGCCATGCGGACGGCCGTGGACCTGCGCCGGGCGCTCGGCGACGTCCGGAACGTCGGCGCTGACCTGTGCTTCATCTCGACCACGCTCTGGCGGCTGTGCCGTGGCGAGGAGTCGGAGGGGGCAGCCGACGAGGCGGTCCGGGTGCTCAGTGACGTGCCGCCAGGGCGGGAGCTGGCCTGGGCATACGCCTCGCGCTCGGTCAGCTACATCGGCGAAGGGCACTTCGACGAGGGGCTCGAGCTCATGCTCAGGGCGCGGGAACTGGCCGAGCAGCTCGGCGACCTGGAGCTGACGAGCTTCGCGCTGAATGCCATCGGGCTCGCCGAGGTCTACGCCGACCGGGACGGACTAGCCGATATCGAGGAGGCATTGCGCGTCGCGCTGGACGCCAACCTGCATGAAGCCGCCGGCCGCGCGTACTCCAGCCTGCAGGAAGCGTTCGCGTCCATGCATCGCTTCGCCGACTCCGAGCGCTACTTCACCGAGGGCATGGCCTACTGCGACGGACGCGAGCTAGGCGTCTTCGCGCTGTGCCTTCGAGGCTGGCGCGAGCAAGTCCTCATGCTGATGGGCCAGTGGGACGAGGCCGTCGCAGATGTGCAGGGAGACCCTCGACGGGGCGCGCATCTCGCCAGTCAACCGGCTCAATCCGGTCAGGGTTCTCGGCACGATCCGAGCGCGCCGAGGCGAGCCCGGCGGGTGGGACCTTCTCGACGAGGCCCTGCAGCCTGGCCGACGGCACCACAGAGCCGGCCTGGATCGTCCCGGTGCGCGCGGCCAGGGCAGAACTGAGATGGCTCGCTGATGACCAGCGGTCTGCTGTCGCCGAGGCTCGTGCTGGCTACGCGGCTGGAAAGGGCCGCGTGCATCAGTGGATGATCGGATCCGCGGCTATCTGGCTGGCCAGGTCAGGCGAGCCGGTCGATGATGAGGCCGCGCTGCCCGAGCCATACCGCCTGGAACTGGCGGGCGACTGGGCGGCCGCCGCGGCAGCGTGGGAGGAGCTCAAGCGGCCCTACGAAGCCGCCCTTGCCTGGCTCGGCTCATCAGATGAGGCCGGGCTGCGGGAGGCGCTCCAGGTCCTGGACGATCTGGGCGCCAAGACGGCCGCGGCCGCTGTCCGGCGGCGGATGAGGGAGGTCGGCATCCGGGCCATTCCGCGCGGGCCGCGCGCGGCCACCAGGGACGCCCCGGCCGGGCTGACGCCGCGCGAGCAGGAAGTCCTCGCCCTGCTCTCCCAGGGACTGCCCGACAAGGAGATCTCCAGGACGCTCTTCATTTCCGAGCGGACAGTGCATCATCATGTCTCGTCGGTCCTGTCCAAAATCGGCGTATCGTCCAGGACCGCTGCCGCCAGGCACGCCGCCGAGATGGGCATCGGTACCTCAAGCTAGGCAGTCGGCTGGGCAATCTGGGTAGCCCCCGCGCCAAGCCAGGCATTTCTCCCGATCAGTAAGCAGGCCCTGTCTTCCTACGTTGGTCGATGTAACTCCGACGACTGGAAGGGAGGCAGCTAGTGCCGCTTTTTATGGATGTTCATGAGGTGTCGGGCGGCGTCGCGATGGAAGACGTTGCCAAGGCGCATCTCGCCGATCTGCAGGCTCAGGACGAGTACGACGTTCGCTACCTGAGGTACTGGGTTGACGAGACTGCCGGGCGGATTTTCTGCCTGGTCGAAGCGCCTTCGGCTGACGCCGCGGCGGCGGTCCACAGGCAGGCCCACGGTCTGGTCGCCGATCACATCTACCGGGTCCAGGAAGGATCCTAGGAGGAAACGCGCAATGAAACTAATGCGCATTGCATCGCTCGGCGGCCTCGCGGCTGCGGCACTTGCTGTCGGTTTGCCGATGTTGCCAGCCCAGGCTCAGACGTCGGTGATTCCGCACGGCTTCGGTGGCCCAGTCTCGACCGCACCGGGCCAGCCGAGCAACGGCGACCCGGCCATGACCACGTCGGCCGGACCGCTGTCGCTGGGGGTTGCCGGGCAGCTTGCGGCGGCTCGCGAGGCCACCGCGAAGTACGCCACCAACCTTGCCAAGGCCAAGGCCGATGGCTACCAGATCATCACGAAGATGATCCCGAACATGGGCTTCCACTTCATGAACCCGCACATCTCCGGGTTCAACGTCCGCAAGCCGCAGATCCTGGTGTACGAGCACACCAAGAGCGGCTGGCAGCTGGGCGCGCTGGAGTGGGTGTTCACGACGATGCCGAAGAACCCGCCGCTGGCGAACGCCACGTTTGGTTCCTTCCCTGCGGCGTGCCACTACGCCGACGGCACCTTCATCCCGGACGAGAACTCCAGCACGTGCGCCAAGAAGGCGCCGTCAGGAGCCAAGTTCACCTTCTGGCACCCGGACCTGATCACGATGCACGCCTGGGTGTGGTACCCCAACCCGGCAGGACTGTACTCGAGCATGAATCCGCTCGTCGCTCCGTTCAACCAGGGCTAGTCCGCCGATCGAGAGGGACGGGACGAACTGGGCGGCTCGTCCCTCCTGGCCGGCGAGGAAGGGTCCGTCAAGGAGACCCCTTTCTCGCCGGCCGTTTCTTTGAGCCATGAGGCTGGCCGGGCTACGTGCCCGGACAGCCTCATGTTTGTGCCTGATCCGGGGCGGCGGCGGCTCATTCCCGGCCCGAACCTGCTCATCGCCGACTTGGCGTCCAGGCCGGGCAACTACTGCATAATGCTGGCAATAACCGCGTAGCCGACTCCGAGGTCATTCTCGGCCAGGCCGGAGGCGTTGCTCGCGGGAGGCAGTGCCTAAGGGGAGGAAGGCGCATGATGCGCTCGCTGCACGTTGCCGCCCGCAGGACAGCCGCTGCGCTGGCCGTCGCGGGTTTCGCGGTCGGGTCGGGGCTCGCCTCGGCCGGACCCGCATCTGCCGTTGGCCCAGCCGACTGGCCGGCCTACCTCGGCGGCCCTGCGCACACCTCGAGGGCGGCCGATCCGGCCATTACGCCGGCCAATGGCCCTGGCCTGGTTCAGCAGTGGCATTTCGATATCCCCTACGTGTCCAGCCCCGTGGTGGCCGACGGCTCGGTCTTCCTCGGCTCGTTCGCGGGGTTTTTCTACAAGATCAACGCCGTCACGGGAATCCGCCAGAAGAAGATCTTCCTCGGTGCCCAGCCGGCGCTGACCTGCGCCAAGTTCGGGTTCGCGTCGACGGCGACCGTCGGCGCGCGACCCCTCGACGGGCAAGGACACGGTCTACATCGCCGCCCCTGACGGATACCTCTACGCGCTGAACGCCGCCACGCTTGCCCAGGTCTGGCGATCGCCGATCGCGATTCCGTCGACCAAGGTGAACGACTACTTCGCCTGGTCCTCGCCCACGGTGTCGCACGGCAAGATCTACGTCGGCATCGCGTCCAACTGCGACACTCCGCTGGTCCGCGGCGGGATCGCGGCGTTCAACCAGGCGACGGGGAAGCGGACGGCGACCTTCTACACGGTGCCGACGGGGCACGTGGGCGGCTCGGTCTGGTCCACGGTGGCCGTCGACGGCGCCGGGAACGTCTACGCGACGACCGGCAACGGCCCGGCCGGGGCACAGCGGTTCCAGACCATCGACATCCTCAAGCTCAGTCCAGCCCTCAAGCTGCTGGCCTCGTTCGCCGTGCCGCCGTCGGAGGTGACGGGCGACGGTGACTTCGGCGGCTCTCCGACGCTGTTCACCGCGACCCTCAACGGCACGCCGACCCCGATGGTCGGTGCCTGCAACAAGAACGGCATCTACTACGCCTTGCGGCGGACGGACATGACGGAGGTCTGGCAGCAACGCATCGGGGCCAAATCCAGCGAGAAGGTGCTCGGCCAGTGCCAGTCAGCCGCCGCGTTCGACGGCACGTGGCTCTACATGACCGGGCCTGGGACCACTATCGGCGGCACGGCTTTCCGCGGCTCCATCGAGCAGCTCGACCCCGCGACCGGAGCGACGACCTGGCAGACCGGGCTGCCGAACGGTGTGCTCACCAGCCCGTCGATCAACGGCAGCGGCGTGATCGCGGTCGGCACCTACGACAACTCGGGGCAGACGAACGCCACTTACGTGTTCGACGCCTCGGACGGCGCGATGCTGGCCCAGCTAGATCAGGGCTTCGACTTCCCGCAGAGCGCGTTCGCCAACGGCTGGCTGTACACGGCAAGCAGCACCGGCCTGTACGCCTGGGCGCCGTAGCAGCATCTGGCCTGGCCTGGTCGACGCCTGAGCCCTGGGTCAGTTCTGTTCAGACACGAGGATGTCGGTCACGGGCTCTGGTTCACCGACGCTGGTGGCCGAGGTACCGCGGCGCACGAACTCGAGAGGCGGCGGCCAGGACGCGACGAACTGGTCGCCGGTCGGATCGTCGTAGCGGATATGGCTGATGCGGTCGAACCCGACCGCGAAGAGGTGGAACTTGCCGGGCTCCGGGTCCCAGCCCAAGCTATGCGCGACCTCGGCCGCGTACCGGCGCTGCACGGATCGGATCGGTCTCGTCGCGCGCAACACCACGCAGCTTGAACTCGCCTTCCTCCCCGTTCCGGCTGCTCACGACGCTGTGCACCAGGATGCGCGGATCCCGCAGTAGGTCGGCAGCCTTGGTCGACCGCCACAGCATTGACAGCCAGAACACGCCGTCCATGATCCACGGCTCAACCGGGCTGATCCGCGGCGAACCGTCCCGCCGGATCGTTCCCGCCAGCACCACGCCTGGAGCGAGCAGACGCTGCCGTCCGAGGTCTGCCAGCCGAGGCTGCCGTCGCTCCATTTCTGACCAGTCCATCCAACCTCCGGCGGTCCGCGGGCCCCGGTATCCGGCGTATCACGACCCACTGACAAGACGGCCGGCGATAAGTAGGTCGTCCGCGAGCGCGAAAAATGAAAGGAACCGGCTGCGCGGTGACATCTACCATGCGGTCGTGATCTACCAGCACCCGCTCGCTTATCTGCTCGGCCTGGAGGGCGCGGCCCTGATGCGCGCCTTCAACGGCGAATACGGCCGCGAGTTCACGTTGGCGCGGATCACCGAGATCCGCGACTTGCTGGACTCCGCGAACGAGATAGGCGACGGCGTGCAGACTCCCCCGATCACGACCGTCGAGGGCTACCGAGCCTGGGCGGCCGACTACGACCAGCCAGGCAACAACCTGATCGACATGGAGCAGCCCGTCACGAGGAAGTTCCTGGCCGCCGTGCCGGCCGGCTCCGCGCTAGACGCGGCCTGCGGCACCGGGCGGCACGCGGCTTACCTTGCCTCGCTCGGTCACTCCATCATCGGCGTCGACAGCTCCGCTGAGATGCTCACGGTCGCCAGGGCGAACGTTCCAGGTGGAGACTTCCGCCTCGGCGACCTGCACCAATTGCCGGTGGACGACAAGCACGTCGACCTCATCGTCTGCACTCTCGCGCTGACTCACGTGTTCGACCTGCGCCCAGTGCTGGCCGAATTCGTCCGCGTGCTGCGGCCTGGCGGCCACGTGGTCATCGCCGATTCACGAAACGACTGGCCTGTCGTCAGGGCGCTGCCCGGCGGCGGCTTCGGCTACCTCCCGCACCGCAACCACCGCGCCAGCGACTACCTGGCCGCCGCGCTTCCGCTCGGGCTGCAGGTTCGCGCCTGCGAAGAGCCTCGGCTCCCGTCCACTGTGGTCAGCCCGGACGCGACGCCGCCAGGCGAGGTCGAGCACCCGTCCGATATCTGGTCGCTGTGGCGCTGGTGCCCGCAGGCCGCAAACGCGGCCTTCAGAGACCAGCCAGGCCTGATCGTCTGGGACTTCCAGCTGAGCTGAGCCCGCCTAACGGCTCGTCGCCCGCAGCCCGCCGAGTATCGATGGTCCACCCATCACCTCCAGGCGCAATGAGTGGACCGTCCATACCCACCATCCATACCTGGCGGCCGACAGCCGGCACCGCGGGCACCCGCCCCCCAGGCGCTCCGCCGCATCCGCCACGAAATTAAGATGCGGACCGCGCTGGTCGCCGCGCAAGCTGAAACCATGGAGACCGACGCGATCGCTGGCCGGTGGCGGTCTGATGGCTTCGTTGTCTTGCGGGGATTCATTCCCGCGGAAGAACTGGCCCCCGCCATCGGCGAACTCGGCTTGATGTTCCCCGCCGCCGACGGCTTCCACGACCGGACGGATCCGCACTACGAGCGTTTCATCGGCGACGAGTTCGCGGGCATCGACAGCTTCCCATTCGCCAGCACGGAGGTCAGCCTGCTGGCCGTGCACGAACGGCTCACGAAGCTGGCGGAAAGCCTGCTCGCCTCCCGGGATATCAGGATCTACTCAGCCGAGGCCTGGGCCAAGTACACCGGCGCCGCGGACTACGACCAGCCACTGCACCGGGACTACCTCAACCACACGATGCTGGTGCCGAGCGCCGACCCTGCGTTCGGTCAGGCCGAGTTCTTCTTGTACCTGACCGACGTTCCCGAGGCTCTCGGCCCACCGCACTTCGTCAAGCGTCAGCACACGGCGACCCTGCCGGCCAGGCCGAACTGGTACCCCCGCCGGCGGGAGCCCGGCGAAAAAGACGGCTGGAGCGCCCCGGCCGGCGCCTCGGAACTATACGAGTGCGAGGAGTCGGCTTCGGGCCCAGCAGGCACAGTTGTCGCCTTCCAGCCGGGCGTCTTCCATCGCGGGACCGCGCTCAGCGCACACCGCGGCGTCCGCTACACCATGCACCTGAGCTACCGCCCTGCCGCGCTCGACTGGGGACAGCGGCTCGCCTGGGCCGATCGGAGCCATGACCCCAGCTGGTACCGGTTCGTTAGCCGGGCGTCACCACGCCAGCTGGAGCTCTTCGGGTTCCCGCCTCCCGGGCACGCGTTCTGGACCGCCGAGACGGTGGCGGGCGTCGGACTTCGCTATCCCGATCTCGATCTGGGGCCCTGGCGCGCCGCCGTCACCGCAGCGGCAGCACGTGCCTGATCATGGTGCGGCCGTACTCGTCCCGCCACCGCTCGGCCTCCACGGCTCCGACAGCGTGCGCGACGCGCAGCGACGCGGCGTTGGCCGCGTCGACGATGATGTGAGCCGATCCCGCGCCGGTGTGGTCGCGCAGAAAGGTCGTGACCAAGCGGACCGCCCTGCTGACGTTGCCGTGTCGGCGATACGCCGGATGCGCGGTGTAGGAGATGTTCGCCTCGCCAGCCGGGACGTTGATGTTGGCCAGGTCGCAGTCGACGTAAGCGACGTAGCTCGCACCGGCCAGGTCAGCGGCGAAGATCCATTTCGGGCCGCTACCGAATGTGTCCTGGCTCGCGCGCAAGTACAGAACGTTGTGCTCGCGCTGCTCGACAGGAGTCATCGCTTCCCACCCCTGGCGGTCGCCTGGCAACCAGAGCCAGTCGATCTGCTCGTCGTCGATGGCCTCCATATGCCGGTCGATATCGTCGGCCCGCAGCGGCCTGATGGTGACGACGCCGTCGGTAGTAGGTCACGGGCGGGATGGCCCTGGTGAGCAGGCGATCGCCGCCAGCACTGCCGCCCGCGGCGGCGAAGCCAGCACTGCCGCCCGCGGCGAAACCAGCGGCTGCCGCGACCGCGAGCAAGCCGTCCTCGCCTGCCGGAACCCGGATGATGGCGGTTCGGTAGCCGGTCCGGGTCGCCAGATGATGCAGAAGGAGACGCAACGCGCGGCTGGCATTGCCGCTCGACCGCATTTCGTCAGGGAAGTCGCAGCGCAGGAGTACGTTCCCCGGTCCCCGGCCGTTCGCGCACCTCGTCGTAGCCGACTTCTCCCGAGGTTTTGTTATCGCCGACTATGACCGTTGCCCGCGTCGGCGCAGAACCCGACCGGATGCCGACGCGGCCGTCGGTCACCGCTATCGGCGCGGGCGCAGCCATGGAACCGACCGTATGCGAGGTGACTGCCCTCCCCGCGAGTCAGCCGCCCAGCCCGGCCCTCACCACGTGGCGATGTGGTGCAGCGCCAGGGCCGCGACGATCGCGCAATGCGGGCGGTGCCCCTTGCCCTGAGGAGGAGCCGCGCCCGCGCATTCCGGGCAGCAACCTGTCGACTTGTAGGGCGTGAGCCCCGACCACTGATGCCGTTCCAGCAAGCGGCGCAGTTCGGCGTTCTCAGCCCGCAAGGAAGCCTCTGTCTGGTCCATGACTAGCTCACTTCGAGTGATACATCAGGCGGCTCAATTCCGATTGTGTCACCAAACGCAGGCGCCGGAGCCATCAGTCGCGGCTGACTTGCGCTAGCTAGCGACTCCTGTGCCCAGCGCAGTCGAGAAGGCCGCTTTCGTGACCAAGGTGATGCGCGACCTCGACGCAGCTGGCTGAGGCTGGGCACCATGACCTCGTCTCAATCCCCTGACCCTGGCAACCCCCGCGACCCTGATCGTCCTGGCCGGTTGCTGCGGGCCGAGCATGACGCCCTGCTGCCGATCCTGCACCGCACGCCGGAAGCAAGCTTCGACAACCCGACCGCGTGCCCCGGCTGGTCTGTGCGGGACGTGCTCGCGCACTGCGGATCCGCCTTGCACCGTACGATGACCGGCGACCTGCATGCCTTCACGCCAGAGGAGAACGAACTGGATGTCGCCGAGCGGCGCTCGTGGCCACTGCAGGACGTGCTCTCCGAACTCGCAGCTGGCTACCTTGGCGCTGGCGAGCCTATCGCCAGCGCGGGCGGCCGGCTGGACGTTATTGCACTCGGCGAATGGATCCACGGCGGCGATGTCCGCGACGCACTCGGCGAGCCACTGCCCTATGCGAGCGAGGGCTACGACGATGCCTGCTCCCTGCTCGTCGCCTGGACTCGCCGCCGAGCGATTCCATCTGGTCGAGGTCGATATCGGCGATCGCAGGCTGGTCCTCGGCGCCAGGCTGCCTGACCGGCCGGCGGCGGCGCTGCGCGCCGACCGTTCGACGCTGATGCGGCTGATTTCCGGGCGGCCCGCAGTGCCTGCCGACTATGAGCTGGCCGGCGCGACCCCCGAGGAGCTCGTCGTCTTCTGACGGCCAGGCCCGCCCAGTAGGCTCATGGATCAGGACCATCTGGGCCATGCGCGAGGGAGAACTGCGAAATGAAGTATCAAGTTGTGAACCCGTCCACCGGCCAGGTGGAGCAGGACTACCCGACGGCCACCGACGCGGAGATCGGCGAGATCCTGGATCGGGCCGGACGCGGCTATCCGGCATGGCGGCGGACCGCCATGACCGAGCGCTCGGAGATCTTGCGCCGGGTGGCCCAGCTCTACGAGGACCGGTCTGCCGAGCTAGGCGCGATCATCACGCGCGAGATGGGCAAGACGACGGCCGAGGCCCTGGGTGAGCTGGAGTTCACCGTCGGCATCTACCGGTACTACGCCGACAACGGGCCCGACCTGCTCAAGGACGCGCCGCTGCACTCCAACACGCCGGGCACGGCCTGGGTCCGCAAGTCCCCGATCGGGGCACTGCTGGGGATCATGCCGTGGAACTATCCCTACTACCAGGTCGCCCGGTTTGCCGCCCCCAACCTGATGATCGGCAACACGATCGTTCTCAAGCACGCGCCGCAGTGCCCGGAGTCGGCGCTGGCCATGGAGCAGATCTTCCACGAGGCGGGGCTGCCCGCCGACGCGTACATCAACGTGTTCGCCAGCAACGAGCAGGTGGCCGAGATGATCGCCGATCCGCGGATCGCCGGGGTGTCGGTGACCGGCAGCGAACGGGCCGGCTCAGCCGTGGCGGCGACGGCCGGCCAGCACCTGAAGAAGGTCGTGCTGGAGCTCGGCGGCTCGGACCCGTTCATCGTGCTGGACGGGGCCGACCTGCCCGGCGTGGCCAAGGCGGCGGCCGCCGCCCGGATGGAGAACGGCGGCCAGGCATGCAACGCCGCCAAGCGGATGATCGTGGCCGATGAGCGTGTACGACGAGTTCATCTCCGAGTTCACGGCCGCGATGTCCGGCTACACCACTGGCGACCCCACCGACCCGGCCACGGCCTACGGGCCGTTGTCGTCGGAGCAGGCGGCCCGCAACCTGATGGACCAGATCAACGACGCGGTCAGCAAGGGCGCGACGGTGCACCTGGGCGGGGACCGGCTAGACCGGCCCGGCGCGTTCGTGGAGGCCACAGTGCTGTCCGGCGTGACCCCCGAGATGCG
Source organism: uncultured Actinomycetota bacterium (assembly GCA_963705055.1). Classification (GTDB taxonomy): domain Bacteria; phylum Actinomycetota; class Actinomycetes; order Streptosporangiales; family Streptosporangiaceae; genus Chersky-822. Next base: position 190,152 of record CAVPIR010000005.1, read on the forward strand.
GGCCTACCGCGAGGAGCTGTTCGGGCCGGCCGCAGTGGTCTACAAGGTCTCCAGCGCCGACGAGGCCATTGACCTGGCCAACAGCAGCTCGTACGGGCTGGGCGGCGCGGTGTTCTCCAGCGACGAGGCGCTGGCACTGGACGTAGCCGACCGGCTGGATGTCGGCATGGTCTGGATCAACCAGGCCGAGGGCGGCGGCCCGGAACTGCCGTTCGGCGGGACGAAGCGCTCAGGCGTTGGCCGGGAGCTCGGGCCGCTGGGCATCGACGAGTTCGTCAACAAGAAGCTCATCCACACCACGCCCGACGGCGAGTAGGCAGGCTGGCCACGCTAGTCCTGCTAGGACGACCCTATGGGCCCGGCCGGGCCCATAGGGTCGTCGTCACAATCGCGCGGCCTGCCTGCGCAAGAACGGCATGGCGGACGTCCGCGAGGGCAGATGGGCCGGCACGAAAATGTGCACGATGATGGCGACGTTGCCTTTGTCGCCGACCAGCCTGCTCAGCGTGTTGCCATATTTGTCCGGCGCAGGAGCCTCGATCAGGATGCCATCGGAGACTCCGCTGACTGCGCCGTGCAGCTTGTTGCGCGGGTCGGCGAGGTCGGCGGTCTGAGTCGCCAGAGCGTAGCTGCGCGCGTCCGCGCGCGTGCCGAACTGGGCAAGGTACACGGTGACGATCCGGCCAGACGGCAGGACCCAGCCTTGCTGCGCTGCCACCCGGAAGCACTGCGCGACGAGTCGCCCCCTTTCGAAGGAGACATGCGGGTAGAGCGCGCTGAGGAACTCGTCGAGCGAGTCCACCTGGTGCTTGAACCGGCCCTTGAGATATTTGGCGCCCCGCGGCAGCGGGAGCAACTCGCTGGCCAAATGGCTACCGGCGCCTGGCGCAGCACTCGCGCCCTTGCATGGGGCCGCTCCCGCCGCTGCGCCGCCGCTCTTGATAGCTGAGGCGATCTGCTCGGAGGACTTGCCGATCAGGAAGCCCGCTGCGCCGCAGCCGAGCGCGGCGACCAAGGTGATTATCAACCAGATCATGTGCACTCGCCCGGTCCGGGCCGGCCGGGCTGGCGGTGGCGGCACACCCCAGGCATAGGACGGCGCTCCCCAGGCGCTGCCTGGCGTACTCCAGGCCCCACCGGGAACGCCCGATGGGTTGGCCGCTCCCGACGTGCCCGCCGTGGACGGCGGCGGCGTGCCCCAGATACCGCCGTCTTCGCCCGGCGGCTGGGATGCTTCCGGCTCGGTGTTCTCGCTCATCAACCGGCCCTCCTGACGCGCGACCACCGTATCGCTTACCGACCAGATCAGCCAGAACTAGTTCTAAAGCTCACAGAATGGAGATTTGGTGACCAGAGCCTAGGCGTAGACAGGCAGTTCGCCGGCCTGCTCGGCGGTGGCGGCCCAGCTGGCAAGCATCCTGAGGCTGTCGGCGGTGGGTGTGCCTGCGGCCGCGGTGTAGGCGAGCAGCGTGAGACCGGGGTGAGAGGGAAGCTCCATGGCCTCGAAGTCGAGGTCGAGCGCCCCGACCACCCGGTGATGGAGTCGCTTGTGCCCGGTGCGGTGGAAGCGGACGTTGTGTGCGGCCCACCTGATGCGGAAGTCGTCGCTCCGGGTGGACAACTCGCCGATCAGCTCGATGAGCTGCTTGTCGCGGGGATTGCGGCCAGCCTCGGAGCGGAGCATCGCGGCGATGTCGTCGGCGGCCCGTTCCCAGTCGGTGAAAAACTCGCGTGCTGCCGGGTCGAGGTACACGAAGCGGGCGTTGTTGGCGGGCCTGCGTGGATCGGCGAGGACCTGGATGTAGAGAGCGCGGGCAAGGCGGTTTGCGGCGAGCATGTCGTGCCACGCGTTCCGCACCCAGGCCGGTGCGTCGGTGATCGCATCGAGGATCTGCTGGACGCCATTGTGACACCGGAAGTCTTCGACCGCCGATGCCGCGGTGAGGCGGGCTGGGCGGCGCGGGCAAGATCAAACAAGTGGGCGACCCACCGGCTACTAGACGAACCGCTGAAGGAGCTATCACCATGCGAGCGACGTACATGTACGGCGCAGGCGACGTCCGCGTCATCGACGTTCCCGACCCCGCCGATCCAGCAGCCAGCCGACGCTATCGTCCGGGTCGTCCGGGCGTGCATCTGCGGGTCGGACCTGCACCCCTATCACTCGATGCCCGTCACGCCGGAGGGCCGCTCGATCGGCCACGAGTTCATCGGCGTCGTCGAGGACACCGGGGCCGATGTCACGACGGTCAAGAAGGGCGACCTGGTCATCGGCCCGTTCGCCTGGTCCGACGGCACCTGCGAGTTCTGCCGCGAGGGCCTCCAGACCTCGTGCCGGCACGGCGGTTCTGGAACGCCGGCGGCGTCGGCGGCGGCCAGGCCGAGGCCGTCCGCGTCCCGCTGGCCGACGGCACCCTGGTCGCCGCCCGGTCGCCGAGGACTCGCCGCTGCTGCCGTCGCTGCTGACCTGTCCGACGTGTACGGCACCGGCTACCACGCCGCCGTCAGGGCCAGCGTCAGCCCGCGGACTCGGTCACGGTGATCGGCGACGGCGCCGTCGGGCTGCTGGCCGTGCTGTCGGCCAGGCAACTCGGCGCCGAGCGGATCATCCTGATGGGCCGGCACGAGGCCCGCACCGACCTCGGCCGCGAGTTCGGCGCCACCGACGTCGTCGCCGAGCGCGGCGACGAAGGCATCGACAAGGTCCGCGACCTGACCGGCGGCGACGGCACCCACGTCGTCCTCGAAGCTGTCGGCCACATGCCCGCCTACGAGCAGGCCGTCGGCGTCGTCCGCGCCGGCGGCGTCATCAGCCGGGTCGGCGTACCCCAGTACGAGGACGCACCGGTCGGATTCGGCAGCCTCTTCGGCCGCAACATCAGCCTCACCGGCGGACCGGCGCCCGCACGCGCCTATATCGAGACGCTCATGCCCGGCATCCTCGACGGCCGCGTCAACCCCGGCCGGGTCTTCGACCGCGAAGTCGACTTGGATCAGACCCCGGAGGGATACCAGGAAATGGACGCCAGGCAAGCCCTCAAGGTGCTCGTCCGCCCCTAGATGGAGCACGCTAGTTGCATAGGCGCAGCGGTCGGGCGCCCGTCTCGGGAGGTCATAGATGCCATCAGCAATCGACAGTTCCAGCGGAAATGCTGAGTCTGGCCAGGTGATCGACTGGCTTCTCGATTCCGACCCGGCGATTCGCTGGCAGGTGATGCGCGACCTGCTCGACGCCCCGGAGCCGGAGTGGACGAGCGGAACGGGCCAAGGTGGAGACCGAGGGCTGGGGAGCCAGGCTGCTCGCGCACGAGGACGAGGACGGGCAGTGGGCGGGCGGCGCCTTTTTCCCGGCGGTTTCGACTTCCGCGAGTGGCAGGACGTCGGCCAGCCGTGGACGGCCACGGCGTTTTCGTTGTCGCAGCTCCGGGAGTTCGGCCTCGATCCCGCCTCGGACCGGGCCAGGCGAGCCGTCGAACTGATCGGCGCCAACTCACGCTGGGATGAGGGCGGCGAGCCCTACTGGGAGGGCGAAGTCGAGGAGTGCATCAACGGCCGGACCGTTGCCGACGGCGCCTACTTCGGTGTCGACGTCTCGCCCCTGGTCGCCAGGCTGGCAGGCGAGCGCCTCGACGACGGCGGCTGGAACTGCGAGCGGGCCAACGGCTCGGTCCGCTCGTCGTTCGCCACCACCATCAACGTGCTGGAAGGGCTCCTGGAGTACGAGCGAGCCACCGGGGGCACGCCTGAATCCCGGGAGGCGCGCAAGTCGGGCGAGGAATATCTACTGCGAGCGCAACCTCTTCCGCCGCGCTCAGCACCGGCGAGCCGGCCGACGAGCAATTCCTGTCCTTCGTGCATCCCAGCCGATGGCACTACGACGTCCTGCGGGCACTGGACTACTTCCGCTCTGCTGGCGCCCTGACCGGCGCCGCGCCCGACCCGAGGCTCGGCGAGGCGGTCGACCACGTTCGCTCCCGGCGCCTGGCAGGACGGTACCTGGCTTCTCGACTGGCGCCTGCCTGGTCGGGTCTGGTTCGATATGGACGACGGAGCGGGCAAGCCGTCTCGCTGGGTGACTCTGCGGGCGATGCGCGTGCTCAGATGGTGGTCACGCGCCCGTCCCAGGTGAGGTCGTGTCCGTCCCAGGCGATCTGGCCGCCCTGGATAACGAGCTCCACCTGCTGCAGGCACTCGATGTCCTGCAGCGGGTCGCCGGCGACGGCCACGATGTCGGCGGCCGCGCCCGGCTCAATGACCCCGGCGGTCCCGGCAAGCCCGAGCAGCTCCGCAGCCCACAGCGTTCCGGCACGCAGCGCATCCGCCGCGGACATCCCCAAGCTGGTCATCATGGTGAACTCCTCAGCCTGCGGCACCCTAGTCCACTCGAACCCGCCGACATCGGTGCCGAGGACGATCCGGACGCCCGCCTCCAGGCAGTTGACGAAGGAGCGGTCATGCGCGGCCTTGACCTGCTCGGAGATTTGCGAGCCGTGCGCGGCATGCTCCCGGGTGACTAGGAGGGTCGGCACCAGGGCCGTACCCCGGGCGGCCATGTCCGCCGCGAGATCGGGAGATATGGCGAAACCGTGCTCGATCGAGTCAACTCCGGCGGCTACGGCCATCTTTGCCCCGCTGAGCGTCAGCGAGTGGGCGGCCACCGCGATGCCCTGCCGGTGCGCCTCGTCGACAAGCGCCTGTACCTCCTCCTCGGTCCACACCAGCGGACCGTCTGGGTAGGCCTCCTCGCCAGAGGGCTCATCAAAGCGCTCGCTGACGTAGATCTTCAGGCAGTCGATTCCATAGGCGATCTGGGTTCGCACGGTCTCACGGCAGGCCGCAGCGCCGGTGCAGCTGTCTATGCCGACCGGGAAGGTCATGCTGTGCCGCAGACCAGCCACCGGATACCGGCCGGTCGACCGGATGGCGGGCCCGGCGACCAGCATCCGCGGACCGGGCACAATGCCCTCCCGTGCGGCATCCCGCAGGCCGACATCGAAATAGTCGGCGCCTTCGGTGCCGAGATCACGGATCGTCGTGAATCCGTGCCTGATCGCGATTGACATCGCCTGGACCGCGCTAGCAGCCCGGTGGCCGGGGTTCTCCTCGACCATCTGCCGCGCCAGTTCCAGCTCGTTCCAGCTACTGCGCAGCAGCACATGGGTATGCGCGTCAATGAGCCCGGGCAGCAGGCTGGCGCCTGGCACCTCCAGCACCGGCCAGCCGTCCGGCGCGGACCGGCTAATGCCGACGATCACCCGGTCCTCGACGAGCACCACCGTGCCCTCAGCCCAGGCACCCGCCCGGGCATCGAACACCCGGTCGCCGGCAACGGCAAAACGTGAGCCGACCAGGGGACGCGGGTGCTGCCGAGTTTCCCACCATTTCGACACCATCAATACTAAGAGGGGTATCTGCTGGTCCGGATCCTACGGCAGCGGCGCCGGGCGGCGGCTACACACACCAGCCTCGGGCACAGGACGTGCCAGCCATGCCATCATGCGGCCCTGCGACCAGCAGCGGCCAATAGCCTCGGCGCGCAGAGCCGACTGCTCGAAGACTGCCAGGCCGATGATGCTGTGGCCCGAGGCGCGACGATCGCCAAGCGTCGGTATCGTCGGCGCGACTCCGACCCCCTCCACTGACACCCACGCCACCGCCCGGCCCGCCGCCGCTTCGTCCAGGCGGTACAGGAAGCGCAGGCGGCTCTCGAGAGCGAAGCGCGACAGCGCCCACGTCGTGATGACGACGGGCATGGCGTCCGCGGGCACACGGGCGAAGGCGTCGGGCATCACCGCTACGGCGTCACCTTGCAGCAGCAGTGGAGGGGCCGTCGCAGCCAACGCAATCTCCGCTTCGAGCCTCGCGACCTGCTCCGGCTGATTCGGCCACAGGCAGGCCCGCAACCATCGGACGTCATCCGCGTCGGTCACGTCTACCGGATCGAGGTCGATCCCGACGCGGGCGACGACCTCGGGTATCGCCTGCGTCGGGATGGGCCGGTTTCCCACGATCGAAGACGACATCTGCACGGGAGATGACGGGTCGCCCAGCGATTGTCCGTTGCTGTACGTGACGCCCACGCGATCGACATTGAGGTTGAGGCCAGCCGAACAACCCACGTCGATCAGCCCAACCGCGTTCGCGCCTACCCGGCGCGCCGCCTCGGCAATGGCCGGATACAGCACGGCGCAGCGTCCGGTCTCGTTGGTCCGCGTCTGCCGCCGCACGGCGATGGCCACGACCGAGTCCGTCATTCGCAGCAGGGTGTCGATCGCCGCGCCTGCGGCAGCGTCGCCGTCCGCAGCAGCATAGGCCGCGGCGAGCGCCGGGGCGCGTCCGGCGAGGGCAAGGTCATGCAGTGCGGCGAGGATTACCCTTGGGTTCCGCTTGCGCGCCGGCGCCGCCTCGATGGCGCGCAGCGCCTCGTCGGACTCACTCAGGGCGACGGCGACGTGCTCGTACAGCGGCGATGTTCCGGCGGCGTCGACCTCACCGAAGTGCCGGTACGCCTGAGCGAGCGTGCGGGCCTTAGCGCAGGTATAGCGCTTCCTGCGGTCGGCCCTCGCATCCCGACGATTCTAGCCATTGGAACGAGAACCCTCGACGCTTCAAGTTGCACCATCGGCGGAGATCCACGCGCATGCCGCATTAAGCCATGGACTTGCATGTCAATATGTATCGATGGCTTCTATCCAGCGTGTCGCCCCCTGGCCGGCCACATTGCTCACCGCACGGCTCGTGCTGCGGCCTATTGAAACCGCTGATGTCCCGGCGATCTCACGGACGTGGACCGACCCGGCCGTCCAGCGCTACCTGGGCGGGCCTGTCGCCGCTGCCGAGGTCGCACGTCGCGAGGAAAAATGTCCCGGCGCTCCGAACGTGTTCTGTGTCGTGCGCAACTCGGACGCTGCCGTGCTCGGAATGGTAGAAATCAAACCTGTTGGCGACACGCATTCGGAACATAACGCGACTGGTCATACCGAGGTGGGGTACACGCTTCTTCCCGAGTACTGGGGTCGCGGTTATGGCCGGGAAGCGGTGAGCGCCGCGACCGCATGGGCGCTGGAGAACCTCAGCCCGGCACCGCCGGTCGTCATCGCGGTCACGCAGGAAGCGAACAAGGAGTCCTGTCGGCTCCTCGAGGCCATCGGCATGACGTTGGTCGCCCAATTCGAGGCATGGGACGCGTCCCAGCTGATGTACTCCGTTGACCGTGTGGCACTTGCGATCCGACGTGGGCAGCGGCGTTTAATGGCTGAGTTAGGCCGTGGTCTCTCGAACCCGTCTCGCAGGCGCCGGCCCTGGTTGACCTTGACTTACCGATCCCGTGACCTGGGCGACTCAGTCTGGCCGAGTCACCCACTAGTCGGATATCCCATCGCATAGAACGCCCCGTTCTGCCCAAGCAAGCAAGGCCCATGCTTCCCGGGAATGAAGCCGCCGACTCTCTTGATGTGCTCGCCCGCCACTTGCAACGACCGTGCCGTGAGAATCGAGCAACTCGAAGGGATGCCGCCGGGCATGGAAACCGGCTGGCCACACGACTGCCATTCGCCGTGGCCCCGTTCCGGCCAGCCAAGGGCACCAACTGCCCCGGTACTCTCCCGCAGTCAAGTTTCCGGTCGCCAGCGCTAGCAGCGACGGGTCGCCAGGTCGCCAGGATGATGTCGGAACTGGGTAGAGCTTAGATCCGTGCGCCGAGGCACCGCCGGCTCCACACGCGGCGATGATGGTGAGCACCATGCAAGCTGCTGCCGCTCTGAGCGCCTTGCCCGGCTTCATTTGATACCGTCCCGCCGCCCACGCCGCTATGGTCACCATGGCGTTGAAACGTGAATCGATTTGCTCCTATCTTGTCAGCCTTCTCTGGCCGAGGGCACAAACTCGTTGCGCCGCCTTGAGGACTTGCCGATGATGGGCACCGATGAGTGCAGTGTTGATCACCGGCTCTGCCGGGGCTGGGAAGTCGGCGATCGCCGCCGTGCTTGCCCGGCGGGGCCTGGCTTGTATCGATGACGACGAAGACCCGTTCCTTGCCCGGTTCGTTGACTCTGCCGGCGCCGTGGTCGCAGAAGAGCCGGCCGAGCCGGACCTTGCCTGGCTGTCCCGGCATAACTGGGAATGGGATCCGGCCCGCCTCGACGAACTGATTCGCGGCGCGGCACCCGCCACGCTGTATCTCTGCGGCGGTGCGGACAATGAGCTGGAGCTGGCCGATCGCTTCACCCAGGTGTTCTTGCTGGAGATCGACGAGCCCACCATGCTGGCACGGCTGGATGCGCGCCAGGGCAACGAGTGGGGCCGTGCCGGGGACTCTCGCGAGTACATACGCCGCCTCCTGCCGGGATATCAGGACCGCTTGCGCGCATTCGGGGCCATTGCCATCGACGCCAGGCAGCCTCTCGACCAGGTGGTGGCCGCGATACTTTCCCACACGCCTGGCTAGCTCGGCCACTGGGCGGTCATGACGCGAGTCCCTAGGCCTCGAGCCCGGCCGCCAGACCGAAAGACGCGAAGACCTCGGAATCCTGGAACACCGAATTCCGGCTGATGCCTTCGGCGGTGACGGTGAAGATCTGGAGCGTGTGGAGCTCGTATCCGCCGCCGACGCGCCGATATGCGGCGAACCCGGGCTGGCCGTTGGCCGCGACCGTCTTCAGCCGCCAGTCCCTTCCGGCCTGCTCGAAGACCCATTCCATGAACAAGCCGTAGTTGCCGGGGCCGGCGAACCAGTTGAGCATCGGCGGCATCTCCATGAGCACGTCCTCGGTGAGCAGCCGCTTGAGGCCCTCGACGTCGGCGTGCTCGAATGCCTTCATGTAGCGATCGACCCAGGCACGCTGCTCGGCTGCGGACGGCTCGCTGAGACGTTCCTGGCGGACCCCGGCTTCCTTCACCCGGGAACGCGCCCGCTGCAGGGAACTGTTCACCGATACGACCGTAGTGCCGAGGATTTCCGCCGCCTCGGACGCGGAGAAGCCGAGCACGTCACGCAGGATCAGCGCGCCGCGCTGACGCGCCGACAGGTGCTGCAGGGCGGCCGCGAACGCCAAGCGCAGGCTGCTGCGATCGATCACGGCTCTAGCCGGATCGCCCGCGTCCAGCAACGAGTCAGGCAGGGGCTGGAGCCAGGCGACGTTCTCTCCGCGGACGAGCGGCCCGAGCGGGTCCCTAGCGGCCACCAAACCCGACGGCAGCGGCCGGCGGCCGCGGACGTCCGACGCGGTCAGGCAGACGTTCGTCGCGATCCGGTAGAGCCAGGTGCGCAGTGAGCTGCGAGTCTCGTCGTACTGCTCCCGGGCCCGCCACGCCCTCAGGTAGGTGTCCTGGACCAAGTCCTCTGCGTCGTGAGCCGAGCCGAGCATCCGGTAGCAGTACGCCAGCAACTCCGTCCGGAACGGCTCGACCAGGCGATCGAAGCCTTCTACCGTCGTCGTCACCCTCGCGCCTCTTCTCTGCTCCTATCAAGACCACCGCAGCCACAACAGCCGGGCCGTTCGACGGCAGGGCTCGAACGTCGGGGCCAGCGACGCCAGAGCCCTGCGCCACTACACACGGTCACTGCCGGCTACAGGGAAGGTGTCACTGCCCGGCGGCGCCAGCACGGGGCTGTTGTGATAGGCGGCGATCAGCCACTGGCCGTCCCGCTTCTCGAAAACCCAGGTCGCGTTCACCTTACGCGGGTCCGGAACCTCGGTCTCGCCGCCGAACAGGATGCCGGATTCGCTCACGACGATCGCGGCGTCCCTGCCGACGAAGCGGAGGCTGAGCTGCTTGTTGTAGGTCGAGCTGCCCTTGAGTGGCCCCTCGAAGGCCAGGGCCATGTTCTCGCGGATCACCTTGCGGCTTTCGCGGAGCGAGCCGGTCATGATAGCGGTCGCCTCCGCTGTGTAGTTGGCAACCATGCCGTCGGCGTCGCCAGCCTCCCACGCCTTGTAGGAGTCAACCAGCACGACCTGGATAGCGGCCTCGTCTGCCGCACGACTGTCTGACATCGGATTCTCCCTCGTGATCGGTTCGCCACGGGTATTCCGGCGAGCTCGTCAGTACATACCGGCGGTGGGGTCGGAACTCATCGCGCCCGCGGTAAAAAAGCGTTGAGGCGTGCTCGACTGAGAGAGGTTCCCCTGGCTGTGGCCGCGTCTCGCGATCGGAAAGGAACGGGCACGCCGGCACCGATCGGACCTGATGTCAACGTGGACGACGAGAAGCTGCTGACCTGAAGCCGTGTCGATGCTGATTGACGCGGAGCCAGCGGAGCGCTCCGCATCCACCCCGTCTTGATCCTGGGTAACAACCTGCACCTCCGCCGCCGATGGCTGCTCCAGGAGTGGGCGGACTGGATTCACCCCCTCTGGGGGATGGAGCTCAACTGTGGCGCGCTGTCGAATGGTGACGTGACGGTGAACGTAACGTAACGGGCCAGATAGTGAGCTTCCGCGAGACACTGCGCAAGCTGGCGAGGCACCACACGGTTTCGTCGGCAGTTCCGGCGCATCACGCTGATGGCCCTGGAGGGAAGGGGTTGCCATGTCGGTGAAGACTGAGGATGCCGCGCGGCGAAGGTCTGCCGCGCGAGCGCCAGATAGAGGCTCCGGCGCGCGCGCACGGCCTAGAGGATCGGCGCAGCCCGCTAGAGGCTCGGCGCGAGCGCCAGCCAGAGCCTCGACGCGGGCGCCCGCGCCGCGGGCCGGGACGGACGAGCGGCTGAGCCGGGCGGACCGGGAGGCGCGGGGGAAGGACGCCCGGGCGGTGGCGTCGCTGGAGTCGCAGGCGGAGTTCACGCCGGGCCCGGGGCGGGATCCGGTCGGGCTGCTGCTGGAGCAGGACAAGAGCCGGGTGCCGGAGCTGGTGCCGGTCCGGCTTGGGCGGATGCTGGTGTCGGCGTTCACGTTCTACCGGGGGGCGGCGCTGCCGATGGCGGCCGACCTGGCCACCACCCCCACCTCGGGACTGCGGGTGCAGTTGTGCGGGGATGCGCACCTGGCCAATTTCGGCGCGTTCGCTTCGCCCGCGCGGCGGCTGGTCTTTGACGTCAACGATTTCGACGAGACGCTGCCCGGCCCGTTCGAGTGGGATGTCAAGCGGCTGGCGGCCAGTCTGGCGGTGGCCGGGCGCGACAACGGGTTCCCGGCCAAAGCCCGCCGTAAGGTCATCCTGGCGGGGGTCGAGAGGTACCGCACGGCGATGCGGGAGTTCGCCGGCCAGCCGTTCCTGGCGGTGTGGTACGCGCACCTGGACGTCGATGACACCATCGCCCGGTTCCAGTCGCAGATGAAGAAGAAGAGGGTCAAGGCCACCAAGAAGATGGTGGCCAAGGCTCACACCCACGACAGCATGAAGGCGCTGGCCAAGCTGACCACCCAGGTTGACGGGCAGCGGCGGATCATCAGCGACCCGCCGCTGATCGAGCCGATCGAGGAGGTCTTTTCCGGGGAGCAGGCCAGTGCGATCTATGAGCTGGTGCGCCAGACGCTGGGCAAATACCAGCGCACCCTGCAGTCCGACCGCAAGCACCTGCTCGAGCACTTCACGCTCGTTCAGGTGGCCCGCAAGGTGGTCGGGGTGGGCAGCGTCGGCACCCGCTGCTGGATCGCGCTGATGGACGCCGGCGACGGGACCGAGCCGTTGTTCTTGCAGCCCAAGGAAGCCCAGGCCTCCGTCCTGGCGGCCTACTGCGGGCGCAGCCACTACGCCAGCCACGGCGAGCGCGTCGTCGCCGGGCAGCGCCTGATGCAGGCCGAAAGTGACATCTTCCTCGGCTGGACCCACGTGACCGGCCCCGACGGGGTGGACCGCGATTACTACGTCCGCCAGCTCAAGGACTGGAAGTTCTCCTTCCCGATCGAGCAGATGATCCCCTCGGGCATGGCGGCCTACGCGCAAATATGCGGGTGGTCACTGGCCCGGGCCCACGCCCGTTCCGGCGACCGCATCGCACTGGCCTCCTACCTCGGCGGCTCCGACAAATTCGACCAGGCGATCGCCGACTTCGCCGAGAAATACGCCGACCAGAACGAACGCGACTACGCCGCCCTCCAGGCCGCCGTCAAAGACGGCCGGGCCCAGGCCACCACCGACATCTAAGACGTCATGCGGCGAGGAGCCAGGAGAACCGCCTATGGCGAACGTCGCCGGCTGACGCGCAGAAGACAGTGGCGTGCGCGCTTCATCTCACCTCGTGGGTCGTGCGTCGGCGCCGAGACGCTCGCCGCGCGCCGCTACTCAGCCCGACCGGGCTGGCATGCTGAACCCGGGCAGGTCGGGGCCAGGCGGTCATCGGCTACCAATGGCTAGGCCGCGGCGGCGGGGAATACTCGGTTGCTGCGATCATCGGCAGGTGCTTGCCTTGGTGCGTGATCCGCGATGGCAGCTTGACCGTCGAGAACGTCTGCGCTGCCTTCGGGCTGGCGGTCAGGCCTGGTGCCTCGATCACGGCGCTGTCGCGGGGTGCGGTGGGACGGATCTGGCACCTGGACCTGGGTGCGGATCGCTACGCGGTCAAGGAACTCTTCGCCGAGTCCGACGAGGAGTCGGTATGCCGGGAAGTAACGTTCACAACGCACCTGCTGGGTGCCGGCATCCGGCTGCCCGGCAGTGTGCCAGGCCGCGGCGGGCGATTCCTCGTCCCGCTGGCCCGGGACTCCGGCGATAGCTGGCTGCGGCTGTACCGGTGGGTCGACGGCGTCCCCGCCGATCTCGCAGATCCTGGGCTAGCCGCCCAGATCGGCGATCTTCTTGGCAGGCTGCATGTGCATGCCCTGCCAGATGTATCTGAGCCTGACCCTTGGTACGAGATGGTTCCGGAGCCGGCGACCTGGGACCAGCTCGCTGACGCCGCCTGCGAGTACGAAGCCAGCTGGAGCCAGGCTCTCGCCGGGCATATCGGCCTGCTGGCCGACCTGGCAGCACTGGTGGCGGCCGCTGCCCAGGACGAGCTTGTGACCTGCCACCGGGATCTGCACCCTGGCAATGTGCTGGTCGACGGCTCCGGCGACCTGATCCCGCTCGACTGGGATGAGGCCGGGCCCGCTTGCCCGGACCAGGAGCTTGCCGGGCTCTTGGCGTTCTGGCATATCCATGACGACGGCCGGGTCGATGACGCCGCTGTCGGGCGCACCCTCGCCGCCTATCGCTCAGCCGGCGGCCCTGGAGAACTGCGCGACGAGCGCTCGTTCAGTATGTACATCGCTGGCAGGCTGAACTTCCTGCACCACCAGGCCAGCGTGGCGTTGGAGCCGGCCACAGCCCCCGAGGACCGCCTGTACGCCGTCAGCGAGGTCTGGGACACGCTCGCACGGCTGCCCACGCTGTACCTGATCGGTCATCTAGTCAACCTCGCCAAGACGGCCGGCTGAGCTCTTCATGGCCTGTCTTGCCCCATCCCGTCGCACCCAGTAGAAAGGAACGATGGGAAGACAGGCCGCCGTCGTGCTCTACGTGCTTGCGCTCGTAGCCGTCGTGGTCAGCGTGGATGTCCTGTTCTTCAAGAACCATTTCTGGGAGCGGTTGATAGTAAACATCGGAATTGTCATGGTGTTCGCGGCGTTCGGTTTGAGGTTCCTGAAGCGTCCATGAGCGCAGTCGCCGCAATGCGGCTCACCCAGCTTTCTGTACCTGCCTATTCGGGCGGAGACGATGTCCCGCTTTGTGACCCTACTTGGGCCACGATTCGAGCACTCGAGCCACTTACAGAGCACTGACCTCGGAGCTCGCGCCTCCAGTGGCCGAATACTGCGCACTAGCTCTGGCCTGGCTAAGCTGCGCCCATGGCCCGCTATGTGATCGACGCCCCGACCTTGCTTCACCTCGTGGACGCCGAGCTTCACGTCGATCCGGCCCACCAGCTGGTCGCGCCGAACTCGATCCGCTCGGAGGCGCTGGAATTGCTGCTACGCGAGGTCCGTGCAGGTAAGCGCACGGAAACGGCAGCCCTGCAAGCACACGAGCGAATAACCGAGATCAAGATGCGACTGCTCGGCGATCGGGTCTCGCGCCGCAAGGCGTGGCAGATCGCACGTCAGCACAACTGGGACACGCTCAGAGACGCCGAGTACCTGGCGGTGACCACGCTGCAGGCTGACGCCTTGGTCTCCATGGACCCAAGCCTCGCGGACGCAGCTCGGGACGTCGTGGCAATCGCTGCCATCGATGACCTGCTCGCTCCCGGATAGCCATTGCCCGCGGACGCTGCCAGCGGGGCCCGCCACCGAGGCTGCCGGTAGCGGCTTCATGGTGCGCACTAGATTGACCCAACTCAGGTCCTCAGCTGCAAGGCCGGGTTGGGTTTCGCTTTCGACACCCCTTCGTGAGGGTCACGTTCCGAGTAGGTCGAGGTCGCGCGCGCAGAAGCCGTGGTGCGCCCACTCCTCATTCAGCACAACGTGCACACACTCGAGGACCGACTTTCCCCTGGCGTACGGTGGCCAGCCACGGCCCGCTGGCACTGGTGCCGGTGCCGACAGCTGACCGTCCGTCACGGTCGACAGCCAGCGCTCCAGCTCGGCGCCTTGCACGTCGCGCACGGCCAGCACATCGTCGAGCCCGGGGGTCGCCGCTGGATCCAGGCCCTGCTCCTCCTGGTCAGGGACGAAGTCGACCGCCAACCCGATCGCGGTGAATGGTTCGGTCGAACCCAGGCAGCAGCGTCGGAACCACGAGTCGTGCACGAACACCAGATGGCGCAGGGTCTCTACCGTCGACCATTCGCCGCCGACGCGCTGGTGTTCGGAACCCTTGGCCATCCCTTGGAGCCGCTCGAGCGTCGCCGCCCAGTCGGTCCGCAGCTGCAGAAAGGCATCCCGCAGGTCGGCTGGATCAGCTGAGCGGATCAGCAGCCGCACTGGATGCCGGCGGTCAAGCTCGGCTTCGACGTATGACGTCACCTCGACTCCGTTGACCACTAGGTTGCTCACCAGCCCGTCGATGACGGCGTCCTGCATCACCACCCCGATCAGACGGGCGCGAGTCAAGTCACACTCTCGGAATTCGGCATCGGTCAGGTCTTGGTCTTTGAATGTCGCCACACCGGGCAGTATCCATCGGCGTACCGACACCCGGGTCCCATGACTGCGGGGATGACGGGGGAGTTGTCCTGCTGGCAGTCGGTACCCGCACCGCAGACGCGCTCCGAGTCGGGCGCCCATCCGGCGCAGAGACGCGCGAATTCAGACTCCCATAACGTGTTGCGTTAATAACGCGTCGCGTTATTATGGAGGGTGCTGAGATCCTTCAGGGACAAGGACACCGAGGCGGTCTGGCAGCGGAAGCGATCGCGGAAGCTCGACTCCACGACCCAGCGCGCCGCCTGGCGCAAACTCGCGATGCTGGACGCCGCGGAGGCCCTGGGAGATCTTCGCGTGCCACCGGGTAACCGACTTGAGAAGCTGTCAGGTGACCGCGCCGGGCAGTACAGCATCCGGATCAACCGGCAGTGGCGGATCTGCTTCCGCTGGTCCGAAGCGGGGGCGGAAGACGTCGAGATCGTCGACTATCACTAGGAGGAGCGGTGACAGCTGAGACGGTTATGCCGCCCGTTCACCCTGGGGAGATCCTCCTGGAGGAGTTCCTCAGGCCTCTCGGGGTGAGCCAGTACCAGTTGGCCAGGGCTGTAGATGTGCCAGCCAGGAGGATCAACGAGATCGTCCACGGACAGCGCCGGATCAGCGCCGACACGGCACTGAGACTCGCCAGGTACTTCGGCACGTCGGAGCGGTTCTGGATGAACCTGCAGGCGCGCTACGACCTTGAGGCTGAGAAGGACCGGCTTGGTGAGGCGCTCGATGACATCCAGCCCTTGAGCGCTGCTGGCTGACGGAAACGCAGGCTGTCAGCATGATCAGCTTGCATGCCCGCTATCTGGGCCGACCCGATGCCCTGCTGGTCGCGGTCAAGCTGCTGTCCGGCATCCCGGAACACGGCATCGCCGCCGACAGCCGGTCCGATGCTCGGCGGCCCGACCCGGAAGATCCCGCCGATCCGCGGGCCATCCGTGCAAGCCGCGCCGCAGCCCGCCGTGCCGCCTTGATAAGACCTTCTTAGATTAATTCGGCAAACTGGCAGCGGGCGTGTCCTAGCGAAGGCCGAGAACGGTCAGCAGCGCCTCATCGATGCCCCACTGGTGCTCTGGACTCACACGACCTACAAGGTCGCCTAGATGGCTGGTGTCGACAGCGCCAATCTGCTCAACGAGGACACGTGTCGTCTCGCCCAGGAGGTCGATCTCAGGACGGAAAGAGGCGGCCCGCGCGCTGTGAGATGTCGGTGCTACGAGCACTACCGAGCGGGGCAGCAGCTCGTTCGCTTGGACGATCACCCCGTATCGGCGGCCTTGCTGCTCGTGACCTGCCCCGCGCGGCGGCCGGAACTGGTGAATGTCACCCCGGAGCACGCATGCTCTCCATGAACGCGGCGAGCTCGGCCATCTCGCGTCTGTCCTCCTCATCGGCCTCCAGGGCGGCTACCTCAGCGGCCAGGGCAGCCCGCTTCCGGAGGCGACCTGCACTGTCGAGAAGCGCGCGCCGGATGGCTTCAGATCTGCTCATGCCGGTTGCCTCAAGCTGCGCGAGTGCCTGCATGGCTTCTGGGTCCAGGCGGACGCTGATGGCGGATGACATGTGCTAAGTGTATCACAATCCGTAATACACGCGGTCAGGCCGGGTCTACCTGCTTGCTGACGATCCAGGCATGCTTGCCGACCTGCCGGACCCGGCTGAACCCGTGGTCCTCGAACAACTCGACGGTCGCGCTGAAGAGGAAGCGCCCAACGGCTTCGCGACCAGTGGTCACCTCAGAGATCGCCTCGACGAGACCGCCACCGGCTGCGGCGACCTGCTCGAGCGCGCCGCCGAGGGCAGCCCTCGCGATGCCCTGCCCGCGATGCTTTTTGTCAACGTAGAAGCAGGTGATCCGCCAGTCCGGCAGCGGTGGCGCGTCCTTTTCGTACGCGCGCCGGTGCTTGATGGCCGGAAGTTCTTCGGGGCTGCCGTACTGGCACCATCCCTGAGCGATCCCGTCGTCGTCGAAGACCAGCGCCGCGTGCGCCCGGCCCTCGCGAACCTTGGCCTCCTTGGTGGCGCGATTCCCCGCGTAACCGGCGCGGTGCATCTGAAAGCGTTCAGGGTGAAAGCCCATGCACCAGCAGCCGCCGAAGACGCCGTTATTGCGCTCGACTACCTCCGCGAAGGCGTCCCAGGTCGAGGCGTCAAGCGGCCGGACACAATACGCAATCTGGTCAGTCACCGATAGCAGCATAGAGGCCGCACGCCTGGCTACTGGGCCGAACTTACCGAGGCGGCAGTGACGGCTGCCTCAATGGAGCAAATTTCTGATCCGGGTTCGAGACGGCCAAGAGTGCAGCTGCCACCCAGCACTCAGCCGACGCTTGTCCCCAACTTGCCTGGTGGGTGAACCAGCGCGGACGCCTCGATCACAAGCGCTATCGATGCGCACGCCCAAGCCGAGCGCCGCTCAGCGCCGCTAGACTCCGCCAGCTAATGGCACGTTAATGGCACGTAGGCCGACTGTGGACAGCGAAGTGGCAAGCTCTGACGCTCAGACACATCCGTGAACTGGGACTTCGTGTGGAGCGGGTGACGAGAATCGAACTCGCACTGTCAGCTTGGGAAGCTGATGTTCTGCCATTGAACTACACCCGCGTGGGCCACCCGGACTAGCGGGCGCATTCCACGCAAACCGCTTCGGCCGGACGACTGCCGCGACGACATCGTACCGGAACCGGTAGGTTGCCTGGGTGCTGCTCTCCGACAGGGACATCCGAGCTCAGATCGCCTCAGGACGCGTCAAGGTCGAGCCGTTCGAGCCCGAACTCGTCCAGCCTTCCAGCGTGGACGTCAGGCTGGACAGGTACTTCCGGGTGTTCGAAAACCACAAGTACCCGCACATCGATCCCGCGATCGAGCAGGCTGACCTGACCCGCCTGGTGGAGACGGACGGCAAGGATTCGTTCGTGCTGCATCCAGGCGAGTTCGTGCTCGGCTCCACCTACGAGGTCGTGACGCTGCCCGACAACATCGCAGGGCGTCTCGAGGGCAAGAGCAGCCTCGGCAGGCTCGGCCTGCTGACGCACTCGACCGCGGGCTGGATCGACCCTGGGTTCAGCGGGCACGTGACGCTCGAGCTATCTAACGTGGCGACGCTGCCGATCAAGCTCTGGCCCGGCATGAAGATCGGGCAACTGTGCCTATTCAAGACCAGTTCGCCGAGCGAGCACCCCTACGGCTCGGCGATCTACGGATCTCGCTACCAGGACCAGCGCGGACCGACCCCGTCCCGGTCCTACCAGAACTTCTACCGAGCGGACGTCTAGCGCGGAGGCGGAGCTCCGGGGTGGCGCGCCTGGCGCCTTGAGCGAGGCCGGCTACACGCGCTCGATGATCGTGGCGTTGGCCTGGCCGCCGCCCTCGCACATGGTCTGCAGGCCGTACCGGCCGCCGGTGCGCTCGAGTTCGTGCAGCAGCTTGGTCATGAGGATCGCGCCGGTCCCGCCGAGCGGGTGGCCGAGCGCGATCGCGCCGCCGTTCGGGTTGGTCCTCTCCAGCGAAGCGCCCGTCTCGGCCGCCCAGACGATCGGGACCGGCGCGAACGCCTCGTTGACCTCGAAGACGTCAATGTCGTCGACGCTGAGGTTGGCCTTGGCGAGCGCCCTCTCCGTCGCCGGGATGGGCCCGGTCAGCATGAACACCGGGTCGGCGCCGGTCACGGTCAGCGTGTGGATCTTGGCCCGCGGGGTCAGGCCGTGGCGCTGCACCGCGTCGGCCGACGCGATCAGCACCGCGGCTGAGCCGTCGGAGATCTGCGACGCGACGGCCGCGGTGATCTCCCAGCCCTCGCGCAGCGGCTTGAGCTCGGCCATCTTCTCCAGCGTGGAGTCGCGGCGCGGGCCCTCGTCCGCGCTGACCCCGTTGACCGGCGCGATCTCGCGCTCGAACCTGCCCTCGTCGATCGCCCTGATCGCGCGCTGGTGGCTCTCGTAGCGAGAACTCCTCGAGCGCCTGCCGCTTGATGCCCCACTTCTCGCACATCAGCTGCGCGCCGCGGAACTGGGAGATCTCCTGCTTGCCGTACCGCTCACCCCAGCCTTTGCCGTACGGGAACGCCAGGCCCTTCTCGAGCAGCGGCGCCACTGTCGAGCCCATCGGCACCTGGCTCATGGATTCGATCCCGGCCGCGACGACCAGGTCCTGGGTGCCGGACATCACGCCCTGGGCGGCGAAGTGGATCGCCTGCTGGGACGAGCCGCACTGCCGGTCGATGGTCACGCCTGGCACCGACTCGGGCAGCCCGGCCGACAGCCACGCGGTGCGGGCGATGTCGATCGCCTGCGGGCCGGCCTGCGACACGCAGCCCATGATCACGTCCTCGACCGCGGCCGGGTCCACGCCGGTCCTGTTCATCAGCTCGGTCAGCACGTGAGCGGCCAGGTCGGCCGGATGCACCGACGCGAGCCCGCCGTTGCGCTTGCCGACTGGCGTCCGCACGGCTCCGACGATGAATGCCTCCGACACGACTACCTCCACTGCCGCGAACGCCCAGGTGACGAGAACGCTGTTCCGCTTCCGAGGTTACCGCGCAGTAGCGCAAACGCCATAGCTGGTCGGAGCACGCTTTCCGCAGGTTCGCGGCGCGCCGGGTGCCGCGAGAAATCCCGTTATGCTGAGAACGTACCCGCGGCAGGCTGGAGGCGGTGAGGCGGCGTGACCGATGGCCTGATCCTGCTCGGCTTCCTCGCCCTTCTGTTCGCCATTGGAGTGGCGAGGGGACGCAGGCGGATGGGAATCGGCATCACCGGCCGCACATTCGCGACTGCCGTCTGCGGCTTCGCGATCGTGGTCCTGATCCTCTGGGTGGCGCAGCGGCATTAGCACTAGCTCGCGGGCGTCGGCGCCTTGATCCGCATCTCGAACCAGACCGCCTTGCCGTCCTCGGTCGGCCGCGAGCCCCACCGCGCGGCAAGCTGGTCGACCAGGTACAGGCCTCGGCCGCCCTCGTCGTTCTCGCCAGCCATCCTGATCCGCGGCAGCCGCAGGTCGGAGTCGAAGACCTCGACCCACACCGAGGTCTTGCCCTTGCGGATGCGCAGCCGGAACTCCTGGCCGCCCAGTGCCCCGTTGCTCCCGTTCACCGCGGCGAAGTCCTCGCGCGAGCGGCGCGTCGAGCCAGTCATCCAGGACGCCAGCCCGCTTGCCGACCGCGCCGAAGCGCGAACTCGTGCCGTAGGCGCGGGAGCGGCGGCGGTGTGCAGGACCACGTTGGTGACGACCTCGGAGACCAGCAGGCAGGCCAGGTCGGCCTGGTCGTCGTCCATCCCGCACGCGACGAACCTGTCGAACGCCATCCGCCTGGCCTCCGATACCCTGATCGGCTCGGCCGGGCAGATCAGGTCCCAGGTCGGAAGGTCCTGCGTCGAGGTCCTGACCACCAGGATCGCCATGTCGTCGTCGATCTCGCCTGGCACGGCGTGCTCGGCAGCCTCGGCGACCCGGTCGACGCTCTCGGTCGCGACCTTCTTGATCGCCATCCTCAGCATGTCGAGCACTTCGGCGTCGTCGTAGTGCCCGGGTCCGTCGGCCCGGTGCCGCCGGTCGACCAGCCCGTCGGTGTAGAAGATCAGCGTGGACCCCGCGGGCAGCGTCCTGGACTCCTCCCGGTACGTCGGCAGGCCGACGCCGAGCAGCACGCCCTCGAACTCCAGCTCCATCGGCCGACGTCGTCATCGCTGATGATCAGCGGCGACATGTGGCCCGCGTTCGCGATGGTCAGCTTGCGGAACCACGGGTCGTAGATCAGGTAGGTGCAGCTGGCCGATCGGCGGGTCGAGGTTCTGGTCCCCGCCCTCCTCGGTCATCGCGCGGCACCAGTCGTCGAGCCTGCGCAGGATGTCCGCTGGTGCCTTGTCGTCCTGGGCGAACGCGCGCAGCGCTGACCGCAACTGGCCCATGATCGCGGCGGCCCTGGCGCCGCGGCCCTCGACGTCGCCGATCACGATGCCCACCCGGCCGGCCGACAGCGGGATGATGTCGTACCAGTCGCCGCCGACCTGGGTCTGGATGCCCTGCCCGTGGGTCTCGAGCGGCTTGGCGGGCACGTACCGGTAGGCCACCTCGAGCCCGTCGAGCTCGGGGGGCTTGGCCGGGAGCAGGCTGTTCTGGAACGCCAGCGCGGTCGCGCGCTCCTCCTCGAACAGCATCGCGTTGTCGATCGCGATCGAGACCCGGCTGGCGATGGCCGCGACCAGATCGCGGTCATCGGCGACATAGTGCCTGGCGTCGCGCTCGGTCAGGGCGGACAGGGCGAGCGTCATCACGCCGAGCACCTCGCCCCGCCTGAGCAGCGGCGCCGCGATCACGGAGGTCATCCCGGCTTCCCTGCTCGCCTCCATGCTCGCGGCGCTCGGCGTGGGCTGGTCCGCGTCGTGCAGATCCTCGATCAGGATCGTCTCGCTGTGCGCCATCGCCAGGATGCAGAAGTGGTTCGGCGGGTAGTCGACCTGCTCGCCGATCGCCGCCCAGCGCCCGCGGGTCGGCGTCCAGTCCCAGGCGTTCTTCAGCACCCTGCGGATCAGGCCGTCCCTTCGGTCTCGCAGGTCGATGAAGCAGTGGTCGGCGAACTGCGGAACCAGCGTGTCCGCGACCCGCTCCAGCGTGTCCTCCAGCTCCAGCGACCTGCCGAGCCGCTCCCCGATCCGGTCGAGCAGGCCTGGCCTGCCGGTCGATTCCGGGGTGCCCACGAGGACGGCCTGCTTGGCCATGATCACGGTGCCGGCCACCTCACCGGCCGGACCGCGCAGCGCGGCCGCGTTCATCCTGACGAAGAAGTTCGACTTGTCAGGGCGCCTGATCGAGAGGGTGCCCTCCCAGTCCCGGCCGCGGCAGGCCTGGTGCTCCAGGTTCTCGACCTTGCCGATGTCTTCCTCGTGGAAGCCCAGATGCCGGAACGGCACGTTAGTCAGGTGCGCGGCGTCGGGGAAGCCGAACAGGTCAGCCGCGAAGCGGTTGGCGTACCTGAGCGCGCCGTCGTGATCCACGACGATCACCGCGGTCTCGACCTGGCTCAGGATCTCCTCGGTCGTCAGGGTGAACGGGGCGGCGCCACCCGGCCGCACCGCATCATCTCGCGCCGCGGTCTCCCCGTCTGCCGTCATAATCCATCTACCAGGCACTCAGGACGGCTCGAGGACGAACACATGCACCGCGATGTCAAACGGCAGGGTCGCGACGTTAGGGGGCGAAGCCCCGCTGACATCAAGGTTCTCACCGTCCGTGCCCGCACTAGTCACCCGAACCTCGTTGTTACCAGCCACAAGAGTAACCTCGCGGCCGGGTTGTATCCCGATGTTCTTCAGTTTAAGCATTAGTGCGGCATCGCTTTGGAGTTGTTCGCTGATCCGCTGAACAATGACGTGCACGGGCTGCGCCCCTGCAATCGTTGTCATCGTCCGGCCTCGCTCCTCCGCAGCGGCTTGTGCTCCGTCGACCGCGACGTCAGGGACATCAAGCTCGGCAAGTCCCGGAATGACATTTCCGTGCGGACAACGGACCGGATAATGGAGCAGGTCAGCAAGTCGCCGTTCCACGCTGTCGGAAATGACGTGCTCCCAGCGGCACGCTTCGATGTGCACTTCCTCCCACGGAAGGCCGATCACATCGACCAGCAGGCACTCGGCGAGCCGGTGCTTGCGCATGACCCTGGTCGCCAGCCGCAGGCCCTCGTCGGTGAGCGAGAGCCGCCTGTTGTCGATGACCGTCAGCAGGCCGTCGCGCTCCATCCTCGCCACGGTCTCGCTGACCGTCGGGCCGCTCTGCGACAGTCGCTCGGCGATCCTGGCCCGCAGCGGCACGATGCCTTCCTCGGTCAGCTCGAAGACCGTGCGGAGGTACATCTCGGTTGTGTCGATCAGGCCGTGCGCCGCCACAGCTGCCTCCCTCCTCCCTGATGCTACGGCGCTTCGAGCACTGCGGGCACCGCTGCGCCGGAGGCAATGGCGCAGCTGAGGGCCGGCTTACGGTGCCAGGCGCTCGGTCACCCACGCTCCGTCGGCGCGACGGTAACGCAGCCGGTCGTGCATCCGGTTCGCCCGGCCGTGCCAGAACTCGATCGTCTGCGGCCTGACCAGGTAGCCGCCCCAGAACTCGGGCAGCGGTACCTCCTGGTCACCGGGCCAGCGCTGCTCCATCCGCGCGTAGCGCTCCTCGAGCACGTCCCGCGATGCGATCACCGTCGATTGCCTGCTCGCCCACGCCGCCAGCTGCGAGGCTCGCGGCCTTGAATGGAAGTACGCTGCGCTGGCTTCCGCCGACAGCCTGGTCACGGTCCCCTCGACGATCACCTGACGGTGGATCGGGTACCACGGGAATAGCAGGCTCGCCCGCGGCACCTCGTCCAGGTCCGAGCCCTTCCGCGACGTCCGGTTCGTGAAGAACGTGAAGCCTTCCTGGTCGTGACCCTTGAGCAGCACCATCCTGGCGCGGGGCTGCCCGGCCGCCGAGACGGTCGCGAGCACCATCGCGGTGGGCTCGGGCAGGCCGAGCTCGATGACATCGGCCATCCAGCGGTCGAACTGCTCGTGCGGATCGGCCGCGATCATGCCCTCGTCGAGACCGCTGGTAGGCCACTCAGCCGCGTTTGTCGGCACGCTCATGGGTACTGATCCTCACACAGCCAGGGGCGGGTCGTGGACACCACCTTGCCGTGGTGAGACTCGGCTGCCGGCCGTGTGAGAAGTTAAATAAAAGGGTCGTAAGCTTAGCGGCGTTTGGCCGGGTCGCCGGCCCCTGATGGCGCGACCGGCCGACAGGAACAGGAGAGCCAGATGTCCGACTTCACGCCTGGCCTTGAAGGGGTCGTCGCGTTCGAAACCGAGATCGCCGAGCCAGACAAGGAAGGCGGGGCGCTCAGGTACAGAGGCGTGGACATCGAGGAGCTTGTCGGGCATGTCACCTATGGCCATGTCTGGGGGCTCCTGGTCGACAATGCTTTTGAGCCCGGCCTGCCTCCCGCCGAGCCGTATCCCATTCCGGTCCACTCCGGCGACGTCAGGGTCGACGTGCAGAGCGCTCTCGCGATGCTCGCGCCGGCCTGGGGCATGCACCAGTTGCTCGACATCTCTGACGAGCAGGCCCGCGACGACCTGGCCAGAGCCTCGGTCATGGCGCTGTCGTTCGTCGCGCAGGCCGCCCGCGGTACTGGCCAGCCGATGGTGCCGCAGCGCCGCGTCGACGAAGCCAAGACCATCACCGAGCGGTTCATGATCCGCTGGCGCGGAGAGCCCGACCCGAAGCATGTCAAGGCGATCGACGCATACTGGACGTCCGCCGCTGAGCACGGCATGAACGCATCGACGTTCACGGCGCGGGTGATCGCGTCGACCGGTGCCGACGTCGCGGCCGCGCTCTCGGGCGCGGTGGGGGCGATGTCGGGTCCGCTGCACGGCGGCGCTCCCGCGAGGGTGCTGCACATGATCGAGGAAGTGGAGCGCACCGGCGACGCCGAGGCCTACGTGAAGCAGGCACTGGACAAGGGCGAGCGGCTGATGGGCTTCGGGCACCGGGTGTACCGGGCCGAAGACCCGCGGGCGCGGGTGCTCCGCAGGACCGCGCGCGATCTCGGCGCCCCGCGGTACGAGGTCGCCGCCGCGCTGGAGAAGGCCGCGCTCGACGAGCTGCACGCGCGCCGCCCTGACCGGGTCCTGGCCACCAACGTCGAGTTCTGGGCGGCGATCATGCTCGACTTCGCCGAGGTCCCGCCGCACATGTTCACATCGATGTTCACCTGCGCGCGCACCGCGGGCTGGGCAGCGCACATCATGGAGCAGAAGCAGACCGGCCGGCTGATCAGGCCGAGCGCGCGCTATGTGGGCCCGCCATCCAGGTCAGTCCGCGACGTGCCGGGCGCGGTTGACGTCCTCGACCACGACATATAGCCGCGCGGAGCCCGGCCGCAGACTTCGGCCCCGCCGTCAGGGACGTCGGCTAGGCGGAGCGCAGGGGCCAGGTGGCGATGGTCTGGTAGCTCGGCTGCGGGCCGGTCTTGCTGAGGATGAGTTCGATGGCGGCCGCGTCCCACGTCTGGCCCGCATATCCGCTCAGCGACTCGACCAGCGGCCGCACGTCGGCCGGCTGCCTGCTGCGGGCCAGCGTCAGGTGCGGCCGGTAGCGCCTGCCCTCGTCCGGCGGCGGCGCACCAGCCCGCCGTGCGCCGGCGGCAACAGACGCGGCCAGGCCGCGCAGCCCCTCTAGCTGGTCAGGCTCGCCGCTGATGTGCGCGCACAGCACCCTGGCCTTGCCCGCCGACGGGAACGCTCCGCCACGGTCGACCCGCAGCCGGAGGGCGCGGTGCCGTCCCGCGGCCCGCTCCAGCCGCTCGCGCAAACCGTCCAGCCTGGGCTCGGCGACCTCGCCGAGGAACGCGAGCGTCACGTGCCAGCGATCGACGCTGGCCCAGCGCAACGCCGGCCACTCGCCGCGCAGCGGCGTGACGGCGGCGTCAAGCTCGGCAAGCGCGTCCTGCGGCGGCGTCACCGCCACGAACAGTCGCATGCCCCATTGCTATCAGCACCCGAAGCCCACTCTCCGCCCGACCACGGCGCAGTCCGACGTCAGGCGAGGGTGCGGGCGAGCTTGGGATGACGCAAGTAGGTGCGGACGTGCATGCCGCGGTAGTGGGCGATCACGACCGCGACGACGACGGTCGCGATCACGGAGATCACCGCGCCCGCCACGATGGCGACCCTGGTGCCGAACTGCTCGGCGACCCAGCCGGTCAGCGGCGAGCCGAGCGGCGTCCCGCCGAGGAAGACCAGCATGTAGATGCCCATCACCCGGCCGCGCATCTCCGCGGGCACGGAGAGCTGCACCGAGGAGTTCGCGAGCGTGCTGAAGCTGATCACCGCCGCGCCGGTCGGCACCAGCAGGATCAGGAACGTCCAGTAGGACGGCATAAGCCCGGTCGCCGCCTCGAGCAGGCCGAACGCCAGCCCGGTCCAGATCAGCAGCCGCATCCCGGTCTTGCTCCGCCGGGCCGCGGCCAGCGCGCCGATCAGGGCGCCGAGCGCGAACACCGCGGAGGCGATGCCGAATCGCCCGGCCCCGGTGTGGAACACGACCCGCGACATCAGCGCGGTCGTGACCTGGAAGTTCATGCCGAAGGTGGCGATGAAGAAGACCAGCACCATCGTCATCAGCAGATCAGGTCTCGACCACACGTACGCCAGGCCCGCACGCAACTGTCCCTTGGCTCGCGCGACTCGCTCGGCCGTGCGCAGTTCAGACTCGCGCATCAGGTGCAGGCTGATGATCACAGTGACGAACGAGGTTGCGTTGAGGAAAAAGGCAGCGGGCGTGCCGATCAGGCTGATTACGATGCCCGCGACCGCGGGCCCGGTGATTCTGGCGAGGTTGAAGACCGCGCTGTTCAGCGCGATCGCGTTCTGCAGGTCGTCGCGGCCGACCATCTCGATCGCGAACGACTGCCTGGTCGGGTTGTCCACGACGGCGGCGAGGCCGAGGCCGAAGGCGAGCAGGTAGATGTGCCACGGCTGGACGGTGCCGGTCACCGCGAGGATGCCGAGGATCAGGGCCAGACCGCCCATGACCGCCTGGGTCACCATCAGGACGCGCCGCTTCGGGTAGCGGTCCGCGATCATGCCGCCCCACAGGCTGAACAGCAGCAGGGGCAGGAACTGCAGCCCAGTGGCGATCCCGACCGCGGTGCCGCTGCCGTGCGTGAGCTGCAGGATCAGCCAGTCCTGCGCGACCCGCTGCATCCAGGTGCCGCTGTTCGAGACGACCTGACCGGTCGCGAACAGCCGGAAGTTCCTGACCTTGAGGGAGCTGAACATCTTGCGCCGCGGCTTGGCTGGCGATGCTGGCTGGGCAGCTTGCCGCCCGGCGGCGGATTTGGCCGCCTGGGTCAGGACTGGCTGAGCTTCTCCAGGATCGGCACCGCTTCCCTGAGCACCGCCTGCTCGGCCGGCGTCAGGTCCCTGAGCCGACGAGCCAGCCACGCCTCGCGCAGCTGACGGACCTGGCGAACCACCTCGCGGCCCTGGACGGTCACGGTGAGTACGACCTGCCGGCGGTCGCTTGGGTGTGGCATCCGCTGAATCAGGCCGCGTTCTTCGAGAGAGGCGATGACCCGCGTGATCGAGGGCGGCTGCACCTTCTCGTGCTCGGCGAGTTCGCCTGGCGTCATCGTGTGCTTCTCGAGCGCCGCCAAGGCGGCGAGCTGTGAGTCGGAAAGCTCTGGTTGCAGCCCCTGAGCGACCCGCTCGGCCCGCATCCGGCGGGCCAGGCGGCTGACGGAGATCCGCAGGGACGTGGCCAGCCCCGCGTCCGACCTGGACTGGGGAGTTGTCATAGTCGTTAGCTTCGCTCATTACTCTCGCTAACCGTATGCCTCACGAATTCATTCCGCGGGTGACGGTTAGCAGCCGGTCGGACGAATGCCTGGCTGGTCGGCATCTGCGGCGCCTGCCGGGCACGACTCAAGGTACGCCACGGACGCCACGCCGCGCGATAACCTCGGCCGATCCGCGAAAAGGACGTGTTCGTAACGTGATGCGCCATGTGGCCGCCCGCTGAGGCCTGTGCTGACCACTCGGCTAGCCTGATCACGTGGCCAAGCCATATCGCGAGGTTCCGCCACCGCTTGAGGGCAATGATCGTGCCATCGCAGCCATTGGCACTGCGGTCTGGGCGGTGGCGCTGATCGTCGTCTTCGCGCTGCGCGATCAGCTGCCGCGGGACAGCCACTGGTGGATCTGGACATGCGTTGTCGGGGTGGGGCTCGGACTGTTCGCTGTCGTCTATATCCCGTACCTGCAAAGGTCCAGGGCCCGGGCCAGTCAGCGCAGGAGCGAGCCGAAGGACGAGGCTAGCCCGCCCGCTGACTTGCCGGACAGCCCTGCCGCCAGGCGCGGATCGAACTGAGCCGAGCTATAGCTGCTCGTGGTCCAGGGTCTCCAGGACGCTCTCTGGCACCGTGGCGCCGGTCGCGAGCATGTCGTAGCCGAGCTCGTCGACCGTTGGGGCCGCCAGGTCTGGCGGCGCTGCCTCCGCGACGACAGCCCCGTCCGAGTGGGCGCCGCAGCCGTGGTCGATCGAGACCACCTTGCCGTCATCCGGCGCGAACTCGTTCGCGCAGACGCCGAACACCCGGCCGAGCGGCCCGCTCAGCCTGACCATGAAGCCGCACGTCAGGCAGTTCGCCGGCGCGGCGCTCGCGAGCTCGGAGCTCGGTCCCTGATCGCCGGTGTGCCAGCGGAAGGCGGCCTCGTCCCGGCCCGTGGCGGACAGGACTCGGGTGGGCCTCAGCATGCCTGGCGTGCGCTCACGCTCGCGTGAACCCGGCCGGCGCCGTGGCCTGGACCTGCCGCCAGCATTGCCGCGGCGGCGCGCCTCGCTCTGGGCACCATCGGCGCGGCCCGTGCCCGCTGCCTGACCTGCCTGTGGCTGGCCTGACTGGGCCCGGCCTGGCTGGGGCTGGCCTGGCTGGGCCTGGCCTGGCTGGGGCTGGCCTGGCTGGGGCTGGTCGACGTCCGGATCGTCCTTGGCGCCCGCGTCGGTTAGTTCGCGGCCGCCAGCGGTTGCCTCGCCATCCTCGGCGGCCGCGTCCGCGGCCAGATCGGGGAGCCGCCAGGCCTCATTCTCGTCCCAGTCGAGCAGCCCGGCGTCCCCGGCGATCGCCACCACCGGTACCAGCCGCTCGTCATCCGAGCTGGCCGGGAGCAGGTCACCGGCCTTCAGGTCGCCCGGGCGTACTCGTTCGGTCCACGGCACCCAGTCCGGCGCAAGCATGGAATCCGGACCGGGCAGCAGCACGCTCTCGTTGACCGTGACCGTCTTCGAACGCGAGGCCCTGGCCACCGTCACGGCCCAGCGCCAGCCCACGTAGGCGGGGCTCAGGCAGGCGAACAGGTGCGTGACGATCCGGTCGCCCTCGACCTCGGTGGCGACGTGCGGGCCAACCTGGCCGGGGCCCGCGTCGGCCTCGGCTGCAGTGCGGGCTAGATCGACAGCATCGGCGCAAGCCTGGTCGGGCTCCGCCTGACGTGTCGTGGTTGGGCTCACGATCACTCATTCTGCCGCATCCCGGTTACTGCCCGCGCACAGACCGCAGCGCTCGTATGACTCGACGCCCCGCAGGTCCTCGCTCCACCCGCCCGTGCCGTTACCGCACCCGCAATTCTGGGGAGTCGATGGTGCCGAGATCCTGCGGACAGGGCCAATACTGTGTGCATGGGAGAATCGCGGGCCGGACCCCGCGCGCGGCAGGCGGCGAGAACATTCGTCTCCGCCTCGCAGACGGCGGGCCGGGCGAGCGCCGCCGCCGCGAGCGGCGCCAGCCGGACCCTGCACAGGATGACCCATGCTTCAGGGGCTGGCCGGACCGGCCTTGCCCAGCTCATCGAGTTCTCAGCGGCCGGCAGCGTCGGCGACGGCTTCGTGGCCGTTGCCCTGGCAGGAACCCTGTTCTTCAGCGCGTCGGTCACCGAGGCCAGGGGCAGGGTCGCGCTGGCGCTGCTGATCACGATGGCGCCGTTCGCGCTGCTGGCCCCCTTCGTCGGTCCGATGCTCGACCGCGTCCAGCACGGCCGCCGCTACATCATGATCGGCACGGTGCTCGCTCGCGGCCTGCTGTGCTGGGGGATGGCCGGCGCGGTGCAGCACAACGACACGCTGACCCTGCTGCCCGCCGCCTTCGGCGTGCTGGTCCTGCAGAAGGTCTACAGCGTCACGAGGGCTTCGGTCACTCCGCGGCTGCTGCCAGCGGAAATCACCCTCGTCACCGCCAACTCGCGATGCGCGCTCGCCTCACTGATCGCCACGACGATCGGCGTCCCGGTCGCGGCCGGGATCGACTACCTCGCTGGCGGTCACGCAGGCGGCGCCGCGTGGGTGCTGCGCGTCGGCACCGTGGTCTACCTGCTCGCGACGATTCCAGGGTTCCGGCTGCCCAGCGGAGTCGACGAACCAGCGATTGACCAAAGCGCGGAGATGGCAGGCTCGCCAAATGGCGCCTCCGCCGGTCATCACCAGGACGGCGATCAAGCGGGCACGGACGAAGCTGGCGCTGGACGGGGGCGCACCGCCGGCGGGCCGAGACGGCGGCTCCGCAGAAAGCTGTTCCCGAGGCCGGTCGGCCCCGTGGTCGGTGAGGCGCTTGGCGCGAACATCACCTTGCGGGCGTACTCCGGCTTCATGATCTTCTTCCTTGCCTTCCTCCTCCGAACGGTGCACTTCGACGGCGTCTCCGACCACCTCGCGCTCGGGGAGATGATCACGGCGGTCGCCGTCGGCGGATTCATCGGCACGGCGATCGGCGCCGCGCTCAAGTCCAGGGCGCCGCAGGCAATCGTGTTCGGCATGCTGACCAGCTCGGTGATCGTGACGGCGCTCTGCGCCGCGTACTTCGGGCTCTGGGCGGCAGTCGTCGTCGCCTTCGCGGCTGCGGTCGGTCAGACGCTCGTCAAACTCGCCCTCGACTCGATCGTCCAGCGCGAGGTCAGCCCCGACGTCCGGTCATCGACGTTCGCGGCCTCGGAGACGCTGCACCAATTGTCCTGGGTCATCGGCGGCCTCCTTGGCCTGCTGATGTCGATCACCGGCAGCGGCGTGGCCGGGCTTTCTTTTGCCGCTGGCGGCCTCGCCCTGTCGCTCGCCTCGCTCGTCGTGGCCAGGAGACGGCGCAACCTCGCCGCCCGGCAGCATCCGGTGCCGCGCACCTCGTAGCCGGACGCGCTCTGAGGCTCTCGCCCTTGCGCTAGGGAGAGCGGCTATTAGCTGTCGATGTCGTTGGC
Source organism: uncultured Actinomycetota bacterium (assembly GCA_963705055.1). GTDB lineage: Bacteria > Actinomycetota > Actinomycetes > Streptosporangiales > Streptosporangiaceae > Chersky-822. Next base: position 220,969 of record CAVPIR010000005.1, read on the forward strand.
GACGGCGTGGAGCACCGCGGCGATCTTCTTGGCTTCCTTGGGGTCAGGGTGCTTGCCGCGGTGATAGGTGTTCGACAGGCCGTCGAGCAACTTGATCATGTCCTCGATGAGGACGGTCATCTCATCGGTGCCCTTGCGGCTGGACTTCGCGATGGTTGGCGGCGGCTCAAGGGTCCTGACCTGCAGGGCCTGCGCGCCACGGCGGCCCTCGGCTACGCCGAACTCCACCCGCTGACCAGCCCGCAGTACCGTGCCCGCCGTCGCTAGCGCGGTCGAGTGCACGAAGACCTCACCCCCGTCATCGCGGGTGAGGAAGCCGAAACCTTTATCGGCGTCATACCACTTGACCTTGCCAGTAGGCACGTGCGGACCCTTTACGCGGAGTGAATTGATGCGTTACGACGTTGCTGCGCATATCTAGGCTATCGGTCCCGGCCCTGTGCGCCCACGCCCGGCGGGAACTGGCAAGGCCAGCGAAAACTCACCGAGCGGGCACAGTATGCCTGATAAGTATCGTTTGTGCGCGTCCCGGACACCGCCAGTCACGGCGTCACGAGCAGAACATACCCTGTTCCGCCCGACAGGACACCGCATTAAAAGTCGCCCCGGATAGCCAAGGACCTGCGCTTCAGCAGGGCCGGCCGCCGGTCGGTCAGCGGCCTAGCCGACGGCGGGATCGCTTCGGCTGCGGCATCCACGGCGGAAGCCGTTTTGGCCTCTCCCCGCCGAGCTTGTGGATGCGCAGGAGCAGGTACAGCGCGCCGAGGACTGCGGCGATACGGCTCAGCCGACCAGCCGCAACCCAGGCCTCTTCGAGGTAGGCCCGGTATCCGGAGAATTGGGCGCCGAACGTGACTTCCAGCGCGGTGCCGAATACCACGACAAGAACCGGCACGGCGAGACCGAGCCACTTATCGCGCAGATCCCACTTCCTGGATATAGCGGCGACGAAGGCGCCGACCAGCCAGATCGGCTGGAAGATGGCGCCGCCGATGCCCAGCAGCAGCACGCTGAACGTTTCCAGCTTGTCCCGGCGGGAGATGGTCAGCAGAGCCGAACCCAAGCGCCTGAGGCTGCGCAGGACGGCATCGCCGACCTCGGCCAGCCTGCTGGGAACCACCTCGACGTCGGCGGCGTCGGAGCTGAACTCGACTCCCGGCAGATCCTGATCGTCCGGCTCGCTGCCAGGCCGCCGATCCTGGCCGGGTTTGGCTCCTGGCCCGCTCAACCCGGAGGCCGCTCCGCCTGGAGGCGGCGATGCGGCCGACATCGTTCTGGTCGGGTCGGACTCCGGCGCTGGCCGCGGTGCGGGCGTTCGCGGCGACAACCCATTGCTGCCACCCTGACCGCCGGCTCCCTGGCCCGCACTACCTGGCGGCGCTGGGTCACCGCCGGCGGCTGGCGGGCTGGCGGCTGGCGGGCCGCCGCGCGGGGCTGGGACGCCTCTGATTGGCGGCAGGCCGCGCGGGGCGCTCGGGGACGTCGGGCGGGCCCGCCTGCGCGGATCGGGCGGCTCCTCGGACGCGGCCTCCTGGGCGCGCGGTGGCTGAGCGCTGGGATCGGCAGGGGCGGGCGAGCCGGGCGACGGCGCCGAGCCGGGCGACGGCGGTGACCCGTTCGCGGCCGGCGCCCGACTCGCCGGGATCTGGCTGGGGGAGACCGGCGGGCCAGCCCAGGCACCGTTGCTTGCCTTGGCCGCGGTTCCGCCCAGGTCGTTGCCATCGGCGACCCGCTGATCTGCTGGGAGCGGCTGGTCTGCCCGGCGGCTGACAGCGGCTGATCTGCCGGCAGCGGCTGATCTGCGGGCAGCGGCTGGCCCGAGGCGAAAGGCTGGCGGGCGGGCTGGAGAGGCTCGCGCGGCCCTGGGGCAGGTTCGCGCGGCGGTGGGACAGGCTGGCGCGGCGGTTGGACAGGCTGGCGCGCAGGCGGGACCGGCTCGTACGGCGCCGCCGCCGCGCCCGCTGCGATCGGCTGACTCCGCGTGACCGCGGGACTGACCGGGACCGCCGGTGCGACGGCCGGGATCGACGTCGTCGCCGTGACCGGGCGGACCGCCGACACCTGGGCGTTGGCCGTTGCGGGGCGCAGAATAACGGGCGGCATCAGCGGGCGCTGCCCGAGTGCGGGCGTCGCTGGCGGCGGCCAGAGCTGCCGCGGCGACCCGGTTGCCCGGCTCCCCGAGGCCGCATCCTGCCGCGTGCCTGGTGTCGCTTCCGCGGCCTGCCGCGCCCCTGGCGCCGCTTCCGAGTCATGGCGTGTGCCCGGTGCCGCTTCCGCATCCCACGCCTTGCGCGCGGCGAGCCGGGACCGCTCCTTTTCGACCAAGGCGATCGGGTCGCCGAGGCCCGCCAGAGTCCGCCGTACCTGCGCCGCGGTGGGGTTGGAGATACCGCCGCACTCGGCGTCGATCCTGGCGCGGGTGTGGTCGAGCAGCGCCTGGCGGTCAGCCGGCTCGAGCCGGATCTTGGCCGCGAGCGACAACCTGTTGAGGTAGTCGCGGATCAGCTGCTCGGTGGGCCGATTCATGCCTCGATGATCCACCTTTAATGGCCGCTTGAGGAGCCGGCACGCAAGACGGCCGGCCATTTGCCGCAGCCGAGCCTCCCGCCCGGCCAGCATCGCTGCCAGCGAAAGCTCACGAGCTGGCATCAAGCCGGGCGGACATGCAAAGGCGGCCCTGGCATTTCGCCAGGGCCGCCTTCTCGTCCCGCCCGGATCAGCGCCCGGTGCGAGCTAGACCTCGGTCATCGCCGCTGGCCGGATCTGGTCCGGCCAGCTACTCGACGACTAGAAGTCCATGTCACCGCCACCGGGAGCGGCCGGAGCCTTGTCCTTCTCCGGCTTCTCCACGATGACTGCCTCGGTGGTGAGGAACAGGCCGGCGATGGAGGCCGCGTTCTGCAGGGCAGAGCGCGTCACCTTGGCCGGGTCGATGATCCCCGCCTTGAACATGTCGACGTAGTCGCCGGTCGCGGCGTTCAGGCCGTGACCAGGCTCGAGGCCGCGAACCTTCTCGGCCACCACGCCGCCCTCGAGGCCGGCGTTGATTGCGATCTGCTTCAGTGGCTCCTCCAGCGCACGCCGCACGATGGTCGCGCCGGTCGCCTCGTCGCCTTTCAGCTCGAGCTTCTTGAACGCGTTCTTGCCGGCCTGGAGCAGGGCGACGCCGCCTCCGGCGACCACACCCTCCTCGACCGCGGCCTTGGCGTTGCGCACCGCGTCCTCGATGCGGTGCTTGCGCTCCTTCAGCTCGACCTCGGTCGCCGCGCCTGCCTTGATGACGGCAACGCCGCCGGCCAGCTTGGCGAGCCGCTCCTGCAGCTTCTCGCGGTCGTAGTCGGAGTCGGTGTTCTCGATCTCGGCCCGGATCTGGTTCACCCGGCCCGCGATCTGCTCCGCGTCACCGCCACCGTCGACGATGGTGGTCTCGTCCTTGGTGACGACGACCTTGCGGGCACGCCCCAGCATGTCCAGCTCCGCGCTGTCCAGCTTGAGGCCGACTTCCTCGCTGATGACCTGGCCGCCCGTGAGGACGGCGATGTCACCGAGCATGGCCTTGCGGCGGTCGCCGAAGCCAGGCGCCTTCACGGCGACGGACTTGAACAGGCCGCGGATCTTGTTGACGACCAGGGTGGCGAGCGCCTCGCCCTCCACGTCCTCAGCCACGATCAGCAGCGGCTTGTTGGCCTGGACGACCTTGTCGAGCAGCGGCAGGACGTCCTTGTTCGCCGAGACCTTGGAGTTGACGATCAGGATGTAGGCGTCCTCGAGGACGGCCTCCATCCGCTCCGGGTCGGTCACGAAGTAGTGCGAGATGTAGCCCTTGTCGAAGCGCATACCCTCGGTGAGCTCGAGCTCGAGGCCGAAGGTGTTGCTCTCCTCGACGGTGATGACGCCTTCCTTGCCGACCTTGTCCATCGCTTCGGCGATCATCTCGCCGATCGCGGTGTCACCGGCGGAAATGGAGGCGGTCGAAGCAATCTGCTCCTTGGTCTCCACGTCCTTGGCCAGCTTGGACAGCTCCTCGCTCACCCGCTCGACGGCAGCCTCGATGCCGCGCTTGAGCGACATCGGGTTGGCGCCAGCGGCGACGTTGCGCAGGCCCTCGCGGACCAGCGCCTGAGCGAGAACGGTGGCGGTCGTCGTGCCGTCGCCGGCCACGTCGTCCGTCTTCTTGGCGACTTCCTTGACAAGCTCGGCGCCGATCTTCTCCCACGGGTCCTCGAGCTCGATCTCCTTGGCGATGGAAACACCATCGTTGGTGATCGTGGGGGCTCCCCACTTCTTCTCGAGCACCACGTTCCGGCCCTTGGGGCCGAGGGTTACCTTCACGACGTCGGCCAGCTGGTTCATGCCGCGCTCGAGGCCGCGCCTGGCGTCCTCGTCATACGCGATCATCTTCGCTGCCATAGGCTCCTAGTCCTCCTGCGAACTTATTGCCTGCTGAAATGCCGACCGAGCCGACGCCCGCGACGGACGGCAAGCCCGCAGTCAGTCACTTCCTGCTGCGAGCGCTGCCTCATCGCCCCGATCACGCTGATGAGTTGTCACTCTCAGCCCGAGAGTGCCAACGACCTGTTTAGCACTCTCACCCCGAGAGTGCAAGCCGACGGCCGCCCTGGCCTCGGGCCAGCTGGCCTCGGGCCTCCGGGCCGGCCGCTGGCCTCGGGCCCTCCGGGCCGGCCGCTGGCCTCGCCATCCAGCACTAGCCCCTACCCCTGCCAGGAGACGCGAAGACCCGGCACCCAACCTCGGGTGCCGGGTCCCCCCGCGTGGAACCGCGGAACTAAACTGCGCGGACAGCCTCCGCCTGCGGGCCGCGGTCGCTCTGCGTAATCTCGAATTCGACTCGCTGACCTTCTTCAAGCGTGCGGTAGCCGTCCGACTGAATAGCCGAGAAGTGGACGAAAACGTCCCTACCACCGTCGACCGCGATGAAGCCGTAGCCCTTATCCGCGTTGAACCATTTGACGGTGCCCTGAGCCATGAACAACAACTCCCTAACTTTTGCTCGGGCTTCGGGTCACGCCCTTGCTACGCGAAACCCGTTGATCGCGGAACGGGCTGGACGTGCTGCGCAAGCTCTGCCTGCCGTTCTCGCCGTACCGACAGCGACCGGACATTATGCTACATGGTCCCAGGGCCCCGCGTACGGCGATATCGAGCCAAGGTCGCTACGGCAGGTCAGCCGAGGTCAGAGGCCGACGGCGGTCCGAATCAAGACCGGTTTGCTCCCAAATAGTCACCCCGGCTCGCGACTTCGGGCGCCAGGCTGGCTCGCCAAGGCTTAATTCGCAGAGTGCGCAGGCCACCTATCGTCTACAGGACGCACCCGCCTGCCTAGCACGCAGGCCAGCGTTCAGCGCGCGAATCGCCGGCCGGCGTGATTTTAGTCCTACTTCATCCGAACATGCTGCCAGATTGACCCAGATGGCGGACTTCGCTTAGCCGGGGCCAGACATTGCCCAAATCATTACGCAGTATTTCCTGCATCATGAATGCGCGGGCAATGCCGGCTCGGGCGGAGGACGTGAATCCGCCAGCGTCGGGCCGGGCCAGATTTACCCGGCCAGGCCGGGCCGGCGATTCCCGGGCGGCCCGGCCTGCAGTCCGCACGCCGGCTCACGTCAGGTCGCTGTGACCGCCCGGCAACTACGCACAGTGACGTAGGACGTGACCCGCGGCCGCCGGCTTCGAGTCGTAGAGCCTCGTGAACGCCGCCAGGCTCGCCTTGATGGGCTCCGCAACCGGGACGGTGTCGACCACCGCGTTGAGCGTCTTCAGGCCGTCGCCGGAGTTGATGATCACGGTCTCCTCGTCCGGGTCGAGTTCCCCGGCGGCCAGCAGCCTGCGCAGCACGGCGATCGTCACCCCGGCCGCGGTCTCGCCGAAGATGCCCTCGGTGGCGGCGAGGAGCCTGATCGCGTCGACGATCTCAGGGTCGGGAGCGGCGGCGACGGTGCCGCCGGTCCTGCGGACGACATCGAGCACATAGGGCCCGTCGGCTGGGTTGCCGATGGCAAGCGACTTGGCGATGGTGTCCGGCTTGACCGGCTGGACCACATCGTGCCCGGCGGCATACGCGGCGGCGACCGGGGCGCACCCGCTGGCCTGGGCACCGTAGACCCTGACGTCCTCGGCGGGCACCAGGCCAAGCTCGGCGAACTCACGGAACGCCTTGTCGATCTTGACAAGCTGTGCGCCAGAGGCGACCGGCACGACGATCTGGCGCGGCAGCCGCCAGCCCAGGTCCTCGGCGATCTCGTAGCCGATGGTCTTGGAGCCCTCCGCGTAATACGGCCGCACGTTGACGTTGACGAAGGCCCAGTCTTCGCGTTCCTCAGCGAGTTCGGAGGCGAGCCGGTTCACGTCGTCGTAGCCGCCCTCGACCTTGACCAGCAGGCCGCCATAGACGGCGGAGGCCAGGATCTTCTCTGGCTCGAGGTTGGCCGGGATGAGCACCACGGATTCGATCCCCGCCTTGGCGGCGGCGGCGGCAACCGCGTTCGCCAGGTTCCCGGTGGACGGACAGGCCAGCACCCGGTAACCCATCTCCAGGGCGGCAGCCAGCGCGACCGCGACCACGCGATCCTTGAACGAGTGGGTCGGGTTGCCGCGCTCGTCCTTGACCCAGAGCCGGCGCATCCCGAGCGCGGCAGCGAGCCTGTCGGCCCTGACCAGCCTCGTCCGGCCCGGCTCGGTGTTCGGCCGCGCGGCAATGTCCGCCGGCACCGGCAGCAGGCTGGCGTAGCGCCAGATATTCGGCGGCCCGGTCTCGATCTGTTCTCTGGTCACGGGCGGCAGGTCGTAGCTGACCTCGAGCGGGCCGAAGCACTCTGAGCAGGCGTGCTGTCCGCCGAGGTCGAAACTGGCGCCGCATTCACGGCAGCTGAGCGCGCGAGCGTGGCCGAAGCTGGCCGAGGTGGCGCCGTCCGCGGGCAGCGTTGAACGAATGGCGAGCGAAGTCATAACGGTGAGGCCTCTCCTCATCTGTCCCGGTGCCTGATGGCAGCGGGCCGGAGTTGGCACCTGTCCCGAGTGGCCTCACTGGCGCAGATACGCCGAGCGTGGATCATCGAGATGGTTGCCGGGGCTTCACAGGGCCGTTCCCTCCACCCCTCTGGATGAGCAATATGAAGTTGTTTACCCAGTTATGCCAGATATATCTCTCTTGACCTGATAGCTGAGGCACTACTTGGGCTGGTTCACGGACGATGTTATCACCCCAGTTCAGCCGGAACTTGACCGGCGACGGCCGCCTATCAGTCCTGCACATCGCTTTACAGCACGTGCCAGTCGACCGGGGGTTAGCCGCAGATTCCGGATCGAGGTATGGGCACTGGACCGGGAAGAGGCGGGTTCACGACCTTGAAGGTGGTGTAAAGGTACTGGTATTGCCAGCCGTGGTGGCCGTGCGTCACGTAGTTGATCTTGAGGCGGTTCATGAGGTAGGTGCCGACCTTGCTGATGGTGAAGGCGACGACGACAAGCCATGGCGAGTCGGCATGCGGAGGCGTAATGGCCGCACTGACCGGGCTCGGAAGATATTGGTTCGGGCACGCGATTGGCAGGTTGCCTTCACCGCTGATGATCCCGTGCCCGACCGCGGCGTACGTGTAGCCGTCGGTGACGCCGGTCTGGACCGCCAGGACCACGTGCTGGCCGCCTGCTCGCGGCGCCCCGCTGGTACACGCCGCAGCGGCGAGCGTGCCGGCCAAGGCGGCGGTGAGCAGGAGCTGTCGCATTCAGGACCAGCGAGATTCCGCCTCAGCCGAGGTACGGGATCTTGCTGCTGATGAACCTGTCGCCGCAGCCGTGGTGACCTGGCAGGTTCAGCCCGTCCGTCGACTCGGTGTCCTTCTGGCAGGCATTGATCACGAAGTCATAGCCGGCGCGGCCGATCCGGAACGAGAACGTGAACGTCACGGCGTATTCCTGGTTGTTGACCTTGCTGGTGCTCACGACCTTGGCGTTGCCGCCGCCGAGGCGCAGGCGCTTGGGCGGCGCTGGCTGCGGGCCTGCCCGGTTCAGGGTCAGGCCGAAGTACAGGTGCCACTGCTTATGCCGCTCCGTACGCAATGTCGACGGCGGAACGGTCACGGTGAGGTGGATGCGCTGGTGGCAGACTGGCCGCTGTCCGCGCCTGTTGCAGCTCCGCACACCGCCAGCGCGGCCGTGCGCCGCTACATAGACGACCTGCGTGGCCGACTTGGCCACGAGCGTGGTCATGCTCGAGTCGGTGAACAGTTCGACCACGTAGCGAGTGGCCAGGGTCGGCGTCACCGTGAACGAGTACGGCGTATTCGAGGCCGACAGCGTGACCGGGGATCCGAGCGCCGCAGCGGGATTCTTGAACGGGAACTGCTGCGCGAACAACTGCAGCACCTGCCCGCTCGTCCCGCCAGTGACCGAGCCCTTGATGTGTGCGTTCGAGGATGCGCCGTCATGGAAGACGACGAAGACATCACCTGTGACCTTGGGAAACGCCGACTTGGCCGAGATGCTAACCGTCGGCGTCAGGCTCGGCGCCGCGAATGCTGTCGCCTGCGCCGTGCCCAGCACCGCTGCCACCGCCACCGCTGCTGTCAGGACGCTCTTGGTTCCGCTGAAGCGCATCGCGTGCCTCGATTCCGCGGCGCGCCGGCTTTCGCCCTGGCGCTCTGCTGATACCCCATATTTGCTCAGATCGGAGAATAAGCTACCGCATTTCCCTGGTCTCGCAATAGAGCCAATTGACCACGTCAGCACCGGCCGCCTGAACAGAAGGCCGAAGTCGCGCCGGGTCGGTGCCCGGTGGCGGCCGGTCGCGGCGTTAACCTCACCGCGTGGGCGATGCGACGGCAGCGCAAGAGGCGGGACGAGATCGGCGCCGGATCCTGGTGGCATCCAACCGCGGCCCGGTGTCCTTCAGCCGCGACGACGACGGCCACCTGTCGGTCAAGCGCGGCGGCGGCGGGCTCGTCTCCGGCCTGTCCTCGGTGGCCAGTCACGAGGACCTGCTCTGGGTTTGCGCGGCGCTGAGCGACGGTGACAGGGACGCGGCCCGCGAAGCCCCAGGCGGCATGCTCGGCCTGGACGGCACGTCTGGCGGGTCGGCGGTGCGGATGCTGGACATCCCGGCGGGCACCTTCAACCGTGCCTACAACACCGTCGCGAACTCCGTGCTGTGGTTCGTGCACCACATGCTCTACGACACTCCCAATCAGCCACAGTTCGGGCTGGCGTTCCGCCGCGACTGGGAGGCCTACCGTGAGTACAACCTGGCGTTCGCGAGGGCGCTCGCCCAGGCCTGCGACGGGTCGCCTGACCTTCGCGCGGTCATCCAGGATTATCACCTGACCCTGGCGCCCCGGATGCTTGCCGAGCTCAACCCTGGCATCAAGATCGCGCACTTCTCGCACACCCCGTGGGCTCCTGTCGACTATTTCAGGCTGCTGCCTGACGCGGTCGCTGCTGAGGTACTGACCGGCATTCTCGGCGCCGATCACGCCGGCTTTCTGTGCCAGCGGTGGGCGGACGCGTTCATCGACTGCTGCGAGCACGTGCTAGGAGCCGAGGTCGACCGGGACCGGCGCCGAGGTCAGCTACGCCGGTCACGTCACCGGGGTCGGCGTGCACCCGCTCGGCGTCGACGCGCCAGAGCTGACCGAGCGGGCGTCCCGGCCGGACGTGGCGGCCAGGATGGCCCAGCTGTCCGACGTGATCGGCGGGCGCAAGCTGATCGTCAGGGTGGACCGCACCGAACTGTCCAAGAACATCGTCCGCGGCCTCGTCGCCTACCGCGAGCTGCTGCTGTCGCATCCGCAGTGGCAGGGCAAGGTGATGATGCTCGCGCTCGCCTATCCCTCGCGGCACGACCTGCCCGAGTACAGGGAGTACGCGGCCAGCGTGCAGCGGCTTGCCAGGGCCATCGAGAACGAATTCGCCACGCCAGACTGGCAGCCGATCCTGCTCAGCGCCCACGATGACTACCCGCGTTCGCTGGCCGGCTACCGGCTGGCGGATGTGCTGCTGGTGAACCCCGTCCGCGACGGGATGAACCTGGTCGCCAAGGAGGGCCCGATCATCTCCGATCGCGGCTGCGTGCTCGTGCTGTCCAGAGAGGCTGGCGCCGCCGACGAACTCGGCAGGGACTCCCTGCTGGTCAACCCCTTCGACATCAGCGGCACTGTGCAGGCCCTGCACGAGGCGCTGATGATGCCGGACGACGAGCGCAAGCGCCGCTGCCAGTCGCTCGCCGCGGCAGGCGGTGCCGTCCCCCCGTCGGCCTGGCTAGCCAGCCAGCTGGACGCGCTCGACGCGGTCTAGGTCTGGCGTCTGGCTTAGGTGTGGCCCGGGCTGCGCCCTGGCCACACCGAGCCCCCGCGGATCACAGTCGCGATCCCGGCCAGCAGGCGTGCGACGCCTTCGGGCCCGTCCACGACCAGGTCAGCCTCTTCGGCGAGATCGGTCACCTCGGCGGATCCGCTGCACACAGCGAGCCCGGGCAGGCCGGCGGCCCTGAGCTGCCTGACCGCCGCGAACGCGGGCCGGTCGCCCAGGTCGTCGCCGCAGAACATCACCGCCGACCTGGGACGCTCGGCCGCCAGGGCGGTGAGCGCGATGCCCTTGTCCGACCCGTCAGGGCGCAGCTCGATCACCAGGCGGCCAGGTTCGGCGCGCAGCCCCGTGTCCGCGGCGAGCCGCAGCAGCGGCGCCCTGACCTGCTCAAGAGCCGCCTGCGGATCAGCGGCGCGGCGGGTATGAACGGCCAGCGCCTCGCCCTTGTCCTCGACCCAGGTGCCATCGGCGGCTGACGCGGCGGCCAGCACCGATGGCAGGCGCTCCCTGGCGACCGCGAGGCCCTCGGGGGGCGGCGGTGTCCGCAGCTGGCCGTCCTGCCAGCGCTGCCTGCCGTAGTGACCCAGCACGACGACCCCAGGCACGTCGCCGACCGAGGCGTATTCGACAGCGGTGCGCGCCGGCCTGCCGGTCAGCACGGCCATGGTGCCAACCAGGGGCGTCAGCTCACGCAGCGCGGTTACCGCGGCGGGTAGCGCCCTGGCCTGCTCGGGGTCGGGCACGATCGGCGCGAGCGTGCCGTCGAAATCCACGGCGATCAGCGCCAGGTCGGGCTCACCGAGCAGCGCGGTCAGGCCGCTCCTGCCTGCGGGCGTGAGTCCCGGGTGCGTCCGGTGAATCCAGGAAAGGGTTCTGTCTTGCGCGCCCGCGTCCCGCGACATGCAGCGATCTACCCCCGGTCATCCCGTCTCACGCCCCGAGCGAAGCCTGTTCCGCTCGGCCCGCCGGCGGCGCAGCCTGGCCACCAGAGCGGGGTCGAACTGGGCCGCTTCCGGCCGGTCGATCAGCTCGTTGAGCAACTGGTAGTACCTGGTGGGAGAGATGCCGAAGGTGTCGAGGATCTCCCGCTCCTTGGCGCCGGGTGATTGCCACCAACTCCGCTCGAAGGCCAGAATGCGCATCTCTAGCTCGGTCAGCGGCTGCACTCGAGTCCGGCCCTTCTCCCCCGGTGCTCATCGTAGGTGAACGCGGCGGCGGGCCGAGGCTCGCGCCTTCCAAGATCTGCTGGACCGCTCTAGCAATCCAACGTTCCTGACACGTACGCTCGCAAAATGTGACCTCGTTGAGTTGCCTCACCTTCCTCACCGACTTCGGCCTTGAAGACGGTTTCGTCGCCGCCTGCCACGGGGTGGCCGCGCGGATCGCCCCGGCCACGAGGGTCATTGACATCACCCACCTGGTGCCCCCTGGTGACGTTCGGCGCGGTGCGGCGGTGCTGGCGCAGACCGTTCCGGCAATGCCGCCCGCTGTGCACGTCGCGGTCGTCGACCCAGGGGTTGGCACGACCCGGCGGGCGGTCGCGATAGAGGCGAAGAGCGGGATCCTGGTCGGGCCCGACAACGGCGTCCTGTCCTGGGCGATCACCGCGCTGGGCGGGGCGACGCGAGCGGTGCAGCTGACCAACGACGCGCTGTGGAACAACCCGGTCTCGCCGACGTTTCACGGCAGGGACATCTTCATGCCGGTGGCCTCGCACCTGGTGACCGGGACGTCGCTGACCGAAGCCGGCACCGAGCTGGACGTCGGCGAACTCGTGGTGCTGCGCGCCCCGACCAGCCGGATGCTGGACCGGGAAGCCGAGGGCGAGGTGGTCTCGGTAGACAGGTTCGGCAACGTGCAGCTGTCCATTCCGGCCACTGCGGCCGCCGATCTCGGCATCCAAATCGGCGCGTCGATCACCATCCGCTGCAACCGGCGCGAGCTGACGGCGCCCTACCTGGAGACCTTCGGATCGGCCGCGCCTGGGGAGCTTATTGCCTTCACCGACAGCGCAGGGCTCATCTCGCTGGCGGTCAGCAGCGGTAATGCGGCTGAGCGACTTTCGCTTCCGCCTGGGGCCAGAGTGAGGATTGCGGCAGGGCTTCCGACCTGAATTAAATGAGGTGCTTCTCGCATCGGGCCGAGCTGTATTAATGGCCTGACATGCCATCGAAACAGAACAGACATGGCAGAATGCGAGTTACGTAGACGGAAGGCCACTACACCGTGCCGTTGAAACTCCCCCGGCTCGCTCAGGCGGTGGCCGTGATAGGGATGGCGTCCGCGCCGCTGGCAAGTTTCGCCATGCCCGCGCACGCCGACACCTGGCGGCAGTCCGAGTGGTGGCTGACGAAGCTGCACATCGTCCAGGCCTGGCGGAGCGGCGAAGGTGCCAGCGTCACGGTCGCGGTTCTCGCCGACGGCGTCTACGCCAGGCAGGCGGACGTGTCAGGCCGGATCATCACAGGACCCGACTTCACCGGGTCGAACCGGATGCCCGGCGGGCCGCACTACGGCGTCATCGGCACCGGTCTTGCCAGCCTGATCGCCGGGCACGGCCACGGCGGCAAGTCTGCCCAGGGCATCTACGGCGTCGCGGACGATGCCAGGATCCTCTCGCTCAGGGTCACGCTGAGTCCCGGCGATCCGCTCTGGTCGCGGACCGCGCTGACCTCGCGGCTTCCTGACGACATCGCGGCGGGCATCAGGTACGCCGTCAAGCACCACGCGTCGGTGATCGCGTTGCCGGCCGACCCCGGCATGCAGGGAATTCCGCACTGGGGCGGGGTCAATGGAGCTGCGGGCGGGAGCACGGCCGAACGCGACGCGATCGCCTACGCCGTCAAGCACAACGTGGTGCTGGTCGCGCCCGCCGGCGACAACGGCCAGGTCGGCGACGGTCCGAACTTTCCTGCCGCCTACCGGGGTGTGATCGCGGTCGGCGCGTTCGACAAGAACTTCGTGAAGGCGCCGTACAGCAGCCACCAGCGCTACGTGATGCTGACGGCCGCGGGGCGCGGGGTGGTCGCCGCCGCCCCGGCCGGTTACCAGACGATGAACAGCACCTGGGCCGCAAGCGCCATCGTGGCCGGAGTCGCGTCGCTGCTGCGTTCCCAGTTCCCAGACCTCACGGCCGCCCAGGTGCTGAAGGCCATGACGCACGGCACCGCCTACCGGCGGCCCGGCGGTCTGCGCACCGGTTCCGGCTACGGCACGGTCGATGCGGCTAAGGCGATCTCGGAGGCGGCGACCATGTCACCGCCGCGCGCCATGCCCGCGTCCGCCGGAGCGCTGCCGCGCGAGCTCCCGGCGATGCCGAGCGTGCCTTCCAATGCCACGGTCATCCTGCGCGACATGCTCACGAACCTGATCATCGTGGTCGGACTGCTCGCCTGCTTGCTGGTGCCGATCACCTGGTACGGGAGCATCATCAAGCGCCGGGACCGCCGGGTAGCGCTGGCAGCGGCCGACCGCGCCCAGCACAGCAGGCTCGCCCACGGGCAGCGCGGGCTCGGCACCGACCCGATGCTCGAGTACTTCGGCGCGCAGGAAGTCCCGGCGACCGCCGGATCCCAGCTCGCCCGGCCCGGCTCCCGGTACCAGGCGCGGCCGAGCCTTAGCGGCCGGTCGACGCTCACGCCGGCCTTCGCCCCCCGTCCGATACTGGCTGCCCCGCCCGTCACCGCCGACCACACGGACGCGTGGTCGGGCGCGAGCGGGCCAGCCGATGCGTGGGGCTCCGACTCCTGGAGCGATCCGGACGCGGGCACGCACGCTTGGGGCGGATCGCCTGACGCCCCCGAACGTCCCGGTGTTCCCGGAGTTCCCGGTGTTCCTGGCGTGGCCGCCGCGAACAGCCGGCCAGGCGGAGACGGCGGGTCCCGGCCGCCGGGCCAGGGCCACTCGCGCACGCTGCGGCACGAGCCGGTCTCTGGCACGCCGCCGTGGGCACCCGCGCCGCAGCCGACCAGCGAACTGCCGTGGGCCGTGCTGTCAGGACCGGCGCAGGGTCAGGCGCGGCGGGCCGCGCTGGGCGCGGGATCGCAGCAGGCGCCGCCCGAGTCGATCTGGGATCCCAGACCCAGCTCGGATTCGGCGGCTCCGCAGTCGATGTTCGACGCTGATTCGCGGGCGGACGCGGGCGACGCCGACAGGGATGCCGGGCAGGGCCACGCGCCGGGTCCCGACCGGCGTAACGACTCAGACTGGCTGTCCATCAGCGGCCGCCGGTCAGGCTCTGGCGAGCGGCCGATCTACATCTGGGATCCGGACACCGCCGCCGACGACGGAACGATCCGGTTAACCGGGAACTAGCCTCGGTCCGTTCGACGGGTTCGGCGCTGTCCCTACGCGACCGGGTCACGGTCGACTTGGCCCTTGCCGCCACCGCCTGAGCCGCCAGCGCGTCCGCCCTCCGCGGCGAGTTGCTCCTTGCGGACCGAGGCATACATGGGCACGTAATCCTGGCCCGACAGTTCGTTGATCGCCTCCATGACGCGGTCGGTCACCGCGCGCCGCTGCCTGGCCCCGGCGGGCTGGCCGAAGTACTCGTCGAAATGCAGCGGCTTGCCGATCTGGACGTGGACGCGGCCCGGCCGCGGGAGCTTCTGCCCGGGCGGCAGCATCCGCAGCGTGCCGAACATGGCGACCGGGATGACTGGTACCTGGGCGTGCAGCGCGAGCCAGCCGACGCCGGTCCTGCCGCGGTACAGCCGTCCGTCAGGTGACCTGGTTCCCTCTGGGTAGATGCCGAAGAGCGCGCCGTCGTTGAGCAGGCCAAGCGCGGCCTGGAGCATCTCCTGCCCGGCGCGCGCCCCTGTTCTGTCCACTGACAGTTGCTTGGTGGCGCGCAAGTACGCGCCCACCACCCGGTCGGTCGGCCGCTTTCCCGTGAAGTACTCCGACTTGGCGGCGAACGTGACGGGCCGGTCGAGCAGCAGCGGCAGGTAGAACGAGTCGAGGATCGAGACGTGGTTCGAGGCCAGGATCGCCGCGCCCGAGGTCGGCACGTTGTCCGTGCCGCTGATCTCGGTCCTGGCGAGCAGGTGCAGCCCGGGACCGATGAGGAACCTCGAAAGCTGGTACTTCACCGAATCCTCCCGGTCCACTTGGTTCACGAGAACCACATCGTCGGCCCACACCCGTCGCTACCGCAATATCGCTGATCTACCGATGTCATGCGGGTCATTTGTGCGCTGCGACGCCTGGAGGCGACCTGCGCGCGTGGGTCGGGCGAGGCCGCCCGCGGCAGCGGTGGCTGCGAGGATACCCGCAGAGGTCCGTTTCACCCGTTAGCGGTATCGATCCTCGATCCGCGCCCGGCCCGGCCGGCCTGCCCTGTTCAGCGGTAGCACTTGACCCAGACGACGATCGTGCGAGCGGAGGCCGAGTTGGCCGCCGCCACATCGACGACGCCGACGGTTACCTTGACCGGCATCGCGGGGGTCGTCGCGACAGGCTCCAGGCACGTCGGCGTGCCCTTGCTGTGCCAGTGGCCGGCCTTGTCCCGCCACGGCGTCGCGTCCTGCCACCGGAATGACTCCGGCTTGGCGACCTTCTTCAGCGTGATCGAGAAACGGATGCCGGCGTTCTGGGTGGCGTTGTCGATCGACGCGATGGTCCCGGTTTCGGCCTTTGGCGTGGCGCCGCTCTTCGGCAGCGCGTAACCGATCAGGCCGCCGAGCCCGAGCATCACGATGCCGATCGCGAACCGGCGGCCGCGCTGCATGAACTCCAGGTCACCGAAACCGGCCATACCATTACACTGCACCACGATCCGCCGATCGGGCAAGCAGGGCGAGCGCCAGATCCTGGCCGCTGATCTGCCAATTCAGCTGCTCCACGGTTTGGCGAAGCGGGCATCTCGGGCCGGCATCCAACCAGACCGGGGCCACGGCAGCCCAACCAGATGGGGGCAAGCAGCGTCGAAGAGGTTGTGGCGATTTTCATCCGATCTGGCAAAGGAGTCACGTCAATGTCACTAACTTCGCGATTGGGCCGCCGGCTGGCCGTCGGCCTTGGCCTGGCGACCGCGGCCGTGCTGCTTCCGGCCGCAGCGCTGGCCTCGTCCGCGGCCCCCGTTGCGTCCGACGCTGCCAGCCAGGCGTCCGCCTGCCACTCAGCTCAGACCCGGGTCTGGTACGGCCTGCCCGCCGACAATGCCACGGGCCACAGTTTCATCCAGGTGCAGATCAGCAATATCGGCCATTCCACGTGCACCTTCTTCGGCTTCCCCGGAGTGTCGGCCCTCAACAGCCATGGCAACCAGGTCGGGCGGCCTGCCACGCATTACGGCCACCGGATCAGCGTCACGTTGCAGGCGGGTGACACCGCGCACGTCGTGCTTGTCATCACCAACGCATCGCTGAAATGCAGCCACCCGGTCCAGGCGACCGAGCTGAGGGTCTTCCCGCCTGGCCAGTTCGCCGCCCAGGCGGTCCCGCTGGCGACCAGGGCCTGTCCTGGCAAGTCGGTGCTGGCGGTGGACTCCGTCCACTCCGGCGCCGGAATACCCGGCTTCACCATCCGCTAGCGCCGACCTAGCTTGAGGGCTGGCCCGCGGAACACCGCGCGGTCAGCCCTCGAGCGAGCCCGGGCTCGATGGCACGTCGATCGCATGCTCGCGCAGCGCCTCGATCGGGACGATGTCGAGGGCGCGCTCGTGGGTCGAGGCGAGAACCACGTATGCCGCGGCGCCGTCTCGGTGCGCCCTGAGCCAGTTCGCGGCCGTGACGCACCAGCGATCCCCTGGCGTGAGGCCGGGAAACCTGAACTGCGGTATCGGGGTGATGAGGTCGTTGCCGATCGAGCGCTGGTGGTTCAGGAATTCCGCGGTCACCACGGCGCAGATGGTGTGGCTGCCGAGGTCTTCCTGGCCCGTGTTGCAGCAACCGTCGCGATAGAACCCGGTGACCGGGTCGTCGCCGCACGGCTCAAGCTCGCCACCGAGGACATTCCGCTCGCTCATCCCAGCAGTATCGCGCCCGATACGCGGCCCTGGAAGGCCGGCTTCGGGTGGCTGCACCCTTCCTGCTATCGAAATGGTGCGCCCGTCTCGGGCACCCGAGGGTTAAGACATATCTTGAATCTCGGACTGCGGAATGCTACCGTCCCGGTAGTGGCAGCGCACTGCCTGCCCGCTTCCGAGCCTCCGGCGGCCCGCGCCGCGGTGGCGACGAGGACAAGGGTCTACGACTCGCCGTGCAGCCTTCACGTCAGGTCTCTACCTTGGCGGGCAGACGCGGGCAGTCCCGCCTGGGAAAGATGATCATGACTAGCAACAAGGCCCTGAAGAGCGCTATCCGTCAGCGCATGGCCGAGACCGGTGAGCCCTATAGCGTGGCCAGGAACGCGACGCTGGACCCGGACGTCGACGAGACTGCCGGCGTGGCGCCCGAGGTCGAGGGCGAGACCCCTTCCGATTCCGGGGAGTCCCATGCGGCGTCCGGCCAGTCCCATCCGGCGTCCGGCGAGTCCCCTGAAGAGCAGTACTTCAGGGAGGCCGCCGCGGCCGGCGTGCCCGAGGCGAAGCTCGACCGGATGCGCATCCAGTTCCTGACCAGGAAGCACGCAGACCGGATCCGCCAAGCCGCCGACCTCGCGCGCGAACAGGCCGAGCAGGCCGAGGAAGCAGCGGAGCGGGCAGAAGAGCGAGCCGAACTCGCCCAGGAAGCTGCCGACCTCGCCCCCGATTGGGCCGACCCGGACGAGCAGCGGGCCGCGCAGGCGCGGGCCGACGCGATGCGCGAGGCGGCCGAAGTAGCGCGCGAGCAGGCCGAACGGGCAGAACGGGTTGCTGACCGCACCGAAGAGGAGGCCGACGAGGCCGAGGAGGCTGCCGACGGATCCTGGGAGTGGATCGACCAGACGCCGGGACGGCACGACGGCCGCCACGACGGTTCGTGGCATGACTGGGCCTCCCCCGACGGGCAGGAGTTGCGGATACCGAGCATGCCCAGGTTGCCGCGAACGCCGCGATTGCCGCGGCTGCCCAGGCTGCCGCGCCTTCCTCGTCTGCCTAGCTAGCCGACCTGGCTCCAGCGGCTAGACCGCGCGGGTCCGTGCACCGCGACGGCTTGCGCCCGCCGGCATGCTCCGGGTGTTCCCTACGCGGAACGCTCCTGCGCATGTCCGGCGGGTCGGCAGCGGGGCGCGGTGGCTTGCTGCCCGTCAGCCGGGGCGCGACAGCAGGTAGGCGCGCCTGGTCAGCTTGCCGATCATGGCGTAGACGTGCCAGAGACAGTCGCCGAGCATCATGTCGCAGGCACTGCGCCCGAACCGGCGCACGAACTGCTCCCGGCCGCGGACCAGGCGTGCCGCGTGCAGGAGCTTGCGGCCGCCGCTGCCGCCCCGTTCCTGCGCCCACTCGCCCCATTCCGTGGTCAGGGCGAGGCACCGGTCGATCCTGAGCCCGGCCGCCGCGATCGCCGCCTCGGTCCGTTCCGGATCCGCGTTCGCCGGGACGACGCCCATGGTGTCCCACAGCCACGAGGCCTCGCGCGGCTCGAGGAACTCCGTGCCGAACATCTGGTAGACCAGCGCGCTGCCCCCGGGCTTCAGGACGCGGCGGAATTCGGCGTAGGCGCTGCGCAGGTCAGGGACGTGCACGAGCACGTCCCGGCACCACAGGAGATCGAATCTGGCGTCGGCCGCCGGGATCTGCTCTGCCGTGCCGCGCACGAAGGCCGCGCTTGTTCCGGCGGCACCCGCTCGCGCAACATCTACGTGGCGGGCCACGGGATCGATGCCGGTGACGGTGAAGCCGAACCGCCTGGCCAGGATCAGGGAGTGCGCGCCAGTACCGCAGCCGACGTCGAGCGCAGCGGCATGAGCGGGCAGGTTTAGTTGCGCTACCAGGTCAAAGAGGACATCAGGGCCCCGCGGCATCAGGCTCTCATCCAGGGCAGCAGCGAACTCGTCCTCGAGTCCGGGGAACTCGCCATACGCCTGGTCAAGAGACCAGCTCACGACTGCCGCCTCTGCTGGGCCGACGACTCACCTGACCAGAACATTGTCGCGGGCTGGCCTCCCGTCCGAAACTCGTTTGTCACGGCGCCCGCCGCTCGTCGACTATGAGCCGGTGAGTCCGGTCAAGATGCACGCCGACGAGGTGGACACCGACCCCGCCCTGGTGCGACGACTGCTGGCCGGCCAGTTTCCCGAGTGGGCGGATCTGCCGATCAAGCCAGTGCCGTCGTACGGGACCGATCACGCCATCTACCGGGTCGGGACCAGCCTGTCGGTGCGCCTGCCGCGCATCCGCAGCGCGACGAAGCAGGCCGCCATGGAGGCGAAATGGCTGCCAAGGTTCGCGCCGCACCTGCCGCTGGCGGTGCCGGCGCAGCTTGCCGCCGGACTACCGGCCGAGGGCTACCCGTTCCCGTGGTCTGTTTACCAGTGGCTGCCGGGCGAGGACGCCAACGGGACAATCGACGATCTCGTCGAGGCCGCCGTCGACCTGTCGGCCTTCATCACCGCGCTACATCAGATCGACACGACCGGCGCTCCGCGACACTCGCGCTCGGGGCGTGGCGGCCCGCTGGCCGATCGCGACCAGGATGCCAGGGAAGCGATCGCCCAGCTCGGAAGCAGGATCGACGGCCCGGCCGCGCTGCACTCCTGGGAGGAGTCCCTCGGCGCTCCCGCATGGCGCGGCTCGCATGTCTGGGTGCACGGGGATCTGCTGCCCGGCAACCTGCTCGTCGTCAACGGCCGCCTGTCGGCGATCATCGACTTCGGAACGCTCCAGGTGGGCGATCCGGCGTGCGACCTGCAGAGCGCGTGGAACCTGTTCGCCGGTGAGAGCCGCGCGCGATTCAGGGCCGAACTCGGCGCCGACGACGCGTGCTGGCTGCGCGGCCGCGGCACGGTGCTCTATCAGACCGTCATGGCGCTGGCTTACTACTGGGACACCAACCCGGGCATGGTGCGGCAGGCCTCGCGCGGGCTCGCGGAGGTCCTCGCCGACCCATGCGAAAGGTAGGGTTCGGGCCTGTGCGAATTCTTGTTCTGGGCGGTACGTCGTTTGTCGGCCGGGCCATTGCTGAGGATGCGCTGGCCGATGGCGCCGAGGTGACCTTGTTCGGGCGCGGCCAGACCGGAACTGACCTGTTCCCTGGCGTGCCCAGGCTCATCGGTGACCGGGACACCGACGATTACACGGCCCTGCAATCGGGTAACTGGGACGCTGTCGTCGATGTCTGCGGCTACGTTCCCCGGCACGTGGCCGGCGCCATGGACGCGCTCGGCGATCGGGTCGGACGGTACCTGTTTATCTCCAGCCACGCCGTGTACGACGACGCCGTGCTCGGGCCAGGATCCACCGAGGACGCGCCGCGGCGGCCGCCGGTTCGCCACACGGAGGAGCTCGGCGATGACACCTACGGACCGCTGAAGGTCGCCTGCGAAGACGACGTCGTCGCCAGATACGGGCAGCGAGCGACGATCGTGCGGCCCGGCAAGGTCGCGGGACCGCACGACTGGCAGGACGGGCTCACCTACTGGGTTCGCAGGGCAAGCCGGGGCGGCCGGGTTGCCGTGCCTGGCGACTCCCGGCAACCGGTGCAGGTCATCGACTCGCGCGACCTGGCGCGGCTTGTGGTCCAGTTGCTGTCCGATGACCGCGGCGGCGCGTTTCACGCGGTGGGGCCTGCCGACCCTGTCACCATCGGCGAGCTGGTCCGGGTTTGCGCACACGCCGCGGACACCGACGTAGAGGTCGTGCCTGTCCCCCTCGAATCGGCGCCGCCGTTCTTTCCGCTGATCAAGAAGAGCTGGGTGTCGCAGCAGCGCAGCCCGGCTCGCGCCAGAGCCGCCGGGCTGCCGGCCACGCCGCTTAGGGTAACCGCGGCCGACGTGCTGGCCTGGGATCGCGCCCGCGGCGAGCCGGCCTTGGACCGCGGCTTCACGCCTGAGCAGGAGAAGGCGCTGCTGGCGCAGCAAGAGCGGACCTGACCAGGCGCGTTGTGAACGCCTCGCGGCAGGCCGATCGGGCATCGTCGCCCTGGTCCGCGACGGAGTGTCGGACGCCGCCGGCATACTTGCGGAGCGGGCGCGTGCCAGCTGCTGACCCGATGGGAGATGCCGGTGACTGTCCGATATCAGCTAGTAATGAACTGTGCCGATCCGGAGTTGCTTACCCGCTTCTGGGCTGCCGCCTTGGGCTATGAGCTTGAGCCTCCCCCGGCTGGCTTCGCCACCTGGGACGACTGGCGGCGCGACATTGGCTTTTCTGAGGATGAACTGGGGGGCGGCGCGGACTCCATCATCGATCCTGATGGCCACGGACCGCGTATCTGGTTCCAGGTGGTGCCGGACAGCAAGACCGTCAGCAACAGGCTCCACCTCGACATCCACGCCAGTGGCGAACGGGCGAATCCGATCGAGACCCGCAGGCAACGAGTCGACGCCGAGGCGAGGCGGCTGTGCGATCTCGGTGCCACCATGGTCGGCGCCTTCAGCGAGGAAGGTGTCGACCACTACGCGGTTGGCATGAAAGACCCAGAGGGCAACGAGTTCGACATCAACTGACGGCAGCTACTCCTGCGACTTGGCGGCTGAGCTCGTACTTGCTGCCGCATAGCTCAGGGCGAGACGGCGGTGCCGAGGGAGTCGGCTCCCGCGAATTTCGGAGCGCCCTTTTCATAGAAGACGTCAAGCTCCTTGACAGTGAAGCCCGCGGCGGTCAGCAGGTCAACGATGGGCCTGGTGAAGTTGCACCCGCCGGCGACGCGCCGCTCCAGTGGGTTGAGGCGTCGTTGCCACCGTCGGACATTCTCGTCCGGGGCCAGCCCGTGCTCAAGGAAGTGCAGGGTCCCGCCGGGCTTGAGGACTCGCCGCACCTCGCGCAGCGCGGCGGCGGCGTCGGAGATGGTGCACAGCGTCCAAGTCGACAGTGCGGCGTCGTAGCTGTTGTCCTCGAAGGGCAGCGACTGGCCGTCCAAGCCGGATCGCTGCACCGGGACGCTGGATGCTCTCAAGCGCTTGCCCGCCAGCTGCCAGCCGAGGTCAGCGGGCTCGACCGCGGCGACCTGGGTGACGGCTGCCGGGTAGAACGGGATGTTGAGGCCCGAGCCGAAACCGATTTCGACCACAGTCCCAGACAGCCCCTCGCAGACCCGGCGGCGTAGCGGCTCAACCGTCTTGGACCCGCACGCGACGTTGAGGATCCGCGGCAGGACCCGTCTCTCATAGAATCCCATGACTGCCTCCTTGGGCTGCCACGAAGTTTGTCCGGCTTTTCTCATGGTCAGCTGGCGCATGGCCTGTCCTTCCAGCTGTGCCCCCTGCATGAGCGCCGACACGTGGATAACGCTCATCCCGTAGCGCGTGCGGTGTGGTCATGAGGACACAGTGGCGCTCCAGCCGCCGCCGGAGCATCGGCGAACTCACCTATTTCCTGCCTGGTTCGGAGGAGGCGCGCGTCAGTTGATGGTCGAGTGGATCACTACCGGTTGAACGTCGTGTCCGTTCCGGCTGTCGAAGATGCCCGGGGCGTTCTCGAATTGCCCGCTTGGGTTGCGGTGCAAGGTCGAGTACTTGATCGTCAACGTGCCGTGGTCGTTGTTAACGACGCAGAAGATGCCGCCACCGCCTTCGCGAGCGTAGTTATAGCGCATGACGGTGCCAGCGATGATGAGGTTATAGCTGTCCCCGTCGGTGTAAATTCCGCCGCCGCTTCCGCCGCCTCGTGTCCCTGGCTGCTTGGGGTTCTGGCCCCAGCCGATCGCCTTGTTGGATGTGAACAGGCTGTTGATCACGACGAAGTTGGCATAGAGGCCGCTCAGTGCGCCGCCATTGGAACAATTGTTTCCGCGGAAGGTGTCCTTGGTGATGTAGACCGGCGTCTTCATATCCATGCCGTACGCGCGGATCGCGCCGCCGCCGAGGTCTGGACCGTATTTGTAGCAACGGTTGCCGAAGAATCCGGAGTTGACCACCTTCAGCTGACCGCCCTGATCGAAGATGGCGCCGCCGCCGTAGTCCGATGACGTGCTGGTCTGATGGGCGCTCGAGTAGCCGGCCACGAATCTCATGTTCTGCACGATGAGCTTCGGTCCTGCTTGCTCCCAGCAGTGCCTGCAGGTGTTCATCGACAGGATCCGGATCTTGCGCCCGCCGCTCAGCGTGACCTTGCCGCCGCCGTCGATCACGATCCGGCGACCGTGCACGATCTTCGCGGTAGCGGTCATGGTGATCGTGACCGGCTTCGGGCCGCAGTTGAAGGTGATGATGCCGCCCTTGGCCACGGTCCTGACCACCGCGGCCGAGGTGCAGCTGGCCGCCGTCCCGTTGCCGATGACGTGGTCCGGATGCGCGGTGCTGACGGCTCGACCCGCGGGCGGGACATAGGAATGGCCATTCGGATTGCCGTAACTGGGCAGCAGCCGGCGAGTCGTCGCTGGCACAGAGGTCACTGTCTGCGGCGCTGGCGCGGCAGTCGCAGTGCGTGACTTCGCCTGGGGGCCCGACGGAATGGTCGCGCTCGCCTGGTACGCGGTCACGCCGCATGCGGCCACGGCAAGTCCCGAACAGAGAAGAGCCAGGAATCTGCCGAAATCACCCACGGATCGCATGGCGCCACATGCTAGCCGCCATTCCCATGATCAAACTGCGAACCGGGAGAGTTGGCACCTCACTCCCGGCTAGGCGATCGTCTCTGGGTCTGCGGCATCGGCGTCAGGTGCGCCAGTGGGTGCGGAGTCGCCATTCGGTGTCACCCCGGCCATCGCGTGGACGCTGGCCGGCAAATTGCCGTAGGCAGGCTCGCCATGCTCGGCAAGGTCAAGCCCGGCCTGTTCTTCGCTCTGGATCCACCTGCAAGCCGACCGTCTTGTCGGTGACCCACAGGATGATCCACGTCATGACGAACGGGTAAACCACGCCGGCGACAGCCAGGACGGCCTGGCGGCCAAGCTGGGTCAGGCCACCCGGCTCACCGGCCGCATTCACGGCGAGACTGGCGAAGACGCCGGTCAGCACGACTCCTAGCAGGCCACCGACCATGTGCACGCCCACCACATCGAGCG
The DNA here is from genome assembly GCA_963705055.1 of uncultured Actinomycetota bacterium. GTDB lineage: Bacteria > Actinomycetota > Actinomycetes > Streptosporangiales > Streptosporangiaceae > Chersky-822. The sequence goes on from CAVPIR010000005.1 coordinate 245,316, forward strand.
AGTCGTCGTAGTGGAAGATGTCCTTCAGGTGCACGGCGCCGTAGCACAGCAATCCGGCCGCGCCGCCGATGATGATCGCGGCCCACGGCGGCACATAACCCGATGCCGGGGTGATCGCCGCGAGCCCCGCCACGGCACCAGCGGCGATCCCGGCGCCAGTCGGCTTGCCGCGGCGCCACCACTCAACCGCCATCCAGGCAAGCATCGCGGCCGATCCGCCCAGCTGGGTGTTGACCAGCGCGGAGGCGGCGACCGATCCGGCCGAGAGCGCGCTTCCTGCGTTGAAGCCAAACCAGCCGAACCACAAGATCCCGGCGCCGAGCAGCACCAGCGGAATGCTGTGCGGCCGCTCAAGCTGGTGCCGCCGCCGCAGGAACAATGCGGTAGCCAGGGCGGCAGCGCCGGCCAGTTCATGCACGACCGAGCCGCCGGCGAAGTCGATCGCGTGCAGCCCGCCGGAGCCGAGGATGCCGCCCGCGCCCCAGACGGCGTGCGCGAACGGGAAGTAGACGATCAGCGACCAGAGCCCGATGAAGACCAGATAGCCACGGAAGCGCATCCGTTCGCAGAACGCCCCGGCGATCAGTGCAGGCGTGATGACCGCAAACTTCATCTGGAACGCCATATAGAGCAGCGCGGGGATAGTCGGGGCGTAGCTGTTCGGCTTGGCGCCGACCCCGCTAAGCATGGCGTTCTGCAGTCCGCCGATCACGCCACCGTGGTCAACGCCGAAGGTGAGCGAGTACCCGACCATCGACCCAGAGCAAGCTGATGAGGCCGATGGCCACGAACGACTGGACCATCGTCGCGATGACATTCTTCGCGCCGACAAGCCCGCCGTAGAACAAGGCAAGCCCCGGCATCATGAACAGGACCAGTGCGGTCGAAGTCAGCATCCAGGCGGTGTCGCCAGCACTAATGTGCATGCGTAACTCCCAAGAGCGAACCGCAGCGCTGCAGCGCGGGCAGCTCGCAGAAGGCTGGTATCGGACGTAATGTCGCCGAACGGCTAGCCAAACTCTAGGGGAACCGTGCGGCGACCGGAAGATCCGCGAGGCCGCGATTTGGGCCGCTCACCAGGTGGCAGCTGAGCTGGGGGGACCAGTCGGACTGATCAGGACTCCAGATAGCGCAGCACGGCCAGCACCCGGCGGTGATCGGCGTCCGACTGGGCCAGGCCGAGCTTGCTGAAGATGTTCCCGACGTGTTTCTCGACGGCCCGCTCGGAGATCACGAGAATCCGGGCGATCGCCGCGTTGGACCGGCCCTCGGCCATCAGCGCCAGCACGTCGCGCTCTCTGGCCGTGAGCGCCCCGAGCCCGTCGGTGCGGCGGCTGGCGCGGAGCAATTGCGTCACGACCTCCGGATCAAGCGCGGTGCCGCCGGCCGCGACCCGGCTAAGCGCTTCGACGAACTCGCCGACGTCGGCGACGCGGTCCTTGAGCAGGTATCCGACCCCTGCCGCGCCGCCGCCGGACGCCGCGCCTAGCAGGTCGGCTGCGTACCGGGTCTCGATGTACTGGGAGAACACCAGTACACCGGTCTTAGGGTGGTCGCGGCGGATGGCGATCGCAGCGCGCAGGCCCTCGTCCGTGTAGCCGGGCGGCATCCGCACGTCCACGACGGCGACGTCTGGCTGATGCTCGTCCACGGCAACCTGCAGGTCCTCGGCATTGCCGACGGCAGCGACGACCTCGTGGCCGCGGTCGGCCAGGATCTCTACCAGGCCCGCCCGTACCACTGCCGCGTCCTCGGCTATCACGATCCGCATCTGGGCTCCGGCTCGGTCAGGCGTGGGACGGCAGCTCAACGGTGACCACGGTCGGGCCTCCAGGCGGGCTATTGATCTGCAGCGTGCCGTCCACGGTCCTGACCCGGTCCGCAAGCCCGGCCAGGCCGCCGCGCTCTTCGAGGCGCGCACCGCCGTTGCCGTCGTCACTGACTCGCACCCGCAGCAGTCCGCCCTCGTGGACTGCGCCCAGCGTGGCATGTCGAGCGCCGCTGTGCTTAGCCACGTTGGTGAGCAACTCCGCCGCGCAGAAGTAGGCGATGGTCTCGATCGCTGCCGTCGGGCGCTCGGACAGGTCGACGACCAGCTCGACGGGCACGTCGCTGCGGGCTGCGAGAGTGGTCAGCGCGGTGCCGAGGCCGTGGTCCAGGACCGGCGGGTGAATCCCGCGCGCCAGGTCGCGCAGCTCGATGATGGCCTCCTTTGCGCTGCGGTGGGCAGCGTCGACCAACTCCAGGGCTCGCTCCACGTCGGCCTGCGCCCTCCCGGTGGTCGTGCCGAGCTTCTCCTTGGCCAGGCCCAGCTTCATGGCGACGGCGACCATCTGCGCCTGCGCTCCGTCATGGAGGTCCCGCTCGATCCGCCTCAGCACCGCGGCCGAGTCGTCTATCGCGCGGGTCCTAGTTTGCTCCAACTCCCGCACGCGGTGACCTAGCGGCGGACCGAGCAGCCTGGCGACCAGCCTCCCGTCCACGCCGTTGCACTGCCTCAGCCACCACGGGCAGTAGAGCAGCACGGCAATGCCCGCTGGAACCAGAGCGAAGGAGACCGCCAGGGAATGCACGGAATTCGCCACCAGTACGGGGTCTGGTTTCCACCACGCGAGCCACCCGGGGACGTGGATCACGACGCCGTTGGCGTGCAGGATCTCCCACCAGATCGGAAAGAGCAGGTAGGGGAGCCCCCAGAGCAGCAGGTAGGTCAGGATGATCATGCTAAGCACCGACAGCGGCAGCTTGAGCAGCAGGTAGGCACAGGCCCGCCAGCCGACGGGATCGGTCAGGACCGCCCGGGCCCGCCGGAGGGCGCCAGCCTGCGAACGCAGCGGAGGCGGCGACGCGACCTGCAGTCCCAGCAGCCGGCCTGCCAGGCCGCGGTGGACCGCGCCGAGCCGCCGGGCGCCGAGCAGGGACACCATCAACAGCGGCAGCCCGACCAGCATGCCAGCGAAACTGAGCGACAATCCCAAGCCGACGGTGACGGCGACCACGATAAACACAAAGCTCGGAACTGCGAGCAGAAGTCCGAGGGCCGCAAATTCGATTTGCCGCCGACCATTCCGGGTGAGCGGCTCCCGCAGCAGGCTCAGTACGGTCTGCCTGAACCAGATCCGGTCGCGAGGGGCCCGGGACGTGCGCACGGGAGGTACAACAGGAGGCGTGGAGATGTCGCGCCTGGCGTCGCCGGGCGCGGACGGGACTGTCGGGGCCTGCTGGCCGGTCACCGGGTTCGCGCTGTCCATGACGGGACTCTCCGCTTCTCTGCCTTTAGTATCTGCGCACGCCGCGCCCACCGCGAGCGCTCATATCTCAATACTCACGGCACGCTGGCCGATGATCGATGGTGCATGCACCCGACCTGGACACCGTGCTGGCCGTACCTCAAGTTCGGGAGGCCGCACGGTGGATCTCCTGCCCGCGCATGGCGAGCATCGAGATAGGTGGTGGCCGGAGTAGCCGGGCACCGCAGGTCACAGGAGGCATCCCGATGCATACGACGACCGCCAAGATGACTCCCCCGCGGCCCACGCTCATGAGAGTTCTGATCAGGTCATGGGAATACCGCAATCCCCGCACCTGGGTGCGCATACGCATCGTCCTGGGCACCTGGAATCTCGTTCTCGGTATCCTCCTGGTCGCCCTCGGCTACGGGCGGCATGCCGCCTTCTGCTACTGGCTGGCAGCGATACCGCTTGTCGGAGCAGTCCTGATCTTCCGGACCGTCAACTACCTGAAGGACAGCGCCCAGAGTTAGCCCGCGGCATCCGTCATGGCGCGAACTGGAAGCCCCAGCGGCACTAGCCCGCCAGTACTGGTCCGTCGGAAGGTTCCCCGGCGGACCAGTACTTCGGGACTGCACCGACGGGTAGCTGGCGTCGAGTCGAGCTAGGGCCTGCGGCCATGCTCCACAACAAACGCGAGCGAGACCTGGTGGCGGATGGGGTGTCTGGCCCTGTGGTGTCCCGCGAACCACCGTTATCAGGACACAGAAATCGGAGCCCAGTGGGAAGCGGAGACCGGGCACGTTAAGCATTGGCTCGTCAGGACCGAGAGCATGAAAGGCCCGGCGCGTTGGCTGTCACGCCTCCTCGGCGCTGTGGCAGACGACCTCCAGCATGAAGCCGTGGGGATCGAGGAAGTAGGTGGCGTAGTGCGGACTCGGGGAACTCGCGGGGTTCATGGACGACCTCGGCGTTGTGAGCAACCGCCCAGTCGTGCGCCTCGCGGACGGTTGCGCGGCTAGACACCATGAAGGAGAGGTGCTGCAGGCCGGTGCCATGGCGCGAGTAGTGCCCAGGCTCAAGTGCTTGGTAGAAAAAGATTTGAGAACCGAGAGCGCCATCGGGGCCGTAGTTAAACTCCCCGGCTTCCGTCGTCGGGAACCAAGCCCGAAGCCCCAAGATCGGCATGAACTCGTCGTAGTACCGCTTGGCAGCCACGAGGTCGGGGACACCGATGCCGATGTGGTCGATTAATCCGGTCCGCGGCATTTGCTCCCCCTATGTATTGCCGGATGTTGAGGCAATAAGTCTCGACGATGCGCCTTGCTTACTTGCAGTCGAAGAACGCGGGGATGACAGTCGCGTCGTACTCGATACGCTGCCTGGGCGACACCGTTGTCTGTGCGTGACCTTCCGGACCCAGAGTGAGCCATCCGATCGGGACGGCGGCGGGCACAGGCTGCTCGCACCTCTGGCAGGTGAGCGGCGTCATCGCGAGTGAGTCGAAGCACCTCGCCGCGTCAAATAGGAGCAGATCGGTTCCCCGACTGAGGGGGGAAGGCCGGAGCACCGGACGCGGAGCACGCCGTTCGCCGAGAATGTGCAGCCTCCGGCCACGGGCGTGAGTGTCGCCCACAGGGCGAGCGAGAAGTCGCCAGACTCACCGCCCGCTACGACTTGAAAGAACGCGAACTGCTGCTTGCCTCCGACCGGTGATGCGCTCGGCACCGTGCCCAGCAAGCTGAGACTGGTCGGTCTCGCCAACGGCTGACGGGCCTCGGTCACTATCGGTGGCCCCGCCCCCCGGTAGGCGAGCCGGAACTTCACTGCCGGGTGTCCTTGGCTACAGGAGCCAATCAGGTTTCCGACCCTCCGCACCGCCAGCACCTTGCCTTGCTGACCTGGTTGCAGGTTCCGGACGGATTCAAGTACCACGACCGCCTTTGGGTTGCTGGCGCTGCCCAGGCGGACGAACTTTAGTGCCGTCTGCCGATGAAGTCTTGTCAGCACAGGATGGGCGACTGGCGAGGCTGCCGACGCTGGTGCGCGTGAAGATCGAGACTGTGATGGTCCAGACGAACACGCCGCGCACATCAAACCCAGCATTAGGGCCAGCATTGCGAGCCGTTTGACAGCCCCCGGACGTGGCATGTATCCAACCAACCGATCCGGCGCCTAATCGCGCGGGCAGTTTTCAGGCCACGTCGCCCGGTTGTACCTGCTCGGCGGGAGTGCCAACTGCCATGCTAGACCGCCGTACCCTAGTCGTCTCGTCGTCCGCGCAGGCGCCGAATCCTTGGGAGCGGGCGCCGGGTTAAGGGGCGGCGCAGCCGATCGCGTGCGGCGGGCCCGCAGGGCCGCCATTGACGCGGTGGCCGCGAGTTGGACGATCGGGAGCGAGGATGACGGCCCCAGTAGCCATGGCTAGCGCGACTGGTGAATGCTTGATCGGGGGGAGCTTGCGGACTGGGCGGCGCGCCCGCGCGAGCGGCCATCAAGGCTGAGCGCGGCGCGAGAAGCGCCGCTACGGTGCCGCGGAACGACGCCGCTTGTTGGCTCGCTTGGTTGCACGGGAGGTCCCCGCGGCTTATGGGAACGTGTGCAGGCTGGCTCTGACCTGGGAGCCGGTGAGCGGGATCGAACCGCTGACCTGCCGTTTACAAGACGGCCGCTCTGCCTACTGAGCTACACCGGCGGGGACGTGCTGAATGTTAACCGACGTCGGTCCTGACATGCGCATTTCGCCTTGTGACCTGTGGCATCCGGTCGGGAAATGTTATCCGGCGGGCGCCGGTGGCTTAGCGGCGGACCTGTGGCATGACCTCGCTGGCGATTAGCTCAACCTGGCGGCGCTCGTCACCTACTGGCCAGAAGTAGACCCGCTGGCAGCCTGCTTGGGCATAGCGGGACAGTAGCTCCGCGCACTCCTGCGCCGAGCCGACGCAGATCCGGCCGCGAATCTCTGCCGGGTCTTTTTTGACCAGGGGACCGACAACCTGAGATAGGACCCGTTCCGCGTCTGAGCGCTTATCTGTGATCCAGGTCCACATCGTGGCCAGCGCATTCGGGAAATCGGCTGCCGACCTGCTTTGTCGTTCGAGTTCTCCGAATAGGTGCTTCATGCCCGCTGTGAAGTCCTCTGGGGTGGTGTTGTACGCGGAGGCAAGCCAGCCATCGCCAAGACTGGCGACGCGGCGCAAGCCGGCTGGAGAGCCCCAGCTTCCGATCCACAGCGGGATTCCGCGGCGTTGCCGCGGCGACGGGGACAGCCGGGCCACCGGCGTGGCCTGGTCCGTGCCGCTGTCCGCGGCCGCTCCCGGCTGCAGCAAGGGCCTGAGCAGCCGGACCGTCTCGTCGAAACGCTGCCACCGTTGCTCGAACGGCATTCCCACCGCCTCGTAGTCGGCCTGGGACGAGCCCGGGCCAACGCCGGCGATCACGCGGCCGTCGGAGAGGATGTCCAGCGCCGAGAGCGCCTTGGCCAAGGGCACCGGCCCGCGCAAAGACGCCAGCGCAAGAGTGGTCACAAGCTTCATGTCGCCCGATCGCTCGACCACCGCGGCCAGGGCCGTGGGGCCATCGAGCCAGGGCGCGGAGAACAGAAAGTGATCGTTGGCCGAGATCGCCGCGAAACCGCACTCCCGCGCGGCGTCGACGGTCTCGGCGAGCCGACGGTATGAGAACCCTTCACCGCCGAAGTCGATCAACGGCAAATGCACACCGGCGTCCATGATCGCCATCCTCCCCCGAGCCCCCGCAACCCCATGCTCAGTGAACCGGCCTTCAAGCCGACCACGGCGGGTTCGATGTGGTCGGCTGAAGCGCTGCCGAGCTATCCGAAAGCCAGGCTTCGTGCGAAGACGTGGGCGACGATGCCGCCTGATGAGGAGCTGATCTTGCCGGTCAGCTTCAGTCCGGCGGGCAGGGAGTTCAGCGGAATCTTCACGTTCTTGGCCGAGTTGAGCAGCTGGGATGGCAATCCGTTGCTGCTGACCAGGTGCAGCTCGATGGCGTGCGGCCCGACCGAGGTGACCTGCCAGACCGCGCTTGCGTTGACGATCCCGCCCACCAGATTGAGATTCGCCTTCAGCTCGTGGCTGCCGACCGCGACGATCTTGAGGCCGCCGCCGGATCCGCCGCCGAGGAAGCCGGCCAGCGGGCCGGCGTCAGACAGGAAGCCGCCGATCGCGCCGAGGCTGATGAGCACCGTCCCGTCGAGCGGGCCCGCGGTGCCGGACTGGAAATTTGACTTCAGTTTCACGTTGTGCGCGGTGACGTTCAGGCTCGTGATCTTGATGGGTCCCTCGGGGATGTCCGACGAGCTGATCGTGACCTGGTGGAAGTTCCTGGTGATGACCTGGGTCAGGAACGGGAAACCGGCGATCGACACGTCAGGCTTCTTCGGGAAACCCTGCTTCTGGATCTGCGCCGCCGCCTCACTCTCGGCGAACGCCTTCGCGCCGAAGTCGAGCCCCACGAGGACGACGAGAACAGCGATGACCCAGATCAGCGCCTTACGGCCACCCGAGCGCTTCGGTGGCTGGTACTGGTACAAGCGAACCGCCTCCTGGTTTGCTCTCGATTCGCTGCGCGGATGCGGTCCGTCCGGCGAGCAAGGGGGTCAGGGGATGTTGCTGAGATTAACGACCTGCACCTGCGCTGAGTCGCGATCGGCGACGTACAGGAACTGACCGTTCGGAGACACCGTCATCTCCCGTGGCGACACGCCGCTCTCGATGTAGCCGAGCAAGGCGGGCTTGCCCTTGAGCGCAGCGCTCGGGTCGACCACGGCCAGGTTGTGGGCCGAGTTGGAGGTGTGCTGGCCGTCGTTGTCGGTGATAATCAGCCTCGAGCCGCCCTTGACCAGCACGATGCCGATCGGAGTCTGGCCGACCCTGATTCTCGCGTGCAGCGCCTTGCCTGGGCTGGTGCGCAGCAGGGCGGCGGAGTACCCGAGCACCTCGTTGCTCTGCCTGGTCGTGATCCAGACCGACTTGCCATCGGCCGTGACCGCGATCCGTGCCGGGTTGCAGCCGGCATTGACCTGACTGACCTCCGCGCCCTTCTGATCGCCCTTCGTCGTCGCCTTCTTGACGTCGAACACGGTCAGCTGGCCAGGAACGACGGGGCTGTCCTGGACGAAGTTGGTCGCGTACAAGGTCTTGCCGTCGGGCGAGACGGCCAGGCCGACCGGCTGAGTGCCCGCGTTCAGCGAACCCAGGTATTGCGAGCTGCTGAAGTCATGCGTCTGGACGGCATTGGCGAGGTTGAACACGCCTATCTGGTCGGCGAACTGCAGGGAGACGAACACGTACTTGTCGTCCGGAGTGACCGCGATCCCGACCGCGCGGCCGTACTTGGTCAGGCCTGGCACGCTCAGCGAACCCACGAACGCGCTGCTCTGCCCGGCCTCCGCCGCCTGCGCGTCGAAGATCTGGATGCCGTCGTTAAAAGCTACGAGCAGGTACTTGCCGTCGTGCGTCAGCAGGGCGCTCGTCGCAGCCTGACCCTTGCTGCTACCGGAGATGGGATAGCCGAACCCGGCCGCGGTCGGTGTCCCGTCCGCGCCGACCCTGAACACCTGCACCGAGGTGTCGGTGACGACGAAGACTGCCTTCCCGTCGGCACTGCTCGCGATGCCGAAGGGATTGCCGGTCGAGTTGGGCACGGAGACGAGCGGCGTGTTCGGGAGCCGCTTGCCTGGCCCTGTGGCCACGCTGCAGCCTGGCGGCTTGAGGGCCACAACAGAGTGCCCGCCGTTGCCATTATTGTTGGAACCGCCATTGTTGCCGCCGCTGGTGCTCAGCGCGAAGGCGGCTGCGCCGCCGCCGAGAAGCACCGCGATCGCGGCGATGAGCGCGAGCGGTGACTTCCACCATGGCCTGACCAGACTTGCCTGCGCGTCAGGCGGACCACCGTACTGGCCGTAGCCACCTCCGCCACCGCCCTGCCAGTGCTGAGCGGTGAGGTCGGGCGACGTGTGCCTGCCGCCGCCAGCCAGCTGCGTCTCCGCGGCGCCGACGCCCTGACCGGGACCCTGGTCCTGGCCGGGGCCGCCGTGCGTGCCCTGACCACCAGGACCGCCTGGCGCGCCGTATCCGCCCTGGCCCTGCTGGCCGCCCTGGCCCTGGTTAGCCGGCCTGGCCCTGGTAGCCCTGGCCTGGCCCTGGTAGCCGGCCCTGGCCCTGGTACCCCTGCTGTCCCTGGTAGGGACCCTGCTGCCCCTGGTACCCCTGCTGGCCCTGATAAGGATCCTGCTGGCCCTGGTAGCCGCCCTGGCCCTGGTAGCCGCCCTGACCTGTGCGTAGCCGCCCTGACCGCCGCCCTGTCCTGGATAACCACCCTGGCCCGGCGCGACCGCCCTGGCTCGGGTATCCGCCCTGACCGGCGCCTTGCCCAGCGAAGCCGCCGCCGGCACCCGCGGCACCTGCAGCGGTGCCGCCCGCCGCACCAGGACCGGACGGCCGCACGACCCGGGTTGCGGGGTGCTCGCCGCTCGGAACGCTGGTGGGGCCTGAGTCGTAAGGCCTGATTCCGAACGCCTCGCGCAGCGCCTCGGAGAACTCCCGGCAGCTCCCGTAGCGATCAGCGGGGGCCTTCGCGAGTGCCTTGGCGAAGACGGCGTCCGCGGCGTACCCGAGTTCCGGACGCCGGCCGGACAGCGTTGGCGGCGGCTCTGACAGCTGCGCGTACATGACCGCCATGGCCTCTTCGCGCTGGAACGGCGGCGCGCTGGTCAGCAGCTCATAGGCGGCACAGGCGAGTGCGTACTCGTCGGCGCGACCGTCGACGGGCTTGCCTTCGATCTGCTCCGGCGAGATGTAGTCGAGCGTGCCGAGGAAGGTGCCGGTGCCGGTCAGTCCGCTTGCCTGAAGCGAGCCCTTGCTGAGCCCGAAGTCCGACAGGTAGATGTGGTCAGGCCGGCCGGCTCCCGAGCTGGAGTCGAGGAGCATGTTCGCGGGCTTGACGTCACGGTGCACCAGACCGCGGCCGTGCGCGGCGTCCAGCGCGGAGGAGACCTGGGAGACGATCTCGGCGACCCGGCCAGGAGGTATCGGCCCGAACTGGCCGATCAGGGATCGCACGTCACCGCCGCGAACGAACCGCATCGCGATGAACAGGACTCCACTGGCCTCGCCAGCCTCGAAGACCGGGATGATGTGCGGGTCGTCCACGGCCGCCGCAGCCCGCGACTCCCTGATGAAGCGCTGCCTGAATGCGTCGTCGGCGGCCAGCGCCGGAGCCAGGATCTTCAGCGCGACCGTGCGGTCGAGGCGCTCGTCATGCGCTCGGAACACCACGGCCATGCCGCCCTGGCCGATCTGCTCCTCGAGCAGATAGCCGGCTATCCGCGAGCCGGGCCCAAAGCCGCCCGGCAGGACGGGATTTGCCTCGCTCACCTCAGCCTGCCTCCCCTACCCATACGATCTGTGCCGATTCCCCCGGAGCGGGGCGTCCGCTTGTCCAGTTTTTAATGGCCAATGTCTGGAAAGCTGACGCAGCTGACACAGCAGTCAAGATGGGCGTTCCAAGTATCCGGTTTGACCTTGTCCGCCGCAACCTACGCGCGTACTGATCGATGCCTCAAGTGATCAGCTTTCCACACACTGGTACGTGGGCAGGCGCCTCCGCGGTTCGACGGATCCCAGGCCTGTCGCGTCGGGCGCCGCGTAGCAGCCAGATATTGGCTTTAAGGCTCTTATAGCGCCATCAAGCCTGGGGGACAGTAACGATGTTTCCGATATTCCCGCCCCTCGCGATCGACGTTCGATAGAGCCAAAGGCCCTCTGACCTGCCCGGAAGCCTGCTCGCGAGGCTGGAGCCCGGTGGCCAAATGGGACACCCATAGCGGTATCCAGGCCCGCGAAATAGGCTCTACAGTTACTCCCATGACGCCAGAGTCCGCCCACTCGCCCGCTGGTTCCGTGCTGCTCGTGCGCACGCCGGACGCGGAGCGCTCACTAGCTGCCGGCCGCAGCTATTACATCGGCCGGGACCCGCAGTCCGACATCGTCGTCAACGACTCCCGCGTGTCGTGGCGGCACGCTGTCCTGCGGACGGACGGGAGCGGATGGCTGCTCGAGGACGTCGGGTCGACAAACGGAACATTCCAGGGCAGGGACCGCGTGCAGCGGCTGGCGATCTCGGGATCGTGCGCCGTGCGGCTTGGCCACCCCGACGACGGCCCCGCGATGTCGTGCTCCGTATCCGCGCCGGCCAGGCAGGCTGAGGGGGTCCAGGCAGGGCGCGTGGCGCCGACCAGGTACGCCGAGTCGCCAGCAGCACCGCCCCCCAACCCCGCCGTCAACCGCGTGGCGGGCGATGTCGGCTACGCGGGCAGCCCGCCAGGCGGCGGTTACGCGGGCGGGCCGCCAGGCGGCGGTTACGCGGGCGGGCCGCCAGGCGGCGGTTACGCGGGCGGGCCGCCAGGCGGTGGCTACGCGGGCGGCCCGCCGGGCGGTGGCTACGGGGATCAGCGTGCCGCCCCGCCTGGCGGCATTCCCGGCGGCCCGCCAGTTCCATCGCCGCGCCCGTCCATGGAGCGGATGCCGAGCGCCGTACTCAGGCTGCCGACGACTCTGCTGCGGATCGGCCGCGCGCAAGACAACCAGGTCGTGGTCGCGGACCTGAGCGTCTCCCGCTACCACGCCGAGTTGCGCAGGAACCCGCGCGGCGGCTACACGATCGTCGACCTCGGCAGCCACAACGGCACGTTCGTCAACGGCCAGCGAGTCGAGTCGGCGCCCGTGACCGAGCGCGATGTCATCGGGATCGGCCCGGCGACGTACCGCCTCGTCGGGGAGGAACTGCAGGAGTTCCTCGACACCGGTGAGGTCTCGTTCATCGCCAAGGATCTGACCGTCACGCTGCCGAGCGGCAGGACGCTGCTCGACCACGTCAGCTTCCCGCTCGGCGAGCGCTGCTTCATGGGCGTGATCGGCCCGAGCGGCGCCGGCAAGTCCACCCTGCTCGGCGCTCTGACCGGCACCGCTCCTGCCAACAACGGCCAGGTCCTGTACGACGGGCGCGACCTGTACATGAACTACGCGCAGTTGCGGCACAGGATTGGACTCGTCCCCCAGGAAAACATCCTGCATACGCAGCTCACAGCTCGCCGGGGGCTCGGTTACGCTGCCGAATTGCGATTCCCCCGCGACACCAGCAAGGCCGAGCGCGGTCACCGGATCGACGAGGTGCTCGACGAACTGGCGCTGACCAGGCACGCCGACACGAAAACGGCGGCCATGTCCGGCGGGCAGCAGAAGCGGGTCAACGTCGCGCTTGAGCTGCTGACCAAACCGTCACTGCTTTTTCTGGACGAACCAACCTCAGGGCTTGATCCCGGCCTCGACAAGTCGGTCATGGAGCAGATGCGCGACCTCGCGCACGACGGCCGTACCGTCATTGTGGTCACGCACTCGGTGGCGAACTTGAACCTGTGCGACCAGCTGCTGGTCTTGGTGCCAGGCGGGAAGATCGCCTACTTCGGTCCTCCCAAGGAGGGCCTCAAGCATTTCAACCAGCCGGGCTGGGCCGAGGTTTTCCAGGCGTTTGAGAGCGAGCCGAACCGCGACTGGGCGACCGAGTACCGCAACTCGGTCTACTACCACCAGCACGTGGCAACCGGCATGGAGAACGCGGGCGCCATCCAGGGCCGGGTACAGCACGCGGCCCCGGCGGCCGTGCCGAAGACGAGCAACCGGTTCGCGCAGATGTCGACGCTGGTGCGCAGGTACTCGGCGGTCATCGCCTCCGACCGAGGGTTCCTCTATCTGCTTATCGGTGTCGTCCTCGGGCTCGGCGTGCTCGTACGTGCGTTCCCGCTGCCGAATGGCGGCTTCATCGGGCCCAATAACGACGGCGCGCAATCGGCCTTGCTCATCCTCGTGCTGTGCGCCTGCTTCTCGGGAGCGCTCAACGCCATCCGAGAAATCGTCAAGGAACGGCCGATCTATGCCCGAGAACGGGGGACAGGTTTGTCCGCCGGGGCCTACCTGGCTTCCAAGGTGATCGTGCTCGGCGTGATCAGCGGGTTCCAGGCGGTCCTGCTCGTCGCCATCGGCCTGGTCGGCAAGAAGTTCCCGCCGAAGGGGTCGGCGCTCCCGATACCGATCCTGGAAATCGCGATCGCGATCGCGCTGGTGGCGGTCGTCTCCATGGTCATCGGGCTGTTGGTCTCCTCCATGGTGAGCACCGCCGAGCGCGCGATGCCGCTGGTGTTCCTGCTGGTCATGATCCAGGTCGTGACGACGGGCGGCATCTTCGCGATCCACGGCACCGCGGGCCTCGAGCAGGTCGCCTGGTTCACGCCGTCGCGGTGGGGATTCGCCGCGAGCGCGTCAACCGTCGACCTGAACGTGATCGCGCCCAAGGGCGCGACCATCGACCCGATCTGGGACCACACCGCGCACGCCTGGCTGGTGGACATCGGGGCGATGATCGCCCTGCTGGTGTTCTACTCGGCGCTGACCTGGTGGCGGCTGCTGAAGCTGGGCCCGCTCAAGCGCGGCGCCTAGCGGACACCTCCTCCGCGCATGCAACGGGGGCGCCCCGCTGCTGTTCTAGCAACAGCGGGGCGCCCCCGTTGTCTTGCCGGATCCGGCGCTAGCGGCGGAAGTGGAAGCCCAGGTCGAACGGGCGCGGGTAGTGCGACGGCCGGAATGCCGTGAACGCGGGAGCGACGGGAACGATCTTGCCGCCGCTGCTGAAGATGTTGAAGTTCGGGCCGAGCGCCGCGGCCGCGGCGTTCATGTTGTCAGGACTCAGCGCCGAGTGCTGCCAGTGGCCGGTCAGCATCCGGTGCAGCAGATCCTGTGCGGCGGTAATCGTCTCGGCCGGGGTGAACGCGCAGTGCCCGGCGCGGCTGACGAAGACCTGCCTGAGCAGGAAGGCGCGCCCCGCCCGGCGGACGACGCTGGCGTAGGCCTGCTCGTTCTGCGGGATGACCAGGCCGTCGCCGACCGTGTGCATGCTGAGCACCGGGATCGTGATCCTGCCGGTGAAGCTGATGTTCCTGGCGAGGTAGCGGACCGCGTTCGGGTCCGCGCTGATCCTGGCTGCCTTGTCCAGCGTCCGCAGGTCATCGCGCAGGCTCAGCCCTGCCGCCTGGTACAGCGCCCTGACCTCGCTCCGGTCGGCCGAGATCGCCAGCTGGTGCGCGTAATCGACGCCGGTGTTCCATGACGGGTTGCCGCCTGCCCTGACCTCGAGTTCGGCGCGGAACGCGAAGATGAACGGGAAGTCCACGTTGGCGTCCCACTGGAACTGGTTGGCCTCCTGGCCGGCGAAGTCGGTCGGGGCCGGCTCGGTCGACAGCGGCGTGAACCACCCGGGGGTGTCACCAAGCGCGGCACCCAGCGCGATCCTCGCCTTGCCCGCCGGCGTCGCCTGCGCGGCGGCGATCGCGGCCTCAGCGCCCTGCAGGTTCGCGCCCGGGTTGGTGATGCCCGTGACGTGGACCGACGGGTCAACAAGCTGCTGGAAAGCGAACGCGCCGTCCAGCGCGGTGTTCCAGGTCGCGACCCCGCCTGCCAGCACGCCGCACATCGGCAGCGCCGCGCTGAACCGGCTCGGGTACTGCTGGATCAACCCGGCGGTGATGATGCCGCCCAGCGAGTGACCCCAGGCGATCGTGTGGTCCGGCGCGCCCACCTGCGTGCTGAACAGGTCCAGCGTGGCGATCTGGTCCGGCAGCGCCTGCTGGATCGCCCAGCCGGTGGTCGAGTAGGAGGACCCGGCAATGGCGTATCCGTGCGTGAGCAGCCAGCCTCCGGTGGCGGGGTCGCCGACGTCCTGCGCCGGGTTGTTGCCGCCTGGCGTCACGTAACCGTGGCTGTATAGGAACAGCGTCCGGTTCCACTGCGCGGGAACCTCAATCAGGTAGGTCGCACCGTCAGGGAGCGCGCCGCACAGCACCGTATCGCCGGTGACGATGGGCGCTGGGCATGCGGTGGTCGCGGCGGCTGCGCTCGGTCCGATCGCCGCGACTCCGGCCAGCATCAGCGCGGACGCCGCTGCCGCCGTCAATCTTCTGGGGAAGCTGGGCACGTGTCGTCCTCCTAGGAAGGTATCCGCACTAATCGTGCTTTTCCGCGACTATAGCGAGATCCTCCAATGGAGGCTTCCATAACCATCCGGCAATCCGCGATTCAGCTGAAAGTAGCCGAGTTGGCACGCCCCCGCCATCCAGAGCCGTTAGCTTCACCGCCGTAGGCGACACGGCCTCTTGCGGACCCTTCGCAGAAGATCACCGTTAGCCGCCGCTATCCGGAAGGACGTATGCAGCGTATGAGATGGAAGCAGATCGCCGCGGGCGCAATGATGCTTGGGGGCGTCGCCTGGATGCTGACACCCAGCGTGAGCTCGGCGAGCAGCGAGCACCGAGGTATTCCGCGTTATCAGCACATCGTTGAGATCATGATGGAGAACACCAGCTTCTCGACGATCATCGGAAACCCGCTTGCCCCAAACCTCAATGCTCTGGCCAGCAAGTACGGGCTGGCCACGGACTACTTCGGCGTCACGCACCCCAGCGAACCGAACTATGTGGCGAACGTCGGTGGCAGCTTCTTCGGGATTCAGGACGACAACAACTTCTACTGCACTCCCGCCCTGGCCAACACCGATCCCACGTGCGCCGGGACGACCGTCAACCACACCATCGACGGGCCGAGCATCGCAGACCAACTCACCGCCGCGGGCATGACATGGAAGGGCTACTTCCAGAATCTGCCGCCGATTCCGCCCACCGGGCCTGTCATGACCGGCCCGAACGCCAACGGTCCTTACGTCTTTAAGTGGCCGAGCAGCGCCGACGCGCTGTACGCCTCCAAGCACAACCCCTTCGTCAACTTCACGGGCACGCAGGGCGATGTGGCCAACATGGTTCCTGATACCCAGCTCGGTGCCGACCTGGCAACGGGTGACCTGCCGAACTACAGCTACGTAGTCCCTGACCAGTGCCACGACATGCATGGCACCGGCGGATGCGGCGACACCGACACCCTCATCTCAACCGGCGACGCTTACGTCAGCACGCTCGTGTCCGAGATCATGGCTTCGCGGGTGTGGGACCACGGCAACAGCGCCATCGTCGTCACCTGGGACGAGGACGACTTCTCCGACCAAGGTCAGACCGGGACAGGCTGCTGCGGCGCCGACCCGGGCGGCGGCCACGTCGTGACGATCGTCATAACCAACCACGGTCACCGGCACGTGACCGACAGCACTCCTTACAACCACTACTCCCTGCTCCGCAGCCTCGAGGACGCCTTCGGCCTGCCGTGCTTGCAGAACGCCTGCGACACGCAGGACGGAGTCAAGCCGATGACCCCGCTCTTCGCCCCGTCCGGCTCGCAGGGCCAGCACTAACCGCATCAAGAGCCGGCCTCGCAGGCGCGATCTGCGGGGCCGGCTCTACGTTCCCCGGCTGATTAGGCGCCGACGCGAACGGTCAGAGGCGTTTGGCTTCAACGATGCGGCGCAGGAAGCGGCGGGTGCGCTCGTCCTTGGGCTTGGTGAACAGCTCAGCAGGCGGAGCGTCCTCGATGATCATGCCTTCCTCAAGGAAGCAGACCCGGTTGGCGATGTCCCGCGCGAAGCCCATCTCGTGGGTGGCGATCAGCATCGTCATCCCGCCCGAGGCCAGCTCGGCAATCACCTCGAGCACCTCGGCGACGAGCTCCGGGTCGAGCGCGCTGGTCACCTCGTCGAGGAGCATGATCTGCGGCCGCATGGCCAGCGCCCGGACGATCGCCACCCGCTGCTGCTGGCCGCCGGAGAGCCGGTCGGGGTAGTCGTCCGCCTTGTCGATCAGGCCGAACCTGTCGAGCAGTGCGCGCGCCTCCTCCTCGGCCTGCGCGCGGGGGGTCTTGAGCACCTTGGTAGGCGCGATGGTGACGTTGCGCAGCACGTTCATGTGCGGGAACAGGTTGAACGACTGGAACACGATCCCGATCTGGCGCCTGACCAGGTTGGCGTCGATCCGCTGGCCGGTGATGTCCTGGCCGAGCAGGCTGATCCGCCCCGAGTCGATGGGCTCGAGCAGGTTGATGCACCGCAGCAGCGTGGACTTGCCCGACCCGGACGCGCCGATCAGGCAGATCACCTCGTGCGAGAGCACCGACAGGTTGATGCCGCGGAGCACCTCGTTGCTGCCGAACGACTTGTGCAGGTCGTCGATCTTGATCGCTTCGGCGGTCACGGTGCAGCCCTCACTGGGTCCCCAGGGCGAGCCTGCGCCGTCGATCCCGCTCGATCAGCCGGTCGGTGAACCGCGCCAGCGGGATGGTCAGGATCAGGAACAAGATCGCCGCGACCGTGAAGCTCGAGAAGTTGAACACGGTCTCGCTGTAGATGCTGGCGGCCTTGTTTGCCTCGATCACTCCCAGCGTGCCCACGAGCGCGGTGTCCTTCTGCAGGCTGATGAAGTCGTTGAGCAGCGGCGGGATGATGTTCCGCACCGCCTGCGGCAGCACGACGAAGCGCATCGCCGTGCCCTGGGACAGGCCGAGCGACCGCGCCGCCGCGACCTGGCTCCTGTGCACCGAGTTCAGGCCGGCCCGGTACACCTCGGAGACGTAGGCGGAGTACGACAGCACCAGCGCCGCGACGCCGTACACCGCGTCCGGCAGATTCGACACAAATGGCAGGTTCAGCGCGGGCAGGCCGAATCCGAGCGCGAAGATGACCAGGATCAGCGGGACGCCGCGGAAGAAGTCCACGTATCCGGTGGTGAGGATCCTGATCGGGAACAGCGCCGGCCCGGTCGACTGCCTGATCAGCGCGACAACCAGGGCCAGGATCAGGATCAGGACTTCCGCGACCAGGAACATCCTGATGTTGAGCCAGATCGCGGCGCCGACCGAGTAGTAGCCGAGCTTCGGGTTGCCGACGAACGAGCGCCACATATCGGTCGGGCTGAAGAACGCGTGCTCGAACGCGCGCGCGCCAGGCGCCAGCAGGAAGATCACGACCAGGACCGCCAGCACCACGATGGTGCTGGCGGACGAGATCACCGTCGCGCGCCTGCCGCCGCCTGACAGCAGCCGCGGACCTCGGCCCGTGGCGGTAAACGACCCCGCCGGCTGGCCCGGCGACATCGAAGAATTAGCGTCCATTCATCTGCCGCCGGGCTCGGGCTAGCGCCGCTATGGCTGAATTGTCGGGAACTTCAGGTAGATGCCGAGGTACTGCTTCTGCAGCGCGGCCAGCGTTCCGTCGCTCTTCATTTCAGAGATGGCCTTGTTCACGCAGGTCACCAGCGGGTTCCCCTTGGTGAAGACCAGGCCATAGTGCTCACCGACGGTCGGGAACTGCGCGACCAGCACGGCGTGCTTGAGCTGCGCCGAGGCCATGAACTGGGCCGTCGGGGTGTCGGTGACGAGCGCGTCGATCCGGCCTGCCTCGAGCGCCGCAGCGGCCTGCGCCAGCGTGTCGAAGACCTTGGGCTGCTTGGTCGGCTGGATGTGGTCGGTGATGTACGCCAGGCCCGTCGTGCCGCTCTGGTCGCCGTACAGGTAGCCCTTCAGCTGCGCCGCCGAGTGCTTGGTGACGATCGGCGAGCCCTTACGGGCGACGATGGCCTGCTGCACGTCGTAGTAGCTGTTGGAGAACGTCACGACCTGGGCGCGCTGCGGCGTGACCGAGGCCTCGTTGATGTCGAAGTCAAAGGCCTTGGGGCCGGGCGCGATCGCCTTCAGGAAGGGTTCCTGCACCCAGGCCACGTCGGAGGTGGAGAAGCCAAGCTTCTTGGCGATCGCGTACGCGACCGCGCTCTCGTAGCCCTTGCCGTTGGTTGGCGTGTTGTGCACGAACCACGGCGGGTAGACCGGGTTGTCGGTCGCGACCGTCAGCTTCCCTGCCGTATGCAGCTGACTGGACAGGCCCGACTTCGTGCAGCTAACCGTCGAAGCGCTGCCGCTCGCCTTCGGCGCCGCGCCCCCGCCAGAGCTGCCGCAGGCAGCCAGTCCTCCGGTAACCACTACGGCAGCGCAAGCCGCCCCGATAAA
Source organism: uncultured Actinomycetota bacterium (assembly GCA_963705055.1). GTDB lineage: Bacteria > Actinomycetota > Actinomycetes > Streptosporangiales > Streptosporangiaceae > Chersky-822. The sequence goes on from CAVPIR010000005.1 coordinate 264,556, forward strand.
CCGTCGCATCCAGCCCCACCCCACACACTAAGAACAGCTCGCTCAGGCAATTCCTACAGTTGCGGCCGTATTCTACCGGCCGCCCTGCCGGTAGCCCGCGATGGCGTGCCCGGAGAACCGCGGCGGATGCTAGCCGGGGTGGCCGGGGCGGAGCAACCTGACGCCAGCCGGGGTGGTCTCCGGATAGATCCAGATCGGCGTGCCGTCGGGACCGATCCGCAGGTACCTGTGCAGGATCTTCGACAGGTCAAGCGGGATCCGCACGCAACCGTGCGACGCCGGCTTCAGCGGGACGCCGTAGAAGCGGTTGTGCCACTTCGGATTCGGGAACCCGTGAACGGCGTAGGTGTAGCCGATGAAGAACACCGGCCAGTACATGAAGCTGCGGCCGAAGCTGTTGTCGGCGACCTTGCCAGGGATGTAATGGATGGCCCGGTGGAATCCGCCAGGGGTGAAGAAGCCGACGCCGTCCGGCCGGCGCCACGCCGCCGTCGACACGTGGCTGATCAGAACCACCTTGTTGTGCTTGTACAGGACGAGCACTTCGATCTTCTTGTTGATCTCGATCCGCAGCGAGCCGCCGTGCCTGAACAGCACCCGCGGCGCGTGCGGGTGTACCAGCGAGTGCTCTGTCATCGAGTCGACCCGGTTCGGATGCCTGGGCGCCTCCTTACCCCACTGGACCTCCTTGAAGGCCCAGACCGCCTCCTGGAGGTCCCAGCCGAACCGGCCATTGATCTTGCCGACGAAGTAGTGCAGGTAGTGCAGCCGTTGCTGGAGCGCCTTGATGTGAGGCCCGGTCATGCCGAACTTGAGGATCTTGTGCACCGGCTTGTAGGTCGACCCGGGCGGGGGCGCGGTGGCAAGAGCCGTTCGCGCCGACCCGGCCATGCGCGCCGACGGCGCCGCCTGGGCGGCGCCAGCCTGGCCGAGCACTAGTGAGCCAAGCACCAGTGACCCGGCTACAGCGGTGCTTCCCGTCCCCGCCAGCAGGCGGCTTGCCTTGAGTTTCATGATCTTGCTTCCTGCTGGTCGGAGTTGGGGGTAGCTGGCAGCGCTAGTTATTGCGCCCGAAGACGTAGATCGGCGTCCCGCGGCTCGGGCTGGTCCGCACGTAGTTGTGGAAGACGCTCGAGACCGACATCGGCACCCGGACGCAGCCGTGCGACGCCGGGTTCAGCGGCACGCCGTCATAGCCAAAGGTGGACGTCGGGTTCGGCATTCCGTGGATGGCGTAGCTGCGCCCGATGAAGAACACCGGGTTATACATGTAGCCGCCAAAGGTCGAGTCCGGCACGGCGCCGCTGAGATACTCCAGAGCCCGGTATCGCCCATTGGGAGTCACGAAGCCGGTCCCGTCCGGCCTGCTGTAGGCGGCTGTGGAGACGTGGCTGATCAGAGTGATCTTGCTGTGCTTGTAGACGACGAGGACCTCGAGGTTCTTGTTCACCTCGACGCGCCAGGTGCCGCCGTGCGGCTTGTGCGCCCGCGGCAGCTTCGGGTTCGCGAGCTGGCGCTGCATGGCCGCGCCGACGATGTTCGGGTGCGGCGGGGTTCGCTTGCCTGACTGGACTTCCTTGAACGCCCATACCGCTTCCATCGTCGACCAGCCGAACTTGCCGTCGATCTTGCCTGGGTAGTAATGCAGGGCGGTCAGCCGCCGCTGCAGCTTCTTAACCGCCGCGCCGTGGCTGCCAATGTGCAGGTAACTACTCGCGCTCGGCTGGACGGCCGCGTCCGCGGCTCCAGCTTGGCCGAGAACCGCCACCCCGACCGCTGCGGCCGCCCCCATTCCGGCCACCCAACGCCGTCCCCGATGAGCCATCGTTCATGCTCCGTTTCGGTGCGCACGCGACGCACGCTAGCTGGTATCCATCTTTGACCTGAGTCGCTGATGACTCCAGCTTTCTGGACGCTTATCGCATGCTTGCGGTTGTCTCGTTACGGTTTTTTCAGTTACCCGGATATGACCGGCTCGCCACGATCCGGACGCGGGCTGTCCCTGCGGCCACGGCGGCGGACTGAGTGCGGGAGTGTGCCGGCCGGCCGCATGGGTATCTATTCGTCCGTTGTTTAACTTCGCGTTCCGGCTCGTTCTCCTGACCAGGGCAGCGGGCCCGAGGCTGGCGGGCTGCCAGGAGGTCGTGGCAGCCCGTTGCCAGCAGGGCGGCATCGCTTGACCGGCTAGTGGGCATGAGCCGCGTACTGGGCATGAGGCTGCGTCGGAACGCACGGAGTCCCCGAGGAGGACCGTGACTGCGGTAGTCGCAGACCAGCTGCCAGACGCCGACGCCGTCTACGCGGTGCTCGCCAGGCTCGCCGCCGATCTCGGGGTCGGCATCGAGCGGCGCAAGAACGGCCGGATGGCTCTGGTCGGCCCCGACGGTCAGCGGATTGCGGCCTGGCGGGAGAACTACCCCTACCCGCAGCGGCTTGGCAGGAAGGCCTACGAGCCAGCCAAGCGCAAGCTCCAGATCGAACTGCTGAAGCTGCAGCGCTCGGTCAAGGCGACTGGCAGCAGGGTCCTCATCCTGTTCGAGGGCAGGGACGCGGCTGGCAAGGGCGGCACGATCCGGCGGTTCACCGAGAACCTGAACCCGCGCGGCGCCAGGGTCGTGGCGCTCGACAAGCCGGCCGAGCACGAGCAGGGCGAGAACTACCTGGGCAGGTACCTGCCGCACATGCCGACTGCCGGCGAGATCGTGATGTTCGACCGGTCCTGGTACAACCGGGCGGGCGTCGAGCAGGTGATGGGCTTTTGCCGGCCCGACGAGTACGCCAGGTTCCTGCTTGACGCGCCCGAGTTCGAGCGGCGCCTGGTCGCCGACGGCATCGCGGTGATCAAGCTCTGGTTCTCGATCACCAGGACCGAGCAGCTCAGCAGGTTCGTGCGCCGCCAGGACGACCCGGTCAAGCGGTGGAAGCTCAGCCCGGTCGACCTGGCCTCGCTCGATAAGTGGGACGAGTACACCCGGGCTAAGGAGGCCATGTTCACCCGCACCGACGTGGCGGAGGCGCCGTGGACGGTGATCAGGAGCAACGACAAGAAGCGGGCCAGGCTGGAGGCGATGCGGTACGTGCTGACCTTGTTCGACTACGAGGGCAAGGACGCCAGCGTCGTCGGCCGGGTCGACCCGCTGATCACCGGCGGCGTCGGGTCGCTGCCCGAACTGACCGCCACGGAGTCTCAGCCTGTGCTCGCGCCGCTCCGGCGGAACCGGATCCCGGCGCCGTCCGCGCTGGCCGGACTATCCAGGCTCACCGCCGTCGGCGGCACCGCCGAGCCCGCTCCCGCGCTGCCTGGTCACCTCGTACAGGGCGATCCCGGCGGCAACTCCGGCGTTGAGCGACTCGGCGCCGCTGATCGGAATCTGCACGACCAGGTCGCATTGCTGGGCGACCAGCCTGGACAGCCCTCGGCCCTCTGAGCCGATCACGAGCACGAGCGGGCCGTCCGCCAGCGTCATCCCAGCGATGTCCGCGTCGGAATCCGCGGCGAGCCCGACCAGGAACAACCCAGCCTCCGCGTAGGCCGCCAGCGCCCTTGACAGGTTCGGCGCCTGCGCCACCCGCACCCTGGCCAGCGCGCCGGCCGAGGCCTTCCACGCCCCCGCGGTCACCCCGGCCGACCGGCGGGCCGGGATCAGCACGCCGCTGGCCGCCGAACGCGGCCACCGAGCGGACGACGGCGCCGAGGTTCCTCGGGTCGGTGATGCCATCGAGCGCGACGATCAGCGGCGGGTGCACGCCAGTCCGAGACCGGTCAAGCAGCTCATCGGGATGGGCGTACGCATAGGGCCTGATCCGAAGCGCGAGGCCCTGGTGCACCGCGCCGCCGGTCAGCCGGTCGAGCTCGGCCCGCCCGGCCTCCACGACCGCGATTCCCTTGTCGGCGGCGAGTTTGATCGCCTCGCTGATCCGCTCGTCCGCGTCCAGCCTGGGCCCGACATGCAGGGCCAGCGCGGGCACGGCGGCCCGCAGCGATTCGAGCACCGCGTTGCGGCCTGCGACTATCTCGGCCGCGCTTCCTGATCCCCTGTTCGATGAGGCGATACGGCCCGCACCACTGACTCTGGCCTCGGAGGCCGGCCTGGCTCGGCGGGAGGTCTGCATGACCTGACGCCTCCCCAGGAGCGCCGGACCTGGACGAGGGCTTGGCGCGAGCGGCCGCCGCGGCAGCCGCCCGGCGCTGGGCCGGGTGCCCGGGCCTCGCATCCGCGGGCGGCGTCGGGCCCTTACCCTCGAGCTTGCGCTTGCCGTAACCGCCGGTGCCCGGCCGCGGCCTTCCAGACTTCGTCTGATTTCCCTGGCTTCCTGACTTGCTCCGGTTGCCCGCCCCTGCCTTCCTGCCCTGCCCGCTCATCGGGCCTGCTCCCAGCGCGGGCCGGCCGCCGTGTCCTCGACCACGATGCCGGCCGCGAGCAGCCGGTCCCTGATCGTGTCGGCGGCCGCGTAGTCCTTGCGCGCCCTGGCCGCCTCGCGCTGCTCGAGGGCGACCCCGACCAGCGCGTCCACCACCTCCCGCAGGCCGGTGCCGGCGGCGGTGGCCCACGGTGCGGCGTACGGGTCGAGGCCGAGCACGGCGAGCATCGGCCCGCACCGACTCGGCCTGCTTCGCGGCTCCGGCCAGATCGCCAGCGGCCAGCGCGGTGTTGCCGTCGGTGACGCTCTCGTGCACGACGGCCAGCGCCTGCGGCACCGCGAGATCGTCATCGAGCGCGGCCGCGAACGCCGCGGGCAGGCTGGCGGCCAGCGGCAGCGCCGGCGCGTTCCGCCCGCTGGCCCTTCGTCGCCCGGTGGCCCGGCGGCACGGGTGACGAAGCCCTCGATCCTGCGGTAGGCCGCCGACGATTCGGCCAGCGCCTCCGGCGAGTAGTCGATGCCTGAGCGGTAGTGCGCCTGGCCGAGGTAGTAGCGCAGCTCGACCGGCCTGACCTGCGTCACCATCGCGTCGACGAGCAGTGAGTTGCCGAGTGACTTGCTCATCTTCTCCCCGCCGAGCCTGACCAGCCCGTTGTGCAGCCAGTACCTGGCGAAGCCGTCGCCCGCCGCCCTGGACTGGGCGAGCTCGTTCTCATGGTGCGGGAAGACGAGGTCAAGGCCGCCGCCGTGGATGTCGAAGGTCTCGCCGAGGTACTTCGTGGCCATCGCCGAGCATTCCAGGTGCCATCCAGGCCGGCCTGGACCCCACGGCGTCTCCCAGGATGGCTCGCCTGGCTTGTGTCCCTTCCATAGCGCGAAGTCCCGCGGGTCGCGCTTAGCGCTCTCGCCCGCGACGTCGTCCGCCGCCCGCATGTGCTCGGGCCGCTGGCCGGACAGTGCGCCGTACGCGGGGTAGGAGGAGATGTCGAAGTACACGTCGCCGCCGGCGGCGTAGGCGTGCCCGGAATCGGTCAGCCGGCGCATCAGCGTGATCATCTCGGGAACGTGCCCCGTCGCCCGAGGCTCGACGTCAGGCGGCAGGCACCCGAGAACGTCATAGGCGCGGCTGAACGCGCGCTGGTTGCGCTCGGCAACCGCCCACCAGGGGCTGCCCTCGGCCGCCGCGGTGCGCAGGATCTTGTCGTCGATGTCGGTGACGTTCCGGCAGAACGTCACCTGAAGGCCACTTACTCGCAGCCAGCGGACGAGGATGTCGAAGCTGACCCCGGAGCGGATGTGGCCGATGTGCGGCGGAGCCTGAACGGTCGCGCCGCACAGGTACAGGCCGGCCTTCCCCGGTGTCACGGGAAGGAAGTCGCGCACGGTGCGCGTCGCGGTGTCGTGCAGGCGGAGCGTCATCCGTCAAGGCTACGGGATCTACGGCGGCGCAAAGGCCGGCCGCGCTGAGCCGGGCGCGCCAGGCGGCCGATGGCCTAGTCCAGGTACAGGACGACCTTGTCCGGGACGATACGCACGATCACGCGCTGCTCGCCTGGCCGGTACCCGAATGGCTGGCCGGTGTACTTGAGCGCGAGTTCGTTGATCAGCTCGGCCTCAGGATCGTCGGTGATCGTCGCGATGCCCCTGACCTCGGCGTAGGTGTAGGGATCCGTGCCGTCGTAAACGAGCACGCTGATCCTGGGGTCGCGGGTCAGGTTCGCGTACTTGCGGCGGCCCTTGATCGTGGAGAACAGCACGTCGTCGCCATCGGTCTTGGCCCAGACCAGGCTCGTCTGCGGCCTGCCGCTCGGCTCGATGGTCGCCACGGCTACGTGGTTCGGCCGGTCGAACAGCTCGCGCGCGAGCTCAGGGAGCGTCACGCGGCCCTCAGCCACGGGACGCCCTCGCCCAGCTCCAGGCGTACTCGGGGTCTTCGGCAGTCGCTGCCTGGTCGGACAGCAGCAGCGGACGGAACGTATCGATCATCACGGCGGTTTCGTCGGTGCTCGTGCGGCCGGCCTCCATGCCGCGGATAACGGCCTCGACGGCGCCAGGGATAGGCCCGTGCGTGAAGCCGGACGGATGCAGAGTGATCGACCCGATCCCGACCCCTGAGCCCTGCCTGGCTGAGTAATCGCCGCCCACATAGAACATCATCTCGTCAGAATCCACGTTGTGGTGGTTATAAGGAATCGGCACCGACTGAGGATCGAAGTCCAGCGGGCGCGGACAGAACGAGCAGATCACGAAGTTCGGTCCCTCGAAGGTCTGATGGACAGGCGGCGGCGCGTGCGTCCGCTTCACGATCGGCTCGAAATCGGCGATGTTGAACGCGTAGGGATACAGGCAGCCATCCCAGCCGACGGCGTCGAACGGGTGATAGGCGTACGTCAGCCTGGTGAGGCCTCCCCTGTTGCGCACGACCACAGGCACGTCCTCGCCCTCGGCGATGAGCGGGCCCTGCACAGGCCGCAGATCGCGCTCGCAGTACGGCGCGTGCTCGAGGAACTGCCCGGTCTGCGACAGGTAGCGCTTCGGCGTCCTGATGTGACCGCGGGCCTCGATCACCAGCGCCGAGACCGGGCTCGCCGCCGGCTCGGCAGGCTCGGGCAGCCATCGGTGGATGGTGCCGCGCGGGACGATCACGTAGTCGCCTGCCACCGCGTCGATGCTGCCGTAGACCGACTCGAACCGCAGCGAGCCCGTGTGCACGTAGACGGCCTCGTCCCCGATCGAGTTCCGGTAGAGGTCGGAAGGGACGCTGACGGTGACAAAGGAAATGCGGACGTCGTCATTGGCCATGAGCGGCTGCCGGCCGAGCACAACGTCGCCCGTGCCGGCCAGGTCCTGCGTCCGGTAATGCCGCGGCAGCAGCGGATGATTGGCGGCCAGCCGGGTCTCGGCCACGACATCGGCAAGGGCCTCGCTCTTGACGATCGCGGTCGGCGGATGGGCGTGATACAGGAGCGACGAATCGGACGAGAACCCTTCCTCGCCCATGAGTTCCTCGGCGTAGAGCCCGCCGCCAGGTCGCAGGAATCGGGTATGGCGCTTTCTCGGGATCTCCCCTGACACCCGGTAGTACGGCATTTCTTCTCCCTTGCCGCCGCGTCCCATGAGTCGAGCGCGAATCCGCAGGTCGCTGGCCCGCTAGCCGGTCACGGGTTACTCTCCTCTCGCCTGGGTCCGCGGAAAACGCGAAGCCAGGCACCGCAGCGATTAGCAGTGCGGCCGGTTCTCGTCTATCTTCCCCGACTATAGGCCGCGGTTGATTCGGCCGGCCCGGGCACCTGACCAGGAGGGAATGGCGTGGCGAGGAAGAGCGACGACCAGGCCACAGGCGCGAGGCAGGGCCGCGACGCCGGCCGGGTGCTGCGGGTGCTCGCCCTCGTCGCGGTCGCCGTCGGCCTGGCTGGCCTGACCGCCGCTGCCTGCGTGCTGTCGTACTCGAGCGTGCATCATCTGGCGATCCAGGCCGGCGTGTACGGCAGGCTGGCCAGCATCTACCCGCTGATCTTCGACGCGATGCTCGTCGTGGCCGGCTGCTCGGTGCTGGCGCTGCGCGGCGCTGGCCTGGTCAGCCGGGTGTATTCGTGGCTGTGCATGCTGGTGCTGCTCGCGGCCCTCGCCGCCGGGGGGACGATCCGCGCCACTGCTGTCGTCGTGCCGCACAAGCCGGCGGCCGTGGTCGCTGCGATCGTGCCGTGGGCACTCGTCCTGATCGGATTCGGCCTGCTGCTCGCGCTGCTCAGGTACGCCAGGCTGCGGCGGCTTGGCAAGCGCAACGGCCTGGCCGCCGCCGCGCGCAGGCAGCCCGCGCTGGCGCCGGCGGCGCTGAGCGCGCCAGTCTCGGAGCGCCTGAGCGCGCCGGTCTCGGAGCGTGCGCCGGTCTCGGAGCGGGAGGGGCAGGTGCAGCAGCGCCCGCTGATTCCCGGGCTCCCGACCAGGCCGCACGCGATCGCCGCCCAGGAATTGGCGGACGCGGGGGCAACAGCGAGGGGCGCGGCGGAAACGCCACTGATCGCGCGCGGCGGCAACGCGCCGCAGTCCGTCGCTGCTGACCCGGCAGCCGGCGCGACGCCCGCGAGTCGGGACCTGGCCGCGGGGCGGACCATCGATTCCGCCAAGACCGCGAAGGACACGCGGCCTGCAGAGTTCCTGCAGGGCGTCGAGCCGCCGACGGTCCCCGGCGCTGCCGCGCGGCCCGCCACGCCGGGCAGCGACGCCGGCACTCGACGCCGGGCACGCACGCCGGGCAGCGCACGACGCCGGGCACGGCGACGCCGGGCACGGCGAGCCGGGCAGCAGGCGGGCCGGGCACGAGCACGGCGGGCCGGGCGAGCACAGCGGGCCGGGCGAGCACAGCGGGCCGGGCGAGCACAGCGGGCCGGGCGAGCGCGAGACCACGTCCGGGCCGGCACTCGCGCCCGAGGCCACGCCGCCAAGGCCTGGCGTCCGCCGCGCCGACCTCCAGTTGCGCGCTCGGATTCCCAAGCAGCCAGCGCACGAGCAGACCGAGGGGAATCCGGTTCCGCCCGGCTGGCCGGCGCCGTTCATGCCGCGATTGGGCCAGGGCGCACCGGCTGAGCCAGCCGGAGCAGCTCAGCCGGCCGGGCCCGCTGAGCTGCCGAAACGAGTTCCTGGCCAGCAGCCGGTGACATCGGGATTCGAGCCCGCGACCGTCCCGCCGGCCGGACCGGCGGAGCCAGGCACGCTGAACCCGGCGCCGACTGCCAGCGCGGATGACGAAGAATCGGGCGAGCTGCCGGCCTTCCGCAGGACTCGTAGCTCCCCTACTCCTCCGCAGGGCGAGGAAGATCCTGGCTGACCGGCACGATCAGCGCGGTCGCGATGGCCGCGACGCCCTCGCCCCTGCCGGTCAGGCCGAGCCCGTCGGTCGTGGTCGCTGAGATGCTGACGGGCGCACCACCCAGCGCCGCCGAGAGCGCCGCCTGCGCCTCGTCGCGACGCGGAGCCAGTCTCGGCCTGTTCCCGATGACCTGGACCGCGACGTTGCCGATGGCATAGCCGACCTCGTCGAGCAGGCGCCGGGTCTCGCCGAGCAGCGTGACGCCGCGGGCTCCGGCCCAGCGCTGTTCCGCGGTGCCGAACTGGCTGCCGAGGTCGCCGAGCTGCGCGGCTGAGAGCAGCGCGTCGCAGATCGCGTGCGCCGCCGCGTCGCCGTCCGAGTGGCCGCTCAGCCCTCGTTCGCCAGGCCAGTGCAGGCCAGCCAGGTATAGCTCTCGCCCGTCGCCGAACGGGTGCACATCGACGCCGACGCCGACGCGCGGTATGACGCGCGAGACGTGCGTCTCCCGATCATCCATCCGGAGCTATGCCGGGTCAGCTTGCCAGGATCTCGTCGAGCAGCGTCTCGGCCTTGTCCTCGTTGGTCTTCTCCGCGAGCGCGAGCTCGCTGACGAGGATCTGCCTGGCCTTGGCGAGCATGCGCTTCTCACCGGCTGAGAGCCCGCGCTCGCGATCGCGGCGCCACAGGTCGCGGACGACCTCGGCGACCTTGTTGACGTCACCGGATGCGAGCTTCTCTAGATTGGCCTTGTACCTGCGCGACCAGTTGGTCGGCTCTTCGGTGTATGGCGCCCGCAGCACCTCGAAGACACGCTCGAGGCCTTCCTGCCCGACTACGTCTCGTACACCGACAAGTTCCGCGTTGTCTGCTGGAACCCGCACCGTCAGGTCACCCTTGTCGACCTTGAGCACGAGGTACGTCCTGTCCTCGCCCTTGATCGGACGGATCTCGATTTCCTCGATCCGAGCAGCCCCATGGTGGGGGTAGACGACGGTGTCGCCGACCTTGAAAGTCATGTGGCACGTACCCCTTCCGCTGCACCTATCTTACCACGGCGAGCAACGAACAATAGCCATGTTTGTCGGCAAAGATGCAGGTCAAGGGCGCTTTTGCATACCGTGAATGAGCGAACTGCCATCAGAAAGCCGACCCTCGCCCCGGCTGACCGGGAACCTCGGGCCACGTCTGCGCACGCTCAAAAGCCAGGAATTCCGCCTCGCGGATATCACTTAGTTTACCGCCTGACCACAGCCGCCACAGCCATCGCTTGCGAGGCACCGCCGCCGCAAAGCAAGTGGCAGTGCACAGTTACGTCTGCCGGGCTCCGGGCTCATACTGAAGGAAGGAGCATGTGAGCGACTTCCGGAGCGACGCGTGAACCAAGGCGGTGAACCGGGACACGACGATTTCGGCCTGCCGCGAGTAGACATCCAGATTCCGGATGATGCTCGTGAGCTCGACCGCGACGTCCAGGCCTATCATCGTGAGCTGCGCGCGCTCCGCAGGCATCAGCGCAGCCTGCGATGGCGTACTCCGCTGCGGCGGAGCGGGATGATCGTGCCGCTGATCGCCGGGTGCCTCGTCCTCGCCATGGTGGCCGGCATGGTGCTGACCATGTTCAGCGCCAATCCGCTCTTCTCCGGCCTCGCCGGGGAGCGCCCGCAGGGGCACCAGGGCCGCGGACCAGCGGACCGCCCACCACCGCGCCAGCACACCGCGCCGGCGGCGCCGTCGGCCAGCGGAAACGCATCAGGCGGCCCGAGCACGGGGCTCGCCGCGCACCTGCCAGCAGGCACGATCAATGTTGCTGGCGAGCCGATCAACCTCAGCAACGTCGTCGGCGCGGCACTGGCGATCATCCCGGCGAACTGCGACTGCGCCCGCGCGATCCGGCGCCTCGTCAAGCAGGCCATGGCGGTCGGCGTCACGGTCTACCTTGTCGGCAAGCGGGGCAGCCTTACTGAGCTCAACCGGCTGGCACCGGACGCCGCGCTCGGCGGCACCGCCTTCGTCGCGATCGACGCGGACAGCGTGCTGAACAAGGCCTACCAGGCCAAGGGCCTGACCGTCGTGCTCGTTGACTCGCAGCACACCGTCAGGAGCGCTGCCGCGCTACCGCCAGGGTTCCACCTGGAGTCGACGTTGAAGACGCTGCGGCAGACGCACTGACCCTTCAGCCTCTCGGCGCGGCAGTTGGTATTACGCGGGCCGGCTGCGTCCTGCCCGGTCCGCGCGGCTACGCTGTGCGAGGTCTGCTAACGAGGAGGCTCGGTGATCCGGAGCAGCCGCCGCGGCATTCTGCCGCGCAGCATTCTGATCGTGGCCGTGGCCGCGCTTGGCCCGATCATCGCGGGCTGCGAGGCCGGGACCAACGCGCCCACCCTGCAGTGGCACCAGCCAACGGACGGCACCTTCCAGCGGGTCGGCAAGGACCTGACGATCAGCAACGCGTTCGTGCTCGGCGCGCCGATCGGCCACTCGCTGAGGCGTGGCCAGAACGCCGGGCTTTACCTCGGGATGGTGAACATCGGCACGCCGGACCGGCTGCTCGCGGTCAAGGCGCCGGGCGTCGCGCAGACCGTGCTGCTGCCAGGCCGCGGGATCCCCCTCCGCAAGCTCTCCAGGGTCCTGCTCACCGGCCCGGCCCCGTCGATCGTGCTGCAGCACCTGGTCAGGCCGCTCGCCGGCGGCACTGTCATCACGCTCTACCTGATCTTCAAGAACGCGGGGTCGACCATGCTCCACGTGCCGGTGATGCCGATGGTGTCGAACTACGCGACGTTCTCTCCGGCGCCCGCCACCTCGCCCTCAGCGAGCGCATCGCCGACGGGCAAGCAAGGATCGGCGACCCGCCGTCGCCGACAAGTTCGCCGTGAGCCGGCTCGCCTAGCTCCCCGGCTCGAACTTGTAGCCAAGCCCGCGCACGGTGATGATGTGCATCGGCCTGGCCGGGTCCTGCTCCACCTTGGCCCGCAGCCGCTTGATGTGCACGTCGAGCGTCTTGGTGTCGCCGACGTAGTCGGCACCCCAGACCCTGTCGATCAGCTGCATCCTCGTGAGCACCCGCCCCGAGTTCCGCAGCAGCACCTCAAGCAGCTCGAACTCCTTCAGCGGGAGCTGGACCGAAGAGTTGCGCACCATCACGATGTGCCGCTCCACGTCCATCCGGACCGGGCCGGACTCCATCACCGAGGTCGCAGCCTCCTCGCCGTCGCCGCGGCGCCTCAGCACCGCCCGCATCCTGGCGACCAGTTCCCGGGACGAGAACGGCTTGGTCACGTAGTCGTCGGCGCCAAGCTCGAGCCCGACGACCTTATCGATCTCGCTGTCCTTGGCGGTCAGCATGATCACGGGAACGTTGGACCGCTCCCGCAGCGCGCGGCAGACCTCGCTGCCAGGAAGCCCCGGCAGCATCAGGTCAAGCAGCACCAGGTCGGCGCCGGTCCGGTCGAAGGTGTCGAGCGCGGCCGGGCCGGTCGGGCACACGGCGACCTCGAATCCCTCCTTGCGGAGCATGTACGACAGCGCGTCGCTGAAAGACTCCTCATCTTCGACAACGAGCACCCGGGTCACGTGACTGCCTCCTTGGCAGGTCGGTCGGCGCAAGCCCTGGCAAGTGCCGGGCCGCAGGTCATGATGGCGCTCCAGGCTTGGCCGGCAGTCGCAGCGTAAAGGTCGATCCGGCACCTTCCTTGCTCGTCACTGTCACGTTGCCGCCGTGCGCGGCCGTCACGTGCTTCACGATCGCGAGCCCGAGGCCGGTGCCGCCGGTCACCCTGGACCTGGCTGGGTCGACCCGGTAGAAGCGCTCGAAGATCCGCTCCAGGTCCCGCTCAGGGATCCCGATGCCCTGGTCGGAGACGCTGAGTTCGACGATGTCATCGCGCGCCAGCCGGGTCGAGACGACCACCTTGGTCTTCTCCGGGCTGTAGGCGACCGCGTTGTCGAGCAAGTTGCGCAGCGCGGTGATCAGCAGCTCCTCGTCGCCCAGCACCGTCAGCCGCTTGGTGCCGGTCGCGGCGAGTTCGATGCCGCGAGAGGTCGCCTTCATCCTGCCGCGATCGAGCGCCTCGGCGACCACCGCGTCCAGATTGACGGCCGCCGGATCGGGGATCGGCTCGGCGGCCTGAATCCTGGACAGCGTGATCATGTCCTGAACCAGGTTGGTGAGCCTGTTCGCTTCCTGCCGCATCCGGCCGGCGAACCGCCTGACCGCCTCTGGGTCATCGGCCGCGTCCTCGACCGTCTCCGCGAGCAGCGCCAGCGCGCCGACCGGCGTCTTCAGCTCGTGGCTCGTGTTGGCCACGAAGTCCCTGCGGACCTCTTCGACCCGCCGCCGCTCGGTCTGGTCCTCGACCAGGAGCAGGACCAGCCCGCCGCCGCCGACGCCGGGCCCGAGCGGGGCCACCCTGACCGCGAAGCTCGTCGTCCTGCCGTTCAGCGCCCCGGTGGTGATGTCGATCTCGCCCTCGCGGATCTCACCGTCCCTGCGGACCTGACGCGCGAGTGCGAGTAGTTCTCCTACCGCAAGATCTTCCCCCTCGACCAGCCCGAAGGATCGAGCAGCGTCGCTGGCCTGCAGCACCCGGTCGTCGCTGTCGATCACGACGGCCGAGGAGGACAGCACCGCGAGTACCGCGGACAGGCCGGCAGGCAGCCGGAAAGGGCCAGCGTCTGACTGATCTGGAGAGGGTGACTCGGCAGCGGATGCGGCGGGCGCTCCTGCGGCGCCGTTCAGGTGTGCGGAAGCCCTGGCGCTCATCTGTCCGCCTCAGCGGACCAGGCAGCCAACCAGGCACGTCTGACCGCAATCACCCCCAGACCCACGCGTTGATGGTATGCACAGAGCCTGCGCAGGCGCATCAGAGCGGATGGCCGACCTTCATCAATTCGCAAAGAGTTCACCAAATCTCCCAGCCATGTTCACGTTGCGGGAGAGCGTAGGTCGGCGCGGCGTCGCGAACTGCCTGGTCACGATCCGCCTACCCGTCACTCAGCACGTCCCGCCCTCATCGGCCCTGGTTGGCGACCGCCTCCGCGGCGACCTTGGCCGCCTCGGGATCGAGGTAGGTGCCGCCGGAGGTCACCGGTCGGTACTGTTCGTCGAGTTCGTAGACCAGCGGGATGCCGGTAGGAATGTTCAGTCCGGCGATCTCCGCGTCGCCGATCCCGTCCAGGTGCTTGACCAGCGCCCGGAGGGAGTTGCCGTGCGCGACGACCAGCACGCTCTGGCCGGAGGCGAGGTCAGGCACGATCGCGTCATGCCAGTACGGCAGCATCCGCCACACGACGTCGCGCAGGCATTCGGTCCTGGGCAGCAGATCGCCGGTGAGCAGCGCGTACCTGGGGTCACCGGCCTGCGAGAGCGGGTCGTCATCCGCGATGGGCGGCGGCGGGATGTCGTAGGACCTGCGCCACGCCATGAATTGCTCGTCGCCGTAGGTCGGCCCTGGTCTGCGCCTTGTCCTTGCCCTGGAGCGCGCCATAGTGCCGCTCGTTCAGCCGCCATGACCTGCGCACCGGCAGCCAGGCCAGGGCGGCGGCGTCCAGTGTCGAGTTGGCGGTCTGGATCGCGCGGGTAAGAACGGAGGTATGCGCGATCCGCGGCCGTAGATCGCTCGCGGCGAGCAGTTCGCCGGCCCGCTCGGCCTCCGCCACGCCCTGTCTCGGAAAGGCCGACGTCCACCCAGCCGGTAAAGAGTCCCTCCGCGTTCCACACGCTCTCGCCATGGCGTAGCAGCACCAGGGTGGCCATGGGCTGAGCGTATCGCGCCTGTTCGGACCCTCTCAGCGAGGTCATGAGCAGCACGACTGGCTTGCGCGAACAGGGCCCGAGGACTGGCTCGCCCGAAATAACCTGGCCGGGAACATGACGGCGAACTTTCGGGTTCATCCGTCTCGGAGGTGTATGCCAGTGCCGCGTCGCTACCCGCAGCGAGTCGCGACCATCAGCGTTCACACGTCGCCGCTGGAGCAGCCAGGGACAGGTGATGCCGGCGGTCTCAACGTCTATGTCGTCGAGGTAGCCAGGCTGCTGGCGGCCAAAGGTGTCGAAGTGGACATCTTCACGCGCGCCGTGTCCCGCGACCAGCCCCCGGTCGTCGAGCTCGCGCCAGGCGTGCTGGTCAGGCACATCGAGGCCGGCCCGTTCGAGGATCTGGACAAGTCCGACCTTCCCGGCCAGCTCTGCCAGTTCACCTTTGAGGTGCTGCGCGAGGAGGCCCTGCACGCGCCAGGCAGGTACGACCTCGTGCACGGGCACTACTGGCTGTCCGGCCAGGTCGGCGCCGTCGCCAAAGAGCGCTGGGGCGTTCCGCTCGTGCAGTCCATGCACACGCTCGGCAGGGTGAAGAACGCCGCGCTCGCCGCAGGTGACGCGGCCGAGCCCGACATCAGGATCCGCGGCGAGGCCGAGGTCATCGCCAGCGCGGACCGGATCGTCGCGAACACCGACGCCGAGGCGCGCGAACTGGTCAAGCTCTACGACGCTCAGCCCGGCCGGGTCACCTCGGTCAGCCCTGGCGTCGATCTCGCGCTGTTCAGGCCCGGCTCGCAGCGGCTGGCCAGGCGGCGCCTTGGCATCGCGCCGAACGCGATCGTGCTGATGTTCGCGGGCCGGGTGCAGCCGCTGAAGGCGCCCGACGTGCTGCTGCGCGCAGCGGCTCAGCTTGTGCGGGACCAGCCGAAGCTGGCCGACCGCCTGGTCGTGGCGTTCGTGGGCGGGCCGAGCGGGACCGGCCGAAATGACCCTGACAGCCTCGTCCAGCTCGCATCGACGCTCGGCATCTCGCAGAACATCAGGCTCGAGCCGCCGTGCCCGCAGCGCGACCTCGCCGACTGGTACCGCGCCGCGACCCTGGTGGTCGTGCCGTCGTACTCAGAGTCGTTCGGCCTCGTGGCCATGGAGGCGCAGGCCTGCGGCACGCCCGTGGTGGCGGCCGCGGCTGGCGGCCTGCGCACCGCCGTCCAGGACGGCGTGTCCGGAGTGCTGATCGACGGGCACAACCCGGCGCACTACGCGCACGCGATCGCTGACCTGATCGGCAGCAGCGGCCGGCTCGCCAGGCTGTCCCGTGGCGCCAGGAAGCATGCCTCCGGGTTCGGCTGGGCATCGACCGTGGACAAACTGCTCGCCGTGTACGGTGACGCTATGAGTGAGGTCGCCGCCACGGTCGACGCGTGAGCGCTGGGGCGAGGCTCGGTGGCATCCTCACCGATCTGGAAGTGAGCTTCACCTCGCCGCAGCCAGGAGCGTTCCTGGTCAGGCTCGAGGGCCAGCACAAGCTCGTCACGATGACGTGGCTGATCGCGGACACGCACAGCCTGCACGTCGAGGCGTTCTTCTGCCGTCAGCCCGACGAGAACCACGCCGAGTTCTACCGGTTCCTGCTCGAGCGCGGCAGCCGGATGTTCGGCATTCACTTCGCCCTCGATCCGGTCGGGGACGTGCACCTGGTCGGCAGGCTGCCGCTCGCGACCATCACAGCCCGAGGAGATCGACCGGCTGCTCGGCTGCGTGCTCAGCTACTCCGACGACAACTTCGACCATGCGCTGATGATCGGCTTTGCCTCCTCCATCCGCCGCGAATACGCGTGGCGGGTCAAGCGCGGTGAGAGCCTGGCCAACCTGCGCGCGTTTACCAGGCTGACCGAGCCAGAGGCGCTGGCGGCTGGGCAGCCGCCGCACGGCCAGCCCCGGACCTGAATCCCGGCACGGCGGTGACTTGCACGGAGTTCTTCCCGCTCGGCCGCGGGCCCAGACTCGGGCTCGGCGGCCGGCGGGCCCTCCTGAACTGCGGGAGGGCGGTATGGGCGATTACGATGCGCTAGACCGGGCTGGCGGCGGACAGTGCGCGTGCGTCCGGTTGCCGAAACCGGGCTAAGAGAGTGAACGGAGGCCGCGGATGGGACCGCTGGACGGCGTGCGGGTCGTGGAGATCGCGAGCCTGGCGCCCGCGCCGTTTGGCTGCATGGTGCTGTCTGACCTCGGGGCAGACGTGCTGCGGGTGGAGCGGCCGGAAAGCTGCCGCGCCGGCCTGCCGGCTCCGGTGGACCCGCTGACCAGGGGCCGCCGGTCGATCGGGCTGAACCTCAAGGACCCGGCGGGCCTCGACCTGCTGCTGCAGGCTCATCGACGAGGCCGACGTGCTGGTCGAGGGGTTCAGGCCCGGCGTGACCGAGCGGCTCGGGTTCGGGCCGCAGGTCTGCGCCGAGCGCAACCCTGGGCTGGTCTACGCCAGGATGACCGGCTGGGGTCAGGACGGCCCGCTCGCGCCGACGGCCGGGCACGACATCGACTACATCGCGATCTCCGGGGCGCTGCACCCGATCGGGCGGGCAGGAGAGCGGCCGGTGCCGCCGCTGAACCTGGTCGGGGACTTCGGCGGCGGCGGGATGCTGCTGGCGATCGGCGTGCTTGCCGCGCTGGTCGAGCGGCAGCGGTCCGGTCTCGGCCAGGTGGTCGACGCCGCGATGGTGGACGGCTCCGCGCTGCTGTCCTCGTTCATCTACGGGCTGCGGGCGCGGGGCGCCTGGCGGGACGAGCGCGGCGTGAACCTGCTCGACGGCGGCGCGCCGTTCTACGACACCTACACCACCGCGGACGGCAAGTACGTCGCCGTCGGTGCGCTCGAGCCGCAGTTCTACGCGGCGCTGCTGGCGGGCCTTGGACTCACCGACGCCGGGCTGCCCGCGCAGATGGACATCCCGAACTGGCCGGTGCTGCGCGAGCGGTTCACCGAGGTCTTCGCGCAGCGCACCAGGGACGAGTGGGCCGACATCTTCGCCGGCACCGATGCCTGCGTGTCCCCCGTGCTCTCGCCGGCCGAGGCGGCTGATCATCCGCACAACGCCGCCCGGGCGGTCTTCGCCGAGGTCGGCGGGGTGTCGCAGCCGCAGCCCGCGCCCAGGTTCGGGCGCACCGAGGCGGCAGCACCGCAGCCGCCGGTCAGGCCGGGCGCCGACACCGGAGCGGTCCTCCGCGGCCTCGGCCTCGACGACGCCGAGATCGCCGGGCTGCGCGACCGCGGCGTGGTCGCCTGACCGGGCACGACGGCGCGCGGACGCTGCCCGAAGGAGTCACGTAACTGACAAAAATGGTCTTGACCAGTGACGGCTGCATACTTCATAGATCTGTGACTGTCTAAGCGGCTGTCGTCAGTTACATGGCGGATCCGGAAGGGTGCGGGAATGGCTGATCGTTCGACCAGGATCAGCCGACCGGACGCCGAGATCCTGCGGCTGGCGATCCCCGCGTTCGTCGCGCTCATCTCCGAGCCGCTGTTCCTGCTCGCGGACTCGGCCATCGTTGGCAGGCTCGGCACCGCACCACTCGGCAGCCTCGGCGTCGCCGCCCAGGCGCTGACCGCCCTGGTCAACATCTCGATCTTCCTCGCCTACGGCACGACCGCTGCCGTCGCCAGGCAGCTCGGGGCGGGCGACCGGCAGGCAGCGATCAGGCAGGGCATCGACGGCCTCTGGCTCGCCGGAGCGATCGGCATCGCGGTCCTGGCCGTCGGGCTGCCGCTCGCGAATCCGATCACCCACGCGTTCGGCGCCTCTCCCGCCGTCACGGCTGGCGCGGTCACCTACCTGCGGATCAGCCTGCTCGCGGCGCCCGCCATGCTGACCGTCCTGGCCGGCACCGGAGTGCTGCGCGGGCTGCAGAACACCAGGACTCCGCTCGTCGTCTCGGTCCTGTCCTACATACTGAACGTCGCGCTGAACGCGACCTTCGTGCTCGGCCTGCACTGGGGCATCGCGGGCTCGGCCTGGGGCACAGTCATCGCCCAGTACGTCGGCGCGGCCGCCTACCTGGTGATGGTGGCGACCGGCGCACGGCGAGCGGGCGTGCGGCTGGGCATCGATCTTGCCGGGCTGAAGACCGCGGCCAAGACCGGCGCGGCGCTGGTGCTCAGGACGCTCGCGCTGCAGGTGGTGCTCATCGCCGCGACCGCCATCGCCGCCCGGCAGGGCGACGCGGCCATCGCGGCGCACCAGGTCGCGTTCCGGATTTGGTCGCTGCTGGCGTTCGCGCTGGACGCGATCGCGATCGCCGCGCAGGCGATCACCGGCAAGTACCTCGGAGCCGGTGACGTCGCGGCAGCGCGGGCGGCGACCAACCGGATGATCTGGTGGGGCCTGTGGTGCGGCGTCGTGTTCGGCGCGGTGCACGCTGATCGCCAGACCGTGGCTGCCCGCGCTCTTCGCAGCGGCACCTCCCGTCGCCCACCTCATGCTCGTGGTCCTGATCGTGGTCGCCCTCGGACAGCCGGTGGCCGGGGTTGTGTTCGTGCTCGACGGCGTGCTGATCGGCGCCGGCGACCAGGACTACCTGGCGGTCGCCGGACTGGCGTCGACGGCCGTGTTCGGCGTGGCGGCGGTGGTCGTGGTGCTGACCGGCGCCGGCCTGCTCGGCCTCTGGCTCGCGCTCTCGGCGTGGCTGGCCGCCCGCTTCGTCACGCTCACCTGGCGAGCGCACGGCTCGCGCTGGCTGGTGACCGGCGCGGTGCGGGCCTGACCGGGCCCGACCGCGCTGAGTCAGGCCCGCCAGCGCCGAGAGCCGCGGCCTCACCAGATCCTGGCGCGAGTCGGCGTCACCTTGATGACGTACGGGTAGTCCCTGGCCATGCCCTCGATCGTCCAGCCGTAGGACTCGATCCGCCGCCCGTACTTCGCCATGTAGTCGCGCGACCGCGTCGGCGAGCGCGCCCTCCTTGTCGATCCTGGCCGTGCCCTCGATGACCACGACGCCGCCGCCCTGGCCGTTCCCGTCCAGGTTCAGGCCCACGTGCGGATTGGCCACGATATTGCCGGTCTTCTTGCCGTCAGCCGACCCGTAGATGAGGAACTCCGAGCCGTCCCAGAGGAACCAGACCGGCGAGGTCTGCGGCTGGCCAGCCGCATCCACCGTCGTCAGCCAGATGATCGTTTCCTGCCTCAGCCGCTCGTCGGCGGCGACGTGCTTGGGATTGTCCAGATTCAGCATGGTGACCTCGGTCTTCGCGAGCTGTTGACGAACCGTAGAAGTAGTACCCATAGCTCGAATACGATCGGCGTGTCCAGCGTCCGATCTGGTCATTTCGAAAAGCCCGCCGCAGCCGAGCATCGCCGGCGGCGATTCGGCGCGAGGGGGCCATCTGGTGTCCGCGATACCACTGATCTTCACCAGCGGCTGGGCCAGCGGCATCGACGCCTACGCGGTCGTGCTGCTGATGGGACTGCTCGGCAGGTACGCGCACATGGCAGCGGTGCCGCCGACGCTGGAGCGCACCGACGTTCTGATCGCGGCGGGCGCGCTGTTCTGCGTCCAGTTCGTCGTGGACAAGATCCCGTACCTGGACTCGGCCTCCGACATCGTGCACACCGTGATCCGCCCGATCGCTGGCGCGGCGATCGGGGCACTGCTCGCAGGTCACGCGCATACCCTGCCGCAGGCGGCCGCCGCTGCCGTCGGCGGCGGTACCGCGCTGGTCACGCACCTGATCAAGAGCGGCGTCCGGATGGGCGTGAACACCAGTCCCGAGCCGTTCAGCAACATCGCCGTCAGCCTGCTCGAGAACGCCACGGTGGCGGGGCTGGTGGTGTTCGCCCTGCTGCACCCGGTACCCGCCGCCCTGATCGCCGCCGCGCTGCTCGTGATCGGCCTGATCGCGGTCATCTTCCTCGCCTCGCGGATCCGCAGGTTCTGGCGCAACCGCAAGGAGCGCAGGCTCAGTGGCCGAGGGCGATCTCCGCGACCCGCACAATCACCAGGATGATGGCGACGCCCAGGTAGACGTACATCGCCGACATCCCGGCCCGGCGGGCGAGCGACATCGGCGCAGGCGCGAGCATCGCGAGCGGCGGCATCCGCCAGTTCTCCCGGTTCGCGCGCTCGTCAGACCGCCTGGCCGCGGGTACCGCCGCGGCCGCCGCTGGCACGCCGCCGTCGCGGACCCCGGCCCGCGCGACCGCGCGGCGACGCAAGCCGCGCACGGCGAGGAATCCGCCGGTGGCCGCCGCGGCGATCGCGCAGCCGGCCAGGATGGCGATCACCTGGGCGCCAGAGACCTGGCCGAACACGACCGAGATCATCAGGATCGCGGACAGCATCACCAGCACGCCGACCACGATTCCGGCCGCGACGTTGTGCCGCAGGCTGTTCACCCACGGGCCGAGCACTTCCTTGTCGTTGCAGAGCAGCAGCAGGAAGACGGTCGCGCTCGGCAGCAGCACCCCGGCGAGCACCTGGACCCCGACCGTGATCAAGCCGAGCGGCGACCCTGGAATCAGCACGATCGTCGCCGCCAGCGCGATGAGCGCCGCGTACATCGCGTAGAAGCCCTTGGCCTGCTTCACGCCGCGATGCAGCGAGTGCTTGAGCCCGAGCACGTCCCCGACCGCGTAGGCGGTGGAAAGCGACACCGCGAAGGCGCCGATCATCGAGGCGTCGAGCAGGGCGACCGCGAACAGCGCGCCCGCGGCGTGGCCCGCGTAGGCGGCAAGCCCGGATGCCAGCCCGGCGGCGTCGGTGAACTGGCCGTGCCTGGCCCCGGCGAAGGCGGCGGCCGTCGCGCCCATCAGCGCGCCGCCGCCGATCACCACGACGACGATCCCGATCCACAGGTCGGCCTTCTCGTACCGCATGAACCGCGGCGTGATCCGCTTGTCGATGATGTAGGACTGCTGGAAGAACAACTGCCACGGCGCGACCGTGGTGCCGACGATGCCGATGATCAGCAGCATCACGGTGCCAAGCTGGCCGGAGCCGCCCGGGATCGTCGGGATCACGAAACCCTTGGCCATCTCGCCGGCCGGCGGGTGCGCGATCACGTACAGCGGCACGAGCAGCAGCGAACCTGCGCACAGCGCCATCGCCATCCGCTCGAACCGGCGCAGGCTGCCGGTCGAGGCCGCGACCACGATCACCAGGCTGGCCAGGATGACCGCGACGAGCTTGGGCACGCCGAGGTAGCTCGCGGCGAGCGCGATGCCGATGAACTCCGTGACGATCGTCAGCGCGTTCAGTATGAACAAGTTGATGACGCTGAACGTGCCCCAGAACCTGCCGAACCGCTCGAGAATGAGCTTCGCGTAACCAACTCCGGTGACGGCGCCCAGCCTGAGCACCATCTCCTGGTTCACGTACAGCACGGGCACCAGCAGCAAGAACGTCCACAGCAGCCTGGTCCCGTAGGTCTGGCCAGCCTGCCCGTAGGTGGAGAACGCTCCGGCGTCGTTGTCGCCGACCATCACGATGATGCCGGGTCCGACGACCGCGAGCAGCGTCTTCAGCTTGGCTGGCAGCGACCGGCGGGTGCCCGTGTCCTCGTCTGAGATCGAGCCGAAGGCACCCTTGATGTCGCACGACGCGGCTGGTGTCGATGGCGCGCGGCGCGGCCTGGCGCAACCATGCTCGGGGTGGTGGTCATGGCGGAACACCCCTTTCACCGCCCGGGGAACAGGCGGGATCGGGGGGCACGCGCGGCGGCGGCTCAGATGCGGATCGCGGTGCTTGCCGCTGTGGTCAGTTCTGGCTGATAGCGGCCGGGGAGCGATCGGCTGGACGGCGCTGGCGCGTGCCCGGAACGGGCAGAGAGAACGGCGAATGGGGCCGGTGCCGGCCCGGTCTATCGTGTTCCACGACTCGCCTCCCTCCAGCCTGGTGCCGTGCCTGGCCGCGTCCATGCCTGCAGCGCGGACAGCAGGGCAACACTGTCACCTGTCGGGAGGCGGCGCACCCCAGGCAACCCGGGGCAGGCACCTCTCTCGTTAGAGCTTTGGCACTCCACGGCGTAGCGCGGCACTGTGATCTGCGAGCCAGAGGCCCGCGGAACACCGTCCGCCTGCGCAGCCACTTGGCCTCACCCCTTAGGCCGGGGAGAGGTGTCCTGATCCGGAGCGTCTCTCGACGGTTGGGATCAGTGGCCTGTGTCCGTGAAGACGCCTCACCGAACGAGGTGTCCTTCGTCAACCACTGTCGAGGATGCCCGATCCGGCGCAGACGTGTCAATTTCAGCCCGCCGGCGCGTAGCTGCCCGCTGCTCCCGTATGAGCAGGCAAGACAGCCTGCGAGTGCCGCGAACGGGCAGCCGCGGGGCTGGCCGAGATGGCCCTGGCAACGGCTCAGCCGCTGGTCGGCGGCGCTAAGTCAGCCGGTGCCGAGCTGGATCGCCTTCACGATCAGCAGCAGCACCGAGATCACCAGGTAGCCGTACATCACCGCGACCGTGAGTTTCGTCACAGGCGACCAGGTCACCGGCTTGAGCAGCGCTAGCGGCGGCATCCGCCAGCTCGATCGCTCGGCCCGCGACATCGCGGCGAAGTCCTTGTGGCCGGCCTGCTCGGCCGCTCGCGGGCGCCTGCCGGCGGCGAGCCGCAGCCATCCGAAGGCAAGCAACGAGCCCGCCGCGAGGGCGCCCGCGATCCAGACCACGACCACGGGCGCGCTGAGGCCGGCGAACAGCGTGGTCACGACCAGGGTGCCGGAGAGCATGAGCAGCAGTCCGATGATGATCCCCGCGACCACGTTCAGCCAGCGGGCGTTGGTCCACGGGCCGAGCACCTCAGGGTCGTTGCAGAGCAGCAGCAAGAACACGCTCGCGCTCGGCAGCAGCACTCCTGCGAGCGCCTGCACCGCGGTGGTGAGCAGGCCGAGCGGCGCGCCCGGCACCAGCACGATCCCGGCGGCCAGCACGACGACCAGCGTGTAGGCCCGCGTAGAAGGCCTTCGCGTCGCGGAACTTGCGGTGCAGCGAGTGCTTGAGGTTGAACACGTCGCCGAACGCATAGCTGGTCGACAGCGTGACCGCGGCGGCGCCGATGATGCTCGCGAAGAGGAGCACCAGAGCGAAGACGGAGCCCAGGAAGCTGCTCTTGGCGCGGAACGCATCAGCGACGCCGAGCGCGTCCGTGAAGTGCCCGGCCCGCGACGTACCCACGCACCGCGTAGACGGTCGCGACCAGGATGATGGCCGCGCTGCCGACGACCACCAGCGATCCCAGGAACGGTGTCGGCCCGCTCGTAGCGGATGAACCGCGGCGTGATCCGCTTGTCGATCACGTTCGACTGCTGGAAGAACAGCTGCCACGGCGCCACCGTCGTCCCGACGATCGCGATGATCAGCAGCACGGCGTTGGAGCTGACGCCGCCGCGGATGCCAGGCACGACGAAGTGGGACGCGACCGACCCGACGTGCGGGTGCGAGAAGATCACCAGCGGCACGAACAGGATGATGCTCGCGGCGATGAACGCGAACATCGCGCGCTCCCAGCGCCGGAAGCTCCCGCTCGCGGTGATCCCGATCAGCATCGCCGCGGCGATCGGCACGGACAGGTAAGGGCTGACCCCGAAGTAGCTCATCGCCAGCGAGATGCCGATGAACTCCGTCACGATCGTCAGGAAGTTGAGCAGGAACAGGTCGACGACGCTGAACAGGCCCCAGAACCGGCCGAACCGCTCGAAGATCAGCTTGGCGTGGCCCACGCCGGTCACCGCGCCGAGCCTGACCACCATCTCCTGGTTGACGATGAGGACAGGGATGAGCAGCAACAGGACCCACAAGAGGCTGTAGCCGTAGTTCTGACCTGCCTGGGCGTAAGTCGCAACCCCTCCGGCGTCGTTGTCGCCGACCATCACGATCAGGCCAGGCCCGACGATGGCCAGGAACGTCACCAGTTGCCGGCGCAGGCCAGAATGCTGCTCGTCGCCTGCCCTGATCCGGCCGAGAGCGCCCTCGATCTCGGGCTCGGCCGGCGCTGGGCGCCGACGCGCGGCTGAGCCAGCGCCGGCGGTGCTGGCTCGGCGCTGGCTGTGCAGGACGGCGCCGGCGGCGCTGGCTGTGCTGGCTTGGCCGGCGGTGCTGGCTGGGCTGGCTCGGCCTGGCGGGGCCGGCAGGCGGCAGGCTGCGCCTGCGGGGCCGGACGCTCTGGCTGCGCGGGCTTGGCCGGCGTTGCCGGCGGCGCGGGGCGCTCCTCGGGAGTGTCCCGCCCGCCTGGCTCGGTCATTGCCTCTTGCCTCGCCTGGAGTCAGGCGGCTCGGCGGCCTCGCGGCGCCGCCAGTCCTCGGGCAGCGTGACTTCGAGCACGTCATCGACGGTGATCAGGCCGATCATCATCCGGTCCTCGTCGACGACCGGAATCGTGATCAGGTTGTAGTCGCTCATCAGCACCGCGACGTCGACCACGTCGGTGTCCGCCCCGATCCGCACCGGGTCGTCGTCGTAGATGTCGCTCAGCCTGATCGCCTGATCGGCCTGGAGCAGCGTCACCAGCTTGACGACCCCGCACAGCCTGCCGTCCGTCATCGAGCGCGTGCACGCTGGTCAGCGCCTCTGGCTGGAGGTTGTCCGCGCCGCTCACCGCGGCCACGGCGTCGGAGACCAGGCTGAGCTCGGACACCGTGAGGTAAGTCCATCCCCATCAGGCCGCCCGCGCTGGTCGGGTTGAAGCCCATCAGCGTGAGCACCTTGGCCCGCTGGCCGGGCGGCAGCAGGTCAATGACGGGTTGCCTGCGACGCTGCGGCAGTTCGGAGATCGCGTCCGCGGCGTCGTCGGCCCGCATCCGGTCGAGCACCTCGGCGATCTCCGCGTCGGTCCTCGCGCCGAGCAGGCGGGTCGCCAGGTCCTCATCGAGCTCCTCGAAGACGTCGGCCTCGAGCTCGGGGTCGGCGTGCACCTGGCCGAGGATCTCGGTCTCCTCCGCCTTGGACGCCTCCTCGAGCAGGTCGGCGATCTGCGCGGGCTTCAGCCGCCTGATCCGCCCGAACGGGCCGCGCAGCAGCGCGCTGCTCGCGTGCCCGATCAGCGGCTCGAAGTTCGCCCACTCCTCGAACCGGTGCGCGGTCGCGTCGGGGGCGAGCAGCCGCAGCAGGCCGCGCGGACGGCGGTGCGTGTCGACGCCGGCCAGCACCCACTCGGTGCCCTGCTGCCGCAGCTCCAGGTCGACCGCCTTGATCAGGTGCGCGGCCGGCACGTCGATCAGGCGGTGCCCGAGCACGTCGGCGCGCAGCAGCACCTCGCCGTGCCGGCGCTCGAACTGACGCAGGTCGAGCCGGGCGCTGGTCAGCTTGAGCACCTCCCCGTCGAACGAGCTGACCTGCTCAAGCGGAACGAAGACCTCGCGGCTGCCGACGGCCGCGACCACGCCGGTGACCAGCGGGTGCTCGGCGCCGCGCAGCCGCACGATGACGTCGGCTAGCTTGCCGATCGACTCCCCCCGCTTGTCGGTGATCGGGCGGCCGACCAGCTCCGATAGGTGCAGTACACGCCCGTTGCCCGCTTCCGGCGCCGCCGCCGCCGGCGATGAGGTCATGTCTACGCAGCCTTTCTTGCACTGGCGCCCGACTCCGACGCTGCCGTTCTCTTACCCAGGAAACGCCGCGTGGACGGTGCGCGGTGGCATCTGGTCACGGCATTGCGGGTAGCGAGCCTGCCCGCTGGGAACAACACTGGCGCTGGGAAACTCTCAGCGCCGGCGCGCTGCTTCGCTGCCTCACTCTGCCATCTCCGGTCGAAGCCGAGGTGGCCAGATGGTATGAAGGCCACGTCCGGAATGCCGGCAGCGGTGGCAGCGGCCGGGTGAGCGGAGGAACGACAGGCGTGGCGACGGGCAAGGCGGCTGGGCGCGCACGGCGGCCAGGAAGACCTGGGCGAGAGCCTCGGTTACGCCATCAAGCGGCGGCTGCTCGGCCCGCCGCTGGTCAACGAGCAGCTCCGCGAGGAGCGGCTGTCCAAGCCGCTCGCGCTCGGCGTGCTCGCGCCTGACGGCATCTCCTCCTCGGCCTACGGCACCGAGGAAATCCTGATCGAGCTGCTCAAGGGTGGTCTCGGGATCGCCGCGTTCGCGCTGATCCTGCCGCTGACCGGCGTCGTGCTGTTCGTGATGGCGCTGGTCGTGCTGTCCTACCGCGAGGTCGTCACCGTCTACACCAGGGCCGGCGGCTCGTACGTGGTCGCGCGGGAGAACTTCGGCCCGAGGATCGCCCAGGTCGCGGCCGTCGCGCTGCTGATCGACTACGTCGTCACGGTGGCCGTGCAGGTCGCGGCCGGCACCGCGGCCGTGGCGTCGGCGATCCCGGCCCTGAGACAGCCCTGAACCTGCTCACGATCATCTCGATCGGCGTCGTGCTGCTGATGCTCTACGGCAACCTGCGCGGCATCCGCGAGGCCGGCCGCACGTTCGCGATGCCGACCTACCTGTTCACCGGCGTGATGCTGCTGGTGATCATCGTCGGCCTGGTCCGGGAGATCTTCGGCAACCTGCCGAGGTGGCACGTACTGCCCGGGGCCCACGTCGTACGGCGCGGGTGTCACGCCGAACCACAGCGCGCTGATCACCTTCGGGCTGGTCTTCGTGCTGCTGCGGGCGTTCGCGAACGGCGGCTCGTCGCTGACCGGCATCGAGGCGGTCTCCAACGCGGTCAGCGCGTTCCGGCCGCCCGAGGGCATCAACGCGCGGCGGGTGCTGGTCACCGAGGGCGTGATCCTCGGCACCCTGGTGGCCGGGGTCTCCTGGCTCGCGCACGTCACCCACGCGACGCCCGTACGTGTCCGGCGTGCCGACGGTGATCTCGCAGGAGGCCAAGCTGGTCTTCGGCACGTCCGCGT
The DNA here is from genome assembly GCA_963705055.1 of uncultured Actinomycetota bacterium. GTDB lineage: Bacteria > Actinomycetota > Actinomycetes > Streptosporangiales > Streptosporangiaceae > Chersky-822. The sequence goes on from CAVPIR010000005.1 coordinate 292,316, forward strand.
TCGGGCACGTCATGTATCATCGTCGTCCAGGCGGCGACCGCGCTGATCCTGTACACGGGCGGCAACACCAGCTTCAACGGGTTCCCGTTCCTGGCCAGTTTCGTCGCCGAGGACGCGTTCCTGCCGCGGTGGCTGACCAAGCGCGGGCACCGGCTGGTGTTCTCCAACGGCATCATCGTGCTCGCGGTGCTGTCCTGCATCCTGCTCGCCGTCGCCGGCGCGAACGTCAACGCGCTGGTGCCGTTCTACGCGCTCGGCGTGTTCACCGCGTTCACGCTGGCCGGGTTCGGCATGGCCAAGTACCACCACGTGCACAAGGAACGCGGCTGGCGGCACAAGCGCGCGATCAACTTCGCGGCCGGGCGTGACGTCGCTGGTCGTGGTGCTGATCTTCGCGGTGGTGAAGTTCACCGAGGGCGCCTGGCTGGTCATGATCGTCTTCGCGATCGGCGTGCCGCTGCTGATCAGGCTGAACCGGCAGTACCAGATGGAAGCCGAGGTGCTCGAGCACATCAGCACAGGTGAGCGAGCGCCGCTCCGTCCTGCCTCGCCGCCCACCTACTCACGCCGCACCGTGTACGTCTTCGTCGACGAGTTCGATCTGGCCACGCTGGCCGGGCTCAGGTACGCGCGCAGCCTGCGGCCGACCAGCCTGCGCGCCGTGCATTTCGTCATCGACAGCACGCAGGCCGCCCGGCTGCGCCAGGACTGGGTGCGGGCCAACACCGGCGTGGTGCTCGACCTGGTCGACTGCCCCGACCGGCGGCTGGCCAAGGCCGCCGCCGAGATGGTCCAGGCCGAGGCGCAGTTGCCAGGGGTAGGCGTTACCGCCGTCCTGCCCAGGCGCAGCTACGCCCCGCTGCTCGGCCGGCTGCTGCACGACCGCACCGCAGACCGGATGGCCAGCGTGGTCAGCCAGATCCCGCACGCGGCCGCGACGATCGTGCCGTTTGATGTCCGCCGCAGGGTCGAGAGCATGGCCGCCCGCGCGCGGGCAAAGCGTGGCCACCGACGTGCCCGCAGCGGAGGGCGCGGCTCCGCCGCCCGACGGTCGACCTGACCGCCGACGCCGGGCGGCGCGAAGCCAGATTCGGCCGACCGGGAGCCCGCACTTGGCTCGCCGACGCCACCTGAGGCGCAGGCTGCCGATCCGGGAGATGCGACCGACATCTCCCGCTACAACCGGCCGGTCCCGTCCAAGGCGGCGACGCCGATCGGGCAGTTGCCGAGGCGCGGTAAGGCCAGGGTCGAAGGCCGGGTGCACGCCGTCGAGATCAGGCCGGTGGAGCGCAACACGGTCCTGGCCTGCGAGATCGTGGACGCGACCGGGCAGCTCACGGCGCTCTTCTATGGCCGCTCGTACATCCCTGGGCTCGACCCTGGGGCGAAGGTCAGGTTCACTGGGCAGGTCGGCATGCGAGGAAACGACGCTGTCATGATCAACCCGGCCTACGAGCTGCTCGCACCAGGAGAGGATGACTCGCCGCTGTCATGAGCGGTCCAGGTCACGACCGAGAACCGAGCTGCGACCAGCTTGGGCATGGCCAGCGACCCGAGCACTCCGGGGCGCACGGACACGTGCACGGCTCCCGGCTGACCCTGACCGGACAGCACAGCAGGTCGCTGCTGATCGTCATGCTGATCACCATCACGATCGCCGTCGCCGAGGCGATCGGAGCCTGGGTCAGCGGCGCGCTCATCCTGCTCGCGGACGCCGCGCACATGGCGGCCGACGCCGCAGGCGTCGGCCTCTCCCTGCTGGCCGTGCTCTTCGCGACGCGGCCGCCCACACCGCGCCGGACATTCGGTTACGCCAGGGCCGAGATCCTGGCGGCGATGGTCAACGCCGTGGTCCTGTTCGCCATGTCGGCCTTCATCATTGTCGAGGCGATCAGAAGGCTGGTCGCCCCGCCGTCGATCGAGTCGCCGCTGCTGGTGATCTTCGGTGTGATCGCGCTGGCGGCCAACGCGGTGAGCCTCATGCTGCTGCGCCACGGCCAGGCAGACAGCCTGAACATCAGGGGCGCGTTCCTCGAGGTCGCCTCCGACGCGCTGGGCGCCGCTCGCCGTGATCGTGACCGGGATCGTGATCGCCACGACCGGTTTCTACCGCGCCGACCCGATCGCCTCGCTGTTTGTCGGGGTCCTCATCCTGCCGCGCACGTGGCGGCTGCTGGCCGACGCGATCAACGTGCTGCTCGAGGCGAGCCCGCGCGGGATCGACCTCAGCGAGGTCAGGGCCCACCTGACCGGTCTGACCGGCGTCCGCGACGTCCATGACCTGCACGCCTGGACGATCACCTCGGGTCTGCCCGTGCTGTCCGTGCACGTGGTGGTCGAACCCGACGTCCTGGCGGACGGCCGCAGCGCCGTCATGCTCGACGCGCTGCAGGACTGCCTGCGCGGGCACTTCGACGTCGGACACTCCACGTTCCAGCTGGAACTGGCCGGCCACGCTGATCACGAGCGCCCCATGCATCAGTAGCGGCCGCACCTCGTTTCATCCTCGGCAGCGCGAGCATCAGCAGGAAGCTCATCGCGAAGACGCCGACCTGGAAGTACAGCGTCCGCTGCAGCGCCGCGGCGAAGTCGATCCTGGTGGCCTTCCTGCCGATCGCCGCGATCGCGTGCCTGGCCTGCCCTGGCAGCACGGCGGCCTGGCCCCGCGGCCGGCACGAGGCTGGCCTGACCGTCGGGTCGGGCGCCACCAGCCGGTCGTGCAGGCAGGCGCGGAACGCCATGACCGCCGGCGCGGTGGCCGCGCGCGGGAGACCTGCCGTGGTGAGCGCGCTGCGAAGCTGCGGCGTGACCGCGGTGGCCGCCGGCCCTGACTGGGTGCCGAGCAGCCCGAAGAAGATAACGCCGATGACCGCGATGCCGATCGAGGCGCCGATCTGAATGCTGGTGTTGAACACGCCAGAAGCCGATCCCGCGTCCTCCTTGCGGACGCCGGCGAGCAGGATGTCGGCGAGCGGCGCGAGCACTGTGCCCATGCCGAGGCCGGCCACGATCAGGCCAGGGATCAGTTCGGTCGTGGTCACCGCCTGGCCGTAGTGCCTGACGAGCAGGATCAGGCCTGCCATGCCGGCCGTCATGACGAGGGCTCCTGTCATCGTGACGCCGCGGCCGAACTTCGGGGCGAGCCTGGCCGCGGCCGCCGACGCGACGAGCACGCCGCCGGAGAACGGCAGGAACGTCAGCCCCGCGTGCAGCGCGCTGAACCCGAGGCCGATCTGCAGGAACAAGGTCAGGATCAGCGTGAACGAGGTGACGCCGAGGAAGAATGTCATGGCGATCGCGATCCCCACCGTGAACGACCGCTGGCTGAACAGGCGAAGCTGGACCAGCGGCGAGCCGTCCCTGCGGGCCTTGAACCGCTCGTACCACGCGAACGCGGCGAGCACCGGCACCGAGCAGGCCATCGAGACGAAGGTCCACGCAGGCCAGCCGAGCTGACGGCCTTGCACCAGCGGGTAGAGCAGAGCAAGCAGCGCCGCCGACATCAGCACCACGCCGACCGGGTCGAGCCTGGGCGGGCTCGGTGCCTTCGACTCGCGGACGAGCACGGCCGACGCGGCCAGGGCGATGATGCCGACGGGGACGTTGATCAGGAAGATCGGCCGCCAGCCCCAGCCAAACAGGTTCGCGTTGATCAGCAGCCCGCCGAGCAGCGGCCCGCTCACGGTGCCGAGTCCTGCCGTCACGCCGAAGCCGGCCAGCGCCTTGATCCGCTCGGCTGGCGGGAAGGTCACCTGGATGACGGCGAGCACCTGCGGGATCATGATTCCGCCCATTGCTCCCTGCACGACGCGGAAGGCGATGAGCTGGCCCGGGCTCTGCGCGGCCCCGCACAGCGCGGACATGAGGGTGAAGCCCGCGACCCCGATCAGGAACAGCCGCTTCCGCCCGAAGGTGTCGCCGAGCCGGCCGCCGGTGATCAGGACCAGCGCGTAGGCGAGCGTGAAGCCGGCCAGCGCCCACTGAACGTCGGCGTAGCTGGCGCCGAGGTTCCGCTGGATCGACGGGATCGCGATGTTCACGATCGACACGTCGAGCAGGTTCATGAACGCGGCGAGCAACAGGATGACCAGGGTGAGCCAGCGGCTGCGGTCCGCGGTATCGCCTGGGGGGCACGACCCCGTAGGGTCCTCGCGGGGAGATCCCTGACCTGCCAGGATCTGTCCATTGGAAGTCATGTCGGTCTCCGACCTTGGGAGGTGCCAGCGGCACGCCACCAGATGAGAACTCCTGTACGCTTGGAAACTTAACATCTTGGAATTCGACTGTCTAGGTAAACTAGTAAATTGCTTTGCGAAGCATGTAGAGCGACCTGGGAGGTGCGCACACGTGCCTGAGGGCTGGGACGTGCCGTGGGCGGAGCCGATCGGAGCCGGGCTGACCGACGCCGGCCAGCCCGAGCGCGCGGCGCTGACGGCGGCGTTCGCCGCGTCGCTGCGCCGGACCGGCTCGCTCATGCAGCTGATGGGCCAGGCGGCGGCAGACCGGATCGGCGTCAACGCGACGGATCTCAACTGCCTGAACCTGCTGAGCTTCAGCGGACAGATGACAGCGGGCCAGCTCGCGAGGGCCACTGGCCTCCGCACCGCCTCGATCACCGGCGTCATCGACCGCCTCGAGGAGGCTGGCTTCGTGCGGCGCGAGCGTGACGCCGCTGACCGGCGCAAGGTCGTCGTCCGCCTCGTCACCGAGCGGGCCGTCCGCGAGGTGGCCTCGGTCTTCCTGCCCATGGTCAGGGCGTGGCAGCAGGTGGCAGAGGACTACAGCGAGGATGAACTGCGGCTCATCGTGGCCTTCTCCGGTCAGCTCGAGCAGGTGCTGCGGGAGCACATCACCAGATTGCGCGAGGCGCAGGCCGGGGCGGCGCCGGGTGGATGAGCGGCTGCTGCTGGTCGAGGATGACGCGTCGATCCGCGAGATCGTGTCCATCGGACTGACGGCGGCGGGGTTCAGGCTGATCACGGCGGCAGACGGGCGAGACGGGCTGGCCAGGGCGCGAGCTGACGGCTTCGACGCCGTGATCCTGGACGTGATGCTGCCGTCGCTGGACGGGTTCGAGGTCTGCCGCGAGATCAGGAAGTTCAGCCGGGTCCCCGTGGTCATGCTGACGGCGCGCACCGACCTCGTCGACGTCGTCGTGGGGCTGGAGTCCGGCGCTGATGATTACGTCAAGAAGCCATTCGAGCTGCCCGAGTTGATCGCGCGGCTGCGCGCGGTGCTCAGGCGCACCTCGGCGCCGGCTGAAGCCGCGACGATCACCGTCGGCGGACTGGAGATCGATCCGGCAGCGTTCACCGTGCGGAAGGACGGCGCCGACGTCGCGCTGACCGCGACCGAATTCCGGCTGCTGCTCGAACTCGCCAGGCGCCCAGGCCAGGTGTTCACCAGGGAGTTGCTGCTGCAGCGAGTGTGGGACTACGAGTACCTGGGCGACTCGCACCTGGTGGACGTGGCGATCGGCCGGCTCAGGGCCAAGGTCGAGGACGACCCGGCACGCCCGGCGCTGATCAAGACCGTCCGGGGAGTCGGCTACCGGCTGGACCGGCCCTGAGGGCCATGGCCCGGCGGAACACCCGACCTCCCGCCAGCCCAGGTGCCCGGCGCCCGCGGCCGGGCGGGCTGCGGCGCCGGCTCGTGGTCGCCTTCGTCCTCGTCGCCGCCATCTCGGCTGGCGCCCTGGCGATCGCTTCGTTCGTGCTCGTGCGGCAGGCCAGGCTGCAGGGCTCGCTGGACGCCAGCGCGGTCGAGGCCAGGGCTGACTTGAGGCTCGCCGCGAGGATCAGCTACGCCGAGGCCGGCGCATTCGTGCGTGCCTACGAGCAGCGGCACACGCACGCCGTGCTGATCTTCCCTGAGCGCCGCGCGGTCCCTTCAAACCCGCGGCTGAATCCGGCCATCCCAGCGAGCCTGCGCGGTGTCGTCCGCCAAGGCAAGCTCGGTTACGAGCGGTTCGACGTCGCCGGAGCGCCCTACCTGGTACTCGGCGGCCGGGTGCCGGGATCGCCAGCCCAGCTCTACCTGCTGTTCAACGAGGAGGGCATCGCCGCCAACCTGACCCAGCTGCGCAACACGCTCGCCGCCGCGTGGCTCGGCGTCGTGCTGCTCGCGGCGCTCGTCGGCCGGCTGCTCGCGCGGCGTACGCTCGAGCCGGTCGCCAGGGCCAGCGAGGCGGCGCGGCTGATGGCCAGCGGCCGGCTCGACACCAGGCTGCCCGCCGGCCCGGCCGATGAGTTCGGCGCGTGGGCAGCCGCGTTCAACGAGATGGCCGACGCGCTCGAGGCGAAGATCGCCGAACTGGTAGCCGCACAGGCACGCGAGCGGCGGTTCACAGCAGACGTCGCACACGAGCTGCGCACGCCGCTGGCCGCGCTGGTCGCCGAGGCTTCGCTGCTGAGCGAGCAGGGCGGCCAGCTACCAGAACCGGCGCGGCGCCCGGTCGAGCTGTTGATCTCCGATATACGCAGGCTCAGGACGCTGGTCGACGAGCTGATGGAGATCTCCAGGCTCGACGCGCGCACAGAGCCTGTGCAGCACCGCCAGGTCGATGTAGCGTCGATCGCCGCCGCGCTGATCAGCGGGCGGGGCTGGCAGCACCAGGTCGCGATGCGCGGCGGGCCGCTCACGCTCCGCACCGATCCGCGCAGGGTCGAGCGGATCCTGGCCAACCTGATCGGCAACGCTGTCGAGCACAGCGGCCGCGGCGTCGAGGTGCGTACCGCGGCCGGCGCCGAGTACGGGCGGGCAGAGGGGTGGGTGGAGATCGCAGACACCGGCCCCGGCATCCCCGCCGAGCACCTGCCGCACATCTTCGACCGCTTCTACAAGGCGGACACCGCCAGGGCAAGTGCGGGCAGCGGCCTTGGCCTGGCGATCGCGCTGGAGAACGCCAGGCTGCTCGGCGGGACGATCAGCGTGACCAGCGACGTGCGGCTCGGATCGGTCTTCCGGCTTACCCTCCCGGTCGGCGCGAGCCAGGCCCATGACCCCGGCAATCCGCCAGGCCAGGCCGGTCTGTGAGCGAACCGTGATGATGCGGTGAGCTCCCGGTGGGCCGCGCGCAGCACTGTGGGGGGCGTCATGTTGATGCCGAGGAGGCCCGTCATGAAACTCCTGCCCCTAATTCTTGCCAGCGCCGGCTTGCTGACGACCGGATTGATCACCGCCGGATGCGGCACCGCACCTGCCGGCTCGCTTGGCAGCGTTCCGGCCGGCGGCGGCTCGTCAGGCTCTTCGCAGCCTTCGGGTCCCGCCTCGCCGCCGGCGAGCAGCACGCCGGGTGCACCGCAGTCGCCGGGCAGCCCTTCCTCATCGCCGACAACCGGCCAGACCCGTCAGATCGCCCTGCAGGCATGGTTCACAAGGAATGGCAAGCTGTTCGAGACCGAGCGGCTCGTACCCGAGACGAAGGGCGTCGCCTCGGCCGCGATCAGCGGTTTGCTCGCCGGCCCTTCGGCCGCCGAAACCGCCGCTGGGCTGAGGTCGCAGATCCCGGGCGGCACCGCGTTGCGCGGCGTTCGCATCACAAGCAGCGGCATCGCGACCGTCGACCTCAGCTCGTCGTTTGTGTCCGCGGCCACCAAGGCGACGATGCCGCTGCGGATCGCCCAGCTTGTGTACACCGCGACCCAGTTCCCCACCGTTCGGGGCGTCAGGTTCGCGATCGACGGCCAAGGCGTCACCGTGCTCGGCGGCGTTCCCGTGCAGAGCCCGCAGACGCGCGCGATGGAGATCGGCTACCTGCCTGCGATCACGGTCCAGAGCCCGGCCATCGGCGCGCAGGTCACCAGCCCCGTGACGGTAACCGGGACGGCCGACGTCTTCGAGGCGACAGTCAGCGTCCGGATACTCGACTCAGCTGGTCACGAGATCGCCAGGACGTTCACGACCGCGACCTGCGGCACGGGCTGCCGCGGCGACTACTCGGCTACCGTCACCTACTCGGTCCCGCAGACCCAGCGTGGCGTGATCGAGGTGTTCGAGAGCTCGGCCAAGAACGGGCAACCGATCAACGTCCAGCTGATCCCGGTCACGCTGTCCGCGTAGGCCGTCGCCGGACTCACCCGCTGCCAGGCGCGGGCAGCGGGATCCGGCCTGCAACGGTCGTGCCGGCGCCTGGCCGGGAGTCGATCGCGATCGTGCCGCCGAGCGCCGCAAGCCGGTCGGTCATGTGCTGCAGGCCGGAGCCGTGCCTCGGCAGGCCAGGGTCGAAGCCCGGCCCGTCGTCGCGCACCGCGAAGCCAACCTCGCCGTCGGTCCTGGACAGCTCGATCCGAGCCGACGCGGTGGCCGCGTACTTGCCGACGTTGCGCAGCGCCTCAAGGCAGCAGAAGTACAGCGCGGCCTCGACGTCCTTGCTGTACCTCCCGATCCCGTCGGCGGCGACCACCACAGGACCGCTGGCCTTGGCGGCCTGTGCCCGCACCGCCACGGCCAGCCCCTGGTCGGCGAGCAACGGCGGATAGATGCCGCGCGCCAGTTCCCTGAGCGACTCCACGATCGCCGCCACATCGGATCTGAGGCTGCCGATCGTCGACAGCTGCGCCTGCGGGTCGCCGCCCGCCGCGGCCGCCGCGCCACTGAACCTGGCGGTGAGCTCATCAAGCTGCCGCTCAGCGCCGCCGGCGATGTCGCGCTGAATCCGCAACCGCTCATTGTCCTGGGCGGTCACGATCCGCTGCCGCGAGGCGATGAGCTCGTCTAGCCTGGCGGCGAGGTCGGCGGTGAGGCGGACGTTGCGCAGCACCAGCCCGGCCTGCGCCGCCAGTTCGGCGAGCAGCTTGTCCTCAGCGGGCGTGAACATCTCGTCCCGCCTGGCGCGGAGCGACAGCGCGCCGAGCAGCTCGCCTTGATGCCGCACCAGCGCGATCCGCTCGCCTGGCGCGGCGGGCGATCCTGCCGCCGGCAGCCTGGCAGGGGGCGGCTGGGCATCGGGCGGCCACGACGCGGCAGGAAGCAGTTCGGCGCCGTGCTGCAGCCAGACCTGCGCCTGCGCTGCTGACGTGCCCTCGGCGAGCATCCTGGCCAGGCGCGGCAGCAGGTCCTCGGTGGCGTAAGCCTCACCCATGCGGGCGGAGAACGCGCTGAGCATCTCATAAGGCGTCGCCCGCCGGCCGTAGACCACCCGGTTGGCCAGATGCTCAAGCCGCTCCCTGACCGGCTGGAAGGCGATCGCGACGACGGCGGTGGCCACGATCGAGAGCACCAGGCCGGGGCGCGACCCGGTGGCTGCCAGGCCGGCCCCGAGCTGCCCGATCACCACGACGACGAGCACGTAGACGCCGGTGATGAAGGCGGCGAGCGCACCGTAGACCAGCGTCTTGCTGATCACCACGTCGATGTCGTAGAGCCGGTATTTCATGATGCCGATGCCCGCCGCCGCCGGGATCAGCGGGCCGAGCACGAGGAAGGCCGCGAGCGGGTCACCGATGCCCAGGCCGAGCGCCACCAGACCGATCGCGGTCAACGAGCCGGCGAACACGAACCATTTGATCTGATGCCGTTCGTCGGCTGACGAGCGGCGATACCGCAGCACGCAGCCAGCCGCGGCGGCCAGCGAGAGCGGAATCATCGCCGTCTGCACCTGGCCGACGATCGGCCCTGTGATGCTCTCCGGGATCAGCGCTACCGGGGATGGCAACTGCGACCCCTGGGCATGCATGGCAGCGCCCGACGTCACCGCCGCCAACAGCAGCAGCGCTTCGGCGAGCACCAGCAGCCAGGCGAGCGGGCGCCAGCGCCGCGACGGCAGCCTGCCGTCAGGGAACACCAGGATGGCAAGAGCGAACAGGAAGCCGAGTTCGCCGGGAATCGCGCCGAGCCACTCGGCCCAGTTGGCGACCGCCGACGTGGCACCGAGCCTGGTCGCATCGGCCGCATAGGCGCTGGTCGCGACCCCTGCTGCGAACGTGAGGCCCTCGGCGAGGAAGAGCCAGCCGATCGGGTTTCGCGGCCGCCGCCCCGCGACAAACGCCCCGACGACCGCGAACGCCAGCAGAACTGGAGTGAAGGCGAAGCCGTCGGCCAGGTCGTGACCCGCGACTCCGAACCAGGCCGCCGAGGCGAGCGCCGCCACGGTGAGCAGCAGCAACCCGGCGGCCACGCGGGCCGGCGTGCGCCCGGTCATCCGGCCAGCTCGACCACGGGACGGACACGGAGCGGGATCGTCCCGGTCAGCACCGTCCCGGCGCCAGGCGCCGAACGCACCTCGAGCGCACCGCCGAGTGCAGCGAGCCGGTCCCCGATCCCCTGCAGGCCGGTCCCCGTCATCTGTGCGGCCGGATCGAAGCCGGACCCGTCGTCGCTGACCTGGAAGCTGACCTGGTCCCCTGACTGCGTCAGCTCGATCGTGACCTGGCCGGCGTCCGCGTACTTCACCGCGTTCTGGAGCCCTTCCATGATGGCGAAGTACAGCCCTGCCTCGGTGTCGACATCGAGCCTGCCGACCCCGTGCGCCGTGATCCGCACCGGCACCGGGGCCTTCGCGGCCTGCGCGCGCAGCGCCGCGACGAGTCCCCGCTCGGCGAGCAACGGCGGATAGATCCCCCTCGCCAGATCGCGCAGGTTCTCAACGGCCTCGGCAGCGTCCGCCGAGAGCTCAGCCAGTAGCTCGCGCTCGCCGTCCTCGTCGACCCCGATCAGCGACTCGGTCAGCGTGAGCTTGATCGCAAGCGCGACCAGCTGCTGCTGCGCTCCGTCGTGGATATTCCGCTCGATCCTGCGGCGCTCCTCGTCCTGGGCGGCGACCAGGCGCTGCCGCGAGGCCCTGACCTCCTCGAGCCGCTCGATGAGCTGCCCGGTGAGGCCGAGGTTGCGGAGCACGAGGCCGGCCTGCGCCGCGAGGTCGCCGAGCATCCGGTCCTCGGCAGGCGTCAGCCGCTCCCCGGGGCGTTTGCGCAGCGACAGGGCCCCGAGCACCTCGCCCTGATGCGTGACGACCCTGACCTGGTCGGCCGCGGGAACGCGGGGCCCGGCGCCTGCTGCCGATTCAACCGGCGGAAGGCGCTCGGCGTCGGCGGGCCAGACCGCGCTGTCCCTGAACACAGCGCCGGAGCGGAGCCAGACGTCGGCACGCGTCGCACCGGTTCCCTCGGCGAGCAGTTGCGCCATCCGGTTGAGCAGATCCTCGTCGGCGATCGTGCCCGTCATCCGCCCCGACAGTTCACTCAGCACCTCATACGGCGTCGCGCGCCTGCCGAACACCAGCAAGTTGGCGAGCCGCTGCACGCGCTCCCTGACCGGGTGGAACGCAACGGCCACGACCGCGGTGGCGACCAGCGACAGCAGCAGGTTCGGGCTGGCCAGCTGCTGCGCGAAGGATCCGATGCCGACCACGATGGCCACGTATACGCCGGTGATAAAGACCGCAAGCGAGCCGTAGACCAGCGTCTTGTTGATGACGATGTCGATGTCGTAGAGCCGGTACCTGAAGACCGCGATCCCGATCGCCACCGGCACGGCGGCCACCCCGACGCTGATGAACGCGTTGTTCAGGTTGTTCGCGGCTTCCGGGTCGCTGACCACGAAACCGTCCACGAAATTGGCCAGCAGCGCGATGACGATCAGCGCGGCGGCATAGAGCAGCCATTTCAGCTGCTCGCGCTGCACGAACCCGGACCGCCGGTAGCGGACAAGCACCGATCCGACCGCGGCCACCGCGGTCAGCACGACCACGCCTGCGCCGATGCCCGCCAGCAGGCCGAAGGCTGTACCAGCGGGAGCAGCGACTCCGACCGGGTTGGGCACCTCGGGCGGCCCCGACGTGAGGAGCATCGGCGCGAACGCGTTGCCGACGATCCAGCACCCAATGCCAGCGCCGGCAGCCCACGCGACGATCCGCCAGCGGCGGGAGAGCAGTGAGCCGCTCGGGAACACCAGGAGCACGAAGACCGTCAGCGCGGGCCCGACCAGCCAGATCCAGCCAAACCACCGTGCGAAAGTGAGCGTCGGCGTGAAGCGCTGCAGGAACAGGCCGAACCCGCCCGCCGCGTAGCACAGGGCGGTCGCCGACAGCAGCCAGCCGATCGGGTTGGACGAGCGCTTCCAAGCGAGCAGCGCCCCCACGGTGGCGAACGTCAGGAGGAACGCGACGCCAATGACGTTGTTGGCGCCGTTGCCCTGGCCGGAGCCTGACGGCAGCGGCCGGCCTGCGGAGAAGGCCATCGCGACGAAGCTGGACCCGATGGTGAGCGTCCACAGCGACCAGGCTGCCCGGAACGCGCCGCGGCTGGGGGCTGGGGACTGCCTAAGCTCGGGCTGCATCTGCACCTCCTGATCCGTGATTAGTGATTAGTGACTATTGGGGATGGATCATACGATAAGGAAGACTTATGCCCCATGTATCCAGACTGGCGCGCGGCGCCTCTCCACGCGAGGGTGCTGGCTGGCCAGCGCTGGTGTGCCTGGCACCACTCGTCGTCAGCCTGGCGCGAGCACAGCGCGTTACAGCGAGACGAAGACGCCTGAGTCGCGCTTCTCCCAGAGCCGCCGCAGCGCGTCGGCGCTGAGCCGCTCCTTGTTCAGGTAGGCGCGGGCGCCGCTCGCGGCGGCATCGGCGGGAAGATCGCTCGCATCGTAGGTCGAGCACAAGAAGACGACGGTCTCCGGATGCGCGAGGACGATCTCGCGGGTCGCGGTGATGCCGTTCATCTGCGGCATGTTGATGTCCATCAAGACCAGCTCTGGCCTGATCGCGTCGACCAGTTCGATCGCCTCAGGCCCGCTCGCCGCCTCCCCGGCCAGCTCGAAGCAATCCAGCCTGCGCAGCACGGCCTTGGCGGCGGCACGGAAGGGCGCCTGGTCGTCAACCACCAGAACCGAGTGCGGGCCGTCCATCACACTGTGATCTTCCCACTCGCCGCCGCCCGCTCCTATGGTGCTGGCACTACCGCAGAGCAGCAGAAACCGGCTCTAGAACAGGCGCGTACTGGCAAGTAATATCGGAGTACGCAAATCCCAGAGGGGCCGCCATGAGCACGTACGACCACTACGTCAGCACCGTCGAGCCCGGCACCTGGGATGTCCCCGCCACCGGCGCGGCCAGGTTCAACTGGGAGTACGACAACGGCCGTGCCCGGCTCCTCGATCTTTATCAGCGCGGCAAGGACAAGCAGTGGGACGCCACCAAGCGCATCGACTGGGGCATCCCCGTCGACCCATCGAACGTGATGGAGCAGACCGAGGAACTCAGCCCCATCTACGGCTCGCGCCAGTGGGAGAAGCTGAACCAGGCCGAGCGCGATGAACTCGGCCTGCACCTGTCGTCCTGGCTGTTCAGCCAGTTCCTGCACGGCGAGCAGGGCGCCCTGACCGTCGCGGCCAGGATCGTCGAGTCGGTGCCCGACATGGACTCCAAGTTCTACGCGGCCACCCAGGTGATGGACGAGGCCAGGCACGTCGAGCTGTACCAGCGCTTCATCAAGGACAAGATCGGCGTCTACTACCCGATCAACGATGACCTGGCGACGTTGCTCGGCGAGGCGCTCGCCGATGGCCGCTGGGACTACCCGTACCTCGGCATGCAGGTGCTGATCGAGGGTCTGGCGCTGGCGGCCTTCGGCGTGCACAGGGACATGTCGAACAACAAGCTCGTCACCCAGCTGCTCGCCTATGTCATGCAGGACGAGGCTCGGCACGTCGCATTCGGGCGGCTCGCGCTGCGCGACTACTACGCCGAGCTGACCGAATCCGAGCGCGCCGAGCGCGAGGAGTTCCTGATCGAGGGCTGCTACCTGATGAACAACAGGTTCCGCGCGCAGGAGGTATGGGAACGACTCGACTTCGACGTCGAGGAGTGCATGGACTTCACCGACAAGTCGCCGGTGCAGCAGGCGTTCAGGTCGCTGTTGTTCACCAGGATCGTCCCGTGCGTCAGGGACATCGGCCTGTGGGGCCCGAAGGTCAGGCACGCGTTCGCTGACCTCGGCGTGCTCGGCGCGGCCGACAGCGACCTCGAGATGCTGATGAAGGCCGACGAGGATCTGGCCGAGCGGATCGACGAGGAGAAGCACGCGGCCGAGCTTGCCGCCAGGAAGGCCGAGGTGGACGACGCGATCGGGGAGGCGAGCGCCGGTTAGCCCGTACTCACCCGTTCACGGATTGTGATCGACCATCGCCCAGGTGTCGGTAACCTGAGCCAGCGCCGCCCGTGCACAATGTTCGGTGGCGGGTCGCGCAGGAAGGCAGGCGAGTGAGCGACCTCAAGATCACGTTCGCTGGCCAGACGTTCACGTTCGAGCCAGGTGAGACGGTCCGGATCGGCCGCAGCCCTGACAACGCGGTGATCGTGTCCGATCCGATCGTCTCGCGTGACCACGCGCGCATCACCTGGCGTTCAGGCGGCTGGGTCCTCGACGACCTCGGCAAGGGGCGCACCTTCGTCGGCGGGCTGCCCATCGCGTCGGTCTCCGTCCAGCAGCCACTCGACGTGCGCCTGGCCACCCCGCGCGGCCCCGAACTGCGGATTGAGCTAGCCGAGGACGCGGACGCCAGCGAGGCAGACGGACCGGCTGGCCCCGACGGCCAGGCGGCGGTCACGCCGGATCAGCGACCCTGGGCGGACCGAGCCGGCCGCCAGTCCAGGCGAGCGCACGCCAGTACGCGGACCAGGCCAGCGGTGCCGGCGTCGTCACAGGCAGCGGTGGCCGGATCCACGGGCACGACCAGGCATCCCAGCGCGGTGCACCGCGAAGAACTCTGGCGCGGCGACATCTCAGGCAGTCACACGAGCCCGGCCTACCAGCACCTGCCAGCGCACCACGCCAGGCTCGACTCACCGGGCGGAGACTTCGCGACCGCGGTGCACATCCTGGTGCCGGTCAGAAGCTGGCTGAAGGACACCGGCTGGAAGCAGGGGTCCCGGCTGCTGGTGATCGCCTACGGCCTGCTGCCCTCGCTCTTCGTCGTGCTGTTCTCGACGACGAGCGACCTGAGCGCCCCTGGCTGGGCCTACAGCCTCGCGATCGCGCCGCTCTGGGCGGTCGCCTTCTGGCTGCTGATCAGGCCGGGCCAGATCACCAAGCTGATCGGCTGGCTTGCGGTCGCGATCGTGGCTGGCGTCATGGCGCTGATCCCCACCGTCACGCTGCCCTGGGAGAATGCCCTCGATCAGACCGCGACCAGTCACAACCTGCTGCCTTGGATCTACGGTGTCGGGTTCGCCGAAGAGGTCACCAAGGCGCTGCCGATTCTCGTCGCGGCCTTGTTGCTCCGCTGGGTATGGAAAACCACCCTCGACGTCCGGGTGTGGATGTTCCTCGGCACCATCGCAGGGCTCGCCTTCGGAGTCAGGGAGTCGGTCTTTTACACATCCAGCTACCTGATGCAGGGCAACCACAAGGCGGGCCTGGCAGTCCCGCTGATCCTCACTTTCGCCCAGCGCGTGTTCGTCGACGGATTTCAGCACGCGGTCTGGGCCGGTATCGCGGCGTTCTTCATCGGGATGGGCGTGAACTACCGCAGGCGCAGGATTCCGCTGATCCTGTTCGGCATCACGCTGCCCGCGCTGCTGCACGGCCTGAACGACTGGAGCACGCAGCTTGCGTCGCACTGGCTCTGGATCGTCATGGAGGCGATCTCGCTGCTGCTGTTCATCGGCTACACGATGTCGGCGGCCTCGATCGAACGCCAGGTCAGGGACACGCCGCTGTTCAGGGGCGACTCGATGATCATGGGAGCGGTCCCCGCGGCCGCTCCGCCAGCCGCCGGCCGAGCGCGCCCAGCACGCCGAGCACCGCTAGCGCCCCGGTCCGCGGACCCCGGCCAGCCCAGCCGGTTACGATCGGCCGGTGACAGACTCGCTCGCGCACTCCGTGAGCACGGAGCCCGGTCCAGCCGGCAGCCACCCATGCCCGCGTTTCCCGCCGGATTCGCCTGGGGCGTGGCGACCGCGGCCTACCAGATCGAGGGCGCCGTCGCGGAGGACGGCCGCGGCGACTCGATCTGGGACACGTTCTGCCGCCAGCCTGGGGTGATCAGGGACGGCCACACGGGCGACGTGGCGTGCGATCACTACCACCGGTGGGCGCAGGACGTCGCGCTGATGGCCGACCTCGGCATCACCGCGTACCGCTTCTCGATCGCCTGGCCGCGGGTGCAGCCCGGCGGCAAGGGACCGGCCAACGCGGCCGGCCTGGACTTCTACGAGCGGCTGACGGACGCGCTGCTGGCCGCCGGCATCACGCCGGTGCCGACCTTGTACCACTGGGACCTGCCGCAGCCGCTCGAGGACGAAGGCGGCTGGCTGACCAGGGACACGGCGTCCCGGTTCGCCGACTACGCGGCGCTGGCAGCCGGGCGGCTCGCCGACAGGATCGGGCTCTGGATCACGCTTAACGAACCATTCGTGGTGACTGCCTTCGGATACGCGCTCGGCATCCACGCGCCGGGCAAAGCGCTGATGACCGGCGCGCTGCCCACCGCGCATCACCAGTTGCTCGGGCACGGGCTCGCCGCGGCCGCGCTGCGGACGGCCGGCGCCAAGCAAGTGATGATCACCAACAACTACTCGCCCGCCTGGCCCGCCAGCGACAGCGCCGCCGACGTGGCCGCCGCCGATGGCGTACGACATCCTGCAGAACCGGCTGTTCACCGATCCCGTGCTGCTCGGCAGCTACCCCGACCTCAGCGCGTTCGGCGTCGGGCCGGAGGGCCTGGACTGCGTGCGGGACGGCGACCTGGCGGCGATCTCGGCGCCGATCGACGGCCTAGGCGTGAACTACTACATGCCGACGAGGCTGTCAGCCCTGCCTGACTCGCCGCTGCCGTTCCAGCTCGAGCCGATCCCCGGCTACCCGCTGACCGCATTCGGCTGGCCGGTCATCCCGGCCGGGCTGACCGAGATGCTCACCTCGCTGCGGGACTGGTACGGCCAGGCGCTGCCGCCGGTCTACATCACCGAGAACGGCTGCTCGGTCGCCGACGTCGCTCGCCGAGGACGGCACCGTCGACGACCAGCCGAGGATCGACTACCTGGACGGTCACCTGCGAGCGGTGCACGACGCGATCGGCGCTGGCGTCGACGTGCGCGGCTACTTCCAGTGGACGTTCACCGACAACTTCGAGTGGTCCGAGGGCTATCACCAGCGGTTCGGCCTGGTGTTCACCGACTTCGCGACCCAGCGCCGGATCCCCAAGGCCTCGTTCGCCTGGTACCGCGACCTGATCGCGGCCCAGCGGCGAGAGCAGCGCTAGCGGCGCTGGCGCTGCTCGCGCCCTGCACGACCAAGGTCCGCGAGGGCGGCATGTGCCGCGCCGGCACCGCACATGCCGTGCACGCCGCCGCCCGGCGGGGTCGCCGCCGAGCACAGGTACACGCCGGGCAAGGCCGTGCGGTACTCGTTCCACCTGACCGCTGGGCGGAAGACCGTCTGGCGCAGCGTGCCCGCACCGCAGTTGATGTCACCGCCCACGTAGTTCGGGTTGTGCTGCTCCATGTCGACGGCGGTCCTGACGGACCTGGCGAGGATCAGATCGCGGAAGCCGGGCGCGAAACGCTCGATCTGCGTCTCGATCAGGTCGGCCATGTTCACGTCGGATCCCGACGGCACGTGGCAGTAGGCCCAGAGCGTCTGCTTGCCGCCTGGTGCCCTGGTGGGGTCGACCACACCAGGCTGCGCGACCAGGCAGTACGGCCGGGCCGGGTGCCGGCCGGCCGCGACGTCAGCCTCGCTGACGGCCACCTCGGCCAGCGTCCCGCCCACGTGCACGGTGCCCGCCTGCTGGCACGCCTCCGCCTGCCAGGGCACGGGACCGTCGATCGCCCAGTCCACCTTGCATACCCCTGGTCCGTACCTGAACCGCTCCAGCGAGCGAGCGTAACGCCGTGGCAACCGGTCCCCGGCGATCCTGGCGAACTGGCGCGGCGAAACGTCGAGCAGCACGGTCCTGGCTCGGGGAAGCTCATCTAGCGTGGTGATCATGCAATCCGTGGTGACCGAGCCGCCGAGTTCGGTCAGCTCGCTGACCAGCGCTGCAGTGATCGCCGCGCTGCCGCCTTCGGCGACCGGCCAGCCCGCCGAGTGCGCGAGCAGGGTCAGCAGGAGCCCGAAGCCAGCGGTCAGCGGGGCGTTGAGGGGCAGCATGGAGTGCGCGGCCACCCCCGCCAGGATCGCCCTGCCCTCGTCGGTCTCGAACCGTCCGGCCAGCACCGCGGCCGGGAGCAGGCCTCGCAGGCCGAACCTGGCCATCGGGACCGGGCGGGCCGGCACCGACCGCAGCGGCGCGAGCACATCGGGCACGATCACGTCCGCGCCGCGGACAAGCGGCGCCATCAGCCGGCGGTAGCGCGGACCGTCGGGCCCCAGCCGGCCTGCGGTCTCCTCGACCGTGCCGCCCACCGCGGCGGCACGGCCGCCGTCGAGCGGATGCGCGAACGCGACCTTCGGATACAGCAGCCTGACCCCGCGCGCCGCGAGGTCGGTGCCGAGGAAGAACGGGGAGGCGGCGGCCAGGGGATGGACCGCTGAGCAGATGTCGTGGGTGAAGCCAGGCAGCGTCAGCTCAGCGCTGCGGCACCCGCCGCCCGCTTCTTCGGCTCCCTCGAAGACGTCGACCACCAGCCCGGCCCTGGCCAGCGTCACCGCCGCGGCGAGGCCGTTAGGCCCTGCGCCGACCACGACGGCGTCGGGTGTGCGGCTCACAGGTTCAGCACCTCCCGCTCAGCGGCGACGTCGACCGGCAGCGGAGCGCCGGCCAGCCGCCCGGCCAGCTTGTCGAGTTCGGTGTCGGTGCGATCTGGCCGGTGGTGGAACAGCACGACGCGGCGGGCGCCGGCCGCGGCCGCGAGGCCGACCGCGTAGTCGGCAGCGGCGTGACCGAAGCTGGCCTGCGCAGGCACCTCGTCAGGCAGCAGCGAGGCATCGTGGATCAGCGCGTCTGCTCCCGACGCCAGCGCCAGCGCCGCCTCGTGGTACTCGCCAAGCCCATCCGGCCCTGGGCCGAGGTTCGTCGGGCAGTGGTCTGGCAGGTACGCCACCGATGACCTGCCGTCGCTGACCCGGTAGCCGTAGGTCGTGCCACCCTTGTGCGGAATCGGTAGCGCCAGGATGGTGAAGCGTCCTGCCCGCCGCTCGCCGGGCGGCAGCGTGCCGAAGGTCCAGGCGCCGCGGAGCTGGCTGGGCGTGATCGGGAAGTGCGGCGGCGACATGGCGAGCGCGAGCACATCCTCGGCCGCGGCGCCGCCAGGCTGCTCGGGCATCAAAAGCGTGACCTCCGCACCTTCGGTGTCGCCACCGGCGAAGAACGGCAGTCCCTGGACGTGATCCCAGTGCAGGTGCGACAGCACGATCGTGCCGCGGAAGGGCGCGCCGTTCAGCAGCGGCGTGACCTGCCGCAGGCCCGTGCCAGCGTCCAGGATCAGCGTCGGGACCAGATCTTCGTCGCAGGTCAGCGCCACACACGAGGTGTTGCCGCCATACCGGACGAACTCCGGACCCGGCGCCGGTGTCGAGCCCCGGACGCCGCACAGCTGTACCCGCATGAGATCAAGCCTGCCCGAGCGATTCGCGGCGGTGTCCGCCGGCCAGTTCCTCAAGCGACTCGCGGTCGAACTGCGCGGCCGGAACGGCGGCGACCCGGCACGCGGTGACGGCGGTCAGCGTCGACGTCCGCGCCCCGCCCTCGAGGTGCGCGCGCTCGCCGAGCAGTGCTCCTGGCCCGTACTCGGCCAGCCATTCGCTATCGTGCTCGACCCGGATGACGCCGTCGAGTACGAGGTAGATCTCGTTGCCCGGCTCGCCCTGGCGGACCAGCGCGTCGCCGGCGCGGACCTTCGTGATGACCGGCTTGGCGGCTCCGTGCATCAGCTGCACGGACAGCGAGTGCTCCAGAGCCGTCTCGACCGCCGTCACCAGGGCCTCGGAGTCCTCGTCGCCCCACGGCGTGTGGCGCCCGAACGACGTCGCCATCCAGTCGGTGTAGTCGGTCAGCCCTGATTTGTGGGTGAGAGCGCCCGCGTCGTCGTAGATCCAGTGCCGAGGGAATCGACTCGCCCCGCTCATCGCCGTCTCCGCGGTGCCGTCAGCGCGCAGCGTCAGCGTCAGCGTCGTCCACACCAGCGGTGCCTGCCACTGCACGTAGGGCCGGTGTGCGACCTTGCGCGGGGCTGGCAAGCTGGTCCGGCCGCCGACCGTCTGGCTGAACTTCACCCAGCCGTCGCCATGCTCGGGATCTTTGCGCACATCGGGCAGGAGCGCGTTCTGGAACACGCGCCGCATGCCGCCGAGCCTGATCGTCGTGTTGCCGATATAGCCTCCGCCGCTGTAGCCAGAGCCGGAGATCGTACCGTCGTCATCGACCTCGATCCAGGCCTTCAGCACGTTCGCGAAGCGGAACTTGTCCGCCACCCGCAGCGCCTCCAGGTCGTCGATCTGGGCTGGCGGCGGGTCGTCGTAGTGGGTGAACCCCGCGTCGAAGGCCACCCGGCTGCTGCCGGTGACGGCCTCGGACGGGATCCAGGACAATGAGGTCACGCTTGTCTCGTATCGCATACCACGACCATGCCCCGTCGGTGCCGGGCGAGGCCAGCGTGGTGACAGGAAGGTGCCGGGTGTGCCTAGTACCACACTGAGATTCCGGCCACGTGGCGACAGCCTGCGCTCTGGGTGGCAGCACTACGGCTGACGGGGTGGTCGCTCGCTTGACGGGCTGGTCAGCGGGTCGGTGAAATAAGCAGCCATGGGCGCGATGTGGCTTAACCTCCGATCAGCCACCCGGCTGCGCTGGCGGGCGCTGGTCGCGCTCGCGATGCTGGCCGGGCTTGATAGGCGGAATCGCGCTGACGGCCGCCGCCGGGGCGCGGCGCACCGATACCGCGTACCCGCGGCTGCTGCGGCGCAGCAGCGCCTCGCAGTTCCTCGTCTCGCCGACCGTCGGCGGATTCGATGGCTTCTTCCGCGCGCTCGCTCGCCTGCCGCAGGTGCAGCGGATGTCGACGACCGCGTTCTACGACATTGCGCTGATCCCGCCAGGCCGGGCGGGACGCCATGACGCGGTCAGAGGCGTCATCTTCGAAGGCAGCCCTGACGGTGCCACCGGGATCTCGGTTGACCGGGTCAGGGTGGTGTCCGGGCAGCTGTTCACTGCCACGGATACCAGCGCGGTGATGATCGACGAGCGGCTCGCCTCGCGCTATCACCTGCATCCCGGCAGCACAATCAGCGTCCTCGCGTACCCGCAGAGCCCTGCGCACCAGCGGAAAGGCCCGCCGGTTCGGCTCGCCTTCACGGTGTCGGCGGTGGTCACTTTCGAGGACGAGGTCGTGCCGGGGACCCGCGATCTTGCCGAGCCGACCGCGCTGCTGAGCCCGGGCTTCGCCCGCACCGCCGCGGCCCAGAGCTACAACCCAGGCGGCGGCGCGGCCAATGTCCTGCTGCGACCCGGCACGAGCGAGGCCGCCTTCACGCGAGCCGCGAAGGCGCTCGGCGAGCGGTATCAAGTCGGCGGCGTGCGGATCGTCAATCTCGCCACGCAGTATGCGGCCACGCAGCGCGCGATCCGGCCGCAGGCGGTCGCGCTCGCGATCTTCGCGGCCCTCGCCGGACTGATCGGCCTGGCGGTCATCGTGCAGCTGCTCAGCAGGCAGCTCGCGCTCGACGGGCTCGAGTTCCCCATCCTGCGCGCGCTGGGCATGAGCAGGGCCAGGCTCGCCGCGGCCTCGCTGGCCAGGGCGGCGATCGTGACGATCATCGCAGGAGCGGCCGCCGTCGCCGTGGCGATCGCGGCATCGCCGCTGATGCCGATCGGCCCGGCTAGGACCGCCGAACCGGCACCTGGCTTCGAGGTAAACCTGGCCATCCTGGGTGCTGGCTTCGCCGCGATCGTGATCCTGCCGCTGATGCTGCTCGGGACGGCCGCCTGGCGCACAGCGAGCAGGACAGCGGGACCGCTGGGCATCGCCGATCTGCCAGCGCCAGGGCACCGGACGATGCTCCGCCCCGCGATGCGGGCGCTCGGCTCGGTGACCGGCAGCATCGGCGTTCCCATGGCCCTCGAGCCGGGTCACGGCCGCACCGCGGTCCCAGTCAGGAGCGCGCTTGTCGGCACGACCGTGGCAGTCGCCTCGGTAGTAGCCGCGTTCGTCTTCGGCTCGAACCTGATCGGCCTGGTCGGTACGCCGCACCGATACGGGCAGAACTGGAAGCTCGATCTCGATCTGCAGGTCAGCGGCGTACCTATCGGAGCGGCGATGCCCGTGCTCAACGCCGCACCCGGCCTGGCGGGATACGCCGCCGGCACCTACGGCCAGCTGACGGTGGACGGTGCCCGCGTCCCCGCCATCGGCCTCGACCAGATGCACGGCCACGGCTTCCTCACCATCGTCGCCGGTCACGCGCCATACGCGCCTGACCAGATCGCGCTCGGCGTCCGAACCCTGGCGCTCCTGCACAAACGGGTCGGTCAGACCGTCGGTGTCGGCGGCTCGCAGCTCACCATCGTCGGCTCGGCGGTCTTCGCCTCGTTCAGCGTCGCTGGCGGGTCCGCAACCGACCTCGGCACCGGCGCCGTCGTCGCCGCGTCTGTCCTATCGAAGCCGAATCCGCCCATCTGCATGAAGCCGGCGACCTGCTACAACTTCTTCCTGCTCCGCTTCAGGGCTGGCACGGACCTCGGACTGGCCTCGGCACGGCTCGAGCGAGCCGTCACGCGCGCCGGATGCACGCCAGGCTTGTGCCTGGTGACGCAGTTCCAGACCCCGGCCGACATCAAGAACTACAACGGCGTGCGGGACACCCCGTTCGTCCTCGGCCTCGTGCTCAGCCTGCTCGCGGTCGGCACCCTCAGCCATGTCCTGTTCACCGCGGTCTTCCGCCGGCGCCGCGACCTGGCGGTGCTCAAGACGATCGGCATGCGACGCTATCAGCTGCTTAGCGTCGTCGCCTGGCAAGCCAGCGCCCTCGCCGCGGCAGCAGTCATCATCGGAGTCCCGCTTGGCATCGTCGCCGGGCGATGGCTTTGGGGTGCGTTCGCCGGCTCAGTCGGGATCGCGACCGGCGCGAGCATCCCGGTGCTCATCGTGCTCACGGCCATTCCCGCCACGCTACTTGTCGCCAATCTGCTGGCCGCCCTGCCCGGCTGGACGGCAACGCGGGTCAGGCCAGCTGCCGTCTTTCGGTCGGAGTGAGGGGCGCAGTCGCGGTGACGCCACTGGTGGTCGCAGTCCGCTCGCACCTGCGGTTGCGCTGGCGGGCGGTGCTCGGGCTGGCCGTGATCGTCGGCCTGGTCGCCGGCGTGGCGCTGACCGCCGCCGCTGGCGCACGCCGTACCGAGACCGCATACGGACGCATGCTGCGCTGGAGTCGCGCCTCCGACGTGCTGGTGCTGCCCGGCTGTGTTGGCTTTGGCGGCTTTTACCAAGCGCTCGGCCGGCTGCCGCAAGTTGCCTCGATGTGGACAGGCGTGGTCTACGAGATGACGCTGCCTCCGGCCGCCGGGCCCGCGCCGCCCCAGGTGGACGTCGTGGCCAGCACGGACGGCAAGCTCGGCTTCGCCACGGACCGGGTCAAAGTGGTGGCAGGGCGGCTCTTCGACCCAGCCAACCCGGCCGCGGTCATGGTCGACGAACAACTCGCGGCCCGCGACCACCTGCGGCCGGGCAGCACGCTGCGGCTCGACGGCATCCCAAGCTCGCCAAAGGCCTGCAGGCCGCGGCCCGGCCGGGCGCCGGCGCCACGGCGAGGGCCGGCGCCGCTGACGTTCCATGTGTCGGCGATCGTGACCTTCAACGACCTCGTGGTCCCTGGTCCAGGGATGACAGGCGCGCCGCGCGCGCTGCTGACGCCCGCGTTCTGGCGGTCGGGGGCTGGCCAGCCGTACGGACCTGGCGACTACGCGGGCGTCCGGCTGCGGCGCGGCGTCAGCTTCGCGGCCTTTGTCCGGGCGGCTGACCAGGTGGCCAGGCGGCACCACATCACGATCAGCCTGATCAGGAGGGCCGGCCAGGTCGCCGCGACGGAGCTCGCGATCCGCCCAGAGGCCGTGGCGCTCCTCGCGTTCGCTGTGCTGGCCCTCCTCATCGTTCTGGCCGTCGCCGCGCAGTTGCTGAGCCGCCAGCTGTCGGGCGACGCCGCGGACCTGACGTCGCTGCACGCGCTCGGCATGTCCAGAGCGAGGCTGGCGGCTGTGTCCCTAGCCCGGCTGGCCGCCGTGACCTGCCCCGGGGCTGTTCTGGCGGTCGGCGTCGCGATCGCGGCGTCGCCGCTGATGCCGATCGGACCTGCCAGGCTGGCTGAGCCGGCCCCCGGCGTCGAGGTCAACCTCGCGGTCCTGGGCGCAGGGCTGCTGCTCACCGCGACCCTGCCGCTTGCCCTGATGATCCCGGTCGCCTGGCTCGCGGCGGGTCGCGCCCAGGGAGCCGCGCAAGGCTGGCCCGTCGTCCCGCGACGGTCCCTGGTGGCAGGCTGGCTGACCGCGACCGGATCGCTCAGCGCCGCGCTGGGCGTCAGGCTCGCCTTCGAGCCAGGTGGCGGCCGGACGGCCGTGCCAGTCCGGAGCACCATCGGCGCGATCGCGGTCGCCGCGGCCGCAATGACCGCTGCCGTCGTGTTCGGCTCGAGCCTGCTCGGCGTGATCAGCGTTCCGCACCGGTACGGGCAGAACTGGTCTGACGAACTGAACTTGCAGATCAACGGCATCCCGGCCGCCGCCGTGCGCGCGGCGATGTCCCACCAGGGCGATGTGGGTGGGTACGCGGCAGGCAACTACGGGCAGGTCGAGATCGCAGGCTCGGCGGTCCCAGCGATCGGCGTCGACCCGCTCGCTGGCGACCGTTTTCTCACCTTGCTCGCCGGGCACGCGCCAACCGGACCCGGGCAGATCGTCCTTGGCGAGCGGACCATGCGCTCGCTGCGGCTTCGGCCTGGTCAGCGCGTGCCGGTCACGATTGGCAGCCGGTCACGGCCGATGCGCGTCGTCGGCGTGGCCGTATTCCCGCTGTTCAGCCAGGCAACGTCGGCGGCGACAGATCTTGGCACCGGTGCCGCAGTCGCCGCCTCGGTACTCTCCGAGCCAGACCCCCCGCTCTGCGCAGGCGACCTGACCTGCTACAACTTCGTTCTGATCCGCTTCAAGCCTGGCGCCAGCCGGCGCTCCGCCGTGGCCGGGCTGGCGGCGGCCGTGGCCAGGGCCGGCTGCCCGCGTGGCATCTGCCTCATCACCGCTGACCAACGGCCCGGCGAGATCAGGAATGTCGCTGGCGCGCGTGACACACCGCTCGTTCTTGGGCTAGTCCTGGCGTTCCTCGCGGTCGCGTCGCTGAGCCACGTGCTCGTCACAGGCGCCCGCCGCCGTCGCCGCGACCTCGCGGTTCTCAAGACGCTCGGCCTCGGCGGTTCGCAGTTGATGGCGACGGTGCTCTGGCAGTCGGCGGCCATCACCGCGGCCGCCCTCGTCATCGGCCTCCCTGCGGGCTTGCTGGCCGGGCGGTGGACGTGGTCCTTGCTCGCCGGCAATCTCGGTGTGGCGGCCGGGGCCAACGTTCCCGTGCCGCAGATCCTGGCCTTCATCCCCGCGGCCCTGCTGCTCGCGTGTGGCCTGGCCGTGCTCCCGGCGCGAAGCGCGGCCAGGCTGAAGCCCGCCGCGGTCCTGCGCGCGGAGTGACCGCGTTCCTCACTCCACCCGCAGCACGTCGGCCGCGCGGGCGTTCGCTGCCGTCCAGCCCGGCCAGAAGGCGACCGCGTTGGCGAGCAGCACCACGGCGGGGACGGCCAGCAGGATCAGGCTCACCGGGGTGATCGCGTGGGCCGGCACGCCGAGCAGGCCGCCGAACAGCGCCCAGCCGCGCCGGCCGGCCGCGATCCCGAGCGGGAGCCCAACCGCCAGCGCGATCACTGCGAGCGTGCTGACCTGCCAGGCGGTGATGGCGCTGACCTGAGACCGCGCCAGGCCGAGCGCACGCAGCACGGCGAAGTCGCGCCGCCGCCGCCTGCCCGACATCACGATGAGCTGAGACAGCACAGCAAGGCCCAGCGCGGCGAGCAGGCCGCCGAGCACCTTCGGCGTGGCGTCGATGCGGGCGTAGTCGGTGATTCCGTTCGGCTGCTGGCCGGTGACGACGCAGGTGGACTGCTGCACGGCGGCGCAGACCGGGCGGAGCAGGCGCTGGAACCGCGCGGTCGCGGCCCTCTGGCCCCGACCCGGCTTGAACCTGACGAGCACGAACTCGAAGCCTGGTCCGACATCAGCGGAACTGACCTGCGATGCGAGCGCGGCGGCGGTGGTCTCTGCGCCCTGGCCGAGGTCGGTCGGGGTAAAGCTGCCCTGGCCAAAGTTGGGGAAGACGGCGCGCCCGACGATGTGAAAGCGCCGCCGGCGGTCGCCGGTGACTACGGTCACCCACTCGCCGACCCGCTTGCCTGATCGTTGCAGCGTGGTGGTGCCCGAGGACGATCTCGCTGGCGGTACGCGGCGGGCGGCCCTGAAGCAGAGTCGGCGACAGCATGGGCCCGCTGCCCCTCGCGAGGCCGATCGCTGGCACGACGACATGGCCGATGGAAATGACCCCGTGGTCACCGAACGACCACCCGGCGATCTGCGTGTCCGCGGCGAACAGCGCCGCGATCTTCGCCGTGGTGATCGCGCCGAACTGAAGGTCGATAGCGGCGTCCCAGGCTCGTCCGTACAGCCGAGGCGCCTGCACCAGGTGCACCAGGTTGGCGCCGAAGGTGAACGCCCCGGTGACCGCCAGCACCGACAGCGTCGTGCCTGCCAGCACGGCGCGGACCGGCACCGCCGTCCGGCCCCGGCCAGGCTCAAGCGCGAGCCGCACGCCTGTGCTCACGGTCACTGGGAGGCCAATACCAGCCAGACCGTCTGCCAGGCGGGACCGGCGTAGCGGTGCTGCGTCCGCGGCCGCGACGAGCCGCGCGGCGGCGAACCGGCGAGCGGGCCATGCTGCTCGCGCGAGCAGCATGACGACGATGACGGGCGCGCCGATGCCCAGCACAGTGGCGTCCACGCTCAGTCCAGGATCTGGCTCGGCCAGCCTGGCCACGCCGATCGGCATCAGCGGAGACACGGCGACGGCGAGAAGGACGGCCAGCACCGCACCGAGCACGCCGGCCGCAGCCACGTTGATCAGGCCGGCCGCGGTCAGCTGGCTACGAGTCGCGCCGAGCGCCGCCAGCGCCTGGTTGTCCGTCGACGCCGACGCGAGCACCCGGCTGGCTGCCTGGCCCACCACCAGCAGCGCCGTGAGCGCGAGGACGATCGCGAATAGCCACAGCGCGACCGCGGCAGGCTCAATCGACCGTTCAATGGTTGCGGCCTGCGTGCTCTCGTCGGCCTGATAGATCTGGCCGTGCGTACCAGGGAACTGACGGGCGAGGGCCTCTGCTTCCCGCCCGAATGTCGCCGCCGCCGTCCCTGCCTGCAGCCGGACCTCCGCGCCGTCGAACGCCTCGTAGCGCGGCCCGAGTTCATGCCAGAGCCCAATGCTGGCGACGATGTGCGGCACTTTATCCAGATCGGTCACCGGATCGATCGATGCTCGGGTGACGAGGATGCCGACCACCCTGACGCGCAGCGTGCGCAGGTGATCCTGGCCGCCCGCGACCGGCCCAGGCGTATTGGGCAGCGCCGCGAGCCTCAGGTAGCTGCCGACATGGACGTGCAGCTCCGCAGCACCGTGCTGGTCAATGGCGACCTCGTGGGGCCTGCCGGCCAGCGGGAACCGGCCGGCTAGGACGCGAGA
Source organism: uncultured Actinomycetota bacterium (assembly GCA_963705055.1). GTDB lineage: Bacteria > Actinomycetota > Actinomycetes > Streptosporangiales > Streptosporangiaceae > Chersky-822. Next base: position 320,016 of record CAVPIR010000005.1, read on the forward strand.
CCTGTCGACCAGCGTTCCGTACCTGCGATCGAGCGGCGCCGCGACGACGATGTCGCCGGCCAGCTGCCCGCGGGCATTCACCGGCTCGAGGTTCAGGCCGACGATGGGTGCGACCGCTGCGGCGTGCGGCAGCCTGGCGAGCGCGTCGTCGAAGCCGCTGGTTCCCCGGCCTGCCGGAGCGACGAGCATGTCTGAAGCCCGGGACCAGGTCAGGAACCGTGGATAGGCACTTTCGGTACGCCGTGCGCCGGCGGCGGCCGCCAGGGTCCCGGCGCCCGCGACACCGACCAGGAGGGCGAGCACCAGCCAGCCCCGCCAGTATGCCGTCAGCCGGTGCGCGGCCAGCCGCAGAACCATTCCCACGATCAGCCTCCCAACGTCCGTCAGCGCAACAGGCAAGGTCCGCTGGCCCGTCGGACCGCAAACCCTACCTGTTCCGCGCGAGAGCGAGCCCTCTCCGCTACGTGGTCACCGGGCCTGACGCCTGGATGATCTGCTGGGACGCGACCGGGGGCTTGTGCTGTGCGCACTTGCCTTGCGCGTTCTTGGCGCCGATGACGAGCAGCGTGAACCGGAACTTGCCATGGCCGGAGATGCCGGCGTACTTGCCGGTGCCTCCTCCGATCGTGTACGTGCCCGGCTGGATGATGTGCGTCAGGCAGGTCCTGGGGTTGAAGCTTTGCTTGCCGCCCTTGCCGTTCGTGTGGTGCACCTTGAATGAGCCGTTCTTGAAGACGAACGTGTCGGTGTTGTTGCCCATGTGGTCGACCGCCGCGCCGGTGAAGACGCCGTAGGCGATCACCTGGCCGGTGCTGGCCGTGGCGTTCGTGCTGACTAGCTGGAAATGCTCGGTCCCGGTAACCGCCGGGCCGCCGTGGCCCGCGGGCGCGGCCATCGCGGGCCCCGCCAGGGCTAGTGCGGCCGCCGCGCACGCGACGCCGGCCAGGGAAATGAGTCGCCTTTTCATCACAGCCTCCTGCTGATTTCGATGTTGGCTCGAACGTCCCAGCCGGCCGGCCGGATGGGCCAGGTGGGTGCCTGGCCAAAGCGGGGTGTGTCTAACACCACGTCAATTGCGGAGGCTCACTCCCTGGCGCCGGCACCCCGCGGCGTGCGAAAACTAGCTGGATGGAACAGACTGCCGCGCCGGACGGGCGCACGATCAGCGTGTTCCTCGCTGACGACAACCTGATCGTCCGCGAGGGCGTGCGCGCGCTCATCGAGCGCAGTCCCGATCTGCGCGTGGTCGGGCTCGCCGCGGACTACGACGAGGTCGTCGCCGGATGCACGGCGACCGAGCCCCAGGTGCTGGTCACCGACGTGCGGATGCCTCCTTCCTTCCACAGGGAGGGCATCGACGCGGCAAAGGAGGTGCGCAAGCGCCATCCCGGCACCGGTGTCGTCGTGCTCTCGCAGTACGACGACCCGGAGTACGCCGTCAGCCTGCTGGCCGAGGGCTCCGCCGGCTACGGCTACCTGCTGAAGGACCGGGTCGCCGAGGGCAGCCAGCTCGCCGACGCCATCCGGCGGGTGGCGACCGGCGGCACGGCCCTTGACCCGGCCATCGTCGAGGCCCTGGTCCGGCCGGTCATCTCTCCCGGTGGCCTGCTGCCTGCCGAGGAGGAGCTGCTCGGCATGATCGCCGAGGGCAAGACGATCAAAGTCATCGCGCACGCCAAGCGTGTCCCGCCGGCGGCCATCGACACTGCCGTGGAAATGGTGTTCGTCAAGCTGGCGGCCGGGGTCTCCATCGGGCAGCAGGGCGCGCTCAACCGGCTCAAGATGCTGCATCAGGCCATCGTCGACCGGGAGGAGCAGGGCGAGACGCTGTCCCGGCTGCTGCCCGGCGGCCTGGCCGAGAAGATCAGGAGCCAGGGGCAGCGCATCGGCGAAACCGAGCGGGTGCTGGTCACCGTGCTGATGAGCGACATCAGGTCGTACTCGACGATCGCGGAGCACGCCGATCCCGCGCAGCTGGCCGGCCAGCTGAACACCCACAGAGCCGCGATGAACCGGGCGATCCTCGGGCAGGGCGGGACCGTCATGCAGTTCGTTGGCGACGCGGTGATGGCAGTGTTCGGGGCTCCGTTCCCGCAAGCAGACCACCCGGACAGGGCGGTCGCCGCGGCACTGGCCATGCATCAGCTGCAAGGGGAGATCAACTCAGGCTGGGCGACCGCCGACCTGCCGGCATTCGGTCTCGGCATCGGAGTCTCCACAGGTGAGGCAGCCGCCGCGCTGCTCGGCTCAGAAGAGCGGCTGGAATACACGCTCGTCGGCGACACGGTCAACCTGAGCCAGCGCCTGCAGCAACTCGGCGCGGCAGGAGAAACCGTCATTTCCGACGCGACCAAGCGCGCGCTGTCGATGCCGGCCGAGCTGACTGCTCTGCCAGAGCAGCTGGTCAAGGGCCGGGATACACCCATAATTGCCTACAAGCTTCGCGGGCCGGCTGACCCCGGAGCCCGGCCAGCCGGGCGTGACCACGCGCAGGAACCGATCCAGACTCCGTTGGGGGCGCCATGAACACCGACCGAATCGCGCAGGGATCTGGGGCGTCCTCCCCCCAGGGCGCTGCGGCCGCACTTGTCACCCACGGCGTGCGCAGGACCTTCGAGGCAGAGAACGCGCCCGTACGTGCGCTCCGCGGCGTCGATCTGACCGTGCGAGCCGGCGAGTTCGTCGCGCTGATGGGGCCGTCAGGTTGCGGCAAGTCGACCTTGCTCAACCTGATCGCCGGGCTTGACGTGCCCGACGAGGGGACGATCACGGTCGCCGGCGAGCAGGTGACCGGCCGGAGCGAGGACGATCTCGCCAGGATGCGCCGCAGGCACATCGGCATTGTGTTCCAGTTTTTCAACCTCCTCGAAGGGATGACGGTGCTGGAAAACGTCGCGCTGCCAGCCCTGATCGCGGGCCGGAAGCGACGGATGGCCGAGACCAGGGCCCGTGACCTGCTCGACTTGCTTGGCATCGGCGACAAGGCGGGCTCGCTGCCAGGAGTGCTCTCCGGCGGGCAGCGGCAGCGGCTCGCGATCGCCAGGGCGCTGGCGAACGAGCCAACGCTGCTGCTCGCGGATGAGCCGACAGGAGCGCTCGACTCAGAGGGCGGCGCCGAGGTGATCGAGTTGCTGCGCCGGCTGCACGGGGGCGGCCAGACGGTGATCCTGGTCACCCACGACGCCGACGTGGCGGCCGCAGCGCAGCGGCTGGTCAGGATGCGGGACGGCCGCATCGTGAGGCAGGAAGATGTCAGCCTGGAGCCTGACCCTGGGGACAAGGTCGAGGTTCGGTGACCACAACTCCGCTGCCGGCCCGGGCATCCGTGGCACCACCGGAGGGTTCGGACAATCGGCCCGCCAGTGAAGGGCCGCGAGTTCGGCTGATCACCGCCGGCCTCCTGCTGCCTGTTGGCACGCTCGCGGTGACCGGCGCTGGGCTGGCCGCATCCGGCCAGGTTCTGCCCCTCCAGGCGGTCGGGTACGCGGTGGCGCTCGTCTGGGCGCTGGCGGCCATGCTGACCGCCAGGGCCAGGGAGCGAACCCCGCAGTGGCAAGTCAGCTGCGGCGCGCTGGCGGCGGTGCTGGCGCTGAGCGGCACCAGGGCCGCAGCGGCGTCCCAGGGCAGCCATGAGGTGCTGCTCGCCGGGGCCACGCTGGCCGGCGCCCTGGTGATCGCGCTGTGGATCCATCTGCTTCTCGCCGTCCCCGACGGCCGGCTCGGCTCCAGGGCCAGGCAAGTGGTCGCGGCGTGCGGGTATCTCCTGGCGACGGCTGGCGCCGCCATCCGGCTCGCGGCTGGCGGCGGGCCGCTGCCCGCGGCAGCCTTCGCGATCTGCCTGCCTGCGGCGGCCCTGCTGGCCCTGCCGGCCGTGCGGCTCCGCTACGCGGCGGCGCAGAGCCGCGACCGGGAGCGGCTGCAGTGGACCGGCATCGGCGCTGTGCTCGCCGCCACCGTGGCAACGGCCGCGGCGGTGCTCAACCTGCTGGTGGCCTGGCCCGCTCCGCTCGCACCTGTAGCGGCAGCCGCGACCGTGCTGGTGCCGCTCGGCCTGATCGCCGGCGACCTGCCGCAGCTCGGTAAGTTCGGCGGCCGGCTGCTCGTGCATGTGCTCGCTGTCGCCGGGTACACGGTCGCGGTCGCCGTGGTCTACATCATCGTCATCCTCGGCCTGGGCAATCCGCCCCAGGACAACGCCGATCACGAACTGCTCGGGCTCTCGATGCTGGCCGCCGCCGTCGGCGCGATTGGCTACCTGCCAGTGCGGGAGCGACTGATCGGCTGGGCGACCAGATCGGTGTTCGGCGCGAGGCAGGCACCCGACGAGGTGCTGCGCACCTTCGGCAGCCGGATGACGCGCGCGATCAGCATGGACGAACTGCTGCTGCAACTCGCCGAGTCGCTGCGCAAGACGATGAGCCTGACCAGCGCCGAGGTTTTCACCGGGATTGGCGACGTGCTGGAGCGTGCCGCCGCGGTGCCGGACGCCGGGCCGGCCTCGCTGGTGATCACGGCGCGCGAGCGGCCGGTCGTGACCAGGGCGGGGATATCGGGCAACGCCTGGGTGTCGGTCTGGCTGCCTGCCCTGCTCGAGGGGCGAGGCGACTGCCAGCTGCGGGTCATGCCGGTCAGCCACGCGGGCGAGCTGCTCGGCCTGATCGTCGCCCAGCGTGCGATCACGGCCGACGCTTTCTCGGCTGAGGACGATCGGGTGCTCACGGAGCTGGCCAGGCAGGTTGGCCTGGCCGTGCACAACGCGAGGCTCGATACGGCCCTCCAGACCACGCTCGACGAGCTGCGCAAGCAGGCCGACGAGCTGCGCGAATCCAGGGCGCGCGTCGTCGCCAGCGGCGACGCCGAGCGGCGCAGGGTCGAGCGGAACCTGCACGACGGCGCGCAGCAGCACCTGGTGGCGATGGCGGTCAACCTGCGCTTGGCGCGAGACATCCTCGCCGATGACCCGCCGGCCGCGACCGAGATGCTTGACCAGCTCGCCATTGACGTCAAGGAAACCATCACCGAACTGCGCGAGCTCGCGCACGGGATCTACCCGCCGCTGCTGGCCGACCGTGGCCTCGGCGAAGCCCTCCAGGCCGCTGCGAACCGGAGTCCGCTCGACGTGGCCGTGCGGACCAGCGATATCGGCAGGTACGGCCCTGAGGTGGAGGCGGCAATCTATTTCTGCTGCCTGGAGGCGCTCCAGAACGCCGCCAAGCACGCGGCGGGATCCGATGTCGAGCTGCGCGGTGTGGGAATCCGAAGGCGGCCTGCTGTTCTCGGTCAGCGACAACGGGCCTGGCTTCGAGCCCGAGCGCGCTCGCAAGGGGCACGGCTTCGTCAACATGGCAGACCGGCTCGGGTCGATCGGCGGCACGATCCGCTGGGAGTCCCAGCCAGGCAAGGGCAGCCAGGTACGCGGCTCGATTCCGCTGCTTTAGCTCACGGGCTCCTGCCGGCTGAGGTACACGAGCACGGCCTTGACCCGGCGGTTGACGTCTTTCTCCTCGGATAGCCCGAGCTTGGCGAAGATCGAGTTCGTGTGCTTTTCCACGGCCCGCTCGGTCACGAACAGCGCGGCGGCGATGGCCGAGTTGCTCTTGCCCTGCGCCATCTCGCCGAGGATCTCCGACTCCCTGGGCGTCAGGGCGGACAGCCCTGACTGGCGCTCGCCTGAGCGGGAGCGGACCAGTTCGTCCACCACCCGCGGGTCGATCACAGATCCGCCCTGCGCCACCGTCCTGATCGCCCTGGCCAGCTCGTCGACGCTGCTCACGCGCTCCTTGAGCAGGTACGCCCGGCCGGCCGAGCCGTGCTCGAGCAGCGCCACCGCGTACGCGGGCGCCACGTACTGGCTGAGGACGACGACTCCGGTGCGCGGGTAGTGCTGGTAAATCCAGCTTGCGGCCTTGATGCCCTCGTCGCTGCCGGTCGGCGGCATCCGGATGTCGGTGACGACGACGTCGGGCTGGTGCTCGGACACGACAGCAAGCAACTGAGGCAAGTCCGAGGCGACCCCGACAAGCTCGAAGTCCTCGTTAGCTGACACCAGCCGGGAGATGCCCTCCCGCAGCAGGACGTGATCCTCGGCCAGCGCGACCCTGATCGTAGCCATAACAGCGCCGATCGTAGCGCCACCGAGCGCGGCTGCGACAGGCCCCGGGTTCAGCCGCCGTTCAGGCCCTTGCCGACCTGGGCGCCCAGTTCCGGGTGCACGTTGCGCCAGTACTCGACCACGCGGGCCTTCATGTCGGTGGTCACCTCCGGCGCGCTGGCGTGCGCGCAGATGTTGGCTACCAGGTGCTCCTGGTCGGTCTCTGACAGCACCTTCTCCCACAGCGTCCGTGGCTGGCCGAAGTCGTCGTCCTCGGCGTGCCTGGTGTGCGCCGTGCGCATGATCTCGCCGCTGACGAGGTAGGAGTCGCCCTGCCAGAGCTGCGGGTCGGAGACGGGCCCGCCGAAGGAGTTCGGCGCGTAGACGGGGTCGCCAGGATTGGCGTACCGCATCGCGCCGTCCTTGTTGTAGGAGTGGACGGGCGCCTTCGGCCGGTTCACAGGAAGCTGCAGGTAGTTCGTGCCGATCCGGTGCCGGTGCGTGTCCGGGTAGGAGAACAGCCTGCCCTGCAGCATCTTGTCGGGCGAGGGCCCGATGCCCGGCACGAAGTTGGCCGGCTCGAACGCGGCCTGCTCGATCTCGGCGAAGTAGTTCTCCGGATTTCTTGTGAGCGTGATCGTGCCGATCGAGATCGGCGGGTAGTCGCCGTGCGGCCAGACCTTGGTGAGGTCGAACGGGTTGAACCGGTAGTCCGCGGCGGCCTCGAACGGCATCACCTGCACCTGGACCGTCCACGACGGGTGCTCTCCGCGCCTGATGGCCGCGCGCAGGTCGCGCAGGTGGAAGTCCGGGTCTGCCGCGGCCATCGCGCCCGCCTCGGCGTTCGTGAAGGTCTCGATTCCCTGGTCGGTCTTGATGTGGTACTTGATCCAGAACTTCTCGCCGCGCGCGTTGTACCACAGGAACGTGTGGCTGCCGTAGCCGTTCATGTGCCGCCAGGTGCGCGGCGTGCCCCGGTCGCTCATCAGGAACGTGACCTGATGAGCCGACTCCGGCGACAGCGTCCAGAAGTCCCACTGCATGTTGTTGTCGCGGGTGTGGCTGTCGGCTCGCCGCTTCTGGCTGCGGATGAAATCCTGGAACTTCTGCGGATCCCTGATGAAGAAGACCGGCGTGTTGTTGCCGACCAGGTCATAGTTGCCCTCGTCGGTGTAGAACTTGATCGCGAACCCGCGCGGGTCGCGCGCGGTGTCCGCGCTGCCTAGCTCGCCAGCCACGGTCGAGAACCTGATCAGCAGGTCCGTCCTGGCGCCCGGCGCGAACAGGCCAGCCTTCGTGAACTGGCTGACGTCCTCGGTGATCGACAGGGTGCCGTAGGCGCCGCCGCCCTTGGCGTGCACCACCCGCTCTGGCACCCGTTCGCGGTTGAACTGAGCCATCTTCTGGATCAGATAGTGGTCCTGCAGCAGCAGCGGGCCGTCAGGGCCCACCGACTGGGAGAACTCATCGCTCGGCGCCGGGATGCCGGCGTCGGTCGTCGTACGAGGCCTCTGATCGCTCATTGCTGATGTCCCCCTGCCCTGTCGCTTCCAGCATGGTTACACGAAGTAATCATGCTGTTACCCATCGGGGTCTGCCGTCGCAACGGGGATCGGCAAGTCAGGTGGGGAAGGCATACTTGCGTGCATGTCCACCGAGCACAGCGACGTCACTCCCGGCCCGGATGAATTCGACCGGCAGCTCCGCGACCTTTACGCGGGCACTGCGGGAGCGGCGAGGTTCCGCGAACCGTCGGCCGCCGAGCGGGCGAAGCGCGCGGCACGGCGTCGCCGGGCTCGGCTGAACGTGCGCAAGGCTGGCCAGGCCAGGAACCCGCGGAGGCAGGCTCCAGCCCGGCGCTCAGCGCCAGCGCCAGCACCCGCAGGCAGGCGCAGGCGGCTGGTCTCCTTCGCCAAGGGCGCGGGCATCCTGCTCGGGTTCGCCGCGCTGCTGCTCCTCATGCACGCCCTCGGCCTTGGCCCCCAGTAACCGGCCTTGTCTATGACCGGATCGGACGGGCTCGCGCCGCGACTCGATCAGCAGATGCGGTTCGTGACGGAGATCGGCAGGCTGAAGGGCGTGCTCAGGCAGACGGTGCTAGCCGGAGACGATCTGAACCGGCGTGAGAACTCGGCCGAGCACTCCTGGCATCTGGCGACGATGGCGCTGGTGCTCGCCGAGCACGCACCGCCCGGCACCGACCTGGCCACGGTGACCGCCATGGTGCTCATCCACGACCTGGTCGAGATCGACGCTGGCGATCTGTTCCTCTACGCCGACGCTGCCGCGCAGGCACGGCAGGATGCAGCAGAACGCGCCGCCGCCGACCGGATCTTCGCGCTCCTGCCTGACGATCAGGCCGTGGCGCTGCGGCAGTTGTGGGATGAGTTCACTGCCCGGCAGACCAGGGCGGCGAAGTTCGCGCGCGCGCTCGACCGGCTGCAGCCGATGCTGGAGAACCTGACCGCGGGCGGCGGCACCTGGCAACGGCACGGAATCACCGCCGACCAGGTGCTGGCGAAGGTGGCGCTGATCGAGGACGGCTCCGCGTCGCTGGGCGCACTGGCCAGGGGCCTGGTCGGCCAGGCCGTCGCGGCCGGGATACTCCAGCCTGCTGGCGGTGCCTGACCCGGTCACGGGAAGAAGATCAGCTTGACCGCGGCGATCACGCCGATCACCACGATGATGATCCGCAGCGCGAGCGGCGGCAGGCGCCTGCCCAGCTTGGCGCCGATCAGGCCGCCGGCCGTCGATCCCGTCGGCGACCAGCAGCACCACCAGCCAGGCGACGTGGGCGAAGATGACGAACACCGCCGCCGCGGCTCCGTTCACGATCGTGACGAGTACGTTCTTGCCCGCGTTGATCCGCTGCAGGCTCTCGGTCAGGAAGACACCCATCAGCCCGATCACCAGGACGCCCTGCGCGGCCCCGAAGTAGCCGCCGTAGACGCCGGCCAGGAAGATCCCCGCGAACAGGATGGGCCCGCCGCGCTCCGCCCGCTCCTTGCCGCGGCGCGCAACCCAGGCCGACAGCCAGGGCTGGACCACCACCAGGACGCACGCCACGATGATCAGCGCGGGAACGACAACCTTGAACACGCTTGGCGGCAGCGCAAGCAGCGCGCAGGCGCCGGCCACCGATCCGACGAGCGACGCGATGCCGAGCCTCGCCAGCCGGCCGCGCTGCCCTGACAGTTCCCTGCGATAGCCGAAAGCGCCGCTGACGTTGCCTGGGACGAGCCCGACGTTGTTGGAGACGTTCGCGACGACGGGCGGAATGCCGAAGGCCAGCAAGGTGGGAAAGGTGATCAGCGAGCCCGATCCGACCACGGCATTGATCGCGCCCGCCGCGAGCGCCGCGACGAGGATCGCCAGCGATCTCCCAGCCCGTCACCTGGCCCCCGTTAACGCACGGGAGCAGGGGGTTCCGGCGGGTAGTCCCCACGGGCTGGCATCGCGTGGGCCATCCAGCGGGCAGCCCGGCGCTCGACGATCAGCGGGACGCCGAAGCACCGCGACAGGTTGCGCGCGGTGAACACCTGGTCCACGGGACCGGCCGCGAGCACGGTGCCCCGGCGCATGAGCATGGCGTGGGTAAAGCCCGCGGGCACCTCCTCGACGTGGTGGGTGACCAGGACCATGACCGGCGATGCCGGGTTACGGACCAGGGCGGCGATCCGGCTGAGCACGTCCTCCCTGCCGCCGAGGTCGAGCCCGGCGGCCGGCTCGTCGAGCAGCAGCAACTCGGGGTCGGCCATCAGCGACCGCGCGATCTGCACCCGCTTGCGCTCTCCTTCTGACAGCGTGCCGAACCGCCGTCTGATCAGGTGCGCGCAGCCGACCGCGTCGAGCAGTTCGACCGCCCTGGCCACGTCGAAGGAGTCGTACTCCTCGCCGCCGCGGCCGAGCAGGCCGTACCCGGCCGTCATGACCAGGTCGATCACTTTCTCACCGCGCGGCACCTGCTCGGCGACGGCGGCGCTGGAGATCCCGACCCTGCTGCGAAGGTCTTGCGGGTCCGCGTCCTGCACCGGCTCGCCGAGCACCATCGCAAGGCCCTCGGTTGGCAGCACCAGACCGGCCGCGACCTGGAGCAACGTGGTCTTGCCTGCGCCGTTCGGTCCGACGATCACCCAGCTCTCGTCGTCGCGCACGGTCCAGTCGACATCCCTGAGCAGCATCGACCGGTCGCGGCAAACCCCCACGCCGCGCAGGTGCAGCACCTCAGCCGGCATCTGCCTCCTCCCGCCACGTCGATCGTGCATCGCCCGCTCTGGGCCGTGCTCCCCAGGTCACGATTCTGGCTCAGGCGTGAGGTTCAGCAGGCTCGCCTCCCGAGGCGTGCTGTGGCCGCCAGGCCGCTATGAGACGGCCTGCGCCCTGTGCCTCGCCGGCCAGGGCCGACCAGTCGTCGTCCAGGCCAATGATCGCGATCGCGGCGGTCGGAAAGTCGACCGGGTCGCCGATCAGGATCTCGGTCACCTCGGCTGCCGCCGGGTTGTGCCCGACGTACATGAGGCTGCGGACGCCCTGGCTGGTCTCGGCGAAAATGCCGAGCAGGTCCTCGGCGTCGGCGTGGTACAGCCGCGGGTCGCTGGTCACCTCGGGCTCGCCGGCCAGTTCGGCGCCGACGTACTGCCAGGTCTGCCTGGCGCGCCTGGCGTTCGAGCAGAGCACGAGGTCGGGCACCAGGTCGCGGCCGGCCAGCCACTGTCCTGCCGCCGACGCGTTCCTGCATCCCCGCGGGCGCAGGGCGCGCTCCACGTCAGGACCGCCTGGCAGTTCTCCGGCCTTGGCATGCCGCATGACGATGAGCTGCCGGTGCGCTGTCATGTCGTCCATGCTCGCCAGGCCGGGCCGTGCTGCGTCAGGCTGTCGCCTTCTGTGCTTGCTGTCAGGCTGTCGCCTTCTGTGCTTGCTGTCAGGCTGTCGCCTTCTGTGCTTGCTGTCAGGCTGTCGCCTTCTCTGCCGGCTGCTCGTCGTCGGCCGGTGCGGCCGGGCCGTCGGCGCCTTCGGAGTCGGACGGTGCGATTCCGGTCTGCCGCCGCTTGGCGATCACGACCGAGGCGACCACGATGGCGAACGCGCCGAGCGCGACCCCGACCCGCAGGCCGGTGTCGTTGGCGTACTTGACGACGCTGGTCGCGATCAGCAGCGAGACCAGGTTCATGACCTTGATCAGCGGGTTGATCGCCGGCCCGGCGGTGTCCTTGAACGGGTCGCCGACCGTGTCGCCGATGACCGTCGCCGCGTGCGCCTCCGATCCCTTGCCGCCGAGGATGCCGTCCTCGACGAGCTTCTTCGCGTTGTCCCAGGCGCCGCCGGAGTTGGCGAGGAAGACGGCCATGAGCACGCCAGCGGCGATCGCGCCGGCGAGGAAGGAGCCGAGCGGCACGTAGCCGAAACCGAAGCCGATCGCGATCGGGGTGAGCACGGCGAGCAGGCCGGGCGTGGCGAGTTCGCGCAGCGAGTCCTTCGTGCAGATGTCGACCACGCGGCCGTACTCAGGCTTCTCGGTGAAGTCCATGATCCCCGGGTGCGTCCTGAACTGCTCGCGTACCTCGAAGACCACCCGGCCGGCCGCCCGGCCGACGGCCATGATCGCCAGGCCGGAGAAGAAGAACACGACGGATGCGCCGACGATGAGGCCGACCAGCGCGTTCGGCCGGTCGATCGAGAGGCTGAAGGTGTTCGCGGCACTCCCGAGCGCGGTCTCAACGGTGGTGCGGAACGCGCCGAACAGCGCCGTCGCGGCCAGCACCGCGGTCGCGATCGCGATGCCCTTGGTGATCGCCTTGGTGGTGTTGCCGACCGCGTCCAGCCTGGTCAGCACCTGAGCGGCCTCGCCTTCAACGTCGCCGCTCATCTCCGCGATGCCCTGGGCGTTGTCCGAAACCGGGCCGAAGGTGTCCATCGAGACGATGACGCCGACCGTGGTCAGCAGGCCGGTGCCCGCCAGCGCGACCGCGAACAGCGCGATCGTGGGGTTGCCGGTGCCGAGCAGGAACGCCCCGTACACCGCGGCGCCGATCAGCAGCGCCGAGTACACCGCGGACTCCAGGCCTACGGCGATCCCGGACAAGATCACCGTGGCTGGCCCGGTGCGCGCCGATTCGGTGATCTCCCTGACCGGCCGCCTGGTTGTCTCGGTGAAGTAGCCGGTCAGCAGCTGGATGGCGCTGGCCAGGACCAGGCCGATCACGACCGCGCCAATCGCGAGCACCCGCGGGTCGCCAGAGTGGTGCAGGATCGCCGGGTCCGTGATGCCCTGGAGCTGGCTGAACGATGACGGCAGGTAGACGAAAGAGGCGATGACGACCAGGACGAGCGAGAAGATCGCCGACAGGAAGAAGCCGCGGTTGATGGCTGTCATCCCGCTGCGGTCGTTCTTGCGCGGGGCGACGAAGAAGATCCCTGCCATGGCGGTGAGGACGCCGATCGCCGGGACGATCAGCGGGAAGACCAGGCCCTGGGAGCCGAAGGCAGCCTTGCCCAGGATCAGCGCCGCCACCAGCGTGACCGCGTAGGACTCGAACAGGTCGGCGGCCATGCCCGCGCAGTCACCGACGTTGTCGCCAACGTTGTCGGCGATGGTGGCCGCGTTGCGCGGGTCGTCCTCGGGAATGCCCTTCTCGACCTTGCCGACCAGGTCGGCGCCGACGTCGGCTGCCTTGGTGAAGATGCCGCCGCCCACCCGCATGAACATGGCGAGCAGAGCGGCGCCGAAGCCGAAGCCCTCAAGGACGCTCGCCGCGTTCGCCTTGTAGATCAGCACGACCGCGGCGGCGCCGAGCAGGCCGAGGCCGACCGTGAACATCCCGGCGACGCCGCCGGTGCGGAACGCGATCCTCGTGGCCTGCCGCTCGCCGCTCTCGCGGGCGGCCGCGGCCACCCGGACGTTGCCGCGGACGGCCAGCGACATGCCGACGAAGCCCGTCAGCGCCGAGAACAGCGCGCCCGCCAGGAAGAAGATGGACCTGCCCAACCGGACACTTGTCGTGTCCGCTGGCAGCAAGAGCAGCACGAAGAAGATCAAGACCACGAAGACGCTGAGGGTACGGAACTGCCTGCGCAGGTACGCCGCAGCGCCTTCCTGCACCGCGAGCGCGATCTCCTGCATCTTGGCCGTGCCCTGGCCAGCCGCCAGAACCTGCCTGACCAGCCAGCCGGCCATCGCCAATGCCAGCACCGCGATGACGGCCACGATTGCAACCCAGGTCACATTAGAGCCAGTCACGGTGGCCGCTCCGTCAGCCAGAGCGGAACCGAGCCTTGTCATCCATCCTCCTCAGCAGGGGAGCGCAAGCCTAGCCGGGCAGTCTGCACGCAGCAGCACATCAACCGGCCGGGTATGTCACGCAAACACTCCGCAATGTCGTCAGGTCGCACATGTACCGACGTCCGCACGTTTCACCACGTGGACACGCGTGCCGGGAGTCTACGCATCCGGGGCTCCGCGCGGGGCGTCGGGTCCGGATGTCACGGCGCTGCGACACCGTTCGTGATCAAACGGTAACCGACGAGAGTGTCGCATACCTGCGCTCGCGCCGGCTCGCCGGCATCGCCCTAAGCTGGCGAGCCGGCCGCCAGCGACCCGGACAGCGGCCAGCTCATCTTCACGCTCGTGCCCGCCTCGGTCTCGCTGATCTGCACGTCGTCCGCGAGCCCCGCGATCACCGCGAGCGAGAAGCCTGGCGGCATCACGGTGCCGTCGGCCGGCTTGGTCACCGCCCCGCCGCCTGCGGTCCCCGCACCGAGGCCACCCTGCCCGCCCAGGTTGATGACCTCGATCTCGAAGCGGCCCGACCTGGCTGGACAAGGCCACCCTGACCGGCTCGTCCGGGCACTGGCTCGCGTGCGTCTCGACCGCGCGCGAGCAGGCCTCGCCGACTGCCAGCCTGACCTCGTCCATGAGTGACTCAGCTACGCCGCTGCGCCGCGCGACGGCCGTCGCGACCAGTCTCGCCGTGCGCACGTGAGCAGCCAGCGGCGTGAAGGTGACCTCGACCGTTGCCATCTTGTGCCACCCCACCGAGCCTGCGGTGGCTACTTCTCTGACTTCCGCTGCGCGATCGCCTCGTCGACCGTGTCGTGGATCCCGAAGACCTTGGTCAGCCCGGTGATGCGGAAGATCTTCAGGATCCGCTCCTGCGTGCAGACCAGGTCAAGCGATCCGTCGTGGGCTCGTACCCGCTTGAGCCCGCCGACCAGCACACCCAGGCCAGTGGAGTCGAGGAACTCCACCTTTTCCATGTTCACGACGAGCTGGTAATGACCGTTATTCACCAGGTCAATAAGGAGTTCACGGAGACGCGGCGCGGTATAGACATCGATCTCGCCTTCCACGTCGACGATCTCGATGCCGTCCTTGTTGTGGTGATCTAGCTTCAGATCCACAGATTCCTCCTGCGCCATGCATCCATTATCCCAGCCGTCGGCCGAGCAGATCTCGTCCGGCGCGCCGGACGTGATGCTCCCGCCGCGCATTCAACCATGCCCAAGGCTCATGTCTATACCAGATCACAGTTCGAGGTACCCGGCCCGCCGATGACAAACTTCGTTACACCATGCCTGATCCGTACCCGCTGGACGCCGATGGAACGGCGCCGCAAGCTGGCCAGCTTCCCTGGGGAGGACGTTCAGGAACCCCCCGCGGGGCTCAGGCGATCCTGCGCCGCGGGGCGGCCTCCGGCAGGCTGACCCACGTCGAGCGGATGCCTGCCCTGCCCGGGCGCGCCGGCCCCGTGGCCTGACTGGGTTCCCGCCGAGCTCATCGCGGCGTTCGCGGCGGCCGGGATCAGCGCGCCGTGGGAGCATCAGGCCGCTGCCGCCGACCTGGCCAGGGCAGGCCGGAGTGTGATTCTCGCCACAGGCACCGCGTCCGGGAAGTCGGTCGGCTACCTCGCTCCTGCCCTGACCGCCATCGGCGAGGGCGGAACGGCCCTGTACCTGGCGCCCACCAAGGCGCTGGCGGCCGACCAGCTGAACCTGCTGCACTTCCTTGGCAGCCAGATCGGGGGGTCACGGGGGTCGTGCCCCCAGGTCGGCACAGCTCGGCCGCCGGTTCGGGCTGCGGCCAGCGGTGGTGGACTCCGACACACCGCATCATCAGCGCGCCTGGGCCCGCAAGTACGCGACTTACCTGCTGACCACGCCGGACATGCTGCACTACGGACTGCTTCCGCAGCATCAGCGCTGGAGCGGCTTCCTGCGCAGGCTGCGGTACGTGATCGTGGACGAGTGCCACGGCTACCGCGGCGTCTTCGGGTCGCACGTCGCGCACGTGCTGCGGCGGCTCCGCCGGGTCGCTGCGCACCACCGCGAGGCGGGCGCGCCTGACCTGGTCTTCGTGCTCGCCTCCGCCACGATCAGCGAGCCGGCCAGGGCCGCCGAGCTGCTGACCGGGCATGCCCGCCGAGCCGATCACGGACGACGCCGCGCCGCACGGGCCGGTGACGTTCGCCATGTGGGAGCCTCCGCTCAGCACGCTGCGCGGCGAGGCCGACGCCCCGCTCCGCCGCTCCGTCGTCGCCGAGACCGCGGGCATGCTCGCCGACCTGGTCAGGGACGGCGTTCCCGCGCTCGCCTTCATCAGGTCGCGGCGCGGCGCCGAGGCGGCGGCGGCCGCCGCGCGCAGCCGCCTGACCGAGACCGGGGCAGGCGACCTGGCCCACCGGGTCGCGGCCTACCGGTCCGGCTACCTGCCGCAGGAGCGACGCGACCTTGAGGACGGGCTGCGCAACGGCGCCATCACCGCGCTGGCCGCGACGCCGGCGCTCGAACTCGGCATCAACATCGCCGGCCTGGACGCCGTGATCATCGCCGGCTGGCCAGGCACGCGGGCGGCGCTCTGGCAGGAGGCCGGACGCGCCGGGCGGGCTGGCCGTCCCGGCCAGCCCGGCCAGGGCGAACGCGAAGCCGTGGCCATCCTCATCGCCAGGGACGATCCGCTCGACACCTACCTGGTGCATCATCCTGAGGCGCTGCTGCACCAGCCCGTCGAGGCGACGGTGCTTGACCCTGGCAACCCCTACATCCTGGCTCCGCACCTGTGCGCGGCCGCCGCCGAGATCCCGCTGACGAGCGCCGACGTCCGGCTGTTCGGGTCGGCGGCGCCCAGCCTGATCGCCGACCTGGCCAGGCAGGGGATCTTCAGGGACCGCGGCGGCCGGTGGCACCTGACCGGACGCAAGGCGCCGCTGGTAAGCCTGCGGGGCACCGGCGGCCGGCCGATCAGGGTGGTGGAGAAGGCCACCGGACGGCTGATCGGCACCATGGACGAGCCGTCCAGCCACGCGTTGCTGCATGCCGGCGCCGTCTACACCCATCAGGGCGACCTCTATCTCGTGACGAGCCTGGACCTCGCCGACGGCGTCGCCCTGGTTCAGCCTGGCGATCCCGGCTACGTCACCTCGGCGCGGCAGCTGACCGACATACAGATCGCGGCCGAGCGTCGAGCGCAGCGACTGGGGCGACGCGGCCATTCATTTCGGTGACGTCCTGGTCACGCGGCAGGTGGTTTCCTTCACTCGCAGGAAGCCAGAGACCGGCCAGCGGGTCGGCGAGTTCGCGCTCGACCTGCCGTCAAAGACGCTGCGGACCAGGGCGGTGTGGTGGACGATCTCACCCGCCCAGCGCGATGCGCTCGCGGCAGGCCGGGACCGACCTGCCGGGCGCCGCGCACGCGGCCGAGCACGCGGCCATCGGCCTGCTGCCGCTGGTGGCCGCCTGCGACCGCTGGGACGTCGGCGGCGTGTCGACTGATCTGCACGGCCAGACCGGCAGGCTGACGGTCTTCGTTTACGACGGCCACGACGGCGGGGCCGGATTTGCCGAGCGCGGCTTCGCCGCGGCGGCGCCGTGGCTTCGCGCAACTGAGCTGGCGATTACAGATTGCGAATGCGCGGCCGGCTGTCCGTCGTGCATTCAGTCGCCCAAATGCGGAAGCGGCAACGAGCCGCTGTCGAAAGCGGGCTCACTCGCGCTACTCGCAGCCCTGCTGGCCGGCGCTCCATCGTGATCAGGTCCAGGCTGCCGGCGCCCGCAAAGGACCAGGTAAAAAGGGGCGACCCCCGCCGGGGGGGAGAGCGGGGGTCGCCGTACGGCCCGGCTCCGGGGGGACAGAGCGGTTCCGTAACTCAGGAAATCCTACGCGCAGCGGTGCAAAGTTACCAGTCGGTCAGGCGAACGAAGATTGGATTTCACCTCGGTCGCCTATGCTGCGCGCCATGGATACTCCGGCGGGCCGCCGGCCAGCGGCGGCTGCCGCGTTCTTTGACCTGGATAAAACCATAATTTCAAGGTCGAGCACGCTCGCATTCGTTCCGTCATTTTACCGTCACGGTCTGATAAACCGCGTGCAAGCGGCGCGCGGCGCCGTCGCGCAGATCGTGTTCAGGCGTCGGCGGAGCCGATCACGATCAGATGCAGCGGATCAGGGATCAGGTCAGCAGGCTCTGCCAGGGCTGGTCGGTGGAGCGGGTCACCGAGATCGTGACCGCCAACCTGGCCGTGACGATCGCGCCCCTTGTCTATGCCGAGGCGCGGCGGCTGCTCGACGCGCACCGGGCGGCCGGCCGCGACATCGTGATCGTGTCCACCTCGGGCCAGGAGATGGTCGGCCCGATCGGCGACGATGCTCGGCGCCTCCGGCGTCATCGCCACCCAGATGCGGCACGCCGATGGCCGGTACACGGGCGAGATGGAGTTCTACGCCTACGGCGAGGGCAAGGCGACGCGGATCAGGCAGCTCGCTGCCGAACGCGGGTACGTGCTCGCCGACTGCTTCGCCTACAGCGACTCGGCCACCGACCTGCCGATGCTCGAGACCGTCGGGCATCCGCACGCCGTGAACCCGGACCGGCAGCTGCGCAAGGCCGCCTTGGCGCGCGGCTGGCCGGTCCTGGAGTTCGCCGCCACGAACGCGGTCCCTGACGGCCGTCCCGCCCGGGCCCGCAACCGGTCAGCAGGTCAGACGAGCCGGTCAGACATGTGAACAGCAGCTTCGATAAAGATCACGAATCGATCACGGCGAACTCTTCCCAAGCCGGGGGATCCGTCGTAGAAATGAGTCACGGACTACTGGTCCTGACACGGCAACCGGGTACCCACGCGCGACCAGCCGCGGGAGGCGGCCGAGGCAGGAGCAAGCGGACCGAACGCTGCAGGCGATCGGGACGGGTGCCCTGCCCGGCAGAGAAGGTGCACGCTTGGTAACCAGGATCTGACGTGTTTCAGGCGGCGCCCCGCACGGGGCGCCGCCTGCTTCGTGTTACCGGCCATCCGCCAAGGACTGCCGCCGACGGCTGTTTCCCCGCTGAATCGCGGCGACCGGCGCGGCGGTCGGACACCGGCCTGAGAATTCCGTTGCCGCTGAATGCGACGCCAAGCGAGTGCCACATGATCTGATGCGGAAGACTGGACTCGACAGCGAGGAAAGGAGGGATTATGGCCGGACCCACGTTCACGGGCCAGGAGCCGACCGCCAAGGAGTCTCTTGGCGATCTCGTCGCACTGGCCGTCAGCGACATCTCACAGCTCGTCAGGTACGAAGTCGATCTGGCGAAACTAGAACTCAAGGCCGATGGCCGCCGGCTCGGGATCGGGGCAGTGCTGTTCGGCATGGCCGCGTTCGTCGGCTGCCTCGTGCTCATGGTGCTGAGCTTCGCGTACGCCTACGGGCTGCACGCGGCGGGGATCTGGCTCTGGGCGGCCTTCCTGATCGTCGCGGGCACGTATGTCGTGCTCGCCGCGCTCGCCGTGCTGGTCGGGATCACCAGGTTCAAGCGGCTGACCGGACTGCGCAAGACCAGGAGCACCGTCTCCGACGACCTTGCGCTGATGAAGCGCGACGACTCCGACGCGGGGTCCGAGCCGGCGGGAGCCAGGTAAGCCAATGTCCCGCGGCGAGGCGTCGGTCTACCTCGACGGCCCGTGGTCACACCGCTCGGTAAGCGCCAACGGCACGCGTTTCCACATCGCGGAGAGCGGCGACGGACCGCTTGTCTTGCTGCTGCACGGGTTCCCGGAGTTCTGGTGGACCTGGCGGCGTCAGCTCACCACGCTCAGCGAAGCCGGCTTTCGCGCGGTGGCCGTGGACCTGCGCGGCTACGGCGGCAGCGACAAGCCGCCGCGAGGCTATGACCTGGTGACCGCGGCCTCGGATGCGGCCGGGATGGTCCGCTCGCTGGGCGAGGCCAATGCCGTAGTCGTCGGGCACGACTGGGGCGGGATGATCGCCTGGACGATGGCCGCCTACTTTCCCAAGGTCATCAGGAGGCTCGCGGTGGTCTCGGCGGCCCATCCGCTCAGGCTGCGAGCGGCCGTGCTCGCCGATCCGCTCGGCCAGGGCCGCAGCAGCGGCTACGCGCTCGGCTTCCAGATGCCGATGCTGCCCGAGCGGCAGCTGCTGCGCAATCACGCCGAGCGGGTCGGCATGCTGCTGTCGTCCTGGTCAGGGCCCGGCTGGCCGGACCCCGACACCGAGCGGGTGTACCGGGCCGCGATGAGCCTGCCTTCTGTGGCCCACTCCGCGCTTGAGTACCACCGCTGGCTGCTGAGGTCGCGACTGCGGCCAGACGGCATGCGCTACTCGAAGGCGATGCGCAATCCCGTCCAGGCTCCGACGCTGCAGATCCACGGCGCGCTCGACAGCTGCGTCCGGCCGAGGGCTGCCCGCGGCTCAGGAACCTACGTGGACGCGCCGTACCGGTGGCGGCTGATCGACGGGGCCGGGCATTTCCCGCATGAGGAGATGCCCGACCGGTTCGACCTCGAACTGCACTCCTGGCTGCTCGACCCCGAGCCCGAGCGGTGACCACGCCGGTCCCGAGGCCAGCGGCCGGCCAGGAGGGCCCGGAGCCAGCGACCGGCCGGGAGGGGCCTGACCTGGAGCGGGACCGCGATCCGGCCGGAAGGCCGAGGAACGCAAGGCCGCGGGACGGGCTCGGCAGGCCGCTGCCGCGCGGCGCCGCGGGCGAGCCCGTCATGCCCGAGAACCTGCGGCTGACGCCGACCGAGGCGGTCAGGCTCGCGCAGCGCCTGATCGACGACGGGAGCCCGTTCCACGCGCACGAGGTGCTCGAGGCGACCTGGAAGTCGGCGCCAGCCGGCGAGCGCGCACTCTGGAAGGGCCTGGCGCAGATCGCCGTCGGGCTGACCCACGCCAGGCGGGGCAACAGCCGCGGCGCCGTCAGCCTGCTCAGGCGCGGGGCCGAAGCCGTGGCCGGCTACGCGGACGGCTTTGCCGCCGGCAATACGCCGGCCGGACTTGACCTGACCGCGGTTATCGGTGCGTCCACCGACCTCGCGAGTCGCATCGCGACTGACGGCCTCGACGCGGTTACCCAGAGCGAGCTGAGGCTTCGCCTGACCGCCTGAAGCAGCCCGCGCAGTGCATGGATGGTCCAGCCATTGCGGAATCTGGTGATGGATGGACCATCCATCATCCATCACCGGGCAATCGTGCGCGGCCGGCTACTGGCAGGACCCGGTCCCTGTTGCCGCGGTCAGGTTCGCGCCCCGGCTGATGTCACCGCTGAGCTGGCTGGCGGTGAGCGCGTACCCCGTCTCCGGCACGGACACGGCCGCGGCGAAGACCATGCCGTAGATCTGGCCGTTCGGCGCGATCAGCGGGCCGCCCGAGTTACCCGGCTTGACGACGGCGCGGATCGGGTAGATGTCGCGGACCACCCGGCTCGTGTCGTAGATGTCAGGGCCGCTGGCGAACTCGGACCGGCCGACCCTGGCTGGCCGCGCGGTGAACGAGGCGTCCAGCGGGTAGCCGGCCACGACCGCGCTCGCTCCGAACGGCGCCGAGTCGGCGAAAGTGCAGCGTAGGCAGGTTGAGCCCCGGCACGTACAGCACGGCGATGTCGCTCTCCGGGTCGAAGAGCACGACCCGGGCGGGGTGCTCGCCCGACGCGAACCTGGTGTAGACCTCAGGCCTGCTGATGCCCGCGACCACGTGCGCGTTCGTGATCACGTGGTCCTTGCTGATGACGAACCCGCTGCCCTCGATGGTGCGGGAGCAGCTCGGCGCCAGGCCCTCGATCTTCACCACGCTGTTCCGGTCCCTGCGCAGGCCGGCCGAGTGCACCACAGCGGGATCCAGTTTCGGCACGTTCAGCGCGGTCTCGGCGCCGAGCGCACCGAATACCTGCACGTAGGGCTGGGTGCTCAGCAGCTTGCCGCAACGCCGTGAACTCGGGCTTGGCGCTCTGCGGGATCAGCCGGTCGACGCCGCGGAGCAGCACCGAGTCGTTGACCTGCCGGGAGATGGCGGGGAACGGCGGCGCGTAGGCGACGAGGTTGCCGATCAGCCAGGCGAGCACGAGGATCGCGATCACGTTGACGGCCGCGCCGCCGATCGAGTCGAGCAGGGTCGACGGCCGCCCCCTGACGTGGGAGCGAATCAGGACGCCGAACGCCGAGGCGACCAGCATCCCGGCGACGGCCGCCGCGAACACGCCGATGATCGCCAGCACCGCCTGCACGTTCTGACGGCTGGTCAGCGCCATCGCGAGGCCCGGCGCGAGATAGATCCCCGCGCACCGCGCCGCCGGTGAAGCCGAGGAAGCTCAGCACGCCGATGATGAAGCCCTGCCGGTACCCGGCCACGGCGAAGGCCGCAGCGAGCACGAGCAGCACCAAATCGAGCAGGTCACCGGGCACGGCTTAACGGTATCTTCCATCAGGTCCGGCCAGAGCCGACGCGCGGCTGATCCCTGGCCTCGGGGCAGGACGCACGGATCAGTTCACTGGGTCTGGGTTGTCGATGCCGGTCAGCCGCAGGCCGGCCGGCAGGTCGGCGACGGTGCGCTCGTCCCACGGCCGCTCCCAGCCGCCGAGCGCCAGCAGCCGGTCGATGACGAACGCGGTGAACCCCCAGACCAGCATCTCGCCAGCCCGGAACGCGGGGCCGGACTGGCCGCCCGGGTACCTGATCATGAGCCGGTGCGCCGGATCGGCGAGTTCGGCGACCGGGACCCTGGCGACCGCCGCGACCTCGGCCGGATCGCCGGGCGCGACCGGCACCGGCTTGCGCCACCAGGCGAGCACGGGCGAAACCCGGTAGCCGGTCCGCGAGATGTACAGGTCAGGCAGGACGCAAACCACGTCGACCCCGGCGGGATCGACCCCGGCTTCCTCATCGGCCTCGCGCAGCGCAGCGCCGGCCGGACCTTCGTCCTCGGCGTCGATCACGCCGCCGGGGAACGCGGGCTGGCCCGCATGCCTGCGCAGCGACTGGCTGCGCTGCACCAGCAGCAGGTCAGGCCGCCGGCCCGTCGCCGAACAGGATCAGGATCGCCGAGTGGCGGCCGCCGTCCGCGGGCGGCCGCAGACCAGGCGGCACGTTCATCTGCCGGGCCGACCCGGCCAGATCGGTCAGCCAGCCGGGGACCGCCAGCCGTCACGAGAACGGCCCTGGCTTGACCAGCTTGGCTGCCACGACCGGATCCGTCGGTCCCTCGCCATAGGAGGGGCAGAGGGCCGCGATCCCGCACGCGCCGCAGGCTGGCCGGCGCGAGTGACACACTCGCCGGCCGTGCCAGATCAGGTGGTGCGAGAGCATCGTCCAGTCCGACCGCGGGAACAGCGCCCCGACCTCCTGCTCGACCTTGACCGGGTCATCGGAGGTGCTCCAGCCGAATCGCCTCGCGAGCCGGCCGAAGTGGGTGTCGACGGTGATGCCGGGGATGCCGAACGCGTTGCCGAGCACCACGTTGGCCGTCTTCCTGCCAACTCCTGGCAAGGTGACGAGGTCCTTGAGCTTGCGAGGCACCTCGCCGCCGTACCGCTCGCAGAGGGCCTGGCCAAGACCGATCACGCTGGTCGTCTTCGCGCGGAAGAAGCCGGTGGTCACGATGATCTTCTCGACCTCCTCGCGGTCGGCGGCGGCGTAGTCCGCGGCCGTGCGGTACCTGGCAAAGAGCACCGGCGTCACCATGTTGACCCGCTTGTCCGTGGTCTGGGCCGACAAGATCGTCGCGACCAGCAACTCGAGCGGCGTAGTGAAGTCAAGCTCGCAGTGCGCGTCCGGGTAGAGGTCGGCGAGTTCCCTGTTGATCCGCCGGGCCCTGCGGACTAGCGCCGTCCTTGACGGCTCTGCCTTGGCCGCCGTTCGGCGGGGTCGCGGGGCGGCGGCTGGGGCAGCAGCGGCCGCTTGCTGCTGCGTGGCGGACGGCGCGGTCATCACGGGTACAAGCCTATGGTCGCGAGCCGACAGCCCGTGCCTCATGCACCGCACAGCTGCCGGGTCGGAACGGCATGCCGGCCGGACCGAGGCCGGCCTGGTCCGCCGCCGCGCTGTCCACATGCCGGCCGAGCACCACCGTCACCACCGACCTCGCTCCGGCCCTGCGCAGCGCCATCGCCGCCGACTGCGCGCTCGACCCGGTGGCCCAGGTGTCGTCGAGCAGCAGGACCCTGGCTCCCGGCAGCGCCTGCGCCCTGAACCGCTCCGGGTCCAGGTCCCTGACTTGCTCGCCGCCTGGCCTGGCCATCAGGCCGGCCCAGGGCGCGGCCAGGTAGCCCTGCACGAGCGTCCGCAGCGGGTGCGGACCAGGCCGGCCCCGCGCGGTCGGCACCACCGCGACGTGAGTCGGTCCTGGCATGCCCGCGGCTCGCCACAGGCACTGGCCATGATCACGGAGGAAGACCAGGAGCAGCGCCCGCAGCAGCGTCGCTGGCCCGGCGGCCGCGGCGGCGGTCAGCCGCGGCGACTTGTACTGCCAGAGCCGGCGCGCGTGCGGACCGCCCTTGATCGCGAACGCCACGGGCACTACCACGTCGGCCAGGCCGCCTGGCGCACACTGCAGGTGCAGGTCACACGGGAAGCAGCGGGCGCTTCCCTGTCCCGCGGGCCCGCGGCAGACCGTGCACAGGCGGGTCCGGCCTGGCTGCGGCGCGCTCAGCAGCGGATGCTGCGCGGCCGCGACGGACCGCAGCGCTGACCAGCCAGTTGCCTGGTCGGAGCAACTGGGGCAAGAGCAACGGCGGCCTGGACAACGGAACCGAAGGCGGCGCCTCATCCAGCACAGTGCCACCGTAGGTAAAGAGTCCGACAATTTGCTGAGGCTTCATCTGCACCACCGGCACCGGCTTCGGGGAGCGGATAGGCTACGACAGCACGGCTGCGGTGGTCCGGTAGTCTCTGCGGGAAAGCACCTGTTGGTCTCGTGGCCACCGTTTGGGAGGCTGCCCCCGGGGCACTGCCGCTAACGGCAGGTCCGGCGGATATGGGTCTGCTTCCGGCCAGCGCCACCGACCATCAGGGCATGCGGCCCGCGGATTCCAGCCAGCCACGATCGGGACAACCGTAGATGCGAACTCAGCCAAGAAGCGGACAGTCGGCGTCCGAGGCGCAGGCGTCCGATTCTGCGGCGGCCCCCGGCCCCGCTGGCACAGCCGGTACTGCTGGCACAGCCGGTGCTAATGGCGCCGCCGGGAGCAACGGCAGTTCTGCCGCCTCCGCGGCCGCATCGAACGGCTCAGCCGCGTCCACCGGAGGGCGAGCGCAGGCTGTCCGTGCGGGCCTCGCCGGGCCTGATGGATGGGCTGGGCGCTGGCGCAGCGTGCTCGCGCTGATCCGGAGCTTCCCGAGGGTGATGGCGCACCACTGGATCGCTTCCATCCTGATCGCACTCGGCGTCGTGCTCCGCGCCCTGGCCCAGATGGCCTACCACCCGGCGATCATCTACATCGACACGCTCAAGTACCTGTACGACGCCTGGCCAGGCTCTGACCCGGTCGGCTACAAGGTGCCGCTGAAGGTGATCCTGCTGGTCGGGGACCTGGGCACGGTCGAGGTCGTCCAGCACCTGCTCGGCATCGCGATCGCTGTCACCATGTACGCGGTGCTGGTCCGCCGCGGCGTGCCGCGCTGGCTCGGCGCGCTGGCCATCGCGCCGGTGCTGCTCGATGCCTACCAGGTCCAGGTCGAGGCGATGATCATGCCCGACATCTGGTTCGAGGCGCTGGTCGTCGCAGGCTCGCCGTCCTGCTCTGGCGCCGGCAGCCCGGCATGAAGCTGGCCCTGATCGGCGGCGCGCTGCTCGGCGCGTCGACCGGCATCAGGCAGGTCGGCGAGGTGCTGATCATCCCGGCCCTGATCTTCGTCCTGGCCATGGGCGGCGGATGGCGCAAGATCTTGCAGAACGCGACGGCTATCACCTGCGCGTTCGCGCTCGCGGTGCTGTTCTACCTGAGCGCCGACTACCAGCTCGCCGGGCACTTCTGGATCTCCAGGTCATCGGTCAGCCTGACCTACGGCCGGATGGCCGCGGTCGCGAACTGCAGCACGCTCCAGCTGCCCAAGGTCGAGCGTGCGCTCTGCCCGACCAGGCAGCAGCAGGCGATGGGGCCAGACTGGCTCGATCACAGCGTCTACTCGCCGCTGCGTACCTATGACGAGGCGCTGCCCATCGCGTACCTGGGCCAGAAGGGCGACCTGGTCGCGAACTTCAACCGGGCGGTCGAGCGGCAGCAGCCGCTGCGGGTGATCTCCGGCATCCTGCGCGACTCGGTCAAGCTGTTCGCGCTGACCAGGTACACCAGCCCCGGCGACACCCCGATCGTGCGGTGGCAGTTCCAGCGCCACTTCCCGACCGTCCAGTACGGTCCGTGGATCTCGGCCCGTAACAACAAGATCTGGCTGGAGATCGGCTCGCTCCAGTCCTCGACGCTGACGCTGCTCAACCCCGCCTACGGCGGTGCGCCGCAGGTGAACAAGCCGATCGCGCAGTTCCTGCGCTGGTATCAGCTGCGCGGCGGATACACGCCAGGCCCGCTGTTCGCGCTGAGCCTGATCCTCGGCCTGGCCGGTTCCGTGATCGCGTTCTTGCGCAGGCCCAGGTTCGCGGCGGCTCGTCAGGCCGCGATCGGCTGCCTGTTCTTCTTCGCCACCGGCGTGATCGTCCTCGGCGTGTCCGACCTGTTCGAGTTCACCTGGCGGTACCAGATCCCGGCGCTGGTCACCCTGCCGCCGGCAGGCGCGCTCGGCCTCGCCGCCATCATCCTCGCGGCCCGCAAGCCCCGCGAGCCCGTCCCCGCTGACACCGTGCCAGGACGAGCACCGGAGATGGCCGCTCAGGGCCCGTGACACAGCCGCCGCGCCGCACTGGCAGCCCTGCAGCGGCGGCCGGATCGGCGACCAGCACATGCGAGCGGCGGCGAGAGCGGCGCTGCCCGCGGCCGGCCGGAACTGGCTCCTGGTCGTCTTGATGGCGGCCGGGCTCGCGCTGCGGGTGGCGGCGCAGATCGCCTACCGGCCGGCGCTGCTCTACATCGACTCGATCAAGTACCTGTACAACGCCTACCCGGGTGCCGACCCCGTCGGCTACAAGGCGCCGCTGAAGGCGATGCTCGCGGTCGGGAACCTCGGCACCGTCACCGCCGTCCAGCACCTGCTCGGCCTGGCCATGGCCGTCGCGATCTACGTCATCCTGATCCGCAGGAGCACACCGCGCTGGCTGGCGGCGATCGCCGTCGCCCCTGTTCTGCTTGACGCCTACCAGATCCAGATCGAGCAGAACATCATGCCCGACGTCTGGTTCGAGGCCCTGATCGTCGCCGGCATCGCGGTCTTGCTCGCGAGCAAGGCGGGGCCGCGGCTGGGCGCGGTGATCGCGGGCGGGCTGCTGCTCGGCGCCTCGGCAACGGTGCGCCAGGTGGGCGAGGTCCTTATCTTGCCTGCCCTGCTGTTCCTGCTCGCAGCGGGTGGCGGCTGGCGCAAGGTCATCACCAGAGGGATCGCGCTGACCGGTGCCTTCGCCGTTCCCGTGGTCGGTTACATGGCGGGCTCGCTGCTGATCAGCGGCCATTTCTGGCTGGCCACCGCGACGCCGAGCCTGTCCACGTATGGCCGGATGGCCGTCGCCGCCGACTGCGCGACGCTGCGCATACCCGGCTACGAGCGGCCGCTCTGCCCGACGGCGAAGCAGCGCGCCTACGGCATCGACTGGCTCGACCACTTTAAGGATTCGCCGCTCAAGACCTATGCGGCCCCGCGCGGCATGAACCGCTACGCGGTGATCGCCAGCTTCGACCACCAGGTCTTCGCCCAGCAGCCGCTACGGGTGCTCGGCGCCATCGCGGCCGACGGCTTCAAGCTGTTCTCGCTGACCAGGACGTCCAGCCAGGTCGGCACCCCGATCTCGCGCTGGCAGTTCCAGGAGTTCTATCCGACCTTCCCCGACTGGGTGACGCTCGGCAGGAACCACAGCGATCGTCTTCGGGCTCCGGCTGCAGCCAGGCGGCCCGACCGTCACGAGGCATCGGCTCGACGCGTCCTACGGCGGCCCCGCCGCGGTCAGCAAGGGACCGGCCGCGTTCCTGCGCTCCTATCAACTGCACGGCGGGTACACTCCTGGGCCGCTGATGGCGATCTTCGCGGCCGCAGGGCTGCTCGGGTCGCTGCTCGCCGCGCTCTGGCGGGCGGCGCCGCGGCGGCGTCAGCTTGCGCAGGCTGCCCTGGCGTTCTTCGCCTGCGGCGCCGCGATCCTGCTCGTCTCCGACGCGTTCCAGTTCTCCTGGCGCTACCAGTTGCCCGCGCTGGTCACGCTGCCGCCAGCCGGCGCGCTCGGGATCGCCCTGATCATCAGCTACCTCGCGCGAACGGCTCAAGCCCGGCGAGGCGGCCGAGCCGACGCTAGCGCAGACCAGTGAAGAGGTCGGTCTCCGGGACTGACGCCTGAGTTTGGTTACGCACCAGGATGAACCACTCACGTCCGAACGCCGACCGCACGACTTCCGGCGGGATCTTGCTGAACCAGGAATCGGTGATCTGGCTGGAGTGCGCCATCAGCGCGTCCCGCTTGCGATCGAGCACCGACGTGATGTCCACCTCGGTGGTGATCCGCGCCTCGGACTCGGCGATCTGGCGCTGCTCTTCCTCGGTCATGTCCCATTCGGGTACGTCCTCGCCCGCCTCGCGCAGCGCCTCGAAGATGCTGCTGCCACTCTCTGCGGCGCATCGCCGTCAAGTAGAGCTTGTCCGGGATGCCCGTCTTGGTGACCGCTCCGATCGCGGCGCGGGCCGCTTGCACGTGGTCGGGGTGCTGATAGGCGCCGTCCGGGTCGTAGGTGATCACGACCTGCGGGCGGTACTCCTCGATCAGGGCGCTGATCCTGTCCACCACATCCTCGAGCGGGATATTGCAGAACGCGTCGGGGCTGTTCCTGTACTCCCACTCGGGCATTCCTGAGTCGTGGTAGCCGAGCGTCTCAAGGTCGGTCACGCCGAGGTGCTTGCAGGACTCGCGCAGTTCGGCGAGCCTGGTCTGCGCGACGTCCGCCGTGTCGTGGCCATCCTCGCCCGGCTTGATGCCGGCCGGGCCGTCCCCGAACTCGCCATTGGTACAGGTCACGACGATGGTCCTGATGCCCTCGCTCGGAATACGCGGCCAGCACGCCCCCCGTGCTCGACGCCTCGTCGTCGGGGTGGGCATGGACTGCCATCAGGGTCAGTGGCTGGTTCATAGCTCGAATCTACTTCAGCCTGCCGTCAGCGGTGGCTGCGCCGACCGGTCCGAGCGCCCGCCGTCGCGGTCAGGCCTGCGGGCCTTCCGGCCGGCCGCTGCGGCCAGGGAGCCAGGCCGTGCCCAGCGTGCCCTGAGCGGCCCGGCGGCCGAACTCACCGCCGCCCCTGCCGCGCAGGATGCTGGCGAACGCGACCGCCGCCACCGCGCCGAGCAGCGGCCCGAACAGGTACGCCCACCAGGACGTCCAGTCAGCCGAGCACGAGCGCGGGACCGAGCGAGCGGGCGGGATTCATCGACGCGCCGCTGACCGGCGCGCCGATCAGGCCGGCCAGGGCGATGTAGCTGCCGACCGCTATGGCCGCCATCGCACCGATCTGCTGCGCGCCCGACGCGGTGCCCGTGATGACGCTGACCAGGCCGACGGTGAGCACCGCCTCCCAGGCCATCGCGACGCCAGTCGAGATCCCCGGTCCTGGCAGGGTCAGGCCGGCGGTGCCCTGCTTGCCGACCAGGGCGGTGACCACGAGCGTGGCCAGCACGGCCCCGGCGAACTGGGCGACGAGGTACATCGGCACCCGGCGCAGGGGAAAGTCGCGGCGCAGCATGAACGCGATGGTGACGGCGGGGTTCAGGTGCGCGCCGGACACGGCGCCCATGAACAGGATGATCGCGAGCACCATCATGCCGGGCGCGACGACGAGGGCAGTCTGCGTGATGGCGTGCCCGCCGAACCTCGCGTTCACGATCGGACCGCCCGCGGCCACCAGCACGAGCAGGAACGTGCCGAACAACTCAGCGAACAGCCGGCGCCACTCGTAGGCGTCGTCGCTGAAGTCGAACTGCCTGGCCAGAGCGTTCGGCTGGCCGAGGGAGCGCAACCCGGCCGCATGGCGGCCGAGCTCGGCCGCGCGCCTCGCCGCCTCGTCCTGGCCGGCCGGCTGGGCTGGCTCCTGGCCGCTGGTCATCGCGCCACCGCCATCTCACGCCATCCGGTCGAGCACGCTCATGACCAGGTCCATCGTGGTGTGCGGATGCAGGAACGCGAACCTGGCCACGGTCTGTCCTTCCCACGCGCTCGGCGGGATGAAGGCGATCTGCTCGTCGAGCAGGTCCTGCGCCCATCGCGCGTACTGGTCGGCCGACCAGCCGCGCCTGCGGAACAGCACGACCGACAGGTCCGGTGGCCTGATCAGCTCAAGGTAGTCCCGGCTGGCGATCTCTGCCGCCGTCTGCCGCGCCAGGCCGAGCGCCGTCTCGATGGCATCGCTGTACGCGCTGATGCCGTGAACACTCATCGAGAACCACAACGGGAGCCCGCGCGCCCGTCTGGTCAGGTGGTGCGCGTAGTCGGTCGGATTCCACTCACCCGGCCGGTCGTGAATGACGTCGAGATAGGAGGCGTCCTGGGTGTGGACCGACCTGGCGAGCGCCGGGTCGCGGTAGAGCAGAGCCGCGCAGTCGAACGGCGCGAACAGCCACTTGTGCGGGTCGATGACGAACGAGTCGGCCCGCTCGATCCCGGCGAACCTGGCCCGCACGCTCGGCGCGAACAGCCCGCCTCCGCCGTAGGCACCGTCCACGTGGAACCAGGCGCCGAGCCCGGCCGCGACGTCGGCCAGCCCGGCCAGGTCGTCGATGATGCCGGCGTTCGTCGTTCCCGCGGTAGCCACGACGACGGCGATCGAGCCGGGATCGGGATCGGCGGCGACGGCGGCGGCCGCCGCCGCACCGGTGAGCTGGTGGTCGTCGGTCGTCACGACCAGCGGGTCCATCTCGAGCAGCCGGAGCGTGTTCGAGACCGAGGAGTGCGCGTCGCCGCTGACCAGCGCGCGCCAGCGGGTATGCGCGGCCGGCTGCCCGATCGGCTGGCCTGGCTGCTCGGCAGCAGCCCTGCGCTTGGCGGTCTCGCGAGCCACGGCGAGTGGCGGACAGGTTCGCGGCCGACCCGCCGGAGACGAAGCAGCCTCCCGCGGACTCCGGCAGGCCGGCCCTGGCCGCGAGCACGGCCAGCACCTGGTTCTCCGCGTGGATGGCCCCGGCGGCTTCCAGCCAGGAGATGCCCTGGATCGAGGCGCACGAGACCAGCATGTCGAACAGCAGCGCTGCCTTGGTCGGCGCGGCGGGGATGAATCCGAGGAAGCGCGGGCTGTCCGCCGAGATGACGGCTGGCGCGACCGCCGCGGCGTAGGCGCCGAGAACCTGGTCGGGGTTGTGGCCTTCCTCGCCGAGCAACCCCGCCAGCGCGAGGTCGAGCACGGCAGGATCGCGGGAGCCTGTGTCGAGCGGCACGGGGTCGAGCCGAAGCCTGTTCTCGGCGTAGGCGAGCACCGAGCGGATCATCTGCTCGGTCACCGCTGTCCACGCCGTGCATGGCCCGAAACCTAGATCATCGCCGAACGCGCAGGCAACCCGACCCGCTCGCGCGGTCGCCGCTGACCGGCGGCTGGCCGATCCGGCGCGATCCGGCGGCGGCCGGGATGGACAATCGGGGCGGTCATCTCGTCATCGAAAGCGAGTACCTCATGGATCTGTTCGACCTGACCGGCAAAACGGCCGTCGTGACCGGGGGAACCCGCGGCATCGGCCTGATGATCTCCCGTGGCCTGCTCCAGGCCGGCGCGGCGAAGGTCTATATCAGCTCGCGCAAGGCCGAGGGCTGCGCCGAGGCTGAGGCTGAGCTGTCGGCAGTTCGGCCACGTCACCGCCATCCAGGCGGACCTGTCGACCGAGGCCGAGTGCCTGCGGCTGGCGCGCGAGGTCGGCGAGCAGGAGCAGGCGGTGCACATCCTGGTGAACAACGCGGGCGCGACCTGGGGCGCGCCGCTCGATGAGTTTCCCGCGTCGGCCTGGGACAAGGTGCTCGACCTCAACCTGAAGTCGCCGTTCTTCCTGACCAGGGCGTTCCTGCCGATGCTCGAGGCGGCCGGCAGCCACGACGACCCGGCAAGGGTGATCAACATCGGCAGCATCGACGGGCTGCATGTTCCCTCGCTGCCCACGTACTCCTACTCAGCGAGCAAGGCTGGCCTGCACCACATAACCAGGGTGCTGGCCAGGGAGCTCGGGCCCAGGCACATCACCGTCAACGCGGTGGCGCCAGGACCGTTCGAGTCCAAGATGATGGCGTACACGCTCGCGAACTTCGGCGACGCGATCGCCGAGGCCGCGCCGCTGCGCCGGATCGGCAGGCCCGACGACATGGCGGGGGCCGCGGTGTTCCTGTCCTCGCGGGCCGGTGCGTACGTGACCGGCGCCGTGCTCCCGGTCGACGGCGGGATCGCCACGACGGTGTGAGGCGGGCTCAAGCCGGACTCACGCCGTCGCCGCGGGTCACCAGACGGCGTCGCGATCCGGCGGCCAGACGGAGTCGCGATGCGGCGGCCAGATGGCGCGCACCCTGGCGCTCAGCCAGTCCTTCGGGCCGTACCTGTCCTGCAGGTCGATGGCCGCGTAGCTGTCGGCGTCGTACTCGTCGGCGTGCCTGGGCGTGGGATCGTCGGCAGCGTTCCCCGAGAAGCCGAGGTACCCCAGCCTTGGCAGGCCGTCCGAGGCTGCAAGCGCCTCAAGGCCCGCGGGCCCGATCTGGTTGTTGCGCAGGTCGAGCCATTCGAGCCCAGCCAGCCGCGGCGAGCGGGCCAGCGCGATCGCCGCCTCGTCCCCTAGCTTGTCGGCGACCATGCTGAGCGAGCGGATCCGGTGCAGATGCGGCGACCCGAACAGATCGGTCGCGACCGGCCCGACTCCGCTCAGGTTGAGGTGCAGGACGGGGGCGCGCCGATAGATCTGCTGAGCGGTGGCCAGGAACACGGCGGCGTCCACCCAGACGACATCGACGAAGCCACGCAGGTACTGCCACTTGTCCACCAGCGGCCTGACATGCGCAGCCCATTCGCGGCCTCGGGCAGTGATGAGCATGTGCTCGCGGTTGTACAGCCCAGGCGGCTCGCTGTAATTCCGTTCTTGCCGCAGCCTGGCGAGCCTGACCTGCAATCTGATGAATTCGGCTCGCTCTGGGTCGTCATCCTCCACAGCGTCGGCGTAGGCGAGCCGCGGGGCGTCCTCGAGCGGCGCTGCCGTCACCTGGTCATGCAGGTCGCCCACCCCCCGCCGCGGCCGCATCCGCCTCCGGGTCACAATCCGCCCTCAACCTCTCGTCCCAGCCCCCAGAAATACAACAGCTACGTGCCGCCGAGGTTCAAACAGTGCGGGTAACGGCACTTCGCTGTCGTATTTTGCTGGCCCGTGGCGGCCCCAGCCGGGCTACAGGAAGTTGTTCGGCCAGATCATCGTCCGCCACATGTGCGCGACCGGCGAGCCGTCGAAGCCGAGGCCTTCGGACGGCTGGCGGAAGTGCCTGCCGATCACGTCCTCGAACTCGTCGAAGTCCACCGTCACGTTGGGGTCGAACGAGTAGATGTCGTTGATGGTCAGCAGGCGCGAGGTCATGTACCAGCGGTGCTTCCTGGCGGCCTCGGCCTCGCGCCGAATGTAGTCGGGCGGGCTGTAGTCCGGCCCGAAGAAATCGATGTACGCCTGCGGGTACGTGTAGCCAACTGATTCGTCGGCAAAGTAGCGCAGCGCCTCGTGCTTCTGGATGGCCCAGGCCACTTCCTCGTCCACGTACGGTCCGAGGATCTGCGCGCCCCAGTAGCCGTGATTGGCCGACAGCAGGCCGGCGATCGCGATGTCGTGCACCAGGCACGCCATGATCACCTTCTCGTCCATGCCGTTCTCACGTGCGACCCTGGCGCTCTGCATCAGATGCGTGGCGGCGATCTTGCTGAAGCGGAGCTGGAAGAAGTCCTTCAGCGCCGGACGCTCGGGCATGGCGGGCAGCGCCGGGTTGTCGCCCATCATGAATACCGTGTCGGGGTTTCGCGCCTCGGCGAGCAGTGCCCCCTGGTACGCGCTGGCCGGCGTGCCCATCACCGCCGCTGCTGGCGGCATGATGATCCGCCGCCTCCTGTCGACGGCGTCGTCAAGCGGCTCGCGGATCCAGTTGTCCAGTCCTGCCTCGCGCAGCGACGCCGGCAGTTCGTGCGGGAGAACGCTGACGGAAGGGCTGGTGTCGACGGTTCCGGCCATGGGCGATATCCCTTTCGGTGCGCGACTGCCACTGGCCGCAGTCGCCGCGCCGCGAGGTGTCGCGGCCCGAAGGCGGCCTCTTTGTGACTGTACGCGCGGCCATCTTGGGGTTGACCGTTCCAGGTGCGCGATTAGCCTGGACCCATCGAGGATCAAGGAGGCTGAGGAGGCGTCGGATGGCTCTCAAGATCATGCCGCACGGCCGGTTGCAGGAATGGGTGGCTGAAGAGAAGGGCTACTTCGCGGCCGAGGACCTCGAGTACAGCTTCGTGACCGACGGCGACTACGGCATCCACGGCGCTCGGCGGGACGCTGGCGGCGAGATCAAGACCGGAGCGTTCGAGACCTTCGAGGCAGGCCGGGACGGCGCCAACGTCAGCTGCGCCTGCCACTGGGCGACCAATACGGCCGCGCGCGAGGGATCAGGACAGCTCATCACCACCGCCTACTCAGTCGCACCGTGCGCGATCGTCGTGCCACCTGAGTCACCCATCCGCACTCCAGAGGACCTGGCCGGCGTGCCGGTCGGCGTCGGCTATCACTCTGGCAGCCACTTCGCGACGCTGCAGGCGCTCGAGCCGGTGCGTCGGCGCCGATCAGGTCAAGCTCACCTTCCAGGGCCCGCCGAACGAGCGTCTTGACGCGTTGCTCGACCGGCAGGTGGAGGCCGCGACCGCCTGGGGCGTTCCGCTGTACATCGCCGAGGCGTTCGGCTTCCGCAAGGTCGTCGACGCGACGTTCATGATCGGCTTCCTCGTAACGGGCGGCGACGTCAGCAAGTCCGACGTCGAGAAGTACCTCGCCGCGCTCCGCCGCGCCCAGATGGAGATCGACCTCCGGCCCGAGCTCTACAAGCACTACCACCTGCATGCCGTCCCGGAGAAGTACCAGGACAAAGTCGATGTCCGTGCCTTCGGCATGGGCGAGCGCATCGTCTTCCTCCCGTACACCAGGGAGGTCTTCGACGCGACGCAGGACTGGATCGGCGCGCGCAGCCTCTTCCCCGAGCCGGCCCATGCGCCGGTCAGCTACGACGAGGCCGTGCTGAGCTAGAGGCTGGCTGATCTAGGAGTACGCAAGCGGGCGGGCCGGCGCGGCTCGCCCGCTTGATGTGTCGCGGCCGGTGAGTTTCGCCGGAATTGTTCGTATTTGCTGTCCGGCCCTGCGTGTGTGAGCCCGTCGCGGTCGTCAAAGGCTTCGAACATCGGTCAGCAGACCGATGTCTCTCGATGAAATTTTCACCAGCATTCGTAGTGAAACCTGTTTGGCACGAACCAGATGCAACGGGTGGCCGAAGCCTTCCGATCTGGCCGCGCAGGTGTGAGCTGCGCGGCCAGCACGGGAGGCCGGACCCGGTGAGGAACCGCAATGAATACGTCGGCGCCGATCCGCCAGGACGTGCAGCGCCCGCTGCGGCTCGCGCTGGACGCCGAGCCAGCCGCCGCTGCCGAAGCTCGCAGCTATGTCCAGGCGGCGATCAATGCCTGGGGCGTGCCGGTCGACCCCTACGTCGCCGCGCTGCTCACCAGCGAACTGGTGACCAACGCCATCAGGCACGAGGCAGGGGAAACGGTCAAGCTGTTCGTGAGCTGCTCGTGCGGTCACCTGCGGGTCTACGTCCATGACAGCTCGCGGACCTGGCCGACGCCGGTGAACGCCGGGGCCGACGCGGAGGCTGGGCGCGGCCTGACGCTCGTCGCGAGCCTCTCGACCGACTGGGGCGTATACCGTACGCCGGGCGGGAAAGCGGTGTACTTCACGCTCGCCCTGCAAGACGATCGCGGCGAGCCCGGGCGACCACGACGCTGCGGGGGCGCAGTCCAATGGCAGCCACCACCTCTAAGTAGGGACGCCGGCCAGGGCCGGGTGGCCTTACTTCGGGCCGATGGTGCGCAGGGCGGCCTCGCGGGCGATGTCCGTGCGCGAGTGCACATTGAGCTTCTTCAGGATGTGGGAGACGTGGGTCGCGACCGTCCGCTTGGACAGGAAGAGCCTGGCAGCGATCTCGGGGTTAGACAGCCCACCCTGGACGAATTCAGCCACGGTCGTCTCGGCCGGCGTGAGGCTGTCCCAGCCGCTTCTCGCCTGCCGGTGCTTGGAGTGCGGTCCGCGGCGGATGCCGTGCGCTCGGAACCTAGCCTGCACCCTCGCCACGTCGGTGGCCGCGCCGAGGATGGTGTAAATGTCGACGGCCTGGGTGAAGGCGCCCCTGGCCTCAGCCCGGTCGCCGGACTCGACGAAGCAGATGGCGGCCGCCTCGAAGGCCTTTGCCCGGAGCAGCGGTCGGCTGGCGTCGTCATAGCGATCCGCGGCCTGTAGCAACCGGGCAGCATCGCGCTCCAGCAGGCCGCGGCAGTGCAGCGCGTTCGCCTGGCGATGGGGGATCTCGGAATCGACGGCGAGCGCGACGGCGTGGCCAGTCAGGGCCTTCGCGGCGCTCAGATCACCGGTCTGCGTAGCCAGCCTGACCGAATCAGGCAGCAATTCCTCGATCCCCTCGAGTTCCTCCGTGTTCCCGACGAACCCCGCCGTCAGCACCGTCAGCGCCTCAGGAACCGCGCCCGCCTGCTCGCAGTCCAGGCTCCTGGCCAAGGCCAGCGGCGCGATGACTCGGCTGCCAAGCCGTTCGGCGTGCGGGATCGCCGCGGCCAGGTTGCGATGCGCGGCGATAATGTCGCCGCGATGGAAGCAGATGACCGCGGCGACACCGAGGTCGCAGCAGGCGGCGGCCGGCTCCTTGAGTTCTTCCTGCAGGGTCTCGACCTCGGCCAGCGCCTCGTCCCATCGGCCGGTATCAAACAGCAACTGGCCGAGGGCGCTATGCGCCTGCGCGAGCCTGACCACCGTGCCAACCTGGTCGGCTAGC
The DNA here is from genome assembly GCA_963705055.1 of uncultured Actinomycetota bacterium. Classification (GTDB taxonomy): domain Bacteria; phylum Actinomycetota; class Actinomycetes; order Streptosporangiales; family Streptosporangiaceae; genus Chersky-822. The sequence goes on from CAVPIR010000005.1 coordinate 356,539, forward strand.
TGCCTGGCCTGCTTGGCGGCGATCAGCGCTTCTTCGTACCGGTCCAGGCATCCGAACGCGACCGCCTGGTTGATCTGCAGCAGCAGCCGCAGGTCGGTCAGCGCCTGATCTGCCTGCGTCACCGTCAGCGCCCGCTCGAATAGCGGCAATGAGCCGACCATCTGGCCCTGGACCGCGGTCACGATAGTGAGCACGTGCAGAGACCAGCCCATAGCCCAGTTGTCGCCAGCCTCGGAAGCGGCCGCGAGTGCCGTCGTCGCGACCTGGCCGGCCTTTTCGACCTGGCCGAGGCTGACGTGTGTGCGAGCCGCGAGCGCAAGCAGCCTCGCGCGGTGCCTGCCCGAGATGCCCGGGGTCTGCAGCGCCTGGTTCAGCGTGGCGATCGACTCCGCCGACCTGCCCACCCTGATCCGGCACTGCGCGAGCGTGCAGTGCAGGTCGACCAGGAAGTCGGGATCGACGGCGTGCGCGAGAGCGCGGTTCGCGACTCGCTCGGCCCCGGCTGCGTCGCCGACCCGGTAGAGCCCCTCGGCGAGGTGCCCGACGAGCGCGTCGTGCTGCGCCGACCCGACCTGGCACGTCGCGACGGCCAGGCCGAGCAACTCGACGGCGACCTGCGGCGCCTGGCCGACGAGCAGATCGGCCGTGCGTGCCAGCCAGGTCACCACCCAATCATCGAGTGGCTCGGCCTGCCAGCCTGCTGCCACGTCGCCCGCGGTCTCCCTGCCTGCCGCCGCTGCGCCGTGGGCGGTGCCGTCCGCTGCCATTAGTTCCAGGCCGCCGAGGGCGCCGAGCAACTGCCTCGCGACCCGGTCCGCTGGCGCGCCCGCCTCCGCGAGGGCCCGGCCCGCATCACGATGCCAAGCCGAGCGCAAGCCCTCAGGCATCTCATCGTAGAGAGCCGCGCGGATCATCGGATGCCGGAAGCACAGCGCCTTACCGGATTCGGTGAGCACGCCGGCGGCGCGCGAGTCATCGACCGCAGGCAACAGGTCTGCCACGTTCCGCCCGAGAACGATCGCCAGGTCGGGCACGGCGAAATCCACTCCTAGCAGTGCCGCAGCCCTGAGCACGTCGCGAACCTGACTTGACACGAACCCGAGCCGGTCCGCGATGGCCGCCGACAGCGAACTCGGCGCCTGGCCGCTGGTCAGCTCCGCCGTTCCCGAGTTGGTGATGGCCAGGCTCGAGCTGCGAGTCAGGGCTGCGATCAGCTCGGTCACGTAGAGCGGGTTTCCCGCCGCGCCCTCCGCTAGCTGAAGCAGCTTGTTGCCTGGCTCGCCGCCGGCCAGGGCGGCCACGAGCTCAGCGACGTCAGCGTCGGCGAGCCCCGCGAGCTGAATCCGTACTGCGTCGCCGAGCACCCTGCGCAGCGCGAGCAAATCCTCGCGCTGCGGTACCGGGCGCATGATGCCGATCAGGAGCAGCGGTAGCTGCCGGACAAGACGAGCCAGCCTGCCCCACAGGGCCACGGTCGCCCGATCGGCCCATTGCAGGTCGTCCACGACTAGGATCGCGGGCTGTGCGGCGCACTGCTCAGCGATGAGCGCGAGCAACTGTTCGGCCAGGGCCGCGGACACGTCGGTCCCGCGCTCGGCAGCCACCTCGCCGCGCAGCAGCCGTACGATAGTGCTCCGCCGGGGATTCTCAGAAGGCTCGCGGACTCCCAGGGCCTCCAGTAACGGCAGCAGCGGCAGCGCCTGACCAAGCTCGTCCCCCGCGCCCCAGTACAGCTGGCAGCCAGCTTTCGAAGCCTCAGCCAGGGCCGCACGCACTAGCGTGGATTTCCCGATGCCCGGTTCGCCTTCGATCAAGATCGAACCGCCGTCACCACCAGCCACGTCGGTCACAAGCTTGGCGAGCATCGCCAACTCGGTGTCGCGGCCGACGAGCACGCCGGCCGTGGTCACGGTGGGCACTCTGCGAACCTTACTACCCGAATATTAGGGAAACAAGTGTAGTTTTCGGGCAAAGTATCGCTGCACGGCCGAACCTTGGTCCGCCAGGACCGGTAGTCCTCGGAAGCCCATGGTCAGCCCGCGTCTGTTGCTGCGGCATGGGCCCGATCGGCCAGCGTGCGGACCTCATCGGCGATCGCGGGCCACAGTGGCGCAGGCAGGTCGTGGCCGACGCCGGGCCAGATGACCAGCCTGGCGCCGTCGATCGCGCGGGCGGTGGCCCGGGCGGCGCTGACCCGCAGGATCGGGTCCTTGTCGCCGTGCATGACGAGGGCAGGCTTGCGCAGGTCGCGCAGCTTCGGGCCGTGCCAGGCCGCGCCGACCTGCCTGCTCTGTGCCTTGGTGTCCCGCGGGCCGCTGTCCACCTCTCGCTCGATCCACTCCCTGGCGGCGTCCTCGTCGAACGGGTAGTCGGGGGAAGCCAGTTCGCGAGAGACCATCAGTGACAGGGCGATGTCCCCCTCGCGCCCATCGGGGACCTTGGCCCTGGCCAGCCTGGCCAGCAGCCCGAACCGCACGTACCTCGCTCCGCCGATCCCGGACACGTCGCTCGGCAGCGCGGCTGCGGAGACCACGCTCAGGACCCGGTCAGGATGCCGCAGCGCGATCCGCTGGGCGATGACCCCGCCCAGCGAGGCGCCGAAGATGTGCGCACGGTCCCAGCCCAGCGCGTCCAGGACCGCGATCGCGTCGTCGGTCATGTCCTCCGATGAGTAGGCGCCGCGCTTCCGCGCCAGGGCAGCGAACGGGTTGCTGGCTCCGGTATCGGGCATCCTGGTGGACTGGCCGGCGTCGCGCTGGTCGTACCGCGCCACGGCGAAGCCGCGGTCAGCGAACGCACGGCACAGTCCGACCGGCCACCAGAACCTCGAGACGGCCAGGCCCATGACCAGGAGCAGCGGCTCGCCATCGGCCCCGGCGAGGCGGTCGTACGCGATCGCCACGACGCCGTTGCTGGCGAACCGCGTCGGCGTCCATGCACTCGCCCACCGGTCAATGGCCGCATCGTGGCCCGTCGCGCCCGCTGCTGCTGATGCCCCAGCCGCCTCGCTCATCAGCGCTCCCGTAGTTCGTTTGCTCCGTGGTCGAAACTGCGATCAGCGTTCGCTATAGAAGCAGGTTATCTCACTGAGTACAGTGTTCGCAATGAAGGCGGAACGGGGAGCGAGCCCGCGCGGCCCGAGTATCTGGACGCGGCCGGAACGCGCGGCGCGCGGCCCTGCACCTGAGCACAGCCGGGCCGAGATCGCGGCCGCAGGTGTCTCGCTCGCGGACACCCGTGGCCTCGCGGCCGTCACCATGCGATCCGTCGCGGCGGCGATCGGCACGGCGCCGGCGTCCCTGTACCGGTACGTGCTCACTCGCGACGAACTCGTCGAGCTGATGGCGGACCATGTCTACGGCGAGTTCACGTATGCGCATGCCGCCTCGGGAGATCCCGTCCGGGACCTGCTCCGCCTCGCACGCCAGGGCCGGGCCATCTACCATCGGCACCCCTGGCTGCTCGATGTCACGGCGACAGAGGGCCTGCCGGGACCCAACGCGGTCGCATTCGTCGAGCACACGCTCGCGGCCCTCGCCGGGACGAGCCTCAGTGGCGCCGCGAGGCTCGAGACGGTTGGCCTGTTCTCCGGAGCGCTACGGCTCATCGCCCAGACCGAGATCGGCCAGCAGCGGTCCGGCCAGGACGCTGCCGAGTGGCAGGGAGCCTTGGCCGCGTATCTCGTGCGGATCGCGGCCGACGGCCAGCACCCGAACCTGGCTGCCGCCCTCGCAGGCCAGCCCGCGGACGGCGGACCGGCGCCCGGTGCGCCGTACTTCGATCACGCGATGATCCGGATTCTGGCCGGCCTGCTAGCCGATCCCGCGAGCTAGCGTCAGGTGGCGGTCGATCAACAGCGGCCGGCATTCAGGGCGCTATGAGATCCAGGCCAGGAAAGTAGGTCAAGTACCTCTTCGCATCCCTGGTCAGTAGCCGGTAGCCACGCACTGCGGCGTGCGCGCCAATGTAAAAGTCGGGCAGCGGCGATCGCCTGGTGCCGCCGAGCCGGCGATAGTCCAGATAGGCCTTGCCTGCCAGGAAGCCGGCATCGTAAGGAAGGGCCTCACGCTCGAACTCGGATTCTGGGAGCGCGTCATCCAGGTCCTCGATCCGGTCGAAGCCGACCGACACCTCCGCGTACACGATCGGACTGATCATGAGGCGGCCATCGTTCATCGCGCGCGCGATCGCTTCGCCAGACCACTCCGCCCAGGTCGGATCGTCGGTTAGCACGTCGAGGAGGACGTTGGAATCGACCAGCGTCGCCTGGCCTGCGCCCAGGTCAGCCATGCGGCGCGGCTCACTCGCCACGCAGCAACTCCATCAGCTCATCGGTGCTGAGTGAAGTCGTGGCGCGGCCACGCATTCTCCGGACAGCCCGCTGGCCGCGGGTCGCGCTTCCCTCGACGCGAACGATGCGCAGCACGTTGCCGTCTTCCACAACGTCTATCTCATCGCCTTCGTGCAGGTCGTGGCGCTCCCGGAGGGCGGCAGGGATCGTCACCTGGCCCTTGCTGTTCAATCGCATGTCGCCTCGCTCCGATACGTATTACCAGTGATACGTAATACTAACGCAGGCAGCGGGGACCGTGGAACCCCGCCCACCCAGCGATGGCACCCCCGTGTCGCTTCGGAGACTCGGCGGAAGGCATCCTGGGTTTGTCGCATGCAAGCGACCTCGGGGGCGAGCTTAGACAGGAGGCCGGATATGTATGCCGTGGTACGGCGATACAACGGGGTGACCGATCCTGAAGAGGCGGGACGCCGAGTGGAGGACGAGTTTGTCGAGATTCTCCGAGCGGTTCCCGGATTCGTCGCTTATTACTGGGTCGATGCGGGGGATGGGGTAATGCTCTCCACCTCAGTCTTTCAAGAGGAACCGGAGGAGGAGGAATCGACGAAAAGAGCCGGGGAGTTCGTGCACGCGAATCTTGAGCCACTGCTTCCGAACCCTCCCCAGGTCACAGCTGGACACGTCGTAGCATCCGGCTAGGGCTTACCTGGGCGTCCGGCCTGCGCGTTCCATAACCCACAGAGGCTGACCACCCGGCCGGGACACGGCCGGCCAGGGTGGTCAGGTCAACCTGCGGCGCCGCAGCGGCGCACTCGATCACGCGAGCCTGTCCAGCACGCCGGCCTGCGCCATCATCGCGAACCTGTCGGGCACGCCCCAGTGCTCGGCGATCCGGCCGTCAACGATCCGGCAGACGTCGATCACGGTGAAGTCCACAGGCCGGCCGCTCGGCGGACCGAAGAACGGCCCGGTGGCCGTGCCCCGCCCGCGAACGCGGACCCAGATGGTGTCGCCGGACTCCACTGAGTCCTCGATGGTGAACGCGATGTCTGGCACGGCCCGGTGGACATCCCGGATCGCGGCCTTCACGTGCGCGACCGCCTCCGCGCCCTGGCCGGCCGTCCCGAACTGGTGCTCGACCAGGTCAGGCGAGCAGACCTGGTCCACTATCGCGTCGTTGCCGATGGCGAACCCTTCGTCGAAGATCCGCTGCAGCACCTGGTAGGCGACCGATTGGTCCGGCGCGGGCTGCGTGACTGTCGTGGTGCTCATGATTGCCTCCTTGACTGAATTCGATCCGATAGATCTTCGGATCAATACGAGTAGCGTAGGATCAAATCCGGAGGCATGTCAAACCGGACCCCACGGAGCAGGGTCCGGAGCGGCGAGCGTGAGGCGAGGAACGGATCGGCGATTGTCAGGCGAGGAACAGGCGGCACCAGGCGTCGGCCAGCCATGCGGCGAGCTTGTCAGGCGCCCAGCCGCGCTCGCGGACCAGGAGACTGAAGTACTCGGCCGAGTTCATGCTCCAGACGACGTCCGCGACCTCATCAGGATCCAGGCCGGGACGCAGCTCGCCGGTCTCCGCCAGGTCCCTGGCGAGCAGGCGCATGTTGACCGCGCGCCTCGCCGAGATCTCGTCTCTGATCTCGGCGAGCTCGGGCGCGGCAGCGGCGGCGCCGCGCAGCACCAGGTGCAGCGGAGCCATCCTCGTGTTGATCTCCGTTACGGCGGCCGCGTAAATCCTGATCTTGTCCTTCGCGCTGCTCGCGGCCCTGAACTGGCGCACATAGTCTCGCTGCTCGGCGGGGACGGCCTGGTCGGTGCCGGAGATGGCCGTCTCCATGAGCAGCCGCATCAGCACGGGCTTCGCGCCGACCGAGGCGTAGACCGTGTCGACGGCGACCCCGGCGGCCGCGGCGATCTGGGCGATCGTGGTGGCCGGGTAGCCCTGCTCGGCGAACAGCCTGCGAGCCGCGTCCAGGATGGCCTGCCGGGTCCGCCTGGCCTGTTCTTCCCGTACCGACGAGCGGTAGCGCCTTGGTTTGACAGGGTCGCTCATACGATCTACCTTACCAGTATTAATCCGAGGTAACTTAGGATGAAAATCTAGAGGGCGGGGATCATGATGGACGGGCAGATGACGACTACCACAGTTCTGGTGCGAGGCAGTAGCGACCGTCCTGCCACGTGGGCGCTGGGGTCGCTCTTCGAGCGACTGGCATCGGGCGATGAGACCGGCGGGGCCTTCGGGCTGAGCCTGGTCACCCAGCCGGCCGGCACCGCGACGCCCCTGCACATCCACACGGGCGAGGCGGAGGCCTTCTACCTGCTGGACGGGACGATGACCTACCGGGCAGGCGAGCAGACGTACCAGCTCAGCCCGGGTTCGTTCATCTACCTGCCAACGGGTATACCGCACGCGTTCCGCGTCACGGGGACCAGTCCGGTGCGGTTCCTGGGCATCGTGACGCCAGGAGGGCTGATGGACCTTTACGACGAGGCGGGGCGCCCGGCAGACGAGCGCGTGTTGCCCGAACCTGACGCCGAGCAGTTGCAGGCCGACATCGGGCGCTGGCTGGAGGCCGCGCCACGGTACGGCATCCAGGTCGTCGGGCCGCCGATCCCCGCTTGACCAGGGCGGGCGATCTGAACTCCGTCCTTCGAGCTCAGACCGTCACGAGCGAGCGGTCGCTGTCCGTCAGCCGCTCGCCGAGGACCGTGAACGCGCAGACGGTGATGACGATGAGGATGCCGGCATAGAGCGACTGCTGGGGATGGCCTTCCAGGATCGATGGCTCGCCGCTGGCGATCATGACTCCCCAGTCCGCCGACGGCGGCTGGACGCCCAGCCCGAGGAACGAAATCGCGGCCAGATCGACCATGACATACCCGAAGGAGACCGTGGCCTGGGCGATGATCAGCGGCGACAGGTTGGCCACCAGGTGACGCCAGCAAATCTGCAGCGAGGAGAACCCGTGCACCCGCAGGGCCGCGACGTAGGGGAGTTCTCGTTCGCGGATGGCGGCGGCCCGCGTGACGCGGGCGATGTAGGGCATGTGGGCCAGAGCGAGCGCGATCACCGCCGCGGGCAGGCCGGCCCCGAAGAGGGCGATCGCCAGAATGGCGAGCAACACGCCGGGGAACGCGAACAGGATGTCGAGGAAGCGGGAGATGGCCGCGTCGACCGGTCCCCTAACCCAGGCCGACGTGATCGCGAGCGGCACGCCGAGGCAAACCGACAGCGTCACGATCAGCAGCGGCCCGAGCAGGCTGGTGCGCGATCCGACGATCAGCCGGGACAGCAGGTCCCTGCCGGTGTCGTCGGTTCCGAGCGGATGCAGGAGTGTCGGCCCGGAAAAGGTGTGCAGCAGATCGATGGCATTGGGGTCATGCGGGGCGATCAGCGGCGCGAAGACGGCGATCACCGCCATCAAGGCGATGAACCCGGCGCAGGCCATTCCCAGCGGCCCGAAACGTCGCGCCATGGCCGGACGCGCGCGGCGCGCGGGAGCGGCCAGAGACAGCACGTTCACCGGCCCGCACCCGCGATCCTGACCCGCGGGTCGATGAGCGCATACAGCATGTCGACGCCGGTGTTGACCAACACGAACGCGGCCACCAGGAGCAGCGTGATCGCCTGAACGACCTGGAAGTCCTTCTGCTCCACCGAGGTAACCAGGTAGGAGCCGAGCCCGTTCACGGCGAACGCGTTCTCCACCACGACCGAGCCTGCGATCAGCCCGGCGACGGTGAGCCCGGCCACGGTGGTGACCGGGATCATGGCGTTCCGCAATACGTGCCGCTTCATAACCAGCGGCTCAGGGATCCCGCGGCTCCGCGCGGTGTCGACATGCTCGCGCTGCAACTCCTCGTTCGCTGCCGCGCGGGTCAGCCGCGCGACATAAGCGGTCCCGGCGAGCGCCAGCGCCGCCGCTGGCATGGTCAGGTGCCACAGCCGGTCGACGAACCCGGTGCCCGCGCCAATCGCGGGAAACCAGTGCAGGCCGAGGGTGAAGACGGAAATCATCAGAATGGCCGCGACGAACGAAGGCGTCGCGATGCCGATGGTTGTCCCGGCGAGGATCGCCGTGTCGGTCGGCCCCTTGCGCAGTGCCGAGACCACCCCAAGGACGACGCCGAACAGGATGATGAGCAGCGCCGCGTAGGCGACGAGGAACGTGGTTGTGCTGGCGCGAGCCGCGATCAACGCGGAGACGTTCTCGCGGAAGACGATGGACTGCCCGAAGTTCCCTTTGACCACGTTGCCCAGCCAGTGCACATAGCGAAAGAGGAATGGCTGGTTGAGGCCGTATTCGGCCTGGATAGCCGCGATGGTCTTCGGCGGCAGGGGGCGACCTCCGGTAAGGGTCGCGATCGGGTTTCCTGGAGCGATGTAGAGCGCACCGTAGACGATGAAGCTGGTAAGGAGCAGCGTCACGGCCAGCCCGGCGAGCCGTGACGCTGCGAACGAGAGGATCCTCACTTGCCGGAGGATCCGACGTCACGGGCCCACGGGTAATACAGGTAGCAGAACGACGCGGGCGCTCCGGTGATCCGCGAATTGAGGAATAGCGGCACGGCGGGATTCGCCAGCGGAAGCGCCGCGAGATCGTTGGCCAGGACCGCCTGTGCGCCGATCACCAGCGCCGCCCGCTTGTTGCCGTCGGTCTGCGAGTAGGCCTGGCTGAGGTCCTTGGTGACGGTCGGATTGCTGTAGCCGGTGTAGTTGTAGAACTGCCCTGGGACGACCGCCGGGTACAAGATCTCGAGCGGCTCGGGGATATCGGCGTAATTCTCGCTGATGAACATGTCGATCCCGGTCCTGGCCTTCGAGGAGAAGAACAGGTCGCCGTAGCTGTTCGGTGAGATCGGCTTGATGGTTATAGTGAGGCCGATCTGGCTGGCGGCCGCCTGCACGATGGTCGCGATGTCGATGTAGCGCTGGAACGACGCCCGCGTGGCGATCGTCATCGGCTGCTTCGGCGAACCCGCATTGGCGACGAGCTGGCGGGCCTTCTTGAGATCGACGGCTGGCGCGCCGAGCTTGTCCCAGGCCGCCTTCGCCAGCGATTGCCCGTAGCCCCATTCGGCAAGCGGAACGATGGTGTTCCGCAGCGGAGACGCCGCGTTGTTGTAGACGGCCTTGGCTAGCGCCGTACGGTCGATGGCCAGCAGCAGCGCGCTCCGCACCGCGGGGTTCGCGAGCGGGCCTGAGGAACTGGCGAAGATGATCTCGGTGAAGATCATGCTCTTGCCCAGGTAGAGCTTCCCGTTCGAGGTCGAGCGCAGCTGGTTGAGACCGCTGTAAGGCGTGTGGTAGGCACCGTCGATCTCGCCCGAGAGCAGCGCGGTCGTCATCGTCGATTCCTGCGGGATGAAGCTGAAGACGAACTCCTTGGCCTTCGCCTTGTGGCTGACATCCCAGTAGTTGTCATTGCGGGTGAGCGTGATGGACGCGCCCTGCGACCAGCTCTTGAAGGCGAACGGGCCGGTGCCGATCGGGCCGGCGGTCGGGGTGCCGTACGCCTTGCCCTTCGACCGGATGTAGGCCGCCTTTCCGATACCGCCCGCAGGAGTGGCCATGAGCGGATGGAAGACCTGGTCGGGCCGTTTCATCGAAACCGTCACCTCGTTCGGCCCGGTCTGGTCGACGCCCTTGACATTGACGTAGGCGAAGTTCCAGTACGAGGCCACGTTGAGATTGCGGCGGAGGCTGAAGACGACGTCCTCGACCGTCATCGGGCTGCCATCAGAGAACGTCACGCCGTGCCGGATTTTATATACCTTGCTGAGCGGATCGGGCTCTGAGAACGATTCAGCAAGCGATGGCTCGATCGTGAACTGCGGAGTCAACCGCATCAGGCTTTCTGTGATGTTCGTGACGACCGTGTTCTCTTCGTAGTTGTAGCTATAGATCCAGTCAAGACCGGACGGCTCGTAGAACAGCCCCCAGTTCACGCGCGCGACCTCGCCCTTGGCTGGCGGTGTGAGGACGGTGACGCCGATCGGCTTCGACGTTTTGCTGCTGGTGCCCGGCGTTCCGCCGCTCGATCCGCAGGCGGCGATGAAGCTGGCGAGGGCTGGCGCTGACAGGCCGAACGCCGCCGCCCTGACGAGCAACTCGCGCCGCGTGACATGCCCGCTGACGTATTCGGTGTGGAGTTTCTGCAGGTCGTCGCTCATCTTGTGCCTCTCGATTGGCTCCACTGGCGTCCTGACATCGCCCGGCGTGAGCGCGGGGTGTGGTGGGCGATTACCTCCGGGGTGTGCGTATCGCCAATGCATGCACTTCTTCATCACAGTGCTGCGTGGGTGACTGGTACTGGCGCGACCACGTGACCGGGTGCCTGGGCCGTCGCGATTGTGCCTGCATCCCAACCCGCCTCTCGGGCTTGAGAACGACGGCTCCCCAGGGGTGGTGCCGAAACCTTTTGGCAGAGTATGAGCGCGAAACAGAACGTGTCAAGAGAAAGCGGGAGACTGTGCGGCACATGCCGCGAAGACCGGCCTGGTCAGCTTGCTCGCCGTCGCTGCGGGCGTCGCCTGCTCGGCCACGCGCGGTCACCGCGGTTATGCTGGGGCCGCATGCCAACCGGGAGCGTGGTGTTCCTGGTGCGGCCAGGCTTCATCCCGGTGAGACGCGGACAAGTGGTATCACGGCCAACCATTCATGACGTCGCGAAGGCCGCCGGCGTCTCGGTGACGACGGTTTCCCACGCCTTGAACGGCAAGGGCCGGGTCGACCCGCAGACGCGGGCGCTGGTGACGCAGGTCGTCCACCGGCTTGGCTACCAGGCGAACCGGCACGCACGCGGACTGCGTTCTGGCAGATCAGGAACGCTCGGGCTGATGCTTCCCGTCAGCGGCGACGTGCGAACTGACGAGACGCTGCGGCTCGACTACTACATGCGCCTCGCCGGCGCCGCGGCTGCCGCGGCCTTCGCGCGGGAGCAAGCGCTGATGCTGCTTCCGCCTGTGATCGCAGGTGCCGGGCTCGGCGGACTCGCGATCGACGGCGGCATCGTCGCCGACCCGTCACCGAACGACCAGCGGATAACCGTCCTGGAGGATCATGGCCTGCCCGCGGTGACCATCGGGCGCGACCTGGGGCGGCCTGACCATTCCTGGTACGTGGAGCTGGACAACAACGCGAACACCCGGCTCATGCTCGACCACCTCGCTGAGCGGGGAGCGAGGCGGATCGCCATCTTGACCCCGCGGGCTGAGTGGGCCTGGGCGACCGAGACGCTCCGCGCCTACGAGTCCTGGACGCGCGAGCAGGGCCTGCCGCGGCTCGTCGTGCCCGTTGCCATGCAGCCAGGCGAGCGCAGCGCGTTCCAGGCGACCAGGCGACTGCTCGCGGGGCGGACACCACCGGACGCGGTTTTCGTCGTCGCCGAGCGGTTCATTCGCGGAGTGTTGCGGGCGGCGCACGAGTCGGGCAAGCGCGTGCCCGACGAGTTGCTCCTCGCCGCCGGCGTCGACGGGGTCTACGCATGGGAAGGTGACCCGCCGGTCACCGCGCTGGAATTGCATCCGGAGCGGATGGCCGAGGCGGCCGTGGCGATGCTGCTTGGCCGTCTCGACGGCGATCCAGTCCAGCCGCCCGCTCACGTCCCCGCCACGCTGCACATACGGGCGTCGACTGGAGCGCTGGCCAGACACGGCTAGCGGTGGGCGTCGTGGCGGCTGACTGCGGTTGGCCGGGCCTCTTGGCGGCTCTTCGGCTCTGGCTCTTGGGCGGCTCTTGACACGGCCGGCGGGCGGTAGCTACCGTGCCAAAAGGTTTTGCCAGCTGTTGGCGCCGCGATGAGAGGTGGCCGGTGCGAGAACCCCTGATCGCCCCGTGCTGACGCGCTTTGCCCCTGGTGGAGCGGTCGCGGCGGCCAACCACCTCGCCGCGACCGCCGGGGTCGTCATGCTCAGCCAAGGCGGCAACGCCGCCGACGCGGCCGTCGCCGCAGGGGCTGTGATGGCGGTTGTCGCGCCGCACATGTGCGGGCTCGGCGGCGACCTGTTCGCGATCGTGGCCTGGCCTGATGCGCCTCCGGTCGCGCTCAACGCCTCGGGCCGAGCCGGGCTCGGGGGCTGACGCCGGCGCGCTGCGCGACGAGGGCTTTCGGGCGATGCCGTTCCAGCGCGACGTGCGGGCGGTGACCGTGCCTGGCTGCGTGGACGGGCTGCTCGCCCTGCACGAGCGGTTCGGGTCCCTGAGCCTCGGCGCCCTGCTGGCGCCGGCGCGGCGGTTGGCGTCCGCTGGCTTCCCTGTGCCGGCGACACTCGCCCGGGCCTCGTCGGCGCTGACGGGCCAGGATCACGCTGCCGCGTTCGGGACTGCTGGGCCCCTGGTGACCGGCCAGCGCCTTCGGCTGCCGGGGGTCGCCCGCGCTCTGGAGGCCATCGCCGCCGCCGGACGGGCGGGCTTTTATCAAGGGGCCGCCGGCGCTGAACTCCTCGCGCTCGGCGACGGGCACTTCAGCGAAGCAGACCTGCGCGCGTCGCAGGCCGATTGGGTGCGGCCGCTCGCGCTGACCGCGTTCGGCCACCAACTGTGGACCGTGCCGCCGAACTCCCAGGGCTACCTGGCGCTTTCGGGCGCCTGGATCGCCGAGAATGCCGGGCTGCCTGCCGATCCCGGTGCGGAGGCCTGGGCTCCGATGCTCGTCGAGGCGGCTCGCCAGGCCGCGTTCGACCGGGCAGCTGGTCCTGCACGAAGACGCCGACGGCGAAGCGCTGATCGACGAGGCGCGGCTCGGGCCTCGGGCCGACGCCGTACGGCAGCGCACGACCGGCGATCTGGCCGACGTCTATCAGGCCGGCGGAACGACCCACATCTGCGCCGTCGATCGCGACCGGGCCGGCGTCTCGCTGATCATGTCCAACGCGGCCGATTTCGGTTCGCACCTCGTTCTGCCGGAGCACGGCATCTTCCTGCACAACCGCGGCATCGGCTTCTCGCTCGATCCGGGCCACCCAGCCGAGTACCGGCCGGGGCGACGCCCGCCGCACACGCTGAGCCCGCTGATCGTCACGGACGCCGCGGGCAGGCTGGACACCGTCCTCGGGACCATGGGCGGCGACGCTCAGCCGCAGATCCTGATCCAACTGCTCGCACGGCTGCTCTCCGCTCAGCAGCCGCCTGGCGAGGCCATCGCCGCGCCTCGCTGGGCTCTCAGCCGCGAGCCCACGAACGGCTTCGACGTCTGGCAGTCGGACAACCCGCTCGTGGTGCGCGTCGAGAGCGACGCTCCGGCCGATTGGTCGCGCGCGCTACGCGAGCGCGGGTATGCGGTCGCGGCGGAACCAGCCGGCGACGATTTCTTCGGGCACGCCCAGGTCATCCACGTCACCAAGGACGGGCTCCTGGCCGGCGCTGCCGACCCGCGCTCGGGTGACGGCGCGTTCGTCGGCCTCTAGCGTCGCCGCGGAGTCCGTTGGGCCGGCTATCGCCAGCTGCTCCGCGTGTGCCGCATGCTGACGGCCCGGCCGCTCCGCGCTACGGCTTGACCAGCGAGGCGCAGGCTAGCCTGATGGAGGCCGCAGGGTGTATGCTGGCGACCGCGCTCGCCATGGCTGGGAAGGGACCGGTCACGCCTGAACCCGCAGTCCGGTCGCGGCGACCGCGTAGCACCGGCGGACCGGCAAGGGATGCCGCTTCCGTCGGGCCGCGCGCGCTGGCGACGAGCGGGCCCAGGGCGGCGATCACCGCCGGCTCGGGAGAGCGGTCGCGGCGAACGGCTGAACGGCCTGTGCGAGCACGGTCGTGCGACGCCGTCGACGTCGCCTCGATGCGCCGGCGCTGCAGCCGAGTGCTCCGGTGACCTATCCGTCGCCGCAGCCGCCACCGCCGAGCCCAACGCCGCAGCCGTCTGGCGCGCCCACGCCGACGCTCTAGCCGCGGGATCGGTCGTCCGGCGGCAGGTCAGTCCACGCAGAGGCAGAAGGGGTGCCCGGCGGGGTCGAGGAACACCCGGAAGGACGTACCAGGCTGGTGCTGGTGCTTGGTCGCGCCGAGTTCGAGCACCGACGCCTCGGCGTCGTCGAGATCGTCGACGATCACGTCGAGGTGCATCTGCTGCGGCACGTCCTGAGCCGGCCACTTCGGCGGCGTATAGCTCTCCACCTGCTGAAACGAGAGGCACTGACCGTACTCGGCCCGTACGTCGGCCCAGTCGGACGAGACTTCGACCTTCCAGTCGAGCAGCGCGCCGTAGAAGGTCGCGAGCGCGCCCGGATCAGGACAGTCGAGGACGATGCTTGAGTAGCGTGCGATAGCCATGCCGGCAGATTACGCCCTATTGCGGACGATCCACGTCCGGGTTGCATGCGGTGCCAGATTGCTTGACCTCATCTGCGTTCTTGCAGGTCAGCGGCGTCCCTCAGGCGTGAATGGTAGCGTCATGCGCATGGACCCGCAAGACCTCGCCAACCTGGCGCACCTGCGCCGGGCACGGGATCTGATCGACAGGGAGTACGCGCGTCCGCTCGATGTGCCGACCATGGCCAGGCACGCTCTGATGTCGCCCGCGCACTTCTCGCGGCAGTTCAGGGCGGCCTACGGCGAGACGCCGTACAGCTATCTCATGACCCGCCGGATCGAGCGCGCGATGGCACTGCTGCGCGCTGGTATGAGCGTGACCGACGCGTGCATGACGGTCGGCTGTACCTCGCTCGGCTCGTTCAGCACACGGTTCACAGAAATCGTCGGGGAGACGCCGAGCGCATACGCCAGCCACGCGCACGAAGCGGTGACCGCGATGCCCCCGTGCGTAGCGAAGGTGCGCACCAGGCCGGTCAGGAAGACGCCGAGCAGGAATGGAGAAGCGGCCAGCGAGTCCGCCGCCTAGCGTTGGCCCCATGACCATCGAACTCCAGTACTGCCACATCACCGTCAACGACGTGGACGAGTCGCTCGGCTTCTACCGCGACGCGCTCGGCCTTGAGGTGCTCAACGACGTCGGTTCAGGCGGGTTCCGCTGGGTTACCCTCGGCAGCCCGGATCTGTCGGGCCCTGAGATCGTGCTCTCTGAGCCGCACGCCGGCCGGTCCCAGGCCGACGGCGACGCTCTGCAGGAACTGCTCACCAAGGGCGTGCTGCCGATGACCGTCTTCCGCTCCGGCGATCTCGACGCTGCCTTCGAGAAGGTGCGGGCATCCGGCGCCGAGGTGCTGCAGGAGCCCATCGATCAGCCCTGGGGTCCGCGCGACTGCGCGTTCCGCGATCCGTCGGGCAACATGGTGCGGATCTCCCAGGCACCAAAGACGTAGCCGCGTCAAGACCGCGTGGAGGGCTTCTAACCGAACAGCTACTTCGTCTATGATTCGCTGGTATGTCGGGCTCGCCCCGGGGCATTAATCGCCTCAGAGCGGGCCTTAGGTGTCACCTTCCGCTCTGGACCCCGGCGGCATCAGTCGAATCGTCGAAGAATGCATGCGCTTCGCGCGACGACCGGGGCTAGTGGCGGCAAGCCCAGGTGTTGTGTGCTCCGCACGCCTTGGCAGGGGAGACATGCACGTGACCGGTAGCTGGGCGGCCGAAGATCGTCCCCTTGGTGTCAGCGAGATCGGGAACCTGCAGTCCTACCGGCCGCGACACGCGGCACCGCCGTACTGGCGGGTCTTACTGGCCGTCCGTCAAAGGCTGGCCGTCAGGCGATTGACCAGCGCCGGAAGTCCTTGGCCAGATGAATCGCAGCCCCGGTGGCCTGAGCCATGAAGGTTGACTCGGCATCTGTCTCGTGGTTGCCGTAGCGTGGGGATGTAGTCGTAGCGGCACCCAGTCCAGTCCCTGCTGGCCCCTTCGTTACAGGACAGGAGCAGCAGGTGAACGACATTAGTGGCGCGCAAGCGACTCGACCAGCACCACGATCTGGCATGTGATGGCCATGACCGGCGATAGGCGCGGCCGCATTCTGGCCGCGCTCTCAGACGGCGGCAACGACTCGTGGTCTTCCGCCCGACTGTGCGCTATATGCCCGAATCTTGTAGGAGTGGATGGCGCCGGCGTGATGCTCATGTCCGGTGACATGCCGCGTGGATCTCTCTGCACGACGGATGCGATCAGCCATCTCATCGAGGAACTGCAGTACACCCTCGGCGAGGGCCCGTGCCTGGACGCCTACCAGAACGACCAGGTGATATCAGAGCCGGATTTGGCCGCACCGGAAACGAGCAGGTGGCCAGCATTCACACCGCCCGCGCTCGACGCAGGCGTGCGCGCCGTCTACGGATTCCCGATGCGCGTCGGAGCCGTGCGCCTCGGCGCGCTGAATCTCTACCGGACCTGGGCCAGCCCGCTGACCGACGATCAGCACGCCGACGCGATGGTCATCGCCGATGTGGTGGCCCGCTGGGTACTGGAAGCTCAGGCTGGCGCACCCGCCGATGCGATGGCGATGGAACTCGAGACAGGCGCCGACTTTCACTTCTCGGTACACAACGCCGCCGGCATCCTGTCGGTGCAGCTGGGGATCAGCGTGACGGACGCACTCGTCCGTCTCCGGGCGCATGCCTTTGCCACCGAAAGCCTCGTTGCTGACGTGGCCCAAGACGTGATAGCGCACCGGCTGAGGCTGGCATGACGGCCGCGCACCGCGAGCCTGGGCCAGGAGCCGTAACCGGGTTTACCATGAAAGGAGCGACCCGGGTGAGCGCCGCCGCCGGGTCGAGCGCTCAAGGGGATGAGCGGATATGACCAGAGAGGCTGACATCGTCAGGTCACTCGTCGAGATGGCCGACACCCTGGTCGATGACTATGACGTCGTTGACCTGCTCACCGGCCTGACTGGCCGGTGCGTGAACCTGCTTGGTGCATCGGCAGCCGGCGTGATGCTGGCAGCGCCGTCGGGCAGGCTCGGCTTGGTCGCCTCCTCCAGCGAGGCAATGCGGCTGCTTGAGCTGTTCGAGTTGCAGTCGCAGGAGGGGCCGTGCCTGGATGCCTTCCATTCGGGCGAAACAGTCGAGCACGAGATACTGACGGCCGGCGCTGGCCGGTGGCTGGAGTTCACCCGCGCGGCTCTTGAGGCGGGCTTCCGCTCAGCCTTCGCGATCCCGCTGCGCTGGCGCGATGGAACGCTCGGCGCCCTGAACATCCTCAGCGCGTCGCCAGAACCAATGCCCGAGGCCGACCGGATCGTCGCCCGCGCCTTCGCCGACCTCGCCGCGGTCAGCATCGTCCAGTACCGGGCGACCGCGGAAGCACGGCGACTGAACGAGCAGCTTTCCGCCGCGCTTTCCAGCCGGATAGTGATCGAGCAGGCGAAGGGCGTGATATCTGAGCGGGCTGCGATCAGCCTCGCCGAAGCCTTCGAGCGGCTGCGGAGATACGCCAGGAGCAACAACCTCCGGCTCACCGATGTCGCCCAGGACGCCGTGAACGGAACTCTCGACAACGACGCATGGCGGCCGCCGCCGGAGTGATCAATAGGTGGAGCCAGTGGAGCCGCATGTCGGACGAGGCCCTAGTGCGCGAATGCCGACCGCCGCCGAAGCCTCAGCGCTCCTTGTTACTCATCTGCGACGGCGAGACACGCGCCGTGCTGTGCGCCGCCCTGTACGCCGTGCGACTCTGCGTGATCCAAACATCTTGCCCGCCTCCTCTCCACTTAGTCGTCGGCCCGGTCATCGCCTGGAGGCGCCGGCCGTTTCCAGATCGTGCAGTTCCTTCGCTTCCTCCGCCGACACCAGCCCGACCTCGATCAGGTCCAGCGGGCTGATGAACCCGTCGCCGAGGCGGAATCCTCCGGCGCGGGCGATCGCGTCGCGTAGCGGTACCGCCCAGTGGTGCTCTAGCAGGATCAGCGCTGCCGCGGAGTCGTTCGGGATGTCCTCGAGGACATCCCACTCCTCGACACCGCCAAGCGGGCTAATGCCCTCACTGGCGGCCCGTTCCGCGCCCGCAGCGGCGCCCGCTTCGGCTCCTTCATCCCCGTCGATACCCAGGCCGATGAGCGCGCCGACAGTGCTGCCGAGTTCGACGGCTTCCTGCTCGGAGAGGTTGCTGAGATGCTCGACCTCCAGATCTCCGGCGGCGTCCTTGTAGACGGCCAGCGCGTCGATGACGCGTACCGTGTCGCTTTCGCGGAGCCTCTCGAGCTCCTCAATGATCTCGCCATGAAATTCAGGGTGGTTGAACCCCAGGACGATGAGCTGGACTGGTCCGATTGCCATCGTTGCCCCCTATGTACCCGGTCGCGCTGCATGCGCTTCCCGTGTCCGGCAGGCGGATAATGCTGAGCCTGATCCCGGCCATCCGTCCCAGAAGTATCTGTCCGATACGGGTGGACGTCACATCACCCGGGACGGGCTACTCTTCCCGGCGGTCCTGGTCTCCCTCGGTCAATGTCCGCGGAGGCTTGCTAGCTAGGTTGGCGTTGTGGATCTCAAGGCTGTGAAAGCGTTGACACAACAGGAGCTTGCGGCCTGCGCCATCGCGGCGGCGAGGAACGCGCAGGGCCTGCTGGACGACGCCGAGCTGCTGGCCAAGGCGGGCCGCACCGGGCGTGCGTACTCCCTCGCGGTGCTCGCGGTTGAAGAGTGCGGCAAGGCAATGGACCTGTCCGCCCTTGCGGCCATGCCCCCGAGGCTTAGGGCGCGGGCACCGCTCGGCCGCATGCTGCGGTGGCATCAGCTCAAGCTTGTCGGTGGGCTACTGATCGCCATGCTCCCGATCGGCAGCGTGTGGCAAAGGGTAGCCGTCATGTCTCCCGATGAGCTAGCGCACATCCTCAGCACGCTGAATGCGTCCGCCGACGAGGCAGACCGCCTCAAGCGGCGCGGCTTCTACGTCGACATAGACCGGAGCGGCCGACTACGCGCGCCGTCCGAGATCACCGAGTCCGAACTCGCCAGCCAACTCGGCCGGGCGCGGCAGGCCGCCGCGTCAGGAACCAGCTTGCTACTCGGCCGGGATGCCCGTGCTCGCCTCGCAAATCCGCCCGCTGAGGCGGTCGAACTCATCAGGGAGCTGGTCAGCGCGCTTGCCGAAGTTAGATACGAACGGACACCCAATGCCGCAGCCGAAGTGATACTCACGTCGTTCAGCAGGTTCCGGGAGCGCAATGGGGCGACTTAGCCGGCTACCTCGGGCCCGGCTGCGGTTTCCTGGTGTCGCCGGAGGCGTAGATCAGCACTACGCATTCCGCGTGCTCAGGTTCGCCAGCGGGCTGGGCCACCTGCCGAGGGCTCGTACCGGCACGCCGTGCCTGTGCGGATCGAGGATTGCAGGTGCGCTCCGGCGATCGGGGCTGCCAGCATGATGCGATCGATAGCTGCCCGGATGGTGCGGGTGACGTTGACCCGGGCTCGTTCGGCATCGGCAGTCGCCCGGCGCGGGTGCCCGGCCAGTCCGGTTGCCCGGCGTAGTTCGCTGACCAACGCCTGGCGTTCCTTGTCTGCCCGCCCGGCGGCGACGCTGTCCCCGGTACGGTCAGCGGCTGAGAGTTCGCTTTCCAGCTCGCGGATCCGGTTGCGGTAGGTGCGCCGGCTGGCTGCGTCCAGCAGTGGCTCGGTGTCCGAGATGGCCAGCCCAAGGCCTCCCGCGGCCAGGTCGAGCGCCGGGATCTCCCTGCCCGGAGCTGCGAGCAGCGCCTGAAGGTAGTGCAGGCCGCGGTTGTTCCGCAGGCGTACCTGCTCGGTTCCGGCTGTCAGTAGCCAGTCCTCGCCGTCCCGGCGCAAGCTCCATTGGCCGGATGCCGAGCCGACCCGGCCTAGCAAGCCGATCGCCCCGAGCC
Organism: uncultured Actinomycetota bacterium; assembly: GCA_963705055.1. Classification (GTDB taxonomy): domain Bacteria; phylum Actinomycetota; class Actinomycetes; order Streptosporangiales; family Streptosporangiaceae; genus Chersky-822. Next base: position 376,567 of record CAVPIR010000005.1, read on the forward strand.
GCTCGGCGATGGCTCGTGCCCGGTCCCGGTCCGCGGACGCCTTCTGCCGGTCACCGGTCGCCTGCCGGAGGCTCAGCGCCGCGGCGGCACCTTCCAGGCACAGGACCAGCCCGGGTAGCGCGCCGGTGCGTTCGGCAAAGGCGGTGGCCTCCTCTAGGCAGTCGACCGCCTCGTTCGGCCAGTCCGAGACGTGAGGCCAGCAGTCCCAAGAAGAATGAAACCGGTCCCATGCAGCTGTTCGCCCCGCCCATCACAACTAGCTGCCCGCGGTAGGGCAATAGCATCTCCCGCAACTGCGCGGCCGCGACGACATCACTGGTCTGGGCGGTGACGAAGGCCAGCATCGCGGCCGCGCCTAGCCATCGCGGCCCCGATCCGGCGAGCACCGCCGGCAGGACGCGGTCCATTTCCGCCTGGGCCTTGTCCTCTTGCCCGAGCATCATCAGCCAGGCAGCCGCGTTCGCCTCCATGAAGTGCCCGGGCAGCCGCCTGGCCAGGGCTAGTAGCTGGTCCACAGTGAACGGCGCCGCAGCCGGACCCTGGTAAAAGGCGATCTCCCCATGCAGCGCCGCTACCAGGCGCTCGGTGTCGGGCAGCCCTGCCCGCGCGCCCTGCTCCGCGACCTGCGCGATCAGCTGAGCAGCCTCGTCAAAGCGTCCGCGGAAGGTGGCCAGCATGGCATGCCTGGCGGTTGCCATCACCATTGCCTGGCTGTCACCAGACGCGATCGCGGCGCGTTCGAAGGCGGACAGCGCCGACTCGGCTTCACCCACGCGGCCAAGCTCCATCATGGCGACGAACCGCCAGAACATGCCATGCCGTTCCCGAACATCGTCGCCCGCGGCCTGGGCGAGTTCGAGGATCTCAGAGGCCGCCGCGAGCCGGTCCTCGGCGCCCTGCGGATCCCACAACGCATGCAGCCGTGCATCAAGCACCTCGGCCAGCGTGCCCGGCTCCCCGCCATCCCTGGCCAGCTTCAGCGCCTCGTCGGCGAGGATACGGCGCCGCGGCCCGGCTGATGAGTCGCCGAGCAGCTCATGCGCCAGCCGGGCCAGCAGCCGGGCCCTAGTGCCGTCGTCCGGCGCTCGCGGAATGGCCAGCTCCAGCAGCCGGACAAGCCCGGTATCGACATCGAGGAATTCCGCCTGCGATGGTGCCCGGAGCGCGAGGTGCACCAGCGGATCAAGATCGTCTCCGCGAGCTGCGAGCTCGGCAGCCATGGATTTCGCGACGCCAGGCAGCCCTCGGGAGGCGAGCCACACCGCATGACGGGCCTCCGGCGGCACCTCGGGCACCATCGCCGCGAGCTCGCCCGCGCTCAAGCCGCCCAGCCGCAGATCCGTTCCAAGGCCCAGCGGCAGCACCGAAGCCACGATCACCGCGGTGGTACTAGCTGCGGCCCGGGCGGCGACCAGCCGCAGTACCGTGCAGGGCTTCGGCTCCGCCAAAATCGATGTCGTCGATGACGAGCAGCCGCAGGTTCCCGGCGGTGAGCTCACGGGCAATTGTGTCGAGATCGATGGGACCGGGCTCACCGAGCACCCTCGAAACGAGATCGTCCGGCGAACCGGCATCCCGCAGCAGCTGGGCCCACATCAGCCAGCCGCGCTGGCCGCGTATCGCGGTGGTGCGCAGCACCTCGAACCCGCGGCGGGCGCCCTCCTTTGCTGCGGCAGCTGCCAGCTCGGTCCTGCCGGACTCTGGGGGACCAGTGATCACAAGGACGCCGCCGTGGCCGCCTGCGGCCAGGGCAAGCATCCGCTCAACCTCGTCCATCTCGCGGCGCCGCCCCACCAAAGCCATATCCGAGGTATACCGCAGCCTCGTCTCCCGGGCACTGGCAAGCCGACCCATAGCGGCCGAAGGCGACTGCCAGCCGTGCGGTGAGATCTATGGCCTTCAGCCATCCCCGCCGGCTCCGCGGTCCCGCCCGGTCGGCGCAGGGCCGCCGTGCCAGCGCCGCAACCCGCGCGGGCGTGACTGAACGATTCGTTCGCATCCGGTTTACGCCTCTGGGTTGAGACCTTCAGGAGGCGGTCATGACGACACCCAGTTCCCTCGGACAGCCCAGCATTCCAACGGGCCCGGACAGCGTTGCCGCTCCGGCACTCCGTATCGCTGCCCCGCATCATCCGGTGCTGGTCGATGACCCCCGAGGCGTGACTATCACGGGGTGTGAACCCGGCTCGCCCGTGGCGGTGCATGCGCGAGTCGAGATTGACAACGCAACCCGCGATGCGAGCGCAAGCTTCCGCGCCGACGAGAGAGGGACCATCGACACCAGCCGCGACGCCAGCCTGGCCGGCACCTACACGGGAGTGGATGCCTTCGGGTTGTGGTGGTCCGGGGACATTGTGGCGCCTTCAGCGCACAGCGCGCCGTCACCGGTCAGGGTGAGCCTGCACGTGGAGGCGGGCGGGCACACCGCGGAGACGACCACCGAGCGGCTCTGGCTGGCTCCGGGGGCGACCGTCTCTGAGGTTCGCGAGCCCGGGGTCTGGGGACTGTTCGCGCGGCCGGCGGGTCCCGGGCCGTTCCCGGCAGTGATCGCGTTCGGCGGCTCGGGCGGCGGGCTCGGCCCGGCGGCGGCCTGGGCACCAGCGCTGGCCTCGCACGGTATCGCCGCGCTGTCGATCGCCTACTTCGGTGTCCCTGGCCTTCCCGAAGCCCTGGTCCGCATCGATGTCGAGGTCGTCGGGCGAGCGGCGGACTGGCTGCTCCGACGGCACGACGTCGACTCCGGCAGGATCGCTGTCATGGGCATGTCGCGGGGCAGCGAGCTCGCCCTGCTCGCCGGGGCGCTGCTGGAGCCTGTCGGCCCGGTGGTGGCATTCGCGCCCAGCGGGGTTTGCTGGGCCGGATTCGGTGCTCACGGCCCGGTCGCCGCGCCGGCGTGGCGGTTCGGCGGTGACGACATTCCCTGCGCAGGCATGGTCCCGATGGGCACCCCACCATCTGCTGCTGTCCAACGATCCCCGACCGCCTTCAGGCCGTTCTTCGAGGCCATGCTCCGCGACCATGACATGATCCGTGCTGCCGAGATCCCGGTCGAGCGCGTGCGGGGCCCGATCCTGATGATCTCCGGAGAAGCCGACGCGATGTGGCCAGCCACGGAACTGGCCGAGATCGCTGAGCATCGCGCCGCTGACCGCGGCTTCACCCGCGACCTGACGCACCTGCGCTACCCCGGCGCAGGTCACCTGTGCGGAGGCGTCCCTGGCACCCCGGCTGTCACTGAGAGCCGCCACCCCGTGACCGGTCAGGTGTACAGCTTTGGCGGCAGCCCGGTGGCCAACGCCCAGGCGCGCGCCGACTCCTGGCCGCGGGTCCTTCAGTTCCTGCTCAACGGCAGCAATGCGAGTTGAGCACTCGAAGTCCCCCAGCGCCACCCGCGGCCAAGGCTGGGTCTTGGCGATGCAGCTGCAGCTCCGTCGAAAGTGGCACTGCACGGGTCTGGTTACCGAAGCGGGGCGAAGAGCTCGAGCTGAATGTTGTCGGGGTCGCGGAAAACCAGGACTGAGGCATATGACTCATCGGCGATAGGTGACTGGGTCAGGGGCTTGTCGGCGACATCGGCGCTGACGACGCCTTTGGCCTCGAGGTGTGCCTGCCAGGCCTGGAGATCGCGGCGACTAGGGACCATGAAGCCAGCGTGGTCGAGGCCAGTGACCGTTTCGCCGAACATCGCGCCGGTGCTGGCGTCATGGCGATGCAGCACGATCATGAGCTCGCGGCTGTCATCGGCGAGGAGCTTGCCGACACCGCCGGGATGGGGCACGTCCATCCGGAAGCGGATGCCGAACACGTCCTCATACCATCGAACACTCGCGTCGATGTCGGTGACTGTCAGTGCCAGATGATGTAGCCGGGGTGCCGTGACTTTGGACATGGGGTCCTCCTTTACGCAGACGACAGGGCCATCTGCTTTGACAGGGGCACGTCGGTGTGTGCCGCCGAGGTGGCGGTGATGGGCAGCTGCAGTTATCGATGACGAGTGGACGAGGGCTGACGGCTGGAGCTCATGACTGGGCTTTGCCGGACGGCGAACGGCGGCGCTGGCGGATGGGCGCGCCGTCCTGCTGGCAGTAGCCGAGGAACATCGCTACGAAGTCGTCGATCAGGCGGGCCCACCGGTCTCCGCCGGGGTTGTTGGAGATCTGCTGGTCGACGAGGCCGGTGGTCAGTGCAGTCCACATGTCTACATGTCGGGGATCAGACACGCCGTTGAGTGCCAGGCGCTCGCGCACCAGCCCGAGCGCACGCATTGCAGGTGCGAACGCTTCCGGCGAGGGCTCGAACCCGGGGATGGTCCGCTGGAACAGCAGCTGGTAACGAGCAGGGTCGCTCGTGCAAAAAAGCAGGAACCGCCGCACTCCGTCCGCGAGAATCGCGCGGGGATCCTCGCTGTCGTAGGCCTCAGACATCCGGTCGGCGAAGTCGGCAGCTGCCTCGCCGAACATGGCGTCGTAGATCGCGTTCTTCGACGGGAAATAGGCATAGACCGTCGGGGTGGTGATCCCGGCACGCTTCGCCAGCTCCCGCAGCGACAGGCCGGCCAGGCCCTCACCTCGGACTAGTTCCCAGGCCGCTTCGACAATCGCGGCCCGCGCGGACCGCCGCCGCGCTTCTCGCCAGTCGCCAGTTACCTGTGATTTAGACATCGCTCGGTAAATCTATACGGCGTTAAACTATTGAGTCAAGGGCGTCGGTTGACACAAGCTGGGCCACCAACGCGCCCGGGCTGTACCGGCCGCTCGTCGGCCAGTGCCTACGGCTCCCCGATGCATACCATTCCCGGAAGGCGTGCGGCGCTCTAGGCGGGTCCGCGCCGTCTGGTGTTCGGGCTGGACCGCGGGAAGGCGGGCTAGCCTAGCGGGGACTTGAAGAACCAGATCTGATCCTCGGAGTCGGCGGCACCATACTCCCTGATGCCATATGACCGGTCGACGGGTTCACACACGATCCGCGCGCCGACGGCCACCGAACGGGCGTAATGAGCGTCAGTGTCCTCGACCGAGATCACCGTTACGCCAGTCACCACCGCGTCCACCGACCGTGGCGAGCGGAAGCCATTGGCGCCAGCCGGGTGCAAGCCGATCACCTGATCGCCCGCCCGTACTTCGCGGAACTCAGTAACGCCGTCAGCCGACTTCCACACCCCGCCCGAAGTGAGCCCGAACACTCGGACGATGTAATCGTGCGCGGCGTCAACATCGTCATACATCAGTAGCCCGGTCATGCCGTGGATGGTGCTATCCATCATGATCATCTCCTCGAAGGTTGAGAACACCTGCTCGGGCGACGGGCTGTCCTGCTGCGCCAGCTGCGCGGCCATCGCGGCCAGCCGCGTGCACAGCCGCGCAGCCGTCGCCGCTCGCTGTCTGGCCTCAGCCAGGTGACGCTCGATGGCTGGCGCGAGCTGCCACTCGGGCTCCGCCAGGACCGCGCCTACCTGGTCAAGCTCGAATCCGAGCTGGCGCAGCCGGATGATCCGGTAGAGCCTGGCAACGTCGGCGGCATCGTAGAGGCGGTGCCCTCCGGTTAGCCGCGCCGAGGGCGGCAGCAACCCGATCTCGTCGTAGTAATGCAGCGTCCTGACGGTCAGCCCGGTAGCTCTCGCCAGCGCGCCGACTTTCCAGGTCTGCCCAGAAGATCCGGCGTGCCCGTTCCCGATCATGCTCTCGACGGTAGGGCCTCACGCCACGTGAGGTGCAAGGGGCCGTCCGGGACAAGCTGCCGGATGGCTCGACCCGGCAGCGAAGGCGAGACTGAGCGAGATCGCGCCCTCACGACTCGCCGGCCAAGAGCGGGACTTGCTGCCGGGCCGCGGTGACTCACTCGGCGGGATTCTCGAAATTATGTTCGTTCCTGGTGTCGATGGCGCGGTTCTCTAACCGTCTCCTAGGTGTCTCAAACCACCGAACGAAGGGAAGGGCTAGCGTGAAGTACATGCTGCTGATCATGGGTTTCCGCAAAGGCGAGGGCATGCCCCAGCCGCCGAGCAGCGCAGCACCCTCGGCGGAGGAGTTCATGCAGTACCAGCAGGAGCTCGGGCAGGCCGGCGTGCACGTTGACTCCGGCCTGCTCCACTCTTTTGAGGACGCCACCCAGGTGCAGGTCAACGATGCTGGCGAGCGACTGGTGACCAACGGGCCGTTCGCAGAGTCCCGCGAGTACCTGGGCGGCTATCAGATCATCGACGTCCCCGACCTCGACGCAGCGCTTGACTGGGCGGCCAGGTGTCCGGGCGCGAAGTACGGGCGCGTCGAGGTGCGCTCCGCTCGCCGAGTTCTGAGGACCAAGGCGATGGGGCCGGCAGGCGAACCGATCGAGGCAGTGTTCCGAGAGGAGCGCGGCCGTCTGCTGGCCCTGCTCGCGGCCCGATTCGGCGACCTCGATCTCGCCGAGGAGGTTACCGCTGAGGCCCTTCTGGCAGCGGTAGAGACCTGGCCACGCTCCGGGGTCCCGCGCGAGCCGCTGGCATGGCTGGCGACCACGGCCCGGCGCAAGGCCCTCGACCGGATCCGGCGGGACGCCACGCTGGCCACCAAGCTCGCCACTCTGCACGCCGATGCCGATCCGGCGCGCCGCACAGAGCCGGTCCCAGAGCACGAGCACATCCCCGACGACCGGTTGCAGCTCATGTTCGCGTGCTGTCACCCTGCTCTCGACCTGGACACGCAGACCGGACTCACCCTGCGCTACATCGCGGGCCTCAGCACCGCTGAGATCGCACAGGCCTTCCTCGTCCCGCCGGCGACCATGGCCCAGCGCCTCACCCGCGGCAAGCGCAAGATCCAGCAGAGCCGCATCCCCTTCCGCGTGCCCGGCCCGGACGAGCTCGAAGGCCGTCTGGGCCTGGTTCTGCACGTCGTCTACCTCATCTTCACCGAGGGCTACGCGGCCACCGACCACCACGATCTGGTCCGATGCGATCTGGTGGACGAGGCCATCCGGCTCGCCCGTATCCTCCACCGGCTGATGCCCGGCGAGCCCCGGGTCACTGGCCTGCTCGCGCTCATGCTGCTCACTGACGCCAGACGTCAGGCCAGGGTCGACGACCATGGCATCGCCGTCTCGCTGGAAGACCAGGACCGCGGCCTCTGGGATACCTCGATGATCGACGAGGGCGCCAGGCTGACAACACAGGCCCTGCGCCACCACCCACCCAACAGCTGGTCCGTCCAGGCCGCAATCGCCGCGCTGCACGACGAGGCGCCATCTGCTCAGGAGACCGACTGGCGCCAGGTGCGCCTGCTCTACGACGAGCTGTTCGCATTGACCCCGACCCCCGTCGTCGCCCTCAACCGAGCCATCGCGATCTCCTGGCAGGAGGGCCCGCAGGCCGGCCTCGACCACCTCGAAGCCCTCGCCGACGAACCCGGCCTGGCCCGCCAGCACCACTGGCACGCCGCCCGCGGCCACACACTCGCGAGACTCGGACGTCACTCCGCCGCCGCAGAGGCCTACCGGCGGGCCAGCGAACTCGCCCAGACACCCGCCGAGATCGCCTACCTCTCGTCACGCGCCGAGGAGTACACCACGCCCGGCTGAACATGCCCAGGCGGCACCTTCCGTGCCGTGGTGCTTCCTGGGACTCAGGGCTTGAGGACGATCTTGCCGAGGGTGTGGCCCTGCTCGAGTTCGCGGTAGGCGTCCTGGACCCTGGCCAGCGGGTAGACCGCAGCGATCGGGATCTCGAGCTGGCCCGTATCTAGGAGCCCGGCGAGTTCGGCTAGCACCTCGGCCCTGGCGCCAGCCGCGCTTCCCTCGGTCTTGACCCCGTACTTCTCCGCGGCGCCGAAGTCCGCAATTGTGTCAACGCGATCGGGCCGGACACCAAGCGCCAGCGCCAGCTCGACGTAACCGGCGCCGACCGTGTCCAAGAACGCGTCCGTCCGCCCGCCGGATGCGCCCCGGATGCGGTCAGCCACGCCGTCACCGTAGGTCACTGGCATCGCGGCGTGACTGGACAGCCACTGATGGTGCCTCTCGCTGGCCAGGCCGATCACCGCGGCCCCGGCATTCCGGGCCAGCTGCACGGCGATCGAGCCGACGCCGCCCGCGGCACCGGCCACCACCACAATGTCGCCCTCCCGGACCGAGACAGCGCCGACCATCGCGTACGCGGTCGCTCCGGCCACGAACAGGGAGCCGGCGGCCTCCCACGAGACACCGGCCGGCTTGGGCGCGAGATGGGCGGCCTCGACCACGACGAAGTCGGCCTGGCTGGCCCGGTTATCCGTCCACCCGAGCACCTGGTCACCGACCGCGAACCCGGTGACGCCGTCGCCCAGCTCTTCCACGACGCCAGCCAGATCGCTGCCCTGCCCCGACGGGAACGTGGTCGGCCACCTCTGGGCCAGCAGCCCCATGCGGATCTTGGCCTCACCCGGGTTGATCCCGGCTGCCTTCACCCCGACCAGGACCTGACCAGGGCCGGGCACCGGACGGTCGACCTCCACCACGTGCAGAACGTCGATCCCGCCGTACTGGCTGAACCTCACAGCCTGAGGCATGTGCGGACCCCTCTCAACGCGCGGCGATGCGTGGCGATCCGGACCGGGTTGTCGATTCGATTGTCAGCGGCGACAACAGGGCTGTCTTCCAGCGCCACGCCTGATTCGTTTGAAGAACGTTGCTCGCACACCATCGTGGAGCCGATCAGAGTCATCGCGTTCCGTGCTGCTGCTCGAGCGCGCGGGTGACGACGGTCAGGTCCTGGTCACCAAGTCCCTGGTCGACAGCGCGCTGCCATTCATCCGCCAGGCAGTCAAGCACCGCGAACCTGTCGTCCCCGATGGCCTGCTGCGCGAGGTGCACGTCCTTGAGCGCAAGCGCGAGCGCGAACTGGGCTGAGAATTCGCCCCCGGCGATCCGTTGCAGCTTGGCCGCCTGCCACGAGGATGTCAGCGGGCCGTCGCCGATCGCCTCCGCAACGGTGCTGACGTCGAGACCCAGCCGCCGGGCAAGAGCCACCGAGGTGGCAACTGCCTCATTGGTGAAGGCAAGCCAGGTGTTGTTCACCAGCTTCAGGCGGGTACCGGCTCCGACCGGCCCAACCCAGAGGGTTCGCTGGCCGAGCGCGTCGAACAGTGGCGCGACCCGCGGGCGTGCCTCCTCCGGCCCGGACGCGAAGATGATCAGGTGGCCCTCTTCGGCCGGGTCCTTGCTCCCCGACACCGGCGCGTCCAGGAGCGTGATGTCAGGACGCTCGCTACGGACCAGAGCCTCGACGCGATCAGTCCCGGCCACGCCTATCGTGCTCATCTGAACCCAGATCGCGCCCGGCGCGAGAGCAGCCAGCATTCCCTGGTCCCGTGCGACCGAAATCACGGCATCGGCATCGGGCACCATCGTGACAACGATGGCAGCCCGCCTGGCCGCCTCGGCTGCAGTCTCGGCGACCTCCGCGCCGCGGTCGGCGAAGGCAGCGACCGCTTCGCGGTGGCGATCCCACACGATCACCGCGATACCGGCCCGCAGGGCACTGTCCACCATCCCATGGCCCATCGTCCCGACGCCAAGAACCGCCACCGGCTCGCCTGTAACTGCCATCGCCATCCCTTTCCCAACTGCCGCTAACTGGCCTGGCCAGCGGCTTACGGATCACTCACTCGCGGCCTTTGCGCGTCGCGTCACGCCAACCGGAAGCGCGAACTGGCCGCTCGCATTACGGATGCCCCACGCTGGTAACCGCCATGCGGCGTCGAGCGCTTCCAAGACGCGGAGCGGGTCGAGGTAGTCCCGCCAACCGATGATCTTGCGATCCTTGATGGTGACGACTGAGATGTAATGGTTGGCGTAAGGCCGTCCGGTCGCAACAGCCCGGCCTGCGGAGGCGTACTCGAGCGTGACAGTGGAGTCGTCGGCCCGGTGGGCCCGCAGGTCGAAGCAGCGATCGAGAAAGAATGCCTGTTGATAGCCACGGTAGAGCTCGATCAGGTTGTCGCGTCCTTCTATCCGCCGAGGGTAGTCGGGAACGGTGATGATGAACTCGAAGACGACATCGTCGGCTAGCAGGTCAAAAAAATGGCCGCCGTCGACCAGTCCTGCAAGACCGTTTTCGATCACTCGGAAGAATGGTTCCAGCGCTTGGAAGTCCTCGATGTTGTCCACGGCCATCGTCAGATCCTTCGGTTAGCGTCCTGGCGGGAATCTTGCAGCACCTCCGGCAAGGTGATGGCTATCTCCCAGTTCCTCACCGCGATTTATCCTCAGGGCACGGGCGTCATAGCTGAGTGACTGGCCGCGTGCTGAGGTGCACGGCGACTGTTTCCGCCGGGGCGGGGCGGGTCCGCCACAGCACTTCCAGTGGCCTGGAGGCGTTCGAAGACGAGCCGCACCGCCATCGAGCCTTCCCCGATGGCGGTCGCCGTGCGCTTGACGGAGCCGCTGCGGACGTCGCCGACGGCGAAGACTCCCGGCCGGCTGGTTTCCAGGAACAGGGGCATCTGGTCGGTGTCGTCGAGCTGACCTTCACGGATATTGCCGCCCGTGAGCAGGAACCCGCGGATGTCCTCGGCCAGCTGGCCCTCGAGCCACTGGGTGCTGGGCTGGGCGCCGATGAATACGAACAGGCCCCGGACGGCCAGTTTCGACCTCTGCTGCCGGCTGGTGTCCAGGACTTCCACGCCTTCTAGCTGATCTTTGCCGAGCAGCGCGGTGACCTGCGTCCGGGCTGTGATGACAATGCGAGGATTCCGCTCGATCTGGTCGATCAGGTAGCGAGACATGGAGGAGTCAAGCGACTCCCCCCGGATGATGACATGGACTTGGGCGCTGCTACGGCTCAGGAACAGAGCGGCCTGACCGGCGGAGTTCCCGCCGCCCACAATGGCCACTGCGTCGGCACGGCACGCCTGGGCCTCCATCTGGGTAGCCGCGTAGTAGACCCCGGCGCCCTCGAAGTCGGCCAGCCGATCCAGCGCCAGCCGGTTGTAGCGAGCCCCGGTAGCGATGATCACCGACTTCGCGGTGATCACATCGCCATCATCGAATCCGACCTGGTGCAGCCCCGATCCCGACGACAGCGACACCGCCTTGGACGCCAGCTTGATCCGCACGCCGAACTTGTCCGCCTGCAAGGCCGCACGCGCCGCCAGCTCCTCCCCGGACAGGCCCGCCGGGAAGCCCAGATAGTTCTCGATCCGCGACGAAGTTCCCGCCTGGCCGCCCACCGCGGTGTCCTCGGCCAGGATCGTCGCCATCCCTTCAGACGCCCCGTATACGGCCGCCGCCAGGCCGCCGGGACCCGCTCCCACCACCAGAAGATCGCACACGCCTGCCAGATCAGTCTCGCTCGCGCCGGACATGCCCAGCGCCTCGAGCAGCTCGCGGCTGCCGGGGTTCCTCAGCAGCGGGCCGCCCGGCACGACCACGATCGGCAGATCCCCGACGGGCACGTGAAGCTCCTGGAGCATCGCCTCCGCTTCAGGTGAACCCTCCAGCTCCAGCCACCTCGACGCCAGCCGGTTGCGCGCCAGGACCTCCAGCAGCCGCCGGGTGTCGCATCAAGCCGCGAACCGATCAGAGTCAGGCCCGTGCCCTGGCCCGTCAGGATGGAGTGCCGGAGCAGGAAGGTCCGCAGGATCAGCTCGCTGAGACCGAGCTCCTGCGCCATGACCACCCGCACCTGCTCCACAGGAACGCGCAGCACCCGCCCGGCCGTGCTCGCCACCGCGCTCAGGTAAGCCCGCTGGCCCGTGAGCATGCTGATCTCGCCCAGGAACTGAGAGCGGCCGTACGTCGCGATGACACTCTCACCCGGCAGGCCGTGGCGCTTGATGATCTGCGCTTCACCTGCCAGGATGACAATCAGGTCATACGTCTCGTCCCCGTCGGCGAACAGCACCTCCCCAGGCACCATGTCGTGCTCACTGCCATACCGGCGCAGCACCTGAAGCTGCGCCGCGTCCAAAAGCGGGCTTCGTCCGGCCAGAGACTGCTGCAAAGCTCCCGTGCTGTCCCCGGCAGAAGAGCGCGGAGAAGACTCAGGGCCATCTGCGCGGTCCGTCATCGCGGTCCGGGCACCTCCGCTCTCCAGAAATAGACGATATCCGCCGGATTCGGGCCGCCGCGTTCATGCCCGGCCCATTAACTTCGTCTTCATCACTATGCCCTCACCCCGCTCGAAGACGCCCAGTGCCGCCGTCCATAGCGGACACTAAAAACCCAAGAAAGAAAACTCAAGTCCGCCACCAACCCCCCCCCCCCTAATCGAAGGCCATTTACTTCCTCCCGCGCGCTCGACCTTCCCGCAGCCGACTCCTGCTTCCGCGTGCATGCGGTGCGATGTAAACCGGTCTGCGACACCGAGCGTCTCCGGTATGGAAAGCCGTCAGGTTTAGTGGCGCGGTCACGAACGCTCAGGATGTGAGCCATGCGAGCAGGTCGGCTTGGAAACGCGCTGGCAACGGCGATCACATTCGCGGCAGTGCTCATCGCGCCTGGATCAGCGGCCCTGGCCTCCCCGGCCGTCACCGCGCCGGGCTCGGCCGTGTGGACCAGCACGCACGCTGGTGGCCTCGCTCACTCCATCGCCGCGGATCCGCGCGAGGGCCTGGTGTTCGCCGTCGGCTCCAGCCTGGTCGCTTACGACGCCAGCACCGGCGCGAAAGCATGGGAGAACTCGAGCGCCTATTTCAAGCACTCGCTAAGCTGCGGCGGCGGCTTCAGCCTCGAGGCGTCACCGGGCCAGCCCTGCCAGGGCCTCGCCGTCAGCCCGGACGGCCGGATGGTCTTCGTCATCAGGACGGCCCACCGCCAGGGGTCGGGATCGGCTGCGTGGGACTACTCCACGGCCGCGTTCGACGCCGCGACAGGCAAGCAAATGTGGGCCAGCCGCTACAACGGGCGGGCGAACGAGTCCGACCTGCCGGTGGCCATCGCCGTGAGCCGCGCCGATGTCGTCTACGTAACCGGGAGCAGCCCGGGCAAGACATCGAGCCTCGACTACGCCACCGTCGCCTACGCTGGCGCCTCCGGCAAGCAGTTGTGGGCCGCCCGCTACGGCGGGCTCCGCAACAGGTGGTGCCGTCGCCTCGGCGCTTGCCGTGAGCCCTGACGGCACCAAGGTCTTCGTGACGGAACCAGCCCGGGCAGTATCCCTCCGGTAACGACTACGCCACCATCGCCTATGCGTCCAAGACCGGTAACCCGCTGTGGACGCGTCGCTACAACGACCCAGACAACGGGGCGGACCTGGCCGCCTCGATCGCCGTCAGCCCCGATGGCCACCGCGTCTTCGTCGCCGGCGTTACCAGGCAACAGGGACACGGTGTCCTGACGACAGTCGGCTACGCCGCCGCCACCGGCAGGCAGCTGTGGGCACGGCATGCTGGACGCGTGGATAACGAAAAGTTCAGCCACGTAACGGTGCTCGTCAGCAAGGCCGGGCAGGGCACGGTGATCGCCTCTGGAACCGCCGCGAATCCGCGTACCTTCACGTCAGTCGCCTATTCGGCCGTGACGGGTGCCCAGAAGTGGGCCAGCAAGGACACGGCCCAGTCCGAGTTTCTGGAGTCGGCGGCCATCAGCCCGGACGGCGCGACCATGTACCTGATCGGCAGCACTGCCACGGGCGCCGGCGTGAGGGGGGCCCTTACCGTCGCCATGAGCGTCGCCACGGGCAAGGAGACCTGGTCGAACGTGATCGGCCCCACCGGGACCACGACGACCGGGCGTATCAGCCGTCGTCATCGGAGGCGAGGTCTGCACGCTCGCCCAGGACTGGGTCCCAGACCGCAAACCCTGAGGGCTTCACGATCGTCGCCTACCAGGCTTAATGCTGGCCTTTCATTGCCACGCAGAAGTAAGTCGCCGTCGACGCTCGACCCAATAGCCTCTGACCTCTGTATCTTGACAACCGGAATTCGTGCCGAGGCATGCATGGCGCAGGTTCGGCTGGTGGTAAAGCACCCGAATCGGCCGGCTTGGCGCACGAGTGCCTTGACTAGGGACACTCGCGGCAGCGGGCGAAGGTGCGCTCGGAGGGACTCGAACCCTGACCTGCGATTAATATCAGTAGTTGGGAAAGTTGACGGTGCTGGTCTGCCCGGAGCGCACCAGCACCATCTGGCCAGACTTATCAGCGGATCGCGGCGCGCTGATCTTGTAACGGCCAGGAGCGAGCGCGAAAACCGTACGGATCGTGACGGCCCTTGTATTGCGTGACCTGGGTTGCGACGAGTATGCCGTCCCGGATGCTAGCGAACCATCGGTGACTGACCGCAGTTCAGCCGCAGGTGGACCTGCACATGGCGCGGCTATTCCGGTCACGACACCGAGCACCGGCAGGGGAGCAAGACTGTCGGCGACCAACAGCAGGGTTTGTGTCCCGTAGCTGGTGCTGTAGATGTTTGATGTCGATTCCCCGGTGGTCGAACTCGATCCAGGCCGGATTGGGTCCCGCAGCCGTCTGTATGCGGGCTGATGACCAGCGCAGGATGGCTTGTACACGTGCCCGATGGCGGCGGCTGCGTAATTCTGGGCAATGAACCGCCGGAAATCGGTAGGGGCGTCGGGATAGTTCGCTCGGGCCAGCATGATCGTGACCTTGCCCCCGGCAAAGACCAGAGCGACCCGACGCGAGTCGTCGACCCACGCATGGGTCAGATTCGGCGGGGTGTCGCCGCATGCACGTGCGGAACCAGCACTGGGAATCCGGCAGTCGCCTGAGCATCCGGGGGCCGTTGTCGTTCTGCTGCTACCCAGTGGGCTGCCGTTACGCGGGCCGCCGCCCTTGCTGCACTCCGTAGAGCCACCGGAACCTAGCACTCCGCCGGGGATGAGCACGACGGCCGCGATCGGGCCGAGGCTGGCAACGGCAGCAACGGAACGACGAACCATTTGCGCATGGCGGCTCCCGCGTGCCGGACAGCTTGGCGGCCACTTTACCGGTCAGGATTGCGAGGTGGCATGACCCCGCCATTCTGCGGTCAATGTCCTTCTGTGACACGTGCGTTGCCCCACGCGACAGCAAGGGCCCAGCCTCCGGACGGCGAAATACCGGAGCTGAAGCATTCGAGTTGGAGGGTATGGACCCCTGCCACATTGACATTGACGGTTTTTGGTTTAAGGGCGCTGACATTAAAAGTCCGGAGAGTGCGCCCATCGCCAACTAGTGATACGGCCGCTTCGAAATGGGGGGGCCACTTGGCCTCAATCCCAACAGTAGCTTTGAACCGGCGAGCGTTCTGCCTTAGCTTATATGCAGGAGTAGCAGCTGGGTCACCATTGTTACAGTAGAACGAGATACTCTTGGGGTAAATTGATCCGGATATCTTGACTGGACCCGGGATTACCGGCGCGCCGAGCTTCCCGGAAGGGGTCAGATCTGCAAGATATGAGAACGAGGACGTGCTGGAAGTCTCTGGAATTACCACTGGGGCGGACTCGCCAGCTAGAGCTTGCACTGGCCGAGTGTGAGCCACAGCGAGAGGCTGCCTTTGGCGGGGTGCCAGAGTTGACAAGGATCAAGCTATTACTACCGCGACAGCAGCTACGACGCTTCCGATAATCGTCCAGAAGAGTGTCCGCCCTCGCCGCATAGGTCCTCCGAGGCGATCGTGCCTAAGTCTAGGCAACTTAGCATCCTCTCCATCTGGTAGCGCTGGCCGACTTTGACAGCCTTCGCTTCTGGAGCGTTGCGCGCCATCGGATGGCCATCCTCCCTGGTGATCAGCTTGCGCTCTAGGCGTCGGCCGCGGCGGTAGATAACCTCGGTTTTCCGGCTGCTGGAATGCCCGGCAAGGCGAGCTATCTCTAGGTGCGCACTCCCACATCAAGCTCGGAGTGCATCGCCTTGAGCTTCTGTTTCACCTCGGTCTTTGTGCGACCGGAAACCTTGCGCCGGACGCGCTTGCCGTCTGCGTCCCCATGTCAAGTTCCGGTACCCGGGCGACAGCGCAGTTCCGGTAGGTAGGCGACTGCCGGTGGCTGAGTTCTTGCGTCGGGGTCGTCCTTTGGGGTTGGCGAACGCGCCCAGTCGCGGGAGCGGTCATGGCGGATCGGGTGGACCCGGATGACGTTCCCGTCCTTGGACAGTTGCACCGACCCGGCGACGATGGACACCTGGATCGGCTGGCGGGCCCAGCGCATGCCGGCGCCGTAGGAGGCGCCGGCGAAGCTGAGGACCCGCCGCCGTCGGCCAACCGGGTCACGGTCAGCCCGACCGTGGCCTCGCGCGCCCGCCGGGCCACCGGCGCCCGCGGCGCCCGGTCCGCCTGTCGTCGGCAGCCGCTGGGCGTGGGTGGCGACCAGGACCCCGGCGTGCAGGATCTCCACCAGCCCGCCGGCCACCACGACCTCGACCGGCTCCCCGGCGAACGTCGCTCCGACCGCGTAGTCGAACCCGGCCAACGAGATCCGCCCCGCCCGTTCACCCACCGCGTCACCCCCGCCGGGCGCCGGCCACGCTCCCGCGGCGGCTCCGGCACCGGCCCGCCGCGGATCCGACCACAACGAGGGACCGGTCCGGCCAGGGCGAACCGTTCGACCGGCGGCCGCCGCCGCAGGACTGGTGCGGCCGCTCAGTGTTGTACTCCACCACCCACGCATCCAACGCCGCCTGCAGCTCGACGACCGTCGCGAAGACCCGGTCGTTGCCGGCCAGGAACTCGGCCCGCATCGTCTTGTGCAGCCGCTCGACCTTGCCGGTCGTGGTCGGCGAGTACGGCGCGGTCAACAGGTGCCTGATCCCGTTCTCGGCGCAGATCCGGTCGAAGAGCACCGGCCCCGGACCCAGACCGAACCGGGCGGTGAACACCTTGCCGTTGTCGGTCAGGATCTGCTCGGGCACCCCATGACGGCGCCAGCGCCTCGGCCAGCGCCTGACACACCGGGCGGGCCGTGGCCCGCGCCACGACTTGGCGCAGACCACGAACCGGGAGTGGTCATCGATGCCGGTCACCAGCTTCATCTCCGCGCCATCGGCCAGATGGACCCGGCCCATCACGTCCATCTGCCACAGCTCCATCGACCGGCCCCGCTCCCAACGCCGGTAGTCCTCCCGCCGCCGCCTCCGCTTCTTCGCCTCCACCAGGCCATGGCGCACCAACGCCCGATACACCGACGACCGCCCCGGCAACGGGTCGACGCCCTCCCGCTCCAGCTGCCACACGGATCGGCGCCGGACCCCACGCCCGGATGCGCCCGGCGCATCGCCACGATCCGCGCCTCGACACCGCGGCCATCTGATGCGGACACGACAACGGCCGCGAGGACCGATCCGCCAACCCGCCCAGCCCGCCAGCGTCGGCATACCGGCGCAGCCACGCGTGCACCGTCTGACGCGCCACCCCATACCGACGGGCCACCTCGGTGACCGTGGCCCCCTCCTCCAGGACCTCCAGCACCGCCCGATACCGCTGCTCCACGACACCCAGCTCCACCAGCACACCCGGCTCCCTCCGCCGCGATCAATGATCGCAGCGAAGGGCCGCAGCACGGCTCGACGCCGCGGAACCAGCACAGGTGTCGCCCACCTACCGGAACGACTGTCGCCCACCTACCGGAACCGCGTCCACAAACTGTCGCCCAGGAACCGGAACCAAGGTGTCCAGCATGAACCGGAGTCGCACACGTCTGCGTCCCCACTTGGCTCCCCGACCTGGCTCCCGAGCAAGACGGGTAGACGCCTTGTTGGCGGTGACTTGGTCTCTGACCTGCGATTTTCCTTGGAGCCGCCTGTCGGAATTGAACCGACGACCTGTTCATTACGAGAAACACGCCCGCCAGCACCAGACGCGCTAGCTGCACGGAAAGCCGGCCGAACGCGCAGATTGCACACGATGCACCCGTTGAGCACCCACCCGGTCCACGACCCGTTCCACGGATCCGCCGGCCGGCCTGCCTGGGCCAGTAACCGTCAGTAGCCAGCGCCGCCATCCGCCATTGCCAACAGCAGTCCGCCGGCTTTCGCGGTCAGCCGGAACGCCCGCCGGGCTGATCGGCGGCACTGACACCACCTCACAACCGACAAGCCACGAGCCACCGTCACTGGACTCCTCATCTGCCGGTCCGTGGGGCGCCGCCGGTCGTCTGTCAGCGCAGGTCTGGAGGCGTGGCGCCGGTGTCTGGTTTGCGGCTCGTCAATTGAGCCGCGGTGCTGAGCGCCAGAGCGGTTCACGTCACGAACCACCGACTGCGGCTAGTCCAATCCAGAAGCGCCCGCTCGTGGTGTCGTGGATCCGGACCGCGCGAAGGGCGAGGAGCACGGCGTTTTCACACGCCCTGGACGGCGCCGTCCGCCGCTCGGATCCCGGCGGCTGCGGCTGTTCTCCGTCGCTGACGCCGGTGTTCCCCGCCCGTGTTCAGGGCTGCCAGGCGGGGCACCGCGATCGTCTTGCCCCAGAGTGCTCGGATTTCCCAGCTCAGTCGACGGATCAGGCTCGGGACGCGGGTCGGGGTCTCTGGGCTGGACCGGCCGCCACTCGCCATGACGCGGCCGATACCGCCGAGCCTCGGCGGAACGATTACTTCGTCTCACGGAGCTCGGTGGCCGAGCTTACGGGAACGGCGCCGATCTGTGTCCGATGGCTGCGGTGGCGTTAGATGGCCGACTCTGTCCGGAGGTTCGGTTGAGCTTCACCCGGCGGGGAAGTGCCATTGCCGTCAGCCCCGGGTTCTGGGCGGCTCAGTCTGCTAGGACTGCGGTTCCGCATTGGGGGCAGCGGAATGGCTGGCGTTTGGCGAGGGCTCGCCAGATGGCGTAGACGATGAACGGGGATCCATCCGGGGATTTCCCTGGTTGCCTGGACGGTGCCGTGGTCGCCGCACCGGCCGGTTTGGGTCTGGAGTTCTTTGGCCATGGCGTTCCTCCTGTGATCGTCGTGGGTGCGCGGGTCAGCGGCTCCGGGGCAGCCAGCTGAACGGCGGATGGCGATGATCAGTCCTGCGACTCCCCAGGCGGCCACGATCGGCAGGTCGTGGCAGGCGAACCGGCCCGGTGTGTGCGGGTTGTAGGCGGTGAGCAGCGCGTCGGCCAGGTGGCGGACGGGAAAGACGCTGGCGACGTCGACGAGCCAGCGGGGCAGGATGGTGACGGAGACGAATACGCCGGAGATGAAGTACAGCGGCAGCAGGATGGCCTGGGTGGATGGCAGCGCGGTGTCTTGGCCGTGGACTAGCGAGGTGAGGGCGTAGCCGAGGCAGCAGAACGACGGCCCCGATCGATGACGGTGACCACGAGGGCAGCGCGGTGCGTCCGGGGACGTGGGCGCCGTAGGCGGCCCAGCCGATGCCGAGCAGCACGGCGGCGATGATGAAGGCGATGACGACGGCGGTGAGCGCCCGGCCGGCGATGATGGCGCTCGCCGGTACCGGGCGTCGCGCGGCGCCGCTTGAGTACGCCGGTTTCGCGCTGCGCGGTGACGGAGATGACCAGGTTGACGAAGGCCGCCGCGATGATGCCGAGGGTGATGATGCCGGGCACGTAGTACACCGACGTGTTGATCCGCCCACCGGAGACCGGGACGGTGTGACCGGCGCCGCCGAAGATCGAGGCGAAGATCACCAGGAAAAGCACGGGCAGAGCGAGGGTGAAGAACTGGGACTGGCGGTTGCGGAGAAGGGCCCGCAGGTCGAGCCGGACTGGTGCAGCGCCATCCGGTTCATTGGTCGTCCTTCGTGCTGGTGAGCCGGTGAGGGAGAGGTAGACGTCTTCGAGCGTCGGCCGGTGGACATCGAGGTCGGGGAGGTCGAACCCGGCGCGAGCGCCCAAGTGCCGAGCATCTGGAGGTGGACGAGTGGGCTCTCGGTGTGCAGCACGGATCGTCCCTGTGGCCCGGCTCGGCGAGGGGGCGCAGCCCGCGGGGAGGTCACGCGACTGGAG
Organism: uncultured Actinomycetota bacterium; assembly: GCA_963705055.1. Taxonomy (GTDB): domain Bacteria; phylum Actinomycetota; class Actinomycetes; order Streptosporangiales; family Streptosporangiaceae; genus Chersky-822. Next base: position 396,401 of record CAVPIR010000005.1, read on the forward strand.
TCCGGCGGGGAGGGTGAAGCGGATCGCAGTGGTCATGTGGTCGCGGCCGCCCAGGGTCTGCGGGGTGCCCTCGGCGACGATGCGCCCGGCCGGCGAGGACCGCGATGCGGTCGGCCAGATGTTCGGCTTCGTCCATGTAGTGGGTGGTGAGAAAGATCGTCTTGCCGAGTCCGCGTAGCCCGGCGATGACCTCCCAGGCGGCCCGGCGCGCGGACGGATCGAAGCCCGTGGTGGGCTCGTCGAGGAAGACGAGGTCGGGGTCGCCGATCAGCGCGAGCGCGACATCCAGCCGGCGCCGTTGGCCTCCGGACAGCCGGTCGCCGAGCGCGTCCTCCTTGCCGCAGGCCGACCAGCGCGATGGTGTCGTCGATCGTCGCGGGGCGCCCGGTAGTAGCCCGCGTACAGCTCCAGGCACTCACGCACGGAGAGGCCGGGCTCGGGCTCGGACTCCTGCAGGACGACGCCCACCCGGTCCCGCCACGCCGCGCCGGCCGTGGCGGGTCGACGCCGAGCACACGCACCTCGCCGTCGGTGGCGGCGGAAGCCTTCGAGGATCTCGACCGTCGTGGTCTTGCCCGCGCCGTTCGGGCCCAGGAAGGCGAAGATCTCGCCGTGCCGAACCTCGAGATCAATGCCGCCACCGCCTCACGGCGGGCGTATGGCATGACCAAGTCGCGGACGCTGACTACCGGCTCGGCCGGGGCGGAGGCGGCGGCCGGTTCGGTTGCGCCGCGCAGGTCACCGGTACTGTCCATCTCGCTCCCCTGGGCCGGGTGGTCTGGCTGTCCAGCCTGCCTCCCGGCGACCCGGCAGGCACCGGCGTGGCGGTGGAAACTCCGCCGCCCGCCGCGGCTCCGGCAGGCAGGCGGAGAACCTCCACCCGCGGGGTGGACGGCCGCCCGGGAGATCCGTCTGCCGGACACAAGACTCACGGGCGAATCCGGCCGTACCGTTGGGGGGTGAACGCTCAGGCCGCTGCGCCGGGAACGGCCGCGCTGGACCAGGCGCGGGAACGCGAACGGGCGGCCTACCGCGCGATCCGCGTACTGGCCGTGGCCGCGATCGCGTTCGTCGTGACCACCACCTTCCAGGCCCGCCCGGCGCCCGGGCAGGGCCACGGCACCGCGATCGCCGTCGCGGCCGCGCTGATCGGATTCTGCGCCGCCACCACCGCCGCCATGTGGCCCGCCAGCCGGGCCGCCCGCCCACGATGCGGCTCACCGAACTGCTGGCCGCTGTCGCCGGCGGCGGCAGCGCTGATCGGCCTAGGCCAACGGCGCAGCGTTCCTCGGCGTGTTCCCCGCGGTCGGCATGGCGGCCCTGGTGCTGCCGGAACTCCTGGCCGCCGTGGTGGCCGGCGCTGCCGTGGCGGCGGTCTCCGCGGGCATGGCTGACCAACGGCCGCGCGCCCGTTGCAGGGATGGTCCTGAACGATTTCGGGATCGCGGCGGTCTACTTCCTGTCACTGTTCGCCCGGCGGTTGCGCGAGAGCAATCTGCGGGCCGAGTTGCTGCTCACTGAGCTGGAGCAGACCCGCGCGCGCGCGAGGCCCTGGCCGCCGCGCTGGGCGAACGCCGCGCCTAGCGCGCGAGGTGCACGACGTGCTTGCCCACTCGCTGTCCGGCCTGGTGCTGCACCTGGAGACCGCCAGGCTGCTCGCCTCCCGAGGAGGCGCGACCGCAGCTCGGCGAGGCGATCGGCCAGGCCAGCGGCTGGCCAGACCGGGCTGGAGGAAGCGCGTCGAGCCGTCGGCATGCTCCGCGGCGACGAGCTGCCCGGCCCCGAACGGCTGGCCGTCCTGGCCGCCGGGTTCGAGCGCGACAGCGGCGTGCCATGCCATGTCGCCGTGACCGGCGAGGAGCGTGACCTAGGCCCGGACGGCAGGCTCACCTTGTACCGGTCGCGCAGGAATCCCTCACGAACATCCGCCGGCACGCACCGCGCCGAGCGAGTCGAGATTCGGCTCGCCTACGAACCCGACGGCACCAGGGTGGCCAGAGACCTCGGACGACGCGGCCAGCATCCGGCCCCGGCGGACGGGCCGGCTACGGGCTGACCGGCATGCGAGAGCGAGCAGAACTACTCGGCGGAACACTCGCCGCCGCCGCCACAGGCAGCGGATTCCGGTGGAACTCTGGGTGCCGGCATGAGCGGGACCATCAGGGTCCTGATAGCCGATGACCAGAGGGTCGTCCGCGAAGGACTCGCCTCCCTGCTCAGGCCTGCTCGCCGGCGTCGAGGTGGTCGGTACCGCAGCCGACGGCAACGAGGCAATGGCAATGGCCATCCAGCTTCAGGCCAGACGTGGTGCTGATGGACCTGCGGATGCCCCACGCCGACGGGGTCGAAGCCACCCGCCGCCTCCGCGAGCACGAGGCCGAGCATCAGGGTACTCGTGCTGACCACCTACGCCGACGACCGCAGCGTGATCGAAGCGCTGCGCGCCGGCGCCCGCGGCTACCTCACCAAGGACGCCGGCGCCGACCCAGATCCGCGACGCACTCCAGCAGGTCACCAGCGGCCAGCCCGCCGTCGACCCCGCCGTCCAGCAGCACCTGCTCGGCAGCGTCACCGCCGCCCCGGCCAGCCCGCCCGGCCGACCCGCGCCCAGTTCCCGGCCGGGCTCACGGCACGCGAAGCCGACGTCCTCAGGCTGATCGCCCGCGGACTATCCAACGCCGAGATCGCCAGCCGGCTCGTGGTCAGCGACACCACCGTCAAAAGCCACATCAACCACCTCTACGCTAAAACCGGCGTCCGCGACCGAGCCCAGGCCGTGGCCTACGCCTACCAGCACGGCCTCACCTGACGGATCATTTAGCTCACCGCCGGCAGCTGGGGCATCGGAGGCAGTGTTCGATGACTCGGGCGGTGCATCCCGCGGTGGCTATGGGCGCGCACCGAGGCAAGCATCACGGTCTCCAGGCAACTTAGCCGTCCGGCGAATCTCGGTAAGCCGCGCCGCTATCTTGCGGATCGTCGGCTGAAGACGCGAACGGGCAGCGGGACCGATGCCGACCGGCGGATCTCCCTCGGCTGACTGTTGCGTGCACCCGCGGCAGGGACGACACTGCTCGGTAGTCAGCTGGTTGGAGGGGAAACAGATGACCGGAACCGGAACCCAGGACGAGGTCCGCAAGGTGATAGAGGAGACGCTCGAGGCGCTGAACGCTGGTGATACGGCCCGGCTGCGTTCCATGCTCTCCGAGCGTCACGATGGCGCCCATATCGGGACCGACGCCCGGGAGTGGGAGACGAGCAATCAGGTCGTGGATGCCGTCGCCGCCGTCGGCAGCGCGGACGACGTCCAGGTGGTAGCCGACGATGTCGACATTCACATCCAGGGCGATGTCGCCTGGGCTGAGGGGCACGGGCGTTTCACGCGCGCGGACGGCGGCGAGCGGCCGGCGCGGATGACCTGGGTCCTTGTCCGCGAAAATGGCCATTGGAGGTTCGTCCAGTCACACGCTTCCATCGGGGTCCCGGACTCGGACACCTTCGGCTGAAACCCAGCCGTTACGCTCAGCCGGGCGTACGGGCCGATGCCGCTTGGGGCCCGGCGGCGGAAGCCACCGGCTGGGCTCTCGGTGCGGGACGAGATGGGTGATCGCACGGGGGACGTAGCCAACGTCCACGCAGCAGAGGCGCAGAACGACGCAGATCTGAACGCTCCCGTAAGGCTCGGCGGCAAAGGGTCGTTGCCGCGCATAGCGGGGTTATGGCACGCTCTGACCCCTCCGCCGCGAGTGTCGGCCGGCGCGCAGAGGACAACCGATGCGTAGCCCGGCACGCAGCTGGCTGACCGGTCCTTGCCGGGTCGCCGTGGGCGAGCGGAACTGACGCACGGCCCGGCGATTGCTGACCGTAGCCAGCCAAGCCTTATATCCGGCCGTCGCGACCACTCGACTCGTTCCACGAATCGTTCCACGGAGATTGACAAGCCATCGAAATTTAAATCGATAAACACCACTGGACTGCAGGAAAGGGAGCCGCCTGTCGGAATCGAACCGACGACCTGTTCATTACGAGTGAACCGCTCTGCCGACTGAGCTAAGGCGGCGCGCCAGCCAGAAGGCGGCGGCTCAGAGAGTCTACCGGTCTGCGGGCAGTTCTCGCTTCTGGCCGTGCGTTGCCTCGTACGCCTGGCGCGACCCGCAGACGCTGGCGCGCGGGCACGCGCATCGCGAGCCGGTGTCGGCGACCTTCACGATCACCTCATCCGCCGGAACGCTGTACCCGACGACCACCCCGGCACCCTCCGGCGACTCGACCCTGGCGCCGAGCCGCGGCGCCTTGTCCTTGAAGTCCATGTACAGCGGGTGCTCGTACTTCAGGCAGCACATGAGCCGCCCGCATGCCCCCGCGATCCGCATCGGGTTGACCGGCAGGTCCTGGTCCTTGGCCATCCTGATCGTGACCGGCTCGAAGTCCTTGAGGAACGTCGAGCAGCACAGGTCCCGCCCGCACGGCCCGATGCCGCCTTGCAGCTTCGCCTCGTCCCGCGGGCCGACCTGCCGCAGCTCGACCTTGGCCCGCAGCCGCCCCGACAGGTCGCGAACGAGCGCCGCGGAAGTCCACCCGGTGCGGCGCGCTGAAGTAGATGATCATCTGGCCCGCCGCGGCGATGTAGTCGACCGCGATCACCTTCATCGGCAGGTCGTGCTGGCGCACGAGCCGCCGCGCCACCATCTTGGCCTCGGCCCGCCTGGCCTTGTTGCCCTCGGCACGCTCCATGATCGGCCTCGGTCGCCAGGCCCTCGCAGACCGGCAGGCCGCCGATCTCGTCGTCAATCCACTGTCGGCGCCCAGATGCATTCGGCCACTTCAGGCCCGGTGTCGGTGGGCACGAGCACCTTGTCGCCGACGGCCGGACGGTGCGCCCCTGGGTCCAGATAGTGCAGCCGCCCGCGCCGCTCGAAGCTCACCGCCATCATCATGGCCACCGTTCAAGGTTACGGCCAGATCACGGAAAAAGCGTTAGACCGGAACCTCCAGTTCCCCGTTCGTTCACCGGACGCGGGCGCTTATCACCCTCGGCGAGCGGCTACCCGCCCGGCGATGTGATGAATGGTCCATCCATCACCAGAAAGCGCAATGGGTGGACCAGCCATAACGACGAGGAAGGTCAGCGAAGCACCGAACGGCGCTCGGCGAGGGTAAGCGCCAGTTCCTCGACTGCCAGCAGCGGCGCGACGCTGGCCGCCAGCCGCTCCCGGCAAGCCATGATGGCCTCGATCCGCCGGACCGTCGTGGCCGGGTCCGACGACTCGGCGAGGCTGCGCAGGTCGGGCTCGCGCGAGGCGTTGGCCAGCTCCACCGACGCGCCGAACTGAACAGCCAGCACGTCCCGGTAGAACGCGGCCAGATCCAGCAGCGCCAGGTCGAGCGCGTCCCGCTTGATCCTGCGTCGCCCGGGACTTCTGCCGGTCCTCGAGTTCCTTCAGCGCGCCCGCAGCCCCGCGAACAGCGGCGGCGACGCCCTTGCCGGTCGAGCCCTCGCCGAACGCCCGCTTGAGCGCCTCTCGCTCAGGCACGTCGAGTTCCTCGGTGGTGGCGGCGGCCTCCTCCTCGGCGGCCTTGACCAGCGCGGCCGCGGCGGCGAACGCCTCGGCCAGGCCAGTCACCCTAACCGGCACCGTCAGGACATCGGCACGTCGCCTGCGCGGTCTCGGCGTCGGTCGCGAGCCGGCGAGCACGGCCGATGTGACCGAGCGATGCGCGGGCGGCCTCGAGCGCCTCGCTCGGGTCCGACGCCCTCGCGCTCGAGGATCGCCGCGACCGCGGCGGTCGGCGGGGTGCGTAGCGTGACCAGCCGGCACCGGGACCTGATCGTCGGCGTGAGGTCGGCGGCTGACGGCGCGCACAGCAGCCAGATCGTCCTGGGCGGCGGCTCCTCGATGGCCTTGAGCAGGGCGTTGGCCGCCTGCTCGGTTGCCCGGTCGGCGTCTTCGAACAGCACGACCCGCCAGCCGTCCGTAGACCGGCGACGTGGCTGCCTTCAGCACCAGTTCCCTGGTCTGCCTGACGCCGTACGACAGCCCGTCCGGGCGGATGAGCAGCAGGTCGGCCTGGGTTCCCGCGGCAACCTGATGGCAGGAAGGGCACTCGCCGCAGCCGCCGCGCGTGCACAGCAGCGCGGCCGCGAACGCGCGCGCCGCGACCGACCGGCCAGAGCCAGGCGGCCCGGTGAACAGCCACGCGTGGGTCATCCGTTCCGGGTCGGCCGCCGCGGCCCGCAACTGCGACACGACAGCGTCCTGGCCGGTCAGCTGCCCGAAAACCGCCCAGGACCCGAGGCGAGAAGCCGGCCCGGAGGGCCAGTCATTCGCGAATCACCGGGATCGAGCCGGTGATCTCCTCGGCCCGCTCGGGCACCGGGTCGGGCAGCCGCTCCCGGAGCGCGGTCTGGATCTCCTTGCTCAGCTGCGTCGCGCCCAGCCTGGCGTCGAGCACGACGTACCGGTCAGGCATCCTCGGCAGCCAGCTTCAGGAATGCGGCACGCACCCGCTCATGGAACAGCTCGGGCTCGGCCTCGAGCCGGTCCGCCGAGCTGGCCCGGCGGCCAAGACCCTCGGCTGGCGGCAGATCGAGCAGGAACGTCATGTCAGGCACGAGACCGCCGGTGGCGAGGTCGTTGACCCGCCTGATCGCCGCCAGCGACAGCTGACGGCCGCCGCCCTGATAGGCCAGCGTCGAGTCGATGTAACGGTCCGTGACCACGATCGTCCCCCTGGCCAGCGCCGGCCGGATGACGCTCGCCACGTGCTCGGCGCGGTCCGCCGCGTACATCATGACCTCGGCCCAGGGCGACAGGCCTGTGTGCGCCGTGTCGAGCAGCAGCGCCCGCAGCCGCATGCCGATCTTCGTGGCGCCAGGCTCGTGCGTCGCGAGCACGTCGTAGCCGTTCTCCCGCAGCCAGATCGCCAGCAGCCTGGCCTGGGTTGACTTGCCAGCGCCTTCGCCGCCCTCGAAGGCGATCAGCTGGCCGCGCTGTTGCGCGAGCTCAGACTCGTCGTCGCCGGGAACGACCTCGCTCCACGGGCCGCTGGCCCGCCCGTTCGACGCGGCCGTCGCTGGCACTGGCGGCAGCGGCCTGCCGCGGATCGAGGCGGCCAGGTCAGCCAGCAGCGGCATGCCAGGCCGGTCATCCATCTGCCGGTACGACCGGTAGCCGAGCAACATCGCCACGATCGCGGCCAGCAGCAGCACGACGTTGTTGCCGACCGCGTCGTAGGCGATGCTTCCGATCTTGACATTGTTCGAGCCGCGTCGCCGAGCCGACCACCGACGTGATCGTGCCCGCCAGGAACCCGGACAGCGCGATCACTCCGAACATCACGACCCGCAGGGCCGACTGCAGGAACGCGAACGTGCGGCCGCGGGTGTCGTCATCGACCTCCCGGCCGATCACCGTGTACCCGGTGACGTAGGCCATGCCGGCCAGGATGCCGAGCACGACGACGAGGAAGACGACCACGGGCAGGTTCGGGATGAGCCCGAGCAGCGCGAGCGGGATGCTGGCCGCCGCGATGGCCAGTCCGAACAGCCGCCGCTTACTGAAGTCGCGGAGGAACCGGACTCCCACGGACATGCCGAGCGCGAGGCCCGACGAACATGGCCGCGAAGACCGACTCCCCAGCCGGCCGACCCGCCGCCCAGGGTGTTCCTGACGTAGGCGTACCCGAGGCCGACGACCACGCCGGCGCCCGCGAACGCGCCGACCATGCCGATCGTCAGCCCGCGCACGACCCGGTTCTTGCCGACGAACCGCCAGCCCTCCCAGATCGACTTGGCGACCGAGGGGACCGAGATCCGCTCGCCGATGCTTGCTCTGCGGCAGATCACGCAGCGAGTAGCAGACGAACGCCGAGATCACGAACGTCGGCCACGTTGAAGTACAGCGCCAGGGAGATCTGCCCGCGCGCTGGGTTCCCGAAGAAGCTCAGCGGCCCGCTGCGCGAGGCCCTTGCTGATCGAGGCGAAGCGCGACGAAGACCAGCGACGCGAGCGGCGCGGTCCCGTAGGTCGTCAGCAGGCTGTACTGGTTGGCTTGGTCTAGCTTTTCCGGCGGCACCAGGTTCGGTATCGACGCGTCCTTGGCCGGCGTCCAGAACAGCGACGCGCAGCAGGCCAGGAACTGGGCGACATACAACCAGGTCAGCTTGTTGGCGAAGCCGACGACCAGGTTCAGCGGGATCGACAGGTACAGCACGGCCCTGACGACGTCGCCGACGACCAGGTTGATCCGGCGGTCAAAGCGGTCGGCGACTGCTCCGGCCAGCGGGCCGAACAGCAGGTAAGGCAGCAGCGAGGTGATCCAGACGCCGCTGACGGCGATCGCGCCGGCCGTCGCCTGCACGTGCCGGCCGGTCAGCGAGTACGCAAGTGCGGACAGCGCGAGCAGGCTCAGCCAGTCCCCCAGGCTGGACAGCGATGTCGCGATCCACAGTCGCCGGAACGACCGGATCGACAGCACGCTGGCGTCGCGCCGCCCCAAAGGGGACCTAAGGCTCATTGTGCAAGGCTATCGACACTGGCGCCGCCCCGTCGTCACGCGCAGCAACGTGGCTCGGCTTAGCCACCGTCCTGACGGGGTGATTTGGCACGTGACGTCGTCTTCCGCGCCGAGCCAGCCGAGGACGACTTCTTCGCGGCGCCGGACGCCGGCTTCCTGGCGGAGGCGGAGGTGGTCTTCCTGGCTGAGGTCGCACGCCGCTTCGGCGCCGCGCCGGAGGCGCGGCGCTCCGCCAGCAGTTCGATGGCCCGCTGCAGCGTGATCGACTCGGGCGCGTCGCCCTTGCGCAGCGACGCGTTGGTCTCGCCGTCGGTCACGTACGGCCCGAACCTGCCTTCGCGCAGCACGATCGGCTTCCCGCTCGCGGTGTCGTCGCCCAGCTCGCGCAGCGGCGGAGCCGCCGCGGCGCGCGCCGCCCTGCCGCGCTGCTTGGGCTGCGCGAATAGCTCCTTCGCCTGGTCGAGCGTCAGCGTGAAGAGCTGGTCCTCGGACTCCAGCGACCTGGAGTCCTTGGAATCCTCGCCCTTCTGGGCGTAAGGCCCGTACCGGCCGTTCCTGCACGATGACCGACTCGCCGTCGATCTCGCCGATCGTCCGCGGCAGCGTGAGCAACCGCAGCGCCTCGTCGAGGGTGACGCTGTCGAGGTCCATCGCCTTGAGCAGCGACGCGGTCCGCGGCTTCACCGAGGCCGGCGTGCCCTCCTCGAGCACCTCGGTCACGTAGGGCCCGTACCGGCCGGCCCTCGCGACGATGGTCCGGCCGCTGGCCGGGTCGGTGCCGAGGATCTTGTCCCCGCTCGGCCGCTCGAACAGCTCGCTGGCGAACTCCGGCGTCAGCTCGTCTGGCGCGGTGCCCTCCGGCACGTTGACCCGCTGGTCGTCCCGCTCGAGGTACGGCCCGTACCGGCCGACCCTGATCACGATGTCGGTCCCGGCCAGCGGGAAGGAACTCACGTCCCGCGCGTCGATGTCGCCGAGGTCGCTGACCAGGTCCTTCAGGCCTTCTTCCTTCTGCCCGTCGGAGCCGTCGGTGCCGAAGTAGAACCTGCGCAGCCACGGCACCCGGCCGGCCTCGCCGCGAGCGATCTCGTCGAGCGCCTCTTCCATGCTCGCGGTGAACTCGTAGTCGACCAGGTGCGCGAAATGCCGCTCGAGCAGGTTCACGACCGCGAACGCGACGAACGAGGGCACCAGCGCCGTGCCCTTCTTGAACACGTAGCCCCGGTCCAGGATGGTGCCGATGATCGTGGCGTAGGTGGACGGCCGGCCGATCTCGCGGTCTTCCAGCTCCTTGATCAGCGACGCTTCCGTGTACCTCGCCGGCGGCCTGGTCGCGTGGTCCTCGGCATGCAGGCCCCTCGCCGCCATCGGATCGTTCTCGGCCAGCGCGGGCAGCCTGCGCTCTCGGTCGTCGCGGTCGGTGCCGTCGCCCTCCTCGACCTCCTCCACGTAGGCCTTGAGGAAGCCGAAGAAGGTGATGATCTTGCCGGAGGCGCCGAACTCGGCCTCCTCGCCCGTCGACGAGCGGCCGGCGATCCTGACCGAGACCGACTCCCCGACCGCGTCCTTCATCTGCGAGGCGACGGTGCGCTTCCAGACCAGCTCGTACATCCGCAGTTCGTCGCCGGAGAGGCCGGCCTGCGCCGGCGTGCGGAACGAGTCGCCCGCTGGCCTGATCGCCTCGTGCGCCTCCTGCGCGCTCTTGACCTTGCTCGCATACGTCCGCGGCGCGTCGGGGACATACTCGGCGCCGTACAGCTCGCGCGCCTGCGCACGCGCCGCGGTGAGCGCGGTCTGCGACAGTGTGACCGAGTCGGTCCTCATATAGGTGATGTGACCGTTCTCGTACAGGCGCTGCGCCACCTGCATCGTGTACTTCGCGGAAAAGCCCAGCTTGCGCGAGGCCTCCTGCTGCAGCGTCGTGGTGCGGAAAGGCGCATAAGGCGACCGGCGATACGGCTTGCGTTCCACCGTTTTCACCGCGAACACGGCCCCCTGGAGCCGGTCGGCGAGGCCAGCGGCAGCCGCCTCGTCCAGATGCAGGATCGGCGGCGTCTGCTGGCCGTCGGCGTTAGATGCGGCCTTGAGCTCGCCGGTGGGCGCGAAGTCGCGGCCCTGGGCGATGCGCCGTCCGTCGAGCGCGACCAGGTTCGCGGTGAACCAGGTCGAGTCCTGGTCGGTCGGCTGCGGCGCGAACTCGGCCTCGAGGTCCCAGTACCTGGCGGGGCGGAACGCGATGCGCTCCTTCTCCCTGTCCACGACGAGGCGCACGGCGACGGACTGCACGCGGCCGGCCGACAGCTGCGGCATGACCTTCTTCCACAGCACCGGCGAGACCTCGTAGCCGTAGAGCCGGTCGAGCACGCGGCGGGTCTGGTAGGCCTCGACCAGGCCGTTGTCCACGTCGCGCGGGCTGGCGACCGCGGCCGCTGATCGCCTCGGGCGTGATCTCGTGGAAGACCATCCGCCTGGCGGGGACCTTGGGCTTGAGCTCCTGGACCAGGTGCCAGGCGATCGCCTCGCCCTCCCGGTCCTCGTCGGTGGCGAGCAGGAGTTCGTCGGCGTCCTTGAGCAGCTTCTTGAGCTTGCTGACCTGCTGGCGCTTGTCCGCGTTCACGACGTACAGGGGCTCGAAGTCGGCGTCGATGTTGACGCCGAGCCTGGCCCACGGCTCCTTGCGCAAGCTGTCCGGAATGTCAGCGGCGCTCCCTGGCATGTCGCGGATATGGCCGATGCTCGACTCGACGACATAGCCCTTGCCGAGATAGCCGGCGATCGTCCGAGCCTTGGCTGGCGACTCCACGATGACAAGCCGCCTGCTGCCGTTGGCTGCGGTGTCCGCGCCTGCCTGGCCGTTACGCTCGGTCGGGCTCGTCCTTGCTGCCACGCCTTCTTACCTCACATCTCGCAGACGCCAGGAGGCTACCGCAGGCCGCCGACTGGCTCCGCTCACATCGCTCCCCTGTCCACCAACGCGTTTCCTGGTAACTGATTCCCGCAGGCCGATTGAATCATCGCCGTCGGTGCGCACAATAAGTGGTAATGACGGAGTACTCCTACCTGATACTCAACCTGCCGCGCAGCACGTCCCGGGACGTCGCGCGGCGGATCCTCACGGACCACGCCGAGTACGGGAACTGGGAGCTTGCCAAGTTGCGTCTGGCTGCCGATGGTAGCCGCACAGCGACCTTGCGCCGCAAGATTATCCGGCCGCGGGCCCGCTAGCGCACAGAAAGGCGCTGCTCAGCAACCAGTTCTGGCGTCCCTGAGCTCGCAACGCCAGTGCGGTCGCACCGCATTCCCCGGCGGCACGCGGGAACGCGACTGTCCGGTCGGCTAACCGGTCACGCCGGATCCGGAGTGCCGGCCATCGGCCGCCAGACTCTCGCGATGGCGATGCCTGACGTGCCGTCGCAGGGAAGCGCGTCCACGTAGTCGCCGCGCCACGTCGACGGGGTTTCGAACCGCTGCTCTGCGACCCCGCCAGCCGGCCGATGCGCCGACACGGGAGCCCGCACTTGCCGGCTGGTCCTGAGCATGCCGGTCAGATGCCGTCGACCCGTGCCTGACCTCGTGAACGCCGGGCACACCAGGATCGTCAAGTTGTCAGTCTTCGTCGCTCGCTGCCTTCCGTACTCGATCAGCTACGTTCAGTATCGTCACTGCGCATGCGACGTCCGCCCGGCCAGGACGCCTACTTAGTTCCCTGGATCGGCGGCCACGGCCAGGTGCTGCGCCGCACCGGCCGTGGCCACCGGAGCGGAATCGCTCCCGCTGCCGGGCACAAGGATCAAGCAGCCGGACTGCCAGGCCGGCGCACAAGGCGCGCTGCTCGCGCCGCCGCGGCGCGGGCGACGGCCGCCGGGGCCCTGGAGCTGATCCGGCAGCACAGGCAACCCTCCTCGTCAGAACCGGCCGCGGAGCTCGCTACAGGACGTGATGGAAGGGGTACGTCCTGCAGCCAGCCCCACACGATGAGTCACCGTAGCACTACTCGCCGTTGGCGTCCCGTCAAACGCCGAAACTCCATAACGGTTACTGACTAATGCGTAGTGATCATGGCGTGGGCCTATGCTGCCAATTTGCGCGGTTAGCCGTGAAAGCCTGGTTGGCACCTACCGAATCAGCACAGATCGATGAAGCGGTCGAGTACGCGCGTGCCGAATTCCAGGGCGTCGAGCGGGACCCGCTCGTCGACACCGTGGAAGAGCGCGGAGAAATCCAGATCCGGCGGCAGCCTGAGCGGGCTGAACCCGAAGCACCTGATGCCCAGCCTGCTGAAAGACTTCGCGTCCGTGCCCCCTGACAGGCAGTACGGCACCACCCGGCCATCGGGATCGGCCTCGAGCAAGGCCGCTGTCATGGCATCGCAGAGCGCGCCGTCAAAGGTCGTCTCCATCGCGATCGAGTTATTGACGAACTCGCGCCGCACGTTCGGTCCGAGCAGCTCATCGATTTCAGCGAAGAACTCCTCCTCATGACCGGGCAAGAACCGGCCGTCGATCTGTGCCGAGGCCGCCTGCGGCACGACATTTACCTTGTAGCCCGCACTGAGCATTGTGGGGTTAGCCGTGTTTGTCAGGGTTGCACCAACCATGCGCGCGATCGGCCCTATCTTGGCGAGTACGGCTGAGGGTTCGTTATGCGAAAAACTCACACCGAGCGCCTCGCAGGCAGCCTCCAGGAAGGCCGTGACCGAGGGGGTCAGGCGTACCGGCCACTCGTGCCGCCCGATCCGCGCGACCGCCTCAGCGACCTCGGTGACGGCGTTGTCTGAGTTGAGCATCGAGCCGTGGCCGGCCGTGCCGCGTGCGAGCAGGCGGAGCCAGGCCATGCCCTTCTCGGCGGTCTGGAGCAGGTAGAGGCGCTGGCCGCCGATGACCGTGCTGAAGCCGCCGACCTCGCCGATGGCCTCGCTGACGCCGTCGAACAGCTCCGGGTGGTTGTCCACGAGCCAGCCAGCCCCGTGGTCGCCGCCAGCCTCCTCATCAGCGAGGAACGCGAGCACGACGTCGCGCGGTGGCTTGCGGCCCTCGCGCAGGCGCTGGCGGATCACCGCGAGCATCATCGCGTCCATGTCCTTCATGTCGACCGCGCCGCGGCCCCAGACGCAATCGTCGCTGACCTCGCCGGACAGCGGGTGCACCTGCCAGTCCGCCGCGTCGAAGGGCACGACGTCGAGGTGGCCGTGGATCAGCAGCGCGGGGCGGGAAGGGTCCGCGCCTTCGACCCTGGCCACGACGCTGGCCCGGTTCCTGCGGGACTCGAGCAGCGTGGGCTCGAGGCCGACTTCGGCGAGAAGCCCCGCGACGTGCTCAGCGGCCCTGCGCTCGCCAGGCCCCGAGTCGTCGCCGGTGTTCGTGGTGTCGATCCTGATCAGGTCGCTGGCGAGGCCAGCGACCTCCTGAGTCGTCGCCGGTATTCGTGGTGTCGATCCTGATCAGGTCGCTGGCGAGGCCAGCCACCTCCTGCTGCGCGGTGATGGTGGTCATCCGGCCATAGTGCCACCGACGGGGACACACCCGACTCGCCCCCTGCCCCGGTACCGTACGTCGCGGCCTCGCCTTGCGGTCGCCTGATTTGCTATCGTGATGCGGCTGGACTGGGTTCTCTGCCCGTCCAGGCAAGTCCGGGTGGCGGAATAGGCAGACGCGCTAGCTTGAGGTGCTAGTGCCCGATTAGGGCATGGGGGTTCAAGTCCCCCCTCGGACACATCGGGTTCACGTCCCTAGCCTTCACGGCTGGGTTGGGTACGGTACGGCAGCCGCGGAAGGCCCGGTTAGATTCCCGCCGCCAGGTGAATCTTTTCCGGCCCACGGACGCGACAGTTAGGACATGGACAGCCGTCCGAGCGACAAGACGCTGCTTCTGGCCGTCGCCGAACGCGACATGGGCGCCTTCCGCACGCTTTACGAGCGCCACGCCGGTTGGCTCGCGATCCGGCTCACCCGGCGGTGCAACGACCGCGATCTCGTGGCGGACGCGATCCAGGACACCTTCGTCGCCGTCTGGAAAAAACCGCAAGGTTTCCGCGGCGACGGCGACATCGCGGCGTGGCTGTGGGGGATCGCGATCCGCCGGCTGGTGAGCCACATACGGACCCGCAGCAGCGTCGCCGCCGTGTTCGAGCACGCCGGAGCCGCACCGGCCGCGGAGGACCAGGTGCTGCTGTCGGTTGAGTACGGCGACATCGGCCAGGCGCTGGCCAGGCTGTCGCCGGAGATGCGCGCCGTCATCCAGGCCATCGTGCTGGACGGCCTGACCGCTAAGGAAGCGGCGCAGCTGCTGCACGTACCGGTGAGCACCGTGAAGACAAGGCTCTATCGGGCCAAGGCGCACCTGCGGGCCGTCCTAGCGGAGGGATCGTCATGACCGGCTGGCATCTGGACGATGACACACTGCGGCGCTACATCGAACGGACCGATTCGCTGGCCGAAGGGGCCTCGGTCGAGCAGCACCTGCTGTCCTGCGCGCAGTGCCGGGCGCGGGTAACCCCCGCGGTCGACGTGATCGACCTCGCCGCGGTGTGGGACCGCACGCGGGACACCGTGGAGGTGCCGCGGCCATCGGTGTTCGAGCGGCTGCTGCGCGTCGCCGGCCTCCCGGCCCACGAGGCGCGGCTGGTCGCGGTGGCCAGCGCGTTCCGCGGTGTGTGGCTGGTGGGCGTGGCCGCGGTCCTCGCGTTCGCCGCTCTCGCGGCGGCGGTCGGGCATGCCCGCGGGCTCTGGTTCTTCCTGGCCGTGGCGCCGCTCGCGCCGTGCCTGGTGGTCGCGTTCAGCTACGACCGGCGGATGGGACCCGGCTCTCGAACCGGAGATGGTCACGCCCTATCCGGCTCTGCGGCTGATCTTGCTGCGCACGATCGCGGTACTCGCGCTCGCGCTGCCAGCCGTGCTGCTGCTCGGGCTGGTCGTGCCGGGCGATGCGCCGTTCGCCTGGCTGCTGCCGGCGATCGGCTTCGTCGCGGTGGTGCTGGCCGCGTCCACCTGGGTCAGCCCGCTGAACGCGGCTATGGCCGTCAGCGCCGTCTGGCTCAGCACGGTCTGGCTGCTGGCCGCGCGGTCGGCTTCGCCGGCGGCGGTGCTCCAGGCCCGGATCCAGGTGGCCTTCCTGGTGCTGGCCGCGGCATCGTTCGGAATTTTTCTGGTACGCCGACGCCACCTGCGCCAGCTTCGACCCTGGAGGTAGCGATGACCGCTTCGATCAGTTTGCGTGGCGTCGGGCGCACGTTCGGGGCCACCCGGGCACTGGCCGACGTCGACCTGGACCTGGAGCCCGGCGTGATCGGGTTGCTCGGCCCCAACGGCGCGGGCAAGACCACCCTGCTGCGGCTGCTGGCCACCGCGCTGCCGCCCAGCCAGGGAGAGGTGCGCGTGCTGGGCCGGGACCCGGAGGCCTCGGCCGAACGCACCGACATCCGCCGCCGGCTGGGCTATCTGCCGCAGGAGGTCGGTTTCCCGCGCGGCTTCACCGCGTTCGCGTTCGTCGACTACATCGCACTGCTCAAGGAGTGGACCCAGCCGGCCGCCCGGCACGCGGAAGTGCGCCGGGTACTCGACCAGGTCGGGCTGTCCGACCTCGTGACGAAGCGGATCCGGGCTATGTCCGGCGGCCAGCGGCGACGGGTCGCGCTGGCGCAGGCACTGCTCGGGTCGCCGCCGGTGCTGATCCTGGACGAGCCGACCAGCGGCGTCGACCCGGAACAGCGGGTCACACTGCGCACGGTGCTCGCGGAGATCGCGCGTACGTCGATCGTGGTGCTGTCCACCCACCAGACCGAGGACGTCGCGGCCCTGTGCGAGCGCGTCATCGTGCTGGACCAGGGTCGGGTCCGGTACGACGGCCAGGTCACCGAACTCGTCCGCCAGGCCGCCGGCCGGGTCTGGCTCGCCGACCAGCCGGACCCGGCGGCGACCGTCTCCTGGCGGACCGGCACCGGCCGGTACCGCAACGTCGCCGCGCACGCGCGGGACGGCGTCGAGCATGTCGAACCGTCCCTTGAGGACGCGTACATGCTGCTGCGCGACGGGGCACCGGAGAATGAGCGCGCCGGGGAGGTGGCGTGATGACCACGATGCTCGCGCCCGGCCGGGCCGAGGCCGTCGCCGGGCGGACCACGCTCGTCGCGCTCGCCGGCCGAGAGCTGCGCCGGTTCGCCGTCAACCCGGTCTTCCTGTTCGGGGTGGGAATGACCGCGTGGTTGACGTCGACCGGTCCGGGCGCGTCGGTCACCGAGATCGATTCCGCGAACCCGTTGCCGGCGGGCTTCCTGGGCGGGTTCGGCATGATGGCCGCGTTCTGGCTGACCCGGTCGATGCGCGACAGCGAGCCGGTCGTCGGCGTCACCCCGACGGCGCTGCCGGCGCGCAGCGCCGCGCTCTGCACGGTCGCGATCGTGCCGCTCCTCTGCGGCGTGCTGACCTTGTTCGCGTTCCTGCACTTCTACCCGCTCGGCTCCCCGGTGTACGGGCCGTTGAGCCCGTCAGCGCGGATCGCCATCCTCGCCGGGCAGATCGTCGTTCCGTCGCTCGGCGGCCCGCTGCTTGGCGTCGCGCTGGGCCGCTGGGTCCGCTTCCCCGGCGCCGCGTTCGTGCTGTTCCTGGTCCTGTACGGCTGGTTGAACCTGGTGACGTTCCTGTCCCTGTCGCATCCGGGCTCGGCGGCATTGACGGCAGTGCGGCTGTTCTCGCCGTTCGCGTTCTTCACGCTCCACGAGAACAGCGCCGGCGTCACGGCCTTTCGCGGGTCGCCGTGGTTCTTCCTCGGCTGGCAGATCGCCCTGTGCGCGATCGCGGTCCTGGCCGCGCTGCTGCGCGGGGCCGAAGGGCGGGCGCGCTCCCGGATCATCGCTACCCTCGGCGTCGCGGGAGCGGTGGCCGTGGTCATGCTCGTGCTGGCTGCTACCGGCGGGCTCACCCACGCCGTCACCGCGTGATGGTCGGGCCAGTGCTGCGAGCCGGGGCGTGGCCGGCGGTCGCGGGCGTCAGCGGCGTGGCAGCCGTGGTGGGCGGCTGCGGTGCCGCGTTCCCGACGGCCGCCACCATGCTTTTCCCGATCTGCTTCGCGTTGCTCGCCGCCGCCGCGGCGTTCACCCTCGATGAGCCGGCCAGCCTGGTCGTCGACGTGACGCCGACGGGGCCCGTCCGGCGCACCAGGATCCGCGCCCTGGCATTGCTGGCGCCGCTCGCCGCCGGCGCGCTGGTCTTGCTGGCGGCGGCAATGCGCGGACTGGAGCTGCCCTGGACGGGGGCCGGTCTCGCGCTGACCGGCAACGTGCTGCTCGGATTCGCCGCGGCGTGCGTGGTCCGGACACGGACCGGAGAACCGGGCGCGGCGACCGGCACCGCCGTCGTGCTGGTGCTGATGGCGCCCAGCCTCGTGCCGCAGGTCGCGCGCTGGGTCCGCACGTTCCCGGCGCCCGGCGCCGGCGGGCCGTCCTCGGATCGCGTGTGGTGGATCGTCCTGGCGGTGTGCGCGGTGGCTATCGCCATTTCGACCGGTGGCCGAGGGCCCCAGTGGAGGGTTCACCGTGGGTCGCCCTGACAGCGTGAATAGCGTCCGGAACATCCGCGCCGCGGAGGGCCGGACAAGCACTCGGTACCAGGCGACTGGGATCGGCGGCCCCCACAAGATGAAGGAGCGGCAGAGATGAGCGAGAACAACACGAGCGTGACCAGCGAGCACGACGTAGGCGCCGCCGCGAAGGCGCGACCAGGCGGCGTCATGTTCAAGGTCTACCGCTGGGGCCTGCTGGTCTTCCTGGCCGCCGGGGTGGTGCAGATCTTCCTGGCTGGCCTCGGAGCCTTCAGGCTGCTGCACGGGGCTGGCGACCCGGCGCTAGACCCGCACCGGACGCTGGGCTACGCGATGGCCGGGGCGGCGATCGTCATCTTGATCCTGACGCTGATCGCCCGGGCGGGGACGCGCGCCATCGTCGGTGCCGTGCTACTGGTGCTCATGACGGTGGTCTTGCAAAGCCTGCTGGCTGGCCTGGCCGACGATCACGTGGTCTTCGGCGCCCTGCACGCGACCGATGGCCTGTTCATCCTGGCCGTCCCGGCCTATCTGTACGTGTGGACCGGGCGCCGGGCCGCATGAACGTCACCGCGCGGCGGCAGCACACCGCCGCGACAGCGGCGTGGGCGGCCGCCGTCGTGGTCGCGGCCGCCGCCCTGGTCCTGATCATCCTCGCCTGGAAGGACCTGGTCACCGGCGACGCGATCGACACGGTGGGCGAGGTGCCGTCGGCTGTCTTGTATGCCAGCCTCGGAGCGCTGATCGTCCGCCGTGCGGGCAACGTCATCGGCTGGTACCTGCTCCTCGCGGGCATCGCCGACGGCTTCGTGGCCCTTTTTTCCGCGTATGCGGTGCTCGGCGTCAGGCACCCGGGCACCCTGCCGGGCCCGGCGATCGCGGGCGTGCTGGCGGAGTGGTCGTTCTTGCCGCTGATCTGCAGCGTCGCGTTCATGTTCCTGCTCTTCCCGACCGGGCACCTGCCGTCCCCGCGGTGGCGTCCGGTCGGCGGACTGTGCCTGCTGCTCATCGCGCTGACCTTGATCGGGTTCCTGGTCCAGCCGAAGAACGTGCAGCTTCCGGCGCCAGGCGGCGTCTCTGCGATGGTCCAGAACCCGCTCGGCGTACGGTCCTTGCCGGCGCCGCTGTCGACCGTGCTGATCGGAACCATCAACCAGGCCTGGTTCGTGTTCATCGCCTTGATGGCGGTCTCTACCGTCGCCATGACGAACCGGTACCGGTCAGGAGGCCGCGAGCTGCGGCAGCAGATCAAGTGGGTCGCCTTCACCGCCGCCACGGCGATCGGCTGCTCCGTTGTCGTGCTGGTGTCGATGGACATAGGCGGGAAGCCCTGGGCTCCCGTGACCACCGCGGCGGACGATGTCGTCAGCGTCATCGGGCTGGCCGGATTCCCCGTGGCCATCGCGATCGCGATCTTGAAGTACGGCCTGTACCAGATCGACGTGATCATCAGCAAGGCGGTCACCTACGGCCTGCTGTCCGCCGCACTCACTGCCGTCTACGCCGGCATCGTGGTAGGCATCGGCACGCTGGCCGGCTACGCCGGCGGCCCGGCGCTCACGGTGGCGGCGGCGGTCGTCGTCGCGGTGCTGTTCCACCCCGTCCGCCAGCGGGCTTCCCGGGTAGCGAACCGGTTCGTCTATGGCAGGCGCGCCTCGCCGTACCAGGTCCTCGCCGACTTCGCCCAGGACATGGCGGGCCAGCTGGACGCCGACGCCGCGCTGGACCGGATGGCCGCGGTGCTCGGCGCGGCGACCGGGGCCGAGCGGGTCGAGGTCTGGGTGCTGGTCGGCGGCGCCCTGTCACCCCGGTCGGTCTGGCCGGCCGGCGCTGCGCCGGGACCCGCGCCCGCGGCGGTGACCCGGTCGGCGGGCCTGGCCGCGCCCGGGCCGGTCACCCGGGCGATCGGCGTCTATCACCAGGACGAGCTGCTCGGCGCCATCACCCTGGACAAAGCCAGGAACGAGGCGGTGTCGGCCGCCGAGGACAAGCTGCTCACCGACCTGGCGTCACAAGCCGGGCTGGTGCTGCGGAACGTGCGGCTGACGGCCGAGCTGCATGCCACCATCGACGACCTGCGGGCGTCGCGGCGACGGCTGGTGCAAGCCCAAGACGACGAGCGGCAGCGGATCGAGCGGAACCTGCACGACGGCGCCCAGCAGCAACTGGTCGCGCTGAGCGTGCACCTCGGCCTCCTCGACGGCGCCGCCGGCGACCCGGCCGAGGTCAGGGAGCTGGCCGGTCAGCTGCGGTCCGGGCTCCGGGCAGCCATGGATGACCTGCGGGCCCTGGCCCGCGGCATCTACCCGCCGGTGCTCGCCGACCAGGGCCTGCAGGCAGCCCTGCAGGCACAGGCCGACCGGGCGCCGATGCCCGTGCTGGTCGACGCCGACGGGATCGGCCGGTTCTCCCGTGACGCGGAGGCGACGCTGTACTTCTGCATCCTCGAGGCGTTGCAGAACGCCGCGAAATACGCCCAGGCCACGCTGACCACCGTCACCCTGAACCAGGCCGACGGCGAGCTCCAGTTCAGCGTCACCGACGACGGCGCAGGATTCGACCCCGCAACCGCCGCGCACGGCACCGGCCTGCAGGGCATGGCGGACCGGCTCTCAGCGGTCGGCGGCCAGCTTCTGGTGGTGTCAGCGCCTGGCCGGGGCACCACCGTCAGCGGAACCGTGCCCGTCACCGCGCTGGTACCGGCGATGGCCGGCTGACCGGCCAGGAGGGACAGCTCACGCGCGCTGCTCCCGGATACCGGGGCCCGCAGAGCCCGCCGCTCACTCGGAATCGCCGGCGCGGGTACTCGGCGGAGGGTTACGTTGAGGCACTGCTTGAGCGATGGCCAGACATCGATCAGGACGAGAACAGCCCTTGGTCCACCAGTCCGTTGATGAGCGAAGCCGTAGGCCAATTTGTCTACTTTCCAATGGTGTTCAGCATGGCGGACGAGGCCTCAGCGTTCGCAGCCGACCTAGCGGAGAACGCAGCATGCACTTGCTGGACTCGGCGCTGGGCTCTGCGGCGGACTTTCTCGCGGCAGCCGATAGGACCGCCCGGACTAGGGCAGGGCTCGACATTGCCCGGAGGACCCTGAGCAACGCGAACCGGCCGGACACGGACCAGGCGGTCTACGATCGCTACCTCGCGAACTACGACCAGACGCTCAGAGCCTCGATGGACGCGATATCTGAGGCTGAGAGCGCCTGCGCCCGCCTGCGGCTGCTAGTCCCGGACGTCGCGGATTCGACGCGCCCTTATCTCGATCTATGCCTCGGTACCGATGCTCTTGATGAGGCGCGGGCCGATCGTGAGCGAGCCCGCGAGATTGTCGAGGATGTGATCCGCAGATATCTCCAGTCGGAACAGGGAGACGCCCCGCCAGCCGTAGCCAGCGGGGCGTCCGCGCAGATCTCACCGCCAGCCGAACAGCCACCTGATGGGCCAGGGGGTCAGCCGCCGCCAGACGTACCGGCGGAGCCTGCGCCCTGACATCGGGCTGTAGTAGTTAGCCCGCCTGCGCCTGCGAGCCATCGCCGTCACCCCCTGCGCGGCTCGCCAGCTCGCCGAGGTACTTCCGTACCTGCTGTGCTCGCGGCTGACCCACCTTCAGTTCCTTGCGGATACGGCGTATCCCTGGCACCTCACCTCGGGCAAGGTCGGCCGCGAACAGCTCGGTCGCCGCATGGCCGTGACCGTTGAGAGCGGCTGGCGGTGCGGGTACAGGTACCTCCGCCTCGGTCGTGGTCTCAGGTGCGGGTGCGCCCGAGCGCAGCATGTGCGCGAGCCAGACGGCCATCCCGAACGTGAGCACCGGCATGCACGAGACCAGGACCACGACGGGAGTCGGGGCCTTGACCGCGTGCGCCGATGTGAGGATGTGGTACGCGACCTGGCCGGTCATGCCGAGCGCGATAGCGGCGAGCGCAGACCACTTCGCGAACATCCGGGCACCTTCAGCGACGGCTGGCGTGAGCCAGGCACCGAGCGCGAAGGCGGCGTAGGACTCGACTCCGACCGGCAGGGTGATGGCCGTGTTGAGGTGCCAGGGCGCGATGCCGGGCAGCGGCTGGACGAGCCCGAAACCGCACAGCTCGCCGAGGCCTACCCAGCCCGACCAGATGGCCACTGCGGCCGGAGCGGCGATCAGGAACAACGGCCAGCGCCGCAGGGTGCCGGTCATGACGACCACCTCGCACGTACAGCGATCCAGACCAGGACGGCGGAGGATTCGAGCAGCCAGAACGGGCTCTGGAGCCAGGCCATCGCGAGCGTGAACCCGAAGCTAAACGTGTAGGCGGCTGGCAGCTCTGGCTGCTCCTCGGCCCGTGACACTTCCCGTGACACCTGCGCCGACGTATGCCGACGCCTGCCGATCACAGCCAGCCAGCGGTCAGCTAGCCGTATGCGCAGGTCAGAGGGTGTTTCAGGGGGTGCCGTTGTATGCCGATGACTGCCGGTCGCGGAGGGTTCAAGTCCCCCCTCGGACACAGATATTCGCAGGTCAGAGCGTTATAAAGCAACCCGATCGAGCGTCTTGATACTAGCCTGATACTTCGCATCGCTCACGCCTCCCCGATCAGGGCCGCGAACCGGCTGGCTGCCCTCTTCTGGTCGCCGAGCATCACATGCGCGTACACGGTCAACGTGATGCTGACGTTGGCGTGACCTAGGCGCTCCGAGACGGTCTTGACTGGCCGCAAGCCACCTCGCGGGACGCAGAACACCGCCGCCGGCCCTGCACCAGGAAGATCTGACCGGGCGGCGGAGCAGCGGATCGTGCGCCTCAAGCGTCAGATCAGCATGGGCTTGAATCCCGCAGTGCCTTCGCCGCTCAGCCGCGGGCCCGGCGAAGAATGCGGGACGGGACGGGAGCCGGCTGCCAGTCCGGTGACGGTCGCCGAGCAGGCGGCAGCCGTCGCCGCGCTCTACCAGGCGAGCGCGCCGGGAATGGTGCGGCTCGCGTACGTGATGATCGGCGACCTGAGCGCGGCCGAGGACATCGTCCAGGATGCCTTCTGCGGCCTGTTCCGGCGCTGGATGCATCTGGATAACCCGGACAAGGCGCTGTCCTACCTACGGTCCTCGGTGCTGAATGCATGCCGGTCCGCGCTGCGGCGCAAGCGACCTGAGCTGAGCGGCGAGGCGCCGGCCAGCGACCTGGATCAATTGCCAGCGCAATGGTCCGGTGAGGAAGCAGCGATCACAGAGGAGCGGCGCCGGACCGTCATGGCGGCGCTGCGCAGGCTGCCGGCCCGGCAGCGTGAGGTTCTGGTGCTGCGCTTCTACCTGGACCTGTCTGAGGCGCAGATCGCCGCGCAGATGGGCACCGGCCAGAGCACAGTGCGCTCGTCCGCGCACCGGGCACTCGCAGCGCTCAGCCGGACGCTGAACGACCTGGAGGAGACGCCGTGACCCCGACCGAGCAGCTCGTCAGGGAGGCCATCGCGGCCACGGCCGCACAGGTGCCGCCGGACCGCCTGCCGCCGCTCGACCTCAGCGCCGTCGCCGGACCGAGCCGCCACCGCACCTTGGCCGGACGCGCCTTCGGGTTCCGCGTCGCGCTGACCGGCACCGCCCGCCACTGGCATCGACTGCTCGTGCCGCTCACCGCGGCAGCCAGCGTGGCGGCAATCGCGGCAACCGCGCTGGTGCTCTCGCAGCACGTGCACGCGCCCGGGACGGCACACCCCAAGCCGCACCTGAGCCCGCTGCCGCGTCCCGCCAATCCACTGGCGCCCAGCTACGCCGCGCCGCCGCCCTATTACGCGGCCTTGACCGCGACGAACCCGCGCTGGCGTTACCACCCGCTTGTCGTGACCGTACGGGCAACGGCAACCGGCCGGGTGCTCGCCACGATCCTCCCCCCGAAGCCCTTCACCACGTTCACCTGGATCAGCGGTGCGGGCGACGACCGAACGTTCGTGGTCGCGGCCAACAAGCTGCTGCTTCCAGGCGGCCCGTACACCGGCCAGCACACCTGGCCGCAGGCGCCGGTCCGGTTCTACCTGCTGCGCTTCAGCCCGCAGGGCGGCAAGACCTCACTCACCGAACTGCCGATCACCGCCGTCACGTCCGAGCTCAGGGTCGCGGGCATCGCGCTCTCGCCGGACGGCGGCTACCTGGCGGTCGCGCTGGGCGGGCGGAAGATCTCGGTCTTCACGGTCGCCACCGGCCAGGCACGGACCTGGAGCCTGTCGCGCGCCCAGGCGCGCGACAACGTCCTCGGCAGGCTGGCCTGGACTGCCGACGACCAGACCCTCGGATTCTGGGCCTCCGGCATCGGCTCCCGGCCCGCCGGGGAGTACCTGCTGAACACTGCGATAGCTGGCGGCAGCCTGGCCACGGCCAGCAGGGCAGTGCGCATCCCGCGCCATGCAGGGATTGAGTGCCAGTTCGGCGCACTCCTATCGCCATCGGGGAAGGTCGTCACCTGCCCGGTCATGAAACGGCCGAAGCCTTCGGAGGGTGACACCAGCCGGCCGATCACGCCGGAAGGCTTCGCGGAGTTCTCGTCGCGGACCGGCCGGCTTATCCGGCATGTCGATCAATCCGTTGTCAGGGGCGACCGGCCCTTCGTCTTGTGGGTCAGCAGTTCCGGAGACGCCTTCATCGCCTGGCTCAACTTCCCCCGGCCGCCGGTCATCATCCTCAGCGCCAGCGGAGTCACAGACATCCCCTGGCCCGCGCCGATCGCGATCGGGCAGTCCCCGTTCAGCCTCCCAGCCTGGTAACAAAATGGCGGGGACGGTGCGGATGCCGGGAAAGCCGCCCAGGTACCCGCCGCTCTACCGCAGGTAGAGTGACGGCATGGCTAAGGACGATACGAGCATCAAGGTGTCGCTGCAGACCAGGGAACGGCTGGCTCGCCTGGCGGCCGAGCGGGGCTCGACGCTGAAGGATGTGGTCGAGGAACTCGCCGCAACCGCCCTCACGGTTGACGAGCTTGCCGAGCGGGAGGCACGGGCCCGTACCGTACTGGCCGAGAACTTCGGCATCAAGGTAACGGACGCGGAACTGGACGCGTCAGCAAGGCTGCGCGAGATGATCGCCCGGCGGAACAGCGCCGCGTGATTGCCTGCCTGCTCGACGACAGCTCCTTGCTAGCGCTCGGCAAAGGCTACCCAGCACTATCCGGGTTCATCGTTGACGCCGCCGCCGGGCGGGCCGCACTAGCAGTGCCGACCCTGTGCTTGTGCGCGGCCGAGTCGCAACGTCCCGGGATCGCCGAGCATGTCGGCATGCTGCCTGTCGACATCGAACCGCTGGACCTGTCAGCGGTTATTCCCGCTGGAAAGCTAATCGGGGAGGGCGTGGACTGGCGGATCGCCCACGCCGTCGCGGCAGCGATGCCAAGCGCCGCCCATCCAGACGGCCGGGTAGTCCTGTCCGTGGATGCCGCCCGATACCAGGGAACCGGCATTGAACCCGTCGACCCCGGCCTGACCGACTAGCACCACCACTGGCTGGACCCCGCGGGCTGATCCACCGCGCGTGAGAGTCGATCATCTGGGTGTAGGTATCAGCGTAGCCCTCGGTTCGCTGACGGATTTGGCCACTTGAGCGCGGGTTGAGACAGCGTTCGAGCGCTGGCCGTCGGTGTTGCCGTCTTGAGCTGTCAGGAATCTTCGAGCAGTTGACGAATCCAGTCGCTGGATGCAGCGGCGGCCACGGTCTTGCCGTTCGCGTCGACGTCGGTCGGCCGTGCGCCGTGATCGAGGAGCAGGGCGATGATGCGGTGCTGTTCGGTTTTGGCCGGGCTCGAACCTGAACCACTTTTGCCGGTGTTCTGGACGGCGAGATGCAGCGGGGTCGAGCCGCTCCTGTTCATTTGGGTCGGATCGGCTGCTGCGTCGACGAGGGCTCGGACCGCGCTCGAACTGCGAGTTCGAACGGCGCGATGCAGCGGGGCGACGCCGCTGTTGTCCTTCGCGTCAGGATCTGCTCCTTTGTCGATGAGGTACGTGATCAGCTCGTACTGGGCATCTGGATCCCAGTCGATGGCATTGGGATGTCCATCTGCCGCGTAGTGGATCGGTTCGGCTCCTCTTCGGTTCCGGGCGCGCACATCTGCTCCTCGCACGACGAAGGAATTCGCAAGTCGTGGGTTGT
This sequence comes from uncultured Actinomycetota bacterium, assembly GCA_963705055.1. Classification (GTDB taxonomy): domain Bacteria; phylum Actinomycetota; class Actinomycetes; order Streptosporangiales; family Streptosporangiaceae; genus Chersky-822. The sequence continues at coordinate 422,563 of CAVPIR010000005.1, forward strand.
GTGCGGCGGCGGCGACGTGAAGTGCCGTGTCGCCGGCATAGAGGTGGTGCTGAATCGCCCGAATGAAGTACGAGTCCGGATTTTGGCGGGTCGCCCCGAGCCGAACGGGCCGGGTGGCGAGGGTCGGTGCTTCGTCGAGCTGTCGTGTGATTTCCCGGTCATCATCGGAAGCGATGGCAGCAAACAGCGCAAGCAGCATGCCGTCATCGACGCCCGCGAGCCGTTGACCTGACTTCACCATCTTGACAGAGTGCCCGACCCATACCCGGAATGACCAGCCGTCATCGGTGGGTGCAGGTTGCGGCATAGACGGCTGGTGCCTGGTAGCCGAGGGAGCTGTGTCGTCGGCGGGTGTTGCAGTTCTCCTTCCAATCGGCGATGACGACGCAGGCCGCCGAGGCATTCGCGGGTGTCCTCGTCGACGACAGTGGCGATCTTGATCGGTCTGCCGTCGGTGGTGGCGTCGAACTGGAAGTCCACCGCCCAGACCTTGTTCGGCGCATCGGCGACGGGCAGGTTCGGCGTAGTGGAGGTGCCGGTGCGTTTGCGGCGGCGACGCTGCGGCACCCGCAGCCCTTCCACGCGCCAGAGCCGCCGGATTTTCTGGCGGTTGACGTGCCAGCCCTCGCCGCGGGCATCGTGGCAGGCGTTGCGGAACCCGCGTCGCGGGCGGTCCTCGGCCCACTGGCGAAGCCACGCCCGCAGGCCCGCATCGGGATCTGCCGCGCTCGTATCGACGGCCGCCCGCCGGCGTTCCGGGCTCAGAAGTTTCCCACCTCCGCTACCGCATCCCTCGCGGCCTGGGCAGCCTCGTCTAGACCATCGCCTACAACGGGCTTGATCGCCAGATCGTCGGCGCTGGTATCTCGGTCGGTGAGGGTCTCGATGTAGTCACGGACCATGCGCTCGGCATCGGCAAGGGCAGTGCCACGTCACGTGCTCTCCCTTCCCTTGCTTCGGGGTGAAGTCATTGTCCACGAGCGCTCGCGCCAAGACTCGGTACTTATCCGGCCGTCTCCTGCGGGCCAATCCTCAGCAGCCTGGTTCATAAAGGGGGAGCAGGTAGATGACTGGTTCCTCATACGGGTGCACCGCGCGGACGGCCTCAAGCACGTCGTTCGCCTGGCTCATGTCACACACTGACTCCACCCTCGTCTCCGAGCCGTGCATGACTTCGCCGACCTCACCGTGGTACGGCGAAGCGCCCGGCAACGGCCTCCATCGTCCGCTCACCCGCCACAGGCTTACACAGTGGTCATACGCCCCTATCCGGCCGGCGCCGCTGGAGTGCAGTGCCTCGAGCACGGCTTCGACATGTTCGTCCGGCACCAGGATCTCGATTCTCAGCCGCTGCATGCCAGCGAGCGTAACCCGCCGGCCGTAGGCCCTCGGACAGGCTGGATCCAGTGTCCTGCCCGTCATATAAGGGCAGGCCAGGCCGGCGATGCGACCGGGCAGGCCCGGCAGGCGCTAGCGCGTGGCTTAAGCCATGCAGACATCGGGTTCGGTGCTGTTGTCAGGGCTCCGGTCCGCGCCGCCGTCGGGCGGTGGTGGTACCGCAGGCTGATCGTCTCCGGGCGGGCGGCCGCCGCCCGGCGGCTGGGCCCGGTCCGGAGTAGCGATCAAAGAGGCGACGGATCCCGCTCCCAAGCCGGCGAACGGGACAGCAAACAGGAGAAGCAGGTAACCCGCGGCATTGCCGCCAGCGCCCTGTTCCGCGGGCAATGTGGCAGCGTGACTGAGGTGCGGGTACAGCCAGCCAAGCAGCTGGCTGTCGTGCGGCAGCAGGGCGATCGTGGCGGTGCCCAGCATGACCGCGAGCATGGCGCCAGTCAGGCCAGCCACCAGCCCGGCGGCAACGCCTTGGCGTATTCTCGCCTCTCTTTCGGCCGCGCCGTCCGTGCCCGGCCCATACAGCGCGAACGCCTTCCCCAGCCGATCGCTAAACCCGGAAGGCGCACCCGCCGCAGCAGGCAGTGCCTGGCTGGACGTGAACCGGCGCGCGGCCAGAAGGCCGGCCACCGCCGGCGCAACGAGCGCCGCGGTCCAGGCAAGTGCTCCCAAGGCGCCCTGGGGCACCGCCGGCAGCACCCGGCTCGCTTGGTAACGAACTACCCCGAGCGGAAGGAACACGAACAACGCAATGCCGATCGGCAGGCCCGCGGCGATACCGCGGAGCAGGGTTCCCGTCGTCACCGGCGACCGCTGCGCGGTTGCGATGATCACGATGGCCATGAAGATGGCCATCGTCAGCAGGAACAGCGCTTCTCCTGTCCACAGCAGGCCGCCCGCTCCTGGCCCCAGGCTCGCTGCGTCGCGCATGCGCTCCACGGACGCCTTGCATAGCGTCAGCGCGAGAACCGCTGAGTAGCCTCCGGCCCGGACGAGCCGCTGCGCGCGTCCTGCGCGCGCAGGACCAACGAGCCGGCGCCCGGCTACCCACAGGCCTACCAGCAGTGCCACGGTCACTAGCAGGCTGACCCTGTTGGCCACCGTCACCCGGTTCACCGCTGACTGTGGCCAGCTCAAGCTGGCGATGCATCCGACAGCTACCGCGAAGGCGCAGATCGCGCCGGCCTTCCGCATGATCATCGACTCCCTGGACACCATTCGCAGTCCGCCACCCAGCCACGCCAGCCGCTGGCATCCGGCCGGCACAATCTCGGCTTCCGCGAGGATCGCCTCGGCCCATTCCGCGCGCCCGGCCGGCAGCAGCCGGGCGCTCCAGCGCAGGACTGCAGCCGCCGGCCGGTTCAGCCGGTCCACGGGACCGCCGCCCGAGCCGCGAGCCGCGCTGGCTTGCGGCCGCGAGGCGCCGCGCCCTCGCGAGCTGCCGTCGTTTGCGGGATCGCGGCCGTTGCCGCCGCCGCGTGCCCGTCTGCCGTCAGCCGGTACAGATGCCGGCGCGGCCGGCCTGGTACATGTTCGTCCTCCCATGAGGCCTCGACCAAGCCGCGATCGGCCAGCCGCACCAGGATCGGATACAAAGTGCCCGACTTAAGGCCCGTCTGTTTCGCGAGCGTGTAGCCATGTCGCCAGACCGAAGGCTCGGCGCAGAGCGCCGCCAGGACGCAAATCGTCTGGGGCGACAAGGCACGGCGCGAAGGCATGGCGGCAACTCTACTTAGATAGAGTTTGGCCGTCAACCGGGACTGTCAACGCGCGCCGCCGAGCGTGAACTCTCTTCTAAGTACGCATTAGCTTATGGGTGTGCTGCCCTCGGACACACCAGCCATTTGCCTCCGCCGATTCGGCCGGGGTGTCATGGCGCGGGCTGACGGCTTTGCGGCAGTGCTTCGATGCACGCGCCCAGGGCGGCGGTGAGCTGCTGGCGGTGTGCCGGGCTTAGCCTGGCCAGCATCTGCTCTTCGATGGCGTCGACGGCCTGGTGACAGGAGCGGAGGGCCGCGTGGCCTTGCTGGGTGAGGTCTGCCTGCAGGATGCGGCCATGGACGGGATGCGGTCGACGGGTTACCCATTGCTTGCGCTCGAGTTCGCGCAGGAGCTGGTTCATGGTCTGCGGGGTGACGAATGCACGGCGTGCCAGGTCGGCGTTGGACAGCCCTGGCTCTTCATCCAGGGCGGTGAGTAGTGCGTACTGGCTGATGGTGGTGTTGTACTCGCGCAGTGCCGCGGCCATCGCGGCATGGAGCGCGGACTGGGCGCGCTTGAGCAGGTATCCGGGCCTGCCTGTACTGCCGGGCCCTGGTGCAGCAGTCACGAGGTGGCCCCCTCCATGTCTGTATCAGGCAACCTGATACAATGTCAGTCTACCTGATATTCGTAGGAGGCCATCATGTCAGTTACCGGACCGGACTTCGTCGCTCTGCAGGTGCGTGACCTGGACAGGTCGGCGCGCTTTTACACGGAGCGGCTGGGGCTGCAGCGCGCGCCTGCCTCGCCGCCCGGAGCGGTCCTGTTCAACACCGCGCCGATCCCGTTCGCGGTCCGCGAGCCCACGGTGGACTTGGACGCGACTGGCCGGCTGGGCTGGGGGGTGGCACTGTGGCTGAAGGCCGACGATGACGTCGACGGCCTGCACGGCGACCTGAGCAGTCACGGTGTCCCTATCGTGACGCCGCCATTCGACGGCCCGTTCGGGCGGACGTTCGCGCTCGCCGACCCCGACGGCTACGTCATCACGGTACATGGCTGACCCGCGATGGAGTCGTGAGCCCGGACCGCGGATCGCGGCGGTCGGTGCCGGATCCCGCGCCGTTCCGGCCGGGCGAACCCCATCATGCCTGCGTGGCTGGCAACTGCGCGGTTACTGCTGCCAGGCCCGCGATGGCGTAGTCGATGACCTGGTTCACTAGCTGAATAAGGTCGGCTCCGGATGGCTGCGCCCCGAGCGAGCGGGCTTCGCAGGTGTCATACAGTTCTCGCAGCCCGGTCACCGCAGTGATGGCGGCCAGCCGCGGCTCGAGGGCTCGGGCTCGGCGTGGAGGTCATCGGCGATGGCTGCGGCCAGAATGCGTTCCGCGGTCGCGTACGAAGCGCGTGCCGTACCGCGGAGCCGGTCGTTCTCGGCGATCAGCCTGGCCCGCAGCGCCCGTGCGCGCCAGTAATTGCTGGCGTGGTCGGCTCGGCTGGAGCTGATCTCGTCGATGGTCTCCGTCATCCACTGGCGCAGCGTCTCCAGCGCCGGCTGCCCGTCCAGGCGGGCGGTTAGCCGATCTTCGAGCCGGTCAGCGCCGAAGTAGTCGTCGTCGGCGAACAGCAGATCGTCCTTGGCGGGAAAGTGCATCGTCACGGTGCGGGGAGCGACATCGGCGGCGTCGGCGATGGCCTTGATAGTCGTGGCGTCGTAGCCGTGGGCCGCGAACAGCTCCCATGCCGTCTCCCGGATCAAGGCCCGGGTTCGTTGCTTCCGCCGCTCCTGGCGCGTCGTCGTATCGGTCATGCGACCAGACTACCACGAAGGCATTATTGCAGTCTTCGCATTAGCTGCTATGATAGCAATCATGCAGCATGAGCAACCTTCGCCGGTGGCGCGGCCGGAGAACAGAGAAGACAGTCCGGTGGCGCAGGACACGACCGACCGCACGCGGCGCGCGCTGCTTGTCCTGGCCGCCGGTGCCTTCGCAGTGGGCACGGACGCTTTCGTGATCGCGGGCATGCCCTCCTCATGGCCGCCAGGGTGGTTGCCGCACTGGCGGCGGCACTGTTCACCCCGACCGCGTCGGCCCTGGCCGCTGAACTCGCTTCGCCCGGCCGGCGCGGCCGGGCGCTCGCCGCCATCGCGATCGGTCTCACCGTCGCGCAAGTGGTCGGCGTCCCGCTGGGTTCGCTGGCGGGCAGCCTGCTGGGTTGGCGCGCCAGTTTCGTTGCGGTGGCCATCCTCGGCGCCGCCGCCGCCATCGGAACCCGGGCAGCCCTGCCCTCTGCTAGGCCATCCGGGCGCGCGAGCCCGCTCGGGGACAGGATCCGGCTGGCCGGCAGCTGGCCGGTCTGGCCGGTTCTCGCCCAGACGACTGCCGCGACCACGGCGGGGTTCGCCGTGCTGACCTATATCGCACCTGTCATGCACGCCGCAGCCGGCCTGACGGGGCCTCCATAAGCGTCGTCCTAGCCGGATTCGGCGCCGCATCCGCGGTCGGCAGCGCGCTCAGCGGCCGCTGGATCGACCGGGCCGGCGCGCTGCTCGTAGCAGCTACGGCGCTGCTCGTGCTGGCCGCCAGCCTCGCCGGTCTTGCTGTCGCTACCGGCCATCGAACAGCACCGGTCAGCCTGGTCTTCATCGTCACCTGGGGGATGGCGGGCTGGGCCCTCATCCCCGCCCAACAGGATCGCCTGGTGTCGGCCGAACCAGAGCAATCCACCGTGCTGCTCGGGCTGAACAGCTCGGCGATCTCGGGCCGGGCGGTCCAGGCAGACCGCCGTAAGCCCCGGATGTACCCAACTCCGGACAACAAATTAGAGAGGATCACCGAGACCATGACACACAGCACAAACCGGGGCCAGAAGTTCACTCGCACCGAACTGGTCGCCCGCCTCGTCCGCGCCGGCGAGCTGTTGGTGTCAGGCGACGACCAGGCCGAGGCCGATACCTACTTCGACCAGGAAAACTTCAGCTTCCACGGTCCCGGCGGCTTCGAAGCCGACTACGCAGGGCTCACCGCATACTTCGCATCGCTGCGCGCCGCCTTCGACGACCGGAAAATCGCCAGGGGCATCATCGTCGCCGAGGGCAACACCGTCGCCTGTCAGACCTGGATCGAGGGAACCTTCGCGCGCGAGTTCAGCCAGTCACCGGCCTGCCCGCTCCCGCCGAACGGCGCCGCGGTCGTCATGGACCTGATCAGCATCTTCCGGTTCGACGACGATGGACGACTGATCGAGGAGTTCGTGCGCGCCGATCAACGTAGCCTCCTCCGCCTTCTCGGCGCCGAAGGCCGGTGACCTGCGAGGGCCCCGGACGGCTTGCCTCACCCAAGAGATTTGGGCCTGAGGGTGCTACCGGGCCGGAGGGTGCCGTCGTCGTCAAGGTCATCAAGCACGAGCGGCAGGCCTTTACGGAGCATCTTCCTGCGGACGTGGCCCAGCAGCTTGGCCATGAAGGCTCCGCCGACTCCGGTAAAGCCAGTGTGGTCGTAGGTGAAGCGGGTGCCGGAGGCGTGCGGTTCAAGGCGGTAGACGACCTCGGTCACGTCGCCACCCTTGTCGCCCGTCCACGAGTAGCGCAGCAGCGCAGGCTCGTTCACCTCCAGTACCTCGCAATCGACGACGCCGTTCCAGCCGGGCTTGGGTTTGGCCACGAGCCGGAACTTCGTGCCGACCACGGGAACGAACCCTTCAAGCCGGCCGCCCGCGCCGGTCACGGTCCACAGCGGGACGAGCGCCGGGTCGGTCACCGCACGCCATACCTTCGCGCGGCAATGGGGGTAGTTGCGGGAGATGTGGATCTCACTCACGGGATCTCCCTCGAGCGGGCGCCGCGACGCGTACTCATAGTTTGGAGTTACTAAAAATTTAGAGTAGCACCAAAAAACTCCTTGGCCGACTACGTTGGAGAGATGAACATGCGGACCGTGGACTGGATGGCACCGCGTACCCACGGAACCGGAATGACGCCCTACCGAAGGGCTTCGGGAGCGCAAGAAGCGGCTGATGCGCCAGCAGTTGTCCGACACCGCGACACTCATGTTCATGGAGCGGGGCTTCGACGCGGTCCGCGTGACGGAGATCGCCGAGGCTTGCGGTGTATCGGAGCAGACAGTGTTCAATTACTTCCCCAGCAAGGAGTCACTGATCCTGGACCGACTGGAGTCCACCGTGGCCTCCCTGAACACAGGTCTGACCGAGCCCGGAGTCGAGCCAACCGAAGCGGTCCTGCAGATCCTCGACGAGGAGCTGACCGCCATCACGTCCTGGCTCGCCGAGCAGGACGACCTGGGCCCGGGCCAGCGCCGCCATCCGCCGTTTCGGCGCCCTGATCCAGGCCTCACCATCACTGCGAGCCCATCAGAGCGACATGATGGACCAGTTCGTCGCAGTGACTGCCGAGGCGCTGGCCACGCGGGCAGCCCTGAGCCCTGAAGACCCAGAGCCGAAAATCGCGGCTATCGCCCTTCTCGGCCTGTGGCGCATTCAGTTCCAGGCTCTGTCCAAATACCTGGACGGCACCCGGACCCCAGAGCAGGTCCACCGGGCCGTCAGCGCCGAGGCCAACCGCGCCGCCCAGTTCATCGACACGGCACTGCGGTCGCTCCCATCCATCAGCCGCGACACCGGCGACGGCGCGCAGGCTAGTACCTAGGACCTGGACAGCCCAGCACTCTCCGGTCATCAGGGCACAGACGCCGGGCGGGCTTCCAACGAGGAGACTCAGCGGCTGTCTGACCCGCGGCGTTCCATCCGGCGGGCCGCCAGGTCAGTACGCCGGGCGCTAACAACTGCCCAAGCCGCCACTGCCGTCGCAATGCCGAATGGGACAGAGAGCCATAGGTGACCTGTGTAAATACCCAGGGCAAGGAGCGCCGCCGCGATCAGCGAAACAGCCCCGCGGCCGGAGCTTCCGCCCTTCAACGTGCGGTGAACTTTGTCAATTGCTTGCTGGTTGTTCCACCCTGTCGTCACACCGCCGAGTATGCACCGGGGCGGTGGCCTGCGGCGCGAAGCTGGGAAGGTGCCTGATGGCCGGGATGCTGGTGCCGATTCAAGGCGTCACCTTCACTCAGCAGGCGCTTCATGGGCCTCAAGGTGAAGTCGCCATCCAAAGCGGCCCGCGTATGAACCGTGGCGCGCCCGCGGCCGTTACACGCTGCGGTGAGCGTGCGTGATCGCCACTATGCGCCTCGGCGCATGGATTCCGGCGCAGTTATCAGTGATTGGGGTGTGCGTTTGAAGCTCAGGAAAATGGCGGGAAAGATCGGCCTGACGGCGGTCATGATAGCGGTTGCCTTCACTGTGGGCAGTGGTGGCGTGGCTAGTGCAGACACCGATTGGGGGGAAATGCTCCCGCTGTCGTCAATAGAGAGTTGCGTGGCGCTCTACGGTCCCGACGGGTTCTACAATAACAATACGAGGGTGACCGAATGGGGCTGCAATGGTCACAACGACCAGCAATGGTCGGTGCACCGCTACGGAACCTCCCCGGTCGGAGACGCGCTTTACCAGATCATTAACCTGCAGAGCCGTAAGTGCCTGGAGGTGAGAAACGCGAACCAGTTCGCTGGCACCCCAGTGGATCAGTTCACCTGCGGGACCACCGGTTCGTTCGATAGCCTCAGTACCCAGCTGTGGGGCGTGGCGTATGAGCCCAGCAGTGGCGGGCTTTACCTTATTCCCTACAGCAATCTGCGGTTTTCGGGAATCCAGCTATTGTGCCTCGACGTCGCAGGGGGGAGCACCGACGACGGCACCATGCTCGAGCAGTGGCCGTGTAATCATGGCGGCAACCAGCAGTTCGTCTTCAATAATCAACAAGGATATCCCCAGTATATTTTTCCCACGTAATGGCTGCAGGCTACTGCGCGGATTATGTGCTCCGACCACGGACTAGCTGACGAGATGTCGTTCCCCGGTAGGCGCTGATTCGGGCGCGCCCTTGGCCATCGGCCGGGGCGCGCCCGGAGCAGCCCGGGCGGGCGAAAGACCGAGGGACGTGCCGCGGGTTGCGGTGCTGGCCTTCGGGCAAGCCAGGTACGTAACTGGGTCTGGCAACGTCATCAGCTTGGAGGCTATGGTTCTGGCACCAGGCCTCAAGCGGAGGACAAAGTCGTGAGTCATGACGGTCCGCAGGAGGCACGCCAGAACGGCCTGGACCTGTCTTCGACTCCCGCAATGCCCAGCGTGCCGCGTTCTGAGGTGTACCGCGGCCGACCACGGCTGATACTGGACTCCGGCGTTCGTCATAGCCTCGGCTGGCAGGACGATCGCAAGGCCGGGCCCAGCTTCGTAGTCACCCGGTCTAGCTCCGTCAGGATCAAGGTCGCGGAGCGCTTTCCACTGACCGAGACGGGGTGGACGAACGCCTGGCAGGCGCTGGTTCGCCGCGATCCCGGCGCGGCGGAGGCGGTCGCGGCCGTCCTCGCGAAACAGGAGGCGGCCAGCCGTGCGGCAGCGGCCATGACATCTCTTAACTCGAGGTCGTTGTGCGTGCTGCGGTCCGTGACGTTCAGCGGCGGTTCCGGCAGCGTCCCACTGGCCAAAGGTCAATTTTGTGATCTGCGGTTCCTGAATGACAGCGTCATGGTGTCCGCGCGTCACTCAGCGCAGGCCCTCCTCGAGATGCCGTACCAAGATGTCGAGAGCGTGGACGTCAGCGGGTCAGGTTCCGAACAGATCGGGATGCCAACTGCTTGTCGTGATGTTGGTTCTCGGTCTGCTTGGTGGCTTGCTAGGGCTCTTGTTCCTTGGCCTGCCGGGCTTCTTCTTGGGCGCCTTGATATTCGGCTTGATCGGAGCGATGGCTGGCTCCGCGTGGACCAAGATCGAGACCACCGTGCGGCTCCGCGGACTCGACGCCGAACTCTTCTTCCTAGATACGCAAAAGCGTCCTGACCCGCTGCGGATAGAACTCTCTGAGGCACTCAGAGCGATCGCCAAGGCTCACGCCACGCAGACGGGCGAGCCGCAGGAGTCGGCTGACGTGGCATCTGAGTCGATCCCTGACCAGCTGAGCAGGCTCGCGTCCTTGTTGCAGCAGGGCTTGATCACTCGCGAGGAGTTCGAGCACCTCAAAGCCAGGCTGATTGCCCAGCCATAGGACCTCGAGCCCGCACGGCCCGTGCAGCCAGCACGGCCAGGCCGCGCCTGACGGTCCGTTTTGCCGGTTTCATGGGCTGGTCAGGAAGGGTCAGCGTTGCCGCGGGCCGGCAATGTGATGGTGACCCTGGTGCCGGTGCCTGGTTCGCTGTCGATGTCCATGGTGCCGTGGTGTCCTCGTACGATCTCGGCGACGATCGTCAGCCCGATTCCGCTGCCGGCGATGCTGGAAGTCCGCGAGCTGCGGAAGAACCGCTCGGAGACTCTGGGCAGGTCTTCAGGGTGGATGCCGATGCCGGTGTCGGCGACGGTGAGCCGGGCTTGCTCCGTGCCCGGCACCGGCCTGGTTCTGATGAGCACGGTTCCTCCGGGGGGCGTGTATTTGAGCGCGTTGGTGAGCAGGTTGGTTGCGATGTCGCGGATCCTGGGAGGATCGCCTATGACGTGTGCCTGGGTGAGGTCGCGGCGGAGCGTGATGCTGGCGCCGTCGAAATTGTCGGCCAGGCTGTCGGCTGCGTCTTCGGCGATGGCGGCGAGATCGCAGGGGACGAGCTTGAGCTGGAGGGCGGCGGCTTCTGCGAGCGCGAGCTGCTGCAGGTCGTCGACCATCCTGGCCAGTCGCAGTGTCTCGTCGCGCAGGGACGTGAGGTTCTCTGGGCTCGGCTTTGTCAGCCCGTCGAGCATGGCCTCATGTCCAGCTTGCAGTACGGCGATTGGGGTGCGGAGTTCGTGAGCGACGTCGGCGACGAGGTCGCGGCGGAGTCTGTCCTGGTGGTTCGTGGCGTCGGCCATCTGGTCGAACGCCCCGGCGAGTTCGCGGATTTCGCCGTAGCCGCCGGTGTCGCCGGCGCGGGCAGCGGGGTCGCCGCGGCCTCTGGCCCTCGCGACCTCTATCAGCCGGTCTAGGGATCCGGTGATCCGCCGGGAGACGAGGAGCGCGGCGATCAGGGCGATGAGCGCGGCCAGGCCGGCCGCCATGAGCCAGGCGGTCCACCGCTGGGCCTGGAATTGCTCGATTGCGGCGGCGAGGCCTTTGTGGCCGAACCTGAGGGTAACGGTGCCGATGTCCAGCCCTCGCAGGTTGACGGGCCCGGTGAGTTCCGGCTGGCCGCGTCTGGAGGCGAAATCTGGTGAGGCATGGATCACTTGCCCGGCCATGTTCCGCGCCTGCATCGCGGCGCCGGCTTTGCTGACGAGCTTGGTGAGGGGCCCGAGGTCGGCCAGTTCCCAGCCGGCATGGTCGTAAGCGGCTGCGGCCGCGACGGCTGTCGCCCGGACCGCGCTGTCTCGTTGCTTGCTGATCAGCTGATCGACGTTGCGGCTGGTAACCACGGACCCGGAAATGACGGCTGCCGCGACCGCTGCCAGCGCGACGGCGACGAATACGAGCGCCAGCCGGAGGCCGAGCCGCCCGATCCAGGGCCCGGTGAAGCTAGCCATCCCCGGTCAGAGCTGGTCCGGTGTGCGCTGCGCAGGCGTACAGATCTCTCATGCATCCCCCCGATGCCGGAAAGACCCACTCTAGGCGAGTCGGGCTGGTAGGTGCCTGACGCCAGCGATGCTTGGCGCTAGTGTCCGGAGCCGTTGCCGGAGGAAATGCCCTGTGACCGAGCCGGTGCTGGGCCGGTAGTAGTTGGCCTGGTCGTCGCGATGGCGGTGGTGCTCGTGCTGGAGTGATGCGCCGCTACCGGAAGTCCTCGATACCCGCGCCGTCCTCGCGCTCCCAGCCGTAAGCGGCCAGGTAACCCCAGCAGTCCGGTCGGCTGCCGTCGGTGTCGGTGATGCCGTAGGCGTCAGCTAGCTGACGGGAGGAGATGATCGTGCCGGCCCAGCGGTCGGCATCGCCCGCCCGGGCGAGCGCGGCGACACCTCTGGCTACATAGGCGGGCGACTCGGCGATCGCGAAGCCCGGCGCTTTGTGCACAGGCCTCGCGCCAGTTGGCCTCGGTAACGCCGAAGTTTCCCAGCATCCTTTCCGAGCGCAGCCAGCCCGGCGTCACCCCGACCGCTGTGACGGGCAGGTTCTCGAGCTCGGCAGTCAGGCCTTTGACGATCCGCTCGACGTTGGCCTTCACCAGGTCGTAATAGAACCCGACGTTGCGCCGGAACTTGGCGTTGGCCTGCGACGTGCCGTCCGTCATCTCCACCACCAGGCCGTCATTACCGTGTACGCGGGCGGTGCGCAGTATCAGCGGGATCGCCGCCCGGCCGGTGATCAGATGGGTGTGCACACCCATCTGCAGCATCCGCAAGCCACCCTGCCAGTCGTGTTCCCAGAGCGGCTTGTCCCACTGCATGTACTGGTCACCGCCGAAGATGTCATTGATCAGCACATCCAGGCGCCCCTGCTCATGCTCGACTGCTGCAACCAACTCGGCGACCGCGTCCGGGTCCTCGTGGTCAACGACGCGGGCGGCGCCCGATCCGCCGGCGGCGCGGATCAGCTCGCCGGTTTCCTCGATGGTCTCGGGCCTGTCGAGTTCCGAAGGACCCGAGATCCGGCTGCTGCGGCCGGTCGCATAAACGAAGAACCCGGCCCTGGCCAGTTCGACGGCGATTGCCCGGCCCGCACCCCGAGTGGCGCCGGCCACAATGGCGACGCGCATGCTGTCGGCCTCATCAGCCACCAGATCATTAAACACCCAACAGCGGCAGCGGCGGATCGATGCCCGCGGTCATGCTTCGACCTGGGACGGGGTCCGGAGCGGCCGCTAGCTCATCGCCTCGACCTGTGCCGCCAGCGAGCGCATCTGCTCAGGCAACTGCACGCCCTGGCCCAGGCCAGGGACCACTGGCCTGCCGCGGTCGACGCGCTCCTGATCACGGCCGCTGAATTGCACATCAGGGCTGACCTTGGCGTGGTCGACGCGGCGGAGAAGTCAAGGTCATCCTGGCTGAACCCGAAACCATGGACATCGATGACCCGCCGGGGGACCTCTCAGTGAGCGGGACCTGGCGAGCGTCAGGCTGAACCGGCCTGACAAGCCGCGAGGTTCATCGCCAGGCGGCCACGTAGGTTGACTGTCATGGCGACGATGAAGCGCGGCAAGGCAGCAGGAGCCTACGCGCCAACGATCTTCATTCTCTTCGGGGCGACAGGGGACCTGGCCAAGCGCATGGTCATCCCGGCGTTCTACCGTCTCGCGCTCGAGGGTCTGCTGCCCCGGCAGTGGCTGCTCATCGGGAACGGGCGTGGCGACGTGGCGCACGAGGACTTCCGCAAGCACGTCCAGGACGTGCTGACCGACTCCGGGCCCAAGCCCGAGCAGCCCGCCTGGGACGCGTTCGCCAAGCGAGTGCTGTTCGCCGGGGGAGGCTTCACCACCGACAGCCCTGGCAGCCTACTGGACGTGATCGCGAAGGCTCAGCGGGAGTTGGGCGCCAGCCCGCAACTGGTGCACTACCTCGCCGTGCCACCGGTGGCCTTTACCGAGCTCACCAAGGCTCTGGGCCAGCACGGTCTGGCCAAGGGCGCACGCGTCGTGTATGAGAAGCCGTTCGGCACCTCGCCGAAGGCGTTCCGGGAGCTGGACCGGGCCGTGCACTCCGTACTGGACGAGGAGCAGGTGTACCGGATCGACCATTTCCTCGGCAAGGAGGCGATCCAGGACCTGCACGTGCTGCGGTTCGCCAATGGCCTGTTTGCCGGCATGTGGGACCACCAGCATGTCGAGTCGGTACAGATCGACGTGCTGGAACGGCTCGGTATCACCGACCGGTCGGTGTTCTACGACGCCACCGGCGCCGTGCTCGACATGCTCGTCACGCATCTGTTCCAGGTGGCCGCGGAGGTCGCGATGGAGCCGCCGGCCAGCCTGGAGGCGGCCGACCTGCAAACGGCCCGTGAGAAGGTCATCAGGTCGTTCCGAGCGCTGGACCGGGCCGAGGTCGTGCTCGGGCAGTTCTCCGGCTACAGGGACGTGCCCGGAGTTGCGGCGCGGTCGAAGCAGAACACCTACGTCGCCGCCCGACTATGGATCGACAACCCGCGCTGGCGGGGCGTGCCGTTCTACCTCCGCACCGGCAAGCGGCTGGCGGCCTCACAGCAGCGCGTCAGCCTCATCCTCCGCAAGCCTGACGGCCCGCTGGCTGCTCAGCTGTCCGACGGTTCCAACGTACTGTCGTTCTCGCCGGCCGGCGACGGCGAGATTGACCTCTCGCTGGTCGCGAAGAAGCCAGGCGCGGGGCTCTACCTCGATTCGGCGAAGGCGGCCATCCCGCTATCGCGACTCAAGGGCGCTGACCCGCTGCCGCCGTATGTGCGCCTAATTCACGACGTGCTGATCGGCGACCGGTCGCTCTTCACCCGGCCCGACGGTCTGGCGGCGGCGTGGAGGGTGGCCAGCCCGATCCTCGACAATCCGCCGAGCATCGCCCCCTACGCGGCCGGTTCCTGGGGCCCTGCGGCCGCCAGCAAGCTCATCGCGCCGGGACGCTGGCTGCTCGGCCAATAGCGGTGGCCCGCCTGAGAGGGCGTCGACCGCCGCCTTCCACCGGGTGAGGAGCGCGTCCATCATCTCCGCCTCGCCCATCGTTGTCTGATCGCGTGTGACATCGCCGCTACACAGGTCGCCGGGGTGCGCCGTCAGTGGCGTCTCCGTGTCGTGCCGCCAGACGCGCAGCGGCATTGACGACAGCACGCTCCCCCAAGCGCTTCCTGGTACTCGACCTTGGTCCAGCCCACTCGGACGTCGTCCAGCATCTGGTTAAATCAGCCGCCGAACTTGAAACTTTCTTCGCCGGTCGGGTCCTGCATGATTCCGTCGAGCGAGACTTTCTCGCTAACGACGACTCGTCCCATGTCGGTCCCCTCCGCTGAGAGTCGCTAACATCCGCCGAGGTAGAAACCGTGAAGTCGGGAAACTGGGCGGCGGTCAACCACCCAGTTCGGGTCGCCGGGCTACGCGCTCTCGCGCGGCACCAGCCGGATCCGCTCCTGGGCAACGGCCTCGATCCGGTCCCGGCTGTACAGCAGCGGCACGGCTCCGTCAGCCGCCCACAGGGCGAGCAGGTCGGCGTAGTGCGGGCTGGCCGGGTCGCCTGACTGGCCAGGGCTGTTCATGACCACCGAGTTGTCCCACCCGCCCACGTCCACGACCAGTCGGAACGTGGCGCCAGAGGACTGCGTGAAATCAGGCAGGTAGGTGGTCGCGCCGACCGTGTGCGAGCTGCCACCGCGCGGCACCTGATCGATAGCGGCTTTTTCGCGCGCGGCGGCGGACATGGCGGGCCCGGCCGGGTGGGCGAGCCTGGCCTGGTGCAGCCGGCCCCAGGCCCAGTCCTGCTCGGCAGGGCCGAGCAAGTCAGCCAGGTCGGCCATGGCGGCGGACAGCGATGCCTCGAACAGCTCGGCCAGGGCCGCGGCCGGGTTCGCGCCGAGCCTGCCGCCAGGGTTCTCGATCAGGTCCAGGTCGATCCGTGGGTCGCCGAACAGGTCATCCTCGGCCAGCACGGCGGCGAGCGCCGCAGGCACCTTCTCGGCCGGCAGGATCTGCGCCAGGGCCAGGCGGCGAAGGCCAGGACGCAGGTGGCGTCGGTACCACACCTCGAACACGGCGGCCGCCGCGGAGTCCGCGGCCAGGGTGCAGTCCCAGGCGGCCAGCAACCGGGCCGCTCGCGCCGCGGCCGGGTCGGTCAAGCTCTGCCCGCGGAGGACGCGCACCATCCGACGCGCGGGCAGGCTGACGTAGTCGCCCTGCAGGCGCACCAGGTCGGCGACGGTGCTCCCCGTGGCCGGGCCGAGGACCTCGGCGATCCGCTCCGCGCGGAACGGTGCTGGCCAGTCGCGGGTGATGACCTGGTCGTGCGGGAATCCGGGCGGAAGGTTCATTTCATTCGCCGTGGCGATCCAGCCGCGGGCGGGGTTGACCTCCGCCGGCAGCGCGTCCATGTCGTAGAACCCGGCCCACTCATAGCGCCCGTCGCCGGGCACCGGCAGCGTGCCGTCCCAGTTCGGCCGGACCGGGGTCAGCCCTGCGGCCTTCCAGCCGATGGTGCCGGCCTCGTCGGCGTAGACCAGGTTCTCGCCTGGCGCGCCCCACCGGTTCAGCGCGGCGGTGAACCGCTCCACGTCCGGTGCCCGCATGGTCTCGATGCTGCTCAGGTACGGCGCCATGCCAGGCTCCAGCCACGCTGCCCGCACTGCAAACGCGGCGTCGGACTCCGGGGCCGAGCGGATTACCGGCCCGTGCCGCGTGAACCACAGCTCGACTGGCACCGGCGGCGCGTCGCGCACCGGGATCTCCTCACGGACCACCGTCATCGGCTCCCACCGGTCCCGGTACCAATACTCCCTGGGCTGCGCCGGCCTCGTCCGGTAGACGTACAAGTCCTCCTGGTCGACGGGGAACACCGTGAACCCGAACGCCACGTGACCGTTGTGGCCGATCGACAGGCCGGGCAAGGCCGGCTCCCCGGCGCCGATTACGTCGAAGCCGGGGGCGCTGAGGTGCGCGATGTACCGGAGTGCGGGCAGGGCCACGGTCCGGTGCGGGTCGTTGGCCAGCAGCGCGCGCCCGGTAGCAGTCCGCTCCGGCGCGAGCACCCAGTTGTTGCTGCCTTCGCCGGCCCGTACAGGCCCGCCTCCGGCCTCGGCCGAAGCACCGGCGGGCCCTCGAAGCTGGGCCGGCCGGAGCGCCAGCGCGTAGTCACGCAGCACGTCATCGGGGATGACGCGGAGGTCCAGGCCCTCGGGCACGGTCAGCTCGCCGGCCGGTTCGCGCCGGCGCAGTAGTTGCTCCGCAGCTGGCCCGAAATCGCGCAGTATCAGCGCGCGGGCCACTTCGTGGGTGACGTTATCGAAAAGGCCGTGGCTGCGGATCCGGGCCACGTCGGACGGTGCCCACAGCGCGGGCTCGTATCCCAGCTCGCGGAATTCCAGCGGCAGCCGGGACGGGTCCTGTTGGGTCAGGGTCACGTAGGCGTTGATGCCGGCGGTGAACGCGGTGGCAATGTCCTTGGTGTCCGAGGCATAGGCCAGCCATTCGGCGTGCATATCCCCGCGGAACAGGAACAGCCGGGCCGCGCGGTCCTGCCCGGCGTACTCCGCGCCCCACACCTGCGCCAGCAGCCCGAGCCCGCGCCGCCGCCAGGTATCGATCTGCCACAGCCGGTCCCGCGCGACTTGGAAGCCCTGAGTCCAGAACGCGTCGTGCGTGCTCGACGCGTAGATGTGCGGGATACCCCACGGGTCGGTCAGGATCTCGGCCGGCGCCCGCAGCCCGGTCACGGGCAGGTCGGCCGACTGCGCGCTCAGTCGTCGCTCCAGCAGTCGTAGATGCCGCTCAGGGTGGCGAACCACACGTCGTCGTGCTGCTTCATGTGCACGATGAACCGTTCCAGCAGCATGATGGCGTGCGCCCGGCCGCTGACCAGGCCGTGCACGGTGTGCGTCAGGATGCCGCCCGGGTGATTCTCGTATGCGTAGTCGAAGTTGTCCCGCCACCTTGCGAACGTGTCGTCGGTGGACATCATCCCGGCCAGCACCCCCGGCACATGGTCCAGCGCCGGGAAGTCATCCATGAACCAGGACACAGGAAGTTCCAGCACCGGGCTGGGCGGGCCGAACTCGTTCGGCTCTTCGCGGTGCACGGTGACCTGCCTTGGCCGGTACGGCTCGAAGTCCCTGCCCATCAGCGAGCTGTCCCACTCGAAGCCGTGCTCTTCCAGGATGCCCAGCGTCCACGGCGAGAAGTCCCATGCGGGCGACCGGTAACCGCGGGGCCGACGGCCGACGATCTTCTCGTGCTGGCTGAGCTGGACCTCCATCAGCCGCCGCTCCTCCGCCTCGCCGAGCGACGGCACCGACTCGTGGTAGGCGCCGTGCGCCGCGATCTCGTGCCCGGAGCCGATGACCTGCCTGATGCGGTCGGGGAAAGTGATGAGCGTGTGCCCCGGCGTGCACCACGTCGTCGGGATGGCGTGCTTGGCGAACAGCCGCAGCAGCCGCGGGGTGCCGACCTCCGCGTCAAACTCCCCGCGGGACAGGATCGACGGGCTCAGCGTGGCCATGTGCCCGCTGAACGCGCACATCGCGTCGAAGTCCACGCCGATGTTGACGGCAAGTCGCTTCCCCGCGGGGAGTCGCAGCGGCATAGGACGGTCGCCTCCTGAGTCGTGCGGCCCGATTCTGGACCCGTCCAGAATGTGCAGGTTGCGCCCGCGTCGTCAACCATGGTTAAGGTGTCGCCATGACACGAGCGCTCGTGCTGGGTGGCGGAGGTCCGGTCGGTGTGGGCTGGGAGTCGGGGCTTGCCGCAGGCCTGGCCGCAGCCGGGGTCGCGCTCGGCGCGGCCGATCTGGTCGTCGGGACCTCGGCCGGCTCGATTGTGGGGGCCAGACTGGCCCTTGGCCTGGACCTGGCCGAGACGGTCAGCGCAGTGGGCCAGCCGCTGCCGGTCGAGATCGGCGCAGGCACGACGATTGCCGACCTGATGACCGCCTGGGCAGAGGCGGCGAGCCGTGCCCAGACCCCCGAGCAGACGAGGATCGAGCTGGGCAAGCTCGCGCTGGACGCGCGCACCGTAGCAGAAGACGATTTCACCGGGGCTGCGGTGTTCGCGCAGCTGGCCGGGCACGATTGGCCTGCGTCGTTCCGCTGCACGGCGATCGACACGCAGACCGGTGCGCTGCGAGTGTGGGACGCCGCGGCCGACGCGCCGCTGGACCGGGCGGTAGCTTCGAGCTGCTCCGTGCCGATGGTGTTCCCGCCGGTGACGATCGGCGGCAGGCGCTACATGGACGGCGGAATGCGCACCCCGCTCAACGCCGACCTGGCCGCTGGGCACACCGCGGTGATCGTGGTGTCGTGCCTGGCCCTGGCCCTGCCCGACGGAATCAGCGACCCTGTGTTCGACGCGATCGCGGGCCAGATCGAAGCCGAGATGGTGGTGCTGCGCGACGGTGGCGCCGCCGTGGAGATCATCGGCCCGGGCGCGGAGTTCCTTGAGGTGAGCGGCTGGGGCGCCGAGCTGATGAACCCGGCCAGAGTGGCGGGCGCGTACGAAGCTGGCGTCCGGCAGGCGGCCGCGGAGGCGGACCGGCTGCTGGCCATCTGGAGCGGGTAATCCGTGCCAATGACCCGTCATTAACATGACTGCCCCTCAGTCTGAGGTGGACCAGGCCGGGCGAGAGTACCTCGCCCGGCTGAGCGACGCAGACCTGCGCGCGCTCGTGCACGCGGACGCGGTCACGGCCGATCGCGCGACGGCTCGCATCGAGGCGATACACCGGCAGCCGGCCCTTCTCCTGGACGCCCTCGACCGGCCAGCCACCTCAGCGGCTGTGCTCAATGTGGTCAGTGCCGCCGGGCCCGGCGCCGCGCCCGGCCGCCGCGCGGCCGACAGGTTCGTCCTGATCTCACCGTTCCTGCTGTTCGCCGCCGCTATCCACCGGACGGCCGCCGACCTCGCCGGGGCCAGTTACGCGCCGGAGCGGACCGCGCCGCGGCGGAGGATCCCGCTCTTTGACGGCAGTCGTCTCACCGCCTACCTGGCCGTGCCGCGACACCGGCTGTTCCTTGCCGACCTGCTGGCCTCGTTCGCGCGGATCTCCGGCGGGGTGGTGCTGGCGCCGGACGGCCGCCACCGCCGCCGGTGGAACGACGCCGACCCGCACCGGCTGGCGGTCCTGCTCGACGCGGTGCCGCCTGACCAGCGCCCGCCGGTGTGGCGGCGGCTGGGCGACCTGGCGCTATTTCTGGCCGGGGTGTTCCCAGATGCCGCCGAGCGACTCGTGCGCGACGAGGCTGCGGCCAGCCGGCTGGCACGCCGGACCCTGATCGACGCTCCGCCAAACGCGCGGCTGGAGCACCTTCCCGAGGGCGGCGCGCCCGACCTGATCGAGTGGCTGGGCACCCGCTGGTACGAGCAGGCGGCCAGGCACCTGCTCGGCGACGCAGCGCGGGACCTATGGGAGCAGGCCGAGCAGTTCCGCCCGGCCCGCCGGGTCCTGAACACGGCGACCGACCGCTACCTGCTGCCCTACTCGGCCGACTGGCTGGCCGGGCCTGCGATGAGCGTGCAAGCCTAGAGGGCTGTCGTGCTTTTCGGCAGGTCCGCCGCGGCCTAGGCCGCATAGCTGGCGATCTCGATGAGATTGCCATCTGGGTCGCGGATGTAGACGCTGGTAATTGGTCCGCGCGCACCGGTTCGTGGCACCGGGCCTAGTTCGGGGCGATCCCTGTGGCCTTGAGGGCGGCGAGAACGTGCTCTGGCGGGCTGGTTAGTCACCAGGCACAGATCGGCGCTTCCTGGAGTAGGCCGCGCCGCATGCGGAGTGATCTCGTGCTCGGCCTCGTGCAGGTTGATCTTGCTCGGCCCGAAGGTAAGCGCACGGCGGCCGTCGCCGAAAGTGATCGGCTGCATGCCCAGCACCCGCTGGTAGAACGCGGAGGTCCGGTCTGGATCGGTCACCGTGAGCACAAGGTGGTCAAGGCCGCTCATCGTGAGCGGCGTCGTCGGCGCATTCACCTCACATAGCTATCACGCCTATAGGTTGTGACTGTCAGCGAGTTCGGCCGCTCGGCTGCCCGACGCCTTCGATCGTTCCTCTCGTCATCCGGATGAAGGCGTGCAGCCCGCCGTTGGTGACGTGCTCGAACCGCTCAACCTCCTGAAATCCGGCCCGCTCGTAGACGGTGATTGCCCGTTGGTTGAAGGCTGCCACGGCGAGGGTGTAGCTCGTGGCCCCCAGCGCCGCCGAGGCGAACCGCAGGCAGGTGCGCAAGAACGACTCACCGAACCCGCGACCGGTGAGGTCTGGCCGCAGGCCCAGCCCGATCTCGGCCACCAGCCCATGGAGCTTGACCATCAGGAAGCCGGCGAGCGTATGTCCTTCCATCTCGTCCGCGGCAAATACCGCCGTCCCCATTCTGAGGGATCCAGCAACTCGGCCAGGTCATTCGGGGTCCGCGTCGGCGTCGTAAAAGGAGTAAGCAGGCGGATACCGCCACGCGGCCACCTCGTGCGCGTCCGTTGCCATCATCGGCCTGATGACAAAACCCAGCCTCGCCACACCGTCAACCCTACGAGCGTCCACGAGAGCGCTCTGGATCTCCGTACGACGTAGTGGCAGACCTGCGATGTGCGCTTGACGGTCGCCCGGGGTCAGCAGCCGTCGTAGGCGGTCCAGTTCGAGGCGCCGCCCGCGGCGATCGCGTTGTCGAAGATCTGATCCTGGTAGGCGGGCCCGGCGACCCCGTACTCGCTGGCCGCACCGCCGTACGTTTCCCAGGTGCCGAGCAGGAACTGGTAAGCGCCGCCTCCGTTGCCTGGTCCCCAGGCGTAGCTGCCGCCTTCTTCAGCATTCCGGATGCAGATTCCGAGCGCGGAATGGGCTGCGTCACCTCCTGATGACGGCGGCGAGGACGGCGGCGGAGGGGATGCCTGCTGAGCGCGACGCCGTGCGGCTCGCACTGCCGCGAGGTGCCTGCGCCTCGCAGCGGCCCGTGCGCGCTGCAGGGCCCGGGTCTTGGTGACGGACGAGGCGCGATGGATGGTTCTGGCCGCCAGGTTGCCCGCCAGGCCAGAGCCCCTGTTGACCGTGCTCAACGCCGACGTCGCCTGCGACGGTCCGGCGTCAGCCGGACTGCCCTGCAGGAGCACGACCGCCACGGCCACGCCAGCGACAGTC
Organism: uncultured Actinomycetota bacterium; assembly: GCA_963705055.1. Classification (GTDB taxonomy): domain Bacteria; phylum Actinomycetota; class Actinomycetes; order Streptosporangiales; family Streptosporangiaceae; genus Chersky-822. The sequence continues at coordinate 444,403 of CAVPIR010000005.1, forward strand.
GCTGCTGCTACAGCCAGCGGCCCGAACCTGCTGGCACGGGACCTAGGCTTGGCGTGACGGGAATGTGCGGGCATCGCCCTCCAGTCCGAGCGCGTCGCGTCCGCCCGGCGAGCCGGCGATGGGGTAGCCCTAGCGTCGGGGGCCTGGGAGACGCCTGTCCTGGAAAACGTAGTAAAGGGAAGCTTGCACCGATGGTCGAATGCAGAAAATGCCTTACTGCGTCCGCTGCCACTCAAGGTCCCGGTGGCCTTGTCATCTAGCCGGGCTGGCTCGATATAGCGTTCTCCAGGGAGGGCTAGATGACGGACTCGGCTGAGGAGCGTGCGTTGATGGAGATCCCGAAGCCGAACGAGCAAGATCGGGAGTACTTCCGGTCGCTGATTCCCGATGAAGCCAGCGTGGAAGTCAAGCCAATGTTCGGCAATCTCGGCGCGTTCGTGAACGGCAACATGTTCGCCGGGCTGTTCGGCCCCGACGTCGGCGTGCGGCTCGATGATGCTGGCCGGGATGAGCTGGCCGCGATCGAGGGCTCAGGTCCGTTCGGCCCTGCCGAGCGCCCGATGGGTGGGTACCTCGCCTTGCCGGCCGCCTGGCGTGCCAGCCCGGAGACGGCCGAGGCCTGGGTCGAGCGGGCCTTGACGCACGCCCGGTCCATGCCGCCCAAGGTCAAGAAGCCGAAGCCAGCCCGCAACCGCTAGCCGGTAGTCAGCGGATCGCCAGCACCATGCGTCGTCCGGTGCCAAGGGCGGTCTGTGCGACGCCGCTGTCCGCGAAGCCGGCCGCGAGATAGAACTCCATCGCGTGGGGGTTGGCTGTCACCTCCAGGCGCTCCACACCCCGGGCCCGGAGAACGTGCGCGATGCGGTCGACGAGCGCTGCGGCGATGCCGCGCCGCCTCCATGCTGGATCTACGAACAGGTCTTCCAGCTCGAAGATGCCGTCGCCATCGCTCCAGGTGGCGAAGCCAACAACCGATCCTTTTTCTTCGGCGACATAGGTCCGTCCCTCGGCCGGCCCCTCTGGTCCTAGGACCAAGTACTCCGGATGGGCCAGCAAGTTGTCACGGTCACCCGTATTCGACAGCGAGGCGCTGCGATAGCCGCCTGCGGCGGCCGCAAGGTCAGCCGGCCTGCCAGGCCTCGGATCATCAGACGCCTCAGCCATCGTCGTTGTCTCCTCCCATGCGAGCGGCTGCGGGCCCACAGTCCTTGACTAGCACGGCGCGGGTGTAGAGCAGATCGAAGCCCTGACGTTGCGCGTTCTGCTGGGATTTCGATCCTGGCTGAGTGGTGATGACGGCGACATCGCAGCCAAGGGCTGCGGCGTCGGCGAGCCTGGCCGACAGCAGCGCGGTCTGCACTCCGCGGCGGCGGTGCGCGGGTGCGGTCGCCGCACCAGTGAGTTGTGCAATGCCGTCAGCTATGCGCATGGTGGCGCCGCCCGCGATGATCCCGTCACGGAGCGCGGCGTAGCGGACCGCGCCCGCTGCTGCCAAGTCGCGCTCGGCCCCGATGATCACCTCGCGCGGGAACTCTTCATGCCAGGGCAGTCCTTGCGTGTCCGGATGAGCGGTGCCCTCGGCCACGACGTCAAGCCATGCCCCGAACTCCTCCGCACCGCTGGGCCTGACCTCGACGCCCGGCGGCATGACCCGCTCAGGTGCAGCCGGTCAGGGCGCGGCCGAGCACGTTCTCGAACGACGCGAGCCGATATCCCCGCCCGGTCAGCAGGACGCCGATCGCGGGGTCAGCCAGATGGGCTAGTTCGATCGGCACGGAGGAACCGCAGGAGGCGAACGCCTTCTCGATTTCATCAAGAGCGGCCGCATCCGGTATGCCGCCGAAGCCAAGCCCGGCGACCTTGTTGAACGGCGAGCCCTCCCCGGCGAAACTCGCCACGCCACCCGCAACCGGGATCACAAATCCCGCCGAGCCTGCCCGACGGCGGGCGGCCTCGTTGCTTCGGGCGACAAGCTCCGCTTCGGCACGCTCGATGCGCCCGGCCAGGTCGGTATCGCAGAACAGCGGCATCCGCTCAGAATCCGCCGAAACCATGGCGACGATGCTATCCAGCTGTCTCAGCCCGGCGCCGTTCGCGGACTCGCGGGGATGCGGCGCGGCCGCGGGAGCAGCTCGCCACCGCAATTCGGGCAACGGCTACGTCATCTCGGCAGCACAGGCGGGACAGAACGTGCACTCATAGCTGCAGATGCGCGCATCGCCGTTAAGAGGCAACGCTACGTCGCAGCGCTCGCATGCAGCGCGCATCTCAAGCACGGCTTAACTGCCTCGCACAAGCGGGGGTACAGGACGATGCGGCCGAGAGCTGCCGGGTGAAGTTGCGACAGGCTCCCGCGAGGAGCCGGGAGCCTGCCGCCTTCATGCCGTTAGAGTGCGCGGACCTGGTCAGCCTGCGGGCCCTTCGGGCCCTGCTTCGTGGTGTACTCCACCTTCTGGTTCTCGGTGAGGCTGCGGTAGCCGCCCATGTCGATCGCCGAGTGGTGCACGAAGACGTCGGCGGAGCCGTCGTCGGGGGCAATGAAACCGAAGCCCTTGTCCGGATTGAACCACTTCACAGTACCTTGAGCCATTCTGCTGTCTCCTTCAAAGACGAGCCCGGATCCCTACGATCGTGGGGATCAGCTGCTGGTTGCCCGCCACCGGAGGACAGTATCCGTAGCCAGACGGCGAGACGCCCTTGTCGAAAATGCGGACGCCTTCACGATCGCCAACCTCGACAACAACCGCAGTTAGAGCGCCGTATCGTGGCAAGAGTATTCCCCGGCACCCGCGCTGCGCACTCTCGTTGGCTCAAATCGCGGTCACTGGTCGCGGCATTTGCGCCTTTTATGTCGGCCGCGTAGGGCCGCGAGCCACCTCAGTCGTCAATGGGACGCATGGAATCGAGCAGGCAAGCGCCTGTAGAGCTTCGTCATTAAGCTTGCGTCATGCCTGGCGGATCGGCTGACGCTGGCAGCGTCAGGGTCGCGGAACTGGTCGCCACCCTGTCCTACGCCGCCGATCTGGGCCTAGGTCAGCCCCTCGAGCACTCGATGCGCCAGACGGTGATCGCGTTGCGGCTGGCGGACATGATCGGCGCCAGCGAGCGCGACCGGGCAGCGACCTACTACCTGGGGTTGCTGATGAACACCTACTGCCATGCCGATGCGGCCGAGCAGTCGAGGTGGTTCGGTGACGACATAAGTTTCAAAGGGGACAGCTTCGAACTGCTCGACAAGAACACCGCGCAGATAATCGCCTTCATCTTCCGCCGGGTCGGATCGCACGGCAACGGCGCGGCGCGGGCGCGGCGCCTGGCGGCATTCCCGGTCACCGGCGTCAAGGAGATGATGTCCTTCCTCACGACGCACGCGACGCTCGGCGCGCAGTTCGCCGAGCGGATCGGCCTGGACGAGGCCGCCTGCAGTGCGATCAGGCAGGCGTTCGAGCAGTGGGATGGCAAGGGCTATCCAGCGCGCTTGCGAGGCGAGGAGATCTGCCTGCCCGCCCGGCTTGTACAGCTGACCGGTCCGGTCGAGGTGTTCAGCCCGCCAGCGTGGCACCGAGGCCGCACGCATATTCGTCGACAGGCACCGTGGCACGCAGTTCGATCCGGCTGTGGCGGATCTCTTCTGCGACCGTGCGCGCGACTTGCTTGACGGCCTGGATGAGGCCGCGCGGTGGGACGCGATCCTCGACTCCGAACCCGCGCTGCGGCGCCGGGTCGCGGGCGCTGATCTCGATGCCGTGCTCGAGGCCATGGCCGACCTGGTGGACCTGAAGTCCCCGTTCCTAGCTGGCCACTCGCGGGGCGTCGCCAGGCTCGCTAGCCACGCGGCACGGTCGCTGGGCTGCAGTGCCGAGGATGTGACCGCCGTGCGCCGCGCAGGCTTCCTGCACGACCTCGGCAGGCTGGGAGTCTCCAACTCCATCTGGGATAAGCCAGGCCCGCTCACCGAAGGCGAGCGCGAGCGCGTCCGGCTCCATCCGTACCTCACCGATCGCATGCTCGCCCGCGTCGACGCGCTCAAGCGGAGCCGGGAGATCGCCGCCCGGCACCACGAGCGCCTCGACGGCTCGGGCTATCCGCATGGGCTGACGGCGGCCGCGCTCACCCGCCTGGACCGCCTGCTGGCCGCCGCGGACGTCTACCACGCGATGAGCGAGCCGCGCCCGTACCGAGCGCCGCTCGATCCCGAGCAGGCCTCTCGTGCGCTGCAGGATGAGGTCCAATCCGGCCGGCTCGACGGCGAAGCGGTGAACGCCGTGCTCAAGGCCGCTGGTGCGCGCACACCGGCGCGGCCAGGCGGGCCTGGCGGCCTGACCGCGCGCGAGGTCGAGGTCCTCGTCTTGCTGGCACGGGGCAATTCCGATCGGCAGATCGCCCAGAAGCTGGTCGTCGCGCCGAAGACCGCGTCCAACCATGTCCAGAACATCTACGCCAAGCTCGGCATCTCCAGCCGGGCGGCCGCGACGCTGTTCGCCTCGCAGCACGGCCTGATCGGCGCCTTCGAGCCTGCCTAGCGGCCCCGCACCGCAAATCCAGCCCGCAGAGATGAGGCATTCGCCTCATGGCCGGCGCCGTGAGACCGGCCTTACCGTTGCCGCAGACGGAGGGTTCAGCGATAGGAGCCGACATGTCACTCACCACGCACCAGGTCGCCGGAGTGCGCGCCGTGACCGCCGGGTGGGCGCACTGGGACCGCATCGAGCACGGACCGGCCGACGCCGAACACACCGTGCTGCTGCTGCCGGGCGGCATGGGCACCGCGGCGCAGTACGAAGAACTCATGGCCGAGCCCGATCTGGCTGGCGTTCGTCTCGTCGCGGTGACTCTGCCGGGACACGGCGGCACTGCCGAACCAGACGACATCAGCGTCGAGAACTACGCCAGGCTGACGGCCGAGTGCGCCGCTGACCTCGGGCTGCGCCGTGGTGGTCGGTTTCAGCATGGGAGCGAACTACGCACTCGAGATGGCGGGATCCGGCGCGTTCCGCTGCCCGCTGGTACTGCTGGCGCCAAGTTTCTCGCGCGGCGACGAGGCGGTCTTCATGCGCATGCTCGATCAGGTCGGCCGCGTGCTCGGGCCGCTCCCGTTCGCGGCGCTGCTGAAGATGATGGGCATGGGGATGAAGCAGGTCCCGGTCCCGCAGGAACGCCGCGACGCGCTGGCCGCTGAGATGCGGAAGAACCAGCCCGCGGTGTTCCAGCGGAGCATCCATGCTTATCTGCGGTACCTGGACAAGCACGGCTCTGTGGCCAAGCGGCTGTGCGAGTCTGGCGTGCCTGCGTGGGTGGTCCACGGTGAGCGCGGCGACGGCGGGATATCCGACGATGAGCGGCGCGTCTTCGATGCGTGCCCCCAGGTCAGCGTCGTCACGATTCCGGGCGCCAGCTACTACCCGCCGGTCGAAGAGCCCGCGCTCGTCGCCAAGCTCATCACCGAAGCGCTCGATCGTCTTGACGACTCGGCCAGCTCTGATATATCAAGCTAATACTGTGCCGATACAAGATCGGCGCTCTTGATCAGGGAGAGCATTGATCTGTATCGACGGCAAGGACGTCTGCACGGAGCTGCACGAGCTCGTTGACCCCGGGCATGCGGCGCTGCTGCTGATCGACATGCAGCAGGACTTCGTCGCTGCCGACGGCGCGTTCGCCAGGCTGGGCATCGATCTGTCGATGTACGAGGGAATGCTGCCGAAGCTGGCCGGCTTGCTGGCGGCGGCGCGGCGACACGGCGTCCTGGTCATCCACATCCAGAACACCGCCCTGCCTGACCGGATGAGCGATTCGCCGGCGCAGATCCGGTTCAACCTGCGGATGCATCACGCGGCGCGGCGCGAAGGCCCGCCGCTGCGCTACACCCTGCCGGGTACCCCAGGGCATGAGTTCGTCCCTGAACTGCGGCCGCTGCCGCACGAACTGGTGGTGCCGAAGTACCGGTCCAGCGCGTTCTGGGGCACCAACCTTGAATTGCTTCTACGCAGCAATCAGGTCGAGACGGTGATCATAGGCGGCTGCACCACCGAGGGCTGCGTCGAATCGACCGCGCGCGACGCCCTTTTCTGCGATCGCTACGTGGTCATCGCCGAGGACTGCGTTGCCAGCGACGACGCCGAGCAGCACGCGGCGTCGATGCTGCTGATGCGGCACAGGTTCGACTTGGCCAGCGCCGAGGAGATCGAGGGCGCGTGGGCCGCGGCACGGCAGTTCGGCGACGGGTCTGCGAGCACAGGAGGCCGGGCATGGGCAAGCTGAACGACAAGGTCGCCGTCGTGACCGGGGCGGCGTCAGGCATCGGGCGCGGCATCGCCGTCGCGTTCGCGGCCGAGGGCGCGGACATCGCGGTCGTGGACATCGCCGGGCAGGGACCAAGCGGCCAGCGTCCTGGCTGACATCGAGGCTCTTGGCCGCAAGGCGCTGTTCGTGCGATGCGACGTAAGCAAGGAAAATGACGTCCGCACCATGGCCCGCGAGGTGCTCGGCCAGTTCGGGCGGGTCGACATCCTGGTCAACAACGCGGGCATCTTCACTCAGTCGCTGCTCGCCGACCTGCCCGTCGATGACTGGGACCGGGTCGTCGGCGTAAACCTGCGCGGCACGTTCCTCTGCACGCGGATGCTGATCGGTCAGATGCTGGAGCGAGGCTCTGGCCGGGTCATCAACATCGCCTCGCAGCTCGGCCAGATCGGCGGCACCGAGGTGGCGCACTACTGCGCGAGCAAGGCCGGAGTGATCGGCCTGACCAAGGCGCTCGCTAGGGAGGTCGCCGCATCCGGCGTGCTGGTCAACGCCATCGCGCCGGGGCCGATCGAGACTCCGCTCCTCGATGGCGAGACCGAGGAATGGCGCAGCGCCAAGCTCGCCGAGCTGCCGATGGGCAGGTTCGGCACCGTCGCCGAGGTGACCCCCACCGCCGTCTTGCTGGCATCGGATGACGGCGCCTACTACGCGGGCCAGACCCTCGGGCCGAACGGCGGAGATGTGATGCTCTAGGCCCGCATGGCCTGGAGCAAAGACATCCCTGGCTCGGAGCGGAAGGAAAGATGATGAACAACCGCGAGGTGCTCGCCGCGGCGCGCCAGTCAGGCGTCAAGCTGATCAGGTTCGAGTACTGCGATGTCAGCGGCGTCGCGCGGGCCAAGGCCGTGCACGTGGCCCAGCTCGCGCACAAACTGGTCGAGGGCGTCGGACTGACCAGGGCCCAGATGTCCATCAACCTGCTCGAGCAGCTGATCCACATCGACGGGATGGAGCCGGTCGGCGAGGTCAGGATCGTCCCCGACCCGGCCACGTTCACCGTGCTGCCGTGGGCTCCGGCGAGCGCTAGCGTGCTGTGCGATCAGCTTGACCATGACCGGCGGAACTGGGGCGCCTGCACGCGGTCGTACCTGAAGGACATGATCGCCAGGGCAGCCGCGGCCGGGATCAGCGTGCAGGCCACCTTCGAGAACGAGTACTACCTGGCCAGGGAGGAAGACGGCCGCTTCGTCCCGGTCGACGCGCCCTGCCACGCGCCGGTCTACAGCGCCATCGGTCACGACGTCGACACGGCCATCATGGTGCAGACCGTGGACGCGCTCGAGGCTCAGGGAATGGCCATCGAACAGGCCATCAACGAGTTCGGCGCAGGCCAGCGGGAGATCGCCATCCGCCATACCGACGCGCTGCGTGCGGCCGACAACCAGATGAAGTTCAGGGACACCGTCCGCGGCGTGGCCTGGCAGCACGGGTTGCTGGCGTCGTTCGCTCCCAAGCCGTACCCGGATGAGATCGGCAGCGGCGCACACGTCCATTTCAGCCTCTGGGACAGCGACGGCGAGCGGAACCTGCTCTACGACCCGCAGGCTGACCGCGGGCTGTCGGCGATCGGACGGCATTTCATCGCGGGGGTCGCGGATCATCTGCCGGCACTGGCGGCGCTGACCACGCCGAGCTACAACTCCTACCGGAGACTGCAGCCCGGAGCCTGGGCGTCGGCGACTACCGCCTGGGGCTTTGACAACAAGGAAGCCGCGCTGCGGGTCGCCTCGCCGTTCTACAACCGCGAGGAGCAGAGCTACAACATCGAGTTCAAGACCTCAGACGGCAGCGCGAACCCCTACCTGTCCCTCGGCGCGCTGATCGCCTGCGGCCTGGACGGCGTCGCCAGGCGGCTGGAGCCAGGCGAGCCCGCCGAGCACGACCCAGCCAAGATGTCCGACGCTGAGCTTCTGCGCTGCAAGGCCAGGCCGCTGCCAGCCACGATGTCCGAGGCGCTAGACGAGCTTGAGCGGGACAAGTTCCTGACCGACAGCATGGGCGACCTGCTGGCCAGGTGCTATCTGGCGGTGCGGCGCTCGGAGGAGAAGGAGTTCGCAGCGCACGACACCGACTTCGAGATCCGCAACCACTTCTACAAGTTCTGAGCCGGAGTGGTCATGGCGCAGCCGCGGGCCAGCGATCTTGCCTACGACAAGCTGCGCGAGATGATCCTGGACCTGCGCCTCCCGCCAGGCAGCGTCGTCAATGAGCAGGAACTCGCCGCGACGCTGGTGCTGGGCAGGATGCCAGTGCGGGAGGCGATCGCGCGGCTGACCTCTGACCGGTTCATCACCGTGTACCCGCGCCGCAGCACCGTCGTGACGGCCATCGGCCTCGACGACACACTCGGCATCTTCGATGCCAGGGAGGCGATCGAGTGCGGGGTGGCGCACATCGCCGCGCGCCGCGCGCTGCCGAGCGACCTGGCGGCCCTGCGCGGGCTGGTCGAGGCTGCCGACCGGGCCAGGGAAGGCACCGACGCCGAGGCCTACTTGCGTGACGACCACGAGATCCACGCGTTCCTCGTCCACATGGTGCGCAACCCGTTGCTACAGGACGCGGCCGACCGGCTGCTGCTGCACAACCTGCGGTTCTGGCGGTCATACTGGGCTTCCAGGCCTGCCCAGCACGCGACGATGATCTCGCACGCCGAGTTGCTCGCCGCGCTTGAAGCGCACGATCCCGAGTGGGCTGAGCAAGCGATGCGAGAGCACATCGCCGCATCCCGTCAGCTCCTGCAGGCCAGCTTCTGACCCGCCAGGACCTGGGTGCATGGATCAGCGCGGCCGCCAACATAGGCAACCCGCCGGCTTTGATGGGCAACTGACGCCGATGTGCCCGAAGCCCGGCGCGCATAGCGTTGTTGAAGGTGGCCGCGACCGGCGCGGCCAGTCAGCTGAGAGTGAGAGCATGAGCCGCGCGAGCTTGCCACTACAGGACGTGAGCCCGGGGACCAGGTTCGTGAAGGGCACCTGCACCCACAACTGCCCGGATACCTGCGCGACGATCACCGAGGTGCGTGACGGCCGCGCGGTCGGCTTCCGCGGCGACCCCGATCACCCCATCACCCGAGGCTGGCTATGCGCGAAGGTGCGCCCGTACCTCGACTTCGCCTATCACCCTGACCGGCTGCTGACGCCGCTGCGCAGGGTCGGCCCGAAGGGCAATCCGGACCGGTGGGAACCGATCTCATGGGACGACGCCATCGATGAGATCGCCTCCCGGTGGCGGCGAATCATCGACCGCTATGGCGCGGCGGCGATCCTGCCGTACTCGTTCAGCGGGACGACGGGCTGGGTCAACCTCGGCCTGTCCAACCGGCGCCTATGGAATCGCATGGGGGCCAGCGGCCTGCAGCGCTCGATCTGCAACGCGGCTGCCAGTGCGGCCGTGGGCGCGACCTACGGCGCGCGCTGGTCGCCGGAGTACACCGACGTCGTGCACAGTCGCCTCGTCATACTGTGGGGCCACAATCCGGCCTCCACCGCGCCGCATTTCATACCTATGCTGCGCGAGGCACAGCAGCGCGGCGCATACGTTGTCGTCATCGATCCACGCCGGACACTCACGGCGCGCTCGGTCGACGAGCACATCAGGCCGCGCCCCGCCACCGATGGGGCGCTGGCGCTGGGGCTCATGCACGTGCTCTTTACCGAGGGCCTGCACGACGAGGCGTGGCTGGAGGCGAACACCACCGGCTGGCGTGACCTGCGCGACCGCGCCTGCTGCCTACCCACCGGACAAGGTCGCCGAGATCACCGGCGTCCCCGCTGAGACGATCGTCGCGCTCGCGCGCCGGCTCGGCACGACGAAGCCGGCGCTCGTCAAGTTCGCCGACGGGGTTCAGCGCCACGGCAACGGGGGCCAGACGACGCGGGCGATCATCTGCCTGCCCGCCGTCGTCGGCCAGGTCGGCGTGCGCGGCGGCGGCCTGTCCTACTCGACCGGCGACTACATCGACATGGACGCCGAGACGATCGGGCACGCGAGCGAGTGCCCGCCGACGCCACGCGTGGTGAACATGAACCGGATCGGCGCCGCCCTGACCGGCGAGGTCACCGACCCGCCGATCATGTCGCTGTTCGTCTTCGCCTCGAACCCGGTCGCGATCGCCCCGAATACCGCCCTGGTGGTGCAGGGCCTCATGCGCGAGGACCTGTTCACCGTGGTGCACGAGCTGTTCATGACCGATACGGCGCGCTACGCCGATATCGTCCTGCCCTCGACCAGCCAGCTTGAGCACGCCGACATGCACGAGGCGTACGGGCACAGGTTCCTGCAGTACAACGAGCCGGCGATCGCCCCGCTGGGCGAGTCGAAGAGCAACTGGGATGTGATGCGGCTACTGGCTGCGGCGATGGGCTATCAGGAGCCGTGGCTGCGCCAGAGCGCCGAAGAGGCCATGGAAGAACTGCTTGACGCTTCCCGTCCGATCAGCCCGGTCCTGGAAGGGATCACCTTCGAGCGGCTGCGAAAGGAGGGAACGCTGCCGCTGTACTTTCCGCCAGGGCGTGACGTGCCCTTCTCGGACGGCCGCTTTCCCCACTCGGTCAGGGAAGCTTGAGCTGCGCGCCGAGGCGTTCGCTGACTGCCGGGCTTGACCCGCTGCCCGAGTACACGCCGCCGCCGGAGTTCGCCAGCCGGCCTGAGGGAGATGCACGGCTGACCCTGATCACCGGGGCGGCGCATCACTTCGTCTCGAGCAGTTTCGCGAACATGCCCCGCCTGGTTGGCAAGGAACGCGAGGTGCCCTGGATCGAGATCAACCCGGAGGACGCGCAGCGCCGCGGCATCGAGGACGGCGCGATGGTAATCGTCTCGAACGAGCGAGGCCAGTGCAGGCTGCGCGCGGTGGTCACGGACAACGTGGGGGCTGGCGTGGCGATGTCGCCGAAGGGCCGCTGGCAGTCGTCCAGCCTGGACGGCCACAACGTCAACTGGACGACCTCTGACGCCGTCGCTGACATCGGCGGCCAGAGCACGTTCCACAGCAACCTGGTCGACATCCGGCTGGCCTAGCCCGGCGAACCCGGCGTGGTGAGGGCTGGCGCCTCGCCACACGGGGGGATAGCGGCGAGGCGCCAGCCTCGTGAGGCTCGGCCAAAACGGGGGGAATGGCCAGCCTCGGCCCAGCGGCAGGGGCCGCTCGCTGGGCAAGCTTGCTCAAGAGGCGGGTGATGCGCGTACGGCTCTGACTGCGGGATTACGTTATGGTTTGTAGCACACGTTACAGGTGCATGTGGGCGAATCTCGGGGAGCGGGGGTCCGGGTGGAGATGCCCGTATTGCCTACTGCAGCGGCATCCGGAATTTCGGGACAGGCCGAGGGTAATGATGGCAGTGTGCCGTGGCGATTGATCACGTACCGTCTGCCCGCTGAGCCTTCCAGGCACCGGGTCGCGGTGTGGCGCGAGCTGCGCCGGCTCGGCGCCGTGCCGCTCCAGCAGGGGACCTGGGTGCTGCCCGAGGGCGAGGGCTTCAACGACGGCCTGGCGCAGGTGATCTCGACGATCAGCGCGGCCGGTGGCCAGCCGGTCGTACTGAAGGTCGCGGACGACGACGTCGGAACCATCAGCCTGGAGGAACTCTTCACCGCCCAGCGCGAGGCCGAGTGGGGCGAGTTCCTCAGCGACTGCGGCAAGTACGAGACTGAGCTGGCCGGCGAGGTGACCAAGGGCAAGCTGACGCTGGCCGAGCTGGACGAGGAAGAGGAGAGCCTGGACCGGCTGCGCCGCTGGTACCGGGCGATCCGGGCCCGTGACGTGTACGTGGCGCCGAGCGCTGCTGAGGCAGAGGGGCGGCTCAGGGAGTGCGCGGAGGCCCTCGAGCAGTTCGCCGAGCAGGTATATCAGGCCAGGGAGCGGCCGTGACCCCTGAGCGGACGGCGGGCGCCGTGGCGGGCCAGGGCTTCGACGCTGTACCAGGCGGCGTCCGAGGCCAGCTTGCCGACCGCGAAGCCGAACCACATGCCCGCAGCCGATCCCTGAAATAGCCACGACGCTCCTGCCAGGAAGCTCGGCCTGATCAGGAAGCTGTCGACCAGTTCCGCGACGGCGCAGGACGCCAGGCTCGTCAGCACCGCGTGCCTCGCGGCGGCCAGAAACCGCTGCCATCCGGCCGTGCCTGCCGTCGCCCGCCGTGCCTCCAGCCCGGTGCGCAAGCCAATGCAGGAGTAGAAGCCGATGACCTCGCCGGTCGTCGCCAGACCAGCAGCCGCCAGCAGCGACCCGGTCGGACCGTAGCCGACTTCGAAGCCGATGATCGCTCCGATGGTGCCGAATACCTCGGCAAGCCCGAACCGCTCCCGCCAGGCACGCCACCATCTGCCAGCGACGGCCACTATGACCGCCTCCCCCCACGCTCGTCGCCATTTCAGACGCCAATACCCCACTCGAGGTTGGATCCAGATCTGAGGCCGGGCGGTACTGTCCGCACTATGCAGACTTGGGACGCCATCACCTCGCGGCGCAACGTCAGGAACTTCGAGGACCGGCCCATTCCCGCCGCGGACCTTGACCGCATTCTCGAGGCTGGGTGGCGGTCACCGTCGTCGCAGAACTGGCAGCCATGGGACTTCATCCTCGTTACCGACCGAGACCAGCTGCGCGAGCTGAGCCACGTGTTTTCCGGCGCCTATCACGTGGCCGGTTCAGCCGCCACGATCGCAGTCGTCGGCCCGGTGACCGACAACGCCTACCAGCGGGCCCAGCTAGACCTCGGCCAGGCCGTGATGAGCATCACCCTCGCGGCCACTGACCTGGGCATTGGCAGCTGTCACGCGGGCGTGCAGGACATGGCGCTCGCGCGCCGGGTGCTCGGGCTCCCGGAGGATCGCGGCTTCGTGCTGCTGATCTCGCTTGGATACCCGGCCGACCGGCCGCTGACGCCCGTGCGGAACCCGAAGCGCCGGCCATTCAGTGACGTCGTGCACCGCGGCCGCTGGTAGCCGGCGAATCAGCCCACGCGAGCCCTCCGCCGCCGGTAGTACAGGAGGGCGAGCAGGCCAGCACCGGCCGCGACGGCAAGCCCTGTCAAGAGCGCGCCTATGCTCGGCCCGTCCTCCGCGCCCTCGTAGATTCTGGCCGCGCCGTAGGCGGCGGGCCCGACCGACAGCACGAACAGCACACCCACCATGAAATTCCAGAACAGGAACTGCGAGAACTTCATTCTGAGCAGGCCGGAGATGATGGTCGAGGTGAAGAAGACGGCAATCCGACCCCACTTGGCGTAGAACTTCTCCGCCCTGGCCACGGCCTTTCTGCGCCGTTCCAGCCCGCGACCCGGCCGGTCAAGGAGCTGGCGGCCCCACCGTTGGCCGATGTGATAGCCCGCTACCCCGCCGACCTCGGTTCCGATCGCGGCGACGACAAGGACCAGGCCGAAGGCGAGATGCCCCTCGCCCGCGAGGACCGCGGCCCAGCCGACGACCGCGGTTCCGACCAGCGGCACGCCGGCGAACGACAGCGCGGTCAGCGCGAAGACCACAAGGTAGACCCAGGCTCCGTAGTCCGCGCCCTGGGACGTCGACGTCGCGGCGGCCGCGTGCATGGCCAGCGGTTCCCGCCTCCGGCGACCCGCGCCGGGCTAGGCTTCCTCGATCATCGCGCTGAACAGGCGCTCGTAGCGGAGCAGGTGCAGGTCGCCGACGTAGTGCTGGCTGATGTACTCCTGCGCGGCCGTGCCCATCCTCGCCGCCACATCAGGCTCGTCAAGGAGCCGCCTGACTGCGTGCCCGAACTCTTCCAGGTCGCGAGGATCGGGCAGCAGCACGCCAGCCCCGGGCGGGATCTGGTCGATGATCCCGCCGACGGCCGAGCCGACGACGGGCCGCCCCTTCCACATGCCCTCGGCCACGGTGAGCCCGAATCCCTCGGCGAGGCTCTTCTGCGCGATCACGCTCGCGTGCCGTTGCAGCGCGTTGACCATGGCGCCGTTCTCGTCCTGGTCATTGAGCGGCAGCGCCACAAGCAGCACGCGAGAACGGATCGCGGGCGGCAGTTCCCGCCACTGCAGCAGGCAGTCGGCGAACACCGCCGCGCCTTCCGGGTCGTCGGTGACGCCAGCCACAGCGGGCCCGACGAGCAGCAGGAAGCCCTGGCCGGACGGCGCGACGTAGTCGGCGAAGCCGTGCATGACACCCGGCATGTCCTTGAGCTGATCCCACCGCGAGACCTGGACGACCAGCGGGTCGCTCGGGCCAGGCAGGCGTTCGGCGGTGATCTCCGCCTGCCTGGTGACCGATCCTGGGCTGCCGTCACGGCCGACATAGCTGACCGGCTCACTGGGTGTGGCACCATCGAGAACACCGATCCTGGACAGGATGCCCTGCACGGTGCTCTCGTCGAGGTACTGGTTCTTCGGCGAGAACGGGTCGATCGACGGCGGGATGATCGCGACCTTCTCCGCCGGGATCCAGGCAGGGACGTACTCACGCCGGGAGAACACGAAGCCCCGCGCGTGCGCCAGATACGGTCGCAAGACGTCCCACGCGGCGGCCGTGGCCTCGTTATGCCAGTCAACCCCGATGTGGCACCGCCAGGAGACTAGGGCGCCCGCCCTGGTCAGGACCTCGGCCAGCCCGGCCGTCTGCGGGTCGTGCAGCAGGACCAGGTCGCCTGGCCTGATCAGGTCGAGCAACTCGGCGGCGTTGGCGGCGAGCATGTGCTCGTAGTGCTCGATCTGCTCGGCCTTCAGCGGGCCGCCGGCCGGCTGACCGTGGATCTGGTTGTGCAGCCGCTTGGTGATCATGAAGAACTCGGAGTCGCCGGTGATCACCATCCAGCGGCTGGCGATCCCCGCGTCCTCGACGTAGCCGAGCAGCACCTGGAGCATCTCGGCCACCCCGCCGCCGACCGCGGTCGAGCTGATGTTCCACACGGTTCGGCCGCCAAGCAGACGGCGGAACTGCCCGGCCGCCTCCACCAGGCTCGCGTATCGCTCAGCGCCGATCACGGGGGTGAGCTGCTCGACAGATCGGCGGGCCACGGCCACGGGTTCAACCAAGGTCACCTGTCGGTCCCTTCAGGCGGCGAGTCTGGGCTGCCGGGAAGCCCCGGCGTGATCGGGCCAGGGTTGCCCGGAACTGACCTAGCCCACCAAATACCCAGGCCCGAGCGCCCCACCCGCGCCGGGTGAACGCCGGCGGCGGGTGCGCAATGCGGAAAACCCCACCATCACGGCGCTGACCGCCCTACCGACAGCGCCCGGCAGCACAGGAAACCTGGGCGTTGTCGATGATTCAGCGGGCCAGCGACAGCCCGCGAGTGAGCAAGGAGTCTCTCGTGAACCGACAATGGTGGAGCACCGCGGTGCTCGCCGCAGGGCTAACCGCGACCGGGGTGCTGGCGGCCGCGCCGGCCGGACAAGCCGCCATGGCCAGCCAGGTCAGGACCGGTCAGCACCGATCGTCCGCGGCCGGAGCAGCCGATCCCAGACTGGCCAGGTTCTACAGCCAGCACATCCGATGGCACCGCTGTCAGCGCGGCCCGCACGACTCGGGCGGCAAGGCGCTGGATCAGGCCGGGGCGCGGTGCGCGGACATCCGCGTGCCGCTGGACTACGCCCATGCTGGCGGGCGCACGATCACCATCGCCATCTCCCGGCTGGCCGCCGACCCATCGGCAAAGAAGATCGGCGCCATGATCATCAATCTCGGCGGGCCGGCGACCCCCGTGCTGACCGATGTCCTGCTGGCGAGGCAGGCGATGGGCGCCACCGGAGCCAGGTTCGACCTGATCGGGATGGACCAGCGGTTCTCCGGGCGCAGTACGCCGCTCAACTGCCACTGGACGGCCGGCTGGCTGCCGCGCGGCGCCGGGCGCAGCAAGGCCAGCTTCGCCGAGATGGTGCACCTGACCAGGAATCTGGCCCGGCACTGTGCCAGAGCCGAAGGCGCCCTGCTCCCGTTCGCCGGGACCGCGAACGCGGCTCGCGACATGGATGTGATCCGCGGCGCGCTCGGCGAGCCCAAGCTCTCCTTCCTGGGCTACTCCTACGGGAGCTATCTCGGTGCGCTGTACACCCAGATGTTCGGTGGCCGGGCCGGGCGGATCGTGCTCGACAGCGCGATCAACCCAGCGCACCCCGGCGTGGCCAAGGGCAGCAACGGTCCGCAGCGCGAGCAGGCGCTGCACGTATGGGCCAGGTTCGCCGCGAGCCACGACAGCCAGTTCCACCTGGGCGACACCGCCAGCAAGGTGCTGGCCACCGTGTACCGGATCTACCGCGTCGCGGCCAAGCATCCGCTCAAGGTCGGACCGTTCTCCGTCGATGACACCGTCGTGCCAGCTGTCCTGCTCGATCCGCTCAGTGACGACTCAGCTGCCAGCTCAGCCGAGCTTGCCGCGATCGTCGCTTCGCTGAACCGGGCCGCGCACGGCCAGCCTGCCAAGCCCGACGCGCAGTTGCTAGATGCGCTTGCCAGGCAGCTAACAAGTGCTGACTCCGCGCGGCGCAGCGCCCAGACCGCGATCATGTGCGCCGACGCTCCGGTGCCGCGGAGCCCGCGCACCTACTGGCACGCGATCCAGGCGCACCGGGCGAGCGCGCCGATATTCAGCCCCGTCGACCAGACCATCACGCCGTGCGCATTCTGGCCGTTCCAGCCGCCGCGGCCGCCGCTGGTGGCCAACCACGTCCCGGCCCTGGTCGTCCAGGCGTCGGGAGACATCAACGCCATCTTGTCCTTGGGCCGCGCCATGCATCACGCCCTGGCGGGCTCCCGCATGATCACGCTGCAGGGCGTACGCACCCACGGCGTCTACCTGTTCCGCGGCTCGGCCTGCGTCGACGGCGCGGTCAACGCATACCTCAACACCGGGGTACTGCCTGCGCACGACATGTCCTGCACCAGTTAGCTACACCGACCGCACCAAGGGCGCCAGGGCCGGGCTTGCCGGCCCTGGCGCTCGTTGTCCGCGAGGCTCAGCCGCCGAGGTACTTGAGGACGGCCAGCACCCGGCGGTGGTCTGTCCCGGTGGGCGGCAGGTCGAGCTTGGCGAAGATGTTCGTGACGTATTTCTCCACCGCGCTGGGGCTGACCTTCAGCAGGTCGACGATGCCGCCGTTGGATCGCCCCTCGGCCATCAGCCGCAGCACCTGCTCCTCGCGCGGCGTCAGCCGGCTCATCGGGTCGTCCCTGCGGCGCACCAGCAGCTGAGCGACGACGTCAGGGTCAAGCGCGGTGCCGCCCGCCGCCACCCTGCGTACCGCGTCCAGGAAGTCATTGACGTGCGCGACTCGGTCTTTCAGCAGATAGCCGACCGAATTGGTCGCCTCGGACAGCAGGTCGGTCGCGTAGCTTTCCTCGACGTACTGCGACAGCACGAGCAAGGCGACGTCCGGGTACTGACGGCGGATCACCAGCGCGGCCTTGATGCCCTCGTCGGTAAATCCTGGCGGCATCCTGACATCGATCACGGCCAGGTCGGGCTGGTGCTCGGCGACCGCTTTGAGCAACTGGTCGGCATCGGACACCGCGGCGACAACGTCGAACTCGCCGTCGGAAAGCAACCTGGTCAGCCCGTCTCTGAGCAGGACCGAGTCCTCGGCGATCACGATTCGCATGGCAGCTCCGCTGCGATGACGGTCGGCCCGCCCTGCGGGCTGTCGATGGTCAACGTGCCATCCACGGACGCTGCTCGCTGCGCGAGGCCGCGGAGCCCGGTGCCTGCGCCCGCATCGCCGGCGCTGCCAATGATCGCGCCGCCCGTGCCGTTGTCGACTACAGCGATCCGCAGCAGGTCCCGGTCCCTGGCAACGGTCACCTCAGCCTGCGTGGCTTGCGCATGCTTCACCACGTTGGTCAGCGCCTCGGAGACGATGAAATAGGCCACGGCCTCGACGCTCGGCGAGGCCGGCCGCGGCATGTCCACGCTGAGCCTGACCGGCAGCGGCGCACGCGCCGCGAGACCTGAAAGGGCGGCGTCGAGCCCGCGATCGTTCAGCACGGCGGGATGCAGGCCCCTGATGAACTCGCGCACCTCGGACAGTGCAAGCAGGGCTTCCTCGTGCGCGTCTGCGATGGCGCGCTGAACCGGCTCGTGCACATCGGTGAAACGCGCCCTGGCCATGCCCAGGTTCATCGCCAGCGAGACGAGCCGCTGCTGGGCGCCGTCGTGCAGGTCGCGTTCGATCCTGCGGCGCTCGGCGTCGGTCGCCGCGACGATCTCGGCCCTGCTCTTGGTCAGTGACTCGAGGCGGATCGCGAGTTCTTCGTTCTGGCTCGGCCCGAGCAGAGCCCAGGCCAGGGACTCGTCGGCGCGTGCCACCTGCTGAGCCAGCCACGGCGCGGCAAATAGCAGCACGACGGACCCGACACAGACGACCGCGGCAACGGCTGGTGATGGCCTGCCGGTGATCAGGTAGGCGATCGCCAAGGCGGGCGCGAGCCAGCAGGCCGCCACCAGGGCGGCGGCGGCGCCAGTCGCGATGGAAAGCAGGTGGAACGCGATCTGCCGCCAGGTGCCAGCCGACAGCCACGGGCCGATCGGCCACGGCCTGCGCTCGGCGCCCGCTCCTGCGGGAATGTCCGCTCCGGCAACGGCTCGGAGCCTGGAACGCTGCAGCGCAGTGACGCCCTGCACTGCCCAGAGCTCGACGACAGGGCCGACGATGACGGCCGAGGTGTACACGGCGATGTGCGCCACGTCGCCCGCACCGGTCGCCAGGGCAAAGATCGCTGCTCCCCAGCCGACGCCGATCACGCCGATCAGCACGGTGCCGATGACGGCGACGAACATCGCGGCCAGCCCGTTCCTTGTGGCGCGCCACGCAGGACCTGACCGCAGCGCGCTGACCATGGCACCAATCGGGCTGGAGGTCAGATCTGCCGACGTCATGACGTCAACGTACAAGGACATCCTGCGCATCACTATCGGGCTGTCCTGCCCGCTGGGTGCGGAAATCCCCACCAGGGCCCGGCTGGGCACCCCAGCGACACGGCGCCGCGGCGCTGGCACCGTCGTAGTCATGATTGAGATACACGCACTGACCAAGACCTACGGAACCACCACTGCCGTCTCTGACCTGACGTTCACGGTCCGGCCGGGCATCGTCACCGGCTTCCTCGGCCCGAATGGCGCAGGCAAGAGCACGACCATGCGGATGATCCTCGGCCTGGACGAGCCGACCAGCGGCACAGTCCTGGTCAACGGCAGCCAGCCACGCGATCACGCCGCGCCGCTGCACGAGGTCGGCGGCATGCTCGACCCGCGGGCCGTGCACCCGTCCCGCAGCGCCTACCACCACCTGCTCGCGCTGGCCCAGACCTCAGGCATCGCCAAATCCCGGGTGGACGAGGTGATCGACGCCGTCGGGCTCCGCTCGGTCGCAGGCAGGCGCGCCGGCAAGTTCTCGCTCGGCATGAGCCAGCGGCTGGGGATCGCCGCCGCGCTGCTCGGCGACCCCGCCACCGTGGTTCTGGACGAGCCGGTGAACGGACTGGACGTCGAAGGCATCCGCTGGATCCGCGGTCTGCTGGCCGACCTGGCGGCGGAGGGCAAGACGGTCTTCGTCTCGTCGCACCTGATGAGCGAGATCGCCCAGACCGCCACGCACCTGATCGTCATCGGCCGCGGTCAGCTGATCGCGGACACCACCATCGCCGAGTTCATGGCCACAGCGGCCCCGACCTCGGTGCGGGTCCGCAGCTCGGACCAGAGCTCGCTCGCCAGGCTGCTCCGCGCACCAGGGGTGACCGTCGCCCAGGCATCAGACGGCGCGCTGACCGTCACCGGTGCGACCGCCGCTCAGGTGGGTGCGGTCGCTGGCGGCGCCGGGATCACCGTGCTCGAGCTCGCCACCGAGCAGGCGTCCCTGGAGGACGTATTCGTCGGCCTCACCCAGGACGCGGTTGAGTACCGCGCCGCCATCTGACCGCCGGCCAGCACCCCTGAGGAGACAAGACAATGACTGCCATCACTCACGGCCCTGCCCCTGCTAGCGGCGGCCTGCCGGCCTACCGGCAGCCGCAGCGAGTCACGCAAGCGCGGGTGTTCCGCGCTGAGTGGACCAAGCTGCGCACCCAGCCGGCCACGTTCTGGACCCTGCTCTCAGCCGTCATCCTGGTCGTCGGGTTCGGTATCGGTTACAGCCTGCTGCGGGTGGCGAGGCCGCCGCACGGTGCAGCTGTCGATGGCCTCGTTCGACCCAGCATCGATCAGCCTGTCGGGCGTGCAGCTCGCTCAGATCGCCATCGGAGTCCTCGGCGTCCTGCTGATCACCGGCGAATATGCGAGCGGACTGATCAGGACCACGTTCGCGGCGGTGCCGCGGCGCCTGCCGGTGCTGTGGGGCAAGGCGGTCACTGGTGGCGGCTGCCATCGTCACCGCGGTCAGCGTGCCTGCCGCGTTCGCCGCCTTCAGGGCGGCCAGGCGATCCTTGCCCGCCTGCACCTGTCGGTGTCAGCTCAGCCAGCCAGGCGTGACCAGAGCTGTGATCGGCAGCGCGCTGTACCTGGCGGTGATCGGGCTGCTCGGCCTCGGCCTCGGCGCCCTGATCCGCAACGCGGCCGGCGGGATCGCGGCGCTGTTCGGCGTGCTGTACGGCCTGCCGCTGCGGCCGGCTTCCTGCCGGGCGCCTGGGCAACCGACATCACCAAATACCTGCCAGCCACCGCCGGCCAGGCCGTTACCGCAGTCCAGCCCGACCCAACGCTACTGCCGCCGTGGACCGGGTTCGCCGTGCTCTGCGCCTACACCGCGGTCCTGCTGGGCATCTCCGCCGTGCGGATGCGCCGCGGCGACGCATAGCGACAGACCCGGGCCTGACACGTCGCCCGCTCAACCTGGTCATCCCGCGCCAGGGCCGGATCTTGGTCCCGGCCCTGGCGCGGAGTGCTGGACGCCGTCTTGCGCCGGGCTACCAATAACCCGGCCAGGCACAGCGTCCCGCCACTGACGGCCAGCAGGGGCGGAGTCTCCCCCAGTGCCAGCCAGCCGAGGACGACGACGCCGATGCCGATGCGTGACCCGGAGCCGACAGTGGCGAGTCCGATCAGCAGGCACCCGCCGAACGCGACCAGGCAGCCCGCGAAGGGCCGTGGTGGCGGGAAGCCCTCACGGAGAAAGATCCCGGCGCCAATCGCGATCAAGATCGGGCCGGTATTGATGATCATCGCCGCCGTGCCCGCGTCGACCTCAGATTTTGTTATAGAACAAATATGAGATTCAACTAATATCGAATAGCCGGCGCTGCGGCCGTGCAGAATGGCGAACCCGGCGCCTCAGCTTGGCGAGCGCGGGCGGAGGCCAGCGTCGCGCAGGAAGGTCAGCACGGCGGCGACCCGCTGGTGCACCTGCTGCTCGCTGGCAAGGTCGAGCTTGGCGAAGATCGCGTTGACGTGCTTCTCGACCGACGATTCTGACAGGTACAGCGCCTGGGCGATGCCGGCGTTGCCGCGGCCCGGCGGCCATCTCGCGGAGCACGTCGAGCTCGCGCGGCGTGAGCCTGGCCAACGGCGAGGTCTGCAGCCTGACCCGCCTGCTGACCAGGGCGTCGACGACCTGCGGGTCGATGACCGAGCCGCCAGCCGTCACCTCGCGCAGTGCCGCGAGCAGCTGCTGCAGGTCGCCGACGCGGTCCTTGAGCAGGTACGCAAGCCCAGCCGTGCCGTTGCGGAACAGCTCGAACGCGTACGACTCGTCCGCGTACTGGGACAGGATCACGACGCCGACGCTCGGGCGCCGTCTCCTTGATGGCGTGCGCGGCATCGATCCCTCCATCGCGGGTGCGGCGGCGCCGCCCGCCGCGTTATCCAGCGGCATCCGGATGTCGGTGAGCACCGCGTCAGGCGCGTTGCGCCGCACCGCGTCAAGCAGCTCGGGCGCCGAGCCGACGGCCGCCTGCACGCTCACCTCGCCTGAGTCCTCGAGCAGCTTGCGCGTTCCCTCGCGTACCAGGTAGTTGTCGTCCGCGATCACGATCCGAAGCGGCTCGCTCATCCGCCGCTCCCCGCCTTGCTAGTCGCGTGCAACGCCGCCCCGTGCGCGTTCGGCGGGGCGACCGCCAGCGGAACCTCGGCCCGCAGCCTGGTGCCTCGGCCTGCCGTGCTGTCGATCGTCAGTACCCCATTCACGATGGAGATGCGGTCCGCCAGGCCGGCCAGGCCGACGCCGCGCACGACCGCCGGATCGAAACCGCAGCCGTCGTCGCTGACCTCGACGGCGAGCGATCCGTTCGGCTGGGCCAGTCCGATGACGACCTGGCTCGCCCCGGCGTGCTTGATCGCGTTGGTCAGCGCCTCCGCGACGACAAACCAGGTGGCTGCCTCGATGTGTCGTGGGTACCGCACGCCACGCAGCGCCGGATCGGCTTCGATGACGACCTCGACCGGCAACCTCGCCGCCTGCGCTTCGATCGCCTCGAGCAGGCCCTGGTCCGCCAGGACCGGCGGGTGAATCGAATGCGCGAACTCGCGCAAGTGGCCGAGCGCGGTTCCGAGATCTCGCTGCATCTCATCGAGCGCATGGGCGCCGCGGTGGTCACCGCGGCGCAGCTGTTCGCGCGCCAGGGCGAGCTTCGCGGTCAGGACCACCAGATCCTGCTGGAACCCGTCGTGCAGGTCCCGCTGGATCCGCTGCCGCTCCGCGTCCTGGGCCTGCGCGATCCTCGCACGCGAGGCCGTCAGCTCAGCAGCCTGCTGCCTGATGACGTCGAGCCTGGCGGCAAGCTGCGCGCTCAGGTGCAGGTTCCGCAGCGCGGCCGCTGCCTGGTTGGCCAGGTGCGCGAGCAGGCGCCGGTCTTCGTCCAGCAGCGGGCCGTCTCGTCGTGGCCCGCACTCAATGGCTCCTAGTACGTCGCCGCCTTGGACCAGCGGGACAATCAGCCGAGGCTCGGCCTGGTCACAGGGCTCGGCGCCGACCAGACCGCTCAGCCGGGGCGAGCCGGCCGGGCCCGCGTCCAGCCTGACCCTGACCCAATCGAGTCGCAGCGCCTGGCAGATCTCCTCCGCGAGCTGAGGGAGGAGGTCATCGGGGCCGGGCGCCGCCTGCAGCATGGCGCCGAAACCGGCTGAGCACGTCGTAGCCGTCCAGCCGGGCCCCGAACGCCCACCTGTCGGCGATCCGTTCCAGCCTGCGCAGGGCCGGCTGGAAGAGCAGGGCGGCCCCGGTGGCCAGCAGGACCGCCACCCCATCAGGCAGGTAGCTGCTGGCGACGATGCCGAGCGTCGCCGCGACCGCGACATAGCCAATCGCGAGCAGCACGCGCAGTGCCCTGTGCACCGAGGACCGGCGGGCCGAGCGGTCGATGCCGAGCATCTCCTCCGGCGACAACGCCGACGATCAGCGTGCCGAGCAGGAGCGACAGCCCGATCAACCACAGCACGATGAGCGCCGCGGACCAGGCGAAACCTTGCGCCGCCGGTCCAGACGAGCGCAATCTGCGCCCCGAACACGGCGCTCGCGCTGGCCATCCCGACCAATGCCAGCCGGACCTGCCGGCGCTCGGCCTGCGGCGAGCGCCGGTACCGCAGGTACAGCATGACCAGGCCGACGACGAGCACGACGGTGAAGGCCTGATAGGCCACATTCGCCGCGGTCGCCAGCGGCCGGGCGGCGGGCTGGAACAGCGGGCTGACGACCGCTGGAGCGTGCGGCCCTGCGTACGGGTCGCGAGGGGCCACCGGACTGCAGACCATCACGAAGAACGGAATCAGCAGCGCCGCAATGCCCGTCACAATCAGCACCGCGCGCTGCCAGGTACGGTCGACCCTGCCAGTCGGGAACAAGCCGATCAGGCCTATCCCAGCCACCGGATCCGCGGTGTCGGCGCAGATTGCGGCGAGGACGACCCAGCCGGCGGCTGTTCCGGCGTGCCTCAGCACGACGTCGCCGAGGCATGTGTTGAGCATGTAGAGGCTGCCGCCCGCGAGCAGCCAGACAGCGACCGGGTGACCGCGACCGCGGAAGGCGCCAGCCAGGCCGACGGCGTAGAGCGGCGCCGGGCCGATGAGCACCCAGCCGGCCCCGCCGGATCACCATCGACCAGGTTGCCCACGACCGCGACCACCAGCGCGCAGCCGCCGATCACGGCGAACACCCAGCTGACAGCGCGCATATGCCCAGTGTGAGCCAGGGAGCCGCCAGAGCGATAGGAGGGAGGCCGCAGGCCGGGTGGTGGCCAGCCTCACCCCTGCCGGGTGGCTCGCACCGTGGTCGGTGCGGATCGGCGCGGCCTAGCGTTCTGGCTAGTGGCGAAGGAGAGGGGCTGAGATGAGCGAGAGCAACACGACGGTCGCCAGCGAGCAGGACGTCGGCGGTGTAACGAAGACCGCGCCTGCGGGCGTCATGTTCAAGGTCTACCGATGGGGCCTGCTGGTCTTCCTGGCCGCCGGCGTCGTCCAGA
>CAVPIR010000006.1:0-272500 GCA_963705055.1 uncultured Actinomycetota bacterium
CGATACCGCGAGGCTCGGACATCTAGTCGAGATCGCGTCAGACGTCCGCGATCGGGCGGCCGACGACCAGTGCGTCGCGCATGGCCGGCTCGAGCGCGGCGTAGCTGGCGTCCGGCTGAACGCCCATCGAGTCGAGGGTCTTGGAGAAGAAGCACCGGGCGGCCGCGGCGAGTACCACATCCATGATGTCCTGCTGCGACAGGCCGAGGTCGCGCAGCCGCTTCAGATCAGAGTCGGTGAGCGACGCGGCGTCGTCCACGACGCGCTCGGCCAGATCCATGACCGCGACATCGACATCGTCGAGCCCCGCGCTCCGGTGGTCGACGGCGATCTGGGCCACCGGCTCGCCGAAGCGCTCCGCTAGCACCGACCCGTGCGCCAGGCAGCAGTAGCTTGATCGCAACCGTCTCGCGGCAGCCAGCGTCGCGAGTTCATATCTGCGCAGGTCCATTCCCGCCTTGATCGCGCTGTTCAGCTGGACCCACGCCGCGTAGACCTCGGGCCGCTGCTCAAAGGCCCTTTCATAGTTCGTCGCCATGGACGTAATTGTGTCTCACCGCGTGCCCGCCAGGACACGCAGCAAGTCAGCCCTCGCCGACCAGGCGCAGCCGCGACGGCGAGGAGGCCAGCGGCGGGGGCAGCACCAGGGGCCCGGCGCCGGGCTCGATCGAGCCGAGGATCGACCGATGCGTCGCGCCCGTCGCGGCCGTCACCGACCCCGGTCGCCCATTCCAGGTCAGGTAGCCGAGGACCGCGAACGCCAGAGCCTCCTTCGCCTGGACAGGAACGCCAAGCTCGTCGGTGGTCAGTACCGCCACGCCCGGCAGCTCGGACCTGAGCCACCTGACAGTGGTCGTGTTCCTGCGATCCGCCGCCGGACAGGACGAGTTCGCCGAGGTCGTGTTCGCGGCTCGCGCCCGCCAGCAGGTCCACCAGCAACCTGGTCACGGTCGCTACGACGTCCGCACCGCCCGGTGCCGGGTCGAGCCCTGCGAGCATCTGCCGCAGGTACCCGGCGTTGAAGCGCTCCCGGCCTGTGCTGCGCGGCGGCCGCAGCCGGTAGTAGCTGTCGGCCTGCAGGCGCCGCAGGAGTTGCTCGCTGACCTGCCCGCTCGCTGCCATCGCCCCGTCCGCGTCGTAGCGCTGCGTCCCGCCGCTCGCGTGCTCGGCCGCCGGATCCATCAGCGCCCCGGCAGGGCCAACATCGTAGGCGGTCAGCACCTCGCCGCCATCGACCACCGTGAGGTTCGCGATGCCGCCCAGGTTGACGGCCGCGCTGGGGCGGGGGCGGCCGGGTCGGTCGGCGCCGCTAGCTCGGCCGGTACGTCCAGCGAGCAACATCTCGTCGAACAGGGACACCAGGGGAGCGCCCTGGCCGCCTGCGGCGATATCGCGGCTCCGCAGATCGGAGATCACCGGCACGCCGAGGCGCTCGGCAACGACACTCGGGTTGCCAAGCTGAAGGGTGCCGAGGGCGCGGCCGGTGCCGTCGACCCAGTGATAGAACGTCTGGCCGTGCAGGACCGCGAGGTCGGCCCGGCCGCTCGCGAGGTCGTCGCGGGATCTCACGAAGGCGGCAGCATAGGCGTGTCCGAGCTCGGCGTGCAGCTCGCAGAGCTCGCCGGCGCCCGGCAGGCCTGGCGGCATCGCCGCGACGATCCGCTCGCGCAGCCGGGGGGCGAACGGCGTGCTCGCGAGCCCGCGGTACCGGCAGCGCAGCTCGTCGCCCGCGAGCTCCAAGTCGGCGCAGGCGACGTCGATACCGTCCACGGACGTGCCCGACATGCAGCCCAGCACGCGCATCGGCCGGTTCGGTGAAAATTCAACGGACCCGGACGGCACGGTGGAGAACAGTAACATGGCCCGGTGTTTTCGACGGAGGAGCGCAACGGGCGAACCCTGGACATCGACACGGTGCCGACCCTTGACGTGCTGAGGCTGCTCAATGCCGAGGACTCCACTGTGGCCGGGTCGGTCGCGGCCGCGCTGCCGGCGCTTGCCGTGGTCGTCGACGTGGTCGTCGAGCGGCTCAGGGCTGGCGGCAGGGTGCACTACTTCGGCGCGGGCTCGTCGGGGCGGATCGGCGTGCTCGATGCGGCCGAGCTCGTGCCCACGTTCGGGATCGCGCCGGGAGTCTTCGTCGCCCATCACGCAGGCGGCGAAACCGCCGTGGTGACCGCGGTCGAGGGTGCGGAGGACGACGAGGACCTCGGCCTGCGAGCCGCGGGTGTCCTGACATCAGCAGACGTGGCAGTCGGCCTGTCGGCCAGCGGCAGGACACCGTGGGTCGGCGGGGCGCTGCGCGCCGCTCGCGCGGCCGGCGCCGTGACCGTGCTGGTCAGTGCCAACATGGCGGCGCCGCTCGCCGCGCTCGCCGATTACCGGGTGCTGGTCGACACCGGGCCGGAAGCCATCGCAGGCTCCACCAGGCTCAAGGCCGCCACCGCGCAGAAGATGGTGCTCAACGCGCTATCCACCGCGACCATGGTGCGGCTCGGCCATACCTACTCGAACCTGATGGTCGGAATGAACGGCCGGAACGCCAAGCTGAGGCAGCGCCAGATCACGATACTGAGGGAAGCGTCAGGCGCTAGTTCGGCTGCCTGCCGGACTGAGCTAGCCCGCTGTGACGGCGACCTGCGGCTGGCCCTGCTCTGCCTGCTGTCCGGGATGACGCCTGGCCAGGCCAGGCCCGCTCTCGCGGCGGCGAGAGGCAGCGTGCGGACAGCGCTTGCCGCGGCGGGCACCTGACGGATGACACGGGGCGGCGAGCGCCGGAGAAGGCAGGCCAGCGAGTGGGCGGAGCAGCCGTTCCCCAGATACCGCCGCCTAGCCTGGCTGTCAGCTATCACGGCCCGCCAGGGCCCGGGGCCGACGGCTACACCGCGGTGTCCAGGCTGCTGCTCCACGGCCTGCAGGCTGGCCTGCCGCCCGCCGCAGCGATGAGCGTGCTTTCCTCGGGCGGCGTGAGCTACCGGGCCGCGGGCGGCTGGGCGAACCTCGGCTACGGCGCCGACCAGCCGGTCGCGGCCGACGCGGGCACGCTGTTCGACCTGGCGTCGCTGACGAAGGTGGTCGTGACCACGCCGCTGGTCCTGTTGCTGCGGCAGCGGCGGGCATGGGACCTGGACGACCCGATCTCCAGATGGCTGCCCGGAGCCCCGCGATCCGCGGTAACGATCAGGCACTGTCTCACGCATACGGCCGGCCTCGTCTGGCATCGGCCCTACTTTGCGCTCCTACCGGACGCACCCGCGCTCAAGGCCGCCGTGCTGGCCGAGCTTGGCGTCGCTGTGCCGGGACCTGTGTGCTACAGCGACTTGAGCTTCATGCTGCTCGGCTGGGCGGTGGAGAACTGCGCCGGCGAGACGCTGGACGTGCTGGCCGGCCGCGACCTGCTGACGCCGCTCGGCATGACGAGCACCGGGTACGTGCCCGACGCGGCGACCTGGAGCATCGCGGCTACAGAGGTCAACGGCGACCAGCGGCTGGCGGACGAGGCGATCTGGGGTCAGGTGCACGACGGGAACGCCTTCGCGCTCGGCGGCGTCAGCGGCCACGCCGGCCTCTTCGGCACTGTCGATGACCTGGGCAGGTTCGCGGCGGCCCTGCTGCGCCCCGGCACTCACCCGGTGCTGACCGCGGCGAGCATCGGCGTCATGACCGCACCGCAGGCCGCGACCGGCGCGGATGCTCGTGCCCTCGGCTGGCGGCTCAGGCCCGCGGGCTGGGGACGATGGCCGCGCGGCACGTTCTGGCACACCGGCTTCACCGGCACGTCGGTGCTCGTCTCGCCCGGCGCAGACACCGCCGTCGTCCTGCTCACGAACATCGTGCATCCGGCGCGGCAGCCAGAGGAGGCCGCGCGGCTGCGGGCACGGCTCCACAGGGCCGTGCTCCGGGCCAGGCTGGCTCCCGGCGCTGCGGCCGCTGGTCCACGGATCTGACGACGCCGATCAGGAGTTTCTCCTCCTGATCTGCGTTCCGGCTGGTCTCGGTCCACACGACCGGTCTTGACAATGCCAGTGCAGGCATGAATACTGCCTAACCATGAGCGCTTTGCCTAATCGTGATAGGAGAGCCGAACGTCGTGAGGCAACTCGGCGAGAGATTCTCGACACGGCGTGGGAGATCGCGCGCCGGGACGGTCTGGCGGCCCTCACCTTGCGCGGGGTCGCTGAGCGGATCGGGATGCGGTCACCGTCGCTGTACACGCACTTCGACTCCAAGAACGCCATCTACGACGCGATGTTCGCGCAGGCATGGTCAGGGCTGGCGGAACTCTTCGACGCCCTGCAGCTGCCGGTCGGCCACGATCGCGCTGGCGTGCTCGTCGAGGCTGAGGCATTCTTCGACTTCGCCGTCGCCGACCTGGCCAGGTACCAGCTCATGAACCAGCGGACGATCCCCGGCTTCCGGCCGAGCGACGAGGCCTACGGGACATCCCGGGCTGCCTACGAGCGGATGCGGGCTGCGATGGCCGAGCGCGGTGTGCGCGACCAGGCCGATCTGGACCTGTGGACGGCGATCGTCGGCGGCCTCGTCGATCAGCAACTCGCCAATGACCCCGGCGGCAACCGATGGCGCCGTCAGCTGCCTCGCGTCGTGGACATGTACTGCGACGAGGTCGGCCTGCCAGGACCACCCCTGCGGAGGACCCGATGACCATGACCGCACCCGGCGGGCTACGCGCCCCCGCGCTCCCGCGCGCGACGGCGATGCGGCTCGCAGCTACCGAGTACCAGCGTTTCGCTGACCTGCTGAGGTCGCTGCCCGAGCGCGCATGGACGCAGCCGACGGAGTGCCAAGGCTGGGACGTCCGTGCGATGGCAGCGCATGCGCTCGGCATGGTGGAGATGGCCGCCTCGATCCGGGAGAACAGCCGCCAGATCAGGCTCGCCCGGCGTCGCGGCGGGGTGTTCATCGACGCCCTGACCGGCCTGCAGGTCGACGAGCGCGCGCACATGACGCCGGCACAGATCATGGCCGCCTTCGCGGCCCGCGCGCCGAAGGCGGCCAGGACCAGGCGCCGCACGCCCGGCTTCATCAGGAGGCGCGCGATGCCCGAGCCGCAGCACATCGGCGGACGCGACGAGGAGTGGACAATCGGCTACCTGATCGACGTGATCCTCACCCGCGATCCCTGGATGCACCGCGCCGACATCGTCCGCGCCACCAGCGCGTCGCACGTCCTGACCGCCGACCATGACGGCGTGCTTGTCGCGGACGTCGTCGCGGAGTGGGCCTCCCGGCACGGCGAGGCCTACGCGCTGCGGCTGACCGGGCCGGCCGGCGGAACGTGGCGCGATGGCGACGGCGGGCCGCGCATCGAGATGGATGCCATCGAGTTCTGCCGGGAGATATCCGGTCGCGGGCGGGCTGACGGCCTGCTGAGCACCCAAGTTCCGTTCTGACCAGTTCTGGTCACCAACAGGGGGAGTACCCATGAAGAACTATCGTGCCCGCGCGGACGTCAGCGTCCTGAACGACTATCTGGAGGTTCCCGGCCTGGGGTTCCTGCCGGTCAACGCGTTCGTCATTCACGCCGCCGAGCCGGTCGTCGTCGACACCGGCCTCGGGTTGCCCGACCGCGACTTCGTGGCATCGCTGGCCGAGGTGATGGACCCCGCGGACGTCCGCTGGATCTGGCTGACTCACCCCGACCGCGATCACACCGGCGGGCTTGTTCGCGCTGCTGGATGCCGCGCCGCTGGCGCGCGTGGTCACCACGTTCCTTGGAGTCGGGATCATGTCCACCGAGCAGCCCCTCCCGCTCGACCGGGTATTTCTGCTCAATCCTGGCCAGTCGCTCGACGTCGGCGACCGGCAGCTGACGGGATTCCGGCCGCCGCTGTTCGACAACCCGGCGACAGTCGGCATTCTCGACACAAGCAACGGCGTCTGCTTCAGCTCGGACTGCTTCGGCGCTCCGCTGTCCACGCCAGGTCTCGCAAGTGCGGAAGACGCGGCTGCCGCGAGTCCCGGCGAACTGCGAGGTGCCCAGCTGCTGTGGGCGAGCGTCGACAGCCCGTGGGTGCACACCGTCGATGCGGCCAGGTTCGCTGACTCGTTCCAGCCGCTCCGCGATTTCGGCCCTGCCGCGATCTTCAGTACGCACCTGCCGCCAGTGGCCGGCAACAGCGCGACCATGCTGGCGACGCTGCTCGAGGCGCCGCAGGCTGCTGCGTTCACCGGTCCCGACCAGGCGGCGCTGGAAGAGATGCTGCGCACATTCGAACCCGTGTGAGTCGCCTGTCTGGCGCGGAGCGCCGCTGTGGCAGAGTTGACATGCCGCCACGCTGACGGGGTGCCGCCTATGCCTGATGCTCCAGTCCTGCTCGTCGTTGACAGCGATCTGCGGGCGCGGGGCGTCGTCGAGGGAGAACTCCGCAAGCGGTACGGCTCCGACTACCAGATCCGCTGCGCGGCATCCGCCGATGAGGCCAGGCACCTGCTGGCCAGGCTGCGCGACGAAAGAGCCTCGGTCGCCGTCGTCCTGGCCGCCCAGTGGATGCCGGTAGTGACGGGCACGGAGTTGCTCGCGAGCGTGCGCGAATTCGATCGGACGACCAAGCGCGTCGTGCTGGTCGACTGGGGCGACCAGGCGACGTCCGAGCCGATCATCGATGCGCTCGCGCTCGGCCAGATCGACGCCTACATCGCCAAACCCGCCGCGGTGCCGGACGAGACATTCCACCGCGCGGTCACCGAACTCCTTGACGAGTGGGCCAGATCGCACCTACCTCGCTTCGAGGCAGTGCGGGTGGTAGGGCAGGAGTGGGCGGCGCGATCGCACGAGATCCGCGATCTGCTCGGCCGCAACGGGCTTCCTTTCGGCTTCTATGTCGCAGGCTCCGAGCCTGGCCAGGCTCTGCTGCGGGAGGCCGGCGCGGCCGGCGCCGCGCTTCCCGTGGTCATTCTCTTTGACGGCCGGGTGATGGCCGATCCGCTGAATACCGATATCGCCGCCGCCCTTGGACTGCGGACCAGCCCCGGCACCGGCCTGTACGACGTGGTCGTGATCGGGGCCGGGCCCGCCGGCCTGGCGGCCGCGGTCTACGGAGCATCCGAGGGCCTGGCGACGATGGTCCTCGAGCCCGAGGCCATCGGCGGCCAGGCGGGCACAAGCTCGCTCATCCGCAACTACCTGGGCTTTCCACGCGGGATCAGCGGCGAGGACCTCGCGGTGCGCGCCTTCAACCAGGCCTGGAACTTCGGCGCTGAGTACGTGTACGGCAACGAGGCGATCGGGTTGGCCGTGCAGGGATCGGAGCGCGTGATCGCGCTCAGCGGCGGCCGCCAGGTCAGGAGCCGGGCTGTCGTCGTCGCCACCGGCGTGTCGTACCGTCGCCTGGGGATTCCGGCGCTCGACGACCTGAGCGGCGCCGGTGTGTTCTACGGGGCGGCGACCTCAGAGGCCAAGGCGATGAAGGGCTGCGACGTGTTCGTGATCGGCGGCGCTAACTCCGCCGGGCAGGCCGCCGTACATCTCGCGAAGTATGCCGCGTCCGTGACCATGCTGGTCCGCGGCGAGGCACTGGCCGACGGGATGTCTGACTACCTCGTCCAGGAGATCGCCAGCACACCAAACATCGCGGTCAGGAACCGGGTGGTCGTGACCGGCGCCGCGGGGTCGGGCCGCGTGGAGAGCCTAGTGCTCATGGACACGCGGACTGGCGCTGCCGAGACCGTTCCCGCCGCGGCCGTTTTCGTGCTGATCGGAGCCGAACCGCGCACTCAATGGCTTCCCGCTGAGGTCATCCGCGATCGATGGGGGTTCGTGGTGACCGGGGCCGACCTGCTATCTGGCGCGCCACCCGCGCCGGACTGGCCGCTGCCGCGGCCGCCGTTGTTCCTGGAGTCGAGCGTGCCCGGGGTATTCGCGGTCGGTGACGTCCGCCGCGGGTCTGTGAAGCGGGTGGCGTCCGCGGTAGGCGAGGGTTCGATCGCGATCCGGATGATCCACGACTACCTGCGGAACGGCCAGCACTGAAGCTGGCGCGAGGCCAGCCGCATGACCTGGCTTCGGCCGGGCACGCACGCGCTCAGGGCAAGACGGCGAAGTGCGCGTCCCGCGGCGTGGCGTCCGCGCCGTTGGTGGGCGTCATGTCTTGCGGGCAGGCAGAGAAGACGATGACCAGGTCAAGCTCGGCACGCAGGAGCACGTAGTCGCCGGGCACCGACACCGGAGGCGCGATGACCTGGGTGCCATCGGGCTGCACCCTGGAGTTCTGCCAGAGGTTGAGCGGGCACGGTGTGCAAGCGATGTCCAGGCCAGCCGCCTGCGCCGCCGCCGCGAGATTGTCCGTGCAGTTCTTGTGGTATCCGTCTGCGCCGAGGCGCTGGTACCGGTAGACGTCGCAGGCGGCCAGGGTCGTGTCGTGCACGCCAGGGGATGTGTCCCTCAGCATGGTGAGCACCGGGCGGCGGCGGTTCGTATAGAGCTGGTCGCCTGCTCGCGGTGAAATTCGCCCGATCTCCACCCTGGTGTGCTCCATGGACATGAACTCACGCGGGTCAGCGAGCACGAAGGCCCAGGAGTCGACCACCTGCGTTCCCGCCGTGTTGATCACCTTGACGACCTGGCCGGCCTGCAGCGTCTGGGTCGCGCTGCCGCCGGCCGGGATCACCTGGACGTCATCGGTCATCGGGTCACCGCCTTCGATGGCTGGCAGCTGATCGCTGCCCAGCCCGATTGTGCTGGAGATAGCCGCAAAGCTACAACGGCTCCCGTCCGGCCTGTTCTTGGTGGCAGGCGCGCGGACCAGGCGACACGCCGTCCAGGTTCCGATCGCTGAGGAGATGAGCGTGGCGGCGGCGGGTCAGGACCCGAGGCCAGCAGCCGGCCCGGAGGGCCCGGCGTAGCTGCTCGCGATCGACCGCAGCGCCTGCACGGTCTGGGTGTCGTCAGGCAGCCAAGGGCCGCTTAGCGATCCTGACGGGTTCCAGAAGCCCTGCAGGCGCTCGCCGCCGTGGGAGTCGAGCCACTCGGCGAGCAGCGCGAACCACTCGGCCCTGTGCCGCGGCCGCGGGCTGTTGGTCTCGCAAACGTCGATCTCAGGGGCGTCGCGGCCGGTGAGTTCACGGCAGGTCTCGAGCATGTCGTCGAGCCTGGCGAAGAGCCTCGGCTTGCTGATCCGGCCGCTCAGCCAGTCCCGGAACTGGCCCTCGCCGAAGTCGTAGACGTCAAGGCCATACCAGTCCAGGCTCGTGCCCATCCAGGCCTTGGTCTCGCTCGGAACCGCGCAGATGATCGAGCCGTAGCGGACGTTCGTGCCGCGGCAGATTTCTTGCATGTAGGCGTGCACCGCCGGACATGGTGTCCGCGGTGATGTACTCGGGATAGCCATCGAGGTTCGAGGCCTCATGCCATGCGGACAGCTTCACGCCGGGCGGCGCGGCGGCGATGAGCGCCGCGATTTGCTCGTCGAGCCGGCCAGCCAGCAGGTCCGCGGGGACTGGCCTGATAGACAGCGTGACCAGTGCGCCAGGCACGGAGGGCTTGGCAGGCCAGACCGTCGGAATGAAGTTGTATTCGTCTCGATAGGCGCGGAAGGTGCGGACATCGATCCCCGCGTCGAACATGCCGTCAAACGCCTTGGAGTTGGCGCCGCACAGTATCGTCACGTTGGCCCCCCAACTTGACCGCTCCCCAAATTAGAGCTTAGGCACGGCTTTCTCCGCGCTGCTCAAGGCGCTGCTCAAGGCGTCACGCCCGAGCGAAGCCGGTTTCGAACACAGCCCGCGGTGACGATCATCAGCCAGGCCATCGCATCACCTCGTCGTTCTCCCGAGCGGCCGGCCATGGATCCAATATCGGCAACGCGCCTGGACGGCCTATGTGCCGTCGGTGGAGGCCATCTGGAGGGGCGGCCGCGTGCGAGGATGCCGGCTGTCCGAGGCGGGGCCCATCCACCGGTAGAGCCGTGCGGTCCGGCCCGCTGCCGCCGCCCGCGCGCCCGCCTGGCTACTCAGATCAGCGGACGCACTGGCCGAGGATGACGAATCGGCCCACAATGGGGCCGTGAATGGTTACCAGACGGCGGCGTGCCCCACATGCGGCAGCGCGGCCAACGTGCACGCGATTCAGGAACTGGCGGCGATGGCCAGGGCTCGGCTTGGCGAGATGCCGCAGCCCTATCCGGGCGCGCCGCAGGGCGCTCTTCCTGGCTATATGCAGGAGCCGACGACCGGGCCGATCCCTGACCCGGCAGGCTATCCAGGCGGCGGGTACCGCCCGGGCTTCGGCTCGGGGGGCGGCTTCTCGCCGGGGCAGGATCTGACCGGCATGGCGATGTCCGAGGCCGCGCGGTTCATCGGCCGCAGGATGGGTCGCCGGGCGCAGCGCGCCGCCGATCAGGCGCGACCCGCGATGGCCGCGTCAAGCCGCGCAGGCCGCGCAGCTCCAAGAGGTGCTGAGGACGCAGATCGCCATCGCCGACAAGTACCCCGAGCTGCGGGCCTGCCTGACCGACTCGGTCATCTTCCTGGACGGCGGTTATCGCGTGCTGCCGATGCCGAACCTGGCGGCGCTGACGATGCAGGAGGCCGACCAGCTGGTTGCCAGCCTCCGGTCTGGCTAGCTGCCAGACCCGGCCTTGGCCTTCCTGGCTGGCGGCCGGCGCCGCTTATCCCTGATGTAGAGGGCACCCGGCCTGCCGTCGCCCAGGCTGCGGCGGTCGAGCTCGAACAGCGTCGTCGCCACCATCAGGTCGCTGAGCTTGGCGTATCCGTAGCTGCGTGAGTCGAATTCGGGCCGCTGCTTGGTGATGAGCTGCCCGACGTGCCCAAGCGGCGCCCAGCCATCGTCATCCGACGCGGCCTCGACGGCCTGGCGCAGCTGCCCGACCAGGGTCGCGTCGCCCTTGAGCTGCGCGGCCGAGGCCCGGGCAGTGGCCGCGGGCGCCGCGCCGGTCGCTCCTGCTGCGGCGCTAGCGCTGGCGGGCAAGGTTCTCGATGTAAATGAACTTGTCGCAGGCCGCGACGAAGGCCTTGGGCGTCTTGCGCTCGCCGAAGCCGTACACCGTGAGCCCGGATTCGCGCAGCCTCGACGCTAGCCGGGTGAAGTCGCTGTCGCTTGACACCAGGCAGAAGCCATCAAACCGACCCGAGTACAACAAATCCATGGCGTCAATGACCATCGCCGAGTCGGTCGCGTTCTTGCCGCGTGGTGTAGGCGAACTGCTGGATTGGCTGGATCGACTGTGAAAGCAGCTGATCCTTCCAGCCCTTGAGGCTCGTCCCTGTCCAGTCCCCGTAGGCGCGCTTGACGTGTGCGGTGCCGTACTTGGCGACCTCGGCCAGCAATGCCTCGATGATCCCTGGCTGGGCATTGTCCGAATCGATCAGCACCGCGAGTCTGGCCGCGTTCTCCCCGACCATCCGCACTCCTCTCGCTGGCAAGACCGGCGAGACAAGTTAAGCAGGCTTCGGCGCCGGCGAGGCATTGCCGGTCGCGACATGCCGTGGGAAGTTCGGTATGATTTAGGCTGGTTCAGGCTGCCTTGAGTGACCTCGCGTCGTCTGATCCTCGGGGCGGTGCGAAGATAATGCTGGCCACGCGGTCTCGGGGACTCGCCGGAGGGCAGCGCGCGGGCCGTTCGGAGGCGGTGCGTGCTCTACGGGTTGGTCGCGGCCCTGGGATGGGGCATGTCGGCCGTCGCGGCCACCAACGCGGCGAGGCGGGCGGGGACCTATATTGCCGTGCTCTCCGGGCAGGGCCTCGGCGTTGTCGTCCTCGTCTTCCTGGCGGTGCTGTTGCGGCCCTCGTTCGCGGCGGCAGGCGGCGCCGTGGCCATGGGCCTGGCCGGGGCTGGGCTGCTCGGCCTGCTCGGGTACCTCGCCTTCTACCGGGCCCTGGAGTACGGCGGCGCGGTCGGATTGGTCAGCGCGATCAGCGCGACCTACGGTGGCGTGACGACCGTGCTGGCCGTCGCGGTCCTGGGTGAGCACCTCGGGGTGGCGGGCGCGGTCGGCGTAGTGCTTGCCGTGGCCGGCATCGCCCTGGCCGCCGCGCGAACCGGCGGCAAGCCTGGCGACGACGCGGGGGAGTCTGCGCCTGCGCATGGAGCGGTCGTCGTTGGCGAGCCGATCGTCGGCGTCGCGCCGGCCCCCTCGCGGATCCGCAGCCTGTCCAGGGCCGGCGTTCCGCTCGCCATCGTGTGCGCGCTCGCGTACGGGCTCGGCGGTTTCCTGCTCGGCAAGTACTCCGCCCAGGCCGGATGGCTGACCGCAGCACTGGTCGCGCACGGCGCTTCGATCACCGTCATGCTGATGGCGCTTCCATTGCTGCGGCGCCGGATGGCGTGGCGGGGGACCGCCTCCGGCGTGATCTGGGCGGCTGCGGCTGGCCTGACCGACGCGGTCGGCCTGCTGGCCTTCTCCCAGGGCGGCGCGGCGGGGCAGGTGGCCGTCACCGCAGCGGTATCCAGCGTGTATCCGGTGATACCGCTCGTAGGCGGGGTTCTGCTGTTCGGCGAGCACCTGACCCGCAGGCAACTGACCGGAGTTGCCGGGATCATCTTCGGGCTCGTGCTCATCGGCCTGGGCTGACGGGCGACGGCCTATGCGGTGCGAACCGCGGGGGTAATGTGAGCTTGTAATGGTGTAAGCAAGAAATGTAGCCGGGCAATAAGGTGGGCTGGGCAATGGAACGCGTCGAGTTCGAGGCCGACGGTCTCACGCTGGTTGGCGACCTTCGAGTCCCTGCGTCGGGTGGACCTGCGCCCGGGCTGGTCTTCACCGGGCCGTTCACCGGAGTCCGGGATCAGGTGACCGGACTGTATGCCGAGCGCCTGGCGGCATCCGGGTACGCCACGCTGGCGTTCGATCACCGCACTTTCGGCGAATCTGGTGGTGAGCCGCGTCGGCACGAGAGTCCGCAGGGCAAGCTCTCTGACTTGCGCGCGGCCGTGTCCTATCTGCGAGCCCGCCCCGAGGTTGATGCCGAGCGCATCGGAGCCGTGGGAATCTGCCTCGGCGGCGGCTACGCACTGAAGTTCGCGGCCTTCGATCCGCGGGTCAAGGCCTTCGCGGGAATCGCCGGTGCGTACAACACGCCGCACGCGATGCGATCGGGAATGGGGCCCGATCCCTACCGGCAGACCCTGGCCTTCTTCACCTCTGTGGCGGAGGCCCATGACAACGGGGGCGAGGTGCAGTACCTCCCAGCCGTCGCCACCGATGGCGAGGCGGCGATGCCGGGAGCCGAGCCATTCGAGTACTACGGCACCAAGCGGGGGGCGTCGGCGCACTGGGCGAACTCCGTCACGCGGACGTCCGTGCGCGAACTGCTCACCGTCGACAACATGATCGGCGCGGACTTCCTGTCACCGACCCCGGGCCTGATCGTGCATGGTGTTAAGGACGCCTACTGCTCTCCCGACGGCGCCCGCGAGGCCTACGAGCGCATGGGTGAGCCCAAGCGAATCGTGTGGCTGGATGCGAGCCTGCATATCGACCTCTACGACGGCGAGCCGTACGTCACGCAGGCCGTCGATGCCGTGACAGCATTCCTCGCCGAGCACCTGTGACGCCGCCTGAGAATGGCTGACCAGGTCAGGGCTGCTAGTTTGTCAGCCATGAATGGGCCGCCTGCGTCGTATTTCGATACCTCCGCCTGGGACAGCCGTGACGTGCTGTCCGGCGGATCACGCAAGATCCCGGTCACGACGCCCAGTGGTGACTTCGAGGTGTGGACCAAGCGAGTCGGCAACAACCCTGACCTCAAGGTGCTGTTGCTGCACGGCGGACCAGGATCCAGCGACGAGGCTTACGAGTGCTTCGACACCTGGTTCCCGCGAGCCGGCATCGAGTACTACTACTACGACCAGCTTGGGTCATTCCGAAGCGACCAGCCAGATGACGCGTCACTGTGGCAGCTTGACCGGTTCGTCGATGAGGTCGAGCAGGTGCGGCAGGCGCTCGGGCTCGATAGCAGCAACTTCGTGCTGCTCGGTCAGTCCTGGGGCGGTCTGCTCGCGATGGAGTACGCCATCCATCACCAGCAGCACCTCAAGGGGCTGGTCATCTCCAACATGATGTCCAGCGCGCCGCTATACAACGCCTACGCCACCGACGTGCTGATGCCGTCGATGGACCAGGACGTGCTCGCGGAGGTCAAGCGGCTCGAGGCCGAGGGGCAGACCGACGACCCCCGGTACGAGAAGTTGCTGATGGAGCACCATTACGTTCTGCATGTGTGCCGGATGCCGTTCGAAGACTGGCCCGACCCGGTCACCAGGGCGATCACGCACATCAACCCGGCGATCTACGTGCCCATGCAGGGACCGAGCGAACTCGGCCTCAGCGGTTCGCTGGAGGACTGGGACCGTTCGGGGGATCTGCCGAACATCGACGTTCCGACCCTCGTCATCGGCGCGACGCACGACACTATGGATCCCGGCCACATGCGCTGGATGTCCGAGCAGCTACCGCAGGGCCGGTACCTGCACTGCCCGAATGGCAGCCACCTCGCGCAATTCGACGATCCCGAACACTACTTCCCGGGGCTCGTCGACTTCCTTACGTCGCTCTGAGTTCGCGATGGGCCGTGTGCACGTCCAGATTCCCGCGGCTGATGGCCATAGCGACGGCACCCTGCACGTGCCCGAAGGTTCTGGTCCCTGGCCTGGCGTGCTGCTCTTCCCCGACGCTGGCGGCGCCAGGGAGACGATGCGCGAGATGGCCGACCGGCTGGCCGGTATGGGCTACGTGACGCTGGTTCCCGACGTGTACTACCGAGCTGGCGAGTGGGAGCCATTCGACGTCGCCACGGTTTTCACTGACCCGCAGGAGCGGGCCAGGCTGTCGACGCTCGCCGGAGTGCTCACCAATGACCGGGTCATCGCCGACGCCGGCGCCTACGCCGACTTCCTGCTCGCGCGGCCCGAGGTGACCGGATCGGCCATCGGCACGACGGGATACTGCCTGGGCGGGTACATGTCACTGGTCGCCGCTGCGGGACTTGGGGACAAGGTCGCCGCTGCGGCGTCGTTCCATGGCGGCAGGCTCGCCGTGGACGGCGAACCTTCCAGCCCGCACCTCATGGCCGACCGGATGACGGCGTTCATTTACGTGGCAGGAGCCATCGAGGACAACTCGTTCACTGCCGAACAGGCCGAACTGCTGGAACGCGCGCTCGCCGACGCCGGAGTCGACCACACCGTCGAGATCTACCAGGCTCGCCATGGATTCGCGGTGCCCGACAACCCGACCTACGACGAGCAAGCCGAGTCCAGGCACTGGACGGCATTGCACGACCTCTACCTGGCCAGCCTCGGCGGCTGATCGAGGCGCCACCGCACAGTGATTGCCATGATCACGGAGACCTTTCCGCAATTCTGCGGAGAATCGTCCGCGATCATGAAAGTCGAGCGCCTGCGACTGGTCGGCTGAGGGTCGCCTGGACGGCGCGGTAGACCATACCGGCGTAGACCGCGGTCCCTGGCATTTCCGGATGCACGTGATCGGGCCAGAGCAGGTACATACGGTTCTTGATCGTGTCGTACCAGTCGGCGAGCACGACTCCCGGGTGCCGGCGGACAAAGCTGGCGTCGGTGGCGTTGACTTCCTTGCTCCATTCGTCGGGCACGTAAGTATTGATCAGCACCAGCCGGCGATTCGGCCCGATGATCCGTAGCAACTGGCTGAGCTGACTATCGGTGACGATGTAGTTGGTGCCGAGGCCCATGACTACGACGGACCGCAGCCGCCCCGTGGCTGCGAGGTGACGCATGACTGCCAGACCGGCGGGCATCTGGCGGCTCGGCACGGCGTCGATATAGATGCCGGGCAGCACCTTGGCCAGCGCCATCGCACTGGCCGCCATGACCGAATCGCCGATGGCGGTGACCTGCCCGCCCGCGATCTTGCGGCGGCTGCTGGCGGGAGCGCGCATCGCCGCTGCGCCGGCGCCTTGCCTTGGAGCCTGCTGGGCCGCTTGCTGCGCCGCTTGCTGTGCCGATTGCCCGGCAGCTCGCCCGGCCGCCTGTGCTCGGGTCGCGGCGCTGATCCGCTCACCGTTCCTGACCTGTCTCGCGAGGCCTGACGATGCGTAGCTGGGGCCAACGGTGCTGCATCCCGCGGTGCAGGCGACGGCCAGCGCCGCGGTCGCACTCAGCCCAGCCGCAGCGCGCAGCGCGGGGCTGGCGTACTTGATTCGGCC
Organism: uncultured Actinomycetota bacterium; assembly: GCA_963705055.1. Classification (GTDB taxonomy): domain Bacteria; phylum Actinomycetota; class Actinomycetes; order Streptosporangiales; family Streptosporangiaceae; genus Chersky-822. Next base: position 16,166 of record CAVPIR010000006.1, read on the forward strand.
GTGCAATTCCTTCCCTTTCTCATTGAGTGCTCTACTCCTGACCCGGCGCCGATAAACACAAACGCCAAATTGGTCAAATTGCGGGAAGGCGGGTCCTTGGCCTTCTGGCGCAGCTCAGCAGATTTAAGAATGGCGCCGTCGGCCGCACGCTGATGCTGCGGTCACTGAGGCGCGACCAGCTCAGCGCAACCCGACGTTTTCCGCCATTCCCGCTCGCTCGCGCGAGATGATGCCTCTTTGCGACGTCACACGCGGAGGGCGAGGGCATGTTCGGAAGGCCGGGACGGGTCACTGCGGTCATGGCAGCTAGCTGGGCGACGGGAGCGGTGCTGACGCTCGGGTCGCTTGCGGCGCCCGCGTCCGCTGGGATGGCGAGCCAGGCCGGTCCGCACGGCGCCACGGTCATCGCGCATGGCCGCGCGCCGGGCGCCGCGGCCCACGCCAGGAAGGGCGCCGGCGTCTGGGTGTTCAACGGCGTGCATCGTGCCCTGGTCAAGTCCGGGGTGTTCTGGTACTACACCTGGGGCCCCGATCACCGTGGCATCGCGAACCCGAGCGGCGTCGGATTCGTGCCGATGATCTGGGGCGCTGGCAGCGTGACCACCGCGACACTTCGGGAGGTCAGGCACGAGGGCCGGTACCTGCTGGGATTCAATGAACCTGACAACGGGGGCCAGGCCAATATGACCGTCTCCCAGGCGCTGAACCTGTGGCCGCGACTGATGGCGACCGGTATGCGGCTCGGCAGCCCAGCGGTCGCGACCGGGGCGGCGACTCGCGGCGGCTGGCTAGACCGCTTCATGCGCGGCGCGGCGGCTCGGCACTACCGGATCAACTTCATCACCGTGCACTGGTACGGCGGCGACTTCGTGACCAGCCGGGCGGTGAGTGAACTCCGCCGCTACCTCACGGCGATCCACGCGCGCTACCACCGCCCGCTGTGGCTGACCGAGTTCGCGCTGATCAGGTTCGGCGCCCAGACGACATTCCCAACGGCGCGGCAGCAGGCGGCGTTTGTCACCGCGGCTACATCGATGCTCAGGCAGCTGAGCTACGTGCAGCGCTACGCATGGTTCGCGCTGCCCGCGACCACGGGGGACGGCACCGCCGGCCTGTTCCGCCCTGGCGCCGTGGCCACGCGGGCGGGGCGTGCCTTCGAGTCAGTTCACCCGTAAGAACAGACCTGCTTTCATTCACGGCAACCTGCCCGCTGAGCGGTGCAGCTAGCGGACCTCACTGACCACGAATGCCCGTTGCTGTTGCTTCAGCCAGTACAGTCCGCCGGCGCTGCACCCGTCTCGGGCGGGACAGGAAAGGGCTGCGGTCTGCGCGGGTCCGTCGTTGCCCAGCGTGGCCGAGACGTCGATGGGGGTGCCCCATCGACCGTTGCTCTCGGTCACGACGAACACCTGGCCAGGACCGGTGCCGTCCGGGTTGTAGCTGGACGTGCTGTACCGCCCTGATGCCGTGCAGTCACCCGGCGACGTGCAGGCGACCGAGGTGATGATCGCATAGCCGTTCTTACTCAGCGTCCCGATGCCCGGGAGCTGCTGCGCCCGTCCCCAGACCCCGGCGCGCTGCCGCACCAGGTACGGCACCGCGAACTCCCGCGTGCTCGAGCCTTCCGGCATGCTCCTGAACGCATAACCGCCGGCTGTGCACGTCCCGGCGGACGTGCAGGACATGGTCGAGACCAGCGCGCTCTTGCTCTTGGGCATCAGCGCGGCCGTGCCGGCGATCTCACTCGCGGTGCCCCAGACCCCGCTCCTCTGGCTGACGACGAGCGCCCGTGCCTGTTTGCCGCCAATGCCGCCGGCGCTGCAGTCGCCGGCCGACGCGCAGGAGATCACAGTGATCTTGGCGGCACCGAATGTGCTTCCCTTCGGCGTGGCGACCTTCTGCGCCGCGCCCCACACGCCCTTGACCTGACTAAGGACCAGGACGCCGACGGCGCCGCAGTTGCCCGCAGTCGCGCACGACACCGCGTCGATACCTGCGGTGCCAGGCACCCCGTGCGCCTTACCCCAGACGCCCTTGACCTCACTGACGACGAAGCCGCGGGACTTGCAGCACCCAGGGCCGCTGCCGGCCATATCGAAGAATCCGCCCGCGCTGCAGTTGCCTAGGGACGTGCAGGAAATGGAAGAGATGCCCCCTTGGCCACCCGTGTTGAGTGCCGCCAGGCCAGGTACCTCGCGCGCCGCACCCCAAGTGCCGTTGACCTGGCTGACCACGAAGGCCGAGGTCTTCGCGGCGTGGCCACCTGAATAGAAGCCGCTGACATAGGAGCCGCCGGCGCTGCAGTTGCCGGCCGACGCGCACGACACCGCGGTGATCTCTGCCTTGCCTTTGTTCAGGCTGGCGATGCCGGGGACGGTCTCCGCCTTGGTCCAGGTCCCGTGCACCTGGCTGACCACGAACGGTTCTGACCGGCTGATCTGCGCTCCTGGCTGATAGAACCCGCCTCCGCTGCAGTTGCCTGGCGAGGCGCAGGAGAGCGAGTTCAGGGCAGAGTCGCCAGCACCGGCGAGCGCGGCGAGCCCTGGCACTTGCTGGGCCTTGCCCCAGGGACTGCTCGGAGGCGCGGATCGTGCGCCGGCCAGCGCGGCGGCGTGGCCCGCCGTACCGCACGAGATGATCGCCAGGCCTGCGCCCAACGCGGCGGCCATCGCCCCGAACCATCGTGTCACCAGTACCACCTCCGGGCAGTCCAGCGCCTTCCGGCGAGGTCCGCTGACCAGCTGCTCACCTGTCAGACGAACGACAGGGCGCGGTTGTTGCCTGGGCTGACGAACTGACTGGCTCAGTGCATGGGGATCAAGACTTTGCTGATGACATAGACCGTGGCATTGGCTGTCTTGATGTTCCCGCAGATGACGTGGGCGCTGTTGACCTCATAGACCGACCCCATCTTCGCGCCGGAGAGCGTGCCCCCCTCGAGGGTCCTGAGCGTTTTGCCGCTGGCGAGTTCATTGGGTGTCACGCGGCCAGCCACGATGTGGTACTTGAGGATCTTGGCGAGTTCAGCGTGGTTATGCAGCATCGTCATGTCGGCCGTGTGCAGTTTGCTGAACGCGCTGTTGGCAGGGGCGAATACGGTCAGCGCGTGCATGCCGTTGAGCTCGCCAGTCAGGCCGGCCATAGAGATTTCGGCAGCGAACGTGGTGAGCAGCGGATTGTGCCGCGCTGCGGTGACCACGGGATCCATGCTCATGCTGTGGAAGCTGCCCATGCCGGAGCCTGGCACCATCGTGCAGTCGGGGCCGAAGGCCGACGTCTCGGTCATGCCCGGCGAGTGCGAGTGCATCGCGTGAGGGCTCGTGCTGGAGCCCGACGAGCCCGGCTGTGCCGAGGGAGTGCTTGACCCGCACCCGGCGGCCGCCAGGGCGACTACGGTGCCAATGAGGCTGAGCGGGCTGAACCCTGCCCATCGCGCCCGGGCAGCGCTGTTCCCTTGCATGACTTCTCCTGTCGTTCGAATCGGTCTTCCACCACCGGATTCGCCGCCGGAGCGAGGCGTTATTGGTCCTGCATGCCAGTGCCGGCAACCGGCGCTGCCGGCCGCTCCGGCCAAGACACGATCCGGGTCGGCGACGAATGACAGTCGTGGAGACAATGCCAGGGACGGGACCGTCGGCCCGCGGTCGGCGGCTCATGGCGGCTCCTGGCACCCGCCTGCCTGAGCTGATCGCGCGCACAGCGCACGGCGATCACCGTGCCTTCGAGGAGGTCTACGCCCAGGTTGCGGCCATCGTCTTCGGGACGGTCCGCGGTGTCGTCCGCGACCCCTGCCTGGCCGAAGAGGTGACTCAGGAGGTCTTCATCGAGGTCTGGCGCACCGCGTCGCGGTTCGACGAAAGCAGGGGCAGCCCGACGGCCTGGATAGCAACCATTGCGCATCGGCGGGCCGTGGACAGGGTCAGGGCCGAGCAGCGATCCGCCGACCGGGACAGGCGTGCGGCATCGCACCCGGTCGCCTATGACGAGGTGGCCGAGAGCGCCGAGCACAACCTGGACCGCGAGCGAGTCAGGCGCTGCCTGAAGCGGCTTACCGACCTGCAGCGCGAGGCCGTCACGCTGGCCTACTACGGCGGTTACACCTACCGTGAGGTCGCTGGACTGCTCGGCGTCCCCGCGGGGACAGTCAGTACCAGGATGCGCGACGGCTTGATCCGGCTGAGGGACTGCCTGGGGGTCGGCCGATGATAAGGCGGCACCCCGAGCCGCACACGCTGGCGGGCGCCTACGCGATGGACGCGCTCGACCCGGCGAGCCAGCGCAGGTTCTCCCGTCACCTAGCCAGGTGCGGGGAATGCGCAGATGAGATCGCTGAGCTTCGCGAGGTTGCAGGGCGGCTTGCGCTAGCGTCGGCTAGCCGGCCACCTGAGCAGCTCAAAGAGCAGATCCTCGCCGCCACGGCGCGGACGAGGCAACTGCCGCCCGTGATCGGCAAGGCAGCGCACCGCCGGTACGGACCGGCAACGGCCAGGGCCGGCCGCCTCGCGCGGGCTTCGCGCCTGGCGACAGCGCTGGCCGCGGCCTGCGTCGTCACCGTGGCGGCCATCTGGCTGACCGGGCGGCCCGGTCGGCCAGCACCAAGCATGACGCGTGCAGCCGGGCAGGAGATCGCGGCGGTGCTGACAGCTCCGGACGCCGTCATGATCGACGCGCCGGTCCGGCCAGGCGGCACGGCCACCGTGGTGATGTCCATGAGCGAGCGGAAGCTTGTGTTCGTGGCCGCAGGACTGCGTGCACTGCCGGCGTCCCGGTGCTACGAGCTGTGGCTGGTGGATCACGGCAGGGACCGTCCTGCCGGATTGCTTCCGATGCCTAAGCACGGCATGACAGGTCCTGTGATCGCGAGCGGCCTGCGTCGCGGTGACCGGCTTGGCCTCAGCGTGGAACCCACGACCGGCTCGGACCACCCGACCTCGCCGATGATCTTGGTGGTGGCGCTGTGATAGCGCCACATCGTTGGCTGCAGTCAGGCGCCCGCCGGGGCGGTGCCGGCGTCAGCGGATGATGGATACCAGGCTCAGAGCCGCGGCGGCCAGGTCGCCATCACCGGTAATGTCCGCCCCGGCGAGGCCCGCATCGAGGCTGATGCCGCGGGTGGCGAGCCGCCAGAGCGTGTCAGAGGAGATGGCGACGCGGGCATCCGGCCGCGCCGCCTCGCCGCGGCTGATCGCCCAGCGGTCCTCGCCACGCCGGACGTTCCAGGTGCCGCCGCCCGGGGCGGAGACGTCGATCTCCAGGCAGGCACCTTGCTGCGCTCGTACGTGCCGCAGCGCTTGCGGGACCGCACGCAGGAATACATCGATGACGGGCGCCACAAGGCCGTCCTCGTTCGCGCCAGGCCGCCGTACCGCGTCGCTTACTTGCTGCTGGTGCACCCAGTACTCGCTGTATTCCCTGGCGACATCGAGCCAGGCCGGCGCGGGCTCGCCGGGCGCCGCCCAGGAGACGGGCTCACCGAGCCGGTTCAGGTCCAGCCCGGCCCAGAACTGGTCAAGCTGCGGGCCGAGGTGGCTGAGGAGATCGAGCAGTACGCGCGGACTCCAGCGCGCCGCGACATCGACGGATTCCTGATTCAGCCGGTGCAGGAACGTGGGCAGGTCCTCGCCTGGACGCGGTCCCGGCGAGGGATAGCCGTCCCTGCTGCGCGCCAGCTTGCGCAGCTGGTCGTGCACAACGTGGGCCACGATGTCGTGGACGCTCCAGCCAGGACAGACGGTCGGCCGCTGCCAGTCGGCGGCGTCGAGCTCGCTCAGCAGGCCGATGAGCCCGGCCCGTTCCACCGGAAACCACGGCCTGGCATCGATCGGCGGTCCTGCCCAGCTCCAGTCCACGTCAGGTAGTGGACCACGAGACCGCGCCCCGGTCATATGCCGAACAGGAAACGGCAGGGCTCGAATCCGCTGATCGCGATGTCCCCGTCCAGGCCGGCTGCCAGCCAGCCAGAGCGCCGCAGTAGCAGGTGCACCATGACGTCGGCGCCGCTATCACGGGCGTGCAGGGATTCGCCGTTGGGCTGGTAGCCAAGGGATCTGGAGACGCCGAGCGAGGCGTGGTTGTCGTGCCAGGCCGACGTGATCGCCTGCTTCGCTTGCAGCGGACCGAACGCGAGCGCCAGCACTCCGCGCCGCATCTGCTTGCCGATGCCGCGGCCCCTGACCGACGGGATCAGGAATGAAGACGTGTCGACGGTTCGCAGCAGAAGGAAGTCGTTGCCTTCCAGTTCCTGGAAACCCACGATCTGCCCCTGGGACTCGACGACGAATCCGAGCCGCCAGGCCGACGGCTGCCAGGTTCCGTAGGCCTTCCAGTAACCCTGATGGGTGATGACCCCGCGGTTGCGATGCTCATCATCGAGTGCGTACCTGGTGGCCGCGGGGTCGAGTTCCAGATCGGCGGGCAGCAGGTCGGACACCGGGCCGAGATCCGCTTCGCGCATCGGGCGGAGAGTCAGGTCCGGCATGGTGATCCGCAGGTCGAACAGGGGCCAGTAGCGAGAGGTCACCAGGTGACGGTAGGAGAAGCAGCGGCCGGCCGCAACCGCCAATCCGGCGGCTAGATGTTCGAGCCGATGCGGCCGCCATCGATCTGGTAGACGGCGCCCGTGATGTAGGCCGCCCGCTCCGAGGCCAGGAACGCGACAAGGTGCCCCAGTTCGATCGGGTCGCCGAAGCGGCCCGCCGGGATCGCCGCGGCGGCCGGCGCGAACTGCGCCTCGATCTCGGCGCGCTCGGCCGGAGTCCGGTCTTCCAGGCCCGGGCTGATCCGGGAGGTCAGGAAGGAGCCGGGCAGCACCAGATTGATCGTGATGCCGTCCTTTGCCAGATCCGGCATGATCGCCTTCGCCAGCCCCGCGATGCCAGGGCGGATCCCGTTCGACAGGTCGATGCCCTCGACTGGCTGCTTCACCGACGTCGACTGGATCCCGACGATGCGGCCCCACCGCCTCTGGCGCATGAAGGGCGCCACCTCGCGGACGAAGCGGACGAAGTTCAGCGTCACCACCTCGAAGCCCTGCCGCCAGTCGTCGTCAGTGAAGTCGCCGAACCTGCCGAGCGCCGGGCCGCCCGAGTTGTTAACCAGAATGTCGATGCCGCCGAACTGGCGGGCGGTGGCCGTCACGACATCGGTGATGCCGCTGGCCGTCGACAGGTCGGCAGGAAGAGCGAGCACGTCGGCGCCGGTGGCGTCGCGGATCTCAGCCGCTGTCGCCGCCAGGCGCTCGGCTCCTCGCGCGCAGATCGCAATCCGCGCGCCTTCCTCGGCGAGCGCCATTGCAGACGCCTTGCCCAGGCCCTTGCTCGCCGCGGCGACCAGCGCGACCTTTCCTGCCAGTCCCAGATTCATAGTTGTCTCCGTAGTCGATTGCGGCGACATTCCCCGCCGGTTAAGGTGCGGCGGTGCCGCGAACTCTCGATTCATGGCAAATCATGAACCATCTTGTGCTGTTGCGGCGAGGGCCCTCGCACCACGCCGTGTAAGCAAACGATTGCGGCCATGACGCCATCGTGGCAGGCTCTGACCGGAGGTACATTCCTGTACGGCTGCGAGTAAGCCGTACCGTATGTGTCGCTGTGAAGTGATGGAGGGTCAACGATGACCGGTCAGCTTGCGGTACGAGCGGTTACAGGCGGCCTGGGCCGGGGACCGCGAGGGCAGCTGACAACGTTATGGTCAGGTGCTGAACGGTGCCCGATCCCGCGCTGTGCGGACCAGATCGACCCGTCGCGGCTGATGTGCCGCGCGCATTGGTACATGATTCCGAAGGCAATGCGCGATCACGTCTGGTTCACCTGGCGGTCTGGCCAGGGCGCGTTCAGCGGCGAGCATAAGGACGCGGTGCGCAGGGCCTTCGCCGCCGTGCTCGCGGCGGTCACTGACATGGCTGGCTAGGCGACAGTGAAACGATCGGCCAGCCCGGTTTCGTTCAGGTGCTCGGCCAGCGGCGCCGGGTACGTGCGAGAGGAACGAGGCTTGCACCGTCGCAGGCTTCGATCCGCCCCTGCGCTCTGAGCAGGCCAGCAAGGCCGAACGCGTCCCAGAACGTCAGGCCAGCCAGATCCACGACGATCCTGGCTGCCGGGTCCTTGGCGAGCAGCCGCTCGATCGCGCCGGTGATCTGATCGGCCGAGTTGAGGTCCAGTTGCCCGGAGACTGCCAGCTCTGTCGATCCGCTGCTGGAGCGCTCGGCGAGCGCGAACGGCTGCAATGGGGCGGCCGCGCTGAGCGTGAAGCTTACGGTGACGGCTGAGCCGCCTTGACCAGGATGCAGGCTGATGCTGTCCGCTAGCTGGCGGACCAGCCAGAGCCCATGGCCTGGTTCGATCCGCCAGGTCGACGGGTCGGCCGCATCGCGCCAGCCTTCGTCACAGGGCGCCGCTCCCGCGGAGCCGGTGCGCGGGCTGCCATCGTCGGTGACCTGGCAGTGCAGGGCCTGCTCGTGCCGCCAGATGCGCAGCCGCCCGTGCCCGCTGCCGTGCCGAACCACGTTGGCGGCCAGTTCGTGCGCGGCGATGACCAGGTCGTCGGCACGCCGCTGCGGCAGGCCCGCCCTGATGGCGTGGGCGGCTACCGAAGCTCGCAGCTGATAGAGCGAGTCGCTGTCCAGCGCCATGTCGAGGATCTGCTCGGTGCCCCGGCTTGGCGATCGCGCGGCGTCCGGCTGGCCGACGGTCGCGTGTCCGTCCTGTCCCTGGCTGCCGTGCGCGTCACTGGTCATCGACGGTGACCAGGTTGACGCTGCGGATCTCGGTCGCGCCGAACGTCGCGAACCTGTTCGCCACGCCCGGCTGGCACTGAAGCACTGCCTTCCTCGGCGGGCCGAGACTCCGGGCCAGGTTCATGATCATGCGCATGCACGGCACGTCGATGAAGGACAAATCGGCCATGTTGACCGTGATGTCGCCGTCCATCCGCAGCGCCTCTGCCAGGGCCAGCGCCAGCGGCTCCTCGGCGTGATAGTCGATCTCGCCGGCCAGGCGGATGCCGGGCGGGGCGTACTGGCGGCAAATCCGCAGCATCGCGTCTGCGTAGTAGGTGGCCGCCGCGACCGACCTGCTGTGCAGCCCGGCAACCGAGGCGAGCGTGACCGGATCGAATCGCTCGCGGTCGTACTGACAGAGCACGGACACGGTCGTGTCGGCGAGCACCGTGCCGACGTTCTCCTCGAAATCGGGCAGCTGTTCCACGCCGGCGATCGGCCGCAGCGCCCAGCTCATGTCCAGCGCCACGCGCAGGCCGGGGAAGCCTTCGTCCCGGCTCGCCGCCATCTGCTGACTCAGCCAGCTGACCGCGTGCCCGGCCGCGAACGACTGCCCGGACAGCAGGTAGTTCTCGCATGCCACGGCCGTCATCTGCCCGGCGGACAGCGCGGACTCGACCGCGATCCCGCGACGCGCCAGCTCGTTGACCGCCTGCCTGGGTGCCGCATCACTCAGCCATACCACCTTGAGCCCGCCGCAGAGCCCGTCCCTGACGAACGCTGCGGTGAGGTCGAAGAGCTCCGCTGGGTCGCCGAAAGTCAGGCAGGCGTGATCGTTGACAGTGAGGTCGGTGATCTGCGCGTCAGAGCTGACCGTCACCGGCGCCACCTTTCCGCTGCTCGCAGGGCCTGCCGCGGCCGGCCCGTCGGCGCCGCATTCGTCGGCGGGCGGTTGCTACCCAAAACACTCATGATCATTCCATGATGCACCGGTCTGGCCGCGTCGGCCGCCAAGTCAGGCCCGATACGCTCGGCCATGGTGTCGCGAGTGGCACTGCGCGGAGGCACGGCGGAGGGGAAGGGCGGACATGGCGCTGCTGCTGCCGGAGGCGGACGGAGTGGCTGAATTCGTGGCGCGGCAGATCCCGGCCGCGACGGTGCTCAGGTACGGCCAGGCCGATCGGGCCGGCCTGGACGAGGTCAGCTTCTACTGCCTGCCTTACATGGGCGACGCCGCCAGCATCGCGCTGATCGGGAGCCTGCCGAAGCTATCGGTCATCCAGAGCCTCAGCAGCGGGGTCGACGACGTCCTTGCTGCGCTGCCCGAGCAGGCGACCCTGTGCAACGGGCAAGGACTTGGCCACGAGGAGGGCACCGCTGAGCTCGCCCTGACGCTGATCCTTGCGGCCATGCGGCAGATTCCGAGGTTCGCGGCCGGGCAGGCGGGGCGCACGTGGTCGCACATCAGGACGGAGTCGCTGGCCGGGCGCAGCGTGCTGCTCGTGGGCTACGGCCCGATCGGCGTCGCGATCGAGGAGCGACTGCGGCCCTTCGGCGTGACGGTCAGCCGGGTGTCCAGAACGCAGCGGGACGGGGTCAGCGGGCTTCCTGACCTCCCGCGGCTGGCTGCGGCCGCGGACATCATGGTCGTCTGCATTGCGCTGCACGCTGCCACCCGTGGCCTGGTTGACGAGGAGGTCCTGGCGGCACTGCCGGACGGCGCGCTCGTGGTCAACGTCGCGAGGGGCCCGGTGGTGGCCGCGGGCGCGCTGACCAGCGAGTTGACGTCAGGCAGGCTGCGCGCCGCTCTTGACGTCACTGACCCTGAGCCGTTGCCGCCTGACCGGCCGGAATGGGTACTGCCGAACGTGCTGATCACCCCGCACATCGGCGGCGACACGACGGCCTTCGCCGAGCGCGCGCCCGCGTTCGTAGCCAGTCAGGCCGCCAGGCACCTGGCGGGCGACCCGCTGCTCAACGTGGTTCGGATGCCACCCCGGTGATACCGGATATCTATTCCTCAACTCAGCCCAGGCCGCATCGGCGCACTGGACGGGGTGCGGACACTGCGGCAGACTGCTGCTCACTATTGACGGGCAGCCGCGGTATGAGCCGGCTCGCGCGATCCCGTTTCCGGGACCGCGATTCGATCTCGCGGAGTGTCGGTTGACGTTGTATCTCCCGCCGGTCCGCCAGGGCGACCACGAGCCGCCACTGGCTGAGTCCTCGGCTGCCGCATGGACGCGGAGCCTGACCGAGCGAGCGGTCGGCCGCGATGGCCAGGAAGACACCCGCGACGTGGTTTCGCGCGATCATGGCGGGGGAGAAGAGGCGGGCACTCGGAGTCCGGCCGTCGGCCTGAACGCTTGGAGCGCCACCATGATCGCTTCAGATACTGCCCGGTCTGAGTCCGATACGGGCTGGTCAGACGCCGACGCATCCGCTCCAGCGGTTCCGGCGCCGCGGCCGCAGGCTTACCGCCAGCTGTGGCAGCCGCCAGCGCGCAGAACTGCGGCGACAGGCTCTCGGTCAGCCGTACGTCTGGGACGGTGGTAGCGGCGAGCGCGAGGCACTCCGGTCGCCTGCTGCCGAGCCCGACGAATCGGCCGGGCCGGGGCGGCCAGGCAGGAGAGGGCAAACGCCAGGGGCGGCCACGCGGGCCGCACCCGCGTGGATCACCGAACGCGCCCTGATCGCGGATCACCTCCGTGAGCTTGCGGCGTGGTGCCAGATCGGAGCGTGCATCGCGAGGCACACCGACGCTGAAGCGCTCGGCGAGGCCGACATCAGGAACAGGGCGGTCACTGCGGGCTGGTGCGTTGACCTTTTCGGGCGGATGGTCTGTCCTTCGTGTCAGCAGCGATTTCCGGTCTGGAGCGCACGTCCACCGGTGCAGCGAGAGCAGGCGCGCGGGCTCCACGCGATGACGGCAGATCCCGAGGCTGGCCGCCATCGGCGCGGGCGTTAACCTGCGCGGTACCCGGTAGTCAAACGGTGGGTTGGCACTGCGAGGCCAGGGCCGCGACGAGCACCATCTGCGAGTTTCCCCGACCGACAATCCCGGCTATTCAGCCAGGCTGTGAGGCTAGAGTTGACAGCTACGGGGCGCCTTGACCAACCAAGGTCGTCCATCGACGCCATGCGGGACCCTGGAAAGGCGGTGCGGGCTCTTGCATCAGAGTGAGCGCCGCTCCGACGACGGCCTGAGAGCCGGGCAGGGCGAGGCGGCGACAGCGGTGCGGGCCGGTCCTGCCATCCTGCCCTCGTGGGAAGACAAGCTGCGCGGCGTGCAGTCGATCACGGATCGCGCTCTGTCTGAGCTTGATTCTCAGACTCTGCTCGAAGTGCTGGTCGAGCGGGTGCGTGAAGCGCTTCAGGCCGACACAGCCGCAGTCCTGCTTCTCGATCAGTCGTCCACTTACCTGGTCGCGACGGCGGCGAGCGGGCTCGAGGAGGAAGTACAGCAGGGCGTCAGGATTCATATCGGCCACGGATTCGCCGGCCGGATCGCGGCCGAGGGCACTCCTGTCGTCCTGGATGATGTCGACCACACGAAGGTCGTCAACCCGATCCTGCTCTCTAAGGGCATCCGATCGCTGATGGGTGCTCCGCTGCAGGCCAATGGCGTCGTCATTGGCGTCCTGCACGTGGGTACGCTCGAGCCGCGCGCGTTTACCGACGAGGACATCGATCTGCTCCAGCTGGCCGCCGATCGGGCGGCGCTCGCCGTCCAGGCGCTGCAAGCACAGCTAGACAGGGAGGCTGGCCGGGCGCTGCAGCGGAGCCTGATGCCCTCGGCGCTGCCGAGCGTGCCTGGGCTGTCCATGGCGGCCAGGTACGTGCCCGGCACCGGCAACGTCGGCGGCGACTGGTACGACGTCTTCCTGCTGCCCACCGGTGAGCTATGCGCGGTTATCGGCGACGTGGCGGGCAGCGGCCTGCGATCTGCGGCGATCATGGGCCGGGTCAGGAGCGCGCTGCGGGCGTACGCGCTCGAGAGCAGCGATCCCGCCGAGATCCTCGCGCGGCTCGAGCGGAAGATGCGCTACTTCGAGCCCGACGCGATGGTCACCCTGCTGTGCGCGGTTTTCAGCCTCTCGCTCGACCAGATCCGCATCGCCAGCGCGGGTCACCTGCCACCTATCGTGGCCCGCCCTGGTGAGGTCGCCGTACCTGCCGCGATCATCTCTGACGTGCTGATCGGAGTGCCTGACGTCCGGCCGAGACACGTGACCAGCGTCGACTTCCCGGCGGGAGCGTCATTGTGCCTGTACACCGACGGGCTGGTCGAGCGCCGGGACCGGCCGATCGACCAGGGCATCAGCAGGCTGTGCGCCGCTATTCCCGACAGCGATCCCGAGGTCGCGTGCGCGTGCGCGATGGCTGCCATGGCCGACACCGGCCCGCATAGTGACGACGTCGCCCTGCTGGTGATCCGCCGGGACCCGCTCAAGGACGCCGGTGCGGCTCATCGGCGCGCGGCAGGCGCGGCATGACCGCCGCCGACTTCACCGTGCGCTGGTCAGGGCGCCACGTCGTGGTGACCATGCCCGCCGAGATCGACGTCACGAACTCGGCCGGGGTGGACAGCGTCTTGACCGGCGTTGCCGCGCAGCATCCTGAGGTCATCACCGCGGACATGACGCGCACAGTGTTCTGCGACTCAAGCGGCATCCACGCGCTCGCGCGGGCGCACCGGCGGGTGACCTCGAACGGAGGTGAGCTGCGCCTGGCGGTCGGCGCCTCGCCCGCCGTCCGGGTGCTGCAGCTAACCGGACTCGACCAGGTGCTCGCGGTCTATAACGACGTCACCGAATCGCTGGCTGTGCCACCTGGCCAGCAGCCAGGCCGGCCGTAACGGTGCCATGCGACGCGGTCGGCGGCCCAGGGGCTCCCGGCACGCGCATGATGCCGGGCTGACTGGGTAGCCGTCCAGCCTAGGTGCGGGAATGCCAGCCTGGCTGCCACAACGAAGGAGGAGCCGGGACTGCCTGTGAGTGACGAGCAGCGTGCCAGCGGCGGACGGCCGCGCGCAGGTAAGCGTGCGCATGGCCGGCCTGCGATTCAGCGCGTCGCGACCGGGTCCGAGTACGGCTTCGGAGCCATCCCTTCGCTCATGGCCGAACTGCAGCGCGCGCTGCTCCCAGCTACGCTGCCGGTGCTCCCGCGGGCCAGGATCGCGGCCAGATACCAGGCAGCCAGGGACGGTGACACGGCGGGCGGCGACTGGTTCGACGCCATCCCGCTCAGCGACGGAGCAGTCGCTTTGGCGGTCGGCGATGTCGCGGGCGGAGGGCCAGGCGCCGCCGCGGCGATGGGCCGCCTGCGGGCGGTGCTCGGCGACCAGCTAGCCACCGGACCTGGCCTGACGGCCGCGCTTGCCAGGATTGACGCGCTCGCCAGGCGGACGCCTGAGCTCTTCGCAGCCACCATGACCCTGGCGCTGCTCAGGCCGGCGGACGGCTCGCTGCGGTACGTCACCTGCGGGCACCCTCCGCTCCTGGTGCTCGGTGCGGGCGGCGGGACCAGGTTCCTCGCAGCGACCGGATCAGGCCCGCTCGGCACCGGCTCTGATCTGGCGCCGCGTACCGTCGCGCTGCGGCCTGACGACTCCTTGCTGTTCTACACCGATGGCCTGATCCAGCAGCCGGGTAGTTCGGTCGCCGACGGCATGACGGAGCTAGCGACGGCTGCGGCGTCGGCGGTGACCGGCCAGCCCGCCAGCCAGCCCAGCGCCGCGCGGGACCCCAGAGCCGGAGTTGCCCCGGGACCGAGCCACCTTTGCAGCAGGACGATGGAGCTGATGAGCCGGGGCGGCTTTGCCGACGACGTCACGACCCTGGCCGTCCAGCTTGTCGCCGAGCCCGTGGCCGCGCTCCGGCTGTCGCTGCATGCAGAAGAGACCAGCGTGCTACGGGTTCGCCGGGCCTTCAGCGACTGGCTGACCGCGATCGACGCCGACGTCGAGGGCCTGGACGACCTCATGCTCGCGGTTACCGAGACCGTTACCAATGCGGTCGAGCATGCTTACCCGCCAGGGCAGCGCGGCATCGTGGAGTTCACGGCCGGGCTCGAGCAGGACGGCACGCTGGAGTGTTTGGTGGCCGATCACGGGCGGTGGCGGCCGCCTGATCCGGCGACGCCGTATCGCGGGCACGGGCTCATGGTCGCTGGCCAGGTTGTCGATCAGATCAAGGTGAGCGCCCGGCGGCAGGAAGGCGGCACGGTCAGTGATGCTTCGGCACCGCCTCGGCAGGCCGGCGAGCATCACCACCGAGGCTGGCCAGGACGCTAGCCCCGACGGTGGTCCGCCGCCGAGGGTCTCGTTCAGCTTCGACCTGGACAGTGCCGGCCGGGTTCCGCGCGGTCGCGTGCGCGGCCCGGTAACCGGCGGTTCAGCCGGCCGGCTTGCCCAGCGGCTGCTCGCAGCGTGCCGGGGCGGCACGCTGCCCCTGCTGGTTGATCTCTCCGGAGTCACGTACCTCTCCGGAGCCGCGGTACGCGCGATCTACCAGGTGAGAGAGCTGCTCATGGCGCATGGACAGGACCTGGCCATCGTCGCCGCGGCCGGAAGCGCGGCCAGTGCGCTGCTGGACGTCGTGCGTTTGCCGCACGTTCCCGGCGAGCCCGGCGAGACCAGGTCCGCTCGCCACGGGCAGCGATCTGGTCCGGTACTAGGCTGACTGCTCCGCCAGGCTGATCACGCGGCTCGCAGCCGCGCGGTCTCGTCCTTGACCCAGAGCGCGACCAGGCCCCTCACATGCGCGACGAACTCGTCGTGCTCGGCCGGCGGGTAGACCGACCTGACGGTCTCGATCAGCAGGTGATCGAAGTCGGCCCCCGCGACCCACTCCAGGACGATCTCGTCGATGTGGCGGAGGCTGCTCGCGCAGAAGTCCAGGTAGCGCTCGGTGTCGAAGTAGGCGTCGGCGAGCCGCCGGTATCCGGCGAGCTTGCCGTCGTACGACAGGCCAGGGTTGTCCGCGATCTCGAAGAACCGGTCGGTCTCCAGGTCGAGCTTCGGCTTGCGGCCGGTGACCAGCGCGAAGACACACCACTTGACGAGCGCCTTCATGGCCCAGGGGAAGTAGTAGTGCAGGCTGGTCAGCGCTACGTCAGGGCAGGCGTTGGCGTAGTCAATCGGGTAGACCTCGCCAGCCTTAACCAGGGTTTCGCAGGAGTTGAACTCCCATCTGAAGAACGCGTTGACCAGCCGGCCGATGGTGACGACCTCGACTCCGGCCTCCGGCGACAGGAAGTTGTGGTCCACGGCGTAACGCAGGTGCATGGGCTCGTCGGGCTGGAAGCGCATCACCATCGTCTCGGCGCCGATCGACAATGAGCGGGCGAACACGTCGTACCCGTCCACGGCCTTCTGCAGGTGCATGAGCATCTCGCCGCTCTGGTCATAGGCCGCGTGCAGCTCGGCCGGGTTGCGGATCCTGGATACGCCGCGCCAGGCGCCGCCGTCGTAGGGCTTCATGAACAGTGGATAGCCGATCCGCTCGGCGATGGCGTCCAGGTCGAACGGCTGGTTGTACCTGGCTGCCGTGTAGGCGTAGCGCGCGTTATCGACCGGGTTCTTGAACGGAACGAGCACCGTCTCAGGCACCTTGAGCCCGAGCCGCATCATCGCGCAGTAGGCCGCGTGCTTCTCCATCGACTGAAACGTGAACGGACTGTTCAGCAGGTACACGTTGTCCATCAGCGCGACCTTCTTGAGCCACTCCCTCGGGTGGTAGTACCAGTAGGCGAGCCGGTCCACGGCAAGGCTGTACTTCGGATGGTCGCGCAGGCTGAAAGGCTCGATCGTGACCCGCTCGCAGTCGAAGGCATGCCGGGTGCCCCCTGGGCCGGCCACCGGGCCAAGCCGGCGCAGGATCTCCTCGAATGCTCGCGGCCAGTCTTCCTCGGTACCGAGCAGCAGGCCGATCAGGTGCCTGGTCTTGGTCACTGCGGGCTCCTGTCGTGAGGGGTAGCGGCTTAGCAGAATCGCGGCATGTGGTGAGCGAACTGGGCACGCCAGGACGGCCAGTCGTGGGGCACGTCGTGGCCCCACAGGTCCAGCTCGTGCCTGATCCCCTTGCTGGCGAGCAGCGCGGCGAACTGCTTCGTGCTCGGCAGTGAACCGGTGGTGTCCTCCCACTGGCCCTGGCCGCAGACGAGCAGCAGGCTGACCCTGCCGCGCAGCCACTCGAGGTGATCGCCATGCAGGTGACCGACGTAGTCGAGCGGATTGTTGAAGTACGCAGCCGTGCCACGCTCGCCCCAGGAGTTCCAGGACGCGGCGTCGTAGTTGCCGGACAAGCAGATCGCGAGCGAGAAGAGGTCGGCCCGCTTGAGCGCGAAGTTGGCGGCGTGGAACGCTCCGAGGCTGCATCCGAGCGTCGCCAGATCGATTTCGTCCGCCACCGCAGTCTGCGCTGATCCAGGTCACCACCTGGTCGGTAATCCACGACTCATACCTGGCGTGTCGCCGCGCCCGCTCCTCGAGCGGCACGGTCGTGTCCGACCAGGACTGCGCGTCGTAGCTGTCGACGCAGTAGAGCTTCAGCCGGCCAGCGTCGATCAGCCCGGTCACGGCACCGACCATGCCGTTGTTCTCGAAATCCCAGGCCTTGCCTTGCTCGGAAGGAAAGACCAGCACCGGGCGTCCCCAGTGGCCGTACCTGACGACGGTGCCCGCGGCCCCGATGGCGTCCGACCAGAGTTCGGCGACCTCCCTGTTCACGGGTACATCTGCCGCAGCAGCCGGGTGAGATACGGATCGAAGGCGTCCCGCCAGGCGGTGTAGTTGTGCACGTCGGCGACGTCGTGCAGCTCTGCGGGGTAGCCGAGGTCGCGCGGTACCTGGGTCATCAGCCGGTTGTTCCGCATGTTCTCCTCGATCGCGCCGCAGGTCGCTAGCAGATCTGCCAGCGCGGGAATCACAACCATGCGCAACACACCCCGCCGGATACCGCGATCATTGGCACATACTGCCTGGCTGCCGCCCGCGATGACAATGCGGCCCGCTCGCTCGGCGCGCGCCGCTGCGGCCGTCATCGCGCCCTCGGCGCGGTTGGCCGCCGATCGCATGTGCTGGCGCAACCTGAGGTGACATGCGACTGTGGGGGAGAAGTAGCCGGGCAGGCACCGTCCGTGCCCCGATCCAGGTGAGCGAGACCACATGGGCCGTGACATAGAGCCGATCAAGATCAGTGGCGAGGACCGGCGGAATTACCGGGAGAAGCTCAGGCGCTCGCTTGACGTCTTCGACCGGATGCTGCGCGAGAGCATCTTCGACACCGGCCCGTCGCTCGTCGGGCAGGAGATCGAACTGAACCTCGTCGACGAGCGCGGCGAGCCGTCGATGCGCAACGCTGCCGTCCTCGATGCGATCGCGAATCCGCTCTGGGCGACCGAGCTTGGCCAGTTCAACATCGAGATCAACGTTCCGCCGCGGCGGCTGGAGGACGACGCCCTGGCCGGCCTGGAGGCTGAGATCCGCGACGACCTGAACGCCGCCGACAGCAAAGCGCGCGGCAGCGACAGCCGCCTGGTGATGATCGGCATTCTCCCGACGCTGCGCCAGGAAGACGTGCATGAGGGCACTCTGTCGGCAAACGCCAGGTACCGCGTGATGAACGAGCAGATCTTCGCTGCCCGTGGTGAGGACATCAGGATCGCGATCGACGGCAGCGAGCAGTTGCTCACGCACGCGGACAGCATTACGCCCGAGGCCGCCTGCACCAGCGTCCAGTTGCACCTTCAGGTCAGCCCCGACGCGTTCGCCAGCTACTGGAACGCCGCGCAGGCAATCGCCGGCGTGCAAGTGGCGCTGGGCGCCAATTCGCCGTACCTGTTCGGCAGGCAACTCTGGCAGGAGACCAGGATCACGCTGTTCGAGCAGGCCACCGACACCAGGCCCGAGGAGCTGAAGCAGCAAGGGGTCCGGCCGCGAGTCTGGTTCGGCGAGCGCTGGATCACCTCCGTATTCGACCTGTTCGAGGAGAACATCAGGTACTTCCCCGCGCTACTGCCCATCTGCGAGGACGAGGACCCGCTGGCGGTGCTGGAGAGCGGCAGCTGTCCGAGGCTCGAGGAGATGAGCCTGCACAACGGGACTATCTACCGCTGGAACCGTCCCGTCTACGCGGCCGTGAACGGCAAGCCGCACCTTCGGGTGGAGAACCGGGTGCTTCCGGCTGGGCCGTCGGTCGCCGACACGATCGCGAACGCAGCCTTCTACTACGGGCTGGTGCGTGCGCTCGCTGAGGCGCAGCGTCCGATCTGGACGCAGATGTCGTTCGCGACAGCAGCCGAGAACCTGCACGCCGCGGCCAGGAACGGCCTGGATTCACAGCTCTACTGGCCCGGCGTTGGCGAGGCCCCGGCTGCTGAGCTCGTGCTCCGCCGGCTTCTCCCGCTCGCCAGGGACGGGCTGAGCATGTGGGGGGTCAGCCGTGGCGTCGCCGACCGCCTGCTCGGCATCATCGAGCAGCGTTGCCTGACCGGTCAGACCGGCGCCTCGTGGCAGGTCGCGACCGTGAACGCGGCCGCCAAGAGCGGGATCACAGACCGCAGGGAGGCGCTGCGGCTGATGACGCAGCGGTACATCGAGCAGATGCACACCAATGAGCCTGTCCACCTGTGGCCGACCGGGCCCTAGCCCTGCGGTTCGCTCAGGCCGCGATCTGGCGGCGGCTGGACATTAGCCGCCGAGCAGCTCCAGCGGGCTCGGCGCAGAGAACGTGATCTGGAAAACCGGCGTGCCTGCGCGTAGGTGCAGGGGCCCGGCCGTCTGCGGCCGGTACGCGCTGGGTTCCGCGTTTAGCAGAGTGAGCAGGAACTTGATGTACTCGGTCCTGCTGAGGCCTGCGGCACTGTCGCTCTGCGCGAGGTCGGCCGTCCTGAGCGGGACTGCCGGGCTTGCCCCGGGAAAGGCGGTGCCGAAACCCAGGACGTCGATCGGGTGCACTGAGGCGATCGCGGTCAGGACCACGATCAGGCGAACGTCGACCTGGCCGGCGATCAACTGGTCCTTGGCCTGTGCTGAGGCTCTGACCTGACCGCTGGTCAGCAGGCCAGCGCCCGCGACGCGCCGCTGTCGCAGGTCAGCCTTGATCTTCGCCTTGTAGCTCGCCTCGCCCTGCCTGGCCACGACCCTGATCGCGATGGCCGTTTCGCCGGTGCCGATCCTGGTCAGGACAGGGGGCGCCTGAGCGACATTGAAGCCGTCGCCGAACTGGCGCGAGACCAATGGCGTTTCGACGATGATCTCGGCGTGGCTGGGATACGGCGCGCCCGGCCTGATCAGCTTCAGGTGCCGACCGGGGAACCCGTGCGCCGTGAGCGCGTCACACATGGCCTTGTCGCAAGCCACGATGACGCCGTGGTTCACCTGCTGGTCGACCCAGCGGGCGGCGAGATTGGCCGTAACTACCGCGAGGCTTGGCCGTGTGTGCTGCGTCGGCCGGGGCTGGGCTGACGTAGGCGTCTTCGAGCCGCCGTCACGAGCGGACAAGGCGAACGTGACCGCGCCAGCGGCCACCAGTATGACCGCCAGGGCGGCCGCTCCCGCGACCCGGGGTCCGCTGGGGCGGCGGCGGATACTGCGCTTCGATGGCAGGGACGGCGCAGGAACCGCCGCCGGAATGAAGGCGGAACCGCTTGGGCTTGGCTGCCTCACGGAGCCGCCATGGCCGGTCCAGACGGCCTGGGCTGTCGGGTCAGGCGGCGGGATCGTGCCCGAAGGTGCGGCCGCGGTCTGCGCGGGCGGATCAGCAGGCGGGGGAGTCGTAGTCCGCGGCGGCGCATGCTGGACGTGTGTTTGCTGGAGCTGTGCATGCCGGACCGGTGTGTGCTGGACCGGGGGCCAGAGTTGCTTCAGCTGTGGGCTCGCCGACCGTGAGGAGGGCTCCCTGGCGTCTCCGGGAGTGGCCGGGGCCTGCTGTTCTTGTGCGGCCCTTGCGGCCTCGACGGCCGCCTGCATCCGTTGCAGCAACGCCTCGGGGAGGACCGGCCTCGCCGTCGGCGACGGGCCACCGCGGGCGGCACCTGGGATGCGTCTGCGGAGCGGCGGAGTCGGGCTGTCGTCGGTCAACCGACTCACCCCCCCGGACCCGCGCGGCGCCGTTCTGCTCTTCTTGGTGTCCTTACCTGGACGACCAGAGGAGCACATCATGCACCCCTTATTCAAGCACTATAACTACTTGTCACGCAGTAGATACAGCGAGCTACACGATCGGCGCGGCGCCATCAATCGAGGGCGATCAGGCCCGCCCAGGTCGGGGTGAAGCCGCAGGCGCCGACGTAAAAGGACTGGAGATGCTCATCGAAGTCCACGTGCAGATACTCACACCCGGCTGCCTTCGCGCCTGCCTTGGCGCTGGCGACCAGTCCGGTGCCGATGCCCGCACCGCGCGACCGCGTCGCGACCATCGTGTCCTGCAGCCAGGCGTGCACCAGGCCATCCCACACCACGTTGACGAACCCCACCAGGTCGCCGTTCTGCCTGGCCACGACCCAGCCGAGACTGTGCTGACCGGTGAGGCTGACCCAGTCCCACTCGGAATCGTCGTAGACGCGGGTCTCGAATGCCTCCGCGTGCAGCGCGTTGACCTCGGCGTTGGCAAAGGTGCCCCGCCACTCGAAGATCGTCACGGGATCCTCGGTACCGGTGGCCACCGGCGCATCGTACTGCTGAGGCGCTTGTGCGAACGCGGTGCATGCGCCATAGTGCTCCTAGCGCATCAAATCGCGATACTACTCAACTGCCTTGCTGGCGAACGCAGGCGAACTGGATCCGACTGTGGGCTACGTACTACGGATCTCCGGTGAGATCCGCCAGTGGCTGGCCGACCTGTGCGTGAGCGATCCCGAGGCGGCCGCCGTCGTGGGCCAGGCGCTGGTCGCGCTCATGAATGTAGGACCTAGCCTCGGCCGGCCAGTTGTGGTCAAGCCGCAGACCGGGCGGCCCGTCACCGATCCCCGCGAAGCTCTCGACCACGCCTACCAGATCCGGCTCGAGCGTGCGCAGGACCTGCGCCACGCAACAGCGGAGGCCGCGGACGTCGGTGTCCAGATCCAGGCCCGGGTCAGCCAGCTCGAGGGTTCGGGGTCGCAGGCCGAGGCAGCAGAGCTTCGCGAACTGCTCCCGCGCCTTGAAGCAGCGCACCAGCGGCTGGTTGACGCATCACGCCAGATGCAGGCCAACGCCGACGCGTTCCGTATGCGCAAAGAGATCCTGAAGGCTCGATACACGGCTGCCGAGGCCCAGGATGCCGTTGTCGGCCTCTTTTCCGAGGCCGCGACCGGCCTTGACGACGATGAACTCCTGCCCGTTCCTGGCGCGGCCGGACCTGGCGACGCGCGGCTGCAGGACATCATCGACGAAATCGAGCTCGAACTCGCCAGTGAGGGGACCCCGGGCGACCTGTTGGAACTGCAGCCCGGCGGGCTTGGGGGTCCGGCGGGCGACATCGGCATCATCTTCGCTGTCGAGCCTGCGGGCACCGCGTTGCTGATCTCGGTGCTCGAGGGAGAATCCGCGATCCGGTATCAGCATGCCGATGCGGTTGCGCTGTCAGCCGACGTGTTGCGGCAGGTCCGGGCAGGCCAGGATTCCGACGCGTCGGCCGTCGGATACGCCGGCGCTGAGCCATTCCTGACCGAGTTCTTCCCGGCGAATTCGGCCGATGTGCGCGCGGGCGCGGAGGCCATCGCGGCGAGGTCCAACCGCGGATCGACCTAGCCGGCGATCGCCGAGCCTGCCGCGGGGGCAACGAGCCGATTATGCGGGTGACACGATAGGCCGATGCCCACCTTGCAGACGCCGCGGCTCCTGCTGCGGCGCTGGCGTGAGGCCGACATCGCGGCGCTGGCCGCAATCAACGCCGATCCCGAGGTCATGCGCTGGATCGGCACCGGCAGCACCCGCGACCTCCAGCAGACCATGGCCACCGTAGCGGCGCTCGAACGCGAGTGGGACGAGACGGGGATGAGCTTGTTCGCTGTCGAGATCCTGGCCACCGGCGAACTGGCCGGGCTGACCGGTCTCGCAGTGCCGCGATTCCTGCCCGAGATCATGCCGGCCATCGAGATCGCCTGGCGGTTCGGCCGGTCGCACTGGGGACAGGGCATCGCGACCGAGGCGGCACGGGCCGCGCTCGAGTTCGGGCTGGTGAGCTGCGGTCTCGAGCGCATCGTGGCGATCGTCCAGGTTGGCAACGGCGCGTCGGAGCGCGTCATGCAAAAGCTGGGCATGAGCCTGGAGCGCCGGACCACCGACCCTGGGTCGGGCAGGGCCGTCCTGGTCTACGAGATCACCAGCATCAAGTTTCAGGCCTGTACGGACGCGAGCTGGCCGTAGCCTCCCGCCAGCGGCCGGAGGTTACAGGCCGTTCGGGAAGGTGATGGTCTGCTGGCCGATCAGCGGCTTGCCGACCTGAAGCTGGATCTGGGCGTGCGCGTTGAGCGGAATGTTGCGGGGGTCGCCCAGGTAGTCCTTGCCGTTGTAAATCGCGACGACGTGGCCCTTGACCGGGCCGAGTTGCGACGGTCCGAGCGGCTGGCCCCATTCGTCGAAGAAGTCGCCAAGGGTGAAAATTCTGTGGACCGGCGACTCGACGTGGACGATGCCGTCGGGCGCGTGGGTGTGCAGCCAGTACAGGCATGAGCCGCCCGCTGCGACCTGCCCCTGCGCGGTTTGCTGCGGCTGCGAGCCAGGAATCCCGATGCCAGCCGGGACCTGCCGCTGAGTCCCGTTGATGAAAATTGTCAGGTGCGCGTGAATGTGGAAGAGCAACTGCTCAGAGGTCTGGCAGCGGATCCCGTCGACCGGGGACCCGGTGGCGGCGGCCGACAGCCCCGCCAGCGGCGGCGCCGCGGGGATGGGCACACCCTCGAACCCGTTGCTGCCGGGGCTGGGCGGCGGCTTCAGCGGTCCGAGAGCGCTGATCGGACCGGTCTTCAGGTTCGGAGTGCTCGGCGGCTTGGGTGAATTGCCACCGCTGGTGACCGCAAGCACGATCGCGACCACCGCGGCGATCGCCAGGACCCCGGCGCCCGCCCACATGAACAACCGCCGCTGCCTGGCCTGGCGCGCCTCCCGTGCTCGCATCTCAGCAACTCTCGCCCTGGCGACGTCGCGGTTCCTGCTCGCCTTGGACACTGATTCGTTCCTCCCTGCCGGGCCGCCGACGGGCCATCCGGGGGCGCGCCCCGGCGCGCACCGCCGCTGCGCCGGATGTCGCTCATCCGCCCGTGCCGAGCCTATTGGACAGTAAGAGCACGGAATTGCACCCGCGTCCAGTTCGATTCGATGCCCGCCGGACCGGAGCGGTAGGCCCGGTCGGTGACCCGTGCGACCACCTGGCCGTCGATCCGTGCGCTGATCGTGCTGGCATGCACGCCAAGCGCGAGCGCGTGCCAGGTGCCAGGCGAGACGCCGCTGGCCGTCCCGGTGGCGAGCACCTTTCTGCCCCCGGCGACAGAGTCGCGGATCAGCTGCCAGCCGCCGTTCCCGCTGACGCGCAGTTCGTAGCCGTTGAACTCTCGCGGTGGCAAGGCTCTGGGCGCCGAACCGGCCGATCAGGCCTGCCATGGCCGAGCCTGCGGGCAGCAGGACGTGGGCTGACACGGTGTAGCCCGACCAGTTCTGCGCACCGACAACCGCGTAAGGCAGCGGCATGGCGTGACCTGCCGGCGGCCTGAACCAGAGCGGGACGTGGTTTGCCATCTGCTCGATGCAGCCCGTAGCCGCGGTGGCCTGGCACGGCGCGTATACGAACGCGCCTTCCTGTGCGCCCAGGCCCCAGGCCTCGTTGCTGCTATCGGGCGTGGCGTGATAGGGCAGCCGCTGCGGCACTTGCCGCGGCGCGGTGCTCCTGCGGTGCGATTGCCCGCCACGGGAGGAGAACGAGACCGCGTATCCAGGAGGGATCGTGTAGGTGAACGCGCCGCGGACGGGATGGATGTCGGCCCGCCTGGTGAACCACCTGGTCCGGTCGCCCGATAGCAGGTCAGTGGCCCAGACGTGGACGACGCTGGCACGCAATCCGCCGGTCAGCCGAACCCTGACGGTCTGCGGGCGCACCAGCTGGCCGCGGATTCCGCCCGTGTCCTGCGCAACCAGGCTCCAGTCGGTTCCGCCAGGGGCCAGATACGCGTTCGCCGAGCCCGAGGTGCCGAGCCGCTTGCTGGCGTTTGCCGCATACCTCCAGCCGGGCGCGGTGAACTGGGTGACTTGGGCGATCGCCCAGGTGAGGCGGTTGACGCGGTAGTAGCCGCTGGCCGGCTGGTTCGCCGTGACCAGCCCGCGGTTCTGGAGCGGCAGTCCCGGCCCCATCGCGTTGACCAGCGGCCACTCGATCACACCGGTGATCCTGGCCTGGATGAAGCCGTTGATGATCGACCGCATCAGGTCTGGCGCGCCCGTGTTGGCGTCGAGCGTGCCGAGCTCGCTCGCCAGCAGCGGCCGGCCGCTGCGGCGCGCCGCCGCGGTCGACTCGCAGCGGTAGCCGGTCGTCACCGACCCGCATACGTTGTGCGCTCCGAGCACCGCGATCGCTGCCTTGAACGCGGGGTCGGCATCGACCGCTGCCGCGACCCGCCAGGCAGCGGCAGGGTCGTAGGGCGGTCCTGTGGACCGTGCATCGGCGGCCACGAGCTGGACCGAGCCGAACCCGTTGGCGTCCATGGCATGCCGCATGCGCTCATACCACGACGCTGAGTAGCCGTTCTCGTTCCAGCCGCCGAGGTAGCTGATCGTGAGTCCGTGCGAGCGCGCGCAAGTGAGCCAGTCGATGACGTAGCCGATGTCGGCCTGATCCCACCGGGAACCGATCCAGCCGGGCGCGGCCCACTGCAGCGCGTAGAGCTTGAGGCGGGGGTTCCTGGCGACCGCCTGTGCGGCCAGCCACCACTCGTAGCCTGACGCGCAGTCGATCTGGCCCGCAGAGTGCTCGACCGAAGGTTCCGCGCCGTCCGTCGTGTTGGCGTCGCCGCCGATCTCCAGCTTCAGCACCTGCAGGTCGGCGCCGCCAGGTCCGAAGAGGTAGTCAAGGACCTCGGCACGCTGCCTCGGCGGGTAATCGATGAGCAGCCGGGAGTTGCCGCCGCCGCCGCTGATGGCGCCAATGCCCTGGAAGACAGGTCCAGCCCGGCGGCCGTCGATCGAGATCGTAGTGACCGCGGCCGCCCCAGGGGCCGCCCGGAGCGCTGCCGCCTGGGGTGCCTTCGTGGTGGCCGCGGGCGCTGCTAGTGCGCTGGCCGGGGCGGCCGCGATCGCGCACAGCGCTCCGGCCAGCGCCGTCGCGACGAGCGACCGCCGGAAGCTCCTGGCCACGCGATGGCGCATTTCTCACCCCAGCCCATCAAAGGGGCCAATCCTAAGCGCTCCCAGGATCTTGTCGCGCGCCACGAGGGAATATGACTGACGGTAGTGATCTGAACTCGCTAAGTTATGGCGCGTTGCCAGCTTCTGAGGTCACGGAAGGGAATGCCATGTCAGGTCAGGATCACCCCGGCGGCTCGCGGCGTCCGTCCAGGCGCTCGGTGCTTCGCGGCGCGGCCGGAGCGGGGGCTGCGGGGGTCGCGGCGACAGCATTGTCCGGTCTTGGCTCGGCCGCACATGCCGCCGAGGTGACCCCCCGCCGGGACGCGCGCGGCGCAGGTGCGTCGGCAGCCGATTCCGCTGACAGCAATGAGCAGTTCGTCGTCCACGTCAGGGACGCCAGGACCGGCCAGATCGACGTTTTCCGCGGCACCGGCCAGATCCGCGTGCACGACAGGGACCTGGCCAGGCACCTTGACCGGATCAGCCGCGGCTGACGCGCACCTCAGCCATCCGAATCGCGCCGCACCCATGCCCAGTGAGGTAGCCCATGTCATCACACCGTGAGGCTCCGGAGATCTCGAAGGATCCCGTCGCCGACAGCACCGACCTCTATGCGTTCGTGAGCCCGGACCGTCCGAGCACGGTCACGCTGATCGCCAACTACATCCCGCTGGAGTCGCCCGCTGGCGGGCCGAATTTCTACGAGTTCGGCAACGACGTCGTTTACGGGATTCACATCGACAATAACGGCGACGGGCGCGCGGAAATCAGCTATCACTTCCGCTTCCATACGACGCTGACCACGCCGGGTAGCTTTCTCTATAACACCGGGCCGATCAGTTCACTGAGTGACCCGAACTGGAACAGCAAGCAGTTCTACAGCGTCACGAGGGTCGACAACTACGGCTCCCGCGTGCTCGGAAGGAACCTTCCTTGCCCGCCCTGCAACGTCGGGATCTTGTCGACACCGCACTACGAGGCGAGGCTGGGCAGCAAGGCGGTCAACATGCTGCCGAACGGGATCAAGGTCTTCGCTGGCCAGCGCGCCGAGGAGTTCTACGTTGACCTGGGCTCCATCTTCGACCTCGCGAACCTGCGCCCGTTCCAGCAGTTGAACCTCTTCGGCAAGATGGCCGGCCTGGTCAGCCAGCCTGGCGTGAACGCCACCAACCGGCTGAACGTGCACTCGATCGCGATCCAGGTGCCGATCTCCCAGCTCGTGTTGCCAGGCAGGCCGACCATCGGCGTCTGGACGACGGCCAGCAGGCCGCGGGTCAGGGTCTCCGCCGACACGTCGGAGGCGGGCTTGCTCAGCGGACCGTCCACGCAGGTGTCGCGGCTGGGTAACCCGCTGATCAACGAGGTCATCATCGCGCTGGACGACAAGGACAGCTGGAACCGGCAGGCACCGGTGCATGACAAGCAGTTCGCGCACTACTACGCGCACCCCGAGCTGTCCGGGCTGCTCCCCGTCCTGTACCCCGGCGTGTTCCCGCACCTCGCGGCGCTCAACAAGTCAGGCAAGGTCAGGGCCGACATCGAGGCGATCCTGCTGACCGGCATACCCAAGGGCCTCATCCCTGACTTCACCAACTTCACCGGCCCGGTGCAGGCCGACATGCTGAGGCTGAACACGTCGATCAAGCCCACTGCGAAGGGCTCGGTCAACATTCTCGGCGTGCTCGGCGGCGACCTAGCCGGGTTCCCGAACGGCCGCAGGATCGTCGACGACGTCGTCACCGTCGAGCTGCGCGCGCTCGCCGGCCTGACCTTCCCGCTCGTCGACCCGAGTTACAAGGTGGACGCGGCCGCCAAGATTATTACCGACGGACTGACCAACGAGAGCGTCAAGAACAAGCCGCTGGACCGCTTCCCGTACATGGGTGTCCCGTACAACGGCTACGACAACCCATCGTGACCAGCCACGACGCTGGGCACCACGAAGGTGGGCAGCACGCTGCCGGACCGTCAAGGCCCGGCAGCGTGCGTGCTCGACATTGGCCCAGGCACCGGCGCTCTCGTCCTCTACGCCCCGGCCGGCCTGGAAGGCGCCGAAATCGAGATCAGCCCAGCCGGCGTCGTCGCTGCCCGGCGCACCCACTCCCAGGTCCGCAGGCGCGCCTGCGGACCGCCCAGCCAGCCAGACTGCGCCGGCCCCTCCACGTCCGTCACTTTTGCGGCCGTCTACCCGGACTTGCCCGACGGGCCGCTACACGGTCTGGCGCGACGCGGACACCCCAGTTGGGGCGCTCACCATCGCGGGCGGCGAGGTCACTGAGTGGTTCTGGCCGGCGCCAGCGGCCGGGTGCGACGCACCTGTCGTCTAGCTCGCCGCCCGTACCGCCTCGCCTGGTCGTTCATCGGCCAGCAATCGCGGCCCGGCGGCACGGATCAGCACGACCGCCCACGTCCGCAGCGGCCGCCAGGCTTCGGCGATCGCGGCGAACCTGCCGGGAGGCACTGGCTCTTCCAGGCCGTACAGCCGCGCTGCCAGCGACAGGGCCTTGGGCTCGGCGACGGGCAGGACGTCGGCGAAGCCGGTGCCCCTGATCACGATCAGCGAACTGTAGAACGGGCCGATGCCCTTGATCTGCTGCAACTCAGCCATCGCGGCGTCGGGCCCGAGCCCCAGCAGGTGCGCGGCCGCGAGCCTTCCGTCCAGGGCGGCCTCGGCGACGCCGTGCAGCCGGTCAAGCTTGTCGCCGGGGATGGCGGGGAACTCCGTGACCTTGAGCAGGGCCGCTGGGGTCGGGAACGCGGCCAGGCGCTGGCCGGCGAGGTCGAAGACCGTCCCGTGCGCCTCGCTCAGTCGCTGCCGCACGGCCATCATGAGCTTGGCCGGGCGACGCGCGCTCAGCACGGACCACGCCGCCGCCTCATACGGCGAGTAGAACAGCGGCGGCCGCAGCCCTGGCGCGATCTGCTGGAGCCGGCCGATCACCGGGTCACGCTCGCCGATCCTGGCGAAATCGGTGCCGTCGTGGTCGAGCGACAGCACCCTGGCGACCTGATCGCGCACCGCGTCAGGGTCGACATCGTCGGGCCCGTGCACGGTGCAGCGGACGTCGCCCCCGTCATCCTGGCGCACCTCGACCCCGACCTGGGCGTCGTAGCCGTCGAGGCAGAACGCCAGGCGCATCAGGTCATCTGGCTCGCCGGCGTCGCGCTGCCCGAACCCGAACGCGGCCGCCTCGGCAAGGGAGAACGGGCCGCGCGGCACGATGGTGAAGGTCGGCGACGACATGCCTGCTCCTTGGTGGTTGCGTGGCGAGCAGTAGCCATCGTCGCAGCCAGGTCTGACATTTCGGGGGCCTGGCCCGCACGGTGCCTGCGCTGTTAGTGGCCGTCCCGGCGGAACCGGCGCTCCCAGCTGCGCTCCCTGATCAGCACGCCGTCGCGGCGTAGCTCGCGCCGGAACCGGTAGCGCAGCGACTCCGCGTCGCCGTCCAGGTCAAGCACCGAGCTGAAGACGAGCAGCCGGTCGGGCAGGTGCACCTCGGTCCTGGCCTCGCCGCGGGCCGACGCCTCGGCCGGCTTGTCGTCGTCCACCTCGTAGCGCAGGTACTCCTCGTCGACCACGCGGCCCCAGCCGAACTCGTTGCCCGCGGTGCCGCGCCAGGAGATCGAGGCGACGCCCTTGTCGTCGCGGACCAGCGTCCAGCGGACCGGCAGCACGTCGCCCCAGCCGCGCACGCCCTCCAGTTCCTCCGCCGGCTCGAACTCCCCGAAGGCGGGAACCGGCCGTTCGGCGGCCGGCACCACGGGCAGCACCAGCCTCGTCCCGGTCGGGCCGAGCCGCACGGTCGCGGTGGCAGGGTGCGGGGTCGGCCAGATCATCGGCCACATGGCGTTGGAGATCGCCAGCCTGATCCGGTGCCCGCGCGGGAACACCCACGAGCAGGCGTGCAGTTGCAGCGGCAGCCAGTCGGGCTCGGGCTCGCCGCCAGAGGCTGACGGGGGCACTGGCTGCGCGGGATCGCGCAGCGGGTCGGCGCGGTCTGGCCGGCCGCCGCCGGCGACCAGCGTGGTCGTGCCGTCCGGTGCCACGTCGCTCACCCTGGCGAACCAGTTCAGCGGCGACGCGTCGGCGCCGCCATGGATCTCAACCCGGCAGAAGCCGAGTATCTCCGTGTCCTGCTCGAGCGGCGCGGAGTCCCAGACCAGGCTGTACGCGTCCGCGCCGCGCTGGTCCACGGTCAGCTCGCCCCACCAGTGGCCCGGCCTCGACGCCAGCCGACGGCACGTACCGCAGCCGGACGGACTCGTCGGGCCCGGGCTCGGCTGACAGCGCCCGGCCCGGCCCGCAGTACAGCACCTCTGGCCTGGTCCTCGCCGGCGGCAGTGCGTCCTCGCTGCGCCAGGAGCCCGGCAGTTCGGTCAGGTCAGGATCGGGCGGCCGCCAGGTCTGCACGTACACGTCGGCCATCGGCTCGTCGAGCATGCCGGTATCGATCCCCTTGAGCCAGTGCTCCCACCACCGGACCGCGTGCGCCCGCCACTCGACGGGCGGTCCTGGCACGGCCTCGTGCGGCCAGGTGTGGTTCCACGGCCCGATCAGAGCCCGGACCGGAGCGTGGCAGTTCTGGGTCATCCGGAAGACCGAGTCGCGGTACCCGTCCCACCAGCCGGTGATCAGGAAGGCGGGGATCGTCAGCCTGGAGTAGTCGGTCCGCAGCGAGTTGCGGAGCCAGTACGGGCCGTCGCGCTGCTGGCCGAGCCAGGTCAGCAGCCATGGCTCGCTATCGAACCGGCGGGCGAGCACGTCCTCGTCCAGCGGGTAATCCGGCGACGGCGGCAGCATGTTGAGCTGGTCGATCATCACCGAGTACTCGTCGAGGTGCAGCAGCCCGTCGATGTAGTGCACGTCGTCGTGAAACATGTCGTCGGACGCCTCGACCGCGATGATCGCCTTCAGCGCCGGCGGCGGCGGCTGCCGCGACGCGATCTGGATCGAGTTGAAGCCGCCCCACGAGATGCCCCACATGCCGACCGCGCCGGTGCACCACGGCTGCACGGCCAGCCAGGCGATCACGGCCTCGGCGTCGACGCTGTTCCTGCTCGGTGTACTCGCCCGCCGGAAGCTCGCCCTCGCTGTTGCCGGTGCCCCTGATGTCGACCCGAGCGCCCGCGATGCCCCGCCTGGTCAGGTAGGAGTTCAGCTCCAGGTTCCGCCCGACGGAGTCGTCCTTGCGGTACGGCAGGTACTCGAGCACCACAGGAACCGGCGTCTCGTCGGCGTCCGGCGGCAGGTAGAGCGTGGCCGCGAGCCTGACCCCGTCGGGCATCGGGATCCGTGCCTCGCGGATCTCGGTCACGACGCGGCTCCTTTCTGCGGCTGCGGGCACGGAGATAGCGCTGCGCAGCAACTCGACGAACTGCGCCATCCGGTGCTCGCGCAGCTGAGCCGACTGGGTGAAGTAGCCGAACAGCCCGGGGTCGAGCTCCTCGGTCACGATCGCGTCCTGGCAGCGGTCGATCAGCCAGTCCACCAGCGAGATGATCAGCCCGATCTCGATGTCTCTCCTGACCTCGCCGCGGTCGACGCCGAACTGGACGAACTCCCTGGTCCCGTACGGATCCTCGCTCTGCATGAACTTCGTGATCTCGCGCTTCAGCGCCAGGTCCGAGCAGTAGCTCCCGATCAGCACGACCCGGTAAGGAATCCAGTCCTCGTGGATCATGTGCGGCGTGTGCTCGAGCCAGTAGCTGATGGTCGCGAAGAAGCCCAGGCCGAGGACCTCGGCCGGCGCCTCGAGATACCGGCTGAAGGTCCGGGTCGCGCTCTGGTAGGCGGCCAGGAACAGGCCGGCCTTGCTGCCGAAATAGCCGAACACGGCGCCCTTGGAGACCCCAGCCGCCGCCGCGATCGCATCGGCCCTCGCGCCCTCGTAGCCGTGCGCTGGCGAAGTGCTCCATCGCGATGGCGACGATCTTGTCCTGCTTGGCGCGCTGGCGCTCGCCCGCGCGCAGTGCAGGTCGGCGCGCAGGGCGCGGTGCCGGTGGGCGCGCAGGGCGCGGTGCCACGGTTGTCTGACCAGAAGTCATTTTCCCGCCGTATCTAGGTCATTGACATCGCTCAAGCTAACATTGCATACTCGGCGAAATCCACACTTGTTAACAAACCTCAGGTCAATTTCGGCGCCCGTTCCGGACGCCCGATCCAGGAGGCCGGCGCATGGCCAGTCAGCGCCCCGCGGCCCCGTCTCGCGCTGAGCCGTGGGACGCGATCGTGGTGGGCGCCGGGCACAACGGGCTGACCGCCGGGGCACTGCTGGCCAAGGCCGGACTGGCCACGCTCGTGCTCGAGCGGCGGGACGTGATCGGCGGCGCCTGCGTCACCGAGGAGATCTCCCCCGGCTGCCGCGCGTCGACGACCTCCTACATCGCGAGCATGCTGCGCCCCGAGGTGATCAGGACGCTCGACCTCGGCGGGCACGGCCTGCGCATGGTGCCGTGCGAACCCGCCGTCCAGGTCGCGCTCGAGGGTGGCGAGGTGCTCGCGAACTGGACCGACCCGGCGCGAACCAGGGCCGAGATCTCGCGCTACTCGGCCAGGGACGCGCGCGCATTCGAGGACGCGACCACGGAACTGCGCCAGCTTTCCGCGCGGCTGCAGCCGATGCTGACCGAACTGCCGCCGGACACCAGGGCTGGCGCGCTGCGCGGGACGGCCGAACTGCTCAGGATCGGCTCCCGGCTTCGCGGCCTGCGCGGGGCCGACATCGAGGGGCTGACCAGGCTGGTCTCCTCCAGCCTCGGCGACTACATCGACGCGCGCTTCACCTCACCTGAGGTCAAGGCGCTGCTGCTGGCCAACAACCTGTACGGCAAGCACGGCGGCCCCTACCAGCCTGGCACTCTGATCGGGCTCGTCTTTCACATGCTGACCGGCGGCGATCACGACGAGCAGGGCTTCTTCGGGCACGTGATCGGCGGGATGGGGGCGATCAGCGACGCGATCGCGGCCGCGGGCCGCGGCCACGGGCTGCAGATCAGGACGGGCGCGGAGGTCGCGGCGATCACCGTGGCCGGCGGCCGGGCGACCGGCGTGGCGCTCGCCGACGGTTCCGAGCTCAGCGCCAGAGTGGTGCTGTCCTGCGCGGACCCGAAGCGCACATTCCTGCAGCTCGTCGACAAGACCGAGTTGCCCGAGGAGTTCCGCGACGCGGTGGCGGCGATCAAGATGGACGGCCCGTGCGCGAAGGTGAACCTGGTGCTCGACGCAGAGCCTGCCGTGCTCGGAATGCCTGCGGACGCGAGCCCCGGGCAGCGGGCACTGTTCACGCTGCCGCCCAGCCTGGACGTCGCCGACCGGTGCTACGACAGGTCCAAGCGCGGCGAGATCGCCGACGCTGACGAGCTGTTCGTGGACTGCGTCGTCGCCTCCAGCGTCGACGACACGCTGGCGCCCGCCGGCCGGCACATCATGACGTGCTTCGTCCAGTACGTGCCGTACCGGCTCGCCGAGGGGAACTGGGATAAGCGGCGGGACGAGCTAGGCGACAAGGTGCTCGCGCGGATCAGCAGGTTCGCGCCGAACGTTCCGGCCGCGGTTCTGGCCAGGCAGGTCCTGACGCCGCTCGACCTCGAGCGCACCTACGGACTGACCGAGGGCAACATCTTCCACGGCGACATCAGGTTCGACCAGCTGTTCCACATGCGTCCGGTGCCGGGCTGGGCCAGGTACGCCAGCCCGGTCGGCGGGCTGTACCTGTGCGGAGCGGGGGCGCATCCCGGCGGTGGCGTGACCGGCGCTCCGGGCTACAACGCGGCTCGCCTGGTGCTCGGGCGCCTCCGTTCAGCCCGCAGGGGCCTGCGATGAGACGCCAGGTGCCCGACGTCCTTGTCGTCGGCGCCGGCGTGATCGGGGCGGCAACCGCCTTTCACCTGACGCGGCTCGGGGCAGGCTCGGTGATCGTGCTCGACCGCGGCACCGTGGGCTCGGGCATGTCGAGCCGGTCGTCCGCGCTGGTGCGGATGCACTACACGTTCCCGCCCGAGGTCGATCTCGCCGTGCGCAGCGATGCGATGTTCGACGCCTGGACCGAGCTGACCGGGCGGCCGGCCTGCGTGCGGCGGACCGGCTTCGTGCGCCTGGTCGCGAAAGAAGAAACTGACCTGCTGCGGGCCAACGTCGCCATGCAGCGCGAGCGCGGCGCGCGGGCAGAGGTCGTCGATGCCGCCGAGATCGGCAGGCTCGCGCCCGGGATGCGAACCGACGACATCGCGTGCGCCGCGTGGGAGCCGCATGGCGGCTACGGCGATGGCGCGATCGTGGCTGGCGACCTGCTCGCCGCCGCCAGGGACGCGGGCGCGACGTACCGGCCGAACACGCAGGCCCTGGCGCTGGTCACCGACGGCGACCGGGTCCTCGGCGTGCGGACCGGCGATGGCCAGGTGCACGCGGGCACCGTGGTGCTCGCCGCAGGAGTCTGGTCACCGCCGCTGCTGGCCGCGGCCGGCATCGACCTGCCGATCGAAACCGAACTGCATCACGTCGCTGTCGTCCGGCATCCGCCGGGCGGCGGCGCCAGCGTCGCGTGCATCGACTCGACCACGCAGACCTACTTCCGGCCCGAGGCCGCCAGGGAGCGGACGCTGATCGGCAACTTCACCGGACCGCGCGGAGCCGACCCTGACCAGGTTCCGCCCGCCGCCCCGGCCAGCGCCGCCGGCGACCTGGCCGACCTGGTCGGCGCCGCGGCCCGCAGGGTCCCGGCGCTAGCCGATGCGGGGATCGCCGCGGGTGTCGCCGGCGTGTACGACATGACGCCTGACGCCCGCCCGATGCTCGGAGCCGTGCCAGGCAAGACCGGGCTGGTGCTCGCTGCCGGGTTCTCCGGCATGGGCTTCAAGATCTCGCCGGCGGTGGGGGAGGCGCTGGCCGAGTTCATCGTGGCCGGCGCGGCCTCGCGGGTCGACCTGGCCGCCTTCCGGCCAGGCAGGTTCGCCGAGGGCGCTCCGATCCGCCCGGCACTGGCATACGCGGACGACTGAGCTGACTGACGACGACGGCGCCGGGTGACCGGCTGATGCGAGGGAGGTAGCGGTGCAGACGCCAGATCCGGCCGGCGTTCCTCTCGAACTGAGCCTGCCCAAGGCGAGCTTCGTGTCGGAGTCGGAGTTCCGCAGGGAGCGGGACGTGATCTTGTTCGCGGACTGGTTCTGCGTCGGGCGCGCCGAGAGCCTGGCCGCCGCCGGGGAATTCCTGACCGCCGACGTCGCTGGGGAGAGCGTCATCGTCGTCAGGGGCGAGGACGGCGGCCTGCGCGGCTTCTACAACCTGTGCCGCCACCGCGGCTCGCGGCTGGTCCCGCCCGAGGACTCCGCGCCCGACGGCCTCGAGACCGCCGGAGCGGCGGCCGCCAGGTCGGGCGCGATCCGGCGGATCCGGCGGGCCTTCCTGGCGGACCGGGTGCTTCGCGGGGTCGGTCAGGTGCCCGTATCACGCCTGGACGTACGGGCTTGACGGCGCGCTCCGGTCCGCCCCGTTCCTGCCTGACCTGCGCAATCACCGGGCCGCTCTGGCCCTGCACCCGGTCGACGTCGACACCTGGGGCGGCTTCGTGTTCGCCAGGCTCGAGCCTGCCGCGGCGCCGTCGCTGCTCGACTCGCTCGGGCCGATTCCCGGCCGCGTCGCCGCTTACCGGCTGGCCGACCTGCGTACCGGCGCCCGGCTGCGCTATCAGGTCGCGGCGAACTGGAAGGTCGTGCTCGAGAACTACAACGAGTGCTACCACTGCGGCCCTGTTCACCCTGAGCTGTGCGAACTGGTACCCGACTTCGCGCGCACCGGCGGCGAGGTCGACTGGGAATCGGGCGTGCCGCACCGAGACGGCGCCTACACGTTCACGGCGACGGGGACGACGATCCGGCAGCCGCTGCCTGGCCTGTCCGAGGCCGAGCGGACCAGGCACTTCGGCGAACTGGTGCTGCCGAACCTGATGATCAGCATGTCGGCTGACCACGTCGCGGCCTTCACCCTCTGGCCGCGGTCGGCCGGACTGACGACAGTCATCTGCGATTTCCTGTTCCACCCCGACGAGATAGCCAAGCCAGGCTTCGACCCCGGCGATGCGGTCAGCTTCTGGGACCTGGTGAACCGGCAGGACTGGCTGATCTGCGAGCGCGTGCAGGACGGCATGACCTCGCGCCGGTTCACGGCTGGCTATCTCGCCCCCATGGAGGAGCCGAGCGCCGACGTTCGCAAGTACGTCGCCGCCCGGCTCGGCTCGTCGTCCAGAGCCGACATCGAGGAGGCGACTCATTCATGACACGACGCAACCTGGACCCTGCCAGTTATACGCGGCGCGGATTCCTCAAGCTGACCGGGACGGCGGGAGCGCTTGGCGCGGTTGGCGGGCCGCTGCTCGCCGCGTGCTCGACGACGCCCGCGGGCCAGACCGCCGTGAAGAAGGGCGGCATCAGGATCAAGGAGTACGTGCCTGGCCCGCAGCCCGTCTCTGGCGGTCGCCGCGGCGGCACGGTCCGGGTGTCCTGGTCGGACCCGCCCGATTCGTTCGATCCTGCCCTCGGCGAGAACCTGACGGCCTGGGACTGCCTGACCGAGGTGGTCTACTTCGGGGCCCTGATGGCCTACGACAGGGACTTCGGCGGGCCCGTGCCGAACCTCGCCGCTGGTCCGCCCGCGATCAGCAAGGACGGCAAGACCCTGACGTTCAAGATCAGGCCGGACGCCAAGTTCCACCACGGCAGGAGGATCGTCGCCGGGGACTTCAAATACGCATGGGAACGCATGCTCGACCCCAAGGTCCAGTCCTGGGGCGCGAGCTATCTGTCGTCCGTGGTCGGGGCGAATGCCGTCATGGGCGGCAAGACCAAGCATCTCGAGGGCGTCGAGGCGCAGGGCGACAGCACGCTGATCGTGCACCTGACCGCGCCTGACTTCACGATCCTGAACGCGATGACCCAGCCGATTACGGCGCCGGTGCCCAGCGAGGAGGTCGAGCGGCTCGGCAAGCAGTTCGGCCAGACGCCGGTTGGCTACGGACCGTTCATGATCGTCTCGTTCGACCAGACCGCCCAGACCGCGCGGTTCGAACGGAACCCGGACTACTTCTACGCCGGACTGCCCTACCTGGACGCGATCGAGTACCACTGGGGCGTCGACCCGCAGATCCAGCTGCAGCAACTCGAGCACAACGACACCGACATCATCGGCAACGGCCTGCCGCCGACCGAGGCAGGCCAGGTGCTGGCCACGCCGACACTGCGCGGACTGGCGAGATCCAAGCCGTCGCCAGGCAATATCTGGCTGACCATGTACCCGGACACGGTGCCCGAGTTCGCAGACCGCACGGTCAGGCAGGCGATGAACTGGGCGATCAACAAGGTCGCGCTCGAGAAGATCACCTACGGCACCAGCACGCCGTGGGGTGCGCCGTTCCCCAAGGAACTGGACGACTTCCATGCCACGTTCCAGCCCTACGGCTATGACCCGCAGCGGGCGAAGTCCATGCTCGCGCAGGCCGGGCTCAAGAAGGGCTTCGCCATCACGCTGTCGGTGGCCGCCGACCCGCCGTTCCCCGCCATCGCCCAGGTCGTGCAGCAGCAGTACGCGGCAATCGGCGTGCGCGTGACGCTGAACCAGGTCGACTCCAACGCGCTGTACAGCCTGGAATACGCCCAGCAGGGCGGGCGAAAGAAGCTGCAGATGTCCACGGACTCCTGGTACATGGTCCAGCCGACCCCCGCGGACGAGGTCGACGCCCTCTACGTGACCAAGGCGTCGAGCAACTACTGCGGATACTCCAACTCCGAGGTCGACACGCTCGCCAAGCAGGCGGCCACCGAGTTCAACGTGGTCGCGAGGAACAAGCTGTACGCGCAGATCCAGCAGCTGATCGGGAACGACGCGCCATTCGTGTTCCTGGCGTCCACGGACTGGCTGGCCGGGGTCTCCCAGCGGATCCAGAACTACCAGTACCGCGGCGAGACCTACAGCTATTACGACCGGATGTGGGTGTAGCCGGTGTCGTCTGCCCCGGCCGTCACCACCGCTGGCCGGCGGCTGCCCTGGCTGCGGGGACCGGGGCCAGCGGCCGGCAGCGAGCGCCGGGCCGGGCGGCGCTGGCCGTGGCAGCTCGTCGCCGGGGTGGCGGTGCTCGCCGTGTTCATCGGCCTGGCGATCGCGGCGCCGCTGTTCGGGAGCCCGTACCACCAGGACCTGACGCACGGGCTCGGCCCGACCGGGCTGCCCGTCGGGCCGAGCGCACGGTATCCGCTAGGCGCCGACCTGCTCGGCCGGAACGAGCTGGTCAGGCTCGTCTACGGGATCAGGGTGTCGCTGATCGTGGCGATCGTCTCCAACGCGACGTCGATCGTGATCGGCGCGGCCGTCGGCCTGCTCGCCGGCGTACTTCCGCGGGCCGGTCGAGCAGCTATTGATGCGGTTCACCGATGTCGGGCTGGCGCTGCCGTACACGCTGGCCGGCCTGGTCATCGCGGCGGTCATGTCGGCGGGGCTGACCAGGGTCATCGTGATCATCACCGTGCTGTTCTGGTCCTACCCGGCCAGGCTGGTCTACGGCGAGGTGCTGAGGCTGCGCTCGCGCGGGTTCGTCGAGGCCGGCGAGGCGATGGGCGCAGGCGGCCTGACGGTCGTGCGCAGGCACCTCGCGCCGCACGTGGCCTCGATGATGCTGGCCTACTCGCCGCTCAACGCGGCATCGGCCGTCGCCTTCGAGGCGACCCTGTCGTACCTGTCGGCCGGGATCAACCCGCCGACGGCCTCGCTCGGCAACATGATCTCCGATGGCCAGGCCGCGATTAGCTACGCGCCGCTGCTGGTGGTCGCGCCCGGGCTGGCGATCATGGGCCTGACTCTGGCGTTCCTGCTCGTCGGCGAGGGGATCAAGGCGTTCAACCCCGACCTGCGGAGGCTGTCGTGGCTCGGGCGCTGATCCGCAGGCTGGTCTTCGGGGTGATCGCGGTGGCCGGCGTCGTCGTGCTGGCGTTCCTGCTCGAGTTCGTGGTTCCCGGCGATCCGGCCAAGGCGATCGCGCCGAGGGCGCAGAGCCCCGCGGTGCTCGCCAACATCAGGGCTCAGCTGCACCTGAACCAGCCGCTGATCGTGCAGTTCGCCGACTACTTCGGCAACTTGCTGCGCGGGAACCTCGGCACCTCCTACATCCAGCGCCAGCCGGTCGCGTCCTTGATCGGGCCGAGGCTGCTGACGACGGGCGTCCTCGCGCTGGCCGGCGTCGTCGCCGAGGTGATCATCGGCGGCGCTCTCGGCATCGCGGCGACCCTGTACGGACGGGTCAGGGCGCTGGTCAGCGCCGTCAACCTGACCCTGCTCGCGATCCCGATCTTCGTGCTCGGTCTGCTCCTGCTGCTGGTCTTCGGCTTCCGGCTCGGGATCGCGCCGGTCACAGGCGGCACTGGCCCGGCGCAGATCGTGCTGCCAGCGCTGACCCTCGGCCTGATCGGCGCGCCCTGGTACGCCCAGATCGTCGCTGACCAGATGCAGGACTCACTCGCCTCGTCCTACGTCAGGACAGCGGTGTCGAAGGGCCTGTCCGACGCCTACATCCTGCGTCGGCATGTGCTCCGCAACGTGCTGTCGCCCGCCCTGACGATGATGGGCCTGGACCTCGGGTCCTACCTGTCCGGCGTGGTCACGGTCGAGGTCGTGTTCATCTGGCCCGGCATCGGACTGCTCGCGGTGAACTCGCTGCACAACCTGGACCGGCCGGTCGTGATGGGCACGGTGATCGTGGGTGCGGTCGCAGTGGTCTTCTTCAACCTCTTCGCCGACGTGCTCAGGATGTTCGTCGACCCGCGGACCAGGGAGGAAGTGTGACCTGGCCCGGCGGCGGGCCGCGGCCAAGCGGCGCGGCCGAAGCGCCGGAGCGCGCTCCCGCGCTGGAGGTCATCGACCTGAATGTCAGGTACGGCCTGCGGGGCGCCGCCGCCGATCGCGGGCCTGGGTCTGACCACGTGCACGCGGTCAAGAACGCCTGCCTCACCGTGGAGGCCGGCCAGGTGGTGGCCTTGATCGGCGAGACCGGCAGCGGCAAGAGTTCGCTTGCACTCGGCGCTGCCGGGCTGCTGCCCAGGTCGGCGGCCACAACCGGTCAGGTCAGCATCGCCGGCCGGGACGTTTCGGCGCTGGCGCCCGCCGAGTTCCGGCGGGTCAGGGCTAGCCTCCTCGGGTGCATCGCCCAGGACGCGATGGCGGCGCTCAACCCGGTCGTCCCTGTCGGAAGGCAGGTCGGCGAGCTGTTCAGCCAGCACGCCGGCCTCCGCAAGCAGGACGCCGCGGAGGCCGCGGTCGCGGCGCTGGCTCAGGTCGAGATCAGGCAGCCCGCCGCCGTCGCGAAGCTGTACCCGCATCAGCTCTCCGGCGGCATGCGCCAGCGGGTGATGATCGCGATGGCCGTCGCGCTCGCCCCGCCGCTGATCATCGCCGACGAGCCGACGACAGCCCTGGATGTATCGACGCAGGCTGAGATCCTGGCCCTGATCGGCGAGCTGCGGGAAGGCATGCGTTCCGGCTTCCTGTGGATCACCCATGACATGGGCGTCGTCGCCGAACTCGCGGACTGGGCCGTGGTGATGTACGCGGGGCGGATCGTCGAGCAGGCTCCGGTCGAGCAGATCTTCGACGCGCCGGCCCACCCGTATACGCGAGGGCTGCTGCGGACCAGGCAGGACCTGCGGTCCGGCGCGCCGGGGACCCCGCTGTTCCAGATCCCAGGCGCGCCGCCGTCGCCCGGCGATGAACCGCGCGGCTGCCCGTTCGCGCCCAGGTGCCCGAGCGCCACGCAGGTATGCGCGGACGTCGATCCGGTGCTCGAGCCGGTGGCAGCCGGGCACGAAGCCGCCTGCCATCATCCCGCGGCCGCGGGCGCGCAAGCTGGGCGACCGCAATGATCGGCTTCGAGACGGTCACGAAGCAGTACCGGGGCGGTCGGCAGGCCCTGGACGGCGTCAGCTTCACCGTGCCAGACGGAGGCAGCCTCGGCCTCGTCGGCGAATCCGGGTCGGGCAAGACCACCTGCATCAGGCTCGCGCTCGGCCTCGAGCGGCCCACATCGGGCCAGCTGACCTTTGACGGAGCGCCGTATCCGGCAGGCCGCGGCAAGCTGCGCGCGCTGCGCAGGCAGATCGGTTTCGTGCTGCAGGATCCCTACGACTCGCTCGACCCGCGGATGACGATCAGGGACATCGTGACCGAGCCGCTGCGGATCCACAGGCTGCCAGGCGGGAGAGGTCCGAGCGGCGACGCGCTGGTCGCCGAGCAACTGACGGCGGTGGGCCTGTCCGGCGCCGAGCTGCGCAGCTATCCGGCGAGGTACTCAGGCGGCGGCCGGCAGCGGATCGCTATCGCCAGGGCACTGATCACCGCGCCGTCGGTGCTGATCTGCGACGAGCCGACGTCGAGCCTGGACGTCTCTGTCCAGTCCCAGATCGTGAACCTGCTGCTGGCCGCTGGCCGGGCGCGGCACCTTTCGATGCTGTTCGTGACGCACGACCTGGACCTGATCGGCCGGGTCGTCGACACCGTCGCCGTCATGTACGGCGGCCAGATCGTCGAGATCGGGCCGGCCGAGCTCATCCGGCAGGCGCCCAGGCATCACTACACCAAGGCGCTGCACGACGCGGTCCCCGCGGATCATCCGCGGCACAGGCGGCTGGCGGTGCGGGCCGCGGGTCCGGATCCAGCGGACCAGGGCAGCGACCGCGTCGCCACCGTCGCCGCACGGGCCGCGGGCGCTGCTTCCGAGCGGGCGGGCGGTTGCGTGTTCGCCAGTCGCTGCCCCCGCGCGCAGGCGCGCTGCGAACAGGAACGCCCGCCCATGAGCGAGGACGAGGCGGGCAGGTCATATGCTTGCTTTTATCCGATCTGAGATGTCTGACGTTTTTACTGGAGCGCCTTGCCGATGACGGCCGAGTATGACGCAGTGATAGTCGGCGGCGGTCATAACGGCCTGGTGGCCGCCGCCTATCTCGCCCGCAGCGGCCTGCGCACGCTGGTCTGCGAGCGGCGTGAGGTGCTCGGCGGCGCTGCCGTCAGCGAGCACCCGTTCGGCCCGGAGTACACGGTCACGTCGCTGTCCTACGTGGTCTCGCTGCTGCCCGCCGGCCTCGTCCGCGACCTGCGCCTGGATCGGCACGGCTACCACGTGTACCCGCAGGGGCCCTACTTCGCACCCCGTGCCGACGGCCGCTACCTGCGCCTGCCAGCCGATCCGGCGGAGCGGCACGCCGAGATCGCCAAGTTCTCCGCGCGGGACGCCGACAACTACGGCGACTACGAGGCCAGGCTGGTCAGGATCGCCGGGATCCTCGGGCCGCATGCTGACCGAGATTCCGCCGAAGCTTGGTTCCCGGCGGCCGGCCGACCTGTTCGGCCAGGGGCTGCTGCTGCGGCACCTGCGCAAGGTGGACACCAGGCTGGCCGTGGACATCACCAGGCTGCTCACCGGCAGCATCGCCGATCTGCTCGACCAGTACTTCACCAGCGATGCGCTGCGCGGGCTGCTGTCGGTCTCCGGCGTGATCGGCATGTGGGCTGGCCCGCGATCGGCCGGCACCGGGTACGTGACGCTGCACCACCACATCGGCGACACCGACGGCCAGGCAGGTGCCTGGGGCTTCCCGCGCGGCGGGATGGGCGCGGTCACGACCGCGCTGGCCGCCGCGGCGCGCTCGTTCGGCGCCGATGTCAGGACCGGCGCCGAGGTCGCCGCGATCACCACTGCCGGCGGCCGGGCGACCGGCGTGGACCTGGCATCGGGCGAGCACGTGAGCGCGCCGGTAGTCATCACGACCGTGCATCCGAAGCTCGCGTTCCTCAAGCTGGTCGATCCCGCCGTCCTGCCAGGCGACTTCGTCGCCGACATCAGGGGCTGGCAGACCAGGAGCGGGACCGTCAAGGTGAACCTGGCGCTCGACCGGATGCCGGTGTTCGCGAGCCACCCCGACTTCGACCCGCAGGTGCACGGCGGGACCATCGTGCTGGCCGACAGCCTCGATGAGATCGAGACCTCGTTCCAGGAGGCGGTCAGCGGGCATCCGTCGACGGCGCCGTTCGCCGACATCTGCATTCCGAGCGTCTTCGACGACTCGCTCGCGCCTGAAGGGCAGCACGTCATGTCGCTGTTCACCCAGTGGGTGCCGCACAGCTACGCCGACGCGCCGGACGAGGCTGAACTCGAGCGCTACGCGGACCGGGTGATCGCCAGGATGGACCAGGTCGCGCCCGGATTCGCCGCCTCGGTGCTGCACAGGCAGGTGCTCGGCCCGCATCAGATGCAGGAGGTGTACGGCCTGGTCGGCGGCAACATCTTCCACGGCGAACTGACCATGGGGCAGATGTTCCACGCCAGGCCCGCGGCGGGCTATGCCGACCTGCGCACCCCGCTGCGCGGCCTGTACCAGGCAGGCTCGTCGACGCACGGCGGCGGCGGCGTCACCGGGATCCCCGGCCGCAACGTGGTCCGCCAGGTGCTCGCCGACCGCCGCGCCGCCCGCTGGCGCCGCGCGGGGCGCCGGGCCGGCGAGGCGGGGGCCGGGGCCTCGCGGCTGAGTTCGCCGCCGAGTTCATCGTCGGTGCGCCTGGCGAGGGTCGCCCGGCGCAAGGCCGGGTTGATCGCGCCGAGCACGAGTGCGCCGGCTACGCAGGCCAGGCCGCCGCTGACCACCGAGACGCCTGTTGAGAACAGCTGCGCGACCAGGCCGGCCTCGACGTTGCCGAGGGAGGGA
Source organism: uncultured Actinomycetota bacterium (assembly GCA_963705055.1). Lineage (GTDB taxonomy): Bacteria > Actinomycetota > Actinomycetes > Streptosporangiales > Streptosporangiaceae > Chersky-822. Next base: position 59,935 of record CAVPIR010000006.1, read on the forward strand.
GCGGTCGTCACCTGCGCCAGGTACAGGCTGGACACCCGGCCGCGCAGCTCGTCCGGCGTGTAGTGCTGCAGCAGCGCGTTCCGCAGGACCTCCGAGATGAGGTCAGACATCCCCGCGAGCGCGAGGAACGCGAGCGCGAGGACCAGGTCGGTGCTGAGCCCGAAGCCGACGACGGCGGCTCCCCAGGACAGCCCGGCACCGATCACCACGATCCCAGGGCGCTTGACCCGGCCGGTCCACCCGCTGGTCGCGGCGCCGAGCAGCGCGCCGAATCCCGGCGCGGACGCGAGCAGCCCGAACGTCGCGGACCCGCCGTGGAAGTGTTGCTGCGCGAGGGCGGGGAACAGCGCCGACGGCATCCCGAACAACATGGCGCTCGTGTCGACCGCGAGCATGCCGCCGACGACCGGGTTGTGCCTGACGTGCCGCAGTCCCTCGGCCATCGAGCGCAGCCCAGGTCGGCGCGCCCGCACCGTCGGCGGCAGCGGCCTGATGAACCACGCGGTCACGCCGAAGATCAGGTAGCAGGCGGTGTCGATCCCGTAGCACGCGGCCAGTCCAGGTCCGGCGATCAGCGCTCCTGCCAGCGCGGGCCCGCCGAGGTTGCCAAGCTGGCCGCTCATCGCGCCGAGCGCGGTCGCGGCGGCCAGCTGGTCGGGCCTGATCAGCGCGGGCATGGCGGCCGTTGACGCGGGGGAGCCGAGCCCGGAGAGCGCGCCGATGGCGGTCACCAGCAGGTAGACCGCCCACAGGGCTGGACGGGCGAGCAGGCTGTTGACCATCAGCAGCGCCGCGAGGATCGCGAGCGGCGCCCGAGTCCCAGCCATCAGCAGCCGCCGGTCGTGCCGGTCGGCCAGCATCCCGCCAGCCATCAGCCCTGCGAACATGCCGATGCTGTCCGCCAGCGTCAGCGCGCCGACCGCGAGCGAAGACTTGGTCAGGGCGTAGACCTGCCAGTTCGCGGCGGTAGTGGCGACCGCGTTGCCGGCCATCGACACGAACCGGCCGGTGAAGAGCAGCCGGAAGTCACGGCCTTCGCGCAGCGGCGCGACGTCAATGGCGATCTGGCCGATCCGCATGCCGCTCCGTCCGTGTGCCGCACCCTGGCGGCAGCGAGCACCGACCGCGGGGGTTCGTTAGCCAGGGTAACTGTCGGCCCCAGGAGCGGAGAAACCGGGCATCACATGACAACCTCGCGCGCCGCCTGCGCCCCAAGTCAGCCATCACCGCCCGCTCCTGGCCGCACCGGCGGTGCCACCCGGCCAGAAATAGAACAGCAAAGGGCCGCCACCCGCACTGTTTGAACCTCGGCGGCACTTAGCTGTTCCAAAAGTCGCTCGCGGCGCCCGGCTGGCGCGGGCAGTGGCTGGCGCGGGCAGTGGCTGGAGCGGGCGGGTATACGGGGGCTGGGGCGTTCCGGCATCATGAATGCAGGAGCACGCGGGGGCGTCGGCCCTCGCGCTGCTGGCCAGCCGGCAGCCGGGGATCCCCTTGGCTGCCGCCGCCCAGGGCCGTGACCAGGGAGGGTTCCATGCATCAGCCGCCGGTCCCGCACGTGGCGAGCACCGACCCGCAGATCGCCGACCTGATCGAGGCCGAGGCCAGGCGCCAGTTCGAGAAGCTGCGCATGATCGCGTCGGAGAACTACGTCTCGCTGGCGGTGCTCGAAGCCAGCGGCTCGGTTCTGACCAACAAGTACTCAGAGGGGTACGCGGGCAAGCGCTACTACGAGGGCCAGCAGAACATCGATCCGATCGAGATGATCGCTGTGCAGCGGGCCAAGGACCTGTTCGGCGTCGATCACGCCAACGTCCAGCCATACTCGGGCTCGCCGGCGAACCTCGCCGTGTACCTGGCGTTCATGCAGCCAGGCGACACCGTCATGGGCATGTCGCTGCCGATGGGCGGGCATCTGACGCACGGCTGGCCGGTCTCGGTCACGGGCAAGTGGTTCCGCTCCGTCCAGTACGGCGTGCGCGCCGACACCGGCAGGATCGACTTCGACGAGGTGCGCGACCTGGCTCGCAAGGAGCGGCCGAAGATCATGTTCTGCGGCGGCACGGCGATCCCGCGCACGATCGACTTCCCCGTCTTCGCCGAGATCGCCGCCGAGATCGGCGCGGTGCTGGTCGCCGACATCGCGCACATCGCCGGGCCTGATCGCGGGCGGCGCGCACCCGTCGCCGGTGGGTCACGCGAGCGTGATCACGACCACGACGCACAAGACGCTGCGCGGTCCGCGCGGCGCGATGATCATGTCGGTGGCCGAGCACGCCTCGGCGATCGACAAGGCGGTCTTCCCCGGCCTGCAGGGCGGCCCGCACGATCACACCACCGCCGCGATCGCCGTCGCGCTCAAGGAGGCGGCCGCGCCAGAGTTCCGCGGCTACGCCCGCCAGATCGTGGCGAACGCGAAGGCGCTCGCGGCCGCGCTGACCGAGCGCGGCTACAGCCTCGTCTCAGGCGGTACCGACAACCACCTGATCCTGATCGACCTGACGCCGCAGGAGATCGGCGGCAAGCCAGCCGCCAGGGGCGCTTGACCGGGCCGGCATCGAAGTGAACTACAACACCGTTCCCTTCGACCCCCGCAAGCCATTCGATCCGTCGGGACTGCGGATCGGCACCTCCTCGATCACCACCCGCGGCCTGCTCGAGGAGCACATGCCGCAGGTGGCGGCCTGGATGGACGAGGCGATCAGGGCCGCGAGCAAGCAGGACGACACGGCCATCGACCGGATCGCCGGACAGGTCAGAGACCTGCTCGGCCGGCTTCCCGATGCCAGGCTTCGCGACTCAGCCGACTGAGCCAAGCGCGCAGCACATAGATCGGCCTTTAGCGAAAGCCATTTCCCTGGCTAGGTCTTGCCATTCGGTCAGATCGAATATACTTTCGAACTAAGCGCAGCTGCCTGTCTTCCCCTGGGTAGCCGACGGAGCGAGCGGTCCTCAGGGGCGCATTCCGGCGCCCGGTCAGGACTGGCTTCGGTCCGGCCGGGGGCCTGACGCTCGCCCGGGACCGCACGGACGCGCAGGCAGGTGAGCGGGTGAGCGGGGTCCGATCGGAGCCGGTCGAGGTGTGGCTGATCGACGGCAGGCCGGCGAGATTCGTCTGGCGGGAGCGGTTGTACACGGTGCTGTCGATCCTGGAGCGTCCGCCGGCCGAGCCTGCTGTTCATCACCAGGGCGGTCATGAGCAGGAGAGCGAGCAGGCTCCGGTCGCGTGGCGGTGCTGGAAGGTCACAGCGTCGGCGGGTCGTAACGTGCCGGCGAACATCTACCGGCTCTGCCGGGATCCCTCGACCGGCCGCTGGCTGCTGACCAGGAACGGCCGCTAGCCGCGTGTGGCGGTCAAATAGCCGGCCCGGCTTGCGCAGCCGCGGGTGCAGGTGGAGGTGCGGACGCAGACGCGCTACCTGGTCGCCCGCGTCGCGGAGGACGCCGAGCGCGCGCGTCTCTGGGAAGCGCAGAAGAGCGAGTGGCCGGGTTCGCCGACTACGAGACTCGCACCGACCGCCAGATCCCGGTCGTGATCCTCGAACCCGTGGCTTAGGGCATGCAGCGCCAAGACCCGATTAGCAATTCGCAAGGCATTTGCAATATTGCCAAATCGCGACGCAGGAAATGACGCCCAAGCCGCGAGCATCGGCGGGGAGCCCGTTTTGGCCACGGGCTGCGGCCGCACGGGGGAGGGCGTCATTCGTCATGGCTGGCGGAAGATTGGCTGCGGCGGCTGTCTGTGCGCTGCTGCCGCTAAGCGCGAGCCATGAGGAGTCTGCCCACGCTGCAAGCGCGACCGCGGCGCTCGTCACGGCCCGGCCCGGAGCGTCCGTGCACCTCAAGACCGTCAGGTATCGCGGCTACACGTTCGCTGTACCCAGGGCGTGGCCGGTCATCGACGATCGCTCGCATGCCCGCGGCTGCGTCCGGTTCGACCAGCACGCGGTCTATCTGGGCGCCATCAGCGGCGACGAGTTCTGCCCGAGCTGGTTGCTCGGCACCACTGAGTCGATCCTGATTCAGCGGGGCCCGCAGAAGGCCGCGCGAGCGTCGGTGGAGAACCCGGTGGCACGCCAGATCACGGCGCGCGCTCCCGGCATCTCGATCATGGCGACGTTCGGCACCGATCCGACGGTCATCTACCGGATACTTGCCAGCGCGAAGCTGTCGCCGCCGGTGATCACGCCGCCTAATCCCGACCGGCCGGTGTCGGCACGCAGTCACGCGTCCCGCGCCGGGTCAGGGCAGGGGAGTCCCGATGGTGCGGCGGCCAGGGCCTGCCAGGCCGGCCGCAAGGTCGCGCTGAAGCGCCACCGGACGCCGCGCGGGCCGCTGCCGAACACAGTGGCCAGGTACCGCGGGCTCGGCTTCGACGCCTGTACGGCACCGAGCAGGAAGACGATGCGCGCCTGGCGGCGTCACTCGCCGTACCGCGCCATCGGCATCTACATCGGCGGCGCAGACCGGGCCTGCGCACAGCCGCACCTCAGCCAGGCGTGGGTGCGAGCTGAAGCCCGGGCTGGCTGGCGGTTCATCCCGCTGTACGCGGGTCCGCAGGCCGCGTTCGGGGAATTGCACGCGGCCGTCCGCCAGGGCAGGGCCGCCGCTCGTGACGCGGTGGCGCAGGCTCGCAGGCTGGGCTTCGGCCGCAGGACCCCGATTTACTACGACATGGAGGCGTTCCTGCCCCGCAGGCGGCTGCCTGTGCTGCGTTTCCTGTCGGCCTGGACGAACGAAATACGCCGCCTGCACTACACCTCTGGGGTCTACAGCGCTTCCGATTCCGGCATCGTCTATTTGTCGCGGCAATATCGCAGACACAGGTTTGCGATGCCCAGCATCATCGATGACGCACTCTGGAATGGCGCGGCAAGCACGAAGGACAGAAAGCTCGGCAAGGGCCAGTGGCACCATCGCCGTATTCACCAGTTCAGCGGCAATGTGACGCAGCGCTACGGCGGACACGTCATCAATATCGACAAGGACTACCTCGACGTACGGCGTGCCTAGAGGCCGATCTGGCTCGCGGTCCTGCGCCAGTCGATGGTCGGGATCATCGCCTCAGGCCTGACCCGGTGCGCGAAGCGCTTGGTGATCCCGAACAGCGACTCGATCAGCGTGTCGGATAGCAGATGCGGGTCCAGGCCGAGTTCGACCAGGCCGGAGTGCACGACGTTGTAGTGGTGGCTCTCCTCCTCGACCCGCGGGTTCGCGAGGTGCTCGATCGTCACCTTCTCCGGGCTCACCCTGGCGATGGTCTCGGCCATCGCCGCGATCGACAGGGACTGCGTCATCTGGTTGAAGACCCGGAACTCGCCCCGCTCGGCCGGGTTCTCGCAGGCTAGCTGGAGGCAGCGGACAGTGTCCCTGATCTCGATGATGCCGCGGACCTGGCTGCCGTTGCCGTAGACGGTCAGCGGCTCGCCGATGACCGACTGGATCACGAACCTGTTCAGCACCGTGCCGAAGACGGCGTCATAGTCGTAGCGGGTCGCGAGACGGTCATCCCTGGCCGTCTCCGGCGTCTGCTGCCCGTAGACCACGCCCTGGTTCAGGTCGGTCGCTCGCAGCCCCCAGATCCGGCAGGCGAACTCGATGTTGTGGCTATCGTGCACCTTCGACAGGTGGTAGTACGAGCCTGGTCGCTTCGGATACAGCACCCGGTCCTTGCGGCCCTTGTGCTCGATCTCGATCCAGCCTTCCTCGATGTCGATGTTCGGCGTGCCGTAGGCGCCCATCGTGCCGAGCTTGACCAGGTGGATGTCCGGATCGATCTCCGCGATCGCGTACAGCACGTTCATCGTGCCGACGACGTTGTTGACCTGGGTGTAGACGGCGTGCTTGCGGTCCACCATCGAGTACGGCGCGGCTCGCTGCTCGGCGAAGTGCACGATCGTGTCCGGGCGGAACTCGCGGACCACGTGGTAGGTGAAATCGGCGTCGGTCAGGTCGCCGACGTAACACCCGATCTCCTGCCCGCTCAGTTCGTGCCAGACCCGGATCCTGGTCTGGAGGGACTCGATCGGCACGAGGCTGTCGACGCCCATCTCGAAGTCGTAGCCGCGCCGGGCGAAGTTGTCGACCACGGCCACGTGATGGCCGACCTCAGACAGGTGCAAGGCCGTCGGCCAGCCGAGGTAGCCGTCGCCGCCGAGAATCAAGATTTTCACTGTCGCTCCTGCTGCCTGCGTCCGATCGCAGGGTCGTCATCCGGCGTTCTCGCGGCCGGCCCATACGGCCGAGATCCTCCTGCATCAACCATCGCACACGGGGTAATAACCAGTGCCAGGCAACCAGCAAGCTGCGCGGGGGTACTACGAGGTCAGCGCGTACTCGGATGCGTTCCCGCGTCCTGCCCAGCCGGTTCCCGTACTGTATACGTGTCCGTTGACCAGTTACGTGTCCGTTGACCAGCATGTCTGCGCTAAGCAAGGACATCAATGCCAAATCTGATGGACAAGTTGCCTGCCGGGCTCGCGAGTCGGCTGAAGTCGGGATTCGCCCGCCAGTTCACCCGGTTCGCGCTGGTCGCGATCGTCTCGCTGGGTGCCAGCGAGCTGACGCTGAGCATCGCATACCTGGCGGGTGCGACCGGCGGCGTCGCGGGCTTGTGCGGATGGCTGGTCGGAGCGGGCACGAGCTACATCCTGAGCCGCTGGGCCTGGCAGCGCAAAGGCCGGCCGCACCTGCTGAAGGAGACGCTGCCGTTCTGGGCGATCTCGATCGGCACCGCGGCCGTGCTGACGCTGACCTCACACTTCGCGGCCAGCTACGCCAAGCACCAGGGCATGCCCAAGCACGAGGCCGTCGTGGTCGTGGCCCTGGCCTACCTGGTCGCCAACTTCGTGACGTTCATAACCAGGTTCTTGATCTTCCATTACGTGCTCTTCGCCGACCGGGACGCCAAGCCGGGGGCGGCTGACTCTCCTGAGGCCGAGGCGCTGTCGCCGATCGCGGCCATGGTTCCTGGCACGGACGAGCGCGAGCAGCGGCCCTAGCCGCGGGCGGAGCGAGTCCTGCGGCGCTCACGCCACCAGGTGCCGCCGATAACCCTGGCGAAATACAGCCCGTAGAGCGCGTTGTGGCCCTTCTTGCTCTGACCCACCTTGCGCTTGTGGATAGTCGCGGGCACCTCGGCCACCCGGTAGCCGTGCGCGAGCACGCCGATCAGGAGTTCGGCCGCCTGGTACTGCGGTTGCTCGAGCCTGACCGCGCCGGTGACCTCGGATCGCATCGCGCGCAGCCCGAACGACGGGTCGGTGATCCGCTGGCCGGTCAGCATGCTGATCGTCAGCGCGAACACGCGGACGCCGAGCTTGCGGACCGGGTCCTTGGTCTCCTCGCTGCCCCGCGTCCGCGAGCCAGAGACGAAGTCCGCATCGCCCGCGAGGATCGGCGCCAGCAGCCCGGGGATCTCCGCCGGGTTGTACTGCCCGTCTGCGTCGGTCGTGACGATGTACTCGGCCCCGCCTTCGCGCGCGAGCCGGTAGCCGAGGCGCAGCGCCGCGCCCTGGCCCCGGTTTACGGGAACGTCGCAGACCAGCGCCCCTGGCTGCGTCGGCTTCCTTCACGGTCGCGTCGGCTGACCCGTCGGACACGACGATCTTGGCGACCTCGAGCCCTGCCAGGACCGGCGGCAATCCCTCGATGACCGGGCCGATCGCGCCCTCTTCGTTGTAGGCCGCGATCACGATCGCCAGCGGCGGCAGCGCCGTCGCGCGCGCGCCGTACTGGCTGGAGAATGCCTGGATCGCGGCGGCGTCTACGGCCTCGTGGTCGATAACCTCGCTGCTCGGCGCGGCTCATTGGGATGTCACCTAGCTGTCTCCGAGAACTCTGGCCACACAGTGGCTATGCCTGCCTTGAGATCGAACCTGGGCGCATACCCCAGGGCCCTCGCGGCCGAGATATCGACGATCACGGTCGGCATCTCCCCAGGTTTGGGAGGGACATGCTCGGCCGGTAGTTCCGCGCCGGTTACTGATCGCGCGGCATCCACGATATCGTTCACAGCCACCGACTCTCCCGAACCCAGGATCAATGGGCCATTGTGCCTGGTCTTCCACGCGAGCAGGAGGCCGGCTACCACGTCATGGACGTGGACAAGGTCGCGCATCTGGGTGCCGTCGCCGTAGATCTGGATGCCCCTGCCGTCACGTGCGGCTCGCAGCAGCCGTGGTACGAAGCTGTCCTTGGCCTCCATGCCGGGCCCGTAGACATTGGAGAATCGCAGCGCCGCGCCGGTCAGCCCGTAGCTGGCCGTATACGCCGCGAGCAGCATCTCGCCGGCGGCCTTTGTCGCGCCATAGGGAGTCAGCGGGCTGAGAGGTGTTTGCTCGGTGATCGTGGCCCGCCCGACGTCGCCGGTCACCGCGTTGGTCGAGGCGAGCAGGAACGTTCCCACGCCGCGGTGGCGCGCGAGCTCCAGCAGGCTCGCAGTCGAGGCGACGTTCAGCTGGTAGGTGCCGGCCGGATCCTGCACCGAGCGAAGCACCGAGGTCACGGCCGCGAGATGAATGATCAGGCCGGTTCCCGGCCGTACGGCCTCGGCGATGACGGCCGGATCACGCAGGTCGCCGACCACTGAAGTGGCCCGGTCGTCCGTGCACGCGTGCCGGTCCGCCGACGTGACCTCGTGACCCTGGTCCAGCAGCGCGCGGATCACGTGGCGGCCGATGAAGCCGGCACCGCCGGTCACCAGCACCCGGGAGAGGCTCCCGTCCGCCATGAGCGCTCCTTGCGTCAGCCCGCACCCGCGCGCCGGTCGGTTTACGTCTCGCCGGCTGTCAATTCTGAGGTTGAACGAACCAGTCAGCGCGATCGTGCCCAGAGCCTGCCCTGCCTGGTCAGATGGCACGTCGCGGCGCTGGCTGCTGTGCCATGCTGATGTCGGCTCGGGGGATCCGGCCTCGTCCTCAGCGCGATCTGACACGCTGGCCGGTGCCGGGTCCAGACGCGGGCGGCTCGGCTGGCCATAGCAGGAGCCGCACTGACTCCGAACGGATGCGAGGCGACAGTGACCTGGCGAGGCGGGCTGGATGACAACGGCGCGGCGGGGGCAGACGGGTCAGACCCGGAACTGAGCGCGCTGCGATCGAGGATCGACCTGACCGGGCTCCCTCCGCTGACCAGAGCCGTGACCGAGCAGGTGATCGGCAGCACTGCTGAGCTCAGTTATGCCAACGATCTTGTCTGCTCGGAGTCGTGCCTTCAGGCCGCGGTCGATGCGCTGGCCGCCGGCGCGCCCGTGGTCGTCGACGGGCCGATGGTAGCCGCGGGAATCGCGAGCGAGGTGACGATCTGCAAGGCGGGCGAGTCGCTGACCGAGCGGCTGGCGCGTACCGCGGGGATCGCGAAGGCCGCGGCGGCGGTCAGGCTGGCCTTCGGGGAGGCTGGGCCAGGCGCGATCTGGGTGGTGGGTGACGAGCCCGTCGCGATCTACGAGATCCTCGCCAGGGACGTGCAGCCGACCCTGGTCGTCGGCATGCCAGCGGGTTTCGTCGCCGCCGTGCAGGCGAAGCGGACGCTCAGGGAGAGCGGCTGGCCGACCGTCACGAACGCGGGGGAGAAGGGCGGTCCTGTGGTCGCGGCCGCGGTGTGCCGGGTGCTGCTCGCGGCTGCTCGTCCCGTCGGTCAGCCGGCCGAGGCTGAACCGGCCGGCGCGCTACGCACGGCCAGGCCGCGGCCGTCCTGTCACCGGAGTCGCGGGGCGCACTCGCGCGCCCTAAATCGGCCCGCCGAGGGGTAGGCTACTGATACCGACAACTCTGGCGATTCGCCTCCTGGCTCGTTTTGCGCAATCTCGGCGATAGCCTGCTTCGACCAGCAGCTTGGATAGCGGAGGCCAGGAGGCATGACAGAGGGACAGGGCAGCGGCCAGGTGGTCGTGCCTGGCGGCGTCAGCGACGAAGCTGAGCCGCACGTCCGCGTCGATGCCCGCAAGCTGGAATCCGCCCTTATCGAGCTTCGCGACGCGGTCACCAGGACCCAGTTGCTGCTCGACTTCCCCGGCATTGAGACGGGCAGGGCAGAACGACAGCAGATCATCAGCCAGGTCGAGGACTACCTCCTGCCGCGGCTCCGCCAGTCGGGCGCGCCGATCCTGATCGCGATGGTCGGCTCCACCGGCGCCGGCAAGTCGACGTTGCTGAACAGCATCGCCGGACGCCAGGTGAGCGCGACAGGGATCCGCCGGCCGACTACGAACAGCCCAGTGCTCGCCTGTCACCCGGACGAGGTCGGCTGGTTCGCCGAGAACGTCTTCCTGCCGACGCTGCCCAGGGTGCGGCAGCAGGGCCTGGCAATGCCGGGCAGGGACGGCCTGCTCGTGCTGGCGACCAGCGCTGGGATGCCGGGCGGCATAGCGCTGCTTGATACGCCTGACATCGACTCCGTGGTGGCCGCCCACAGGCAGTTCGCGCGCCAGTTCCTTGACGCCTCTGACCTGTGGTTGTTCGTGACCACGGCGCGGCGGTACGCCGATGCTGTCGTCTGGGACCTGCTCAAGGACGCGCGGGACCGCGGCGCCTCACTCGGAATCGTGCTGTCTAGGGTGCCGCCCGCGTCGATCCAGCAACTCACCGAGCACTTCGGCGCGATGCTCGACGCGAACGGTCTCGGCGACGTGCCGCGGTTCGTCATCCCGGAGACCATCGTCACCGACGCTCAGCTGCCGCCGGAGATCTCTGCTCCGGTCCGGTCCTGGCTGGAAGACACCTCCAAGCGCGACGATCGCCGGATCGCGATCCTGACCCAGACCATGTCTGGCGTGCTCGATTCGTTCGAGGCGCGGGTTCCCGCGCTGGCCGCGCTGGCGCAGATGCAGCTCGCGCTCGGCGCCGAGCTGCGGTCGGCGGCCGACGCCGCCTACGCAGCGGCTCTCGCCGAGCACGACGAGGCGATCAGGAGCGGATCGCTGCTCCGCGGCGAGGTCGTCGCCAGGTGGCAGGACTTCGCCGGCACCGGGGACCTGATGCGCACGCTGGAGATGCGCAAGGGCAAGCGTGCCCAGCGGTCCAAACGGCATGGGGCGTTCCCGGCCAGGGCGCAGTCGCTCAAGGCGGCTCTGCGGCAGAGCGTGGAGGCGCTGACCACGTCGCTGGCCGACCGTGCCGCCGAGGACGCGATGGAACGCTGGCAGGCCAGCCCAGCGGGCGCCGGCCTGCTCGCCGAGGCCAGGCAGGCACAGCAGCTGCCGCTGGGCTCTGATTTGTCCTACGCCTCTTTGCGCAAGTGGGAGGGCGAGCTGCAGTGGGGATTCCCCGGCGTGCAGAGCGAACTGGCGGCGAGCCTGCCGCACGGCGGGGTTGACGCGCTCAGCCGCTCATCGGCCGACCTGCCAAGGCGCGTCGCGCAGACGGTCTCGGCCTGGCAGGACTACGTGCTGCACCTCGTGCAGACCGAGAACGTCACGAGGCGATCGATCGCCAGGATCGCCTCGTTTGATGCCGAGTCGCTCTCATTGGTGATGACCATCGGCGTGCTCGGCTATGGTGCAGGAGATGTCCTGGTCAACGACGGTGCCAGCGCCGGCCCGCAGCGCCTGCTCACCTCGCTCTTTGGCGCCGGGCTGCTGCGCGACATCGGCGGCCAGGCCAGGCAGGACCTGCACGAGAGGATCAGCCTGCTGTTCGCTGAAGAGGCAGTGCGGTTCACCGCGCTGATCGGCGCCATCGGCGCTCCTGACGAGGCTGGGCCCGCCGATCTCTATCAGGCCGGTTATTCCTTGGAGTCTGCGCGATGAATACGCGGCGGCAGGCAACAGCAGATCGAGAGCGCCGGATCAAGGTGCGCCGTCCAGGCGCGTCAGGATCCGACGATGAGCAGACGCGCGATGACGCTTCGCAGGCCGCTGCGGCAGTGCAGGCTGGAGCGGATACGAAGGCCCCCGGCTCTGCCGCCGACGCAGATGCTGATCCTGACGCGGCGCCCGGCGCCGTCGCGGCGACGAATGCTTCCGATTCGGCGGCGACGCAGGTCGATGCCGGCGCGGAACCGCCAGCGCCGGCGGCTCCTAAGCGCACGGAGGGTAGTCCGGCCAGGTCAGGCAGAAAGCGGCTGCCGACGCGGGTTCCCGCCGGTCCGCAGGTCAGGTCCAGGGCTGCGGGCCGGGCAGGCCTCGAGGCCAAAGCAGCCCGCTCGGGAGGTCGCCGCTCCGGAGGTCCCGGTCAGACGGCCCGAGCCGCCGGCACCACCCCAGCCGCCGCCCCAGGAGTCGCTCTCCGGGCTGTCGGCCAGGCTGATGGCGCTCGCGCGCATGATCCAGATCGGCTCGGCCAGAAGCGGCAGGGACGGCTTCAGCCAGAAGGTGCTGACCGACGCGGAGGAAGTCCTGGCCAGGGCCGGTGACCGGATGCGGCTCTCGTCGAGCCACACGGTGGTCGTGCTGGCCGGCGGAACTGGCAGCGGCAAGTCCTCGCTGTTCAACAAGATCGCGGGTGCTGACTTCTCAACCGTGGGCGTCACCAGGCCGGTGACGGTCGACGCGCACGCCTGCGTATGGGGCGATGCTGGGTCGGGAGCGATCATGGACTGGCTGGGAGTCCCGGCCAGGTACCGGTACTCGCGTGCCAGCGCGCTCGACAGCGGCGAAGACGACCTCGCCGGTCTCGTGCTGCTGGATCTGCCCGACCACGACTCGGTCATGAATCACGCAGGAACCCTGGTCGACCGGCTGGTCAGCATGGCCGACGTCATGATCTGGGTGCTTGACCCGCAGAAGTACGCCGACGCCGCGGTGCACCGGCGGTTCCTCGTGCCGATGGCCGGCCACTCGGACGTGCTCGCCGTGGTGCTGAACCAGGCCGACCTGCTCGAGCCTGAGCAGATCGATGACTGCGTCGCGGACCTGCGCAGGCTGCTGGACTCTGAGAACCTGCCTGACGTCTCGATCCTGGTGACGTCGGCGCTCAGCGGCGGCGGGATCGACGACCTGCGCAGGCTGCTCGGCCAGGGCGTGGCCGCCAGGCGGGCGGCTGCCGTCCGGATCTCCGCCGACCTGGACGCAGTGGTCGCGCGATTCGAGCCGTACGCGGGAGACGTTGACGCGCCGGTCGGGCGGGTTCCGGTGACGAGCAAGTCCCGGTTGGTGGACAGGTTCGCGGCCGCCGCCGGGATCGCAGCCGTCGGTGACGCGCTGCGCAGCGCGAGGGAGTTGCGCGCCGCTGACTTCGTGGGCTGGCCCGTCGCGTGGTTCGCCCAGCGACTCAGCGGGCGCAATCCACTGCGCAAGGTCAGGCTCGGCATGCTCTGGAACGACCTGCGCTCGGTCACCGCGGGCCCGGCGGGAGCTCAGCAGGCCGAGATCGACAACGCCCTCACCGACCTCGCCAACGAACTGGCCGAGCCGTTGGCTGAACCGTGGTCGCATACCGTGCGGACCGTCGTCAGGTCCGAGGCCGAGCAGATCCCGCCGGCGCTGGGGACGGCGATCGGGGAAGTGCTGCCCGACGAGGACAGCGTGGTGTGGTGGTGGCGCTTGGCTGGCGTGTGGCAGGGACTGCTGCTCGGCGCCGCGGCCGTTGCGCTCGCGTGGATCGCGCTGATCCTCGCCTTCGGCGTGTTCCACGCGGCCTCGGGGGTACCGACGCTGCTCAGCAACACCGGCGCGCTGCCGTGGATCAGCGGCGCTCGCAGCCGGAGCGCTCGCGATCGGCGCGGCGACGGCCTCGGTCTGCATGAAGGTGGTCATCTCGACGGCGGAACGCGAGAACACGCAGGTCACGGCCGCGATGAAGGAGCAGGTGGCGGCGGTGGCTGCGGAGATGGTGATCGCGCCATCCGAGCAGGAACTGGCCGAACTCGAGCGTTATCGCGAAGAGGCGAGGATCGCGGCGCGCGGCATCCAGCCGGCCGCGACCGGCAAGACCGCGCCAGCCCGCGGCGCCTGAGCCTGCCGATCACGGGCCGGCCATGATGCCACACGATTGGCGATCCGCCTAGCGATCGTGCACAGGTCCAGTCGGCTCACAGCCTGATATCCACAGCCAGCACATGCTCGCTGCGGCAAGCCGGTTCCAGCCGCGATCGTAGGTGCCGTGAAAGGCGGCGCCCGGCCGCCGGGCGCGGCAGTCCCTGTGCGAGAGGCGCGCTGCTGCCGTGCAGCTCAGGAGGATGGCGATGCTGAACGATGCTCAGATCAGCCTGACCGGTTATGTCGCTACTCAGCCGGTCACAAGGATGGTGAAGACGGGCGTCACGAACGTCTCGATGCGGGTCGCGTGGACCCCGCGCCGGCAGGACAGGGCGAGCGGGGAATGGATGGACGGAAACACGTCCTACGCGACCGTGATCTGCTGGCGCAAGCTGGCCACCAATGTCGCGGTCTGCCTGCGCAAGGGCGATCCCGTGATGGTGAAGGGCCGGCTGTCGGTGCGCGACTACCAGGACAAGGAAGGCAGGACGAGGACCGCGGTGGAGATCGACGCGACCTCGGTCGGCCACGACCTTACTCGCGGGGTCGCGACGTTCCAGCGGGTCAGGCCGCAGACCGGGATGACCGCGTCTGAGTTCGCCGCCGCCAAGGACGGCGGCGAAGAGCGCGAGCCCGCGATGAACGGCGCCGAGGCGGGCGGCAACGGCGCCTGGGGCACCGGTCTGGCTGGCGCAAGCGCGAGCGCGGCCGGCTACGACGACGGCATCCCGTTGCCCGAGGAGCCGGACCGGCCATTCTTCGACGAGTCGGCGATCGGTGACGAGGGCGGGCCCGAGGAGGTCGCCGCCGCCGCGTAGCCCTCGTCCTGTGGGTGTGACACCTGTGGAAGGTGGAGCTGATGGGTGTCACACCCGGGCTGGGCGGCGGGACGAGCCTGCCGGCGGCGCAGGCGGCCGTCGTGCGAAGTGCGCTCCGGCTGCCCCTACGCTTGATGGCATGCCCGAGTTCATCTACCAGATGCAGGCTGTGCGCAAGGCGCACGGCGACAAGGTCATCCTGGACAACGTCACGCTCGCGTTCCTGCCTGGGGCGAAGATCGGCGTCCTGGGGCCCAACGGCACCGGCAAGTCGACGCTGCTGCGGATGATGGCGGGCATCGAGCAGCCGTCCAACGGCGACGCACGGCTCATGCCGGGATTCTCGGTCGGCATCCTCGACCAGGAACCCAAGCTGGACGAGACCAAGACCGTGCTCGGGAACGTCGAGGAGGGCGTCGCCGAGACCAAGGCGCTGCTGGACCGGTACAACGAGATCGCCGAGCAGATGGCGACCGACTACTCCGACGAGCTGCTCGAGGAGATGGGCAAGCTCCAGGAGCAGCTCGATCACAGGAACGCCTGGGACCTGGAAAGCCAGCTCGACCAGGCGATGGACGCGCTGCGCTGCCCGCCGCCCGACTCCGAGGTCAGCGTGCTGTCCGGCGGCGAGAAGCGCCGGGTCGCGCTATGCCGTCTGCTGCTGTCCCAGCCTGACCTGCTGCTGCTCGACGAGCCGACGAACCACCTGGACGCGGAGAGCGTCCAGTGGCTCGAGCAGCACCTGGAGAAGTACCCGGGCACCGTCGTGGCCGTGACGCACGACAGGTACTTCCTCGACAACGTGGCCGGCTGGATCCTCGAGCTCGACCGCGGGCACGCCTACCCGTACGAGGGCAACTACTCGACCTACCTGGAGACCAAGGCCGCCAGGATCAAGGTCGAGGGGCAGAAGGACGTGAAGGCGCGCAAGCGGCTCGAGGAAGAGCTCGAGTGGGTGCGGTCGAGCCCGCGTGCTCGCCAGGCCAAGAGCCGGTCCAGGCTGCAGCGGTACGAGGAGATGGCGGCCGAGGCCGACCAGAATCGCAAGCTTGACTTCGAGGAGATCCAGATCCCGCCTGGCCCGCGGCTCGGCTCGCTGGTCGTCGAGGTCGACAAGCTGTCCAAGGGCTTCGACGACCGGATGCTGATCGAGGATCTCAGCTTCTCGCTTGCCGCCGAACGGCATCGTCGGCGTCATCGGCCCGAACGGCGTCGGCAAGACCACGCTGTTCAAGATGATCATGGGCGAGGAGGAGCCGGACAGCGGCTCGATCAAGATCGGCGAGACCGTCAAGATCGCCTACGTCGACCAGGCCAGGGGCCGGATGGACCCGGACAAGAACGTCTGGGAGGTGATCTCCGACGGCGAGTCCTACATCAGGGCCGGCAAGTCCGAGATCCCCAGCCGCGCTTACGTCGCCGCATTCGGGTTCAAGGGCGGCGACCAGCAGAAGCTGGCCGGCGTCATGTCGGGCGGCGAGCGGAACAGGGTGAACCTGGCGCTCACCCTCAAGCAGGGCGGCAACCTGCTGCTGCTCGACGAGCCGACCAACGACCTGGACGTCGAAACGCTCTCCTCGCTGGAGAACGCGCTGCTCGAGTTCCCCGGCTGCGCCGTGATCACCAGCCACGACCGGTGGTTCCTCGACCGCATCGCCACTCACATCCTGGCCTGGGAGGGCGGGTCGAGCTGGTTCTGGTTCGAAGGCAACTTCGAGGCCTACGAGAAGAACAAGATCGACCGGCTCGGCGCCGAGGCCGCGCGGCCGCACCGCGTCACCTACCGCAAGCTCACGCGCGGCTGAGCTAGAGCGTGCCGCCGATCACCACGGGGGAAGCCGCCCGATGACCTCGCAACCGCTCGAACGGGCAGGCGACGAGCCGGTCGCGCAGGGCCAGCCGGCTCGCGGATCCCGCGCGATCCCTGACCGGGCGCAGGCCATCGTGATCGGCGGCGGCGTCATCGGCACGTCGGTCGCCTACCACCTGGCGCACATGGGCATGAAGGACGTGCTGCTGCTCGAGCGCGACCGGCTCACCTCGGGCACCACCTGGCACGCCGCCGGGCTGATGGCCACGTTCGGATCGACCTCGCAGACCTCGACGGAACTGCGCCAGTACACCCGGGACCTGTACGCCAGGCTCGAGGCCGAGACCGGACTCGCGACCGGGCTCAAGCTGTGCGGTCTGATCGAGCTGGCGATCGAGCCTGGCCGCCTGGAGGAGTACCGGCGGGTCTCGCAGTTCAACCGGCTGCTGCGGCGTCGACGTGCACGAGATCTCCCCGCGCGAGGTCGCTGAACTGTGGCCGCTGGCCAGGACCGATGACGTGCTGGCCGGGTTTTACATCCCGGACGACGGCAGGGTCAACCCGGTCGACGTGACCATGTCCCTGGCCAAGGGCGCGCGGATGCGCGGCGTCACGATCATCGAGGGCGTGCCGGTGACCGGCTTCCTGCGCGATCGCGGCGTCGTGACCGGGGTCAGGACCGACCACGGCGACATCGAGGCCGAGTACGTGGTCAACTGCGCCGGGATGTGGGCGCGCCAGCTTGGCGAGCTGGCCGGGGTGTCCATTCCGCTCCAGGCGGCCGAGCATTACTACCTGCTGACCGAGCCGATCGAAGGCGTCGACGGCTCCTGGCCGGTGCTCGAAGACCCGGCCTCCTACGGCTACTACCGCGAGGAGGGCGGCGGCCTGATGCTCGGCATGTTCGAGCCGGTCTGCGCGCCGTGGCAGGTCGACGGCATCCCGCCAGACTTCTCCTTCGGGGAGCTGCCGCCCGACTGGGACCGGATGGGCCCGTACCTGGAGAAGACCATGGCCAGGGTCCCGGTCACCGAGCAGATCGGGATCAGGAAGTTCTTCTGCGGCCCGGAGAGCTTCACCCCTGACCTGCTGCCGATCATCGGCGAGGCGCCCGAGCTGAGGAACTTCTTCGTCGCCGCTGGACTGAACTCCATCGGCATCCTGACCGGCGGCGGGATCGGCCGGACGATCGCCCAGTGGATCATCGACGGCAGCCCGGACGTCGACGTCACCGGCGATGAACATCGACCGGCTGCACCCGTACCAGGCGAACCCGCGAGTACCGGGCGACCAGGACGGTCGAGTCGCTCGGCCTGGTCTACGCGACGCACTATCCGAACCGGCCGACGAAGACAGCGCGCGGCGCGCAGGCTGTCGCCGATCTACGACCGGCTCGCCGCGCAGCGGGCGTGCTTCCGGGACGTCAGCGGCTGGGAAGGCGCCGACTGGTACGCGCCAGCAGGGGTCGAGCCCGAGGTCGGCGAGCTGACCTGGGGACGGCCGCACTGGTTCGACTACTGGGAGGCCGAGCACCACGCGACGCGCAACGGCGTGATCGTGATGGACATGTCGTTCATGGCCAAGTTCCTCGTGCAGGGCAGGGACGCGGCGCGCGAGCTCGAGCGGATCTCGGCGAACCAGGTCGCGGCCGAGCCCGGGCGGATCACCTACACCCAGTGGCTGAACGAGCGCGGCACGCTGGAGGCCGACCTCACCGTCACCATGCTCGACGACGAGCAGTTCTTCGTCGTCGCCTCGGACACCGCGCACCGGCACGCGGAGACCTGGATGCGCCGGCACATCGGCGACGCGCACGCGTTCGTCACCGACGTGACCTCCGGCTACGCGCAGATCAACGTCCAGGGCCCGCTGTCGCGCGAACTGATGGCGGCGGTGACCAGCGCCGACATGTCGAACGAGGCGTTCGCGTTCCGGGCAGCGCGCTACATCGACATCGGCTTCGCCCGGGTGCTGTGCATCAGGATCACCTACCTCGGCGAGCTCGGCTACGAGCTGCACATCCCGGCCGAGCAGGCCGCAGCCGTCTACGACCGGCTGGTCGCGGCGGGGGAGCCGCTCGGGCTGCGGCACGCAGGCCTGAAGGCGCTGGCGAGCCTGCGCATGGAGAAGGCCTACCGCGACTACGGGCACGACATCGACAACACCGACTCGGTGCTGGAGGCCGGGCTGTCCTTCGCGGTCGCCCTCGACAAGCCAGGCGGCTTCATCGGCCGCGATGCGGTGCTCGCCCAGAAGGCGCAGGGTCCGCTCACCCGGCGGCTGGTCCAGGTGCTGCTGAATGACCCGGAGCCGCTGCTGTTCCACGCCGAGATGGTCAGCCGTAATGGGCGCCCGGCGGGGTATATCCGTTCCGCTTCGTACGGGTTCACGCTGGGCGGAGCGGTCGGCCTGGCGATGATCGACGCGGACCAGCCGATCACCCAGAAGTATCTCGACGCGGGCGAGTGGACCGTGCGAGATCGGTGACGCCATCTATCCGGCCAGGGCGTCGCTGCGACCGCTGTACGATCCGTCAAGCAAGCGCGTGCAGATGTAGCATTCCTGCGCCTGAATAGCGCGGGTAACCGGACCCAAGGAGGGCCGATGGCCGATCTTGCAGACTTCGAGGCGCTCGTGCCGCGGCGAACATGGCCTGGTCGTGATGACCGTGATCGGACCCGACGGCCGGATGCGGCCGTCGGTGGTCAACGTCGGCGTGATCGATCACCCGATCACCGGCGCGCGGGTCGTCGCCGTCGTCATTCAGGGCAAGGCGCACAAGCTCGCGCACCTGCGGGCGCAGGCCGCGTGCCTCAGCGTCGTGCTGCGCGCTGGATGGCAGTGGGCGGCCGTCGAGGGCCCGGCCGAGATCATCGGGCCCGACGACCCGGCCGAGGGCATCGGACGCCGAGCGGCTCCGGCTGCTGCTGCGGGAGATCTTCATCGCGGCCGGCGGCACGCACGACGACTTCGATGAGTACGACCGGGTGATGGCCGCAGACCGGCGCGCCGCCGTGCTGATCACCCCCGAGCGGGTGTTCGGCTAAGCGCTTGCTCAGTTGCCGGGGATAGGCCGAGGTCGCGCCGGTTCCCGCTGTCAGGGCCGCCCTCTGGGCCGCGCGGTTCACCAGGCTGTGCGCCGCCATGACCAGGTACTGCCACAACTGCTCGTCGTAGCGCCGGCTCGAGCGCGAGCTCGTCCATCGCGGTGCGCATGTGCCGCAGCCAGGCATCGCGCTCGGCCTCGCCGATCGCGAAGTGCCGGTGCCGCATCCGCAGCCGCGGGTGGCCGCGCAGTTCGTTGTAGGTCGCCGGCCCGCCCCAGTACTGCATGAGGAACAGCCGCAGGTGCTCGCGTAGCCGGGCCGAGGTCCTGGCTCGGGTAGACCGGCGCGCAGCTGCGGATCGGCCTCGACTTCGGCGTAAAACCTGCGTCGACCAGCCTGGTGAAGGTCTCCTCGCCGCCGACGGCCTCGTAGAAGCTCGGCGCCGGGCTGGGCGGTGCTCGGGCTGCGTTGTGCTCTCCATGACGGACTCCAGGGTACTGGCCTGCCAGCGACACGCCGTAGCTGCGCGAGTCACCTCGAGCTGAGATGTCATCATTGGTTTGCCTGTCGTTCGAGACACCGAACGCCACTAGGTGGCAATTTGGTGTTGGCGGTCAGGCCGTCGTGCCGGTCACACTGGTCACGGGTGCCCCGGCAGCCAGCGGGCGGCCCAGCCTGGGAGGTGGGCATTGCGCAGGGTATTGCTGCTCAACATCACGTATGAGCCGCTGACCACCGTCGGCCTGCACCGCGCCGTGGGCCTCGTCCTGGCCGAGAAGGCCGAGATCCTGCACAACGAGAGCCTCGGGGCTGGTGCTGCATTCTGCCTCGGTCAAGCTCGCGGTGCCTTCGGTGATCAGGCTGCGCCGGTACGTGCAGGGTGCCGCACCGCAACCGGGTGCCGCTGACCAGGGCCGCGCTGATGCGCAGGGACAACTACCTGTGCGCGTACTGCGGCGCGTCGGCCGACACCATCGATCACGTCGTGCCGCGCAGCCGGGGCGGCGCTCACGTCTGGGAGAACTGCGTCGCGTCCTGCACCAGGTGCAATCACCGCAAGGCGGACCGGCTGATCGAGGAACTCGGCTGGACGCTGCGCTGGGATCCGCTCGCGCCGCGCGGAACGCACTGGCGGCTGATCGGCGCCGCCCGCGACGGCGACCCGCAGTGGGCGACCTACCTGGCCGCCACCACAGCCGCCTGATCGAGCTGACGGTCCCGAGGTACGCGCCGAAGTCGCGGAACTCCCTGATCGTCGCGGCCAGCAGCACGGCCAGGGCGAGGATGATTCCGGCCGTCGGGAAGAACGGCGCCGGGCCCGATGCTGTGCACGATCACGCCGGACAGTGCGACCGAGAGCGGGGAACGCGCCGATGCTGGCCAGCATCACCAGGCTCATCACCCGGCCCAGCAGCTGCGCGGGCGCCCACTGCTGGAGCAGCGTGACGATGATGACGTTGCCGAAGTAGCCTGCCGCGCCGAAGACAAGCGCCGCCGCGGCCGCGCCAGGCAGGCCGCCGAGGAATGGTACGAAGGACACCGCGAGCCCGCCGATCAGGAAGCCGCCGCACGCGGCCAGCGCGGGCCGCCGCAGCGCGCTGAGCTTCGCGGCGACCAGCGTGCCGGTCAGTGACCCGACGCCGAAGCAGGCGATCAGCGCGCCGTACCCGGCCGGGCCGAACCTGGCGTGCGCGAGCGCGGGCAGCGCGACCTCGAACGCCCCGGCGATGACGAAGTTCGCGAGCACCGCGATGAGCACGATCGCCTGCAGCACGCGCGCCCGCAGGAAGAACCGCCAGATGCTGGTCTCCTCTTGCGATCGTGCCGCGCCGCTGCCCGCTGCGGGCACGACCGCATCTTCATCGATGGCCGTATCCTCCGCTGACCCTTCGTGAGGAGCGGATTCCCGGGCGTGGGCGCTGCGGCGTCGGCGCGCTTGCCCCGCATCAGCGCCAGCGAGCCTGCCGAGACCGCGAACGACGCCGCGTCGACGGCGAAGGCGGGGGCCGATCCCGCGGTGGTGACCAGGATGCCGCCGAGCACCGGACCGACCAGGCTGCCGATCTGGATCATCGCCGCGGACAGGCCGTTGCCTGCCTGCAACTGCTCAGCGGGCAGCAGCGACGGCATGATCGCGGCCGAGGCAGGCAGGAACAGGCCCTCGCCGGCGCCGATCAGCGCGGCGACCGGGCCGAGGAAGGCCACGGAGACCAGGCTGCGCGCCGCGATCACGGCGAGGATGGCGACGAGCACGCACCTGACCAGGTCGGCTGCCAGCATGACGGCGCGCGGGCTGAGCTTGTCGGCGAGGATGCCGCCCACCGGGATCAGCACCGTGCGCGGCACGCCGTAGCAGGCGAGCACGGTGCCGAGCAGCACCGTGCCGCCATGGGCCGACAGGACCAGCCAGGGCAGCGCGACCGCGTAGCAGAAGTCGCCGACCGTCGAGCCAAGCTGGCCGAGGCCGAACAGCCTGAAGTCTCTGACCGCGAGCGGTCCTGAGCTAAACGTGCTCGCCAGCCGGCGCGCCAGCCTTGGCCGGCCGGTCGAGGTTGCAGACGTCATGGGGGGTCCTCATCTCACCGGTTCTCGTCGTGCTCGCCGGTCTCGTCGCCGTCGGCTCGTCGGCCGGGGCGAACCAGGGGGTGAAGTCCAGCATCACGTGCACGCGGCGGGCTTCAGGCGGCCGGTCCTGTGGTCGCAGCCTGCGGTACTCCGAGAGCACCTGCTGCACCTTCGCGACCGCCGCCTCGAGCTCCGCAGGCGTCACGTGCAGCACGTCCTGGCTCGACCCTGCGGCCCGCTGCCACTTCGCCGGATACCGGGATTCGCGGTCCAGGTACTCGGCCCGCACCTCGTCGAACCTGGCTCGCACGCGTCTCCGCGAGCAGCCGGCTGGCCGACTTGACCGCCTCTGGCCGGTTCGGGTCGGAGCCGACCGTGATCGCGACGACCCTGGCGCGCCATGGCCGGTGCCGCCGGTCCTGGCCGCCCGAGGGCTCCTCGTCGACGAAGCCGTACCGCGCGAGCGCCCGCAGGTGGTAGCTGCAGGCCGACGGGGACAGGCCGGCGACCTCGGCGCACTCGGTCGCCGTCGCCGGGCCGTCGAGCACAAGGTGCTGCAGAATCGACAGCCGGGCCGGGTGGGCCAGCGCCCGCAGCGCCCGCGGATCGGAGATCTCCAGCGGGTTCTCAGGGCGTGCCAGGCTCGGGCTCTGCGTCGTGCTGGTCCGGGCCGCTGTGCCTCGTCCTGCGCTCTGAAGGACATGTTGTGAAAGCATAATTGCGAAAGAAAGCCTTCACAAGTCATTCGGTCGGCGGGGGATGAACGGATCTACTCCGGGCTTATCGCCCGAGTCGCGAGATGCTACGTTCACCTCACTGCGCCGGCCGCGGTGTCGGCGCAGATCAGCGACGGGACGGGCATGCAGCGGGACATCTTCACGAGCGACCACGACGCGTTCAGGGAGGCTGTCCGCTCGTTCATCGCCAAGGAAGTCGCGCCCTATCACGAGCAGTGGGAGCGAGACGGCGTGGTATCTCGCGACGTCTGGCTGGCCGCCGGCGAGGCCGGGATGCTCGGGATCGACATGGCGGAGCGGTTCGGCGGCGGCGGCAACGACGACTACCGGTACTACCTGGTCATGAACGAGGAGATGGCCAGGGCCGGCGCGCACGGCCCAGGATTCTCCGTGCACAACGACATCAACGGGCAGTACTTCAAGCGGCTGATGACCGATGAGCAGGCGCAGCGCTGGATGCCTGGCTACTGCAGCGGCGAGCTGATCACCGCGATCGCGATGAGCGAGCCAGGCGCCGGCAGCGACCTGCAGGGGATCAGGACGACCGCGGTCCGTGACGGCGACGGCTACATCCTGAACGGGCAGAAGACGTTCATCTCCAACGGCCAGCTAGCCGACCTGGTGATCGTCGTTGCGCGGACGAACCCTGAGGCCGGCCACCGCGGGATCAGCCTGCTAGTCGTCGAGCGCGGGATGGCCGGGTTCGAGCGCGGCAAGAACCTGGACAAGGTCGGGATGCACGCCCAGGACACGTCCGAGCTGTTCTTCAGCGACGTGCGCGTGCCCGCGGCGAACCTGCTCGGCGAGGAGGGCGGCGGTTTCATCGCGCTGATGCAGAACCTGCCAAGGGAGCGCGTCGCGATCGGCTCGACGGCGCTGGCCGGCGCGGAGGCAGTGTTCGCCGAGACGCTCGGGTACTGCAAGCAGCGGCAGGCTTTCGGCCGGCCGATCGGCCAGTTCCAGCACAACAGGTTCGTCCTGGCCGAGATGGCGACCGAACTCGCCGTGGCCCGTGCGTTCACCGACAAGGCGGTGCTCGAGCACAACGCCGGCCGGCTCTCCAACGAGGACGCGTCGATGGTCAAGTGGTGGGATACCGAACTGTGCAACCGCGTCGTGGACCGGTGCCTGCAGTTGCACGGCGGCTACGGCTACATGCGGGAGTACGCGGTCGCCAGGGCGTTCGCCGACGGCCGGGTGCAGACGATCTTCGGCGGCACCACCGAGATCATGAAGGAGATCATCGGCCGCGGCCTCGGCGTCTGAGCCGGGTATCAGTACCGCTCGACGAGATGGGCCCGGTCTTCGGCCGGCTCGTCAGCGCCGAACGTCGTCCAGTACTCGGTGGCGTGCGTGATCTGGTCGCCCCGCACCGAGTAGAACCCGGCCAGCCGGAACACGCCGAGCTCGGTGTGGGGCACCTCGATCTCCGCGGCGACCTGGTCGTCCTCGGCGACGACCCTGAGCACCTTGATCGACCAGCCCTCCTGGTATTCCCTGTTCACCGCGATGATCGTGTCCCGGCCGGCCAGGCGCTCCCTGCTGGCCGGCCAGTCGAAGACGGCACTCTCCGCGATGAGCTCGCCGGCCCCGGCCCAGTTGCGGTCCTGGATCCGATGCCACAGCGCCCGCACTACTTCCGATGGCTCCATAACCCCATCCTGCCCGCCGGTACTGACAACCCAGCAAGGCGTCTTCCCCCGACTTGGGTTGCTATTCGCAGGCTCGATCGCATTGTGGGGAAATGCTCCTGGGCTTAGCCTGGCCCCGTGATCACACGGCGCGCACGGCTCACAGCGATCGTCACGACATCCGGGCTGGCAGCCGCCGCCCTCTGCGCCACGGCGGGTTCTGCTGCCGCGAGCGCCGCGAGCGGCCGGCCTGGCCCGCGGACCGCGTGCCACGCCGCAGCGCCGCACGCCGTCGTTCGTGCCGGCGCCGCGGCCGCGCACGGCGGGACGCCGGCAGTAAGTGCACCGCCCGCGTTCGCGTTCCGCGTCGACCAGGTGGGCTACGCGACCGGGGCCGCGAAGCTCGCCGCCCTCATGACGCATTCCGCCAGGCCAGGCGCTCGCTGGGAGCTATTGAGCGCACGTCATTGCCGGGTGGTCGCGAGCGGCACAGCGACCAGCGACCTCGGCTCCTGGAGCCACCGCTACCCGGCGGTCTGGGCCGTCAGGTTCGGCAACGTGCGCCGGCCAGGGATCTACCGTCTGGCGCTGACCGCGCACCCGCGCACTGTCTCGCCGTGGTTCAGGATCGCGCCGGCCTCGCGTCTGTACGCCCGCGCCGTCGCGAACGCGCTGTCGTTCTACCAGAACGAGCGGGACGGGCCCTCGTTCATCCGCAGCGCGCTGCGCACCGCGCCCGGGCACCTGAACGACGCGAGCGCGATGACGTTCCGGCCGCCCAAGGTGAACTCCGACGGCAACTTCCGCGGCAGCCTGCGCAAGCTCGCCACCGGGCTGCGGATCAACGCGACCGGCGGCTGGTGGGACGCTGGCGACTACCTTAAGTTCACCCAGACGACCAGCTACACGGTCGCGATGCTGCTGCAGGGGATCGCGTCTTTCCCCGCGCAGCTCGGCGGCGGTCACCGGCACGGGCGCACCAGCTTCGTCGCGGAGGCCAAGTTCGGCCTCGACTTCCTGCAGCGGATGTGGAACGAGCGGACCAAGACGCTGTACTTCCAGGTCGGCACCGGCGAGGCGAACAACTTCTACGTCGCCGACCATGACATCTGGCGGCTGCCGCAGGCCGACGACCACTACCAGGGCACCAACCCGCACGACCAGTACATCAGGCATCCGCCGGTCTTCCGTGCCGGGCCGCCTGGCGCGCCGATCAGCCCGAATCTGGCCGGCCGCCTGGCCGCCGACTTCGCGCTCTGCTACCGCGTCTTCCGCTCCAGCGACCCCGGCTACGCGCGCCGCTGCCTGCGCTCGGCCGAGACCGTCTACGCCCTGGCGGGCACGCACTGGAAGGGGCACCTGCTCACCGTGCTGCCCTTCGACTTCTACGGCGAGTCCTCGTGGCGCGACGACATGATGCTCGGCGCGACCGAGCTGGCGCTCGCGCTGCGCTCGGCCGGCCAGGCGGCCCTGCCCGCAGGCCTCCCGGTCCGCTCCGCGAGCACGTACCTGACCGACGCGGCGCGCTGGGCGCGCCAGTTCATGGGCAGCAAGTCCGCCTACGCGGACACCCTCAACCTCTACGACGTCAGCGCGCTCGCCGACTATGAGCTGTACGGCGCCATCGGCGAGTCGCACCCGCGGCTGCCGGTAACCAAGGCAGCGCTGCTGGCCAACCTGCGCGGCCAGATCACCAAGGCCACCGGCATCGCCAAGGCTGACCCGTTCGGCTTCGGGTTCGCCTGGGACCAGTGGGACACCACCGCGCACGGGCTCGGCCTGTCGGTGATGGCCAGCGAGTACGACGCGCTGGCCGGGCGGCCGGTCTACGCGGCCTGGGGGCAGCGCTGGCTCGACGACGTGCTCGGCACCAACGCCTGGGGCGTATCGCTGATCGTCGGCGACGGCACGATCTTCCCTGACTGCATGCAGCACCAGGTCACGAACCTGATCGGCTCGCTCAACGGCGCGCCGCCGGTCCTGGCCGGCGCGGTCGTCGAGGGCCCGAACAGCTTCGCCGCGACCGGCGTCGTCGCGAACATGCGGCCGTGCTCGGCCAACGCGCCAGGCGACGTGCCGTACTCCGCGTTCCGCGGGCACAAGGCCGTGTTCCGCGACAACGTGCAGTCCTATTCGACGGTCGAGCCGGCGATCGACCTGACCGCGCTGTCGCCCATGGCGTTCGCCTGGCTGCAGGCAGGCGGGCAGGGAGGGTTCTAGCGGATCCAAAACGCCTTGGGTTTACGCAGGCCCGCCCGCTAGCCTCGGTTCGTGCAGCCAGACCAGGCCCGACCGCGTCCGCCCTGGGTCGTCACGACCGGTCAGCGTGCCCCTGATGCCGTCGACCGCCTGCTGCGCTCGCTGCCCGGATGGTTCGGGATCGAGTCGGCCAACGCGGCCTACGTGGCTTCGGCCGAGACGCTGCCCACCTACCTCGCCTTTCCGGCAGCCGACGAGCACGGCGCGGAGCGGCCAGGCGGTCGGCGTGCTCCTCGCGCAGCGGCACTTCCCGAGCAGCCGCTGAAATTTACCTGATGGCGGTGGAGCCGTCCCTGCACCGGTGCGGCGTCGGCCGGGCGCTCGTCGAGGCCTTCGAGCGCGACCTGGTCGCCGACGGGGTGCGGTTCCTGCAGGTCAAGACACTCGGCCCGAGCGACGCCGACGCCGGATACGAGCGAACGAGGCGGTTCTACCTGGGCATCGGCTTCGAGCCGCTGGAGGAGATCACCGGCCTCTGGCCTGGCAACCCATGCCTGATCATGGTCAAGGTGCTGGCGTGATGCCCGGCCCGGCTGCTGCCGGTAGGCCCAGCCTCGGTTGTCGAGCTGCGGGCGAGGTTTGTTACAGCTAAGCGCCGGTTCGGGCTTAGGCTGTAATAAGGGACGCGACCACGCGACCAGCTGACCAGGTCCGCAGGGGCTTAAGGAGTGCCGCGATGTCGGAAGCGAAAATCGATCACGAGCTCCTGGTTCCGGACGGCGGGTTCTGGCCGGCACCCGAGATCCCGCAGCCGAACATCTACCCGATGGAATGGCGGGTGGAGACCGAGAAACTCGCCGCGATCTATCAGAAGTCCAAGCTGATGGCGTGGAACCCGGCCGACCTGCCGTGGGACGGGCTGCGCGCCGAGGACTTCACCACCGAGCAGCGGCTGGGCATCATGTACTGGTTCGCCGTGCTCGCCAACTTTGACGCGTCCGGGCCTGCCGTCTTCGCCAGGGCGACGATCAGGGCGTTCGAGCAGCACGAGGAGGATCCGGTCCGCAAGTGCTTCTTCTCGATCACCAGAGACGAGATGAACCACGAGGAGTGCTGCCAGCGGGCGATCGCCGCGCTGTGGCCTGGCGGCCCGCTGAACTGGACCCCGGAGACCGACCTCGAGCGCGCGGCGCATAACAACATCGGGTGGCTGTATCACAACGGCGGCCGGTACTGGACCGGGTACAGCAGCGCCGTCGGCAGGTACTCGCTGCCTGTGCTCTTCACCAGCTTCATGATGGGGGAGATGGCGGCGTCCACGCTGTTCCGCGGCATGGCGTCCGGCACCAAGCACCCGGTCTTCTCCGAGATGTTCCACCGGATCGGCCGGGACGAGTCCCGGCACCTGCAGATCTGCATGACGATCCTGGAGAACGAGTGGCCTGGCCTCACCGACGACGTGCGGTCGACCATCACCAGGCAACTGCGGGCCGGCTTCATCTTCCTGTCGATGATCCTCTGGGAGCCGCCCGAGGGCTTCTGGGACCTGCCGCCGTACTTCCTGAACAATCACCGCGTGCTGATGGACCACGCGCGGGACGCTGGCCTCGGCGTGCTGTCCTACGAGGAGCAGGCCGAGAACTGGCGCACAGCCATCGCGAAGATCCGCGTCATC
The DNA here is from genome assembly GCA_963705055.1 of uncultured Actinomycetota bacterium. Classification (GTDB taxonomy): domain Bacteria; phylum Actinomycetota; class Actinomycetes; order Streptosporangiales; family Streptosporangiaceae; genus Chersky-822. The sequence goes on from CAVPIR010000006.1 coordinate 88,329, forward strand.
GTGCAGCGCTGGGGGATCGAGTTCCCTGCCATGCCGGAGCTGGACATCGAGGGCGTCGACGTGTCGGACGACATCAGCGCCGAGGACATCATCCCGGTGTTCTGAGCGTGTGGTTGACGAGGCGCGGCGCCGAGCGGAGCGCTGTGGAGGGGTCATGCGACCCTGGCAGGCCGCGGCCCGAGCGGTCACGCCGCGGCGCCTGACAGTCCCCGACCCGGCGGGTCCCGCCTGCCTACCGAGCCGGCCCGTCTCCCATGATCACGGACACTTTTCTGCCAGCTGCGAAAAGTCGTCCGTGATCATGGAGAGTCCTTTGCCCACGGCGATGGCCGGCCAGCATGATCACGGAGACTTTTCTGCAGCTTCTGCTAAGAATCGTCCGTGATCATGACGGCCGCGACAGCGGCGACGGCGGCGACTGCGGCGGAGCCTGACCGGGTCGCCTGGTTCTGGCGGCGGTTAAGGCTGCCCGCTGGCGGCCGGAAAGTTGACCACAGGGGCTGTGGACTGGCCCGGTGGAAAACAGCGCCTCCTGTGGACAACATGCTCGGCTTCGGTGGACAGATGTGCGCCTGCGGTGGACAGCCTGTGGACGGCTAAAGAATCATGAAAATAGTCGCCGAACCCTCTTGTGCAGCGCGCCTCTGTGGCTGTACAACTTCTCTACCAGCGAAAACGGGTACCACTCGGAGGGAACTTCGGGAGACCTGGGGGAAACTCCGGGGAGCCTGAAGGGAACGCCGGGAACCTCGGAACGCTCCGTGGTACGGAGGCAACTTCGAACCAGCGGGAGGGCTCTGCGGGTCTTTCGGGGGCAACCCTGGAGGGACCAAGGAGTTGGTTCCAAGGAAGCAGGGAGACTGGGCAACCGGGCTCTCAGCGGGTGTCCTGGACCGGTGGTAGGACGAACGGAGTGTGGTTCGCTGATTGCCCCAGCGGATCAGCTCGCCGGGGCAATCGGCGGGGTATCTCCGAACCGGCCTGGCGAGGCCCCTGCATCTCATACATGCGGGGGCCTCGTCATTTTAATGGTAGGCCGGCATCTGTAGCCGGGCAATTGCTGGTTGTTGGGGCTGCTTCCGCCTGGCGTACGTTGTCAGGCCTGGCCATTGCGGTCGCGAGGCCGGGACGCTGCGGCCGCAATGCCGAGACTCCTAGTCTGTAAGCAGGGACTCCGAGGGCCGTATGGCCGGGACTCCGAGGCCGTAAGGCCGCCCGAATGCCGCCGGGAAACCGAGCGAATGCAGCCGGTAACGGCCTGGCATCGGCCGGCGATAAGAAAGCAGACGCAGGCGGCGTGAGTACCCCCGAGCTCACGTCGCCTGGTCTTTTTTGTCCGGTTCGTGCGCCGTCAGGCTGTGACGCCGATGTCGATGACGCGGACCGAGGGCTGCAGTCCTGGCTCCGGGCACCAGGCCGCCGTCATGCGCCGTGCGACCTGCGTCTGCCGGGCGCTCGCACCGGCGCTGGCCGAGTCCGAACGCACGGCTGCCGGTAGCGGCGGCGCGGCCGGAAGGAGTGCGGTCAATGGTTACGTGCCCAGGCCGATACGGGTACCGTTCCGGCTATGACTGAAACCGCGACCGCGAGGGGCGGCGAGCCCGCCCCGACGCCTGCCGCCCCATTCGGGCGATTGCTGACCGCGATGGTCACTCCGATGACCAGCGACGGAGCCGTGGACTACGCAGGGGCCGCGCGGCTCGCTGACTACCTGGTCACCGACATGCGCAACGACGGCCTGGTGATCAGCGGCACCACCGGTGAGTCACCAACGACGTCGGACGCCGAGAAGGACCGGCTGCTGCGGACCGTGATCGAGGCGGTCGGAGGCCGGGCGAAGGTGGTGGCCGGCGTTGGCACCAACAACACCGAGCACACCTGCGAGCTGGCCAGGCAGGCCGAGCAGGCCGGTGTCGACGGTCTGCTCGTGGTCACGCCGTATTACAACAAGCCGCCGCAAAACGGCCTCGTCGCGCACTTCACCGCCGTCGCGGACGCGACCGGCCTGCCGGTCATGCTCTACGACATCCCCGGCCGCTCCGGAGTGCCGATCGCGACCGAGTCGCTGCTGCAACTGGCGCAGCACCCGCGCATCGTCGCGGTGAAGGACGCGAAGGGTGACATGACCGCCGCGTCGATGGTGATGTCGGCCACCGGGCTTGCGTTCTACTCCGGCGACGACGTGGTCAACCTGCCCTGGCTGTCGGTCGGGGCCTGCGGTTTCGTCAGCGTGGTCGCGCACGTGGTTGGCGACCGGCTCGCCGAGATGATCGAGGCTTTCCTGGCCGGCGACGTGGCGACCGCGCTGCGGCACCACAGGGAACTGCTGCCCGTCTACACCGGCATCATGACGCGCACGCAGGGCGTCATCGCCGTGAAGGCCGCGCTCGCGATGCTCGGGCTGCCCGGCGGAGCGGTCCGGCTGCCGCTCGTGAACGCCACCTCGGCTGAGGTCGAGAGGCTGCGCACGGACCTGGTCGCTGGCGGTGTCAAGCTCAAGTGAGTCACCCGCACCCTGAGCTAGGGCCTCCTCCGGCGCTGGCGGACGGCGGGCTGCGAATCGTCGCGCTCGGTGGTCTCGGCGAGGTCGGCCGGAACATGACCGTCTTCGAGTACGGCGGCCGCCTGCTGATCGTCGACTGCGGCGTCCTGTTTCCCGACCCTGACACGCCCGGCGTCGACCTGATCCTGCCCGACTTCACCGCCATCGACGGCCGGCTCGACGACATCGACGCTCTGGTTCTCACACATGCCCACGAGGACCACATCGGCGCCGTGCCCTACCTGTTGCGGCGCCGGGCAGACATACCGCTGGTGGGGTCCAGGCTGACGCTGGCCCTGGTCGCCAGCAAGCTCGCCGAGCACCGGATCACACCGACGACCCTCGAGGTCGACGCAGGCGGCAGCTGCGAGTTCGGCCCGTTCGGCCTTGAATTCTTCGCCGTCAACCACTCGATTCCTGATGCGCTCGCGGTCGCCATCAAGACCGGGGCTGGCGTCGTCCTGCATACCGGCGACTTCAAGATGGACCAGCTTCCGCTGGACGGGCGGCTGACCGATCTCGGCGGGTTCGCGCGGCTCGGCGCCGATGGCGTCGACCTGCTGATGTCGGATTCGACCAACGCCGAGGTTCCCGGCATCGTCACCAGCGAGCGGGAGATCGCGGCGGTCCTGTCGAACGTCTTCAGCTCGGCCGATCAGCGCATCATCGTCTCCTGCTTCGCAAGCCACGTGCATCGCGTGCAGCAGGTGATGGACACCGCGGCCACGCACGGCAGGAAGGTCGCGCTGGTCGGCCGGTCGATGGTCCGCAACATGGGCGTGGCCAGGGAGCTTGGCTACCTGCAGATCCCGTCTGTGCCCGGCGGCCTGATCGTTGACATGAAGGACGCCGAGGAACTGCCGCCTGACCAGATCGTGCTGATCTCGACCGGCTCGCAGGGCGAGCCGATGTCCGCGCTGGCGCGGATGGCCGGACGGGATCATCCGATCAGGATCGCCAGAGGCGACACCGTGATCCTCGCGTCCTCCCTCGTGCCAGGCAACGAGACCGCGGTATCCCGGGTGATCAACGACCTGACCAGGCTCGGAGCCAGGGTCGTGCACAAAGGCAACGCGCTCGTGCACGTCTCTGGTCACGCCCCGGCCGGTGAGCTGCTGTACGTGCTGAACATGGTCAGGCCGAGCAACTTCATGCCGGTGCACGGCGAGTGGCGGCACCTGCAGGCGCATGCCGAACTGGCCGCGTTGACCGGCGTGCTGGCCGAGAACATCGTCGTCGCCGAGGACGGCGTCGTCGTCGACCTGGTCGGCGGCAAGGCGTCGGTCAGCGGCAAGGTGCAATGCGGCTACGTCTTCGTCGACGGTCTGTCCGTGGGCGAGGTGACCGAGAGCTCGCTCAAGGACCGGCTGATCCTCGGCGAGGAAGGCTTCATCTCCGTTGTCGTGGTCATCGACTCGACCAACGGCAAGCTCGTGGCTGGCCCCGAGATTCACGCCAGGGGCGCGGGCATTGACGAGGCCGGCTTCAGCGAGGTGCGGCCCCTGATCGAGGAGGCTCTGGCCGCCGCGGCCGCGGACGGGATCACCGAGACGCACCAGCTCGGCCAGCTTTTCAGGCGCACGCTCGGCAGATGGGTGAACAACAATTACCGGCGCCGCCCGATGATCATTCCGGTCGTTGTCGAAGTCTGATGCCCTGACAATTGAAACCGTCAGAGTTATCGATATCTTTTTGGAATCATCGGCAAGAATCGAACTTAGTCCGCCTAAGTGTTATTGTCGCGACTGTATTCAGACTGTGCCACGCGCTATCGGCGCAGCCTGGGGGGATCGGCCAGTCAGGGACCTCGTGGCTCCGCCTGGCAGAAGGCGGGTGTCGCGATGGATTCAGGTACGAGCAGGCGCGGATTTCTTGCTGGCGCGGCGGGCACTGGGCTGGCCAGCCCAGGAGTGCGATCACGCGGGCGCGGTCATGCCACAGGACGGCTGTCCCTCGCGCAGGCGGACGCGCCGGCGGCAGCATCGCTTGCCGAGCAGAACCAGGCCCTGACGCCATGGTTCGCCGGGTTGTCTAACCGGCTCACGGCGCGCTGCAACGTCGTCTGCCTCGGTGACTCGGTTACCGAAGGCGTGCATGCGCAGGGTCCGCCGTCGACCGGCTTTCAGAATCGGTGGCTGGCGCGCCTTGCCGACGGACTCCGTGCGCGCTATCCGACGCAGGGACTCACCGGCGGCGGCCGCGGCTATATCGGCGCCGCGGGCACCGGCGAGCCCAGCGTTCACCTGGCCGACAACGATCACTGGCAGCCCGGTGACGGGACTCACCAGCGGTCCCAAGGGAAAGTTCGTCCAGCTTGGCGGCTCAGGTCAGTCAATTACTTTTAGCCTGACCGGCGACTCGGCCGACATCATGTGGACCCAGGCCGGCTTCGGCGGAGCGTTCTCCTGGTCCGTCGACGGGGGTCCGGCCACGAACGTGTCCACCAACGGCAGCGGGACTGTCGACGGAAAGCTGACCCACATTCCGCTCGGTGCTGCCGCATCCCACACGCTGGCGCTGTCCTGGGTGTCAGGGAAGGCCAATGTCGACGGCGTCATCGAGTACAACGGCGACTATTCGCGCGGGATCCAGATTCACGACGCTGGTCACTACGGATGGCAGTCGTCAAACTGGGTATCGGCACTGAATGGCGGGGCTGCCTCCGGCCCCGCTGGCGGCATCGCCGCGCTCGCTCCGGCGGCAGTGATCATCAGCCTCGGATCGAGCGACCAGTTCAGCGCCGTTCCGCCGGGTACCTTCCAGGCGCGCCTGCAGGCGATCATCGCCGCCATCCAGGCTCGCCTGACGCCGCCGTCTCCCGCCTTCGTGCTCTGCATGCTGCCGGCCAGGGTCGGGCAGAGTGGCTACAGCTTTCCGTGGAGCCAGTACGTGGCGGCCGCCGGCACCGTGGCCGCCTCGGACACGTCAGGCCCGCAGGGCACGTCGGTGGTCACGGTGATGGACTTCACCGCGGTTCCGGCCTTGCCGCCGGCCGACGCCGACGCGTACGGGTTCTGGCAGAGCGGAGACCTCGTGCACCCCAGCAACAAGGGCCATCAGATGATCGCCGACTGCCTGGCGGCGTTCCTGTCGCAGAGCTAGGCGGGCGGCTGCTCCCTGAGCTTGAAGCGCTGCAGCTTGCCGGTGTTGGTTCGCGGCAGCGACTGCCATGAACTCGATCGCGCGCGGGTACTTGTACGGCGCGATCTTCTGCTTGACGAGGTCCTGCAGCTCGGCCGCCAGATCCGGGCCTGGCTGGCCGCCATCGGTCAGCACCACGAAGGCCGTCACCACCTGGCCGCGGGTCTCGTCGGGCATGCCGACGACGCCGCACTCGGCCACCAGCGGGTGGGAGAGCAGGACCTCCTCGATCTCCGGCCCGGCGATGTTGTAGCCCGCTGAGACGATCATGTCGTCGGAGCGGGCCTGGTACCAGAAGTAGCCGTCGGCGTCGCGGATGTAGGTGTCGCCGGTGAAGTTCCACCCGCCGCTGACGTAGTTGCGCTGCCGGTCGTCGGACAGGTACCGGCAGCCCGTCGGGCCCTTGACGGCCAGCCGGCCTGGTTCGCCGTCCGGCACGGGCTTGCCTGCCTCGTCCAGGATGACCGCGCGGTAGCCAGGTACCGGCAGGCCGGTCGAGCCCGGCCTGATCTGGTCATCGGCCGCGGAGATGAAGATGTGCAGCAGCTCCGTGCTGCCGATCCCGTCGATGATCTTGACGCCGGTCGCGTCGTAGAACGCCTGCCAGACCGAGCCTGGCAGCGTCTCGCCCGCCGAGACCGGCCGGCGCAGCCCCCGCAGCTGCTCAGCCTTCCCGGCGGCGAGCATCGCCCGGTAGGCGGTCGGCGCGGTCGAGACCACCGTGACGCCGCGGGCCGCGATCTGATCCGCGAGCTCGGCCGGGGTCGCCCGCTCGATCAGCAGCGTCGCCGCCCCAGCCCGGATCGGGAAGATCAGGATCGCGCCGAGCCCGAACGTGAACGCCAGCGGCGGCGTGCCGGTGAAGATGTCGTCCTTGGTCGGCTTGAGCACGAGCGCAGAGAACGTGTCGGCGGTCGCCAGCACGTCGCGGTGGAAGTGCATGGCGGCCTTCGGCCTGCCCGTCGTTCCTGAGGTGAAGGCGATCAGCGCGACATCGTCGGCGGCCGTCTCGACCGCGGCGAACGTGTCCGGCTTCCGGCTGGCCAGCTCGTTGAGATTGCCAGTCGGGCTGGCCTTCGCACCGGGCGGCGCCGGCGAACCCGGTGCAGCCGAACCGAAGCTGACGATGCGCAGGCCAGGCGCGTCGGCGCCGGCGAGTTCGTCGGTGAACCGGTCGTCACACAGCGCGAGGCTGACCTGCGCGATGTCGCAGATGGTCGTCAGCTCGGCGGAGCGCAGCAGCGGCATCGTGGCGACCACGACCCCGCCAGCCAGCAGCACGCCGAACCAGCAGGCCACCAGCCACGGGTTGTTCGGGCCGCGCAGCAGCACCCGGTTGCCCGGCACGACGCCGAGGTCGTCGGTCAGCACGTGCGCGATCTGGCTCGCGGTCCTGGCCAGATCGCCATAGCTCCAGACCTGCGCCTGCGGGTCCTGCGGCAGCAGGCACGGCCGGTCGGCGCCGTGCGCCGCGATCGTGTCCTCGCAGCAGCGTTCGCGCGCAGTTCAGCCGGTCCGGGTAGGCGAGCTCCGGCAGCGTGAACTCCAGGTCCGGCCACTGGTCTGCGGGCGGCAGGTGGTCCCTGCAGAACGTGTCGGCATGCGCGGACGGCGTGAGCGTCATCGGCCAGGCCCTCCCGGGAGTTCAGGCTGTGATCGTGCCCAGTATTCCTGCTATGTGCCCGCAGTCAATGGCGTGCCCGACTGGACGCCCGGTTACGGGATCACCGCGAAGCCCTGGATCTCGACCACGCGCGGCTTCGTCCCACAGACGGTGCACTCCGATCGCGGCCATCGCCGGATATCGCGGCCCGGCCAGCTTCCGCCAGACCGCGCCGATCTCCTTGCCGCGCCGCCGGTAGTCCCGCAGGTCCGTGGCATAGATGGTCAGGCTGGTCAGGTGCTCGGGCCCGCCGCCTGCGGCGCGCAGAGCGATGAGCAGGTTGCCGAGCGCCTGCTCGAACTGCTCGACGATGTTTCTCCCGACAATCGCGCCCGACTGGTCGACCGCCGTCTGGCCGGCCAGGAACACCAGCCGGCCGCCCGACGTGACGACCGCGTGCGAGAAACCAGAAGGCTTGGGCAGCTCCGGCGGATTGACCGGTTCGATCGTCACGATGCTCCTCCCGGCGGCGCGGGTTCCGCGGGCACGGTACTCCGATCGTGCGGTCGCCAGCGGGCGTGCCGCGTCCCGCCCGTCCCGGCCCTGGCCTCGCGGATCAGGGCCAGCCGCGGCTTCGGCCCGTCGGTCCTGCCGGTCTGCGGCGGCCTGCTGCCCGCGGCCCACTGGTCGGGCCAGCCTGCCGCGGGCCCGGCGTAACCCTGCGCGGCCGCGGCGTGCAGCGTCCAGTTCGGGTCGTACAGGTGCGCCCGGCCGAGCGCGCACAGGTCGGCCCGGCCGGCCAGGACGATGGAGTTGACGTCGTCGTAGGACGAGATCACGCCGACGGCGATCGTCGCGATGCCGGTCCTGTTGCGGATCGCGTCGGCGAACGGCGTCTGGTACGACCGGCCGAACGCGGGCTGCTCATCGGGGGTGACCTGGCCGGTGGACACGTCGATGGCGTCGGCGCCCGCGACCGCGAACGCCTCGGCGATCTGCACGGCGTCGGCGCCGGTGATGCCGCCAGGCACCCAGTCGGTCGCCGAGATCCGCACCGTCATGGGCTTGCGCGGCAGGCCAGACCGCGCGCATCGCCTCGAACACCTCGAGCGGGTACCGCAGCCGCGCGGCCAGCGACCCGCCGTAGGAGTCGGTGCGCTGGTTCGTCACCGGCGAGATGAACGACGACAGCAGGTAGCCGTGCGCGCAGTGCAGTTCGATCAGGTCGAACCCGGCCCGCTCGGCCGCCCGCGTGGCGGCCACGAACTGCTCCTTGATCTGCTCGCATCTCGGCGACGGTCAGCTCGCGCGGTACCTGGTTGATCCCGGCCAGGTAGGGGATCGGGGACGGCCCGCAGACCTCCCAGTTGCCCTCCTCCAGCGGCTCGTCGATGCCCTCCCACATCAGCTTCGTCGAGCCCTTGCGGCCCGGAGTGGCCGAGCTGGAGCCCGATCCCGGCGCTCGTGTACTCGTGCACGAACCCGGTGATCCGCCGCCAGGCGGCCTCGTGCTCGCGGCGCGTACATGCCGGCGCAGCCTGGCGTGATCCTGCCATCCGGGCTGACGCAGACCATCTCGGTCATCACCAGCGCCGGCCCCGCCCGCTGCCTTGCCGCCGAGGTGGACGAGGTGGAAGTCGGACGGCGTGCCGTCTGCTGCCGCAGTACATGTCCATGGCCGAGACGACCACGCGGTTCTTGAGTTCCAGCTCACGCAGCCGCATCGGCTGCGAACATCGGCGGCACCACTTCTCCGGTGCCGAGCCCGCGCCGCTTGCAGTCGGCGGCGAACCACTCATCGATGCGCGCGGTGAACTCGGGATCGCGCAGCCGCAGGTTGTCGTGCGTGACCCGGCGGCTCCTGGTGATGATGTTGAACGCGAACTGCTCGGGCTCCTGATGGGTGTACTGACCCAGGTTCTCGAACCACTCCAGGCTGGCCTGGGCGGCACGCTGGGTGGACTCGACCACCGGCCGCCGCTCGGCCTCGTAGGCATCCAGGGCGGTCTCGACGTCCGGTTGCTCGTTCAGGCACGCGGCCAGGGCTAGCGCGTCCTCCATGGCCAGCTTGGTGCCCGAGCCGATCGAGAAGTGCGCGGTGTGCGCCGCGTCGCCGAGCAGCACCACGTTGTCGTGCCGCCAGCTACGGCAGCGCAGCGTGCCGAAGCTGATCCACTTGGAGTTGTTCGCGTCGATCGCGTGCTCGCCGATGATGTGCCCGAGCAGCTCGCCGATCCTGGCGATCGAGGCCTCGTCCGACTGGCCTGGCGGCAGGCTGGCCGGCGCCAGCGCGGCGAAGCCGGCCCGCGCCCAGACGTCTTCGTGCATCTCGACGATGAAGGTGCTGCCGGTGGCGTCGTAGGGGTAGCCGTGCACCTGCATGACGCCGTACGGCGTCGGCACGACGTAGAACTTGAACGCGTCGAAGACGAGGTCGGTGCTCAGCCAGATGTACTTGCACGCGCGCTGCTCGACTTCAGGGCCGAATGCGCCAGCGAACGCGGCCCTGGTTGCCGAGTTCGCCCCGTCCGACGCGATGACCAGGTCATAGGTGGCGGCCAGCGCGGCCGGATCGGGCGCCTCGGTGCTGAAGTGCATCCGCACGCCGAGTCGGCCGCAGCGCTGCTGCAGGATCTGCAGCAGGCGCCGCCGGCTGATCGCGGCGAATCCGTGACCGCCGCTGGTGATTACCACGGTCCCGGTAGTGCACGTCGATGTCGTCCCAGCGCGCGAACTCGCGCTCCATCGCCGCGTAGATCTGCGGGTCGGCGTGCTCGATCCCGCCGAGCGTCTCGTCGGAGAAGACGACGCCGAAGCCAAACGTGTCGTCGGGCGCGTTCCGCTCCCAGACGGTGATCTCGTAGCCGGGACTGAGCTGCTTGGTCAGCGCCGCGAAGTAGAGCCCGCCTGGCCCGCCGCCCACGACCGCGATTCGCACTCCCTCGCCCCTTCCCCGGACTGTGCCGAAGCTACGTTGCCGCCCATCGATCGTCAATGACGGCCCCGCGTGCGGCCTGGCGGCGCGGACGACACTCCGGCAGGGTTGCTGGGAATTCGCGCAGCGCTTGGTTACCGTGTGAAGCATGGCGACTCGTGCGCCCAGGGGTGCGGCGCGCCCAAACGGCAGTTCCGCCGGGCGTAGCCGCCAGCCGGGCTCAGCCCGCGGCGGCACTAGCGCGCGCGGTGGCGCCAGCGCCGGCCGCGGCAACAAGACCAGCACCAGCCGGTCGGCATCCGGCCGCGCGGGCTCGGGCCGGACCGGCGGCGGCGGGGGCAACGCGGGCCGCGGCAACACGCGTCGCGGCAACACGCGCCGAGGCAGCACTCCGTACTACCGCAGCCGCAGTACGCCGACGCCGCCAAGGCGCAGCCTGGCTAGCAGCATGCGGGCGTCGCGCAACCCGTTCCTGATCCTGGTCGGCTGGCTGCTGGCCGGGCTGGCTGCCCTGTGGATGGAAGTCGCCACCGGCGCCGGGCACGTCGCCAGGCTGTTCGGCGACAGCGCGCGCGATCTGGATCCTGCCCACCGCAGGGACGGCGCCGGGCTGGCCGTGCTGGCCGCCGCGATCGTCACGGCTGGCGCCGCCTGGTGGGGCCTCGGCACACCGGTCGGCCGGGGGCTGACCGCGCTGGTCCGCGGCACGTTCGGCGTCGGGTCCTGGGCACTGCCGATCCTGCTCGCGCTGCTCGCGTGGCGGCTGCTGCGGCATCCTGACAAGAACGCGCACACGGCCCGCATGGTGATCGGCTGGACGGCGTTCCTGGCCGGCGGGCTCGGGATCGTGCACATCGCGCTCGGCAGCCCTGCACCGTCACAGGGCGTCGACGCGATGCACCAGTCGGGCGGGCATGATCGGCTTCGTCATCTCCGCACCGCTGCAGGCGCTGCTGACCACCTGGGCGGCGATCCCGCTGCTGGCGCTCGTCGCGGCGTTCGGCGTTCTGGTCATCACCGGCACGCCGCTGCATCGGGTGCCCGAGCGCTGCGTGGAATTCGCGTTCCTCATTCGCCGGGCGTTCCGCGGCGAGGAAGAGCCGAACTGGCGAGGAGGATGTCGATCCCGTCCTCGGCGAACTGCCCGCACCGCGGTCGCCGAAGCGGCGCGGCTCGGCCGCCATCGAGGCCGGCGAGCACGACAGGCCCTATGACACGCCGCTGCTCGGCGGCCTCGTGCCGCGGTCGGCCGGCCGGGCGGCGCGCGCCGCGGGTGCCGGAACCAGCGGCCGGCCAGGAGGGCTGGCGGCCCGCGCCGCGAGCGCCGAGACCGAGGTGGCCGGCGCGGAGAGTGCCGCGCAGGCGGGTGTCGCGGCGAACCGATCGACCGACGACGAGGTCATCGCCGAGGCCCTGATGTTCGGCTCGCAGGCCACCTCGCACGGCTACACCGGGCGGGGCACGCTCACCCAGGCGGCCGCCGCCTCGGGCGCCGAGGCCTCCTGGCGCAGATCCTGGTTCGGTGCCGACGAGGCGGCTGCCGAGGAACCGGCCGCGCCCGAGGCCGGCGCCGGTTGCCAAGGACACCGGCGAAGCCCGGCCGCGGCGAGCAACTGACGCTGACCGGCTCGAGCTCGTCCAGCTATACGCTGCCGCCCGCGGCGCTGCTCAAGCCGGGAACCGCGCCGAAGGCCAGGACCAGGGCGAACGATGCCATGGTCGAGGCGCTGACGATGGTGCTCGAGCAGTTCGAGGTGGACGCGCAGGTCACCGGGTTCAGTCGCGGGCCGACGGTGACCAGGTACGCGATCGAGCTTGGGCCGGCGGTCAAGGTCGAGCGCGTCACGGCGCTGTCGAAGAACATCGCCTACGCGGTCAAGAGCGCCGATGTGCGGATCCTGTCTCCGATTCCCGGCAAGTCGGCGATCGGAATCGAGATCCCGAACACCGACCGCGAGATCGTCAGCCTGGGCGACGTGCTCCGCTCGCCGGTCGCGGAGAGCGACCATCACCCGATGGTGGTCGGCCTCGGCAAGGACGTCGAGGGCCGTACCGTGGTGGCCAATCTGGCCAAGATGCCGCACATCCTGATCGCCGGGGCGACCGGCGCTGGCAAGTCGACCTGCATCAACGGGCTGATCACCTCGATCCTGGTCCGGGCCAACCCGGACGAGGTCAGGATGATCCTGATCGACCCGAAGCGCGTCGAGCTGACGGCCTACCAGGGGATCCCGCACCTGATTACCCAGATCATCACGAGCCCCAAGCGGGCCGCCGACGCGCTCGCTTGGGTGGTCGGAGAGATGGACCGGCGGTACGACGACCTGGCCGCGTCCGGGTTCCGGCACATGGACGACTTCAACAAGGCGGTCAGGGCGGGGAAGGTCACGGCTCCGCCTGGCAGCGAGCGCGAGTACGTGCCCTACCCGTATCTGCTGGTGATCGTCGACGAGCTTGCCGACCTGATGATGATCGCGCCGCGCGACGTCGAGGACGCGATCGTCAGGATCACCCAGCTGGCCAGGGCCGCCGGCATCCACCTGGTGCTGGCTACCCAGCGGCCCAGCGTGGACGTGGTGACCGGCCTGATCAAGGCCAACGTGCCGTCCAGGCTGGCGTTCGCCACCTCGAGCCTCACCGACAGCCGGGTCATCCTCGACCAGCCAGGCGCGGAGAAGCTGGTCGGCCAGGGCGACGCGCTGTTCCTCCCGATGGGCGCCAGCAAGCCGATCAGGCTGCAGAACGCGTACGTGACGGAGAAGGAGATCCGCGAGATCGTCGCGCACTGCAAGCGGCAGGCCCAGCCTGACTACCGCGAGGACGTCACCGTCGCGCGAGGGCAAGCAGCGCGAGATCGACGCGGACATCGGCGATGACCTCGACGACCTGCTCAGGGCCGCCGAGCAGATCGTCAGCACCCAGTTCGGCTCCACCTCGATGCTGCAGCGCAAGCTGCGCGTCGGATTCGCCAAGGCTGGACGGCTGATGGACATGCTAGAAAGCCGCGGCGTCGTCGGCCCGAGCGAGGGATCGAAGGCCAGGGACGTTCTGGTCCGTCCTGACGACCTCGACGAACTGCTGGATTCGCTGCGCGGCAAATAGCCACCTAACACCCGCATCTGCGTCGTCGCGCTTTGCCTTTCCCTTTCGGCCCGATGGCGAAAGGTCGCCCTGGGCGTGGGTGTCGGCCGGCTGAGCGGGGGGCATGAGGGGGTGGGGATTGCGTAATCGCATCTGCTTATTGGCTTTGACCTCTAGGACACCCGGTCCGGTTGTCGTCGCACAGTAGTCAGGTGCCTACACTGGGTCATCAGCCCCTGAAAAGGGGAGCGGGGGAGCGGGAATCATAGCTATGCGCCCGAATCTGAACCGGCAGCGGCCATTGATGGGGAACCGTGGAGGCGCGGCATGAGTATCGGTGACGCGCTGGCAGCGGGACGCCGCCAGGCCGGACTGACGGTCACGCAGGTGAGCCAGCGCACCTGCATCAGGGAAACCATCATCCGCGGAATCGAGCGCAGCGACTTCTCCGGTTGCGGCGGCGACTTCTACGCCCGCGGCCACATCCGCAGCATCGCGGGCGCCGTAGGCGTGAATCCCGAGCCCCTGATCGAGGAATATGACGCGACAATAGGAGCGCCGCAGGCGATTAGCGCCGCCGACGTCTTCCAGCCAGTCACTCCGGTCAAGCTGAAGGAGCGTCGCCGGCCGAACTGGACCGCGGCCATGGCCATCGCGCTGGTGATCATCGCCGGAATATTCGCCTATCAGCACTTCGCGTCGCACTCGGCGACCGCGGCGAAGCAAGACGCCAGGGTGCAGAACCCGAGCACCGCGTCCAAGCCGAAGGCCAAGACCTCGCCGGCGGTGGTGGCGCACCGGCACGGTCCGCGCAAGCTGCACATCAGTCTGACCGCGACGCAGAACTGCTGGGTACAGCTCACCAGCCCAAGCGGCGCGACGCTGTTCAGCGGCATGGTGTACGCGGGCAACTCGATGAACTGGACGGAGAAGCACCGGGTGACGATGATCCTGGGCAACCCGTCGGGGGTGAAGGTCAGGGTCAACGGCAAGAACCCGGTGCCGAAGGGCACGGTCAGCATGGTGACGCTCAGCCTGCACGCCGGCCGGGTGCACTAGCGCCCAGCCCGGCGGGCTGCTCGCAGACAGTGGTCTGCCGTAGTCTTCCGGTGTGTCATCTGCAGGTTCCGCTCCGTCAACCGGTGCCGCCTGCCGCGGCCGAACGGTGCGGCTGGTGACGCTCGGCTGCGCCAGGAACGAGGTCGACTCGGAGGAACTGGCCGCGCGGCTGGAGTCCGGCGGCTGGACGCTGACGCCAGCGGACGCGGCGGCCGGAGAGGGCGGCGAGGCTGACGTGGTGCTGGTGAACACCTGCGGCTTCATCCAGGCAGCGAAGCAGGAGTCGATCGACGAGCTGCTGTCCGCTGCCGACTCGGGCGCGGCGGTGGTCGCGGCTGGCTGCATGGCCGAGCGGTACGGCTCTGGGCTGGCCGATGCGCTGCCCGAGGCCCAGGTGCTCAGCTTCGACGACTACGCCGACATCTCAGGCCGGCTCGACGCTGTCCTGGACGGCCAGCGCTGGGCCGCGCACGAGCCGCGGGACCGCAGGAAGCTGCTGCCGATCTCGCCCGCCGGACGGCCAGGGGCGGCCGGCGGCCATGTCCCGGGGCACGGCGGCGGGCGGCTCGCCGACCTGCCAGACGGCCTGGCGCCGGCCTCCGGGCCGCGGGTGCTCGGCGCCGGCTGGGCGACGGCGTGGTCGCCCCGCTCAAGATCGCGTCAGGCTGCGACCGGCGGTGCAGCTTCTGCGCGATCCCCGCCTTCCGCGGCGCGTTCGTCTCCAGGCCGCCGGATGACCTGGTGGCTGAGGCGGGCTGGCTCGCGCTGCACGGCGCCAGGGAACTGCATGCTTGTCAGCGAGAACTCAACCTCTTACGGCAAGGATCTCGGTGACCTGCGGCTGCTTGAGACGCTGCTGCCCAGGCTCGCCGCCGTTCCTGGCATCGACCGGATCAGGGTCAGCTACCTGCAGCCCGCTGAAGTGCGCCCTGGGCTGATCGAGGTGCTGGCTGGAACGCCTGGTGTGGCGCCCTACTTCGACCTGTCCTTCCAGCACGCGAGCGGGCCGGTGCTCCGCGCGATGCGCAGGTTCGGTGATGGCGACCGGTTCCTGACCCTCATCGAGCAGATCAGGAAGCTGGCGCCGCGAGGCGGGGATCAGATCCAACTTCATCGTCGGCTTCCCAGGCGAGACCGAGGCCGACGTCGCCGAGCTCGAGCGGTTCTTGTCCGAGGCCAGGCTGGACGCGATCGGCGTCTTCGGGTACTCCGACGAGGACGGCACGGAGGCGGCGGCGCTGCCAGGCCAGCTCGGCGAGGACGAGATCGCCAGCCGGGTCGAGCAGGTCGCCGGGCTGGCCGACGAGCTGATGGACCAGCGGGCCGCCGACCGGATCGGCGAGATCCACGAGGTGCTGATCGAGGAACTTGCCGAAGATCAGCACGGCGAGACAGGCAGCGATGTGGCCGGATGGCGCTACGTCGGCCGCGGCGCGCATCAGGCGCCCGAGGTGGACGGCGCCACCGAGGTGCGGTCGCCCCGGCGGCTGGCTGTTGGTGACCTGGTCCGTGCGCGGGTATCAGGTTCGGAGGGGGTGGACCTGGTGGCGGATCTGGTTGATGAGCATGAACAGGGACGTCCAGCGCAGCCTGGGACCATTGACTAGCTCGGACGCGCCGAACCCGTCGGCCGCGCCCAGGCTGGTCAATATTCCCAACGGGCTCACCGTCCTCCGGCTGCTGCTCGTGCCGGTCTTCGTGAGCTTCCTGGTCGCCGGCGGTACCGCGTCGCGGGTCGTCGCGTTCTTCGTGTTCGGCGTCGCGTCGGTGACCGACTTGCTCGACGGCCAGCTAGCCAGGCGCAGCGGCATGATCACCGACTTCGGCAAGATCGCCGATCCGATCGCGGACAAGGCGCTGACCGGGTCGGCGCTGATCACGCTGTCGGCGCTCGGTGACCTGCCGTGGTGGGTGACGGTGGTCATCGTAGTGCGCGAGGTCGGCGTGACGCTGCTGCGCTTCTGGGTGATCAGGCACGGGGTCATCGCGGCCAGCAGGGGCGGCAAGATCAAGACGGTGCTGCAGATCATCGCGATCGGGCTGTACATCCTGCCGGAGCCGATCGGCTGGGTGCGATCTGCCTTCATGGCCGCCGCGGTCGCCGTGACGCTGGTGACCGGGGTCGACTACACGGCCAGGGCGCTGCAGGCTGCGCCGGGCTGCGCATCCCGCTGACGCCCAGCCGGTGGCGAGCGGGCCTCCCGCGCGCGGGGCGGCGGAGTGAGGCGGGGCGGCGGAGTGAGCGGAGGCGTCCGGTACGCCAGCCGCCGGGGACCTCGTCGCCGGAGACCTCGCCCCCAGCGCGATCGCGATGCTGGTCGCGCGCGGGCTGACCATCGGCGCCGCCGAGTCGCTCACGGGCGGGCTGGTAACCGCGGCCCTCACGACCGTTCCCGGGGCTTCGGCCGTCGTCAGAGGCGGCATCGTGGCCTACGCGGCTGATGTGAAGAACCAGCTACTTGGCGTCGATGCGGACCTGCTTGCCCGGGTCGGCACGGTGCACCCTGATGTGGCCGTGGCGATGGCGCGGGGCGTCAGGGAGCGGCTGGGTGCCGCGGTGGGAGTCGCGACCACCGGGGTAGCAGGCCCTGAGCCGGCCGATGGGCATGCCGGTCGGCACCGTCCACATCGCGGTGAGCGCGTGGTGGGCGACCAGGCATGAGACGCTGGCGCTCAGCGGCGACCGGACGCAGATCCGGCTGGGCACGGTGGACCATGTCCTCAAGCTGCTCGTCACCACGCTCGTGCAAAGCGATGCCCATGGAAGACAATGAGTGATTACAGCGTTACGTATGTCGAAGACGCACCGATGCCCTCTCCCGCTCCGTCATTCAGGGCAGGTACGGTGGAGGGGTAGGCGGCCGATCTCGGGAAGGGAATGCGACGATGGTCCTGCTTCGTCACTTGCTCGGTGACGCGCTGCGGCGACTGCGCCTGCGGCAGGGTCGCACCCTCCGCGAGGTTTCTGCCTCGGCGCGGGTCTCGCTTGGATATCTTTCCGAGGTCGAGCGGGGACAGAAGGAAGCATCGTCGGAACTGCTCGCTGCCATCTGCTCGGCGCTCGGCGCGCCGCTGTCTCAGGTGCTCAGGGAAGTCTCTGATAACTTCGCGCTCGCCGAACTGCAGAGCGAGCCGGTGTTCGCCGACGTCATCGAGCCGCCGATCGAGGTCAACGGCGTGAGCCACGGTTCCGGCCGGGGCGGCGATCAGGCCGCGCAGGAAGAGGTTCCCGTGGGTCCGGTCGGATCCGAGCGCATGTCCATGCCAGCCGAGCAGCGGGTTCCCGCCGGCGCAGGCTCGCGGGTGCCGGCCGGCGCTGGCCAGCTTGGGCTGGCCCGCTCGGCCACAGCATCGGGACCGGTCAGGTGGTTGGTCAGATCGGTGCCAGGCACATCGCGCCCGGGCAGATCGGCCAGGGCCAGAAGCTCACGGTACCGGGGCGGATACCGATCGGGACGAACCTCGCCTGTCGGCGAGCCAGCCTTCGATCAGGTGACGCGCACGGTCCGCGAGATCACCAACATGGTGCCGGTCTGAGGACCAGGAGACTTACTCCCGGCTAACGGGCGACGCGCGCTTCCCAGGAACCTGGGAGGTCAGCGAGGCGCTTGACGCTCTCAGGAAGATCGTCGGCGACCAAGTGCGCAAGCGTGACCTCTTCGAGGATGGCCCGCTCGTTCGCGCGCAGCGCGATCCACACGGTCTGGAGCGGCTCGGCCGCGCCGATGTAGCCGAGATTCTCCGGCCGTTCGCCGCGCACTCCGAGCAGCGGGCCGTCGATCGCCCTGATGATGTCGGCGAGCGCGATCTCGTCCGCGGGCCGCGCCAGCCAGAATCCGCCGTCAGGTCCGCGCTGGCTGCGGACGAGGCCGGCCCGTCGCAGCTGGGTCAGGATCGCCTCGAGGAACTTTGCCGGGATCTGCTGCGCCCTGGCCAGCTGCTCAGCCGTGACGTGGCCTTCGCCCGATGCCGCGAGCTCGATTGCGGCGCGGAGGGCATAATCGGCTCGGGCAGACAGTCGCATACCCAGCATTATGCAGGCAGCTGGCATGAGTTGCAGAAACCTGACGGCACGACACCGGGAGGCTGAGCCATGGATCAACGGCTCCCGGCCGCGATCGGGCATGGCGCGGCGGCCGCGACGCTGGTCCTGTGGGGCGTCGTCGAGCTTGCACTCAGGCTGCGCCTGGCGGTCCGGCCTGGCTGGCGTTCGCGGCTGCGGACCTGGTCAGCGGCCGCGGGCGGGCGCCTCAGGGAGTGGACGTTTTTCCTGGTCGTGGTCGGTATCGCGGCCGCGGCAGTCGGAGCGCTGGTGCTGACCAGACTGACCCAGTTCGCCATCGGCGGCGGCCGGGCGCTAGTCGTGCTTGGCGAGGTCACCGCCGTCGCCGGGATCGCGTTGCGGGTCTGGGCAATCCTGACCCTTGACCGGTTCTTCACTTTCGTGGTCGGCATCGCGGACGATCATCGGGTCGTCCAGCACGGCCCGTACCGCGCGCTCCGGCATCCGGGCTATGCGGGAGCTCTGCTCGCGCTGACCGGTGCGGGCATCGCGCTCGGCAACTGGCTGGGCTTGCTGCTGATCGTCGTCGTGCCAGCCATGGCGCTCGCGGTCAGGATCAGCGTGGAGGAGGCGACGCTGGCCGCCGCGCTCGGCGCGGAATATCAGGCCTACGCCAGCCGCACAGCGCGGCTGATTCCTGGCCTGTGGTGACGGGAAGCCGGCCCGTGTCAGCAGGTTTCGTCGCCGCGGTCAGCAGGGACGGCCAGCACGCGTTCAGCAAGCCAATCCGCGACGCGATCAGGCTGATCGCTGGGCTCGGGGTCGAAGGCGACGCGCACGCTGGCCAGACCGTCCAGCACAGGTCGCGCGTGGCCAGGGATCCGTCCGCGCCGAACTTGCGCCAGGTGCACCTGATCCACGCCGAACTGCACGATGAACTCGGCCTGCGCGGCTATCGGGTGGCACCGGGGGACATGGGCGAGAACGTGACGACCCGCGGCATCGATCTGCTGGCGCTGCCCACGGGCACGAGGCTGATGCTCGGCCCCGACGCGGTGGTGGAGGTGACCGGACTGCGCAATCCGTGCATCCAGCTTGACGGGTTCCAGGCGGGACTGATGAAGGCAGTGCTGGACAGGGACGCTGACGGTCACCTGGTGCGCAAAGCAGGCGTGATGGCGATCGTGCTGGTCGGCGGCCAGGTCTCGCGCGGTGATCCGATCGAGGTCGCGTACCCGGCGGGACCGCACCTGCCGCTCAAGCCGGTCTGACCCACGCGACCCCGCTGGCCGGTCACGGGCGAGAATCTGGACAATTTTCGGTAAACACCGCCGAGCTACTCAGCTGTGCTGGCAAGTACGCTGACCTGCGTGATTCCACATTTGCCTGCCGTGCTGGTGCTCGCCTCCGGGTCGCAGGGCAGGCTACGGCTGCTGCGCGACGCGGGGGTTTATCCCGAGGTCGTCGTCAGCGGCGTCGATGAAAGCGTGGACGAGGTTCTCGAGACGCCGGCGCTCGTCCAGATGCTCGCCGAGCGCAAGGCGCTGGCTGTGGCCGCTCGGCGCCCTGCGGCCCTCGTGCTCGGCTGCGACTCGATGCTGGACTTGGACGGCGTCGCGCTCGGCAAGCCGCAGTCGGCCGAGCACGCGGTAGCCATGTGGCGCCGGCTGGCCGGCCGTTCCGGGACGCTCTGCAGCGGTCACTGCCTGATCGACGGCGCCACCGGCCGCCAGGTGAGCGCCGTGGCACGGACCACCGTGCACTTTGGCCGGCCGACCGAGACGGAACTGGCCGCCTACGTGTCCAGCGGCGAGCCAATGATGCTCGCGGGCGCGTTCAGCATCGACGGCAGGGGAGCGCCGTTCATCGACGGCATAGACGGCGATCCCGGCAACGTCATCGGCGTGTCGCTGCCGCTGCTGAGGCGGATGCTCGCCGACCTCGGGCTGACGATCACCGACCTCTGGCACACGCCGGCCAGCGCGTAGCCGTCGTCTCTGGTCAGCCTCGCAGGCGCAGGCCGCGTGGAGTCGGCCGGAAGCCTGCCTCCTCGAGCGCCTGGGCGAGCGGAGACTCGTACACCCCGCCGCCGTCGGCCCGCTCCACAGTCAGCTTCCCGAGCGCGCCCGCCCGGACGGCACCGGCCAGCGCGGCCGTCGCTGGGCCGAGCATGGCCGGGTCAGCGGTCCACGACAGCAGCGTCTTGCCGCCGCGCTCGACGTAGAGCACCAGCTGCCCGGCCACGAGGATCACCAGCGCCCCGGCCTTGCGGCCAGGCCGGTGGCCACCTGGGGTCTCGTCCGGCCTCGGCGGCCACGGCAGCGCCGCTCCGTAGGCGTTGGCGGGGTCCGCGGCCGCGAGCACCACGACGGGTGGCTCAGCTGCTGCTGCCGCGGATGCGGGTGCGTCTGCGCCGGGCATAGAGGCAAGCACCGAGTCGGCCATCGAGCGCATCCTGTCCACCGCTCCGGGAAGCGCGAACTGTGCGGCACCGAGTCCTTCGACGAAATAGCCGCGCCGGCACTGGCCGGTCTCTTCCATCGCTCGCAGCACCGGGTACAGGGCGCCGAACCCGCCGGTTACCCGCTCGCTCCCCGCGACGCCCCTGATCACGATGCCGTACCGATCGAGCAGTGACAGCGCCCTGGCGTGCAGCCGCCTGGTCGGGTCCGCGTCACCCGGCACCACCAGAGACCAGCGCCCGCTGACTGTGGGCGGCCCGGCGTGCGAGGGCAGCGCGCCCCGGCCGAGGCCTGGCCGCCTCGTCAGCCGCCCGGCGGCCGGCCCTCGCTGGCCGGCGTACGGGGACTGGAGCCCTTGCTGCCAGCCGGCCGGCTGGCCCTGGCCGTTCCGCCGGCCGTCCGGTATGCCATCACCGTGGCCCAGGTCAGGCGCGGTGGCTGCGCCGCCCGCCGCGCCCTGACGGGGCCCCGGCGCCCAGGACTTGCCGGTCGCGAGCAGCGTGCGCATCGGCGCGAGCGTGTCGTTGGTCAGCAGGCCGGCCCAGACCAGGTCCCACACCGCGGCGGCTACCGCCTGATCGCTGACCCGGTTCAGCGCCCTCATCCGGCTCACCGCATGCTGGCCGTCCGCGTTCTTGTCCGTCGCTGGCTGGTGATCCGGTGTCCGTCGCGGTGACGCGGTCGACGACGCGGTCGGCCAGCGCGCGGAAGAACAGGGCGCCGCCGCCGCTCAGTGCCTCGAGTACGGCGTCGTGCACCGGCGTCATCGTGATCTCGCCCGGCGGCGGCATCAGCAACGGGGCTGAGTCCGCTGGCGCGAGCACGAGCCAGCCGTCGCCGCCAGGCAGAGCGCCCGCGCCGGCCCAGATGACATCTCCGGCTGCGGTGAGTTCGTCCAGCATGGCGGGGGCGTAGCCGGCGACCCTGGCAGGCAGGACCAGGGACTCAAGCGCAGCAGCGGGAATGGCCGCCCCGGCAAGCTGTTCGACCACAGAGTAGACGGCGTCAGGTCCGGCGACCCGGGCCCTGCGCCTCGGCTGCCAGGAGTTCGATCCGGTGCCTGGCTTGCGGCCCTGCACCGCAAGGAACGCCGTGTCATGCAGGGCGTCCTGCCAGGCCGGCAGGAAGGCGGCGAAGACCTGCGTCGGCACCGGCTCTGCTTCGTGGCGCAGTTTGGCCAGGCAGCGGCGCTTGAGCAGGCGCAGGACCCCGGCATCGCACCACTGCGGACCGAGCAGGCTCGGCAGGAACTCGCCCTCGACGATCCTGCCGCTGGCCGTGAGCCTGTGCAGCGCGCCGGTGACCACGGCGACGCCCAGGCCGTAGCGGTGCGCGACGTCGATGGCCGTGAACGGCCCGTGCGAGCGCGCGTACCTGGCGACGAGATCGCCGAGCGGGTCTGGCAGCAGTTCGGTGAAGGCGACGGGGATGCCGGTCGGCAGCGCGACGCCGAGGGCGTCCCTGAGCCTGCCCGCGTCCTCGATCGCCGCGTAGCGCTGCTGGCCCGCGATCCTGACGTCGATGATCCTGCGCTGGGCCGCCAGATCGGCGATCCAGCTAGGCGCCGCGCCAGGCTCGGTGCACCTGGCCGCGATCTCCTCAGCGCCCAGCGGCCCGATCTGCATGATCATGTCGGCGAGCTGCTCCACCGACGAGCAGTGCCGGCTGGGCGAGGTTCGCTGAAGGTCGCGTTGTGAATCTAGGACGATCTGCGGGTCGAGCAGGTCCCGCAGGTCAGCCTGGCCAAGCAGCTCGGCGAGCAAGGCGGAATCGAGGGCGAGCGCCTGCGCACGACGCTCGGCCAGCGGTGCGTCGCCCTCGTACATGAACGCGCCGATGTAGCGGAAGAGCAGCGCCCTGGCGAACGGCGAGCCGGTCGACGTCTCGACCTCGACGAGCCTGACCTTGCGGCCGGCCAGGTCGCGCATGAGACCGACCAGGGCAGGCACGTCGAACACGTCCTGCAGGCACTCGCGCATCGTCTCGAGCACAATCGGGAAGCTGCCGTAGTCGCTCGCGACCGCGAGCAGCTGAGCGGCGCGCTGGCGCTGCTGCCACAGCGGTGAGCGGCGGCCCGGCTGGCGGCGGGGGAGCAGCAGCGCGCGGGCAGCGCACTCACGGAACCTGGCGGCGAACAGGGCCGACGCCCCGAGCTCGGCGGTGACGATCTGCTCGACCTCGTCGGGGTCCAGGAGCGCGAAGCCCGCGGGCGGCGGATCGTCGGCGTCGGGGACCCTGATCACGATGCCGTCGTCGGTGTACATGGCCTGGACGTCCATGCCGCCGTACCGCTCGCGCAGCCGCGCGGCGATCGCCAGCGCCCACGGCGCGTGCACCTTGGAGCCGTACGGACTGTGCAGGACCAGCCGCCAGTCGCCGAGCTCATCGCGGAACCGCTCGAGTACCAGGGTCAAGTCGTCGGGCAGGTACCCGGTGGCCTCCCGCTGGCTGGTCAGGTAGCCGAGCAGGTTGCTGGTCGCGAGCTCATCGAGCCCTGCCTCGCGGAGCCTCGAGGTCGCGCGCTTCGGATCAGCGGCGCCAAGCTCGCGGCAGTACGCGCCGATCGCGCGGCCGAGCTCGGCTGGCCGGCCCGGCGCGTCGCCGTGCCAGAACGGCAGCTTGCCAGGCTGCCCAGGAGCCGGGGACACGATCACCTGGTCCGCGGTAATGTCCTCGATCCGCCAGGAGCTCGCGCCGAGCACGAAGACATCACCGACGCGTGACTCGTAGACCATCTCCTCGTCAAGCTCGCCGACCCGCCGCGAGTGCCGGCCGCTCTTATCGGCGGCTCCGGCCAGGAACACGCCGAACAGGCCGCGGTCGGGGATGGTGCCGCCGTTGGTCACCGCGATCCGCTGGCCGCCAGGCCGTCCGCGCAGGATCCCGGTGGCCCGGTCCCAGATCAGACGCGGCCGCAGGCCCGCGAACTCCTCGCTCGGATAGCGGCCGGCCAGCATGTCGAGGACGGCCTCGAGCACCGGCCTGGTCAGGCCGCTGAACGGGGCCGCCCGGCGGACCATGGCCAGCAGGTCATCGACGGTCCAGTCGTCCATCGCGGTCATCGCGACGATCTGCTGGGCCAGCACGTCGAGCGGGTTGCGCGGCATGCGCAGCTCTTCGATCGCCCCGTCGCGCATCCGGTCGGCCACCACGGTGGCCTGCACAAGGTCACCCTGATACTTCGGGAAGATCACGCCACGGGAGACGTCGCCGACGTTGTGCCCGGCGCGCCCAGTTCGCTGCAGGCCGCTCGCGACCGAAGGAGGCGATTCGACCTGGATAACGAGGTCCACCGCGCCCATGTCGATGCCGAGCTCCAGGCTCGAAGTCGCGACGACGGCGGGGAGCCGTCCTTCCTTGAGCGCCTCCTCGATCTGGGCTCGCTCGGTGCGAGAGACCGAGCCGTGGTGAGCGCGCGCGACCACAGGCCGCGTGATCTCGTCGGGGTCGGACCCGGCCAGCTCGGCCCGCTCGACCGCGCGCTCGGCGGCGAGTTCGTTGAGGCGGGCGCAGAGCCGCTCGGCCAGCCGGCGCGAGTTCGCGAACACGATCGTCGAGCGATGCCGCTCGATGGCGTCCAGCACCTGGGCCTCGACGTGCGGCCAGATCGAATTGGAGCGTGCCTGGCCGTTTGCACCCTGCGGATCGCCGGGAGCAAACGGCGCGGCGCCCGGGTTCCCCGTCCCGGCCTGCGCGCCGAACTCGGCCGGCCCGACGATCGACGCCGAAGCTTGACCAGAGCCTGGCAGGCTGGCGCCGTCCGAGCCGAGATCGGACATGTCCTGCACCGGCACGACGATCGTCAGGTCGAGCCGCTTGTCGCTGGGCGGTGCCGCGATCGTCACGGGGAGGGCGCCGCCGAGGAACGACGCGACCTCTTCTGGCGGCCGGACGGTGGCCGACAGCCCGATCCGCTGTGCCGGGGCGGCCTTGTCGGCGAGCGCGCAGCGCGTCAAGACGCTCCAGTGACAGCGCGAGGTGAGCGC
Organism: uncultured Actinomycetota bacterium; assembly: GCA_963705055.1. GTDB lineage: Bacteria > Actinomycetota > Actinomycetes > Streptosporangiales > Streptosporangiaceae > Chersky-822. The sequence goes on from CAVPIR010000006.1 coordinate 113,141, forward strand.
CGCGCTTGCCGCCGGCCAGCGCGTGCACCTCGTCGATGATCACGGTCTCGACTCCGCGCAGGCTCTCCCTGGCGCGCGAGGTCAGCAGCAGGAACAGCGACTCCGGCGTGGTGATCAGGATGTCGGGCGGCTTGCTGGCGAGTTGCCTGCGCTCGTCCGCCGCGGTATCGCCGGTCCTGACGCCGACCCGGATCTGCGGTTCAGGCAGCTCGAGGCGGCGCATCGCCTGGCTGACGCCGGCCAGCGGGGAGCGCAGGTTCCGCTCGATGTCCACGGCGAGCGCCTTGAGCGGGGAGATGTACAGCACCCGGCAGCGCTGCGCCGGGTCGGCTGGAGGCGGCTCAGTGGCCAGCTTGTCGATCGCCCACAGGAACGCGGCCAGCGTCTTGCCCGACCCGGTCGGCGCGATGACGAGCGCGTTCTCGCCGTTGCCGATCGCGCTCCACGCCTGCGCCTGGGCGGTGGTCGGCTCGGCGAAGGCAGCGAGGAACCAGGACGCCGTCGGCTCGGAGAAGCCGGCCAGCGCCCCGGTGGCCGCGCCAGAGTCTTGCTCCGGCGCTGCGCGTGCGGGCATACCTCCATACTGCCGTGACATACCGACAGCCAGGGACGATCCTTGCCCGCAGACGCCGATGGCGCGCGGTCGGCCTGCAGCCGGCACCGCGCGCCATCGCGCTTCTGGTCAGACGTGCTTGAATCCGGCAGGAATCGGCTGGTGCAGCATGGCCAGGTTGGCCGCGTTCGGCGCGAGCCAGCGGAAGTCGATCTGGAAGCTGAAGTGATGACCGTGCGAGATCAGGCGCACTGGCAGGAAGGTCTTCGCGTTTGCCCAGAGCGTCCCTGTCCAGCCGACCGACACCGGATGGCAGCTGGCCGCCGCTGTTCGACCCGGCGCACGCGCGGTGGTAGCTGCTGCTCAGCTTCAGCCTGATCGTGTCGACGCCGTCGACCCGCTGACGGCCGGCCACGGCGGCGCCGCAGGACAGCAGCTTCTTCACCTCACGGGCCCACTGTGCTGGCGTCCTGTCGACCGCGCCGAGCTTGCAGCCCAGCGCGGGCGTGGTCGTCGTCGGTGCTGAATACGTGCCGCGCCACCAGACCCGCCGTTGGTAACTGACGGTGGTCTGGACGCTCTTACCCCCGCTGTTGTCGGTCAGCATGCTGAGCGACGGCTTGCCCCCTGGGGTGCCGACGACGACGTGCTGCAGCGGCCCGCGTGACCAGGTGCTGGTCACGCTGCCACGCACCTGGATCGGCTTGCCGTGCGGGATCATCAGGAAGAGCCTCACGCCATGGTTGGTCTGCCTGGTGTAGGCGACCGGGTTGCCCTTGGCCGTCTTGGCCAGTGCGCGCTCGACCCGGGTGATCACCACGGCGGTCGTCTCGACGGCCGGGAGCGCCCGTGCCCATGGCCGTGCTGATGGTGCGGCGCCACCGTTCCGGTCCGCGACCGAGCCGATCGTCACGGCCGCCGCACCCGCGACCGCGGCACCGCTCGCCAGCCAGCCGACCCTGGCACGGTGCCGTCGCCTGTTCTGCCTGCGCGCTTCGGCCGCGGAGCCGCGGCGGCATCTCGACCCCGTCGGTAAACCGCGCCATGCTGTCGCGTACCAGCTCGTCAAAGTCCTGGTTCATGTCCTGTTCTCCGTCAGCTCGACATCGTTATCTAGCCACTCGGCGGCGAGCTCGCGCATCCGGCGCAAGCCGCGGGACGCCGCGGCCTTGACCGTGCCTTCCGAGCAACCGAGCACCTCAGCGGCCTCGGCCTCCGACAGCTGCTCCCAGTGCCGCAGCACCACCACCGCACGTTGCTGCGGCGGGAGCATGTGCAGCGCGCGGATCAGCGCATCCCTGAGGTCGACGGCCGCGGTCAGATCGGGTTCGACCGACCGCTGACCTCCGCCCAGCACCGGCAGCTTGCGGCGCAGCCGCTCCTGCCGTCGCCAGCGGTCGGCCGCCAGGTTGTACAGCGTCCGCCTGAGGTATCCCTCAGGGTTGCCCGTGATCCGCTTGCCCTGCCTGAGCAGCCGCTCCAGCGCCGCCTGCATCAGGTCCTCGCCGTCCTGGCGGCTGCCGGCCAGCAAGACCGCTGTCCGCATCAGCTGGGTACCACGCTCGGCCAGGAACTGTTCAAGGGCCTCGGCGTCCGCGGCCTCCTGCACGCCACCACCTCCTTCTCTCGCCTACCAAGTACGAAGGAGAGGCCCGGCGAGTTGACGGCCGACCGGAACCTGGCCATTAGTCCCGGCCCGAGCGATGGTTCCGATAGGTAGCGCTACTCAATCATGATTGAGTAGCTGCGCCGATCCGCGCGGCATCGCCTGGCCATTACCGTCGCAGCATGAGCGACGAACATCGGGCAAGCGGGGTCGTCAAGTGGTGGGCGATGATCGTGATCGGCGCCATCGCGGCGCTGCTGATCGCGTGGCTCGGACACCTGGCCGGAGTCTCGCTGCGCACGGTCCTGTCCATCGCCGCGGGCGCCGCCGCGCTCGCGTGGCTGATCGTGCTCGTGGCCGTGCCGTGGAACCTGTATTTCGGTGCGCGCAGGGTTGTCGCCGAGATGGCGGTCTCGCGCGCCCGCGGGATCGAGGTCCGTCCGGATCAGGAGGCTGAGGCACGCACGATCGCGCGCCGCATGCTCTGGTTCGCGCTCGGCGGGCACCTCAGCACCGCGGCGGCGACGGCGGTGGTCACCTACATCTCCGGTGCGACGCTCGGCTACTACGTCATGGCCGCGTACCTGGTGTCCGCGACGATCCGCCCGGCCGCCGCGTACTTCGCGCACTTGCGCGAGCGGATCAGCACGCTCTCGCGGGAGAGCCTGCACCCGCGCGAGGACGTGGTCGCCCTGCGGGAGAAGGTGGCTGGGCTGGTCAAGACCGTCACCAACCTGGACGAGGAGCTCAGCGCAGCGAGGCGCGCCCAGGCAGACGACCTTCGCAGGACCGAGGACAAGCTGGCAGACAACACCGCGCACGCGCGGCAGATCCTGACCGCCGATCTGGCCCGCCTTCAGGACGCGCAGGTCGCCGACCGGGAGGCCGCGCGTCAGCGCGACGAGGAGCTGGGACGGCGGATCGACACCATGATCCGTCGGATCGACGAGACCCTGACCGGGCTTGGCGACCAGCAGGAGCTGCTGGCCGGGCTGCACGCACTGGTCAGGATGGTCCGGGCAGAGCCTTCCTGATCAGAGTCGGCGAGTTCGGCTGGCCAGATCGCCTCGGCGGTGGTGTCGAGGTCGGCGAGCGTCCACCAGCGCCAGGTGGCGATGCCGTCGGCCTCGTGCATCGCCTCGACCCCCGTGATCTCCCGTTCTGGCCGGTCGGTCCTGGCCAGGTAGAAGCGCTCCACCTGCCGGACGATGGCGTCGTCATACTCCATCTCGTGCGTCCACCTGTAGATCTCGCCGAGCAGCACGATGTCGTGCCAGCCGGTCTCCTCGGCCAGTTCGCGCGCGGCGCCGGAGGCGAAGTCCTCGCCGGGGTTCAGGCCGCCGCCTGGCGTCGACCAGTGCGCGCCGTTCGGCGGTCCGTCGTCGTAGCGCATCAGCAGCACCCGGTCGCCGGGATCGAGCAGCACTACTCGTCCGGCTGGCCGAGTCGCACGGGCGCCCGTCCGCCGGCGTCTGCGGTGGCACACCGGCCGCTCGGCGTGTGGACATGCCTCCCATTGATCGCCGCCGGACGTCAGGCCGCTGCGGGCGGCCGCTGTCCTGTGGGTGCGGTACCGGTCGATGATCAGGGCGGCGACCGCCGGGTGCGCGCCGAGCGGCGCGGTCACCCAGTCCGCTCCGCTTTCGGCCAGCCGGTCGTGGAACTGGCCGGGCGCCAGCAGGTACGTGGCGACCGCGACCGGGCCGCCGGTCGCTGCGCGCAGGTCGGCGACGGCCTCGCTGACGGTCGGCTCGCCGGCGGCGGCGTACGCCGACCACGACCGGGGCGCCGCAGCTCGGCGGCCAGCAGGTCGGCCTGCGCCTGAACCTGGCCGGCGGCCTGCGGGTCAGACGAGCCGGCGGCGGCGAGCACGACCGGCGTGCCGGCCGGCACGCCGGCCTCGGCGAGCCGGCCGGCCAGGGCCGTGACCAGCAGCGGGTCGGGCCCGAGCGGGCCGGCGACCCGCGGCGCCAGCGTCCCGCCGCGGTGATCGCCGTGTCGATGGCGGTCGCCGCGCCGGCGATGTCGGTGGTCAGGTGATAGCCGGTCGACAGCAGCAGCGGCACGATCACGACGTCGGGGCCGGCGGCGTCGAGCGCGTCGGGCAGCGACGGGCTCGCGTGCTGGACGAACGCCACCTGGATGTCGAGCACCGGTGCGAGCCGCTCGACCTGGCCGGCCAGCGCGCTGATCGTGTCCGTCGCCGCCGGGTGCTTGCTGCCGTGCGCCACGGCGAGCAGGGTCGGCCGTTCATGCCGCACCTCGTTCTGTCGTCCGGTCCGTGCCGGCAGCCTCAGAACCGCCTGTGCCCGCCCCTGTCATTCCGGCGCCTAGCCTCTCACGGAGCCTGACCACGTCGCCGATGACCACCACCGCTGGTGGCCTGATGCGCTGCCTGCGCCGCGTCTGCGGCGACGTGCTCGAGCGTCGAGATGAGCACCTGCTGGCCGGGCAGTCGTGCCGTCCCTGATCACCGCGACCGGCGTGGTCGCGGCCCGGCCGCGCTTGATCAGCTCGGCGCTGATCGTGCTCCAGGTGGGCGACGGCCATCAGCAGGACCAGCGTGCCAGGGCCACGGGCGAGCGCGGCCCAGTCGACGTCGCGCCCGGCTGCGACGGGTCCAGGTGCGCGGAGACCACCGCGAAGTCCTGGGTGATGCCACGGTGCGTCACCGGGATCCCGGCGTACGCGGGCACGGCGACGGCGCTGGTCACGCCCGGGCACGACCTGGAACGGCACCCCGGCGCGGACGCAGGCCAGCGCCTCCTCGCCGCCCCGGCCGAACACGAACGGGTCGCCGCCCTTGAGCCTGACCACCCGGCTGCCCGCCAGCGCCCGGTCCACGATCAGGGCGTTGATCTGGTCCTGCGTCATGCGTGTGCGCGCCCGGCGCCTTGCCCGCCAGACGATCTCCACGTCAGGGTCGAGTTCGTCAAGCAGCGCGCTCGGCCCGAGCCGGTCGGCGACCACCACGTCGGCCTCGGCGAGCAGCCGCCGGCCGAGCACGGTGATCAGGCCGGGATCGCCTGGGCCGCCGCCGACCAGCGCGACCGAGCCTGCTCGGCCCGGCGACCGCCGCGCCGGCGCTGCGGGCGCACCGGCAGCGAGCCGTCGGCCAGGGCCAGTGCCGATCGCCGAGCGCAGCCGCTGCGACCGGCGCGGGTCGCCGCCCGAGGTCACCGCGACCGTGACGTCGCCGTGCCTGGTCACGGCCGGGCGTCCTGGCCGCCGACGCGGCGGCGTCGTCGGCGCGCACGCACCAGATCCGCGCCGGTCGGCATCGGCGGCGACGGCGGCGTTGACGGCCGGGTCGTCGGTCGCGGCGTGCGACGAGCCAGGCGCCGCTGAGGTCGCCGTCGCGGTAGCGCCGGCGACGGACAGTCACCGGCAGGTCCGCCAGCTCGCCGGTCACTCAGGCGCGATGACCGTGACCCGCGCCCCGGCGTCGACCAGCGCCCTGGCGCGCCGAAGCGCGACGGCCCCGCCGCCCACGACGACGACGTCTCGCCCGCCGAGGTCGAGTTCGACCGGATACCCGCTCATCCGGTGGCCTCGGCTGGCCAGGCGGCCGCAGCGGCTCCCGCGACCCCGGCTCCGATGACTCCGGTGAAGCGCAGCGTGAAGCCGCGTGAGCACGACCGGCATTGCCCAGTCGCCGGCCTTGGACCCGGCCGGGCGCAGCTCCTCCTCGCCGCAGTACGGGCAGAAGAACGGCACCTGCCGTTCGCCGACCGCGTCGTCTGATTCGCCCGCGCCGGTCATGTCAGCAGGTCCTCGTCGGCGCGCCGGACCCAGGTCGCGAACTGCTCGCCGTCGGCCCGGTCCTTGAGGTAGCTGCGCAGCAGCCGCTCGACGTAGTCGGGCAGCGCATCGGCGGTGACCTTGAGCCCGCGGATCTTCCTGCCGAAGGCCGGGTCGGCGCCGAGCGAGCCGCCCAGGTGGACCTGGAAGCCCTCCTCCCCGTCGACGATCGAGCCCTTGAGCCCGATGTCGGCGAGCTGGAACCTGGCGCACGAGTTCGGGCAGCCGTTCACGTTGATCGAGATCGGGGTGTCGAAGTCGGGCAGCCGCTTGTCCAGCTCGGTGTACAGGTCGCGGGCCCGCTGCTTGGTCTCGACGATCGCCAGCTTGCAGAACTCGATCCCGGTGCAGGCCATCGTGGCTCGCCGGAACTGCGAAGGACGGGCCGGCAGGTCGATGCACTCGAGCTCGGCGACCAGCTCCGCGAGATTTTGTTCCGGAACATCGATGATCAGCAGCTTCTGCTCGATCGTCGTGCGAACCCGGCCCGACCCGTAGGTCTCGGCCAGGTCGGCGACCTGCGAGAGCTGGGTACCTGACGTGCGGCCGGTGTGCGGGGCGACGCCCACGTAGTACAGCCCGTCGCGCTGGCGGTGCACGCCGACGTGGTCGCGGGACCCGGGCGGCGGTGGTGGCGGGGCCGGGCCGTCGGGCAGCGTCTCGTGCAGGTATTCGGTCTCGAGCACCTCGCGGAAGCGCTCGGGGCCCCAGTCGACGACCAGGAACTTGAGCCTGGCCCTGCTGCGCAGCCTGCGGTAGCCGTAGTCGCGGAAGATGCCGGTCACCCCGGCCCAGACGTCGGGTACCTGCTCGGGCCTGACGAAGACGCCGAGCCGCTTGGCCATCATCGGGCTGGTGGACAGGCCGCCGCCGACCCAGAGGTCGAAGCCTGGCGAGCCGTCTGGCCCGATCACGCCGACGAAGGAGATGTCGTTGATCTCGTGCGCGGTGCACTGCGAGCCGCAGCCCGAGATCACCGTCTTGTACTTGCGCGGCAGGTTCACGAACTCAGGGTTGAGCGCGGCGACGGCCTCGGTTGCGCGCAGCGCCGCTGTCGCGTCGATCACCTCGCCCGCGTCCAGGCCGGCCACCGGGCAGCCGAGGATGTTGCGCGGCACGTCGCCGCAGGCCTGGAGCGAGGACAGGCCGACCTCCTCGAGCCGCGCCCAGATCGTCGGGCACGTCCTCGATCCTGATCCAGTGGAACTGCACGTTCTGCCGGTCGGTGATGTCGGCCAGGTCGCGGCCGTACTCCTTGGCGATCCCGGCGACCGCGTGCAGCTGGGCGCCGTTCAGCTGGCCGCCCGGGATGCGCACCCGCATCATGAAGTAGGCGTCCTCGATCTCCGCGTCTTCGAGCGCGCCGGTCTTGCCGCCGCCGATGCCGGGGCGGCGCTGGGTGTACAGGCCCCACCAGCGGAATCGCCCGCGCAGGTCAGTCGGGTCGATCGAGTCGAACCCCGTGTGCGCGTACTGGTTGACGATCCGGTCCCTGACGTTGAGCCCGGCGTCGTCCTTCTTGAAGCGTTCGGCGGCATTCAGCGGCTCGTAGTGGCCGAGGGCCCACTGGCCCTGGCCGCGCTGCTGCGTGCGAGGCATGGGGAGTCCTTCTGGTTGAGGTCTGGCGCGCGTCTCATGCGTCCGGCCCGGCGGTAGGCGGGCTGGACATCAGGCCGGGCCCGCGACGCGGTCCGGGAGCTGCTTAGAGCGTGGTCAGCAGAAGGAACGACAGATGGCGCTCGACACCAGCATCTGATCGATGTGGCGGCGGCAAACAAGCATCAGGTCTCGGCAAGCGGCCGGGCGTATCATCGCGGGCCTCCGGGATCTCGGTGATGCGACCTTCCTGCTGTGGACCATAACATCGCGACTTCGCGATCTCATACCCGGCGAGACCTGGGAATTCGCGCTCTCGAAAGCCGATAATTCAGACTGGTGAAGGTGGAATTCGCTTCTTCGGCGGCGCTGGCGTGCCGGGCCGCCGTTATGCCGGGTGAACTTCGCATGAAGAAAGGACGCTCGGTCTTGCTGCCGCCGAACCGGCCGACCTTGAATGGTTCTGCGGCCATGGTGCCCATGTCGTCCGCGCCGATCCTCCGCTGCGATCCCTGGAGGCTGTAGTGGGCACCCACATGGTTCTTGCCAGCACTATCCGGCTGTCGCCAGGCACCAATCTCTTCTTCTACGTTGCGATCTGGGTCTTCTGTGTGGCCGCGGTCGGCGTGGTCATCTGGGCCGCGCTGCGCTCCAAGCGATTCCAGCGCTGGACCACCCAGGACATCCTGATCGTCGCCGCGCTCGGCGTGCTGCTCGAGGTGTACGACAACATCATCGGCGACCAATTCATCAAGCCGGTGCTGAGCCCGATTCCTGGCGCCGAGTTCCTGCAGATCCACGACCTGCCGTACATGTTCTTGCTGATGGTCGGCGTCGCGCTGGTGCGCAAGCCCGGCTGCGTGACGGCGATGATCTTCATCAACTTCCTGCTCGCGGCGCTGCTGTTCGGCAGCGGGCACGGCGTCCTTGACTGGACCGACGGCCTGACCCAGGGCATCTTCTGCGACCTGTACATCGTCGCCAGGCGCGGGGCGGTGTTCGGACCGAACGCGAGCCGGCTCTCGATGGTGCTCGACGGCCTGGCCATCGGCATCCTGCGCGGCGGGCCGAACGCGGTCCTCACCGACTTGAACTTCGACCCGTACCTGAACGCCCAGTTCTACACCTGGCTGCAGATGTGGAACGACACCTGGAGCAACGGCCTGTTCAACGGCATCGAGGCGGCGGTGAGCGCGGTGCTCGCCCGAAGGGTCGCGGTCGCCGTCGTGCCGTCGCTCGGCATCGGCAAGACGAAGACCAGGGCGGGAGAAGCGGCGGTCGACCCGTTCGCTGAACCGGCGAGTCGCCGAGCCCGGCCGGGCCCGCGAATCGAGAGGGAGAACTGACGTGAGGCGGTTCGCTGTCATCCTCGGCGTCGTCGCCGCCGTGGTGCTGGTGATCGGCATCGTCGAGGACGTCACCAACTACAAGTGGTCGGCGGGGGACCAGAACGCGCTCTTCGGGAACCCGCGGCTGCTGACGAACGACGGCACGACCGCGCTGATCGTCGGCGGGATCTTGCTGGTGGTCGCCGCCGCGGTCTGGGTGGCGGCGACCAGGAGAGGCCGGAGCGATCAGCGCCAGCGATCCTGAGCCCGCCAGCAGCGCCCTCGTCGCCGACGACGTCTCGTTCGCCTATCCCGGCGCGGCCAGGGCGGCGCTGCGGCACGTCGACCTGGCGGTCGGGCCTGGCGAGCTGGTCCTGATCACCGGCGCGTCCGGCTGCGGCAAGTCGACGCTCGCCCTCGCGCTGGCCGGGCTGATCCCGGCGCGGGTGCAGGGCGAACTGCGCGGGGCTGTCCGCTTCGGCGGCCAGGCACTGTCCGGGCTGGCGCCGCACGACGCGGCCCAGCACGTCGGGCTGGTGTTCCAGAACCCGAACCTGCAGCTGATCAACATGACGGTGCAGTCCGAGGTGGCGTTCGGCCCGGAGAACCTGGCGCTCCCGCAGCACGAGATCGCCGCCAGGGTGAGCTGGGCGCTCGCGGTCACCCAGCTCACAGCGCTGCGCACGGCCACGGTGCTCACGCTGTCCGGCGGCCAGAAGCAGCGCACCGCCATCGCGGCCACGCTGGCGATGCGGCCGCGCGTGCTCGTGCTCGACGAGCCGCTGTCCGACCTCGACCCGGTCGGCGCGCAGGAGGTGCTCGGCACGCTGCGCGGGCTGGCGCGCGAGCACGGCACCGGCGTGATCGTCATCGAGCACCGGGTCGACGAGGTGGTCCCGTGGGCGGACCGGATCGTGCTGATGGACGACGGCCGGATCATCATGGACCGGCCGCCGCGCGGCGCCTGGGACGACCAGGCGCCCTGGACGGCGACGGGCGTCGGCATCCCCGACGTGGTGCGGCTCGCGCGCGCCGTCCCGAGCGCGTTCCCCGACGGCGCGCCGCTCTCGGTCGACGAGGCGGCCACCGCGCTCCGCGGCGGCTGGTTCGCCGCCGCGCTGGCCGGCCGCACCCCCGTGTCGTGCTGGCGGGCAACCTGCTGCGGCCATCGGATCGCCTCCTTCGCCGCACCGGACTCCCCCTGTGCTGTCCTGGGACCGGGTCAGCGTCCGGTTCGGGGAGACCACGGCCGTCGAGGACGTCAGCCTCGACATCTGCGACGACGAGTGGGTGGCGCTGATCGGGGCCAACGGCTCAGGCAAGACCACCCTCACCGGCCTCGCCGTCGGGCTCGGGACGCCTTCGTCTGGCACCGTCAGCTTCCGCGGCAAGCCGGTCAGGCCCGGCCGGGTGTTCGAGCACGCCGCCCACGTCGCGCTGCTGCTGCAGGCCGCTGACGAGATGCTGTTCGCCGAGACCGTGCTCAGCGAGCTGGAGTTCGGCTTCCGGTTCAGGGCCAGGCCGCCCGCGCCGGTGCTCGACGTCGCAGGCGCGATCGAGTTCTTCGGGTTCAGCGGCCTCGAGCAGGCCAGCCCGTGGGAGCTGAGTCAGGGCGGCAGGCAGCGGCTCGCGCTCGGCGCGCTGCTCGTCGGCGCGCCGGGGGTGCTCGTCCTTGACGAGCCGACGACCGGGCAGGACGCGGACCACCTGCGTGCGTTCCTGGCCCTGCTCGACCGGATCAGGGAGCGGACCGGCCTGACCGTGCTGACGGTCACGCACGACATGCGCGCGGTGGCCTCCCGGGCGTCGAGGGTGGTGCTGCTCGGCGACGGCCGGATCAAGCTGGACGGATCGCCGTCGCGGGTCTTCGCTCGCACGGCCGAACTCGCGAGCTGCGGGATCCTGGCGCCGCCGCTGGCCAGACTGCAGACCGAGCTGCTCGGCGACGTCGACGAGGTGCTGCTGACCGTCGAGGACCTAGCCGCGGCCGCGCTGTCCGGCCAGCGCACGGCAAAGGCCGGGTGAACGCCGTGTTCTCGTCGCTGTTCGCCAGGACCGTGATCTCGTACGCGCTCGTGTTCGTGGTGCCGCTGCTGCTGCCGATCGCGTTCTTCAAGCTGGTCGGCCTCGGCGGACTGCGCGAACTGGTCACCTACGAGGCCAGGGATACCCCGCTGCACCGGCTCGACCCCAGGCTGAAGGTGCTCTACCCGGTCGCGATGGGCATCTTGAGCATCCTGCTGACCTGGAGCCTGATGCTCGTCGTGTTCGCGCTGTCGATCCTGCCCTGGTTCTGGCTCAGGCCGTCGCGGCAGCGCGTGCGGGTGCTCCTGGTCATGGCCCTCGGCCCGGCCCTTGGCGGATTCTGGGGGCAGGGCATGTACTACCTGCCTCCGCCGCCGATCCATTTCCTGTACCAGTTCCCGTGGACGATCAGCTGGCTCGGCTCTCCAGGGATCACCACCTACGGCATGGTCTTCGGCCTCGAGCAGTCGGCTCGCGTCCTGGTCACCGTGTCGACCTCGATGCTCATCTTGGTCAGCACCGACGTCGGGGATTTCACCTGGGCGTTCGAGCGGTTCGGCGCGCCGCCCCAGGTTGGCTTCGCGCTGACGGCCGCGTTGCGGTTCCTGCCCGAGCTGATCTCCCGCACCACGCTGGTGCTGCGGGCGGTGGAACTGCGCGGCTACGACCTGACCAGGCCGCGCTGGTTCGAGGTGCTGCTGTGGCCCGACTACATCAGGCGAGTGTGCCGGTGCGTTGTGCTGATCACCGTCCCGCTGCTGGTCGGCACGCTGCGCGGGACCGCGACCATGGCGATGGTCGCCGATGCGCGGGGGTTCGGTACCCATCGCAAGCGCGGGTCGCTGCGCGTGCACAAGCTCACACGGGTCGACGTTGGCGGCTACGCGGTCCTCGTGCTGCTGGTGGCCGGCGCCCTGATTCTCAACCACCTTCATATTGGGGCTCGCTACTACGGCTAGCCGAACCTGTCCGGTCACGGAGGAACGATGCGGTTCGACGCGGTCCTGTTCGACAACGGCGGCACTCTGACGCACCGCACGTCGCCGGTAGCCGCGGTGCGGGCGCTTGCCGCCCGCGTCGGCGTGCAGATCAGCGAGGAGGAAGCGGCCAGGTACTGGCGCAGGTCCAAGGAGCTCGGCAAGACCCTGAAGGACGAGAAGCGCAGGCGGAATCTGTCCAGGCCCGATCATCGGGCGGCCTACGTGGCCGCCTACGCACCCATCGGCGAGATCGCGCCCGGCCTCGCCGAGGCGATGTACGACGAGTGGAAGACCAACCCGCTGACGATGGTGCCGTATCCGGACGCTCCCGCGGTGCTCATGTCGTTCAGCGCGGCGGGCATCCCGATCGCGATCGTCAGCAACACGGGCTGGTCCATCGACGCCGGTTACGCGGCGACCGGGCTGGACGCGTTCGTCGCCACGTTCGTGCTGTCCTGCGACCTGGGCGTCGCCAAGCCAGCGCCCGAGCCGTTCCTGACCGCGTGCGAGCGCCTCAACGTCGCTCCCGAGCGAACCCTTATGGTCGGGAACAACAGGCTCGCCGATTCCGGCTCGATCTGCATCGGCTGCCACTGCCTGATCCTGCCGCCGGTTCCGCCGGGGGCGACCAGGGGCCTGCGCGCCGCCGCCGACGTCGCCGCCGTCGCGTGGGTTTCAGAGCCAGCTACGTCAGGCCGGGTAGCCTAACGGCCGTGCGGCTCACAGATTTCTGGCAGCGGATGGACGAGCAGTTCGGTCAGGCCTACGCGCAAAGCGTGGCCAAGGACTTCGTCCTGATCGGTCTCGGCGACCGCACCATCAGCCAGGCGCTCGCGGACGGCGAGGACGTCAAGGTGATCTGGCGGGCGGTCTGCGCCGCCTTCAACGTGCCGGAACGGCTCCGCTGACGCGGACGGGCCCATGCTCCGGCCGCATCGCGATGTCGTCCTCGTTACCGGCGCTCCTGGCGCCGGAAAGACCACGCTCGCTGTCCCGCTTGCCGCTGAGCTTGGCTTCGCCCTGCTGGCGAAGGACCGGATCAAGGAGACGCTTGCCGAGACACTGGGCTGGGCGCCGGGCCGGGCTAACGACTGCCGGGCTGACGACTGCCGGGCCGACGACTGCTGGGCTAACGACTGCTGGGCTAACGACTGCCGGGCCGACGACTGCCGGGCCGACGACGGCCAGGCTGACGACTGCCGGGACTGGCGGGCCGGCAACTGATGGGCATGCCGGCGAGCTGGTCTGGTCGCAGCGGTTGGGAGCCGCGTCGATGGAACTGCTTTGGGCGCTCGCCGCGGACTCGCCGGCAGTCGTACTGGAGGCCAACTTCTGGCCGGACGACGACCGGCACCAGCGCAGGTTCCGTGAGCGAGGCGGCCACGCCGTAGAGGTCTACTGCGCCTGCCCGCTCACCGTCGCGCTGGAGCGGTACGCCGCGCGCCAGGCCAGCAGGCACCCTGTCCACGCCGAGGCGCACCGGATCGTCACGCCAGAGGCCTGGGCCAGGTGGGCGAGACCCGTCGGCATCGGCGAACTGGTCACCGTCGACACGTCGGTCCCGGTCGACGTCTCCGAACTGGCAACCGAGGTCCGTGCCAGGCTCGGTGCCTCGTGTCCGGCCTATGGCGTGAGCGAGTAGTCGGGCCGCCTTGGGTGTCATCCGGTATGGATGGTCCACCCATCACCGGATTCCGCAATGGATGGACCATCCATCCCCGCGGATGCGGGTTCAGCTGGGCGGAGGCGGGTTTCGGAGGGGCGGATGCGTGGTCGGGACGGCCGGTTCGGCTGGGCGGAGGCGGGTTCGGCTGGGCGGAGGCGGGTTCGGCTGGGCGGAGGCGGGTTCGGAGGGGCGGCGACGTCGGCGAGCGCTGGCGAAGCGGGTGGAGGCTGTCGCTGCCTGGCTACCCGGTCGGACGCCGAACAGGCGTTCGAGATGCGGCTCGACCCGGCGGCTCGTGACTGGTCGGTTGCGGCTAATTTCCGCCGCTCGGCGCGTCGGCGTCATGATCGAACAATTGTTCGTTAGAGTGGTCGGGCTGGTGCGCTCAGTGGCTCAACGAGAGGCGCGACGCACCGGTCGGCTACAGCGCCAGCGAATTGTCGGTGGCCCCGCGTAGCGTCAGCACGGACAGCACAGGACACGGCAAGGCAGAGCGGGAAACCGCCGCCGAGAGCGGCTCGGCGCAGCCTCTCGATCCCGACGGGAGTTCACATGGCACTGAACGACAAGGCGGGCGGCACCAAGGCCGGAGAGAGGGACAAGGCCCTCGACACCGCGCTCGCTCAGATCGAGCGGCAGTTCGGCCGCGGCGCCGTCATGCGGCTCGGCGACGATGCTCGCGCACCCGTCGAGGTGATCCCGACCGGGTCGATCGCGCTCGATGTCGCGCTTGGCATCGGTGGCTTGCCGCGCGGCCGGATTGTCGAGATCTACGGACCCGAGAGCAGCGGCAAGACGACGCTCGCGCTGCACGCCGTCGCGAACGCTCAGAAGGCGGGCGGGATCGCCGCGTTCATCGACGCTGAGCACGCGCTGGACCCCGAGTACGCCAAGAAGCTTGGCGTCGACACGGACGCGCTGCTCGTCTCCCAGCCGGACACGGGGGAGCAGGGGCTGGAGATCGCTGACATGCTGATCCGCTCCGGCGCGATCGATGTCGTCGTGATCGACTCGGTGGCCGCGCTCGTCCCGCGTGCCGAGATCGAGGGCGAGATGGGTGACAGCCACGTCGGCCTGCAGGCACGGCTGATGTCCCAGGCCCTCCGCAAGATCGCCGGCGCCCTGAACCAGACCAAGACGACGGCGATCTTCATCAATCAGCTGCGCGAGAAGATCGGCGTGATGTTCGGCTGCATGTCCTACGCGACCAGGGTGACGCTCGCGGACGGCACGCAGGAGAAGATCGGGAAGATCGTCAGCCAGCGGCTGGACGTCGAGGTTCTTTCTTATGACCCCGACTCCGGAGAGATCGTCCCGCGGCGGATCGTGAACTGGTTCAACAACGGCCGTGCCGAGCGCTTCCTTCAGTTCACCGTGGCCAAGTCGGGCGGGAACGGCAGGTCTCAGTTTGCGGCTACGGAGAATCATCTGATCCAGACGCCGGGCGGCTACCGTCCGGCCGGGGAGCTCGTCACCGGTGATCGCGTGATGACGGCAGAGTCGAAACTTTTGAGCGGCCAGCAGGTCCAGGTGATCCTCGGCTCGCTGATGGGTGACGGCAACCTCTCGCCGAATCGGCGCGGCAGATCAGGGACCAGGTTCCGGCTGGGCCATGGCGCGAAGCAGGCGGCTTACCTGGACTGGAAGGTTTCGTTGCTCGGCAACATCGACTGCTCCCGTACCACGAACGCCAAGGGAGCCGTCTTCGCGGACTTCACGCCCCTGCCTGAGCTGGCCGAACTCCATGACGCGGTCTACTTCGGTGACGGCAAGAAGCACCTGAGCTGGGACTACCTCAAGGCGCTCACGCCGCTGGCGCTGGCGATCTGGTACATGGACGATGGCAGTTTCACCGTGAGGTCGAAGGGTGTTCAGGAGCGGACCCAAGGCGGGTCGGGCCGGATCACGATCTGCGTCGAGGCGATGAGCCCCGGCACCCGGGACAGGCTGACGCAGTACCTGCGGGACACGCACGGCCTGGACGTGAAGCTCATCGAGAGCGGGGCGCTCCGCAAGGCGACCCTGGTGTTCACCACCGCGGCTTCAGCGAAGTTCCAGAAGCTCGTGGCTCCGTACGTGCATCCGTCTATGGACTGCAAGCTTCTGCCAGGCTTCCGGCAGCGCTTCGCGGTCGAGCCGGAGTTCGCCTCGCCCGAGTTGCGTCCGCAGCCAGCCCGCATCCTGGACATCCATGTCAAGCCGGCGGAGCGATCGATGAACAGGTTCGACATCGAGGTCGAGGGTGGTCACAACTACTTCGTCGACGGCGTCATGGTGCACAACAGCCCGGAGACGACCACCGGCGGCAAGGCCCTGAAGTTCTATGCCTCCGTGCGAATCGACGTGCGCCGGATCGAGACGCTGAAGGACGGCAACGAGCCCGTCGGCAACCGGACCAAGGCGAAGATCGTGAAGAACAAGATGGCTTCGCCGTTCAAGATCGCCGAGTTCGACATCCTGTACGGCATCGGGATCAGCCGCGAGGGCAGCCTGATCGACCTGGGCGTGGAGCAGGCGATCGTCCGCAAGTCAGGCGCCTGGTACACCTACGAGGGCGACCAGCTCGGCCAGGGCAAGGAGAACGCGCGGAACTTCCTGCGCGAGAACCCCGACGTGGCGAACGAGATTGAGAAGAAGATCAAGGAGAAGCTGGGTATCGGGCCGCGGCTTGATGCCGACGTCACCGCGCTGCCCGCGCCGCCTGCCCGTCCGAGCCTCGGTGTGGTGACCAGCCAGGGCGGCGTGAGGTAGGGCTGCACCAGGCAGGCGCTGCACCAGGCAGGGCCGGCGTCAGATGAGGGTGGCGTCGATCAGAGGGCGGACGCAGCGAGCGGCGTCCTGAAAGAGGCGGTGTCGGACAACGACGGTGGCAGGCAGATCGCGGTCGCAGGGTGCCCGGACCGGCGGTGACCGTCGCGGGCGCCGTTGGCAGGGCCCTCGGACGGGTGACCGGCCAGACCTTGACGGTTCCGACACGGGCCGTGCCGGAACTGGCCGTGTCGGCACTGGCCGAACAGAGACTGGCGGAAGTGACGGCGCCGGCGGGTGGCCCGACGATCCCGAGGCGGTCGCGAGGCTGATCTGCCTGCGGCAGCTGACGGCCGGGCCGCGGACGAGGGCGCAGCTCGCGCAGACACTGCGGCGCAGGGGAGTACCTGAGGAGGCGGCCGAGGCCGTGCTCGGACGGTTCACCGAGGTCGGCTTGATCGACGATGCGACGTTCGCGAACGCATGGGTCGAGTCCCGGCATCACGGCAGGGGTCTTGGCCGCAGGGCACTCGCGGCCGAGCTCAATCAGCGCGGCGTCGACAGGGACGAGATCCAGGCCGCGGTCGCGAAGCTCAGCCCTGAGACCGAACTAGCCACGGCTCGGGCCCTCGTGGAGCGCAGGCTCGCCGGCACCGCGAGCCTGCCGGCCCAGGTACGGCTGCGACGACTGGTCGGGATGCTCGCCAGGAAGGGGTACTCGGCCGGCCTCGCGTACCGGGTCGTCAGGGATGCGCTGGAGCAGGACAGCGAGAACCGCGCGGGCGATGGGCTAGATGCGGTGGGCCTTGAAGAGGACGAATTCGTCAACGCCGAACTGTCGCGCCGGCGAGCCCGACTGACGGTTCGCGGAGCTGGGCCGACCGGCGGGCGAGCGAGCCAGGGGCGATAGGCATTCGCCAGCCGCCGACGGAGCAGCGCCTTGCGGGGACTCTGCTACGAGCGGGCGGCGCGACACTGCTGGTGGCGTGATGCGAGCTTGACCGTTCTGTTATTTCCGGCTTAGCCTCGCGGGCAGTGAGGTTACTCCGCGCCAGCGGAATATGAACAACGGGTGATTAGCGATGAGCAGCCGGGCGGCGCTGACAGAACGTCAGCGCATGCCTAGGCGCCACAACCTTGATTGGCCTGGCTGTAAGGCAGCCGGCACTGCGGCAACCGGATACCCCGGGAGGATGTAAAGGCACGCGAGTTCATGTGCTCCTGCCCGCTTGGCAGGCTGCGCCGGTCCCTGCGCGGAAGCGCGGCAGGGCGCCGGCAGGCCGGCCAGGGCAGCGTGCCCCGCAGGCGCGGTAACCCTCGCTACGGAGATTCCGTGACATCGCAAGGGCGGTGCTCGGAGTCTTACTAGCGGGAAGGGGTGCGCGCAGTGGGAAATGGCATCGCACTGGTGCTGGCAGTCGTCGCCGTCATTGCCCTGCTCACCGCGGTCGCGGCAGTGACATACATGGTGCGCGCATCCCGCGGTTCGCAGTCTGCGGCAGGCACGACGTCGCCCAGCGGGGCCGTCGGGGCACCTGCCGACGGTGGCGGCGGGCGGCCTCTGGGCGACCAGGAACAGGCGGGGCACGACCGGGCGGGGAACGATCGGGCGGGGCCGGAGCGCCGGGCACGATGTCGCGAAGTCGATCGGCTGGGCAGTGACGCTCCAGGCCGCCGAGGCCGAGGCCGATGCCATCGTCAGGAAGGCCGAGGAAGCGGCCGAGCGGGCCGCCGAGGTGCGCCGCGAGCTGGACGAGGAGGTGCGTGCCGTCACTGCGGAGATCAGGCAGCTCCGCGGTGACCTCGAGCGGCGCGAAGAGCGGATCTCCGAGCGCGAGGAGCGGCTGGACGAGGAGGTCCGCCGGGTGGAGCAGCTGGCCAGATCCGTCGACGAGGTGCGCATGCAGCTCGACGACCGGCGGGCCGAGCTCGATCAGCTGGACGTGCAGCGGCAGGCCGAGCTGGAGCGGATCGCCGGGCTGACCGCCGGTCAGGCCAAGACCGAGCTGATGGCGGCGATCGAGCAGCAGGCGAAGCGCGAGGCGGCGCTGATGGTCAGGGACATCGAGGGCGAGGCGAAGAAGGAAGGCCAGCAGCGGGCCAGGAAGATCGTCACGCTCGCGATCCAGCGCGTCGCCAGCGAGCAGACCAGCGAGTCGGTGGTCTCGGTGCTGCACCTGCCCGCCGACGACATGAAGGGCAGGATCATCGGCCGGGAGGGCAGGAACATCCGGGCGTTCGAGACCGTCACCGGAGTCAACCTGATCATCGACGACACCCCTGAGGCCGTGCTGCTCTCCTGCTTCGACCCGGTCCGCAGGGAGGTAGGCAAGCTCACTCTGGAGCGCCTGGTCGCCGACGGCCGGATCCACCCGCAGCGGATCGAGGAGGCCTACGAGCAGAGCAGGACGACGATCCAGGAGCTGTGCGTCCGGGCCGGCGAGGACGCACTCATCGATCTCGGCATCACCGACATGCACCCAGAGCTCACCCAGCTGCTCGGCCAGCTCCGGTACCGCACCTCCTACGGCCAGAACGTGCTCAAGCACCTGGTCGAGTCGGCGCACATCGCCGGCATGATGGCCAGCGAGCTAGGCCTCGATCCCGCGCTGCTCAAGCGCGGCACGCTATTGCACGACATCGGCAAGGCGCTGACGCACGAAGTGCAGGGCAGCCACGCGCTGATCGGCGCCGAGATCGCGCGCCGGTATGGCGAGCACGAGGATGTCGTGCACGCCATCGAGGCGCATCACAACGAGGTCGAGGTCAGGACCGTCGAGGCCGTGCTGACACAGGCCGCCGACGCGATCAGCGGCGGGCGGCCTGGCGCGCGCAGGGAGTCGCTTGAGGCATACGTCAAGCGGCTGGAGCGGCTTGAGCAGATCGCGCAGGCCCAGCCGGGGGTGGAAAAGGTCTACGCGATGCAGGCTGGTCGCGAGATCAGGGTGATGGTCAGGCCAGGGGCCGTCGACGATGTGGGCGCTCAGGTGATCGCCAGGGACGTCGCCCGGCAGGTTCAGGACGAGCTGACCTATCCCGGCCAGATCCGGGTGACCGTGATCAGGGAGTCACGGGCGACCGAGTACGCCAGGTAGGGCCGGGACGCCCGCGCTCCCGACGGGGCTAGCCGTGGTCGGTCAGCTTCAGCTCGGGCACGTCGCCGGGCGCGAACCCCATGATCTGGCCGTAGAACGACAGCTCGGCTTCGAGCGAGACGATCATCGAGTCGGCCTTGCGGAAGCCGTGCGACTCGCCCTCGAACGCGATGTACGCGTGCCTGATACCGTGCGCGGCGAGGTCGGCCGCGATGCTCTCCGACTGCTGCGGCGGCACGACCGGGTCATCGAGCCCCTGCAGCAGGAGCACCGGGCAGGTGTTCGCGTTCACGTGCCCGACCGGCGCCCGCTCGGCGTAGACCGTGTCGAAGCCGGGCAGCGGGCCGATCAGGCCGTCCAGGTAGCGCGACTCGAAGTCGTGCGTGTGCTCGTTGAAGCCGCGCAGATCAGAGACGCCGAAATAGGAGACTGCCGCGCTGAACACCGGGTCGTGCACCGCCCCGGTCGTGACCGCCGCGAGCGCTGTCCAGCCGCCGGCCGAACCGCCGCGAATGCCCAGTCGTGCCTCGTCGGCCAGGCCCTGCCTGGCCAGCGACCGCGCCGCCTCCTTGGCGTCGGCGACGTCGACTACGCCCCATTCCCGGTTCAGCCGGTTCCTGTACAGCCGGCCGTAGCCGGTCGAGCCGCCGTAGTTCACGTCGATGATGCCGATGCCGCGGCTGGTGAAGTACGCCTTCTCCAGGCTCAGCCTGGCGGTGACGTGCCCGGTTGGGCCGCCGTGCACCCAGACGACGTACGGCGGCAGCTCGCCGGGCATCCCGGTCGCATCGGGATTGGCCGGCGGGTAGACCAGCGCGTGCACCACGCGTCCGTACGGGCCCTCGAGCTCGACCTGGCGCGGGACCGGCAGGTAGTGCGGGTCAGGCAGGTCACTGATCTCGGCGCGCAGCACCGTGCAGGATCCGGTCGATGCGTCGATCCTGACCACGGAGTTCGCGGCGAGCGGCGCGCCCCCGATCGCCGCGATCGCCGTGCCGTCAGCCGACACGCCGACGAGGAACTCGCTGAACGGCAGGTTCAGGTCGGTCAGCTCGGACGTCTCCGGGTCGAGCAGCCCGAGCCTGGCGCCGCCGCGGCCGTGCCTGACGGCGAGCCTGCCGTCGCCGAGCATCGCGAACGGGCGCGCGCCAAGCTCCCAGAGCGCGTCCGCGAACTCCTCGTCCGCCGGGTACAGCGCCTGCGGCGGCTCGCCGCTGCAGGCCGATCTGGTAGATGTTCCACCAGCCGGTCCAGTCGGTCGCCACGTACAGGCTGGCGTTGTCGCGCCACAGCGGCGCCAGCACCGACTCCCTGTTGCTGCCCTTGATCAGCCGCGACTTGCCAGGCGTGCCGTCTTGCACCGGCGCGATCCGCAGCTCGGTGCCGTCCCACGGCATGTGCGGGTGGTTCCAGCAGATCCAGGCCAGCCACTGCCCGTCCGGTGACGGTGACGGGAACGCGAAGAAATCGTGCCCGGTCACCAGCACGCGGATGGCCGTGGCGTCGGTCGCCGCCGATCCGTCCAGCGGAACGGCCACGATCGCCCTGGAGACCTTGCCGCGGTTGTGGCGCTCCCGCACGCACCAGACTTCCCGCTTGTCGGGCGAGAGCACGAAGTCGGCATAACGCAAACCGCGGGCTTCAAGCGGCGTCGCAGAGCCGGTCGCTTTCTTGCCGGGCCCCGCAGCGCCCTCGGGCAGGAACGCGCTCCCTGCCTTCTTCGGCTCCGGGGTCAGCGGCACGGGGTTGCCCTTGCCCGCCGCGACGTCTGCCCCGGCGAGGTACAGGCGCTGGTCGTCGAGGTTCGCGAACACCACGGGAACCTCGGCTGGGTCGCTGCCCTCGCCGGCCGCCGCGAGCGTGGCCGTCGCGACGGGAGACGGAACCGGCAGGTAGGACCGCCCGCCATATTCGTGCACGCGGGTGCGCGCGGTCCACGGGGCGGGCAGCAGCGCCGTCACCGCGCCGTCGGGCCCGGAGCTTGCGATCGTCGTCCGGCCGCCTTCGTCTGGCTTGTCCTCCTGCCACCAGATCGTCTCGCCGATGACGGTCGGGTACGCGACCCTGAGCCGGCCCCCTGCCACCTCAGCGGCGGTGATCGGCGACGGCCAGGTTCCGAACGGCACCTGGGCGACCGGCCGGTCTGGCTCACCTGACGGTTCGGCCTCCGCGCCTTCACCACCGGCCGGGTGGTCGCCGGCGGCCATCCCGACGCCGTCGGAAGCGTGGCTCTGCGTCCCCGCGGTCGCGGACTGGCCGGCTGCGCAGGGTTCACCATTGCCCCTGAATCGCCCGTCTGGAGCGATTCTGCATTGTGGCCTAGTTCGCCCGTATCGCCCGCCATCGCCGCCACGTTGTCCGTCATAGGGATATCGTGCCCTACCTGCCCGCCGCGGTTCGCACTGAATGCCGACAAGCCGAAGGGCCGGATGTCCCAACCCGCTCCAATCAGCCCATGAACGGGAATGTCGGCAGGCCGCGAACGCCAGAAGCGCAGGTAAACAGCGCTCCGGCCGATCGGCCGGGCCCCGCGGCGGTCGTAATGTACAGCGTGCTGAGATCCGGGCCGCCGAACGCGCAGCTCGTCACGTTGGCTGCGGGCACGCGCACCACGCCGGTCAGCCGGCCGTCCGGCGTCGTAGCGCTGGATCACGCCGCCGCCCCAGACCGCCACCCAGATGCCGCCTTCGGCGTCGACGGCCATGCCGTCCGGCATGACGTCGCCTGATCCGAGCGCGACGAACGGCTGCCGCTGGCCTGTCCGCCCGGTGGCCGGGTCGTAGCCCATGACGTCCACGCGGTAGGCGAGCGAGTCGATGTAGTACATGAGCGTGTCGTCAGGACTCCAGCCAAGCCCGTTCGAGATGCCGATCCCGGTGAATATCTCGGTGACGCTCAGGTCCGTGTCGAGCCGGTAGAACGAGCCCCTGCCCGGCGACTCGTCCGCGGCCATTGTCCCGGCATAAAACCGCCCGGCCCGGTCGCACTTGCCGTCGTTCATCCTGGTGTCGGGCAGGCCAGGAGCGCTGGCGAGTTCGGCGACCGACCCGGTCAGCGGGTCCAGGCTGAAGAACCCGTTGCCCGCGGCGACCACCAGTCCGCCGCTCGCCCTGCAGCACCACGGCGCCAGCCTGGCAGCCGACGTCCCACGAGGAGTGCACGCCCGTCGGCGCTCAGCCGGTGCACCCGGGAGGCCGGGATGTCGACCCAGTACAGCGACTGGGTGTCCGCGTCCCAGCACGGCCCTTCGCCAAGCTCCGCGGCCGGCACGTCGATCTTGTCGGGCTCCAGGATGATCAGGTCGGCGGCATGGTCGGTCACGGCGGCTCCTTGACAGGCTGGCCGACCACCGTGCTGCCCCGGAGGAGCACCCCTAACCCCCGCTGATGGGCAGAAAGAGGGCGCACGGCCGGCCGTGAGGTGGACCGACGATGCCAGCCGGACGCCAGCGGTGTCAATGGCCCGTACCCTAAGGAACATGCCTGGCGCAGACGGTCAGTACCTGCCGGAGGGCGCGCGTCGGACCAGCACCCGCCCAGCCGGTGCGCGGACCTTCGAAATCCGCACCTACGGGTGCCAGATGAACATGCACGATTCCGAGCGCCTGGCCGGCCTGCTGGAAGCGGCTGGGTACCGCAAGTCCGCGGCCGGCACCCAGGCCGACGTCGTGGTCTTCAACACCTGCGCGGTCCGCGAGAACGCCGACAACAGGCTGTACGGAAACCTCGGTCACCTGCTGCCGGTCAAGAACGCGCACCCCGGCATGCAGATCGCTGTCGGCGGCTGCCTGGCCCAGAAGGACAGGTCGGTGATCACCGACCGGGCGCCGTGGGTGGACGTGGTCTTCGGCACGCACAACATCGGCTCGCTGCCCGTGCTGCTTGAGCGGGCCCGCGTCGAGCAGCGGGCTCAGGTCGAGATCGCCGAGTCGCTGGAGCGCTTCCCCTCGGTGCTGCCGGCCAGGCGCGAGTCGCCTTACTCGGCATGGGTCGCGATCTCGGTGGGCTGCAACAACACCTGCACGTTCTGCATCGTCCCTAGCCTGCGCGGCCGGGAGGAGGACCGCAGGCCCGGCGACGTGCTGGCGGAGATCGAGATGCTGGTTGCCGACGGGGTGCTCGAGGTCACCCTGCTCGGCCAGAACGTCAACTCCTACGGGGTTGGTTTCGGCGACAGGTACGCGTTCGGCAAGCTGCTGCGCGCCTGCGGCGAGATCGACGGGCTGGAGCGCGTGCGGTTCACCTCGCCGCACCCGCGTGACTTCACCGACGACGTCATCGCCGCGATGGCGAAGACGCCGAACGTGATGCCGCAGCTGCACATGCCGCTGCAGTCCGGGTCCGACGCGGTGCTCCGCCGGATGCGGCGTGCCTACCGCAGGGATTCCTACCTGGCGATCCTCGACAAGGTCAGGGCCGCGATCCCCGGCGCTGCGATCACCACCGACATCATCGTCGGGTTCCCAGGGGAGACCGAGCAGGATTTCGCCGACACGCTCGACATCGTCCGCCGGGCCAGGTTCTCCGGCGCGTTCACATTCCAGTACTCGATCAGGCCAGGCACGCCGGCCGCGACGATGGACGGACCAGGTCAGTCCGGAGGTCGTGGCCGAGCGGTACGGCAGGCTCGTCGCCGCTGGTCGAGGACGTCGCGCTGGCGGAGAACCGGGCCCTGACTCGGCCGGGAGGTCGAGGTCCTGGTGGCCGACGGCGAGGGCCGCAAGGACGGCGCTACGCACCGGATGTCGGGCCGGGCCAGGGACAACCGCCTGGTGCACTTCACCCCGGCGCCGGCAGATCAGCCGCGGCCAGGCGACGTCGTGACGACGGTCGTGACGGCCGCCGCGCCGCACTACCTGATCGCCGACAATCCTCCGCTCGCTGTGCGCCGCACCCGCGGTGGCGACGTGTGGCAGGCCCGCGCCGCAGCCGAAGCGGCAGGCGATGTGGCCGACGCTCCGGCTCCGGAGCCGGTCCTGCTCGGTATGCCGGCCCTTGGCCGACGGGGCTGACCCTCGCAACGACGAACGACGGGGGCGCAATGCTGCTGCTAGAACGACAGCTTTGCGCCCACGTCGCTCTGGGAGCGTCGCGGTGACCGGCATCCCGGAGGCCGTCGTCGCGATCGTCGGACCGACTGCTGCCGGAAAATCCGAATTGTCGCTCCGGCTTGCTCGCGAGCTCGGCGGCGAGGTGATCAACGCCGACTCCATGCAGCTTTACCGCGGCATGGACATCGGCACCGGCAAGCTCACCACGACCGAGCGCGGCGACGTGCCGCATCACCTGCTCGACATCTGGGACGTGACGCAGACCGCGAGCGTGTCGGAGTATCAGCGGCTGGCGCGGGCCGTCATCGCCGGCATCCAGGCCCGCGGCCGGACGGCGATCCTGGTCGGCGGGTCAGGGCTCTACATCAGGGCGGCGATCGACAACCTGGAGTTCCCTGGCACCGATCCGGTTCTCCGAGCCAGGCTGGAAGGCGAGCTCGCGGCACTAGGTCCGCAGGCGCTGCACGGCAAGCTGGCCACGGCCGACCCGGCCGCGGCCGCAGCGATCCTGCCCAGCAACGGCCGCCGGATCGTCAGGGCCCTCGAGGTCATCGAGCTGTCAGGCCGGCCCTTCAGCGCGACGCTGCCCGGCTACGACGCCGTGCTGCCCGCTGTGCAGATCGGCCTGTCGCTGCCGCGGACGCAGCTCGACCAGCGGATCGCTGCCAGGGTGCGCCGGATGTGGCAGGACGGGCTGGTCGGCGAGGTCAGGCGGCTGGCAGACCCGGCGATGCCGGTCGGCGGGCTGCGGGCCGGCCGCACGGCGAGCAGGGCGCTCGGGTACGCGCAGGTGCTGCGCTACCTCGACGGCGACTGGACTGAAGCCGAGGCCGAGGAGGAGACGGTGCGGGCGACCCGCCGGTTCGCGCGGCGGCAGGAGTCCTGGTTCCGCCGCGATCCGAGAGTGCGCTGGCTGGACGCGGCCGAGCCGGTGCCGACTCGCCTCGCACTGGCGGTCGTCACGGAGTCAGCGGCCTGGCGGGCATAGCATCGGGGGATGCGTTACGCCAAAGGTCACGGCACGGGGAACGACTTCATCGTCGTCCCAGACGAGGATGACCAGCTAGAACTCGGTCCTGACGTGGTCCGGACGCTGTGTGACAGGCACGCGGGGCTCGGCGCTGACGGGGTGCTGCGGGTCGTGAGGACCGAGTCGGATTCCGCGGCGTGGTTCATGGACTACCGCAACTCCGACGGCAGCATCGCCGAGATGTGCGGCAATGGCATCAGGGTGTACGTGCGCTACCTGCTGGACCACGGCCTCGCGGCCGGCCCGGACGTCGCGATCGCGACCAGGTCAGGCGTCCGCACGGTGCGGCAGGAGGCCGACGGCCAGCTGACCGTGGACATGGGCCCGGCGAGCACAGGCCGGCCCGGCTGGGCCCTCATCGGCGGCCGCCGGTATACCGGGCTGGCCGTCAACGTCGGCAATCCGCACCTGGTCTGCCTGATCGCGAAGCCGCTGGCAGGCATTGACCTCTCTGAGCCGCCTGAGGTCGACCCCGAGACGTTCCCCGGCGGGGTCAATGTTGAGATTGCGCGGGTCACCGGGGACCACGCTCTGGAGATGCGGGTGCACGAGCGCGGGTCGGGGGAGACGCTTTCCTGCGGGACCGGAGCGGTTGCGGCCGCCGTCGCGGCGGCCGCCGCGGCCGGTGAATGGCCGGCCGCCGGGGATGTGAGCTGGGTTGTCGATGTTTCTGGAGGCAGGCTGACCGTCGCGCCCAGCACGACGGCCAGCCTGCTGACCGGGCCCGCGGTGATCGTGGCCGAGGGTGAGACCAACCCCGCCTGGCTGGCCGACCCGCTGGTGACCGCTCCAGTCACGGCCTGATCTGTCCGCATCTCGGGTCTGCCTGACCTACCGGTTGCCTGATTCGGCGAGCCGCAGGCCGATCGAGACGAGGGCCCAGCCGGTCTGGCGGCGCAGTGGCCTGCCCGGCACGCGGGCGGGGCTGGCGGATCTCGCCGTCTTGGCGATGGCTTGCAGTTCACGCGGACGATCGCTGGCTAGCTGCTCAAGTGATCGGGAGTACATCTCCGGTCGTTCCTCTCCTGCTGATGCGACGCTGACTGAGCTGGAATCTGATGGGCGGGACGGCGATCAGCTCGCCATCTCAGCGGACGCGGCCCTGGCCACGTGCAGGGCGCCGCTGACCGTGCGGCACTGCAGGTGCAGGTCAGCGCTCGCCGCCGGTGTCGGACGCCGCGAGGTCGCTGGTGACCCGGCCGGTGACCGACGCCAGGTCGAGGAAGACCCCGGTGCCTGGGACGACCCTGACCTCGATGTCACCAGAGACCGAGTTCAGGTCGGCGCGGCCGCGGGTCATGCTGAGCACCCCGACCTGACCGCTGGCCGTCTTCGCGGTGACCGAACCGTCCGCCGCGCCGATCATGATGTTGCCGCTCGCGGTCCTGGCGACGGCGTCGCCGCTCACGTGCCGCACCGAGATCCGGCCCGATGCCGTCTGCACCGTGATCTGAGCCGCCTCATTGACCTGGACTGAACCTGACATCGTGCTGATCTCCGCGGGCCCGCGGACCGTGTCGACCTCGACGCGGCCGCTGGCCGTGCGGATGTCGACGGCGCCGTACTCGCCGCGGCAGGTGATCTCCGCCGACGCGGCCTGAACCGCGGACCGCGAGCCGGCCGGCATCGTGATCGTCACGTGCAGGCCCTTGCTGCGCCAGCCGAGGTTGTGCTTCGGCAGTTCGGTGACCACCAGGTGGCGGTCGGAGTAGTCGACGGTGACGTCGGTGCTGAGCTCGTCGTAATCATCGTCGCTGGCCTGGCTGCCAGCGCGGCCCTTGTGGATCTGGACGGTGACCACGTCGGTCGGCGCGGTGGTGACCGACACGGTGCCGGCGGCGATGCTGACGTTCGCATCGATCGGTTCTGAGCAGGCGAATTCCCAGGTTGCCATGGTTCTCTCCAGTGCGGGTGATGGTGGGATGGTGGATGACGGCGGCCGAGCGTTGCCGCCGGTAGTTAGCTGCGGGCGTAGCCGGTGATCCGCTGGCCGACGCCGGAACGTGACCGCTGGCCGCGCGCTGATCCGGTGCCCTCCAGGGCACGGATGGCCGCGTGCGCGAGCCAGGCGTTGACCGACAGGCCGTCGGCCGCCGCCTGCGCCTCGACGCGGGACTTGAGCGCGTCTGAGAGCCGCAGCGTCACCCGGGCCGTGCCCGCGTCGTCTGCCCCGGTGTCTGCGGCCGGCTCTGCCGGTACGTCGGCGTGCTGCGGCACGCTGGTGATGACGAAATCTGGTTCGCCAGCGTTGAGCCTGACGTCGATCACGGCGTCATCGAGCCTGGTCGTGATCTCTGCCGCGGCCGCCGACAGCACCTCGAGCAGCGTGAGGCGGACAGAGGAGTCGAGTGCCTCGGCCAGCTTCCCGGCCACCTCGATGACATCGTCGGAGGCGAAGCGGGTCAGCGAGCCGAGCTCCCTGCGCAGTCCTTCGACATACGGTGACAGTTCCATGACATCACTATGACGTCACTCATGACGTCTGTCAAGTCGAGAGAGTGACGCAATCTGACGTCGTGTGACGTCGAGATGTGACACCAGCTGCCGCCTCAGCGGTGTCAGATGACGTCAGGGCGACGTCAGCAGGGTGTCAGGGCGCCGGGTCGGGCGGCGGGCGCCCGGCGCCGGCGCCTCAGAGCAGTGAACTGGCGGGGCGACCGTGAATCGACGCGTCCAGCACCTCGGCCAGATGCGCGACAGGCTTCGGGTTGCCGGCCGTGCCCAGAGCCGAGGCGATCTGGAGCGCACACCCAGGGTTGCCCGAGACGACAAGGTCAGCTCCGGTGCTGGCGACCGACGCCGCCTTGCGCGCGCCTAGTTCCCGCGCCGCCTCCGGCTGGACCAGGTTGTAGATCCCCGCAGATCCGCAGCAGATGCCGGCGTCGGGCAGTTCGGCGACGACCAGGTCCGGTATCGCGCTCAGCAGGTCGCGCGGCTGCGCCGTGATCCGCTGCGCCGACGCGAGATGGCAGGCGTCGTGGTACGCGGCGGTCATGGCGGAGCGGATGCCTCGTCGCGGCCGGGCCGAGCCGAGCTGAGGAACTCGCTGAAGTCCATGACCTTGGCTGACAACGCGGCGGCCCGCGCCGACCAGGCAGGATCGCCGGCCAGCAGGTGCTCGTACTCCTTCATGGCCGACCCGCAGCCAGCGGAGTTCACCACTATCGCATCAAGCCTGGCGTCCTCGAATGTCTCGATCAGCCGCCTGGCGAACGCGACCGCCTCGGCCCGGCGTCCGTCGTGCAGCGACAGCGCGCCGCAGCAGCCCTGGCTGGCCGGGATGACAACATCGCAGCCCTCGCTGGCGAGCACACGCGCCGTGGCCCTGTTCACGTGCGGGAAGAAGACCTGCTGCACGCAGCCGGTGAGCATGCCCACCACCGCGCGGCGCTCGCCCTTGGCCGCGACGAACTCCGGCATCCGTCCGCGCGGTTGCCGCCTACGCCAGGCGGGGCGACCCGCAGCGCGGCCGCGATCTCCGGCGCGATCCGCTCGGTGAACCGGCCGCGCAGCAGCCGGTCGGCCCCGGTCCGCTGGGCGGCGCGCAGCGGACCCATCAGCGCCCTGAGCCTGGCCGGGTACGGGAACGTCGCGAAGATGGCGGCCCGCAGCGCGCGCTGCCTGGCCGACCGCGGCGGGAGCGACCTGACCGGCTCGGCCGTCGGAGGGCTCGGGCCGTCGGGGGCTCGGCCGTCGGAGGCTCGGTCGCCCAGGCCCTGGCCGCTTCGATGAGCCGGTCGTACCTCACGCCGGACGGGCACGCGGGCACGCAAGCCATGCAGCCCAGGCACCGGTCCAGGTGCAGGGCCGCCGCCGGGCTGGCTTCCGCGCCGTCTAGCAACTGCCCGATCAGGTGAATCCGCCCGCGCGGAGAATCCATCTCCTCGCCCCAGAGCTGGTATGTCGGGCACGTGGTCAGGCAGAACCCGCAGTGCACGCAGTCGCCGACCACCTCCCGCAGCTCGCCTGTCGGGTCGAGCAGGCTGGGCACCGGCGCGCCCGGCGCCGCGTCGGCGGCGGCTGCGGTGCCGCGGTCGTCGGCGGCCTGATCGGTTGGGTCCGTCATCAGATTCCCCCGGCGAAACGGCCTGGCGCCATTCTGCGCCCAGGATCGAACTGCGCCTTGACCGCGCGCATCAGCGGCAGCGATGGCACCGGCCCGAACAGGTCGACGAGCCCGGCGACGGCGACTGGTGCGTGCTGCACCATGACGCTGGTCCTCGCGGGCGGGCCGCTGTCAAGCTGGCCGCGCACGAGCAGACGCCGTTCCAGCGCGTCCCTGAGGGCTGTGACGAATTCGGCCACGGCACGCGGCTCCAGGTCATCAGGCAGCGCCACGTGCGCCAGCCCGGCCGCCGAGCCGGCGATCGCCGGATCCAGGCCGGCCTCGGCGGCCGCCCTGCGGAATTCGGTGAGGACCAGCGCGAGGTCACCTGGCCAGAACGCGACCTGCAGCACGGTGCCAGCCGTCTGGGCCGCCGGACCCGCGCCCCACCATCCCGGCGGCTCGGCGTGCACGGACGCCGCCGCGTCGCTGGCGAGCATGCCGGCCAGTGCGACGGCGCGATCTGCGGCGCTCGCCGGATCGCCCTCCAGCGCCACGCAGGCCCGGATGGGCTCGGCGCGATCCTGCCAGTAGATCTCGGCCGAGACCGGGCTGGTCTTCGAAGCAAGCGCGGAATCGAGCACCGCGCAGGCACCTGCCGGGTCCGCGCACGCGGCTGACACATACACCGTCTGGGCTGGCAGCGGATGCAGCCGGAACGTGGCCTGGGTAATCAGCCCGAGCGTGCCGCGCGAGCCAGCGAACAGCTTGCCGAGGTCGTACCCCGCGACGTTCTTGACCACCTTGCCGCCCGACCTGGCGATCGTTCCGTCCGCCCGCACCACGGTGATCCCGATCAGCAGGTCCCGCCCGGTTCCGTAACGCAACCGCAGCGGGCCGGCTGCGCCGGTCGCGAGCACACCGCCGACGGTCCCCCGGCCGACCTCCCGCTCGCCAGCGGCGGGTCGGCGGACGGGCGGGTCGAGCGCGAGACGCTGGCCTGCCGCCGCGAGCACGTCAGCCAGGCGGTCCAGCCCGACGCCTGCCTGCACCGTGGCGACCAGGTCACCCGCGGCGTGCTCGACGATCTCGTCTAGCTGGGTCGTCTCGACCACCAGGTCGCATCGCTCGGGCGGGTTGCCCCAGTGCAGCCGTGAGCCGGTGCCGCGGAAGATCACCGCGAGCCCGAGTTCATCCGCCGCCCGCAGCAGCGCGCTGGCCTCTGACGTGCTGGCTGGCGCGGCGACGAGCCGCGGCTGGACGCCAGCGACCGCGTCGGCAGGCGTGGCCTGCCTGACCGCCGCGCAGGAGGCGATGATCTGCGCCGGGATCGGCTCAGCGGCCATGGGCACCAGCGAGAAGGGTCCGGTTAACCATGATCAGAAGGCTTCCGCCTGGCCAGAGGCCACCAGCGGATGCGGTCCGTGCCGGACGCCGGGGACCTCGCCGCACATCCGCGGGGTCGGGAAGATCTTGCCTGGATTGCACAGGCTCGCAGGGTCGAACGCGCAGCGGAGCAGCTGCATGGTGTCCAGGTCGTCGGCGCGGAACATCCTGGCCATGTACCTGGACTTGTCCACGCCGACGCCGTGCTCGCCGGTGATCGAGCCGCCGCGGCTGATGCACTCGTCCAGGATCGCGCCGGACAGCACCTCGGCCGCCTCGGACTGCTCCTGGCTCGAGTCGTCGAAGAGCACGAGCGGGTGCAGGTTGCCGTCGCCGGCGTGGAATACGTTCGCGACCCTGATGCCTGACTCGGCAGACAGCGCGCTGATCCGGTCGAGCACCTCGGGCAGCGCGGTGCGCGGGACGACGCCGTCCTGCACGATGTAGGCGGGAGAGATCCGGCCGACGGCGGCGAAGGCGGACTTGCGGCCGGTCCAGATCGCCGCCCGCTCGGCCGGGTCGGCCGCCGCCCTGATCTCGAACGCGCCCGCCTGCTCCGCGATCGCGCGCACCGCTGCCGTCTCACTGATCACGTCGGCCTCTGGCCCGTCCAGCTCGACGATCAGCACCGCGCCGGCGCCCTCCGGATACCGGCAGGCCACCGCCGCCTCGGCCGCCTCGATGGCCAGCGCGTCCATCATCTCGATCGCCGCTGGCAGGATCCCGGCCGCGATGATCGCGGAGACTGCGGCGCCGCCGTGCCCCATCGTCTCGAAGGCGGCCAGCAGCGTGGTGACCGCCTGCGGGATCGGGGTCAGCCGCACCACGACCTTCGTGACGATGCCGAGGGTGCCCTCAGAGCCCGTGAACGCGCCGATCAGGTCGTAGCCCGGGCAGGCCCCCGTGCCGTCGCCGAGCCAGGTCAGTTCGCCGGCCGGGGTGACGATCTCGAGCCCGGTCACGTGGTGCACGGTGAACCCGTGCTTGAGGCAGTGCGCGCCGCCTGAGTTCTCCGCGACGTTGCCGCCGACCGAGCAGATCTGCTGGCTGGACGGGTCGGGGGCGTAGAACAGCCCGTACGGCTGCGCCGCCTTGCTGACCGCGAGGTTCGTGACACCGGGCTCGACGATGGCGCGGCGGCTGGCCGGGTCGATCTCGATGATCCTGCGCATCTTGGCGGTGACGATGAGCACGCCGTCGGCCCTGGGCAGCGCGCCGCCCGACAGGCCGGTCCCGCTGCCGCGCGCGATGAACGGGACCCTGGCCCCGGCACAGGCCCGCACGATGGCGGCGACCTGCTCGGCGGTGGCCGGCAGGACGACAAGCCCCGGGGAGCACCGGTGCGAGGTCAGCCCGTCGCACTCGTAGGTGCGCAGTTGCATCGGGTCAGTGATCACCGAGTCCGCACCGCAGACGGCCGTGAGCTGCGGGATCAGGCTAGTCAGGGCGGCGCCTGCGGCCGGCTGCTGGCCGGCCGGCTGCTCGGTCATCGTCCCGCCTCCCTGACGGCTCGTTTGTCGCCCTTACCGGCTATCTTCCCTCTGTTTGGCGACCGGGACCATGCGGTTACTGTTGCGGTGGCCCGCCGCCCGGCGGCCACCGGACGCGGGAGGGACGGGTCATGGACGTGCCGGAGGTCCGGCGGATCTCTTCGGGGACAACCTGGGAGCCCGTCGTCGGCTACAGCAGGGCGGTCGCCGCCGGGGACTACGTGTTCGTCTCGGGCTGCACGTCGGTCGCGGGGGCCGAGTTCGTGCATCCTGGCGATGCCTACGCGCAGACCAGGCAGGCGATAGCGAACGCCGCCGACGCGCTGACCGGGCTCGGCGCCAGCCTCGCCGACGTGGTGCAGACCAGGATGTACGTCACCGACATCTCGCGATGGCAGGAGTACGGCAGGGCGCACGGGGAGTTCTTCGGTACGGTGCGGCCGGCCGCCACGATGATCGAAGTGGCGGCGCTGATCGAGCCAGGAATGCTGATCGAGGTCGAGGTCGTAGCGTTCAAGCGCGGCATCGGCCATGGGCAGGCGGCCGGCGGGTAGCGCTCTAGTCGTTCGCGCGTGAAGTATCCATAATTGCTACCTATGGTGATTTTCTGGTGAACGCGAGCGCCACCGACGATGGAGGTCCGATGGACCCCGAGCAGATCTTTCTCGCTTTGCTGGCACCCGAGGGCATGGCCGACCCCTATCCCCTCTACGCCGCACTCCACGCCCAAGGCGAGGTGATCAGGGCAGGCAACGGGTTCGTGCTGGTGCCCGGGTACGAGGCTGTGAACGCGGTCCTGCGCGATGCCGAGTACGAGGTGGACGACGCGGCCTACTTGGACCAGATCTTCCCCGGATGGCGCGGGCACCCAGCCCTGTCGACGGACAGCCTGCTGAACCTCAACGGCGCCGACCACACCCGGGTGCGCACGCTCATGGCCAGGCAGTTCACGCACCGGAGAGTGCAGGCGCTTGAGCCGGCGATCTCCGCCCTGACCGACGCCCTGCTCGACGCGATGGCCGACCGCGGCTCGGGCGGCGAGCCCGTCGACTTCATGCGCGAGTTCGCGTACGCGCTCCCGGTCGCGGTGATCGCCGAACTGGTCGGCGTGCACGACTGGGACCGCGAGACGCTGAAGGTGCAGGCGAGGAAGCTGACCGCTGTGCTCGAGCCGCTGGCCGACGAGCACGACCTGGCCGCCGCCGACGTCGCCGCCGTCGAGCTGGCCGGCCTGTTCGCCGCCGTGACGGCTGACCGGCGGGCGGCGCCGCGCGATGATCTCGCCAGCGCCCTCGTGGCGGTGGCCGAGCGCGAGGCCGGCCGCCTGAGCGAGGCCGAACTCGTCGAGAACCTCATGCTGCTGCTGATCGCGGGCTTCGAGACCACAACCAACCTGCTCGGCAACGGCCTGCGGATCCTCCTTGATGACGAGGCTGCCGCGGACGGGGTGCGGTCGGGAGCGGTGGAGCCTGCTGACTTCGTCGAGGAGGTGCTGCGCTATGACGCCCCGGTCCAGCAGACGGGCCGAAGGCGGCACACCCCCGGGGTGCTCCGCGGCGTCGACATCGAGGCCGGCGAGCAGATCGTCGTGATGCTCGGGGCCGCCAACCGGGATCCCCGCAGGTTCGCCGACCCGGGCGCTTTCCTGCCGGGCCGCGCCGACGCGGGGCTGGCGAGTTTCGGCGCGGGCCCGCACTACTGCCTCGGCGCGGCGCTGGCCAGGCTGGAGGGCACGGTCGCTTTCGGCAAGCTGCTGGCGCGCTTCCCCCATATCCGTGCCGGAGGCGAGCCCCAGCGCAGGAAAGGCCTCACATTCCGCGGATTCGAATGCATACCCGTGACAGTCCGCTGACGCGCGACCGTTGTGACGGCCGAATGCGGATCCGCTCGGCTACTATTGCGTCGCTCGTGCGCTCAGTGACGCTTTTGGGCGTCCCCGTTGACACTTCCTGACCGGGGGTAGAACGTGCCGAAATTCGGAGCCGCCCTGCGGGCCGTTGCCGTAGCCGCCGCGCTCGGCGTCCTCGCCGGCTCGCCCGCCGCCTTCGCCGGCTCGTCCGCGGCCGTTGCCGGCACCCCGCGGCCTGCGACGGGCACCTACGCCAACGTCTCGGTGCCGCGTGCCATGTTTACGCAGGCCGAGGACATCACCGACTCCGGCCTGATCGTCGGCTGCTTCCAGCGCAAGAGCAGTCCCGAGCGAGGGTTCACCGATCGGCACGGCAAATTCGCCTTCCTCGCGCATCCTTCCGACTCCGGCCATTCGGCCGTGACGTGCGCGCTCTCGGCGAATAGCGGCGGTGCCATCGTCGGCTATTACCAGAACAAGCCCGGCGTGCTGCACGGTTTCCTGGACAGAAAGGGCGTGTACACGACTATCGACGTTCCGGGCGCCGGCACCATGTCGGGCCAGGGTACGGTGGCGGTCGGCATCAACAAGGCCGGGGTCATCACGGGCTGGTACATCGCTGGCGACGGCGTCGAGCACGGCTTCACGCTTAGCCGGGGCACGTTCACGACCGTCGACGCGCCTGCCGCCGCCGAGACCTCAGGCAACGGCACGGTGCTGAACGGAGTCGCCGACGACGGCACGTTGTCAGGCGCCTACACCGACGCGCAGGGACGGCAGCACGGTTTCTGGTTCAAGAACGGGGCCTTCCACGTAATCGACGTTCCCGGCGCTAGGAACACCGATGTCGCCTGCATCTCGGCTCGCAGCGGCCTGCTTGTCGGCATCTACCAGGTTCGCGGGCACCGGCACATTCACGGGTTCAGCTACCACCACGGCGTGTTCCGCACGCTCGACGATCCGGCCGCGACGGCCAGCACCGACCCGCAGTGCGGCAATGACCTAAGCCGGATAGCTGGCTTCTACGTCGGCAAGATGGGCACGACGGGGTTCAAGTTCACCCCCGGCGGTGCGGCCGGTGCGCTGCCTGGCGACATGCCTGGTGCCGGCGAGCCAGGCGCCAGCAGCGGGCGGATGCCTGCCTCGCCGCGGTTCGGGCGGCTGTAGCCGCGCCGGCGGTGAGGATCGGCGGTCGCATGGCTGCCCGACTGGCTACGGTGGCGTTATGGCCGCAGCGCAGGAGCTTGCCGTCGGGGACCGGACGGTTCGGATATCCAATCCGGACCGCGTGTACTTCCCGGCTCGCGGCGAGACCAAGCTCGACCTGGCCCGCTACTACCTGGCCATCGGCGACGGCATCGTGCGGGCGCTGCGAGAGCGGCCCTGCATGCTGCACAGGTTCCCGTCAGGGGTTGCTGGCGAGAAGGTGCACCAGAAACGGATCCCGGGCGGCGCGCCTGACTGGCTGGAGACGGTCAGGGTCCACTTCCCTCGCTACGGCCGGCACGCGGACGAACTGTGCGTCACGGAGCTCGCGAGCGTGATCTGGGCTGTGCAGATGTCGACCGTCGAGTTCCACCCCTGGAACTCCCGCCGGGCCGACACCGAGC
This sequence comes from uncultured Actinomycetota bacterium, assembly GCA_963705055.1. GTDB lineage: Bacteria > Actinomycetota > Actinomycetes > Streptosporangiales > Streptosporangiaceae > Chersky-822. The sequence continues at coordinate 148,999 of CAVPIR010000006.1, forward strand.
GGCCTGACGAATGGCGGATCGACCTCGACCCGATGCCACAATGCGGCTTCGACCGGGTGCGCAAGGTCGCGAGGGTCGTGCAGGAGTTGCTCGGCGAGCTCGGTGCCACCGGATGGCCGAAGACATCGGGAGGCAATGGCCTGCACGTGTACGTCAGGATCGAGCCGCGCTGGGGATTCGGCGACCTGCGGAGGGCCGCGCTGGCGTTCGCGCGCGAGATCGAGCGGCGCGCACCCGATGACGTCACGACCACCTGGTGGCGTAAGGACCGGGATCCAGCCAAGCTCTTCGTGGACTACAACCAGAACACCAGGGATCACACGATCGCGAGCGCCTACTCAGTGCGGGGCGTGCCAGAGGGGACCGTGTCGACTCCGATCAGGTGGGACGAGGTCGACACCGTCGAACCTAAGGAGTTCACGATCGCTACCGTGCCCGCCAGGTTCGCCGAGCTTGGTGACTTGCACGCCGGGATCGACGACAACGCCTACTCGATCGAGACGCTGCTGGAGTGGGCCGACAGGGACGGGCTGGAGGAGGACTCCGACCGCGATTCCTGATGCGCGGGCCGCTCCGGGGGTGCCCCTAGCGGAAGGCCACCCTGGCGGCCGCCGCTCCCGGACCTGCCTGCGCCCAGTAGCCGTAGCTGCCCTGGTCACGTAGCTCGATGGCGGCCTGCGCGACCGCGTGCAGGCCAGCGAACGCGAACGCACCGCCGACGGAGATCCGCCTGACGCCCATCGCGGCCAGTTCGGGCACCGGCGCGGTACCGGGCAGGGCCAGAACGTTGACGGGGCGATCGACCTCGGCCACCAGCGCCCTGATCTCCGCAGGCTTGTTGACGCCCGGCGCGAACAGCACGTCGGCGCCGGCCTCCTGGTAGCTCTGCAGCCTGGCGATCGTGTCGGCAAGGTCAGGGTTGCCGCGCAGGTAGTTCTCCGCTCGCGCGGTCAGCACCAGGTGCACGGGGCCGCTGTGCGCTGCCTCGGCGGCCGCGGCCACCCGCTCGGCCGCGAGCGCGTGGTCGTAGACCGGGTCCACCTCGCGATTGGCGTAGTCCTCGACGGAGCAGCCGGCCAGGCCCGCTGCCAGCGCGAGCCGCACCGTCTCAGCGACGCCGTCCGGGTCGTCAGCGAAGCAGTTCTCCAGGTCGGCCGAGACCGGGAGGTCGGTGCCAGCCGCGATCCACTCGGCATGGCCGATGGCCTCGTCGCGGGTGACCTTGCCGTCGAGCCGGCCAAGCGTGGCGGCGAAACCGCTGCTGGTCGTCGCGAGCGCGGCGAATCCCAGTGACGCCAGCAGCAGCGCCGATCCGCGGTCCCACGGGTTGGGCATCAGCAGCGGCTGCTCGCCGTGGTGCAGGGCAAGGAACCGCTCGGCCTTGTCGCTTTGGGTTGGCTCAGTCTGGATCGGCTCAGTCTGGTTAGGCATACCGCGAACCTATCCGCGGTCCCGGCCCGCCGCCGGGACCGACCACGGTGAGGTCGCAAATCCGCCGTTGGCTAAGGCATGTGCTCGTAGGCGGGCAGGGTCAGGAACTCGGCGTAGTCGTCGGCCAGCGCGACGTCTTTGAACAGGCCCGCCGCCTCCGCGTACTGGCCGGCGTCGTACGCGTCTCCGGCCGCCGCCGCGATCTTGGCGAGCTCCTCCTCGATCACCTGGTCGACCAGTTCCCTGGTGACCTGCGGCCCATCGGCTAGGTGGATGTCGTTGTGCAGCCACTGCCAGACCTGCGACCTGGAGATCTCCGCGGTCGCCGCGTCCTCCATCAGGTTGAAGATGGCGACGGCGCCCTGCCCGGCCAGCCAGCTGGCCAGGTACTGCAGCCCGACGCTGACGTTGTTGCGCAGGCCAGCCTCGGTGATCGCACCGGGCGTGCTCGGCACGTCGAGCAGCTGGGCGGCGGTCACCTGGACGTCGTCGCGCAGCTTGCCGAGCTGGTTCGGCGCCTCGCCAAGCACGCCGTCGAAGATCTCGCGGCAGACCGGGACCAGGTCGGGGTGTGCGACCCAGGAACCGTCGAAACCGTCGTGTGACTCGCGCGTCTTGTCGTCGCGCACCTTGGCCAGCGCGATCTTGTTCACCTCAGGATCACGCCGGCTCGGGATGAACGCGGCCATGCCGCCCATCGCGTGGGCGCCGCGCCCGTGACAGGTGCGGACCAGCAGCTCGGTGTACGCGCGCATCATCGGCGCGGTCATGGTCACGGCATTGCGCTCGGGCAGCACGAAGTCGCTTCCCCTGGTGCGGAACTTCTTGATGATGCTGAACAGGTAGTCCCAGCGGCCCGCGTTCAGGCCGGCGCTGTGCTCCCGCAGCTCATAGAGGATCTCTTCCATCTCGAACGCGGCGGGAATGGTCTCGATCAGCACGGTCGCCCTGATCGTGCCGCGCGGCAGGCCGAGAGCGTCCTGGGCCAGGTTGAACGCGTCGTTCCAGAGCCTGGCCTCGAGGTGGCTCTCCATCTTGGCGAGGTAGAAGTACGGCCCCTTGCCCTTGTCGAGCTGGCGGCGCGCGCAGTGGAAGAAGTACAGCGCGAAGTCGAACAGGCTGCCCGAGATGCGCTGGCCGTCGACCAGGACGTGCTTCTCGTCCAGGTGCCAGCCGCGCGGCCGCACGACGATCGTGGCCAGCTGGTCGTCCGGCGCCAGCAGGTAGTCCTTTCCCTCGGCGCTGGTGAAGTCGATCGTGCGGTCCAGCGCGTCCTTCAGGTTCAGCTGGCCGGTCACCATGTTGTCCCAGAGCGGGGTGTTGGCGTCCTCGAAGTCGGCCAGCCACACCTTGGCGCCCGAGTTCAGCGCGTTGATCGTCATCTTCTTGTCGGTCGGGCCCGTGATCTCGACCCTGCGGTCCACCAGCCCGGGAGCCGGCGGCGCGACCCGCCAGCTCTGGTCGGCCCTGACGTGCGCGGTCTCGGCCAGGAAATCGAGCGTCGCGCCCGCGCTCAGGTCGCGCTGACGGGCCGCCCTGGCCGCGAGCAGCTCGGCCCGCCTCGGCCCGAGCGCCCGCTGGAGCTGCGCGACCAGGTCCATGGCCTGCGGCGTCAGGATCTCCTCGTACCGGTCCTTGACCGGCCCGTTGACCTGGATGCCTTCGCCGTAGCTCATTGTCGGTCGCTCCTTCATGCGCCAGCGTGGGCCGCCTGGCAGGCCGGCCAGGAAATAACCATCGCATACTCGCGTATTCGGGTACATGCCATGTGGTAGCGCCGCGCAGGCGACCCTTGCCTTCACCGGCCGGGCACATCCAGCGGCGCCGTGGTGTTATTAGAGTGACGCCGCGGCCGGGCCGTGGCAGCATCGAGTGACCGTCGGCCTGCGGCGGTCGCACATGGACGGCAGATGACAGCAGAACCTCGCAACGACGACAGACGACGCTCCCGAGATCTACGACCCCGGTCAGCTCGACCTGGAGGAGCGGCACTCGCTGCGCCGCGTAGCTGGACTGTCCACCGAGCTCCAGGACGTCAGCGAGGTCGAGTACCGGACGCTCCGCCTTGAGCGGGTCGTACTGCTCGGCGTATGGACAGAAGGGACGCTGTGGCAGGCGGAGAACTCGCTCCGCGAGCTCGCCCTGCTCGCCGAGACGGCGGGCTCGCAGGTGCTCGACGGCCTGACGCAGCGCCGCGGCCGCCCTGACGCGTCGACCTACGTGGGCGCGGGCAAGGCCGCCGAGCTGGCCGAGCTGGTGGCCGCGACGGGCGCCGACACGGTGATCTGCGACGGCGAGCTGACGCCCAGCCAGCTGCGCAAGCTCGAGGGCGTCGTGCGGGTCAAGGTGATCGACAGGACAGCGCTGATCCTGGACATCTTCGCCCAGCACGCGCGTAGCAAAGAGGGCAAGGCCCAGGTCGAGCTCGCGCAGATGCAGTACATGCTGCCCAGGCTTCGCGGCTGGGGCGAGTCGCTGTCCAGGCAGGCCGGCGGCCGGGTGGCCGGCGGCGGCGGCATCGGCACCCGCGGCCCTGGCGAGACCAAGATCGAGACGGACCGGCGCCGGATCAGGACCAGGATCGCCCGCCTGCGCAGGGAGATCTCCGAGATGTCGGTCGGCCGCGAGGTGCAGCGCAGCCAGCGCAAGCAGCGCGAGGTGCCATCGGTGGCAATCGCGGGCTATACGAACGCGGGCAAGTCGAGCCTGCTGAACCGGCTGACCGGCGCTCATGTGCTCGTCGACAACTCGCTGTTCGCAACGCTGGACCCGGCCGTCCGCAAGGCGCGGCTGCCCTCTGGTGTCCCGTTCACGCTCACCGACACCGTCGGATTCGTCCGGCACTTGCCGCATCAGCTGGTCGAGGCGTTCAGGTCAACCCTGGAGGAGGTCGCCGACGCCGACCTGGTGCTGCACGTGGTCGACAGCGCAGACGCCGACCCGCGCTCGCAGATCGCTGCCGTACGCGAGGTGCTCGCCGAGATCGGCGCGCGCGACGTCCCCGAGCTGGTGGTCTTCAACAAGGCTGACTGCGCTGACGAACTCGAGCTCAAGGGCTTGCAGCTCGCCGAGCCGCAGTCGGTGGTCGTCTCCGCTCGAACCGGCGACGGGCTGCCGGTCCTGCTGGCCGAGATCGAGCGGCTGCTGCCGAGGCTGAGCCATGAGGTCGATGTCGTCGTGCCGTACTCGCGCGGCGACCTGATCGCCCGCGCTCACTCCGAGGGCGAGGTCCTCAGGATCGAGCACACCGGCGCAGGCACGCAGCTGGCCGCCAGGGTGCCACCTGGCCTGGCCGCCGAGCTCGGCCACTACGTGGTGGCCGCCGACCTGGCCTGACGCCCGATGCCGGCGGTCGGCCAGGAAGCGCGGAGGGCCAGGATCCGCCTTTAAACCACTGAGTCCGGCGATAACACTGGTACGGCATTGAGTAGTGCAATAGCGCTACGCAACCGATATGGTATGTGCGTTCCCTCGAGCTGGGGCCTTTGCGGCCACATACCGCTATTCACTGAGCAGGTCGCAGCGATTTCTTGACAGCAGGCGGAGTCATGGCAGGTGGGGGCAGGGCGACACTCGCAGCCCGAGCCTGCCTTCTGATCAGGCACGGAGTGTCTGAATGACTTTCCGGCTTCTTACCAATATCGGACGGTTGTGGACCGGTTCTGAGGTATGGAGCAATGCTGCCATTCTCATGCAGAACGATCGAATCGCCTGGGCCGGACCCGCCGCGCAGCTTCCGACCAGCCTGCCGGGCATCATCGACGACATCGTGGACGTCGACCATGTCGAGAACCTCGGCGGCGCGCTGGTCACGCCGGGACTGATCGACGCCCACACGCATCCGGTCTACGCGGGCAACAGGTGGGCCGAGCTGGCGATGAAGTCGGGCGGCTCGTCGATGACGGAGATCGTCTCCGCGGGCGGCGGCCTGACCTCCACGGTCACCGTGACCAGGGGAACCGACCCGTGGACGCTGTGCAACCACGTCAGGGGCCGGATGCGGGACTGGCTGCTGAGCGGCACCACGACGATCGAGGCCAAGACCGGCTACCACCTGACCAGGGACGGCGAACTGGCTGACGTACGGCTGCTCCGGTCGCTGGAGACCGAGGCCGGCATGCCGCGCATGCACGTGACGTTCTTCGCCGCCCACGCGCTGCCGCCCGAGTTCTTCGGCCGCCGCAGCGACTACGTGAACGCGGTGAGCGGCTGGTGCTGCCGACGCGGCGACCGCTGGCGCCGACAGCGTCGACGTGCACTGCGACGACGGTCATTTCAGCGAGCCTGAGTCGCGCTGGATCCTCAATGCGGGCCGCAGCGCCGGGCTGCTGCCGCGGCTGCACGCGGGCGGTGACTCCCACCTGGGCGCGGCGAAGCTGGCGGCCGAACTCGGCTGCGCGTCCGCCGACCTGCTCAACGGGGCGGACGACGACGACGTGGCCGTGCTCGCGAAGGCCGGCGTCACCGCGGTGGTCTGCCCGGCCAACACCCCGGAAAACGGCCGCGTGCCGCCGGTCAGGGCGCTGCTCGACCGCGGCGTGACGGTCGCGCTTGGCTCGGGGCACTCGCCCGGCACGAACGGGATCACGTCGATGCCGCTCGTCATCACGCTGGCGATCGCCAACCTCGGTATGAGCGTGACCGAGGCCCTGCGGGCGGCGACGGTGGGCGGCGCGCACGCGCTGCGGGCTCCGGACCGCGGCGCGACGACCCGCGGGCGGCTGGCCGACATCGTCGCCTGGGACGCCGACCACGAGGGCGCCTTCGCCTGGTCTTACGGCCTGCGCCCATACCGGGTCTGGCGCGGCGGCGAGCCGGTGCCGATCTAGGGCGTCCGTGCCTGACCGGAGCGCAGCAGGCGCGTCAGCCGGGTCGCCAGGCCTGGCGGTCGCGATCGTGACCGATTCTTCGGCCAGTCTGCCTGACGATGATCGGGCCGCGGGTGTCCTGGTCGTGCCGCTCCGGCTGCTGGCCGGTGACAAGGTCGCCGACGACGGATCGCCGGGCGCGGCGGCCTCGATCGAGACGGCGGCCGCTCGCGGCGAGCGGCTGACCACTGCGCGGCCGGCTCCCGCGCAGTTCGCCGCCGCGTACCTGGCCGCTGCCGAGGCAGGCGCGCGAACGATCTTGTCGGTTCACTTGTCCGGTCTGCTGTCGGGCACGGTCAGCTCGGCTGCCCTGGCCGCCGCAGCGGCGCCGGTGCCGGTGCGCGTGCTCGACGCCCGCGCCATCGGCTCTGGCCTCGGCCTGGTCGTGCTCGCCGCGGCGGCAGCGGCGCGAGCTGGTCAGGACCTGGACGCCGTCGGCGCGGTCGCCGCAGCGTGCGCCGACCTGGTCGGCTCGTTCTTCGCGGTCGACCGGCCTGACGCGCTGCTGGCCAGCGGGCGCGCTGGCGGTCACGCGGCCGGTCGAGGCTCGGCACGCGCGGGCGCCCGCTGACCACCCTGCTGGCTGTCTTCAGCAGGCACCTGGCCTGATCTCGCGGACCGTGCTGCAGGTCAGCGCGGGCCGGATCGCCACGGTTGACCGGGTGCGTACCTGGGGCGCGGCCGCGAACCTGCTCGCGGCCTCAGCCGCCGCGCAGCTGACCGGCTGGCCGGCCGGCTCGACGGCTGCCGTTGCTGTGGAGCACGTCGCGGCGGAGGCGCGAGCGCAGGCGCTGGCAGACCAGCTGACCGCCGAGCTTCCGCAGGCCGGGCCGGTGTTCGTGCTGGCGGCGGGCACCGCGATCCGGATTCACACCGGGCCAGGGATGCTCGGCGTCTCGGTGTTGCCGTCCCCCGGCCCGGCCTAGCCATGGGATGCTGCAGGAGTGCCCCTGAGCTCGAAAGGCCCCCAGCCTGACGCGGGCGGCCGCGCGCCAGTGACGGTGGTTGTCGGCGAGGAGGAACTTCTCGTCGAACGCGCCGTAGCCGCGGTGCTGAGCGGCATTCGGGCCGCTGCGGACGGCGACGCCGGCGCCGACGTGCACGATGTGCGCGGCGCCGATCTGGCCGCAGGCGAGCTTGGCCTGCTGACCGCGCCTTCCCTGTTCGGCGGTGACTGCGTGGTCGTCATCAGGGCCGCGCAGGATGCTAACGCGACCGTGGCTGGCGAGATCGGGCAGCTAGCCGCCGCCATGCCTGCCGAGGTGACGATGGTCGTCACGCACGCGGGCGGGGCGAAGGGCAAGGCGCTGCTGGCCGCGCTCGGCAAGGCCGGGGCCAGCCGGATCGATTGCCCCAGCCATCAAGAGGTTCGGCGAGCGGATGGACTTCCTGCGCGCGGAACTGGCGAGGTCGTGGCCGCAAGGCGGACGACGGCGGGCTGCGGGCGCTGATCGACGCCGTCGGCACCGATCTCAGGGACCTGGCGGCGGCGTGCGACCAGCTCGCCTCGGACACGACCGGAGTGATCAACGCCAAGGCGGTGGCGCGGTACTGGCGCGGCCGCGCTGAGGCCAGCGGGTTCAGCGTCGCGGACCGGGCGCTCGAGGGCAATCTGGCCGAAGCGCTCGCCCAGCTGCGCTGGGCGCTGGCTATCGGCACCGCGCCCGTGCTGATCACCAGCGCGCTGGCGCGCGGGATCCGGACGCTCGGTCAGGTGGGCACATCTCGCGGCAAGGGCGCCGATGCGCTCGCGGCCGAACTCGGGATGCCTGCCTGGAAGGTCGACAAGGTGCGGCAGCAACTCCGCGGCTGGAACTCGGCGGGCCTGACCAGGGCTCACTCGGCCGTCGCGCAGGCCGATGCTGAGGTCAAGGGCGAGGGGGCGAGCGCCGGGTACGCGCTCGAGCGCGCCGTGCGCGTGATCGTGGCGTCGCGCTCGGCCAACCGGTAGGTCGAGCCTGAGCGCCCGGAGTCAGAGGGCTGCGTTCAGCCGTTGCCGGTGGCGGCCCGCTTGGCGAGCGCGGACTTGCGGTTGGCCGCCTGGTTCTTGTGGATGACGCCCTTGCTCGCGGCCTTGTCGAGCTTGACGTAGGCGGCGCGCAGCGCGTCGTTCGTCTTGTCGGCGTCGCCGGTGTCGGCGGCCTCGCGGAAGTTGCGCACCGCGGTCTTCAGCGACGACTTGACGGCCTTGTTGCGCTGCCTGGCCTTCTCGTTCTGCTTGTTGCGCTTGATCTGTGACTTGATGTTCGCCACGCGTATGCCTCGCTACATTCTCGGTAGGTCATCGTTGGTGTGCCCGGCGCTAGCCGAAGGCGCGGTCGCGCGCCCGGCGCGAGAGGTGCGGGCATGCGGGCAGCCGAACTAGAAGGATATCCGAGATCGGCTCGCACGCTCAAACCAAGGCCGAACTTCGCTGGCGTGCGCCGCTGGCGTGGGCATCGGGCCGCGCATGCGACCATGGGTGATCGCAACCTATACCGAGCGGATGACTGTGCCACCGATGTCCGACCCGTCCCGCGCCACCGCCGCGCCATCCGGCGCCAGGGGCTCCGCCGCGGCTGCGGCCGCGCTGCCCGAGCCGTCGCGGACCGATCAGGCGGTGATCAGGAATTTCTGCATCATCGCCCACATCGACCACGGCAAATCCACGCTGGCCGACCGGATGCTCCAGCTCACCGGGGTGGTCGGCGACCGCCAGATGCGCGCGCAGTACCTGGACAGGATGGACATCGAGCGCGAGCGCGGCATCACGATCAAGAGCCAGGCCGTCCGGCTGCCGTGGCGGGGCAGCGACGGCCGGGATTACGTGCTGAACCTGATCGACACCCCAGGCCACGTGGACTTCTCCTATGAGGTGTCCAGGTCGCTGGCCGCCTGCGAGGGCGCGATCCTCCTCGTCGACGCCGCGCAGGGGATCGAGGCGCAGACGCTCGCCAACCTGTACCTGGCGCTCGACGCTGACCTGCAGCTGATCCCCGTGCTGAACAAGATCGACCTGCCGGCCGCCCAGCCGGAGAAGTACGCGGCAGAACTCGCCAAGATCATCGGGTGTGAGCCCTGCGGACGTGCTGAGGGTGTCGGCCAAGACCGGCGAGGGCGTCGCCGAACTGCTGAACGCCGTCGTCGCGCAGGTGCCCGCGCCAGCCGGAGAACTGGACGCGCCAGCCAGGGCGCTGATCTTCGACTCGGTCTACGACACCTACCGGGGCGTCGTGACCTACGTCCGGATGATGGACGGCCGGCTGTCCCGCCGTGAGCGCACGCTGATGCTGTCCACCAAGGCCGTGCACGAGACGCTGGAGGTCGGCGTGATCTCGCCGGAGCCGGTTCCCTCTGACGGCCTGGCCGCCGGCGAGGTCGGGTACCTGATCACCGGCGTCAAGGACGTCAGGCAGGCGCGGGTCGGCGACACGCTGACGAGCGCGGCGCGGCCGGCGGCCGAGGCCGCTGGCCGGCTACGCGCACCCGAGGCCGATGGTGTTCTCCGGCCTGTATCCGGTCGACGGCGACCAGTACCCCGACCTGCGCGACGCCCTGGACAAGCTGCGGCTGAACGACGCATCGCTGGTGTACGAGCCGGAGACGTCCACGGCGCTCGGCTTCGGCTTCCGCTGCGGCTTCCTCGGCCTGCTGCACATGGAGATCATCAGGGAGCGGCTGGAGCGGGAGTTCGACCTGTCGCTGATCTCCACCGCGCCGAACGTCGTCTACCGGGTCGTCATGGACTCGGGCGCCGAGGTCGTCGTGACGAATCCGAGCGAGTTCCCCAGCGGTCCAGGCGGGATCGCCACCAGCACCGGCGTGATCGCGGCCGGCAAGATCGGCCAGGTCTTCGAGCCGGTCGTGCGGGCCACGGTGCTGGCACCTTCGGATTACATCGGCGCGATCATGGAGCTGTGCCAGTCCAGGCGCGGCGTGCTGCATCGGCATGGAGTACCTGTCAGCCGACCGGGTGGAGATCAGGTACACGATGCCGCTCGGCGAGATCATCTTCGACTTCTTCGACCAGCTGAAGTCGCGCACCCGCGGCTACGCCTCGCTCGACTACGAGCCGGCCGGGGAGCAGGAGGCCGACCTGGTCAAGGTCGACATCCTGCTGCAGGGCCTGCCGGTCGACGCGTTCAGCCAGATCGTGCACGCCGACAAAGCCCGCGAGTACGGGCTCGCGATGACCGTCGCGGCTGAAGGAACTGATCCCGCGCCAGCAGTTCGAGGTGCCGATCCAGGCCGCCATCGGCGCCCGGATCATCGCCCGCGAGAACATCAGGGCGCTGCGCAAGGACGTGCTGGCCAAGTGCTACGGCGGTGACATCACCCGGAAGCGCAAGCTGCTGGAGAAGCAGAAGGAAGGCAAGAAGCGGATGAAGACGATCGGCCGGGTCGAGGTGCCGCAGGAGGCCTTCGTCGCCGCGCTGACCGCCGACCAGGGCGCCGACAAGCGAGCCTGAGCGGCGGCAAGGCCGGGCGCGACTGCTCAGGACGCTAGGCTCACGAGGCTCGAGCTGAAGATGGCCAACGCGGCGATCAGGGCGATGATCGGCGCGAGCACCCCGACATAGCCCATGACCAGTCCCGCCGTTGCCATGCCGCTGCCCGCCTCGCCGCTCTGCCGGATCTGCCGCCGGGCCACGTGCCCGAAGACGATCGCAGGAACCCCGGCGACGAACCAGAAGAAGATCTGGCAGATGCCGCAGACCAGCGACGCGACGGCCATCTGATTCGTGCGCGGCGCGACGGCCGGATGGGTCCCCGGCTGGTAGGGCACTGGCTGGCGCAGGTCGGCGGTCAGGGCGGTGAGCTGGTCGTAGGTCTTGGCCTCGATCAGGGTCGTCGACCGCGAGTCGAACTCGTCCCAGGTCAGCCTGCCGTCCGCATACGCGGCCTGGAGCACGGTGTGCACGCCTTCCCGATCGGCGTCGGTCGCCCGCATCGGCCCGTAGCTGCCAGCAGTCATCGATCCCGTCCCCATCAGGCGTTGCGCGGTGAAATTCATTTCCCAGATTAACCCCAGTCTCGGCTAGCCTGCGGACATGACTGCCGCTCGAATCGTCTCGGTGAACACTGGTCGGGTCGCCGATCTGGTCATCGAGGGACGACTTGACGGCGGCGCTAGCGCGGGGAGACGCCCGGATCCCCCCGCAGTGCGATCGACAAGCGCCCGGCCGGCGACGCGGTGTGGGTGGGCCGGCTCGGGCTGGCCGGCGACGAGCACGGCGACCCCGTGAACCACGGCGGGCTCGACCAGGCCGTCTACGCCTACGCCAGGGAGGACCTGGACTGGTGGACCGAGCAGCTCGGCAGGGAACTCCGCAACGGCGAGTTCGGGGAGAACATCACCACCGCGGGCTCGACGTCACCGAGGCGCTGATCGGCGAGGTCTGGCAGCTGGGCGACGTGGTCGTCCAGGTCACGTCGCCGCGGATCCCGTGTGAGACCTTCAAGGCGTGGACCGGTGAGGACCACTGGGTGCAAGCGGTTCGCGGCTGCCGGGCGGCCAGGTGCCTACCTGCGGGTGCTGACCGAAGGCGAGATCAGGGCCGGGGACGAGATCGACGTGCTGTGCCGGCCCGAGCAGCGGGTGACCGTGGCCGAGTCGATGCTCGCCTACTACGGCGACGCTGACCTGATGCGGACGCTGCTGACGGTGCCAGGACGAGGGACGAAGTGGGAAGCGATCGCCGCGCGGGTGCTCGGCAGGACGACGGTGTGACCGCCCGGCTCGCGCAGCGACGGCTCGCCAGGATGGCCTGAGCGTGCCAGGCACGCCGCCGGATGGAGCGCCGGTACCTCCTGACGGCAGGCTCCCGCTGCTTCGCTCGACCAGCTTGGCGCGGTCCCGTTCGGGATCTATGTGCACGTCCCGTTCTGTGCCTCCCGCTGCGGCTACTGCGATTTCAATACCTATACCGCGGCTGAGCTGGGAGGCGGCGCGTCCAGGGACAGCTACGCAGGCCAGGCAGTGGCGGAGATCGGGCTGGCGCGCAAGGTGCTTGGCGCCAGCGGCGCCGGCGGTCAGCACCGTCTTTTTCGGCGGGGGCACGCCGACGCTGCTGCCGCCGGCCGATCTCGAGCTCATCCTGCGCGCGATCGAGGCGGAGTTCGGTCTTGCCGCCTGACGTCGAGGTGACCACCGAGGCGAACCCGGAGAGCGTGGACGAGCGGGCGCTGGCCGAGCTGCGGGCGGCCGGGTTCACGAGGATCTCGCTGGGCATGCAGAGCGCGGCACCGCACGTGCTCGCCGTGCTGGACCGGGCACACTCGCCGGGCCGCGCCGCGCAGTGCGTCGCCTGGGCGCGATCGGCCGGCTTCGAGCACGTCAGCCTCGATCTGATCTACGGCACGCCAGGCGAGAGCGCGAAGGACTGGGAGCTGTCCGTGCAGAGCGCGATCGGCGCCGGTCCTGACCACATTTCGGCCTACGCGCTGATCGTGGAGGACGGGACGCGGCTGGCGGCCAGGGTCAGGCGGGGCGAACTGGCGCCTCCCGACGACGACGAGATGGCCGACCGCTACCTGGCGGCCGACGAGATGTTCGGCGCGGCAGGCCTGGCCTGGTACGAGGTTTCCAACTGGGCCGCCGGGCCAGACGCGGCCTGCAGGCACAACCTGCTCTACTGGACGGCCGGCAACTGGTGGGGTGCCGGGCCGGGCGCGCACAGTCACGTCGGCGGTACCCGCTGGTGGAACGTCAGGCACCCGACCGCCTACGCGGGCCGGATCGCCGCAGGTACCAGCCCTGGCCAGGCCAGGGAGGTGCTGACCGAGGCCGAGCGCACGACCGAGCGAATCATGCTGGAGACCAGGCTCGCGGCGGGCTGTCCGCGCGAACTGCTCAGCCGGGCCGGTCAGCTCGCGGCCGCGGCCGCGGTGGCCGACGGGCTGGCCGACGCCGAGGCTCTCGCCGCTGGCCGGGTCGTGCTGACCCGCTCCGGCCGGCTGCTCGCCGACGCGGTCATCCGGGCCATGACCGAATAGCGAGGCGGACCCTGGGCAACTCACGCAGTGACTTGACCGGCGTGTCACAGTATCGTTCGGCCATAGACTTGGCACTCGGGCGAGCCGAGTGCCAGGGGAGGTGACGAGTGCTAGACGACAGGAAGCTGGCGGTACTGCGGGCGATCGTGGAGGATTACGTCTCCACCAACGAGCCGGTCGGTTCCCGCGCGCTCGTCGAACGGCACAATCTGGACGTTTCCCCTGCGACGATCCGCAATGACATGGCGGTGCTCGAGGAGCAGGGCTACATCGTTCAGCCGCACACCAGCGCGGGCCGGATACCGACCGACAAGGGCTACCGCCTCTTCGTCGACAGGCTGTCCGCGATCAAGCCGTTCTCGACCGCCGAGCGGCGTGCGATCGAGACCTTCCTGGCGGGGGCCTACGACCTCGACGACGTCGTCATGCGCACCGTCCGGCTGCTGGCACAGCTGACCAGGCAGGTGGCCGTCGTCCAGTACCCCTCGCTCAGCAAGTCAGCGATCAGGCACGTGGAACTCGTGCCGCTGGCCGAGCGCCGGCTGCTGCTCGTGCTGATCACCGATACCGGCCGGGTCGAGCAGCGCGTGGTTGAGGTGCCGGCCAGCTACGACGAGGATTCGATCATGCAGTTGCGCGCCGTGCTCAACGCCTGCCTGGACGGACGTAAGCTGACCGACGTCGCGACCGTCGTGGCCGAGTTGCCTGGCCGGGTGGAGCCGCGGGAACGCGCCAACGCGGCCGCGGTGTTCTCGGTGATACTGGAGACGCTCGTCGGGCGGCACGAGGAGAAGATCATCGTCGGCGGCGCGTCCAACCTGACCGCCGCTGATTTCTCGCAGGGCCTGCGCGAGGTGCTCGAGGCGCTGGAGGAACAGGTCGTCCTGATGCGGCTGCTCGGTGAGACTGATGACCAGACGTCGGTTACGGTCAGGATCGGAGCCGAGAACGACGTGCTCGGCCTGCGCACAGCCTCGGTCGTGGCCGCGGGATACGGCTCGGCTGACCGGCCGCTCGCCAAGCTGGGCGTGGTGGGCCCGACCAGAATGGATTACCCGACAGCGATGGGGGCGGTGCGAGCGGTGGCACGGTATACCGGCCAGATCCTGGCGGAGTCGTAGGGGATGAGCGTGACAACCGACTACTACGCCGTGCTTGGCGTGCGCCGGGACGCGAATGCCGAGGAGATCAAGAAGGCATACCGGCGGCTGGCGCGCGAGCTGCACCCCGACGTGAACCCTGATCCGGTGACCCAGGAGCGGTTCAAGGAGATCACCCAGGCCTACGAGGTGCTCTCCGACCCCGACAAGCGGCAGATGTACGACCTGGGCGGCGACCCGTTCGCGCCAGCCGGCGCCGGCGGCTTCGGCGCGGGGTTCCCGTTCAGCGACATCATGGACGCCTTCTTCGGCGGCGGGCAGGCCGACGCGCGGTCCGCGCAGCAGGGCGCGGCGCGGCCGCAACGCGACGATCAGGGTCGACCTGGACCTGTCCGAGTGCGTGTTCGGCGCGACCAGGGAGCTGACCGTCGACACCGCCGTCGTCTGCCCGACTTGCTCGGGCGAGGGCAGCGCGCCAGGCAGCCACCCGTCCACGTGCGACGTCTGCAACGGCAGGGGCGAGATCAGCCAGGTCACCAGGTCCTTCCTCGGCCAGGTGATGACGTCGCGGCCGTGCCCGGGCTGCGGTGGCTTCGGCACCGTCATCCGGCGGCCGTGCCCTGAGTGCGACGGCGACGGGCGGGTCAGGACCCGCCGCACCGTGAAGGTCAGGATCCCGGCTGGGGTCGAGGACGGCACCCACATCCAGCTGGCCGGCGAGGGCGAGGTCGGGCCCGGCGGAGGTCCGCCAGGCGACCTGTTCCTGGAGATCGTGCAGCGGCCGCATCAGATCTTCGAGCGGCACGGCGACGACCTGCACTGCACGCTGACGATCCCGATGACGGCGGCCGCGCTCGGGGCGACGCTGCAGATCCAGACCCTCGACGGGCCCGCCAACATCGACATCAGGCCGGGAACGTCAGTCCGGCCAGGCGATCCCGCTGTACGGGCAGGGTTCCTCGCACCTGCACGGACCTGGCCGCGGTGACCTGATGATCCACGTGACCGTCGAAACGCCGGTCAAGCTGGAGCCCGAGCAGGAGGAACTGCTCAGGCAGCTGGCCACGATGCGCGGGGAGGAGTCACCGCCTGGCAAGTTCTCGCCGGGGGAGCAGGGGTTCTTCTCCCGGCTACGCGACGCGTTCAACGGCCGGTGACCCCAGGCAGGCCGCGCTGATCCCGCCGGTCTTTCTCGCTGACGCCGCTCAGCTCGAGTCGGCGGCCGGGCCTGGCGGCCGGATCACGCTGGCCGGAGCCGAGGGCAGGCACGCCACCACGGTCCGCAGGCTCGGCCCAGGCGAGCGGGTCGACCTGACCGACGGCGCTGGCCTGCTGGCGCGAGTGCGAGGTCGTCGCGGCCAGGCCGTCTTCCGGCGAGCTGGACCTGACCGTGCTCGCGCTGCGCCGCGAGCCTCCGCCGCGCTGCCGGGTGACGGTCGTGCAGGCGATCCTGAAGGGAGACCGCGGCGAACTAGCGGTCGAGCTGATGACCGAGGTCGGCGTCGACGCGATCGTGCCGTGGGCGGCCGAGCGATCCATCGCGCGCTGGCGCCAGGACCGCGAGGAGAAGGCGCTTGGCCGCTGGCTGACGTCCGCGCGCGAGGCAGCCAAGCAGTCGCGCCGGAGCAGGTTTCCCGAAGTCACCGGGCAAGCCGGGATCGCGGCGGTCGCTGCGCTCGTCGCCGGAGCCGACCTGGCGCTGCTGCTCGATGCGCAGGCGGACCGCCCGCTCGCAGGCCTGCCGCTGCCGGTTGCCGGTGAGATCGTCCTGGTCGTAGGTCCGGAAGGCGGCGTCAGCCCGGCAGAATCCGCCGAGCTGACCGCCGCAGGGGCGCAACCCGTGCGGCTAGGGTCCTCGGTGCTCAAGGGCTCCACGGCGGGGCCGTGGCGGCCGCGCTCGTGCTCAGCGGCTGCGGCCGGTGGGCCTGAGCTGCAGTCTGCCGCCTCAGCCGCAGCGAGAGCCTCTGGGCGACGGACTGGGCGACTGGACCGTTCGCGGGTTCGAGATCTGGGGCGCCGGGTTGGCCGGCGACGCCGGGCCGCCGCTGGGCGGATCGGACGCCGCTGTCCGGACGCTGGTGCGCCGGAGGACGGCGTGGTCCGTCGGGGTGTCGGTCGGCGACGGCGAACCGCTGCTCGAGCTCGTGGACGGCGACGGCGACGGCGACGGGCTCGATGGTCGGCGAGCCGGTCGGCGTACGGACTGGGCGAGCTCGACGGTGACGGGCTCCCTGACGCGGCTGTTCGACGCGGTGCCGGCCTTGCAGCTGCGCGAGGCCTGCGGCGAACCGCTGCCGGAGTAGCCGCCGCCTGGCGAGCCGCTGCCGTCGGGGTGCCGTCGCTCGATTGCCCTCGACGATGACGAGCTGTTCGCCCGATCCGGCGGTCGCCGGCTGGCCGGAGTTGCTGGCGAGGTAAATGTACCTGCGGCAGCCCGGCGATCGCCCAAGAGGCACCGGCGACCACGAGCAGGCCGGTGGCCAGCGCGGCAGCGGGCGCAGCCAGCCGATCCACCCGCCCGCGCGCTGATCGGGCTTGAACCGCTCAGCGACAGCTCCGTAGGCATACCTGACCCGGATCCAGGCAGGTTCGAGGTACCTGGCCATCACGGCTAGCGCGGCGAGCAGACCGGTCAGGTACCTGGTCCGCCAGCCGGCCCGGCTGGCCCAGCCGGCCCAGCCGGATGCCTGGACCGGGGCGGTCGGCCCCGCTGCGATCTTGGCGCGGATCCGGTCCAGGCCGTCGGCGGCTGGCTCGACAGAGTCGGCAGCGCGGCGGAGCGCGCGGCGCAGCGTCTGCTCAAGAATGGCCTGGCGCGGGTCTGGGCGACGGTGGCTCATGCTTCACGCTCCAGCACGGAGCGCAGCGCGGACATCGCGCGCGAAGTGTGGCTCTTGACGGCGCCCCTGGTGATCCCCATCGCGGCGGCAATCTGTGCCTCCGACAGGTCGCCGTAGAACCGCAGCACAACGACCTCGCGCTGCCGCTCGGGAAGCGAGCGCAGGGCAGCGACCACCGACGACCGCTCGATGAGCGCGAGCGCACCATGCTCGGCGCTCGGCATGTCGGGAGGGGGCTTGGGCGCGTTGCGATCGACCACGACCCTGTGCCTGAGCACCGAGCGTGCGCGGTTGACGACGGCAGCGCGCAGGTAGGAGAGCGTCTTCTCGCTGTCACGCAGCCGGTGCAAACCGGCATGCAGAGCGACAAACGAGTCCTGCACAACTTCCTCCGCGGTCGCGATGTCGTGAACGAGCAACGTGGCCAGGCGCACGAGCGATCGGTAGTGCACGCCATAAATTTCCGTTATGGCAGCGTCCGCGTTGCTTGCTTGGTGGGCTCGGCTTCCGTTGCTGGCAGAGCCGTCGATGCGTGGCTCTGCCGTGACCCGCCCCAGCGCCGTGGCCGCCACCAGGGTTTCGGTCACCTTGTCTTGACGCGCGGGCATGCCGCTAGGTTCACGTGCAGTCATCACAAGATGTAGCGCGGGACCCTCGCGCACTCCTCCGCCACACGAATCCCACGCTCCAAGATTGACCTGACCCGACCCAGCCGCACCACGGCGGCGATGCCGCCTGGTGTCCTGTGCACGGCTCCGGGTACACCGCAAAGAGCCGTTCGGAGGGCAGCAAGGTCCAGGTCGCCCGCCATTTTCGCGCACCCACAGGCACCGAGAGCCGGTCCGGCGGTCAGGCTCGCGGCGCGCTGGAGGTTAGCAGTGTTGCAACCATATATGTCGCCGGCCCGCAGAGCACGTCACACGTTAGTATCGGCCCCGTGCCTGACTGCCTATTCTGCAAAATCGTGGCTGGCGAGGTTCCTGCTGCACGCGTGCTGGAATCAGAACGCACGCTTGCATTTCGCGACATCAATCCGCAGGCTCCCATTCACGTGCTGGTCATTCCTAAGGATCACTATCCTGACCTGGCAGGCCTTGCTGCCGCCGACGCCGCGCTGCTCGCCGAGGTGGCAGCCCAAGCGCACGAGGTCGCGCTCGCTGAGGGCATTGCGGAGACCGGTTACCGCGTTGTCTTTAATACGGGCAGTCATGCCGGGCAGACGGTCGCGCACGCGCACGCGCACGTACTCGGCGGCAGGTTGATGGCGTGGCCGCCGGGATGAGGAACCCACGATGAGGCGGGGGTATTGAAGAAGAATCCAACTGAGACCGGGCCGAGCGGCCCGGCTGAGCGTCAGGGACCTGGCGGTCCGGCTGAGGCGCAGGCAGGCGGTGCGACGTCGCTGCGGATCGTGATTCCCGAGCCGCACTCGATGGTCAGCCTGCTCGGATCGCGCGATGAGCTGCTCCAGGTGATCGAGGAGGAGTTCGACTCCGACATCCACGTGCGCGGCAACGAGATCACGGTGACCGGGTCGGCCAGCGAGGCAGCGATCATCGGCGAGCTCTTCGACGAGCTGACCACGCTGATCACCAGCGGCACCGAGGTCACCGCCGAGGTTGTCCAGCGCAGCGTCGCCATGCTGCGCCGCAAGTCGGGGGCCCGCCCGGTCGACGTGCTGACCCTGGACATCCTGTCGAGCAGGGGCCGGACCATCCGGCCGAAGACGCTCAACCAGAAGCGGTACGTGGACGCGATCGACAAGCACACGATCGTCTTCGCGATCGGGCCGGCCGGCACCGGAAAGACGTACCTGGCGATGGCCAAGGCGGTCAAGGCGCTGCAGGCCAAAGAGGTCAACAGGATCATCCTCGACCAGGCCGGCCGTCGAGGCCGGCGAGCGGCTCGGGTTCCTGCCAGGCACCTTGTACGAGAAGATCGACCCGTACCTGCGGCCGCTCTACGACGCGCTGCACGACATGGTCGACCCCGACTCGATCCCGAGGCTGCTGGCGGCAGGCACGATCGAGATCGCGCCGCTGGCGTACATGCGTGGCAGGTCGCTGAACGACTCGTTCATCATCCTGGACGAGGCGCAGAACACCTCGGCCGAGCAGATGAAGATGTTCCTGACCAGGCTCGGCTTCGGAAGCAGGATCGTGGTGACCGGCGACGTTACCCAGGTCGACCTGCCATCAGGCCAGGTCAGCGGCTTGCGTATGGTGCAGGACGTGCTCGACGGGGTGCCGGATGTCTATTTCTGCAGGCTGACGGCGCACGATGTGGTGCGGCACAGGCTGGTTGCTGACATCGTGGATGCGTATGCCCGGTATGACGCAGCGCGGGAGGCCGCGGACGCCAGCCGCCTGCCGGCCAGCAGGGCCCGGCGCGACGCCAGCAGGAACCGGTGAGCGCCATCACGGGAATACCTGTGACCATGACTAACAAGGCTCGGGAGCTGGCGTGAGCATCGAGATCGCCAACGAGTCTGGGGTGGCTGTGGACGAGGCCGCGCTGGCCGGACTGGCCAGGCACGTGCTTGACGAGATGCGCGTGCACCCGTTGGCTGAGCTGTCGCTGCTGCTCGTGGACCAGGCGGCGATGACCGAGCTGCACGTCAGGTGGATGGGCGAGCAAGGGCCCACGGACGTGCTCGCGTTCCCGATGGACGAGCTTCGGCCGCCGCAGCCAGGCGGCGCGCACATCGAGCACGGCAGCTCAGAGCCGCCCGGTATTCCCGGCCTACTGGGCGATGTCGTGATCTGCCCCCAGGTCGCTGCGGCGCAGGCGAAACGCGCGAGGCACAGTATGGCCGACGAGATCGACCTGCTGGCCGCGCACGGCATCCTGCACCTGCTCGGCTACGACCACGCTGACGCCAAGGAGCACGCGGCCATGTTCGGCCTGCAGGACAGGCTGCTCGCATCCTGGAGCGCAGAGCACGGCACCCCTGGCGGCTCAGGGGGGTCGCCCCCACAGACCAGTACCGCGGGGGGCTCCGTGACTGCCGACGGCGCTGGCGAGCCCGGCTCCGCGCCAGGATAGGCGCGATGGGCTGGCTTCTTGTCGCAGCGGCGGCTCTGGTCTTGTTCGCCGGACTCTGCGCGAGCGCTGACACGGCGCTGCTGCGGGTTTCCCGGGCCGGCGCCAAGGAGCTCGCGACATCGGGCAAGGAAGCGTCGGCACCCCTGCAGGCTGTCCTCGCGGAGGTTCCGAAATATATCGCCGTGCTGCTGCTCACCAGGGTGGCAGCCGAGCTAAGCGCCACCTTGTTCGTCGGCGCCGTGCTGCTGCACTGGGCCGGGCCCGTCTGGCGCGCGTTCTTGATCACGGGCGGCGTCATGACCGTGATCATCTACGTCGTGGCGGGCATCGTGCCGCGCACACTCGGCCGCCGGTACGCGGCCAGCGTTGCCGACACAGCCGCGTCCGTCATGCAGCCGGTCGTACGCCTGATGGGGCCGATTCCGGCCATGCTGCTCGCGACCGGCCGGGTGCTCGGCAGGGACCGCAGCGAGCAGAAGGGCCCCTCCGGCGAGGAAGAAGACCTGCGCGGGCTGGTCGATCTGCTGGAGCGCAGACGCGTGATCGAGCCAGGCGAGCGCGCCATGATCCACTCGGTGTTCGAGCTCGGCGACACAATCGTGCGCGAGGTCATGGTTCCGAGGACCGACATGATCTTCGTCGAGAGCGGCAAGACCCTGCGGCAGGCGCTGTCGCTGGCGCTGCGGAGCGGCTTTTCCCGTGTCCCGGTGGTCGGCGAGAACCTCGACGACGTCATCGGCATGGCCTACCTCAAGGACATGGTCACCCGCGGCTACGAGTCCGCGGACTCGCTGGCGTCCGACCTGGTGGACTCGGTGATGCGGCCCGCGACGTTCGTGCCGGACAGCAAGCCGGTCGACGACCTGCTGAGCGAGATGCAGGCCAGGCAGACGCACGTCGCGATCGTGATTGACGAATACGGCGGCACGGCAGGCCTGGTAACCATCGAGGACATTCTCGAGGAGATCGTCGGCGAGATCGCCGACGAGTACGACCAGGAGAGCCCTCCGGTGGAATGGCTGAACGCCGACTATGCGCGGGTGACTGCCAGGCTGTCGGTGGACGAGCTAGCCGAGCTTTTCAGCGTGCGGATCGAGGTCGAGGACGTGGAGACCGTCGGCGGCCTGCTGGCGCAGCGGCTCGGCCGGGTACCGATCGCGGGCTCGACGGCCACAGTGGCCGGGTTGCGCCTCACCGCCGAGAGCCTCGCGGGCCGCCGCAACCGGATCAGCACCGTGACGGTCGAGCGGCTCGGCCCGACCCCGGAGACCGC
Source organism: uncultured Actinomycetota bacterium (assembly GCA_963705055.1). GTDB lineage: Bacteria > Actinomycetota > Actinomycetes > Streptosporangiales > Streptosporangiaceae > Chersky-822. Next base: position 170,531 of record CAVPIR010000006.1, read on the forward strand.
GGCGGCCAGGCCGGGCGACGGCCAGCCGTAGGGCCGAGGCCGCGGCCGGCCCGGCCGGGCAGTCAGACCAGGTCGGCGGCCGACGGTCCGGCGCCAACCGCGGATCGTGACGGCGCCGCGCCGCCGCGTCAGGTCAGCAACGGGCGGGCGAAGTCCGAGGTGCCGCCGGAGGGGTCCTCAGGCCGGCTCGCTAGCCTGCCTCAGCCTCGTGCCCTGCCGACCCGCCGCCAGAGCAGCCAGGCCACGGCAGCGATGACCACAAGTCCCGCGAGCGCAAGCGCGCCGATGGCCGCGATGGCCCGGCGAGAGACCGGCGGGGCAGGCGCGCTGTAGTCACAGGACTTAGATGGCCGCGGCGTCTGGCTGGCTGCGTGCCTTGCGCCGGTCCCCGCCGCGGGGAAGGCGATCACGTTCTGTGCGCAGGCGGCCAGCAGCAGTCCGTCACCGATCCCTGGGGTCGGGAAGTGGTTGGCTGGCGCTCCGACGCTGGCCTGCCGCCTGACCTTGCCCGTCGTTGGGTCGAGGCCGTACAGCGTGCCGTTCTGCCCGATCGTCCAGACCAGGCCGGCCGCCAGGATCGGCGGGCCGCCGCCGGCACCTGACCGCCAGAGCACTCGCAGCCGCGGCGGTGAACTGCTCGCCTGGACCGCGATGATGCCCGACAGGCAGGGCAGGTAGACGGTTGTGCCGGACACCGCGGTGCCGCCGTCGATATCCACGTCGCACGCCGACCGCAGCACGGCCTGCTGGCCGCCGACCCCGCCGAGGCGCCTGCCGTCGAGCAGGAACACCCGGCCTGACTTGCCTGCCTGGACGACCTGGCCGTCGGCGAGCAGGGCGGGCGATGCGGAGAAGTCGATGTCGCTGGCATTGTCCGCCGGCCAGGATGCGGGCGCGAAATACTGCAGCAGCCGGAGCGACGGGGACAGCTGGAGCGTTCCGTCGCTGTTGTCGTAGCGGTGCCCGGACGCGGTGATCGTGCTGTTGCCCGTGCTCACCCACAGGTTGCCGTGGCTGTCGACCGCGGGCGCCGCGCCGCCCATCCAGATCGCCCCCTTGGACCCGTCAGGTCCGGCGGCCACGGTGAAGAATCTGGGTGCTCCGCCGGCCTCGGGAACTGCGACCAGACGCCCGCGATAGGTCGAGCAATCGCCGTAGTTGCCGCCGAAGCCGAACACGACGTTGCCGCGGGTCAGCGTCAGGCCCGTGCGCTGCAGGATCGCTGCCGGGTCCTGGCCGGGCGGGTCCACGCGGCGGGTCATGACATGGCGGCCAGTCGCGGTGTCGAGCCCGACGAGAACATGCGCTGGCCGTCCGCTGAGGAGTTCATCTGCGACCACGAAGATCTCGTGCCTGGCCGGATCGACCACCGGGGTGCCGGTGATTCCGACGACCGGCGTGATGTTGCCGCACGGGAGGGTGCCGGCGGGCACCGGCTTGCCGAGGTGCGTCGACCATGCGACGGCGCCGTTCGCCGCCGACAGCGCGTAGACGGTGTTGTTCTCGGTGGCGATATAGACCAGGTGGCCGAACACGAGCGGCTGACCGTAGATCTGCCCGTCGAGAGTCGGCGACGTCCACGCGCGGGCACGGACGCTGACCGACGTGACCGAGCGCGCGTTGCCTGACCCGGCGGGGTCGCCGTGGTAGACGGTCCACGACCTGGACGGGAAGGGCGGCGGGGGCTTGGCGCTTGCGGCAAAGGCCTCGCCGGCGCTCGTCATCACAACAGACGCGGCCAGCATCGCGGTGCCAGCGAGCAGCCCTCCCGTGAGTCGCCCGTTACATCTCAGTGATCTGGTCATGTCGCTCGCGTTCCGGCCGTCGGCAGGGTCAGCACTATTTGGTAGATATAACTTGTTCTCGGCGTTATCCGCTGCCTTAGGTCACGATTCAATATCGGGAACTTGCCCACACCGGGCCCGCAGGACCGCTACCGTCAGGCAGGTCACAGATGTCCGAACTGGACATCTCTCCCGAAGTGAGAAATAAGGAGCCTCCATGCGACGGGCACTCGTAGCCCTTCTGGCCGCAGCCGCCGCCTTCATGGCAGCGGGCCCCGCGTTCGCATCAGTACCGGCCCATCCTAAGTGGCACTCGTCTGACCCGTTCGGTTCCTGGAACAACGGCGGGTACATCGTCTACAACAATGAGTGGAATAGCTCCCACGGTCCGCAGACGATCTGGGCGAATTCATACAAGTACTGGGGCGCCACGTCTACCCAGGCGGCCGGCAACACGGCGGTGGAGACCTACCCCTGCGTGCAGAAGAACTTCAGCGAGGTCCCGGTCCGGTCGTTCAAGCTGATCCGCAGCGGGTTCACCGAGTACATGCCCTCGAACAAGTCAGGGCTCGACGCCGAGGCCGCTAACGACGTCTGGCTGAACAAGTACGGCATCGAGGTCATGATCTGGGTGGACAACCATGGTCAGCGGCCAAGCGGGAACGTCATCGGTCACGCGACGATCTTCGGGCAGCACTTCGCCGTATGGCACGGAGGCACCGACTTCACCTTCGCCCTGAATCACAAGGAGAACAAGGGCGTCACCCACATCCTGTCCGCCATCGACTGGCTGATTAACCACAACCAGATCGCGGCGAGCGCGACCCTGACGCAGGTTGACTTCGGCTGGGAGATCGCCTCAACCGATGGCAAGGCCAGGTCCTTCACGATGAAGAACTACTGGCTGCACACCAAGATGTAATCGCGGCAGAATTGGCTCCTGGCAGTGCTCGTTCTCAGCACGGGCTTCGTCATCAGCACGAACGCTGCCAGAGAGCCATCTTGATGGTCGCGGCCCACTCGTAGGCAAGCTGGCCTGGCCAGGAATACCAGGGCAGCCCCGCGGTCATGACGTAGACCGGCCCGGCGAAGCATCGGGCCACGCGCTCGCGGGCACGGGAATCCTGCACGGTCGTGGTGACCAGCGTTACCGAGCGCCAGTGGTACTTCCTCGCCAGGCGGCCCACGAACTCGGCTTCGCCGCGGGTTGAGGCCGGGCTCGGCTCGAAGCAGATCAGCCTGACCTGCAGGACCGGCCGCGGGCACGGCCCGCCGTAGCCATCGTGACCACGCGAGATGACGAGGAAGGGCGCACGGCGCTCGCGCGCGAGTCGCAGCGCAAGCCCGAGGCGGTCACCAGGCCCGGCCAGCATGACGACGGCGCTGACATGCGCCGGCATGCCCCTCGTGGGCCAGACGAACAGCCGAGCGGTGACGGCGCCGAAGATGACTAGTGCCGCCACGAACCCCGCCAGGATCTTGCGCCTCAGGCCAGCAACTCCAATGCGGCTGCCAGCGGCAGGGCGGCCCGGTCCCTGCGTGACATGACCGACGCCGGCAGCGGCCACGGTATCGCCAGGTCAGGGTCGTCGAACGCGACCGATACGTCCTCGGCTGGGTCGTGGGCGCGATCGATCCGGTAGGAGACGTCGGCAGGCTCGGTGCACGCCTGGAATCCGTGCGCGCACCCGGCCGGCACGTACAGCGACACCGGCCGGTCGCCGCGCGAGCTCGAAGGTCTCGGTGTTCCGGAACGTCGGGGAGTCACGACGCAGGTCGACGACCACGTCGAAGATCGCGCCGTAGGAGCACCTGACCAGTTTTGCTTCGCCGAGGCCCCGGCGCACGTGCATGCCGCGGACCACCCCTCGAGCTGACCGGGAGATGCTGTCCTGCACGAACGCCGCAGGATCGAGTCCGGCCGCCAGGATGGCTTCGGCGTCGAAGGTGCGGCAGAAGAAGCCACGCTCATCGACATGCGCGGGAGCGCTGAACAGCATGGCGCCGGCGATCCTCGGCACTGCGGTGACATCCATCGAGCTAGCCGCGGGCCCGTGGCGGCGAGAAGATTTCCCCGGTGCGGCGATGCAGCATGTCATCGAGCAAGCCAGCCTCGAGCAGCTCGCGGATCCTGCGCAGCCTGACGTACCGCGATGAACAGAAGTCGTCGTGGTTCAGGCCGAATTCGCCGTAGGCGCGCGCCAGCTCATCAATGCCGCTCTGGACCGTCCAGGCGAGCCGCAGCTCGGGGAAGGTCTCGTTGAGCTTGGCGAAGTCAACGCGGTAGCTGCGGACATCGGGTCCAGCGCCATCGGCGAAGGAAACCTTCGAGCCGGGCACCGCGTCGGCAACGAGCTCGGCGATGTCCCTGATCTGCACGTTGTCTTCCGGCCTGCCGACGTTGAAGGCCTGATCGTGGACGACTTCGCGCGGCGCCTCGAGCATGGCGAGGAAGGCCCTGCTGATGTCCTCGACGTGCACGAGCGGCCGCCACGGCGAGCCGTCGCTCTCCATCCGCACCTCACCGGTCGTCCTCGCGACAGCGGTGAGATTGTTGACGACGATGTCCAGCCTGAGCCTGGGCGAGGCGCCGTAGGCCGTCGCGTTACGCAGGTAGGTCGGGCTGAACGAGTCGCCAGCAAGCAGCGACAGCTCACGCTCGGCTCGTGCCTTGGTCTCGCCGTATGGCGTCACCGGCGACATGTCGGCGTCCTCGGTCACCCCCGCTGACCCGGCGGCTCCGTACAGGCTGCATGAGGAGGCGAACAAGAACCTTGGCACGCCAGCCTGCTTGGCCGCCTTCGCCAGGGCGAGCGTGCCGTCGAGGTTGATCGAATATGTAGCCGCCGGGCTGAGGTGACCCAGCGGATCGTTGGACAAGGCCGCGAGGCAGACCACGGCGTCGTAGCCGGCCAGTCCGGAGGGCTGAGCGTCGCGGATGTCGGCCGTGCCCTGGCCAGCCTGCTGCGCCGGGTACGGTCCGAGATCGCAGCCGTCATACAGGCCGATATCGAGGCCCTCCACGTCATGCCCGGCGGCGCGCAGCAGCGGGACGAGGACCGCCCCGATGTAGCCGCGGTCGCCCGCCACCAAGACCTTCATAGTCGTTGCCCCCAAGGTGCTCGTGGCAGTCGTTCTGGCCGGACAGCGGCCTCCGCCGTGCACAACACCTGAGCCCGTGCGGCCAGGTTCTGATACATCCGGTCACAACCGCGCCGATAGCAGGCATTGATGCGGGCTCGTATCACAGCGCTCGCGAGGCGCTCCTATGAACGTCGGAAGCTCCCCAGTGTGAAACAGCCAACCAGACGAGTCGGGTGGGGCGATGAAGGTTGCAGTAGTCGGTCTTGGCTACGTCGGCACGGTGACGGCGGCCTGCCTCGCTGCGAACGGTCATGAAGTCTGGGGCGTGGACGTCGATCCCGGCAAGATCGACGACATCCGCGGAGGACGCAGCCCGGTCGCCGAACCGGGACTCGACGCGATGGTGGCCGAGACCGTCGCGAAAGGCGCCTTGCGCGCGACGTCCTCCTGCGAGGCCGCGGTCGACGCCGCCGACGTCTCGCTCGTCTGCGTCGGCACGCCGTCCGGGCAACGCGGAGGGACCGACCTGACCTTCATCAGGCGGGCGCTCGCCGACATCGTCGCCGGGCTGCGGTCAGCCCGGCCGCCAGCGTCCGGCCACCACAGCGTCGTTATCCGCAGCACAGTGCCGCCCGGCACAGTCGAGAACATCGTGGCGGCGACCCTGGCGGCCGAATTCGCCGGCGCCGGCATCAAGGTCGGGGCCGCGATGTGTCCTGAGTTCCTGCGCGAGGGTTCGGGGATCGCCGACTTCTTCGACCCGCCGCTGGTCGTCGTGGGGACGGCAGATCCCCGGGTCGCCAGCACCGTCAGCGAGATGTTCGGGTTCCTGGAGCGGCCTGTTCAGGTGGTCGATACCCGGATCGCGGAGGCGCTGAAGTACGCCTGCAACGCGTTCCACGCCACCAAGGTCTCCTTCGCGAACGAGGTGGCCAGGCTGCTCAGGCTGCTCGACATCGACTCCCGCGCGGTCATGGAGTTGTTCTGCCAGGACGCCGTTCTCAATATCTCCCCGAGCTATCTGCGCCCGGGCTTCGCGTTCGGCGGCTCGTGCCTGCCGAAGGACCTGCGGTCTCTGCTGTCGATGGCCAGGGCCAGCGGCGCCGACCTGCCGCTGCTCGCCGCCACGCTGACGACAAACGAGTTGTCGATCAACGAGGTGCTGGACCGGGTGATCGCGTGGGACGGGCGCAAGGTCGCGTTGTTCGGGCTGAGCTTCAAGATGAGCACCGATGACCTGCGCGAAAGCCCCAACGTCGAGCTTGCGGAACGGCTGATCGGCAAGGGCTACGAGGTCAGCATCTACGACCAGGTGGTCAATCCTGCGCGGCTGGTCGGCAACAACCGCCGGTACGTGGAATCGAAGCTGCCGCACCTGCGCCGGCTGCTGGTGCACGAGCCAGAAGACGCGCTGGTCGACGCAGACGCCGCGATCGTGTCGACGAACGCGAGCCCCGTCGTCGATGCGCTGCTCAAGTCGCCGCCGCCGCATCTGATCGACCTGTCGGGCCGGCTCGGCCCCGAGGTCGAGGCCCTGCCAGGTTACGAGGGGGTCGGCTGGTGAGCCGGGTCCTGATCATCGTGCAGAACCTGCCGGTGCCCTTCGACCGGCGGGTGTGGCTGGAATGCCAGGCTCTCGTCGGCGCGGGCTACGACGTGTCGGTGATCTGCCCGAAGGGCAAGGGCGATCCCGATTTCCAGGTGGTCGACTCGGTCCGGCTGTACAAGTACCGGCCCTACGCTCCCGGCGGCAGCAAGCTCAGCTTCGTCTACGAGTACGCCTACTCGTTCCTGGCCACGGCCCGGCTCACGATGAAGGCGCGGCGGTCCGGACGATTCGACGGTCATGCAGGCCTGCAACCCGCCGGACATCTTCTGGCCGCTGGCCCTTGCTGATGCGTGCCCTGGACCGGACCAGGTTCATCTTCGACCACCACGACCTATGCCCTGAGCTGTACGAGTCGCGATTTCCTGCCGGTCACCGGCTGCCGTACCGGCTGCTGCGGGCGCTGGAGCGGCGGACGCACCGGACCGCGGATCATGTGATCTCCACGAACGACTCGTACCGCTCGGTCGCGATCGAGCGGAGCGGCAAGGCGCCGGCCGACGTCACGGTCGTCCGCACGGGTCCGGATCCTGAGCGGCTCCAGCGCGGCCCCGTCTGCCCCGAGCTGAAGCGCGGCCGCGAGTACCTAGCGGCCTACATCGGCGTGATGGGCCCGCAGGATGGCGTCGACATCGTGGTCCGCGCCGCCGACATCGTGGTGCGCGAGCTCGGCAGGGATGACATCGCGTTCACCTTGATCGGGTCGGGCGACTGCTTCGATGAGCTCGTGGCGCTGCGCGACGAGCTCGGCCTGGCAGGCCACGTGGAGTTCACCGGGCGCGCTCCTGACGAGGACGTCGCGCGGATCTTGTCCACCGCCGACCTGGGCCTGTCGCCTGACCCCAAGAATCCGCTCAACGACGTGTCCACGATGAACAAGACCATGGAATACATGGCGTTCGAGCTGCCCGTCGTCGCGTTCGACCTGCGCGAGACGCGGGTCTCGGCCGGTGACGCCGCCGTGTACGTCAAGCCCAACGACCTGCGCGCCTACGCTGAGGCCATCGTCGAGCTCGCCGACGACCAGTCCGTGCGAGCGTGGGCGGGCAAGCTCGGCCGCGCCCGGGTCGAGGAAGAGCTGGCGTGGAGCCATCAGGCCGGGGCCTACCTCGCCGTGTACGCGCGGCTCGCGGGGCGGCCTGACGAGCCGGGTGACGGTCCCGCCGGGTCCGGCGGCACCGAGACACTCGAGCCGGTCGGAGACTGAGATGTGCGGTATCGCCGGCTGTTACCAGCAGGTCGACGGCCAGAAGCTGGTCGACATCATGACCGACAGGATCGCGCATCGCGGACCTGACTCGCGGGGGAGCTGGAGCCACGAGGACGACCGGCTGGCGATGCACCTCGGCTTCAGGCGGCTCTCGATTATCGACCTGAGCGCGGCAGCCGACCAGCCGATGACGAAGGACGGCCTCACGCTCGTCTTCAATGGCGAGCTCTACAACTACCGGCAGTTGCGTGCCGAGCTGGCCGCTCGAGGCATCACCTTCCGCACCGAGTCGGACACCGAGGTCGTGCTCGAGGCGTGGCGGTGCTGGGGCCCGGCCGCGCTCAGCAAGTTCCGTGGCATGTTCGCGCTCGCGCTGGCGGATCCCTCCTCGGGCGACCTCGTCCTGGCCCGCGACCCGCTCGGCATCAAGCCGCTGTACTACCTGCCCCGCGGCGGCGGCCTCGTCTTCGCCTCCGAGCTGAAGGCCCTCGTGGCCGCGACCGGCTCCGAGCTGCGCATCGAGCCTGGCGCCCTGGTGGCGTCGATGCTCTATTACTGGCTGCCAGAGCAGCGATGCGCCATCGACGGCGTGCGCAAACTGCCAGGCGGCTCCTGGGCGCGCTGCCGCCAGGACGGCACCGTGACGGTCGAGCAGTACTGGAGCATCGCGGACGTGGCGGCAGAGGCAGCGGCAGCAGAACCCGCTGACCTGCGCAGCGTGATCGAAGAGTCGGTGACCGCTCACCTGGTCGCGGACGTACCGGTGTCCAGCTTCCTGTCCGGAGGCCTGGACTCCAGCATCGTCACGGTGCTGGCCCACCGGGCCAACCCCGAGATCGACGCGTACACCATCACGTTCCGGCCGGAAGACCACAAGCTCGAGGCGATGCCGGACGATGCGGTCTACGCGCGCAAGGTGGCCTCGCGGTACGGCATCAAGCTGCACGAGATCGAGATCTCGCCCGACATCGTCAGCATGCTGCCGAGGATCGTCGACATCCTGGACGAGCCGATCGGGGACCCCGCGGCCATCAACACGCTGCTGATGTGCGAGGCGGCACGGGACCGGGGCGTCAAGGTCATCTTGTCGGGAATGGGGGCCGACGAGCTGTTCGGCGGCTACCGCAAGCACCTGGCCTGCCTGCTGGCCAGCAGGTACGCCGCGAGCCCGGCGGGCCTTCGCGCCATTGCGGCAGGGACGGTGAACCGGCTGCCGGTCAGCATGGGCGGCCGCGGCCTGCGCTACGCCCGCTGGGCCAAGCGCTTCATGACCTTCGCGGAGCTGCCGGAGGAGCCGCGGTTCCGGCGCAGCTACACGCTCTACGACGCCAGCGAACTCGAGGCGCTCGTCGATCCCGGCTGGGCGCCGTACGTCGGCCAGATCGTCGATGAACACGCCGCGGTCTACAACGACAACGACCTGCATGACGAGGTCAACAGGATGTGCCTGGCCGACAGCCGGCTGTTCCTGCCTGGCCTGAACCTGGCCTACACCGACCGGGCGAGCATGGCCGCGTCGATCGAGGTGCGGGTGCCCTTCGTCGATCCGGTCGTCGCCGCCGCGGCCTTCTCCCACGAAGGGAAGTCCAAGATCAGGCGACGCCAGAGCAAGCTGGCACTGAAGAACGCGGCGACCGCGTGGCTGCCCGATGAGATCGTGCACCGCCCGAAGGCCTCGTTCAGCGCGCCGCTGCGCGCCTGGGTGCGTGGCGACCTGCACGACGTGATCCAGGACGTACTCGTCAGGGGCGAACTGGTGTCCGGCGGGATGATCAGGCGCGATGCGCTGGTGCAGCTGATCGCCGACGAGGAGTCCGGCCGCGAGGACCGGTCCAAGCAGATCTGGCAGCTCCTGACGCTCGAGCTGTGGTACCGCAACGCGCAATCGCTCGGGGTGTCGGCGTGAGCGGCGGGCAACGGACGCCGGCCGCCCGACGGACCAGCACAGTGAATCAAGGGACGTAATGAAGCAGATCGCGCAGAACTACAAGTCAGGGGAACTGATCGTCCTCGACGTGCCGGCCCCGTCCTGCCGGCCGGGCGGCGTGCTGGTGCGCTCGCTGTTCTCGCTGATCTCCACCGGCACCGAGATGATGAAGCTGACCGAGGCGAAGCTGTCCATGGTCGGCAAGGCGCGGGCACGTCCTGACCAGCTCAAGAAGGTCCTCGACTCGGTCACCCAGCAAGGCGCGGTCAGCACCTACAAGAAGGTCATGAACCGGCTGGACTCCTACACCCCGCTTGGCTACTCCCTGTGCGGCGTCGTCACCGAGGTCGGACGCGGAGCCGAGGAGTTCCGGGTGGGCCAGCTGGTCGCGGCCGCCGGCAACGAGTACGCCCTGCACGCGGAGTACAACTGGGTCCCGGTCAACCTGTGCGTTCCCGTTCCTGCCAGCGTCTCAGCCGAGCATGCCGCCTTCGCCACCGTAGGCGCGATCGCCATGCAGGGTGTCCGGCGTGCGGAGGTGCAGCTTGGCGACGCCGCCTGCGTCATCGGCCTCGGCCTGGTCGGTCAGCTCGCCGTCCGCCTGCTGGTCGCCGCCGGGGTGCGCGTCGTTGGACTGGACACGATCGAGGACCGCTGCCGCCTGGCCGAGAAGGCTGGCGCCCTGCTGTGCGCTGCACCGACCGAGGACGGGCTGGCGGCGATCCAGCACGCACTCGGCGAGATCACCGAAGGGCGGGGGGCCGACCACGTGCTGCTCGCCGCCGGTGGCTCGTCGAACGGCCCCGTCGAGGCCGCGGCCAGGCTGGCCCGCGATCGGGCGCGCGTCGTGGACATCGGAAAGACCCGCCTGGACCTGCCGTGGAACGCCTATTACGACAAGGAGCTCGACGTCAGGTTCTCGCGCTCCTACGGACCAGGGCGCTACGACGACCGGTACGAACTCGACGGCATCGACTACCCGGCCGGCTACGTGCGCTGGACCGAGCGCCGCAATCTCGGCTGCTTCCTCGATCTGCTCGCGCACGCCGACATCGAGGTCGACTCGCTCGTCTCTGGGGTGTTCCCGATGGAGCGCGCCACCGAGGTCTACAGCGACCTCGCGTCTGGCTCGCTGAACGCGGTCGGCGTGCTGCTGGAGTACTCGGCCGGCGAGGCAGGCGACGCAGGCGGCCGCGGCCAGTCAGGCACGGCAGAGCCTCGGGCGTCAGCCGGTTCCTGGAAAGCCTGCCGGGTCTGCTCAGCGCCGGCCAACGGGGAAGCAGCTCGCGGTCGGATTCATCGGTGCTGGCAACTACGCGTCCTCGATGCTGCTGCCGCATCTGGCCAAGCTGGATGGGGTCAGGCTCGCCCACGTCGCGACGACGCGGTCGCTGTCGGCGGTCAACGCGCAGCGGAAGTTCGGGTTCGCGGTCGCGTCTACGACCGCCGACGCCGTGCTCGGGGACGACGAGCTCGACGTGATCTTCATCGTCACGCGTCACCACACCCACGCCAGCCTCGTATGCCGCGCGCTGGAGACCGGCAAGGCGGTGTTCGTCGAGAAGCCGCTCGCGCTCAGCAGGGCCGAGCTCGAGAGCATCGAGGAGACGGTCGCGAGCACCGGTAACGACCGGCTGATGGTCGGCTTCAACCGGCGGTTCGCGCCGCTGCTGACGACGCTGAAGACACAGTTCGCCCAGCAGGGCACCGGCTCGGTCAGCCGCTACCTGATCAACGCCGGGCAGCTGGAATCCGGCAGCTGGTACCGCGACTCTGATCTCGAAGGCTCCCGCTTCGCTGGAGAGGGCGGTCACTTCATCGACACGCTCAGCTGGTGGGCCGACAGCCTGCCAGAGGAAGTCTTCGCCGTGCCCGGTCTGGAGGCCGACGAACTGCAGGCGACGGTGCGCTTCTCAGGCGGGTCGAGCGGCATCATCAGCGTACACCACGACCGGCAACGCTCGCTACCCCAAGGAGACACTGGACGCGTCGGGGGGCGGCCGGACCGCCCGCCTGGACAACTTCAAGCAGGCAACGATCTGGACAGGCCGCCGCCGGTCGGTCACGAAGGCGCGGGGGGGTCAGGACAAGGGCCAGCGGCACCAGGTCGCTGCGTTCGCCGACGCCTGCAGGACCGGGTCGCCAATGCCCATAGCACTGGACTCCCTGCTGGCAACCACGAAGGCGACTATCGCCGTCGGCGAGAGCCTGGCGAGCGGCAAGCCGGAGCGAATATGACCGCGATCTCGCCCTCACGCCTGCTCTGGTATGGCCGCCGCGCGGCCAGGATGTCGCCTGCCGAAGTGGTGTGGCGCGCCCGCGACCAGGCGGTACGCGCCGCGTGGTCGCGCCACCAGGTCGGCAGGGATCAGCGGGCAGCCGACGCGCCGCTGCTGTCGCAGCGCCCGAGGTTCTCGGTCGTCCTCCCGCCGGACGCCGCGGCGAAGGTGCCGGAGCCTGCCGTGAAGGCCCTGCTCGCCGCCGCTGACGAACTGCTCAGGGGCGAGTGGGAGGTCCTAGGGTGCGACCAGGACCGACATGGCGCTGCCCGACTGGTTCCTCGACCCCGTGACCGGCGTACGGGCACCAGCAGAGCGCTATGCGTTCCGTATCAACCATCGCTCCCAGGCTGTTACCGGCAACATCAAGCAGATCTGGGAGATCTCCCGGCTGCAGCATCTCACCCTGCTGGCCGCCGCCTGGTTCGTCAGCCGCGACGACGTGTACGCGCGCCGGGTGGCCGAGCAGCTGCGGTCCTGGTGGCGCGAGAATCCGTTCCTGTCCGGAGTGAACTGGACCAGCGGCATCGAGGCAGGCCTCCGGCTGATCAGCATGGCGTGGATCAGGCGGCTGATGAACGACTGGCCGGAGATCTCAGCCCTCTTCGAGCAGGACGAGCTCGCGCTGCGCCAGATTCGCTGGCACCAGCAGTACCTGGACGCGTTCTGCAGCCGCGGGTCATCGGCGAACAATCACGTCATCGCGGAGGCGGCCGGCCAGCTGGTGGCGAGCTGCGCGTTCGGCTGGTTCCCGGAAAGCGAAACCTGGCGGCGCAAGTCCGCCCGGCTGCTTGAGCTCGAACTCGACCGCAACACCTTCCCGTCCGGCATCGACCGCGAACTGGCATCGGAATACCAGTCGTTCGTCGCGGAACTTGGCCTGCTCGCCGCCATCGAATCAGGATCGGCTGGCCATCCGCTCAGCTCCGAGGTGTGGCAGCGGCTGTGCGCGATGGTGGACAGCGGTGCCGCGCTGCTTGACGAGCGGATGCGCCCGCCGCGCCAGGGTGACGGCGACGAGGGGCGCGCGCTGCTGCTCGATGCGCCGGTCGCGAACAGGTGGCCCACGCTGCTGGCGCTTGCCGCATCGGTCGTCGGCCGCCTTGACTGGTGGCCGACCGTCGAGGCGGACGCGTTCAGCACGCTGGTGGGCGCCATGCCGGAGGCGGCCTGGATCGTGCCTGGCAGGCCGGCGGAACGCCCCTGGCACTTCAGCGACGCGGGGACGACGCTGTTGCGCTCGACCAGCAGCCACGATCCGGAGATCTGGTGCCGCTGCGACGGCGGCCCGCATGGCTTCCTCAGCATCGCTGCGCACGCGCACGCCGACGCGCTCTCGGTGGAAATGCGGTACGGCGGGGTCGACATTTTCGCTGACCCAGGCACGTACTGCTATCACGGCGAACCAGAATGGCGTTCCTACTTCCGGTCCACAATCGCGCATAACACCGTCGAGGTGGATGGGCAGAACCAGTCAGCAGACGGCGGTGCATTTCTCTGGCTGCGGCACGCCAACGCGACGGTGATCGGAGTCCAGGACGTCGGCGACGCGGCCGAGTGGATCGCTGAGCACGACGGCTATACGTCGCTCTCGCGTCCGGTCAGGCACCGTCGCTGCGTCCGCCTGGACCGCGCCTCGCGCGGCATCGACATCGTCGACGAGATCGATTGCGGCGATCATGACCTGCGGCTGGCTTTTCACCTCGGGCCATACGTCGAGGCTGAACTTGACGGGCACCGCGCGGAATTGCGGTGGCCCGACGCACCTGAACCAGGCGCGGCGAGGCTTGAGCTGCCTGACTGCCTGCGCTGGACGCTGCATCGCGGCGAGACCGACCCGATCATGGGCTGGTATTCCGACGGCCTGGGCCGGCGCACTCCAGCTGTCACACTCGTCGGCAGCGGCAGAACGGTACCCGAGATGCCGTTGTGCACGCGGCTCGAGTTTATCGAGCCCGGTCATACGACAAACATCCCCGGCTGAATATGAGCCGTATAATGAAGGGCCACCGGCGCACGTGCGGCACAATCAGCAAGAACACCAACATGGAGGCCGGATGAGCCGCGGCACCGCCGATGAGCAAGGAGCCGATGAGCGCCGGGCCAGTGAGCACCGAGTCGCGAGAGCGACCGGCCAGGTCTAGCGCCGACGGCGCGCGGCCATCGCGTCGCAGGCGAAGGCGAGGCCGGGGGGATGCTGGCCTACGACGACTTCGCGGTCACCAACGACCCGGCCATCGGGATACCTGGTCGGCCGTCGCTTGGCGCGGCGATCCGCCGCCGCAAGGCCGTGTGGCTGCGTCGCCGCCGTCGTTGGCCTGGCGCTCGGCATCGGCTTGTTCAAGGTGATGCCGCCGCCGTACAAGGCGACGGCATCGGTCGTCGATCGCTGACTGATCCCCGGCGTGCTGCCTACCGACGAGATCCTGACCGAGGTGGCGCTCGCGCAGAGCCGCACCGTCGCTGAGACAGCGATGCACCAGCATTCGGCCTGCCCACGGATCCGAAGAGCGTGCAGACGTTCATGGGCCACGAGACCGTGCTGGCCACGACCGATCAGGTCGTCGCGTTCACCGTCAAGGCCTCGTCGGCGGATGACGCGGTGGCCAGCGGGTCCGGGCGCTGGCGCAATGCCTACCTGCAGCGTGCGGTCCGAGCGGCTGACATCGTCGCGGCAGGACACGCTGAAGGCGCTTGAACGCAGCCATCGCGCTCGACAAGAAGCAGCTGGCCGCGCTGACCGCGAAGATCACCAAGGTCGGCGGCCAGCCGCCATCCGTGCAGCAGCAGACCAAGCTCGCCAGCCTGGCAGGCGGAGAAGAGCCAGCAGACGAGCAGGCTCTGCCTGCGCTGCAGAAGGCGGTGCAGGGCTTCGCGCGTACATACCCAGGTCAGCAACCAGAAGGTCGATCAACGGCAGCCACTGTACTCGACCCGCGCTCAGGCCACGCCGCGGTCGAAGATCAAGTACCCGGTGCTGTACGCGGTCGGCGGGCTGCTTTGCGGGCCTGGCCATCGGCATGGGCTGGGTGATCGTGTCGGCGCTCGTCTCGACAAGGCCGCGGCGGCGGTACGACATCGCCAGGGCGCTCGGCGCGCCGGTGCGGCTCAGCGTCGGCCGGATCCGGGTCAGCAGGCGGTCGGCACAGCGCGCGCCGGAGAGCGCGGGCGGGCGTGGCGTCCAGCAGATCGCCAGGTACCTGCGCGCGCGCTGTGCCGCAGGAACAAGGCAGGGCATCACTCGCCGTGGTGGCGGTTGACGACACCGATCGTGCCCGCGCTTGCCATCGTCTCGCTCGCACTGTCCTGCGTGCGGGACGGGAAGCGGGTCATTCTGGCTGACCTGACAGCCGGCGCCGATGCTGGCCGCTTGCTGGGGTGTGCCGAGCCGGGCCTGCACCGGCACGTCGCCGGGCAGCGGCAGCTGACCGTCGCGATTCCCGAGGACAGCGGCGCGCCGCCGGCCGGGCCGATCAGGCGCGGCGTCAGCGCGGCGCTGTCGCACGAGCGTCGATCCCGAGCTTGAGCACGCCTACCACGCCGCTGACATTCTGCTGACGCTGGTCACCGTCGATCCCGGCCTCGGCGCCGATCACCTGCGCACGCTGGGCCAGGGAAGCGGTCGTGATCTTGACCGCGGGAAAGCCGTCGGCCACGAAGGTGCGGACGATATCCGAGCTGATCAGGCTGTCCGGCACAGCGCTGACGTCGGCCGTCGTGATCGGCGCCGACAGCACCGACGAGAGCCTCGGCGTGCTGACCTCCTGGGATGCCGAAGGCGAGCGGGCTCGGCCGGGCCGAGGAGCGGGCGCGGCGCGACGTGCGGCAGGCTCAGCGGAACGGTTCCTCCGGCGCGCAGCCAGAATAGGCCGGAGCAGACAGACCGCGTTCAGGCCAACGCAGGAGCCGCGACCTGACGCCCGAGGCGAGGCCAGGACCGCCGACCGCCCGGCCGGAGGCTAGGGCCGAACCCAGGCTGGAAGGCCGGCCAGAGCCGAGGCCTGATGGGCGGCACGAGGCCGAGGACCCAGCCGCGGCGGGCCGTGGACCTGAGCAAAGACCGTTCACTGCAGCCGGACGGCGCAGCCCGACCTGAGGACGCGACGCGGCCAGAGCGGGCCCGCGCAGCGAGCGCGCCAGGGCCAGAGACCATGCCTTACGCCGAGGCGAGAACGTCATCGGCAGCGAGCCTTCCGGAGTCTGGCGCGCCTAGCGCCGCATCGGGCCTAAGGCACCAGGCGGCGCGGGCATCGGGGTTGGGTTAGCGCGAACCAGATCAGGTTACGGCGCCGTTGGTGGCCAGCGTGCTGTTCGTGTCCTGGTGGAACTGCTGCTGCCAGGTCTGCCAGCTAACAGTGTTGCCCTGCTCGAGCGCCATGAAGCGCCATGGCCCCTGATAGGTGTTCGAGGCGAAGTGATTGTGCTGGCCGAACGTGATGTGGTACTCGACCGACTTGCCGCGGTAAGGGCTCCAGGATGGATCGGTACCCCATTCGGAGAACAAGCCGATGAAGCCGCAGCCCCTCGCCATCGTGCAGGAACGGCTGATCTTGGCCGGCTGGAAGCGGAACAGGTTGCCGGTCAGCGAGATGTCCTGGGTCTTCCAGCGGCACAGGTCGTAGTAGTCGGGCCTGCCATTCCTGGTCGCCCTGTACAGGTGCGCCTGGCTGCAGGTCCCCTGGTTCGCCACCTTCGGCTGCACCAGGGTGCAGACACCCGTCGAGCTGTTGTCAGGCGAGCCGCAGAACCGGTTGGCGTTCTCCCAGAGGATCACGCCGCTCCAGTTGTTGATGAACATGTTGCCGGTGATCTGGAAGCTCGAGCCGAACTTGCTGTGCACCCGGCTGTCTGAGCCGGACTCTGAGATATAGATCGCCGACGTCGGGAATCCCGGGTTCGTGGCGCCCTTGCCGATGGCGTTCCTGACGAACAGGTTGTGCTTGATCAGCGCGTTATAGCTGATTTCGTAGAGCAGTGCCACGTCATAATTGGACTGGAAGTAGTTGTCCTCGATGTCGAAGCCGCGGTTGTTGGTGTCGGCCCATAGGCCCACGCTGTGGTTGTGATGGACCCAGTTGTTCGTGATGACGGCCCCGTGCACACGCCAGAACTTGCCGCCGCCCGTGCAACCGCAGCCGCTCTTGCGAGCTTCCCAGTTGTACGTGTCGTTGCCAGAGATGTCGTTGTGATCCAGCACCAGGCCGATCGGGCCGGACGGCGAATAGGCGTTGAAGCCGTACTGCTGGTTGTTCGCCAGGCAGTCGTAAGAGAGCGTGTCATTGCTGCCGAGCATGACGCCCGCGCCCGCGTTGGACCTGATCGTCGAGTGATCAATGGTCCAGCCCGGTGCCGAGTCAACGTTCACGACGCCCTGGTCGAAGTTGCCGCCCCAGGTGCCGAAATTTTGAATGGTCAGGTAACTGATCGTGACGTTCGGCGCGGAGTCGGCGAAGGCGTAGTAGTTCTTGCGCTTGCCATCCAGTATCGCGCCCGGGAGCGCCGATGTAGGTCGACCCGCTGCCGGGCCTGACCTGCGAGTACTGGCCAGATCCGAAGGTGTGCACACCGGGGGCGAACCAGTAGGTGGCGTGCGCCCTGCCGAAGTTCAGGTGCGAGTTGTTGCCAGCCAGGACACGGATCGCGCCCGCGGGGGGCGAGGTCGGTCCGCCGCCGAGCAGCGCCTTGTTGCCGCAGACGCGCACGTGCTGGAAGGACAGCGCGGCGGCTGACTTCGTAGCCGCGGTCGCGTGCTCGGTCTCGAGCGTCGGTCCGGTATGCGCGGGGCGTACCGCACCGCCTGCCGGCGCCGCGTGCCGGTGCGGAGCCGCCGCGGCAGGCTTAACCTGATCGTGGCCGCGTAGCTTGAACCAGGCCACGCCGCTCAGCGCGAGGATTAGCGCGATCGTGATTATCCAGGCGAGCGGCGACTGATACGTGCGGGTGCTCTTCCGTCGTTCTGCCGACATGTTGCTACCGCGACCATTCGTTAGCTTGGGTACGCTCGTCTGGGCTTCCGGACGTGCCAGTAGAGCATCCTAGCGTCACGGATCGCCGGGATTCTGTCCTTCAATAGAACGCACTGCCTCAATGGGGCTTTATGTCGGGGCGGTTCTGCTGCGTCGAAGGAACCAGCAGCGAGGCGGCGAGTGTCAGCTCGATCATGTACAAGGACGGCGCGCTGAGGCCCGTCTCAGTGAAGGACGAGATCAGGCAGTAGGTAACCAGGAACAAGGCGAGGGCGCGCGGCGGGCCGAGGGGCTGGAAATAGGCGTTCACGAGCACGAAGAGCAGCAGTACGCCGGTGAGGATGGCTCCGACGAGCCCGAGATCGAGGTACGTGCCGACCCAGTTGCTGTCGATGGACAGTCCGTTGAAGGACAGGTTCGACAGGCCGAAGCCGAAGAGCTTCTGAAACTCGTTCCTCGGCTCGGTGAGAATCGCGTGCCAGACGTCGGTCCTGCCGGTCAGGCTCGTGAGTTGCTGGGCGCTTTCGCCCCTGACCAGGAAGGTCGCGATCACACCAGACAGCGTCATCGCGCCGACAGAAATGATGACGCCCGCGGCCGCGAACAGCCTGCGCACCCGCGCCTTGGTCTTGAACAAGCTCAGGCCGCCGACGAGGATCCCTGCGAGCATCGCGACCAGCGCAGTCCTGGTGTGGGTGAGCAGTACGATCACTCCGCCGAACGCGGCGACGAGCAGCGCGAGGCGGCCGGACAGCAGGCCGCAGAGCCAGAGCAGGATGACAAGCCCGGTCGTGACGGCTGCAAAGTGCGCGACCTGCGTAGGCGGGAACGGCCAGAGCGTCCCTGCCAGCCGCCCCTGTGCCAGCGCCGCGGACGGGGACATGGCCAGGCCAAGCACAACAACGACGAGCACGACGGAGACCGTCCACAGATAACATCGCACCAGGAGCATGTCGCGTCGGCCCCACCACGGCGTGAGCAGCCAGAGCGTCGCCACGAAGCCCGCGAACCTGAAGGTGCGGTAGAACGTGCCGAGGTGACCGGCCTCGAGCATCACCATGAACGCGATCACGACAAGCATGGTGAGGACGCACAGGTAGAAGCTGGGATAGATGAGCAGCCGGCGGTTGACGGTCAGGGCCAGCAGCAGGGCTGCTGGCATCGCGCCCTGCGTGATGAGCTTTCCGACCGGCGAAGGGATCGGGATCACCAGCGGAGCACCGCTCCATGTGGCCGAGTAGTAGGTCAGCACGTTGACGGTGAGCAAGGCCCACGCGATGCCCACCCGGCGGCGGACCCAGCGCTCAGCTGGCGCCTCGGCGGTCGTGGCCGTCAGGTTCCGCCCGAACCCTGGTGTCCAGCAGCGAAGCTGTCATCCCTAGCCCTTCACAGCCTTGCCGGCCGCTGCCAGCCAGGGGACGGACGCACGGCACCCAGGCTTTCGTCGCTCTTATCGGCATCGAGCAGAACAGCCGAGGAGAGCCTGGTGCCGGCGAGCTTGATCATCTCGCCGGTTGCGCGGATCTTGGCGGCGACCGACCGGCCGGCCGTCACCATCACGACGACGTCGGTGGACCAGGTGGCCAGGTGATCGCCGCCGAGCGACGGGTCGAGCGATCACGGTGCTCAGCAGCAGGTCAGCCGATGCGCACGCCGCGGCGACCTCCTTGTTCGCCTGCCTGTGCTGCCAGGACGGCACGAGCGGGCTGATGGGACCCACCGGGACGACGTCGTAGCGCTCGGGAACGGCGACGGTCAGCGAAGTCCCGTCGGCGCTGACCTCGTGAATGCCTGGCTCGCTCGCCCCGAGCAGGCGCGCGGCCGGGCTGCCGGTGGACAGATCGGCCAGGACTACGCGCCTGCCCTCCTGTGCGCACGAGATCGCGAGCGATGCCACCGACGAAGCGACGGCCGATGCGTTGTCGACCGGTACGACGGCGAGCGCCGTGCTGCCATCGGCGACGGCGTCGCGCAGGTGCGCGACGATCCGCCGCTGCTGCCTGTTGCCGCCGCTGAGCCGGCGCGGCCTGGCCAGGCGCCCACAGCGGCCGGACCTTGCCGACGCTGAGCTTGACCGGAGCGCCGAGCGCCTGCGCGACGTCGTCGCGGCGCCGGAGCCGGTTCGACGTCACGGCGCCGATGATGACGACGCCTAGACCCAGCGCGAGGCTGGCAAAGAACCCGGCGGCGCCGAAGATGGCGGCGAGATGCTTGCGTGACGGCGGGATTGGCGCCGGAGGATCCAAGACCGACGTCCCCCGGATCATCGACGCTGTCGTCACCGGGTAGTGATCGAGGTCGTATACCAGCGCCCCGACCGCAGAGCTCTCCTTGGAGTACGCCACTTCGCCAGTCGTGCTTGCCCTCCGCCGGCGCCGTCTTGGCGATCTGGTTATTGAGGAAGCGGAGCTGTCTCGTTGCCCGTTGCGATCTCGCTGACGAGCTCCTTCACGCCAATCGCGCTGCCGCTGGTAGCAGCTCATGTGCCCTGGCCTGCAGAAAGGCGTCGGCAAGCGCGCGTGCCCTGCGCATCGCGACCGCTACGGATCGGGCATTGGTGGTGATCACTAGCAGCCGGTCGCTGGCGAACGTGACGCTATAGGTGCGCATGAAGCTCTTCGCCGGCTCGGTCAGCCCGAGCCGGCCGAGCGCGCCAGCCGCGACCGTGGCGCTCTGCGCGAGTGCCACATTGCCCTGCATCTGGATGTTCGGATCCTCCAGCGGGTCGTTCGTGATCAGGATCGAGGTCGACGCCTGGTATGCCGGAGGGGCGCTGACGTAGATGGCCGCCGTCACCGCCAGCCCGGCCAGCACGACCGCGCAGCCCAGCAGGCCCGCCGCCGGATCGCCAGCCCGATGAAGCGCAGGCTGGTCAGGCCGACCGGCCGGACGCTCGCGAGTTCATCGGCGCCGGTCGCGTTCCGGTCCGCCCATGCGTGCCGGCCAGCGCGCCGGCGAGGTTCCCACGGGGTGGTCATCGCGGCCCCTCGGCATGCGCGCGGACGTGGCGACGGAGTGCGCCATGGCGTACCGGTAGATGCCGAGCAGCTGGTCAATGTTCTGCTCAGGGTCGAACTTCTTCTGGTACGTCTCGCGGGCCGCGTGGCCGTAGCGGCGTAGGTGTCGGGGCGTGTCTGCACATCGGCGATGGCGGCGGCGAGGGCACCCGGGTCGCCAGGCGGCACCAGGGTGCCGTCGACGCCGTGGGTGATGAGCTCGGGGAGTGCGGCGTGATCGCTGGCGATGCACGCAGTGCCGGCCGCCATCGCCTCCACGGCGACGAGACCGAATGGCTCGGCCCAGATGGACGGCAGGATGACCGCGCGGGACCTGGACATCAGGCTGGCGGCCTGGTCGTCGGTGACATGCCCGGCGAGCCGTACCGACGGGCGGGACGCGGCCCAGGCAGCGACCTCGGCCTGCAGGATCACCGGTCCCGGCGATGACGAGGCCGAGCGGATTCTCGCCGCGCTCTGCGCAGGTACTGATCCCACGCCGCCATCAGCACCCTGATGCCCTTGGCTTCGTCGAGCCGTCCCGCGTAGAGCACGCTGTGCTCTGGGTCGGTATGCGGCATGGAGCGGCGGGGGATGAGGTTGTGCCGGACGAAGACGCGCTCTGGTGGCAGGTCTAGCTCGGCCAGCAGGTCGCGCTGGGCCGCCGAGATGAAGATGTAGGCCGAGACCAGCGTCCGCCACGCCTGCCTGTGCAGCGCGTTGGAGAGCGCGACCGGGGCGGTGGCCAGCCGCGAGTCCTTGTAGCAGCCGTGCTTCGACCGCCTGGATGGCTGGGCCAGACACGCAGTCACGGCAGATCGCGCCGTCCCTGAAGAAGCTGCCGCCAGCGCACATCAGGCGGTAGTTGTGCACGGTGATCACGACCGGCACGCCCTCGTCCCGGCAGGCGTGCAGGACCGATGGGCTGAGCAGCGGGAAGGTGTTGTGGACGTGCACCACGTCGGGCCGCGTCGGCCCGCAGCCGGGCGCGCAGGTCCCGGCGGGCACCGCGGCTCCAGACGATCTGGCCGGGCAGCGCCGCCTTCCGCGGGGCGGACCACTGCTCGATCTCGTCGCTGTGCCGGTCGAACCTGACCACCTCGTGGCCGCGTTCGGTCAGCGCGGCGCCTTCCCGCTCCACGACGCGATTCTCGCCGCTCGGGGTCGCCGACCGGTACCAGTTGTGCACCTGCATGATGCGCAAGCCGGCTGTGCTGGCCACGGGCGGCGACTGGGTCACGTAGCGGTTCTCTGTCGTGCCGGACGGGCCGTCCGGCCGCTGGGAACGATGACCTGGCTGACGGTGGCCTGACTGCCTGCGCCTGGGCATCTCCGTCAGCTGCGGCAGCCGCCCCGTGGTGCGGTCGGTCGAGTCTGGGTCGGCGACCAGGATTCCGGTGATGTCGCGGCCGTCGCCGCTGACGCTGACAGCGACGCGGGCGAGCTGCTCGGCGCTGGCGGCGCCCGACGTGACGGCGAGCACGGTCGCGTTCGTCCGCATCATCGGCCGGCAGCTCGGGGTTCTTGCCGTCCAAGACGGCGACCGCCACCGTCAGCGCCGCGCCGGACATCTGACTCGCGTCTCTGTAGTCACCGACCGCGAACTGCAGTCCGCCCGGCTCGCCGATGAGGGCGGCCGCGGCCATGGTGCACGCGGCTGAGAGCGTCGCGACCGCGTGCTGGTCCTGCTGGGTGCCGACGGACAGCACGGTCGGGATGCCGAGTGAGGCGGCGAACACGGCGAGCTGCGGGCCGACCGCCAGCGCACGGCGGTCGGAGGACAGCGAAACCACGGTGACCGAGACGCCTGGCCCGCCGTTGTACCTGACGTCGCTGACGCCGATGTACCTGAGCGCCTTGCGCAGGTTCCACGCGTGCACGACCGCGGGCTCGTACTCCTGCAGCAGCCTGGTCCACCCGGCCGTATCGGACGGATGCACGACCGGGAATGGAGGCCAGCACGGGAACGCCGATCGCGCCCGCGATCTCGTCGCGCTCGCGCAGCTTGCGATCGGACCTGCCCATGGCGACCGTGATGATGACGCCGAGCAGCGCGCCGAGCCAGGGCGCCGAAGCCGGCGTTCTCGATCGCGGCGGTGCGCAGCGTCGCGCCGGTGGGAGGCGCCGCGTGCTGGAGGATGCCCGCGACCGCGTGCCCGACCTGATTGGGATGCTTCTGCAAGTACTCCTTGTAGGCCACCGCGACCGCGTTGGCCAGGTCCCGCGCGTCGTCGGCGGTCTGGCCTTCGGCCATGATCTGCAGGGCCCCGGTCGGATGCTGGTGACCTGGATGCGCTTTTGCAGCGTCGTCAGTGGGGTGGTCCAGCCGAGTTGCTTCCTCGGCCGCCAGTACACGGATCGCTGCTCGCGATGACGGCCTGGGTGCTGATGTGCTTGGTGTTCTGCACGAGAACAATGGCTTTGGTCGCCAGCAGCGGCGGCATCAGCAGCGTGTAGCCGACGCCGCCCGCGATGCCGAGCGCCACGATGACGGCGAAGATGGCCTTGTGCAGCCGGACAGCATGCAGCAGCATTCTCAGGTCCACTGCGCCACCTCCATCTGTCAGGTTGCCTGACGGGAGCCGGTACCGCAGCGCGGTATCCGGTTTGCTATAAGAGCACGGCCAGGCGGCCGTGATACCTGCGGGCGCTTTCGCCGCGTGCTAGCGGGTCAGGCGGCGGCAGCGGGACGGCTGGCGCTGGCTCGCCTGGCGACCGACTTGACCAGCGGGCGCACGGCCGTGTGGGTCCCGGCGATGAACCGCGCCGACGGCCCGATGCTCACGGCCGCCGGGGCGCCGACGAAGTACAGCCCGGGAACGGTCGACTCGCCTGCCCTGCTGAGCACCGGGTACCCGGCAAGCGTCTCGACCTTGCCGCGCAGCCCGTCGCCAAGGAATCCGAGCTTGGTGAGGTCGATCTTGAAGCCGGTACCAGCGATCACGTGGTCCACGTCGAGCGTCTTGCTGCGCGGCCCGTCGAGCGTCAGCCTGACGCCGCTGCCGTGCGCCTCGGCGCCGACCACCTTGTGGCTGGTGAGGGTGTCGATCACGCCGTCGACCCGCTCCTTCAGCCACCAGGCGCCGGCCGGCCCGAGCACCGTGCGCGCCTTCGTGATGCGCATCTGGGGCGGCAGCAGCCTGAAGGCCTCTGGGGTGTTCCAGAAGGCGCAGTGCCAGCCTTCGCAGAGCTTGACCACCGGGCGCCTGACGTAGCCGAGGCCGCTGATCGTCTCGGGGTTCGGGTCCACCCACTGGACGGCCGGCCGCCGCACGACAAGCTGCACCTCGGCCCCCGACTCGTGCAGCAGCGCGGCGGTCTCGAGCGCGGACTGGCCGGCGCCGAGCACCGCCACCTTGCGGCCGCTGAACTTGTCCAGGTGGCGATGCTCGTGCGGTGTGCGTCGCCAGGTCGCCGGGCAGGCCGGCGAGTTCGCCGGGGACGCTGGCGAACGGCAGCACCCCGCTCGCCACCACGACCTGCCTGGCGGTCATGGGATCGGCGTCGGCGAAGCTCACCTTGAACCCGCCGCTGACCGCCTCCACGCCCGTGACGGTGATGTCGGTGACACCTGGCACGAGTTCCTTGGTGAACCAGTCGCCGTAGTCCGTGAAGCCCTCGACCGACAGCGGCTTGACCCTGTTGTTGTAGGCGATGCCCTGCTGTTTGGCGTACGAGCCGACATCAAAGCCAGGATTCGGTGCGGAGATCTCCGATGCGTATGGCTCTGACTTGAGCCACATGCCGACCGGCATGTGCGATCGCCAGGTGTCCAGCGGGCGTCCCACGATGCGGTGGCCGATCTCCAGGGCGCTCAGGTGGGCCGAAATCGACAGCCCGAACGGCCCTGCCCCGATAACGAGAACTTCGTCTCCTGACATCTCATGCTTCCTTTCGGCCTGCATCATGCGCGGTCGAGATAGTCCGCGAATTCCAAATGGCTGCCACCGTGGTTCGCAGTTCCGCCAGGACCGGTCGGAAATCGCGCCGGTCGAGGCAGTCGTAGTAGCGAGTCCTGGCGAATTCCGAGCCGAACATCCAGAGCGCTCGCGCCCGCGAGACGCTGTCGGGCCGTCCGACCCGCCGGAAGTTGTCGCGCAGCCAGCGCATGTCACCGCGGAGCCACCGGGTCCGCACCCCGGTCCGGTAGCCGTCGACCCGCTCGATCTGCTGACCGGTTGCCCACAGCCAGATCATGAGCGGGAAGTCCACGCCAGAGCGCACGGCGTTCTCGATGGTCCCCGCGATCCTGGCGTTGATCTCCATGAGCAGCGGGCGGCCCGCAGAGTCCCGCCGGTACTCCACCTCGCAGAGCCCTTCCAGGCCGATCGCCCTGATGAGCCGCTCTGACGAGTCGTAGATGTCCAGCGGCACGTCCATGCTCTCGCGCAGCACGGATGCGCCGCCGAGCGCCGGGCTCGTGCGGTGCGCGATGTGGCCGCAGCGCGCCCGGATGTCTCCGTTGACCACGAACATCGTGACACCCTCACGGCGCCCGCCCGCCCACTGCTGCGCGAGCACGCCGGCCCCGGCCTTCGTGAAGGCCTCGATGACCTCGGTCGCCTCGGCCTCGTTGACCACCTCGACCGCCTGCAGCCTGACCGACGAGTCGCTGACCCAGGAGGAGGTGGGCTTCAGCACCACGGGGAACTCAAACGCCTCGGCCAGTGCCGGCACGTCAGTGACGCCTTCGATCCGCATCGTCTTCGGATACTCGATGCCAAGCTCACGGGCGACCGCGAGGGTGCGGTCCTTGTCGTTGGCGATCGCCAGCACCTGGTCGGGCGCGAGCGCCAGCACGCAGCCCAGCGTGGCCAGTTGCTCGCGACACGGGGATCAGTGCCGCGATAGCGCCGTCGGTCGTCGGCAAGACCACCTTCGTCGGATGCTCGCGGACAAATTCGATGACCCCGGCCGCGAACGCCGCGCTGTCGTCCGCATAGCTCGGCAGCACCACGTTGCGAGCCGAGTAGCGGGACGTGAAAGACAGCACCGGCAGTTCAGGATCGCACTCCGCGAAGCACTCGCCGAGCGCGACCCGCAGCCCGGCCCGGCCGAAGCTGCGAACGCTCGCCAGGCTCTGGCGGCTCCCCGCGTCGAGCACAAGGATGTCGTAGCTGTCCTTGCCGCGGTCTGGTTGAGTGACGGCGGGCGTCGGTGAACTGATCGCCGTCGGCATTTCTGTCATGCCATCAATAGCCTTCCTGTCTCCGACGCCCCCACGTGAATGATCGCGTTCATGAGAGAAGGCAAGTACCTGTTCTGATACCTCGGATCTCACGCGGTTGGGTGATGACCCGGTCGAGAATGTGATTTACGCAGGATGAAGGGTAAAATCTGGCACGCAGCCACCTGGGAGCTGCGGGATCGCGCGTAATCACCAGAGCAGCCGTGCTCATGTATCACGACGGCGCCATCTGGGATCCTGTGGTTGCAGGGTCGCTCCGTCCTGCCTGAACTGACGCCGAGTCCTGGGGGTGCCGTTGAGGGTCGAGGACTCGGGGCGATCGTGGTAACCGAGGATTCCGTAGGCCCGGGCGGACCGAGAGGCAAGGTCAGGCCACGCGGGGCGGGTCGTCGGTTCGGGTGGGGGCTGGCGGATCAGGCGGTCTCGAGCCTGACCAACTTCGCGGTGAGCCTGTATGTCGCCCGCTCTCTGGGCGCGGTGCAGTTCGGCGCGTTCAGCCTGGCGTACGTGACCTATTCCTTCGTGCTCAACGCCTCCCGCGGCCTGTCGACCGACCCGCTGCTGGTCAGGTTCAGCGGGGCCGAGCCGCGGGCCTGGCGGCGGGCCGTAAGCAGCTGCACGGGCACCGCCCTGGCGGTTGGCCTGGTGGGCGGGGCGGCGATGCTGGCCGTGGCGATGCTGCTCGGCGGCACGGCCAAGGTGGCGTTCGTGGCGATGGGCCTGACCATGCCGGGGCTGATGCTGCAGGACAGCTGGCGGTTCGCGTTCTTCGCTCTCGGCCGGGGCAGCCAGGCCTTCCTGAACGACATGGTATGGGCCGCGGCCATGGTCCCCGCCCTGCTGGCACTGCGGATGACCGGCCACGAGACCGTGTTCTGGTTCGTGCTCGCCTGGGGTGCCTCAGCAAACGTCGCCGCCGCGGTCGGCCCGCTCCAGGCCCGCGTCGTGCCCAGGATCACCCACGCCTGGACCTGGGTCATGCGCCACCGCGACCTCGCCTTGCGCTACCTCGCGGAAAACACCATCTTCAGCGGCTCGACGCAGCTGCGCCTGACGTTCCTCGGCGTCATTGCCGGACTGGCCGCGGTCGGCTACGTGCAGGCCGCCCAGACGCTGATGGGGCCTTTCCTCGCCGCGCTGATGGGCATCTCGCTCGTCACGGTGCCTGAGGCGGCCAGGGTCCTGCAGCACTCGCCCAGGCACCTGCGGCTGTTCTCCTTGCTCATCGGCGTGGCTGCGTCCCTGGCGGCGCTGGCGTGGGGAGCCGTGCTGCTGATCGCGCTGCCGCGCGGACTCGGCGACCTGGTGCTGCGCTCGCAGCTGTGGCGGCCGACGTACCCGCTGATCTTGTATGTGATGCTGACGGTGATGGGGACCTGCTTCACGATCGGGGCAAGCGCCGGGCTCAGGGCGCTAGGTGCGTCCCGCCGCAGCCTGCGCGCGATGATCTTCTCGTCGATCGTGCTCGTGGTGCTGAGCGTGGCTGGCGCGCTCACGGGTGGGGCGCTTGGCACGGTGCGCGCCACGGCCGTTGCCGGCGGCTTCGCGGTCCTTGCCTGGTGGTGGCAGCTGGGTGCGGCGCTGCGCGAGGCCGATATCGCGTCGGCGAGCCTGGGGCTGGGAACCACCCATCCCGCCGGGCGGCACCGAGTGCCGCCGCCGGCCGCGCGTCCGGCACCGGCTCCGCCGCCGAGGCGCAGGCCAAGCCCCAGCCCGCCCAGAACGCCGCAGCCGTTGCGGCCAGGAGACTAGAGCGGGCGTCCGCGCAGACACGGCCCACCACGCGGCAATCCGGCGAGCGAATCAGGTGATGGGCTGCGGGCCGCGCGTGATGGTGGCGCCAGGCGCCGTGACCGGTGCAGGGAAAAGCAGCGCCGACAATGCGGTGAACTGATCGGCCAGCCGTGCGGCGTGCGCCGCGTCGTGCTCGGCGATCGTCTGGCGCACCTCGGCCGACCGGTCAAGCAGGTGCGTGAACTGCTCGATCAGAACGGAACTGTCGAGCCCGTCGGCCGGCTGGTAGAACTCCGCCATTCCCATGTCGGCCATCAGGGCACGGTGCTTGGTGCCATAGCCGATCGCGATGGTCGGCCTGCCGAGCAGGAGCGCGCTGATCAGGTTGTGGTAGCGGGTGGCGACAACAGCGCCGGACGGCGCCATCGCGCGCATCAACTCGGTGAAAGACGCCACCGGCTCGGCAACGACCTGGTCAGGGCGCAGGTCAGGTCGCTGCTCGGTGAGGTAGGCCAGAATCTGATCGACGACCTCCTGGTCGCGTCCGCTCGTGTCGCCGATGAACAGCCGGACTGAGCGGCCGCCGTCAACCAGCCAGAGCACGAAGCGCTTCATCTGCTCGAGGTAAGACAGGTAGATCTGCTCGGCGCGGTCGCGGTCATCGTTCGTGCCGTGAAAGTCCATCACGCCGATCCCGACCGTGGCCATGTCGGCATGCACGTCGGACGGTGCCTTCAGGGCGAAGGCGAGGTCGGGGTAGACGTGATCGTCGCGAACGTCGAGCCCGCGCTGCCGCATCGACTCCCAGGACGCCGTGTCGCGATAGGAGCGGTAATAGGCGAGCCTGGCCGCCGAGTTGAACAGCCAGGCGGTCATCCGCTGCTTGATGACGTTCGCGCCGACGCTGACGAGTGCCACCTTGGTGCCGAAGATCCGGCCGGTCGCGGCGAGCAGGAAGATCGCGTACGGCAGACCCGATGCCCGCAGGGGCAGCGTCGTCTCGAGCACCCCCATGCCCGGCACGATCACGACGTCGTGCCGGCGCACCCAAGCGGCGGTGCGGAACACGTCAGCCAGCTTCCCGAGCAGCTTGAGACCGACCGCGAGGAAGCCTGGCATGTTCTGCACCCGCTGCCTGGACCAGAACAGCGGGATCGCCTCAATGCCATAGACGCGGCTGACCCGGTCAGGGCCCATGCACATCGCGTCGATGGTCGCTCCGGGATGGGCGGTACGCAGATATCCGAGTACGGACTCCATCGACGCGTCGTTGCCGATGTTGCCCGATCCGAGAAGTCCGAATAGGCCAACCCTAGGCGGGCTGCCGATCATCTAGTCCTGCTCTCCTGACCTGCCACGATGGCGTTGATTGAAATGGGCGGTGCGTCAGCGATCGCCGTGTCAGAGACGAAGTTGCCGTGCTCGGAGAACGCGCGGTTGCCCGCCCACGACGTCAGGTGGCGGTAGCACGCGCGGCGCTCGCTGCCGGTGAGCGGCGCGCGGCGGATCGCC
The DNA here is from genome assembly GCA_963705055.1 of uncultured Actinomycetota bacterium. Taxonomy (GTDB): domain Bacteria; phylum Actinomycetota; class Actinomycetes; order Streptosporangiales; family Streptosporangiaceae; genus Chersky-822. Next base: position 199,817 of record CAVPIR010000006.1, read on the forward strand.
GAGATGAAACCCCAGACGTACTCGCCGTACAGCTTGATCACGGGGTTGCGCACGCGGTCGGCACGGCGCGGGTCCAGATTGGCGCACCAGTCGCGGACGCTCGAGAAGGCGCGGCCGGCCCGCTCGGGATGGTCGCGCCGGAAGTACAGCCAGTCAGGAACGTGGTAGAACGGCCCGGCCAAGGCAAGCTCGGTGACGAATGTACGGTCCGAGCGGTAGTAGCTGCCGTGCAGGGCCGTCTGCTTGAGCACGGGCATCCTGATGACGCCGCTGTCGTCGTCGCCGCCCTCGTCGAAGAGCATGCTCTTGAATCGTTCGGGCGCCGAGGGCGACGCCGTGGTCAGTCCGTAGTGCACGGCCCTGGTGACTGTGCCGGTTCCGTCGATCATCGCCGTCCAGGAGTGCGCGAGCACGACATGCGGGTGCTCGTCGAGTGCCTCGACGCAGCGCTCGATCAGATCCCTGGCGTACAGGTCGTCGTGGGACGCCCATTTGAACAGTTCACCGCGCGCCTCGTCGACCAGGCAGTTGTGATTGCGCGCCAGGCCGATGTTCTGCGGCTGGCGGATGTAGCGGACCCGCGAATCCTGTTGTGCGTACTGGCGGCAGATATCGGCGGTGCCGTCGGTCGACGCGTTGTCCGAGATGAGTAGCTCAAAGTCCTCGTAGCTCTGGCCGAGCAGGGCTTCGAGCGACTCAGCGAGATAGTTCTCACCGTTATAGACGGGAAGCCCAACGCTGAGCCGGGGGGCCTGGCTCACTTGCGGTCATCTCCTTCTGTGTCGTTGGATTCGCGCAACGCGACGCGCAGTTGCCGCCACAACACCAGCGCGCCATGGCCATCAGCTGCCGGGCACAACGGTTCTCCCGATGGCAGACATTCGATGCCACTCCTAGACCAGGAAAATGCTTGCGCCCACTAGATCAGGTTCGGCCTCACGGTGATACCTCAGCGGCCCGATACCTGTGTGACCGAGGGGACAATAACGAACTTTGTGCAGGTAAAAGCCTCGGCGTAGGGTGCACGGCACTCCATGCCGCGGAGCCGGGCGAGACCGAGAAATACCTCGTCATCCCACCAGTCACGACCCTGCTGAGACGGATAAGACTTGTGCAGCAATTCAACTTTGCGCTTGGCGACTGCCGCGGACAACGGAACATAAACCGACGGACGGCCGAAATCGCCATCCCATTTGGGAATCTCGTAGCTGAGGCAGAGCTGATCGCGGAAGACGGTAGGGATGATCTCGCCTATCGTCCGGTGATCCTGATGGGCGTCGGCCGCTGACGGCGCGAGCACCAGATCCGGCGGGCCCGCGGCGGCTACAGCTTCGAGCGTGTCTTTGACCTGCGTCCAGGCGGCCGGCAGCCGGCCTTCAGGCAGATCATGTACCTCGATCGCCAGGTCAACGGCGGGCAGGAAGGCGTGCGCCGCGGCCTTGCTCTCCGCCTGACGCTGGGCCGTCCCGGTCAGGACGACGTACCGCACGCGCAGTCCTGGCTGGTTGGCGGCCAGGGTGAGCAGCGTCCCGCCCGCACCGATTTCGATGTCATCTGGATGGGCACCGATCGCGAGCACCGACAGCGGGGTGCCCGCGACCCCGCCTAGCTGGAGCGGGAGCACGCGGTCTACCCGGGCGCCTGACCGGACGCCAGCGCCGCGGCGGGCATGTCAGTGGCTTCGCTAAAGGCGTTCGCGATCGGCGGAAACGCGCCTGAACGGTCCTGGTCCCAGATCATCCACGGGCAGTTGCCTCGCTGGAACATCTCCTCAAGCTGGGCCCGTTCCTTGACCGTGTCGGCCGCCGACCAGTAGCCCTTATACGGATAGGCAAGCACGCGGCCCTGGGGGACAAGGCGCATGATCGCGTCTTCGACCAGGTCCTCGCCCTCGCCGAGATGGTCGAGGATCTCCGGCCTGAGCACGAAGTAGCCGCCGTTCTCCCACTGACGCAGATCACGCATAGGCGTGACCTGAGTGATCAGCCCATCGTCGCTGACGTCGACCACGTGGTGCGAGGACTGCAGCGGCACTGCGAGCAAGGAGGCGACCGCGTTGCTCGCCTCGAATCTGGCTATCACGTCGGGCAGCGGCGCGTTCGTCAGCACGTCCGCGTAGTTGGCCATGAACATTGGTTCGTCCTCGACGAAGCGGCGGACCCGCCGCAGCCGCTCGCCGATCGGCGAGTTCAGCCCGGTATCCACGAAGGTGATGCGCCAGTCGGAGATGTCGGTGCTGAAGAGCTTGACCTCGGTCGCCCCCTTCTCCAGCACGAAGTCGTTGGACCTGGTCTCGTCGTACTTCAGGAAGAAGTCCTTCACGTACGAGGCGCCGTATCCCAGGCAGAGCACGAAGTCGGTGTGCCCGAAGTGGGCGTAGTAGCGCATCACATGCCAGAGCAGCGGCCGTTCGCCGATCATGGCCATCGGCTTGGGCCCGGTGTTGACGCCGTCGCGCATCCGCATGCCAAGTCCACCGCAGAACAGCACGACTTTCACGGGTTCCCCCTCAAATCAGATGACGTCGAGCGCGGGGATCGGGAACACGAGCTTGCCACCCCATGACCGCACGTAGTGCAGCTGTCGGCTGATTTCCTCGCGCAAGTTCCACGGCAGCACGAGCACGTAGTCGGGCTTGGTCTCGGCGAGCCGGTCGGGCGGATAGATCGGGATGTGCGTGCCGGGCAGGAACTTCCCCTGCTTGACCGGGCTCCGGTCGACCGTGTAAGCGAGCAGGTCAGATCGGATCCCGCAGTGATTGAGCAGGGTGTTGCCCTTGCCTGGTGCGCCATAGCCGGCCACCGATTTGCCCGCGGCTGCCGCGTCGAGCAGGAAGCTCAGCAGGTCGCTCTTGATCCGCAGCACCTCGGCGGCGAAGCCGGCGTGACCGGCGGCCGTGTGCAGGCCGGCTGCCTCTTCGGCATCCAGCACCGCCTTCACGGTGGCTGCGGGCTCATCGGCGGCGTCCTGCGGCCTGGCGTAGACGCGGAGCGATCCGCCGTGGGTCTCGAGTTCGTCGACGTCGGTGACCCGCAGCCCGGCCGTTGCCAGCGCCCGCGCGGCGGTGAGCAGCGAGAGATAGGAATAGTGCTCGTGGTAGATCGTGTCGTACTGGCGCCGCTCGATCAGGCGCAGCAGATGCGGGAACTCCAGCGTGACCGTGCCCGAGTCCTTGACCAGCGCGCGCAGCCCGGCCGCGAACCCCGCGATGTCCGGCACGTGTGCGAACACGTTGTTGGCTGCGACCAGGTCGGCCCGGCCATACCTGGCGGCCAGGTCGCTGCCTGACTCGGGGCCGAGGAACGTGGACTCGGTCCTGACGCCGCGGGATCGTGCCACCTCGGCGACGTTCGCGGCAGGCTCGACCCCCAGCACGGGGATGCCCTGGGCCACGAAATGCTGCAGGAGGTAGCCGTCGTTGCTGGCGACCTCGGTGACAAGGCTGGCCCCGGTCAGCCCGAGGCGTGTCGTCATCTGCTCGGCGTAGCGCTTGGCGTGCGCCACCCAGGAGTCTGAGTAGGACGAGAAGTACGCGTAATCAGAGAAGATGTCCTCGCCAGGCACGTACGCGGGAAGCTGGACCAGCAGGCAGGACTCACAGATCCTGACGTGCAGCGGGTAGAACGTTTCGGCTTCGTCGAGATGATCGGCGGCCACGTAGCTCTCGCACAGCGGCGACATGCCTAGATCCACGAACGTCTGGGTCAGGGGCGAGCCGCACAAACGGCATGATGGCAACGCTGACAATCCCGACCCCCCACTCCTAATGATGCGGAGTAGGTTATCACTTATCGTACGGATCATGGGCTGAGTACCGAAACTACCGAGAATACTGATATGCAATCCTTTGCACTGTTCGTGCTTTTCAGCGCTCGAATTGGCGGAAGCGGGATCGGATGCCTGGCCTGACGGAACATACCTGCCGTGCGTGCCGGAGCCGCTCCGGTCACGTGGTACTTGACCTGGGCGAGCAGCCTGCCAGCGACTTCTTCCCGCGGGCTGACGATCCAGGGCCCGACCCGCAGTATCCGCTGCAGATGTGGCTCTGCGCGCGCTGCGGCCTGGCGCAGCTTGCGGCAGACCCGACCGCGCCGCAGGAGCCAAGGGGTGCCGAGCCGGCCGCGCTGATCGCCCAGGCGGCCGATGCGGTCGGCAGGGCGGGTGCGGCCGGCTGGCTGCGGCCAGGTAGCACGGTCACCGAGTACGGCAGCCCGCACGGCGGATCGTGGCTGGGGCTGCTGGCCGACCGCGGGCTGAAACTCGCGGCGCCAGCCGAGCCGGCAGACGTCATCGTCGACTGCTTCGGCATGATGCACGCGGCCGATCAGGCCGCGGCCCTGGCCGAGCGCGCCGCCCGGCTGTCGGAGACCGGCGTCCTGCTGCTGCAGTACCACGCGCTGAGCGCGATCGTCCGGTCCGGGCAGTGGAACGCCCTGCGCCACGCGCACTACGCCTATTACTCCACCACCGCCCTGGTCGGCCTGCTGGCGGCGCACGGCTTGCGGCCCGACAGCGCCTGGCAGTTCGACCTGTACGGCGGCACGGTACTGCTGGCGGCCAGCAGGGGAGCCGCGCGAGGCACCGGCGATAAGGAGAGCGTCGAAGCGCTGCTTGCCGACGACGCCAGCGCCGGCGTCGCCGATCGGCGAGTTCTTGGCGGCCTTGGCAGGGACGCGACGGCCGGTGCCGACGGCCTGCGCGCATGGCTGTCCGCGCAGCGCCGGGAGGGCCGCCAGGTCCTGGGCTATGGTGCCGCGTCTCGCGCTGTGGCCCTGCTCAGGCGCGCTGGCGCTGACCGCGGGCTGCTTCCTGCGGTAGTTGACGCCTCGCCGGCCAAGCACGGCCTGCGGATGCCGGGCACCGACATTCCCGTGGTCAGCCCCGCGGAACTGGGCGCCAGGAAGCCGGACGCGGTCCTGCTGTTCCTCGCCGACCTGCGGGCCGAGGTGCGGTCGGCCTATCCGGAAGTGGAAGCTCATGGTGGCCGCTGGGTGGACGCTGACTCGCTGGCTGGCTGGCCAGGGCGCGGCTCAGGTGGCCTGGAGCAGGACGCGTAGCCGCTCCAGGCACCTGCCTCTGGTCGGTCCGATGCTGCCGACCGGCAGGCCAAGCTGACTGGAGATCTCCGCGTAAGAAACCGGCGGATCGGCCATGAGCATCTCGAGCAGCTTCTGCCAGCGCCAGGGCAGCAGCGCCATGGCCTCCCTGACCGCCTCGGCGCGCTCGGCCGAGAGCAGGCCTTCATCGACGTCCGGCTGGTGCGTCGCGACTCCGCCGAATACCACGTCATCCTGCACGAGCATGACGCGCTTGGCCCTGGAGACATGCCGCAGGCATTCGTGCCTGGCGGTGGTGGCCAGCCAGCTTCCGATCCGGTCGGGGTACTCGATCCTGTCGATGTGCTCGAGCAGGCGCAGCCACGTTGCCTGGGCAACGTCGGCAGCGTCGCTGTCGGCCAGCTTGAACTCGCGGGTCATCGCCCAGATCAACCGCTCGAACTGCTCGACCAGGCGTTCCCACGCCCAGCGGTCGCCAGCGGCCGCGCCCAGCACGAGCTCGGCTATCTCGCGGTTTTTCCGAGATCTGTCCGCAACGGCAATGGCAGCAGGCGCCGTTTTCCCGTCCGGGCCATGCTCCCGCAGGTCGGCAGAAGGCACCTGCACTGTCACGCCATCCTCCTGTTGGTTGTGCTTGCTGTAGATCGGCGTTTCAATACGCACCGTCCGCGCGGGCGACAGCCGCCCAGGTCTTCCACAAGATCTGCAGATCGAGGAAGAACGACCAGTTCTCGACGTAGCGGACGTCGAGCCTGACGGCCTCATCCCACGGCAGGTTGGACCGGCCGTTGACCTGCCACAGGCCGGTGATGCCTGGCCTGACGGCGAGCCGCCGCCTGACGTAGTCGCCGTACTGCGCTGGTCTCGTCGGGCAGCGCGGGCCGCGGGCCGACCAGCGACATGTCGCCGCTCAGGACGTTGAGAAGCTGCGGCAGCTCATCGAGCGAGTAGCGCCTGAGCCAGGCGCCCGACCCGCGTGACGCGCGGGTCCTTGCGCATCTTGAACAGCACGCCATCGCTGTCGTTCAGGCCCATCAGCTCGGCCTTGCGCTGCTCGGCGTCGACGACCATGGTGCGGAACTTGAAGAGCGTGAACGGCGTGCCGTCCTTGCCGATCCGGGTCTGCCTGAACAGCACGGGCCCGCGGTCACCGAGCGAGATGGCCAGCGCGATCGCGGCGAGCACCGGCAGCAGGAGCACCAGCGCAGTGAGCGCGAAGGCACGGTCGAAGGCCGCCTTCGATCAGCCGCTTGACGCCGGTGAACTCCGGGTGCTCCATGTGCAGCAGCGGGAGTCCCGCAATCGGCCTGATCGTCGTCCGCGGGCCAGCCACGTCGAGCAGGGCAGGCGCCACGCAGATGTCGGTGCCCGACTTCTCCAGGGCCCAGGCGAGGTCGCGCAGGCGCGCGCCCATCATTTCCCTGCAGGCCAGCACCGCCACGGTGTCGGCCTGGAAGCGCCGGACCACGTCGGTCACGTCGTGCAGGCCGCCCACGACAGGAATGCCGTCGATGACGGCCGGATGGTCGGTGCCGACGACGCAAGCGGCGACGATCGACAAGCCGTGGTAGGTCTCGCGGCGCAGCACGGCGGCTAGCTCAGAGATCACGTCCTGATGGCCGGCGACGACCACCTTGCGCATGCACGAGCCCTGGGCGCGGAGCCTGTGCAGCTTGCGGCGAAGCCAGTACCTGGCGTTCAGATCGAAGATCGTCATGCTCGGCAGCGCGATGACGACGTAACCGCGTGCCACCTCTGTCTTCGTGGCGTAGGAGAAGATGGCCACGACCGCCGTCAGGCAGACGCTAGCGTTCACCACCCGGCGGAACTCGTCGGACCCGACGCCGACGAAGCGATCGTCGTACGCGCCTGCTAGCTCGAGTGCGGCCAGCCAGAGCACCGGGAGGGCCAGGCCGAGCCAGATATAGGCCGAATCCTGCGTATCGGTGCTGCCAAAACGCACCTCGAAGGCCAGCCAGCCTGCCGCGAGCGCCGCACAGGCGTCGAGGATCAATAGCTGACGCCGGTACGCGCCGCTCCAGGCCCGCACCCTGCCGATGGCCAGCCTGTGCAAGCAGGCCGACCTCGACGCGTTCGGGGACAACAATCTCCTCGGCCACCGCCCACCCCCCCAGGCACCTGCCTAACTCCAGGCAGGGCACTAAACTCCACTCCCACTGTGCGAATAACACACCGGAGACGCGCTGACACAAGGGGCGGTTGACACCAAAGTCGAACCGGGTGAGCTCCGGCGCCCGCCAATCGTACCGTCCATATGAGTTACTGCAGGTCAGGGCCTAGATATTACTGACTGTAGCCAAGGTAAATTCTCGGTTTCATGCATCTAACGCCGCCGCGCTGACCTGGGCTGGCAAGCGTCCGGCCGTGCTTGGCCGGCCGCCACTAGACTCGGGCAGGTGACAGCGCCGGAGCTCGACCCTGAGGACCTGAAGATCGTCACGCTCGCGCGCTCGGCCAGGGCCAGGGTCGGCTCAGCAGAAGGCGCGGCGGTCCGCGACGAGACCGGGCGGACGTATGCGGCGGCCACGGTCGCGCTGCCGTCACTCAGGCTGTCAGCCCTCACCCTCGCGGTGGCCATGGCGGTGTCCAGCGGCGCGACGACGATCGAAGCGGCGGCTCTGGTCAGCGACGGCGCTTGGCCCGCTGCCGAGGACATCGGCGCGGTCAAGGACATCGGTGCTGGCGCGCTCATCATTCACGCCGGCTCGGACGGCACGGTCAGGCAGACGCTGCGGTTGTAAGCCGCGCCGGTCCTGTGCAGCCCGGCGGTAGGGGAGAATCACCAGGGTGGACCCGCAGCCTGACCCCGGTACCGCGGACGATCGGTTCGCCGCTGGCTTCGCCTGCTTCGCCGGCCGGCCAAACGTCGGCAAGTCCACGCTCATGAACGCCCTGGTCGGCACCAAGGTCGCGATCACCAGCAGCAAGCCGCAGACCACGCGCCGGGTGATCAGGGGCATCGTGCGACGGCCCGACGCCGAACTGATCATCATCGACACGCCAGGCCTGCACCGGCCGAGGACGCTGCTCGGCGAGCGGCTTGACAGCCTGGTCCGTTCGACGCTGACCGAGGTCGACGTGATCGGGTTCTGCGTGCCCGCCGCCGAGCAGATCGGCGCCGGGCGACAAGTACCTGGCCCGCGAGCTGACCAGCCAGGAGCGGACGCCGGTGGTCGGGATCGTGACCAAGACCGACCAAGCATCGCAGGGGCAGATCGCCGGGCAGCTGACGCGCGCTGGCCGCCCTCGGCGGACTGGGCGGACATCGTGCCGGTCTCCGCGGTCGCCGGCTTCCAGCTCGACGTGCTCGCCGACGTGCTCGTCGGCCATCTGCCGTCGGGCCGGCCGCTGTACCCGGACGGCGAGCTGACCGATGAGCCCGAGCAGCAGCTGGTGGCCGAGCTCATCAGGGAGGCGATCCTGGAGGGCGTCCGGGACGAGCTGCCGCACTCGATCGCCGTGGTCGTCGAGGAGATGGGCCCGCGCGAGGGCAGGGACGACCTCATCGACGTCCACGCGGTGATGTACGTCGAGCGGCCCAGCCAGAAGGCGATCGTGATCGGCGCCAAGGGCGCCAGGCTCAAGGAGGTCGGCATCGCGGCGCGCGCAAGCAGATCGAGGCGCTGCTCGGCAGCCGGGTCTTCCTTGATTTGCGGATCAAGGTCGCCAAGGACTGGCAGCGCGATCCCCGGCAGCTGCGCAGGCTCGGTTTCTAGACGGGCCGCGCATCGTGCCGCGGTGATTCCGCAGGTCAGCGTACCGCTCCGGCGAATTCCGGCGAATCGCTGACCCAAGATCGCCGGGCATGTGATGATCGGGACTCCGGCGTGCGGTTCACCCCGGCTAGCTAGTCGCCCGGCAGGGCAGGCTGGAGGGAAGCAATGCTGGCCCTAGTCGGGTCGAGAGTCTGTTACCGGACGATAGGACACGGGGTCTTCCACTGCGAGCGCTGTGGCGGCGACCGGCCTTACCGGCGCCGGTCGGGTCGGCGGTGGGCGCACGTGCTCGGCATCCCGCTCGCGCGGATCGGTGACACCGGTGAGCACCTGCGCTGCACCATCTGCCGGACCTGCTACCGAATCGAGCTGCTGGCGGTTCCGACCATCGAGCAGATGCTCGTCGCGCTGCTGGCGGGCACCAAGGCCGCGGTCGTCGCGATGCTGCGGGCGGGCGGTGCTGGCAGCCCGGCGGCGAGGCGGCGCGGCGTCGCGCTGATCAGAGCGGCCGGCGCCCCGACTATCACGACGGCCGTCTGCTCGCGGCGCTGGCCGGCGGGCCGGCCGAGCCCCGCACTGGCTGGCCGGGCGGCGACCGCTCTGGCCGGACCGGGCGATACCGTGCTGGCTGGATCGGGCGATGCGTGCTGCCTGGATCGGACGACGACACGGTCCCGGGCTGCGGCCCGCCGTCGAAGCGATCGCTATCCAGCTCGAGGCGCCTGCCAGGGAGTGGTTCCTCGCCAAGGTCGTCCAGCTCGGCCTGGCTGACGGCTCGCTCAGCGAGCCCGAGCGAGCTGTCGCGAGTACCATCGCCCGTTACCTCGGGATGAGCCCGGCGCGCGGCAGGGACGTGATCTCGCTGGCCGAGGAGGCCGCCCAGGCCGGCTAGCGTCCTTGTCCGTGGCGATTCCTGGCTCACAGGGTGGCCGGAATTGGCAGGTTCCTGGCCGCCGCGGCGGCGCCGCGTCCGCCTGGGTACCGGCGGGATACGCGAGAATGAACTCGTGAGCATCTATCGCGACGACGGGATCGTGCTGCGCACCCAGAAGCTGGGCGAGGCCGACCACATCGTGACGGTGCTCGCCCGTAAGTCCGGCAGGATAAGGGCGGTGGCCAAGGGCGTCCGGCGGACCAAGTCGCGTTTCGGCGCCAGGCTCGAGCCCTTCACCCATGTTGACCTGCTGCTGTACACAGGCCGGAGCCTGGACGTGATCACTCAGGCCGAGACCGTCCGCAGCTACGGCGACGTGCTGACCGCGGATTACCCGAGGTACACCACGGGCGTCGCGATGCTGGAAACCGCGGAGCGGTTCACGACGGTAGAGAAGGAGCCATCCCTGCGTCAGTTTCTGTTGCTCGTCGGCGGGCTGCGGACCTTGGTCGAAGGCGGGCATGATCCGAGACTGGTGCTCGACGCGTACCTGCTCCGCTCGCTGGCCGTGGCCGGCTACGCGCCCGCCCTCGACGAGTGCGCCATCTGCGGCACCAGGGCGCGAGGCCAGCAGCCGGACGGGAATGCCCCCTCAGCCGACATCGATGACCCCGGCCCGGCGTCCTCGCCGAGGCGTCAGGCGCGCAGGACGTTCGGGGTCGCCGCCGGCGGCCTGGTCTGCAGGTCGTGCTGGGCGCCGGGTGCTGCGACGGCCGCCGCCCCGACGATCGACCTGATGAGCGCGCTGCTGCGGGGCGACTGGGGTCTCGCGGACGCCAGCGAGCGGCGGTACCAGGTCGAGTGCAGCGGGCTGGTCGCCGCCTACGTCCAGTGGCACCTCGAGCACTCGATCCGCTCGCTGCGACACGTGGAGCACGCGTGAGCCGCGGCCGCGATAGCGGCCGCCGTGCCGGCGGCGCGACCGGCGACGGGATCAGGGTCGCCGTCAAGCCGCCCGAGCCGCACGCCAGCGGCGCACGACCGCCAGCCATTCCCGCTGACCTGCTGCCCAGGCACGTGGCGCTGGTCATGGACGGCAACGGCCGGTGGGCCAAGCAGCGCGGCCTGCCGCGAACCGAGGGCCACAAGGCCGGCGAATATTCGCTCTTCGACGTGATCATGGGAGCGATCGAGGTCGGCATCCCTTACCTGTCGGCCTACGCATTCTCGACGGAGAACTGGCGGCGCTCGCCTGACGAGGTGCGGTTCCTGATGGGGTTCAACAGGGACGTGATCCGCCGCCGCAGGGACCAGCTGAACGAGATGGGAGTCCGGGTCCGCTGGGCTGGCCGCAGGCCGAGGCTGTGGCGCAGCGTGATCTCCGAACTCGAGGACGCCGAGCAGATGACCGCAGGCAACTCGGTCCTCACGCTCCAGTTCTGCGTCAATTACGGCGGTCGCGCCGAGATCGCGGACGCCGCCGCGGCGATCGCCGCCGACGTCGCGGCCGGCCGGCTGCGAGCCGACAAGATCGACGAGAAGGTGTTCGCGCGATACCTCGACGAGCCAGGTATCCCCGACGTTGACCTGTTCGTGCGCTCGTCAGGGGAGCAACGCACGTCCAACTTCCTGATCTGGCAGTCGGCCTATGCCGAGTTCGTGTTTCTCGACACGCTCTTTCCCGACTTCGACCGGCGGCACCTGTGGCGGGCCTGCGAGATCTTCGCGAGCAGGGACCGGCGCTACGGGGGCGCCGACCCCAGTCCGGGCGGGGACAGCGACCTCGGCCCCTGATCGCCCTAGTGCAGCCCGCGCACCACGGCTATCACGAGTACGGCAGCCACGACCGCGAGCCGCAGTGCCCGGCCCTGCGCTGACAGCCGCGGCCAGGAGACCAGCGCCAGCCAGCCAAGCACCACAGCGAGCCCGCACAGTGCGACCGCACCGCCCACGCCGCTGATGGCGAAGCCGGCGACCAGCAACCCGACCGCGAGCACGGGCAGTAGCCAGGCAGGAAGCTGGTGGATCCACAGCAACGGCGTGGCGCTGCGCTGCTCGATCGACGCCCTGGCCAGCGAGGCGTCGGGCGTGAACAAGGTGTCGCCGGAAGGCAGCGGTCGCGGCCGGCGCTGGCGCCCCCGGCCACCGGCCCGCTGCCTGGCGCGGTTCGTGCTCACGCGCTATCGTCCTTCCTCGGCTGGTGCGGCCGCCGCGGCGTGCCAGGTCACCGACCACGATAGCGGCACACCCGCAGCACCTGATCACCGCTAAGCTGGCAGCACCGCCACCCCTACGGGGTTAGAGCGTGCCCGTCAACACCGTCAACCCGTCAATCGCCCTTTGGCGCTGGAGAATTGTGATGGCCCGTCGCAGCGACCGCCTGGAAACCGTCGTCAGTCTCAGCAAGCGGCGGGGAATCGTGTACCCGTCCAGCGAGATCTACGGTGGCTTGCGGGCGTCCTGGGACTACGGTCCGCTCGGCGTAGAGATCAAGAGCAACATCAAGCGGCAGTGGTGGAAGGCTACGGTCACCGAGCGCGACGACATCGTGGGCCTGGATTCAAGCGTGATCCTCTCGCCCGAGGTCTGGCAGGCCAGCGGGCATGTCACCGAGTTCGTCGACCCGCTGACCGAGTGCCAGTCCTGCCACAAGAGGTTCAGGCCCGATCACCTGATCGAGGCTTACCAGGAGAAGCATGACGGCAGGGAGCCCGAGCATGGGCTCGCCGATCTGGCCTGCCCGAACTGCGGCACCAGGGGAGCGTTCACGCCGGCCGCGGATGTTCAACGCGATGCTGCGCACCTATCTCGGCGTCGTGCAGGACGACGAGTCTGGCCTTGCGTACCTGCGGCCGGAGACCGCCCAGGGGATCTTCATCAACTTCAAGAACGTGATGCAGACCTCGCGCAAGAAGATCCCGTTCGGCATCGGCCAGATCGGCAAGTCATTCCGCAACGAGATCACGCCAGGCAACTTCATCTTCCGCACGCGCGAGTTCGAGCAGATGGAGATGGAGTTCTTCGTCCAGCCGGGCAGCGACGAGGAGTGGCACGAGCGCTGGATCGAGACCCGGATGGCGTGGTATCGCGACCTAGGGCTGAACCCGGAGAACTTGCGCCTGTATGAGCACCCGGCGGACAAGCGCTCGCACTACTCCAAGCGGACCGTGGACATCGAGTACCGCTACGGCTTCCAGGGCAGCGAGTGGGGCGAGCTCGAGGGCATCGCCAACCGCACCGACTTCGACCTGTCCACGCACGCGAAGGCGTCCGGCCAGGACATGTCGTACCTGGACCCGGAGTCGAACGAGCGGTACGTGCCGTATGTCATCGAGCCGGCCGCCGGGGTCGACCGCTCGATGCTGGCGTTCTTGCTCGACGCCTACGCCGAGGACGAGGCGCCGGACTCCAAGGGCGGCATGGAGAAGCGAACCGTGCTGCGCCTCGACCACCGGCTGGCCCCCGTCAAGGTCGCCGTGCTGCCGCTGTCCCGCAACGCCGACCTGTCGCCGAAGGCACGCGATGTAGCCGCGAGCGTGCGCAAGCACTGGAACGCCGACTTCGACGACGCGGGCGCGATCGGCCGGAGGTACCGCCGTCAGGACGAGATCGGCACGCCGTTCTGCGTGACGGTCGACTTCGACAGCCTGAACGACCAGGCCGTCACGGTTCGCGAGCGAGATTCCATGAGGCAGGATCGGATCGGCATCGACAAGCTGACCGCCTATCTTTCTGAGCGGCTCGGCGACTGCTAAGTGCAGCTCGGCTCCTGACGCGCAACCCGTAGCTGTGTCGTCAGGCTGACGACGCTGTCGTTGCCGGCGCCGGTACCGCGGCGTGCTCGTCCGCAGGTGCCCTGGCCGTGGTCAGGGCACGGCGGCCGGCCATGAAGGCGAGGCCGTACAGGCCAGCTACGACGATGAGCAGCGCGCGGTAACCCGTGATGAGCGAGACATACTCGATCACGCCGCCAACCATCGCTCCGAGCAGGTTGGCTGCGAACGCGACTGTCGAGTCGCCTACGTCGCGGAACCGCTGGGTGAAGACGAGGTTGGCGAGGAAGATCGGGGTGAACGCGAGCAGCACGGCCGCCACAAATCGCGGCACGATCGTCAGCCCGAGCAGCGACTCCTGCGGCACGATCCACGCGATCGCGAGGGTGGCGAGCAACGCGCCGTAGAGCCAGCCTGTCCTGGCTATGTGCACCCGCCGCGAGGTCTCCACGGCCGCGAGCACCGCGACCAGAACGCCGGCGAATACCAGCGCGTTCACGAACCAGGTGGTGCCGAACAGCAGCGCGAACTGGACCACGCTTTTCGTCTCGAGCAGCATGAACGCCGCGCCCATGAAGAAGAGGTCGGTGAATCTGGCCCCCATCCGTACTAGCCCGCGGGGACGACCCTCCTCACCCCCACGCAGGGGCCCGGCTGCTGCTCGCACGAGCAGCACCGAGGCCAGCAGGATCAGTGCCAGCGTCAGCAGGTAGAACGACGGGATCGTGTTGGCTTGCAGGTAGATGAACGGGTGGTCGTCGGTCGCCGGCTGCAGGGCGTCGGCCGGGCGGTGCCAGGTTCGCACGCAATGCACCGCGCCCTGGTTCACGCCGATCGTGAGCACCGATAGCTGCTGCTTGTGCAGACCTTCGGTGTTGATGCACGGCGTGTGACCAAATGCGACCTGCAGCGTGTTCGCGAGGCGGTCCTTCAGCCAGTTGGTGCGGTAGTAGTTGTACATCGCGAAGACGCCGGTCCTCGGCACCAGGTGCGCCTTGGCCGATTCGATGGCCTGCACCGTGAACAGGTAGCTCTCGAGCCTGAGCGAGGACTGGCCGGCAACGAGGGTGAGCGAGTCAGGCAGGGCGAACAGGATCAGGTCGTACTTCCGTTTGGTCTGGGACAAGAACGCGCGACCGTCGTTGATGTGCACGCTCACGCGCGGGCTCTGATAGGGATGATCAGCGTTTAGCTGCCTGCCGAGCCGGTAGATCATCGGGTCGATCTCGACCGCGTCGACGTGCCTGGCGCCCATCCGCAGGGCCCCTGCCACGTCATTGCCAGTACCCGCGCCGACCACCAGGACGTTGTTCAGCGGATTGCCTGGCGCCTGGGTGTAGGGCCGGTAGAAGATGGCCGGCCGCCTGGCCGCGGCCGTGATGGCCTGGTGCGGGATGCCGTTGACCAGGACAGGGATCGTCTGGGCGGCTGTCTTGGCCCCGACCGTGATCCGGTAATAGGGCGACCATACGTCGCGTGACGTCAGGCCCTGGGCTGTCAGCAGGCCGGCCAGGCCTGCCAGTGCGGCGAACTGCACCAGCCCGATGTCCTGCCCATAGAGCACGAGCAGCACAAGGGCGGTGATGATCCCCCAGGCGAGCGGCTTGGCGTCGAGGAACGACAGCGCCGAGAAGGCCGCGATGCCGCAGATGCTGCCGAGAATGTCGAGCCGGTAGCCCTCGAGCGGCTTAAACCTGACGAACGTCCGCGCGACCCCTTCGCCGATCATCGCCATGACGGCGGCGACGGCCAGGAATATCGCCGGCAGCATCAGCCAGGTCGGCAGGCCGGTGGTCTTCAGCGCGCCGAAGAAGATCAGCTGGTTTCCCGAGGTGTGGCTGATCTGGACGGGAAAGCGCTGAACGAACAACACGAGCAGGGTGAGCGCGACCGGCGTCCAACCGAACATGTTGACCCTGGATCTGGCCCGCAGGAATCCGAGGCCGATCCCGAGGAAGCTGCCGAGCAGGACGAAGTTCGAGTAGTACGACAGGTAGACGATGTTCGCCCCGAGCCAGCGGATCAAGGCGAGCTCGACGAACAACATCAGGAAACTGAGCAGGACGAGCCGCAGCTTGACCTGCATGCCGAGGCTCTCTGAGTCGCCGCTCGCGGCGGGCGCGTCCGCCGGACCTGCCGTGTGCTGGCCGATCAGGAGCCTGCGTGCTTTCCTGCGCAGCGAAGGGCCTCCGTCGTCCTGGAGGCGCGTGGGCAGGGGGGAATCCGCGTCGGGCATTGGAGCGCTGTCCTATCGGCCGGGGGCTGAGGATGCGGCAATGGCGATCGCAATTCTACTGATTGCCCTAATCTGCGCGGCATGCACCTTAAAAAACTTTGATCGAGCGGCGACCTGCAGTCGCTCCATCGTCGTCACCGTCGGCCTGGCGCACGTCACGAACACCGGTGTCCAGAGCCGCTGCTGGCTGGCATAGCGCTGCGGGCTGCCGCTGGAGGCGCCGAGCCAGTTCATCCACGCGAAGAAGCCGCTGAACAGCCGGTGGCCGCCGGGTCCACGTGAGGTCGCGAACCTGGCGGGAACGCCGAACGACTCCAGGCAGCTAACGAATCCTGGCTGCTTGGCACTGACCGGCGCGGACGACTGGATCGCGCCGACCCGCCTGAGCCAGGCCCCAGCAAGCGGCGCCGCGACCGCGTCCAGCCGCCACAGCGAGTGCGCGTACCGCGTTACGCACGACGTGGCGGCCGTAACGGCGCCCCGCTGGACGCCGTGCGCCCAGGGCCTGGCCTGGTCCGACCTGACGTCGCCGCCGGCTGGAGCCATCTGGTGCGTTCTGGTCCGCTGGCGCAGGTCAGGGAACTGGCCGTTGTCAGGGAACGACAGCTGGTACTTCCGCCTGGAGCTTGGGAAGGACGGCAGCGGGAATCCGGCCTGGTCGAGGCACGGTCCTGCCTTCGCAGCCAGGGTCGTCTGACGGGTCCAGGCGAAGGCCAGACCGGAGGTGTACTGGGCGCCGGTGGCCGGGAAGTACGCGTCGAGCGCGTCGGTGGCCAGCAGCTTCTGGGCGCGGCTGAGCGACGTCGCTGCCTGCCAGTTGCCGCCATCGCCCGCGCTCTCTGCGTGCCTCAGCACGACCAGGCCGGTCAGCACGGCGGCCAGGCTGACCGCGGCGGCCAGCGGGGCCAGCCAGCGAAAGCCCGAGAGCGCATGGCGCGGCTGCGGAGGCAACCGGAGCTGCGGAATGTCCGCGGGCGTGACCTCGTCGGCGGCGGCCTGCGCCGCCGCCTGAATCCGGGACTCAAGTGAGTTCATCGGCCTGCCCCCAGCATCCGGCCGAGCGCTGCGATGCCGCGATGGCTAGTCGATCGGACCGTGCTCGGGCTGATGCCCATGACTTGCGCGATCTCCTCATCCGCCGCGTGCAGGTAGAAGCGCAAGATCAGCACCTCCCGCTGGCGCGCGGGAAGCTGGCGCAGCGCGGCGAGCACCGACCGGTGCTCCTCGCCCGTCAGCGCCACGGACTCAGCGGACGCTGCGGCGGGCTCGTAGAGCGCCTTGCTGGCCCGCAGCTTGCGCCGCCTGATGACCGAACGGCATCCGTTGAGTACCGAAGCGCGCAGGTAGGGCAGCGCCGCGGCCGGGTCGGTGAGCCTGGCCCAGTTCCTGTACAAGCCGCAGAACGCCTCCTGCACGACATCCTCAGCGCTCGGTTTGTCCCCGAGCATGACGTGAGCCAGCCTGGTCAGCGCCAGCGCGTGGGCCTGGTAAAGCGCGGTAATAGAGCTCTCGGAAGAGATCGCGAAGGACCTGCCCTGGCTCGCGCCTGGGAGGTCGCCGAGATCGCCAGGCGGCCCGAGTCGGGCTGACGCGATGCTGCTCATGCCAGTAAGACGCGCGAGCGGGCCTGATGTTGCTCGCGAGCCTCAGCCAGATGGGTCCTGATTGCTGCGCGGGAAGCGCCCGAACATATCCGCAGCCGCTAGGTGGAAGCCCTCGGGAAGCCTGGCCGAGCCCATCGTCGCCGCGATCTCCGT
Organism: uncultured Actinomycetota bacterium; assembly: GCA_963705055.1. GTDB lineage: Bacteria > Actinomycetota > Actinomycetes > Streptosporangiales > Streptosporangiaceae > Chersky-822. Next base: position 217,251 of record CAVPIR010000006.1, read on the forward strand.
CATTTCTGCGGTCCAGCGCCAGCCCTTGCTGGCCGCAGACCGCTCCGCCGCCTGGTGCCTGGCGTCGAGTCCTGGCTGGGACAGCGCCCACTCGGCGGTCAGCACGGCGCCGACACCCTCAGCCTCCGCCAGCGCCCTGGCCGCCAGCAGCAGCGCGGCCGAGCCCTTCGTCCACGACGCGTACGCCATCTTCACTGCCGAGGCCGACCAGGGATCGGTGCCCGCGATGCGCGCGTCGAGCGTCGTCCCCTCGAACAGCGCACAGTATCTCGCCTGCGCGGGACCCGGAGAGATAGAGCCTGGTGCTTCCTGAAGCGACCGGCGGAGGGCCGATGATCCCGCCATCGACGTACGTCGCGCCGCCGGCGGTCACGATCGCGGCCACCTGACGAGAGGTACGCGGTGCGATCGCGTTCGCGTCCAGGTAGATGCCATCGAAGCCGGCCACCGAGCGGGCGACTTCGATCGCCGCGTGCGGCGGGCAGACCGAGATGATGACAGCCGCGCGCCCTGCGATCGCGGCGGCGGTGCGCGCGTCGGTCAGCCCTGCAGTCTTCGCCCGCCCTGCCGTCTGCTCGCTGCGCCCTGCCGACGCCCACAGCACCTCGTGCCCCTGGCCGGTGAGGCAGCTCCCGACCGCCGTGCCCATATCCCCTGGATGGATGAGCCCGATGGTGGATGGCCCCGTCATGCGATCACTTCAGCCATTGGACAGCGCCCTTCCTGGCGGCCCTTCCGCCTGCGGACTCGTGGCGGATCCCGCTCGTCCGGCGGCGTCAGGCTATCGGCGAACAGAACCGCGTGCGCCCGGCATGGATCGCGCGAGGCTCGGTAGAGTCATGCACGAGGGCCGAGAAGGCCGAGATCACTGAGCCGCTGGGTGCCCAGCTATCCCGGCGGGCGCGGGGACTGTCATCCCCGAGCCCGCGCAGGCGCAGCCGGGCCCGCGGCACCGCAAGGAGAGCGCGCAGTGCCGAAGCTTGTCTATGACTTCATCGAGGGCAACAAGGACATGAAGGACCTTCTCGGCGGCAAGGGTGCCAACCTCGCCGAGATGACTAACCTTGGCCTGCCCGTCCCGCCCGGCTTCATCATCAGCACCGACGCGTGCCGGCACTACCTCGCTGAGGGCAGCGTCCCCGCTGGCCTTGCCGTGGAGGTCAGCGAGCACCTGCAGCGGCTCGAGCAGTCGATGGGCAGGACTCTGGGCGACTCCGGCGACCCGTTGCTGGTCAGCGTCAGGTCGGGGGCCAAGTTCTCGATGCCGGGGATGATGGAGACGGTGCTGAACATCGGCCTGTCCGATGCGTCGGTGCAGGGCCTCGCCAAGCAGGCCGGGAACGAGCGGTTCGCCTGGGACTCTTACCGGCGGCTGATCCAGATGTTCGGCAAGACCGTGCTCGACATCGACGGGCACGAGTTCGAGCACGCGATCGATGAGGCCAAGCGGGCCAAGGGCACCAAGAACGACCTCGACCTGGACGCCGACGACCTGAAGGCGCTCGTCGACACCTTCAAGCAGATCGTCAGGGCGCAGACCGGCAGCGACTTCCCGCAGGATCCGCGCGAGCAGATGGACATGGCCGTCAACGCGGTCTTCGACTCCTGGAACGCCGACCGCGCGATCCTGTACCGCCGCCAGGAGCGGATCCCCTCCGACCTCGGCACCGCGGTCAACGTCGTCGCCATGGTCTTCGGCAACCTGGGCCAGGACTCCGGCACCGGCGTGGCCTTCACCCGCGACCCCGGCAGCGGCCAGCAGGGCGTCTACGGCGACTACCTGCAGAACGCCCAGGGCGAGGACGTCGTGGCCGGGATCAGGAACACCATCCCGCTGCAGGAACTCGAGCGGCTCGACTCCAAGTCCTACGGCGAGCTCATGCAGATCATGCAGAAGCTGGAGAACCACTACCGGGATCTGTGCGACATCGAGTTCACGATCGAGCGCGGCAAGCTATGGATGCTGCAGACCAGGGTCGGCAAGCGGACGGCGGGCGCTGCCTTCAGGATCGCGGTCCAGCTGGTGGACCAGGGCCTGATCGACATTGACGAGGCGCTGCGCCGGGTCGACGGCGCACAGCTCGCGCAGCTGATGTTCCCGCGGTTCGGCGACACCGGCGACGCCACCCTGATCACCAAGGCGATCAGCGCGTCGCCGGGCGCGGCCGTCGGCAAGGCGGTGTTCGACTCGGCGACCGCGGTCGAGTGGGCGGAGCGCGGTGAGGACGTGATCCTGGTCCGCCGCGAGACCAACCCCGACGACCTGCACGGCATGATCGCCGCTCAGGGCATCCTGACCAGCAGGGGCGGTAAGACCAGCCACGCGGCCGTCGTCGCCCGCGGCATGGGCAAGACCTGCGTCTGCGGCGCCGACCAGCTCGAGGTCGACGTCACGGCCGGGCAGTTCACCGCCGAGACCAAGGATGGCGAGCTCGTCGTCATGCAAGGCGACGTGATCTCGATCGACGGCACGTCAGGGGCCGTCTACCTCGGTGAGGTGCCTGTCGTCGCATCGCCCGTGGTCGAGTACTTCGAGGGCAGCCTCGACCCTGCGGCCGACGAGCTGGTCAGCGCGGTGCACCGGATCATGAGCCACGCCGACAAGCGCCGCAGGCTCGGCGTCCGCGCCAACTCCGACACCGGTGAGGACTCGGCGCGTGCGGTCCGATTCGGGGCCGAAGGCATCGGCCTGACCAGGACCGAGCACATGTTCCTCGGCGAGCGGCGGCAGCTGGTCGAGCGGCTGATCCTGGCCGGCGACGACGCTGGCAGGCAGGCAGCTCTGGCCGAGCTCGAGCCGCTCCAGCGCGGCGACTTCGTCGAGATCCTCGCTGCGATGGACGGCCTGCCGGTCACGATCAGGCTGCTCGACCCGCCGCTGCACGAGTTCCTGCCCGACCTGACCGAGCTGTCGGTCAAGGTCGCGCTGGCCGGCGACCAGGCCAGCGAGAAGGACAAGAAGCTGCTCGAGGAGGTCCGCAGGCTGCACGAGCAGAACCCGATGCTCGGACTGCGCGGCGTCCGGCTCGGCCTGGTCATCCCCGGGCTGTACGAGATGCAGGTGCGGGCCATCGCGCATGCCGCGGCCGACCGGACCAAGGCGGGCGGCGACCCGCGGCCCGAGATCATGATCCCGCTGGTCGGCGCCGTGCAGGAGCTCGAGGCCGCCAGGGACGAGGCCGAGAAGGTACTCGCCGAGGTCGCGAAGGAGACCGGAGTCAGCAGCCACACCCTGATCGGCACGATGATCGAGGTGCCCAGGGCCGCGCTGACCGCCGGGCAGATCGCGCAGGCGGCCGAGTTCTTCTCGTTCGGCACCAACGACCTGACGCAGATGGGCTGGGGTTTCTCGCGTGACGACGTCGAGGGCGCGTTCTTCGGCAAGTACATCGAGATGGGCATCTTCGGTGTCTCGCCGTTCGAGACGCTGGACGCCGAGGGCATCGGCAGGCTGGTCAGGATCGCCACCGCGGAGGGCCGCGCCGACCAGGCCAGACCTGAAGGTCGGCGTCTGCGGCGAGCACGGCGGCGACCCAGAGTCGGTCAGGTTCTTCCACGACGCTGGCCTGGACTATGTCTCCTGCTCGCCGTTCCGGGTGCCGGTCGCGAGGCTGGAGGCCGGCCGCGCGGTCGCGCTCGAGGAAACAGGGGGCAGCGACAGCAGGTGACCGTCGGCTTGGGGTATGACGGCCGCGCGACGGAGCGGTTCGCTGCCGAGCCTGCCAAGCGCGCCAACAGCCAGGAGCGCAGCGCGTTCCAGCGGGACAGGGCCCGGGTGCTGCATAGCTCCGCGCTGCGCAGGCTGGCCGCGAAGACACAGGTGGTCGAGGTCGGCCAGGCCGACTTCCCGCGGACCAGGCTGACCCACTCGCTGGAGTGCGCGCAGATCGGCAGGGAACTCGGCGCGGCCCTCGGCTGCGACCCCGACCTGGTCGATGCCGCCTGCCTCGCGCACGACCTCGGGCACCCGCCGTTCGGGCACAACGGTGAGTCGGCGCTCGCCCAGGTCGCGGCGGACTGCGGCGGCTTCGAGGGGAACGCACAGAGCCTGCGGCTGCTCACCAGGCTCGAGGCCAAGATCCCCGGCGCCGGCCTGAACCTGACCAGGGCCACCCTGGACGCGACCCTCAAGTACCCCTGGCTAGCCTCACAGCCGCGCTCGCGCGCCCCGGTGAAGTACGGGTGTTATGACGAGGACGCCGAGGTGTTCGCCTGGATCAGGGAAGGCGCGCCCGCCCGGCGGCCCTGCCTGGAGGCCCAGGTCATGGACTGGGCCGACGACGTGGCCTACTCCGTGCACGATCTGGAGGACGGGCTGCACAGCGGCCTGATCGAGCTGGACAAGCTGCGCGATAGCGGCGAGCGTCGCCGCGTCGCCGTTCTGACGCAGGGCGATTACTGCCCGCCGGCGTCAGCCACCATCGACGAGTTGTGCGAGATCTTCGACGCGCTGCTCGGACAGAGCTTCTGGCCGCAGCGCTTCGACGGCGAGCCGCAGACGGTCGCCGCGGTCAAGAACCTGACCAGCGAGCTGATCGGACGGTTCTGCGACGCGGCGCTGGCGGCCACGAGGCGGGCTGGGAGCACGCCGCTGTCGCGCTATGCCGCCGATCTTGACGTGCCCAGCCAGCAGCGGCTGGAGTGCGCCTTGCTCAAGGGGGTGACCGCGTACTACGTGATGGGCAGGACCGGCGCGGTCGCCTCACAGGCCAGGGAGCGGCAGGTGCTGACCGAACTGGCGGCGGCGCTGGCCGCGGGAGCGCCGGGAACGCTCGACCCGATGTTCCGCGCCGACTACGAGTCGGCCGCGTCGGACCATGCCAGGCTCAGGGTCGTCGTCGACCAGGTGGCCTCGCTGACCGACACCTCGGCGATCGCCTGGCACGCCAAGCTTTGCCAGTGACATCCGTACGCGGCTAGCTGCCGATGGCGGTCTCTGGATCGCGTCCGGACCTGACCAGGGTCAGCACCTCGCCGAGGCCGTCCAGCGACCAGCCGTCCTCCCTGACGTCGACCGACACCCTGGCGCCTGCCACGTGCAGCGAGTCGATCCGCAGCGGCAAGAACTTCGCCGGGATGGCAGGGTCGCACCACAGCTTGCCCACCGGTGCCGACGGGTCGAACCGCAGCAGCGTGCGGAGCAGGTGAAACGGCGCGGCAGACGCCCAGGCCTGCGGCGAACACGAGGTCGGATAGCTGACCGGCTCGGGAAACTCCGCGCGGTCGAAGCCGCAGAACAGCTCGGGCAGCCGGCCCCCGAACGCCTCGGCTGCCTCGAGCACCCCGGCGAAGACCTGCTGTGCCTGCTCGACGAAGCCGTAGCGCATCAGGCCCGCCGCGCAGATCGCGTTGTCGTGCGGCCAGATCGAGCCGTTGTGGTAGCTCATCGGGTTGAAGGCGGCGCTGGAACTCGGCGAGCGTCCTGATCCCGTACCCGGAGAACATCGCCGGGCCGGTGAGCGCCTTGGCGACCGAGGCCGCCTTGCCCGCGTCGACGATGCCGGTCCACAGGCAGTGGCCCATGTTCGACGCCAGCGAGTCGATCTGGCGCTTGCTGGCGTCCAGGCCGAGGGCGAAGTAGCCCTGCTCAGGCATCCAGAACGCCTCGTTGAACCGCTCCTTCAGGTCCTGCGCCCGCTCGCGCCCAGTAGGCCGCGCCATCGGCGTCCTCCCGCTCGCGGCAGAAGTGGGACTTGGCCAGGAACGCGGCATACGCGTAGCCCTGCACCTCGGCCAGCGCGATCGGCGGCTCGGCGATGGTGCCGTCGGCGAAGGTGATGCCGTCGAAGGAGTCCTTCCAGCCCTGGTTGGCGAGCCCAAGCTCGGTGCTGCGGCCGTACTCGACGAAGCCGTCGCCGTCCCGGTCGCCGTAATTGACGATCCAGTCGAGCGCGCGGTCGGCGTGCGGCAGCAGTTCGTCGACGATCTCGCGTTCCAGCCCCCAGCGGCGCAACTCGCCGAGGAGCATCACGAACAGCGGGGTGGCGTCGACGGTGCCGTAGTAGACGCTGCTGCCGCCGAGCCACAGCGAGGCCTGCATGCCGAACCGCATCTCGTGCAGGATCTTGCCTGGCTCCTCCTCGGTCGCCGGGGTGACCTTGGTGCCCTGCAGGCTGGCCAGCGTCCGCATCGTGCCGAGGGCCAGCGACGGGTCGAGCGGCAGCACCATCCAGGAGGTGAGCAGCGAGTCCCGGCCGAAGATGGTCATGAACCACGGCGCCCCCGCCGCGATCACCATCCGGTCGGCGTGCTCGGGGTCGAAGATCCGCAGCGATCCGAGGTCCTCGGTGCTGGCCGCGAAGACGGTCGCCAGCCGCGGGTCGGAGGCCCTGACCAGCGGGCTCTGCTGGCGCCAGTCGGCTAGCCGCTCCTGCGGCCCGTCGGTGGCGGTCGCCAGGTCACCGCCCACGCTGGCCTGTGCCCGGTACTCGATCAGGTCCTTGCCGTTCAGCGACGGCGTGATCTGCAGCTTGGTGGCCCAGGCGCCGTGCGCGGGCACGACCGCGTGCCAGGTCAGCTGGCTGGCGGAGACCTCGAGCTCGGCGTCAGGCTGCCGTTCGCCGGTGATCCTGGCACCCCGCAGCGAGTTCCCGACCTCGCGGCTGAGCAGGATCGAGTCGTCGGCCACGGCGACCGTCATGCCAGGGGCGCCCGCCGCGTCGGCGTGCACCCTGCCCTCCTTGACCTCGAACACGTCGGCGAAGTCCCCGCCGATGCCGATCCGCAGCGTGACGGCGAGCGGCTCGGTGCTCATGTTGCGCAAGCGTGATCTCTTCGCTCATGCCGTCGTTCAGCACCCGGCGCCTGGCCACCAGCATCGTGCTGTCGGCGAGGCCTGGCAGCGGCGGCATCCTGCTCAGGAACGTGCAACCGAACGGCTCGCGCGCCTGCGGGGCGAGCGGCTCTGGCACGTGCCCGTTGATGCTCAGCTCGAGCCGGCTGATCAGCCTGGTGTCCCTGACGAACAGGCCCTGGGCGCCGCCGTGGCGGACGTCGCCCGATGACTCGCAGATGCAGAACGTGGTGCCGTCGAGCAGCGTGATCAGCCCGCTCGGGGCTCCCATCGTGGTCGCAGGTGCGCCGTCAAACGTCCAGCCCTGGCCCATCTGGTGCCTCCTGGTGGGTCGGGCTGCCTGGACGTACGTCGCGGCGGGGGACAGGGCCGCGGCCGGGCCTTGGCGGGGAGTTGGCCGCGGCTTGACTGCAGTGCGTCGATCCATGATCGCTACCCGCGCCGCGGCTATGGCACACCACCACCACGCGGATACGCTCGGAATGGCTTACGAGATACCAAGGCCAATGAGCACAGGAGGGTGCAGGTGCCAGCCAGCGATGCGGCGCTCGTCTCATCGGACCGGGCGCCGGCCGCGCGCCCTGCGACGGTGACCGTCGGCGTGCTCGCGCTCCAGGGCGACGTGGCCGAGCACGTGCGCGCGATCACCGCGGCAGGCGGCAGGCCCGTTCCCGTGCGCCGCGCCGCCGAGCTGCAGGCGGTCGACGGCCTGATCATCCCAGGCGGCGAATCCACCACGATCTGGAAGCTGGCGGACATCTTCGACCTGGTCGAGCCGCTCCGCGAGCGGATCAGTGGCGGAATGCCGGTATTCGGATCCTGCGCCGGGATGATCATGCTGGCTAGCCGGCTGGTGGAGCGCGCCAGCGAACAGGAGACGTTCGGCGCGATCGACATGACGGTCCGGCGGAACGCGTTCGGCCGCCAGGCTGACTCGTTCGAGAGCGACATCGACATCACCGGTGCCGGGGGCCCGCCGTTCCGTGCCGTCTTCATCAGGGCGCCGTGGGTCGAGGACCTGGGTCCAGCCGTCGAGATTCTGGCTACCGAACCGCGCACCGGTAGGATCGTCGCCGTCCGCCAGGGTCCGGCGCTCGCCACGGCATTCCACCCCGAGCTCACCCAGGACAACCGCGTGCACTCGATCTTTACTGACATGGTGAGGGAGCTCTCATGAGCGGCCACTCCAAGTGGGCTACCACCAAGCACAAGAAAGCTGTCGTCGACGCCAGGCGCGGCAAGCTCTTCGCCAAGCTGATCAAGAACGTCGAGGTGGCGGCCCGCAACGGTGGTCCTGACGTGACCGCCAACCCGACGCTGTACGACGCGGTGCAGAAGGCCAAGCGCAGCTCGGTGCCCAACGACAACATCGACAGGGCCGTCCGCCGTGGCGCTGGCCTGGAGGCCGGCGGAGCAGCCTACGAGACCGTCACCTACGAGGGTTACGCGCCAGGCGGCGTTGCGTTGCTGGTGGAGTGCCTGACCGACAACAGGAACCGGGCCGCGTCCGAGGTCAGGGTGGCGCTGACCCGCAACGGCGGTTCGATGGCCGACGCTGGCTCGGTGTCGTACCTGTTCAGCCGCAAGGGCGTGGTGATCGTGCCGAAGTCGCCCACGCTGGGCGAGGACGACGTGCTGATGGCGGTCCTCGACGTCGGCGCTGAGGAAGTCAATGACATGGGCGAGTCCTACGAGGTGGTCAGCGAGGCCACCGATCTGGTGCCGGTCAGGACCGCGCTGCAGCAGGCGGGGATCGACTATGAGTCGGCCGAGACGCCGTTCCTGCCCTCGGTCGAGGTGCCGCTCGACGAGGAGACCGCGCGTAAGGTCTTCAGGCTGATCGACGTCCTCGAGGAGTCCGACGAGGTCCAGGACGTCTACGCGAACTACGCGGTCTCAGACGAGATCATGGAGAAACTTGGCTGAGCGGGTGAGTTCAGCTGCTCACGATCCGGCCGATGCGGGCCGACGATGACCTCGACGCCGAGCTTGACTTGCGGCACCGCTCGTTCGGCCCGATGAGCGCGAACGACCGTGCCTATCAGCGCAGCGAACTGGCCGATTGCGTCCGCACCGGCAGGCAGTTCGGGGTCTGGGACGGCGCCCAGCTGATCGGCACGGCTCGGTACTACGACATGCGGCAGTACTGGCACGGCCGCCCGGTTCCGATGGCCGGCGTCGGCGGGGTCAAGGTCGCGCCGGAGGCACGCGGCCGCGGCGTCGGCCGGGCGCATGATGACCGGCGCTCCTGGCCGAGCTCGCCGGGCAGGGCTACGTGCTGTCCGACGCTCTACCCGGCGACGGCGCAGATCTACCGGTCGCTCGGCTGGGAACTCGCGGGCGGCAACTACCGCGCCGAGGTGCCTGGCCGGACGCTCGGCTCGCTGCTTGGCGCCGATCCGCAGCTTCCTGACGCGCAGGCCGGCGAGGCCGGATCGGGCGGCGAGCACGAGCCAGGCAGCGCGATCCGCAGGGCCGCGCCCGATGACGCGGACTCGGTCATCGCCACGCTCGGCGCCGTGCACTCCGCAGCCCGCGACTGCGGCCCTGCCACCCGCGACGCGGCGAGCGTGCGGCGCTGGATCGCCGATCCCGAGTTGTTCGCCTACCTGGCCGCCGACGGGTTCCTCAGCTACCGCTGGCACGGCGGCACCAGCAAGGCGATCCTGGTCGAGGCGCTGCAGGCCGGTTCGGCGCGGACGGCCAGGGCGCTGTGGGGCCTTGTCGCCTCGCACGCGTCGGTGACCGAGGTGGTCTACGCGAACGTGGGGCCGGTCGACCCGGTGAGCTGGCTCACCTGGGAGCCGGACGTCAGCGTGCGCCGGCTCCGGCACTGGATGCTGCGCGTGCTCGACCCCGCCACCGCGATCGCGGATCGCGGGTTTCCCGCCGGCGTGCGAGCGGCCGTGCCGCTCGAGCTGGCTGACCCGCAGCTTCCGGCGCACGCGGGCAGCTACACGCTGGCCGTGGCAGACGGGCAGGGTTCCCTTTCCAGGGGACTAACCGGACTACGGGCCTCCTCGCCCTCGGCGATGCCGGTCGCGCTCGGGCCACGCGGCTTCGCCGCGCTGTACGGCGGCATTCCGATGGCGACGCTGCGCGCCGCCGGGCTCGCGGCTGGCGGGGACGCGCACACCGATGCGGCGCTCGACGCCGCCTTCGCCGCCCAGTCCTACCTGCTCGACTACTTCTAGCCCGCCGGCTCAGTTTCATGATCACGGACGACTTTCTGCAGCCCTGCGGAAAATCGTCCGCGATCATGAAGAAACGGGTGACCGCCGACACGCCGGATCGGTTGCCACGCTGGTGACGGGCAAGCCGGTAAGGTCGCAGCCGAACACATGTTCGTGGGAAGGCGATGGCCTGATGAGGGTGCTGGGAGTCGACCCAGGCCTGACCAGATGCGGCATCGGCGTGGTCGACGGCGGACCTGGCGTGCCGCTCAGGCTGGCGGCGACCGCCGTCATCACGACCCCGCCAGGCGCCGACATCGGCAGCCGGCTGCTCGATGCTCGACGAGCAGATCACTAGGTGGCTGGGTGAGTACCAGCCCGATGCCGTCGCCGTCGAACGGGTCTTCAGCCAGCACAACGTCAGGACCGTGATGGGCACGGCGCAGGCCGGGGCCGTGGCGATCGTGTGCGCCGCCCGGCACGGGCTGCCGGTCGCGCTGCATACGCCGAGCGAGGTCAAGGCGGCCGTGACCGGCAACGGCCGTGCCGACAAGGCGCAGGTCACGCACATGGTGACCAGGTTGCTGCGAATGGCAGACCCGCCGCGGCCCGCCGACGCGGCCGACGCGCTGGCGCTCGCGATCTGCCATCTGTGGCGCGGCGGCGCTCAAGCCAGGATCGCGGCCGGCGCCAGCATCGCGGGGGGTTCAGGGGGTCGTCCCCCGGGTCAGCGCCGCGGGGGTTCCGCGGGGTCGTCCCCCAGGTCAGCGCCACTAGGGCAGGAGGTGCAGGAGTTCGATGATCGCGCATCTGGACGGTGTTGTGGCAGCGGTCGCGCCAGAAGGGGCAGTGATCGACGTCGGCGGCGTCGGCCTGCTCGTGCAGTGCTCGCCTGGCACCCTCGCCGGGCTGCAGACCGGGGGAGCGGGCCAAGGTCAGCACGTCGCTGGTGGTCCGCGAGGACGCGCTGACCCTGTACGGGTTCGTCAGCGACGACGAGCGCAACACCTTCGAATTGCTGCAGACCGCGACCGGCATCGGCCCGCGGCTGGCGCTGGCGATGCTGGCCACGTTCAGCCCGGACGGGCTGCGCCGCGCGGTCGCGGCCGCCGACGTGACCGCGCTGACGAGCGTGCCTGGCATCGGCCGCAAGGGCGCCCAGCGGATCGTGCTGGAGCTGGCCGGCAGGCTCGGCTCGCCGGATGAGCTGACCACCGCGAGGCCCGGAGTCGCGGGCGCCGCGGCGGGCGGCATCAACGGCAGGGCGGCGCCTTTCGGCGCGCTGACCTGGCGGGACCAGGTGCGCACCGGGCTGGTCAACCTGGGCTGGCAGCCCAGGGACGCCGAGCAGGCGATCGCGATGGTCGAGCCTGACCTGCTGGCGGCTGGTCAGGCCGCGCGCCGGCGACAGCCGGCGACCCCGACGACCCCGGCGATATCGCCGTCGAGGTCGACGTGGCGGTCGCCCTGCGCGCGGCGCTGCGGGTGCTGGGGCGGACGTGAGCTCCAGCGACACAGACCGGTTCGTCTCGCCGCTCGCCGACGCCGACGAACGGCAGATCGAGGGCGCGCTGCGGCCGAGGCAGCTCGCCGAATTCGTCGGCCAGGTCAGGCTGCGCGAGCAGCTCACGCTCGTGCTCGAGGGCGCGATGCGCCGCGGCAAGGCGCCCGACCACGTGCTGCTGTCCGGTCCGCCAGGGCTGGGCAAGACCACGATCGCGATGATCATCGCGGCCGAACTCGGCGCGCCGCTGCGGATCAGCAGCGGCCCGGCGATCGAGCGGGCCGGGGACCTCGCCTCTGTGCTCACGTCGCTGAACGGCGGCGAGGTGGTCTTCATCGACGAGATCCACCGGATGGCCAGGCCAGCCGAGGAGATGCTCTACCTGGCGATGGAGGACTTCAGGGTCGACGTGATGCTCGGCAAGGGGCCGGGCGCGACCGCGGTGCCGCTCGACATCGCGCCGTTCACCCTGGTGGGCGCCACGACGCGGGCCGGGCTGCTGCCTGCGCCGCTGCGGGACAGGTTCGGCTTCACCGGCCACCTGGACTTCTACGACGCCGACGAGCTTGGCGTCATCATCCGCCGGTCGGCGGGCCTGCTCGGCGTCACGCTGCGCGACGAGGGCGCCGATGAGATCGCCGGCCGGTCGCGGGGCACACCCAGGATCGCCAACCGCCTGCTCCGCAGGGTCAGGGACTTCGCCGAGGTTCGCGGCGACGGCGTGGTGTCCAGGGCCGCCGCCAGGGCAGCGCTCGAACTCTACGAGGTCGACGAGAGCGGCCTCGACCGCCTTGACCGCGCGGTGCTCACCGCACTGGTTCAGCGGTTCGGCGGCGGTCCTGTCGGGCTCTCCACGCTCGCCGTGGCTGTCGCAGAGGAAGCCGAGACCGTCGAGGTGGTGGCCGAGCCGTTCCTGGTGCGAGCCGGGCTGATGGCCAGGACCCCGCGCGGCCGGGTGGCTACCCCAGCGGCATGGGCGCATCTGGGCCTCGAACCGCCCGCTCCGGACCAGCAGGGCGGCCAGGCGGATGGCGCGGGGACTGGTACTGCGGCCATCACGCTGTTTGACTAGCGAGAAACGGCAACAGGCCAGCGGCGTATGCGAGGCTTAGTGCCATAGACCAGCACATCTGGTTGCGGGCCGGTCACGATCACTCCGTGGAGGTCGTAGCCTGTTTGTGCGCGGCGCCCGCGCCGCTAAACTTCGGCAGTTGGTCTTTCCCAGCCGCCTGGCGCTGCTGCCGGGCTCGCCCGGCGTGGTACCTGTGCTGCACCCCGGCCGCTGCGCCATCAACTGGAAGGAAGCCCCGCCATGGGGACCATGATTCTCGCCGCTCCCAAGTCGGGCGGCAGCCCCGCGTTCACGTTCATCATCCTGGCGGTCCTGATTGGCCTGTTCTACGTGCTGATCATGCGTCCGCAGCGGAACAGGCAACGCAAGGCGATGCAGACCCAGAGCCAGGTTATGCCTGGTCAGCGCATCCGCACCACGGCTGGCATGTACGGCACGGTAGTGTCCGGCGATGACCGCGACGTCGTCATCGAGATCGCGCCAGGCGTCGAAGTTACGTATGCTGCGCCGGGCTGTGATGGAGGTCATCCCGGACGACACCATGCCGTCACACGAGGACATCGATCCTGAGGAGCCAGGCGAGCCGGAAGCAGAGGACGAGACCGAGGCGGAGACCGAGGCGCAGGACGACGCCACCCCGCCCACCGACCTCAAGAAGAATCCGTAACGTCTAGCCGCACCGCGGGCCGCTCACATCAAAGGACAGGCACAGGTGGCACCCCCTAGCAACAGGCCGGCCAGGTCGAGGACCGGAGGCGGCTCATCGAGGCAGCCGGGAGTGACCTCCCGGCCATGGCGGTACCTGGCGGTGCTCGTCGGGCTGCTGATCGTCATGTTCGCGACGATCATCGGCAACGACGTCTCGCACCCTGGGACCTGGCACGACAAGTTCAAGGTCCAACTCGGCCTCGACCTGTCGAGCGGGACCACGGTCACCATCAGGGCCGTCCCGCTGAAGGAGCACGGCACGCGCCAGACGGTCCCGAGTGCGAGCGCCATGACCCAGTCCATCGCGATCCTGAACAGCCGCGTCAACGGCCAGGGCTTTACCGGTGCGAAGGTGCAGCAGCAGGGCTCGAACCTCATCGTCGTGTCCGTGCCAGGCAAGAGCGCGGAGCAGATCGCGCCGCTGCTCAGCTCCGCTGTCCTCCGGTTCCGCCAGGTGCTGTTGACTGCTCCTGGCCGCCCGATCGCCCTGCCGCCGCCGGGCACCGGCACGACGCCGCCGCCAACGGCCAGCCCCGTCGCCGAGTTCCTCGCCGTCACCGGCTGGCGGGTCAGCCTCGCCGAGCCCGTCGCCGTCGGGCTCCGGCGGCAGCGGGCAGGCCGCCGGAGCGCACGCGCTCGGCGCCGCCGGCCACGCGAAGACGTCGGGCAGCGCCTCGCCGAGTCCCTCGCCGTCGGGATCGGCCAGCCCGAGCGCGTCTCCGAGCGGAGCGGCGTCTCCGAGCCCGAGTCCGAGTCCGAAGCTCACCAAGCGGCTGGCCACCGCTGCCGACGCCTCGGGCGACATCACCAAGATCACCAGCAAGGCCGTGATCACCGACTTCAACCGGCTGAACTGCTCGTACAAGGACTGGCAGAAGCGGATCTACGGTGACAAACCGGCCAGCTGGGATGACCCGACCAAGCAGATCGTCGGGTGCGACCCGCAGGGCAACAAGTACGTCCTCGACGTGGCGAAGGTGCTGGGAACGAACCTCACCAAGGTCGCGGCCGTGCTGAACGCGCAGAGCCAGTGGGTCGTCAACTTCAACCTGGACGGCCAGGGTCAGAAGGCTTTCGGCACTGATGACCAGCACGATGGTCTCGAAGTACTTCGACTCTCAGACCCAGACGGCCACGTCGGTCCTCGACCAGTTCGCGATCGTGCTGGACGGCAAGGTCATCTCCGCGCCGCAGGTGACAAGCCCGATCACGACGGGCTCCGGCGAGATCACCGGGCCAGGCGGCAGCTTCACGCATGGCCAGGCCACCAAGCTCACTAACGTGCTGAAGTACGGCGCGGTGCCGCTGGCGTTCGTCAGGCAGGCGACAGACTCGATCTCGCCGCAGCTTGGCGCCTCTCAGCTGCACGCTGGCCTGTTCGCCGCGGCCATCGGCCTGCTGCTGGTGGTGATCTACTCGGTCTTCTACTACCGCGGCCTGGCGATCGTGTCGGTCTTCAGCCTGGCTACGGCGGCCTTGCTGTCCTGGCTGGCGGTCATCCTGCTCAGCAAGTACCAGGGCTTCACGCTGTCGCTCGCCGGCATCGCGGGCTTGATCGTCGCCATCGGCATCACCGCGGACTCGTTCGTGGTCTACTTCGAGCGATTGCGCGACGAGGTCAGGGAGGGCAGGTCGCTGCGCGCAGCGGTCGAGCGCGGCTGGCAGCGCGCCAGGCGGACGATCCTGGTGTCGGACACCGTCTCGTTCCTCGCGGCCCTGCTGCTCTATATCATCGCGGTCGGCGACGTCCGCGGCTTCGCGTTCACACTCGGCCTCACGACGCTGATCGACATCGTGGTCGTGTTCTTGTTCACCAAGCCGATGGTCACGCTGCTGGCCGGGACCAAGTTCTTCAGCCAGGGCCACCGCTGGTCCGGCCTTGATCCTGCCAGGCTGGGAGCGAAGTCGCCGTGGCGCGGCTCGCGCACGGCCAGGCCGGCCGCCGGCGTCACGCGCGCCTCTGCTGTCCGCACCTCCTCGAAGGAGGCCTGATGTCCAGGCTTGGCAGCATCGGCGGGCGGCTCTACCGCGGCGAGGTCTCGGTCGACTTCGTCGGCCGACAGAAGCTGTGGTACCGGATCTCCGGCGCGATCCTGGTGATCAGCATCGCCGCGCTGCTGATCTTCCGGCTCCAGTACAGCGTCGACTTCAAGGGCGGCTCGGTCTTCAGCTTCACCGCTCCCGCCGCGACGTCCACCCAGGTCTCCACCACGGTCACCAACGCGGGCGGCGGCAATAACCTCACGGTCCAGCAGGTAGGCGGCACGAAGTGGGACGTGCAGACCGAGGTGCTGCCGGCTAACACACAGTTCAGGGTCCAGAACGCGATCGCGCACCGGTTTCGGCATCAAAGCCGGCCAGGTCAGCCTGAAGTCGGTCGGGCCGAGCTGGGGGAGCCAGATCTCGCAGAAGGCCCTTGAGGCGCTGCTCGCCTTCCTGGTCGTGGTCGTGCTCTATCTCTCGATCGCCTTCGAGTGGCGGATGGCGACGGCCGCGCTGGTCGCGCTGCTGCACGACATCGTGATCACCATCGGCGTCTATGCGCTGCTCCGATTCCAGGTCAGCCCCGCGACCGTGATCGGCCTGCTGACCATCCTCGGTTACTCGCTGTATGACACCGTCGTGGTCTTCGACAAGGTCAGGGAGAACACCGCCGGCCTGCTCGTCGACCAGACGGACGAGCTACAGCGAGGCGGCCAACCTGGCGTTGAACCAGACCCTGGTCAGGTCCATCAACACCTCGCTGATCGCGCTGCTGCCGGTCGCCGCGATCCTCGCGGTCAGCATCTTCCTGCTGGGCAACGGCGAGCTCAAGGACCTGTCCCTGGTGCTGTTCGTCGGCATGCTGTCCGGTACCTACTCCTCGATCTGCATCGCTACCCCGGTGCTGGCCGACCTGAAAGAGCGCGAGCCCGAGTTCCGGCAGCTTCGCAAGCAGATCGCGCAGCGCGCGTCGAGCACGAAGCGGCAGGCGAAGGTCGTTGTCGGCAACGTTCCTGGAGCAGGTTCGGTCGCGGAGGATGAGCCAGAGACCGACACGTCGGCCGAGACTGCCCGCCGACCGACGTCGAGTCCGACGAGACGTCCGTCGCCTCGGCCCGTCCTACGGCAGGCGGCAGCACGCCGCGGCCCGTGGCGGGTCCGCGGCAGCAGCCACGCCGGTCCAGCGCCTCGCAGCGGCGGCCGTCGGGCAAGAAGAAGCGCAGGTAGCGCCCTTGTCCCGAGCGGTACCTGACACCACGGGGCCCGACCCCGCGGGGGCTGACGGCATCGACGCCACGCTGCGCAGTCTGATCAGGGACGTGCCTGACTACCCCCAGCCTGGGGTGATGTTCAAGGACATCACCCCGCTGCTCGCGGACGCCGCCGGCGTTCGCCGCCGCGGTCGGTGCGCTGGCGGCTGGCCATGACGGGATCGACAAGGTCGCCGGGATCGAGGCGCGGGGGTTCATTCTCGCTGCCCCGGTCGCCTGCCGGCTTGGCGTCGGGTTCGTGCCCGTGCGCAAGAAGGGCAAGCTGCCAGGCCCCACGTACTCCGAGAGCTACGACCTGGAGTACGGGACGGCCACGGTCGAGGTGCACGTCGACGCGTTCCGCGCCGGGGACCGAGTCCTGATGATCGACGATGTCCTCGCGACCGGCGGTACGGCGGCAGCGACCGCCCAGCTGATCAGGCGCTGCGACGCCGAGGTGGTCTCGCTCGGAGTCCTGATCGAACTCGGCTTTCTCGGCGGCCGGGCCAGGCTGACGGACCTGGACATCCGTGCGCTGCTGAGCCTCTGACGACTATCCGGCCTCAGCGCTGCCACCGCGGCGATCCGCGCCGCCTGGTGCGGCAGGGCTGGCACGTCAGTTGGCCGAGCCCGGATACACTGGGGGTTTCAACTGACGCGAGGAGCGGCAGTGGCCGGTGACGTAGCAACGGCCAAGATGGCCGGAAGCGGGGTCACCCAGGAGGCCGCGGGGCAAAGCACTGAAGATCAAGACCTGCCGGGCTGGCGATGGGGTGACACCGCCCGTTGGCGCGCCCGCTGACCAGCCGGAGTCAGATGTCCAGGTCGACAGTCGGTCAGCCAGGCCATCCCGCGAGCGCAGGAAGGCCGCAACAGCTGCCGCGGACTCGCCGACCAGGTCGATGCCACGCGATCTGTCTACCGCCGATGGCTTCGGGTCGGGTTCGACTGGTCACACCGGGGTCAGGCGCCGGCTCGGCCGGTTCGCGTCGCCGCGCGGCGGCAGCGTCAACCCGGTGCTCGAGCCGCTGATCAGGACCGTACGCAACACCCACCCCAAGGCCGACACCCGACTGATCGAGCGTGCCTACGATGTCGCCGCCCGCTGTCACGCGAACCAGCTTCGCAAGAGCGGCGATCCGTACATCACCCATCCGCTCGCGGTGGCGACCATCCTCGCCGAACTCGGCATGAACCACGAAACGCTGTGCGCTGCGCTGCTGCACGACACCATCGAGGACACCCCGTACACGCTGGAAGAGCTGCGCAGCGACTTCGGCGATGAGATCGCGGCCCTGGTCGACGGCGTCACGAAGCTGGACAAGGTCAAGTATGGCGAGGCGGCGCAGGCCGAGACCGTCCGCAAGATGGTCGTCGCGATGTCGCGCGACATCCGGGTGCTGGTGATCAAGCTGGCCGATCGGCTGCACAACATGCGCACGCTGCGGTACCTGCCGAGGCCGAAGCAGGAGCAGCAAGTCACGCGAGACGCTGGAGATCTACGCCCCGCTCGCGCACCGGCTCGGGATGAACACGGTCAAGTGGGAGCTGGAGGACCTGGCCTTCGCGACGCTGTTCTCCAAGCGCTACGACGAGATCGCCAGGCTGGTCTCGGAGCGCGCGCCGCGCCGGGAGGCCTTCATCTCCGAAGTGATCGAGGAGGTCACCGCCGACCTGCGCGAGGCGAAGATCAAGGCGAAGGTCACCGGCCGCCCGAAGCACCTGTACTCCGTCTACCAGAAGATGATCGCCAGGAACGTCGGCTTCGACGAGATCTACGACCTGGTCGGCATCCGCGTCCTTGTCGACACCGTCCGCGACTGCTACGCGGTGCTCGGTGCGGTGCACGCCCGGTGGAACCCGGTGCCAGGCCGGTTCAAGGACTACATCGCGATGCCGAAGTTCAACATGTACCAGTCGCTGCACACGACGGTGATCGGGCCTGGCGGCAAGCCAGTCGAGCTGCAGATCAGGACCTGGGGCATGCACCGGCGGTCGGAGTACGGCGTCGCCGCGCACTGGAAGTACAAGGAGGAGGTCGCGACCGGCCGCAGCCCGTCGGACCTGGACTGGCTCAGGCAGCTCGTCGACTGGCAGCGCGAGACAGCCGACCCAGCGGAGTTCCTCGAGTCGCTGCAGTTCGAGGTCGGCAGCGCCGAGGTCTACGTGTTCACCCCGCGCGGCGAGGTGATCGCGCTGCCGCAGGACTCGACGCCGGTGGACTTCGCCTACGCGATCCACACCGAGGTCGGGCACCGCACCGTCGGGCGCCAAGGTCAACGGCCGGCTGGTGCCGCTCGAGTCGCCGCTGTCCAACGGCGAGACGGTCGAGATCCTCACCTCGAAGGCGCCGGACGCCGGGCCGAGCCAGGACTGGCTCGGCTTCGTCAAGAGCGCGCGGGCCAGGAACAAGATCAAGCACTGGTTCTCCAAGGAGCGCCGCGAGGCCTCGGCCGACACCGGCAAGGCGATGATCGCCAGGACCATGCGCAAGCAGGGGCTGCCGCTGCAGCGGCTGGCCACGGCCGACGCGCTCCAGGCCATCGCGCTCGAACTGCGCTACCCGGACCTGGCCGGCCTGTACGCGGCCATCGGCGATGGGCACGTCAGCGCGCAGTCGGTGGTCTCCAAGCTGGTCAGGTCGGCGGGCGGGCTGGCCGGGGCACAGGAGGACCTCGCCGAGGCCACGGTCCTGACCAGGCCGACCAGCCCGCGCCCGGTGACCGGCGACTCTGGCGTCGCGGTAGAGGGTGCGGCCGACGTCTGGGCCCGGTTGTCCAAGTGCTGCACCCCGGTCCCAGGGCGACAACATCACCGGCTTCGTGACCAGGGGCAACGGGGTCTCGGTGCACCGTACGGACTGCATCAACGTGGCGCACCTGGTCGAGTCGGAGCCGGAGCGGACGGTCAAGGTGCACTGGGCGCCGCGGGAGAGCTCGCGATTCCTCGCCGCGATTCAGGTCGAGGCGCTCGACCGGACCGGCCTGCTCTCCGATATCACCAGGTCAATCTCTGAGCAGCACGTGAACATCCTGTCCGCGTCGGTCACCACCAGGCGCGACCAGGTGGCGCTGAGCAAGTTCACGTTCGAGATGGCCGACCCCGAGCACCTGCGGCACGTGCTGCGCGCGGTCCGCACCATCGACGGCGTCTACGACGCCCATCGCGTCACCAGCTGAGCGGGTTCACCTTCGCGAGGCCGTTGCGCGAGCGAACGTGAGATTCCCCAAGGTCAGCCGGTGAGGTCGGCGAGGGTCTTCTCCGCCTCGGCGAGCCAGCTGCGCCTGGTCTCGAGGGCGGCTGTGGCCTTCTCGCTGGCGGTCGTATCGCCCTTCTCGTTCGCCTGGTCGAGCTGGCCTTCCAGATTCCTGATTGTCTTGCGGATCTGCTCGACCGTGTCCCGCGCCCTGGAAAGCGCCTCAGGGTTTGTCCGGCGCCACTGGATGTCCTCGGCCTTGCGGACAGCGTCGTCGATCTTCCGCAGGCCGCCCTCAAGCCGCTCCTGCGACTCCCTGGCCACCGCGCCGATCTTGTCCCAGCGCTGGTGGATCGACCGCAGCGCGGTGCGCGCCGTCTTCGGCTCGGTGATCGGGAGCAGCTTCTCCGCCTCGGCGAGCAACTCCTCCTTCGCCACGGCCCGCTCGCGTAGCTGGTTGTCCTTGGCGGACACCGCGGCCGAGCGCGCCTCGAAGAAGATGCTCTGCGCTGCCCTGAACCGCTTCCAGAGCTCGTCCTCGGCCGCTCGGTCGGCCCGGCCCGCTTCCTTCCACGTCGCCATCAGCTCGCGGTAGGCCGCCGCGGTCGCTGCCCAGTCGGTCGAGGTGGACAGCTCCTCGGCCCGCGTCACGATCTCCTGCTTGCGTTCCCTGACGCCTTCGCGCTCCTCTTCGAGGGCCGCGAAGTAGCTCTTGCGCCGCTTGGCGAACGCGCTGCGCGCGGCAGACATCCGCTTCCACAGGGCGGCCTCGGCCTGCCGGTCGCCGTGCGGCGCGGCCTTCCACTCGTCGAGGAGCTCCTTCAGCCGCTCACCGCTGGACTTCCAGTGCGTCGCGTCGGTGGCCAGCTTCTCGGCCTCGGCGACGATCCGCTCCTTGGTGGCGATGGCGTCGACCCTCGCCCGGTCCCGCGCCGCCTTGTGCTCCTGCTGGCGGACGTCGGCCTGTTCTGACAGAGCGTCCAGCCGGCGCTTGAGCCCGTCGAGGTCGCCAACAGCCTTGGCCTCGTCGATCGCGGCATGCAGCCGGGAGATGGTCGACCTGGCCTGGCCAGGCGCGAGGTCGGTGGTGCTGATCCTGCGCTCGAGCAGGCTCACCTCGGTTGCCAGCGAGTCGTACCGGCGGGTGAAGAAGGCGAGCGCCTCGTCCGGGCTTCCTGCCTGCCAGATCCCGACTACGCGCTCGCCCTCTGCGGTGCGTACGTAGACGGTTCCGTCGTCGGCGACCCAGCCCCACGGATGGCTCTCGGTGCTCACCGCTTACCTCCAGCTTGTACCTGGACCAAGACATGCCTGGCCTGGCATGCCCGATCAGGTTTTCTTGATGGTCACGCTCTCGATCACGACCTTCTCCTTCGGATGGCCGTCTCCCGTTCCGTTGTCGGTGCCAGCCTTAGCCACCTTCTGTATGACGCTTAGGCCTGCCGAGATCGTCCCGAACGGGGTGTAGCTCGGCGGCAAGCTTGTGTCTTTGTACACGAGGAAGAACTGACTTCCGTTCGTATTTGGCCCCGAGTTGGCCATCGCCACGGTCGCGCCCGGGTAGGTCGCGCCGGTCAGATTCTCGTCGTTGAACTTGTAACCGGGTCCGCCGGAGCCGGTCCCGGTCGGGTCGCCGCACTGGAGCACGAAGATCCCGCTGGTGGTCAGGCGGTGGCACTGGGTGTTGCTGAAGAAGTTCTTGCTGGCCAGGTACACGAACGAGTTGACCGTGCACGGGGCTTTGGAGTTCAGCAGGTTGATGACGATGTCGCCGCGGTTGGTCTTGATCGTCGCCTGGTACGTCGCCTTCAGGTCAGGCTTGGCCGGCGGCAGGCCGACCTTGCGCGAAGCTGGCGGGCTTGGCGTGTAGGTGCAACTGGTGACGGGACCGGTCGGGGTGGGGCTCGGCGTGACCGACGGGCTCGTGTTGAGGCTAGGGCTCGCCTTCGGCTTGCCGCTGGCGCTTGGCGTTGCCGGACAGGTGCACGACCGTGAAGATCACGATGCCGGCCAGCACGACCAGGACCGCCGCCGCCGAGACCCACTGCACCGTCTTGCGAGCTCGGCGCTGCCGCTCAGCTTCGCGGACCTGGCGGCGCTCGTAGCGCTCCCTGGCCAGCCTGCGCTGACGCTCCTGCTTACCCGTCACCCGCCCAACCTTCCGTTATCGACCGTAGTGGTCCCATTGAAAAACCTCGCGCATGGTATCTAGGCCAGGCAAGTGCCTACGACTGGTGTTATCGGTTCGACGCACCAACCGCGCCGTCTTGTAACTGGCGCAACCGGCCGGAAACGCCGGCGCAGTCGCGCGAGCTGCGGGCCGCCCGGCAGCCGTCGGTAGCCTGTGAGCACGCTCGCCGCGCTCTAGCGCCGACCAGGAGGTCACCATGCTGATCACCGGATTCCCCGCCGGATCCTTCGCCGCGAACTGTTACATCGTGGCATCGGAACCAGGCGCGGAGTGCCTGATCATAGATCCTGGTCAGGACGCCGAGCCGGGCATCGAAGAGATCATCGCGAAGTACCGGCTCCAGCCGGTCGCCGTGCTCGCCACCCATGGGCACATCGATCACATCTGGTCGGTCGCTCCGGTATGCGGCGCCAGGAACATCCCCGCCTATATCCACCCGGCCGACCGGGCCCTGCTCAGCGATCCTGGCCGTGGCCTGTCGCTGCAGGCGGGCCAGCAGTTGTTCGGCGGCATCAGCTTCACCGAGCCGGACGACGTGCTCGAACTCACCGACGGCATGACGCTCGATCTGGCCGGCGTCAGCCTGGTGGTCGATCACGCGCCAGGACACACGCCAGGGTCGGTCACGTTCCGATTGCCGGAGACGATGTTCACCGGCGACCTGCTGTTCGCCGGCTCGATCGGGCGGACCGACCTGCCGGGCGGCGACTACCAGACGATTCTCGATAGCCTGGCTCGCGTCTGCCTTCCGCTGCCGGACGACACCGTCGTGCTCTCGGGCCATGGCCCGCAGACCACAATCGGCGCGGAGCGGACATCCAATCCGTTCCTCGCGGGGCTCGCGCCCGCCTCGGGTCCATCCCGGGGTCTGTGATCGCGGGTACCGCTCGTTTCCCGAACAGAAGGGCTGGACCGAGATGATCCGCACGCACGAGGCGGGCGCGCTGCGCACGTCACAGGCGGGCCAGCAGGTCACGCTGGCGGGCTGGGTCGCACGGCGCAGGGACCACGGCGGCGTGGTCTTCATCGACCTGCGGGACGCCAGCGGCGTTGTCCAGGTCGTGATGCGCGAGGAGGACGTCGCGCACAACCTGCGGGCCGAGTTCTGCGTGCTCGTGACGGGCGAGGTCAGGCGCCGTCCGGCGGGGAACGAGAACCCCGAGCTGCCGACCGGCGAGATCGAGGTGGCGGCCGAAGGGATCGAGATCCTGTCCGAGGCAGACCCGCTGCCCTTCCCGATCGAGGGCCACACAGGTGCGGGCGCGGGCGGCACCGAGCTGAACGAAGAGGTGCGGCTGAAGTACCGGTACCTGGACCTGCGGCGCGCCGAGATGGCGGCGGCCCTGCGAGCCAGGTCCACAGCCGCCTACCTGGTCAGCGACGTGATGCGGGACCACGGCTTCGTGAACGTGGAGACGCCGTTCCTGACCAGGTCCACCCCTGAGGGCGCCAGGGACTTCCTGGTTCCTGTCCGGCTGCAGCCAGGCAACTGGTACGCGCTGCCACAGTCGCCGCAGCTGTTCAAGCAGCTGCTGATGGTCTCCGGCATGGAGCGGTACTACCAGCTGGTGCGGTGCTTCCGCGACGAGGACTTCAGGGCCGACAGGCAGCCAGAATTCACCCAGGTCGACATCGAGATGTCGTTCGTCACCAGGGCAGACGTGGTCGAGGTCGCCGAGGACCTGGTGCAGCGGCTGTGGCGGGAGATCGCCGGTTACGAGCTGAGCCGCCCGATCCCGCAGATGACCTACGGCGACGCGATGGCGAGATTCGGGTCGGACAAGCCTGACCTGCGGTTCGGCATCGAGCTGGCGGACCTGACCAGGTACTTCTCAGGAACCGGCTTCCGGGTCTTCCAGGCACAGCACGTCGGGGCCGTCGTCATGCCGGGCGGAGCTGGCCAGAGTCGCAAGGAGCTAGACGGCTGGCAGGACTGGGCCAAGTCGCGCGGCGCCAGGGGCCTGGCCTACGTGCTGATCGGGCCCGACGGCACGGTGTCTGACGCCGGACCGGTGGTCAGGCACCTGTCCGACGACGAGCGATCCGGGCTGCCTGCCGCGACCGGCGCAGGACCAGGGGACTGCGTGTTCTTCGCGGCCGGTGCGCCCGCCGCCGCTCGCTCCCTGCTCGGCGCGGCGCGGCTGGAGATCGGGACGCGGTGCGGTCTCATCGACGCCGACGGCGTGGGCGTTCACCTGGGTCGTGGACGCGCCGATGTTCGAACGGGTTGGGGAGGGCGGGGCTGGCTCCGAGGGCGAGGCTGGCGGCGAGAGCGGCTGGACCGCTGTGCACCATCCCTTCACCTCGCCGCTGCCCGAGTGGGCGGACAAGTTCGTCGCCGAGCCAGGCGGCGCCCTGGCGGACGCCTATGACCTGGTCTGCAACGGCACCGAGATCGGTGGCGGATCGATCAGGATCCACCGGCCAGCGATGCAGCAGCAGGTCTTCGACGTCATCGGGCTCTCCAGGGACGAGGCACGGTCCCAGTTCGGCTTCCTGCTCGACGCGCTCCGGTACGGGCCGCCGCCGCACGGCGGCATCGCGTTCGGCTGGGACCGGATGCTGATGCTGCTGACCGGGCGGGACTCGATCAGGGACGTCATCGCCTTCCCCAAGGCCGCGTCCGGCAACGACCCGCTGACCGGGGCGCCGACGCCGATCACACCTGCGCAGCGCAAGGAGGCGGGGGTGGACGCGGTCGCACCGCCCGGCGCCCGCTGACCAGGAGCACCCGGTATGTCGTGCCAGTAGGTAGGGTCAAGCCGTGGCAGGTAGGGACGCGAAGCTGGGGCAGCAGGGCGCCAGCCTGTTCGATGCCGCCGGCGAGGAGGCGGCCAGGGCTGTCGCGCCGCTCGCCGTGCGGATGCGGCCGAGGAGCCTGGATGAGGTCCGCGGGCCAGCCGCGCCTGACCGGGCCCGGCTCGCCGCTGCGCAAGCTGGTCGAGCACTCAGCCCCGATGTCGGTGCTGCTCTGGGGCCCGCCGGGAACCGGCAAGACCACGCTGGCCTATGTCCTCAGCACCGGTGACCAGCAGGCGATTCGTCGAACTGTCGGCCGTCTCCGCCGGCGTCGCGCAGGTCAGGGCCGCGATTGAGTCGGCAAGGGCCGAACTGGGCCTGACCGGTACCCAGACCCTGCTGTTCATCGACGAAGTGCACAGGTTCAACAAGGCGCAGCAGGACGCGCTGCTGCCGGCGGTGGAGAACCGCTGGGTCTCGTTCGTCGGAGCGACCACGGAGAATCCGTCGTTCTCGGTGGTGGGGCCGCTGATGTCCAGGTCCCTGCTGCTCACCCTCCGTCCGATCCCCGATGAGGACATGCGCGAGCTGCTCGAGCAGGCGGTGGCCGACGAGCGCGGCCTGGGCGGCGCGGTCACCCTGGCCGGTGACGCGGCCGAGGAACTGCTGAGGCTGGCCGGCGGCGACGCGCGGCGGGCGCTGACCTATCTGGAGTCGGCAGCGCTCGGGGTCGACGATGGCGGCGTCATCGACACGGCCGTGCTGGCGCGGGCGGTCGACCGGGTGGCGGTTCGCTACGACCGGGCCGGTGATCAGCACTACGACGTGATCAGCGCGTTCATCAAGAGCATCAGGGGCAGCGACGTGGACGCCGCGCTGCACTACCTTGCCCTGATGATCGAGGCGGGCGAGGACCCGCGCTACATCGCGAGGCGGCTGGTCGTGCACGCGAGCGAGGACATCGGGATGGCCGACCCGTCGGCGCTGCCGGTGGCCATCGCCGCGGCCCAGGCGGTCGAGTTCGTCGGGCTGCCCGAGGTGCGGATTAACCTGGCTCAGGCGGTGATCCACCTCGCGCTGGCACCGAAGTCCAACGCGGTCATCAGGGCCATCGGGGCGGCATCGGACGACATCAGGTCGGGGCAATCCGGCCCGGTGCCAGCGCACCTGCGCGACACCAGCTATCGCGGGGCGGCCAGGCTCGGGCACGGCAAGGGCTACTTGTATCCGCACGACTTCGCCGAGGGCATCGTCAAGCAGGACTACCTGCCAGAGCCCGCGGCCGGGCACCGGTACTACGAGCCGTCCAGGCACGGCGCCGAGGCGAGGTACGCGGACCGGCTGGATCGGATCAGGTCGGTGCTGGAGGGCGGCACGGGCGACGAGGATCCCAACGGCGCTGGCGACGGGGGCCGCAATCCCCAGGAACCCCGCGACAGCGGCGATCGCGATGGTTGAAACCTGGCGGCAGGGCAAGCGGTAGTCCGGCAAGCGATAGGGTCGGGCCACATACCCAGAGACCGGCGCAGGCCTGAAGGGAGCGGGGGCGTCATGAACGCCGGGCAACTCGCGGCGCTGATCGCGGCCGCGTTCTTCGCGATCGCCATGTGCGCAGCCGTTTACGTGCTGGTCAGGCTCGCCAAGCTGATCTCCGCGGCCACCTCGCTGGTGACCAGCTACCAGGCTGGAGCCGATGACCTGCTGGCCAGGTCCCGCGCGACTGTCGAGCGGGCTGACCAGCAACTCGCGCGAACTGGCGCGATGGCCGACGGCGTCGACGCGGTCGCCGCGAGCATGTCGGACCTGTCGGTCCAGGTCTCCGCCGTCGCGGGGACGGCGAAGCTCATCGCAGCCGGACTGGGCACGCCGGTGCTGCGGCTCGCCGCGGCCGGCCACGGCGTCCGGCACGCGCTCGCGCTGCGCAGGCCAGGGCATCCGGCCGGGATCCGCGCGCACGACGGTGCAGCGCAGGTCAGGGCGCTGGCGGAGCGTGCGCACGGCGACGAGCGAGTCAGGGCACAGCGCCTGCTTCCCGCGGTGCCGGCGCAGCCGCGGCGCGAGACCTGGCGGGAACGACCGAGCGCGTCCGCGCGGCGCGTGACGGGGCCCGAGGCGAGCAGCCGGCCAGGAGGGCCCGAGGCGAGCAGCCGGCCAGGATGGCCCGAGGCGAGCAGCCGATGATCAGGCGCGGGATCTGGCTGACGGCTGGCGCCGTCCTCGGCATCACGGGCTACCGGCGCGTCACCAGGGCGGCCAAGGCACTGCTTCCGCAGGGCGAGTTGCTCGGTCAGGTGGCCAGGCGGCCGGTCGCGCGGGCGCACGCGGCCCGGACGCCCGCACGCCGGGCGGCGAGCCGGGCTGGTGCCGAATCGGCCGCCTTCGTCCGCGATGTCCGTGCTGGAATGGCGGACTACCTCGACCGGCACCGCGAGATATGAATCGGCAGCACGCGGTTCAGGCAATACCCTCGTAGGTCAGTAAGCCTCGCGCCAGGCGCGGACGCCGCGCAGCACGCAGCAGCACCGCAGCGCGGACGACCCTGCAGAACCGACAACCCTAAGGATGGCCGTTGATGGAGTCGGCAGAGATCGCACGCCGTTTCCTTGACTATTTCAGCCAGCGCGGGCACACCGTGGTCCCCTCGGCCAGCCTGGTCGCCGAGGATCCGACCCTGTTGCTGGTCAACGCCGGAATGGTGCCGTTCAAGCCGTACTTCCTCGGCCAGCTCGTACCTCCTTTCCCGCGTGCTGCCAGCGCCCAGAAGTGCGTGCGCACGCCGGACATCGACGAGGTCGGCAAGACCACGAGGCACGCGACCTTTTTCCAGATGCTCGGCAATTTCTCGTTCGGCGACTACTTCAAGGAGCAGGCGATTCCGCTCGCCTGGGAGCTGCTGACCAGGCCCGAGTCGGACGGCGGATTCGGATTCCCTGAGAGCAGGCTGTGGGCCACGGTCTACACCGGCGACGACGAGGCGTATTCGATCTGGCGCAACGCGGTAGGCGTGCCGGAGGACCGGATTCAGCGCCGCGGGCTGGCCGACAACTACTGGCATATGGGCGTTCCCGGCCCCGGCGGACCCTGCTCGGAGATCTACTACGACCGCGGCCCGGAATACGGCCGTGAGGGCGGGCCAGAGGCCGACGAGGACAGGTACCTCGAGGTCTGGAACCTGGTCTTCATGCAGTACCAGCTGAGCGCGGTGCGCAGCAAGATCGACTTCGACACCCACGGTGAGCTGCCTTCCCGCAATATCGACACCGGCATGGGCCTGGAGCGGATGGCTGCGCTGCTGCAGGGCGTCGACAACATCTACGAAATCGACACGATGTGGAAGGTGCTCGAGCGCGCCGCCGAGCTGACCGACCAGAAGTACGGCAGGGATCCGGCGAGCGACGTCGCGCTGCGCGTGGTCGCCGATCACACCAGGGCTGCCGTGATGCTGGTCGCGGACGGCGTGATCCCGTCCAACGAGGGCCGTGGCTACGTGCTCCGCCGGATTGTCAGGCGCAGCGTGCGGGACCTCAGGCTGCTCGCCGGCTCCCAGCGCGGCGGGGACGGCGGCCGCGGCGGCTCTGGCGAGCACTACCTGCACGACCTCGCCTCGGTGGCGATCCGAGCGCTCGGTGACCAGTACCCAGAGCTGATCAACGACGCTCCGCACATTCACACCGTGCTCGACTCGGAGGAGAACGCGTTCCTCGGCACCTTGCGTACCGGCACCGCGATCTTCGACGCCGCGGTCGAGGAAGTCGCGCGCAAGGGCGAGCGGACGCTCAGCGGCGCCCAGGCGTTCCAGCTGCACGATACCTACGGCTTCCCGATCGACCTCACCCTGGAGATGGCGGCCGAGCAGGGTCTGACCGTGGACGCGGAGGGCTTCCGCGGGCTGATGGCCGCGCAGCGGCAGCGCGCGAAGGACGACGCCGCTTCGAAGAAGACAGGCAACGCCGATATCTCGGTCTTCGCGCAGTTCCTCGAGCGAACCGGGAAGGTGACCTTCACCGGCTACGACGAGGTCGCCTCCGACGGGACCGTGCTGGGTCTGCTGGTCGGGGGCGCCACCGTGCCGGCCGCCGGCGCTGGCACCGAGGTCGACATCGTGCTGGACCGGACGCCGTTCTACGCCGAAGGCGGCGGCCAGCTCGCTGACATGGGCGTGCTGCGATCCTCGGGCAGCGGCGCGAGCGACGGTGCCACCATCGAGGTGCTCGACGTGCAGGCGCCGGTGCCCGGGCTGATCGTGCACCGCTGCCGGGTTAGCGCAGGCGAGATCGCCGTGGGCGACATGGTGCACACCGAGATCGACATCGAACGGCGCCGCGCGATCTCGCGCTCGCACACCGCGACGCACCTGGTGCACAGGGCCTTCCGCGGTGCTCTCGGCGAGTCGGCGGCCCAGGCGGGGTCGGAGAATTCGCCTGGCCGCTTCCGGTTCGACTTCACCGCCATGGGCGCGGTGCCCCCCGCGGTTCTCGCCGATGCCGAGGACGAGGTTAACGCGGTGCTGATCAATGACCTCGACGTGCGCGCCTTCCACACCTCGATCAGCGAAGCGCGGGCGATGGGCGCGCTGGCGTTGTTCGGGGAGAAGTACGGCGAGCAGGTGCGCGTGGTCGAGGTAGGCGACTACTCGCGCGAACTATGCGGCGGCACGCACGTCGCCAGGTCCGGCCAGCTCGGCCTCGTGAAGATCCTCGGCGAGGCGTCGATCGGGTCGGGCGTGCGCAGGGTCGAGGCGCTCGTGGGCATCGACGCGTTCCGCTTCCTCGCGAGGGAGAGCGTGCTCGTCGGCCAGCTGTCCGAGCAGCTCAAGGCGCCGCGGGCGGACCTGCCCGACCGGATCGCGGGCATCGTCGCCAGGCTCCGTGACGCCGAGCGTGACATCCAGAGGATGCAGTCCGCGCAGCTGGCGAACGTCGCGAGTGACCTGGTGTCGCGCGCCGATGACGTGAATGGCGTGCTGTACGTGGCACATCAGGTGCCCGACGGCACTCCCGTAGACGGCATCCGCAAGCTCGCGCTCGATATCCGCGGCCAGATACCACCCGACCGGGCAGGAGCGGTGGTGACCGCCGGCGTTCCGGCGGACAGGCCAGCCATCGTGGTGGCGCTGAACGACGCCGCCCGCGCCAGGGGGCTGACGGGCCGGCGAGCTGATCCGCATCGCCACAGCAGCGCTCGGCGGTCGCGGCGGGGGCCGCGACGATATCGCTCAGGGGGGCGGTGCCGCGTTGGGAACGCAGGCCGGACAGGCGCTGTCAGAGGCGTTTGGTGCGGTTCGCGGTGTTATTGGCGGCATCGGGCCTGCGGGTAGCGTAACGTGAGATCGTGCTGCACCCGAGTCGTGTCAGTTCTGAGACCCGCTTCTGGGAGCCCTGCTCCTTGAGGCTGGGTGTCAGGCTTGCCATTGATCTCGGATCGGCTCGGATCGGGGTCGCCAGTTGTGACCCGGGCGGATTGCTGGCCAGTCCGCTGCAGACGGTGCGCCGCGGTCGTGGCGATCTGACCGAAATTGCGGGGCTAGCCGCCGCCCGGGATGCGACCGAGATTGTGGTCGGACTCCCTACAAGCCTTTCTGGAAACGCTGGACAGGCCGCTGACCAGGCACGAGACTTTGCCGAAACGCTCGCATGCGTAGTCGCGCCTATTCCGGTCCGGCTCGTCGACGAGCGGTTCACTACCGTCATCGCCCATGCAGCGCTTGCAGAGGGTGGCCGCAATTCCAGGGAGCGCCGTTCCGTGATCGATCAGGCTGCCGCCGCTCTGCTGCTGCAGGGCGCGCTCGACGCCGAGCGCCAGACGGGCGTCCCGCCCGGAGAGGTTGTCGGTCCGAGGCAGGGCGGTGGCTGATGACGAGTGATGGCGGGTACTGGCCAGCGGCCGGCCGGCACCGGCCGGACCGTGGCGAGTACGACGAGGACAGCTACGAGGACCAGCCCGGCTACAACGGCCGGGGAGAGTCTTACCAGGATTCCGGCAGCTACCGCCGCCCTGCCTGGCACGACGGGCAGGATAGTAACGGCTGGTCAGCCGGGGACGGGCAGTTGGAGAGCTACGGCAGTCCTGATCAGTACCGCGGGCCCCAGTACGACGGCGGCCAGTACGCCAGCCCCCAGTACGAAAGCGGCCAGTACGAGAGCGGCCAGAACGACAGTGCCAGCAGCTATTACGAGCAACGCAGGTATGACGATCAGGGCGGCTACGGCGATCCGTACGGCTACGCCGATTCGTCAGGCCATGGCGACCGCTCCGGCCACGCTGACCCGCTGACCTATGGCGGCCGTGACGGTTACGACACCGGCGGCTATGGCGGCCAGGGCGGTTACCCAGAGGCCGGTGGTTATGGCGGCCAGCCGGCCTACCAGGAACCGGGCAGCTATGGCAGCCGAGCCGCTTACGGCGATTCTGGTTACGGCCAGCCCGGGTACGACGAAGCTCCTTACGGTGAGCATGGTGGCGCAGCCGGGTCCAGTCAGGCGAGCCGCGGCCGGCACTCGGCGGATCCTGGCGCGGGCATGCGTGCACTGCCTAGCGGAGATCCGTACCGATCCAGCGACTACGGTGCCAGCGAATACGGTGCCAGCCAATACGGTGCCAGCCAATACGGGGCCAGCGAATACGGGGCCAGCCAGTATGGTGCCGGCACCTCCGGCGCCGGGGCCGATCAGCACCCGTACGGCGGACAGGATCAGCCGTCGGGTTATCAGTGGCAGGACAGGCACGGCCAGGCGGATCCGCTCGCCGGCTCGTATCGCGCCGATGACACGGATAGCTACAATGCGGCCGATACCGGCTCGCAAAGCTGGGCCTTCACGCCTGACACCCAGGATGAGCCCGGCTACAGGCAGGATCTGCCCGGTTACGGCCGGGACGCCGAGCCGTACCCAGGCGATGGGACCGGCGGATTCGGGATAGCCGACTCAGGCGTCTTCGGACGGTCCGACACGGGTTCGTTCGGAGGCCCCGACCCCGGCTCCTTCGGACGCCCGGATGCGGGATCATTCGACAGCGCCGATTCCGGTGCGTTCGGACGCCCGGACACCGGGTCGTTCCGGCGCGCTGATGACTCCAGCGTCTTCGGCCCGCCAGAGACCGGCTCCTTCGATCAGGACGACGACGACTTCGACCCGGATAACGACCATGACACCGGCAGCATCAGATGGACCTCCGGGCCGCCTGAGTTGCGCAGCCGCGCCGACCGGGACGAGCCAGACGACGCGCCAGCGGGGCGCGGATCGCCGCCAGGCGAACCGCTCGCCCGCCCAGGCTGGGATGAGGGCGACGACTGGGAGGAGGACGAGGACGGCCTGCTCTCGCGCCGCTTCGGCCGGGCCGCGGGTGCTCCCGAGCCGGACGTGGGCGGCGGGGGGCGCGGCAAGGTCCGCGGCCGCAAGCGCCGTCGCGTCCGCGGCAAGGCCGCCTCCACCGGCGCCATCATCGCCGTTGTGCTCGTGGTCGCCGTCGCCGGATTCTTCGGCTACCAGTTCGTGCACAAGTGGATCAGCAACCGCTACGGCGATTATTCGGGGTCCGGTACCGGCATCGTCAAGGTCACGGTCGTTCCCGGTGCCACGCTGGTCGGCCTCGGCCCGTTGCTGGTGAACGACGGCGTCATCATGACGGTGCGGCCTTACAACACCGCCGCGTCCGCCGCTGCCGGATCAGGCACCCTTCAGCCTGGCGTCTACAAGCTGCATCATCACATGAACGCGGCGCAGGCCGTGAAGCTGCTGCTGAGCCCCGACGCCAGGATCAATACGAGCGTGACGGTCATCGAGGGCACCAGGGCCTCGACCCTTGCCGCACAGCTGGCCTCGGCCACAGGCCTCCCCGCCAAGAAATTCACCGACATCATCGCTAATCCGCCGGCCGCGCTCGGCCTGCCAAGCTGGGCGCCCAAGGGCGTGAGCGCCGAAGGGTTCCTGTTCCCCGACACCTACAGCTTCGCTCCGCACGAGGCCGCGCTGAAGATCCTGCAGACCATGGTGCAGACGTTCAACCAGCAGATCGCGAGCCTGAACATCCAGGCTGAGGCGGCCAAGGTCTTCACCACGCCCTATCACGTGCTGATCGTGGCGAGCATGGTCCAGGCCGAGGGCGGCAGGATTCAGGACTTCCCTGGCATCTCGCGCGTGGCGTGGAACCGGCTGAAGCTCGGCAGGGCGCTGCAATTTGACAGCACGGTCTTCTACGCGATGCACACGCACGGAACGGCGATCACGCTCAAGGACGAGAAGTTCCCATCGCCGTATAACACATACCTGCACACCGGCCTGCCGCCCGGTCCGATCGGCAACCCGGGCCTGGATGCCATCAAAGCGGCGCTGCACCCGGTCAAGGCGGGCTACCTCTACTTCATCACGGACACCAGGACGAAGCCCTACGTCACGCACTTCACGAGCAGCTTCACGCAATTCCAGCAGTGGCAGCAGAAGTACCAGAACTGAGTGCCGCGGACCGGCGGAGCGTGCGGGCCGCCGTGCTCGGCTCGCCGATCGGCCACTCGCTGTCGCCGGCCCTGCACGCGGCCGCTTACGCAGCGCTAGGCCTGACCTGGTGGCGCTATGAGGCGATCGAGTGCGACGAAGCCGGACTGTCGCCTCTGCTCGACCGGTGCGGGCCAGACTGGGCGGGCCTCTCGCTGACGATGCCGCTGAAGCGGACCGTCCTGCCGCTGCTGGACCGGACAGACCCGCTCGTCACCCAGGTAGGCGCGGCGAACACGGTGGTCTTCGCCGCCGCCCAGCGCCTCGGCTACAACACCGATGTCGGTGGCATGGTGAGCGCGCTCGCCGGGCATGGCGCAGGCCCGGCGATCATTCTCGGCGCGGGCGGGACCGCATGCGCTGCCGTCGCGGCTCTGCGCGACCTCGGTGAACGGTCGGTCGCCGTCGCGGTCCGCTCGCCGTCGAGAGCGGCCGGCCTGCTCGAGGCGGCCGGCCGGCTGGGTGTCGACGTGACCCTGCGACCCTTCGAGCCCGCCTCGCTGATCAACGCCAGGCTGATCATCTCGACCGTTCCTTCCGGTGCCGCTGACCGCATCGCGGCCGCGCTGGCCGGACTGCGATCGGGCCCGGACGTGGTCTTTGACGTCAGCTATCACCCATGGCCGAGTGCCCTCGGCCACGCAGCGATGCAGGCCGGGGCCACGGTCATCGATGGCTTCGAACTGCTGCTGCAGCAGGCGGCCTTGCAGGTCGAGCTGATGACCGGGCGGTCAGCGCCGCTGGCCGAGATGCGCGCGGCAGGCCGTGCCGAACTCCAGCGGCGGGCGCAACCGGCCGGCCGGGCTGAGCGTTAGACCGCCGCGTACCCGGCGTGGCGCTGGCCGGCGGTGGCGGGACGAGGAGACAATCAGGCATGATCCGGCGCTCGGAGCGGCCCGTGGAGCTGACCTGCGTCGAGATCTGCGCCGGGGCAGGCGGTCAGGCACTCGGACTCGAGCACGCGGGCTTCGGCCATGCCGCGGTGGTCGAGATCGATCCTGACGCCTGCGAGACGCTCAGGATCAACAGGGGATCGCGCTGGAAGATCATCGAAGCCGACGTCGCCGACGTGAACGGAGCCGAGTTCCGCGGCGCCGACCTGCTGGCCGGGCGGAGTGCCGTGCCCGCCCTTCTCCGTGGCAGGTCGTCAGCTCGGTGCCGCCGACGAACGCGACCTGTTTCCTGAGGCGCTGCGACTGACCAGCGAGATCGGCCCGCGGGCCGTTTTGCTGGAGAACGTGCGTGGCCTGGCGGCCGCCAGATTCGACGGCTACCGCGCTGAGGTCGTCGCCAGGCTCGCGGAGCTGGGCTACCTAACCTGGTGGCGGCCGGTGCACGCGAGTGACCACGGTGTTCCCCAGCTGCGCCCGCGCCTGGTGCTGGTGGCGATCAAGCAGCCATGGGCTGACAGATTTAGCTGGCCTGACCCTTCCGGCCTTCCGCCGCCGACGGTCGGGGAGTCGCTCGCCGACCTGATGTCCGCCGCTGGCTGGCCAGGAGCGAAGCGGTGGGCTGCGCGCGCCGCCGGCATCGCGCCGACGATCGTGGGCGGCAGCAGAAAGCACGGCGGACCCGATCTCGGCCCGACCAGGGCAAGGGCCGCATGGCGCCAGCTCGGCGTCGACGGGCTCGGCATCGCCGACGTGGCGCCTGATGAGCACTTCCCCGCCGGAGCGCTGCCGCGCCTGACGACCAGGATGGTCGCGCGGCTGCAGGGGTTCCCTGACACCTGGCAGTTCGCCGGACGCAAGACAGCCGCCTACCGTCAGGTCGGCAACGCCTTTCCGCCCCCGGTCGCACGCGCCGTGGGCGGCGCGATCGCGGCCGCGCTCTCCTGACGCCCGCGCGCAAGCAGCCTGGCGTGCTGCTCACGAGATCTGGCCAGCCCGCCGGAAATAAGCGTCCGGCCTGGATGGTTGCAACCACTATCGGTAGCTTCGGCCACATGCAGCGGCTATGACGCTGCGCCGCTGCATGCGCTAGGCTTACCGGGAGAACTGAAGGCCCGGCGAATGCCGGACCGCAAGCGGAGGACCACCTCGGCCACCTCCCACCTTGTCAGCACAGCAGCGTTGATGATGCTGCCCTGCCGGCGGGTATGAGCCAGCCAGCACTACGCAGGTTGGCGAGGCCGGACGCATCTGGCTGGCACGCCGAAGGCGAGCTAGCTCGGAACGTCGCGTGGCGACGCGACGCAGGCCAGGAGCCTGCGTGGCTGACGCCGTGCCCGTGGTGGCCCTGCATGCAAGCCGTGCGGGGCTTTCTGCTTTTCACGGCGAGCTGCGCACATTGTCCGTGCCGGGACCGACCCGGCCCGGGACAGAGGTGACATTGGAGGTCACATCAGCACTGAACCTCGCATCAACGACCGTATCCGGGTACCTGAAGTACGACTCGTAGGCCCGTCTGGCGAGCAGGTCGGAATCGTGTCGATTACGGACGCGCTCCGGCTGGCACAGGAGTCGGACCTCGACCTTGTTGAGGTCGCGCCAACGGCGCGACCGCCGGTCTGCAAGCTCATGGACTTCGGCAAGTTCAAGTATGAGTCGGCTCTCAAGGCCAGGGAATCGCGCAAGAACCAGGCGCAGACGGTCATCAAGGAGATCAAGATCCGGCCGAAGATCGACCCGCACGACTACGGCACCAAGAAGGGCCACGTCGAGCGGTTCCTGCAGGCAGGGCGACAAGGTCAAGGTGACGATCATGTTCCGCGGGCGCGAGCAGTCCAGGCCGGAGCTTGGCTACAAGCTCCTGCAGCGGCTTGCTGGTGACGTCGAGGAGCTTGGCTTTGTCGAGTCGCAGCCCAAGCAGGACGGCCGGAACATGATCATGGTGATCGGGCCGCATCGGAAGAAGGCCGACGCTAGGCCCGTCCGCGGCACGGAACGGGCCAGCGCACGGGCGTCTGCTCCTGCCGGGAGCCAGGATCGCGCCGCACCGCCCGCCGCTCCGCGAGCGGCGGCGCCGGCCAGGCCAGCCAGCCGCCCGGCACCCGCCGCCCAGGGACCAGCGAGCGAGCCGTCGAGCCCGCGGCCAGAGCAGCCGCGGCCGATCCCGGCCGCGGATCCGAGGCCGGGATCGGCCAGCCGAGACCGGTCAGACGACTGCGCCGCAGCCAGGCCGCGCCACGACCGGGTCCGCCGCGGCCGGGACCAGGGGCTGCAGGCCCTACGGCACCTAAGCCTGGCCCGTCGGGCACCGCCGCGGCCAGCGGCGCCCAAGCCAGGACCGTCGCCGAGTGCCGCGCGGCCGGCGGCGCCGAAGCCAGGACCGACAGGCGGCGGTGCCAGGCCAGCGGGTCCCCGGCCGAGCGCGCCGCGCTCGCCGGCCGCGAAGCCAGGCGAGTCACGGCCAGTGCCCACGCCCAGGGCGACAGCGGCTGAGCAACGCGCCGCAGGGGCAGAGAGCGGAGGCTGACGAGCTAGCCGCCGGATCAGCAATAGACGCGCCCGCAGAGCCGCAAGGTCGGCGGGCGGAATAGGGACGCGTGCCGGAGCACGCCAGGAACGAGGGAAGCGGCGACATGCCGAAGATGAAGACGCACAGCGGTGCCAAGAAGCGGTTCCGCGTTACGGGCACCGGAAAGATCACCCGCCGCCGCGCCAACCGGGCCCACTACCTTGAGCACAAGCCGAGCACGAAGACCCGCCGCCTGGCGAACTACGTGACGCTGTCGCCCGCCGACGCCAAGAACATGAAGAAGCTGCTGGGCAAGTGACCCGGTCCGACGCGAGGGAGTCGAACAGATGGCACGCGTAAAGCGGGCGGTCAATGCCCACAAGAAGCGCAGGGTGGTGCTGGAGCGGGCGAGCGGTTACCGCGGCCAGCGCTCCAGGCTGTACCGCAAGGCCAAGGAGCAGCAGCTCCACTCCATGACCTATGCCTACCGGGATCGCAAGGACCGCAAGGGCGCGTTCCGCAGGCTCTGGATCCAGCGCATCAACGCGGCGGCCAGGGCCGAGGGCATCACCTATAACAGGTTCATCCAGGGCCTGAAGATCGCCGGCGTCGAGGTCGACCGCAAGATGCTCGCCGAGCTCGCGGTCAACGACGCCGCGGCCTTCTCTGCGCTGGTCGAGGTCGCCAGGCAGGCGCTGCCCGCCGACGTCAACGAGGCCGCCGCCTAAGCACTGGCTCAGACATTGGGCGGCGGTGGTGCTGGCACCACCGCCGCTTCGGTGCGGTCTGCACCATTGACCGGCGGGGCCGCGCACGGCTGAATGCCAGCGTGAGTTCACAGCGAGTAGTCCAGCGCGCTGGCTTGCGCGGGTCGCCGAGCCCGGCACGGTGTATGAATGGTCCATCCATTGCGCGATCCAGTGATGGATGGACCATCGATACATCGATGCACCGACACACGGTGGTGACGAAACCGAGGTCATGGCTACCAGCATCCGCTCACCCCGGGTCAGGGCGGCCCGGGCGCTGGCCAAGCGCGCGCTCAGGGAGCGGTCCAGGCTGTTCCTCGCCGAAGGCCCGCAGGCGGTCAGGGAGGCATTGCGGCACAAGCCCGCCGGGGGAGTGACCGAGCTGTTCGTCACCGCGGCCGGCCAGGGCGCGGCATGCGGATCTGGTCGACGCGGCCGCGCGGGCCGGCGTGCCGGTGCACGAGGTCAGCGGCGAGGTGATGGCCGAACTCGCGCAGACCGTGACGCCGCAGGGCCTGCTCGCCGTGTGCCCGTTCCTTGACGTGCCGCTCGAATCGCTGATCGCCACCAGGCCACGGCTTGTCGTGGCGCTCGCCAACGTCAGGGACCCGGGCAACGCCGGCACCGTGCTGCGGACCGCGGACGCCGCCGGAGCCGATGGCGTGATCTTCGCGGCCGCCTCGGTCGATCCTTACAACAGCAAGTGCGTGCGGTCCTCGGCCGGGTCGCTGTTCCACGTGCCGCTGGTGACCGGGATCGCCGTGAGCGATGCCGTCTCCGCGCTCCGCGAGGCGGGGATTGCGATACTCGCGGCGGACGGCAGCGCGACCTTGGGCCTGGACCGGCTGGAGCAGGATGGCAGGCTCCGCCGGCCGACGGGCTGGCTGTTCGGCAATGAGGCCTGGGGGCTTCCCGCCGACCTCGTGGGCCTCGCCGACGAAGCTGTTGCCGTTCCGATATACGGCCAGGCGGAGAGCCTGAACCTGGCCGCCGCGGCGGCCGTCTGCCTGTACGCGTCGGCCCGCGCGCAAGCTGGGGGTGCCGCGCAGGCCGGCTGACGCGCTAGGCTCTGATCACGTTGCGTCATGACTGTCTCCCGGATAGGTCACGGAATTGGGTCATGCCGCGGCACCTGCCGACCTCGGGCTAGCCCCCGGACCCCTGGACGGCAGCATGAGCATGCCGGGGCAGCGGCGCGGCTGGGGGCAGCAGTCCTAGATGGACCGGCGAGCCAATATTAATCGGCGACTGAGCGCGGTGACCGCAGGCGCGGGACCGGCGTCCCGTAGCGGTCCCCTCATCAGGCACGCCGACCTGCTCAGCGCGGACGAGCTGCCCGACGGGCTGGTCGTGGCCGATGAGTGCGGCCGGGTCATCATCTTCAACCAGGCCGCCCAGCGGCTGACCGGGACCAGCGCCGACGAGGCCATCGGGCGCGACCTGGTGGCCGCGCTCCCGCTCTGCGACGGCGAGGGACGGTGCTGGTGGCGGCAGTCCCGCCCGTACGACGGACTGTCGATCCGGACCAGGCATCCCGAGCGCTCGCTCTACCTGGCAGACGGCACCGAAGTGCTCGTGACCATCGGCTACGTGCGCGGACCGCGGCATCCTGCGGCGCCGGGCCGACTGGCCGTGTGAGCGCGGCGCGGTCCGCCGGCTCACCATCACGCTGCGCAGCGCGGAGCAGCGGGCCAGGCTGGAGCGGACGCGGGCGGATCTGGTCTCGACTGTCGCGCACGAGCTGCGCTCGCCGCTGACCAGCGTTAAGGGTTTCACGGCGACCTTGCTGTCGAAGTGGCCTCGCTTCACCGACGACCAGAAGCGGGTCATGCTCGAGACCGTCAACGCCGACGCCGACCGGGTGACCAGGCTGATCACGGAGCTGCTCGACGTCTCCAGGATCGAGGCCGGCCGGATGGAGCTGCACAGGCAGGTGGTGGACCTGCGCGCCAGGGCCGAGAAGATCGTGGCGGGGCGCGTCGCGGCCGGGGACGTGGCGTCCAGATTCGTGATCGAGGTCGCCGACCGGGTGCCCGAGACCTGGCTCGACGCCGACAAGATCGACCAGATCCTCGCGAACCTTATCGAGAATGCGATCAGGCACGGTGCTGGTACCGTTACTACCGTGATCGAGTCGGCACTGGTTCACGGCGGGCCCGGCGTCGCGGTTTCCGTCCGTGACCAGGGTCCTGGGATCGCGCCCGAGTTCGCGCCCAGGGTGTTCCGCCAGTTCTGGCGCGCGAAGCGCCGCGGCGGAGCCGGCCTCGGCCTGTTCATCGTCAAGGGCCTCGTCGAGGCCCACGGCGGCTCCATCAACGTTGCGCAGGCGCCAGGCGGCGGCGCTGAATTCCGATTTACCATGCCCGCTGGCACGCCAGATCACGGCTGACCCGATCTGCCCTCATGATCTGCGCTGACCGGCGGGCGCACGGGAGTTCCCGGCAACGGTCCTTCCCGCGGTAAGCCGCGTCCTCCGTCTCGCCACAGGCGGGCCGGCCGGCCTGCGGCAGCCGCGGGTGCGGGCCGTTGCGGATGATCGTGAATCTCGCCCCGCACCAGTGACCCTGCGACATCTAGGAGATCAGGACGATGTCCGCACCGAATAAGAGCTACGACCCGGTCCGGGCCGCCGTCCTGGCGCCTGCCGAGGTCGAACGCATGACAGCAGCAGGCCTGGCCGCGATCGCCTCGGCGGCCAGCTTCGACGATCTGAAGGCGGCTGAGGTCGCGCACCGCGGTCGCCAGGCGCCGCTGACGCTGGCCAGCGCCGA
This sequence comes from uncultured Actinomycetota bacterium, assembly GCA_963705055.1. Taxonomy (GTDB): domain Bacteria; phylum Actinomycetota; class Actinomycetes; order Streptosporangiales; family Streptosporangiaceae; genus Chersky-822. Next base: position 257,268 of record CAVPIR010000006.1, read on the forward strand.
GATCGAATGCGCTGCCGCCTGAGGCCAAGGCCGAGGCCGGCCGGCGGGTCGGCGTCGCCAGGAAGACCCTCGACGACGCCATCGCCGCGCGGAAGGCCGAACTCGAGGTCGACCGGGACCGCCGGGTGCTGATCGACGAGACGGCGGACGTGACGCTGCCGTGGGACAGGTACCCGGCCGGCGCCAGGCACCCGGTCCCGGCGCTCGCCGACCGGCTAGCCGACGTGTTCATCGGCATGGGCTACGAGATCGCCGAGGGACCCGAGGTCGAGGCCGAGTGGTACAACTTCGACGCGCTGAACTTCCCGCCCGACCATCCCGCCAGAGAGATGCAGGACACCTTCTTCGTGGCGGGTCCCCGGCAAGAAACGCGGTCGGGCATGGTGCTGCGCACGCACACCTCGCCGGTGCAGATCAGGGCCATGCTGACCAGGCCGCTGCCGCTGTACGTCGTGAGCCCTGGCAAGTGCTTCCGCAGCGACCCGCTCGACGCGACGCACAGCCCGGTGTTCCACCAGATCGAGGGCCTCGCGGTGGACGAGGGCCTGACCATGGCCGACCTGCGCGGCGCCATCACCGCTTTCGTGGGCGCGATGTTCGGCGAGGGGCTGCGGACCAGGCTCAGGCCTGACTTCTTCCCGTTCACCGAGCCGTCGGCCGACGTCTCGATGGAGTGCCACGTCTGCCGCGGCGAGTCCACCAAGCCGGGCGCGCCGCCGTGCCGGGTCTGCAAGTCACAAGGCTGGATCGAGATCGCTGGCTGCGGCATGGTCAACCCGCGGGTGCTGATCGCCTGCGGCATCGACCCCGACCGGTACAGCGGGTTTGCGTTCGGGCTCGGCATCGAGCGCTCCCTGATGATCAGGAACGGCCTGAGCGACATCAGGGACACGATCGAGGGCGACGTCAGGTTCTCTTCGGCGTTCGGAGTGGAGGCGTCATGCTAGTCCCGCTTTCCTGGCTGCTGGAGTACGCGCCGCTGCCCGAACCCGTCGACGTCGGCGAGGTCGCGCGGCGGCTCACCGCCGTCGGCCTCGAGATCGAAGGGATCGAGCAGGTCGGCCAGGACATCGGCGCCATCGTCGTGGCACAGGTCCTTGAGATCGAGGAACTGACCGGACTTCAAGAAGCCGATCAGGTACTGCAAGGTGAGGACCGGGGAACCAGCGGGGGGTTCCGAGGGGTCGCCCCCCCTCGCCAGCACTGCCTCGCCAGAGCACGAGCGGAGCGTGATCTGCGGCGCGGTCAACTTCAGCGTGGGCGACAAGGTCCCGCTCGCGCTGCCAGGCGCTGTGCTGCCGGGCGGCTTCGAGATCGGCGCGAGCAAGCGCTACGGCCGGGTGTCGGAGGGCATGATCTGCTCCCCGTCCGAACTGGGTCTTGGCGACGATCACACCGGCATCATGGTGCTGCCACCCGACGCTCCGGTCGGCGCCGACTTCGTCGACTACGCCGGGTTGCGGGACACCGTGCTCGATGTCAACGTGACCCCGGACAAGGGCCACGCGCTGTCGATCAGGGGCATGGCCAGGGAACTCGCCAGCGCCTTCGGCGCGGCTTACACCGATCCGGCCGACACGGACCTGCCCGCCGTGGACGCAGACGCCAGGGCCGGCCGGGGCGGTGTACGCGGCGAGCATCGCCGATCCGACCGCCTGCGACCGGTTCGCCCTGCGCGAGGTGCGCGGGATCGACCCTGACCGGCCGACGCCGCTGCGGATGCGGATCAGGCTGGCGCGGTCGGACATCCGCAGCGTCTCGCTGGCCGTCGACGTCACCAACTACCTGATGATCGAGCTCGGCCAGCCGCTGCACGCCTTCGATCGAGCCACGCTGACCGGGCCGATCGTGGTCCGCAGGGGCGGGCAGGGGGAGACGCTCGAGACCCTCGATCACGTCGTGCGAACGCTCGACCCCGATGACATCCTCATCACCGACTCGTCGGGACCGATCAGCATGGCCGGCACGATGGGCGGCCTGGCTACCGAGGTCAGCGAGAGCTCGACCGACCTGGTCATCGAGGCCGCGCACTTCAGCGCCGCTGGCACGGCCAGGATGAGCCGCCGGCACCGGCTGTTCAGCCAGGCGTCGGCGAGGTTCGAGCGCGGTGTCGACTACGAATTGCCGCTTCGCGCCTCCGCCAAGGCCGCCGCGATGCTCGCCGACCTCGGCGGCGGGACGGCAATCGAGGGCTACACACTCGCGTCGGCGCCGGTCGAGCCGGTGCGGATCGTGATGCCTGCCGATCATCCTGACCGTGTCGCGGGGGCCAGCTACGGGATCGAGACGGTGATCAGCAGGCTGCGCGAGGTCGGCTGCACGGTCGAGCGCGACGAGACGGCCGGGTCGGGTGCCGTCCTGACCGTCACGCCGCCATCCTGGCGACCCGACCTGACCGACCCCAATGACCTCGCCGAAGAGGTGATCAGGCTCGAGGGATACGAGAAGATCGACATCGCGATGCCCAGGGCGATCGCCGGCAAGGGCAGGACCGCCACCCAGCGCCTGCGCATCTCGGTGGCGAACGTGCTCGCCGGGGCCGGCTACGTCGAGGTGCTCAGCAGCCCGTTCGGCTCGGCCGCCGACTACGACCGGCTGCTGCTCGACGCCGACGACCCGCGGCGGAACGCCGTGACCCTGGCCAACCCGATCAGGGACGAGGAGCCGTTGATGCGCACCTCGATGCTGCCCGGGCTGTTCAGGGTCACCGCCCGGAACACCGGACGGGGCTTCGCCGACCTCGCTCTGTACGAGATCGGGACGGTCGCGAGGACAAGGGTCAACGGCCGGCGCCGCACGACCGCGCCGATCCTGCCGGTCGACCGGCGTCCGACGCCGGAGGAAATCGCCGAGCTTGATGACGCGCTGCCGGACCAGCCGCGGTTTCTCTCGATCGTGCTGACCGGGCAGCGCGAGGTCGCCGGGTGGTGGGGTCCTGGCCGCCCTGCTACGTTCCACGACGCGATCGAGGCAGCGCTTACCGTGCTGAAGGCCAGCAGGGTGCCCTACGCGGTCCGCGCTGGCCGGTGCGAGCCTTGGCACCCTGGGCGGTGCGCGGAGTTCCTGATCAGGCCGTCCGGAGCCGGCGCTGGCGAGGACAGCCTGATCTCGATCGGCTATGCGGGCGAGTTGCATCCCAGGGTGATCGCCGCGTTCAGGCTCGCGCCGCGCACCTGTGCGGTCGAGCTTGACCTGTCGGCGGTCGAGCGAGCGGCGGCGGGGCTGCCGCCGGTTCAGGCCCCGGTCATCTCCGGCTATCCGCCAGCGACTCAGGATGTGGCGCTGGTGGTCGGCGAGGCCGTGCAGGCCGCCGAGGTCGAGGCGGCGCTGGTCGCCGGCGCCGCCACGGTCGAGGGAACCGAGTCCCTGCTCGAGGACGTGCGGCTGTTCGACGTCTACACCGGCGAGCAGGTCGGGCCTGGGCGCAAGTCGCTGGCCTACACGCTCCGCTTCAGGGCGCCTGACCGGACCCTGACCGACGAGGAGGTCGCGGTTGCGAGGGACGCGGCCGTCGCATCCGCGCAGGAGCGGACGGGCGCCGTGCTGCGCGGTGCGCCCGCCGCAGCTGGGCAGTAGCTGAGATTGCCAGGGCCCCCGGCCGTCAGGCTCAGGACGGCCCTGGCGACCTCAGGACGCGGACGGTGACGGGAGCGGCGGCAGGATCTCCAGGATCTCGACGCCGTCGCGCGCGCACTTGGCCGCCTTGCCGGTGCGGAGCACGACCGGCGTAGTGAATCCCTGGCAGGTCCAGCCCTTGATCTTGACCGGGCCGCCGCCGCCGTTGCCTGGCGCCTGCCCCGACCTGATCGCCTTGGCGTAGGCAAGGACCACGGCGCGGGCCGTGCCGCAGGCGACGCTGCCCTTGTACGATCAGGATCTTGACGGGGACGTCGGCTGCGGTCCTCGCCGAGCCGCAGTCAGTGATCCTGGTCCCGCTCGCGGGCGGCGCGGCGTGCCCCGTGCTGCACCCAGCGGCCGCGGCCGTCAGGAGGACGGCGAGCCCGAGCGACCGCCTGATCGTGGCGCGCGCGTCGCCTTCGGCGCGGCCTTGCGATCGGCGACGGTGCATGGGGCTCCTTCCTGCGCGGGACAACATCATGCCGTCTGCCGCCGTCCGTCGGTAGGCCGAACCCCCCGGTTCGCCGCCAATCCACCAGCGCGGCACGGCTGCCCGCCGGCTCGGTTTGCATACTCAATCATTATGATGCATAATAATGCGAGCGGCCGGATCTGCAGGCCGCGGGGCAGCCAGAGCGCGTGCGGCGTCGCGAAGGTAACGGGGGCGCGGCGCCGCACGCGCGGGTTCAGGCGCAGGGGTCGAAGGGTCGATAACGATGCGTGTCGCGGTGGTCGGCGCGAGCGGGTATGCCGGGGGCGAGCTGCTCCGGCTGATCGCCGGGCACCCGGACCTGGACCTGGTCACGGCGACAGCGGACAGCAGCGCGGGCAAAGCGGTCGGCGACGTGCACCCGAACCTGGCCGGTCATCCCGGCCTCGCGAACCTGATCTTCGAGCCGCACAGCGCGGTCAAGGGCGCTGGTGCCGACCTCGTCTTCCTCGCGCTCCCTGCCGGGCAGTCGGCGCCGATGGCCGCCGATATCGGCGGCAACGCGGCGATCGTGGACCTCGGCCCTGACTTCAGGCTCGCGGACGCGGCCGCATGGGCGCGGCACTACGACGGCGATCACCCCGGCAGGTGGGTGACCGGACTGCCGGAGCTGCCGGGGATCAGGCCCGTTATCCGTCAACGCAACACAGGTCGCGGCTCCCGGCTGCTACGCGACTGCCGCGATCGTCGGTCTCGCTCCGCTGGCGGCGGCCGGCCTGATCAGCTGCGACGACGTCGTCGTGGTTGCCGCGTCGGGGACCTCGGGCGCTGGCCGGTCGCTGCGCGCGGACCTGCTCGGCAGCGAGGTCATGGGCTCGGCGTCGGCCTATCAGGCGGGCGGATCGCACCGGCACACCCCCGAGATCGAGCAGGCTCTCGCACGAAGTCGGCACCGGATCGGCTGGGTCAGCCGCCCGGGTTTCCTTCACCCCTGTGCTGGCGCCGATGCCGCGCGGCATCCTCGCCACCTGCTCGGCGCCGGTCGCGTCCGCCGGGGTCGACACGACGGCGATCAGGGCGGCGCTCGCCGCCGCCTGCGCCGACGAGCCATTTGTCTGGCTGCTGCCAGACGGGCAGGTGGCCTGGCACCGGCGCGGTCGCCGGGTCCAACGGCGTCCAGGTTCAGGCCGCGGCCGATCCGCGGTCTGGCCGGGTGACCGTCGTCACGGCCATTGACAACCTGGGCAAGGGCGCCGCTGGCCAGGCGATCCAGAACGCCAACCTCATGCTCGGCCTGCCGGAGACCGCCGGCCTCACCTCGATCGGAGTAGCCCCATGAGCGTCACGGGACCGCTGGGATTCCGCGCGGCGGGAGTCGCCGCCGGGATCAAGTCCTCTGGCCACCATGACGTCGCCGTCGTGATCAACGACGGACCGGCCAAGTCCGCGGCCGGCGTCTTCACCTCGAACCGGGTCAAGGCGGCGCCGGTGCGCTGGAGTCAGCAGGTGCTCGCGGGCGGTCAGGTCCGGGCTGTCGTTCTCAACTCGGGCGGCGCCAACGCCTGCACAGGACCCGACGGAGCCGCGGACACGCAGCAGACCGCCGAGCACCTGGCCGGCCTGCTGTCCGTGCCGGCGCGGCGAGGTCGCGGTCTGCTCGACCGGGCTGATCGGTGAGCGACTGCCCATGCACGCCGCTGCTGCTGGGCGTGGACGCGGCCACGGCGTCCGCCTCGGCCGCTGGCGGTCCGGCCGCTGCGGAGGCGATCATGACGACCGACACCGTGGCCAAGACCTGCGCTGTTCAGGGCAGCGGCTACCAGATCGGCGGGATGGCCAAGGGGGCCGCGATGCTGGCGCCCGCGCTCGCCACCATGCTGGTGGTGCTGACAACCGACGCCGACCTGCCGCCGAGCGACCTGGACAAGGCGCTCCGCGGCGCGGTCAGGACCACGTTCGACCGGCTCGACTCCGATGGCTGCATGTCGACCAACGACACGGTGCTGTTGCTGGCCAGCGGCGCCTCCGGCGTCCGTCCCGACCTGACCGAGTTCGGTGAACTGCTGACCGAGGCCTGCGACGACCTGGCCCGTCAGCTTCTCGCCGATGCCGAGGGCGCGACCAAGGCCATCGCCATCGACGTGGTCGGCGCGGCCAGCGAAGAGGACGCGCTCGAGGTCGGCCGCGCGATCGCCAGGTGCAGCCTGTTCAAGTGCGCCATGACGGGCGAGGACCCGAACTGGGGCCGGGTGCTCGCGGCGGCCGGGACGACCGGCGCGGCCTTCGAGCCCGATGAGCTTGGCGTCGCGATCAACGGCGTCTGGGTGTGCCGGAACGGCGCCGCCTGGGCAAATAGGTCAGGGGTGGACCTGCGGCACAGGGACGTGACCGTGACGGTCGACCTCGCGGCCGGCGATTGCCTGGCCACCGTGCTGACTACCGACCTGAGCGCGGCATACGTGCACGAGAACTCGGCCTATTCGACATGATGACCGCGAGCGCGCTGGAGAAGGCGGCGACGCTGATCGAGGCGCTGCCCTGGCTGGAGCGCTTCCACGGCCAGGTCGTCCTGATCAAGTACGGCGGTCACGCCATGACCGACGAGGCGCTGCGGCTGGCGTTCGCCGAGGACGTCGTGTTCCTCAGGTACGCCGGGTTGCGCCCGGTCGTCGTCCATGGCGGCGGCCCGCAGATCAGCGCGCACCTGGACAGGCTCGGCATGGAGTCGACGTTCCGCGGCGGACTGCGGGTCACGACCACCGAGGCCATGGACGTGGTCAGGATGGTGCTGACCGGCCAGGTGAATCGCGACGTCGTCGGGCTGATCAACCGGCACGGGCCGTTCGCGGTTGGCATGTCGGGCGAGGACGCTCAGCTGCTGACAGCGAAACGGGTGGGCGCGACGACCGACGACGGGCAGGTCGTCGACATCGGCCATGTTGGCGAGGTGGTCTCGGTCAACCCGGGAGCCGTGAGCGCGCTGATCGCCGACGGCAGGATCCCGGTGATCTCGACGGTGGCCAGAAGCGACGGCGGCGAGGTGCTCAACGTCAACGCCGACACCGCCGCCGCGGCGCTGGCGGTGGCGCTCGGCGCCGCGAAGATCGTGCTTCTCACCGACGTGGCCGGCCTGTACACGACCTGGCCGGGAGATTCCCAGGAGGACAATCTGACGGACCCCTCGCGCTCGTCGGCCCAGGCTGGCCGGCCGGCCGAGGTGATCAGCGAGCTGACCGTCAGCGGGCTCGCCGCGATGCTGCCGGGACTCCGCGGCGGCATGATCCCCAAGATGGAGGCGTGCCTGACCGCCGTGCGCGGCGGGGTGCCGCAGGCGCACGTGCTGGACGGGCGGCTGCCGCACGCCGTCCTGCTTGAGATTTTCACCGATTCGGGAATCGGCACCATGGTCGTGCCGGATGGAGAGCAGAGGGCAGCATGAGTACCCAGCAGGTGGCCGGACCAGTCACGACCGGCCCAGTCACGACCGGCCCAGTCACGACCGGCTCGCTCCAGGAGCGCTACGCCGCGGTCATGATGCCGAACTACGGCACGCCGCCGGTCGCGCTGGCGCGCGGCGAGGGCTGCGTGGTCTGGGATGTCGAAGGGAACTCCTACCTCGACCTGATCGGCGGGATCGCGGTCAGCGCACTGGGCCACGGCCACCCCGCGCTCGTCGCCGCGGTCAGCGAGCAGGTGGCCAGGCTCGCGCACATATCGAACCTGTACCTGCACGAGGGTCAGGTCGTGCTGGCCGAGCGGCTGCTCGGCCTGCTGGGCGTGAACGGGCGGGTCTTCTTCGCCAACACAGGTACCGAGGCCAACGAGGCCGCGCTGAAGCTCGTCCGCAGGATGCAGGGACCGAGCAGGCCGGTCTACGTGGCCGCCGAGGGCGGCTTCCATGGCAGGTCGATGGGCTCGCTCGGCCTGACGGGCAAGAGTTCGATCAGGGAACCGTTCGCTCCCTTCGGGGTTGAAGTTCGGTTTGTTCCTTACGGTGACGCGGACGCGCTGACCGCCGCGATCGGGCCGGACTGCGCCGGGGTCTTTCTTGAGCCGTGCCTGGGCGAGGGGGGCATCGTGCCGCCGCCTGCCGGTTACCTCAAGGCCGCGCGGGCGGCCTGTGACGCCGCCGGCGCGCTGCTGGTGCTCGACGAGATCCAGTCGGGGATCGGCAGGACAGGCTCGTGGTTCGCGTGCCAGCAGGCCGGCGTGCTCCCCGACGTGCTGACGCTGGCCAAGGGGCTGGGCGGCGGGCTGCCGATCGGCGCGTGCATCGGCATCGGCCAGGCCGCCACCGGACTGCAGCGCGGTGATCACGGCAGCACGTTCGGCGGGAACCCGGTCGCGTGCGCCGCAGCGCTCGCCGTGCTCGACGTGATCGAGCGGGACGGGCTGCTGGACAACGTCACGCAGGTCGGCGCCGTGCTGTCGGACGGGATCGCTGCCGTCAGCCATCCGCTGCTGGCGGGCGTGCGCGGCAGCGGGCTGTGGCTGGCCATGGCGCTCACCTCCCCGTCGGCGAGCCTGGTGGAGACGGCCGCGCGCGAGGCCGGCTTCCTGGTCAACGCCGTCCAGCCCGACGCGGTGAGGCTGGCCCCGCCGCTGGTGCTCTCGGCCGACGAGGCAGGGACCTTCCTTGCCGCGCTGCCGGGGATCCTGGATGCCGCGGGAGCGGGGTCGTGATGGCGGCTTCCGGCGGCACCGGACTCGCGGACCGGATGGGCGGAGCCGGCGCAGGCTCGGCCAGGCCGGCGATCCAGTCAGGCATTTCCTCAGGGACGACGACTTGTCGCCCGCGGAGCAGGCCCAGGTGCTCGGCCTGGCGAGCGAGATGAAGGCGGACCGGTTCGGCTGGCGGCCGCTGGCCGGCCCGCGCAGCGTCGCCGTGCTGTTCGACAAGCCCACGCTGCGCACGCAGGTCTCGTTCGCCGTGGGCATCGCCGAGTTGGGCGGGAACCCGCTGGTCATCGACATGTCCTCGACGCACCAGTCGCGCGGGGAGGCGATCGGCGACACCGCGAGGGTGCTCAGCAGGCAGGTCGCCGCCGTCGCGTGGCGCACCTACGGCCAGGAGCGGCTCGATGAGTTCGCCGCGGCGAGCACGGTGCCTGTGATCAACGCCCTGACGAACGAGTTCCACCCGTGCCAGGTGCTCGCTGACCTGCTGACGGTGCAGGAGAGCTTCGGCTGGCTGAGCGGCCTGCGCCTGGCGTTCCTTGGCGACGGCAGCAGCAACATGGCGAACTCCTACCTGCTGGGCGGCGTCACGGCCGGGCTGCACGTGCGGATCGTCGCGCCAGAGCCTTACTGGCCGGCGCCGCAGGTGCTGGCCGCCGCGCACGCGATCGGGGGCCAGACCGGCGGCTCGGCCGAAGTCTCCGGCGATCCGGTGGCGGGCTGCGCCGGCGCCGACGTCCTCGCGACCGACGTCTGGACGTCCATGGGCCAGGAGGGCCAGGAGAACGACAAGGACGCGGTCATGGCCCCGTTCCGGCTGGACGAGGCCAAGCTCGCGCTCGCCGAGCCCGGCTGCCGGGTGCTGCACTGCCTGCCGGCGCACCGCGGCGCGGAGATCACCGACGGCGTGCTTGACGGCCCGGCCAGCCTGGTCTGGGACGAGGCCGAGAACCGCCTGCACGCCCAGAAGGCGCTGCTCAACTGGTTGCTCGGGGGCGGCGCATGACCGGGGCAGCGGGCGGCAACGGGTCGAACAACGCTGGCCTCGGCCACAACGGCGCGATGGGCCGTGGCACGGCAGGCAGTGGCACGGCAGGCAGTGGCACGGCAGGCGGTGGCACGGCAAGCAATGGCGCCGACCGGATCAGCCCGGCCACCAAGGCCGCGAGGCACGCGAAGATCTCGGCGATCCTCGCGCAGGCTGGCGAGTCGGTCAGGTCGCAGGAAGAACTCGCCGACCGCCTCGCGGCGGTCGGCATCCGCGTCACCCAGGCCACGCTCTCCCGCGACCTGGACGAGCTTGGCGCGGTACGGCTGCGCGGGCCTGGCGGTGCCCTGGTCTACGCCCTGCCACCTGAGTCGGCCGAGCTGGCCCCTACCGAGATCGACGACGCCGCCTACCAGCAGGCGGCCGCGACCATCGCCGGGCTCTCCGGCTTCGCCGCCGGCACGGCCACGGCCGCGACGGCCGGCCTATCCAGGGTCGCCGGAGACCTGCTGCTGTCCGCGGAGGCCAGCGGCAACCTGGTCGTGCTGCGAACGCCGCCGGGCGCCGCGCAGCTGATGGCCTCGATGATCGACAGGACCGCGATGCAGGCCGTGCTCGGCACCGTCGCTGGCGACGACACCGTGCTCGTCGTGGCCCGTGACCCGAACGGCGGCAATGACCTGGCGAACCTGCTGCTGCGCCTCGCTGACCGGCGCCGCAGGCCTCAGGCCGGACAAGGCCGCGATCAGACGCAGACATCGGAGTTAGTTCACGTGGACGGCCCGCAACCCCCTGGGTCGCCGCAGCACAAGGAGGAGACGTGACACAGCGAGTCGTGCTGGCCTACTCGGGAGGCCTAGACACCTCGGTAGCGATCGGCTGGATCGCCGAGCAGACCGGCGCAGAAGTCATCGCGCTGGCGATGGACGTGGGTCAGGGCGGCGAGGACCTGGAGACCATCCGCGACCGGGCGCTGGCCTGCGGCGCCGCCGACGCGGTCGTGGTCGACGCGCGGGCTGAGTTCGCGGCCGACTACTGCATGCCAGCGCTGCGGGCGAACGCGCTGTACATGGACAGGTACCCGCTGGTTTCTGCGCTGTCCAGGCCGCTGATCGTCAAGCACCTGGCCAGGGTCGCGCACGAGCACGGCGCGACGGTGGTCGCGCACGGATGCACCGGCAAGGGCAACGACCAGGTCAGGTTCGAGGTCGGGCTGGCCGCACTCGCGCCGGACGTGAAAGCGATCGCCCCAGTCCGTGACTCGGGAATGACCAGGGACAAGGCGATCGAGTTCGCCGCGGCCAATGGGCTGCCGATCGACGTGACGGCCAGGTCGCCATACTCGATCGACCAGAACGTCTGGGGTCGCAGCTGCGAGACCGGCCACCTCGAGGACATCTGGGAGACCCCGCACGACGACGTCTACGGCTACACCGACGATCCTGGTGCGGGCAAGCCGCCCGAGGAGGTCACGATCAGCTTCACGGACGGCCTGCCAGTCGCCGTCGATGGCCGGCCGCTGACGCCGCTGGAGATCATCGCGGAGCTGAACGCGGCCGCTGGCGCGCACGGCATCGGCCGGATCGACATGGTCGAGGACCGCCTGGTCGGGATCAAGAGCAGGGAGATCTACGAGGCCCCAGCCGCGATGACGCTGATCGCAGCGCACTCGGAGCTGGAGAGCGTGTGCCTGGAGCGCGACCTGGCCAGGTTCAAGCGGATGGCGAGCCAGCGCTGGACGGAGCTGACCTACGACGGACTGTGGTTCTCGCCGCTGCGCGCCTCGCTCGAGGCGTTCATGGCCGAGGCGTCGAAGAACGTGACCGGCGACGTCCGGGTCAGGCTGCAGGCCGGCCAGGCGGTCGTGACCGGGCGGCGCAGCTCTGCTGGGCTCTATGACTACGGGCTCGCCACCTACGACACCGGCGACGTCTTCGACCAGCAGCTCGCCAAGGGTTTCGTGGAACTCTGGGGGCTGCCGACCAAGGTCGCCGCCGAGCGTGACCGCAAGGCCGCCGCCGCGGTCTAACTCTCCCGCTCGCCCGGGCGGGAGCTGGTTTGCGGGGGAGTGAGCGGTGCGCTTTGTCAGGCCGATAGCTTGTCGGGGGTAGCGGAACCTGCGACTGCGGGAGGGCGTGTGAGCGGCGAGGCCGGGCCAGTACCGCGGGGGGCGCGGAGGGTCGTCCCCGGGCCAGCAACGCAGGGGGTCGCGGGGGTCGTCCCCCCGGGCCAGCACTGCGGCTGTGGGGCGGGCGGTTCGAGTCAGGGCCCGCCGACGCGCTGGCGCGGCTGTCGGTCAGCGTTCAGTTCGACTGGCGGCTCGCGCGCTATGACCTGCTCGCGTCCGGCGCGCACGCGCGCGTGCTGCACAGGGCTGGGCTGCTCGACGACCAGGAGGTCGCCCGGCTGCTCGCCGCGATCGATGAGCTCAGCCGGGACTGCCAAACCGGCGCCTTCCGGCCCACCGCGGCCGACGAGGACGTGCACACCGCGCTGGAACGGGGCCTGCTCGAGCGCGTCGGGTCGCTGGGCGGCCGGTTGCGCGCTGGCCGGAGCAGGAACGATCAGGTCGCGACCGACCTGCGGATGTACCTGCGCGATCACGCGCGACAGGTCGCCGCGCGGCTCGCTGAGCTGCAGACCGCGCTGATGGACCAGGCAGAACGCCACCTCGCCGAGCAGACGCCGGCGCCGGGAATGACCCATATGCAGCACGCCCAGCCGGTGCTCCTCGCGCATCAGCTACTGGCGCACGTGCAGGCGATATCCAGGGACGTCGCGCGGCTGAGGGACTGGGACAAGCGAGCGGCGATCTGTCCGCTCGGGTCCGGTGCGCTGGCCGGATCATCGTTGCCCATCGATCCGCAGGCCGTGGCCGCAGAGCTTGGCTTCGACGCGCCGGCCGCCAATTCGATGGACGCGGTGGCTGACCGGGATTTCGCGGCTGAGTTCTGCTTCGCGGCGGCGCTGGCCGGGGTGCACCTGTCCAGGCTCGGCGAGGAGGTCGTGCTCTGGACCACCGCACGAGTTCGGCTGGGCAGAGATCGACGATGCCTACGCGACCGGGTCATCGATCATGCCGCAGAAGAAGAACGCCGACGTCGCCGAGCTCGCCCGCGGCAAGGCTGGCCGGCTGATCGGCGGTCTCACCGGACTGCTCACCACGCTCAAGGGCCTGCCGCTGACCTACAACAGGGACCTGCAGGAGGACAAGGAGCCCGTCTTCGACGCGGTTGACACGCTGCTGCTCGTGCTGCCCGCGATGGCTGGCCTGGTCAGCTCCATGCAGTTCCACACGGGACGGCTGGCTAGGGGAGCCGCGGCCGGGCACGCGCTGGCGACCGACGTGGCCGAATTGCTCGTCAGGCGCGGGGTGCCGTTCCGCGAGGCGCACGAGGCGGTCGGGCACCTAGTGGTCTGGTGCCAGGTCAACGACTGCGAGCTCGGCGACGTCAGCGACGAGGACCTGCAGAAGGTCTCGCCACACTTCACGCCCGATGTGCGATCGGTGCTGTCGGTCAGCGGAGCGATCGCGGCGCGGGACACCGTCGGCGGCACGGCGCCCGGCCGGGTGGCCGGCCAGCTAGCCGCGCTCCGGCAGGAGGTCGCCGCCGCGGCCGCGTGGGCCGCCGAGGGATGACGAGGCCGGTTCGCGATGTCGGCGGCGCCAGAGTCGTCTTCCTCGTCGCCTTCGTCCGCGTCGGAGTGGCCAGAGGAGCGCTGGCAGGTGCTGCCGCGCGCGTTCCTCGACCGGCCCGTGCTGACGGTCGCGCCTGCCCTGCTCGGCTGTGTGCTCGCGCACCAGAGCGCGGACGGGCTGGTCGCAGCCGAGATCGTCGAGGTCGAGGCGTATCGCGGGGAGTCGGATCCCGCGTCGCACGCGTTCCGCGGGAGGACGGCGCGGAACGCGGTGATGTTCGGCGAGCCCGGGCACGCGTACGTCTACTTCACCTACGGCATGCATTTCTGCGTGAACCTGGTCTGCGAGGGACCTGGGGAGGCCTCCGCCGTCTTGCTGCGGGCCGGCCGGGTAGTCGAGGGCGTTGCGCTGGCCGCGGTCAGGCGCGGGACCTCAGGGCGCGCTCGGGTCTCGGGCCGGCGCTGCTGGCAGCCTAGGTCCCGCTGGCAGCCTGGGTCCGCGGCTGGCGGACTGGGCGCGGCCGCGGAGCGGAATCTTGCCAGGGGACCGGCCAGGCTGTGCCAGGCCCTCGGCATCGACCGCGCGCAGAACGGAGCAGATGTCTGCGATCCGTGCTGGTTCGCTGCGGGTGCTCGGCGCAGCCCGGTTTCCGCGGACTGCCAGAGGCGGCGATCAGCACGGGGCCCAGGGTCGGTGTCCGGCTCGGCGCCGAGGATCCTTGGCGCTACTGGGTGACCGGCGACCCCGCCGTCTCCGTCTACCGCCCGCACGTCCCCAAGCGCCCCGCAACCCCCGCCTGACCGCCCCGCGCCGCGAGCCCGGTGCGCGTCAGGCCTTGGCGAGTCCATGATCACGGACACTTCTCGGCTTAGGCGCCGACAGACGTCCGTGATCATGGGGGCGGGGCGATTTGACTGTGACGGCGGGGCTAGTAGATGGGAGTATGCAGCGGTGACCGACATCATCGACGACCTGGCCTGGCGCGGCCTGATCGCCGTCTCGACTGACCTGGACGAGCTACGCACATCGCTCGGTGCTGGCCAGGTGACGCTGTACGGGGGCTTCGATCCCACGGCCGCGAGCCTGCACATCGGCAACCTCGTCCTGCTGCTCACCATGCGCCGGCTGCAGCTCGCCGGACACCGCCCGATCGGCCTGGTCGGCGGGGCGACGGGCCTGATCGGCGACCCGAGCGGCAAGTCGGCGGAGCGGGTGCTGAACCCGCCGGAGGTCGTCGCTGGCTGGGTCAGGCACATCGGGGATCAGGTCAGCCGCTTTCTCGACTTCGATCCCGGCCCGGCCGCCGCGCTCCTGGTCAGCAACCTGGACTGGACCGAGGGGCTGTCGGCGCTGGCGTTCCTGCGCGACATCGGCAAGCACTTCCCCGTGAACCAGATGCTCTCGAGAGAGACGGTCAGGGCCAGGCTCGAGTCAGGCGGCATCAGCTACACCGAGTTCAGCTACCAGATCCTGCAGGCCAACGACTTCCTCGAGCTGTACCGCAGGTACGGCTGCACGCTGCAGATCGGCGGCAGCGACCAGTGGGGCAACCTGGTCTCCGGCGTCGACCTGATCAGGAGGGTCACCGGCGAGACCGCGCACGCTCTGGCGACTCCGCTGATCACGCGGCCGGACGGGACCAAGTACGGCAAGTCCGAGGGCGACGCCATCTGGCTGAGCCCTGAGCTGATGAGCCCGTATGCGTTCCACCAGTACTGGCTGAACCGGGCCGACGCCGAGGTATCCGGATTGCTCAAGGTCTTCACGTTCCGGACCAGGGCCGAGATCGAGGACCTGGAGCGGGAGATCGCCGAGCGTCCGGCGGCCAGGACCGCGCAGCGGGTGCTGGCCGACGATCTGACCACGTTGGTGCACGGCCC
>CAVPIR010000006.1:277500-799960 GCA_963705055.1 uncultured Actinomycetota bacterium
GCACGAATGGCGTAACGACTTTCCCACTGTCTCAACCACGGACCCGGCGAAATTGCACTACGAGTAAAGATGCTCGTTACGCGCAGCAGGACGGAAAGACCCCGGGACCTTCACTGCAGCTTGACATTGGCGTTTGGGACGTCTTGTGTAGGATAGGTGGGAGACTGTGAAGCGGAGACGCTAGTCTTCTGTGGAGTCAACGGTGAAATACCACTCTGGTCGTTCTGGATGTCTAACCTGGGTCCGTGATCCGGATCAGGGACAGTGTCTGGTGGGTAGTTTAACTGGGGCGGTTGCCTCCTAAAAGGTAACGGAGGCGCCCAAAGGTACCCTCAGCCTGGTTGGCAATCAGGTGTCGAGTGTAAGTGCACAAGGGTGCTTGACTGTGAGACAGACATGTCGAACAGGAGCGAAAGCTGGGACTAGTGATCCGGCGGTGGCATGTGGAAGCGCCGTCGCTAAACGGCTAAAAGGTACCCCGGGGATAACAGGCTGATCTTCCCCAAGAGTCCATATCGACGGGATGGTTTGGCACCTCGATGTCGGCTCGTCGCATCCTGGGGCCGGAGCAGGTCCCAAGGGTTGGGCTGTTCGCCCATTAAAGCGGTACGCGAGCTGGGTTTAGAACGTCGTGAGACAGTTCGGTCCCTATCCGCTGCGCGCGTAGGAGACTTGAGAGGGGCTGTCCCTAGTACGAGAGGACCGGGACGGACAAACCTCTGGTGTGCCAGTTGTTCTGCCAAGAGCACGGCTGGTTGGCTACGTTTGGAAGGGATAACCGCTGAAAGCATCTAAGCGGGAAGCTCGCCTCAAGATTAGGTCTCCCTCAGGGTTAACCTGGTAAGGCCCCCAGCTAGACGACTGGGTTGATAGGCCGGAGGTGGAAGCACGGCAACGTGTGCAGCTGACCGGTACTAATAGGCCGAGTGGCTTGGCTTCTACTTATAGATCTTGTTTGCGTCCACTGTGCGGTTCCCGAGATGCGGTCGGCCTCGGTTGATTCCGGATCACTCCGGAGTGCCGAGGGACCACATCTCCATAGCGTTTCGGTGGCCATAGCGAAGGGGAAACACCCGGTCCCATTCCGAACCCGGAAGTTAAGCCCTTCAGCGCCGATGGTACTGCGTGGGAGACTGCGTGGGAGAGTAGGACGCCGCCGGACATCTTCCCGCTGAGGGCCGTTACCGCAAGGTGATGGCCCTCAGCGTTTTGTGATGCCGGCGCACGTGTGATGCTGGTGCAAACGGCGACGTGAAGGTTCACGGGGCCTGAACCGTGATGGGCGGAGAGTAGACGTGGCAGGGAGCGCTGGCAGCGGCTCGGACGAGGAGCGCCTGGCCGGCGGAAGCGCGGGCGCCGCTCGAGCGGACTCCGGCAGCTCGAAAGGCGGCCGAGGCACCGGCCCGCGCGGTGACGGCGCACGCAGTGACGGGCGGTCTTCCGAGCGAGCAGGCGGGGCGCGGAAGGCGGGCTCGCGCGACGGCTCACCGGCCGGTTCGGGCGGACGGTCGCGAAGCGCGCGCACGCCGGCTGGCTCGTCGGCGGGCGACGGGTCGAAGCGGGCCAGTTCGCGCGAGCGATGCCCGCAGCGGGCCTGGCGCGGGCAGGCCTGGCGGCAGGTCCGGCGGCAGGTCCGGCGACGGGCGGGCGGCGGACAACGACGGTCGGGCACGCGGCTCCAGCTCTGGATCAAGGACCGCCAGGACGGCAGGGGCCGGCGGTGGTGCCACCCGGCGTGGTCAGGCCGCGCCGCGACGCGGCGAAGAGAGCCGCGGCGCATATCAGCCCGAGCCGTAGCGGCGGGACCGCCCGCACGTATCGCTCTGACGGACCCGAGCGGACTGAGCGGAGCCCGCGGACTCAGCGGCACCGGCGATGCCTCGCGGACGACGCGTACCTCTCGCTCAGACGCGCCAGGACGGACGTCGAGAGCAGACCGGTCCTGCGGGCACGGGCCGAGCCTCCAGCGCCGGACTACAGGCGACGATCGGTCGTCGCGCACGGGCCAGACGTCCCGCTCTGGGCGGATCGGCGCGCAGCGGCGCGGATGCCGTAGCACCGACGAGGCGCGAGCCGCGCGCACCGAGCGGACCTCAGATGGTGTCCGCGCCCCGCGAACTCGGCGGGACGTCGCGGCCCGATCGGTCGTCAGGGTCCGGCTGGACCACGCGCTCCGGGCCCTCATCGCGCAGTGCCAGGGCCGTCGTACACCGACGAGCGGCCGCGCACGCCAAGAACTCCGCGGACGTGGCGAGTCCATCGCGCTCGGATCGGCCCTGGCGGCTGACCGGACGTCAGGACCGACAGGCCGCACGACCGACGGCCCGCCCGCAAGGACAGGCCGACGCCCGCACAGCACCGACGGCCCGCCCGCACCGGCGCAGCACAGGTCGCGCCCGCACGGCGCACGGACAGGCCCGCCCGCAGGCGCCGGCAGCCCGCCCGAGGCAGCGCCGGCGCACGGCGCGGGGCGACTGGAGCGCTCGCGCGATGGCCGGCCTGCGCGCACGACCGGGAGGGGTGACCGGGCCGATCAGGCGGGCCGCGACGGCCGGATCTCGGCGGTGCCGCGACCGTCCCGGTCAGGCGCTCCAGCCGGACCACGGCGTCGCGGCCGGCCCAGGACGGTGGGCCGACGCGGATTCCGACCGCGCCGGCGGCTGGAGCCGGTCACCGCGCACGACGGCTGGCGCGGGATCGCGGCGCCCGCAAGGTGAGAGCTATCGCGGTCGCGGAGACCAGCGCGACAACTCCCGCGGGCGGCCCGAGCGCGACGACTCCTCGGCGCGGCGAGACGGCGAGCGCAGCGGCCCGCGGCTTCCTGCCGTGCCGGCCAGCATCACCGCGGATCAGCTGGATCCGGCCGCGCGGGCCGAACTCAGGACACTGCCGTCGGATCTCGCTGAGGCGGTCGCGCAGGTTCCTGGTGGCCGCGAGCCTGGCCACCGATCCCGAGCGCGGCTACGAGTACGCACTGGCGGCTCGCCGGCTGGCCGCTCGGGTCGGCATCGTGCGCGAAACGTGCGGCATCGCGGCGTACCGGGCTGGCAAGTGGGCAGAGGCACTCGCCGAGCTGCGCGCGGCGCGGCGGCTGACCGGCCAGGGCAGCTACCTTCCGCTGATGGCCGACAGCGAGCGAGCGCTTGGCCGGCTCGACCGGGCACTCGACCTCGCCACCGGCCCGGAGACCCGCGGTCTGGATCGCGAGACGCAGATCGAGCTGCGGATCGTCGAGTCGGGCATCCGCAGGGACCAGGGTTTCCCCGAAGCCGCCGTGGTCGCACTGCAGATCCCCGAGCTCACCGACGGCCGCGATCGGCGAGCTTCGGCCAGGCTGTTCTACGCCTACGCCGACGCGCTGACCGACGCGGGCCGGGCGGACGAGGCGCGATACTGGTTCGCCAGGGCGGCCTCGGCTGATGACGCTGGCGAGACCGACGCGGCCGATCGGGTCGATGACCTGGACGTGCTGGACTTCGACGATCTCGAGGCTGCTGACCTAGACGCGGACGACCTGACCGACGACCCCGACGACGACGCCTGGCACGCGGCGACCGCGACGCAGGCGACGTCGACGGACGATGACGGCACGGGGAGCCGCGGCCTCGCCGGCGCCCGCGACGATGCCCGCTGACCCGAGCCACGAGCCCCGGCAGGCGACCGACGCGGACCTGCCCGCGATCAAGGCGGTCATCACGGCCGCGTACGCGCCGCTACCTCGACCGGATGGACAGGCCGCCCGCTCCGGTACTGACCGACTACCGCGACGCCGTCGGCCGCAGGTCAGGTCTGGGTGCTGGGCGAGCCCGTCACCGCCGTCCTCGTGCTCATCCCCGAGCACGACAGCCTGCTCGTGGAGAACATCGCCGTCAGCCCCGCCGCTCAGGGCACCGGTCTCGGCCGCCTGCTGATGGAATTCGCCGAGCGACAGGCCCTGTCCAGCGGCGTGACGAGGGTGACCTTGTACACCAACGAGGTCATGACCGAGAATCTGGCCATCTACGCCAAGCTCGGCTACCAGCGAAACAGCCCGGCACAGCCAGGACGGCTACAGCCGCGTCTTCATGCAGAAGGAGCTGCGCGACCAGGAGCCAGCCTGACACCCGCTCAAGGAATCAGGCAGGCAACCTTTTGGCGCGGCCATCCCGGTCAGATCGGTAGTGGAGCCGGCGGCGGGAGGCGGCTGTGGCGGCATCGCAGGGCTTCGAGGACTTCGTCAGCGCGCGCGGACAGGCGCTGCAGCGGTTCGGCTACCTGCTGACCAGCGACTGGGCGCTGGCCGAAGACCTCGTGCAGACCGCGTTCTCCCGCGCGTACCCGCGGTGGTCGCGGATCGAGAGCGACGCGCCTGAGGCGTACGTCAGGAAGGTCATGGTCAATACCTGGTCGTCCTGGTGGCGCAGGCGATGGCGCGGCGAGGTTCCCGCCGCCTCGGTCCCGGACGTCGGAACCAGCGATCCGTATCAGGAGGCCGACCGCCGCCACGCCGTCAGGTCGGCGCTCGCGGGGCTGCCGCACCGGCAACGGCTCGTCGTCGTCCTGCGGTACCACGAGGATCTGTCCGAGCAGCAGGTCGCCGAGATGCTCGGCATCTCGGTCGGCACGGTCAAGAGCCAGGCAGCCAAGGCGCTTGCGAAGCTGCGCGCCGACGGCGCGCTCGATGGCTACCGGTCATCGCTGGCGGGAGGTGCGTGAGATGGGCGTCGTACCCGACGAGGTAGCCGTTCGCCAGCTGTTCGACGATCTGACCGCCGGTCAGCCGGATCCGCCGCGGGACCGGCACAGCCGGATCAAGCGCCGCGTGCTCCGGCGTCGCCTGGCTCAGGCAGCCGGAACGCTCGCCGTCGTCGCCGCGGCAGCGGTGGTCGCGATCGGCGTCGGCACCTCCGCTGGACGAGTCGCTCCCGGCTACAGGCAACCGCGCGGTGCCGTCGTGGGCACTGCCCTGGCCCGACCACAGGAACGGCAGCGTGCCGCGACAAGTGCTGGACGGCGCCGTCTCGGCCTGGCGGCACGTCTCGGCCGAGGCCAGCGGGACTCCGCAGAGCGCCACATCGGCGGCCAAGGTGATCTGGTACGTCGGCCAGACGGTGGCGCAGCGGTCAGGTCGTCGTGGTGATGTTCGAGGCGCACAGCAGCGCGGGCACAAGGCTGGTCGCGGGCTGGGCGACGGCCAGCGAGGTGATGCACGGCCAGCGCGCCTGGACGCCGGGATCGAGTCCGTGGGTGCTGTATGACGTCGCGGCGCCGAGGCCGGCCGGGGACCTGTTCATCGGCCTCAACGTGCACGGCACCTCGGCGCAGCAGGACCGCAATCCGGACAACTGGATCGTCGTGCTCGCCGCACCGAGCGTGCGGGCCATCGGCTGGACGGCGCCCGGGACCGTCCAGCACCACCACGTCCAGCCAGGGCACGTCGAGCTCGGGGAGCGCGAGGAGTCGGAATGGTGCCGGCGGTTGCCGGCCTGGCCATCGCCGACACCGGTCAGATCAGCGGGCGGGTCCAGGTGATCCAGTTGCAGGTCAACCGCCGCAATATCCTCGCGCACCCCGGCTACGTCGGCGTGCCGGGAAGCCGAGCCAGCCAGACGCCGCAGCTCGCGGCTCCTGGCCGGATTCCAGGGAGGCCAGGATTCGTGCGGGTCTTCGAATTCACGGGCGCAGGGCGCCACGTCATCGGACCTGACCGGCATCAGCGGCCTGCTGGCCGTCAGGGCGAGATGCTACGGACCCGGACCGCTGCGGATACTGTTCGGCCGCGGCTCGGCGCATGACCTGCTCGGACTCTCGCCGGGTGCGGCTCGCGGGAAGCTGAGGTCGCTCGGCACCATTGCCTGCGACGACGGCGTGCACGAACTCGTCACGTCCGTGCGCCTGACGTCCGGCCATACCCACGGCGTCGTGATCATCACCGGCAGTCAGACCACCGCGTACCGCGTCGACGTCGGCACCGCGCCGAAGCGCTAGGTCAAGCGGGACCAGGCTGGCTGGCTCGCGGGCTAGGCAGGGTCGCCGGTCTTGTCCAGCCAGTGCATGATGCCGGACACGTTGGCACGGCGCCCCGGCGATCCGGTCGTACTTCGCCGCCAGCTCCGGGTCGGCGTCCGGCGCGAAGACCGCGTACCGCTCGCGGGTGCGCTCGGCCACCATGGCTACGGCGTGATCCAGGTCCAGGCCCGCGCGCCTGGCCTGCCTGGTCTCGGCGACCCAGAGCCTGATCTCCTCGGCCGACCGGTCAAGCGCCGCGTCCACCGCAGAAACCGGGCCGTAGTGGCTGAACAGCAGCCTGGCCGGCCGCAGCGCGCCGAACATGCGGAGCGACTCGAGCGCGATCTCCAGGTTGAAGTCCGGCGGCGGCGTCGCTGGCCGCTGATCACCGGTCTCCGGAATGTAGATCCCCGCGGCGTCACCCACGTACAGGTCGCCGCTGACCGAGTCGACGAGGCCCACGTGATGCTTGGCGTGACCCGGCGAGTAGTGGCTCTCCAGCCGGCGGCCGCCGCCCAGATCGACCACGCCCGTCCGCTCGACCGTGCGGATCCGGTCGGCCGGGGTCGGCGCGAGCGCGCCGAAGAGGGCGTCGAGCTCGTCGCCGTACACCATCCGCGCGCTGGCCATCAGCCGGGACGGATCGGCCAGATGCCGGGCGCCCAGTTCGTGCACCACGACCTCAGCGCCGGGGAACATCTCGGCGATGTCGCCGACGCCGCCCGCATGGTCGAGGTGGATGTGCGTGACCACGACGGTGGCGAGGTCGTCCGCGCCGATGCCGAGCGCGGCCAGGGCATCCCTGACCACCGGGGCCGACGGCGCGGTGCCGGTCTCGACGAGGCAGGGCCGGTCTGACCGGATCAGGTACCCGGCGGTGATGCCGGGGTATCCGGCCATCTGCGTGTCGATCTGGTAGACCTCGTGCCCGAGCGCCGTGACAGTGTCGGAATCACCCGCGATGCGGACGTCGTCTGCCATAGGGCTATCGTCCCAGGTGGTCACCATCTGCCCGGCCACCGGGCCGACGCGCGCCCGGCCGATTCAGCCCTGAGCGAACGACCGCAGCACCAGGCCGGTGCGCGGTTTCGGGGCAAAAGAGGTCGACTTACGCGGCACCTTCTCACCTCGCGCCGCGACGGCATAGACCTCGCTCGGCGTCATCGGGCTGCACAAAACGGCCGTTCCGCCCGTGGCCTGGGCGGTCAGGACCGCCGCCTCCGCGTCGTGATGCACGACCCGCACCGTGTCATCGTCGTCGGTGAGGTCCCAGAGCCTTGGTGATCAGCAGCTCCTGCGAGCACCGCGGCCGGCAGCGCCCGCCACTGCTCTGATCGGCCAGGCGGCATCGCGGCCGCTGCCTGGCCAGGGTCGGGGTGGCTGATCAGGAACGCGGACTGCTCGTCCGCCAGGACGAACGCGGGCCCCGCGGCGCTGGCCTCGGCGAGCGCGGTGACCGCCGCTGGCAGGTCCGCGTTCCCGCCCGGCAGGGCCCGCACCGAGAACGCGGACGCGGCCAGCTTGGCCGCGTGCTGAACGTCGAGTCCGGGGATCACCCGGTGGATCGCGCCGATCTGCGGCGGATAGCTGGCCGAGTCGACCAGCAGCGCGAGGCCGTAGTCCCACGGACCTGGCCCGTCTCCCGCCTGACGCCGCCGCGCCTGCAGCTTCAGGTACGCCGCGTACCGGTGGTGTCCGTCGGCGATCAGCGCCTGGCGCGGGCCGAGGTCGGCCGCGATCGCGGCCAGTTCGCCGGGATCGGTGATCGCCCAGAGCTTGTGCCGCAGTCCGTCGGAGGTGCAGGTGCTGATCAGCGGCTCTCGCTGCGCCGACCCCGCGCAGCTCCCGGCGATCTCGGCGATGATCCTGGCCGTCGCACCGACCGCGCCGTCGCACGGGTCGGTCGTGCTGGTCGGCTCGCCGCTCTCCTTGGAGCTGTGGCTGTCGTAGAGCAGGAAGATCGGCTCGAGGTTGGCCTGGGTCGCCTCCATCAGCGCGAGCCGCCCAGCGACCGGTCCTGGCGAGACGTCTTCGTGCGGCAGCACGATGCCCGCGTCGGGCGGCACCAGCCTGATCGCGCCGATCAGGCCGCGCTGCACCCAGCCTGTCCCGGTCGTGCCCGCGAGGAGTCGTCACCTTTGGCCGGTACCGCCGACTGCTCGTACAGGTACAGCGCTGGCGCCGGGTCGGTGACCAGGATGTCCTCGTCCTGCCACTGCCGTAGCGACTCGGCCGCGTCGTGGTACTCCTCGCCGGCGCGGCCCGGCACCGGCCTGGGCAAAATCAGGCGAACCACGTTATGCGGATCCGCCGCCATCAACTGGTCCTCTTTATCTCTGAAGATGACGTCGTACGGTGGAGAGGTGACCTCGGCGAGCCCGCTCACCCGGTCCTGCGCATAACGGACGCCGCGAAACGGCGTCAGTTCCAGGCCCGCTGCGGCCTGGCCCGCTGACGCCGGAGACGACGGAGGGATCTGCACATATGTCAGAAGGATCTTCAGGCGGCCAGGATTCCCGTTCCGGCGAAAAGCCTGGCTCGGCCGGTCGGCCGAGGCCAGGTCAGGAAGACATATACACCCTTTACCGGCGTGGGCTGGACTTGCTGGGCCGCGGCAGCCCGGCGGCCGCGGCCCAGTTGCTTGAGCGGGCGGCGGCCGCCGAACCTGACTCGCGCAGCATCCTGGAGGCGCTCGGCCGCGCCCAGTTCGACACGCGGCAGTACGCGGAGGCGGCCGGCAGCTTCCGCCGGATCGTGGACGCCAGCCCGAGCGACGACTACGCGCAGTTCGGTCTCGGCCTCGCCCTGGCCAGGACCGGAGATCACGGCGCGGCGGCCGAGCACCTCGCGCTGGCCGCCGCGATGCGCCCGGATTTGCGGCATTACACCGACGCGCTGCGCAGCGTGCGTGCGACACTGCGCGCCCAGAGCCCTGTTAAAGGAAAAGAATCTGACTTATGCCTGACTACCCTCGCCCGTCGATGCCGACCGGAACTGGCGGCATCGCGACCGCGGCAGGCTCGGCGCCCGCGACCCTGATCACGCCGGGCCAGCGCGCGCTGGCCGCCGAGTACGACGTCGCGCTGCTCGATCTTGACGGCGTGGTCTACTCAGGTCCGCAGGCGATCAGCGGGGCGCCTGAAGCGCTGGCCAGGGCCAGGGAGGCGGGCCTGCGGCTCGCGTTCGTGACGAACAACGCCTCGCGTTCGCCGTCGGCCACCGCCGAGCACCTGAGCAGGCTCGGCGTCGCGGCGAGGTCCGCCGACGTGGTGACGTCGGCGCAGGCCGCGGCGACGCTGATCGCGAAGAAGTTTCCGCCGGGTTCCGCCGGTGCTGGTGGCCGGCTCGAACGGCCTGCGCCTGGCCCTGCGCGAGCGCGGCATGCGGCCGGTGTCGCTGGCCGCCGACCGGCCGGTCGCGGTGGTGCAGGGTTACGCGCCAGGCATCAACTATGAGTTGCTGGCCGAGGCGGGCGTCGCGGTCAGGGACGGCGCGTTCTATGTGGCGACGAACTCGGACTCCACGCTGCCCACGCCGCGCGGTCCGCAGCCCGGCAACGGGTCGCTGCTCGCGGTGATCATCACGGCGACCGGGGTGCAGCCGGTCGTGGCCGGCAAGCCGCAGACGCCGCTGCACGCGGAGGCTGTCGAGCGGACCGGGGCGAAGCACCCGCTGGTCGTGGGCGACCGGCTGGACACCGACATCGAGGGCGCCGTGCGCGGCGGCGCTGACAGCCTGCTGGTGCTGACGGGCGTCAGCACCGCGAAGGATGCCGTGCTGGCGCCGGCCGGTCAGCGGCCGACCTATATCGCGGCCGATCTGCGCGGGCTGATCGAGCCGCAGCCGGTGATCGGCCCGCGGGGGAGTGCGAGGCCACGGCCAGCGGACGGTGCCGACGCCGACGGGACCGCGCGGCCGGACAGTGCCGCTGCCGCGGGCGTTCCGCTGCGGCGGCTGGCAGGCCGTGTGGCCTGGCGGAACTGGCTCGATCGAGCTGAGCGGCGACGGCGCCTGGATCGACGGCCTGCGCGCGCTATGCGCCGCCGCCTGGGCCGCCGGGCAGGTTACCGAGGACATGGCCGCTCCCGCGCTGAAAGCCCTCGGCGACCCTCGCTGACTGTCGTACCTGAATGGCAGCAGGGGCGGTCTCGTACGCCCGCAGAACGATGCTCGCCCGGTCCTGAATTCAGCCCGTGGGCTGAGCGCGAATCCACTTCGCGGCCGACGCGGAGTCGGCCTAGCCGCGGCGAGACTGACGGAGTCCGGACCCGGGCGCATCCCGCTGAGCAGCCGATTCAGGAGGGCTGAGTAATGATTGAGGCGCGCAGCCTCAGCAAGCGATACGGCGACACGATCGCCGTCGACGACCTGTCGTTCACCGTGGAACCCGGCAAGATCACCGGATTCCTCGGCCCGAACGGGGCAGGCAAGACCACCACCATGCGGCTGATCCTCGGCCTGGACCGGCCGAGCAGCGGGACCGTGACCGTGAACGGCATGCCGTTCCGCGAGCTTGGCCGGCGCCGATGCGGGAGGTCGGGGCGCTGCTGGACGCGAAGGCCGTGCACGGCGGCCGGTCGGCCTACAACCACCTGCTCTGCCTCGCGCAGGCCAGCAAGCTGCCCAGCCGACGCGTCGGCGAGGCGCTCGCGCTGGTGGGCCTCAGCGATGTGGCCGGCAAGCGCTCGAAGGGGTTCTCGCTGGGCATGGGCCAGCGGCTCGGCATCGCGGCCGCCCTGCTCGGCGACCCGGAGATCCTGATGTTCGACGAGCCCGTCAACGGGCTCGACCCCGAGGGCATCTTGTGGATCAGGAGCCTGATGAAGTCCCTGGCGGCCGAGGGCAGGACGGTCTTCGTGTCGAGCCACCTGATGTCGGAGATGGAGAACACTGCCGACCATCTGATCGTCATCGGCCGGGGCAAGCTGATCGCGGACTGCACCGTGGCCGAGTTCATCGCGCGCAACTCCGCCCAGTCGGTCCGGGTCAGCACGCCGCAGCCCGGTGCGCTTGCCAGGCTCGCGGCCGCGGTCGGCGGCGTGGCCCGCGACGACGGCGACGGCCATGTGCTACTGCGCGGCCTGGACGCCGAGCAGGTCGGCGACCTGGCGTTCGAGAACGACATCAGGCTGCACGAGCTGACACCGGTGACACGCCTCGCTCGAGCAGGCGTTCATGGACCTGACGGCGGCGAGCGTCGACTTCCGAGCCGGACTGCCTGGCGGCAGCGCGGGATCTGACCAGGAGCTAGCCGGCCGACGCCGGCCTACGCGGGAGAGGTGGCCTGACATGGCAACGACGACGTTATGAGCCGCGCGGGCGGCGGCGCCCACGCCAGGCAGTCAGCGGATCGCGCGTAGTGACCGGGTCGGGCTCGTCAGCGCGGTGCGGTCAGAGTTCACCAAGATCAGGTCTGTCCGGTCGACGTACTGGACCCTGCTCGCCATGGTCGTCGTGTGCGTGGGCATGGCGCATGCTGTTCAGCGCCGCGGATGCCGCCCAGGTATCGGGCGCGGCCACCGCGGCCGACCGCGCGGCGGCGCTGGCCCACGCTCGCGCCGACAGCGTCACCGGAGAGCCTGATCGGGCTGCTGATCGGCCAGCTGGTGATCGCCGTGCTCGGCGCGCTGACGATCACCTCGGAGTACTCGACCGGCATGATCAGGACGTCGCTGACCAGCATGCCGAGGCGGGGCACGGTGTACGCGGCCAAGGCGCTCGTCTTCGGCGCGGTCGCGCTCGTCGCCGGGCTGGTCACGAGCTTCGCTTCGTTCTTCGCCGGCCAGGCGCTGCTCGCCGGGGTGCACGCGAGCGCCAGCCTGAGCCAGCCTGGCGTGCTGCGGGCCGTGATCGGCGGCGGGCTGTTCCTGGCCGTCTGCGGGCTGCTGTCGTTTGGTCTCGGTGCGATGTTCAGGCACACGGCCGGGGCGGTCGCGACCGCGATCGGGCTGTTGTTCGTCTTGTGGAGCCTGAGCCAGTTCCTGCCGGGCCCGCCGAGCGGCTGGTTCGGTCAGGCTGACATCGACAAGTGGATCCCGTTCAACGCGGGCGGCGCGATCTGGGAGCACGTCAGCGGCCTGAACATGTTCTCGCCGTGGATCGGGTTGGCGGTGTTCTGCGGCTACGCGGCCGTCGCATTGGCGGCCGGGCTGGTCCTGTTCCTCGGCCGGGACGCCTGAGCGGCGTCTCTTGTCGCCCTGAGGTCTGAGATGAGAATCAGACCTCAGGGCGATGCTCAAGGCGCCGCGGTCAGGCCAGACTGATCCGTGCGGAGCAGGCGCCCGTTCCTGCCAGTGCTGCCCGGCTGCCGGCTCCGCTCACATCGTGCCGGCCTTGACCGGGCCCGGCGGGAAGGATCTCCACATGATCGAGGCACGAGGCCTCACGAAGAGATACGGCGACACGCTCGCCGTCGACAACCTGTCGTTCACTGTCGAGCCAGGCAAGATCACCGGCTTCCTCGGCCCGAACGGCGCAGGCAAGACCACCACCATGCGGCTCATCCTCGGCTTGGACCGCCCCACCAGCGGCACGGTGACGGTGGATGGCAAGCAGTTCGGCCAGCATCCCTGGCCGATGCGCGAGGTCGGCGCGCTGCTGGACGCGAAGGCTGTGCACGGCGGCCGGAGCGCCTACAACCACCTGCTCTGCGTGGCGCAGACCAACAACCTGCCCAAGCGCCGGATCGGCGAGGTGCTCGACCTCGTCGGCCTCAGCGACGTCGCAGAGCAAGCGGTCGAAGGGGTTCTCGCTCGGCATGGGCCAGCGGCTCGGCATCGCCTGCGCCCTGCTCGGCGACCCGAAGATCCTGATGTTCGACGAGCCGGTCAACGGGCTGGACCCCGAGGGCATCATGTGGATCAGCAACCTGATGAAGGCGCTCGCCTCCGAGGGCCGCACCGTCTTCGTCTCCAGCCACCTGATGTCGGAAATGGAGAACACGGCCGACCACCTCATCGTCATCGGCCGCGGCAAGCTCATCTCGGACTGCACGACCGCGGAGTTCATCGCGGCCAACTCGCAGCAGTCGGTCCGGGTGCGGACTCCCCAGCCTGACGAGCTCACCTTGCTCGCCACCGCGGCCGGAGCGACCGTGCGCGACGACGCCGGGGGCACCCTCGTGCTGCTCGGCATGACCGCCGCTCAGGTCGGTGACCTGGCCTTCGAGAACGGGATCAGGCTGCACGAACTGGCGTCGGCGCACGCCTCGCTCGAGCAGGCCTTCATGGAGCTGACCGCGTCGAGCGTCGAGTTCCACGCGGGCCTGCCTGAAGAGCGCGGCGGCGCAAGCAGCGAACGCGGGAGGGGTGGCCTGAGATGGCGACGGCAGTCGGTCATGAGGTTCTCGTCGGCGGGGCGGTCGGCCGCCAGCCGTCTGGCCGGGCCGGCTTCATCGGCGCGGTGCGCTCGGAGTTCACCAAGATCCGCTCGGTGCGCTCGACCTACTGGACCCTGCTCGCGCTGATCCTCGCGTGCGTGGGCATCGGCGCGCTGTTCAGCTGGGGCCAGACGCAGCGGCTGCTCAGGTTCGAGCAGGGCACCACGTTCCGCGGCGGCAAGGTTCCGCCGGGCTTCGCCGAGCACATCGCCAACGAGATCAGGACTCAGGCGGCGAGCATCAGCCTGTTCGGCCTGTTGTTCGGGCAGCTCATCATCATCGTGCTCGGTGCGCTGGCGATCACGTCGGAGTACTCGACCGGCATGATCAGGACGTCGCTGGCCACGATGCCGCGCCGCGGCACCGTATTCGCGGCGAAAGGAGTCGTCTTCGGCTTCGTCGCGCTGGTCGTCGGCCTGATCACTAGCTTCCTGGCCTTCTTCGTGGGCCAGGCGATCCTGTCCAGCCAGCACGTCAACACCACGCTCGGGCACCACGACGTGCTGCGCATGGTGATCGGCGGCGGGCTGTTCCTCGCCGTGTGCGGGCTGCTGTCGTTCGGTCTCGGCGCGATGCTCAGGCACACGGCAGGAGCGATCGCCGTCGGCATCAGCTTGATGTTCGTGCTGTGGATCCTGAGCCAGTTCCTGCCCGGCCCGCCGAGCGGCTGGTTCGGCCAGGAAGACATCGACAAGTGGATCCCCTTCAACGCGGGCTCGCCGATCTGGGAGAACCAGGCCAGCGGTCTGCATCCGTTCTCGCCGTGGATCGGGTTCGCGGTGTTCTGCGCGTACGCCGCGGCCGCCGTCATCGGCGGGCTGATCGTGTTCCTGCGCCGCGACGCGTGATCGTGGCGGGACATGGTCCGGCCTGCGGGCCGCGCTACCGCAGAGTGAGGATCAGGACCCGCTTGACCGACGCGTCCTCCAGGTCGGCCAGGACCGGCACGTCGTAGGCCGCTAGCTCGCGCAGCATCGGCCTGGGCAGGAAGGCGCGGCCGAGGTCGCCGACCAGTACGCGCGGCGTCCCGGTCGCGAGCCCGGCGCAGCAGGCCGATGCGCGCGATCGGCGAGCGCGCGCTCGTACCAGACGTCGGCGGCCAGGATCACGTCCGCGCCCTCGCCAGAGCCGTCGAGCACGTCGCCGGTGACGTCGACAACGGACGTGGTTCGTGGCTGCGTTCAGCGCTATCGCGGCCGTCGGCGAACGGATCGAGATCGCTGGCCAGCACCGTGGCCGCGCCTGCCATCGCGGCCGCGATCCCGGCGATGCCCGAGCCAGCGCCGAGGTCGAGAACTGCGCGCCCGGCCACCACGTCGGGATGGTCGAGGACGTACCTGGCCAGCGCCTGGCCGCCGGGCCAGGCGAACGCCCAGAACGGTGGCGGCCGCTCGGCCCTGCCGTCGCGGCTTCGGTCGCCTCCCAGACGCCGAAGGCGTCGTCGGCGAGGTGCAGCCTGATCTCGGGGGCCAGCGGCACCGGCCGCAGCGTGGAGTTGGCCAGCACGAACGCGCTGGCCTGCGTTCGCGGGGCCGGTTGCTCGCGCTGCCTGCGCCGCGCCTGCGCCGCGGTCGGCGCTGCTCATGGTCGGCCGGGGCCTGGCTGGCACGCGGGGCACCAGAACGTGACCCGCTCCTGGGCCGGCCCGCCCCGCCCCGCGTGGCCGTCGGCCAGCACCCGAGTTCCGCAGCGCCGGCAGGGGCGGCCCGCCCTGCCGTACACCCAGGTCTCCTCGCCGCGTGCGGTGTTGCCGGTCGTGACCTGCCCGGTGCGCTCCTTGTTCGCCTCGAGCAGGCGCTGCGCCAGTATCGACCGCCGGCTCCAGGTCGCCTGCCTGTCCGGCCGGCAGCCACGGGCTGATCCCGCGCAGGAACAGCACCTCGGACTTGTACAGGTTGCCGATGCCGGCCAGGTTCCGCTGGTCGAGCAGCGCCTCGCCGATGGGCCGGTCCGGCTGCGCGCCGAGGCGGCGGACCGCCTCGGCGGCGTCCCAGTCTGGACCGAGCAGATCGGGGCCGAGGTGGCCGAGCGCGCGCTCCTCCCTAGCGGTCGGCAGCACCTCCACGACGCCGAGCAGGTAGCCGACCGCCTGCCACTGCGCGTTCTCGAGCACCAGCCGGACCCGGTGATCACGCGGCGGATAGCGGCCGCCGGCGAGATCCGCCAGGAGCCGTCCATCCGCAGGTGCGTGTGGATGGTGACCGCGCCCTCGACCCTGATCAGAATGTGCTTGCCACGCGAGACTGCCTCCAGCACCGACCGGCCCGCTGAGGTTCGTGGTCGCGAATCGCGGCACCCGGAAGTCGGAGCGGGTCAGCAGCGCGGCCGGCCAGGGCAGCGTCAAGCTGGCGGGACACTCGCCAGACCACGTCGCCCTCGGGCATCTCCCAAGGATCCCACTCGCGGCGGCCGCACCGCGCGTGCTGAGGCGACCCGCGGCCAGGCGGATGCGGCCTGAGGCGGACGCGGCCTGAGGCGGACGCGGCCTGAGGCGGACGCCCGCGGTCAGGTCAGGCCCGATTCCCGCAGCGTGATGTTGAGTCGGCCCTCGGGCAGGCCGATGTCGGGTCGCTCGGTCCCGGCCATCGTCTTCGTGACGCCGTGGTAGGCGAACCGCGCAGGTCCGCCGAACACGAACAGGTCGCCGGACTCGAGCGTCACGTCCTGGTAGGGCTTGCCGCGGTTCTCGGCGTTGCCGAACCTGAACACGCACGACGAGCCAAGGCTGAGCGAGACCACGGGGGCGGCCGAGCGTTCGTCCTTGTCGGCGTGCATGCCCATCCTGGCCGAGCCGTCGTAGTAGTTGATCAGTGCCACGTCCGGGGCGTAGGCCGCCGGCTGGTCCGCCTCGCCGAGGGTTTCCTTGAGCGCCCGGCGGCCGAGGTCGGCCAGCCACTCAGGGAACGGCTTGACCGGCGCGCCGTCCACGTCCTCCGCGGTGCGCGAGTACCGGTACGGCATCCAGTGCCAGCCCAGGCACACGGTCTGCACCGACATGTGCCCGCCAGACGGCATCGCGGTGTGCCGCATACCGGCCGGCGGGCGCGCCCACTCCCGGCACGCGGCCACCAGGCGCTGCTGCTCGGCGATGCTCAGCCAGCCCGGTACGTGCACGGCGCCGGCCGCGATCTCAGCCCGCGGCCGAGCGAACAACCCGCCCATGCCGTCACGCTACCGGCCCGTTCCGACCCCAGCGCCGCGCTCCGCCGCTCGTGCCGGCATGTCGGGACCGCCGCCCCGACCCGCCCGCCGCCCCACCCAGCCGCCAGCCAAAATTGAACAGCTACGTGCCGTCGCCGTTCAAACAGTGCGGGCGGCGGCACTTAGCTGTTCAATTTGCTGGCCGGGATCGGCACGTTGTCGGAGGGGTCTGGCAGGCTGGCCGGCATGGGAAGGGTCGCGTTATATGACAAACCAGCCGTCGATCGGCTGACCGCTCGGCAGAGCGGCATCATCACCCGGTCGCAGGCACTGAGCGTGCGGGCTCACGGAACAGGCTCTGCGCATGAGGCTTCGTCCTGGCGGGCCGTGGCAGGTGCTCCTCCCAGGCGTCTATTCGATCAAGACAGGCAGGCCGACCCGCGACCAAGAGCAATTAGCCGCGTTGCTCTACGCAGGCGATCGCAGCGCGATCACCGGGCAGGCGGCGATGGCGGCGCACGGCATCAACAACCTGGGCCGCACCGTTGTCGACGTGCTGATTCCGATCGAGCGACGGAGGCGGGACCAGAGCTTCGTGCACGTTATGCGCACGTCGAGGATGCCGGCCATGCTCTTCACGGCCGGGGAGCTGCGGTTCGTACCGGTGGCGCGGGCCGTGGCTGACGCGGCGAGGCAGTTACGCGACATCGGCGACGTGCGGTCGGTCGTGGCGTCCGCAGTTCAGTGGCGGAAGGTGACGGTGGCGGCGCTAGCGGCTGAGCTCGAGCAGGGGCCAGACGACTGGCTCGGCGCGGTTCCGGATGGCGCTGACTGAGATCGCCGACGGGGTTCGGTCGGCCGCTGAGGCCGATCTGCGCAGGCTCATCAAGCGATCCGGGCTGCCGGCTCCGCTCTATAACCCAGCGCTGTACGTGAACGAGGAGTTCGTCGCGAGGCCGGACGCGTGGTGGGCGGACGCGGACGTCGCTGTGGAGGTCGATTCCCGGCGGTGGCATCTGTCGCCAGCCGACTGGGAGCGCACGATGGCGCGCCACTCGCGGATGAGCGCGCTGGGCATCACGGTGCTGCATTACCCGCCGAGCAGTTTGCACGCGGAGCCACGGCGGGTCGTCGCTCAGATCAGCGCTGCGCTGGAGGTGGGGCGTGCCAGGCCGCCGCTTCCGATCCGGGTCGAGCCGGCTGGCTGAGCGAAGGCCGCGGAGGTGGGGGAGGTGGCGGTCGCGTGCCGGAATCGCTAGAGCAGCCGCCGCAGGTAGAGCAGATCGAGGAAGCTGCCCTCGACCTTGATCTTGCCCGGACAGCCACGCGCGGGCGAAGCTGCCTGGGTCCTTGGCGATCGCGACGACGTCGTCGCTCTTGGCCGTGAAGCGGATCTGCGCCGTGCGGGAGCCTGCGTCGGCTTCTTTGACTGGATCGGCGCCGTGCGGTCCGAGCCTCGTCAGGAACGTCAGCCCGAGATCTGGCACGCGGCAACTCAGCGTCCTGTCGATCAGCTTGGCCTGGCGGACCTCGGAGTCCATCTCGGCGATGCGGCCCGTGAGGCTCTCCAGGGCCATGCGACACTCATCCGCAGTCGCCATCCTCACCCCACTTTCACGGTCATTCTCTGCCGCGGGCCCCGAACTCGGACATCGGGGGCCGCGGTAGCCCGCCAATGGCGGCAGCTTGACGTGCTGGACGGTAGCGTTCCAGACAGGGACGCAGGACGGGATCCCGGCCCACCGCAGGCGCGAGATGAGGAAGTTTCGCGCCGCTCATGGCCGCCGGTCCGCCTGACCTGTGCGCCATGGCAGGAGGAGCTGGTCACGATGGAGCACGACCCAGGATCCGGCCGTCGATCCGGTGGCTGCGTCGAGCATGCCCGAACTTCAGCCCCCGCCGCCCCCATCTGACCCAGCCGAGCCTGACGAGCCTGCGGCCAGCCGGAGGCATGCCCCTGGATGCATCCGCGCGACGGACCAGCCAGGGCCGGCGAGCCGGCACGAGCTGACGGCCACGGGGGAGCCTCGGGTCGACGCGGCGCTCCGGCGGCTTGGCGAACTCGACGAGCTGCCCGTCGCCGAGCACCCTGGCGTCTATGAGCGGGTCCACGAGCAGCTTGTCGAGGTGCTCGGCGAGCTCCACTCTGGCGGCCAGGGCCGCTAGGACGCGAGGTTAGGGGCCGATGACGAAGAGGGCGCGACTGGACGCGGAGCTTGTACGCCGCGGCCTGGCGCGGTCGCGGGTTCAGGCGGCCGACCTGATCGCCTCCGGTCAGGTCCTGGTGTCCGGCCAGGCGGCGGCGAAGGCCGCGACCCAGGTCGCCCACGACGCGGCGATCACGGTGCAGCGTGATGACGCCGGGCCCGACTACGTCTCGCGCGGCGGGCACAAGCTCGCCGGAGCGCTGGCGGCGTTCACCGACCTCCAGGTGGCGGGCCGCAACTGCCTGGACGCTGGCGCGTCGACCGGAGGCTTCACCGACGTGCTGCTCAGAGCCGGAGCCGCGCATGTCGTCGCCGCCGACGTCGGCTATGGTCAGCTCGCCTGGAGCCTGCGCACCGATCCCAGGGTGACCGTCCTGGACCGGGTGAACGTGCGGAACATCCAGCCTGGCCAGGTCGACCCGCGCCCCGAGGTAGTGACCGCCGACCTGTCGTTCATCTCGCTCACCCAGGTGCTGCCCGCGCTCGTCGCCTGCGCCGCGCCGGACGCGGACTTTGTGCTGATGGTCAAGCCACAGTTCGAGGTCGGCAGGCGCAATGTCGGGTCAGGGGGAGTGGTCAAGGACCCTGAGCTGCGGGCAACGGCGGTCGCGGCCGTCGCCGCGGCGGCGGCGATGGCCCGGGCTCGGCGTCATGGGCGTCACCGCCAGCCCGCTGAAGGGCCCGTCAGGGAACGTGGAGTACTTCCTCTGGCTCCGCTGCGGTGCGCCGCCGCTCACCGAGGACGCGCTGCGCGCAGCGATCGACGAGGGGCCGCAGTGAGCGCGTCAGGCGGCCGGAGCATGCTGCTCGTCGTGCACACCGGGCGGCCGGAGGGTCTGCAGACCGCCAAGATCGTCGCCGACCGGCTCTGCGCGGCCGGCGTCACGGTCCGGGTGCTGGAGTCCGAGGCCGACGAGCTTGGCTGCCCGAACACGACCGTGCTGCCGGTCTCGCCGGACGCTGCCGTTGGCGCGGAAATGGTCCTGGTGATCGGCGGCGACGGGACGCTGCTCAGGGCGGCGGAACTGGCACGACCGGCCGGCGCTCCGCTGCTTGGCGTCAACCTCGGTCACGTCGGGTTCCTCGCCGAGACCGAGCCCGAGGTGCTGTCCGACGCTGTGGACCACATCCTGGACGGGCACTACTGGGTCGAGCGGCGGATGACCATTGACGTCTCCGTTCAGCAGAATGGCTCGGTATCGGCTTCCGCCTGGGCGCTCAACGAGGCCACCGTCGAGAAGGCGGCCAGGGAGCGGATGCTCGACCTGGTCACCGAGGTCGACGGCAGGCCACTGTCGCGCTGGGGTTGCGACGGCATGGTCTTCGCCACCCCCACCGGCTCGACTGCCTACGCGTTCTCGGCCGGCGGACCTGTGGTCTGGCCGGACGTCGAGGCCCTGCTGCTGGTCCCGATCAGCGCCCACGCCCTTTTCGCGGGTCCTATGGTGGTATCACCGGAATCGGTGCTTGCGGCCGAGGTCATCGGCGCCACGGGCAGCAAGGGCGGGATGTCGGGCGCCGTGCTGTGGTGCGACGGCCGCCGCAAGGTCGACCTGCCGCCGGGCGCGCGGATCGAGGTCAGGCGGGGCGCCATGCCCGTGCTGCTCGCGAGGCTGCGGCACGACGCGGACGGCGAGACCGGCGCCGGCTGGCCGGAGCGTTGTCATCGGGGCGTCCTTCACCGACCGGCTGGTGGCGAAGTTCGGCCTGCCGGTCTCTGGCTGGCGCGGCAAGGGCGAAGCGCGGCACAGGTCGCGGCGGGACGGCGCAGCGCAGGAGCGAGACGAGGAGCCGGCGGGCGATGCTTGAGGAAGTGCGAATCAGCGGCCTCGGCGTCATCGACGAGGCAGTGCTCGAGCTGTCGCCCGGCTTCAATGTCGTCACGGGCGAGACCGGCGCTGGCAAGACCATGGTCGTCTCCGGGCTCGGCCTGCTCTTCGGCGGCCGCGCCGATCCGTCCAGGATCCGGCCGGGTGCCGATCGGGCGACCGTCGAGGGCCGGCTGCGGACCGACCCGGACGGCGAGGTGGCCAAGCAGGTCAACGACGCAGGCGGCGACCTCGACGACGATGGCGGCACCCTCGTGCTGGTCAGGTCGGTCTCGGCAGAAGGGCGTTCGCGCGCGTTCGCGGGCGGGCGCTCGGTGCCGGTCTCGCTGCTCACCTACCTGTCCGAAGACCTCGTCGCCGTGCACGGCCAGGCCGATCAGCAGCAGCTGCTGAAGGCTGGCAGGCAGCGCCAGGCCCTCGACCGGTTCGCCGGGCCCGAGCTCAGCCGCGCGCTCAGCGACTACCAGCGCGCGTACAGCCAGCACCTCAAGGTCGCCGAGGAGCTGGCCGAGCTGACCTCGCTCACCCGCGAGCGCGCCGCGGAGGCCGAGGACCTGCGGCAGGGCCTGACCGAGATCGAGCAGCTCGAACCGGTCGACGGCGAGGACCTCGAACTGCACGCGGAGGCCGAGCGGCTGTCAAACGCCGACACCCTGCACTCCGCGGCGACCACCGCGCACGAGGCGCTGATCTCCGACCCGTCGGCGGCGAGCTACGAGTCGGCTGACGCGCTCACCCTGCTCGGCACGGCCCAGCACGCCCTCGAGAGCGCCGCTCAGCACGATCCCGCCCTCGGCGAGCTGGCATCCAGGCTGACCGAGGCGTCCTACCTGATCTCCGACATCGCGGCGGAGCTCGCCTCCTACGCCGACTCGGTGGAGGCCGACCCGGCGAGGCTCGCCGCTGTGCAGGACCGCCGCGCGGAGCTGACCAGGCTGATCCGCAGCTACGGCTCGGCACCCGTCCCGCAAGCGGCCGTGCCAGTCGAGGCCGGATCTCTTTCTAGCGGTCACGGAGCGCCCGTGGCTGACGCCGCTGGCAGCGGGCAGCGATCCGGCGTGGCTGCCCAGGCCTTCGATGACGGGAATGTGGCCGCTGACGGCGATGCGCCAGCGCCCGCCGTTCCAGATCTGGCCGCTGTGCTGGTGTGGGCGAAGGGCGCCGCCACGCGGCTGGCGGAACTGGACAGCGACGACGACAGGATCGCTGGCCTCCAGGCGCGGGAGGCCGACCTGGCCGCGGCCGTCAGGGAACTGGGCGGTCAGCTCACGACCATGCGCCAGGAGGCGGCCGCGCGCTTCGACGCCGCGGTGACAGCGGAACTGACCGCGCTGGCGATGCCGCACGCGAGGCTCAACGTCGTGGTCAGCGCGCTCCGCGAGTACGGGCCGCACGGCGGGGACGACGTGGAGATCCGGCTGGCCGCGCACCCCGGGGCGCCCGCGTTGCCCCTGCATAAAGGCGCGTCAGGCGGTGAGTTGTCCAGGGTGATGCTCGCCATCGAGGTGGTCTTCGCCGGCGCCGACCCGGTGCCGACGTTCGTCTTCGACGAGGTCGACGCCGGCGTGGGCGGCAAGGCCGCGGTAGAGGTCGGCCGCAGGCTCGCGAGGCTCGCGAGGCTCGCGCAGGTCATCGTTGTCACGCATCTGCCTCAGGTGGCCGCGTTCGCCGACACTCACCTGGTAGTGGAGAAGTCCGAAGACGGGCTGGTCGTATCCAGCGGCGTCGCGCGCCTCGACGACCAGGGCCGGGTACGGGAGCTATCCAGGATGCTGGCCGGACTGGAAGACTCAGAGTATGGCCGTGCGCATGCCGGCGAGCTCTTGGAAGCAGCGGCCGCTGAGCGGGCGGAGTCGGCGAGGTCGCAGTGACGGTGAGTGATGGCTGAGTCGGCAGTGCCGTCGGAACGTAGCCAGTCTGGCACACTAAGTAACGCAATGAGGGTGTACACGCGGAAGCTCGCCAGCGGGCGCGGGAACGGATCCACCGATCTGCCCGGCTTGATCGGCCCTGCGCGCCTCGACCGCCGGACAAAGAACCTGACCCGCAGGCTGCGCCCAGGCGACATCGCCATCATCGACCACGCGGATCTCGACCGGGTCAGCGCCGAGTCGCTGCTGGCCTGCGAGGTCGTCGCCGTCGTCAACGCCTCGCCCAGCATGACGGGCAGATACCCGAACCTCGGCCCGCAGTTGCTGATCGAGGCGGGCATCCCGCTTGTCGACGACGTCGGTACTGACGTCTTCGACAAGGTCAGGGAGGGCCGCACGGTCCGTCTGGACGGCGACACGCTCTACGTCGGCGAGACGGTCGCGGCGAAGGGGATCGTGCAGACGGCCGCCTCCGTCGCCAGCGCGATGATCAAATCCAAGGCCGACCTCGCCGCTCAGATCAGGGCGTTCATGGCGAACACGGTCGAGTACATCAGCCGCGACTTCGAAGAAATGATCGACGGCATCCGGGTGCCCGAGCTGCGGACGAAGCTGGAGGGGCGCCACACGCTCGTGATCTCCCGCGGCTACCGGCACCGCGAGGACCTGCAAGGCGCTGCGCGCCTATATCAGGGAGTTCAAGCCGGTGCTTGTCGCCGTGGACGGCGCCGCCGACGCGCTCATCGACGCTGGCTACAAGCCGCATCTCATCATCGGTGACATGGATTCGGTCACCGACCGCGCGCTCACGAGCGGCGCGGAACTCGTCGTGCACGCCTACGCGGACGGCCGGGCACCTGGCCTGGACCGGGTCGAGGCGCTCGGACTGGACTCCGTCCTCTGCCCGGCGGCGGGCACCAGCGAGGACGTAGCTGTCCTGCTCGCTGACGAACTCGGGGCGCGGCTCATCGTCGCCGTGGGCATGCGCTTCAACCTGGCGGAGTTCCTCGACAAGGGACGACCGGGAATGGCCAGCGCGATCCTGACTAGGATGCGCGTGGGCGACAAGATCGTCGAGCCGAAGGGCGTCAGCCGGCTCTACCAGAGCCGGATCTCCACCGCATGGCTCGTCCTGCTTGTGGTCGCCGCGGTCGTCACGATTGTGGCTGGGCTCGCGGCGTTGCCGGCGGGTCCGATTATCTACCGGTTCGCCGACTTGCAGCTGACCGCCTTCTGGCATTGGCTGACGGGACTATTCAATTGATCGACTTCCGCTACCACCTGGTATCCATCGTCGCCGTCTTTCTCGCCCTGGCCATCGGCCTGGTCGTGGGGTCGACTGCGCTGCAGCCCGCTGTCGTCAGCGCGCTGAACAAGGCCTCATCCGCCGAGGCGCAACGGAACCGGAGCCTGTACGCCCACAACGGTCAGCTGAAGGCTCAGATCGCCGCCGAAGAGGCGTTCGCGCAGGCGGGCGAGGCCAATCTGCTGCACGGCCTGCTGGACGGCGAGAGCGTGGTACTGGTGCTCGCACCCGGCGCCGACGGTCCGACCGTGGACGGCGTGACCCGGGCGCTCAAGGGCGCGGGCGCGAACGTCACCGGCCAGGTCGTGCTGTCTTCGCAGTTCTTCGACACGGGCGCGACGACCGAGCAGCAACTCGAGACCACCGCGACGAGCCTCGCGCCGACCGGGCTGACGCTGCCGAATTCCTCCTCCGATACGCAGGTCTCCGGCCAGGAGGCGGCCGCCCGGGTGCTCGCCGCGACGCTCGCGAACAAGAACGGCGTGGCCACGCTCAGCCCGCAGCAGATCCAGCAGATTCTGACCGGCTTCGCCAACGCCGGGTTCCTGCAGATCAACGGGCCCGCCGGCGGGCCGTCACTGGGCGGTCAGGCGACGATGGCCGTCGTGGTCGTGCCAGGCACCGTGCCGTCGGCCAAGACCAGCGGGCCATTCAACCTGGCGCTGATCGCGCTGACGAATGACCTGCAGGAGGCGAGCAAGGGCGCCGTGCTGACCGGGCCGCTGGTGGGCTCGGGGCCGCGCAGCGCGATCGACTCGGTCAACAGCGGTGCGGCCGGCGTCTCGCTCACCACGGTGGACAATGCCGATATGGTCTCTGGCCAGATCATCGTGGCGCAGGCACTGAACGAGCTGCTCGAACCCAGCGCGACGCCAGCCGCCTACGGAGTCCGTCCAGGCGCCGTGCCCAGTCCGGCGCCCAGCGCGAGCCCGAGTCCGTCGGGGAGCCCGTCGCACTCGGCCAGGAAGAAGCCACGATGACGAGCACGCGGGCAGCGCTGCGGCTAGTGCGAGCCGGGTCGGGAGCGCGGGCCGCCTACACGGCGCTGACCAAGGCCCAGCCGGGCGGCGAGAAGACCTGGACGCGCACCAATCATCGCGGCGAGCCCGTCACGCTCCTCGCGGGACCGGCGGTCACGATCGGCGCGGTGAGTGCGGCGGCCACCGTGCCCGGCCTCGACTCGCGTACCAGGCTCGCGCTCGCGCTGGCCGGAGCCGGAGCCGGAGCCGTCGGCTGCTACGACGATCTGGCCGGCAGCAGCGACCATCGCGGCTTCCTCGGCCACCTGGCCGCCCTCGCCAAGGGCGAGGTGACCACAGGGTCGGTGAAGATCGTCGGAATCGGCGTCGCCGGGCTGGCGGCGGGTTTCCTGCTCGACTGCCGCGACAACGGCAGCGGAGCGTCCGCTCAGGCCAAGTCGCAGACCTCGGCTCTCGGCCGGGCCGCCGACATCGCCATCAACGCCGGTCTCGTCGCCGGAAGCGCGAACCTGCTGAACCTGTTCGACCTGCGCCCTGGCCGCGCGATCAAGGTCTCGCTGCTCGCCAGCGCGGCGCTTGGGCCTGCGCGGGCCGATGGCCAGAGCCGAACTTGCCGCGCCGGTCGGCGCGGCCGCTGCGCTGCTGCCCGACGACCTCGCCGAGCGGGCCATGCTGGGCGACAGCGGCGCCAACGCGATCGGCGCGATGATCGGCGTCGCGGCGGCGTCATCGCTGCGACGGCCAACGAGGATTGTCATCCTCGGCGCCGTGGCCGCGCTGACCGCGGCGAGCGAGAAGGTCAGCTTCACCAAGGTGATCGCGAAGACCCCGGCCTTGAACTGGCTGGACATGCTGGGCCGTCGTCCGGCTCAGGCACCGGCCACCGCCATGAGGCTAGATGGCGGCGGGCTGCCGCTCCACGGCGAGACCGACCGGACCGCGGCAGCCAAAGCCCCCCGGACCCCCCGCTGTGCCCGCCCGGTGGGGCGACCCCCCGGAACCCCCCGCTGTGCCCGCCCGGTGGGACCCCCCGGAACCCCCCGCTGTGACGCCTCGGGGCGGACCGGCGGATACCGGCTCGCCCGGCCGGACCAGCCCCGACGTTGGCCGGCCGACGAGAGTGCGCCGGACCCTGGCACCGCGCAGGACGGACGGACAGGTCAGGCTGGGACCGAGTTGCCAGGCCACCGGCACCGGACCGGTACCGGCATGGCCGTGGGCGTCGGCAGGGCGGCGCTACTGATCGGCGGGCTCACCGTCGTCGCCAGGACGCTCGGCTTCGTGCGGACCGTGGTCTTCGCTGGCACGGTCAAGACATCCTGCCTGAGCGCGGCGTACGTCACCGCGAACCTGGTCCCGAACGTCATCTACGACATCGTCCTCGGCGGCGCGCTGACCGCGATCGTGGTCCCGATCCTCGCCGGGCCGGCCGAGCGCGCCGGGCTGGCCGGACGTGGCGCCGCGCAGGAGGTCAGCAGGATCTCGTCGGCGCTGCTGACGTGGACGGTCGTGATCCTGGCACCGGTGAGCCTCGTGCTCGCGGTGGCGTCGGGTCCGGTGATCTCGCTGCTGATGCCGGCCAACCCGGCGTCCGGCTGCGCACGCGACGACCTGCTGCCGATCGCGTCCGGCATGCTGTCGGTGTTCGCGCCGCAGATTCTGCTGTACGGGCTCGCGGTCGTGCTGTACGGCATCCTGCAGGCGCACCGGAGGTTCACCGCGCCCGCGATCGCGCCGATCCTGTCCAGCCTCGTGGTGATCGCCGCGTACCTGATCTTCGTGCCGCTCGGCCGGCAGTACACCACCCGGGTGGACGGCCTGCCGCTCAGCGCGCAGCTCACGCTGTCGGTCGGCACCACGCTCGGTGTCGCCGCGCTCGCGGTGACGGCGCTGGTCCCGGCGTGGCGGCTGCGGCTGAACGTGCGCCCGACGCTCAAGTTCCCGCCAGGGCTCGCGCGGCGCGCGGCGAGCCTGGCCGGGGTGGGCATCGCTGCGCTGGTCGCGCAGAACGCGTCCGTGCTGGTCGTCACCAGGCTGGCGAACGCGCACGGCGGGCGGAGCGGCGCCGCCGTCACCGTCTATCAGTACGGCTGGCAGGTGTTCGTGTCGGTCTACGCGGTGCTCGCGATTCCGGTCGCGATCAGCGCGTTCCCCGTGCTGTCGTCCCGCGCGGGGGCGGCGTTCGACGAGGCAGCGGCCTCGGCGACGCGAGCGACCGCGCTGGCGTCATGGCTCGGCGCCGGGTTGCT
Organism: uncultured Actinomycetota bacterium; assembly: GCA_963705055.1. GTDB lineage: Bacteria > Actinomycetota > Actinomycetes > Streptosporangiales > Streptosporangiaceae > Chersky-822. Next base: position 304,450 of record CAVPIR010000006.1, read on the forward strand.
GGCCGCGGTCGCGCTCCCGGTCGCCCGTGCCTTCCCCGCGCTCAGCCACGACGTGACCGGCCAGTTCGCGCTCGCGCTGACGCTGTTCGCGCCCGGCCTGGCCGGCTACGGCCTCATCGCGTGCCTGTCCAGGGTGCTGCTCGCCAGCAACAGGAACAGGATCGCCGCCGTGGCGATGGTCGCTGGCTGGCTGGTCGTGATCGTGGTCGACGTGATCGCCGTCCCGCTGGTCAGGGCCAGCGCCGTGGTGCCGGTGCTCGGCCTGGCCAACACCGTCGGCATGACGGCGTCCGGCATCGCGCTGCTGCTGGCAGTGCGCTCGGCCAGGGGAACGGCGGCGTTGCGCGGGGTCCCGCGCGCGCTCGGGGCTGGCCTGGCGGGAGCGGCCGCCGGGGCGGCCGTGGGCTACGGGGTGACCGAACTGCTCGAGGTTTCCGGCCACTTGCGCAACGCGGGTGTCGCCGCGCTCGCGGGGGTGTGCGCGCTGGTCGTGTTCGGCGCGGTGGTGGCCGTGCTCGATGGCGGCGACCTGCGCAGCGTGCTGGCCAGGATCCGGCGCAGGCTACGACCGTCGTGACCGCGCCGCACGGGGATCTGAGCGCGCCCCGGATCGGCTATGTGCTCGGGACCACTGACGGCGGGACAGGGCTGCACGTCGCCATGCTGGCGCGGGGGAGCGCCGCGGCGGGGCTCGGCGTCAGCGTCTTCGGCCCGGCTGGCACCAGGCCTCTGTTCGGCCAGGAGGCTGAGACCCGGCGCGCGGGCGCGGAGCCGATCGGCTTCGAGACCGTGGCGATCGGCGATCGGCCGCACCCGGTCGCGGACACCGCAGCGGTCCGGCGGCTCCGCCGCTTGCTGGCCGCGTCGGCGATCGACGTCGTGCACGCACACGGCATGCGGGCCGGCGCGCTCGCGGCGCTGGCCCTGCGATCCGTCGCCAGGGCGCCGCTGGCCGACCGGCAGTCCGCCCGTACTCGTGGTGACCGTGCACAACGCGCCGCCGGCCGGTAGCGTCCGCCGCCGCGGTCTACGGCCTGCTCGAACGGCTAGTCGCCAGGCGAGCCGACGTGGTGCTCTGCGTGTCGTCTGACCTGTCGGCCAGGATGAGCCGGCTAGGGGCGCGCAAGGTCGAGCGGGCGATCGTGGCAGCGCCTGACGTGAGGCCCTTCGGGCCGGCCGCTGGCCTCGGGCCCTCCGGGCCGGCCGCTGGCCTCGGGCCCGCCGGCCGGCGGCCGGCGGACCTCATCGACGACGGCCGGCCGCTGGTGCTGGCCGCGGGAAGACTGGCGCCGCAGAAGGGCTTCGACACGCTGATCGCCGCCGCCGCCCGGTGGCGGGACCGGCGGCCGGAGCCGCTCCTGGCCATCGCGGGAGCCGGCCCGCTCGCCGATGACCTCGCTGACCAGGCACGCAGCCTCGGCGTAGGCGCGCGGCTGCTCGGGCGCCGCGACGACATCCCCGATCTGCTCGCCGCCGCCGCCGTGTTCGCGCTCCCGAGCCGGTGGGAGGGCCAGCCACTGGTCCTGCAGGAGGCGATGCGAGCCGGCCGGCCGATCGTCGCGGCCGACGTAGGCGGCGTCAGGGACCTGACCGGGGACGACGCCGCGCTGCTGGTGCCGCCAGACGATCCGGCGGCCCTCGCGGACGCGGTGCTGAGGGTGCTCGACGACGAGGGACTGGCCGCACGGCTGAGCAAGGCCGCCGCCCAGCGGGCAGCGGCCTTGCCGACTGAGTCCGACGCCGTCGCCGCCGTCCTCGCGATCTACCGCCGGCTACGCCGGTAGGTCTATCGCCGCCAAGCTGGCCAGGCGGACCGGCTAAGCGACCAGCGCCAGATAGGCCAGGTACGTGCTGGCGAACGGTTCGATGTTCTGCGTGAGCGCTTTCCGCAGCCAGTCAGCGGAGCGTTCGGCCTCGGCGATGACGTCGGCTGGGTAGGAGTACTTGACCTGGTGGCTGGCGAACTCGTCCTCGTCCCACAGTTCGACCTCGCCGGTGCGCCTCCTGGAGACGTCCAGGTCGAGGTCGACCATGGTCACCTCGGCGCCGCTCGGCCAGCGCACGGGCGTAGTGATATCGCAGTAGATCTCCGTCTCGGCCGGCGCGTCGTTGAAGGCCGCCGTCCACCATGCCTCGCGCGGGAAGAGCATCACCGAGGCGTACTCCAGCCTCACCAGCGGCCCGTCGCCTTTGCGCATGACGGTCGGCCTGGCGAATCCGGTCCAGATCCCGTGCTCGTCCTCGCCGAGCCACCGGGAGTCCATGTGCCAGTGCAGCGAGCCGTCGTGCTTGCGATAGACAACCTTGACGTCACGGGGCATAGCACCGACCGTACCTGGAATGGCGCGAGCACCGTCGCCGTCAGAACCTGCTCAGCGCGAACCGCGCGGGAATCGCGGGCGACGTGCCGTCGATGGCCAGATCGGCAAGCCATTCACCGAGCAGCGGCCCGAACTTGAAGCCGTGACCTGACGTGCCGCTGCCGATGACGACATTGCCGATCCTGTCGACGACGAAGTCGGTGTCCGGCGTGTTGTCGTAGATGCAGCGTTCATGCGCGACCGGGCGCGGATCGAACCCAGGCAGCAAGGTCCTGGCCGCCTGTTCGATCCTGCGGCAGAGGCTCGCGTCGGGCGACTGATCCTGCTTGTCGGGGTCAACCGTCGGCCCGGAGTGATGAATCCCGATCTTGTAGCGCGAGGAGCCAGGAATCGGCACCCCGTAAGGGAACACCGCGCCGTAGCGCACGAAGATCGGCATGGCAGGCGTCGCCGCGGCCGGGACCGGGTCCAGGTAGGCGACCTGCTCAAGCGTGGCCGAGCCAGGCACCGAGATCCCGGCACTGGCCACCAGCCTGGAGGTCCACGGGCCGGCGCAGACGATCACGCATGCGGCCTGGATGTCGCCCTCGCCGGTGCTGACCCGCACCGCGCGGCCGTCGTCGGCCAGGGCGCAGACACCTATGCCGCTGCGCACCGTGCCGGCCGGGCCGGCCAGCGCGGTCAGGCATGCCAGCGCCCGGTCGGCGGCGATCACCGCGGAGCCGTGCTCGACGAGCACGTCACCGGTCACGGCGACGCCGGGATGCCGGGCCGTCGCCTCGGCAGCGGACAGCAATTCGCAGGCCGCGCCTCCGGCCTTCATGGCGGCCAGGACCTGCGCAAGCCGCGGCCCGAACGTCAGCTGCGGGGTCGGGTGCAGCAACCGCTCACCGCAGGCGTCTTCGAGTTCAGCCCATGGCTGCCTCGCCCGCGCTGCGAGGGCCACATAGCCGGCGTCGTCGTAGCCGAGCCGGAAGATCCGGCACGAGCCGTGCGAGCCGCCGCCGAGGTGCCCGATCGGCGCCTGGTCAAGCACGAGGACCTCACGGCCGCGCCGCCGCAGTGCCCAGGCGGCCGCCAGGCCGGTGATGCCGCCGCCCACCACCACGAAGTCGACGCTCGGCGGCACCGCAGGGTCAGAAGAATCCGGCATCACCAGCCGCGAGCGCGCCACTCAGGGACGTGCGGGCGCTCGGTGCCGATCGTGGTGTCGCCGCCGTGCCCTGGGTAGACCCAGGTACCGTCGGGAAGCTCGCCGAAGATCCGGTTTTCCAGGTCGGTGATCAGCGAGTTGAACCGCGCGGAGTCGTGCTCGGTGTTGCCAGGGCCGCCGGGGAACAGCGAGTCGCCGGTGAACAGGTGCGGCTGGTCGGCCAGCGCGCCCGCGCCGTCGTAGCGGAGCGCGATGCTGCCCGGCGTGTGCCCGCGCAGATGGATGACGCTGAGCTGAGCGTCCCCGACGCCGATCGTGTCGCCGTGATTGACCAGTCGCGTCGGAGCTACCGGAAGGGCGGGCGCGTCGTCGGTGTGCGCGATCGTCGCGGCGCCGGTGGCCTTGGCAACATCCTCGAGCGCCTGCCAGTGGTCGCCATGCCGGTGCGTAGTCACGATCGTCGCCAGCGGCGTGTCACCGATCAGGCCGAGCAACGTCTCTGCCTCGTTCGCCGCGTCGATCAGCAGCAGTTCGCCGGTATTCGTGCAGCGGAGCAGGTAGGCATTGTTGTCCATGGGGCCGACCGCGACCTTGGTGATGACGAGGCCAGGAAGCTCCCTGGTCTGCGCCGCGCCGCCCACGGTTACGTTGCCGGTGTAGCTCATGATGTCCTCTCGGTAGGGCTGTCAGTCTCAGGATGTCATCAGTACGCCGGGATGCCAGGGAGCGGCCCTTCGGGGTCCGCGGCCAGGCTGGCGCCGTCGTCCCGGCCGAGCAGCCATGCCAGCAGCACGGCGCCGGGCCCGGTGACCTCTAGCTCGGCGGCCGCGTCCTGGCGCAGGAAGAACTGCCTGCCGGTCTCCGCGTCCGTCACCGTCACCTTCGGGGTATCCGGATTGCCCCAGAGCTGACCAGTGACCCGGTACAGCATGTCGGTGACGAACCAATCAGGCCAGTCGGCGGGCCCGTAGCCCGCGGCGACGTCGACATGGTGGATCTCGACCTCAGCCAGCCGCCTGTGCAGCGTGAACCAGGCAGGATGGGCCGGTCCGCGGAAGCCGCGGACCTCGGTCGCCCAGGCCTCGTCGGTGAGCTCGCGCGCCTTGCCGAGGAACGCGTCCGAGCTGGCTGCGAGGTCGGCCGCGAGTTCGGTCGCCGGCCGCGCGGCGCCGTCCTCGATTTGCGCGTCGCGCTCCTCCCCGCTGCCGTACTGCGGCGTCTCCACGCCGGTCTGGGCCCAGATCAGCAGGTTCCGCAGGCCGTCGGCGTTGCGGGCGATGTGGGTGAGGACGTGCCCGCGGCTCCAGCCTGGCAACAGTGACGGCTCTGGTACCTGCTCGTCGGCGAGCGCCGATACCGTCGCGACGAGGCGCTCGGCTGCCTCGGAGATCCGGTCGATGGTCAGTTCGACCGCGTGCGGCGCAGTGGGCTGGCTCACGGGTGCCATCTTCCACCAACCAGGTGCGATCACGAAAGCCGGTCCGTGCACAGGAATAACGACTCCCGCGCAGTACTTGGTAGGTATTGGGCAAACGGGGAAGCGGGCAATTCGGGCGGCGATCCTCCGCCGCGAGCGGCCGCCAGGCGTCGAGGGATCTGGCCCCCGGTCCGCAGGGGTGCGGCCGGACCTCGAGCACCGGAAAATGTCACTAGGCCCGGATACGATTGACCGCGCGCCTTGCTAGCCCGTGTCTTCCCCCAATGTCACCGCCCAATCAGACAGCACAGACCAGGAGAAACAGAGCGCACAGTGGCAGAACGACTGGTAGTCCGCGGTGCACGCGAGCACAACCTCAAGGATGTCTCGCTGGACCTGCCCAGGGACGCCATGATCGTGTTCACCGGGCTGTCCGGCTCGGGCAAGTCGAGCCTCGCGTTCGACACGATCTTCGCCGAGGGCCAGCGCCGGTACGTGGAGTCGTTGTCGGCGTACGCCAGGCAGTTCCTCGGCCAGATGGACAAGCCCGATGTCGACTTCATCGACGGGTTGTCGCCGGCCGTCTCCATCGACCAGAAGGCGGCCAGCCGCAACCCCCGGTCGACGGTCGGCACCGTGACCGAGGTCTATGACTACTTGAGGCTGCTGTTCGCGCGGATCGGCAAGCCGCACTGCCCGGAATGCGGGCGGCCGATCGCGAGGCAGACCCCGCAGCAGATCGTCGACCGGGTGCTCGAGTTCGACGAGGACACCAGGTTCCAGGTGCTCGCCCCCGTCATCCGCGGCCGCAAGGGCGAGTACACCGAACTGCTACGCGAACTGCAGACCAAGGGCTACTCCAGGGCCAGGGTCGACGGGGTCACGATCAGGCTCGAGGACGCCACCGACGGCGGCAGCAGGCTGCCCGCGCTCAAGAAGTACGAGAAGCACACCATCGAGGTGATCGTCGACCGGCTGGCGGTCAAGGAGTCGGCTAGGCGGCGGCTGACCGACTCGGTCGAGACCGCGCTCGGCCTGTCCGGCGGCGTCGTGGTGCTGGACTTCGTGGACCTGCCGGAGAACGACCCCGACCGGGAGCGGATGTACTCCGAGCACCTGGCGTGCCTGTATGACGACCTGTCGTTCGAGGAACTCGAACCGCGGTCGTTCTCGTTCAACTCGCCCTGGGGCGCCTGCCCGGACTGCACCGGCCTCGGCACCAGGATGGAGGTCGACCCCGAACTCGTCGTCGGCGATCCTGACCTGTCGCTGGCCGACGGCGCTATCGGCGTCTGGAGTGGCGGCCACGTCAACGACTACTTCCTGCGGCTGATGGACGCGCTGGGGTCCTCACTCGGGTTCAGCGTCGCCACCCCGTGGGCCAAGCTTTCCGCCGAGGCCAAGAAGGCCCTGCTCTACGGCTACGGCGACCAGGTGCACGTCAGGTACAAGAACCGGTACGGCAGGGAGCGGTCGTACTACACGAACTTCGAGGGCGCGATCCCGTACATCTCGCGGCGGCACGCCGAGGCGGAGAGCGACTCGAGCCGGGAGCGGTACGCGGGTTTCATGCGGCAGGTGCCCTGCCCGTCGTGTCACGGCACCAGGCTCAAGCCGCTCACCCTGGCGGTCACGGTCGACGGACGGTCGATCGCCGAGTACTGCGCGCTGCCGATCGGCGAGCTGACCAAGCTGCTGCGCACCCTTGAGCTGTCCGACCGGGACCAGCAGATCGCCGGCCGGGTGCTCAAGGAGATCAACGCGAGGATGGGCTTCCTGCTCGACGTCGGGCTTGACTACCTGACGCTGGACCGGGCGTCGGCGACGCTGGCGGGCGGCGAGGCGCAGCGGATCAGGCTCGCGACGCAGATCGGGTCGGGGCTGGTCGGCGTGCTGTACGTGCTGGACGAGCCGTCGATCGGGCTGCATCAGCGGGACAATCACCGGCTGCTCGACACGCTGCTGCGGCTGCGCGACCTCGGCAACACGCTGATCGTGGTCGAGCACGACGAGGACACGATCAGGGCCGCTGACTGGGTGGTGGACATCGGTCCGCGGGCCGGCGAGCACGGCGGGCAGATCGTCGTCTCTGGCCCGCTCGCCGAACTGCTGGCGAGCGAGGAGTCGCTGACCGGTGCGTACCTGACCGGACGGGAGCGCATCCCGGTGCCCGCGAAGCGGCGCAAGGTCGCCAAGGCCAGGGAAGTCGTGGTCAAGGGCGCGTCCGAGCACAACCTGCAGGGCATCGACGTGTCGTTCCCGCTCGCGACGTTCATCGCGGTCACCGGCGTATCGGGCTCCGGCAAGTCCACGCTGGTCAACGACATCCTCTACGCGGCTCTGGCGAAGGAGCTGCACGGTACGAGGATCGTGCCTGGCCGGCACGTCAAGGTGACCGGGATGCAGCAGCTCGACAAGGTGGTGCACGTCGATCAGGGTCCGATCGGCCGGACCCCGCGGTCCAACCCGGCCACGTACACGGGCGTGTTCGACCACATCAGGCGGCTGTTCGCGCAGACGACCGAGGCGAAAATCCGCGGCTACCAGCCCGGCAGGTTCTCGTTCAACATCAAGGGCGGCCGGTGCGAGGCCTGCTCGGGTGACGGCACCATCAAGATCGAGATGCAGTTCCTGCCTGACGTCTACGTCCCGTGCGAGGTCTGTCACGGCGCCAGGTACAACACCGACACGCTGCAGGTCCACTACAAGGGCAAGACGATCGCCGACGTGCTGAACATGCCGATCGAGGAGGCCTCGGAGTTCTTCGAGCCGGTGCCGGCCATCCACCGGCACCTGAAGACGCTGGTGGACGTCGGACTCGGCTACGTCAGGCTCGGCCAGCCGGCGCCGACCCTGTCCGGTGGCGAGGCGCAGCGGGTCAAGCTGTCGTCTGAGTTGCAGCGGCGCTCGACCGGCCGGACGATCTACGTCCTCGACGAGCCGACGACCGGGCTGCACTTCGATGACATCCGCAAGCTGCTCGGCGTGCTCAGCCGGCTGGTCGACGGCGGCAACACGGTCATCGTGATCGAGCACAACCTGGACGTGATCAAGACCGCCGACTGGGTGATCGACCTCGGGCCCGAAGGCGGGTCACGCGGCGGCCAGGTGATCGCGACCGGCACGCCCGAGCAGGTCGCCAAGGTGCAGGAGAGCTACACCGGGCAGTTCCTGGCCAGGATTCTTTAACTGGACGCTCGGGGGACTGCCGATCAAGGCCGGCCCCGCCTATAGGTAATCTTCGCGGCGCATGACGCCGGTGACTGGCTCGCCGCGCAGAAAGCGGCGGACATTCTCGGCCGCCCTGGCCGCGGCGGCGGGGAGCACGCCAGCGACGATGCCGGAGTTGTGCGGCGAGCCGAGCACGTTCGGCAGATCGAAGAACGGGTACTCGGTCGTGAACGGCTTGCCGCCCCTTGGCTCGTGCCACCAGGCGTCGATGGCGGCGCAGAAGTCCTGGTTCGCGACCAGGTGCTCGTAGAGCGCTCGCTCGTCGATGATCGCGCCGCGGGCGACATTCACCAGGATGGCGGTCGGCTTCATGAGCGCTAGCTCGCGGGCGCCGATGAGGCCGCGGGTGGCGTTGGTCAGCGGCGCCGACACCACGAGGACGTCGGCGGCCGCGAGGGCCCGGTCCAGGTCCGCGAGAGATCCGACGAAGCTGACGTCCTCTGTAGTCACCCCTGAGGTATTGAGCGCGTAGATCTGCGCGCCTAGCGCGCGCATCAGCCTGGCCGTCGCCGTGCCGATGCCGCCGAAGCCCAGGATCGCGCAGACCGCGCCGTCCAGCGTCAGCAGCGGCTCGGCCTGGTTGAACTCGCCCCTCGCCAGAGCCGCGTGCCGCTGCGGCAGGCGCCTGGCCAGCGCGAGGGTCATGGCCACGACGTGCTCGGCCATCGGCTTGGCGTAGGCGCCGACGTTGCCCGCCAGCGGCACGGCCTCGGGAATGGCGCGGAAGTCTATGCTGTCGGCGCCGGCCGAGAGCAACTGGATGAACGCCAGGTCTGGTGCCTGATGCAGCGCGCCCTCCGGTAGTTCCCTGGCCAGGTTCCAGCCGATCAGCGCCTCGGCCTGCGCCATCACTGCCGCGCGATCCGGCTCGGGTAGCTGGCACAGGAAGCTGACGGTCGCGGCACCGGCAAGCACATCGGCGTTGATCTTGGCGTATTCCTCGTCCACCGGGTAGCTGACGGCCACGAGACGTTCGCGGGGCATTGGTCCTCTTTCTGGCACGTGCACGGCTCTGCCGGTCTCAGCGCACAGCTCTGCCGGTCCCAGCGCACAGCTCTGCCGGTCCCAGCGCACAGCTCTGCCGGTCCCAGCGTGCCCCACCCGTCCCGGATGATGACCTCCGGGGCCCGCATAGGTAAGGCTGGCCAGATGAATGCAGGGCAAGGCAACACTCGGACCGCTGCTCACCCGCCGCCGATGACCGAGGCCGAGTTCCGCGAGCTCTACCGCAGCCTGCGCGCAGGGCTGCCATGGTCCGCGGCCGACCGGCGAGGCGCGCTGAACTACCTGACGCACCAGGACACGCTCGCGGCCGCCGGCCTGGTCAGGCTGGGAAGATCGGTCTCGCTCGCGGCGCCGATCGAGGACACGACAACGGCCGACAACCCGCATCCCGCGGTGCACGAGATGACCGGGACCGGCGCGGACGCCGACGACGACGGCCTGTCATTCGGTACCGACCGGATCGCGATGAATGTGCACGGCAACGCCGACAGCCACATCGACGCGCTGTGCCACGTCATGTTCGACGGCCGCCTCTACAACGGCGTGCCCGACAGCAAGGTCACCGAGTCGGGCGCCGACGAACTGTCGATCGGCCTGGCCAGGGACGGCATCGCCGGGCGAGGCGTGCTGCTCGACATCCCGGCCGTGCGCGGAAAGGACTGGCTCGAGCCAGGCGACTACGTGACCGTTGCCGATCTGGAGGCCGCGGAGGAACGTCAGCAAGTCAGGTTCGGCAAGGGCGACATTCTCTTCGTCCGGGTAGGGCACCGGCGCAGGCGGAATGAGCGCGGACCGTGGGACGCGGCCGCGGCCAGGGCAGGCCTGCACCCGTCGCGTCATGCCGCTGCTCGCTGAGCGGCAGATCGCCGTCCTGGGCAGCGACAGCAACAGCGACACCGCGTCGAGCGCCGTCCAGGGCGGCGTCGACTTCCCCGTGCACGTGCTCGCGATCAACGCGCTCGGCATGCAACTGCTCGACTACCTGCAGTTCGAAGAGCTGCTGCCGCTGTGCACGGAGAACCGGCAATGGTCGTTCCTGTGCGTGATCGCGCCGCTGCGGATGCCGCGCGGCACCGGTTCCCCGATCAACCCGATCGCGATCCTGTGACCTTCAGCCTGCTAGTTGCCGAGATACGTGACCGTCGCGGGGCTGACGCTACCGAGCTTGCCGCGGCACGTGACGAACCCGCCGGACCGTACTAGGCCCCGGTTGTGCCGGTCGACGTTGGCGACGACGAGCGATTTGGAGTCCGGGAGCGTGACGCGCCAGGACGCGGGCACCACCCAGAGCGGCGTGCACAGCCCGTTGTCGACGTTGGCCGGTCCATCCCGGTACTCGGCCTGCAGCAGGATCGAGCCGGTCAGGTCGCCTGGTGCCAGCCCGATCAGCTTGCCGCCAGGACTGTCCCGGCTGATCGTGGCGACGCCGGGGCTGAGCACGGCCACGCCGGCCAGCGCAAAGCGGACGGTGTTGGTGACCGGCTGGCCGACCCGGCTCAGTCCCGTCACGCGCAGCGGCCCGCTCAGCGTGCAGGCCCGCGAGGAGCGGTCGCTGACTCAGGAGGGTGCCGAAGTCGTTGCCGGCCCCAGCCTCGCCGCCCAGGTAGCTCAGCGAGAGCTGGTCGGCCGCGCACCGCGGAGATTCTCGGACGGCGATGATCACGTCAACCTCCCGGCCAGGGGCGGTAGCCCGAAGGCCGGCGGGCAGCGACTGGAACACCACCGCGCCGAACGGCGCCGTCTGGTCGATGACACCGCCGTCGAAGTACGTGCTGAAGTGATGACGCTTCGCGGCGGCGGCTGCGCCGGCGGCGGTCAGGCCGATCAGCGAGGGCGTACGCGGGCCACGCGGATGCCTTGGCGCCATCGTGATGCCGAACAGTTCGGCCGCGACATCGAACCCCAGCACACCAGAGCGGCCATGGGTCGTCACGACGGCCCGGTCGCACGACAGCTGACTGGCTTCGACGCGGCTCACCCGGCCGGTCGGGTATCGGAAGGCGAAGACCTGCGAATAGGGCAGCAGCTGATCGGGCCGATCGCAGCGCCGGGTACTTGCCGTGACCGGTCCGCCGCTATTGACCACCGCGGCCAGGCCCGAGGCGGCCCGAGCGCGCAGCACGATCCGGCGCAGGGGCGGGCGGCCGGGACGACCGGAGCGGTACTGACAGATCGCCACGACGACGGGATTCGGCTTGATCAGGCCGCCGGGGCCCGCTGACCTGCTGAGCGGGGCGGGCGGAGGCGCGCCTGCCGGACATCCGGGGGCGGTGATCTGCGCTGATCCGCCGCTCTCGCTGCCCCCGCAGGCTGCTGCCAGGATGGCGGCAACCACCGCGACAAGTGCCCCGGTTACTTTCCGCTGCATGTCGGCCGCCTTCCCGGCGGCGGCTGCGCCCTCCGCTTGACGCGCCCCCGACGCCGTCCTGCCTTCTGAGACTGGATTCCTTGGCCCGTGGTTGCGGAAATTCTCGATCGACAACCGGCAGAGGCGCCGCTGCCGGGCGCTTCTTTGTGCCTGGCGAAGTAGCCTGCTGCGGTGGAGATCATGACCGCCGCCGGCCCAGCGCTGGCAGAGGCAGAAGCGCCTGAACACCCTGAGTTGCTGCTCGTATTGACCCACGGCGCCGGCGGCGCAGTCGCCAGCAAGGACATCCTCGCTGCCAAGAAGGCCGGCCTGCAGCGCGGGCGCGGCCGTCGCCCTGGTGACCCAGCCCTACCGGGTCAGGGGCGCCAGTGCGCCAGGTTCTGCCGATCGCCAGGACGCGGCCTGGCTGGAGATCATCGGTGCGCTGCGCGGTCAGTATCCCGGCTTGCCGCTCGTACAGGGAGGCCGCAGCAACGGCGCTCGGGTCGCTTGCCGGACGGCTCGGCAGGCGGCCGCGGCGTCGGTGATAGCTCTGGCCTTTCCGGTGCATCCGCCGGGTAAGGCGGACGATCCCGCGCGTTCGCGAGCGGGCGAGTTGCGGTCCGCGGGCGTGCCGGTTCTTGTCATCAACGGCGACCGCGACCCGTTCGGGGTGCCAGACGCCGCCGACGCGGCGAGGCTCGTCGTGCTGGCGGGGCAGACCCATTCGCTGTCGGGGCGCCTGGAGACGATCACCGCCGAGGTCGAGTCCTGGCTGAGCCAGATCATCACGCTGGCGCGGGACAGCTGAGGTGTTGCGCCAGAGGCGGGTGCGAATCCCTGCGATTTAGCCGGTCCCGGCGTCGCTGCGTCCGGGGTTGTTCGACTGGCGGGATGGCACGTCGGCGGGCTGCGATGGCCGCCGGGGCCGTGAGAACGGCCCGACAGGGTCAGCTCAGGCGGCTGACGACGAGGTCGAAGCGGGCCGGGTAATCAGATCGGTTGGGCGGTGCGGGGCGATTGAGTCGCCATCGGGGAGCAGCTCACCGGTGTCATCGAAGACCACTATGCCGTTGCACAGCAGGCTCCAGCCCTGTTCCGGGTGGCTGATGAGAGTCCGGGCCGCCTCGTGGTCCGGGTCCTTAGCGCTCGGGCACGGGGGCGAATGCGGGCACATCCGTGCGCCTCCTGATCAGTTGTGGGGGAGTGGTGATCATCTCATCCCAATCTGCCAGGTCACCACTCGATGACGACATGGCACATTGTGATGGTATTCGGACAAGTTATTTGTAGCTTTCCTGGTGGTCTCCTGGTGACCGGTCGGCCTCGCGGGACCACTACCCCTATCAACGCCCACCTGAGCCCCCGGAAGTCCCATGATCGAATAATTTCCGTATCGCGGACCGGCCAGTGGTAAGCGGCCCGGAGTTACCCCCCGACCACCCTGGTGCCAGCCCAAGAGGACGACCCCGGAACTCCGGGCTGCTGACCCCTGGGGAACAACCCCGGCCCTGCTAGTGCTGGCTGTGCGCGGTCAGCGGCTCCGGATCAAGTCCCACCCGCTCCGGCCGCGGCGGAATGCCTGTAAGCCTATGCGTTTCGCGCAGCGTCAGCAGCCGTTCTGCTTCGGTGTTGAGCGCGTGTACGACCGGAGTCGCCATCGCCTTGCGCTTGAAAATGCGGTCGTCGTAGCCGCGCGGGCCGATTTCCGCCCTGACCGCGGCGTACGCGGAGCGCATCACATCGGTGAGGACGGCGTCCAGCAGCTTCGCCAGCCGGTACTGCTCGGCCAGCGGCGCCGTCGTCGCCTGGGCCTGGCGGTACTGCTTCTCGGCCGACTGCGCGCCCGCGAGGAGATCGTCGAAGTTCGCGGCAAGCGCGACGTCCGCTAGGTATTTGGCCTGTGCGTCCTCGCTGGCCTGCTTGCGTCCCGCATTCACGGCGGCCAGCTTAGCCGACCCTGGTGAAGGATGCCCCGGCATGGCCGTCGGCGCGCCATTGGCGGCATGACCGAGCGCTCATGCCAGGCTCTCCAGCCAGCTCTGATGCAGGTCGGAGTACTCGCCGCCGCTGGCCAGCAGGTCGGCGGGCGAGCCGTCCTCGATCACCCGGCCGTGGTCGAGCACCAGCACACGGTCGGCGATCCGCACCGTCGACAGCCGGTGCGCAATGATGACCGCGGTCCGGCGAGCCAGGACGGTCTGCAGCGCCTGCTGGACGATCCGCTCGCCAGGCAGGTCGAGCAAGGATGTCGCCTCGTCCAGGATCAGCACGCTCGGTGCGGCGAGGAAAGCCCTGGCGAACGAGATCAGCTGGCGCTGGCCGGCCGAAAGCCGGCCGCCGCGCTTGCCTACCTGCGTGTCGTATCCATCCGGCATGGCCAGGATGAACTGGCTCGCGCCCACCGCCCCGGCCGCGGCCTCGATCTCGCGCCCGGGTTGCGCCGGGCTTGCCAAGCTCGATGTTCTCCGCGATCGAGGCACTGAACAGGAAGTTCTCCTGAGTGATCAGGATGATCTCGCGGCGCAGGTCGCTGTCGGCGACGCTGCGCAGGTCCATGCCGTCGAGCAGGACCTGGCCCTCGTTCGGGTCGTAGAACCTGGCCAGCAGCCTCGCGATCGTCGTCTTGCCAGCGCCGGTGGCGCCGACCAGGGCGACCGTCTGGCCGGCCGGGATCGTGAGGTTCAGCCGCGGCAGCACCACGGTGTCCCGGTAGCCGAAGCGGATCGACGACAGCTCGAGCTGGCGTCCAGGGTCGGCGTCGGCAGGCAGCCGGGGGAGCGGGACTGGGTTGCGCGGCTCGGGCACCGAGGGCGGCTCTTCCAGCACGCCAGAGAGCTTCTCCAGCGCCGCGGCGGCCGACTGGAAGGTGCTGTAGAACTGCGACACGTCCTGCAGCGGCTCGAAGAACCTGCGCAGCAAGAGCAGGAACGTGACCAGCACGCCGACCGGCATCGCGTGGTCGATCACCCGGATACCGCCGTACAGCAGCACCGCGCCGACCGCGAGGTTGCCGATCAGGGTCACCCCGGGGAAGTACACGCGCGAGCAGCCGCATGGAGCGCAGCGACGCGTCGGCGTATGCCCTGGTTCAGCTCACCGAAGATCGCGTCGTTCCGCCGCTCCCTGCGGAAGGCCTGGACGGCGCGGATCCCGTTAAACGTCTCGACGAATTGAACAATGACCAGTGCGATGGTCTCCCTGGTGCTCCGGTAAGCCACGGCGGACTCCCGCTGGAACCACGCGCTCAGCCAGATCAGCGGCAGGAAGCCGGCCATTACCGCGAGCGCGAGCGGCCAGTCGAGCAGCAGCATGCCGGTGCCGACGAAGATCAGCGAGAACGCGGCGTTCAGCAGCGAGTCGAGTCCCTCGTCGAAGAGCTCGGACAGCGCGTCCATGTCGGAGACCTGGCGGGAGATGACCTTCCCTGAGGTGTACCGCTCGTGGAACGCGACGGACAGCCACTGGAAGTGACGGAAGACCCTGGCGCGCAGTTCGCGCACGACCTGACTGCCCATCCGGCCGAGCACCGAGATGAAGGAGGCCGTCGCCGTCGCCTGAACCGTGATGGCGGCGGCGAACCCGATCACGACGATGATGATGGGCACTGCGTCGTGCGTCCTGACCAGGGCGGGTACTCGGTCCACACCGACGCCGATCAGCCAGGGGCCGGCCAGGCCCGCCAGGTTGGCGATCAGCACCAGCAGCCCGATGAGGGCTACCGGCGCCGCGATGCGGGCGGAGCAGGTTCGCCAGCAGCGCCCGGCTGCGACGGCGCAGCAGCAGCGACAGCCCCTTGGAGACTTCGGCGGCCTCCTCGGCGGCGATGCCGCGCCAGGCCTGCTTGGCTGGCTGACTCATCGGATCGCTCCGGTCTCCGCGTCTGTGCTCATCAGGAACTGGTAGTGCTGGTTGGTCGCGAGCAGTTCGTGGTGGGTGCCGATCGCGACAATCTCGCCGCGCTCGAGCACCGCGACCCGGTCGGCCAGCGCGACCGTAGACGGCCGGTGCGCGACCACCAGGGCCGTCGACGCCGTGAGCACCTGGCTGAGCGCGGCGGTCACCTTGGCCTCGGTGTGCACGTCGAGCGCGGACAGCGGGTCGTCGAGGAGCAGCACAGACGGGCTTGCCAGGATGGCCCTGGCCAGCGCGATCCGCTGCCGCTGCCCGCCTGACAGGGACATGCCCTGCTCGCCGATCCTGGTGTCCAGGCCCCACGGCAATTCGTCCACGAACTCCGCCTGGGCTGCCGTCAGCGCGGTCCTGACTGCCTCGTCGGTCGCGTCGGGGACGCCGAGCGCCACGTTCTCCCGCACGCTGGCCGAGAACAGCGTCGGGTCCTCGAAGGCGCAGGCGACCAGCGTCCGCAGGGTGGCCAGGGGGAGCCGCCTGACGTCGGTACCGTCCAGCGTGATCGTTCCGCTCGTCGCGTCGGCGAGCCTGGCGATCAGGTACAGCAGCGTGGTCTTGCCCGAGCCGGTTCCGCCGACCAGAGCCACGGTCTCGCCGGGGGACAGTTCCAGGCAGACGTCTCTGAGCACGGGTTCGCGGGAGCCAGGAAAGGCGAACCCGACGTGGTTGAGGACGAGCCTGCCGCCTTGCTTGCCCGCCTCACGCTGCCGCGGGACGGTCGAACTGATTGCGGCCGGGCGGGCTCGTGATCGCGGGCTTGGTGTCGAGGATCTCGTAGACGCGCTGCGCCGCGGTGGCACCTTCCTGGCCGAGCGCGAGGATGTAGCCCATCGCCTCGATCGGCCAGACCAGCTGCAGCACCAGCGCCACGAAAGCGACCAGCCCGCCGATCGTCAGGCTATGGCTGGCGACGGCCAGCGCGCCGATCAGCAAGATCGCCGCGATCGCAGCGTTCGGCACCAGATCCAGGCTCGCCCAGAACGCACCGCGCAGACGCGCCTTGCGGATCTGGGTCTCATAGACGGTGGTCGCGAGCCTGCCGTGGAGGCCAGCCGAGTGCTCGCGCCGCCCGAGGGCCTTGATGACACGAACGCCGGCTGCTGCCTCCTCGACGCAGGTGGCGAGGTCATCCTGCTGGTCCTGTACCCGCCTGGACAAGACGCTGTAGCGGCGCTCGAACCACAGGCACAGTGCGGTCACCGGGGCGAACACCGCCGCGGTGAGCAGGCCGAGCAGCAGGTTCAGCCTGATCAGCAGGATTACGATCGCGACGAAGCTGGCCGAGCTTGTGATCATGAAGACGATGCCGAAGCTGAAGAAGCGCCTGATCGCCGACAGGTCAGTGGTCGCGCGCGACAGCAACTGGCCGGACTGCCACTGATCGTGGAAGGCAGGCTCCAGCCGCTGCAGATGCTGATAGATCTCGTCGCGCATCGACTGCTCCATGCCGGCCACGGCAGTCGCCTGCGCCCATCGCCTGAGCACGTTCATCGCGACCTCGGCCACGCCGAGCCCGATGGCGGCCAGCCCGATGGGGATCAGCAGGCCGTAGCCATGGCCTAGCGTCTGCGCCGAGGCGGCGATCGGGCCGTCGATCGCCGCCTTGGTGAGCAGCGGGATGACGATCTCGGTGCCGGCGCCGAACAGCGCGGCGACGAGCATGATCAGGATCTGGCTGTAGTACGGCCTGAGGTATTCTCTGACGCGCCAGAGCGCGGCGCGCGGAGTTTGCGCTCGTGGTGAGGTTGCTGAGGCAGATGTTGCCCGGCTGTGACTCGGGACGCTGGCCAGAGTCTCAGCGTCCTGCGTAGTCACTCGCCGGATGGTATCCGGAGCCTGCGTTAACTGTCACTTTGTTTTCCCGTCGTACACGGGTGGCGTACCAAGCGGTGTTTCTGGCAATCTGGCGAAGCGCGTCGTTTTGGCCGGGGGAGGCCACGGCGTGGTCAGGAGGTACCCATGGATCTCGGCAATTCCTGGGACACGCCTGCGCCGCTGGCGGCGCCGGTGCTGGCCGAAGCCGAGACCGATGCGCCCGTCGCTTACTACGACGGCATCCGGGCGATCGTTCAGATCGCCGGGCAGTTCTCACGGGCGTCCTGGAATGCGCCGACCTCCTGCCCGGAATGGAGAGCTGCCGATCTGGCCGGCCACCTGCGCTGCGTCGTCGACGACTACCACGAGTACCTGGACGACGCGCCGGTGAGCAGGCTGTCCAGGCTGATGGCGACCGGTGCCCAGCCGCAGTCCATCGCGCGGAAGCTGGCCAGGCAGAACGCCGCCGAACTCGCCACGCTGCCCGACGTGCCGCCTGAGGAGCACATCACCGCGTTCGCGCGGTCGGCCACGCGCTACGCCGCCAGGATTGGCCCGCTGCTCGGGCTGCCGCACCACAGCTACCGCGGCCAGGTGATCTCGGTCGCGGGGATGGCGGGAGTCGCCTGCGTGGAGTGGCATCTGCACGCGTGGGATCTGGCCAGCGCACTAGGGATCAGCTACCGGCCAGCCGACCCTGACGCGGTGCTGCTGGCCTGGCTGACCGGGATGCCGTCGCTCGTGCCTGCCTTCCAGCACGACCCATGGCTGGCTGTGTTGGGCGCTTCAGGCCGGCTGCCCGCCTAGCCGATCGCCTTGTCTCGGCTGGCGCCCCGTGTGCCCGGTTCCGCCATCCGCTGCGATGATGGCGAGCAGGAACGAGAGGGGCTGATCGCCGGTGGCATTCGACGTGACCAGGGTTCGTGCGGCCTACCCGGCGCTGGCTGACGGTTACGCCTATCTCGATGGGGCGGCAGGCACCCAGGTGCCGTCCTCGGTTATCAGTGCGATCAGCAACGCGTACCAGGCAGGGCTCGGTAACTCCGATGGCGCGTTCCCGGCCAGTGCCAGGTCGGACGGCATCATGCGGCGCTGCCGCGCGGCGGTCGCCGACCTCGTCGGCGGCGATCCGGCTGGTGTGGTGCTCGGCCCGAACATGACGACGCTGACCTACCGTGTCGCCGGCACGCTAGCTCGCGCCTGGGGCCCTGGCGACGAGGTGATCGTGTCCAGGCTCGACCACGACGCCAACGTCAGGCCGTGGGTGCAGGCCGCCGACCGGGCCGGCGCGATCGTCCGCTGGGCCGAGATCGACGCGGCGACCGGCGAGCTTCCCGCCGAGCAGTACGCGAGCCTGCTCGGCGACCGGACCAAGCTCGTCGCCGTCTCCGCGGCCAGCAACATCATCGGCACCAGGCCGGACGTCGCGGCGATCACCGGAATGGCGAGGGCGGCCGGCGCGCTCAGCTACGTCGACGGCGTGCACGCCACGCCGCACGGCCCCGTCGATGTGGCCGCGCTCGGCGCCGACTTCTACGTGACCAGCGCCTACAAGTGGTCGGGCCCGCACATCGGCGCCCTGATCGCGAGCCCGGCGCTGCTCGAGACACTGCATCCGGACAAGCTGGTTCCGGCGCCCGAGGAGGTGCCCGACCGGTTCGAGTACGGCACGCCGCCGTTCGCCGACCTTGCAGGCGTCACCGCGGCAGTCGACCACCTGGCCGGCCTCGACGACACGGCAACCGGCTCCACGGCGGCAGCGGATCCTCGCCTCGATGGCCGCCGCGGAGGCGCACGAGCAGCGGCTCTTCGGTGACCTGCTCGGCGGTCTCGACGCGATGCAGCACGTCACGACCTACGGCAAGGCCGCCCGGCGCACTGCGACCGCCTACTTCGCGGTCGCTGGCCATACTCCGCGGCAAGTGGCCGAGCACCTCGCCCGCCGCCGGATCAACGTCTGGAACGGCGACAACTACGCCTGGGAGCTGACCGGCGCGCTTGGCATCAGGGAGACGGGCTGTGCCGTGCGGGCAGGGCTGGTGCACTACAACGACGACTCGGACGTGACCAGGCTGCTAGAAGCGGTCGCCGAGCTGCGCTGAGGTTCCGCGTCGTTCGCTTGGCCAGGAATCGGAAGCGCCGAGCAGCGAATTGCGCGGGCGATCAGTTCCTCGCCCGCCCGCTCGAGACGCTGCTCCTGCCTTTGTCAGGCCTCGCTGTCGTCGATGCCGTTCGCGTCTGCGAACGTCGACGCGCGGAGGTTCGCGGCGGTGTGCTCGGCGACCCGTGCGAGCGCGGTGGAATGCCTGGTGCTCGCCTCGTATGCCGCAGCCTCGCCTCATGTACTCGAAGTGCATGTGGCGTGTCGGATGGCGCCATTGTCGGTGGCTGGTGTTAGTATTTCGAGTACAGGTTCGATCGCGGGATATGACACCCGGAGCCGGATGGCTGGAAGCTCCGGGGACGACACCTCCTCCATGACCCCGGCCGCTCAGGCCGGCTGGATCCCTCTTTGCGCCACCGTTTCTGGTTCTGGTTCCCGCGAAATGGTGCACTGCGGTTGTGAGGAGGTGAATGCCTGTGTCTGTTCCGTTGCCTGGTGGCGGCGAGGTCGCGGAGCCGTCGTCGGCGGGTGAGGCGCTGCGGATGGCGGCCGCCGGGCTGGGCTGGCTCGCCACCGCCGATGCGGCGTCGCTGCCCGCGCCGGTGCAGGCGGGCGCGCTGCGGGACCTGGAGCGTCTCCAGTCGTTCCACACCGCGGCCGCGGGCGCAGGGTGCTGGCGGGGTTCGCGGGGCAGCGGGGGTTCGAGGATGACGGGCAGGGGTCGGCGCGGTCGTGGCTGACCTGGCAGACCCGGGTCACCCCGGCCGCCGCCCGGGGCACGGTCACCTGGATGCGGCGGCTCGACGGCCATCCCGCGGTCGCCGACGCGCTCGCGGACGGGTGCGGTGTCGGTGTCGTGGGCGCGGCAGGTCACCGACTGGACCGACCTGCTGCCCGTGGAGGCCCGTGATGATGCGGACGTGATCCTGCTCGCCGCCGCCGCGGGCGGCGCGGACCTGGCCGGGCTGGCGTGAGCTGGCGGAGGAGATCCGGCGCCGGGTCTGCGGCCCGGACGGCGACGGTGATGACGGGTTCCTGCGCCGCGGCCTGCACCTGGACACCACCCTCGGCGGGGCGGGGCGGCTGACCGGGGACCTGTCCGCCCGCTGCGCCGCCGCGCTGCAGGCGGTGCTGGACTCGCTGGGCAAGAAGATGGGCGCCGAGGACATCCGGACGGTGCCGCAGCGCCAGCACGACGCGCTGGAGGAGGCGTGCCGGCGGCTGCTCGCCGCCGGGACGCTGCCGGACCGGGCCGGGCAGCCGGTCCAGCTGCAGCTGCACCTGTCCCTGGGCCAGCTCCTGAACGGGATCGGCACGCCGGGCCGTCCGCTGGCTGCCGCCCGGCTTCGGCCAGCCGCCGCCCGCGCCCGGGCGAGCCTGCACGGCGGCGACGGCGGTGACGGCCGGTGCTGCCCGGGCCGCACGCCGGGCCCGGCGATGACTGCGACGCCGCCCTGGCCCCGATCGTGACCGGCCGGGTCGACCACGACCTCCTCGACCGCCTCGCCGCCGGCCTGGCCCGCAGCTGGGCCGGATACGACCCGGGCCGCGCCTCCTGCACCGGCAGCAGCCATCCGGGCTGCGCCGGACCCCACGGACACGGCGACGCCGGCCAGCGGCCGGCAGGCGCCGGCGACGCCGGACGATGCCGCGGGACGCGGAGCAGCGGCGGCTGCAGCGGCAGGACCTGTCCCGGGCAGCCGCCCGCGAGGTCATCCTGCGCCAGGCCGTCGCCCTGCTGTCCGGGCCCGGCGGCCTCGCGTCGTGGCTGCGGACCGGGCACGCTGCCCAGGCCCGCCGGGTCGGTCAGCCTGCCGCTGGACGTCGGGACGGTCACCGACCTGGTCCCGCCGCACCTGCGCCGCGCCATCATCACCCGGGACCGGCACTGCGCCGCCCCCGGCTGCGACATCCCGCCCGCGGCGTGCCACGTGCATCACATCGTGCCGCGGAGCCAGGGCGGGACGACCAGCCTCGGGAACTGCCTGCTGCTGTGCTCGTTCCACCACCTGATCCTGATCCACCGGTGGGGCTGGACCATCACCCTCAACGCCGACGGCACCACCACCGCCAAGAGTCCCGACGGACGCGTCCTGCACAGCCACAGCCCGCCCCTGGTCGCGTGATCGGCAGGGCGATCAGACCTGCGTCGTGAAGATAATGCGCTCGTGGACAGATTCGATCCACGCCGACACGGTCGCATTCCTTTCTCGCTACTCCCGCTACTCGACCTTGCTGGGCTATTGCCTGGTCGCACCCAAGAGGCACATTGAGAGCTGGGTGCACGACATGGGCGAGGCGGAGTTCCTCGCGCTGCAGCGAGTGGTGCACCGGGTCGCCAGGGCGGTCGCTGCGACCGTGCCGACGGAGCGGATGTACAGCCTGAGCCTGGGCAGCCAGCAAGGCAATGCCCACCTGCACTGGCACATCGCGCCGCTACCCCAAGGAGTTCCGTACCACCAGCAGCAGTTCTACGCCCTGATGGCCGAGAACGGCGTCCTGCAGGTCAATGACGGAAGCCAGGCGGCGCTAGCCGAGGCCATCAGGAGCACTGTAAGCGCCGGTCAGGAGGGGGCGTAGCGGTAGACGCGGGAGTCGCGCTGCTCGAAACCGAGGCGCTCGTAGAGCTTGCCTGCGGCTACCCGGGCTGGCCTGGTGGTCAGGTCGACCGTCCGCGCGCCTGCCTGCGTCGGCGATCTTGAGCGCCTCGATCGTGAGCGCTTCGCCGACGCGCTTGCCGCCGTACTCCTTGCCGCGCGCGGTCTCGTCGACGACGACGTCCTCGATCCAGGCTCTGATCCCGGTCGGGATCGGGAAGATCACCAGCGTCAGAGTTCCGAGGATCTCGCCGTCTACCCGGGCGACGAGCACCGAGTTGGCCTGCGCGGAGGCGATGGCGGTCAGCGCTTCGGCATCGAGCGGAGGCGCGCTCTTGGACAGCTGCGGCAGCAGCCGGCCGAAGGCCTCGACGATGTCACTCGTGACTTTCTGCACCACTTCGATCTCGACGTCCACCGGCGCAATCTACCCGGTCCGTCTGAGCACCTTCCGGCCGGCGCGCCGCCGCGGCAGACAGGCCGCTACCCGACGCCGGCCAGCCGCAGCAGCGCTGCGGTTCCGGCGGCGGCGATGATCACGACCAGGAACGGGGCCCTGAGCAGCAGCGCGACCACCGCCGCAGCGAGCCCGGCGAGCCGGGCGGGATCGAACACCAGCGAGCTTCCCTTCGCGACCGCCTCGACCGCGACCAGGGCCGCCAGCAGCGCGACCGGCACCAGTTCGGCGAACCGCCGCAGCAACGGATTGCCGAGCAGTCGCTCGGGAATGGTGAACCCGGCCAGCTTCAGCACGTAGCACCCCGCCGAGGTGGCAAGCACTGCGATCCACGCACCGCTCATGACGCCGCGTTCGGGGCGCTGGACGGGCGGCTGGCGAGCGCGCCGGCCAGAGCCGCTACCGCGGCCAGGATGATCGGCGCTCCGGGCGGCAGCAGCGGCGTGGTGACGATCGCGATCGCGGCGCCGCCGGCGCCGACGAGCCGCTCGGTCCGGCCAGACGCTAGCCGGGGCCAGATCAGCGCGAGGAACGCGGCCGGTGCGATGACGTCGAGACCGAACGACTGCGGTGAACCCAGGCGGCCAGCGCCGACGGCGCCGGCCAGCGTCGCGGTGTTCCAGGTCAGGTACAAGCTGATGAAGGTCGCGCGGAACCCGGCGCTGCGCCGACGCCTGGTCGGGCTGGGCCAGGGCCAGCGCGGTCGACTCGTCGGTGACGCCCTGGGCCAGCAGGACTCTGGCGATGCCCTTGACCTTCAGCAACTCGGCCAGCCGCAGGCCGTACAGGGTGTTCCTGCTGCCCAGCAGGATTGCGCCGGCCGAGCCGGCCAGCAGGCTGCCGCCCGCCGCGATCGTGCCCGCGAGGGCGAACTGCGATGCCCCGGTGTAGGCCAGCAGGCTGAGCACGCAGGTCTGCCACACGCGTCAGGCCGGAACTGACGGCGGCCGCTCCGAACGCCAGCCCGGAGACGCCGACCGCCAGGCCGAGCAGGACTCCGTCCCGCACCGGCCGCGGCGCCTGCGATGCGTCAGAGCGCGCAACATCGGATCCGGTGGCGTCCGGCTCTGGCAGGTCATCTGGGCAGTCTTCAGCGCGGGCGGAGTCGGTCATGCGTTGAGAGTATTCCGGCCGATAGTGCAGGATCAGCCCTGCGGGACCCGGAGCGGATATGAGGGACTTGTAGTGGAAAAAGCTCTTGTGCTGGGCGGCGGCGGCGTCACCGGAATCGCCTGGGAGATCGGCATCCTGGCCGGTCTGGCCGAGCGCGGCGTCGACCTGACCGATGCCGACCTCGTGGTCGGCACGTCGGCAGGTTCGGTCGTGGGCGTCGACGTGCGGTCAGGGACCGGCCTGTCCGACCTGTACAAGGCGCAGACGCAGCCGCGGGGCAGCAGCGAGATCTACGCCAGGATGGGTCTCGGCGTGATGCTGAAGTACCTGCAGGCGATGGCCTTCACCAAGCAGCCAGAGGCGGCGCGGGCGAAGGTCGGCGCGATGGCGTTGCGCGCCAAGACCGAGACTGAGGAAGCCAGGCGCCGGGTGATCGAGTCCAGGCTTCCGGTGCTCGACTGGCCCGCCGGGAAGCTCCAGATCACCGCCGTCGACGCGCTGACCGGAGACCTGGTGGTCTTCGACGCCGCCAGCGACGTGCGGCTGCTCGACGCCGTCGGCGCGAGTTGCGCGGTGCCGGGCATCTGGCCGCCGGTCACCATCAATGGCCGTCGGTACATCGACGGCGGGATCCGCTCCGCCGCCAACGCCGACCTGGCGGCGGGCTGCGAAAGGATCGTCATCATCGCGCCGCTGGTCTCTGGATACGGGCCGATAGCGAGCCCGGTCAACCAGGCCCGCACGCTGAGCGAGGCGGGCGCGACTGTCACGGTGATCAAGCCAGACAAGGCCGCGCTGCGCGCGATCGGCAAGAACGTGCTCAATCCGGCGCGCAGGCCAGCCGCCGCCCGGGCCGGTTACGTCCAGGCCGAGTCGGTCGCGCAGGAGGTCAAGGCCGTCTGGGCCGGATGACCAGGACGGCGATGGCCAGGACAACGGCGATAGCTAGGACAAGCCAGCGCGCCAGAGCATGGAAAGAGCCGGGCCCGGCGGGAGGTCGGGCCCGGCTCAGCTTGTGGTTGGCCGGCGGCTATGCGCTCAGACGGCGTACTCGAGCAGCGGCTGCGCGCGGCTCGGGTGGCGCAGCTTGGACAGCGACTGCTTCTCCAGCTGCCTGATGCGCTCCCTGGTCAGGCCGAGCGCCTTGCCGATCTCGTCCAGCGTGTGCGGGTTGCCGTCGTAGAGCCCGAACCGCATGGCCATGATCGTCGCCTCGCGCGGCGTCAGCGCGTCGAGCGCGTGCCGTAGCTGGTCGGCCATCAGCTGGCGGTCGACTAGCTCGGAGGCCTCTGGCGCGTCGATGTCCTCGATCAGGTCGCCGATGCTCGTCTCGCCGTCCTCGCCGATCGTGGAGTCCAGGCTGATCGGCTGCCTGCTGGTGCGCAGCAGCTCCTCGATCTGGTCAGGCGTGCGGTCGAGCTCGACGGCCAGCTCCTCTGGAGTCGGCTCGCGGCCGAGCCGCTGGTGCATGTCGCGCTCCACGCGGCTGAGCTTGCTCAGCATCTCGAGCACGTGTACCGGCAGCCTGATCGTCCTGGCCGAATCGGCGAAGCCGCGCTGGATCGCCTGCCTGATCCACCACATGGCGTAGGTGGAGAACTTGTAGCCCTTGGAGTAGTCGAACTTCTCGACCGCCCTGATCAGGCCCAGGTTGCCTTCCTGAACCACGTCGAGCAGGGACAGGCCGCGGTCGCTGTACTTCTTCGCGACCGAGACCACCAGCCGCAGGTTGGCCTCGAGCATGTGCGACTTGGCCCTGCGGCCATCGGCGGCCACGGCCTCGAGGTCGGCGATGAGCGCGGCGCTCATGTCTTCCTCGGTCTCCAGCTTGTGCTCGGCGTACAGGCCGGCCTCGATCCGCTTGGCCAGGTCGACCTCCTGCTCGGCGGTGAGCAGGCTGGTGCGCCCGATCGACTTCAGGTACGTGTGCACCGAGTCGCCCATGACCGAGGTCTGGTCGTCCAGGTCCGCCTCGGCGGAGGCATCGTCCTCCGCGGCGACTGCGGTCAGCTCGGCGCCCTGCCCCTGGCGGCGGTCCTTGCGGCCGCGCTGGCGGCCTGCCCTGGCGCGGCTGGCCGGCGCAGGCTCGGCGTCCTCGATGTCGTCGAGCAGGTCGGCATCATCAAGTTCTGCCACGGCAAGATCCGGGCCGAGGTCGATCTCGGCGGGGTCTGACAGGGCATGAGTCACTTCAGCAGGCTCCACTTCAGAATGTCCGTCACCGGCGACGGCCGGCCTCGTGCTGACGGAGACAGCGCTGGCAGGTACTGCGCTGGCGGCAACGGTGGCGACGGGATCGCTCGCCTCGTTGCCGAGCTGCACCCCCTCATCAGAGAGCTCGCGCAAGATCGAACGGGCCTCTGCAGGGGTAACGTTTGCTTGCACGAGAGCGTTCCGTAGCTCTGGAAGCATCAGGTAGCCCTGGCGGCGTCCGCGCCGGACGAGCTCGTCGACGTGCGTCGCGGCCGCCTCCTCGTCGGGGCGCTCGGTGAGAGCGCTAGCGGTCCTCGGCATCAGACACCTCCGTTCGCGCGTGTAGCGGTGACGCAGATCACATCGCCCGCTTCTGGCAGTACCCAAGAGCCGCGGCACTTGGTATTGTGCAATGCGGGCGCTATGTATAACGCGCGACGGGCCTTTTTGTTTCCCGCGCGGCGGCAGCGTGCGGGAAATCCTCCCCTCACATCCCGGTCTGCAACCGGCAAATCGCCCTGCTCAGTCAACCTTCGGCGTACCTGCTAGCCGGCCTGGCGGACTGCGATATCCCTGATCCGCTGCCTGTCCGGCTTGCCCGATGCCAGCATCGGAAGCTCGGCAACCAGCACCATCGCCTGCGGCGCCGCGTAGCGCGGGAGCCTGTCCTTGACGTACGCCCTGACCTCGTCGAGCGGCTGGCGGATCGGCCCCGTCGGCAGGGACGACCATGGCGGTCACCCGCTCGCCCCAGTCCGGGTGCGGCGTGCCGACCACCACCGCGTCGCGGACCCCAGGGCAGCCGCGCAGGACTTGCTCGACCTCGCCCGCGACGACCTTCTCGCCGCCGGAGATGATCACGTCGTCGGCCCGGCCGCGCACGACGAGCCGCCCGTCGGTCACCTCGCCGAGATCGGAGGTGACGAACCAGCCGTCGTCGAGCGCGGCACTCGTCAGCTCTGGGGCGAGCCGGTACCGGGAGAACAGCACCGGTCCGCTGATCCTGATCCGCCCGTCGGTTCCCGTCTCGACCCGCACTCCGTCGAGCGGCTCGCCGTCGTACACGCAACCGCCGCAGGTTTCGGTCATTCCGTATGTCGTCACCACCCTGGCGCCCGCGGCCGCCGCCTCCTCAGGCAGGCCCGGCGGCACGGCAGCGCCGCCGAGCAGGATGCCGTGGAACCCCGCGAGCGGCGCCCCGCCATCCAGCAGCCTGCGCAACTGGGTCGGAACCAGGGAGACGTAGCGGCATCCGTGCGGCCGGCTCGCCTCCCTGACCAAGACCCCGACATCTGCGCGGTCGGTGATCACGGGCGTCGAACCGGCGAGCAGCGAGCGGACGAGAACCCCGAGGCCGGAAATGTGGTGGACAGGCAGGCAGCAGAGCCAGCGCGCGCCGGGCGCCGCGCCCAGCCGGGTGAGCGACGCGCCGGCTGACGCGGTCAGTGCCGCGGCCGTGAGCTCGGCTCCCTTGGGCAGCCCCGTCGAGCCCGAGGTCGCCAGCACGACAGCGACGTCCTCGTCGACCCCAGGCGCCGTCCGGGTCGCGCTGGCCTTCGTGCCGCGACCGGCGCCGGAGGTCCGTTGGAAATCCTGGGCGGTTTCGACGCTCGCGGGCGCGAACGCCTCGATCAACTCGCTGAGCCTGGCCTTGGGCAGCGCAGGATCCAGCGGCAGGATCGCCGGCCCGCTGCCGTCCAGGGCCGCCGCCAGCGCCTCAAGAATCCGCCCGCTGCCCGTGCCCGGCGGGAGCAGGACCGCGTGCAGCGGCCGTGAAGTCACGGACGTAAGGTTAATCGGCGGATTCGTGCACCTGAAGCGAGGGGGAACGTGACCGGCATTGACGGCGGCCGGCTGCACGGCGGCTGGGACGCCAGGCTGGCCCGCGAATGGCTGGCCGAGCTCCTGCCGGAAATGCGCGCCTTCGCGATCCCGCTGCGGAACAGGTTCCGCGGCATCACGGTGCGTGCGGGCGCCCTGATACGAGGCCCGGCGGGCTGGGGCGAGTTCGCGCCGTTCGCGGAGTACGGCCCGGCGGAGAGTTCTCGCTGGCTGGCGAGCGCGATCGAGGCGGCGACGATCGGCTGGCCTGACCCGCGTCCGCGCGCAGATCGGCGTGAACGCCACCGTCCCGGCCGTGGCGCCGCAGGCCGCGCACGACATCGTGGCCGGTTCTGGCTGCCGCACCGCGAAGGTCAAGGTCGCCGAGCCTGGCCAGGCCGAGCGCGACGACATCGAGCGGGTCGCCGCGGTCCGGGACGCACTCGGGCCAGGCGGTCGGATCAGGGTGGACGCCAACGGTGGCTGGGACGTCGACCAGGCCGCCGGCACGCTGCGACGGCTCGCCGGCTTCGGCCTGGAGTACGCCGAGCAGCCGTGCGCGACGCTGGCTGAGCTCGCCAGGCTTCGTCGACTGGTAGACGTTCCGCTGGCGGCCGACGAGTCGATCCGCAAGGCCTCCGATCCGCTGGCCGTGCGGGCGGCCGGGGCCGCCGACATCGTCGTGCTCAAGGTCGCGCCGCTCGGCGGTGTCCGGCCCGCGCTCCAGATCGCTGCCGAGTGCGGACTGCCGGTGGTCGTCTCGAGCGCGGTGGACTCCTCGGTCGGCCTGGCCGCGGGCGTCGCGCTGGCCGCGGCGCTGCCGGAGCTGAGCTACGACTGCGGCCTGGGGACCGGGCAGATGCTCACCGGCGACGTGACCGCCAGCCCGCTGCTGCCCGATCAGGGAACGCTGCCGGTCCGCGCGGTCCACGTCGACGACGAGCGGCTGGCGCGGTGGGAGGCCGATCCCGCGCCGTGGCGGGAGCGGGCACTGGCCGCGGCGGAGTTCCTCTGGTGAGCGGCGATCCGCCAGCGGCCGCGATGGCCGCCGTGCTCGCTGACGAGCTGATCCGGTGCGGGCTGCGCGAGGTGGTGCTCGCTCCAGGGTCGCGCAGCGCGCCGCTCGCGATCGAGTTCCACCGCCGTGCGGAGGCTGGCGACCTGCGGCTGAGCGTGCGGGTCGACGAACGCAGCGCGGCCTTCTGCGCGCTCGGCCTGGCCAAGGTGAGCCGCGCCCCGGTCGCCGTCGTCTGCACCTCGGGGACGGCGGCGGCGCATTTTCACGCCGCGGTCATCGAGGCCGATGAGTCGGCGGTCCCGCTGCTGCTGCTCACCGCCGACCGGCCGCCCGAGCTGCGCGGCACCGGCGCGAACCAGACCATCGACCAGCTACGCCTGTACGGGCCGGCGGTCCGCTGGTTCTGCGAGGTTGGCGTGCCAGAGGACCGCCCCATTCAAGGCCAGCACAGCCAGGGCGGGTACTGGCGCAGCACAGCCTGCCGCGCATGGGGGCTCGCGTCGGGAGCGGCTGGCGGCGTGGCCGGGCCCGTGCACCTGAATCTCGCGCTCCGCGAACCACTCGTTCCGATTGCGTCACCGGACGCGGTCGTCACTGCTGACCGCGGGGCCGGCGCCGGCACCGGGCCGCTGCGCGGGCGGCCCGGCGGCGCACCGTGGACCAGGTTCGAGCGGCTCGTGGAACTGCCATGGGCCGAGCGCGGCGTGATTGTCAGCGGTGACGGCACCGGCAACCAGGAACCGCTGCTGAGGCTGGCAGCCGAGGCGGGCTGGCCGGTGCTGGCCGAGCCGTCGTCGAACGCTCGGCACGGCCCGTCGGCGCTCGGGAGCTACCAGTACCTGCTCGCCGACCCTGGCTTCATGGCGTCGCACCAGCCGCAGGTGATCGTCTCGGCGGGGCGGCCAGGGCTGTCCAGGAGTCAGCTCGCGCTGCTCAGGTCCGACGTCGCCGCCCGGCACGTGGTGATCGACGCAGGGGCCAGGCCGGTGGTCAGATCCGGCCAGGAGCGCGACCGACGTGGCCGCCGGCATCGCAGCTGACCGGGGACGCGGCCGCGAGCGAGGTGGGCGGCTGGCTGCGGGCGTGGCTGGTCGCTGACCGGGCGGCGGGCCTGGCCGTGGACGCGATCCTGGACGCCGAGGACGTGCTCAGCGAACCGCGGCTGGCCAGGGACGTGGCGGCGGCGGTACCTGATAACGGGCTGCTGTGGGCAGCGTCCAGCCTGCCGATCAGAGACCTGGATCAGCACATGCGGCCTCGGCAGGGGCCGCGGATCCTGGCGAGCAGGGGGGCGAGCGGCATCGACGGGCTGGTCTCCTCGGCCATCGGGGCGGCGCTCGCGCACCAGGCGACCGGCGGCGGGCCCGCGATCGCGCTGCTCGGTGACCTGGCATTGCTGCATGACGCGCCAGGCCTGATGACGGGTCGGCAGGAGCCGCGTCCCGACCTGTGCCTGATCGTCGTGAACAACGACGGCGGCGGCATCTTCTCCATGCTCGAGCAGGCCGCGCTGCCAGGGCCGTCGTTCGAGCGGGTCTTCGGCACGCCGCACGGCGCTGGGTTCGCCGCACTCGCGGAGGCCGCTGGCCTGCCTTACCGGCGCGTCGAGCGGACGGCGGAACTGGCCGACGCGCTGGCGGTGGCGTCGGTCAGGGGAGCGGGCATCAGCCTGGTCGAGGTGCGGACCGACCGCGCCGAACAGGCCGCGCTGCGGCACCGGCTGACCGGTGCCGCAGCGGAAGCGCTGTCACGCTCAGCTACGCTCAGCTGACGCGGACGCGAGGATCGAGCGCGGCGTACAGCATGTCGACGATGAGGTTGGCGG
Source organism: uncultured Actinomycetota bacterium (assembly GCA_963705055.1). Lineage (GTDB taxonomy): Bacteria > Actinomycetota > Actinomycetes > Streptosporangiales > Streptosporangiaceae > Chersky-822. The sequence goes on from CAVPIR010000006.1 coordinate 334,779, forward strand.
CGACCACGAACACGGTCGCGAGGATGACGAATCCCAGGACCAGCTGGCCGTCGCCCTGCGTGATGGCCTGAACGGTCTGCTGGCCGATGCCCTGCAGGCCGAACACCTGCTCGACGACGACGACGCCGCCGAGCAGAGTGCCGACGTCGACGCCGAGCTGGGAGACGATCGGCGTCATCGCGGCGCGGATCGCGTGCCGGTACAGAACCCGCCGCTCGGTCAGGCCCTTGGCCCGCGCTGTCCTGATGTAGTCCTCGCCGAGCGTGTCGAGCAGCGACCCTCGAGACAGCCTCGTATACACCGCGGCCTGCACGACGGCCAGGGTGATCCACGGCAGGATCATCGCCCCGGCCCACGCCGAAAAGCCCTGCGAGATCGGGTTGAAGCCGGTCGTGATCCAGGTGAAGCCGTGCTGGCTTAGCGGCAGGAACACGATCAGGATCAGCAGCTGCCCCAGGACGAATACCGGCGCTGACACGCCTGCCAGCACGCCCATGGTCGCGGTCCTGTCGAACAGCGAGCGCGGCCTCGTCGCGCTGAGAATCCCGACGCCGAGGCCGACGATCAGCCAGAGCAGCACCCCGCCGATCACGAGTGACAGCGTCGCGGGCAGCCCCTGCTTGATGATCGTCGTGACGGGTTCCTGGGAGTAGTAGGAATACCCCAGATCGCCGTGCAGCAGCCGCCAGAGATAGTGCCCGTACTGGGTGTACCACGGCAGGTCGAGCCCGTGGGTCCTGCGCGATCGCGGCGAGCTGCGGCGGCCTGGCCGCCTTACCCGCCAGCAGGCGCGCCACGTCAATCGGCGGGACCGCCTTGAAGAACAGCAGGAACGTCAGCGTGGCGACGACCCAGATCACGATGATCCCGCTGAGGATCCGGCGGATAAGGAACCGAAGGGTACCCATGGCGTCAGATCGCCTCGCTCGTAGCGGCGACGGCGGCCGTCGGCGGCTAGCCGCCGCCGCTTGCGCCTGCTGAGCTTGCGGCCGGCCAGGAGCCGCTCCGTCCGCGGGTCCATCGCGTCCCGGATGCCGTCGCCGAGCAGGTTGAAGGCGAGGGTGGTGATCAGCAGCGCGGCGGCCGGGAAGACCACGTACCACCAGGAATTGATGTGCTGCTGCGCCTCGGCAGGATGTTCCCCCAGCTCGGGGCCGGCGGGGGTACTCCGATCCCGAGGTAGGACAGCGTCGCCTCGAAGCTCACCGCCGTCGGGATGAACAAGGTGGCGAGCACGAGCACGGGGCCGAGCACGTTCGGCAGGATGTCGATGAACATGATCCGCCACGGCCCGGCGCCGAGGGATCTGGCCGCCTCGATGTACTCCTTCTCCTTCAGCGACAGGGTCTGGCCGCGCACGACGCGGGAGATGCCCGCCCAGGAGAAGAACGTGATCACGCCGAACACGATCGCCAGGTTCGGGTGGAACACCGCCGCGAGGGCGAGCGACAGCACGATCAGCGGGAAGGCCAGCGCGGCATCGATGAACCGCGCCAGGATGTTGTCGACCCAGCCGCCGAAGTAGCCGGCGATGAGGCCAATGCTCGTCCCGAGGATCGCTGCGGCCAAGGTCGTGAGGATCCCGACCTCGAGCGAGATCCGCGCGCCGTACATGACGCGCACGAGCAGGTCACGGCCGAGGAAGTCGGTCCCGATCGGAAAGCCGTGCACACCGGGACCGACCGGCTGCCCGAACGCGTTCGTGCCCGAGTTCGTGAAGGGCTGGTACTCACCGTGGTGCAGCAGCGCGGCGACGAGCGGAGCGAGGATCGCGGCGAGCATGACGAACACGATCACGCCGATGGAGGCCATGGCGATCCGGTCCGAGCGGAGCCTGCGCCAGGTCAGGGCCCATTGGCTGCGGCCCTCGATCGCCTCTTCTGGCGCACTCTCGACGGCCTGTGCGACGAATGCGACGTCGGTGATGCTCATCGTGACTCCCTCCGGGCTTCCCTGGCCAGGTTCTCGCCCGCCTCAACGGGGAAGTGACAAGCGGTCATATGCGCGATTGGGTCGCCCGCCTTGGGCTCAAGCGCGGGTTCGGCGGTGCTGCAGAGGTCCTGTGCCTTGGGGCAGCGGGGGTGGAACCTGCAGCCGGACGGCGGGTTGATGGGGGAGGGGACGTCGCCGGTGAGGATGATGCGCTGGCGGTCGGCGGCTGCATCTGGGTCGGCGGCGGGCGCAGCCGAGAGCAGTGCCGCGGTGTAGGGATGCCTGGAGTGCTCGTAGACCTGGTCACCCTGACCCATCTCGGCGACCCTGCCCAGGTACATGACGGTGACAGAGTCGGAGACGTGGCGGACGACTTCGAGGTCGTGGGCGATGAAGAGGTAGGACAGGCCGAAGTCGGCCTGGAGGTCGGCGAGGAGGTTGAGGACCTGGGCCTGGATGGAGACGTCGAGGGCGGAGACGGGTTCGTCGCAGATGATGAGCTTGGGGCGCAGGGCGAGGGCGCGGGCGACGCCGATGCGCTGGCGCTGGCCGCCGGAGAATTCGGCGGGGAAGCGGTTGTAGTGCTCGGGGTTGAGGCCGACGCGCTCCATGAGTTCCTGGACAGACTTCTTGCGCTGATTGCCGGTGGCGGTCTTGTGGACGGCGTAGGGGTCGCCGATGATGAGCCGACGCGGCGGCGGGGGTTGAGGGAGCCGTAGGGGTCCTGGAAGATCATCTGGATCTCGCGCCGGTACGGCTGCATGGCCCGGCGGGACAGGTTGGTGATGTCGCTGTCCCTCGAAGCTAGACCTTGCCGGAGGTGACCGGGATCAGCCCGGCGATGCAGCGGGCGAGGGTGGACTTGCCGCAGCCGGTCTCGCCGACCAGGCCGAGGGTCTGTCCGCGGCGGATCGTCAGCGACACCCCATCGACCGCCTGGACATGCGCGATGGTGCGCGAGATCAGGCCGGAACCGCGTACCGGGAAGTACTTGACCAGGTTCTCAACCCGCACGAGCTCGTCGGCGTCATGATGCGGATCCGGAGGGACGAGGCTCTCGGCCACGGCGCCGGTCATGCGATCACGCTGCCTTCCGACTCGGGCGCAGCCGCGATCGCCTCGGCGATCTTGACGGCATCGCCGCTCCTGCCCGCATGGACCGCACGCCTGCGGGTGTCCTCAGCCTCGCGATCGTTGCCGACTGCGTTGGCGGGGAGCCAGCAGGCGGATCTGTGTCCTGACGCGTCGCCGACGGGGTGCAGGTCAGGCTGGTCGGTGAGGCAGCGGTCCATGACGTAGGCGCAGCGCGGGTGGAACGCGCAGCCGTCCGGCAGCCTGATCAGGCTGGGGGGCTGGCCGGTGATGGGGATCAGCCGGTCGCGTGCTGCCGAGCTGTGCGGGATGGATTCGAGGAGGCCTTTGGTGTAGGGGTGGTGCGGGGCGTAGAAGATGTCGCGTTTGGTGGCTTTTTCGGCGGCGCGGCCGGCGTACATGACCATGACGTCGTCGGCGATGTCGGCGACGACGCCGAGGTCGTGGGTGATCATCAGCAGGGCGGTGCCGGATTCTTTCTGGAGGCGGAGCAGCAGGTCGAGGATCTGGGCCTGGACGGTGGCGTCCAGGGCGGTGGTGGGTTCGTCGGCGATGATCAGCTTGGGGTTCAGGGAGATGGCCATGGCGATCATGGCGCGCTGGCGCATGCCGCCGGAGAACTGGTGCGGGTAGTCGTTGACGCGTTCGCGGGGGCGGGGGATGCCGACGTGGCCGAGGAGTTCGACGGCCCGCTGGGTGGCGGCGGACTTGGAGACGGTCTTGTCGTGGGCGCGGATCATCTCGCTGATCTGCCAGCCGACCTTGTACAGGGGGTGCAGGCTGGTCAGGGGGTCCTGGAAGATGACGGCGATGTCTTTGCCGCGGATCCTTTGCAGGGACGCGGGAGTCCAGGCCGACGAGGTTGACGCCGTCGAAGACGGCCTTGCCGGAGATCTGGCCGCCGGGGGTCAGGCCGAGCAGGCTCTGGGTCAGGACGGTCTTGCCGGAGCCTGATTCGCCGACGATGCCCAGGGTGCGGCCCGGTTCGACGCTGAAGGAGACTCCGCGTACTGCCTGCACCACGCCGTCCGCGGTCGGGAAGCTCACCCGCAGATCCGTTACCTCAAGCAGGCTCATCGGATTCCTTTCGGAAGATGCCTGCGAGCAAGGCCCACCTGGATCGCCGGATGTCCTGACGAGGGGGTTTTGCAGGCGAGTTCATCTCTTAGTCAGCTACGTCACAGGTTAACTGTGTTGATCAGGTACGGCCAGTTCCGGCCGGGCGCGCACCTCGCGTGCCCGGCCGGAACTGTGAGTGAACTAGCCGTTCTTCAGATAGACGTTGGTCAGGTCGGGACCGCCAATGTTCGGCGCCCAGACGACCGCGGTGCTGCCCGAAGGCTCGCCTTCGCTGTTGACGTTGAAGACGTTCTTGCTCGAGTACATCGGGCCGTAGCCCTCGATGATCGGGACGATGACGGCGTCATGCATGGTGATCATGTCGACCTGGTGCAGGAGCGCGTTCGCCTTGCTCAGGTCGGCGGTCGCCTCCGCCTCGTCAATCAGCTTGTCGACCTGCGGGTTGCTGTAGCAGCCGACGTTGATCGTGCCCTGCACGCAGTTGGTGCGGAAGAACGGGTCGGCGACCGTGCGGCCGTTGTTGCCGCCGAACCAGTCAGGAATCCAACCAGTCCACGCGATATCAAAGGTGCCCGGCTTGTTGTTCGTCGACGGGGTGCCGAGGTGGGTGAAGTACGTGGCGCCGGACTCCGGCTGCCCCACCAGGTTGATCCCGCAGAGCTTGAGGCTCGCCTGGATGGCCTGGAACTCTGCCGCGATGACGGTGTCGTTCTGGTAGGCCATGTTCAGCTTGATCCCGCTCTTTATGCCGGACTGCGCGAGCAGAGCCTTGCACTTGGCGGGATCACCCTGGCCGCCCTTGCTGGGATACGGGTCGTAGTTCTGGTAGCCAGTGGAACCCGGCGGGATGGCCGTGTTGATCACCTTGGCCACCAGAGGGCCGCCGAGGACCTTCTGGATCGCGACCTTGTTCACGCCGTACTCGATCGCCTGGCGCAGCTTGAGGTTCTTCATCGCGTGGTTGTTGTTCGGGCTCTGGAAGTTGAACACGAGGTACGGGACGGTGCTGATCCACGGCCAGACGAAGAACTTCGGGTCGTGGGCTGAGATGAGCTGCTGGTACGAGCTCGGGTTGATGGTGACGTCCAGCGGCAGGTCGAACTTGCCCGCCTGCATGTCGGCGAGCTGGGTCGCGGCGTCGTTGACGCCCATGGTGACCGTGATCTCGTTGACGTACTGGTGCCTGACCGTATCCGTGCTCTGCTTCCACGCCGGGTTGCGGACCATGGTGATCGAGCGGTTCGGCACGTACGAGGTGATCTTGTACGGGCCGTCGGACACGATGTGCTTGTCAAAGTCAAGGCTGCCAGGGATGTACTTGTCAGCCTCGACCGGACGGGCAGACGCGAACGGCATCGCCAGCTCGAACGGGAAGTCGCCGGCCGGCTTGATCAGGTGGAACTGGATCGTCGACGAGTTCGGCGTTGTGATGCCTGAGATGGTGTGCGTGTTCTGGAAGTTCGCGAACTGCGCCGCGGTCGGCTTCTTAATCTTCGCGAAGAACGTGGTCTCCTGGTCGCAGTACTGCGCCAGGCCCGCGATGACCTTGGAGTAGTACGGCAGGTTTCCAACCGGGGCGACCGTGTTGCAGAACGCCTTGAACTCACGGACGAAGTCAGCGGCCACAACCTGGCGCGGCGGGCTGGTGCCCCAGTCGACGCCTGGCTTGATGTGGAAGGTGTAGGTCAGGCCGTCCTTGCTCAGTCCGCCGTTGGCGACCGTCGGGTATGCCGTCGCGATGTCGGGGACGGGAACCGTGTCCTTGGTCCAGCCCGGCCCGGTGATGGAGGGGTCCGGCACTGTCGGGTAGGCAAGTAGCTGGCGCGCGAAGGTGCGCTCGAGAATGTAGTTCGCGGTGTAGTAGGCGGGAACGGTGTCGAGGTAGGTCGGGCCGCCACCGGCCACGACCTTCAACGTCCCGCCCTGCGTCGGCTTACCGCTCGAATTGGAGTTGTTGCCGCTGCCGCCGCCGCTGCTGCTGCAGGCCGCTAGGCCAGCTGCCAGCAGCCCAGCGGTTGCCAGCGCGGCAATTCGATGGATCTGACGTGTCATGAGCAAAACTCCTTCTAGCCTGGCGTTTACCGCAGGCATGTCCGTATTCCCTTCTGTGGGTACACGGAATTAGCGCTGTCGTCTACCGACCCGAACGAAGCGGTCGCGGGCATTTACGCAACCGCAATCACCTCGTGACAATGAATGCCGTAAAGTGCCTATAACGCTCGATCGAGCGCGATCGGGCAGATTCCCGCTACAGGTCATCTTACACAGATAACAGCGATAATTCTGCTAATCCGCTCGGAAACTACCATAGAGGACAAGTCGAGCGCAACGCAGCAGGTGAGCGGCGGATCACCGCCCGGCTAGTTGACGCGGACCCTCGGGTCCAGGAACGCGTAGGAGATGTCGACAATCAGGTTCGCTATGACCACGAACAGCGCGGCCAGGATCACGAACCCGATCACGAGCGGACCGTCGCCCTGGGTGATCGCTGTGACGGTCTGCTGGCCGAGACCTTGCAGCCCGAAGACCTGCTCGACCACGATGACGCCACCGAGCAGCGCGCCGATGTCGATGCCGAGTTGCGAGACGACCGGGGTCATGGCCGACCTGACCGCGTGCCGGTAGAGCACACGGCGCTCGGAGATGCCCTTCGATCGCGCGGTTCTGATGTAGTCCTCGCCGAGGGTATCGAGCAGTGATCCCCTGGACAGCCTGGTATAGACGGCCGCCTGCACGATCGCGAGCGTGATCCAGGGCAGGATCATGCAACCAAGCCAGCCGGTGAAGCTCTGCGTGATCGGCGTGTAGCCGGTCTGGATGAAGCCGATGCCGTGGTTGTTCAGCTGCAGGTAGACCCCGACGATCAGCAGCTCGCCGACGACGAAGACGGGGGCGGAGACCCCGGCGAGCACGCCGACGGTCGCGATCCGGTCGAACAGGCTCCGTGCCCTGGTCGCGCTCAGGATGCCGGTGCCGATGCCCGCGATCAGCCACAGTGCGGTGCCGCCGATGACGACCGACAGCGTGGCGGGCAGCGCCTGCTTGAGGATCGTCGTCACGGGCTGCTGTGAGTAATAGGAGAAGCCGAGGTTGCCGTGCAGCAGGTTGCTGAGGTAGTGCCCGTACTGGACGAGCTTGGGCTCGTTCAGCCCGAGATTCTGCTCCACCTGCGCGATGACCTGCGGCGTGGCTGCTCGGCCGGCCAGGTTGCGCGCCACGACCCCTTCGGGGACCGCGACGAAGAAGAGGAAGAACGTCAGCGACGCGACCGCCCAGAGCACGATGATGCCGGCCAGGATCCGCCGGATGAGGAAGCGCACCATTCCCATCGCTCAGCCCTCCGTGCTAGTTCTTGAAGGTCCGCCCAGCCCTTCGGGCACCGCACGATCGACGCTGGTATCGGCTTGCTCGCCGACGATGATGGCGTTGTCGAGATTCAGGCCCCCGCCGCGCTTGCCCTTGTCGCGCTTATCCTGCTTGTCGCGCTTGCGGGCGGCGGTCTTGCTGCCGGCGAAGACGCGCTCTGTGCGCGGGTCCATCGCGTCGCGGATGCCGTCACCGAGGAGGTTGAAGGCCAGCGTCGTCACGAGCAGCGCGACAGCGGGGAAGACCACGTACCACCAAGCGGTCTGATAGTGGTCCTGCGCCTCAGCGAGGATGTTCCCCCAGCTCGGAGCCGGCGGCGGGATGCCGATTCCCAGAAACGACAGCGTCGCCTCGAAGCTCACCGCGGTCGGGATGTAGAGCGTCGCCAGGACGAGGACGGGGCCGAGCAGGTTCGGCATGATGTCGATGAACATGATCCGCCACGGGCCGGCGCCGAGGGATCTGGCCGCCTCGATGTACTCCTTTTCCTTCAGTGACAGGGTCTGGCCACGCACGATGCGGGAGATGCCCGCCCAGGAGAAGAACGTGATGACCCCGATCACGATCGCGAGGCTGGGGCTCAGCACCGCGGCGAGCGCGAGCGCGAGCACGATGAAGGGGAAGGCCAGCACCGCGTCGATGATCCTGGCGAGCACGGTGTCGACCCAGCCGCCGAAGTAACCCGCGATCAGTCCGAGGCTGACGCCGAAGAACGCGGCGACCGCGGTCGTGAACAGCCCTACGAACAGGGAGATCTGCGCGCCGTAGGCGATGCGGACGAGCAGGTCGCGGCCGATCTGGTCGGTGCCGATCGGGAAGCCGTGGACACCGGGTCCGACCGGCTGGCCGAAGGAGTTCGTGCCCTTGTTGGGGAAGGTCTGGTACTCGCCATGGTGCAGGAGGGTGGCGATCAGCGGGTGCGCACAGGGCGAACAGGCAGATCAGCACGATGACGACGATCGAGGCGACGGCGACCCGGTCGGAGCGGAGCCTGCGCCAGGTGAGCTGCCACTGGCTGCGGCCCTCGATGGCCTGGACCGGGGCGTCCTCGACGGCTGTCGCCTGGAACTGGACTTCGGTGATGCTCATCGGGTCTTACCTCCGGCCTGTCCGTGCGAGGGTCTCGCCTTGCTCGACGGGGTAGTGGCAGGCGGTTAGGTGGGCGGTTGTGTCGCTCACCTTGGTTTCGAGGCTGGGTTCGGCGGTGCTGCAGAGGTCCTGTGCCTTGGGGCAGCGGGGGTGGAACCTGCAGCCGGACGGCGGGTTGATGGGGGAGGGGACGTCGCCGGTGAGGATGATGCGCTGGCGTTCGGCGGCTGCGTCGGGGTCGGCGGCGGGGGCGGCGGACAGGAGCGCGGCGGTGTAGGGGTGGCGGGAGTGGGTGTAGACCTCGTCGCCTGGTCCTTGTTCGGCGATGCGGCCGAGGTACATGACGGTGACGGCGTTGGAGACGTGGCGGACGACTTCGAGGTCGTGGGCGATGAAGAGGTAGGACAGGCCGAAGTCGGCCTGGAGGTCGGCGAGGAGGTTGAGGACCTGGGCCTGGATGGAGACGTCGAGGGCGGAGACGGGTTCGTCGCAGATGATGAGCTTGGGGCGCAGGGCGAGGGCGCGGGCGACGCCGATGCGCTGGCGCTGGCCGCCGGAGAATTCGGCGGGGAAGCGGTTGTAGTGCTCGGGGTTGAGGCCGACGCGCTCCATGAGTTCCTGGACGGACTTGCTTGCGTTGACTGCCGGTGGCGGTCTTGTGGACGGCGAAGGGGTCGCCGATGATGGAGCCGACGCGGCGGCGGGGGTTGAGGGAGCCGTAGGGGTCCTGGAAGATCATCTGGATCTCGCGCCGGTACGGCTGCATGGCGCGGCGGGACAGGTTGGTGATGTTGTGGCCTTCGAAGCTGACGGTGCCGGAGGTGACGGGGATGAGGCCGGCGATGCAGCGGGCGAGGGTGGATTTGCCGCAGCCGGTCTCGCCGACCAGGCCGAGGGTCTGTCCGCGGCGGATCGTCAGCGACACCCCATCCACCGCCTGAACCTGGGCCACCGTCCGCCGGATAAAGCCGGTCCCGCGCACGGGGAAGTACTTGGTGATCGCGTTCGCCTGAACCAGGACGTCGCCGTCCAGTTCGGCGTCGGTGGGAAAGTCATCGATCGCCGCCTCAGAGCGGCCACGGGACCGGGCCTTGCCCGACGCGGGCGCACCTGGCGGCGGCTGGCTCATGCGATCACGCTTCCTTCTGACTCGGGGGCGGCGGCGATGGCCTCGGCCACCTCGGCGGCGCGCTGAGTGCGGCCGAGTTCGACGGCTTGGGTGCGCAGGTGCTCAGCGTCATCGGTGAGGCCGATTGCGGCCGCGGGGAGCCAGCAGGCGGATCGGTGTCCTGACGCGTCGCCGACGGGGTGCAGGTCGGGCTGGTCGGTGAGGCAGCGGTCCATGACGTAGGCGCAGCGGGGGTGGAACGCGCAGCCGTCCGGCAGCCTGATCAGGCTGGGCGGCTGGCCGGTGATCGGGATCAGCCGATCGCGCGCGGCCGAGGAGCGCGGGATGGATTCGAGGAGGCCTTTGGTGTAGGGGTGGTGCGGGGCGTAGAAGATGTCGCGTTTGGTGGCTTTTTCGGCGGCGCGGCCGGCGTACATGACCATGACGTCGTCGGCGATGTCGGCGACGACGCCGAGGTCGTGGGTGATCATCAGCAGGGCGGTGCCGGATTCTTTCTGGAGGCGGAGCAGCAGGTCGAGGATCTGGGCCTGGACGGTGGCGTCCAGGGCGGTGGTGGGTTCGTCGGCGATGATCAGCTTGGGGTTCAGGGAGATGGCCATGGCGATCATGGCGCGCTGGCGCATGCCGCCGGAGAACTGGTGCGGGTAGTCGTTGACGCGTTCGCGGGGGCGGGGGATGCCGACGTGGCCGAGGAGTTCGACGGCCCGCTGGGTGGCGGCGGACTTGGAGACGGTCTTGTCGTGGGCGCGGATCATCTCGCTGATCTGCCAGCCGACCTTGTACAGGGGGTGCAGGCTGGTCAGGGGGTCCTGGAAGATGACGGCGATGTCTTTGCCGCGGATCCTTTGCAGGGACGCGGGAGTCCAGGCCGACGAGGTTGACGCCGTCGAAGACGGCCTTGCCGGAGATCTGGCCGCCGGGGGTCAGGCCGAGCAGGCTCTGGGTCAGGACGGTCTTGCCGGAGCCTGATTCGCCGACGATGCCCAGGGTGCGGCCTGGTTCGACGCTGAAGGAGACTCCGCGTACTGCCTGCACCACGCCGTCCGCGGTCGGGAAGCTCACCCGCAGATCCGTTACCTCAAGCAGGCTCATCGAATTCCTCCCACGTGGTGCCGCAGGCGAGGCCCCTGGCAGGGCGGCGGCACCAGATCGGCGGGGGGAGCCGACACAGGCTGGCTGGTGTAGTTGTCGCCGGGATGCGATGCCACGAAGCGCGGGTCAGAAGCGAGCCCGGCCGGGCATGCTACGTGCATACCCGGCCGGCCCACCGCTACTCGTTTCGGGCGTGGCTCGTACCTAGCCGTTCTTCATCCAGACGTTGGTGATGTCCGGCCCGCCGATGTTCGGCTGGTACACGATCGCGGTCGTTCCCGCCTGCTCGACGTTCGGGCTGGAGTACATCAGCAACTGCTGGCTGAGCAGCGGCACGATGACCGAGTTGGTGATCACGTTGTGGTCGGCCTTGCCCCACAGCGTGCCAGCCTGGCTGACGCTCGTCGCCGCCTCGGCCTGGTTGATGAGGCTGTCCAGCTGCTTGCTGCTGTAGCACCCGTAGTTCGTGGTGTTCAGCACGCAGTTGGTCTGGAACAGCGGCGAGATGATGGTGCGGCCGTTGTTGCCGAACCAGTCAGGGAACCAGCCGGCCTGGCCCATGTCCCAGGTACCCGCCTTGGCGTTGGCCGGGGCGTTGCCCAGGTCGACGAAGAACGTCGATCCAGACTCCGGCTTGCCGTTCAGGTTCACCCCGCAGCTCCGCAGGCTGGCCTGCAGCGCCTCGAAGATCGACTTGTTGATGCTGTCGTTCGGGTACAGGTAGGTCAGCGTCAGGCCCTTCTTGTAACCCGCGCTGGCCAGCATCGACTTGCACTTGGCCGGATCGCCCTGGCTGTTGTTCGTCGGGTACAGGTTGGTGTTCGAGAAGCCGACGTTGCCCGGCGGGATCGAGGTGTTGAGGACCTTCGCGACGGTCGGACCGCCGACGACCTTCTGCACCGCGACCTTGTTCACGCCGTACTGGATCGCCTGCCGGACGGCCAGCTTGCCCATGGCCCCGCCGCTGTTCGGGCTGCGCAGGTTGAACACCATGTACGGCAGCAGGTTGCTGCCTGGCCAGGCGCGGAACTTCGGATCGTGCGTGGACTCGAGCGTCGGGATCTCGCTGGGCACGATGCCGGTGTCCAGCGGCAGGTCGTACTGACCCGCCTTCATGTCGTTGAACTGCGTCTGCGCGTCGGAGACACCCATCGTCACCGTCACCTTGCTGACGTACTGGTGCCGGTTCTGATCGGTTGACTGATTCCACGCCGGGTTCCGCCCCATCGTGATCGACCGGCTCGGAACGTACGAGGTGATCTGATACGGACCGTCCGAGATCGTGTGCTGATCCAGTTGCAGGCTGTTCGGCACGTACTTGTCGTATTCCACAGGACGAGCGGACGTGAACGGCATCGCCAGCATGTAGAGGAAGTCACCGGCCGGCGCGAGCAGGTTGAACCGCAGCGTCGACGAGTTCACCGCGACGACACCGGAGATGGTGTGCGTGTTCTGGAAGTTCGCGATGTTGGCCGCGGTCGGCGCGTGCGCCTTGTTCGCGAAGTACGTGGTCTCGGCGTCGCAGTACTGCTTCAGGCCCGCGATCGTCGCCGTGTAGTACAGCGGGTTGCCGACCGGGCTGACCGGGTTGCAGAACGCCTTGTACTCGCGGAGGAAGTCGGCAGCGGTCACCTGACGTGGCGGGCTGGTGTTCCAGTCAACGCCCTTCTTGATGTGGAAGGTGTAGGTCTTGCCGCCGTTGGTGATGCCGCCGTTGGACGTTGTCGGGACGGTGGTCGCGATGTCGGCAACGGGCGTGGTGTTCTTGGTCCATCCCGCGGATGAGAGCGTGGTGCCTGGCGCGGTCGGATAGGTGAGCAGTTGCCGCGCGTAGCCGCGCTCGAGGATGTAGTCCGCCGTGTAGTAGGCAGGGACCGTGTCGATGTGGTCAGGGCCGGACGCCGCGACGAACTTCAGCGTGCCGCCATGCACCGGCTTGGATCCCGAGGATGCGCTGCCGCCTGAAGAACTGGTGCACGCGGCCAGTCCGGCCGCTGTCAGGCCAGCAACCGCCATCACGGCGATCCGCTGGGAACGACGTCTCATGAGCGGGCTCCTTTGAACCTGGCGCATGGCACAGGCGTGTTAGTAGTCGCAAGTTCTAACTGTGTGTAGTTTTAACGTCACCTTCCGTGACTACACGCATTCAAGAGGGCTGTCTAGCCCGTGCCTGAAGGCCCCCGTCAGCCTTTATGCAAACGCAATCTCTTTGTGATCTCGAAGAGAGCAATGCCGTGCTCGGCGAACTGATATATCAAGAATTCACCGGCAATTCGGTCCCGGACTCGGCTGTCAGCCCTCGAGCGCGTACCGCATCGGCCAGAACTTGGTCTGCGCCTCAGCCACCTCTTCAGGAGGGTTCGACCCGGCGACGATGCCGCAGCCGGCGAAGAGCCTGGCGTTCCTCCCGCCCACCAGCCCGCATCGCAGGGCGATGCCCCACTCACCGTTGCCGCGGGCGTCCACCCAGCCGACGGGACCTGAGTAGCGGCCCCTGTCCATGCCCTCCAGCTCGCGAATCAGGTCCATGGCGGCCTCGGCAGGGGTGCCGCAGATCGCCGCGGTCGGATGCAGCGCGGCGGCCAGAGCGAGCGCCGAGTGGTTCGCGTCGTCGCCGGCCGACAGCTCGCCGTGCACCTGCGTAGCCAGGTGCTGGAGATTGGGCAGCTTGAGCACCGACGGCTGCTCGTCGATCCGCAGATCCGCGCAGAGCGGCTGCAGCGCGGCGCGGACGTCCTCGACCGCGTAACCGTGCTCGTCGCGGTCCTTCGACGAAGCCAGCAGCGCCGCGCCGAGCGCCAGGTCCGCCTCCGGCGTGCCGCCACGCGGCATCGTCCCGGCAAGGACCAGCGAATGCAACTTGCTGCCGGTGCGACGGATCAGCAGCTCGGGAGTAGCGCCGAGCAGGCCGTCGCAGGCGAAGGTATAGCAGTCGGGGTACCGTCCAGCGAGCCGCGCCAGCAGGACTCTGCCGTCGATGTCAGCGGCGGCGGTGGCGTGCAGCTCGAGGGCGAGCACGACCTTCCGCAGCGTGCCGTCTGCGATGGCGCCGACGGCCTTCGCCACCGCTCGTTCCCACTCCGGCGCGGTCAGGCTGCCGTCGGCCCAGCGCACGCCGGTCGGCATCACGGGCGGTTCCGGCAAGTCGTCGCAGGCCGGAACCGTCGCGGCGGCCTCGGCGGCCGGCCTGATCGTGGTGAGCCAGGCGGTGCGGCCCTTGCGACCTAGCACGGTCCTGGGCACGACGAGCACCGAGCCGTCCGAGGCCGGATCGAAGGTGAAGCTGCCGAAGGCGATCGGGCCGGTGCCCGGTTCGCCGACCTGATCGGTGACGCGCGCGGCTTCGAATACCTCGCGGAGCCATTTCTCGCCGGCCACGAAACGGTCCTGCCCGGCCGGCAACGTGATCTTGGCGGCCGTGCCCCAGCCGACCAGTCCGTCGCCGTGGCGGACCCAGGCCAGCGCGTCAGCTGCTGGCAGCCTGGCGATCAGGTCGCCAGGATCGGCCACCGGAATGGTCCGCACGACCAGGCGACCTGGCGACCGCTCGGCCGCTTCGTCGTGCTGATATCCCACGGCAGACAACTCTACGTGCGCTCAGATGCTGGCCTGCGCACAGGATCTGGCGAGCGGCTACAGCAGGCTGAGCTGCACCCCGCCGGGGTCCTGGTCGCCGCCTTGCGGCCGTACCCGCCGGGCGGCCGCCGGACTGGCGCTGCCTACTCCATACCTGGCGGCGAGGTCGCCGACGCGGGCCGTGATCCGCTGCTGGTAGGCCTTCGGCGCGTAGGCGCCAGAGCCGTACAGCTCCCGGTAGCGCGGCACGAGCGCGGGATGCTGCTCGGAGAGCCAGGCCAGGTACCACTCGCGGGCGCCAGGCCGCAGGTGCAGCACGATCGGCGTGACGCTGGCCGCGCCGGCCGCGGCGATCTGCCTGACGGTGTCTTCTAGCTGGCCTGGCGAGTCGGTCAGGAACGGCAGCACGGGCCCCATCAGGATCCCGCAGCGCAGGTCGCGTGCGGTGATCGCCGCGCAAGCGTCAAGTCGTCGCTGCGGGCTCGGCGTGCCAGGCTCGACCGACGCGGACAGGCCCGCGTCGGTGAACCCGACAGAAAGGTTCAGCGCGACGGACGTGACCGCGGCCGCCTCCTCGATCAGGTCGAGGTCCCGCAGCAGGAGCGTGCCCTTGGTCAGGATCGAGAACGGGTTCCTGGCGTCACGCAGCGCCGCGATGATGCCCGGCATCAGCTGGTACCGGCCCTCGGCTCGCTGGTAGCAGTCAACGTTCGTGCCCATCGCGACGTGCTCGCGCGACCACCGCGGCCTCGCGAGCTCCTTCCGCGCGAGCTCGGCGGCGTTTACCTTCACGATGATCTTGGAGTTGAAGTCGAGCCCCGCGTCGAGGTCGAGATAGGTGTGGGTGTTGCGCGCGAAGCAGTAGACGCAGGCGTGACCGCACCCCCGATACGGGTTGATGGTGTACCGGAACGGCATCCGGGACGCTGGCGGCACCTTGTTAATGATCGACTTGGCATAGATCTCGTAGAACGTCATGCCGCGGAAGCCCGGGGTGTCGAAGGTGCGTGCGAACGCCGCGCCATCGAACAACACAGGCGTCGGTTCCCGCGTCGGCGCCGCTCCGATCGCTTCCCACCGCATGCAGGCAACCCTAGAACAACAGTTCGAGGTAGTCAAACAGGTGTTCGATCGAGTAGAGCACACCTCACTCGGACCGAATGGCTGCCCGCGTCCAAGAAAGCTATTACCGCCGCTAGCCTTTGGTCATCCGCAGGTAAATAATCTTCCAACAGGGGATAGTAAGAAAAGTCCCGCCGCCCCGGGACCGCGGCGGGCGGCGGCGGAGGTGACACGTGGCGCTTCCCATGGATGAGCAGCGCATTCTCGAGGAGATGGAGCGCATGCTCGCCGCCGACGACCCGAGGCTCGCCGCGCGGCTCGCAGCGTTCGGCCAGCCGGGCTTCGGGCAGGTTCTGCGGACGAGGCGGGCCAGGGCGACCCTGTCGGTCATGCTGCTCGTACTGATCGCCGCGGTCGCGGCCGTCATCTACTTGATGAGCGCCCTCCGGTCAGGCAGCGGCGCCGGCGGCCACGGGCAGCATTCTTCGCAGACCGCGACGCCGTCGCCAGGCCGGATGACGACTCCTTCCAGCGGTAGCACAGGAACGACGCAGGGGAGCGGGGCGGCCGCCCAGCCGGGCAGCTCAGAGCAAAGCGCCGGGGCACGGCGGCTGTGCACGGTCACGTTCGTACGCGATTGCGGTTCCCGCTGGAGCCCGGCGCCCGCGAAGGCCAGATCAGGGTGGTCGCGGTTGCCATACGCAGGCGCGGTGCGGGTGGCGCGCCGCTAACCGTCGCTATGACCGCATCACGGCTATCCTCCTGCCATGCCGCTTGACGAGCCCGTCATTCAAGGTGTGACGCACCGCATGGTCGACACCGGCGATCTGGCCATGCACATCGCGGAGGCGGGCACCGGCCCGCTGGTCCTGCTGCTGCACGGCTTTCCTGAGTCCTGGTACTCCTGGCGCCATCAGCTGACGGCGCTGGCCGCGGCTGGCTACCACGCCGTCGCTCCCGACCAGCGCGGATACGGCAAGACCGGCGGCCCGGAGGCGGCCGACCAGTACACGATGCTGCACCTGACCGGCGACGTGATCGGCCTGATGGACGCGCTCGGAGCCGAACGCGCCGTCGTAGCCGGCCATGACTGGGGCGCGCCGGTCGCCTGGAACACCGCGCTGCTCCGGCCTGACCGGGTGTCGGGAGTGATCGGCCTGAGCGTCCCGTATACGCCGCGCGGCAGCACGCCACCGGTGCCCGCGCTGCGGGCACTATTTGGTGCTGGCTTTTATATCTGCTACTTCCAGCAGCCGGGCGTAGCTGAGGCCGAACTGAGCCGCGATCTGCAGGCCACCTTCCGCAGGGTGCTGACGTCAGGGTCAGGAGAGGCTGTGCGGAGCCGGGGGACCGAGCCACGAGAACCCGCCGCGATGGCCGGCCGTGTTCCCGTGATTCCGCAGGGCGGCGGATTCCTGGACATCTGCCCGGAGCCCGCCGAACTGCCCGGCTGGCTCACCGCCCGCGACGTCGACGTGTTCGCCGCCCAGTTCGCTGAGTCCGGCTTTACCGGGCCGCTGAACTGGTACCGCGCCATGGACCTGAGCTGGGAGCTGATGGCGGCGTGGAGGCACGCACCCGTGACCGTTCCCGCTGCCTACCTGGCGGGGGACAGCGATGTGGCCGTCAGCTTCCTCGGCGGCCCGGGGGTGCTCGACCAGCTCAAGGGTGTGGCGCCCGGGCTCCGGCTGGCTCGCATCCTGCCCGGCTGCGGGCACTGGACGCAGCAGGAGCGGGCGGGCGAGGTCAGTGCGGCGATGCTCAGCTTCGTCCAGGGGCTGCACTGAGGCCGAGCGTGCCGCTCGTCTCCAGCCACAGCTCGCGGTAATAGGTCGCAGCCTGGCTGCGCGGCGCGTACGCCGTCACTGGCGCGCGCTGCACCGACATCCGCTCGACCGCCGAGAGCGCGGGTATGGCGGTCGCGGCCACATCGTCGCGCTTGGCTGGCAGTTCCTCGGCGATCTCGCGGTGCAGCCGCTTGCGCCGGTCGACCATCGAGAAGAAGGCCAGAATCTGGGGCCGGTGCCGGCCCATGTCCGCGACGAAGTCGGTGAGCTGATCCAGCGTCCGTACCGACAGCGTGGTCGGAATCAGCGGCACGAGCAGCAGGTCGGCCGCGTGCAGCACGTTCTCGGACAGCAGCGAGATGCCCGGCGGGCAGTCAAGCACCACGAGGTCGAACTCATGCCGCAGCGGCGTGAGCAGGCTGCGTACCCTGGTCGCCGACTTGCGCTCGCTGTCTAGGTGCAGGTCAAGGTTGCGGTAGGTGAAGTCGGCGGGCAGCAGGTCAAGGTTGTCGAAGTCGGTGGCCTTGATGGCGTCGTCGACGGGGCGCCTGCCCGCGATCAGAGCCTTGCCGCCGCCCTTGACTCGCGGCCTGACCCGGAACAGGAAGCTCGCGGCCGCCTGCGGGTCAAGGTCCCACAGCAGCACCCGGTAGCCGTCGGAGGCGGCGAGGTGGGCGAGATTCACGGCGGCGGCCGTCTTGCCGACGCCGCCCTTGATGTTGTACGTCGCGAGTACTTTCACGATGCCGCCCCGGTCAGCGCGTCGATCCTGGCTCTGCCCGCGGGCGCTGGAGAAGTCGGCGAACAGCCCGGCGAATTCGCCCCTGGCAGCCCGCTGCCTGAGGGCGAGCCCCGCCGCGATCTCGCCCATCGCCAGCACCGTTTCGGCCGGCGCGCTGGCCTCGGCGATCATCTTCCTGGCGAAGGAGCGCAACTCGGTCTGCTGGACCTCGGTGTCCTGGAACTCGCCCAGGCAGTCCTGCAGCGCCTTGAGCTCATTGACAGCCCGCCACTGGTCGGCAGGGTCGTGCAGCGAGGCGAAGACCTCAAGCAGGTAGCGGAGTTCCTTGCAGAGCTTGCGCAGGTCGTGCAGGGCCTGCGGGGGAGAAGCTGTGTCGATGGCGCCGCCAGCGCGCAGCACCCTCTGATGCGCACGCGCGATCCTGATTGATGCGAACCTCCCGGTGGCCGGACGCCGGCCTGGCGCCGCCGCGACCTGCTCCAGATCGCGCTGCCAGGTCCTGGCCAGTGCGGTGAACCTGGCTGAGCGCAATCCCCTGGCCAGCTGTCGCTGGGCCGCGGCTCGCTGCCCGGCGAGATAGTCGTGGAAGGGCCGCAGCTCCGGCTCGGTTGCGGCGACAAGCCGCTCGGCCATCGCCGGGTAGCCGAGCAGGTAGACGTCCAGATCCCTGGTGGGGGTGGTGAGGTCACCGAGCCACTTGAATTCTGGCCGGTACCGGTCGGGCAGGCTGGCCGGCAGCACGGAACCAGCCAGCTTGAGCACCGATCTGGTCCGTCGCACGGCGATCCGCAGGTCGTGCAGGAACTCGATGTCGATATCGCGGATGGTTCCAGGAATATTGGCCTGCGCGGTGCCGAAGAGCCTGGTCAGCACCGTACAGACGGCGAGCGCAGCCGGCATGTCGGCGGTCAGCCGCACGTCGATCTTGCTGGTGTAGTCTCCTGGCCGCCGGCCAGCGGCCCGCAGGGCTGCGTCGAAGACGGACTGGTCGGCGCGGGCGACGCCCGGTGCTTGCGAGAGGGCGTCCGCGAGCTTAGCGGCCTGCGCCTGATATCCGCGCAACGGGCTGACGGTAACGCGGGCCTGCGTCGTTGCCCTGGCGGGCTGGGTCAGCGTCAGCTGATCGGTGGTCAGGATCGCGATTGTCTTGTCATCGGCATTGAGTGCCCGGCGCCTGGTCTGCGCGCTTGTTGCCCGCACCACGGGCAGCAGCGCCCTGACGCCCACTACCGAGGCGATGTGCTCGCGTAGCGGCCCGACCGGCAGCTGCTCGATCCGCGCGGGCCAGCGCAGCGGGCCGCCGGCCCGGCTGGTGCCCTGCACCGCGATCAGCTCGCCGTCGCGCGCGGTCAGGACCAGCTCGGACGTGCCGCGCGCGGCTGTGCACTCAAGGTTCAGTCCGGCCCGGAACAGCCGCCAGTCGAACGTATCCAGCCAGGTTCTTCTCAGCGTCCTGGACTGGCCGCCGGATGTGACGCTGAACCGGGAGCCGGTGATCTCGGGGAGGCTGCCGACCGGGGAGTGCGCACCGTCGGTCGCGGATAGGACAAACTCGGCGGCCTCCGGCACAGCGTTCAGCAACAGCGCAACCTCGCACTTCAGATCACCTCGTGTCACCCCCGGCCAGTCCACCAGACTACTCCTGGCCAGGCTCGCTGACCTGCGGGTGCAGCGTCCCGTTGGTGCCTTTGTCACGTGTTCAGGTCATGGCCCCGATTCGGGGGTTACCTGGCTGGCCGCCGGGCCGATACCATGCCCGAGGCCGAGAAAGGTACCACAATGCGGCGAATGACGTGGTCAGGGTGGTTGGCGGGCCTGCTGGTCCTCGCGGTCGGTGCTGGCATCGAGGAGACAGGCGCGCCCGCGTCCGCCGCCGGGCCGTTCGTCAGGATGGCCACGGCGGGACGGGTGCTGGTGGCCAGCGGCGCCAACCTGCTGGGGAACGCCGGGGCACAGCTCGGGGCGCCGAGCGCCCACGGCTGGGACAGCGTCACCATCCCAGGCTGGCGGATCGTGCGCGGCTTGCCGACCGTCGTCAGATACGGCGCGGCCGGCTTCCCTGTCGTCACCGGGCGGTTCCCCGCGACCCGCGGCGGTCAGCTATTCAGCGGCGGTCTCGGCGGGACCGCCGTGCTCAGCCAGCGGATTCCGCTCGCCGGGCCCGGGGGCGGAACGCCGCGGCCGGGCACGAAGTACCGGCTTTCCGGCTGGCTCGGCGGCACCAGGACCAGCAGGGCGTCGGTCACCCTGCGCTTCCTGTCGGCAGCCGGGCGGGAGCTGGCGACCGCCGCGATCGGCCCGGTGGGCGCGACGGGTCCATCCCGCAGGCACCGGCGGCTGGTCAGGCGCGCGACCGCAGGCGCGATCCCGCGCGGCGCCGTCAGCGCGAGGATCACGGTGCGGCTCGGCACCTCGTTGCCCGGCGCGGACGGCGTGAACGGGGCTCTGGTCGGCTACAACCGAGCGGTAGCTGACGGGCTCCGCTTCGCGCTGTCCGCGCGCGGCCAGGAGAGTCCTGGTTCGTCCGCCGGCCGCGCACGTGCCGAGATACAAGCACGTGTTCTTGTTCTACTTCGAGAACCAGGACTTCAGGTCGCTGATCGGCAATACGAAGCAGGCGCCGTACCTGAATGGCCTGCTGCCGTCGGCCAGCCTGCTTGACCAGATGTTCGCCGAGGAGCACCCCAGCGACGCCAACTACCTGGCACTGGCGGGCGGCAGCGCGTTCGGGGTGCCGCTGACCGACCCGCTCGAGATCAACCCGCTCTACACGATCCGAGCGCGCAACATCGCCGGCCTGCTCGACGGCGCGCACGAGAGCTGGAAGGGCTACCTGCAGAGCGCGAACGGGCCATGCGACGACACGGTGCACGGCCCTTACTGGAACGACGACCTGCCGCTGCTGTACTTCGCCAGCATCAGGAACCGGCCCGCGTACTGCGCCCGCCACGTCGTGCCGCTCGAGACGCTGCCCGGCGATCTGGCCAGCGCGGCCACGACACCGCGGTTCGCCTGGATCGGGCCGAATGACTGCTCGGACATGGAGGGCTGCGGCATCCACGCTGGCGACGTCTTCCTGGCCCGTGAGCTTGGCGCTGTCCTGCGCTCGCCGGCCTGGCGGACGCAGCGATCGCTGGCCATCATCACCGTGGACGAGGACAACTACGATCACCCGAACCCGCCGCAGCGGGTCGCGACGCTGCTGCTGGCTTCGTCTGGGGTCAGGCACGGTTACGTCTCACGCGCCAGGTACACCCATTACAGCCTGCTGCGCACGATCGAAGCGGCGCTCGGGCTGCCGACGCTGACCGCCAACGACAGGTACGCGCAGCCGGTGAACGACGTGTTCCGCCGCGGCGCGGGCCCCGCGATCGCCCCGCGCCTGCGGCGTCACGGCGACCGGGTTCCGGCCGGCCCGGCGTCGCACCGTAGGGCCAGGGCGGCACCGAGCCAGGATCGCACCGCTTTCGTGGTCAACGCAGGGTCGGGCTCGGTAACCCCGGTAGACCTTCTGACCAGGCACGCGGACGCACCCATCAAGGTCGGGGCCAAGCCGACCGCTATCGTCGCTGCCCCCGACGGTCGCACCCTGTACGTCGCGAACAGCGGCGCTGGCAGCGTGACGCCCATCGACGCCGCCACCAGACGGGCCGGCCCGCCGATCGAGGTCGGCGGCAATCCCCGCGCCCTCGCGATCACCCCCGATGGCCGAACCCTGTACGTGGCGAACAGCCGCTCGGGAACGGTCACCCCGGTGCGCACCAGCACCGGGCGGGCTGGCCCCGCGATCCCGGTCGGCCGGTACCCCAGGGGCGTCCTGGTCAGCCCGGACGGTGCGACCGCGTACGTACTGGACTGGGGCAGCGGCCAGGTCACGCCGATCGATACGCGGCGGAACCTGCCCGGCCGGCCGATCAGGGTTGGCGGCTATCCGTTCGCGGCCGCGTTCGCGCCGGACGGCAGGACGCTGTACGTCGCCTGCTACGGCTCTGACACCGTCGTGCCGATCTCCGTCGCGACCGGCCAGGCAGGCAGGCCGGTCCGGGTCGGCGCCGCTCCCGATGCCCTGACGGTCTCGCGGGACGGCAAGACGGTCTACGCCGTCAGCGGCGACGACCAGGCCGTCACGCCGATCACGGTGTCCACGTGGCGGCCAGGCCAGCCGGTCAGGGTCGGATACGCGCCGGCCGCCATCGCGCTGTCCAGGTCCGGTGCCACCGCCTATGTGGTGAACACCATCTCGGGGACCGTCACCCCGCTCGCGGTCGCGACCGGGCGCGCAGGCCTGCCGATCTCGGTCGGGCTGTACTCATACCCGACCGCCATCGGGGTCGATCGGGCGGGGCCGCTCGCCGTCGTCCTGGATACCTACGACGCGCGCGCGTCGCTGATCGACACCAGCACCGGACGGGAACTGCGGCAGGTGGTGACCGGAGCCGGCCCGGTGGCCGTCGCGTTCGCCGGCGGGAGGTAGGTCCGGCGGGTCCGGCCGGGCGACAGGGTGGCCTAGAACGCGGTCAGCGCGAGCCAGCGATCCAGCAAGGAGGCGTCACCGGTTACCTGAACTGACCCGGAGGCGGCCGGCAGCCGTCGCATCAGCGCGAGCAGCACGTCGGCGGCCTGGCCAGCCAAGGTCACGTCGCCGCGGCCGGCCTCCGCCAGCACGTGCACGCCGTCCGGCGCGTGCGTAACCAGCCAGTCGGCCCCGCTAGCCTCCGTGACCCGCACGTGCAATGCCGAGCCCGAGGGCAGGACCGACGCGAGATCGTTCGAGCCGGCATTGAGCGGGCTCATGACGGTGAGCCATTCATCGATCGCATCGGCGGCGAGGTCGGCCGGGATGTCGATCGCAGCCCCGACGGCGAGTTGCGCGTCAGCGCCGTGCACCATGGTCTCGTGCGCCATCCGGCGGGCCCAGAAGACTGCCGGGCAGAGCGTCCCGAACGCCCAGACCAGGGCGTCGCCGGCCGTGCTGACGGCGTCGACGAGCCTGGCCGCTCCCTCGTTCAGCCAGGTCGCCTGTGCCGTCGCCGTCGGCGGCGCTTTCCCGTCAGGCACGGAGCGGAACTCGATGAACTCCGCTGATCTTGTGCTGACGATTTCCGCGGCCCATCGGTGGGCCCGCCCGACGTGCGTGCCGAGCTGGCGCAGCGTCCAGTCGGGACACGCCGGGATTCGGTGATCTTGATCGGTTCTGGCAACGATTGCGGCGAGCGACGCTGTCGCAGCCTCGAGCCCCGCGCACAACCGCTCAGCGGCCGGCACCGGCCTGCCGGGCATCGCGGTCTTCCGTTGTCAGCGGCAGCCGCAGGCGCCGCCGCAGCAGCCGCCGGCGGATCCGGTGCCGGGTTCCGAGCCTGCCCTGCCGCCGACGGAGATCGTCGAGAGCAGCCGCACGGTGTCGTCATGGCCCTGCGGGCATGGGCACGGCGCGGCGGACTCGCTCATCGGGCGGGTCTTCTCGAACGTGTCTCCGCAGGCGCGGCAGCGATACTCATACCGGGGCATGCTGGCATCCTATACGGGCGTGTTCGCTTGTCAGAGAGCCGCGGCGGCCGGATCCGGCTGTCCCGCGCTCGCCACTGCCGCGCCGGCCTCCTTGCCGTCATAGTAGAACTGGCCGCCGCGCAGCAGCGAGATAACGGCGCCTGCCAGCGACATCGCGATCGCGACTCCGAACACGATCACCAGGCCGTGATGGAACGGGCCCGAGATCAGATGCGGGAAGTATTCCTTGCTGGTCAGCACCGCCGCATCGGACGTGGGCAGCCTGGCGAGCACCCCGCTCGGCTTGAGCAGGCTGCCGATCGGGTTGTAGCCGAGGAAGGAAGCGAACAGCGTGCTCACCGGCGGCAGGTGGGCCACATGGGCGGCGATCTGCGCGGGAACGCCGTGCGCACGCAGCCCCGCGGTCAGCGTGCGGGGCAGCGTCGCGGCGAGGCCGGCGATCATCAGCGAGAAGAAGATGCCGATCGACAGCGACATGCCTGAGTTCTGGAACGTGGATCGCATGCCAGAGGCCGCGCCCCGGTACCTGGCCGGCACGCTGCTCATGATGGCCGACGTGTTCGGCGAGGCGAACAGGCCGGACCCGAGGCCGTTGCACAGGATGATCAGCGCGAAGGTCCAGTAAGGGAACCTGACAGGGAGCAGCAGCAGGCCGCCGAAGGCGGCGGCCGAGACCAGCAGGCCAGCGGTCGCGAACGGCCGGGGCCCGTACCGGTCAGAAAGGTAGCCGGAGATCGGGCCGGCGATGAGGAAGCCAGCCGTGAGCGGCAGCAGGTAGATCCCGGCCCGCAGCGGCGTCTGCGCGAAGTCGTAGCCGTGCAGCGGCAGCCAGATGCCCTGCAGCCAGATGATCAGCATGAACTGAAGGCCGCCTCTGGCGATCGAGCCCATCAGGCTCGCGAGGTTCCCTGCCGCGAACGCGCGGATGCGGAACAGCCCGAGCTGGAACATCGGCTCAGCGATCTTCGTCTCGATCATGCAGAAGGCGACGAGCAGCGCGACGCCGCCCGCCAGGCCGCCGAGCACGCGCGGGCTGGTCCATCCGGTCGGGTGCCCGCCGTACGGCTGGATGCCGTAGGTAATCGAGACGAGCAGCAGGCCGGCGCCTGCCGCGAAGGTGATGTTGCCCCACCAGTCGATGGCTGCCCGCCGGACCGTGGCGATCTCGCGGAGCTTGCGGTAGGACCAGATCGTTCCGAAGACGCCGATCGGGACGTTCACCCAGAACACAGCGCGCCAGTCCCAGGCGGCCAGCACCCCGCCCAGGATCAGGCCGATGAACTGCCCGGAGATGCCGCAGATCTGGTTGATGCCGAGGGCCATCCCGCGCTGCCTGGCGGGGAACGCGTCGGTCAGGATGGCCGCGGCGTTGGCCATCAGCATCGCGCCGCCGAACGCCTGGCCAAGACGCCACAAGATCAGCCACATCGCGCCAGCGGGACCGGTCAGCGGGTCGAGCGACAGGGCGATCGAGGCGAGCGTGAACACGACGAAGCCGAGGTTGTAGATCCTGACCCGGCCGAACATGTCGCCGAGCCTGCCCAGGGTGACGACGAGCACGGCTGTGACCAGCAGGTAGCCGATGATCATCCAGAGCAGGTAGCTGATGTTGCCGGGGCGGTCGGGTCCAGGTGAATGCCGCGGAAGATGGCCGGCATCGCGATGATCACGATCGAGGTGTCGATCGTGGCCATCGAGCATGCTGAGCGTCGTATTCGAGAGCGCGACCCACTTGTACTTGCTGTCGACGGTGCCCGGGGCCTCCGGCCGGCTCGAAGGGCCCGGCTCACTGGTCGCTGAGGTCACGGCTAGAACCTTAGCACGGCTAAAGATATGGCTTTCAACCGCCTGACGCGCCGAGCAGGTCAGGGTTGGCCGCCGCCACGGTCGCGCAGTCGTCGGCGAAGGTGATGTCGGCGGTGACTCGCTGGCCGGCCAGCACCCGCGGGACCCAGTACCTGGCGTCGTCCCACATGCCGTCGAAGGGCAGCGCGTCGACGCCGAACCACCGGGGGATCACCTCGTCTGACTCGGCGGCTTCGCCCGCGAAGTGCTCGGTCACGAAGACGTCAGCGGTCTGGTTCCACGACGGCCGCACCGGAAAGACGAAGTTCAGCCTCGCCATGTGCACGAGGCTCGACGCCACCACGATCAGGCTCGACTCCTCGGCGACCTCGCGCGCCGCTGCGTCGGCCGGTTGCTCGCCGTCCTCGATGTGACCGCCGAGGCCGACCCAGCGGCCGGCGCCGAAGCCGGTCTTCTTGAAGCCGAGCAGCACCTCGCGCCGTGCGCCCGGCTGGTCAGCGCTGGCCGGCCTGGTCACAAGGCAGAGGCAGGTCCTGGTGATCACCGGGCCAAGACTAAGCCCGTGCGTTGCCGCCTGCCGCTCGCTGGTCAGCAGGTGCCGCGGACCATGCCGATCAGGCGATCGAGCACCGCGCCGCCGCTGGCCCGCAAGCCGTCATGCTCGTACTCGCTGGTGACCCAGCGCCGCAGGCCCCTGATCCGCGCGGCCGTCTCGACCGAGAACTGCTGCGGAACGTACATGTCGTCGTAGTAGACCGCCGCCGCGGCGGGAACCTCATTCCCGCCCAGCCTGGTCGCTGTCATACAGCCTGGGCCAGGCATCGTGGTGGGCGAGCAGTTCGGCGGCCTCGGCGAGCGGCCTGAGCACCGGATCGCTCGTGATGCGTCCACGGGTAGATCATCTCGCCGGTGAACAGGATCGGGTCAGAGTTGTCGAGCGCTGCCTCGGCGCTGAAGGCGGGGAACTGGTCCCTGATCCGCTGCGCGGCCCAGCGGGTCGCCGTCTCCTGGGCGTAGCAGGCTTCGTGCAAGATCGCGTACAGCGGCCCGCCGGCGAACGTGAGTTCCGCCTGCGCCCGGTACCTGAACGTGTCGCTGATCTCATCGCCGTCGAAGGCGTCCTCCAGCAGGTAGTGCAGGTCCTCACTGCCCGTCGACATGCCCAGGCAGTTGCCGAGGGACTGAAAAGCCTCGAGCGGTGAGCGGAGCTCCCGACGGCAGCAGGACCTCCTTGCTGAGCAGGTAAGCGGCGATCTTCCTGGCTTGCGCAACGTCGTCGGGATACCGCTCGTAGTGGGCCGCGTTCTTGGCCGCGACCAGTGGATACGTCGCCGTGTATACGTCATCGGCCGAGGTCGCTAGCCCCGGCAGCCCGCCGGTGATGAAGGCTTCGGCCAGGCCGTCTGGCGCCTGGGACAGGTAGGTGACGACGCAGAATCCGCCGAAGCTCTGTCCCAGCACGCTCCACCGGGCGCCCGCGGTCAGGCGCTGCCTGATCAGCTCCGCATCGGCGACGATCGAGTCGGCCCTGAAGTGCGTCAGGTACTCGGCCTGCGCTTCCGGAGTGCCGAAGGCCAGCCAGCGTCAGCCGGTTCGCCGGGGTGGAACGCCCGGTACCGCGCTGGTCGAGCAGGAGCACCCGGTAGTCGCGCAGCGCGCGGTCGAGCCAGCCGTCGCGTCCCTTGGGCCGCGGGCTCTGCTGGCCGGGGCCGCCCTGGAAATAGCACAGCCACGGCAGGTCGTGCCCTGGGCGATCGGCGTTCTCCCTCGCGACGACCTCTCGCGCGAACACGGTGACCTGGGCGCCGCCCGGATCGGCGTGATCGAGCGGCACCTCGAAGACATGGTCCGTGAGCACAGTGCCTGGCTGGTGGAAGGAGGGCATACCCGACACGCTAACTTGACCGCGGTGCGGCAGGATAGCCGCATGGCGCCAGGGGACTCCGAGCCAGGGCTGGCGACCAGCATGTTCGCGGCTGACGTGGCCTCCCGCGCACTGGGCATGGAGCTGCTCGACGCGGGCGAGGGCAGCGCGACCGTGCGGATGACCGTCACCGGGTCGATGATCAACGGGCACGGGATCGCGCACGGCGGCTACGTCTTCCTGCTGGCCGACACGGCGTTCGCGTGCGCGTGCAACAGCAGGGGAGTGGTGACGGTCGCGGCGGGTGCCGACATCAGCTTCGTGGCGCCCGTCCGCGAGGGTGCCGTGCTCGTCGCGACGGCGACGGAACGTGCCGCCTTCGGGCGAAGCGGGCTCTACGACGTGACGGTCAGAAGCGGCAGTCAGGTCGTCGCCGAGTTCCGCGGCAGGTCAAGGGCGGCGGGCAGGCTCGAGGGCTGAGGCTAAGGCCCGCAAGGCGAGGTCGCGCAGCAGTTCCGGCAGCTCACGCGGATAGAACATCTCGGTAGTGGACTCCAGCTCGGCCACCGTCCACCAGCGATGGCCGTCGATAACCGCCGCTTCTTCGTCGTCGAGGCCGTCGGTCATGACGACCGCGCTGCCGATCCTGAGCTCGAAGAAATCCTGTTCCTGCCGGTAGCTGGTGCCGTCGAAGCTGAAGTCGGTGACCTCATGCCAGACAGGCTCGCCCAGTTCCTCGGCCTTGGCGCTGATGCCGGTCTCCTCGCGTAGCTCGCGCGCGGCCGCCTGCGCCAGGCTCTCGCCACGCTCGGCTCCGCCGCCGATCGTGAACCAGTAAGGCTCGTCCGGCCTGGCGGGGTCGAACCCGTGCAGCAGCAGCACCCGGCCGCCCGCGTCGATGACCAGAACCCTTCCGGCACGCCGCGTCATCACATCAGGTCCTTCCACGCCAGTCACCATACAAGGGAGCGCTCACAATGGGGACATGTCGTTTGCCGCGGTCATCTTCGACTTCTTCGGGACGCTGACCCCCAGTACACCCGAGCACGTCTGGCAGGAGCACACCGCGCGGAGCGCCGCCCCGCTCGGGCTGGACGCGGCCACCTGGCGGCGTGCGCTGGACGAGTCGTGGGCAGAACGCGCGACCGGCGCGCTCGGCGACCTGCCGGCGACGTTCCGCGAACTTGCTCGCCGGCACGGCGTCGTACCGGGTGACGAGGCCCTGCGCGCTGCGTGCTCCGCGCGCCGGGCGGCGCAGGATGAGCTGTTCGTCTTTCGCGAAGACGCGCTCGCGGTGCTGGCCGAGGTACGCAGCCGCGGGCTGCGGCTCGGCGTGCTGAGCGACTGCACCGCGGAGCTTGCCGAGGCGTGGGCGCGGCTGCCGGTAGCCGGACTCGTCGACGCCCGGGTGCTGTCCTGCGAGGCAGGCCGGAGGAAGCCGGACCCCGAGCTGTTCGCGGCCATCGCCGGACTGCTCGGAGTGGCCACGCGGGACTGCCTGTACGTGGGCGATGGGGGAGGGCACGAGCTCAGCGGCGCGTCGGCATGCGGGATGCACGCGGTCATGCTGCGCGCCCCCGACTGGTACGCGAACTCCGCCCATGCACGTGAAGACGACTGGGCGGGGCCGTGGGTGCCATCGTTGTCGGCGGTCCTGCCGTTGCTCGGGCGCTCCGTGCCGGCTGCTGGCCTCGGCGCGCCGCGGATGACGGCGAAGCCGGCTGATCCTGGTCCCGCGCGCCTATACTCCGCTCGTGCCGACGATGCCTGCGGTGCCGCGCCGGGGGCGCCCGCCGCGTCACAACCGGAGCGACATCCTGGACGCGGCGTCGGAAGTCATGATCTTTCGCGGCTACGGTGCCACCCGCTACAGCGACGTGGCAGAGGCCAGCGGGGTTCCCGGTGGCCAGCCTGCAGCACCACTTCCCGACCCTGGAAGTCCTCAGGCGCGAGGCGCTGCGCAACAAGGTCAGGGCCGAGCTCACGTTGCTCGCCGAGCAGGTGGGCCTGATCGCTGATCCGTGGGAGCGCGTGCACCACGTCATCGTCAGGTCGGTGTCGCTCGATCCGGCCCGTCGGCGCGGCGGCTGGGTGCTCTGGCTCGAATACTGGCGCGCCGCGGCCCATGATCACGAGCTGGCCGAAGACAGTCGCGAGGTCAGGGCCCAGTGGCTCCGCCTGATCGCCGACTGCATCGCCGACGGGGTGCGGGCAGGTCAGTTCCGGCCCGACGGCGCGATCGCCGAGGCAGCGGAGGAGCTGCACGGTCTGCTCGACGGCCTCGGGATCCGCCTTGCCATCGAGCACGAAGAGGCCGACGCCACCGAGGCGATCACGCTGCTGGAGCGGGCGGCCAGGCGCATGCTCGGGCTCGCCTGAGCCTGGTCAGCTGGCGGCGCCCGTGATCGCATCCCTGGCGGCGAGGACCCAGCCGAGTTCGGGATCGAGCTCCAATGCCCGGTCGAAGTCGGCGCGGGCTTCGGCTGTGCGCCCGAGCGCCTGATAGACCTGCCCGCGACTGCCGATAGCCCAGGCATAGCCAGGCAGCAGCCTGACCGCGTCGCCGAGATCGGCCAGTGCGGCCTGATGATCGCGCTCAAGCCGCCGTACTTCGCCGCGGTTGGCGATCGCGAGCGCATAGCCGGGGTCAGCGTCGACTGCCGCGCTAAGGTCGGCGATCGCGTCCTGGTGCTGGCCCATCAGCCGGTAGGTAATGCCGCGAGCCACGAGAGCCCAGCTGAGTCCGGGTTCGGCGGCCAGCACGGCCGTGAAGCAGGCGACCGCGGCGTGATACCTGCCTGCCATCCCAGTACATCCGCCCGGCACAGCTGGCCAGCCGGCGGCGGCGCGCCGCGACCTCGGCGCCGAACGCCGAGCTGGCTTGGGCAGCGTCGAGAGCGCGCGCGTGCTCGCGGAGTTCGGCCACCAGCTGGCGCGCGACGGCTAGGTCGCCGCTGTCGAGCGCGACATCGGCGGCCACCTTGGCCGCGTAGTAGCACGACGACAGCTCACCGGACCTGCGGGCCGCCGCCAGCCCCTGCTCGGCCGCTTCCCTGGCACCGTCGAGATCGTCGCTGCCCAGGCGCATCCTGGCGAGCACGCCGAGCGCGCTGGCGGCGATCGGGTCGCCGCAGCCAGTCGCGAGCGCCGCCGCTGTCTCGGCGTGCCGCGCGGCCTCGCTGGCACGGCCCGCCGTGTGCGCGGCCTCGGCGAGTTGCTTGTGCGCGACCGCGCGGTCGATCACGTGTGTCATCGAGTCGTCGGCGATGGCCAGGAACTGCGCGGCCGCCTCGTCGGGCTGGCCAGCCAGGCCAAGCAGGATGCCAAGGCAGTTGAGGTAGCTCGCGCCGCTGAAGCCAGGGACGCCCGGGTGGTAGGCAGCCACCGCCTCCTGGGCGAGGCTGAGCGCCGTGTCGATGTCGCCGAGAGCGCGATACAGCTCGGCCCGCTCGATGATCACGGCGGGCCGCCAGTCCTGATGTCCGGCGGCGATCAGCCATCGATCAGCCGCGTCGAGCACCTTCAGCAGCTCGCGGGCAGGCGTCAGGCCGTGTAGCCGTCCGCTGAGCGCGATCTCCAGGTACGCGTTCGCGATCGCGCGGTCGGCGACCTCGCCGCTCCGTCCTGGCACCTCGGCGCTGGCCAGAATCCTGGTCGCGACGACCAGGGTGCCGGCGTAGTCACCTTTCGACCGGCGCGCCCGGCGCTCCTGATCGAGCGCACGAATAAGCAGGCCTCCGTCGCCGGTGTGCTCGGCCGCCGCGACCGCTCGCTCGGCGGCCGCGACGGCTCCGGCGAGCCTGCCTTCCTCGCCCGAGGCCTCGGATTGGGCGATCAGCGCGTCGACAACGACGCGGCGAGCGGCCGCGCTCTGCCGGCTCATCCGCCGGCCCGCTCAACCAGGCCGGCCTGGCTCATGAAGATCTCGGCCGTCCCTCCTCACCGTGCCCGCCACGCCTTCCGTTTCTAGGCAAATAACGGAAACGGCCGTCGGCCGGTTCATGGCTCAGGCGACGCGGACCTGGCAGTCCTCGAGCGACGCGGTCAGCGCGGCGGTGAAGGCGGGCACCAGTTCCTCGGTGAAGGCGAGCGGGGGCCTGACCTTCAGCACGTTCCCAGCCCTGCCGGTCGTGCCGACCAGCACGCCCCGATGGCGCAGCGCCTCCTTGATCGCGGCGGCCGCTGAACGGTCGGGCCGCCCGGACGAGGGATCGGTCACGATCTCGATGGCGTTCGCCAGCCCGACGCCCCTGACGTCCCCGACGCAGCCGAACCGGCTGGTCGCGGCCCGCACCGCCGCGCGGAGCGCCGCTCCCGCCGCTTGCGTGCGGGGGAGTACCCGCTCGTCGGCGAGGACGTCGAGCACGGCGTGCGCGGCGGCCATCGAGACCTGATTGCCCGCGAACGTCGAGAAGAAGACCGTGTCACGAGCGAACCGCTCGAGGAGATCGCGCCTGGTGATCACGGCGCCGACCGGCTGCCCGTTGCCCATCGGCTTGCCCAGCGTGACGAAGTCGGGCACGATCCCGAATCGCTGGAACGACCACATCGCCTCGCCGGTCCTGCCGTGGCCGCCCTGAACCTCGTCGGCGATCCACAGGCCGCCGGCCTCGTGGGTCAGTCGCACGAGTTCGCGCACGTAGGAAGTTTCCAGATCGTAGATCCCGTCGCTCTGCAGGACGCCGTCGAAGATGGCGGCCGCCGGCGCGAAGCCGTCGCTGGCGAGGCGGTCCAGCGCCGCCGCGAAACCCGCGGCGTCCTGATGCAGCCCGCGGTAGCTGTCGGGCGGCGTCCAGGTCTGGACGTGGGCCGGAGTCTGCGCGTCAGGCAGCACCTCGGGAGAAAAGTCCGCCATCGCGGCCGTAATGCCGTGGTAGGCGAACGCGGTGCACAGGCCGCCCGCGTTGCCCGTGTGCCAGCAGGCCAGCCGCCAGGCAAGATCGTTGGCTTCCGAGCCGGAGTTCACGAACAGCACCGTGTCCAGCCCAGGCGGGCACGTAGCGACGAGCCGCTCGGCCAGTTCGACGGCCGAGGAGTGCAGGTAACGCAGGTTCGTGTTGAGCGCCCGCCATTGTCTGCCAACCGCCGCCGTCACGCGGGGATGAGCGTGCCCGACGCAGACGACGTTGTTGTACATGTCGAGGTAGCGGCGCCCGTCGGTGCCGGTCATCCAGACACCGCTGGCGCTGGCCATCTCGATCGGCTCGGCATAGCTGAGCGGCTCCATCGCCGGACCGAAGACAGCGTCCCTGCGGGCGGCGAGCGTCTGCTCCCCGCGGCCGGGCAGGGCGCCATCGGATCCGAGCAGCCGTGACGTCATCGTCCAGCCGGCCGAGAGCAGGTTGTCGATCATGGCGAGCGCGCTGTCGTTGAACCGTTCGGCGAAGCCCGGGTCCTCCAGCCCCGACGCGGCACGCCAGGAGCCGATCGCCACCGTCACGGCCGCCCTGGCGGCCCACAGTTCGCCAAGCAGCTCGAGCTCGATCGGCTCCAGCGGCAGCAGCCGCTGGTAGCCGTCGATGACCAGCCGCGCGACCCGGAACATCTCGGCCTGGTCGCGGCCGCCGCCAAGCGAGTCGAGCACCGCGGCGATGTCGGCCGCGAGCGCTGTGTGGGTCATGTCGCCGAAGTCGACGATGCCGGTGATCAGCCCATGCTCGTCGGCCAGGACGTTGTCAGCGGTCAGGTCGCTGTGCACGACCTGCGTTCTGAGCAGCCCCCAGCGCGGCGCCACGGCGGCGTCGAAGCGGTCGAGCACCGTCGTCACCGCGGCTAGTGCCTGCCTTGCTCGCGATCGCCGCGGTCATCGGCCGGACGCTGGCCGCGTGCTGGACGTCCCAGGGCAGGCGGCGGATCGCCCGCGGATGGATGAATCCGCGCAGCGCCAGGCCGAGCCGCGCTGTGGTCTCGCCCCACGCCGTCAGCGCCGGGTCGGCCAGCGTCAGCGGATCTAGCCGTGCCCGCCCGGGCAGCACGTCATAGGCCCGGACCCAGTAGCCGGTGCCCCTGTGCATCCAGCGGACCCGGCGCTCGGCCAGATCGCCATCCTCCTGCGCCGCGTCCGCTCCGGTGCGACGGCGCGGCAGGGCGATGGTCAGCGCAGGATCGCAGCGCGTAGCGTGCAGGGCCGCCAGGGCCTCCATATCCAGCATCGCCGGGTCCTCGGCTGGGTTGGACACCTTCAGTACCGCCGCGCCTGACCCGGACGGGCAGGTGAGCAGGAACGCCTGATCGCGCTCGCTGCCCACGCTGCGGGCACCCGAGGACTCCACGCCGAACGCCGCCCGGCCGATCTCGCAGGCCTGCTCGGGCGAGAAGGCTGGCGGCCGTGCCTGCAGCACGGCATCGATGCCGGTGGACGAGACGGTCACGACCCCTCCAGCCGCGGCGATCCGCGCCGCATCGGGATGACCCGACGATACAGGGCGACGGCTGACCGGTTTGGGCGCCGCTCAGCCGCGAGGGGTCCTCAATCTGCGTGGCGCCATCCACTTATATACTCAGCATCATACTGAGTATACTGCTCGCATGACACGAGGTGAGTTTCCGATGAGCGGGCAGGACCATGGCGCCACGGCGGTACTCGGCGGCCGGCCCGCGCGGGTGCCAGCAATGGGGGCGTCCCCGCGCGGCGGGCGGTCGTTCGGTGGGCCTGGCGGCTGCTGCGCCGCGAGTGGCGTCAGCAGCTGCTGATTCTCGCCCTGATCACGGTCGCGGTCGCGGCTACGTTCGTCGGCTCGGCGGTGGCTACAGACACGCCGCCAGGAGCGGGCGCAGGTTTCGGCACGGCGACCAACATGGCGACGCTGGGGCCTGGCCCTGACCTGTCCGCCAGGATTGCCGCGATTGCGCGCCGCTTCGGCCGGGTCGACGTGATCGAGAACGAGACGATTCCCGTCCCTGGATCGGTGCTGACCTATAGCCTGCGCGCGCAGAATCCGGGCGGACGGTTCGGTCGGCCGATGCTGTCGCTGACCAGCGGGCATTTTCCGGCGGGCCCCGGCGAGGTGGCGCTGACCAGCGGCCTGGCTTCCGAGCTCGGCCTGAAGATCGGCGGCGCCTGGCGCCGGGCTGGTGCTGCGCGGCGGGTGGTCGGCATCGTGACCAACCCGCAGAATCTGCTCGACGATTTCGCGCTCGTCGCGCCCGGCCAGGTCAGCGCGCCCTCGCAGGTCACTGTGCTGTTTGACGCGCCGGGCGTGAATCCCAGCTCGATTGGGCCGGCTGTGACGTCGCGGACATCGGTGAGCAATACCAACGTGATCAACCCGGTGACCATCTCGCTCGCAGCGGCAACGCTCGGGATGCTGCTCATCGCGCTGGTCGGCGTCGCCGGGTTCACGGTACTGGCGCAGCGGCGGCTGCGCGCGATCGGGATGCTCGGCGCGCAGGGTGCCACAGACTCCAACCTCGGGCTCGTCGTTCGCGCGAACGGCTTCGCGACCGGCATTGTGGGCGCGCTGGCCGGGTTCGCGCTCGGCCTGGCGGCCTGGCTGGCGTATCGCCCGTATGCGGAGGCCAGCGCTCATCACGTCATCGGAGCTTTCCAGCTGCCCTGGCTGGTGATCTTTGTGTCGATGGCGCTCGCCGTTCTGGCGGCGTACCTGGCGGCCGTTCGGCCCGCCAGGGCGATCGCCCGGGTGCCGATCGTCGCCGCGCTCGCGGGGCGGCCACCGCCACCGCGGCAGGCTCGCCGGTGGGCAGGGCCGACCGGCGCCGGACTCCTGGCGGTCGCGTTCTTCCTGATCGGGCTCGCGAGTGAGCAGGCGACGTCTGCCGCCGCCGAAGCGGGCAACAAGTCGACGCTCTTTCTCGCCCTGGTCGTCGGCCTGATCGTGCTGTGCGCCGGGGTAGTGCTCGTCGCCCCGACGTGCCTGGCGCCGCTGGCCAGCGCCGCCAGGCGGGCCCCGATAGTCGTGCGGCTGGCGCTTCGTGACCTGGCCAGGTACCGGGCGCGCTCGGGGGCCGCGCTCGGGGCGATCAGCCTCAGCGTGCTCATAGCGGTCATCATCTGCGTGATCGCCGGTGCGCGGTTCGGCAGCGCCGTGGACTACGTCGGGCCCAACCTGGCTTCGAATCAGATCGTCGTCTACCCCCAGGCGGCTGCCACGACTCCGGGCGCGACATGCCTGCACGAGCCGAGCGGGTGCCCGACCTTGAGCGGCGCCCAGCTCGCAACGATGGCGGCCGAGGCCCGCGGCATCGCGGCCTCGCTCGGGACCAGGGACGTCGTCCTCCTCGAGACGACTGACTCCGCGCTGCAGCGCGCGGCGACCGGGCGGAGCTGGTACGGACCTGTCTACGTGGCCACGCCGCGATTGCTGCGCGCGTACGGCATCACTGCCGCGCAGGTCAGCCGCGACGCCGACGTCCTCACCATGCGGCCCGGCCTGTCGAGCCTGACGAAGATGCAGCTTCTGTACGGTGCTGCCAAATTCGGCCCTCCTGGCAGCAACGCGCCATGCCCGCCGAGCTACTGCCTGGCGAATCCGAAGATCCAGGAGGTCAGCGCGTTGCCGTCGGGCACATCGGCGCCGAACACCGTGATCACCGAGCACGCCGTGCGTCAGCTGCACCTGACGATTAGCACCGTCGGCTGGCTCATCCAGGCGCCAGACTCGCTGACGGCAGGTCAGATCAGCGCTGCCCAGCACGCCGCAGCGGCGGCTGGGCTGACCGTGGAAAGACGCAATAGCATCCCGACGTCCGCCGAGATCCTCGGCGTAGCTACCGTCTTCGGCATGCTGCTCGCGCTGGGCATCCTCGCGATGAGCGTCGGCCTGCTCCGCAGCGAGACGGCCAGCGATCTGCGCGTCCTCACCGCGACCGGAGCCGGTAGCACAGCCCGCCGGGCGATCTCTGCGGCCACGGCCGGCGCGCTGGCACTCATCGGCGCGATCGTGGGCATCGTGGCCGGGTACATCGCGGCGATCGGCTTCTTCCGCACCAGTCAGCTGGACACGCTGTCCTCGCTGGCCAGCATCCCGGTGGCCAACTTGCTACTCATCCTCGTGGGCATGCCGCTCGTTGCGGTGATCGGCGGCTGGCTGCTCGCCGGGCGCGAGCCGAGTGCGATCGGGCGCCGTCCGCTGGAGTAGCTCCTCGGAACTAGTCGGCGGGCCGCGTCAGGTAGCGAGTCAGGCCGTCGAGCATTTCCGCCGTGCCTCCCTTGCGCAGCGCCGGCGCCTCCGCGCCGTCGATCCCGTCGAGGTACGCGCCCTGCTCGGTCCAGGTCAGGGTCGTGCCGTCGCCGCTCTTGCC
Source organism: uncultured Actinomycetota bacterium (assembly GCA_963705055.1). GTDB lineage: Bacteria > Actinomycetota > Actinomycetes > Streptosporangiales > Streptosporangiaceae > Chersky-822. The sequence goes on from CAVPIR010000006.1 coordinate 371,165, forward strand.
GAACTCGATGGTGGCCACGGACACCGAGATCCTGGCGTCGTTCGCGTACATCTCGTAGCTGTAGACGATCCGCTGGTCCGGCACGATGTCGTAGTACAGCGCGTCGTAGCGAAAGGTCGTGCCGTCGTACTTCATGCCGAAGCGTTCCCGGCCGCCGGGCCGGAAATCAAACTCGGAGACGGCCGCCTCGCCCTGCACCGACTCGATGCCAGGGTCGTCGCCCCAGGCGTCCTTGGCCTCCCTTGAGGCAAAGGCGGCGAACACCCGGGATGGCGCTGCCGGGTAACTGCGCTCGATCGAGAACGTGTCGTGGATGACAGAACTGTCGGTCATTGCTGCTCCTGTTGCTGGTCGGAGTTCTGGCCGGGCTCTGGTGCCCAGCCCGGGTCTGGTTGGGCGGCGGTCTGCGCCAGGTACTGGCCCAGACGGTCAAGGCTGCGCTCGACGAGCGTGCGCCGTTCAGCGATCCAGCGCTCGGCGGAGCGGAGGACCGCCGGATTGATGCTGCACGTCCGGGTGCGGCCGATCTTCTGGGTGCTGATCAACCCGCTCGCCTCCAGCAGCTGCACGTGCTGCAGCACGGCAGCGAGCGACATGTCCAGCGGCCTGCCGAGCTCGCTCACAGACGCCGGGCCCCGGCTGAGCCGCTCGACCATGAGCCGCCTGCCGGGGTCGGCAAGGGCCTGGAACACCCGGTCCAGGTCCTGCACATAGTTAAGCATGCACTTGAGTATAAGCGCACGCCAGGCTGAGTAGTCAAGTGAATGCTTAACTGTCGGCGGGATCTGGCAGGGGATCGCGAGCCGGCTCGCGCCAGCTGCTACTTAACATAATGTACATTATCGGCGCTTCATGAAGGAGCTCTCGGAGCTGCCGCCGGCAGCGTAGGCAGGCCGTGAGCGCGCCAATGGGTCGGCGCCCGGCCGAATGACGCGGATGGGCTTACGCGGTCAAATCACCATTTCCTGATTAGGCCAGCGTCAAGCTTTCGTGAAAGCAGGTAAGAAAGTTCCAGCAAAGTAGCTGGCAACGCCGCTTGCGTGCGAGCATTCTCGGGGACCACGACTCCGGGGGGATCATCGTGACGAACATCGATCTGAATCATCGGTCCGCTTTCTATGACGATGATGGCTTCAACTACCAGAGCTACTGGTCTAACCGGGATTACGAGCACCAGGCCGAGGTCATCGCGATCCGGCGGCTGCTGAAGGGCCGCAGGTTCGACCGCGCGGCCGACATCGGCGGCGGATATGGCCGGCTCAGCGTCGTGCTCGCCGATTTCGCCGACAAGGTCACGCTGGTGGATTCCAGCAACCAGCAGCTCTCGCTCGCCACCGACTTCCTGGCCGATCACCCGGACGTCGAAAAGCGGCTGATGGACGCCGCCAGCCTGGACTTCGAGGACGAGAGCGTCGACCTGGTCGCGATGGTCAGGGTCATGCACCACCTGCCAGACCCGTCGGCAGAACTCACCGAGGTGCACCGGATCCTCCGGCCAGGCGGCAGCGCGATCGTCGAGGTCGCGAACGTGGCCCACGCCCTCAACCGGGTCCGCCACATGGTCAGGCGCGAGCCGCTGCCGGTGCAGGCGATCGACATCCGCTCCGCGGCCAACAAGGAGCGCGACAGCATCCCGTTCGTCAACCATCACCCGGCCACGGTCGCGAAGCAGTTCCGCACCGCCGGGCTCCAGGTCGAGCGCGTGCTGTCGGTGTCGAACCTGCGCCACCCGCTGATCAAGAAGGCACTGCCCGGCCGGGCGATCCTCGCCGCCGAGCGAGTGGCGCAAGCCAGGCTGGCCGGGATGCAGTTCGGCCCGAGCCTGTTCTTCTTGCTCCGCAAGTAGCGCCTCTCCCCCGGCGACCGGCGCCATGACCGGGCCGTACTGTGTACGTGTCCGGCTATCCGGCCATGGCGGAGGCGGCGGTGGCGCCAGAGATCAACCTCATCGATGCTGACCTCTATCAGCGCAGCGGGCCGCCGTACGACCAGTTCTCCTGGCTGCGCGAGCACGCGCCGGTGTACTGGCACGCCTACGGCGGCGGGAACGGCTGGCCCGGCTTCTGGGCGGTGACCAGGCACGAGGACATCGCCTACCTGTCCAGGCACCCTGAGGTCTTCTCCTCGGCCAGGCGGCTGGTCGTATTCGGCGAGGTGCCAGAGCCTGGCGCGGCGATGCAGCGTCTCATGATGCTCAACATGGATCCGCCGCAGCACACCAGGCAGCGCGCGTTCGTCAACCGCGGATTCACGCCGCGCATGATCGGCCGGCTGGAAGAGCACGTCAGCCAGATCTGCCGCGAGCTGATCGGCGAGGTGCGCGACCGCGGCACGGCGGACTTCGTCACCGACCTCGCGGCACCGCTGCCGCTGCAGGTGATCTGCGAGCTCGTCGGCGCGGAGCCGCAGGACAGGGACCGGATCTACCAGCTGTCGAACCACCTGGTCGGCGCCGATGACCCCGAGTTCCAGAGCCCGACAGGTCAGCGGCTGCAGCACGCGGCCGCGATGGAGATCTACGCCTACGCTGGCCAGCTGGCTGAGCGGCGCAGGGCCAAGCCAGCAGGACGACATCGTGACCCGGCTGCTGCAGCCGAACGAGGCCGGCGAGGTGCTCACCGACGATGAGTTCGACATCTTCTTCCTGCTGCTGACCGTGGCGGGCACCGAGACGACGCGGAACGCCGCCGCAGGCGGCATGCTCGCGTTCTTCGAGCACCCCGATCAGTGGCGGCGGCTGATCGACGACCCGTCGCTCATCCCGGCGGCCGCCGAGGAGATCGTGCGCTGGGTCAGCCCCGTGAATCTGTTCCGCCGGACGGCGACCTGCGACACCGAACTGCGCGGTCAGCGGATCGCCGCGGGCGACAAGGTCGTGGTCTTCTACGCGTCGGCGAACAGGGACGAGGAGGTCTTCGCCGTACCTGAGGAGTTCGACGCGGGCCGCGACCCGAACCCGCATGTCGGCTTCGGCGGCGGCGGACCGCACTTCTGCCTCGGCAAGCACCTGGCCGTGCTCGAACTTCGGGTGCTGCTGCGGACGCTGACCGAGCTGATGCCCGGCATCAGCCTTGATGGCGAGGTCGCCAGGCTGCGGTCGAACTTCATCAACGGGATCAAGCACATGCCGGTCAGGTTCGGCTAGATCCGCCGTAGATCGCCGCGAGCGACCGTGCTGTTTCGGCCATCCGGTCCCGCAGGTCCGCAGGCGCCAGCACTTCGACATCGGCGCCGAGGCGCAGGAAGTCCTGGTGCGCGTGAATCAGCGACTCGATCGGCACCACCGCGGTGACCCAGCCCCCGGCGCCTGCCGTTGACGCGGTCGCCTCGGCCGCACTAACTACCGCGGGGCTCATCATCTCGGCGAGCCGGTCCCGGCCGGCCGGCGACAGCCGGATCGTCGCCTCCCCTTGCCAGAGGCCTGCCCGGAAACCTGCCACGCTGGAAGTCCAGAACGTCGCGAGATCGAAGCCGTTCGCCCTGGCGAACCGCTCCCCCGGCTCGCTAAGCGCCAGGATGTGGTTGACCCGGTAGGTCCGCATGGCGCTCCCCCTGATTCCAGCCGCCGGATCGCCCGCGGCGCTCGCCGCGTTCGCCGCATCCCTCGCGACCAGATACCACTTGCCGGCCTTGAGCACGATCCCGTGCGGGTCGAGCGTCCTCGTCACATCCGTTGGCGCGGTCCACCTGCGGTACCGAACGACGATCCGGCGCTGGTTCCACACCGCGTCGGCGACCGCGGCCAGATGGGGCGAACTGTCTCCGTCGTGGTACCAGCCCGGCGCGTCGAGCAGGAACCGCTCGCTGATCGCCGCGGTCCGGTCGCGCAGGTCGGGCGGCAGCGCCGTCTGCAGCTTCAGCTGCGCGGTCGCCAGCACCGTGCCTAGCCCGAGTTCCGCGGCCGCCCGCGGCATCCCGGCGAGCGACAGCGCCTCGGCCTCCGCGGCCGTCAGGCCGTTGAGCCTGGTGCGGTAGCCGCCGATGAGCTGGTATCCGCCGTCCGGCCCGGGGTCGCCGTAGACGGGAACGCCCGCCTCGCTGAGCGAGTCGATGTCGCGGTATACCGTCCGCACCGACACCTCGAGCGTGTCGGCGAGCTGCTGCGCGGTCAGCTTTCCCCGGCTCTGCAGCAGCAGCAGGATGGACACCAGCCGGCTCGCTCGCATGACAGGACCGTATCGGCGGTCACTGACAGAAGATGTCAGTGATGCGGTCCTAGCTTTCCAGCATGACCTTCAACGAGAAGTACCTGCGCGCCCACGGCGCCATCGCGGCCGGCGGCCGCGAGGTCAAGCGCTATCACGTCAGCATCGAACCCGAGATCGAAGCGGGCATCCAGAAGGCGGCCGCGGAGTTCCTGCCGCGGCTGCTGCCGCGCTCCCGACGAAGAGACTCCGCCCGCTTCGTTCGTGATCCTGCACCGCGGCGCGGGCAGCGCGGCCTACCTGAACGCGTACAGCTGGGTCTGGGGCAACGTCATCGAGTGCCGGACGGCCGCGGCCGGCGTGCCGTTCCTCGGCTGCCTGGACACCGATCCCGAGCACTTCACGGAGCTGACCAGGCCGTGGATCGGCTGCGTCTGGGAACTCGCGCCGCTCGGGACACGAGCGCGCGGCCTGGATCAGGCACGTGCTCAGCCCGGCGCAGCCGGACCTGGCTGGCTATCTCGCGGACGTTCTTCCCGACGGCACCACGCAGGTGGCGGCGTGAGCGGCGACACGACGATCGAGGGCGCGCGCGGCACAGGCGAAGGCGCACCTGGCTCGGGCGTGCCAGGCACCGGCGCGCCAGGCGACTTCGACTTCCTGGTCGGGTCCTGGGACGGCAGGCACCGGCGGCTGCGCAAGGCGCTGGCCGGCTGCGACGAGTGGGACGAGTTCACCTCGTCGACGTCTTGCTGGTCGGTCTTCGACGGTGCCGCCAACGTCGACGAAGTCACGGTCCCCGACCTGCGGCTTCTCCGGGCTGACCGTCCGGTTGCTCGACCCGGTCGCCAGGACCTGGTCGCTCTGGTGGGTGAACAGCAAGAACGGCCAGATGGATCCGCCGCCGGTCACCGGCAGCTTCGCCGACGGCGTCGGCCGCTTCTACTGCGATCAGTTGTGGGAGGGCCGCCCGATCAGGTGCCGGTACACCTGGTCCGAGATCACGCCGACATCGGCGCGCTGGGACCAGGCCTTCTCGGTCGACGACGGGCAATCCTGGGAGACCAACTGGACGACGTGGTTCACCAGGCGGCCGGCGCAGGCGAACGGCGGCTGAACCCAGGTCACTCGACCTCGGCAAGCGCCCCGGCGAACTGCGCGGCGTACAGCCTGGCGTACGCGCCGCCCGCTGCCAGCAGTTCGTCGTGGGTGCCTTGCTCGACGATCTGACCTTGCTCCATCACCAGGATGACGTCGGCATCGCGGATCGTGGACAGCCGGTGCGCGATGACGAAGCTGGTCCTGCCCTCACGCAGCGAGTTCATCGCGCGCTGGATCAGCACCTCGGTCCTGGTGTCGACCGAACTTGTCGCCTCGTCCAGGATCAAGATGGCGGGCCTGGCGAGGAACGCGCGCGCGATGGTGATCAGCTGCCGCTCCCCCATGCTGACATTCGAACCCTCTTCATCAATGACCGTTTCATAGCCATCTGGCAGGGTTTGAACAAATCGATCGACGTAGGTCGCTTTCGCAGCCTCGACGATCTGCGCGCGGGTCGCTGACTCCGAGCCGTAGCCGATGTTGTCGGCGATCGTGCCGCCAAAGAGCCAGGCATCCTGCAGCACCATCCCGGTCAGCGACCGCAGCTCGGCCCTGCTCATGTCGGCGATATTGACCCCGTCCAGCGTGATCGCGCCGTCGTTGACCTCGTAGAACCGCATCAGCAGGTTCACCAGGGTGGTCTTGCCGGCGCCGGTCGGGCCGACGATCGCCACCGTATGCCCTGGCTCGACCGCGAGCGAGAGGTGCTCGATCAGCGGAACGTCGGGGAAGTAGCTGAACGAGACGTCCTCGAACCGGACACTGCCGCGCACGTCCTCTGGCTGCTCGGGCGCGGGGTGGTCGGGCTCCTGCTCGTCGGCGTCGAGCAGCGCGAAGACCCGCTCGGCCGATGCGACGCCGGACTGGAGCAGGTTGGCCATGCTGGCGACCTGAGTCAGCGGCTGGCTGAACTGCCGCGAGTACTGGATGAACGCCTGCACGTCGCCCAGCGACAGCGCTCCCGACGCAACCCGCAGCGCGCCTACGACGGCGACGAGCACGTAGTTCAGGTTGCCGACGAACATCATCGCGGGCTGGATCGTCCCCGAGATGAACTGGGCGCGGAAGCTGGCCTGGAACAGCCGGTCGTTCTGCTCGGCGAAGACGGCCATCGAGTCTCCCGTCCTGCCGAACGCCTTGACCAGCGAGTGCCCGGTGAAGTTCTCCTCGATGTGGGCGTTGAGCTTGCCCGTCGTGGACCACTGCCTGACGAACTGCGGCTGTGCCCGCTTCCCGATCCTGGCCACGATGAAGATCGAGGCGGGCACCGTGACCAAAGCGATCAGCGCGAGCAGCCAGGAAATCCAGATCATCGCGGCCAGCACGCCGACGATGGTCAGCAGCGACGTGACGACCTGGCTGAGCGTCTGCTGCAGGGACTGCGCGAGGTTGTCGATGTCGTTGGTGACCCGGCTGAGGATCTCGCCCCGCGGCTGCCGGTCGAAATAGCTCAGCGGCAGCCTGGCGAGCTTCGCCTGAACCTGCTCGCGCATGCCGAAGATCGCCTTCTGCACGATGGTGGCGACAACGCGGCCCTGGATGACGCTGCAGGCCGCGGCGCCCAAGTAGATGAACGCGACGATCGCGAGCGTCCTGCCGACCTGATCGAAGTTGATGCCGTGCCCGGGCGTCAGCTGCAGCGCGCCGATCAGCTTGGCCTGCGTCGTGTGGCCCGTGGCGCGGAGCCTGGCGACGAACTCCGCCTGGCTCACGCCCGGCGGGATCTTGCTGCTGATGAAGCCGGAGAAAACCAGGTTGGTGACGTTGCCGAGCACCTTCGGGCCAATCACCGACATCGCGACGCTGGCCACGCCCATCAAGATCGCCGTGACGATGAGCGGGCGTTGCGGCGACAGCATGCGCAGCAGGCGATGGCTCGAGCCGCCGAAGTCCAGCGCCTTCTCTGTCGACATGCCGCCCATGAACCTGGCCGGACCCACGTTGGTCCCTGGTGCGGGGCCAGGCCCTCGCTTCGGGGTGGCGCGCTCCCCCGGGCCCTGTTGCTGACTCTGAACGTCTGCTGCGCTCTCCTTGCGCGCCTCCGGCACGACGCTCATGCCGCCTCCTGCTCGGTCAGCTGAGAGAGCACGATCTCCCGGTAGGTCTGGTCGGTGGCCATCAGCTCCTCGTGCGTGCCAGCTGCCACGATCCGGCCGGCTTCGAGCACGATGATCTTGTCGGCGCTCCTGATCGTCGCGACCCGCTGGGCGACGATCAGCACGGTCGCCTCGGCGGTTTCCCGCGCCAGGGCCGCGCGGAGGGCGGCGTCGGTCGCGTAGTCCAGCGCAGAGAACGAGTCGTCGAAGAGGTAGATCTCCGGCTGGTGCACGACGGCCCTGGCGATCGCCAGCCGCTGCCGCTGCCCGCCTGAGACGTTGGTGCCGCCCTGGGAGATGGCGGCGTCGAGCCCGCCTTGCATCTGGGCTACGAAGTCACGCCCCTGCGCGATCTCCAGCGCGCGCCACAGTTCCGCGTCGGTGGCGTCCGGCTTTCCGTACCGCAGGTTCGACGCGACCGTGCCGGAAAACAGGTACGGTCGCTGCGGCACGAGGCCGATCAGGCCGGACAGCACGGCAGGGTCGAGCTCGCGGACGTCGACGTTGTCGACGAGCACCGATCCGGCTGTCGCGTCGAAGAGCCTGGGCACGAGGTTGACCAGGGTCGTCTTGCCGCTGCCGGTGCCGCCGATGATCGCGGTCACCTGGCCGGGCTCAGCGATCATGTTGATGTCGTGCAGCACGGGCTGGGCCGCGCCCGGGTAGCGGAACTCCACCTCGCGTAGTTCGAGCCGGCCGCGTACCGCGCCTACGCCGACGGGGCGCTCTGGCGGCCGTACGTCTGGTTCGGTGTCGAGCGTCTCGACGATCCGCTCAGCGCAGACCTCGGCGCGAGGCACCATGACGAACATGAACGTGGCCATCATCACCGACATCAGGATCTGAAGCAGGTAGGTGAGGAACGCGGTCAGCGCGCCTACCGGCATGCTGCCGTTCGCGACCAGGTGCCCGCCGAACCACAGCACGGCGATGCTGGAGAAGTTCAGCACCAGCATGACCGCGGGGAACATCAGCGCCATCAGCCTGCCGGTGCCGAGCGACACCGTGAACAGGTCGGTATTCGTGACCGCGAACCTGTCCCGCTCCTTGTCCTCTCTGACGAACGCCCTGATCACCCGGACGCCGCTGATCTGCTCCCGCAGCACTCGCGCGATCTCGTCGATCCGCACCTGCATCTGCCTGAACAGCGGCCGCATCCTGGCGATGATGGCCGTCACGATGATGCCGAGCGCGGGCACGGCGACCAGCAGCAGCGCGGATAGCTGCACGTCCTGGTGCAGCGCCAGAATGATGCCGCCGACGCACATGATCGGCGCGGCGACCATCATCGTGAAGGTCATCAGGGCCAGCATCTGCACCTGCTGGACGTCGTTCGTGCTCCTGGTGATCAGGGACGGCGCGCCGAAGTGGCCGACTTCCCTGGCGGAGAACTGCTGCACCTTAGCAAAGACCGCCAGCCGGACATCCCTGCCGAGCGCCATGGCGGTGCGGGCACCGAAGTACACAGCTCCGATCGAGCAGACGATCTGCACCAGCGCGACAGCGAGCATGAATCCGCCGGTGCGCAGGATGTAGTGCAGGTTTCCGGTGATGACGCCGTTGTCGATGATGTCGGCGTTCAGCGTCGGCAGGTACAACGTCGCGAGCGTCTGCACGAGCTGCAGGCCGACAACGAGCCACAGGTCCCTGCGGTACGGGCGTAGGTAGTCGCGGAGCAACCGGATCAGCACGTTTACTCTCTCGGGTTTCGGTCCTGGTGCGGGGTGATCGGGGCGGGCACGGGCGGGCTCGGAACCGTCAGGATGGGCGTTGGCATGCGCCGATCGCAAGCCAATTCGCTCTCAGCGTGCGGCGCTAGCGGAAAGCGCAGGGCGGCGAGTGCCTCCCTGATCAGCGGCACGAGCGGCACCGGCGGGTCGGAGTGCAGCCAGCGCTCGTGAGCGACTCCGATGGCGGCCGCGACGGCGCCGGCCAGCACGGCGGGAAACATGTCGGCCTGCTGATCAGCGCCGGTCCGGTCCGCGATCGCGTCGGCCAGCATCCGCTGAGCGGCGTAGTGCGTCCGCAGGTATTCGCCGCGCAGCGCCGGCGACGCGATCACGAGCCTGACTCCCGCTATCCACTCCTTGTCGGGGGTCCTCGTGCCGCCCTCGTAGGGCTCGATGACGGCGTTGGTGATCGCATCCATCAGCGGTTCACTTGCTGGCCGGTCCCGCAGCTCCGCGCCCATGCGCTGGCTGCGCTCCATCGCCAGGGCGCAGATCGCCTCGTACTTGCTGGCGAAGTAGTTGTTGAAGGTGCGGGTCGAGACGCCGGCCTCTGCGGCGATGTCCTCGACGAGCACGTTGTCCAGGCCGCGCTGCACTGCTAGCCGCATCGCGGCGATGCCGAGCGAGCGGCGGGTTGCCGCCTTCTTCCGCTCACGCAGGCCTTCCGGTGCGCAGTCCACGCCGTGAGTCTAGTAAAACTTTCGTGGCCCGCAAAATTATCGCGGCTGTCAGATTGCTGATCACGCAATCTTCCTTCCGCCCTCGATGTCGCATTTTCGCTAGACTCTCGCTCTGGCGACGCCGATGCTTGCTGGTATGCACGAAGACACGGAACGCTGCGTCCGGGCGGTGCAGAGCAAGGATGCCAGGTTTGACGGCTGGTTCTTCACGGCCGTGCTGACCACCGGCATCTACTGCCGGCCGAGCTGCCCCGTCGTCCCGCCCAAGCCGGAGAACATGCGGTTCTATCCGAGTGCGGCGGCCGCTCAGCAGGCCGGGTTCCGCGCCTGCAAGCGCTGCCGGCCCGACGCGAGCCCTGGTTCGCCGGAGTGGAACGAGCGCGCCGACCTTGTCGCCAGGGCCATGCGGTTCATCGCCGACGGGGTGGTCGACCGCGAAGGCGTGGCGGGCCTCGCGGCGCGGCTCGGCTACAGCGTCCGGCAAGTCGAACGTCAGCTCCTGGCCGAGCTCGGCGCCGGGCCGCTGGCTCTCGCGCGGGCGCAGCGAGCCCAGACCGCCAGGCTGCTGATCGAGACGACAGCGCTGCCGATGGGGGACGTCGCGTTCGCGGCGGGCTTTCCGAGCATCAGGACATTCAACGACACGGTCCTCGCAGGTCTTCGCGATGCCGCCGACCGAATTGCGCAGGCGCGCTGGCGCGAGCGGGCGCAAGAGCGCCGCGAGCGGGCAGCAACGGGGCGGATCGGCCGGCTCACTCGCCGCGATCTCGCTCCGGCTGCCGTTCCGGCTGCCCGATGTGCCCGGACAACCTGTTCGGTCACCTGGCGGCCACCGCGATCCCTGGTGTGGAGGAATGGCGCGACGGCTCGTACCGCCGCACGCTACGGCTGCCGAACGGCCCGGGCATCGTGTCGCTGCGCCCCGGGCCGGAGTACATCGGGTGCCAGCTCGCCCTCACCGACCTGCGTGACCTCGCGATGGCGATCTCGCGGTGCAGGCGGCTGCTTGACCTGGACGCTGACCCGGTCGCGGTGGGCGATCTGCTCGCCGCGGACGAGACGCTGGCGCCGCTGGTCAGCAAGGCGCCGGGGCGGCGGGTGCCGCGTACCGTGGACGCCGCCGAGCTCGCCGTGCGGGCCGTCATCGGCCAGCAGGTATCGACCGCTGCCGCGCGCACGCACGGCGCCCGTCTCGCCGAGCGGTACGGCGAGCCGGTCGAGGACCTGAACGGCGGCCTTACCAGGCTCTTTCCCGATACGGCCGTGCTCGCCGAGACCGATGGCGCGGCCCTTGCCATGCCGGCCAGCCGCCGTCAGAGCGTCCTGGCCCTGGCGCGAGCCGTCGCCAGCGGCGCGCTCGACCTCGGCTCTGGCGCCGACTGGGAGGTCGCCAGGAGCGTGCTCGCGACCGTGCCGGGAATCGGCCCGTGGACGATCGAGATCGTCGCCATGCGCGGCCTCGGCGACCCCGACGCGTTCACGCCGACCGACCTCGGCGTCCGGCAGGCGGCGGCCGCGACCGGCCTCCCAGCCTCCCCCGCGGCGCTGATCAGAAGAGCCGAGCGGTGGCGGCCCTGGCGGGCCTACGCGGTGCAGTACCTATGGGCCACCTCCGATCACGCCATCAACCAGCTGCCGGCGGCCTGAGAGCCGGCGTACGCCACGCGAAGGAAGGAAAAACGATGACTGTGCGCGCAGTGCAGGCCGGGCATGCCGAGGCCGGCTCCCGGCCGCGGTCGCACACCGTAATTGACAGCCCGATCGGGCCCCTCACGCTGATCGCCGAGAACGGCAGGCTGGCGGGCCTCCATATGGAGATCACCCGGCATGAGCCTGGCGCGGGCGCGCTCGGCGCCGCGGTCGCCAACGACGCGGAGCCGGTGCTGGCCTCGGCGGCCAGTCAGCTCGACGCCTACTTCGACGGCGAGCTGACCAGCTTTGACCTGCCGCTGACTCTGGACGGATCGGGGTTCCAGCGGACGGTCTGGGCGGCGCTGCAGGAGATCCCTTACGGCGAGACCATCTCTTACGGCGTACTCGCCACGCGGATCGGCCAGCCATCGGCATCGCGTGCGGTCGGGCTCGCCAACGGCAGGAACCCGGTCTCGATCGTGGTTCCCTGCCACCGCGTGATCGGCGCGGACGGCAGCCTGACCGGATACGGCGGCGGCATGGACCGCAAGCGCTTCCTGCTCGCGCTCGAGCAGCGGGTCAGCGGTCGGACGCTACTCTGAGTTCAAGGCTTGTCGCACTCTGACACTCGCCGTGCCGGACATAACAGGTTTCAATGTGGTTGGTGTTCCTTCTGTCGCTCTCGCACGTTACCTTGGCTACTGATCGCGACGGTAAAGAGCGTGAATTGCCTCTGACCGAGAGCCTGGCGACGACATGGAATTGGGTATTCACGGCAATACCGGCGAAGGGTTTAATGCCTTTGTCGGCCGCGAACATGAAATAAGTGAGGTTTGCCGGATCGCCCGCACCACGCGCGCGCTGACGCTGTGCGGGGCCGGTGGAATCGGCAAGACGCGGCTCGCCATCCATGTCGCCGCCAGGCTCGCGCCGGAATTCCCCGATGGGGCCTGGTTCATCGATCTCGCCGACGTACAGCACCCCGAACTGGTCGTCTCACGAGTCGCGTCGGTCGTCAGGGTCGTCGAGGAACCGGGTCGTGCGCTGATGGCGACCCTTACAGACGCTCTCCGGCCACGCCAGATGCTGATCGTCCTCGACAACTGCGAGCACGTGATCGACGCGTGCGCGCGCGTCTGCCAGCGCCTGCTGGCCGGGTCGCCAGGGCTGCGTGTCATCGCGACCAGCAGGGAGCCGCTGCGGGTAGCCGCTGAGACGGTCTGGCAGGTCCCGCCGATGTCGATGCCGGACCAGGAGGTGGCCTCGGGGGCGGCGGTCGACGAGTCGGCGCCGCTGCGCTCCGACGCGCTGCGGCTGTTCGCCGACCGGGCGGCCGCTGCCTGGCCGGGCTTCGTCCTGGGGCCAGGCAACATGGCGGCGGTGACGGCAATCTGCTGGGCAGTGGACGGCCTGCCGCTCGGCATCGAGCTAGCAGCCGCGTGGGTCCGCGTCCTCACGGTCGAGCAGATCGCGGCCAGGCTGGCCGACCGGTTCGTGCTGCTCAACTCCGCTGAGCGGATGGCGCCAGCCAGGCACCGGACGCTGCGCTCGGCCATCGACTGGAGTTACGAGTTGCTGTCGGAGCCTGAGCGCGTCCTGCTCCGCCGGCTGTCGGTGTTCGCTGGCTGGCCGCTGACCATGGCCGAGCACGTCTGCCCTGACCTGATGCCGGGCGACGATCTTGCCGCGAGCCAAGTCTTCGGCCTGCTCGCGGGTCTCGCCGACAAGTCCCTGGTGATCGCCGAGTCCGACGCGGCAGGGCGGATCAGGTACCGGATGCTGGACACGATCCGTGAGTACGCGGCCGGCCGACTGGAGCAGGCGCACGAAACCGATCGGCTGCGGGCCCGCTTCCGCGGTTACGCCGTGCGCGAGGTTGAGGAGGCCGCGCTGCTCGGCATGGCTCTGACACCTGGCACGTGGGATGACCGGGTTGATACGTTTCGCCAGTTCGAGCTCGAGAACGGCAACCTGACCCAGTTGCTGACCTGGTGTCATCAGGCCGGCGACCTCGAGAGCGGGCTGCGGATCTGCGTGTCGATGCGTCCGGTCTGGATCGTGCAAGGATCCTTCGGCGAGGGCGCCGGCTGGATGGATGCCTTCCTTGACCTGGATACCTCGACGCTCGCCGACACGGTGCTCGGCCCCGCCCTGGTCGGCCGGGCCCAGCTTGCCTTCCCGCTCGACCCAGCGGACGCCGCACAGCGCGCGAAGGCCGGCCTCGAGCTATGCCGCAGTCCTGGCCTGGAGTTCTGGGCCGCGTCGGCGCTGAACCTGCTCGCCGAGGTCGCGCTGCACGCGAGCCAGCTAGACGAGGCCGACGCGCTGGCCGCTGAAGCCGAACGGCTGGCCGAAGGCTCGGGCGACGGGTTCAACACGAGCTACGCGTGCGGCACCAGGGCCGCCATCGCTGCCTACCGTGGTGACCTCGACGGAGCGCTTCGCCTGGGTGAGCTGGCGCTCGGCCTCGCCAGGGGCATCGACCAGCAGTGGGCGCTCGCGCGCGGGCTGCTCGGCCTCGGCGACCTGGCCAGGCTGACAGGCAATCCCGCCAAGGCACGGCAGCACTACGAGGAGGCGTTCTCGATCCTGCACGAGATCGGTGCCCGGCCGGAGATGGCGCGCTGCCTCGCCGGAATCGGCCGGATCGAGATCAGTCAGGGCGAGCTTGAGCTGGCCGGCCAGCACCTCAGCGAGAGCATCGAGCTGAGCCGGTCGACGGGCAGCAGGATCGGCGTGATCAGAGGCCTGGACACGTTCGCCGCGCTCGCCATCGCCCAGGGGAACCAGGACCTCGCCGTCAAGCTGGCCGCCGGCGGCCGCGGCGCTGCGCAGCCAGGCCGGCCTGCCAGAGGCGCGCGCCAAGGCGCGCAAGCCGGCTGCTCGCCGCGGTCGACGGGCTGAGCGAGGCGGAGATCACCGCGCTCCGCGCGGCCGGGTCCGGGCTCAGCAGCGACGAAGCCGTGGAGCTGGCCCTGACCGTGCCCGACCTGCTGGCGTCGCGGGAACCCGAACTGACCGCGCGCGAACTCCAGATCGCCGCCCTGATCACCAGGGGCCTGTCCAACCGGGCCATCGCCGACGAGCTCGGTATCGCGGCCGCGACAGTGGCGAGGCACATCGCCAACGTCATGGCCAAGCTCGGGTTCACGTCCCGGCTGCAGATCGCCGCCTGGGCCAAGGACCGGGCGAGCTGATCAGGACAGGCCGATCACTGATCGCGGAGCACGAACATCACTGATCGTGGAACAGCGCGCTCACTGACTCGCCCTCGTGGATCCGCCTGATGGCCTCGGCGAGGGCGGGCGCGAGTGAGATCACGTGCAGCCGCTCGTTGCCCTCGGACTCGGGGATCGCGACCGTGTTCGTGCAGACGATCTCCTGCACCTCCGGCCAGGCCGCGATCCGTTTCAGCGCGCCGTCGCAGAACAGGCCGTGCGTGCAGGCGATCCGGACGCTGTGCGCGCCGTGCTCTCTGAGCCTGGCGAGTAGCTCGATGATCGTCGTTCCCCTGGCGATCTCGTCATCCAGCACGATCACATTGCGTCCGGCCACATCCCCGATGATCGAGGTGATCGTGACCTTGTCATCGCTGATCCGCTCCTTGGCGCCGGCGGCGACCGGCAGGCCAAGCATCCTGGCCAGCGCGGCAGCTTGCTTGGCGTTGCCGAGGTCAGGCGATACGACCACGGAGTTGGCCAGGTCCGTGCCGCGGAAGTGATCGGCGATCTCGTGCAGCGCGTGCAGGTGATCGACGGGCACCGAGAAGAACCCGTGCACCTGCGGTGAGTGCAGCGTCATCGTGAGCACCCTGCTGGCGCCCGCGGTGACGAGCAGGTCGGCGACGAGCCGCCCGCCGATCGACACCCTGGGCATGTTCTTCTTGTCCGAGCGGGCGTAGGCGTAGTGCGGGATCACGGCGGTGACCCGCGCCGCCGACGCGCCGCGCGCCGCGTCCAGCATGAGCAGCAACTCGACCAGGTGCTCCTGCACCGGCGCCGCGAGCGGCTGGATCAGGAAAACGTCCCGTTCCCTGCAGTTGGACTGCAGCTGAACTTCCAGGCAGTCGTTGGCGAACCGGCGAACGATCGCCGGTTCCAGCGGAACACCGAGCTGCCCGCAGATTTCCGCCGCGAGCCCGGGATGGGCAGTTCCGCTGAAGACCGAGATTTCCCGCACATAACCAGGCTAGACGGCCCCGCGCCGCGAGGTCCCCCGTTGGCGCTGACTGCCTGCCGCGAAGAGCGGCTGCGGAGCGAGCCGATCATCTTCGGCGGCCGGCGATCCGGACCGCTGCGAACCCCGCCGCAACGGTGAACGCCAGCAGAATCGCCGCGAACGCGCCCTGGAACAACCAGTACCGGCTGGCGGGCTGATAGCTGAACCACGCGGTAATGTGCCGCCTGGCCACCCAGGCCCTGCTCCGGACGAGGTTGCTACCGACGGAGGACGGCAGGTGGTTGTCCAGCGCGTCCACCTGGGCTGGGGTGAGCCGTCCGTTCGGTCCGGCAAGCCAGCCCGCGACCCAGACGCTGCCAGGCGGACCTGGCGCTCGGTTCAAGTTCGCAGTGACTGACCTGGGCCAGTTGCCGTTCCACATGATGTGCCCGAACGGAGCGGCGTTGTCTCGCATCGCGACGGGGCCAAGCTGCAGCATCTGGTTGTACAGGCCGCCTGGTTCTCTGGCCGCATAGCTGCTCATCGCCGCGGCCACACACCCGATGGCCACGAGCGTCACGGCTATTGCCGGCCCGGCTCTCTTGATGACCGCGCCAGCGAGCGTGCCCAGGCTGAAGCCGAGCAGCGCCCACGCCGGAAGGGTCAGCGCAGTGATGTTGAAGTAGACCGGCCGCCAATGGCCCGGTGCCGAGAGTGTGCGGAGGGCCATGTGGGCGCTCGGCGCCAGGGCCCACATGCTCAGTGCGCCGAGCACAGCTGCGGCAACTGCCACCGCGGCGCCGAGCACGAGCAGCTTGAGGAGGAGCTGCCGCCGGATGCTCATTCCCTGTGTCATCGAAAAACGGAACGCACCCGTCTCGAAATCGCTAGCGACGAGTGGGGCACCGAGGAACATGCCCGTGAGGAAGGGCAGGATGTTGATGCCCACGTACTTGGAGCGAATCCAGGACGCCGCGCCCGCGTGGTCGTGGGCCACGTGGGCCTGGATGCCCGTGACGATGACCGGGATCGCGAACGCGGCGAACACGACCAGCAGGCCGATGACCGCACTCCTGTGCTGTCGCAGCACAGCCAGGATTGTGTTCTCGCGGTCCCGCCCTGGCGAAGTTCGACTTGCACCCCGCGCCGTAAGAGTTGTCATTGCAGCTCCGTTCAGGACGTGCCGCGGCGGATGAGCAGGACGGTCAGGCCGATGAAGATCGCCGACAGCGCGATCAGCCAGCCGAACTCGATGCACTCGAACAGGAAGAACCTGCTGCCGGGCTGATAGGTCACCCACACCTGGATGTGGTGCGCCCGGAACCACGTCGCCGGGTGATGTAGTTGAGCGTTGGTGAGCAGCCTGCCGCTGGGCCAGCCGAGTGCGCTGCTGAGGATTTCAGGCCCCGGGCCGCCGCCCGATCTGAGGGGCACGCCGTAACCGTAACCGCCGCCAGCCCCGATCGTGACGTCCACGGCACGCTGGTGCAGGGGCGGCAGATAGCTGCGCTGCCATCCCAGCGATAGCTCGTACAACGCCAGCGGGAGGTAACAGGCCAGGGTGGCCGCCATGGCGGGCACGCTGCGCCGGATCGCCGCTCCCATGACCACGCCCAGGCTGAAGCCCATCAGCATCCAGCCAGTGAAAGGCAGCGGATTCAAGCTGAAAAGGCTTCCCCACCATCGCCCATAGGGCGTCAAGGCGTCCGTCCACCAGCGCAGTTCAAAGCCGAGCCCAACCGCGATGAACGTGAGCAGCAGCGCGACCGGCATGACCGCCGCGATCAGCCAGCGGATCCTGCCGGCGCCCTGCGCCCAGGCGAACCTGGCCGTGCCAGTCTCGATCTCGCGTGCCACCAGTGGCGCACCGAGGAACAAGCCAGCCAGGACGGGCATGAGCAGCAGCACGAGCCTGAGCGACGTCCAGGTCGGATCGTAGAGCCACCACAGGGAATGCGGCCCGGCGCTGAAGGCTGCCTGGCCCGACCCGTGCAGGACGAGGCCGGTGACGACCATGGCCACCGCCACGACGATCGCGAACGCCGCGTAGGCGGCGAGCGAGCCAGTGCGCTGCCGTAGCGTCGCCGAGGCGAGCCGCAGCCACGACAACCGCCCTGGCGGCCTCGTGCCTGGCTCATTGCGGCCGGTCATGCGTGAGATGGCGGTCATGCCTGCACCGCCGGGCTGCCCGTGGTCGCTGCGACCGCTGGTCCGGGCAGCATCCTTGCGGTCGGCTCGCGCAGGTAGCCGAGAACGATGTCCTCCAAGCTGGCCGGATGAGATTGCCAGCCCCTGATCGGCTGCTCGCCGGGCGGGGTCCTGACCAGCAGGTGCGTCTGCGCCCCGGCCTCCTGCGCGTGGATGATCGCGAGCTGGTGCGAGTCTTTGAGGCTCTCGCCGCCTGGGCCGGTCAGGATCCTGTGGCTGGCGAGCACCTGCTCGACCTCGCCGGCGAGCTGCAGATGGCCGTTGCTGACCACGACGAGATAGTCAGCGATGCGCTCCAGCTCGGAGACGACATGCGAGGAGAACACTACCGACAGGCCGTTCTCGGCCACCGTCGCCATCAGCGAGCTCATGAACTCGTGCCGCGCCAGCGGGTCAAGTGCGGCGAGCGGCTCGTCCAGGATCAGGACCTCAGGCCGTTTGGCCACGGCGATCGCCAGCGCGAGCTGAGCCCGCTGGCCGCTGGAGAGCTGGCTCACCCTGCGGTCGAGCGGAATGCGCAGGTCAGCAACGCGCGCGCGAGCCCAGTCGTCGTCCCAGGTCAGATTGACGTTCCTGGCCACCGCCAGCATGTCGCCGACACGCAGGTTCCCGTACAGCGGCGCGTCATGGGCCACGAAGCCGATCCGGCTCCGTGCCGCCGCTCCGCCTGGCTGCTCGCCGGACAGCACAGACAGGCGGCCGGAGGTCGGCCTGAGCAGCCCGACCGCCAGGCTGAGCAGCGTTGTCTTGCCGGCCCCGTTCGGCCCGACCAGCGCGACGACGTGGCCGGCCGGTATGGACAGCGTGCAGTCCCGCAGCGCCCAGGTGCGGCCGAAACGCTTGCCGAGCTCGCAGGCCTCAAGGATGTTCATGCGACGCCTCGCCCCCGCTTACCGGCTTGGTCAGCGCGATGAGCGCCGCGGCGGGCGTCAGCCCCGTCGCGGCGCTCACGAAAATCCCGCATCGAAGCGGCGAACAAGGCCTCGATGCCCTCGACATCCAGGCCCGCCTCGTCGGCAGCCCGGAGCCAGCTCATCAGTCCCTTACGCAATTGCGCCTGCTCCGCGATGCCGACCCGGCGTAGCGTGCCCGCGATGAACGTGCCCTGGCCAGGCCGTCCAGCGGCCAGTCCCCTGTGCTCCAGCTCGCGGTAGGCCTTCAGCACGGTGTTGGGGTTGATCGCGAGTGCCTCGACTGCTTCCTTGACGGTCGGCAGCCGGTCGCCCTCTTTGAGATAGCCGAGCCGCAACGACTGCTCGACCTGGTGGACGAGCTGCAAATACGTGGGAACGCCTGAGCCTGGCTCGAGCCGGAACGCGATCGGCGAGCCCGCCGGCCGCGACGCGGCGGCTTCGCCGTCCCTGAATTCCCGCTTTGACTTAGACCCTTTATCTATAGTCATAGAGAAAAGAGTAAAGTCCGACCGGCGCTGCGTCAATAGCGGACAGGCGTCAGGCCGGCAGGGCGCCGCTGAGGCCTGCGACCAGCCTGCGGATCTCGGACCCTGATGGATCGTGGGTCGGATTGATCTCGGTGAGGACCAGCCCGGAGAACGCGGGATCCGCGCAGAGCACCCGCAGGGCCGCCAGCGCGTCCTCGAGCCTGACGCCGGAGCCGTAGTGCGGGAAGTTGCCGAGCGGCAGGTCGCCAGAGTCGACGACGTCGATATCGAAGTGGACCAGGTACCGCTCGCTCGCCGCGGTGACGACGTGCACCGCGCGCTTGGCCGCGGCTGCCGGGTCGGCGATCACGGCGGGCGCCTCCTGCACGTGCACTCCCGCGTCGGCCAGGTACTCGCGGCCGGCGTCGGTCGTCTCCCGCGGATCGGGTCCGATGATCGCGAGCCTGGCCGGCTCGAGCAGCGGAGCCGTCCCGCCGAGCCTGGTGAGTTCGCTGGCGCCCTTGCCGAGCAGGTGCGAGATGCCCATCGAGTCGAGGATCCCCGAGCCGCCGTCCCCCGGCACGCCCAGGTCGGTGTCGCCGTCCAGGTAGATCAGGCCGACGTCGCGATGACGGCGGCGCAGGCCCGCCACGGCGCCGATCGTGATCGTGCAGTCTCCGCCGAGCAACAGCGGCAGCTTGCCGTCCGCGATGACGCCGGCTACGGCATCGGCCACCTCTGCGGCGACCCGAGCGACGGCCGCCAGGTTGCGCGCCTGCGGCGCTGCCCGGTCCGCGGCGAAGACCGCGCCCGGCAGGTCGCCCGCGTCGGTGACGGCGAGTCCTGCCCTGGCTAGCTGTCCAGTCAGCCCGGCCGCCCGCAACGCGGCAGGCGCGAGATCCTGGCCAGCGTGATGCGCTCCCGCGCTCGTCGGGACCCCGATGACGACCCACTCGTTCATGCCGGCCTCCGTAGCGTCACCATCAAAACGTCAAAGTTGGTTACTTGAACACTACGACGCTCTCCGTTACGCCGCAACCAGCTAGGCTGCAATGGTGGTAGCGCAAGGACAGAAGGCCCCGGCCGAGCAGGACAACCGAAGCAGGCAGGCCGTCATCGGCCCGGCGCCTGGCCGGCTGGAGCTGGTGCGCGCGTTCGTCAACACGCTCGACATCGAGGCGGGCACCGACGAACTCAGCTCGCCGGGCGCCCTGGACGCCTGGATGCTGGCTCGGGGTCTGACGGGTCCCGCGCCACCCGGCGCCGCCACCGACGGCGATCTCCGGCAGGCGGTCGCGACGCGCGAAGCGCTGCGGTCGGTGTTGCTGACTCATGTCCCTGAGCGCACGCGCGAGCGGGACGCCGGCGGCAGACCTGCGGTCGCTCGCTTCGGGCTTGCCGGTCCGCCTGGTGATCGCCGACGACGGGGCGGTGCGGGCAGCGCCGGGTGGCGAGGGCACCGCGGCCGGGCTGGCCGGACTGCTGCTGATCGCTGCGGAGGCAGCGACGGCGGGAACCTGGTCCCGGCTCAAGGTCTGCAGCGCTGACAACTGCCGCTGGGCGTTCTATGACCGCTCCCCGACCAGGAGCGGCTGCTGGTGCAGCATGGCTGTCTGCGGGTCCCGCGCGAAGTCGCGGGCGTTCCGGCGCCGGACAGCCCGGGCGCTAGCTGGCGGTTGACGAGCCGGTCAGGACGCTGCGGGGGCCTGCCGCTTCGGCGGTAGGCAGGCAGGGTCAGTTGCTTTCTGATCTCCTGCTGCACCTCGCTCGGGCCCGGCCGCGCGTCGACGCTGATCACGTACTCCTTGCGGCGGAAGATCTCGAGCACCGGATTGGTCTTCTCGTGGTACTCGCGCAGCCTGACCGCGAGCGCCTCTTCGGTGTCGTCCTCCCTGGTCACGAGCGCCGAGCCGCAGACGTCACACTGCCCGGCGACCTTCGGGCTGCTGGCGATCAGGTTGTAGTCCATGCCGCAGCCCGAGCACAGCCGCCTGGCCAGCACCCGCCTGCGCACCTCGCTGTCCGGCAGTTCGAGGAAGATCACTCCGTCGATGTCGTAGCTCTCCAGGAAGAACTCGGCCTGGCGCTCGTTGCGCGGGAAGCCGTCGACGATGAAGCCGTAGTTCCAGTCGTGCTGGGTCAGCCGGTCGCCGACGACGCCCTCCACGAGTTCGTCGCCGACCAGCAGCCCGGCCGCCATGATGCGCCTGACCTGCGCCCCGAGCTTTGTGTGGTGCTGCACGTTCCACCGGAAGATGTCGCCAACGGCGATGTGGACCAGGTCGAGGTCCTCGGCGAGCATCGCGGCCTGGGTGCCCTTGCCGCTGCCCTGGACGCCCATGATGACGTATTTGCGCACCAGCTAAGGCTATCCGGGCTGGGTCGGGCTGCCCGAAGCCTGGAGCCCGGCCGCGGCAGCCGCTGTATTGCCGAGGCCGAACCTGCGCTCGCACCAGCGGGACAGCCTGCCGTCGAGCGTGTTCTTGATCAGCGGCCAGTCCTGGCGCAGCAGGCCGCCGTTGACGAACCTGGCGATGTCGTTGCGCTGGCCCTGGGCCAGCAGCATGCCGTACAGGCTGCGTCGCACCCGGTCGTCGCTGACATCGCACTCGCGCATCCCGGGCCAGGACAGGTTCCTGGGCAGCTTGATCACTCCCCTGGCGGGCCCGCGCAGATCGTCGATCCGTCCGGGAAGACGCCCGCCCAGGCCGAGCCGGCCAGGGAGCATGTCCGCGATAGCCATGAGGCTGATTATGACCCCACCGTCAGTTACGTTCTGTGACGACTCGCTGACGTGCCCGATTCGCGGTGCTCGTACGGGTCGCGCGGGCCGCGGCGCTAGGCTCAAGTCATGTCGGGAGTTCCGGTGCAGCCGCGCTGGCGGATCCTGCTGACGCCCAGGTGGCTCAGCTGGCATCTGTTCGCGGTGCTTGCCGTGGTCGGCATGTGCTGGCTGGGCGACTGGCAGTTCCGGCGCGCGATGGCCGGAAACACGCTGAGCTGGGCATATACCTTTGAGTGGCCGATCTTCGCGATCTTCGGCGTGGTGTTCTGGGTGAAGACGATCAGGGACGAGCTGCACCCGGCGCAGCCCGGCGGCGCCCAAGCCGGCGACCTAGCCCTGCCAGCGGGAGCGGTGCCGGAGCGAGCGCCAGGCCGGCGGTGCGGCCGCGGACGCCGGCGCCGGCCCGACTGGATCAGGTCGACAGAGTCCTGGCAGGCGCGCCGACGATGGCGACGTGGAGCTAGCTGAGTACAACGCCTATCTGGCCAGGCTCAGCGGCGAGGTCAAGGGCCACGGCAGATGGCACGGCCTGCGCTAGAGCGCTGGCCAGGCGGTACGGCAAGGAGGAGTACGTGAACGCCGACAGGCAGCTTGCCCTGGTCGTGCGCGCATACCGGGCGCTGGCCTACGTGACCGGCACCGTGCTGATCATCTTGTGCTTCGTCGGCATTCCGCTCCAGGTGTTCGCGAACAACCTGGTCATCGTCAAGTACGTAGGCACGGCGCACGGGATGCTCTACATCGCCTACGTGCTCGTCGCCTTCGTGATGACCAGGATGGTGCGGATGAAGGTCGCCAGCCCGGGCACCGTGATCGTGCTGCTGGCCGGGACCATCCCGGTGCTGACGTTCGTGGTCGAGCGCTGGGTCACCCGCACGTACATCGACCCCGCGCTGGCCGCCTCCGCCGCACGGCCGACTGTGCCGGCGGCCGTGGGCACCGTCCCCCCTGGCTAGCAGGTGAGCGAGCAGTACTTCGCCGGCGAGCCATCGGCCGCGCACCGCCCGGGGACCGTCCACGTGCTCCTGCCCGACCTGCACCTGGAACTGGAGACGGACTCCGGTGTCTTCTCGCCGCGGCGGCTCGACCCGGGAACCAGGCTGCTGCTCGACGTGGCGCCGCCGCCGCCGGCATCGGGCGATCTGCTCGACCTCGGCTGCGGCTACGGCCCGCTCGCGCTCGTGCTCGCGTCCCGCGCGCCGGACGCCAGGGTCTGGGCGGTCGACGTGAACACCAGGGCGCTGGCGCTGACCGGCGCCAACGCCGCACGGGCTGGCCTGGCGAACGTCAGGTGCTCGCTACCCGACGACCCTGCGGTGCCCGCGCAGCTCGACCTGATCTGGTCCAACCCGCCGGTGCGGATCGGCAAGAACGCCCTGCAGGAGATGCTGGGCGGCTGGCTAAAGCGGCTCGCGCCGGCGGGTGCTGGCTATCTGGTTGTGCAACGCAACCTTGGATCTGACTCGCTGCAGCGATGGCTGGCCGACTCCGGCTGGACCGCCGAGCGCGCCGCCGCGCGATCCGGCTACCGGATACTCAAAGTGACCGGACCCCGCAGCGCAGGAGCCACGCAATGACCCGCCAGCTCGGGCAGACCGAGGTCAAGCGGCTGAACCGGTCCTGGCGCCGGGCCACCCAGGCGAGGATCTGCCTGCTGCTTGACTCGGTGAGCCAGCCGTTCAACGTGGGTTCGATCATCCGGACGGCCGCCGCGTTCGGCGTGGAGCACATGTGGCTGTGCGGCAGCACGGCCGATCCGAATCACCCGTCGGCGCGCAAGACCGCACTCGGCACCGGCCGCCTGCTCAGCTTCGAGCAGGCTGACGGCGTGCCGGAGGCGGCGGCCGCGATCAGGTCAGCGGGCTTGCGGCTGGTCGCGGTCGAACTGGCCGACGGCGCCGTGCCGCTGCACGAAGCCGCCATCGGCGGCGACGTCTGCCTCGCGCTCGGCAACGAGGACAGGGGCTGCTCAGCCGGCCTTCTCGCGGTCGCCGATCAGATCGCCTACATTCCCCAAGTCGGCAGGGTCGGTTCACTCAACGTGGCCGCCGCGACGGCTATCGTGCTTGCCGAAGCACGTCGCAGGGAGTGGGGGGATGACCGTGCCGGGCGACTTCCTTGATCACCCGAGGCCGCTCGCGTTCGCGCACCGCGGCGGCGGCGGGCACTTCGCCGAGAACTCCTGGCGGGCCTTCGAGCACGCGGTCAAGCTCGGCTACACCTACCTGGAGACCGACGCGCACGCGACCTCGGATGGCGTGCTTGTCGCGTTCCACGACAAGACGCTCGACCGGGTCACCGACCGCACCGGCGCGATCGCGGCGCTGCCGGCCCGCGAGGTAGCCGCGGCCAGGATCGGCGGCACCGACCCGATCCCGCTGCTCGAGGATCTGCTGGGCGCCTGGCCCGACGTCCGGTTCAACATCGACGTCAAGGATGCGCCCGCGGCCAGGCCGCTTGCCGACCTGATTCGCCGGATGGGGGTCTGGGACCGGGTCTGCATCACCTCGTTTTCGGCATTCAGGCTGAGGGAGGCAAGGCGGCTGCTCGGCCGGCCAGTCTGCACCTCGACGTCGCCGGTCGGCGCGGCAGCGCTCAGGTCAGGACTGCCAGCAATGCTGCTCGCGCCGCGGTTCGCGCGCCGGTCAGTCCGCTGCGCTCAGCTACCGGTCAGGATGGCTACCGCGCCTTTGATCAGGCGGGCGCACGACGCCGGCCTGCAAGTGCATATCTGGACGGTGAACGACCGCGACCTCATGAACTCGCTTCTCGATCTCGGGGTCGATGGCATCATGACCGATCAGACCGAACTATTGCGAGATGTCCTGATCGAGCGGGACGAGTGGCACCCGCGGGACTGATCTCGCGAAGCCCGCCGGGTCCGGGCATCGCGCCCTGACCGCCAGAATCACGGGCCAACTGCGCAACGGACACGATCCGCTATCAGCTGACACGGTTGGAAGACGGGCGGACAGGGAATCTTGTAGGTGCCCCTGCCGTTGATATCTAGGAACGCCGAGCGCCCGGAGGCAGCAACCCTATGGCCGAACGCGCCCTACGCGGCACCCGCCTTGGTGCCACGAGCTACGAGAACGACCGCAACACCGACCTGGCGCCGCGCCAGGAGGTGGCCTTTGACTGCCCGAAGGGCCACCGGTTCAGCGTGCCGTTCGCTGCGGAGGCCGAGATCCCGGCGAAGTGGGAGTGCCGGGTCTGCGGCGCGACCGCGACCACCGCGACTGGTGACGAGCCGTCCGCCACGAAGGTGAAGCCTCCGCGCAGTCACTGGGACATGCTGATGGAGCGGCGCAGCATCTCAGACCTGGAAGAAGTTCTCGCGGAGCGCCTCGCCATCATCAGAGGTCAGCGCGGCGAGACCCAGCCGACCACTAGTTCATCGCGGCACCGCAAGAGCGCGTAGCCGCCTTCAGGCACGGCGCCGCCGTCCGAGCCTTTTCGCGATCCCCCACTGAGCGACCCGCCAGAGCGCCTCGGCGACAACGGCCCTGCTCATCTTGCTGGCGCCGCGGGCACGCTCCGTGAAAGTGATCGGCACCTCGCGGATCGTGAAGCCCCGCTCGGCGGTGCGCAGGGTCAGGTCGACCTGGAAGCAGTAGCCCTGCGACTCGACCTGGTCGAGGCCGATCGCGCGGAGCGTCTCGGCGCGGTAGGCACGGAATCCGGCCGTCGCGTCGTGAACGCCGATGCCGAGCATCATCCGGACGTAGATGTTGGCGGCCCTGGACAGGATCTCCCTGCTCTTCGGCCAGTTCACGACCGTCCCGCCAGGCACGTACCTGGAGCCGATCACGAGGTCGGCGCCGTCCGCAGCGGCGGCCAGCATCTTAGGCAGGTCAGCGGGATCGTGCGAGCCGTCGGCGTCGTGCTCGACGAGCACCGCGTAGCCGTGCTCGAGGCCCCACGTGAACCCCGCGATGTAGGCGGTGCCAAGGCCTGACTTCCCTGACCGGTGCAGGACGTGCACCTGGGCGTCCGAGGCGGCCAGCTTGTCGGCGATCTCGCCGGTGCCGTCCGGGCTGCTGTCATCGACAACGAGGATGTGCGCGGCAGGAACCGATGCCCTGATCCGGCCGACGATCGGCTCGAGGTTGTCGCGCTCGTTGTAGGTCGGGATGATCACGGCGACCGAATCCGGCTGTTGTGCGGGTCCGCTGGCGGCTCGGTGGAAGTCACTCGTACCTGCCTCGAGGTCGTGTGCGTCGGGCGCGTGTGCGAGGGTGCGCGCTGTCGGTCTTGATGGATGCACCCACCCTAACGCTGCGACCCTCCGGCGGGTTCCGGCGATCATGCGTGCGCTGCCCGCGCTCCCGTCCCTGCTCCATTGCCCAGGGCTCGCCAGGCTCAATCACGCGGCTGGGCGAGGAAGAGGCCCAGACATCCTTCGGACCGAGGGGCGCCCCGTCGGCAACGGGATCGCCCTTCGTTGTCTACTGGATGTCTGGGCCCCTTCCAGGTTCAACCCCGTCTCGCCGTTGAACTGGCAAGAAGATACCTCCCCTGGCAGCGATGTCAACCTGCACTTGATCACTCGCAGATCACTATCTGGCTCGCCTAAGGCGCTCGCGAGGCGATCGAGACCGGCCTGTCGAGGCTTGTGCCACGAGCGATACGATTTGCCGTGCGGAATCCGCTTCCAGCTGGAGGTCGAGCAAATGACGGAAAGCCCGGAAACTGAGGTATCTGAATCCCAGATCGCAGTCCACTGGCGGGAAGAGGACTATTACCAGCCGCCGCCGGAGTTCGTGGCGCAGGCTAACGCCGCAGATCCCGCGATCTTCGACCGGTTCGCCGAGGACAAGTTTCCTGAGTGCTTCGCCGAATATGCAGATCTGCTCACCTGGGATGAAAGATGGCACACGACGCTTGACACGTCGAATCCTCCTTTCTGGAACTGGTTCGTCGGCGGAAAACTGAATGCGTCGTACAACTGCGTCGATCGGCACGCGCAAGCGAGCCCGGACAAAGCCGCGATGATCTGGGTGCCAGAACTTGAGACGGACGAGCACGTCACGATCAGCTATGGCGAACTGCACAGGCAGGTGAACGAGTTCGCTGCGCTGCTGCGCGATTTCGCGGGGCTTGCGGACCGGCGACCGGGTCACGCTGCACATGCCGATGGTCCCCGAACTGCCTGTCACGATGCTGGCCTGCGCCAGGCTCGGCGTCGTGCACTCGCAGGTGTTCGGCGGCTTCAGCGGCAACGCCTGCGGCACCAGGATCGCGGACTCCGGCAGCCGGGTCCTGATCACCATGGACGGCTACTACCGCGCAGGCGACCTGATCGACCACAAGGTGAAGGCCGACGAGGCGCTCGAGGAGGCAGCCAGGCAGGGCCAGGAGGTCGACAAGGTCCTCGTCTGGCGGCGGCACGCTGGCAAGTACGCTTCGTCAACGCCGATGGCGCCTGGCCGGGATTTCTTCGTCGACGAGCTGCTCGGCGAGCACGCCGGCGCCGTCGTCGAGCCGGTGTCGATGCCCGCGGACGCACCGCTATTCCTGATGTACACAAGCGGCACGACCGGTCGCCCGAAGGGCGCACAGCACTCGACCGGCGGCTACATGGCCTACGTCACTGGCACCTCGAAGTACTACCAGGACATCCACCCCGACGACATGTACTGGTGCATGGCCGACATCGGCTGGATCACCGGGCATTCCTACATCGTCTACGGGCCGCTGGCGCTCGGCACGACGACGGTGATCTACGAGGGCGTGCCGAACTACCCGGATGCTGGCCGACCCTGGCGGATCGCCGAGCAGCTAGGCGTCAAGATCTTCCACACCTCGCCGACCTCGATCAGGATGCTCCGCAAGGTCGGCCCCGACGAGCCGACGAAGTACGACTACCACTTCAAGACCATGACGACGGTTGGCGAGCCGATCGAGCCCGAGGTCTGGCGCTGGTACTACACCGAGGTCGGCAAGGGCGAGGCGGCGATCACCGACACCTGGTGGCAGACCGAGACCGGCGGCTTCCTCGGCAGCACGCTGCCTGGCCTGCAGCCGATGAAGCCAGGAAGCTGCGGCCCTGGCGCGCTCGGCATCTTCCCGGTCGATCTACGACGAGGACGGCAACGAGATTCCGGCGGGCAGCGGCAGGGCCGGCAACATCTGCATCAGGAACCCGTGGCCCGGGATCATGCAGACGATCTGGGGCCAGCCTGAGCGGTTCATCGAGGTGTACTACGCCAAGTACAACAGGGACCCCGACAGCAAGGACTGGCACGACTGGCCGTACTTCGCGGGAGACGGCGCGCTGCAGGCTGCCGACGGCTACTTCCGGATCCTCGGCCGGGTCGACGACGTGATCAACGTGGCCGGCCACCGGCTCGGCACCAAGGAACTCGAGTCGGCCGCGCTGACCGTGCCCGAGGTCGCCGAGGCCGCGGCCGTGCCCGTGATGGACGACATCAGGGGCCGGATCGTCGAGATGTACGTCTCGCTCAAGCCGGGGATCGCGCCAGACGGCATGGACGCCAAGGTGACCAAGGCGATCGAGGTCGAGATCGGCAAGATCGCCAGGCCGAAGAACGTCTGGATCGTCGCGGACATGCCCAAGACCAGGTCGGGCAAGATCATGCGCCGGGTGATCGCCTCGGTCTCCAACTTCGCCGACGTCGGGGACGTGACGACCCTGGCCAATCCGGAGGTCGTCGAGACGATCAGGCGGCACGTCCAGAGCGCCAAGATGGCCAAGGGCGAGAAGCCGCGCGAGCTGACCGAGGCCGAGCAGGCGGAGATCGCCAGGTACGGCGACGCCGGGTAAGCCAGCGAACGGCCGCGAGACCGGGCAGCGCGAGAACGGAGGCCGTGCCGAGGACGGGGGTGCCTCGGCACGACCTCCGGTGCCGGCGTCGCGGGTGACGGGTGCCCGCGATCGCCGGCCGGGTGGCCAGCCCGGTTAGGCCGCGATGTCCATGAATGACTCCGCGGCCATGGACGAGCGGGCGGCGCCGCGGGGCCTGCGGCCGGCCGTTCCCGTTCGCCCGCGGCCCGCCGGGACGTCCAGCTTCGGCGGGTTGGCGACATCACCTGCGCGCGGCGCGTATCCGCGCAGCTTCTGGCGCAGCATGGCCCGGCCGCGGTGAATGCGGGACATCACCGTGCCGAGCGGGGTGCCCATCATCTCGGCGATCTCGTGGTAGCGGTAACCCTCGATGTCGGCCAGGTAGATCGCGGACCTGAAGCACTCGGGAAGTTCGTCGAGCGCGCGCATGACCGTCGAGCTGCCCAGGTTCTCCAGGGCCTCGGTCTCGGCAGACCTAGGCCGCTCGCCGAGGGCGTCCCTGCCGTCGCAGGCGTCGTAGATCTCGGCCGAGAGCACCTCGCCGACCCGGCGCTCGCGGTGGCGGCAGGTGCTGTAGAAGGTCCGCACCAGGATCGTGTAGAGCCAGGCCTTCAGGTTGGTGCCGGGGTTGAACTGGTGGAACTTCACGTATGCCTTCGCGAACGTCTCCTGGACCAGGTCCTCGGCGTCGCAGTGGTTGCGCGTCAGCCGCAGAGCAGCCGGGTAGAGCCGGCTCATGTAGGGGATGGCCTCGGCGGCAAAGCGGCTTTCGTGGTCGCCGTCCGGCACGGTTGTTGCCGGCGGCGGTACTGCGGCACTGATCGTCATGCGTCCTCCTTGCGGGAACGCCCCTGGCCGGCGGGCTCGCACGCGGTATGCGTGCGAGCCCGCCAGGTACTGCGCGAGCACGGGGGCAGCTCGCGCCGTCGGCTTGCCGGCTCATTACCCTGCGGTCCGGTCCGGCATCCCGGCAGCGCCTTTCAACGCACTCATGTTCGCGCCTCGAACCCCTTGAAGGCATCGGGAGCATCCTGAGCTAGCGCGGATGCCATCCTGAGTTAAGGCCTGAGGACTGAGCCGCCGTTCAGCCTGGCTTCAGGAAGCACGCCAAAAGGGTTAAGACGGAACAAAGCGTGCCGCGTGTGCGACGAGTTCACGGCGTCCTGTCTGCCCTGTTTTAGCGACAAGGCTGGCAATGTGCGTCTCGACGGTCTTAGGCGAAATATAGAGTTTCTCGGCAATCTCGGTATTCGAGAAGCCGCGCGCGACGAGCAGGAAGACGTCCATCTCCCGGCTCGTGATGCCGAGCCTGCGCATCTGCGGCGGCACCTGTGCGCTGCCGCGGCCCGCCCTTGGTACCCGCTCACCTGCCTGGCGGAGCAGCCCGCGGCAGGCCGATGCGAGCCTGCTGTGCCCGCTCATCTCGAATTCCGCGGTCGCCTCGCGCAGCCAGGACAGCGGCTGGCCCCAGCCGTCAGCAAGCGCGGACGGCGCGATCAGGCGCCGGGCCAGGTGGTTCCACCACGGCGCGAACGGCCTCAGGTGCGTCGCGCCCTCCTCCGCCAGCAAGCCCGCGCGTTCGGGGTGGCCCTCCTTGCCTTCGAGCACCGCTTCGGCGTAGGCCAGGCAGCCGCGATTCCAGCCCGCCGCGGGCGCCGCGGCCTGCGCCTGGCGCAACGCGAGGCGGCCTTCGTCGCCGCTGGTCGCCTGGAGCAGCGCATGAAAGCCCCAGGCTCGCCGGGGCGCCCGCAGCGGCGCCTGGAAGGCGTATGCCATCCCCTTCTTGCTCTCCTGCAGCGCCCTGGCCTGGTCGTCGAGAAACAGCGACGCCGCGACCCTGGCCTGGCCCCATGTGGTCAGCAGCAGCTCGGGGTCGCCGGGCAGCAGCCGCTCGGCCTCCTCGGCGGCGCGTTCGGCCTGCCTGCGCTCAGCCCGCACGCCGTGAATGAACGCCTGCACGGTCAGCGCGCTCGCCTCGACCCGGCGCGCGCCGCTCCTGCTGGCCCGCTGCCGGCAGCGCCTGGCCGTCTCGAGCGCGCGGTCGAGGTCCGCTGACATGCTCCAGCCGTTCGCGAGCTGCAGGTCGATCACCGTCGTGGTCGAGATCGCGCCGGCCTTGTTCGCCAGCTCCCTGGCCTCCGACAGCCTGGCTGTGCCGCCGTCCTTCAGCATGTCGACGGTGCCGAGCTCGTGCAGGGCCGCGATCCTGCGGACCGCGAACTCCTCGCGCGCGGCGATCTGGTACGCGCGCTCGAAGGCGGCCCGCGCGGCCTCCATGTCACGCGCCCGCTCGGTCCGCCCGATCACCTGGAGCGCCTCGAACGCGACGTCGGCCGCCCAGCCGTGCATGCCAGCCGCCTCGGCCTGCGCCAGCGACCTGGACGCGAGCTCGCCAGCCTGCTCCAGGTCGCCCGCGTCGACCGCGCAGTGCGCTGCGGCCGCGTCGACCTGGCTGGCCAGCGCCTGGTCACCGAGCTCGTCCGCGATGGCGCGGGCGGCCGCGAGGTGCTCGGCGGCATCGCCAGGGCTGTCCTCTGACATCGTCCGCGCGGCCCTGATCCTGATCAGTGCCTCCCGCCGCGGGTCGACTCCGGTCAACGCCAGCCTGGCGATCAGGTCGCGCGCGACCGGCGCGAGCTTGGTGTGATCGCCGGCCAGCGCGAGCGCCTGCACCAGCGCCTCGTCGATCTCGATGGCGAGCATCGGGTCGGCGGCCTGGGTGCTGCCGTTCACGTACTGCGGCACACCGGAGGCTGGCACGCCGGCCATCGTGCCGTTGGCGCCGCCGGGATCGATCAGGCCGCGGGCATCCCGCAGCGAGGTGGCGGCAGTACTGAGGGCGCCCTTGCCGAGCGCCCGCCTGCCGACGCGCAGCAGCAGTTCGGCGGCCCTGACCCGCTCGCCGGCCGTCTCGTGCAGTTCGGCGGCGAGCTCGCACCAGGATCCTGGCAGCTCGGGATGGGCCTTCTCGACCGCTGCGGCGGCGCTGGCCGACCGGTACACGAGGTCGGGCGGCAGCAGTTCGGACAGGATCGCGTGCCTGGTCAGGCTGTGCCTGAACCGGAACATGTGGTTGCTGGGGATGACCGGCTCGATGAGCTGCACGTGCTGGGCCCGCTGCAGTTCCGCGAGCACGTCGGTCTCGGCCGCGGCCGCCATGCCTGGCAGCAGCGTCCAGTCGAACTGCCTGCCGAGCACGGCCGCGGAGGCGAGCAGATCCCCGGCCAGCGGGCCGAGGGCGGCGAGCCGGTGCCGGACCGATCCGACGATCGAATCGGGCACGCCGGTGCTGACCTGGTCGTTGACCTCCCACCCGGCGGGGCCGCTGACCAGTTCCCCTGAGGACACCGCGGCCGCGAGAATCTCCTCGACCGCGAACGGCAGCCCGTCGCAGTCGGCGAGCAGTGCGGTGACGGCGGCAGGCACGTCCTGCGTGCCCAGGCACGCCGCGGCCATCTCCCGCACGGCCCAGTCCATCAGCCTGCGGACCTCGACCAGGGCCACCGCGCGCCTGGCGTTCAGCGCCCGCACGCAGTCCAGGCCGGCCGACGGCTCGCTGTCGCGCAGCGTCGCGACGCACAGCACCCGGGTGCCGCCCAGGTTGTCAGCCAGGTATTCCAGGATCGCGAGCGTCTCAGGATCGGCCCAGTGCACATCCTCGAGGATCAGCACGATCCCCTTGGCGTCAGGAGGTCCTGGAGGTGCCAGGGGGCTCGTCAGCAGCCGGATCAGGGCCTCGCCGAGGATCAGCGGCGAGATCTCAGCCTCGCCGTCTTCGGGCCTGCTCCACTCGGGAACGAGGGAGCCGAGCGCTGGCCGGTAGCTGGCCATCTCCGGCGCGTCAGGAATCACGCCCGTCCTTGCCACCTTCATGAGAGCTTCTGTGATGGGCCGGAACGGCACGGGAACTACCGACTCAGTCGCCCGCCCGCGCAGCACGTCAATCCCTTGCTCGCCCGCCTGGGTCGCCAGCTCGGTGGCGAGCCTGGACTTCCCGACGCCCGCGTCCCCGGCCAGGATGAGCACGCCGCCAGCGCCTTCCCTGGCGCGTTCCAGCGCTGCTTGGAGGGCATGCAGCTCAGCATCTCTGCTGATGAGCACGGGACACAGCATCGCCACCATCGAACCGATATTACCGGTAGCGAGCAACCAGTCACCATGTGTTACATATGAAGCCGGTGCTCAACAAGCCGGGCCGGGTCGACGATCAGCGCGCCTGCAGAGATGCCCGCACGTCCGCCACCGCATACCCGTCGGCATAGGCGATGACGGGATTTGACTCCACGCTCAGCTCGGGATGCTCGTCGGCCAGCCCTGACATCGCGACTATCAGGCCTGCCATCGCGGCCAGGTCGATCGCCGGCCGGCCCCTGCGACCGGTGAACGTGGGCGCGCAGCGGAGCGAAAGCAGCGCCCGGCGGGCTGACTTCTCATCGACAGGCGTCATCAGGATCGCCAGGTCGGCGTCGGTCTCTGCCCAGATGCCGCCCTTGCCGACGACCACGAACGGGCCGAACACCGGATCGTTGCCGGTGCCGACCAGGAATTCGGTCCCCCCTGGCAGTGACGGCATCATCAGCAGCGGGCTGCCAGGAAAGCGCGCCCACAGCCGGCGTGCGGCCAGCTCGACTTCGGCCGCGTCCACGAGGTTCAGGAACACGCCGCCGACATCCGACTTATGGGCTACTGCCGTGTCGGCTATCTTGACGCAGGCTGGATAGCAGGCCGTGGCCGCGATGGTCGCCAGTTCGCTTGGCGTCCTTACCACTGATATCGGCGGCAGGTCTATGCCGCTCCTGCGGAGCAGCTCGATGCTCTCCGCGACCGGCAGCACGACCGACCCGGCCGTCGGCTCGGCTCTCACCGAGGGTCCCCGCTCGGGTGCCGTCGTGGGACGTGGCTGGCAGCAGCGTCCCGGAGAGCGCCATTGCGACCCGGTCGATGGTCGGCAGCACGACGATGCCCGCCCGCTTCAGCGCGAGCAGCGGCTCTGCGTCGCTCAACGCGAACGCTGACTGCATGACCAGCCGATGACCGGACTGGTGCAGCTTGATGAGCTCGGCGGCGCAGGCCAGCTCGCCGTCGAGCATCTTCGGGTACCCTCCGAACAGCCCGCCTGCGACGATCACGTCGACGCCGTCATCCTCGGCGGCCAGCCTGGCGCATCGGGCCAGCAGCATCGGATCGTCCTCGACCCCGCCGGCCGTGTCCAAGGTCACGGGATTGCGGCCCTCGGCGCGCGGCGCGGCGGCCGGTATCAGCTCGTCGAGCCGGGCTCTGGTTCTCGCCGACAAGGTTGCCATCGACAGGCCGCTTGCCGTCAGCCAGTCGATCGCCATGACCGAATCGCCGCCCCCGTCGGTGATCACCATGGCCCGGCCGCGGTGCCTGCCGACGCTGCACGCGACCGCCAGCGTATCGACAAGGTCCTGCGTGGACCCGACCTGGATCGTTCCCGCGTCGGCCAGAACCGCCTGCCAGACGCGCTCGTCCGATGCCAGCGCGCCGGTGTGCGTTGCGACGGCCGACGCGGCATGCCGGGACCGTCCCGCCTTGAGGACAACCACGGGCTTTCCGGCCGCGCGGCAGGCGGCTAGCCCGGCCCTGAACTGCGCCCCAGAGCCCCTGAGACCCTCGACATACACTCCGACCGCGTTCGAGCCAGGATCGCCGGCGAAATACGCCAGCAGCTCGCCGAGGCCCACATCCACCTGGTTGCCGACGCCGACGCAGGCGGAAAAGCCGATGCCTGCCTGCCTGGCCTGCTCGTACATGCCGACGACGACGTTGCCTGACTGGCTGAGCATCGCAACCGAGCCGGGCGGGATGTGCTCGCGCGGAGTGAGGTTGACCCGGCTGGCCGCGATGAACATCCCGAAGGTATTCGGGCCGAGAAGCCGGATGCCCGCCTCGCGGGCGCGGGCGACGATACGCTGCTCGACGGCCAGATGCTCGCCCCCGAGCTCGCCGAACCCTGCCGCGGTTACCAGGGCCGATCTGACTCCCAGAGCCGCGCACTCCTCGATCAGCTCAGCGGTCGCGGACGCGGGCCTGGCCAGCACGGCGAGGTCAATCGGCTCGCCGATGTCGGCCAGCGTCGGCACGGTCGTGACCCCCGGCACGTTCAGATCGGCCACCTTCGGATTGACGCCGTACAGGGCGCCGCCGAAGCCGGCCCGGCCGGTGTATTCAAGGATGCGCCTGCCCCACTTGGCCGGGTCCCTGGACGCCCCGACCACGGCGATGACGCTCGGCCGGAACATGTGGTCCAGGCCAGTGCGGGCGTGCGCCGAACCGTTGTCCAGTCCTGCAAATGTCATGGTGGTGTTCACAATCTGCACGCAGTTGCGGTGCCGTCGGCGGCCGAGCGGCCCGAGTCAGCGGGCTACGGCGTGTATCGCCTCGCCAAGAAGCTGCAGCCCGGTGCTGGCCTGTCCCCTGCTGACGACCAGCGGAGGGGAGATCCGGATCGATCGCTCGCCGCATTCGAGCACGAGCAGCCCGCGCTCGAAAGCCGCACGCTGAACCTCCTCGGCGTCCTCGCCGGTGCGGAACTCGACGCCGATCATGAGCCCGATGCCGCGCACATCCGTAATGAAACCCGGATACTTCTGCTGCAGCTCGCGCAGCCCGCTGATCAGGAACTCGCCCTGTTCGGCCGCATTGGCCAGCAGCTGGGATGACTTGATGACCTCCAGCGTCGCGATGCCGGCCGCACACGGAATCGGGCTGCCGCCGTAGGTCGACCCGTGCGCTCCGGCGGGCCAGGACTCCATCAGGTCTGCCCGGGCCATGAAGGCCCCGAGCGGCAAGCCGGATGCAAGCCCCTTGGCGCTGATGATGATGTCGGGCTCCACGTCCGCGTGCTCGACGGCCCACATCCGGCCGGTACGGCCCATGCCTGACTGGACTTCGTCGGCCACCAGGAGGATGCCGTGGCTGGTGCACAGCTCACGCAGCCGGACCAGCCACTCAGCTGGCGGCATGATGTAGCCGCCCTCGCCCTGGACCGGCTCCACGAAGATCGCGCAGACCTCCGACGCCGGTGTCTCGTATCGGAACAGGACGTTCTCGATGTAGTCGAACGTCTCCGCCGGGTCGTGCGAGCGCGCGCCAGAAACGGGGTCAATCTGGTTGCAGGCGTAGGGCGCGTGGAAGACGCCCGGCAGCAATGGCCCGAATCCCTGGTGGTACTTGGCCTTGGATACGGTGAGCGTCACCGCGCCGTACGTGCGGCCATGGAACGCGCCGAAGAAGCTGATCACGTTCGGCCGGCCGGTCGCGTACCTGGCGAGCTTGAGCGCGCCTTCAACAGCCTCGGCGCCCGAGTTGGTCAGGAACACCCGGACCGGGCCGGACATCGGGGCCGTCGCGGCCAGTGTCTCGCACATCTGTGAGTAGACCGGCAGGTAGAAATCGCTGGCCGAGTAGTGCAGCAGGTCAGCCGCCTGACTCTGGATGGCGGCTACAACCGCGGGATGGCAGTGGCCGGTCGAGTTCACCGCGATCCCGGCGTTGAAATCAAGGAACAGGTTGCCGTCCACGTCCTCGATCACCGCGCCCGATCCGCGCTGCGGCATCAGCGGGTAGGCGCGCGGCAGCGACGGGCTGGTGATCCGCTGGTCGCGCTGGTAGATGGCGCTGGCCAGCGGCCCCGGCAGCGGGGTGCGGATATCGGGCACCGGCCTGCTGGCATCTAGCCACGCCGGTCCTGCCTGGTCTGCGAAAGCCGACATCACTTCACCACCGTCCTGCTCTGCTCGCGCATGTACTGCTGTACGTAGTACAGACCCCCTCCGGCCTTGCCGGAGCTTCCCGAGCCCTTCCACCCGCCGAACGGCTGCACGCCGGGCCAGGCGCCGGTCGTGGCGCCCGCGCTGCGGTTGACGTACACCACTCCTGCCTGGATGTCGCTCAGGAACTGGTCGATCTCGGCCTGGTCGGCGGAGAAGAACCCGGCAGAAAGGCCCAGGTCGGTGGCGTTGGCCAGGGCCATTCCCTCTGCCAGCGAGTCCACCGGGAGTACGGCGACGAACGGGACGAAGAGCTCGTCCCGCAGCAGCTGGTCGTCGGCAGGCAGGTCGGCAACCACGGTCGGTGCCACGTAGTTCCCGCCGCCGTAGCCCTCGCGTCCGCGGAGCACCTCGCCGCCGGCGACTACCCTGCCGCGCTCGCGTGCATGCGCTACGGCTGCCGCGAAGCGGTCCACCGCCGCGGCGTCGATGACCGGACCGACGAAGACGCTGCGTTCCGTCGGGTCGCCGACGACCAGCGAGCGCGCCTTCTCGGCCAGCTTCGCCACGAATTCCGGATAGACGTCGCGCTGCACATAGACCCGCGAGCAAGCCGAGCACTTCTGCCCGGAGAACCCGAACGCCGAGCGCGCCACCCCGGTGGCGGCCGTGTCGAGATCGGCCTTGGCCGAGACGATCACGGGATTCTTGCCGCCCATCTCGCAGATCAGTGGCTTCGGGTAGGCGCTCGCGAAGCCGCGGTATATCGACATTCCGGCTTCGTAGGACCCGGTGAACGTGAGACCCGCGATGCCTGGATGGGCCACCAGGGCCTTGCCGACCTCGTCGCCGCCG
This sequence comes from uncultured Actinomycetota bacterium, assembly GCA_963705055.1. Classification (GTDB taxonomy): domain Bacteria; phylum Actinomycetota; class Actinomycetes; order Streptosporangiales; family Streptosporangiaceae; genus Chersky-822. Next base: position 408,477 of record CAVPIR010000006.1, read on the forward strand.
GGCAGCAGGTGCAGGACGTCCGCGGGCAGCCCCGCGTCGCGCAGGCACTCGTACAGCTTCACCGCCGAGAACGATCCCTGCATGCTCGGCTTGAGCAGGACGGTGTTGCCGGCTGCCAGCGCGCCGCCCACGGGGCCGCCGGCCAGCGCCATCGGGAAGTTGAACGGGCTGATCACGGCCCATACGCCGTACGGCCGCAGCACGCTCATGGTTGACTCGTGCGGAGACAGCCGGTCCATCATCCGGCTGAAGCCGTCGTTGTCCTCGATCTGCTTGCAGTAGTACCGGATGAGATCCGCGGTCTCCTCGACGTCGCCGAGTGCCTCAAGCCGGTTCTTCCCGACCTCCATGCTCATCAGCGCCGACAGTTCGCTGGACCGGTCACTGATAATGTCGGCCGCGGCTCGCAGCAGGGCGATCCGCTGCTGCCAGGAGGTGGCGGCCCACCCGGGTGCAGCGGCGGACGCGGCAGCCACGGCATCCTCGAGGTCGGCGGCCGTGGCCTCGTGCACGCGGCACAACACTGCCTGGTCGGCCGGGCTGACGACGTCGAACGCGGCGCCGCCCGTGCGTGGCTGTCCGCTGACAAACGCGGGCAGTGTCTGGCCGAACCAGGACCGCGCCACCCGGATGCCCTCGTCATAGGCCGCCTGCAGGTCCTCGTTGTCTGCCGACAAAGTCGCGTAGGTTACGCGGAAGTGTTTCGGCATCGCATCTTCTCCCTACTGATCCTTTTCCAGATTCTCTGCCCCGGCTGAATTCTCTGCCGCGGCTGGGTTCTCTGCCCGCCGGGCTGTCCCGGTCCCTGAACGCCTGTGCGGCATCCTGGGCGTCAGCGCCCGCGTGCAGCGCGAGCGCTGCGGCGATTTCGGCTTCGAAGGCGGCCTCGATCCCCACCTCGGGCCCGAGGTCGAGCGCTTGCTTCGCCCTGGCCAGCGCCGTGCGCGGCCTGGCTCGCAGCCTGGCTGCCAGGTCCATGGCGAAGCCGAGGTGCTGGCCAGGCTCGACCACCCAGTTGATAAGGCCGTACTCGAGCGCCTGCTCGGCGCTGAAGCGCTCGCCCAGGAGCACCAGTTCCTTGGCCTTGGCCAGGCCGACGATCATCGGGAGCAGGCGCGAGATCCCGCCTGTGACGCCCAGGCCGACGCTGACCTCGGGAAAGCCGAACGTCGCGTCCGTGCTCGCGACGATCAGGTCACAGCACAGGGCGAACTCGCACCCCGCGCCGAGGGCATAGCCGTGCACGGCAGAAATTACCGGGAAGGGAACCTGCCGGACCAGCCGGGTCACATCCTGGATCCGGTGCAGCCGCCGCCGGTCTTCGGCCTCACTGATCGGCTCGTGTTCCTGCCGCAGGTCGTGGCCGGCGCAGAACGACCTGCCAGCGCCGGTAAGGACACAGGCCGCGACGTCGTCGTGCCTGGCCTGACCGAGCGCCGTGCACAGCCGCTCCACCAGCTCGGGCACGACCGCGTTGAGCCGGCGCGGGCGGTTGAGGGTGATGACGGCGATGCCGGCGCCAGACTCATACGTCACCATGGTGCTGCTCATGCTCGCGTGCATTCATTCGCTGGCCAGTTGCTCATGCTCTCCCGTCCCTGAAAGCCTGCCCCCAGGGTCCGGGATGGTGCGGGACCGGTCCGGCCGGGTAGGCTCTGAATCCGTAGATTTTTTCGTATCGAACTATACAGACAGTAGCTTCTTGCGTAGCAAGCCTGGTGGACAGGCTATCGTCCGGTTTCCGGCAGGAAGACCGGTCGGCTGGGCAGGACTGGCGGACACGGCGAAGGAGGCGGGTGACGCGGTGATCGAGCAGCCTTATGTGTACCGGCACACAGAGCTCATCGAGCCTGACTGGCGCAGGCTGCCCGGCTGGGCGGCCGTGACCGACCAGGAGTGGGAGTCGGCACAGTGGCAGCGCTCGCACTGCGTGAAGAACATCCGCCAGCTGCGCGCGGTGCTCGGAACTGGTGTTGACGAGGCGTTCTACGCCGATCTGGAGCGCGACCAGGCCGAGCGCGCGACCATGTCGATGCTGGTGCCGCCGCAGATGATCAACACGATGGTGCCACTGCTGGCCCCCAGCGACCCCGGCTTCACCGAGGCGCTCTACGCCGACCCGGTCCGCCGGTACATGATCCCGGTCTTCAGCGACCGCAGGACCGACTGGGCGTCGCACCCGTACTCCTCGCGCGACTCGCTGCACGAGGCCGAGATGTGGGTGGTCGAAGGGCTCACCCACCGGTACCCCACCAAGGTCCTCGCCGAGGTGCTGCCCACCTGCCCGCAGTACTGCGGCCACTGCACCAGGATGGACCTGGTTGGCAACCCGACGCCGGTGATCGAGAAGCTCAAGTTCGGCATGTCCAGGGACGACCGGCTCGGCGCGATGATCAGCTACCTGAGGGCCAATCCCGGGGTCAGGGACGTCGTGGTCTCCGGCGGCGACGTCGCCAACCTGCCCTGGCCGAGGCTGGAAGCCTTCGTTTCCGACTTGCTGGCGATCGAGTCCGTCCGCGATATCAGGCTCGCCACCAAGGCCCTGATGGGGCTGCCGCAGTTCTGGCTGACCGACGAGGTCAGGGCGGGGATGGAGCGGCTGGCGACGACGGCCAGGGAGCGGGACGTATCGATCGCGATCCACACCCACGTGAACGCGGCGCAGTCCGTGACTCCCCTGGTCGCCAAGGCGGCCAAGGCGATGCTGGCCACCGGGATCAGGGACGTCCGCAATCAGGGCGTGCTCCTGCGCGGCGTGAACAGCTCGGCCGAGCAGCTGCTTGACCTGTGCTTCGCGCTCCTCGACGACGCGAAGATCATGCCTTACTACTTCTATATGTGCGACATGATCCCCAACGCCGAGCACTGGCGGCTCGGGCTCGGTGAAGCACAGCAGTTGCAGCACCAGATCATGGGCTACCTGCCGGGCTTCGCGACGCCGCGGATGCTGTGTGACGTGCCCTACGTGGGCAAGCGATGGGTGCATCAGTCCGCGCGGTACGACACCGAGCGCGGCATCTCGTACTGGACCAAGAACTACCGCACCGCTGTCGAGGCCGACGACGAGCAGGCGCTCGAGCGCGAGTATGAGTATTACGACCCGATCTACCTGCTGCCCGAGTCCGGTCAGGACTGGTGGCGCGCCAAGGCCGCCGAGCTGTCGGCGGCAGCTCCGCAGCCAGTTTCGGCCTGACCCGGGGCCTATTTAGGTACTTTCGTCCGTTATGGCTACGGCCGGTCCCAAACTCGGGGTCAGCGACCCGGTCGACGGCCGCGCGTCGTCGGCGGACGGGGCCGTGCGGGCGTCGTAGCGCCAGAGCGCGGGCAGGGCGAGTGACGACGATCACGGCGCCGAGCAGGCTCAGCAGGCCGCCGGACAGCACGGCGATCCGGACCGAGCCGGTCAGCGTGGCGACGGCGCCCGCCTCCAGGTTGCCGAGCGGCTCGCCGGTGGAGTAGCTGATCATCTCCAGCCCGGCCAGCCTGCCGCGGACCCGCGCGGGGATGGTCTGGTTCCACATGGTCATCCGGAAGATGCCGCTGACCATGTCGGACCCGCCAGCCGCGGCGAGCGCGAGCACGGCAAGCGGCAGGTTGGGCGCGAAGGCGAACGCGGCGATCGCGACGCCCCAGCCGCAGACGGCCAGCGCGATCGCCCGGCCGTGCCTGTGCACATGCCTGGTCCAGGTGCTGGTCAGCGCTGACCAGCATCGACCCGAAGCCGGGCGCCGCGTACAGCAGCCCGAGCACGGCGGGTCCGCCAAGGCCCGGCCGCGATCTGCGGGAACACCGCGTACGGCGCACCGAAGAACATCGCGCCGATGTCGATGAGGTACGTGCCGAGCAGGTCAGGCCTGCTTTTGGCATAACGCAACCCGTCGGCGATTCCGCGCACGCTTGGCCGGTCTGCGTCCGGGCCTGGTCGGACTCGGCGCCATCATGGCGAACGGCAGCGCCGCGGCGGCGCAGGCGACGCCGCCGACCGCATAGGCCAGCGGGAGGCCGCCGGTCAGCAGGACGCCGGCCAGTAGCGGCCCGCCGGTCTGGGAGACCGTGCCGAGGAAACCGGCGAGCGCCGCCGCCGCCGGCAGGTCGTCGTGCGGCGACCAGCCGCGGAACGAGCACCTCGACCGAAGGCCGCTGGATTCCGAACGCTCCGGCTAGCAGGCCAGCCAGCACGAAGAGCAGCCAGAGCTGCCGCCAGAACACTGCGTTCGCGACCAGGCACGGCGGCGCAGGTGACGCAGACGAGCTGGGTGATCAGGATCAGCCTGCGCCGCTCGAGCGCGTCGGCGAGCGTGCCGCCGATCAGGCCGGCCAGCAGCACCGGCAGCAGCTCGGCGACGCTGAGCAGCCCGACGACGAGCGAGGAGTGGCTGATCCGGTACGCCTGGTACGGCAGCGCGACGTAGCAGATCATCGCCCCGGCTGAGCTTCCCGCCTGGCCGATGTAGAGCAGGCGGAAGTCGCGGGAGTGCTTGAAGGGGGCGAGGTCGGGTTTGAGGCGCGCGAAGATCGAGGTCATTTGCCGATCATGCTGCGGTGCCGACGCGGGGTTTGTCGAGGAAATAAGCCTGCGCGGCTGGTCTTGTCGGGACGGCTCCGGCTCGTCCTCGGTGCACGTGACGTCGCTTCCGCGCCTGGGAGTGGCGGCGCTGCACTCGCCGCCGGCGCGCCGCTCTCGGGATTGTCGGCTTCGCCGGCCTCGGCCGTGGGCCGGAGTCGTCATCGGGAGGTGGCTCGTAGTGCTGCCGGGATGGGCGGCGCTGGGAGATGACGAACCAGATGAGGCCAGCGAGGGTGAGGATGCAGGCCACGTAGAAGTTGAGGCGGTGGCCGCCGAAATGCTCAGAAGAGTCGATGCGCAGGGACTCTTCGAAGATGCGGAACGCGGAGTAGCCGGTCACGTAGAGCGCGAACAGGCCTGGGGGCCTGACCTTGGTGTGATGACCGAGCCAGACCAGGAGCGGCGGCGAGGGCCAGGTCGAAGATCAGCTCGTAGAGGAAGGTGGGCTGGAAGGTGTGGAAGGACTTGAAGCCTGCCGGGCGGTACTGCGGGTCGATGAACAGCGCCCACGGCAGCGTCGTCGGCTTGCCGAAGAGTTCCTGGTTGAAGTAGTTGCCGATCCTGCCGACCGCCTGGGCGACGAGCAGCGCGGGGGCGACCGCGTCGGCGAATTGCGCCACCGGCTGGCCGCGCCGTTTGACCCGCCAGACGCCGACGAGCGCTCCAGCCGCGATGCCGCCCCAGATGCCGAGGCCGCCGGTCCAGACCGCGAAGGGGCCGTACCAGACGTGCGGGATGTCGGCTGGCGTGGTCACGTCGAAGTAGATCCGGCCACCGATGATGCCGGCCGGCACCGCCCACATGGCGACCTCGCCGACGATGGACGCGTCGCCGCCTGCGGCGCGGATCCGCCGCTGCGTGATGAGCACGGCCAGGGTGATGCCGATGACGTACATCAGCGCCGTAGAAGTGCACGAACAGCGGCCCGATGTGGAAGCCGTTGATCGGCGGGCTCGGTATCGAGGCGAGCGAGTGCTGCACCTTGGTCATGCAACAGAGCGTAGACCCGCGGCGGCAGTGCTTCGTGGCTAGCTCGCACCGGCCCCATCCTGCTTCCAGACTCTGAGCTATCGTCGGTGCGTGACCAGGAGAAGCGAGCAGCTTAGCGAGGCGCTGGCCGAATACGTCGAGGCGCACAGCGCGCAGCCCGACCAGGTGCTGCGGGATCTGGCCAAGGAGACGGCCAGCAGATTCGGCCGGAACGCTGGCATGCAGATCGGGCCAGAACAGGGCGCGTTCATGACGATGCTGGCCAGGCTGATCGGCGCGCGCAACGCGGTCGAGGTCGGCACCTTCACCGGCTACTCGGCGATTTGCATCGCCCGCGGCCTGACGGCCGACGGCAGCCTGCTGTGCTGCGACGTCAGCGAGGAATGGACCTCGCGTCGCGCGCGAGTACTGGCAGCGGGCCGGGCTGGCCGACCGGATCGAGCTGCGGCTCGCCCCGGCGGCGCAGACGCTGCGCGAGCTGCCGGCCGGCACCGGCTTCGACCTTGCGTTCATCGACGCCGACAAGACGGGCTACGTCGACTACTGGGACCTGATCGTGCCCATGATCAGGCCGAACGGCGTGATCCTCGTCGACAACACCCTCTCGCACGGGCGGGTGGTGGATGCGGGCAACACCGACGCCGACGTGGCAGGGCATCAGGCGGTTCAACGACCATGCGCTGGCCGATGACAGGACCGAGCTGGTGCTGCTGCCGATCGGCGACGGTGTCACCGTCGCCCGCAAGCTGCTGAGCTCAGCGGTACAGGGCCGGGCGGCGGTCAGCGTGGGCGTCGTTGCGCGGTCCGGTCGCCTTGCTCCTGGCCAGCGCCAGGTCGCAGTCGGCGAGCAGCAACTCAGGCTGCGCTCCCCCGGCGGATTCGCAGGTGCTTGCCGGGCCCGGCCAGCGGATAGCCGTCGTGCCCGGTGATGACGCTGCCGCCGGTCCACGGGACGTCGCGTTCGGTGCCGCACCGGCAGGCTGCCGCGATGAACATCCGGTTGGCGAACGCCGCCACCTGCACGTTGGTGGTGACGATTGGCCGCTCGCCCGCGGGCACCGTGTCGGCTGGCCAGTTGGTCGGCACCGCGAGCACCTCGGCACCCGCGAGCGCGGGCAGCCTGACCCACTCGGGGAACTCCACGTCGTAGCAGATCATCATCGAGATCGCGCCGAAGCTCGTCTTCGACCACCGGCGGCGGCTCGTTGCCTGGCGTGAAGAAGTCGGCTTCGGCGTCCCACAGATGCGCCTTGCGATAGACGGCGCGGACGCCGGACGGATCGACGAGCATCGCGCTGTTGTAGAGCAGGCCGTCCGCCCCGAGTTCGCAAAAGCCGCCGACGATCACGATGTCGTGCCTGGCCGCCAGGTCGTGCCATTGCGCCGCGGTCGGCCCGTCCGGCGGCTCGGAGAGCGAGCGCGCCTCGGCCGGGCTCGCGAAGACGTAACCGGACGGCGTCAGCTCTGGCAGGACGACGATCCTGGCGCCCTGGCCCGCCGCTTGCGTGATTGCTGCGACGGCGGTCGCGCGATTCTGCTCGGTCTCGCCGATCCGCAGGCTGACCTGGCATGCGGCGATCCTGACGGGTTGGGCCTCGACACGAGGAAGCACTATGCCTCCCTAGGGACTGTGGCTCGATACTATGTCGCGCTATGGCACCGTTGTTTAGGAGGATCATCCCGATTCTCTTCGTCAGCGACCTGCGCGCTGAACGGGATTTCTACCTCCGCCTCGGGTTCCGCGTGACCTACGAGGGTCCCGAGTACCCCTATTTCCTCGCGCTTGGCCACGGCCCGGTCGAGTTCGGCATCGAGTGGCACGAGGGTTTCTCGCCGGCTGGCCCCGACCGCGTGCTGACCTGGCAATTCGGCGTGGACGACCTGGATGAGGCGAAGAAGATGTTCGAGTCCGCCGGGGTGCCGTACCGCGAAGAGCTGATGCGGCCGAGCGCCGACTGGCAGTACCGCGTCCTGCACGCCAGGACGCCGAACGGGTACCACCTGCTGCTCGAGGAGGGCAGCACCTAGCGAGCCGGGCCGGGAGCAGCAAAATGGCGGTCGGGTCACGGGTGCGGGCTCTTTCGGCAACAATGGCTTGGTCATGGGCACCACGACTCCGCCTGTCTACCTCCGCGTCCTCGAGGATCTGCGCTCCAGAATCCACTCGGGCCTGCTCGCGCCCGGCGCGCGGGTGCCGTCGAGGAACGCGATCATCACTAACTACGGCGTCGGTGAGACCGCGGCCAAGCACGCGCTCGCGGTCCTGATCTCCGAGGGCCTGATCGAGGCCAGGCCAGGCTCTGGCTGCTACGTGCGGCGGGCGCCGACCGCGGTCTTTCTCGAGCACGACAGGCCGCAGTTTCCCGGCTCGCCGTTCGGCGTGGACGAGGCCGTCGTCGCCGGTCACAACGGGACGCAGCTAGATGCGGCGCTGACGAACGGCGTGCCGAGGACGCTCACCTGGGAACATCAGACCGAGCAGGTACCCGCGGCGCCGGCGGTCGCGGCCAGGCTCGGGTTGCCGGCCGCGGCGACCGTGGTGATGACCAGGTACCTGATGCGCGCCGACGGCGATCCGGTCCAGCTCGCCATCAGCAGCGAGCCGGCCGAGCTCACCGCTGGCACGCCCGTCGCGCTGCCCGAGCAGGGGCCGCTGGCGGGCCGCGGCGTGGTCGAGCGGATGCGGGCGATCGGCATCGAGGTCGACGAGGTCGCTGAGGAGGTATCGGTCAGGCCAGCGCTGCTGGCGGAGGCGACCGCGCTCGCCGTGCCGGCCGGGGCGGCCATGCTGGTGGTCGAGCGGGTGCACTACTGCGGGAGCAGGGCGGTCGAGGCGGCCGAGGTGCTCGTCCCCGCCGACAAGTTCAGGCTCAGATACCGGTTTCCCGTGACGCGGGCCGCCGGCCGGTGAGCGGCAGCGGGCCGCCGCCCGGACCGGGCGCCGCGATCAGGCCTGCGACGACCCGGCGATGTGGTCGAGGATCCTGGAGCTGATCAAGGAACTCGCGGACTACGAACGCGCGCTCGATGAGGTCAGCGCGACCGAGGACGGGCTGCGGTCCGCGCTCTTCGCGCCACAGCCCGCGGTGTTCGCGCACGTGGCCGAGGCCGATGGCGAGGTCGTCGGCTTCGCGCTGTGGTTCCTGAACTTCTCCACCTGGCTCGGCGGGCACGGCATCTACCTGGAGGACCTGTACGTGACGCCCGCCATGCGCGGCCGCGGCGTCGGCAAGGCGCTGCTCGCCGAGCTGGCCGCCATCTGCGTGCGCCGCGGCTACGGCAGGCTCGAATGGTGGGTGCTGGACTGGAACGAGCCAGCGATCGGCTTCTACCGCTCGATCAGGGCGGAGCCGATGAGCGAGTGGACCGTGCAGCGGCTGGCCGGCCAGCCGCTGGCTGACCTGGCCAGGTCAGCTGAGCGGAGTAACTTACACCGGGCAGTTCGGCCGTAGATCATGACCGCAGCGTCATGACACCATGAGTCATGCGGATCACCGAGGTTGTCTCCACCGACCTGTTCTCCGGCTCTGCCGCCAGGCCGCTCCAGATCGTCAGGGTCACGCTGGTGAACGACGGCCCCGGGATGATCAGCGATCCCGCAGGTCAGGTGACCGTCGGGGTGCACGGAGCCGGGGTGGTGACGCCCGAGCCGGTGATGGTGACCAAGCTGCACCACGGCGAGCAGCGGACCGTCGAGGTCCCGGTCGAGATCGCGGCGCCCGCGGCACCAGGCGGCGCTCGCCGGGTCACGGCCGTCGCGCAGAGCGCGACCGGGCACTGGCAGGTGCCGGGCCAGATCACGGTCGCCGAGCCAGGCTGGACGATGTGGATGGTCAGTCACTTCCACTACGACCCGGTGTGGTGGAACACCCAGGGCCAGTACACCCAGACCTGGCCGCTGCTGCCCTCCCAGGACGGCTCGCTGCCCGAGGTGCGGACCGCGTTCGAACTGGTCAGGCTGCACCTGCGGGAGGCCAGGCAGGACCCTGACTACAAGTTCGTGCTGGCCGAGATCGACTACCTCAAGCCGTACTTCGACGCGCACCCTGAGGACCGCGCCGACCTGCTCGCGTTGCTCGCCGACGGCAGGATCGAGATCGTCGGCGGCAACTACAACGAGCCGAACACGAACCTGACCTGCGCCGAATCGACCATCAGGAACGCCATGTACGGACTGGCCTTCCAGCGTGAGGTACTCGGCGCGGCGCCAACGACGTCCTGGATGCTCGACGCGTTCGGCTTCGATCCGTCCTACCCGGGCCTGATGGCAGCGGCCGGGCTGACCGAGTCGTCGTGGGCGCGAGGTCCCTTCCATCAGTGGGGGCCAGAGAAGATCTCCGGCGGGAACCGGCGGATGCAGTTCCCCGCCGACTTCGAATGGCTGTCGCCCGACGGCAACGGCCTGCTCACCAGCTACATGCCGAACCACTACTCGGCAGGTTGGATCACCCAGCACGCCGCCGACCTGGTCGACTGCCGAGGAGGACGCATACGGCCAGTTCCGCTCCCTAGCTCCGGTCGCGGCCACCCGCAACGTGCTGCTGCCCGTGGGCGGCGACCACGTGGTGCCGTCGCGGTGGGCCACGGCGATCCACAGGGACTGGAATACGCGCTACGTCTGGCCGCGGTTCGTGACGGCCGTGCCGCGCGAGTTCTTCGCGGCGGTACGCGCCGAGCAGACGGCGAGCGGTGCCTGGCTGATGCCCCAGACCAGGGACATGAACCCGGTCTATCCCGGCAAAGACGTCACCTACATTGACACCAAGCAGGCGCAGCGAGCGGGGGAAGATCGCGCTGCTCGACGGCGAGCGCCTGGCCACGGCCGCCTGGCTCGCGGGCGCGCCTTACCCGGTGGCGAGCCTGGACAAGGCCTGGCGGCTGCTCGCGTTCGGCGCGCATCACGACGCCATCACCGGGCACCGAGGGCGACCAGGTGTACCTGGACCTGCTCGCTGGCTGGCGAGAGGCTTATGAACGCGGCGCAGCGGCTCGCGCGGACGCGGCCAGCTACCTGGCCGGCCAGGCCGACACCGCGCGCGGCGGCTGGCCAGGCGCCCGGACCTGACCAGGCTGGACGGCGTGCGATCGTCGTGTTCAACACCCTCGCCTGGCCGCGCTCTGGCCTGGCCACGATCACGCTGGAGTTCGCCGCTGCGAAGTGCGCCGCGGTGCGACTGACCGGCCAGGCGGGGACGCAGATCCGCTACCTAGCCGACGGGGTGACCAGGCACCAGGACGGCTCGCTGGCCGGCGCGACGCTCACGTTCCTGGCTAGCGACATTCCGCCGCTCGGCTACAAGACCTTCCTGGCACACCCGGTGCCGCCCGGCCAGGACGCGCCCGCGCCCGAGGCGTCGGCCTGGCGGGCCGGAGCAGACCTGGTGATCGAGAACGGCGCCTTCACGGTCCGCGCGGGCGGCGCGGACGACGGGTCGCTCGAGTCCATCGTGGACCGGCGGTCCGGCACCGAACTGCTCGCAGGTGCGGGCAACGAACTGGTGATCCAGGAGGAATACCCGACGCATCCGCGCTGGGGCGAAGGTCCCTGGCTGCTCTGCCAGAAGGGCCGCTGGCGCGGCCCCGCTAACCGGCACGCCAAGGTGCGGGCCGAGCGGTGCCCGATCGGATCGCGCCTCGTCACCGAGTACGCGTTCGACGACCTGCAGATCACGCAGGAGACGCTGCTCTGGGACGGCTCCGACGTGATCGAGTTCCGCACCCACGTCGACGGCTCGATCGGGCACGACCGGCTGCTCAGGGTCAGGTTCGCCACCAACGTTCCCGGCGGGTTGCCGATCTACCAGACCGGCCTGTCCGTCATCGGCCGGCCGTTCGGCGACGCCGAGATCGATGTCGCGGAGCACACCTACACCCTGGACAACCCCGCGCACGAGTGGTTCGGCGTCGGCTCGACCGCCAGGGTGTCGCTGACCGGCCAGGCCGGCGAGCGGCGGCTGCACGCGATCGGGGTGGCCGAGGTGATCGCACCAGCCGACGCGGCGACGGACGGGTTCGCCCCGCGGGATACCGGTGCGGGGAGCGATTGCAGGGACGAGGTCAGGGCGCTGCTCGTGGCGCTCGCGAAGCAGGGCGTCACGGCGACCTGCTCGGTGCCGGAAGGTCCCAGGTACGGGGTCGCCGAGCTGGACTCGAACCTGCCCGACGTCAGGATCGCGCTCGGCGGTCCTGACAAGAACGACTTCACCGCGCAGGTCCTCGCCGCGGCCGGCCCCGCTGTGACGGGCAGCTTCGAAAGCCAGATGGCTGAGACCGGATCGGCCAGGATCTGGGTGCCAGCCGCGCGCGGCAGGCGCGACGCCTTCGTGCCGAGCGCGGACCTGCGCGGGTCGGCGGACCTGCCAGTGCTGATCGTGGCCGGTACCAACCTGCCAGCCGCGATCGCGGCCGTGGCGGAGGACCTCGCCGACGCGCAGATCGAGGCGCCGTGGTCGGACTACAACTTGAGTGACGAGCCCGGCCTGGCCAGCCACGCTGTCGCGCTGCTCAACCGCGGCCTGCCCGGCAGCATCGTCACCCCGGCCGGGGACGCGTGCATCTCGCTGATGCGGGCCTGCAGCGCCTGGCCGAGCGGCACCTGGATGGACGGCGAGAGGCGCACCCTCCCTGACGGCAGCAGCTTCGCGTGGCAGCACTGGAGCCACACGTTCGAGTACGCCCTGGCGTCAGGATCGGGCGACTGGCGGACGGCCGGCTTCCCCGTCACCGGCCAGGAGTACAGCCACCGGCTGCTGACCTGCGAAACCGATCTGCACGATGGGCCGCTTCCTGCCGTCACGAGCCTCGTCAGCGTCACGCCGGCCGGCGTCGACGTGATGGCGCTCAAGCCGCGCGGCAACCCGATCGCTCCCCTCGCCCAGCCTGACCCGGCGGACGGAGTGACCATCCGGCTGCGCGACCTGGCTGGCCGCAACGGACGAACGACCGCGGGCGTGCGCCTGTTCACCGGCGTCTCGGAAGCGACCGTCACCAGCTTGCTCGAGGACAGCGAACGGCAGCCGGCCGGCCGCGGGGACGGCACAGTCACCGCCGTCGTGCCTGAACGCGGGACCGTGACCCTCGCCGTCCGTCCCGACCAGATCAGGCCGGCGGGCGCCTCCGCATCACTCGCCACTGCGCCACCCGAGCCGGCGCAGCCGGTCTTCACCAGGTACTGGCTGCATGGCAAGGGACCGGCGCCAGCGGGAAACCTGCCGGTCGCGGTGCACTTGTCGCCCGGCAGGCTGGCCGTCCAGCCAGGTGCCGAGGCACGGATCAAGGTCAGCGTCGCGTGCGGGCCAGCGCCCGCCGCCGGCACGGTCCTGCTCGAGGTCCCAGACGCGCTGACGCTCGTCTCGGCGGCGCGGGCGACACCGGCCGGCGGCCAGGAGGCGGCGGGCCAGGACGCCGAGCCAGGCAAGCTGCCGTTCCGGCTGACTGGCGGCGGCTACGCTGCCTGGGACGTCCTGGTACGGGTGCCGGCGTCGGCTGCCGCGGCGCGGCACTTCGTCGCGGCGCGGCTGATCGACGACGCGGGACAGGTACTCGAGGACGTGGCCGTGGTCGCGGTCGGCGAGCCCGAACTGCCCGCCGCCGCTGACCTCTCGCTTGAGCAGCTGCTCCCCGCGCTGGAACGGCTCGGCACCGCCGACGAGGCAGAGGCCGAGCTGACGATGCTCACAGGCCACCTGGAGCTGCCGCCAGGCGGGTCAGCCAGCGTCGCAGCGAGGCTCACCAACACGACGGCCTCGGAGATCCGCGGCGAGGCACAGCTGATCTCGCCGCACGGCAGCTGGACCGCGCATCAGGACTGGACGACGGGATTTGCCGCCGACGCCGGCGAGGACAGCGAGCTGAGCTTCGACGTTGTCATCCCGCGCGATGCGCGCCCAGGTCAGCGATGGTGGGCGCTGGTGAAGGTCATGTACTTCGGCAGGCTCCGCTACAGCGAGCCGATCTGGATTGCGGTCTCCGCTGACCCGGCGCCCGGATAATGTCACAATAGATGAATTCATGAACCTCGATTAGCACTAGAAGATGATCGCAGTACGGCAGGACAACAGCACCGCACCCGGAGACATCGACACGAACTGACTAGTACTGACGGCCTATGACATCGGATCTCCCCCCGGCGCCTGGCAACCTGCCCGCGGAGCCGAACAGCTTCGTCGGCAGGGAGCGTGACCTCGCCGAGCTTGTCGCGATTCTCGGCCGCGGCCGCGTGCTTACGCTGTGCGGACCAGGCGGAATCGGCAAGACCAGGCTGGCGCTGAGGCTCGCCGCGATGCTTCCCGAGCGCTTCCCCGACGGCGCATGGATCGTCGACCTGGCGGACGCCGATCTAGATGAGGCACCAGTGCCGGCGTCAGCGGCAGAGGTGCGGGCCGCCGATGAGGGGTCAGAGGCGGCCGAGACCGGTCAGGTGATCGGCCTGGTCACCGCCGCTCTGGGGATCCGCGCCGAGGCCAGCAGGCGACTCGCCGACACGCTGGCCGAGGCACTGCAGCCGCGGGCCATGCTCCTGATCCTGGACACCTGTGAGCGCATGGTCGCCGAGTGCGCTGAGCTGGTGCAGCGGTTGCTCGCGACGTGCCCTGGCCTGCACGTGATCGCAACCAGCCGCGAGCCGCTCGGAGTGCGCGGCGAGATCATCTGGCGGGTTCCGCCGCTCGGCCTGCCGCCTGTCGCCCGTCGGCGAGGACCCAAGTCCTGTCATGCAGAGCGAGGCAGTCCAGCTCTTCGTCGAGCGCGCGGCCGCTGTGCGGCCCGGCTTCGAGCTGACCGACGGGAATGCCGCCTCGGTCGCCGACATCTGCCGCACGCTCGATGGTGTGCCGCTGGCGATCGAGCTGGCGGCGGCGCGAGTCCGCGCGCTCTCCACCGACCAGATCGCCGAACGGCTGGCGGACAAATTCGAGCTGCTGGCGCTCGGCAACCGGACCGCCCCGCCGCGCCAGCAGACCCTGCGGGCCACGGTGGAGTGGAGCAACGAGCTGCTCAATCCCGCCGAGCGATTGCTGCTCAGCAGGCTGTCGGTGTTCCACGGCTGGAACCTGGACATGGCAGAGCGCGTGTGCGCTGATGGCACTCTGTCCCCATGCCAGGTGCTCGACCAGCTCCGCGCCCTGATCGACAAGTCGCTGGTCAGCGTGGACGGCGAGCTCAACGGCGACGCGCGGTACCGGCTGCTCGACACGGTGCGGGAGCTGGCCGCTGAGCAGGCGGCGGCCGCGGGTGAGATGGCCGGCCTGCGGTCCGCGCATCGCGACTGCATGCTCAGCATCGCCGAGGAGATCGCGTCGGTCGCCTACGTCAGCGGCGAGCCGAGCTGGCCAGAACGGGTGGCGCTGTATCACCGGGCCCGCGCCGACCGGACGAACTTCAACCTCGCCCTGGCGTGCTGCGTACAGCGCGGCGACGCCGAGGAGGGGCTGCGCATCTGCTACGCCCTCAGCGGCTACTGGCTGGCCAGTGGCGAAGTCGCCGAGGGAGCGGGCTGGCTCGACCGACTGCTCGCCATCGACGTGCCAGCACCCGCCGCCGTCCCGCCCGGGGTCCGGGCCAAGGCCCTCGCTATGCGCTCTGAGCTGGCCTTCGAGCAGCTCGACTACTCCGCATCGGCGACGTTCGCGCGCGAGTGCCTTGAGCTCAGCAAGCCGATCAAGGACGGCAATCCAGCGGCCGCGCTCCGGTTGCTCGCGCTCACCGACCTGATGTCAGGCCGCATGGACGAGGCGCTCGGCCACGCCGACGCGGCCGTGGTGGCGGCGAAAGAGATGGCCGACGACTGGGAGGAAGGCGTCGCGATCGCGGTCAGGGCGGCCGTGATCGCCGCGCACGGCGACCTGACCGCCGCGGAGAAAGCCTTTCGGCAGGCCCTCGACGTGCTGCGGGACAACAACGGCTGGGGCGTCGCCAACGTGCTCTACGGGCTCGGCCAGATCGCCAGGGCGCGGCACGATCCCGACGCCGCAGCTCAGTACTTCGGCGACGCGCTCAGCCTCTACCGGCAGATCGACGCGCGTCCTGAGATGGCTCGCTGCCTGGCCGGAATCGGCCGGATCGCGCTGGCCTACGGCGACCTGACCGTGGCGGCGCAGAGTCTGACGGAGAGCGTGCGGCTGAGCCTGGCTACCGGACACCGGCTCGCGATCGCGCGCGGGCTGCAGGCCCTGGCTGCGCTGGCGGGCGCGCTGGGCGAAGCCGCGCAGGCCGTCAGGCTGGCTGGTGCCGCGCAGGCCGCTGGCGATGCCATCGGCACGCAGCCGTCGGCGTCGGCGACCAGGCAGCTCGACCGGATCTTGGACTCGGCCGGGGCGAGCCTCGGGCCCGATGCCGTGTCGTCGCTCCTCGCCGATGGCCGGGCGATGAGCCCGCATCAGGCCGCGCTGCTGCTCACCAACGCCGGCGCCAGATGCCGCGCCGGCCCGCGAGACCACGGGCCCGCTGAGCGGCCGGGAATTGGAGATCGCCACGCTCGCGGTCAGCGGTCTGTCCAACAGGGAGATCGCCGAGCAGCTCTTCATCGCGCCGGCGACCGTCGCCAGGCACATCGCGAACATCTTCACCAAGCTCGGGCTTGGCTCTCGCGCACAGCTGGCCGCGTGGATGGCTGAGCACGGAGCGGGGCCAGACTAGTCGCGCACTGCATATCTGGCTCGCTGGTCTGCATATCCAGGCCGCGGAGATTACATAGCACAGTGCACATTTCTGTCGATGCCAGCACCAGGCCCGGTCTCCTACTGTCCTTGCCTGAAGGCGTGCAGCCGCGGAAGGACACCCCCACATGTCGAAGCTTGACGACCTCATCGCTGAGGTGTCGGTCACGAAGCGACTTGTGTCCATCGCGACCGATCGTGCCGGACTGACCGCCCTCATGGGCGGGCCTGGCGCGGACGGCCAGCCGGGCGGTGGCTCCTACAGCTACGCCAGCCTGGCCACGACCGTGCAGGCCGCGGCGGCCGGCCTGACCTGGCGCGGGCTGCGGCCGAGGGACGTCGTCGGGGTGCTGGTGCCCGACGTGGTGGGCTTCACGCTGGCGATGCACGCCGTGCGCGCCGCTGGCGGGGTGCCCTCGCCCGTTGACTCGAGCCTGTGCGCGGTCGAGACCGCGGGCCAGCTAGCGGAGAGCGGCGCCAGGATGGTCATCACGGCGCCGCCGCTGGCCGACACCGCGCTCGCCGCGGTCGACCGATCGTGGGTGCGCCAGGTGTTCTCGTTTGTGGACGCTCCTGGCGCGACCCGCTTCAGTGATCTGCTCGGGCTCGACATGATCCGACCGTCCAGGGGCCGGCCGGATGATGTCGCGCTGCTGCCCTTCTCCCGCGGTCAAGACGGCAGATTGCGGCCCGCACCGGTCAGCCACAGGGAGCTGTCCGACGCTCGTTGACAAGGCCGACCAGGGTGCCGGGATAACCGATCGCGATGTTGTGCTAGCACTGCCGCCTGCCGGCGACGGGCTCGACTACGCGGCTTTGATTGACAGCGCGCTGCTCCGCGGGGCGACGGTGTGCGCGGTGCGCAAGCATGAGCTCACGATGGCGGCCGCCACGCAGTGCGGCACAGTCGTGGTCGTTCCGAAGGACGCCGGGATCGCCGTGCCGGGCTCGGCGCGGGTGATACCCGTCGGGTAGGCGCCTGCCCGGCCGATAAGGGTTTGCTCCGGGGGGATCGTTGGCCTGCTGGCCGCCGTGAGGCGGCCAGCAGGCCACATCCATCGTGGGCTAGTGTTCGCCAGTGACCGCGTTGCTGATAACCCTCGAGCACGACCCCGATGACCCGGACTGCGCGGTGCCCTTCGCGGACGGCACGGTCGCGGGACGCCCTTACCGCTTCCTGCTCGACACCGGCGCGGCGCGGACGACGATGGCTGCCGACGAGTACACCGCCGCCCTGCCTACCGTCGGCCAGCAGGGTTCGCACGGCGCGTTCGGCGCCCTCAGCGAGACCATCGTGACCGTGACCGACGTGACGGTCGGACCGCTGCACGCGCCGTCGCTTGCCGTGGCGCGGACAGACCTTGCCGGGTCGGGTGTGCCCTGCCTGGTCGGCATGGACCTGATCGGGCGGTACTGCTGCCATTTCAGGTTCGGAGCCGGGATTGTCGACGTTGGCCCGCCGGAGGGCGGCCGTGTCCCGGCCGCCGCCTTGCATACCGACGCTCGCGGGCATGCTTACGTCGACGTCCGCTGGCCCGGCACCCCCGGCTTGTCCGGATACGCCAACTGGGACAGCGGCGCCGGGATCACCATCGTGCATGAGGGCTTCTGGCTGACGCATCGCGAGCTGTTCACCGAGGCTGGCACCACCGTCGGCACCGACGCCTCGGGAACGCAGCTCGAGACACCACTGGTGCTGATGTCGGGCCCGGTCATCGGAGGCCGGTTGTTCGCCCCGTGCAAGGCCGCTGTCGTGGACCTGAGCGCGGCCAATGCCACGGTGGAGCGCCCCATGGATCTGATCCTCGGCTATCCGCTCTGGAGCCAGGCGGACTGGCTCTTCGACTTCCCGGCTCGGACGTGGGCGCTGACGTCCTGAGCTCACACGTCGGGCGGGCGGCCCTCGTACGGCGTACTGAGCACGATCGTCGTCCTGGTTGACACGCCCGCGGCCGCACGGATCTCCTGGAGCAGGTCCTCCAGCGCGGTGGGCGAGGCCACCCGTACCTTGAGGATGTAGCTCTCATCGCCGGCCACACTGTGGCAGGCCTCGATCGCCCGCAGGTGTGCCAGCCGGTCGGGTGCGTCGTCCGGCGCCGCCGGGTCGAATGGCTTGATCGAGACGAACGCCGTCAGCGGAAGCCCGGCCCCGTCCGGGTCGATCACGGCGCTGTAGCCGCGGATGACCCCGCGCTCCTCGAGCCGCCTGACCCGCTGCTGGACGGCGGACACCGACAGCCCGGTGTGCCTGGCCAGTTCGGTAAAGCTGAGCCGCCCGTCGCCGGCCAGCAGCGCCAGGATCTTGCGGTTGGTTTCCTCCACCTGCTAGTCCTTCGCCGTGCCAAGGCCGGAGCCCGCCGCCAGCGACCGGCCGATAACCATGCGCTGGATCTGGTTGGTGCCCTCTACGATCTGCAGCACCTTCGCCTCCCGCATGAGCCGCTCGACCGGGAAATCCTCGACGTAGCCGTAGCCGCCGAGCACCTGCACCGCGTCGGTCGTCACCTTCATCGCCGTGTCGCTGGCGAACAGCTTGGCCATCGCGGCCTGCTGCGCGAACGGCAGGCCGGCGTCCTTGCGCCGCGCCGCCGCCAGGTAGAGCGCGCGCGATGCGGCGACGGCGGTGGCCATGTCGGCCAGCATGAACGACAGCCCCTGGAACTCGATGATCGGCCGCCCGAACTGGCGTCGCTCGCGGGCGTAGGCCGTCGCGGCGTCGAGCGCTGCCTGGGCGACGCCAGTGGCGCACGCGGCGATGCCAAGGCGCCCTGCGTCGAGCGCGGCCAGCGCGATCGAGAAACCCTTGTCCTGCTCGCCCACCAGGTGATCGGCGGGTACGGCAGCGGACTCGAAATTGACCTGAGCGGTGACCGAGGAGCGCATGCCCATCTTGTGCTCGGGCTCGCCAGGACGCACGCCGGGGATCTGGGCCGGGACGTGGAAACAACTGATTCCCTTAGCCCGCTCCCTGCCTTCAGGCTGGCCCGACGTGCGAGCGAAGACCGTGTAGAAGTCGGCCTGCCCCGCGTGCGAGATCCACGCCTTGGTCCCGTTGATGACAAATTCAGAGCCCGCTGGCTGCGCCGAGGTGCGCAGCGCTGCGGCGTCGGACCCGCTGCTCGGCTCTGATAGGCAGTACGCGCCGAGCAGTTCACCGCCGAGCATGGCGGGCAGCCAGCGCTGCTGCTGGTCAGCGGTCCCGGCGGTGATCAGCGCGGAGCAGCTGAGGACGTGCACGGACAAGCCGAGGCCGATGGTCAGCCATGCCCCGGCAAGCTCCTCGAGGACCTGGAGGTAGGTCTCGTAGGGCTGCGCCGGCGCCGCCGAACTCTTCCGGGTACGGCAGCCCGAGCAGGCCGGCGCGGCCGAGCAGCCTGAAGGCCTCGCGCGGGAAGCGGGCCTCGCGCTCGGCCGCCGCGACGGCGGGCCGCAGTTCGTTATCGGCGATCTCGGCGGTCAGCTCGAACAGCGCCTTGGCCGCGTCGTCGCGGCTCTCGCGCTCGAGTCCGCGCATCAGGCCGGCACGCAGACCAGGTCGCGGGTCACGTTATTGAGCCGCTCGCAGCCGGTCGTTGTGCAGACGACGATGTCCTCGATCCTGGCTCCGTCGCGACCAGGGTAGATGCCCGGCTCCACCGAGAAGGCGTGCCCTGGCAGGAGCGGCTCGGCGTTGCCAGCGACGATGTACGGGTCCTCGTGCGTCTCGAGTCCGATCCCGTGGCCGGTCCTGTGCAAGAAGAACTCGCCGTAGCCCGCCTGCGTGATCGGCTCCCTGGCCGCGGCGTCCACCGACTCCGCGCTGGCACCAGGCCTGACCGACGCGCACGCGGCGTCCTGTGCGTCTTTGAGCACCTGGTAGTACGCGGCGAACTCGGCCCCCGGCTCGCCGATCACATAGGTCCGCGTGCAGTCCGAGCAGTACCCGCTCGGCATCGTGCCGCCGATGTCGACAACGACCGTGTCGCCCGCGCGGAGCACGCGGTCGCTGGCGGTGTGGTGCGGGCTGGCGCCGTTCGGGCCCGAGGCGACGATCGCGAAGTCCGCGCGGCTGTGCCCCTCGGCCAGGATGGCCTCGCCGATGTCGGCCGCGACCTGCGCTCGGTGCGACCTGGCCGCAGCCAGCCGGGAACCTGGGCGTGCACCCGGTCGATGGCCTGGCCGGCCGCGCGCAGCGCCGCGATCTCGGCCGGAGACTTGCGCGATCGGAGCGGGCTGAGCGCCGTGCTGGCCAGTTCCTGCCTCGCGCCGGGCAGGGCGGCGCCGAACCTGAGCACCATCAGCGCCCACATCCGGTCCGCGAGCCCGACCGCTGCCGGGTTCGCGATCCGCGCCGCCACCAGCGCGTAGGGGTCATCGGTCTCATCCCAGGCGATCATCTCCAGGCCAAGCCGCCCGGCAGGCGACACCTGCGCGGCTGGAAGTTCGAGCCGCGGCACCACCAGGAACGGATCGGCGGCGGCAGGAACGGCCAGGCAGGTCAGCCGCTCCAGGGCGTGGGCGTCGTAGCCGCATACGTAGCGCAGGTCTGGTCCTGGCGTGAGCAGCAGGGCGTCGAGCCCGGCGCCGCCCGCCGCGGCAGCGGCTTCCGGCAGTCGCGTGGCCGGATACAAATCGTCTAGCATGGTCACTGTGACAGCTCCCTGGGATGGCGCCATTCCTGCACGGTTACGGCGCCGGGCTCTTGCCCCCACCGAGTACGCATCACCGAAATCATCTCACCATGCCTGTCGCAGGCCCTACGGGCCGGCTGCTGGCCTCGGGCCCTACGGCTGCTGGCCTCGGCAGCACCTAGACATGCGCACCCATCATGCCTCACGATTGGTGAGCGACCTCTCACGAAATGTGAGCATAGATGATCTCAGAGGCGTCAGTCCCGCCGCCTACGTCCGTAGCGGCTGCTGCGGCGACGGCGGGTGCCGCGCCAGTGCGTTTCCTCGGTGCGCGCGCGACCGAGGCCAGTCTCGCCGCCGAGCTTGCCCAGGAACGTCACATCACTCTTGAGCTGCAACGCGCCATTCTTCCTCTGCATGACACGCCATTTGACCTGCCGGGCTTGCGGACGGTTGTCAGGTACCTGCCGGCCTCGAGAGACAGCAGGGTCGGCGGCGACTGGTACATCACCGCGGAGATGCCCGACGGCAGCGTGCTGCTCGCGATCGGCGATGTGGGCGGGCATGGGCTCGAGGCCGCGGCTGGCATGGCCAGGCTGCGCGGCGCGCTGGCCGGACTGGCGATCACGGGCGCCCCGCCCGAGCGGCTCCTTGGCTGGCTGAACGACCTGGTCTGGCACGTCTCGCCTGAGCACACCGCGTCGGTGATCGCTGGCTACTTCGATCCCAGGGAGCGGGTGCTGACCTGGGCACAGGCTGGTCATCCGCCGCCGGTCCTGGTCAGGGGCGCGTGGGCACTGCCGCTCGACCCGCCGGCCGGGATCCTGCTCGGCGCGGGCCGCGACAGCTACGAGGCCGAGACCCTGCTGCTGCGGCCTGGCGATCTGCTGCTGTTCTACAGCGACGGCCTGGTCGAGCGGAGGGACCGCTCGATCGACGAAGGCGTCGCGAAGCTGGTCGGAGCGGTGCGCGGGGTTGATGATCCCGAGCGGCTGGTGTCGGTTGCGCTGGACGCGCTCGGTCCGACGCACACCGACGACGACACCTGCCTGGTGGCGCTCGGCATCCAGTAGCGGCGCCTGGTCTGTCGCTAGCTGCCGTCGCGCAGGTCCGAGGGGGCGCCGGAGCGGAACGAGATCTGGTCGAAGGTGGCCGTGCAGCCCTGACCGGTCGGCGACTGCGCCCCGAACCCGACGCTGGCGATAGTGTCCCCGCCCAGCGAGAAGTAGCGCAGCAGCCGCCACCAGGCGCCGTCGGTAGCGGCGTGGAACGCCCAGGCCGTGCCTGATCTGGTCATTCGCAGCCACAGTGAGTCGCCGGCCACCTCAAAGGAGTTGCAGTCATCGGAGGTTCCCCTCGTCACGACGGTGACCGCCATGGGCTTCTGCTGCGGTGACAGCTCGAAGCAGAGCTTTGCCCAGTGCCGCTCCCCGGCCTGCAGCACGAGGACACCAGCGTCGTACCTGCTCCCGAAGCCGACGGTGACCTTCGTCGCGAGGCTGAAGTCGCCAGGCGGGGGCACGCCGACCAGCCGACCGGCGTCGGGTACCTGGCCCCCGCCCGCCGGGTCCACGAACATGTCGGTCCCCGCGGCCGCGGTCAGCACCAGCGTCCCTGACTCGACCTGATAGCCGACCGGGGGCTGACCGTCGGCGGCGAGCGGAAAAGGGAGCGAGGGAATCGTCAGCGGGGCCATGCCGCCAGCATGCCAGCCTTGGCTATCGCGGCCAACCGGCGCACGGCTAAGTTGATCAGTCATGAAAGACGGCGCTGCATGAACATCATCGCCGTTTCGCCGCACCTCGATGACGCTGCCCTGTCGGCCAGCGCGGCGCTCAGCACAGGCGGTGCGACGGTCGCGACCGTCTTCAGTGGCGTCCCGGCCGATGACTGGCCGGTGAGCTTCTGGGACCGGCTGACCGGCGCGGCGGACTCGGCGCGGCGGCAGCGCGAGCGACTGGCCGAGGACGAGGCGGTCATGCGGCTGCTGTCTGCCACGGCGGTGCACCTGGGTGAGCCCGAGGCCCAGTACCGCAGGGGGGATCCTGACCTCAGCGCTGCCGTGGAGCGGCTCACCGGCCTGCTCGCGGGCGCGGGCGAGATCTGGCTGCCTTCCGCGATCGGCGGGCACCGCGACCACGCGTTCGCGAGGGACGCGGGTCTTCGCGCCGCGGTCGCGACCGGCCGCGGAGAGGTCACGCTGTACGCCGACTTCCCCTATGTGATCGCCTACGGCTGGCCGGCCTGGGTGAGCGGGCAGCCGGCCCCTGCCAACCTCGATGCCGCGTTCTGGCTGGCCGATCAGCTCGCGGGCACCGGCCTGGACACTGAGAGCCTCACGCCCGTGGTGACCAGGCTCAGTCCGGCCCAGCGGGAGCTGAAAACCGCCGTCATCGGCGTCTACCAGAGCCAGGCTGCGGCCCTGAGGCTCGCTCCTCGCGACCTGGCCGCGGACCCAGCCAAGCTGGACTTCGAGCTTGCCTGGCGGATGCCGATAACGTGAGCCGGAAGCGCGTGGGCATAGGCAGTCCGCGAAGAGTCAGGGTCGTATGGAGCGCCTTTGTCCACGCACTTACCTTTTGTCTTCGCGTTGATGGCCGCAAGTCCCCGCCTACGATCTCTCGCGCCGCTAGTCGGGACGAACGGTCAGCGCGGACATCATCCGGCCGAGCGAGTTGCCGAGGTCCCAGCGCTCGTCGAGCGCGGCGAGCTTGGCTGGGTCTGGCGCGCGTGAGGGGAGCGTCCCGTCGCTCCCGTGCACGACGGCGGCGTCCGAGGCGACCCTGACCACCGGCATCGCCACATCCAGGTAGGACCTGGCGGCGACCAGCTTGGCCCTGCTGCCGCCCGGCCAGCCGCCGTGGCCCGCGTCGATGGCGGCCAGCATGGCCTCGATCGATCCGAAGGACCGCACCAGCGCCGCCGCGGTCTTTTCTCCCACGCCAGGCACGCCGGGCAGACCGTCGCTCGGGTCGCCGCGCAGCGCCGCGAACGCCGCGTAGCCGCGCCCCGGGATGTCGTAGCGCTTGGTCACTGCGGCCTCGTCGATGACCTCGAGCTTGCCGATACCGCGCGCGATGTAGAGGATCGTCACTTCCCGCGCGTCGTCGACGAGCTGGAACAGGTCCCTGTCCCCGGTCACGACCTCGACCGGGTCGGTCGCGCGCGCGCGGCGAGCGTGCCGATCACGTCGTCGGCCTCGAACCCCTCGGCCCACGCCATCGTGACGCCGGCGGCCGCCAGTACCTCCACGATCACGGGGATCTGGGCGTTCAGGGCGTCGGGAATCTGCTCCGAGCCGTCGGGATTGGCTCGGTGCTCCTTGTAGGACGGGATCGCGGCGACCCGGAACTTGGGCCGCCAGTCGGCGTCCATGCAGGCGATCAGCTGGCCGGGATGGCGCGCCCGCACCAGCCTCGCGATCATGTCGAGCAGGCCGCGCACGGCGTTCACCGGCGAGCCATCGGGTGCGGTCATGCTCTCCGGCGGTATCCCGTAGAACGCGCGGAAGTACAGAGAGGCTGAGTCGAGCAGCATCAGCGGGGCCATCCTCGCCATCCTGCCAGACGTGGCGGACGGCCGGGCCCGGCCTGGTGGTCAGCCGAAGCGGCGGATCATCTGCTGCTCCCAGTGGTCGGGCTCGTCTTCCCTGACCGGCTGGCGAGCGCCGGTCAGCACGAAGCCCATGCCGCCGGTAGAAGGCCAGCGCCCTGGCATTGACCTCGGTCACCCACAGGGTCACCGATGTCGCGCCCTGTTCGCGGGCGTGCCCGGCCACCGCGTCGATCAGCCGGTCGGCGACACCGGTGCCCCGAGCCAGCGGGTCGACCCACATTCCGACGAGCTGCCATGAACCCGGCACCGCGAACTCGTCGCCTGGGTCGTCGATCTTCCCTGTCGCCGTGCCGGCCGGCTCGCCGTCGACCCAAGCCATGAACGTCGCGGCAGACTGTGAGCCGAGTCGCTGCCGCCAGAGCTGCTCGTCGAACCGCTGCTCGCGGGCAAGCGTGGACATGAAGGCGTACGGCGCCTCGGCCAGAGCCGCCAGCCGAACCTGACGGCTGACGTGCCAGTCGTCGGGGCCAAGCCTGCGCACCTCGGTGCGCCCTGGCGCGCTCACTGCCTCGTCGGAGGCCATCAGACTCCCATCACTGAACCGAGGAATACGCGACCACGCCCCGCCGGAGCGCCTGGATCGCGTCGCCGGCCGTGACCGCGAGCGCCGTGCCGGCCGCCGCCCCGCCGATCTGGTCGAGCAGGTCGATGAGCTGCTTCATGGCCCTGACGAAGTCGCCCGGCGTCATGCCCTCATCAAGCAGCCGGTCCAGCGACTGGCCGGACGCCCAGGCGCGGGCCCGAGCGGCGAAGCTGACGTCCGGCTCGCGCAGGAAAGACAGCCGGTGCCCTTTCTCGATGCCGTCGAGTTCGGCCCAGAGCCTGGTCATCGCCGCGAGCACGGCGCCGACCTGGCCGCCAGGTACCCGCGGTAGCTCATCGTCATCTGGCCGGCGGGCTTCGAAGGTGAGCGCCGACACGCAGGCGGCCAGCTCGGCCGGGCTGAGGCCGTCCCACACGCCTCGGCGGATGCACTCGGCGGTAAGCAGGTCAAGCTCGGAGTACAGGCCGGCCAGCATCCGCCCGTCCGCTGTGACCTTGTCGCCGTCGGTGTAGCCGAGCTGCTCGAGCACGGCGCACACCCGGTCGAAGGTCCTCGCGATCACGTGTGCCCGGCCGGCCACCCGCCGGTCGAGCGCTGCGGCCTCCCGCTCGAGCCGCAGGTACTTCTCCGCCTGCCTGGCGTGGGCCTGTTGGTCAGGACAG
The DNA here is from genome assembly GCA_963705055.1 of uncultured Actinomycetota bacterium. Classification (GTDB taxonomy): domain Bacteria; phylum Actinomycetota; class Actinomycetes; order Streptosporangiales; family Streptosporangiaceae; genus Chersky-822. The sequence continues at coordinate 434,120 of CAVPIR010000006.1, forward strand.
CCGTGGCAGGGATGCTCGCGCAGCCGGCGCCGCAGCTCGGCGATGGCGGCCTCGGCCTCGCCGGGAGCGCCGTTCGCAGACTTCGTCCTGGCCGCCTGCCGGAGCTGACGGGCGCCCGCGCCCGCGAGCTTGTTGCGCATCGTCGCGGCCAGGTCCTTGCGATGCTGCGGCGAGCGCGGGTTGAAGCGGCCGGGGATCCTGATCCGCTCGACGGCCACCACGGGATCCGGGCATTCGGCCGCGGAGAGCCGCCTGAGCTGGTGGTGCTCGGTCAGCAGGAGCAGTTGTGGAGCGGCCGGGCTGACGGCGGGTTCGAGCACGACCGCGGTGCCTGCCCGGCGACCGCCTGGCACCACGATCGATGTCGCCGCGCTGGAGGCCGGCCAGAGACTCGACCACTGCCGCTCGCCTGGCCGCCGACTTGCCTCTGGACAGCTCGCGCTCGCGCTGGGAGAGCTCGGCGCGCATCGCGGCGTACTCGGCGAAATCGCCGCGATCGCAGCTTGCCTCGAGCCCGGCCGTGGACTCGCGGATCCTGGTGGCTTGCCTGGCGATGCCGACCACCGCCCGGTCGGCCTGGAACTGGGCGAACGACGACTCGAGCAACCGGGACGCACGCTCGTGACCGACCTGGCCGAGCAGGTTCACGGCCATGTTGTAGGACGGCTGGAAGCTCGAGTTCAGCGGGTAGGTCCTGGTGCCGGCCAGCCCGGCCACCGCGACGGGGTCGTTGCCCGGCTGCCAGAGCACGACGGCGTGCCCCTCGACGTCGATTCCGCGGCGTCCTGCTCGCCCGGTGAGCTGGGTGTACTCCCCCGCGGTCAGGTCGGCGTGGGTCTCGCCGTTCCACTTGTCCAGCCGTTCCACCACGACCGTCCTGGCTGGCATGTTGATGCCGAGCGCCAGCGTCTCCGTGGCGAAGACCGCCCTGATCAGCCCGGCCGCGAAGAGTTCCTCGACGACCTCCTTGAACGCCGGCAGCAGCCCGGCGTGGTGAGCCGCGATGCCGCGGACCAGGCCGGCCAGCCAGTCGTCGTAGCCCAGCACGGGCAAGTCCTGGGACGGGATGTCGGCGGTGCGCCTGGCCACGATGGCGGCGATCTCGTCGGCCTCTTCTGGCGTGGTCAGCCGCAGGTTCGCGGTCAGGCACTGCCGCACCGCCGCGTCGCAGCCGGCCCGGCTGAAGATGAACGTGATGGCGGGCAGCAGGCCAGCCCGGTCCAGCCTGGCGATCACCTCGGCCCGGCGCGGCGGCGCGAACCTGACGCCCCGGCCGGCCGTTGCCGCGTCTGTCCTGCGGTCGGCCACGCTGACCTCGGTCGCTCCGTTGACTTCGGTCGCCACGCTGACTTCGTTCACTGCGCTGCGGCCGCGCGGAGCGCGGGCCGCGCGGCCCCGTGGTATCGCGGTGGGTGACCCTGATCAACTCGGGGTTGACGGTGCGGCGGCTGTCGGGCTCGGCGAACAGGTCATAGAGCCTGGTCCCGACCATCATGTGCTGCCAGAGCGGCACCGGCCTGTGCTCGTCGACGATCACCGTTGTGCCGCCCCGCACGGACGTCAGCCAGTCGCCGAACTCCTCGGCGTTGCTGACCGTCGCGGACAGCGCGGTGAGCGCCACCGACTCGGGCAGGTGGATGATCACCTCCTCCCACACCGCGCCGCGGAACCGGTCAGCCAGGTAGTGCACCTCGTCGAGGACCACGTGGCGGAGGCCGGCCAGCGTCGGCGAGCCGGCGTAGAGCATGTTGCGCAGCACCTCGGTGGTCATGACCACCACCGGAGCCTCGCCGTTGATGCTGTTGTCGCCGGTCAGCAGGCCGACGTTGGCGGCCGAGTAGCGCCTGACCAGGTCCCCGTACTTCTGGTTGGACAGCGCCTTGATCGGCGTGGTGTAGAAGCACTTGCTGCCTTGCGCCAGCGCGAGGTGGACAGCGAACTCGCCGACCACGGTCTTGCCTGACCCGGTCGGCGCGGCGAGCAGCACGCCGTGCCCGTCGGCGAGGGCGCGACAGGCGGCAAGCTGATAGTCGTCGAACTCGAAGTCGTAGAGCGCCTCGAACGCGGCCAGGCCCGGCTCGTCGGTCGGCCTGGTCCGCATATAGGCGGCATACCGGTCGGCCGGACTGGTCTGACCCGGCGTGCTGGCCTGGTCAGTTGTGCTGCTGGCGCTCGCTGGGCTCGCGGGACTGCCCGGCTTGGTCATGAAAACAAGGCTACGGGCCGTCTGCGCGCAGCGACGCGCAGGGCTGGGCGGAGAAGGCTACCGGCTTGCGTCTGCGTCGTCGAAGTCTTCGGCCGTCGCGCGCTCGGTATCCAGGTCGTACTCAGCGATCTCATCCGCGGTGAGACCGGGATAAAGCACGCCGCGCTTGATCTTCCTCCGGTCGTTGGCCCAGGCGAAGACCTCCGCCGCTTCGACGAGCGCCACGCAGGGCACCGCGAGCAGCAGCATGCTGATCGGGTCGGGGCTGGGCGTCGCGACCGCCGCGAACGCGAACACCCCGAAGATGATCATCCGCCGCCACTTGGCGAACCGCTTGTGCGTGAGCACCCCGGCGAGATTGAGCAGCACCATGACAAGCGGCAGTTCGAACGCGAGCCCGAAGATCATCAGCATCGCGATCGCGTAGCCGATATAGGACGTCACGCTGATGAAGGGGATGACGTTGCTCGGCAGCATCTCAAGCAGGAACCGCAGGCCTTTGGTCATCGCGAAGTAGGCGAACGTGCCGCCGATCGCGAACAGCGGGAAGACCGTGCCGACGAAGAGATAGGTCCAGCGCCGCTCCCGCGAGTGCAGCCCAGGCGCGACGAACGCCCAGAGCTGGTACATCCAGAACGGCGCCGAGATGACGATGCCGATGATGATGGCCAGCTTCAGGTGCAGGAAGAAATAGTCGAACAGGCCCGTGACGATCAGATGGCAGTCCTTCGCCTGCGCTTGGGCAGGCAGGCCCGGCTGTACGCCATCCCTGACGTGGGCGGGCAGCTTGCAATACGGCCGCGTGATGAACTTGAAGACCGGCTCCTCGATGAACCAGCCGGCGATCGCTCCGGCGGTCGCAAACGCGAGACGCCTTGAAGACGCGGTTACGCAGTTCCCGGATGTGCTCGATGAGCGACATCCGTGCCTCGGGATTAACCACCCGGCGAGTGCGCGGTACCCGGAGCTTGCGCGCAGACCCGTTCGCCGCACCGTTCATCGTGGCCGGGCTGTCCTCCTGGTCGGACATCACCGTCCCGCAGCCTCAGTACGAGCGACTGTCGGGCCGTCCGGCCGCTGCCGGGCCGCTGCCCTGCTGCGTGTCCTCGGCGGCCGACTGGCGCTGCAGGTCGTTCAGCTGCCGCTGCAGCGCATCGATCTGAGCCTGCTGCGACGGGTCGGCCTGCGGGCTGGTCAGCTGGCGCGGCGGCGTCGATCATCGAGCCGCCTGGCGGAGTCGCCCGGCCTGTCATCGTCGTCGTCCAGGCCCTTGACCGACCGCTTGAAGATGTGCATGGACTTGCCGAGCGCCTTGGCGGCTCCCGGCAGCCTCGTCGAGCCGAACAGGAGCAGCACCACGACCAGCAGGATGATGATGTGCGGTGCGCTGGGATCGAACATGAGGGTCCCCAATCCAGTCGGGAGGCGTACTCGCGTCGGGTCAGCGGTACTTCGTCACCGACGAGGCGCTAGATTGCCCGCACCGTATTCTACATGCGTAACCAGGCGAACCACGCGAGGCGATGTCATCGGATCATGCCAGGACCCGCCTCGTGCGGCCGGCCCTGGCACGCTCAGGCGTACTGGGCCAGCGCCGCGGTGGCCTCCTCCTCGACCTCGCGGACCAGTTCGGCCGGCCTGGTCACCCTGCCGTCCTCGCCGAGCCTGAGCGCGAGGCGCTTAACCCAGCGGGTATCGGGCGTCTGCAGCACCACCTTGAGCCGCCCGTCGCCCAGTTCGCTGACTTCCTCGCACGGGTAGTACTCGGCCACCCAGCGGCCGGCCTGCGCCAGCTCAAGCTCCACCCGCAGGTCATCGGGCGACGGCCGGAACAGGCCAGAGTCCACGTCCAGGTGCTCGGCCCCGTCAGGCACCTCGGCGGCGACGTCGAGCACCGTCAGCTCGAGCACGCGGTCGAGCCGGAACAGCCTGACCGCCTCGGCGCTGCGGCACCAGGCTTCCAGGTAGGTCCGGCCCTCGAGCAGCAGCAGCCGCATCGGGTCCACGTCGCGCTCGGTGGCCTCGTCCCTGCCGGGCACGTAGTAGGACAAGTGCAGCCTGCGGCCCTGCCGCATCGCCTCGGCGACCTTGACCTGCAGGTCGGCGGGCGCCCGGCCGTCCATGTGCACGGCGACCTGCGCGCTGGCGGCCGCGGCCTCGCCGGCGGCTGCCTCCAGCTTGGCGATCGTGCGGCGCAGCGCCGACCGGTCCTGCGGCCCCGGCAGTTCGGCCAGCATCCGCAGCCCGATCAGCAGCGCGCTTGCCTCGTCGGTGCCGAGCCGCAGCGGCCTGTCCATCGACTCGGCCTGGCTGACCATGATCTCCCCGCCCTCATAGGACAGGTCGATCGGGCAGTACGGGTCGGGCGACCGCAGCTCGACGCACCAGAGCATGTTCAGGTCGTCGACAAGTTCGCCCTCGCTCACGCCGAAGGCGCCTGCCGTCTCCGCCAGCCCGACGACCTCGCGGCTGACCACGTAAGGCACCAGCGCGAGCAGCCGCTGCAGCCGGTCGGTCGCCGTCCCGACCTGCGGTCCGGCGAGGTCCCTGACCGCGGCCGGCGAGTTCCCGGCGTGCCTGCTCGTCCGGCTCGCCCGCCCGTCACGTGAGCGCCCCCTTGAGCCTGCGGATCACGGCCTCACGCAGGTCGACAGGCTCGACGACGACGACGTCAGCGCCGAACGAGGAGATGTAGTCGGCGTACCAGCCAGCCTCGGAGAACGCCACCTCGACCACGTCCCAGCCGTCGTCGCCAGGCTTGTCAGCCGAGAGCCCGGCGGCGCAGGCCGTAGCCCGTACCTGGGCGGATCCGCAGCACCGCTGTCCGCACCGACGGCGGTGCGCCGTCCCATGCCTGCACCAGGTTCCGCACGTCGGTCCCGGCCGGGACAGTGACCGAACCTGGCGGCCCGGTGAAGCTGACCGGACCGTCGATGCGGCTCAGCCGGAAAACCCGCTCCTCGCCGCGGTCCAGGTCGAGCCCGGCCACGTACCAGCGGCCGTGCCTGTTCACCACTCCCCATGGCTCCAGGTTTCGCCGCTGCGGCGCCGCCCTGCCCGCGGCCTGGTAGCCGAAGCTCACCGGGCGCCTGTCCCTGACCGCCTGCCACAGCGGGCCGAACGCGGCGTCGCCGGTCTGCAGCCGCGGCTCGATCCCCGGCTGGGTGGTCTCCTCGGCATCGATGCCAGCCGCGCGCAGCTTGAGCAGTCCGCCGGCCGCCGCGCCGGCCAGTTCTGCCTGCCGCCAGACCCTGGCCGCGAGGCCGAGCACGGCCGCCTCATCCGGCTCGAGCCTGATCTCGGGCAGTTCGTAGGCCTGCCGCGAGATCCGGTACCCGACCTCCTCGTCGCTGCCCGGGTTCGTCCCCGTCTCCAGCGGAATGCCAAGCTCGCGCAGTTCGTCCTTGTCGCGCTCGAACATCCGCTTGAACGCGTCGAACGTCTCTGGGTAGCCAGGAACCGCGGCGCGGATCTGGCCCGCGGTCAGGTACCGCCGCGCCGACAGCAGGCAGACGACGAGGCTGAGCAGACGCTCAGTCTTCTGCTTCGACATCGCCAGTTCCGCCTATCGCGCGCACGCACAGCCCGTCTCCGATCGACGATAACGCCTACGGCAAGCGACTCGGCGGATTGTGCCGGGTTCCGCGCGCTAGCCTGCGACAGTGATCAGGTGGCGGCGCGGCGCGGTGAGCGCCATCAGGCGCGAATGGCGGGGCGCGACCGAGCTCGAGGTCACCGTCGCGGGGACGAACGTGCGCGCGCTGGCCTACCCCGAGCTCACCGGCCGGCCAGAGCCAGGTGACGAGGTGCTGCTCAACACCAGCGCGCTCGACCTGGGCCTCGGAACCGGCGGCTACGCGCTGGTCGTCGCCGTGCCTGGCCGTCTCCCGCCCGACCCGCAGGGACCTGGGCACCTGGTCAAGGCCAGGTACACACCGCAGCAGGCGACCGTGCTGGGCGTCGACGAGCAGGGGTCGCCACACCACGACACCCTGCGCGAAGCCGATGATCTTGGCGGCATGCCCGTCGTGGTCGCCGACCTGCACTCGGCCCTTCCCGCGGTGCTGGCCGGCTATTTCGCGCTACTGGACGCACCCGCTGGTGGCGCTCGCGAGGACGGCGCAGGCGAACGCGACCGGGTCGTCTACGTGATGCTGGACGGCGGCGCGCTGCCTGCCTGGTTCTCCAGGACTGTGGCGACGCTGCGCGAGCATGGCTGGCTGGCGGCGACGATCACGGTGGGCCAGGCTTTCGGCGGCGACCTAGAGGCGGTGACACTGCACAGCGGCCTGCTCGCGGCCAGGCACGTGCTCGGCGCCAGCATGGTCGTGGTCGCGCAGGGGCCTGGCAACCTCGGCACTGGCACCAGGTGGGGTTTCTCGGGCGTCGCATGCGGTGATGCGGTCAACGCCGCCGCGGTGCTCGGCGGTCGGCCGGTGGCCTCGCTGCGGATCAGCGACGCCGATCCGCGAGAGCGGCACCGCGGCATCTCGCACCACAGCCTGACCGCCTACGGCAGGGTCGCGCTGGCCAGGGCCGACGTCGTCGTGCCCGACCTGGCCGGCGACTTCGGCGCGCAGGTGCGGGCAGCGGCCGAGCCGCTCGGTGCCAGGCACAACCTGGTCACGGTCAGCGTGGACGGTCTGCGCGAGGTGCTCGCCGCGTGCCCGGCGCCGCTGTCCACGATGGGCCGCGGCCTGGACGACGACCTGGCCTACTTCCTGGCCGCGGCCGCCGCTGGCGCGGCACGCGGCGAGCGTATCGCGCTACGTCGTAGCGAGGATGTCGAGCACGAAGACGAGCGTGTCGGTGCCCTTGATGCCCGCCTGGACGTTGCCCTTCTTGCCGTAGCCCTCCGACGGCGGCACGACGAGCATGACCCGGCTGCCGGCCGGGATGCCGATCAGGCCGGTGTTCCATGCGGGGATCAGATGGCCAAGCGGGAAGACCGTCGGCGGGACCGTGGGCTGGGTAGCCGACGGCCAGTTGCTGTTGAACACCGCGCCGGTGCGCCAGATCGAGCCGACATACCTGACAACGATCGACTGCTGCGCCTTGACCGGTGCGCCGGTGCCCTTGATCAGGGTCTTGACGATCAGCTTGCTCGGCGGTGCGATCTTGGGCACCTGAATCTGCGGGACGCCGCCTGGTCCCGCAGACACGATGGGCAGGCTGCCTCCGCCGTTGGTGACATGCTTGCCCGACGCGCTGGCGTTCGGCGGGAACGCGTGCAGCAGGTCAACCACCCAGACCATGGTGTCGGTGGGCTGCACGCCGATCTGAGAGTTGCCATGCGGCCCGTAGCCGTACTTCGGCGGGAGCACGGCCAGCACCCGGGCGCCGACCCGCTCTCCGGTCAGCGCCTTCTGCAGCCCGGTGAGGCCCATCGTCACCGGCAGCACCTCTGGCGCGGTGGTGAAGCTGGAGAAGAGCAGCTTGTTCGTCTTTCCGCGCCACAGGTAGACGTCGAAGTTGGCGAGATAGGAGTCGCCGGGCGTCAGCTTCTGGCCGTGGCCCTTGACCAGGGTCTTGGTCACCAGCGCTTTGTCAGCCTTCTGCGCCGGGATGTGCACGGTCGGGGCCTTGCCCTCGTTCCCGGTGACCTGGACCGACTCGTTGCTGCCGGCCTTGGCCGGTGCTGACCCGCATCCGGCCAGGACGGCGGTGGCGGCGAGCGGCGCTGCCAGGAGCGCAGCTGTGAGGCGTCGCATGGATGTCCTTTGCATTGTTGTGGCGGTCCGGTCAGCCTACCGGCGCAGCGGCGCGCGCCGGGCCGCCACATCAGCCCTGCCGCCCGGCAGCGTGGGCGCAGCTCATATCAGGACTCCATGGCGGCGCAGGTTCCAGATATCGATGACGGGGGTGTCTGTCCGCAGGTCGCGGTAGTGCGGATGCGGGGCGCCGATGACGAGCAGGTCTGCCCGGCGGAGCACGTCGTCGAGTGGCAGCAGGTCAGGGTCGGTGCTGACGAGCGGGTCGGTGCACAACACCTCCCGTGCCCGCGCGGCGAGCAGGTCAGCCAGCAGGTAGGCAAGGCTCGACCTGGTGTCACCTGAGCCGCCTTTGAACGCCATCCCGAGCACCCCGACCGTCATGGTCCGCAGGTCGTAGGCAAGCTCGAGCCTGCCGACCAGGTAGCCGGGCAGGCCCTGGTTAACCGCGATGGCCGCCCGGCCGAGCGTGAAACCCGCGTTGGCCCTGGCCAGGCCGGCCGTGTCGGCGAGCAGGCTGGGCCCGGCCGCGAGGCCCGCTCTGGCCAGGTCGCTCGCGCGCGGGTAGTTGCGGGTCAGGCCTTGCCTGACCCGCTCGTAGTCGAGGCCGAGGTCGCTCGCGATCATGTAGAACTGGTTCGCGGCCGCGAACTTGATGTACCGCCAGGCATTGGTGAAGAGCTTGGCGAGTTCGGCCTCCTCGACCGTCATCGGCACCAATTCGGCTGTGAGCAGCGAGAACAATCGGCTCGCCCGTTCCAGCCCGCGCGCCGAGCGACTGGCCACGATCTGGGGCAGCTCGTGCAGTTCGGTCATCGCCATGCCCTCGGCGATCCGCTCAGGGCAGCAGGCGACATCCATGTCGATGCCGCGGCGCGCGACTATCTTCTCGGCGGCAGCGGTCGTGCCGGGCGCTACGGTGCTGCGCAGGATCAGGATCTGCCCGTCGCGGAACTGCTCGGAGCAGCCGTCAAGAGCGGCCTTGAGCGCTGTCGCCTGATCGCTGGCCTGGCCGTTCAGTCCGCCGACGACGACGATGACGTACTCAGCGGCCGCGACGACGACCGGATCGGCCGACGCGACCAGCCGCCCGGAGCCGACCACGCGACGCAGCGGAAGCTCGGCGGCAGGCTCGTGGAACGGCAGCCGGCCAGCGTTGACCGAGTCGACGGCCGCTGCGGCGACGTCGTAGCTGACCACCCGCGCGCCACGCTGGGCGAAGGCGACGGCGAGCGGCAGGCCGACGTGACCGCATCCCCCGACAATCACCACGTCGCACGCGAAACGACCGCTATGTTCCCGTCCTGCCACGAAGGCTCCCCTGGCTACGTGCTGGCATTGACCCTGGCTGCGCGACCATGCCCCCCGGCCACCGCCCTTAGACTCTAGCGACGTTGCGTAGTCGTGGAATGACGATTGGTGATCAACGTCGCCGTTCCGCGAGCGGTCGGTCCGCCCTTACGCGAGACGACTCAACCTTTTTGGCGGCTACCGCGTTAGCTGAGTATGCGCGGCAGGGAGGCGATGGTCTCCTTCGAGGACTTCGTGCAGGCTCGGTCGGGCAGCCTGCTGCGGACGGCGCTGCTGCTCACTGGCCAGAACCGGGCTGAGGCCGAGGACCTGCTGCAACTCGCGCTCGAGCGCGCGTACCGGCACTGGAGCAGGGTGTGCGGCTCGGGTGAGCCTGAGCGGTACGTCCGCAGGATACTTGCGAACGCCTCAGCCGATCGCTGGCGCATGCTCGCCAGGCGGCCGGAACTGGCCCTGCGGCCAGATGACACCGGCCCTGCCGTGCCCGACGAGGCCGCCGCGCTCGCCGATCGGGACTACCTGCTACGCGCCCTCGCAGCCTTGCCACCGCGGCAGCGTGCGGTTCTGGTACTCCGGTACTACGACGACTTTTCCGAGGCTGAGGTCGCCGAGGCGCTCGGCTGCAGCATCGGGACGGTCAAGAGCCATGCCGCCCGCGCGCTGGCCAGGCTGCGCGTGGCCGCGGTTGCGGCCGCTGCGCACGACCACTCCGGAGGAAAGCGGCCATGACCGAGATCGAGAACAGGCTCCGCGCCGCGATGCACGCAGCGGTCGACGATGCTGTGCCGCCGAGCGATCTGGCCGGCGTCGTGATCAGGCGACATCGTCGGCATGTCGGCCTGATGGCGGGCATCACCGCGCTGGCGATCGCACTCGTGGCGGTTCCGGCTGCCGTCGCAGCCAGCCACGGGAATCGCCACGGCACCGGGCCTGCCCAGCGCGGGTCGCCGACGCCCTCATGGTCGAGCGGCCCGGCGTCGTTCCAGCACCTGCCCTCGAGGTTCCGCGGAGTGCCAATGCCGCCCGCTGACGTGCCGCTGCCGTTGCCCCTGTCAGGCGACCGGCCGGCCTGGTTCCGCGCCGTGAGCGGCGGACAGCGGACCGAGCCGATCGCTGGCCTGCCCTTCGCGAAGAACGGCTACAACCTGACCAGGGTGCGCGGCGGCTGGGTCGCCGAGCCGTACCCCGGCGCGCCAGCCTGCTGCGCAGGGCCAGCGGTGCCGCTCTACTTCATCGCCGATGGAGCGCGCGCGGCGAGTCGGATCGGCACTGGCTACTCAGCGAGCGCCGCCGAGCAGACCGGCGCGGTGTGGCTGACGACATATCCGGGGCGCAAGACCCGGGTCGGCACGGCGCGCGCCACGGTCAGGGAGGTCACCGTACGCGGCGCGGCGCTCGGCCCTGCGGTGCACCTGCCCGCCGGGTACTACCTCGATCGCGCGGTTGGGTCTGATCTCTTGCTGAGCAAGGTGGATCAGGGCCCCTTGCCTGTCGTCGACAAGCTCTGGAATCCGGTCACCCGCCGGGTGGTGCGCGCCATCACGGGCGTGATCGGGTCGAGTGACACCCAGGTCGCCTGGCAGTCGTCGTTGAATTGCGGGTCGTGCGCCCTGCGCATCGCCAACGTGATGACTGGAACGACCTCGACGATTGCGCTACCCGCTAACACGCGGGCGTTTTTCGGTACGTTCAGCGCCGACGGGCGGCTTCTCGCGGTCGCGATGAGCACGAGCGCAACCCCGGGCGGCGAGGTTGCGCTCGCGCGGCTCGGCGTGATCGACACGAGCAGCGGGCGGCTGACCATCTTGCCGGGGTCGTCGGTACGTGCCGTCACCGAGGAGATCCTGAGCTTCGGCTGGCTGGCGGACGGCCATCGGCTGGTCGCCATTCTCGGCACCCTGGGCGGGCCTGTGCAGATCGCGGCGTGGCGGCCGGGAGACTCGCGCCCGCAGGTGGCCAGGGTCGTGCCGCCGCCCGGCCTGTGGCCTGTGTTGGGCGAAAGCGGCTGAGCCGCTGGTCACATGCCCGCGATCAGCTTCTCGACTCGCTCGTCCACCGACCGGAACGGGTCCTTGCACAGCACCGTCCGCTGGGCCTGGTCGTTGAGCTTGAGGTGCACCCAGTCGACTGTGAAGTCCCTGCGGCGCTCCTGGGCGCGCCTGATGAAGTCGCCGCGCAGCCGGGCCCTGGTCGTCTGCGGCGGGATCGACTTCGCCTCGAAGATCGCCAGGTCGCTGCAGACCCGCTCGACCGAGCCGCGGCGCTGCAGCAGGTAGTACAGGCCGCGGCCGCGGTGCACGTCGTGGTAGGCGAGGTCAAGCTGAGCGACCCTGGGCGAGGCGAGCGGCAGGTCGTGCTTGGCCCGGTACCGCTCGATCAGCTGGTACTTGGTCACCCAGTCGATGTCGCGGGCGATGAGGTCCAGGTCGCCGGTCTCCACGGCTCGGATCGCGCGCTCCCACAGCTCGAGCACCCGCTCGGTGGTCTTGTCGGCGCCGCGGCCGTCGACGAACGATCTGGCCTTGGCGAGGTACTCGTGCTGGATCTCCAGGGCGCTTAGCTCCCGGCCGTTGGCCAGCCTGATCTTGCGGCGGCCCGTCATGTCGTGGCTGACGTCCCTGATCGCCCTGATCGGGTTCTCAAGCGTCAGGTCCCGCATCACCGTGCCGGCCTCGACCATCCGCAGCACCAGGTCGGTCGCGCCGACCTTGAGCAGCATCGTGGTCTCGCTCATGTTGGAGTCGCCCACGATCACGTGCAGCCGCCTGAATCGCTCGGCGTCCGCGTGCGGTTCGTCCCTGGTGTTGATGATCGGGCGGGATCTTGTGGTCGCCGAGGAGACACCCTCCCAGATGTGCTCGGCCCGCTGGCTGACGCAGTAGACGGCGCCGCGCGGGGTCTGCAGCACCTTGCCGGCGCCGCAGATGATCTGCCTGGTGACGAGGAACGGGATCAGGATGTCGGCCAGCCTGCCGAATTCACCGTGCCTGGCCACCAGGTAGTTCTCGTGGCAGCCGTAGGAGTTGCCCGCTGAGTCGGTGTTGTTCTTGAACAGGTAGATATCCCCCGCGATGCCCTCCTCGCGCAGCCTGCGGTCTGCGTCGACCAGGAGCCCCTCCAGGATCCGCTCGCCGGCCTTGTCGTGCGTGACCAGATCCACCAGGCTGTCGCACTCGGGCGTCGCGTACTCCGGATGGCTGCCGACGTCGAGGTACAGCCGTGCGCCATTGCGCAGGAAGACGTTGCTGCTCCGCCCCCAGGACACCACCCTGCGGAACAGGTACCTGGCGACCTCGTCGGGAGAGAGCCGGCGCTGGCCACGGAACGTGCAGGTGACGCCGTACTCGTTCTCGAGCCCGAATATTCGCCTGTCCACGGAGCGCCAGCTCACCAATCCACGGCGATGTACTTGGTCTCGGTGAACTCGAGCAGGCCTTCGTGGCCCCCCTCGCGGCCGAGCCCGGACTGTTTGACCCCGCCGAACGGAGCAGCGGGATCGCTGACGACGCCGCGGTTGATGCCGACCATGCCGGCCTCGAGAGCCTCGGCCACCTGCAGCCCGCGCCGCAGGTCCGCCGTGTAGAGGTAGGAGACCAGGCCGTACTCGGTGTTGTTGGCCATCGCGATCGCCTGATCGGTGTCGGCGAACCTGACGATCGGCGCGACCGGCCCGAAGATCTCCTCGTTCAGGATTCCGGCCGTCGGCGGCACGTTGTCGAGCACGGTCGGCACGTAGAAGTAGCCGCGCCGGTCCGGCGCCTTGCCCCCCGTCACCACCCGGCTGCCGTCGCTGGCCGCCTCGTCCACCAGCGTCGCGACCTTGTTCCTCGTGTCGGAGTTCACGAGCGGGCCCAGGTCGATGCCGTCCTCCAGGCCAGGGCCGACGGTCATCGCGCTCAGCCTGGCCGCGAACTTCTGCGCGAACTCGTCGGCGACCGCCTCGTGCACGTAGAACCTGTTCGCGGCGGTGCACGCCTCGCCGCCGTTGCGCATCTTGGCGATCAGCGCGCCCTCGACGGCCGCGTCGACGTCGGCGTCGCTGAGGATCAGGAACGGCGCGTTGCCGCCGAGTTCCATCGAGCAGTTCGTGACCGTGTCGGCCGCGGTGTGCAGCAGCGCGCGCCCGACCTCGGTGGATCCGGTGAACGAGAGCTTGCGGACCCTCGGGTCGGCGAGCATGGCCCCGACCACCGGTCCAGGCGTGCTCGTCGGCAGCACGTTGACGACGCCGTCTGGCACGCCTGCCTCGGTGAGGATCGCGGCGACCGCGAGCGCGGACAGCGGGGTCTCCTTGGCCGGCTTGAGCACGACCGTGCAGCCGGCGGCCAGCGCGGGCCCGATCTTGCGCGTAGCCATGGCCGCGGGGAAGTTCCATGGCGTCACCAGCACGGAGACGCCGACCGGCTGATGCTGCACCAGGATCCGGTTCGCGCCAGACGGCGCCCTGGTCACCAGCCCGTCGATCCTGACGGCCTCCTCGGCGAACCAGCGAAAGAACTCAGCCGCGTAGGTGATCTCTGCCTTGGCGTCCTTGAGCGCCTTACCGTTCTCCATCACCATGAGCCTCGCCAGCGACTCTGTGTCGGCGATCATCAGCTCGTAGGCCCTGCGCAGGCACTCGCCGCGAACCCGGGGCGGGGTGGCCGCCCAGCCGGGAAGTGCCTGGGAGGCCGCCGAGACGGCCTCCATGGCGTCCTCAGTACTGGCGTTGGCCACCTCGGCGATCGGTTCTTCCGTCGCCGGGTCGATGACCGGCAGCGAACCGGCCCGCCCGGTCGACCACTGGCCGCCGATCAGCAGCCCGGTCGGTGCGTTCATGCCGGTGATCGTTGCGAGGTCCGCGGCCACGTCCCCTCCAGGAACTCATGCAGCGGCGCGCCAATCGGCGCGCCTATGCCCGACATTACCAACGGCCCGGTTCATACCCCGCCGCGGTCGACGTCAACGATGCAGCGAGGCGACTGACCGCGGGGGCCTGACCACAGTCATGACCGTGTCCAGGCAGCATGGCGCCGACGTGGAACGGACGGCGCGGGTGCGCACGTTGTAGCCCCAGAGCGTGAAGCGCGGGCCCTGGTACAAAAGCCAGGAGCCATCCGGTGACCATGCGGCCTTGCTGAAGAGATACCCGGCCGAGGCGGGGACCTGGACCGGACGCCCGCGATCTCCCGCGAGTCGCAGGACATAAAGGCGGCCGCGATTGTTATCAGAGGACGGAGTCACGGCTTCGGCGGCCATCATCGAGCCCGCAGCGGTGATCGGGTTCTCCAGATTAAACTCGGGCGGCACCCAGCCGGTCGTGCCTGCCGGTGACCTGAATGAGCGGACCCGTCCCGTTCGGACGTCAAAGACACGCAGCGTCGAGCACTCCTGGTAGCCGGCGTTCGGCTCGAACGTGGACCTGGCTGGGATGGCGGCAGCGCGGCAGTGCGTGCCGTAGGCGATCAGCGTCGGCGTGACAGCGAACCCGGCCGCCCAGACGGGATTTCCTGGCAGCGTGCGCATGGCCTGGCCCCCTGGCCAGAGCCTGAGCCGGCCGGCGCGATTCTGCAGTAGCAGCCCGGCTCGCGTGCCAGCGACAAGCTGGGTACCGGCTGGCAGCGTGATGGAGGGACCAGGCGCGCCGCCCGCGACCGGTACCTGCCTGACGCGCGAGGCCAGCCTTCCGTGGTACACAAGCCAGACATGCCCTGGTGTGGCCGATGGCGCGAAGAAAGGCGTCCTGCCCAGAACGTGCCGTCCGCGGAGGTCAGAGCGCATCGCGGTCGTGCCGTTACCGACGTACACCAGCCACCGGCCGACGGTGATCATGAGCGGCTGGTAGTCGCCGCAGCACAGGTCGAATTTGCCAGTCTGGAAATAGTGGCCGGTGCGCAGGTCGTCGACGCCGGACGGCGGCCACATCAGGACCTTCGCGGTGATAGGCGGCAGACGCGGCGCTGCCGGCTCCCGGCTGGCGGCAGGTGACGGACGCGGCGTGCCGAGCGACGGCCGTGGCGGCCGCGCGTTGGCGCCCAGGGTCGCGTAGAGCCAGCCGCCTGTGCCGAAGGCCGCGACAAGCGCACCAGCGGTCAGCAGATGGCGAATCCGTTGACGCCTGCGGGCCTCTTTGATGAGGGCGTCAGGATCGGCCGGCCGCCTCGTAGGCGTGCTCCGGATCGCCGTCCGCATGCCAGTTCCTCTCGGCCGTCAGGACATCTGCTTGATGATCTGAGCGAGCTGCTCGGGCGCATACCCGTAACGCTGGCCGAGCGTCACCAGCTCACGCGCCTTGGCAATGACCGCGCTGCGGTGCGGCGCGACGCCTGTGACGGTGATACCGCGCCCGCGCCTGAACTCGACCAGCCCCTCATCGCGCAGCGCGCGCAGGGCGCGGAAGACCGTGTTGGCGTTCACGCCGAGAACCGCGGCGAGATCCCTGGCCGGCGGCAGCCGCTCGCCCGACCGGGCCTCGCCGTCGGCGATCGCCCGGCGGATGGCCGCTGCTACCTGCTCGTGCAGCGGGACCGGGCTCGAGTGGTCGAGCTCCATGATGGGCTTGGTGATACGCACAATAGCATCATAGTTGCAGCGCCAGCTTCCGCAAGGGCTGCCGAACAAGGGCGTGGCTAGGTGCCCGGGTCGCCGCCTGATCCCTGGTCGTCTTTGGTGTCAGCCGCCGGTGGAGTGCCGCCTTGCTCGCTGCTGCCCTCTCCCGGCTGGTCATCGGCCGGCTCGGCTCGAGTCTGGTTCGCCTGAGTCCTGCTCGCCCGAGTCCTGCTGGCTTGCGGCCTTTGCCTGGCCGACCTCGGCAAGCAGGGCCTCCAGGCGCGCGCCGGTCAGGCGCCGGAACGTTCTGTGGTCCCTGGCCCGGTCGAGCACAGCCACCTCGAGTTGCGGCGCCGTCATGTCCATCCGGTCACCGTTGGCCTGTGCGGTCAGTCCCGCGATGGCGGCCGCGAGCGCGCCCGCCAGCGTCATGTTGTCCGCGTACTGATCCTTGAGCACGGTCGCGATGGTCTCCGCCTGACCGCCCATCGCGACGTAGCCATGCTCGTCGTTGACCGACCCGTCGAAGGTGATCCGGTAGATCTGGTCCTCGGCGGCCACGTCGGCCACCTCAGCGACGACGATCTCGACCTCGAACGGCTTCGGGCTGTCTGTGAAGATCGTGCCCAGCGTCTGGGCGTACCAGTTCGCGAGCCCTCGCGCGGTGACGTCCTGGCGGTCGTACTGATAGCCGGTCAGGTCCGCGTACCGCACGCCCGCCTTGCGCAGGATCTCGTACTCGTTATACCGGCCGACTGCAGCGAAGGCGATCCGGTCGTAGATCTCACTGATCTTGTGCAGGGCGCGGGACGGGTTGGGCGCGACGAACAGGATCCCGGCCTCGTACTGGATCACGACTCCGCTGCGGCCGCGCGCGATTCCCTTGCGCGCGTAGTCCGCCTTGTCCTTCATCGCCTGTTCTGGCGAGACGTAGAACGGCATTGACACCGCTAGTGCATCCCTTACTTGAGTTGTCTGGGCGGAGCTGGGGCTGGCTACCGATCGCGTCTGCTATTCGATCGGCCTGGATTCCTGATGCGGCGACGATGTCGGGCCGTCGGGCTGATTCAACCGCTCGGTGAGGACGGCCTGCGCAACCGAGCCAGCCTCGTCTTCGGAAAGCCGCTGGTAGCCGTCCGCGGTGACGGTCACCACGATCGGCCAGATCCGCCTGGTCAGGTCGGGGCCGCCCGTCGCCGAGTCGTCGTCGGCCGCGTCGTAGAGCGCTTGCATGCACGCGAGGATCGCGCCGGATGAGTCCATGCCGTCGGAGTACAGCTTCTTCAGCGCACCGCGCGCGAACACCGAGCCTGAGCCGATCGAATGGAACCGCTGTTCCTCGTACCGGCCGCCGGCCACGTCGTAGCTGAAGATCCGGCCGACGCCCTCGTCGGTGTCGTAGCCGGCGAAGAGGGGGACGACGACCAGGCCCTGCATCGCGCCGCCAAGGTTGGCGCGAACCATCCCGGCCAGCCGGTTGGCCTTGCCCTCGAGCGACAGCACCCTGCCCTCGAGTTTCTCGTAGTGCTCGAGCTCAACCTGAAAGAGCCTGACCAGGTCGATGCCGATGCCCGCCACCCCGGCGATGCCGATGCACGAAAACTCGTCGCCGCGGAAGACCTTCTCGATGTCCCGCTGCGAGATCATGCTGCCGGCCGTGGCCCGCCGGTCCCCGGCCATCACGACGCCGCCGTTGAACGCGGCGGCGACGATCGTGGTGCCGTGCGGCAGGTCCCTGGCCAGGCCGCTCGGCACGCTCACGCCACCTGAGCCCGGCAGCAACTCGGGCGCTGCTGAGGTGAGGAATTCGCTGAACGAGGAGGTTCCCGCGCTGAGGTAGGCGGCTGCCATCAGCCCGGGATTGGAGTCAGAACCCAAGGGAGTCCTTTCCTGGTGCCCGCAGGTACGCCACTGACCCTACTGCCACCGCCGTGCCTGCCGCAGATCCGGTCGCCCGCTTACTGGCCGCCCTTCTGGACATAGGACCTGACGAACTCCTCGGCATTCTCCTCGAGCACTTCATCGATCTCGTCCAGGATCGCGTCGACGTCATCGGTCAGCTTCTCCCTGCGCTCCTGCCCCTCCTCGGTACTCTGCGGCGTTTCCTCCTGCTCCTCCTGCTCCCGCTTGGTGGTATGCCGCTGACCCCCGGTGTCCTTCGTCGCCATCGTGAACCTCCCGTGTTCCGCCTGTTGTGCCGAAGCCTAAAGCTATCCTCGCCACCCGGCACGCGTGCTAACCCCGTCGGGCGTTTCCGACATTCCATGATGCTGCCGTGTCCGCGGCGGACCGGGTGTGATGCGCACGTCGCCGGAAAGGCTCCTGATGCCCCTGACCAGGCTATTTTCCGGTCAGCGCCGTCACGAGCTCGGCGGCGGTCGCACAGCGGTCGAGCAGTTCGCCGACGTGAGCCTTGGTGCCGCGCAGCGGCTCGAGCGTGGGCACGCGCTGGAGCGATTCTCTGCCAGGGATGTCGAAGATCACCGAGTCCCAGGAGGCCGCGGCGACCGAGTCCGGGTACTGCTGCAAGCACCTGCCGCGGAAGTAGGCTCTGGTGTCCTCTGGCGGGTTAGTGACCGCGGCGCGCACGTCCTGCTCATCAAGCAGGCGCTCGATCCGGCCGGCGGCCGCCAGCTTGTTGTACAGGCCGCGGTCGGCCCGCACGTCGGAGTACTGCAGGTCCACGAGCTGCAGCCTGGGGTGGTTCCAGCCGATCCCGTCCCTGGTCCGGTAGCCGTCCATGAGCTGCAGCTTGGTCACCCAGTCCAGCTTCCCCGCCAGCCGCATCGGCTCGTCAGCGAGCGTCAGCAGCGTGGCCTCCCAGCGGTCGAGCACGTCGGCCGTGAGGTCGTCGACGTCGCCGGCGAACCGCTCCTGGGTGTATTTGCGCGCGAGTTCCATGTACTCCATCTGGATCTGGACCGCGGTGAGCTTCCTGCCGTCTCGCAGCGGGATCAGGTGACGGCAGGTCGGATCGTGCGAGACCGCGCGAAGCTCAGCGACGGCGCCGTCGACGCTGAGATCGGTCGCCGCCAGGAACCTGTCCTCGATCATCGACAGCACCAGCGCGGTCGTGCCGAGCTTGAGGTACGTCGACAGCTCGCTCATGTTGGCGTCGCCGATGATCACGTGCAGCCGGCGGTACTTCTCTGGATCGGCGTGCGGCTCGTCCCTGGTGTTGATGATCGGCCGCTTCAGCGTGGTCTCCAGGCCGACCTCGACCTCGAAGAAGTCGGCGCGCTGGCTGATCTGAAAGCCGTCTTCCCTGCCGTCCGCACCGCGCCCGACCCGGCCGGCGCCGCAGATGACCTGCCTGGTGACGAAGAAGGGCGTCAGGTACCTGACGATCTCGGCGAACGGCGTCGCCCGGTTCATCAGGTAGTTCTCGTGGCAGCCGTAGGAGGCGCCCTTATTGTCGGTATTATTCTTATAAAGCTGGATGGGAGCGGTCCCGGGGATCGCGCTGGCGTGGGCAGCCGCTTCCTCCATGACGCGCTCGCCCGCCTTGTCCCAGAGCGTGGCGGCCAGCGGCTCCGTGCACTCAGGTCCTGAGTACTCCGGATGCGCGTGGTCGACGTACAGCCTGGCGCCGTTGGTCAGGATCACGTTCGCCAGGCCGAGGTCCTCGTCGGTGAGCTGGCTCGCGTCCGCGGTGTCCCTAGACAGGTCGAAGCCCCGCGCGTCCCGCAGCGGGTTCTCCTCTTCGAAGTCCCAGCGGGTCCGTCTCGCCTTCGCCGCCGTGGCTGAGTGGTAGGCGTTCACTACTTGCGAGGACGTCACCATCGCGTTCGCACCGGGCTGACCGGGCACGGAAATCCCGTACTCGGTCTCGATGCCCATCACGCGGCGAACGCTCATAGCTCACAGCGTAGTGCGAGGCGGCAAGCGGACGCTGGGGCACGCACGCGAGCGGGGTACGGTCGCGTCACAGGTACTGGCCAGTGTTGGCCACGGTGTCGATCGACCGGCCTGCCTCGTTCCCGCTCTTGCCTGACACCAAGGTCCTGATGTAGACGATCCGCTCGCCCTTCTTGCCCGAGATCCTGGCCCAGTCGTCCGGGTTGGTGGTGTTGGGCAGGTCCTCGTTCTCGCTGAACTCATCCACGCAAGCGGTGAGCAGGTGCGCTACCCGCAGGCCCTTCCTGCCGGTCTCGAGGAACTCCTTGATCGCCATTTTCTTGGCCCGGTCGACGATGTTCTGGATCATCGCGCCAGAGTTGAAGTCCTTGAAGTAGAGCACTTCCTTGTCACCGTTGGCGTAGGTGACCTCGAGGAACCTGTTCTCCTGCGTCTCGCTGTACATCCGCTCGACGACCCGCTGGATCATCTCGGCGACCGTGGCATCCTCCGAGCCGCCGTGCTCAGCGATATCGTCCCGGTGCAGGGGCAGCCCGGCGACCACGTACTTGGAGAAGATATCCCGCGCTGCCTCGGCGTCCGGCCGCTCGATCTTGATCTTCACGTCCAGGCGGCCTGGCCGCAGGATGGCAGGGTCGATCATGTCCTCGCGGTTGGAGGCGCCGATGACGATCACGTTCTCGAGGCCCTCGACGCCGTCGATCTCGCTGAGCAGCTGCGGCACGATGGTGTTCTCTACGTCGCTGGACACGCCAGAGCCCCTGGTGCGGAAGATCGAGTCCATCTCGTCGAAGAACACGATCACTGGCATGCCCTCGCTGGCCTTCTCCCTGGCCCGCTGGAACACCAGCCTGATGTGCCGCTCAGTCTCGCCCACGTACTTGTTCAGCAGCTCAGGGCCCTTGATGTTGAGGAAGAAGCTCTTCCCCTCCTTGGCGGCCTGGCCAGGCTTGTCGGAGTTAGCCTGCTTGGCCAGCTCCGCAGTCCGCCTGGCGACCTGCTTGGCGAGCGAGTTGGCGACCGCCTTGGCGATCAGCGTCTTGCCGCAGCCAGGCGGGCCGTAGAGCAGCACGCCCTTCGGCGGCCGAAGCCGGTGTTCCTTGAACAGGTCAGCGTGCAGGTAGGGCAGCTCGATCGCGTCCCTGATCTGCTCGATCTGGGGCCCGAGCCCGCCGATCAGCTCGTAGGTGATGTCGGGCACTTCTTCGAGGATGAGCTCCTCGACCTCGGCCTTGGGGATCCTCTCGTAGACGTAGCCAGACCTGGGCTCCAGCAGCAGCGAGTCGCCGGCCCGCAGCGTGCCTGCCAGCAGCGGCTCGGCCAGCCGGACGATCCGCTCTTCGTCGGCGTGCGAGATGACCAGCGCCCGGTCGCCTCCGTCCAGCACTTCCTTCAGCATGACGACTTCGCCGACGGTCTCGTAGCCGAGCGCGATGACGACGTTCAGGGCCTCGTTCAGTACCAGCTCCTGGCCCGGCCGCAGCTCATCCAGTTCGATGCTCGGGCTCACCGAGACGCGCATCTTCCTGCCGCCGGTGAACACGTCGGCGGTGCCATCGGCATTGGCCGACAGGAAAATGCCGAAGCCAGACGGCGGCTGGGCCAGCCGGTCGACTTCTTCCTTGAGCGCTATGATCTGGTCCCTGGCTTCGCGCAGGGTGCTGGTCAGCCGCTCGTTCTGGCCGGTCAGGCCCGCCAGCGCCGCCTCAGTCTGGGCCAGCCGCTCTTCGACCAGCCGGGAGGTACGGGGCGAGTCCGCGAGCTTTCCGCGGAGCGCCGCAATCTCTTCTTCGAGGAAAGAGACCTGGTCCGCCAGAACCTTGATCCTGACCTCGTCTTCATGGCGTGCGGCGCGAGCGCTGTCGTCACGAGCGGCCATGCCCCTCACCCCCTCCTGAGAGCGGACTTACTTAGACCCTACCTACGCGCGGTCATTCCGTAACCTCGCGCCGGTCTCCAGAGTTGTCTTTTCTGCCGATACGATCCGGTCTCGCGGTCGCATCGTTACTCATCAGCGACCGGCAAGTCCAGCCCACCCGCGTGCCGACATACTTGGTTTCCGTTATACGTAACTTATCCGTCCGAGTTGCCCTCGGCTGCCTCTGGATGGGCGCCTTTGGCCGGGCGACGTCTGCGGGGCGGAGCGGTGACGCCGGGTGCGAGCCTGCGGGCGGTCAGCAAGAAGCCGGTGTGGCCGACCATCCGGTGGTCGGGCCTGACCGCGAGGCCGTCCACGTGCCACCCCCGCTGGATCGACTCCCACGCGGCTGGCTCGGTAAACCCGCCATTCGCGCGCAGTGCCTCGACCGCGCGCGACAGTTGCGTGGTGGTGGCCACGTAGCAGCAGATCAGGCCGCCAGGGACCAGCCAGTCAGCCGCACCAGCCACGTGCTCCCACGGCGCCAGCAGGTCGAGAACGACCCGGTCGAAGTCACCGGGCGCCGGCGGCTGGGCGTCGGCCGGCCAGTCACCGGCAGGGGCCTGCGCGGGCCCAGGCTGCTGGTCGTCGTCGCGCGGCAGACCAGCGACGATCAGGCGCCAGGCCTTATGCGGGCCGCCGAAGTAGCCTTCGACGTTGGCCTGCGCGATCGCGGCGAAGTCGGCCCTGCGCTCGTAGGAGAAAAGCTGACCATCCTCGCCGATGGCGCGCAGCAGCCAGCAGGACAGCGCCCCTGAACCGGCCCCCGCCTCGAGCACGCGCGCGCCAGGGAAGATGTCGGCGAGGCCGACGATCTGCGCGGCGTCCTTGGGGTAGACGACGGTGGCGCCGCGTGACATGGACAAGGTGTAGTCGGCGAGCAGCGGCCGCAGCGCGATGTAGGACATGCCGCCAGAGGCGCGCACCACGCTGCCGTCAGGCGCGCCGATCAGGTCGTCGTGGGCGATCGAGCCGCGGTGGGTGTGGAAGACGCGTCCTGGAGCCAGCACGAGCCGGTGGCTGCGGCCCTTCTCGTCGGTCAGCTGGACCTGGTCCCCCGGCGAGAAAGACCCGCGGCGCTTGATGATCACCCGGCTCAGGCTAGCGCGTTACACCCCGGCGAAAGCCAGATCCAGGTCCGCGGCGGCGAGCACGCCAAACACCTGCCCGGACGACTCGATCAGCAGGTACTCGCTGGTCGGCGCCTGCTGCACGGCCTGGAGCAACTCCATTCCTGACAGGTCGGCCGACAGCACCATCTCAGGGTTCAGGCTTCTGGCGAGGGAGCCGACCTCGATCCAGGGCCGCCGTTCCTCCGGCGTCGCGAGCACCGCTGCCTCGCTGACCAGCGCGGTCGGGGTGCTCTCGTGGTCGACGATGACGAGCGCCCGCGCACCGGCCGCCTGGGCGCGCCTGACGGCCTCGGAGAGCGGCACGCTGGACGCGACGGGTATGGCCTTCCTGCTGAGCGAGCGCGCGCTCACCATCGGCAGCCGCTCCCTGATCTTGGCGGCCCTGATCGCCTGTGTCGACTGGATCCAGATGAACCCGGCGATGACCAGCAGCCACAGCCAGTACAGGCTGACGAACGAGCCGGCGCTGCGCTGGCCGAACAACGCGAAGCCGACCAGCGCGATCGCGAGCACACGGCCGGCCCACGCGGCGGCGATCGTCGCGGCCGCCGGGCGGCCAGTGATCTTCCAGACGCCGGCGCGGAAGATCCTGCCGCCGTCCAGCGGCAGCCCTGGCAGCAGGTTGAAGATGCCGACGACCAGGTTGGCGAAGAACAACTGCGCGATCAGCTGGTGACCGAGGCCGTGCGGGATGACCTTGGCAAGCAGGTAACCGAGGCCCGCGATCACGAGCGAGATCGCCGGTCCAGCGCCCGAGATCAGCGCCTCGCGGCCCGGTGAGCCTGGCTCCTGCTCGATCTCGGAATACCCGCCGAGCGGGTAGAGCAGCACCCGGCGTACAGGCAGGCCAAATCCGCGCGCCACCACGCAATGGGCTAGCTCATGCACGAGCACAGACGCGTAGAGCAGCACGACGAAGGCGGCCGCGACGAGGTATCTGCTCTGGGTACTGGCCAGGTTCTGCTCGGCGCTGTTTGCGTACATGACGACCAGCACGACCGCGAAGACCAGCCAGTAGGGCGAGATGTAGACAGGGATCCCGAACGGCCGTGCGACTACCAGACCGAGCCTCGGGTCACGCCTGGGCGGGCGGTCTGGTGCCTGTTGCCCGGAGTCCGCGGTGTCGCGGTCCGGAGTGCTGGTGGCCACGACACGATGCTACGTGCTGTGGGGCTCCGATGCTCGCTCCGAGTTCGGCCGGTGTGCGCCGGCCCGGTTGGCGGCGAACTGTCGGAGCTCTGCCCTACCCTGCGAGTGTGGACGATCAGGCGCCGATCGGCAGTCCGCCGGCCGAGGCTCAGGGCGGACGGCCTGGGCCGGCGAGCGGGGCCGAGCTGGCGAGCGCTGGACCTGGTCACTGTCGCCGTCGCGCGCAGCCGACTTCCTGACCTGCCCGCTGCTCTACCGGTTCCGCGTCATCGACAGACTGCCCGAGGCGCCGAGCCCGGCGATGGCGCGCGGCACCCTGGTGCACGCGGTCCTCGAGCGGCTGTTCGACGAACCAGCGGCTGGCCGGAGCCCGGAAGCCGCGGAGAGCCTGATCGGGCCCGAGTGGGAGCGGCTGGTGGCCGACGAGCCCGACCTGGCTGTCCTCTTCGCCGACGATGATGAGCGGGCGTCCTGGCTCGCCCAGGCCAGCGAGATGATCGGCAGGTACTTCACGCTCGAGGACCCGACCAGGCTTGAGCCCGCGCACCGGGAGCTGCTGGTCGAAGCGGTGCTCGACTCTGGCCTGCGCCTGCGCGGCTACATCGACCGGCTGGACGTCTCGGCGGCCGGTGAGATCAGGATCGTGGACTACAAGACGGGAACCGCGCCGCGAGCCGACTTCGAGGCCAGGGCCCTGTTCCAGATGCGGTTCTACGCACTCGTGCTCTGGCGCACGCAGGGCACGGTCCCTCGGTTGCTCCAGCTCATCTACCTCGGCAATGGCGAGATCGTCAGATATGCGCCCGACGAGGCCGATCTGCTCGCCACCGAGCGGAAGATCGAGGCGCTGTGGCGCGCTATCGAGCGGGCGATGCAGGCAGGCGACTGGCGGCCGCGCCCCGGCAAGCTCTGCGACTGGTGCGCGCACCAGCCGCTCTGCCCGGCCTTCGGCGGAACTCCGCCGCCGCTTCCTGAGCCAGGTGCACGCGCGGAGGCAGGACCCCCGCCGGCCAGCGGTGCGGACCGCGAGGTTCTGGCCGGTGCGATGCTGGCGCGCGAGAAGGATCTCGAGCCGTAATGCTGACGGCAGTTCGCAAGCCGTGGCGCGGCCGGGCGGGCCGGGACTGAGTCTGGCGGAGGAGCACAGTGATCATCGAAGCCCAGGGCCTCGCTCGCACGTTCACGAGCAGGAAGCGGTCGGTCGAGGCGGTCCGCGGGGTTGACCTCACCGTGAAGGCTGGCGAGATCGTCGGCTTCCTCGGCCCGAACGGCGCTGGCAAGACGACCACCCTGCGAATGCTGACAACGCTGCTGCGGCCGACCGCTGGCACCGCCACGGTGGCCGGCTGCGACCTGCTCCGTGACCCAGTCGGTGTTCGGCGGCGGATCGGCTACGTGCCGCAGGCGATCGGCATGACCGCCGGCGGGACCGATCCGAACTGCCTCGTCGGCGAGGAACTGGCGATCCAGGGCCGGGTCTACCGGCTGTCGGCGGCGCAGGCGGCCGAGCGGGCCGCTCTGCTGACCGGCCAGCTGGAGCTCACTGGCCTGGAGAGCAGGCTGTGCAAGACGCTTTCGGGCGGCCAGCGCCGCCGCCTGGACATCGCGCTCGGCCTGATTCACTCCCCTGCCGTGGTATTTCTCGACGAGCCGACCACCGGGCTCGATCCGCAGAGCCGGAGCAACCTGTGGGATCACATCCGCGGGCTGCGCGAGCGTCTCGGCACGACGGTCTTCCTGACCACGCACTATCTGGAGGAGGCAGACGCGCTCTGTGACCGGGTGCTCGTGATCGACCACGGCAAGATCATCGCCGAGGGCGTGCCCGACGAGCTGAAGCGCAGGATCTCCGGTGACGTCGTCACGCTCAGAGTCAGCGCCGATCCCGGCCGGGCGCAGGCCATCCTGGCGGCCCACCCTGGCGTGCGCGACATCGCCGCCGATGGCAAGGCGATCAGGATGACGGTCACTCACGGTGAGGAAGCCCTGCCTGGCATGCTGCGGGCGCTGGACGCGGCCGGCATCACGATGGAGTCCATTCAGCTCGCGCGGCCGACGCTGGACGACGTGTTCCTGACCTTGACAGGACGATCGCTGCGCGACGATTCACCGGCCGGCCAGAGCGACGCGCCTGACCAAGACGCCGGCGACAAGGACACCGGCGGCATCGACCCCGGCGACAACGATAACCGCCCGCTCGCGGGCGCTGGCCGGAGCTGAGCGCGAGATGACGCTTCCGACGAAGGAGCCAGAAGCCATGACCGCTACCGCAACCACGGTGCCCGTGGCCGGCGAGAGCGTCGACGAGCGGTACCGCTCTGGCACCCTCACGTTCATCAGCGACACGGTCCTGATCTTCCAGCGGCAGCTGAAGCTGTCGTTGCGAAACCCAGCCTGGGTCATCATCGGCCTGACTCAGCCGATCCTCTACCTGGCGTTCTTCGGGCCGCTGCTGGCCAAGATCGCGTCCGGCGGCGCCCTCGGGGTGCCGGCGAATAACCCGTACAGCTTCTTCGTGCCTGGCCTGCTGATCCAGCTCGGCTTGTTCGGTGCCTCCTTCGTGGGCTTCACGATCATCGCCGACTGGCGGGCAGGCGTGATCGAGCGGTTCAGGGTCACGCCGGTCAGCCGGATGGCGCTGCTGGCCGGCCGGGTCCTCCGCGACGTGCTCACGCTCACGGTTCAGGCAATCGTGCTGGTGCTCGCCGGGCTGGCCTTCGGCCTGCGAGCGCCGCTAGCCGGTGTCCTGATCGGACTGGGCTTCGTCGCGGTCGTCGCGGTCAGCCTGGCCGCCGTGTCGTACGCCGTCGGCCTGCTGCTCAAGAGCGAGGACGCGCTGGCTCCCCTGCTCAATATGATCATGGTCCCGCTGATGCTGCTGTCCGGCATCATGCTGCCCATGACGCTCGGCCCCGGGTGGCTACGCGACGCGGCCAGGGCGACGCCGTTCGGCTACATCATCAACGCGATGCGGGACGTGTTCGCAGGGCGCTACTTCAACGCCGTCGTCGTTGAGGGCATCGCAGTCTCGGTTGGCCTTGCGATCGTGTGCCTGTGGCTGGCCGGCCGCGCCTTCGCCAAGGAGAACGCCTGAGCCTTGCCCGCGGACGGGTGCGGCGAGGCCAAGGCGGCCGCCGCCCAGTTCACCGAGGTGGCGCGGGTGCCAGCGCTGCCCGGGCGGCGAGGTCCCGCAGCAGCGCGAGGTCGATGTCGGCCAGCGAGGTGACGATCGTGAGGCCGGACCGTGGCTCGACCTGAGCGACGCCGGGAACCGCGATCGTGAGGCAGCCGGCGGCCAGGGCCGCGGCGACTCCGTTCGGCGAGTCCTCAAGCGCCGCGCAGTAGCGGGGGTCGGCGCCGATGAGTTCTGCGGCCAGCAGGTACGGCTCAGGATCCGGCTTGGGCTCGCGGACATCAGCCCCGCACACCGTAGCGGTGAAGCCGATGTCGTGCTTGGCCAGGCTGGTCAGCACCGCGTCCATGATCACCCGTTCCGATGAGGTCACCAGGACCCGCGGGATCCCGGCCGCGCGCACCTCGGAGAGCAGGTCGAGCGCGCCCGGCATCAGCGCGGCCTCGCGCTCGGCGAGCAGGTCGGCCATGCCGGTGACAAGCCAATCGGCCACCTCATCATGGCTGGCCGTGTGCGTCATGGGGGACGACCCGCCTGCGCCCACCGACGAGCGGCTGGCACGGCTCAGCAGGTAGTCGACGCTGCGGTGCAGCGAGCCGCCGACCAGCGCCTGCTGGTCCTGTGGCCTCCACTGGGCGCCGAGCCTGGCCATCACCGCGTGCTCGACCTCGAACCAGAACGGCTCGGTATCGACCAGCAGCCCGTCCATGTCGAACAGCACTGCCTGCAACTGTGCGGCCTGGAGGTGGCCGTCTGCCCGCGTGGTCGCCATCAGGTGCTGAAGTACTTCGCCTCGCGATGATGCACGATCAGCGCGTCGGTGGACTGCTCAGGCGCGAGCTGGAATTCCTCGGACAACGTGACCCCGATCCGCTCCGGCTCGAGCAGACGCATCATCTTGGCCCTGTCCTCCAGGTCAGGGCAGGCGGGGTAGCCGAACGAATACCGGCAGCCCTGGTAGCCGACCCGCAGGATGCCGTCGATGTCGTCAGGGTCCGAGCCGCTGATGCCGAGCGCCGACCTGGTCCTGGTGTGCCAGTACTCGGCCAGCGCCTCGGCCAGCTGCACGGACAGGCCGTGCAGCTCCAGGTAGTCCCGGTACGCATGCTTGGCGAACAGCTCTCCGGTCGCCTCGCTGATCCGGGACCCGATCGTGACGAGCTGGAACGCCACCACGTCGGTCTCGCCCGAGGCCGCTGGCCTGAAGAAGTCCGCCAGGCAGAGCCTGCGGTCCCTGCGCTGCCGCGGGAAGGTGAACCGCTCGCGCTCGTCGCCCTTGTCGTCGAGCACGACCAGGTCGTCACCCTCGCTGACGCAGGGGAAGTACCCGTGCACGACCGCGGCCTGAAGCAGCCCTTCGGTCTGTGCTCGTTCCATCCACATCCGCAGCCGCGGCCTGCCCTCGGTCTCCGCGAGTTCGGTGTGCGAGGGACCTGTGCCGCCCTTGGTTGGCTTGAGTCCCCACTGACCGAGGAACAGCGCTCGCTCGTCCAGGTAGCTTGCGTAGTCGGCCAGCGGGATGCCCTTGACGACCCTGGTGCCGTAGAACGGCGCAGGGGGCACCGGCTCGCCCGTGGCGACGTCCGACCTGACGGGTGCGGCCCCGTCGCCCTGGGCGCCCGCGGGTGCGGCGTCCGTGCTGATCTCGGTGATACGGACCCGGCGCTGGCGCAGCGCGGGCAGGGCAGCGCCAGGCTCGCCGCGCTTGATCGCCATGATCGCGTCCATCAGCCGCAGGCCCTCGAACGCGTCCCTGGCGTACCTGACCTCGCCGTCGAACAGGCTCGCCAGGTCCTGCTCCACGTAGGACCTGGTCAGTGCCGCGCCGCCGAGCAGCACCGGCCAGCGTTCAGCCATGCCGCGGGAGTTCAGCTCCGCCAGGTTGTCCCGCATCACCACGGTCGACTTGACCAGCAGGCCTGACATGCCGATGACGTCGGCGTCGTGGTCGTTCGCGGCCTGCACGATTGCCGAGATCGGCTGCTTGATGCCGAGATTGACGACGTCGTATCCGTTATTGCTGACAATGATGTCGACGAGATTCTTGCCGATGTCATGCACGTCGCCCTTGACCGTCGCCAGGACGATCTTGCCCTTGCCAGCCTCGCCCGACCGCTCCATATGCGGCTCGAGGTAGCCGACGGATGCCTTCATGACCTCGGCGGAGGTCAGTACGAAGGGCAGCTGCATCTGCCCAGAGCCGAATAGGTCGCCGACCGTCTTCATGCCGTCGAGCAGCACGTCGTTGACGATGTCGAGCGCCGATCGCTGATCGAGCGCCTCGTCCAGGTCAGCCTCGAGCCCGACGCGCTCCCCGTCGATGATCCGCCGCTTGAGCCGCTCCCACAGCGGCAGGCCGTGCAGTTCGGCGGCCCGGCTCGCCTTGAGCGAGGCGCTGTCCACGCCATCGAACAGCTCGAGCAGCCTGGCCAGCGGATCATAGCCGTCCTTGCGCCGGTCGTAGACCAGGTCGAGTGCGACCTGAAGCTGGTCGGCAGGGATCCTCGCGATCGGCATGATCCTCGCGGCATGCACGATGGCCGAGTCCAGGCCGGCCTTGACGCACTCGTTCAGGAAGACCGAGTTCAGTACGGCTCGGGCGGCGGGGTTGAGGCCGAAAGAGACGTTGGACACGCCGAGCGTCGTCTGCACGTCCGGGTAGCGCCGCTTGACCTCGCGGATCGCGTCGATGGTCTCGATAGCGTCCCGCCTGGTCTCCTCCTGGCCGGTCGCGATCGGGAAGGTCAGGCAGTCGAGGATGATGTCGCTCTGGCGCATCCCCCAGTTGCCGGTCAGGTCGTCGATCAGGCGGCTGGCGACCGCGACCTTCCACTCGGCGGTCCGCGCCTGACCCTGCTCGTCGATCGTCAGAGCGACAACTGCGGCACCGTGCTCCATGATGATCGGCATCACCTTGGCGATCCGTGAGTCTGGACCGTCGCCGTCCTCGTAGTTCACCGAGTTGACCACGGCCCGGCCGCCGAGCCGCTCAAGCCCAGCCATGATCACTTCTGGCTCGGTCGAGTCCAGCACGAGCGGCAGCGTGGCCGCGGTCGCGAGCCGGCTGGCGATCTCAGCCATGTCGGCGACGCCGTCCCTGCCCACGTAGTCGACGCACAGGTCGAGCAGGTGGGCGCCGTCTCTGGTCTGCGCCCGCGCGATCTCGACACAGTCGTCGAGGCGGCCCTGCGTCATCGCGTCGCGGAACGCCTTGGACCCGTT
Source organism: uncultured Actinomycetota bacterium (assembly GCA_963705055.1). GTDB lineage: Bacteria > Actinomycetota > Actinomycetes > Streptosporangiales > Streptosporangiaceae > Chersky-822. The sequence continues at coordinate 464,289 of CAVPIR010000006.1, forward strand.
CGCGTTCGTGCGCTCGCCGATCGCCAGGAACGCTGTGTCCTGCTGAAACGGCACGTGCTGGTATAGCGACGACACACCGGGCTCTGGGCGAGGCCTGCGCTTGGCGCGCGTCGTGCTCGCCAGCGCCTCCCGCACGGCGGCCAGGTGCGCTGGCGTGGTGCCGCAGCAACCCCCCACCAGCGACAGACCGAACTCTTTCACGAATGTCTCATGCGCGGCGGCAAGCTCGTCCGGCGTGACCGGGTAGTAGGCGCCGTTCGAGGTCAGCTCGGGCAGGCCGGCGTTGGGCATGCAGGAGACCGGGACCCTGGAGTGCGCTGCGAGATAACGCAAGTGCTCGCTCATCTCGGCGGGCCCCGTCGCGCAGTTCAGGCCGATCAGGTCGATTCCGAGCGGTTCGAGCGCGGTCAGGGCGGCGCCGATCTCGCTGCCGAGCAGCATCGCGCCGGTCGTCTCGATAGTGACCTGCGCGATCAGGACCACATCGCCGCCGTCGCGCTTCGCCTTGGCTTGTGCGATGGCGCGCTTTGTGCCGATGATCGCCGCTTTGGCCTGCAGCAGGTCCTGGCAGGTCTCGATGACTACCCCGTCGACGCCACCGTCGAGCAGTCCGGCCGCGTTCTGCTGGTAAGCGTCTCGCAGTTCGGTGAAGGCAACGTGGCCGAGGGTCGGCAGCTTGGTGCCCGGTCCGATCGAGCCGAGCACCCAGCGCGGCCGTCCGTCGGCTGCCGCCTCGTCGGCGGCCTGACGCGCGAGCGTGGCCCCGGCCAGGGAGAGCTCGTAGACGCGATCGGATATCCCGTATTCGCCCAGGTTGCCGAGGTTCGCGCCGAAGGTGTTCGTCGAGACCGCGTCGACGCCGGCTTCCAGGTAGCCGTCGTGCACGGAGCGCACGATGTCGGGCCTGGTCACGTTCAGGATCTCGTTGCAGCCTTCGTGGTCGGCGAAGTCATCAAGCGTGGCGGCGCTGCCCTGCAGCATCGAGCCCATCGCACCGTCCGCGACGACGACGCGCTCGGCCAGGGCAGCACGCAGCGTTTGCTGCGGATCGGAGGTTCGCGACATGATGCGCCCATCTTATGGCCAGCGCGTCTTATGGCCAGCGCGGTGCTGACCCCCGATTTCCCCCGAGGTGCCGGCACGGGGGGACGATCCCCCGAATGCTCCCTGGGTGCACGTAGGCTTGGCCCGACAACCGGCACTGTCTGGCCCGGCAACCGGCACGGTCAGGTAACGGAGAAGGCCCGCGGCCACGATGCGTCATCTAGGAGGTGGCTTCAGATCAAATTCGACGGCATCTCGGCACTGACGTCGCCGGCGGTTATTGCGGCCTTCGAGGGCTGGAATGATGCGGGTGAGGCAGCTAGTGCCGCTGTGTCCCATCTCAGCACGGTCTGGGACGCCAAGACGATCGGCGAGATCGATCCAGAGGATTACTACGACTTCCAGGTGACCAGGCCCGTACTCGAGGTCGCCGACGGCCAGACCCGCAAGCTCTCCTGGCCGACGACCAGGCTGGCGCACGTCAGGCCCGCAGGGCTGGACAGGGACATCATCCTGGTCCACGGCATCGAGCCCAACATGCGCTGGCGCGGCTTCTGCCGCGAGTTGGTGGGCGGTTTCTCCGAGCTAGGTGCCGAGCTCGTCATCCTGGTCGGGGCCCTGCTCGCCGACTCGCCGCACACCAGGCCCGTGCCGGTCACGGTCGCGGCCTCCGATGAGAAGCTGGCCTCCACCCTGCAGGTCGAGCCCGTCGACTACCAGGGACCGACCGGCATCGTCGGCGTGCTGCAGGACGCGTGCACAGCCAGCGGGATAGCCGCGGTCTCGCTCTGGGCTGCCGTGCCCCACTACGTGGCGCAGCCGCCGAGCCCCAAGGCGACGCTCTCTTTGCTCCGCGGCGTCGAGGACATCCTCGACGTGCCCATGCCGCTCGGCGACCTGCCCGAGGAGGCCAGGGCGTGGGAGCGCGGCGTGGACGAGCTAGCCGAGCAGGACGCTGAGGTCGCCGAGTATGTCAGGGCGCTCGAGGAGGCCAAGGACGCTACCGACCTGCCGGAGGCGAGCGGCGATGCCATCGCGCGCGAGTTCGAGCGCTACCTGCGCCGTCGCGGCGAGCACGGCGGAACCAGCAGCCGCTAAATCGGCGGCTGTGCTGGCCGGGCCGCCTAGATCGGCGGCTGTGCTGGCCCGGGCCGCCTAGATCGGCGGCCATGGCACAGCTGGCCAGTCCTCCGGCGGGTAGGGGTGGACCTTGTGCCGCAGCAGCATCTCGATCCTGAGCCTGGTCGCGGTCACCTCGTCCTCGGTAAGCCACTTACGCAGCGTCGGCGTCAGCTCGCCATCGGTCAGCTGCGTGCCAAGGCGCTCGAGCGCCTGCACAGCGTCCTGGGTCAGCTGGTCGCCGCGCCACTGCCAGAGCACGGTCCGCAGCTTGTACTCCTCGGCGAAGCAGACGCCGTGGTCGCAGCCGTACAGGTGGCCTTCGGTGGTCGGCAGCAGGTGCCCGATCTTGCGGTCGGCGTTGTTGATCACCGCGTCGAAGACAGCCATCGACCGCAGGCCCTTGTGCCTGCTGTTCCTGGCGAGCGCGATCAGGTCCACCTCCGGGTCTCCGTCGATCCAGAGCTGGCACATGCCGGGCCCGAAAGGGCCGTCACGGTAGACGGTCGGCGGCACGATGTCCCAGCCGGAGGCGCGGGAGACCTCATAGGCCGCGAGCTCACGGCCCGCCAGCGTGCCGTGCGGGAAATCCCACAGCGGCCGCTCCCCCGCGACCGGCTTGTAGACGCAGGCGGCCTCGCGGCCCTCGTGGGTGATGACGCAGTACAGGGTCGCGTTGGACGCCTCGGCGAGCCGGCCGGCGATCTCGAGCTCGCCAGCCGTCAGTAGCTCGATGTCCGGGTCGGCCGATCTAGGCACTCGCTTGCGTCTGTCCGCACGATCCGGCGACCGTTCAGTCGCGGCCAACCCGGTGTCCGTTCTGGCGGGGGCAGACGTGACCGGACGCGTCGAGCGGCAGGCCGCACAGCGGGCAGGGCGGGCGGCCAGCCGAGACAAGCTGCATGGCACGCTTGGCGAACGCGCGCGCCGCGGCGGCGGTGATCGTGACCCGAAGGATGGCAGGGCCGTCCTCCGGCAGTTCCTCGGACAGCGGTTCGATCGGCTCGTCGCTCAGTTCCTGCGCCTCGATGATGACCCGCTCGCTGTCCCCGTCCCAGGCCAGGGCGATCGCCCCGACCCTGAAGTCCTCCATCAGGGGCTGGTCGAGCGGGCCATCGTCGGTCAATGACTCGGGGGCCACCGCTGGGACCGCCGCTTCGCCGCCGGTTCGCCGCACCACCTCGTCGAGGAGCTCGTCGAGCCGTTCGGCGAGCTGGCTAACCTGACCCTTCTCCACAGCGACGCTGGTGACCCTGCCGCTCGCCGCGGCCTGCAGGTAGAAGGCTCGCTGGCCGGGCTGGCCGACGGTGCCCGCGACGAATCTGTCGGGCGGGTCATACGCATACACCGGCATGTGCCCTATCCTCCCGCGCCGCCGCCCACCGGCGCATCACCCGGCCGCAGCGCTGGTGACCCTGCCGTGGTCTTGTCCTTCCTGATGAGCGCCCGCACGCTGCCGCCGGTGTCGTTCATCCGTTCGACGAACGGACGGAGCGGCGTGTAGCGGATGACGCTCAATGAGCACGGATCGATCTGGATCCGCTGGTACAAATCGAGATGCAGGCCAAGGCTATCGGCCAGGATGGCCTTGATCACGTCGGCGTGCGAGCAGATCAGGTAAACCGCCTCCGGTCCGAGCCTGGCGTTCCAGTCCCTGATCGCCGCGACCGCCCTGCGCTGGATGTCGGGCAGGTTCTCGCCGCCAGGGCCAGGGAAGGTGACCGCGCTCGGATGCGCCTGCACGACCCGCCACAGCGGCTCGCGGGACAGCTTGCGGAGCGGCTGGCCTGTCCAGTCACCGTAACCGACCTCGATCAGCCGCTCATCGACCGTGACTTCCCCGCAGTCGGACTGCTTCCCGGCGATCGCGGCCGCGGTCTGGGCGCACCGCTCGAGCGGGCTCGAGATGATCGCGTCGACCCTGACCTGCGCCAGCCGCTCGGCAATGGCCTCGGCTTGTGCCTGGCCGCGGTCGTCTAGCGATATGCCGGGCGTCCGGCCCGAGAGGGCTGTTCCGGTCGCTGCCGTCAGGCCATGCCGCACCACGAGGACCAATGTCACGCACTGACTCTACGGCGTACGGCACGGTGGCGCGCCACACGACCGGCGCTGGTCGAAGGCCCGCGGACCGGTCAGTCCAGGCCGGGCGGCCGGTCAGTGATGACGAAGCTGATCGAGCCGAAACTCACGTGGTCTCCAGGTTTGACCGGGACCCCTGTCGTGACTCGCCAGCCGTTTAGCCTGGTGCCGTTCGTCGAGCCGAGATCGGACAGCAGCCACTGATCGTCCTCGCGGTACAGCCTGGCGTGCCAGCGCGACACGCTGAGGTCCGCGAGGGTGAAGTCGCAGGCCATCGCCCGGCCAATGGTGAACCGGCGGTCATGCTGTGGCGGCAGTGGCAGCGGCGGCAGCGAAGCCTGCGCCGGCCCGAGCTCGGCCTTCGGGGCGCGCAGCAGCCGCGTGCTCGGCTCAGGGCGCCCGATCACGGCCATTCTGAGCAGGATGAGCCGTTCGCGCAACCGCGAGCTCGGGCGACGCTGCTCGGTGTTGCCCCAAGCAGACGTCGCCTGGCGGCCCGCGGCCGTGGGGAGATCGGTGAAGAGCTCGGAGAGCTCGGAGCGGTCCTTGGCGTTGAGCGCGGCGTCCATCCGGTACAGGAACGTCTCCTGGCTCAGCCGTCCTTCGGCGAACCTGCTCTGGAGTTCACCGATCGCATGGTCGCGTTCGGCATCGGAGGCTCGGACTCCTTCATTGTCGTCCGCGAGCCGGTCACTAGACGGCCGCATATCAGAAAGTATCGGATCCCCTCGCCCGCTGCACAAGCGCCATGGCCGAGCCCGCCTGCTGCTATCCGGCGGCTGGAGCGTCGGTCGTGGTCAGGCTCGCCGGGGCTCGGCAGGTCCGCCGGGCCCTGCAGCGGGAAGTGGCAGGCGGCGACGTGGGCAGGACCGAAGGAGCGCAGTTGCGGTTCTTCCACCGAGCAGATCTCCTGAGCGAGCGGGCACCTCGTGCGGAACCGGCAGCCGGATGGGGGGTTGACCGGACTCGGCAGCTCCCCCACGATGCCGGCGCCGCGGCGGGTGCGCGCGATCGCCGGATCGGGCACCGGGATGGTCGCGATCAGGCCAGCGGTATACGGGTGCGCAGCGCGCTGGTAGATGTCTTCGCCCGAGCCAAGCTCCACGAGCTTGCCCAGGTACATCACGCCGATCCGGTCTGCCATGTACTTGACGACGGCCATGTCGTGGGAGATGACGACGTATGTCAGGTCGTGGTCGGTCTGCAACCGCTTCATCAGGTTGAGCACCTGCGCCCTGATCGACACGTCAAGCGCGCTGACCGGCTCGTCGGCGACGATCACCTGCGGGTTCAGGGTGAGCGCCCGCGCCAGGCCGATCCGCTGTCGCTGCCCGCCTGAGAACTCGTGCGGGTACCGCTCGACCGCGTTGCGGGGCAGGCCGACCTCGTCGAGCAGGTCGTAGACGCGATTGTTCTGCTCATCCCGCGATCCGATTTTCTGGATCGTCAGCGGCTCCCTGATGATCGCCCCGACGCGCATCCTCGGGTCGAGCGAGGAGTACGGGTCCTGGAACATCAGCTGCAGATGCTTGCGGTATCTGCGCAGCTCGTTGCCCCGCAGGGCCGAGACGTCGCGGCCCGCCAGCAAGACGTTGCCTGAAGTGGGCTGCTCAAGCGCGACGATCAGCTTGCCGATGGTGGTCTTGCCGCAGCCGGACTCGCCGACCAGCCCGAACGTCTCGCCAGCGTTGACGGTGAAGGACACGTCGGAGACCGCGTGCACCGCTCCGGCCCGGCGCTGCAGGATCGCGCCAGCCGTGACCGGGTACTCCTTCACGATGTTCCTGACCTCGAGCAGGACGGTGCCTGGCAGAACCGCGGGTGCTGCCTCGTCGTCTGCCCCGGTGCGCGGCTTGGTCACCGTGACCGCGGTCTTGGCGCCGTTCGTCAGCTCGATCGGGCCGTTCACGGGGTGCCAGCACGCGAAGAGGTGCTCCCCGCTCTGGCCGGTCAGCGGCGGCTCGTCGGTGCGGCACTTGTCGGTCACCTTGCTGCAGCGAGCGGCGAACCGGCAGCCCTCCGGCGGCTTGGTCAGATCGGGCGGCAGGCCAGGGATGTTCAGCAACCGCTGGCTGGCGTCCTGGTTGAGCCGCGGGATCGAGGCGAGCAGCGCCTGGGTGTACGGGTGGTTCATCGAGGTGAACAGGTTGTCGGTCTCGGCGGTCTCGACGATCCGGCCCGCGTACATGACGTTGACCCGGTCGGCGTGTCCGGCGATCACCCCCATGTCGTGCGTGATCAGCAGCATCGCCATGCCGAGCCTGGTCTTCAGGTCGTCGAGCAGCTGCAGGATCTGAGCCTGAATCGTCACGTCGAGCGCGGTCGTGGGCTCGTCGGCGATCAGCAGCTTGGGCTCGCAGGACAGCGCCATGGCGATCATGACTCGCTGCCTGAGGCCGCCGGAGAGCTGGTGCGGGTAGTCCTTCAGCCGCTCGCTCGGCTTGGGGAGCCCGACCAGGCCGAGCACCTCGGCGGCCCGCTCCATCGCCTCAGCCCTGGTCACGTTCCTGTGCAGCCTGACCGGCTCGGCGACCTGGTAGCCGACGGTCTTGGTCGGGTCGAGTGAGGTCAGCGGATCCTGGAAGATCATCGCGATCTCGTTGCCGCGGATCTTTCGCAGCTCGGCGTCGGGCAGCCCGACCAGCTCCCGGTCCTCGAGCTTGATCGAACCGCTGACGATGCTGCCGCCTGGCGGCAGGAGGCCCATGATCGACAGCCCCGTCATCGACTTCCCGCAACCGGACTCGCCCACGAGGCCGAGCGTCTCGCCCGGCTCGATGCGCAAGTTGATGTTGCCGACTGCCTGCACGACCGACTTGCTCAGCTGGATGTGAGTAGACAGGTCGTCGATCTCGATGACGGGGGCCATCCGGGGGTACCTCTCAGCTCAGTGGGGGCAGGGCGGGCGTTGCGGTTAGCGGCGCCGCAGCCTGACGTCCAGCGAGTCGCGCAAGGCGTCGCCGATCAGGTTGCATGCCATCACGACAAGGACAATAGACACTCCGACGGGGAAAACGAGCCACCAGTAGCCGTTCTGCATGTCCGAAACGCCCGCTCCGAGCATGTCGCCCCAGTCCTGGTTCGGGTAGTGCAGCCCGAAGCCAAGGAACCCGAGCGCCGCCACCGCGAGGATCGCGTCGGCGACGTTGAAGGTGACATTCACGACGATGACACCGAGCGCATTGGGAATCAGGTGCCGGCTGATCAGGCGCCACCGGTTCGAGCCCGCGCTCCTGGCCGCCGAGACGAAGTCTCTGGTCCGGAGCGTGAGCACCTCGCCCCTGACCAACCTCGCGGGCACCAGCCAGGTAAAGGCTCCGATGATGACGGCCAGCCCGAGCACGGACGCGCCGTACCGCACGGCCACGATCAGCACGATGAACAGGAAGGGAATCGAGAGGAACACGTCGACGACGCGCATCATGGCCGAGTCGATGACGCCGCCGGCCAGGCCGGCGATGGCGCCCCAGAGCATTCCGATCACGATGCCGATCGCGGCCGCTGCGAAACCGACCTCGAGCGCGGCTTGGCCGCCCTTCATCAACAGGGCGAGTTCGTCGAAGCCCTGGCCGTCGGTGCCCAGCGGGAACCCCGCCTGCGGGGACAGGTCGGTGTGGACCAGGTCGGAGTTGATGGTGTTGCCGTGATAGAACAACGGGCCGATAAAGCAGAACACCACGTAGAACAGCAGGATCGCGATGCCGATGACGGCGAGCCTGCTCCGCGAGAACTCGCGGAATGCGAGCCGCCAGCCGCTCTGGACCGCCCCGATCTCGCCGCCTTCCGGCGCGCGGTCGATGTCAAGCGGGCTGAGCGAAGTTGCGATGTTGGCCACTACTGTCTCCAGATCCTCTGAGCGCCGTCAGGAGAGCCTGATCCGCGGATCAGCCACGGTCAGGGCGATGTCGGCGACGAAGTTGCCGGCGACTGTCAGGAAGGCGCCGACCAGGGTGTAGGCCAGCAGCACGTTGTAGTCGACGTTGTTCAGGCTGGTGTAGAACAGCAGGCCAAGCCCCTGGTAGTTGAAGACCGATTCGGTGATCAGGTTGCCTGAGAGCAGGAACGGGATAGACAGGCCGATCAGCGTCACCATCGGCAGGCTGGCATTTCTGAGCAGGTGCCTGGTCAATACCAGGCGCTCTGGCAAGCCCTTGGCCCTGGCCGCTTTGATGTAGTCCTGCGCCAGCGTGTCGATCGACGTGGACCGCATGTACCGGGAGAAGCCAGCCACCGACAGCAACGTCAGCGTCGCGATCGGGAGCGTCATCGAATGCCAGTCGCCGACGACACGCCAGATCGATAGCGACTGGCTGGCCTCGAAGCTGAAGATCGGGAAGCTCAGCGCGAAGAGCTGGATCAGGATCAGCGCCATGAAGAAGACCGGCATGGCGTAGGTGGTGAAGGCGAGCGAGGTGACGATGTTGTCGCCGACCGTGTTCCGCTTGACCGCCTGGTAGATCCCAAGCGGGATCGCGATCAGCACGGCCAGCAGCAGCGACATGCCGGAGAGGTAGGCGCTGCGCACCCAGCGCTCTCCGAACAGCGCGGCGACGCTCTGGTTCACCTTGAAGGAGTAGCCGAGGTTGCCGTGGATCAGGTGGTTCATGTACGTCAGGTACTGAACGAACCAGGGCCGGTCGAAGCCATGTTGCTTGTTCCAGGAAAGGACCGCGGTGTGCGTTGCCTTGGGCCCCAGAATGTCCTGGGCCGGCGACGGATAGATGACATGCAGCAGGAAGAAGATGAAGATCGAAACGCCCACCACCACGATGAGCGACGTAAGGATCCTGCGGATCAGGTAGGCGGTCACGCATCGCCCCTTCTCGCGCCTTTACACGCGGACAAACTCACAAGCGCAGACATAGCGCCGGCACTCCCTGTTCCCCTGCTACCACAGGAGAACAGGGAGTGTCCAGCATTCCGGGTCAACCCCCGGACGAAGGCACTACTTGGTGAAGTACCAGAACTCGGGGGAGAGCTGGAACTGGGTGAGGGACTCGAACGCCGCGGGGTCACCCGAGAGCTTCTTCGTCCACACGACGATGTTGTCGTTCAGCGGCTGGAAGAGGCTCGGCACCTGCGTGGTGAGGTAGTCCGCCTCCGCCTTCACTGCGGACGGGTCGCTGCCGCCGGTGGATGCGGCGATCAGCTGGTCGGCCTTCTTGTCGCAGTAGCTGCCGATGTTGTAGGTGCCGGCGCAGTTGAAGATGCCGTTCATCGTCGGGTAGGTCGCGATGCTGAACCCGCCGAAGTCCTCCATCGCCCACTTGTCGACGTTCTGTGGCGCAGCCACGTTGTAGTACGTCGCGATCATGTGGTTGAAGTTGTCGGACTTCAGCGTGATGTTGATGCCGATCTGCTTGGCCTTCGACACCAGGTCAGTGATCTGCTGGCCGATGGTCGCTGGCGATGTGTTGTAGACCAGGTTGAAGGCCAGCTTGGTGCCGGCCGGGATGCCAGCACCGCACTGCCCGGTGCCACTACCCGCCTTCGCGCACACCGAGGTGCCGCCCGCGTTCACGGTCCAGCCGTGCGAGGTCAGCAGCTGCTTCGCCGCGGTGATGCTGAACGGGTTTGGGTTGTGGGTAGCACTGGACGGCGTGTAAGCGCTCGGCGGGAGCGCGGGCACTGGGCCGTAGGCCTGCCCGCCAGCGCCATGGTAGAAGGCCTTGATGTAACCAGCCTCGTCCTCCAGGTGCGCCATCGCCTGGCGGAAGTAGAGCTGGGCGACGATGTTGTTGAAGTCGCCGGTCTTGTCCTTGAAGTTGAAGGTGACGTAGTTGAAGCCGAAGCCCGGGTAGCCGAACACGTTGTAGTTCGACTTGATGGTGTTGACCTGGGGCAGGTCCGCGAACGGCACGTAGCCCTGGTCGAGGTTGCCGGACTTGATGGCGTTCCACTCAGCGGTGTCAGAGGTGAACGGCACGGCCGACAGCTTGGACTGGTTCTTGGTGTGCGGGCCGCTGTACTTGGCGTTCGGCGACATCGTGAACGCGCCGGTGGTGTTGTTGAACGAGGTCAGCTTGTACGGCCCGTCAACGATCTGCCACAGCGGGTTGGTCGAGTAGGTCGTGACCGACTTCGACTGCGCGGCCAGGAACTTGTAGATCTTGGCAGCGTCCGCCGGGTTGTTCGGGTCGAGGATCGGCCCGCTGGCTGACGCCTTTGCCCACGCGTGCACGGGCAGCGGCGAGATACCAGCCAGGTTGTTCTCGAAGAACCAGGTCGGGTTCACCGACTTGTTCAGGTTGACGACCAGGGTGTGGTCGTCCGGGGTGGACATGCTGACGACCTGGTCAGGGATGCCGACCTTCGGCGTGTACTGCGAGTAGTCCGCCGGGCTGACCTTGACCGCGGCCCTGGTCATGTCGACGAAGAACTCGGCGTCCTTGGAGGTGACCGGCTGGCCGTCGGACCACACCCAGTTCTTGAGCTTGAGCGTGACGGTCTTGTTGCCGTTGCTCCAGACCGGGTCCGCAGCCATGCTCATCGACTTGTTCTCTTCGATCTTCGCCCCGTTGGGGAAGAAGTAGAGCGGCCGCCACATCTGGAACTGGAAGGAGTAGGCGGTGTACACCGAGCCGTTGGCGCCCGGCGTGACTGGGAAGATCCAGGTGGGGGTGGCGCCCGGGGGCTCGGCGACCGTGATGGTGCCGGCGTGGGGGGTCCCCGACTGGGCGGGCACCGAGCCGAACCCGCCGGTAATTGTCGGCGAGCTTCCTCCGGTGGTGCCTGTGGTGGAACTCTTGCTGCAGGCGGCAAGAGCGGTTGCGCCGACGACGGCACAGACCGCCATCTTCATAACCGGGTGGGCGACTTTCATCAGATCCCCTTGCTCTCAGGGCGGTCACGGTGAACAAGGCCGGCGGGCGACGGCTGCCATGAGTGGGGGTCAGCATCGCGCAACAGGTCCTGTCACCTTCCTGTGGTCCGCGCCGGCTGTCCTGCAGCGCAAGATCCAGACCGGCAGCTTTGCCGAAGCGTAAACTGTCGAGAGGTAGCGAACCCAGGGCAACATCGTCACAAATTGCTATCAATGCCGGGCGATGTCCATCGGAACTGGTGGTCTTAGTGCCCAATCGGTTACAGATTGTGACTGGATGTGTTCTCCCTGGCCGGCGAATCAGGCGCCCATGGCGTGCACGCCGCCGTCGACGTGCACGATCTCGCCCGTCGTCGCGGGGAACCAGTCAGAGAGCAGGGCAACGCACGCGCGCGCGGCCGGATCGTGATTGGTCTGGTCCCAGCCGAGCGGAGCCTTGCCGCTCCACAGCGACTCGAACTGCTCGGCCCCTGGAATCGAGCGCATCGCCATCGTCCGCAGCGGGCCGGCCGCGACCAGGTTGACCCTGATCTGATACTGGCCGAGATAACGCGCCAGATAGCGGGCGCATGACTCAAGGCCGGCCTTCGCGACGCCCATCCAGTCGTAGGCGGGCCAGGACAGGCGGGCGTCGAAGTCCAGGCCGACCAGCGATCCGCCGTTCTCCTTCATCAGCGGCAGCGCCGCCATCGCCAGTGCCTTGAGCGAATAGGTCGACACGTGCACGGCCGCCGAGACGTCCTGCCAGTCGGTGGCGAGGAAGTTGCCGCCGAGCGCGGCCTGCGGGGCATTGGCGATGCCGTGCAGCACGCCGTCCAGCCCGTCGACGTGCTCTCGCACCCGGTCGGCCAGCGAGTCCAGGTGCTCCTGATTGGTCACGTCGAGTTCCAGCACCGGCGGCGGGTCGGGCAGCCGCTTGGCGATCCGCTCGACCAGGGTCAGCCTGCCGAAGCCGGTGAGCACCACGGTGGCGCCCTGCTCCTGGGCGACCCGCGCGACGTGGAAGGCGATCGATGAGTCCGTCAGCACCCCGGTGACGAGAATCCGCTTGCCGTCGAGTAGTCCCATCGCTCGCCCTTCCCTGCCTTGTGCTTGAACTCAGTGGCCCATGCCGAGGCCGCCGTCGACCGGGATGACGGCGCCGGTGATGTAGGCGGCGTCGGGCCCGGCCAGGAACTGCACAGCCCCGGCCACCTCGTCGGCCGAGGCGATCCGCCCGAGCGGTACCCCGGCGATGATCGCCTTCTTGCGGTCCTCGCTCAGCTCCGCGGTCATGTCCGTGTCGGCGAATCCCGGCGCGACCACGTTGACCGTGATGTTGCGGCTGCCCAGTTCCCTGGCCAGCGAGCGCGCCATCCCGACCAGGCCTGCCTTGGACGCGGCGTAGTTGGCCTGGCCGCCAGATCCGAGCAGCCCGACGACGGAGGAGATGAAGATGATCCGCCCTCTGCGCAGCCGCATCATCGGCCGCACCGCCCGCTTGGCCACCCGGTAGGCGCCGGTCAGGTTCGTGTCGACGACGGAGGTGAACGCGTCCTCGCTCATCAGCGCCAGCAACTGGTCGGCGGTGATGCCGGCGTTGGCGACCACCACCTCGACCGGGCCGTGCGCCGCCTCGGCGGTCGTGAAGGCCTCGTCGACCGACGCCACGTCCCGCACGTCGCACTTCGCCACCGTCAGCCCGTCGATCGCCTCACCAGAACGGGACGTGACGGTGACAGCGTCTCCGGCAGCCGCGAACCGCCTGGCGATAGCCAGCCCGATCCCCCGGTTGCCGCCGGTGACCAGGACGGACCGGCCCATCAGCTACCTCCCGCGCAAAGACGCCGTTCGCGGCAGTCAGTATCGCAGACACCCGACTCGCGGCCGGCGTCAGGAATCCTCGAGCCGGAAGCCGACCTTCATGCCCACCTGGAAGTGCGCGACATCGCCGCCCTCCAGCTGTCCGCGGATCTGGGTGACCTCGAACCAGTCCAGATGCCGCAGCGTCTGGGCCGGCCCGGTGCAGGCCGTTGCGGATGGCCGCGTCGACGCTGTCCGGTGAGGTGCCGACGATCTCGGTGACCCGGTACGTGCGATCCGTCATCTGTGCCTCCATGCAGGTAGTCCCCGGTGCCGTTGAGGGAACACTGTGTCACGCGCGTCCGCGCGGCGCCGCAGGTCCTGATTAGCTTCCCGGCTGCGAGCGGCCTAACGTGGAGGCGTGCGGCAGCCATCACGAGCGCCAGGCGTAACCAGGCGTACCTGGTCACCGAGGCCAGGCAGTCCCGCTCGGCCGAGATCGGCCAGCGCGAGCGGCGCTACCTGGTGATGATGGGCATCCGCGTCGTCTGCTTCGTCGTGACCGTGGTGATGTTCGTCATCCACGCCGGCTGGCTGACCGTGATCCCCGCCGTGGGCGCGATCGCCCTGCCGTATTTCGCCGTCGTGGTCGCGAACAGCAGAGGGCAGACCGCGGGATCGGGATTCCGCGCCTACCAGCCGCGGCTTCCTGAGCGATATGTCCCGCCCAGCGACGACGACGGCGCCTCCCGCTAGTTAGCCCTTCCGGCCGGCGCGGCGCCTCCGAGCTCGGTGCGAGCCGCATTGATGCCCGCCCGCGCCCAAGCCTGGCTTGTCCGGCGGATCGGGCAGCACCGGCGTGTTTCGCTGTAAGGGAGCGGGAAGGCAGCAATGTCGGGCGCAAATCGGCGATCCAGGCCGGTACTAGCTACCCGTCATCCCCAGATTCGCTTCTAATCCGGTCTTGACGCACATGGGGGAGGTTCGGTGTAACATGCTTACCGGTGCTCTGGTCCCCCGCCGGGGCACCGTTGCCGGCGTTCCGGGCCCCCGTCGGAGCGCCGATGAATGCGACGCCGGGTGGTTTGCCCCCGTAGCCACCCGGCGTCGCCCTTTTTATTTCATTTTTTGACTGGCTACTCGGTCTTGCGGAACTGGGCGATCGCGATACCCATCATGGTCAGGCCCATGGCCGCCACGATGGTCAGCGATAGCCACTCAGGCACCGCCCAGCCGCCCCAGGTGACGCTGGGCGCCAGCAGATGCGCAGCGCCGCCAGGAAGGCTGAGGTGCTCGAATACCGCGTGCCGCATCGGGCCTACGACATAGGTGAGCGGGTCGATCCTGGTCAGGATCGTCAGCCAGCTAGGCAGGCCGTTGAGCGGGTAAAGGGCCCCGGAAAGGAAAAACAGCGGCATGACAAGCATCTGAGTAAGCGCCATGAATGCCTGGAACTGCGTGATCCTCGCGGCCATCATGACCCCGAATGCTGTAAGCGTGAACGACAGCAGCAGCAACTCGCCGACCAGAGTCAGCAGCAGCACCGGGTTATACGGCACGTGCGCGAAGCCTGCCAGCGCCAGGAAGATGATGCCCTGGAACGTGGCGATCGTCGCGCCGCCCAGGCATTTGCCGATAACGATCGACGCGCGGCTGACGGGGGCGACCAGGATTTCGCGCAGGAAGCCGAACTCGCGGTCCCACACGATCGAGCCGGCCGAGAAGATCGACGTGAACAGCACCGACATGGCGAGCACGCCTGGATAGATGAATGTCTTGAAGTCGACCCCGTCGGGCAGGCTGCCGCTAGCGAGCGTAGACAGTCCAGTGCCGAGGATGAACAGGAACAGCACCGGCTGCACCAGCGAGGTCACCGCCCGCAGCCGGTCGGTCCTGAACCTGATCAGCTCGCGCCGCCAGACGATGCTGACTGCCCGCAGATCGTGCCGGATCCCGTGGCTCGGCACCGGGACCCTGATCGACTCGATGACGGCTGATTCGGCCGCCCGCGTGACGGTATCGGTCACGTCATCGCCTTCCCCGGAAACGCTGCGCCATCTGGCGCATGGCATCGGTGCCTGACGCCTCGGCGTCGCGGATGGTCTTGCCCGTGTAGGACATGAAGACGTCGTCGAGCGAAGGCCTGGACACACTGACCGACTTGATCGGCAGGCCAAGCTCGGTGAAGAGCCTCGGCACGAACTGCTCGCCCCCGGCTACCGGGAACGTCACGGCGCCCTCGTGAATGGCGGCGTCGATTCCGAAGCTGCGCGCCAGTGCGGCAATCGCGGCCTGATCGTCGGCGGTGTGGATCTGCACCCTGTCCTTGCCGACGCTGGCCTTCAGCGCCTCCGGCGTGTCGATGGCGACGATCTTGCCGTGGTCGATGATCGCGATCCGGTCGCAGTGCTCGGCCTCGTCCATGTAGTGCGTGGTCAGGAAGATCGTGATGTCCTCGCGGCCCTTGAGATCGTTGATGTAGGCCCAGATGGAGGACCTGGTCTGCGGGTCGAGGCCGACCGTCGGCTCGTCGAGGAACAGCACGTGCGGCGCGTGCAGCAGCCCGCGCGCGATCTCCAGCCGCCGCTGCATGCCGCCAGAGAACGTGCTGACCAGGCTGTCCTTGCGGTCCCATAGACCGACCATGTCGAGCACCTGGCGCATTCGCGGCGGCACGGCGTCTTTCGGCACGCCGTAGAGCTCGGCGTGGAAGCGCAGGTTCTGCTCGGCGGTCAGGTAGCCGTCGAGCGTCGTGTCCTGAAAGACCAGGCCGATGTTGCGCCGGACGGCGTCGCGCTGGGACGCGGTGTCGAAGCCGGCCACGGTGGCCCGGCCGGATGTGGCATTGGCCAGCGTGCAGAGGATCTTGATGGTCGTCGTCTTTCCGGCGCCGTTGGGTCCGAGGAAACCGAAGGTCTCGCCCGGGTAGATGGCGAGGTCGATGCCGCGAACGGCCTCGACCTCGCCATAGCGCTTGGTGAGCCCGGAGACCTCGATGACCGGACGGGGAGTTCGCTCGGCGGCGCCGTCGGCTTGCAGAGCCGGACGCTGACCGTTGCTCGCGGTGGTTTCCAGGCTCACCGGCTCCTCCTCACCTTGGCCCCGTTCCCGAGCCTAGTCACCGTCCGGCGTCTCCCCGGCAGGACCGTCTGCGTCATCCTGGCCCTCGTCCTCGGCCAGAATCCGGTACAGCGACCTGCGGGTTTGCGCAAGGATCTTGCGCGCCTGGGCCATCTGGGCGTCGGTGCCCGCGCTCAGCACGCCGAATGCCGCGACGTGCACCTGGCGGACCAGCGTCGCCATGTCGGCGGCCGCGTTCGCGGCGTCGCCTGACATCGCGGACCACGGCGCCTTCAGCTCTTCGGCGTGCCCGGTCACGTACTCACGGCCGGCGTCGGTCAGCGCGTATGCGCGCCGCTCCCCCGCCGTGGCCTGCAGGACGACCAGGTTCTCGTCCTCGAGCTGAGCGAGCGCGGGGTAAACCGACCCCGGGCTCGGCCGCCAGAGGCCGCCGCTGCGATCGCTAATCTGCTGGATGATCTGGTAGCCGTTCATCGGCTCCTCGGCAAGCAGCGCCAGAGCTGCCGCGCGGACGTCGCCGCGCTTGGCCCGGCCGCCGCGCCTGCCGTACCGACCGCGCGGCCCGCCGTGGAAACCCGGGCCTCGCCCGAAGTCCGGCCCGAGGTCGGGCCGGCGCCCGAAGCCGCCGCGTCCGCCGAACTCGGCCCGACCGCGCTGGCCGGAACCGCCGGGAACATCTGGCTCGCCCGCGGAATCAGATTCCGGCGGATCGAACCTGGACCTGAACCGCCGGCCGGCGTGGTGCCGGTGCGAGTGCGGAGGCCAGTGCTCTCCGAACTCTTGGTTGCGAGTGTCTCGCTCGTTCATATCGAACCTCCTGAGAATGTCTTGATAGCTCAAAGATATATCGTTCATCAGTCGCTGGCAAGGCAGATTTCTTCCCGGGTTGCTGTGGGCACCCGCAGAACCGCGCGGGCGAGAGCCTGTGAAAGTCGAAATCGGGCGGCGGGCACGGCGTGGCCCAGCGCGTCCGCGAAGAATCAGGCTTGGTTCTGGGCGCCGTCCTCGGCGGCGTCTTGCCAGCGCTCGGTCATGGCCGTCAGCCGGCCAGCGACGTCGGCGAGCTGCTGGCCGCCGCCGACGGCGAGGCCGAGCAGGAAGGCGGTCACCGGCGCAGCTGGCCTGTCGACTCGGTGCGCCGAGTCCCTGGCGAGGTCGAGGATCACGCGCTCATCCACGCTCGCCCGCTCGATGCCGAGCTCGGCGCATGCCGCGTCGATCCATCTGTCGAGCGTGCTCATCGCGTGCCTTCCTTGCCGGGTGGCTGGCCGGCGAGCGCCATTGCCGCTGCTAGGTCGTCGCTAGTGTCGCAGTCGAGCCAGGGCGGCCCCTGGCCAGGCTCCTGGCTGACCGTGACCTCCGCCGGGCGCAGCGGGCCGAGCAGGCCGCCAAGCGACGCACCGTCGTACGCCTCGAGCGCTGAGCGCACCCGGGCGGTTCGCCAGCAGCTCACCAGCCACTGCGGTCGGCCCTGGCCGTCGAGGAGCAGTGCGCCTGCCGCGCGAGCACGCTCCGCCGCGGCGAGAAGCGTGCGCAGGTGCAGGCTCCTGAGGAACGGCAGATCAGCGGCGAGGAGAAGCAACCATGGCTCGTCGACCCTGACGAGGCCGGCCCGCACGGCCGGCACCGGGCCCGCGCCAGGCGGCTGTTCGCTGGTGAACTCGACGGAACCTGGCGGCAGATCCGGCCTGGTCGGCCCGACCACGATGACCCGGCTGGCGCCGGCGCCCGCGGCCGCCGATGTGACGGTGACGAGCAGGGAGCGACCGCTGATCGTGATGCCGGGCTTGTCGGCTCCGCCGAGCCGGGTGGCCCGCCCGCCAGCCAGAACCAGCGCGGCGACCGGTCCTGGCGGGTCAGCCACCGATGGCCGACATCGGCCTGGCCGGCTGCAGGAAGCCAGGGTCGTTGATGCCGTGCCCCGGCAGCTTCGCGGCGACCGAGCGCGCGCCATCGGTCGGCTAGGTCCTCGTCGTCCGCGCCCGCCCGCAGCGGCGTCCGCAGGTCGCTCTCCTGCCTGGCGAACAGGCAGTTCCGCACCTGGCCGTCGGCGGTCAGCCTGACGCGGTCGCAGGATCCGCAGAACGGCCTGGTGACCGAGCCGATCACGCCGACCCTGGCGGGGCCGCCGTCGACCAGGAAAGTCTCGGCAGGGGCTGACCCGCGCACGTCCGGATCGTCAGGAGTCAGCGTGAACTTCGCGGACAGCGCCTCGAGGATCTCGTCGGCCGTCACCATGTTCTCCCGGCGCCAGCCGTGCTGCGCGTCGAGCGGCATCTGCTCGATGAACCGCATCTGGTAGCCCTGGTCGAGGCAGAACTGGAGCAGGTCGATCGCCTCGTGGTCGTTGACGCCGCGCATCAGGACCGCATTGACCTTCACCGGCGCGAGCCCGGTTCCAGCCGCCGCTGCCAGGCCAGCGAGCACGTCGGCAAGCCGGTCTCGCCGCGCGAGCTTGATGAACGTCTGCGGGTCCAGCGTGTCGAGCGAGACGTTCACCCGGTCGAGCCCGGCCTCGTGCAGCGGGGCAGCGAGCCTGGCCAGGCCGATGCCGTTGGTCGTCATCGAGATCTCAGGCCGCGGCGTCTAGCGCTGCCGTCCTGGCCACGATGCCGGCCAGCCCGCGCCGCAGGATCGGCTCGCCGCCGGTGAACCGGATCTCGGTGACGCCGAGCCGTCGCACGGCGATGCCAAGCAGCCTGATCAGCTCGTCATCGGTGAGCTGGTCGGCGCTCGGCAGCCAGTCGAGGCCCTCTGGAGGCATGCAGTAGCTGCACCGCAGATTGCACCGATCTGTCAGCGAAACGCGCAGGTCGGTGGCCACGCGGCCATATGAGTCGGCGAGCATGACCTACCTCCTCCCGCAGCGGTGTCGCATTCACGCTGGCCTAGCCTACTTCTCGATCCGCGTTCCTCGCGGACGGCGCTGCCTGACTTGTGCTCGCCAAGGCCGTCCCCTTGACAACAACAACAACTACGGCGTCGATTCGTTCCCTGGACGACGGCCGCTTCCTCCAGGATGGGGCTATGACCGTGACAGGCGCGATCTGGCGTGATCAGTTGTCGCCCGACCAGCGCGCAGTGCTGGGCCGCGACGCCGGCGTGATCGCCGAGCCGCGCCCGGACGTGCTGGTCGTGGGCGGCGGAATACTGGGCGTCGCGATCGCCGCCGCGGTGCACGATGCCGGGCTCGGATCGGTCCAGCTGATCGAGGCCGGCCGGCTCGGCGCGGGCGCGACCGGCGGCGCGACCGGGCTGCTGATCCCTGAGCCGCACCAGTGGAGCGATCCTGAGACGTTCGTCGACATGGAGCGCGCCAGCCTGGAACGGTGGCGATACCTCGACCAGGTCACGCCCGGCGGCCTTGGCCTGGTCGAACTCGACTGGATCGGCCTGGCGCCCGATCCCGGCGGACTTGCCGCGCACCAGCCTGCGAACGTCGAGTGGCTGGACGCCGGGCAAGATCGCGGCGCTGGTGCCCGGCCTGGCCTGGCACCTCGGCGGGGCGCTGATCAGGCATCAGGCCAGGATCAACCCGCTGCGCGCGCTGGTCGGCCTCGCCGCTGGCCTGCCTGCGGTCGGCACAGGCGTGGCGGCATCCGCGATCACGCTCCGCGGGGACAGGATCGAGTCGGTCACGACGTCGGCAGGGCAGATCAACCCCGGTGCGGTCGTCTTCGCTACCGGCCAGCCGCCGGTACTCGACGGGCTGGAAATCGACATCCCGTCCGACCGGGTCAAGGGCCATCTGGTCGTGACCGCGCCCACGAAGGTTCACCTGCCCTGCACGATCGCTCCGGTCGCGACGCCGCTTGAGGACGGCAGGCTGCTGGCCGGCGGCACCTTCGACTACGGCGACGAGAGCCCGGTGGTCAGGGAGGAGGTCGTGGACACGATCATGGGCGGCCTGCGCGCCGCGCTGCCCGGCGTCCGCGACGTCGCTGTCTCACATCAGTGGTGCTGCTTCAGGCCGCGGCACCCTGACCGGCGCCCTGTGATCGACCGGGTGCCAGGCTTGCGCAACGCGTGGCTGACCTCCGGCCACTTCAGGACCGGGATCCTGAACGCGCCAGCCACCGGGATGGCGATCAGCAGGTGGATCGCGGCGGACAAGCCGCCGCCCGAGGCCCGGGCGTGGAGCGCCGCGCGGTTCGCCGCCCGCGGCGGCTAGCGCATCCGCCTGCGATCATCGGGCAGCCGCTGGGTGATCCGCTGCCGGTCCAGGTATTCAAGGAGCGGGATCACGGTGCGCCTGGTCGACCCGAGCGCGGCCCTGGCGTCGGCCGCGGTGAACGGCTGATCGAGTCCGGCCAGGATCTCGGCGGCGCGCGCGTCCGCGCCAGGAGCTAGCACGATCTGGTCATTGATCCGCAGCAGCGCCCCGTGCCTGGCAGCCGCGGCGAGATCGCGCCGGTCCAGCCCAAGCTCGGTGAGCCTGGCGGCGTCGGGCGCGTCAAATGGCCGCTCATCCAGGTAGGCCATGAGCGCGGCCACGGCGCTGGCAAGCGCCGGCGGCAGCCCGGTCTGCGCTGAAGCGGCCGTGAGCAGGCCGCCGGCGATCGTCACCGACTTCGCCGCCTGTGCCAGCGCTGGCACGAGCCGCCGGTCGGGCAGCCGCAGAGCCTCCCGCGCTGCTTCCGCCGGCAGGCCAGGGGCGAGCGGCTCCCGCTCGGCGTACTCGGCCACGAGCGAGGTCAGCCGTACGGCCAGGCTGGCCCAGTGAGCCGGATCCGCGAGCCAGCCGGCCGCCACCGGCGCGAGGCAGCCCGGTCATGCCCATCGCGGCGAGATCGGCCGACCTGGCAAGACCGCGCCGCTTGAGCAGGTTGGCGGCAGTCGGACTGTCGGGCCAGGACGCGAGCTCGGCGGTGGCCGCGGCCGCCGCGCCACGCCTGGTGAGAGGCGGCGGATTCAGGTCAAGCACGACGGCTCCGGTGATGCCGCGCCAGAGCGCGGCCGCCGCGCCTGGCGTGTCCTGGCTCGCGGCCGCGCCGGGATCACGCAGCAGGACCCGGTCAGCGACATGGAGCGGCACGGGGTCCCGGAGGGTCAGCCTGGCGTGCCCGCTGCCGAGCATCCTGACCTTGGCCGGGGTTCGCGCGGACCCCACGTGCAGCGTCATCGTCGCGGGCAGTCCGTCGTCCTGCTGGTGGCCAAGCCGGACGTCGACCTGCCTGGCGATGACCCACCGCCCCGGCTGGATGAGCGCCATCCCGCGCCGGACGTCGGCCAGGTCGATGCCGCGCAGGTTCAGCGCTGCACGCGCGACGCCGGTCAGCTCGGCGGCGGTGTCCCCGAGCGACTGCAGCGCGCGCACCTTGACCGGCCGCATGGCCGGCGTGAGCGCGAGTTCGTCGCCGCGGCGGACCGTTCCCGCCGGGAGGGTGCCGGTCACCACCGTCCCGCTGCCGGTGATGCTGAAGGCCCGGTCGACCCAGATCCGCACGGGCGCGCTGGCGGGTGCCGGCGGCAGCCCGCTGGCTAGGTCGTCAAGCGCGCTGATCAGCTCGGGCAGGCCGGCCCCGGTGACCGCGCTGACGGCGACGGCCCTCACCTCGCCGAGGCTCGACGGCTTGAGCTGCTCGGCTGCCTGGGCCCTGGCGTGGCCAGGATCTGCCAGGTCCGACCTGGTGATCACGAGCAGACCGCTGGTGATGCCCAGAGCATCGACGGCCGCCAGGTGCTCGGCCGACTGCGGCATCCAGCCGCCGTCGGCGGCCACCACGAACAGCACAGCAGGGACCGGTCCTACGCCAGCCAGCATGTTGGGAACGAACCTCGCGTGCCCTGGTACGTCGACGAAAGCGAGCCGGTCGCCAGACGGCAGCGTCATCCAGGCGTAGCCCAGGTCGATCGTCATGCCGCGGCGCTTCTCCTCGGCCCAGCGGTCAGGCTCCATCCCGGTCAGCGTCCGTAGCAGCGCCGACTTGCCGTGGTCCACGTGCCCGGCGGTGGCGATGACGTGCATGCTCGGTCAGCCGGCTTGCTCTGGGGCGAGCTGGCCGGGATGCTCAGCGGCGGCCAGTACGGCGGCCGCCAGCGTGTCGTCATCGGCCGGCTCGACCGCGTACAGGTCGAGCAGCAGCCTGCCGTCGATGACCCGGCCGGCCACGGCAGGAAGGTTCCCTGCCGCGACCCTGGCGCTGCTGCGCAGCGCTACGGCCAGGTCGGCCGGCACGCTGACCGCGGCACTGGGCAACGCGACGCCGGGTGCGCCGCCGCCGCCCACGGCGGCCTCGCTGCCGGTGGCCTTGGCGTCAATCCCGGCCTCGGCGAGCGCGGCCGCCAGCCGCCTGGCGCGGCCGGCCAGCGTTCCTGCGGTGGCAGCGAGCGCCGCCAGCACCGGAGCCTGCGGTCCGGCCAGCGTGGCCTCGAGCGCGGCCACCGTGAGCTTGTCGACCCGCAGCGCGCGGGCGAGCGGGTGCCTGGCCAGCTGACCGACCAGGTCAGCGCGACCGAGCAGCAGGCCGGCCTGCGGGCCGCCGAGCAGCTTGTCGCCGCTCGCTGTCACCAGCGCCGCACCGGCCCGGAGCCAGGTCGTCGCGTCCGGCTCGTCGGGCAGGGCAGGGTGCGGCGTGAGCAGGCCGGATCCGATGTCACCGACCACGGGCACGCCAAGCCCGGCGAGGTCGGCCACCCCCGCGTTCTCCGTAAATCCTTCGATCCGGTAGTTGGACGGATGCACCTTCAGCACGAAGCCGGTTCGCGGCCCGACAGCGGCCGCGTAGTCAGCGACCGACGTCCTGTTCGTGCTGCCGACCTCGCGGATCTGCGCGCCGGTGCTGGTCAGCAGGTCAGGCAGCCGGAAGCCGTCGCCGATCTCGATGAGCTCGCCGCGGCTCACGATGATCTCGCGCCCGGCCGCCAGCACGGTCGCAGCCAGCACCAGGGCGGCCGCGTTGTTGTTCACCACGTGCACGGCCTGCGCGTCGGGCACCGCTTTGGCCAGCGCGGCGAGCATCGCGGCACCGCGCCGCCCGCGTGCGCCTGTTCGCAGGTCGTATTCCAGGTCGGTGCATCCAGCAGCGACGGCCAGCGCATCGCGCGCCGCCGCGGACAGCGGCGCGCGCCCGAGGTTGGTGTGCAGCAGAACGCCGGTAGCGTTGATTACTGGCGTGAGGCTCGTCGCGAGCCACGGCAACCCGGTCACGGCCGCGGTCGCGACATCCTCAGGGCGGATCTCGCCGTCCCTGGCGCGCTGCTGGGCGTGACGGACCGCTTCCCGCACCAGGGAGCGGCCGAGCCGCTGCTCGGCGGCCGCCAGCCGCGGGTCAGCCAGCACCGCATCGGTGCGCGGCACCAGCCTGCGGGCGTCCTCCACGACCGTGACCATACCTCGCGGGGCTGGCAGCGGGGTACGCCAGCCAGCCGGCTAGCCCGCTGGCCGCCGACACAAGATCAGCTGGCCGACGGTATTGCCAATCATGCGTCCTGATGTGCCAGTCTTGATCGACTGACGTGAAGAAGGTGAGTGACGATGGCCGATGGCGTGCGGACACCGCGCAGCAGGGGCACCCTGTCCGGGCTCGCGCTGATCCTGCTTGGCGGCTGGGGCGGCGTCGCGCCGTTCGCCGGGCCGTCCTACGGCTTCGGCTTCACCCCCGACCAGGCCTGGAAATATACCTCTGGCCGGCTGTACCTGTCGGCGGTGCCTGGTGCCGTCGTCCTGCTTGCCGGGCTGATCATCGCTGTGACGAAGAGCAGGGGCTTCGGCGGGTTCTGGGCCTTCGTCGCCGCGCTCGGCGGCGCGTGGTTCATCGCGGGCGCCGCGGTGATCGGGCTGCTGCCGGCCAGCAGCGCCGCCGGGATCACCACGGGGAGCCCGCTCGGGACCAGCGCCCACAACGCGATCCTCACCGAACTGGCGCTCTTCGCGGGCGTCGGCGCTCTGATCGTGTTCTTCGCCGCGGTGGCGCTTGGCCGGTTCTCGATCGCGGCGTTCCGCGACTACAACGGCGTCGCCGCCGATGACGTCGACGTCGCGAGCATCGCGGGTGTCGGCGGTGCCTACGGGGGCTACCAGCAGGCCCAGCAGGTCCAGCAGCCATACTCTGGCCAGCAGATCGCGGCTCAGTACGGGAGCACCGAGCCATTCCCGCCCGAGCACTACGCGTCGCCGACTGAGCAGTACCAGGCGACCGAGAACTTTCCGGGCACCGAGCACTATCAGGCGACCGAGCAGTACCCGCCCGCTACCCAGCAGCAGTATCAGCCGGGCGGCGCGCAGTACCCGCAGCACGACCCGTTCGGGCTGAGTCAGGAATCGCCGACGAACACCTATCAGCGCTCGCAGAGCCCATTCCCGCCAGCGCCGTTCCCCGGATACCCTGACCAGCCTGCCTCGGAGTCCACCACGGCGCCCGATCGCCCGGATCAGGGCCAGTAAGGCCGGGACGAGCGCGGTAGCGGACAGTCTCGCGGACTGCCCAGACCTCGTGGGCGGAGATTGTGGCAACGCTCTCTAGCGCCGCTCCGCGGGCCGGGCTCGGGCTTGGCACTCGCCGCCACGCGGTTCCGTTCGAATGCAAGGTAACGGTGCCGCGGCGACAGCCCACCGCCCAGATATCCTTCGCTGATCGGGCCGATACACCTGTCAGGAAGGCCCGAGAGCGGCTATGCACGCGCAGCCAGGCCTTGCCGTTCCAGTGCACGATCAGGCTGCCGCCATCAGCAAGGCCAACCGCCCAGGCGTCGCGCGGCGAAACTGCCGTGACATCGATGAAAGCAGCGCGCCAGATGACGGCGGGCTGGGCACGCGGCGCCAAGAGGTCCCGTTGAAGTGCAGGATGAGCGCCGCGCTGCCGCTGAAGCCGACCACCCAGACGTCGCGGGCCGAGGTCGCGGCGACGCCGTTCAGCCAGCCGTTGCCGGGGCTACTCGCACCCGCTGCCACGTCTTGCCGTTCCAATGCAGGCGGACGGGAATCGAACCCGCCGAGACCGGCGCCGTCCGCCGGTTTTGAAGACCGGGCACCGCAACGGGTAGCACCGGAGGTCAAAAGCCCTCAATCACGAAGTGCCTGGTCACGGTCCCACAAAGGCATATCGGCAAGCACGGACCTGCTCGCCGTTTGATAGGAGTGCAGGAACACGTGGGCGATATGTTCGTCGTACAGCAGATATAGATCCAGCGGGCACCAGCGCACGTCGAAGCCGCGCGGACCAAGGGCGCCTCCGGTACAATACACGACGCCAGTAAGCGCGCCGCTCTCCCACACCGTGTTACCAGACCAGTAGTCGTGGTGCGTCAGCACAGTCGGGGCGCCGGTGAGAAGGTCCCATTTGGCCGTAACCACGCTCGCCGC
The DNA here is from genome assembly GCA_963705055.1 of uncultured Actinomycetota bacterium. Taxonomy (GTDB): domain Bacteria; phylum Actinomycetota; class Actinomycetes; order Streptosporangiales; family Streptosporangiaceae; genus Chersky-822. Next base: position 489,521 of record CAVPIR010000006.1, read on the forward strand.
CGGTCGCTGACGGCAGCATGGCGCCCTTCGAACTGGCCGAACACGCTGGGAAGTCCAGCCAGCCGGTGCGTGGCGGTCCCATGGACCTGCGCGAGCGCTTCGCCGAGCTGTGCGGCCCAGACGGCTGGCTGGCCGGGGATGATGTCGGCGACACCAGGCAGCCGTGAGATCAATAGCCATGACCATCCGGACGGCTCGCCGCTCACGCCCGTGGCCTGCAGCCGGGGTGACAGGCGACAAGGCCGTCCAGAGGGCGACCGTCATGGCGGGCGGCATCGTGGCGATCGTTGCCGGATGGGTCGGCTACCGGCACGCGCTGCGGGTGGTCGAGGTGCACTGGCCAGGTGTGGCTATGGCATACCTGGGACTACAGCGTACGCGAGCCCCGTACTACTTTTCGGCGGTCCAGCCGATGCGCTGTATGGAATCGCGCATCGCGGGACTGAGCGGCTGGAGAAGTGGTGCCGCAGCACTTTGGATCTGTTGCACGGCGTCGTCCAGCCCGTCGCTCGATACGGCAGCGCCGTCCGGCGACCTGTCTATTGCTGTGAGCGTGCCGACAATTACTGCCTCGAGGTGCTGGGCACGCTCGAGGAAATGGCGGTCGGCTGATTCGTCGATGAGCAGAGGCGCGCCGATCAGCAGCATCATCATGTACGTCTGAAAGCTATCGGACGCGGCGGCGCGGTCGCCCGATCCGTCGATCACCGACGACACAGCCTTGGCCGCACGAGCGGCCTGGGCCAGCATGATGACGGTCTGTGCGCCGACCGCCTGGCCGCGTTGCCTGGCCTGTCGCAAGTTGAGCAGCTGATTCACGACCAGGACTGTGATCAGCAGCACCAGCAGTCCTGACACTGTGTCTGTCGTAAGCGAGTGGTTCCCCCACCAGCTTCGCTGCCCGGCGTTAGTGATTTCGTCAACGATAAGCGCCAGCGTGATCAGCATCACGAAGCCAGCGGCGGCCCACCCCAGCAAGCGCCCGGACACCCAAACGACTCTACATACGGGAGCCTGACCCAGGTCAATCCGGGTTGGCCCAGCCAGATGATCTCGCCCGCGTGGGGTGAGCGAGTAGCTCCCGCTTGAAGATTGGAAGTACATCGGCGACAAGGTCAGGGCGGCGCAGCAGGCTCCTGGGGCACCTCAGCAGCGGTGTCGTCGCAGGTCAGCGGAGGCGGACGGGAATCGAACCCGCCTATGACGCAGAGCGCCATACCTCGGTTTTGAAGACCGGGGAGCCCACCAGGTGCCCAGACGCCTCCGACCCGAACCCTAGTCCACTCAGTCAATTCCGGCGTAGAGCGAGTCGATCACGTCCGCGTACTTGTTGTGGATGATCCGGCGCTTGAGCTTGAAGGTCGGCGTCAGCTCTTCGCTCTCAGCCGTCCACTCCACCGGAAGCAGCTGCCAGCGCTTGACCTGCTGGACGCGGGCGAGCTGGCCGTTCGCGGCCTCGACCGCGGCTGCGACGGCCTCGAGCACGACCGGGTTCTCGGCGAGTTCGGCCAGCGACGTCGCCTCGATCCCGCGCGCCTTCGCCCAGGCAGGGGCGACCTCTCCGTCGAGCGTGAGCAGCGCGACGACGAACTTCCGCCGGTCGCCGAACGCGAGTGCCTGGCCGATGAGCGGGTTCGCGACGAGCACGTTCTCCACCGCGGCCGGCGAGATGTTCTCCCCGCCCGAGGTGATGATCAGCTCCTTCTTCCTGTCGACCACGCTGACGAACCCGTCGGGGTCGATCGCGCCGATGTCGCCGGTGTGCAGCCAGCCGTCCTCGTCCAGGAGCGCGCTGGTCTGCTCGGGCAGGTTCAGGTAACCGGGGGTGTTCAGCGGGCCGCGGGCGAGGATCTCGCCGTCGTCGGCGATCGTCACCTCGATGCCGGGCACCGGCCTGCCGACGGTGCCGAGCTTGAACGCGGTCGGCGTGTTGGTGGTGAACGCCCCGGTCGTCTCCGTCATCCCGTAGACGTCGAGCATCTTCATCCCAAGCCCGGCGAAGAACGCGGCGACCTCGGGCGGCAGCGGCGCAGCGGCGCTGACGACGTTGACCGCCTGGTCGAGCCCGAGCAGGCCCTTGATCGGCGTCAGCACAGCCGCGTCCGCAGCGGCGAACCTGGCGGCCAGGTCATCGGGGGTGGTGCTGCCGTACTGGCAGCTGAGCACGTACTCACGGCCGGTGTCCATCGCGGCCGCGACGGCGGCCTTCTTCGCCTCGTCCTGCTCCATCGTGAGCAGCGCCTGGATGCCCGCCTGGATCTTCTCCCATACCCTCGGCACGCCGAAGAACGCAGTCGGCCTGACCTCGCCGACGACCCTGATCAGATCGGTCGGCACGTGGCAGAAGTAGGTGTGTCCCGACGCTGTAGATCGCCAGGTAGAGGGTGAACATCCGCTCGGCGATGTGCGCGAGCGGCAGGTAGGAGACCCACCGGACCCCCTGCATCGTGCTGCCGCCGAGTTCGGCGGTCTTGCACTCATACAGCACGCTGCCGTGGGTGATGATGACGCCCTTGGGGTTGCCGGTCGTGCCTGACGTGTACAGCAGCGTCACCGGGTCGTCTGGCCCGATCGCCGCGACCCTGCGGGAGACCTCCGCGGCAGCGTCCGTGCCGCTCGCCTCCTCGCCGAGGGCGGCGAAGGCGTCCCAGCTCAGGTGCCTGGCGTCGGCCGGGCAGGCCGCGGCGTCGCGCACGATCACCGTGCCCAGATCCGGCAGGTCCGCCAGCAGCGGTTCCCACCTGGCCAGCTCGGACGCGCCGTCCAGGACGGCCAGCTTGACCTGGCAGTCAGATGCCACGTACTTGATCTGGTCGGATGCGAGCGTGGCGTAGAAGGTGACGGGAACGCCCCCGGCATGCAGCACTGCCTGGTCGGCGAGCACGTGCTCCAGCCGGTTCGGCAGCATCAGGGCGACTCGGTCCCCGGGCTCCAGGCCGAGCCTGACCAGTCCGGCCGCGAGCTGCAGCGCCCGGTCGCGGAACTCCCGCCAGGTCAGCGACTGCCACGGGCCGTCGCCGTCCCGGTCGGAGTAGGCCAGCTCATCGCCGTGGCCGGCGCTGGTCCGCTCGAGCAGCCCGCATAGCGTGACGCCGGCGGTCTGCGCTTCGATCTCCGCGCGTTCTTCGATGACTCCACTGGTCACTGTGCGTTCCTCCGTATGCGCGGCGTAATCCCTAGGCTGGCGCCGTTTGGGTGCTTGGGCGATATGCCACCATGTGCGGGCGGACGATGCAAGGCGTGGCCTGGCTAGAGTTCAGGAGTGGACACAGAGCAAGCGACCCGGGGTGCCGCGCACCGGGCTGACACCGTCCGGCTCACTCAGTACGCGCACGGCGGCGGCTGCGCGTGCAAGATCCCGCCTGGCGAGCTTGAGGAGGCGGTCGCGAGGCTCGTCCCGCAGCACCGGCCCGATGACCTGCTGATCGGCGTCGAGCACGGAGACGACGCCGCCGTCGTACGGATCAGCCCGACGAGAGCGATCGTGGCGACCGTGGACTTCTTCACTCCGGTCGTCGACGACCCGCGCACCTTCGGCAGGATCGCCGCGGCCAACGCGCTGTCCGACGTCTACGCGGTAGGCGGTGAGCCGCTGGTCGCGCTCAACCTGCTCGGCTGGCCGCGTGACGTGCTCGGTGCCGACCTGGCCGCCGAGGTGCTTAGCGGCGGGCTGGAGATCGCCAGCCAGGCCGGGTGTCATGTCGCGGGCGGTCACAGCATCGACGACCCAGAGCCGAAATACGGCATGGCAGTCACCGGGCTGGCCGATCCCGACCGGCTCTTGCGGATCGACGCGGGGACGCCGGGCACGCCGCTGTCGCTGACCAAGCCGATCGGCACGGGAATCCTCAACGCGATGCACAAGGCGACCGGGGACATCAGCGAGGCGGCGGTCGCGGTGATGACCGCGCTGAACGCGGCCGCGAGCCGGGCAGCCCTCGAAGCCGGCCTGCGCTGCGGGACCGATGTCACCGGGTTCGGCCTGCTCGGGCACGCCTTCAAGCTGGCACGCGCCAGCGGGGTCAGCGCGGTCATCGATCATCGCGCCGTCCCGGTCATCGACGGCACCAGGCAGGCCCAGCGTGCTGGCCACCTTCCTGGCGGCAGTCGGCGTAATCTTGCCTGGGTCGCGCCGCACGCGGACTTCGGTGATCTCTGCGACGATGAGTTGCTGCTCCTGGCCGACGCTCAGACGTCCGGCGGCCTCTTGCTCGCGGGGGAAATTCCCGGCGCGACGGTCATCGGCGAGCTTGTGCCTCGCGGCGAGAGTGTCATAACAGTTACGTAGCAATTACGTTCTGTAGTTACCGTGAAGGTTTTGTGGGCAGGCTGCACTCACGGTTAGCACTACATCGGGCAGACTATCCCGGTGGCCTGCCGCAGCGGCGCATAGCGAGCTGCCGCCGGATGCAACAAGCAACGGCTGCCGCTCGTCTAACAGTCGAATGCAGACGTTTCGCGCGAGGTGCGCGCCGATGGTGTTCAGCGCTAGACGCGGACCGGCTCCGGCCGCGGACAAGGAGGTTCGGGGCGTGCAGGCACAGGCCGAGATGGAGTCGACCGACGCCGCGGGCCGAGTCCAGCCGCGGCAGCCGCCGTGGCACCGGACTCTTCGCAACACTGGCCTGATCCTGGCCATCCTGTTTTTTCTGCTCTCTCTGACCGCGTACCTGGCGGACCAGGCGGTTCACCGCCACGCCGTGCTGACCTGGTACGACCTGAACGTCTACAACGACGCCGGCCTGATCACCAGGCAATTGCCTTCGATTCTGTACACCTGGGAGCTGAAGGTCGGCGTCCAGTTCACTTACACGCCGTTCGCCGGGCTGGTCTTCGCCGGCGGGTCGCTGATGCCCCTGGTGACGCTGCGCTGGCTGATGACCGTCGCGAGCCTGGTGTCCATTCCGCTGACGGCCTGGCTCACGCTCGGCGGAATGGGACGCCGCGGCCGAGGGCGGCTGGCGGCCGCACTCGTGGTCAGCGCCCTCGCGCTGTGGATCCAGCCCGTGGTCAAGGCGCTGTTCCTGGGTCAGATCGAACCCTTGCTCATGCTGCTGGTCGTCTGGGACCTGACCAGGAAGGACTCGCGGCAGTGGAAGGGCATCGGGATCGGCATCGCGGCCGGGATCAAGCTGGTACCGCTGCTCTTCATTCCCTACCTCTTGCTGTCAGGAAAGGTCCGCCAGGCTGCGGTCGCCACCGGCGCGTTCCTGGCCACGATCGTTGTGGGCTTCATCGCGCTGCCAGGGCCGTCAGCGTCGTACTGGCTGACCGGGTACTTCATCCGCCCGGGACGGACCGGCTCGGTCCACTCGCTGGTCAACCAGTCGCTGCTCGGCACGCTGGCGCGGCTCTACGGCACCGTCGCGCCCGCACAGCCGGTCTGGCTGCCGCTGGCACTGGTCGTGGCCGCCGGCGGCCTGATCGGCGGCGCGATGCTGAGCAGGGCGGGCCGCGAGGTCCAGGGCTGGACGCTGGTCGGCATCACCAGCGTGCTGGTCTCCCCGATCAGCTGGGATCACCACTGGGTGTGGATCGTGCCGGTCCTGGCCGTGATGGCGGGCCTCACGGTCACGGCCAGGCCGGTCGTCAAGGCCTGCTACGTCGCGGGAATCGTGCTGATCACGGGGATCATGGCCTCCTGGCCGTGGCGGTACAGCGGCCCGCGCGCCTTCGTGCCGCGCCGGGGCCTGCTCGGCTGGTTCGTGAAGCCGCCTGAGGTCACCCAGATCATGGTCGTGCACGGCTGGCAGTTGCTGACCTGGAACCTGTGGGTGGCGATCGGCATCGTGATCTACCTCGCGCTGATCACCGCCGCGGTGCTCGCCTGGCGCAAGCGGCCGCGCCGGCCGGTGCCGCTCGTCACCGTGGAGAAGAGCCCGATCGACGCCTTGCTGGCGCGAGCCGACGCTGTCCTGCGCGGCGGGACGCTGGTGGGTTCTGGGGTGTCCGGCAATGGCGAGGCAGCAAACGGGTCGCGGCCGACGGCCGGCGAGGACAAGGCAGAAGCGGGAGCGAGCCGGCCCGCGGCTACTGGGCCACGACCGGCTCGCTGACGTTTACCGCAGCGCTGGCTCCCTGACCTGGCCATCCTGGTGGCTGACGGTCCTGGTTGCGATTGGTGCGGCGCTCACTGGCACCGGGCCGGCTGACTGCTGCGTGCGACCTGGTCGCGCCGCCCGAACGCCGCGATGGCCAATATCGCCGCCGCGATCAGCAGGACTACTCCAACTCCAGCGCCAAGCCCGGCAAGCGTGACGTTGACCAGGTGGAGGTCAATCATCGTCGTCCGCCTCCTCTACTCCTATGTGGACGGTGTTCACATTACATATAATGCCATACGAAGTGAACACTGTCAACATGGCAGCTCTAGTGCTGCGGGCTTGCCTCTGGCTTCGGGCCCTGCGGGCCGGCCGCTGGCTTCGGGCCCTCCGGGCCGGCCGCTGGCTTCGGGCCCTTGATGCCGTGCAGCATGAAGTCCGAGATGCGCTCGATGGCGCTGGCCTGGTCTTCTGGCCCGAGCGTGGCTAGCGGTCCGTCGGTGAGCAGCGTCGCGAGGCCGTGCACGATCGCCCAGGCAGGGATTTCCGCCCCTGCCCGCCTGGCCGGATCCAGCACCCCGTGCTCGACTAGCTCATCGAGCACGCCGCTGAGCAGCATGTAAGGCCCCTGCGACACCATCCGCTCGGCCGCTCCTGGCCGCAGCTTGTCCGGCGGGCAGAACGCTGTCCTGAACAGCCCCGGATCCTCGAGCGCGAACCTGATGTACGCGCGGCCAAGCGCCCGCAGCCTGCGCACAGCCTCGTCGGCCGGATCGGGCGCCGGAGTCCCCGAGTCCAGGCTCTGCCGCATGGCGTCGGCCAGCGCTTCGAGCGCACGCTGCCTCACGACGCCCAGCAGTTCATCGTGGTCGGCGAAGTGCCGGTAGGCGGCCGCTGCCGACACGCCGGCCTCCCTGGCCGCGGCGCGCAGCACCACGGCGTCGGGCCCGCCGGCCCTAGCCATGTCGGTCGCGGCGTCGGCCAGCGCGTTCGGCAGATCGCCGTGGTGATAGCTGCTGCGAAGATGCCGGCGGTGCCGGCTGCCGCGGCCATCCGAGGACTGCGCCATCACGTCATAGTGCTGCACAAACGCTAAGTAGACAACGTTTACACGCGCCGGGTCCGCACGCGTAGCCTCGGTGTTGACGGTGCGGGGCTGACAGCGAGGGAAGTTGGGCGCGATGAGCGGCAGGACGGTGCGCCGGCGGGTACGCAGGATTCTGCTGCCCGAAGAGCCCGGCGCTGCGTCGGTGACCGACCGCTCCGACCTGCTCGCCGCCGAAGAGCCGCTCGGGATCAGGGTGGCCGGCGAGGCGCTGACGATGACGATGCGGACGCCAGGCGACGACATCGACCTCGCCGCCGGATTCCTGATCAGCGAGGGCATCGTCAGGCAGCAGGACGACATTGCCTCGATCCGGCTCTGCGACGGCACAGCGTGCGGGCACGCGGGACATGACGGCCTTGGCAACATCGTCGACGTCGACCTGCGGCCCGGCCTGACCGTCGAGCCGGCGGTGCGCAGGAACTTCATGACCACCAGCGCGTGCGGCGTCTGCGGCAAGGCGAGCACCGCGGAACTGTTCGTGCGGCAAACCTGGCAGGTTAACGAAGACCAGGCGTCCGTCACCGCCGAGCGGCTGACGTCGATGCCCGGGGCGCTGCGGGAGGCCCAGCGGGTGTTCGCCAGCACGGGCGGGCTGCACGCGGCCGGGGTGTTCGGACCTGATGGCGACCTGCTTGTCGTCCGCGAAGACGTTGGCCGGCACAACGCCGTGGACAAGGTCGTGGGCTGGGCGTTGCGGCACGACCGGCTTCCGATGCGCGGCTGCGTGCTGCTGGTCAGCGGGCGCGCCTCTTTCGAGTTGGTTCAGAAGGCGGTGCTGGCGGGCTTCCCCGTGCTCGCGGCCGTGTCCGCGCCGTCCTCGCTCGCGGCCGACCTGGCGGCCGAGGCAGGACTGACGCTGGTGGGATTCCTGCGCGGCGGCTCGATGAACGTCTACACCCGCCCCGACCGGGTGCAGGCCGGATCACCGGGCGAGCCAGTGCCCGGCGATCCGGCCGTCGAAGTCAGACCGACTGGGCTCCGGTCAGCAGGCCGCGGCGGCGCCTGACGGCGAGGTCGGTCTTGGCGAAGATCGCGTCCACGACGATGCCGATCACGAGGATCACGATCATGATCGAGATGGCCCCCGTCAGGTCCTGGTTGTCCTGGGCGTTGTTGAGCAGGATGCCGAGCGACAGGTTCCCGACGATGATCACCAGCAGCTGACCGGCCATCAGGCTGCGCCAGGCGAACGCCCAGCCCTGCTTGAGCCCGGCGAGGTAGGCAGGCAGCGATGCGGGCAGGATCAGGTGCCGGTACAGCGCGATCCCGCGCAGGCCCATTGTCCGGCCGGCCCGCAGCAGCAAGCGGCGGTGTGTAGTCCACGCCCGTGATCAGTCCGTTCGCGATCGACGGAGCTGCGCCGAGCACCATCACGAACAAGATGGCCGACTCCGTGGTGCCGAACAAGATGATCGCGAAAGGGAACCACGCGATCGACGGCATAGTCTGCAGGCCGCTGATGATCGAGCCGGTGGCCGCGCGCAGCGGCGGTATCCGGGACACGATCGCGCCGATGAGCGAGCCGATAAGCATGGCCAGCGCGAAACCGACGACCGCCGTGCGCACCGTGGTCCCGATCGCCTGCCAGAGCTGGGCGTGCTGCAGCTGGTCCCATAGATTGGCCAGGCCAGCGCCTGGTCCCTTGACCAGCCCCGTCGACGCGTCGCCGTGGAAGTCGCTGAGGTAGAACAGCTGCCACGCGCCCAGGACGATGGCGATCGCGAGCAGCTTCGGCCAGGTCCCCGACCAGGCCTTCCTTGCGAGCCGACCCTGGTCGCGGACCTTTCCTGCCTGGCCGACCTCCAGGCTGTCGAGCCCGGCGATGGCCGTGTTCTGACGCGGCACGTCGGTACTGCCTGGCGTCCTGGTGCTAGCCATGGCGCCTCATCTCCTCCCGCAGCCGGTCCGTGATCTGGCTGGCCAGGTTCGCGACACTGGCAGAGTCGATCCTGCGCGGGCCGGTCCTCGGCACGTCGTACTCCTCGATGACCCGGCCAGGCCTGCTGCTCAGCAGCACCACCCGGTCGCCGAGCCTGGCCGCCTCCCGCACGTTGTGCGTGACGAACAGCACGCTCAGCGAGCGCTCCGAGCAGATCCGCTCCAGCTCGTCGTGCAGCAGGTCGCGGGTCATCGCGTCGAGGGCGCCGAACGGCTCGTCCATCAGCAGCACGTCGGCCTCCTGAGCGAGCGCCCTGGCGAGTGCCACCCGCTGCCGCATGCCGCCGGACAGCTCGTGCGGACGCTTGTCGGCGAAGTCGCCGAGATGCACCGCCTCGAGCAGTTCCATGGCGCGGCGCCTGCGCCGCTCCTTCGGCACCCGCAGCGCGCGCAGCGCCAGTTCGACGTTGCGCCGTGCGGTCAGCCACGGGAACAGCGCGGGCTCCTGGAACATGATCGCGACCCGGCGCCCGCCGGTGTCGACCTGACCGGCCGTGGGCGTGTCCAGGCCAGCCACGATCGACAGCAGCGTGGACTTGCCGCAGCCCGAGGCGCCGACGATGCAGACGAACTCACCTTGGCCGACCGCTAGCGAAAGCCGGTCGACCGCGTGCACGGCGCCGTTCCCGCGGCCGTAGACCTTGGAGACCTCGGACAGCTCGATGGCGGCCTGGGAGGCCGTACCGGCGGGTCGATTGCCGTTGCGCTGGGCCGCCGACGCTGGGTCAGGCCGGTACCGCTGGAGCACGCTCATGACTTCACCTGCGGCTGGCCGGCGGCCTTGAGCTGAGCGTTCAGCGGGCCGAGGTCGTACAGGTCGGAGATGTTCTGCACCGGGGTGAGCAGGCCGACCGCGACCGCGTGCTGCGCGTCAGCAGCGAGCGAGGAGGCGATCGGGTCGTTGGTGAAGGTGATCTCCTTGAAGGCGGCCGACAGGACGCTCGGGTCCAGGCCCTTGCCGAGCAGCGAGGTCAGCTCCTTGTTGGCGGCCGCTTCGGCGCCCGATGGGTTCGAACTGATGTAGCTGTTGGCCTGGATCTGCCCCTTGAGCAGTCCGTTCACGGCCGAGGGGTGCGCGGCAAGGAACTTCTGGGTGACGACCAGGTTGGTCGTGACGAACTGACCCTTCGGCCACAGCGAGGCCTCGTTGACCAGCACGTGGCCGCCGTCTTGCACCATCTCGATGTCGTAAGGCGCGGGCTCCCAGCCGCCGGCGATCTGGCCGGACTTGAACTGGAGCACCGCCGCGGAGTTCGGGGTGATCGGGGTGATCGGGACGTCGCCGCCGCCGGACTGGGTGGAGGTCAGATGGTTCTTCTTGAGCCAGTACCGCAGCGCGACGTCCTGGGTGTTGCCGAGCGACGGGGTCGCTAGCTTCTGGCCCTTGAGCTGCGCCGGGCGTGGTGATGCCCTTCTTGACAACGAGCGCGACTCCGCCGGAGGCGGCGCCCGAGATGACCTTGATCAGCTTGCCGCTCGAGGTCTGCCAGGCCTTGATGGCCGGGTTCGGGCCGACGTAGGCCGCGTCGAGCTGGCCGGCCAGCAGCGCGGTTCCCTCCTCGGTTCCGGTGCTGAACGGATGAACCTCAAGCTTGACGTTCTTGCCGAGCGCCTTCGAGAAGAAGCCCTTCTCGATCCCGATCAGCGCGGGAGCGTGCGTGATGTTTGTCAGGAACCCGAGCCGCAGTACGACCGGATCCCCCGCACTCCCCGAGCCGCTGGAGCTGGCGGCCGAGGATGACGCGCATCCAGCCGCCGCCAGTGCTGTGACGGCGGCGACCCCCGCAGCGGTGAGTGCTCGTTTCATGTGACCTCCCAGGTTTGCCTATCTACATACTAGGCTTCTATCTATATTTGAAAACTAGGGTTTATCAAAACTTGACCCCGCACTGCGTGCTCGGGCCGATCGGCTGCGGCCGCTAACGCGGCGACTGCGCTGGCTATGCGGCGTGGCCGGCGGCCGGGAACGGCCTGGTCAGTCCCCCGGCTCGGTCATGGTGAGGCCCTGGACGGCGGGGAACCGCTGCAGGCACACCTGCAGCTTGGCCATGTCGGCGTCGGTCGCCTGGGTGGAGATGAACCGGACCGACCCGACGACCTGGCCCGGCGAAGTCGGCCTGACCGGCTCGGCGCGCAAGCCTGACGCCCGCGAGCAGGTCGTGGTCACGTGCTTGGCCGTGGCGAGCGAGGTGTTGCTGGCAAGCTGCACGACCACCCACTGCTGGCCGAGCGCGGCGTCCATTCCCGCGCAACCGCCGAGCAGGACCGCGACGCCGGCCGCGGCGCATGCGGCAAGCCTGGCGCGGGTAGCGGACACAGCCCAAGCTTAGGCGCGCGTCCGCATCGGCCGTGACAGGCTGGGAGGTGCAGCGTGAAGGAGGCAGCATGCAGCAAGCGAGGCCGGGGTCCAGCCATCCCCTGATCGAGGACTACGCGCTGATCGGCGACATGCAGTCGGCGGCCCTGGTGAGCCGGGAGGGTTCGATCGACTGGCTCTGCCTGCCCAGGTTCGACTCAGATGCCGTGTTCGCCGCGCTGCTCGGCGACGGGCGGAATGGTCAGTGGCGGCTGAATCCGACCACCGCGGATGGCCCGCCGTCCCGTGCTGGTCAGGTCGAGCGCCGGTACCAGAAGGACACGCTCATCCTGGAGACTCAGTGGAGCACCGTCGGCGGCGTCGTCAAGGTGATCGACTTCATGCCGCCGCGCGGGGACGACACGCCCGTCTTGATCAGGATCGTCGAGGGTGTCGAGGGCGCCGTCGAGATGGAGAGCTACATCACGCTGCGCTTCGGCTACGGCCGGATCGTGCCCTGGGTGCGCCGGGTCGACCAGGCCGTCTGGGCCGTCGCCGGCCCTGACTCGGTCTGGCTCAAGACGCCGGTCAAGCTGGTCGGGCGGGAGATGGCGCACCACGCCGACTTCGTGGTGCGGGCCGGCGAACGGGTCCCGTTCGTGCTTACCTGGATGCCGTCGCACCACCAAGGTCCTGCCCCTGACGTGCAGGCAGACGAGGCGCTCGCCCAGACGGCGAGCTTCTGGTCGGACTGGGTGTCCCGCTGCACCTACCAGGGCAGGTACCGCGACGCCGTGGTCAGGTCGCTGATCACGATCAAGGCACTCACCTACGAGCCCGACGGGCGGTATCGTCGCGGCGCCGACGACATCGCTGCCCGAAGACCTCGGCGGCGTCCGGAACTGGGACTACCGGTACTGCTGGCTGCGCGACTCCACGATCGTGCTCGAGGCGCTGCTGCGGACCGGCTACGTCGACGAGGCCGCCGCCTGGCGTGGCTGGCTGGGCCGCGCGGTGGCAGGGTCCGCCGCCGACGTGCAGATCATGTACGGGGTGGCCGGCGAGCGCCGGCTGCCTGAGTGGATCGCCGACTGGCTGCCAGGGTACGAAGGATCGGCGCCGGTGCGGATCGGCAACGACGCCGTGAAGCAGGTTCAGCTCGACGTCTACGGCGAGGTCGTGGACACCATCAGGCTCGGGCGCCAGGCCGGGCTGAGCTTCGACAAGCACTCAGCCAGCCTGATCGACCGGCTGCTCAGTTATCTCGAGCAGCACTGGACCGAACCGGACGAGGGAATCTGGGAGGTGCGCGGCGGCCCCAAGCACTTCGTCCATTCGAAGGTCATGGCCTGGGTCGCGTTCGACCGCAGGATCAAGATGGCGGAGGCGGGGCTGTCCTTCACCGCGGACTCGAACCTGAAGCGATGGCGCTCGATCAGGGACGAGATCCACGACCAGGTGTGCGAGCAGGGATATGACGCCAGCCGGGGCACGTTCACGCAGTACTACGGCAGCGAGTCCCTCGACGCGGCTGTGCTGATGATGGCCGAGACCGGCTTCTTGCCGCCGGACGATGCGCGGATCGTCTCGACGATCAAGGCGATCAGGCGTGAGCTGACCCACGACGGCCTGGTGCTGCGCTACTCCCAGCCGGAGACAGGTACCTCGGCGGACGGCCTGACCGGCTCCGAGGGCGCGTTCCTCGCCTGCAGCTTCTGGCTCGTCAACGCGCTGAACCTGATCGGCGAGCAGCACGAGGCCACGGAGATGTTCGAGCGGCTGCTCAAGCTGCGCAGCGACGTCGGATTGCTCAGCGAAGAGTACGACCCCCGCTACCACCGCCAGGTCGGAAACAGCCCGCAGGCCTTCAGCCACGTGCCGCTGATCCTGGCCGCGCTGAACCTGGAAAACCACGACATGCAGACACGCGCGCCGCCGGATGCGCTGACGATGCCGCCGGTCGGGGTCAGTCGCCGTAGCCGACCCGGCGTAGCTGCTGGCCAGCGACCTTCTCGATCTCCGCGAGCTGCGCAGGGCTGAGCAGGCGCCGCCAGCTCTCGATGTTCTTACGGCCGTGCGGCACCTCAAGTCCGGTGATCTTGGCATCGATGAAGTCGGACAGGGCGGCCGCCGTGGCCTTCGGCTCCTTGATCACCTGCTCGTACCGCAGCGTGGTCAGCTGGTCGGCGCTGAGGCTGTTGCGGAGCCTGGCCATCTTGGTGACCGCGCCCCGCCAGCGCAAGGCGCATTTGCCGGCAGCGGACAGGACCGGCCAGGCGGTGCGGTCCTCCTCGGTCTCGACGCCGAAGAACGGGTTAGGGAACTCGGTCTCCACGTTCGCGACGCCGCGGCGGAACCAGGCCAGTTCTTCAGGATCGGAGAGCATGGCGGCGGTGACGGCCCGGCCATCCCGGACGATCTGAATGATCCGGGCGTCGGGGAAGGCGTCGACAAGGCCCTCGGCGCAGTAGATCAGGGCCGGGCTCGCATCGCCATACCTGCTGATCTCCCGCTCGTCGACGCACGTGCCCGCCGGCGACTTGGTCACGCCGGCCTGGCACTCAGGCCTGCAGGTCAGGCACGCGCTCGCGGTGACCTGCCAGGCCTGCGCGTAGGCATCCCGCAGCACGGTTGCGGCCGCCTCTCCCCTGCCTTCCTGAATGGACGGCGCGCGCGCGAACGCGAACACCACGCTGAGCACGCTGGGCTGACCTACGGTGAAGTGGAACCCTGGCGTCCGCTTCAGGGCGCGGGTGAGCAGGTCGGCTCCGGAGTGCGGCGCGCCGATCACGAAGACCGGCTGGCGGACCTTGCGTCCGTTGACGACCAGGATGTAAGGGCGCGGGCGTGATGACATGGCTGGCACCAAGTTTGTCATCGCCCCGGGACCGCCCGGTCCTGGCGGCGCATGGAGTGCGCGAAATACGGTAGTTAGCGCGCCATGGTTACTTACATCATCGTCCTGCTGGTCGTCGGGCTCATCGCTGGCGCCATCGCGCGGCTGCTGGTGCCTGGCCGCGACCCGATCGGCTTCTTCGGGACGATCCTGCTCGGCGTCGTCGGGTCCTTCGTCGGCGGATTCATCTGGAACCTGGTCGAGTACCACAGGATCGCGCCGGCCAAGTTCCACACCGTGGGCATCATCGGATCGATTCTCGGCGCCATCCTGGTGCTGATCCTGATGCGGCTCACCGGTGTAGAGCGCGGTCGTCGCAGGCGTTTCCGCCGGATCTGAATCCCAGTTTCCTGCCGCGGTCCGGTCAGGTGCGGACCGCCTCGGCGTCCAGATTGGCTGCTGGGATGACGTCCTGGCTGGCGAACTGGGTGTGGTACAGCTCGGTGTACAGCCCGCCGGCGGCGAGCAGCTCCGCGTGCGTGCCCCGCTCGGTGACCTTGCCGCCGTCGATGACCAGGATCTGGTCGGCCTGGATGATCGTGGACAGCCGGTGCGCGATCACGAGCGACGTCCTGCCCGCCAGCGCAGTCTTCAGCGCCCGCTGGACCGCCGCCTCCGATTCTGAGTCCAGATGCGCGGTCGCCTCGTCGAGCACCACCACAGACGGCGCCTTGAGCAGCAGTCTGGCCAGCGCGATCCGTTGCTTCTCCCCGCCCGACAGGCGGTAGCCGCGGTCTCCCACGATCGTGTCGAGACCGTCCGGCAGCGTCTCGATCAGCGGCCAGATCTGGGCCGCCTTGCAAGCCTCGATCAGCTCAGCCTCGGTGGCGCCTGGCTTGGCGTAGCCGAGGTTGGCCCTGATCGTGTCGTGGAACATGTGCGCGTCCTGCGTCACGACGCCGATCGCGTCGTGCAGCGAATCCTGTGTCACACCGGTGATGTCGCTGCCGTCAATCGTGATCGTCCCCGAGCGCGGGTCATACAGCCTCGCCACCAGGTGGGTGATCGTGGTCTTGCCCGCGCCGGACGGCCCGACCAGCGCGGTGAGCTTGGCGGCTGGCGCGGTGAAGCTGATGTCGCGCAGCACGTCTGTGTTGGCGTCGGTCCGCTCGGGCACCGGCAGCGCGATCGACTCGAGCGAGGCCAGCGAGACCTCGCCAGCGGTCGGGTACCTGAACCACACGTGGTCGAACGCGATCGCCGGGGCCGCATCGCTGGTGCGCAGCGGCTGCGCGTCCGGCGCGTCCTCGATCAGCGGCTTCAGGTCGAGCACCTCGAACACCCGATCAAAGCTGACCAGCGCGGTCATGACGTCGACCTGCACGTTGGACAGCGACGTGATGGGCCCGTAAAGCCTGCTGATCAGCGCGGCGAGCGCGACCAGCGTGCCGATCTTGAAGAAGTTGTCGATGACTAGGTAGCCGCCGAGGCCGTAGATGACCGCGGTCGCCAGCGCCGCCAGCAGGCTCAGCGCGATGAACAGCGTCGAGCCGTACATCGCGGTCTGGACGCCGATGTCGCGGACCCGGCCCGCCCGGTTGCTGAAGACGTCGGCCTCCTCGCGCGGCCGGCCGAACAGCTTGACCAGCATCGCGCCCGCCACGTTGAACCGCTCGGTCATCGTCGATCCCATGGCGGCGTCCAGTTGCATCGACTCCCTGGAGAGCCGCTGCAGGCGGCGGCCCACGAACCTGGCCGGGAGGACGAACAGCGGTATCAGCACCAGTGCGACGAGCGTGACCTGCCAGGACAGCGAGACCATCACGATCAGCACCAGCGTCAGCGAGAGCACGTTCGCGACCACGGAGGACAGCGTCGAGGTCAGGGCCTGCTGAGCCCCGATCACGTCGCTGTTCAGCCGGCTCACCAGCGATCCGGTCTGGGTCCTGGTGAAGAACGCGATCGGCTGACGTTGTACGTGCCTGAACACCTCGGTGCGCAGGTCATAGATCAGGCTCTCGCCGATCCGCGCCGAGTACCAGCGCTGGCCGATGGAGAGCACCGCGTCGAACAGCGCGAGCCCAGCCACGGCCGCGCCGATCGCGAGCACGACTCCTCTGTCGCGCGGCAGGATGCCGTTGTCGATCAGGCTGCGCAGCAGCAGCGGGACCGCCACGGTGATGCCCGCGTCCAGGGCCACGATCACCAGGAAGTAGATGAGCTCGCGGCGGTACGGGCGTGCGTATGCCATGATCCGGCGGACCGTGCCTGGCTTGATTCGCTGCTGCGTGATCGAGCGGTCCCTGGAGAATGACCGCATCGCATGCCAGCTGGCATAACTCATGCCGGGGCAACCGCGAAGGTCAGGCAGAACTTCCCTGTCAGCTAAGGGCGTAACGCGGCCTACGGCCGCGGCGCCAGCCGGCTTTTCAGCAGATCGGCCTGGGCCCGACGCTCGGCGGCCACCTGGCCGGCCAGCGTGTTGACCGGAGCCTGCTGCAGCAGCGCCTTGGTCGCTCGCGCGGCCGCCGGGTCGATGGCGAGCAGCGCCGCGACCAGGTCAGCGACGGCGGCGTCGAGCTCGGCCGCCGGGACTACAAGTTCAGCGAGCCTGAGCTGCAGCGCCTCGGCCGCGCTCACGGTCCTCGCGGTCAGGCAGAGTTCGATCGCGCGCGGCAGGCCGACGAGGTCGACCAGCGGCTTGGTGCCGGTCAGGTCGGGCACCAGGCCGAGCGCAGGCTCCTTCATGCAGAGCTTCGCGTCTTCGGCGAGAATGCGCAGGTCGCAGGCGAGCGCGAGCTGGAACCCCGCGCCGATCGCGTGGCCCTGCACGGCGGCGATGGACACGATCGACGGATCCCGCAGCCACAGGTAGCCGGCCTGGTAGCTGGCCACCTGCTGCTCGAAGTCCTGATCGGCCGGGCTCGCGATCGGTTCGTCGCCTGCCGCTCCCGAGAGCAGGTTGAGATCGATTCCGGCGCAGAAGGACGGGCCGTCGCCGCGGACGACCACGACCCTGACCTCGGCGGGCAGGCTCGCGCCGATCTCGGCGAGGCCATGCCAGACGGCCGGAGTCATCGCATTCCTGCGCTCCGGCCGTCCCAGCGTGACAGTGGCGACCGCGCCGGCGATGGTGAGCCGCAGTCCGGAAGCCTGGCTGGTCACTACCCCTTGGCCCGGCCCCTCGTCGCACCACCGCGGCTGCGAAGCGCCACGCCGGACTCGGCCAGGATCCGGTGGATGAACCCGTAGGACCTGCCCGTCGACTCGGCCAGCGCGCGGATGCTCTCCCCTGCGCTGTATCGCTTCTGCAGGTCAGTGGAGAGCTTCGTGCGATCGGCACCGGTCACCCTAGTGCCCTTCTTGAGGGTCTCGGTCACGCCTTCCTCCCGGAGAACTGAACCGGCCGCTGACTGCCGTTTGGTGCACTGCGTATCTGGCCATGATCACGCAAGAAGCCGTGCTCGGCTACCCACACGGCAGCAAAAGATCGTGACAATTGCCGACCATCACCGCGCCTATTTACCAGGCCCCCTATCGGGGCCGCGGGGTGACCTAACCGGTCACGCGAGCGCGACGAGATCGGCCAGGTCAGCGCTCCAGAGGTCCTCGACGCCGTCGGGCAGGAGGAGCACCCGCTCGGGGCCAAGCGCGTCTACTGCGCCCTCGTCGTGCGTGACGAGAACGATTGCTCCGCTATACCGGCGCAGGGCCGACAGGATCTCTGCCCGGCTGCCGGGATCGAGGTTGTTGGTCGGCTCGTCGAGCAGCAGCACGTTCGCGCCCGACACGACCAGCAGGGCCAGGGCGAGCCTGGTCTTCTCGCCGCCGGAGAGCACTCCGGCCGGCTTGGCCACGTCGTCGCCTCCGAACAGGAACGAGCCGAGAATGCCACGCTGGTCGGCCTCGGTCAGCTGCGGAGCCGCCGCCTTCATGTTGTCCAGCACGGTGCGCCCGTTGTCGAGCGTCTCGTGCTCCTGGGCGTAGTAGCCGATCCGCAGTCCGTGCCCGGCCAGCACCGTGCCGGTGTCCGGCCGCTCAACGCCCGCCAGCAGCCTGAGCAGCGTGGTCTTGCCGGCGCCGTTCAACCCGAGCACAACGATCCTCGCGCCCCTGTCGACAGCCATGTCGACGTCGGTGAAGACCTCGAGCGAGCCGTAGGACTTGGACAGGCCTTGCGCCGTCAGCGGGACCTTGCCGCAGTGCGCGGGCTCGGGGAACCTCAGCCTGGCGACCCGGTCTGCCTGCCGGTCGGCGCTGACGCCCGCGAGCAGTCGCTCCGCCCGCCTGGCCATGCCCTGCGCGGCCCTGGCCTTGGTCGCCTTGGCACGCATCTTGTCGGCCTGGGACTGCAGCGCCGCCGCCTGCCGCTCGGCATTGACCCGCTCTCGGCGGCGCCGCCGCGCGTCGGTCTCGCGCTGCTCAAGGTAGGCCTTCCACCCGACGTTGTAGACGTCGAGCACGGCCCGGTCGGCGTCGAGGTGGATCACCTTGGTGACCAGCGCGGCCAGCAGGTCGGTGTCGTGGCTGACCACGATCAGCCCGCCTCGGAAGCTGCGCAGGTGGTCGCGCAGCCAGCTGACCGAGTCGGCGTCAAGGTGGTTCGTCGGCTCGTCGAGCAGCAGCGTAGACGCGCCGCCGAACAAGATCCTGGTCAGCTCGACCCGTCGGCGCTGGCCGCCGGAGAGCGTGTGCAGCGGCTGCTTGAGCACCTTGGCAGGCAGTCCCAGGCTGGAGGCGAGCGACGCGGCCTCGGCCTCGGCCGCGTAGCCGCCGAGTACCGTCAGCCGCTCCTCTAGCTGGCCGTACTTGCGCACCGCGGCGTCGCGCCTGACCGGGTCCGTGTCGGCCATGCCAAGCTCGGCCCGCCGCATTCCGGCCAGCACCTCGTCGAGACCTCGGGCCTGGAGTATCCGGTCGGTCGCCAGCGCGTCCAGGTCGCCGGTCCTGGTGTCCTGCGGCAGGTAGCCGATCGTCTCGTTGCTCTGAACCTGGCCGGCCGCCGCCTGGCCCTCGCCGGCCAGCACCTTCAGCAGCGTGGTCTTGCCGGCGCCGTTCCTGCCGACCAGGCCGATCTTGTCGCCCGCGGCGACCTGAAACGCCACGTTCTCGACCAGCAGCCGCGCGCCAGCGCGTAGCTCAAGGCCAGTGACGGTAATCATCGGGATTCGCTCACCTTCAGAGTTCTCTTAGCGGACATATAGGACATCAGAGGATCCACGCCTGCTGTTGGCGTGGGCGTCCCGCTAAGAGGTGAGCGAATGCATGGCGTCATTGTATCCGGGAGCCGCCCGCGAACCAACGCGATAGTCGCGCGCGGGGTACGCGGGATCAGGCGTCGTGGTCCCGGATCAGGCTGTCGTGATCCCGGATCAGGCTGTCGTGATCTTGCGGGCCGCGCGGTTCAGGGCGCTGATGACACCGCGAAGCGACGCGCGGACGATGGACTCGCTGATCCCGACGCCCCAGTACACCCGGTCGCCGACCTCGATCTCGAGGTAAGCGGCGGCCTCGGCGTCCCGGCCCGCGGTCAGCGCGTGCTCGGCATAGTCGAGCACGCGCACGCTGACCCCGCCCAGGCCCATGTCCAGCGCCGACAGCGCGTCGCAGAACGAGGCGATCGGGCCGTTGCCGATGCCGGTCAAGTTCGTACTCGGTGCCGAACGCGCGGACGGTCGTGCTGATCCGCTCGGTCCCGTCCTCGCTCGCCGAGGCGAAGCTGACCAGCTCGAACGCGCCGGGCGCGAGGTACTCGGCCTCGAAGGCCTCCCACATCTGCGCGGCATCGACCTCGCCGCCCTCGTTGTCGGTGCGGCGCTGGATCACCTGGCTGAACTCGATCTGGAGCCGGCGCGGCAGGTCCAGGTGGTGGTCGTGCTTCATGATGTAGGCCACCCCGCCCTTGCCGGACTGGGAGTTGACCCTGATCACCGCCTCGTAGGACCGGCCGACGTCCTTCGGGTCGATCGGCAGGTACGGCATCTCCCACGGCATCTCCGACGCGGACTTGCCTGCCTGCGCCGCGATCTTCTCCAGCCGGTCGAAGCCCTTCTTGATCGCGTCCTGGTGCGAGCCGGAGAACGAGGTGTAGACCAGGTCACCGGCGTACGGGTGCCGCTCGTGCACGCCGATCCTGTTGCAGTACTCGGCCGTGCGCCTGATCTCGTCGATGTCGCTGAAGTCGATCATCGGGTCGATGCCCTGGCTGTACAGGTTCAGGCCGAGCGTGACCAGGTCGACGTTGCCCGACCGCTCGCCGTTGCCGAACAGGCAGCCTTCGACCCGCTGCGCCCCGGCCAGCATGGCGAGCTCGGCGTCGGCGATCGCGGTGCCGCGGTCGTTGTGCGTGTGCACCGACAGCGCGACGTGCTCGCGGCGGGACAGGTTCCTGCTCATCCACTCGATCTGGTCCGCGTAGACGTTCGGCGTGGACCGCTCGACCGTGCACGGCAGGTTCAGCACGATCTCCCGGCCGGGGCCAGGCTGCCAGGCGTCCATGACCGCCTCGCAGATGTCGAGCGCGAAGTCCAGCTCGGTGTCCATGAAGATCTCGGGCGAGTACTCATAGCCGAAGTCGGTGCCGGCCAGGTACTGCTCGGCGAACTTCAGTACCGCCCTGGTGCCCTCGACGGCCACGGCCTTGCACTCCTCGCGACCGTCGCCGGCCCAGCCGAAGACGACGCTGCGGAACATCGGCGCGGCCGCGTTGTACAGGTGCACGGTGGCCTGACGTGCACCGATCAGCGAGGTGACCGTGCGCTCGATCAGCTCCTCGCGTGCCTGGGTGAGCACCGAGATGCGGACGTCATCGGGGACCGAGCCTGACTCGATCAGGCTGCGGATGAAGTCGAAGTCGGTCTGGCTCGCGGCCGGGAAGCCGACCTCGATCTCCTTGTAGCCCATGCGTACGAGCAGGTCGAACATCGTCTGCTTGCGGGCGGCGTTCATCGGGTCGATCAGCGCCTGGTTCCCGTCGCGCAGGTCGGTCGAGAGCCACCGCGGCGCGGCCGTGATGGTGCGGGACGGCCACTGCCGGTCCGGCAGGTCGACGGCGGGGAACGGGCGATAGCGATGGCACGGCATGCCCGATGGAACCTGAGAATGCTGACTCATGATGCTGCTCTCCTGTGCTGCTCAGCGACTTCACCGGTCGTGGCCGGCGACAGAGCAACACCCCGCGGCGAGGGGCCGACCTCTACCTGGCCTCGCCGCGGCTGCGAAGAAGCAGCGCCGCGTCATGATCGGGCCAGGATAGCCGGCCTGCGGCTGGGCGTGGCCGGCGGCCGGCCAGGTGTTCCTCGATAGAGTGCCAACCGTCACCGCCAGGAGCACACGCGGAGGTCTCCACGATGCAGGGTCAGCAGACCGCGCAGATCGGCGTCACCGGGCTCGCGGTGATGGGCCGCAACCTCGCCCGCAATCTGGCCAGGCACGGGTACCGGGTTGCGCTGCACAACAGGACGTTCGAGCGGACGCAGAGCCTGGTGGCCGAGCACGGCCACGAGGGAGCGTTCCTGCCAAGCCAGTCGGTCGGCGACTTCGTGGCCTCGCTGGAGCGCCCCAGGGCGATCATCATCATGGTCAAGGCCGGCCAGCCGACCGATGCGGTCATCGCCGAACTTGTCCCGCTGCTCGACGCCGGCGACATCATCATCGACTGCGGCAACGCGCACTTCGCCGACACTCGCCGCCGCGAACAGGAACTCCGCGATCGCGGCCTGCACTTCGTCGGCGCCGGCGTGTCAGGCGGTGAGGAAGGCGCGCTGAACGGGCCGAGCATCATGCCGGGCGGCTCGGCGGAGTCCTACCGCACGCTCGGGCCCATCTTCGAGTCCATCGCCGCGGAGGTGGACGGGACGCCCTGCTGCGTGCACGTCGGCCCAGACGGCGCCGGGCACTTCGTGAAGATGGTGCATAACGGCATCGAGTACGCCGACATGCAGCTGATCGCCGAGGCCTACGACCTGCTCAGGATCGGCACCGGCGCCAGCGCTGGCGAGCTCGCCGGGGTCTTCCGCACCTGGAACGAGGGCGACCTTGAGTCGTTCCTGATCGAGATCACCGCCGACGTGCTCGCGCACACCGACGCCGCGACCGGCAAGCCGTTCGTCGACGTCGTGCTCGACCAGGCCGAGCAGAAGGGCACCGGCCGGTGGACCGTGCAGAGCGCGCTCGACCTCGGCGTCCCGATCACCGGCATCGCCGAAGCGACGTTCGCCCGCTCGCTGTCCGGCCACGCGGGCCAGCGCGCCGCGGCCCGGCTGGCCTTCGGCGGCGAAGCTGGGCAGCTGCCTGCCGACCGTGACAGCTTCACCGATGACGTCAGGCAAGCGCTGTACGCGTCCAAGGTCGTCGCCTACGCGCAGGGATTCGACCAGATCCAGGCCGGCAGCGACGAGTTCGGCTGGGACATCGACCGCGGCGCGATGGCCACGATCTGGCGCGGCGGCTGCATCATCAGGGCCAAGTTCCTCGACCGCATCCGCGAGGCCTACGACGCGGACCCCGCGCTGCCGAGCCTGCTGGTCGCGCCGTACTTCGTCGAGGCCGTCTCGGCCGGAGTGCAGAGCTGGCGGCGGATCGTCGCTGACGCCGCGCTGGCCGGGGTGCCGGTGCCGGCGTTCGCCTCCTCGCTCGCCTACTACGACGGGCTGCGCAGGGACCGGCTGCCCGCCGCGCTGATCCAGGGCCTGCGCGACAACTTCGGTGCCCACACCTACCGCCGCGTCGACCGGGAAGGAACGTTCCACACGCTCTGGGGCGGCGACGGCTCCGAGGTCCCTGCCTAGCTGAGCGGGATCTGCACCGTCAAGGTGCCCGGCCGCCAGTCGGGAAGCCGGGACACCACCGTACCGTCGGGCCCGACCAGCGCCGCGAGCCCGGGGAAGTCTTCGTCGACGGTCGAACCCGCCTGCCCGGCAAGCGCGATCCACAGCCCGAGCCGGCGTGCGTGGCTGATCGCATCGCCGAGCCCGCACCCCTCCCACCAGCTGTACCCGGCTTGCCAGGAGGCTTGGCTGGTGCGCCTCCCGTAGAGGCCCGGGGCCGAGGGGAACAAGACGAGCCCGGCGCCGCCCGCGGCGGCGTCGTCAAACGGATCGTCATATCCGGACTCGGCGCAGATCGCGACGCCGAACCGCACGCCGGCCCAGTCAAGAGGACGGCTCCCGCCGCGGGCGTGAACCCTTCTTCGCCGTCGCCCAGATGCCGCTTGCGCTGGAGGCCGAGCAGCCGTCCGCCGCCGGCGACAAGCTGGGTGATGTGCGGCAGCCCGCCCGGCATCTGCTCGGCGATGCCGAAACAGGCGGCGGTGGCGAGCCCGTCGGTCGCCCTGATCAGCTCGGCGATCGCGGGGTGCCCGAGCGCGATCAGCACGCCACTGCTCGATCCGGGAACCGCTGAGCCCGTCAGCGACATCTCGGGAAACAGGACGAGGTCGCAGCCGTCAGCTGCGCCCTGCCTCAGCAGCCTCCGATGCGCGGCGAGGTTGCCGTCGAGATCGCCCTTCTGGCACTCGATCGCGGCCAGCAGTACCCGCATGCTGCCATCGTCTCACGACCGCCAGTCGCTAGCGTCCGGTCGCGCGGTGCCGGCCCCAGATCCAGTGCTGCGCGGTGAGCGCCAGGTCGCCCACGACGATGAGGACGACGACATTGAGCAGCAGTTGCAGGGCCGAGCCGCCCGCCTCTCGCCAGAGGGAGTAGGCGATCGAGATGCCGATGGACGCCGCCGCCGGGATGGTGGTCACCGAGATGAACACGCCGATCAGCGTGCTCGCCTTGACCTCAGTCAGCGAGACGACGCCGACCAGGCCGGCCAGCACCGCGACGATCACGGAGAACACGTCGGGCGAGTTGATGAAGTCGGCGACCGGTCGCACTCCGGCCAGGAACGCCGCCGGAGTCTGCCCGGACGCGCGGATGACGAGCCCGAAAACAAGCGTCGCCGCGATCGCCACGCCGAAGCCAGCACCCAGGGCGGCAATCCCCGAACCGATCGCGCGCCGGTCCCGCCTGGTCATGCCCAGCGCGACCGCGATGATGGCGGCGTATTCGGGGCCGACGACCATCGCGCCGACGATCAGGATCGACGAGTTGGTCAGCAGGCCGACCGCGCCGATTAGCCCGGCGAGCGTGAGCAGCACGTAGAAGCTTGGCGCGTACTCGGCGCCTGACTCGATCCTGGCGGTGACGAGGTCCCACGCCGGCGCGGACTCCGGCCGCAGCACCCGCGGCTTCCCGCGGCCAGCCGCTGGCGCCCCGGCAGCGGAAAGCGCTGCGTCGAGGCGGACGATGCTGATCGTGCCGCGGCGGTCCAGGCCGAGCCGGCGCAGGCCGCCGAGTACCTCGTTGGCGTCGGCGTCGTGGACATCGAAGGAGACCGCGTCGCCGGCCGGCCGAAGGCCGGCGCCCGGCTGCACAACCAGGTTGGCGACGCCGTCTGCCGCTACGAGCAGCTCGACCACCTGGGCACTGAGCTGGGCCGGGCTCACGGCTCTGACGTGCAGCATCGCCAACCGCCCTCTTCCGGATCGCCCCGTCAGTACGGTTCCGTGTCGGCCGGCCTGGTGCGTCACCCCCCGGGGGCGATATCCGTTTCTAGCGGTTCTGTCAGCGTGATGCGGATCGCGCGGAACAGCCGCGGCGTGTCCCGCAGGACGGTGAGCTTCGGGTCGGGGACGGTGAGGAACGCGCCGGTCGCCAGCTCGAAGTAGCCGGCCAGCCTGGGATCGTTCTGCAGGCCCGCCATCGCCCGGCGGTCGCCGCCCAGGACAACCGCGTCAAGGCGGTGCTGGCCGAACACCGCGGCGGCGGTATCGGCCGCGGCGGCGAGTGCCTGGTGCGCTTGGTTCTCCCTGCGCCTGGCGAAGCGCTGCTGGGACTGGCCGCCGGCTGCGCTCCGGCCGTGCACCAGGCGGCTCCCGACCTTCGATGCGGTCAGGTCAGGTCCGGTGAACACCCCGGCCGCGTATCCGCCGAGCCTGACCAGCAGCACACCGACGGTCCGGTGTGCGCATACGTGCGAGGTGATCGCTTCCGCCAGCGCCGCTGGCGGAAGGCCGGGTGCCGCGGCGAGCGGCGGAAACGGCACCACACAGCTCGCTGTGGCGTCGTCGGCGGTGCGAAAGATGGCAGTCTCCACGCCCGGTTCGGCGGTCAGGCCGCCGCCGTGGCGCGTGCCGAACGAAGTAATCCAGCCGGGAAAACGCTCCGGCGCGACGTCGATCCGGCGAGGCGGCACCGGTCAGACGTTGAAGCCGAGCGCCCTGAGCTGCTCCCGGCCGTCCTCGGTGATCTTTTCTGGGCCCCACGGCGGCATCCATACCCAGTTGATCCTGACGTCGCTCACCAGCCCGTCGAGCGCTACCTGCGTCTGGTCCTCGATGACATCGGTCAGCGGGCAGGCAGCGCTCGTCAGGGTCATGTCGACGATGGCGATGTTGTCGGCGTCGACGGTGACGCCATAGACGAGCCCGAGGTCGACTACGTTCACGCCGAGCTCGGGGTCGACCACGTCCCTGAGCGCCTCGAGCACGTCGGCGAGCTCGGGGCTCGCACCCTGGACCTCGGCGTCATGTGCCTGCGTCATCTTTGCTCCCTAGCCAGGGGGGAAGACCCCCGGAAATCCCCCCGCGAAGCTATCGCCTGCGAGGTCGCGTCTTTCCACGCCATCCAGCCAAGCAGCGCGCACTTGATCCTGGCGGGGTACTTGGCCACCCCGGCGAACACCACGGCGTCGCCCAGCACGTCTTCGTCAGGCTCGGCCGCATCCCTGGCATGCATCAGCTTAAGAAACTCGGCCTCGATCTCCATCGCCTCGCTGACCGGCTTGCCGATCACGAGGTCGGTGAGCACCGAGACGCTCGCCTGGCTGATCGAGCAGCCTAGCGCGTCGTAAGATACGTCGGCGACTGCAGCCTCGCCGCCCGCGTCCTTCAGCGTGACCCGCAGCGTGACCTCGTCACCGCAGGTCGGGTTCACGTGCTGGACCTCGGCGTCGAACGGCTCCCGCAGGCCCTTGTGGTGCGGGTGCCGGTAGTGGTCCAGGATGATCTCCTGGTACATCGACTCGAGCTGCATCACGTCACTCCGAAGAACTTCTGCGCCGCTCTTATTCCGTCCGCCAGCGCGTCGACCTCCTCTAGCGTGTTGTACAGGTAGAAGCTTGCCCTGGTCGAGGACTGGACACCCAGCGCCCTGTGCAGTGGCCACGCGCAGTGATGGCCGGCCCTGACCGCCACGCCGCGATCGTCGAGCACCTGGCTCACATCGTGCGGGTGAACTCCTTCGATGGTGAACGAGAGCGCGCTGCCCCTGTCGGTCGCATCGGTCGGCCCGAGTATCCGCAGGCCGTCGATCTCGGTCAGGGCGCGCAGGGCGCGCTCCAGCAGGTTGTGCTCGTGCGCGCGCACCGCCGCGAGGTCCAGGTCGCTCAGGTAGTCCACGGCCGCGCCGAGCCCGACCGCCTGTGCGATCGGCATCGTGCCTGCCTCGAACTTGTGCGGCGGCGGCGCGTAGGTGGACCTGTCCATATAGACGGTCTCGATCATCTCGCCGCCGCCGAGGAACGGCGGCATCTCGTCGAGCAGCTCGCGGCGTGCCCACAGCACCCCGATGCCGGTCGGGCCGCACATCTTGTGCCCTGTAAAGCCGACGAAGTCGGCGCCGAGCGAGCTGACGTCCATCAGCCCGTGCGGGACCGACTGAGCCGCGTCGACCAGTACCAGCGCGCCGACCGCGTGCGCACGAGCGACGATGTCGGCGACCGGGTTGATGGTGCCGAGAACGTTCGACTGGTGTGCCAGCGCGACGATCTTGGTCCGCTCGTTGATCAGCTCATCGGCTTGGTCCAGGTCAAGCCGCCCGTCGGGCGTGACGCTGAACCAGCGCAGCGTGGCGCCGGTGCGCTGGCAGAGCAGCTGCCACGGCACGATGTTGGAGTGGTGCTCCATCTCGGTGATGACGACCTCGTCGCCTGGGCCGATCTTCAGGCCGCCTGGATGCGTTGCCGAGTGCGTAAGCGACCAGGTTGATGGCCTCTGAGACGTTCTTGGTGAACACAACCTCGGTCTCGTCGGCCGCGCCGATGAACCTGCGCCGCCTTGATCCTGGCGCCCTCGTAGGCAGCGGTTGCCTCTTCGCCAAGCTCGTGCGTGGCGCGATGGATGTTCGCGTTGTGGCGCTCGTAGAAGTCGGTCATGGCCTCGATGACCTGGCGCGGCTTCTGCGAGGTGTTGGCGCTGTCCAGGTAGACGAGTTGCCGCCCGCCACGGACCGTCCGGTCCAGGATCGGGAAGTCCTTGCGCAAGCGCGTGACGTCCATCAGCTTGTTCCCGTTCCCGCGGGCACCGCTGCGAAGCGCTCGTAGCCACTGGCCTCGAGCTCGTCGGCCAGTTCAGGACCGCCCTCGGCCACGATCTTGCCGCCGACGAAGACGTGCACGAAGTCCGGCCGCACGTACCGCAGGATCCTCGTGTAGTGCGTGATCAGCAGCACGCCGTGGTCCGCGCCCTCCCGGTAGGCGTTGACGCCAGCGGACACCACCTTGAGCGCGTCGATGTCGAGGCCTGAGTCGGTCTCGTCCAGGATCGCGATCTTGGGGTTGAGCAGCTGGAGCTGGAGGATCTCGTGCCGCTTCTTCTCGCCGCCAGAGAAGCCCTCGTTGAGGTTGCGCTGCGCGAACACGGGGTCGATGGACAGGTCCTTCATCGCCCCGTTCATCTCCTTGATGAAGTCGCGCACCCGCGGCGCTTCGCCGCGAACCGCCGTCACCGCGGTCCGCAGGAAGTTCGACACCGTCACGCCGGGCACCTCGACCGGGTACTGCATCGCGAGGAACAGGCCGGCCCTGGCCCGCGCGTCCACGCTCATCGCGAGCACGTCCTCGCCGTCCAGCGTCACCGTTCCGCTGGTGACCTGGTACTTCGGGTGGCCAGCGATCGAGTAGGCCAGGGTGGACTTGCCCGAGCCGTTCGGGCCCATGATCGCGTGGGTCTGCCCTGCCGCGACGGTCAGGTCGACGCCGCGCAGGATCTCCTGGCTCTCCGCGCTCTGGCTGCCAGCAGCGCCCTGCCCGGCAACGCTGACGTGCAGGTCGCGGATCTCAAGGGTGGACATGTCTCTCCTATTCGGGAACGGCGACGTAGACGTCATCGCCGTCGACGCGTACCGGGTAGGTGGATAGTGGCTTGGTGGCCGGAGGACCGGTCGGCTTGCCGGAGCGCACGTCGAAGCACGAGCCGTGCAGCCAGCACTCGACGGTGTGGTCGTAGACCTCGCCGTCGACCAGCGAGACCTCTTCGTGCGTGCAGAACTCGTCGAGCGCGTAGACCTCGCCCTCGGCTCCTGATGATCACCAGCGGCTTGCCGTTCAGCTCCACGCCGATCGTGCCCTGCTCGGGCACCTCGGTCAGTGAGCAGGCCCTGATGAACTCGCCCATCAGACCCCCTTCTCCAGCTCGGCCTCGATGGCGGCCGTGATCCGCTCGCGGATCTCAGGCACCTCGATCTGGCCGATCAGCTCGCCGAAGAAACCCCTGATCACCAGCCGCCTGGCCTCGCCGAGCGGGATTCCCGCGCGCCATCAGGTAGAACAGGTGCTGGTCTTCAAGCCGCCCGCTGGTGCTGGCGTGACCGGCCCTGGTCACCTCTCCGGTCAGGATCTCCAGGTTCGGTACCGAGTCCACCCTCGTGCCGTCGGTCAGCACCAGGTTCCTGTTGCTCTCATAGCTGTCGGTCCCGACAGCCTCCGTCCGGATGATCACATCGCCGATCCAGACCGCGTGCGCCTCTTTGCCCTGCAGCGCCCCTTTGTAGGTCACCCTGCTCCGGCAGTTCGGCTGGTTGTGGTCCACCAGCAGCCGGTGCTCCAGATGCTGCCCCGCATCGGCGAAGTACACCCCGCGCAGCTCAGCATTGCCCCCAGGTCCCGCGTACCGCACGGACGGCGCCATGCCGGACAACATCGCCGCCTAGCGAGACAGCGGTGTGTGCGATGGACGCGTCCTTTCCGACCAGCGCATGCTGATGCGAAAGATGCACCGAGGACGGGCCCCAATCCTGCACGCTGACAACGCTCAGCGACGCGCCCTCACCGACGACAAACTCCACATTGTCGGCATACGTCGCCTCACCCGCGTAGTCGAGCACCACCACGGCCGACGAGTTGGCTCCCAGCTCGACCAGCACGTGGCCCGCCGCAGCCACCGTCGGATCGTCTCCGCGAACTGTTACGACGACGGGCTGCGATGCCGCAAAGCCAGCAGGAATGGTGATGACCGTGGCGTCGGTAAACGCCGCAAACGCCCTGGCACTCACCCGGTCCGACGGCACGAGGGCGGTGCCGAGTCGAGGATCACCGTGTTGCGCAAGCACAACGGTGATCTCGTGCTCGGCACTGACCTCGAGCTTTACAACCCCGCCGAACTCAGCATCGGCGTGCAACGACCGCAACCGACGCAGCGGCGTGAACCGCCACTCCTCTTCGCGCCCGGCAGGCACCGGGAAGTCAGCAGGATCGAACGATTCGACTGCGTGCAGCCGGGAGATGGGCCGGCGTTCTCGACGGCCCCAGAGAGCCCGCTCATTAGCCGACGGCTCCTTCCATCTGCAGCTCGATGAGCCGGTTGAGTTCGAGCGCGTATTCCATCGGCAGTTCGCGGGCGATGGGCTCGACGAAGCCGCGGACGATGGTGGCCATCGCCTCGTCTTCGGTCATGCCGCGGCTCATGAGGTAGAACAGCTGGTCGTCGGAGATCTTCGAGACTGTCGCCTCGTGTCCCATCTCGACGTCGTCCTCGCGGACGTCGACGTAGGGGTAGGTGTCGGACCGGCTGATGGTGTCGACGAGCAGCGCGTCGCACTTGACCGTCGACTTGGAGTGCGCGGCGCCCTCGGCGACCTGGACCAGGCCGCGGTAGGAGGTGCGGCCGCCGCCCCTGGCCACCGACTTGGACACGATCGTGGAGGAGGTGTTCGGCGCCATGTGCACCATCTTGGCTCCGGCGTCCTGGTGCTGGCCCTGGCCGGCGAACGCGACGGAGAGGGTCTCGCCCTTGGCGTGCTCGCCCATCAGGTAGACGGCCGGGTACTTCATCGTCACCTTGGAGCCGATGTTGCCGTCCACCCACTCCATGGTCGCTCCCGCGTGCGCGACGGCGCGCTTGGTGACCAGGTTGTAGACGTTGTTGGACCAGTTCTGGATCGTCGTGTAGCGGCAGCGGGCGCCCTTCTTCACGATGATCTCGACCACGGCGGAGTGCAGCGAGTCGGAGGAGTAGATCGGCGCGGTGCAGCCCTCGACGTAGTGCACGTAGGCGTCCTCGTCGACGATGATCAGGGTCCGCTCGAACTGGCCCATGTTCTCGGTGTTGATCCGGAAGTAGGCCTGCAGCGGGATCTCCACCTGCACGCCCTTCGGCACGTAGATGAACGACCCGCCGCTCCAGACCGCCGTGTTCAGCGCGGCGAACTTGTTGTCCCCGACCGGGATCACGGTCGCGAAGTACTCCCGGAACAGGTCAGGGTGCTCCGCAGCGCCGTGTCGGTGTCCTTGAAGATGACGCCCTTCTCCTCGAGGTCCTCGCGGATCTTGTGGTAGACGACCTCGGACTCATACTGGGCGGCCACGCCCGCGATCAGGCGCTGCTTTTCCGCCTCAGGGATGCCGAGCCTGTCGTAGGTGTTCTTGATGTCGGCGGGCAGGTCATCCCAGCTGGCCGCCTGCTTCTCGGTCGAGCGCACGAAGTACTTGATGTTGTCGAACTTGATCCCCGACAAGTCCGAGCCCCACGTCGGCATCGGCTTGCGGCCGAACAGCTGCAGGCCGCGCAGCCGGAGGCTGAGCATCCACTCCGGCTCGTTCTTCTTCGCCGAGATATCCCTGACGACATCCTCGGACAGGCCGCGGCGGGCGCTCGCGCCTGCGACATCTGTGTCGGCCCAGCCGAACTTATACCGGTCGAGACCTTCGAGTTCCGGGCGGGCAGTAGTGGTCATGCGGACAAGCCTCCGACCTGAGTAGCGTTGTCGCCGGCCGTGTCCTGGCCGGCAGCTGGTGTTCTGGTTCGGTGATCACGTAGGGATGGCGCGGTGACGTGGGTGGTGCAGACGCCGTCGCCATGCGCGATCGTGGCGAGCCGCTGCACGGGAGTGCCCAGCAGGCGGCCGAACGCCTCGGTCTCGGCCTCGCACAACTGGGGGTACTCGGCGGCGACGTGCGCCACCGGGCAGTGGTGCTGGCAAAGCTGCTCGCCCGCGGATGGGCCAGGTCTGGCGCTGGCGGATGCGGCGTAGCCGTCCACCGACAACGCCTCGGCCAGCGCCCTGACCCTATCTGCCAGCGGCGCGGACGCCACGACCGGCTGGTACCTGCGCTCAAGCTCGGCCACCTGGCGGCGGGCGAACTCAGCGACGGCCTCCGGGCCCGCTCGCTCGGCCAGGAAGCGCAGCGCACTGGTGGCCAGGTCGTCGTAGGCGTGCTCGAAAGCGCTCCGGCCGGCGTCGGTGATCGCGAACATCCTGGCCGGCCTGCCCCGCCCCCGGTTGCCGTAAACCCTGGCCAGCCGGGTCTCGATCATGCCGTCGCGCAGCAGGTGGTCCAGGTGCCGGCGAACCGCCGCCGGGGTGAGGCCAAGCGAGGACCCTAGTGCAGCAGCCGTCACGGGACCGTTCTCCAGGATCAGCCGGGCAATGCGCGCACGGGTGCTGTCCTCAGCACCTGGCTACTCGCACCTGACTGGCCCCACGTTTTTCACAACATCATTGTGCCGTAAATCGTTCCCTGGCCGCAAACCGGCCCCGCTCAGCCCGGCCGGCCTTCCGGGATCTGGTGCGATGCACTTAATGTCGGACCTAACGCACCTATCGCGCAACGACGCGCAGACGGGAGCCAAGATGAGCGCCAGCCAGGTCGCCAGGCGGATGTGGACACTGTTCGAACCGATTCATGCCATGACATATTTCGCCGCCGAAGCACGGGCGGCATATGAGGAGGCGGGGCTTCGCGGGTTCTGGCGCGGCTATTTCGCCGGCCGGTCGGCGCCGCTCGGCCGCACCAGCGCGGCACCGGTCACGGCGTCCTTCTTTACGTTCGCACCTCAGATGGTCGGCCGCGCGCTGCCAGGCGTCTGGGACCAGATCACGCCTGACCAGGCGCTGGCCGTCCGCGAGGCCGGTGCCGTCGCCGCCCTCAGCAGGGTGCTGCGCGACCTGAGCGACGCCGTTGACGTGGCCGCTGACATGCTCGCGGCGGCGGCGTCGGGCCTTGACTGCTCAGGACGTGTGCTGGCGGCCGCGAACGCCGCGCTGCCCGTTCCGGCCGGCCCCGTGCCTCGGCTGTGGCACGCGGCGACCGTGCTCCGCGAGCACAGGGGCGACGGGCACTTCGCCGCGCTGCTGGCCGCCGGGGTCGACGGCTGCGAGTCCAACGTGCTCCGAGCGGGCTTCGACCTGCCGCGGGAGACGATCCAGCCGCTGCGTGGCTGGACTGACGAGCAGTGGGACGGCGCGGCCTGCCGGCTCGTCGAGCGAGGCGTGATCGACAAGGACGGAACGGCCACCCGGGCAGGCGCGGACCTGCGTGCCGACATCGAGGCCACCACCGACGCGGCGGCGGCGCGCCCGTGGCTGGACGAGGAGTTCGCCGCCGGCGTCGCCGACCTGCTCTATCCCATCGCGCGGGCGTGCTCGGCTGAGCTGCCCGCCCTGAACCCGGTCGGTGTGCCTGTGCCGAGGGAGGCAGTCATTGACAGCTGAGCGCGTGCGCGGCCAGGACCAGCCAGGCCTGGCGGACCTGGCGTCGCTGGCCGACCCCGCCGTGATCGCCGATCCGTATCCGCTGCTTGCCAGGCTCCGTGCGGCGTCGCCGTTCACCGAGCTAGACGGCGCGCTCGTCGTGTTCGGCAAGTACGAGCAGTGCTCTCGCATCCTGCGTGACCCGCGCGCGAGCAGCGAGCGCGAGCGATCGAGGCTGGCACCTCCTGGAGCCCTCCGCGGCGACAGAACCAGGTCGTTCCTCTCGCTCGACCCGCCTGACCACACGAGGCTGCGGCGGCTCGCGGCCACGGCTTTCACGCCCCGCGTGGTGGCGACCCTCGCCCCGCGGATCACCGAGATCACCGACGAGCTCCTGACCGATGCCGCGACCGGGGATGAATTCGAGCTGGTCAGTCAGCTGGCCTACCCGCTGCCGGTGCGCATCATCTCCGAGCTGCTCGGCGTGCCCCCGGAGGATCACGCCAGGTTCGCCGGCTGGTCGGCCAGGCTGGCGCACTCGGTCCAGCCCAGCTTCGGCGCGCTCGACCCGGCGGAGCGCGACGCGGCCGAACAGGCGGCGCTGGAGTTCGGCGAGTACTTCACCGAGCTGATCGCTGTGCGCCGGTCGAGCCCAGGCGATGACCTGCTCACGAAGCTGATCAGGGCCGGGGACGCCGGGGACCGGCTGACCGTCGAGGAGCTGATCGCCACCTGCGTGCTGCTGCTCGTGGCGGGCCACGAGACGACCGTCGGCCTTATCTCGAACGCGATGCTGGCGCTGTTGCGGAATCCCGGCGCAGCACGCCGCCCTCGCCGCCGACCCGAACCTGGCTGCTAGCGCGGTCGAGGAGACGCTGCGCTACGACTCGCCGGTCCAGCTCACCGGCCGGGTGGCCAGGCGCGGCATCGCGATCGACGGTGCGGAGCCGGCCGACGGCGCTGTCCTGCTGCTCCTGCTGGCCGCGACCGGCCGCGATCCCGCCGCCTTCGCCGACCCAGACACGTTCGACATCAGGCGCGGTGCCAGGGAGCACCTGGCCTTCGCAGCCGGGCCGCACTTCTGCCTCGGCGCGCCGCTCGCGCGGCTCGAGGCGACCATCGCCTTGCGCGCCCTCGCGGTCCGGCTCACCGCTCCGGCCCTGGACGAGTCATCGCTGGTCTACAAGCAGAATTTCAACCTGCGCGGGCCAGAAAAGATGGTTGTGAGATTCGGCCAGATCCGTCCTGCGCCCTGACGGCAGACCGGCCGCTGCGCTTCGCCGAAACCGTCAACTGCGCCCAAAGCGTTACCGCCAATCGCTTACGGCCCTGCTTCAGATCGATGTATAAAGGCCGTAAGGAGGTGCCAGATGCTACCTATTCCCGTAAAATCGGATAAGTCTAAAGGCACGAGGGGGCGGACTCGGTTTTCCGGGCGTACCAAGGCTCTGACCGGAGCGGCGGCCGTCGCCGCGCTGGCACTGACAGCTGCCGCGTGCGGCAGTTCTGGATCGTCGTCCGGCAACGCCAGTCCTGCCCCTGCCAAGGGCCATGCGGGGGGCACGTACACGATCCTCGCCAACTCGGCGTTCGGCGTGGCCGATCCGGCGCAGAACTACACGCTGCAGGAATGGCAGCTCCTGATCGACACCCACGACGGCCTGACGCAGTTCAAGCGCGTCGGCGGGCGCACCGGGCACCAAGATCGTGCCTGACCTGGCCACGTCGATCCCGACGATAACCGACGGCGGCAAGACCTACCTGTTCCATATCAGGAAGGGCATCAAGTTCTCCAACGGCCAGGTCATGAAGCCGAGCGACTTCGTCAGGACCTTCGAGCGGCAGTTCACGGTGCCAGGCCCCACGTCGTTCTACTCCGGCATCGTCGGAGCCGACAAGTGCAACACCAAGGGTTGCGATCTCAGCTCGGGTGTGGTTGCCGATGACAAGGCGTACACGCTGACCATTCACCTGACGGCGTCCGGACCCTGAGTTCCTCGACAAGCTGGCGTTGCCGTTCGCCTACGTGGTGCCGGGCAACACCTCCTTCAAGCTCACCGGCAACAACGTGCCTCCTGGCACCGGGCCTTACATGTGGCAGTCGTACAACCCGAACTCCGAGGCGGTGCTGGTACGCAACAAGTACTTCCACGTCTGGAGCGCCGACGCGCAGCCAGCCGGGTACCCCGACAAGATCGTCGAGAAATACGGCCAGACCGTCTCCGACGAGGTCACGGCGGTCGAGAACGGCCAGGCCGACGAGGTCTTCGACGGCGACGTGATCCCTGCCGACCGGCTGAACGAGCTGAACAGCCCGCAGTACGCCAAGCCAGGTGCACGTGAATCCGCTGACGGCGGACTGGTACTTCGCCTTCAACACCAGGCGGGCGCCGTTCAACAACGTCAAGGCGCGCCAGGCGGTCAACCTCGCAGCCGACAGGAACGCCTACGTCAAGATCGGCGGCGGGCCATCGCTGGCGGTCCCGACCTGCCAGGTCCTGCCGCCGAACTTCCCCGGCTACAAGCCGTACTGCCCGTACACCGCGGGTGGCGGCACCACGAAGTGGACAGGGCCCGACCTCACCAAGGCCAGGGCACTGGTGAAGGCGTCGGGAACGGCGGGCGCGAAGGTGGTCGTCAACACCGACATCCCGGACAAGGCGCTCGGCGAGCAGATGGTGTCCGATCTGAACAAGATCGGCTACAAGGCCTCGCTCCAGGTGCTGGCCGGCACCATCCAGTACCCGTTCGTCCAGAACTCCAACAACTCCAAGAAGTGGAACATCGCCTGGTCGGCCTGGTATCAGGACTACCCGACCGCATCGGACTTCCTCAACGTCCTGCTCGGCTGCGGCAGCATCCACCCGGGAAGTGACGCCAGCCCGAACATCGCGGCGTTCTGCGACCCGGCGATCCAGAAGCAGATGAACAAGGCCCTGAGCCTGGCCGTCACGGACCCGGCGGCCGCCAACAACATCTGGGCTCAGGTCGATCACGCGGTGACCGACCTGGCACCCTGGGTCGACCTGTACAACCCCAAGCAGATCGACTTCCTGTCCAAGGCGTCCACGGATACCAATGGAACCCCCAGTGGTACATCCTCATCGATCAGCAGTGGGTGAAGTAGGACCTGATATCGCCATTAGCGGCCGCTCAGGCGGCCGCTAATGGCGATAGCCCTCACTGAGGCCGCAGAACCGCCGGCGCAGGCACCCGGCCTGCCGCCGGAGGTCACCGGGCGCAGCCCATGGGCGCTGGCCGGGCGCCGGCTGAGGCGAAACCGGGTCGCGGTGGCGGCGCTCATTCTTTTCCTGCTGGTCGTCGCGATCAGCTTCGCGGCGCCGCTGTATGCGAACGACATCGCGAAGGTGAACCCGTTCGCCAACAACCTGAACGGCTCGACGATCGTGCACGGCCACCGGGTGCCGCTGATGGAGCGGGGCGGCGGCATCCTGAAGCTGGGCGAGACCCCGCTGGGGCCGACGTGGGACATCGGCAACTACTTCCTCGGCGCCGACCAGCAAGGCCGCGACGTGTTCGCCAGGGTGCTCTACGGCGGCCGCAGTTCGCTCGAGATCGGCATCGGCTCTGCGGTGATCTGCTGCGTGATCGCCACGATCATCGCGCTGATCGCCGGCTACTTCGGCGGGCTGATCGACGCGATCCTGTCCCGCCTGATGGACGTGATCTGGGCGTTTCCCGTCTACCTGCTCGCGATCTCGATCTCGACCGTGCTGCTCACCAACGCCAGCGGCCTGTCCATCGGCCCGGTGCACCTGGTGGCGACGAGCCTGTGGCTGCCCACGATGATCATCGCGTTCATCTACCTGCCGTACGTCTACCGGCCGATCCGCGGCCACGTGCTCTCGGTCTCGGAGAAGGAGTTCGTGCAGGCTGGCATCGCGCAGGGCGCCTCTGACCTGCGGCTGATCTTCTCAGACATTCTGCCGAACGTGATCTCGGTCGTGATCGTGCTGCTGCCGCTGATGATCGCCACGACGATCCTGACCGAGTCGGCGCTGTCCTTCCTGTCCATCGGCGTGCAGCCACCCAACGCGAGCTGGGGCACCATCATCAGCGACGGCCAGGACCTGCTGTACACCAGGCCGTGGGTGGCGATCGCGCCCGGCATCATGATCGTGCTGACCGTGCTGGCGCTGAACGTGCTCGGCGACGGTGTCAGGGACGCGCTCGACCCGCGCGCCAAGCTGCGGGTGGAGGGCTAGTGCTCACTTTCATCGTCAGGCGGTTGCTATGGACCGTGCTCGTGATGTTCGCGATCACGGTCCTGGTGTTCGTCATCTTCTTCAAGACCCCGGGCATCGATCCGGCCAGACAGATCGCGGGCCGCAATCCGAGCCCGCAGGTCCTGGCCGAGATCAGGCACCAGTTCGGGCTGGACCGCCCGTTCCCCGTTCAGTACGGGCTGATGATGAAGAAGATCTTCATCACCAGGGACCTGGTCTCCTACTCCAACCAGGGTCAGAAGGTCGTGCCCGAGATCATCGCGGCGGCCCCTGCCACCTTGTCGCTGGTCTTCGGCGCCGCCCTGATCTGGGTGGTGATGGCGATCGTGATGGGCGTCGCGGCCGCGGTGCTGCGAGGGACGCTGCTGGACCCGCTGCTCATGATCATCGCGCTCATAGGGATATCCATGCCCGTTTTCTGGCTCGGCGAGGTGGTCAACCTCGTCACCCAGAGCAGGCTGCATCATTCGTTCCTGTTCAGCTGGGTGCCGCCGCTCGGGTACACGCCGTTCACGCAGAATCCGGTGCGATGGTTCGAGGGGCTGGTGTTCCCGTGGATCACGCTGTCCATCCTGTACATCGGCTTCTACGCCAGGGTGCTGCGCGCGAACCTGCTCGAGATCCAGAACGAGGACTACATCAGGACCGCCAGGGCCAAGGGCCTGACCGAGCGGCGGGTGCTGGTCAGGCACACGCTGCGGAACTCGATGATCACGTTCGTCAGCCTCTTCGGGCTCGACTTCGGCGTCCTGGTCGGCGGCGGCGCGCTGCTCACCGAGGTGGTGTTCGCCATCCACGGGGTCGGCTTCCTGACCTACCAGTCGCTGACCAACCTCGACCTGCCGACGATCATGGCGACGGTGATCTACGGTGCGTTCTTTATCGTGCTGGCGAACACGCTCGTCGACATCGCGTACGCGGGCCTCGACCCGAGAGTGCGGCCGGCCTGATGGCGCCCGGCGGCCTGATGGTGAGCGCGTCATGAGCGAGGCGCTGCTCGAGGTGCGCGACCTCAAGGTGAGCTTCAGGACCGAGGACGGCCTCGTCCGGGCGGTCGACGGTGTCTCGTTCTCGGTGTCAGAAGGCGAGACGCTCGGCATCGTCGGCGAGTCGGGTTCCGGCAAGAGCGTCACGATGATGTCGGTGATGCGGCTGATCATCGACCCGAACGCGAAGTTCGAGGGCGAGGTCATCTACAAGGGCCGCAATCTGATGGCGCTGAGCCAGCCGGAGTTGCGCGGGATCAGGGGCTCGGAGATCGCCATGATCTTCCAGGACCCGATGACGTCGCTGAACCCGGTCTACCGGGTCGGCTGGCAGATCAGCGAGCAGATCAGGGCGCACGAGCGCGTCTCCAAGCAGGCCGCCAGGGCCCGGGCGATCGAGCTGCTCACCGCGGTCGGGATCCCGAATCCCGCGGAGCGGGTCGACGACTTCCCGCACCACTTCTCCGGCGGCATGCGCCAGCGCGTGATGATCGCGATGGCGCTGTCCTGCAGCCCGAGCCTGCTGATCGCCGACGAGCCGACGACCGCGCTCGACGTGACCATCCAGGCGCAGATCCTCAAGCTGATCAAGAAGCTGAAGGACGAGTTCGGCTCCGCGGTCGTGCTGATCACCCACGACATGGGCGTGGTGGCCGACGTGGCCGACCGGGTCGCGGTGATGTACGCGGGCCGGATCATCGAGCAGGGCACCAAGGACGACGTGTTCTATGACGCCCAGCACCCCTACACCTGGGGCCTGCTCGGCTCGATCGCCAGGATCGACCGGCCCAAGCCGAGGCGGCTGACCACCATCGCCGGGCTGCCGCCGTCCCTGATCAACTTGCCCGCCGGCTGCGCGTTCGGCGAGCGATGCCCGCAGCGGTTCGAAGCCTGCGGCGAGGTGCCAGAACTGGCGAACCGGGCGGCCTTCGACCACACGGACGCCTGTCACCTCGACCCCGTGCTCAAGCGCGCCCGCCGGGACACGACCATTCACCCCGAGCTGATCGAGGAAGCGACATGAGCGCAAGCGCGCCGGAGGAGGCCGTGAGCACGGGCGCGCCGGATGGCCCAGCGAGTGCGCCGCAGGACGACGTGCTGCTGCGGGTCGAGCACCTGAAGAAGTACTTCCCGATCAGGCGCGGCATCGTCTTCCAGCGCGAGATCGGCCGGGTGCACGCGGTCGACGACGTCAGCATCGAGATCAAGGCCGGGGAGACGCTCGGCCTCGTGGGCGAGTCCGGCTGCGGCAAGTCGACCCTCGGCCGGTGCATCATCAGGCTGCTGGACCTGACCAGCGGGTCGGTCACGTTCGACGGCACGGACATCTCCCGGCTGTCCAGGCGAGCCCTGCGCCCGATCCGCGGCGAACTGCAGATGGTCTTCCAGGACCCCTATGCGTCGCTGAACCCGCGCAAGCGAGTGGGGACGATCATCTCCGACCCGCTGCGCATCCACGGCCGCACCAGCCGCGGCCAGATCAGGGAGCGGGTCAGGGAGCTGCTCAAGCTCGTCGGCCTGTCCCCCGAGCACGTCAACAGGTACCCGCACGAGTTCTCCGGCGGCCAGCGGCAGCGAATCGGCGTCGCCAGGGCCCTGGCTCTGCATCCCAAGCTGATCATCGCCGACGAGCCGGTGTCTGCCCTGGACGTCTCGATCCGGGCGCAGGTGATCAACCTGCTCGACGACCTGCAGGACGAGCTCGGGCTCACCTACATCTTCATCGCGCACGACCTTGGCGTGGTCAGGCACGTGTCGGACCGGATCGCGGTCATGTACCTGGGCAAGATCGTCGAGATCTCCCCCGCCGAGGAGCTCTACAAGCGCCCCGTGCACCCGTACACCGAGGCGCTGCTGTCCGCGGTGCCGATCCCCGACCCGAAAATCTCGGCCCAGCGCCAGCAGGTCGTGCTGGAGGGCGACGTGCCGAGCCCGATCGCGCCGCCATCGGGCTGCCGGTTCCATCCGCGTTGCAAGTACGCCACCGACATCTGCTCGCAGGTCGAGCCGCAGCTGACCGACCACGGCGGAGGGCACCAGGCCGCCTGCCATCATCCGCTGAGCATCGGGCGCTGAGCATCGGGCGCTGAGCATCGGGCGCTGAGCCGGCGCTGAGGCGCTGTGGCGGCGAGACCGCGCAGCACCTAGCCGAGGAAGCCGCGCAGCAGCGAGCCGGTGCCGGCCAGGTGCTCGGCCACGGCGGTGCGCGCCCGCTCGGGGTCGCCGGCCAGGATCGCGTCGACGATCGCGGCGTGCTGCGTCGCCGCGTGCGCGATGTTGAGTTTGAGCATGGGGATCGCGTTGAGCAGGTCGTTCAGCTGCATCCTGGCTTCCGCGCAGGCAGTCGAGAGCAGGTTCGAGCCGGTCAGCTCGGCGATCGCGAGGTGGAAGAGGGTGTCCATCCGCCGGTAGTCAGCCGGTCCGGCGTCGTTCACGTCGGCGAGCCTGGCCTGCAGCACCTCGCGCCGCGACGCGAGTGAGCCGTCCGCGGCCGCGATCCTGGCGACCGGGGCCGCTGGTTCCACGGCAGGGTCGACGGCGGCGGCGACCTGCTGCGCGAGCATGTCAGCGGCGCCGGTCTCGACCGCGAACCGGAAGGTGAGCGCGTCGGCCAGCTTCTGGCCGCGCTCTTGCGCCAAGCCGGCGCAGGTCGCGCACGTTCGGTGCTGGCCTGGTGTAGGTGATGAACGTGCCGCCCAGCCGGCCGCGCCTGGACTCGCACGTAGTCGGCCTGCTGCAGCTCCCTGATCGCCTCGCGCAGCGTCAGCCGGCTGATGCCCGAGCTGTGCGGCGAGCTCTCGTTCCGGCGGGAACCGCTCGCCAGGGCCGATCAGGCCGAGCTTGATGACGGTGAGCAGCCGCTCGACCGTCTCCTCGAACGCGTTGCCCTCGCGCACCGGCCGCAGCACGCCGCCGAGGTCGACGCTCACCACCACCGCCTTCGCTGGTCCGCACCGGGCTGGCGCAGGCCGACCTCGCGCACGCCAAGTCCGGCGCGCGGGCCTCCCCTAACCCGCGCGCCGGAGTCTTCAGGCACGTCTGGACCTTTCCGGCCCTGACTCTTGACATTGTGGCCGGCTAGACCCTCAATTGGTCTGTTATTAGACCATTAAATTTCCGCCGCCGCCAGACCCCCAACGCTGGTGGGTTTCCCACAGACCCAAGCCGAACCCAGGCCGCACCCCCAAGGAGCAGACGTGTCGGTCAACGATCAAGCGCCCTCGGCGACGCTGAGCGACGAAGAAGAGCTGCACAAGCTCGGCTACGCCCAGGAACTCGTCCGGCGGATGTCGGGCTTCTCGAACTTCGCCGTCTCGTTCACCATCATCTCGATCCTGTCCGGCTGCCTGACCCTGTTCTACTTCGGCATGGACCTCGGCGGCCCGGCCGTCATCATCTGGGGCTGGCTCGGCGTCGGCGTGATGACGCTGCTGGTCGGCCTGGCCATGGCCGAGGTCTGCTCCAGCTACCCGACCGCGGGCGGCCTGTACTACTGGGCGGCCAAGCTCGCGCCGAAGAACGGCCCTGCCTGGTCCTGGTTCACCGGCTGGTTCAACTTCATCGGCCAGGTCGCGGTGACCGCCGGGATCGACTTCGGCGCCGCGTTCTTCATCAACGCGTTCCTGAACCTGCAGTTCGGCCTCGGCTTCGGGCACTGGGAGACGATCCTCATCTTCGCGATCGTCCTCGGGATGCACGGCATGCTGAACCAGTTCGGCATCAAGCTGGTCGCCAGGCTGAACGACATCAGCGTCTGGTGGCACATACGTCGGCGTGCTCATCATCGTCGCGGTGCTGGCGTTCGCGCCCGCGCACCACCTGCCGACCAAGGATGTCTTCACCGGCCTGTTCAACAACAGCGGCCTGAACCTCGGCTGGTGGTACATCATCCCGGTCGGCCTGCTGATGGCGCAGTACACCTTCACCGGCTATGACGCCTCGGCGCACCTGACCGAGGAGACCCACTCCGCCGCCACCGCCGGGCCGCGCGGCATCGTCATGTCGATCCTCGTCTCGCTCGGCGCGGGCTTCGTGCTGCTGCTGGGCATGACCTACGCGCTCCAGGGCCCGATCGGCGGCAAGCTGTACCTCAACGAGGCGGCGCAGGGCACGGCCGCCCCGGCCCAGATCTGGCAGGACGCGATCGGGCTCACCGGCGCCAAGCTCCTGCTGCTGATCGCGATCGGCGCCCAGCTGTTCTGCGGGATGTCCTCGATCACCGCGAACTCCCGGATGATCTACGCGTTCTCCCGCGACGGCGCGCTGCCGGGCTCGCGGATCTGGCACAAGGTCAACAAGCGGACCAGGACGCCGACCAACGCGATCTGGCTCGGCGCCTCCGGCGCGCTGATCCTCGGCCTGCCCTACCTGTGGAACGGCGTCGCCTACGGCGCCGTCACCTCGATCGCGGTCATCGGCCTGTACATCGCCTACGTGATGCCGACCTTCCTGCGGCGGCGCCAGGGCGCGAACGTTCGAGCGCGGGCCCGTGGACACCTCGGCAAGTGGAGCGCCCTCGTCGGCTGGATCGCGGTCGTCTGGGTCGTGCTGCATCACGATCTTGTTCATGCTGCCGCAGTTCGGCCCGGTGACCGACGGCGGCACGCTCGACCTGAACACGTTCAACTACGCGGTCGTCGCGGTCATCGTGGTGATCGGCTTCGCCGGCATCTGGTGGGCGGTCTCGGCCAAGAACTGGTTCACCGGGCCTAAGGTTCAGGGCACGGCAGAGGAACTGGCCGCGATCGAGCGCGAGCTCGAGGTGGTCTGACCAAGGCACGCGAACACCTGAGCGCACAGACAAGGACGGTTCATGACGGATAGTCACGGCAGCGGCGGCACGGTCGCGAAGCCGAGGCCGGGAATGCTCAGCCTGGAGCAGCTGCGGACTGCGGTCGGTGCGGGCGAGATCGACACGGTGACGCTCGCCTTCACCGACATGCAGGGCCGCCTGGCCGGCAAGCGCCTGTCGGCGGAGTACTTCCTGGACGAGGTGGCTGAGCACTTCGCGGAGGGCTGCAACTACCTGCTCGCGGTGGACGTGGACATGAACACCGTCGGCGGGTACGAGATGTCCTCCTGGGAGCGCGGCTACGGCGACTTCGTGCTGAAGCCCGATCTGACGACACTGCGCCGCGTGCCGTGGCTTCCGTCGACCGCCCTGGTCCTCGCGGACCTGACCTGGCTCGACGGCACCCCGGTCGATCGCCTCGCCCGCGCCAGATCCTGTCACGCGCAGACCGCCAGGCTGGCCGAGCGCGGCTGGGTGGCGCTGGCCGGCACGGAGCTGGAGTTCATCGTCTACACGCGACAGCTTCGAGCAGGCTGCCGACAAGGGCTACGCCGAACCTCGTGCCAGCCAACCAGTACAACGTCGACTACTCGATACTCGGCACGTCCAGGATCGACCCGCTGCTGCGCCGGATCACCGGCGGCATGGCCGGGGCAGGCATGTACGTCGAGTCGGCCAAGGGCGAGTGCAACTTCGGCCAGCACGAGATCGCGTTCCGCTACTCCGACGCGATCACCACCTGCGACAACCACTCGATCTACAAGACCGGCGCCAAGGAGATCGCCGCGCAGGAGGGCATGTCGCTGACCTTCATGGCCAAGCCCAACCGCGCGAGGGCAACTCCTGCCACATCCACCTGTCGCTGCGCGAGCAGGACGCGGCGCCTGGCGCCGGCGGGAAGCCTGGCCTGAGCGGGAGCCCGTTCCTGGCCGGCGACGGCCCGCACGGGCTGTCCAGGCTCGGCGAGCACTACCTGGCCGGGCAGCTCGCCGCGATGCGCGAGCTGACCCTGCTCTACGCGCCCAACATCAACTCCTACAAGCGGTTCGTGCCAGGCAGCTTCGCCCCGACCGCGGTTCGCTGGGGCGTTGACAACCGGACCTGCGCGCTGCGCCTGGTCGGGCACGGCCAGTCGCTGCGGGTGGAGAACAGGACGCCGGGCGGTGACGTGAACCCCTACCTCGCGGTCGCGGGGATGATCGCCGCCGGGCTGCACGGTATCGACAACGAGCTGACGCTCGAGGATGCCTTCGCCGGCAACGCCTACATCGACGACGGGCCGAAGGTGCCGCAC
This sequence comes from uncultured Actinomycetota bacterium, assembly GCA_963705055.1. Taxonomy (GTDB): domain Bacteria; phylum Actinomycetota; class Actinomycetes; order Streptosporangiales; family Streptosporangiaceae; genus Chersky-822. The sequence goes on from CAVPIR010000006.1 coordinate 533,793, forward strand.
ACGCTGCGGGACGCGCTCGAGCTGTGGGAGAACAGCGACTTGGCGAAGCAGGCGTTCGGTGCCGAAGTCATCGGCCACTATGCCAACTACGCCAAGGTCGAGCTCGCGGCGTTTGACGCTGCCGTGACCGATTGGGAACTACGTCGCGGCTTCGAGCGGTTGTGACTGCCGTGACACAGACGGCGATATACGATCCTGAACCCGGCCAGCGAGCAGCCGGTCCGCACCGTTCCTGGCACGTCAGCGGAAGAGACCGACGCCGCGATCGCGCGGGCGCAGGCGGCCTGGCCAGCCTGGCGGGCCGTAGCTCCGGGTGACAGGGCGCGCCTGCTGCGGGCGTTCGCGGCAGCGGTGGACGCCCACGTCGAGGAACTCGCCCAGCTCGAAGTCGCGAACTCCGGCCATCCCGTCGGAGCGGCGCGCTGGGAGGCTGGTCAGGTCCGCGACGTGCTGCAGTACTACGCGGCAGCGCCGGAACGGCATGACCGGCAAGCAGATACCGGTGGCGGGCGGGCTGAACGTGACGTTCGCCGAGCCGCTCGGCGTGGTCGGCCTGATCGTGCCGTGGAACTTCCCGATGCCGATCCTGTCCTGGGGCATGGCACCCGCGCTGGCGGCGGGCAACACGGTGGTGGCCAAGCCCGCCGAGATGACGCCGCTGACCGCGATGCGCATCGGCGAGCTGGCGCTCGAGGCCGGGCTGCCCGAGCACGTGTTCCAGGTGCTGCCCGGCAAGGGCTCGGTCGTCGGCCAGCGCCTGGTCGACCACCCGGCGGTCAGGAAGATCGTCTTCACCGGGTCGACCGAGGTGGGCCAGCAGATCATGGCCGGCTGCGCCAGGCACGTGAAGCGGCTGACCCTCGAGCTAGGCGGCAAGTCGGCCAACATCGTCTTCGCCGACAGCGACCTCGAGCGGGCGGCCGCGACCGCGCCGTACGGCGTCTTCGACAACGCTGGCCAGGACTGCTGCGCGCGGTCACGGATCCTCGTGCAGCGCTCGGTGCTCGAGAAGTTCATGGAGCTGCTCGAGCCGGCGGTCAAGGGCGTCAAGGTCGGCGACCCGACGCTGGCCGACACCGAGATGGGGCCGCTTATCTCGGCCAGCCACCGAGTTTCCGTGTCGGAATATGTGCCAGAAGACGCCCCCGTGGCGTTCCGCGGCAGCGCGCCTGACGGGCCAGGGTACTGGTTCCCGCCGACCGTGCTCGCGCCGATCGCCATGGATTCGCCGGCCTACACCGAGGAGGTATTCGGTCCCGTGGTGACCGTCACGCCGTTCGAGGACGAGGCCGACGCGGTGCGGATCGCCAACGACACGCCGTACGGGCTGTCGGGCTCGATCTGGACCGGCAACGTCGGCCGCGCCATCAGGGTGGCGCGGGCGGTGGAGACCGGCAACCTCTCGGTGAACTCGCACTCGTCGGTGCGGTACTGGACGCCGTTCGGCGGGTTCAAGCAGTCCGGGCTCGGCCGCGAGCTCGGGCCGGACGCACTCGACGCGTTCACCGAGGTCAAGAACGTGTTCATCGCTACTGATTAACTGATTCGTCAGATAGTTCACCGATTCAGGAGTCGCGCAATGCAGCGCTTGCAGGACCGGATCGCTGTCATCACCGGAGCTGGCAGCGGTATCGGATTGGCCAGTGCCCGCCGGATGGCGGCCGAGGGCGCCAAGGTGGTGTCCGTCGACATCGACAAGGCCGCAGGGCAGTCCGCCGCCGAGGAGACCGGCGGCGTGTTCGTCGCCGCCGACGTCGCCGTGCGAGGAGGACGTCAGGCGGCTGTACGACGAGGTCGCGGCCGAGTTCGGCCGGATCGACATCGCGTTCAACAATGCCGGAATCTCGCCGCCCGAGGACGACTCGATCCTGACGACCGGCATCGACGCGTGGCGGCGGGTGCAGGAAGTCAACCTGACCTCGGTCTACCTGTGCTGCAAGTACGTGCTGCCGCACATGCAGCGCCAGGGCAAGGGCTCGATCATCAACACGGCCTCGTTCGTCGCCGTGCTCGGCGTCGGCCACCTCGCAGGTCTCCTACACCGCATCCAAGGGCGGTGTGCTGGCGCTGAGCAGGGAACTCGGCGTGCAGTTCGCCAGGGAAGGGATCAGGGTCAACGCGCTGTGCCCTGGCCCGGTGAACACTCCGCTGCTGCGCGAGGTGTTCGCGGCAGACCCAGAGCGGGCCGCGCGCCGCCTCGTGCACGTGCCGGCGGGCCGGTTCGCCGAGCCAGAAGAGATCGCCGCCGCTGTCGCGTTCCTTGCCAGCGACGACGCCTCGTTCATCACCGCCTCGCAGTTCCTGGTCGACGGCGGGATCTCCGGCGCGTACGTGACGCCGCTATGAGGCCGGTGATCGGGATCAGCGCGTACAGCGAGCAGGCGCGCTGGGGAGCCTGGGATCTGCCGGCCACACTGCTGCCGCAGAACTACGCCGACAAGGTGGCCGCCGCCGGCGGCGCGCCCGTGCTGCTGCCGCCCGCTGCCTGGCGTCGAGGCGGCGCTGGCCAGCCTCGACGGCCTGATCATCTCCGGCGGTCCCGACATCGAGCCGGCCAGGTACGGCGAGCAGCCCGGGCCGATGACCACGGTGGTGCGCCCAGCCAGGGACGCGGCCGAGGCAGCGATGTTCGGCGCCGCCCTGGATCGCGGCCTGCCGGTCCTCGGAGTCTGCCGCGGTCTGCAGGTCATGAACGTGGCCCTCGGCGGCACCCTGATCCAGCACCTGCCCGACGTGGTCGGGCACGAGGGGCACTCCCCCACGCCTGGCACGATGGGCGAGCACAAGGTCACGATCGGTGAGGGCCCGTCCACGCTCGCGGGGATACTCGGCACCGGCGCCATCGTGGTGCCGACCCATCATCACCAGGGCATCGGCACGCTCGCGCAGGCGCTGACCGCGACCGCGTGGGCCGAGGACGGCACGATCGAGGCGGTCGAGATGGACGCCCCGTTCGCGCTGGGCGTGCAGTGGCATCCCGAGGCTGGCGATGACCTGGCCCTGTTCGATGCCCTGATCGACGCCGCACGCTAACGGCCGGGGTCAGCATCGGACCGCGGAGGTGCGGACGTTAGCCTGTCTGCGCCCGAAGCCAGCAGCCGGGCCCGCATAGCCCCGACGACGAGGAGACCGCCATGGCAGCCGAGAGCGACGCAGCGGAGAACACAGGCAGCGAGGCCAGCGATCGCGATCAGGCAGCCAAGGAACCGGCAGACGACCTGGTCACCACGTCGCACTCGATCACCATCGACGGCGAGGAACTCAGCTACACGGCGACCGCGGGCCGGGTAGTGCTGCGCGCCGAGGCGCACACCGACGACAAGTTCGACGGCCCGCAGCCCAAGGCCGAGGTGTTCATGGTCGCCTACACCGTGGACGGTGCGGACGCCGGCCGGCGGCCGGTCACATTCGCCTTCAACGGCGGCCCAGGGTCCTCGAGCATCTGGCTGCACCTGGGCGTGCTCGGCCCGCGGCGGGTGCTGATGGGCGACGCAGGCGACCTGCTGCCGCCTCCTTACGGTCTGACCGACAACGAGCAGACCCTGCTCAGGCACTCCGACCTTGTCTTCATCGACCCGGTCTCTACCGGCTTCTCGCGCGCGGTCAAGGGCGAGAAGAGCAAGGAGTTCCACGGCTTCGGCGGGGACATCGATTCGGTCGGCGAGGTCATCAGGCTCTGGACCACGCGCAACGGCCGCTGGATGTCGCCGAAGTACCTGTGCGGCGAGTCCTACGGCACGACCAGGGCAGCGGCGCTCGCGCGGCACCTGCAGGAACGCTACGGGCTGTACCTGAACGGCTTGATGCTGATCTCGTGCTTCCTCAACGGCGGGTCTGTGATGTTTACGCCTGGCAACGACGACCCGTATATCAACTACCTGCCCACCTACGCCGCGATCGCGAACTACCACGGCAAGCACGGCGACCGGCCGCTGCGCGAGGTGCTCACCGAGGCCGAGGAGTACGCGGCTGGCGACTACCCGCGCGTGCTCGCGCTCGGCGCCAGGCTCACTGACGAGGAGCGGGCCGCGGCCGTCACCAGGATCGCGTCGCTGACCGGGCTGTCCGAGGACTACGTGGACCGGGTCGACCTGCGTCCCGAGCACGTCAGGTTCCTCACCGAACTGCTGCGGGACCAGCGCAAGACGGTCGGCAGGATCGACGGGCGATTCGCTGGCTGGGACAGCGACTACGGCAGGGAGCGGTGGACCACCGACCCGTCGATCGACGCGATCATCGGGCCGTACGCGGCGGCGCTGAACCACTACGTGCGGGCCGAGCTCGGCTACTCCAGCGACCTGCCTTACGAGGTACTGACCGACCGGGTGCATCCGTGGTCGTACAAGGAGTTCGAGGCGCAGCACCTGTTCGTGCTCGACAAGCTCGCCGAGGCGATGCGGGTCAACCCGCACATGCGGCTGCATGTCGCCTGCGGATACTACGACGCCGCCACGCCGTACTTGGCGGCCGAGAACGACATCAGCGCACCTGGCCATCCCGGCCGAGCTCGCCGGCAACATCGAGTTCGCCTACTACGAGGCCGGCCACATGATGTACATGCACGAGCCGAGCCGCCTCGACCAGGCCGAGCGGCTGGCCGCGTTCGTGACGCCTGACCTAGTTCCCGGTGACCGCAAGGCTGTGGCCGTAGCCGGCGGCGATGGCGGTGGCGCCGCAGAGCGTGGCAGGCACATCGCACTCGCCGCATTCGTTGCTCCCCCACGCGGCCACCCGGCCGGCGGCGCTGAGCGCCAGGCAATGGGTGCCATTGCCGGAGATCGCGACGACGTCGGCGAGTCCGGGCGGGACGGCCGTCTCTGAGTTGTCGCTGCGGCCCCAGGCCACCACCCTGCCGTCGGCGGTGAGCGCCGACGCTGTGGTTGACGCCGGCCGCGATGGCGATGACGCCGTCCAGGGCGGCCGGCACCGTTGTCTCGCCGAAGTCAGGCAGGCCCCAGGCGATGACCTGGCCGTCGGTGGTCAGCGCCAGGCTGTGCTCGGCTCCCGCCGCGACGGCCGCGATCTCGGGCAGGCCAGCCGGCACGTCGGTCTGCCCGCAGCCGTTGCCGCCCCACGCGATGACCCGGCCGTCGGCCACGGCGAGGCTGTGCTCGGCGCCCGCCGAGATCGAGGTCACGCCGCCGAGGCCGGTCGGCACGCGGGCCTGGCCGAAACCGTTGCTGCCCCAGGCGACCACCGTGCCAGCTACCGTCAGCGCGAGGCTGTGCAGCCGGCCTGCCGCGATCGCGGTGACGCCCGCCAGGTTCGCTGGCACCTGCGTCAGGCTGTCCGCGGTGCTGCCCCACGCGATCACCTGGCCCGCTGAGGTGACCGCGAGGCTGTGGTACCAGCCGGCCGCGACGGCCACCACGTGGTGCAGGCCGGCCGGCACGTCGATCTCGCCCTCGTCGTTGTCGCCCCACCCCACGACCGTGGCCATGGCGGCGGTGGCCTCGAACAGGTCATGCGGACTTGCCGGCACGGTGTCGGGCAGCGTCGCTCCGGCCACCGCCGACGGATCGGCGCCGAGCGCGATCGCGAGCTCGCGCACGACCCAGGCGCAGGCGTCGTCGGTGAACGGCATCCGCTCCGCGAACCACCCGGCCGCCAGCCGCGACGAGGTGCCGAGGTCGAGTCCCTGGGTCAGGTGCCCGCTGAGCACCCCGACGAGGTCGCACTGAGCGGCGGCGACCAGCAGCGCGGACTCGCGCGGCAGAGTCGGGTAGCAGGTCCTTGAGCAGGTTGGCCATGACGTGCGGATCGACCAGCACCGACGTGCCAAGCTGCGGATCGCCGACGATCGAGCGGAGTGCCCTGCGCACGTCGCCGCCGACGTCCCACCCGGTCTGTGTCATCACGCTCCTCGCCCGTCCAGACGCCGATCGCCAGCATTCTGTCCGATTATCGGTCCGGCGCGCGGCCAGCCTGAAGCCAAGCCTTGAGAAGCTACAATGCCGTTATGACACCGTCCGCACGTAGCGCCGATCCGGGGGCACGTCCCGCCGGATCCTCCCGCGAGGAGATGATGCCCCGCTCGCGGGGCCACTGACGCGTGCGGATTTGCAATCGAGGCCCTGTTCCCTGGGCCTCGATTTTTATGCGCTGAATCGGAGCCCAGGCGGCCAGCTTGGAGGATTCCGATGACACCGCACCTGTGTATCTCACGACGACCATTCCCTACGTCAATGCGCGGCCGCACCTTGGCCACGCGCTCGAATACGTCCAGGCCGACGTGCTGGCCAGGCATCACCGCCGCCTTGGCCACCCGGTCAGGTTCCAGACCGGCACCGATGACAACTCGCTGAAGAACGTGCTGGCCGCCAGGCAGGCTGGCCTCGGGGTCCAGGAGTTCGTGGACGCCAACGCAGACGCCTTCGTCGCGCTCGCCGGGCCGCTGTCGCTCAGCTTCGACGACGTGATCAGGACAAGCACCGATCCGCGGCACCGGGTGGGTGTCGAGCGGCTCTGGCTGGCCTGTGCCGGCGCCGGCGACCTGTACCGGCGGCACTACGAGGGGCTGTACTGCGTCGGCTGCGAGGCGTTCTACACGCCGGGCGAACTGGATGGCGGGCTGTGCCCTGAGCACAGGACGGCACCCGACCTCGTCGCGGAGGAGAACTGGTTCTTCCGGCTGTCCAGGTACGCCGGGCTGCTGCACGAGGAGATCACCTCCGGCCGGCTGCGGATCGAGCCGGCCGCGCGCAGGAACGAGGTGCTCGCCTTCATCGCCGCCGGGCTGGCGGACTTCTCTGTGTCCCGCTCGATCGGGCGGGCGCACGGGTGGGGCATCCCGGTACCCGGCGATCCTGGCCAGGTGATCTACGTCTGGTGGGACGCGCTCGGCAACTACGTCACCGCGCTCGGCTACGGCGGCGACGAAGCGGGCCTGCGGCGCTGGTGGACCGGCGACGGCCGGCGGGTGCACCTGCTCGGCAAGGGCGTGCTGCGGTTCCACGCCATCTACTGGCCAGCCATTCTCGCGTCGGCCGGCCTGCCGTTGCCGACGGACATCCTCGTGCACGACTACCTCACCGTCGAAGGCAGCAAGATCAGCAAGTCCGGCCCTGGAGCGGTCGACCCGGTCGAGGTGGCGCGCGAGTACGGCACCGACGCGCTGCGCTGGTGGCTGCTGCGGGAGGTGCCGAGGACCGGCGACGTCGATTTCACCAGGGAGCGGCTCATCGGGCGCGCCAACGACGAACTCGCGCACGGCATCGGCAACCTCGTGAACCGAGTGGTCGCGCTGGTCTGGAAGTACCGCGACGGACGCGTTCCCGCGCTGCCCGACGGGCCGGAACTCCTCGGAGCTCCCGGCTCGCGGGAACTGGCAGACGCGATCAGGCGCGCCCCCGCCGGCATCGACGCGGCTCTGTCGGGCGGCGACTTCCGGACTGCGGCCTCCTCGGTCTGGTCGATCGCCGTGGCGGCCAACAGGTTCGTCAGCCAGGCCAGGCCCTGGCAGCTGGCTGGCGCGGCGCGCGACGGAGCCGAGCAGGCAGGTCTGCAGCTGGACGCGATCCTGGCGCTGCTGGCGAACGCGTGCCAGGAACTCGCCGGTCAGCTCGAGCCGTTCCTGCCCGACGCGGCCGTGCGGATCGCGGCCCAGGTCACTCCGGCTGGCGGGCTGCTGCCGCCCCCGCGGCCCGTCTTCGCCAGGATCGGAGCTACTGTCCCTGCAACCTTTTCGGCGGGCAGGTCGTGAGTGTAGGTATGACGGGCCAGCGCGACGCTGCGGTGACCATGCCAGGCGAATCGGTCGCCGCGGCGTGCGACATGCCCTTCGAAGAATTTGTCACGGCTGCCGCGTCCCGGCTTTTCACCCTGGCCCTGCTCGTCTGCGGCCACCATCGCGCCGAGGCAGAGGATCTGCTGCAGACCGTGCTGGAGCGCGCGTACCGGCGGTGGGGGCGCATCTGCCGGGACGGCGACCCCGAGCGCTATGTCCGCAGGATGCTCGTGAACGCGTCGGTCGACCGCTGGCGGCGGCTGCGGCGCAGGCCAGAACTGCCCGTCGGTCACCGGACGCCGGTCAGGCGGTCGCCGACCAGTCGGCTGCCGTGGCCGACCGGGACCAGGTGCTGCGAGCCCTCGCGACGCTGCCCGCGCGGCAGCGGGCCGTCATCGTCCTCCGCTACCTGGAGGACCTGTCGGAGGCGCAGACCTCGGCAGTGCTCGGCTGCTCGGAGGGGACGGTCAAGAGCCAGGCATCCCGCGCACTCGCGCGGCTGCGCGACGTGGTCGGAGCCCAGCAGGAGAACGAGGCTGCCGACCGGAAGGAGCCGACATGACAGACCTGGAGCGCAGGCTCCGCGCAGCGCTGCGCGCCGCCGCCGAGCCCGCGCCGCCCGGGCTGCTTGGCGCCGTGCTGCGCCGGCACAGGCGCCACCAGATCAGGGTCGGTGCCAGCGTGCTCGCGGTGGCAGTGGCCGCTGCCCTGGCCGTGCCGCCGGTGACTAGCGCCCTGCGCGGTACCGGCGGGGTGCCCGCGGGGGTCGGCCAGGCCTCGCCGACCCCCGCGCCGTCCTCGCGTGCCAGGCATCCGCTGGCCGCGCCGGGAACAGTGCTGAGCGGCTGCAACGGCGCTGATCAGGGCTCGGTCGGCCGCCTGAAGCGGCCGAGGCCGGCGCGGCTGCCGCTGTGGTTCCTGCCGGGAGGGCATTCGTCCGGCCGGATCAGGCTCTACGTCGCCATCGCGGTGCTGCGCAACATCCGGCCCGGCTCCGTGGTCGTAGTGCGAGTCCCGCAAGACCTACCAGCACGATCTGCGGCTCCTGTACGGTCCCGCTGACTCGCTCAACCCTGGCACCAGGTACACGATGAGCAGCGGCGAGACCGGGGTCACGTTCGAGGCGTGCCAGCCTGCAGGGCCCGACGGGCGGGATCACCGACTACTACGGCGGCTACCTGGTTCGTGGCAAGCGCTGCGTGCCGGTCAGGGTCTGGTCGCCTGACAGTAACCAGCGCGGCACGATCCGGCTGGGCACGTGCTCCGGGAGGTAGCGCCCTTGCACCGCGCAAGCCACGCGCGCGAGCGCTGACGCAGCACCCCTAGACTCGCGTGCGTGAGCGATACCCCGGCCGTCGAGATCAGCGGGCTGGTCAAGAACTACGGACGGACCACGGCGGTGGCCGGCCTGTCCATGTCAGCCGCGCGCGGGCAGCTCACGGCCTTGCTCGGGCCCAACGGCGCGGGCAAGACCACGACCATCGAGGTGTGCGAGGGATACCGCAGGGCCGATGCGGGCACCGTGCGCGTCCTCGGTCTGGACCCCGTCAAGGACGCCGGCAAGCTGCGCCCGAGGGTCGGGGTCATGCTCCAGTCGGGCGGCATCCCGACGACCGCGCGACCCGGCGACTACCTGCGGGTGATGGCCGCGTTCTACGCCCACCCGGTCGAGCCGTCGCTGCTGCTCGACCGGCTCGGACTGGCCGAGTCGCCAGGACGCCGTTCCGCCGTCTGTCCGGCGGCCAGCAGCAGCGGCTGGCCTTGGCGGCCGCGATCATCGGCCGGCCTGAGCTGATCTTCCTCGACGAGCCGACCGCTGGCCTTGACCCGCATGCCAGGCACGCGACCTGGGACCTGATCGGAGGGCTCAGGGCCGCGGGCGCCACGATCATCCTCACCACGCACTACCTGGAGGAGGCGGAACGGCTGGCAGATCACGTCGTGATCGTCGACCACGGGACGCTGGTCACCCAGGGGACGCCCGCCGAGCTGACCGGCAGCCAGGGGCAGCTGCGATTCAGGGCCGAGCCAGGGCTCGACACCTCCGGCCTGCTCGGGGCGCTGCCGGCGGCCAGCGTGGTCAAGGAGTCCCCGGCCGGTGCTTACCTCATCGAACTCCCGTCCGGGGTTGACCCGCAGGTAGTCGCGACGGTCACGGCCTGGTGCGCCGAGCAGGGCGTGCTGGCCAAGAACCTGCGGATCGAGAGCCGGACGCTGGAGGACGTATTCCTCGAGCTGACCGGGCGGGAGCTGCGATCGTGACCGAGCTGAGCTGGCCGTCCCCGGCGCCCGGCGCTGCCCCCAGGCCGAAGATGATCGCGGCCCAGGCGGGCCTGGAACTTCGCACCTTGCTCCGCAACGGCGAGCAGCTCCTGCTGACGCTCATCATCCCCGTCCTGCTGCTCGTGGTCTTCAGCTCGGAGTCGCTGATCAGCGTCGGCCATGGCAGCAGGATCGGCTTCATCGCTCCCGGCATCCTGGCGCTCGCGGTCATGTCCACGTCGTTCACGAGCCTGGCCATCGGCACGGCCTTCGAGCGCCGGTACGGGGTGCTCAAGCGCCTGGGCGCCACTCCCCTGTCCCGCGGCGGGCTGATCGGCGCGAAGGCCGTGACCGTGCTGGCCGTGCAGGCCGGCCAGGTCGTGCTGATCGTGGTCGTCAGCGTGCTGCTCGGCTGGCAGCCGGTCGTCACCGCGGTGAGCGTGCTGTCAGCCCTGCTGCTGATCCTGGCGGGGAGCGCCGCGTTCAGCGGCCTGGCCATGCTGATGGCCGGGACGCTGCGGGCGGAGGCGACGCTCGCCGCGGCCAACCTGGTCTACCTGGTGCTGCTCGGCGTCGGCGGGGTGGTGTTCCCGCTCAGCAAGTTCCCGCCAGCCGCCCGGCCTGTGCTGCGGCTGCTGCCGTCCGGCGCGATGTCGGACGGCCTGCGGGCGGTGCTGCGGTACGGCGCTGGCCTGCCGGTCAGGGACATCGTCGTACTCTGCGTCTGGGCTGTCATCGGCATCGGCATCGCCGCGCGCACCTTCCGCTGGGAGTAGCGGTGCCGCCCGCCCCCGAATCGGTGACCGCGCGGCGGTCAGCAGGAGCACGGCCCCACGAGGCGGAACCCGCTGGGCCGGGTGCCGCCGCCGCTGCTGCTCGGCACCGGCATCATCAGCGTGCAGGTCGGGGCAGGACTGGCCGCGCGCCTGTTCGGCACGGTCACCGCGGCAGGGCTGACCGGCGTGCGGCTCTGGGCGGCTGCCCTGATGCTGGCCGGGCTCGGCGCGCGCCCGACGATCAGGGCGATCCGCGGCGTGCTCGCCGAGCGGGCATGGCGGGACGCTGGCGTGGTGCTCGCGTTCGGCGTCACGCTCGGCGTCATGAACTTCTCGATCTACCAGGCCATGGCGAGGATCCCGCTCGGCATCGCGGTCACGATCGAGTTCCTCGGCCCGCTCGCGGTAGCGATCGCGTCGTCCAGGCGCCTGATCGACATGGTCTGGGTACTGCTGGCGGGCACCGGCGTGACGTTGCTCGGCACGGCTGGCGTCAGCGTCGCGAAGTTCGGCGGCACGGTGGCACGCGGCACCGTGGCCGGCTCGCCGTCGTCTACGGTGCTGGCCGGAGTCCTGTTCGCGCTCGCCGCGGCGACGTCGTGGGCCTGCTACATCATGCTGGCGGCCGCCACAGGCCGGCGGTTCAGCGGATCGTCCGGCCTGGTCATCGCGATGGTCGTGGCCGCAGTCGTCGTGACGCCCGTAGCGGTCGTCAGCGCCGGGCGCTCGCTGCTCAAGCCCACGGTGATCGGCGCGGGCGTGGCGATCGGGCTGCTGTCATCGGTGATCCCTTACCGGTTCGAACTCGAGACGCTTCGCCGGGTCTCCGCCCGGGTCTTCGGCATCTGGATGAGCCTGGAGCCGGCGGTCGCCGCGCTGGTCGGCGTCGTGCTGCTCAGCCAGGCGCTGTCAGTGCCGCAGTGGATAGCCATCGGCTGCGTGGTCGTGGCGAGCGCGGGCGCCGCTCTCGGTGAGACAGCAGCGCAGCTCCGCAAGCCTGACACGCGCTCCGCAAGCGTGACAGTCGTCATGCGCGCGCCGACTGAACCATACGATAGGGCCGTGTCAGCTCAGCCAGCCACCGCGCGCGCGCCCTGGCGCGTCACCGCGCTGGCGCGGCAGTGGCGCGGGCGTCCTGCTTCGGCCCACGCCGCTCGCGATGCGCAGGATCGCGTTCGCCGGCGTGCTGGCGTCCCTGGCCATCATCCCGACCGGCGCGGCCGTGCGGCTCAGCCAGTCAGGGCTTGGCTGCACGGACTGGCCCAAGTGCACGGCCACCAGCCTGGTCGCCTCAGGCGAGCACGGCGACCCGCTGATCCACCAGTGGGTCGAGTTCGGCAACCGCCTGGTCACGACCGTGATCTTCGTCGTCGCCGTCGCGGTCTTCGTCGCGGCGTGGCGGTTCAGGCCACAGCCGGACCGAAGGCGGCGGCGTGACCTGGTCTGGCTCGCATCGGTCGCAGCCGGCCGGAATCGCCGCGCAGGCGCTGATCGGCGGGGTCGTGGTGCTCACCAAGCTGTCGCCGTTCTGGGTGTCGCTGCACTACCTGGCGACGCTGCCGGTGCTGGCCGCGGCGGTCGCGCTGCACGTCCGGTGCACCGAAGGGCACGCGGCCCGCCGAGCCGCTCGTCGCGCCGCTGGTCCGGGTCGTCGCCCGCGCGCTCGTCGTCGTGGCGTCGCTCATGATGGTGGCGGGAACGCTGGTGACCGGCACCGGTCCGCTCGCCGGGGCCGGCGACGTGCCGCGCTATCACTTCCTGTCCCTGACCGCCGTCACCCAGTTGCACGCCGACATCGGCTGGGTGCTCGGCACGCTCGCGGTGATGCTGACGCTGATCCTGCACGTGACCGAGGCACCGCGGCGGGCGATCAGGCTGTCCTGGATCGTGCTCGGCCTGATCGGCCTGCAGGGCGCGATCGGCTACGCGCAGTACTTCGCCGGCCTGCCAGCCGGGCTGGTCTGGGTGCACGTCGCCAACACGGCCCTGATCTGGATCGCCATCATCAGGCTCGCCTACGCGCTGCGCGACCGCGGCCAGATCGAGGCGGCCGCGCCTCGCCGACGACGCCGAGCCCGCTCTGTCCGCCTGACCGGCTCCGCGTACATCCCGAAATCGGGGTAAGTGCAGGGAGTGGGTTCCGCCGGGCATTGGCCGGGCGGACGATAGGGTCGATTCTGAAAAGGACTTACCGAGGAGGGCTTTGCCCGTGACCAGCCAGACCAGCCCGGATCTTGAGTGGACGGCGACGGACGCACGGGCGGTTGATCTCATTCGCGTGCTGGCCATGGACGCGGTCCAGAAGGCTGGGTCCGGCCATCCAGGCACGGCGATGAGCCTGGCGCCCGCCGCGTACCTGCTGTTCCAGCGCATACTCAGGCACGATCCGGCCGACCCGCAATGGCTGGGCAGGGATAGGTTCGTGCTCTCTTGCGGGCATTCCAGCCTGACTCTGTATATCCAGCTCTATCTGTCCGGCTATGGGCTCACGATGGACGACCTCGAGGCGCTGCGCACCTGGGGCAGCCGCACGCCCGGTCATCCTGAGCACAACCTGACGCCGGGCGTCGAGACGACGACGGGGCCGCTCGGCCAGGGCATGGCCAACGCTGTCGGCATGGCGATGGCGGCCCGCCGCGAGCGCGGGCTGCTCGACCCGGACGCGCCGGCCGGGCAGAGCCCGTTCGACCACCACATCTACGTGTTCGCGTCGGACGGCGACATCGAGGAGGGCGTCAGCCACGAGGTCTCCTCGCTGGCCGCGCACCAGCAGCTCGGCAACCTGGTGATGCTGTACGACGACAACGACATCTCGATCGAGGACGACACGAACATCGCGAAGTCCGAGGACGTGCTGGCGAGGTACGCCGCGTACGGCTGGCACACGCAGCGGGTCAGCTGGCGTACCCCCGAGGGGTACCACGAGGACGTCGAGGCGCTGTACCGGGCGCTCATCGCAGCGCGCGACCACACCGAAGCGCCTTCGATCATCGTCGCTGTCCACGATCATCGGCTGGCCGGCGCCGAACAAGCAGAACACCGGCGAGGCGCACGGCTCCGCGCTCGGCGATGACGAGGTCGCGGCCACCAAGGAGATCCTCGGCTTCGACCCGGCGGTGAAGTTCCCGGTCGACGACGAGGCGGTCGCCAGGGCCCGCGAGGTCGCCGACCGCGGCAAGGCGGCGAGGGCGCTGTGGGAGGAGAGCTTCGCCCGGTGGGCCGAGGCCAGCCCGTCCCGGCGCGCGCTGCTCGACCGGCTCGCCGCCCGTGCGCTGCCGCCGGGCTGGTCCGACGCGATCCCGGTCTTCGGCGCCGACGCAGGGCCCGATGGCGACGCGGTCGGCCTCCGGCAAGGTGCTGACCGCGCTCGCGCCGGTGCTGCCCGAGCTTTGGGGCGGTTCGGCCGACCTGGCGGGCAGCAACGACACCACGATGACCGGCGAGCCGTCGTTCATCCCGACCGAGCACCAGACCAAGAAGTTCCCCGGCAACCCGTACGGCAGGACCCTGCACTTCGGGATCAGGGAATTCGGCATGGGCGGCATCCTCAACGGGATCACCCTGCACGGCCTGACCAGGCCCTACGGCGGCACGTTCCTCGTCTTCAGCGACTACATGCGGCCCGCGGTCCGGATGGCGGCGCTGATGGAGATCCCGGTGACGTTCGTCTGGACGCACGACTCGATCGGCCTCGGCGAGGACGGCCCCACCCATCAGCCGGTCGAGCAGCTATGGGCGCTGCGCGCGATCCCCGGGCTCGATGTGGTGCGCCCGGCCGACGCCAACGAGACAGCGGTCGCGTGGAAGACCATTATCGAACACACAGACCGGCCCGCTGGTCTGTGCCTGACCAGGCAGAAGCTGCCCGTATTTGACCGGACGCGAGCTTGCGGCAGCCGGCGGCGCCGCGCTGGGCGGGTACGTGCTGGCGGAGGCGCCAGGCGGCGAGCCGGACGTGATCCTGATCGGCACAGGCAGCGAGGTGGAGATCGCGCTCGATGCCCGCGAGGCGCTGTGGCAGGAGAAGATCGCGGCCAGGGTGGTGTCGATGCCTTGCCTGGAGTGGTTCGCCGAGCAGGACCAGGCCTACCGTGATCAGGTGCTGCCGCCGCAGGTCAGGGCCAGGGTCAGCGTCGAGGCCGGGATCGCGCTCGGCTGGCGCTCGATCGTTGGCGACGCGGGCGAGATGATCAGCCTTGAGCACTTCGGCGCTTCGGCGGCGTACGAGAAGCTCTACGCCGAGTTCGGTATCACCCCTGAGCGCGTCGCGCAGGCCGCCCGGCTTAGCCTCGGCAGGGCCGGCGCGCCTGCCAGGAAGGAATAGTCATGTCAGCACAGCAGGACAAGCAGGACGTGCTCGGCCAGCTCACCGCCGAGGACGTCTCGATCTGGCTCGACGACATCAGCCGCGAGCGGCTGTCATCGGGCAACCTGGCCACCCTGGCCAGGGACTTCCACGTCAGGGGCGTTACGTCCAACCCGACGATCTTCGCGAACGCGATGGAACACGGCTCCGCGTACGACAAGCAACTCGGCGACCTGGCGCTGCGCGGGGTCGGCGTCGGCGAGGCCTCGCGCTCGCTGACGACCTACGACATCAGGTGGGCCTGCGACGTGCTGCGGCCCGTCTTCGACTCCTCCGATGGCGTGGACGGCAAGGTGTCGATCGAGGTCGACCCGCGCCTGGCCGCGGATACGGCCGAGACCATCGCCGAGGCGCGTGCGCTCTGGTGGCTCGTCGACCGGCCGAACGTGTACATCAAGATCCCGGCGACGAGGGCGGGGGTTCCGGCGATCGCGGCCTGCCTGGCGGAGGGCATCTGCATCAACGTGACGCTGATCTTCTCGCTAGAGCGCTACGAGGAGGTCATCGACGCCTTCATGACCGGGCTTGAGGGCGCCGACGAGGCCCACGTCGCGACGCTCACGTCGGTGGCGTCGTTCTTCGTGAGCCGGGTGGACACCGAGGTCGACCGCAGGCTGGACGCGATCGGCACCCCGGAGGCCAAGGCGCTGCGCGGCAAGGCCGCCGTCGCGAACGCCAGGCTCGCCTACGAGATCTTCGAGAAGCACTTCACCACCCCGCGCTGGGGGGCGCTCGCGGACAGGGGCGCACGGCTGCAGCGGCCGCTGTGGGCCTCGACCAGCACGAAGGACCCGGCCTACCGGGACACCATGTACGTCGAGGACCTCATCGCGCCGCACACGGTCAACACCATGCCCGAGGCGACGCTGCACGCGATGGCCGACCACGGCGTGGTCAACGGCAACAGCATCGCCGGGACCTACGACGAGGCAAGGAAGGTCTTCGCCGACCTCGAGAAGCTCGGGATCAGCTACGACGACGTCGTCGCGGTGCTGGAGGACGAGGGCGTCCGCAAGTTCTCCGACTCCTGGGACGGGGTGCTCAAGACCATCGGCGAGCAGCTTGATCCCGCCAAGGCCAGCACATCTTGATGGCCAACCCGCTGCGCGATCCGCGTGATCGCCGGATCCCGCGGGTCGCCGAGCCGAGCGTGCTGATCATGTTCGGCGTGACCGGGGACCTGGCTCGCAAGAAACTGCTGCCCGCCCTGTACGACCTCGCCAACCGCGGGCTGCTGCCGCCCGGCTTCTCGCTGGTCGGCTTCGCCCGGCGGGACTGGAGCGACCAGGATTTCGTCGTTCACGCCCACGACGCGGTCCGCGAGCACGCCAGGACCACGTTCAGGGACAGCGTGTGGCAGCAGGTCAGCGACGGCGTGCGGTTCGTCTCAGGCGAGTTCTCCGACGACGAGGCGTTCGACCGGCTGGCCGCCGTGGCGGACGGCCTCGACGCCGAGCGCGGCACGGGCGGGAACCGCGCGTTCTACCTGTCGATCCCGCCAGGGCAGTTTCCCGTCGTGGTCCGTCAGCTTGAACGAGCTGGCCTGTCCGACCGCAAGAGTTCCGATGGCTGGAAGCGGGTCGTCATCGAGAAGCCGTTCGGTCACGACCTGACCAGCGCGCGGGACCTGAACGATCTGCTCGCCTCCGTCTTCGAGCCGCATTCGGTCTTCCGCATCGACCACTACCTCGGCAAGGAGACGGTGCAGAACCTGCTCGCGCTCAGGTTCGCGAACACGCTGTTCGAGCCGATCTGGAACCGCAGGTACGTGGACCACGTGCAGATCACGATGGCCGAGGACATCGGGATCGGCGGCCGGGCCGGCTACTACGACGGCATCGGCGCGGCCAGGGACGTGATCCAGAACCACCTGCTGCAGCTGCTCGCGCTGACCGCGATGGAGGAGCCGGTCTCGTTCGCTTCGGACGCGCTGCGCGCGGAGAAGCAGAAGGCGCTGTCGGCCGTGCAGATCCCCGACGACCCGCTGACCGGGACCGCGCGCGGCCAGTACGCCGCCGGGTGGCAGGGCGGCATCCCGGTGCCGGGCTTCCTGGCCGAAGACGGCATCGCCCCCGATTCTGTGACCGAGACCTACGCGGCGATCAAGCTGGGCGTGGACACCAGGCGGTGGGCAGGGGTGCCGTTCTACCTGCGCACCGGCAAGCGGCTGGCGACCAGGATGACCGAGCTCGCGGTGATCTTCCAGCGTGCGCCGCACCTGCCGTTCAACGCCACCGACGCGAAGGAGCTTGGCCAGAACGCGCTGGTGATCCGGGTGCAGCCGGACGAGGGCATCACGATGCGCTTCGGCTCGAAGGTGCCTGGCTCGGCGATGGAGGTCAGGGACGTGAACATGGACTTCGCCTACGGCGAGTCCTTCACCGAGTCCAGCCCCGAGGCCTATGAGCGGCTGCTGCTCGACGTCCTGGTCGGCGACCCGCCGCTGTTCCCAGGCCACGAGGAGGTCGAGCTGTCGTGGAAGATCCTCGACCCGATCGAGGCGTTCTGGGCGGACAACGGCCGACCAGAGCCCTACCTCGCCGGTACGGCGGGACCTGCCTGCTCCGACGCCATGATGGCGCGGGACGGCCGGGCCTGGCGACGGCTCTAGCGGGCGGGTGAGCGATGAAGGCAGAACTGATCGACACCACCGCCAGCACGGTGCGCAACGAGCTCACCAGGATGTGCCAGAAGATGGGCGGGCTGACCACCGGGGTGGTGCTCAACCTCATCATCATGACCGACGAGGCCGACCAGTACGACGCGATGCGCGCCGCCACCCACGCGGGCCGGGAGCACCCGTGCCAGATACTCGGGGTGATCGCCAGAGCGGGCCGGCGCCGCGGCGTCTGGACGCCGAGATCACCGTCGGCGAGAACATGCCTGGCCAGACCGTGCTGCTGCGGATCCAGGGAGAGCTGAACGAGCACGTCGACTCCGTCGTCACGCCGCTGCTGGTGCCCGACACGCCGGTCGTGATCTGGTGGCCAGGCAAGGCTCCTGCGGCGCCAGCCGCCGATGCGCTCGGGATGCTCGGCAAGCGGCGGATCACCGACGCAGCGGCCGAGGAGGCGCCGCGAGAGCGGCTGCTGCACCTGGCCGCTGGTTACCGGCCGGGCGACACGGACCTGGCCTGGGCGCGGACCACGAACTGGCGGTCGCTGCTGGCCGCCACCCTGGACCGTCCGTACGCCGAGATCTCCGAGGTCACCGTCGGCGCGGAGGCCGACAACCCGAGCGCGGACCTGATGGCGGCATGGCTCGCGGTGCGGCTGGGCGTTCCCGTGTACCAGGAAGCCTCCAGCGGTCCAGGGGTGACCGAGGTGAGCTTCCTGACCGCGGACGGCAAGATCGTGATCAGCAGGGCGGACGGCCGGAACGCCACCTTGTCGCGGCCTGGCGAACCCGACCGCTACGTGGCCCTGCACCGCAGGGACACCGACGAACTGCTGGCCGAGGAGCTGCGCAGGCTCGATCCTGACGAGGTATACGGGGAGACGCTCGCCGAGCTATCGGCGTCGCAGCTGCTCAGAGGTGACGACCCGACCCCCGTGGTGCGCATCGCGACCGATGAGGAGTAGCGCCATTTCTGTCCCCCAGATCCTGATCCATCACGACGGCGAGTTGCTGGCGAAGGCGGTCGCCGCCAGGCTCGTCACCAGGCTCGTCGACGCCGTCGGCGCGAAAGGCATGGCCTCGGTGGTGCTGACCGGCGGCGGCATCGGCACGAAGGTGCTCGCGGAACTCGCCGCCGCGCCCGCGCGGGACGCTGTCGACTGGCGCCGGGTAGAGATCTGGTGGGGCGACGAGCGGTTCAGGCCAGCCGGGGACCCCGAGCGGAACGAGACCGGCGCCCGTGCTGCCCTGCTCGACCACGTCGACGTCGAGCCGACGCGGGTGCACCCGATGCCAGGGCCTGACGGGCCTGATGGCCCGCATCCCGAGGCTGCCGCCGAGCGGTACGCGGGGTGGCTGCGCGCCGCCGCTGAGCCGCAAGACAGGAGCGGCGTGCCGAGGTTCGACGTGCTGATGCTCGGCATCGGCCCCGACGCCCACGTGGCTTCGCTCTTTCCAGGGCTGCCGGCGCTCTACGAGGAAGAGCGGACCGTCGTGGCCGTTCGCGGCGCCCCCAAGCCGCCGCCGAACCGGCTGTCGCTGACGCTGCCGGCCATCCGCGCCGCGTCCGAGGTGTGGATACTCGCGTCTGGGGGCGAGAAGGCCGGCGCTGTGCGCCTCGCGCTCTCCGGGGCTGGCCCCGTCCAGGTGCCGGCGGCGGGCGCTCGCGGCGCCCAGCAGACGCTGTTCCTGCTCGATCGCGCCGCAGCGGCGGAGGTGCCGGTCCAGCTCAGCAGGTTCGCCTCGCCCTAATCGGCTCGACAATTCAGGCCGCGAACTCGGCGCTACTTTGGCTGATCGTGGCCATAAGTAACGCAGCGTACCTATTTCGTTAATCTGCCATGGCTGTGCAATGACATATTCGCGCCATCGGGAATCTCGGTCTCGCCTAATCGCTGAGCCAGAGTTACGCTCAGTGCATAACTTCCATATTGAGCCTGATGCGCAACTCGTAACGGGCGACATGGAAGTAAGGAAGGCCCGGAATATGGATGACTGGCTACTTCGCACCCGCATACACTCCGTTTTCTATCTGCGCCGTTTGGGTAATTAGGTCCTATTGACCGCATGCGCGATCATCGGGTCAATGTAGCCAGCTTGGCGACAATCACCTGTGTTCGGTGTATCCGATGATCCGTTCCGTGTAGTTCCCCGTCGTCGATCCGGCTCCCCTCGGATCGATGCCAACCTCCCGAGGAGGATGCACGTGAGTACTCCCGACGAGTCCGAGGTCGCGCGCCCCCGCTCGGCACGATCGCCGATCCCGCTCCGCTCGGCCTGGCCGCTTTCGCGCTGACCACGTTCCTGCTGTCGGCGAAGAACGCCGGCTGGACGACTGCGATGCCTGGCTGGGCTATGCGTTCGCCTACGGCGGCTTCATCCAGCTGCTGGCCGGGATGTGGGAGTTCAGGAACAGGAACGTCTTCGGTGCGACGGCGTTCTCCACCTACGGCGGCTTCTGGCTCGGCCTCGGCCTGTGGGTGCTGCTGGTCGCGCCGAAGTCGACCGCGTCCGGCCATGATCTCGGCTGGATACTGCTGGCGTTCGCGATCTTCAACACGTACATGCTGATCTGGAGCACCCAGATCAACTTCGCGGTGTTCGGCGTGTTCCTGACGCTGGAGCTGACGGAGATCATTCTGTTCATCGCCAACTTCGCGAACAGCTCGGGCCTTGGCAAGCTCGGCGGCTACGTGGGCATCATCACGGCGCTGGTGGCCTGGTACGCCTCTGCCGCTGGTGTCATCGCCGGCATGAAGGGCAGGCCTGTGCTGCCGGTCGGTCGCCCGCTGATAAACATCTAGCGACCTCGAGTGTGGCGCGCTGGTCCCGCACGGGACCAGCGCGCTTCTCGGTACCGTTGGGCGGTGGCAACACCGAAATCACGCAACCGCCCGTGGCGGGCGATCATCACGCTCGCGCTGGCGGTGGCCGCGGCGGTGGCCGCGGACGTGGCCGGCATCCCCCTCGCGGTAACGACGAAGCAGGCAGCGGCCACGTCCAACACGCTGGTCAGCCTCGATGCGGGGCACCTGATCACGATCGTCGCCTCGATCGCTTTCCTGGTCTTCGCGGTGGTCTCCACCTTCGCTTTCGCCCGCCTGGGCGCGCGACACGCTGGAGCGCTTCATCGGCGCCGCCTACGGGGCGATCGTCAGGTACGTAATGATCCTGGCCGGGATCGGCTTCGTGGTCCTGGTCGCGCTGTCGATGCTGGGTTTCCGGATCGAGCAGCTCGTGGTCGGCGGCGCGGTGACCGGCGTGCTGCTCACCATCGCCGCACAGCAGTCGCTGTCGAACCTGTTCGCGGGCGTGATGCTGCAGTTCGCCCAGCCGTTCCGGGTCGGCGAGCAGGTGCGGATCAGGTCGGGAGCGCTGGCCGGAACGATCGAGGGCACGGTGACCGAGTTCAGCATCACCTACGTCCGGCTGGAGACGGCGGACGGGCTGATCTTCCTGCCCAACTCCCAGGTGCTCGCCGCGGCGGTCAGCCCGGTGTCGGCAGGCGACGCCGCGGGAGCGGGCGCGGGAGTTGCCTGACCTCAGTTACCTGACAAGGCGGCGGCCGGCACCCGATAGGGCGCCGGCCACCACAGCCACCGTCAGGCGGCCTTTCAGTGATTCGCCTCGTACTTCGTAATGACCTGTGCCGGAATCCGGCCGCGATCACTGACTTCCATCCCCGAGTGCTTTGCCCACGCGCGAATCTCCGCGCTGCGCCGGCGATGTGCCGTCGTCCGCCTCTTCGTCCGGCCGACCCTGGATGAAACCTTGCGAGCCCGGTCGGCGAAGCGGTTCATCGTTTCGTCGAACTTCTGGCTGTGTCTCTCGCAAAGGTCTATCTCATAGTCCCGGCCGTCAAGACTGAACGCTCGGGTCATGTGCTCGCCGCTCGGAATCTCTTTAGCGTCGTAGTCACACGCGAATGTGACTGAGACCTTCTGTGCCACGTCTTTCCCCCCTTCCCCTAACCGCGACAATATTCCCGCGCCCGCCTGGTTCATAACAGATGGTGATCAGGCATTTTCGCTGGGTGCGCATTGAGAGCGGATCGGCCGTGCGCGGGCGGTTCGGGTGGCTGTTCAGCGCGAGTGCGGCCGCGGGGCGCGCCTTATCGCACGCGTTTACGCCGCCAGAGGCGCGGTAGCGCAGAAGCGGGCGGTCACCGCGCCCGATTAGAAGCGGTGGGCTGGACCCAATCCGGTGTCGGCCTGCTCGGTCTTTGCACGCCTGCGGCGACGGCCGCTCAGGCTGGGCTCCGGAGGCGGCTCATGCCGCTCCTGGTGCCAGGCCGAGTTCTGCGCTTCCTCGCGATAGGGCGCCGCCGATTCTGGAGGTGCCGCGAGGAACTGGGTCTCCCTGTCGCGATGACCTGAGTCGTGGTCGGGGTCGTAGTGCTCGCGCCGACGGGAAGGTCCAGGATAACCGGCTGGCTCGGAGCGGCCGGCCGGATCGCGGGTAGCCGGCGGGCCCGGCGTAGGCGGACTCGTGATACCCGGGCGGCTCGGCGTAGCTGCCGGTGCGCTCGTAGCCGGGGTCCCTGCCGGGGGGCGCTGAATGCACGTAAATAGAGGTTGCCTGGAAGCGCCCAGGCTGGCCGGGCTGATCGGGAAGGTAGCGCGGCGCATCGCCTCGGTCGTGGTGCTGCCCGCCATAGCCGTCCTGTCGGCCGTATCCCGCGCTGGCCGCCGGGCGTTCGTAGTCGCCGTAGTACTGGCCGCCCCCGCGTTGATCGCCCGGGCTTGGCCGGACCGTCGTAAGCGTCCTGGTATCCGTAATCGGGACCGTAGCCGTAACCGGGGCCGGTTTCGTAATGCGGGCCTGGGCCGTAACCAGGCCCCTGGCCATAAGGGGCCGGCTGACCGTAGCCGCCCTGCTCGGGATGGCCATAGCCAGCCTCGGAGTGCGCGTTTGCGTAGGCCTGCTCGCCCTGGCGCCCAGGCGCCTGATCGACGCTTCGGGACGGCGGTCCCGCTTGCAGCGTCTCGACCATCCTGACAAGTTCGCCAAACGGCAGCCTGAAGGTGCCCGTGCACCTGTTGCCCTGCCAGATGCTGAACACAGCGACCGAACTGTCCGCGTACCAACTCAGCCGCATGGTCCGCGATTCGCCCCTGACGTCGAAGAAGACCTCGCCTTCGCGCGGCAGGGGAACGGCATCCGGCTCGGACATGTTGCCCATCGTCGCCCCGGCCGGCCGGGTTGTCTAGCCAATGAAACACATTGGCTGGTCAGATCGTCGCGGATTCGGGCGGAGTGCGCCCCATTACCGGATCTCGTGCCGAGGCGCATCTGGCGGCGTGCGCCCGACCTCAGCCGATTACGCCCCGCTGTGTACTCGAGCGAGTCTTGTAATCTTGGCTGTGCGGCAGTGCGGCTGATGCCATGATTATCGGGCGGTGCGCTGACGTTGCGGATTTGATAGCCCAGCTGCCCGCCGGCGAGAGGTCACGGGCTCGGTGCCGGCGCACGGGCGCGGGTGCCCCTGTCGGGCGAAGGCCTCCGAACCGGGCATCAGCGAGGGAACAGTTCAGCGCCGCAAGGCGTTTGCATGATGCGACGGGGCGGATGCCGCATCGCGCGATTTCGTTGTATTTGCGTCCTGTGAGCCGCGTGCTCACTGGGCAGACGTTAACGATGAGCTGGTTGAGGAGAGCTTTTCATGTCTGAGGTACGCCGTCAGACCGTGCTCCTGCCACGGCCGAACTGGGGCTGGCAGGACCGGGCCGCCTGCAAGGGCGCCGATGTTGTGCTGTTTTTCGGACCGGACGGCGAGCGGCAGCCTGAGCGTGACATCCGGGAGCGCAAGGCCAAGGCGCTCTGCGGATCCTGCCCGGTCAGGATGGATTGCCTAGGTTACGCGGTCAGCAGGCCTGAGAAGTACGGCACGTGGGGCGGCTTGAACGAGGACGAGCGCTCGGCTGAGCGCCGCAGGCGGATGCGCCGCGCCAACACGAACGCTGCGTGAGGCCGCGCCCGGCGCGCTTCTGCGCCGGCCTGATCTACGCCGCGGCTGGCTGGCACCCGTGGATCGGCTGGCACCCGTGGTTTCGGCTAGCAATGGCCGAGCGAGAATGAGACCATGATCTGCCGTTGTTGCCGTCGGCAGGAGCACGCCTCCTGCAAAGGCGGCACTTGGTGTGACTGCCAGCACAAGCCTGCGGACGCGCTGCAGCCCGAGCCCGTGATGGGCTGGGTCAGGCAGGGTTAGCCAGGTCGCTGGCGGGCAGTTCCCGAGTAGCAGGCAAGGAATACCGGTGCCAGCGCGGAATACCGGCGTTGGCGCGGAGGTTGCCCCAGACGCCTGGCGCGTTCCGGCCAGGACACCCGACAGCACGACCTGCGAACCAGCGCAGCCGAGAGGCTTGTGAGCTACCTGCAGCCGGGAGGAAATGGGCCGTGACGCACCTGCATTCACTTGCTTCACGTGCATTCCGGGTCATTTGGACATACTCTGTCCCCAGGGATACCGATTGTGTCCTTAGGGATGAGGCATGACTCCCGTGCCACGGCCGTCACGGCCTGGCCGGCCTGAGTTCGCGGGTTCAGAGGAGGCACGCACCATGGAGACCCTGGCCGCTGAGGCGGCCGAAGCGCTCAAGGGCGCATCGGCCGACGAGGTCATCAAGTGGGCTGCGGAGACCTTCGGCAGCCGGCTGTGCATCACGTCGTCGATGACCGACGCCGTGATCGTGGACCTCGCATCGCGCCACGTCCCCGGCATCGACGTGCTCTTCCTGGACACTGGCTACCACTTCGCCGAGACGATCGGCACCCGCGACGCGGTATCGGTCGTGTACCCGGTGAATGTGATCAACGTCACCCCGCCGACCACGGTCGCCGAGCAGGACGCCGAGCTCGGCCCCAAGCTCTACGCCCGCAACCCGGACCTGTGCTGCTACCTGCGCAAGGTCGTCCCGCTCGAGCAGTCGCTCGAGCCGTACGACGCCTGGATCACCGGCGTCCGCCGCGAGGAGACCGACGCCAGGACCGACACCAAGGTCGTGCAGTGGGACCCCAGGCGGCAGATGGTCAAGGTCAACCCCATCGTTGAGTGGACCCAGAAGGACGTCGACGACTACATCGCCGAGCATGGTGTGCTGGTGAATCCGCTGGTCGACGAGGGCTACCCGTCGATCGGGTGCCAGACCTGCACGGCGCGTGTCGAGGCGGGCGCCGACCCGCGCAGCGGCCGCTGGGCGGGCAGCGCCAAGACCGAGTGCGGCATCCACACCTGACCCACGAGGTCACCAATCAGCCGCCGCCGCTGGCCGGCCACGATGTCGCGGCCGATCAGGCGCTGCTGACCGCGGTCAAAGAGCACGGCGCGAGCTGGGTCCTGCCCGAGCTGCACGCGCTCGGCCGGCTGGCGGGCTCGGCTGAGGTGATCGAGCTGGCCAGGCTGGCGAACGTGCACGAGCCCGAGCTGCGGACGCACGACCGGTACGGGCACCGGATCGACGAGGTCGAGTTCCATCCGGCCTGGCATCAGCTGATGACGACCGCGGTCGGCCACGGGCTGCACGCGGCCCCGTGGGCCAGCGCCGAGCCTGGCGCCCACGTCGCGCGGGCGGCGAAGTTCTACGTCTGGACGCAGGCCGAGGCCGGGCACGGCTGCCCGATCTCGATGACCTACTCCGTGATCCCCGCGCTCCGGCACGCCCCTCAGCTCGCCGCCCGCTTCGAGCCGCTGCTGACCTCCGCCAGGCTACGACCCTGGCCTGCGCGCCCCAGAGACCAAGCAGGGCCTGCTCGCCGGCATGGCGATGACCGAGAAGCAGGGCGGCTCCGACGTCCGCGCGAACACCACCCGTGCGGTGCCGGCCGACGACGGCAGCTTCCTGCTCACCGGGCACAAGTGGTTCTGCTCGGCGCCGATGTGCGACCTGTTCCTGGTGCTGGCCCAGACCGAGGCCGGCCTCACCTGCTTCCTGCTCCCCCGCGTCCTGCCGGACGGCAGCAAGAACCGGATGCACATCCAGCGGCTCAAGGACAAGCTCGGCAACCGCTCGAACGCCTCCTCCGAGGTCGAGTACGACCAAGCCGTGGCGTGGCCGGTCGGCGAGCCCGGCCGCGGCGTCGCGACCATCATCGAGATGGTCAGCTCGACCCGGCTGGACTGCATCCTCGGCAGCGCCGCGTGCATGCAGGCAGGCCTGTCGTCGAGGCGACGCACCACGCCAGCCACCGCAGCGCGTTCGGCGCTCCGCTGGCGAGCCAGCCCGCGATGACGGCCGTGCTGGCCGACCTGGCGCTCGAATCCGAGGCGGCGACGACCCTGGCGATGCGGCTGGCCGCGGCCGCCGACCTGGCGGCCCGCGGCGACGCAGGCGAGGCCGCGCTGCTCAGGCTGCTGCTGCCCGCCGCCAAGCACTGGATCTGCAAGCGGACGCCCGCCGTCGTCGCCGAGGCGCTGGAGTGCCTGGGCGGCAACGGCTACGTCGAGGAGTCGGTCATGCCCCGGCTGTACCGGGACGCGCCGCTGAACTCCATCTGGGAGGGCTCGGGCAACGTGACGGCGCTCGACCTGCTGCGCGCCCTCGCCCGCTCCCCTGGCGGCATCGAGGCGCTCCGCGCCGAGCTCAGCCTGGCCGCGGGCGCCGACCCCAGGCTCGATGCGGCCACGCGGCGGCTCTGGGAAACGCTGGCCGAGATCTCCGCCGACCCGCCCACGGGGCCTTACCAGGCTCGCGCGCTGGCCGGCTTGCTGACCTTGGTCACCCAGGGTGCGCTGCTCGTCAGGTACGCCCCGGGATCTGTCAGCGACGCCTTCTGCGCGTCCCGGCTGGACGACGGGCGCGGTCGGCCCCTAGGGCCTGGCGCGCCTTTTGGCACACTCCCCTCCGGACTTGACCTCGCCGGGATCGCCGACAGGACGAGGTCCGAGGCGAACAGCCGGCCCGCAGGGCCCGAGGCCAGCAGCCGGCCCGCAGGGCCCGAGGCCAGCAGCCCGCCCCCAGGGGCCGTGCTTGCCAGGTAAGGTCTCCTGATGCGCGTATGGCCTGGCACTGCTTATCCGCTTGGCTCCGTTTGGGATGGTTCGGGGACCAACTTCGCGATCTTCTCCGAGGTTGCTGAGCTGGTTGAACTTTGCCTGTTCGACGCCGACGGCGCTGAGACAGCGATCGCGCTGAGCGAGGTCGACGGGCTCGTCTGGCACTGCTACCTGCCCGACGTCGGCCCTGGCCAGAGGTACGGCTACCGCGTGCACGGCCCGTACGACCTGCGCCGCGGGCACCGGTGCAATCCGGCCAAGTTGCTGCTCGACCCCTACGGCAAGGCCATCGATGGCGAGGTCACGCCCAGCCCTGCCCTGTTCTCTTACGTTCGCGGCAGCGGAGACCTGGCTGCGCTGAACACTGACGACAGCGCCCCGTATATGCCAAGGAATGTCGTCATCAACCCGTATTTTGACTGGGCCGGCGATCAGCAGCTGCGCACGCCGTATCACGAGACCTTGATCTACGAGGCGCATGTCCGCGGCCTGACGCTGCGGCATCCCGGCGTACCGCCCGAGCTGCGCGGCAGCTACGCGGGGCTGGCGTCGCCCGCGATCATCGAGCACCTGCAGCGGCTCGGCGTCACCGCGATCGAGCTGATGCCTGTGCACCAGTCCGTGCCGGAGCCGATCCTGGCCGAGCGGGGGCTGACGAACTACTGGGGCTACAACACGATCGGGTTCTTCGCGCCGCACCAGGGTTACGGCTCGGCGGCATCGGCGCACGGGCACGTCGCCGAGTTCAAGTCGATGGTCAAGGCGCTGCACCAGGCCGGCATCGAGGTCATCCTCGACGTGGTCTACAACCACACCGCGGAGGCCGCCGAACTCGGGCCCGACGCTCAGCTTCCGCGGCATCGACAACGCGGCGTACTACCGGCTCTCCGACGACGACCCCGCCGTGTACCTCGACTACACCGGCTGCGGCAACAGCCTGAACGTGCGGCACCCGCACGCGCTCCAGCTGATCATGGACTCGCTGCGGTACTGGATCGACGAGATGCACGTCGACGGCTTCCGGTTCGACCTGGCCTCGGCGCTCGCCAGGGAGCTGCACGACGTCGACCGGCTGTCCGCGTTCTTCGACCTCGTGCAGCAGGACCCGCTGGTGTCGCAGGTCAAGCTCATCGCCGAGCCGTGGGACGTCGGCGAGGGCGGGTACCAGGTGGGCAAGTTCCCGCCGCTGTGGACCGAGTGGAACGGCAAGTACCGCGACACGGTGCGCGACTACTGGCGCGGATCGCCAGGTCAGCTCCCTGAGCTGGCATCGCGGCTGACCGGGTCCAGCGACCTGTACGAGACCAGCGCGCGCCGCCCGGTCGCGTCGGTGAACTTCGTGACCTGCCACGACGGGTTCACGCTGCGCGACCTGGTCTCCTACAACGCCAAGCACAACGAGGCCAATCGCGAGGACAACTACGACGGCACGAACGACAACCGATCATGGAACTGCGGCACTGAGGGCCCGACCGACGACCAGGAGATCAATACCCTGCGGGAACGGCAGGTCAGGAACTTCCTGGTGACGCTGTTCTTCTCGCAGGGCATTCCGATGCTGCTGGCCGGCGACGAACTCGGGCGGACGCAGGGCGGCAATAACAACAGCTACTGCCAGGACAACGAGATCTCCTGGATCGACTGGGACGCCGCGGCGAAGCACGTCGACCTGGTCGACTTCGTCGCGTCGTTGTCTGCGCTGCGTAAGGCTCATCCGGTCTTCCGGCGGCGCAGGTTCTTCAGCGGCCAGGCCGGCGGTTCCGGCGACGGCCAGCGCGACATCATCTGGCTGTCGCCTGCCGGGCACGAAATGGGGTCCGCAGAATGGGGCACCTGGGATGCGAAGGCCATGGCGGTATGCGTCAATGGCGACGCGATCACCGAGCCCGGGCCGCGCGGCGAGCGGATCACCGACGCGGACTTCATCCTGCTGCTCAACGCGCACAGCGATCCCGTGACGTTCACCGTGCCGGGAACGTTCGGCACCGCAGGCACCGGCTGGGAGGTGCTGGTCGACACGGCAGTGTCGGCGTCTGCGGGCGCGCCTGCTGCTGCTGCTGCCTGCCGCTGCTGCTGCCGCCGCCGCTGCCGCCGCCGCGGAAGGGCCTGCAGCTCCCCCGGTAGAAGGGCAACGGCGTGTCGGCAGCGTCGTCGGACAGGCCGGGTCGGAGCTTCGGCTGGCCGTTGAATCGCACGCGATCGTCGTGCTGCGGGGAGCCAAGCCGAACGGCCGCTGAATCGCTCACGATCGCCGGGCTGCGGGATCCGATCCGCGCCGAGGCCGAATCGCTCGCGATCGCCGCGCTGCGGCAGCCAAGCCGCGCGGATGTTTACGCATGTAGCGTGTTGGACGCGGTTATTGTCGGTGGCTGGTGTTAGTATTTCGAGTACAGGTTCGATCGCGGGATATGACACCCGGAGCCGGATTGACTGGAAGCTCCGGGGACGACACCTCCTCCATCACCCCGGCCCGCTGACGTCGGCCGGATCCCTCTTTGCGCCACCGTTTCTGATTCCGGTTCCCGCGAAATGGTGCACTGCGGTTGTGAGGGAGGTGAAGGCCTGTGTCTGTTCCGTTGCCTGGTGGCGGCGAGGTGGCTGAGCCGTCGTCGGCGGGTGAGGCGCTGCGGATGGCGGCCGCCGGACTTAGCTGGCTCGCCACCGCCGACGCGGCGTCGCTGCCGGCGGCGGTGCAGGCGGGCGCGCTGCGGGACCTGGAGCGTCTCCAGTCGTTCCACACCGCGGCCCGCGCGAGGGTGCTGGCGGGGTTCGCGGGG
The DNA here is from genome assembly GCA_963705055.1 of uncultured Actinomycetota bacterium. GTDB lineage: Bacteria > Actinomycetota > Actinomycetes > Streptosporangiales > Streptosporangiaceae > Chersky-822. The sequence continues at coordinate 563,311 of CAVPIR010000006.1, forward strand.
CAGCGGGGGTTCGAGGATGACGGGCAGGGGTCGGCCAGGTCGTGGCTGACCTGGCAGACCCGGGTCACCCCGGCCGCCGCCCGCGGCACGGTCACCTGGATGCGGCGGCTCGCCGGTCATCCCGCGGTCGCTGACGCGCTCGCGTCCGGCGCGATCTCCGTGTCGTGGGCGCGGCAGGTCACCGACTGGACCGACCTGCTGCCCGTGGAAACCCGTGATGATGCGGACGTGATCCTGCTCGCCGCCGCCGTGGGCGGCGCGGACCTGGCCGGGCTGGGTGAGCTGGCGGAGGAGATCCGGCGCCGGGTCTGCGGCCCGGACGGCGACGGTGATGACGGGTTCCTGCGCCGCGGCCTGCACCTGGACACCACCCTCGGCGGGGCGGGCCGGCTGACCGGGGACCTGTCCGCCCGCTGCGCCGCCGCGCTGCAGGCCGTCCTGGACTCGCTGGGGAAGAAGATGGGCAGCGAGGATGTCCGGACGGTGCCGCAGCGCCAGCACGACGCGCTGGAGGAGGCATGCCGGCGGCTGCTCGCGCGCCGGGACCCTGCCGGACCGGGCCGGGCAGCCGGTCCAGCTGCAGCTGCACCTGTCCCCGGGCCAGCTCCTGAACGGGATCGGCACCCCCGGCCGCCCGTGGCTGCCGCCCGGCTTCGGCCAGCCGCCAGCCCGCGCCAGGGAGCCTGCACGGCGGCCTGGGTGACCCGGTGCTGCCGGGGCCGCACGCCGGGCCGGGCGATGACTGCGACGCCGCCCTGGCCCCGATCGTGACCGGCCGGGTCGACCACGACCTCCTCGACCGCCTCGCCGCCGGCCTGGCCCGCAGCTGGGCCGGATACGACCCCGGCCGCGCCTCCTGCACCGGCAGCGGCCATCCGCGGCTGCGCCGGACCCGCACGGACACGGCGACACCGGCCGCGGCGCCAGACGCCGGCGACGCCGACGAGGACCGCGGACGCTGAGCGGCGGCGGCTGCAGCGGCAGGACCTGTCCCGGGCAGCGGCCCGCGAGGTCATCCTGCGCCAGGCCATCGCCCTGCTCTCCGGGCCGGGCGGCCTCGCGTCGTGGCTCCGGACCGGGCGGCTGCCCAGGCCCGCCGGGTCAGTCAGCCTGCCGCTGGACGTCGGGACGGTCACCGACCTGGTCCCGCCGCACCTGCGCCGCGCCATCATCACCCGGGACCGGCACTGCGCCGCCCCCGGCTGCGATGTCCCGCCCGCGGCGTGCCACGTGCATCACATCGTGCCGCGGAGCCAGGGCGGGACAACCAGCCTCGGGAACTGCCTGCTGCTGTGCTCGTTCCACCACCTCATCCTGATCCACCGGTGGGGCTGGACCATCACCCTCAACGCCGACGGCACCACCACCGCCAGGAGTCCCGACGGCCGCGTCCTGCACAGCCACAGCCCGCCCCTGGTCGCGTGATCAGCCGGGAGGGCCCGGCAGCGGTTTGTCCAAACTACCTCGCCGCGATCTAAGAGCCTGTCTGAGAACTCGCGGCTGTGACATTGATTGAGTTCGCCACTTGGGCATCGGTTTGGCGTCGCCTTCGATCGTAGATCGCCATCGCTGGCCAGCCCCAGGCGCTGAAGACGGTGTTGCGCTGGCCGCACATTTTGCGGCTCTACGCTCGCCGGATAACTGCGCTGTGCACGGCAAGAAAGACGAGCGAAAGTGGCACGAAGATCCATAGCTGGAGAACGCTGTAACGGCGCAGCTCCTGGCCGGTATCGACACCGGCAAGCTCGGCGTTGAGTGCGCCGGACCGGCTCAGCGCGATCGCATACGCCGCCAGCGGAGCGTAATTCAGGCCCGCGCCGATCACCCAGATCCCAAGCACGCGACCGCCGAGACCGGAGGCGTTTGCCGTGAGCCAGATGCCGAACGCCACGGAGACAACCGCTCCGGCGACGAACTCCGCCAAGATGATCCGCCGGCGGCGCATCGTTCCCCGGGCGCCGTACATGTCGATCGCCGCGAGCCGCCGTACATTCATGCTAGCCATTACCGTCCGATGCGTGGGATTAGTACGTGTCCAGACAGGCTGGAAGGGCCCTCGGGCGCATCTGGCGGCACCTGCGCGATCACAATTGGACAGCGACCAGATGGTGACCGCTGAGTTCAGCTGACCAGCGAGCGCGTCAGTTAATCGTGGAGTGGACCACGATCGGGTGGCCCTTGCCGAGGAAGAAGATGCCCGGATAGCCCGCAGTGAAGAAGCCCACGTTCGGGTTGTCGTGCAGGGTGGAGTGCTCGATCCTGAGGGTTCCGGTGCGGTCGTTGCTGACGAAGAAGACCGCACCGCCACCCTCGCGAGCGTGGTTGTACTCGATCACGGTGCCGGAGATCCGCAGGTGGTACGTATTGCCGTCGTTGTAGATCGCGCCGCCGCTGCCACCGCCAGGGCTGCCAGAGCGGGGCGGGTTCGCGCCGTGGCCGATCGCCTTGTTGTGCATCATCAGGCTGTTCAGCACGACCCAGGACACGCCGATGCTGCTGAGGGCGCCGCCGTTGGAGCAGTAACCGCCCTTGAAGGTGCTGTGCACGATGTAGACCGGCAGGTTCCGGTACTCGCTCAGCGCGCGGACTGCGGCGCCGCCCAGGTCCGGGCCGGTGCGGTCGCAGCGGTTGCCGATGAAGGTGGAGTTGACCACTTTGACCTGGCCGCCGCGGGCGAAGATCGCGCCACCGCCGCCGCCGTCGAACAGGGCGCCGGTGGAGTTGCCGTGCGCGAACGTGACGTTCTGCACGGTCAGCTTCGGGTTGGCCTGGTTGTCGCAGTGCGAAGTCGTCCAGGTCTGCCGCTTGTCGCAGGTGTCCATGTACAGGATGCGGCGGACGCCGGCGCCGCTGAGCGTCACCTTGCCGCCGCCGTCGATGACGACGCGGGAACTTGTGTTCCTGACCTTCGCGGTGGCCCGCATGATGATCGTGACGTGCTTCGGCCCGCAGTTGAAGGTGATCACGCCGCCCTTGGCGACCGCGCTCACCACCTTGGCCGACGTGCAACTGCCTGGCGTGCCGGTGCCGATCACGTGGTTAGCGTGGGCGGTGTTCACGGCCCGCCCAGCGACCGGGACATACGCGTGCCCGGCCGGGTTGCCTGGCGCGAACGCGGTCGCGCGCACGACCGCCGTCCTGGCGTGGTTGCCGGTTGCGGCGGGGTGGCGCGGTTGGACCTGCACCTTCTTGGCGGCGGCCGACCGCAAGTGCGCGGCCGACCGCACGTGCGCGGTCGGCGCGGGCGAGCCGCACCCGGCGATGATCAGACCCGACATGCATACCGCCGTGACACCGCCCACGAGTCGCATGGCGCATCATGCTAGCCCGGTTGGACAAGCGAACGCGCTGATTCCGGAGCATCCATCCGCTTCCATCACGCAGCGCGCGGATCTGCCCCGGTTGGCGCGCTCGGCCCAGTAGCCTGGCGGATCGAGTTGTGCCATGAGTGAGCTGGGCACGCTAGCCAGAGCAGACGAGCATGGGCCTAGGGAGCGGGGAGCGACGTGCGGCAGATCTTCCCGGAGCCAGCGGGTCCGTTCGGGCCCGAACCACTCAGCGTGGCCGGGCCGCTTAAGCCTGGCGACGGCGCGGGCCGGGCAGTCGACGATCTCGTCGCGGCGGTCGCCGATGTCTACGCGTTCCCTGATCGGCTCTGGGTGAAGGCGAACTTCGTCGCGAGCATCGACGGTGCGATTTCCGCGGACGGCAAATCCGGCGGGCTGTCGGGACCGGCCGACCGGCTGGTGTTCACGGTGCTGCGCAGTCTCGCCGACGTCGTCGTCGCTGGCGCGGGCACCGTCAGGGCCGAACGGTACCGGCAGGCGCAGCCGGGCGAGCTTTGGCAGCAACTGCGGGCCGGCCGGCAGCCGGCGCCCCCCATCGCGGTCGTCACCAGGCGTCTGGACCTGGACCTGTCTGACCGGCTGTTCGGCCAGGCACGAGGGCTCGCACGCACGATCGTGCTGACCACCGAGCTCGCGGGCGGGGAACGTCTGAAGCGGGCCGCCCGCGTCGCGGACGTGGTCGTGGCAGGGCCGGAAAGCGTCACCGCACAGGCCGTCGTCGAGGCGCTTGCCGCTCGCGGGCATCGCAGGATCCTGGTCGAGGGCGGACCGATGCTGCTCGGCCAGCTTGTCGCGGAGCGGCTGCTCGACGAACTCTGCCTCACGGTCAGCCCGGTCGTGGAGGGCGGGTACGCGGCGGGGCGCGTCACCGCGGGACCGGCGGTTGAGGCCAGCGGCCCGGACCAGGCAGGGCCGAGGCCAGCGGCCGGCCGGAGGGCCTGAGGCCAGCGGTCGGCCGGAGGGCCTGGCCAGATCACCGCCATGCGGCTGGCGTCCGTGCTCGAGGACGACGGATTCCTGCTCAGCCGCTACGTCCGGGCCACCTAAGGCAGCCCGGACGGCCTGCGGACGCGCGTCAGGCGTTGCTGCTGTGCCGCAGGCGCTCGAGCGCCTCGGCCAGGATCGCGGCGCCGTCGTTGGCGGACCGCCGCTCCTTCACGTAGGCCAGGTGCGTCTTGTAGGGCTCAGAATGCGGCAACGGCGGCGGGCTCCCGGCGTCACGCCCGGCCGGGACGCCGCAGCGCGGGCAGTCCCAGGTCTCGGGGACCGGAGCGTCGTTGGCGAAGCTCGGCACCGTCTCGTGGCCGTTGCAGCAAAAGAACGACACTCTCACTCGCGGCGCAGCCTCGCCCCGCTCTGCCTCCCCCATGGGTCCCGCGCCGACACGGCTTCCGCGAATGGCGTTACCACTACTCAATGCTTGCCTCTTTCTAGGTGAAGCGCCGGCCTCGGCGTCTCGCCGCGAGCGTCATCGCTCCGCGAGCGACATCACTTCAGCAGCAGACCCAGCGCGACAATGCAGACGAACCACAAGATCCCACAAGTGACCGTGATGCGGTCGAGATTTCGCTCGACAACCGACGACGACCCGAGCGACGAGGACATCCCGCCGCCGAACAGGTCAGACAACCCGCCGCCCTTGCCCTTGTGCAGCAGCACGAGCAGGACCATGAGCAGGCTCGTGATGATCAGGACAATTGAAAACGCGATAACCACTCTGTCGACGTCCCTCCGGGCGCGAGTCAGGCCAGTGTGCTAGCTCACCGCGGAGCCTGCTGATAACGGCAGATCCTCACGAATCCTTCGTAATCGAGGCTGGCGCCACCGACGAGCGCGCCGTCGATGTCTGACTGGGCCATGATGGCAGGCATGTTGTCGGGGTTCACTGATCCCCCGTAAAGGATACGCACTCTGCGTGCCACTTCGCGCCCATGGCTAGCGGAAACTCGCTCCCTGAGCGCCATGCAGACCTCCTGAGCATCCTCAGGAGTCGCGACCTGGCCGGTACCGATGGCCCAGATCGGCTCATATGCGATCACCATGCCGCCGACTTGCTCGCCTGTCAGGCCGGCCAGTCCGGCGTCGACCTGCGTGCTGCAGTGCGACACGTGCTCACCGGCCTCGCGGATCGGCAGGGCCTCGCCGACGCACAGGATCGGCGTCATCTCATGCGCGACGACCACCCGCACCTTGGCGTTGACCAGTTCGTCGCCTTCGTGGTGATACTGCCGCCGCTCCGAGTGGCCGGCCAGAACATACCGGCAGCCAAGCTTGGCGAGCATGCGGCCGCTCACATCACCGGTGTAGGCCCCGTCCTGATGCGGCGAGACGTCCTGCGCGCCGTATTGGAGCTTCAGCTTGTCGCCCTGAACCAGGGTCTGCACGCTGCGCAGCGCCGTGAACGGCGGCAGCACGACGATGTCGGTGGCCGCGAAGTCCTTGTCGTTGAGCCGGAAAGCCAGTTGCTGGGTCAGCGCGAGCGCCTCGAAGTGGTTGTTGTGCATCTTCCAGTTGCCGGCCACCAGAGGCTTGCGGGCCGAGGACGCGGCGCTCACCGGTCCGCCTCCAGCGCGGCCAGGCCGGGCAGCGTCTTGCCTTCGAGGTACTCCAGGCTGGCGCCGCCTCCGGTGGAGATGTGGCTGAACGCGGAGCCGGGAAACCCGCAGCTGCCGGACGGCGGCGGCCGAGTCACCGCCGCCCACCACGGTCAGGCCTTGCACCCGGCTGATGGCCTCGGCCACCGCCCTGGTCCCGGCCGCGAAGGCCGGGAACTCAAAGACGCCCATCGGCCCGTTCCAGAACACCGTGCCCGCGTCGGCGAGCTTGTCGGCGAATAGGTCGCACGTCGCTGGCCCGACGTCCAGCCCCATCCGGTCTGCGGGGAAGTCCTGCACCGCTACCGTCTCGTGGGCGGCATCGGCGGCGAACTCCGTCGCCGCGACCATGTCGGGCGGCAGCACGATCTCCGCCTCGCCCGGTTCGTTCAGCATGCGACCCACCTCGTCGATCATGTCCTTCTCCACCAGCGAGCGGCCGACAGGGAAGCCTCGGGCCGCCAGGAACGTGAACGCCATGCCGCCGCCGATCAGGATCCGGTCGGCGATCCTGCGCAGATTGGCGACGACGGCGAGCTTGTCGGAGATCTTCGCGCCGCCGAGCACCACCACGTAGGGCCGTTTCGGATTCGCGGTCAGCTGACGGAGCACGGCGACCTCGGTCAGCACCAGTTCGCCTGCCGCGTGCGGCAGCAGCCAGGCCACGTCGTAGACACTCGCGTGCTTGCGGTGCAGCGCGCCGAAGCCATCCCCGACATAGAGCTCAGCCAGCGCGGCCAGGCGTCCGGCCAGCCCCGCACGCTCAGCGTCGTCCTTGCTGGTCTCGGCAGGCTCGAACCTGACGTTCTCGAGCAGGCCCACGTCGCCGTCGGCCAGTTCGCCGGCGACCTGGGCGGCCGACGGCCCGGCCACGTCCGCCGCGAAGCGCACGCGGCTGTCCAGCAGCTCACCGAGCCGGTCGGCGACCGGCCGTAGCGAAGGCCCGCCGGCCGCGCGGGCGGCGTAGTCATCCCCCCGGGGCCTGCCGAGGTGCGCGCAGACCAGCACCCGGGCGCCACGCCTCGCAAGATCTGTGATCGTTGGCAGGCTGGCCCTGATCCTGCCGTCGTCGGTGATCGCCGTACCGTCGAGCGGCACGTTCAGGTCGGCCCTGAGCAGCACGACCCGCCCGCCGACGTCGAGGTCGGCGATACCGCGCACCGGCTATCCCAGCCTGCTGGCGACCAGCGCGGTCAGGTCGGCCAGCCGGTTCGAGTAGCCCCACTCGTTGTCGTACCAGCCGATAACCTTCACCTGGTCGCCGATGACCATGGTCAAGGGCGCGTCGAACGTGCACGACCACGCCGTGCCGACGATGTCGGATGACACGATCGGGTCGGTCGAGTAGTGCAGATAGCTCTTCAGCGGCCCCTCGGAGGCCGCGGCCTTGAAGGCGTCGTTGACTTCGGCGATCGTCACGTCCCGCTCCAGCTGCGCGACCAGGTCAGTGACCGACCCGTCCATCACGGGCACGCGCAGAGACATCCCGTCGAGCTTGCCCTTGAGCTCGGGCAGCACCAGGCTCGTCGCCTTGGCCGCGCCCGTCGTGGTCGGGATGATGTTCTGCGCGGCGGCGCGCGCCCGGCGCAGGTCCTTGTGCGCGAAATCCAGGATGACCTGGTCGTTGGTGTAGGCGTGCACGGTCGTCATCAGGCCCCTGACGATCCCGAAGCTGTCGAGCAGCACCTTGGCGAGCGGCGCGACGCAGTTCGTTGTGCAGGAGGCGTTCGAGATGATGTTGTGCGCCGCCGGGTCGTACTTATCGTCGTTGACGCCGAGCACGATCGTGATGTCCTCGCCCTTGGCCGGAGCGGAGATGATGACCTTCTTCGCGCCAGCCTCGATGTGCTTGTGCGCGCCGTCGTAGTCCGTGAAGATGCCGGTGGACTCTACGACGACATCCACGCCGAGGTCACCCCAGCCGATGTCGGCCGGGTTCCGCTGCGCCAGCCACTTGATCTTGGAGCTGCCGGCCACGATGCTGCCGTCGGCCACCGACACGTCGACGCCCAGTGTGCCCAGAACGGTGTCGTACTTGAGCAGGTGGGCGAACGTGTTGATGTCGCCGAGGTCATTGGCCGCGACGATCTCGATCCCGGGGTTATCCATCGCGTGCACGGCACGCCAGAAGTTCCGTCCGATCCGGCCGAACCCGTTGATTCCTACCCGGACAGTCACCTGCCGCTCCCTTTCGCATCGCTGATCATGCGCCACGCGCACCATAACACCGGGCGGTAACCGGACGCAGGGGCGACATCCCGGCACGCAGCCGACGGCGCCGCCGCGGGCCTAGCCCGGCGTCCGCCGCCGTGACTATGCTTCCCGCGACGGATCAATGAATGTGAGCAAGTAATGATCAATTTCGGTAACGCAATCCGAGCGCGGCAACGTGGGCATGGCTGTGCTTCGCCGGCTTGGTCGTGGCGATCGCATGCGCATTGGTCTGGGGCGTCATCGCGTACTCGACCAAGTATCCAGTTCTCAATCATGGCCATCCTGGTCGGGCTCGCGGTCGGAACGGTCATGGCGAGGATCGGCCGGGTTAAGAGTCCCGGGTTCGCGATCGTCAGCGCCGCCCTCGCTGTGTTCGGCTGCGCGCTCGGCAGCCTGGTCGCCGAGATCCTGGTCGCGATCCGGCATGGCGTGCCGCTGAGCTTCATCCTGGCGCACCTGAACCTCCTCTTCCGCGCCTACCCATCCGCGGTCGGCGGACTTGGCTTCCTGTTCTGGGTCTTTGCTGCGCTTTACGGATACCGCATCGGGATGGGCGGCTCGATGCGCTGGGGCTGGAGCCGCCGGATGCGCCAGCCGCGCCAGCCGTATGGCATGAACCAGCCGTACGGCATGAACCAGCCGTACGGAGCTCCGCCGCCGGCTGGCACGCCGGGCGCCCCAGGCCAGCCTTATGCGCCTGGCACGCCAGGGCAGCCCTATGACGCGCAGGGACAGCCGTACGGAGCGCCGCCACCGCCCAGCTTCGGCTCGCCGCAGCAGCAAGGCTTCGGCGCGCCGCCGGGCCAGCCTGGAGAGCCGGGTCAGCCCGATCCGCAGTTCGGCTTCAACCAGCCGCCACCGGGATTCGGTCCGCCGCAGCCGTGATTCCCGCTAGGGCGCGAGCATTTCCGGGGTCAGGTGCGCCTCGGTACTGGGCACGCCGAGTTCCATCGCGCGCTTGTCGGCGAGCGCGAGCAGCCGCCTGATCCGGCCGGCGATCGCGTCCTTAGTCAGCGGCGGCTCGGCGGCCTGGCCGAGTTCCTCCAGGCTCGCCTGGCGGTGCTTGATCCGAAGCTGACCTGCCTCGATCAGGTGCTCGGGCGCCTCGTCGCCGAGAATCTCCAGCGCGCGCTCCACTCGAGCCCCGGCAGCGACCGCGGCCCGCGCGCTGCGACGCAGGTTCGCGTCGTCAAAGTTGGCCAGCCGATTGGCCGTGCCGCGCACGGCGCGCCTGATCCGGCGCTCCTCCCAGACCAGGACGCTGTCGTGGGCGCCGAGCCTGGTCAGGATCGCGCTGATCGCGTCCCCGTCCCTGACCACCACCCGATCGATCCCGCGCACGTCGCGTGCCTTCGCCTGAATCCGCAGCCGCCGCGCCGCGCCGACCATCGCGAGCGCTACCTCCGGTCCGGGGCAGGTGAGCTCCAGCGACATGGAGCGGCCGGGTTCGGTCAGGGAGCCATGCGCGAGGAACGCGCCGCGCCAGGCAGCCTCGCAGTCGCAGGTGCTGCCCGCGACCACCTGCCTGGGCAGGCCGCGCACCGGCCGGCCGCGGGCGTCGATCAGTCCGGTCTGCCTAGCCAGGCTGTCGCCGTCCTTGCTGACGCGCACTACGTACCTGTTGCCCTTGCGCAGCCCGCTTGGGGCAAGCACGATCAGCTCGGACGTGTGTCCGAAGATCTCGATGATGTCCTTGCGCAGCCGCCGGGCGGTGGCGCCAGTGTCGAGTTCGGCCTCCACCATGATGTGGCCGTTGGACAGATGCAGCCCGCCGGCAAACCGCAACAGCGTAGATACCTCAGCCTTGCGGCAGCATGGCTTCAGCACGCTGACGCGACTCAGCTCGTCTTTGACCAGGCTGGTCAGCGCCACCACTCTCACTCCCCCTCGAATATCTGGGCCAGCGCGCCCGCGAGCAGCAGCGGGTCATGCCGGTCCGTCCGGCCCGCGACTGCCAGGTCGGCGAGCACCAGTCGCGCGCCGAGCAGATCAGCTGCCTCAGTCAGCTCGCCCGCCGTTTGGATCACCGCGGCCCTGTCGGCGAGCACGACGTCAATGGCCAGGTCAGGGGCATGACTCGCGAGCACCTCCAGGTGAGCACGCGGAGAAAACCCCTCGGTCTCTCCCGGCTGGGGCGCCAGGTTCAGCGTGACCAGCCTCCTGGCCGGCGTGGCGATCAGCGCTCTGGCCAGATCAGGCACCAGCAAGTGCGGGAGCACGCTGGTAAACCACGAGCCGGGGCCGAGCACCACCCAGTCCGCCTCTGCGACTGCCTGCACGGCTTCGGCGCAGGCTGGCGGGTCGGCAGGAACCAATGACATTGACCGTACCCGCCCGGTCGTCTTCGCGCATGCGACCTGGCCTCGAATCGTGCTGATCTGAAAGGGGAACTTCGGGTCAACCCCCTCTACTTCGGCCGCTAGCTCAAGCGGAACCGACGCCATCGGCAGCACCCTGCCGTGCGCGCCGAGCAGCCTGGCGACCCAGTCGAGTCCCGTGACCGTGTCACCGAGCAGATCCCAGAGGGCGACGATCAGCAGGTTGCCGACCGCGTGGCCGCCGAGTTCGCCAGGGCCGGCGAACCTGTGCTGCACGACCTTGCTCCACGTCGTGCCCCACGAATCGTCGCCGCACAGCGCCGCGAGCGCCATCCGCAGGTCCCCTGGCGGCAGGACGCCGTACTCGCGGCGCAGCCTGCCGCTCGAGCCGCCGTCGTCGGCTACCGTCACGATCGCGGTCAGGTCCCTGGTGACCCTGCGCAGTGCGGACAGCGACGCGTACAGGCCGTGCCCGCCGCCCAGCGCCACCACCCGGCGCCGCGCTGGCCTACTCACGCCCGAGATCACGATGCGCGACCTGGACGCCGGGCCACGGTCCGGCGAGCCGCGAGGCGAGTTCCTCGGCAATCGCGACGCTGCGGTGCTTGCCGCCCGTGCAGCCGAGGGCGACGGTCATGAACAGCTTGCCGCTGCGCTCGTAGCCGCTCAGCGTGATCTGCAGCACGTCGAGGTAGGCCCTGATGAACTCTTCAGAGCCCGGCTGGCGGAGAACGTAGTCCTTGACGGCCGCGTCCTGGCCGTTCTTGGGGGCCAGCTCAGGGATCCAATGCGGATTCGGCAGGAAACGGCAGTCGGCCACCATGTCGGCATCGACAGGCAGGCCGTATTTGTAGCCGAAGGACAGCACGATGACCCTGACCGCCGTGTCGCTCTCGTTGCCGAACGCCTCCCGCACCCTGGACCGCAACTCGTGGATGTTCAAGCCCGAGGTGTCCAGGATGAGGTCAGCCTCGGCCCTGATGCCGCCTAGCTGGTCGCGCTCGGCCTTGATCCCGTCGACGACCCTGCCATTCTCCTGCAGCGGGTGCGGCCGGCGGACATTCTCGAACCTGCGCACCAGCGTCTCGTCGCTGGCCTCGAGGAAGATGATGAAGGGGTGCGCCCCGATCGCGTCTAGCTCAGCGACCGCTGACTTCAGGTCGGTCGAGAACGCCCGGCTGCGAATGTCCACGACGGCCGCGACCCTGGGTACCTCCGCCCTGGCCCGCCTGGCCAGGTCGAGCATCGTGACGAGCATGGCCGGCGGCAGGTTGTCGGCCACGAACCAGTCGAGGTCCTCCAGGGCCTTGGCCGCGGTCGAACGGCCGGCTCCGGACATCCCGGTGATGATGACGATCTCAGGAGCAGCAGCGTGGCTGGTCATGACCCCCTATCCTCTCGTCCCTGGAGCGCCTCGGTGACCATCTCGGCAAGCCGCGGTCCGAATCCTGCTACCTCGGCGATCTGCTCGGTGGTCGCCTCCCGCAGCCGTTTGACCGAGCCAAAGCGCCTGAGCAAGGCAGCCTTCCTGGCTGGCCCTAGGCCGGGCAGGGCATCCAGTTCACTGGCCCGCTGCGCGGCGGTCCGCTTCGCCCGGTGATAGGTGATCGCGAACCGGTGCGCTTCGTCCCGTACTCGCTGGAGCAGGTAGAGCCCTTCGCTGCTGCGCGGCATGATCACCGGCGTGTCCTCGCCAGGTAGCCATACTTCCTCTAGCCGCTTGGCCAGGCCGCAGACAGCGATGTCGGTGATCCCCAGGTCCGACAGCGCTCGCACCGCCGCGTCAACCTGGCCAGCCCCGCCGTCGATGACGAGCAGGCTGGGCGGATACGCGAACTTGCGCCTGGCGAGGGGTTCCGCTGGGTCGTCCGCAGAAGTCAGCATCGCCCCGCCGACCGCGTCCTCGGCGATCTCGATATCGCGCTCGGCCAGGTACCTGCGGAACCTCCTGCTTACGACTTCATAGATCGCCGCCAGGTCGTCCGCGGCGCCCTTGACGGCGAACTTGCGGTACTCGGACTTGCGGGTAAGTCCGTCCTCGAACACCACCATCGAGGCAACCACGTTGGTGCCTTGCAGGTTGGACACGTCGAAGCACTCGATCCGCAACGGCGGCTGGTCCAGGCCGAGCGCGTCCTGGATCTCCTGCATGGCCTGGCTGCGGGTGGACAGGTCGCTGGCCCGCCTGGTCTTGTGCAGCGCGAGCGATTCGGTCGCGTTTCTCGTCACCGTCTCCAGCAGCGCGCGCTTGTCGCCGCGCTGCGGCACGCGCAGCGTCACCCGGCCGCCGCGCAGCGAGGTCAGCCATTCCTGGATCGTCTCGGCGTCAGGCGGCAGGACAGGCACGAGGACTTCGCGCGGGACAGCCTGCCGCCTGGCCACCGCACGCCAGTCCGCGCTGGCCCTGCCTGCGGGCCCTCCTGGCCGGCTGCTGGGCTCAGGGCCGGTGAGTTCGAGCTGGTCGGCGCTCTCTTGCTGCGCACCAGGGTCTTCGCGGTAGACCTGGCCGAGGAAGTGCTCGACGAGCTCCTCGGTCGAGAGGTCTTCGACCTTGTCCACCACCCAGCCGCGCTGGCCGCGGACCCTGCCGTCGCGAATGTAGAAGACCTGGACCGCGGCCTCGAGCTGATCTTCGACCAGCCCGATCACGTCGCAGTCGGTGCCGTCGGGAAGCACGACGGCCTGCTTCTCAAGGGCGCGCTGGAGCGCCTGCAGGTCGTCGCGCAGCCTGGCGGCGCGCTCGAACTCCTCGGCATGCGCGGCCTCGTGCATCTCGGCTTCGACCCGCCTGGTGAACTTGCCGGTCTGGCCGGCCATGAAGTCGCAGAACTCCTCGGCCAGTTGCCGGTGCTCGTCGGCGCCGATCCGCCCCACACACGGAGCCGAGCACTTGCCGATGTAGCCAAGCAGGCACGGCCGGCCGATCTGGCCGGCCCGCTTGAACACCCCGGCCGAGCAGGTCCTGACCGGGAACACGCGCAGCAGCGTGTCGACCGTGTCCCTGATGGCCCACGCGTGCGAGTAAGGGCCGAAGTACCTGACGCCGCGGCGTTTGGTCCCGCGCAGCACCGTGACCCTCGGGTACTCCTCGTTCAGGGTCACGGCCAGGTACGGATAGCTCTTGTCGTCCCGGTATCTGACGTTCCAGCGCGGGTCGAACTGCTTGATCCAGGAGTACTCGAGCTGGAGGGCCTCGACCTCGGTGCCTACCACGGTCCACTCGACGCCGGCCGCGTCCTGCAGCATCCACTGGGTGCGCGGCATCAGGCTGGCGAAGTCGGCAAAGTAAGAGTTCAGCCGCGAGCGCAGGTTCTTGGCCTTGCCGACGTAGACGACCCGGCCGTGCGCGTCGCGGAAGCGGTAGACGCCTGGCGACTCGGGTATGGAGCCTGGCGTGGGCCGGTAGCTTGCCGGATCTGCCACGCAGCAACTCTAATCGCGCCAGGCGACAGCCGGCGCCGCGAGCGCCGCTCAGCCGAAGATGACACTGAGCTCGCTGACCCGACCGACAGGGTCAGGGACCCGACCGACAGGGTCAAGCCGGTGACCTCGACCCCTCGGCTGGCGCGAAGATCACGACTGTGGCGAGGTCCTCGGTGATCTCTGCGAACCGGTGTACCTCGTTGGCCGGGACGAAGATGACTGAACCTGGTCCGACCGCAACCCGGTCGCCGCCTGCCTCGAACATCGCCCGCCCCGAGGTGACCACATAGATCTCGTCCTCGGTGTGCGGATCCTGGTCATCGACGCTGCCCGCCGGGATCGAGTAGGTGCCCACGCTCAGATCGGGGACCCGCAACTGCTCGACCCAGTGAACCGGATCGAGGCTCCTGGTGAAGGCCCCTGCTCCATCGATAACTCGCACGCGCGCCTCCTTCGCGGACAGTATCGCGCACCGACTCCCCTGGTTTCCGGCTGGCTGTCGTATGCCAGGCTGTGCTGATGCCGATCCTGCTCGCCGCCAGCCTGCTAGCCGTGGCTGCCTGGATCTACCTGTTCGCCGGGCACGGCGGCTTCTGGCGGACCGACCAGCGGCTGCCCAAGACCGGTCCTGGCGGGCTGGCTGCCTGGCCCGCCGTGGTCGCCATCGTCCCGGCGCGGGACGAGGCCGAGATGTTGCCCCAGACGCTCCCGACGCTGCTGAACCAGCGCTACGAAGGAGAGCTGACCGTCCTGCTCGTCGACGACGAGAGCAGCGACGGCACTGGTGAGATCGCTGCCAAGCTCGCCGCGGAACTGGGCCAGGACGCGGGTGCCCGGCTCCGGGTGCTTTCCGGGGTGCCCACGCCGCCTGGCTGGGCGGGCAAGGTGTGGGCGATGGCGCAGGGGTTGCGCGCCTCTGGCGAGGCTGACTACGTGCTGTTCACCGACGCCGACATCGGCTACGCGGCGGGAGCGGTGAGCGCACTGGTCCGCGCCGCCGTGGCCGATGACCGCGTGCTGGTGTCTCAGATGGCGCTGCTGCGTACGGACACCGCGGCCGAGCGACTGCTGATCCCGGCCTTCGTGTACTTCTTCGCCCAGCTGTACCCGTTCCGCCTGGTGAACAGGCGGAACGGCAGGACCGCGGCCGCGGCGGGCGGCTGCATGCTGGTCAGCCGGCCAGCGCTCGAGGCGGCCGGCGGGCTCGAGCCGATCAGCGGCGCGAGAATCGACGACGTCGCGCTGGGCGGGCTGCTGAAGCGAGCGGGCGGCGACTGCTGGCTCGGATTCACCGTGGACGTGGTCAGCCGGCGACGCTACTGCGGCATCGGCGAGATCTGGGACATGGTCGCCAGGAGCGCCTACACCCAGCTCCGCTACTCACCGCTACTGCTCGCGGGCACGATAGCCGGCATGATCTGGCTCTACCTGCTCCCGGTCGCCGCCACCGCCACCGGCCTGGCGCTCCTGCTCGGCGGCGACTCACCGTGGCTGGCCCTCGCCGGCCTGGCGTCGTGGGCGATCATGGCGGTCAGCTACCTGCCCGTGCTGCGGCTCAGCCGGCTGTCTCCTGGCTGGGCCGTCTGCCTGCCGCTGATCGGAGCCTTGTACACCGCGATGACGGTCAGTTCGGCCCTGCGGCACCGGGCAGGACGCGGCGGTGAGTGGAAGGGACGCACGATCCAGCAACTCGCCAGGAAGTGACCATGGGGAGGACAACGGAATGGACAGGGATTCGCTGCGCGCCATGCAGCAGCCGCTGAAGGACGCCTACCGCGCCGACCCGGCGCAGGCGCTGGTCACGCTACGGGCGGACGGTGAACTCGGCGCGGAAAGCGTTAGCTGCTCCGTCGCGACCGGCCGCGCGCTCGCCGAGGCCGGCCTGCATCCTGCCTCCGGAGGCGACGGGACCCTGGCGTGCTCGGGCGACATGCTGCTGCAGGCACTGGTCGCGTGCGCCGGGGTGACGCTGCGGGCCGTCGCGACGTCGCTCGGCGTCGCCGTGTCCGGCGGGACCGTGCACGCCGAGGGAGACCTGGACTTCCGGGGCACACTCGCGGTGAGCAAGGAGGCGCCGGTCGGCTTCCGCGCGATCAGGCTCTCCTTCGACCTGGACACTGACGCGTCCGCCGACCAGGTCGAGTCCCTCAAGGAGCTGACGCTCCGGTACTGCGTTGTCTACCAGACCCTCGCGAAGCCCGCCGATCTGAGCACCTCGCTCCGCGCTGGTTAGCCCTCGAATGCCTCAGGCGGCGGACAGGCGCAGACCAGGTGCCGGTCGCCGTAGGCGCCCTCGATGCGCCTGACCGGCGGCCAGTACTTGGACCTGCGGTCACCGCCCGCCGGGTAGGCGCCCTCGGTCCGCCCGTACGGATGGTTCCACTCGTCAGCCAGCAGCATGGACGCGGTATGCGGCGCGTTCTTCAGCGGGTTGTCCTTGGCGTCGAAGTCACCGCTGGCGACCTTGGCGATCTCGCGCGGCGATCGCGATCATCGCATCGCAGAACCTGTCGATCTCGGCCAGGTTCTCACTCTCCGTCGGCTCGACCATCAAGGTGCCGGCCACCGGGAATGACATGGTCGGCGCGTGGAACCCGTAGTCGATCAGCCGCTTCGCCACGTCCTCGGCCGTGATGCCGGTCTGTGCGGTGATCTGGCGGAGGTCGAGTATGCACTCGTGCGCGACGAGGCCGCCCTGCCCCGCGTACAGGACGGGGAAGAATTCGTCCAGCCGCCTGGCGACGTAGTTGGCGTTCAGGATCGCCACCTGGGTGGCGCGGCGCAACCCGTCGGCGCCCATCATCGTCACGTACGCCCAGGAGATCGGCAGGATGCCTGCCGACCCGTAAGGCGCGGCGGCGACCGGGCCGGTTCGCAGTTCAGCGGGGACGCGGTCCACGTCGTCCCAGGCCGCCGCGTCACCGGCGACCGCGAGGCCAGGCAGCACGGGGTGCCGGGGCAGGAACGGCGCCAGGTGCTCCCTGACCGCGACCGGGCCGACGCCGGGACCGCCGCCGCCGTGCGGGATGCAGAACGTCTTGTGCAGGTTCAGGTGCGACACATCGGCGCCGAACGCCCCCGGCTGCGCGAGCCCGACCAGCGCGTTGAGGTTCGCGCCGTCCACGTAGACCTGCCCGCCCGCCGCGTGCACGAGGTCGCAGACCTCCCCGACGGTGGGCTCGAACACGCCGTTCGTGGACGGGTAGGTCAGCATGATGGCGGCGACCGCGCCCTCGTGCTGGTCGAGCTTGCCGCGCAGGTCCTGCAGGTCGATGGCGCCGTCCGAGCCGCACTTGACGACGACGACCTTGAGCCCGGCCAGGACCGCGGAGGCCGCGTTGGTGCCGTGCGCGGACTCGGGGATCAGGCAGACGGTGCGCTCGGGCTCGCTTCGTGAGAGGTGATAGTGCCTGATCGCCAGCAGCCCGGCCAGCTCGCCCTGAGAGCCCGCGTTCGGCTGGAGCGATACCGCGTGGTAGCCGGTGATCGCCAGCAGCGCGTCCTCCAGGCCGGCGATCAGCTCGCGGTAGCCGGCCGCCTGCTCGGCAGGCGCGAACGGGTGCAGCTCGGCGAACTCGGGCCAGCTGATCGGCTCCATCTCGGCGGCGGCGTTGAGCTTCATCGTGCAGGAGCCGAGCGGGATCATCGAACGATCGAGCGCGACGTCGTAGTCAGACAGCTTGCGCAGATAGCGCAGCATCGCGGTCTCGCTCCGGTAGGAGGAGAACACCGGGTGCGTCAGGAACTCGCTCGTCCTGCGCAGCCCGTCCGGGATCGCCGCCAGGTCATCGTTCTTGATCAGCGCGGCGTCGTCGGACCCGGAGATCGCGGCCGCGACCGCCGCGATGTGCTCGTCGGTGGTCGTCTCGTCGCAGGCGACCTGGACCAGGTCAGGCCCGGCCAGGTGCAGGTTGAAGCCCGCGGCGCTGGCCCGCTGGACGGCCGCGGCAGCTCCGCCAGGCACGATCACGGTGACGGTGTCGAAGTACGACTGATGCACGGTTACGAATCCTGATGCCTGCAGCGCCGTGGCGAGCCCGGCCGCCTTGGCATGCACCCGGCGGGCGATGGCGCGCAAGCCGTCAGGGCCGTGGTAGCTGGCGTACATCGCTGCGATGACGGCCAGCAGGACCTGCGCGGTGCAGATGTTGCTGGTCGCCTTGTCGCGCCTGATGTGCTGCTCGCGGGTCTGCAGGGCGAGCCGGTAGGCAGGGTGGCCGTCGGCGTCGACCGAGACACCGACCAGGCGGCCAGGAAGCTGGCGCTTGAGCTCGTCGCGGACGCAGATATATCCGGCCTGCGGGCCGCCGTAGCCCATCGGGACGCCGAACCGCTGGGTGCTGCCGACCGCGATGTCGGCTCCGAGCTCACCTGGCGGCGTGAGCAGCGTCAGCGCGAGCGGGTCGGCGGCCACCGCGGCCAGCGCGCCCCTGGCGTGGGCCGCCTCGATGGCCGGGCGCAGGTCGCGGATCTCGCCGCTCGCGCCCGGGTACTGCAGCAGGACACCGAACAGCTCGCCGTCCGGCTGCGCCTCGATCAGGTCTGGGGTCACCACGCCGGTCACGAGCTCGATGCCGAGCGGCTCGGCCCTGGTGGCGAGCACGGCGAGGGTCTGCGGGAGGCAGTCGGCGTCGGCCAGGAAGATCCGCCCCCGGCCCGCCGCACGGCGGGCCAGCGTCATGGCCTCGGCGGCGGCGGTCGATTCGTCCAGCATCGACGCGCCGGCGACCGGGAGCGCGGTCAGGTCCTCGATCATGGTCTGGAAGTTCAGCAGCGCCTCGAGACGGCCCTGGGAGATCTCCGGCTGGTACGGCGTGTACGCGGTGTACCAGGCCGGGCTCTCCAGGATGTTCCTGCGGATAACCGGCGGCGTGATCGTGCCGTAGTAGCCAAGGCCGATCATCGACGTCAGCACCGTGTTCTTGGACGCGATCTCGCGCAGCGCCGCGAGCGCCTGGTCCTCGGGCAGCGGGTCGGGCAGCAGCAAGGGCTTGGCGATCGCCAGCCCGGCGGGCAAGGCGGCGGAAGTCAGCTCATCGAGCGAGGCGTAGCCCAGCGCGGTCAGCATCTGCTGCTGGCTGAACTCGTCGGGGCCGATATGCCGTTGCGCGAAATTCACCGGGAGCCTCCAGACGGGTAGCGTGCACGCTCCCCCTCTGTTGCCGCTCCCGACTCCAGAGCTGCCTATTCCGTCCGGTCCTTGTGCCTGAGAGGTTCCGGGGAGGTTGCCCCTTCGGCGCCGGTAATCCGCGGCTCTCCCGGACGGTGTCCTTGGCGTATCTGAGCCTACTCCACCGCGGGCTAGCTGGCGGCGCCCTCGATCAGGTCGGCGGCCTTGGTCAGTCCGTCGCTGGCCTGGATCTGGGCGGCGCTGCGCGCCAGCCTGGCGCCGAGCGCCTCGTCGCTGAGCAGGCCGGTCGATCGCGCCGTGCATCTCCTCGTCGGTGAAGCGGTAGGTGTCGAGCCTGCGCCCGAGCCCGAGTTCGGCCATCCGCTGCGCGTTGTCGTGCTGGTCCCAGAACAGCGGGAGCACGATCATCGGCTTGCCGAAGTGCAGGCACTCGGTCGTGGTGTTGTTGCCGCCGTGGGTGATCACGAGGTCGGCCAGCGGGATGATCGAGGTCTGCGGCAAGAACTCAGCGCCCCACATGTTGTCAGGCAGGTCGATCTCGGCGTGCAGGGGACCCTTGGACACGATGTACCGGTGCGGGGTGCCGGCCAGGCAGTCGATCACCCGGCGCATCAGCGCGACGTCCGCCGAGCCGAGCGAGCCGAGCGAGAAGTAGATCAGGGCGCC
The DNA here is from genome assembly GCA_963705055.1 of uncultured Actinomycetota bacterium. Classification (GTDB taxonomy): domain Bacteria; phylum Actinomycetota; class Actinomycetes; order Streptosporangiales; family Streptosporangiaceae; genus Chersky-822. The sequence goes on from CAVPIR010000006.1 coordinate 583,004, forward strand.
GTCGCCGTCGGCCAGGGGCTCTGGCAGCGCGAACGCCGCGTCGGTCTGCCGCACCGATGAGTCGATCCGGTGCCAGGCCGGCCCGAGCGCCGTGGTCCTCGCGTAGTCCGCGACCTGCGGATAGACGTACAGGTTGACCGCGCCCTCGCCGATGAACTCCAGGTCGGGCAGCCGCGAGGCGCCCTGGCTCGCGTACCAGTCATTGAACTCTTCCCACAGCGACCTGTGCACCTTGTCGTACTCGGCACGGAACGCCGGCCAGCCGTCGCGGTCGTCGGCCGGGTAGCCGGAGAAGGCGGGCGGCACGTCTGGCGCCTTTGATCTCGAGCGGGTTGCACGAGACGATCCGCAGGAACGGCACGCCCGCGGTCATCAGCGCTGGGAAGCCGACGACGTTGTCCTCGACGATCACATCTGGCGCGGTCCTCGCGACGATGTCGGTGAGCTGGTCGTGGCTGTACTTCGCGCCCGCGATCAGCTCCGCCCAGACCGGCTTGATCCAGGTGTCGAGCTGCTCGATCGTCGGCTTGCGGAACTCGGCCGCGGTGCTGGCGATGAACTCCTTCCAGAACTGTCCAGGATCGGCGTCCGCGTCCGTCGGCCCCGTGTCTATAGATTCCGCGAGGTTGACCAGGTCCTCGGCGAACCCCAGCGGCTCGAGCTTGCCCTGCCATGAAGCCTCGGCCGCGAACACGACCCGGTGCCCGCGGCGGCGCAGCACGTCGCCGATCCCGACGCAGTTGTTCGTGGGGCCGTAGGCGCTCTCCGGCATGAACAAGATGGTCAGCGGCCGCATTAGGCTGCTCCAGTCCGGGCGGGAAATCGGAGGAGTCGGAGCATACCGGCATGACGCCCTCGATGTCGTCCGATGGGCGCACTGTCCCGTCTAGATGTCGTCCCAGCGGAACATTCGGACCGCGACGAGCCCGACGACCAGGGTGAAGCCGAGCAAGATGCCGATCGACGGCAGCGCGGCCGCCGGGCCCTCTCCCCTGGCCATGACGTCCTGCATGCCGGTGACCAGGTAGCGCAGCGGCATGACGTAGGACGCCTGTCTGACCCAGGTCGGGCGCGAAGTCCAGCGGGATGAAGGCGCCGCCGAGGAACGCCATCGGCAAGATGATCAGGTTCGCGATCGCGGTCGCGGCCTGCTGGGTCTTCGCGATCGCGCCGACCAGCAGGCCGATCGACATGAACGCGAGGATGCCGCAGACCACCAGCGGGATCGTCATCCACCATGCGGCCGTCAGCTGCAGGCCGAAGTACGGCAGCCTCGCGATCGCGAGGAACAAGGCGAGCTGGATCAGCCCGATGGCCACAGCGATCCCGATCCTCGCCGCGATGATCGATCCGGTGCCGACCGGCGCCAGCCGCAGCCTGCGCAGCAGCTTGTCCTGCCGCCAGCTCACCAGCGTGATCGCGGCCCCGAACGTCGCGCCGGACGCGAGCGCCCAGCCGAGCAGGCCAGGCGTGAAGTACTGGATCGGCTTCAGCGACTTGTCCTCCACCTGGCTGGCAGACAGCGTGAACGTGGGCGCCTTGCCAGACGCGGCCAGGTTGGCGTCCTGCACGATCGAGCTGAGCACCGAATTGACCAGCCCGGCTTTGGTCTGATCGGCGAGGGAGAAGCGGACGATGATGTGATTGCCGTGCTGCAGCACAGCCGCGTCGTCGTTGCCCTTGCGCACGTCGGCGAGTGCGGCGCGTTCCGACCGTGAATGGCTGATGGTCAGCACCTTGGCAAGGCCGGGATCGGCGTGTGCGCGCCTGCGTGAGCAGCTGGACCTGGCCGACTGTGACCAGGCTGATCTTCGGCGCCGACGTGTTCTTGTAGATGGTGCCGAAAAAGAGCAGGAAGAGCACGGGCAACAGGATCGAGAAGATCAGCGCGGCGCGGTCCCTGACGAATCCTCGGAACATGGCACTGGACAGGGTGGTGAAGCCGCTCACGCCCGGTACTCCCGTCCGGTCAGGTTCAGGAAGACGTCTTCGAGGGTCGCGCCGGAAACCCGCAGGCCCGCCAGCGCGTCCGCCCTGGCCAGGCCCGCCAGAACGTGCGCGGGGTCGCTGGTCGCGATCGACAGCGAGACTCCGTCGTCGGACACGACGTCGTCGGCCGGCGGGTCGCTGGCCAGCCTCGCGGCCTGCTCGGCGGAGATCAGCCCGGACTCCACCGAGATCCGCAGCGGCTGGTCGAGTTCGCGTACCAGCGCCGCAGGCGGCCCGGCCTTCAGGATCTTGCCGTGGTCCATGATCGCGACCCGGTCGCACAGCAACTCGGCCTCGTCCATGTGGTGCGTCGTCAGCACGACGGTCCGGCCCGATGAGCTGATCTGGCGCAGCAGGTCCCACAGGTTCCGCCTGGCCTGCGGGTCGAGCGATCCGGTCGGCTCGTCAAGGAAGAGCAGCTCAGGGTCGTGCACAAGGGCACAAGCGATCGACAGCCGTTGCTTCTGACCGCCGGATAGCTTCTCGGTGCGCAGTCCAGCCTGCTCGGTCAGCCCGACCGTCTCGAGCATCTCGTCGGCCCGCTTGGCGGCCACGCCGTACAGCGAGGCGAAGGTACGGATCTGCTCGCGGGCCGTCAGCCGCTCGAAGAACGACGAGGCCTGCAGCTGGACGCCGATCCTGGGCAGCAGCTTGCCGTTCCGCGGCCAGGCGGGCAGCCCGAGCACGCGTGACGTCGCCGGAATCGGGCTTGCGGAGACCCTCGATGATCTCCAGCGTGGTGGTCTTGCCCGCGCCGTTCGGGCCCAGGATCCCGAAGAACTCGCCCTGGCTGACCTCGAAGCTGACGCCATCGACAGCCGCCACATCCCCATAGGCCTTGCGCAGATCGCGGACCGTGATGGTGGCTGACACAAGCCGCAACCTTAACACTGCGCGTGGATCGGGGCAGGCTAGCCGATTCTGCGCGCTGCGCGGCGGCTGGCGAGCTCGTCGGGGCCGTCCGGCTGGCCGGCCTCCTCGCCCGCGTCGGCCGGCAGGTCGGCCAGCGAGCCCTCGACCTCCTGCCAGACCCGGCCGAGCGCGATGCCGAACACGCCCTGGCCGCCCTGCAGCAGGTCGACGACCTCGTCGGGCGAGGTGCAGGCGTAGACGCTCGCGCCGTCGCTCATCAGCGTGATGTTGGCCAGGTCGCTCGCGCCGTGCTCGCGCAGGTACGCGACAGCGGAGCGGATCTGCTGCAGCGAGATGCCGGTGTCGAGCAGCCGCTTGACCACCCGCAGGACGAGGATGTCGCGGAAGCCGTACAGCCGCTGCGAACCCGAGCCCGCGGCCGCCCTGACGCTGGGCTCGACCAGGCCGGTCCGCGCCCAGTAGTCGAGCTGGCGGTAGGTGATCCCGGCCGCCGTGCACGCAGTGGGGCCGCGATAGCCGACGTCCTCGGGCAGCGGCGCAAGCTCGTCGTCGAAAAGCAGACCCTTGCTCGCCAGCGCGCTGGGCCGCGACCCCGCGCTCGCTGCTCGCCCTTGATTACCGCCACGCCCACCTCCGGTCGGGGTGCACGTTTCGCACGTTAGGCCCGCCGGCGGACGTCGTCAACGATCTCACCCGGCGCGTCGCAGTGTGGTCGCGGAATCAGGTAGCAGAGCCGAAGTCTTCAGGGGTGATGTTGTCGAGGAACTCGCGGAACTTCTCGACCTCATCCTCTTGCTCGTCAGGAATGGAGACGCCGGCTTCGTCGAGGATCTCGTCCTGAGCGTAAGATCGTGGTCCCGGTCCGCAGCGCGAGCGCGATCGAGTCGGACGGGCGCGCGCTGACCGTCGTCCCGTTGGAGAACACGAGGTCGGCGAAGAAGATCCCGTCGCGCAGGGCCGTGATGTTGACCTGCCGCAACTCGACCTTCAGTGCCTGGAGGATGTCACGCATCAGGTCATGCGTGAGCGGACGGGCCGGGACCATGCCCTGCTGGGCGAAGGCGATGGCCGTAGCCTCCATCGGCCCGATCCAGATCGGCAGGTAGCGCTCCCCGCCGGTCTCCTTCAGGAGCACGATGGGCTGGTTCGTTGGCATCTCGACCCGGACGCCTACGACCTCCATCTCCTTCACCGCGTCTCCGTCCTCACCTGCGCCTCATACCCCTGCAGTGCGCGCGGCACTCCCTTGTCAACGTACACCCCTTGCCGCCGTGGCCGGACACCTGCTCGGGCCGGGCAGCCGGGATCGCTCGGGTCCCGCATCACGCGCTCGCACCCTTGACTCCGGCCCGCCGCATGCCGTCCTGGCCGGCGGCCACGCCGGCGTCTTCGCGCGCGGCGTGGCTGGCGAATGACCGCCGCTGGCAGCCCGGTCTCGGCCAGCTCGGCGGGCAGTCCGGCCTCGGCCAGCGCGGACTCGATCATCGCCGCGTGCAGCCTGATCAGCAGCTGCGCGATCTGTCCGGCGGTCCGCGCGGCGTCGTCTCTGGCCCGCGGGCTGCGCTGCCGCAGGGTCGGGGCCACCACCTGCTCGATCAGCGCGACGTCGCGCTCGGCCGCGGTCCTGACCGCGCGCAGGTGCCTGGCCTGGACCCCGTAGGACGCCAGCTGCGCGACTGTGCTGGCCACGTCGAGCGCGTCCTGGCCGTACAGCCGGCCCGACCGCCTGACCAGGCCGTGCGCCTCGAGCTCGGCGAGCTGCTGCTCGTCGATGCCCGCCGCCTCGACAAGCTCCCGGCGGCTGACCATCTCGGTCCTGGCGGCTGCCCTCGGCGGACAGCTCCGCCTGCGCCCTCCGCGTGTGCTGGTCGACCGCCGAGCCGCCCGCGGCGGTCCAGGTGTCGAGGCGCTCCTTGATCACGCGAAGCGGCAGGTACTGATCGCGCTGTGCGGTCAGGATGAACCTGAGCTGATCGATGTCCGCTGGTGCGAACCGGCGGTAGCCGGACGGCGACCGGCAGGGGTGATCAGGCCCTCGGCCTCCAGAAAGCGGATCTTGGACACGCTGATGTCAGGGAACTCGCTCCTGAGCTCAACGAGGACCTCGCCGATGCCGAGGTATGCGCGCGCGAACTGAGCGTTCATCGCCGGGCGGCCTAGCCGCTCTCGGCGTGCGACAGACGGCCCTGCAGGAAGACCAGCCGGAACTTCCCGATCTGGACCTCGTCGCCGCCGCTGAGCGCCGCCTCCTCGATCCGCTCCCTGTTCACGTACGTGCCGTTCAGGCTGCCGACATCGCGCACCGCGAATCTGCCGCCGTGCCGGTAGAACTCGGCGTGCCGGCGGGACACGGTGACATCGTCGAGGAAGATGTCGCTGTCCGGCCGCCTGCCGACCTCGGTCATGTCGCTGTCCAGCAGGAACCTGCTGCCCGCGTTCGGCCCGCGCTTGACCACCAGCAGCGCGGTGTTCGGCGGCAGCGCGTCGATGACCGCGGTGTCGGCCGCCGATTCGTCGCCGGGTTCGGCCTCGGTCAGGCTCGACGCCGGTGAAGATCATCGACGTGGTCTCGCCGGCCGTCGCCCGCTCTGCCGCGGCCCTGGTCAGCGGGGTGCCGCACTGCGAGCAGAACCGGGCGCTCTCGGGATTGGCCTCCCCGCACCCCGGGCAATAGATGCTGGGCATCGACGCGCCGAGCCTCCCCATCGTCGGCCTGGCCACGCTGGCGGAACGACTGTCCGTGCGGGCATACTGCCTGGCCACATCCGCTTGCGGTGTCCACGCTACCTGCGGGTGCCGCGGCTGGTCCATTTGCCACGCAGTGCCGCGCCCGCCGTTGGGGTAACCGTAGTCAGCCACGCCATGGTCGGGGACGCCGTGGTCGGGGACGCCGTGGTCGGGACCGCCGTGGTCGGCTGCGCCGTGGTCGGGTGCGCCGGCCGCGCGCGCCGGCGTCGACGGGCGTTCTCGCCCAGCGCGACCGCCCAGCTGATCGTGCCGCAACCGAACGCGCCCGACCGCGACGCCTGCGCCAGATCACGCTGCACACCTCCGACGTTCTGCCGCCACCCGATTGACATCCGGTAGCCACTTAGTGACGGCAATTGTCTCACGTGCAGCTAGTACGGCGTCGGTGCTTCAGCCCGACCGGCTCACCGGCTCGGGCTCACCGGTCCTCCGGCTCGCTCGACGACGGCGGCCCACTCGTCGAGCAGCGCCTGGGCTGTCTCGGTGTCGGCCGCCTCGGCCCACAGGTGCGTGATCGCGTGCGCTGTGTCGGGCAGCGCGAGCGCCCAGCCGCCGTCCGGCTCGATCACCCGGACGCCGTCGGTGGTGTCGAGCTTGCGCTCGCCAGCGGCCTCCACGATGGTGCGCATCACGCTGCCCTTGGCGGCCCACGGGGTCGGGACGGACCGCTTGAGCAGGTGCGCGACCGGGATCCTGGCATGGATCTGGCTGAGCGTCAGCTTGGTCCGCGCGACCAGCCCGGTCAGCCTGGCGAACGCGGCGATCCCGTCGATGGACCTGGAGAACTCGGGAACCACGAAGCCGCCCCTGCCGTCGGCGGCAAAGATAACGTCGTCCGCGGCGGTCGCCTCGTACAGACCGTGCGGCGACGTAGGCGTCCAGCCGACCTCGACGCCGTGGAACCGGCAGACCTTCTCGGCGACCCTGGTCGTGGTGACGGGGAGCGCAACCCGGCCTGTCCGGCGCTCGGCAGCCACGAGGTCGAGCACGACGAGCAGCGCCCGGTCGTCGCTGACCAGCGCGCCCTTGTCGTCGATCAGCATGATCCGCTCGCCCACCGGATCGAACCTGACGCCGAAGGCGGCGCGGGAGGAGTAGACCAGCTCGGCGAGCCTGTGCAGGTCGGCCCTGACCTGGGCGAGCGACTGAGTCGGCGTGGCCTCGTCGAGCCTGTTGTTCACGGTCAGCACGTCGACGCCCATCCGGCCGAGCAGGCCGGGCATCACGAGGGAGGCCGTGCCGCCCGCGCAGTCGACCACGACCTTCAGCTCCGCGTCCCTGACCCCGCTCATGTCCACGCAGCGCAACAGGTCGGCGGTGTAGGCCTCGATGACCCTCGGCGGGTAGGTGAGCTCGGCGATCTCGCCGGGGAACGCGCGCCTGAACTCCTGGCGGGAGAACACCCGCTCCAGCTTGCGCGCCGTGGCCTGGGACAGGTCGGCGCCGTGCTCGTCCAGGAAGATGATGTCGATCGACTGCGGGTCGCCGGGCGTCGTCCGCATCGCGATGCCGCCGCTGCACTCGCTCCTGGCCGTCTCGAACCTGGCGACGGGCAGCGGCTGCGCCTCAAGGTCCACCACGTTGATCGCGCTGGCGTTCAGCGCGCCGTGCACCGCGCGCTTGAGCGCCCTGGCGGCCCTGGAGACGTCCCGCGACGTCGTCACGATCGAGCCCTTCTTCAGCGTGGTGGCGTACGCGCTGGCCAGGCGCACGCACAGCTCAGGGGTGATCTCGACGTTGACGAGCCCGGAGACACCGCGCGGGCCAAACAGCGTGCGCTGCCCGCGCGATTCCCAGATCACGCTGGTGTTGACGACAGCGCCCGCCTCGATGGTCTTGAACGGGTAGACCCGGACCCCGGCAGAGACATAGGCCTCTGGCTCGATCACGCACTCGTCGCCGACGACGGCCGCTTCCTCGATCCGCGCCGACGCCATCACGTCGGTGTTCTTGCCGATCACGCAGCCGCGCAGGGTGGCGCCGATGCCGACGTAGACGTTGTTGTGCACGATCGCGCGGTGCAGGAACGCGCCCTCCTTGACGACCACGTTGCTGCCGACGACCGTGTATTCGCGAAGCTGGGCTCCGCCCTCGATCTTGGCGTAGTCGCCGATGCAGAGCGGGCCGGTCAGGATGGCATCGGGGTCGACCTCGGCGCCTTCGGCGACCCAGACTCCCGGCGACATCTCGAAGCCGTCGATGTGCGCCTTCACCTTGCCGGACAGGACGTCGGCCTGGACCCGGTGGTACGCCTCGTGCGTGCCCACGTCCTCCCAGTAGCCGTCGGCCACCCAGCCGTAGACCGGCGCGCCGCGGTCGAGCAGGCCTGGGAAGACATCCGCCGACCAGTCGACCGCCTCGGCGGACGGCACCTGCGCGAGCACCTCGGGTTCCATCACGTAGATGCCGGTGTTCACGGTGTCGGAGAAGACCTGACCCCAGGTGGGCTTCTCAAGGAACCGCTCGATCTTGCCCTCGGGACTGGCTATGACGATGCCGAACTCGAGCGGGTCGGGAACCCTGGCGAGGGCGACCGTCACCAGAGCCCCGTGGTCCTTGTGAAAGCGCACCAGATCGGACAGGTCGATATCGGTGAGTGCGTCGCCGGAGATGACCAGGAACGGCCCGTCGCGGAGCGCCGCCTCGGCGTTCTTGACGCTCCCCGCGGTTCCGAGCGGAATGTCCTCGGTGGCGTACTGCAGGCTCATCCCGAACTCTTCGCCGTCGCCAAAATAGTTGCGCACCATTGAGGCGAGGAACTGCACAGTGACGATGGTCTCGTCAAAGCTGTGCTTGCGAAGCAATCGCAGCACGTGATCCATGATCGGCCTGTTCACGACGGGCAGCAGCGGCTTCGGCTGGTTGGCGGTCATCGGGCGCAGCCGGGTCCCCTCGCCGCCTGCCATGACTACAGCCCTCACGCCTGCCAGCGCTCCTTACCCGGGTCCGTTACCCTCGCCGCGGCGCGCGGTGTCCCGGCCGGTGGCGAGGAGGCGGCGAGCCTGCGTGATGTAGAGCGCAGCAGCCCACCAGTACAGTGCAGTTCCCCACAGAGCGAATGCCCAACCGAACACGCGTGCCACGTCCGCGTACGACGTCGGGTGAGAGCCGAGGAAAAGCAGCGGAAAAGCGTATAGAAGGCTCAGCGTCGCGGCCTTGCCGACGAAGCTCACGTGCAGCGGCCCGTAGCCGCGCCGTCGCAGCATCAGCAGCACAACTCCGAGCACGAGTTCCCTGACCGCCAGGGCGGCCACCAGCCACCAGCCGATGATCGACCGGATCGCCAGCGCGACCACAGTTGAGACGATGTAGAGGCGGTCGGCCGACGGGTCGAGCAGTTCGCCGAGCCTGCTCTGCTGATTCAGCGCCCTGGCGATCTTGCCGTCCAGCCAGTCGGACGCGCCGGCCGCTGCGAGCAGGCCGAGCGCCCACCAGTCCCCGGCCTGCGTACGCAGCCCGAGCACGAGCCAGAGGAAGACGGGAACGCCGGCCAGGCGGGCGACGCTGATCAGGTTCGGGATCGTCAGCACCCGGTCCTGCTGGTGCGGCTTGGCCTCAGCCATGGTCCCGCATCACCCGCTTCCCGTCCCCGCCGCAGACGTTACGCGGTCGGTCAGGGTGCTCGCCACACCGGATCATGGCGACCGGCGGCGGAACGGGGTGCTCTCCCGGCACACTGAGCGCATGCGTATCAAAGTGTCATCAGCGTCGGTATCGATCGCGATGATCGCGGCCGCGCTGGCGGCCTCGGGCCCGGCAGCTGCCGCTTCGGTTCCATCGCAGGGCATCAACGTCGGCCGCCACGCCAACTGGACGACGTACCACGCCGACGCGGCCCGCTCGGGGTCGGTGGCCGGCCTGCCGGCCGCCGGGAAGCTCGCGGTCGGCTGGTCGAGCCGGCTGAACGGAGCCGTGTACGGCCAGCCGCTCGTCATCGGCAGCACTGTGATCGCGGCCACCGAGCGTGACACCGTCTACGGACTCAGCCTGACAACCGGGCAGGTCCGCTGGGCTGTGCACGTCGCGGCAGCGCTGCCGCTGCGCTCCCAGCCGTGCGGGAACCTCAATCCGCTCGGCATCACGAGCACTCCGACCTACTACCGCGGCCTGGTTTACGTCGTGGCTCAGGACGGCCGGACCAAGCACATGCTGTTCGGCATCGACCCGGCGAGCGGCCGGGTGCGGTACCGGCGCTCGGTGCCCTCACCGGACCACAGGCCCTTCTACGACCAGCAGCGCTCGGCCCTGGCGGCCGGCAACGGCCGGATCTACGTCGCCTTCGGCGGTCACTTCGGCGACTGCGGTCCCTACGTGGGATCGGTGGTCGGGGTGCCTGCAGCCGGTCCGCACGCCGGGTCAAGGCCGATCGTGTCCTACAAGGTGCCGAGCTCCGACCACGCCGGCATCTGGGCTCCCGGCGGCCCGGCCATCGACGGGACGGGAACGCTGTTCGTCGGGGTGGGCAACGGCGACACCTCGCCGCCGTTCGACGATTCTGACTCGGTTACCGCGCTCTCGCCGCAGCTGCGGAGGACCGGCGTGTTCGCGCCATCGAGCTGGGTCGACGACAACCGCAACGACCTGGATCTCGGGTCGCTGACGCCAGCCCTGACCAAGAGCGGGCTCGTGCTCACGGTCGGCAAGCGCGGAGTCGGCTACCTGCTGCGGGCGCACCGCCTTGGCGGGATCGGCGGTCAGATCGCCCAGCGCAGCATCTGCGCCGCGTTCGGCGGCGCCGCGGTCAGCGGCACGACCGTCATCGTGCCGTGCGCTGGCGGCAGGCCCACGGCCGTCTCGACCAGCAACAGCCAGCTCCGGGTGCTGTGGCACGGTCCTGCCACAGCCGACGGCTCGCCCGTGATCGGGGGCGGCGCTGTCTGGGTCACCGACACCGCAGCAGGCGTGCTGTACGAACTCAACGCCCGTACTGGCGCGATCAGGCACCAGATCGGGCTCGGCTCGCCGCTGGCGCACTTCGCGTCGCCGGTGCTCACCGGGCGGGTTGTGCTGGTCGGCACGCTGCACGGCGTGGTGGCCGTCACCGGCGCTTAAAGCGGAGCGCGATCGCGGGCTACGCCGCCTCCCACAGGCTCGCGATGCCCTGGCCGACCCCGATGCACATGGTCGCCGCTCCCCTGCCACCGCCGCGACGGCGCATCTCGTGCAGCAGCGTGGTGGTGATCCTCGCGCCCGAGCAGCCGAGCGGGTGCCCGATCGCGATCGCGCCGCCATTGACGTTCACCAGGTCCTCGTCCAGCTTCAGCTGATCGATCACGGCAACGGCCTGGGCCGCGAACGCCTCATTGACCTCGACCAGGGACAGCTCACCGAGCTGCCAGCCGGTCCTGTGCAGCGCCTTGGTCATGGCGGGGACCGGTCCGATGCCCATGTAGTCGGGATGTACGCCCGCCGACGCGGCGCCCGCGTACCTGGCCAGCGGGGCGGCGCCGACGGCCGCGAGCGCCCGCTGCGACATCAGCAGCAGCCCGGCCGCCCCATCGTTCAGCGGCGAGGAGTTGCCGCCGGTCACGCTTCCGCCCGCGCGGAAGGCCGGCCGTTTGGCGGCGAGTTCGTCGGCGGTCAGGTCCGCTCTGATCCCCTCGTCGGCGGTCACCGGTCCGGCCGGCGTCTGGACGGCGACGATCTCGGCGCCGAACCTGCCGGCATCCGCGGCGGCCGCCGCCTGCTGGTGGCTGCGGAGCGCGAACGCGTCCTGCCTGGCCCGGTCGACGCCGTACTTGTCCGCGACGTTCTCGGCAGTCTCGCCGAGGGTGATCGGCGGGTACATCTCGGCCATCCTGGGGCTGACCAGCCGCCAGCCAAGGCGGGTGTCGGCGAGGCCGGCGTCCCTCGGGAACACCTCGCTAGGACGCGGCAGCACGAACGGCGCCCGGGTCATCGACTCGGCGCCGCCCGCGATGCAGATGTCAGCGTCGCCGGCCGCGATCGCGCGGGCAGCCGAGCAGATCGCTTCCATGCCGGAGCCGCACAGCCGGTTCACCGTGGCGCCGGGCACCTCGACCGGCAGCCCGGCGAGCAACACGCCCATCCGGGCGACGTTCCTGTTGTCTTCGCCGGCCTGATTGGCGGCGCCCCAGTAGACGTCGTCGATGCTCTGCGGGATCCAGCCACGAATTGCGCGCGAGCAGCGCGGAGATCACGTCGGCGGTCAGGTGATCGGGGCGGACTCCCGCCAGCGCGCCCTTGATCTTGCCGATCGGCGTCCTGCATGCGTCGACGGCGAATACAGCGGACATCGGCCACCTCCGCGATCGAGCCCCGGCTTGCCGCTCCGCGCCCTTCGGGCCGGCTATCGCCTCGGGCTCTGACTTCACCCTACCGGCCGCGCCACGCCTGGCATATGCCCGAATTGCCCATGAGTCCGCGGCCATGGCACATGTGCTGCTTACAGGCAGGCGTACAGCGCGTCGATGAGCGCGCGGTTGCGAGGGTTCTGCCAGCGGGGACCCATCTGACTGGTCACGTACGCGACGGCCAGTCCGGCGTCAGGATCGCAGAAGCCGAGCGAGCCGCCGGCTCCGAAATGGCCGAACGCGGCGGGGCTGCGGCCCATGGGCCGCTCGGGCTGGGTGAGCTGGAAGCCGAGGCCGAACCTGGACCTGCGGTGCAAGATCGCGTCCTGCCCGTAGACCTGCTCGGCAACCGCCTCGGCGAGCGCCCCTTCGTCGACGACCCTGATCCCGTCGGCGGCGCCGCCCGCTGCCAGCGCCGCGTACACCCTGGCGATCCCTCTGGCGGTGCCGTGGCCATTTGTCGCCGGGACCTCGGCGGAGCGCCAGCGGGCCGTGTTGACGACACCCGCACCTGACAGGCCGCCGGGATTAAAGTACGCGTTGTGTTCCATCAGCTGGTCGGCTGGCAGATCGGCGTGGTCGCTCTCATCGAGCACCGCTCCTGGCCAGTCGAACTCGGCCACCCGGCCGTGCTCGCTGGCCGGCAGCCCGACGTGGACGTCTGCGCCCAGCGGCCCGGCGACATCCGCGCGTAGCAGCGCGCCGACGGTGCGGCCCGCCACTCGCCGCAACAGCTCGCCGACCGCGAACCCGAAGGTATTGACGTGATAACCGTGCGCTTCACCCGGCTCCCACCACGGAGCCTGGGCCGCGATGGCGCCGGTCATCACGTCCCAGTCCAGCATGGCTCCCGGCGGCAGCCTGCGCCGGACCGCGGGGACCCCGGCCTGGTGGCTGAGCAGTTGCCTGACCGTGACGGCGTCCTTGCCTGCGGCTCCGAACTCCGGCCAGTACCTGGCGACTGGCGCGTCGAAGTCGAGCAGGCCTGACCCCGCGTACCGGGCGGCGAGCACGGCCAGCATGCCCTTGCCGACCGAGAAGAAGTTGACCAGGGTGTCAGCCAGCCACGGCGCGGTCCTGGCTGCGGTGGTCCAGCCGCCCCAGAGATCTACGACGGTCCTGCCGCCCGCCGTGACGCAGATGGCCGCGCCCGTCTCGCCCAGGGTGCTGAAGTTCGTGGCAAAGGCGGCACGGACCGGCTCGAACCTGGCATCGCAGGCTCCGCCGATCACCGCCGTCCGTCTTCCAGGCGGGCCCTGAGGTACGCCGCCAGGGTGCCGATGCTCGCCAGTGCATCCAGGTTCAGGTCATCGGCGGCGATGTCGACGCCGTAGCGCCGCTCGATCTGCGTCAGCAGCATGGTGCCGCCGAGCGAGTCGAGTCCGATACCGTCCCTGAGCAGGGGCGTATCCAGCGGAGCGTCGAGCGGTACGGCGTCGCCTGTCAGTTCGGCGAGCAGCCGCCTCAGCTCGCCGGTCAGGCGGGCGAGGTCGGCCATCAGGACACGACCCAGCTGGGCAGCCCGGGCAGCGGCATGCTCAGCTCCCTGACGTACTCCGCGGCCTGGCCGTGGCCTGGCTGCGAGCTGGTGCGGAACCCGGCGCCGGTCAGCGCGATCCGCAGCGGCACGTTCCGCGGGTTGATCACGCACGGCAGCGCGACCCGCGACGCCCCGGCGGCCAGCGCGGTCCGGCAGATCCAGGTCAGCAGCGCGTCGACGACCCCGCGGCCGAGCGCCCGGCAGGACATCATCAGCAGCGGCACCCGCCACGTCTGCGCCAGCTTCGGTCGCCAGGATGGCGGCGCCGACCAGGCCGTCATCGCCGAAGCGGTCGCGTCAGCCTGACGGTGATGACCTGATGCTCCGGCGAGCCGAGCAGGCCGGCGAACTCCTCGGCGGGCACGGCCGCGCCGGTCGAGTTGAACTGGTGGGTGCGGACCGACAGCTCATGCAGCCTTGGCAGGTCGGCCATCGTGGCAGCGGCGATCCTGACCTCGGTCCGGCAGTACCGCAGGAACTCGTCGCGGGACCCGCCGAACGCCTTCGCCTCCTCCTGCCTGGCCTGGCGCTGCCGGTACAGGTCGCCGCGCCTGCGCGCCTCGTCGGTGACCACCGGCGGGCTGAACTGCGGCCATCCGGCCGCCTCAGCCATGTCCTGCGGCGCGAGCACGAGGACGTCGGGCAGGCGGAACGAGACCTCAGCCCGCTCCAGGGCGTCGTCGTCGACGAACGCGACGGCGTCGGCGGTCAGCCCGAGCTCGGCCATGATCGCGCTGATGGCTGCCGACTTGGCGCCCCATCCGCAATGGCTTGCGGCGAACGCATGGCCGGTCGCCGCCTCGGCGTGCTGGCAGGCCTCGGGCGGGTTCTTGCTCGCGATGGCCTGCAGGATGCCGCGGCTGGCCAGCTCGGTCAGCACCGCTGCGCAGCTCAGCGTTGGCCGCGGGTGGCTGGTCAGGTGATTCGAGGTACACCCCGTCGAGCAGCGTGTCGTCCAGGTCCCAGATCACGCACTTGATCACGGGACCCGCTTCTCCATGGTCAGGTGCGTCGCGGTGAAGCCGAAGGCCCGGTACAGCGCTCGCATGCCGAGGTTGGCGGCGTTCACCTTGCCGGACAGGTGGGTCAGGCCGGCCTCGTCGGCCGCGCGCAGAACGGCATCCATCAGCAGTTCCCCGATGGCGCCGCGCGCGGCCGTCTCGGCGACGGCGAGGGACCGGAAGTTCCCGTACCGCTCTCCGGTCAGGGAGTTCGTGCGCGCCGATAGCCATGCCCAGCCAAGCGGCGCCTCGGGAGCGGCCGCTGCCGCCGCGATCAACGCGATCTCCCCTGGCTTGCCCAGCGCCCCCGCCACCCGGCGCCGGTGGAAGGCGGGATCGGTGATCGCCTCGTCCCCGAACGACACCCTGGCGATGTCGACCTCGAAAGCCGCGATCGCGTCCAGGTCAGCCTCGGTGGCGGCCCGCACCAGATGATCCTGTCCGTTCACGCGCAGCATTTTCCCAAATCTGGCGCCGCTCAGCGCGCTTGCCTTGGCATCGGCCGGAATGTTGTCCCGCCGCAGGCCGGGCAGCCGGCCGCCTGGAGGTCCTTGATCTGGGCCCAGTCGGGTGCTTGCTCCCCCGGCCCGGCGCGGCCGACCAGGTAGACCGAACCGCAGGACGCGCAGCGGTAGGGACGGTTCTGCGCGGCCCTGGTGTCGGCGGTGTAGAGCGGGCCTGCGTAGTGGCCATCGATGAGCGGCGCGGTGTCCGCGGTCGTGCGCAGGTGGTACAGGTGGCTGCTCCCGGCGAGGATCCCGGCGCCGATATAGCTGTTGAACCCGGGCGTCAGCGACCTGACAACCAGCCCTAGGTCGGCGATCAGCCGCTGGGTCGCGAGCGACTCGGCAGGACGTCTCGCGCCGAAGCTGAAGAACACGTGCTCGCCTGGGCGCCCCGCGAGCGCGGACACCGCCCTGGACAGGAACAGCTCGGCACCGGGAACCGTGTAGGGCGGGTCGGTGCACGCGACGTCGAAGCCGCCCGCGAGCGAGGCCGGCAGCGGCGCGCGCAGGTCATGCTCGACCAGTTCGACATCGGTGCCGGTGCCCGCCACCTGCGCCGCGATCCAGGCGAGCACCGCCGGATCGGTGTCGATCACGGCCAGACGCGCGGTCGCGAGGCCCGTCACGCTGGCGAAACGCGCGATCGCGACCGCGATCAGGTCGTCGTCACCGAGCAGGACGATCCTGCGGCCAGCGAGCGCGCCCGCCTGGTGCAGCTTCAGCACCCTGCGGATCTTGGTGTCCACGGTGCAGTGCGTCTGGTCCAGTTCCAGCCTGGCCTGCGGCGCTCCGGCCGCCGCGGCGTCCAGTTCGCCGGTCAGCGCCGCGAGGTCTTCTGGGATGCGCAGGCCAAGGCCCGCGCAGCAGGGACACTGCGGGTCCAGGTGGCCGCCGTCGGCCGCGAGCGCGGCCCTGGCCGCGTCAGTCAGCCTGACCGGCCTGGTCTTGTCGATCACGCCGCGCTTGCGCAGTTCGTTGCATACGGCGGTCACGATCGGCACCGGCAGTTCTGCCATCCGGCTGATCTGGCTGGTCGCGACCGGCTCGCTGCTGGCGACGGCCAGCAGCACGTCGCGAACGCCCGCTTCGCCCTCGGCCAGGCCGACCGCCGCCGGCGACCTCCGCGGCGATCGCGGCTATATCCATCGTCGCCCACTCCCCGGCCGCGGCCAGGCAGGCCCCTCGCGGTCCTGCGGTATCCTGCCACATCATGCCCGTCATCGAACCGGCCAGCAGGTACACCGAGCTGCGGCGGCAAGAGGCGACGTCGCCGAAGGTACTGTTCGCCGTCGACGCTCTCTGCGCGCCGGGCTCCCCAGTTCACGATCTGGCTGAGCTGACTGACGTGGCCGCGTCCGCGGTCGCGGCGGGCTCGGGCCACGTGCTCGACGCCTCGCACGTGATCTTCCCGAACGGCGCGATCACGCTGGTGCTGATCCTCGCCGAGTCGCACCTGTCCGTGCACACCTGGCCAGAGGAGAGCCATGGTCGCGATCGACCTGTTCAGCTGCGGCGCGATCGACGGCGCCCAGGTGATCGATCACCTCGTCCGCGGACTGCGGCTTGAGTCGGTGACGATCAGGCAGGTGCCGCGCGGTCCTCTCCAGGCTTAGCCAGCCCGTGCCGGTGCCGCTCCGCTGTCCATCGGGCACAGCTCCGCTGTCCATGGGCAGCCCCGCTGCCGTGCGCACAGCCCTGCTGTCCAGCCAGAGGTTCCAGCGCTGCAGGGACTCGGTCGCGAGGATGCCCATGGGCCGCCACGGGTCACCGGCCAGCCGGTCCGCCACTTCCTGTTCGTCGGCCGCCTCCAGGATCAGCAGTACATGCTCGCCGTCATCGAGCGGGCCGCCCAGGATGACAAAGCCGTCTTCAAGAAGTTTGTCCATATACGCGGCGTGCTCGAACCACGCCCGCTGGTCTCGCCTGGGCCGGGATTCGTCGTAATTCGGGCCGTTGACTTGGTTCAGGACGAAGACTGCCATGCCCGCAGGCTACGAGCGGGTACCGACAGTCGCGACCAACTCGACCTCGTAGCCGTCGCTGTTGGCTAGGTAGGCGGCGTAGTGCTCGGGCCGCCCGCGTGCGGGTAGGCGTCAGCGAAGAGCTGCGTCCAGCCGTGCGCTACGGCATGCCGGTGGAGCGCGTCCACGCTTACGGCGTCGCCCGCGTGAAAGGCCAGATGATTCAGTCCGGGGCGGCTCCGCTCGTGGCCGGGCGCTGTCATCGCTGGCGACTGCTCCACCACGAGGTAGGTCGCCCCGAGCCGCCAGCTGTGACCGTCCGGCCAGTCCTGGAATGAGGCATAACCAAGCTCGCCAAGCAGCCATCCCCACTCGGCGACGGCTCTCGCCAGGTCGGGCACCCAGAGTTCGACGTGATGCAACGTGCCAGCGGGCGGCTGGTCAGCGGGCATGAACCCTCCATGTCAGGCGCCAGATGCCGAAACAATCATGACGGCGCGGTCGGCGGCGGCGCGGACGCGCGGCACCGGGTCGCCGCGCAGGGCCACGACGGATTCCATGGCGTCGCCTACCTTGTGCCTGGCGATGACCTTGGCCGCCATCTCGCGCACGCGCCATGCCTCGTCTGACGTGGCGGCGACGATGACGGGCGTCGCGACCTCCGCCCACTCGTGCAGTAAGCCTCGCGCCGCCCAGACCCGCGGCCAGTAGCCCTGCTGGCCCGCCCTCGCCCCCCGACAGAACATAAGGAGCGGCGGGACCGCCGAGTGCGAGAATCAGATCGTCATCGACAGCACCGCCGGCCAGCAACTCGATGCAGCCAGCGATCACCGCGTCGCGGCCGCGCCGCTCGCACTCCGCGCGCACGCTTTGCCGAGGGGTCATCCCCGGCACTACGACGTCTGATATGACGCGCCGGCCGTCAGATCGCCGAATGCGGCTCGTGGTCGTCATCCGGCGGTTGCTGATTCGCGTCGCCGCCTCCGCCGTCCTGCTGGCCCGGGGGTGCGTCACCTGGCTGTCCGGCAGGCTGCGTGCTCTGACCGGCGTTCGGCATCTGCCTGGCGAAGGACTGGGCGGTATTGGACATGGTCTTGATTCCGAAGTAGGCGGTCGTCATTGTGCTGATGGCGGTGAAGCCGCTGGTCAGGATCGCGACCATGGAGGTATTTGCGGCGCCGCCTGACGTGAACTTGCTAATGCCGATAAACGCCGCGAGGGCGATGACGACATCTCCGGCGACGACGACGATCACGCCGGCCCTGGAGCGGGCCAGCTGCACGGTGTTCTCTGTCGGGTTGTCCTTATGGTTCGGTCGCGTACTGGCCATGGCACTCACTCCGATACGGGGGAACTGAATGCGGCGGACAATGGCTTTCCGTCTGGCCAGTCTCGTCGCAGGCTTATCTTGAGTCACGCCCTCCGCTGCGGCAACTTATCGTCGTCGGCAGCGGAAACCCGGTTGCCTCTGTCGCTGGTCCGAACCGCTACCAGCCAAGCTCGCGCAGCCGGTCGTCGCCGATGCCGAAGTGGTGCCCGACCTCGTGGATGAGCGTCTTGCGCACCTGGTCCTCGACGTCCCACTCCGACCAGCATTCGGCGCAGATCGCGCGGCGGTAGATCGTGATCCGGTCAGGGAGCACACCGGAGTACTGGTTGCTCCTGGCGGTCAACGGCACGCCCTCGTAGAGGCCGAGCAGGCCAGCGGGCCCCTCACCGTGCTCGACCAGTACCACCACGTTGCGCATGAGCTGGCCGAGTTCGTCGGGCAGGCCGTCGAGCGCGGCGGTGACCATCTCCTCGAACCTGGCCGGGTCCATGTCGATCACGACTCCATTGTCAGCCACCTCACCGACACGGTCCGACGCTCACCGCGAGCGGCTACGGTAAGGTCAACAAGGTGGTTGAAGATTCTGTGCTCGACCGGACCTACGCTGCGCTGTCGGATCCGACTCGTCGCGCGCTGCTCGTCGCACTCCGCGACGGCCGGGCCAGGATTACCGACCTGGCTGGCCCGCTGCCCATGTCCTTCGCCGGCGTGTCCAGGCATGTCGGCGTGCTGGAGGCGGCCGGGCTCGTGCGGCGCGAGGTCAAGGGCCGTGAGCACTGGCTCTCACTGGAGCCGGACGCGCTGAGTGCCGCAGAGGTCTGGATCAGCGAGCAGACGTCGTCCTGGGCGCGATCGGCAGCCAGTTGGCCAGCGTGATCAGCGGGCCGACTAGCGTGCCCGGCGTGTGATCGCGAGCTGATCCCCGAGCCGCTGGTCGCCCCGCGTCGGCTTGCGCAGCACGACGGTGTCCCGCTTCCGGTAGGACGGTGAACCATTCGCGGCCGCCCAGTAGGTGATCGTGATCGACGTGGTGCCGCCCCGCTCGGCCGGAGCGACGTCAAAGGACGCGAAACCGAACGCCGGGCCAGCGTCCCGGTACGCCGACCACGCGTTCGGCTCGGTCGCGAGCACCGACCTGCGGTGCGCGACCGGGCTGCCCGGCTCGGTCCCGGCGACTACGACCCCCTGATCCGCGCCGTGCAGGCGCCTGCCTGGAGCCTGGTACGGATGGCCGCCGCCGCCGATGGTCAGGTGCACGGTGCCGGCCCTGGTGTCGATCTCGGCCTCGGCGCGTCGCCCGGCCGGCACGGCGAGCGCCGGCGTGAGCAGTGCGCTGCCCGGCAGCACGCCGCGCACCGGGTAGGACCGCTCGAAATGGTGCTCGTGCCCGGACAGCACCAGGTCGACCCCGTAGGCGTCGAAGAGCGGCAGCCACTGCTGCCTGATGCCAAGGTCGGCGCCGTTGAAGTGGGCCGAGGACATCGCCACCTGGTGCATGAACACCACGATCCAGTCGATGTCGTCGTCCTGGCGCGCCGCGGCCAGTTCGCGCTCTAGCCAGCGCCGCTGCTGCCCGCCGCTGTAGCCGCTGATGTAGGGATCGAACCCCGCGGCACGATATGCGGGCACGTTGTCCCTGCGCAGGCTGCTGAATCCGCCGTCCTGCAGGCACACGTCGTCGTTGTTCAGCGCGATGAATCGCACCGGGCCGGCCGTGAACGCGTACCAGTTGCCACCGAACGCCGGTGTTCCGTTGCCTGGCAGGTTGAATCTGGTCTGGTACGACAGGTACCCCTGCGGTCCGTTACCCGCCTCGTTCTCGTGATTGCCGGGCGTCGGCATCCACGGCCGGTACCTGGCCGACCTGCTGATGTTGGCGAAGTACGACGTCCAGGTGGCGACCGGCTGATCGCTGGCGTTCGCGTAGCTCAGGTCCCCGTTGACCAGGTTGAAGAGCGGGTCGAGCCGGTCCACGGCAGTCACCACGTAGCCGGCGTTCGGTGAGTGCGGCCCCGATCCGTTGCCTTGCGGCGCTGGGATCGCGTGGTCGCCGAAGCTGGTGAAGCGGAACGGGCCCGACCGGCCAAGCGGCGCCGTCCTGAAGGTGCCGTGCACTGGGGGCGCGCCGTCGTGCAGCACCTCGTAGCCGTAGCAGCAGTCGGGCTCAAGCGAGCCGATCCTGGCGTGGTAGGTCCAGACGGTCTCGCCGGTCAGAGCGTCGGTGTAGGTGCGCTCGTCGGCGTCGGCCTGACTGCCTGGCGCGCCGCCGGCCTGGCCGAATCGCAGCCGGGGCCTGGCCACGGCTGCGGGCGCCGCCCAGGACACGGCGACCTGGCTGGACGCGTCGGCGCCGAACTGGAGATGGACCTGTTCAGGCGCGGGAGCCCCGGCCGCGTCCGGTCGGCGGACGAGTCCGGTCAGCATGGAGCGAGCCCCCGTTGCGATCGCTTCGCGTCGAAATCTTGTCGCTTTTATCTTGCCTGGCGCGTATGCCCGGTTGGTTCACCGGGGGTGAACGTCCGAGGTCAGGCCGGTGAAGGCTGCACGTCCAGTCCGCGATCAGCCTCAGTCCGCAAGCGGCGGCAGCCCCAGGCAGGCGCGAAGGGCGTCCTCGAGCGCGGTCGCGCGGTCATGGCTGCCCATCGAAGCGGTGACGAAACCGAAGGCGTAGCCGTCGGCCATGCCCGCGTAGCTGCCGCCGACGCCGCCCATCCCGTAGCTGTCTGCATCGACCGCGAACCCGAGTCCCCAGGAGACCGGCTCGCCGAAGACCGCGTCTGTGCCCGAGCATTGCGCAGTGGTCGCCTGCTCGAGCATGCCGGGCGAGAGCAGCCCGCCGGACGCGAGCGCCGCGTACAGCCCGGCGACGCCGCGCGCGGTCCCGTGACCGTTGACAGCCGGAATCTGCGCCGCCCGCCAGGCCCGGCCGTTGACGACGGCGGGGTCCAGGGCGCCTGGCGGGTTGGACATGGCGCGCCGGTACAGGTCAGGGGCGCTGGCCTGGGCGGCGCGCCAGGCCGGGTCGTCGAGCCCGGTGAGGTCGGCCACGCGGGCCTGCTCGGCTGGCTCGAGGCCGATGTGAAAGTCCAGCCCGAGCGGCCCGCAGACCTCCTCGCGCAGGAACTGGCCAGGCAGCCGGCCGTCGATCCGCCTGACGATCTCGCCAACCAGGTGGCCGTAGAAGAGGGCGGACTCGCCGGGCCCGGTGCCCGGCTCCCACCGCGGCACCTGCGCCGCCAGCAGCCGGCAGAGGCCAGCCCAGTCGTAGAACACCTCCGTCGGAGCGGGTTCATCAAGCACCACGATCCCCGCCTGGTGCGACAGCACGTGCCTGACGGTCGCGCGGGCGGTGAACTCCGGCCAGTACCGCTGCACGGGGGCGTCGAGGTCCAGACTCGCCCCGGTCGGCGAGGACCAGTGCGCACATGGCCGCGAACGGCTTGGTGACCGAGTACGGCTGGACCAGGGTGTCGCGCTGCCAGGGCGAGCCAGCGGCGTCCGCCTGACCGCCCCAGAGGTCGACGACCCAGGCGCCGTCGGACCAGGCGGCGACGGCCGCGCCCGCGCCGCCCTGCGCGGCCAGCACATCGGCGAGCGCCTCGCGCACCGGCTCGAAACGGCGGCCGGCCTGTCCGTCGATTCGCACCAGCCAAGTATGCAGGCCGCCGGCACTCGGTCGCGGACCGGCCGGAGGCCGCACGCGGCGGCCTAGCATCGGGGTAGCTCCGCGTCGCGCGGAGACGCGAGCACACGGAGGCGATGATGGCCGCTGACTGCCTTGACCCCCGGCCGCTCGGCTCGTCGGGAATCGAGGTCTCCGGGCTGTCGCTCGGTTCCTGGCGTACCTATGAGCGACTGCCAGCCGAGATCGGCATCGCGATCATGCGAGCGGCCAGGGACGAGGGAATCACGTTCTTCGACGACGCCAGGTACAACGACGAGACCGGCCACGCGCCGATCCCGACCGGGTACTCGGAGGTGGTCTTCGGCACCCTGCTCCGAGGCGCTGGCCTGCGCCGGGACGAGGTAGTCATCGCCAACAAGCTGTGGTGGGAGTTCTGGCCGCGGCAGAACGCCGCCGCCGAGCTTGACGCGTCCCTGGACCGGATGCGCCTGGACCACGTCGACCTGATTTACGCCGCCCCGCCAGCGGCCGGGCAGAGTGTCCGCGACCTCGTCGCAGACGTCGGCGGGCTGATCACGGCCGGCAAGGCCAGGGCCTGGGGGGTGCTGAACTGGGACCCAGAGGTCCTCAGCGAGGCTGTCGTCGCCGCGGCCGGCCTCGGCGTCCCTGCGCCATGCGCCGCCCAGCTTCCTTACAGCCTGGTCCGCCGCTCGCCGGTGGAGGACGAGGCGATGACGGCTGCGCTTGAGCAGGCGGGAGCGGGCGTTGTGGCCTCGTTCTGCCTGGAGGGCGGAATCCTGAGCGGCAAGTACCGCGACGGGATGGCGGCCGGCCGGGCAGCCGACGTCCTCGGCCATGCCCAGATCCGCCCCGGCGCTCGCGGCGGTGGCCGACCTGGTTGGCCTGGCCGGGCGCCTCCAGGCCAGCCCGGCTGCGCTCGCCCTGGCGTTCCCGCTGGCGAGCAACGCGGTCGCGAGCGTCTTGTTCGGCGCGACCAGCGCAGAACAGCTGCGCGCCAACTGCGCTGCCGCCAGCCTGCTGCGGCGGCTGAGCTACGCCGACCTTGCCGAACTCCGCGGGATCGGATCGCCGGCCGCCGCGGATTAGCGAAAGGCTGGCCAGCTAGCGGCCGACGGCGCCTACCAGAGGTCGCCGCCCGTGAGGACGTACAGGAACGGCACGAACGGGATGAGCCCGAAGAGCGCCCACGCGATCTTCGCGCCGGTGCCGATGTCGGAGCGACTGGCGAGATCGATCCACATCAGCACGACTGCCAGCGGGTGGATGAAACAGACGAGTATCTCGAATAGTTTCTTCACCATTCGCAATCTACGCCGGCGGTGCCTCATGACAGTGACCAGGACGCACTCAGATGCCGCGAGCGAGGCGGTCACGGCGGCGCGCGAAAGGTACGCGAGCCGGCGCCCGCAGACCTGGGCGCTGCACGAGCGGGCGCTGGCCTACCTGCCAGGCGGCAACACTAGGTCGGTGCTCTACCACCGCCCGTTCCCGCTGCGGATCGCCAGGGCCTGGGACGCGAGCATGGCCGACGTCGACGGGCACGAATACACCGACCTCCTCGGCGAGTACTCGGCCGGCCTGTACGGGCACTCGAATCCGGTCGTCATCGAGGCGATGATCGCGGCGCTGCGCGAGGGCGTCAGCCGTGGCGCGCACACCAGGTATGAGGTGGACCTCGCCGAGGCGATCTGCGCCAGGTTCGCGTCGGTCGAGCGAGTGCGGTTCACGAACTCGGGCACGGAGGCCAACCTGATGGCGCTGTCGGCCGCTCGCGCGTTCACCGGCCGCGACCGGGTGCTGGTCTTCCGCGGCGGCTATCACGGCGGGTTGCTCAGCTTCGCTTCCGGGCAGTCGCCGGTGAACGCGCCTTACGACATCCTGCTCGGCGAGTACAACGACGCGGCCGGAGCCAGGGCTCTGATCGGCGAGCACGGCGACGCGCTCGCGTGCGTGCTGGTCGAGCCGATGCTCGGCTCTGGCGGCTGCCTGCCAGGTGACAGGGAGTTCCTTGCCGTGCTGCGCGAGTGCACCGCGGCAGCCGGCGCGCTGCTGATCTTCGACGAGGTGATGACGTCCAGGACCGGCGCTGGCGGAATGCAGGAGCGGCTCGCGATCAGGCCCGACCTGACCACGCTTGGCAAGTACATCGGTGGCGGTTCCTCGTTTGGCGCGTACGGCGGGCGCGCCGAGGTGATGGCGCTGTTCGACCCGTCCAGGCCGGGCGCGCTGCCGCACGCCGGAACCTTCAACAACAACGTCGCCTCGATGGCCGCCGGCCACGCAGGCCTCACGAAGGTCTACCCGCCGGACGTCGCCGAGCGGCACACGGCGGCCGGCGACGACCTGCGCTCCGAACTCGGCCGGGTCTTCGAGGCCGCCGAGGCGCCGTTCCAGGCGACCGGGGTGGGCAGCCTGCTCGCCGTGCACGCCACCGCCGCTCCGCTGCGTTCGCAGCGGGACCTGGCGCAGAGCGACCCGCGGCTGCTTGAACTGCTGTTCCTCGATCTGCTCGAGGCCGGCTATTACATCGCGCCGCGCGGCTACATGGCACTCAGCCTGGCGCTCACCGAAGCCCAGCTCACTGGCTTCGTGGCGGCCGTACGCGACTTCGTGGCCAGCCGGGCAGGACTCTGGGAGCCCTAGAGCGGATCCCAAGGGGCCTCGTCGTGGCACGTGCCCAGCGTGCGCATGAAGTCTTGGTCGACGCGCAGCTTCTGGTCATCCACCTGCCCGACCGCAGCGACGCCGCGGGCGTTGGTGACGAAGACCGCGGCGAACGAGGTCAGGTCGGCGACCCTTGCGTGTGCGCGCACCGACGGCAGGCCGCGCGCGGCGAGCGCGGGCTCGACAAGCTGCATGGTGATGCCGCTGAGGGCGGGCGCCGCTGGCCAGAGGATCCGCTGGCCGTCGAAGCAGCCGAGGTTGGTGATGCTGCCCTCTGAGATGATCCCGTCCGGCCCGGTCAGCAGCGCCTCGTCGAAGCCGCTGGCGTTGACGAGCCGCTGGTAGTAGCGCTGGCCGAAGTCGGCCGTGTGCTTGATGTGCGCGACGGAGCGCTGATAGGGCACGGACCGGAGGCGCCACGGCCCGGCCGGCATCCCGCCCGGTGGCCGGACGGTCACCATGAGCGCGGGAGCGGCGGCCGTCTCGTGCAGGTACACCCGGACCGAGGCATCGGCGTCGTCGCCTAGCGCGTGCGTGATGCTGGATCGCAGCACCCGATCGTCGACTCCGGTCCCGAACAGCTCCCTGTTCGCCGCGTCTAGCCTGGCCAGATGGTGCGCGAACCCGCGTACCTTGCGGTCCCTGACCTGCATCGCGGTGAAGTGGCCGAAGCCGGAGAGCGCCGCCTTGCGTAGCTGGTCTTCGTCCGCAGCCTGACCGTCGATCTCGATCCTCGTCAGCTCGGCGGCTGCGGTCACCGGCGTTCACCTCCACTGAGTCGGCATCACTACGGTAGGCACGTGGACGACAAGCTAGTCGGCGGCTATCTCAGCCGGATCGGCAGCCCGCGACCCGACGGCGCGAGCGCGGACGCGCTGCGCGTGTTGCACAGGGCCCATCAGATGACCGTTCCGTTCGAGAACCTGAGCATTCACCTCGGTCAGCCGATCTCGCTGACCGATGCTGATCTGCTCACCAAGATCGTCGCACAGCGGCGCGGCGGGTTCTGTTACGAGCTCAATGGCGCGTTCGGCCTGCTGCTCGAGGCGCTCGGCTTCGAGGTGCAGCGGGTGGCCGCGCGCGTCTACGGCGGTGGCGGGCTCGGGCCGCCGTTCGACCACATGGCGCTCGTGGTGCGGCCCGCGGACGGCAGCGGGCCGTGGCTGGCTGATGTCGGATTCGGCGCTCACAGTACGCACCCGCTGCTGCTCGAGGACGGCGGCGAGCAGCGCGACCCGGCTGGCATGTTCCAGGTCCGGCCTGCTCCCGACGGAGACCTGGAGGTGTGCAAGGCCGGTGAGCCGCAGTACCGGCTCGAGCGCAGGGCCAGGTCACTCGGGGACTTCGTGCCCACCTGCTGGTGGCAGCAGACGGCGCCGCAGTCGCACTTCAGGGCCGGCCTGATCTGCTCGCTGCTGACCGACAGCGGCCGCATCTCGCTGAGCGGCCGGACGCTGATCACGACCAGCGACGGCGCCAGGACCGAGCAGGAGCTACCGGACGACGACAGCCGTCCTGGCCGCCTACCGCGACCTCTTCGGCGTCGATCTGGACCAGGTACCTCGGCTCGTCACCGACCAGGACAGCCAGTGATTCCGGATCAGGTTCTCGCCCGCAAGCGGCGCAGCATCCGCGGGTCCTGAAAGCCGACCGCGCGCGCCGCCGCCTCCACGCTCGCGCCGTGCCCGATCAGGTGCTCGGCCCGCTCCAGCCGCAGTGCCTGCTGGTACCGCAGCGGCGTCGTGCCGGTGGCCTGTTCGAAGTGCCTGGTCAGGGATCGCTCGCTGACACCGCAGGCGGTGGCGAGCTCGGTCAGCGGCAGCCGGTCGGCGAACCTGGACTCGATTTCGTCTTGCGCGCGATGCGCGAGGTCGCTGAGGTGGCCGCGGTGCCGCAGCATGGCGCTGGCCTGCTGGTCATCGCCGTTGCGCCGGGCGTAGACCACCATGGCCCGCGCCACCCGCGCGGCCGCTGCCGGGCCGTGCCGGACGGCGATCAGGTGCAACGCCAGGTCTATGCCGCTGGCGATCCCCGCCGACGTGGCGACTCGCCTGTCGACCACGTACAGCACGTCCCGCACAACCTGGGCACGCGGGTAGCGTGCGCGCGAGGTCGGCGGCGATCTCGTAGTGCGTCGTGCAGCGACGACCATCGAGCAGGCCGGCGGCGCCCAGCGCCTGAGCGCCCGCGCAGACGCTCGCAACCATTCCGCCTGCTGCGTGATGTGCGGCGAGTCGGCGCAGGCTCGCTTCGCCGAGGGGCTGCCGGTGGCGGTGCGCGCTGGCCCGCCATCCGGGCACGATGATCAAGTCCTGCGGACCGAGATCGGGCCAGCTGGTCTGCGCCCTGACCGTGATCCCCTGTGCGGTCGGGACCTCCGGTTGCTCGGCGATGTAGCTGAGCAGGTAGCCGTGGCCGTCATCGGCCGCGGTGGAGAACACCTGGGCCGGGCCAGCCAGATCGAGCAGGTGCAGCAGCGGAGCTAGCAAGAAGGCGACGGTAGGCATGATCTGGTCAGGTTAGCCTGGAGCGGCTTCGTATCGCTCGAGCAGCTCGGCGATCGAGCACACGGCCGCGAACCTGCCGGCGAGCACGTAGCGCGTCCTCTCCATGATCTCGTCCACGGTCAGCGTCCGGGGATCACCGAGCATCTCGTCGATGCTCTGGCCGGCCGATGCGGCCGGGTCCGGTATGGGATTGGTGGCCGTGCCGTCAAGCACGAAGGTGACCCAGTACCCGAGGTCGGACGCGATCCTGGCGGTGGTTTCGCAGCACTGCTCGGTGCGCAGCCCGGTGATCACTACCTCGGTGACGCCGCGGGTCGTCAGGAGCTGCTGCAGATTCGTGGTGGTGAAGGCGTTGTGCGAGGTCTTGGTCAACACGTGCTCATGGTCCTGCGCGGCGAGCGGCGCCATGATCTCGACGAATCCGGACGCGGGATCAAATGTGCCGCCGGTGCCGGGTTCGCTGTGCAGGATCCAGATGACCTCATCGCCCGCGGCGCGGGCGGCCTGCACCAGGGGGACCAGATGATCGGCGATCTTGGGGTCGGAAACGGTACGCCAGATAGGCCGCTGGCGGAATGACTCCTGGACGTCAATGATGAGAAATGCGCGGCTCATGTCCAGAATCCTGGGGCACCAGAGCATCAGAAGGAAGACAGCAACAGGTCCCGTTGCGGAACGATCCGGTCACTCGAGGAGTGTCATGCAGGTCTTCAACACCCCGTCCACGCTCCCCCGCTACACGCAGCCGGGACCAATGACATCGCCTGGCAAGCACGCCGCGCTGCTGCACGACCTGCCCGGCGACGTCGCGGGCCTGGCGGCTGTCCTGCACGGCCTGATCATTCACGAGCACCTGGCCGGGCTCTACGGCGTCACCCTCAGCGACCAGCAGCGCGCCAGCGTGCACGTGCGGCGGGCTGAGGACCTGCTCGGGCTGGTCACAGCTATGGACAGGCGCCCGCTCGGCGTGCCGAGAGAACCGGCCGCACGGGTTCCAGGCAACTGCCGCCACTTCACGGTGCTGATGGTCGCGCTGCTGCGCGCGCAAGGCGTTCCGGCGCGCGCCAGGTGCGGCTTTGGCGGCTACTTCGGCAATGACCTGTTCGAGGATCACTGGGTCTGCGAGTACTGGAACTCGTCCGTGCAGCGGTGGATGCTCGTCGACGCTCAGATCGACGCGAGACAGCGGGAGATCTTCACGATTGACTTCGATCTCACCGACGTGCCGCGCGACCGGTTCCTGATTGCTGGCGACGCGTGGACGAAATGCCGCGAGGGCGCGGCTGACCCGGCGGCGTTCGGGCTCAGCCTGATCAAGGAGTCTGGCCTCTGGTGGATCGCGGGGAATGTGATGCGGGACGCCGCGGCTCTCGGCAACATTGAGGTGCTGCCGTGGGACGTATGGGGCGCGATGCCGGCTCCTGACGCGGAGATCGGACCTGACGACCTCGTGCTCTTCGACCAGCTAGCCGGTTACACCAGGCTCGCCGACGCGGCGTCCGATCTGCTCGAGAACCTCTGCGCGACCGACAGCCGGCTCACCGTGCCGCCTGCCGTGCGGAACGCGCTCCGCGCTCGCGACGAGCCGCTCTAAGCAGGACCGCTCGGCGGTCGAGCAGACGGCCGCTACCGCCAGCGCCAGGTCGACTGACCCCCCGGGTGGTCTTCGACCGCCACCCCCGCCTCGGCAAGTTGGTCGCGGATCTGGTCCGACGTCGCGAAGTCCCTGCTGGACCTGGCCGCGTCGCGCCTGGCGACCAGGGCCTCGACCTCGTCATCGGTCAACGCCGCGTCCTTGCGCTTCAGATCCAGGTCGCCGGGTGTGAGGTCCGCCAGGCCGAGGGCGAGGACCTGGTCGAACCTGCGGGCCAGGCCCGTCAGGTCGGTGCTGGCGAGCCGGTCATCCCGGGACGCGGTCGCCACGGCCGCTACGGCACGCGGGGTGTTCAGGTCGTCGCGGACGGCCCGGTCGAAGGCGGCCAGGTGCTCGGCCGCGGCCACGCTGAGTGGCTCACCTGGCTGGTCGCTGGCTTCGGGCCCTGCGGGCCGGCCTCCGGCTTCGGGCCCTGCGGGCCGGCTCGGCTTCGGGCCCTGCGGGCGCGTACCGGTCAAGCAGCCTCCTGAGCCCGGCCTGCGCGCTGTCCATCGCAGCCCAGCTGAAGTCGGCCTGACTGCGGTAGTGGGACTGGAGCAGCAGGTAGCGATAGACGAGCGGGTGGTATCCGCGGTCGACCAGGTCAGCGACGAGCACGCCGCCGCCGGTCGACTTGGAGATCTTGGCTCCCCGCAGATTGATGAACTCGCCGTGCAGCCAGTGCCGCACCCACGGCTGGCCGTCGGCGAGATAGGCCTCGCTCTGCGCGATCTCGTTCGTGTGGTGCACAGGGATGTGATCGACGCCGCCGGTGTGAATGTCAAAGTGGCTGCCCAGGTACTCGATCGACATCACCGAGCACTCCAGATGCCAGCCTGGAGCGCCGCGGCCCCACGGAGAGTCCCACTCCATCTGCCTGCTCTGACCCGGTGGCGTCGTGCGCCAGACGGCGAAGTCGGCCGGGTTGCGCTTGCCCTCCGCGACCTCGACGCGCGCTCCTGCCTGTTGCCCGGCCAGATCAAGCCGTGCGAGGGCGCCATAGTCCGAGGCCGCGGTCGTGTCGAAGTACAGGCCGGCAGGCAGCCGGTAGCACCAGCCGCCCGCGTCGAGCGCCTCGGCGAACCTGATCATGTGCTCGATGTGGTCGGTCGCCTTGCACCAGACGTCAGGCTCGATCACCCGCAACCGCTCGAGGTCGGCCTTGAAGTCCCTGGTGTAATCCTCGGCGATCTCCCAGGCGGTCCTCTGCTCTCGGCGCGCGGCTAGCTCCAGCTTGTCGTCGCCCTCGTCGGCGTCCGAGGTGAGATGACCGACGTCGGTGATGTTGATGACCTGCCGGACCCGGTAGCCGGACCAGGTCAGCACCCGCTTGAGCGTGTCGGCGAAGACGTAGGCGCGCATGTTGCCGATGTGCTGATCCGCGTACACGGTCGGGCCGCAGGTGTACATGCCGACCTCGGGCGGATTGGCCGGCGCGAAGTCCGCGACCTGGCGGGTGAGCGTGTTGAACAGCCGAACCGGGCCGCCCGCATTGGTCGAACTCACGGGGCCACACGATACCGCTGACCGCGAGATTGCAGCCCAGGTGAGGCGACCCTCGGACTCCGCGATGGGCCGGTCCGCCAGCGGCATACGGTGTACCTGTGGCGATGAAGCTGGCGCTCGTGGTCAGGACCGACCTGGAAATGGGACGCGGCAAGATCGCCGCCCAGGTCGCGCACGCCGCGGTGGCCGCGGTGCTGGCCGGTCGCGGCGGCGCCGTGTTTCGTCGCTGGCTCGAGGACGGTCAGCCGAAGGTCGTGCTCAAGGTGCCGGCCGCTGACGCCATGGACGAGGTCATCAGGCAGGCGCGGGCTGCGGGACTGCCAGTCCAGGTCGTGCATGACGCGGGTCGCACCCAGGTCCCCGAGGGCACGCTGACCTGCTGCGCGATCGGCCCCTCGCAGGCCGATCGGATTGACGCGGTGACCGCGGACCTGGGCCTGCTCTAAGCGCTAAGACGCCGAGGACCTGGCGAAGCCGAGCGCCTCCTGCGCCAGCGGCAGCCAAGGCCGATCGCTGGCCGGGTCCAGGCTCAGCCACTCTCGCATCGGCGTCCCTTTGTTCGCGTCGAAGCGGGCACCGTGGCCAGCGGCGATCATGTCATCGACGCGCCTTTCCGGCAGCTTGAGCACCAGTCGTCCGCGCACGAACATCACGAAGATCTTCCCGTTGAACCGGCAGGCCGAACGGCCGAACCCGCCGCCCTGCGGTGGCGTCACGCCTGGCTCACCCATCAGATGGTCGATCAGGTCCTCGTAGCGCGGATCCGGCTGGCTGTCGCGTGCGGGCATGAGGAGCACGCTAGCCACGGGTGCCGACAGTCAGCCGGCCCGCTCATGCATCGTCGGGAACCCAGGCGCCCGACGGCAACCCTGCGGCGACGTAATCGTCGTAGAGCTGCCGCCACGACTCTGCCAGGGGGGACGATCCCCGGTGATCCCCCCGGGACCAGGTGCTTGTCCAGGTCGGCCAGGCAGACCGTCCAGCCTGCGGCGTTGCGTGCCGCCGCGTCCCGCGCCTCCAGCACGTCCGTCAGCGTGAGCACGCAGCCGCCCTCGCCAGCCGGCTCGATCGTGAAGTGCAGCTCACTGGCGAGCCAGCTAAACGCCAGTGCGGCAGGCGGATCGAAGACGAGGATCGTGCCCGTGCTGAGGGTCTCTGGGAGATTGGGGTCGCCGTAGAACTCGATTGTCCCGCCGGCCTTGGGTTCCATCCGCACCTTCGAAGGGAACCAGTGTGCCAGGTCGTCCGGGTTCGTGATCGCCGCCCAGACCCGCTCGGCCGGGTGCGCGATTTCGCGCCTGAAGCGCA
Source organism: uncultured Actinomycetota bacterium (assembly GCA_963705055.1). Lineage (GTDB taxonomy): Bacteria > Actinomycetota > Actinomycetes > Streptosporangiales > Streptosporangiaceae > Chersky-822. The sequence goes on from CAVPIR010000006.1 coordinate 614,530, forward strand.
CGGCAGGGCGGCCGTCGTGGTCTATCAGGGTCCCGCGTTCCATCAGATTTCCTCCTCGCGGTCGAGGTAACCGGCCAGCGTGTCGAGCGAGTCGTTCCACAGCTTCCGGTACGGCTCGAGCCACGCCTCGAGGTCGGCCAGCCTGGCCGGGTTGACCGCGTAGATGCGCTGCTGCGCCTCCTTGCGTACCAGCACGAGGCCTGCGTCCCGCAGCACCCGCAGGTGCTTGGACGTCATCGGCTGGGTGAGCCCGAGCCTGTCGGTGAGATCGCCGACGGAGCATGGCCCGTCGCGCAGTACGTCCAGCATCGCGCGGCGGTGCGGGTCGGCGAGGGCCGGCCAGAGCGTGTCCATCGCTCGCTAATATGCCGTGTCACGTATATACCTGTCAAGGAATGTACGTCTTCACGGCAGCGCCTGGCGCGGCGAGGGCTACGGGATCAGGGCGATCTTGCCGGCTGTGTGCCCTGTCATGATCGCGCGGTGCGCGGCGGCCGCATCGGCGAGCGGGTAGGTCGCGGCCACGATCACCCTGAGCTGGCCATTGCCCGCGAGCTTCGCGAGCTCGGGCCTGGCTGCCGTCCTGATCTCCGTTCCTGGGTCGGCCCCCGGACCGCCGCCGAGCGCCTTGATGCCAGCCTGCCTGGCGCGGCCGAAGGCGGCGATCGTCGCGATCCTGGCGCGGTCGGCGACCAGTTCAAGGGAGACGTCAACGGCCTCGTCGGTGCCGATCAGATCGAGCGCGGCGGTGACGCCGTCAGGAGCCGCCGCGCGGACGCGGCCGGCTAGTCCTGGGCCGTACGTGACCGGCACCGCGCCTAGCTCGCGAAGCAGGTCGTGCCTCGCCTGGCTGGCGGTCGCGATCACCCTGGCTCCCCTGGCGGCGGCGAGCTGGGTCGCCATCAGGCCGACTCCCCCTGCGCCGCCGTGGATCAGCAGCGTGTCGCCGGCCTGGACGCCCGTCGCCACGAGGCAGTGCCACGCGGTCACGCCCGTGAGCATCAGCCCGGCAGCCTCGGCCCAGCCAAGCGCCGGGGGCTTGGGCACCAGCGCGGTCGCTGGTGTCACCAGCTCAGCCGCGTAGCCGCCGGTCACGCGGTAGGCGATGACCTCATCGCCGACGCTTGACCTGGCCCGCTGGCCCCTCCGCTCCTGGCCCTGCCTGCGTGACCGTCCCCGCGGCCTCGAAGCCGAGCCTGATCGGCAGCGCGGCCGGGTCCTTGCTGAACGTACCCGCGTACCTCTTGTAGTCGACGGGATTGACGCCGGCGGCCCGGACAGCGACCCTGGCTTCGCCGGGTCCGGCTTCGCCCGTCGGCTCGTCCCGCAGTGCCAGTACCTCGGGGCCGCCATAGGCGGTGGCGATCACGACTGGTGGCATGTCTGCCCGCAACCAATCCCTGCCTCGGCGCATTCCTGGGCCGCCGCGGCTCGAACCATCAGGGCTGGCCGACCTGGGCCCTGCGGTGTCAGTGCCCGGGCGTAGCGTGCTGTGTAGCACATCAGACAGCCGAAGGAGAGGCCGAGATCGTGAGCAGTACGCAGACCGTGACGGGCGAGCGCGCCGACCTGCTGGCAACGCTGGACAAGCATCGGCAGTTCCTGCGCGTGACGACCAGGGGGCTGAGCGACGAGCAGGCGGCGAGCCGCACGACCGTGAGCGAACTGTGCCTGGGCGGGCTGATCAAGCACGTCGCTCTCACCGAGCGGCAATGGGCGCGCTTCATCGTCGAAGGTCCGGGTGTCATGGCGTTCGACCCGGCGGCGGCCGCCGAGACCTGGACGGACATGTTCAAGATGGCGGACGGCGAGACGCTCGCCGGCCTGCTTGACGCGCTACGACGAGGTCGCCGCCGAGACCGATGAACTGGTCAGGACCCTGCCCGACCTGGACGCCGCTCAGCCGCTGCCCGAGGCGCCCTGGTTCGAGCGCGGCGCGTCCTGGTCGGCGCGGCGAGTGCTGCTGCACATCATCGCGGAGACCGCGCAGCACGCGGGCCACGCGGACATCCTCCGTGAGGCCATCGACGGCGCCAAGACCATGGGCTGAGCTCAGAGCACCTCTGTCCAGGCCGCTGGGTCTCCTGGCGCGGCGCAGAAGTCGTAGCGGACCCAGGCTGGCGTGAGCGCGACGAGCGAGATCGAGGTCGTTCCCCAGGTCTGGCCGCCGCCCAGGTCCCGGCTCACGATCAGCGCGCGCTCGTCGTCTGGCGCCGATGCCATCGCCGTTTACCAGCGGGAACCAGTCACCCCACGCATCGAGGACCGGCTTGCCCGGCGTCGGCAGGGGCCTGGTCGCGGACCTGAACCGGCGCAGAAAGTATTCGGCGCGAGCGAGTTCATGCTCACGGCTGTCGGGAGGCGGCGTTCCCTGCCAAAGAGGCCCGGCCCAGTCGGACGCGACCTTGCCCGAGCCGGCCAGGTCGCTGGCGTAGCCGCTGTTCACGACGAAATGCAGGCCATCGGGCAGCCGATGCTCGGAGAGCGCGACTCCGTCCCAGCTCTGCAGCACCGCTCTTCCTGGCTCGGCGACAATGAGCCGGAAGGGGTCGAAGGCGGCGAGTTCGTGCTCGCTCGGGGGCTCGCCTCCGGCCGCCAGCAAGGGCAGCTCGCCGCGCGACCGGCGGATCTCGGGCGGGGCTGGCCTGCCGGTGCCGTTGAGCACGCAGGACACCCGGCGGCGGGCCGGCGCCACGGCGAGCCACGTGCCGCCGGCTTGCAGGTCGCGGCCGCCGAGCAGGTCAGGCTGGCGTGGCCAGTGCGCGGCCGGCGGCTGCCAGGGCCGGTTCGTGAGTTCGTCCCTGACGCCGGCGAGGAGCACGGGCTGGCCAGCCTCGATGCGCAGGACCGCGGTGCACATGCCCCCATCTCACCAGATGCTCGTGCACCCCCTGGTCGCGGCCAGGCGGTGTCAGGATTGCGACATGAATGCAGAGAACATCGGCTCGATGCTGCGGGAGAATGGTGCCATGCGGCTTGCCGACGGAGCGGTCGTCCACCAGGTGCATCCTGCCAAGATCGGCGCGGATGTCGCTGCGGCCGTTGTCTCGAACGCGCTGCTCTGGCACGACCGGCCGGCGGTGGCGGTCGCGGTCCGCGTGCTCGTGCCTGTCGCCGGCTCGGCAGCGGTGCTGGGACTCGCCGATCTCGACGGTTTGGCGCAGACAAGGCGCGGCAGGTACGTCCTCGCGCACATGCCGCCGTCCGCGCAGGCGGTCCGGCTGGCCGGCGACGCGCTGATGGGGCTTGGCGCCTACCGGCGCAGCGCAGCGCTCGTGCTGGCCGGCGCCGCCGTTGTCGGCATCGGCTGGTCGCACGCGCGCTGGCCGCGGCTGGCCGTCCGCTAGCTCATCGGTGCAGTCAGCTCGAGCTGAACGTTGTCCGGGTCCCTGAACGGGAGCACGTAGATGCCGAACGAGTCCAGCCCGGTGATCGGTCCGTGCGGTATTCCTTGCTCGTCGAAGAGGGAGATGGCGCGGTCGAGGTCATCCCGGCTCGGCACGCCGAAGCTCAGGTGATCGAGCCCGACCCTGTCCTCGTCGAAGGCGTCACCGGCGTGGGCGACCGGCCGCAGGCCGAGCAGCAAGTTGCCGCGGATCATCACGACGCCGCCGAACAGCAACTCGTGCAGCGCGGTGCTCTCGGGGTCGGTGGGCGCGGGTGCCTCCACGGCGACGCTGAACCCGAGCAGGGAGGTGTAGAAGGAGCGGCTGCGCTCCAGATTGGTGACGGTGAGCCGGAGATGGTGGATATCGCCCGTGGCGATCTGCTCGGTCATGGCGCTCCCTGAGGTGGTGGCTGGACGGCATCATCTCGCATCGGTTATAGCGCCCGCTGATAGCTGCGGAACGCCCGGGTCGCTGCCGCCGCCGTGACCGCGACGGCGAGGGCCAGGAAGCCCGCATACGAGCCGACCGTGCCCCACGCCGGGTGCGCCTCAACCGCGATCCGCCCGGCGCTGGCCGCCCAGTTGACCGGGTTGAACCTGGCCACGCCGGCGATCCAGCCGGGCACCAGCTGCAGCGACAGGAACGCGCCGGACAGGAAGGTCAGCGGCAGCACCAGCGTGGTCGACGCGCCGATCAGCGCCTCGCGCTGCCTGGTGAGCAGCGCGAACCAGTTGGAGATGCCCGCCATCGCGACCGCGATCAGGACGGACACCCCGACGAGGGCTGCGATGCCGGCCGGCGCCGCCGGGGAATGTCGCGCCGATCGCCCAGCCGATCGCGATGATGATCGCCGACTGGAGCACGGTCGTGAGCGCCTGGTACGCGAGCATCGCGCCGGTCAGCGCGCCCCGGCCGACGGGCGCGGTCAGGAACCTGTCCATCACGCCCGTCTGCATGTCCTCGATGTAGGCCATGCCGGTCCAGCTCGCCGAGAACATCGCCGTCATGATCACGACGCCTGGCGTCAGGTACGTGATGTAGTTCCCGCCGCCGAAGCCCGGGATCTCCGCCACCTTCTTGAACAGGGCGCCGAAGAGCAGCAGCCAGATGATCGGCTGGATCAGCGTCATGAAGATGACCACCGGCACCCGGTAGAGCTGCCGGAGGTAGCGCTGGGTGAGAATCACCCACGCCTGCCGCAGCGGGCTGGTCCGCCTGATGATGTCGCCTGCCTGGCGCCCTGTCCCGGCCGCGCCTTGCCCAGCCGGGGCGGGCGCCGGACTGAGTACTGCCTGCTGGTTGCTCATGGACCGCGATCCTTTCCGCCTGGCCGAACGAGCGGCCGGCATGGTGCAGATAGACGTCGTCCAGCGAGGGCCGGGCGACGGAAACGGAGAGAACTGGGACGCCAGCGGCCTCGACGCCGGCCAGGACGGCCGGCAAGCGTACGCGGACCGTCGGCGACGCGCGCCCGCACGACGCTGCCGTCGGCGCTGGCCCGACGTACCTGCGGGACACCGGCCAGGGCGCGCTCGACGTCCGCGGCCAGGCTCGCGTCGGGGACCTCGAGCAGCACCGAGTCGCCGTGCAGGGCGGACTTGAGCTCGTCGGCGGTACCCTCGGCGACGACACGGCCGCGGTCGACGATCGCGATCTTGTCCGCGAACTGGTCGGCTTCTTCCAGGTAGTGCGTGGTCACCAGGATCGTCGTGCCGGCCTGGCCGGCCAGGTCAGTGAGAACGGCCCACAGGTCGGCGCGGCCCTCGGGGTCGAGCCCCGTGGTGGGCTCGTCGAGGAACAGGACCGCTGGCCGGTGCACGAGGACGGTGGCGATGTCCAGGCGCCGCCGCATGCCGCCTGAATAGGTCCTCGCCTGCCGGTTCGCCGCGTCGGTCAGGCCGAACTGATCAAGCAGTTCGGCGACCCGGCGGCGAAGCTGCCTTCCTCGCATGCCGTGCAGGCTGCCCTGCATGGTCAGGTTCTCCCTGCCGGTGAGCTGCGGCACGGCGCCGGAATGCTGGCTCACCGAGCCGATCACCGACCTGACCCTGCCGGGCTGGCCGAGCACGTCGATGCCCGCCACGCTGGCGGCGCCAGCGTCCGGCCTGGCGAGCGTGGTCAGGATCCTGACGGTCGTGGTCTTCCCTGCCCCGTTGGGGCCGAGCAGGGCGAACACGCTGCCCGCCGCGACGGAGAAGCTGAGCCCGTCGAGCGCGCGCACGTCGCCCTTGTAGGTCTTGCTGAGGCCTTCGGCCGCCACCACGGCGGTGGCTGTGCTGGTCATGATCGTCGGATCTCCTAACAGCGTTCTCTGACAGAACAATGTTCTGTGACATGAACAACGTTTACTACAGAACGCCGTTCTCGTCAAGTACACTGTTTGACGTGACCAGGCCAGCCGGTAGTCAGGGGCGGCGGGAACCAGGCGCGGCGGGCGCCGCTGACGCGCCGCAGCCGCCGTGGCGCTCGGTACCCAAGCGCGGGCGAAGTGCGCCGCGGCCGCAGCTCAGCAGGGACGTCGTGGTGACGGCCGCGCTCAAGGTGGTGGAGACCGAAGGCGGCGACGCGCTCACGATGCGCCGCGTCGCCGACGAGATCGGCGTGTCGGCCTCGTCCCTGTACGGCTACGTCGCCAACAAGGAAGAACTGGTCCAGCTCGTGCTGGAGCAGATCATGACCGAGATCCCGCTCCCCGAGCCTGGTGTCGGCTGGCAGGACATGCTGCGCTCATGGGCGCGGGATTCGCTGGCGGTCTTCAAGCGCCATCCGGGCGTCGCCGGGCTGTCGCTCGGCCGGGTCCCGTTCGGCCCGGCGATGCTGATCTCGGTGGAGCGGATGCTCGGCACGCTGCGTGCCGCGGGGCTGCCCGATCAGGTCGCAGTGTTCGTGGGCGACCTCGGAAGCCTCTACGTGGCCGCCTATGCCTACGAGCAGGACGTGACGCCGGTCGCCGAGCCCGGCGACTTCGCCGCCCAGGCAGCCGCATGGCTGAAGTCGCTGCCCGATGACCAGTTCCCCAACACCGTTGCCGTCGCTGAGCTGATCGTGGCCGGCGCGGGAACGGACCGGTTCGAGTGGGGCCTGGACGTCATCATCCGCGGGCTGGCGTCGTACCTGACGTCGCCGCCGACGGCCGAGGCGCGCTGGCCAGCGACCGGCTGAGCCTGGCCGCACCTGCGCGGACCCGGCCGGATGGAGCGGCCCCGGTTACTGATCGAGCGCGTAGACGCGGCGCGCCGTGCCGCCAAAGATGGCTGCCTGCTCGCCCTGGCTCAGCGCGCCGGTCAGCGCTCTCGCCGCGGCGATGACCTGGTCATAGGACGCCGAGAGCGTGCAGACCGGCCAGTCAGATCCGAACATGATCCGGCCAGGCCCGAAGGCGGCGAGCGCTGTCTCGTAGTACGGGACCAGGTGCGCGATATCGCCGGCGCCGGCAGTGTCAGGGTCAGGCGGCGGCACGCCGAGGATCCCCGACAGCTTGCACACCGTGTTGGGCAGCGCGCCCAGCCTGCGGATACCGGTCGTCCAGCGCGGGTCGGGCTCGTCCGTCGACGTCAGGGTTGCCGAGATGATCGAGGACGAACGTGACACCGGGACAGGCGGCAGCGGCGTCGGCGGCAGCGGGCAGCATGCTCGCCGGTATGACGAAGTCGTAGCACAGGCCGGCGTCGCCGACCGCCGCCAGACCTGCCAGCACCGCGGGCCGCCGCAGCCAGTCGGGATCGGTCTCGATCAGGACCGGATGCCGGATGCCGCTGAGCAACTCGCCGCCTGGCTGCTCAGCGAGCGCGGCGAGCGCTGCGGCGACGCCGCTCGACTCCAGGTCCGTCCACCCGACCACGCCCGCGACCAGGTCGCTGCCAGCGGCGATAGCGAGCAGTTCAGGCGTCTCCGTGGCCTCGGTGACCGTCTGCACGACGACGGTCGCGGTCACTCCGGCCGCCGCCGCCAGCGGCCGCAGATCGGCCTCTGAGTAGTTCCGCAGCAGCGGCTCGTGCCCAGGCAGTTCGAGCCACGGCTGCGCGTGGGCCGCGAGATCCCAGAAGTGCTGGTGCGCGTCGACGACGCCAGGGACGGTCACTCGATGCTGGCCGCGATCGGCGTGCCGATCTCGATCGTGCGGCCCACGGTGCAGAGCTTGTCGTGCGACTTTCGCACCACGTCGGGCAGGATGGCCCTGGCCTCGTCGCCCTGCGCGGTGCCGGGGAACGCGATCCGGAACGTCACCACGATGTCCGTGAGCCGGTTACCTTCAGCGTCCCTGATCTTCTCCGCGTCGACGGCGACCTCGAACGCGTCTGGTTCGGCTCGGCGCGATGTGAGGATGTCGACGTCGATCGCCGTGCAGCCGCCGATGGCCGCGAGCAGCAGCTCGGTGGGGGTGAAGTCAGTCCCGTCGCCGGTGCCGAAGGTGATCTCGCCGCCGCGCTCGTTCGCGATGGCGAACCTGCCGCCGGCAACCCTGCGGACGGTGACGGTGCGGTGTGCGCTTGCCATAGGTCCTAACTTGCCACAGGGCGCGGGCCCGCGGATCGGCTATCGAGCCGGAGCCATCGCGTGGGCGGCGCCGCCCCGGTCGCCGAGCACGAGTGCCGCCAGGGCGAGAGCGAAATAGGTCAGCGCGCTGAATCTGGCCCGGCGGCGGCTCGCGCGCTCGGTCCGCGCCATGCGAGCGGCGAGCCAGGCGGCAAGCAGCACGTAGCAGGTGTCGATGCTCATCGCGATCACGATGTAGACGAGACCGAGCAGGAGGACCTGCGGCGCGACCGGCTGGCCTGGCCTGATGAACTGCGGGAAGTACGCGAGAAAGAACACCGCCACCTTCGGGTTCAGCAACTGGACGATCAGGCCGCGCCCGTAGGCGGCCCAGTTGCTCCCGCCGTGCTGCTGGCCGTCCTGCTCGCCGGTGCCATGGTCGCGCCAGGCGCGAATACCGAGCAGCACCAGATAGGCCGCACCGGCGTAGCGCAGCACCGACAACGCCAGCGGCGAAGCAGCAAGCAGCGCGGTGATGCCCAGGGCAGCACCGGCGATGTAGACGGCCTCGCCGGTCTCGATGCCCAGCATCGAAGCCAGGCCCGCCCGCCGCCCGCCGCCTACCGACCTGCCGACGACGTAGAGCACGCCGGGCCCCGGCGTCACCGTGAGCACGAAAGTCGCGAGCGCGAACACGGCGAGCAGACGAGGATCAGGCATGCTGGCAGCCTAGGTCAGGGCCGGCTCGGCGGCCAGCGGCTCCGCCTCCTGGACGACGTCCTGCCGCGGATCGAGCTGGCGGCCGAGCCGCAGGCCGAGCAGCACGGTGCCGAAACAGCAGGCGCAGAGCAGGCTGATCCATACGGCCGCCAGGCCAGCGGCGATCATGCTGGTGCAGATCGCCGGCGACACGACGAACGCGATCGAGTACGCCATGCTCGACAGCGCGTTGGCCCGGCCCCTGACCTGCTCGCCGGCGAGGCTGTTGACCAGTGGCGAGGTCGTCGGCGCCATAAAGGTCTCGCCGATCGCGAACAAGCCGGCGAATGCCAGCACGCATGCGATCCGCAGGTGCGGCGAGCCGGGCAGGGCTGACAGGCCGAAGACGGCCCAGGACGCCGCCCAGATCAGGCCGATCACCGACAGGGCGCGACTCCGCCGCAGCCGTCTGACCAGGCGCAGCACGAACAACTGGGAGATCACGATGACGGCGGTGTTGAGCGTGAGCGACAGCGCCACGACGTGCACAGAGACGCGCGCCTGCACGGTCGCGTAGGCGGGCAGCCCGGAGTCGAGCGCCGCGTACCCGGTGAAGGCGAGCACGAGGATGGCGAGCAGCACCGTACGGAGCGGCCGGTTCGCGAGCACCTCGCGGTACCCACCCTTCGGCTGATGGACCCCGCGCTCGGAGCGCACGTTCGGCAGCGCGACGAGCAGCGCCGCGAAGAGCCACGCACGACACCGCGTTGGCCAGGAAGAGCACCTGGAACGAGGCAGGGTCGGCCGGGTTCGCGACGGCCGCTCCGATGGCGGCTCCGACGCCGATGCCCGCGTTAATGCCGGTGAAGTTCATGGCGAACGCACGCTGCTGACGGGCCGGATCCCTGTTGATCCCGGCCAGCATGGTCTGGAAGGCGGGGAACGAAGGTCCGAGCGACGCGCCTAGCACCAGCACGACAGGGAGCGCGGTCGCGACGCTGTGCACCCAGGCCAGTCCCGCCTCTGCGAGCGACTGGCCGAGCAGGACGGCGAACAGCACGGTGCGGGCGCCGAACCGGTCGAGCGCGATGCCGGCCAGCGGAACGACCACGAGGCCGATCGCGCCAATGCCAGCCATCAGCGCGCCCACCGCCGGCAGCGCGATGCCCCTGACCTGATGCAGGTAGATCAGCGTGAGCGGCAGTACCAGCCCGGTGCCAACGGCAGCGACGCCCCCGCCAAAGATCAGCAGCCAGGTCGCGCTTGACAGCCTGGTGCGGGTCATCGCTCCACCCTGGCGGCCAGTCGCGGCCCGGTAAAGCGAATATCAGGCACCGACGGTGCCGTCGATGGCCTCGCGGAGGAAGTCGGCGTGCCCGTTGTGCCTGGCGTACTCGAGCAGGACGTGCACCATCACCAGCCGGAGCGAGACGTCCTCATCCCAGCGGCGCGAAGTGCCCTGTGACGTCCAGCGACGGCGCGGCCGACTCGATCTGGCGGGACCGCTCGACCTCGGCCTGCCAGGCGTGCGAAGGCCTCCGACCTGGTCGACGTCCTCGCGTCGTAGGCGACCTGGTAGTCGCCCTGGTCGGACCAGACGAAGCCGACGTCCTCCGCGTCGATGACGCGGCGGAACCAGGTTCGCTCGACCTCGGCCATGTGCCGCACCAGCCCGAGCAGCGACAGCGTGGACGGTTGCGATGACTGGCGCCTGAGGTCGTCGTCGCTGAGCCCGTGGCACTTCATGGCCAGCGTCGCGCGCTGGTAGTCGAGGAACGCTCGCAGGGTCTCCCGCTCGCCCGCTGTCACCGGCGGGCCGGTCCGCGGCGGGAACGGTTCAGCCACCATGACACCGATCGGCGCGGTTGGCGGGGGTCGGGCCGACCAGAGCGGCCGCGACCGGATAGGGCAGGTGCCTCGGGTGGACGAGCAGCGCCCTGGCCAGATGCCTGATCGCCGGGCGCAGCGGCAGGAGCACGGATTCGCTGTGCCGCCACGCGCTCGGCTCGTCGGCGGGAAACCGGGCGGCGATGCCGCGGCGGAACCGCCTCGCGTCGCCGCCATCGGCCCGCCAGGTAGGCAGCCAGCGCCGGAGTTCGTCGTCGCTGTCGAGCATCGTCCACGCCATCAGCCGTTCGGCGATCTGGCCGGCCGCGTCGATCACGAAGCCGTCATCGCCGGCTCCCCTGATGCGATGGACCCGGCCCTCGGAGTCCCTGGCGTGGTAGATGCTGGCCGAGCTGAACTGGGCACCGGTGGCCAGTGCGGCGACGGCGTGCCCGGCTTCGTGCCAGGCGGTGCGGACCGCGGCCCGCCTGGCCGGCCCGAATGTCGGGTAGCAGCCGCAGTCATAGCGCTGCCTGATCCACACCTCGTGCACCACCGACTCGTCGTCGTACCTGATCAGCCTGTCGAGCTCGGCGTTGATACCGGCCAGCGTGCGCTGCTGCGCAGGGGTCAGCGCGCAATGCCGCTGGGCGATCAGCATGAGCCGACGATAGGTCAGCGACGGCCTCGCTGTCGGTGGCCGGTGGTAAGACGAAGCAATGACGTCGGACGGGATGCGATACGGTGCCGTGCTGCCAGGCGGTACGGCGACCGAGCAAGTCGAGATGGGTGAGCTGGCCGAGCAGGCCGGCTGGGACGGCGTGTTCACCTGGGAGGCGGCCTACGGCGTGGAGCCGTGGAGCGTGCTGGCGGCGATGGCCGTCCGTACCTCGCGGGTCGCGCTCGGCACGATGCTGACGCCGCTGCCGTGGCGGCGTCCGTGGAAGGTGGCCAGCCAGGTAGCGACGCTCGATCAGCTCTCCGGCGGCCGTGCGATCCTGGCCGTAGGCGTAGGGGCGACGGACACCGACCTGCCGGACACCGGTGAGGAGACCGGAACCCGGGCCAGAGCCGAGATGATGGACGAGGGCATCGACCTGGTCCGCGCGCTGTGGGAGGGTCGCGGCGATTTTGACGGGCGCCACTACCGTTACCACTCGGGGCGGATGGATCTGGTTGCCGCCGTGAGACCCGTGCAGGACCGGATCCCGATCTGGGTTGTCGGTGTCTGGCCTGTCCGCAAGTCCATGCGCCGGGTGCTTCGCTGCGACGGCCTGATCCCGCAGTTCGCCGAGCCCGACCAGGCCGGCTGGCAGGACGGCGCGCGGGCTGCCAGGCTGTGGCTGGCCGAGAATGGCGCCAGGGCGGACCTGGACATGATCGCTGACGGCGAGACCGCGGCCGGTGATCAGCAGGCGGCCGCGACCCAGGTGGCTTCCTGGGCGGGAGCCGGATGTACATGGTGGCTGGAGACAAGGTGGGGTGTTCACGAGGACCTCGCCGAGCGCATGACGGCCATGCGCGAGCGTCTGGCGGCCGGCCCGCCGCGACCGCTCGCGGCGCCGTGAGCTTGAGGTACCCCGAAGGAGCGAGCCAGTGATCGGGCGGATGCACCACGTGATTTTTGACTGTCCAGACCCAGCGGCGCTCGCGGCGTTCTACTCCGAGTTGCTCGGCCAGCCGGTCACGTACTCCAGCGCCGACTTCGTGGTGGTCGCGCCGAACGACACGACCTCTGGCCTGGCCTTCCAGCTCGCTCCTGGCAACCGGCCGCCGACGTGGCCGGACGCCACAGTGCCGCAGCAGATTCACCTGGACGTGATGGTCGACGACCTGGAAGCCGCGACCGAGCTGGTGCTGGCGATCGGAGCGCGCCGGCTGGCAGGGCCAGGCGAGCACGCCTACTGTGTTCGCCGACCCGGCCGGCCACCCCTTCTGCCTGATCCCGCGGCCTGGCTGGGCTCCCCCTGTCGGCCTCTCGGCGAACCCGCGTTAGCGCGCGTCGAACTCGGCGATCAGCCGGGCTGGAGCCTTGCGCCGCCAGGATTCCTCGAGCAGCTCCCCGACCCGTGTCCTTGGCAGCCGCGGCCAGGTTGACCCGCACGCCCCGTGCCTTGCTCCCCCACATCAGCTGCTCGAAGGCGGCGGGATTCTCCTCACGCAGGCCTTCGTCTCCGCCTCGTCGACGAAGACGTGCAGATGCTGCTCGTCCGGCGGCACGGTCGCGAAGATCTTGCCGCGGACCCGGAACGAGATCATGTCGAAGTGCGGTTCCTCGGTCGCTCCCGGCAGGGCGAGCGAGAGCGTCCGCACCGTGGCCAGGGTGACCGGTGCCCGGGCGTTCATGTCAGGCCAGCGCCGCGTAGGCGGCCGCCTGGATGTCGCCATGCGCCACCGGGGTGTCCGCCGACTCGAACTGCCGCTGCGTCAGCACGATCACGGTCAGGTCCCTGGCCGGGTCGGCCATCCACGTCGTGCCGAGGCCGCCAGCCCAGCCGAACGCGCCGCTGTCGAGGACCGCCTGGCAGAACCCCCAGGACTGGCCCTTGAAGAAGTCCTCGCCGAGGCCGCCGTGTGCCTTCTGCGCGGGGGTGAGCTGGTCGGTCGTCATCGCCCTGGCCGCGTCCGCAGAGAGCACAGGAGCACCGCCGCCGCAGCAGCATCCGCGCGAAGGCCAGCAAGTCATCGACGGTCGAGATCAGCCCGGCCGCGCCGTCGCCGAAGGCAGGCGGCTTGCTCCATGCGCCGTCCGGCGCGTCGGTGACCACCAGGCCGTCGGGAGTCGCCATGTACGCCGTGGCGAGGCGGCCGGTCTGCGCGGTCCAGAACGCGGTGTCCTTCATGCCGAGCGGCTCGAACACGCGCGTCCTGAGCACATCCGCGAACGGCTGCCCGGCGGCGCGGGCCGCAAGGACGCCGAGCACCGAAGCCCCCGTGTTGTACATCCAGCGCTCCCCTGGCTGGGCCAGCAGCGGCAGGCTGCCGAGTCCGGCGATCCAGGTGTCGGGGTCGGGCTGCACCTTCGGCTGGGGCGGCCCTGTGGTGGCGAGCCGCAGCCTGTCGGCCTCCGCGACCACGGGCCACGGGCCCGGCGTGGTGAACATATCCAGGACCATGCCGAAGCCGAACGTGAACGTCAGCAGGTCCCGCGCCGTGATCGGGCGGTCCGCGGGCACGGTCTCGTCTAGCGGGCCGTCCATCCTGATCAGGACCCTGCGGTCGGCGAGTTCAGGCAGCAGCCGGTCGACCGGCTCGTCAAGGTCAAGCAGTCCCTCCCCGGCCAGCGCGAGGGTGGCCGCCGCGGTGATCGGCTTCGTGGTCGAGGCGATCCTGAACAACGAGTCCCGCGCCACCGGAGCGCCACCGACCGACAGCGTGCCGAGCGCCTCGACGTGTACCTGGTCTCCGCTGGCGACCAGCGCGACGAGCCCGGGGATCCGGTCGTCGCGACGTGCCGGTCCGCCACCTCATGCAGTCGCTGCAGTCCGTCGGCGGTTAGCTGGTCAGGCATGCCGCGCCTCCCCTCGGAGGCAGCGCGCCTCCATCGGCGGTGACAGGTTCATCGGAACAATGGCCGGCCACATAGGTTAGTCCCATGACGGAGCAGCCGATGCCTGAGGAGATTCAGGCGTGCGCGTTCTTCCTGGCCGACCACGCGGTCGTCGAGAACGGCAAGCTGTATGTCAACGGCGGGTTCTGGAATCAGGTCTACAGCGCCGAGTACCCGGTTGTCCGCGCGTTCGCGTTAGCTGCCGTGCTGCATATCCCGTGGCGCAAGCACCATCAGGGTCATGGCTTCGCCGTGACCTTCGAGGACGCGGACGGACGCCCGCTCAGCGCCAGGTTCGAGGGCCAGTTCCGGGTGGGAACCTCGCCCAGCATGCGGGTCGGCGACTTCACGGTCATGCCGGTGGCGGCGTTCGTCACCAACTTCGTGCTCGACCATCCAGGCGACTACGCCGCGCTGCTCGAGGTCAACGGCATCGAGCTGGCCCGCTGGCGATTCCGCGCGATTGAGGCTCGCGACCCGGCGGCTGGTACGCAGGCCGGCGCGGGCGCGGCTCCACCGCCCGAGGAGATCTAGCCGTGGCTACCGGCCCGCGGCAGCGGCTCGAGGCCGAGCGCGCGGCCGTCGCCGGCCGGCTGGCGGGCCTGGAGCGCGATTTCAGCGCCGTGGTCGAATCGGCGCGCCTGGCGAACGCCGACGACGAGCACGACCCAGAGGGCGCGACGATCGCCTACGAGCGCCAGCACGTCGCCGCGCTGGTCGGCCAGGCGCACGAGCGGCTCGCCGAGATCGACGCGGCACTGGCGCGGCTCGCGGCCGGCCGCTATGGCCGCTGCGAGCGATGCGGCCAGCCGATCACGCCGGAGCGGCTCGCCGCCAGGCCAGCGGCCCCGACCTGCATCAGCTGCGCCGCCCGCAGCCGCTAGCCGGCGGTCATCCGGTTGAGCGGCACCCGATCCGACGGCTGGCGCGGGCCGTTCGCGCTGGTCAGACCGGCACCGACAGAGACAGGCCGAACCTGGCCTGCGCGTCGGTCCACCAGCGCCGCAGGTCGAGCCCGGCCGCGGCGAGTTCGGCGGCGATCCCGTCGCGGCGGAATTTGGCTGAGATCTCGGTTCGCATCTCTTCCCCGGCGGCGAACGGGACGCGCAGGTCCATCGCCCTCAGCAGCACGCGTCTGATCGATGGCGGACCTGCAGCCGCATCTCGATCCACTCCGTCCCGCGGCGTTCCAGATCGCGACGTGCTCGAATTCGTCAAGATCGAAGTTGCCGTCGAGTTCGGCGTTGAGCACCCGCAGGATGTTCTTGTTGAACTCGGCCGTCACGCCGGCCGCGTCGTCGTAGGCGGCGACCAGCACCGCCGGGTCCTTGACCAGGTCGGTGCCGAGCAGCAGCGCGTCGCCGTCCCGTAGCTGCGCGCGCAGGCTGGCGAGGAACTCGGCCCGCTCGGCTGGCAGCAGGTTCCCGATCGTGCCGCCGAGGAAGACGATCGAGCCGCGGTCCTGTCGGCTCGGGGAATCCCAGGTGCTCGGTGAAGTCAGAGAGCACCGCGTGCACCCGCAGGCCCGGGTACCGGGCGAGCATCCGGGACGCCGCCGTGGCCAGCGCGGACTCGCTGACGTCGACGGGGACATACTCGGCGAGCTGGCCAGCGTCGCTGAGCGCGTCGAGCAGCAGCATGGTCTTGTCCGCCGGTGCCCGAGCCGAGCTCGACCAGCGTCGATGCCCTGGTCGCCGCCGCGATCTGCGCCGGCCGAGGCCGCCAGGATCTCGCGCTCGGCCCTGGTCGGGTAGTACTCATCCAGCAGCGTGATCTTGTCGAACAGCTCGCTGCCGCGCTCGTCGTAGAACCACTTGGGCGGCAGCGACTTCGGCGTCGCGGTCAGGCCCGCCAGCACGTCGGCGCGCAGCGATGCCTCGAAGAAGCGGTCGGGCAGACGTCGGTCGATCGGGATGGTCATGCCTGTCGCCTTCCGTTCGGGTGACCGGCTGACTGGGCGGGCGTGAACTGGCCTGAAGCGGCGATGCAGCGGCGTGACCGTCGACTCCTGCCGTGGTCGCCTCGACCACGCTGTCGTCCGGCACCTGCTGCCAGTCGGCGTCGTCGTCGGCTGGCTCGGAGGCGACGACGACGCCGTCGGCGCGGTGCCGGTAGCACAGCGAGTCGCCGGCGGCCGTGGCCGCGATCGTGTGGCCGTCGGTCAGCAGCAGGTTGAAGCGGCCGGCCCCGCCCGCTGCCCAGATGTCGGTGACCGTGCCGGCCAGGGCATCGGCAGCCGCCTCGCCCTGCCCTGCAGCCTGGTCGCCACCATCGCCCAGAGCAGCGCTGTGTCGCACCGGGCCTGCAGCGCGAGCAGGTCGGCCGCGCGGCAGGCGCCCGGCCAGCCGTCAGCACGCGGCCGTCGGCTGGCGTCGCCGGTTGTCGGGCCGCGCCTGCCGCGCGCGCCGGCCACGGCAGCCGACCATCCAGAGCGCCCCGTTAAGGCTGAAGAGCCATCGCCCTCGGTGTAGGGCGCGGCGGCGGCCGCTCCATGGTCGGTGCCGACCGAAGCCGACCTGACCGCGCACAGCATGGCGCGGGTCGTGGTGACCCGCGCGAGATCGGGCAGGCAGTCATCGGCCCAGATCGGCCCGCTGCGCCGGTACCGCGCCGGGATCGGGTCGTCGTCGGCGTACCAGCCGACGCCGAAGCCGTCGACGTTCATCGTGCCGTGCCGCTGCCGCCGCGGCGCCCACGCCTGCTCGACCAGGCCGTGCGGCGGGTCGAACAAGACCGACTTGATGCTGACCTCGTCGCCCAGGTACGCGAAATGCCTGCACATCAGGACAGGTCCGCGTCGCGGGCCGTGCGGAAGCCGGCGAAGATCTGCCGCCGGATCGGGTAGTCCCAGTTGCGGAACGTGCCGCGGCAGGCGACAGGGTCGGCCGAGAACGCGCCTCCGCGCAGCACCTTGTAGTCGGGGCCGAAGAACACCTCCGAGTACTCCTTGTACGGGTAGGCGCGGAAACCGGGATACGGCAGGAAGTCGCTGGCCGTCCACTCCCAGACATCCCCGATCAGCTGCCGCGCGCCGGACGGCGCCGCGCCGGCCGGGTACGAGCCGGCCGGCGCGGGCTGCAGGTGGCGCTGGCCCAGGTTGGCCACGCTCAGCGGTCGGGTCGGCGTCGCCCCATGGGTAGCGCCTGGACCGGCCGGAGGCCGGGTCGAACCGCGCGGCCTTCTCCCACTCGGCCTCGGTCGGCAGCCGCCGGCCTGCCCAGCGGGCGTAGGCGTCGGCCTCGTACCAGCAGACGTGCATGACGGGCTCGGCGGGCGGCACGGGCTCGGTGACGCCGAACCTGCGGCGCAGCCACTGCCCGGCCCCGCCCTGCTCCCAGAACAGCGGCGCGGTCAGGCCTGCCTGCTGCCTGTGCTGCCAGCCCGCCGGGCTCCACAGCCGCTCCGTCGTCGTAGCCGCCGTCGGCGATGAACTCCGCGTAGGCGGCATTGGTGACCGGCGTGGTGTCCAGGTAGAACGACGGCACGTCGACCTCATGCGCCGGCCGCTCGTTGTCCAGCGCCCACGGCTCGGTCGAGGTTCCCATCGTGAAGGGACCGCCTGGGACCAGCACCTCGGCCGGCAGCCGGAGCACGTCGGCGGGCGCGGGCCCGGGCGGCGGCGCGGACAGCACCGGCTGGCCTGCCCTCAGCTGGTGGGTCGCCAGCATGGTCTCGTCGTGCTGCTGCTCGTGCTGGGCGATCATGCCGAAGACGAATCCGCGCTCGACCAGCGCGCCGGTGCTGAAGCTGACGCGCTCGAGCAGGTCGAGCACGCGGCCGCGGACGTCGCTGGCGTAGCCGCGAGCCTCGGCCGGCGGCAGCAGCGGCAGCGTGGGCCGCTTGGCCCTCGGGTGCTCGAAGGCGTCGTACAGCGGGTCGATCTCCGGGTGCAGCGGCTCCCGGCCGCCCACGCCGCGGAGCAGCCACAGCTCCTCCTGGTTGGCGATGTGGGCGAGGTCCCAGACCAGCGGCGACATCAGCGGCGAGTGCTGCCTGATCAGGTCGGCCTCATCGACGCAGTCGGTGAGCACCGCGAGTCCGCTCCCTGGCGGTGATCAGCCTGGTCGCGATCTCGTCGCGCAGCGCGCTCGGCGTCGGGGGCGATGGTCATCACTGTCCTTCCAGGTGGGCGATGTTGTCGAGGATGTCGTCGGCCGGGCAGCGGCCGCGCTGCACGTACCGCTCGGCGAAGTCGGCGACCGCGGTCCTGGCCGCGACTGGGGCGCTCGGCCCTGGCGAGCGCGGCCGTCGCGGCGTCGAAGCACTCGCTGCGCCGCCTTGGCGATCACGGGGTCTGCCAGGCCCAGCCTGGCCGCGCGCAGCCACGGGGTGGTCTCGTCCCTGGTGCGGCCGCCTGACCGCTGCCGCGGTACGGGACCGCGCCGGATCCGCCGAGCCGTTGCGCTCCCAGACCGGCTCGGCCGCGGCCATCGCCGCGTCCGCCGCGACCGGGTCGTCGGTGAGCGCCGCCACGACAGAGACCGGGACGATCCAGCCGTCGCCTGGCTGCGCGTCGATCATCCGCAGCTCCAGATGACCGCGCGGCCGGACCGGCGGGAACAGGGTGGACAGGTGGTAGCTGAGGTCATCGGCCGTCGGCGGCCCGGCACTCGGCGCCCTGCCGTCTGGCGCGCGCGGCTGGCCGGAGCCGCGCAGCCAGTCCCTGAAGGTCAGCCCGGCCGGCACCGTCCACGGCTGGCCGTCTGGCCTGCGCACGCAGAGCACGTCGGCGTCCATCGCGTACCTGACCCAGTGCTCCCGTGCAGTCGAGCCGGCACCGTCGGGGGCACCGCCGGCCGCCAGGCCCGTTGCCGGCCGACGGCGGCTCGGCGCCCGCGGGCGGGCGGGTCCGGCCAGGATCGAGCCTGGACCAGACCAGCTGGCGGGTGCATTTCCAGCCGGTCGGCTGGCCGCGGCGCAGCGGCGAGTTAGCGAACGCGCCGACCAGCACGGGCCCGAGCGCGTGCAGCAGCCGCCACCGGAACGCGTAGCCGGACGTGCCGTCGTCCTCGAGGCCCGCGTCGACGCAGACCTGGACAGATGCCGTACTGCACATCATGAGCCGGCCCCAGTAGCCGTCGCGGTCGAAGAACTCCTCCATGGCCGCGTACCGCGGCAGCTCGAGTACCCGGTTCGGGCGGCGGAGGGGATCGATGCCGCGACCAGTGAGAACGAGGCCGGCGTCCCCGAATGCCTCGTGCAGGACCGCGAGGTCGCCGCTCGCGGCGGCGATGCAGTCGCTGAGGTCCTTCGCTGGAGCTGTGCTGAGCTCGACCTGGCCGCCTGGCTCCAGGGTCAGGAGGCCGGCTCCGGGCAAAATGCCCGGTTTGCTCGAGTGCGTCATGAACTTGCTGAATCCGGCTGAATGGCACAGCGAGCAGGCGGGTCCTCGCTGTCGCGGACGAGCCATTCCAGCTCGGCGCCGATGGTCCCGGGTGGGCCGGTCTTGAAGCAGATCGCACCGATGAGCTGTTCCGCATCGGTCTCGGACAGTGGCACATGACGTGGTCAGCGGCATCGCGCTGCGAAAGGCCGCTCTCAACCGTGCCCCCGGCACGAGTCCGGGGCGGGAAGTGATCCGCCGTAGCGGTATCAGTCGTGTCGGCGGGCAGCTCACTCACCCTTCCAGGCGAATCCGCGGGCGGCACCGGGCACTGCGTGTGCCAACTGCAGGCCAGGCAGGGTAATTCCCTGATGTGCTTGTCCTATCCATAGCAAACGGGTCTGACAGTCCGGGGAGGCAGCGTGAGCGAGCGCGAGTTCGACGTCATCGTGATCGGGATGGGCCCGGGCGGCGAAGAGGTCGCCGGGCGGCTCGCCGAGGCCGGCTTGCAGGTCGCGGGCGTGGAGTCCAGGCTGGTCGGCGGCGAGTGCCCGTACTTCGGCTGCGTGCCGTCGAAGATGATGATCAGGGCAGCCAACCTGCTCGCCGAGGCGGGCCGGGTGGCCGGGATGGCGGGGCGGGCCGTCGGTCGAGCCGAGCTGGGATCCGGTCGCCAGGAGAATCAGGGACGAGGCGACCGACGACTGGGACGACACGGTCGCGGCCGACCGGTTCACCGGCAAGGGCGGGCACCTCTTCCGCGGCTCGCGGCCGGATCACCGGGCCCGGCGAGGTCACGGTCGCTAGCGCAGGACGGTCAGGACGACGAGCGTGCTGCGGGCGCGGCGCGGCATCGTGATCGCTACCGGAACAGCCCCCGCCGTGCCGCCCATCGCTGGCCTGGCCGGAACCCCGTTCTGGACGAACCGGGACGCGGTCAAGGTCACGCAGGTGCCCTCGTCGCTGATCGTCCTGGGCGGCGGCGCGATCGGCGTGGAGCTTGCCCAGGTCTTCGCGCGTTTCGGCGCGAGCGTCACCGTGGTGGAGGCGCTCGGCCAGCTCGTGCCGCTCGAGGAGCCGGAGGCTGGCGACCTGCTGGCCAGGGTTTTCCGCGCGGAGGGCATCGGCGTCCGCACCGGGGTGGCGGCCAGCGGGGTCAGCCACGGCGACGGCGGCTTCCAGGTCACGCTGGACGGCGGCGAGGTGCTGACCGGCGCCGAGTTGCTGGTGGCGACCGGCCGCCGGGTGAACCTGGCCGAGATCGGGGCTCGTGTGGCCGGGATCGACGATCAGGCGAAGGCGATCCAGGTCGACGACCGGATGCGGGCCGCCCCGGGCGTCTGGGCGATCGGCGACATCGTCGGCCACGGCGCGTTCACCCACATGTCGATGTACCACGCGGGGATCGTGATCGCCGACATCCTCGGCGAGGAGCATCACGCCGCCGAGTACCACGCGGTGCCGCGGGTGACCTTCACCGATCCGGAGATCGGCTCGGTCGGGCTGACCGAGGCGCAGGCTCGCGCGCAGGGCCTGGCGGTCAGGACCGGATCGGCGCAGGTACCTGCCTCCGCGCGGGGCTGGATTCACAAGGCAGGCAACGACGGCCTGATCAAGCTCGTGCAGGACGCCGCGAGCGGCACGCTGGTGGGAGCCACCTCGGCGGGACCGGTGGGCGGCGAGGTGCTCAGCATGCTCACGCTCGCCGTGCACGCGCGGGTGCCGGTGCAGCGCCTGCGCGAGATGATCTACGCGTATCCGACCTTCCACCGCGGCGTCGAGGACGCGCTACGGGACCTGGGCTGAGCCTGCGGCCGAGCGCGCGGATAAGTTAGAGCCCGACATCGGCACGCGGCAGAAGGAACACCGATGAGCGTCGGCAGCCTGGTCTCCTCGGGACCGCTGCTGCTCGCGATCCCGGTCGCGGCCGCGGCCGGCGCGGTCACGTTCCTGTCGCCGTGCGTGCTTCCGCTGGTGCCCGGCTACCTGTCCTACATCACGGGCATGTCGGGTGCGGCCGTGGCAACCGGCACGGCCAGGCGAGCCGGACGACGGTGCGGCCGAGGCTGACGGAGCCGCAGACCGGGCCGCCAGCGCCCGGTGCGCTGACCGCGGCGGGAGGCGGCGCGGCGACCGTCACCGCGGTGCCGCCAGCCAGGCCCGTTCCGCCGGCCGCGAGCCGCGGCCGTGCGCTGGCCGGCGCGGCGCTGTTCGTGCTCGGTTTCTCCGCCCTGTTCGCGCTCTACGGCGCCGCGTTCGGTGGCCTCGGCGCGACCGTGCAGGTGCACGCGCGAAGGGCTCAGCCAGATTCTCGGCGTCGTGCTGATCGTGCTCGGCCTGCTGTTTGCCGGTGCCTTCGAGCGGTTCAGCTTCGCCGGCAGGATCATCAAGCCTTCGCTGCGGCCGCGTGCTGGCCTCGCCACCGCGCCCGTGCTCGGCGTGCTGTTCGGGCTCGGCTGGACGCCGTGCATCGGCCCGACGCTCAGCGCCGTTCTGGCACTGGGCCTGACCACCGGCACCGCGGCGAGAGGTGCGTTGCTGGCTTTCGTCTACGCGCTCGGCGTCGGCGTGCCCTTCCTGCTGGTCGCGTTCGCGGTCGACCGCGGCATGAAGGTGCTCGGATTTGCCAGGCGGCACGCTCGGCTCATCACGAGGATCGGCGGCCTGCTGCTGATCGTGGTCGGCGTGCTCGAGGTCACCGGCGCCTGGTCAGGCGCGATGACATGGCTGCAGGTGCACTGGCTGAACGGCTACAACGCTCCGTTCTAGCCGTCTATCCTGACGCGCCCGGCCGGGCAGGCAGCGCCGGCCTGGCGCGCGAGGGGCGCTCGGCGGTGTCCGGCGGCGCGGCGGCGGGCTCGGCGGCCAGCGCTTCCATCGCCAGGCCGACGGCGCGCTCGAGCTGGGGATCGGTGCCCGAGATCCAGTCGTTCGGCGTCATCAGCAGCTCGATGTCGGGGTCGACGCCATAGTTCTCCACGCCCCAGCCGTACTGGCTGAACCAGAAGGAGAACTTGGGCATCGTCATCGACGTGCCGTCGACGAGCTGGTGCCACCCGGCGATGCCGATCACACCGCCCCAGGTGCGCGCGCCGATGACGGTGCCGATCTTCAGGATCTTGACGGCGGCGGTCACGATGTCGCCGTCCGAACCTGCCCACTCGTCGGTGACCGCGATGACCGGCCCGCGCGGCGCCTGAACCGGATAGCTCTGCGGCCTGCCGTGGCGCACGGTGTCCCAGCCGATAACCCGTCGCGCTAGCTTCTCGACGATGAGCTGGGAGGTGTGGCCACCGCTGTTCGCGCGAACGTCGACGATCAGCGTCTCCTTCTCCATCTCGCCGCGCAGATCGCGGTGGAAGTCGGACCACCCCTCGCTGACCATGTCGGGCACGTGCAAGTAGCCGGCCCGGCCGCCGCTCAGCTCGCGGACCAGCTGGCGACGGCCAGCGACCCAGTCCTGGTAGCGCAGTCGCAGGTCGCTGCGGAGCGGGACAACGACGGCGCGGTGCGCCTTGTTGTCAGCCGCGCGCAGCACCGTCAGCTCCACGGGCTTGCCCGCCGCGCCGACCAGCAGCGGGGCGGGACCGGTCGCCGGGTCCACCGGCCTGCCGTCGACGGCCACCAGCAGATCGCCGGCGTTGATCTGGGCTCCAGGTGCCGCCAGCGGCGACCGCGCCCGGGGGTCGGAGGACTCCCCTGGCACGATCCTGGTGATCCGCCAGCCGTCGCTGCCTGGCTCGATGTCGGCTCCGAGCACGCCAGCGACCTGCCCGGTCGTGTCCGCGCCGCCGGCCGGCATGATGTAGGCGTGCGAGCTGCCCAGCTCGGCGACGGCCTCGTGCAGCACGTCGGCGAAGTCGTCGGAGGTGGCGATCCTGTCCAGCAGCGGCCGGTACTGAGCGAGCGCGGCGTCCCAATCGACGTCGGCCATATCGGGCACCCAGAACTCGTGCCGCATGGCGCGGCCCGCTTCCTCGTAGGCTGCGCGCCACAGTGCGGGCGGATCAGCCAGGAACCTGGCCCTGGACAGGTCGACGCTGATCCGGTCCTCGCTGTTGTCCGGGTCGGCCTTCCTGTTCGACGGCACGACGAGGAGCTGCTGGCCGTCCTTGATCACCAGCCTGCTGCCATCGCCGCTGGCGGCGAACCAGTTCACCTCGTCGGCCAGCTCGGTGCACTTGGAGCGCTTGACGTCGAAGTACTCAAGCGAAGGCCGCGGGCTGTCCTCGTCCAGGCGGGCGCCGCCCTCGCCGAGGTTCCCGGCCAGCGGCTCACGCAGCCAGGCGAGCCCGCCCTCGGCGGCCTGCAGCGAGCTGTACCTGGACTCGGGAACCGGCACCTGGACGATCCTGGCGCTGAGCCCGTCCAGGTCGACGGTCACCGGCTTGACCTTCGCCTTACCCTTGCTGTTGGCGCCGTTGGCGCCGCCGGCGGCCTTGCCGTCGCCCGCGTCCTCGCTGCCGCTCGGCGTCCTTGCCGTCCTTGTCGTCCTTGGCGTCCTTGCCGTCGGCGTCCTTGTCGTCGTGTCATCCTTGCCTGCGCCGACCGGCCGGCCGCCGACCAGCGGCCCGAACGGCGACGGCGTGCTGGCGGCCAGGGTCAGCAGGAACGGCCGGCTGCCGTAAGGGAAGCTCAGATCGAAGAAGTGCGCGTCGTAGACCGGGTCGAAGTTGCGCTTGGACAAGAAGGCCAGGTACAGCCCGTCCGCCGGTGAACGCGGGATCGGTGTCGACGAACCTGCCGTCGGTGACGTCGGTGACCTGCCGGTCGGACAGCCTGGCCAGCCTGAGCCGGCGCAGGTCGCCTGGCTCGGGCTGGGACCAGGCGAGCCAGGCCGAGTCAGGCGCGAACGCCAGGTCGCTGATCGGCCCGTCCCCGGACTCGGCCAGCTCAGTGACGTCGCCGGAGTCCACGTCGACGAGCAGCAGCTTGCCGTCGCGCGCAGCTACGGCGACTACGCTGCCGTCAGGAGCCGCGGCTATCTCGCCGGCCCAGCCGATCTGCCCAGCGGCGATCCGGCGCGGCGCCGCGCCAGGAGCCAGGCCCTCGGCAGGGCCGATCTCGAGCGCGTCGCCGCCGTCGGCCTCGACGACCCAGACCACCTGGCCGGTGTCGCCGAGCACTCGCGGCAGCCGCGCGACCGGGCCGGGGATCGCCGAGAGCGCCCTGGCCGGGCCTTCCCTGTGCGTCAGCCAGTGCACGGTGCCGCGCACCTGAACGGCGCTGGCCTGGCCGGTCGCGTCGCAGCTGAGGCCGTCGAGGTGATCGTCGGCCGAGACCAGCTTCGTGGCCCTGCCGGACGCCGGGCGCGCCCAGCGTGACGTCCAGCCTGACCGGCTCGCTGTCCGCGCTGAGGTCGGGGATCAGCCAGATGTCGCCGCCGTTCTGGTAGACGATTCTGGTGCCGTCGGTGCTCGCGTTGCGCGCGTAGGTCGCGTCGTGATCGGTGTGCCGGCGCAGGTCGGTGCCGT
This sequence comes from uncultured Actinomycetota bacterium, assembly GCA_963705055.1. GTDB lineage: Bacteria > Actinomycetota > Actinomycetes > Streptosporangiales > Streptosporangiaceae > Chersky-822. The sequence continues at coordinate 639,268 of CAVPIR010000006.1, forward strand.
CCAGCGCGCACGAGTAGACGTTGCCGATGCCCTCGAAGTCGCTGAGGAACGCGAACCTGCCGCCGGCCAGCATCGGGTTGAAGAACTGGCCGCGCAGGTCGGCGAGCAGCCTGCGGAACGCCGGTTGCGAATCGGCCGCAGCTTGCTCGGCAACCCACAGCCGGCCCGAGGTGCCGCCGCGGTACCGCTTCCAGAACGCGGGATCCTGATAGCTGGAGGTCAGCAGCGCGATCGACGCGGCGTCGATGGCGATGTCGCCGGCCGGCCCGTAGGGCAGCCTGCGGTGCTCGGCGAACTGGCCCGCGCCGTCGCTGACCGGAATCGCGTAGGCCCACGTGTAGTGCGTGTGCGGCTGGTTCGCCGCGGTCGTGGCGAGGATCTCCCCTTCGTGGCTCCAGCCACGCAGCCTCGTGCCCTGGTTCGACCAGTAGCTGACCCGGGAGGTGTCGCCGCCATCGGTGCTTGCCAGGTAGATCTCGGGCGGGCCGTCCCGCCAGCTAGTCCAGGCGACCAGGCCGCCGTCGCCGGAGAACTTCGGACCGGCGGCCTGGGCGCGGTCAGCGGAGATCCGCCAGGCGCGGCCGCCGTCGGCTGGAGCCAGCCAGACGTCGTCATCGGCGACGAAGGTCAGCAGGTCTCCGCGCAGGTTCGGGTAGCGAAAGTATCGGGATTCAGTCACCGGAACATCGTAGATCAGCCGAGCCTCGCGTATTTCTTCCGTGCCCGCCGGTCACGAACTGCATCTGGCAGAGGACTCTAGGTAATCAAATTCGTGCCGCGTCCCTCGTCGGGCCTTATCCCGAATAGGTGGTAGATACAGGATGTAGCTGCCAGACTGCATCTCGTGGCGAAAATGGGGGACCGGAATCGGCCGCCATCGGCCATTCCTGGCGGCTATGTCGCGTCCGTAATTCCACCGCAATTCGCGCACACGGCCAGTTCGGCCAGCGTCAAGCCGGAGCAACCCGCTCGGGTAGGCGCTGCCTGACTTCGACCGGCGCACGATCAAGCAATTCCTCGCCGAAGCGGAAGCAGATCCCGACGCCGTCATGGAGTACTTCTACGCGCGGCTCTTTACCGCCCATCCCGACCTGCGCGGCATGTTCCCGCACGCGATGACGCAGACGCGCGCCGCGGTGTTCGGCGACCTGAGCAGCCTGATCGCAGGACTGGACGATCAGCAGCGCACCGAGCAGGCCCTCGCCCAGGTCGCGAGGGATCATCGCAAGTTCGGCGTGAAGGAGAAGCACTACCGGCCGTTCTTCGACGCGGTGGTCGCGCTGGCTGAGCACGTGGCCGGCCCGTCGTGGACGAGCCGGTCGGCCGCCACCTGGCGGGCGGCGACGGACTGGTTCGCGGCCGTGATGGCGGCCGCTGCCGCGGAGGACGCCGACCGGGAGCCGGCCTGGTGGACCGGCGAGATCGTGCAGCACGACCGCCGCACCGAGACGGTCGCCGTCCTCACGATCAGGCCCGACCAGCCGCTCAGCTACGTGCCAGGCCAGTACGTCGCCGTCCAGACGCCGCGGTGGCCGCGGACCTGGCGCAGTTACTCGATCGCGAACGCGCCACGGGACAACGGCCTGATCGACATTCACGTCAGGGCGGTGCCCGGCGGGATGGTCAGCACCGCGCTGGTGAGCCACTGCGCCACCGGCGACACCGTGCTGCTTGGCGCGGCGCGCGGCGAAATGGCGGTACCCGGCGACCGGGACAGGGACCTGGTCTGCGTCGCGGGCGGCACCGGGCTGGCCCCGATCAAGGCGATCATCGAGGCGGTCGTGGGCGCCGCCTGGCAGGGCAGGCGCCGTGCGATCACCCTGTACGTCGGCGTGCGCCGCAAGCGCGATCTCTACGACGCGGCTGACCTGGAGACCCTGCGGCTCGCCTATCCCCCGCTCACCGTGATCCAGGTGGCCGAGCGGGAACTCGACTTCGCCGGACGGGTCGGACGTCTTCCCGAGGTGGTCGCGACCCATCCGTCGTTCCGGGACTGCGACGTCTACGTCGCCGGCCCCGCCGGGCTGGTCAAGTCAGCGGCGAAGCTGCTCTCGAAGCGGGTGCCGGCGGGCAGGCTGCACCACGACCCGGTCGAGGCACTCGAACTGGCCCGCCACCCGCAGCGCCAGGACCTCCTCCGCCGCCCGGCCGGAGCGCGCTAGACCTTGCGCCAGCCCGGGATCCACGCGCCTTCCTTGACCGTGTAGTCACCGAACAGCGCGGGCGCCTCCGCCTGCATGATCTCGCCGATCATGCCGAACAGCAGCCGGATTTCCTCTTCGGCACCGGGGTCGGTGCGCGCCTCGATGGTGTGCCGCAGCGTCCTGATATTGGCGGTCCAGAGCAGACCGGTGGCCACGCCGTCCGGTGCGAACCTGCGCATGAAAGAGGTCTTGTGTTTCTTCTCGCTGAACGGCACGCCCTCGGCGTCGAGACCGAAGTGGTCGGCCATCCAGAGCTGGAACTCCTCAAGCTGGCCTAGCAGCGAGCTCGCCTTGTCCATGAGCTCCTGGTCGGCGCTGGCCCACTGCGGGAACCAGAACCCGATGTCGTTCAGCCGCACGAACCGCAGCGACTCCTGGGAGATCGCCACGCCGGGCCGGTGCCTAATCAGCTCGTGGGTCAGGACCCTGCTGACGTTGTGCAGGGCGAAGCTGAAGCTGACGTGCTCGAGCACCGAGCCGTGGGCGCTGGACAGGATGTTCTTCAGGTAGGCGTCCTGCTCTGACCGCACCCTGGTGACGTTCGGGTTCAGCCCGGGCTCCCAGGACCGGTAGCACAGCCGCCCGGCGAACTCGGCGAGGTTCATGGCGTCGTTGTCCAGCCGCCCGTTGTCGAGGCGCTCGAGCCAGCTCGTCCCGCCTACCTCGCTCAGGTACCTGGCGATCGCGTCATAGTCCAGCTGCGGCCTGGCGACCAGGAAGACCTCGGGATGCACGTTCCTCATGACCTGGCACCCTACCGGCGCCGGCTGACAACGCCGCGGCCGGCTGCTGGCCCGCGTGGTAGGCGTGGCAGAGCCTGAGCACGTTCGCGACGACCAGCCGGCCCGCGTCGTCGCCGGCCGACAGGATCGACTCGGGGTGGAACTGCACGGCCCACCGCCCTGCGGCCTGGTCCTCGATGGCCATCACGACCTCACCACCGCGGGCCGCGGCCGGATCGGAGGTCACCGCCGTCACCGCGAACCCGCCGTTGACCTGATCGGGCGTGGCGTGCAGGGAGTGATAGCGGCCGGCCGTGAATAGTCGGGCAGGCCGGCGAACAGCTCGCCGCCGGTCACCCGCACCTGGCCCGGCTTGCCGTGCGCCGGCGTCGCGAGCAGGTTCAGCGTGCCGCCGGCGTGCTCGACCATCGCCTGCAGGCCGAGGCAGACCCCGAAGGCGGGAAGCCGGCGCGCGTCGAGTTCGGACAGCAGCGCGGCGCAGCCGAAATCGGCCGGCCGGCCAGGCCCCGGCGAGAGCACCACCAGGTCGGGCGCGTACTGGTCGAGCTGGCCGGGATCGAACCCGGCGCGCAGCGTCGTCACGGCCGCGCCCTGCTCGGCGAAGTAGCTCGCCAGGGTGTGCACGAACGAGTCCTGGTGGTCGACGAGCAGTACCCGCATGCCGGCGCCGGGCAGGCCTGCCCGGCCGCCGCGCTGGCCGGCTGCGCCGGCCGAGGCTGCGCGCTCGTCCAGATCGGCGCGGCATCAGCGGTGGCACCGGCGGCGGCCGCTGCCTCCGCGAGCACCTCGAGCAGCGCCCTGGCCTTCAGCCTGGTCTCGAGCTCCTCGGCGGCTGGGTCGGAGTCGAACAGCAGGGTCGCGCCGGTGCGGACGGACGCGAGGCCGCCGCGGATGTGCGCGGTCCGAAGGGTCAGCCCGGTGTTCATCGAGCCGTCGAAGCCAAGCACGCCCACGGCGCCGCCGTACCAGCGGCGCGGGCTCGCCTCGTGGTCCTCGATGAACTGCATCGCCCAGGTCTTCGGCGCCCCGGTGACGGTCACCGCCCACATGTGCGTGAGGAACGCGTCGAGCGCGTCGAACCCGGGGCGCAGCCTGCCCTCGACGTGATCGACGGTGTGGATCACCCGGCTGTACAGCTCGATCTGACGGCGTCCGATCACCCGCACGCTGCCTGGCACGCAGATCCGCGACTTGTCGTTCCTGTCGACGTCGGTGCACATCGTGAGCTCGGACTCGTCCTTCTGCGACGTCAGCAGCTCCGTGATGTTGGCCGCGTCGGCGAGCGGGTTCGCGCCGCGCGGCACGGTGCCAGCGATCGGGCACGTCTCGACCCGGTCGCCGGTCACCCTGACGTACATCTCCGGGGACGCGCCGACCAGGTATTCGTCCTCGCCGAGGTTCAGGAAGAACTCGTACGGCGCCGGGTTACGCCTGCGCAGCCGCTCGTAGCACGCCGCGGGCGAGCCGCACCTGGCCCAGAACTCGTGACTGGGCACGACCTCGAACAAGTCCCCGGCCGCGAACCGCTCCCTCGCCGCTCGCCACGACCGCGGCGTAGCCGCCAGGTTCAGGATCATCAGGCAGGTTAACCGGGCTCTCCCCGCTGGTCCCGGCCAGGCTGGCCGGCGCGGCTGGCGGGGTGCCGCGGTCCAGTCCCCGCGTCGACCGGCCGCCGGCGGCGAACTCGTAGCTGTACCGCAGCGCGGTCTCGCGCTTCCTGTCGATCACGTAGATCTGGTCGGGCAGGTGCAGCACCAGGTCGCGCTGCCGTGCCTGCGGCGCCCGCGCCGTTGTCGTGCCGTTCTGGCCGCTGCCGGATCGGCTCGAACTGGAAGGCCAGGTCATAGCCGAAGGCGCCATACAGCCCCAGATGCTCGTCCGGCCCAGCGAACAGCGCGATGACCTCCCGGATCGCGCTGAACACGGTCGGGCGCCTGCTTCGCTCCTCCTCGGGAACAACCCCCGCGGTCTCGGCGATGACAACCCTGACGCTGGCGGCGGCGTCTTCTGGCTGGCCCATCGCCGTCGGCGAGAGCCGCGTGCCGGCCCGATCGAGCGCGGCGCCGATCGCCGGCAGCAACACCGCGCCGCGTTCGTTCAGCGCCGTGGCCGTCAGCTCGCGTCCGCGCGCGGCGAACTCGACGCACGGGTCGACGTAGCCCATGTGCCAGCGGCTGTAGCGGCCCGGATACTCCATGCCCGAGCTGAAGGTGCCGCCGCGCCTGGCATCGATCTGCCTGGTTACGTCGGCCAGCACGGCAGGATCGAACGGCGTGGCCGTCCTGGTCACCTCGATGCCGCCAGCGGTCACGAACCTGGTCTCGCCGCGCGGCGGCTGGGCGCCGAAGTCCGCGCTGTAATCGACGCTCGGATCTGGCATGCCTGTGTCCTGCCTGTCAGGCCCGGACCGGCGTGGATGCGCGAAGGCGACCGCCGGATGCCGGGCGGTCGCCTTCGGGTTGCTGGACGCGCGAACCAGGGCCGCCTAGCGGCGGCGCCACCAGGTGCGGCTCAGCGATGACATGGCGTAAGGGTAGCAGCGCTGGCTGCAGTGCGCGCGGCGGACGAGCCGCGCTGCCGATCAGCCGATCGCGTACACCACCGTGATCTGCACGCTGACTTGCTGCGAACCCGGCGAGACCGGAACTGAGGCGGCCCCTGACGACTTCGCGGCCGCCATCGCGCTGAACTCCGGGTACGGGAAGACCTGGCTCTGGTCGGACACGCTGATCACCCGGCCAAGCGGCCGGCCGAGGCCGTGCGCGAACTGGCTGGCCTTCGCCTGCGCGTCGCGGACAGCGGCCATCCTCGCGCGGCCAAGCAGGCGGCTGGTGTCGGCCAGGTTCAGCGAGACGCCGTTCACGGTCGTGGCGTTGCCGCCCGCGGTCGCGGCCGCCTGGATCTGGCTGCCCGCCTTGCCAGGTCGCGCAGCGTAGCGGTGAGTTGCTCGCTGACGCCGTAGCCGACCGGGGCCTGGCTGCCGTTGGTGTAGTTCGGCTCGATCGACAGCCCGGAGGTCTGGATGTCAGCGGCTCGGACGCCGCCTGCCTTCAGCGAGCGGATCACGCGGCTCGCCGCCTCGTTCGCCTGGCGGAGCGCGATCGACACCGACGACGCGCTGGTCTGCACGCCCATGGACAAGATGAGCTGGTCGGGCGTGCCGGTGACCGTTCCAGTCCCGGTGACCGTGATCTTTCCGCCGCCCTGGGCGGCCGTCAGGACCAGGCCGCCTGGATTGCCCTGGCCCGCCTGGGCGGCATTGCCGCCCGCGCTCGCGGCAGGCGTCCTGGCCGATCCCAGCAAGAATGCGCCGATAAGCAGCGCGGCGGCGGCGAGGCCGATCCCGATTGCCCGGAACGCGGGTTTAACAGTGACAGTCATGACAGCTCTCCCAGTCTGCGTGGTACTCGCGACTGAGACGCGCGCCAGGTGCTCCCGGTTCCGGCTGTCCTCCGCTTGCTGGCCTAGTGGTGATGGTGCCTGGTCGCGATCACGTACAGCACGACCGCGAACACCACGGCGAACAGGGCAAGGATCGAGAAGTGCTTGCTTTTCTCTTCCTTGAGGATAGGAACCTGCCGCAGCCGAGTGGCGAGCTCAGCGGAGGCTCCGCGATAGAACGCGTAGTGCCAGCCGATGAAGAGCGCAATTGTAGAGAATACGGCGACGTAGAGCGCCGCGTGCTTGCTCATGGCGTAAAGAATGGCATGCCGCCCATTTTGCGGCAACGGAAAATGCCGGAAAGCTAGGGCGAGAACGGTGGTTCTTAGTCGAATTCGATCCAGTGACCTGCGCCGGTATCGCGGGCTGCCTGGTAGGCGGCCATCGCCGCGGCCAGATCCTCGATCGCGAGTCCGAGCGACTCGAAGATCGTGATCTCAGCAGCGTCCCTGCGGCCAGCGTCAGGCGCGATGCCGGCCAGCAGGTCTCCGATCTCGGCGCGAATGTGGTCCGGCGTCTACGGCGCCATCGGCGGCGGCCAGCAGGTAGTCGCCGGCCTCGGCGAGCATCGACTCCCGGCTGTCGGCGAAGAGCGCGGCGCTCGCGACCGTCTCGGTGTCAAGCTCCCTGGTGTGCGGCAGGCAGGCCCCGACCGCGTTGATGTGCGTGCCCGGCGCCAGCCAGGCACGCTCGAGCACCGGTGTCGCCGAGGTCGTGGCGGTCACCACGATCCCTGCTCCGTCGACCGCCTCCTTGACCGAGTCGCACGCGGCGACCCGGACGCCCGCCGCGCCAACCTCCGCGAGGGCTGCGGGAGCGACCTCGGCCGCGAACGCCGCTGCCCTCCCAGGTCCTGAGCCAGCCACTCTGACCTCGGCGAGCGGCCAGATCGCGGCGATCGCCATGATGTGCGACCTGGCCTGGACGCCGGTGCCCGCCACCGCGAGGACGTCAGCACCGGGCACGGCGAGTTGTTCGGTGGCGACGGCGGACACCGCCGCCGTCCTGATCTCGGTGACGGCCGACGCGTTGAGCACGGCGAGCGGCTCGCCGGTGTCCTGGCTGGACAGCAGGACGACGCCCTGGTGGCTGTCCAGCCCGACGGCCGGATTTCCTGGAGTGATGTTGATGGCCTTGAGCCCGTACCCGTGCCGGCCTGGAACGACGGCATCAGCCCCATCATTCCTGGTGCGCCCTCCGGCTTGAAGATGGAGCGCAGCGGCTGGAAGACCTCGCCGCGGGCACGCGCGGCCAGGCAGGTGCGCATGGTCTGCGCGCACAACGGATAGCTGAGCACCGAGCGGACCGCCGCGCCGGGCAGGACAAGCAGTTCCACTGGCTGGCTCCTCTTCGGGTGCTCTTCGCCTACTTGTCGTCGCGTGGGGCCGGGTCGATGCTCGGCAGCTGGCTTACCGAACGTCGAGCGCCTTGGCCCGTGGCGCGATCGCGACCTCGTCGGGCGGCCGGTGCACGGGCACCGGCCTGCCCGCGATCCGGTAGACCTCAGCGCCGTCAACGGTCTCGTGCTCAAGCAGGACTTCGACGAGTTCGGCCAGCATCTCACGATGCGCCCTGATCAGGCCGACCGCGGTGTGCTCGGCCTCGCGCAGCAGCCTGGAGACCTCGGAGTCGATCAGCGCCTGGGTGGACTCGGCATAGGGCCTGCTGGTCAGGCCGTTGCCGCCGCCACCGCCGAGGAAGACCGAGCCGCCCTGCGGATAGCCGACCGGGCCAAGCTTGTCCGACAGCCCGAACTCGCGGACCATCCTGATGGCCATGTCGGTCGCGGTGGACAGGTCGTTCGCGGCGCCGGTTGAGCCCTGGCCGAGCTCGACCAGCTCAGCGGCGCGGCCGCCGAGGCGGACGGCGAGCGAGTCGTGCAGGTAGTCCTCGCCGTACAGGTGCCGCTCGATCAGCGGCAGTTGCTGCGTCACGCCAAGCGCCTGGCCGGCCGGCAGAATGGTGACCTTGGCCACGGGGTCAGCGTGTGCCGACAGGGCTGCGACGAGCGCGTGCCCCGCCTCATGCACGGCGACCGCGTGCTTTTCCTCCGGCAGCAGCACATTGGAGCCTTCGCGCCGGCCGAGCAGGATCCGGTCGCGCGCCTCGTCGAAGTCATCCGCCGTGATCACGTCGCGGTTGCGGCGGACCGCGAAGATCGCGGCCTCGTTCGCCAGGTTCGCCAGGTCGGCGCCGGAGAAGCCAGGCGTGCCCCTGGCCACGATCTTCAGGTCCACGTCGGGGGCGAGCTTCTTGTCGCGGCAGTGCACGCGGAGGATCGCCGCCCGCTCCTCCAGGTTGGGCAGCGGGATCGTGATCTGCCGGTCGAACCTGCCGGGCCGCAGCAGCGCGGGGTCGAGGACCTCTGGCCGGTTCGTCGCGGCAAGCACGACCAGGCCCTGCGTCATGTCGAAGCCGTCCATCTCCGACAGCAGCTGATTGAGCGTCTGCTCCCGCTCGTCGTTGGATACGACGGCGCCAGATCCCGCGCGCCGCTGGCCGATCGCGTCGACCTCGTCGACGAAGATGATCGCGGGCGCCCGCTTGCGCGCCTCATTGAACAGGTCACGCACCCTGGCGGCACCCACGCCCACGAACATCTCGACGAAGCTCGACCCGGTGACCGAGAAGAACGGCACTGACGCCTCGCCCGCGACCGCCCTGGCGAGCAGCGTCTTGCCGGTACCTGGCGGGCCGACCATCAGGACGCCGCGCGGCGCCATCGCGCCGGCCCGCTGGTACCTGGCCGGGTTGCGCAGGAAGTCGATGATCTCGCTGATCTCCTGCTTCGCGCCCTCATAGCCGGCTACGTCGTTGAACTTCGTGCTGGGGCGCTCGGCGTCGAACACCTTGGCGCGTGACCTGCCCACGCCAAGCGCGCCCTGGAAGGCGCCGGCCGCGCCCCGCGACATCCGGCGGAACAGCCAGAACACGAAGATCAACGGCGCGAGCAAGATCAGCCAGTACAAGACCTCGGTGCCGAGCCCCGGCGAGCTGGTGGTCGCGTCGACGCTCTTGACGCCGTCGGCGCGTAGCTGGTTCGCGAGCTGCGTGGTTGGCGCCCCAGGGATCACGGTGGTGTAGGACTTGCCGTTGGTCAGGGTTCCGCTAGCGGGCGTATTGCTGCCATTGGACGAGGAGTCGAACGTAATGTCCTTGACCTTGTGCTGGCTAGCCGAGCTGATGAACTGGCTGTAGCTCAGCGTGACCGTGCTGCCGGTGTTGATGCTCGGCAGCAGGAAGTACAGGGCCAGCACCGCGACAAGCGCGACCGGCCAGAGCCAGTGCCGCCAGGCTGGCGGAGGCGGCGGCGCGGTCGGGGTTGGCTTGTCGCCCGGCGGCGGCGCACTCGGCTGCTTACTCATACGTCATTCTTACGCACCCGAGGGAGCATTCCGGCCGCCGCCCGCGCCGTGGTCACGCGGCGGCTAGCTCAGACGGCTCGGCAATCACGTCGACGAGAGCGCCGTTGCGCAGCACGGTGACCTCAAGCGGCTTGCCGATGGCCTCGGCGAACATCAGTCGTTGCAGGTCCTGCGCGGTCGTGACGGGCTTGCCTGCCGCGCTGACGAGGATGTCCGCCGGCCGCAGGCCAGCCCGAGCGGCTGGCCCGTCCGCCACCAGCTCGGCGATCCGCAGTCCTTCCTTGCGCCCGACCCGGTCATGCAGCCAGGCGGGCAGCGGCGTCGGCGCGCTGACGATGCCCAGGTACGCGCGACGGACCCGGCCGTACTGCATCAGCGCGGAGATGATCTTCCGGCTGGTGGAGTTGACTGGCACCGCGAGACCGAGCCCGACCCCGGCCACGGCCGTGTTGATCCCGACCACTTTGGCGTTGGCGTCCGCAAGCGCGCCACCCGAGTTGCCAGGATTGAGCGAGGCGTCGGTCTGGATGACGTCCTCGATCAGCCGGACGGCTGAGCCACTGCGGGTCGGCAGCGACCTGCCGAGCCCGCTGACCACGCCGGCGGTCACCGAGCCAGCCAGGCCGAGCGGACTCCCGACCGCGACCACGAGCTGACCCACGACCAGGTCCTCGGCCTCACCCAGCACCGCAGGGGCCGGCGTCTCCGCTCCGGCCCGCACGACGGCGAGATCGGACAGCGGATCGGCGCCCACCACGGTGAACGGCGAGCTTGTCCCGTCAGAGAACAGCGCAGTCCCGCCGGCCGCGCTGCCGACTACGTGCGCGTTGGTGAGCAGGAAGCCGTCGCCCGTGTAGACGACGGCCGAGCCCATGCTCTCCCCAGCCCTTCGCGAGCCGTGCGCGACACGCAGGCTGGCGACCTTCGGCGTCAGCTCGGCGGCCACGCCGGCGACGATCCGTGAGTACGCATCGAGCGGCGAATCGACTGCCATGCGACCACCTCCAACCCGTGATTACAAGATTACCTTGCAATACGGCATGGTGGTCAGGTGCTAGCTGGCCGGCTCCAGTACGAAGACCGGGATGACGCGGCTGGTCTTGGCCTGGTATTCGGCGTACGGCGGGAACGCGGCGACGGCCCGCTCCCACCACTCGGCCTTCTCGTCGCCGGTGATCTCCCGAGCGACCAGGTCGAACCTGTTCGGCCCGTCCTGGACCTCGACCGACGGATTGGCCTTCAGGTTGTAGTACCAGACCGGATTCTTCGGCGCTCCGCCGAGCGAGGCGACCGCGGCGTAGCAGCCGTCGTGCTCAACCCGCATCAGCGGGGTCTTGCGGATCTTGCCGGTCTTGGCGCCCACGTTCGTGACGATCACGACCTGCATGTCCGTCTCGCGAAGCATCGTTCCTTCCGTGCCGCCTGAGCCTTCGAACAGCTCGACCTGGTCGCGGACCCAGCCGCGCGGACTCGGGACATATTCACCTTCGAGGGGCATGGCCGAAGTCTAGCCTTGGAGCGATCTTGCAGCCTGCTGCGGCGACAGCTTGATCAGCTTGAGCAGGTCGGCCATGCCGCCGAGGCCTGGGAGGCAATAAGGATCCTCGGCCGCGCCCGGCGCACACGCCTGGCTTGAAATATCGCGCGCGAGCGCGCTATCGAGCGCTTCCTGGCTGACCTTGGACAGCAGCCATCCAAGCGGTACGGAGACCCCTGGATACTCGCGCGGCGCGACGGTGATGAGCTGATCGGGCACGCCCGCCTCTGCGGCGAGGAGTACAGCCAGGCATGCCTGATCACGGCGCTGGCAGCTGGCCCACTGCCCGAAGCCGGTCGCCGCGAGCATGTTCTCGAGCAGCGAGTCGGTGCTGCGGAGTTCTGTCGTCGGGCCGGCGGACAGCGCCGCCTTAGGCGCGTAGATCTCCGGCGTCCTGCTCGGCGGGACGATCTCAGGGGCTCGCTGGAGGCTGTTCTGCAGGTAGACAGTGACGGGCATGATGAGTGTGATCGGCTGGCCAGCCTTGGCCTTGGTGACCGCCGTGATGTTGTACTGGCGGATGCGAGAGACGAGGCTGGGCGCGATGTTGACCAGCGTGGACAGGCCCGTGCTATCGCCATAACCGCCGTCAACCAATTGGTCCTGGAACGTGCCGCTTCGCTTGTAGCAACCCGTGACCGTCCCCGTCGGCGTGACATACGTGAACCTCGCGGACAGCATGGCCGCCGTCGAGGTCGCGATGCCGCGCATGCAGTGCAGGCGCGCGAAGAAGTCGTAGCTGCCAGCCGGGCCTCGGGTGCCGACGCCGCAGGTCAGGCCCATGTTAGGGATCTGTGAGGCTCTGGGCAGCGTGACCGTGGAGATGACAGCGCGACAGCCGGTGCTGACCGACGTGGAGTTGAAGAACAGCGCCCACGGCAGAGCGGGGTCAGTCAGCGGGAACGGTCGCGCCAGGCTCGGATCCTCGTGCTGCCACTCCAGTTCGATCAGGGCAGCGCGATCCGGGTAACGGTCGCCTCCAGGCATACCGCTCGCCGCGACATCGATGCCGGTGTACCCGGCAAGGGCATCCCTGAGCATGAAGCCATCGAGCCCGGCCGCGAGCGCCTGCGGGCCGGCCATGCTGGTGATGCGCGTGCTGGCGAGGCCCCCTGGCTGCTGTCCGCCCGTGCTCGAGACCAGCACCGCGGTTCCGACGGATCCGCCGCTGACGCTGCTGACTGCGAAGACGTCGCTCGCTCCGCACGTGCTGTCCGCGATCGTCCCGAGTACCTTGATCGCCCACCACGCCGCGCGGACACCGCCGCCCGAGGCAGCGACCTGGATCAGCGGGAAAACGTTGATCTGATGGCCGCCGGCCGATCCAGCCGGAATAGCGCAGGCAGCGGGTAGCTGACGGCGCCAGGTTGCCAGTGCCTCGTCCAGGGTCGGGCGCTTGGCCGTGTGCGTGGTGACCGGTTGCCGGACTTGGTGCAGCGCGGAGTTCCTATCGACGATCCCGCCGATCAGCGCCACGATGAGCACGATCGTGATTACGGGGGTGACGTTCATTTTCAGCATTCCGAACACTGCGAGCGGCCTCGTCATCTGGGCCAGGTAGGCAAGGGCGCCGAGCAATCCGGCCAGCGTGCCGATGGCGATCTCCGCGGTCGCGAGCGGTCCGAACCACGGCGCCATCGTCAGTGGCGCATGGATGAGCAGCACATCAGCGACGAGGAACGGCGCCATGGCAATCCACAGCCCGATGGTGCGGCCCGCGAGTTCGCTGTGGCGCCCCCGCCAGTGGCTGAAACGTTCACTGAAGCCCACCCCGGTCGCCTGGCCATCGGGCTCAGGTGCTGCCTCGGCCCTTACCGTTTCCGGGCCAGTGGTCTGGGCACGGCGCCTGGCCAGACGGGCCAGCAGCGGTGGAACGGTCAGGGGCAGGACGAGCGACGCCACCATCGCGAACCAGAATGCCGCGATCGGCTCCCACCCGGGGTCCGGCACGGCGAGCACCTCGGCCGTGAAGGAACGCACGAGCCCGATCGGCGTGACGGCCAGCACGGCGAGGGCTAGGGCGTCGCCTGCGATCCGAGCGGCGTCGCTGATGACGTCTTCCCGTGGCGGCAGGCCTCGGCCATCGGGAATCTTGGTGCCCCAGAACTGCTGCAGGATCAGGGACGCGACGTAGATGACCAGCAAGGTGCCGACGAAGGCCAGCAGGCGGGGCAGGGCCACATGCGCTTGATGGGTGGCTGCGAATAGCCAGGCCAGCAAGCCGACTGCTGCGGGAATGATCACCCACGGCAGGTGCAGAACTGACTTCCTGGCATCACTCTGCTGGCCGGCGAATTTGGCATCCGCTCGCTTCTTGCGCATTCTGCCGAGCCGGAACAGCAAGTATGCGATCAGCAATTCGGTGACCAAGGCGACGGCCATTTGCCGTAGGCCCATGAGCGAACCGGAGTCGAGCCACGCGCGCTGCACATCCGGGAGCTGCTCCAGGGTGTCGCTGAGCGGCGGCCCGATCGCGATCAGGGTGAGCAGCGCGACGACGATCAGCGAGAAGCGCTGCACTTCAAGCGCGTGCCAGAGCCGCCGCAGGTCGGCATAGATGCCCGTCTCGTCGCTGTGATCATCGCCGCGACTACGGTCATGGACACTGGATCTGTACGCCTGCCTGCTCTCATGGATCTTGTAGATGATCCAGGTCAGCAGGCTGATGATGAGCAGCCATTTCGCGATGGTGGCGAGATGCAGGACCCAGACCAGCACGCTCAGCAGCGTGCCGTGCGGATGAAGCAGCAGGCTCACCACGCCGACCAGTGCCTCGAGCGCGAGCCCGCCAAGCGCGGCGGTTGTCAGCCAGACCGATGGCCCGGACCGTGAGTATCTCCTCAGGATGACGACTGCGAGCGAGGCAAGGCTCAGGATCAGAATGGCGTCAAATGCCAGGCAGTACCAGAGCCAGCCATTCAGCTTGCCAAAGGTCAGGCTGGCCTGTTCCCAGGCCTCGAATGTCGTATATGGAGGCGTGGCGAAGCTCGTCACCTGGCCGGGGCCCACGAGCCCGACCACGGAGTACTGGCCTTGCGGCGTGAGTTCCTGGACGAGCGCGCTGGTCTGCCACAGCCCCACGAGCGCGGCGAGGGTCAGCCCCGACCAGGCCATGGCCGCCCACGTTCCCGTGGTCAGCCAGCTCCAGGCAGCTCGCAGCGGGTTGCCACCCCCGTCCCCAGGCGGAGCCGTCGCGGCGGCTGGCAGGTCGCTTGCGTTCCCAGGCACTTCCTCCGCCGGTCCGCTGCCTGCCGGTCCGCTGTCTCTGCCGGCTGCGTCGTCTGCCGGCGCCATCGTCTCGCCGGCACCGCGGGCGCCGGAACGAGGCCGGCCAAGCCATCGGCCACGACGGGACCTGGCTCATTCTCCGGCGTCTGAACGTCGTCATCCCGGGCCATCGGTGCTCCTGACCCCGCGTAACGCTAGCTGGAATTCACTGGCTGGTAACCAGCAACGCCATAGTGGCAGGCCGCAGCCAGCCGTGCACCCACCGACGCCCTACAACATTGGACTGATCTGAGCCAATTCCGCGTCCGTTTCAGCGGACGCCGGGCCGAGCCGACTTTGTCGCGACCGAGATCTGTCCAATGTTGAAATTCCGCAGCCGTGCTGGGCGGCGGAGGCGTCTCGCGGTCAGTCCGCCATGGTGGCGGCGAGGCGCTCGGCGGCCTCGGCGTAGTCCTGCGCCATTTCGTAGATGACATCGCGGACGGTCGTGGCCTTGTTCATCAGCCCGACGCCCTGACCGACCCAGTAAGTAGCGAGTTCCTGCGCGCCCTTGTTGCCCTGCTGGGCGAGAATGTCGACCCGCCGCATGACGGGCTCGCTCAGCAGTGACTGCAGCGGCATGGGCAGCGTCGCCGGGCTCTTGTCGCTCTCCCAGGCCGCGGTCCAGTCCGACTTCAGCTGCCTGGACGGCTTGCCGGTGCGACTGCGCGAGCGGATCGTGTCGCGCGAGGTGGCGGCCAGCATCTTCAGTTTCGTGAACGGAGCGGTCTCGGCCTCCTCGGTGGTCAGCCAGACCGAGCCCATCCACGCCCCGGCGGCGCCGAGCGCGATCGCCGCGGCGACCTGCCGGCCGGTCACGATCCCGCCGGCCGCGAGCACGGGCACCTCGCGGATCGGCTTGATCGCGTCGATCACCTCGGGGACCAGCACCATCGTGGTGACCTCACCGCAGTGGCCGCCAGCCTCGGTGCCGGCCGCGACCAGGATGTCGACGCCGGCGTTGACCTGCCTGATCGCGTGCTCCTTGGCCCCGACCAGGGCCGCGATCGGGACGCCGGCATGCGCTGGCCCGCTCGATCATGTAACCGGGCGGCGTCCCGAGCGCGCTGGCGATGAGCTTGATGGGGTGCCGGAACGCCACATCGAGCAGTTGCTCGCCAGCGTCGTCGCTGATGGAGACCGACGCGGGCGGTGCGTCGGAGCCGTCGGCGGGGATGCCATGCTCTTCGAGCAGTGCCGCGACGAAGTCCTTCTGCTCCTGGCCGATCATGGCGTGGATCGTGGCGACGGCCAGGCCCTGGCCTTTGCCCTCGTACTTCTCGGGCACGAGGATGTCGGCGCCATACGGCCTGCCGTCCACGTGATCGTCGATCCAGGCCAGCTCGTGCTCGAGTTGCTCGGGCGAGTGCATCGACGCGCCGAGCACGCCGAAGCCGCCGGCGTTGGTCACGGCGGCCACCACGTCGCGGCAGTGGCTGAACGCCAGCAGCGGCAGGTCGATACCCAGCATGTCGCAGATCGGGGTCTTCATCTCCGGCGCTCCTTCGCTCGCGTCCAGCTTCCCCGTGCGTCAGGCGGCCTGGCAAGCCGGAGCTGCTCACGTAGAGCTAGCGTTGGATTGATGGAGGCCGACGGGAGGGCTATGGATCTGGCGCTTGCCGGGAGCACCGCCGTGGTGACCGGCGCGAGCAAGGGAATCGGGCTGGCGGTCACCAAGGCGCTGTCAGGCGCCGGCGCGACCGTTTTTGCCGGCGCCAGGACGTCATCGCCGGACCTGGAGGAGATAGCCGCCGCGGGGAACGTCCATCCGGTCGAGGTCGACCTGGCCGACCCGCTGGGTCCGGCCGCGCTTGTCCAGGCCGTCGGTCGGCCCGTGGACATCCTGGTCAACAACGTCGGTTCGGCGCCGGCCAGGCCCGGCGGCTTTCTGAGCATCACCGACGATCAGTGGCTCGCCACGCTGAATCTCGATCTGATGGCCGCCGTCCGCGCCTGCCGCGCCGTGCTGTCTGGCATGCTCGAGGCGGGTTCGGGCTCTATCGTCACGATCTGCTCGGTCAACGCCAGGCTGCCCGATCCGGCCGTCTTGGACTACAGCGTTGCGAAGGCAGGGCTCGCCGGATTCTGCAAGGCATTGTCGAAAGAAGTCGGCCCGAAAGGAATCAGGGTCAACACTGTCAGCCCGGGCCCAGTGGCGACCGACCTCTGGCTGGGAGACGGCGGGGTGGCCAGAACCGTGAGTGCCGCGACGGGCGCGAAGCCTGACGACGTGGCCAGCCAGGCAGCCGGTCAGATGGTCACCGGCCGCTTCAGCCAGCCGTCCGAGGTCGCCGACCTCGTGCTGTTCTTGGCGAGCAGCCGGGCGGGAAACATCACAGGAGCGGACTTCACCATCGACGGCGGCCTCGTCCCGACTTGGTAGGGCGTCGCGCGAAGCGTCAGACTGCTGGATCTCCGAGGCGCCCCCGAGGGTCGTGAAGCTCGTGGACGGCCCAGTGAGATCATTCGAACCATGAGCAGCGACATAGTCGTCGGGCGTGACGGGAGACCGCGCTGCGCCTGGGCCGGCGCCGGGGATACCGCCTTCGGCCGCTATCACGACGAAATCTGGGGTACCCGCACCTACGAGGAGTCCGCGATGTTCGAGGCGCTCACCCTGGGCGTGTTCGAGGTCGGGCTGAGCTGGTCGATCGTGTTCGGGAAGCGGGACGCGTTCCGGAAGGCTTTCCCGGGCTTCGTCGTAGCCAAGGTGGCGGCGATGACAGAGCGGGACGTGGACCGGCTGGTACAGGACGCCTCGATCATCCGCAACCGCGGCAAGATCGAGGCCACTGTCGCCAACGCCCGCGCGATGATGTCCGCGTCGCCGAGCCTGGCGGCGCTCGCGAAGTCCAATCAGATCACCCGCCAGCGGGCGCCGCGGTCTATCGCCGGCCTGCCGAAGTCGACCCCGCAGGCGGAGGGGCTCGCGAAGCAGCTGAAGTCGCAGGGGTACCGCTTCGTGGGGCCCACGAGTGTGTACGCGTTCATGCAGAACGTCGGAGTGGTCAACGACCACGTCCATGGATGCTTCCGCGCGACCGACTACGCCGCCACGGCCCGGAGCCGCTGAGATCGTCGGCTTCAGCCGTGACCTGAGTGACGTGTCAACGAGCGTGATGGGGCGCAGCTGGCCGAGCTGGAGCTGCGGCGTGCCTCACTTCATGATCGCGAAGTTCGTGCGCCAGCTGCACCCGGGATTGGATGCCCAGTTTGGTGAAAACGGCGCGCAGGTGCGTACTGATGGTGTTGACGGAGACGCCGAGTTCTGTGGCGGCTGATTGTTGGTGTGGCCAGAGCCGATAAGAGCGGCCACTCGACGTTCGGCCTGGGTCAGTGCCGGCCAGCCCGTCGCGGGCCGTCTTGCGGAGATAGACCACTTGGCGCGGCGAGCTCCGGCTTCGCGCATCGCGCGCTGGGTTTCCGCGCGGAAGGTCACCGCGCCGATCTGATGGTAAGTGTCCCAGGCGAGATCGAGCTGGGCCAGCCCGGCCTGCCGCTCGCCTGCGGCGAGCAGCGCACGGCCGTAGGTGTCCGCTCCGTATGCGCGAAGTGTCGGGCGGGGGCTCTGGGCAAGAACGTCCGCGGACCGCGCGATGAGGTCCAAGTCGTTGCTGATTCGGCCTCGCAGGTTCAGGGCGAGGCCGTCGAAACTGGCGACGCCGGGGTTGCGGGCTGCGGCGATCTCGGCAATGTCGACGCAGGCGGCGGTGAAGTCCCGGTCGGCGGCCATCCTGGCGAATTCGAAAAACAGCCCGTTCCAGCACGGCCACACCGGCCAGAAGCCATGGGACTGGCTGGCCCCGTCGACCACGGGGCGAAGCGCAACGACAGCATGCTGGACATCGCCGCGCGCCGCGGCGATCCAGCCGCGGATGACTGCGAGACCTGGCTTGCGGACCGTGTCGTCAGCGCCGCCGAGCTCTTCCGCGTGGCGCACCTGGTTGGCTGCCGTGTCGATGTCACCGCGTAGGAGAGCGACGCTCACACGGACGATGACCGCGTCGAGGATGTACAGGCTGCTGCCGAGCTGGTTTCCGAGTTCGATGAGCGCGCGGGCGCCGGAATCGGCGTCATCGAGGCGGCCTAGGGTGAAGTCCTGCCACGCTTGCGCGTACGCGAGTGCCGGGAGCATGGTCTCGGTGGCGGCTCGGCTGTCGGCCCGCGCCTGATCCAGCAGCACCTGCGCATGGCCATGTCTGTCCAGGAATTGCAGTGCCGCGATCTCTTCCGCCAGGCACGGCATGCCGCGCAACGTGCGCAGCTCACGGAAGCGAGCCAGGGCCGCCCGATGGTCGGCATCGTTCGCAGCTGCCTCACCGGCGGCCTGCAGTGCGAGTTCGAGCGCCTCCCGGTCACCGGTGGCCCGGGCGGACTTCAGCGCGGCCGCTGTCTCCCCCGCAGTTCCCGCATCCGGGAGCCGGGTCCTCGCCAGGGCACGCACCGCGCGCAGCCTCGCGATCACGGCCGCGTCCAGTCCCGTGATCTTCAGTGCGATCTCGGTGCGGGCAAGGAGTTCGCTAATCCGGCCCCCGAGCCACAGCGCGCGAGCCGCGTGGGTCTCAACCATCCCAATGGTGTCGGCGTCATCGACGCGCGCGAGGATCATGTCGGCGACGGCGATCGCCTCGGCCGCGTGTTGCGCTCGGCAGAGCACGGACAGGCAGCGGAGGCTCAGCGGCAGCCATTCCGGCTGCGCAGGCTCGACGGTGCGGAAGGCCAGTGCCGCCAGCCCACCCGCATCACCAGCGCTGGAACCGACCAGCTTCTCTGCGGCATCGAGAAGGATCTCCGCGGCGCCGGCGTCGCCGGGAGTCGCCGCTTGCCGCGCGTGCGAGGCGGCCATGAGCGGGTCACCCGCCACGGTGAGGTAATAGGTCGCGAACGCCCGGTGAAGCTGAGACACGAGCCCTCTGGGTATGCCGGCGTAGACGGCCTCGCGGACGAGGTCGTGACGGAAGCTCACGATGCCACCCGAGGCGGTGATCAGCCCGGCCCCGACGGCCTCCGCGACGGCCCGCTCCCGGCCTGGGTCGCCGCCGCCGGGCATCATCCCGGCGATTTCCCGCACAGGCCAGGGACGCCCGGCCACGGCGGCTACGTTCAGTACTTCGCGTGCCGCACCGGTCAGCTCTGCGGCCCGTTGGGCCACCGCTGCGGTGAACTCGCCGGGGACCGCCCCGGGATCTCCCCGTTCGGCGGACCTGGCCACGCAGTCGATGATCTGGATCGCGAGGAACGGGTTGCCGTCGGCGGTCTCGGCGAATCGGCAGGTCCGTTCGTCGAGCGGCCGGCCGAGCCGGTCCTGGACGATGGCCATGATGTCCGCGGCGGGCAGCGGCGCGAGGCGGACGGTTTCGGCGCGGATCTGGTCGAGGTCCAGGCCGAAGTCGTCTGCCCGGCTGGCCAGCACCCAGACCACGGGCAGCCCGATCAGCCGGGGAATCAGGGTGCGCAGGGCGAAGCGGGTAACACGGTCGCTCCACTGGAAGTCGTCGATCGCGATCAGCAACGGGCCGGCCAGCGCGGCGTTCTCCAGCGAGGACGCGATCTGGTCGGCGAGCAGCAGCGGCTCGCTTACCAGGCGGGTGATTTTTTCATACTCCGCCGCGGAGACCAGCGGGGCGGGGCCGCCCCGCAGCATGGCGATCACAGGTGCACCTGGCCAGACCTGCTCGATCTGGTCGCACTTGCAGCCAGCGGCGCGGAATCCCATGGCGGTCGCCTGGGCCCGGATCTCCGACAGCAGCGCCGTCTTGCCGATGCCTGGTGGCCCAGACACCAGCACCGCTGCCGTCGATCCGGACTGGTGCGCTGACCGCAGTACCGCCAGCGCCTGGCCCATCGGCTCGACGCGGCCCCGCAACGGCTCTGAGCGCAATGGCCACACCACCTCGCGTCCTGTTGCCCTGGCGGCTCTCGCGGCGCGTCCAGCAGGGCGAATCCCTGCCAAAGGATACGTCGGCCTCGGCCGCGGGCACAGAACGGACCTCACGCGAATGTGCGAGAGAAACGCGGGCGCGGCTGAGCACATCATGAAGCAGCAGTCATGCACAGGACGGCCGCCGGAGGACCAGTGCCATGCCCATGATCGACGTCTACGCCACCGCCGGGACTTTCGCTGACAAGCATCAGCTCGCGACGGACCTGGCGGCTGCCGTCATGGCCGTCGAGCAGGTGCCGGACATCCCCATGTTCCGGCAGAACACCGCGGCCTTCATCCACGAGCTCCCGGATGGTGACCTGTCCAACGTCGACGGCGACACCGGTTATGTCCGGATCCAGGTTCTCACCAACGCCGGCGCGCTGGACCGGGATAAGCAGCTCGCCGTCGTGGAACGGCTGACCGCGATAGCCGCCAGCGCCTCCCGCGGCCCGTCGCAGGCAGAGCGGACTTGGGTGCTGCTAACCGAGGCGCCCGATGGTGGCTGGGGCATCGCCGGGCACGCGAGCACCAACGCCGAACTCGTCGTCGCCGCCAGGGCCCAGATCGCCAGCCTCCACGCCGACGGGCCGGCGACCGACAACTGACATCCGCTAACCCACTGGAGAGGAATCATGGACATGAGCGCCCGACCCAACATCGTCCTCGTCCACGGAGCCTGGGCGGACGGCTCCTCCTGGAGTGGCGTCATCGAGCGCCTGCAGGCCGCCGGCTTTCATGTAACCGCCCCGCCGTTCCCGCTCACCTCGCTGGCCGACGACGTCGCCCGGCTGCGCCACGTCCTGACTCTCCAGGACGGTCCGACCGTCGTCGCCGGGCACTCCTACGGCGGCCAGATCATCACCGCGCTCGGCACCGACGCGCCCAACGTCGCCGGCCTTGCCTATATCGCTGCGTTCGGGCTCGACCAGGGAGAGGCGCTCGGTGCGCTGCTGTCCCAGGGGCCCACGCCCCCGGCGCTAGAGCACCTCTTCACCGATCCCCGGGGCTTCGCCTGGCTGACTGAAGACGACTACGTGCACCACTTCGCCGCCGACGTGGACCCGGTCAAGGCCAAAGTGATGTGCGCCACCCAGCAGCCGCTCGCCGGCTCCACCTTCAACGACGTAATGGGGATCCCCGCCTGGAAGTCGTTGCCTTCGTGGTACCTGGTCGCCACCGAGGACCAGGCCATCCCACCGGACGCGGAGCGGCTGTTCGCCAGCCGCATGGGCGCGACCACCATCGAGGTCGCCGCCAGCCACGTCGCGATGGTCTCGCACCCAGACGAGGTGGCCCAGCTCATTACCACGGCTGCCGCTGCTTGGGCCGCGCCTGCAACGTGACCTGCGGTTATTAGCGCACGTCAAGCCCGGTGACCGCCCGGCCGATGATCATGCGCTGGATCTCCGACGTGCCCTCGAAGATCGTGAAGATCTTCGCGTCCCTGTGCATGCGTTCGACCGGGTACTCCCTGGTGTATCCGTTGCCGCCGAGAATCTGGATCGCCTGCTCGGTGACCCGTACCGCGGTCTCCCCCGCGACCAGCTTCGACATCGAGCCCTCGGCCCTGGTGAACTTGCGCCCGTGCCTGGCCATCACGGCTGCGCGCCAGGTCAGGAGCCTGGCCGCGTCGACCGAGGCCTGCATGTCGGCCAGCATGAAGGCGATCGCCTGGTTCTGGCCGACCGGCTTGCCGAACTGGACCCGGCTCACCGCGTAGTCCCTGGCGTACTCGAAGGCTGCCCTGGCCACGCCGACCGCCATCGCGGCGACCGTGGGCCTGGACGCCTCGAAGGTCTTCATCGCCGCCTGCTCGCCGCCGGCCTGCCCTGAGGCCAGCCTGGCCAGCCGGGCGTCCAGCCGCTCCTTGCCGCCGACCAGGCACCGGCCGGGCACCCGGACGTCGTCGAGCACGACCTCGGCGGTGTGCGAGGCCCTGACCCCGTGCTTGCGGAACTTCTGCCCCTGCGACAGCCCGGGCGTGCCCGGCGGGACGATGAAGCTCGCCTGGCCGCGGCTGCCGAGCGCGGGATCCACGGAGGCCACGACCACGTGCACGTCGGCGATGCCGCCGTTGGTGGCCCACGCCTTGGTGCCGTTCAGCACCCACTCGTCGGTGGCCTGCGAGTAGACAGCCCTGGTCCTGATCGCGCTGACGTCGCTGCCCGCGTCGGGCTCTGACGAGCAGAAGGCGCCGAGCTTGACGTCGCCTGGACTGCCGAACATCTGCGGCAGCCACTCGCCGATCTGCTCGGGCGTGCCGCTGCTGCTGACCGCGACAGCCGCCAGGCAGCTCCCGGTCAGCGCCAGGCCGATACCGGCGTCGCCCCAGAAGATCTCCTCAAACGCGACCGGCGTGCCGAGGCCGGTCGGCTCGAACCATTGCCCGCCGAAGAAGTCCAGCGAGTACAGGCCGATCTTCGACGCCTCTTCCAGGATCGGCCACGGGGTCTCCTCGCGCTCGTCCCACTCCGCGGCCGCGGGGCGCATCACGTTCTTGGCGAACTCGTGCACCCAGTCGCGCATCTCGCGGACGTCGTCGGACGGTTCAAGCGTCAGACCGGCGGCATCGGCTTGCTCGTTACCGGCTTGTACGGCATCGCTCATCTGGGGGCACTCCTCGCCACAGCGCACACAAGTTACTCAGCAGTAGTATGCCGCAGCGTCGCCGGTCTGGGCCAGATGTCATCATTCCATCAGCAGACCTCCCGCCCATCACCGAGCGCATCGAGGAGCCGCGCGGCATGGACTACAGCAGTTACCACCACCTGCTCTTCGAGCGGCGCGAGCACGGCGTGCTCCTGATCACGATGAACAGGCCCGAGGTCTACAACGCTGCCGACGAGGCCATGCACAGCCAGCTCGCGGCCGTCTGGAGCGACATCGCGCGGGACGAGGAGACCAGGGTCGCGGTGATCACCGGCGCGGGAAAGGCGTTCTCCGCGGGCGGCGACCTCGCGATGGTGCAGCGGATGGCGGGCGACTATGACAGGACGACCCGGATGCTCAGCGAGATGAGCGACCTCGTCTACAACATCGCCAGCTGCGACAAGCCGATCATCTCGGCGATCAACGGGGTCGCGGTCGGGGCCGGGCTGGTGGTCGGTCTTCTCGCGGACATCAGCATCTGCGCCGAGGACGCGAGGCTCGGCGACGGGCACGTCAAGCTCGGCGCTGCGGCCGGCGACCACGCCGCGATCATCTGGCCGCTGCTCTGCGGTATGGCCAAGGCTCGCTACTACCTGCTGACCGGCGAGATGGTGACCGGCATCGAGGCGGAGCGGATCGGCCTGGTCAGCAAGGTCTTGCCGCGCGCGGAGGTCCTGAACGAGGCGCTCAGGATCGCCGACACGCTCGCGACCGGGTCCCAGCTGGCGATCAGGCTGACCAAGCGCGCCCTGAACAGCTGGCTGCGCGTCGCGGGACCGATCTTCGACCAGTCGGCCGCCTACGAGATGCTCACGTTCATGGGCCCGGACCTCGCCGAGGGCGCCGCCGCGCTGCGCGAGAAGCGCCCGCCGAAGTTCGCCTAACCAACGCGCCCGCCACCGCCGTTTCCGGCCGGATCCAGCAAACCGCGTGGAGAAAGGCGTCGCATAGGACGGCGCGCTCAGGGGATTGTCGCAACGCCTGAACTGTTAGGGGATGGTGTTGATGCCTTGGCGGAGTGTTGCGGCGGAGCGGCGGCGGGTTTTGCTGGGCCTGATGGGGTCGGGGCTGACGCCGAACCGGGCGGCGGGGATGGCGGGGGTGTCGGTGGCGTTCGCGTACAGGCTGGACCGGCGGGTGAGCGGGGTGCCGCGGCTGGCGGCGCGGCGGGCGGCGATGGCGGCCCGGGCGGCGGAGCGGCCGGACGGGCGGAAGATGGCGCCGGAGCGGGAGCGCAGGACCGCGGACCTGATCGCGTCGGGGCTGACGCCGAACCGGGCGGCGGGGATGGCTGGCGTGTCGGTGACGTACGCGTATGCGCTGAACCGGAAGATGGGCGGGGTGTACCGGCCGCGATCTGCCATTTACAGTGACCGTTACCTGGACCGCGAGGAGCGGTACGAGCTGGCCCGGCTGCGGGAGGCCGGCCTGCCGGTGCGGCAGATCGCCGGGCGGATGGGCCGGGCCCCGCCGGCGATCTGCCGGGAGCTGGCCCGGAACGCAGATCCGCGGACCGGCGGCTACCAGCCGGAGCGGGCGCACCGGCTGGCCTGGGAGCGGCAGCGCCGCCCCAAGCGCGTCGAAGCTGTCCGGCTGCCCGGCGCTGCGGGCCCAGGTGCAGGCGATGCTGGGCCGGCGGTACTCGCCCGAGCAGGCCAGCGGGAGGCTGACGGTGCTGCTACCCGGACGACCCGGCGATGCGGGTCAGCCACGAGACGATCTACCAGTCGATCTACCTGTACCCGCGCGGCGGAGCTGAACCGGGAGCTGCAGGCGTGCCTGCGGTCCGGGCGGGAAGTCCGGCGCCGCCGCGGCCGGCGGGAGATGCGCGGCACGGATCATCGGCGCGGTGCCGATCGGGCAGCGGCCCGCCGAGGCCGAGGGCCGCCTGGTGCCCGGCCACCACGAAGGCGACCTGCTCATGGGATCGCTGGCGTCGAACTCCGCCGTCGGCACCATCGTCGAGCGGATGACCGGCTACCTCACCTTGCTGCACCTGCCCGACGGCCACCACGCCGACGCCGTCGCCGACGCCGTCATCGACCGGCATGACCGCCCTGCCATCCTGGTTCACCCGCACCCTGACCTGGGACAACGGCACGCGAAATGGCCCGCCACGCCCGCATCGCCGGCACCGCCGGCATCGAGGTCTACTTCGCCGACCCCTACGCGCCCTGGCAGCGCGGCAGCAACGAGAACGTCAACGGCCTGCTCCGCGAATACCTCCCCAAGGGCACCGACCTCCGCCCGCTGCACGCCCGCCCAGCTCCAGGCCATCCAGGACGAGCTCAACGACCGCCCCCGCAAACGCTTCGGCTACCACACCCCCCGCGAAGAACTCGATAGGCTCCTCGCCGAGAACCAAACCGTTGCGACGACCCCCTGAATACGCCACGCCTTAGTCTTCGCGCTTTCCCGTTGTCTACCCGGTTTCGGCCCGGGGGGCGCGCTGGGGGCACCGCCGGTCTGGTAGCGGAGGATATTGACCTCGTCATCGTGCTCGCCGCGGTAGGTGTGGCTGAGCTCCCAGCCACAGCGCTGGTAGAAGCCGACCGCGTATGGTCCGGTCGCTACCCAGACGGGGTCGTAGCCCTGGCCGGCGGCCGAGCGCAGCGTGTGATCAAGAATCGCCCGGCCGGGCGCCCCTGCCGCGCAGCGCGCGATCGACTATCACGCCAACCACCCACGGTCCGCGATCCTCGAACTCGGGCGGGTCGGTCCCGTCAATGCCGACGGCGCCGGCCAGAGCGCCGTCGGCATCCAGCCCGACGAACGTCACCGGCAGTCCGGCGCGGCCTGATTCCCGCCGCGTGACATCGACCCACCAGGACAATTCCTCGGGCTCTGGCGCGTGACCCATTCCCGCCAGCGCATCTCGCCGACGGCCGGGATGAGTTCCTGGCGGTCGGCGAGCAACTCCGCGTGCCACACCGGCTGCGGGCGCATGGTTGCGACCATAAGGAGACCGCCGTGGCCTGGCGAGCTAATTTCCAGGGTCGGCGCAGCAAGCGCTAGTCCTGCTCGTGCCGGTCAAGGAAGGCGTAGACGTCGGCCTCGTCCACGCCTGGGAAGCTGCCGGACGGCAGCGCGAGCAGGATGTGCGAGTGCGCGCGGGCCGACGGCCAGGCCATGCCGTCCCAGCGCGCCGCCAGCCTCGCGGGCGGCCGCTGGCAGCACGCCGGGTCTGGGCAGCGGGACTTCGTGCGCTTGGTGGTGTCCCTGCCGCGGAACCAGCGGGCGTCGTCAAACGGCACGCCGAGGGTGATCGCGAAGCCGCGCTCGCTGCCTGGATCTACCGAGGCGACGCAGAAGTAGGTGCCCGACGGCGTATCGGAGTACTGGTAGTGCGGGCTGAATCGGTCAGCGGCCGAGAAGATCTGCCGGCCTGACCAGTGCCGGCACATCCGCTGGCCCTCGATCGCGCCGGTCGCGTCCGCCGGAAACACGACGCCGTCGTTCTCGTAGGCCTTGTAGATGATGCCGCCCGCGTCGTTCTTGACGAAGTGGCAGGTCAGGTCCAGGTGGTGGGTGGCCAGGTTGGTGAAGCGGTGCGCCGCCATCTCATAGGACACCGAGAACACGTCCCGCATGTCCTCCACCGACAGGTTCCTGTTCTCCTTGGCGCTGCGCAGGAACGTGACCGCGGCGTCCTCGGGCACCAGCACGGCGGCCGCGAAGTAGTTGGCCTCGACACGCTGCCGCAGGAAGTCGGCGAAGTCCTCTGGCGTGCTGTGGCCGAGGACGAAATGACCAAGGGTCTGCAACAGGACCGCACGCGGAGTGTGCATCCCGAGCGACTCCTGCCGCAGGTAGATCCGGCGATTGCGCAGGTCGGTCACGGACCGGGCGGAGCGCGGCAGGTCCTGAACGTAGCGGACGGAGAAGCCGTGGTGCGACACCACCGACAGCAGCATGCCCTGGGACAGCGCGCCGCCTGAGTATGCGACCGGCTCGAGCGCCCTGCGCAGCGGCCTGCTCGATGTCGGCGAAGTAGTTGCCGCGGTCCCGCATCATCGCGCGCAGGTCCGCGTTCGCCGCCCTGGCCTCCTCAGGCGTGGCCGTCGGCTTGGCCTGTTGCCTGCGCAGTTCACCATGCAGCGCCAGGATGTGCTCGATCACCTCGCTCGGCACCCTCGGGCCAGGGCGGAGGTAAGGCAGCCCCAGCCCGGCGTAGGCCGGGTCGCGCTGGGCCTCGGCGAGCGCGATTTCCAGCTGGGCCCGCCGGCTGGGCGCCTCGCGCCGCATCAGTTCGTCGGCGGACACGCCGAGCGCGTTCGCGAGCGCCTCGATCTGGGAGAGCTTGGGCTCGCGCCTGCCGTTCTCCAGCAGCGACAGCACGGACGGGGCGCGGCCGATCCGCTCGCCAAGCTCAGTGAGCGTCAAACCCCTGCTGCGCCTGATGTGTCGCAGCCGCTGGCCGAAGAGAACGAGATCCAGTCCGCTATCCGGCAAACTTGCGAAATCTTTCTCGACGAAAGTCGTCATATCTTCAAGCTACACGAAGATTTGCTGTTTTTCATCGGCGATGCACCTATCGCGGGGTCACCTGCCGGGCGAAGCTGGAGGCAACACCCGGGGACGGCACCATCAGGAGGTCCAGTGAACAATCGTCGCCTCGAGGCCAGCAAGGACTTTGGCAGTACAGGTTTTGACAGGCAGGTCACTGACCTTCAGCGGACCTGGGCGGCCGACCCGCGCTGGCACGGGACCGAGCGGACCTTCACGGCCGCCGACGTGATCAGGCTGCGCGGCTCGGTACAGGAGGAGCACACGCTCGCGCGCATCGGCGCTGAGCGGCTGTGGTCGCTGCTGCAGGACCAGGACTACGTACACGCGCTCGGCGCGCTGACCGGCAATCAGGCGGTCCAGCAGGTCAAGGCCGGGCTGAAGGCCATCTACCTGTCGGGCTGGCAGGTCGCCGCCGACGCGAACCTGGCCGGCCAGACCTATCCGGACCAGAGCCTGTACCCGGTCAACTCGGTGCCCCAGGTGGTCCGCAGGATCAACAACGCCCTGATGCGCGCGGACCAGATCACCTGGGCCGAAACCGCTGGCGAAGGCGCACCGCACTGGATGGCGCCGATCGTGGCCGACGCCGAGGCTGGCTTCGGCGGCGTCCTCAACGCGTTCGAGCTGATGAAGTCCATGATCGCGGCCGGCGCCGCAGGTGTGCACTGGGAGGACCAGCTCGCATCGGAGAAGAAGTGCGGCCACCTCGGCGGCAAGGTGCTGATCCCGACGGGCCAGCACATCAAGACCCTGAGCGCCGCCCGGCTCGCCGCCGATGTCTGCGGCGTGCCCTCGCTGGTCATCGCGCGGACCGACGCCCAGGCCGCGACGCTGCTGACGAGCGACGTCGACGAGCGCGATCAGCCGTTCGTGACCGGTGAGCGCACCGCCGAGGGCTTCTACCGCGTCCGCAACGGCATCGGCGCCTGCATCGCGCGCGGGCTGTCCTACGCGCCGCATGCGGACCTGCTCTGGATGGAGACCTCGACCCCGGACCTGGCCGTCGCGGCCGAGTTCGCCGACGCTATCCACTCCGTCTACCCGGATCAGATGCTGGCTTATAACTGCTCGCCGTCGTTCAACTGGCGTGCGAACCTGGACGACGCCACCATCGCCAAGTTCCAGAAGGAACTGGCCGCGATGGGCTACAAGTTCCAGTTCATCACCCTGGCGGGCTTCCACGCGCTGAACCACTCGATGTTCGCCCTGGCTCGTGGCTACGCCGAGGAAGGCATGTCGGCCTACGTCAGGCTGCAGGACGCGGAGTTCGGCTCGGAGGCCGATGGCTACACGGCGACCAGGCACCAGCGCGAGGTCGGCACCGGTTACTTCGACCTGGTCACCTCCGCGATCAACCCGGACGCGTCGACCACTGCCCTGGCGGGATCCACCGAGGCCGCCCAGTTCGCCGCGGCTCACCACTGACCGGGCGCAAGTGGGGTAGGAGTGCCGTCACTAGCCCGTGCGGGCTACCTCGCGCATGGCGGCGATGTAGCGGCGGGTGGTCTGACGCTGGAGCAGCCGGCTGACCGGCTTGGCGAAGCGGGCCAGCCGATGACGCGGCCGGGAGAACGCCGTGATGTCGAAGTACATCCGGTCACCGCGACGCGCGAGGATGAAGGACTCCTCCCCCTGCTCGGGATGGGCGGGCAGGGTGCCGTAGCCGAACCCGCGGCGGTCAGGCTCGTCAAGCACGAAGACAACCCGTCCGGCGGCCAGCACATAGGCGCCAGCGGGCAGCCGGATCGTGAGCGCGAAGGTCGCGCCGTCCGTGACCGGATCGTCCGGGTAGATCTGCAGGCCTGCTCCCGCCTGGATCTGCCAGGAGCGCAGGGCCGCGGCAGCGCGATCAAACGTCGCGGGGTCGAACGGGCCGAGATCGGCCGACTCGTGATCGTGCACGTAGCCGGGTGGCAGGGCGCCACCCAGCGTGGCGCCGGCTTGCCGGTAGGTCAGCTCGGTAGCGGACTGGTCTGCCACGAACTCGCGCAGTCGCGCCGCTGAGGGCCGGCGGAGGTGAATCAGCCGCAAGGCTACGGGACGAGGCCGAGGGAGGATGTCGTGGCGAACTCGTCGTCGTACTCTTCGACCTCGGTCTCGTAGCTGCGCCAGCGCGACGGCATGAACAGCGGGATGATCAGGCCGGCGCCGACGAGCATGAGCGCTCCGCTGGCGAGCATGGCTGAGAAGCCGGTCGCGTAGTGGCTGCCGGACATCGGGATGTAGCTCAGCGCGGACCGGCCGCGCAGGATCACAAGGGCCGACCAGCCGATCAGGACCAGACCAGGAAGGCCGGTCGCGAGGGCCGAGACCCGGCGCACCGAGACCAGGATGCCGATGAACAACCCGGTGCCGAGCAGGGCGGCCAGCGGGAGCACGTTATGCAGGTTCGTCCATTCGGCGGCGTCCCGCAGACCGTGGGCCGCGAAGATCACGTTGAACCTGTCGATGCCCAAGCCGCCGCCGAAGAACAGGGCCGCGGCCGCAACCAGGGCAAGCAAGAAACCAGTAACGTGCCGCATCCGCCACAACCCTCCGGTCAGAATCTCTTCCGAGGACTTGGCTCCCCAGCACCTGCTGACCGAGTGAGGCACGACCGGTCAGCCGGTGGCTGCCCTGGCTGCTGGCAGCTCCCCGAGCCTGCGCCGGTGTCGGAGAACGCCCGCCGGTGCGTGGCTCAGCCACAGGCCAGGTTACCGACAGTAAGCCGGCCAAACCTCGAAACCGGGAAAGCGCCGCGCGATGACTCAACGGTCAGACAGTCTGCGGGGCTTGCGTTTGCCCAGGCTGCGGCGGATAGCTACGCGAATCTTGTTGAGCGGCTCGAGCAGTACGTACGTCAGGTACGCGCCGCGCTCGATCAGAGCGAACTTCGCGCCGCGGGCTCCGGCCGGCAGCCTGTAGTCGGCCGGCTTATAGCGGAGGAAGTCGGCGTGC
This sequence comes from uncultured Actinomycetota bacterium, assembly GCA_963705055.1. Lineage (GTDB taxonomy): Bacteria > Actinomycetota > Actinomycetes > Streptosporangiales > Streptosporangiaceae > Chersky-822. The sequence continues at coordinate 669,846 of CAVPIR010000006.1, forward strand.
ATGCGCGCGAAGAACTGCCTGCGCTCTCCGCGCGGGACCAGCCCGGCGCGGCCAGCGCGGCGGAGCCCCGGCGCGGTCGCCTCGAACACGGTGCTGTAGTGCCAGATAGCGCGCTCGAACACCGCACGCTGGACTTGGCTGGTCGCGACCGGCTCGCCGTGCCTCGGCGAGCTTGGCCACCATGGCCAGCACCTCCTCATACGCGCTGAATACGCCCCAGTGCGCGCTGCTCGTCGTCGCCATGAACGATCCCGGCCGCGACCGCCGGTACCGGTAGCAGGCCCGGTCAAGCGCGCTGATCCGCCCGGCCAGCAGCGCCGCGCAGGTCACCGGGATGTCCTCGTGGATGCCTGACCTGAACGGCTCGTCCAGCCCGATCAGGAACTCGCGCCGCAGCAGCTTGCTCCACGAGGTCATCGTCAGATTGATCAGCTGCGGCGCCTGGTCGAGCGTGAACGTGCCGTCCGGAGCGGTTCCGAGTAGCGGCTCGCCCTGGCTCGGCCCGGTGCTGCCGTCCGGGTAGAGCTCTTCGTGGCCGATCAGCAGGACATCGGGACGGTCGGCCCGCAATGCGGCTGCCACTGCTGGCAATGCTCGGTCAGGAAGGAGATCGTCGCCATCGATGAACCAGACGTACTCGCCGCTCGCCATCGCCAGGCCGGTGTTCCTGGCGTTGCCTGGCCCGCCGTTGCGGTCCAGGCGGACGACATTCAGCCTGTTGTCGTGCCTGGCCCGGTCGTCCAGCAACTCGCCGCTTCCGTCCGTGGCGGCGTCGTCGACGGCGACAACCTCGATGTCCGGGCCGCCGCTGGCGGTCGCGCCCGCCGGGCCGAGCAGCGAGTCCAGGCAGGCTGGCAGGTACTGCCGGACGTCGTACACCGGCATCACGACGCTGATCAGCGGGTCAGCCATTGGCGCTGGCCGGGCTTACCCGACGGAATCTGGCTGCTGGGCGAGTGCGGGAGGCGGGCTGGCCGGGACACTCGGGCTCGTCGATGTCCAGGCTCGACGGCCACCAGTTCCAGCGGCCGAGCAGCACCACGGTCGACGGCACCAGCAGCGTCCTGACCAGGAAGGTGTCCATCAGGATCCCGATCGCGAGCGCTAGGCCGATGTCGCGGATCTGCTCGCCGCCCGATCCGCCGGAGACGAAGGTCAGCACCAGGAACGATCCGGCCAGCACCAATCCGGCCGAGGTGACAGTGGTGCCGGTGACGGCCACGGCGCGAGACACCGCGTCGCGCAGCGACATCTTGCGCGCCTCCTCCCTGATCCGCGTCATCACCAGGATGTTGTAGTCCTCGCCGAGCGCCAGCAAGAAGATGAACATCAGGAACGGCAGGAAGAAGACCAGGCCGCCGGAGCCGCCGAGGTCGATGAACAACAGGGCGGCGAGGCCGAGCGCCGCCAGGTAGGAGATTCCGACCGAGACGATCAGGTACAGCGGCGCGACCAGGCTGCGCAGGACGATGGCCAGCAGCAAGCCGATGACCAGGATGGCGATCGGGACGATCCGCTTCAGGTCGTTGCTGGAGACCGTGCCGATGTCATAAAGCGCCGGTGCCTCGCCGGCCACGCCTGAGTCGGCGGCGTGCATCGCCGCGGCGACGCGCGACGTCTCGGTCCTGACGGATGGCACCGCGTTCATTGCCTTGGTGTGGCCAGGATCCCCGGCGGCGAGGCCGACGGAGAACTGCACGGTCTTGCCGTCCTGGCTGACGTAGTTGGCGGTCGCGCGGTACAGCTGGTAGGCCTCGGGCGGGATCCGGCCGCCGGTCGGCGCCGTCGGTGACAGCTTCTGTGCCGGGCCTAGCGCGCCGTGCAGTCCCGCGTACTGGGCCGGGGTCAGCGTGAAGCCGACGGGATTGAGCGGCCCTGTCACCTGCGTGAACAGCGGGCTGGCCTTGAGCGCCGTGGTCCCTGTGCCAAGCACATTCGGGTTGTCCCATACCGGCTTGTCGAACGTGAAAATGAGGCTGGTCGGGTTCGACGACGCCTGCGGGAAGTACTTCGTCAGGAGCCCCTGCCCGGCGGCAGAGTCGGTCCCCGCCGGCGCGGCCGTGTTCCCGCCGAAGCCGGCCGCCTTGTAGCTGGTCACGCCGATCGCGAGACCGCCGAAGAACACCAGGCCCGCGAGCAGCGTGGGCACGGGGTACTTGACAATCCGGCCGGCGATCGTGCCCCAGATGCCCGCCTTGCCGCTGCCCTGGATGTCCCACGGAAGCAGCTTTGGCCGCCCGAACATGCGCTGGAAGAGCGTGCGCTTCACCCCGAGCAGGGACAGCCTGATCGAAAGCAGCGCTGGCAGCAGCGTCAGCGCCGCGAGCAGCGTGACCCCGATCGCGATCGCGAACGGGATGCCGAGGTCGGCGTAGAACGGGAAGCTCGCGAGCAGCAGCGTCAGCACGGCCGCGATGACGGTCGCGGCCGAGAAGGTGATGGACTCGCCCACCCTGGTGATCGACGTGATGATGGCCTGCCTTGCTGGCTCGCGAGGTCGCCGCAGGTCAGCCCAGATCGATGTGCCAGGGCCGCCGTCGTGCCCGGCGACCCTGAGCTGTTCGCGCACCCTGAACACCAGGAAGAGGCCGTAGTCGGTGCCAGCGCCGAGTACCAGCACGATCATCAGGAACTGCGCAATCGGCGAGACCTTCAGGCCATGCTGAGCAGCCTCGGCGACGAGCGGCCCGGATATGACGACTGACAAGAAGGCGGGCGCCAGCGTGACGAGTGCGAGCGTCAGTGACCGGAAGATCAGCACCAGCAGCGCGATGATCAGCAGTGAGGAGTAACGCTCGAGCTGGCCGCCCTGATTGCCGTTGGCCTGCTGCTGGTCGACCTGGACGGCGATGCTCCCAGCGAGGTGCACCTGCAGGCCAGCCGGACGCGGCGTCTGGCGAATCAACGAGCGCAGCCCGTCGATCAGGTTAAGCCCGGCGTTTGGGTCGCCGCCAAGCTGGTGCACGAGCACGACGAACTCGCTGCCCTGGCCAGGCGGCCCTGACTGCCCGGTCACGGACTGACCGAGGTCGATGATGCGGACGACCGAAGGATCGGACTTCAGCCTTGCCTGCAAGCTCGTGAGGGCAGCGGTATCGGCGGCGGTGAGACGGCCGCTCTGCCTGGCTGCGACGAGCGGAACTGGCAGCAGATTGGAGGTGCCGAATGGCTTGGCCAGCGTCGTCGCCTTCTCGACGGGGGCGCTGGCGGGGAGGAACTTCGTGTTATCGCTCTGCGTGACACTGGCCAGGCCAGGCAGCAGCGTCGCGGCGGCCATAGCGCCCACGATCCAGGTCAGCAGCATTGTCCAGCGGAAGCGCACGCTGAACCGGCCAAGCGCGCTGAAGATCGCGTCGACGTTCATGGCCGTGAGCGTAGTGGACCTGGTCGGCTGCCCGGTCCCGGCCTCACGGCCTTGATCGGGCCGTGACAAGCGCGCTGACCGCGATTTCCCCGTTCGGCGGACCGGGTCCCTGCACGGTGCATACCCTGCCCCTCAGTGCTGGCCGCAAGTTTGGCCAGAACTGGCCTCCCGGCGGGGCGGATTGGGCTGTCAATTCCGGGACATGCGGGTGTTGGTGCTGGCTACCGGCGTCCTTGCCAGTCAGACTCGTGCCCTGGGGAGGACTCGCCCTTCGGAGACGGGCAGCCAGGAAGGGACAGCGCGAGGGAAAGCACGAAAGGGATAAGGATGCATGAGCTGCGACTCGTCGCAGTGAGCGAGGACGGCAGCTACGCGGTCCTCGTGGTTCCCGGTCGTAGCGGGCGCTTCGCGCTGCCCATCGATGAACGGCTCAGAACCGTGGCGCGAGGCCAGTTCTCCCGGCTCGCTCAGTACGAGATCGAAGTGGAGAGTCCGTTGCGACCCAAGGAGATCCAGGACCGGATCCGCGCTGGCGAGACTGCCGAGGAGATCGCCGACGCCGCCGGCCTGCCGGTCGAACGCATCCGCAGGTTCGAGGGCCCGGTGCTGGCCGAGCGTGAGTTCCGGGCGAAGGAGGCCCAGCGAGCAACGGTGCGCAGCCAGTCCGGTCCCGGGCCGAGGCTGGGCGAGATCGTGACCGAGCGGCTGGCAGACGTCGGCGTGAGCGCCGATGAGGCGGACTGGGACTCGCGGAAGCGGCAGGACGGCAACTGGCAGGTTCAGATCGCGTACACGGTGGCAGGCCGGATGTACGTGGCTGAGTGGGTCTACGACCCGAGGAGCAGGCACGTCGTCCCGGACGACGACGAGGCTATGCGGCTCTGCCTGAGCGAGGAAGAGTGGCCGGAGCCTCGCCAGCCCGTCAGGCACGCGACGACCGCGACCGTCACCCCGATCGGATCGCGATCAGCGCCGGCGGCAGCGCAGCAGCCAGACAGGACGCACTCGGACCGCACCGCGGGCAACGGAGTTCTGCATCCGTCCATGCAAGCGAGCGCCGGGGTCGCGGCGGGCGCCGCGCTCGGACGCCCGGCCAGGCTCACCGGGCAGACAGGTGAGCCCGTTCATCCCTCGGTCGGACGGAGCGCCTCGGCCGCGGCAGGACGGGGGCGCGAGCCTGGGTTCGCCGCGCGCGCCGACGGTCCGGTTGCTGGCGCGGTTCGTGACGGCACGGCGGCGCGCGACAACGAGGCTGATGACGCTGCAGGTCAGTCAGTAGCGGCCGGCCAGGAGCAGGCCATGCCAGTGGCGGAGGATGAGCGGTCCGCCAAGCCAGCGCGCCGGTCAGGTGGCCGCTCCAGGCGATCGTCGGTGCCATCTTGGGACGAGATCATGTTCGGCAATTCTCGCCAGCCCGACTAGCGGGGTCAGGACCCGACGGCGGCGGACGGGCATGGAGCACTCGGGCCGCCGGCGTAGGCTCCGACAGCGATGCGTCGCTGCTGCACGGTAAGGACAAGCCGCTTGGGCCGCTATAGCCCGGCAGACAGGCCCGCGACGTGGCGCGGGCTCGCGCGGACGGCCGTCCTGGCCGTCCTGATTCCTGGTCTCGGTGGATGCGGGCTGCTCGGCGGCCTGAGCGGCTCGCGGCAGGTCTCGCCGCAGTCGATGACGGTGACCAGCCCGGAATTCCACGCCGATGTTCGGCTGCCGCTGCAGTACACCTGTACTGGGGCTGGCCTGTCCCCGCCGCTTTATTGGTCGGGCGCCCTCTCGCACCAGCCGAAATCATTCGCGGTTGTCGTGGACGACGGCCTGGCGCCAATTACTCCGTACGTGTACTGGATTGTCTTCGATATCAGCCCGGGCACCACCGACATCGCCCAGAACCGGCTGCCGACGGGGGCGCGGGAGGCACAGAATAGTGCCGGGACGGCTCGTTACGATCCGCCCTGTCCCAAGGGCAGCGCGCTGCACGCCTACCGGTTCACGGTGTACGCGCTGGACGCGTTCCTGAGGCTGCCCACCGGCGCTGGCCTGCGCGCGACCTGGTCGGCTATAGCAAAGCACGTGATCGGAGTCGGCCGGCTGACAGTAAAGGCCAGACAGTAGCCATGGAGTCACAGACAGTAGACAGAAGATGGTTAAACTTCTCGAAAGTCCTGACACAGACCATAGCGCTCCGCCACAATTGACATTTAACGATTCGCCTGGCTTCTCAGTCCAGGACGCTCGCGGTATCAGGGAGGCTCGCGTAATGGCCGCGCGAGGCCTGGCGAGCGTCACCCAGGGCCATACTCCGCGATGGATGGTGCGATGCCGAAGACCGTGCTGATCATTCTGGCAGCTGTGGTCGCCCTGATTGTGATCGTCGTCCTCACGGGCATGCGTTACCTGCGCGCGGACGACGAGGACGACTTCGACGACGACATCCCTGCAGAGCACGGCCGTTCTCGCAGCCACGGCGGTCGCCAGGGGCCTGACCAGGCGCGATCCAGGCAACGTCACCATGAGGATCTGCCGGACGAACGGCACAGGGAGCGCGTCGGCGCAGCGCGCGGGGCCAGGCCGGTCGCGGCCAGGGACGAACGGGGTGCTGACCGGCGCGGCATGGACCAGCGCGGCACGGACAAGCACGGCACGGACAAGCACGGTACGGATAAGCACAGTACGGACAAGCACGGGGCGAGCCGGGGCAGCCAGGATCGCTCCTGGCGCGAGGACAGCGCCGTCACCAGCCGCAACGGCAGGCCAGGGCGAGAGCAGCGGTCGGACCGGAGCGGCCGGCGCGATCGCGACGACGCCGGCGAACCGCTGGCAACCGCGAGGAGCAGCAGGTCGCAGGCATCCCGAGCCAGCGGGCGCGACGCTGAGGACTATGACAGTCAGCCGGGCCGCAGGGTTTCAGCCGCGGACTATGACCGCGACCCGCGAGACAGGGACCGGCGCGACAGCCTTGACCCGCGAGAGGCTAGGGACACCCGCGACCGGCGGGACCGCACCGACGCCAAGGGCAGCCGGGACCGGGCCGCGGCTGACCTGCGGGACAGCCGTCCCGGCGCGGGCATCAGGGACGACGTCGATCGCGACGAGCGGGACAGGCGGAGCAACACCAGGCCGAACGCGAGGCCCGAGGCACGCAAGAACGGTTCCCAGCCCGACGACGACCTGCTGCCGGCGGTCAAGCCGCGGCAGAGCAAGAGCAAGCACGACGGTGAAGGCGACTGGCCAAGCAACGAGTGGGACGAACTGTCCGACGTCGACTACTGGGCCGAACTGGCCTCAGACAAGCCGTTCAACGCTCCAGCGTCCGCCGAGCCGTCGCGGTCCGAGCGTCGCGATCCGCGCCAGGACCGGGACGCCAGGGCCGACCGGGAGTCGCGTGCGGACCGCGACGCCAAGCCTGAGCGATCCGGGCGCGCGGACCGAGACGGACGGGCGGACCGGGCAGACCGGGAAGCCCGCGTCGACCGGCCCGACAGCCGGATCGGCTCCGAGTCCGTCACTAAGCAGCTGAGCCGGCCAGGCCGCGAGCTGGATCCGTCGATCCTGCCTGCCGCCCGGCATCGCGACCTGCCGGCCGACCGCCCCTCCGCTGACCGATCGTCTGTCGTGCGGTCCGCTGATCCGCGGACCGCCGACCCGCGGACCGCCGACCCGCGGCCGGCCATAGTCGATGATGACCCGCTGACCAGCCCGTCATTCCCGCGGATCGCCGCTGATGACAGCAGGACCTACCGCAGGAGCAACTCGGCCCCAGGCGATTCGCGCTACGGCGGCGGCCAGGGATCGGACTCCTCGCGCTCCGCCGCCGCGGCGAGCAGCCGAACTGTTGTCGAGCCGCCGTATCCGATCATGCCGACCGTCGACCCAGTGCGCGGAATCGACAGCGGCGCGACGACCCGCCGGCACTCCCTGCCGGCCGCCAGCGCCGCTGACTTCGGAGCCGCCCCTGACAGCTACCGCTCGCCAGCGCCGGCCTACCCGGCCGAGCAGCTGCCGGCCGTCAGTGATCCCTATGGTTCGCTGCCCGCCGGCCGGTCCGCACCTTCGACGAATTTGGTGCCCGCGAGTTACCAGGTCCCGGTCGCGAGCTATCCGGGCCATGAGGCCAGAGGCCGGCCTGCGGGCTGGATAGCCCGACTGCCAGCTACTCCGTGCCCTCCCACTCGGGCAGCTATCAGCTGCCGGGCGAGACGTCCTACGACGGACCTGGCGGCTACCAAGCGGCAGCCAGCTATCCGCCAGCCGCAGGCGTGACCGGCGGGTACGGCGCTGCCAACGGCTCGTCAGCAGGCGGCTACCTGCCGCCTGTTGACAACGGCGCCGCGCGCTTCACGTCGGAGACCAGCGCGAGCAGCTACCAGAGCCTGCCGCCGGTGGCTGACGGCTACCGGTCCGATCTCCCGGCGAGCGGCTACCACGCCGCTGGCTACGAAACCAGCGCGGGCTACGAGAGCACAACCAGCTATTCGTCACCGGTCAGCCAGGGGTACGGCGCGAGCGAACGCACCGCTGACTACTCAGGCGGATATCAGCCCAGCGGCTACCAGCCCGGCGACTATCAGGGTTACGGCGGATCGGCGTCGTCCTCAGGTTCACACCGGCGGCCAGAGCCCGGTTACTTGCCTGGAAGCTATCCATCCGGAGCGGAACTGAGCACGCCAGCTGCGCTGCCGCCCGCGCAACCTGACCCTGGCTACCCGATCTACTCCGCGCCGGTGCCCACCGGCCAGAACGGCTACCCTCCCGCTGGCCCGCAGGTGCCGGGCTACGGCGCTGCGCCGTATCAGCACGGCGGCTACGAGCCTGGCCGGGTATGACCTGCCGGCTACGGAAGCTAACGGTTACGCGGGCGCCGATCCGTACGCCGTGGACCCGTATGGCCAGCCAGGTTACGGCGGCAGCGGCTACTGATCAGGTGAGCCGATCGGCGGCGGCCGAGCAGTGACCAGCGACATCACCATTACGGTCAACGGGACCAGCGCCGCACTGCCCGCCGCGTTGCCGCTGCTCTCGGCCGTACGTGACCGCCTGGGCCTGACCGGTGCCAAGCGCGGCTGCGGCGAAGGCGCATGCGGCGCGTGCACCGTCCTCGTCGAGGGTGAACCAGTCACGTCCTGCCAGCGGACAGTCGAGTCGGTGGCAGGCCGGGCGATCACCACGATCGAGGGTCTCGCAGGCGCCACCGGGTCTGGCGGACTGCATCCTGTCCAGCGAGCGTTCGCTGAGGAGTCGGCGGCTCAGTGCGGCTATTGCACCCCAGGCATGATCCTGGTGACGACGGCGCTGCTAGCGCGCGACCCGGAGCCCGGCGACGCAGCGATAGACGCGGCGCTGTCGGGTCAGATCTGCCGGTGCGGCAGCTACCAGCGGATTCGCGCCGCGGTGCACAGGGCGGCTGACTTGCTGGCCGGCGGCCAGGGCACGCCGCAAGCCGCTGCGGCTGGGTTCGGCGCGGACGCGCGCGAGCCCGATGGTGACCGGTGGGGGCCGCCTGTGCCCGGCGGCCCGCAGCACCGGCCCCGGCGGCCGTGGGACCTGACCGACCCGGCCGACCGCGACTGGTTCGCCATCCTGGGCGACGGGCTCGTGGTGACCCTCGATCCCGGCGAGGACGCGGCCGGCACCTGGAGCACCGCGCGGTCGGCGTGGCTGCACCTCGGCCAGGACGGGCTGGTCACGGCGTTCACGGGCAAGGTTGACGTCGGCCAGGACAACAGGACCGCGCTGCGCCTGCTGGTCGCAGAGGAACTCGGCGTGCCCCTTGACCGGGTGCGGCTGGCGATGGGCGACACTGACCTGTGCCCGTTCGACATGGGCACGTTCGGCAGCCGGTCGATGCCGGACGCTGGCGGCGTGTTGCGCAGGACCGCGGCTTTCGCCAGGACGGTGCATCCCGTCCTGGCCGGTGAGCGCCGGGTAGAGCGGGTCACCGGTGCGGCGGCGCTCTCCGAACCGGCCGGCTGGCAGATCGCCGGGCGCCCGCACCTGCCGCCGGGCTCCTTCGCTGCCGTCACCGGCGCCCGGCGTTTCGTCTCTGATCTTGGTGCGCCCGGCATGTGGCACGGCGCGCTGCTGCGGCCACCGGTCGCTGGGGGCGACACTGCGCGATCTCGACCCAGCGCCCGTCGGCAGCCTCGCGGATGTGCTGGTGATCAGGACCGAGGACCTGGCCGGCGTGGTCGCGGCCGACGCGGCGACTGCCGCCGAGGCGGTGGCCGCGCTCCAGGCCGCTGCGACCTGGGACTGTCCTTCCTGGCCCTCGGACGATGAGCTTGCCGAATACTTGCGCGCGCACCCGTCGCCGGGCGGGCCAGGTCGGTGGGGCGGCCCGCACGAAGAGCAGGAGGGCTCGGCGGCTAGCGCGCTGGAGAGCGCGGCGGTCAGGCGCGAGTCGACCTACACGACCGCGTACGTCTCCCCGGCAGCGCTCGAGACCAGGGTGGCGGTCGCGGCCTGGGACGGCGGGCGGCTCACGGTATGGACAGGCACCCAGACACCGTTCCCGGTGAGGGCGCAGGTGGCTGACGCCCTGGCGGTTGCTGAGCACGACGTCCGCGTGATCGTCCCCGCGACCGGCGGCGGGTTCGGCGGCAAGCACGCGGGGGGCATCTCGATCGAGGCCGCGATCTTGGCCAGGGAGGCTGGCCGGCCGGTCCGGGTCGCGTGGAGCAGGCGCGAAGAGTTCACCGTCGGCACGCTGCGGCCGGCCGCCGTGATCGACATCGCGGCCGGCGTCGCCGCCGACGGGACGCTCTCCGGCTGGACGCACCTGAACATCAACTCGGGCGCGGCCGGGATCGGCACCCCGTACCTGGTCCGCGACCGGCGCTTGGAGTACCGGCCCGCGCAGAGCCCGCTCTCCCAGGCGTCCTACCGGGCGCTCGCGGCGACGGCGAACAATTTCGCGAGGGAGTCGATGATCGACGAACTCGCCTGCGAGATCGGCGCCGATCGGGTCGAGTTCAGGTTGCGCAACCTGCGCGATGACCGCCTGGCCGCTGTCCTGCGCGCGGTCGCCGATCACATCGGCTGGGAACCAGGCCGCGAGGCGGTGCCAGGAATGGGCGTCGGCATCGCGTGCGGCCTGGAGAAAGACGGCCGGGTGGTGACGGCCGCGCAGGTCGTCATCGAGCGCGGCCGCGCAGGTCCGGGTCACCGGCCTGGTCACCGGCTATGAATGCGGCACTATCGTGAACCCGCATGCGGTGCGGAGCCAGGTCGAGGGCGCTACCGTGATGGCGTTCGGCGGCGCGATGTTCGAGGCGATCACGTTCGCGGGCGGCGCGATCACCAACGCGGCGTTCTCGGGCTACCGGGTACCTCGGCTGGCCGACGTCCCGCCGATCGAGGTCGTGCTGCTCGACCGGCCCGACCTGCCGCCCGCTGGCGCGGGCGAGACGCCGATGATAGCCGTGGCTCCGGCGATCGCCTCGGCGATATTCGAGGCGACGGGTCGGCGACTGCGGTCGCTTCCTCTCACTCGCGACGGCATGCTGCCCGGCTGAACGGGTCCCGACTGCGGCGGCCGTCAGTTAGTGGTGGAACGCCGTCGTCCGCCGTCCTTCGTGCGGCAGCGGGCCGTCCAGGCCGTCCAGGTAGCGCACCGAGTCGGCGATGTGGTCGAGCAGCGAGTCGGCCAGGTCCATCGACAGACCGTTGCGCACCACGATGCGCTGCACGGTCAGGTCGGCCAGGTCGGCGGGCATCGGGTAGGCGGGCACCAGCCACCCCCGCTGCCTGAGCTGGTTCCCGAGGTCGTACAGGTCCCACTTGTCGGTATAGCTGGGCTTCAGCCGCCACGCGAAAACCGGGATGTCGATGTCGTCGCCCCACAGCTCGAACGGCGCGAGCTTGACGATCTCGTCGGCCAGGTGCCTGGCCACGTCGTGGCACGCGCGCTGGACCGACCGGTATCCCTCCCTGCCCAGGCGCAGGAAGTTGTAATACTGCAGCAGCACCTGGGCGCCCGGCCTGGAGAAGTTCAGCGCGAACGTCGGCATCGATCCGCCCAGGTAACTGACACGGAAGATCAGGTCGTCGGGCAGGTAGTCAGCTGACGGCCAGACCACCCAGCCAAGGCCGGGGTAGACCAGGCCGTACTTGTGCGCGCTCGTGCTGATCGAGTGCACCCGGCTGACCCGGAAGTCCCATTCCAGCTCAGGCTGCAGGAATGGTGCGATGAACGCGCCGGACGCCCCGTCCACGTGGATCGGGATGTCCAGCCCGGTGTCCGCCTGGATCTTGTCGAGCGCGGCGGCGATCTCGCGAACGGGCTCATACATGCCGGTGTAGGTGACCCCCATGATCGCGACGACCCCGATCGTGTTCTCGTCGACATAGGAGGCCAGGTCGTGGCCATCGAGCGTGCGGTGCTCGTCGCTGATCGGCACTAGCCGCGGCTCCACGTCCCAGTAGTTCGCGAACTTCTCCCAGCACACCTGGACCGCGGAGCTCATCACCAGGTTCGGCCGGCCAGCCGGCTTGCCAGCGGCGCGCCGCGCCTGCTGCCAGCGGCGCTTGAGCGCCAGGCCGCCGAGCATGCAGGCCTCGGACGAGCCGATCGTCGACGTGCCGATCGCCCGGTGCGGGTCGGGCGCGTGCCACAGCCTGGCAAGGATCTTCCAGCAACGCTCCTCGATCGCGGCGGTGGCCGGGTACTCGTCCTTGTCGATCATGTTCTTGTCGAACGCCTCGGCGTACAGCACGGTCGCCGCCGGGTCCATCCAGGTGGAGACGAACGTGGCGAGGTTCGTCCTGGCGTTGCCGTCGAGCATCGCCTCGTCGTGCACGATCTGGTAGGCCGTCTCGGGCAGCATGGGATCGTCGGCGAGCGCGAACCGTGGTCGTTCGGTGGCCTCGCCCGGCCGGGAGAACAGCGGGTTGATGTCGATGCTGCTGCGCCTCGGCGTCATGATGTGCTCCTAGGAAGTGAGTGTCTCGAAGGGGTGTACCCAATGACGACCGCCGAACTGCTCGCGGACGCGCTCAGCCGGGTCCGCGAGGTCGTCCACGCGGTGACCACGGGCCTGACGCCCGACCAGCTGAACTTCCGCCCGCAGCCCGCTGCCAACTCGATCGCGTGGCTGATCTGGCACCTGACCAGGGTCCAGGACGACCACGTGTCCGAGGTGGCCGGGACCGATCAGGAGTGGACCGCAGGCGGGTGGGCGGACCGGTTCGGCCTGCCGTTTGACCACGCAGCCACCGGCTGGGCGCACAGCAGCGAGGAGGTCGGGCGGCTCAGGGTGGACTCGGTCGCGTTGCTCACCGCGTACTACGACGCGGTGCACCAGCGGTCGCTGGCGTTCATCGCCGGGCTGGCCGACGCCGACCTCGACCGTGTCGTGGACGAGCGCTGGGATCCGCCCGTCACGCTGGGCGTCAGGCTGGTCAGCGTGATCGACGATGACGCGCAACACGCCGGCCAGGCCGCGTATCTGCGGGGGCTGCTGACCGGGGCCTAATGGTTTCCAGGCCAGGCCCGTGAGGGCGATAGAATCCGGCCCATGTTTCCTGCCCTGTCTGAGAAGCCAGATGCCGACGCGCTGGAGCGCGCGATCCTCGACTTCTGGGATCGTCAGGACATTTTCGCCAAGTTGCGGGCACGCAACGCCGGCGGCCCGAAGTTCAGCTTCATCGACGGGCCGGTCACCGCGAACAAGACCCTCGGGCGTGCATACGGCGTGGGGCAGGACGCTGAAGGACGCCTTTCAGCGGTACAAGGCGATGCGCGGGTTCGACCAGCGCTACCAGAACGGCTTCGACTGCCAGGGACTGTGGATCGAGGTCGGCGTCGAGAAGCAGCTCGGCCTGAACTCCAAGCGGGAGATCGAGGAGTACGGCCTTGAGGCGTTCGCGGCGAAGTGCCGCGAGGTCGTCGAGTGGTCGGCCGCCGAACTGATCGCCGGGCTCGGTCCGGCTCGGCCAGTGGATGGACTGGGGCAAGGACTACTACACCTTCTCCGACACGAACATCGAGCTACATCTGGAAGTTCCTGCGGGTGGTGCACGAGCGCGGCTGGCTCTACGTGGGCCACCGGCCGACCGAGTGGTGCCCGCGGTGCGGCACCTCGATCTCCGCGCACGAACTCGTCGGCAGCTACGTGGACCGGTCGGACCCGTCGCTGTACGTGCGGTTCCCGCTGCTGGACCGGCCGGGTGAGGCGCTGGTCATCTGGACCACGACGCCGTGGACGCTGCCAGCCAACGTGGCCGCGGCGGTCAAGCCAGACGCCGAGTACGGCAGGACGGCCAGCGGCGACTGGATGGCGGTGCAGCGCGGCGGGGACGAGGAGTTCAGCGAGGTCCTGCCCGGCTCGGAGCTCGTGGGCTGGCGGTACAGCGGACCGTTCGACTACCTGGCGCCCGGCGGCAGCGTCGAGCACCGGGTCGTCGGCTGGGACGAGGTCTCGCTAGACGAGGGCACCGGCGTCGTGCACATCGCGCCGGGCTGCGGCTCGGAGGACTTCGACCTCGGCAAGGCCCACGACCTGCCGGTGCTGACGCCGGTCGACGAGTCCGGCCGGTTCTACCCCGAGTACGGCTGGCTCGCCGGGCTGTCCACCGCCGAGGTCGCCGACAAGGTGGTCAATGACCTCAAGCAGCGCTCGCTGCTGGTCAAGGCCGGTCACATCTCGCACCGCTATCCCGAGTGCTGGCGCTGCCACACGCCGCTGATCTTCCGGATCTCCGACGACTGGTTCATCTCGGTCACAGAGATCAGGGAGCCGATGCGCGCGGCCAACAGGACGGTCGAGTGGACGCCCGCCTACATGGGCAGCCGGATGGACGACTGGCTCGTCAACATGTCCGACTGGAACATCTCCCGGCGCCGCTACTACGGCCTGCCGCTGCCGTTCTACCCGTGCTCGTGCGGGCATCTGAACGTGATCGGCTCGCGGGACCGAACTCGCCGAACGGGCGGTCGACCCGTCCGCGCTCGACGGCCTGAAGGAACTGCGCAGGCCGTGGATCGACGCGGTGCGGATCAGGTGCGAGGAGTGCGGCACCGAGGTGCAGCGGATCACCGAGGTCGGTGACGTCTGGCTGGACGCGGGGATCGTGCCGTTCTCGACGCTGGGCTGGGAGAACGACAAGTACGTCGAGGAGGGCTACGCGACCGGCGCGGCCAAGGGCCTGACCACGGCCGACCTGCCGGACCAGGCCTACTGGGAAGAGTGGTTCCCCGCCGACTGGGTCTCTGAGATGCGGGAGCAGATCAGGCTGTGGTTCTACTCGCAGCTGTTCATGTCGGTCACGCTGACCGGCCGCGCCCCGTACCGCAAGGTGCTCGGCTACGAGAAGATGCTGGACGAGCACGGCCGGGAGATGCACGGCTCGTGGGGCAACGCGATCAGCGCGGACGAGGCGTTCGCCAGGATGGGCGCCGACGTGATGCGCTGGCAGTACAGCGCAGCAGCCGCCGAACCAGAACCTGCTGTTCGGGTTCGGGCCGGGCAAGGAGATCCAGCGCAAGCTGCTGACGCTCTGGAACAGCGTCTCGTTCCTGGCCCAGCTACGCGAACACATCGGACTTCACGCCAACCCTTGCCGACCTGGACGCGACGACCTCCGCCTCTGCTGGTGACCCATGGCCCGGCATGCAGCCGCTCGACCGGTGGCTGCTCGCCAGGACCGCTCGGCTGGTCGCCGACGCCACCCGCGGGTACGAGCAGTACCTGACCGTCAACGTGCTGCGCGCGTTCGAGGCGTACCTGGACGACCTGTCGAACTGGTACATCAGGCGGTCCAGGCGCCGGTTCTGGAACAGCGACGAGGCGGCGCTGCGCACGCTGTGGACCTGCCTGGTCCAGGCCACCAGAGTGCTCTCGCCGATCACGCCGTTCCTGGCCGAGCACCTGTGGCAGGCGCTGGTCGTGGCGGCCTGCCCGGGCGCGCCTGAGTCGGTCTTCCTGGCCGGCTGGCCGGAAGCGGGCGCGATCGACGACGAGCTTGGTCGCCAGCGTCGCAGCCGTCCGCAAGGTCGTCGACCTAGGCCGCAGGGCCAGGACGAACGTCCAAGCTCAAGAACCGCCAGCCGCTGCGGACGCTGGTCATCGAGGGCGCCGACGGGATCGAGGGCCATCTCGATGAGATCGCCGACGAGCTGCGGGTCAAGGAGGTCAGGCTGGAGCGGGTCGAGACCAGCGGCCTGCGGGTCAAGCCGAACTTCCGGGTCCTAGCGCCGCGGCTGGGCAGCGCGATGCCGCTGGTCAAGAAGGCGCTCGACGCGGCCGAGTTCCGCGAGCTCGACGGCGGGCGGTTCGAGGTGCTCGGCCACGTCCTCGAGCCAGGCGAGGTCATCGTCGAGCGGCTGGAGAAGGCCGGCTGGGCGGTCATCTCGGACGAAGGCGTGACCGTCGCGCTCGATACCGCGCTCGACGACGAGCTGCTGCGCGAGGGCCGCGTCTACGAGCTCATCCACCAGATCAACACGATGCGCAAGGAGGCAGGGCTCGGGCTGTCCGACCGGATCGTGCTGTCGCTGCCGTCCTCGGACGCGGACTTGCTTGGCTACCGGGACTGGATCGCAGACCGAAGTGCTCGCCGTCTCCATTGACCTCGCTCCCGTCGACCAGGTGACCTTCGAGCGCGCCTGAGCGTTTATTGTTGGCTAAATGAGCCGACTCCCCCGCTTTCGCGCGCAATTGCCCGTGCCGTCCACGCTAGTGAAGCTCGTGATTTCCATCGCTGCAGTGGGCGTTGCGATCGCCGTTCCCGCGCAGGCGTCGAGCGCCGGTGGTCCAGCCGCCAGCGCCCGAGCGCAGAGGTCGGCGCCTGCGAATCCCGCGCTGATCTCACCGCTGCTCGGGATCGCCCCGACGTCCGCCGCCGCTGCGGCGACTGCCTCGACCACCTGCGTGCGGTTCGGGACCGGGGCGGGATGGGCGAACAACGGCTACTTCGCGGGCGACCTGGTGACCGCCGCCGCCATCTGCGTCGCTGAGAGCACGGGCGATCCGAAGCTGTACGTGTGCGACAACGCGGCCGGTCAGGTCGTCGGGCACGGCGACTTCGGCCCAGGTAAGCCGGTCAACTGCCCGGCCGGGACGGTGTCCTACGACCGCGGGCTGTGGCAGCTCAACACCGCCGTGCCTGGCGCGGTCAGCGACACGTGTGCGTTCGACCCCGCGTGCAACGCCAAGGCCGCCTATCTGGCGTCCGGGCGCGGGACCAGCTTCGCGCCCTGGTCGTCCTATGACCAGGACGTCTACACCTCGTTCATCGATCCCGCCCAGACCGCGGTCACCCATCTCACGACAGGCACGGTGACGAGCGCGCTGCTCGGCGAGTGCCTCCAGGCGACTTCGAAGGCAGGCGCGAAGGTGGTCGTCGCCAACTGCGGCGCCGGCGGGAGTGCCCAGCAGTGGGTGGTCAGCGGCGGCAAGCTGCGGTCAGGGTCGCTTTGCGCGACGATCGCGTCCACCTCAGCGTCCAGCCCGGGCGTCGTGTTGCGCCGGTGCGCGGTGCAGAAGATCCAGCAGTGGTCAGTGACCGGGCGTTTTGAGTTGCGAAACAAGGCCGACGGCAAGTGCCTGACCGATCCCGGCGGCAGCCTGACCGCGGGAACCCAGGTCGACGCGACGCGGTGCGTGAATGCCAAGGACCAGACCTGGTGGCTGCCCTGACGAAACGCCGGAGGCGGTTTCTCCCGTTGTTATGAACCCGCGAGCAATCCGTTACTGACTGCCCCGGCTAATTGCTCACGGCGCGGCTATCTCCCTGGCTAATGTTCGTAGTCTGGCCGACTGAGGAGACTGCATGCGCACTGCCCGCAACTATCGCCGATTCTCTGCCTTCTCGGTGCTCGCGGTCGGTGCGGTGCTGTCGCTCGGGGCCCAGGGCCTCGCGACCGCTGCGACGGCGCACCCGGCCGCGGTGGCCCGTCCAGCGAGCCCGGCGATCGCCCATCCTGGGACCGTCAAGCCGCGCGCGGTCGGGGAACTCGACTGCAACGGTCTCAGCCCGATCCAGCACCCGGCCAAGGCCGCGGTCATGTGCAAGGACCCGCGCGGTTCGTGGGGCGGCAGGCTGTACGAGAACGGCCACTACATCGGGCACGACGAACCATCGATGCGGTTCCTGTCCAGCAGGCCTGGCTCGGGCAACAACTTCTCGATGACCGAGACGCTGCCGAAGGACCCGGGCAGGCGCCCGGCCGTCCAGACTCCAGGTCAGGACAGGACGCACTGGTTCGAGCTCTCGATCGCGCCGTGGTTCTCCATGACGGTGTGCGACCCGAACTCAGCCCCGCTGCTGGCGTGCAAGCCGGTGTCGGACGCGAACGCGCCGCGTGGCTCCTATCCCGGTGGCGGAGCGGCGTTCGTGGAGTTGCAGTTCTACCCGCCCGGATTCGCGCCGTTCGCGGACAGCATCAGCTGTGACAACACGCACTGGTGCTCGGCGCTGAACATCGACAGCCTCGAGTGCTCCGGCAATGGGTCAGGGCCGTGCAACAACAACTGTGTCGAGCCGGTTAACTTCGCCTTCGTGCAGCGCGACGGCCTCCCGCCTGGCCCGCCGAGCCCGCAGCTTTCTAACGACGCGACATTCACGCCGAACAAGCGCACGCTGCATGATGAACCCCGGCGACAAGATCACCGTGCACATGTTCAACGCGAAAATCCCAGGTGGTCATGCGCTAGAAGTCAGGGAAACCGACCTGACAACGGGCCAGAGCGGCTTCATGACCGCATCGGCCGCCAACGGCTTCATGAACACCAGTCCGTTCAGCTGCAAGGGCCACAAGTTCAACTTCCAGCCCGAATACTCGACCGCTAGGGCGCGGAACATCATCCCTTGGGGCATCGGCCCTTACATGATCAACAACCAGTACGAGATCGGCCACTTCGAGCCGTGCACGTCGGTGTCGGGCAAGTCGAGCATCAAAGATCAACGGCGTCAACGACACCTACTTCACGCACTGCCACGGCCCGTACGAGGCCCGCAAGGACACTGGGCTGGAGCCCGACGACTCGCCGTGCTTCAAGGCCGGCGACACGCACGGCGGCCTGGCGCCGCCCAACCTGGTGACTGGCTGCGACGTGTTCTTCGACGCGATCGGTGACCTCGACTACGATGGCAACGGCTATCGCGCGGACTGGCCGAATTCGACCAGGTCAGGGCCGTTCCCGACGCCGTTCCTGCAAGAGCAGCCGACCACGGGCGGGCATCGGTACTCCCAGATTCAGTTCGTGACCGACGCCAGCGCGACCGAGTTCAACACTGCATGCGACCTGACCACAGGGTCGGGTTGCGTGCTGCCGCCCAAGGGGCCTGGCCACTTCTATCCGTTCTTTACCCAGGCCAACGTCAACGGCGACTGCGTCTGGGAGTTCGGGAACATGCCCAACGGGAACACCTTCGGCGGTGACGCGCAGTACGGATCGGTCGGACCTGGCACCATCGGAGCCTTCGTCGGGCCGATCATGCACAATCCGCAGTGCGAGTAGCTGCCAAAAATAGCCACGGTGCGGCGGTCCGGAGCGATTTCCGGGCCGCCGCACCGCTGTTGTCTGGTGTTATCCAGGAGGACCGGATGACCACACAGCGCCGATTCGACACGATCCGCACCGACCGATTGCTGATGCGGCGCTGGCGCGATGCTGATCGCGCGCCGTTCGCGGCGCTGAACGGCGATGCGGAGACCATGTTGTACTTTCCCTCGACGATCGACCGCGCGGCGAGCGACGCGTTCGTCGAAGTAATCGAGGCGCGGTTCGAGACGCAGGGCTACGGGCTGTGGGCGCTGGAGGTACTCGAGACCGGGCAGTTCATCGGCTTCACCGGGCTCAACCCGATGCCCGACGACGTCCCCGGCGCTGGCGGCGTCGAGGTCGGCTGGCGCCTGGCGAAGCACGCCTGGCATCACGGTTATGCGACCGAGGCTGCCGCCGCGTCACTCGGGGTGGCCTTCGACGGCGTGGGCCTGCCCGAGATCTGGTCCATGACGGCCGTGCTCAACGAACCGTCCCAGGCCGTGATGCGCCGAATCGGGCTCACCGAGGTCGGCAGCTTCGATCACCCGCGGATCCCGCCCGGCGATCCGCTGCGGGCACACGTCACGTATCACCTGAGCCGCCAGGAAGGTTAGGATTCGGCGCGTGATCGACTGGGCAACCGCTTCCTCGCTCGCGACCGCCGGCGGCACCCTGGTGCTGGCCTTGGCGACCTTCGCGTCCATCAGGTCGGCGAACAGGTCGGCCAGGACGGCAGAACGCACGGCCAGGATCGCCGAGCGCTCGATGCTGGCCGGCCATCGGCCGCTCCTGGTGAACTCGCGGCTGACTGACCCCGAGCAGAAGGTCCAGTTCGCCGAGGGAAACTGGCTGCCCGTGCCTGGCAACGGCGCCGCGGTCAAAGTAGCCGATGACGCGATCTACCTAGCCGCATCCGTCCGCAATGTCGGGACCGGCCTGGCGATGATGCACGGCTGGCATGTGTCGTTCGACCGGCCGAACGAGCGGAGCCACCCGCCGCTGGAGGAGTTCACCAGCCAGATCAGGGACATCTACGTCGCGCCCGACGACAACGGCGCCTGGCAAGGTGCGTTCCGCGATCCCGAGGCCGAGATCTTCAAGACCGTCAGGACCGCGATCGAAGCTCGCGACCTGATGGTCTTGAGCCTGCTCTACGGCGACTTCCAGGGCGGCCAGCGGATCGTCACGCAGTTCTCGCTGCGGTACGTGACCGGCAAGGACGAGCTACCCGGCCGCTGGATGGCATCGGCGGCCAGGCATCTCAACGTCGACGACCCCGACCCGCGCTGACCGCCGCTGTGTCCGATCCGCAGCGGCAGCGCTCCCCTGGCGTTCGCCGACGGCCACGGCACCTGGCTGCAGTGGCGCCGCCGGACCACGTCCTCGCCGCCTTCGGGGTTTCCGGTTTCCGGCTTGTTCCGCTCGGTAGCGGCCTGCGCACCGCATGGCGGGCCGGGAACCTGGTCATCAAGCGGGCCGACCTCGGCGAGGACGAACTGGCCTGGCAGGCGCGTGTCATTCCGCGGGTGGCGCGCGACGGATTCCGGCTGGCGCGGTGGATCGCCGCCGCCGACGGCTCGCTGTGCGTGCACGGCTGGTGCGCGAGTGAATACCTGCCAGGGCGCCATGAACTCGGTCGGTGGGCCGAGATCGTGGCCGTTGGCGATCGCCTCCATGCTTCCCTGCACGGCAGCCCGCGGCCGCCGTTCCTGCAGCGGCGATCGGGTCCGTGGACCGTCGCGGACCGCGTCGCCTGGGGCGAGAGCCCGCCAGGCGACATTGCCGACATCAGGTACCTGGATGTGCTGATGGCGGCCAGCCGCCCGCTGTCAGCTCCCAGCCAGCTGATCCACGGTGACCTCACTGGCAACGTGCTGTTTCATGACCACCTGCCGCCAGCAATTATCGACTTGTCGCCATACTGGCGCCCAGTCGGTTACGCGTCCGCGATCGTGGTCGCCGATGCGCTCGTGTGGGAGGGAGCGGACGCCCGGCTTGTCGGCGCCGTCGATCACATCAATGACTTTGACCAGTACCTGGTCCGAGCCCTCATCTTCCGCCTGGTGGCCGACCGGCTCCTCGGTCTACTCGAGCCGCCGCGCGACCCGGCGGGCAGCGCGCGGTGGGAGCCAGTTGTGACGCTGGCCTGCGAGTTGGCGACGCACTGACCACGTTGACGTTCGTCCGAGGCGAGCGTTGACTTAGTTGCTGTCGGAAAGCCTATCGGCAATTGCGTCGCTCCAGCGCTGGAATGGCTCCGACGACCCGCTGCCGCGAGTGCGTTTAAAGCTTGGAGATAAAATGACAAACGTCGTCGGTCCGACGCCGATGCTGCTGCTTCCTGGAATTGGTCAGCAGTTGCCTTTGATCGGAACGCTGCGAGCTTCGGCCGCCGAAACCGGCGGCGCGATAGAGGTGATCGAGTACTCAGGACCGGCGGCCCCGCCGCCGCACGTGCACCGGGAACACGACGAGGTCTTCATCATTCTGACCGGAACCTTCCGGTTCGTCCTGGGGCAGGAAACCATGGATGCCCCTCAGGGCACGGTCGTGCTGGTCCCGCGCGGTTCGCGTCATGGATTCACGATCGATCCGGGCTCTACGGCATTGCTCCTGGTCTTGCCCTCAGGTCTGGAGGGTTACTTTAGAGAACTCGGCACCGGGCTCGCGGAGGGAAGGTCGGGCCAGGAAGTCCGCGCATCGCTGGCCGGCAAATACGATTCCTATCCGGCCTTGCTCGCTTAAAAATAGGTCATATCAAGGAGGCCGCGGCAATCGATGCGCAGAAAGGATGAGTTCTTGCAGCGGGTGCTAGCGGAGTGGGGCCGGGCCGTTGTGGCGGGCCCGCTTGGCGGCGGGAACCGAAACACGGTCGCGGAGATCCGCCTGCACGGCCAGCGAATGGTCGCGCGCGAGTCTGTCCGCTCGTCTGCCAGCCTGGACTGGGAGGTCGCCCTGCTCGACCACCTGGCTAGCCACGACCTGCGGGTGCCAGTCCCGGTCCCGGCGCTGGACGGTCGGCGTCACGTTGGTGGCGTCATGGTGCAGACCTGGCTCGACGGCGACCCGCCAGGCCCGGGCGACTGGCCGGCGGTCGCTGCGACGCTGCGCACGCTCCACCGGCTAACCGCGGGATGGCCGCAGCGACCAGGCTTCGCGTCAACCCTCGACCTGCTCACCGCTGACCGCGGCGGTGACGTCGACTTGTCGGCGATGCCCGCTAACGCGGTGACTGCCTGCCGCCAGGCCTGGGCGGGGCTTGCGCGCGCTCCCCAGGCCGTGATCCACGGCGACCCTGGTGCCGCGAACATCCGCGTCAGCGACGCTGGCGTCGGCATCCTGGACTGGGACGAGGCGAGGGTCGACTGCACCGATCTCGACCTGGCCGAACTGCCGGACAGCGACCTGCCAGCGGAACGTCTCGCTCTCGCACGGACCGCAGCCACCGCCTGGGAAGCCGCCAACGGCTGGCTCGTCGAGCCGTCCTACGCCCGCGGCCAGCTAGCCCTGCTCCTAGCTGGCGATCACCGCTTCGGCTGAGCTCGGGCCCTTCCAGGAAGCAGACCGTCCGGGATCAGCGCTACCGTGCAGGTCCATGACAGCAACCAACGATCCGGCTGACCGGCCCCGGCTCGCCAGATGCACCGATGGAGGCGCAGTTCGGGCCGCACCGGTTCTACGCCGGCGAGGGCGGCGGCAGCAGCAGTTCCGGGGCGCCAGGTTCGACGTCGCGGACCTGCGCGGCGCCAGGTTCACCGACTGTGACCTGACCGGCGTCACGATCCGGGACGGCTGGCTGGTCAACGTCAGCATCTCCGGCTACCTCAGCAACGTCACGGTCAACGGCGTCGACGTGACCGATTTCGTCAGCGCCGAGCTGGACCGGCGGCACCCGGAGCGGGTGCAGTTTCGCGAGGGGCAGACGGCCGACGACGTCCGCGCGATGTGGGACACCATCGAGCGGCTGTGGGCGCAGGCCGGAGAGCGGGCGGGGCGACTGCCCGCGGCCGCGCTGGCCGAGCAGGTCGACGAGGAGTGGTCATTCGAGCAGACGCTGCGCCATCTGGTCTTCATCACCGACGCGTGGGCTAGCCGGACGGTGCTCGACGAGCCGATGCCCTACCATCCGCTCGGCCTGCCGCAGAGCTGGTATCCGGCGGCGGACGCGGCCACGCTCGGCATCGACCTGACCGCGCAGCCGAGCTACGCCGAGATCCTGGCCGCCCGCGCCGACCGGATGGCCGTGATGCGGCGCATCGTGGCCGGCCTGACCGACGACGGCCTGGGACGGCTGTGCCAGCGCTCGCCCGCTCCCGGTTACCCGGACGAGGAGCGCACCGTGATCGACTGCCTCGGCGTGGTGATGGACGAGGAGATCGAGCACTACCGGTTCGCGGTCCGCGACCTGGCCGTGCTGGAAGCCCGCTAGCCGGCTCGTGCGCAACTCACCGGCGCGCTAGAGGTGTTCTGACAGCCAGGCATGCACCTCGGGTACACGGTTCTGCAGTAGCGTCAGGTGCCCGTCGTCGTCGAGCAGCCGGGCCTCGACGCCGGGAATGTGCGCGGCCAGCCATTCGCCGTGGCCGAACGGCACGAACATGTCCTGCCTGCCGTGCAGCAACAGGACCGGGACAGTGATGTCGGCCGGGTCGAATCCCCACGGCCTGACCATGCAGATGTCGTCCCACCATCCCTGGCTGCCGGGCGCCAGGCCCTCGTGCGCGGAGGAGGTCAGGTATTCGGCCAGTTCGCCGCGCAGGGCAGCGGCATCTGTCGGTGTGAGGAGTGATTCAATCGCCTTGGCCGTATCCTCTGGGGACGTGGCCAGGAGTTCCTCCCGGTCCTTGTCCGTCTTGTACCCTGTGGGCAGCCTCATCGGTGAGGAACAGGCGGGTGTCATCCACGTTGTCCTGGCCCATGCCGGCGAAATAGTCAAGGCCGTCAGCGCCGTACGGGGCCAGCGAGGCGAGCGAGGCGGCGGCGGTCACCAGGTCCGGGCAGCAGCGCCGCGCACGCGAGCACGTGCGGGCCGCCGCCTGAGATGCCCCATGTCGCCAGCCGATCGATGCCAAGCTCAGCGCAGATCGCGCGGACGTCACTAACGCAATCGGCGACGGTGCGCCCTGGCTGTGGCGAGGACCCTCCGTAGCCAGGCCGGTGGTAGCTGATGAGCCGCAGCCCACGGGCGGCGGCATCCCGCATGTTCGGGCCATAAAGGTGCCTGGAGTTTGGCGTGCCCATGTGGACCAGGACCGGTCGGCCAGCGAGATCGCCGGACTCCTCCACAGCTAGCGTCCGGCCGTCCGGGGTGCGAACTGTACGCTCCACGCTGCCTCCTTAGCCGCGCGCCGTGTCTACCTCAGCTATCAGCGCCCGGGTGACGTTAGAGCAGGTAGTTGCCCGAGGAAACTGAATACTGGCCACCGCGCGGCAGGACAAGGCGCCATCTGATCAGTTTTTAGGGATTCCCAGCAGCCGAGCTGAACTTGCGTCGCGACGGGGCAAGACCAGGACGGCGCGAGCAGAGCCCAGTCAAGGATCAAGTGAGACTAGGCATTTGGCTCGTCATTCTGCTCGGCGGCAGCGACTCGGGGTGCACGTTGACCGACGTAGGCAGAAAGGCCGCGCTGTCGCGTTATGGATGGGCTAGGGGCCACCGTCCTACCCGGCCGGAGTAGCCATGTCCGGGTACGAGGTGGTCCTGGGCTATGCGTGGATCGCCTTTGGAACATCGACAGGTGCCCGGTCGGTCATCGCGTCGACCCGAGGCCGCGCCGAGCCAGAGATGAGC
The DNA here is from genome assembly GCA_963705055.1 of uncultured Actinomycetota bacterium. Classification (GTDB taxonomy): domain Bacteria; phylum Actinomycetota; class Actinomycetes; order Streptosporangiales; family Streptosporangiaceae; genus Chersky-822. The sequence continues at coordinate 694,486 of CAVPIR010000006.1, forward strand.
AGGCCCGGCGCGAAAAAAAAAAAAAAAAAAAAAAAAAAAAAAAAAAAAAAAAAAAAAAAAAAAAAAAAAAAAAAAAAAAAAAAAAAAAAAAAAAAAAAAAAAAAAAAAAAAAAAAAAAAAAAAAAAAAAAAAAAAAAAAAAAAAAAAAAAAAAAAAAAAAAAAAAAAAAAAAAAAAAAAAAAAAAAAAAAAAAAAAAAAAAAAAAAAAAAAAAAAAAAAAAAAAAAAAAAAAAGCGCGGTCCGCGACCTAGCCGTGCTGGAAGCTACCTAGGCGTTTCTCGCCATTTCCCCAATTCGGGCGCGTGTCTTAGGTGCGGTAGGCGATGGTGGTGAAGCCCCATGTGGCCGGGCCGGTGGTACTGCCGGTGACGTACAGGGTGCGTCCGTCGGGGCTCAGGGCCACCGCGATGGGGTTGTCGTCTCCTTTGCCGGGACCGTTGTAAGTGCTCATCCATTCCTGTGTGCCGGTCGCGACCGCGAACGCGACCGTGTCGTAGTGGTAGTCACAAAAGCCGCAGGGGCTGGGGCCGGCGACGTAAACCGTGCTGCTGTCCGGGCTGACTGCCAGGGTCTGCGTGCCCAGGGGGACAGCAACGGGAAATCCGAGCACCCGCCGGGTCCACAAGGCGGCGCCAGTCGCCGCGTTGTAGGCGACCGTGGCGTACCCCGTCCTGTTCCCAAAGCTCGGGCCGGCAACGATCACGGTGCGCCGTCCGGGGTAATCGCCACCGAGCCGCCCTCGTCAGCCCCGTTGTATTGTCGTTGTAACGGGCGACCCAGCGCTGGGCGCCGGTGGCCGCGTTGTAGGCGACCGTCGCGAAGTCGTGGCGCGGTGGCCTGCCCTGGCTGCCGCCCGTCACGTACACGGATTTGCCGCCGGGTGCGGCCACCACGCCGCTGGCGAAGTCGTTGCCGTTCGCCCGGCCGTTGTAACGGCTGGCCCAGCGCTGGGCGCCGGTCGCGCGTCATAGGCGACGGTGGCGTAGTCGTAACGCGACGTGGTGCCGTAGCTGCGCCCGGTGACATAGAGGGTCTTGCCGTCCGGGCTGATGGCGATCGAGCGGGCCTCGTCGTTGCCGTTCCCAGGGCCCTTGTAGCGGGCGAGCCAGCGCCGGGCGCCAGTGGCGGCGTTGTAGGCGACCGTGACGTAGTGAACCCTGTACCCCGTGACGTAAACGGTCTTTCCGTCCGGGCTCATCACCAGCGCCCTGGCGACCCAGTTAACCTGCTGACCCACAGCTGCAGGCCGGTTGACGCGTTGTACGCGATCGTGGGGGCGTAGCCGGAGCCGGAGCCACTCTGGCCGGTGACGAAGACCGTGCTGCTGTCCGGGCTGACCGCGATCGCATCCGGGGCACCGTAAGTGCCCCCAATGTTGAACCGGCTGACCCAAGCTTCGCGCCGGTGCCGGCGTGGTAGCCGATCGTCGCGTAGTAGGCGACGCCGTTCTTCCGGATCGCGCCGGTTACGAACACCGCGCCGCCGTCCGGGCTGGCCGCGACCGCATCGATGCGCCAGCCGGGGAGTAAGTGCGCGCCCACAACCGCGCACCAGGAGCGGCCCGCGAGCCGCTGGCCTCCGCAGCCGGGGTCCTCGCAGATCAGCGGGGCGACCGTCCTACAGCTCGCGCCAACCATGCTGACCAGCACGCCAGCTGCCGTCAGGCCGACAGCAAGTCGGCCGCGGCCGCCCCGGCCTCTTGAGGAGCTCATTCGTTCCCCTAACCTTCACTCCGGACGCCGCCTGGCTGCCCAGCCGGAAACGACAGCGCACTCCTATTCTGCTGACAATAGGAGTATCAGGTGGCGGTCAATCTCTCCTCGCGACTCCCTCCCCCCTCCCCCTCCCCCCCCCCCCCTCCCCCCCTCCTCCCCTCCTCCCCCCTCCCCTCTCCCTACCCCCCTCTCCCGGCACTGGAGGGGCTCTGAACGGGCCCTTCCAGAACTGCCGGATTGTGTAGCACAGGTCAGCGGCTGGGGCGGCGGGCGAGCTGGCCTGTAGGCCGGGTTCTGTGCACCCGCTCTCGCGGGCCGGCGGCCATCCATCTAGGGCTGCCGTTGCCGGCAGCCTCGTGCGGTCTACCCGCGGCTCGGGCGGGCAGCCTTCAAACGCTCGCGCAGGCACGCGCCGCTCGCGCGCCACGCCCTTCTGACCTTGCTCCGGGTGGGGTTTACCGAGCCGCCGCAGTCACCTGCGGCGCTGGTGGTCTCTTACACCACCGTTTCACCCTTACCGCCGGACTGGCAGCCCGACGGCGGTCTGTTTTCTGTGGCACTTTCCCGCGGGTCACCCCGGGTCGGCGTTACCGACCACCCTGCCCTGCGGAGCCCGGACCTTCCTCGGCGGCTCCGGCGAACCGGAACCGACGCGACCGCCCGGCCAGCTCGCCCGCCGCTCCCGCATTGTATGCCGTCCAGGCGCCTGAGGCAGCGCACTGACAGCCGACCCTATGTGCAGCCATCGTCAGCGGCGGCGGCTGCAGATGCGCGGTGTCGTTCAGCGAGCGCAGCACGGCCGAACCGTTGTCGAAGCAGTCGATCCTCGACAGCGAGGCCACATCGAGGTTCATCCTGAACATGGCCTCGGGCGGCGCCAGCAGCGCCCGGCACACCAGCGTCTTGATCGGCGTCACGTGGCTGACCACGACCGCCGTCTGGTGCTGGTGCTCGGCCATCAGCCGGTCCAGCGCGGCCAGCACCCGCATCGCCACCATCGCGAAGCTCTCGCCGTCGGGCGGCGCGGCGTCCGGGCTGGCCATCCAGGCCGCAAGCTCGTCCGGCCAGCGCTCCCGGCCTCGGCGAACGTCAGGCCCTGCCAGGCGCCGAAGTCCGCCTCGACCAGCTCCTCGTCGACGACCAGCGGCGCCCGGTCGCCTCGGCGACGGCCTCGGCCGTGCGCTGGCCCGCTGCAGCGGCGAGGTGACGATCACGTGACGCCGCGGCCGCGGCCAGCCGCGCGCCGCCAGCTCGGCCTGCCTGATTCCCTCCTTGGTCAGCGGGATGTCGCCCCGCCCGGCGAACCGGCGCTCGGTCGACAGCTCGGTCGCCCGTGCCGCAGCAGCAGATCGTGGTCGTTGGCCGGCCGAGCGGTCTCCCCCAGCCGGGCCCGCCGCCCTCAGCTGGGGGAGCTCACCTCAGCCTCGGGATCGACCTCAGCCTGGGCAGGCTCGGCCTCCTCGCTGGTCACAGGCCCGAGTCAGCGCGTCCTGACCAGGATCCGCCGGCACTCCTCGCAGCGCAGCACCTCGTCGTCCGCCGCCGCCCTGATCGCGTTCAGGTCCACCGTGTTGATTGTCAGGTTGCAGCCCTGGCAGCCGCCGGTGCCGCAGCGCGGCCGCGCCGACCCCGCCATGCTGAGCCCGCAGCTTGTCGTACAGGTCAAGCAGGTCAGCTGGCGATGGAGGCGGCGAACTCGATCCGGCGGTCGATGGCCTTGGCCGCCTGCTCGCCAAGTTCGGCGAGGGCAGCGTCCCGGGCGGCCGTGACGGTCTCCAGCTCGCCTTCGCCGAGGCCGCGCTCCGCGGTCGCCTGCCGCGAGCGCGGCCTGGCGGTCTCGCGCCGCTCCATCACGTCAAGAACGATCTCCTCGAGGTCGGACTGCCTGCGCTGCAGCGACTGGACCTCGGACTGCAGGTTCTCAAGCTCCTTGGGCGAGCTGACCATGCCGCCGTCGAGCCGCTGCCGGTCGCGGTCGATCCTGGAGCGGACCTGCTCGACGTCGGCCTCGGCCTTGGTCTGCTCGCGCCTCAGGTCGCTGTTCTGGGCGGTCAGCTCGGCGATCGAGTCGCGCAGCTCGACATCCGTGCGTCTCAGCGCTGGTGATCTCGGCGTGCTCGGGAAGACCGCGCCGCCGGTGCTCGATCCGGCCGAGCTCGGCATCGATGTCCGCTAGCTCCAGCAGCCGCAGCTGCGCCTCAGGCGATGCTTTCACGAGGCCACGTTAGCCTGCCGGCGGGCGGCGCGCGCCGCGCGGGCCTGCTGCCGGGCCGCCTGCCCGCTGACCGCTCACCCGGCGGCAGCAGCACCTTGTTGACGATGTAGAGGGTCGCGTTCGCGGTCGTGATGTTGCCGCACAGCACGGTGGCCCCGTTGACCTTGTAGGCCGAGCCCGGACTTGGCCAACGTGAGCGGCTGCCCTGCAAGGTCGCTGGCTGGCGCCGGCGCGAACTGCTGCGGGCTGATCCTGGCCTGAGCGCGTGATACCGGACGATCTTGCGCAGGTCGCCTGAGTTCGTGCAGGTAAGTGATCTGCGTCTTGGACAGCGCGGCGAAGGCGCTATTGGCCGGGATCATCAGCGTGTAAGCATGCCGGGCGTTCGAGCGTCTTGTCCAGACCCGCCGTCCGCATCGCCGCGATGAACACCGATAGCTGCGGGTTGCTCGAGGCCGCGGCGATCGCCTGCTGCGTGCTCATGGAGCTGATGCTGCCCTGCCCGGGCGGGGATCATGGCGCAGTCCGCCCCGACGCGCGCGCGCGGTCGCCGCGACGGGAGCGGTCGAGGCGGACTCGGGTTCGGCGTCGTGCGTCACCGGCCCGCGCCGCCGGTGGGCGTGGCCTGGCGTGGCGGTGCGTGGTGCCGCAGGCGGCGGCCGCCAGCGCCAGGCCAGCCGCGAGCGCCGCCAGCCCGCGGCGCTGCCGCCGCAAAGATGCAGCCGCATGGAACAAACGTTCTGACCCACTGCCTGGCAAGCTCTAGCTCAACGTCCTGGCGCCGATCGGTAAGCCCGGCCGCGTCAGCGGCTGGCGCACCGGCTATGCCGGTCGGGCCGATCAGGACCAGCGGGCGCCGAGGTCGGCCGGGCGATCCGCTGGCGGGCTCGATCGTCAGGCCGATCATGTCGCCGGCGGCCATGCCCGGAGATCAGGCCGGCCCGGCCATGCCGCCGCGCGTGCACGGTCAGCATCCCGGCCGGCCGGTCCCCGCGCGGGCCCATCAGCCAGAGCTCGTAGCCGCCTGGCGCCGGGCAGCGCCGGCAGCCCGTGCGCGGTGAAGACGCCCATGTGCTCGTGCCTGGACATCACGACGATCGCCATTCCGCCGCTGCTGACCCGGGCCGTGCGCATCACCGCGTCGGATGCGCTCAGCACGTGGCGATCTGGCGCTCCTGCCGCTGCGCAGCTGGCCCTGCATGTCTGCATAGTGCGTGCCGACCGCGATCGCCGGCGGCGACGACGACGGCCGGCAGCGGCGGTGACGCCAGCCGGGCCTCGCCGCGGCCAGCGCGCGCTCTCGCCGCGACCGCTGGTCTGCGCCGCTGATTCGTTTTCCAGCCATAACGGGGGCGAGCTGGCTGGTCTGGACGCGGCCCGGATCGTCGGCTCCCTCAGCTCAGGGCGCGGCCGGACGGCCTCCGCGGTGCCGAGCCGCGCGGCGGCCTCGCGCAGCTCGCCGATTTCGTCGCGGCACTCGCGCGCAGTCGGCGAGATGCGCGACGAAGCTGGCCCGCTCGGCAGTCGGTGATCGCGTCCAGGACGAACGCGCCGGCCAGGGTGTGCAGGTCGTGGTCGTCGGTTGTCATCACGGCACCCCCAGGCAGTCCCTGAGCCTGATCAGCCCGTCGCGCATCCTGGTCTTGACCGTGCCGGCCGGGACGCCGAGCAGCTCGGCGACCTCGCGGTAGGTGTAGCCGCCGTAGTAGGCCAGGCTGACGCACTCGTGCTGCAGCTCGGTCAGCGAGGTCAGGCAGCGCTGCACCCGCTCGCGGTCCAGGCTGGCCTCGACCGCCTCGGTCACGTCGTCGTAGTCGATGACCGCGGTGGCGGCGCGCAGCTCGCGGCTCGGCGTGGCTGCGCTCGGACCGCACCCGGTCGACCGCGCGCCGGTGCGCGAGCGTCATGACCCAGGCGTGCCGCTGCCCAGGGCCGGGTCGAACCTGCTCGCCGACCGCCAGACCTCCAGCAGGACCTCCTGCATGACCTCCTCGGCCTGCGCGGGGTCGCGCAGCACCTTCCTGGCCACGCCGAGCACCCAGCCCGAGGTCAGGTCATAGACCGCCTCGTAGGCGCGCTCATCGCCGCGGGCCACGGCGGGCAGCAGATCGTCGAGCCGCCGGGCGCCGGCCCGGCGGCCCCGGCGCGCAGGCGCAGCGGCGTCGTCCTGCCTGCCGGCTGGCCGCCATCGCCGTCAGCCATGCCCACACTTCTCTTATTCGTTGCCGGCCGCCTGCTGGCTTGGCCGGCCGGACCAATCCAGGCCGGCGCTGGTACGAATAACCAGTGTGACCCTTCGAAACTCGTCGTCCGCGGCGTGCTGGCCGGCCTGCTGTCCGGCGCCGTCGGCGTCTGCGTCGGCTTCCTGATCGCCGGCTTGACCGGCCCGGTCGGCTCTCCCGTCGTCGCCGTCGGCCGAGCTGTCCATCGACCTCAGCCCGCCGCCGGTCAAGAACTTCGCCATCAGGGAATTCGGCACGCACGACAAGCTCGTGCTGCAGATCGGCGTGCTCGTCGTCCTGGCCATGTTCGCCGCCGTGATCGGCGTGCTTGGCCCGCGGCCGCAACCGACGGGCTGATCGGCATCGCCGTCTTCGCGGTGGTCGGCCTGATCGCGGCCGGACCAGGCCGACCGCGCCGCCGCCGACTTGCTGCCGACCCTGATCGGCTCGGCGGCGGCGGCGTTCGCGCTGGTCAGGCTCACCCGCGCCGCCGGACCCGGCCGGCGGGCCGGCCGGCGGCACGCCAGCCGGCGAAGCGGCCGGGACCCGGGCGAGCCGGACGAGGATCGCGGCGACGCGCCAGGCCAGCCTGCCGCCCGCGAGCCGGCCAGCCTGCGGCGAGCCGCCGCGACGTCAGTTCATGACGGTCAGCGCGTCGCAGCCGGCGCGGCGGCGGTGGCCTACGTGGGCGGGCGGCTGCTGGCCGAGCGGGCGAGCGTCCGGCCGCCGTCCAGTCGCTGCGGCTGCCTGCGCCGGCCAGCCCGGCGCCGCCGCTCCCGGCCGGCGCGAACCTCGGCATCCCCGGCCTGAGCCCGTTCATCACGCCGAACTCCGAAGTTCTACCGGGTGGACACCGCGATCGTGCTGCCGCAGATCGCCGCCGACGAGCTGGCAGCTGCGGATCCACGGCATGGTCGAGCCGCGAGCTCACGCTCAGCTTCGACGACCTGCTCAAGCGGCCGCTGATCGAGGACTACATCACGCTTGGCTGCGTCTCGAACCCGGTCGGCGGCCCGTACATCGGCAACGCCAGGTGGCTCGGGCGCCAGCCTCGGCGCGCTGCTGCGACGAGGCCGGCATCAAGGCCGGCGCGGACCAGCTGTACTGCACGCTCCCCGACGGCTTCACCTCGGGCACGCCGGTGCAGACCGCGATGGACGGCCGGGACGCGCTGCTCGCGGTCGCGATGAACGGCCAGCCGCTGCCGATCGCGCACGGCTTCCCGGTCCGCATGGTGGTGCCCGGCCTGTACGGCTACGTGTCGGCGTGCAAGTGGATCACCGACATCGAGGTGACCACCTACGCCGCCAACGACGCCTACTGGGCGCAGCGCGGCTGGTCGCAGCAGGCGCCGATCAAGACCGAGTCGCGGATCGACGTGCCGACGGGCCAGGGCGCCGCTCAAGGCAGGGCACGACCACGATCGCCGGCGTCGCCTGGGCGCAGCACACGGGCATCGACGCGGTCGAGGTGCGGGTGGACACGGGCCCGTGGCGGCAGGCCAGCGCTCGCCGCGGTGCCCGGGATCGACACCTGGCGGCAGTGGCGATGCGACTGGGCCGCCACGCCGGGCAACCACCGGATCGAGGCGCGGGCGACCGACGCGACCGGCTACACCCAGACCGCGCTGTCGAGCCGCCCGAGCCGAACGGCGCCACCGGCTACCCGACGATGACGGTGACGCGTCAGTCCAGTTAGGCCGGCTGCTAGCGTCGGGCCATGCCGATCCGGTCATGACCGCTGTGGTGTTCGATATCGGCGGCGTGCTCCTGGACTGGGACCCGCGTCACCTGTACCGGCAGCTCATCGCCGATCCGGCTGAGCTGGCGGAGTTCCTCGGCCGGATCTGCACGCCGCAGTGGCACCGGGCGCACGACCTGGGCGCCGAAACCGAGCAGTCTTGCCGGGAGCTCGCTGCCGCGCACCCCGCGCACGCGGACCTGATCATGGCGTGGGCGCTGCGCGGCGAGGAGATGATCGCCGGCCAGCTCGACGAGGTCGTCGAGCTGCTTGCCGAGGTCAAGGCGGCTGGCGTGCCCTGTTACGCGCTCAGCAACATGGAGGCCGACCGGTTCGAGCTGCGCCGGTCACGGTACCCGTTCTTCGCCCGGTTCGACGGCTGCGTCATCTCGGGCATCGAGGGCGTGGCCAAGCCGGACCCGGCGATCTTCGAGATCCTGCTCTCCCGCTTCGGGCTTGACCCGGCGGGCGACCGTGTTCGTCGACGATCAGGCCGCGCAACGTGGCGGCGGCCCGCGAGCTCGGCATTGTCGCGGTGCAGTTCTCCTCCGCCAGCCAGCTCAGGCGCGAACTTCGCGAACTTGGCGTGCCGGATCCGGTTAGCGGACTCGGGCCGAGCCATAGCTGCCCCGATGCGGGTCACAGCAGCTGGTCGCGTACCTGTCCGTACATGTAGGCGCCGAGCCAGCGGCCCATCTCGTCGAAGAGCCGCTGCCGCTGCGGCGGTCGGCTGCCGTCGGCGGCCGCTGGCGTCGAGGTGCAGCCAGGTCACGTGCTGGCCGAGCCGGATCGAGTCCGGGCCGCGCCGGTCCTCGGACGCCGGCGGTCCCGCCTGGCCGCGGGTCAGACGCCGAGATGACCAGGACCGGGCAGGCGATGTCCAGCCGCGCGCGCAGCCCTCTGCCGAAGTCGGGATTGGACAAGATCAGCGCGTCGACCGGGCGGGCTCCGCTGCGGGCGTCGCACCACAGCGCGGCGGGCGCCGCGGCCGACTCCTGCGCGCTGAGGATGATCGCGTCGATGCCGTCGGCCTCGCGCAGGTGCCTGCAAGCGGCGTCCAGCGCGGCGAAGCACGCTCGCAGCTGACTGCCCGCGCGCCTGCGGCGGCGCGGCCTCGAGCGGCTCGCGGACGTCGAGGTCGGTCACGTAGAAGTGGAAGCCGCGCTCGTTGTACCAGCGGACCAGGTCTGCGGGCGCGAACGAGCCGGTCAGGTCGTGCAGGTGCAGGACGGCGCGCCTGCTCGGCCTGGCCGAGCGGCGGAGGAAGACAGCCGAGCCGAGCTGATCGGCGGCCGCGCTGCCGCGGCGGCAGTGCGACGGCCTCGTACTCGTCGAAGGGCCCGCTCTGCTCAGTCATGAGGCCCATTCATTTCCCCGTCCCTGTCTGGCTGCGCGGCCGCTGCGGTGCTGGCCAGAGGGCGCCCCCTAGAACCCCCCGCATCGTCGCGGCTCGGATGCCTGCCGGCAGCCCTGGTGCGCGCCTTGCGCTCGCGGGACGCACTGCGCGCACTGTCAACGGCCAGTGTCGCATCGTAGTCGGAAGCATGCCCGGCAAACACGCGCAGCGCCAGCCCGGCCGCTGGAATTAACGGGCCATCAGCGCTCTTATCGCTTGTGATAATGACTAGCCTGCAATTCGAAAGTAACTAAGCGCACGCCTTTCACCTGGAATCGCCATTGGCGCAACAATAACCAGAAAAGCCAAATGAGACGCTTGTTGGCCACGATGCCGGGCAAGCCGACCGAAAGGGAAGGACCGCCTGCGGCGCCAGCCACGTGGGCGGGCCTGGGTCCCTGGCGCGAGGGGCGGCCGGCCTGACCGAACCCGCCCGAGAACAGCGGAGGCCCCTCCATGTATGAGATGGAGGGGCCTCACGCCCCGCCCGAGCGCGCTAGCGAACCGATGACTCGGCTGCCGGTGCGCTGCTCGGCGGCCACCGGGTATCGGACTCCGCTGGAAATCGCCGGTCTCCCGGCTCCCCCTGCGTTCCCTGAGTTTCCCTGGGACTGGCCCGCCGTCGGTGGTGAGAGAATTTCTACTGCGACTACGGCCGGTCGCACAAGGTGTTCGGCGAGTAAATACAAGATTCTTTTGGCTGTCCACAGGACGTGTCGCGCTTATCCACCGCAGCCGGCGGATCTGCGCGTCTTATCCACAGCGCCGTGCACAGGGCCTGTGCCTGGCTGGCAGGGCGCGAGCGTGGCTAGGCGTGGCCGGCCAGGTCCGCGAGGTCGCGCATGATGTCAGCGAACCTGGCGCTCACCAAGGTGAGATGACCCTCGCCGGGCAGCAAGCGCGCCCGGGCCCCAGGGATATGCCGTGCCAGCCACTCGCCGTGCGCGAACGGCACCATGGCGTCCTGGTCGCCGTGCCAGACCGCCACGGGAATATCGATCTGACTCAGGCGGAATCCCCAGTCTCGGACAAAAGCCAGGTCGTCGTCTTGCCAGCCCGCTATTCCCGTGCTCACTCCGGCCCGCATCGACGCGGCCATATAGTCGGCGAACCAGCCATTGAGCGCGGCCCGGTCGGCGTCGGTGACGAGACTGCCGAGTGCGTCAGCGACGTCGCTGCTCGCGATGTCCGGCCGCTCGTCCATTTCCGCCTCGAGGAAGGCCGTCAGCTGGTCAGGTCCCCGCGCTGCCGCACCGAATTCGGCGATGTTCTCAGCCGCCATGCCGGCGAACCAGTCGATGCCCTCTGCCGGGTACGGCGCGACTCCCGCGATCGTGGCCGCGGCGACGCAGCGCCCGCCCAGCAGTGCTGCCGTGGCGAGGGCGTGCGGTCCGCCGCCAGACCAGCCGGCCGTCACGAACCGGCCGGCTCCGACCGAATCGAGCACGGCAGCGACGTCCGCGGCGGCGTCGGCGACCCGCCGCCCCGGGAGCGGATCGGAGCTGCCATAGCCGGGCCGCGCGTAGAGCACGCACTGGAAGCCGCTGGCGGCGGCGATGTCAAACAGTGGCGCCATCTCGACCAGGCCGCCAGGGGTCCCGGTGTGAAACAGCAGTGCCATGCCGTCGGCAGGGCCGGCCACGAGTACAGGCACGGATCTCCCGTCGGCCGTTTCGACAGTGCAGTGCTTGGTCGCAGAGGTCATCGGCGGCACCTCGCCTTCTCGGTAGGGCACTCTAGGTGCCGGGGCTTGATCTGGGCTCGGCGTCCGGATCTGAGACGTCGGCGACGGTCGCGTCGAGGGCCTTGATGATGTCGTCGGCCGTCGGCGGCGATGGCGACACTGTGCTCGCCTGCTCCGAGCGTGATCTCGCGGCCAGTTGACCTGGCCATCGGCGATGACGGGCCACGTCTCGCGAGGGAGCCGAACGGGGTGATCGCCCCGCTCGTAGCCGGTGGCGGACTTGGCCGACGGATGCGTCGGGCAGCGACAGGCGGCTCACGCCGAGCAGGGGACCGTAGCTTCGGCCACGAGATCGTCCGGTCTCCCGGCACCAGCACAAAGACGAAGTCCTCGTCTGCCGCGCCGGCACGACGAGCGTCTTGACGACATCGGCCGGCGCGACCCCCGCGCGCCCGCGCGGCTTCGGCGAGGCTGCCCACTGGCCCGTGTGTGATGACGCGGTAGCGCAGGCCCGGCGCCTCTGCGGCCGATTCCAGGGGCTGGCTGAAGGGCATAAGAAAGTATCGCGCGCCGGCCGCACGACTCCATCTTGGGACTCGAGGTCAATTTTCTGCCCGATTCGGGCAGGAACTTGGCCGGCTCCGTGACTGCACCATGGGGCGGTGGACCCCGAACTCATCGACCGGGTAGCCGCCTCCACAGGGCTGACGCCGGGCGAAGCGGCCCGGGTCGTCGAAGACGTCGTCCTGGTACCGCGAGCCGGTCGAGGACTACGTCCGCCGCCGCCACGCATACCAGCACTACGGCAAGCGCAACAACGAGATCTTCGCGCTGATCGCCGACGAGCTGGCCGGGCGGCTGGTCGCCGCGCCCGACCTGTCCGAGCGGCAGCTGCGCCGGATCGTCTACGGCTGAGCAGGAGCAAAAAGGAGCAGGACCGCATGTGCGGAATCGTCGGCTACATCGGCAATCAGAACGCAGCGCCCATCCTGATCGAAGGCCTGTCCCGGCTGGAGTACCGCGGCTACGACTCGGCCGGGATCGCGATCCTGTCGGCGCAAGGGCGCCCAGGTGTACCGCAAGGTGGGCCGGGTCCGCGACCTGGAGGCGTCGCTGCCCAAGCGCCTGGCCGGCAAGGTCGGCATCGGGCACACCCGCTGGGCCACCCACGGCCCGGCCACCGAGGACAACGCCCACCCGCAGACCAGCGAGGACGGGCGGATCAGCGTCGTGCACAACGGCATCATCGACAACGCGGCGACGCTGCGGGAGCGGCTGGACGCCAAGGGCGAGACGTTCACCTCCGAGACCGACACCGAGGTCGTCGCCCACCTGATCGCCCGCTCCGAGGCCGCCACGCTCGAGGGCGCGGTCCTCGACGTGCTGTCCCGGATCACCGGCACGTACGCGCATCGCGGTGATGGACGAGCAGCACCCGGACCGGCTCGTGGTCGCCCGCAACGGCTCCCCGCTGATCCTCGGCGTCGGCGACCACGAGATGTTCATCGCCAGCGACCTGTCCGCGCTCGTCCGGCACACCACCTCGGTCGTGCACCTCGACGACGGCGAGCTGGCCACCGTGACCGCGTCCGGGTTCCGCACGTTCAGCCGGGAGCAGGAGAACACCGACAAGGCGCCGACCACCGTCGACCTCGACTGCCAGGACGTCGAGCTCGGCCGGCTACCAGCACTTCATGCGCAAGGAGATCCTCGAGCAGCCGTGCATCGGTCGAGCGGATGCTGCGCGGCCGCCTGGACGAGCGGTTCGGCACCGCGCGGCTGGACGGGCTGAACCTCGACCCGCGCGAGCTGCGCGGCTTCCGCCGGGTCAAGATCCTCGGCTGCGGCTCCGCCTACTACGTGGGCCAGATCGGCGCCCGCATGATCGAGGAACTGGCCCGGATCCCGGCCGACGCCGAGCCCGCCTCCGAGTTCCGCTACCGGAACCCGATCATCGAGCCCGACACGCTGTACGTCGCGGTCAGCCAGTCCGGCGAGACCGCCGACACGGCGTTCGCCGTCCAGGAGGTCAAGCGCAAGGGCGGGCAGATCGTCGGGCTGGTCAACGTCGTCGGGCTCCACCATCGCCCGCGAGTGCGACGGCGGCATCTACCTGCACGCCGGGCCGGAGATGGCGGTCGCGTCGACCAAGGCGCTGACGCACATGTCGATCGGCTTCGCGATGCTCGCGCTGGCCCTGGGCCGGGTCCGCGACCTGTCGATCGCCGACGGCCAGCGGATCATGGCCGGGCTGCGAAGGCCTGCCCGGCCAGATCGAGGAGATCCTGGCCGACGAGGCGCACATCGCCGAGGTCGCCCGGGGCCTGGCCGGCGCGGAGAGCCTGTTCTTCATCGGGCGGGTCCGCGGGTTCCCGGTCGCGCGCGAGGGCGCCCAGAAGTTCAAGGAGATCTCCTACCGGCACGCCGAGGCGTACCAGGCCAGCGAGCTCAAGCACGGCCCGCTGGCGCTGATCGGCGAGGAGCTGCCGACCGTGGCGATCGTGCCGGACGACGAGCTGACCGACCGCAACCTCGGCGCCATGCAGCAGATCGTGGCCCGGAACGGGCCGCTGGTCGCGATCACCCATCCCGGCGTGCCGGCGAGCTGAGAGCGTGCGGATCACGGTGCCGAAGAACGAGCGCGAGCTGGACCCGATCCTGCTGATCGTCCCGCTGCAGCTGATGGCGTACCACGCCGCGCTCGCGCTCGGGCACGACATCGACAAGCCGCGCAACCTGGCCAAGTCGGTCACGGTCGAGTAGCAATCGGCCGGTCTGACGCTGAACCGGCCCCAGGGCGTACGGTGAAGTTCTGCGAGAATAAGGGCGCAGGCGCCCCCAAAGGAGACGCCAGTGCCGCTCTCGACCACTGCCGAGCGCAACAGCTTCGCCCAGGATCTGTTCACGCCGCTTCCCGCCCGCTACGACCGCCTGGCCGAGCTGCTGTCCTTCGGGCAGAACGGGCGCTGGCGGCGGGCGATGGTCGACCAGATCGTGCCGGCTCCCGGCGAGGTCGTGCTCGACGTCGCCTCGGGAACGGCCGGGGTGGCCATCCAGCTGGCCGAGCGGACCGGCGCCAGGGTCGTCGGCGTCGACCTGACCGAGCAGATGCTGCGGCGCGGCAGGGCGAACGTGGCGGCCGCCGGCCTGGCCAGCCGGATCAGCCTGGTCGCCGGCCGGGGCGAGCAGCTGCCGTTTCCCGACGCCAGCTTCGACGCGCTGACCTTCACCTACCTGCTGCGCTACGTCGATGACCCGCAGGCGACGCTCGCCGAGCTGGCGCGGGTGGTCAAGCCGGGCGGGCGGGTCGCGAGCCTGGAGTTCTGCGTGCCGCCGTCGCCGTTCTGGCACGCCGCCTGGTGGCTGTACACCAGGACGCTGCTGCCGCTCGGCGGGCTGGTGACCGGCGGCCGGGAGTGGTTCGACGTCGGCCGGTTCCTCGGGCCGAACATCTCCGGCCACTACCGGAAGTACCCGGTGGACTGGACGGTGCAGGCCTGGCGCGAGGCGGGATTCACCGACGTCGGGGCCAGGCTGATGAGCCTGGGCGGCGGCCTGGTCATGTGGGGAACCAGGTCAGGTGGCTGAACCGCAGGCCAGGCCCGCCTACTACGCCGCCGGGCCTGGCCGTGGCGGGACTGGTGGACGCTGCTGCATCCGCCGTTCACCGCCTGGCACCTGTCCTACGTCGTGCTCGGCGCCATGATCGCGCCCGCACGTCCGGCTCGACCGGCTGGTCGCGGCGCTGGTCGCGTTCTTCCTGGCGGTCGGACTGGCCGCGCACGCGCTGGACGAACTGCACGGCCGGCCGCTGCGGACCGCGATTCCCCGGTCCGTGCTGGTCGCGGTGACCGCGGCAGGCCTGGCCGGCGCGGTCGCGCTCGGCGCGATCGGGATCACCAGGGTGGGCTGGGTCCTGCTGCCCTTCATGATCATCGGGCCGCTGCTCGTGGTCGGGTACAACGCCGAGCTGTTCGGCGGCCTCATCCACACCGATCTCGGGTTCGCCGCGGCCTGGGGCGCCTTCCCGGCCCTGACCGGCTACGTGGCCGAGGCGGGCCGCCTGGCGGTCGCGCCGGTGCTCATGGCCGGCGCGGCGATGGCGCTGTCGGCCGGCCAGCGGCATCTGAGCACGCCGGCGCGGATGCTGCGCCGCCGCACCGCGGCCGTTTCCGGCAGCATCACGCTGAACACCGGCGAAGTGATCGCGCTGGACGCCAGGCGGCTGCTTGAACCGCTGGAGCGGGCGCTGCGTTCCCTGTCATGGGGGGTCGTGCTGCTTGCGGCCGCGCTGGCGACCGCGCGGCTGGCCTAACCGAGTGACCTGGAGGTGCACGGTGCGGAGCGGCGTTCTGACGGCGGTGGGCGTGGTCCTGACCATCGCCGGAGTGATCTGGGCACTGCAGGGCTTCGGCGTCATCGGCGGCAGCTTCATGTCGGGCGACTCGGTCTGGGCGATCATCGGCCCCATCATCGCCGTGATCGGCCTGCTCATCACCGGCATCGGCGTCCGGCGAGCCCGCTCAACATCCTGACCGCGCCGTTCTGCGAGCGGCTCCGGTCATCCGGCGTGGCGGTGCGTAGCCATACTCGGCCCTGCCGAGAATTGCGCCACGTCGGCCCGCAATGGCTTGCTAAACTCGCTATTGGCTTGCGGCCCAGGTAACGTATTCATCACCTGCTTCCCTCGCCTGCCCTCAACCTTGACAATTCCAGCAGTTATTACCTAAGGGTTGATGAGTGTCGTGCAAGCCGTAAACATCGGATATTCTCCGCGGCACGCCGGCCAGCCGCCCGGAACCGAACCACCCAGGTACCGGGCTGCCAGGCTTGTCGTCATTCTTGGTGTTCTGGCGCTGTTCGGCGCCGCTGCCGGCTACGGGGTGTACCACGCGAGGCACCAGGCCGAAGCCGGGGCCGCAGCCTCGGGGCCGGCCGTGCGCATATACCCCGCAGCCCAGCTTGGCCTGCGCGAACCGGCAGATCTTACTGGCGCGGGGCAGCACATGTGGATCACGAACAGCGAGGGCAACTCGGTCACTGAACTTGGCTGGAGCCATCGCAGCCACCCGATCGTCCGGCCGGCGACGGCTACGGTTTCCTGGCGCCCGGCGCCGTCACGGCTGGGCGCGGCCACCTGTGGGTGGCCAACCTCGTGGCCAACACAATCACCGAACTGAGCTCGGCCGACGGGTCGGTGACCAGGACGATTAATGTCGCTACTCCGAATTCGTTGTTGCTATTCGGTAATCGGCTGTGGGTCGCGAACCCGGAGGCCAATTCCGTTATGCTGATAAATGCTCGCACCGGGTCGAAGGTGCGGGCATTCCGGCACAACGGCTTTCACTATCCGGCCGCGCTCGCGGTCAGCCATCGCCTGCTCTGGGTGGCGAACGAGGCACAAGGCACCATCACCGTCATGGACGCCGTGACGGGCGCCTGGAAGGCGACGCTGGGCGGGCCGCTGTATGGCCTGCAGCCAGCCGGTCGCGGAGGTCGCGAGCCGGTCGATGCTGTGGGTCGCCGACGCGGCGTCGCGCACGATCAGGCAGATCAGCACCGTCACCAGGAAGCCGGTGCGGGTCATCAGCGGGGCCCGGTACCGGTTCGGATCGCCAGGCCCGATGGCGCTCGCAGGCGGCAGGCTCTGGGTGCTCAACACGGCAGGCAACTCGGTCACCGAGATCGACGCGGCAACCGGCAAGCTGATCAGGGTGCTCTCCGGCGCGGCCTATGGCTTCGACAACCCGTCCGGCGATCGCCGCCTACCACCACGCCATCTGGGTGGCCAGCGCGAGCGCCCTGACCAGGCTGGCCCTGCCAGCGCGCGGGCGCGCGCACGGCGCGCCGCTAGAGGACGTCCTGGCGCTGCAGGTAGTGCAGCGAGATCCAGCCGGCCAGCACCGGCAGCCAGAACGTGACGGTCCTGAACAGCAGCACGGCCGTGATCGCCTGGGCCGGCTGCATGCCGGCGCCGGCCAGCGCGATGGACAGTGCGGTCTCGACCGCGCCGATGCCGCCGGGGGTCGGGATGAACGAGCCTGCCGCGTTGCCTGCCAGGTACACGACGGCGATGCTCGCCAGCGGCACGCTGGCATCTCCGACCGCGCGCACCGACGCTGCCAGGCACAGGATGTAGGCCAGCGTGATCAGCAGCGTGCCGCCGACACCCTGGACGAGCTTGACCGGGCGCTGCGCCACGTCGACGAGCCTCGGGATGACCTGGCTGGCGACCGAGCCGACGCGGGACAGCAGCAGCCGGCGCCCGGCGGGGAGCGCCAGGACGATGAGCGTGAGGCCGACCAGGATGCCGAGCGCGATGTAGGCCCAGTGCGGCGGCGTCAGTGCCTTGGCTGCCTTCGATGAGCCCGCGATCGCCGCCGAGATCAGCACCAGGACGCCGAAGACGGCGAAGGACATGACCTGCGTGACGCCGACGCTGGCGGCCGCGTCGGCGGCGCTCAGCTTGGCCTTGCGCAGGTAGCGAACGTTCAGCGCCACGCCGCCGACGGCGGCAGGCGTCACCAGGATGACGAACGACGCGGCGATCTGCACGAGGAGCGTCCGCAGCAGGTTCAGCCGCTCGAGGACGAAGCCGGAGATCGCCAGCGTCGCGCCCACGTACGTGGCGGCCGAGCAGGCCAGGGCGACCAGGCTCCAGCCGATATTCGCCTCAGCGAGCAGCTTCGACAACGAGACGTTGGCTAGCTGGCCGGCAAGCACGTAGGCGGCGAAGACACCCGCGATCAGCGTGATCAGCGTGCGCGGCCGGACCCGATCCAGCTGAGCGGGCATCACCTCGCCGTCCGGAGCGGCCGCGAGCAGACGCTTGCGGACGTCGGCGAGCACCTGCTTCTGGCCGCGCAAGGCCGACCGGGTCGACCGGTACAGCGCGACCGGCTGCAGGAGTGAGACCAGCCCGAGCAGCCCGTCCCTTGGCACCTTCTCGGTGGCGATGTCGACGGCTCGGTCCGGGCCGACGAGCAGCGCGGTCTGCGCGATCAGCTGGGCCAGATCGAGCCTGAACTGCAGGTCGGTCGCGGCGACGTCGCCGTTGCCGGGCTCGAGCAGCGCCACCTGCTCCGTGCCTGACCTGGACACCAGCATGATCCGCTCGTCGGTCAGCGCCCGGTGCGTCGACCCGGTGCCTGTGCAGCAGCAGAACGGTGTCCCAGACCCGCCTGAGCTGGTCATCGCTGGTCTGGTCGCCGAGTTCGGCCAGCGTCGTGCCGTCGACGTGATCCGTCGCGAGAACCGCGGCGTCCGGCCCGACCCTGATCACCGCGCGCAGCCGCGGCGTCAGCACGCCTGAATCCTCGGTCGCGTAGATCAGCAGCGCCTGCCGCTCGATCGCGCCCTCGAGCGAGAGCGGCGCGCTGCGCGACACATTCGTTTTCAGCCGCACCCGGCGCCACAGCCGGTAAAAGGCGTCGGCCGCCTGCTGGTCACGGTCGAAGACGGTCACGTCGACCAGGTTGCCGCCGCGCAGGGTCGCCGAGTACCTGCGAACCTCAGGGCTGCCGTTGGCGACCCGGCGGATCGCGACGATCGGATCCTGCTCAGGGCTCAGGGCGGTCGCGATGTCGGCGGCGGACGGCCGCCCCGTGGTGGTGCCGAGCGCGTACTTCAGGCCCGCTGCCGACGCCGAGCCGATGGTGATGGTGATGAGCAGCGAGAGCACGGTCGCGTGCTTGTCGGCCAGGCTCGTGACGACGTAGAAGCCGATGGTGGTCAGGAACGCCGGTGCGCCACTGCGTCCGGCCCCGCAGGCCGATCACGGTGACGTAGGCGACCAGGCCGGCGAGGTAGCCGTCCAGGGTGGCTTCGTGCCGGCCGGTCAGGCCGCCCGTGGTCGTGTGCAGCGCGTTGTGCAGCTGCGTCAGGGCCGGCTGGTTGAGCAGGATGTTCGCGAGCACCACCACGCCGACGGCGAATCCGCCGGTCGCCACGGCCTCGCCGAGCCTGCGGTACTGCCTGACCGTCAGGGCCCTGATCGCGAGGGCGATCGGCAGGATCAGCAGGGCGATGCCGCCTGCCCAGCCGATCAGGTGCAGCAGCGCGGGCGGCAGATGCTTGCTGGCGCCGACCAAGTCGAACTCGACACCGGTCGCCGTCGCGCTCGCGAGCAGCGCGATGCCGACGAGCAGCGCGATCTCGACCGCCGCGATCACGCAGCGAAGCAGGTCAGCCGGGATCCTGACCCGCGACTCCAGCTCATCGGTGACCAGCAGACGGGAGTCGCCGGCCGGAGCCTTGGTGATGCTAGCCGCGCGCGTCAATGCCGCAGTGACCGCTGGTCGCAGCGGCTTGTGACGCGAACTCATATGACGATCGTTTCACCTGCGTCCAAACCTGACACCGCCGCTCGGCATGTAACGCGGGCCGTAGCCTGCGGCGCTAGCGCCCTGCGGCGGAGGCGCTGGCTGCCGAGCATGCTATCGGTCAGGTGCCGATCAGCCGGGAAAACGCGCAGATGGGGCGTGTTCGGGGCGGGCTTGTGATCGGGCGGGCCTGCCTGGCTCAGCGCGCGATCAGCGCGCTGTAGACCGCTGACGTGGCCGAGTCCGGCTGGCCGTCGGCTGCCACCTCAGCCGCGACGTCCAGGCAGCGGCCCCAGGCGCCGCGGACCCCGGCCAGGTTGCCTGCCGCGTGCTCCGCGCGCATCATCAGCCGCCAGAGTTGCTCGGCCGAGGAGTCGGCGGCGAGGCCGGTCCTCGCCGCCCTGACCGCCGCCGCCGGGTCCTGGCGGGCCAGGCTGAGCGTCGCCAGCGACTCAGCGGCGCCGACAATGCGCGCCGTGACCGATTCGATCAGTTCCAGCTTCGAGCCACCAGTAGAAGCATCCCGTGAACGGCTGCCCCCGAACGAGGCTGAGCGCCTCCGACAGCGTCGCGGCGTTGCCGGTCGCCGACTCCGCCGCCGTCCGCGTCTCGAACTCACGCCAGTCCACCCACGCGTGCGGGTGCAGAGCGTAGCGACCGTGACCCAGATGCTCGATCCATTCCCGGCCGTCGGCGGCCTGGCCGAGGGCCCGCCTGGTCCTGGCGATGAGCTGCCTGAGCGAGTCCGCGGGCTTCGGGTGTCCCTCGTCGGCGCCGAGCAGCCTGCGAAGCTGTCCGTTGCTGAGGCCGCAACGGTTCAGGGCGAGCGCGACGATCAGCTGGCTCTGGGCCGGCACGAGGGCGCCAGCCTGGCCATTGATCGTCAGCGGACCAAGGACGCCGATGTGCAGGCCCAGCCGCTGGCGGCGCCTGGGTGTGCCGTCGCCGGCCTGGCTCGCGGCGACGTGCAGCGACCGGCCGCTGCCTGGCCGGGCTGTGCTCTGGAATGGCGGGCTCTGGCCTGCCGGGCTCGGAATGGCGCACCCGGGTAGCTGGCTTGTGACGCCGCCGCGGGCTACCGAGCCAGCTTGCGAGTGCCATGATCAGCCCGCCCGCCAGCAGTCCGGCAGCGAACATCGCGACCCCCTGATGCCGTCCGGTCAGCGGGTCGCCGGCGAGCGGGCCGACGGCCCCGAGGCAAGCTGCGGGCATAACTCCATCTGCGGCGGCATTCCTGCTGGCGTCGTGGATTCGGCGAGCGTCAGCTCAGCATCGCCGACCAGATCAGGCGGCACAACCGATTCGGGTCGCAAAACCGCCATCGGGCCGGCGATCCTGGCCGGGATCGTCCGCGCCTGTCGCACCGGTCCCGTCCGGCGCAGGCGTCACGCTGCGGCCAGCCCGCACTGGCGCAGGATCGTCGTAGTTACGTGCTCCGGGACGCGGACGGCGGCCCGCGGCGCCTCCTACGCGCACCATCGTCTCCATGCGTCCGAGCTCGAGGAGTTATCGTCAGCTATGAGTTCTCCATCCCCTGGCGGGACCCGGGTTCGTCCTGGAGTGTTCGCCAATCTGCAGGCGCTGCGGGAGTGCTGGCATCCTGTCGCGTTCGCGTCCGAGGTTTCCGACCGGCCAGTCCCGGCTGACCTGCTCGGCGAGCCGCTGGTGCTGTGGCGCTCACCCGGCGGCATCCGTGCTATGTCGGACCTGTGCGTGCACCGCGGCACGGCGCTGTCGCTCGGCTGGATCAGCGGCGAGGAGCTGGTGTGCCCGTATCACGGCTGGCGGTATGCGGACGATGGCCGGTGCGTCGCCATCCCGCAGCTCGCAGATCCGGGCAGGGTCCCGGCGAAGGCCAGGGTGCCTGCCTTTCCGGCGGCCGAGCGGTACGGCCTGATCTGGGTAGCGCTTGCCGAGCCGCGCTGGCCGCTGCCCGTGGTGCCCGAACTGGAGGATGACTCCTGGGCAACGGTGCAGGCGGGGCCGTACCGCTGGCAGTGCGATGCGGCGCGGCAGGTGGAGAACTTCACCGACTTCGGGCACTTCCCGTGGGTGCACCCTGGCCTGCTCGGCGACCCAGACCGGCCCGTGGTCCCGCGCCATGAGGTGCAGACCGACGGCAACGTGCTGCGGTACTCGATCGTCCGGCCCGAGGCGCCGAACACGCGACGATTTTCCGGTCTTCGCGAATGCCGACGCCGGACCGCCTGAGCGGCGGAGCAGCTACGAACTGCATCTGCCCTACACGATCGTGCTCAGGCTGGGCTGGGGCGGTGAGCGCGGCATGGTGTACTTCTTCGCCTCGCAGCCGATCGGGGTAGATCGCTGCGCTGGCTACGTGATCATCGGCCGGAACTACAACTTCGACCAGCCGGAAAGGGTCCTGCGGGAGTTCGAGGACACGATCTTCGGCCAGGACCAGGTCGTGGTCGAGTCGCAGCGACCTGACCGGGTCCCGTTCGACCTGGCCGACGAGCTGCACCTGAAGTTCGACGCCGTGGCGGTCGCCTACCGCAAGGCGATGCGCGGGCTCGGCCTGGCCGCGAACATCCCAGGCTAAGCGGGCGGCTCAGCGGCCGAGTCCGGCCGTCTTGGCAGGCGGCGGCCCCACTGCGACGGCAGGCGCGGAACGCCGCGCCGCTCCCGCGGCAGGTTTCCGGCGAGCGCGGGCGACGGGCTGACCAGTGCGGACGAGCTCGAGCCCCCGGCGGCGCCGGCCGGGTTGACTACCGCTGGGTCGAGTACCGCGGGATCGGTCGACCGCCAGACCTCGCGCACGATCACCTGAAGCGCGCCGGCCAGCGGGATCGACAGCAGCGCGACGACGAAGCCGCCGAAAATCCCGTCGAGCCAGCTTCCCATCGACGCTCCGACGAGGATCGAGAGTAGGACGAGCAACGGGTTGATCTTGACCGTCCTGCTCATGATCAGCGGGTTCAGCACGTGATTCTCGAGCTGGGTGTAGAGCAGGAACACGGCAAGGGTGACCAGGCCGGGCCCGATGCCCTGGGTGAGCGCGAAGAGGACGACCGGGATCCCGGCCAGCGCACCGCCGATCATCGGGAGGAAGTCGACGAGGGCAACCCACAGCGCCCAGAGGAACGGGAAGGGAACACCCATCACGAGCAGCGTCACGAGAACGACCAGGCCGGCGATGATCGACGTGGCGAAATTCCCCAGCATGTACCCGGTCACCGAGCGGTTCACAGCCGACGCGACGCGCCGGTACCGCTCTGCCCTGGCGGGCACCATCAGGCCGAGCAGCCCGGTGCGCAGCTTCGGGCCCTCCATGAGCAGCAGGACGACCAGCACGAAGATCGTCAGCAAGGTGATCATCAAAGTGATGGCGCCCTTGCCTACGCTTATCACCGGGTTGGCAATGTCCTTGCCGTAGGTGGCGAGCTTCGGCGCGTTGGTTTTCACCCAGTTCTGGACGTGGTACCTCGTGACTAGGTGGCCGATCCAGCCCTTGCCGTGCTCAGCCTTGCTGACGTAACCAGGCAGGTTGTCGGCGAGGTGGGTGATGCCATTCACGAGGGGATAGCCGAACGCCACGGCCAGCCCGGCGAAGAAGATCACCGCCAGCAGGGTCACGATCGTGATCGCGATCCCGCGCCTGCCGACCCAGCGCTGCGCGAACACCACGAGCGGATTGAGCAGCAGCGCGATGAAGCCCGCCACGATGATCAGCAGGATGACGTCGCGTAGCCGGTAGACGACCTTGCCCGCCAGGTAGAAGACAATGACGGCCACGATCGTCGCCAGGATGGCCCGCAGCGGCACCCCTCTGGCTTCAGCCGCGGTCCAGAGGACTGCCCTCCTGGTCGGGCCGGCCTGGGCCTGGGCTGGCGGCCGCGCCGGAAGCAGCGGCGTGTCGTCGTCGGGCGCCGGTGCCGGTTCCGCGGCCCGGCCGTCATCTGTCATGTGCACAGCATGCCAGTCTGTCGGTAATCGATGAACGCCATGACGTAACCGGATAAAGCTGCTGGTAGCTGCCCGGCAGAGCTGACATGAAACCGCCGGCGCTACGGAGCCGGGCCGTGGCCCGCCGCACGGGCGGTCAGGCCTTAGCCGGTGCGGCCGGCCTGCTCCGGCCGCGCCGGCGGCCGGCCGATGAGCTCGATCAGCCCGAGTACGGCGGCCAGCACGATTGCGATCAGGAGCACGACGAGCCCGGTCGGGTCGGTCCAGAAGATGAAGGCCAGGACCGCGACGCCCACGGAGGCGATCCGCAGCGGCGTCCGGTGCACGTAGATCCAGGTGCCTGTGCGCCCGGTGCTGACGCCCGCCCGCTCGCCGGTGCCCCTGACGGCGGCGAAACCAGAGCGGAATGCGGCCCTGGTCCTGACTGCCGTCACCGACGGTCCTGTCAAGAATGCGCCGAGCGCGACCACAAGGCCGAGCACCAGCAGCACCCGCAGCCCCTGCCTGATGAACCGCACGATCGTGTCGAAGACGACGGCGGCGGCGTCGGCTGGCAGCACGCTCGCCGGGACCTTGCTCAGGTAGATCGCCCGGCCTGCGGCCAGCGCTATGGCCAGCACCAGCATCGAAGCGGAGAGCCCGAGGCTGGCGCCGACCAGGGCCCGCCTGTGCCGCTTCGCGACATAGACACCGGCCGCCAGCAGCGCGAGGGTGAGCACCGGCAGCACCCACCTGAGCGTGGTGAGCAGCCGGTATGCGGATTGCGCCTTGACCAGGTACTTCGCCGAGAACAGCGGGAAGGTGGGATTGATCGGCGGCAGGGCTTTGACCAGGGTCAGCCCGCGCGCCGCCAGCCTGGCCTTGACCTTCCCTATGAGCGGACCAAGGCTGATGACTACCTTGCCGTTGGACACGCTCAGCGAGCTCTTGCGGCCCGCGAGCGCGTTGACAAGCTGCGTGTGCGCGGCGCGGTTGCCCTGCACCCACAGCCGGGTCACGAACGGCCTGGCGACGATCTTGGCGACCGTGCTGTGGATAAGGCCGTTCACCGCGCCGGCGATCGAGCCCGAGAAGTTTGACAGCAGCGCGCCGAGCCTGGTCAGCCCGCGGCCGGAGAGCTGGGCTGCCGCCTTCTTGGCGACTCCTTGCACATCGATCTGCTTGCTGACGGCGACGCTGATCTTGTCGGCCAGGGCGCCCCGCACGGCTGGCTTGCTGATCAGCGGGGCCACGTTGGCCACGTACCGGTCGGTATTGGAAACCTCGTTGGCCGTCCACACGCCGAGGACGGAGATCGGCGCGAGCACGCAGCCGAGCACGATGAGGACCGCCGCAACCGGGCCGCGCCAGCCGATCCGGTGCCTGGCGGCCTTCTTCCTCGCCTGCGCCAGCTCGCTCTGCAGCTCGCTGACCTCGGCACGCAGTTGCTCGAGCTCGGCAACGCTGACCCCGGCCGAACCCCTGTCGGTAGCCAGGCCGACCCCCTCCCCCTGACCCGGTCGGCGCCGCTGCCGGTGCCGACCGCGCTGTTCGTGCTCGGTGATCATGACCCCGCCACAACTCACCGACATCACCCGCCGAGGGTGACTGGTCGCGGTCCGGGACGGGAACGCTAGCGAACTGAGCACGACCGACATCGGGGGAGACAATGACGAGCACACGGTCATCCATGACCGACATGCAGCCGAGTTCGGCCAACTCCAAGGCCATGATCGTCGGGGTCGCCCTCGTGGCGACCGGCGGCATGATCGGCATGTGCGGCATGGGCATCAGCGGCACCGCAATGATCAGGGCCATCAGGCGCTGGGTTCGCTCGCAGCAGGAGCCGCCGAGCGCGATCATGAAGCGCAAGATTTCCCAGGCCAAGGCCGCCGGGTCGGCGGGTGCGAGCGCCTGGCAGAACGGCATGGCGACCTCAGGTAAGCACTAACACATCGCGCGACGCGGCCGGGCTGACTGCCGGCTTCGCGCGCTGGGCCGGGTCCCTCGAGGCGCTTCCTCACCGGAGCGTCCGCACCACGGGGCCCGGCCCGTTTATCGATTTGTCGATATCAATCTGCGCGTCGTCGCCGTGACCCGGCCTCTGCTGGCCGGGTGACCACGCCGGTGGCAAGCTGTCCTGGTGCCAAGCCCGTACGCCAGGAGGCGCCATGACGAAGACCGAGATGCTCGCGTACTGCCTGAACAAGCCGGGCGCCTGGCAGGACGAGCCGTGGGAAGAGGACATCGTCGCCAAGGTCGGCAGCAAGATCTTCGCCTTTCTCGGCTCAGAGCGCGTGGCGACGATCGGGCTGAAGTGCGGCCCGACCAGGGAAGTCGCGAACGAGTGGCTCGCGCGGTACCCGGCGGACGCCACAGTGATGGCCTACATCGGCCGGTCAGGCTGGAACACGCTGCGGATCGGCGGGGCCATTCCTGACGACGAGTTGCTCGAGGCCGTCGACGCCTCCTATGACGCCGTCGTGGCCAAGCTGCCGAAGAAGGATCGCCCGGCATGAGGACGACGACGTTCCGGGTGCGTACGGCCGGCCGCGAGTCGATCACCGACATCACAGGGCGCTGCGCCGACTTCGCCAGGGAGGCTGCCGGGGGCGAAGACGGCCTGCTGCACGTCTTCGTGCCGCACGCGACGGCCGGACTGGCCGTGATGGAGCTCGGCGCGGGCAGCGATTCCGACTTGCTGGCCGTGCTGTCGCGGCTGCTTCCCGCCGATGACAGCTGGCGGCACGCGCACGGGTCACGCGGTCACGGCCGGTCACATGTCCTGCCCGCGTTCCTGCCGCCCTACGCGACGATTCCGGTGCTCGGCGGCGGCCTCGCGCTCGGCACCTGGCAGTCGATCGCGCTGGTGGATCTCAACGCCGACAACACTGACAGGACCATCCGGTTGTCGCTGCTGACCTCGGTCGCAACCCGCTGACATCGCTGTTTGGCGATTGAGGTGCCGTTCGCCGGGTAGTGTTGGCTCCCGGCGTACTGAGTAACAACCGATCTCAGCACACATTTCTTATGGCAAAACACAGACGAGCGCGCGACCCGCGAATCCATGACCGGCCCCGCCGCCGGGCCGCCGTCATCCGCGGCTAGCACTCTTGCCGTCACGATCGCGCTCTGCCTGGCGGGCAGCCTGAAGTTGTTCGCGTCGGCGTCCACCATCGCCGACGGCGCGCACGCAGCCTCACTGCGCGGCTCGCGGCACGCGAAGCTGATCCCCCAGCCCGTCCGGCGGCACCTGCACAAGCGGCTGCACCGACGCGCGCCTAGTTCAGCGCCCGCGGGCGCGGCTCGAGCCAGGCGGCGACGCCGTCCCCTTCCCCGCAGCTGGTGTCCGGCCAGTCGGTGACGGCAGTCGGGGACTCGGTCATGGTCGCCTCGACTCCCGCGCTGCAGGCCACGCTGCCCGGCATCTACATCGATGCCGTGGTAGGCCGCCAGTTCAGCACCGGCCTCCAGGTCATCTCAGATCTCAAGGCGCAGGGTCTGCTTCGCCCCATCGTGGTTGTGGGCCTCGGGACAAACGGGACCGTGACAGCCGCTGAGATCAGCCAGCTATTCGCCGAGATCGGACCTGATCGCAAGCTCGTCCTGGTGAACACGTTCGAGGACAGGCCGTGGGAGCAGGAGGTCAACTCGATCCTGGCCGCGGCCGCCAGCGACCATCCCGGTGTCGTGCTGGCCAACTGGTTCACCACGATCGAGCACCGCACCGACCTGCTCTGGCCAGACGGTATCCACCCGCAGCCAGCTGGTGGCGTCGTCTACGCGCACATGCTCAAGGCCGCGCTCGGCCGGCTGGCGAGCCTACGGTCCTGAGGTGATCGCGTAGCGCTTCGGACGGCGCATCAGCCAGTCCCAGAACGAGCGGCGCGGCGGCCTGGCGACGATGTTCCCGCTGCCGACCCGGCCCGACACGCTGATCCGCACGGTGACAGGAACCTGCGTCCCCCAGGGGGCCTTCACCTTGACGTTGCCGCTGCGGATCGCGACGTCGTCGGTGTCGACGGCGATGCCTGGCTTGGTGATGATCAGCAGGTTGCCGCTGCGCACATCGGCGTCGATGTCGATCATGCCGTGCGCGATCGACGCCTCGGTGAAGTCGAGCTTGATGTTCCCGCTGGTCACCCGCGCCTCGATGCGGCGCGGAACGATCCAGCGGCCGCCCCGGTTCAGGTTCCCGCTCGTGGTCTCGAGGCGCACCACGTCCTTGGGCATCGCAGGTGCAACCGACGCCGCCGGCGCGATCGCCTGGCCGATGGCCGGCAGGTCGCTGGTGAGGCCGGCCAGCTCGCCGTACGTGCGCGCTCCGAACGCGATCTCAATCCGCTCTTCGAGCTCCTCGGCGGTCAGCCTGCCGTCGCCGGCGGCGACCCTGAGCATCTCGATGACCCGGTCCCGATCCTCGTGCGAGGCTCGGAGGCGGTCAGGCGACGTCGGGTTGCCGCCAGGCCCGGCCGGTGATATCTCGCCCATCATGGACAAACCTTAACCTGCGGCTGGGTGCCTGGCGGAGAGCATCGGCAGCCATCGGCAATGTCGCGACGATCAGCGCCTTGATGGTGTGCATCCTGTTCTCTGATTGATCGAACACCACCGAGGCCGGCGACTCGAAGACCTCCTCGGTCACCTCGAGCGCGGTGAGGCCGCGCCTGTCGTAGATCAGCTTGCCTACTTCGGTCTCTGTGTTGTGCAGCGCGGGCAGGCAGTGCATGAACTTCACCGCGGGGTTGCCGGTAGCGGCGAGGACATCGGTGGTGACCTGGTATGGCAGCAGCAGGTCGATGCGCGCGTCCCAGTTTGCCGCTGGCTCCCCCATCGACAGCCATACGTCGGTGTACAGGAAATCGGCGCCGGCCACAGCCTCGCCCACCTCGCTGGTCACCGTCAGGCTGGCGCCTGACTCCTGCGCCATCCCGGTTGCGATCGTGCGGATCGCCGGGTCCGGCCAGAGTTCGGCTGGCGCGCACACGCGCACGTCGAGGCCGAGGAGCGCACCAGTGACGAGCAGCGAGTTGGCTGTGTTGTTCCTGCCGTCGCCCAGGTAGCAGTAGGAAACGTGATCAAGACCGGTTGCCGCGTGATCGCGCATGGTCAGGATGTCGGCGAGCATCTGAGTGGGGTGCCAGGCATCGGTCAGCCCGTTCCACACCGGCACGCCAGCGAACGCCCCGAGCGTCTCGACGGCCTCCTGCGAGAAGCCGCGGTATTCGATGCCGTCGAACATCCGGCCGAGCACGCGCGCGGTGTCCTTGATCGATTCCTTGTGCCCGATCTGAGACTCCTCGGGCCCGAGGTGCGTGACGTGCGCGCCCTCGTCGTGCGCCGCCACCTCGAACGCCGACCTGGTCCTGGTCGACGGCTTCTCGAAGATCAGAGCGAGGTTCTGGCCGGCGAGCCGCATCGGCCGCAGCCCGTGGCGTTTCTCCGCGCGCAGCCGCTCGGCCAGGTCGACCAGGTAGAGGAACTCCGTCCTGGTCAGGTCGGTTTCCTTGAGCAGGCTGCGTCCGGACAGGCGCGGGTCGTGCGGCAGAGGTTCCATCAGCTCGGCTCCTTCGCGGGATTGCAGCCATCAACCTAGCCTGCGTGCGATGGCCGGTCCGCGCTGGTCTCGTCGTCGTAGGAGACGGCTACCCGCTGTTCATTTCTGCGCTGCTGGGCCAGCGCGAACAGCGACAGGGCCTTCCGGTCGGCGGGCGTCAGCGGCGGTTGCACAATGGAACGCGGCCACAGCTTGCGTGCGAGCACCACGTTGACTTCCGCCGCGTAGATGGTGACCTCGATGATCAGGTAGATCCAGGCGAGCAGGCTGAGCACGATCGCGAAGATTCCGTAGACCGAGTCGCTGTGCAGGAAGTGCTTCACTAGCTGGGTGCCCAGCGCCTGCAGCAGGGTCCAGCCAAGGCCGGCCAGGAGCGCACCTGGCAGCAAGCGCTTGATCGGCACCACCTTGGGCGTCAGCACACGGAACCCGATCACGTACATTCCGATGTTGGCGGCGGCCGCGACGACCTCTGCCAGCATCGTCAGGAATGGCGAGCTGCTCCCCCAGGCGCCGAAGCCGGTCAGCAGCGTCGTGACGATCACCCCGGTGCCGAGCACCAGCAGGAACAGGCCGGCCCGGCCGAGACGCTGGAAGTAGCCAGGCCGATCAGGGCCAGGCAGACTCCACACCTGAGCCATCGCGTACTGGCCGGACTGGGCCAGCCCGGATGAGCCCCACAACGCGAAGCAAAGCCCTATCACCAGGCCGACGTAGCTCGCCCGCCGCAGCTGAGGAGGCTTGCGGGAAATTTCCTGGCTTATCACGGGGAACTGGCTGGCGACGGCGTGGATGACCTGGTGCCGCAGGGCCGCGTGGCCGGCGGCCACGATGCCGAGGATCGTCGTCAGTACGAGCAGCAGCGGGAACAGCGAGACGAAGGCCGTGTGCGACAGGCTCGCGACGAGCTGGCCGGCGTTGTCGTCGCCGTACTTCTTGATCACCCCGAAGGTGAAGGCCGCCGGCACGTGCCGCTGCTGCCAGCGGTCGACGCGGCGGATCAGCCGCTCCACCGGATTCACCGGCTTTTAGTACCGCGTGTCAGCGGGTCTAAACGTGCGCCGACACAATGACGCTGACCTGCGGGTTCTCCCCGCACTTGTCACCCGATATTCGTCGTGTCGTCATGTCGTCGCAGCCGGGACGGCAGCCCTCGTGAGCAACCGTGATTACGTGCGGATCGCCTATGTCACAGAGTCCTTCCCGCCCGATGT
Organism: uncultured Actinomycetota bacterium; assembly: GCA_963705055.1. Lineage (GTDB taxonomy): Bacteria > Actinomycetota > Actinomycetes > Streptosporangiales > Streptosporangiaceae > Chersky-822. The sequence goes on from CAVPIR010000006.1 coordinate 724,453, forward strand.
CAACGGCGTCGCCAGCACGGCGATGCGCGTCGCCGAGCAACTGGCGGCGCGCGGTCACCAGCCGCTCGTGATCGCTCCCAAGCCAGCCAGGCGGCTGCCGGTCGTCAGGACAGACTTCCCCGTTGTCAGGCTGCCCTCGATTGGCCTGCCGCTCTACCCCGGCTTCCGGGTCGGCCTGCCGGGACCGCAGGTTCGCGCCGCGATCGCGGCGCATCGCGCCGACCTGGTACACCTGGCTGGCCCTGTCGTCCTGGGGGCCGCGGGCGGTACGGCAGCCAGCTACCTCGGCATTCCCTTCGTGGCCGTCTATGCCACCGACATGGCCGCCTACGCCCGCACCTACCGGCTCGGGGGCACGGGAGAGGCGCTCTGCTGGCGGCACATGCGCGGCATCCACAATGCCGCGGCCCGCACCCTGGCGCCTTCGTCAGCCACCGCGGCCGCGCTGCGCGCCCAGGGCTTCGAGCGCGTGCACGTGTGGGGTCGCGGCGTCGACACCGTCAGGTTCGACCCGGCCAGGCGCAGCGAGCGACTGCGCATCGACCTGGCGCCTGGCGGGGAGGTCATCGTCGGCTACGTCGGCCGGCTGGCCGTCGAGAAGCGGCTTGACCTGCTCAGCGACGTCGCGATGCTGCCTGGCGTACGGCTGGTGATCGTGGGAGCCGGCCCCGCGGAAGCCGCCGCCCGGCGCGCTCTGCCCGGTGCCATGTTCCTCGGCCAGCGGCAAGGCGACGAGCTCGCCAGGGTCTACGCCAGCATGGACGTCTTCGTGCACAGCGGGCCGCATGAGACCTTCGGCAACACGCTCCAGGAGGCCGCAGCGAGCGGCCTGCCGGTTGTGGCGCCCGCCGCAGGCGGACCGCTCGACCTGGTGGACGACGGCGTGACCGGCTTCCTGGTGCCGCCATGCGACGCGGCGGCATTGGCCAGCGCGGTATCGGCGCTCGCGGCGAGCCCCGCGCTGCGCGCGGCGCAAGGTGCCGCGGCACGGCGAGCCGTGCTCGGCCGGACCTGGTCGCGCCGGTGTGCGGAGCTGACCAGTCACTATCAGGCCGCGCTCGGCGTGGTCAGGGTCGGAGCGCTGGCATGACGACGTTCACGGCGCTCGGCGACTCGATCACGCTGGGCATCGGTGACCCGGTCCGCGGCGGCGCGCGACGGCGGCGCGGGTCGCTCGACGCGCTGCTGGCGCGGTTGGGCGGCGCTGCTGGCGGACGGGCTGACCGATCCTGAGCTGCACATCCTGGCCGACAGCGGTGCGTGCGCCAGCCAGATCGAGCGGGACCAGCTGCCCAGGGCGCTCGGCCTGCGGCCAGACATTGCCAGCGTGATCTTCGGCATCAATGACACCCTGCGGCCCGGCTTCGATCCTGACCAGATCGCCAGGTCGGCGGCGCACACCGTCGGCGCGCTGCGGGCGGCGGGCGCTGAGGTGCTGACCATGCGGCTACCCGATGCCGGCCGGATGCTCGGCTTGCCCGGCACCCTGGCGAGGCCGCTCGCGAGGCGAACGCAACAGGTCAATGCCGTGCTCGACGCGGTCGCCGCCCGGTTCGGCACCCTGCACTTCGACGCGGCAGGCACGCCGGAGACCTACGACCGCAGAATGTGGGCCGTCGACAGGCTCCATCCGAACGAGCGCGGTCACCGGATGATAGCGAGGTCCTTTCATGGCTTGCTCGCGGGCGCGGGCCACCGGCTTGGGCCGGCGCCCGACGCCGAGCCAGAGAATCCGCCGCCGTCCAGGCTCGCCGAGTTCGCATGGATGGCGACCAAGGGCACGGCCTGGATGCTGCGCAGGTCGACGGACCTGGTGCCGTACCTGGTCGCGATGGCGGCGGCCGAGGCGGTGAGCTCAGCCCGCAGGTCCGGCGTTGGCACTGAGCCGTTCGAGCAGATCGCCCAGGCCGGCGATCTCATCGGCCGTGATGCCGCTGCGGAGCTTCTCGTCGAAGGCGACAGCGGCGGCGCGCAGACGCACGAACATCTCGTCACCGCCGAGGCGTGAGCCGAACGACGTGGATGCGGCGGTTCGCCGGGTCCCTGTGCCTGCTGATCAGGCCGGAGCTCTCCATCGCGTTCAGGTGGTGCGTCAGCGTGGCCTCCCTGATCCCGACCGCGTCGGCTAGTTCCCGCTGACTGGCCAGGTTCTGAGTCTTCATCGCCAGCAGCACGAGCCACATCGGGAGCGAGCCGCCGGCCTCGGCCAGGGCGTCATCGAACGCACGGCCGACCGTCCGCGCTGCCTGGGTGAGCCGTAGGCCTACGGGAAGCTGCGCAGGTCGCATGGGCGCAGAGTAGCATGACCCATTGACGTCTAAGAGTTCGACAGCTAACGCGCCAGGCGACACTGGCGACGTCAGCGGACCAGGTCGAGGTCGGGATCGGGCCGCTCGCTGCTGGCGGCGAGCTCGTGGGTGATCTCGCTGAGCAGCTCGCGCAGGCGCGGATGCAGGTCAGGCTGCCAGCCGTCGAGCATCCGGGCGATCAGGTCCTGGCTGGCCGCGAAGATGCGGGCGTATGCCGCCTGGCCGGACTCGGTGAGCTGGTCGGCGGCGTCCGGTTCCGGCTCGGCCGGCATCACGTAGCCAGCCTGCACCAGCTCCGTCATCCGGCTGCTCAGCTGCTGGACGCTGATGGACAGGCTGCGGGCGAGCTGAGCGCGCGGCTCGCCGCTATGCTCGCCGAGCCTGAGCAGGAGCCAGCCAGCCCGTGGCGATACCGCGACGCCGGAGGCGGCGACCAGTTCGGAGTAGATCTCGCGGCGGCGCTCCCTGCCGAGCAGCGAGCTGATAGCGCGCCGCATCTCCTCATCGGAGGTCCTGACGGTCGGCCTGGCAGTGGGCGCCAGCCGGTCTGCCTGGTCGACCGCCCTGGATGTCCTGCGCAGCGGGAGTTCCTTGAGCGTCCAGGTCAGCAAGAAGGCGACGGCACCGACCGGCACGGCGGCAAGGAAGACCGTCCTGATCGAGGCGGCGTAGCCGGAGACGAACGCCGTGTGCACGGCCGGCGGCAGGGCGTCCAGCGCAGCCGGGCTCGCCCCGCCGGTGAGGCCGATGCCCGGCGGCAGCCGCAAGCCGTGCAGGGCCGACGCGAGGTTGCCGGGCAGCACGTGGTTGAAGATCGCGCCAAAAACCGCAGTGCCGAACGATCCGCCAATGGACCGGAAGAACGTCGCGCCTGAGGTGCCGGCGCCGAGGTCGGCGTAGTCGACAGCGTTCTGCACCGCGATCACGAGTACCTGCATCGTCGCGCCGATGCCCGCGCCTAGGACGAGCATGTACAGCGAACTGAGCAGCGTGCTCGTTGCCGGGCCGAGGTGGCGAGAGCAGGAAGAGTCCGACGGTCATCGTGGCCGTCCCCGCGACCGGGAACACCTTGTATCTGCCCCACCTGCTGATCAGCTGGCCGGTGCCGATCGAGGTGGCGAGCAAGCCGGCCATCAGCGGCAGCAGCCGCAGCCCGGAGATCGTCGGGCTGTCGCCTTTGACGATCTGCATGTACTGCGGCAGATACGTCAGCGCTCCGAACATCGCGAAGCCGACCACGAAGCCGATCGCGCCAGCCGCCGTGAACACCCGCTGCCTGAACAGGTGCAGCGGCAGGACGGGCTCGGCCGCGCGTCGCTCGGCGACGACGAACCCGACCGCGAACACGACCGCGAGCACACCGAGCGTGATGATCGGGCCCGAACCCCAGGGGTAGGTCACTCCGCCCAGGGAGGTCAGCAGCACGAGGCTGGTGGCGGACGCCGCCGATCATGATGGTGCCGAGGTAGTCGATGCTTCGGCGCTGGCGGCCGCGCCGCGCCGGGAGCACGGCGGCCACGACGATCAGCGCGATAATGCCGATCGGCACGTTGACGTAGAACACCCAGCGCCAGGACAGGGTGTCGACGAAGAAGCCGCCGATCAGCGGGCCGATCACGCTGGTCACCCCGAAGACGGCGCCGAAGAAGCCCTGATACCGGCCCCGCTCGCGCGGCGGCACGATGTCGCCGACGATGGTCTGGGCGCCGACCATGAGCCCGCCGCCGCCGATGCCCTGGATGGCGCGGAAGATGATCAGTTCGGTCATCGTCTGGGACAGCCCGGCCAGCACCGATCCGATCAGGAAGATCACGATGGCGGCCTGGAAGAACATCTTCCTGCCGTACAGATCGCCGAGCTTCCCCCACAGCGGCGTAGAGACCGTCGAAGCGAGCAGGTATGCCGTGACAACCCAGGACAGCTTCGAGAGGCTGTGCAGATCCCCCGCGATGGTCGGGAGCGCGGTCGCGACGATGGTCTGGTCGAGCGCGGCGAGCAGCATCCCGAGCAGCAACCCGGTCATGATGACCAGCACCTGACGGCGGCTCAGCTGGGGCGGGACCGCCGGCGCGGTGCGGGCTTGCTGGCTCTGGGCGGCGCGAGCCGGAGGGTCATCTGCTCTGTCGGGCACGGTTGGTTACTCCCCCGCCGGTCGGCCGGTCTACCGCGACCTCGATTGACGGGCATGCGCTCGCCGCGCCGTCGAGCCAGTTCCGCAGCGCCCTGGTGGCTTCGGTGTCATTCCTGTTGTAGGCGAGCAGCCATTCCCTGGCAACCGGGTCGCCGTGGCGGCCGGCCGCCCGCTCGTAGCGCAGCATCGCCTCGTCGCCGCCAGGATCGGCCACCTCCCACGCGAAGCCGGCCAGCGGCGCGACCGCCTTCAGCGCCGCCGACCGCCCGGTGATCAGCTGGCTGCCGAAGACCCGGTACAGGTCAATCCACTGCGCCGACCGCGTGAACGCGGTGACCTCCTCGGCGCGACCGCAGCGGTCGGCGAGCCTGCGTAGCTGGGAGTTCTCCGCGGCGGCGTTGTAACAGTAGGCGAGCAACCGCAGGCCTTCGGCGGCAGCAGCGGCACGCAGGTCAGTGAGCCAGTTCCAGAATTCGGTGAAGACGCTCGCCTCGGCCGCGGCATTCATCGGGTCCCAGGTGCCGAAGGCCCGGTATCCGGCTGGCCAGCCTGACCAGTCCAGCCTGACCGTCACCAGCGCTCCCCACAGGTATACGCCGTCGGCTGTGTTCTCCATGTCGATGTCGACCTCGACGTCGCCGCGCGGCACCGCGACGCCGCCGACGCCACGCCTGCGGTAGGCAGGGCTCGGTCCGAGCGCCGCCCTGGCCTGGTCGATCTGCTCGGGCAGGTCCTGCATGGGCGCGTCGCTGTAGGACGCCGTGCGCACGCACAGTGCAGCCGCGCTCGCCGAGCGTTTCCAGGCCCGCGCGGGCCAGGCTCGCGAGCTGAGCCCGCTTCCGCGGGCCAAGCACGTCGGCAAGGGGCGTGTCGGCTGGCTCGCTCGCGCGCGCCGCGAGGACGGGGCGCAGGTCGACGCCCGCGGCGACCAGGGATGCGGTGCGGTGGTCGAGCGCGGCAAGGCCGGCCCGGTCGGTGATGCCGTGGTCGCGGTGTATTCGCCATTCGCGCCAGCCGATCCGCGGCAGCAGGCTGACGTCGCCAGAGCCTGCCTCGAGCAGCGGGCCGCAGTATGCCCACCACGGGCACTGCGCGCACTCCCCGATCTTGACCGGCACGACCAGGGGCTGGACCGCCGGGTCGGTGACCGAGGCCGCCGCCACCGCGATGATGTCGAGCCGGAAGTCGAACTCGAAGTCGTAGACCTCCATCGTCGAACGGAGCTTGGACGTCCGGCCGGACGACGGCGTCCGCCACACCGGGGCGTCGAGGTCGTACCAGACCACGACCTGCTCGACGCCGATGATGCCGCCGTATCTGCCGTCGGCGGCCGCCAGCCCGGCGGCCTCGAGCATCCGCTGGTAGTGCGCGAGTTGCAGCAGGTCATCGCGGCGCTTGCGGGCCGCGACCGCCTCGTTGCTGACGGCTGCCTCGAGCGCGAGCGCGTCCAGGCGCCGAGCACCTGGCCGGCGCACCGGCCGGTTCGCCTGCGCGGGCTGACAGGCTGCGATGGTGCTTGATGTCGACGGCGCGGTAGCCGGCCGCTCCGGCGGCCACCAGCAAATCGGGCTCGCCGGTCCTGCGGCCAGCCGGGTCGGCCGGCAGGCGGCCGCCGATCACGAGCGTCGCGCCCGACGTCATCGCGGCTAGGGTGGCGGCCTCCCGCTCCTCGCGCATGGACGGCACCCGCAGTCATCCGGGGGGGACGACCCCCAGGGCCCCCCGCAGGATCACCGCGTCCGGGTGGAGCGCGCGCAGGCTGGCGACCACGTCGGCCTCGAACTGCCTGCCGCTGGTGAGCCGAGCCTGGAGCACCGGATCCGGCGGCAGCGGGTCGCACGGACGGATCGCGTCCCACTGAGCGCGCACGGGGCACTGCTTGGCGACGTAGCCGCCCTGCGGGGGGACGGCAGAGACGTCGTAGCGAGTAGCCACGAGCCGCATCGTAGCCAGCGGCGAGGTCAGCGGCCGCAGGCTGGTCAGTGCGGGGCTGACGACTCGTCAGCGGCCGCCAGGAGCGGATCGGCGAGCAGAGGGTGACGATGAACGGGCGGCACGAGCGCGTGACCGGGCCGCGGCGGCGGCGGTCGCAGCGGGCCGGCTGCGGGCATGGCGAGGTCCGGCCTGACCGGCTCGATCGGCTCGGCCTCGCGCTGTCGACCTGGCCAGGCGGGAGATTCCCCAGGTCGCTGCCAGGACGGCGGCCATCTCGACGGCGATCCTGACCGCGCCGCCGCCCAGGTGCTCGTGATAGAGCAGCAAGCCGAGCAGGGAGCCCACCGCTGGGTCGAGAACCGAGAAGACCGGCAAGAATGCCGCCAGGCCCGCCGCCCGGTAGCCGTTCTGCTGCATCGTGTACGTCAGCAGGCCGATGACTATCAGCAGGTAGAGCCGTACGTCAGCGAAGGCGCCAAGCTGGTGCGCGCCGATCAGCGCGGCGACGGTCTTGGTCAGCGCGTCGGTGACACCGGCCGCGATGCCGCCGCCGACGCCGAGGGTCAGGGCGCGCCGCCGCGGGGACATCCTGGTCGCGAGCAGGCCGGAGATCACCGCGATCACGACGGCGACCAAGGCCGCCACGCCAAGCTGGCTCGGCTTGGCGGTCGGCTGGCCGCCGGATGGGCGGGCTACCGACAAGAAGACGACCAGGCCAGCGAATGTCGCGAGCGCGGCGAGCCACTCGACCGGCCGCATCCTGCGGTGATCGGCCCACGCGGCCAGGGCTAGCGCGAACAGCAGGCTGCTGGCCAGCACCGGCTCGATGACCACCAGCCGGCCGAGGTCGAGCGCGGTGGCCTGGAGCGAGAGGCTGACGATGACGGCGGCGAGGCCAGCCAGCCAGAGCGGCCGGCGGATGAGGCGCAGCAAGACGGCGGTGTCGAACGCCGCGTCGGACCGGAGCTTGGCCGCCACACGCTGCTGGACCACATTGGCGACCGCGAAGGTAGCGGCTGCCGTCGCGGCGAGTGCGACCGCGACCGGCTGCACGCCGGTGCCGCTCATCCGGCGGCGAATATCAATGCCATGTCCGACATCATGACGTTATGACGCCCTTACGGGCTACTGGCTAGGTCGAGATATCCGGATACGGAACCGTCCAGTGACGCAGGCTCGCGGCGAATTCACGCTGGAACGCCAATGGTTCGTCGTAGTCCTGCTCGAACAACGCGATGAACAGGGTCAGCAATAGGAAATTGTGGCAGCCAAGCTCGAACAGCGTCACGTAGTCGTGGGTCGCGAGCGCCTCGCGCTCGGGATCGGTGAACCTCAGCCAGGTGCTGCGCTCCATCTCCGGGATGTTCAGGACGACGTTGGCGCGCTCGGCCTCCCACCAGTCCACGGTGCCGCGCGGGTCAGTTCGGTACCGCTCGACCAGGTCGGGATCGCGGTCGACGGTGTAGAGGAACTTGTTCAGCAGGTACTTGCTCACCGCTGTACCTCCTTGCGCGGCTCTGTCGGGTACCAGGTGAAGTAGGCCTCCATGGTGTGGAACAGGTCCAGCGAATCGACGTAGTCCGCCCGCACTGACCCTCCGGCCACGCCCATCATGAGCATGAAGTCCATGAAGCCGTGGGTGGCGTTGCCTGGCAGCCAGAGGCTGTCGAGACTGACCTCAGCCAGCGCGCCGTCCAGGTCGCAGGACGCGATCCACTCGACCGCCTTGCGGTCGAACTCCGGGTCGGGTCCGTGCGGACCGAACTGACGCGGCCCGCCGAGTTCGAGCGACAGATGCCCAGTGCCGATGATCGCCACGCGCTGGTCGGACGGCCATGCTTCGACCAGTTGCCTGATGGTCTTGCCAAGCTCGACGAATCGTCTCGGCTGCGGCAGCGGCGGGGCGAAGATGTTCGTGTAGATCGGCACGATCGGCAGGTCGGCCTGCGGCCGCAGCGTGATCAGCGGGCAGGTGATGCTGTGGTCGATGCGCAGTTCGTTGCTGAAGGCCAGGTCGAATCCGGCATCCATGCCCGCCCGCAGCAGATAGCCGGAGAGTTCCTCGTGCCCGTGCAGGAACATCCGCGGCAGGCCGAACTCGCGCTCCTCGTTGTAGAAGTTCGCGTCGTAGAACGGCGCCTTGCCGATCAGGAACTGGGGCATGTTGTCGAGCCAGAGCTGGTGGAAATGGTCGCTGCCGACCATCACGAGCACGTCGGGCTCGGCCCTGGTCAGGGTCTCGCGGAAGCGCTCGATCTTGGCCACCCACTCGTCGGCGAACGGCGGCCGGTCCTCGCCTGCCGAGGTACTGGCGCGGTAGTAGAACGGGTGGTGGGTCGATGCGATAACGGCCGCGACGGTCGCCATGGGAGCTCCCTCACGTGCTGGCAGGGTCGGGGGGCTGGTAGTCCGTGTGGTGCTCGACGTTCAGGTAGATGTCCATGCCGACGGGGCGGCGCTGTTCTTCGGCGAGATGCCCGAGCAAACCCGCTGTCCTGGCGAGCAGTGCGAACCCGCGCAGCAGGTCGGCTGGCAGGCCGAGGTCGGCCAGCGCCGCGCCGCAGGTTCCTGCGCCATTGAGCGGCAGCGTGCGGCCCAGTACCTGCGGGTGCACACGGCCGATCGCCTCGAACAGCCGCAGATGCGGCCCGCGCAGCCCTTCTTCGTCGGCGATCCGCAGCAGGACTGGCGTGCGCGGGTCGGTGACCTTGTGCACGGGGTGCCCGAGGCCAGGGACGAACCTGCCCTCCTCGCGGGCGCGCCGCACGGCCGCGAGCGCCAGCGCGTCGAAGCCGGCATCGTCGTCCGGTTCGGCCTGACCGGCGAGCGCCGCGCCGAGGAAGCGCGCCGCGTCCTCGGTGACCCCCAGGAACCTCGAGCCGCCGCCGAGCAGCCCGGCCGCGATCGCGCCCTGCACCGAATCTGGCGCGCTCAGGTAGGTGAGCCTGGCGGCGATGGCGGTCGGCGTGAAGCCGTGGTCGGCCAGTGCGACGAGCACCGCCTCGAAGACCCTGACCTGACCGGGTGTCGGGCGTTGCTGGGTGACCAGCCATAGGGCGAGTTCGCCGAAGCCGACCTTGCCCATCAGATCGGCGGCCAGATCATGACCGAGCACCGTGATGGTGTCCGTGGTCGAGCTGCCGATCGAGGTCGGAAACGCCGGCTGGTCGTCCCCTGGCTGCGTCATGTCACCTGCCTGCCTGGCTGTCGCTGCCGTGGTCAGCCACCTCAGCACTGAGCCAGGCCCTGATGTCGTCGCCATGCTCGTCGAGCGCGGGTGGCGGCAGGTCGTACCGCGGCGGCGTCGCCGAGAAGGTGAGCGGATGCCTGACGGTCGGCCTGGCCGTCGCGCCGGTTCCCGCGGTCACCACCGGCTCGAGGCCGACCTCCGCGGCGAACTCGATGCCCTGGTCCACGGTATTGATCGGCCCGCACGGCACGCCGGCCGCGATGAGCTCGCCGAACCAGTCTGCGGCCGTGCGCTCGGCGAGCCGATCGATCAGCAGCGGCCTGAGCTGGTCCCGGTTGGCGGTGCGGCCGGCGTTCCTGGCGAACCGCGGGTCGTCGGCAAGGTGCGGCGATCCCGAGCACGTCGCAGAGCTTGCGGAACTGAGCGTCGTTGCCCGCGGTGATGATGAGGTCGCCCTCGGCGGTGGGCAGCGGCTCATAGGGGTACAGGCTCGGATGGGCGTTGCCCATCCGGAACGGGACGACGCCGCCCGCCGCGTAGGCGCTGGTCTGATTGACCATTCCCGACAGCGCCGAGGCCATGAGGCTGGCCTGGATGTACTGCCCTTCGCCGGCTGCTGTGCGGTGGTTCAGCGCCGCGAGGATCCCGATCGTCGTGTGCAGTCCGGCGATGACGTCGAAGACCGAGATGCCCGACCGGTACGGCGCACCGCCTGGGTCGCCGGTCAGGCTCATCAGTCCGGACATGGCCTGCACCATGAGGTCGTAGCCGGGCAGGTGGCTCCCGCCGCCCGCGCCGAAGCCGCTGATCGAGGCGTAGATGATGCTCGCGTTGCCGGCTCGCACGGACTCGTAGTCCAGGCCGAACTTGGCCAGTCCGCCCGGCTTGAAGTTCTCGACCATGATGTCGGCCCGCCTGGCGAGTTCGCGCGCCGCGCCCAGGTCAGCAGCGTCGGCGAGATCGAGCGCGACAGACCGCTTGTTCCTGTTGATCGCCAGGTAGTAGGTCGATACCCCGTCGCTGGTCTCCGGCGGCGTCCAGTGCCTGGTGTCATCGCCGGCCGGGCTCTCCACCTTGATCACATCCGCGCCGAGGTCGGCCAGCAGCATCGTGCAGTACGGGCCGGCCAGCACCCGGGAGAAGTCGGCTACGAGGAGCCCGGACAACGGCCCTGCGGGCCGGCTGCTCGGCCTGCGGGCCGCTGGCTCGGCCTGCCGGCCGCTGGCTTCGGGCCCTGCGGGCCGGCTGGTGGCCTCGGGCCCTGGTGCGGGGTGACTCATGGTGCGGCGGAGCCCTCCTGTCCGTCCAGCGGACACTCGTCCGGAACCGTTTGCCAGCATGGTGCGGCGGCCTGAGCCATGTCAAGACGCCGGAACGGCGAGCGGCACGGTCACGGCCGGCGCGGCCTGGCACGCGGCCCAGTCGGCGCTGATCGCCCCGGCGGCGGCGAGCAGCATCGGCAGGTACTCGGCCGTGAGCACCTCGACCGGCGTCTCGGCCGCGTGCACTGTCACGTTCATGGCGGCGATCACTCGCCCGTGCCCGTCGCGCAGCGGTGCGGCGACCGAGCGGATGCCGAGCGCGAGCTGCTCGTCGGTCAGCGACCAGCCGCGGGCGCGAACCTCGCGCAGCGCTGCCTCGCGCTCGTGCGCCGCTGGCTGCCACCTGGCCATGATGCCCGACCGGCTGGGCTGGGCGAGCACCGCGTCGACCTCTCGGGTGGCAGCCCGGCCAGGAGCACCTTGCCGAGCGAGGTCTGCATGGCGGGGAACCTGGTTCCGATCGTCACAGCGAGCGCGATGATCTTCGGCACGGCGACCCTGGCCACGTAGACGATGTCCGAGCCGTCAAGCTGCGCGATCGAGGAAGACTCGTGCGTCTTGGCCACGAGCCCCTCCATGTGCGGCCTGGCGACCTCCCACAGATTGCGGGACAGCACGTACGACATGCCAAGCTCGAGGACCCTCGGCGTCAGCTCGAAGCCGCCTCCAGCCGCGCGCACGTAGCCGAGTTCGGCGAGCGTCAGCAAGATCCGGCGCGCGGTCGGCCTCGCGAGGCCGGTCGCGGCCGCGACCGCGGCCAGCGACATGACCGGCTGCCGCGGTTCGAATGCCCGGATCACATCGAGGCCGCGCGCCAGAGCCTCGATGAAGTCGGGCCCGGTCTCGCGGCGTGCCATCGTGTCTCCCGTGAGCGTACAAGGGCGCCAGACGCGACTGGCGCGGCGCCGTTGCCGGCTTACTCCTGGCTGACTGTAGCTGGTTACGGCATTCTTGTCCGCATGGCGGACGTAGCCTGCCGGCTCCCGGATATTCAGGCAGACTCGGCGGATACCCCGGCAGAGTTGCACCTCTTGACAGGAACTCGCAAACCGGCAACGCTTCCGGTCATGCCGCATGCGGCCGTGATACGGACGGTTGTCCGCCTTGCCTGATACTTGCCCGTCCGAGTAACGGAGGTTCGAGATGACAGCCTCGTCGGCATCTGGGTCGTCGGCATCTGGTCACGGCAGCGGCACGCAGGACGCCGCTGAACTGGCAGGCCGGCCGCTCGTGTTCCGCAACGCCACGGTGCTCACGATGGACGCCGCGCACCGGATCGAGCACGGCGCCGACGTCTTGATCTCTGGCGACCGAATCGCCGCGGTCGGCCCTGGCCTCGAGGTGCCCGAGGGCACCGCGGAAATCGACGCCACCGGCGGCATCGTGCTGCCCGGCATGATCGACACCCACCGCCACATGTGGCAGACGGCGATGCGCGGCTACGGAGCGGACTGGACTCTCACCCAGTACTTCGTGTGGAACTACCTGCAGTGGGGCAAGTCGTTCCGGCCGCAGGACATCTACGCGGGCAACCTGCTGAGCGCGATGGAGGCGATCGACGCCGGCGTGACGACCTCGGTCGACTGGTCGCACAACCTCCAGACGATCGACCACGCCGAGGCGGCGACCGACGCGCTGGCCGAGGTGCCCGGCCGGTTCGTGCTCGCCTATGGCAACATCCAGGCGGCGCCATGGGAATGGTCGGCAACCCCTGAGTTCCGTGACTTCGTCGCCAGGAGGTTCGCGGGCGGCGGCACCGACATGCTCGGCTTCCAGATGGCCTTCGACGTGCCGCCCGCCAGCCCGGACTTCCCGGAGAAGGCGGCCTTCGAGGTGGCCAGGGACCTGGACGTGCCGGTGACGACGCACGCCGGGGTCTGGAAGGTAACCACCGACGAGGGCATCCGGCTCATGCACGAGCACGGCTTCATGAACGAGCGCACGCATCTACGTCCACGCCGCGAGCCTGTCGGCAGACTCCTATCACCGGATCGCCGCGACCGGAGGATCGGCGTCCATGTCGACCGAGAGCGAGCAGAGCGCCGGGCAGGGCTACCCGCCCACCTGGAAGCTCCGCGAGCACGGCATCGGCGTATCGCTGTCGATGGACACGAGCGTCTGGTGGAGCGCCGATCTGTTCTCCGCCATGCGCGCGACGCTCAGCGCGGACCGGGCCAGGGAGCACCTGGAAGCGCACAACAGGGACGAGACGGTGACCCATCACAAGCTGCGGGCCGAGCAGGTCGTCGACTGGGCGACGATGGGCGGGGCGCGGGCGCTCGGCCTCGACGCACTGACCGGAAGCCTGGAACCCGGCAAGAAGGCCGACGTGGTGCTGCTGAAGAACGATGCCTCGCCGGCCATGTTCCCGATCCTCAACCCCTACGGCCACGTGGTCTTCCAGGCTCAGCGCGCCGATGTGCACACGGTCGTCATCAACGGGAAGGTGGTCAAGTACGAGCACCAGCTGGTCGGCTCTGACCTCGGCAAAGCCAGGCGGGTCATCGGCGAGACGGTCGAGTACCTGAAGGGCGTGCTCGGGCCAGAGGCCTGGCACGAGGGCATGGCTCCGGAGATCCCCGAGACCAGGGTGCTCGACAACCCCTACACCTACACCTACACGGAGGACTGAAGCACGATGCCCGGTGCCACTGTGCAGGGTGACAGTGGGCCAGCGACAATGCGCGCGGCCGTGCTGCATGGCCATGGCCAGCCACCGGAGTACGGCCGCCACCCGGCGCCGCGCCGGGCGGCCGGGCAGGCGCTGATCCGGGTCACGGCCGCTCCAGTGAATCCGCTCGACCTGCTCTGTGCGTCCGGGGTGTCGTATTTCGGCGCGCCGACGCTGCCGTACGTTCCCGGCACGCAGGGCGTGGGCGTCGTCGAGCATGCTGACACCTTCGCGGCTGGCCAGCGGGTCTGGTTCAGCGGCAGCGCGGGCATGGCGCCCGGCGACGGCACCCTGGCTCAGTTGTGCGTCGCCGACGAGAGCGCCATCCTCGCACTGCCCGACGAGGTCAGTGATGACCTCGTGGCGGCGCTCGGGCTGTCTGCGATCGCCGCGTGGATGGCGCTGACCTGGCGCGGCGGGCTGCAGTCCGGCGAGCATGTGCTGGTGCTCGGGGCGAGCGGCACGGTCGGGCAGGTCGGCATCCAGGTCGCGAGGCTGCACGGCGCAGGCAGGGTGATCGCCGCCTGCCGGGATGCGCACGGCAGGCAGCGAGCCACAGAACTTGGCGCGCACGCGGTGGTCGACCTTGCGGGCGACGACCCAGCCCAGCTCGCCATCAGCCTGGCCGAGGCCAGCGCAGGTCGGCTTGACCTGGTGCTCGACCCGGTCTGGGGGATTCCGGCGGAGGCCGCCATCCGGGCTCTGTCACCAGGAGGCCGGCTCGTCAACCTCGGCTCATCGGCCGGCCAGCAGGCGAGCCTGACCTCGGCCACTCTGCGTAGCGGGGTTCTGTCCGTGCTCGGCTACACCAACAACGCGCTGAGCCCCGAGCAGAGGGCCGCGGCCCTGGCCGAGATCCTCGCGCACGCAGCGGAGGGCCGGATCGATACCGACCGCGAGACGCTGCCGCTCGCGGAGATCGGCACAGGCTGGGCGAGGTGCGGAGGGGCTCCACACCGGCGGGCAGTGATGATCCCGCCCTGATGATGGCGGCTCCGAGGCACCGCCGAGACGAGGAACCGGTGAGCCGGGCGGCCAGATCAGGGCCCGCAAGCGAGGCCGGATTCGATCGCCATCGTCGTGAACGCGGCGGCGTCCCGGCCGCGGGCCACCGGATCATCGGCGTACGCCGACGTGGTGTCCGGGTGCTCACGGGCGCGCAGCGCTTCGGCGATGACCGGGCGCCAGCGCGGGGAGAATGCCGTGCTGGCGTACCTGCCAGCGCCGCTCTTGGAGGTCATCGAGCCGGTGGCGAGCAGATGATGCAGGCGGCTTACGCCCAGCACGCACCAGGCAACGTTCTCCTGCGTGATCGCCTCGGGCGGCGCCGCGCGCAACCGCGCGGCTACCGGCGTCCAGTAGGACGTCAGGTTGGCGTAGGTAAAGGACCGCAGCGCCGCCTGATCGGTCCAGACCCGGCGGTCAGCCAGATCGGGGCCGAGCACCGTGATCCCGTGCCAGGCAAGCTCATGCCAGGTCACCGGATTGACCGACAAGCGGCCAGCGTGCTCGAAGCTGCCTTCGAGGACGCACGGCACATCCGGGCAGGCATCAGGGGGCTCAGCCAGGTCGGCACTGATCAGGTGGACGCCATCGAAGTGCGGCCGCGGGAAGGCTGCCCTGACTGCGTCGTGCGCGGCCGCGAGACCGGCTATCTGGGCGTCGTCGGGCCGCGCGGAGAGCACGGCGACGAAGTCGACGTCGCTCGCACCGGGAAAGTACTCGCCGAAGGCGAGCGATCCGTGCAGGTACAAGCCATCGACCAGGCCAGGAGTCCGCTCCTCCGCGGCGCGGAGAAACGCGCCGGTTACCGACGTGACGTCCGCGGGAAGGCGCATTCGGACACCTTACGCCCGGCTAGGTGCGGTAGAACACGTTACAGTTTGAGGGCACGATGATCGGCCGCCTGCCAGAGACGGAGACGTCTAGTGCCGCAGACGTGGGACCTCGAAGCCGATGTCGTCGTGATCGGCTTCGGCGCGGCTGGTGCCTGCGCAGCTCTCGAGGCGATCGCGGCCGGGGCCACCGTGATCGTGATCGACCGGTTCAGCGGCGGAGGTGCCACTGCCCTGTCCGGCGGCGTGGTCTATGGCGGCGGCGGGACCGCCCAGCAGGTGCAGGCCGGGGTGCGGGACACCCCGGAGGCCATGTTCTCCTACCTCGAGACGGGAGGTCGGCGACGCCGTCACGCCCGCGACGTTGCGAGACTTCTGTGACGGCAGCGCGGCGATGCTGGAGTGGCTGGCAGAGGCGGGCGTGCCGTTCGACGGCAGCCTGTGCCCGGACAAGACCTCCTACCCGACCAACCGCTATTACCTCTACTACTCAGGCAGCGAGCGGTCCTTCGCCCGGGTGGCGCCGCCTGCGCCCAGGGGGCACAGAGCGGTCGGGCGCGGAACCTCTGGCCGCGTGCTGTTCGCCAGGCTCGCGTCCGCGGTCGGGTCAGCGGGCGCCGACCTGGCGGTCCAGACCCGCGCCGAGCGCTTGGTCACGGGCGCGGCCGGCGAGGTCACCGGCGTAGCGTGCCTGAGCCTGCGCGAAGCGCCTGGCTGGGTCAGGCTCGCCCACCGGGTACTGCACAAGCTCGGCAAGAAGCCCTTCCTGTACGCGGGCGGCCTCGGCAGGCGATTGCATCAGCCGGTCGTCGCCCTCGAGCGCCGGTACGCCAGGCCGCTCGCGATCCGAGCCCGGCGAGGCGTGGTGATCGCGGCCGGCGGCTTCGTCGCGAACCGCGCGCTGCTGCGCGAGCACGCGCCCGCCTACCGGGGTGGCCTGGCGCTCGGTACCGCCGCGGACGACGGCAGCGGCATCCGGCTCGGGATCGAAGCGGGCGGCGCCACGAAGTTCCTCGACCGGGTCTCGTGCTGGCGGTTCATCACGCCGCCTTCGGCGTTCATCGGCGGGCTGCTGGTGGACGCCGGAGGGCAGCGGGTGTGCGACGAGTCGCTGTACGGCGCCGCGATCGGCGAGGCCATGGTGCGGCGGCACGAGCGGCGGGCGTGGCTCATGCTCGACCAGGCCGCCATCTCCCGGTCGTGGCGTCAGCTTCGCGGCAGCACGCAGTGGTTTCAGCTGCTCCAGGCCATCTACCTGCTGACCAGGGCCAGGGCGCGCGGATCGTCCGTCGCCGAGGTCGCCGCGCTGGCCGGCGTCGACGCCGATGGCCTGGCTTCGACGCTGGCGGCTTACAACGCAGCCGCTGCGGCTGGCAAGCCTGACGAGATGGGAAAGCCGGCCGACATGGTGACCGTTCTCGACCGGCCGCCCTACACGCTGATCGACCTGTCGATCCGGCCGCGGCCTGCGTATCCGGCGCCGATGCTCACGCTGGGCGGCCTGGCCGTGGCCGAGGATACCGGCCAGGTCGTGCGCGGCGACGGCAGCGCGATCACCGGCCTGTACGCGGCCGGCCGCAGCGCAGTCGGTCTCTGCTCGAGGTCGTACGTGAGCGGCCTGTCGCTCGCCGATTGTGTCTACTCGGGCCGTCGCGCAGGAAGGCATGCCGCGGGCCGGTTACCAGAACTGCGTGGTCGCCCCTGAATTGCGAACCACCGAACCGGTGAGTTCAGGCTGCTCGAAGACCGACTTGATGGCGATCCTGCCGGGCCCCTGCAGGGTCAGCCAGATCGACTTCGCCTGCCACCGGGCTGAGCTGAACCAGTACTGCCCGCGCGGGTACTCAAAGTGCAGGAACATCTGCACCGACGGGTCTTTCCAGATGAGCCCGCCCGGCTGGATCAGGATCCGCTCTCCGTGGCCGAGGTCGCGGACGAACGCGTTGCCAGGCGCGTGCAGCAGCAGCAGCCCTGGAATGCCCTGCGCGACGAAGCGGTCGATGAACTTGCCGACCGGGTAGTGCCACTCGGTCTCATCGCCGTTGCGCGTCGTGTACCAGAGGTTGGAGTTGTTCCACTGGTAGCCGATGTTGCCGGTCGCGAGGAGGAACTGGTGCTCCACGACGTCGACGCCCTGGTTCGGCTCGAGCGGAATGGCCAGGACCTCGCCAGGGTGATCGGCGCTGAACGCGACGAACCCAGGGCCCTGGGCTCGCATCATGATCAGGGGCATGCCGGCCATCATCCGGTTCCAGCCGCCCTGCATGCGCATGGACTCGAGCTTGACCCGCGGCTCGGTGTGCAGCAGCACGTGGTGGGAGAAGTAGACCCAGTCGTCGTCGTGCAGTTGCATCTCGGCGACAGGGACGTAGGTGCCGCTGATCTGGCAGGTGGACTTGCTGAACCTGAGGCGGGCCATGTCCCTGATCGGCGGCTGCTTAGACCAGCCTGAGTTCGACACCCGGAGCCTGATGTCGACCGGTGCGCCGCATCGCGGGCAGGTCGGGTTGCCGTCGTCGTTGTTGGTCATGCGGCAGTACGGGCAGGTGTAGGTCGGCGGGGCGTAGTTGGTCATGCCGTTCCCCTACTCAGACCCGTGGTGGACGTACATGGACTGGATGCCGACCCGGCCCGGGCCGACCATCTCGGCCAGGTACATGCCGCGGCGCATCATGCCGGTCTTGATGTCCATCTGGACCGTGTTCATCGCGACCGCGGAGTCCTTGTACAAGAAGCCGCCAGGCTCGATCAGCATCTTCTCGCCCGGCTGGAGCGTCTTCTGGAACACGTTGCCGTACCCGTGCAGCAAGAGCAGCCCAGGGTAGTTCTGCGTGATGAACCGGTCCATGTACATGCCGCTGCCGCCGTGCAGCAGGTTGGTCAGGCCCTTGATCCGCACGAAGGAGTAGTTGAGCGAGTGCGTCCCGATCAGGAAGGCGTGCTCGCGCACGTCAAGCTCCATGCCCGGGTGCAGCGGGAGCACCACGATCTCGCCGGTCGCGTCCCTGGAGAAGGCGATCCGGCCGGGTCCCTGGGCGACGCTCAGGATGTGCGGCATGCCGCCGAGGGTGCGCTTCATTCCGCCGCCGGTGTTCATCGCTGCCATCGGGACGGCGGGTTCTTTCCACAGCATCACGTGGTGCTCGAAGAACACCGCGTCGCCGGGGGCCAGCGCCAGCTCGGCGACCGGCACGATCTCGCCTTCAACCTGGCAGGTGGAGTTCGAGAAGTGGAACTCGGTCATGTCCCGCAGGCGCGGCGCCTCGCTCCAGCCGGAGTCGGAGACCAGGTTCTTCTTGTCGAGCGGTGCGCCGCAGGTGTTGCAGCTTGTTCGTTCCGGCTCGTTCTGAGCCTTGCACCACTGGCACTCGATCCGATCCATTCGGGCAGGCCTTTCTGACGCGGTGCCCTGCGGCAGACACACAGAGGACATCGTGAACTTCTGAACTTCGGGTAATATCGATCCAGACGACAGCAGATGGTAGCAGATCAGGCGGCCCGCGGATGTTGCCTTTCGCGGACCGCCTGACGTGCTGTTCTGTCTGCCGATCCGGTCGTTATCCAGCCGGGGTTCCGCACTCGGCGCAGAATTTGGACGTCGCGCCCATCGCCGCGTTGCAGTTCGAGCAGGTCTTGGACATCGCGTTGCCGCACGAGTCGCAGAACTTCGCACCCTCGCGCACCTGGCTCTGGCAGTTGCCGCATGCGACCGTCGCGACCGGGCGCTGGCGGCGGCGGGGCCTGCTGCGGCGCGGGCTGAGCCGGCGGCGCGTAGCCCTGCCCGCCGCCAGCGAAACCGGGCGCGGGCGGTGGCGGATAGGCGGGAGCCTGCTGCGGCACTCCCATGTTGCCCGCGAGGCCGAGGCCAGCGCCGAGGAAGACCGGGCTCACGGCGGCGCCGCCCTGAGCCATGCCCTCGCCAGCGCCCTGCATCATCTGGGCCTGGGCCGCCGCCTGGTAGCTGCCGGCCAGCCTGCTGTAGGCGGTGTCGCCCGCGAGCTTCTTCA
The DNA here is from genome assembly GCA_963705055.1 of uncultured Actinomycetota bacterium. Lineage (GTDB taxonomy): Bacteria > Actinomycetota > Actinomycetes > Streptosporangiales > Streptosporangiaceae > Chersky-822. The sequence continues at coordinate 743,853 of CAVPIR010000006.1, forward strand.
GCCTGGCGTTGTCGTCGTCGTCGAGGTTGATGTCGAGGTTGCCGAGCCTGGTGACAGCGATCCCGTAGCCGGCCAGCTCGGTGTTCGCCTCTTCCAGCGTGCCGTGCTCGATCTCGGCCCTGTGCATCGACAGGCCGAGGATCTGCCAGGCGCCGGACATCAGCTGGGACGTCACTCCGGACCTGGTGCACTTGAGCAGCTGCTGGGTGACCCACGCGGTCACGGCTTCGTTGTTGGTCACGTCGACCGTGCCGACCAGGTTGAGAATCAGGCTCGCCGGGTCGGTCACGCGCAGCGCGTACTCACCGAACGCGCGAAGCGTGACAACCAGGCCGGTCTGCGGATCCTGCACTTCGTCAAGCCGGCCGCCGAAGCGGATGTTGGGGAATTCCCTGGCGCCGACGAAGAAGATCTCAGCCTTGAACGCGTTGCTGTTGCTCGCCCAGTCGACGAACATCCCGAGGAACGGCAGCTCCGCGGCGTCCAGCTTGTGCTGGCCCGGCCCGAGGATCCCCATCACCCGGCCCTGGCTGATGAAGACCGCGACAGCATCGGGTTCGACGATCGCCCTGGAGAACTTGCGGATGTTGTGATCGGGCCACTTGTAGACGATCTGGCCCTTCGAGCTGTCGGGCGCCGCGATGAACTCGCGACGGGCCTCGTTGAGAATGCCCATCCAGTCGCTCCTTGCCCCTGATCCGGCCCTCGCCTGCGGCAATGCCACTTCTAGGCGGATCATACGTTCGGCGGGGCGATCCTTGCGTTGCACGAAGAGGATGACATACGAAATCGGGTCACAGCAACGTCGTCGGCCAGTCACTCACCCGCGCTACTGACCTACGCGGCCGTCAATTCGCTCGCGCAGGAAATCAGCGTGCCCGTTATGCCTGGCGTACTCCTCAATCATGTGCACGAGCACCTCGCGCAATGAGATCGTTCCTTCCTGATCTTCCCAGCGGAAGCTGCCCGTCAGATCAAGGTCAGCAGCATCGGCAACAAGGCGTTCGGCGAATTCGACTTCCCCGCGCCAGGTAGCCCACGCCTCCTCAACCACCGCGGCGTCTGGGACCGCGGCATTGAACTCGGCGTTGTTGTCGGCCTCGGTCCGGTACCGGCGCGGCACGTCCTGACCGGCCATGACGCGGCGGAACCAGTTCTGCTCCACCCCGGCCATGTGTCTGAGCAGCCCGAGGAGCGAGAGGTTGGAGGGCTCGACCGAGCGCCGCGCCATCGCAGCGGCGTCCAGGCCCGAGCACTTCATCTCCAGGGTCAGCCGCTGATCGCGCAGGTACCGCACCAGCACCGCTCGCTCGCCGACCGGATCCTCGCCTGACTCCCGCGGGTCGTTGCCGGGATCGACGAACACGTCCGACCAGCCAAAGGTCCGCTCCGGGAGGTCGTTCGCGGTGCCGTCGTTCTTGGCGCCAGTGTCGTGCCGTTGCGAAGTGGACATGGACCAAGGATCGCCCTGACCGTGCCGCGCTTGCCACCGGTTTTCGACCCGCAGAGCCCGCGGTGCCTGTATAGCATGCGGCAGCATGGGCGAGCCCTGGGATCCGGATGCGGCAGGAGTGCTCAGGCTGCCGTCAGGCAGGCTGATCCGCGGTCGCGGCCTGCGACGGCCGCTGCCTGCCGGCCCACTCCCCGACTTCGGGGTCTACCTGCTCGGCTCGGAGCCGCCTGCCGTCGGCTGGGAGTCACGCTGGCTGCGCTGGCCGGACTTCGGGCTACCGGCCGACCGGCCGCTGACGGGCAGAACGCTGGCCGAGGCCTGGCGGCGGTCGGCGGCCGAGCGGGTCGAGGTCGCGTGCGCTGGCGGTCACGGCAGGACAGGAACGGCGCTGGCGTGCCTCGCCATCCTCGATGGCGTCCCGGCTGCCGAGGCTGTCAGCTACGTCCGCGCGCACTACGATCCGCACGCAGTGGAGACGCCCTGGCAGCGCGGGTTCGTCGCCAGGTTCGCGGACCCGACCTGAGCTGGCTGAGTTCCTCACCGGCTGACCCTGTCGCCGCGTCAGGGCAGTATGCCCTCGATCAGCGCCTGCTGCAGCCGGTCAGCCGTCACGACGTCCGGCTTGCGGTTCGCCAGCACATCGGCGTACAAGAACGACTCCCCCAGCCGCACCAGGGCGTACGCGAGCGCGTCAGGCTCGATGATCGTCACCAGCCCGAACTCGGCCACGTCCCGGCGTAGCAGCGCCTCGACAAAGGCCACGATGCCGGTCTGCACGCGACCCGCGGGGTTGGTGAGCACCCGCAGCGTGAGGGCGGGCTCGTCGTCGAGCAGCCGGCGCAGGCCGAGTGACTGGGAGACCATCGCGTTGATGTGCCTGCCGGTCCCCGGCGTGTGCAGCTCGCCCTCTGGCCGCTCGGCTTCCCAGCTGGCCGACGCGGCCTCGAGCATCCGCTCGGTCAGGACCCACAGCGCCTTGCCGAGCAGCTCCTCACGGCTGCCGACGTGCCGGAAGAGCGTGGCCCGCGACACACCGAGCTCGTCGGCGAGCGTCTGCATGTCCAGCCGCCTGCCGTCACAGACCCACCGGGCGGCGGTCAGCACGAACCTGTCGTGGCGGGTCCTCGACCGCCGGGCCCGGCGGGACCGGCTCTGCAGTGCGCGCGGCGGATCGCTGCCGCGGATCGCCGCCTTTCCGCTAACCATCGTCAGAGGCCTGCGCTCGCGTCTGGTCGCCTTCGGCCGGCGCCGGTCCGCCGAAGACGGTGTCGACGATGGCCTGCGTCATGGGGCCGTACGGAGGCAGGAAGGCGTCAGCGAGGTCACCGGTGCCGCGCACCACGACGCCGCGCGGGTTGGAGAACTCGCGGAATCCCTCGATGCCGTGATGGCGGCCAGTGCCGCTTTGGCCGACGCCGCCGAAACCTAGCGACGGCAGCGCGCCCTGCACCGCGCAGATGTTGATGCACGCCCCGCCCGATGTGGTCTTGCGCAGAACGTCCTCGCCGACCTGCGTGTCCTTGCTGTAGACATACAGCCCGAGTGGGCGCTCGCCCGCGTTGATCTGCGCTATGGCCTGGCCAAGGTCGTCATAGGGCACGACCGGCAGGACCGGGCCGAAGACCTCTTCGCGCATGATGCGTAGGTGCGGAGGCGGGTCGACGACGAGGACGAGCGGCATCCGCCTGGTCTCCCGGTCGCCGTCGCCGCCGAGCGAGATCGTCCGCGCCCCTGCCTGCCTGGCCTCCTCGATCAGCCCTTCGATCCGCTGCAGGTGGCGCTCGGTGATGATGCCGGTGCAGTCAGCGGACGAGGCATAGCCGCTCAGCTCCTGCTCGGCGTAGCTTTCAGCGTGCGAGACGAAGTCGTCCAGGCGCGACCGCGGCACCAGGGCGTAGTCGACGGAGATGCACATCTGGCCGTTCTTCACGAGCTTGGTCCCGATCACGCCACGCACGCTCTCGGCGTCGACGCTGTCGTCGGTCAGGATCGCCGGACACTTGCCGCCCAGTTCCAGCGTGACGGGGACGAGGTTCTCGGCCGCCGCACGGGCGATCTCTCTGCCGATCGCCGGGCTCCCGGTGTACAGCAGGTGATCCCAGCGCAGCGTGGGGAACTCCTTGGCAAGCGTCAGGCCGCCGACCGCGACCGCGACACGGTCTTCAGCAAAGGTCTCGGACACCATCTGCCGCAGCAGTTCCCCGCAGGCTGGCGTGTAATCCGATGGCTTGATGATGACCCGGTTGCCGGCCGCGAGCATCTCGACGAGCGGCCCGACCGAGAGGTCAAAGGGGAAGTTCCACGGGACGATGTTTCCGACGACACCCTTGGGCTGGTAGCGGACACCCGCCCGGGCGGTGCCATAGAACGCGGGATCGGAGTAGCGCTCGTCTTCTGCCATCCACGCGTCGACCTGCTCGATCGCGTAGGCCGCCCGGCCTGCCACCCCGAGGACCTCGACGAGGTCTGTGAATAGGTCGGGATGTGCTCCGAAGTCGGCGCTCATCGCGGCTCTGATGTCGGCGCGGTGCGCCATGACCATCCCTGCGATCGCGGCGAGGTACGCCTTGCGTTCGCTCGCGGCCGGGTAGGGATCGGCCAGGAACGCTGCGCGCTGGACCTCAAAGAGCCTGTGCAACTCGGCGATCGCCTGACCGTCGTCGCTGCTGGTCGTGGGCTGCGGGGAAATGAGCGAGGTCATGAGCTCTCCTGACACCGGCCGGCGCGGGCCTGGCCCGCGGGACGGCGCTGACCAACTGTGATACACGTGTAGGAAGTGTTGCATAGCTTGGCCGGCCGATGCCATCCTTACGCCGTCGGCGCCAGAGCAGGACAGGGAGCAGGATGAACGCGACCCCCGACGCAGCCGCGAGCCACGTCGAGCCGCCTGAGCACGTCGACGTCCTGATCGTCGGCGCGGGCCTGTCAGGCATCGGCGCCGCCTGCCGGCTGCAGATGCACGCGCCAGGAGTCAGCTACGCGATCGTCGAGGCGCGCGACGTCAGCGGCGGAACGTGGGAGCTCTTCAAGTTCCCGGGGGTCAGGTCCGACTCCGACATGTTCACGCTCGGCTTCCCGTTCCGGCCGTGGGCCGGCAGCGAGGCGATCTCCGGCGGCGGCGCGATCCTGCGGCTACCTGCGCGAGACGGCAGTCACCTATGGCGTGGACAAGGAGATCGAATATCACCGGCGCGTGACCGGAGCCCAGTGGTCGAGCGACGAGGCCAGGTGGACGGTCACGATCGAGCACACCGACACCGGCGTGGTCAGCGAGCGGACCTGCGGCTTCCTGTACCTGTGCTCGGGCTACTACCGCTACGACGAGGGCTACACGCCGGACTGGCCAGGCCAGCAGGACTACGCGGGACTGCTGGTGCACCCGCAGCACTGGCCAGCGGATCTGGACCTCACCGGCCAGAACGTCGTCGTGATCGGCAGCGGGGCTACTGCTGTCACCATGGTGCCCGCGCTCGCCGAAACGGCGGCCAAGGTGACGATGCTGCAGCGATCGCCGTCGTACGTGCTGTCGCTGCCCGCCACCGATCCGATCGACGAACTGATCCGCAAAATGCTGCCGCCGGACCTCGGATACCGGGTGGTGCGCTGGAAGAACGCGCGGATGGGGACGTTCATCTACAACTTCTGCCAGAAGCATCCTGCGCGGGCACGAGCCATCCTCCGCAAGTCCGCGATCAAGCAACTGCCCGAGGGCTACGACGTCGACACCCACCTCAAGCCCGTCTACGGGCCGTGGGACCAGCGGATGTGCCTGGTGCCCGACGGCGACTTCTTCGCCGCCATCAAGTCGGGCAAGGCCGAGATCGTGACCGACCACATCGACACGTTCACGCCAGCCGGGCTCCGGCTGCGCTCGGGCGCCGAACTGGACGCGGACGTGGTCATTACCGCGACGGGCCTCAACCTGCTGCCGCTCGGCGCCATCGGGCTCGCCGTGGACGGCGAAGAGATCCGGGTCCCCGACCGCGTCGCCTACAAGGGCATGATGCTCGAGGGCGTCCCGAACATGGCGTTCGCGATCGGCTACACGAACGCCTCATGGACGCTCAAGGTCGACCTGGTCTCCGCCTATGTCAGCCGGATCGTGCGGCACCTGCACGACAACGGCTACGCGAGCGTGACCCCGAGGCTGTCGGGCCCGGTCGAGACCTCGCCGTTCATCGAGATGACGTCTGGCTACTTCGAGCGGTCCAGGCACACCCTGCCGCTGCAGGGCAGCAAGGCGCCGTGGCGGCTGCGGCAGCACTACTTCAAGGATGCGGCGCTCTGGCGCGCGCCCGTCGATGAGAAGGAGCTTGAGTTCCGCGCGGCCGCCGCGCTCGCGGCGTCCACGCGCTGACCAGTCGGCCGCATAGCAGGACGGGTCAGGTCAAGGTGTCACGCGACGTCGTTGACCTGGCCGCACTAGTCAGATGGCGGTGGTAGCCTCCGTCCCTTGAGCCCTTCAGGACGTCGTACATCGCGAGTGCTGGTCGCAGCAGTCAGTGCGGTGGTCGCGCTGGCGATAAGTGCGGGCATTGCCTTCGTTTTGTCCGGCAATGCAGGCACCGCAGCCGCACAGGCACGGCCGGTCGGCCGCGAGCCCGTCGCCGGTCCCGAAGCCTTCGCACACTAAGAAGGGCCCGCTGACCTCGCCGTTCACTGGCGAGCGGATCAAGTACCTGCGCCGGGAACTGATCTTCAAGATCGACAACGTCGTGCAGGCCAGGCCGCCCACGGGGCTGACCAAGGCCGACGTCGTGTACCTGCTCCCGGTCGAGGGCGGCCTCAGCCGGATCATGGCCGTGTTCTCGTCGCACATCCCGCCGGTGGTCGGCCCGGTCAGGAGCGCGCGCGAGGAAGACATCAAGCTGCTCAGGCAGTTCGGCAAGCCCGCGTTCGCGTTCTCCGGCGCCCAGCCGGCGCTGCTGCCCGTCGTCGAGCACGCGAGGATCGCGGATCTGTACGCCGGGAAGGTCGGCGGCTACTTCCGCAATTTCAGCAGGATCGCGCCGTACAACCTGTACGCCAACACCAGGACGCTGCTGCGGGAGGCGCCGCACGCGAGCCTCGCGCGTGACATCGGCTTCCGGTTCGGCCCCGCTCCCGCGGGCGGCAAGCGGATCGGCTCCTACCACGTCTCCTACCAGGCGGCGCGCTTCATCTTCTGGTGGTCGCACAAGCAGCACCGCTGGCTGGTCTCAATGGACGGCACGCTCGCCCGCTCGGCCACCGGTCACCTGCTCGGCGGCCGCACGGTCGTGGTTCAGTACACCAAGGTGCGCACCTCGGTCTTCCGCGAACTCGGGATCAGGCCGCCCTACGCGGTCACGGTCGGTCACGGCCGCGCCGACGTGCTCCGCAACGGGCGCGTCTTCCACGTGCGCTGGGTCAGGCACACCAAGAACAGCGGGACGAAGTTCTTCCTCCCGAACGGGCACCGGATGCCGTTCGCGCGCGGCCAGGTCTGGGTGACGTTCGCACTCGGTCCTGGCTCGACCGGCTGACCAGGCCCGGCCCGCCGGCTAGCCGCCGGGGTGGCGCGGTTCGGCGACGCCGAGTTCGTAGCTGAGGACGACTAGCTGGGCGCGGTCCCTGACGCCTAGCTTGGCGAGCAGCCTGCTGACGTGCGTCTTCACGGTTGCGACGCTCACGTGCAGCGCGGCGCCGATCTCCAGGTTCGAGCGGCCGGCGGCGACCTGGACGAGCACCTCGCGCTCCCGTTCGGTCAGGTCCGCGAGGATAGCCTGCCCAGCGCCCGCGGTCGCAGGAGCCGGCGCGCGGGCGAACTCGGCTATCAGGCGGCGGGTGATGCTCGGCGTCAGCAGCGCCTCCCCGGCAGCGACGATCCTGATCGCTTCGAGCAGTTGCTCGGGCGGCGTGTCCTTGAGCACGAAACCGCTCGCGCCGCTGCGCAGCGCCGCGAAGACGTTCTCGTCGTCGTCGAAGGTCGTGACCATAAGGATCTTCGGCGCCGGGAGCGAACCCGCCGAGCCTGGTGCGCTGCCGTCGAGGATCAAGCGGGTCGCTTCGAGGCCGTCCATGACCGGCATCCTGATGTCCATCAGCACCACGTCCGGCCTCAGTGCCCGGGCCTGGCTGACAGCCTGGGCGCCGTTCTCGGCCTCGCCCACGACCTCGAGATCGCCGGCGTACTCGACGAGGAGCCTGAACCCGCCCCGCACGAGCGCCTCGTCGTCCGCGATCAGAACGGTGACGGTTCCAGTCATGCCGCGCTGCCCGCGCTGCCTGTGGCTCCTGCGCTTTCCGCTTGAACCTCGATGCCGGGGCTCTCGCCTGGCAGGGTGGCGAGGACCTTGAAGCCGCCGCCCGGCAGCGGCCCTGCCTTGAAGTCACCGCCGTGCAGCATCACCCGCTCCCGCATTCCCGCGAGCCCGAGGCCGGGATGTCCGCCGGGCCCTGGCTGCGCGGCCCCTGGCTCGCGGCCACCGTCGTCGGTCACCGAGATCGTCAGCCGGCTCTCCTCGCGAGCGATGTGCAGCGTCGCGCGGGCGGCGGGGGCGTGCCTGGTCACGTTCGTCAGCGCCTCCTGGACGATCCGGTATGCGGACATCTCGACCGCCGCGCCATAGCTGCCAGGCTCGGCCGGTCCGCTGCACAGGTAGGTTACGTCGAGGCCGCTGCCGGTGAACCGGCGCACAAGCTCGGGGATGTCGCTGGTGACCGGCGCTTCTCCTCCGGCGGGCTGGCCTGGATCCCTGATCTGCCTCAGCAGCTGACGCACCTCGTCCAGGGCCGAGCGGCTTGCGGTCTCGATCGCGGCTAGGGCCGCGCGGGCCTCTCCTGGCCGCTCATCGAGGACGAGCCTGGCCACGCCGGACCGCACCGCGATCATGCTGAGGCTGTGCGAGACGACGTCATGCACGTCTCTCGACAGGCGCAACCGCTCCTCGGCCCTGATCCGCGCCTCGGTCTGCGCCGCCTGGCGGCTCGCGTGCCCGGCGAGCGCGCGCCGGTAGTTGCGGCGCGTGCGGACGGCGTCGCCGAAGAACCAGCCGGGAATCATGACGCCGGCCTGGACGGCGTCCTGGTCCAGGCCAGGATGCAGGTAGATACCGAGGCCGAGCACCGCCCACGTGCAGATGGCGGCGAGCCCGTAGGCGAGTAGTGAGACGCGGCGCTCATAGCGATCGGCGACGGTGAAGATCGCGATGGCCATGTTCGGGCCGGCGCTACTAACCAGGGGCGTGAACTGGACTCCCAGGAGAGTCGAGCTCGCGTAGACGGCCACCAGCACGGCCAGTGTGATGATCGGCCACTTGCGGCGCACGATCAGCGGAGCTGACGCCAGGACGCTGAAGACGGCGATCGCGGGCCGCGAGCCGGACCCGGTAGCCAGCCCGGTCAGTACCGGTCCTGAGAACCCGGCGAAGCAGACGACCGCGAGCAGGACGTCGAAGAGGTCAGGGGCACCGCGGTTGCTGCGACGGGTGGCGAGCCTGTCCGACAGCCTGGCGAACCAGGGTGCGCCGAGGTTGCCGCCAGGATCGGGCGGCACGGACGCCTGCGGCTCCGCTGCCATGAATTGACCGTAACTCAGGCCAGCGGCGGGCAGCGTCGGTCTTCCGGCGGAGATGATCATCCGTCTTGCGACCGATGCGGGCATCGCGCGCGATCGGAAGATGGAGACAAGGTCAAGACGCAAGCCCGACGCGCGCCACCTGCCGCGCGGGCGAGCTTAGAGCCGTGAGTACTACACCAGAACCCCGTCCCGTCTCCCTCCCAGTCGCCCGCTCGCTGTCGCGTCCCCTTGCCGTCATGGCCGGCCTGCTGTTCACCGGCGGCGTCAGCGTCGGCTGGCTGCACTACCTGCACCGGTCATCGGTTCCTGTCCGGCACGTCCCAGGAAGCAACGCGTGGTGGCAGCACGCAGCCGTGGCTGGCGTGGCCATCGCGATCATGACCGTCATCTGGCTCGGACGCCGGACCGGCAGGATCGGCCCGCAGGTGCTGCTCGCCCCGCTCGGCCGCTCGGCAGCGTACCGGATCTCGGTCTTGTTCCGGCGAGCCCTATGGCGGCCCGCGAGCTTCGGCCGGGCAGTGCTGGCGACGCCGCTGCTGCTGCTGGTCATGTTCGGGTTCTTCCGCGTCGGCTACCAGGTCACCACCGGCCTTGACCCGAACGACACCGTCAACGCGTGGGGCGGCCCGACCTATATCGGCGCCATGGGTTGTCACTATCTCGACGTTGCCGTGATCGTGGCGGCCGCCACCTGGCTCCTGAACACGATCCTGCCGCGCCGTGACCCCCGCGCTGGCCAGGCCGATTCCTGCTCAAGGTTCCAGACCACGCCGGCGCCAGGGATCAGGGCGTGAACGCGATGGCACTGCAAGGGGTCGCGCCCGTGCCAGCCGCACTGCCTGGTCTGCCTGTCGGCTACGCGGTAGCCGTCGGCCTGGCAAGCTGGTGCACTCTGGCCGCCCTGACCTCCCGCCGGCCGCGAGGCCCGCTCGCCGCCGTTCAGTACCTCACGGGCTTCGTTGTCAACGAACTGCCGGTCCTGACCGGCTACTGGCTCGCTGCCGCTACCGTCCTGGCCGCCGTGCAGGGCAACCTGCGCGGAACGGCCGCCTGGGTTGTCGTAGCCGTGGCCATCGCCGCGCTCGCGGCGCTGGTCAGGCTCGCCGCCAGGGCGCGGCCGGCGGACTTCGTGATCGATCGCGCGCTTGATGAGGGCCTCGGCGCCGGCTGGCGGGCTGTCGTCGGCGCTCAGAGCGCGAGCGAGTGGACACCGCGGCTGCAGCGGGCACGGCGGCTGTTGTGGCCGGTACTCGTTCGCCGGCGCGATGTCAGGCGCCTCGCCTGGATCCGCTACGGCGACGCGGGCCGGGCTAACACGCTCGACCTCTACCGCAGCCGGCGGCGACCACCGGTTCCTGGCGAGTTGCGGCCCGTGCTCGTGCACCTGCACGGCGGCGCCCTCGTCCGTGGCCGGAAGAACCGCGAGGGTCTGCCCCTGCTCTACCGGCTGGCGAGCCGCGGCTGGGTCTGCGTGAGCCCGAACTACCGGCTGAGTCCCGAGGCGCGGTGGCCCGATCACGTCGTCGACGTCAAGAAGGTGATCGCCTGGATCCGGGCGCACGGCCGCGACTACGGCGCCGACCCCGAGCGGATCTTCCTGGCCGGCGGGTCGTCTGGCGCGCAGCTAGCGGCCGTCGCCGCGCTGACACCGTCCGACCCGCGCTTCCAGCCGGGCTTCGAGACGGCCGACACCTCGGTGTGCGCGGCGATCGCCCTCTACGGCCACTACGGCTGGAGCGACGCTCGGCCTGACGCCGAGCCGTCGTCGCCGCTCGCGTACATCCGCGCTGACGCGCCGCCGTTCTTCATCGCACATGGAGACCGCGACACGGTGCTGCCCGCGAGCGCAGCGCGCGAATTCGCCCAGGTGCTGCGCGGTCGATCACGCGGCGCGGTGGTCTACGCCGAACTGCCAGGGGCCCAGCACCAGTTCGACATGTTTCACTCGGTCCGCAGCACCGCTGTCGGCAACGGCATCGAGGCCTTCGCGGCCTGGGTGCTGGGCGGCCTGGCAGATCGCAGCCGCGGGCCGCTTCCGCCGCCTCAGAGTTGACCGTCGGCTGACGAGTCGGCGAATTCGCCCGCTAATCCGGTCCCGGCCGCCGAAATTCGGCGACTTCGCTGGCCGACCGGCAGAGCCGAGGGCTTCCGTTTGCATACAATAGACGAACTATGGTTCCATCCACGCCCGCAGGCAGCGTCGGCAGCGCGCACCTGCCGCTTCGCGACCTCGCGGCGACCGAGTTGCGGCGGCTCATCCTGGACGGCACCCTGCCACCAGGTGAGCGGCTAATCGAGGATCGGCTCGCCGAGTTGCTCGGGGTGTCGAGGAATCCGATTCGCGAGGCTATCAGGATGCTGGAGGCCGAGGGCTTCCTGGAGGTGACGGCGCGACGCGGCTCCTTCGTCGCCACCCTGGACGCCAGCCAGGCCGCTGACCTGTTCGAGGTACGGCTGGCGCTTGAGCCACTTGGCGCCAGGCTCGCGGCGGCCCAGGCTGGTCAGAACTGGGCCGGGCACACCAGCCGGATGAAGCAGATCCTGTCTGACGTGCAGACCTCACCGAACAGCTTCGGCCTGGACACGCTGGCCGAGCAGCACACGGAACTGCACTCGCTGATCTTCGAGATGACGGGCAACAGCTACCTGATCGCCATGGCCATCCCGATGGTCAAGCGCGGCCAGTGGCTGCTGCGCCAGAGCGCCCCGCTGCGCGAGCCCGATGCCTGGTCAGAGCACCACTGGCTGATCGCCGCGATCGAGTCCGGCGACCCTGAACTCGCCGAGGCCGCTGGACGCCACCACGTGCTGAGCGTGCGCGGCCGGATCCAGCCCCGGCTGGACGTTAACGGCCGCTGACAGTCGCCTGTATACGTAGCGCGAGGTCGTTGCGGGGTTCCGTCGCCGCGCAGGCCAGATTAGGCTCCCTGGAAACGGTGCATATACGCACCGTTCTGGATACCTTGCTTGACTACGTATACAATATACAGCATAATCAGGCTTCGGCATGCTGCCTCGCCAATATCTGGTATCTCAAGGAGCGCCGCTGATGACTGATCTGCCCCCACGTCCGGCTCATGACCAGGTGCTCGGCCTCCGCTCGATGCAGGCCGACCTCTCACGACGGCGCCTGCTCGGTGTCGGCGCCACGCTGGCAGCGGGCCTCGGGCTTTCGCCGCTGCTGGCCGCCTGCGGCTCGAGTACCTCCCCGTCGGGATCGGGAGGCTCTGGCAAGCCCGGCGGAACCCTCACGATGGGCATCCCGGCACCGCCCGACACGCTGGATCCTGGCGCGACCGGACTGGCCCTCACCTTGCTGCTCAGCATGGCCATGTTCGACCCGCTCGTCTGGTGGCTGCCCGGTCCAGGCGGTACAGGGAGCCGGTTCGTCCCCGGTCTCGCGGAGAGCTACACAGTGTCGCCAGACGCCTCGGTCTACACGTTCAAGCTGCGCAAGGACGTGACCTTCCACGACGGCACCAAGTTCGACGCCACCTCGGTCAAGGCGACCTACGACCACGTCGTCGACCCGGCCACCAAGTCCAAGAGCGGTCTTGGCGCCCTCGGGCCGTACAAGGAAACGAAGATCATCGATCAGTACACCTGCCAGATCGTGTTCAGCCAGCCGAACGCCTCGTTCCTGCACCAGCAGGCTGCAGGCAACTTCGGCATCGCCTCGCCGACGGCCCTGAAGAAGTACGGGCCGACTGGTTTCGGCAACCACCCGATCGGCACCGGGCCATTCAAGTTCGTCAGCTACCAGACCGGCGATTCGCTGAACCTGGTCAAGAACCCGGACTACAAGTGGGGTCCGTCGATCTTCGGCACCGGTCCGGCCAAGCTCGACAAGCTGATATTCCGCATCGTGACTGACGACAGCGGCAGGTACAACGCCCTGCAGTCGGGACAGCTCCAGATCGCGATGGGCCTTCCGCCGAACGACATCTCCGCGGCTCAGAAGGCGGGAACCTTTAACCAGCTGACCGTCCAGTCCATTGGCACGCCGGCCGGACTGCCGATCAACGTGACCAAGGCGCCGACCGATGACTTGCGGGTCCGCGAGGCCATTATGTACGCCGTCAACCAGGAGAAGCTCGTCAAGGACGTGCTCTTCGGCGTCGACACCGCCGCGCACAGCGTGCTGACGCCCATCACCCCTGGCTATAGTCCCGCATCGGCCAAGCTGTACTCCTACAACCCGGCCAAGGCGAACGCGCTGCTCGACCAGGCCGGCTGGAAGATGGGCTCCGGCGGCGTCCGCGCCAGGAGCGGCCAGCAACTGGCGCTGAACGTCATCTTGTTCAGCAACGCGGGATTCGAGCTGCCTACGCAGTTCGTCATCTCCGAGCTCAACAAGGTCGGGTTCACGGCCAAGACCGCGGTGCAGCCGTTCGCTACGGCTCAGGCTTCGTTCAACTCAGGTGTGCACAACCTCGGCGCGTTCGGCTACTACGGCACCGATCCTTACCTGCTCAACATCTGGGTCAACTCCAACGCGATCAAGTCGGGGTTCAACTGGTCGCACTACGACAATCCGAAGATCGACGCGATGATCGCGAGGGCGAACGCCACAGCCGACGACGCCAAACGCGACGCGCTCTACGAGCAGGTCAGCGTGACTCTGATGAAGGATGCGATGTACCTGCCTATGTGGAACGTCAACGAGCCCTTCACGATGGCTCCGACCGTGAAGGGATTGCATACGACCCTGAACGGATACATCACCTTCCATTCGGCTACCGTCTGACGTAATGGCATTCGTCCTCCGTCGGCTGGCGACGGCGATCCCGGTCATAATCGGGATCACCATCGTCGCCTTCCTGCTCATTCACCTGGTACCGGGTGACCCGGCCAAGGTGATCTTGTTCGGCACCAACGCGACGCCGGCGCAGCTTGCCAACCTGCGCCGGCAGCTCGGCCTGGATCAGTCGCTGTGGCACCAGTACTTCTCGTTCATGGGCCAGATGCTGCACGGCAACCTCGGCACGTCGTACCTGACCCAGAACTCGGTCGCGCACGAGCTCCTGTCCCGCACCCCCGACACGCTGCAGCTCACGGGCGCCGCGGTGCTGGTCGCCATCGTCGTGGGCGTCCCGCTCGGCATGCTCGGCGGCGTCTTCCCCGGCTCGCTGGCCGACCGGGTGGCCAGGGCGAATCTCCTTCCTCGGCGTCGCAGTTCCTTACTTCTTCCTCGCTCTGCTGCTCGTCCTGCTGTTCAGCGTGCGACTGCATCTGCTGCCCGCCATCAGCAACGGGTCGGTCAGCGGCCTGATCCTGCCCGCGGTGTCGCTGGGCTGGGGATATGCGGCCATCCTGACCCGTCTGGTCCGCGGCCGGCTGATCGAGGAATACCGCAGCGAGTACGTCAAGTCGGCGCGCGCTCGCGGCTGCACGGAATGGCGGGTGCTGCTCCGGCACGCGCTGCGCAACTCATCGATTCCCGCCATCACCACGATCGGCCTGCAGTTCGGCAACATCCTCACCGGTGCCGCCGTCACCGAGGTCATCTTCGGGCGCCCAGGGCTCGGCAGCTTCCTGGCCACCGCGATCAGCAACAAGAACATCCCGGTCGTGCAGGGCGCGATCGTGGTGATCGGCATCGGCTACGTGCTGATCAACCTGATCGTCGACCTGATCGTCGGCGCGGTCGATCCGCGCACCCGGGCAGCAGCCGGCCTCGCCTGACGAGCACGTATCCGACTATCGAGGAAGGACGAAGACCATGACAGCGGCGTCGACGCTGGCGGCAAGCAGCGTCATTCTCGGCGACCCGACGCCGCCGACGCCGATCAGGCGGCGGATCGGGCAGGCGGCGATTGTCATGGCCGTAGCCGTGATCATCGTCCTGCTGGCCGCTCCCGGGCTGATCGCACACGTGGCGCCGACCGCCACCGGAGACAACTTCTTGCAGGGCCCGAGCGGAGCACACTGGTTCGGCACTGATCAGCTCGGCAGGGATGTGTTCAGCCGCACGATTTACGGATCTCGCCCGGTACTCATCGCTAGCCTGCTCGGCGTCGTGCTCGCGACTGTCGCGGGCGTAGCCCTCGGCGTGGCGGCCGGGATCGCGCCGCGCTGGCTCAACACGGTGCTGATGCGCATCATCGACGTCCTGCTTGCCCTGCCGGTACTGCTGATCGCCCTGATCCTGATCGCGACGGCCGGGTCAGGGATCGGCAGCATCGTGCTGGCCATCGGTGTCGCGTTCACGCCCGGATTCGCGCGCATCGTCGAATCGTCGGTGCGCACGTTGCGGTCGGTGGAATATGTGCAAGCGGCGCGCGTGATGGGCTCGACGGGCATGCGCACCTCGGTCCGGCACCTGATCCCCAACCTGATGACCGAGGTGGTCGTGCTGGGCACCAGCGCGGTGGGTTGGGCCGTGCTGACCGCCACCACCCTCAGCTTCCTGGGCCTCGGCGTACAGCTTCCGCAGCCTGACTGGGGCAGCGATCTGGCCGCCGGGGCGGGTTACCTCGCGACTAGCTGGTGGCTGCCGACCTTTCCCGGGCTGGCGATCACTGTCACCATCCTTTCCGCCAACTTCATTGGCGACTACCTGATGACCGTCCTCGACCCGCGCGAAGGAGCGCGGTTCAGCCAGAGCTTCGGGACCATGGTGCTCGGCAGGCGAGCCGCGCGGGCGCAGGTCCCGGCGGGGGCCAGCCAGTGAGCCTGCTCGAGGTCACCGGCCTGCGCACCGAAATCTCCACAAGGGACGGCCGGGTTGTGCCGGTCGACGGCGTCACGTTCAGCGTGGACCAGGGCGAGATTCTCGGCCTGGTCGGCGAGTCCGGATCCGGCAAGACGATGACCGGCATGTCGATCATGCGGCTGCTGCCGCACGGTGCCTCGATCACGGCAGGATCCATTACGTTCGCGGGAGAAGAACTGACCGCGCTCGACGACACCGCGTTGCGGCGGCTGCGCGGCAACGACATTGCGCTGATCTCGCAAGACCCGATGACGTCGCTAAACCCGACGCGCACCATCGGCAGCCAGCTGCGCGAGGCGTACCGAATTCACACCGGCGCCTCGTTCCGCGCCGCGAACGAGCGGGCGGCCGAGGTGCTCGGCCTGGTCGGGATGCCCCGGCCGTCGGAACGTCTGAACGACTTTCCGCATCAGCTTTCTGGCGGCATGCGCCAGCGCGTGATGATCGCCATCGGCCTGCTCTGCGAGCCGAAGCTGCTGATCGCGGACGAGCCGACGACGGCGCTTGACGTGTCGATCCAGGCGCAGATCCTCAAGCTCCTCGACAGCCTGCGTGCGCGGCTGTCGATGGCGGTCATGCTCATCACCCATGACATGGGCGTGATCGCCGGCCACGCCGACCGGGTCGCGGTGATGTACGGGGGCCGCATCGTCGAGCAGGCCGACACGTTCACGCTGTTTACGGACCCGAGGCATCGCTATACCGAGGCGCTGTTCGAGTCCATGCCGACGCTGGAGCTCGACTCGACCGCCCAGCTCGCGGTCATCCCGGGCGCCCCGCCGAAGCTCACCGGTGCGGGCGGTGCTTGCCGATTCGCGCCGCGCTGCCGGTTCGCCCAGGACGACTGCCGGTCGCAGGATCCGCCCATGGCCGAGGCCACGCCTCTGCACCTGCACGCTTGCCTGCACCCCCGCGAGGCCGCGTCGGCCGTCACGGTGCCGGCCCCCAGGCACGAGGCCGCCGCCGTCGCAAGCGACGGACCGCTGCTGGAACTCGCCGACGTCTCCAAGCAGTTCAGCGTCAGGTCCAAAGGTCCCTTTCAGCGCGCGGGAGCGTTGCACGCGGTCTCCGGGGTGTCGCTGCAGGTCTTCCCCGGCGAGACCCTCGGCATCGTCGGCGAGTCGGGCTGCGGCAAGACCACCATGGGCCGGATGATGGTCGGCCTCGAGCGGCCCTCGTCCGGCTCGGTGATGTTCGACGGGCACGACATCGGAGCGATGCGCGGAGCCGAGTTCCGCACCAGGCGCCGCGATCTGCAGATGATGTTCCAGGACTCCTGGGCGGCGCTCGACCCGCGGATGCCGGTGTCCGCGCTTGTGGCTGAGCCGCTCGCCGCCCAGCACGTCGGCAGCCGTGCCGAGCGCCGGGCCGCGGTCGCGGAGTTGCTCGACGCCGTCGGCCTGCCGGCGGACGCCGCCCGGAGGTACGCCCACGAGTTCTCTGGCGGCCAGCGTCAGCGGATCGCGATGGCCAGGGCGCTCGCCCTGCACCCGAAGATCATCGTCGCCGACGAGCCGGTCTCAGCGCTCGACGTATCGGTACAGGCGCAGATTCTCAACCTGATGCGCGCGCTCCAGGCAAGCTACGGGCTGACCTACGTCGTGATCGCGCACGACCTCTCGCTGCTGAAATACCTTGCCGACCGGATCGGCGTGATGTACCTCGGACGCCTCGTCGAACTGGGGCCGAGCGCGGACGTGTACGGCGCGCCGCGGCACCCGTACACCGCCGGGCTGATCGAGTCGATCCCGCTGCCCGATCCCGTCATCCAGCGCGCCAGGGCCTCCGGCGGACTCGGCGGTGAGCTGCCGTCCGCACTCAACCCGCCGTCTGGCTGCCGCTTCCGCACCCGGTGCCCGCTGGCTACGGACAAGTGTGCGACCGAGACCCCTATGCTTGCGCAGTCGGCGGGCCGGCACGCCGTGGCGTGTCACTACCCGCTCGATCCCCCGGCCCGGGCCGGCTTGGCTCGGCGAGAAGGGTCAGAGCCCGCAGAATCGAGATGACGGCGCGCCGCCGGCGTGCGCGGTGAGAGAGGCACAAGCGTGAAGACCCACCACCTGGACCCCACACCGCTGACCACCGCGGATGTCTTCTCCCGCGAGCACGCGCCGGTCCTGACCATCGACGCGGGCGACACGGTGGTCGTCAGGTCGCTGGACGCGGCCGGGTACCTCGCGCGGCAGACCTTCGCTGGCGAAGAGCAGCCGATGATGTACCCGGCCTATCGCGGTCACTGCCTGACCGGCCCGATCGAGGTCAGCGGCGCACAACCCGGAGACGTCCTGGCGCTGCGACTCGTGTCGCTGCGTCCGGACCCCTGGGGCTGGACCGTCGCCGCTGCGCTCGATACGCCCGTCACGCAGCGCCTCGGGCTGGCAGACGGACCGCCGTCCTGGTTGCTCTGGGACCTGGATCCCGATGCGGGCAAGGCCACGTGCCAGACCGGCTTCACGCGCAGCATCGCTCCGTTCCTCGGCGTGATGGGCATGCCGCCGGCCGATTCCGGCGAGCACTCGACGATCCCGCCGCGAACCGAGGGCGGCGGCAACATCGACTGCAAGGAACTCATCGCCGGATCGACCTTGTACCTGCCGGTGACGGTGCCCGGGGCGCTGCTCTACCTGGGTGACGGCCACGCGGCGCAGGGAGACGGCGAGGTCGGTGGTACGGCCATCGAGTGCCCGATGACGACGCAAGCCGTCGTCGACCTGGTACCGGACCGGCCGCTTGGCTCCGTCCACGCCGAGACGCCAGCCGGGCGGATCACGTTCGGCTTCAACGCCGACCTCAATGCCGCCATGGGCGACGCCCTGGCCGCCATGGTCACCTGGCTCGAGCTTCTGCTTGGCGTCGACAAGGCATCGGCGCTCGCGCACGCGAGCACATGCGTCGACTTGCGCATCACGCAGGTCGCCAACCAGACCTGGGGTGTCCATGCGGTGCTGCCAGCCGGGACCCTTGACTGAGTGACGGAAGCCTCAGCGCGGTGAACGTCCGAGGTAGCCAGCGAGCCGATCGCTCGGGCAGGCTCCCCTGGCCACCTCGACGGGTGGCGCAAAGAGCTGATCCCGGTCGCCATGCAAGATCAGCAGCGGCGCGATGTCCAGCAAGCTGGTCGCGAGCGGTGCGGGGATCGGCGTTCGGCTCCCGCAGGCCCTGGCGATGTCCCAGCCGTGCACCGCGATTTCGAGCGCGCCCGTGGCCGCCAGCACATCGGTCGCCATCGGGCAACCGCTTACTGTGACGACGTCGCGGTCCTGGCCTCGGTCAGGGACGGTTAGCGAACCGAGCAAGCTGCGTGCCTGCTGCCGGAACGCCTCCCCTGGATCCGCCGCAACCCTCGCTTGGCCGCCAGCTGAATGGCGCGAGACGCATCCCTGGTCGAAGCCTTCGGCCAGCGCAGACAGCGACTCGGCCGCGTGCGTGAGGAGCATCCACAGATCCCAGCCCCGGCACGGCGTCGGCATCGGCATGAGCTCCGCCGTCACAGGCTCGGTGACCGCGAGCGCATAGCGCAACGCTTGCGTGAAGGCCTCGGCGCCGGCGCTTCTGGCCTGCAGAGGCTCGGGCTGGCCCGCTAGGGGGCGCGTCATGACAGTCGCGCCGCCGCCGTGCTGGCGGCAGTGACGGCGGACAGTTCTGCTGGCAAGCCGAACGTCGTGACGAGGCGAGCGTCGTTGAACGAGACGATGCCCGTCACGGACGCGTGGTCCATCGCCGCCAACTGAATGCCGTGCGCCAGGTATGACCTCGCACTCCCCCGCTCGTAGACCGCGAACGCGGGCTGCCCGTTCGCTGATGTCGGCAGCAGCAGGAACCGGCCAGGCTCCGTCAGCACTCGCGACCGCAAGAACGCCGCGATCGCGTCCCGGCCCGCGAACCAGTACGGCTGCGGCGGCATCTCGAAGGTTGCGTCTTCGCGGAGTAGGTCGGTCAGGGCCGCCACGTCGGCGGTTTCGAACGCGGCCGCGTACCTGTCGAGCAGTCGCCGGTCGGCCGGATCGGCTGGCTCATGCAGGTCGTCCTCGGCCGGGGTGACCTGAGCCAGTTGTGCCCTGGCGCGCTGCAGCACGCTGTTGGCCGCGGTCGTCGAGATGTCAAGGAGAGCTGCCGCCTCTGCCGCGTGCCAGCCGAGGACGTCGCGCAGGATCAGCACAGCGCGCTGCCGTGGTGGCAGGTACTGCAGCGCGGCGATCAAGGCGAGCCGCAAACTGGCCCGCGCGGTGACGACGGCTGCGGGATCTGCCGGCCCGCCGGTCACGAGCGCGTCAGGGACCGGCTGCAGCCAGGGGATGTCGTTGGTGATCGCGGCCAGTGGTCCTTCCGGATCCTCGGCAGGTGCGCCGAGGCCAGACGGCAGCGGTCGCTTGCCACGCGTCTCGATCGCGCGCAGGCATGCGTTGGTGGCGATCCGGTAGAGCCAGGTGCGCAGCGACGACCGTCCCTCGAAGTCGCCGTAGCCTCGCCAGGCCCTGAGCAGTGTCTCCTGGACCTGGTCCTCGGCATCGTCGATCGAGCCGAGCATCCGGTAGCAGTACGCCAGCAGTTCCTGCCGGTACGGGTCAGCGAGCCTGTTGAACTCGACGGTGCCTGGCATGATCCAATCCCTCCGGCAGCGGATCGCGCGTCGTTCCCGCTAGTCCTGCAGGTTCCCGCGCCAGCCGCGATCACCTTCGCACTTGGTATAGATCCGGCCCGAGGCCTCAATTCACCGCCCGGCGGCCAACTTCCTGGCGCGGTACCGCGCGGCACTCCCGGCGCGCCCGGCAACCCAGTGCGGTGAGTTTCGGCGGCGACGCGGATCAGTACCGGGTGAGCGCGTTCCGCGCCTTCGTTCCGATAGTTACAGCCTGAGGAGATCAGCATGTCACCTGACCAGCTTTCCGGGAGTACCGCACTCGTGACCGGCGCCAGCCGCGGCCTGGGTCGCGGCGTCGCCATCGCCCTTGCCCAGGCGGGAGCCACCGTCGTCGGAGTCGCTCGCGACGGCGCCCCGCTCGCGGACCTGCACGCCGAGCTAGGTGACCGCCTCATCCCGGTCGCTGCCGACGCGGCCGACCCGGTGGTCGCCGGCAAGCTCATAGACAAGTACGCGCCCCGGCTGCTTGTGCTCGCGGCGGGCGCGGCGCCGCTCTCGCGGCCGCTCCAGCACCAGACCTGGCAGACCTTCAGCCGGAACTGGGAGGTGGACGTCCAGCAGGTCTTTCACTGGACTCGCGAAGCCCTGCTTCGGCCGCTTTCGCCGGGCAGCGTGGTCATCGCGTTCTCCAGCGGAGCGGTGATCGCCGGTTCTCCGCTCAGCGGAGGCTATGCGGGCGCCAAGGCCACGATCAGGTACATCACGTCCTACGCGGCCGATGAATCAGAGCGCAATGGGCTCGGCATCACGTTCACCTCGGTCCTGCCGCAGCTCACGCCCGCTACTGACCTGGGTGCCGCCGCGGTCGCCGCCTACGCAGCCCGAGCCGGCCAGGACATCACTGATTTCGCGGCGTCCCGCGGGCCAGCCCTGACTCCGGAGATCGCGGGCAAGGCCGTTCTCGACCTCGCGACCGGCGCAGGCGCTACCGCGACCGCTCACCTGCTGTCGGCCGCCGGCCTGAAGGAGCTGCCCTGACTCCTGAAGTTTCGGGTCCCTGGCGCCCTCCATCCCATTGCGGAGGGCGCCAGGATCGAGCCATGACCGTTTGCCGCGGGAGTCAGGCTGCTGGCAGGACTTCGTAAGTGACGAAGGCCAGGCCATCTCCGATCGTCGTCGCGTGCACGAGGCGCATGGGCTTCTTGTCGCTGGTCTCGCCGAAGAGGCGCTTGCCTTCCCCGAGCACGACCGGGAAGATCACCAGCCGCAGCTCGTCGACGAGGTCATTCTCGATCAGCGTCTGTGCGAGCTGGTAGCTCGCGTACACCAGAATCTCACCGCTGATCTGCTGCTTGAGCTTCGCAACCTCGCTCGCCACGTCGCCAGTGAGGACCGTCGAGTTGGACCATACGGGATCGTCCGAGGTGGAAGACACGACGTACTTGGGCATGCTGTTCAGCTTGTCCGCCCACTCGCCGCTGCGAGACTGCCACCGCGCGGCGAACCACGCATCGCTCCGCCGCCCAAGCAGCAGTGCCTCGGCGCCCAGCGCCTCGTCGGTCTCGACCCTGGTCCACTCTTCGAGATCCTTGCCGCCGAACTGAGCGAACCACCCGCCGAGCCTGAAGCCCTCATGGCCGTCTGGGTCCTGGACGACCCCATCGAGCGAGATGTTGGTCGTGATAACAATCGTTCCCATTCCGGGGCTCCTGTCGTTCGTCCTGTCACCGTCACCGATGCAGACACCGCGATACCGAGAAACTGGGCGCGCGCGAATCCCCGGCTTCTGGCCGCCGAGCTCCTTGGCCGCCATACTGGTCGCCTGAGCCGCTGGTCATCCCACTAGGGGGATCTGTCATGAAGCTTCTCGCCCGCCGTGCCCGCCGGATCACCGCAGGAACAGCCGTGGTCGGCGCCCTCATGCTCGCGCCCGCGATCGCCGTGGCCAGTTCCGACTCACCGGTCCGCCCAGGCACCGCGGCCAACGCACCCGCTTGCCAGACCCCTGGCCTTGTCATCTGGCTGGACACCAACGGCAACGGGGCTGCAGGCACCACGTTCTTCAAGCTGCATGTGACCAACCTGTCCGGGCACGCTTGCACCCTGAACGGCTTCCCATTCCTGTTCGCCGTCAATCTCAAAGGGCATCAGGTCGGACGCAGGGCCGTGTTCCGGAAGCCAGCCCCGCATCTTGTGACACTGGGCAAGGGAAAGACCGCCACTGCCGTGCTTGGAATCGTGGACACCGGAGTCTTCTCCAAGGCAGCCTGCCGCCCTGTCACCGCTGCCGGCCTCCGCGTCTTCCCGCCCAATCAGACCAGGGCCAAGCTGGTACCGTTCCCGTTCACCACGTGTTCACGTCCGCATGGGCCGGCTTCGCTCAACATCGGAGCCGTCACCCGATAGCTGGAAAGGGAAGACAATCTCGTGGAGCGAATGCGAATCACGGCCCGGTGGTCGGCAGCGCTAGCGGCAGTCGCCGTGGTTTGGCTCCCGGCCACGGCCATCGCGGCGAGCGCAGGAGGCCGGGTCACGATCGGCGTGAACCGGGACTACTGGACTCAGTTCAAGGCCGCCATTCCCGGCGCTCAGGACGTCCGCGTCTACTATGACGCGGAGAACGTTTTCCCCGCGACGTGGCCTACTCGGGCCAAGGGCGCCTGGGTGACGCTGTCGTTGCGTCCCAACCCGGTTGACCTGCTGTCCGGGAAGCTCGACGCACGGCTGAAAGCGCTTTTCGCCTCGGCGCCCGCGCATTCGGAAGTGACGTTCTGGCATGAGAACGAACCCGGGAATCCGCTGAAGTACTCGCGCTCCATCAACAAGGCCAGCACAAATGTCGCCATGCTGAAGTACGGCGAGCGGCTTGTTAAAGGCACCAAAGTCAAGTTCGGGCAGATCATCTGCGCGCCCGCCGACCAGATGCAGAAGTGGATCGCCCCCGGGCTCGATTGGTATGGCATCGACCTGTTCGCGAACCCGAACTATGAGAACCGGGACGGGACACTCAGCAAGGCCAAGCTCTGGAAGCGCATGAATAACAATGAGGCTGTCTTCCGGGCAAAAACCGGACGGCGCTGGCCCGCTGTCCG
This sequence comes from uncultured Actinomycetota bacterium, assembly GCA_963705055.1. Lineage (GTDB taxonomy): Bacteria > Actinomycetota > Actinomycetes > Streptosporangiales > Streptosporangiaceae > Chersky-822. Next base: position 767,235 of record CAVPIR010000006.1, read on the forward strand.
GATTGATGAGTCGAACGCGCGGCGCGACTCGCACCGCAAAAATTGGTTCACTTACCTGGCTGAATGGATGCATGGGCACGGCGGGGGCCGGCTGCTCACCCGTTGGACCCATGCGAGGACCAAGCTGACAGGCCCGTGGCCGCCGAGCCAGCCGGTGATCAAGCAGCTCCGCTTGCTGTCTTCCCTGTAACTCATGGAGCGCCACGAGCCTCCGGTACTCGGCAGGGAAGGCGAGCTGACGAGCATCGACGCCTGGCTCGCCGAGGTTCCCGGCGCCGTGACAGCCAGGCTGCTTGTCATTGCCGGTGAGCCTGGCATTGGCAAGACCACGCTGTGGGCCGAGGCCACCCGGCGCGCGAGCACAGCTGGATGCCGGGTCCTGTCGTCTCGCCCAGTGCCATCGGATGCTGGCCTGACGCACGTCGTGCTGGCCGACCTGCTGCGCCCAGTGGCCGATGACGCGCTCCGAACGCTGCCCGCCCCGCAGCGCAGGGCGCTGGAGGTGGCGCTGCTGCGGGAGGATCCTGGCGAGGGCGACCTCGACCCTCGCGCGGTCGGCAGCGGGCTGACCGCGTTGCTCGACCTGCTGGTCGCCGACAGCCCGCTGGTCTTGGCAATTGACGACGCCCAGTGGCTTGACACTGCCTCTGCCGGATCCATCGCGTTCGCGCTCAGGCGGCTGGAGCACCGGCCGGTCGCCGTACTGGCGGCGGTCAGAGTCTCCGACACCGGACAGCGCGGTGGCGAGTTCGCGGCCATTGAATCCTCGCTAGACGGGGCCCGGATGGCGGTCGGCCCGCTGAGCGTTGCCGCGATTCATCAGCTGTTCCGGCGGGCGCTTGGTAGCTCGTTCCCGCGCCCACTGCTGGTAGGCATACACCGCGCGGCCGCAGGCAACCCGTTCTACGCCCTCGAGATCGCCAGGGAAATCCTGCGGGTCGGCGTCCCACCACCCGGCCACCCGCTGCCGGTTCCCGCGGACCACAAGGACCTAGTGCTGCTCCGCTTGCGCAGGCTCCCGCGAGCAACCCGCGACGTGCTGGCAGAACTAGCCGCCATGCCCAGCGCCGCCGTCGGCCAGGTCGATCTGGAAGCACTCACGGCGGCCGAGCGGGCAGGTATCGCGGTGGTCCGGCCCGGAGGGAGGGTGGAGTTCGCCCACCCGCTGTTCGGGTCCGCGCTGTACGCGTCGCTGCCGGAGGCCGAACGCAGGAAGCTGCACGGGCGACTGGCCGGCCAGGCGACAGATCCGGTGGAGCGGGCCCGGCATCTGGCGCTGGCCGCGAGCGGCCCTGACGAGGTCACATCGGCCGAGCTCGAACGCGCCGCGGCGACGGCGGCTGCGCGTGGCGCGGCGGACGTCGCGGTCGAATTGCAAGAACTGGCCTGCCGACTGACTCCAGGCACGGACCAGGAGGCGCGGGTACAGCGGGGTATCGATCTGTCCGAGCGCCGCTACTTCGCCGGCGACCCGAACGGGGCGACGCGCGAACTCGAGCGCTTGCTCGCGACCCTGCCGCCCGGTGACGACCGGGCGCAGGTCCTGCTCGGGCTCGGGACCATGCACTGGGTACAGGGCGATGGCGACGCGGGCCTGAAGATGATGGAACAAGCGCTTGCCGACGCTGAGGCACCTGGGCTACGCGCCCGCATCCACACCCGGATCGCATCTGGGTCTGATGACGCCGACGTGGCGGTGAAGCACGGCGATGCGGCGCTCGCCCTCATGGATGAGAACGCCGACCCGCAGTTGTACTCCTACGCACTGCTCCTCGTCGCCCTGTTCAAGCTGCACTCCGGGCGCGGTGCCGATCACGCGGCGGTCGAAAGGGGCATGCGGCTGCAACGTGAGGCCGCCGGGTGGGTGATGAGCCCGGTTCCCGCCTTCTGGGCGAGGAACTTCGACAACTTCGGTACAGCCAGGCAACGGCTTGAGGACCTCATCGAGGCACTCCGCGAGCAAGGTGACCATGCGCAGGTGGCGCCGGCGCTGACCCACCTGGCGAGGATCGAGGCCATGACCGGCCACATGGACTCCGCTCGCGCGCTGGCCGGTGAGGCACTGGACCTGGCCGCGCAGACCGATCAGGAGACCTACCTCGATGTGGCGATGTGCGCGCAGGCACACGTCCGTGCCTACGCAGGCGAACTGGACGAAGCCCGCGCTAGCGCCTCAGACGTTCTGGACCGCCTTGGTGACCGCCCGGATGCGGTACTCGAGGGAATGGCCAGGGAGGCGCTCGGCCTGGCGGCCCTGCAGGCTGGGGACCTGGCTGAGGCGGACCGCCAGTTCACCAGGGCCGAAGAGATCAACGACCTGGTACACAACCGGGAGCCCGCCAACCAGCGCTTCCAGGCCGACCATGCAGAGGCCGTGATCGGGATCGGCGACTTGGACCGCGCCGAACGGCTCGTCGCCCGGCTTGAGGCGCGAGCTGCGGCGTTGCCGCGACCCTGGATCCTGGCAGTCTCCGCGCCGCTGCCGCGGGATGGCCCATGCCGCTAGCGGAGCCCTCGACGCCGCCGCGATCGACTACGAGCTGGCGCTCGCCGCGCACCAGGACCTCGACATGCCAGCCGAGCTCGGGCGGACGCTGCTCGCCCTTGGGCGGCTGCGCCGGCGCCGCAACGAGCGCAGACGCGCACAGGAGCTGTTGGAGCAGGCGGTCTCGGTACTCGACGCCGCCGGGGCTCTCGGCTGGGCAGGCGTCGCACGAGACGAGCTGACCCGCGCCAGAGGCCGGCGAGGACACGCCGCTCTGCTGACCGCGACCGAGCGGACGATCTGCGAACTGGCCGGTTCTGGCATGCGCAACCGTGAGATCGCGGCGCAGCTCTTCCTGTCGGATAAGACAGTGGAGGCCAACCTCTCCCGCTCCTACCGCAAGCTCGGCGTCCGGTCGCGTACCCAGCTCGCGACCGCCATGGCACGGGCCGACGAGGGCTCGACGGTGCAAGCGTAGGGATTCCCCCGACGCGAGCGGAGGCGCCGCGGTCCTAGCGTCCGGTCATGAGCATCGGATCGGGTCCGCCTTCCTGGCAGGAAGTGCAGCAGCCAGATAAGGCCCCGCCTGGCGAACGCGAATCAAGCTGGCAGATAGCCGAATGCCTGCTACCAGGAATCACCCCGGCGATGGCCGAAGCAATGGGCGACCAGCTCAGGGCAGAGCTCGCGCGTTCTCACAGTCCGGTTTCCTTCATCGGCTCCTTGCTGATGCCCGAGGACGAGGTGCTGTTGTGCCTGTTCGCAGGGCCCCTCGCCGAGGTCCGCTCGGCTAGCGAAGGTGCCGGATTGCCCTTCGAGCGCATTCTGGGCTGCCTGCGACTCGGCTGGACCCAGCCCGAACCAGAGAAAGGACAAAGCGAATGAACAGAAATCGGACTGGACACGGCCTTGTGGCCGGAGCCCTGACCGCGACGGTGGCGCTTGCGCTGGCGGCCTGCTCAACCCAGAGCGGCGGCGACCCGGGCGGCACCGCCACGACCGCGCCCGCGTCCGCGCCGGCGACCAGGGCCGCCGCCAGCACCCCGAAGGCTGCCGGTGCCCTGTCGGGCACGTGGTCTGGACAGTACAGCGGCGCCTACAGCGGGACGTTCACCGTCAGGTGGCGGCAGTCCGGGTCGCGCTTGCACGGAACAATCCACATATCCAGCCCCTATAACACCCTGCCCATCAACGGGGCCGTCCACGGCAACGCGATCAGCTTCGGCACCGTTGGCTCGACGGCGATCACTTATTCGGGGACCGTCTCAGGCAGCTCGATGTCGGGCACCTACAAGGTCAATCACGCCAGCGGCGGCCCGTGGAGCGCATCCAAGGCCTGACCTGCGGAAGCGGCCGGATGCCGGTCTCGCCCGGAGGCTGATCATGGGGATGAGCCCAGGGCGAGGCCGTCGCCGGTTCTGAAGCATTCGGAAGCTCGCCTAGGGCCGATTGACGGGGTGAGCGGCTCGCAGCGACTCGGCACCCGTCAGGAGGGCAGCGCCGAGTAGCACGGTGTCCTTCAGGAGGGCCTCGCCCAGCATGGACAGCTGCGGTACCCCCTCCCCCTCCTGCCAAGCTTCCGGCGTCGTGGCCAGGAAGCTGAGCGTTCCGAGCATCATCCCCGCGGCTCCGAAGCTGCCAACCGCCGAGGCTTGCGGCGCGACCGGCTTCGCCGCGATCAAGGAGCCCAAAGCTATCTGCGTGACCCCGATGAGCCGCCCGAGCTTTTGTGCGCCCAGCTTGGCGCGGAGCCGCGAAGTCAGCGGGCTGGCGGTGACCAGAACCTCTGAGTTCTGGACCTCGTAGTCTTTGAACTTCAGTGCCCCGACCCACAACAGGGTCGTCACCAGGCCGCAGCGCATGACTGAGAATCCGACGGAACCTAGGCCGCTAAGCAGTGTGTGTCGTGTGCCCATGTTTGCTCCCCTAGTCACCCAGTCGCCAGCCTCCTGCTTACCACCGCTCGTTTTCTCTGCACAGGAGGCTGAACGCCCTGGCCACATCCGAGCCCTGGTAGCCGTTGTGCAGGTTGTCCTGCAGGATGTGCGCGAGATTGTCGGGGTTGGACGAGACCTCCATGTCCTGGTCGAGCAGCTCGACACGGAAGCCCCAGCCGCCGGGGAGGTCGAGGCTTCTGCTGAGATTGGCGAGGTTCTCTTTGCTCAGAGTCGGGTCCCACTGTCGTGTGAAGGACTGCATGACGAAAACCTCGCCGTCGGGGGCGTCGAGCACGAATACCTTGCTGCCGCTGTTGAAGGTGAAGGTGGTGTTGCGGTGGATGTAGCTGGGGTGGTAGCTGCCCTGGCCCGCCGCCGGCATCATCGTTGCCGCTCCAGCCACGCCAGTCCAGGTTCCTGTGATACCCCCGAATGTCTTGTCGTCTCCGGCTTCCCAGACATCGAGCCGGTCGAACATCGAGCTCTTGACCGGGCCGAGCCACGCCCGCAGGGCCCCGTTTTCGCGCGCGACGGTGTCGGCGTCGAGGGCGTCGAATTGCTCGGGTGTCGGTTCGCACGCGCCTGTGCTGTTCCAGATGTTCGCGATGGCGTTGCCCTGGTCAGTGCCAGTGATCAGGCCTACTTCGCAGAACCGGTAGCCGCGCATGTCCTGCATGTGAATCTCCCGGCCAGGAACCACGTGTTCGTGACGAGCCGCTGTCATCTGCTGCTCAAGGCTGGCTTCGGTCATGGAAGTCCTCCTATCGCTGACTGCCTCAATGCGGCATACGTTCAACGGTAGGACGTCAGCCCTCCAGGCGGATCATGCGGGTTCAGGCCACGGGGTGGGGGCGGTCATGCCCGGAGGCGGGGCGTAGCGTCCAAAGTCAGGACACACATGCCGAGAGCAACGGAGGATCGAAGACATGAAGCTCGCTGTCATCGGTGGGACCGGGCTCATCGGATCGCAGGTAGTCAAGATCCTGAACGCGAGCGGGCACGAGGCGGTGCCGCACTCGCCGTCGACCGGTCTGGACCTGCTCAGCGGCCAGGGCCTGCCGGAGGCGCTGAAGGGGGCCGAGGTCGTCGTCAACCTGACGAACTCGCCGACCTTCGACGATGCCTCGCCTTCGTTCTTCCAGAAAACCATGGACAACCTGCTCGCGGCCGCCAACGCCGCCGGCGTCGGCCACGCCGTCATCCTCTCGGTCGTGGGCGCCGACCAGGTGCCTGGCCTGGTCTACTACCGCGCCAAAGTGCTGCAGGAGGACATCATCAAGGCCGGCCCCGTGCCGTACTCGATCGTCCGCGCCACACAGTTCTTCGAGTTCATCGACGCCGTGCTGTCCGAGACCGCCGACCAGAACACCGTCCGCCTGCCCGCGACCCTCCTCCAGCCCATCGCCTCGGCCGACGTCGCCCAGGCCGTGGCCGAGGTCAGCGTCGGCGCCCCGCTGCGGGGCACCCGCAACATCGCCGGCCCTGATGTGTTCGCGCTGGACGAACTGGGCAAAATCACCCTCGCGGCACATGGAGACCATCGGCACGTCGTCACCGACAACAGCGCGGGCATGTTCGCGGCCGCCTCGGGCGACGCCCTCATTGCTAAGGACGGAGCCGTGATCGCTAAGACCGCCTACCGGGACTGGCTGAGAGGTTGACGTGGCCAAGCTGATCTACGCGGCGATTGCTTCACTCGACGGATACGTCGAGGACAGCCAGGGCAAGTTCGACTGGGCGGCCCCAGATGAAGAAGTGCACGCGTTCGTCAATGACCTCGAGCGGCCGATCGGCACCTACCTCTACGGTCGTCGGATGTACGAGACGATGGTTTTCTGGGAGACCGTGGGCACCGGCGCCGATCAGTCCGCAGTGACCAGGGACTACGCGGAGATCTGGCGTACGGCCGAGAAGATCGTGTACTCGCGGACGCTGCAGGCGCCGTCGAGCGCGCGGACGCGGATCGAGGGCGATTTCGAGCCCGCGGCGATCAGCCGGCTCAAGGAGTCCTCGGCCAGCGACATCACCGTCGGCGGCGCCGAACTCGCTGGCAAGGCGATTGCCGCCGGCTTGGTCGACGAGTGCCACCTGTTTCTCGCCCCGGTCCTGGTTGGCGGCGGGAAGCGCGCGCTGCCAGACGACGTACGCGCCCGACTCGAGCTGCTGAGCGAGCGCCGTTTCCATAGCGGCTTCGTTCACCTCCGCTACCGGCTACGCGGCGCGTGATTCACTAACCCCGCAGGTCAGGGCTCAAATTGCGTAGATCACTCGCCACCGCTCGTTGTGCCGGCGTCGGCCGAGTCGGCGCGGGCCGCCAGTTACGTTGGAGTTGTGGATCTGCGGGCCAGGAAGCGTCGCGGGAGGAACTGGTGGCGTACGCGGTCGCGGCGTCCACGAACGCCCAGAGCGTGCTGGACGACGCCGAGCTCCTTTCCGCGGCAGGCCGAAGCGGGCGCGCAGCGCCGCGGCAGCGGCGCCTCGCGGCCTGTTAGATGAAATGTGAGAATGTACGGAGATGGCGATCGACTTCGCCCCGCTGCTCGACATCAGGCTGTATCAGGCATTTGACCTTGACGCAGAGGGGCGCGTGCTGGCCGGTGGCGACGATACGGGCTCGACCCAGCTCATGGAGATCGTGCCGGACGGCACGAGCACGCCGCTGACCGCATTGCCCGGCGCTTGCGCCTGCCGCTACCTGCCCGGCGAGCGCGCTGTGATCGTCTCCCACGATGACGGCGGCAACGAGCGGCAACAGCTCTCCGTGCTCAGGCTGCCGCTTGCCAGCGGCAGGCCGGCGGCCCTGGAGGACCTAGAGCCACTCGTCCGCGACCCGCGCTATGTTCACAGGCTCGCCGACGTGCGGGCCGGGCAGATTTGCTACGTGACGAACCGGCGCAACGGTGTCTCCTTCGACCCGGTCATCCGCAGGCTCGACGACGGATCGGAGCGAGAACTTGTCCTCGCCGACGCCATGTTCGGCGAAGCGGTGATCTCGCCGGACGGCAGGTGGCTCGCGCTGACCGTGCTGTCGGCTGTCACCGCAGCGTCTGCGCACGTCGTCCTCGTCGACCTGACCAGCCCGGCAGGCCAAGAGCGAATGGCCGAGGTCACCCCCGCCGATGCTGCCGCCATCAACAGCATGCTGGCATGGGCGCCCGACAGTTCCGCCTTGTACCTCAGCTCGAACAATGACAGGGAGTTCACCGCCGTCGCCCGTTACGACCTCGCGGACGGCGTCATGAGCTGGCTCGTGACTGCCGACGACGCGGATCTGACCGGCTGGTTGTCGCCCGATGGCAAAGTAGTGCTCGTCGAGCGGAATGAGGGCGGTGCCTCGGTCCTGGCCCTGCACGACGCGTCGAGCGGGACGAAGCTGGCGAACCTGCCGCTCCCGGCGAAGGGCAGCGTCACTGACCACCGGCCTAACCCGCGCTGGGCGCCAGACTCGGCCACCGTCGTCCTTTCCGTCACTGGCTCGGAGTTTCCCGGCGACGTTCTGCTGGCAGAGCTGGCTAGTTCGAGGATCCGCCCGCTGACCAGCTCTGCACAACGTCTGCGCGGCGTCAGACCCGCCGTGCCCGAGATGCACCATGTGCCGGCGCCGGACGGGGAGAGTGTGCCGTGCCTGGTTTACCGCAGCCCCGATGCCACAGTGACGACGAACGCGCTTGCCGGCTCCGCCGTCGTCGTCGTGCACGGCGGTCCTGAGGCGCAGGCCAAACAGAGCTTCAACACCTACGTCCAGGTCCTGGCAGCCGCTGGCCATGCTGTCCTTGTGCCTAACGTGCGGGGCTCGACCGGCTACGGCAAGCGCTGGTATTCCGCCGACGACGGGCATCGGCGGCTCGACTCGGTGGCCGACCTCGCCGGGCTGAATGCCTACCTGCCCGAGCTTGGCCTCGACCAAAGGAGGGCCGCACTGTGGGGCGCCTCCTACGGCGGCTATATGGTGCTGGCGGGCCTGGCGTTCCAGCCCGACCTGTGGGCGGCCGGCGTCGACATCGTCGGCATAGCCTCCTTCGTCACCTTCCTGGAGAACACGTCGGCCTACCGCCGCGCGTACCGCGAGCGGGAGTACGGCACGCTGGCCCATGACCGGGAATTCCTGCGGTCGGTGTCGCCGCTGACCAGGGTCGAGGACATCCGGGCTCCGCTGTTCCTGATCCATGGCGCGAACGACCCGCGCGTGCCGCTGAGCGAGGCCGAGCAGATCCACGCCGCAATGACGAGCCGCGGCCGCGAGTGCCACCTGCTTGTCTACGGCGACGAAGGTCATGGCCTGGCCAAGCGCGCTAACCGGGCCGATGCCGTCCCGAAGGCGGTGGCGTTCCTCGCCAGGCACCTGACCGTTCAGCCTGGCTGATAAACGGGTAGAGCGCCGTGTCAGAGCGCCGTGTCAGGGGCGTGTCAGGGGCGTGTCAGCGGCGGTGCCGAGAGTGGTCGCATGACAACTTCAGCGATTGCAGTCTCAGGGCTGCGGAAGTCCTATGGGGACAAGACCGTGCTCGATGGCATCGATCTAGATGTTCCTATCGGCACAGTCTTTTCCCTGCTCGGCCCGAATGGGGCGGGCAAGACGACGACGGTGAATGTCCTGACCACGTTGATGAAGGCCGACAGCGGGACAGTAAGGGTTGCCGGGCATGATGTCGCGACCGAGACCAAGGCGGTGCGCGCGGCAATAGGGGTCACCGGTCAGTTCGCGGCGGTGGACGACCTGCTGACCGGGCAGGAGAACCTGCAGTTGATGGCCGATCTGCACCATCTGCGGACCGACGAGGGCAAGCGAGTGGCCACCTCGTTGCTGGAGCGGTTCGATCTGGTGGAGTCGGCGCAGAAGATGGCGGTGACCTATTCGGGCGGCATGCGCCGGAAGCTGGACTTGGCGATGACGCTGGTCACCAGGCCACAGATCTTCTTCCTCGACGAAGCCGATCAGCTCGCCGGCCGGATCGCGGTGCTCGACGAGGGTCAGCTGGTTGCCGAGGGCACGCGGCGCAAATAGCTGTCGGGTAGCTGGTTGGTGCGGCCACTCGCACCTACGATTCCTCGGTGTTCCGTTCCAGGAGCACGAGAGGAATCACCCGTGTGGTGTGCCGCTGGTACACGTCGTATCGGCCCCGCGCGCCGGGGTGCATGAGCGGGGCGAGACCCATGTTGTGGCGGTTGACGCGCGGCCACAGCCTTTCGCGCTCCTCGGCTGAGGCCACCGAGGCTCGCGCTGAGAATTTTCTTGAGCCTATCTGGACCCTCACGCCGGGATGGGCTTGAAGATTCAGCAACCAAGACGGCGGACGATCACTGCCTCCGTTGGAGGCCACAACCACCAGCCGTTCGCCGTCTTTGAGGTAGATAAGGGCACAGGTACGCGGTTCACCGCTTCTTCGCCCTGTGGTCGTCAGAAGCAAGGCCCGGCCAGCGACGAGCCGCGAACCGATGAGTCCTCCCGAGTGACGGTAGACGAACTGATGGAGCTTGAGGTAGGGGTATTGCAGCGTAGCCGCGGGGGTGTAGCGCACGAGTCTCACTCTCTCTCAATGTCCGGCGCGCCCTGCTGGGTCCGGTAGCTTGCCGGTCCCCCGCGCACGCCGCGCCGCTTGAGGGCCAGCACGAGGCCCAGCGCGGCCGCCGTCACGATCGCGGTCAGATGACCGACGGCGGCTACGTGAAGGCTGGTCAGGCCCGCGAAGATGTGGCTGACGAATACCAGGACGGCGAATACAGCCAGGGCCGTGACCCGGGTTAGCCAGGTCCCGAACATGACCGCGACGACGATCGCGGAGACGACCACGTAGGACGGGCCGACATCGGAGATGTGCGACCAGGCCGGCGGGAGGCTGCCGTGGTCCACCCGGTAAGCGACGATCCCCTCGCTGACACCGGTGCCGATCAGATGGCCAGCGGCGCAGATCAGCGCCAGTCTCGCGGTGCCGACCGCGCGGTTGGCGCCGAACATCGTCAGCGCGATGGGCGCCAGCCAGGCGAACGGCGACCCCGAGGGCAGGAAGGCGGACAGCACGAGCGCGGGGACCGGGTGGTGCTGCAGGCTTGCCACGTTCGTGCTCGCCCACAGCCGCAGCGCGGCGGACTCGTGGGGCGAGAGCAAGGTGGTAACAAGCCCGCCGATGGCGAAGAGGACCAGGAACACCGCGGCGGCGGCGTACTCGGAGCCGCGTCGGCGCATGCCGTGATCGTAGGACATGTTGCCTGGAGGCGCCCGATCGGTGAACCAGTGACCCTCTGGCGGAATGCGCGGCGGCAGTCGCCAGAAACGCCCAGGGCTTGCTTGACGATGCCGAGCTGCTTGCCGGGGCGGGCCGCATGCCCCGCGCCTTCTCGCTCGCCGCGCTCCCACTCGAGGAGTCAGGAAAGGCCGCCGAGATAGCCATCCTGGCGGTGCTGCCCCCAGCGCTGCGGGCGCGAATGCCGTTGCGCCGCCTGCTCGAATGGCACCAGCTCAAGCTGGCCGGGGGGCTCCTGCTCACCGCGCTCCCGCTCGGCAACGCGGGCCCCGTGCTGGCTGCGATGCCTGCCGGTGAGCTGGCGCGACGCATGAGGGTCTTCGCGCCCGCCGACTTTTCCGATCTCCTGAAGCGAACCGGCTTCTAGTGGACATGGAGCGGGGCGGCCGCATTAGCGGGCCGTCGGAGGTCACGGGCCCCGAAGTCACCGGTCAGCTCCGCCGGGCCCGGCGGGCGGTCGCGTCGGTGGCTACCTCGATTCTTGGGCCGGCCTTCGCGAGGTGGCTGGAGGATCCGCCCCCCGACGGGCTCGAGCTCGCCGGGGACCTCGTCAGCGCGTTCACCGAGGCGGACGTCCGGACCCCCGAGGCGGCCTGCGGAGTGATGCTGACGGCGGTCGCCAGGTTCCGCCAGGGGCGCGCGATTTAGGTCATGCGCTAGCGCTTCGAACTATCCGCGTCGGGAAAGGTGATGGCGTCAGCGGACCGCGCGGCCGGCTTCGGCTCTGACTAAGCGGGCCGCGATCTGCCGGGCGAATTCGCTACTCATTGGCGATCATCTCCGACTCCAAGTACTCCTGGATGGCGGCCTCCGGCGATAGCCGATGCAGTCTTTTCGGATTGGAACCTAGGAACGTGCTGACGGACGAATGTCCAAAGGCCGTCGAATGGCCGCAGAAGCGCCGGAACTCTCGACTCTCACGCCCCCGCGGCGACCTCAATTCATCTCGGACGATTTGGCACAGCCCGCCGAGAAGCCTGCTTAGCTCCGGGGCCGGATTGCGACTCCCGGTCAGGACCGACCTGAGCGCGATGATTACGGCCTGGTGCTCGTTCTGCTTTGCTCGCCGCGTCTTGCCTCACATCGGACTCACATAGTGAAAAGATGCCGTTCGTGACACACGGCCCGAAGCGTTACCGACCCGCTCGGGTGAACCTTGCAGGTTGGCCGCGTCCGCGCCTGCATTCGCGTCGGCGCATCGCAGCGATTATCGGAACGGCCGTAGGCGTGGTGGCGTTCGGCGCGCTCGCGGCGAGGCTGACCGAGCCTCCGCGCGGCGAACCTACCGTCAGCCCAAGAGCGCACGCCACGACCGCCGCGGCAGTGAGGCATCAGCGGCGCAACTCGGCGCGAACCGATGACATCGTGTTCGTGGTCACCGGCACAGGGCATGCGGTCATTACTTACGGCTACGATTCGGCCCGCTACTCGGCGAACAACGATCACGGAGTCGCGCTGCCCTGGTCGGCCAGGCTGCCCTATGACAAGAACCCGCTTCGCTGGTCAGTGACAGCGCGGCTTCAAGGCAGCGGCAACATCACGTGTCAATTGCGCGTGCGGGTGACGCTTTGGGGCACAGTGCAGCCCCGGGGCAACAAGGTAGAGCCCATATCGGTCACGCAAGTCATCAAGACCGGCCACGCGAGCGGCCTTCACGCCGTCTGCACGGCCGAGTCGCCATGAGCAGCAATCCGGCTTGACGCCACAAACCCCCGCGCGACGTGCTCGTGGTTGCCATGTTATGTGAGACAAGGCATCATGTCAGGCATGGATGGAGGCGCTGAGACCACCGAACTGCGCCGGGGCGTGCTGGGCCCGTGCGTGCTGGCGCTGCTGGCCGAGCGGCCGCGCTTCGGCCTGGAACTGGTCCGGGACCTGTCACGCGCCGACGGGCTGCTGACAAGCGAGGGCACCGTCTATCCGCTGCTCAACCGGCTGCGTGATGCCGGTTTGGTCACCAGCCGGTGGATACACGACGACCAGACGCGGCCGCGCCGCTACTACTCGATCACCGATCAGGGGCGCGAGCGCCTGGTCGCGTTCCGGGCCGATTGGTCCGCGTTCACCGCCGCCGTGGACGGCGTCCTCGGCGTCGCCGCCCATTCGGGTCGCAGCCGGCGCCCCGGCGGGCTGCGCGCGACGCCACATGATCAACGCGCTGGAGCATCCGCTGGTCGCCGATTACCTGCGCGAGCTCGATACCGCGCTGGCCGGCCTGCCGGCGGCCGTGGCTGCGGAACTGTCTGAGCAGATCAGGGCACATCTGCTGGAGGCGCTGCCGCCAGGTGCTGATGAAGATGCGGTGACCGCCGTGCTCGCCGCGCTCGGGCCCGCCTCGCTGGTCGCTGCCGCAGCGGCCGCTCCGGCTGCCGGTCGCGGTGAGACACGGCGTGACCCGCCGCTGAGCCGCATGGTCACCAGGGCCAGACGGCTGCCGGTCAAGGTCAGGCTGGCCGTCGCGGCGATGGCCGTCGCCGTCGGGGTCCCGTCCGGCGCGCTGAGCTTCTGGCAAGCCCAGACGAACCTGGAATTCTGGATAACTTCCGGCTGGTGGAGCCGAGCGGATTGGGCTCATGAGGTGCAGACTGAGGCGGCCGGAGCGAGCCAGTACACCGTGCCGATACGGCCAGGCAAGATCCAGGGCTTTGTCATAGCGGTCTACAACCCGTCGGACATGACCCAGGTTATCGTCGGCAGCGCCGACGACCTCAGTCTCGGCGCGCCGGTCGCGTCCCAGATCGCAGTGTCGACGACTGGCACAATGCATCAGTCCGGTGATCCGCATTCGGTCCGGTACCGGATAGGCGGCCCCATCCCGCCGCATTCCTACCGGTGGGTCCGCGTGCTATGGCGGTCTGCTCATTGCTACATAGAAGGCGCCGGAACCGGCCAGGGAAACAGTGACCTGCTGCTGCGCGTCCGTGTTGGCTGGATCACCAGGACCGAAGACATTCAGCTGCCTGCCGAATTCGTGGTTGCGGCGACCGCGGCGACCACTCGCGCTGATAGGGCGTATTGCCGGAACCACCAGTCCACGCCTTGACCGGCAGCCGCCGTGCACCTTCCGGGCCGGTCGGTGCCAGGGTGGTCGCATCCTCGGCCAGTACTTCACCGGCTCCAACCCGCATTCCTTCGCCGAGCACTTCAACGGCCGGTCGTGGCGGGCCAGGCCGGCGCCTCCGATCACCGGATTCCTGCTCGGCGGGGCCTCATCGTCGGCGATCTGCGCGATCAACGGGCAGTTCGGTTCGGCGGTGACCTCGACCACGGAGCTGGTTTGCTGGAACGGCAGCCGCTGGAACCTGGTCACGCTACCCGCGAGCCTTGGCCATCAAAACGCCATCATCGGCAGCATCATCGTGCGGTCGCTACGCGACATATGGGTCGGTGGCGGCCGGACCGGAAAGACCACCGTTCCCGGCATCGCCGCGCACTGGAACGGCCGGAGCTGGCGCGTGACTCATCCGCCACTAGGTAACTTCAGCGGCATAATGTTCGGCCTGGTGGTCCCGGACGGCCATGGCGGCCTGTGGGCCAGGAGTGACTGCGACTGCGGCGGGCCGGCCTGGCGGCTTTGGCATTACACCGGCGGCAAGTGGGTCGGCCCGGCACAGCCGGCCGTAGCCAGCGGGGTCATCTACGCAATCGCCGCAGTTCCGCGTACCAGAGCAGCGTGGGCAGCCGGGGTAAGGGCCACCAACACGAGCAATCATGGCGTCATCCTCGTGCACGGCCGCATCCCGAGATAGCCCGGCCACGGCCCAGCGGTATACCGCCGCCCCCAACCGCCCCCAGGAGCGCGACTTCCGCGACTGAGCCGTCATCCGCATCTGCGCGGCAGGCATCGCCGACTGCCGGCAGTTCTCAAATCAACCGCTGACTTCTCACTGCCGCCGATCTCCACATTGAGATAGAGCGTGCGGGACCTATGGAACAGCAAGCCAACATGTCCTGGCCGAGGAGCCGAGCCCGCCAATCGGCTGCGTATTCCAGGGCAAATGGGTGCTCCGATCGGACATCGGAGAATCATCGAATCACCTGCGGGCAACCGCGAAGTGTAATAGCTTGACTACCGAACGCTCATAAGGGGGATGAGAGATGATGACCGACGACCTAGAGACCTTCATCGTGAAGGTGACGGATGCGCGCGGGGGCGACCTGTTCACCGGGAGCTTCAAGGCAGCGACTTATCACAGGGCACTGCGCGTCGCCTGGTCCGAGACGACCGACGACCGGCCGGTTAGGTCGGCCGTCGCCGTCGAGCCCCGCATTCCTATGCCAGCGCTCGTGCCCTAGCACGGCCGGCTGCGCGCGACCGACCTCGCGGTCGTACCGGGCGATCGCTCGGCCCTATCTCGGACGTATCCCGATCCAGGATCCAGATGTGCGCTGACCTGGGTGGGCGCAGCGGGGTTCGAGCCAGTGGCTCCTCGCCTGTAAGGCGATACAGTGCTCGGCCGCGGCGGCCAGTGCCACACCGGCGACCTGGTGGTGCAGCGGGATGAGCGTTGCATCGCCCGCCACGCCTGGACGGCGATGACCACCATCGCTACAGCAATCCCGAGCAGCAGGATCGCGTCCAGGACCTTTCCGGGCACGGCCGTCACCTCCTCCCGGTTCAGCCCTCGCCGCGAATTCAGCCCGGAGCACCAGGCCCGCTGGAACCCACCGACCGGCCGGAGGTAGTACTAGGTCGACTCAGACGTACAAAGGCCTTTCGGAATTTGGGCCGATCCCGCGAATTCAGGCCAGCCGTAGCCTGGTAGCAGTCGTCCTCGATGGCGTGCTCGTAATAGGTGGTCCCCGACGAGTGCGCGTAGTTCGCCTCCCGTGTGGAGCTACGCAGGCGGCTCAAGTCGGTGCTGAAGCGCGGTCTGAACTGCCATGGGACGCGGTGGCTGTGGGCGTCGGCAACCGCTTGGTTCAGGAACTTCGTGTTGTGGGTCCCCTCCCAGCTGTAGAACATCATGCACGCCTGCAGCGCTGGCTGCACGGGGCCCGCAGGTGGCTGGGGGACCACGGAAATCCGCTCGACTGGGTGCACGAGCCCTACAACGACGAACAGGGCGAAGACGAACAAGACCTGAAGAACGATCCCACCGGCCACAGCCAGCGCGATCACCCTGCCTACGCCCTGATGCTTCGGTCGCGGGCACCGCAGCTCGTGCGCCTCCCGGGGCTGGCCGCAGCGGCAACGTTGCGTCTCGGCGGCCGGAGGCATAGCCATGCGTCGTCTATACCGCCTCGTGATGGACGTCGTCAATGTGGATGGGGTTGGCGGGCTGCGTGTGGACCTGGCGTTTCAACTCCAGCACGAGAAAGGACGCCTCGCACCGTAGGGCCATGGACTGCAGCTCGCGCTGCCGCTGACGGACACCAACTTCACCTTCGACAAGTAGCCGCCATACAACCTGGCAGCAGCTCTGGTCTCGTAGGTGGTGTCGTACCAGGCGGCCAGCTTCAGCCCGATTTCAGAGACCGCTGCGCATCTGGGGGACGACCTGGTGGACGGCCAGCCACAGGTGCAGGACGAGCACGGCAGCCACGAGCACCACGGAGACGGTCACCATGATCCACGTCGACCTGGTCATGGGGCTATGCCCCTCCCCAGCATCATCTGGTGGAGCCACCCCGACTGGGGCGTGGCGAGCGGTGGCGTCGCGTGCTGGGCGGAGTGGTGCGATGCAGGCGAGACGTTGACGTGGTAGTGGACGTACGCCGTCAAGCTCAGCAACGCCCCCATGAGCACGAGCGTGATGCCGGTGACCTTGATGACCTTGGTCATCGTTACAGCCCCCCGCTGAGGGTTGAATGGTATGTCAGGTGGCTGTATACCACCCACGCGAGCGCGACGACAGTGACCACGGCGATGATGGTCAGAGCAAGCAGTTCGCGCCTGGTCATTGGCGGCCAGCCCTATTGCCTGATTGGCCAGCGTATCGCCGGAGTCGTAGATCCGGGGGATGATCTCTGGCCCGATTCCCGCGTCAGCCCCGAAGCCGAGCTGCGCGCATCGGTATCACCTGGCGCGCCGGGGCGCATGCCCAATCGTCTTGATACAGATCAGCCATTTTGGCGCCGTTCTGCTGCTCGGGCGTCTACTTCCAAGGTCGTTATGATCGAGCCCAGTGTGTGCGGCGCTGTTGCCCTGAGATGGCGGGTTGATCAGTGAAGTGTGGCCGGCTGGCTTTGCTGCGGAACTGGCCGCGGGTGCTGTGCGTCGGATCGGGTGTGAGGTTCAAGGCCTGGTCCCGTGGGTGGTTGGCGCTGTTGTCGCTGTGCCTGGCCGCGGGATGCGCGGCGGGGACCGGCCCGGCCGCGCGGACAGCGGCGGGCAGTTCACCGGCCGCCGGGGCGGGCCGGTCACAGATCGTGTCTTACCGCGGCGTGCACGTCCGGGTGCCCGCCTCCTGGCCGGTGGTGGACGGGATGCACACCGCGTTCTGCGGCAGCCCGTTCCCGGCCGCGGCGACGGCGTTTACCGGCCCGAACCTGAACGGCCCGCCGGGCTGCCCGATGCCGCGGCCGGGCCCGCCCCGGGACGGGGTGTGGCTGGCGCCGGGCAGCCCGCCGCCGGGTGCCCGGCCGGTCACGATCCGCCCCGGCATTGTCGTGCGCGAGCAGCGGCACAGCACCCGGGACCATATCCGGTATCTGTGGTACCACCGGGTCCAGGTCGAGATCGGGATCGGCGCGGACCCGCGGACAGCGGCCGCGATCGTGCGGTCGGCCGGGTACACGGCGGGCGAGCCGGACAGCCGCGCCGCCGGGACGTGCGCCCGCTCGCACCACGCCGGCTCGATGCCGCGGCCGCGGCGGCTGGCCCGGCGGCTGGTGCTGGACCACGGCGACGTCACCTTGAACCCGCTGCGGCCCGATGACCGGGCGGTCATGTCCGCTGCGCAGGCGTGGCGTGATGCTGTCCCCGGCGCACCTTTTGTGCGCTACCGGCTGCTGCTGGTCCGGTACTCGGCCAAGTTCCCGGCCCGCCCAGGCGCTGACGGGACCCTGGTCCCGGAGGACCGCCACATCTTGGCCTGGGTGATCTATGGCGAGCCGCGTACCCCGATCCCCGGCTGCGGCGGCTGGAGCCTGGCCGCCTTCAACGCCAGCACCAGCCGCGGCATCGCCGTCAATGGCTGGTAACAGGACCAGCGGCCCGCCCGAACATCCCCGGCCGGGCAATAGCCGGCGCGGACGCTGAGCGCAGATCTGCCGGGATTGGTGGCTGTGGACAGCGGGTTGACTTCCCCTTGCTCCTCCGCCATGAGACGGATTGCTGTCAGCTAGCCGCCTCGACCTCGGTCTCTCGCTGCCATGCGAGTTCGAGGACGCGGGCTGATGCCGGGATTTGCGGCTTTAGGTGGCCGGAGGATGACATCCCAGCTGGATCCTTCCAGGGCGGGGAAGATCTGGCCGAGGTGGCCGTAGCAGGGGGGCCCGGTGCGGGCGTCGGCGGCGATGGCGAGGTGCCGCTGCTGCTTGGTGGCTTGTTCCCAGCCGGCCCGGTCGTCCATCACCCCGGCGAGCACTTGCTCGCGGTCGCGGTAGGAAACGCCAACGACATTACATCTCCGTCTTACTCATCTGGCTGTGGCAGGCGGAGTCCATATCGGCCGCGCTGACGGCTTGCGGCGGAGGGCATTGCGCCTGCACGAGCGGGTCGGGTATCCGGTTGCCGAGTCGCAGCAGGCCGGCTCCGGTCAGTGCTGCCGCCAGGGCGCCGCCCCACCAGATGGCGTCGGGTGAGGTTGCGAGCAGCGCGCCGCCGGCCGCGGGGCCGAGGGCGACGCCTGCGGTGAAGGCGAGGCCGTAGAGCGACATGTAGCGGCCGAGCAGGTGCGGGGGTGCGAGGTCGGCGACGATCGGGCCGAGCACGATGAACTGCGCGCATTCGCCGATCGCGATCACGATCGCGACCCCGGCCAGGACGGCGGTAGCGGTGAGCGCCGAGCTCGTTAGCGTTGCGAGCAGGACCGCGAGCAGGGCGATGGCAAAGAGCGCGCTGGTCGCGGCGAGAGCGTGCGTGCGGCGCATCCGCTTGACGACCCGTGTGGCTGGGATCTGCGCGACGACGATGAAGAAGGTGTTGATGAAGAAGACGATGCCGATCTCGCCCGGCCCGACAGGCGTGTGCGCCTCCGCGAACGGCGCGAGGATGTTGGAAAAGAGCGCGCCGCCGGTCATCACGAGCACGATGTTGGCGGCGATCAGGATGAGGAAGAGCCGGTCGCGGGCAACTGCCCGGAAGCCTGTTCCCCTGTCGCTCGCCGGCGCAGCATTCGCAAGGCGGCGGATTCGGGATCCCCGCGAGCACAACCAGCGCGAAGACAGCGAAGGTGAGGCCGTCGAAGAGGTAGAGCGCCTGGAACGCGCGCAGGTGATTGGCGGCAGCGACGATGAAGCCCGCGACCGTCGCGCCGCTGCCGAGACCGAAGTTGCCTGCGACCCGGCGGAGCGCGATCGAGGAGGCGCGCTGCTCCGCTGAGACCAGGGTCAGGCTCAGAACCTGGTTCGCGGTGTTCGCGACTCCGAACCCGGCGCCGCCGACGGCCGCGCAGGCGAAGGCTTGCCAGGGACGGTCGACGAATGCGAAGCCCGCGTAGCCCAGTGCGCTCGCGAGATTGCCGGTGATCAGGATCGGCTTCGCGCGGAAACGATCGAGCAGCGCACCCGAAAAGGGCGTGACGACCGCCGCCGTGCCCATGACCGCCGCCAGCACCAGCCCCGCAGTCGCCGTCGGGAAGCCGCGGGCCTGGTGCAGGTAGATGATCTCGAAGGGAAGGATCAGTCCGGTGCCGAAGTAGTTGACCGCGGTCCCGGCCTGAAGAACGATGACAGGCCCCGGCAGGCCCGTCCGCCAGCCGGCGAACACACGAGCGAGCGTCCTGCTCACTTGCTTCCTGCGGTTGGCTGCTTTCCCGTGCCTGCCTGAGACTCGCGCGTTCATCGGCGCCCGCGGCGGCGATCGAGAACGGCGGACGCCACGCGCCCGGCCGATGCGGACGATTCCATCGTCAACCTTCCAGGGTCGTTTCCAGCTGCCGCGGCACGATCCGGTGGGCGGATCGTCCGGGCGGTCGGTAGTGCATACACCGCGGCGCCGGGAAACTGGGCGCCCGCGAGCCGCCCAGTTCGCGCCCCGGGCGGTGTATATACCGGGCGGAGGCACGACGTGGTGCGGAAGGAAGGAGCGCAGGATGGCGACAGCCGATCTGCTCTCACGGGCGCGGGCCGGGGATGGCGAGGCGTTCCGGGAACTGGCCGAGTCGCACCGGCGGGAGCTGCAGGTGCACTGCTACCGGATGCTCGGCTCCTTCGCCGACGCCGAGGACGCCGTCCAGGAGACGATGCTGGCCGCCTGGCGTCTGGGCGGACGATAAGCCTCTGACCTGGTGGGCGCAACTGGGTTCGAACCAGTGACCCCTCGCTTGTAAGGCGAGTTCGTACCGTCGCTGGACGTGGCTGGGTGTGGCCTCGTGTGGCATCTGCCAGCGATGACTGTGGCTGGACGTGGCCTGGTGTGGCCTGATGCCGGTGGACGTTGGCTCCCCGTTTGGCTCCCCCACTTCGTTAGCGCCGCTAACCTTTGGCGAACACGGATGGAGGCCTGAAACGCGCCGCTGCTCCCGGCCAGAGTGGCCCACGAGAAAGCCATCGAGGACAGTGCGCCCGATGCCGACCACGAGGCCTCCGCAGTCAGCGCACCAAACCGCCGGAAGGCACGCCGACGCGGCACCATGGTGCCCACCGTGTCCGGGCCAGGCCGGTGGCGGCATGACCGGCCGCGACCGCAAGCCCATTGATGGATCGTACGGACGCTGGCGATACGCGATCAAATACTCGCCCAGATCTGCGCCCTACGCGTGGCCGCGAGCCAGCGGCTGGACGAGCGGCTCTTGCATGAACTCCTGGCCAGCCCCGGCGAATGGCACTGGCACGGCGCCGCCCCGGATCATTTGTTGACCCACCTCGCCATTTGGGAGGGCCGCGGCGAAGGCCAGGGGCCCCGAGACCGAATGGGCGACTTGGTCACCGACGCCGAATTCCACGCCCAGCCCGCTCCGGGCCGGTCTAGCATCCGCCTAGCGGTAATGGCTGCCTACAGCGCTTGAAGACCGGCGGTGAGTCCTTCCTAGTAGTAGACCGGCGGTGAGTCCTTCTTAGTAGTAGATCAGCAAGCGTGGCGGTTATCTGAGTTGCACCGGCCCGCATGGCCGTGGTGGGGTGCGCTGGTGGACACTCACGCCGTGCGTGCGGCTTTCGATGCCCAGGTCCGGCGGAAGACTCGGGCAGACGAGCCGGGTGCGGTCGTCGAGGCCGACACTGGAGTGCTGCGCTGGCTTGCGCCGGGGACGCAGACGTCGTACATCACCTGGTCCGAGCTCACGCGCGACTCTGCCGATGCCGTGATCGCCGCGCAGGTGCGATATTTCGCGGCTCGCGGTACGCCCGTTGAGTGGACGCTCTACGACTACGACCAGCCTGCCGACCTGGCACAGCGGCTGCTAGCGGCCGGCTTCGTGCCCGAAGACAAGGAGCTGATGCTGGTCGCCGAGACAGCTGCCACCGACTGCGATGTCAAGCTGCCAGACGGTGTGCGGCTGGACCTGGTGACCGACGCTGCAGGCGTCGAGGCGATGATGACCGTACAGGACCTGGCGTTCACCGGACACCCGTCTCCTGAGCTCGGCGAGCGTCTGGCAACCCAGCTCAGGGAAGCACCTGAGTTGGTCCAGATGATCGTCGCCATGGCCGGCGACGAGCCGGTCAGCGCAGCCAGAGTGGAGTTCATCCCAGGAACCGATTTCGCCGGGCTGTGGGGCGGGGGAACCGTTCCGGCCTGGCGCGGCCGGGGGATCTACCGCGCCCTGGTCGCGTACCGGGCGGGCTTGGCCACCGCCCGCGGCTACCGCTACCTTCAGGTCGACGCGCTGCCTACCAGCCGGCCGATCCTGCAGCGGCTCGGCTTCGAGCCGGTTGCCGCCACCACCCCGTACGTCTGGACGCCGCCAGGCCAATAGGTGAGCCGACGCGCGCCCACAGGCAGGCGGATGCCACCATGAATCAGTGATAGAGCTGAAAACGTCAGCCAAGATGGAGGCGATGCGGGCCGCTGGCCGCGGCGCGGCGATCGCGCCGCAGCACATCCGTAATGACACGGCAGTCGGGTGAGCCTGACCGGGCCCGACTAGATCGCCCGGTCGGTGCTGGCCGGTCACGAGGCCAGCCCGCCGTTCCCAGCTAACGCCGAGCTTCGCTCACTCGCCGTCCCGCCGGTGGTCAGCGCCTCGGTGGACGACGCGGCGCCGCACAACATCTCTGGATGGCGCTGGGTGTGGCCCGGTGCGCGATTGAGCAGCTATGACCGTGGCTGGCATGGCCCGGCATGGCCTGATGACTGTGGCCGTTGGCGTACCGTATGGCTCCCCCGGCATCGTTTGCTTCGCTAACGTTGAACAGTTCGACCGGCGCATGAGGGCAGCGACCGGGTGGATCGCGATTGCGTCAGGGCCGCCTCATCCTGACGGGTCGAGAATTCCTCGCCCGGCCTACACTCGGCTGACAACGCCCGCCGGGCTGGCGCGGCCACCGCGAAGCGGCCGCCCGTGGCGGGCGTGAGGCTGGTGCCAGCGCCGGGCGGGCCGCTGGCTGAGGGAAGGCCGGGCGATATGCGTGCGCAATCTGGGCCGGGGCCCGGGAGCAGGTTCGACCGGCGGTTGCTGCTGTTCGGGCCCCGGCGGGATCAGGTACTGCCACTGCGCGAGGTGGAGCGGTACGGCCGCGACAGCTACGGCGACGCCGACTACGTCAGCATCTACGGGATGCCTCCGGCGCAGTGGCATGCCAGGGGCGTCCGCCTGCTGGGACGTACCGCTGTCGAATGCACCAGGGACCGGCTGGCGGACCTGATCGGGCAGGATGTCGCGGCCGTCGCCCGGACTGCGCCGCGCCCGGCAGGGGTGCTGGTGGTGGACCCGTTCGCCGGGTCGGCGAACACGCTGTACTGGATCTCCCGCCATCTGCCGGCCGCGCGCGCCGTGGGTTTCGAGCAGGACCCGGGCGTATTCGCCATTACCCGGCGCAATCTCGACGCCGTCACGCTACCGCTCCAGATGGTGAACACCGATTACGCCGGCGGGCTGGCGGGCCTGGATGCATCAGAGCGCGAACTGGTCGTCGCGTTCCTTGCCCCGCCCTGGGGCGAGGCGCTCAATCTGGCATCCGGCCTCGATCTGCGCCGGACCAGCCCGCCGGTCACCGACATTGTGGATCTCCTGACCGAGCGCTACCCGCGGAACCCGCTGCTGTGCGCCATCCAGATCCACGAAACGCTCGACCCCGCCTCCGCCGCCGGGTTGTCCACCCGGTTCGACTGGACCCAGACACGGATCTACGACCTGAACGCGCCCGGGGAAAACCACGGCATCCTCATCGGCACCCGATCATGGAACCCCGCCAGCGAACCGGCATGGCGTGACTAGCAACGCGCCACGGCCCCACCGGACCCGCCGCAACGACACTCGACCGCCCGCAGGGCCCGAACCATCACCGGACCCATCCACGGGGATGAATGAGCCGAGCCACCTCAAGGCAAGCCCGCCCCTCCGGGGAGCGCAGTCGATGGAATCCTCGTCGTTCCCCGGTGCCTGGTTCTGACCGCCGCCTTGACAGGAAGCATGCCGACTGGCTCTCCGTTAGCCTCGCTAATAACCCTGTCAAGATCGCAGCACGGCCTTGAGCTGCGAAAACAGTGGGCGCAGCAGGGTTCGAACCTGCGGCCCCTCGCTTGTAAGGCGAGTTCGTACCGTGGCTGGACGTGGCCTGATGTGGCCTGGTGTCTGTGTGTGTTGGCTCCGCGGATTCCAGCGATCGTCGCAACACGGTGATTGATGCTGGTGGATGGTAGCCGTGTTCAGCGCACTGCTGCGCGGGCTACGACGCGGAGTGGGGTGCTGGTGGTGGCGGCCCAGATCTGGGTGGCTGCGGTGAGGGTGAGGGCGCTGCCGTAGAGGACATGTTCGCCGCCTTGCCTGGCGATCAAGGTGTCGAGCGAGCTGAAGGCACGTCCTTTGCGGGCGAGGACCAGGATGTCGGTGGCGGCGCGTTCGCCGCGCCAGTGCCCGGCGGGCAGAATGCACGCGGCGGCCGAGGTCGTTCGGGGCGCGGGGGTCGGCGCCGGACAGCCAGTCGTCGAGGAGGCCGAGAGCGACGCCGATGCAGGCGGCGACGGTGGCGGCGGTGTTGCCGGGTGAGTCGGGTTGTACTTGGGCCAGGATCGCCGCGGCCTGGGTGGTGTCACCTCCGGCGAGGGCCTCGATGACCAGCCGCAGGGTGGTGACGGCCAGGTCGCGGGCCTGGCCGACGGGGGTGAAGCGGGTCATGTTGTGTCGTTCGACGGCGCGGTTCAGCGCTGCTTGCATGGTGTCCAGGTCAGGCACGTCGATGTTGTCGACGTCGATGCCCTCCTCGGCCAGCAGGGGCGCGAGCTCGCGCATCGTCTGCTCGCCGAGACCCGGCGTGAGCTGGATCTGTGGCGGTCCCGGCGGTGGTTCGGGGCTGCGGCGGCGCATGTCAGCCATGTGGCCATCTTCCCGGGCCGGGCACATGACTGTCACGTCGCGGCCGAAGGAGGCTGCCGCTCGCTCAATGCCGCGGCCAGCCGCGCCGCCGGGGTGTCCCAGCCGAGGGTCTTGCGCGGCCGGTCGTTGAGCTCGGCGGCAACGGCGGCGAGCTGCTCCGGGAGGTGGATCCGCAAGTCGGTGCCCTTGGGGAAGTACTGGCGCAGCAGCCCGTTGGTGTTCTCGTTGGTCGGCCGCTGCCAGGGCGAGTGCGGATCGCAGAAGAACACCGGCATGCTGAGCGCCCGGGTGATGCCGGCGTGCAGCGCCATCTCCGAGCCCTGATCCCAGGTCAGCGAGCGGCGCAGCTGCGCGGGCAGCTGCTCCAGGGCCGCCACCAGCGAGTCAGCGACCGCCTCGGCGGTATAACGGGGACCCGGCACGTGCAGCAAAATGGTGAACCTGCTCGCGCGGTCGACCAGGGTCCCGATCGCCGACCGGTTGCCGGCACCGATGATCAGGTCGCCTTCCCAGTGACCCGTCACCGACGCGGCCGGCGGCCTCGGCTGGCCGCTGGCTGATGTTGATCATGCCTGTCAGCGTCCCTGGCCGGCGGGCATCAGCGCGACGGTGCGCCTTGCGGTGACGCCGCCCGGTGCGCAGCACCCGCGGCACATCCCGGCAGAGCCCGCCGCCCAGCTCCGGCCGGTAGACCGCCTGGTAAATCGTCTCGTGCACTAGATGGCGCGCCCGGTCACCGGGGAACTCGCCGCGCAGCGCCTGGCTGACCTGCTCCGGGCTCCACCGCGCCGCCAGCCGGCCAGCCACGAACTCCCGCAGCTCCCGATCGCGTAACAGCTTGCCGCGACCGGGCCGGGCCGCGGCGCCAGGCCGCCAGCCGCTGCGCGGCGAACGGCCGGTACTGCCCGCTGCCAGGATCCCGGTTGCGCCGCAGTTCCCGGCTGATCGTCGACGGGCTGCGCCTCAGCTGCGCCGCGATCGTCCGCCGTCCCGAACCCGGCACCGCCGCAGATCCGCGATGCGGACCCGCTCGTCCTCGGACAAGAACCGCGTCCGAGATCACATGCTTCCGCGTGTCGACCACCGCTGCATACTGCAGCCTCGCGCCGCTGCTGCTGGTCACCACACGCCCGCGTCGCCAGCGTTTCCCCGTCTTCGGATGCACGCCAACGATCCGGCACGCCTCCGCGCTACCGACACCCCGGGCGATCAACCGCCCGAACTGCTCCCGCTTCGCCGCCAGCGGCGGCCGACCCCGCCGACCCTGAACCATCGCAACTCCCCGAAACCTCGAGCGTTGCGACGATCACTGGAATCCGCCCTCCCAGTTTGGCTCCCAGGGCCTTCCCGACAACCGCGAGCGTATAGCTGCCGAGCCGCCGTCGTGCTTACGCGCCAGGTCACAGGCTCGGCCGACCGCCCTGGCAGGGCGACACCTGACGAAATGAGTG
This sequence comes from uncultured Actinomycetota bacterium, assembly GCA_963705055.1. Taxonomy (GTDB): domain Bacteria; phylum Actinomycetota; class Actinomycetes; order Streptosporangiales; family Streptosporangiaceae; genus Chersky-822. Next base: position 792,933 of record CAVPIR010000006.1, read on the forward strand.
ATTGCCGATAGGCAGTAACTCGACCTATCAGAGACAATTTCGAAAAATCTCATCTACCAGGGGTTACCGCGCCCCGAGCAGGACTCGAACCTGCGACCTACTGCTTAGGAGGCAGCCGCTCTATCCACTGAGCTATCGGGGCACGCCAGCTCATGTTGCCGGCGCCGCTTAGCCTACCGGCTCTCGCGGCGGCACCCGTAACTCATACGCGGCCTTGCGCTCTGCGGGCCGCGGCAGTCATCTGGTCGGCGGCCTCGGCCCAGCGGGCGCGCGCCGCGTCGAGCCGGGTCTGCCTGGCCGACGTGCGGCGGCGATGTTCGGTCGAGCCGCGTTCGACCGCCGCCCCGGCGAGGTCAGCATCCCTGGCATGCGACCCGTCGTCGGCCGAGCGCGATCGCAGCGCGGCCGCCACCTGATCGAGCAGGCTCACCGACTCCACGAGTTGCCGCTGCGCCGCGGCTGGCAGGCTCGCGATCGCATCGGTCAGCGCCTCGATCCTGCGACGCTGAGCCGCACGCATCACGGCTTCACCGTCCGCGGTCGCGGCGACGAGCACCGCCCGGCCGTCGGTCGGGTGTGGCTGCCGCTCCGCTAGGCCCGCGTCGATCAATCCATCGACGATCCTGGTCATCGTCGGACCGGCCACGCCTTCAGCGCTGGCCAGGGCGCCAAGCGAGCAGGGTCCTCCGAAGACCAGCACGGACAGCGCCGAGAGCCGCTGCGGGGTCAGGCCAGCCAGCCGGTCGACGACCCGGAGACCGCGCAGCACGTGGATCGCGCCGGAGTTGAGCGCCGAGGCTGTGCCGTCAAGGTCAGCCTTGCCGTCCGTCATAAGATATGTATAGCATGCCTACGAGAATTCGTAGGAACACTACGTACTTTCGGCGGACGGCACGGACGGCACGAGCCCTGGAGGACCGGATGACTCAGCTTCATCAGGTAGCGCAGCATGCCGAGGATCTCGACCGGGCCGCGGCCTTCTACACCACAGTCCTGGGCGGCACGATGCTCGCGAAGTTCGACCCGCCGGGCCTGGTGTTCATCGACCTAGGCGGCGTGCGCCTGCTGCTGGAGCAGGCTGCGTCTAGCGCGCTCATATACCTGCGGGTCCCGGACGTCCGGGCCACGATCAGCGAGCTACGCGACAACGGAGTCACCGTCCACACCGAGCCGCACCGCATCCACGTCGACGCCGATGGCGCCTTCGGCGAGCCCGGCTGGGAAGAGTGGATGGCGTTCATCCGCGACAGCGAGGGCAACCTCGTCGGCCTCGCCAGCCGGCACGCACCACCCGCGGCCTGAGGCTTACGGCAAGGCGAACGGCAGCTTGAGGCCGTCCAGCGCCGAACCGCACCGACAGGTGCGCTTCTCCGGCAGGTTCTCGATGACGGTCATCAGCAGGCCCCTGAGCCGCGCGACGTTCTGCGCGAAGACCTCCAAGACCTCCATCTGCGTCACGCCCTCGCCTTCATCAACCCCAGAGTCCAGATCGGTCACGAGCGACAAAGACGTGTAGCAAAGCGCCAGTTCGCGGGCGAGGACCGCCTCCGGGTGCCCGGTCATGCCGACGATCGTCCAGCCCTGGGCCGCGTACCAGCGCGACTCGGCGCGCGTCGAGAACCGCGGCCCCTCGATCACGACCAGCGTGCCGGACCGCACCGCCGGCCAGCCGGCCACGTCAGCCGTCGCCAGGGCGACGGCGCGCCCGTGCGGGCAGTATGGATCGGCGAACTGGACGTGGACCGCGCCGCCCTCGGAGTAGTACGTCTGAAGCCGACCGGTCGTTCTGTCGACCAGCTGGTCAGGGATCACGAGCGTGCCAGGACCGTCCTCTGACCGAAGCGATCCGACCGCGCTCGGCGCGAGTACCTGGCCCACTCCGAGCGACCGCAGCGCCCACATGTTGGCCTGGTAGGGAATGCGGTGCGGCGGGAACTGGTGCTGCCTGCCATGTCGCGGCAGGAAGGCAACCGAGCGTCCGCCGACGGTGCCGATCGTGATCACATCGCTCGGCGGGCCGAACGGGGTGTCGACCGTGACCTCGCGCGCGTTCTCGAGGAACTCGTAGAGTCCGGAGCCGCCGATGACCCCGATGCTGGCCTGCGCGGTCACAGCGGCGTCAGGCAACCTTGGAGCCAGTACCGGACTTGGAGCCGGTACCGGACTTCGCCGGGCTCGAATCCGACGAGGACTCCGACTTGCCGCCGGAGCTGCCCGAGGAACCGTTGGACGAGGAGCTGTCCGAGCCTGACTTCGATCCCGACTCAGTCTTGGTGCCCGACTCGGACTTCGAGCTCGAGCTGTCTGAGCTGTCGCCGGACTTGCCGTTGCCGTTGGCCGAACCGCCGCTCACCGCGCCGGCCCGGCTGTCGGTGCGGTAAAAGCCTGAGCCCTTGAACACGATGCCAACCGGCGAGAACACCTTGCGCAGCCTGCCGCCGCACGCCCCGCAGACCGTCAGCGGGTCGTCAGTGAATCGCTGCACGACCTCGGTCTGATCACCACACTCGGTGCAGGCGTACTGGTACGTCGGCACGTGTCCTCCAAGAAAGCGTTAGCACTCGCAGCAGTCAGCTGCTAAATGGTAGCAACAGCTAGCACCACCTGGAGATTCCTCAGGCAGGCATCCTGGTGATTCCTCGCGTAGGCCGCGCAACCGCCCGTATCCGCTGGTCATGCGGGCCGACCGGGACCTCGTCCAGCAGCTCGTCGTCGTACAGCAGCGCCACCGTCGGCACGGACGGGCCGACTCTCGCCAGGGCCCGGTCGTAGCAGCCGCCGCCGCGGCCCAGCCGGTTCCCGTCCCGATCGGCCGCCAGCGCCGGAACGATCACCAGATCGGCGCTCCGGATCGCGTCGGGCCCGCGTCGCGGCTCGGTCGGCTCGAGCAGACCGAACGGGCCGGGCGCGAGCGAACCGGGACCCTCGTACGAGGCCCAGTCGAGGTCGAAATCGTCCTGCAGCGACCGGCAGCAAGACGTAGCTGCCGCGCTTCCAGAGCGCGAACACCAGACCGGTGGTCTCGGGCTCGGTTCCGACCGAGAGGTAGGCCGCGATGGTCCCCGCCATGCCCGTCTCCGGCAGCCCAGAACCGTGTCCCGCAATGCTCGCCCGGCCGCCCGCCGCTCCGATACGCTCAGCCTTGCTCTGGCTGCCAGCAGATCCTTGCGCAGCATGGTCTTGCTTTCAGCCAGCCGTTGTCCGGGCATACTTCGCTCATCGGGGGTAGCACTACGTTGCGACGCGGCGTGATCGCTCCCACGGTGGTTTCCGGGGGGACGTCCCCCCGGGCTCGCACCAGCGACGCCGTTCACGAGGGCCTCCATCGGGCTAGTTAGGGTTACAGGATGGCTCACTCAGGCACCGTCACCAAAGCGGTCGTACCTGTCGCCGGGCTAGGGACACGCTTCCTGCCTGCGACGAAGGCGACGCCGAAGGCACTGATGCCCATCGTCGACAAGCCGGCGATCCAGTACGTGGTCGAAGAGGCCGCGGCAGCCGGGCTGCACGATGTCGTGCTGATCACCGACGACCGCCAGCAGTCCATCGCGGCGCACTTCAACCGCGACAAGGACCTGGAGAAGGCGCTCGAGGACAAGGGCAACGCCAAGGCGCTCGCCGACGTGAAGTCCCCGACCAAGCTGGCCCACGTGAGCTACGTGCGGCAGCAGACGCCGCGCGGGCTCGGTCACGCGGTGCTCTGCGCCGCCGACCACGTCGGCGACGAGCCGTTCGCCGTGCTCCTCGGCGACGACCTGATCAGCGCGGACGACCACCTGCTGGCCACGATGCTCGCGGCCAGGCGCAAGCACGGCGGCAGCATCGTCGCGCTGATGGAGGTGCCCGCCGACCAGGTGTCCGCCTACGGCGTCGCCGCGTTCAAGCCGACCGACGACGCCGACATCGTCGCCGTGACCGACCTGATCGAGAAGCCGGGCAGCAAGCGAGGCCCCGTCCAACTGGATCGTGATCGGGCGCTACATCTGCGATCCGGCGATCTTCGGCGTGCTGCGCGAGACGCCGCCAGGGCGCGGCGGGGAGATCCAGCTCACCGACGCGCTGCGCACGCTCGCGGTCGCCGACCGGAACGCGAACGCCGACGGCGGCGGGGTGCACGGCGTGCTGTTCCGCGGCCGCCGCTTCGACACCGGCAACAAGCAGGACTTCCTGCGCACGACCGTCGAGTTCGCCTGCTCCAGGCCGGACCTCGCAGCCGATTTCGTACCCTGGCTCAAGGAGTACGTCAGCACGCTGCACTAGCTCGGCGGCCAGCCGCGCGCTCGCCAGAGCGCGGCCACAGGGGCGAGACGTCACAATTCGAGCTGCCTGGGCAGGCGGACGGGATCACGACGATGCAGTCGGTCGAGAGCTACCTCAGCGAGATCATCGCGGCGATCGTCCCCGGTGCCGCCCGAGGACCTGGCGCTGACCCAGGCCGAGGGCGCCGTACTCGCCGAGGACGCGACCGCGGGCTGGTCGCTGCCCGGCTTCGACAACTCGGCCATGGACGGATACGCCGTCGTCGCCGCCGATGTCGCGACCGCCAGCGCCGAGAACCCGGTCACGCTGCCGGTCGACGCCGAGGTCGCGGCCGGCGACACCGGCGCCTACACCATCGCGTCCTGGCCACTGCGTCAAGATCATGACCGGCGCGCTGCTGCCGCCCGGCGCCGACGCTGTCATCCCGGTCGAGTGGACCGACGACGGCAGGCACACGGTGCGGATCAGCAGGAGCGCCGCGGCGGGGAACGCGGTGCGCCGGGCCGGCGACGACGCCAAGGCTGGTGACCTGCTGCTGCCCGCGGGGACCAAGCTCGGCGCCGCGCAGATCGGCGTGCTCGCGGCGGCCGGTCACGGCGTGCTCCGCGTGCGGCGCCGCCCGAGGGTCACCGTCATCTCGACCGGCAACGAACTCGCCGAGCCGGTTCGCCGCTGGTTCCCGGCCGGATCTGGGACTCCAACAGCTACATGCTCGCCGCGGCCGCGCGCCAGGCCGGCTGCGAGACGACCAGGCACCCCACGATGCCTGACGAGCCCGACGCGGTCCTCGCCGCGATCGAGCAGGCGGCCGCGACCGCTGACCTGCTGATCACCAGCGGCGGCGTGAGCATGGGCGGCGAGCACGACGTCGTCAAGGCGGCCCTGACCAAGCTCGGCTCGGTCACGTTCCGCAAGGTCGCGATGCAGCCCGGCATGCCGCAGGGCTTCGGCCTCATCAGCGGCAGCACGAAGAAGACGCCGATCTTCACGCTGCCAGGAAACCCGGTGTCCGCGTTCGTCTCGTTCTGCCTCTTTGTCGCGCCAGCCGCTCGTGCAATGCAAGGCCTTCAGGCTCAACCGGGCTCTCCCCGTCAGGCCAGGCTCGCCCAGCCGGTCACCTCGCCCGACGGCCGCCGATCGTTCCTGCGCGCCAACCTTGACCGGATGACGGGATCGGTCAGCCCGCTGACCGGGCAGAACTCTCACCAGATCGCCTCGCTGGCCAGGGCCGACGCGCTGATCATCGTCCCCGAGGCGGTGACCAGCCTGCCGGCCGGCCAGACCGTCGACGTTCTGGAGCTGCCATGACCCACGGCCAGGGACCAGGCGCAGCGGGGACAACCAGACCAAGCTCATCCCGACGGCGAACTGGCCTCGGCCGGGACGGCGGTCGACGAGGCGATCGGGTCGCATCCCGACCCGGTGGCGGCGGACAAGATCGTGTCGCCGGGGACTGCCGTCGATGAGGCGATCGGGTCGCATCCTGACCCGTGCCGGCCGCCGGCGCGCCGGCGGCGGGCGCCCCCGCCCCCGGCTTGACCCACATCGACGCGGCAGGTCAGGCCCGGATGGTCGACGTGTCGGCCAAGGACGTGACCGCGCGGACCGCGACGGCGACCGGCCGGGTGCTGCTGTCTTCGGCCGCGGTCGCCGCGCTGCGGGACGGGACCGTCCCCAAGGGCGACGCGCTCGCGGTCGCCCGGATCGCCGCGATCCAGGGGGCGAAGCGCACGCCGGACCTGATCCCGCTGTGCCACCCGATCGGGCTGCACGGCGTGACCGTCGACCTGGCGGTCGCCGACGACGGCGTCGACATCACGGTGACAGCGCGGACCGCGGACCGGACCGGCGTCGAGATGGAGGCGCTCACGGCGGTCACCGTCGGCGCGCTGGCGCTGATCGACATGATCAAGGCTCTCGACCCGCGGCCGTGATCACCGGCGTCGAGGTGCTCGAGAAGACCGGCGGCAAGACCGGACTTTGGAGGCGGCCATGACCCGCGCGCTCGCGGTGACGGTCTCGAACCGGGCCGCGGCCGGGGTGTACGAGGACAGGTCGGGGCCGGTCCTGGCCGAGCTGTCCGTTCGGCCGGCTGCGAGACCGACGGGCCGGTCGTGGTCCCGGACGGGGCGGCCGTCGAGGCCGCGCTGCGGGACGCGGTCACGGCCGGTTACGACGTCGTGGTGACGACCGGCGGGACCGGCCTCACGCCGGGGACCTGACCCGGAGATGACCCGCATGGTGATCGACAGGGAGATCCCCGGGATCGGCGAGGCGATCAGGGCCGGCCCGGCGTCAGCGCAGGGATTCCAGCGGCCATGCTGTCGCGCGGCGTTGCCGGGCTCCGCGGCGCGACGCTGGTCGTGAACCTCCCCGGGTCGACTGGAGGGGTGCGGGACGGCATGTCGGTCCTGGAGTCCAGTAATCGCTCATGCCCTAGATCAGGCGGCCGGGGGCGATCACGCGCGGGCGTGACGCTTGACGCCCGCCGGCGTGTTCGTGTCGTCCGAATAGCGCGCACCTGTCCGGACGGGCCATGATGGTGGGGTGGTATACGCGCGCGGGTGGCCGGTGACACTGACCGAGCCGAGCCTGCTCAGTTCGCCAGTGGCGCTGCGGCCGCTGGCGGCCAGGGATGCCGAAGCCGTGGCGTGAGGCGCGGGTGCGCAACGCGGAGTGGCTGCGTCCGTGGGAGCCGACCAATCCGGAGACGCCGCTGTACCAGACCAGCCTCGGCCCGTACATCGCGATGGTCAGGATCGATGCGC
>CAVPIR010000007.1:0-74179 GCA_963705055.1 uncultured Actinomycetota bacterium
ATCTTCCTGGCTGGCCTCGGAGCCTTCAGGCTGCTGCACGGGGCTGGTGACCCGGCGCTTGATCCGCACCGGATGCTCGGCTTCATCATGGCCGGCATGGCGATCGTCATCCTGATCCTGACGCTGATCGCCCGGGCGCGGGGGCGCGCCATCGTGGGCGCCGTGCTGCTGGTGTTCATGACTTCTTTCTTGCAGAGCCTGCTGGCCGGACTGGCCGACGATCACGTGATCTTCGGCGCCCTGCACGCGACCGATGGCCTGTTCATCCTGGCCATCCCGGCTTACCTGTACGTCTGGACCGGGCGCCGGGCCGCATGAACGTCACCGCGCGGCGGCAGCACACCGCCGCGACGGCAGCGTGGGCCGTCGCCGTCGTCCTCGCGGCGGCCGCCCTGGTCCTGATCATCCTGGCCTGGAACGACCTGGTCACCGGTGACGCGATCGACACGGTCTGCCAGGTGCCGTCAGCCGTCTTGTATGCCACTCTCGGGGCGCTGATCGTCCGCCGTGCGGGCAACGTCATCGGCTGGTACCTGCTCATCGCGGGCATCGCCGACGGCTTGGTGGCCCTTGCTTCGGCGTACGCGGTCCTCGGCATCAGGCACCCAGGCACCCTGCCAGGTCCCGCGATCGCGGGCGTGCTGGCCGAGTGGTCTTTCATTCCGCTGATCTGCAGCATCGCGTTCATGTTCCTGCTCTTCCCGACCGGGCACCTGCCGTCCCCGCGCTGGCGCCCGGCCGGCGGCTTGTGCCTGCTGCTCATCACGCTGACCTTGACCGGGTTCCTGGTCCAGCCGAAGAAGGTGCAGCTTCCGGCGCCCGGCGGCATCTCACTCTCGGTCCAGAACCCGCTCGGCGTGCGTTCCTTGCCGCCGCCGCTGGCGACCGTGCTGATCGGAACCATCAACCAGGCGTGGTTCGTGTTCATCGCCTTGATGGCGGTCTCCACGGTCGCCATGACGGTCCGCTACCGGTCAGGAGGCCGCGAGCTCCGCCAGCAGATCAAGTGGATCGCCTTCACGGCCGCCACGGCGATCGGCTGCTCCGTCGTCGTGCTGGTGTCGATGGACATCGGCGGGAAGTCCTGGGCTCCGCGTGACCACCGCGGCAGACGTCGTGGTCACGGCGATCGGGCTGGCCGGATTCCCGATCGCGATCGCGATCGCGATCTTGAAATACGGCCTGTACCAGATCGACGTCATCATCACCAAGGCCCTCGCCTACGGCCTGCTGTCCGCCGCGCTGACGGCCGTCTACATCGGCATCGTGGTAGGCATCGGGACGCTGGCCGGTTACGCCGGCGGCCCGGTGCTCACGGTGGCGGCGGCGGTCGTGGTCGCGGTGCTGTTCCATCCCGTGCGCCAGCGCGCCACCCTGCTGGCGAACCGTTTCGTCTACGGCCGCCGCGCCTCGCCCTACCAGGTGCTCGCCGACTTCGCCCAGGACATGGCCGGCCAGCTCGACGCCGACGCCGCGCTCGACCGGATGGCCGCGGTCCTCGGCGGGGCGACCGGGGCCGAGCGGGTCGAGGTCTGGGTGCTGGTCGGCGCCGCCCTGTCACCCCGGTCGGTCTGGCCGGCCGGCGCCGAACCGGGAGCCGCGCCCGCGATGGTGACCCGCACCGCCGGCCTGGCCGCGCTCGGGCCGGTCACCCGGGCGATCGGCGTGTATCACCAGGACGAGCTGCTCGGCGCCATCACGCTGGCCAAGGCCAAGAACGAGGCGGTATCCGCCGCGGAGGACACGCTGCTCACCGACCTGGCCTCCCAGGCCGGGCTCGTGCTGCGCAACGTCAGGCTCACCGCCGAGCTGCAGGCCACCATCGACGACCTGCGGGCGTCGCGCCGCCGGCTCGTGCAAGCCCAAGATGACGAACGGCAGCGGATCGAGCGGAACCTGCACGACGGCGCCCAGCAGCAACTCGTCGCGCTGAGCGTGCACCTCGGCCTGCTCGACGGCAGCCGCCGGCGACCCGGCCGAGGTCAGGGAGCTGGCCGGCCAGCTGCGGTCCGGGCTGCGGGCAGCCGTCGAAGACCTGCGGGCCCTGGCCCGCGGCATCTACCCGCCCGTGCTCGCCGACCAGGGCCTGCGCGCCGCCCTGCAGGCACAAGCCGACCGCGCGCCGATGCCGGTACTGGTCAACGCCGACGGGATCGGCCGGTTCTCCCGCGACGCCGAGACGACACTGTACTTCTGCATCCTCGAAGCACTCCAGAACGTCGCGAAATACGCCCAGGCCTCCCTGACCACCGTCACCCTGAGCCAGGCCGACGGCAGCCTCGAGTTCAGCGTCGCGGACAACGGGGCAGGCTTCGACCCAGCGGCCGCCGCGCACGGCACCGGCCTGCAGGGCATGGCCGACCGGCTGTCCGCCATCGGCGGCCAGCTGCGGATAGCGTCCGCACCCGGCCACGGCACGACCATCAGCGGAACCGTGCCCGTGACCGCCCCTGCCCCCGCAATGGCCGGCTGAGCAGCGGAGCCGGGCGGCTCAGGCGCCGGCGGCGAGCAGGCCGAGCCGGCTGATCCGGCGCCTGAACTGGCCGCCAGTGACTCCCACCTCGAGCGCGAACTTCTCGTTCCGCTCAAGCCGCACACCGCCGATCGTGACCTGGTTGACGGCGACGTAGACCTGGCTCCACGGGCAGTCCCTGAGCGCCTCGTCGCCGTGCTGCCTGGCGTTGCCCGCGCGCACCGCGGCCATGCAGCTCCTCATGGCAGGCGAGCGTGCTGGCCGGGTCGGGATCGGCGCGCCAGAGGGCGCGGAGTTGCTCGGTATCGGATGGCTCGCCCGGCGCTGCGGACGCTGGAACGCCGCGGTCAAGGACCAGATGTCCGCCTCGGCGGCGGCGTCATGCGGGGATCCGCCGGTCGAGGTCGCGGCGGCCGGGGCGCGCTCGCCGCGGTGCTGCGTATCGATTCGCGGCGGGCCCGATCCGCCGATCCTGGCGAGCCTGGGGGCGAGGGTCGCGCTCGTCGCGCGGCTGGACCCGCTCGCGAACCTGGGGCTTGGGCTTGGGCTTTGGCTGCTGGGATCCTGGCAAGAAGCCGAGCCGCTCGAACCCGCGCCCGAAGTACTCGCCGTCCACGCCGGCCTTGAACGTGAATAGCTGCCCGGCCTTGAACTCCTCGGTGCCGATCACGGCGTCTACGCGGGCGACGAACGTGGGGATCCACGGGCAGATCTTGCTGAACTCGCCCGGCCTGATGGCGACCTGATCCGCCTTGACTGCGGCCGCGATCAGGTCGTAGAGCCGGTAGGTCTCGTCCGGGTTCGTGTCGGAGCGCCAGAACGCCTCGAGTTCGGCGATGCGGGAGCGGTCGTTCTGATAGGTCCCCTTGGCGCCAGGGTCGGTCAGCGCCCAGGCATCAAAGTGCAGGCCGAGTCGTTCACCGAGCGTGGGCGGCGGCGCAGGGCGGGGCGGACTCGATGGCTGGCTCATGGTCCGCGGCGCGCCGCCCTGGCCCACCTGCACCGGGGAACGGGCTGGTCCTCGTGTCGTGCTGCGATCCTGGCCTATCCAGTCCACCGCTCCCCAGTCCCTGGCAGGGGACCCCGCACCCTGCGACGGGCCTGGGGCGCCGGGCTGCCCGGCTGGCTGGGCAGGCCCGGTCCGCGCGGATGGCGGGGGAGGCAGCCGGCGTGCGCGCGCGGCCGCCTCAGCGGCGGCGTCGTACCTGGAATCGATCAGGCCAGGCATCGCGGCCTGCTGGCCAGCCAGGAAGTACAGCCGCACGACATCCTGCAACATCGTCCAGATGTCCCTGGTCAGCTTCACCGCCTGCCGGTCACTCGCGGCGGCCTCGACCTGGTCGAGCTTGGCCCGCGCGAGCTTGACCGCGCCCGCGATGGTCTCGAACGCGCCGTCGTAGCGTTTGGGCAAGCGGGACCGGTCATTCTGCATCGTGTTCAGGGCATCCTCGACGGAGGTTCCCAATTGCACGACGCCCGCGATCGCGGCGACGAAATGAACAGGCGGCGCGTCGGCGACCCAGTCGAATCGCGGCGGCGGGGCTGGCAGCCTGAGCTGAAGGATGAATTCGCTTTGTGATTCGATCGCGGCGAGAGCGGATTGCGCGAGGTCTATCCATTTCAGCGCGGCATCATAGAGCCCGTCCGCCAGCACGAAGGTCGCCTCGGGCAGCCGCCCAGTCTCGCCGAGCTGCTTCTGCGCTTCGGCCTCCATGACGGCGGCGACGTCCTGAAGCGCCTGAGAAGCCCAGGTAGACAGCAGGAGTGTCGCGGTCCCCGTGTTCTGCAGCCACGGATGGCTCTTGATCGCCATTTCGAGGCGCAGATCACTGAGCGGGCCGTCAAATGCGAGAATTCCGGTGGCCGCGGCTCGCTTCTTCTGGCCGAGCCCGGCCGTCTCCACGGCTCTGCCGGTGAGCCGCTCCCAAAGACTCATGCCGCGTGCCTAGTCCCAGCGCTCAATCGGAAATCACAGTGCAATTCTTGATGCCGGACAAATTAGTAAAACTTCCGAATATCCGAATAGCTGATGTTTCTAACGTTCTCCTGACTTTCACCATGATACGTGCGGGCGGCGGGCAGCGCAGCCCGCGCCGGGGGCTCGATGCGGGCTCGGGACGAGACCGCGGACAGCGGCAACGCGGTGGCTAGCTGTCGAGCCAGGCGCGCACGTGGCTGGTCAGGAACTCCAGGTCAGCGGGGATTCCCTCGGGACTGCCCGCCCGGTGCCCCCAGATGCTCGGGATCGTGGCCAGCCGCCCGTTTCGCAGGTGGCTGAGCTCCGCTTCATTGTCGGCGACGCGGAAGTACAGGTCAGTCTCGCTGGGCATGAGGAGAACCTTGGCGTTGATCGCGCCGAGCGCGGCCTCCAGATCACCGTGGTACAGGCCGTTGTTGCTGATGTCGGCCTCGTTCCAGGTGACGGCCTGTGCGTACAGATTGGCCGCCTTGCACGCGCCGAACGAGTCTTCCCAGTGCCGTCTTCAGGAACGTCGCGAGGTCGGGCGCGTCAAGCGCGGTCTCGTACAGGCGAGCGCGGTAGAAGTCCTGGCTGAGGCCCCAGCCCGCGTAGATGTGCGCGAACGCGCGCAGCGCCGCCAGCGGTTCGGCGCTGAACTTTCCGTTGCCCGCATACTCCGGCGCGGCTTCGAGCGTGCGCAGCAGGCCGGACAGGAAGACCTTGTTGTGCACGGAGGTGCGCGCGCTGCCGCAGACGACGATCGCACGCTCGACCAGGTCCGGGTAGAGCGCTGCCCAGTGGTAGGCCTGACCGGCGCCCATCGAGAAGCCGTAGGCGGCCGCGACGCGGGAGACACCGAAGTGCTCGGTCAGCAGCCTGTGCTGGGCGCGGACATTATCAGCCATCGTCACGACGGCGGGAAAGTCATCGGCATCGGCTGCGCTCGATGACAGCCCGTTGGAGAACATGTCGGGGACGACGATGAACCAGCGCTGCGGGTCGAGGACGCCGTCGGGGCCGATCAGCCAGGCCAGATCCTCGTGCGTCGCCGTATAGCTGCACGGGTAGACGATGACGTTGTCGCGCGCTTCATTGAGGGTGCCGTGCGCCTGCCACACCAGCTTGGCGCCCGCGATCACGCCGCCGCGCTCGACCTCAAGGTCACCGAGGTCAAGGACGCCGTCGGACACTGGCCAGTCCGGTCCGTCAACAGTCATCAGATCGCTCCCCTTCGCCGGCGCGGCTCAGGGCGAACTTATCAGGACTGGCGAAGGGTGCCGCTAGCGGTGCGATCCGGACGGCACCGGTGAAATTGGTGCCGGCGAGCTAACCTTGATCGGCGAGGAGGTTCCGGCCCTGGTTCACGATATGCGTGACCTCGTCGGCCTTGTGCGCAGATCATCACGACCCGGCCCGCCTGATCGTGCATCGGGGTATTGACGACCGCCCAGTAGCGTTCCTCGAACAGCCCCGGCCGGCCGGGATCCTCCACGTCATACCTGACCGGCATCATGATGTCGCGCTCGCCGGTCGCCACGACAGCCTCGAACGAGCTCTTGAGCTGGCCGGGGCCGAGCATCCCCGGGTCGTCCGGGTTATCTGGGAACGCCTCGAACACGTTGCGGCCGAGAATCTGTTCCCTGCTCCGGCCGGACGCGTCGAGGTAGTCGTTGTTCACGTCGAGGAATATGCCGTCGGGTGTCAGCAAAGCCATGGGGCCAGGCATCGCCCTGAAGACCGCCCGGTAGTCAATCGTCGTCTCGGCCATGCTCACTCCTCTCCCCCGGCCTCTTTGCGCGTAAGCGACCCAGAAGTACTTCTATACCCGAGTGGCCGCCACCCAAAGCTGCCTGGTACCGGCAACGGCTGCCCGACAGCGGAACCTGCCGCCAGGGTCGGCCTCCACATCTAGCGCGCGTGCGCCTGCGGATAGCACAGACACGCCAGCACGATCGCGGACGAGTTTCGAGTCTGCCGGGAATCTTCCGCGATTATTGCCGCATGCATCCAATCCGATCGTCGCAGCGCTCCGAATAAGCGCCATGGACGCGTATGGCGCGCGGCCGGCCGGTGCGGGTCCTGGTCTGCCGGAGGGGAGAGACCGGGACCTGGACGGGCTGCTCGCGAAGGTGGCCAGAGGAGACGAGAACGCGTTCGCGGCGCTGTATGACCAGCTGGCCGGGCCGGTTTACGGGCTGATCCGCAGGGTCGTCAGGGATCCGGCCCAGTCGGAGGAGGTCGCGCAGGAGGTCCTGCTCGAGGTGTGGCGTACCGCAGCCAGGTTCGATCCGGTCAAGGGCAGCGCGACGACGTGGGCGATGACCATCGCGCACCGCCGCGCCGTCGACCGGGTGCGGTCAGCCACTGCGGCAGCCGAGCGGGAGAAGCGGACGTCGGTGCTGCTCGCCCCTGGCGACGACGTCGCCGATGCGGTTGAGGCAAGCCTGGAGCGCGAGCGGGTGCGCCGGTGCCTGGATGGCCTGACCGAGTTGCAGCGCGAGTCCATCACACTCGCGTACTACGGCGGCTACTCCTACCGCCAGGTCGCCGAGCTGCTCGGCATCACGCTCGGCACGATCAAGACCAGGATTCGCGACGGCCTGATCAGGCTGCGGGACTGCATGGGGGTGACGTGATGCGGCTGCTCCGTCCTGACCTGCACGCCCTGGCCGGTGTCTACTCGATCGACGCCATCGACGACGACGACGACGAGCGGAGCCGGTTCGAGCACCACCTGCGCCGCTGTCAGCAGTGCGCCGACGAGGTGCGGGGCATGTCCGCGACCGCGATGAGGCTCGGATTGGCCGCCACGCAGGCACCGCCGCCGCAGATGCGGGAGCGGGTGCTCGCCGCGGCCGGCCGCACCAGGCAGCTTCCCCCCGTTATCGACCACAGCCGCTCGCCGGGTGAGCCCCAGCAGCGGCGGGCGAGCAGGCGGGCGCCAGCGCGGGGACGGGTGCCGAGGCTGGCCTGGACGGTCATGGCCGCGTGCCTGGTCGTGATCGTCGCGCTGGCGACAGTGCTGGTGCAGACCCAGGACCAGCTCAACAAGGCCAGGACGCGGGAGGCGGCGATCACCGCCGTGCTCGGGGCGCCCGATGCCAGGGCTATCACCGAGCCGACCTCAGCGGGCGGCACGACCACGGTCGTGTACTCGCTGGCCAGGCACGCGCTGATCGTCACCTCAGCGCAACTGCCGCCGCCACCGCCGGGCAAGGTCTACGAACTGTGGCTGCTCGGTCCGCCACAGGTTCGGCGCGCTGGGCTGCTACCAGCGAGCGCGCACGGTCACACGCCCGCGGTGCTCGTGAACGGCCTCGTGCCTGGCGACCAGCTGGGGATGACGGTTGAGCCGGCCGGCGGAACTAGCCGTCCCACCACGACACCCATTCTCGTGCTGCCGCTGCGCCTCTGATCTGGCGCCGATTCCGAAACCTGCCTCTGCCACCAATCCGCATCGCGAGGTGGCACGAACGCACGGCGTGAGAACGATCCATCCGGCGCGAATGGCGACCTCTGCTCCGGCCGCTTGGCCGCCGAGGCCTAGCCGCCGCGCGCCCGTCGAAAGGGATTGCCATGCCAGATCTGGACGACCCGGGCGCGGCCCGGACAGGCAGCACCAGCACCCACGGTGCTAGCACCCACGGGGCCAGCAACCACGGGCCCGCGAGCACCGGCACTGGCGTTCCGTCGCGGCGGTCCGTGCTGCAGGTAGCCGCTGGCGCTGGTGCGGCCGGGATCGCCGTGACGACGCTGGGCAGCGTGCTCGGCGGCGTGGCCGCCCGCGCTAGCACGAGACCCGACGCCGGCCATTCAGAAGCCGGCACCGCGAGTGCCGCAGACCCCATCGTCCTGCACGTCCGCGACGCGGCCGCCGGGGAGATCGACCTCTTCCGCGGCACCACGCAGACCCGGCTGCACGACCGCGACCTAGCCGCGCGCATCGTCCGCGCCAGCCGCTAGCCCTGCTCAGCCATCGCCCGTTCGAAGCAGTCGCGACCAGCACCTGAAAGGACTTCTGATGTCATCGCATCGCGAGGCGCCCGAGATATCCACCGACCCCGTGGCCGACAGCACCGACGTCTACGCGTTCGTCAGCCCGGACCGGCCGAACACCGTCACGCTGATCGCCAACTACATACCGTTGCAGGGCCCGGCAGGCGGCCCCAACTTCTACCAGTTCGGCGACAGCGTCCGCTACGCCATCCACATCGACACCCACGGGAACAGCGAAGCCAACATCACCTATGAGTTCGACTTCAGGACCGACCTGGCCGACAAGGACACCTTCCTCTACAACACCGGCCCGATCACGTCCCTGACCAGCGCCGAACTGGAACCGCAAGCAGCGGTACTCGGTCACCAGGGTGGACCGCAACGGCCGGCACGTACTCGGCCGCGGCCTGCTCTGCCCGCCGTGCAACATCGGGCCGCTGTCCACGCCGAACTACGAGTCAGCGCTCGCGAACCGGGCCATTCACAAGCTCTCCGACGGCAGCCATGTCTTCGCCGGGCAGCGCGCCGAGGGCTTCTACGTGGACCTCGGCTCGATCTTTGACCTGGGCAACCTGCGGCCGTTCCAGAACCTCAACGTCTTCGCCAAGGGTCGCAGCGCGGCCCCCGGCGTCAACGCGACGAAGTTCCTGAACGTGCACTCGATCGCTATCCAGGTGCCGATCTCGCGGCTGACGGCACCAGGGCGACCGGTGATCGGCGTCTGGACGACCGCGTCGAGGCAGCGCGCTAGGCTGCACAGCGCCGACGGCGGGCCAGACGTGCATGCGGGCCCGTTCCACCAGGTCTCCCGGCTCGGCAACCCGCTGGTGAACGAGGTGCTCATCCCGATTGGCAAAAAGGACTTCTGGAACGGCCAGCACCCCGAGCACGACAAGCAGTTCACCCACTACGTCGCGCATCCGGAACTGGCCGGGCTGCTGCCCGTTCTGTACCCGGGCGTGTTCCCGAACCTCGCCGCCCTGAACAAGGCGAAGACCGCCCGGGCCGATCTCGAGGCCATCCTGATGACCGGCATACCCAAGGGCATCGTCCCGGGGTTCACCAACTTCACGGGGCCGGTCCAGGCCGACATGCTCAGGCTCAACACGTCGATCCCGCCGACGACATCCAACCCGAGCATCTTCGGGCTGCTCGGCGGCGACGCGGCAGGATTCCCGAACGGCCGCCGGGTCTTCGACGACGTGGTCTCGGTCGAGTTGCGCGCGATCGCCGGCGCGACCTTCGCCCTCATCGACCCCAGCTACAAGGTCGACGCCGCCGCCGGCCAGCTCACCGACGGGCTGACCCCGGCCGACCTGGGCACCCCGTACCTCCGCCACTTCCCCTATCTCGGTGTCCCGTTCGACGGCTACCACCACCCGGCGCACTGAGTCGCGCGATGGTAGAAGCCGCACTCGGCCCGTCGACCTCTGGCAGCGTCGTGCTGGACCTCGGCCCCGGCACCGGGGCCCTGGTCCTGCACGCGCCGCCTGAGCTAGACGGCGAGGAGATCGAGATCAGCCTGGCCAGCGCGACAGGGGCCAGGACGCACTCGCAGGTCAGGCAGCGGCTGCTGCCCGACCGGGTGCAGTACGCCGCCGTCTACCCCGGCCTGCCCGCCGGTGAGTACGTGATCTGGCGCGACGCCAGCACTCGCGCCGCCGTCGTCACCGTTGCAGGCGGCGCCGTGACGAGCGTGCGCTGGCCGGGTTGACGCTCCCCGAATCGGGGCGTTGCGACGGCGCCCAGCGGCATGCGACGATCAGCGTGAATTTGCACTTATTCTGCAGAATTCACTTCAGGAGCGAGACCATGCCGCACGTTCCCACCACGGCCGGCGACATCGACGCCGAGGATCTCGGCGTCGTCTTGATGCACGAGCACGTCTTCATCAGGACCGAGTCGTTGCAGTGGGGCTGGCCGGGATTCGGCGGCTGGGACGAGGCAACCGAGGTGGCGGCCGCCCGCGAGCGGCTGACCCAGCTTCATAGCAACGGCGTCGACACGATCCTCGACATGACGATCCCCGGCCTTGGCCGTGATCCGGCCCTGGTCGCCAGGGCGGTCGAGGGCACCGGGCTCAAGGTGATGTTCGCGACCGGGTTTTACACCTACGAGCACCTGCCGCTGCCGTTCAGCCTGCGCGGTCCTGGCAAGGTCCTCGACGGTGACGACCGGTTGCTCGAGTCGATGTTCGAAGCCGACCTGACCACCGGGATCGGCGAGACCGGCTTCCGCGCCGCCGTGCTCAAGATCGTCACCGACGAGCCTGGCATGACCCCCGATGTGGAGCGGCTCGCGAATGCGGTGGCCAGCGTGCACCTGCGGACCGGCGCGCCGATCTGCACCCATGCGCACGCGCCGAGCAAGCGCGGCCTCGATCAGCAGCGGGTGCTCACCGAGCGCGGGGTAGACCTCGGCCGGGTGATGATCGGTCACTCGAACGAGAGCACCGACCTCGACTACCTCACCAAGATCATCGACGATGGCTCCTACCTCGGCTGGGATCGCTGCGGCCTGCCGCTGGCCGTGCCGCTCGACACGCAGATCGACACGCTGGCGGCGCTGTGCGAGCGCGGCTACGCGGGCCGGATCATGCTCTCCCACGACAAGTCCTCGTTCATGGACTGGTTCGCCAGTGCCGAGGTCGACCCGGTGCTGCCGGACTGGCGGTACACCTACCTGCACGACACGGTGCTGCCCGGGCTGCGGGACCGGGGTGTCACCGACGACCAGATCGAGCAGATGCTGATCCGCAATCCGCGCGACTTCTTCGGCGCCAGCGGCGCGGTCTGACCACCCCGCACCGACTGATCCCAGGCAGGAGGGCCGACCCATGGCGATCACCGCCACCGCCCAGGGGCGCCAACCCCTTCGACGACAGCGGCGTCGAGCCGGACGGCAATGGCGTCCGGAGGTACCCGAGCCTGCACGAATCTCTGGTCGAGATGCTGAGCGAGAGCGTGCACGCCGACCCGGACGCGGAGGCGCTGGTCGAGGTGGGCGGCGAGCGGATCAGCTACACGCAACTCTGGGACCGCGCGGCCCGGGTCAGCGGCGGATTGCGCGAGGCGGGAATCGGGCCCGGCGATCGCGTCGCGATCAGGCTGCCCAATTCGATCGACTGGGTGCTCGCGTTCTTCGGCGGCCTGATGGCTGGCGCCGTCGTGGTGCCGGTCAACACCCGCCTGGCCGAGCCTGAGGCGGCCTACATCATCAGCGATTCCGGCAGCTCGTATGTGTTCGAACCAGGTTCTGCGCTTCCCGACGCGGCTCCGCTGGTGCACGAGAGCGCCCAGAAGTCGGACATCGCCGCGATCTTCTACACAAGCGGGACGACCGGGTTTCCGAAGGGCGCGATGCACACGCACGAGAACGTGCTCGCGAACGTGGAAACGGTCTACCGGGTGAGCGACATCCCGCGCGACGCGGGCAGGGAGATGCGCACGCTGGTGGTGGTCCCGCTGTTCCACGTCACCGGCTGCCACAGCCAGACCCTGCCGGCGCTGCGGATCGGCGGGGCGGCCGTGATCGACGCGGCCTTCGAAGGCCGGCGGATGATCGAGACGCTCCAGCATGAGCGGATCACGGCCTGCACGGCGGTGCCGGCGATCTACTACTACATCCTCAACCACCCCGACTTCGCGCCAGCGAAGGTCGCCGCGGTGCGGTGGGCGTCCTACGGCGGCGCGCCGATCGCGCCAGACCTCGTGCACCAGATCGGCGACAGGTTCGCGGGCGCGCGGCTGGCGAACGGCTTCGGGCTGACCGAGTGCACGTCCATCGCGACGCTGCTCCCGCACGAGTGGGCGGCCGAGCACGCCGACTCCGTCGGTTTCGCCGCTCCGCACGCCGAGGTCGCCATCGACACATCGAGCTTCGGCGATCACGCAGGCCTCGGCGAGATCCTGATCCGCGGCCAGAGCGTGCTGCGCCGGCTACTGGAACAAGCCAGCGGCCACGGCGCAGACCTTTGCCGATCACTGGCTGCGCACCGGTGACGTGGGCAGGGTCGATGCCGATGGTCTGGTCTTCGTGCTCGACCGGATCAAGGACATGATCAACAGGGGCGGCGAGAACGTCTACTGCGTCGAGGTCGAGAACGCCCTGATCGGCGCGCCAGGCGTGGGCGAGGTCGCGGTCGTCGGGGTGCCTGACGCGATGATGGGCGAGAAGGTGGGCGCTGTGATCGTGCCCCTTCCCGGCGCGAGCGTCGATCCAGCCGCGGTGGTGGCCTACGCCCGCGAGCATCTCGCCGACTTCAAGGTGCCGCAGTTCATCGCCGTCAGGCCTGAGCCATTGCCGCGGAATCCGAACGGCAAGGTGCTCAAGGCGCGGCTGCGTGAGATCGCGTTCGAGGCGACGAGATAGCTCACCTGCACAGGCGGTCGCTGTGCAGGAAGCGAGGGCCTGCGACGTGATCGACTGCGGACCGATGATTTTGTCCATCTGACGCCGTCTTCATCGTCGTGTGGGTGAGCCGGCCAGCAGCCGGAGTTCCGGACCGACAGGAGACGACGATGAGCCTTCCCGCCATCACCTCGCGCCAGGAGTGGCTAGCAGCGCGCAGGGACCTGCTGCAGAAGGAGAAGGAGTTCACCAGGCTGCACGACGCGCTGAACACCAGCAGGCGTGAGCTGCCGATGGTGCGGATCGACAAGAACTACGTGTTCGCAGGGCCGGACGGGCAGATCACCCTGGCCGACATGTTCGGGTCTAGCAAGCAACTGGTCCTGCAGCACGTCATGTATGACCCCGAGTGGGACGATGCGTGCCCGAGTTGCTCGGCCGGCCTGGACGAGCTGTCAGGCGGCCTGCTGCGGAACCTGAGGTCGAGGGACACCGTCTTCGCCGCGGTCTCACGCGCTCCGTACGCCAAGATCGCCGCCTACAAGGAGCGCAAAGGCTGGGACTTCGCCTGGTACTCCTCGTTCGGAAGCGACTTCAACTATGACTTCCACGTCAGCATCGACCCGTCGGTCACGCCTGTGATGTTCAACTACCGGGACGAGGCCGAGCTCAAGGCGGCAGGGTTCTCGTGGGTTCTCGACGGCCCCTCCGAGCAGCCGGGCGTCAGCTGCTTCCTCAAGGAAGGCGACGAGGTGTTCCACACCTATTCGACCTTCGGCCGCGGCACCGAGCAGATGGGCGGCGCGTACTCGATCCTCGACATCACGGCCCTTGGCCGGCAGGAGGAGTGGGAGGAGCCGAAGGGCCGCGTCACCGAGGCGCGCAAGGCCATGCCTGACTTCGCCGAGTAGGCCAGGCAATGACCGTGGCGGATCTTGCCGGGGTCGCCCTGATCGCAGCGGCGACCCTGGCCGGCGCCTGGCTGGGACGGCGGTTCACCAGGCTGCGCACGATATCGCTGGCCTGCGCGGCGCTCGCGCTGGTCGCCGTCGTCGCGGCTGACCTGGTTCCTGACATCTGGCGCGACCTGCGTGAAACCGGACTGCCCTGGTGGATCGCCCTGCTCGCGCTCGCAGCCGGCCTCGGCATCACAGACGTGGTCGTCCGGCGCGGCTGCGCGTGCGGCCCTGGCCCGGCCGGCGGCAGGGCGACGGCGGTCGCCCTCGGGCTGCACCGTGCCCTGGAGGGCGCCGCCCTGGCCATCGTGGGGTCGGCGGCGGTCATCGCCGCCCTCGTAGCTCACGCGGCCAGCGAGGGCTTCGCGCTGACCGCCCTGCTCAGCGGCGAGCGCCGGGGCAGGGCAGCGGCGTTGCTCGCGATCACGTGCCTGAGCCCGGCTGCGGGCGCCGCCATCCTGGCATGGGCGCACCCCCCAGCGGCGGCGGCGCCCGTCTTGACCTCGGTGGTGGCCGGTGTCCTGCTGAGGGCGGCACTGGCCGCCTGGCAGGTCAGGCCGCGCCCGGCCCGCTCGCGAGCCACAACGGATAATGTGCCGATTCTGGCAAAATTGGCTATCCGGTCTTAACGGCCACACGATATGACGGCGCAACTAAAGACTTATGGCGCTCGGTCTGGCATCATGCGGTGCCATGACACTGCATGGTGCGAGCCAGCGAGACGCGAACGCGCGCGTCGTCTTGATCGGCGTCATCGGGCTGGCCGTGACTGCCACTCTCTATTTCGTCGGCCGGGCAATCGTCAACACGTCGAGTTACAGCACGGTGGGCCTGTTTGGCCAGACCGGCACGGGCGTGCTGGGCCTTAAGTCACTGCTCTCGACGATCGCCGTCGGCCTGGCGGTCGTCCAGGTCCTGCTCGCGCTGTGGATGTACAAGAAACTGCCCTTCGCGAGGCGGCCGCCGAAGCGGGTCGGGTTGACGCACCGGATCGTCGGCGGCGTGGCCTTTGTCGTCACCCTGCCGGTCGCCATTCACTGCGCGATCGCTTACGGCGTCAAGCTCACCGATCCGCGGATTATGGTGCACTCGATCGCGGGCTGCTTCTTCTACGGCGCGTTCGCCGCCAAGGTACTTCTGGTGCAGAGCAAGAGGCTGCCTGGATGGACGCTTCCTGTCGCCGGCGGCATCCTCGCTGTGCTGATCGTCGTGCTCTGGTACACCTCGGGCCTGTACTACTACAACGGCTACAGCGTGCCCATCTGACGATGGCTGCCGACCTGGCCAAGCCCCGCGCTATCCGATCAGCGGCAGGCGGTTGTCGGGATGACCTGCGCGGCCCGACGCCGCCAGTACCCACGCGAGGTCGTCGGTAAGGTCGGCGGGGCGCTGCCCGACGGTCCGCCTGGACAGCAGGTCGTCAAGTATTGCCGCGGTCGCCGCGATCCCGGCGGCTGACGCGGCCGGCTCGCGGCCGAGGGCCTGCGTCAGGTCCAGGCCGTGCACGACGGCCTCGACGATCCGGCTTGCGGCGAACTCGTCGACCCGCATCGGGGCGAAGTAGCCAGGGCCGACGGTACTGGCGGCGACCGACCGGCACTCCTCGATGGTCTTGCCGAACGTCTCGGCGAGGACATCGGGCATCTGGTCGGGGGTCTTGCCCTGGACCATCGTGTAGGCGTACTCGTAGACGACCGGCCCGGTTTCGGAGCGCGGGTTGATGAAGAAACTGGTCCTGTCCCTGCCAGGCTGGCTGTCGCCGCTGCCCTCGATCAGCATCCTGGTCAGCCCGATCGCGATGTCGAAGTGGCCGGCCAGTTCGAACACCGTCCAGTGCGGGAGCGCGGTGTCGACGGGCACCAGGCGGGTGGGCATGGCCCACTCCGCCGACGTCAGCCCGCGGAAGACCCGCTCGACCCTGTCAAGTTCGTCAGCCAGTACGGTGACGCTCGACTCGTAATCCCCCACCTGACCTCCTCAGCCGCCGCGAGAAACCCGGCTCAGTCAGGACCGGATATCAGAAGGCTCCCAGCGCCATGCGAACTTTGGCAAGCCAGCGCCAGCGCTGTCAGACCGCCCGGCCCAGCGGTTTAGGCCTGACCGGCGGGGACCAAGGCGAAGTCCATGTCGGCGACGAAGCTGACGTCCTGCGGATCGTCGGGCCCGGCCGGCCGGAATGACCTGATCAGCGAGTCACGCACCCCGAACACCGCGTCGCTGGCGAGATAGGGGTTCTCGGCGTCGAAGATGTGCGTCGTCACGGCGCGGTGGCCTGGCGCTGACACGATCGTGTGGATGTGCGCTGCCCGCCAGCAGTGCCTGGCGCTCGCCAGCAGCAGGTCACCCACGGGACCGTCGGCAGGGATCGGGTAGCTCACCGGCCTGGCCGTACGGAACGCGTAGCGTCCGTCCTGGCCGGTCGTGAACACTCCGCGGAGGTTGAACGGCGGCTGCCCGGGATCCTGGGTGTCGTACAGGCCGTTGCTGCTGCTCTGCCAGACATCAAGTGTCGCGCCCGGCAGCGGCCTGCCAGCGGTATCGGTAACCGTGCCGCTGACCAGGGCAGGGCTGCCGTCCTGCGGGCGCCCGATCTGCTCGCCCGCGGCCCGCGGCGGCGCACCGGGCACATAGAAGGGCCCTAGCACGGTGGCCTCGGTGGCACCGTCGGCCGCGTTGACGATCTCGATCAAAGACGATAGCCCGAGCACGTCAGACAGGAGGATGAACTCCTGCCGCTCGGCGTCGCACTTCTGGCCGGCCGCCGTCAGGAAGTCGATGCCCGCGCGCCACTCCTGCTGCGTCAGCCCGGTCTCGGTGGCGAACGCGTGCAGATGGCTGACGAGGGAGTTGATCAGCTCCCGCAGGCGCGGCTCCGGCGTCCCCGCGAAGGTGCCGAGTACCTGGCGGGTGAGATCATCTGGCGTCGTCGCCGTCATCGGCGCTGCCTCCCTGGCCGCTCGCTGACGAGTATGGGCCACCCTCTAGCGGACCAGCACCGCGTAGGCGACGACGTTGGACAGGTACGAACCGGTCGTGTGATCGAACTGACCGCCGCAGGTAATCAGCCTCAGTTCGGCATCTGGCACCGGACCGTACACCGCGGCCGTCGGGAACCGGTCCTTGGCGTACATGCGCACCGAGGTGATCTGGAACGTGGCCACGGAGCCGTTGGCACGCGTGACGTAGACCTTCTGACCGCGATGCAGGTCCCTCAACCGGAAAAATACCCCGGGCCCCGTGTAGGAGTCGATGTGCCCGGCGATGATCGATGCCCCGATGCCGCCAGGTCTCGGGCTGCCGGTAAACCATCCAGCGACCGCGGCTCTCTTCGGTACCTGCAGCGTGCCCTGGCCGGTAATGCCAAGCCGGATCAGCTTTGTGCGCACGCCGATCGCCGGGATGACCAGCCTGACGGGCTTAGGCACCCGTTGCTGGCGCTGGCCGCTGATCCCGCGGCCGTCCAGGCCACGCGGGACCGGCACCTGGCCAGATCTGCCAGCCTGCCCGCCCGCTCCGGTCAGGCCGCTGCCGCCCCGTCCGCCAGTCTGGCCGCCGGCCTGTCCGTCCCCGCCGGCCCGCGAGTGGCCGCTGGCCGCGGACGGCTGACGGTGCCCGGGATGCTGGCTTGCCAGCGCCCAGCCGCCGAGGCCGAGCGCGATGGTCACCACCCCGCAGCCCATCGCGGCCAGTCCGGCCGACTGCGCTAGCCTTCGCCGCCGCGGCGGCCTGCGGTGCCTGGGCGGCGGCCTGCGAAAGGCGCGCCGCCTGGCCCCGCTGGAGTCGGTGACCTGCCCGCTCATCGGGTCATGACCAGCCGGCGGCAGAGGTCAGGTTCCCGGCTGCGACCTGGTCAGCCCTCCCCCTCACGCCGGTGCAGACGGCCCGCGGCTGCTCATCGCGTGGGCGCCGACAGGCTTGCGCGCGCGCCGGAACCCGGCGATGCCGACCAGCATCCCGGCCCCTGCCAGCGCGATCCACGGCAGGTCGGAGCGGCCAGGCTGCGGCGCGGTGCCGCCGAAACCGGTCGCTGGCGCGCCTCCTGGCGCGACCTTGCTGCCCGCGGCGTCCACCAGATCGTCAAGGAACAGGTGGCCTGGGTCATCGAGCACCACAATCGTGTGGATGGTGCCGGCCGCCAGGGTGATGTTGCTGCTGGTGCGGTCCGTCGGCCCGGCCGCGCTCACGTTCCAGTCACCAGGCTTGACGACCTTGTAGGAGGTCACCGCCGCGAAGGGGACGTTCTTGGCGATCACGCGATGGCCTGCCCTGATCGTGACCCGGTGCTCCATCAGCGAGGCCTGGATGATCCTGACCAGGGCCTTGCCCTTCGGGGTGGTCAGCCGGTCGTGCAGCACCTGCAGCTCCAGCCCCTTCGCTGGCCCCATGCCGGCCACCGTGTACGCGCCGCCTGGCCGGATGTTGACCGAAGTGGAGATGACGGGCGGCGACGACGCGGGCGCGCCAGCGGCGCGCATGGCCACGGTGTACTCGCCTGCCTTGACCTTCTGGTAGCCCGAGATCGTGCCGTACGCCACGTGATGCACCACGACCAGCGCGTTGGGGTTGTGGAACGAATAGAGGTACACGTCCACCGCCGGGGTGTTCGGCGACAGGTGCGCGAGCCTGAGCCACCCTGAGCCGGCCGATGCCGAGGCCGGGGAAGCGCCAGCCAGGAGCCCGAGCGCCAGGGCAGCCAGCCCGATGAGCCGGCAGGTGCGTGCGAATCGACTGAAATTTGCGACTCCCGCCTGAGCATTCATAGTCCCCCCTGCCAATCCTTAGTTCAGTAGTCCGATGGGGTTAGGTAGAGCGAATTTGATGGAGACGACGGCCCGGCCGTGGGGCCAGGCAGTGGTGACGCTGGCCGCGCGGTATAGCGAGCGCTGGCCGTGCAGGAAGCTGACCAGCCAGTGCAGGTAGGCGTGAGCGGGCATGCCCGCCTTCGGGTCGGATCCCGCCAGCTTCACGCCGCTCAGCGGGACGCCCGCGCTGGCGCCCGGCGCACGGTTATAGAACGCGAGCACCTTTACCGGGTGCTGCTGTGCGAGCGTCGGAAGCGTGAGCAGGAGCCGCGGGTCGACCTGTCCGGCCGCGAGTTCGGTCTTGGCACTGGGCGGCAGCGCGATCCGCGCGTTCCCGACGATCTGGGTCCCCTGGAGCTCCCTCGCCGCTATATCCCTGGTCATCGCCAGCTGATAGGCGGTGGCGCCTTCCACCGCGATCACGCGGACGTCCACGCGCGTGCTGCCGGCGCCGAAGCTCGCGAGCACCGCCGGCGCGTATTCGGTGCCGAGCCTCGGACCGAACTGGCTCTGCAGGTCGGGAGTCGCGACGATGACGTCGGCGCCGAGCGGGTCCTGGCTGGTCGGCCTGATCAGCATCAGGTCCGGCGACGGTATCCCCGCCTTGACCAGGAGCGTGCACATCACCGCGTCACAGCCCACGATGGCGGACCTGCTTACCTCGCGAGACACCCACCTAGCCGCGGCAGACTGGCTAGCAGCCGCGGGAGCCAGGATCTTCCCGCTGGCGGCGCCGCCCGGCTTCCCGCCGCCTGAGCGCTGGCCGAGCAGCGCGATCGTAGTGCCCGCCGCCGTGAGCAGCAGCAGCACGGTCAAGGTGGCCAGCCAGGTCACATGCCGGCGGCCAGTTCCGCTTGTGTTCGGCCCTTCAGCGGGCACGCCCTGGCGTCCCGCTCCTGACGCCGCCCGCGGGGGGCTGGGAGCCAGAACGGTCCCGACCGCCGCGCTGCCTGCCCCGCGTCCCGCGGCGGGCCGGTCATAGGGCCATCCGCCTGATGCTGGCCAGTCCTTCGCGAGCGCGCTGCCGGCCTGGCCTGGCTGGTCTGCCGCCGCGGGCGGGCGCTCGCTTGGGCCGCGATGTGGCTGGCGTGACGACGCCGGGCGCGCCTCGCCGCCGCGGGCTGGCTTGGCCGGCTGGACGGCGGTCTCGTTGCCGCTCTCATGGCCGGCGAGAGGTTCCCGCTGTCGCAGCACGGGCTGGAAGAGCGGGCGAACGTTATCGGGTAGTTCAGGAGGCGGAGCCTGGGTCCGGCCATGCGACGAACCCTCGGGACGGTGCCGTGACCGGCCCGGTTCCCGCCGCTGCAGCAGACCGGGAGTGTCGCCCACCGCCGGCGGAGGAACGACGGTGCCGCTGACCCTGCCGGGCTTACGGCGGATCCACTTTTCTTCGCCCATGAGTTAGTCCCGATGGAGATTACGCCATACGGACATTAGTAGCGTGGCACCGTGGCCGCAACACAATTCGCCATATTTTCTGGAGTGAAAGCATCAATTCCGACGGTAGACGAACGATGCACGACTTGAGTGGTGTTCCGGACATTCCGGGGCGCGCACGGCGGCGGGGAGACTGGCCCGAGGCGTGACAGCCGCGCAGGACAGTCGGGCTGTCCGGACACCTCCGTCCGGTCGGCCACGAGCATGGCCTTGCGGGCACTCCCAGGATTATCACGTGCGGATCAGGACGGATTCGAGTAATCCGGGCCGCATTCTGTGACGGGCGCGTGCCGCCCGCGACAAATTCGGCTGACCGTCCAAGTGGCACATAATTCGGCTTAGATGCCGAAAAGCGATCGCCCTTCACTTCTCGCCGCACGACGTCGGTGAACCGAAACTCCTGGGCGCCCGTTGAACTAGGAACAGGTGCCCGCCACGCGTGCGTCGGGCCCCTGGCCCGCGGTCCTGGCCGGGCATAATGTCTATCGGACCGGGCCAGAGACAGGCCGCCGTGCCACCCGGAGGCCTCCAATGCCCGCTGACATGCACGCACTCGCCAGCGACCTGACCGCAGAGACTGCCGTGCTCAGGGACATGGTCGCGGGCCTGGACGAGGACGGCTGGCGGACGCCGACTCCGGCGGCTGGCTGGCGAATCGGGGATCAGATCAGTCATCTCGCCTACTTTGACGACGCGGCCATCGGCTCTGCGACCGATCCTGAAGGGTTCGCCGCGGAGCGGGAGCGCGCGGTCGCCGTCGGCGAATTCACACCCGATGACGTCGCCGCGCGCTATCGGAGTCACACCGGCGCGGAGCTGCTGGCCTGGTTCGACGCCTCCCGGCGCCGCCTGATCGCGGTCTTCAGCGAACTCGACCCGTCGTTGCGGCTGCCGTGGTTCGGCCTGCCGATGAGCGCCGCATCCTCGCTCACTGCCCGGATCATGGAGACCTGGGCCCACGGCCAGGACGTGGCGGATGCGCTCGGCCAGGTGCCCGAGCCCACGGCCCGGCTGCGGCACATCGCCCACATCGGCGTCCGGGCGCTGCCATTCAGCTTTGCCGCCAACGGGCTCGACGTGCCGCCAGAACCGGTCAGGGTGGAACTCACCGGCCCCGACGGCAGCCTGTGGACCTGGGGTCCAGAGGACGCGGCGAACCGCGTGACCGGCGACGCGCTCGACTTCAGCCTGATCGTGACGCAGCGGCGGCACCGGGACGACACGTCGGTACGCGCCGATGGCCAGGTGGCCGAGCAGTGGCTGGCAATTGCCCAGGCCTTCGCGGGACCTCCTGGCCAGGGACGCCAGCCCGGTCAGCACCGCTAGCCCGGCAGCGAACACCACGCCTGGCGGGCCAGCCGACATCATTCGGTGACGACGCCGGCCAGCCCGCCTGTCCCCCGGGAGCGCTTGGTAAAAGCGCGACAGGGCGGCCCAGCCGGGCGGCCGGTACTCCCGATGTCTGACATGTAGCTTCCTTTCCGTACCGGAGGCGCTTCCGCTAAGAAAGACGGCGAAGCGCCCTCTTTATGACGCGGAACGGGGCAAGATTTCAGATTCGAGGAGATCACCGGCTGCAGGTTGGATGGCCATGACAGAACCGCCCGCAGCGTCGTCGACGTCGGGCGACGCCGATCTGATCGCTGCGGTGCGCGCCGGCGACGCCGAGGCCTACGGCATCCTCTACGAGCGGCACAGCGCGCGAGCGCTGCGCTTGGCCCGCGCGATCACGGGAGCCGAGGCCGATGCCGATGATGTCGCGGCCGAGACCTTCGCGAAGGTGCTCGCCGCGATCAAGGGCGGTGCTGGTCCGACCGAGGCGTTCGTGCCCTACCTGCTCACCGCGGTCCGCCGGGTGGCGTTCGACCACGTCAAGGGCCAGCGGACGCAGGTTCCGACCGGCGACGACGAGTTGACTGATCCCGAGGAGCCGTTCGTCGACCCGGCTGAGGCGAGCCTGGAGCGAACCTTGATCGCGCGCGCCTTCGCCGCGCTTCCTGAGCGCTGGTCGGCGGTGCTCTGGCATACCGAGGTGGAGCAGGCGAGGCCGGCCGAAGTGGCGTTGCTGCTCGGGATCAGCGCGAACAGCGTCGCCGCGCTCCGTTACCGGGCGCGTGAAGGCCTGCGCCAGGCCTACCTCCAGATGCACCTATCGCAGGCGCGATCTGAGTGCCAGCCGGTGGCTGGCATGCTCGGCGGCTACGTCAGGGGCGCGCTGTCGCGGCGCGACGCCAAGCAGGTCGACGAGCATCTGAGCAAGTGCGCGGATTGCGAGGCCGCGCGCGCCGAACTCGATTCGATCAACGGCACGATGCGCGGCGTGCTCGCGCCGGTGATCCTCGGCGGCGCGGCAACCGGGTACCTCGCCCATGGCGGGCACGCGGGGGCGGCGCGCTGGATCGCCGCCGCGTCGCGGCACCTGAACCGGGTTCCCTGGCACCGGGCGGGCACGCAGGCTGCGGCGGCCATCGCGGTTGTCGTCATCGCGACCACGCTCACCCTGGCCTATGCGCACCACGCATCGCCGAGCACGAAGGAGCCGCCAGGGGCCGGATCGACCGGGCCTGTCGCCGGCTCCACCGGATCGTCAGGGCACGCGGGCCCGGCCGGCCCAGGCCCTGGATCGCGTCGGCCGTCGCCGGGGCCCGCGCCGACGACGCCGGGCGGGCGGTCGCCTCGGCCGACGTCGTCAGGCTCGGCCTCGGGAGCGCCGACGCCGGCCCCGACGTCAGCGCGACCAGGGCCGAGCGGGTCAACCGGGCCTGTGGCGGCTGCCAAGCTCAGCGTCAGCGTCTCGGTCGCGGGCCTGCTCAACCTCGGCGTTATCGACGTGGTGACGGTGAGCGTGTCCGACCCGGGCACCGCGGCGACGGAAAAGCTCACCGCCAGCCTCGGCCTGCCGGCCGGCATCACGCTGCTCGGTCTCGGGTCGGGGTCAGCGGGCTGGACGTGTTCTGGCACTAGCTGCACGCACCCGGCGATCGGCGCTGGGGCGGCCGCGGCCGTGTCGTTCCGCATCCTGGTCGCCAGCCTGGCGGGCTGCGGCAACCCGGTCACCGCCACTGCCGTCAGCGGAACGTTGTCCGCGTCGGGCCAGTCCGGCGAGCAGGTGCAGTGCGGGGGCTGACGGGCTGCCATTTCGGCTCAGCCGTCGTCGGTTGACCTGCGCAGCCGCTTGGTCTGTGAGCGCCGCTGCTTGTCGGCGAGCCGCCGCTCTCTCGAGGCGCGGGTCGGCCTGGTAGCCCGCCGCGGCTCGGGCGGCGGCGCGGTCGCCTCGGTCAGCAGCTCGGCGAGCCTGGCCGCGGCCGCCTCCCTGTTCCTGAGCTGGGACCGGTACTCAGACGCCGCGACGGTCAGCGCGCCGTCGGTCAGCCGGTCGGCGAGCGCGGTCAGCGCGCGGTGCTTGAGCGCGGGCGGCAGGGATTCGGTACTGGCCAGGTCGAAGGAGAGTTCGGCGCGCGTGTCAGCCGTGTTGACCGATTGTCCGCCGGGCCCAGGGGATCGTGAGAAGCGCCAGGCCAGCTCGTCCGGCGGGATCGTGATGCCGCGCACCACGACGTCGAGGCTCACCGGACTTCCCGCCCGCCCAGGCCTTGCCAGTGGTGCCGCAACGCATCCGATCGCTGGCTGGTCATAGGTCTATTGTTCCTGGCCCGCACCGATGATGAGCACAGGCGGCGATGCGGGGCAGGGCGTACTATTCCGGGCAAGCTTCTCCCGCCGGGAGGTGGTGGGGTGGCGGAGCGTGCGACGTCGAGATCGGAGCGGCATGAGCGATTCAGCGAGATCGGTGCTGGTGACCGGGGCGTCAGCGGGCATCGGCCAGGCTTGCGCCGACCGGCTGCGCGCGGCCGGCTGGAACGTGACGGGGGCGAGCAGGCGCGGGACCGCGGCGGGCGGGTGGACCGGGCTAGTGATGGATGTTGATGACGACGAGTCGGTCCGTGCGGGCGTGGCGTCGGTGCTCGCGGCGACCGGCCGGATCGACGCCCTGGTGGCGGCGGCCGGCTGGGGACTGGCCGGCTCGGTCGAAAGCTCCTCGATCGAGGAAGCGAAGTCTCAGCTTGAGACCAACTTCTGGGGCTGCGTGCGCGTCGTCCAGCATGTGCTGCCCGCGATGCGGGCGCAGGGCGCGGGCCGGATCGTGCTGATCAGCTCCATCGGCGGCGCGATCGGCATCCCGTACCAGGCTTTCTACAGCGCGAGCAAGTTCGCGCTCGAAGGCCTGGGCGAGTCGCTCGCCTACGAGGTCGCGCCGTTCGGCGTCGATGTGACGCTGGTCCAGCCTGGCAACATCAAGACCGACTTCACCGACAGCCGCCGGATGGCGGCGGCTGCCGTCAACGACCCGGTCTATGGCGAGGCGGCCGCCAAGGCGATCAGCAGGATGGAACGAGACGAGCGTAACGGCGTTCCCTCTGATGATGTCGCCGTCGTCGTCGCGAAGGTGCTCAGCGCCACGCGGCCGCCCAGGCGGGTGTCGGTGGGCAGGGCGGGCGAGCGGGCTGGCTTGTACGCCAAGCGGCTGCTGCCGTTCCGCGCCTTCGAGAGCGGCGCCCGCAGCAGCCTCGGCGTCTGACCGCGGTCGGCCGGGCGCCGGGAACCGCGGCCGGCCGCCAGACCATTTGGGCTAGATCATCCTGAGCGCCTCCGCTGGGGCCAGGCGCGCAGCGCGCCAGGCCGGGTAGAGGCCAGCCAGGGCGCCGAGCACGAGCGCTATCCCGACCGCGGCGAGCAGGACAGGGACCGGAACGACCGCGCTCCAGTGCCGCTCCCATGAGTACACCGCGGTGGCGAACCCACCGAGCAGCGCGCCCGCCGCGCCGCCCGTACCGGCCAGCAGGGCGGCTTCCGCGACGAACTGCACGGCGATGTGCCGGCGCGTGGCGCCGAGCGCCCGCCGCAGGCCGATCTCGGCACGCCGTTCGAGCACGGCGATGACCATGACGTTGGCGATGCCGATGCCGCCGACCAGCAGCGCGACCGCTCCGAGCCCGAGAAACAGGCCCTGGAACGCGGCCGTCGCGTCGGCCCGTGCGGTGAGCGCGTCAGCCGGGTTGGTGACCGAGACGTCTTGCGGCGCTGCCGGATCGGCGGTCCCGGCGAGCACGGCCTGGACGGCCGCGACCTCCGGCGGGCTGGTCCGCACATAGATCTGGACCGGGTGATCGCTGGCGTACAGCAGGTGCTCTGCGGCCGGCAGGCCGATCAGGGCGGTCCTGTCCAGCTCGGGAGCGAGCGGCAGCGGATCGAGGATGCCGATCACGCCGAACCAGTGGTTACCGAGCCAGACCACGACCGAGCCGTCGGCCTTGTCGATCCCCAGCGCGCGCGCCGCGTCGGCCCCGAGCACCACAGCCGGATAGCGAGCGGTCGCAGCGGACAGGAACCTGCCTCGTGCCATGTGTCCCTGCAGCGTCCGCAGCAGGCTGATGTCCGCGCTATAGACGGTCACCGCCTCGGTGTTCACGGCCGGGATCCGGTCCGTGCGGTACACGCTGGCGTGGACGTCTCCGATGGCGGACGCGGCAAGTACCGGCCCGATCCTGCGAACCATCGCCGGCGCCGTCGCTGGCAGCGGCAGGTTCTGGCCGGTGAAGGACTGGCCTGGGGTGACGGTCAGCAAGTTGGTGCCGAGCGCGTCGATCTCCGCGACCAGTTGCGCCCTGCTTGAGCTGGAGATCCCGAAGACGGCCACCATCGTGGCGATGCCGAGGGCAACCCCGGCCGCCGAGAGCGCGGCCCTGGCCGGCCTGGCGCGGATGCCCAGCGCGGCGAGCGGGCCAATGTCGCGGGCGCGAAGCACGGTCATGCCGGCCCGCTGTCCGCGACGACCATGCCGTCGCGCAGTCTGACGGTCCGCCGCGCGGCCGCGGCGAGCTCCTGGTTGTGCGTGACGAGCACGATCGTGGCACCGGCGGCGTTCAGCCCGGCCAGCAACTCGACGATCCCGGCGCCGGTAGCCGAGTCAAGGTTGCCCGGTCGGCTCGTCGGCGAGGATGATCGCGGGCTCGCCGACCAGGGCCCGTGCGATCGCCACCCGCTGGCACTCGCCGCCGGATAGCTCGCCTGGCCGGTGCGCAGCCCGCTCCGCCAGGCCGACCCGCTCGAGCGCCGCTTCCGCGGCGCGGTGCCGCTGCCTTGCAGGCACGCCGCGGTACAGCAGCCCGCAGGCCACGTTCTCGACCGCTGACAAGGCCGGGATCAGGAAGAATTGCTGGAAGACGAAGCCGATCCGGCCGGCCCTGATCGCGGAGAGACCACGGTCGGGCAGCCGCGCGGCCGGCGCTCCAGCCACCGCGACCGACCCTGACGTCGGCCTTTCCAGGGTGCCGGCGACGGCGAGCAGCGTCGACTTGCCCGACCCCGACGGGCCGACGATGGCGACGAACTCACCGTAGCCGACCTGCAGGCTGACCGACCGCAGCGCATCGACCGGGGGCGAACCCGTGATGCCGCTTGCTGACCTCGGTCAGCACGAGCGCGTCTCCTGTCCTCTCATTCACTGGGCCACCACCACGGTGGCGCCCGCGGCGATGCCGGCGCCGCTGACCTGGACAAGCCCGCCCGCGAAGGTCCCGGCCTTGACGGCGACGAGGTGATGCCTGCCTGCGGCGGTTACCACCTCGATCCCGTAACCGCCTCCTGACAGGGCTAGCAGGGCAGAGACCGGCACCGCGAGTACATGCCGCACCGAGTGCACGGTGAGAGCGACCTCGATGGGCACGCCGCTCGCGGTCCCCGTCAGGGCCGGCCTGGCGGGCGTCACGGTCAGCACCGTCGTCGCCGCCGATCCCTGTCCGTGCGCCAGGCTCCCGCCTGTGCCCTGGCCGGGGGACGGCGGCCCGATCGCGGTGACCCGCCCGGGCGTCCGCACCTGCGAGGGCAGCACGATAGACACCCGGTTACCGACCGTGACCGGCGGCAGGGTCGGGTTCACCGGCACGGAGACGATCCGCCTGTCCGTTGTGACCTGGTAAGGCTCCTGGCCGGGAGACGCGGCCCTGCCGGGCGCGGCAAGCAGGATGCCGACCCTGACCGCCTCGGGAACGAAAATGACCTGCCCGAGCCCCACCTGGCCGGTGACGAGCATGCCTGCGGCAAGCTGCCAGCGCTGGACCGCCTCGGCCGTCGCGGCGTCGTAGTAGCCGGTCGGCGCGGACAACAGGCCGCTGGCGAAGCCGAGCGCGATCAGGTTCGCCTGGAGCTCACGGACGTCGGGACCGGAGATTCCCTCGGCCATCGGCCGCCAGGCTGGCGTCCTGCCGCGCATCGCGATCACCGGCTGGTCGTCGACCCGGTACAGGATGTGCCCGGCGCCGATCGTTGTCCCGGCCGTTGGCAGGTACGTATATGTGCCGGTCATCTGGTTGGTCAGCGGCCTCGCCGGCGCGTATCCCATCGTCGCGCTGGTCAGCACCGTCGCCGCGAGGTTGGTCATCCGGACGGTCGCGGTGCCGACCCGGATCGGCGACGAGGTGGCCGGCCTGGCCGTGCCGCCGGCGAGCGCGACAGTGGCGACCACTCCGGTGACGCCGGCCGCGATCACCGCCGCTGGCACCGCGAGACTGCGTCTCACGGACCTGTCCCGTTGTCGCGGACCCCGGCGGGCAGATAGTGCCGGCACGCCGCATCGGCGGCTCGGAACTGCGGCGAGTAACGGCCGAAGTTACTCGTGATGCCAGGCACGCGTCCGAGATTCAGGTCGCCCTCCGGAGTCGGATCGAGCATGTCGATGTCGTGCGCGCGCATGCAGCGCGCGTAGTCGGTCAGCGCGTGCATCATCGGCGCGGCGATGGCCGCCGCGTGGGCGTTCTTCATCGCGATGATCGGACGGATGAAGTGGATGCAGGCGCTGAAGGCCGGTTTGTTGGCCGTCGTCTGCGACGGGATTCCGATGCTCAGGCCGGCGTGCCCGGCCCGGTGGAACGGGTCCTGCATCTGCACGCCGTGCGCCCGCATGCAGCGCGCGAAGCTGATCATGTCCCGGTCGCTCTGGGCCTGGGTCAGCTGCGCGGCCGCCGGCGTGCGGCCGGCGTGCCCTGGCAGGTGCGCGACCTGCGGACCCGCGGACGCTGACGAACAGGCCGCGGCCGCAAGGGCGAGCGCGGGCAAGGTCAGGGCGGCCGCCCACCGCGGCCTGGCTCGGTTGTGCTGGCGATGGTCTGTCATGCGCGATCGTCCTCCTCGTGGCCATCGGTGTGGCCCGTCGGCGATCAGCGTGCCCTGCAGCCAGTTACACCGGCGTCACGCGCCAGGGCCCGTCCAGGCGGCCCTGGCGGCTGACGGCGCAGGTCAGCCATGCGGGGCCGGGAGCCGCTGGCCCCGTCATGTGATGCCGTTGTGACCCGCGCTCCTGCACTATGGGGTCGTGCGCGTACTCGTGGTCGAAGATCAGGCCGAACTGGCCGATGACATCGCCGACGGCCTGCGCGATCAGGGAATCGGCGCGGACGTGGCCTATGACGGCGCCACGGGAATCGAGAAGGCCCTCATGACGGCGTATGACGTGGTCATCCTCGACCGCGACCTGCCGCGCGTGCACGGCGACGCCGTGTGCGCGACGCTCGCGGCCGCGCCATCGACGGCGGGCAGGGCCCGAGGCCAGGAGCCGGCCCGCAGGGCCCGAGGCGAGCAGCCGGCCATAGGGCCCGAGGCGAGCAGCCGGCCCATAGGGCCCGAGGCGAGCAGCCGGCCCATAGGGCCCGCATCCTGATGCTGACCGCGTCGGCTACGGTGAACGACCGCGTCGACGGCCTCAACCTGGGCGCTGACGACTACCTCACGAAGCCGTTCGCCTTCGCCGAGCTCATGGCCAGGGTCCGTGCGCTCGCCAGGCGCGCGCCAGCGGCCCCGCCGGTGACGGTCCGCGGCGACCTGGTCTTCGATCGGGCCAGGCGACGGGCCAGCCGGGGCGGTCGGCCGCTGTCGCTGACCAGGAAGGAGCTCGCGGTGCTCGAGGAGTTGCTGGTCGCCGACGGCGCCGTGGTCAGCGCCGAGGAGTTGCTCGAGCGGGTCTGGGATGAGAACGCCGACCCGTTCACGAGGACCGTCACCGTGACGCTCGCGCGGCTGCGTCGCAAGCTCGGAGCGCCTGAGCTGATCGAGACGGTAGTCGGCAGCGGCTACCGGCTGCCGTGACCATGGGTTCCCCGGTGCGCTTGATCCGCCGCCTCTGGCCGCAGAAGGTCAGGACCAGGCTCACGGTCATCTTCGCGTCGCTCTTCCTGGCCGGCGGCAGCCTCCTGCTCGGCCTCACCTACGGACTGGTGGCCGCGAGCCTGCCGACGCAGGCGGACACAGCGGGAAAGCCGCCGATGACGATCAATCAATACGCCAAGCTGTGCAAGGGGTCACCCTCTGGCGCGCCGGCGCCGTCCAAACCTGGCGTCAAGCGGTCAGCCGGGTCGAAGCAGCAAACCGGCGCAGAACAGAAGATCAGGGTGCAATGTGGTCAGGAGCGCGCGTATCTGGCCGGGAGCGAGGCCGCGGCGGCCAGGCAGCGGCAGCGCGCCCTGCATAGCCTGCTGTTGTTCTCGGCGCTCGGCCTGGGAATCATGACTGTCATCTCGGCAGGCGCTGGCTGGGTCGTGGCCGGCCGGGTGCTGCGCCCGGTCCGGGTTATTACGGACACCGCACGCCGGGCCTCGCAGGAGAATCTCGGCGAGCGGATCGCGCTCGCGGGCGCCAGGGACGAACTCAAGGAACTCGCTGACACCTTCGACGACATGCTGGAGCGGCTCGACCGGGCGTTCGGGGCGCAGCGCCGGTTCGTCGCCGACGCCTCGCACGAACTGCGGACGCCGCTCACGGTGATGCGAACGGCCATCGACGTCACGCTGGCCAAGCCCGGGCGCACCCAGGAACAACTCGAGGCCATGGCGATCAGGGTCCGGCGCGCGATCGAACGCGCCGAGGCCATGGTCGACGCGCTGCTCACGCTCGCGATCAGCGAGCAGGGACAGGCCGGCAGGAGCGAGCCGTTCAACCTGGCGACCGCCGCCGAGGACGCCATCGACGCGCGCGGCCGCCCAGATTGAGCGCCTGGGCTTGCGGGTGCGGGCCGACCTGGATCCAGCAGAGACGGCGGGCGATCCGCCGCTGCTTGACCGCATGGTCGGCAACCTGGTCGACAACGCCGTCCGGCACAACGTGGCTGGCGGGGAGGTCCGGCTGGAATCCGGGGTCAGGCACGGAGCCGCTTTCCTGCTGATCAGCAACGACGGGCCGCGGGTGCCGCCCGATCTCGTGCCGGCCCTGTTCGAGCCGTTCCGGCGGCTCGAGGTCAGGACTGGCGGGGCCGGCGGCGCCGGTCTCGGCCTGGCCATCGCCAGGTCCGTCGCGTCCGTCCACGGCACGACGGTGGTGGCACGCAGCCGTCCTGGCGGCGGCCTCGACGTCGAAGTCACCATGGCGGCCAGCGCTCCCGCCAGGTCAGGCGAACCCGTGCTGCTCCCCTAGCCCCCAGGCAGTTCGCCGATTGCGCTGGTGAGACGGCCGCAGAGCCAAGTTTGGCAAGCGATCGCTGGCGTTGGCTCGGGAATGTGTGGGCATGACCCGTGGGAAATGACTCTGCGTGACGGGCGAGGCGAAACTAGCGACCGGGGGCCAGGTCATATGCCGGTAGTGCTTGAAGCGGACAAACTGGGTCCCGTCGACGTGGCTGTGATCGCGTTTGAGGGCACCGACTTCAACGGCGACGTGGCGCCCGCTCTTGCCGACCTTCAGGCCAGCGGCACGGTCAACGTCATCGACATGGCCTTTGTGCGCAAGGATGCCGACGGATCGACGTCGATCGTGGAGCTTGCCGACGAAGCGGTCGCTGAGGTGTTCGAGCGGATCACCGACTCTCCGGTGGACCTGCTTAGCGAGGCGGACCTAGCCGACCTCGCCGACGCGCTGACCCCTGAGACCTCGGCGATGGTCGTCGTCTGGGAGAACAGCTGGGCCGCCAGGTTCGCCGCCAAGGTAGGCGCCTCGCACGGCAGGGTCGCGATGCTGGAGCGGATTCCGCCGGAGGACCTCGAGCGCGCGATCAGCGCGCTTGCGGAGGAACGGGCAAGCTGAGGGATCTGCCTGGTATGCCAGAATGTTCCGGTGCACCCGTCCCCAGTTCCCGCGTCAGCAGGGGGATCAGCGGAGGGCAGTCCAACGAGCGATCGGTATCAGTGGCTCGAAGAGGGCGCGCATCAGGTTGTGCCTGGCGTCTACCGCATTCCGCTGCCGCTGCCCTTCGACGGCCTGCGCGCCGTGAACGCGTACGCGATCGAGGCGGCCGACGGGCTCGTCATGATCGACTCAGGCTGGCTGCTCGACGCGACCAAGGAGCAGTTCGAGCGCTCGCTCGCCAAGATCGGCGCAGGTTTCGGCGATATCAGGAAATTCCTGGTCACGCACATCCATCGGGACCACTACACCCAGGCCATCGGCCTGCGGAAGATCTACGGCATGCCGGTCGCGCTCGGGGCTGACGAGAAGAGCTCACTGGACCTGGTGCTCGGCAAGGATCCCTTTGCCAGGTCGCCGCAGGCCGATCGGCTCGTCAGGGCAGGCGCTCAGCCGCTGATGGAGAAGATGGCGGAGGCGGGGATGCGGCCGCCGCCGCGCGAGGCCGGCTACGAGGAACCGGACGAGTGGATCAGTGCGGGGCAGGTCTACGACCTGGGGACGCGGCGGCTCGAGGCGATCGCGACGCCGGGCCATACCCGCGGCCATGTGGTCTTCGCCGACGCCGAGGGCGGCCTGATGTTCGCGGGCGACCACGTGCTGCCGCACATCACGCCGTCGATCAGCCTGGAGGCTGCGCCGCGCGAACTGCCGCTGCGCGACTACCTGGAGTCGCTGCTGCTCGTGCGGCAGATGCCTGACCTGACGCTGCTGCCCGCACACGGCCCAGTCTCGCCCAGCGTGCACGCGAGGGTGGATGAGCTGCTCGATCACCATGACACCAGGTTGCGCTCGATGCTGGCCGTCCTGGCCGACGGCCCGCGGACCGCATTCCAGGTCGCGCAGGCAGTCAGGTGGACGTCGCGGAACAAGGAACTCGCTGACCTCGACCTGATGAACCAGATGCTGGCGATCGGCGAGACCCTCAGCCACCTGGACCTGCTCGTCGCCCGCGGCCAGGCGGCCATGGACGCCGAGGGCGAGATCCGCTACTACCGCCCCGCCGAGCCGGCGCCGGCCGGTCCTGGCGAAGCCGCGGGCGGCCCGCCCCCTGGGTGAGCTAGCCCGCGGCGTAGGCGACGGCGATCTCCGCGGCCAGCCCGGCGTTGTCAGCGATCAGCGCCCGGTTCACCGCGACGCTGCGGCCGTCGCTGAGTTCCTCGATCTCACTGAGCACCGCGGGCGTGACCGCCTGACCGGTGACGCCGCGGGCGCGTACCGCCTCGACCGCCCGGCCGATCAGGTCGCCAAGGTCCAGCCCGCCAGCGGGCGGGCGGCCGATGATCAGGCCGCCGGTCGGCTGCAC
This sequence comes from uncultured Actinomycetota bacterium, assembly GCA_963705055.1. Classification (GTDB taxonomy): domain Bacteria; phylum Actinomycetota; class Actinomycetes; order Streptosporangiales; family Streptosporangiaceae; genus Chersky-822. Next base: position 32,447 of record CAVPIR010000007.1, read on the forward strand.
AGCCCAGTGCGTCCTCGCGACCTCCGCTGCCTCGGCGCTGGTCGTGAGGACCGCGGAGACCGGCGGGCCGCCAGCCCCTGAATAGAACAGCGGCAGCGTCGGCGTCTGCCAGCCGAGCACGGGCACCGAAAGCGTCTCGAGCAGTTCAGCGGTGGCCGGCACGTCGAGGATGGACTTGGCTCCCGAGCAGACCACGACCGCCGGGGTGCGGGCGATCTGGGGCAGGTCGGCTGAGATGTCGAGCGTCGCAGCGAATCCGCGGTGCACGCCGCCGATGCCTCCGGTACCCAGGAACCTGATCCCTGCCATCCGGGCCGCCGCCAGCGTTCCGCCGACCGTGGTCGAGCCGAGCGCGCGCTGCACGACGCACGCCGCGATGTCACGCGGCCCGACCTTGCGGGCCGACGTGCCCGCCTCGGCGAACCGCTCAAGCGCGGCCTCGTCCAGCCCCACTCTGATCGCGCCGTCGACGACGCCGACGGTGGCAGGAACCGCGCCGGCCGCGCGTACCCGCTCCTCGGAATCGAGCGCCGCCGCGAGCCCGCGTCCTGCCGAGAAGCCGTGCGACACCAGCGTGGTCTCCAGCGCCACGACGGCGCGTCCGGCCGCAAGCGCCGCAGCGACCTCGTCGGACATGCGCAGCGGGACCGTCACGGCATCGCCCCCATCGTCGCTACTGCCCTGGCCGCCGCGGCGAGGCCAAGGTGGACACCGCCGACAAGATACCCGGCGGCGAACGCGTCCCCGGCGCCGGTCGCGTCCGCGGGCTCGGTCGTCGCGGCCGGGTAGTGCTGGCCGCCGACGACCACGCCGGCCGGTCCGAGCTTGGTGATCAACGTCGTGCCAGGCAAGTCACCGATCAAGGTCGGTCTCCGCCTCGTTGCCGAACACGAGGTCCGGCCCGAGCCCGCGGAGCAGGTCCGCGAACGCGGCGATGCCGTAGCCGCTGATGGCCGCCGTCGACGACAGGTCGACGCTCAGCCGCGCCGACCGGTCCCTGGCCGCCGCGGCCGCGGCCAGGGCCGCCTTCTGCACGGGCTCGGTGGCCAGGCTGTAGGCGGGCAGGTGCAGCCAGGAGCAGCCGTCGAGCCACGCGGGCCGGACCGCTGCCTCAGGCAGCAGCGGGCCGACGCCGCGGTCCGTCAGCATGGAGCGGTCCCCGCCGCCGGCCGAGAGCGAGACGACGACGCCGGTGTGACCGCCGATCACGGGCCCGACCACCTCGACGCCGCGGCTGGCTAGCTCGCTGGCTACGAGCGTGGCGGCGGGATCATCGGCCAGCGCGGCGATCAGCCTGCTCCGGCCGCCGAGTGCGCAGACCCACGCGGCCACGTTGGCGGCCTGGCCGCCGACCGCCACCCTGGTCTGGGCAGGCGTGTCCGTGTCGGCCGCGACCGGCGCCGAGATCGCGACGATGACATCGAGGTGGGCGTCGCCGAGAACGCAGATCATGGCTGCCCGCGGCCGGTCTTGCGCGGAGTGTCATCCGGCATTGCGGCAGCGTAACGTGGGAGCGGCAGCGACCTGAGAGGCGGCCGATGAAGCTCAAGCTTGACCTGCACGACATCTATAACCGGGGCAGGGACATCGACCAGGCGCTGCAGGACATCATCGACGAGGCCGTGCGGATCAAGGCGCCGCTCGTGGAGATCATCCCAGGCAAGGGCTCAGGTCAGCTCAAGAAGCACGTACTGCGGTTCCTGGACCGCAAGGACATCAAGGCGCTCTACCACCGGGTCGAGAAGGACTCCAAGAACTTCGGCCGGGTTTTCGTCCACTTCCGCTGGAGATGACAGCGCGGCTGGAAGCTTGGAGCAGAACCGGCGGCGGCCTCTTGTCTCAACTGACGACCGGCTATCGCGTCGGCCTGCCGACCTGTCGGCAAGACACCCCGGCCGGGGGTGCCGGGGTCGCCACCAGCTTGGACGCTCCATCGCGCGCCATGGCACCGGCGCGCGTAGCCGGCCGAGGCGCGAGCTACCCGCCAGGGGTGCTAGGCGCGGCTGCTAGAACGTCGCTGCGCTTGGTGCAAAGCCAGATGATTCCTCCGGCGATCGGAAGGTAGACGACGATTATCTTCCACATGAACTTGTCCGTCCCGGCTGCGCGGAACTGATGCTCGGGGATCCGGTGCACCTCGGCGCTTGGCCAGACCCACAAGGCGGTGGCCAGAGTCATGATTCCGAGCCCTAGCCAAACAACTGTCATGGCCGCGCTCTCCCTTCCTGGCGTGCAATGGCATCGCGCCCGGTAGCGGGCCAGCGGTGCAAGGTTGCACATGCCGTACGCGAGTTCAGCACTGCGCACTAAGCGGTGAGCCTGCTACTAGGACGCCTAGCTAACGGCGGAGGGTGACATCCACGGCACGATCACGGTGAGATTGAACGGCGCCGGCCTAGCGGGGAGTTTCTGCGTTGGAAGGATCGCACGGCAGCCACGGGTAAGACGACGCCGGCGACCAGGGCATGTCATGACCCGGCCGTGCGCCGGCGATTCGGCTCGGGGGCCGCGGGTTGCACGCAACGGGCGCACAGTGACGCTGCGCCGCAGGTCAGGGCGGTTCGCGTCCCACTTCCGCTGGAAGTGAACGCGGCCTGGTTCTGAAGTCGCCCGCTACTCGCTACTCGGCGCGCTGAGGCCGCCGGCCGGTCGCGCCCGCTGCCGCCGCCCCGGCGAGACCCTCCTCCTCGGCCGCGCCCAGGTAGCGCTCTCTGGCCCGGCCGAAGGCGATGACGGCCGAGTATGCACCCCGCACCATGAACGGTGCCTTGCCGTGCCGTGGCCGGTAGTGCTGCCGGTCCCAGCCTTCGAGTAGCACCTGATGACTGGCATCAGGCATCAACCAGCCAAACATCGCAGATCCCCCGATCCCCATCCCGCTGGGGAACACCTGCGGCCCACGCCCCCGTGGCCCGACTCCAGGTATCCCCCGATTCCCCGCCGACGATGCTCTCACCGGCAGATCGGTGAGTCCAGCAGCACGTTCATTCTGGGCCTGTCGGCGTCGACCGCGCCGCTTCAGGCGACTCGCACGACTTATCACGAACTGACCGGTTAACTGGCAGGATGGCGCCATGAAATTTCTGATCAAGCTCGTGGTGACCGCGGCTGCGGTCTGGGTGGCCACCCTGCTGATCCCCGGCATCCACCTGCACGCGCACACCACCGCCGGCAAGATCGGGACCCTCGTCGTGGTCGCGCTGATCTTCGGCATCATCAACGCGGTGCTCAAGCCGATCGCGAAGGTGCTCGGCTGCCTGGCCTATGCGGTCACCTTCGGGCTGATCGCCATCGTCGTCAACGGCTTGCTGTTCTGGCTGACCAGCTGGGTGGCGCACAGGCTGAGCGTGCCGTTCCACATCGACGGCTTCGTCCCCGCCGTGCTCGGCGCGCTGATCGTGGGCATCGTGAGCTGGGTGCTGAGCCTGATCCTGGACCGTGAAGGGGACGACGGTTAGCTGCTCGCGCTGACCTCGCCTGCCTGGGGCCGGGTGCTACGGCGCTGCCTGGCCAGCCAGAGCGCGATCCCGAGGAGCACCAGGCCGACCGCGGCGACCGCGAGCGGGGCGGCGAGGGATCCGGGCAGGTACCTGTTGGCGACGTCGGGGATCACGTACAGCGTGCCTGCGGCGCCGATGCCGATCAGCAGCACCCGGCGCGCAACAATGCCGGCGGCCAGCAGGCCGGCGACGGTCAGCAGCGCGAGGGCCTGGCCAGCTGCCGTGTCCGCCTCCATCGCGATGATCGCGCCAGTCAGCGCCCCTGCGCCGGCCAGCAGCAGCCCGGTGGTACGAGGCAGCAGGTAGCCGCGGCCGACGGCGAGGCCCCAGGCGACAGCGAGCGCCCAGAGCGCGAGGCCGTAGCCGAACTCGCCGGCATGCGGGGCGATCCGGTCAAGCCCGGTCTCGGTTAGCGCGATCGCGGCCGCGAAGGTCGCGACCTGCTGGACGGCCGACTTGGTCCGCCACCACAGCGGAATCGCCAGGATCAGCCAGGCCGCCTCGGCGGACAGGGCGATGCTGGTGTCCGCGAGGTGCAGGTAGGAATTGGTCAGCACCGTGGCAAAGCCAGCGCCGCTGGCCGTGGCCAGCAGCCACAGCACGCTCCGCAGCCGGGCGAAGGCTGGTTCGCCGGCCGTGCGCAGCGACGCCCCGGCGATCAGCAGGCCGGCGGCCAGCACGGCGGTGAACGCGAGCCAGGCCGCTGGCGGGACATGATGCCAGACCTGGCGCAGGGCGACGACCACGGCGCTGGCCGCGAGGACCGCTCCGAGGTAGCCGAGTACCTCGGCGACCAGCGGCAGCCGCCGGGGCGGCTGGAGGTGAGCGCGCGCCTGTTCGGCCGCCTCGATCCGGCCGGCCTGACTCGGCGTCGATCAGCCCCGCCTGCGTCCATCGGTCCAGTTGCTCGCGCAGCCCGCGAGTTCCTGCTGCTTCCGTCATGGCTGCCGCCCTTCGAGGTCCAGCGGCATCCTCCGCTGTCACCTCCATGCTGCTGGCGGCGGCCCGGCGAATCGAGCGCTCGGCTACTCAGAGGTGGTAAGGCGAGGTACTCAGATTCGCCAGGGGGTCCTCACGATCCGGGGCAGCACACGGGGCCCGGCCGCGGCGGCCAGGCCCCGTGTCGATCAGCGGGCGCTACATATCCTGGATTGCGTCCTGCATGATCCGGTCGACGTCCTTCGGGTCGACGTCGAGTTCCTTGGCGGTCTGCTTCTCCGCCCTCGAGACGGCCAGCGTCAGCTCCTGCTCGACCTTGCTCTCCCCGACGACCACCAGGCCCGCCTGGCCTGGGTCGATGAAGTCGCCGAGTTCCTTGGCCTGCGAGCGGGACATGCCCTTGGCCAGATGGCCGGTGACTCCGCCGATCACGCCGCCAGCAGCCGCGGCTCCGATGATCGCGGGCGGGAACAGCACGCCGACGGCGGCACCTGCGGCGATGCCCCACCAGGCGCCGTGCCTCGTGCTCGTCTCGTCCTTGTTCTCGTGGACCTTGCCGCTCGGGTCCTTGGTGATGACCGCGGCGTCGTACGAGCCGACGAGGCCGCGTGAGTGGGCTTCCTTGACGACCTCGTAGTCGTCTTGCGCCGCGAGTTCGTCCGGATACGTCGCCACGAGTATGAACGTGCCGTCGGACTTGGACATGCGACCTCCTCTTCGGGCCATTCGGACACGCTCGCCCGCAGAGCTGGCGAGCTCAGGTCCCACGCTGTCCGATCCTGGCACCGCGGCCATCACCCGCCGCGAGTGATTCACCCGCCTGGCGGCCAGCGCTTTAATGGCGGACACTAGCGCGGCCGGGAGGGAACTGATATGACCGAGATCACGCAACTGCACAGGCGCGCCCTTGACGCCACCGGGCAGGTGGTCGCCGGGATCAACGCCGGCCAGTATGACCTGCCGACGCCCGACGCGGACTGGGACGTCAAGGCGCTGCTCAACCACATCGTCGCGGGGAACCTCTGGGCCGCCGAACTCGCCGCCGGACGGACGATCCAGCAGGTGGGCGACCGGCTCGACGGTGACGTCGTCGGATCCGACCCGGCACGGGCCTATGACCGCTCGGCGGCCGCGGCCGCGGCCGCGTTCGAGGCACCCGGCGTCATGGACGCGCCCTGCGCGGTCTCCTACGGTCCGGTGCCCGGGTCGGTCTACGCGGGCCACCGGTTTGTGGACGTCCTGATCCACGGCTGGGACCTGGCCAAGGCGACCGGCCAGGAGACGACGCTCGACCCGGACCTTGTGGCCGCCTGCACGCAGGTTGTCGAGCCGCAAGTGGCGGCGTTCAGGGCGGCAGGCGCACTCGGTCCTGCCCTGGCCGCCGCGCCGGAGGCCAGCGAGCAGACCAGGCTGCTCGCGATGCTCGGCCGGCGCGGCTGACCCAGCTTCTCGCGGCGCCGTCAGGCGGCGCGAGCGTCTACGACCTGTCTTCGATGATCTCGAGGTCGTGGAAGAGCGGCGGGGTGTCGGTCATCTCGGCGAAGGTCTTGGCGATGGCCTGGGTCTCCGGCAGTTCGGAGTTCACCATCGCCGACTCGTAGGAGTCGAAGAAGACCATCATGTAGTACCGGTCCGGATCATCCCGGTCGCGGCCGAGCACCTGCCTGCGCGCGGTCCGCTTGCCCTCGGTCGCGTGTTCCCATTCGTCGCCCGCTCTGCGCAGCGCGTCGACGTTTCCCGCCTTGAACTCGATGACCTGCACGAATGCCATGGCTCGTCCCCCCGGTTCGCGGCCATTGATCCACCACCCTACTTTCCCGCCAACGGTCGGGGGCAGTCCCAGACCGCGGCCGACGTGCGGGCGCCGCCGCTTGGCCGCGATCCCGGTCAGCCCGCCGGCAGCGCAGCGCGGCTCGACGTGCTGCGCAATTGGTGCAGCGTCCAGCCCCGCCCAGCCGGGTCGAGCGCGGCGGTGTGCGCGGTGAAGATCTCGGCCGCCCGCCGGTAGGACATCCGCGCGCGGCCGGTCAGCGGGCAGATGTCGCGCGGGCCGGCCTGGACGGGCGCGCGGCGGCCGGTCAGGAACACGGGCCCGTGGCTGCGGCCGGCCAGCAGCCAGCCGAGCAGGTCGGATGTCCCCGCGCTCCACCGCACCGCGGCCTGCGGACCGGCGACCTTCACGCGGCGCCGGTCCAGGTCCAGATCGGTCGCATCCAGCCCGAGAACGGCCTGTGCAGGAGCGGCCGAGTCATAGAGCAGGCGCCAGAAGGCGTGCTCGCGCAGGAGTGCGTTGCTGCGCCAGAGCGCATCGAGCTGCTCGCTGGTCAGCGCTGGCAGCGCCCGGACGGCCGGCCATGCGTGCCGCAACCCTGCGGTCGGGTCGGCGCTGATCCAGCCTTGGTCCTGCCACCAGCCGACCGCGCTGCGCAACGCGGACAGCTCCCTGTTGACCGTCCTGGCGTCGCTCTGGCTGGCCCGCTCGGCCAGGGCCGCCGCCAGCCTGGCGCCAGTGCCGGGATCGTCAAGCACCGCGAGCGGGACGACCGGCGGCACGGCGCCGCGGCGGAGCCTCCCTGCCGGGGCGGACTGACCCACTAGCGGCCAGCACCAGCTAGTCAGCGAGATCCGGTAGATGCGGCGCGAAGCCTGGCTGAGGTTCGCCGAGGCCAGATACCGCTCGGCCGCGACCGCGTACTCAACGGGGGCGATGTGCGCGGGCAGGGTGCGGAGCGCGATGAGTTCTGTGCCGCTCACGGCAATGACCTCCCGTCCGCCTGTCCGTCCGAGCGCACGAAATGCCCGCACTGAATTCGCCGACCGTACTGCGATCATAACGCGGCCGGCTGCCTGCATTTACTGCGGCTACATCGCATTGCCGCAGGCAGCAACGCGTGTGTCTAGTAGAATCCCCGAGAATTTCTTGCTATCGCCTGCGCTTAACTGGCAATCTTTCAATTGTGATTGACGGCAATTCGGAATCGCGAGATAACCGCAGTAAATTGTGCGTTGTCAATTGCCGGGAAACGTCGGCGGGCGCTTGCAGGTTCCGGCGCGCGAGCGGCAGGCTCGCCGTGCTCCGGCACCGGGACTTCAGGCTGTTCTACGCGGGTTACAGCACGTCGCTGCTCGGGTCGGCGATGTCCGCGGTCGCGGTCACGTTCGCCGTTCTTGGCGGCGGCGGGTCGGCGGCCGACCTCGGCTACGTCTTCGCGGCCGGGGTCATTCCGCAGGTGCTGTTCATGCTCGGCGGCGGTGTTCTTGCCGACCGCCTTGGCAGGCGGAAGATCATGCTCGGGGCTGACGCGGCGCGGCTAACCGCGCAGGGCATTCTGGCCGCGGCATTGCTGTTCGCGGTGCCGCCAATCTGGCTGATCGTATTGCTCTCGGCTGTGCTCGGGGCTGGCGAGGCGTTTTTCAACCCGGCGCTCGGCGCGCTGACTCCGGCTATCACCCCGCAGGCAAGTCTTGCCGACGCCAACGCCTTGCTCGGGGTCGCGCAATCGGCGACGAAGGTGATCGGCCCGGCGCTGGCTGGCGTGCTGATCGGGTTCACCCAGCCCGGGGTCGTGATCGGTATCGACGCCGCGTCCTTCGGCATCAGCCTGATCTCGCTGGCGCTGCTGCGGGTTCCCGCGGTAGGCCCCAGCCCGCACTCGCCGTGGCGGGACCTGGCCGAGGGCTGGCATGAGTTCCGCGCCCAGACCTGGCTGTGCGTGATCACGGTCCAGTTCGCCCTGTTCAACCTGCTGACCTGGGCGCCCTACCTGCTGCTCGGCCCGCTCCTGGCGCGCGAGTACCTGGGCGGCGCGCGCGCCTGGGGCACGATCGCGGGGGCGATGGCGCTCGGCTCGGTCCTGACCGGCGTCGCCCTGATCGGCCGCAAGCCGCGCCGGCCGCTCGTTGTGGCCGTCGTCGGCAGCTACGGGTACGCCGCGCCTTGCCTGATGCTGAGCCTGCACCTGCCGCTCTACGCAGTGGCGGCCGGCGCGTGCGCGGCCGGGGCTGGCTCGGCGATCTTCGGCACGTACTTCGCGACGGTGCAGCAGCAACGGGTGCCGGCTGAGGCGCTAGCCAGGGTGACGGCGTTCGACCTGACCGGTGCCTACGCGCTCGGGTCCGTCGGCTTCGTCGTGATCGGCCCGGTGGCGGCCATCGTCGGCGCCGGCCGGCTGCTAGGAGTCGCGGCGGCGTACACCGCGGTGAGCAGCACCGTCGTGCTGAGCCTGCGGGCGATCAGGTCCGTCAGGCAACCAGAGCCAGCCGGGGACACCCGCGAATTAAGCTGACGGGCATGCAGATCGTCCCGATGACGCGGGAGTTCGCTGCCGAGATCGTCACCTGGCGATACCCGGCGCCATACGACTGCTACGACATGACGAGCGCCAGCGCCGCCTTCCTGATCAGCGAGGAGGGCGGTTTCTGCGCACTGGTCGATGGCGGCGACCTGATCGGGTTCCGGTCGTTCGGCGACGACGGGAGGGTGGCTGGCGGGAATTATGACGCGTCAGCGCTCGACACCGGCGGCGGCCTGCGGCCCGACCTGACCGGCAAAGGACTTGGGCGAGAGGCGATCGGGACCGGACTGGCCTTCGGCAGGCGAGAGTTCGCGCCCGCGGCGTTCCGGGTGACGGTCGCTTCCTTCAATGAGCGAGCCCTGCGCGTGGTCCGCTCGCTCGGCTTCGTCTCGACGGGCAGTTCAACGCGCTCACCGACGGCCGCAGCTACGAGCTCCTGGTCCGCCAGGAGCGCTACGACTGACGCGCGTTGCCGAGCGTCGCGGTCTGCCCCGTTGCCGCGTGGGCGCCCCGTCGCCGCGTGGGCGCCCCGTCGCCGCGTGGGCGCCCCGTCGCCGCAGTGGGCGAGCCGGGGGCGCGCGGGCGGGTCGGGGGCGGCCACGCGGACCTCAGTTCCCGGCGCGTTTTTCTGAGCGCCGGCTGCCGGTGATCGCGCCAGCCGCGCCGGTCAGGCCGAACGCGATCGCGCCGTGCCACAGGGCGGTGAACACCCCGCCGAACACGCCGCTGCTGCCGACGAGAACCGCGAGCACGAAGACGATGGCCGCGGTCGCGGCGCCTGGCAGTACCGCGAAGCGCCACGGGTGGCTGCGCGCCCAGCGGGCCGCACGGCTCGAGTTGCGCCGGATCACGACGCTGCCGCCGGCTACCGTGAACGCCGCGACGGTCCCCGCAGACAGCGCGGTGCCCAGGGCCAGGTGACCGCCCACGAGGTGGAACAGGAGGTCAGCGCCTGTCACAACCGCTCCGGCCGCTCCTGCGACGGCCCACGGCACGTCGGCCATCGCGGCGCTGGAGACCGTAAGCTCCTCGCGCCGGCTGAGGCCCTGCTGGTCATTCCGAAGTGGTGTGGTCATCGCGACTTGCTCCTTCGCATCGGGCAACCAGATTCAAGATATATCGTCTCTGCGATTCGCGCTACATCTTGAGTCGGCGTCCGTGGCGCGGGCGTCGCCCATCAGCAGTAGTCGGCCCGCGCGGGCCAGCCGGTCGGTCAGGATGGTCCAGCCGCGGCTCAGGTACAGCCGTTGCGCCGGTGCGGCCGCTGGGTGAACGGTCAGCACCGCTGTCGGCGCGGGCTTGCCCGCGATCAGCACGTCGTGGGTCAGCCGGCCAAGGCCCCGGCCCTGCGCGCGGGGGGAGACCGCCAGGTGCACGACCTCCAGGCAGGCCGCACCGAGCCATTCGCCTGCCTGCGGGCCAGGTATCGCGGCGGCAACCCTGTCACGCCACCAGTCACCTGGCCTGGCGAGCACGGCTAGCCCGATCGCGGTCACGACGCCGTCGTCCGCACAGGCTGTGACCAGCCGGAACCCGTCTCGCTCCCTGGCGTACCGTTCCACGCGCTCGGCGAATGCCTGCGCGAGCTCTGGTTTCTCGCCGTAGGGCGGTTCGCCGAAGGCTTCCCGGTAGACCGCCGTAGCCTCGCGGAGGGTCTGCTCCGATGGCGTCGCGGTACTAAGTATCACTTCCATGAGGTAGGCCGGGCGACCTGCCTGTGCCGGCGCCGCGACGCCGGTGATAGCGCATACATCCGGTCGGCGGCGGCGTCCAGCGCGTCCTGCATAGCGGCGCTGCCGGTGTGGCCGGAGTCGGAGATGACGACCAGCTCGGCATCGGGCCAGGCTCGCGCGATCTCCCACGCGGTGACCACCGGGCCGCCGAGGTCGTTGCGGCCGTGGATCAGGACGCCGGGGATCCCGGCCAGCTTGCCGGCGCTCGCGGATCAGCACGCCGTCCTCGAGGAAGCCGCCGTGGGCGAAGTAGTGCGCGCAGATCCGCACGAAAGCGAGCTTCGCGTCGTCGGGCCGGTTGCTGTACGGCCCCGGGTTGCCGTTGGCCTCCATCGAGATGACCGCGTCCTCCCAGGTCAGCCACTCGGCCGCGGCCTGCTCCCGGACCTGCGGGTCGGCGGTCTCCATCAGCCGGGAGTACTTGATCAGCAGGTCCTCGATCGGCGGCTCGGCATCGGTCGGCAGCCGGTACTCACTCGGCGCCGACGTAGTCGCGGAACCGAGCCCACGCCTCGGGGAAGAACCGGCCGGCGCCGCGGTAGAGCCAGTCGAGCTCCATCCGGCGGCTCGAGGTGACGCTGACCAGGATCATGCCGCTGACCCGCTCCGGGTAGCGCTGCGGCGTACGCGAGCGACAGCGTCACGCCCCACGACCCGCCGCGCAGCAGCCACTTGTCCACGCCGAGGTGCTCGCGCAGCCGCTCCATGTCGGCAATCAGGTGCTGGGTGGTGTTGAGTCGCATGTCGGCGGCCGGGTCGCTGGCGTGCGGCCTGCTCCGGCCGCAGTTGCGCTGGTCGAACAGGATGATCCGGAACCGCTGCAGGGTCGAACGACTTCCGCGCGCCGGTCGAGCAGCCGGAGCCCGGCCCGCCGTGCACGATGAGCGCGGGGACGCCGTCCGGGTTTCCGCAGGTCTCCCAGTAGATCGAGTTACCGTCGCCGGTGTCGAGCATGCCCGTCTCGTAGGGCTCGATCGAGGGCTGGGACACGCATCCTCCTTCGCACGTGGCCATGGGGCGGTCCTGTCATCGTCTCAGCAAGAAGTCCTGGGTTCGTTTACCGGACTCTCCCGCGCCTGCTGCCCGCACGGCCGCCACCCCTCCGTGGCTCACAACAACTCTCGACAACTCACGGCAACTCACAACAGGGAGCGTTTGCGGTAACGAGTAGCGAATGCGGTCGTATATGCCGTATTCGCTACTCGCAAGTGGGACGTCGGGCTCGATCAGGCTGAAGGCTTGGCCTCGATCACGTACGAGGTCATGCGCGCGGTGATCGGACCCGCACCGAGCAGCGCAGTCATCTCCTCGCCGATGACCGCAGTGCTCGCCGCCAGGTCACCACGGCTTTCGATTTCCATGCGCAGCGGGGTGCCGGTACAGAATCCGCTCGCTATGTCGGCGGCCGCGCCAGCGTGTCCCTCGAGCGTAACGGTCTCTGCTGACACTCGCTCGAGGCCGCCGGCGGCCAGATCGGCGGTGACCTGATCGAGGTCTGGGTAGCCATGCGGCACGGCGACCAGGAACGTGGGCGGGTCGTCAGGAAACGCGCGCTCGATGCAGGTCAGCAAGGTGGCGGCGAAGCCGTGGGTGTCGATCGTGGCCCAGGTGTTGAACAAGACGGTGCCGTGCTGTCGCAGGACCCGCCGCATTTCCCGGAACGCCGCCGGCTTGTCGGGGAAGAACATGACGCCGAACTGGCAGAGGACCAGATCGAAGGCGGCGTCATCGAAGGTCAGGTCCAGCGCGTCGGCCCGCTGCCAGTCAGCCCCTGGCGCCTGACGCGATCCGAAGTGGACCATCGCGCCGTTCAGGTCCGTGGCCGTGACGTGCGCGTCGGGGAGGGCCGCGACCAGTTCCTTCGTCAGCACGCCTGTCCCGGCCGCGATTTCCAGTACCCGCTCCGGCCGCAGCCGCGCCGCCCGCTGGGCGAGGTCGGCAGCGAACGGGCGGAACACGGCGGGCGCGAGCCAGCGATCGTAGGCCTCAGGCATCGAGCCTGCCCACAGGCGATCTTGTTCCCCGGGCACATCATGAGCGTATGGCGTCCAGACCGCTCATGAGCGGACACCTGACGTCGACGCCACGCGGCTGGGCTCCGTCCGGGCCTCATCGGGCCACCTCGGCGGCGAGGAACTCTGGCCACGTCCGCCTGCCAGCGGGTAGCTGGCCGCGGTCCCGGTCTCGCACGAGCAGGCCGCCGGCCCTGATCGCACGGGTGCCAGGAAGCAGGACCGGCACCACCAGCCGGCGCTTGCCGGTGGCGGTCAGATAAGACCTGATTGCCTCGGCGAAGCTGAGGACTTCAGGGCCGCCCATGTCGGGCACCCTGCCGGCGGGCTCGCCCAGCGCGAGATCGGTGAGCGTGGCCGCGACCTCGCCGGCGTCCAGAGGCTGCACCACGAAGCCAGCGGGAACCGGGATCACCGGCAACCTGCTCATCGGCTTGGCGCCCTTCAGCAGCAGATCGAAGAACTGGGTGGTGCGGAGCGTGGTCCACGGCAGGCCGCAACCGGCGATCACGCCCTCGGCCTCGACCTTCGACCGGTAGTAGCCGAAACTCACCGTGTCCGAGCCGACGATCGAGATGTAGACCAAATGCGACACCGACGCCTTCGCAGCTGCCCGTACCAGGTTCCTGGCCGCGACGGCATCACCGGTCCGGTTGCTCGCGCAGTGCACGATCGTGTCGATGCCGGTGACTGCCGCGTCGACACCAGTACCCGCGACCAGATCGCCAGTGACAAAGCTGATGTCACCGGCGGCAGCGTGCTCCCGCCTGCTCAGCACCCGCACGCTTGCCCCGCGGTCGCCGAGCTGAGCGGCAACCTTTCGCCCCAAGGTGCCAGTTCCGCCTGTGACCAGGACGTTCAATGTCATTAATGCTCCTTGGCCGGCTGTCGGCGCGTCCCCTTCGCGGCCCAGTGATAAGACGCGACGGAGCCCGTGTCTGTGACATCGCAGGTCCCTTACTGCGCACCGCGTTACCGGCCGCGCTGCTGGCCGCGCTAACGTGATGTCAAGCTTCCTTGACATGATTCAGATGTAAAGCTACCTTGACATTATGCGGAACCGGGTACGGGAGCAGCGAACTCAGCGGGGGTTGTCCCAGGCCGAGGTCGCCGTGGCGCTGGGCGTGTCCCGGCAGACAGTCATCTCGATCGAGAACGGCCGTTATCTGCCCTCGCTGCCTCTCGCCTTCCGGATCTCGCGGTTCTTCGCAGTGCCGGTCGACAAAATGTTTGACCCCGATGACGAGGAGGCGGGCACATGACGACTTTCATTTCCCCGCGGCTGCGCAAGCCTGCGGTGGTAGTTCTTGCAGGAGCGCTCTTCGCGGCGGCATGGCTGATTCGAGGCGGGCCGTTGTGGTGGGTCTCGATCATGTCCGTTGTCGTCACGGTTGTACGCGCTTTCACCTTGTACCGGATGGGCGGCAAGGACAGCGACGAAGGCGCTCTGGCCGCATCTCGCGCCGATGAGCGCCAGCAACTGCTCAGCGTCCGCTCCAGGGCCCTGGCCTGCAACGTCACCGCGATCACCGCATTCGTCGGACTAACGGTCACGATCGCGCTCAACTCCCCCTCGACGTGGCCGTTCGTCATCATCATCGGCGCACTCGTCCTCGGCTACCTGTTCGGCCTGTCGAACTATGGCGGCGACGACGAAGAAGATCCGGCTGACAGCCACGACAACAGCCGAAGGGCGCCGTCCCCCGCCACCTAACTCACCAGCCGTCCGACGTCAGCCGATTCGGGCGCTAGCCGTGCGCCAGCGCCCGAATCAGGCTAAAGCGGCTCGCTGAAGTACCAGCGATGCCCTTCAAGGTCCTCAACCGTGTAGCTGCGGGCGCGGCCGGCCCGTGTCGAGATCTCCGACACGTCCGCGCCGGCGTCTCGCGCGCGCTCGCGGTGCGTGCTCAGGTCTGTGACCGTGATGCACACAAGCTGGGTGGCGGCGCCGAGCCTGGCAGGTCCCCGGAAGTCCCCGCCGGGTGCGCCAATCATGATCACGCCGCCCTCGTCGAGCTGGAGCTCGCCGTGCCGCACCGGCCCGTCTTCCTCCCGCTGCCTGAGCCGTTCGGTGAAACCGAAGACCCGGATCAGCCAGTCCATCGCCGCTCCGGCGTCCTCATACAAGAGGTAAGGAATGACCTGCGGATCCTGGCTGTAGTCCGGCATGTCGCAACGCTACTGCGGCATGCCGCTGGCCGCCCGTCGGCCGGGAGCATGTCTGTGCCGGTGCTGACAACGGCCGCTGGAGCTAGTCCATACTGCGCTGAAGACGCCATGCCGCCTCGATCGCGTCTTCGATCGCGCCAGCGTCCCCGTCGGCCAGATCGGCAACGACCATCATGTGCTTTGAATACCGGGATGGGACGCTGAAGGTTCCGGAGAATTGCCGCAGCAGCGAGTCGCGGTACTCGAAATCGGCACGGATCACGAGGTGTGCTTCGTCTAGCTGGCGCGCGACGAGCCTGCCCTGGTATCGCCACTGAGCAAGCCCGCCAGGCGCGGTCCGCCGCACCCCTTCCAGGGCCGCGGCCAGGTCGTTGACCTCGCCCATGTCCACGGGTGCCAGTCTTCCACCAGGCGGCAGGGGTCAGCGCCCGGCCGGCGCGCTCCTAGCCCGGGCTGCGGCGATGAAGTCACGGGCTCGCATGTCAGGAAATGCTAGAGCAGGAGGCCCATCTCGATCAGATCCCAGAACTGACCATCGGCTCGGCGGACATGGCGTATCAGCCGTCCTTCTTCGACGAAACCAACCTTGCGATACAAGGCAATGGCAGCACTGTTGTGCGGGAAGACGCTCAGGGCGAGCTTGTGCAGGCCACGTGCCCGCGCCCATTCAATTGCCGCGGCGACGAGCGCCGTTCCCACGCCGCGACCCCGCCAATCCGCCGCCACCATCATTCCGACTTCACCGAAGCCCATCCAGCTGGGCTCGATGCGAACCTCGCCGACGATGGCGCCCTCAGCCAGCGCGACTAGGGTGCCGTCGATCTTCCAGCCCGCTGCTAGCCGGTCGATGTCAACGGGCGGCTCGGTGGCGATTCCGGTCCGTTCATCGGCAACCGCGGCCAGCAGCAGCGCGAGCGGCCGGCGATCAGCGTCTTGCGCTGGTCGAACCTCGATCTCGCCGGCTCCGTTCATCCACAGATGGGGTGTATCGGAAGTGTCAGCGACCGGTAGTTCCGTCGAGTTGTTCGCGGAGGATGTCCGCGTGCCCGGCGTGCCTGGCGGTCTCGCTCGTCATGTGGGCCATGACCCACCGCAGCGTGTGCCGGTTTCCGTCCACCGGGACGGCGAAGCGCGCTTCCGGGTCGCCGGCCGCTTGGATCGCCTGGTCGCTTTCCTCGATCGCCGCCTGGTAGTCCAGCAGCACGTCAGCCGCGGCCCGGTCGGCCGGCACCGTCATGCCGATATCCCAGTCCGCATCCCAGGTGGCACCCGCGAGGTGGTAGCCGAACCAGTACCGCTCCGCCTCGGCCAGGTGCTGGACGAGACCGAGGACGGAGGTGCCGCTGTCGACCAGGACACGTCGCAACTGCTCGTCGGACAGACCATCCGCTTTCTTCAGCACGCAGTGCCGGGCGAACGACAGGAATGCCTGGGCCGTGTCGAGCTCGCCTGAGTCGACGCGCGGCACGGACTCCCGCTGGGTCTCAGCCATTCAGCCACCGTAATCCAGCCCAGACGACCTGGGTGCACGCCGGGTGCGGTCAGGAACCGACGTAGTCGGCGAGGTGCTCGCCGGTGAGGGTGGATCGGGCGGCGACAAGATCAGCGGGTGTGCCCTCGAACACGACGCGGCCGCCGTCGTGGCCGGCGCCGGGGCCGAGGTCGATGATCCAGTCGCCGTGTGCCATGACCGCCTGGTGGTGCTCGATGATGATCACCGACTTGCCGGAGTCGACGAGCCGGTCAAGCAGGCCGAGGAGTTGCTCGACGTCGGCGAGGTGCAGGCCGGCGGTCGGCTCGTCGAGGACGTACACGCCGCCCTTCTCAGCCATCCGCGTGGCCAGCTTGAGCCGCTGCCGCTCGCCGCCGGACAGCGTGGTCAGCGGCTGGCCGAGGGTGAGATAGCCGAGCCCGACGTCGGCGAGCCTGCCGAGGATCGCGTGCGCTGCAGGCGTGCGCGCCTCACCTGCGCCGAAGAACTCCTGGGCCTCGCTCACCGGCATCGCGAGCACCTCGCTGATGTCGCGGCCGCCGAGGTGGTGGTCTAGCACCGACGCTTCGAACCGCTTCCCGTCGCATTCGTCGCAGGTGGCGGCTACGCCGGCCATCATCGCCAGGTCGGTGTAGATGACACCGGCGCCGTTGCAGTTGGGGCAGGCACCCTCGGAGTTGGCGCTGAACAGCGCCGGCTTGACGCCGTTGGCCTTCGCGAATGCCGAGCGGATCGGGTCGAGCAGTCCGGTATAAGTCGCCGGGTTGCTCCGTCGCGAGCCGCGGATTGCGGTCTGATCGACCGACACCACGCCGCCTCGCCCGGACACCGAGCCGTGGATCAGCGAACTCTTGCCCGAGCCCGCCACCCCGGTCACGACGACCAGCACGCCGAGCGGGATGTCGACGTCGACGTCCCGCAGATTGTTGGTGCTGGCGCCGCGCACCTCCAGCATCCCCGACGGCGTCCGCACCGATGGCTTCAGCGATGCGCGGTCGTCCAGGTGCCGACCGGTCAGCGTGCCGCTTGAACGCAGCGCCTCGACGGTTCCTTCGAAGACCACCTCGCCGCCGGCGGTACCGGCACCAGGTCCGAGGTCGACGACGTGGTCGCCGATCGCGATCGCCTCCGGCTTGTGCTCGACGACCAGGACAGTGTTGCCCTTGTCGCGCAGCCGCAGCAGCAGGTCGTTCATCCGCTGAATGTCGTGGGGGTGCAGCCCGATCGTCGGCTCGTCGAACACGTAGGTGACATCGGTCAGCGAGGAGCCGAGGTGGCGGATCATCTTGGTGCGCTGTGACTCGCCGCCCGACAGCGTGGCCGACGGCCGGTCAAGCGAGAGGTAGCCAAGCCCGATCTCCGCGAACGAGTCGAGCACTTTCTGCAACGCCTCGAGCAGCGGCGCCACCGAGGGCTCGTGAAGGCCGCGGATCCAGTCGGCGAGGTCGCTGATCTGCATCGCGCAGGCGTCGGCGATGTTGATCTTCTTGATCTTCGACGATCGCGCTGCCTCGCTGAGCCTGGTGCCGTCGCACTCTGGGCAGGTGCCGAAGGTGACCGCCCGCTCCACGAAAGCGCGGATGTGCGGCTGCATCGCCTCCGGGTCCTTGGACAGGAGCGACTTCTGAATCCGCGGGATCAGGCCCTCATAGGTCATGTTGATGCCCGCGATCTTCATCCTGGTCGGCTCGCGGTGGAGGAAGTCGTGCAACTCCTTCTTGCTGTAGTCGCGGATCGGCTTGTCGGGGTCGTAGAACCCCGATGCGCTGTAAAGCCGATAATTCCAGCCGCCCGTCTTGTAGCCGGGGACGTTGATCGCGCCCTCGGTTAGCGACTTGGTCTCGTCGATTAGCTCGGTCAGATCGATGTCGGTGACGGACCCGCGGCCCTCGCATCGCTGGCACATGCCGCCCGTGCGGGTGAAAGTCGCCCGCACCGTCTTGCTGGCACCGCGCTCGATCGTGATCGCACCGCTCGCTCTGACCGAGGGAACATTGAAAGAGAACGCGTTGGGCGACCCGATGTGCGGCTGCCCGAGCCGGCTGAACAGGATGCGCAGCATCGCGTTGGCGTCCGTCGCGGTGCCGACCGTGGAGCGGGGGTCCGCGCCCATCCGCTCCTGGTCGACGAGGATGGCCGTCGTCAGCCCGTCGAGCACGTCGACCTCGGGGCGAGCCAGCGTCGGCATGAAGCCCTGGACGAAGGCGCTGTAGGTCTCGTTGATCAGCCGCTGCGACTCAGCCGCGATAGTGCCGAACACCAGTGAGCTCTTGCCCGACCCGGAGATGCCGGTGAACACCGTCAGCCGGCGCTTCGGGATCTCGACGCTGACGTCCTTGAGGTTGTTCACGCGCGCGCCGTGCACGCGGATCAGATCGTGGCTGTCAGCAGCCTGCAGCGCGGGCGACTGCGTGTCCGTCTTCGTCGCCATGCTCATCGTCTCCATCTAGACCAGCCAGCGGCTGTCGCGCATCAGGTCGCGGTCGGGTAGCTCGTTCACCTCGCGCCAGGCCTGGACGCGGCGCGGCGCGATCCGGAACCAGCGGTACGGCGGGGTCAGCTCACGCGGGTCGAAACCGGTGTGCGCGGCGAACTGGTCTCCGCGCTCCTGCGGCAGCGCGTCGATCTCTACGGCCTCGACGTCGCCATCGATCATAGACACGTCGCGGGTGTGGCCCAGGCCGAGCCGAACGGTCCGGTTGGCAGCCAGGTTGGAACGGTGGGTTGGCAGCCAGGTTCCTGCCGGTCGGGCTGTCCGCCGGCGTGGCCACCAGCAGCGCCTCGCCGTCCCAGTCAAAGGACAGCGGCACCAGATAGGGAGCACCGTCCGGCGAGGCACTGGCCACCCAGATGTCGACGTCGTGGTTCAGCCGATGCTCGGTGTCGCGACGACGCTCGACGCGGGAGCGGGGTGCAGCGTTCATCGGTCCTGAATCAGCCCGAGGACGTTGCCGTCGGGGTCTGCGATGGCGGCCACGAGGCGGCCGCCGCCGACGTCGTGCGCTGGCTCCTCCAGGTCTGACACCGGATGGAGCACGGTCTTGATTCCCTGGGTGGAAGAGTCGGTCATCGGCACTCCTGAGGTTGCGGGTTGGGTGGCACGATCGCCTTAGCCATCGGCTTGTGCCTGGCCACGAGTATGCCGAGAGCTGCCCGGAGGACGCTTCTCGATTCCTGCTCGGCCCGGTCAGCTGTGTTGGGAGCTAGGCCCGTTCCTCGCTGACTATCTCGTCGCACAGGTCCAGGCACTCGTTGCAGATCCGCGCCTCACCGGCCACGGCCATGGCCTCGACCCGGTCGCGGCCCTTCGCGCAGAAACTGCACCGGGCGTCGCTGACCTCATCGCTCAGCCGCCCGATCGTCGCGATGGGCGTGCTGGCCGTCTTGCCAGCGTCGGCAAGCACCGTGTGCACGCGGTCGATACAGCGGTCGCAGATGCGGGCATGCGACCCGGCGATCAGCTTCTTGATCTGCTTCTGGTGCTTCCCGCAGAACGAGCAGGACAATAGCGCCCCCGAACCCGCCTGGCCGCCGCGCCAGCTTCTGCTTCCCCCGGTCGCTTCCACGATCTGATGAACACGCTGGTGACTCAGGCCGAGCTCCTCGGCGATCTCGCGCAGCGAGCCTCCCGCCAGCTGGAGCCGGCGTATCGCCCGGTGGAACTCGACCCTGGCGACGTCGGCAGCCTGCTCAGCGTCGAGGGCGCGAGCCTCCGCGGCCCTGGCCTGACCCAGCAGGACGGTGTCGAGCGGCATGTGTCTACCGTACCTAGACAAGTTCGGCGCGTCCACGCTCACCGCTGCGAGGCATCGGCTCATTTCAGCCGTAGGTGGACACTTTGCGTCATGTGGGTCATGCAGGACCCGTAGGGTAACGAGTTCTGGGTCGCCTGAGGTCAGCGTGGAGGGCCGCTACGGTGGAGTTCGGTTTCGAGGGCCGCGTCTGGGAGTGGCGAGGCCCGGCCCCTTATCACTTCGTGTCGATCCCAGCAGAGCACGCGGATGCGGTCCACGATCTTGCGCCTGGCATTACCTATGGATGGGGCATGGTGCCGGTCGAGGTCCGCCTCGGCCGTACGCGCTGGCGTACCTCCCTTTTCCCGAAGGACGGCGGCTATGTCCTGCCGCTACGGGATTCTGTCAGGGGTCGCGAGGACGTCGAGCTGGGTGATCTTGTGAACATCCAGCTCACGATTCGCCAGTCCTAGGCGGATGTTCCAGCGACTAGCTTGCTCAGCAGAGGCTCGGCGGCCGCAGCGCACCAGCTGAGTAGAGTTGGGCGGTGTCCGAGCTGCAGCGCGTGCGTGCCGACCACGCTTCGGCGATCCTGGCCTTCGAACTGGCGAATCGCGCCTACTTTGCTGCCTCGATCTCCGACCGCGGCGATGATTACTTCGACCAGTTCGCCGAGCGGCACAATGCTTTGCTGGCTGAGCAGGAGGCGGGCGTCTGCGCCTATTACGTGCTGGCAGGCGACGATGGCTCAGTCCTCGGCCGGTTCAACCTGTTCGATATCCAGGACGGCACGGCTGTGCTCGGCTATCGGGTCGCGCAGCACGTCTCCGGCCGTGGCGTTGCGACGGCGACCGTCCGGGAAATGTGCCGGCTAGCGGCGGCGCAACACGGGCTGCGCACGCTCAGGGCGGCGGCCAACCACGACAATGTCGCGTCCCAGAAGGTGCTGATCAGGGCCGGATTCGTCCCAGTCGGCCCTGCCGAACCGGGCGGCCGGCCAGGCACCTGGTATCAGCGCGACCTGGCCGTTGGTTGACCCTGCACAATGAACGAACCTCGCCGATCAGGTAACGATGTGCGGTGATCATCTGCACCCGTGCCGCGCCGAGCCGTCACAAGCGCCGCGACCGTGCTAGCGCGAATGGGCCGCCCGAGGCGTTCGTAAATGGCCTCGCATTCACGCTCAAGGGCTTGCCGCTGGCCCGGTGAAAGCCGAGCGTAAAACGACATCGTGCGAAGAAGAGCATTGAGCCTGTCAGGAGTGTGCTCGACGAGCTTCGGCATGAGTGCCACCTGAACATCACCGAACAAGCGACCGGCATAGCCTTGCGCTACGTCGTGGCTGCCGAGCCAGGCCCATACCTCTGAGACGTTGGCACGGCATTGCTCCGTCCCAGCGAGCGTGGCGTCGAGATCCCGGTAGGCCGGCCAATTGGCGGCAATGTCCGGGGCGACCTTTCTCATGGCAGCCAGTACTGCATCCTGATCTCGCTTGCTATGCGGCTCCTCGAGTCCGAAGTACTGCATTAGGGCGAGCGTGCCGCCGGGAACAAGCACGTCAGCAGCCTTCTGCCAGCTGACCTCAGGGTCGACCCAGTGAAATGCGGACGCCGAGAACACGGCCTGGAAATGCTCGCGGGGCAGCAATGCATCCTCAAAATGAGCGTTCAGAAATTCGACCCATCCAGCACCTGTCAGGTTCTGCCTGGCCAGTGCGATGAGGCTCTTGCCAGGTTCGAGTGCCGTGACGTGCAAGCCCCGCGCGACAAGGCCGCGAGTCAGCTGACCGCTGCCGCACCCGACCTCGAGCACATGATCACCACTCCCGATTCCTGCGACCTGACAAGCCTGATCGACGAGTTCGTCAGGATAAGCGGGACGCCGGCGGTCGTATTCAGCCGCGATTCCATCAAAAACCTTGCCGTAACTACGCGCGGTGAATTCTGACTGCCGTGTCATTCACTGGCCTCCGTTCAATGCTCGTTAGTCAGCGCTGCGGAGTCAGGGTCCGCAGAGCTCGGCCAGCCTCGTGACCGTCGCCCAGTTGCGCGCCGTTCCTGCCACTGCGGGCGAGGTCGGTCCGCCCGCCCTGGCGAGCACACGGCGCAGCTCGCTGGGCGGATACCCGTCCGGGGTGTGCAGGTAGACCGTGCGGCCGAGCAACTGGGCCCCGTCCCGGCTGCCTTTCACCCGCACTTGTCGCTCTGCGTCGGCCACCCAGGCGGCCAGGCCAGGTTCGGGTTCCTCGGGCAGGAACACCGCATGCAGCCGCTTGGGATCCGTCTCGCCCGGATAGGGGTTGTCGCGCATGCAACCGGCAAGCTCCTCGCGGGAGAGCACCACGGCGCGCGCCCGGACACCGAGGTCACCGGCGATGGCCTGCTCCAACTCGGCGGCTAGCGTCGCGGTGTCTAGGCTGGCCGTCGTCCCGCCTCCTGTCGGCCGCGCGGTGAACAGCACGTTTCCGCTCTGGATGTAGGTCATGACATCGGTATGGCCGAGCGAGGTCACAACCTCTCGGAGTTCGGCCATCGCGACCTTCTTGCTGCCGAGGTTGTTGATCCCGCGCAGCAACGCAATGTGAGTCGGCACGCCAGCATCATGTCAAAGCGGCAGGCGCGTTCTAGGTCGAGCCGTTCCACTTGCTGATGCTAGGTATTGCCCGGCGGAGGCGTACTGCTGCTTGTGCACGGAGCGCATTGCCGAACAACGGGGTCTCGCCGTGCATTGCCTCCCAAACGTTGCACACAGCCATCCACAAGCTGGCCGCGCCGGGCGGATCTAGTCGCCGGTCACGCCGTCGATGCACTCGCGGATCAGATCGGCGTGGCCGTTGTGGCGCGCGTATTCCTCGATCACGTGCAAGTAGATCCAGCGGATGTCGCGATCAGCGCCGCCCCACCGAAACGGCACCACATCATCGAGGCTTTTGCCGGCCACTGCCTTGCGCGCCGCGATGATCTCGCGTCGGTAGGTGTCCAGGTCAGCCTCGGCGTCAGCGGCCTCGATGTCGTTGAAGTCGGCAAAGTTGTCAGCCTTGGTCCAGTACAGGTCAGGCACATCCTCGCCAGCAGCGCACTGGCGGAACCACCCGCGCTCCGCGTCGGCCAAGTGCCGAACTAGGCCCAGAAGCGAGAGGTTAGACGGCGGAACCGCGCGTCGCTTCAACTGCACGGCCATCAGCCCGGCGCATTTGTTCAACAAGGTGACGCGGTGGTAGTCGATCCACTGCTCAAGCGCCCTGCGCTCACCAGCGACGTGGTCCGGGTCAGCACGCTCAACCGCGGGTGCGGTCCACTCGGTATTCACGCTGGCCCACGCTACCTGTGGTGGTTTCCAGTCCGGCCCGGTTCGCTGAACAGACTGGCAAGCGCGGCGATGGCTTCGAGCAGCACGGCGTCGAGGCGAGCTTGCTGATCGGCGGCGCGGTGAGGTCCCGGGTCGGCACGCAATCGGCCCTAGTTTGACATCATGGTCAGCGAACATGACCAAGCCGGTTGAAGGCTGAGGAGACGGAGCGGTGGCTCGAATACGGCCAGCCGCCTGGCTCATGGCCGCGGTCGCACTGTTCCTGCTGGCCGTGGCCGGGTATGCCCTGCTCGCCCGAGCTTCCCCGCAGTATTACTGGACGCAGATCGACACGGCCGTCTACCGAGGTGGCGGCATCGCTGTGCGGCACCAGCAGGCGATGCTCTACGCGCTCGAGTTCGGGGCGGTGAAGCTGCCGTTCACCTACACGCCGTTCGCCGCGCTCCTGTTCGCTGCGGGGAGCGGTGCGTCGTTCGCGACGTGGCAGGTCGGGCTGGCGGTGCTCACTATCGGGCTGCTGCCGGTGGTGGCGTACCTTTCCCTGGGACTCGCCGGGCGGCCTGCTGGCCTGGCCAGGGCGGCGGCGGCGTTTGCGATCGCCGCGGTGGGCCTCTGGCTCGAACCGGTTGCGATGACACTGTTCTTCGGGCAGATCAACCTCGTGCTGCTGGCCCTGGTGGTGGGCGATCTCGCGCTGCCGGACCGCATCAAGGGCAAGGGCATCGGAATCGGGCTGGCGGCGGGGATCAAGCTCACGCCGTTGATCTTCATTCCGTACTTGCTGTTCACGCGGCGAGTAAAGGCCGCGGCGGTCAGCGCGCTGACCTTCGCGGTCACGGTAGGACTTGGGTTCGCGCTGCTGCCGCACGCCTCCGCGGTGTACTGGGGCGGGAAGATCACCCGGCTGGGCAGCAAATCCTTCCACCTGGACAACCAGTCCCTTAACGGCGTCATACTGCGCCTTACCCACGCCGGGCCCGACGCGCGCGCGTACTGGCTGGTCGTAGCGGTCGTCGTCGGCATCGCCGGGCTCGCCACCTCGATACTGGCGAGCCGGCGTGGCCACGAGCTACTCGGCCTGGTTGCGTGCGCCGCCACCAGCCTGCTGGTGTCCCCAATCAGCTGGTCGCACCACTACGTTTACGTGGTACCAGCACTTGCCCTCGCCGCCTACGGGCCACGGCGCCTCGGCTACCGGATCCTCGGAGCCGCGCTGGTGGTGGGTTTGTTTGGCTGGTGGCCCCTACCTATTGGCAACCAGGGCGGCTACGACCCTAAGGCCCAGCTGCTGCCGCGCGGGTTGCTGCTTCTCGCGCCGAACCGCGGCAACAACCGGGCGACAGTCGAATTCACCTGGCGTGGGCTGGAGTTGATCGTCGGCAACTACTACGTGCTCACCCTGCTCGTGTTTATCGCGGCGACCGCATGCGCCCTGGTGCTTACGCGTCACTTCAGGCCTGAGGCGCGCAGTCGACCCCAGAGCCCGATGCGGTGTGGGCGGCACGCCCGCCCGGCGTCGCCCGATAGGGCGATCGGCCTGCCTGCTCCAGTTACCCGATACGGAAGCTGTCCGTACGAGCTGGGCGAAAACAGCATCAGTGCGGCATGGGTGGCGGCTCGGACGCCGCCGAGTGGATATCGCGACTGGACGACGCAGAGCCAACTTTGGTAGGCCGTCGAGAGCCTGGTGAGCGTCCAGCCGGGGGTTCGTCGACGCGACCGTGACGACACACGTTTTCGGCCGGGGCGGAAGACCGCAAGTGCGGTGATGTCGGAGGAGAACTGCCGACGGTAGGCGGTCACCGCCGCGGCTGACGGATTGTCCAGCGCGGAGCGACCCAGTGCGCCTCGACGGTGTCCGGGGGCTAGGCGGGCTCTTCGGAGGCGACCGTTTGCGGTCGTGCCCGGGCCGCTCGTTCGATGTTCCGCTTGAGCACGGCCAACATCCGTGCCTGCATCGGCCAGACAACCGGGACGTAGAGCCAGTAGATGACGAAGCGCTCAATCCACCGAGGGCGGAGGGCCTGATAGCCGCTGATGACAAGACGTGTGCGCCCGCCGGGCAGCTCGTTCAGCAGGAAGCCCCACAGTCCTTCGATGTAGGCCGATGGCCGTGGCTGCTTCGGATCGAGGCTGGCGGCCTCGCAGGTCGCTCAACCCGCGCAGTCCCAGGAACCGATTCGGTTCAAGCGCGGCGACCTGCCACGCGTCCACGGGGCCGTGTCCGTGTCCAGTACTTCACGTAGTCGCCGAGGGCGAGGTCCTGCCACTCCGGGTGGACTTCTGTGGCACTTGGGCGGCCGCCGTTGTCGAGGCGGTCCCAGGAGTACCAACCCCCACGGTCCCCGCCCATCTGGACCAGCCACGGCCAGACCTGATCCGGCGGCGCGTCGATCGTGACGGCCATCGTCGCCGCCCTCTCGCCCTCGGGGACCAGCTCGGCACCGGGATACGGCCCGGCGACTTCCTCATCGGTCGCGCCCCAGCGCATGAGCCGAGGGCGCACCCAGGCTCCGTAGACGACCGACTGCCGCCATCCCGGCCGCACCATAACCGCGATCTTGCGTCCAACTGTCATATGACAAGTGTCGGAGGCTCTGCACGGCCTCGCAAGGGACCAACGTCACGACCTGCTGCTTAGCTGACCTTCAGTTTCGCCGTCCGCGGCGGGAGGGATCGGCCTTCCGCGAGGCGGTCGGTGATGACCGTCGACGGCCTGCGCCAGCGTCACAGCAACCAGGACGACCGCTAGGCCCATCAGCACGTCCTCGTGGCTGGACCAGGCGATCATCAAGGTGAACAGCAGCCCGGCCGCCATGCTCTGCCAGCCTGGGGACGATGCACGGTCCCGCCAGATAATCAGGCCACGGTCATCAGCGCTGCGACGAGCATGCCGTAGTCCCCCGCAAGGCCCCCGGCCAGGTCCGCAGGTGCGGCGCCAGCGCCCACGCCAGCGGCACGAGCAGCACGTACTTTGGTGCTGGCGGCCGGGCGCACCGTTCAACCTACATCTGGAATGATTCCCAAGGCGTGACCGGCAACTTCACCTACCTGAAGGCCCAGAACTCATCGCTCGGCATCGCATTCAAGGCAACCGCGAGCCCTACCCTGACCTCATGGCCCGCTTCAGTGCAGACGGGCCTCGCACCGATTCGTCGCAGTCCAAGGTAGGCTACCCGAACCGGAGAACAGGCTTCTTCATCGAGTATCAGACTCAGTGGAGGACCGCTCTACAAAATGATCTGCTCAGGCGGCCAGCAGGAATATCACTGGCATGTGCGGGAGAACAGCTGGATCGGCGGCCAGAAACTGATCACAGAGACGAACCCGCCTGGGGCGGCGAACGGGGTCTGTGCGCGATTCGTCCCCGGACCGAACAGTCAATGGCAGAGCGGCAATGAACAAGCCACTACCTGGAGTAAGGCCCTGGGCCTTTCCATGGGAGATATCAGCTTCGAGGCCACCGCGGAGACGGGCTACGATACTAGCGCCCAGATCACATACGGCTTCGCCAATGCTACGCACGTGAACTGGGTGTGCGGCACAGAAACGGTCCCTTCTAACGCAAAACGAACCGTTGTTCAGTCTCACGTCAATCCCTGATCGGCGCACCAGGCGGGTGCCAGCACCGCTGTCCAAGTCACGGGCAGCGGCGTTGGCTCTGGGGCTGCTCGCCCTGATTGCGGCAGCGGTCGTCTCCGGCTGTGGGTCAGGTCTGCCGGAGGGGCCGCTGGGCGTAAAGCCAGAGAACACCATCAAGATAGGCCAGCCGGTGCGACAGGGTGGGGCTGACACGATCGGGTTCGACGGCGTCTACAACAGCGGGTCAGCGCCGGCGGTCATCGACCGGCTGGTCATCAGGTCGCCTCGCCACATCAAGTTCATCGGTGCCCAAGTCACCATCGGAGGACCCGTCGGTGACTGGGTGACCTACCCTCCAGTGATCCCCTCAAGCCAGCGGGATGCGTTCAGGTGGTGGGTGAACCGTCATGAGCCGGCTGGCGCTGTCATCCCTCCGCACCAGTGGGCCGGTATCGCCCTGGGTCTGGCGACAAAGTGCGCGCGGCAGCATCGCGGGGATCAACCTGTACTACCACGTCGGCAGAGCGCAATACGAGTGGCATGGGCACATCCGGATAGTGCTGACCTCGGTCGACTGTCGGGCACCATCCAGCGCGCCCGACCGGAACTTTTGCCGCCTCAAGTCTTAGTTGCTGGGGAGGCGCAGCGGTCCGGGCTGCACGTTGACCGGGCGGCCCGGGAGCGAGAGCGCAATGCCGGAGGCAAGCGATGAAGGGCACGGACTGCGTGAAGGCGCATCTACCAAAGACGCAGCGACGGCCGGTGGGTCGGCGTCGTCTGGCCGCCCGGCCAAGGTCGGCGGAGGGAGCGAGGTCTAGGCAAGACCAGGAAGTAAGGGAGGTAGAACGCCGACAGGAGCGCGTCAGATGGTCAATAAGAATCAAGGAACCTGCTGGTCAGAGGTAGCGCGCTCGGAGGGACTCGAACCCCAACCTTCTGATCCGTAGCAGGATCAGCTATCTCCAGAGCCGTCCGCGGGGCCAGTTCATGCTGCTCATGCGCCTTGAGTGACATAGTTGCCTGGCCGTGTCCAGGTCCGTCCAGAGCTGTTGTTAGCACATGCGTTAGCAAGTCGCCTGTCTAATGCCTTCGTTTGCTGTCTGGTCCTAGAGGTGTTGCCTTAGCCAGCTGTGGACTTCGCTGATCCGGTGTTCCTGGAGGGTGAGGTGCCCGTCGTCATCGAGTAGCCGGGCTTCGACTCCGGGGATGTGGGTGGCGAGCCATTGGCCGTGGGCGAAGGGAACGAATGTGTCCTGCCTGCCGTGCAGGAGCAGGACCGGGACGGCGATGTCGGCCAGCTCGAATCCCCATGGGTTGATCAGGCCGTAGCTGTCGTCCCACCAGCCCTGGCTGCCCGCCGCGAGCGCCTCGTGCTGTGTGCGGATTGTGAATTCGGCCAGTTCACCGGTCAGGACGGCTGTGTCCGCGGGTGGCAGGACGGGTGCCCACTCCTTGGCCAGGCTGCTGGCCGTCATGTCCAGGACGGCCTTCCTGGCTTCGTCTAGGCCGGCCCGAACCGCGTCGGGGTCGGTGAGCGCCAGCCGGTATGCGTCGGCGGCCTGAATGCAATCAAACCAGTCCAGCCCATCAGCACCGTACGGCGCGAACGATGCGAGGGCAGCGGCCGCAGTGACCAGGTCGGGGAGCAGGGCAGCGCAGGCCAGCACACGCGGTCCGCCGCCGGAAAGGCCCCACATTGCCAGCCTGCCGATCTCGAGCTCGGCGCAGATGGCCCGGACGTCGGCCGCGCAATCTGCGACGGCTCGCCCGGGCTGAGGTGTTGAGCCGCCGTACCCGGGACGGTCGTAGCTGATCAGCCGCAGGCCCCGCTCGGCGGCATCGGCGACGTTGGGGCCGTACAGGTGACGCGACATCGGAGTGCCGTTATGGACGAGCACTGGACTGCCCGCGGGGTCACCGGCATCCTCAACGGCGAGCACCCGGCCGTCAGGGGTATGAACGATCCGATCCATGCCAAGCTCCCATGGTCCGGGCGGCCCGTCATCGCCGCCGGTACTAGCGACCGGCCCCTGAACGCATGAGAGGACTTGAACCTCTGACCTTTTCCTTATCAGGTTCCCTTAATGATCGCCGTGGTATGCACAAGCCCAGGTCAGGCCGGACGGCAGCTTATCCGTGAGTGATCGTGATGTCCCGGTGGCCTGTGCTAGACACGCCACGGGCACGCCAAAGCGGTATTACAACGCCGTTGGTTAGCCGCCGCCTGCTCCCTGACCTGGTCTGTTAGCGGTTCGATGGCCCGTAGGGACGAGGTCATCCCGATGGTCAGCCTTCGAGGGCGTCGATCATCGCGACGCGATGAGTCAGTCCACGCCGCTCGTTCACGACCCGCTGCAGATCCAGCGGCGGGACCAGGATCTGCCAGTCCTCGAACCGGACCGGTTACTGTCACATTACTGGCGGGGCCACGGCTGCTTTTAGTCGCTCTCGTCACCCTCGAACCCGATGAGCCAGTGGAGGCCATAACGGTCGATGACTTGCCCGTCGGACGCGCCCCACGGCCGCTTCTGCAAGTGGTCCACGACCCGGCCACCTTCACTGAGCCGGGAAAACCAGGTGCGCAGAGTAGCGGGAGCGGCAGTGCCAAGCAGGGCCAGCATCATGCCTTCCGATCGGACTGGCCGCTCGTCTCCGGCCACGTCTGCGCCGGACAGCGCGACGGGTCCCCCGGTTAGGCCGCCGTGGGCGATGGCATCGGCCGGACCGTCGGCGCGGTTGAACTCCGCGAAGGTGTTCAGCTGAACTGCACAACCGAAGACGTCACCGTAGAACGTCAGGGCCTCACGAGCGGTGCCGGGGAAATGGACGTACGGCGTCGGGTCGGTCATGGATCAGATCCTAGGCATCACATGGCCAGGACGCGCTGCCATCGGGTTGCTGCCAGATCCTGCATCTTGCCCGGTCGGTCCCGGCTCCTGTTAGCAAATCTGTTAGCAAGAAGCCCCTGCCGGAAGGGCAGAGGGCCGTTGACCTGGGCGCGCTCGGAGGGACTCGAACCCCCAACCTTCTGATCCGTAGTTACCTGCATCGCGTTCAGCGTCGTCCGGATCAGTTCGCCACCTGGGATGATCGCCAGCCGCTTGTCCGCATTCGTCCGCCGGGCGCGGGAAGTCATTCGCCCGGGTGGCTCCCAAGTTGGCTCCCAGTGCGAGCCGTGCGGAGGCCATCCCGGCCGCAACCGCCCGGCCTGACCAGTTGGCCTGTAGAGCCAAGACTGATAAGACATCAAGCGCAACGCTGTTCCTGGCTTAGCGTAGGGCTCTGAGCGAGTTCCCTGGGAGGAACCATGGCCATCGCGTTTCCTGGAGAGTCAGCCGAGTACCGGGCCGCGCGGGATCGGCTGCTGGAGCAGGAGATCGAACTGCGCCGCGCCATGGAGGCGGTGGCCGCCGCCAGGCGCCGGTTGCCCCCGGGCGGGGTCGTGCCGCAGGACTACGTCTTCCAGGCCCAAGGCCCAGGCGGCGGCCCGGCCGCGGTGCGGCTATCGGAGCTGTTCGCGCCGGGCAAGGACTCGCTGGTGATCTACAGCATGATGTTCCCCCGCGCCCCCGGCGACGACCGGCCCGGCCCGGCCGCCGGGCAGACCGCGCTGCTGCCGCTGGCGCAGGGCCCGTGCCCGTCGTGCACCGCGTTCCTCGACCAGCTCGACGGCGCCGCCGGGCACGCCGCCCAGCACGTCAACCTCGCGGTCTCCGGGAAGGCACCGATCGAGCGCATCCTCACCTTCGCCGCTGAACGCGGCTGGCGGCACCTGCGCCTGTTGTCCTCGGCCGGGACCACCTATAACCGCGACTACCTGGCCGAGACCCCCGACGGGGAGCAGCAGCCGATGCTGAACGTGTTCCACCGTGACGGGGACACGATCCGGCACTTCTGGGGCTCGGAACTGTTCTACGCGCCGGAGGATCCCGGGCAAGATCCCCGCCACGTCGGCACACTCGAACCGGACTGGAACCTGTTACGACCTCACCCCGGAGGGACGCGGAACCGACTGGGATGAGCAGCTGAGCTACTGACACCGGGATGCCCGGTCCCTGAGCTGGGCGAATGCCTAGGTGGGCTAGACGGACTTGAACCAGGGACCTCTTCCTTATCAGTTCGGGCCCGGGCGCTGGTCGGTGGGGCAGGGCTCCACAATCCTGGGTGCCGTGGTGGGCCACGGCGGCTTGGTGTGTGGTGGCGTTGCTGTCACGGCTGCTGTCAGTGCGCCGCCATCTTGACACGGGCGTCCGCCTCCGATACCGGGATGCTGCTATTGCCTCCCGGGCCACTTGTTTTCGCGCCGCTGACTAGTCTCATCCGCTAGAGGACCATGCCTGAAGTCTCACCGCGGTCTAGGAGGTCGTGATGGCTTTCCCCGAGGTTGTGTCGCGCGAGCAGTGGCTTGAGGCCAGGCGGCGGCTGCTGGCCGAGGAGAAGCAAGAGACCCGCAGGCGCGATGTGCTGAACGCCGAGCGGCGCAGGCTGCCAATGGTCCGGATCGAGAAGGAGTACGTCTTCGACGGCCCGCAGGGACCGGCCACGCTAGCCGCGCTGTTCGGCGACAGCCACCAGCTGATCATCCAGCACATCATGTTCGGCCCCGACTGGGACGCGGCCTGCCCGTCGTGCACGAACGCGGTCGATGAACTTTCAGACGGGCTGCTCGCGCATCTGCGCGCCCGCCGCACACGATCGGCAAGACCTACACCGCCCCGGAGGGCAAGACCTTCCGGCCCTCGATGTTCATTACGCTGACCTGCCCGAGCTACGGCCGCGTCGGTGAGGACGGCACCCCCGCCGACCCGGCCAGCTACGACTACCAACAGGCCGCCCGGGACGCGCTCCACTTCGCCGCCCTCTTCGACCGGTTCATCCAGAACCTGCGCCGCGTCCTCGGCCACGACGTGCAGTACTTCGCCACCATCGAACCCCAAAAACGCCTCGCCCCGCACGTGCACATCGCCATCCGCGGCACCGTCTCCCGGCCCGAGCTGCGGCAGATCCTCGCAGCCACCTACCACCAAGTCTGGTGGCCATCCACAGGCACCGTGCGCTTTGACGGTGACCACCTGCCGGCCTGGCATGAACCCAGCGGCCGTTACCTCGACCCCGCCACCGGCGAACTGCTCCCCGGCTGGGACGACGCCCTCGACGCCATCGGCCCGCACGACGACCCGATGCATGTGGCCCGGTTCGGGGCCAAGTTCGACGCCCAGGGCGTCCTCGCCGGATCCAAGGACTCGGCCCGGTGCATCGGCTACCTCACCAAGTACCTGACCAAGCAGCTCGCCGACTGCCACCACCCCGAAACCGACACCCAGCGGGAGCATGTGGACCGGCTCGCCTACGCACTGCGCTACGAGCCATGCTCACCGACCTGTGCGAACTGGCTGCGCTACGGCATCCAGCCCAAGAACCCCCGGCCCGGCCTGGTCCCCGGCGCCTGCAAAGGCAACGCGCACCGCCGCGACCACCTCGGCTACGCCGGTCGCCGGGTGCTGGTCTCCCGCAAATGGTCCGGCAAGACCCTCGCCGACCACCGCAGCGACCGCAAAGCCTGGCTGATGCAGATGCTAGGTCTTCCGGCAACCGACCCAGCTGCCTACCGGTGGGAACCCGTCCAGCCCGGCGACGACGACTACCTGCCGCCCGGCAGGCGGCTCCTGCACTCCGTCGCCGACCGCCTCCACTGGGAACAAGCCCTCACCGAAGCCAGGCACCGAGCCCGCGACGCCCTGGCCGCCGAAATCTCGGCAACCGGGAGGGCCGCGTGACGACCTGGACCCTCAGTGAGTTTCCGGTCTTGCTGGTCCGTCCCGAAGACGCGGCGATCGCTCTCGGTATCGGCCGGACAAAGGTCTACGAGCTGATCCGGTCCGGTACGCTGCGGTCGGTCAAGATCGGTGGCTTGCGCCGGATTCCGGCAACCGCCCTGGCGGACTTTGTGGCCCAGCTCGAAGAACAGGAGCGCGTGGCATGAGCGCACGTCGCGGCTACGGCGAAGACTCTGTTTACCGGGACGGAGACCGCTGGCGAGGCGCTATCTCACTCGGCTATAACACGGCCAGTAAGCGAGTTCGCAAGAAAGTGTCTGGCCGTACTCGCGTCGAGGTGGTTGAGAAGCTTCGCAAGCTGCGGCAGCAGACCGATGGCGGAACGGTGCCAGATGACAGGCTGACCGTGAAAGCTTTTCTCACGCGCTGGCAGACCGTTAACCTGCCCGGCACGGTCGCCGAGTCCACCGAGGACGACTACAACGACACGGTGCGGTTGCATCTCATTCCCGCGCTCGGCCAAAAGCGCCTCAGCAGGCTGACCGTGGTAGATCTCGACAAGCTATGGCGGGCAAAACGCGACGCCGGGTACAGCACCAACAGCGTCCGCATCATGCGGACGATCCTCCGGAGGGCTCTGGGCCAGCCCGAGCGTGAGGGCATCATCGCCCGCAACGTCGCCGCCCTCTCTGCGCCTCCCCGGGTGCGGGCCAAGGAAGGACGGACGCTAACCATCGAGCAAGCCCGGCACTTGCTGGATGCAGCCACGGGTCATCGCTTCGAGCTGGTCATCATCCTCGCGCTGGCGCACGGGATGCGCCGCGGCGAGGTGCTCGGCCTGCGCTGGTCGGCTCTCGACTGGGACACCGGGACCCTCCAAGTCAGTCACAGTGTCCAGCGGATCAAGAACCGGGAGCAGCAACCGGGACACCGCACCCAGCTCATCATCGGCGAACTGAAAACGCCCCGGTCGCGGCGGTCGCTGGCGCTGACCCCGGAGATCCTGGCCAAGCTGCGCCAGCACCACACTCGTCAAGCAGAGCACAAGATCGCGGCCGGTCCCCTTTGGCGGGACCACGGACTGATCTTCGCCAGCGAGACCGGGGCACCGCTCGATCCCGAGAACTTCTCCCGTGCCTTCGCCAAGCTGTGCAACCGGGCCGGGCTTGGCCACTGGCACCCGCACGAGCTGCGGCACTCCGGCGCCTCGCTGATGCTTGCCCAGGGCACACCACTACACGTGGTGTCGGAGATCCTCGGGCACGCCAGCATCACGATCACCAAAGACGTCTACGGGCACTTGGTCGAAGGAGACCGGCGGGCCGTCGCCGCGTCCATGAGCCTGGCACTGTTCGGCCCTGGATCGGCCGCGATGGCTCCCAACATGGCTCCCAACGGCACAAAAAGGCCCCCCCGCGGGGCAGGTAAGGGCCTTGTGACCTGGGCGCGCTCGGAGGGACTCGAACCCCCAACCTTCTGATCCGTAGTCAGATGCTCTATCCGTTGAGCTACGAGCGCAGGCTGAACCTTCGATATTGTACGGCACTTCGCGGAGGCCTAGCGCTTGGTATTTTGACGCGCTCTGCGTGCAGATCCGCCTTCATCGGCCTTGGCCGTGGCTTCGGATGCGTGCATATGCGCTAGCTCCGCGACGCAACATGCCCAAAGTTGTTGTGTGATAGCGGGCGAAACGGACTAAATGACAACTCTAGATACGAGCCATATCTACGAACCGGCTGTAGTGACCCTGGAACGCGACCGTCACGGTCGTCGTCGGCCCGTTCCTGTGCTTGGCGACGATGAAGTCCGCCTCGCCTGCACGGGGTGACTCCCGCTCGTAGGCGTCCTCACGGTGCAGGAGGATCACGACGTCCGCGTCCTGCTCGATCGAGCCGCTCTCCCGCAAGTCAGATAGCATCGGCCGCTTGTCGGTCCGTTGCTCAGGACCACGGTTCAGCTGCGCGACCGCGATCACGGGGACGTTCAGCTCTTTGGCCAGCAGCTTCAGTGACCGAGATAGCTCAGAGACTTCCTGCTGCCTGTTCTCGACCCGCTTCGGGGAGCTCATCAGCTGCAGATAGTCGATGATCACTAGCTTCAGGTCGTGCTGCTGCTTCAGACGGCGGCACTTGGCTCGGATCTCCATCATCGACATGTTCGGTGAGTCGTCGATGAACAGCGGGGCGTTCGCGACCTCGCTCATCCGGCGAGCGAGCCTGGTCCAGTCATCGTCACTCATCTGGCCGGTCCGCATCGAGTGCAGGGCAACCCGCGCCTCTGCGGACAGCAGTCGCATAGTGATTTCGTTGCGGCTCATCTCAAGACTGAAGATCACCGACGCCATGCCGTGCTTGATGGACGCCGCCCTGGCGAGATCGAGGGCCATCGTCGAGTTGTGAGTCGGAATCATGCTCCGTCCCGCCAGGTACAACTGGTCGGGCGCATCAACCTGGACGCACCTGACTGGCACCGACGCGATCGGCCGCACGTCCATGATGTAGCGCCACCGTGTCCGCTGAGGGTCGTGCCGCAGACGGTCTTTGTGGGCTTTCTGCTTGCGTGTGAGCTTGAAGACCATGTCGGTGGTCGTGAAGTTCAGCTGGTAAGACGTCGACGTTTCCTGATTCCTGCCCTTGACCTGCTTCGTGCTTAGGGCGCATCGGTAGCCGAGGCCGTGAACGAGCTCTCGCACGCTGTAGGCGAGCTGGCGACTGGTCACGGCAAACTGAACTGACCCGGTGTTGCCTACGGTGCCGTCCGTGTCAAGGACTCCCGCCAGCAACTCCCGCCGCTGGGCCTCAGAGGCGCGCAAATAGACCAGAGGGACATGCTTATTGCCGAGCACGCCGAGCTCGCGCAGCCGCCGCTCGTCAACGACAGAGCGCTCGTTGGGCAAAGCCAAGCCGTACAGAAACTGGCCCGACTGCGGATGCGTATCGATGCCCGAGGCCTCGATGTGCATCAGAAGTTCGGGTTCAGCGGCGGTGATCCTGGCGCCTGCGGAATGCCCGTCACCGAGCCAGCACCCCAAGGCATACGGCGGGATGGGGAGTTCGGCCGCGGGCAGCTGAAGAGGACGACAGACTTGGACAGCGTGATTGGGACGCGCGTCCACAGTGGGACAGCGCAATGTCGTTGCGATCTGCTCCGTCGTCACGACCTCCGGCGGAACGGGCCGGGCGTAGTTGCGGCCGCGCCCGCGGAGCTGAGCGTCGTAGCGCCGGGCTGCTCTAGTCCAGGTGAGCCACTGATGCTGACCGTCGGCAACTATGGTCTCACCGTCGGAGAATCGCACCTCGTAGCAGGTTCGATCCTGTAGCACTTCGGTCGCCGCGACGACGGTAATGGGTCGACCGTCGGCACCGAGAAGCTTGTCTCCGACCTTAACCTCGCCCATCGTCGTCCAGCCGCTCGGCGAGGCCAGCGGCGTATCAAGCGCTAGCGCCTTCCCCAGCGCTGGCCTGGCCGCGATGACGATCATCTGGCCTTCGTGCAGGCCGTTTGTCAGCGCATCAAGATCGGCGAACCCCGTGGGCACACCGGTCATCGTGCCGCCGCGGCTGCCGATCGCCTCGATCTCCACCAGGGCGCCCGGCATGATCTCCGACAGAGGCATGTAGTCGTCGCTGACCCGCCGCTCGGTGACCCCGTACACCTCGGCCTGTGCACGATCGACAAGTTCGTCGGCGTCACCATCACCGGCGTAGCCGAGCTGGACGATCCTGGTCCCAACTTCCACGAGTCGCCGGAGGATGGCTCGCTCGCGGACAATCCGCGCGTAGTACCCGGCGTTCGCCGCGGTCGGAACCGACGCGATCAATGTGTGCAGGTACGGTGCGCCGCCGACCTTGCCGATGTCGCCCTTCTTGGTCAGCTCAGCGGCAACCGTGACTGCGTCTGCGGGCTCGCCCCGGCCGTACAGGTCAAGAATGATCTCGTGGACGATCTGGTGCGCTGGCCGGTAGTGGTCCGTGGGCTTGATTACCTCGAGCACATCGGAGATGGCGTCCTTGGACAGCATCATGCCGCCAAGCACGCACTGTTCAGCGGCGATATCGTGCGGCGGTGTCCGCTCGAAGTCCTCGCGTGGCGCGAGCTCCGCAACGCTCACCAGGCTCCACCCCCTCGCCGCACGATGACCCCCAAGCATCCGCCCTGCCGACCCGTTCGGCCGATCGGTCACATCAGTCCCGCCAGCACCGTTCTACCGAATGGTTCTGACAGTGTTCTGCTAAGGCCTTCCCGCGTCCAATCATGCTGTGCACAGCGACTGTGGACAGCTTGTGCAGACACGCCGTCCTAGCTGTGCGCGACTTGGGGGCGAGGTTGTGGATGTAGCGGCTATTCAGCTGCCAAAACCTCGCTGACCTGCGGCTATGTTCTCCACCGGCTGTGCGTGGAAGAAAAACCTGTGCGTGTGACACTGTCACACCGCGCGAGAGTTATCCACACGCTGGAAGTGCGACCAGGCCCGGCCAGGCGTGTCCAAGATGTGGCACAAACTATGCCGAGACGACCCTGCGCCGATCAGCCATAACCCGGTTCCAGGGATGTGCTCCAAAACGCCACGCGGTGTCAGCAGACCCGGATACCATTCGATTATGTGTTCGACGCATGAGCAGCGCATCGCCCAGATCGGGCGGGCCATCGACGACCTCGCTGCTCAGGCCGAATCCGCGGCCGCAGGCGGGGCGACCGCAGCAGGAGCGACCGCAGGAAGAGCCGCGGACCGGGCTACTGCTGACCGCGCGGCCGCGGGCGCAGGTACGCCGGCATCCGGCACCGGTGCGCGGGCATCCGGCAGCGGGTACGCCGACGTCCGGCACGGCTGCGGCGAGCATCGCGGCGGCCACGGCGGCCTCGCGGCGGGCGGGCTGCGGCCTGCGGCGGCTCGAGACGACACAGGCGCGTGGCGCGTCCGACGACGAGGTCGACATCTTCGCGCGCCTCGCCGAGTTGTGGGCTCAGCTTGCGCAACTCGACCCCGAGGTCGCCAAGAGGCTGCCTACCTACGAGGCTTGAACCAGGCCCGAAAATCAGGCCCGACGCGACTTCCCTGCGGGCGCGGCCGTACTGGCGCTGTACTCGACGAGTTCTCGCATCACGCTCAGCCAGCAGAGGTTGGCCAGAAAGGCCTGCCAGCGAGCATTGCCCAGCAAAAGTTGAGCGGCAGCCTAGCGCTGCAAACAGGCTGCCGCTCAACGGCTCTCAGGAGCTCCGCCCCCACCGTCGCGCCGTGAACCAACCTAACCACAAGCCGCAGGCGCGCACGAAGGGTCCGGCGTCAGCCGAGCGCTCGGCCCTGCCTCTGCCAGGCCGCGCGTCCCGGCTTCAGCCGAGCGCGCGCCTCGGCGTAAAGCCACACCTACGCGCCGACGACCTCAACCTCGACGGTAGCGCTGACCTCGGGGTGCAGCCGGACCGCGACCTGGTGCGCGCCGATCGGTCTTGATCGGGTTGCCGATCTCGATCTTGCGGCGGTCCAGTTCTGGTCCTCCTGCGTTCTTCACGGCGGCGGCGATGTCGGCCGTCGAAATCGACCCGAAAAGCCGTCCGCCGCTGCCCGCTCTGGTATGCATCCTGACCCGCAGGCCAGCGAGGCGCTCGGCTGCCACCCTGGCGTCCTCGACGCTGCGGATCTCGCGGGCCGACCTGGCGCGCTTGATCAGCTCGATCTGCTTCTCGGCGCCGCGGCTCCAGCGCATCGCCAGGCCGCGCGGCACCAGGTAGTTCCGTCCGTATCCGCCCGCGACCTCAACAACATCGCCGGGGGCACCCAGGCCGGAAACCTCCTGAGTGAGGATGAGCTTCATCGGTGAACCGCTCATCTGAGCTATCCTCCCCGGCCTCAGCGAGCCGTGCTCGTGTACGGAAGCAGCGCCATCTCGCGAGCGTTCTTGATCGCCGTCGCGACGTCGCGCTGGTGCCGCGTGCAGTTGCCGGAAACCCGGCGTGCCCGGATCTTGCCGCGGTCGGAGATGAACTTCCGCAGCGTCGCGGTGTCCTTGTAGTCCACCCGGATGACCTTCTCCTGGCAGAAATGGCAAACCTTCTTCTTAGGCTTGCGAATCGGTGGCTTGGCCATCGTGGTGCTCCTTAGCAGAGCCCCGCCTGCGGCGGGGATGGTCGGTTTCGGCCTTACGGCGGTTGGTCCCCCGCCATGCGGCGGGGTTTTGGTCCCCCGCACGTGGCGGGGATGGTCCGATTGTTCAGTTGTGCTCGTAGGTGTCGTTCAGTTCGTGCTTGCCCGGCATTCCGCGGAGAGCGGCGCGGGGAGATCAGAACGGCGGCTCGTCGCTGAAGCCGCTGCTGTCGGCGGGCTCAGATGCCCACGGGTCGTCGGCCGGGCGACCGCCGCCGCCGCCACCGCCGCTGCCACCGCCGCCGTACCCACCGGATCCGCCGGTTCCGCCTCCGGTTCCGCCCTGGCCAGTGGCCCGGCTCGACCGGACGACCTTGGCGGACGCGTTGCGCAGCGAGGGGCCGACCTCGTCGACCTCGATCTCGTAGACCGTGCGCTTCTCGCCTTCCTTTGTCTCATAGGACCGCTGACGCAGCCTGCCTGAGACGATCACCCGCATGCCGCGCTGCAGCGACTCCGCCACGTTCTCGGCCGCCTGGCGCCAGACGTTGCAGGAAAGGAACAGCGAGTCGCCGTCCTTCCACTCGTTGGTCTGCCGGTCCATGAACCGGGGAGTGGAAGCCACCCTGAAGCTGGCGACCGCCTGCCCGGTCGGGGTGTAGCGGAGCTGCGGGTCATCGACGAGGTTGCCGATGATGGTGATCTGGGTGTCGCCTGCTGCCATCGGGTACTCCCGGTCGGTTCGAATGCTGTGGGTCTCGGGCCGGCGTGTGCGGTGCCGGCGATCGGCGCCCGCGGCGCGGTGCCGGCGGGCTAGTGCAGGTCAGGCCGCAGGATCTTGGTCCGCAGCACGGCCTCGTTGAGGTTGAGCTGGCGGTCGAGCTCCTTGACGGTGTCGGGCTCGGCAACGAGGTCAACGACCGTGTAGATGCCTTCTGCCTTCTTGTCGATCTCATAGGCGAGCCGCCTGCGTCCCCAGACGTCGACCTTGTCAACACTGCCGCCGGCCGTCGTGACGACCTTCAGGAACTGGTCGAGCGAGGGCTGGACGGTGCGCTCTTCGAGCGAGGGATCGAGGATGATCATCATCTCGTAACGGCGCATACTAAGCCGTGCCTCCTTCGGACTCAGCGGTCACGGTCTCTCCGTGACAGGAGGATCTGCGCATTCTTTGCACCAGCGCAGGTCGTCAGCCTACCAGGACGCGCTGACAGCGCCGGACGCTTCACTCCAGGCCGGTTTGGGCAGACACTGTACT
Organism: uncultured Actinomycetota bacterium; assembly: GCA_963705055.1. GTDB lineage: Bacteria > Actinomycetota > Actinomycetes > Streptosporangiales > Streptosporangiaceae > Chersky-822. The sequence goes on from CAVPIR010000007.1 coordinate 72,329, forward strand.
GAAGGCAGCCAGGCAGGCCCGCTCCTTGAACCGCGCGCGGCCGGCCTGGATGGTCACTGTCTCCCCGGAGGTGATGGCACGTGTCCCAGGCCCCAGCCAGGCCTCGCCCGCGCGCACGTCAGTTCTCACGCCCGTCCAAAAGCCAGGGCGGCCACCCCCTGATCCTCGCCAGCGCCGGTTACACCGTGGTCGCCGGCGTGGTGTCCATGGTCATCGGACTGCTGAGCCTCGCTCACGTCCTCGGCACCATCCTGGGCCTCACCGGCATGATCGTCGGATTGGTCGCCCAGATGATGTCGGCGACCAGGATCGAGCGCATGGTGATCGTGACCGGCATCGTCGCCGCGTTCGTCGGGATGGGCCTCGGGTTCGCGCACGGAGGCTTCGTCTAGGAATCGCGCGGCCGCAGACCTCCTGCCGCCGCCAGCGCTCCAACCCGGCCGATGGGTAGGCTCGTGGGATGCCTATCATCGGTCCTCATCTGCACGACGGTGACCCGCTGGCTGAGGCGCGGGCCATCGGTGCCAACGCCGTCCAGTTCTTCCTCGGCGACCCGCAGGACTGGAAGGCTCCGTCCTTCCCCGAGGACCGCCCGCCGGCGCAGATCCGCGCCGACTTCGAGGCCGCGGGCGTGGCCGCCTATATTCACGCGCCGTACCCCATGAACCTGGCCTCGACCAACAACAGGATCCGGATTCCCAGCAGGAAAATCCTTGAGCAGCAACTAAACGCAGCGGCGTCCATCGGCGCCGCAGGGCTGATCGTGCACGGCGGGCATGTGACCATCGACACCGACCCGGCCGAAGGCTACGACAACTGGCGGAAGGCGATCGAACGAGTCGAGCGTCCGCTGCCCATGCTGATCGAGAACACCGCCGGCGGTGACGGCGCGATGGCACGCAGCCTCGACAACATCGCCAGGCTCTGGGATGCCGTCGGCGAGGCGGGAGACGAGAACGTCGGCTTCTGCCTCGACACCTGCCACGCGTACTCGGCGGGCGAGGATCTGGTGGGGATCGTGGACCGGATCAAGGCCATCACCGGCCGGATCGACCTCGTGCACTGCAACAACTCCAGGGACGAGTTCGGCTCGAGCCGGGACCGGCACGCGGACCTGGAGTCCGGCACGATCGACGCGGCGCTTCTCGTCGCCGTCGTCCAGGCCGCCGGCTGCCCGGTCATCTGCGAGACGCCGGGCGCCAAGTCGGACGTCCGCTGGCTCCGCACCCAGCTCGGCGCCTGAAGTCTCGCCGTCTGCCACGCAACGTGGGCGCATTGCTGTCGTTAGGACAGCTATCGCATTTTGTTCCACAGGCACACTGGCCAATAGGGTTCGCGCTGAGTCGCAGCGCAAACGTCAGGCCTGACAGCACCAAGCCTGCCTCAAGTCCCGCCAGCGGGATCAGGTGACCGCAAGCGCGCGATGCCGATTTATGCCCGCCGGACCTGTCCGATCGAGGTTCCTGGCGGCAAGGTTTGCGTGCCCTGCCGAAGCTGCCCAGACATCGACCAGTAGACCTCTAGATCGATGACCTCAAGGTTTTCGATGGTGTCTTTGCCGCCCAAGAACAGCGGAACCTTGTAGCCAATACAGTGGCGACGCTGAGCGGGGGTAGCTCCGGGTTGGCCTGGGTCCAGGCGGCATAGAACGAGTCAGCCAGCGCCGCCTCCCGGAGCTCATCAAGCTGCTTGTGGAAATCAGCGAATGAAAAGGGAATCTCCAGAACCTCGCCCGTCCCTGGCTCGAAGAGCAACACCAAAGGCTGCCCGCCTTCGAGCCGCCCCGAATCCAGTGCAAACTGCCGACCTAGCCAGTCGTAGCCGAACGGGCACGCTCGAGCAGCGAACCGG
>CAVPIR010000008.1:0-25665 GCA_963705055.1 uncultured Actinomycetota bacterium
AGGCCAGCGGCCGGCCCGGAGGGCCAGAGGACGACGGGATCGCGGCTCGCTTTGTGCGCGCTGGTCAGGAGCCCGGCGGTGGGTGAGATCTCGGCGGACCTGGCAGCGAGGCTGGAGTCGCGCGGGCTTGACCCGCCCGCTGTGCTGGGAGTCATTAGGGCGGGGCTAGCGGAGGACCTTGCGAACGGGCCTGATGTGACGACGGCGGCCACTATCCCGGCTGCAGACCATGGGACCGCGGAACTTGTGGCGCGGCGCCCCGGTGTCGTGGCTGGTCTTTCGGTGGCTGACGCGGTATTCCAGTTGGTCGGCGGCCATATCACCAGCGAGCACCACGTCTGCGATGGGGATGACGTCGGTGCTGGGGACGTCTTGATGACTATCCGCGGGTCCTTGCAAGCGATCCTGACGGCGGAGCGGACGGCGCTGAATCTGCTCTGCCACATGTCTGGTGTTGCGACCCTGACGGCGCGATGGGTGGCGGCTGTGACGGGCTCGGCGGCGCGGATCCGGGATACGCGGAAGACGTTGCCTGGTCTCCGGATGCTCGAGAAGTACGCGGTGCGGTGCGGGGGCGGCGTCAACCACAGGATGTCGCTGTCGGATGCAGCGCTGATCAAGGACAACCACGTGGCCGGGGCTGGGTCAGTGACCGCGGCCTTTGACGCGGTGGGCAAGCTGGCGCCTGATCTGCCGGTCGAGGTGGAGTGCGACACCCTCGAGCAGGTCGATGAGGCAGTCGGAGCCGGGGCTGGCCTGATCCTGCTGGACAATTTCAGCGTGGCTGACATCGCTGAAGCGGTCAGGCGGACAGCCGGGCTGGCCAAGCTCGAGGCGAGCGGCGGCCTGCGCCTTGAGGATGCCGCGGCTGTCGCGGCGACCGGTGTCGACTACCTGGCGGTGGGTGCGCTCACGCACTCCGCGCCCGCGCTGGACATCGGCCTCGACCTGGTCAAGGCGGACGCGGGATCGGGGCGGTAGCACATGCTGCTCACGATTGACGTCGGCAACACCAACTCGGTGCTCTGCGTCTTCGACGGCGAGGAAGTGGTGGAGCACTGGCGGATCGCGACCGACCCGGTCAGGACCGCCGACGAACTGGCGGTCACGCTGCGCGGGCTGCTGTCACAGAGTTCGAGGATCGAGGCCGCGGGACTGGACGGGATCGCGGTCTGCTCGACCGTGCCGTCGGTGCTGCACGAGATGCGCGAGACCCTGGGCCGGTACTACGAGCACGTGCCCGCGCTAATCGTCGAGCCTGGGGTCAAGACGGGCGTGTCGATCCGGATGGACAACCCGAAGGAGGTCGGGACCGACCGGATCATGAACACGGTCGCCGCCGTCCACCTCTACGGCGGACCGGCGATCGTGGTCGACTTCGGCACCTCGACCAACTTCGACGCCGTCAGCGCCAGGGGCGAGTTCGTGGGCGGCGCGCTCGCGCCAGGCATCGAGATTTCCGTGGACGCGCTGTCCAGGCGGGCCGCCCAGTTGCTGAAGGTCGAGCTGACCAGGCCAGCGCGGGTCGTTGGCAAGAACACGGTCGAGGCGCTGCAGTCCGGGATCATCTTCGGCTTCGCCGGCCAGGTCGAAGGGATCGCCAGCCGGATGGCCGCCGAGCTAGCCCCTGACAACCCCGACGCCGTCACCGTGATCGCGACCGGAGGCCTCGCGCCGCTGGTCATTGACGAAGTCAAGATCATCGACGCCTACGAGCCCTGGCTCACGCTGATCGGCCTCCGCCTCGTCTGGGAGCGCAACCTAGCCCCCTAAGTCCCGGTCCGATAGCAACGTGGGGCGCCATGTTGTTGCTAGGACGACAACGGGGCGCCCACATTGCCCGGGGCGGCGCGAATCTGAGTCGCTTGCGGGGGCGGCGCGCCGGTAGCGTTTGGCAGATGAGCGACGAGACGAGCGGTGCGACCGCTGGGCCGGGCGAGGATTCCTGGCAGCCACCCGACGTATCTGAGCAGATGCGGGTCAGGCTGGCCAAGGTCGAGCGGCTCAGGGCCGCCGGCGTCGAGCCCTATCTGGTCGGCTACCCGCGGACGCACTCGATCGCCGAGGTCAGGGCGCTGCACCCGGACCTGCCGCCGGACACGGCGACCGGCGACAAGGTCGGGGTGACCGGCCGGGTAATGCTCTACCGGACCGGGGGCAAGCTCTGCTTCGCGACGATCAGGGACGGTTCCGGCGAGATCCAGGTGATGATCTCCCGGGACCGGGTTGGCGAGGAAGCCCTCGCCGCCTGGAAGGCCGACGTCGACCTCGGCGACCACGTCGGCGTGACCGGCGAGGTCATCACGTCGCGCAGCGGCGAACTCTCGGTGCTTGCCGACTCGTTCGCGATCACCGCCAAGTCGCTCCGACCGCTCCCTGATAAGCACGCCGGCCTCACGGACCCGCAGTCACGGGTACGCATGCGTTATCTAGACCTGATTGTCAACCCTGAGGCGCGGCAGTTTGCCGAGCTGCGAGCGTCGGTGACCAGGGCGATCAGGGAGGAATTGCACAGCCGGGGCTTCGTTGAGGCGGAGACGCCCATCCTGCAGACGCTGCATGGTGGCGCCAACGCCCGGCCGTTCGTGACCCACATCAACGTCTACGACATGCCGATGTACCTGCGTATCGCGCTTGAGCTGTACCTCAAGCGTCTGATGGTGGGCGGCCTTGAGAGGGTCTACGAGATCGGCAGGAACTTCCGCAACGAGGGCGCTGACGCGACCCACAACCCCGAGTTCACCATGCTCGAGGCGTACGAGGCGTACGGCGACTACACCTCGATCGGCGCGCTGACCAGGAGCCTCATCATCAGCGCCGCGGAGGCCGGCCTCGGCGGCACCGTCGTGCGCAGGCCCGACGGCTCGGAGCACGACATCGGCGGTGAGTGGCCGTCGGTCAGCGTGCACGACGCGGTCTCGGCCGCGCTCGGCGAAAAGGTCACGCCCGACACCGGCGAGGACCACCTGCGCAGGCTGGCCGACCAGGTCGGCATCGCGATGAATCCGTCCTGGAACGCGGGCCAGGTGGTGCTCGAGATGTACGAGCACCTGGTGGAGGCCAAGACGGTGCTGCCGACCTTCTACCGGGACTTCCCTGTCGAGGTGTCGCCGCTGACCAGGGCGCACCGCGAGGATCCCAGGCTGGCTGAGAAGTGGGACCTGGTCGCGTTCGGCACCGAGATCGGCACCGGCTACTCCGAGCTCGTCGACCCGGTTGAGCAGCGGGCCAGGCTCACGGCGCAGTCGCTGCTCGCGGCCGGCGGTGACGCCGAGGCGATGCAGATCGACGAGGACTTCCTGCGCGCGCTCGAATACGGCATGCCGCCGGCCGGCGGGATGGGCATGGGCATCGACCGGGTGCTGATCATGCTGACAGGTGCGTCGATCAGGGAGACGATCCTGTTCCCGATCGTCCGTCCCGGCTAGGCGATCCGCACCGCGCCGTCGTAGACATTCCACATCACCGGGTGGATGCCCACCGGGATGCCGAACGTGGGCGCGTCCAGCATGAAGCCGTTGCCAACGTAGATGCCGACGTGGCCAATGTCGGAGTAGAAGAACACGAGGTCGCCAGGCTGGAGCTGAGCCTTCGACACGTGCACGCCGGAGTTCCACTGATCGCCGGTGAAGTGCGGCAAGCTGATGCCCAGTTGAGCGTATGCCCACATGACCAGGCCTGAGCAGTCAAAGCTGCTCGGGCCAGCGCCGCCCCAGACGTAGGGATCGCCGATCTTAGTCATAGCGATCCTGAGCGCCTGAACGCCGAGCGACCGGCCGTTGACGTGGATCGGCGGATAGGTGCCAGTATTCCTGTAGATCTCGAGCGCCTTCGCAAACGCCGCGGTGTTGAGCTTGTTCTCCTTGGCCTCGATGATCGCGACCTTGGCCTTCATAGCCTTGGACAGCTTGGCGGCCTTGGCCTGCTGCTGAATGGCCAGCAGCTTGGCGCGCTGCGCCGCGGCCCGCGCGGTCGCGACCAGGTGCAGCTTGTCCCCGTTCTCCTTCTGAAGTTCGCCGAGAATCGAGGCCCGGTTCAGCATGGACTCCGGGTTCTTGCTGGTGAGCAGGCTGATTGCCGGGTTGACGCCGCCCGTCATGTAGCCCGCCGCCGCGATCTGCGCGATGGCCGCCTGGTCTGCAGCGAGCAGCCGCTCATCCCTGCGCACGGTCAGGCGTGCGACCTTGACCTGTGCCTTGGCCTCGCTGAACTGGATCCGCAGCGCGTCGTATTGCTGGCTCAGATCATCGATCTGCCTGGACAGCTTGGTGGCCTCTGCGAGCAGTTCCTTCAGCGTGGGCTGCGGGCTTGCCGACGCGGCTCCGGCCAACGAGGCCGGGACCGCCAGGCCCATAGCGGCGGCTATGCTGACCGCCGTCGCGACGCGCTTGGTGAGGCGGCGCGATCGCCCATGTCCTCGGATGCCGCCAGTTGCCGGGCGGCGCCTGGAGTGCCAACCATCTGGCGAGCGCTCCACAGTGGCTTTCCTTTCCTTGGCTGGCGGCACCTGCGCTCAGGGCACGCCAGCGGGAACGAGGTAACAGCGATGGACACTAATCGACTGCAGAACCCTCTGCACCGCTGATGAGAAAAGTTTCGTCTCGGACACCTCGGTTAGAGTCATGACTTTCGGTGCATCCTGACGTCGCGTTGATGCTGTCCATCGTGCCCCGCAGTCGGAGTGGCGTCGGTATTGGCCTCTTCTCCGCAGGTCAGAACGCGTGTCTGAGAGGCGCGCTTGACGTGTTACCTGGTCGTGATGGAAGACCATGCAATACCGCGCAGGTCGGGCAGGCGACTTGTAGTTGCCCGGTAACGGACGGTTGATGGGCGTTCAGCGGAGGTTCAGCTTCCCTGGATCAGGTGGCCAGGCTCGGTTCGCTCGTGAATTTGTTCGGCCAGACCGAAGCCACTGACTCTGGCGGCTCTCGCTATGTTCGGTAGCACCGTACGGCCCTAGCCGCCGCCGGCTTTCCTCCGACGAAAACCGGGGAGCCGGAAGCCCGCGCAGTCGAAATTCGTTTTCTCATCGCCCGGCACAGTCACTTAGATGACCGGATGTCGCAATCAGCCGGAGAAAACGTCCGCGCCGTGCAGGCGTGGCGCGTGCAACTGCAAAGGTTTGTATTCGCGCTACAAGAACATCAAACCCCGACCCGTCTAGCTACTTTAGGGGCACGCCCGACCGCCCCGCAATTGGCACCAGGCGCAGGCTGGAGCCTGCTTGCCGGTTCCAACGGGCTATAGCGCGCCGAGGCCATGCAATTCGTGTGAAGATTGCATGTCGTCGGTGTGGAGCAGGCGCTTTCGTCCCTCGCTGCCCGGGTCGTCCGCGCCATGGCCGTTGGCGTACGCTGATTGCCTGACAAGCTAGAAGCCCGGCGTCGGCCGGGCGTTCTCTCGGCGCGATTGCATCCGCCGCAAGAGCCTGCGTTGCCTGGACTCTGGCGGCTCGGCCCAGCGCAGCCGGCGCCAGGCGCGACCGCGAACGCCGGCGCGATTCGCCATCAGCCGCTCCGCTGGCGGGGTGCGGAGAGTCAACGGCAGGAGGCGCCAATGCTGACTGACCTGGCCGCATTGACACCGCCGCTGCTTATGGCTGTCGTCTTCCTGATCGCGGCCGGCGCATTCGTCCGCCATGAGATGCGGCGCGGGAAGAACGCGACAGAGGACGAACAAGACGAGCAAGCAGAAGAATCCTCGGCCGATTCGTCGCAGTCACCGGGTGCGAATGAAACTGACGGAAGTTCGGCTCAGCGTTCGTTCGGGGAGAACGCCGCCGAAGGCGGCCCGGACCATGATCACTGACTGAAAGCACTCCGTCACAACTGGTTCAGGCGCAACAGGCGCGAGAAGTTGTTGCAGAGACTTGGACAAGAAACCGAACCGCGTTTGAAGAGTACTTCTTTATACTGTGCGGCGAGTCGGCTGGTATAGGTTAAGCTGCTTTAAATACTCTGCAGTAACGAAAGGCAACCAGCATGGCTCAGAAGACTGTGGTGACGGTGGTGTGTGACCTTCCCCACGAAGGCGAGGTGGAGGGAACAGAGTCTGTTTCGTTCGCCTTTGATGGCAACGCGTATGAGATCGATCTATGTGGGCCGCACAGCAAGGAACTGCGCGAGAAGATCGGCGCATTCGCCGACCACGCGCGCAGGGCAACTGCTGGCGGGCGGCGCCGTAAGGCGCGGACAGGTCCTGGCCGCGAGCGCAGCTCGGAGATTAGGGAATGGGCGCGCCAGCGCGGGCATAAGGTCAGCGAGCGCGGCCGTATTCCAGGCAACATCATCGCCGAGTACGAGGCTTCGCACTAACCACGTTCCCCGGCTCGTGGTAACGGGTTCCGCGTCGCTCGCTCAAGCTGACGCGTATCCCGCATTAGGTTCGGGTCTGACGGGACGCATGCCCCCGGATAGCCGTGCCGGAGGCCGCGCGGACCACCGACCTGATCGCCGATCGTCGGCTCAAGCGGCTGGCGGCACACCCTTAGCCGCGATATCCGCCGATACCGGCGGGATATCCGGTGTGCCGTCAGCCGCGCCGCGTTCGCTAGTGGCGTACCAGGGAACAGTGTTCCCTCACCATAGGTTGGATGAGGGTGAACGCCCGTCTAGCGGGGAAGGTCTGCATGGAGTGCGGTGGGCCGCTTCTGAGCGTGGCCTGGCGCAGCCAGCCTTCCCCCGTTTGCGGGCTAGTGCGCGGCAGGGACGCGGCCAACGTGGTCGCGGCCCGGTCGCTAGGTGAGGGAGCGAACGAGCATGTTCGAGAGGTTTACCGACCGGGCGCGGCGGGTTGTGGTCCTGGCTCAGGAAGAGGCCAGGATGCTAAATCACAACTACATCGGTACTGAGCACATCCTTCTTGGCCTCATCCATGAGGGTGAGGGCGTCGCCGCGAAGGCACTTGAGTCGCTCGGCATCAGTCTTGAAGCCGTGCGGCAGCAAGTGGAGGAAATCATCGGGCAGGGCCAGCAGGCACCGTCCGGGCACATTCCCTTCACGCCGCGAGCCAAGAAGGTCCTTGAGCTTTCGCTGCGCGAGGCATTGCAGCTTGGTCACAACTACATCGGCACCGAGCACATTCTGCTCGGGCTGATCCGTGAGGGCGAGGGCGTCGCGGCCCAGGTGCTCGTCCGGCTTGGCGCTGACCTGAACCGGGTGCGCCAGCAGGTGATCCAGTTGCTGCACGGCTACCAGGGCAAGGAGCCGCCCGCAGCCGGAACCTCGTCGGAGAGTGCCCCGTCGACCTCGCTTGTACTCGACCAGTTCGGCAGGAACCTCACCGCCGCCGCGCGTGAGGGCAAGCTCGACCCGGTCATCGGCCGCGAGAAGGAAGTCGAGCGGGTCATGCAGGTGCTGTCGCGGCGCACCAAGAACAACCCCGTTCTGGTCGGCGAGCCCGGCGTCGGCAAGACCGCTGTCGTTGAGGGCCTGGCCCAGCGGATTGTCAAGGGCGAGGTGCCTGAGACTCTGAAGGACAAGCAGCTATACACGCTTGACCTGGGCGCGCTGGTTGCCGGATCGCGGTACCGCGGTGACTTCGAAGAGCGCCTGAAGAAGGTGCTCAAGGAGATCCGCACCCGCGGCGACATCATCTTGTTCATCGACGAGATCCACACGCTGGTCGGCGCCGGTGCTGCCGAGGGCGCGATCGACGCGGCCTCGATCTTGAAGCCGATGCTGGCCCGCGGTGAGCTGCAGACCATCGGCGCCACGACGCTCGATGAGTACCGCAAGCACCTCGAGAAGGACGCTGCGCTTGAGCGCAGGTTCCAGCCGATCCAGGTCGCCGAGCCGACGATCTCGCACACGATCGAGATCCTCAAGGGTCTGCGCGACCGGTACGAGGCGCACCACAGGGTCTCGATCACCGACGACGCGCTGGTGGCCGCCGCCCAGATGGCGGACCGGTACATCAGCGACAGGTTCCTGCCTGACAAGGCGATCGACCTGATCGATGAGGCCGGCTCGCGGATGCGCATCCGCAGGATGACGGCACCGCCTGACCTGCGCGAGTTCGACGAGAAGATCGCCGACGTGCGCCGGGACAAGGAGTCGGCGATCGACTCGCAGGACTTCGAGAAGGCGGCTGCTCTCCGCGACAAGGAGAAGCAGCTGATCGAGAAGAAGGACATCCGCGAGAAGGAGTGGAAGGCCGGCGACATGGACGCCGTCGCCGAGGTGAACGAGGAGCTGATCGCCGAGGTACTGGCGACGGCGACCGGCATCCCGGTGTTCAAGCTGACCGAGGCCGAATCCGCGCGCCTGCTGCGGATGGAGGACGAGCTGCACAAGCGCGTCATCGGCCAGAACGACGCGATCAAGGCGCTCTCTCAGGCCATCCGGCGCACCAGGGCCGGCCTGAAGGACCCGAAGCGCCCAGGCGGATCGTTCATCTTCGCCGGCCCGTCAGGCGTCGGGAAGACCGAGCTGTCCAGGACCCTGGCTGCGTTCTTGTTCGGCGATGAGGACTCGCTGATCCAGCTCGACATGAGCGAGTACATGGAGAAGCACACGGTCTCGCGGTTGTTCGGTTCACCGCCTGGTTACGTCGGCTATGAAGAGGGCGGCCAGCTCACCGAGAAGGTCCGCCGCAGGCCGTTCTCCGTGGTGCTCTTCGACGAAATCGAGAAGGCGCACCAGGACATCTTCAACTCGCTGCTGCAGATTCTTGAGGACGGCCGCCTGACCGACGCCCAGGGCCGGGTGGTGGACTTCAAGAACACCGTCATCATCATGACCACGAACCTTGGTACCAAGGACATCTCCAAGGGGATCACGGTGGGATTCGGATCGGCTGGCGAGTCGAGCGGGTCGTACGAGCGGATGACGACCAAGGTGCAGGACGAGCTCAAGCAGCACTTCAGGCCCGAGTTCCTGAACCGCGTCGACGACATGATCGTGTTCCACCAGCTCACCAGGGACGAGATCTTCCAGATCGTGGACCTGATGATCGCGATGCTGGAGGAGCGGCTGCGCGACCGCGACATGGGCATCGAGCTCACGCCTGCGGCTAAGACACTGCTGTCCGAGCGCGGCTACGACCCGGTGCTCGGCGCACGGCCGCTGCGCAGGACGATCCAGCGCGAGATCGAGGATCAGCTGTCGGAGAAGATCCTGTTCGGCGAGATCAAGGCCGGCCAGATCGTCATGGTCGACAGCGAGGGCACCGGCAAGGAGGCGAAGTTCACCTTCAAGGGCGTGCCCAAGCCGGAGATCGTGCCTGACACGCCACCGGTGGAGCTGGCCAAGGCCACCGGATCGGGAGTCGAGGCGCCCGAGCGGGGCGAGGCATCTGGCTCGTAAGGCAAGCTAGGCGAACAGCAAAGGCCCGCGGCGAGAGCTGCGGGCCTTTGCTGTTGCTGTCGCGGCCTGCTGTCAGTCGCTGGCCAGCGCCGAGAGGCTGGGTTCGTCGCCTGGCAGCCCGATCAGGCCACCCTGATGCTCGCTGGCCAGCCCGTCGGCAAGCAGGGTCGCAAGCACCCTGCTGAGCTGCCCGGCGTCTGGCCAGCAGGCGTCGAGCGAGCCGACCGGAACCGGTCCCGGGGCGTTCCTGAGCACCGCGAGCACCGCACCCCGGCACTGCCGGTCGGTGCCCTCGTAGCGCTGGGCAGGACGCCGGACCGCCGCCGCCGGGCTGCCGCCGCGCCGCCACGCGCAGTCGGCGGCGAGCGGGCACCTCTCGCAGGCCGGGCGCGCGGCCGTGCAGACCAGCGCGCCGAGTTCCATCACGGCCACCGACCAGGTCGCCGCGCGGTTGTCGTCCTCGGGCGGGAGCAGCGAGTGGGCCAGTTTTGTCTCGGCGACGCTGGCCGACGAGCGCGGCGTCAGTTCACGGCCGGTAACCAGCCTGGCGAGCACCCGGCGCACGTTGGTGTCCAGCACCGCGTGCCGCTGGCCGAAAGCGAAGCTGGCCACCGCGGCCGCGGTGTAGGAGCCCACCCCGGGCAGCGCCCGCAGTTCAGCGATCGAGGCCGGCACCTGACCGCCGTGCTGTGTGGTGATGACCTCGGCGCAGGCATGAAGCCGCAGCGCGCGGCGGGGATAACCCAGCCTGTCCCACTGCCTGACCGCGTCCGCGGGCGTGGCGGCCGCCAGGGCCGCAGCCGTCGGCCACCTGGCGAGCCAGGCGTCGTAGGCGGGCAGCACCCTGGACACAGGCGTCTGCTGCAGCATGAACTCGCTGACCAGGATCGGCCAGGCTCCCACGCCCGGACGCCGCCACGGCAGGTCCCTGGCGCTTGCCGCGTACCAGGCGGTGAGCGGTGCCTCGAATCTAGTGGTCATGACGGGACCGATCCTGCCATGCGGGCAGCCAGCCGGCACCTCGCCAGGAATGCGGGCAAGCTCTCCGCAAGCCTCTTGCCTGCGACAACGTGCCTGCTGAGCGCTCGGCGGGGCGTCCGCGCCGCCGGCCGCCACTCTTGCATACTGAAGCGCCATGGGGGACAGCACGTTCCGTTACCCTCCGGGCGCGCCCGGTGTCCGGGATGGCGGGCACAAGGCCGGGCCGCAGCCGCACGAGGCTCGGCAAAAGGGGCGTCAGGCGGGGGCCCATCGGGCCCGCCTGCTGGCCTTGGGCTTGGCCTGCGCATCCCCGCCAGCCGAGAGCCCGCCGAGGATCGAGTGAGCAGCGCCGGAGCCGCCGCTGAGGCGGTTCATGCCGAACCGGCCGTCACCTACTGGCGGCGGCGATTCGTCGTGCTGATCGTCGCGCTAGCATCGCTCGTCGCGGCAGCCTGGAGCCTGTCCGAGGCGCTCAAGGTCCAGCCGACCCTGACCGGGCACGGGCACGCCACGACCAGTCACGGGCCGTCAGGCGGCGCGGTGGCGCCGCAGGGCGGGGGCTCGCCCACTGGCGCGGCCGCCGGGCCGCGGCACAGCCATGACAGCGCCAGCGGCGCACCGGCCGGCCCGGCTCGAAGGCGAGCCACCAGCCAGGTTCTGGGCACAAGCTGAAGGCGTCGCCGTCGCCGTCGCCCTCACATGGTGCCGTCAGCGGCCTCAAGCCGAAGATCTGCTCCCGGCACTCGATCGTGCTCAGCGCGTCCGCTAACCAGGTCGACTTCGCCCCAGGTCAGCGGCCCACGTTCAGCCTCAGCGTGGTATCTACGCAGCCGACCGACTGCTCGTTCAACGTCGGCGCTGGTCATCTCGCGCTTGTCATCAAGGAGGGGCCCGCCAGGATCTGGAGCTCGGCGGACTGCGCCACGGGAACGGGCAGCCTGGTCACGGCGCTACGACGTGGCGTGCCCAAGGTCATAGCGGTCGTCTGGCACGAGAAGACGTCGACGCGAGGCTGCAACGGTGCCGAGTCGATCGGTCCCCGCTGGTGCCTACACCGCGTACGCGGTAGACGGCTCGCTGGTGAGTTCGCCGGTCCCGTTCCGGCTCCGCTGACCAGCGTCAACGCTAGTGTTCCGCGCTGAACGCCGCGCTGATCGCCCCCACCAGGTCGGTCACGCCGATGACCTGCAACGGGGAGTCCTGGCGGGACCGCATCGGATCCCGCAGGCACGAACGCGCGCCTGAACCCCATCCGACCTGCCTCGGCCAGCCGCCTGCTGATCCCTGCGACGCTGCGGATCTCTCCCGCCAGGCCGACCTCGCCGAACGCCACAACGTCTGACGGCAGGCTCATCTCGGCCTTCGCCCCGGCGAGCGCCAGCGCCAGTGCGAGGTCGACCGCTGGCTCGGTGAGCTTCACCCCGCCGACCGTGGCCGCGTAGACGTCACATCGGCCAAGCTGGACCTTGGCCCGCCGCTGCAGCACCGCGACGGTCATGCCGACCCTGGCGTAGTCCAGTCCTGAGGTGACCCGGCGCGATGGCTCGTTGCCGCTGACCGGGCAGACCAGCGTCTGTACCTCGGCGACGAGCGGCCTTCGGCCCTCCAGCGTCACGGTGACGCAGGTGCCAGGCACTGGCTTGTGCAGCCTGGACAAGAACAACCCGCTCGGATCAGGCAGCCCGATCAGCCCGAACTCCCCGAGTTCGAAGCAGCCGATCTCGTCGGTGGGGCCGAACCTGTTCTTCAGCGCCCTGATCATCCGCAGCCTGCCGCGGCTGTCCCCCTCGAAGTGCAGCACCACGTCCACGAGGTGCTCGAGGGAGCGCGGCCCCGCGATCGATCCATCCTTGGTCACGTGGCCGACGAGCACGGTGGTCAGGATCCGCTGCTTGGCGAGGCTGACCAGGGCCGAGGTGATCTCGCGTACCTGGGTGACGCCGCCTGGCGCGCCATCGACTCCCGCCGCCGACACGGTCTGCACCGAATCCACGATCAGCAGCGTCGGCTGCACCGCTTCGACGTGGGCGAGCAGCGCGGCGAGGTCCGTCTCCGCCGCCAGGTACAGGTTCTCGCTGATCGCACCGATCCTGTCGGCTCGCTGCCTGACCTGGGCCGCGGACTCCTCACCCGTGACGTACAGCACCACAGAGTGCTCGGCCGCGAGCGCGCCGGCCTCGAGCAGCAGCGTCGACTTGCCGACGCCAGGCTCGCCGGCCAGCAGCGCCACCGTGCCGGGCACCAGGCCGCCACCGAGCACACGGTCCAGTTCGTCCATCCCGGTCGGCTTGACGGCCGCCCCGGTGGCGTCGATCTTCGAGATCGGCATGGCCGGAGCGCTGGGGCGCACCGAAGGCAAGCCTCGCAGTACAGCACGGCCCGACCGGTCGGCCCCGGCCGAGGTCACGCCCTCGACCACCGAGCCCCAGGTCTGGCACTCGCCGCAGCGGCCCGCCCACTTCGTGGCCTGCCAGCCGCACTCTGAGCACTGGTACAGCGTCCCGGCCGAGCCTTTCGCCATGTCAGGAACCGTAACGGCGGGGTCCGACAGTCCTGCCCCGCCAGCGGCATAAGCTGGCATCCGGTCTGTTGTAGATAGCGAAACGCCACGGATTCAGGCACGGCGACGGAGGAGGGGCCTTGGGACAGCCCGCCGACAACACCGACGCCGCGCGGGACACAGGCCGGGCCCGCGCGGTGCGTCTGGGCGCCGGAAATGGCGGCAGCGCCCGGCAGCAATCCGGCGTTGCTGACGGCGCGAAGAAGGCCAGCGCGGTGCCCGTCGCGCTCTCGACCGCCTCTGTCTTCCCCGAGCGCACCACCGACGCGTTCGAGATTGCCGCGAGGCTCGGTTACGACGGCATCGAGGTCATGGTGACGGCGGACCCGGTCAGCCAGGACCCGAAGGTACTGCAGCGGCTCGCCGAATATCACGGCGTCCCCGTGCTGGCCGTGCACGCACCGTGCCTGCTGATCACCCAGCGGGTCTGGGGACGAGAGCCCTGGGCGAAGCTCACCAAGGCCGCCGATGTCGCTGGGAAGCTCGGTGCTCAGGTCGTGGTCGTCCATCCGCCGTTCCGATGGCAGCGCGACTACGCCAGGGACTTCGAGGTCGGCCTGGCCAGGGCCCAGGCCGAGACAGAGGTGAAGTTCGCGGTCGAGAACCTGTATCCGCTCAGGGCCGGAGCGACCGAGGTCGCCGCCTACGCGCCGCACTGGGACCCGGTCGAACTCGACTGCCAGCACGTGACGCTCGACCTGTCGCACACCGCGGTCTCAGACTCCGACGCCCTGCAGATGGCCGAGGACCTCGGCGAGCGCCTCGCCCACCTGCACCTCACCGACGGGACGAAGCCCGGCCTGCCAGACGAGCACCTCGTCCCTGGCCGGGGCAGCCAGCCGTGCGCTGAGGTGCTCACGCGGCTGGACCGCGTCGGTTACCAGGGCGTCGTGGTGGTCGAAATCAGTACTCGCAGAGCGCTGACTCAGCAGGAGCGCTACTACGACCTGGAGGAATCCCTGGCGTTCGCCAGGGAGCATCTGCGGGCGCCGACTGCCGTCGGGTAGGCGACCGGCGGCTGGGCATAGTCAAGCCTCAAGGATCAATGTCACCGGGCCGTCGTTGATCAGCGCCACCGCCATGTCCGCCCCGAAGACGCCTGTGCCGACCGTCGCCCCGAGCGCGCGCAGGGCGTCTGCGAAGACGGTGACCAGCGGCTCGGCGACCTCCCGCGGCGCCGCCGCCTGCCAGGTCGGCCGCCTGCCCTTGGTGGTCTGTGCGTAGAGCGTGAACTGGCTCACCACCAGCAACGGTGCCCCTGTATCGGCGCAGGACTTCTCGCCGTCCAGGATCCGCAGGTTGTAGATCTTGCCCGCGAGGGCCGTGCCGATCTGGGCGGTGTCGTCGTGCGTGACGCCGATCAGGATCAGGAGGCCGGGGCCGGCAGCTCGCTGACCACCTGACCGGCTACCGATACGCTCGCTTCGCTGACGCGTTGAACTACAGCTCGCACGAGATGGCATTCTCCGCCGATGAGCGTTGATAGCAGAAACCGACCCGCCGCCAAACCCGGCGCCGGCCCAGGCACGAACGATGCTAGGAGTTCCCGATCGCCACCCCGTTGAGCGCCGGCGTTCGCGCGGCAGCAGAACGCAGAGGAATTGCCGGGGGCGGAGGCCGCGAACCCGGTGCTGGTCGAGGTCGTCAGGTCAGGGGTCGTCGAGTCGCGGCACCGCGGGTCGCTCGCTGTCCTGGCCGCCGACGGGTCCGTGCTGCTCGCGGCCGGTACGCCCGACGAGCCGATGTTCCCGCAGGTCTTCGAACAAGCCGATGCAGGCCGCGACGATGCTGCGCTGCGGGCTCGCTCTGGACGGCAACCTGCTGGCACTGGCCTCTGCGAGTCACTCGGGCGAGGAGTTCCACGTGGCCGGCGCCCGGTCGATCCTGGCCGGCGCTGGCCTGACCGAGGCCGACCTGCAGTGCCCGCCTGATCTGCCGCTCGACGACGCGGCCAGGATCGCGTGGCTGCGCGCGGGCGGCGTCGCGGACCGGATCCACATGAACTGCTCGGGCAAGCACGCGGCGATGCTGGCCACCTGCGTCGCGGCCGGCTGGCCTACCGCGACCTACCGCGACCCAGGTCATCCGCTGCAGGTGCGGATCAGGCAGGCGGTCGAGGGTCTGTCCGGCGAGCCGGTGGCCGCCATCGGGGGTCGACGGGTGCGGTGCGCCGCTGTTCTCGATCTCGACGACCGGACTCGCCAGGGCCTTCCGTGCGCTCGTGCTGGCAGAGACCGGTTCGCCGGAGCGGCGGGTCGCCGACGCGATGCGCGCTAACCCGGTCTGGACGTCGGGGACCACCAGGGCCGAGGCTGCGATGGTCGCGGCGGTGCCCGGCCTGCTGATCAAGGGCGGCGCCGAGGGCGTCTGCGCGTTCGCGCTGGCCGACGGCCGGGCGGGAGCGGTCAAGTTCGACGACGGCGCGCAGCGGGCCGCACCCGTCATTGTCGCGGCCGTGCTCGCCTCCCTCGCCGGGCATGAGCCCGGCGTGGGCCTCGCCGGCCTCGGCGGGATCGCCGGCCCGCCGATCACCGGCGGCGGCGTCCGGGTCGGCGAGCTACGCCCCGTCCTCCCGCGCCTTCCCGCTCTCCTCGCGCTGAGCCCGCGCTCCTCGCGCTGAGCCCGCGTCGCCCGCGGTCCGCGCCGGTGTCCTGCAGTGTGCTTGCTAGGGGATTTGCAATTGCAAGCACCGCAGGTGAGACTGGGTATATGAGCGCGGTGAACGTCGGCTCTATCGGCTCGTACATCCGCGAGCAACGCGAGCAGGCGAAGATCTCGATCCGACAGCTTGCCCAGGCCGCGGGCGTCTCGAACCCGTACTTGAGCCAGGTCGAGCGCGGCCTCCGCCGCCCGAGCGCCGACATACTCCAGCAGATCGCTAAGGGCCTGCGGATCTCGGCCGAGGCGCTCTACGTGCAGGCGGGGATGCTCGAGGACAAGGAGGGCGAGACCTCCGTCACCGAGGCGATCAAGGCCGACGCCGAGATCACCGAGCGCCAGAAGCAGATGCTCATCGACATCTACGAGTCGTTCCGCAAGGAGGTCAAGGCCGACGCCGAGGCCGCCGGCGCGCCGCGCCGCCGCGGATGCTGCCGACGCCGCGAGTGAAGTCGGCATCGCCGAAGCCGACGCCGACCTTGCGGGAGCCACCGCTCGCGCCCGTTTCGCTGTGGCCGCCACGGGGACGGTCACCCGGCGCCACTGGGGGGTTCCCGACGACGGCGTCGTGCCGCCGGGCACCGATCCGGTGGCCGAGGCGGTCGAAGAGTCCGACAACGACCCGCTTGCCCCTGCCGTCGCGGTAGCCGAATCCGAACCGTGGACGGACCCGCCCGTGGCGGGCAGCAGATAGATTGTCATCGTGTTCACTTTCAACGCGCTCACGCCGCTCACCTGGATCAACTGGATCCTGCTGGTCGCGGCCTTCGTGGTCGAGGCGTGGGCATTCATTGACGCCTTGCGCCGGCCGACGGCGGCCTTCCCGGCAGCGGGAAAGCAGACGAAGCCGCTCTGGCTGATCATCACGGGTGTCTGCCTGGTGGTCGGGTTCTTCGGTGCCGCCTACAACATCCCGCTGATCGGCATCCTGCCGATCGCGGCGTTCATCGGGTCGGCCATTTACATGACCGACGTGCGCCCGAAGGTTCGCGAGTTCGGCGCTGGAGGATCGTCCCGCCAGGGTCCCTACGGACCCTGGTGACGCCCTAGGCCCGACAGCGGCGCCCGCAGGGCCGCCATGATGCCCGCGCGCCCGGGCCAGGCCAGGTAAGAGCCGGACTCGGCCCGCTAAGCTGCCGGACTATGAGTGATGCCCGATGACTGAGACTGCCTGGCGGACCCACCGGCTCGAACTCGACGATCAGACCCTCCGCGAGTGGGAAGCTGTGGTGCTCGCTGCTGGCGAAGACGGGATCGTTCTCGACCGGTCGGCGTTCTACCCAGGCGGCGGGGGCCAGCCGCCGGACCACGGCGTGCTGCTCTGGGGCGGCGTGCAGACCCGCATCGTCGGCGCCCGCAAGGGCGATGACCTGTACCTGATCCCGGCCGAAGGCGACCCGCTGCCGCCGCCGGGCACCGCGGTCAGCGGCGCGCTTGAAGAGGACCGCCGGACCGCGCTGATGCGCACCCACTCGGGCCTGCACGTCCTGTGCGGCGTCGTCTACCGCGACTTCGGCTCGCTCGTCACCGGCGGCAATATGGAGCCGTACGTGGCCAGGATGGACTTCGACCTGCCGCAGTTGCCAGAGGGCTTCAGGGACGCCGTCGAGAGCGCCTGCAACGCTGAGATCGAGGCGGGCCGGCGCATCGACGTCCGCGTGCTGCCCCGCGACGACGCCTTCGCGATCCCCGACATCATCCGTACCGCGACGAACCTGGTCCCGCCCGAGGTCAAGGAGGTCAGGATCGTCGACATCGTCGGCCTGGACCAGCAGGCCGACGGCGGTACGCACGTCGCGACGACCGCCCAGATCGGCCGGATCGAGGTCGTGAAGATCGAGAACAAGGGCAAGGGCTTCCGCCGCCTGCGCATCAAGATCGCGGACTAGCGGCCGCTCAGAGCGGCAGCAGCATCGCGAGGGCGGGCGCTGCCACAAGAGCTGCGGCGAAAGCGCCAACACCGATTGCGGCGCCTAACAGGGAGTCCCGGCGGTGGCCTGAGCAGCCTGGTGACTCGGGCAGCGAGTTCACCGTCCATCGTCTGTCCTGGTGAACCGGCCGAGCCGCCAGGCGCCTCGGTCCGGCGGATCTCACCGCGATCGCGGGGAGCGACCCCCGGATCCCCCCGAGATCGCGAGCGCGCCAGCGGGCGCCATGCCGCCGCCGGACGCGCCGACGCGCAGCAGCGCGGTCGCGAGCTCCCTGGCCGGCCGGCATCGCCTGGCGCGGTCATCGGCCATCATCTCGACCAGCAGCGCGACGTCTCGGTTCGCGTCCCTGGCGATCGCCGCCCAGCGGAACGCTCGCAGCAGCGCCGTGAACGGGAGGAGTACCAGGTCGTGCCTGGCCCGCAGGTGGGCCCGCTCATGCGCGAGCACGGCAGCGAGTTCGGCCTGGTCGAGCAGGTCGAGCGCGCCCGCGCTGATCACGATCGCCGAGCGCAACCCCGGTACGCAGTAGGCAGCGGCGGCCGGATAGTCGACCACAAGCGCCCCTGGCACCTTGGGGTCATCGTGCGCCAGCAGCCCGAGCAGCGTCCGCTGCCGATGCCTGGCGCGCAGCACCGTGGTCACCGCGGCGACGAGGATCCAGCAGAGCAGCGCCAGCAGGAGGATCCCCGCGAGCAGTGACACGAAGCGCAGCGTGGTCAGCGCGTCCCAGCGCCGTCCGCCTGCCCCGAGCATCAGCCTGGCCGCCCTGGTCGCGGCCGCCGCGACGCTAGGCAGGCCGCTGCCCGCCCGCCCGCGGAGGCCAGAGGCGCCGAAACCGGCCAGCGCGCCGACCGTCGCCACGCCCCAGCTCAGGCCCAGAGCCTGCCAGAGCGCGATCGCGACAGCGGGCGACCGGCGCGGCCAGGTCGCCCCGGCGAGCAGGTGCGCGGCCGCGACGCAGCTAACCGCGACGGCGCCGAGCAGGAGGACTGCGGGGGACATGGCTATCCGGTCCTGCCGCCCCCGCTGAGGGCCTCGAGAGCGGCGCGGAGCGCCTCAGCCTCGGCGCCAGACACGCTCCTGGCGAACCTGGTCAGCGCGGCCTGCCGGTCTCCGGTCTGGTCAAGCGCCGTCAGCATGAGCTCGGTGACGTAGGCCTCGCGGGTCTCGGCCGGACGGTACCGCCATGCGCGGCCGGTCCGCTGGCGGCGGACGAAGCCCTTCTTGGCGAGCCGGTCGAGCACGGTCATCACGGTCGTATGTGCCAGGTCGCGGTCGGTCAGCCGCTCGCCGACCTGGCGGACGGTCATCGGGTCGGAGGTTTGCCAGAGAACTTCCATGATGGCGCGCTCAAGGTCTCCAAGGCGGTTCATGTCTTCACGATACGAGACGATCACCGACAGTCCATAGCCGGCCGACCCGGGATCGCCAGGTCCGCGCTAGGTTGCAGGAATGGAGGTCCCACGGGTCGCTGTCAGCGTAGACCTGGTGATCCTCACGGTGCGGGCGAGTCAGCTATCCGTGCTGGTCTGGCGGCGGCACGCCGAGCCGCATCTGGGTCGCTGGGCTCTCCCCGGCGGCTTTATCAGGCTGGACGAGGACCTGCCGGCCACCGCGGCGCGAGTACTCGGCGAGCGGGCGGGCCTGCCCGGCGCACCGGTTCATCTTGAGCAACTGCAGACCTATGGCTACCCCGACCGGGACCCGCGGGCGCGGGTGGTCGCGGTGGCGTATCTGGGCCTCGCGCCTGATTTGCCTGCCCCTGATCAGCCGAGAATGAGCTGGCAGCCGGTTGGAGAGCTGACCGGGATGGCCTTCGACCACCTGCGGATCCTGCAGGACGGCGTCGAGCGCGCCAGGGCGAAGCTGGAGTACACCACGCTCGGCGCGGCGTTCTGCCGGGACACGTTCACGGTCGCCGAGCTGCGCAGGGTGTACGAGATCGTCTGGGGAACTCCGCTCGATCCGCGCAACTTCCACAGGAAGGTGACGGGCGCCGAGAGGTTCCTGGTGGACACGGGAACGGCTATCTCCTCTGGCGGCCGACCGGCCCAGCTGTACCGGCGCGGTGACACCGACGTGCTGCATCCGCCTATGCTCAGGCCTAGGCCCGCGCCGCTCGGAATCCAGGGGGTCGCCGGGGTCGCCCCCCTCCGCCAGCAGCCCGCGGCCCGCGAGCCAGTCAGGCAGTCTCCTGGCGGACCCGTCGATTTGTCGAACCTGGAGGACGATGATGTCCGTGCAGACACCACGGTTCCGGCCGATTCTTGACCAGTTCTCGCCGTACAAGCCCGGCAAGCCGCCGGCCACGACGACAGGTCCGACCTACAAGCTCTCCTCCAACGAGTCCCCGTTCGGCCCGCTGCCGTCCGTGCTCAAGGTCATCGCCGACGCCGCGGCTGAGGTCAACAGGTATCCGGACAACGGCGCGGCCGAACTGACCGACGCGATCGCGGCCAGGTATGGCGTGCCGCCTGAACACATCGCGCTCGGCTGCGGGTCGGTCGGCCTGGTCCAGCAGTTGCTCGAGGCGGTCAGCGAGCCGGGCGCCGAGGTGCTCTACGCGTGGCGCTCGTTCGAGGCCTATCCGTACCTGACCGACCTGGCAGGCGCCCGGTCGGTCACGGTGCCGCTCACCGATGAGCGGCACGACCTGGGCGCGATGGCCGCAGCGATCACGGACGCGACCAGGCTGGTCTTCGTCTGCACGCCGAACAACCCGACCGGCACGGTAGTGACCACCGCCGAGCTCACCAGGTTCATCGACCAGGTGCCAGCAGACTGCCTCGTCGTGCTCGATGAGGCGTACGCGGAGTACGTGCGCGACCCCGACGTGCCCACCGGGATCGAGTTGTACGCCGATCGGCAGAACGTCGCTGTGCTTCGGACCTTCTCAAAGGCCTACGGCCTGGCCGGACTCCGGGTCGGCTTCATGGTCGGCAGCGAGGCGATCGCGACCGCCGCCCGCAAGACGATGCTGACGTTCTCCGTGAACGCCGTCGCCCAGGCCGCCGCCGTCGCCTCGCTGAGCGCCGAGGCCGAGCTGCTTGACCGGGTCGAACTGGTCGTCGGCGAGCGCGGCAGGGTTCGCGCCGCGCTGCTCGAGATGGGCTTCGCCGTGCCGCCGACGGAGGCGAACTTCGTCTGGCTCAGGCTCGGCGCCGCAGACCATGCAGTTCGCCGAGGCCTGCGACGAGGGCGGGATCAGCACCCGGCCGTTCGCCGGGGAAGGCGTCAGGGTCTCGATTGGCGAGCAGGCGGCGAACGACAGGTTCCTCGAGGTGGCCAGCGCCTACCTGACCCGCTGAGCTAGCTGAGCTCTTCCTCGGTGATGTCGGCGCCGAGGGCGGTCAGCCGGGCGGCCACGGAGGCGTGGCCCCGGTCGATCAGGTAGCCAGGGGCGACGATCGTCTCGCCGTCTGCGCCAAGGCCGGCCAGGATCAGCGCGATGCCAGTTCGCAGATCGTGCGCGATCACCTCGGCGCCGCGCAGCGGCGTGGGCCCGTGCACGACCGCCGCGGTGTCGGTCACCTCGACTTTCGCGCCCATCTTGTTGAGCTCGCTCGCCATCATGTAGCGGCCGTCGAAGATGGTCTCGCGGATGTAGCTCGTGCCGTCCGCCAGGCAGCTGACCGCCATGATCGGAGACTGCAGGTCAGTGGCGAAGCCAGGGTACGGGCTCGTGATCACGTTGATCGGGCGAAGCTGCTTGTCCCTTCGCACCTGCAGGATCGCGCCCTGGGTGGCGAACTCCACGCCCATCTGCTCGAGCTTCCACCGCACGACGCCCAGGTGATCGAGGGACGCGCCAACGAGGCTGAGCTCGCCGCCTGTGATGGCAGCGGCCATCGCGAACACGGCGGCATCGATCCTGTCCGGCATCACGGTGTGCTCGACCGCGGTCAGTTCCTTGACGCCCTCGACCGTGATGAAGCCAGTGCCGCCGCCGCTGATCTTGGCGCCCATCTTGGTCATGAACGCGATCACGTCCTGGACCTCGGGCTCCTGCGCGGTGTTGTCGATCACCGTCACGCCCTGGCGCCAGCGAGGCCGCCATGATCAGGTTCTCGGTCCCGGTGTGCGACGGGGTGTCCAGGTACAGGTGCGCGCCGCGCAGCCCGTCGGCCTTGACGTGGATCTGGCTCTCGCCCTCGACGACCGTGGCGCCGAGCCTGGCAAAACCCCGGTAATGGAAGTCCAGATTGCGGCTGCCGAGGTTGCAGCCTCCGACTTCCTCGAGCACCGCCTCGCCGAGACGGTGCAGCAGCGCAGGCACGAAGAGCACAGAGCCGCGGAATTGCCTGGTTAGTTCAGCGGGAAGTATCGGGCTGGTCAACTCCGACGCGTCGACCACCAGCGTCCGTTCCACTTCGTGGAACTTAACCATCGCTCCGACGGCCTGAGCGAGTTCGACGGCGCGGCGTACGTCCTCGATAACGGGGACATTTCGCAGGACCGTGCGGCCTTTCTCGGCCAGAAGTGAGGCGGCGATCATCTTCAGCGCCGCGTTCTTGGCGCCCTGCACGAAGACGGTTCCCTGCAGCGGATTGCCGCCGCCGACGCGGTAGCGGGTCTGGTGACCGCTGGTCATAACGATGGAACTCCTGTCCCTGGGGGGCGGGACATCATTATCCCGGCTGGAGGCATATGAGTTGGCCTGGTATGAGAAGCCATCGACCGGATCCGACAGCACCGTCCCGGCCGTATCGCGCGTAGTCCAGTATTCCACTGCTGCCTGACCCCCCGGACGATGACGACGCCGATACATAAAGTAATCGACCATATACAAC
Organism: uncultured Actinomycetota bacterium; assembly: GCA_963705055.1. Classification (GTDB taxonomy): domain Bacteria; phylum Actinomycetota; class Actinomycetes; order Streptosporangiales; family Streptosporangiaceae; genus Chersky-822. The sequence goes on from CAVPIR010000008.1 coordinate 22,226, forward strand.
ATGTAACGGGCGGGTCAGGGATGGTTTGACCGGCTCAGTCGGCCCAGGTCAGGCCTGTGATCCGCTCGTATGCCTCGATGTATGTTTCCCTTGTTCGCTCGATTACACGGGCCGGGAGCGGCGGAGGCGGCTGGCCGGAGTCGCGGTCCCAGCCCGATTCCGGCGAGAGCAGCCAATCGCGTACGTATTGCTTGTCGAACGACGGCTGGCTGCGCCCGGGTCGCCATTGATCGGCAGGCCAGAACCGGGATGAGTCAGGGGTGAGCACCTCGTCGGCCAGCGTGAGCGTTCCGCCGGAGTCAAGTCCAAGCTCAATTTTGGTGTCGGCGACGATGATCCCGCGCTCCGCGGCCAGCCCCGCGCCGCGCTCGTAGACGGCCAGCGTGATCCGCCGCAAATCGGCGGCGAGGTCCGCGCCGGTCGAGGCCGCGAGCCGATCGAACGTGATGTTTTCGTCATGTTCGCCGCGTGGCGCCTTCGTGGCCGGCGTGAAGATCGGCTCGGGCAGCCGCGACCCGTCAAGCAGCCCGTCAGGCAGGGCGATCCCGCACACCCGCCCGTCGCGCCGGTATTCGGTCAGGCCGGAGCCAGCGAGATAGCCGCGGGCAACGCATTCGGCCTGAACCATGCGCAGCGGCTTGCACGCCATCGCCCGGCCAGCGAACTCGGCGGGAACCGGGGCGTCGACCAGGTGGTTCGGCACCAGGTCGCCGACCCGCTCGAACCACCACAACGACAGCGCGGTGAGGATCTTGCCCTTGCCTGGGATCGGGGTGTCGAGCACGTAGTCGAAAGCCGAGATCCGGTCGGTCGCCACCAGCAGGAGCACTCCGTCGTCGGCCTGGTACAGCTCCCTGACCTTGCCGGAGTACAGGTGCTTCACAGTTCCGCCGGGTCGAGCTTCTCGAGGCGGTCGAAGACCGGGCCGAGGCCGGCGACATAGCGTTCGGGTTGGCAGACCTCATCGAGCCTGGCCTCGTCCAGTTCGCGACCCTGCTCAGCCGCGTGCTGCCTGAGCGTCTGGCGGAACGGCTGGCCTGTCTCCCAGGTCCGCATGGCGGCCTGCTGGACCAGCGAGTAAGCGTTCTCGCGGGACATGCCCGCGGCGACGAGCTCGAGCAGGACGGCCGAGGAGTAGATCAGTCCGCCGGTGGCGTCCAGGTTCGCGCGCATCCTGGCTACGTCGACGACCAGCCCGGTGACCAGACTGGTCGTCTGCTCCAGCAGGTAGTCGGTGCCGATCGCGGCGTCGGGCAGTGCGACCCGCTCGGCGGAGGAGTGCGAGATGTCGCGCTCGTGCCAGAGCGGAATTCCCTCGAACACCGGCACGACCTGGGCCCGGACGACTCGCGCCAGCCCGCTGATCCGCTCCGAGCGGACCGGATTCTTCTTGTGCGGCATCGCGGACGAGCCCTTCTGGCCAGCGCCGAACGCCTCGGCGAGTTCCCTTACCTCGGTCCGCTGGCCGTGCCTGACCTCGAGCGCGACCGCCTCGCAGACCGTGGCGATCAGCGCCAGCACACTCACCCACTCCGCGATGCCGTCCCGCAGCACGACCTGGGTTGAGACATCGGCAGGGCGGAGCCCTAGCCCGGCCATCACGGTCGCCTCGATGGCCGGATCGATGCTGGAGTACGTGCCCACCGGCCCGGACAGCTTGCCGACCGCGATCGCGGTCCTGGCGCGCCTGAGCCTGCGGACGCAGCGCGCCATGCCGAACGCGAAGTCGGCGACCCGGTGCCCCCACACGTCAGGCTCGGCGTGGATGCCGTGGGTGCGCCCAGGCCGCAGCGTGTCCCGGTGCGCGAGCGCGTGCTCTCGCAGGGCGGCCGTGAGGGCGACGGCCCTCGCGAGCAGCAGGTCGGTCGCCTCACGTGAGCTGGAGCGCGAGCGCGGTGTCGAGCAGGTCAGAGGAGGTCATGCCGTAGTGGACGTAAGCCGCGGCCTCGCGCGGGGTCGTGTTGTCGGCCCACGCGGTGAGGAAGGCGATCACGTCGTGGTTCGTCACCGCCTCGATCGCCGCGACCGCCTCTGGCGCAGGCGGCGGCGCGGCCCTGACGGGTCCGACGCTGTCGGCCGGGACGATTCCGGCGGCCGCGTTCGCCTCCAGGACCAGGGTCTCGACCCGGCACCAGAGCTCGTACTTGTGCGCCTCGCTCCAGACCTGGCCCATCTCGGGCAGCGTGTAGCGATCGATCACCGGCTCATTCTCCCGTAGCGCCACCCGCCGCGACCTGGTCGGGCCCTTCGGCCGGCCGCTGGCCTCGGGCGGCCGCTGGCCTGGCCTTTGGTCGGCCGCTGGCCTCGGGCAGGCCGAGCCGGTCGTAGCCTCGATCACCAGCATGACGACGCTTCCCGTGATCAGCAGGCCGAGCTGGGCCTCGATCGCGACCAGGGCGCCCAGGGGAATTGTCGTCAGGGCGAATATGGTCGCGGCGAGCCGCAGCGCGGTTGGCCCTGACCGCATCACGGCACGGAAGGCGGCTGTCCCGCCGATGAATGCCGCCGTCCCGACACCGAGCACCAGCGCGGCCGGCAGGCTCGGCTCCAAGCCGCGCCGCACGGCCTCGGCGACGCCCGCGGCGACGAAGACGATGCCGAGCAGCATCGGTATGTGCGCGTAGAAGTAGGCGGCGATGGCGAGGCCCGGCCGCCTTGTGGCGGGGGTGGCCAGCATCGCTCGTTCACCGCGGCTGTCGTCCCCGCTGCCGAAGTAGGTCCACCAGAACGCGACCGAGATCGCCAGCCCGAGCATCGAGGCCAGGATCAGCTGACCGTCGACCGGTTTCCCGATGGCCCCGATGCCGATCGCGGCGACCGACTCGCCGATGGCGACGATGATCAGAGCGCCGTGTCGCTCGGCAAAGTGCTCGGGCCCGACCTCGAACCGGCCGCCCAGCCGCACCACCAGCGGGGAGAGCGCCTGGATCACCAGGGCGGCGCCCCATAGCAGGTAGGTGAGCACGCCGTCGGTGAACGCGGCGCCGATGACCAGCAGCGCCGACGCCAGGTTGAAGGGCGCGATCCTGAGGATCTGCTTGTTCACACGCGCGTAGAGGACGGCGTGCACGAGCACCACCAGCAGGTAGCCAAGGCCGAGGGCCAGCGCATCCCGGCCGAACCCCGCGGGACCCGCGAGCCCGACGATCAGGAAGCCGGCCATGCCGACTACGAGCAGCAGGCGCTCAGGGTTCCGAGCCGGGGATCTCGTGTTGGTCAGCCACGCGTAGCCCGCGTACATCCACCACAGCAGCCCGAAGTTCAGCAGTACCCGCAGGATGTGACGCCCGAGGGACTCGACACTGCCCATGCCTGACCCGAGGACCACGGCCAGCTGGGTCAGGGTGAACGCGAAGATGAGGTCGAAGAACAACTCGAGCGTGGTCACCCGGATCGGCTGGCCTTCGAGTGCCTGGTCCGAGTCCTGGTCCTCTCCTTGT
>CAVPIR010000009.1:0-123219 GCA_963705055.1 uncultured Actinomycetota bacterium
CCCTGCCGCACGACCGCACCGCAGCCCGGCTACCGCCCGGGCTGCCGGCCGCACTGCCAGCCGATCGCGCCGCGATTGCATCCAGAATCGCAGCTGCCTGCGCGGATTGCCACCGCGCCGCCGCCTGCCGTGGTCAAGCCGTGCGCGAACCGTGGGCGAACCGCGTGGTCCCGGCACGACCCGGCGGCCAGTGTCAGAGCGAGCACCAAAAGGGTGCCGCTCAGCTGCCGAGGAGGCCGCATGTTGCCCCTGCACTACCTGGCCGACGAGACGAACCAGCAGCGGCTCGCCCATGCAGAAGAGCTTCGCCCAGGCCGCCTGCAAACTGCCCGCCGCCGCGCCACCCGCCGCGCCCGCCGCGCACCCCGCCAGGCAGTACGCAAGGCGTTCCGGCTGCGCGCATGAGTCACCGGGACCTGGGGCCGCCAGCCGACCCTGCACCCCGGCCAGCCGCAGACCGGTAGGCCGGGTTCCTGGCGCCCTCCAACCCCTTGCGAAGGGCGCCAGGACCCATGCCAGATGGCAGCCGAATCCGATCACGCACCGTCAGCTGCCACAGCCACGCATAGCCCGGCAAACCACTCCGAGCGCCGAATACGTGCTGCTGCCTGAATTACTGTCTGGACGTCCAGCACCGCGCCGATTAGCCGTTATGGTGCCTTTGGCGGCAGTTAGGCACTTGCCGGATTTCACTGTGCCTGGTTCAGGTGCCTGCTGCAGATGGGTCGCTTAATGCGAGCCAGCGCCCTCGGTCGGCCGTGCTGGCCAGCGCTGCCGAGGGGTCTGATCGCGGCCGGGCGGCTGAGGCCGGAACCGTCTGCTGGGGACGGGCTTCACCGTCCGGCGAGGTCCTCCACCACTGGCGCCAGCGCGTCCAGGTCGTCGATGAGGAATGAGGTGATGCCGAAGCGCTCGCGCATGTCCGTGAACTTGCGCGTCAAGTCCTTGAGGCTGCCGATGAACACATGCGGCGAATCCAGGATCTCCTCGACGGTTAGCTGGACGCCCGTCTGGTCACGGATGCGGTCGGCGAGGCGGCGCGCCTCGGCGCGCGGGTGGGCGGTGACGACCGTCGGCCCGGCGGCGGTGTAGGTGTTGAGCTCCAGTTCGCCGAAGCGGTCACCGGCAGCCTGGCGGATCCACCTGATCTTCTCCTCGGTTGCCGCGGCCGTCAGGCTGCTGGCGTCGACGCGGGGCGGGTCGCCCTGCTCCAGCCGCGGCGCCAGGCCGATGATCTGCGCTTCGCGTGCGGCCAGGGTCAGCAAGCGCTTGCCGCCGCCGCCCAGGAATATCGGCGGATGCGGGCGCTGCACAGGCCTGGGCGCAGCGTCGTGGCCGGCGATGATGTAGTGCTCGCCCGAGAAGGAGAACGGTCCTTCGGCGAAGCAGCCCTTGAGGACCGCGATTGCCTCGGTCAGGCGCTTGATCCGGACACCGGTCGGCTCGAAGGGAATGCCGATGGCGTCGTGCTCGGGCTTATTCCAGCCAGCGCCGAGGCCGATCTCCAGACGGCCGCCGGACAGGGCGTCGAGCGTGGCGAGGTCCTGGGCCAGCACGGCGGGATGGCGCAGGCAGACATTGAGCACGAAGGTGCCCACCCGCAGGCGCTCGGTCGCCGCCGCCACCATGGCCAGCAGTGGTATCGGCGCGTACTGCCCGATGAGATGGTCAGGCAGCACGAACGCAGAGCAGCCGACGGCCTCGGCCTGGCGGGCCAGGGCGGTCAGCTCGGCGAAGCCGGGATATTCATCAGCCGTCGCGAGAAAGCGGAAGGGATGCATCCCGGCAATCCTTCTGGATCATGAGGGACTTGAGGCAGGGCAGGAACCTGATGGGTCCAGCCCCTCAGCCTGCCAGGCAGCGCATAGCCGTACAAGTCCGCGCGGGCCGACGAACCCAGGATCGCACGCGACCTGAATGTCGAGCGATGGGCATCTCCTGGCGGCCGGCTGAGCCGCTGATCAGGAACACCACCTTCTCGTTCGGAGCGGGTCGTCCTTCCGCGCCTACGGCGACGAAGCCGTCGACTGGTTCTTTGAGCAGTTCCTTGCTGCGCCCGGCGAGCCGGATGCGGCTGGGATGAACCCGGATCCCTGGCGGGATCTTCCGGTGGTGAACCTGATCAATTGGCCACCGCCGTTCGGCCCGGCTGGGCACCCTGCCAGTGAGTGGTGGCGCGACCGGGTGAGGCTGTACCGCAAGGCCTTCCCGTACCTGGCGGCGGATTGCACGAGCGCCTGGCTCGCCTTCGACCAGCTGCCTGGGACGCGCCTGCGCTGGTACGGCTATGCGAACGGTGAACTACATGCGCGGTTCACTGGCCGCCTGCGGTTGATTCAGTGTCGCCTCGGTGTTCGGCCGGTCGATGACCTGCGCCGGTTCGCGCCGAGTGCGCCCACGTGTGGTGACCAAGTTGCTCCAGCGTGTTAGCCAGCCAGGTCCTGCCGCCAGGGTCGAGCATTGCCGCCGCCAGGTCGGCCCTGTCCTTGGGGCGGTCCAGGTGCGCCTTATGCAACAGCGCGATCTCCGGCCGCAGGTACCGGATGCCGTTGACGGTGTGCAGGGCGCGCTCCCAGGGCACGCGGATCCGCGCGTCGCGTTTATAGGTCCATCCGTCGGTGCTTCGATCGAGCAGGAGGTCTAGAGCCCAGGGCTGCTGGGCGTCGCGCCGGGCCCAGAGCTGTTCGCATCCTTCGGTGAGCCGGTCACCGGGCAGCAACGGCCGCAACGTCCCGCTGTTAGCTTCCCAGAGGTGCCAGTCCGACAGGTCTTTCCGCAGCTCGTCCAGATCGCTGAGCCGGACGGCCACATCGGTGTCCTCGTGATGGCGAGCCGGAGCGCCCACGCGGGCCGCCCGGCCGCCCGCGATCCACCACCGCACCGAAGCAGCGCGAAACAGCTCTGCCACCTGGGCCGGCTCCAGCGGGACCCACCGGCCATACAGCGCCTGGAATGTCTCCTCGTCCAGGCTGTTGATCGCTTCCGCGAAGGTATTGCCGTCCATACGCCAAGCCTGCCCGATCCGACCCCGGCACCGCTGCTCGCGGGTACGGCGCAGAACGTTCGTTCTTGCCTAGCTCCGATGACGCGAGCCTGACGCAGAGTGGCGCGCCGAACGAGCCCTCGGCGCGCCAACTGCCATGCGGAATGTGATCACGGAGAGTGATGGTCGCGGCGATCTCCACTAACCGGTCAGCACGCGGCGCAGCTGCTGGTGGTCCCATGGGTGTTCATTTTGCTGGTGACGCGCCGTTCGCGGGATGTATTGCGCTGGTGGCTGGTGCGCGGAGTTTAGCTACGTGTCTTTCAGAACGTTGGTAAGCCCGCCAATATACAGGTACTTACGGCGTTGCTCCCGGCGGTAATGGATCAGTGAGCCCCTGATGACCAAGGTGACGTCACCGTGAGTGAGCAATCGCGCGGCGCTGAAGCCTGGCTAGATTGCGCCGAACCCCGATTATTTCTGCTTGTCGGCGAGCGTTTGGAGATGCTCGACGGGGCGGCAAGATTGCACATTCGGCGTCGCCGAAGTCCGGTCGTCTGGTCAGACCGGGGCGGGAACCAGCTGCGACTGGATTGCGTCGAAGAAGGCGTGACCACTGCGGCGTATCCCGGCGGCGGGCGCCCGTCAGCGGGATGCCGTTCGCAGCCCGCTCGGCGATTGTTGTGCTCGCGGGCTGTTTCCGGGATGGTGATCGTCTGCATCGCTGCGCTGGGCGGATGCACCTCAGCGCCCGCATCGAACAGGACAGCTGTCACGACCCCGGCCGCAACGACGTCCCCGGCGGGTGGTCCCGCCTGGACGGAACTCGGCCCTGCCCCCGGCCCGCCCGCACGCGGTGGCGCCTCGACGGCCTACGACCCGGCCACCAGGACCGTGCTCCTGTTCAGCGGCGACAGCGACGGACTTGGCTACCTTGACGACACGTGGATCTGGAACGGTACCACCTGGAGAAAGCTCTCTCCTCCCGCCAGCCCGCCAGCGCGCGCTGGCGCCCCGATGGCCTACGACGCGGCCACCAGGACTGTGCTCCTGTTCGGTGGCTTTGGCCTGTTGTCCGGTGGGCCGCCGGCCGACGGCGGGGAGTACGGCGGGTTTAGCGACACGTGGAGTTGGAACGGCACGACCTGGTCCAAGCTGTCCCCCTCTAGCAACCCGGGAGGCGACAGCTTGGAGGCTGATTCCATGGCCTACGACCCGGCCACCAGGACCGTGCTCCTCTTCGACGGCGGAGGGTGCAACTCTTGCGGCGGCCAGGGCCAGACGTGGAGCTGGAACGGCACCACCTGGACCAGGCTGTCACCCCCCACCAGCCCGCCAGCGAGTATCTGGTCGTCGATGGTCTACGACCTGGCCACCAAGACCGTGCTCCTCTTCGACGGCGGAGAGTGCAACCCTTGCCGTGGTCGCGAGGGCCAGACGTGGAGGTGGAACGGCACCACCTGGACCAGGCTGTCATCTCCCGCCAGCCCGCCAGCCAGTGGCGGGTGGTCGATGGCCTATGACCGGGCCACCGCGACCGTGCTCCTGTTCGGCGGCATGAGCTACCTGTATCCGATGGTGACTGCTCTAGACGAAACGTGGAGCTGGAACGGCACCAGCTGGACCAAGCTGTCACCCGCCAGTAGTCCCCCGCCAACCGGTGGCGCCTCCATGGCGTACGACCCGGCCATGGAGGCCATGCTCCTCGTCGAGCAAGGATACGGGGACGGGCAGGTCGACGACACATGGACCTTGACGGCCCCGTCACGGCAGGCGGCCACTGGCTAGCCGCATCCAGCGGAGGCACGCAGGTTTGACGCCCCCTCCGGTACCGCTCACCGGAAACGTCCTCTCCATAAGCCCGCAGCCGGCAAAACCCATGGACCGGCACCGACGTCCCGAACGATCCATCCGCGCTCTCCTCCACCGCCGGACCCAGCGCATCCGGGACACGCCGATCGGCGGTTCGCGCGGCGTGGTAGTCACGTTCGGAGCACTGATCCGCCTGGCCAGGCGGAGACTCGGCTTCCTGTTCTTACCGCGCCGCTCCGGCGAGGTAGGCGGCGACAACGTAGGTAGCGCGGCGGTCTAGTGAGGTGCAGGCGCGGTCGTAGCGCATGGCGGGCCGGCTTGGCCAGCAGTCGCCTGCTCCTGCCCGGCTGAGGCACCCGGAGTAGCGGCAGTGCTCCGGCCTACCAGTCCGCCGGGTGCCAGCGGATCAGTCCGCAACGGGGTAGATCCAAAGCTGGCGTCGGGATCGGAGCGTCCGCGGGGTTCTAGAGCTGTGTTAATCGGAACGTCGGCAAGACTGCGCTCCGATTGACACAGGACTCGGATTAGGCGCAGCGGTGTCAAGTTCGTCACGGATGATGATCAGGCTGGGGTGCTGCGCCGACCCCAGAGCCGCCCGCGGCGGGTCGCTCCGGCTATCCCGGCTGCTGGCGGTTCGGGCACGTCGGCCAGGCTTAGCCTCGTTCCGGTGACTGGGTCCGAGAACTTGTACTTGCCATCGTCGACGACGCTGGGGAACCCGTCGAGCGAGGCGAGGAGCGTTCGCAGCCTCGGGTACGGGGATTGAGCGATCCGGTCGCGGTACGGGGCCTGCCGCAAGATGTCAAAGACATTGGCTGCCAGGTTCGCTCCGGTGAGCCGGTAGTCAGTGAGGTGCTCCTCGATGCGCGGATTGCGCCATGCGTGGCGCGCGGGCTCGGGGAACGGCTGGTAGGTGATCGCGTGCCCGTCCCGGACCACACCGAAAGGATCATCTCCGGTTCCTGAAATGCCAGGGAGCTTGGCCATGAGCGGCAGCATGGCCTTGACGGTCCTTGGGACCTCTGCGAACTGCTGGATCGTCGGGTCGATGAAGCGACCGGCCTCAGGTATGACCAGGATGGTGTGCCCATTGAAGGTGCCGTCGGAGTTGTATCGCGGTGCCTGGCCGTAAACAGCACCGGGCCGGCTTTCCATTGATCTGCAGCGCGACTGCCTCGATGTCGGACTCGATGCCGAACTCGGCCAGCGCGAACTGCAGTGTCAGGCACCCGTCGACGCACGCCGCCGCGGTAGCGCCGTCTTGCGCCAGGTTCCACAGCCCTTTCGCGGCGGTTCGCAGACTTCGGCCGGGCACTGTCAGAACTCCTATTGCGGCGGCGCGGCCACCGGAGTTGGATGGGAAGGCAGGCGAACGCCGCAAGCGAGAGGGTTTGTACAGGTGGCGGTCGACGGCAGACGAGTCATCGCCGGGGTGAGCGGCTCGCTGCGAAGCCTCGGGGCGCTGAGGGCTGGCGTAGATGAGGCCAGGGAGACCGGCGCTCCGCTCCTTGCTGTGCTCGCGTGGGTGCCCGCAGGAGGAGAACTCGCGTACCGGCGAGCCCCGTGCCCGGTCTTGCTGAAGCTGTGGGAGCAGGTCGCGCGGGAGCGTCTGACCGAAGCATTCGACGCTGCGCTCGGCGGCGTTCCAGCCGACGTGACGGTTCGCGGGATGGTCGTGCGGGGCAGGGCAGGCCCGCTCCTGGTAGAACTCGCCGATCAGCCAGACGACCTGCTGATCGTGGGCTGCGGCGGGCGGAACTGGCTGAGCAGCAGCGTGCACGGCTCGGTGACCCGCTACTGCATGGCGCACGCGCACTGCCGGGTGCTGGCCATTCCGCCGCCCGAACTGATGACCGCGGTGCGGTCAAGGCCGCACCGGTGGCGGCCAGAGGACTTCGCCGCGCCCCTCGGCGGCCCGGCGGCCGCCGGGCCCGCCGCGGAGACGCCGCGCCGCGCCGCGACCGCCACCTACGAACGGCCGGGCGAACAGGCCCAGGCGAAACAGGCCAGGCGAACGGCCTGGCGAACCGGACGTGGCCGACCTGCCCGCCTATCGCGGCGCGCCGTACTACCAGCCTTGCCCGCCGTCCAGGAGGGCCAGGACGATCCGGCGGCTCCGGCTGGCCTGCATCCTCATCACCGCGATGCTGCTGGTCGCGCTGACCGGAATCCTGCTCGCCCAGAGCCTGCCGTAACCGCCGCTGGGCCTGAGCGTCGCCCGGCTAGAAGACCGAGATGTGCACGTGGTCGTAGTGGTTGGCTGTGATGCTGCCGCGGTCGGGCATGGCCACCCAGCCAGCCGATGCCATCCTGATGTCCCAGATGTGCTGCCGGTAAATGATGTACATGATCCCGAGGTTGGCGGCGTTGGCCTGGGCCCAGTGCGCGATCGCGTACCCAAGCTGGACGTTCGCGGCAGTCGGCATCACGCCGCCGGTGCTGAGCATGAAGTCGCATGCCCTGCCGAGCGGGTGCTCGCCGGTGGCCTCAGGCCGGTAACAGCCGATCGCCGAGAACGGGCCGAACCGGCGGTCGACCGCGTTCTTCACGGTGGCCATGCGGGGTGTGATGTTGTCGCCGATGACCGGGGACTGCGGGTGGAACTTGGCCAGCAGGCGCTTGACCGTCTGCCGCTGCCGCTCGAGCGCGGTGATCATCTTGCGCAGGCCGTCGATCTTGGTGCTCGCGATCCGGTTGGCGTTCTCGCTGGTGAGCATCAGATGCTCGAGGACCCGCTGCCTGGCGTGGCGCTGCCTGGCCATGTAGCTGATCAGCGCTGACCGGTCCAGGATCCCGCGGGTATGGCCGCTGAACAGGGCGAGCAGCGACTGGTCTGGTCCGCCGGTCAGGTAGCTGGCAACGGCCAGCTTGGCCATCTGATGCCGGGAGATGGCGAGTTGCCGCCGCACCAGCTTGGCGCGCGCGGTCGCCGCCTTCGCGTCGGCCTCGGCGCCGGCGATGCGTGTTGAGTTCGCCGCGGTATGCCTTGGCCAGTTTCGCCGCGCGGGCCTCCAGCCTCGCCAGCGCGAGGTGCCCGTCGCCGCCAGCTAGCCGCCCGCTCACGGCGGTGCGCGCCGCGGGACTAGCGGTCGCCGCGTCACCGGCAGAGGCTGCCACGAGCGCACCCACGAGAACGCGACTGCTGCCGCCGAGCGCGCCCAGGCGCCCCGGCGGAACGGGCCGAACCAGAGGGACCATCGCGGGGAAGCGATCTCGCGGGCCTCGGGATGCGGGTCAGAACGGCGCACGGGTCACCTCCTCCCGCCGTCGGCGGCGTGCGAGGCACGCCCGTCGTCCATGCCGATAGGAGCGAACTGACGCCGACCATAGCAGCGAAAACTCGCGTCCGTCGGCCATCTGGCCTGATCGCAGGCGTGGCCACGCTGTCAAGCCACCCCGCGCACCGCTCGAGCGCCAGGGACAATCGGCGAACTGAACCCGAATCCGGGAATTGGCCACACTTGAATAAGTCGCAGGCGAAGAGAGGAATTCATTAATTTGCGGCCTATAGGGCACAGCAAATGCGAAAACCAACGCGTCTGCGCACGTCACCGGCACACGCGGAGCAGGAGAATCGCCGGCGTGGCCGACGCGCGGGTGCGATTGAGTTATCGAAGAACAGGGTTGATTTCTGCGGAAACGGCAAACCACATCCTGCCTTCGCGCGTCAAGCACACGTACGGATCCTGCACGCCATCGCCGCTCAGCCGCGCCGTCTGCTCATCGCCAGCCCGCGGTCGGCCGCCTGACCAGCTCAAAGGAGTCCTCAGCATGCGCAAGGTCGCCACGATCACCGCCACCGCCCTGACGGCCCTGGCACTCGCCGCCCCAGCCTGGGCGGCCTCAGCGGCGAGCGCCGCGACCACCGCACCGGTCAAGCCCGCGGCGCCTGCAGGTCCTAAACCGGTCGTCCGTGTCCACGGCATGCACCTCGTGCACGTGCAACTGCCGCGCACCCACCTGCCGCACCTGACTCCGCACCCGGTCGTCTCGAGCGGCAACTGGTCGGGCTACGCGGCCGTCGCCAAGTCAGGCGTGCGGCTCAGGTTCATCTCGGCGGACTTCACCATCCCGAGCGTGAACTGCAAGAACTCCACCCTCGGCAGTTCGGGGTTCGCCTACGCGAGCAACTGGGTCGGGGCTGGACGGGTTCAACAGCAACACCGTGGAGCAGACCGGCGTCGACTCCTTCTGCGACAACAGCGGGATCGCGCAGTACGACGTCTGGTACGAGATGTTCCCGCTCAACCCGGTCGTGTTCTCCGGCGTCGACCCCGGCGACGCGATCTCAGCGTCGGTGTTCTTCACCGGCACCGGCTACAGCATCTCGCTGAAGGACCTGACCAACGGCGCCAGCATCCAGACCACCCAGCCCTGCCCCAAGGGCTCGACCTGCAAGAACTCGTCGGCTGAGGTGATCACCGAGGATCCCGGCCAGGCCGCGCCCACGGTCGATCTCGCGGACTTCGGGATGGTGAACGTGACCGGCGCGGCCGTCACCAGCTTGAACGGTACCCGCGGCACGCTGACCGCCAACTCGCTGTGGACCTCGAGCGAGATCGTCATGAAGAACGGGAACAACAAGGTGATGTCGCAGCCGTCCGGGCTCTTCGGCGGCCAGGCCTACAACGTGACCTGGAAGCTCTCCCAGTGACCTGACCGCCGGTCCGGGTTAGCGAGCGCGCTGCTCAAGCTCCAGGAGCGCGCGCTTGCGCCCGAGGCCGCCCGCGTACCCGGTCAGCTTGCCCGTGCTCCCGACGACGCGGTGGCAGGGAATGAGGATGCACAGCGGATTGCGGCCAGTCGCCGCGCCAACGTCCTGCGGGCTGACGTCGCCGAGGCGACGGGCGATGTCACCGTAGCTGGTTGTCTGCCCGTACGGGATTCCGGCGATCAGCTTCCACACGGCGAGCTGCAGGTCGCTGCCGCGCGGCTCGATCGGCAGGTCAAACACTGTCCTGGTGCCAGCCAGGTACTCCTCGAGCTGCCCGGCGACGTCACAGAAACCCTCGTCGTCCCGTGGCCCGAAGCCCGCCGGGTCCGGCCTGTACCAGTGGTGCGGAAAGTACAGGCCCGTCAGCCGGTCGCCGTCGCGCACGATCGTCAGCTCGCCAAGCCGCGTGCGCAGGACCGTGTGCCTGGTAGCCGCGGTACGGATCAGCATCGTCTTCCTCCTCGTTGTCCGGTACCTCGCCAACGGCGCCGGGCCGGATTTCGTGAGGCCGCGGTGACTCGTGCCGGTCGAGGTGACAACCATGACCTCACATCACTGGGACCTCAGGCGTTCATCAGGACAGGCAGGTGCGCGTCCGCGGGCGGGGCGGCCTGCCACCACGCGCGGCGCGAACGCCGCCTGACACCGGGAGGCTGTGTCATGACGCTGCTGCCTGCTGACGCGGGAGCCGCCGAGGCTGGAACTTCGTTCCAGGCCAGAGTCGACGCGACGGACTGGGACGCCGTCGTGGCCGGGCTCGAGGAGTACGGCTGCGCCGGCACCGGGCCGTTGCTGACCCCGGGCGAGGCCGCCAAGATCGCGGCGCTGTACAGCGACGACACGCGGTTCAGGTCCACGGTCAACATGGCGCGGCACCGTTTCGGCGAAGGCGAGTACCGCTACTTCGCCGAGCCGTTCCCGCGAGCCGTGACCGAGCTGAAGCGCGCTTTGTACCCGCGGCTGCTGCCGGTCGCGAGGGACTGGTGGGCCAGGCTCGGGCGGCACGCGCCGTGGCCGGACAACCTGGAGGACTGGCTGGCGATGTGTCACGCCGCCGGGCAGGTCAAGTCCACGCCGATCCTGCTGAAGTACGGCGCGGGAGACTGGAACGCGTTGCACCGCGACCTGTACGGCGACCTGGTGTTCCCGCTGCAGGCGGTGATCAACCTGAGCGAGCCAGGGGTTGATCACACCGGCGGCGAGTTCGTGCTGTGCGAGCAGCGGCCACGGGCTCAGTCTCGCGCGACCGCGACCCTTATCGCACAAGGTCACGGGCTGATCTTCGCCACCCGAGACCGGCCGGTGCGCGGCAGCCGCGGCTGGTCGGCGGCGCCGCTCAGGCACGGCGTCTCCGCTGTCCGCTCGGGTCAGCGGCTGAGCCTCGCGCTGGTGTTCCACGACGCCGCCTGAGGCCGGCCGGGCGCTGGCCTGAGCTAGCCGCGGCGCGGCCCCTGCGGCCAGCCCGCGGCTAGCGAGCGCGACTGGCTACGCGGACACGCGGTGCGCCGACGCCGGGCAGGCGCGTGATCCGGCTGGATGCCCGGCCGTGATCGCGTACATCCAGGGCGTGCGGTTCACGATCGCGTACATCCAGGGCGTGCGGTTGACGATGGCGTACATCCAGGGCGTGCGGTTGACGATGGCGTACATCCACGGGCTCTTGCGGGAGGCCGCGACCATCCGCGACGACCTGCCTGGCGCGCATAGCGTGACTGCGTCCACCCGGATGGTCCGGACGGCCGCCGCGTGCGGGGTTCTGGCGGCGACGTGTCCGCCGATGCCGAGGCGACGCCGCAGCGATAGCGCCGAAGCTGGCGAGGACGAGCGAGCGGGAACGGCCGAGCGTGCGCGCTAACCGGGCGCCGCACCGCGCCGTCACATTCCGTAACGACCTGTGAATCTTCATCGAGAAGGTCCCTTCATCGGTGACGTGAACAATGGTCTTCCAAATGCGAAAAGCTACACCACCGGCCCGGGCCGGGTACAACATTTGCGCCGATCCGCGCCATAGACCTGCTAGACCGCCGCTGACCTGCGATGACTCGTCAAGTTCGCGGGTCTTGCCTGGTTGGCGCACAGCGCGGATCCGTCCCATGGCTGAATCACTTGGAATGATTCACAACTCCCGCCATGATCGGCCGGCGAGCTCGGGCGGCGAAGTACCGCAGGCGCCCGGCAGATCGAACTTCTGTTACAGAGAGTGACGAGCTGGCGGAGCCGCCAGGATCAGGCTGGAGACGACCCGGCCCGCAGCCTGCCTTCGGCCGCCGCGCCTCCAGCGCCACCGCCGGCCGGTGCGAGCCGGTGACTGGCCCCGGCTTGTGCCCGTGACCTGCGATGCAAGGTAACCGTCAAGGCCAGTGCAAGACAGGCGTCAAGGCCCTCCGCTGATGATGATCGCGCGGCTCAGTTCCTGACCGGCCGCCGACATTGTCGCGGATACCTTGGAGGTCTGCGTGAACCTGCTACCAGCCGGGCCGCCACCGCCTGCGGACGAAGCATTCGTGATGGATCGCATGCTCGCGAGCGCCGAGCGATTCGTCGTCCAATTCCACAACGAGAATAGGGCCGGGCCGCCAGACCTGCGGCTGAGGCGGGTACGGCGCGAGATCGGGGCTACGGGGACCTACTGGCATACGCCAGCCGAGCTGGAGTACGGGGCCAGGGTCGCCTGGCGCAACAGCGCGCGATGCATCGGCAGGCTGTACTGGCAGAGCCTGCGCGTCCGTGACCGGCGCGCGGTCTCAGCGGCAGCGGACGTCGCGGCCGAGTCGTTCGCGCACCTGCGTGAGGCCACCAACGGCGGGCGGATCCGGCCGCTGATCACCGTGTTCGCACCGCAGGCACCAGGCGAGCCAGGTCCGCGAATCCTTAATCCGCAGGTCATCGGGTACGCGGGGCACGCGAATGCGAATGGAGCCGTCACCGGCGACCCTGCCAGCGCGGACCTCACCCGCCTCGCCCGCGATCTGGGCTGGGCAGGCGGCAGCCCGCCGGGCCGGTTTGACGTGCTCCCGCTGATCGTCCAGGCGCCTGGCGCGTGCCCGACGCTGCACGCGCTGCCCGCGGACGCGGTGCTCGAGGTCGCGCTTGAGCATCCGCAGTTCGCGTGGTTCGCCGATCTTGGCCTGCGGTGGTACGCGGTGCCCGTGATCAGCGACATGGACCTGGAGATCGGCGGCGTCTGCTACCCGGCCGCACCGTTCAACGGCTGGTATATGTGCACGGAGATCGGCTCGCGCGACTTCGGCGACGCGGACCGCTATAACCAGCTGCCAGTCATCGCCAGCTACCTGGGCCTGTCCATGGCCAGCGAGCAGACCTTGTGGAAAGACAAGGCACTCACCGAGTTGAACCTCGCGGTCCTGCACTCGTTCAACCAGGCCGGGGTCACGATCACCGATCATCACACCGAGTCCGCTCGCTTTCTCCGGCATCTGGAGCGGGAAGACGCGCACGGCAGGGCCTGCCCCGCCGACTGGACGTGGATCGTGCCGCCTGCAGCGTCGTCGGCGACGCCGGTCTTCCATCGCTACTACCAGAACTTCGACCAGACGCCGAACTTCTACCGGCGAGGTTCATGAGCTAGATCGTCCGGTCGCTCTCCCGAGGCTCGCCGCTAGCTTCGCGGCTTCGCCGCGGTTGCGGGCGCCGAGCTTGGCCAGGATCGCCGAGACGTGGTGGTCGACGGTCTTGGCTGAGATGTACAGCCGCTCGGCGATCTCGGCGTTGCGCAGGCCCTCAGCGACCAGGGCCAGCACTTGCATCTCGCGATCGGTGAGGTTGGCCGGATTGTTTCTGGTCGCGGCCCGGGGACCCCGGGTCTGATCGCGGACGCCCAGTTCCCGCAGCCGCTGACGGACGGCGGCCGCGGCCGGCCAGGTACCGAGCCTGGTCAGCTCGGCGAGTGCGGACCGCAGGTCGTCGACCTGGCCGGTCTCGCCGAGCGCGCACGCCGCGTGGTACGGGAAACCAAGCTCGCGCCAGCGATCGGCGGCCAGGGACCAGTCCCCGCCCAGTTGCAGCAGGTACGGGTTGCCGTCCGCGGCCAGCCCGGCGGCGCCACCGGAGTCCGGGGGCTGACCGAGGCGGAACTGCCAGTACGCGAGTTCAGCCCTGGCCCAGCCGCCTGAGCCGTCGTTGTCCGGCGCCAGCGACCGCATCGTGGTCGTCACGATGTCCAGCGCTGCGTCGTGACCACCACCGGTCAGCCAGGCGGCCTCGGCCCAGGCGGTCGCGACCAGCGCCGCGCGCCAGGATTCTCCGATCGCCTGGGCGACCCCGAGCGCCTCGTCCAGGACTGCCCAGACCTCCGGGTCACCGCGCCGGGCGCGAGTGCTGGCCAGCGTGGCGAGGGCGATGACCCTCGTGATGGCCGTCGTGCGGGGATCACGCAGTACCTCGTCGGTCGCGGCGAGTGCGGCGGCCCAGTCGCCCCTGTCCATGTCCAGCCTGGCCCGCCAGGCGAGCATGTAGATCCGCCAGGAGTCGAGGTCGTGCTCGGCGCAGTAGGCCATTCCCTCGCCGAGCCAGCGATCAGCGTTCGGCTGGTCGTACATGGCTACCGCGACCGTACCGAGGTTGGTGAAGGCCCGCGCCACATGTTCGTCGTTGCCGTCGGCTCGCGCCAGGGTGAGGCTGCGCAGCAGCTTGTCCGGCGGTTCTGGCGGAATGGCGGTCGCCTCGATGGTCCCGACGTTGTTGAGCGCGTGCGCCAGGATGTCGGATCTGTCGAGCCGCTCGGCCAGGTCGATGGCGAGCCCGGCCCCAGCGCATGGTCGCGGCCGTATCCCCGGAGAGCATCCCGAGTTGAGCCAGATTGCTGTAGGCCATCGCGAGCTCGGGCCCTGGCTCGAGTGGCTCAAGCACCGCGAGCGCCTGGTGACCGTAGCTGTGGGCGTCTGCCGCTTCGCCGCGGAACCACGCGAGCCTGGACAGCCAGCGCAGGGCATCGCCCTGCCGCAGCCGGTCGCCAGCCGCGCGCCAGCAGGCTAGGGCCCGGCCGCGGGTCGTGGCCGACACCTCGAAGCGGTTGGTCAAGTAGCACTCGTACGAGTGCCGTTCCAGCAGGTCAGCCATCTGCGCCATCGGCAGCCCGCCGCCGAATCGCAACGCTCGGTCATACTGCTCAGCCGCGGCCCTGTGTGCGCCGAGCGCCGCGGCCCGCCTGGCTGCGGGGATCGCGTGGGCCAGGACCGCGGCGGTGTCACCCGCAAACTCGGCGTGATGCGCGAGCCTGGCCGAGTCACGGGTGTAATCCGGGCGGGCCAGCAGCGCCGCGAGCGTGCGCTGATGCAGTTCGGTGCGCCGGCCTGGCGGCATCGCCTGGTCCACGGCCAACCTCGCCAGCTCGTGCCGGAACTCGACGCCGCCGGGGCGGCCGATGAGCATGCCGGCAGCCACGCACTCGTCCAGGTGTACCGCGTCCGAGCCTGCCACCTCGGCAAGCAGCCAGGTCTCCGCGGGCGGCGTGACGACCGCGGCCGCCTCGAGCACGCGCCTCGCCGGGGTCGACAGCCGGGCAGCCCTGGCCAGGACCGCGTCTCGGACGGTGGGCGGGATCTCGTCGCCGCCGGCCGCGATGACCTCGGTGACGAAGAAGGGGTTACCGGCGGTGATGGTGTACAGGTGATCGACGTCGATCCCGCTGCCGGCGGCGACCTGGGCCACGCCGTCGGGAGACAGCGAGGCGAGCGGCAAGCGGCGCACGGTCGGCGTGCTGGCGAGATCGCCGAGCAGCAGGCGCAGCGGGTGGTCGGGCCCCAGTTCGTCGTCGCGGTAGCTGGCCACGATGAGCGCCCTGACGCCGGTGATCCGCCTCGCGAGATAGCGCAGCAGGTCGAGCGTCGCGTCGTCGGCCCAGTGCAGGTCCTCGACGATGATGATCCACGAGCGGCTCTCGTCGCTCAGCCGATCCAGCAGGCTGCCGAACAACTCGTCCCGCGGTACCCCCGCCTGGTCGGCTGCCGCATCGGGGCGCAGTAGCGCTTCGACCTTCCCGCCGAACGCCGCGGCAACATCGGCAAGCGGACCCAGGGGGCGCGGTGTGGCCAGCGTGTCGCACGCGCTCCAGAGCAGGCGCGGCCTGATCGTGCGCGAACCCTGCGGATGCGAGGCGACGAACTCCCGCAGCAGGCTCGTCTTGCCGATGCCTGCCTCACCGCTGATCAGAACCAGCCGGCCGTGACCGGCTTGCACCTCATTGTTCCAGCCGCGCAGGTCCGCCAGGGCTGAGGTTCGCTCCACCAGGCTCATGTCGCGGCCAGCCGGTAGATGGCGATCGGAGCGTCACTGGGCTCAGTGGCGACGGGCCTGACCTCGACGAGCTCGAATCCGTTCTTCTCGAGAACGCGCCGCGACGCGGTGTTGTCCGCGTCGGGTCCGACCAGCACGCCGGCGCCGGGATGCCGCCGGCGGATCTCGGCCACGAGGACGGCTATGAGCTCCGTACCGGTCCCGCGGCCGATCCAGGCCGGGTCGCCGATCGCGTAGTCAATGCCGGCCTCGCCGGCGCGGGCGGCCATGGCCGCCTCCTCGTCGGGGTAGTCCGCCCACCGGTACCACTGACACCAGCCGATGGGCCGTCCGTCCTGCAGGACCGTCAGCATGATGGTGTCCGCGAGCCCGCCTGGCCCGATCCGCAGCCGGTACTTGGCTAGCTCTTTCTCAGCTGTGGTGTCCGGCGTCCACCAGCGGGCGACGTGCGGCAGACGCAGCCAGGCTCCGATCCTGGCTAGGTCTTCCTCGGCCATCGGCCGCAGGCTGAGCGTCACCCGACCACGTTATAGCGGTACGTCGTCAGCGCGCGCCCGCCGCCGGATGGGCGACGATCAGCAGGAGCGCATCGAGCAGGCGCCACCAGTCCGCCTCGGCCAGGTCGGTGCCGATGGCCTGTGCAAGGGCGGCGAGCGCCGCCACGAGACTTTGTGAGAGTTCCTCGGCGTCTCCGCCGAGCGAGTCGGCCATCACGCCCGCGGCCTGGCGGAACCTGGCCGTCCGTCCGAGCCTGACGAGCGAGGCCGGCACCTGCGGTACCGAGGCGGCGCCCAGGGCAGCGGCCGCCTCGTCGCCGCCGTCCGCGAGGGTGAGGATCAGCCGCATGCCGAGCGCCTCGGCGAGTCGCGTCAGCGCCGACGTCGTCGGGTTTCCCCTGCCGTTCTCCAGATTGGCGATATAGGGGACCGACAGGCCGGCGTCCGCCGCCACCGACGCGACGGTACGGCCTCCCGCGGTCCTCCGCGCGCGCAACTGGCGGCCGATGGCGGCGACGTCCACTCACATCCCCTGTCTTGACAGAGTAATAAGCAACGAAACTATTCTGTCAGAATAGTCGATGCTGAGGCGGCGGTCATGTTCCAGGCGCTGCGGGTCAGGGACTTCCGTCTGCTCTGGGCAGGAAGCCTGGTCAGCGAGCTCGGCTCGTGGCTGCTGATACTCGCCGTCCCCGCTTATGTCCTGCTCGCCACCGGATCACTGCGCGACAGCGGGCTCACGCTCGCCGCACAGTACGGGCCATTGCTCGTCCTCGGCCCGGTCGCCGGCGTCTGCGCGGACCGGTGGGACCGGCGCCAACTCATGATCGCGACCGATCTGCTCCGCGCGGGCGCCGTCGCCGCGATGTTCGCGGGCCTCGCGCCTGGCCGGTTGTGGGTCCTCTTTGCCGCGCTCGTCGCCGAGAGCAGCGGCGCAGTCCTGCACGCGCCGGCAGTGCAGGCGCGCACGCCTGCCATCGTCGGCACGGGGCCGCTACTGACCAGCGCCAACTCGCTCAACGCGGGAACGCAGGGTGTGGTCAGGCTGATCGGCGGACCGCTCGGCGGCATCCTGCTTGCGGCGCTCGGGATCAGATGGCTGATCGGCGCGGACGCGCTGAGCTATCTGGCCTCGGCGGTCGCGATCGCGCTGACGGCACGCACTGGCGGCGAGCCCGCCCATCAGCCCCATGACCAGGTCCCTGACCGGACCACCGGGCACGCGGAGCATGACCGCCAGGACCGCGAGCCCGGCGGGATGGCTGCCACGATCCGCGCCGTCGGCGCCGACCTGGCCGAAGGCCTGCGGGTGCTGCGCGGCCAGCGAGTCGCGCGCGCCTTGCTCCCCGTCACCGTCATCTTCCTGGCGGCCAACGCGTCGCTCAGCGCCGTGCTGATCGCCTTCGGCGTGCGGCGCCTTGGCGGTACGGCCGATACCGGACTCCTGCTGTCCTGCCTCGGCGTGGGCTTCCTGGCCGGCGCGCCGCTGGTGCGCTCGCTCTTCGACCGGGTTCAGCCCAGGGTGCTGCTGGCGGCCAGCTTGATCGCGACGGCCGCTGGGTACTTCGGGCTATTCACGGCCCATGGGCTCGGCGCCGCGCTGCCCGCGGCGGTGGTGATCGGCATGTTCGGGTCGATCGCCGAGGTGATCCCGCTGACCTGCTTGCAGCGGGTGATCCCCGGCGCGGTTCTCGGCCGGGTCTGCGCCGTCTTCCTGACCTGCGAGGCGGCCGCGACCCTGCTCGGTGCCGCAGCCGGTCCCTTCCTCGCGAAGCCGGCCGCAGTTCACGCGGCTGGCCGCTGTTGCCAGTCTTGGCACGGCGTGCGCGGCCGCAGTGACGCTGTGCTCGATGCCCGCTCTGCCGCGACCGGCTGTTCGCGCTGCGCCGGCCGCCGCCAGGCGACGAGCGCGACCGCTGCGGGGGCGAGCAGGGCCCAGCCGCAGTAGGGGAGCATCGCGAGCACGGCGAGCGAGGCGACGTAAGCGGCGAGCTTGACCGGTCCCCGCAGCACCCTCGCGGCGGCCAGCATGCTGCCCAGGTACACGGTGAGGAAGAGCGTGGTCGGCAGCGTCACCAGCGAAGCCGTGCTCACCAGCCTGAACCCGTACGCGGTGATCAGCACCAGCCCCGTGGCGGCGATCGTGATCAGGAAGAGCGGCGCCCGGCCGCCGCCATCCTGCTTTGCCGGGACGAGCTGGCGGGCCATGGCGAGCGCGCCGTTGACGTAGGCGTTGACGGCTCCGACCGTGAGCACGACCGCGGCGACCGCGGCCGCGATGGTTCCGGCTGGGCCGACCGCGACCCTGAGCAGGTCGGCGAGCGGCGCGGCGGCTGCCGCCCCCGTCCCGAGCACGCTGACCGTGGCGATGGCCAGGCCGAGGTACAGGACGGTCGTGACCGCGAGCGCGATCGCGATCACCCTGGGCAGCTGCCTGGACGGGTTCGAGAACCGGGTGGTCAGCGGCGCGACGGCTTCCCAGCCCACGAACGACAGCATCAGCGTGGTGGCGGCGTGCCCGACTGACATCCAGCCGTGCGGCGCGAACGGGCTCCAGTGCGCGAGCTGGGCCGACCGGCCCGACCCGATGACGGCGACGGCGACGACCGTGACCAGGAGGACGACGAGCACCAGCTGGGCGCCGGCGCTGGCCTTGAGCCCCGCTGCCGACAGGCCGAGCACGAACAGCAGCAGCAGCGCGGCCACCGCCGCCCTGACCGGCAGCCCGCCGCCGGTGAGCGTGGTGATGTAGCTGGCCCCGATCAGGCAGACGATCGGCGCGCCGCCGACGACGCCGGTGAGGAACGACCAGCCAGCCACCCGGCCTGCCCGCTGCCCGAGGCCCGCGGTGACGTAGCCCATGATGCCGCCGGCCTGCGGGAAGCGCTGGCCCAGCGCCGAGAAGATCGCGGCGAACAGGCCTGACAGGCCGAGCAGAGCGAGCCACGCCACGATCGAGGCAGGGCCGGCTTCGGCCGCGGCCAGCCCGGGCAGCAGCAGCAAGCCTGGTCCGAGGAGCGCGCCGATATACAGGGCCGCGCCGCGCGAGGTGGTCAGGTCTCCGGCTCCGGTCGCGGTGCCTGGCCGGCGGATTGCGAGTGCCTTCGTCATGGTCCAAGCCTGGCCGAAAACGGCTCGCACGCGATGGCAAATATCGCGCCGGAGCGCGCGCGTGGCGCCATGATGTTGCGCCGTCGAGACTGTACGCTTGAATTTCATGCCGGAGCATTCGCCAGACCGGGTGGATCGTGCCATCGTCACGACGCTGCAGCGCGACGGCCGGATCGCCAACGTCGACCTGGCCGATGCGGTCAGCCTGTCGCCGTCCGCTTGCCTGCGCCGGGTCAAGGCGCTGGAGGCCAGCGGGATCATCGCGGGATACCACGCCGAGGTCAGCCGGGCACGGGCCGGCCTCGGCCTGACGGTCTTCATCGGCCTGCGCGTATCCGGCCACTCGCAGGAGACCTCGTCAGATATCGAGCGGCAGTTGCTGGCCATCCCCGCGGTCGTGGCCTGCTACCTCATCTCAGGGAACGACGACTTCCTGGTCGAGGCCGCCGTGCCTGACCTCGCCGGCTACGAGCAGTTGCTGCTCGGTCAGATCCTGGCCATCCCGGCTGTCGTCGAGGCGCACAGCACGTTCGCGATCAGGACCGTACTCAGCGGCGGCCCTGTCCCGCTGCAGCACTGGCACTGACCTCGGCCCTACGGGCCGGCCGCTGGCCTCGGGCCTCACTCGTCCAGCAGCACCTGGGTCAGCGTGTGCGTCCCGATCGACGCCATCCGCGGGTTGTCACCGGAACTTGTGGCGATCGCGGTGCCCATGTTCAGCGCCCAGCCGCGTGCGCGCTGCCAGGTATCAGGGTCCGCTGCGGCGAGCCGCGCCCGGAACTCCGCGCGCCCGCGCGGGCCGAACAGCAGCCAGCCCGCCGCGAGGTCCGTCGCCGGATCGCCGCCGGTGAGATCGCCGAAGTCGAGCACGGCCCCGAGCCGCGGGCTCGCGCGTTCGGCGCGGTTGAGGAGGATGTTCGCCGGATGCGGGTCGCCATGCAGCCACAGTGGCGGTCCCGGCCACCTGGGCACGGTCAGCAGCCGTTGCCAGAGAGCCCAGAGCGCGTCAGAGTCCGGTAGGCGCCCAATAGACAGCCGCTCACGCACGGCGGCGGTGCGGTGATCGAGCGGCACCCCGCGCACCGGGTTGGCTGGTGCATCAGCAGGCGCGGGGATGTGCAGTTCATTCATGAACCTGGCCAGCGCGGGCGCGATCGCCTCGCGATCGCCAGCGGGGATCGCGGCTGCTGGCTCGCCGTCGATCCAGCGGCAGATCGTCCAGTGCCACGGGTAGTAGCTAGTCGGCGTGCCGAGCCGGAGCGGCGCGGGCACCTGCACGGTGACCCGTGCGGCGATGGCCGGCAGCCACCGGTACTCGCCGAGCACAAGGTCGGCGGCGAGCTGGCGGCGTGGCAGCCGCAGGCATAGCTGATCGCCCAGCCGGTACAGCGTGTTGTCCCAGCCGGAGGCCACCAGCGTGAGGCTGCCCGCCAGGTCGGGATGCTGGTCGCGGACCAGCCTGGCCGCCAGGTCGGCGTCGATCTGGACTTCGGCCGCAGGGGTGTTCATTCCGATGGCGGTGCCGTGGTGCCGTGCGCGGCTCAGGCGGCGGCCTGGCTCGGCCCTGGCACGGCCGTCCACTGCTCGCTGTACTCCCAGAGCCAGGCGGCGAGCTCGGGCGTCGCGACCTTGCTCGGCTCGGTCTGCTTGCAGCTGTCGTAGTACCTGCCCGTCTCGCCGGCCACCTCGGCCGACGTGGCGCAGTACAGCGACGTGCGCGCACCCTGCTCGATGGTCAGCATCCGCCTGGTCACGATCTGCCGCGCCGGCCACGGCACCCGCCGCCAGATCTGCGAGGCGACTACGCCAGGGTGCAGCGAGTACGTGGTGACGCCCGTGCCGGCGAGCTGCCTGCCTAGCTCGGCGGCGTGCAGCACGTTGCAGAGCTTGGAGACCGCGTACTCGGGCAGCCCGGTGATGCCTTTGGTGCGGTGACGCAGTGCCTCGAAGTTGATGCCCTTGGCCTGGTAGTGCGAGTCGCTGGCAACGTTCACGACCCTCGCAGGAGCGCTCGCGGTCAGCAGCGGAAGGAGCGCCTGGGTCAGCGCGAAGTGGCCGAGGTGGTTGACGCCGAAATGCAGCTCGAACCCGTCGGCGGTCTGGCCGCGGACGCCGCCGACGCCCGCGTTGTTGATCAGGACGTGCAGGGGTTCGCCGGAGTCGATGACCGTCTGCGCGGCGCGACGCACGCTGGCCAGGTCGGCCAGGTCCAAAGTGAGCGGCAGAACCTGGTCGTTGCCGGTGGCTGCCCTGATCGCGGTCACGGCCGCCTCGCCCTTGGCCTGCGACCTGGACCCGACGTAGACCCGGCCGCCGCGGCTGGCCAGCTCGTGCGCGGTGGCGTAACCGATGCCGGCGTTCGCGCCGGTGACGAGGAAGGCCCGGCCGGCCAGGTCGGTCATCCAGGTACCGCCCCGTTGCCGGTGCTTGGCTCCACCCTGGCGAGCAGGAGGGCGACGTCGTCGCCGTGCCTGGTCTGCCGGCGCGGCAGGCTCAGCAGGTCATCGGCCAGCACCTCGAGGTCGTCGGCCGAGCCGAACGGCAGCACCGCGATCAGCGAGCTGAGGCTATTGGCGTCGCCGCTGTCGGCGACCATCAGCCCGTCGGTGGTGAGCACGAGGATCGAGCCAGGCTCGACGGTGGTCTGGGTCGTGGCGTACTCGGTGTCCGCGTCGACACCGAGCGGCAGCCCTGCGTCGCAGTCGAGCACCCTCGGCCGGGCGCCCGGCGGCACCAGCAGGGCTGGCGGGTGGCCGGCGCGGCAGATCGCCAGCTCCCTGGTCGCCGGGTTGACGACCACGAAGCAGCAGGTCGCGAACAGGGCCAGGTTCGGGTCGTTGGCGTTGAGGTCGACCAGCCACTGGTTGGCGCGTGCCATCACCTCGGCCGGGCCGTGCCCCTCCCTGGCGTACGCGTGCACCGTGGTGCGCAGCCGGCCCATGAGCGAGGCGGCGATCAGGTTGTGCCCCTCGACGTCGCCGATCACGAGGGCGACCTGGCCGTCGACGAGCTGCACCACGTCGTAGAAGTCGCCGCCGATCTCGACTCCCGACGTCGCCGGCGAGTAGCGGGTGGCGATCGTCAGGCCGGTGGCCGACAGCTTGCCGCGCGGGAGTACGCCGCGCTGCAGTTCGGCGGCGAGCGCACCCTGGAACTCGTGCATCCTGGCCCGCTCGAGCGAGAGCGCGAGCAGCGCGGACGCCGCGAAAAGCTGCGCCTTCTCCTCGGCCGGGAACTCGTGTGCCTCGGGGAAGCCGAACAGGCAGGCGCCGACCTGTCCGCGCGAATCCCGCACCGGCAGCGCCACCCATGCCTGCGCGACGGCTGTCGCCGAGCCTGCCGACCAGGTGCGGGAAGTCCTCGGCGAAGATCTGCGGCGAGCTGATGTAGACCGGCGCGGCGAACTGGATCGCCACGGACATCGGCGCGGGACTGTAGGAGGTGAGGCCGCTGAGCGCGTCAACGGCGTCATCGGAGAGCCCGCACGAGGCTTCGACCCCGAGCTGGCCGTCACGCTCCGCAACCAAGATGAGGCTGTCGGCGCCGAACGCGCTGATGCCTGCCTGGGCCGCCTCGACGATCGCGTTGACCGTGAGGGCGGACGCGAGCGCGGCGGTGAAGGAGTGCATCCGCCTGGCCCGGTCGGCCACCTCGCGGAGCCTGCGCTGCTCGGCGTCTCGCTTCGCCCGCATGCTCGTGGTGTCGACCACCATGCCCATCATCTGGGCCGGGCGGCCATCATCGCCCGGCAGGATCCGGCCCCTGGCCTCCATCGTCCGCAGGCTGCCGTCGGCGCTCCTGACCCGGTACTCGAGCTGGTAGGTGCCGCTCGCGGCCGTCATGTCCTCCATGGCCTCGAGCAACTGCGGCAGGTCCGACTCGGGCACCCTGGACAAGAACATGTCCATCGTGGCGGCCGAGTCCTGTGCCAGGCCGTGCATCTGATAGGTCACCGGGTCGCACATCACCTCGCCCGAGGCGATGTCCCAGGTGAAGAAGCCGGCGTCGACGCTGGTGGAACTCGGGCGAAAGGCTGGTGTCCCGCGATCTCTTAATGTGCTGGGTGAGCCGTTGCTCGCCTGGACCGGTTCCCGGGAAGCCGGGACATGGGCAACGACTTCACGTGGTTGTGTCATCGTCCGCCCGCTTACCGTCGTGTCCCCGCGCCGCCGTATCGCCGGGCTCGCGCTGTAACTATCTGTAACTCGGCCAATCATAGGCCAGAGGCAACGCCCCGGCCTGGAGTTTTAGCCGTTTTCGGCGATCTCACATGCAATTCATATGCTTGCGCGCGCCGCGCGGCCGGCCGCCTGGAACCGGCGTGACGGAAAGGGGCAGGGGCACCGCCGGTCCGGCTTGACTCCGTACCTCGGTACGGCTGCTAGCTTCGCGAGTATGACTGGTTTGACGATCGGGAAGTTCGCGGCGGAGGGCGGCGTCAGCGTCGAGACCGTGCGCTTCTATCAGCGCAGGGGACTCATCGCGCTGCCGGACCGGCGCGGGTCCGGATTCCGCGAGTACACCGAGGCCGACCAGTGGCGGCTCGCCTTCATCCGCCGCGCCCGCCAGCTTGGCTTCACGCTCGCGGAGATCCGCGACCTGCTGGGCCCCGCCGGGTGCCGCGGCGGGGTCGTCCTCCCAGGTCAACAGCGAGGCGAGGTCGACCGCCGACATCACCAAGGCGGCTGAGGCGAAGCTCGCGGCCGTGGCCGGCCAGATCGCCGAGCTTGCCGCGCTGCAGTGCAGGCTGCGGCGGCTCGTCCAGGTCTGCGCGCACGGCAGCCGCGACGACTGTGTGGCCCTGCACCTGGGCGAGCCGTACCCGCGCGCAGCCGCATCTGGGCGAGCCGCATCTGGTCGAGCCGCAGCGCGGCGACCGCGAGGGCGCGTGCGCCCAGGCAGCGAGTTAGCCCGCCCGAGCCGGCCAGTCAGGAATCAGCGAACGAATTCGAGAGGAACGTAGTGATGAGCGCTGCCAAGGCAGTGACCGACGACAGCTTCGACGCCGACGTGCTGGCCAGCCCGCGGCCCGTGATCGTGGAGTACTGGGCGCCGTGGTGCGGCCCGTGCCGCATGGTCAGCCCCGTGCTCGACGAGATCGCGGCTGAGTACTCGGGCCGCGTCGACGTGGTCAAGGTGAACACCGACGAGAATCCGCAGTCGATGATCAAGTACGGCGTGCTTGCGGTCCCGACCATCAACCTGTTCTCCGGCGGCGAGGTCGTCAAGCAGGTCATCGGCGCCAGGTCCAAGTCCGCCCTCCTCCGCGAGTTCGCCGAGTTCCTCCCGGCCTAACCCCCGAGCCCGGGCGCGAGCTGGGCGTGAGCACCGCGGTTGTCGGAGGGCGATCGCGGCGGTTACGGTGCGGGGATGGGTTCCCCGCTTCGCCCCGAGTCGGTCGATTTTCACTTCGATCTCATGTGCCCGTACGCGTACCAGACGTCGCTGTGGATCCGCGAGGTGCGCGAGCGGACCGGACTGGAGATCAACTGGCGGTTCTTCAGCCTCGAGGAGATCAACAGGGCGGAGGGCAAGAAGCACCCGTGGGAGCGCGAGTGGTCCTACGGCTGGTCGCTGATGCGGATCGGCGCCTTGCTCCGCCGCCGGGGCATGGCCCTGCTCGACGCGTGGTACGCCACGGCAGGGCGCGCGCTGCACGTCGACGGCGAGAAACCACACATACCTGACGTCGCCCGCGAGATCCTCGGGCGGATGGGCCTGGACCCCGCGCTCGTCGACGCCGCGATCGCGGACCCGACCACGGGCGACGAGGTACTCGCCGAGCACCGGCGGGTGACGCAGGCTGGCGGGTTCGGGGTGCCGACCCTGTTCTTCCCCGACGGGCAGGCCCTGTTCGGGCCCGTGCTGATCGACCCGCCGGCGGGCGAGGCAGCCGAGCAGCTATGGGACGCGGTCCTGGCCTGGACCGCGTTCCCGCACCTGTACGAGATCCAGCGGCCCAAGTCCCGCTCGGACGCAGAGCAGATCGCCGCCACGTTCGAGCCGTATCTGCGGGCGCGCGACTGGCTGAGCATCAACCGGGGCGAGGTGGTTGACTTCGCGGCTACCGCCGCGAGCACCGAGGCGGCGACGTCCGGCGCGGAAGGGAGCGTAGCGTGAGCGGCGACGAGGAAGCGAAGGCCGAGCAAGGCCGGGTTGTCGAACTGCTCGGGCAGGAATGGGCAGTCATCGCCGACCTGCTGGACGGGCTCGGCGAACAGGACTGGACCCGCCAGGTGCTGCCTGGCTGGGACGTCCACGACGTGATCGCCCACATCATCGGAACCGAGCGTATGCTCGCCGGCCTGCCCTACCCCGACGCTCCTGGCGAGATCGGGCCGCACGTCCGCAACGACATCGGGCGGGCCAACGAGGCCTGGGTAAACGCGCTGCGCGACCGGCCGCACGCGGATTTGCTCGCCGACTTCCGCGGCGGTGACCGCCGACCGGCTGGCCAGCCTGCTGGCCATGCCAGCCGAGGAGTTCAACGCTCCGTCGTGGACGCCGGCGGGCGAGGCGACCTACGCCCGGTTCATGCAGATCAGGATCTTCGACTGCTGGATGCACGAGCAGGACATCAGGGCGGCGGTGGGCCTGCCCGGCAACGAGGACGGCGCGCCGGCGGCTGCCGCGCTCGACGAGGTCGTGCGGGCGCTCGGGTACATCGTCGGTAAGAAAGGCCGCGCTCCGGACGGCAGCTCGGTGCTGATCAGGTTGTCCGGTCCGGTCGAGCGTGATCTGCACGTCGTGGTCGACGGGCGGGCGAGGGTAGTAGCCGCCCTGGATGGCGAGCCGACGACCAGCCTGGACCTGTCGTCCTCGCTGTTCCTGCGGCTGGCCGGCGGGCGGGAGGACGCGCAGGACGCGCTCGGCAGGATCGGGCTCGGCGGCGACCAGGCCCTTGGCCGTCAGCTCGCGACGAACCTGGCGTACACGATCTGAGCGCCGGCCGGCGCCGGTCTAGTGCGAGGCGGCGCGGGTGACCAGCGCGATGCCCTTGCCCCACGTGGCGAGCTGGCCAGGCGGCAGGTAGGCGACGCCCTTCTTGGTGTGGTCCACCATCGGCGACGCCACGTACCGCTCCCTGCCCTGCGGGTCGATGAAGTAGATCAGCGACGTGTGGATGACGTCGGCGTTCGGGTTCGGCGCCTGGACCTGGATCTGAAAGTCGTTCCAGACCGTGTGCAGGCTGCGCACAGAGCCGGTGACGAAGTGCCAGGTCGGGATCGAGCTGAGCCCCTCCGCGGTGGAGTACCTCGCCATGTCGGCCGTGCTGTGGTGGTACGGGTTGACGTTCACCGCGATGAACACCACGTTCCGCCCGGCGGCGCCGAGGTCCTTGTACGCGTTGACGAACTCGCGCGAGACCAGCGGGCAGATGTCGGTGCAGTGCGGGTCCATGAAGGTCAGCACCACCGGATGGCCGTGCAGGCTCGCGAGCGAGACCGGGTGCCCTGCCTGGTCGGTGAGCGTGAAGCCCGGTGCCTTGGTCACCGGCACCGGCGATAGCTGCATCATGGTGGCGAGCTTGGTGCTGACCGTCTTCGGGATGCCGGTGGTCCGCGATCGGCGGCTGGGCGCCCTGGCCGGCGAGGCTGGTGACGAGGAACGCGAACACGGTCGCGAAGGCGACACCGGAGACCAGTGCGATGACCCCGAGCACGATCGTCGAGCGCCTCGGCCTGACGAGGAACCGGCCCCGGCGCGGCGGGCCTCCGCTGCCCGGTGCATCCGGCTCCGCGGTGAGCCTGACCCCGCCAGTCTCGCTCATGCCGGACGGCTCCCTTCGGGGCTGCGGAACGACCTACGCCAGGCTACCTGGCCCGGGTTCGACGCAGAATTCGTTCCCCTCAGGATCGGCCATGATGATGTTGCTGCCGTGCCGCTCGAGCACCGCCGCGCCCAGCGCGGTCAGCCTCGCCACCTCGTCGGCGACCGGTCCCGGCGCCCGCAGGTCGAAGTGGATCCGGTTCTTCGCCGTCTTGCCTTCTGGCACCCTGGCGAACCAGATGTTCGGACCGCCCCAGCCCGCTGCCTCGACGAAGGCCTTGTCGCTGGTGGACTCCTCGTCCACGTCCGAGCCGAAGACCGCGGCCCAGAACGTCGCGAGCCGCAATGCGTCAGCCGCGTCGAACGAGACGGACTTGATCACGCTGGCCATGGTTCTCGCCACCCTGTCATCGTGCGCTAGCCGTCCTCTGGCAAGATCATGCGTCCGGTCGCGTCGCGCGCGACGGGTATCACCTCGGTGACCGAGGTGACCGGCAGCGGGCCGTAGATATGCGGGAACAGATCGCCGCTCCCGCCGTCCTCGTACCGGACCTCGGCGGGCAGGCTCGCCTGGTCGATGACCAGTACCACCAGGTCGTCGACACCGGTGTAGACGGTCTCGGCGACGCCGCGCAACTGGTGCGGCAGCGAGCAGTGGATGAAGCCCTGCTGGTCAAGTGACATCCCGCGGGTCGACATCCGGTAGCTCCCCGCTTGCCTGGCGCTCTCCCAGACCGTTCGCTCCGTGATGTGCAGCAGCACTGGCATAGGCCCACGGTAGAGGCCTGGCTCGTCGCCGAAGCGGATATCGGGCCCGCGACTTCGCGCGGTGGTTATCTGGCGATTGCTCGGGTAGCCGTCGGCGCATGTCAGCTGACGCGAGCGCGCTCCTGGGGGGCGGTATGAACTGCAGGGCCGGATCGGCGCAGGCGGATTTAGCGAGGTCTGGCGGGCGCACGACTGTGTGCTCGACCGGCCCGTGGCGATCAAGCTGCTCGATGCCAAGTACGCACGCGACGCCGAGGGGCTGGCCAGGTTCCGCGGGGAGGCGCACAACGCGGGCTGCCTCTCGCACGCCAACATCGCGCGCATCTATGACTTCGGCGAGCCAGACCCACCGGAGCCCCCATACCTGGTGATGGAACTGGTAGCCGGACCGACGCTGGCCGACGTGCTGCGCGAAGGGCCGGTCGAGCCCGCCTGGTGCATGGACATCATCGGTCAGGCCGCTGCCGGACTGCACGAAGCGCACCTGCACGGCCTGGTCCACAGGGACGTTAAGCCTGGAAACATCTTGCTGGGGCCCGAGGGCGTGAAGGTCGCCGACTTCGGGATCGCCCACTCGCTGGACTCGGCGGCGCTGACCAGCACGGGCATCGTGATCGGCTCGCCGGGATACGTCGCGCCCGAGCGTGCGGCAGGTGCCCGCGCGACTCCCGCCAGCGATCTGTACGCACTCGGCGTCGTCGCCTACGAATGCCTGACCGGGACCCCGCCGTTCAGCGGGACCAGCCTGGAGGTGGCATTCGCACACGTCAACCAGCCGTTCCCCGCGCTGCCTGCGCACGTGCCCGATGACGTCGCCGCCTTTGTGGAGCAGTTGACCAGCAGGATCCGGCGCAGCGGCCGCCGGACGCCGCCGCGGTCGCGGACAGGCGGCGCGGCTGCGCGCCAGCCTGATCCCGCAGCGACGCAGCCGTGGCAGCGCGCCGGGTGGCGCCAGCGCGGCGTCGTGGGCCGGGCTGACGGCCCGGTCAGGCCGGATCGGCGTGCGGCTGGCCGCCAGGCGTTCCGGCGGACCGGCTGGCCGTCGTTCCGGCGACGCAAACCGGCTCTGCCTTGACGGCTTCCTCCGCTCCCGCCTGGTCGAGTGCCGCGATGCCCGCGCCGTCCCTGCCGCGGGTCTCCGGCGCGAACAACCCGGCGAGCGCGGCGAGGCCCAGGACGGCGGCCGCCAGCGCGAACGCCGCGCTGTAGGAGACGGAGTCGACAAGGAAGCCGACCGCGACAGGTCCGCTCACCGTGCCGATGTCGCCGGCCATCTGGAAGGAGGCCACGACGGTGCCGCCCTGCCTGCTCGTGCCCTGCCCGCTGTCGCCCTGCCCGCTGCCGCCGCCGAGCAGGTCGCCGATCATCGCCGCCGGCGCCACGTCGAGCAGCCCTGACCCGAGGCCGAGCACGGCCAGGGCGATCAGGAAGCCCCACAGGCCAGGCAGCAGTGCCAGCATGACCATGCTCGCGCCGCTGGTCAGGCAGCCGGCCACGATGACGGGCCGGCGGCCGAGCGTGTCAGCCACCCGGCCGCCGGGCAGCAGCGTGGCGGCGTTCAGGGCGGCGACTACCAGGAACCCGATCCCGGTCCAGGTCGCCGGCTCGTGCAGTACGTCGCGGACGAACAGCGGCACGATCGCGCTGCGGACTCCCATGACGGCGAAGCCGTCCGCCAGGTTCGCCGAGGCCGCCGCCCGGTACGCGCGGCTGCGCACGGCCGCCACGATCCCGGCCAGCGGCCGCTGTGCGCGCGCTTCGTGGTCAGCCGCGCCGCGCGGGATGTCGCGCAGGACCACGAGGGCGATCGCGGCCGGGACCAGCAGCATGCCGCCGTAGATAAAGAACGGCGCGCGCAGCGACCAAGCGGCGATCAGGCCGCCGATCGCGGGCCCGCTGATGCCGCCGAGCAGGAACCCGCCCGTGTAGAGCCCGGTGGCCCGGCCACGCAGCCCCGATGGCACGCACCTCAGCAGCAGGGTCTGGGCGCCGACGCTGAACATCGCCGAGCCGAGGCCGCCGACCCCGCGCAGGATGATCAGCTGGGCGAAGGAGCCTGAGAAGCCAGCGAGCACGCTGCTCGTGGCCACGATCGCGATGCCGATGGCGATCATCCTGCGCTCGCCGAGGCGGTCGACCAGCCGCCCTGACGGCAGCGCGCCGATGATCCGCATCAGCGCGAACGCGCTGATCACGCTGGCGGCCGCCGCGGTGCTAACCCCGAATTGCCGGGCAAATGCCGGTATGCCTGGCGCGACGATCCCGTATCCGAGCGCGACCGTGAACGAGACTGAGCTGAGGATGGCTACTTCGCGCGGAAGCGCGCGAAAGAGCCCGAGGCGGCGGGGGTTAGGCACAACGGGCATTCTCTCAGGGCTCCTACCAGGCTCAGCGGCCAGTCCCAGCCGCAGGCGGGACCGTCCGGCAGGTAGCTGGATCGGCTGCCTGGGCGGCCTGGCCTCGAGAACGGCCGCCGACTGCGGCCATGACTGTCCGAATCTGCTGTGATACTGGAAACGTGCTTGGAGTCCGGAGAAACGCGCTTGTCGGCAGGGAGGCCGAGCTTAGCCATCTCGTGCGGATGCTCGAGTCGGCGGCAGCTGGCCGCCCGGTCGTGACGCTGATCAGCGGTGACGCCGGAGTCGGCAAGACCCGGCTGGTGACCGAGCTGGTCGCGCGCGCGAACGAGAGCGGATTCACGGTGCTATCCGGCCGGTGCGCCGAGCTTGGCGACGCCGTGCCATACCTGCCGCTCGCCGATGCCCTGCGCGACGCGACCACGGGGCCTTGCCCGGGAGCGCCGCTGCTCGACGCGCTGGCTGCGCGCCCGGTGCTGTCCAGGCTGCTGCCTGACCGGAACGAGAGCCAGCCGGCCGGCGGCGACATGCCAGGCCTGGTCCAGCAGCAGCTGTTCGGCGCCGTGCTCGGGCTGCTGACCGAGCTGGCCGCGGCCAGGCCCTGTGCTGCTCGTGCTCGAGGACGTGCACTGGGCCGACCAGTCCACCAGGGACCTGATGACGTTCCTGAGCCGGATGCTGCACACGGAGCGGATCGCGGTCGTGGCGACCTACCGGTCCGACGACATGCACCGCAGGCACCCGCTCAGGCCGCTCGTCGCCGAGCTGCAGCAGGCTGCCGACCGTCAGCTCGATCGAGCTCGGCCCGCTGACCACGTCGGCGATGGCGCAGCACCTGACCGAGTTGTCGCTGCACAGGCTGGACGCCCACGGCGATCGACAAGATGATCACCAGGGCGGAGGGCAACGCGTACTACGCCGAGGAACTGCTCGCTGCCTCGTCGGCGGGAACGCAGCTCCCTGCAGGCCTGGCCGATCTGCTCCTGGCCAGGATGGAGCGGCTGTCCGCCGCGGCCCAGCAGGTGCTGCGGACGGCAGCCGTGACCGGGCGCCGTGTCGACGACGAGCTGGTCAGGCGCGCCTCGGGTCTCGACGAGCTGGTCTACGACGACGCGGTCCGCGAGGCGGTCGCCCATCAGTTGCTGGTTCCCGACGGCGATCAGGGCTACTCCTTCCGGCACGCGCTGCTGCGCGAGGCGATCTACGCGGACCTTCTGCCCGGCGAGCGCACGAGGCTGCACGCGCGGCTGGCCGACCTGCTCGCGGACGAGAGGCGTCTCGCCGAGGTGCCCGGCACGGCCGCCGAACTGGCGCACCACTGCCTGGCCAGCCACGACATCCAGGGTGCGTTCGCGGCCTCGGTTCAGGCCGGCGAGGAGGCTGAGCGGCTGGCCGCGCCGGCCGAGGCTCACCGGCACTACGACGAGGCGCTCTCGCTCTGGGAGCGGGTGACCGATCCTGAGAAGATCGCCGGGGTCGGGCGCGGCAAGCTGGCGTTCTGGTCGGCGGTCAGCGCCGCGGACGGCGGCGACACGGCGCGCGCCGCCGCCCAACTCCGCAGGCTGCTCATGTACCTGGACGGGGACGCCGACAAGAAACTGCTGTGCCGGGTGCAGGAGCGGCTGTCGTACTTCCTGAACGACCTGGGTGAGGACGCGGCCGCGGCGGCGGTCGGCCAGGCGGCCGTCGACGCACTGCCTGCCGACCCGCCGACCTGGGAGCACGCCAGGGCGCTCGCCACGCACGCGCGGGCGCTGCTCGCCTTCCCCGATCGGGACGCGGTACGGGCCAGGGCCGAGCAGGCAAGGGCGGCCGCGCTGGCCGCGGGGGCGCCATGGGTCGAGGCCGACGCCCTGGTAACGCTGGGCCTGATCAGCGAGCGGTCGGGGAAGATCGCCGACGCGATCGCGATGTTCAGCACGGCGCACCGGCAGGCAGCTGACGCGCGCGTACTCGGCGTCGAGCTGCGCGCGACCTACCAGCTCGCCAGGCTCCAGCTGGAGCAGGGCGACCTGGCGAGTGCGTCGAAGTTCGCCCACGAGGGCACAGAGCGCGCGAACGGTGCCGGCCTCGGCCTCGCCCAGTACGGCCTGGACCTGCAGTACCTGCACTACCTCGCGCACTTCGCCGATGGCGCCTGGGATCACGCCGAGGCCATCGCCGACGCGTTCCCGGTCAGGGTGACTGGCCCTGCTGAGGCCAGGCTGTCCGCGATGGCCCTGTTCATCGCCGTCGGCCGGGGCAGGGAGGTCGCCGAGGAGCGGCGGGTCTGGCTTGAGCCGATGTTCGTACGCGACGGCTTCGTCGAGTACATCACCCGCGGCGTGCTGGCCGAGCGTGACCTGTGGCGCGGCGACCCGGCGACGGCGATCGCGGAGATCCAGGCGACGGTCAGGGCCATCAAGGAGTACGACGACGGCTACTACAGCCCGCAGCTGATCAGGGTCGGGGCCGTCGGGCTCTGGGCGCTCGCCGACCAGGCGGTCGTGGCCAGGTTGAGCGGTGATTCCGCCCGCCTCGAGAGCGTGCTGGCCGAGGCGGAGCGGCTGCTGGAGATCTCCAGGGCGGGGGCGGCCAATGCGAAGATGCCAGATTCCGCCCTCGGCGTGGACGGCCGGGGCTGGCTGGCCAGGGCGGAGGCTGAGCACAGTCGAGCGAACGGCGACAACGCGCCTGCGCGGTGGCAGGCGGTCGTAGACGCCTTCGGCGAGGGCTTCGTCTACGAGACCGCGCGGGCGCGCTGGCGGCTGGCCGAGGCGCTGGCTGAGTCGGGCGACCGGGAGGCCGCGGCCGCGCAGTGGCAACTGGCCGCCGATGCGGCCGCGATGCTCGGGGCGGCGCCGCTCCAGGCCGCGCTCGCCGACCTGGGCAGGAGAGCGCGGATCGGCACGACAGAAAAGGACGGCGGCGGCCGTGACCGCGGCCCGCTCGGCGCCCTGACCGAGCGCGAGCGCGAGGTGCTGGCGCTGCTGTCGGCGGGGTGCAGCAACAGGGAGGTCGCTGCCGAGTTGTTCATCTCCCCGAAGACGGTCAGCGTCCATGTCTCCAACATTCTGGGCAAGCTCAAGGCCGCGAGCCGGACCGAGGCGGCCGCGATCGCGCATCGCGAGGGCCTGACGATGGCGGGAGATCGGTAGCGGTTCACATGGAAACGGCCCGTGCTCGCTTGCGCTGGCACGGGCCGTCATCTCGGTAGTCTGCTGGTGACTTGCTTGCTGTCACGCTGCCCGGACGGAGAGCGGCGGGCAAGGAAGCTGCGGGCACGGCTCCTGCGCGACCGGCTGGACGCGGTGAGCGGCGGACCGCCCGCCATTCGTCGCGGCGCTGATGGTGATCGCGCCGCGCCGGGCGCGGCGTGCTTCGCGGGCACGCCGCCCCCGGATGGCCACAGCTTGCATGTCCTTGACATGCTCGGCAGCCGCCATAGCTACGATCTGCGGATGCATTGCAAACCTCCTGACATTCGGGCCTGTCCTGACCCGGCACAATTCAGGATGCTCGTAAGGCCCCCCGCCCGGCATCGGGAAGATGTCCTATCTCTGCGAGGCCTGGAGGCTTAGCCGAGCCCGGCCTGGCTTAGCCGGTGTTTATGCAGGCCAGAGCCGCAGATGCAACTGATTTTCCAGGCCGCCGAGGAGTGGCGCGCCCGGACACGACAGGGCCCGCGCTGGCAAGTCAGCGCGGGCCCTGTCGCGATCGCGAGCAGTTACGGGTTCACGACGATCATGAAGTGGGTCACGCCCTTCGCCGAGCCGTTGCTGGCGGAGATCGTGACGTTGTAGGTGCCGGGCGTCGCCGTCACCGTGCCGCTGATCAGGGCGTTGGTCGAGTGCGCGACCGACTTGATGGTGAGGCCGGCCGGCAGGGTGCCGTTGGCGCTGTAGTGCAGCAGGCTGACCTTGGCGCTGTCCAGGCCGATGAGCTTGAGCGAGAACGCGGCGCCTTGGGTGACGGTCTGCTTACCGGGGTCAAGCACGGTCACAATTGGATTGCTGCCGGTGCCGAACGCTGTCACCCCGTTCGGGGTACCGAAGCCGGTCGGGCCGTCGAAGCCTGGCCCGCCGGTGCACAGGTACGGCCGGCTCGGCGGGCACGGGCCGTTGGTGCCCGAGGTGACGTCGAACAGGTGGCCCTTGCGCAGGTAGGAGTACTCGGCCGGGTAGGTGTTCGGCTTGGGGTTGCCTGCCAGTGCGAAGGTAGCCGTGATGATCGGGGTCGCCGCGCTGGTGCCGCCGACCTCGATGCCGCCGGGCTCACCGAAGGTGTCGAACACGATCACGCCGGTGGCCGGGTCGGCTACCGCGGCGACGTCGTTCAAGGTCCTGGTCAGGCAGCCGGTCGTCGGGCTCGTGTCAGCGAGCTGCCACGAGGGCTTGGCCTCACCGTTCGAGCACCCGGACGCCGTGCCTTCCGTCGCGCTCGTGCCCCACACCGATTCTGCCCAGCCGCGGCTGCTGGCCTTGTGCACCAGGCTCGTGCCGCCGATGGAGGTGACGTACTGCAGGTCAGCGGGGAAGGTCGCACCGAAGCCGAGGTCGCCGGACGCGAAGTTGATGACGCGGCCCGGGTGGTTGAAGAAGTGGCTGAAGTGGTTCTGGCCAGCGAACTCGGAGCCGCCCCAGCTATTCGACACGTACTTCGCGCCCATCGTCACGGCCCTGTTCACCGCGGTGCCCAGGTTGTTGGTGAAGGCGTCCTTGGCCTCGACCAGCAGGATGTGGCACTTCGGGCAGATCGCGGAGACCATGTCCAGGTCGAGCGCGATCTCAACGCCCCAGTTCATGTTGTTGCTGGGCAGCGGGCTGGCCTTGCCATTCTGGTTGACAATGCGCAGGCAGTGGCTCGAGGTCGAGCACGCGGGCAGGTGGAAGTGCGACCGGTAGACCTTCAGGTCGGCGGCCGCGTGCGGGTTGTTGAAGGCGTCGACGATCGCGATCGTCTTGCCCTTGCCCCTGGTCGCCGACGCGCCGGTCAGCCGGTAGGCCTTGCGCAGGTCGGTCGGGGTGTACGGGCCGTTGGCCGACGGCTTGAACCCAGCGGCCGGCACCATGCCGGACATGTGCACCGCGCGCACGATCGACATGCATGACATCTGGCCAGGCGGAGCCGGCGGGCAGGCGAAGTGCTGGCCTGCCGGGAGCTTGGGCCGGGCGATGGCGCGGGCCGCGTGCCTGGTGGTCTGCGCCGAGCCCGAGGCGATGGCGGGTGCTGAAACACCAAGCACCCCCAGCCCGGCAACGGCCGCAACCGTTACTGCCTGTCGCGTGAGCAACACTGTGCGCACAGTTCCTCCGATAGATCGATTGACTTGCGTCGAGCAGGCCGGGTGGCCAGATATACCAGAGGGACTCGATCAAATGGCGCATTTCATCGATGGATAACGATGTCGTTATGTGCGCTGAGTGAGTGCTTGTCACTTCAGGTGACCCGCGGGCTCACCCCATCGGGTACCTGTGCATGGCGACCGCGTACTCGCAGCCCGCACCCATGCCGACGTATCCGGCCATCGAGCGGAGGAACTCGTCGGGGTCGAAGTCCCGGCCGAGGCCGTCGATGTAGGCGCGATGCTCGCGGAGCGAGGCGACGCCGAGTCCGATCGTGTCGGTGACGTCGACGAAGTGTGTCGGCTCGCCGCTCGCCATCACGTAGGCGTCCTTGATGGTCGAGATCGCGGGTCCGGCATCGGGGAACACCCACTCGTTCGCGGCGTCGCGGCACGCGTCGAGCACCGCCAGGCCAATGGCGCGATGATCGGCGTGGTTGACCGGGCCCTCCTCGCCCCAGGTCAGGTCGAAGCTCGACGTGATGACCACATCGGGGCGCAGCCTGCGGAACGCGGCGGCCAGGTCGCGGCGCAACGGGATGCCGTACTCCACCAGGCCGTCGACGTGATCCAGGAACTCCACCTCGGTGACGCCGACGATTTCGGCGCTCCGGCGCTCCTCCTCGACCCGCAGCGGCCCGACCTCGGCCGGCGCCATTCCGGCGATTCCCGCCTCGCCGCGGGTCGCGAGCAGATAGGAGACGGTCTTGCCTTGCCTGGTCCAGCGCGCGATGGCGGACGCGGCACCGTACTCGAGATCGTCCGGGTGCGCCACGACCGCCACCGCGCGCTCCCAGTCTTCGGGCATTGGCTTCATCTCGTCTCCTTGCTGGTTGGGCCGATCAGGTCACGCAGGGTCCCTGCGGGAGATTGCCGCGTCCCTGGCTGAACAGTCTGGCAATGTGCCCGGCGTCGCCGGCGCGGCGCATGGCTCCGCTCGCTGCTTGCTGGCGGAGCACGTACCGGTCGAAGAATGCCAGGGTGACGCGGGCGACGATCCGCTCGTACCGGTTCGTGCCCCAGTAAGGCCCGGTATGGTCGGCTCCGGCCAGGGCCAGGTAGAACCGCGCCCGCGCCGGGTCAGCTCGGTACATCGCGACGCTGCACCCCGGCAGGTTCACGGTGTCGGCGCTGCCCTGGGTGAACAGCATCGGCACGGGCACGCGAGCGAAGAACGTGCCGGGCATGGCAGGCCACTCGGCCCCGGACAGGACGGCTACGGCCCGCACCCGGCTGTCGGTGCAGCAGGAATTCGCTCCGACGGCCGCGACCGTGTCACCGCCGTCGGACTGACCGGCGATCGCGATCTCGCGTCTGCTGAGCCGTCCCGCGAGCGGGCCGCGTCCCGCGGCGCTGCGTCGCAGCAGCGCCGAGATCGCGTACGTCATGTCCGCGGGCTGGTTGACCAGGTCGGACTCGGTCGCTGCCGCGCCGGTCAGGCAGTCAGAGCGGGGGAAGTTCACGGCAGCGACGACGTAGCCCGCGCTCGCCCAGGCCCGCAGCAAGTCGGCGTACGGGCCGCCGCACTGCATGAAGCCGGGCCCGAACGCGATCAGCGGCAACGGGCCGCTTTCCGGCTTGGACGTCCCGGCTGGCGACCTGGCCAGCGGATACCAGAGCTGGATCAGCAGCGTCCTGGGCCCGAGCGCGGCGCCCGCCGGCCCGGCGTGCGCAGGTTCGGTGAACGTGAGCCTGCCGTGCCCGGTCCTGAACCTGCCGAGCGCGCCGATCTTTGTCCTGACGGCGGGGGTGTCGCTCGCGCCGGACGGCGAGCTCGCGGGGCTGACCGACGTCGGCGACGTCGTGTGCGGCGGATGGCCGGTGGCTGGCGCGGACGCCGAGCAGGCCGAGGCCAGTGCCGCCAGGACCGTGGCAGCCGCGCTCGCCCTGGCCGCCCAGGCGGCCCGCCGGCGCACGGCAGTTACCCGGCGAGGATGTCAGCGAGGTTGAAGCTGACCGGCTCCTCGAGCTGGGCGAAGCCGCAGGACTCAGGCTCGCGGTCGGGCCGCCAGCGGACGAACTGCGCCGTGTGCCGGAACCTGGTGCCCTCCATGTGGTCGTAGCGCACCTCGACGACGCGCTCGGGCCGCAGCGGCACGAACGACAGGTCCTTGCCGGCGTTCCAGCGGCTGTGCTCGGCCTCGCGCGGATGCCTGGTTGCTGTTTCCGCGGCTGGCTGCCAGTTCCACGGGTGCCCGTCGAAGCTCGTGACCAGCGGCTGCAGCTCGGAGAACAGCGCCTTGCGGGTCGCGAGCGGGAATGCGCCGATCACGCCGACGCTGGCGAGCTTGCCGTCGTCGTTGTACAGGCCGAGCAACAGCGACCCGACCGCATCGGGTCCGCTCTTGTGTACCCGGTACCCGGCGACCACGCAATCGGCGGTTCGCTCGTGCTTGATCTTGAACATGGCCCGCTTGTCAGGCTGGTAGGTGCCGCCAAGCGGCTTCGCGACGAGACCGTCGAGCCCGGCGCCCTCGAACTGGCTGAACCACACCTCAGCCAGTGCCGGGTCCCTGGTCGCCGGCGTCAGGTACACCGGCGGCAGAGCGTCGGCCAGCGCCTCCTCCAGAGCCTCGCGCCGCGCCTCGAACGGATCCTCGGTGAAGTCCTTCCCGCTGAGGGCGAGCAGGTCGAAGGCGACGAACGCGGCTGGTGTCTGCTCGGCCAGCAGCCGCACCCGGCTGTCCGCCGGATGGATCCGCTGCAGCAGCGCCTCGAAGTCCAGGCACCGGCCCTCGCCGTCCGGGATGACGATTTCTCCATCGATCACACAGCGTTCGGGCAGGCTCGCCTTCACAGCCGCGACGACCTCGGGGAAATACCTGGTCATCGGGCGCTCGTTGCGGCTGCCGATCTCGACCTCGTCGCCGTCGCGGAAGATGATCGACCGGAAGCCGTCCCACTTCGGCTCGTAGCTCATCGCGCCGCCCGGTATCGCGGGCACGGACTTCGCGAGCATCGGGGAGACCGGCGGCATCACGGGAAGATCCATGGCACCCATCTTGCTACCTGCGCTCCCGAGCCGCCCGCGCCACACCCGTGTTCGACATCGAGTCTGGCGTGCTTGCGACGATCAGACCTGGCGGCGCCAGGACTTGCCGTTCCAGTGCTCGATGAAGACGTGCTCCGCTGACCCGCTCGAGTAGTCGCCGGCCGCCCACACGCTCGTTCTGGACAGCGCGGCCACCGCGGTCAGGCCGCCGTCGTGCGCCGGCGGTGGTGCCGACAGGTTCTTGATCACGCGCCAGGACATGCCGTTCCAGTGCAAGACCAGGTTGAGGTCCATCATCTTGACCTGGTCCCGGTAGCTGCCGACCGCCCAGGCGCTGGTCGCCGACAGGACGCTGACGTCTGTCAGCTCGGCGTTCTGCGCGTTCCGCGGGTGCGGGCTCGGCACGTGCTGCCCACGCCCGGCCGGTCCAGTGCAAGAGGACAGCGACGGTGGCGTGCGACGGCCTCGTGGCCGTGCCGACCGCCCAGGTGCTCCGCGCTGAGGCGCCGTCCACCCCGGTGAGGATGTTGGTCTGCGCCTTGCCGGTCACGTTCGGGCTCGGCACGACTCGCCACGACGTGCCGTTCCAGTGCTCGGTCAGGGTGTTCTGGGCAGCGCCGGTGAAGACGTCACCGACGGCCCACGCGTTCTGCCCTCCGATCGCCGCGACGCTGATCAGCTCGGTCCCGTGGGCTCCCTTGGGGCTGGGGCTGGTCGCCTTCTTCCAGGTCTTGCCGTTCCAGCGCAAGATCAAGGACGTGTTGACCTGCCCAGGGCAGGCCGTGCCGAAGCCGACCGCCCAGGCGCTGGTGGCCGACACCGCGGACACCGAGAACAACTGAGCGCCAGGCGCGCAGGCAGGGGCAGGAGTGGGCACCCGCTTCCAGGCCTTGCCGTTCCAGCGCACGATCAGGGTGTGCTGCACGTTCCCGACCGAGTACGTCCCGACGGCCCACGCATTTCTCGCCGATGTCGCGGTGACTCCGAAGAGCTGGTTGTTGGCGGCGGCGCCGCCGACGTCGGGACTCTTCATCGTCTTCCACGCCGTGCCGTTCCAGTGCTCGATCAGCGTCTGGTTGGCGGTGCCGTTGAACTGCAGGCCCACCGCCCACGCGCTCTTCGCGGACACGACCGCCACGTCGAAGACAAGGTGGTTCGACGCCGCGGCCAGCGCCGGCGCGGCAGGGGCAGCGATCGCCGCCCCGGCCACCAGGGTGGTCGCCCCCGCGGCGATGACGGCTCGACGTGAGATCTCTCGTAGGCCCATGTCGCCCTCCCGGCCAGGCCGCGCGGCGGACGCGCTGCTCGGCCCTGCCAGCGGAGGCCTGCCCTGATTCCGGCCGGTGCGTTCCGCAGCGCCGCCCGGACGCTGCCGGTCGTTGCGCGCGCGGCGCCGGGCGCGAGAGGCTGAGGCAATGCCATCCGTGGAGGAGCTCAACCTGCTGCCTGAGGACGCGGTCAGGCTGGCTCTGCGCGGCTGCTGCTCATCCGGGCGCTGGATCGACGCGGTCACGGCGGCCAGGCCGTTCGGCGGGGAGGCGGCGTTGCTCGCCGCGTCGGACGCGGCCGTCGCAGGAATGGCCAAGGCGGACCTCACCGAGGCGCTGGCCGGTCACCCGAGGATCGGCGACCGGCGGGTGGTGGCT
Source organism: uncultured Actinomycetota bacterium (assembly GCA_963705055.1). Classification (GTDB taxonomy): domain Bacteria; phylum Actinomycetota; class Actinomycetes; order Streptosporangiales; family Streptosporangiaceae; genus Chersky-822. The sequence continues at coordinate 40,229 of CAVPIR010000009.1, forward strand.
GAGCGGGGGGATTCAGGGGGTCGTCCCCCCTGGCCAGCACTGAGCTCGGTGGTGGCTGGTCGAGCCAGGAGCAGGCAGGCGTCCGCGACGCGGACGCGGGAATGCGGCACGCGCTTGAGGAAGGCAACGCCGAGTACGAGCGCCGGTTCGGGCACATCTACCTGGCGTGCGCGACCGGCAGGAGCGCGTCTGAGTTGCTCGCGTTCCTGCGCGAGCGGCTCGGCAACGACGACGAGACGGAGTGGACCGTGGTGGCGTCCGAGCTGGCCAAGATCAATCAGATCAGGCTGCGCAAGCTGCTAGGACCAGGTACATGAGCGTCGTGCCGGAGGTGCGCAGATGAGTGCCGTGAGCACGCACGTGCTGGACACCGTGCGCGGCGAGCCGGCCAGCGGGATTCTGGTCCGGCTGGAGCGAGCGGGCGGCGGCGAGCTCGAGCTTGGCCGCGGCACCACCGACGCTGACGGGCGGATCTCAGACTTCGGCGTGGCCTCGCTCGCGGCGGGTACCTACCGCCTGGTGTTCGACACCGGCGGCTACCTGGCCGCGGCTGGGGCCGGGGACGAGGCGGGGAGCGCGTTCTTCCCCGAGGTCGTGATCACCTTCGCGGCCGACGGGCTCCGGCCCAGGTACCACGTGCCGCTGCTGCTCAGCCCGTACTCCTACTCGACCTACCGCGGGAGCTAGCGCCATGTCGATCGCGCTCGGTGACAACCAGTACGGCAAGGCCGAGACCCGGGTGGTCAGGATCTACCGCGACACCGGGCGGCACGAGATCCGCGACCTCAACGTGTCCACGGCGCTGCGCGGCGACTTCAGCGCCGCGCACCTGGCGGGGGACCAGGCCAGGGTGCTGCCGACCGACACGCAGAAGAACACCGCATTCGCCTACGCCAAGGAGCACGGCGCAGGCGCGATCGAGGACTACGCGCTGGCCCTGGCCCGCCACTTCACCACCGACATCGCGTCGGTGACCAGGGCCCGCGTCGACGTCGACGAGTACCGGTGGGAGCGAATCAGCGTCAAGGGGACTGACCACCCGCACGCGTTCGTCAGGTCCGGCCAGGAGATACGCAGCGCTGCGGCGGTGATCGACACCGAGGGTCCTGTTAAATCTCAATGGGTTGTCTCCGGGATCAGGGACCTGGTGCTGCTGAAGTCGACGGGATCGCAGTTCACGGGGTTCCTCAGGGACCGCTACACCACGCTGGCCGAGGCGACCGACCGGATCCTGGCCACGTCGCTGACCGCGCGGTGGCGGTACGCGGCGGCCGTGGTCGGGTGGGACGAGGCGTTCGCGCAGGTCAGGCAGATCCTGCTGGAGCGGTTCGCGGTGCCGCACAGCCGCGCGCTGCAGCAGACGCTGTGGGAGATGGGCTCGGCCGTGCTTGAGGCCAGGCACGACATCGCTGAGATCAGGCTGTCGGCGCCGAACAAGCATCACTTCCTCGCTGACCTGTCGCCGTACGGGCTGGACAATCCCGGCGAGGTGTTCCACGCCGACGACCGGCCTTACGGGCTGATTCAGTGCGCGGCGGTGCGAGAGGGCGCGCCGGACGCGGGGCCGGCGTGGGAGCTCCCGGCGGCGTTCGCCTGAAATCGTTCGCCGGTAGCTGGCGCGATGCCGATGGGCGTCTGGTGCCAGCTTGGGCCAGATGTGGCAGGCTGAACGGTCGGGAGGGAGGCTTGCGACGCTGATGGAGTTCCTGCAGCCAGGCAGCCTGGACGAGGCCCTCGCGGCCAAGGCCGCGGCCCCGGAGGCGGTGCCGATCGCGGGCGGGACCGACGTCATGGTGGAGCTGAACTTCGCCAGGCGCCGGCCGCCAGGTGCTGCTCGACCTGACCAGGGTGCCGGAACTGACCGGCTGGTCGGTGCGCGAAGGCAAGCTGCGAGTCGGCGCTGGCGTGACCTACGCCGAGCTGACCGGGGAGCGTGTACGCGGCAACGGCGCGTCCGCAGACGTGCTCGGGCGGCGGCTGCCTGGGCTGGCGATGGCGGCCAGGACCGTGGGCTCGCCGCAGATCAGGAACCGGGGCACGGTCGGCGGCAACCTCGGCTCCGCTTCGCCGGCCGGTGACTGTCACCCTTCGCTGCTCGCGTCGGACGCCGAGATCGAGGTCAGCTCCGTGAACGGGAGCCGGATGATCCCGGTCGGCGAGTTCTTCACGGGCGTCAAGCGCAGCGCGCTCGCCCCCGCGGAACTGATCGTCGCGGTCTGGATCAGCCCGCCGTCGGGACCCGAGCAGTTCGCGAAGATCGGCACCAGGAACGCGATGGTGATCGCGGTGGCGGCGTTCGGGCTGGCCTTGCATCCTGACCGGAAGGCGGTCGGCACCGGGATCGGGTCGGCGGCGCCGACGCCGGTGCGCGCTCCCGAGGCGGAGGAGTTCCTCGCCAGCGCCCTTGCTGAGGCCGGGCTGTGGGAGTCCCGCGATCCGCTGCCCGATCCGGTGGTGACGGAGTTCGGCGGGCTGGTGAGCGCGGCGGCGCGGCCGATCGACGACGTGCGCGGCACGGCCGCCTACCGGCGGCACGCGCTCGCCGTGCTGGCGCGACGGACGCTGACCTGGGCCTGGGCTGACTACCGGGCTGGATCCGGCGCCGGGCGCGGGGGCCTGGCCAGGGGCGGGAGGGGTGATGACGCGATGCGGGTAACGGCGACAGTCAACGGCGTGCGGCACGAGGCCGACGACGTCTGGCCGGGCGAGAGCCTGCTGTTCGTGCTGCGCGAGCGGATGGGGCTGCCCGGCTCCAAGAACGCCTGCGAGCAGGGCGAATGCGGGTCGTGCACGGTGTACCTGGACGGCATTCCGGTCTGCGCCTGCCTGGTCGCCGCCGGCCAGGCAGAAGGCCGCGACATCATCACCGTCGAGGGCCTCGCCGACGGCGGCGGGGACCTGCATCCGGTGCAGCAGGCTTTCATCGAGGCCGGAGCCGTGCAGTGCGGGTTCTGCACGCCGGGACTGCTCGTCGCCGCGCACGACCTGCTCGCGCAGGGACCCGGACCCGGCCGACGCCGATGTGCGCGAGGCGCTGGCCGGGAACCTGTGCCGGTGCACCGGCTACGAGAAAATCCTCGACGCGGTGCGGTTGGCGGCGTCCAGGCTGCGGGAGCCGGCTGCGGGCGGTACCGGGGAGGATGCGTGACGCGGCTGGTGCTCAGCGGCTGCCATGTCGTCACGATGGATGCCGGGCGGGCGGAGCACGCGAGCGGCTACATCGTCGTCGACGGGAACCTGATCGCCGCCGTCGGTGCCGGCCAGGTTCCCGACGGCCTTCGCGGGCGCCGAGGTGGTCGACGGTTCCGGGTGCCTGGCCACGCCCGGGCTGATCAACACCCACCATCACCTGTACCAGTGGGCGACGCGCGGGCCGCGCCGTCGACTCGACGCTGTTCCAGTGGCTCACCGAGCTGTATCCGGTCTGGGCGAGGATCGACGCGCAGATCGTGCGGGACGCGGCGACCGCGGCGCTGGCCTGGCTCGCCAGGACCGGCTGCACGACGAGCACCGACCACCACTACGTGTTCCCGCGCGGCGGCGGCGACGTGCTCGGCGCGACCATCGCCGCGGCCAGGGATGTCGGCCTGCGGTTTCATCCGACGCGGGGGTCGATGGACCTGGGCGCCTCGTCGGGCGGCTTGCCGCCCGACGAGGTCACCGAGGACATCGACGCCATCCTCACCGGGACCGCCGAGGCGATCGCGACCTTCCATGACCCCGGGCCAGGATCGATGCTGCGGATGGGGGTCGCGCCGTGCTCGCCGTTCTCCGTGACGGGCGAGCTGATGACCGCGGCGGCGGGCCTCGCCCGCGAGCACGGGGTCCGGCTGCACACCCACATCGCCGAGACCGCGGACGAGGACGAGTTCTGCGCGGAGCACTTCGGCTGCACGCCGGTCGAGTACCTGGACTCGCTGGGCTGGCTCGCAGACGATGTCTGGCTGGCGCACGGCGTGCACCTCGACGACGCCGCGATCGCGCGGCTGGCGGCGACCGGGACCGGCATCGCGCACTGCCCGTCATCGAACGCGAGGCTCGGCGCCGGGATCTGCCGCACCGCCGACCTGCTCGCCGCCGGCGTTCCGGTCGGACTCGGCGTCGACGGTTCCGCGTCGAACGAGGAGAGCTCGCTGCTCGGCGAGGTGCGCCAGGCGGTGCTGATGGCGCGGGCCGCCGGCGGCCCGCAGGCGCTCACGGTCCGGCAGTCGCTCGAGCTGGCCACCCTCGGCGGCGCCCGCCTGATCGGCCGGGCCGGCGAACTCGGCTCCCTCGAGCCAGGCAAGCTAGCCGACGTGGCATTGTGGCGGGTCGACGGGCTGGCGCACGCCGACATCGCGGACCCGGTTGCCGCCCTCGTCCTCGGCGCCCGCCCCCCGCTCGAGCTCCTCGTCGTCAACGGCCGCCCCGTCATCGAGCGCGACCAGCTCGTGACCGTCGACGAGCGCGCAGCCACCGCCGCCGCCACCCGCTCCGCCGCCACCCTCCGCTAGCCGCTCCGCCCCGCGGCGCCTTGCGGCGTCGACGCGTTCCAGCGACCGGAAATCAGGCGGAGATCGGGCGGCAACCTTTACCGAGGCTGGCGCATCCTTGAAGCGTGGCCGACGACATCATCACTTTCGGAGCGCCTGAGCGCTGGTCGCAGCGCGAGGCCGACCAATCGGTTGAGTCGTTGTTCCACGCCCACTATCCGCGAATCGTGTACACAGCGTTTTCGCTGGTCGGGGACTGGTATCTGGCCGAGCAGCTGGCCCAGGAGGCGTACCTGCGGCTGTGGCGGCGCTGGCGGTGGATCTCCGATCCTCAGGCCGCGCCGATGTACCTGCAGCGCACCGTTGTCAATTTGTCGCGCGAGACCATCCGCCGCAAGGTCATCGAGCGCCGGGCCCTGCAGACCAAAGGCGCAGATCGTGCGGCGCCGCCGGGGCCTGACCCCGCCGCGCTCGTCGAGCTACGCCGCGCCGTTGCCGCGCTTCCGATCAGGAAGCGCGAATGCGTGGTGCTGCGGTTCCTGCTCGGCCTCTCGGAGGCAGAGACTGCCGAGGTGCTCGGAATTTCGGTTGGCACGGTCAAGAGCCAGACGCACAAGGGACTGCGGCAGCTCAGGTATCGCCTCGAGGACCCAGGCGCCGCGGCACCCGCGTCAGCCCCCGCCCCCTCCACTCATTTCTTGCCCGTGCCACAGATCGGGCAGTTCGGCGTCAACGGGGGACAGCAAGCCGCACAGGCGGCGGGCAGTCCGGCCGATGGCGCGAACGGGGGATCGCGGGCCGCAGGTGTGCCGGCCCGGCGGGCCGACGGCGCAGGACAAGGACGCAGGCCGGGAAGGACCGCGCCATGACCGAGACCGAGCTTGAGCAGCGTCTGCGCGAGCTGCGGATGATGGACATGCCGCCGTCCAGCACGGCGAGGTCGATCGACACCGCCTCCGCCTGGCGCGAGTTCCAGGCCCTGCGAACGCGCTCGGTCGCTTACCGCCGGCGCGTGCTCACTGCTGCAGCGGCAGCAGTCGTGGCCGTGCTCGTGATCGCGCTTCCCTTGTTGTCCGGCATACACCACCGCACCCGCACCACACAGCCCGGCACCAGCATGCCCAAGACGTATCCCAACGCCGTGGTCGGCAGAATCCCGTTCAGCGGGGTCGAGTCGGTCGTCGGAGATGCAGCGCACGCATGGGTCATCCGCCTGTTTGGACCGCCGGTCATGCCGGCCGTCTATCGGCTGACCGGGATCGACCTGCGCGACAACTCGATCATGTTCACGACCAGCCTGGGCAACCACCAGCCATCGCTCGTCGCGGGAGACGGCAGGCTCTGGGTCACCACGCCCTACGGGCAGGGACGAGGGCAGATTGAGCGCCTCGACCTGGCCACCGGGCAGGTGTTGAGCACCATCCACCTGGGCGATGGACGATGCGGGCAGATCGCGTACGGCTCCGGCCAGCTGTTCGCCGCCTGCTCCAACGCGAATTCGGACGCGACTGATCTGTGGCAGATCAATCCTGTCACCGAGCGCACGCGCCGGCTCGCGGGCCCGATTCGCGGGCGCATCTTCTCGCTCACCGCCGCTCCGGGCGCGGTGTGGTTCACGCGGCTCCCTGGCGTCATCGGCCTGGTCACCACGGGTGGCCGCCCGCACGTGATCCTGCTCCAGAAGGCGTATGAGTACTACGTCGGGCAGCTGTCGGTCGTATACGGCGACGGCTCGGTCTGGTTGCTGCGCGGCGGGGAGCGGCTCGTCCGCATGGACCCGCGAACTGGGCAGATCCAACGGCGCTTTACCTACAGGAACTTCGACCCGCGACGAGCGGGCGGGCTCGATTTCCTCACCGCCGGCGCCGGCTGGCTGTGGTTCGTGGACAACGGGTACCCGTTCAGCGGCGTGCTGAGGGTCAGCGAGTCAACGGGCCGGCCCGACGGCGGGGTCAGAATCCCGCCCGGCTCGTGCGGCCAGCGGGTCTGCTCGCAGATTTTCCACACGCCAGGAGCAGTGTGGGTTCCGACAGCCGAGCTGCTCATCAGAATCGACACCTCCCGCTTGCCCGGCTAGCTCCGGCAGACCCCTGTCTGCTACGTCCGGTAACCGGCTGTGGTGATTCTGGCCCGCCCTCATTAGGCTCGGCGGCGTGAGCACACCGACCCGCGCGCCAGGCAGCCCTAGCCGGGCGCCTGCCCGCCCGGCGGCGCCCGGCGCGCCCGCGGAGGTCGGCAGGCCGGACGCGACGCAACGCGGTGCCGAGGCCGGCGGCGTCGGCACGAGCCCGATCAGGCCGGACGGCAGGGGCAAGGTCACCGGCGAGTTCGCCTACGGCAGTGACCTGTGGATGGACGACATGATCTGGGGCGTGACGCTGCGGAGCCCGCACCCGCACGCCAGGATCAGATCGATCGCGATCGGCGAGGCGCTGGCCACGGCGGGGTCTACTTTTCTGCGGACTGGCGCATCCTTGAAGCGTGGCCGACGACATCATCACGTTCGGCGGGCCTGAGCGCCGGTCCCGGCGCGACGCCGACGAATCGGTTGAGTCGTTGTTCCATGCGCACTATCCGCGCATCGTCTACACCGCGTTCTCGCTGGTAGGCGACTGGGACCTAGCTGAACAGCTGGCCCAGGAGGCATATCTGCGGCTCTGGCGGCGCTGGCGGTGGATCTCGGATCCGCAGGCCGCGCCGATGTACCTGCAGCGCACGGTCGTCAACCTCTCGCGCGAGACCATCCGGCGCAAGGTCATCGAGCGGCGTGCGCTGCGAACCAAGGGAGCAGCCGACCGCGTCGCCGCCCGCCGCACCCGACACGCCGCGGTCGTCGAACTGCGCCGCGCCGTTGCCGCCTGCCGATCAGGAAGCGGGAGTGCGTGGTGCTGCGGTTCCTGCTCGGGCTGTCAGAGGCGAGACGGCTGGCTTGCTCGGGATCTCGGTCGGCACCGTCAAGAGCCAGACACACGAGGGGTTGCGCTGCTGCAGGGACGCCTCGACGATCGCGCAGCCACCGAGGGACCTGGCGGTGCCGCCTGGGCGCGCCGCCGGGCAGGGCATCGGGGTTCGGCGCGGCCGGAGGATCGCAGCCGGTACCGGCGACGGCCAGGCCAGCCGAGCCGCAGGGCCACGTGTCGCAGGGCGACATGTGCGCCGGGCCATCTGCTGCAGAACCAGGTTCGGAACGCAAGCCGGGGAGGGCCGCGAGATGACCGACACGGAGCTTGAGCAGCGGCTGCGCGATCTGCGGCAGGCGGACATGCCGCTGTCGGGCACCGCGGGACGACCGGGCAGTACGGCGGCCGCCTGGCGGGAGTTCCAGGCGTTGCGATCGCGGTCGGTCACGATGCGGCAGGCGGTGCGCTCGCTGTCGCGGCTGCCGCGGCGGTGGCGGGCCTGGTGATCGCGGTGCCCGCGCTGCACGCGACACGCACACCCGCGCGGCCGGACCAAGCAGCCGACCACCAGCACCAGCATCCCGGCATCGCCGCGGACGTTTCCGAAAGCGGTAGCCGCGCTGATCCCGATGAGCGGAGTCGTACTGCCGTGGTCGGAGACGCGGGGCACGCGTGGGTCGATCAGCGCGCATCGGAGCAGCCAGGCGTCGCGACCATCTACCAGCTGGCCGGGATCAATCTGCGGACGAACAAGATCATGTTCAGGACCGGCGTGGGCAGCCAGTCTGCCGTCGATCGCTGCGGGGAGACGGGCAGGCTCTGGCTGACCACTCCTTACGGTCAGGCAGCGCGGGCAGATCGTGCGCGTCGACCTCGCGACCGGGACAGGTGCTCGAGCACCATTCACCTGCGCGCACGTGCGCTGCTACGCAGCTCAGCTTCGGCTCCGGGCATCTGTTCGCCGCGTGCGGGGACGTCAGGTACTCCGGCACACGACGATCTGGCGGATCAACCCGCTCACCGAGCGGGTATACCGTCTGGGCAGGCTCGCGTGCGCGATACATCGGCTCGCTGGTGGCCGCGCCGTAGGCGCTGTGGTACGTCGTCGACTACCAGAGCATCAGGGGGCTGTGGAACGTCGACGGGGTCGCGCAGCGCGTCACAGCAAGGACTCCGGCTACCGGCAGACGCGTGCCTGGCGCAGCAGAGTCTCGTGTACGGCGACGGATCGATCTGGGCGCTCAGCGACGGCGAGCAGTCTGGCCGGGATCGACCCGGAAACGGGCCACGTGCTGCGGCTCTATCACGTACCGCAACTACGACCCGCGCCGCGCGGGCGGCCTGGACTTCCTGACCGTGGGGGACGGCTGGCTGTGGTTCCTGGACAACGGGTACCCGTTCAGCGGCGTGCTGCGAGTCAGCGAGGCAACAGGACGCCCGGCTGGCGGGGTCCGCATCCCGCCGAACTCGTGCGGGCAGCAGATCTGCTCGCAGATCTACTACACGCCGGGCTCGGTCTGGGTGCCGACCGCCGAGCTGCTGATCAGGATCGCCACGTCCCGCCTGCACGGCTAAGGCGCCGCTACGACGGCTATCGCACCTTTCAGCTACCTGCTGGTTACTGCCTGTGGTGAATCTCGGCGCGCTCTAACTAGGCTCGGCGGCGTGAGCACACCGACCGCGCGCCAGGCAGGCCGAGGGCGCGACAGCCCGCCCGGCGCCGGCGCGGCCCGAGGCGCCTCCGGCCGGCCGGCGCGGACAGCGCGCGAGCCCGGCGGGGTCGGGGCCAGCCCGGTCAGGCCGGACGGCAGGGGAAAGGTCACCGGGGAGTTCGCCTACGGCAGCGACCTGTGGATGGACGACATGATCTGGGGCGCGACGCTGCGCAGCCCGCACCCGCACGCCAGGATCAAGTCGATCAGCGATCGGCGAGGCCCTCGCCACTGCCGGGGTCTACGCCGTCCTACTCAGCGAGGACGTTCCCGGCGCAGAACGCCTACGGCCTCGAGCACGCCGACCAGCCCGTGCTCGCCGGTCGACGTGGTGCGGTACGCCGGGCGAGCCGGTCGCGCTCGTGGCCGCCGATCACCCCGAGGTCGCCGGCGTCGCCGCCCGCAAGATCGTCGTGGACTACGAGGTGCTCGAGCCGATCACCGACGCCGTCGCGGCGCTCGAGCCAGGGGCGCCGCAACTGCACCCGAGCGGCAACCTGGTCAGGCACCTGAAGATCCGCAAGGGCGACCCGGCCCCGCGGGCCGACGTCGTCGTGACCGGCGACCTACGAGATCGGGATGCAGGACCAGGCGTTCCTCGGCCCCGAGGCGGGACTCGCCGTGCCGGACGGCGACGGCGGGGTCGACCTGTTCGTCGTCCACCCAGTGGCTGCACGTGGACCAGCGGCAGGTCTGCGCCGCGCTCGGGCTGCCGCCCGACCAGGTCAGGCTGACGCTGGCCGGCGTCGGCGGCGCGTTCGGCGGCCGCGAGGACCTCTCCATGCACGTGCACGCGTGCCTGCTCGCGCTGCACACCGGCAAGCCGGTCAAGATGATGTACTCCCGCGAGGAGTCGTTCTTCGGGCACGTGCACCGGCATCCCGGCGCGGATCACCTACGAGCACGGCGCGAACCGCGACGGCACGCTGGTCTACGTCAAGGTCGAGCATCTACCTGGACGGCGGCGCGTACGCGTCGAGCACGCCGGCCGTGGTCGGCAACGCCGGCACGATGGGCGCCGGGCCGTACGTCGTGCCGAACGTGCACATCGACGCCTACGGCGTCTACACCAACAACCCGCCGTGCGGCGCGATGCGCGGCTTCGGCTCCGTCCAGGCCGCGTTCGGCTACGAGGCGCAGATGGACAAGCTCGCGGCCGCGCTCGGCATGGATCCGGTCGAGTTCCGCTGCCGCAACGCGATGGAGATGGGCAGCACGGGCCCGACCGGCCAGGTCATCGACAGCCCGGCGCCCGTCGTCGAGATGCTGCGCCGGGTCCAGCAGATGCCGCTGCCGCCGCCCGGCGGCCGACACGGCCGCAGCCGACGGCGTCACGACCTGCGGCACCTGCCCGGCGGCGTCGGCAACACCACGCACGGCGAGGGCATCAAGCGCGGCGTCGGCTACGCCGTCGGCTACAAGAACGTCGGCTTCTCCGAGGGCTTCGACGACTACTCGACCGCCCGGGTGCGGCTCGAGATCGTCGCGCGGCGAGCCGGTCGTGACCGTGCACACCGCGGCCGCCGAGGTCGGCCAGGGCCTGGTCACGATCGAGCAGCAGATCTGCCGGACCGAGCTCGGCGTCGAGCGCGTCGTGATCGTGCCCAAGGACACCGCGGTCGGCTCGGCCGGCTCGACGTCGGCGTCCCGGCAGACCTACGTCACCGGCGGCGCGGTCAAGGCGGCGTGCGAGCGCGTCCGCGAGCGCGTGCTGAAGCACATGGCTGGTCGCCGCCGGGTCGACCCGGCCAGCCTGCGGCTGGCCGACGACCAGGTCTGGTCCGGCCGCCGGGCCGCTCGGGCCGATCGCCGATTTCCTCGGCGACGAGGCGTATCGAGGAGACCGTGCAGTGGCGGCACCGGCCGACCACCCGGTCGACCCGGAGACCGGCCAGGGCTTCGCGCACGTGCAGTACGCGTTCGCCGCGCACCGGGCGGTCGTCGACGTCGACACCGAGCTCGGGCTGGTCAAGGTCGTCGCGCTGGACTGCGCGCAGGACGTCGGCAAGGCCATGAACCCGCAGGCCGTCGTCGGCCAGATCCAGGGCGGCAGCGCGCAGGGCCTCGGCCTGGCGATCATGGAGGAGATCCAGGTGCGCGACGGCATGATCAGGAACCCGTCGTTCACCGACTACCTGATCCCGACCATCCTCGACGTCCCGCCGATGCGGATCGACGTGCTCGAATACCCCGACCCGCACGCGCCGTACGGCCTGCGCGGCGTCGGCGAGCCGCCGACGATCTCCTCGGGCCCCGGCGGTCGTGGCGGCGATCCGCGCGGCGACCGGCCTCGATCTCGACCCGGGTCCCGGTCAAGCCAGAAGACATAACGGGAACTCGCCCGTGACTCGCCCTCCGCAGGCCGGCGCCCTCGACGACGCTGGCCCAGGACCTCGACCGCCTGCTCGCCGTCGCGGATGCGGAGCTCTGGCCGCGGCTACCCGGGTGACAGCCTCGGCCGGCAGCCGGTGCACACGGCCTACGTGCCCGCGCGACACGGTTCGGCGCCGAGACTGGTCGCGCGAGTGGGGCGCGCAGGCCCTGGCCGCGCTCGACGAGTTCGCGCCAGGACCCGGCGAATTCGCCGCCGCGACCGGACTCGCGCCGGGCTAGCCGCCGAGGTGCACCCGCTGGTCCTGGCCAAGCTGGCCGCCGAGCCGATCGAGGACCTGCGGATCGACTTCGAGGACGGCTACGGCCTGCGCGGCGACGACACCGAGGACGCGCACGCCCGGGCCGCGGCCGCGCGCTCGCCGCGGCGATGCGCGAGGAGTCGGCGCCGCCGTTCAGCGGCCTGCGGTGCAAGAGCCTGGAGCGGCGACCCGGCGGCGGGCGATCCGGACGCTCGACGTCTTCCTCGGCGCGCTGCTCGAGCACGCCGGCCGCTGCCGCCCGGGTTCGTGATCACCCTGCCCAAGGTCACCTCCGCCGGCCAGGTGCGGCGATGGCCGTGCTGTGCGAGCGGCTGGAGGAGGCCACGGGCTCGGCCGCCGCGGCGGCTGAGGTTCGAGATCCAGGTCGAGACGCCGCAGGCGATCCTCGGCGCCGACGGCGCCGCGACGGTCGCGCGGTGCGTGCACGCCGCGCGACGGCCGGCTGACCGGCCTGCACTACGGCACCTACGACTACAGCGCCGCGCTCGGCATCGCGCGCCGCTACCAGAGCATGGAGCACCCGGCCGCCGACTACGCCAAGGCGGTCATGCAGGTCGCCGCGGCCGGCACCGGCGTGCGGCTGTCAGCGACGGCTCGACCAACGTGCTGCCGGTCGGCACCCGCGACGAGGTCGTCGCCGCCTGGCGGCTGCACTCCCGCCTGGTCCGCCGCTCCCTGGAACGCGGCTTCTACCAGGGCTGGGATCTGCACCCGGCCCAGCTGGTCACCCGCTACGCCGCCACCTACGCCTTCTACCGCGAGGGCCTGCCGCGCCGCGGCCGCCCGCCTGCCGCGTACGCCGGCCAGCGCGCGGCCTCCGGCCAGGAGGAGCCAGCCACCGTCCGCGCCCTGGCCGGCTTCCTGCATCGCGGGCCCTGGACTGCGGCGCCGTCGCCGAACGAGAGCTGGCCGCAGACCGGCCTCGACCGCCGAGCAGCTGAGAGTCGCTCGCCGCGCGGCGCCATCCCCGATCGAGGCCGCTAAATGCCGGCCGAGCCGCCGCAGCGCGGCGATCGGCGGGCGCCGCGCCGGACCTGCGTCATCACGGCGAGCCGGGTAGTCACCCCAGCCGGCATGCGTGCCGGCGGACGGTCAGCCGTCCGCGATGGCCGCGATCACCGCGGTGACGGCGTCGATCGCCCGGACGGACGCGGCCGTCGACGGGTCCGCCGACAGTCATCGACCTCGGCCGACGACGAGGTGCTGCTGCCCGGCCTGGTCGACACCCACGTCCACGTCAACGAGCCCGGCCGCACGGACTGGGAGGGCTTCGCGACGGCGACGGCGGCGGCCGCGGCCGGCGGCGTCACGACGATCATCGACATGCCGCTGAACTCGATCCCGCCGACCATCGACGTCGCCGCGCTGGAGGTCAAGCGCGCGGCCGCCGACGGCCAGTGCGCAGGTGGACGTCGGGTTCTGGGGCGGCGCCGTCCCGGCGAACGCGGCCGACCGGGCCGCGCTGCACGACGCCGGCGTGTTCGGCTTCAAGTGCTTCCTGATCGACTCGGGCGTGCCGGAGTTCCCGCCGCTCGACGACGCACGGCCTCGGCCGCGGCGATGCGGCAGATCGCCGAGCTCGGCAGCCTGCTGATCGTGCACGCCGAGGACGCCGCGGGCATCGGCGCCGCGCCGGTCCCGTCTGGCGGCGACTACGCCGGCTTCCTGCGGTCCAGGCCGCCGGCCGCCGAGGTCGCCGCGATCGTCGCGGGTGATCGAGCTGGCGCGGCGCGACCGGCGCGCGGGTGCACGTGCTGCACCTGTCCAGCGCCGACGCCGGTGCCGCTGCTCGCGGCCGCGCAGGCGCGACGGCGTCCGGATCACCGCCGAGACCTGCCCGCACTACCTGACGCTGGCCGCCGAGCAGGTCGGCGACGGCGCAGACCAGTTCAAGTGCTGCCCGCCGATCAGGGAGCGGGCCAACCGGGAGCGGCTGTGGGCGGCGCTGGCGACGGCGTCGATCGAGCTGCGTGGTCTCGGACCACTCGCCGTGCCCGCCCGAGCTGAAGCGGCCTCGGACTGGCCGGGCGACTTCGGCGCGCGCCTGGGGCGGGATCTCCTCGGTGCAGCTCGGCCTGCCGGTGATCTGGACCCACGCGCGGGAGCGCGGCTTCGGCCTGGCCGATGTGGTCGAGGTGGATGGCGGCGAGCCCGGCCAGGCTGGCCGGGCTCGCCGCGCAAGGGCGCGATCGCCCCCGGCTACGACGCCGACCTGGTCGCGTTCGCGCCCGACGAGCAGTTCGTCGTCGACCCTGACCGGCTGCTGACCAGGCACAAGCTGACTCCGTACGCGGGCCAGGAGCTGTCCGGCGTGGTCCGCCGCACCTGGCTGCGCGGCGCGCCGTCGTCGACGCCAGGCCGTCCATCGGGCGGCTGCTGCGCCAGCGCAGCAGAGACAGCGAGGGAGCGCGGCGATGACCGAGGGCTTCGACGGCGCTGCCCGACCTGGCGTCGCGGCGGCTCGGCGGCGAGCGTGGTCTACGCCAACGACGAGCTCTTCGCCGAGAAGGAGAACCTGATCAAGCCGGGACCGCCGGCCTTCGCCGACGGCGACTTCGGCAACAAGGGCAAGGTCTACGACGGCTGGGAGACCAGGCGCCGCCGCGAGCCCGGGCACGACCACGCGATCGTCCGGCTCGGCTGCCCCGGCGTCGTGCACGGCGTCGTCGTCGACACCGCGTACTTCCGCGGCAACTACCCGCCGGAGGTCTCGGTCGAGGCGGCCTGCGCGGACGGCTACCCGACGCCCGGCCGAACTCGCCGAGGTCGCCTGGCACCCGCTGGTCGCCGCGATCGCCGCCGCGGCGACACGCGCCAACAGCTACCCGGTGACCGACCGGCGGCGCTGGACCCACGTCCGGCTGTCGATCTACCCGGACGGCGGCGTGGCGCGGCTGCGGGTGCACGGCGAGGTCGGTGCCCGACCCGGCGTTCCTGGCCGGGACGGTCGACCTGGCCGCGCTGGAGAACGGCGGCCGGGTCGTCGGCTGCTCCGACGCGTTCTACTCCTCGCCGTCGAACCTGATCATGCCCGGCCTGGCCCGGGTGATGGGCGACGGCTGGGAGAACGCGCGGCGCCGCGGCCCCGGCAACGACTACGTGGTCTTCCGGCTCGCGGCCGCTGGCCGGCTGCGGCACGTGGAGATCGACACCTCCTACTTCGTCGGCAACGCGCCAGGCTGGATCGAGCTGTCCGGCGCGAGCGCGCGCCGGCGAGGACGACGCTGGCCTGGTGGCCGGTGCTGGCGCGGACCCGGGTTCAGCCGGACACCAGGCACCGGTTCCTGATCGCAGGCCGAGGTGACGCACCTCCGGCTCGACGTCTTCCCCGACGGCGGTCTGGCCAGGTTCCGCGCCTACGGTGAGGTCACCGCGGCGGGTGCCGACGCGCTCGCCGCGCGCTGGCGCCAGAGCGAGCCGTAAGCCGGGGGTCAGGCCGCGTTGCCGGCGAGGTCGGGTTCATTTTGCGGGGCGGAGACGTCGCCCTTGGCCCCAGCGGCCGGCATCCGGAACTTCGGTATCGGGTGGGCAGCAGGACCAGGAAGGACGTCATTCCGCCGATCGCGGCGATCCACAGGGTGGTGCGCGGCCCGACCAGCGTGCCGAGGAAGCCGCCGAGCAGGGCGCCGAGCGGCCGGGTGCCGTAGTTGACGGCCTGGAACGCGCCGCGTGACCCGGGACCGCACGTCGTCGGGGATGACCGCGGAGAAGATGGCGCCGATGCGTGATGTCCAGGACCATGACGCCGAAGCCGGCGATGAACTCGGCCGCGATCAAGCATCGCCAGGACGAGCAGCTGCGGACCGCCGGCGGCCGGCACCAGCGCCAGCGGCGCGGTGAAGAGCAGGCAGCCGAGATCGTGTAGACGCGTCCGACGCCGAGCCGGTCGGCGAGCCGTCTTGGTCGACGGCCGCGCCGAGCACGCCGCCGATCGCGCCGATGCCGAGCACGAGGCCGAGCACGCCGGGCTGGACGTGCAGGTACCTGGTGGCGTAGAGCACGAACAGCGCGAAGAAGACGAAGTTAAAGAAGTTGACGACGGAGACGGCGAGCAGCGAGGAGCGCACGATCGGCGAGTGCCGGATGAATTTCACGCCCGGCGGTGAGCGAGCCCTTGCCCGCCTCGGCCGCGGGCGGCTCGTCGGGACGGATCCGGGCCAGGAAGAACGCCGAGCCGAGGAAGGACAGCGCGTCGGCGAGCGACCGCGCCGCGGCGCGGTCAGCAACTGGACGAGCACGCCGCCGACGCTCGGGCCGCCGACGAAGGAGAACGCGCGGCTGCCGTAGATCAGCGAGTTGCCCTCGACGTACTTGTCACTCGGGCACGAGGGAGACGAAGAGCGTCGGGCTCACTGACCGTGAACAGGATGCTGAACACGCCCGACTCCGAAGGCGACCCCGTAGAGCTGCCAGAACGTGAGCACGCCGAACGGCGTAGCTGACCGGGATGCTGATCAGCAGCGCGGCCCGGCCGAGGTCGGCGCCGATCATCGTCGCGCGCCGGCGGCCGCGCCGGTCCACCCAGGCCCCGGCGTGCAGGCCGAACAGCAGGCTGGGCAGCCAGATCAGCGCGGCAAGGAAGCCCATCTGGGCCGGCGTTGGCGTGCAGGGCGAGCACGGCGACGAGCGGGAGCGCGATCGAGGAGATCTGGTCGCCGAACATCGAGATCGTCTGGCCGCTCCAGTACCGCCGGAACGTGCGGTCACGCAGCAGGGCAGGGACTAGCGGCAGTGGTGTGCTTGCGCGGCATCGTCAGCCTCATCGTTGGTCGCTGGATTCGCCGGGGGATTCGTCGGTAGCGCGCGGCGGCAGGGAGGGCCGCCGAGGTGGCCGATCATCGGGAACGCGAACTGCAGGACCGAGATCAGCCGGGAGTCTGGCGGGCGCAGCTCGGGCTGCGCCGTCCGGTCGATGTACTCGTCGAGCAGCTCGCGCATCTGCTGGCCGAGGTCGGCAAGCTCGTCGGCGGTGAGGTAGAGCAACCGGTCGCCGAACTGGTCGGCGCGCTGCCACTCGCCGGGTTCGCTGGGCCGCTGAGTCGAGCCAGCGCCTGAGTCACTCGAAGTACCGCTCGGCCAGGACGGCCCGGTAGCAGGCGCCGGCCGCGGCCAGCTCGCGGATCGTCGGGGAAGTCGGGCACGTCGGTTGACATCGTGGTGGCCTGCCAGGGGCGCTCTCGGCCGTGGCCGCCCGACGCTTCCTCGGCCATGCCGTACTTGCCAGCTGGCGCAGGTGGAACGAGCGTGCTCGCCGAGCTCTCGCCGAGCAGCTCGGCCGCCCTGGTCGCGGTCAGCGGGCCCTCGGTGCGCAGCAGCCCGATCAGCGACAGCCGGATCGGATGCGCGAGCGCGCGCAGCGCCTTCGGGTCGGTGATCCGCTTGACGGACCGCGGGCCCTCCGGCGGCGATGGACGTCTCTCTGTCATGATGCCAAAGCTATCTTTGGAAAGAACACTTTGCAAACAGATCTTTGCAAAGATAGCTTGGCATCGACGGCGTACGCTTGCTGGCTGGTGTCGTCGGTGAACGGCCGCCGGCTGTCGCTACTACGTGTTGTGTTATATCGTCTGACGTAGTATCGTCGCGCGTAGTAGACGACACCCGGGCAGGAGCCGCAGTGGAATTTACCGAGCCGGTCGTGCTGGTCCTGACCAGCCTCGCCGACGGGCCGAAGCACGGATACGCGCTCGCCAAGGACATCGAGTCGTTCGCGGGGATCAAGCTCGGTCCCGGCACGCTCTACGGCGCCCTGAGCAGGCTCGAGGACCGGGGCTGGATCGAGGCGCTGCCCGCGGACGACCGCAGGCGCCCCTACCAGATCACCTCGGCGGGGGCCGAGCACCTGTCGGTCTATCTGCGGACCGCCCGCCAGGTCGCGGCCACCGGCCTGCGCCGCCTCGAGCCGAAGCTGGCCATATGACGAGGTCCTGGCCGGCCGGCCTGCTGCTCGCGTACCCGCCAGAATGGCGCGACCGGTACGGCGAGGAACTCGAAGTCCTCGTCCGCGACCTGCGCGACGACGGCCGCAATCGCGTCCCGATGACCTTCGACCTGCTGCGCGGCGCCGCCGTCGCGTGGCGGCTGACCAGGAGAGGATTCCTCATGTCCGAGCGTTCACGCCAGGCGCTGGCCACCGTGTTGTGGTCATGGGTCGCGTTCGCGGCGACCGCCGCCTGGTTCGGCCACGACCTGGGCATCTATCCATCTCGCAGCGTCGCCCAGCAGATCGCCGCGACGCACCAGGTCGTTCCCGATGCCTACCACGTCCTGCTCGGCGTCGGCATCGTCGGACTCGCCGCGACAGCGATCGCCGCGGTCCCGTTCGCGCTGGAAGCAGGCCGGTACGCGCGCGAGCACCACCGCAACTCGATCTTCGCCCTGATGGCCGTTCCGCCGGTGGTGGTCGGCATCTGGCTCGGCGGCGCTGAGTTGCTCTACAGCGCGAAGTCGACGTCGGGCATGACGTTGGCGGTGGCTTGGCTGCTGCTCGGACTGGCCGGCATCGCCGCGTCCACGCAGGCCGTCCTTAGCATCGTCAGGACCTGCGAGTTCAGCCCGACGACGTGGCGGATCGGCGCGGCCGCGGCGACCGCGATCGCCGCGGCGATGCTCGTCGGCACCGGTGCCACGATCGTGTGGGGCCTGGCGTTCCGCGCCAGCCAGGGCCACCCGGCAGGAGCGTCCGGCTGGCTGATCGTCACGGCGATCATGGCCGTGACCACCGCCCGCGCCGTCATCGCCCTCCTCGGTGCCCGCCGTTCCGCCCCGAACCCAGCCCCCGCCGTCGCCTGAAGGGGGAGAATCTGGCGTGTTAGTGTCGCGGACCTCGGCGACGAACAGGATGGGGGCGGCGTATGGCCACGGGTCAGTACGACTTCATCATCATCGGCGGCGGGTCCGCGGGCAGCGCGCTGGCGAACAGGTTCTCGGCCGACGCCTCGAACCGCGTCCTCGTGCTGGAGGCCGGCCGCCCCGACTACATCTGGGACGTCTTCATCCACATGCCGGCCGCGCTGACGTTCCCGATCGGGAGCAGGTTCTACGACTGGAAGTACGAGTCCGAGCCAGAGCCGCACATGAACGGCCGCCGGATCTATCACGCTCGCGGCAAGCTGCTCGGCGGGTCGAGCAGCATCAACGGGATGATCTTCCAGCGCGGCAACCCGCTGGATTACGAGCGCTGGGCGGCCGACGAGGGGATGGGCGACTGGGACTACGCGCACTGCCTGCCGTACTTCAAGAAGATGGAGAACTGCCTGGCGGGCGGCGACGAGTACCGCGGCACCGATGGCCCGCTGAAGCTGGAGCGCGGACCGGCCACGAACCCGCTGTTCACCGCGTTCTTCGAGGCGGTCCAGCAGGCCGGCTACGCCCTGACCAGCGACGTGAACGGGTACCGCCAGGAAGGCTTCGCCGCCTTCGATCGCAACGTCTACCGCGGCCGGCGCCTCTCAGCCGCCCGCGCGTACCTGCACCCGGTCATGGGACGCCCCAACCTGACCGTGCAGACCCGCGCGTTCGTGACCAGGATCTTGTTCGAGGGCACCAGGGCGGTCGGTGTCGAGTACCGCGCGCGGCAGCAGCGTCCAGCAGGCCCGCGCTGGCCAGGTCATCCTGTGCGGCGGCGCGATCAACTCACCGCAACTGCTCCAGCTTTCCGGCGTCGGCCCTGCCGCCCTGCTGCGCGAGCACGGCATCGACGTTGTCGCTGACCTGCCCGGCGTGGGCGAGAACCTGCAGGACCACCTGGAGGTCTACGTCCAGTACGCGTGCAAGCAGCCGGTCAGCGTCGCGCCCGCGCTGAAGTACCGCAACCGGCCGATGGTCGGCGCCAAGTGGCTGTTCGGCCGGACCGGCCCTGGCGCCACCAACCACTTCGAGGGCGGCGGCTTCGCGAGGTCCAACGACGACGTCCCTTACCCGAACCTGATGTTCCACTTCCTGCCGATCGCGATCAGGTACGACGGCTCGGCCCCGGCCGGCGGGCACGGCTACCAGGTCCACATCGGCCCGATGTACTCCGACTCCCGCGGCTCGGTCAGGATCGTGTCCGCCGACCCGTCGGTCCACCCGGCGCTGCGGTTCAACTACCTGTCGACCGACACCGACCGGCGGGAGTGGGTCGAGGCGATCGGCGTTGCCAGGCACATCCTCAGCCAGCCCGCTCTCGACGCGTACAACGGCGGCGAACTCTCGCCTGGCCCGCAGGTCGCGACCGACGACCAGATACTCGACTGGGTGCGCACGGACGGCGAGACCGCGCTGCATCCGTCCTGCACCTGCGCGATGGGCACCAGCGACGCGTCCGTGGTCGACCCGGCCAGCATGGCGGTGCACGGCCTTGAGGGGCTGAAGGTGGTGGACGCCTCGGTCATGCCCTACGTCACCAACGGCAACATCTACGCGCCCGTCATGATGCTCGCCGAGAAGGCTGCCGACATGATCCTCGGCAACCAGCCGCTGGCGCCCGCCCAAGTCGACTTCTACCGGCACGCGCCTGCGTCGAGTCCCGCCCCTGTCACCGGATCCGTCCCCCCGGAGCCGGAGTCTGTTTAGGCGGGACTGACGAGCACCTTCCCGACCGCGCCGTTCTGAACGGCGTCCTGTGCCTTGACGATCTCATCGAGCCTGAACTTGTGCGCGGGCAGTTCGGTCAGCGCTCCGGCTGGCCAGCGCCGCGGTGACGTCTGTGGCGGCCTGCTCGAGCGCCGCCGGCGGCACGCCGTACAGCAGCACGAACCGCAGGACCACGTTCGCGGTCATGCAGGCACGTACCGGCAGCACGGGATCTGCCCCATCTGCAGCGTAGGTCACGATCACGCTGCCCGGCGTGAGGACGGCGAGGTTCAGCTGCAGGTTCGCGCCGAGCGCGACCTCGACCACCCGGTCGACGGGCCCGAACGACTTGATCTCCTCGGCGGCAGACGGCTCCCGGTAGTTCACGACCAGGTCCGCGCCGGCGCTCGTGGCCAGCTCGGCCTTCTCCTGGCCGCTCACCGTCGTCACGACCCTGGCGCCGAAGAATTTGGCCAGCTCGATCGCGAAGTGACCCACCGCTCCTGCGCCGCCGGCCACCAGGATCGTCTTGCCATCGACGGGCCCGTCGGCGAACAGGCACCGGTGCGCGGTCATCGCGGGCACGCCCAGGCTCGCGCCGAGCTCGAACGAGGCGTGGTCCGGCAGCGGCACCGCCCGATTGGCAGGGACGACGGTCCATTCCGCCGCCGTTCCCCAGCGACGCCCGGCCGCCGCCAGCCAGGTCCATACCCGCTGGCCGATCCGGCCCTGGTCGACTCCCTCGCCGACCGCGTCGATCACGCCAGCGCCGTCGTGGTGCGGGATCTGGAAACCGTCGATCGCCCGCGGCGTGGCTCCGCTGCGAGACTTCCAGTCGGTCGGGTTGACGCCGGAGTAGGCGACCTTGACCCTGACCTCGCCAGGGCCGGGCTCCGGCTGGTCGACGTCCTCGACCCGCAGCACCTCAGCGCCCGCGCCGAGGTGCTCGTAGAGCGCAGCTCGCATGGCTTTCCCGTCTGGCTCTGCCATTTCGATGGACCGAGGTTCGCACCGATCATCGCACGCGAGCGCAGCTACCCAGGATGCGGTCGGCCAGTCACACAGCCCCATGCCGCAGACTAGGCCGGTGAACTCTGATGACCTGGCCTATGACCCGCGCGACCCGCGCGGGCTTCGATCCGACGCGCCCCTGCTCGACGGCTGGCTCAGCTTCACCGCGCAGGCCGAGGCCGGCGAGCTCACCCCGATGTCGGTCCCAGGGCACAAGCAGCGGCAGGACCTGACCGGCGCGGTAGTCGCCGGGGACGCGCCGCTGTACGGCGGGGTGGACTCGATCAAGCACGCCGACATCCCGCTGGCGGACGCGGAGCGGCGGGCGGCCGAGCTGTGGGGCGCCGACTGGTGCCGGTTCTCGGTGGCCGGCTCGACGCACGGCAACCAGGCGCTGACGCTGGCGGTCGGCGGTGACGGACGCGAGATCATCGTCACCCGGATCCTGCACCGCTCGCTGCTGCTCGGCCTGGTGCTCGCCGGGCTGCGGCCGGTCTGGGTGCGCCCGGAGATCGACGAGAAGACCGGCCTGCCCGCGGCGGTGGCGGTCGCGACGGTGCGCGCCGCGCTGCGCGAGCATCCTGACGCGTGCGGCGTCTTCCTCGGCGACCCGTCCTACGTCGGCACGACAGGCGACCTGGCCGGGCATGCCGCGGCCGCGCACGAGGCCGGCGTGCCGCTGCTGGTGGACCAGGCCTGGGCCGCACACCTCGGCTTCCATCCCGACCTGCCCGCGCACGCCATCCAGGCGGGCGCCGATGCGCTGGTGACGAGCGCGCACAAGGCGCTGCCCGCCTACACCCAGGGCGCGATCGTGCTGGCCAGGACCGAGCGGCTGCAGCCGGGGCGGCTGAACCGCGCGTTCGAGGCGACCCACACCACCAGCCCGGCGGGATCGATCGCCGCGAGCATCGACGCGGCCCGTGCCCTGCTCGCCCGCGAGGGCCACGAACTGTGCGAACGGCTGCTCCGCTGCGTCGCGGTGGCGAAGAAGCAGCTTGCCGAGGTCCCTGGCGTCGGCGTGCTGGACGGGCCTGGCGTCGAGCCGACCAAGCTGGTCGTGCTGCTCGCCGGGACCGGCGCGCACGGCTACGCGGTCGAGGCCGACCTGGTCGCCGCCGGCATGCCGGTGGAGAGCGCGGACAAGGACACCGTGATCCCGATCGTGACGATCGCCGACGACGAGGAGCGGGTTGCCGCGTTCCTCGACGTCCTGATCGCGTCGATCGAGCGGCACCGCGGCGCGCCGCGGAGCCCGGTGAGCGCCGCGTCGTGGACGGTCATGCCGGAGACGGTGCTCTCGCCGCGCGAGGCCTTCTTCGCCGACAACGAGACCGTGCCAGCCAGTGCGGCGGCCGGCCGCGTCAGCGCCGAGCTGATCGCTCCCTATCCGCCCGGCGTGCCGGTGCTCGCGCCCAGGCGAGCTGATCACGGCCGCCGCGATCGAGTCGCTGCGCGAGGTCAAGGCCGACGGCGGCCGGATCGCCTACGCCGCCGATCCGTCGCTGGAGACCTTCCAGGTCATCGCCGGTTAACCTGGCTGTGTTTCCAGGCCGGTGACGGTGATCTGGCTGGGGTGGTCGACCGTGAAGCGGTGCCTGATGGTGGCCGACTGGCCCTCGGCCAGGGTCAGCTCCCAGGTCAGCTCGCCGAGGTCGGTCTGCTCCGCCGGGCTGGGGCTGGCCTCACGCAGCCTGACCTTGATCTCGCCGTCGGTCGAGACCGGGATATGGTCGCGCACCGTGATCCTGGCTGTGCCCTGACGGTGGCTGCGCACGACCGTTTCGTAGCCGATGTCCACGGTTCTGCTGGCGCCGATCACGGCCTTGCTGGTGGCCCGGCGGCGCAGCGTGCGCTCGATCCTGATCCGGTCGTCGACGCCGAGCTGCAGCTCGAACTCCTCGCCAGGCGCGACGGTCTCGAGCGCGGTCTCGCCGGTGAACTGGCCGTCCCTGCAGCACCCGCGCCCGGCCTGGCAGCATCAGCAGCGGCGAGGTATTGGTCACCGTCGCTCGCAGGTAGGCCTCCGGCGCGAGGACGGGCACCGCGAGGTAATCCAGCGCGGCGTCGAGGTCGAACTTGGCGATCGTGGTCTTGTGCGGGCCGCCGTCGGCTGGCACCGCGATCGGGCGGGCTACCTGGTAGACCTGGCTCACGCCCGGCCTCGCCGATCTCCGCCATCAGCGGCGCGGCCGCCGGCCCTGCACTGCTGGCGAATGCCATGGACAGCTCGGCGCCCGCGGCGGTCTTGGCGGTCCTGGCGGCCATCCGCGGCCTCTCGGGCACCGGCATCTCGCGGCTGACGTACCAGGGCTCCAGCTCGGGCAGGGTCTGGTTCAGCCCGTGCCGGGAGGTCGAGAGCATGAGCCGGACAGCGGGCCAGTCCTCGCCGGTGCGCTGGGTGACCTCGGCCAGGTAACTCGCCGAGAGATGCTCGCCGTCAAGGCTCAGGTCGTACAGCGGTTGCCAGGAGGCGCCCTTGACGTAGTAGGAGACCTCGACCGCCGCGTCGGCGGCGGCTGTGGCCTCGATGTCGGCGGACACCTCGATGAACTCGGCGATGTCTGACCGCTGCTCGGCATCCGCCAGCCGCTGCTCGGCGGCGTCGAGCTCGCGCTGCGCGGCGCGCCTGCGCGCGGCGATGTCGCGGCGGCGTTCCAGTGCGCTCGCCGTGCTGGCGGACAGGTGGTCGGCCATCTGCGCTAGGTCGTCCCTGCTGGCGCGGCCGAAGCTGACCGCCCGCGCCATCGCGGTCGCCGCTGCCTCCGACAGATGCCCAGCGAAGCCAAGGCGAGCCTTCTCGGCCGCGTCCTCGTCATCGAGAGCCTGAACAGCGTCGCGGCAATGCTCGGCGTGCGACCTGCGCCGGCCGGTCTCCTCCCTGCCAGGATCGGCGCCGTATCGGCGACTGGCCTGGACGTCGATCAAGGCCACCTGCTGGCCCCGCACGGCGACCCTGACCGACTCGGGATCGGCGTAGGCAGGCAGGTTCCTGGCCACCAGAACAGACCGGCCAGGCTGCAGGGAGACGACGCCTGACCTGGTGACCCGCGCCCCGTTCCGGTAGATAGTCACCGCCGTGATGGGCGCGTCGAGTTCTGTGCTCCCGGCCATCTGGCTTCTCCTTCCTGGCCGTAGCCGGCCGGATGACCGGGCCAGCGTGGTGCCGCCATTATCGGTGCAGCGCCGGACTGGTCGCCGGCCCGCCGGACGGGCGCGAGGTCGTTGTCAGCGCTCCGGTGCGCTGTTGCGTGCTTCGTCATAGACTGGGGCACCGCTCTGCCCCCAAGGAGCCGCACGTGGACATGTCAGCATCGGGTCAAGCGCCAGAACATGCCGTTCAGGGCGCTGCGGCCGTACCCGCTCCGGCGCCGGGGTCGCCAGAGGATCCGCTGACCGACGCGCTGCGGATCGCGCGCGGCGCCGCTGACGCCGGCATCGGGCTCAAGCTGCTCGGCGGGCTCGGCGTCCGGGTCGTCTGCCCGGAATACCCGCCGCGGCTGCGCCGGGATCAGGACATCGACTTCGCCTGCCTTTCCAAGGAGCGCAAGACCGTCTCCGCCTTCCTTGAACAGGCCGGATGCCAGGGCGACCGGAGGTTCAACAACCTCAACGGCGACCGCCAGATGTACTTCACCGCGCCGTCGGGGCGGCCGATCGACGTGATGGTCGACCGGCTCACGATGTGCCACACGCTCGACTTCCGCCCGTCGTTCCGCAAGCTGCCGATCACGGTAGATGTGGTCGATCTGCTGCTCTCCAAGCTGCAGATCGTCGAGCTGAACGAGAAGGACGCCAGGGACATCGTCCAGTTGCTGTCCTGCATGCCCATCGCGCGGAGTGGCGGGGAGCTTGCGATCGACGCCGACCGGTACCTGTCGGTGCTTGCCTCAGACTGGGGCTGGTGGCGTACCGTCACCGGCAATCTCGACAAGCTGCCTGGCCTGCTGGCCGAGCGGCCGCACCTCGCGCAGCCCGGCATGCCCTTTGATCCCGCCCAGCAAGCGGCGCAGCTCAGGCAGCTGGCCGATTCGACGCCGAAGAGCATGAAGTGGAAGATGCGGGCGAGCATCGGGGACAAAGTCCGCTGGTACGAGCTGCCAGAAGAAGTCGGTCACTGAGGCGGATGAACCGCACTGAGCGACAGCTGACAAGGCGGCCCGATCGCGGGGCCGCTGTCGCGGTATTTGTAACAAACCGGCGCTTGACGCCCGGTACGTCGGCTGCTACACCCATGCGTAGGCAACGTTGCAGTACAGACCATTACGGGGGCAGGGGAATCGCCAGATGAAGATCTTCTTTGCTACAGACATCCACGGGTCGGAGATCTGCTGGCGCAAGTTCCTCAATGCCGCTGCGTTTTACAAAGCGGACATGGTGGTTCTCGGCGGTGACGTGACCGGGAAGGTCATGATCCCGATCGTCGCCCACAACGGCTACTGGCAGGTGACCGTCAGGGGCGAGACGCACCGGGTCGAGAACCGCGAGGCCCTGGCCGACATCGAGCAGCAGATCCGCAACCGCGGCTCGTACCCCGCCATCGTCAGTCCAGACGAGCTGCAGCACCTCAGCGAGGAGGAGGGCGAGGTCGACCGCAGGTTCAGCGTCGAGATGATGCACTCGCTCGACCGCTGGCTCGACATGGCCGACGGCAAGCTCCACGGCGGGCAGATCGGCTGCATCCTCAACGGCGGCAACGACGACATCTTCGAGATCGACCAGATGATCGAGTCGTCGCCGTGCGTGACCTTCGCCGAGGGCAAGGTCCTCGATCTCGGCGGGTTCAGCATGGTCTCGATGGGCTGGACCAACCCCACGCCCTGGGACACGTTCCGCGAGGCGCCCGAGGACGAGCTCGCTGCCAAGATCGAGGCCGTCGCCGGGCACGTGCCCGACATGGGCCGAGCGATCTTCAACTTCCACGCGCCGCCGTACGGCACGGGTCTCGACGAGGCTCCCGCGCTGGATGAAAACCTGCGCCCCACGCACGGCGGCGCGGTCATGAAGCCGGTTGGGTCGGTCGCCGTGCGGGATTCGATCGTCAAGCACCAGCCGCTGCTATCGGTACACGGCCATATCCACGAGAGTCGCGGCGTCAAGAAGATGGGCAGGACGCTGGCCATCAACCCGGGCAGCGTGTACGGCGACGGAGTGCTCCAGGGCGCGGTGATCGAACTCGATGCCAAGAAGGCGAAAGTCAGCAGGTATTTGCTGGTGAACGGCTAGCATCACGATGTCGCGGCCCCCGTCCCGCGATGCCGCCCGGCCGGTTTCGATGTAGCGCAAGGACTTGCGCAACACCAGTGACAGCACATTCGGGAAGTGACAGAGTATACGCAACGTAACGTACCGAACTACCCCTGGCCGACCAGCATTGCCGCCGGTCGGACGGCGTCAGTAGGAATGCCCGGCTAGCCCCCCGGCCGGGTTTCGGGCGTTGCACGTCCAAGCATTTGGAGGCGGAGTAGTACATGGCTGCAGAAGCCCTCGGCAGTGAGACGCCGACACTTTTCCTCAGGAAGGCGACCGGCCTGGTCAGAGGCTGGTCCGTCCGGGACTCGATGATTTACGCGACGCTGTCGACCAACGTGGTCACGCTAGGCATCTTCGAGTTCTCCTACCAGTCGTTCTTCCCTAAGGGCCAGTTGCTGACAGCGGTTCTCATCTCAGCGATCTGGGTCTCCTTCCTCGTCATCGCCTACGCCGGCCTGATCGTCACGATCCCGCGGGCCGGCGGTGACTACGTCTGGCAGACCAGGATCCTGGGCAGCGGAATCGGCTTCGTGATGGCCGCCACGGGATGGTGGTTCATCCTCTGGCTATGGGCACCGATCTACGGCAATGTCCTGTCCGCCGAGTTCTTCCAGCCGCTGCTGGCGACCCTCGGGCATCCGAGCGCCGCGACCTGGTTCGCCGGGAAGAACGGCATCTTCCTCGTCTCGGTGCTCACCATCGGGCTCGCTGGCCTTCTCGTCTCGCTCGGAATGGCCGGCTACGCCAGGCTCCAGAAGTGGGGCTTCTACGGTGGCCTCCTCGGATTCGGCGTGATCCTGCTGCTGCTCGCGATCAACAACCACGCAAGCTTCGTCAGCTCGTTCAACCTCGAGGCACACAAGATCTTCGGCGTTTCCAACGCGTACCAGAAGACCAATGCTGGCGCGAAGGCGTCCGGCTACGTCTCGCCGACGTTCGGGTTCAGCCCGGTCAGCGCCAGCATGCTGCTGGTGCCGATGATGATGTTCTACCTGCTCTGGCCCAACTGGGGCTCGACCCTGTACGGCGAGATCCGCGGCGCCAGCGACTTCAGGCGCGTCTTCGCCGGCATGTTCGGCGGCCTGTGGATCACCGTGGCGCTGTCGGTACTGTTCCTCGTGCTGGTCAACAAGACCATGGGCCAGTCGTTCTACAACAACACCGGGGCGCTGTACTGGAGCGCTTACTACGGCGGCAAGGTGCCCGCGGCGATTCCGATCTGGCCGTACCCTGTCATGTTCATCGGCTGGATGGTGCACAACCAGATCTTCCAGGTCGTGCTGCTCGTGGTGATGTTCCTGTGGTTCATAGCCTGGGTCGGCACGCTGTTCCTGTCCTCGACCCGGGTGATCTTCGCCGCGGCATTCGACCGGATCCTGCCGGACCGCGCGGCCGAGGTCTCGGAGAAGCGCAAGGTGCCGCTGTACTCGCTGGTCCTGATGCTGCTTCCGGCGATCGGCCTCAGCGCCATCTACGCGTACTGGTCGCAGTTCTACACCTACACGCTGGACGCGACCCTCGTCATCGCCGTGACCTACCTGTTCACAGCGATCGCCGTGGTGCTGCTGCCGTTCATCAAGAAGGACCTCTGGCAGGCATCACCGGCCAGCAGGATCAAGCTGTTCGGCGTTCCGATCGTGCCGTTCGCTGGCTGGGTCACGATCGGCCTGCTCGGGTTCAACCTCTACGAATGGCTGACCAACGCCGCCTACGGCGTCAACAACAAGGACTCGCTGTACTACATGGGCGCGATGTATGTGCTCGCCATCCTGATCTACGTGGTAGCGCGCATCGTCCGCAGCCGGCAGGGGATCGACCTCGGCCTGATCAACAAGGAGATCCCGGTCGAGTAGCCGTCCGGCTTTTCTGTCTCGTCGGCCCGTTGATGCCGCTAGCCACGACATCAGCGGGCCGACGACGCAATTGAGACAGCAGAACAACCTATGGGGGACCGCCAGGCCATGAATGACATCCCGACCCGGGCCCGCGTCGTCGTCATCGGCGCCGGAATCGTCGGCAACAGCCTCGTCTACCACCTGGCCAAGCTCGGCTGGCGCGATCTCGTGCTGATCGACAAGGGGCCGATGCCCAACCCCGGCGGCTCGACCGGTCACGCCTCCAACTTCATCTACCCGATCGACTACTCCAAGATGATGATGGAGCTGACCAGGGACAGCACCGAGCAATACAAGCAGCTTGGGGTGTTCACCGAGTCGGGCGGCTTCGAGGTTGCCAGGACGCCCGAGCGGATGATCGAGCTGCGGCGCCGCTGCACAGCCGCCAAGGCCTGGGACATTCCCGCCGAGATGATGACACCGGCACAGGTCCGCGAGCTGGTGCCGTTCCTCGACGACTCGGTGATCATCGGCGCCGCGTACTTCCCGACTGTCGGCGTGGTCGACTCGCTGCGGGCCGGCACGCTGATGCGCGAGAACGCGCAGGCCGCAGGCGCGCTGACGGTGCTCGCGAACACCGAGATTACGGGCATTGACACGGCGCGGGACGGAGCGGGCGCGGGCCGCCCAGGGGGCCGGGTGACCGGCGTCCGGACCACCGCAGGGGACATCGAGACCGAGATGTGCGTGATCTGCTGCGGCGTCTGGTCGCCGCGGCTGGCGAAGATGGCAGGCGCCACGATCGCGCTGACCCCGATCGTGCACCAGATGATCAGCGTCGGGCCGATCGCGATGTTCGCGGATACCCCTGGGGAGATCAGCTACCCGATCGTCAGGGACGTCGACCTCAACATGTACGAGCGCCAGCACGGCGGCGACATGGAGGTCGGCTCGTACGCGCACCGGCCGATGATCGTCGATCCCGGCACGATCCCGTCGATCGAGCAGTCCGTCCTGTCGCCGACCGAGCTTCCTTTCACCCAGGACGACTTCGATCCGCAGCTGGCAGAGGCGCTCGAATTGATGCCGGAACTGCTGGGCGATGAACGGGCAGGCATTCGTTATGCCATCAATGGCTTGATCTCGATGACCCCGGACGGGCATCCGGCCATCGGCGAGACGCCCGAGGTCGCGGGGCTGTGGTCGGTCGCCGCGAGCTGGATCAAGGAAGGCCCCGGCATCGGCCGTGCGGCCGCGGAGTGGATGACAGGCAGCGCGCCGGAGATCGACATCCACGAGTCCGATATCTCGCGGTTCTGGCCGCACCAGCGGACGGTCGCGCACATTACCGCGCGTGCCGCCGAGGGCTTCAACAAGATGTACGGGATCGTGCACCCGGCCGAGCAGTGGGAGTCGGGGCGGCCCACCAGGGTCGGCCCCGCTTACGACCGGGAGCGGGAACTCGGGGCGGTTTTCTACGAGACAGCTGGCTGGGAGCGGCCGCACTGGTATGAGTCCAACGCACCGCTGCTCGAGCGGTACGAGGGACGGCTAATGCCGCGCGCCGCCGAGTGGGAGTCGCGCTGGTGGTCGCCGATCATCAACGCCGAGCACCTGGCGATGCGCGAGTCTGCAGCGCTGATCGACCTGAGTGCGTTCGCCGTCCTCGACGTCGCCGGCCCGGCGCGCTCGCCGCGGTGCAGCACGTCGCGGTCGCCCAGCTGGACGTCGGGATCGGCCGGGTCATCTACACCTCGCTGCTCGACGACGCGGGCGGGTTCCGCGGCGACCTGACGATCATGCGGCTAGCGGCCGACCGGTTCAGGATCGTGACCGGCGGCGCCACCGGCCAGATGGACCTGAAGTGGATCACCGACCACCTGCCCGCCGGATGCGAGGCCGTGGTCACCGACGTCACCTCGGCGTGGACCACGCTCGGGCTGTGGGGCCCGAAGGCCAGGGAGATCCTGGCGCGGATCACCGTCGACGACGTGTCGCATCCCGGCATGGCGTTCGGCACCTGCAAGGAGATCGAGGCCGGCGGCCTGACCGTGCTGGCGTCCCGGATCTCCTACGTGGGCGAGCTCGGCTGGGAGCTGTACGTCCCGATGGAAGAGGGCGGCAAGCTGTGGGACGCGCTCTGGGACGCTGGCCGGCCGTCGGGGCTCATCCCCGCGGGCATCGGCGTCTACGGCACGACCGGCCGGCTGGAGAAGGGGTACCGGGCGTTCGGCAACGAACTGACGGGCGACTTCAACCTCGTCGAGGCCGGGATGACCAGGCCCAAGGTGAAGGCGCAGGACTTCGTCGGCAAGGCCGCCTACCTTGCGCAGCGCGAGCGGCCGCCGGTGGCGGTGCTGTGCACGCTCACCGTCGACGATCACGCGTCGCCGGCGGGCGAGCTGCGGTACCCGATGGGCGGGGAGCCCGTTCTCGGGCCCGACGGCTCTGTGCTGACCGACGCGCGCGGCCGGACCTCGTACGTGACCAGCGCGGGCTCGGGCCCGTCGGTCGGCAAGCACATCCTGCTCGCGTACCTGCCAGCCGCGGACGCCGTCGAGGGCCGCTCGCTCGCCATCGAGTACCTCGGCGAGCGGTACCCGGTCACGGTGGCTGTGGCGGGCTCCGCGCCGCTGTTCGATCCCGCGAACGACCGGATCAGGTGCTGACGCGGTGGAGATCTGCGTCTGCGTGAAGCGGGTGCCGATGGTCGGCGGCTCGATCATGGTCACTGCCCGACGGCCTGGACATCGACGTGTCGATGTCCGGTTTCACGGTCAGCCCGCACGAGGAATGCGCGGTCGAGGAGGCCGTGCAGATCACCGAGCGGCTCGGCGGCTCGGTCAGCGTGCTCACGCTCGGCCCAGCCGAGGCCGCCGGGCAGCTCCGGGACATGCTCGCGCTCGGCGCCGGCCGGGGCATCCTGCTGGAGACCGACGGCGCCGAGTGGGGCCCGGTAGCCACGGCTGCCGCCATCGCCGGCGCGGTGCGGGACGGCGGGACCTTGAGCTACGACCTGCTGCTGTTCGGCAACGAGTCGGCAGATACTGGCGGGTACCAGGTGCCGGTGCGGGTCGCGCACGCGCTCGGCCTGCCCGTGCGTGACCGGGCATCAAGCGGCTGGAGATCGCGGACGGTGCCGCGGGAGATCCGGCGCGGATCCTCGCCAGCCGGGAGTACCGGGGCGCCGAGGAGGTCTTCGACCTGCCGCTGCCCGCCGTGGTCAGCGTCAAGGAGGGCATCAACCTGCCCAGGTACCCGTCGCTGCCTGGGCGGCTGCGCGCCAAGCGCGCCACCATCGAGACGATCGAGCCAGCGCGAGGCAGCGACGGACTGCGCAAGGAACGGCTGCGGGTTCCCGAGACGTCGAGCAAGGGGGCGGAGGTGCTCGGGCAAGGCATCGACGCGGTTCCTGCGCTGGTCGCGCTGCTCGGCGAGCTTGGGGTGCTGGCATGACGGTCACAGGGTGCTGTGCCTGCTCGAGACCGACGCGGGCGGCGGCATCACGGACGCCTCGCTGCGCGCGCTTGCCGTCGCGCGCGACCTGGCCGCGTCGGCGGGCGAGGAACTCGCGGCCGCGTGGTTCGGCCAGGCGGCGGGCTGTCAATGCGGCGGAGCTGGCCGCGGCCGGAGTCTCGTCCGCCTGGGCGATCAGATCGCCCGCGCTGGACGGCTACGCGCCGCTGGCCTGGGCCAGGGCGCTCGCGGGTCTGGCGGCTGACTCGGCGGGCGGCGCGGGGCCGGTCTCGGCGGTGCTCGCCGCCGCCACCGACCACGGCAACGAGGTGCTCGCCCACCTCGCCGCGATCAGCGACCTGCCGATGGCGGCGAACTGCGTCTCAGCGTCGCGGGCGGCGCCGGGCGAGTTCCGCCTGGTCAGGCAGCGCTGGGCGGGCAGCCTGCTCGAGGACGCCGTACTCGAGGCGCCGCTCGCGCTGCTCACCGTCGCCGCCGACGCCGTTCCCGCCGAACTGCTCGCGGCCGGGGCGGCAGGCGCTGGGCAGGGGCAGGTGGCGGTCGAGGAGTTCGAGCCCGAGCTCGCGGACGGCGACCTGCTGGTCAAGGCGGCAGAGTCGGCGGACAGGAAGTCAGGGGTGTCGCTCGCCAGCGCGCGGGTCGTGGTCGGCGGCGGACGCGGCGTCGGCGGGCCGGAGGGCTTCGCCGTGCTTGAGGAGCTTGCCGGGCTGCTCGGCGGCGTCGTCGGAGTCTCCCGGGTGGTGACCAGCGAGGGCTGGCGGCCGCACCGGCAGCAGGTCGGCCAGACCGGTACGAAGATCACGCCCGAGCTGTACCTGGCCTGCGGGATCAGCGGGGCCATCCAGCACATGGCCGGCTGCCAGGGCGCCAAGACGATCGTGGCGATCAACACCGACTCGGGCGCGCCGATCGTGACCAAGGCTGACTACGCCGTGATCGGCGACCTGCACCAGGTGCTCCCCGCCCTGATCGACGCCATCAAGGCCCGCTCTGGCGCCTGAGTTAGCCGGCGGCGCCCATGACAGCCCTCGCCGAGGTGGCCGTGCGGTAGGTGCCGCCGATCGCGCAGAAGCCGGCCCGCGTGCACCCGATGGCCTGGGCCTGTGCGTTCTGGCTGGCGCCGGTCGCGCCGTCGGCGGGCGTGCGGATCTGGCTGGCTGTCGTCCAGCGCGTCCCTGACCTGGTCAGGATCAGCGCGGCGAAGCCGCCGGCCTTGAGTGTGTAGTTACCGGCCGCGGTGCAGGTCCCCGCGGAGGTGCAGGCGACAGAGGTGAGCCCGACGCTGGCCGGCGAGGCAGCGTTGGCCGGCACCTTCGTGATGTGCTGGCCGTGCGCCCAGGTGCCGCCCGACTCGGCCACGGACAGCGGGACGAAGCGCCCGGTCTTGGTGCGGTAGGAGCCGACGGCGACGCAGTCTCCCGCGCCGGAGCAGCCGACCGCCTGTCACCGAGACCAGCGGGACGCCAGCGGCGTCGCTGGGCAGGACAAGCTGGAAGGCTTGATGCCAGGTGCCGCCCGACTCGGTGACCGCCATCGCCCTGGCGTGGCCTGCGGTGTCGTCGAACTGCCCGACCGCCGCGCAGGAGCCGAGCTTCGGGCAGGCCAGCGACGTCAGCAGGACCCGGCCCGTGGCGCTCGCTCCCGCGGGGACGCGAAGTTCGCGTGCCTGTGCCCAGGCACCCTTGGACTCGATCGCCACCATGGGCCTGACGTGGCCGTGGTTGTCGGAGTAGTTGCCAGCCAGGACGCAGGACCCCGGCCCGGTGCAGGCGACCGCGGAGATCGACGCGCCGGTCGTCCCCGCGTTCGCGGGAAGCCGGACCTGCCTGGCCTGGTGCCAGACGCCGCTGGACTCGGCTGCCGTGAAGCCCTCGAACTCCCCGTTCGAGCGGTAGTTGCCGACCGCGACGCACGATCCCGGCCTGCTGCAGCTGACCGACTCGGCGAGCCCGCCGATGCCCGGGTCCGCGTTGGCCGGAAGCTGCAGTTCGATCGCGCGCGCCCAGTGGCCGCTCGACCTGGTGACGACCATGGCCTGGCCGACGTTGGCGTTGTCGGTATAGGTACCCGCCAGCGTGCACGAACTCGCGCTCGCGCAGGTCGCCGACTCGATGATCGGCGTGCTGCCGAGCATGGCATTGGCCGGCAGCTGCAGGCGAACCGCCCGGCCGAGGTGCGGCCCGGCGGCGGCCCCGGCCGCCGCTGCCATCGGACCCGCCGCGAGCAGGGTCGCCGCACCAGCCACGGCAGCCGCTGTCATCGATATCGCATGCTTTCTGAGGCGCACAGAGACATTAAAGCGGGCAGCGGACGAACATTTGCCGCTTTCTGGGAAAGAACGGCCGGATTGCATCGGCAGTTCACAGGACGGCCATTCGCCGGAGGCGCGGAGGGCACGGCCAGATCAGGCGCGGAAGCTGGAGTCAGCCGGCCTGCCCTGGCGCCGGTATGGCGGCCCCTGTCGTAGCTGATCTGGCCGTTCACGATGACCCACGCCATGCCAGCGGGCTCCTGTTTGGGCGCAGCGAAGGTCGCGGTGTCGCGGAAGCTGGCCGGGTCGAACACGACCACGTCGGCCCAGGCGCCCGGCGTGATCCGGCCCCGGCCTGCCAGCCCGAACCGGTCGGCGGGCATGCTCGTCATCCGGCGGACCGCCTCAGCGACCGAGATCTCCTTGCGGCCGCGCACGTACTCGGCGAAGATGCGCGGGAACGTGCCGTAGAGGCGCGGATGCGGCAGGCCGTCGAGGTCGGGGATGCCGTCCGAGCCGACCATCATCAGCGGGTGCCGGACGTTGGTCACCAGGTCGTCCTCTGACATGCCGAAGCCGATGCTGATCGTCCTGCGGCCCTCAGGTGCGGTGAGCACCTGCCTGACGAGGTCGGCAATGGTCATGCCTTCGTCGGCGGCGACCGCGCTGACCATCCGGCCCTGATACTGCGGGAACGGCGGGCAGGTGGCGAACTGATTATGGTCGGCCCAGTCCTGGGTGACTGTTTCCGGGCTCGTGTACTCGGCCATCGGACCACTGCTCGCCGTATAGGGATAGAAGTCCAGGGTGATGTCGGAGCCCGTGGTGTTCGCCTGGTCGACGGCGGCAAGCGAGTCGGCGACCTTGCCCCAGTTCTCCTGGCCTGCGGCCTTGTGGTGCGAGATATGCAACGGGCAGCCGGACTCGGCGCTGATCCTGATCGCCTCGGCCACGGCGTCGAGCAGATGCTCGCCTTCGTTGCGCATGTGAGTGGCGTAGACGCCGCCGCCCTCAGCGGCTGCGCTGGCCAGTTCGATGATCTCCTCGGCCGGTGCCCACTTGCCCGGCTGGTAGATCAGCCCGGTCGACAGGCCGCAGGCGCCCTGGTCCATCGCGCGCCGGACATGATCTCGCATGGCGGCGATCTCGGCGGCGCTGGCCGCGCGCGGATTCTCGCGCCCGATGGTGAGCGAGCGCAGCGTGTTGTGGCCGACCAGGGCCATCGCGTTGGCGGCGAAGCCGGCGGCGGAAACGGCGCGCCTGAACCCGTCCAGGTCGGGCCAGTCGGCGCCGGCCACCGACTCGATGTCGTCGACGCCGGTGGCCGGGAAGCCGCTGAAGCCGCAGTTCCCGATCACCAGGCCGGTGCAGCCCTGCGCGACCTTGAATTCCAGCCCGGGATGCCTGATCAGCGCCGCATCGTCGTGCGTGTGCACGTCGATGAATCCGGGGCTGCAGACGAGTTCGCCGCGCGCGTCTAGCTCGACGGTGCCCTGGCCAGCCGCGGCGCGCTCGGCGCCGGCGCTGAGGATCCTGCCGTCGCCGATGGCCACGTCGCCGTCGGTAAGCGGGCCGCCGTCGCCGTCGGCGATCAGCGCGTTCCTGATGACAACATCGGCGAGCGGGGGCATTGGCCCATCTTAAGGAGCAGGGATCCTTGCACGCCTCCTGGCGGCCGGCCCGGTGCTGCATGATTCCGGTATGACGGCGAACGCGGAGAGCCCTGAGCAGCGGACCGCGCGGATCCTGCGGACCCAGGCAATGCACTGCGAACGGCTCGGCAGCGCGCTATACGCGGGCCTGCTGAGGCACGCGGCGCATGACCTGCTGTCCGCCGGGCCGACCGCGGCTGTCCTGGACGGCCACCTCGCTGACCCCGGCCGCAGCGCGCTGGCGCTGCGGATGCTGGGCGGCGTCCACGCGCTGGTCCTGACCGGGCAGGCCGCGGAGCTTGGCAGGTACTACCCGTCGGCCGGCGGCAGCGCGGATCCCGGTCCTGGTGCGGGGCTGGCCTGGCCGGCGCTGCGTGATGTCCTTGACCGGCACCGGGCGGAGATCAGGACCTGGTTGCTGCATCCGCCCCAGACCAACGAGGTCGGCCGCGGTGCCGCGCTGGCCGGAGCGCTCTGCCACCTCGTCGCCGCGGCCGATCTTCCCGTCCGGCTGGTCGAGATCGGCACCAGCGCCGGCCTCAATTTGCGAGCCGACCAGTTCTGGATCTCCGGCGCCGGCGTCAGCTTCGGACCGGAGTCATCGCCGGTGCGGATGCCGGAAGCGTGGCTCGGCCAGCCGCCGCCGGTCAGGCCGATCGAGGTGGTCAGCAGGACCGGCGGCGACCTCGCGCCCGTCGACCCGGTCAGCGAGCAGGGCCGGTTGCTGCTGCTGGCCTACGTCTGGGCCGATCAGGTCGACCGCCTCGACCGGCTGCGCGGCGCTTGCGAACTGGCCGCGCGGATTCCCGCCGACCTGCGGCGTGAGGCGGCCGCCGAGACCATCGCCGGTCTCAGCCTGGAGCCGGGCACCTGGACGGTGCTCTGGCACTCGATCTTCCAGCAATACCTGGACGCGGATCAGATTCGCGAGCTTGCGGACGGGGTGGCCGGCCTGGGCGGAACCGCGACCGAGTCGGCCAGGTTCGCCCACGTCACGCTGGAACTCGCGAGGCCAGGCCCGGATACGCCCGTCGAGGTGACCACCTGGCCGGGCGGCGCACGCCGGGTGATCGGCACCGCGCTGCCGCACGGGATCCCGGTGACATGGACCGCGACATAGCGAAGGCCCCTCCAGCTCATACCTGGAGGGGCCTTCACCCCATGCGCGGCCTGAACACAGCATGCCGAACCGGCGGCGCGAGAACCGGTAGCGACACGCGAACATCGCGCGGATAGCGGGTTACCAGCCGGTTTACGTCCAGGCCGGTCCTGGCCGGCCAGGAGGGCTGACAGGCTGGTCGGTTACGACCGCCCTGCCCACGAGCGGCTTGACCACTGATAGCGACGGGAGCCGCGGCCTAGAATCCGGTCGACCGCGGCTCCGACGTCACCGTCCTCGGCGAGCATCCGGCGGATCACGTAGATCATCGTGGGGACGGCCCAGAAGTCGCCGCACACCCACAAGATGGCCGCGCCTAGCTGCTGATCGGCTAGTGGTTGCAGCGTGACGCCAGGGACGTGGGAGTAGACGGGGTACCAGGACGCCGAGCTCAGGAAGCTCATCGACATCGCCAGGATCCACATCTGCACGTTGGTGACCACCAGCGCGGCGGCCTGGCCGGCCCTCGACAACCCGATTCGCAGCGGCGCCGAGGGAATGAACTGGAGCCAGAAGAGCACGCCGGTGCCGAAGAAGGTGCCGTGCATGAGCCAGATGTGCACGGCCTGGTTCCGCGCTGCCAGATCGAACGGGCCAGGAAGGTGCCAGATCACCATCGCGAGGTTGAATGCGATCACCGCGACCCACGGCTTCAGCAGGAAACCGCCCACGGCGCGCACCGGCCTGGACCAGCCGCCGGTCATGACCTGCCTGGTCGCGTCCTTGCCGAGCCTGCCGGGCAGGCCGTCGAGCAGCGGCTGCCACGGCGCTCCCGCGACTATCAGCGCCGGCGCGGCGAACATCAGCAGCAGGTGCTGGATCATGTGCACGAAGAAGTAGCGATCGGCCCAGTAGTCGATCGGCGACTCGACCGCGATCAGCAGGATCCCCAGGCCCGCGTAGAACCACACCGACCTGATCCGGCGCTGCCTGGTGCGCTCGGGGCGCGACCTGCGGGCGAGCCTGGCCAGGCCCACCTCGTGCCAGCACACGAGGATGACGACGAGAATGGCAAACGGATCGAACGACCAATGGCCGGTGAGGTATCTAGCCATAGAGCACCGGCGGCGCCGAGGACGGTGACAGGGCTTCGATCGCGGGCCTGAGTGCCGCGTACACGACCTTGCGCTGTGCATCGAGCTCACGCAGCGCGCGCCGCAGGCTCGCCCGGCCGGCCGCGTCACTGGCGTGCCCGCCGTGCGCCAGGACCGCGGCCACGTCCGCTGCTACCTTCGAGGCTCGCGGCGCTGCCCAGTCGATCAGCGCGGTGATCGCGGGCTGCAGGTGGTAGCTGGCTAGTGAACCTGGCGGCTGGGCGCCGGTGAGGTCGTCGAGGAGCTCGTTGTTGGCCGGCGAGCAGTTCGCGGCCGCGGTGTTCGCCACGCTCAGCGCGGTCTTCCTGTCCTGGCTGGCGCCCGAGTCGATCTGCCGCAGCACGAACAAGGACTCGCGCACGCCGCCCGAGCAGGACTCGACGTCGGCGTTGAGCTGGTGCAGGAAGCTGCGCAGGTCGGTCGCGCGCTGCCCGCTGGTCGGCCGGTGCGACAGCCCGACCGCCACCGCGACGACCAGCAGCACGGCAATGGCCGTGAACCCCCACCGCGGCATGCGGCGGGTCGGCCAGCCGCTGGTGCGGACCGGGATGAAGGGCGGCTCGGTCCTGGCGGTCTGCATCTAAGCCGCCCGCGCCTGGGTCCGCGGCCGGCGGCGCGGCCGCAGCTCACGAGGCAAGCCGGTAGCCCTCCCCGCGCACCGTCTCTATCAGCGCGAATCCGAGCTTGGCCCGCAGCCGCCTGATGCAGACGTCGACGATGTTGGAGCCTGGATCAAAGTCGATCCCCCACACGCAGGCGAGCAGTTCGCTCTTGGTCACCGAGTCCCCGCCGTGCTCGATCAGGGCCCGCAGGCACAAGAACTCGAGCCTGGTCAGGGGCACCGGCCCGGTGCCGCTGTCCGCGACCAGGCGGCCGGCGTCCAGGGTCAGGTCACCGACCTGCATGACCTCGCTGCGCAACGCCGCTTCCCGCAGCCTGGCCCTGACCCTGGCGGTCAGTTCGGCGAGCGAGAACGGCTTGGTCAGGTAGTCCTTGGCGCCGAAGTCCAGGCACTCTGCTTTGGTGCCGGGGTCGGCGGTGCAGGACAAGATCAGCACGGCCTGAGCCGGATGGGTCCGCAAGATCGCGCCCAGCACGGCACGGCCGTCCATGTCCGGCATGATGAGGTCGAGGATCACCAGGGCATAGCCGCCAGAGCCGGCGAGCCGGATGCCGTCGGCGGCGCTGGTGGCGATGTCGACGCCGTATCCCGCGTGCTCGAGCGCGCGGCCGACGAACCCGCTGATCTGCGGCTCGTCATCGATCAGCAGGATCCTGGCCGGCCCGGCCTCAGCCCAGCCCGCACTCGCCCGCTCGTGCCCGTCCCTGGCAGTACGGGAATCCCCGATCCTGGATTCCTCACGTGCCGCGGTCATCGCGCCTTCGATCGTTTCTCGTCGCGGCCATCACAGCCTCGATGAGCGGCGGGCTTCTGTCGTCGCCACAACGGGCCCGGCGCTCCTGACGTGCTCCTTCGGATGTGGTCTACTCCTGCGGCTTGGCCCTCGTCAAGGCTGCCGGATCCGCCCGGCGGAGCGTGGCTGGCCGCCAGGTCCTGCCGCGGCGGCGATAGCGCCACGTCAGCCGGTCGAAGGGGACTGGCGCCTGCAGGCGCCGCGGATAATGACAGTTTCGTCATCCGCGGCGCTAACTATTGCGGGGGGTAACGGCGCGCAGCACTATCGGTGCAGTCGTTTGCTTCCGGCGTTACCGCCCAAATCGGCAGCGTCGGCCCGAGTTGTGCGCGCGACGTCGTGCGCGGCGCGCCGCGGAGAAGCGAGGTGGTGACCGATGTCCCTGCCGGTCCGCGTAGGAACCTTGCTCGTAGCGTTCCTCGCCGTGGTCGGTGGCGCGATCTTCGTCGTCATCCATTTTTTCCTGGCCGGGCCGCCGGTGATCGACTTCACCACCGGCGCGTCAGGTCCCGGCCCGCAGGTCAGCGTCGTGATGCAGGAAGACCCGCAGAATACGGTGACCACCAAGCCGGACTGGGTCTCCTACTTCATCCAGGACCCGAAGACCAAGCAGTGGGTGCACACGACGCTTGTTCAAGGTCCCGGCCGGAGCCACGGTCAACGTGACCGTGCTCGGCTACGACGGCTGCACGCCGCTGCGCAACCCGTTCTGGGGCAAGGTCACCGGCACGATCGGCAACACCGAGACCGTCGACGGCAAGACGGTCAGGGCGCTGGACTCCTGGCGCACGTGCTCGGTCGGGCACACGTTCTCGATCCCCGGCATCGGCCTCAACGTGCCGATGGGATCGCCGACGACGGTGCAGGAGAACAACAACCTCTGCACTCAGTCGCCGTGTACGTCGGGGCCGAAGGCCACGATGAAGTTCAGCTTCCGCGCCCCGACGACGCCGGGAGCTTATTTCTGGCAATGCCGGGTGCCCTGCGGCGGCGGCTTCGTGACCGGGTTCGGCGGACCCATGCAAGCCATTGGCTTTATGACCGGGCAAATGGAGGTGGCGTCCTGATGGCCGCCGAGTCTCAGCCGGCGGCCCCGGTCGCTGGCCGTAGCGGTCCTTCCCACGGGATGCGGATCTTCTTGTTGTGGATCGTCGTCTCCGTGGTCGCCGACCTGCTGATCGGGTTCGTCCTCGCCCCGCACCTGCCGCCAGGCAACATGAGCACGGCCGCGCAAGGCGAGCAGAACGCGATCACCACCATGGCGCTCATGTCGGCACCGGTCGTCGCCTTCGTGCTGATCTACTTCGGCTACGCGCTGATCGTCTGGCGGCGCCGCGACGGCGACGAGGAGGACGGGCCGCCGCTGCACGGCCACGCGAGGATCCAGACGGCCTGGATCGCCGTCACCTCCGTGATCGTGCTCGCTCTCGCGGTGTTCGGCACCGTCGAGCTGATCGACTCGCACGGCGCTGGCGCGGGCGAAGGCCCGGCTCCGATCTGGAAGCCGCCGGGCTCGGTGTCCCTGACCTCATGGAACCAGGGCGCCCCGCTCGTGGTCCAGGTGATCGCGCAGCAGTGGCGGTTTACCTACCGGTATCCGCAGTTCGGCGGCTTCGAGACCACGAGGCTGGTGCTGCCAGAGAACCAGTGGGTGCAGTTCGACGTCACCTCGCTGGACGTGATCCACAGCTTCTGGGCGTACCAGCTCGGGGTGAAGGCGGACGCGAACCCCAACGTCAACAACATCGCCTACGCCAAGCCCATTCAGCTCGGCCAGTTCACGGTGCGGTGCGCCGAGCTGTGCGGCCTGTGGCACGGCGCGATGTTCGACTACGGCAAGGTCGTGACCGTCGGTCAGTTCCAGTCCTGGGCGGCCTCGACGAAGTCGTTCATGGCCGACGTCACCAGGCTGCTGCCGGCCTTCGCGACCACCTACGACCCCACCGTGATCCCCGCGTTCCGCAGCGGTCCCGTCATGAAGAAGCTCGGGCTGACGTCGGCGGGCGGCGGGTTCTACCCGCCGCAGGACCCCGTGCAGCCATGAGTCGCGCAGCCAGCAGCATGCACGCCGATGCCTGCGTGAAAGTGAAGGAGTGACCGGATGGCCATCGAGACAGAGCCGGGCACGATCCAGCAGCCGGGCGGCGCGGATCCTGGCGCTCCAGGCCCGGTGCGGGCCTGGTGGATGCGCCCGGCCGTGCACACGGCGATCATCGGCGCGGTGGTCGGCTACGCGTTCGGGCACTGGCTGGGCAACCTGATCACGTCGGGATACCCGCAGGCCGGTACCGGCGGCGGTTCGCCGGACGTCGAACGACACCCCGATCGTGCTCGGCTACCTGTTCATGGTGATCGGCTGGCTGATCGGGCTCGGCATCTTCAACGACCTGGTCAGCCAGATGCGCGGCAAGCGGCTGCGCGACTATCAGCTGCGCGACGGCGGCGACACCGGCCTGGCCAGGTACTTCAGGTTCACCCACGACCACAAGGTGGTGGGCATCCAGTACCTGGTCGGCATGGTCGTCTACTTCTGCACGGCCGGCCTGTTCGCGATGGCGATCAGGACCGAGCTGCTGTCGCCGGTCAACCACGTGTTCAGCTCCAGCGTCTACATCGAGATCGTCGGCGAGCACGGCACGATGATGATGATGCTGATGACGTCGGTCATCCTCGGGCCGTTCGGCAACTACCTGGTCCCGCTGATGATCGGGTCCAAGCGGGTCGCGTTCCCGCGGCTCGAGGCGCTGTCGTTCTGGCTGACGCCGATCGCGTTCCTGGTCCTGCTGTCGGCGATCCTGCTCGGCGGCTTCCACATGGGCTGGACCGGCTACCCGTCGTTGTCGGTCCAGGACGGGCTCGGGCGCCGACGCCTACGCGTTCGCGTTCGGGCTGATGGGCATCTCGATCATCCTGGCCGGCTTCAACCTGCTGGTCACCGTCATCTGCTACCGGGCGCCCGGCATGCGCTGGGGCCGGCTGCCGATGTTCGTCTGGGGCATCCTCGGCACCGCGGTCATGATGACCCTGGCCGCGCCGATCCTGGTCGGCGGCATGTCCATGCTGATCATGGACAGGACGGTGCAGACGGCGTTCTTCGCGCCGCGGCTCGGCGGCAGCACGTACCTGTACCAGGACCTGTTCTGGTTCTTCGGCCATCCCGAGGTGTACATCCTCGCGCTGCCTGGGTTCGGCGTGGTGCTTGAGCTGCTGCCCGTATTCGCCCGCAAGCCGCTGTTCGCCTACAAGGTCGCGGCGGCCGGCATCATCGGCGTGACGCTGCTGAGCTTCTTCGTCTGGCAGCATCACCTGTTCGACAGCGGGATCAACCCGGACATGCGCCCGCTGTTCATGCTCACGACCGAGCTGATCTCGATCCCGACCGGGTTCATCTTCCTCGTCGGCATGGGCACGCTGTGGAAGGCCAAGATCCGGCTTCACCGTGCCGATGCTGTTCTGCCTGGCCTTCTTCTTCAACTTCCTGATCGGCGGCATCTCCGGGGTGTTCGTGTCCGACATCCCGGCTGACACCACCGAGCACGGCAGCTTCTTCGTGATGGCGCACTTCCACTACACGATCATGGGCGGCCTGATCTTCGCGTTCATGGCCGCTTGCTACTACTGGCTGCCGAAGATGCTGGGCATCAAGCTCAACGAGACGCCTGGGCAAGTGGCACTTCTGGCTGATGTTCCTCGCGTTTAACTCGACATTCCTGCCGCTGTTCGCGGTCGGGCTGGCCGGGCAGCCGCGGCGGGTCTTTGAGTACGCACGCAACCTGCAGACGCTGAACGACTGGGTCTCGATCTCCTCGTTCTTCCTCGGAGCGTCGATCCTGATCTTCCTGATCAACTTCGTCTGGTCGACGGTGGTCACCAGGGTGCCGGAGATCGGCAACCCGTGGCAGTCGCGCGGGCTCGAGTGGCAGACATCGTCCCCGCCGCCCGCCGACAATTTCGGCTCGGTTCCCGTGGTGCTGTCCGGTCCTTACGAGTACGGCGTGAAGGACGGGCCGCCGGTCGCCGACATGAACCCGCCGGTCGGCGTCCTGACGGCGGCGTTCTCCGATTCCGACGCCGCACGAGCGGAGGCATAGGCAGATGGCTGACACAACCCCTGGAGCCGCGGCTGGCCTCAGCCGCGGCCAGGAGGAGGCCGCGTTCTATCACGAGGCGGCGCTCAACACGGCGTGGACCGGTGTGCGCCTGATGATCGGCGTCGTGACCTCGGGCCTGGGCGCGCTTCGTGTTCGCCTTCTTCTACCTCCGGTCGGTCAACAACTACGGCTTGTGGTACCCGGCTGGCTTCAGCGGGCCGAAGATGTGGCAAGGCGTGACGGTCATGGTTCTGGTCGTGCTGAGCGCCGCACTGCAGTCGCTCGGCCTCTCGCGGCTCAAGAGCGGGCAGAAGTCAGCCTGGTTCGGCGCCGCGACGGCTGCCCTGATCCTCGGCGCGGCCGCGGTTGCCGTCCAGATCTTCCAGCTGACCACGCTGTCGTTCCAGCCGGGCGACAACGCCTTCGCGAGCGTCTTCGTGGGCGCCTCGGCGGTCTTCGCGATCCTCGTGCTCGGAGCACATGGTGTGGCTGGAGATCATGGTGATGAACTCC
This sequence comes from uncultured Actinomycetota bacterium, assembly GCA_963705055.1. Lineage (GTDB taxonomy): Bacteria > Actinomycetota > Actinomycetes > Streptosporangiales > Streptosporangiaceae > Chersky-822. The sequence goes on from CAVPIR010000009.1 coordinate 84,274, forward strand.
AGGAACATCACGGAGATGTCTTTCGTCGAGCAGCCGCCGACCTTCGTCGAGGCCGCAGAGGTCCAGCGGTTCCAGGCCTCGCTGAGCGCCTTCACGCTGTTCTGGAACTACCTCGCGATCGTCGCGGTGGTTCTGTGGGTGCTCTTCTACCTCGTTCACTGACGGGGACTCGCAGGCCGGGGCAAGCGGCCGTCGGTCCGGCGACTCGCAGCAGGAGGCAGCAGTGCAGGCAGCGCTACTCGCGGTAATCCGCCCTGGTAATACGCCACATGGATACAATCTGACTTTCGCATTCCCGATGCTGATGTTCATCATCATCGCCGGAGCTCTTTACTTGCGTTTCCGCGGCACGCACCACGTGCCGGGCCACGTCGCCTTCACGACGAGCCGGTGGGCACGCGCCGGCAGTGAGCCAGGTACGGTGAACCTCGGCGATACGGCAGTGCATGCATCGGCCGAGCCCGAGGCCGCTCCCGCGTCCGATGACGCGGAGGCTGCCGCGGCCGGAAATGAGCAGGCAGGTCCTGCGGATACAGGCACGGAGGACGAGTGACCCAGGCGGCGAGCGCGCTCCCTGACGCGGTAGCAGGTCAGGCTGCTCCGATCGGGACTGACTCGCCGCGGGCCGGCCGCCGTTCGCCCGGCCTGATCGCGCGGTCCCTGTTCGCGCTGACCAAGCCCAGGATCATCGAACTGCTGCTCGTCACGACGCTGCCGACGATGCTGCTCGCGAAGCGCGGGCTGCCGTCGATCGCGCTGATCGCGGTGACGCTGGTCGGCGGCGCGCTCGCGGCCGGCAGCGCGAACACCATCAACTGCTACATCGACCGCGACATCGACGCCGTCATGCGGCGGACCTCCAGGCGGCCGCTGGTGGCCAGCGGCGACCGCGCGGCGGCCATCAAGCCCGCCGAGGCCCTGATCTTCGGCATCGTGCTCGGGATCGCGGCGACGCTGATGCTCGGCCTGCTGGCGAACTGGCTGGCGGCCGCGCTCGCCGACGCGGCCCTGCTGTTCTACGTGTTCGTCTACACCCTCGGCCTGAAGCGCAGGACCGCGTCCAACATCGTGATCGGCGGCGCGGCCGGCTGCTTTCCCGTGCTCGTCGGCTGGGCCGCGGTCACGGGCACGGTCGCCTGGCCCGCGGCCGTGTTGTTCGGCGTGATCTTCTTCTGGACGCCGCCGCACTTCTGGGCGCTGGCCATGAAGTTCAGGGACGACTACGCGGCCGCTTCGCGTGCCGATGCTGCCCGTCGTCGCGACACCGCAGGTCGTCGCCCGCAAGATCGTGGTCTACAGCTGGATCATGGTGGCGACCACGCTGCTGCTCGTGCCGAACGCCGGGTGGATCTACGGCGGCGTGCGCGGTCGGTGCTCGGCGGCTGGTTCCTGGTGGAGGCGCACCGCATGCGCGGGCGGGTGGCCGCTGGCGTCAGCGCGGCGCCGATGAAGCTGTTTCACCTGTCCATCGGCTACCTGACGCTGCTGTTCCTGGCCGTCGCCGTCAGCGCGGTGCTGCCATGGGGTGCGTTCTAAGCTCGCCTGCCCAGCGACAGCAAACCCCCGCCTCCCCGCCACCCCGTCCCGCCCCCCGAAAGCGCGAAGACATCGGGAATCCGCGTGGAGTAAGGCGTCGCATAGTGACTTTTCTCTTCGCGCTTGCTGGTTACGCCGGGAGAGAAGACGCGGCCTGTGGCGCGGGGGAATGCCCGATCATGTGAGCGATGGGATGGCCACGGGGAGCGATGCAGAGCCGGAACTTCAGGCTCCTGCTTGCCTGCGACGTCATCAGCGGGACGGGCAGCGCGGTCGCGACCGTCGCGATTCCGTTCTCCGTGCTCGCGATCGGCGGCACGGCGGCCGACATCGGCTGGGTCGCCACCGCCGCGCTGGTCCCCATGATCGCGTCCCTGCTTGTCGGCGGCGTCGCGGGGGACAGGTTCCCGCGGCACAAGGTCATGATGGCCGCCAACGCCATGCAGGCCGCTGGCCAGGCAGCGGCCGCCTTCCTCGTGCTCGCTGGCGAGGCGAGGGTCTGGCAGCTGGTCGTGCTCGCCGCGGTTCGCGGGGCCGGCCTGGGTCTGTACTATCCAGCCTCGCAGGGACTCCTGCCGCAGACCGTGCCTGAGGCCGACCGCGCGCAGGCCAACGCCGTCGCGAGGACGGGCCGGAACAGCGCCGGCATCGGCGGCGCCGCCCTCGGCGGCGTCCTGGTCGGCCTCGCAGGGCCCGGCTGGGGCCTCGCGGTCGACGCGATCAGCTTCGCGATCGCGGCCGCGCTGCGGGCCGGCATGCGGTTCCCGGCCATGCCGCCAGCGGTCAGGGAGACCGCGCTGCACCAGCTGCGCACCGGATGGCGTGAGTTCATCGCGCGGCGCTGGCTCTGGTCGATCGTGGCCGAATTCACGCTGATGATGGCGGTCGTCAGCGGGACGATCAACGTTCTCGGCCCGGTGGTCGCCGACGCCCGGCTAGGCGGCGCCCGCAGCTGGGGCCTGATCCTGGCCGGCTACGGCGCCGGCGCGGTGCTCGGCGGGCTGGTCATGATGCGGTACCGGCCGCAGCGGATGCTCATCGTCGCCGTCGTCGCGGCCGGGGTGTTCGCCATCCTGCTGTTCGCGCTGGCCGTTCCCCTCGCCGTCCCGCTGATCGTCGCGGCCGCGGTGATCGTGGGGCTCACCTCCGAGTTCTTCGTGGTCAACTGGGTGACCACGATGCAGCAGGAGATCCCGCACGACCTGATGTCCAGGCTGTCGTCGTTCGACGCGTTCGGCGCGTTCGCGCTCGCGCCCGCTGGCGTCGCGGTCGCCGGACCTCTGGCCGCGGCCTTCGGGACCACATCCGTGCTGACCGCCGGCGGTCTGGTGATCGTGGCGCTGACGCTGATCGTGCTGCTCGTCCCCGAGGTCCGCCAGATGCGCCGCCGCTCGGTGCCTGCTAGTCCAGGTGATCACGACGAGCTCGCTGTCGCCGACGAGATCGCGGACGAGGTCGACGGCGAAGTCGCCGACGCGCGCTCCTGACCGGCGGCAGGCCTCAGCGGGAGGCGCGCGCGGCCAGCTGGTCCAGCAGGCCCTGGCGCCACTGCTCGGCCTGCTGGACCTGGTTGAACGTGAAGACGTGCAGTCCTGTGACGAGGGACTCGGGGGCGGCGAGGGTGCTGCCGACCCGGTCGAGCAGCCGCTCAGGCTGGTAGGCCCCGGGCGTCGAGAGCTTCACGAACGCCGAGGAGTGACCGGCCAGGAAGCGGGCCGAGTCGGCCACGCCGATCTTGGTGGCCATCTGCACGAGCTTGGTCCTGTCCACCGGCCCGGCCAGCCCGAGCAGCAACGGCAACGTGACGCTGCGGCGGCGGATCCGCACGATCCACTGCCGTAGCGTGGCCGGGTCGAAGCACAGGTTGCTCACGATGTAGGTGGCGTGCCGCCGCTTGTCCCACATCGCCTGCACGGTGACGTCGTCCTCGATCTTCGGGTGGGTCTCCGGGTAGCCCGTGATGCCGACCCTGGCGAACGGGATTGCCCAGATTGGCCAGATGCTCGAGCACGTCGAGAGCGCTGGAGAACTCCCCGGCGGGCGGGTCGGCGTCCCCGGCCGGCACGAACACGTCGTCGATCCCGATGGCGGTCAGCCTGCCGACCACGTCGCGCAGGTGCTCCCCGTCCCTGACCAGGCGCGCCGACAGGTGCGGCACGACCCGGTACCCGGCCGCGGTCAGCCGCTCGGTCATCGCCAGCGTCGGCTCGAGGCCCTTGGTCGGCGACGCCGTGACCGTCACCGCCACGTCACGCGGTACCGCGTCGAGCACCGCCGCCTCGGCGCTGGCGGTCGGGAAGATCTCGTACCTGGCGTTGGCCAGCAGCGGCCCTAGTTGCTTCAGGCCGGAACCCGGCAGCCGCAGCCCGCCGCCAGGCAGCCGGAACCCGCTCGGGCTCACGAGCCCGCTCCGGCCACGAGCGACTCGAGTTCGCGCTCGAGCCCGCCGGTGCCGACGTCGATGACCGTCAACGGCAGGCCGAACATCGCCGCCACGGCGTCAGCCTGCTCGGCCAGTTCTGGCGACGGCGACTGCGCCAGCCACACGACCCGGCGATAGTGCCCGAAGTAGTCGGCCCAGAGGTCAGGATGGCGGTCGAGGCCGAGCGGCACCAGCACAGAGTGCCGGAAGCTCCGGATCAAGAAGTCGGTCAGCAGGTAGGTCCCTGGCTCGGCCTCGAGCGCGGCCCTGATCCGGTCGGGCCCGGCGAAGACGTCGTAGCAATGCAGGCCGGGCAGCCGGGTCAAGCCGAGCCGCTCGCACAGCGCGTCGAGCTCACCGTAGGTGCCGCAGTCGGCGTAGGCCAGCGCCACCCGCAAGCCGTCCGCTGCAGCGCGACGGCGAGCCGCTCGGCCGCCGGGGCGATCTCGCGCGGCGTGTTGTGCAGCATCGAGGGCAGGGTGTGCACCTGGACATCCCAGCCCCGGCGCGCCGCGATCTCCCTGACGTGCCCGCCGAGCGCCCCGCAGGCGATGACGGCGGCCCCGGCCGCTTCCGTCACCGCGGGAACTGCAGCTGCTCGACGAAGCTGTCGTTGAAGTCAGGACGGTCTGAGAGCTCGACATATCTCACCTCCTCGAGCAACGCCAGGGCGGCGGCGCGCTCCCGCACCGACAGCAGCGCCATCTTCGCGCCTTCACCCGCTACGTTCCCCGCGCTCACCACCCGCAGTACACCGAGCTTGGGCACCAGGCCCAGCTTGATCGCGCTGGAGGGCGAGAGGTAGCTCCCGAACGATCCTGCCAGCAGCACCTGCTGGACGTCGGCCGCGGTCAGCCCGGCCTCCTCGAGCAGGACGCTCCAGCCCGAGGCGATCGCCGCCTTCGCGAACTGCAGTTCTCGTACGTCCCGCTGGGTAAGAAAAATCGAGTCCGCTACATCACCGGGCTCACCGCGCCAGTGCAGCACGAAGACCCGTTCGTCTTCGAGCTTGACGAGCCGCGCCGCCAGGGCCGGCGCGATCCGCGCCGCGTCCTCGTCAGGAATGAACCGCCCCGAGTGATCGAGCAGGCCGGTGCCGATCAGGCTCGCGACAGCGTCGACGAGCCCTGAGCCGCACAGGCCCTCAGGTTCGGCGTCACCGATGACCTGCAGCGAAACCCCGGTCCCGCTGCGGGGTCAAGCACGACGCCTTCGATCGCGCCGTCGGCCGCCCGCATGCCGCACCTGATCGCCGCGCCTTCGAACGCCGGCCCGGCGGGCGCCGCGGTGGCGAGCAGCCATTCGCGGCTGCCCAGCACGATCTCGCAGTTCGTGCCGATGTCGATGAAAAGACGGATCCTGGCGTCCCTGTTCATGCCCGAGGCGAGCAGCCCGGCGGTGATGTCGCCGCCGACGTAGGCGCCGAAGGCCGGGAAGACTACGGCCCTGGCCCGCGGGTGCACCGCCAGCCCGAGGTCGGAGGCGAGGATCTCGGGCAGCAGCCTGGCGGACAGGATGAACGGTGCGACGCCGAGCGGCTCGGGGTCGATGCCCAGCGCGAGGTGCGTCATCGTCGCGTTTCCGGCCACCGCGACCTCATACACGTCGAGCGGATCGATCCCGGCCTCGGCACAGACTTCTCCGACCAGTTCGCTGAGCGAGGAGTGCGCGAGGTCGGTCAGCCTTTCCAGGTTGTCGGGCTCCAGCATGACCGCGCTGATCCGGCTGATGACGTCCGCGCCGAACGGCTGCTGCTTGCTGAGCATCGAGCTGACCGCCATCGGCGTCCCCGTGGACAGGTCGAGCAGGGTGGCGACCACGGTGGTGGTGCCGAGATCAAACGCGATCCCGTATCGGCTGCCGGTCGTGTCGCCTGCCTGGACGTCGATCAGCGCCTCGTCCACGACGACCGCCGTGACCTTGTAGTCGGCGGCACGCAGCACCCTGCCGAGCGTCCGCAGCACCGCCAGGTCGACCCGCAGTTCCAGGTCGTCCACCCCGTCGAGCACCCGCTCGACGTCGCTGCGCTGGTCGGAGAGCGATGGCTCGTCAAGTTCCAGGTAGCGCTTCTGCACGGCGGGGCGCAGGATCACCTGCCGGCCGACGCCGACGGTCGCGGCCTTCGGCCTCGTCGTCAGCGGCGGGACCTCGATCTGCAGGTCGGTCGTGGCCTCGGCCCGGCAGGCGAGCCGCCAGCCGCCGCGGAGTTCGTCAGGCGAGAACGCCCTTGTGTCCAGGCTGGACACGGGGACGCTGCCGTCGGCGATCCTGATCTTGCACTTCTTGCAGGTGCCGTGCCCGCCACAGGTGGAGTCGATGGCGATGCCGTTCCAGCTCGCCGCGTCGAAGACCGTGACCCCGGCCGGGACCCTGACCTTGCTGCCGTTGGTCACGAAGACAAGATCGACGCGCGGCGTGACGGCCGCACCAGGTTCGGCGAGCTCGGCGGGGGTCATGGCGATTGCGCTAGCTCGTGGCTGCTGCCGCCGCCGCAGCGCGATGTGCGCTGATCCAGGTGGCGCCCCACTCGTCCCTGTTCAGCAGCAGGTCGCAGGCCCTGGCGGCGCGCATCAGCTCGGGGGAGCGGGCGTCCATGATCGCGCTGGTCAGGCCGGCCGCGCTGGCCATCGGCAGGAAGGCGGCGACCAGCGCCGCGCGGTCGGGCATCCCGAACGAGACGTTCGAGGCCCCGAGCGTGGTGTTGACGCCGAACTCCTCGCGCAGCAGCTGGAGCGTCTCCAGCGTCCTGACCACGACCGACGTGTCCGCGCCGATCGGCATCGCGAGCGGGTCGATCAGCACGTCCTCGATCGGGATGCCGTACTTGCCGGTCGCGGTGTCGATGATCTTGCGGGCGAGCTCCAGCCTCCTGGCCGGGTCCTCGGGGATCTCTTCCTCGTCGTTGGGCAGCCCGATGACGGCGGCGCCGTGCCTGGCGACCAGCGGCAGGATCGCCTCGAGCCGCTCGTCCTCGGCCGTCACGGAGTTGACCAGCGCCTTGCCCTCGTAGGTCGCCAGGCCGGCCTCGAGGACCTCGACGATCGAGGAGTCCAGGCAGAGCGGCAGGTCGGTGATCGACTGGATGAGCTTGACGGCCTTGACCATCAGCTCCGTCTCGTCTGCCAGCGGGACGCCCATGTTCACGTCCAGCACCATCGCGCCGCCGGCGACCTGCTGCGCGACGTCGATCTCGATCCTGGACAGGTCGTCGCGCCGGAGCTGTTCCTGGAAGATCTTGCGCCCGGTCGGGTTGATCCGCTCGCCGATCACGCAGAACGGCCGGTCGGCGCCGATGACGAGCTTCTTTGCTGGCAGAGCGCAGCACGGTGTCCATGTGCGGAGCCGCCGGCCTCAGGCGTGCAGGGCCGCCGCCGCACGGCGGCCCGCGATCAGTTGCTTGGCCTTGACCACTGCAGCCGACGCGTCGGCGGCATAGCCGTCGGCGCCCACGACGTCCGCGTATTCCTGCGTGACCGGAGCGCCGCCGACCATGACCAGCACCTTGTCGCGCAGGCCAGCCTTGTTCAGGGCATTGATGTTGGCCTTGAACATCGGCATCGTCGTGGTCAGGAACGCTGAGAAGCCGACGATGTCTGGCTGGTGCTCGCAGATCGCGTCCACGAACTTCTCTGGCGCGACCTGCACGCCGAGGTCGATCACCTCGAACCCGGCGCCCTCGAACATGATGTTCACCAGGTTCTTGCCGATGTCGTGCACATCGCCCTTGACCGTGCCCATGACGATCTTGCCGATCGTCTCGGCGCCGGTCTCGGCCAGCAGCGGCCGCAGGATCTCGAGCGCGCCGGCCATCGCCTTGCCCGCGATCAGCATCTCGGGGACGAAGAAGTCGCCGCGCTCGAACCGGGCGCCGACCTCCTCGAGCGAGGGGATCAGCGCCTCGTACAGCAAGGCCTCCGGACCGAGCCCGGCCGCCAGCCCGGCGTTGGTGAGTTCCAGCACGGCCGGCGCGTTCCCGACCAGCGTGTCGTCGTATAGCTGGCGGAGCAGCTCCTCGTTCGTCATGGGCGCACCTTCTGCATCGCTGGGTCTGCCTGTCGGGCTGAGTGGTGGAGCCCGGCCGAGTCGTGGAGCCCGGCCGGATCGTGGAGCCCGGCCGAGTCGTGGAGCCGGGCGGGCGACCCGCTGAGCATGGCCGAGAGCGCGTCGGCCGCGCTGACGCACGCCGCGGCGGTCGCCGGGATCAGGTCGGCGGTGAGCCTGACCGCGGGAGCGGAGACCGAGATGGCGGCGATGGCCGACACCCCGCCGGCGAAGACCGGGGCAGCCACCGCGACCAGGCCAGGCTCGAGTTCCTCGTCGGTCACCGCGTAGCCGCGCTGGCGGACCGTGCCGAGCTCGGCGACCAGGGCCGCGCGGCTCGTGATGGTCCGCTGCGTGCGCGCCTGAACGGCTCGGCCGGCATCGTCGCCGCGCCGAAGGCGAGCAGCACCTTGCCGAGCGCCGAGCAGTGCAGCGGAACGGCCAGGCCGACCCAGTTGGTGCCGCCGATCATGTACCGGCTGTCCACCTGGGCAATCTGCTGCACCACCATCTCGTCGGGGGATGATCCCCCGACGAGGCATCGCTGCCCGCGCCGCCCCCGCCCGCGCGGGCAGCGATGCCAAGATTGATCGTTTCTGCTGTCTGCTCGCCAAGCCGTGCCAGGAACGGCTGGGCGACCGCGATCAGGTCCGCGCCCGCCGTCCCCCGCCAGGCGTATCTGACGAACAGCTCGCCCGGCCAGAACCTGCCGTCGCCGTCGCGCCTGACCAGCTGATGCCGTTCCAGCGCCATCAGCAGGCGCGACGTCGTCGACTTGGCCAGTCCGCATGCGGCCGTGAGCTCGGTGAAGCTGACGGGCTCAGCTGCCATGCACGACCTGGGCGAGCAACATGGCTGCCCGGTCGATGGCCTGCGTCCCGTTTGGGCTGCTCACGACGATCCTTCCGGAGGGAGTTCCATATTCCGGAACCTAGTTCTACGATGTGATCCTAGATTTATCCGCCATAACGGTCAAGATTGTTCTGAGTGCATCGCTAGTACCGACGTCGCAGCGAACCGAGGTCCCCATGTTCCGCAACCGGATGCCGCGTTACGAGATCCTGTCCCCGGACGCCGTCGGCGTCCTCGATAAGGGCTGGCGGCGGATCGTCAGCGAGATCGGCATCCAGTTCGCCAAGCCAGAGGCCACCGAGTTGTTCCGCAAGGCGGGCCAGGACGTCGACGGCGAGGTCGTCAAGCTCGACCCGGAGTTCGTGCTCGAGCAGGTCGCCAAGGCCCCGGCCGAGTTCGACGTGCAGGCGAGGAACCCAGCGAACAACGTGCACATCGGCGGCGACGAGATGGTCTTCGGCGCGGTCTACGGGTCGCCGTTCGTCAGGGAGGGCGAGGTCCGCAGGGACGCCACGCTGGAGGACTTCCGCAAGCTGGCGATGCTGTCGCAGTCCTTCAGCCAGCTCGACTCGGCGGGCGGCGTGATCTGCGAGCCGAACGACGCCCCGCTCGACTCCCGGCACCTCGACATGATCTACGCGCTGCAGACGCTGACCGACAAGATCTACATGGGCAACGTCGTGTCAGGGCCGAACGCCGTCGACACGATCAAGATGACCGAGATCCTGTTCGGCGGCGCCGGCGGAAAGGGCAGAGCGGCGATCGAGGCAACGCCGGCGACGATCTCGCTGATCAACTGCAACTCGCCGCTGCGCTGGGACGACCGGATGCTGGACGCCCAGTTCGAGTACTGCGCGGCGAACCAGCCTGTGGTGCTGACGCCGTTCCTGCTGATGGGCGCGATGTCGCCGGTCTCGATTCCCTCCGCGCTGGCCCAGCAGCTCGCCGAGGCGCTGTCCGGGATCGCGCTGGCCCAGCTGATCAGGCCGGGCTGCCCGGTCATCTTCGGCTCGTTCCTGTCCAACATCGACATGCAGTCAGGCTCGCCCAGCTTCGGCACGCCGGAGTCGGCGATCGGCCTGTACTGCACCGGCCAGCTGGCCAGGCACTACGGGCTGCCGTTCCGCACCGGCGGCGGGCTGAACTCCAGCCAGACCTGCGACGCGCAGGCGGCCTACGAGTCGCTGATGACGCTGCTGCCGACGTTCCTCGCAGGGACCAACTGGGTGATGCACGCGGCGGGCTGGCTCGAGGGCGGGCTGGTGTCCTGCTACGAGAAGTTCATCGTCGACATCGAGTTGCTGCGGATGCTGCAGGTCGAGTTCACGCCGCTGGAGATCGACGAGGCGTCGCTGGCCTTCGGCGCGCACGCCGAGGTCGGGCACGGCGGTCACTTCCTCGGCGCGCAGCACACGATGGAGCGGTTCAGGGAGTGCTTCTACCGGCCGCTGCTGTCCTCGACCGCGAACTACGAGCGCTGGCTCAAGCTGGGCGGCAAGGACGCGACCGCGAGGGCCTCGGACATCGTGACGAAGACGCTGGACGCGTACGAGCAGCCGCCGCTCGACGACGCCATCCGCGCCGAGCTCGAGGAGTTCGTGACCCGCCGCCGCGCCGAACTCGGCGACTGACTGCGATGGAGCCCGACCCTGCGGGTTCCGTGAAATGCTCGCGCTCTTCCGGACACGTGCCAGGTGTCGGAAGGAGCAACTGTGAGAAACCCGCAAGACTGGGGATGCGGAAGACGAGCGGCAGCGGCAATTTGAAACGGTCTACACGGCGAACTTCGGCCTGATCCTCGGCTATGTCCTGCGTCGCACGCAGAACGGCGACGACGCGGCCGACGTCGTAGCCGAGACATTTCTGACGGCTTGGCGCCGGTTCGACGAGGTGCCGCCCGGCGAGCGCGCCAGGCTCTGGCTCTATGGCGTCGCCCGCCGGGTGCTCGCCAACCATCACAGGGGCGTGCGCAGGCGCTCTGAACTGAGTGACCGGCTGCGGGCCGAGCTATCCGAAGTCCATCGCGACCCCGAGTTCACCGGCGAACTCGCCAGGATCGGCGCCGCGTTCCGGAGCCTGCCAGACGCGGATCAGGAACTGCTCGCGCTCGTGGCCTGGGAGTGCCTGGACAACGCCCAGATCGCGGCCGTACTCGGCTGCTCACGCAACGCGGTGCGGATCAGGCTGCATCGAGCCAGGGCGAAGTTCAGCTCCGCCCTGTCCGCCGCCGGCGGCTCACCACACCCGGTACTCGCGAACGTCTCGAACGGAGAAACAGCATGAAGGATCTGGAATCCCTGGCCAGGATCGCGGTCATCGACGACGAGCAGGCCACCGGCCTGGTCAGCGACCGCGTCAAGGCCGACCTCGCCGCGCGGGTGAGCGCGGTCCCCGCGGAGGAGATGGCAGGCGCCCGGCGGAGCCGCGGCCTGGCCTGGCCAGGTGCCCGGCGCGGCTGGCTCGTCGGCGTTCCTGTGGCGGCGGCGCTGAGCGGCGCGCTGCTGGCGGTCGGGCTGATCGGCGGGCCAGGCGCGCCGGTGCGGCATTGGCCAGCGCGAAGGCGGCCCTCGTCGTCACCAGGCACGGCCACGGCGTCGACGTGGTCGTGCGCAACCCCAAGGCTGTCGTCGCCGACGTGCAACGGTTCCGCAAGGAACTGCGGGCCGAGGGCGCCGACGTCTCGATCGTGCTGTTCCCGGTGTCCCCGCCGATGGTCGGCAAATTCCTCGGCTACGGCTCGAACGGCCAGCTAGGGCCCGAGGCCGGGGCTGAGCTCGATCGCGCGGCCACGGCGTGCGGGTCTCGGCCAGCTTCCAGGGCGAGGCCGAGATCTTCTTCGGCCGGGCGGCGCAGCCTGGCGAGTCGTACGCCTTCTACGAGTCGGCGACCGCGCCCGGCGAGGCCCTCGCCGGTCAGGACGTCGTCGGGAAGACGGTGTCAGACGTGCTGCCGCTGCTCGCCAGCGCGGGCGTGACGCCGCGCCTGGGAGATGGAGACGCTGACCGGCGACGGCCAGGTCGTTGACACGCCGGCCGACAGCGTGCCGGGCACCGACTTCGTCTACCGGCGTTCGTCACGGGGCCAGGCCAGGTGCTGATCGAGGTCGGGGCCACGCCCCACCCCGCCCGAGCGGCAGCAGGCGCCGCCGGCAGCCCGGCGCCCAGCGGCACGGCCAGCCCGGCTCCGAGCGGAACCCCGAGTCCCGCGCAGAGCTGACCGCGTTCAAGACCAGGAGGCCGGGGTGACCAACACGTCATCCCGGCCCGATCCTGATTCGCGAGTCAGGTCCGATGTACTAACATGTTGACATGACAACAGCCATGATGGGCGTCAGGGAAGTCACGCGCAGGACGTCGGAGGTCTTCGAACGCGTGAGCAAGGGCGAGACGATCATCGTGACGAACCGAGGGAGGGTGGTCGGGATTATCACGCCGCCACAGGCATACTCGCCGCAACTCGCTGAGCTGATCGCCGAGGGCCGGGTCCTGCCGCCCGCGATACCCGGCGGCACAGAGGCCCTGCTCGCGCTGCCGGTTCCGGCCGGTGAGCCGAAGAGTTCCGCTACGGATCTCGATGACGTCAGGGATGACCGGCTGTGATCTACATCGACACGTCGGCGATGCTGAAACTCGTCCATCCAGAGCCAGAGAGCATGCCGTTGCGTACCTGGCTGGCCAGGCATCCGGGCGACTTAGTCTCTTCCGCGCTGATCAGGACCGAGGCGCGCCGGGCGCTGCTCCGCAACGACCCAGCCGCATTGCCGCACCTGCCGGCCCTCCTCGCGGTGATCGCGCAAATCCCGGTGACCGAGGCAATCCTGGACCGGGCAGCGCAATTGACTGACCCGGGCCTTCGCACGCTCGACGCGATTCACCTGGCAAGCGCCGCGGCGATCCCGGACATCACGGTCATGCTCGCCTATGACAAGCGGCTGACCGAGGCCGCTCGCACCCTGGGGCTGGCGGTGGCCAGCCCGGCCTAGCCAACCGATCGCTGAGCCCCGGCGCGGCGAGTCAGTGCTGCTCGGCGCGGAGCTTGGCGGCAGCCGCGGTCATCGACCGCAGCTTGCCGAACGCGGACTCGCGCGGCAGGTACTTCATCCCGCAGTCGGGCGCGAGCACAAGCTGGTCGGCCGGCACATACGGCAGCGCCCTCCGCACCCGATCGGCCACCTGGTCCGGGCCCTCGACGGCCGGATCGCCGAGGTTGAGCACGCCGAGGATGACGGTCTTGCCAGCGTCGGCGAGCCCGGCGAGCACCGAGCAGTCCAGCCCGGACTGCGCCGTCTCGATCGAGATCTGGCTGGCCGAGCACGCCGCCAGTTCGGGCAGGAACGAGTAGCCGCTCGGCCGCTCGTGAATGATCGCGGCGTAGCCGAAGCACAGGTGCACGGCCGTCGTCCCGGTGATGCCGTCGAGCGCGGCGTTCAGCACGCCGACCCCGAACTCGCGCGCCGCGTCGGGCCTGGCCTGCAGGTACGGCTCGTCGACCTGGACGATGTCGGCGCCCGCCGCGAACAGGTCGGCGATCTTCCTCGCGCACGGCGGCCGCGTAGGCGTACGCGGCTTCCTCGATCGAGGGGTAGAAGTCGTTCTGCGCCTGCTGCGCCATCGTGAACGGGCCGGGAACCGTGACCTTGACTTTCTTGCCCTGGCCCGCTTGCTCCTTCAGGAAGGCCAGGTCGGCCACGTTGACCGCGTGCCGCCGCTTGATCGGCCCGACGATCCGCGGCACCGGGTTCGGATGCCCGCTCCGGTCGAGCGCGGTGCCGGGGTTGTCGATGTCCACGCCGTCCAGCGCGGTGGCGAACGCGTTGGAGTAGCTCTCCCTGCCGATCTCGCCGTCGGTGAGGATGTCCAGCCCGGCCGCAAGCTGATCGGCGATGGCCAGCCGGCTCGCGTCCCGCTGCGCCTGCTGCAGGTAGGCCTGGTCGACCCGCCACAGCTCACGGGCCCTGACCCTGGGCGGGAACCGGCCAGCCAGCTTGTCCCTGTCGATCAGCCAGTCAGGCTGCGGGTAACTGCCGACCAGCGAGGTGGGAAACAGCGGACCTGACATGGGCACCTCTCAGCGGCGCGGGCCGACGCGGGCGGATCAACGAGCTATCCGCCATCCTCTCAGCGGCCTATGGGCTCCGGTCGCCTGGCGGTGCCGCAGGGTGCCGAGGAACGTCGCCAGGCAGGTGGCGGCGAGCAGGGCATAGGGCACGAAGTCGCTGGTCGCCTGGGCGATCGCGCCGCTGGCCGACGCCGCGATCGTCTGGCCGATCGCCCAGGCCAGGTTGGCCAGGCCGAAGGCCAGGCCCTGATGCAGCTCGAGCCGGTGCGCCGCGTCGCTCAGCATCGCGCTGGACAGGCGCGAACAGCGTGCCGAAGGCAGGCATCCCGATTATCAGCATCGCGATCAGGACAGCCGCGGGCGTGAGCACGGGCGCGAGCAGGCTGACGGCGACGCCGGACAGCAGCGAGATCCGTGACCGGGAAGTAGCGGCCGCGCCGGTCGGACAGCCTGCCGGACAGCGGCGACAGACCGGTCTCGACCGCGGCCGACGCGAGGAAGGTGCGCGCCGATCACGAGCGGCGCCGCGCCGAGCGCGTTCAGCCGGAGCGGCGCGAGGACGTCGAGGACGCCGAACGCCAGGCCCGCGATCGTGGTGAGCCAGAGGCCCATCGCGACCCCGCGATCCTTGACCGATGCGAACGCGGCGGATAGCCCCTGCGGCTCGGCCCGCGCCGGGACCGGCACGGTGAACGTGACGACGATCAGGGCAGCGCCGATCACCGCGGCCGCAGAGAACGCGGGCCCGGTGCCGATCTGGTCGGCGATCGCGCCGACGACCGGGCCGAACAGGGCGCCGCCAACGGCGGCGCCGAGCGCGGTGCCGAGCAGCTCGCCGCGGCGCTCAGCCGGTGCCGCGCTTGACAGCCAGGCCATCCCGGCGGCCCAGGTGCACGAGCCGCCCAGGCCCTGCACGAATCGGGCGGAGTCGAGCACGACCTCGGAGCTCGACCAGCCGAACACCAGCGTCGAGACGCTCATCAGCACCAGGCCGATCAGCACGCCGCGCCTCGCGCCCAGGTGCGCGACCAGCAAGCCGGACGGCAGCGCGCTTAGCAGCGTGCCTGCCGGGTAGGCGGCGACGAGGATTCCGGCCCCAGCCTTGGAAAGGCCGACGGTATGGACGTAGTGCGGCAGCAGCGGCGTCAGCGCCGTGAAGAAGATCGTGTCGGTGAAGACCAGCGCGCTCACGAACAGCAGCAGCATGCGGATCGGCCGCGCCAGAGCGGGGCGCGACGGAGCACGCGACTGCCGCCTTTTCATCGGTGTCGAGGTCCCCGTCCGGATAGTCGGCCCCGTCGCATTCCCACACTGACCTGCCCGTATGCGACGAACAGACAGTCGAGCCTAGCGCAGCACGCTGATCTTTCCCGCGCCGGCATAGCCCGGCACGCGCCTTGCCAACGCGCCGCGCTGAGCTGAAGATCTGATGGTGACCCGCGATCGCGATGTGCAGGCCTTCGACGACCGCGCCTCGGTGTACGAGACCGGCTACCGAGGGCAGTTGCACACAGATATCGTGACCCGCGCGCTCGACCTGGCGCTCGCGCACTGCCCATCGCCCGCGCGGATACTCGACGTCGGCTGCGGGACCGGGCAGCTGCTGCGCGACCTCGCGCGGCGCCTGCCGGGTGCCGCCACGCTGACCGGAATCGATGCCGCGCCCGCGATGATCAGCCAGGCCAGGGCCAGAGCGGAGGATCCGAGGCTGACGTTCGTGCAGGGCGTGGCCGAGCGGTTGCCGTTCGACGACCGGGCGTTCGACCTGGTGATCAGCACGACCTCGTTCGATCACTGGGCCGATCAGCGCGCCGGGCTGGCCGAGTGCCACCGGGTGCTCGAGCCGCGCGGCAGTTTCGTGCTCGCCGACCTGTGCTCAAGCTGGCTGCTGCCGACGCTGATCGGCGCCCGCCGGGACCGGGCCAGGACGCCGCTGCGGGCGACCAAGCTGCTGGCGGCCGCAGGATTCAGGTCACTGTCCTGGCACCGCCTCTACGGCGGCATCATCAGGGCGGTGACTGCCTCCGCCTAGCGGTGACCGCGCCCGCCTGGCGGTGACCGCGCCCGCCTAGGCCTTGACGGCCTGCAGGGTGTAGCTGTGCGGCAGCCGCCACGGGCGGTCCTTCAGCCGCCACTCCCCGCCGCCGATCTGCTCCATTGGCCGGGCTGCGCGTCCCACGGCACGCTGTCGTGCTCGGTCAGTGCGGTGATGGTCATCCCGGCGTCGAGCAGGGACGGAGATGATCTCGCCGAGGCCGTGGTTCCACTCGTGCGTGATCGTCGTGCTCGAACTCCACGTCGGTCGCGACGTAGGTGCCGCCCTGTCGAAGATCATCGGCTCGTCGCGCTCGAAGTACGGGTACTCGACCACGAGCAGGTCGTCGTCCCGCTCGTCGTCGAGCGTCCACAGCATCGGGTGGCCTTCCCTGATGAACAGCCGCCCGCCTGGACGCAGCACGTCGGCCACCACCCGCGCCCACCTGCTGACTGACGGGCAGCCAGCACAGCGCCCCGATGCCGGTGAAGACGAAGTCGAACGCGCCGCGCCCGACCGCGTCGGCGGCCTCGTAGACGTCGGACTCGACGAAGGTGGCGTCGGCCCCGGTCTGCTCGGCCAGCGCCCTGGCCTGCCGGACGGCGGGGCCGGAGAAGTCCACGCCGGTCATCGACGCGCCGAGCCTGGCCAGCGAGATCGTGTCGGTGCCGATGTGGCACTGCAGGTGCACGCCGCGCTGCCCGCTGATGTCGCCGAGCAGTGGGCAGGTCGAAGCGCACCACCTCGCTGAGGAACGCCGGATCGGCGAGGAACGCGTCGACGCTGTAGTCGGGCGAGGCGGCGTGCGCCGGCACCCGCTCATCCCAGTTGGCCCTGTTGACGGCGGCGTAGTCCTTCACGGCAGCTAAATGTGCCACAGCGGGGCCAAGATAGCTCGCGATTAACCGGGCGCTCGTGGCTGGCCTGGCCCGCAAGCCAGTCCCGCCTGGGTGAACTTTCCGCTCGCGCCTGTCGTTGCTTGGGCGAGACAAGTAACTTGTCGGTCAGAACCGCCGTTGCGGTGTTTTCAGCGATTTGGAGAGGCTCACACCCTATGCAAGCCGAAATCAAGGGCTCGACCATGCCCATCCTGGAAGTCTCGCTCCAGCAGGGCGAATATGTCGTGACCCCGCACGGCGAACTGGCCTGGATGACCACCAGCATTCAGATGTCGCAGACCATGAACACCGGCGGCGGTGGCGGCGGGTTCATGGGCGGCCTGAAGCGGATGGTGGGCGGCGGCGGCCTGTTCCTGACCCGGTACGACGGCCCTGGCTCGATCACCTTCGCCGCCAAGGTGCCTGGCCACATCGTGCCGGTCGACATCTCGGGCGGGCACTCCTACCTGGTGCACCGGCACGGCTGGATGTGCGGCACGCCTGGCATCACGCCGAGCGTCGGCGCTGCAGCAGAGCTTCCGCGGCGGGCTGTACGGCGGCGAGGGCTTCGTGCTGCAGAAACTGGACGGCGAGGGCCGGGCCTGGGTCGAACTCGGCGGCGAGGTGACGTCCTATGACCTGCCGCCGGGCCAGACCGTCCTGGTGCACCCCGGCCACATCGGCATGTTCCAGGGCACCGTGCAGTTCTCGATCACCAGGATCCAGGGCATCAAGAACATGATGTTCGGCGGCGACGGCCTGCACCTGGTCGCGCTGACCGGCCCTGGCCGGGTCTGGCTCCAGTCCATGCCGGTGCCGATGCTCGCGCACGCGCTGGCGCCGTACCTGAGCGGCGGCGCCGACCGAGTCGGTCGCCGGCGGCGTCGCTGGCGGCGTGATCGGCGACTTCCTTCGCGGCTGATGCACGGCATCGCTGCCAGACGCCGTGAGACAAGAGATCGGGAGACAGGGCGGCGGCGCCGCATCGCTGCGGCTGAATCCGCGAAGCGTCGCGGTTCGCGGACTTTACATCGCCGCCCTGCTCCCGTGGCCACATGACCCCCGCACATGTGGCCCGGCCAGCGGCTAGCCCCGTGCGGTCGGCCGCTGCGCCGGTGCCGGGTAGATGCCCGGGCACAGGTGAAGCTCAGCGCGTGCCTTGGTCAAAACCTGGCCAATTCGCCGAGATGCCGCGGCGAGCCAGGATCGCGGCGCGACGATCGGATCCGGTGCCCTTAGCGGCGACCGTTCTGGCGCCCCGCTCGCTAGGACTCCGGCGTACCTTCGCCGCCGTACTGCTGCTCGGCGAGGAACTTCTCGAACTGCGCGCCGAGTTCGTCGGCGGTCGGCATGTTCTCGGCCTGCCCGGCCAGCAGATCCTGCTTGTCGGCGTTGAAGGCGTCGTACTGCTCCTCAAGCGACCGCACGACCTCGGTGACTTCCTCGGAGCCTTCGACCTGCCTGGCGATCTCGGCGTCGGTGAGCTGCGCGGCCTCGCGCAGCGCCTCGCCCGGCAGGTTGAGGCCGGTCGCCCGCTCCACGGCCGCGAGCAACGTGATCGCCGCGGCCGGGTAGGAGGCGTGCGCGAGATAGTGCGGCACGTGCACGGCGAACCCGACGGCGGCCTTGTCGGCCTGGCCCATCCGGAACTCGATCAGCGCCGACGCGCTGCCAGGCACCTGCAGCCGGTCGACCAGCGGCTGGTAGCCGTCGATCAGCTCTGGCTTGGTCGCGTGCCCCGTGATGCCGAGCGGCCTGGTGTGCGGCACCCCCATCGGGATGCCGTGGAAGCTGACCACCATCCGCACGTTCAGCCTGGCCGTCAGGTCGAGCACGGCCCTGGTGAACGCCTCCCAGTCCCGGTCCGGCTCCAGGCCGTTGAGCAGCAGGAAGGGTGTCTCGTCGGCGTCGCGGAGCAGGTGCACCGTGATCTCGGGCTCCTCGACGCTCTCCCAGTGGTCCTTCGTGAAGATCATCGCGGGACGGCGGGACCGGTAGTCGATCAGCGAGTCGACGTCGAACCTGGCGATCTCGGTGTGCTCGAGCGTCGACAGCAGGTGCGTGGTCAGCTGCCGGCCAGCGGCGCCGGCGTCGACGAAGCCGTCGAGGTAGTAGAGCATGACGAGGTCCGCGTCCAGTTCGGGCGCGTCAGGGCTCACCTGATAGAGGTCTCCGGGGTCGCGCGGCACGTCGGCAGCCTCCTCAGCCATTGCTTCACTACCAGTCTTACCAACGTTCTGACGCGCATCGTCCATCCAGGCGGCCGGCCAGGCGTCACGCGCTTGCGTTTTCGCCGCGCGTTCGGCCCGGTCGAGCGCGGCCTTGTGCTCCTGCCATCTGGCCAGGACTCGCGGCAGTTCGGCGCTGACAAACTCGAAGTACTGTACTGAATCGGCCAGCCTGACGCCCGCGGGCGTGTCCTCCCCGAGCAGCGAGATCCCCTCCCGCAGCACCGCGGTCCAGCGCGCCATCAGGCGATCCCGCCCGCTGACGACCTCGTCCCAGACGTGGTCGGGCACCCGGTAATGGTGCCGCCGCGAGCCCGGCTCGCCCTCCCTGCTGACCATTCCGACGCCAATCAGGTAGCGCACGCCCCCGGACACGGCCGCGGGACTGGCCTGGAGCTGCTCGGAGAGTTCGGCGGCGGTGAGCCGGCCTGAGTCGGTCGCGAGCAGGGCGGCGAAGACCCTGGCCGGCATCCGCGGGATGCCGGCCTCGACCAGGACCGACGCGAATCGCTCCACGAACCGGCCGACAGCCGCCCGATCTCGCTCCGGCGGGCCCCGGCCTGCGCGCTCTGGCAGCGTCTCGGTCTGTCGCGTTCCGCTGCGGCCGTCAAGTCCACCCCCTCGCCGCGGTCGTTGCGGCAGGCCTGCGCGCCGTGGGCCTGCTGCGGTGACCGCCTCGATTTGTCGCGTTCCGAATATTCAGAGATTTGTGAATCTAGTGTAGTCTCAGAATCATGAGCAATGCAATCGACGTGGCAGGGCTCCGCAAGTCCTATGGCAAGGTCACCGCGCTCGACGGGCTTGACCTGAGCGTTGCGACCGGCGAGGTGCACGGGTTTCTCGGCCCGAACGGCGCGGGAAAGACCACCACGATCAGGATCTTGCTCGGCCTGCTGCGCGCCGACGGCGGTTCTGCGCACCTGCTCGGCGGCGACCCGTGGAGCGATGCCACGACGCTGCACCGCAGGCTCGCTTACGTGCCTGGCGACGTCAGCCTGTGGCCGAACTTCACCGGCGGCGAGGTCATCGACCTGCTCGGACGGCTGCGCGGCGGTCTGGACGAGCAGCGCCTGGCCAGCCTGCTCGAGCGTTTCGAGCTCGACCCGACGATCAAGGCGCGCGCGTACTCCAAGGGCAACAGGCAGAAGGTCGCGCTGATCGCGGCGCTCGCGTCCGACGTCGAGTTGCTGATGCTGGACGAGCCGACGGCCGGGCTCGACCCGCTGATGGAGGCCGCGTTCCGCGCCTGCGTCGAGGAGGAACGCGAGCGCGGGCGCACGGTGCTGCTGTCCAGCCACATCCTGTCCGAGGTCGAAGCGCTCTGCGACCGCGTCACGATCATCAGGCGCGGCCGCACCGTCGAGAGCGGGACCCTCGCCGATCTGCGTCACCTCACCAGGACATCGATCTACGCGGAGCTGGCCGGGCCGCCCGAGGGCCTGGACCTGCTGCCCGGGGATCCACGACCTGGCCGTCGAGGGCAACCGGGTCAGGTGCGAGGTGGACACCGACAAGCTCGACGGCCTGCTCAAGCGGCTGACCGCCGTCGGCGTGCGCGGCCTGACCAGCCAGCCGCCGACGCTCGAGGAACTCTTCCTGCGCCACTACTCAGGCGACGACGCCGTGGACGAGGCGGGCAGCGATCCTGGCGCACCGGCGGAGTCCGGCCGCGCGGCCAACCCGAGCGGAGCGCGGGCATGACGACGGCCACGCTCGCGAAGCCGAACCGCCCTGACGGTTCGCGGCCGCCTGGCAAGGCGATCACGCTGACCGGGACGCGGCGCGCTGGCCAAGCTGGCCGGCCGGCGCGACCGGATCATGCTGGCCGCCTGGATCTACGTCCTCACCGCCCTGGTCGCTGGCACGGCCTACAGCTTCAAGAAGCTGTTCCCGACCACGGCCGGGCGGGCCGAGTTCGCGCTGTCTGCCGGGCACAACCCCGCGCTGCTCTCGCTGTACGGGCCGCTCTACGGCAACTCCATCGGCTCGCTGACCGCCTGGCGTTATGGCGGCTTCGCCGCTCTTGGCGCGGGGCTGATGAGCATCTTCATCGTGGTCAGGCACACCAGGGCCGACGAGGAGACCGGTCGGCTCGAACTGGTCGGCTCCGCCGTCGTGGGCAGGAACGCGGCGCTGGCGGCAGCCCTGCTCATCGCGGTCGGCGCCAACATCGGCCTCGCCGTGCTCATCACCGCCGGCCTGACGCTGCTGGGGCTGCCGGCCGCCGGGTCGATCGCGCTGGCGCTGGCGATCGCTGGCTCCGGGCTGGTCTTCACCGCCGTGGCAGCGGTCTGCGCGCAGGTGGCCGGCACGGCCCGCGCCGCCCGGGGGCTCGCGCTCACCGTGATCGGCGTGACCTACCTGCTGCGGGCGGTCGGCGACTCGATCGGGACCGCACGGCCCGCGCTGGCTCAGCTGGCTCTCGCCGATCGGGTGGGCGGAGCTGATCAGGTCGTTCGGCGCGATCAGGTGGTGGGTGCTGGCGCTGCCGGTCGCCCTCGCGGTGATCGTGGCGGCGGCCGCAGCCGTCCTCGCCGTCCGCCGGGACTATGACGCTGGCATGCTGCCGCAGCGGCCGGGCCCCGCGCGCGGCGGCGCTTCGCTGCGCAGCCCGTTCGCGCTGGCCTGGCGCCTGCAGCTTGGCGGCCTCGTCGCGTGGGTGATCGGAGCGCTGATCTACGGCCTCATAGTCGGCTCGGCGGCCAAGGGCATCGGCGGGCTGCTCGGCAGCAGCCAGATCAGGAACATCATCGTCCACCTCGGCGGAAAGTCGGCCCTCACCAACGCCTACCTCGCCGCGATCATGGGCTTCAACGGCCTGATCGCCGCAGGCTACGCGGTCTCGGCCGTGCTGCGGCTGCGCTCGGAGGAGACATCGGGCCACGCCGACCCGGTGCTGGCCACCACGGCGAGCCGGATCCGGTGGGGGCTGTCGCACCTGCTGATCGCGTTCCTCGGCACGGCGCTGATCCTGGTGACGGCCGGCCTGGCGGCCGGACTCGGCTACGCGCTGCGTTCAGGCGGAACCGGCGAGATCGGCCCGCTCGTCGTCGCCGCGCTCTCTCAGCTTCCCGCGGCGCTGGTGATCGGCGGAGTCGCCGCGGCGTTCTTCGGCCTCGTGCCAGAGTTCAGCGTCGCGGCCGGCTGGTCGGCGCTGGGCATCGCGGTGCTGATGCTGTTCCTCGGCGCGGCGCTGAAGCTGTCGCACTGGATCCTGGACATCTCGCCGTTCCAGCACCTGCCCAAGCTGCCAGGCGGCACCGTGACGGCCCCGCCGCTGATCTGGCTCAGCGTGATCGCGCTCGCGCTGGGCCTGGCGGGGCTGGCTGGCCTGCGCCGACGCGACATCAGCTGATCTGGCCGTGCCGGGAGCGAAGCGCGCCGTGGTCACGGGGAGCGAAATTTACTTAGCGGTACTATGGATTTAATGAGCGCTGGCGGGCTGAGTCGGTCCCGGCGGATGCTCGTGCTCGCGACGTGCTGCATGAGCCTGTTCATCGTCGGGCTGGACGTGACGGTCGTCAATGTCGCACTGCCTTCGATCCAGCACGAACTGCACGCCAGCGTCTCCGGCCTGCAGTGGGTCGTCGCCTCCTACGCGCTGGTGATCGCCAGCCTGCTGATGCTCGCGGGCTCGACAGCGGACCGGGTTGGCCGCCGCAAGACCTTCCAGACCGGCCTGGCAGTGTTCACGATCGGGTCGCTGCTGTGCAGCCTGGCGCCGAGCCTGGGCGCGCTGGTCGCCTTCCGGATGGTGCAGGCCATCGGCGGGTCGATGCTCAACCCGGTCGCGATGTCGATCATCACGAACACGTTCACCGAGCGGACCGAGCGAGCCCGGGCCATCGGGATCTGGGGCGGCGTCGTGGGCCTGTCTATGGCGCTCGGCCCGGTCGTCGGGGGCGTGCTGGTCAGCGCCGTCGGCTGGCGCAGCATCTTCTGGGTCAACATCCCCGTCGGCATCGCCGCGATCGTGCTCACCGCCGTCTTCGTGCCGGAGTCGAAGGCGCCGCGTGCGCGCCGGTTTGACCCGGTCGGGCAGTTGCTGGTGATGATCACGCTCGCCACGCTGGTGTACGCGATCATCGAGGGTCCAGGCCGCGGCTGGACCTCGCCGGTGATCATCGCCTGCTTCGCGGTCGCAGCGGTGACCGGGACGAGCTTCGCCTGGTACGAGATCCGGCGCCGCGACGCGCTGCTTGACGTGCGGTTCTTCCGCAGCGCACCGTTCGCCGGCGCGACCGTGATCGCGGTGTCGGCATTCGCGGGTCTGGGCGGGTTCCTCCTGCTGAACACCATCTACCTGCAGGACGTCCGCGGGCTACTCGGCGCTGCACGCCGGGCTGTACATGCTGCCGATGGCGGCGATGACCGCGATCTGGAGCCCGCTGTCCGGCCGGTTCGTCGGGGCCCGCGGGCCGCGGCTGCCGCTGATCGGCGCGGGTATCGCGATCACGATCAGCGCGATCACGCTGACCATGCTCGCCGCCGACACGTCCACCCTGAGCCTGGTGATCAGCTACCTGCTGTTCGGCCTCGGCTTCGGGCTGGTCAACGCGCCGATCACGAACACGGCCATGGCGGGCATGCCGCGCGCCCAGGCAGGCGTGGCCGCGGCCGTCGCCTCGACGAGCCGGCAGGTGGGATCGACGCTCGGCGTCGCGGTGATCGGATCGGTCGTGGTCTCCGGGCTGCACGGCCCGATCAAGACGGGGTTCGTCCCGGCCAGTCACGCGGGCTGGTGGGTGCTCGCCGGTTGCGGGATTGCGGTGATCACGCTCGGCCTGGTCACGACCGGGCCCTGGGCCAGGCACACGGCGGACCTGGTCGCTGCCGAGTTCGGGCACGGCGACGCTGACGAAGCCGACGACACCCCGATTGAGCCCGCCGCCTGAGCGCTGGCGCCGAGGAACGGCGATGGCCCGCCGAGGTTCTAAGAAGACACTCGGCGGGCCATCGGTGTTCTATTTCCCGGCCGTTCGGCTTTCCTGGCCGTCCTACTGACTGGCCGCCTGCGACATGGCCATGATCGCGAAGACCGCGCCCTGGTCGTCGCTCAGGATGGCCATCCGGCCGTAGGGGGTGTCCCACGCCGGCCGCATGACGCCGCCGCCGAGCTTGGTGACGACTTCCGCTGCCTCGTCGGCGTCATGGACGCCGAAGTAGGTCATCCAGTGCGCGGGGGTCTCGGCCGGCGCCATGGTGGCGAGGTCGCCGATCCCGCCCATCGAGTCGCCGGTCGTCTTGAACGTCGCGTACTTGAAGTCGTCGCTGCTCATGTCGTCGTACTCGTAGCCGAAGACGTCGGTATAGAACGCCTTGTTGGCCTCGAAGCTGCGGCTCATGTTCTCGTTCCAGCACACCGCTCCAGGCTCGTTGGCCAGGCTCATGCCGCGGTGCGTGCGGGCCTGCCAGATGCCGAAGACGGCGCCGCCGGGGTCGGCGGCCACGCTCATCCGGCCAACGTCCATGACGTCGAACGGCTCGGCGAGGACCGCTCCGCCCGCCGACCCCACCTTGCTGGTGGTCGCGTCGACATCGTCGCTGGCCAGGTACGTGGTCCAGGCGGTCGGCACCTCGGCGGGACCCATCTTCGGCCCGATCCCGGCGACCGGCCTGCCCTGTGCCATGCACATGACATAGCCGCCGGCCTCGGGCAGGCCCGACCTCGGTGTCCCAGCCGAACAGTGTCGAGTAGAAAGTCGTGGCCCTGGCCACGTCGTCGGTTCCCAGGTCGACCCAGCACGGCGTGCCGGCCGGCCATGGCGTGTCGCGTTGCACCATTGGTCCTCCAGAAGTCAGATGTTCGGTGATGGTGCGAATGGCCCTGATACGGCGAATGCGTAATGGCTGAATAGCGATCCGCCAACCCCGCGTTTTTGGCGTACGCAGCGTATCTAGCGACCGGGTGGCAGTCAGCCGGTTGTGAATTTCGCCACGTCAGTTGCGTCGGCGCAGCCAGGTGCGCGGGAATCGTTAGTCGTGCGGACAGCGTTATCAATCCGTAGCATGGCAGCCATGGGTAGCCACCGGGCCCTTCGGCCAGGAACCCCGCTAGCCCGCGCCAAGTCGGCTCGCCATGGAGCCCCAGGCGTCGGCCATGATCCGTACGCCGACGAAGACGCGCGCAGGCCAGGCAGGACGAGTACTGCGAGGACCGCGCCCGGAGAGGCATTACCGCTGTGCGACCGACCAAGAAGCTCCTGATCCTCCTCACCGGAGTGGTCCTCGCCGTCGCCGGCGTCGTCGCATTCGCGGCGAACGCGGCCGCCCGCCGTGCCGCGTCCGGTCATGCGGCCACGGCCACGACTGCATCCCGTTCGCAGTCCGGCACCCACGGGACCAAGAGCCTGCACGGCATCACCGCGGTTTCCGCTGGCATCGGCCTGCGGCCGGGCGCTGTGTCGCCGAGCGCGTCAGGGATCGCCGCCGCCACAGGCGGTGCTGCCGACGCTCGACGCCTACCAGCTAGCGGGCCAGCGGGTGATCTACAGCTACAAGGGCCTCACGCCGCCCGCGAACCTGCTCTGGGCGATCAGGCACGGCCGGGTGGCCGGAGTGATCTTCTTCACCGACAACGTCGGCACCAACGCCCACATCGAGGCCATCGTCAAGGAGATGCAGCAGGCGAACGCGGCCAAGACCAACCCGGTGCGGCTCCCGCTGCTGCTGATGACCGACCAGGAAGGCGGCGTGGTGCGCAGGCTGCAACGGGCCGCCCGTCCCGTCGGCCAAGCAGATCGGGGAGAACGCGCACCCGCAGCAGGAGGCCACCAAGGAGGGCGCCGCGACCGGCGCGTTCATGCACGGCCTCGGCGTGAACGTCGACCTCGCCCCGGTACTCGACGTGTACCGGACGCCTGGCAACTTCATCGACGAGTTCGGCCGCTCCTTCAGCAACGACCCCGCCAAGGTCGCCAAGCTGGGATCGCTGTTCGCGACCGCCATGCAGGGCAAGGGCGTCGCCGCCACGGTCAAGCACTTCCCCGGCCTCGGCGCAGCGACCAGGTCGCAGAACACCGATGCGCGCCCGGTCACGCTGAACCTCACGCTGAGCCAGATCAGGTCGATCGACGAACTGCCTTACCAGTCGGCGGTCACCGCCAAGGCCAAGCTCGCGATGGTCTCCTGGGCGCTCTACCCGGCGCTGGACAAGAAGTTCCCGGCCGGCCTGTCGTCCACGATCGTGCAGGGTGAGCTGCGCAAGCGGCTCGGTTTCGCCGGCGTCACGATCACCGACGCGCTGGAGGCCGGGGCGCTGAAGAACTTCGGCGGGACCGCCAACCGCGCGACGCTGGCCGCCAAGGCCGGCATGGACCTGCTGCTCTGCGCCTCGGAGAACTACACCCAGGGCGTCACCGCGATGAAGACGCTGCGCAGCGACTACCTGGCGATCAAGCTCGACCGCGCAGGCCAACTTCAAGGCCGCGGCCGAGCGGGTGCTCGCCCTGCGAGCATCACTAGGCGGCTGACCGGCGCAGCCGGCTGCTGGCGGCGAACGCACGCCGCGCTGCTCACGCGACCGGTGTGCCGCGTCGTGGCGGCGAGGTCGGCCAGCAGGTCGCTGAGCTTGCCGGTCAGCGGCCCTGGCCGGCCGTCGCCGATCACCCGCCCGTCGATGCTGATGACCGGCGCGATGCCGCCCATCGTGCCGGTCACGAACACCTCGTCGGCGGTGTACAGCTGGACCAGCGAGTAGTCGCCGACCGCGCACTCGATGCCCGCTCCGGCGGCCAGCTCGAGCACGGCCGCGCGGGTGATGCCCTCGGGGCAGGCGACGGTCGTCGAGCGTGCCGAGTACGCCGTCGGTCACGCAGAACACGTTGGTCGCGTTGGTCTCGGCCACGAAGCCGCGCTGGTCGAGCATCAGCGCGTCGTCGGCCCCGGCGACGTTGGCCTCGATCTTGGCCAGGATCGAGGGCAGCAGGTTGTTGTGGTGGATCTTGGGATCGAGGCACGTCGGGCAGCCGGCCGCCGGATGCTGGACGTGATCAGCGTGATCCCGGTCGCGTCGTAGACCGGCGCCTTGTACTCGGGCAGCACGATCAGCGTCGGGCCGGACTGGTTCAGCCGCGGGTCCATCCCGCTGGTGATCTTCACGCCGCGGGTCAGCGTCAGCCTGATGTGCACGCCGTCGGTCATGCTCGTTGGCCGCCAGCGTCCGCCTGATCTGCTCCGATGATCTCCTCGTCGCTGGGCACCGACTCGAACGCCAGCGCCCGCGCCGACCTGCGCAGCCTGGCCAGGTGCTCGGTCAGCCGGAAGATCCGGCCGTTGTGCAGCCGCAGCCCCTCCCAGACCGCGTCGCCGCCCTGGACGGCGGAGTCGAACGGGTTCACCGCGGCTTCGTCGCGGTGCGTCAGCCGCCCGCCGACGTTCACGATGATGTCGCGATTGCGCTCGTCAAAACTCTGCAGCATTGCGTTCTCCTCAGATCGCCGGATTCAGCCTGTGCGCCGCGAGTTCGGCGTAGAACGGCTGGCAGCGGGCCGCCAGGTCTTCCAGCTCCGCGGGTAGTGGCGCAAGGCCACCCGCCGTCCCGGGAGCCAGCAGAGCCAGCACCGGCCGCGTCCGGCCGGACAGTGAACCCGGTCGACGCCCATACCCGCGCGTACCAGTGCTTCGCCCACACGCCGTCGGTCGGCCGCGGCCCGGCGGGCCAGGACAGCATGGCCTCATCGAACGGGATTCGCAGCGCGGCGCAGAGCGCCTCGAGCGACGGGCGCGGCGTGCGCCGCCAGATCGGCGGCGTCGATCACCGGCCCGCCGAACAGCCGGTAGATCTCGGCCTGCTGCTCCAGGCCCAGGTCCGCCAGCGTGGGCGTGTGCCTGACCTTGGCGTACGAGGCCAGCAGCCGCCTCGGATCCCTGATCAGGAACGCGTGCCGCAGCCCGGCCAGCCGGTCCCTGTCGATGCTCGGGCAGCAGATGATGCGTCATGTGCTTCTGGTAGTACACGGTCCGCCCGGCCGGGAGCGGGCCCGAGGTGAGCTCATCGATCACCTCAGGCCAGTCGGCCGGCATCGAGGCCAGGATCTCGTCGCGCCCGGGATGGTCGATCCCGGTCTCGGCCAGGTAATAGCCGTACAGCGGCTCGTCGACCACCACTGTGTCGGGCCGGTTCTCGAACGAGCGCATCAGCGCCGTGGACAGCGTCCGCGGCCCCGACCACATCGCGATCCTGGCGACCACAGGCCCGGGCCCGATCAGAGCGTGACGACGCTGCGCAGCACCTCTCCGCGCCCCATCTTCGCGAACGCCTCTTCGACGTCGCCGAGCGCGATGGTCTCCGACACGAACTTCTCCAGCGGCAGCCGCCCGCCCAGGTGCAGGTCGGTCAGCATCGGGAAGTCGCGGTCGGGCAGGCAGTCGCCGTACCAGGACGACTTCTGCGACCCGCCGCGGCCGAACACGTCGAGCAGCGGCAATTCGAGCCGCATGTCCGGCGTCGGCACCCCGACGAGCACCACGGTGCCAGCCAGGTCGCGCGCGTAGAACGCCTGCTTGTACGTCTCAGGCCGCCCGACCGCCTCGATCACCACGTCGGCGCCGTTTCCCTCGGTCAGGGCCTGGATCTGCTCGACCGGGTCGGTCTCCCGCGAGTTGATCGTGTCCGTCGCGCCGAGTTCGCGCGCCCAGGCGAGCTTACGATCGTCGATGTCGACGCCGATGATCTTGCGCGCTCCGGCCAGCCTGGCGCCGAGGATCGCCGCGCAGCCGACGCCGCCGCAGCCGATCACCGCCACCGAGTCGCCGCGGCCGACCTGGCCGGTGTTCAGCGCCGCGCCGAGACCGGCCATCACGCCGCAGCCGAGCAGGCCCGGCGACCTCGGGCTTGACCTCGGGGTTGACCTTGGTGCACTGGCCGGCCGCGACCAGAGTCTTGTCGGCGAACGCCCCGATGCCCAGCGCGGGCGACAGCACGGTGCCGTCGGCCAGAGTCATCTTCTGGGTCGCGTTATGCGTGGCGAAGCAGTACCACGGACGCCCGCGTCTGCAGGCGCGGCACTGCCCGCACACCGCTCGCCAGTTCAGGATCACGAAGTCGCCGGGCGCCAGCCCCGTCACGTCGTCGCCGACCGCCTCGACGACGCCCGCGGCCTCGTGGCCAAGCAGGTAAGGGAAGTCCTCGCCGATGCCGCCCTCGCGGTAGTGCAGGTCGGTGTGGCAGACGCCGCACGCCTGCACCTTGACCAGCGCCTCGCCGGGACCAGGATCGGGGACGATGACGGTGGTCAGCTCGACCGGAGCGCCCTTGCCGCGGGCGATTACGCCTTGTACCTCGTGTGCCATCGCGTCCATGCCTTTCAGTTCTGTCAGCAAAGCACGGGGCTAGCAGCGCCAGGCCGGCCCGGCACGTTCGGCGCCGGTGTGGCCGATGATACGGAAACCGGTACGCGTCAGCGCTTGCGGACCAGTATCCCGATCGCCACGTCAGGCGGGCGCGTAGGCACGGAGGCGTTGCCGCAGGTCGTCGACGGTCATGCCGCGCACGTTCGCCTGGTACCTGGGCGGCCCGTCCAGGGGGCTGGTCAGCGCCGTCGGCCTCCGCAGGTACCAGAACGGGATCAGCAGCAGCACCCAGCGCACGGTCCGGCGCGCCGGACCGTGCTGGAACCCACGCAGCGCGAGTGACGCGTCCTGGCTCAGGATTATCTCCACCCTGGCGCCATAGGGCCGCGATGCGATCCTGATCCGCTCGATCTGGTGCCAGGGCAGGTGCTTGACGCCGCGGCGACGGCGCCCCCGCCGCTTGCTGAACGTGGGCAACCCCAGGTCGATCCCCTCGGGGTTCGCCGCGAAGGCGTGCGTGGTGATCGAGTTGACCACGAGAACGAACACGATCAACGAGCCGAGCAGGCCGGCGGCTGCGCTGAGCCGGAACCAGATCGGCGGCCACGGGCTGAGGGCTAGCGCCGCCGCGATGACGACGTACCAGATCGGGGCGAGCCACAGGTAGCCGCGCGGCAGAATAGCCGACGGGCCGATGACCGGCATGTACAGGCCGTCCTGCATGGATCGCCCCCAAACTCTTGACCTGGCACTGATCGTCCATCAACGAGGCGTTGTATCGCAAGATGCTGTGATAGCTGCTGTTTGTTTGCCCCGCGTAGCCCGGCGGCGCGCCGGGCCGCGCCGATCGTGTAGCGAGCGCCGGGATCATGCCGCATGATGGGGAGGAATCCCGGCCTGGCCGGGGTAACCCCGCCGCCGTGGCGGACGACAGGTCGGCAGACGGCCGGGATGCAGGAGGTTAGCCGGATGCCGAAGAGGGGCCGGCGGTCAGATCGCGACGAGGCCCTGGGAGCCGATCCCGGCGGTCTCGGCGGCGACGAGGACTACGACTGGATCAAGTACCTGGGTGAGGGCCGGTCCACCGCATCTTCCTCCCCGGCCTCGTCGGCGTCAGCCTCGACCGCGCTCCAGGCACCGACCAGGACGATCATCGCGCCGCCCGAGCGTCCGCCCGCCCCGCCAGAGCGTCCGACTGCCCGGCCAGAGCGGCCGATGGCACGGCCGCGGCGGACGGGACGCGAGACCGGCCTCACGGCCGACGGAGATACGGATCCCGGCGCCGGGCGCGGCGGCGCCAGCCGACGCGCGGCCGGCCGCCGCGGCGAGCCCGCGGATTCGCCCGATGACAGCTTCGCCGACTATCTCGGTCCGGCTGGAAGGCCGGGTCGCAGGGCGCCTGGTTCCGACTCGTATGCGCGGCCAGCCACCCCAGGCGGCAGGGGAGCGACCGCGGGGGAGACCGCACGGTTCGCCGCCCAGGGCGACGACTGGGCTGATGGCGGGATCGCCGCTGCGGCGGCGGGCCGGCCTGCGGCTGGCCCGCCCACCACCGACCAGCCCCGCCGTTTCGGCCGCCGCGGCCGCGGCGACCGTTCAGGACCGGCCGCTGACGAACGCGGCGCTCCTGGCGATGGCAGAGGCGCGCTGCGCCCGGCAGGTCGCTCCGGCCGGACTGAGCCTGGCGGCGGATCCGACACGCGCGGACGGTCTGGTTCTGCCCAGCCGTCTGGTGGTCCCGTGGTGGAGCGGCGTCCTGGCGGAACCGGGCCACGCCGCGCGGTCAAGGTCCGCCAGGGCCAGGCGACCGACCTGCTGTTCAACCCGGCCGCCGAGGACTACGGCCAGCCGCTCTACCCGCCCGCTGCGGACCCCGCGCAGTCCTATCCGGCCGCGGGCGCCGACGGGACACTGACCAGGCCACCGCGGCCCGGCCGGCAGGCCGGAGACCAGTTCACGTCGCCGCAACGCCGGCTGGACACCGCCGAGTTCTCGCAGCCGCTGTACTCGGAGTTCGACGAAGGCCCCTCCGCCGGCGCTCGCCAGCGTCCCGCCTGGCCCGACGACGATCCGCTCGCGGACACGGACCCGCGCGGCCGCCGTGCCTCCCGCAACGGCGCGCAGCGCCAGGCCGACAGGCTCGGCAGCCCCGACCCGTTGGCCGGGCCGGCGTGGAGTGACCGCACTGGTCCGCAGCCCAGGGTTGACCCGCTGGCCGGGCCAGCGTGGAGTGATCGCACTGGTCCGCAGCCTAGGGTTGACCCGCTGGCCGGGCCGGCGTGGAGTGACGGCACTGGTCCGCAGCGGCGCATTGATGCGCTGGGCCGCACTGACGCGCTCACCGGGCCTGACCGGCGTGAGGGCACCGGCCCGCAGCCACGCGTTGACCCGCTGACCGCGCCCTCGCGGAACGGCCGCACCGGCCCGCAGCGCCGGGTGGACGGGCTCGGCCGGCCCGACCCGCTGACCGATAGCGGCGTCGGCGTGCTGTGGTCGTCCGAGCCGCCGTCGATCTCGGTCGCGCCGGAGACCGCGATTGCCAATGCTCCAGGGCAGCGCACCGCGACCGGCCCGTTCGATCTGCCGGAGTTCGACGGCCAGGACCTGCTGGCTGAGCCGCGGGACCGGCCATCACCTGCGCCACGCTCCCCGGCCCGCAAACCCCGCAAGGGCGGCAAGTCCAAGGCGAGCCCAGGCGGCTCCCGGCAGGGCAAGAGCCGCCCCCGCTCCGGTCGGCGCAGGAAGGTCACAGTGCTGCTCGGCGGACTCGTGGTCGTCCTCGCACTGGCTGCAGTCGGCTACTTCAAGCTGATGCCGAAGACCTCGCACATCGTGTCGGCGCCGGCCACGGCGGGCAGCTTCGTCAAGCAGGGGGCCAACGCCACTGCCAAGAGCCTCAAGCACAAGATCATTGCCGCCGCTGGCGGCGACGTGAAGAACGTCGTCGCGGCCGTGTACGAGCAGAAGAAGGGTCTTGGCGGCAAGGGTCCGCAGATTGTCGTCTTCATTGGCGGCAATCTGACCGGCAACGCCTCGGCGGGCGACCTGATCAGCGCATACATGACGAGGCTGAAGGGCGCGCTTCCGACGAGCCCGGGCAGTCTCGGCGGGCAGGCCGCGTGCGCCCCGGGCGGCAAGGGACGCCCGGCCGAGTGCGCATGGGCCGATGGCGACACCTTCGGGGTTGTCGTGTCGGCCACGATGACCGCGAACGGTGCTCTGGCCGACGAGATGCGGAAGCTGCGCCCGCTGGTCGAGCACGTCGTCAAATAGCGGATGCGGCCGGGCAGCGCCTAGGCAACCGTCAGATCAGCCCTCAGGCTGATCGTCTTCGCTCTTGCCCGCGGTGTCCGGGTCAGCGGGCGGACTCCCAGGGCCCGGGCTGGCCGGCTGCGGCGTCCGCAGCGACAGCCTGGCGACCACCATCGTGATCGCTGCCGCCAGCACCGCGAGCCCAGCGAGCTGGCCGCCGATGAGGCGCGGGTCAAGCGGCAGCGCCGACGAGGTCTGGGTGGCCCTCGTGACCTTGCCCGCTGCTTTCTGCTTGTCCTTGGCCGATGGCGAAGACGTGGGTGTCACCGTCGGGAACAGGCCACCAAGGCTGGGCGGCGTGATGGTATTGCCCGGGATCGGCTGCAGCGTCGTGGGCGGCAGCGGCGGAATCGAGCCGCCGACCGGCGGCTGCTGGCTGACCACGGTCGTGACGGAGGCCTCGGCGGGAGAGAGCGACGACGCGTCCACGTTCACAGTCAGCGTGATCGCGGCGCCGACGGTGGCCGCGGCCCTCACCTGGTCGGTGATCATCAGCTCGAAGGCCTGGTTGGCGGGAAGGCTGGCGATAGTGCACGTGGTCCCGTGTGCTGACGGGCAGAGAGTGAACCGCGGGAACTTCATCGAGCGCGCGCTGCTCGACGCGGTGACATGGACCTTGCTCGCGCGTACCGTGCTCCAGACCCAGAGCGAGTAGGTGACCGTGCCGCCAGGCTCGGTGCTCGAGCTGTGCTGCACGAGCTGGCCGGTCACGCAGATCGCCCCGGCCTTGTGCGAGCGGCTCGGCGACGGCGACGGGCTCGGGGATTTGGTGCGCGACCGCGACGGGGAAGGGCTCGGGCTGTTGCTCGCCGACGGGCTCGGGCTCTTTGACGTGCTCGGGCTGGACGAGGTGGTCGGGCTGTGCGACGGACTCCGGCTCGCGCTCTTGGACGGGCTGGCGCTCCTGGACGGGCTGGCGCTCTTCGAAGGGCTCGCGCTCTTGGACGGGCTCGCGGTCGCGTGCCTGACCCGCGTGGCAGCCGCGACGGGCATCGCAAGCTGGCTGGCCGACACGGCCTGGACCGCGGCGCGCCCGCACGGCGAACTCATCGGCCGCGATGGGGAGGCAAAGGCCGGCGCTATGGCGAAGCCCGCAGCCAGGAATGACCCGGCGACGAGGGAGACGGCGATCCGGCCGGACCGCGCCATTGCTACCGGCACCGTCGCCCTCCGATCATCAGGCCCGGCCGCAGCGAGCCGGGTCGCGGTCGTGCCGTGTACGCAAGCATGATCGGGAGTTCTATCCGTCCGCCTTGGGGGCCATGTATTCGAGCATAAGCTGGCCGCCCGGATGTCTGAAGTGGCCGGGGGTTTGGTTCGAGCCTTCCGGTTCATAATGATCCTGTTTCGCCAGGGCATCACGAGCGTCTCCGAAGTGGCGGTCTGATGAACAGTGAGCGTCGGTCAGGTGGCGCGACCGCGCGCGAGACTGACGTGCTGACCAGGCCGGCCCGGCCCCCTGACCTGGTGCTTCGTTACGGCGACGAGCCCGACCACGTGGCCGACGTGCATCTCCCGCTCGCGGCCGTCGCGGAGCGAGGCGGGACTGGCGGGAGAGCCCTGTTGGCGATATTTCTGCATGGCGGTTTCTGGCGGGCCGAGTACGGAAGAGAGCACACGGCACCCCTTGCCGAGGCTCTCGCGGCTGCCGGAATTGTCGTGTGTGCGCCGGAATATCGCCGGACGGGGCAGCCGGGCGGCGGCTGGCCTGGCACGTTCGATGACGTCGCCGCCGCCGTTGACCGGCTGCCAGGCCTGGTGGCGCGAGGCCACCGGCGGGCTCGTGGCCGCCGAGCCTGGCGGCGTGGTCCTGGCCGGCCACTCGGCGGGCGGCCACCTCGCGTTGTGGGCGGCGAGCAGGCACCGGCTGCCGCCAGGATCGCGCTGGCACACCGTGCAGCCGGGCTGGCGCGGCGTCGTGGCCCTCGCGGCAGTCAGCGATCTGGCAGGCAGCCACCGCAAGGCCCTCGGCCAGCAGGCCGTCGGCGCGCTGATGGGCGGCGGGCCAGCGGAGTTCGCCGACGGCCGGTACCGGCACGCCGATCCCGCGAGGCTGCTGCCCGCCGACGGGCAGGTCTGGCTGGTGCACGGCATGGCCGACGACCGGGTTCCGTACCTGATGAGCCTGGACTACTCCCGCTGGGCCCGGGCGGCCGGCGCGCGCGCCGCCGCCG
Source organism: uncultured Actinomycetota bacterium (assembly GCA_963705055.1). GTDB lineage: Bacteria > Actinomycetota > Actinomycetes > Streptosporangiales > Streptosporangiaceae > Chersky-822. The sequence goes on from CAVPIR010000009.1 coordinate 119,103, forward strand.
CGACGTGCGTGCTGCTCCCAGGCGCCGGGCACTTCGCGGTGATCGATCCGCTGTCTCCGGAGTGGCCGCAGGTCGTCGAGGCGTTCAGGCGGGTCGGCGGGTCGTTTCGCGGGGTGTCGGCCGTGCCGCCCGCACGTTAACCCAGGGCCCGCGCGATCGTGTATGCTCGCCTAGCGCGCTGAGGCTAGGCGGTGCCCGCCGGAGCCCGAAGCGCCGGTCGTGCGGGTCGCATCCCGCCGCGCCCCCTTAGCTCAGTCGGCAGAGCGTCTCCATGGTAAGGAGAAGGTCTACGGTTCGATTCCGTAAGGGGGCTCCAGGTCAGAGGCATGATCACGACTCAGCCGCAGGCGGCGTGGAACGAGTCGTGGAACCACCAGCCGATTTCGGCGTATCGTTGTTGTATGGCAGCGACGGAGAATGGTCACATAGAGTTACTGCCTAGCGGGTCGTACCGGGTGCATGTGTACCTTGGCCGGGACCCGGTGACCGGTCGGCAGCGGCGGATGCGGCGGACGGTCAAGACGACGCTGGCGCCGATAGGCCAAGGCCCTCCGGCTCGCGCAGCGGGAAATGGCAGGCTGCGAGGTGCCCGCGCTCGCTGAAGGGGCGCAACGGAGGTTCTTGCTCGGCGCAGAGCTCTTGGGCACGCGGGCAGCGGGTGCGGAACCGGCAGCCGGACGGCGGGTTGATTGCCGACGGCAGTTCGCCCGCCACGCCCTTGTCCTCACGGCCGCGCGCGGCGACTGGGTCAGCCACCGGAACGGCGTCGATGAGGCCCTTGGTGTAAGGGTGCACGGGGCGGTAGTAGACGTCGTCGGCTGGGCCAAGCTCGACCAGCTTGCCCAGGTACATAACGCCGATGGTGTCGGACACATACCGCACCACCGATAGGTCGTGGGAAATGAAGAGGTAGGTGAGGCCGAGGTCGCGCTGGAGGTCCAGCATCAGGTTGAGGATCTGCGCCTGAATAGATACGTCCAGTGCGGATACCGGCTCGTCGGCGATGACAAGCTTGGGCCGCACGATGAGCGCGCGAGCCAGACCGAGTCGCTGCCGCTGGCCGCCGGAGAACTCGTGCGGGTAGCGGTCAACCGCCGCCCTGGGTAGTCCGACCTCGTCCAGCATGGCGGCGATCTGGTCGCGCTGATCTTGCCGACTCCCGATGCGCTGAATAGTCAGCGGCTCACGCAGGATCGAGCCAACCCGCATCCGGGGGTCCATGGAAGCGTATGAGTCCTGAAAGATGAGCTGCACCTTGCGGCTGCGGTGGCGCCGCTCACGCTTACTGAGCTGCAGGAAGTCCTCTCCATCCACGATTAGCGAGCCGCCGTTGGCAGTTTCAAGTCCCGCAATCAGCCGTCCGACCGTCGTCTTGCCGCACCCTGACTCTCCGACGAGCCCGAACGTCTGACCAAGCCGGATCGAGAAACTTACGCCGGCGACCGCGCTGACCTCTCCGATCTTCCGCTGTAGCACCCCGTTCGCCGTTACGGCGAAGTTCTTCACCAGGTGGTCCGCCGCCAGCACGAACCCGTCCTCGGGCGGCCGTTGAGCGGGGACTTCCCACGCGGGAGCGACGCCGGCCACCTTCGCATCTGACTCGTCCCGCGCCTTGGCGTCCCGGCCGACCGGGAAGAAACAGCGGTAGAGATGATCGGAGCTGCTGCCATCCAGCGGTGGCTCGCTTTCGCGGCAGGCGTCCTGGGCATAACTGCACCGCGGCGCGAATCGGCATGCGGGCGGCGGTTCAGTGAGGTCAGGTGGCATGCCAGGGATGCTGTACAGCCGCCGCGAGCCGTCGACAGCCTTCTCGGGTAGTGCGCCGAACAGGGCCTCGGTATAAGGGTGCCGCGGGTTGGCGAACAGCCGCTGGGTGGTAGTTGTCTCGACCACCTTCCCTGCGTACATGACGGTGGCTCGGTCGGCCCGTCCGGCAATTACGCCCAGGTCGTGGGTCACCAGGATGACCGCCATCCCCAGCCGTCGGCGCAGGTCATCGATGAGCTCCAGAATCTGCTTCTGAATCGTCACATCCAGTGCGGTCGTGGGCTCGTCAGCTATAAGCAGCCTCGGCTCGCAGGCCAGTGCCATCGCGATCATCACACGCTGGCGCATGCCGCCCGACAGCTGGTGCGGGTAATTGCCGACTCGCTCCGCCGGGTGCGGCATCCCGACGAGGCCAAGCACCTCGACCGCGCGAGCCAGCGCAGTCTTCTTGTCGGCCCCGCGGTGCAGGATCACCGTCTCGGCGATCTGGTCGCCAATCGTCATTGTCGGGTTCAGTGAGGTCATCGGATCCTGGAAGATCATGCCGATCTCGTTGCCCCGGATCTGGCGCATCCCTCGGTCGTCCAGGGCGGCGATGTCCGCGCCCCCAAGCGTGATGCTGCCGCCAATAATGTGGCCGCCCGGGGGGAGCAGCTGCATAATCGACAGCGCCGTCATCGTCTTCCCCGAGCCTGACTCGCCGACGATCCCCAGGCATTCGCCTGCCTCGACGGTCAGGCTGACACCGTCGAGCGCGTGAACGGTCGCGGTGCGGAGCCTGATGTCGGTACGCAGGTCTTCGATCTCAAGCAGCGGTGCCATGTGTCTCCGTTTCTGCCCTAGCGCCGCTGCAGCCGGACTTCGACTGCGTCACGCAGGCCCTCACCGATGAAGATCGCTGCGGCAAACAGTACCGACGATGCGGCAGCGCGCAGCATGCGCAGAAAGGACTAGGCCCATGACAGTTCCCACGGCCTTCCACCTAGAGCGGCGGGGCCGGAGAGGCGATAAGCGGCAGCCGGCACGGGTGCCGTGTGATGGATTGGCCAAGCGCCACGAACTGACTCCTTAGTCGCTGAGGAACCTGCACGGCAAGATCATTCTTGCGGCACCTCCGGGCGATGCTCAGGCCGGCAATCACAGGGCGCTTGCAGCTGTGCTCTCCGCGTGAGGGCCGCCATAGACGACCACGGTTCCCGTGGCCAGCGGTGTGAGGACTGCCGGGCATCAGCATCCGGCGACCTCACTTCGACGACTTCCTTGTACTTTGTATTGCCGAGGTGTTCTCATTAGACGAACAAGCAGTTCACCTGCTGCAGAGAGTAGGCCTGACCGTTCTTCAGGGTCAAGAGAGAAGCATGGGCACCTTGCACCAAAAGGTCCGCGCGGCCGAACTGCTGATGCGAGCAAAGGCCTGGCCGGCATGCCAGCCGTGAGGCATCGCCAGGCCGGGTTCCGACCGAAGTCGCGTGTGCATCCGTCGGGCACGCCACCGGGATGGCCTGACTCTGATCAGCCTGTCGACGCTGGACATGGCCAAACCAAGGAGGTCGATTAGCATCCGTGACGTTGCGCCCTCTGCGGCCGGGCCTTCTGCCGGAAAATCGGGCGAGGCGCTTGGCGAGATGAGCGAGCGGTATGTGGTTCGGGCGATTGATCGAGCACTGACTGTTCTCGTCCTGCTAGCCGGCACGCCTTCGGGGATGGATGCGTCCGCTCTTGCGCGAGGCGCGCAGCTCCACGTGTCTACAGTATTCCGGATACTGCAGACTTTAAAGCTGAGGAATTTCGTTGTCGAGGCACCGGGTGGCCTCTACAGAGTCGGCTCGAAGGCCTTTGAAGTGGGCAGCTCATTTTTGCGGAGTACCTCACTGCAATCCGAAGGCCAGATGATAGTCGAGCGGCTCTCAGAAGAGACCGGGGAGACCGCCAGCCTAGGCATTCTCGACTCAGACGAGGTTTTTTATCTGGCCATCGCGCACGGCCAGAGGGAACTCGGGATCCAGTCGAACGTCGGAACACGCCACCCTGTGTATTGCACCGCTCTTGGCAAGGTTCTCATGGCAGACCTTGACTGGCCGGAAGCTAAGGCGCTTCTCTCCCGGATCGAGCGAAAACGGATGACTATTAATACAATCGTTAATATCGGTCGGTTGCGAGAAGAGCTCGTCAAAGTGCGAAGTCAGGGCTATGCACTGGACGCCGAGGAGCGAACGATCGGCGTGCGCGCTGTAGGCGCACCCGTGCGTGATCACTCCGGGCGAGTCGTCGCGGCAATCAGCGCCGCGGGGCCCGCATTCAGGATCGCTGGCGCTAGCCATGAGCCTCTTATCGGGCAGGTGGAGAAGCT
>CAVPIR010000010.1:0-307135 GCA_963705055.1 uncultured Actinomycetota bacterium
TCTGATCTGGCGCGAAGCTCCGTTGGTTACCGATGGGGATCCTCGGAATCGGCCTACGGATGTACCGGGACCGAGAAGACCCTGGTGGCCCAGTTCGTGTCCGCAGGCGGCCACGTTGGTCCGGTTGTGGATGTACTCGACTCCCATGTAGATGCGGCCGTTGAAGAACTGGCTCGCCGAGTAGTCACCGAACGGCAGGTCGGCCCGTTGCCGGCCCCTGGGTAGCAGGTGAAGTCGTCCAGCGGCGTCGTCCCTGCCTTGGCGATGTGGATCGGGCCGACCGCGCCGTGAACTCCGTTGAACCTGATGTAGGCCGCGGTCGGGTAATGGTCGGCCCCGGCGACCGTGAAGGCCATCCAGCCGACGCCGCGGGAGTTGACCGCGATCGACGGGTAGATCAGCTGCGCTCTGGCCGCGACGTAGCCGTTGCTCAGCTTCTGCACCGAGATGAAGGACGGGTGCGGCTTGGGCCGCAGGACGACCCAGGCCAGGCCCGCGCGGGTGGCACCGCCACCTGCCTTCACGCCAGTAACCATCTGCACGTACAGGTTGCCGCTGGCGAAGGTCGGGTCCTGCTCGGTCTCGAAGCCCTGGTCCAGAGGCGCGGCCACCCGCGCGCCGACCGTCCTACCGAACGGGATCGGCCCGGCCTTCTCGGTCGCCGGCGGCGGGAAGCTGTAACCCTCGGTCTCCACGCTCCTCTCCACCAGGTGCGGCGCGGTCGGGGACGAGCCGTTCAAGGACCCGGTACGCAGCAGCGCCCAGACCTCCAGCGATGTGTTGCTGTTCAGATTGGCGTCGGCCTCGACGAAGTACTCCGTGTTCGGGAACCGCGAGCCCTGAGTCGTCGACGCGGGCGCAAGGCGGAAACCGCCGAACGGATCCGAATTGGTCGGCACGGTGTACAGGAAACCGACCACCGACCCGCCGTTGGCAGCCCTGATCAGCCCGCGCTTGGAGAAGGCGAAGATAACGGCGCCGTGGTAGCTGGTCTGCCCGAACTCGTTCACGTCGAGGTAGAAGCCGTTGTTGTCAGCGCCGATCATGTCGAAGTCACCGGTGCACGGGCAGTCCGACGGGTCGATGAACCCGGCGCCGGTCGGGAGCGAGAAGACCGTATAGTTGCCCAGCCCGTTGGTGGTCCTGCTGACCGCGATGAACTGCTCGCCCAGCGGCACATTGGCGAACGTGAAGTCTGTGATGAACCAGTGCCTGGTCTGCGGGTCCCAGTAGACCCGCGGGTCCGACGGGCAGTTCACCGGGAAGTTGCCCGACGTGCACGGCCCCAGGCCCATGAACGTGTTCGCGCCGATTGGCGGGGTCAGCGGATGACCTGACGGCGTGAACGCCTGCAGGCTCAGGTTCAGCGACTGAATGATGATCGGGCCTCGCGAGCTTGAGCCCACCGCGAGAGCATGGTCGGGCGGCGAGATATCGAACCCGAAATTGTTTTCGTTAGCAGTGTGGTCGATGCCGTTAAAGCCCTTTTCACCCCGGACATTCCCGGCGAATCCGGTCGCGCGGGCCACATTCGGAATCCTGGCATGCGCCCGCGCGGACCTCTTCACGAACGACGGCAGCCTCAGTGGTACCGCCCGCGGCGCGGCCAGATGCCCCGCGGCGCGCGGCTTGGCCGCCCGGGCCAGGGCACCGAAGTTCACCGTGCCGACCTTGGTCAAGTGCACGGCAGTCCCGTGCCTGACGGCTGGATGCGGGCTGGCCTGAGCCGCGGTCGCTGCCGCAGCACTCATGCCGAGCGTAGCGAGGGCGCCCGCCCCAACGAGGGCAGCCATTGCGCGGGTCCGGTGCTGTACCCGTGACCTGCTATTCCAATCTTTGGTGCTTCCCACGACCTACTCCCTTTCCTTGCATTTGCCCGGCCTTGGGCAAGAGGTAGAGCGGAGTACATCCCGCAAGCTAACAGACAGCGGCGCCAATCCAAACTTCTATCCCGCATCAATCATGGCCAGGCATCCGGACATTAGCTGGCAGCCGACTCACTTACGCCGAAAGCGATCGCGAATGACATCACATAACGCGCGATACCTTAGGGGCGCCAGATCAGGATGAGAGGCCCGTACACGCTGCCGGGCCGCTAGTGCGCCTGGAGTTCGCGCCTGCGCTGATCGAGGAACTCACGCTCGGCTGGGTTTGACGTCAGCGCCAGCGCCGCCTCGTAGGCCAGGGCGGCGTCGGCGGTCCTGCCGAGCCTGGTAAGCAGATCTGCCCTGGCCACGTGGAACGGGTGATACAAGCCCAGGTCCAGCCGGCTGACCGCGTCCAGGCCAGCCTGCGGCCCTGCCACTTCCGCGAGCGCGACGGCGCGGTTGAGCGCCACGACCGGGGTCGGCGCGCAGGCCAGGAGCTGGTCGTACAGCGCGAGGATCTGATGCCAGTCGGTCTGCGCGGCGACCGACGCCGCGCTGTGCACCGCGGCGATGGCGGCCTGGATCTGATAAGGCCCAGGCTGGTTGCGCCGCAGGCAGCGCCTGACCAGCTGCTGCCCCTCGGCGATCAGCGCCTGGTCCCACAGCGTCCGGTCCTGATCGGGCAGCAGGACGAGCGGGTGGCCCGGCGCGGTCCGCGCCCGGCTGCGCGAGTGGGTCAGCAGCAGCAGCGCCAGAAGGCCCAGTACCTCAGGCTCGTCCGGCATCAGGTCGGCGAGCAGCCGGGCGAGCCTGATCGCCTCGTCGCACAGGTCCAGCTTGGTCAGCTCACCGCCGTCGGTGGCGGTGTGCCCCTCGGTGAAGATCAGGTAGATCACCGCGAGCACGGCAGCGAGCCGGTCAGGCAGTTCGGCGTCGCCGGGAACCCGGTACGGGATCCCGGCCGCCTTGATCTTCTTCTTCGCCCGCACGATGCGCTGCGCCATCGTCGGCTCGGGTACCAGGAACGCCCGCGCGATCTGCGGCGTCTCCAGGCCGCCGAGCAGCCGCAGCGTCAGCGCCACCTGAGCGGTCCTGGCGAGCGCGGGGTGGCAGCAGGTGAAGATCAGCCGCAGCCGGTCGTCCTTCACTGGGCCCTCCTGCCCTGGTGGCTCGTCGCTGGCGTACAGCAGGGCGGCCTGGGCGTGCCGGCCATGGCGGGAGGCCTCCCTTCGCAGCTGGTCGATGGCGCGGTTCCTGGCGGTCGTGGTGATCCAGGCGCCGGGATTCGGCGGCAGGCCGGTCTCCGGCCAGCGGTCGAAGCGCGACCGCGAAGGCGTCCTGGACCGCTTCTTCGGCGATGTCGATGTCGCCGAAGAAGCGGACCAGGGTGGCCACGCACCGGCCGTACTCGCGCCGGAAGTAGCCTTCGATCTCGTCGCGGTGCGGCGACGCCTGGGGCTGATGCACCCGGCTAGACCTCCGGGTCGTCCTGGAACGGGCGGACCTCGACCGGAGCCCGGCAGGCGCGCGTCGCCTTGGCGGCCCAGGCCAGCGCGGCGTCGAGGTCGGCGGCCTTGATCACCCAGAACCCGCCGAGCTGCTCCTTTGTCTCGGCGAACGGGCCGTCGGTGGTGACGACCTCACCGTCGGTGATCCTGACGACCGTCGCGGTCGCCGGCGGGTGCAGGCCGCCGCCGAAGACCCACGCCCCAGTCGCCTGCAGCTCGGCGTTGACCTCGTCGACGTCCTTGTACATCTGCTGGATCTCGTCCTCGGGCAGGTCGCGCTGGCCCTCGACGTGGTGCACGGAGAGCAGGTACTGCTTCATGGCTTCGTTCCTTTCCGGTGTCGGGCCGGCCACTGGCCGGCTTTCTACCCTCGCTACGAACGCGCTGGGCCCCGATCGACACGGCGGCAAGGAATTCTTCAGCCGGGTTGCCGCAGCCGTGCCTCGGGTGCCGTCGGCTCGAACAGCTCGACGGGATTGCCTGAGGGGTCCTCGACCAGGATCTGCTTGCCGCCGACGCCGGTGACGATCTCGTTGCGGAACCTGGCCCCCCGGGCGCGAAGCCGCTCGACGGTCCCTGCCAGGTCGCTGACCTCGATCGAGAACCGGTTCCAGCCGCCTGGCCGCGGCAGCGTGCCGTCCGGCATCGGCCTGTCCGCCGCCCGGTCCGCCGCCGGGAGCGCTGAGCACGAGCCGCAAGTCGCCGAGCGACATCATCGCGAACGCGGGCGCTGGGTGCATGATCTCGGTGAAGCCGAGGCTGTCACGGTAGAACGCGATCGCCGCATCGACGTCATCGACGATGTAGCGGACGCTGACGGTTGCCATTGGCGGCGCCTCCCTGCTGCTTGGCGTGCCCTGATCGAATCCGTCAGGTCTAGCATTCCCCGCCTGAGCCCAATGGTGACAACTCGAGAGAATCACGACAGGCTAGTGATCTGATCATCAGGCCAGAGCTGAAGGATAGGACCGCATGCCAGATCTCCTGACCCTCTATGCGTCAACTCAGCCGGACAAGCCAGCCGTCATCGACGACCGGCCAGGCCAGGGCATCGTCACGTGGACTTACGCGCAGCTCGAGCTTGAGTCGAACCGGCTGGCCAACGCGCTGGCCTCGCTCGGCGTCGGGGCCGGCGACAAGGTGATCTGGTGCGGCCCGAACTCGCTGCCGGTCGTCGCCGTGATGAACGCCACCAGGAAGATCGGCGCCGTGGCGGTGCCGCTGAACTACCGCCTGACCGCCGAGGAGGCGCAGTACATCATCGTGCACTCCGACGCCAGGGCCGCCTATGTGGATGCGGAGTACGCTCAGCTCTTCGTCCCGCTGGACGGCGGGCAACTCGGCAACCTGCGTAACGTGCTCGTCTACGACGGCGAGGCGCTGCCCGGCATGCTGGGCGAGGACCTGGTGACGGGCTCGTCGGCCGAGCCGCCCGCGGAGGACGCCGAGGGCGCCGGCGCCACGATGATCTACACCTCGGGCACGACCGGCAAGCCCAAGGGCGCCTACCGCAACGCGACCGACCCGGCGACGGCGATGGCGCTGATCGGCTTCATCGGCTACACGCCCGACGACGTCTACCTCACCTCAGGCCCGCTGTACCACAGCGGCCCGAGCGCCTTCATGGGAGCCGGACTCGCCCTCGGGCAGACGATCATCCTCCAGCGCAAATTCGACCCTGAGGACTGGCTGCGGCTGGTGGACACGTACAAGGTCAGCTCGACCTTCTCGGCTCCGCCGCTGATCAGGCTCGTGTGCGCCTTGCCGGCCGAGGTCAAGGAGCGCTACGACCGCTCGACGATGAAGCGGATGCTGGCCAACGCCGCGCCGTGGAGCTTCGCGCTGAAGCAGGCCTACGTCGCCGACTTCCCGGCCGACTCGCTCTGGGAGATCTACGGATCGACCGAGCTCGGCGTGAACTGCGTGCTGGAGCCCAAGGACCAGATGCGCAAGCCAGGCTCGTGCGGCAAGCCGGCCCCCGGTGTCGAGATCCGGCTGCTCGACGCCGACGGCAACGAGGTCACTGGCACCGGGCCGGACCACGCGGGCGAACTCTTCGTCCGCTCGACCGGGGTCTTCAACGAGTACTACAAGCAGCCGGACAGCTACGAGGCAGCCAGGCTCGGCGAGTTCCACACCGTCGGCGACATCGCCTACCGGGACGACGAGGGCTACTACTACATCTGCGATCGCAAGAACGACATGATCATCTCGGGCGGCATGAACATCTACCCGGCCGAGATCGAGGCCGCGCTCGAGCAGAATCCGGCGATCTTTGACGTCGCCGTCTTCGGGATCCCGTCCGAGGAGTGGGGCGAGCAGGTGCACGCGACGATCGTGCCCGCGCCGGGCGCGTCGCTGTCCGAGGCCGAGGTGATCGCGTTCGCCCGCGAGCACCTCGCCGGCTACAAGGTCCCGCGGTCGATCTCGTTCACCGACGAGCTGCCGAGGACTGGGTCAGGCAAGCTGCTGAAGCGCCAGCTCAGGGCGCCGTACTGGGCCGGCCGCGCCAGCAAGGTGGGCTGAACATCTCGAGCCGCTAGCCAGCTTCTGACTCGGTATCTCCCGGTCCGTCAGCCGGCGGCTCGGCGTCGGGCCGCGGCTCGATGCCGTGCTCGGTGAGCAACTGCCGGAGCCCCGCGACCTCGGCACCGAGCCGCTCGACGGTCTCGGCCATGGCAACGAGGTCGGGATGGGCCCCTGACCACTCCTGCTGCTTGGCGGCCTTCTCCGCGGTCAGCCTGCGCTCGGCATCGCGCAATTCCGCGGCCCGCTCGTAATCCTGGGCGTCGGCGGCGGCGTGCTTCTCGCCCAGTACCCTGACGAGTTCCTTATCGATCTCGCTGACGTCGGGCCCGAAACCCACCCGCTGCTCCACCGCGGCGAGACGCGACTCGATCTCGCTCAGGCGGATCCGGAAGCCGGAGACCAGCGTGCGTTCTCGGCGGCCAGGGACGGCGCGTCCAGCGATGGTCACGTCAGCGGGACCGGGACGCCCGCCGCGCGTGGCCTGCCCGTGTGAGCCATGCAGGAGGCCGATCACCTGCTGCCTGACCCGGTTCAGGTCGGCGCCGAGCGCGACCAGGATCTGGGCGCCAACACCCTCGCCCTCGCGGACCAGCCCGAGCAGGATGTGCTCGGTGCCAATGTAGGTGTGGCCGAGCTGAAGCGCCTCGCGCAGCGAGAGCTCGAGCACCCGCTTGGCCCGCGGCGTGAACGGGATGTGGCCCTCGAACTCTGCCTCGTTGCCCTCGCCGATGATCTCCCTGACCCGGTCCCGCACGACCTCGAGCTCCACGTCCAGCGCGGTCAGGGCCCTCGCCGCGATGCCCTGATCCTCCCGGAGCAGGCCGAGCAGCAGGTGCTCGGTGCCGATGTAGCCGTGGTTGAGGAGCCTGGCCTCCTCGTGCGCGAGGACCACCACCCGCCGGGCCCGATCGGTGAAACGCTCGAACATGTCCGATCACCATCCCTCGCGGCCGTCCGCACGGCCGCCGCGGGATCGCACGCAGCCTGGCGGCACCAGGCCCGCAGGCGCAACCCTATTTATTCAGGATAGGAAGATCAGCCTATGGTCGGGTCACCCAAGGCCGCCGGAGGCGTAGCCCGGCCTCTAGCCGCGGCGACGGCCCCAGGTCCGGTAAATGGCGATCCCGGTGACGGCCAGCGCCGCGGCGACGGCGGCAAGCTGAACTTCGGGCTTGGCTGCCTGCTCGGCAGCCCGCTCGCGCAGCCGCCGGACGTTGCTGGCCGGGCTGACCCGGTCGGCGAGTGAGTCGATGGTGCGCGCGAGATTCTGCCTGGTTCGCTCGATTTCGGCGACGATCTCGTCTGAGTCGCGCTTCGAGACCCGGCCGTTCCCGGCCGCCCCGTTCGCACCGCGACGGTACCGCGCTGTCCGCGGCTCCCCTGGTCGGCCATCCCTCGCACCCCTTCCCGGCCGGAGCGCGCCGTTCCAAGCCTGGCTCTAGTGTCCCAGGCTTGTGCGGACTACGCACGCCCGGCCCGCCGGTTCACGGCACGGTGGCCGGTTCCCCGGAATCTCACCCCTTCGCGACGTAAACGCGATGCGGCGGCGGTCACCCGGCCGGATGCCGGGGCCGCCGCCGCATCCTCGCGGTTGCTGCCGCTAGCTGTGGCTGGCCAGCACGTGCGCGGCGCCGAGCAGCGCGTCGCACGCCACGATCTGCCGCCAATGCCGTGGATCTTGTCGTTGCTGAACGCCGCCGCCTCAAGCTCGCCCTTGATCGCCGGCGAGCCTGTCCCTGGCCACGTCCAGCACGCGCAGGGCGTGCTCGATGTGGTGTACGTGCTGTCGCCAGGAGCGTTGCTCTCGAGCGCCGCGGTCGACGCGATCAGCGTGTCGGTCCCGAACTCTCCGACGCTGGAGTTGAGCTGCTTGTAGCAGGCGCCGAGCCGCGCCACCCCCGGCCCGGACAGCGCCTGGTTCGGGTCGGTCAGGATCTGGGTGATGACCCGGCCGTCGTGCTCGTAGTCGTCCCGCAGCCCGGTCAGGTACATGAGGGTCGGCCGGATGTCGGTCTCGTCGAGCCAGGTGCCGGTGGTGTGGCTGCCGGGAACCGTCACCTGGCCGCTGTCCGGGCCCGCCGAGTTCGGGCCGTCCGCTGGCTGCGGGCCGTCGACGCCGAGGTTCTTCACCCCGGCCCGGCGATGCCGAGCTAGTTCGTGTCGATCTCGGCCGCGTAGTCACCATGGTTGTACGCGAAACCGGGGTTCACGCTCACGCACGGCGAGTTGCAGTTCGTCGCGCCCGACGACAGGAAGTAGTCCGGCCTGGCGAACATCGCGAACGTCGGCGTCCTGGCCGGGTCGGCGTTGACCATGTGCAGGATCGCCTCCTCGGTCGGATCGGCGAGGTAGTTCGTGATCGGCTGGGTGGTGCCGGTATACGGGTTCGCCGCCGTCAGGGCGCCAGCATCCCGCTCGAGCGTCCGCACCGCAGGGTCGCTAGGTCCTGGATTCCCTGTGACGTAGAACTCAGGAGCGCTGTCGGCCTCGAGCGTGAACGGCGTGGTGTTGCTCTGCTCGGTGGCAAGCAGGCCTGGCAGGTTGCCAGCCAGCTCGCCGAACGTGCCCGTCGGGTAGGTGCACAGCACGTCAGGTGTCACGGTGGTGCCGGAGACCGTCGCGCCGTCGCAGTTGGCCGGGGTCGGCTGGATCGCGCGCCCCACGTTGGCGCCCGCGACGTGGTCACCCTCGTCGGAGCTGATCATGAACAGGGTGTTCTTCGGCGTGATGCCGTCGGCGGCGAGCCGCTTGAAGAAGTCCGCGAACGCCTGGTTGTAGTACTGGGCCTGGGCGATATAGCAGGCGCTGCCAGGGCCGAGCGCGGACGGAGCGCCGACGCATGAGGACAGCCCGGGGATGTTCTCATTGCCGTGGATGTCGGCGATGTAGCCGTTCACGACTGGCACTCCCGACTCCAGCATGTCGGACATGTAGGCCAGCGTCTGCGACGCGTTGATCGGGCCGAATCCGGGGAAGCCCGGGTGGTTGGTCAGGAATGCGCCGTTGATCTGATTCCCGTTCAGGTCGACCAGGTTGCCATCGGCATTGGTGACTTGGTACCCGTTGTGCGTAAGGTTGGGGGTTCCGGCGCCGAGCTGCGGCGCGATGTACCTGTGCCCGAAGAGTGCCAGGAAGCCGTTGTAGCCGCCTGGCTCGTTGGGCAGGAGGTCGGAGACCGCGGTCGGGCTCGGGCTGGTCTGCCCGAACTTGACGGCCTGGGCCGACGAGCAGAACTGGCTGGCCGCGCCCTGCGCGCAGTGCACGCCGAGGCCCACGTAGTCGGCCACCTCAGCGTCCTTGAACCGGTCGCTATCGGCGTTCAGCTGGGCAACCTCTGGTGAGTTCGGCCCGAAGACCTTGGGCAGGTCCACGGCTGTGTTCTCGAGTTCCTGGTTCGCCGTGGCGACGTCGCCGACGTTGCAGCCTGCCCTGGTGAAGGGCACCCACGGCGCCGGGGTGATCGTGTTCGGGGCCGCCGGGTTCTTGGCGGTCGCAGGCGGCTCGGGGCGCGTACACCATCGACGGGTTGGTGTCGTGGCCGGGGTTCGGCGTGCTGGCCGTGTCGAAGATCGGGTCGGTCCAGTACGCGAACGAGCTTGCCGGATCGGCGGTGCCATCGGGGTTGAAGCTGCGGAAGCCGTTGGAGATCGGCATGCCCTGCCGGTCGCCGTACAGCCCGGTGTTGGTGGTCAGGATGTTGTCGGCAGTGTGCGCGATCAGCGGCGTGTGGTTGTTCGACAGCCACGTCCCGTTGTTCTCGATGAAGTTCAGCAGGTTCGGCATCATCTGCAGGTCAGAAGGGACGTTGGGGTTGTCGCGGAAGAAGTGAATGTTGTCGAACGTGAGCTGGACGACGTGCTGGATGCCGTTGCCGAGATGGCACGCGTTGTCGTCGTGATGGGCCGCTGCGGCCGGGCGCGCCGGGCCGGAGCGAGCGGCGAAGGCCATGCCCGGGGCTACCGCGCCGGCCAGGGCCAGCGAGCCGATCGCGACCGCGCTCGCGGCCGCGACGACCCTGGCGGATAGCCGCCTGCGGCCGCTGTGATCCAGTTTGTGCATCCGATCCTCCTCGTGTGCCGCTATCCGGCGGCGGCGCCGGAGCGTCCGGCAGGTCACGCTAAAAGCCGGAACCAAACTCGAAGCGACAGGTACGTGACGTCCAAGCCAATCCTTGTTCACTCCTGCCTCAGTCATCCTGTCCGTATTGCCAGCCATAGGCAATGCCGAATCTGAGCGCAATTGCGGGCAAGCCCGCTGATCTGCGCTTATCCGGCATTTTCGGGATGGATATGATCGCCAGGTGACGGTAGATGCGGTGATCTTCGACTGGGGTGGCACGCTGACCCCGTGGCACACGATCGACAACGCCGAACTGTGGCGCGTCATCTGCGAACCGCACTATCCCGACGACCATGCCGACCGCGCGGCGGCCGCGCATGAGGCCGAGATCGCGCTGTGGGAGCTGGCGAGGTCCGAGCACCGCAGCGCGACCATCTTCGGCGTGCTCGAGCGCGCCGGGATCGAGCCGACAGACCAGCTGATCGCCAGCTACCTGCGGGAATGGGAGCCGCACACGTTCACCGACCCTGACGGCGTCGCGGCGCTGCGCCGGCTCCGCGAGCGCGGCATCAAGGTCGGCGTGCTGTCGAACACGATGTGGCCGCGCGGCTGGCACGAGGACGTCTTCCGCCGGGACGGCGTGCTCGACCTGATCGACGGCGCCGTGTACTCGAGCGAGATCGACTGGACCAAGCCGCATCCCGAGGCATTTCTCGCCGCGATGGCCGCGGTCGGCGTCGCTGATCCTGAGCGCTGCGTCTTCGTCGGCGACCGGCCCTGGGACGACATTCACGGCGCCAAGAGCGTCGGCATGCGGGCGGTGCTCGTTCCGCATTCCGACGTTCCGACCTTTGCCGATGCCACTCCTGACGCCGTGATCGACAGCCTGTCCGACCTCGTCCCGCTGATCGAATCCTGGTAAGCGCGGCACCTATGTGAATGGCTGCCCGGATTTAGGCCTCGCCGAGCGATTCTCTGGCGGCCCACCTGAACACGCCGGTCGCCATCGTCGACGTAGCCGCGTCCGCTCTGGCGGTGAACACCTCGTGCCGCACCCGCGCGATCCCCGATCCCCCGGCGCGGCCAGCCAGGCCAGCTCGGCCAGGTGCCCGGCGAGCCGCAGCGCTTCCTCTGCCCGGCCTCGCCCCGCCGCCCGTGCCAGCGCCGGGACTGGCCTCGGCGAGCAGCGCCAGCGCGCGGTCGGCAAGCGCCTGGGCGCCCCCGGCCAGCGCCGCGAGCTCGGCCGCCAGCGCCCGCTCGGAGGCCGGCTTGAGGCTCGCCGGGTTGCCGTCCCACCAGCCGCCGTACAGCCGCCAGACCGTGTGCACGATGAACTCGGGCTCGTCGTAGACCGGCCGCAGATAGGGCCGGTCCATCAGGTGCGCTGGCGGCACCACGCCGTGGATCGCGTCATCCAGCCGTGCCGCCCGCGTTCATCACCGCGAGGGTCTGGTCCACGAGCGAGTCGAGCAGGTCGGCGGTGTCGGTCAGCGCCTGCCTGATCCGGTCCGCGCCGATGACCGGCAGGCCGTGGCCTGGCAGCAGGTACTCGGGCTCCAGCGCGATCATCCTGCGCAGCGCGGCCGACCACTCCCTGGGGTAGCGCTGCACCTTCTGCGGGTTGCCCGGCGTTCGGCGACGCCCAGATGAACAGGTCGCCGCAGCACAGCACCCGGGCTCGCGGCATCCAGGTAACCGTGTGGTCGTCGGTCTCGCCCTTCTCGTGCCGTAGCTCGAAGCCGGTCCCGCCGACGTCCAGGCGCAGCTCGTCGCGGTAGGTGCGGTCCGGATAGCGGTACTCGACCGGCCAGCGCAGGCCAGGCACGCCGAACTGGCGCTGATTGATCACCTCGTTGTAACCGGCCGTCATGACGTACCGGTCGAACCTGGCCGGCAGCGCCTCGTGCGCGACCACGACAGGTGCCGGCCAGCCGCGCTCGGCCGACTCCGCTGCCCACACCGGGACGCCGAAGACGTGGTCGATGTGGCCGTGCGAGTACACCGCCGTGTGCAGCCGGCTGCCGGACCAGCGCCGTAGCTCGGCGTGCACGGACGCTGCGACGAATGAGCTCCCCGTGTCGACGAGCACCAGGCCGTCCTGCGTCGCGAACGCCGACACGTTGGCGAACGAGGGAACGAACGCGACGCCGTCGCAGATCTCGGCGAGGCCGCCCAGGTGGCTCACCGGGTGATACTCACCAGCGCCGACCTCGCCCCGCCAGAGCCGGTCCGCGAGGTCAAGCACGTCATCGGTCATCGATCGCGTCCCTCCCGCCTGGCCGGCATGCTGCCCGGCTTCACCGCACTGGCCGGCCAGAACGACAGCACTGGCCCGGCGGGTGCGTGGCATCACCCGCCGGGCCAGTGCTCGCTGGCGCGCTCCACCGGCGCGGCGGCCGCGAAGCCGCCGCGCCGGGTCGCGCGGATCAGACCTTGAGCGCGGCCAGCTCCGCTTGGACCATCGCCTCGTGCTCCTGCTCGTCCTTGCGGGCGTCGGAGGGACTCCAGCGACCGCGCAGCAGCGGGATGCAGCAGATGAAGAAGATGATCCCGCCGAAGCAGATCCAGTACCAGGTCTTCCACTGGCCGACCGTCTTCGCCGCCGCGTCCTGCACCTCGGTCGCGTGCGCCTTCAGGTACGCCAGGACCGGTGCCGGAATCTTCGAGAGCGCCGTCAGCGGCACCGCGTAGGGCGCGATCTTCTGCAGCGGCCCCTGGGCCTTGATGACGCCGTTGATGGCCGCCGCGTTCTGGCACATGGTCGTCAGCACGCCCTGTCCTGTCGTGCCGCCGCCGGCCGCCGCCACCGCCTTAGCCTGCACGGCCTTCGGGACCTTGGTGGGCGTGGCGCAGTTAGGAATACCGTGCCGACGTCCGTCGTGTCCTTCTGCAGGGCGGCGAGCTCGGGCTGGAATTGCTGCGCGGCGCCGAGCTGCGTCTTGTACTTCTGGGCCAGCGCCACGATGTCGGGGTGGGCGGTGGCGAAGTCCAGCCCTGTCTTGTACTGGGTCGCGTACGCCGAGACCGTGCCGCCGTAGTTGACCAGCGGGGTGACCGAGTTGATCACGACGGGGATCATCAGGAACGACAGGAAGACGACGATCCTGATGATCCAGCCCCAGATCGCCAGGCCGGTCGCGGTCAGCGCCGGGTTGCGCGCCTCGACGGTCTCGGTGAAGCTCGCCATCCACGGGGTGTAGGCGACGCCGAGCGAGAACGACAGCAGCGCCAGGATGATCGCCAGCGTGTAGTAACTCGGCTGCAGGCCCGCCTGGAGCAGGTAAATGACGGTCATGATCGCGGCGGCGATTCCGCCGACGACCATGAACGGCTTCCTGACCCTGAACCGGTCGGAAACCACGCCGATCAGGATCACCGCGAGGACGTTGAATCCCCAGTTCCAGTTGCCAAGGCCGTTGGCGTCCTTGACCGAGAATCCGAAGACGCGTCGACAGGTAGATGACGCTGAATCCGACGGCCGTGTAGTAGATCAGCAGCATCAGCGACACCGCGACGCGGAGACGACGACGTCGGTCTTGAGCAGCTGACGGAACGGGTGCTTCAGCGCCGCCACGATGTCGGCTCGGTCATGCCCTTGGCCTTGGCCTCGATCAGCGCCCGGTCCTGCATCGTCACCATCAGCTGGTCCCGCAGCGCCGGCGACAGCTCGCGCAGGCCGATCAGCGCGATCACGAAGACGACGAGGCCGACGATGCCGCAGATCCGGTACTCGTGGGTCCAGAACCGCGGGTCGGTGACGACCGCGGGAACGGTCGCGCTGCCGACCACGGCCACGATCAGGCTGCCCATCACCGGACCGCTGGTCCAGAAGCCCATCGCGGTGGCCCGGCCGACCTGCGGGGAGAAGTCGCGGATCAGCGCGGGGGTGGCCACCAGGCAGATGCCCTCGACCACGCCGACGACGAAGCCCTCGATCGTGAAGACCCACTTGCTCGTCGCCGCGGGCAGGATGAAGGCCACGAAGATGCCGGTGAACAGCAGCCCGAAGACCACCAGGTTCGCCCGGCCGAGCCGGTCGGTCAGGCCAGCGAACAGCGAGCCGAAGGCGCCGATCAGGTTCCCGAACGCCAGCGTGAGCACGAAGAACGTGAAGCTCATGTGCAGGTTCTGGAGGATCAGGGTCGGACACGGAGCCGCCAACGTACAGCTCGTAATAGAGCATGATCGTGGCGAGCACCGTGATGGCCAGGTACATGATGCGCGGCCTGGTGTCGGGATAAGAGTCAAGCTGGCGGCGCCATAGCGATGACACTCCGCCGGGACGATCTGAGACCAGTTCGTCTGCGGTCACACTCATGCGGACCTCACCATTGTCAGGGGTGACGCACCCGGGTAGCCCAGGCTTCGAGGTCAAGATATCTGCACGATGTGTGCAAGATCAATAGTGTGCGACGCAGAATAGCTAATCAGTGCCGAAGCCGCTGCCCTATGAATACGGATCGAAGCCGGCTTGCGCGAGCAGCGCCGGTGAACGTGCCTGTCAGGATCTCCTCCGCGCCAAGCGGGCTCAGCTCGAGATCGGTTCGCAGCGTCTCCCAGAATGACCACAGGCTGATCGCGTGCAGCGCATCAACCAGGCGCTCGCGCTGCTGCCGCGGCAGCTGCTCAGCTCAGGAGCGAAGACCTGCTCGACCTCGGCCCGCCCGCCGGAGTTCCTGCGCTTCCTGTCGCGCTGAAGCTGGTCGGAGAACGGCTGATGCACCCGCGCCGCCCGCCAGGTGGGCGTCATCTCCTCGAGCACCCTGGCGCGCTGCGTGACGAACGCCTCGACCCTCGCCGCCAGCGGCTGGTCGGGATCGATCCTGCTCACCAGCGACCGCTGGATCTCCCTGTCGCGCCTGACCGCCTCGATCAGCAGCGCCTCCCGGTCGGCGAACTGCTGCCACACGGTGCGCAGGGACACACCAGCCCTGGCGGCGATCCTCGGAACGGTCGGACGCAGGTCGCCCTCGGCGTGCAGCGCGCGCATCGCGTCCAGGATCGCCCGGCGGGTACGGTGCGACCTGGCCGCCCGGCCGTCGACGGGCTCGATGTCAGCAGCCTCGTCCAGCTCGGGCTCGGAGCCGAGCAGGGTTCGGCTGGGCAGGCTGCCGCCAGGCGGGCTTTCGACGTGCACCATGCCATTCTACGGTGAGTCGGCAGATTGGACCCTCTGCCCTCAAGTCCGTGACGGCTGGGACCAGCGGGAATACTGTGACGACCGCCTCACACCCTAAAAGTACGATATGGGTGGAGCCGGTGGCGAGGCCGGGATGGGCAAGTCCATTCACCAACCCCGATGACTTCGCCGGCCTGGACACTCTCCTGCTGTCAAGTTCGGGTACCCGGGCGACATCTGAGTTCCGGTAGTTAGGCGACATTGCCGGTGGCGGAGTTCTTGCGGCGGGGTCGTCCTTTGGGGTTGGCGAACGCGCCGAGTTCGCGGGACCGGTCGTGGCGGATGGGGTGGACCCGGATGACCTTGCCGTCCTTGGACAGCTGGACCGATGCGGCGACGATGGACACGTCGATCGCCTGGCGGGCCCGCCGGCGGCCGCAGGCATAGGGCGTGCCGGCGAAGCTGACCACCCCGGCGCCGTCGGCGAGCCGGGTGACCGTCAGCCCGGCGGTGGCGTCGCGCGCCCGCCGCGCCACCGGCGCCCGCGGCGCCCGTCCGGCCTGGTCGTCCCGGAGCCGCTGGGCGTGGGTGGCGACCACCACGCCGGCGTGCAGGATGTCGACCAGCCCGCTGGCCACGACGACCTCGACCGGCTCGCCGGCATAGGTCGCGCCTACCCGGTAGCTGAACCCGGCCAGGGAGATCTTGCCGTGCGCGTTCACCCACCGCGACACCCCCGCCGGCCGAGGCTGCGGCGCCCGCGGCGGCTCCGGCGCTGGCTCCGCCCGGTCCGCCGGGATGATGGACCTGTCGGCGAGCGCGAACCGCTCGGCTGGGCGGCCGCCCGCCGCACGACTGGTGCGGGCGCTCGGTGTTGTACTCGCTCACCCACCCGTCCAACGCGGCTTGCAGCTCGGGGATCGTCGCGAACACCCGGTCCTTAACGGTGAAGAACTCCCGCCGCATCGTTTTGTGCAGCCGTTCCACCTTCCCGGTCGTGGTCGGCGAGTACGGCGCGGTCAGCAGGTGGCGGATGCCGTTGTCGGCGCAGATGCGGTCGAACATCACCGGCCCGGGACCCGGCCCGAAGCGTGCCGTGAAGACCTTGCCGTTGTCCGTGAGAATCTGCTCGGGCACCCCGTGCCGGGCCAGCGCCTCCGTCAGGGCCTGGCATACCGGGCGTGCTGTCGCCCGCGCCACGATCTTGGCGCAGACGATGAACCTCGCGTGGTCATCGATCCCGGTCACGACCTTCACCTCGACGCCATCGGCCAGGTGCACCCGGCCCATCACGTCCATCTGCCACAGCTCCATCGCCCGGCCCCGCTCCCACCGGCGGTAATCCTCCCGCCGCCGCCTGCGTTTCTTCGCCTCGATCAGGCCATGGCGGATCAGCGCCCGGTACACCGCCGACCGGCCTGGCAGCGGCGCCGACCCTTCCCGCTCCAGCTGCCACCGGATCCGCGACGGACCCCAGCCCGGATGTTCCCGGCGCAGCCCGACGATCCGCGCCTCGGTCACCACAGCCATCTGATGCGGGCACGACTCCGGCCGCGAGGACCGGTCCGCCAGGCCGCCCAGCCCGCCCTCGGCATACCGGCGCAGCCATTCATGAACGGTCTGCCGCGCTACCCCGTACCGCCGGGCCACCGCCGTGACCGGCGCTCCATCCTCCAGGACTTCAAGCACAGCCCGATACCGCTGCTCCACGACACCCAGCTCCACCAGCACACCCGGCTCCCTCCGCCGCGATCACCGTGATCGCAGCGAAGCGCCGCGGAAGCTCAAAGCCCCGCAACCAGCACGGAGTGTCGCCCGCCTACCGGAACTACTGTCAGCCAGCTACCGGAACCGCGTCCGCAAACTGTCGCCTAGGAGCCGGAACCAAGGTGTCCAGCATCTACCGAGCTCGCACACACTCTCCTGCCGGTTATACCGGTCACCCGTCCGATACCCCCGGACGAACGACTGTCTGAGGAGCGAGAGGCAGGCCGATGACCAGGGCATTCTTCCGTGGGGCCGGTGGGATTCGAACCCACACTGGCAGGATCCTAAATCCTGTGCCTCTGCCATTGGGCTACGGCCCCGAAGCGAGGTCAGCCGGCGAGACCGAGGTCCTTGCGTAGCCGCGCGACATGGCCGGTGGCCTTGACGCCGTAGTAGGCGCGCTCGATCGTGCCATCGGGGGCGATCACGAACGTGGACCTGATCACGCCGACCGACTTCTTGCCGTACAGCATCTTCTCTCCGTATGCGCCGTACGCCTGCAGCACGGTCTTGTCCGGGTCAGAGAGCAGCGGGAAAGTCAGCCCGTCGCGGTCACGGAACTTGGCGAGCTTGGCCGCTGAGTCCGGTGAGATGCCGAGCACGGCGAAGCCAGCGTCAGACAGGTCCCGCTTGCTGTCGCGGAAGTCGCACGCTTGCTTGGTGCAGCCCGGGCGTCATCGCCGCAGGGTAGAAGTAGACGATCACCCGCTGACCGTGCAGTGCGGACAGACTGACCTGACCGCCGTCCGCGTCCGCCAGGGTGAATTCCGGCGCCTTGTCCCCCGGCTCCAGCCGAACATCGCTCACGTGCCATCCCTCCGATCGAGTCCTACCGTACCGGGCGGGTCAGCCAGGCAAGGCAGCGATCGCCTCGGTCAGGCCGCGGAACGCGCGGCCGCGGTGGCTGATGGCGTCCTTCTCCTGTGCGGTCATCTCCGCGGTCGTGCGCTCCTCGCCGTCGGGGACGAAGATCGGGTCGTAGCCGAACCCGTTCGCCCCGCGCGGCTCGCGGATCAGCCGGCCGCGGAGGGTGCCAGCGCTCGAGGTCTTCCGCGCCCGATGGCAGGACGAGCGCGGCGACGCAGTAGAAGTGGGCACCGCGACGCTCGTCGGGGACATCACTGAGCTGGCCGAGCACCAGCCGCAGGTTTGCGGCGTCGTCTCCATGCCCGCCCGACCAGCGGGCGGACAGCACTCCGGGCATCCCGTTCAGCGCGTCGCAGCACAGGCCAGAGTCGTCTGCGACCGACGGCAGCCCAGTGAACTCGGCGATGGCCCTGGCCTTGAGCAGCGCGTTCGCGACGAACGTCGCGCCGGTCTCGGCGACGTCAGGGGCGCCAGGGAAGTCGGCCAGGCCGGCCAGATCGACGTCGAGGTGCTCGGCCGCGAGGATCCTGGTCAGCTCCGCCAGCTTGTGGGCGTTCGCGGTAGCGAGCACGAGTCTGCGCCGCGCCGCTGGCTCGGTCGGCATCGGGCCCGAGCCCGACGTCAGGAGGCTGCCAGGGCGTCGCGCTGCAGCCCGGTGAGCTCCGCGCAACCCGCGACGGCCAGGTCAAGTAGCTGGTCGAGCAGCTTTCGGTCGAACGGCTCGCGCTCGGCGGTGCCCTGCACCTCGACGAACTGGCCGTCGCCCGTGCAGACCACGTTCATGTCAGTCTCGGCCGCCACGTCCTCGGTGTAGCAAAGGTCAAGGCGCGGCTCGCCGTCGATGATGCCGACGCTGACCGCGGCCACTGAGGCCGTCAGCGGATTGCCCTTGCACCGCTTCCTGCCGGTCAGCCAGCCGACCGCGTCGGCCAGCGCGACATAGCCGCCGGTGATGGCGGCGGTCCTGGTCCCGCCGTCGGCCTGCAGCACGTCACAGTCCAGCAGGATGGAGTTCTCGCCGAGCGCCTTCAGGTCCAGGCAGGCACGCAGCGATCGGCCGACGAGCCTGGAGATCTCATGCGTCCGGCCCCCGACCCGTCCCTTGACCGACTCCCGGTCGCTCCTGGTGTTGGTGGACCTCGGCAGCATCGCGTACTCGGCGGTGACCCAGCCCAGGCCGCTCCCCCGCCGCCAGCGCGGCACCTCCTCGAGCACGCTCGCCGCGCACAGCACCCTGGTCGCTCCGAACTCGATCAGCGCCGAGCCCTCCGCGTGATCCAGCCAGTGCCTGGTGATCCTGATGTCGCGAAGCTGGTCCGGCCGGCGGCCGTCGGGTCGGGAAGACATGCTGGCAAGCGTAGCGGCTGGTGCGGGCTGCGCTTAAAACGCGGCGCGGTCGGGCGTGCTGCGCTCCGATCCAGTCACAGACCGCGCTGACGCCGTCCGCCAGGCCGGTCGTGGCCTTCCAGCCCAGGTCGAGCCTGGCCCGGTCGACCGCGAGCGCACTGCGCTGCAGTTCGCCTGGCCGCGCGGGAGCGAGCGTGTAGTCCGCCGGCCTGCCGGTCACCTCGGCGACGACGCTGACCAGGTCGAGCACGCTGACCTCGGCCCCGGTGCCGATGTTCCAGGTGCCCGGCCGGCGCTGATCGGCGGCCGCGAGGAACGCGGCGACCGCGTCGCCGACATAGACGTAGTCCCTGGTCTGGGTGCCGTCACCGAAGATCGTCGGACGGGTGCCTGCCAGGATCTGGGAGCAGAAGATCGGCACCACGCCCGCCTCGCCGGCCGGATCCTGGCGCGGGCCGTAGACGTTGGCCAGCCGCAGGACCGAGTGCGCCGTGCCGTGCAGCCGGTTGTAGAGGCCGAGATACTGCTCGGCGCAGTGCTTGCCGATCCCGTATGGCGACTCGGGCAGCGGCAGCACGTCCTCCATCGACGGGATCGGCGCGTCCCTGCCGTACAGCGCGCCGCCAGTCGAGCAGAGCAGCACCCTGGCCTGGACCGCCCTGGCCGCCTCGAGCACGTTGATGGTGCCCAGCACGTTCGTCTGCGCGTCGGCGGCTGGCCTGGCGACCGAGGCACGCACGTCGATCTGCGCCGCCAGGTGGCAGATCAGGTCGGGGCCGGCCGACTCGACCGCCTGGCTCAGCGGCCGGGCCTCGTGGACGCTGACCTTGTGCAGGGCGACCCGCTCATCGAGCCTGGCCGGGCGGCCGGTCGACAGATCGTCGATGACCGTCACATCGTCGCCCCTGGCCGAGGAATGCGTCGGCCAGGTGCGATCCGATGAACCCGGCGCCGCCGGTGACGATTACGCGCATGCCACGGCAGTCTATGCGGCACGCCTCGACGGCGTTCGGCGCAACCAGACCGGCTCAGAGTAGCTGACCGGCTACAGCCAGTGACAGCGGTCCCGAGAAGCTCGCCGCGGCCTCGGCTCGCGTGGCATCGCGGTCATTCCACGGCACCAGATGTGTCAGCACCAGCGCGCCGACGCCTGCCCGCGACGCGTGCTCGCCGGCCTCGCGCGCGGTCAGGTGCAGGTCGGCTGGCAGGCCAGGGACTTCGGGAAAGGACGCCTCGCAGAGCAGCACGTCGGCGCCGGCTGCCAGCGCTGACCAGCTCGTCGGTCGCCCCGGTATCGGCCGAGTAGGCGATCGCGCGCCCGTCGTGCTCGAGCCGGAACCCGAACGTCTCGACCGGATGGTTCATATGGCGCGCGGTCACGGCGAACGGCCCGATCTCGATCGTGCCCGGCGTCAGGGTCACGAAGTCGAATGCGTCCGAGATCGGGTGGCCAGAATCGCCGCCGGCCGCGCGGTCCAGCCGGTCGGCCGCGGCCGCTGGCGCGTACACCGGGATCGGTGGCAGCGGACCGTCCGGATGGTAGGTCCGGAACACCTGGTAGGAGCACATGTCGATGCAGTGATCGACATGCAGGTGGCTGATCAGCACCGCGTCAATGTCGCCGGGCGACGCGTAGCTTCTGGAGCGCGCCGAGCGCGCCGTTGCCGAGATCGATGCAGCAGCCGGAAGCCCTCGGCAACCGCCAGGTAGGACGATGCCGGGCTGGCCGGGCCCGGGAAGCTGCCTGAGCAGCCCACGATCGTCAGCTCCATAGCTTCCAAGGCTACGCTCGGCTGCCTGGAAATAGATGAACCGAACATCTACCCAGATAGCCAGAAGGCGGCATGATCCCTGCATGCGGCGATGATGCCAGGGCGGCGACCCCGCCAGGCGGCCCGACTACCGGAGGTTCACGCATGGCCGAGCAGGCTACTGACTCGCCGCACGTCATTCCCCTGGCGCTCGCCGAGCCGACCGAACCGGTCACCAAAGCGCTGGATCGGCTCGCTCGGCCTGGCCAGCCTGGTGATGTGGATGGCGTCGCTCACGCCGCTCCAGGTGCTCATTCCCGAGCAGCTGCAGCACATCGACCCGAAGGGCAAGATCCTCGCGCTCGGCCTGGTCTCGGCCTTCGGCGCGGTCTCCTCGCTGCTGGCCACGCCGATCGCCGGCGCGTTGTCCGACCGGACCACGCAGGCCTAGCAGCATCGGTCACCTGCGCGGACGGCGACACCGCTGGACGCTGGCGATGGCCATGCTCGTCGGCGATCAGCCTGGCGCTGATCGCGCCGCAGAAGTCGGTGTTCGGCGTCGGCCTCCTGTGGGTGCTGTTCAGCGCGTTCCAGAACGGCGAGTACGCCAGCCTGAGCGCCGCCGTTCCCGATCACGTGCCGGTCAACCAGCGAGCCACCGTGGCCGGCTGGGTCGGGATGCCGCAGGCGCTCGGCCTGGTGGTCGGGACCGCGCTGGTGGTCTACGTGTTCGACCAGCAACCTCATCGGCGGCTACCTCGCGCTGGCCATCCCGCTGGTGCTGCTCACGCTGCCGTTCGTGCTGCTGACGCCCGACTACCCGCTCGATGCCCGAGCACCGGACGCCGCTGTCCGCGCGGGCACTGCTGAGCTCGTACTGGGTCAGCCCGCGGCAGTACCCCGATTTCGCCTGGGCCTGGATCACCAGGTTCCTGGCCTCGCTGGCGATCGGCATGGGCACCCTGTACTTGCTCTACTTCCTGCGTGACCAGGTGCACTACAAGCACCCGGCCCAGGGCCTGTTCATCCTGATCGCGATCTACACCGGCTTCGTGATCATCACGGCCATCGTCGGCGGCGTGATCTCGGACCGGATCGGCAAGCGGAAGATGATCGTCACGGTGTCCGGCATCCTGATGGGCGCGGCGGCGCTGCTGCTGACGTTCATCGAGACCTGGCCTGCCGCGATGGTCGCCGCCGTGCTGTTCGGCGCGGGCTTCGGCGCCTACCTCGCGGTCGACCAGGCGCTGATCACCCAGGTACTGCCCGCGGCCAAGGACCGGGCCAAGGACCTCGGCATCATCAACATCGCGA
The DNA here is from genome assembly GCA_963705055.1 of uncultured Actinomycetota bacterium. Taxonomy (GTDB): domain Bacteria; phylum Actinomycetota; class Actinomycetes; order Streptosporangiales; family Streptosporangiaceae; genus Chersky-822. Next base: position 22,130 of record CAVPIR010000010.1, read on the forward strand.
TCGTCGGCCCGGCCGCCATCGCCGGCGCGATCGCGGCGGTGCTGGTCAGCCTCGGCGGCTATCCCGCGCTGTTCGCGGCCACCGCCGTCGTCGCGGCGATCGGATCGGTCCTGGTCTGGAAGATCAAGAGCGTTCCGTAGCGGCGCGGACCGGACCGCGGCCGACTCGGGCGATCTGGCGGCTCTGCGCGACCAGGTTGTCCGCCGAGTCCCAGACCTCTGCCTCCTCGTCGAACCACCCGCCGCTGACGTGCCTGGACCGCGCGGCGACGCGCAGCGGGCCTGGAGCGGGCACCATCCGCATGTGCATGGTCAGCTCGACCGTGGGCGCCCAGCCGGTCGCGCCGAGGCCGAATACGACCGGCGGCAGGCCGTCGACCGCGAGCGCGAGCAGCAGCGCGTCGGGATCGCGGTCCTCGCGCAGGCCGAAGTAGCCGCGCATCTCCGGCAGGCCGCTCGGCTCGTGACCGGCCCAGCCGATCACGGCCGGGTCGAACAGCATCCTGATCTGCCCCGCGTAGCCGGCCGTTCCGTCCGGCGCCACGGTGCCTCGCCATGGCCCGAGGTCCACGCACTCGCCGATCGGCGGCAGCGCGGGCGGCGCGCCGGTCCAGGTCAGCTCGCCATTCGGCGGGCCGCTGACCGGAACCGTGCCTGTGGTGACGGTCGTCTCCAGTACCGGCTCGCCGTCCTGGATCAGCGTCGCCCGCGCGGTGGCCGCCGTGCGGCCTTGCTTCAGCCAGGTCACGTGGATCTCGGCGGGCTCGAGCCTGGCCACCCGCAGGAAATGCGCGCTGGTCGCGACCGGGTGCGGCAGCGGCGAGCCGTCAAGCACGGCGCGCAGCACGGTGGCGATCATGACACCGCCGTTCACGGCGGGCGGGGCCGTGCCGCCCGGCGCGACGATCGCGAACCGCTGGTCGGGGTGCGCCTCGTAGACGCCGTCCGCGCGACGGCTGACGGCAGTCGCCTCGTCAAAGATCGTCATGCTCGCTGGCTCCATGATCGATGGGGGCAGGTCAGGCCCACAGCTCGCCTTCGAGCCTGGCTTCAGCCTCGGCCAGCGTGCCGCTGTAGGCGCCGGTCGACAGGTATTTCCAGCCACCGTCGGCGATCAGCACGACGATGTCGGCCCGCTCCCCGCTCGCTTGCGCCTTGTTCGCCAGCGCGAGCCCGGCGTGCAGCACGCAGCCGGCCGAGATCCCCGCGAAGATGCCCTCGCGCGAGACCAGTTCGCGGGTTCGGCGCAGCGCGTCGGCGGCCGACACCGAGAACCGGGAGGTCAGCACCGAGTCGTCGTAGAGCTCGGGGACGAAGCCCTCGTCCATGTTCCGCAGCCCGTAGACCAGCTCCCCGTACCGCGGCTCCGCGGCCACGATCTGGACGCCTGGCACGTGCTCGCGCAGGTACCTGCCGGTGCCCATCAGCGTGCCTGTCGTCCCAAGGCCGGCCACGAAGTGCGTGATCTCCGGCAGATCGGCGAGGATTTCCGGCCCGGTGGACTCGTAGTGCGCGCGGGCATTGGCCTCGTTGCCGTACTGGTACAGCATCACCCAGCTCGGGTTCTCCGCCGCCATCCGCTTCGCGACCCTGACCGCCTCGTTCGAGCCGCCCGCGGCGGGCGAGTAGACGATCGAGGCGCCGTGCATCTGAAGCAGCTGGGTTCGCTCGGCCGAAGTGTTCTCCGGCATCACGCAAACAAGCTGGTAGCCGCGGAGCCTCGCGATCATCGCCAGCGAGATCCCGGTGTTGCCCGAGGTCGGCTCCAGGATCGTGCAGCCGGGCTTGAGCAGGCCGTCCTTCTCGGCGGCTAGCACCATCCAGAGCGCGGCCCTGTCCTTGACCGATCCGGTCGGGTTCCTGTCCTCGAGCTTGGCCCACAGCCTCGCGTCAGGACCCGGCGACAGGTGCGGCAGGCCGACCAGCGGGGTCCTGCCTATCGCGTCGAGGAGCGAGTCATAGCGCATCGTGCATGCCTGCCCTGTGTTTGCCTCTCTGGCCGGCTCGGCGACCTGCGTTCGGGTCGCGGCGCTTAGCGGCTCAGCGCATCCCGCCAGCGACGGCCGGCAGCACGGTGACCGTGTCGCCGTCCTTAACCGGGACGGTCAGGCCGCCGAGGAACCTGACGTCCTCGTCGTTCAGGTACACGTTGACGAACCGGCGCAAGCCCGAGTCGTCAACCAGCCGGCCGCGCAGCCCGGCGTGCCGTGAGTCCAGGTCGGCGAGCAGCGCGTCGAGCGTGTCGCCCGAGCCCTCAACCGACTTCGCGCCGCCGGTGAGTGTGCGCAGGATCGTCGGGATGCGGACCTCGATGGCCATTCGAACTCTCCAGTGATAGCGGGCGGGCCGGCACTCGGCGCTGTTCGCAGCCGGGCCCGGCCGGCCTGCAGTCGCCGATGGAACAACTCGGCTCAGGTCTCGATCATTCCGCCAGTGCGGTCGGTCACCCGAACTTCCTCCTCGGTGACGACGCCGTCGAGGATCCGGAACGATCGGACCTCGGTGTCGTCCGGCTCCCTGGTCGAGACGAGCAGGTAGTGCGCACCAGGCTCCATCGCGTAGGAGATGTCGGTTCGCGACGGATATGCCTCGGTCGCTGTGTGCGAGTGGTAGATGACGACAGGCTCCTCATCTTTGTCGTCCATCTCGCGCCAGACCTGCAGTTGCTCCATGGAGTCGAACCGGTAGAACGTGGGCGAGCGCTCAGCGTTGGTCATCGCGACGAACCGCAGAGGCCGGTCGCTGCCCGCCGGGCCGGCGATCACGCCGCACGCCTCGTCAGGGTGATCAGCCCTGGCGTGCGCGATTACCTGGTCTACCAGGTCGCGCGGAATGGTCAGCATGGCGCCGATAGTAGCCGCAGGCTCCGCAGCCACCGCAGCCCACGTCCGCCCGCTAGGACAGGGCGGCCACCAGGCTCTCCTGCAGGAAGGCCAGCCATTGATAAACCTGGATATAGGCGAAACGAGGATCATCGGCCCTGACGTCCTCGCTGAGCCCGTCAAAGTCGTCGGTCACGCCGAGCCTGACGCCGAGCGCGAGCCGCACGTCGTTCAGCGACCGCAGCCACGCCTCCGCCTGCTCGGGGCTCAGCTTGACCTTGCCGCCGCTGGCCGGCAGCGTCTGGAGCAGCATCTGTGCCGATTCCACCTTTGCCGACCGCAGGCCAGACTCGGTGAACCTGCGGAAGTCGTGGGCCGCATCGGGATCGTCGCGGTAGCCGTCAGGCAGCAGCCTGGCCAGTACCGGGTCGTCGGGGACCTCGGCCGACTCGCTGAGCCCGACCATGGCGGCGAGCTCGTCGGTTTCGGGCGCCGGCATGTCGGCGACGACGAGCTCGACGACCTGCCCGACCAGATCCCGGATGATCGCAGCCTCCGGTCGCGCGAATCGGGCGGTCACCCCGCCCGAGCTAGCGCGGAATCCCGACATCGGCTCCTCCGGCTGCGCTGCATCTCCAGCGTCGACTGGGATATCAGCAATTACTAAATCCTCAGGGTTAACTGTGCCTTTCGGCGGCGGCCTGGCCAGGCCGGCTGCTCAGCTAGCCGTCGTGGCTGACCGTGGCCCAGAGGCCATAGCCGTGCAGCGTCTCTGCGTTCCGCTCCATCGCTTCCCGCGCTCCCGCAGCCACCACGGCCTTGCCCTTGTGATGCACGTCCAGCATCAGCTTCTCCGCCTTGGGCTTGGCGTACCCGAAGACCCGCTGGAACACATAGGTCACGTAGGTCATCAGGTTCACCGGGTCGTTCCAGACGATGGTGAGCCAGGGCCGGTCAAGGGCCGTCTCCTCGCTCGTCTCTGGCCTGGCAACTTCCACAGGTGCGACGCTCACTCGTAGCCACCTCCCTCCCACTAGTGTTCCACTGCCCAGAAGCGGCCGTTACGCACGTCGACCGACTGGGATTGTTTCCTCGGCCCGCATATGGGGTGTAATCGTCCGCTGGCCGGAAGTGCCTTCCCCGCCAAGCCGCCGCGTATCGCCGGCGCCGCGGTTCGTAGGCTTCCCCTCGTGACCATGAGCCAAGACGGACCGCTGGCCGCGCCCGGCGCCGCCAGGTCCACGGGCACCGCGGGCGCGCTGGCCGACGGAACGGGCACCGCGGGCGCGCTGGCCGACGGAACGGGCACCGGCCTGCTGACCGATCACTATGAGCTCACGATGGTCTCAGCCGCCCTGCGCAGCGGCGCGGCAGGCCGGCGCGCGGTGTTCGAGGTGTTCGCCAGGGAACTGCCGGGCGGCCGGCGGTACGGAGTGGTCGCGGGAACCGGCCGGTTCCTGCGGGCGCTCGAGGCCTTCCGGTTCGCCGCCGAGGAAATCAGCTTCCTGCGCGGCGCCGGGATCGTCGACGAAGACGCTGCCCGCTTCCTGGCCTCGTACCGGTTTCGCGGCGATATCTGGGGCTACGCCGAGGGGGACTGCTACTTCCCAGGTTCGCCGATCCTCGTCGTCGAAGGCACGTTCGCCGAGGCCGTCGTGCTGGAGACGCTAGCGTTGTCAATCTTCAACCACGACTGCGCCGTAGCCTCCGCGGCGTCGCGGATGGTGACAGCTGCGGGCGGGCGGCCGATCATCGAAATGGGATCGAGGCGCACGCACGAACGGGCGGCGGTGGCGGCCGCCCGCGCCGCTTACCTGGCGGGCTTCGCGACAACATCTAACCTGCGCGCCGGATATGAGTTCGGCGTGCCGACCGCGGGCACAAGCGCGCACGCGTTCACGATGGTGCACGACGACGAGCGGCAGGCCTTCAAGGTCCAGCTCGACGCGCTTGGCAAGGGGACGACGCTGCTCGTCGACACCTACGACGTCGCCCGCGCCGTGCGGACCGCCGTCGAGCTGGCGGGACCTGATCTCGGGGCGGTCCGGATCGACAGCGGTGACCTGCGTCAGGTCGCGCACGCGGTCAGGGCCGAGCTCGACTCGCTCGGAGCGAAGGGCACCAGGATCGTCATCACCGGCGATCTGGACGAGCACGCGATCGCCGGCGCTCGCTTCCGCGCCGGTCGACGGCTACGGCGTCGGCACCGCCCTGGTCACGGGCTCCGGTGTGCCGACGGCGGCGCTGGTCTACAAGCTCGTCGCCAGGGCGGACCAGGGCGGGACGCTGGCCGCGGTCGCCAAGCGCTCGGTCGGCAAGCCGACGATCGGCGGCCGGAAGTGGGCGGTGCGCGCGCTAGACGCGACCGGGACGGCCAACGCCGAGATAGTCAGCGCCCGCCCTCCGGCCGGCGACGGCCACGCTGGCCCTGACGAGCCGGCGGCTACCGCTGACCGCCAGTCCGGGATCGCGCGGCGCCGGCGCAGGGTGCTGCTCAGGCAACTGGTCAAGGCCGGTCAGGTCGTCGGCGCAGAGCCGCTTGCGGTCGGGAGGGAGCGGCATCAGCGGGCCCTGCACGAGCTCCCGCCGCTGGCGCTGCGGCTCTCCTCCGGCGACCCTGCCATCCCGACGGTGATCAGGGCGAGGCGGCAGAGCATGGGCAATGGCGCCAGGGGCCGGCCCTCCGGCCCGGTAACCTGACCGTCATGCATGCAAGCGCCAGGCACGTCGCGCAAGTCCTCTCTGAGCTAGGCGCCACCGGCGCCGTGCGGGAACTTCCCGAGTCAGCGCCGACCGCCGCCGCGGCCGCCGCGCAACTCGGCTGTGAGGTCGGCGCGATCGCGAACAGCCTGATCTTCAACGCCGACGGCGAGCCACTGCTGATCCTGACCAGCGGCGCGCACCGGGTCGACACTGGCTGGATCGCCGCGCAGCACGGCTACGCCGCCGTGCGGCGAGCCGACCCTGATTTCGTTCGCGCGGCCACCGGCCAGGTGATCGGCGGCGTCGCACCCGTCGGGCATCCCGCCCCGATCCGCACGCTGGTGGATCTCTGGCTGGACAAGTACGACGTGGTCTGGGCGGCGGGCGGGCACCACAGTACGGTGTTCCCGACGTCGTATGACGAACTGCTCGCCTGACCGGCGGCGAGCCCGCCGATGTGTCCGGCTAACCAGGATGACCCGGGGCTGGCTTAGCCTCCGCCGTCGGGCAGCGACTCGAAGATTTCCTTGCATTCCGGGCATACCGGGAACCGGCTCGGATCGCGGCTCGGCACCCAGACCTTGCCGCACAGGGCAACCATGGGCGTGCCGTTGACCGCGCTGTCCATGATCTTGTCCTTGCAGGACGTAGTGCGCGAACCGCTCGTGGTCGCCGTCACCAGTCGACAGGTCCGGTCTGGTATCGGAGTCGACCTTGGTGCCGCCGGCCGGAAGAACATCAGTCACGCGCCCTAGCTTACGCCCCGCCGGCTACCCGCTACAGAGCCCGGTGTTTCCGGTTTGGGCATGCTCGCCGGACGGCTGAGGGAGCCCGCAGGCGACCGGTCAGTTCAGCACCGGGTCGTCTGGATAGGTCGACAGCAGCGCCATCTCGCCGCCCTGCCGTCGCAGTACCGAGGGATAGAGCCGGTCGGGGTCGTCGGCGAAGGCGTCCTCGGGAAGCCCGTCGAGCACGAGCCAGGCGCCGACGTCGATCTCGGCGTCCAGCTGGCCGGCACCCCAGCCCGCGTAGCCCGCGAACACCCGCAGCGAGGCAATCCCGTCGGCCAGAAGCTCGGGCGGAGCGCCCAGGTCGACCAGGCCGATCCTGGACATCAGCTTCGAGCCGGCCAGCGAGCGCCAGCCGATCGGCTCGCTCTCGCCGCGCGGCAGCGCCAGCGCGAGCGCGCTGTCCGGCGACACCGGTCCGCCCTGGAACAGCACGCTGGGCCCGGTCACCAGCTCGGTCCACGGCTCCAGGACCTGCTTGACCGGAATCTCGCTTGGCCGGTTGAGCACGACCCCGAGCGTCCCCTCTTCCGGATCGTCCTCCACGATCAGGACGATGGTGCGCCGGAAATTGACGTCACCGAGCATCGGCGTGGCTGCGAGCAGCTGACCCGTGCGGGATTCCTCCTGCATGTCTCTATGATGCGCCACAGCCGCGGCCGGCTGCTGGCCGGCCGGGCCGGTCAGAACAGCAGGCTAGAAAGCCTTGACCGGGCCTTGGTAACCCGCGGATCCCTGGGCGGCAGGACGTCGAACAGGTTAAGCAGATGCCGCCTTACCTTGTCCCGGTCGTCGCTGGCTGTGCGCTGGAAGACGCCAAGCAGCCGGTCGAAGCTGGCGTCGACCTGTCCGTTCGCGAGCTCCAGGTCCGCGGCCTTGAGCCTGGGCATCCGGGTCGTCCGGGTGCTCGGCCGCCGCCCGGCGCACCTTGGCCTGATCGTAGGAGCTCACCCGCCGCAGCAGGTCCACCTGCGCCAGCCAGGCCGTCGCGACCGGGTGCCCTGGCGTATCGGCGAGCACCTGCTCCAGCGCCGTGGCGGCCGTCTCCAGATCGCCGGCGTCCATGGCGCTCTGCACGGTCTCGAACCGCTGGTCGCCGAGGAGTTCTGCGGGGCCTGGCGGACCACCCGGTCCGCCCTGGCCCGTGCCGCCAGGACCGCCTGAACGGCCTTGCGGCGCGCCTGGCCCGGCGGCCGAGGCGGCTTCTGGCTGGCCAGAGGCCGCCTCGGCCTGCCTCGGCGCCGTCCGATACGGGCGCCTCCGCGCGCACCCTGGCTGGCATCCCGAGCTGGTCAGCGACCTGAAGCACCTGGTTGATCCACTGCCGGACCTGGGCTTCTGGCAGCGCGCCGAGGAACCCGTCCACGAGCTGGCCGCCGATCACCGCTACGACCATCGGGATCGACTGCACCTGCAACGCCGCCGCTAGCTGCGGATTGGCGTCCACGTCGACCTTGGCCAGCAGCCAGTCGCCAGCGGCCTCGCCGGCCAGCCGCTCAAGCACGGGGCCTAGCTGCTTGCAAGGCTCGCACCACTCGGCCCACAGGTCGACGATCACGGGCGCGGATTGCGACCTGGCCACCACGTCGGTGTTGAACGTCGCGTCGGTGACCTCGAAGACGAAGCTGGAGGCTGCGCCGCCCGCGCCAGGCTGTGCCGCCTGCTCGCTGCGCTTCGCGGCCGCCTGCCTGGCGCCGAGGTCGGCGGCGCCGGCCATCGAAAAGTCTCGCGGCTGTTGCATGACTCCATCCTGCCGTATCCCGTTCAGCATGCAGGCACGTGACGGTATGTGCGGCGCTCCTCGCGCGCCGTCGCACATGCGCGCGAGCAGTGCTCAGAAGGCCGGGGTTTCGGAGTAGCTGCCCCATTCGTCCTTGAGCGCGCCGCAGATCTCGCCGAGCGTCGCCTCGGCGACCGCAGCGTCGATCATCGGCTGGATCATGTTGCCGCCGGACCTGGCGGCCTGGATCATCGCGGCCATGCTGGCGTCGACGGCGGCCTGGTCCCTGCGTGCCCTTCGCTCGGCCAGGTCGCGGACCTGGGCTCGCTCGACCTCGTGGCTGACCCGCAGGATCTCTACCGGCGACTCGACGGTTTCGGTGTGGCAGTTCACGCCGACGACCTTCTTCTCGCCCTTCTCCAGCTGACGCTGGTAGGCAAAGGACGCCTCGGCGATCTCGGCCATGAACCAGCCTTCCTCGATCCCGCGCAGGATCCCGCCGGTCATGGTGCCGTCAGGGCTCATCGCCTTGATCTTGGCGAAGATCTCCTCGGCCTCGGCCTCCATCCGGTCGGTCAGCGCCTCGAGGTACCAGGAGCCGCCGAGCGGGTCGGCGACGTTGACCACGCCGGTCTCTTCCATGATCACCTGCTGGGTTCGCAGCGCGATCTCCGCGGCCTTCTCGCTCGGCAGCGCCAGCACCTCGTCGAGCGCGTTGGTGTGCAGCGAGTTGGTACCGCCGAGCACGGCTGCCAGCGCCTCGACGGCGGTGCGCACCACGTTGTTGTCCGGCTGCTGCGCCGTGAGCGAGACGCCAGCGGTCTGGGTGTGGAAGCGCAGCCACTGCGCCCGCTCGGTCTTGGCGCCGTAGACGTCGCGCATCCAGCGCGCCCAGATCCGGCGCGCGGCCCGGAATTTGGCGATCTCCTCGAAGAAGTCGATGTGCGCGTCAAAGAAGAAGGACAGGCCAGGCGCGAACACGTCGATGTCCAGGCCGCGGGACAGGCCAAGTTCGGCGTAGCCGAACCCGTCGGCGAGCGTGAAGGCCAGTTCCTGCGCGGCAGTCGAACCCGCCTCCCTGATGTGGTAGCCGGAGACAGACAGCGGCTTGTAGTCGGGGATCTCGGCGACGCAGTACTCCATCAGGTCACCGATCAGCTTCAGGTGCGGCTGCGGCGGGAACAGCCATTCCTTCTGCGCGATGTACTCCTTGAAGATGTCGGTCTGCAGCGTCCCGTTGAGCGTGCCGATATCGGCTCCCTGGCGCTTGGCGGCGGCCAGGTACATGCAGAAGACCGGGACGGCTGGTCCGCTGATCGTCATGGAGGTCGTGATGTCGGCGAGCGGGATGCCGGAGAACAGCACGTCCATGTCCGCGGCCGAGTCGATGGCGACGCCGCAGTGACCGACCTCCCCGGCCGAACGCGGGTCGTCGGAATCCCTGCCCATCAGGGTCGGCATGTCGAACGCGACCGACAGGCCGCCACCGCCGGCCTGCAGCAGCATCTTGTACCGCTGGTTGGTCTGCACGGCGTTGCCGAAACCCGAGAACTGCCTGATCGTCCACGTCCGGCCGCGATAGCCCGCCGGGTACAGGCCGCGGGTGAACGGGTACTCACCCGGCCAGCCGATCCGCTCGAAGCCGGGAACCACCGCTCCGGATTGCGGTCCGTAGACCGGCTCGACGGCGACGCCGGACAGGGTGGTGAAATCCGCGTCGCGCAGCCGGGACCTGTCGTACCGGCGCTGCCAGCGTGCCCTGCCATGGTCGCCGGTGGTCGCCGTGGTCACCTGCGGACTGCTTGCTCATCGTTCATCCTCCGGCAGCTGAGGATCAGCAGATAGTAGGACGTCCTACTAACCGCTGCTGCCAGTGTAGGTTGCCAGGCCCGGCACGGGGAAACCCGAACTGGGCCCAACCATGTGCGTGGCCGTGTCGTCTTTCTAAACGCAGGACCGATGACCGCCGCGCGTGCTCGCGCTCGGGACCAGCCCAGGCCGATTGTGTGGTAGAACAAATGCGAAATCTCGGGAGCGACTCCGGCTGCTTCGTGCTGGCCGGCGACGTTGCTACCCTGCATGCACCATGGGCTAGGCCGCCGGCGACGGCATCGAGGCAAGGGAGCTCTGTGGCCAGGCTCCGTACCGCCGACCGCGACGCCGCTGAGGAACTGTTCAACGCGTGCTACCCGAGGCTCGCTGGCTGGGTCAGGCGCCTGGTCGATGACGACGAGACGGCGCATGAGATCGCCGCTGAGGCCTTCACCAGGCTGCTGTCCCGCTGGTCGGGGCTGGAAAATCCGCAGAGCTATCTGTACATGATCGCGACGAATCTGGTCAGAGACCATTGGCGTAAGACGAGCAGGGAGCGGCGCGCGATCAGGACCATGACGGCCACCGTGCCGAAGGAACCCGCCTGGCATCCGGCGCAGGATGTCGACGTCCGCGACCTGATCGAGGGCCTGCCGCCGCGACTGCGCAGCGCGTTCCTGCTGCACTACTACGGCGGCTTCGGCGTCAAGGAGGTGGCGATGCTGCTCGGCCGGCCCGAGGGCACCGTGAAGGCCGACTTGCACCACGCGCGCGCCAAGCTCAAGGCAGCGGTCGGTGAGCCGTCATGACCGAGCATCGCGATCCCGTCGAGACGTGGCTGAGCCGCGACGTCGAGCTGATGCCCCCGCCGTCCTGGGGCGTTCGAGCGCGTGCACAGGCGCGCCCGCCACCGCAGGGCCATGAAGACCATGACAGCCGCAGCGGGCGCCGCGGTGGTCATCGTCGCTGGCGTCACCGTGCCTCAGCTCGCCGGCAGCTTCGGCGGCTCGCAGCCAGGACCGCCGGCCGCGAGGGTGAAGACAATCGGGCCAGCACCGAAGCCTGCGCCGGGCGCCCTCTCCGTGCCAGGGCCGTCGCTGTCGACCATGACCGGGCGACCTGGCGTCGTCGCCGGTTTCAGGCCTCTCTCGGTGACCTTCGTCGGCCCGACGACCGGCGCCGTGCTCGGCCATGCCGGGTCCTGCGCGGCTCGGCCGTGCACCGCGATCGCGGGCACCCACGACTACGGAAAGTCCTGGAGCGAGATCGGCGCGCCGCCTGCCGGGCCACCGGCAGCGACCACGGGCGTGAGCCAGATCAGGTTGCTGAACCTGCACGACGGCTGGGTCTACGGACCGGCGCTGTTCGCCACCCACAATGGCGGACGCAGCTGGCACCCGATCCGGTCGCTGCCTGGCCGCGTGATCGACCTGTCGGCCGTCGGGCGGCGCGCTTTCGCGGTCGTCGCGTCGGGCTGCACGGGCACAGGAGCGCAGTTCGCGGCCGGGTGCACCGGCTTCTCGCTCTACTCAGCCAAGGGCACCAGCGACCAGTGGCGCCCGGTACCCGGCGCTTCGGGCTCCGGCCGGGCCGTCGCTGGCGGCCTGCAGCTGACCGGGCAGGGCGGTTACCTCCTCGTCGGCCGGCACCTCTATGCCGGACCCGTCACGGGCGCCGCCTGGCACCCGGTGCCCGCCAGGGCGGCCACGACGCCGGCGTGCCTGGCCAGCCGGGCGTCCGGCTCCGCGCTGATCGCTCCGCTGTCGCTGGCTTCGGGAGCGAGCGATCTGTTCCTCGTCTGCCGGAACCCGGCCGCGACCGGTCTCACCCTGTACCGGTCCGGCGACGGCGGATCCACCTGGCAGTCGCGTGGCGCCGTCAGCGCCACGGGCACCGCTGCATCGCTGGCCGTCTCTCCGGCCGGGACTCTGGTCCTGGCCACCGACACTGGCATCTATCGCTCGGCCGACGCGCGCACCTGGAAGCGAGCGGGAGTGACCGCGCCGGCCGGCGGATTCAGCTTCGTCGGCATGACCGATCGGCGGACAGGGCGTCGCGGTCCCCGCGGAGCCTGCGCCCGCGGTTTACATCACCGCTGACGGCGGGCTGACCTGGCAGGCCAGGGTTATCCGGTAAAGTCCCCCGCGTTCACGCGCAGGCTCCTGAGCAGGCCGAACAGGTCATCGAGTTGCTCGTCGTCATAGCCGCGCAGGCCGAAACCCGCGCTCATCAGGACGTCGGTCGCCTCCGCGACGACCGCTCGGCCGGCCGGCGTGATCTCAGCGAGCGTCCCGCGCCTGTCCTGCGGATTGGGCTTGCGAAGCACGAGCCTGGCGCGCTCGAGCCGGTCGATCGTGTTCGTGACGCTGGTCGGATGGACCATGAGGCGCTCGCCGATCAGCCGCATCGGCAGCGCGCCCGTGCGGCTGAAGCTGAGCAGCACCAGTGCCTCGTACCTGGCGAAAGTCAGCCCGAACGGCCGCAGCAGCGAGTCGAGTTCGCTGAGCAGGATCTGGTGCGCACGCATCACAGAGGTGACCGCCGCCATGGCCCGCGCCGGACCGAACCTGCGCTCCCAGATCGTGGCCGCGCGCTCGATCGGGTCGAAAGGCAGGTCCATCGGCTTGCGCACAGCGCCAAGCTACCTGCGACCTCTCGGCGGCCCCGGCAATTACACCCGCGCCCCGCCGATCACGTCTTGGACACCCGTTATTACAGCAAGTTATATTCCCTGCTTGGGGAGTACGTGACCATGACCTGACGGAGGGGGCGATATGCAGCGGGGGGCTCCGGGGGATCGCTCCCCCGGGCCAGCACCGCGGGGGGCTCCGGGGGATCGCACTCCCGGGCCAGCACCACGGGGGGCTCCGGGGGGTCACTCCCCCGAGCGAGCACCACGGGGGGCTCCGGAGGGTCGCACTCCCGGGCCAGCACCACGGGCGGCTCCGGAGGGTCACTCCCCCGAGCCAACAGCGTCTGGTCACGCCGCGACAGCCATCGCGCCAGTCCTGTGCGCGGGTGTGGGCGTTAGGTCCGACGGCCGCTGGGCGCTGCGGATGGCTAGCTTCCGGCTTGACCGCTCTGGCCTCGGCAGCGCTGCGCTCGGAATCACGACGCCCCGGTCGGCGGCCGCTACCGCCCTGATCGCACTGCTCTCCGGCCGGATGGCGCCCGACTACGGAAGCCTGCGCGTGCTCGGTTACGACCTGCGCACCATCTCGGGCCGGGCGGCCGTACGGCGCCAGTCCGGTATCGCCGGCCGTGCCGCCAGCCCGCTGGCCGCGACCCGGATCAGGACGCTCGTCGAGCGGGCCGCCAGGAAGTCAGGACAACCAGGATCTGACCGGCATCTGCTGGTGGCCGCGATACTGGACAGGCTCGGCCTGATGCCCTGGGCCGACGTGCCCATCGGTGCGGCTCCCGAGCTCATAGCCAGGAAGGTCAGGCTCGCGGTCGCGTGCGTGCACCAGCCGAAGCTGCTCCTGATCGACGGCCTCCTTGACCACCTGCAGCCGCTCGACAGGACCGTGCTGGCGGACGTGATCAGGGACTTCACCCGGGATACCGCGGTCGTCGCTCTCGGCGCCGACGCCGATACCCTCGCGCTGGTCTGCGATCGCGTCATCGCTCTGACCGGGAGCGTCCTCGTCGGCGTGCCGCGCGTCCCGGTGCTAGCCGACGACGTGGGACCGGGCCAGGCCGGCCACCTGATCAGCTTCGCCGACAGTCACCACTAGCAGGTTGCGGGGCTCTCGCGGGGCTCTCGCGGGGCGCGGTTCGGCCCGCTCACCGCGCGCCGCGTTATCGTAGGCTGCAACTCATGGACTGGAGCTTGTACCGGTGCGGGCGCATCGGGCATGTGACCTACGCGCCCGAGGAGCCGCACCTGCGCGAGCACATGCGCGCCGAGACCGGTGCCGCCGAACTGTGGCAGTGCCTGCGGTGCGGAGATTACGTGCCGGGCGAGCCGCACGGCATAGGCCCGGCCGCCGACGCACCAGCCATCCGGCGCGGCAAGGAGATCAGGGGCGACCTGATCCTGAAGCTGTTCGCGATCGAACGGGCCATCAGGTTCGTCATCTTCGGCGCCGTCGCGTTCGGCATCTGGCGGTTCGCGAGCTCGGGCTCGATCGCTCAGGCGCTCAATAAGGACATCCCGATCGTCAGGGACTTCGCCAAGGAACTCGGGTTCACCCTGAACCATGCGCTGCTCGACAAGATCCAGAGCCTGCTCCACATCAGCTCGTCGAACCTGCGTCTGCTCGCGTTCGGCGTGACTGGCCTCGCGATCGTGTCGGGGATCGAGGCGTTCGCGCTCTGGCAGGCCAAGCGCTGGGGCGAGTACTTCGCGACGATCGTGACCTCGCTGGGTCTCCCCTTCGAGATCTACGAGCTCACCAAGGCCGTCACGATCACGAAGGTCATCCTGTTCGTGCTGAACCTGCTGCTGGTCGGCTACCTCGTCTACAGCAGGCGGCTTCTCGGTGCTCGCGGCGGCAAGGAAGCCTACGAGGCGAGGCTGCGAGCCGATTCAGTTCTCGATGAAGCTGAAAAGGCCGCCGCAGCCATCCGCAACGCGCTGCCGCGGTCCGTGGGTACCGGGCCAGCCGAACCGCTGGCCGCAGCGGCGGACGCGGCCGCTCACGAGCCGACCCGGGCGTCGGAAGCCGCAGCGCCGTCGACACCAGGAGTGGCGATCCCCGTCGCAGAGCGAGCCTCCTCCCCTGGCGAACGAGCCACGATCCGCCGCGACACGCAGGGTCCGAGCTAGTCCTGCCGGGCGGCTAGCCAGAGAATGGGTCGGGTGAGCACGAACTCGCATCCGGCCGGCCTGGGCAGCGAACAGCGGCGCAACCTGCTGGTCGGCCTGCTCGACGACGCGTCGCTGTTCCCGCCGGGCAACCAGCCGATGGCGGCTGCCGTTTCCGCGCACGTCAGCTCACGAGTCGGCCTGGTTCAGCGACCTCACGGGCCCGTTCGTCTGCCCGGAGACGAAGCTCGCCGACCTGGGCCGGGCGCTGACGACCGCGAACACGCCGTGGATCGACCTGGCCCTCGTCGTCACCGGCGGGGCTGACGCGGTCAGCGCCGCAACCGACGCGGTGGCCGCCGACCCGCGGCTGCGGCTGCGGGCCGATTGAGGTTCCCGCGGCCAAGGGCACCGAGGTTGCTCGGGCGATCGCCGACGTCGCCGCCGCGCTCGACAACGTGCCGCTCGCCGGCGCGGCCGGCTACATCGAGTACCCGCTCGCCGCGATCGCCGACCAGGACGCAGCCGGGCCGCTGCTCGACGTCGCCGATCAGCACGGCTACCGGCCCAAGCTGCGCACCGGCGGCGTCACCGCTGACGCGTTTCCCGGCGAGGACACGCTCGCAGGTTGCCTGGCGGCGATCGCCGAGCGTCGGATCCAGTTCAAGTGCACGGCGGGCCTGCACCACGCCGTGCGATGCACAGACGAGGCTGCCGGGCTCGAGCAGCACGGCTTCCTCAACGTGCTGCTCGCGACCAGCGCTGCCGCCGACGGAGCGAGCATCGGTGAGATCGCGGCCATCCTCGGCTACCGCGACAGCGCGGCCATCGCGGCAGCGGTGCGGGCGCTGAGCGCCGAGAGAGCCGCCGAGATCCGCTGGCTGTTCACGTCGTTCGGCACGTGCAGCACCAGTGAGCCCGTCGCCGATCTGGTCAGCCTCGGGCTGCTGAGTAAGCCCTGAAGTCCGGTAAACGTAGGAGGTCTTGTTCATGGCACTGGCGCGTGCGTGCGACTGGCTCGAGGTGCCGGACGGCCACCCGTTCGGGTTGCAGACGCTGCCGTACGGGTCGTTCAGCGATGCGCACCATCCCGCGCGCAGGCGGGTCGGTGTCGCTGTCGGCGACCGCGTGCTCAACCTGACGGCCGCGGCCGAGCGGCTGTTGCCCGGGCGCGCCGATGACTTCAGCGCGGGCAGCCTCGATCGCTTCCTCGCGGCGGGCGACGGCGCCTGGGCGCAGGTCAGGGCCGCGCTGACGGAGTGGCTCAGCCACGATCACTACCGCAGCGCGATCGAGGACCTGCTTGTCTCCGCGGCCGACGTGACCATGCACCTGCCGTTCACGGTCGCCGACTACGTCGACTTCTACGCCTCCGAGCAGCACGCCACCAACGTCGGGCGGATCTTCCGCCCGGACGGGGAGGCCCTCACGCCGAACTGGCGGCACCTGCCCATCGGCTACCACGGGCGCGCGGGCACGGTCGTGGTGTCCGGCACGCCGATTCGCCGCCCGTGCGGCCAGACCAGGCCGTCAGGCTCGGCCGCGCCGATCTACGGCGCATGCCGGCGGCTGGACTTCGAGGCTGAGCTTGGCTTCGTGGTCGGCGCGGAGTCCGCCATCGGCGAGCCGGTCGCGGCGGCACGGTTCGCCGAGCACGTGTTCGGCGCGTGCCTGGTGAACGACTGGTCGGCGCGGGACATCCAGGGCTGGGAATCTCAGCCGCTCGGGCCGTTCCTCGGAAAATCCTTTGGCACAACAATTTCCCCGTGGATAGTGCCGCTCGCAGCGCTGGAGCATGCGAGGGTACGGCCGCCTTCCCTGGATACCGAGCTGGCCAGCTACCTGGCCAAGTCCGGCGACTGGGGACTGGACATCGCCTTCGAGGTGCGGATCAACGGGCACGTCGTGTCGCGCCCGCCGTACAAGACCATGCACTGGAGCCCGGCGCAGATGCTCGCGCACATGACCGTCAACGGAGCCTCGCTGCGCACCGGTGACCTGTTCGCGTCGGGGACCGTCAGCGGACCTGAGCCTGACCAGTACGGATCGCTCATCGAGCTGGCATGGGCCGGGCGCCAGCCGCTGTCGCTGCCCGATGGCAGCCACCGCGGCTGGCTGGAGGACGGCGATGAAGTCGTGATCACCGCCACGGCCGCCGGACCCGAGGGAACCAGGATCGGATTCGGCGATGCGCACGGTCAGATCATGCCTGGCTGGCCGCCGGTTTCCTGAGCGCCCTTACGTCCTGAACTGGGCCATCCTGCTAGACGGGCACGTCATCGGGCTATCCGCGACTACGATGACGACATTGCCGATACGCGGGAGAAAGCGCCATGTCTGGGCAGCAGGAGCAATGGGACGGGCTGGAGCATTCCGGCCAGCCTGACCCGCTCGATGCCACCGTGATCATGGCGCAGCCTCCGGTGCGCGCACAGGAACGCTCCAACGGGCACGGGTATGGCAGCAATACCGCGTCGCGGTCCCGCCCAGCCGAGCCCGACCCCCCGCTGGCCGACCGGCCTGAGAATGGCCTGTCGCAGCGGTCGCGCGGCGTCTTCGAGCCGGCTTCGCGGGCAGGTGCTGGCCGCAGCCTCCTTGAGCCAGGAACCGCCACCGAACGCCGGCCGGCGCCGGTGACCGGCAACGGCGACTCCGGCCGCCAGGCACCGACACCTGGGCTGGATGCGGCGAGCGGCGCGGCAGCGGCAGAGCCCGCCGGCCAGGCGGAGCACGCAGGCCAGGCGGAGCATGCCGGCCAGGCGGAGCATGCTGGCCAGGCGGAGGGCGGGCTCGCGGGTTCGGCCGATCCCGCAAACGCCGAGCCAGATCTGGACGAGGTCATCCTGACCGAGCCGTCGCAGAACGGCGCGGGAGGCCACACAAGCGGCCCGTCATCGGCCGAGAGCCGGTACCACCCTGATCAGCCGGCGCGTCCGTCAGACCAGCCTCCGCTCAAGCCAGAACCAGGATCGTGGGCGGACTTGAGGCAGCGGCTTGAGCGCTTGCCGTACGGCCATCCGTCCTCGCCGTACCACGTGGACGGAGAGCGCAAGCCACCCCCGCCGCGACTCAAGCACCTCGAGCTGGCGCCTCCGGCCAGGGATCGCGGCAGCGACCCGCCGGCCGGGCCTAACCGCTACGGGCCAGCGGACCAGGGGCTGGGCAAGGCGAACCTGGCGCGGCCGCCGGCCAGCACTCCCGCCGACGGCGCAGCGGATCCGTCCGCTCAGGCCGGCGTAGCGGCTGCGGGCGCGCCCGCTAGCGGCCCGGAGACCTCGCTTTCCGCCCGCGACCGCTCCGCTGCCGCCCGCGGGCGGCGGGAGCGCCAGGTGCCGAGTACGCCCACGGCGTCGCCAGTGGGCCCAGGTGGTCAGGCAGAGCCCGTGCAGTCGGCTCCGAAGCCCGACACCGGCTCGTCCGCAAGCGGCGATAGCGCTGGTAGCGACCCGCCGGTGACCAGCCCGGCCACTCCCCCGCTGACCGCGAACCAGGAGTCGTCCTTCCCTCCCCGCCGTCCCCGCCGTCCCCGCCGTCCCCGCCGTCCCCGCCGTCCCGGCCGGCGGCGCGGCCGGGGACGCGGACCACGGCCAGCACGTCGGCTCACCCCGACCGCGATTCACCCCGGCCGTGGATCCGCGGTCGTCCGCACCAGGTCCCGCCTTCACCCTGGCCGATCCGCCAGACAGGCCGCAGCCTGCGCCAGCCTCCAGCCCGGCCGCTCACGCCGGACCGCCCGCCGGCCAGGCCAGGGCCGGCCTCGAGCTCGCCCGTCGGCGAACCCCCGTTGCCTCCGGTCTGCGCCGAGCTTCACGCCGGCCGCCGGACCCAGGCAACCGCCGGTCGGGTCAGGCCAGGGTGACCCTGTAGGTGACCCGAACGCGGTACCCAGCCCATGGGGCGCCGCCCCAGCTTCACGCCAGCCAGTGCCCATGGAGGGGCCGGAGGCGCCGAGCAGCGCGACTCGGGCGACCGCCCAAACTCGCAGGCGAGCAGCGGCACACGGGAGCGGAACGGGAAGCCGAGCCTGGCGACGGCCGCCCCGACGGCGCGCGGCCCGGGTTTCAATCCGGCGGGCAAGCCGCCGCGGATGGGCGCAGACGGATCCTGGGCCTGGGGCCCTGCCAGGCTCGCACCCGACCAGGTGCGGGTGGCCGATGACGGCTACGACCGGTTCCGCGCGGCCGAGGGGCGCGACATGTTCGGCAGCTACGTCGGCAGCGGCCTGACCACCAAGCTGCGGCAGGTCGAGGAGCGCCTCGAGCACGGCGGCCTGGACCCGCACACCGAGGAGCACGCGCTGCTCGACGTCGACGTGTTCCGGGCCAGGTTCGCTGACATGCTGCGACGCCATCCTGACCGCTCTCCGGACTTGCTGGCCACCCGCGTGCCTGGCGCGCTGTCGTACGCGTTCGTCTTCGGCGTCGACCACTACGCCGACGGCATCCTGCTCGTCCAGGACTCCCTGGAGGCGCAGGGGTTCGAGCTGCAAGCACGCAAGAACAGCTGGAGCAGCACGACGAACCGGTGCGTCTACACGATGTGGCACGACCCGCTCAGCGAGCTGCCGTTCGAGGTCCAGTTCCACACCGACGCCAGCCTCGAGGCTCAGTATCTCGCCAGGACGTCGGCCAATCTGATTAACGACTCGCGGATCGCGCCTGATGAAGCAGCCAGCTTGCGGTCCGACCTGGCCTCAACCTGGGCGGCGCTGCCGTCGCCGCCGGGGAACACGGAGATCAGCGACTACCGCCGCTACGGAAGCAGCGCGCCGCGCAGGTAGCGAAGGCGGCATCTCGCGCACGGCTCGCATGCTGGCCCAGATCGCTGCCGATCAGGAGGCGACGTCGCCGCCGTCGGCCTGGATGGCACCCAGCTGGTTGAAGTACTCCCTGATCAGCTGCCGCTGGCGGTCGCTGACCAGCTCAAAGTTCTGGTCCAGCGCGTCCTCGCCGATCGCTTCCGCGGTCAGGTACAGATCCTTGATCTGATCCATCTTGGCGGTGGAAGGCGACCAGACGCTGGCCCGCTCGGCTTGCGACATCCTCGAACCCGCCGCTGCTTCTGCCTGACCAGGCTCCGGCGCACGCCCAGGCGGCAGCCCGCTGTCCGCCCCGCCGTCGGGCTTGTCCGGGGGCTCGAACGGACCGCGCATCCGGCGCTCGCCGGATTCTGCTCGCGCTGATCGCGGCTGCACCGTTGACTGCGGAGCATCGGCGGGCTCGGCGGGTCCGGCCTGGGCTCCTGGCTTCCTGCGGCGGCCGGTCGCCGAGGATGACCGCCATCGGCGTCGTCTCATCGTCCGGGCTGACCACGTCCTGGCGATCCTCGCGCGAGGCCGACTCGATCGCAGGCGGTCCAGAGTTCGGAACCTCGGTTACGGCGGGCGGGATCGTGCCGGTCGGGCTCGGCGGTGGCGCGGTCGCGGCGACACCCTGCCGCCGACGATCGCCCTGGGCGCCGTCGGACTGACTAGGCGGCGGGCTGGGCGGCGGCGACGCGCCGGCACGCGACCTGATGCCCTGTCCTGGCTGGCCGGTAGTCAGCAGCCGGGCGGCGTGTTGTGTCCCCGTCGATGCCCGCGTCTGCGGACCCGCCTTCGGCAGCGGTCTCGCGGTCTGGCCCGGCTGATCCGGCCTGCGCGGGTGCCTGACCTGGCCGCGCGTGCTCGTCATCGGCGCCGTGAGCTGCTCTGGCCGCTTCGGCCGAGGTGGCAGCAGCCTCAGGTTCGGCCGGCTCAGCGCGACTCGCGGACGGACCTGGCGGCAGCGCGGCAGGCGGGCCGATCCTGCGCGCGGGCTTCACGGCGGCATCGCGCTGACGATCTGGCGGGTCAGACCGGGCACCGCTGTCATGGCGGTCGTAGCCGTCGCGCTGCTCGCGGGACACCGGCCCGCCAGCACCATAACGACCGTAGTCATCCTGGCGCCACGCATCCGCAGTGGCAGCGCTGTCGCGGGCCTCGTAGCGATATGCGTTCTGCGGTCTGCCCTGCCCGTACCCGGACCCCTCCGCTGGAGCCCATCGCTCGCCGCCTGACCGGCCGGCCAGCGGCTGGCCACCGTCGCCGTGCCTCGGATCGGGCCCGCTCCAGCCGGAGCCGATGTCCGCCTGCCGCCCCGCATCGGCAGGCATCGCCCGGCTTTCAGGCCGGCCTCGCCGTGGCGGGGCCCACTGCGGATCCCCGTCGCGCCAAGGCCCCTCGCTCGGCTGATCGTGCGGCCGGTACCCTGGCGGGCCGTCGTAGTACCCAGGCGGACGGTTTCCGCCGCCCGGCTGGTAGTAGTCGGGGCGCCTGCGCCCGGCAGGAGGATCAGCCCGTCCGTCCGGCGCCGCATACCGGTCGGTGCCGTATCCCGCCGGATGCTGGGCCGCGTCGCCGCGCCGGTAGTTCGCCTCGTGTTCCGGTGCCCAGCCAGGACCAGGACCGTCAGCACGTCCGTAGCCATCGGCCGCGCGAGAACCGCCGGCCTGCGCCGAATCCGTCGGCGTAGCCAGCCCTTGGCGGGCCAGCGACGGGGCCCGTCGCTTCGATCGCTCGGACCTGGGCCGCGCCCCGCCGCGTGACCGCCGGGCGGGGTGCCGCCGGGACGACCCCGGGCAGGTGCGGGGCTGCTGCCTGGTCGGCCGGTGCCCCCTTGCCAGCGTCCGTCCTGCCGTGGGGCTCCATCAGGCCGCCAGTAGTCGTCAGGCGGCCGGTAGCCAGGCGGCGCACCGTAGCCGTCGGGCGGGCCGTAGCTGGCAGGCGCGCCGTAGCCGTTCGGCGGGCCGTAACCCTCCGGCTGCCCGTAGTCCTCGGGCCGACCGTAGTCCTCCGGCCGACCGTAGAGATCGGGCTCGGCGTAGCCGCTTGGCGGGCCGTAGCCGGCCGGTGGCGCAGGGCCGTCTGGCGAGTAGCGGTCTCGGCGAGTAGCCGTCTGGCGAAAGCCGGTCATCCCCCTGGCCGTAGCCACCGCGAGGGCCGTAGGCACCACGGGAGCCTGGGCTCCCTTCCTGGGCGAATCCGCCGTCGCGCCGACCGCTTACGCCGGGCTGGAACCCCCGGTCCCTGCCGAGGCTGCCGTCCGCGCCAGGACCGCCCGGGCGGTAACCGCCGTCCCTGGCGAAACCGTTGTCGGGGCCGCGGCCGGCGCCAGGGCCGTAGCCATCGGGCCCGCGATAACCGCCACGCTCGCCGCGGTTCGGCGGACCGCCGCGGCCGTCCGGCTGACCGTACCCGCCGCCCTGGTCGTCGTCGGCGTATCCGTCGGCGCCAGCGCCGGGCCGGCCGGAACCGCCAGGCGCGCCCGCATTGCCTCGCGGGCCGTGACCTTCTTGACCCGCGCGGCCGCCAGGAGCGGCAGCACCGGCTCCAGGTCCGAAGAGCCCGCTGCGACTCCTGCTCGGCCTGCCAGGCCGGCCAGGCACCTGAGGCTGGCCAGGGGCGCCGTTGCTCGACCGGCGACCGTAACCAGCCGCCGGTCCAGGGCCCCGGACGCCGTCATGCTGGCGGTAACCGTCGGCAGCGCCTTGACCGCCGGTCCTCGGCGACCCGTCGGCCGGGCCCAGGTCAGGACCGCCGCCCGCGCCGTGGTGCGGCTGGCGGGCGTAGCCATCCCGCGGCCCGCGGCCAGGTCGCAGTCCGTAGCCGTCGCGGGGATCCGGGCCGGTCTGCGCCTGGTCGTCGCGACGACGGCGCGGCAAGGGTGCGGCGGATCCACCGGGCCCTTGCGACCCGTCAGACGGGCCAGGGCTCGCCGGGTACGCAGGTCCGCGGCGTCCGCCGACGTCTGGCCGGCTCGCGCGGCCGTTGTCCTGCGGATACGGGCCGTCGCCGGCGGCCTGCCGGTCCGGCGGCCCGTAGTCGCCCCGGTAACCGCGCGCCGCGTAGCGTCCGGGCGGGCCGCCGCTGGCGGGCCCGTAGCCGACTGGCCCACGATCAGGGGGCCCGTCGGGTCGATAACCGCGGGCAGACTGGTTACCTGGATGACCGCCGGGAGCGCCTTGGCGATATCCGGGCGGCGCCTCTGGCCGGTAGGCGCCCTGCCTGGGCGTCCCGAACTCGCTGCCGGACGTCGGAGCGCGCGCGTTCCTGACCGGGCCGCCTTCCTCGCTGGGAGCGGAACCGCCCTCGCCGCGCCGCGACTCAGCAGCCGGTGGTTGATCTGACCACGGCCAGTCACCAGCAACGTAGCCTTCGCCCGGCATCAGCCGGAGGGTCGGCGGCGGCGGCTGCGCCGGCCTTGCTGCGGCTCAGGATCGCGCCAGATCTGGCCTGGCGGCTCGGCATCGTGCCAGACCTGGCGCGGCATCTGGGGTTGGACCGGCGCCATCTCGACGGGTTCCGGATGGACCGGGCGCGCCAGGACCGGGCCAGCCGATATCTCATCAGGCCCCTCGTACTCCGCAGATCCGTACTCACCAGATCCGAACTGGGCCGACCCGAAGGCACCCTGGCCAGAACCTGACTGGGACGGAGAGTCGGATGGCGGGCCGGGCACCGGCGAGCCAGAAACCGGCGGGCTGCCAGCGGGAAGACCAGCAAGAGGCGGTCCGGCGGCTAGAGGGCCCGCACCGGCCGGCTCAGCGGCGGCCGGCGCGGCTACCGGCGGCCCAGGCACTGGCGGGCCGGGCACATGTGGCCCGGAGACGGACGGGCCGGCGACCGGCGCGGCCGATCCCAGCGCGCCGGGATCGGCAGAGGACGGCGTGTTGCCGGCCATTGCCCGGCGGGTCGAGATGACCGGCGTGACCGGCCGGCCGATCCTGAAGGGGTTCAGCCACTGCTCAGCTTCGATGTCGCCGGTATCGTCCAGCATTCCCCGCGCGTCATCGCTCTCAAGCGCGCCAGCATCGCCTGGCTCGCCTTGCCCTGGCCTACGCCGGCTCCTACGCCCCCCGGCCACGTCTAGTCAGACCGCCAAGGCATCAGGCAGGCCGCGTCTTGCGAAATGACTGTCCGCACCCACAAGACCAGTTACCTCCGCTATTGCCGCCCGCGATACCGCCCGGCCGCCGAGGTCACCGGGAGATCGCGGGCCGCGCGCCGCCCCGCCCCTAGCCGCCCGGGCCAGGCCGGCCGACCGGAACATCCGGCCGATAAGCAAACGAGCCCGGGTTTAACCGTCTAACGATTTCACGTGGTGGGGTATGCCGCAACCGATCCGATGCAGGTCACAACACCTATCCGGGCAGTTACGGACGCAGAATGACGATCTGGCGCAAACTTACGCCCGCAGCGGCCTTGGGCTAGGTTGTTGTCACCTAGCGGAGACAATCTAAGGACCCAGGGCTGGGAGGGATCATGTCGAACCAGGTCAAGTATGTCCTGCAAGAATCCGAGATGCCGCAGCAGTGGTACAACATCATCCCTGACTTGCCAGCCCCGCCCCCGCCACCGCTTCATCCGGGGACCAGGCAGCCCGTCGGACCGGACGACCTTGCACCGCTTTTCCCGATGGCGCTGATCATGCAGGAGGTCTCAGGGGACCGGCACATCGCGATCCCTGAGCCAGTGCTCGATGTGTACCGCCTCTGGAGGCCTACTCCGCTGTTCCGCGCGAGGCGGCTCGAAAAGGACCTTGGCACCCCCGCGAGGATCTACTACAAGTACGAGGGCGTCAGCCCGGCTGGATCGCACAAGCCCAACACGGCTGTCCCGCAGGCCTACTACAACGCCGCCGAGGGCACCAGGAAGCTCACGACGGAGACCGGAGCGGGGCAGTGGGGCAGTGCGCTCGCGTTCGCCTGCGCGCAGTTCGGGATTGACCTCGAGGTATGGATGGTGCGGTCGTCCTTCGACCAGAAGCCGTACCGCAAGCTCCTGATGGAGACCTACGGCGCGCGGGTGCACCCCAGCCCGTCGGACGTCACCAACGCGGGCCGGGCGATCCTGGCCGCGCACCCGGACTCCACGGGCAGCCTGGGCATCGCGATCAGCGAGGCCGTCGAGGTCGCGGGCAGCAACGAGGACACCAGGTACTCGCTCGGCAGCGTGCTCAATCACGTGCTCATGCACCAGACGATCATCGGCGAGGAGGCACTCAAGCAGCTCGCCAAGGCCGGCGACACGCCTGACGTGATAGTCGGCTGCACCGGCGGCGGATCGAACTTCGGCGGCCTGGCCTTCCCGTTCCTGCGGGAGAAGATGGCCGGCCGGATGAACCCGACCATCAGGGCCGTCGAGCCTGCCGCCTGCCCGTCATTTACGAGGGGCAGGTACGCCTACGACTTTGGCGACACCGCCGGATTCACGCCGTTGCTGAAAATGCACACGCTCGGGCACGAGTTCATTCCCGATCCCATTCACGCGGGCGGGCTGCGCTATCACGGGATGTCTCCGCTGCTTTCGCACATCTATGAACTCGGCCTGATCGAAGCCGTGGCCAAGCCGCAGTCGGAGTGCTTCGCCGCCGGAATGCGGTTCGCGCGGACCGAGGGAATCGTGCCGGCCCCCGAGCCGACCCACGCCGTGGCCGCATGCATCGAGGAGGCGCTGCGCTGCAAGGAGACCGGCGAGGAGAAGGTCATCCTGACCGCGCTGTGCGGCCACGGACTTCTGGACCTGCAGGCCTACGGCGACTACCTGCACGGCGAGATGCGCGACCTCGACCTCAGCGACGCTGCCCTCGCCGAGGCGCTGGCTGGCCTGCCCGCCGGCGTCTGACCGCGGATCTCGATGATCACGGACGACTTTCTGCAGCCCCGCTGAGAACCGTCCGTGATCATGGTGCGGAACGCCCGCCGTGCAGCAGCTCGATGATCTGATCTCCGTACCTGCCCAGCTTGGCCTCACCGACGCCACCGACGGTGGCAAGCTCGGCCAGCGACGACGGCTGCTGGACGGCGATCTCGCGCAGCGTCGCGTCGTGGAAGATCACGTAGGCGGGCACGCCCTGCTCTTTGGCCGCGGCCGCGCGCCATGCGCGCAGCTGCTCGAACAGCCCGGCCGCCGCCGCGGGCAGCTCAGCGGCCGGCGTCGCGGCGGACCGGCCTGACCTGGACCTGACCTTGGCTGGCGTCTGCTCCCGTCGGAGCAGGACCTGCCGCTGCCCGGTCAAGACCGTCCCGCTGGCCTCGGTCAGCGCGAGAGTCCCGTAATCGCCGAAGACGGCCAGCAGGCCCTGCGCGAGCAGTTGCCGCACCACGCCGCGCCACTCGCTCTCACGCAGTTCGGTGCCGATGCCGAACACGGTCAGCGACGCGTGATCGTTCTCAGCCACCTTCGGCGTCTGCCTGCCGAGCAGGATGTCGATCACCTGGCCAGCTCCGAACCGCTGATGCCGCTCTCTGTGCAGCCGCAGCACGGCGGACAGCAGCTTCTGCGCCGCGATCGTGCCGTCCCACGTCTCTGCAGGCGACAGGCACGTGTCGCAGTTCCCGCACGCTTCCGCTGGCTCTCCGAAGTAGCCGAGCAGCTGGGAGCGGCGGCACTCGATGGTCTCGCAGAGCGCCAGCATCGCGTCCAGGTGCGCGGCCTGTCGCCTGCGGTGCGCCAGGTCGCCCTCCGAGGTGTCGATCAGCCGACGCTGCAACACCACGTCGGCCAGGCCGTACCCGAGCCAGGCGGTGGCCGGCAGGCCGTCCCGGCCGGCCCGGCCAGTCTCCTGGTAATAGCCTTCGACCGACTTCGGCAGGTCCAGATGGACCACGAATCTGACGTCCGGCTTGTCGATACCCATGCCGAACGCGATCGTCGCCACCATCACCAGGCCGTCTTCGCGCAGAAACCTGGCCTGGTTGGCTGTCCTGGTCTTGCCGTCAAGACCGGCGTGATACGGCAGAGCCGTGATGCCGTTCCGCTCCAGGAAGGCCGCGGTCTTATCGACCGAGGCGCGCGAGAGGCAGTAGACGATGCCCGCGTCACCGGCGTGCTCGGTCCGCAATAGCGTCAGCAACTGCTTGCTCGGCTCGGCCTTCGGCTCGATCCGGTACCTGATGTTGGGCCGGTCGAAGCTGGCGACGAACTGCCTGGCCGAGCCCAGGCTCAGGCGCGAGATGATCTCAGTCCGCGTTGCCTTGGTCGCGGTCGCCGTCAGCGCGATCCTGGGCACGTTCGGCCAGCGTTCGTGCAGCGCAGAGAGCGCCAGGTAGTCGGGCCGGAAGTCGTGCCCCCACTGCGACACGCAGTGTGCCTCGTCGATCGCGAACAGGCTGATCTTGCCCTGGTCAAGCAGCCGCAGCGTGGCCTCTGACCGTAGCCGCTCGGGAGCCAGGTACAGCACGTCCAGATCCCCGGCCAGGAAGTTGGCCTGCATCGCCGCCCGCTGGGCCGAGTCCTGGGTGGAGTTCAGGAAGCCCGCCCTGACCCCGAGCGCTTGCAGAGCGTCGACCTGGTCCTGCATCAGGGCGATCAGCGGGGAGATCACCACGCCCGTACCGGGTCTGACCAGCGCCGGTATCTGGTAGCACAACGACTTACCGCCGCCGGTCGGCATCAGCACGAGCGCGTCACCACCGCCGATCAGGTGCTCGATGATCTCCTGCTGGGCACCGCGGAAGGACTCGTAGCCGAAGACCCGGCGCAGGACGCCCGCAGCCTCGCTGCGATCCGCGCCGGCCGCCGCGCTCGCACTCTGACTGGCGGCCTGGAATGTCACCGCGCCAGTCTAGGCCGCCGCTGCGACACGAGCCGATGCTGTGCGGCGGCCGGACTGGCCGCCCGCCACCGCGCTCGGCCGGGGGGTTGCGGGGGGCCTGCCCCTCCGGGTTGGCTAGCCTCCTGCCCGGGAGCACGGGGAGGCGCGATGCAGCACAGCGGGCAGGCCGCAGGGGCGGACGGGACGGTAGTCGACAGGCAGCGGCTGCGGGAGCTGACCGAGCGGGAGCGGGCGAGGTACGCGACCGCGCACGCCGGGTCGCTGCGCGCGTTCGGCCAGGCAGGCGCGCACCTGCTCGGCGGCGTCCCGATGACGTGGATGCGGATGTGGCCCGGCGGGTTCCCGCTCTACCTGGCGACGGCGCGCGGCGCCAGGCTGACCGACATCGACGGCAACATCTTCACCGACTTCTGCCTGGGCGACACCGGCGCGATGGCCGGTCACTCCCCCGCCCCCGTGCAGGCCGCGGTAGCGCAGCGCTACGGCGAACTGGGCGGCGCCACCACGATGCTGCCCACCGAGGACGCCGCGTGGGTGGCCGCCGAACTGGCCCGCAGATTCGGCCCGGCGCACTGGAGCTTCACGCTGTCGGCGACCGACGCGAACCGGTGGGCGCTGCGGATGGTCAGGCAGATCACCAGGCGACCGAAGATCCTGGTCTTCTCCTACTGCTACCACGGCAGTGTGGACGAGACCTTCATCATCGCCGGGCCGGACGGCGCGGCGAGCCGGCCAGGAAACACCGGTGCGCCGGTCGATCCGACGGCGACGACCAGGGTCGTGGAGTTCAACGACGTCGCCGCGCTCGAACGGGAACTGGCCTACGGCGACGTCGCCGCGGTGCTGATGGAACCGGCGCTGACCAACATCGGCATCGTGCTGCCCGAGCCCGGCTACCTCGCCGCCGTCAGGGAGCTGACCAGGAGCTACGGCACGCTGCTGATCAACGACGAGACGCATACCTTCAGCGCGGGACCCGGCGGCTGCACCGGCGCCTGGCGGCTCGACCCGGACGTCGTGACGATCGGGAAGTCCATCGGCGGCGGCATCGCGTGCGGCGCGTTCGGGCTGTCGGCAGCCCTGGCCGACCGGATCCTGGCCGACACGAGCGCCGACATCGTCGATACCGGCGGCGTCGGCGGCACACTGGCCGGCAACGCGCTGTCGGTGGCTGCCATGCGCGCGACCCTCGAGCACGTGCTCACCGACGACGCCTTCACCGCCATGATCGGGCTCGCCGACCGGTTCACGGCCGGCGTCCGTGGCATCATCGACAGCCGGTCGCTGCCGTGGAACGTCGTCCAGCTAGGGGCGCGGGCGGAGTACCGGTTCTGCCCGCGGCCGCCAGCCTCCGGCGGAGAGTCCCACGCCGCCGCCGACGAGGCGCTCGACGAGTACTTGCACCTCTACCTGGCCAACCGCGGGCTCCTCATCACGCCGTTCCACAACATGGCGCTGATGTGCCCGGCCACGACCGTCGCTGACGTGGACGCGCACACCGAGCAGTTCGGCGCCGCGGCCGCCGAACTCGTGCCCTAGGCAGGCGAAAATCCGTCACCTGACCGATGTCTTTCCCTGAAAGTTTCAGCAGCATTTCTACTGGTACTCGCGCAGGCCGGGGGACGAGCACAGGCGGAGGAAGACAGATAAGTGGATGCCCGGAGGCTTAAGGACAGCTTCGCCAGGATCTCCATGCACGGGGACGAGGTCCCGCTGTTCTTCTACTCGGACCTGTTCATCAAGCACCCCGAGGTCAGGGAACTGTTCCCGATCTCGATGAAGGCTCAGCGCGACCACCTCGTCGTCGCGTTAGGCCAGATCATCTCGCAGGCTGACCGGGTCGACGAGCTCTCGGTATTTCTTCAGGGGCCTGGGACGCGATCACCGCAAGTTCGGCGCCATCGCCGAGCACTATGACAGCGTCAGGGACAGCCTGATAGAGACGATCGCGCACTTCTCCGGCGATGCCTGGACGCCGGAGCTGGCTACGGACTGGATGGACGCCTACAGTCTGATAGCCAGTGTCATGCTGCGCGCCGCCGTGGAGGACGAGGCGACCAGGCCAGCGTTCTGGCAGGGAACCGTCGTCTCGTGCGAGCGCAAGACGTTCGACATCGCCGTGCTCCGGGTGCGCCCTGAGCCGAGGCTGGACTTCATGCCCGGCCAGTCGGTGGCGATCGAGGCCCCCGCACGCCCGCGCCTGTGGCGCTTCTACTCCATCGCCAACGCCCCGCGCGAGGACGGGACGCTCGAGTTTCACATCAGGCTGATCGACGGCGGCGCGGTGAGCATGGCGCTCACCCATCTGCAGGCCGTCGGTGACTCGCTGCGGCTCGGCCCTCCGGTGGGGGTGCTGACACTCGACGCAACATCGGGCCGCGACGTCCTGATGGTGGCCGGCAGCACCGGCCTGGCCCCGCTGAAGGCGATGACCGAGGGCCTCGCCACCAGGCCGCGCCCGCCGAAGGTGCACTTGTTCTTTTGCGCGAGGATGGCCGAGGGCCTGTATGACGTGGCCAGCCTGGACAAGCTCGCCGCCGAGCACGACTGGCTCACCGTCGTGCCAGTGGCAACCGCCGACCCAAGGTTCAGCGGCGAGACCGGCAGCGTCCCCGACGTAGTGCTGCGGTCAGGAAGCTGGTCAGACCGCGACGCGTACCTGGCCGGGCCGACAGAGATGGTGCGAGAGACGTCGGCGCGGCTGATCTCGGCGGGCACGCCCCGAGGTCAGATTCATGTCGAAGATTTCGGGTGGAGTGAGCCATGACGATTGCCTGGCAGGACGAGCAGCAGAGGCTGACCCCTGACGACGTGCAGTCCATTAGTTTCCCGCTGTCCCGGCTCGGACGGCGCGGGTACGACGAGGAGCACGTGCGCACGTTCCTGCAGCAGGTCGAGCGCGAACTCGTCACCCTGCTGAACGAGAAGGTCTCGCTGTGGAACGAGGTCGAGCGCCTTCGCCGCAGGATCATCGCCGGGATGAAGTCGGGCAGCGACGGCGGCGGCGTTCTGTTCGGCCGCGAGGACGCGCACGTGCACGCGGTGCGCATCCTGTCCAACGCGCAGCTCACCGCCGACCGCTACGTGGCCGACGCGCAGGCCTACAGCCACCGGCTCACGGAGGAGGCCAGGGGCCGGCGGGACGAGATCCTCAGCGAGGCGCAGCAGCACGCGGACATGGTGCTGGAGGAGGCCACGTCCCGCGCCCGCGAGGCGGCGCTCGCGACGCTCAACGCACCGCCGGTCGCACCGCAGCTGGAAGCCGGCCGCAGCGCCCTCAAGGCTGAGCTTGCCTACCTGCGGGCGTTCGGCGAGGTCTACCGCACCCACCTTCGCGCCTATACCGAGGGAATGCTGCGCAGCATCGCTGAATGGGAGCGCAGCGAAGCAGGCGCCATCGAGCAGGCGTCGGCCGACGCGCGGGGCTCCTTCAGCCTTGGCCATCCGTAGCTGCGGGCGCCTTGCCGCCAAGTAACATGTCTGCGTCATCCCCGGCCCCAGGGAGCACGCAGCATGCGCTTCGCGATCAAGACCAGGCCCGAGCACCAGTCCTGGGCGCAGATGCGCGAGGTGTGGCTGGCCGCGGATCAGATGGAGATCTTCGAGTCCGCGTGGAACTGGGATCACTTCTATCCGCTGACCGGGGACCTGACCGGCCCGAACCTCGAGGGCTGGACCATGCTCGCCGCGATGGCCGAGGCGACGAGCAGGATCAGGATCGGCTGCCAGGTCTCCGGCATGATCTACCGGCATCCTGCGGTCCTGGCGAACATGGCCGCGACGGTCGACATCATCTCCGGCGGCCGGCTCGAGCTTGGCCTCGGCGCTGGCTGGAACCAGATGGAGTGCGACGCGTACGGAATCGAGCTGCCGGGGTTGCGCGAGCGCTTCGACCGCTTCGACGAAGGCGTGGCGGCTATCGCGGGGCTGCTGAGCCAGACCCTGACCACCTTCGACGGCCGCTACGTGCAGCTGACCGACGCCCGCTGCGAGCCGAAGCCGGTGCAACGCCCCTATCCGCCGATCGTGATCGGCGGACGCGGCAAGACCAGGACGCTGCTGACGACGGCGCGGTGGGCACAGCAGTGGAACGCGATCACGCAGGACCCTGCCGATTGGCTTGACCTGAAGCAAGCGCTGCTCGCGCACTGCGCCGACCTCGGCCGCGACCCTGGCGAGATCACCTGCTCGGTCAACGTCAGGCTCGACTCTGGCTCGGACGCCGACCTCGATGCGGCGGCGGCGCACGCAGCCGGCTACCGGGACGCGGGCGCGGACCTGGCCGTGGTCGGACTGCCGCTGGAGGCCAAGCCCGACATCCTCGAGCCGCTCGCCAGCCGGCTCGCTGCGCTGGCCTGATGGCCGCGACAGCGCGAGACGGGCGGACCCGATGACCGACCAGCGGCAGCCAGCGGTCGAGATCTATACCGACGGCGCCTGCAGCGGCAACCCCGGGCCAGGCGGCTGGGGCGCGGTGCTCAGGCACGGCTCGCACGCCAAGGAGATCTGCGGCGGCGAAAGCGCAGGCACGACCAACAATCGGATGGAGCTGATGGCCGCCATCCAGGCGCTGGAGAGCCTGACCAGGCCGGCCACCGTCCGGCTGCACACCGACAGCTCCTATCTGCGCAACGGCGTCACTGCCTGGCTGCCGAACTGGAAGCGGAACGGCTGGCGGACCTCGGCCAAGAAGCCGGTCAAGAACGCCGACCTCTGGCAGCGGCTGGAGGCCGCCGCGAGCCGCCACAAGGTGGAATGGCTGTGGGTCAAGGGACACGCCGGCGATCCGGGGAACGAGCGCGCCGACGCGCTCGCCAACCAGGGCATGCGCGAGGCGTCCGGCCAGCGGGCCCGCTGACAGTCGCCACGCCGGCCGGCCGGGCGGCCGGGGCGGCCGGCCGCGCAGGCACTGCCTGGTCAGGACCCGCGCAGGTCGGCGAGCGCCGCGTCGATCTGCGGAAGCCTGAAGCCGAAGCCGAGCCCTGCCAGCCTGGCCGGCACGCAGCGGCGCCCAGTCAGCGCGAGCGCGGGATCGGTGCGCAGCAGGACCGCTCCGGCCCTGACCAGCCAGGCCGGTGCGGGCGGGGCGACCGGGCGGCCCGCGGCGCGCCTGAAGGCCGCCATGAAATCGGCATTCCTGACCGGCTCTGGGCTGGTCGCGTGGACCACCCCGGCCAGCTCTGGATCGTCCAGGCAGACCCTGACGATGGCGAGGAAGTCCTCGATGTGCAGCCAGCTGATCCACTGGTTCCCTGTGCCGGTCCGGCCGCCAAGCCCCCACCGGGTCAGGCCGTTCAACCGGGAGTAGGCGGGCGTCCCGCGATCAAGCACGACCGCCGTGCGCAGTACCACCTGCCGGTCAGCGGTCGCGCCCTTCGCCGCAGTCTCCCACGCCCTTGCCACGCCTGCCATCTGCGCGGGTCCGTCGGCGGGCGCGGCGGTCTCGTCGAGGACTCTGTCGCCAGCGTCGCCGTAGATCGCCAGCGTGCTCATCTGGATCCAGACGGCCGGCGGGGTGGCCAGGCCAGCGGCGGCCTGCCGCAGCGCCCTGGTCGGCTCTACCCGGGAACTGGTCAGCTTCTCGACGGCCGCCGGAGTCGGGCGCCGGTCGACCAGCTCTCCCGCCAGGTTGATCAGCGCCGCGCCGGCCAGCTCTGCCGCCCAGGGGCCCGTGCGTACGCCGTCCCACAGGATCTGTCGCTCGGGCCCGCCGTCCGCTGGCGAACGGCTGAGCACGACGACATCGTCGCCCCTGGCCGTCAGGTCGGCCGCGATCCGGCGGCCGAGCGCACCGTTGCCGCCAGCCAGCACCACTTTCACGGATGTCCCGCCGCCACGACCATGACCACATCGTCGCAGCAGCGCCCCGACGGCACAGCTACCCGGGCTCGCCTGCGAGGATCCCGGCCAGGATCTGGACCGCCCTGGCCAGCGCGGGCGGCTCGGCGGCTGAGTAGCTGAGCCGCAGGTACGGGTCAGGCGGTTCGCTCGGGAACGACATCCGCCCTGGGCTCAGCGACAGGCCACGGCTCGCGGCCAGGTCGGCGACGTCGATGTCCGACCAGCGCTCAGGCAGCCGCAGCCACAAGTGCACCCCGCCCGCCGGCACCAGCGGCAGGCTGCACTCGGGCAGCATGGCGCCGATCGCGGCCGCCAGGGCGTCCCTCCGCTCCCGCAGCGCGCGCCTGATGCTGCCCAGGTGCCTGACCCAGCCTGGTGCGGTCAGCACGTCGAACGCGACCTGCTGCAGCACCGGCGCCACGAACAGATCGTCGCTGATCCGGCCTCGGCGCAGCCTGGCCATCACAGGACCGCGCGCCGCCAGGCCTGCCACCCGCATCCCCGGCGCGACCGGCTTGGACAGCGAGCGCAGGTAGATGACATGCCCGTCGTCGTCCATGCTGGCCAGCGGCGGCGGGGACGGCGGCCCGAGATCGAAGTCGCGCATCCAGTCGTCCTCGAGCAAGAACGCGCCGTGCCGGGCGACCGCTTCGAGCACCGCGATCCGGCGTTCGGGCGCGAGCACCGCGCCGGCCGGATTGGAGTACCTGGGCTGCACGTAGACCAGCCGCGCGCCGGTCCTGGCCAGCGCGTCAGCGAGCACATCGGGCAGCATGCCGTCCTCGTCGCCAGGCACCGGCACGAGCGTCAGGCCGGATGCCCTGGCGACCGCGATCGCACCCACATAGGTCGGCGACTCCAGGATGACCGGATCGCCTGGCGCGCACAGATGCCGGAACACGGCCGACAGCGCCGCCTGCCCGCCGGGCGTGACGAGCACGTTCTTGCCCGTCAGGCTCCCGCCGGTCTCGGCCGCGAAGAACGCGCGAAGTTCAGGCAGTCCCTGCGGCGGCAGCCTGCTCCAGGCTTGCGGCCGCCGGGCAGACCTGGCTCCAGCGGCGGCCAGCAGGCCGAGCGGCTGCAGTCGCTCGTCGAGAAATCCGCTGGTCAGCGGCAGCGAGTCCGCAGCACCGGGGTCGACCAGGCGCTCTAGGTCGGCGCTGAGCCCGGTCTTGCTACCCAGCGCCAGCGTCTGCCAGGAGACGTCGGCAGCTGCGGCCGGCGAGCGGCGCTGAGCGGTGTAGGTGCCGCTCCCAGGCCGGGTCACCAGCAGGCCGCGGCCAGACAGGTCAGCGAGGATGCGCTGCACTGTCGCCGGGCTCAGCCGGTAGCGCTGCTGCAAATCGCGATAGGAAGGCAGACGGCTTCCCGGGGGCATGGACTGGACGAGGTCCTCAATCCTGGAGGTCACCGACGCCGAACTGCTATCATTGTTCATGAGAGCCAATAGAAGCACTACTGTCGTCGGAATGAAAGCGGCACCGCTCGCGCTCGGTGCACTCGGCGTGGTGTTCTTCAGCGTCACCTTCCCGGCCACCACGGCCGCCGAGGCTTCCTTCACCCCCGTCCAGGTCGGCGTCGGGCGCTCGGTGATCGGGGGCGTCGTGGCGATCGCCGTGCTGTCGTTCCGCCGTCAATCGCTGCTGCCGCCGCGTGCGGTGCTCGGGCGCATGCTCATCGTGGCAGGCCCGGTCGGCATCGGGTTCGGGCTGTTCTCCGCGCTCGCGCTTGGCTATGTCAGCAGCGTGCACGGCGCCATCCTCACCGGGCTTATTCCCGCGGCTACCGCGGGGGTCGCGGTATGGCGGGCAGGCGAGCGGCCGCGGCGAGCCTACTGGGTCGCGCTCGCGTTCGGCCTCGCGGTCGTCATCGGCTTCTCAATCATCCAAGGCGGCGGCCACCTGAGCGTGGCTGACCTGCTGCTGCTCGTCGCGGTTGCGATCGCCGGGCTGGGCTACGCGGAAGGCGGGGCTGTCGCGCGCGAGTACGGCGGCTGGAGGGTGATCTGCTGGGCCATCATCCTCGCGCTGCCGGTGACCGTGCCGGTCACCGCGTTCGCGCTGATCACCGACCCGCCCAGGCACATCACCGCCGGGGCGGCCGCTGGCCTGGCCTACGTGGGCGTGATCTCCATGGTCGTCGGCTTCTTCGCGTGGTATCACGCGATGGCGACGGGCGGCGTCGCGCGGGTGGGCAGGCTGCAGATCGCGCAGCCCGCGCTGACGCTTGGCTGGTCGGCGCTGCTGCTCGGCGAGCACGTGAGCCTGCTCAGCGGCGCCGCGGCGGCGGCTGTCATCGCCGCAGCAGCAGTGGGCAGAAACGCGCGAGTGGACAACGCCGGCGCCCGGGATCCAGGGGCAGGAATGGACGGTTCTGTGCGATCCCGCGAGCCGCTGCCAGCGGTCGCCGAACTGGACCAGAACGTGGCCCGGCACGGCGTCCTGAGCAGGACGCACGCGCGGCCGGCTACGGCCCGAGGAACGGCCGCGCTGATCCCGCGGAAAATCCCGGGCGAATCACCAACATCATGATTCACGGTCCCGTTTGTGCGGCACACTGTTGCCATGCAACGTCTGCATTTCCGGGAATCGACCCTCGTGTCGGCATCACTGCTGGTAGCGGCCGCGCTCGTGCTTGGCGCCTGCAGCAGTGGCGGCAGCGGAGGGGGCGGCGGCAACACCAAGCCGGCCACACCCGCGACATCGCCTGCGGGGCCGACCTCCGCCCCAGCCACCGGCGGCGGCGAGCCGACCAGCGGGGCAGGCGCCGTCGCGGCGATCGAGAAGAACTGGGCCACGTTCTTCAACGCGAAGACCTCGACGTCCAAGCGCCTGGCGCTGCTTCAGGACGGCGACAAGCTGGCCGCAGTGATCAAGGCACAGTCCACGAACCCGCTCGCCGCGACAGCGTCGGCGAAGGTCAGCCACGTGGCGCTAACCGGCACCACGCAGGCATCGGTCACCTACTCGATCCTGGTCGGCGGCCAGGCCGTGCTCAACGGCCGGCCAGGAGTCGCGGTCTACCAGGACGGTGTCTGGAAGGTCGGCCTTGCCAGCTTCTGCGCCCTGCTGAAGCTGGAGAACGCTGGGAAGAGTTCCGGTCTGCCCGCCGGCTGCAAGGGGTAGCTAGAGCAGGAGTGCCCGAATACTTCGCCAGAGCGTAATCTGGTCATTGACAACGTGGTGACCGGAACGTACCGTCTCCAGCCAATTGCCGTGCGCATGGAGCGGACGGCGGTAGCTGCTTAAGGAACACCAGATGGTCGATGGGCCACACGAGGGTGCGGGCGGAGCGGCCGGCCTCCCGGCCGTCGGCGGCTGCGACCGCCGGCGGTGAGGTGACTGCCGCGGTCCTGCAGCCGCGGGCTGAGCAGGGCCTCATGGGCGAGAACCACCGCTCGGCGGCGCTGGCGACGCTCTGCCTGGTTCTCTTCCTGACGTTCCTGGACATCACGATCGTCAGCGTCGCGCTGGCTGGAATCCAGACCGAACTGGCCGCCGGCGTGTCCTCCCTGCAATGGGTCGTGGGTGCCTACGCGCTGACGTTCGCCGCGAGCATGCTGACGTTCGGCACCCTCGGCGACCAGTTCGGCCGCAAGAAGATCCTGGTCGCGGGCATTTGCGTCTTCATCGCCGGTGCGCTGATGGCCGGGCTCTCGGTGATCATCACCTCGGGCTCGGCGGCCCTCGGCGTCGTGATCGCCGGGCGCGCGGTGATGGGCGTGGGCGCGGCTGCCAGCGAGCCAGGCACGCTGTCGATGCTGCGCCACATCTACCCCGAGTACACCAGCAGGAACTGGGCGCTCGGGGTCTGGGCAGCGGTGTCGGGCTCGGCGCTCGCGCTCGGGCCGGTCGTGGGCGGCGCGCTGGTCTACGCCTGGAACTGGCCGGCGATCTTCTGGTTCAACGTGCTTTTCGGCCTGGTCGCGCTCGTCGCCGCCGTGGTCGTGCTGCCGGAGAACTCCGACCCGACTGGCCGGCGGATCGACCTGATCGGCGCGGTGCTCGGCGCGGTCGCGCTCGCGGCACTGATCTTCGCGGTGATCAACGCGGAGAGCGCGGGCTTCGCGCTCGACCGAGAGCATCGCGCTGCTCTGCGTCAGCCTCGTCGCCGGCGCTGGCGTTCGTCTGGCAGGAGAGCCGAGCCGCGCATCCGCTGCTTGACCTGCGATTCCTGCGGATCCCGCAATTCGCGACCCCGAATATCGTCGCCTTCTGCGCCTATTTCGCGACCTTCGCGATCTTCTTCTTTACCGCGCTCTTCCTGGAAGAGGTGTCGGGGTACAACGGCGGCCAGATCGCCGAAGTCTTCCTGCCGATGACCGTCTTGATGATTCTCGCCTCGCTGCTCGCCGGCCGGTGGACAGGGTCGGTCGGCATCCGCTGGTCGATCGTCGGCGGCTGCGCGGCCTTCGCCGGCGGCCTGCTCTGGACCAACGCGGTGATCAGCCCGCAGCCGCCGTACCTGCCGCTCGCGGCCGCGCTCGCGCTCACCGGCATCGGCATCGGCGCCTGCGTGGTCCCGATCACGTCCTCGGTGCTCGCCGTGATCCCGGCCGAGCGCTCCGGCATGGCCGCGTCGACGACGAACACCAGCCGCGAGGTCGGCGCGGTGATGGGCGTCGCGATCCTCGGCGCCATCGTGATCGGCAAGCTGCAGACCGCGCTGGTGGCCAGCCTGAACGCGCTCGGCCTGCCGAAGAGCATCCAGCCAATCGTGATCAACGGCGTGCTGACCGGCCAGCGAGCCGTCGGTCGGCGGATCCTCATCGCAGGCACCGGCGGGTCAGGGCAAGCTGGTCACCGAGGTCATCCATGCCACCTACTCCGCTTTCCAGTCCGGGCTGCACGACGCGCTGTACGTCTCGGCCGGCCTGGTCGCGGCCGCGGGGATCCTGGCGGCGATCACGATCACCGTCGCCAGCGAGCGCGAGTTGTCCGAGCATCCCGTCGCCTGAGCAGCCCCCCGGCTACGATGACGGCCGATGAGGATTCGGCAGCATCTTGGCACCGCCCGCCGCGCGTCGGCGGTGGCCATCGGTACCTCGCTGCTGGCCGCGTGCGCGACGACGGCTGGCGCGGCCGGTCAGCACGCCTCGCCCGCACGTACGGCCGGCCACCGCAGCCCGGTCACCGCGCCGTCGTCCTCGCCGGCGGCCACGCCATCCGCACGGCCGGCCGGGCCGCTGCCGGTAGCCCCTGGTCAGGGCGGGCTTGCCCAGACCCGCGCTAGGCCGCATGCGCACGGGCGGGCCTTCCGCGCGATGGTCGACTGACCTGTGGCTCGCCGTCAGGACAGGCCGGCCGTCGATGGCCAGCCAGGCGTTCTTCCCGCTGGCCGCCTACAAGCAGGTGAAGGCCATCTACGACGCGGCCAGCGACTGGCGTACGCGGCTGTGGCTGGATTTCAGGCTCGACGTCAGGGCCGCGCACCGGCTGCTCGGTCCGCATCCGGGCGCGGCGAGACTCGTGCGCGTGATCGTGCCGTCAGCGAGCGCGGCCTGGATCGATCCCGGCGTCTGTTACAACAAGGTCGGCTACTGGCACGTCGCGGGCCCGCGCGTGGTGTACCGGCTGCACGGCCAGGTGCGCTCGTTCGGCATCGCGTCGCTGATCTCCTGGCGCGGCGTCTGGTACGTCGTGCACTTCGGCGGCATCACCCGCCCCGCGGTCGGCATGGTGGACGCGCCGGCCACTGGACCGGGCTCCCCGGGACCGCAGGGCGGCTGCTGACCGGCCACCTCACACGTGCGGCAGCACCTCGGCGGCGATCAGTTCCAGGTGCTCGATGTCATCGAGGTCGAGTACCTGCAGGTAGATGCGCTCGGTGCCGATCCCGGCGAACTGGCCGATCTTGTCGACCAGTTCGGCAGGGCTTCCGGCCAGCCCGTTCTCGCGCAGCGCGGCAGGCTCCTGGCCGATGGCCGCTGCCCGGCGCTTCTGCTCGGCGTCGTCGCGCCCGCAGCACACCACCTGAGCGGCAGAGTAGGTCATCGACGACGGCAGGCCTGCCCGCCGTCGCAACAGCGGCGCGCACGCGGTCGAACGCCGCATTCGTGCCCGCGATCGCGTCGAAGCCCGCGTTGTACTCGTCGGCGTAGGCGGCCGCGAGACGGGGCGTGCGCTTGGCGCCGTGGCCGCCGATGATGACCGGCGGCCTGGGCCGCTGGGCCGGCTTCGGCAGCGCAGGCGAGTCCGTCACGGTGTAGTGCGTCCCCGAGTACGAGAACGTCTCGCCCTCGGGCGTTTCCCAGAGCCCCGTGATGATCGCGAGCTGCTCCTCGAAGATCGCGAACCGGTCGCCCATGCGCTGGGAACGGCAGCCCGTAAGCGGCGTGCTCGGCGTCGAACCAGCCGGTCCCCAGGCCGAACTCGACCCGCCCGCCGCTCATCTCGTCGATCTGCGCGACGGTGATCGCCAGCGGCCCGGGCGGCCGGAACGTCACCGGCGACACCAGCGTGCCGAGCCGGATCCGCTCGGTCTGGACGGCCAGGCCAGCCAGCGTCGTCCAGGCATCGGTGGGGCCGGGGAGCCCGCTGACAGATCCCATCTTCAGGTAGTGGTCGGACCGGAAGAACGCGTCGAAACCCAGGTCCTCGGTCGCTTTGGCGACCCGCAGCAGCGTCGCGTAGTCGGCGCCCTGCTGTGGTTCGGTGAAGATCCGCAGTTGCATACCGGCATCTTGCCGCATCCCGGACAGCCCGGCTCAGCCGGCCGGCGGCACGAGGACCGCCAGGCACTCGACGTGATGCGTCATCGGGAAAGCGTCGAAACCGCGCAGCTGGTCAAGCTGCCAGCCGTGCCTGGCCGAAGACGGCGATGTCGCGGGCGAGGGTGGCCGGATCGCAGGACACATAGGCGACGCGGCGGAGGCGCCCGGCGCACAGCCGCTCGATCAGGGCACGGTCCGCGCCGGCGCGGGGCGGGTCGAGTACGGCGATCGACGGCTCCCCCGAGCCCGGTCCTGTGCAGCACCTCGGCCGCGTCGCCGCTGATGCACCCGCGCCCACGGCGCCCGCCGCAGGTTGTGCCTGGCGTCGCGAACGGCTTGCTCGTCCTGCTCGATCGCCGATCACCGCGCCGCCAGGCCCGACGGCCGCTGCCAGGACGCCCGCGAACAGGCCGGCTCCGCAGAAAAGGTCGAGCGCCGTCTCGCCGGGCTCTGGCCGCAGAGCGCTCGCGAACCGCCGTCAGCCAGCGTGTCGGCTGCCCCTGGATGTACCTGCCAGAAGCCGGTCGCGCTGACCCGCCAGTCCCGGCCGGCCGCCCGCTGCCGCAGATATCGCCGGCACTCGCGCCCCGCCTGACTCCAGCACCTCCCGCTCGCCGGTGCCTGGCGCCACGGCAACCTCCACCCAGCGTGCGCCAGGCCAGCTGCCGCGGGTAACTCCGGCCGCGGTCACCAGCGGATGCGCGATCAGGCAGTCGCTGACCGGCGTGACCTCGTGCGACCTGTGCCGGTAGAGCCCGGCCCTGCCGTCGGCGCCGACCGCGAACCTGACCCTGGTCCGCCAGCCAAGTCCGGCCGCGTCGCCGGGCAGCGGCTCGACCGTCACGTCCCGGTCGAGGCCGGCGATGCGCCTCAGTTGCTGGCTGATCACCTGTGCCTTGATCGCGCGCTGGGCAGGCAGGCTGGCGTGCTGCCAGTCGCAGCCGCCGCAGCCGCCCGGGCTGCGCGTACGGGCACGGCGGGCTGACCCGCTCCGGCAGCCGGCCGGAGGATCTCGGTGGCGTCGGCACGCGCGAATTTGGCGGTCGTCTGCGTGACGATGGCCCTGACCAGCTCACCAGGCAGCGCGTGGCGGACAAACAGAACAGGTCCTGCGCCACCTTCACCGCCCGCGGGCGCGCCGGGCCTGGCGACGCACCAGCCGCCGTGTACCGCCTCCCCGACGCTCAGTTCCAGGACGTCGCCGGCCTTGAACGGCCGCTCCTTCTCTTTCCGCACGCCACCATCGTGCCGCCAGGTCGCGCGCGCCTGCCCGTGCCGGGTAGGACCCTGCGCTAGCCCTGCGTCGCTTCAGGGCATAACGTTCTTCAGGCACCAATGCTGCTGGAAGGATGATCATGCACATCGTGATCATGGGGTGCGGGCGGGTCGGATCGACGCTGGCCCACATCCTTGAGGATCAGGGGCACACCGTGGCCGTCATCGACCAGGACGTCGAGGCGTTCAGCAAGTTGCGGCCCGGATTCCGAGGCAGCAAGATCACGGGAATCGGCTTCGACCGGGACGTCCTGATCGAGGCCGGAATCGAGAAGGCTCACGCCTTCGCCGCCGTGAGCAGCGGCGACAACTCGAATGTCATCGCCGCGCGCGTCGCCAGGGAGTCGTTCGGGGTGCAGCGGGTCGCGGCCCGCATCTATGACCCGCGGCGCGCCGAGGTCTACCAGCGCCTGGGTATCCCGACCGTCGCTACCGTGCGGTGGACGGCCGACCAGATGCTGCGGCGGCTGCTGCCCGAGGGCGTGGCGACCCTGTGGCGCGATCCCGACCGGCTCGCTCGTGCTCGCCGAACTGAGCTGCTGCACCGACTGGCTGGGCGAGAAGGTCAGCGCGCTGGAGTCGGCAGCAGACGCCCGCATCGCCTTCATCTCCAGGCTCGGCGAGGCGCTGCTGCCAGGCCCTGGCACCGTCCTGCAGCAGGGCGACGTCCTGCACGTCATGGCCAAGGAAGAGGACCTCAAGCAGATCGCGTCGGTGTTCGCCAAGCGTGCCCCGGGGAAGGGGAGCCACTGATGCGCGTAGCCATCGCGGGCGCCGGAGCGGTCGGCAGGTCGATCGC
The DNA here is from genome assembly GCA_963705055.1 of uncultured Actinomycetota bacterium. GTDB lineage: Bacteria > Actinomycetota > Actinomycetes > Streptosporangiales > Streptosporangiaceae > Chersky-822. The sequence continues at coordinate 63,926 of CAVPIR010000010.1, forward strand.
CAAGGAACTGCTCGAGAACGGGCACGAGGTCCTGCTGATCGACAAGAACTCCAAGGCCATCAAGGTCTACAGCGTGCCGCGAGCCGAGTGGCTGCTCGCCGACGCGTGCGAGATCGCCTCGCTCGACGACGCCTCGCTTGAGCGGTGCAACGTGGTCATCGCAGCGACCGGGGACGACAAGGTCAACCTCGTCGTGTCGCTGCTCGCCAAGACCGAGTACGGCGTGCCCAGGGTGGTGGCCAGGATCAACCACCCGAACAACGAGTGGCTATTCAACGAGTCCTGGGGCGTGGACGTCGCGGTCTCCACGCCGCGGCTGCTGTCCGCACTCGTTGAGGAGGCTGTCAGCGTCGGCGACCTGGTCAGGCTGATGACCTTCCGGCAGAGCGCGGCCAGCCTCGTCGAGCTGACCATGCCCGACGACGCGCCGCTCGTCGGCCAGCGGATCGGCGGCGATCGAGTGGCCGGCCGACACGGCTCTGGTGGCCATCCTGCGCGACGGCCGCGTGATCGTGCCGAACAGCGACGATCCGCTCGAAGCGGGCGACGAACTTCTGTTCGTGACGAGCGAGGATGTCGAGGCCGAGCTTGGCCTGCTGCTCGCTACCGGGTCTCGGTGATCTCCGGCCCCCTGGTGAACGGGTCGGGCAGGTCCCAGCCGGGATTCTCTTCGGCTAGCTGTGCCTCAAGCGCCTGCCTGGCTTCCTCGGGCAGGCGGATCTCAAGTTGCTCACGCGGCGGCGCCGGGTAGTCGCCGCGCACGACGACCACGTCGGCGAAAAGCTCGTCGAAGGGGGCCGCCATCGCTGCCTCGGTCGCAGCGGGTCCGCTGATGACTCCGCGCAGGAACCATCGCGGACCATCGAATCCGAGGAACCTGACCGCCTGGAGCTGCCCGGGCAAGTCGTCGTCGTCTCCAACCGGCACCTGAGCGCGCAGCTCAGTCCCTGCCTGTCCTGCGCTCTCCTGGCAGCTGCCGCCAGAGTCCGCGATGTTGGCGGCGATCTCGTGCCGCACCTCGTCCCATAGGCCGCCACTGCGCGGCGCGGCGAACGCCTGCAGCTGCATGCCGCTGTCGCCGTTCACGATCGCGACCCAGGCTCCCTGCTCCTCGGCCACGTTGATCTGGACGTCGAAACCCTCCCTGACGGGCACGAGCAGGCTGCCGCAGTCGATCCGCTCGGATTCGGGGTAGTCATCGGCGATGTCCCAGGGACCGGCGTGCGGCGGGACGGCCACGCGGCTTGTCTCCTCGCCCGGCGCATACGGGCCCGCGGCCTGCGGCCGGCCAGAAGCGCCAGGCTGGTCGTCGTTCTCACGGCGGCGGCGTCGCAACACGTCCGTGCTCCCCTACCTGTCAGTCGCTGGCTAGCCGGAGTATCGCGCTCATACCGGATCCGGCAGACTGCCAGCGTGTCCCCCCGCTGTGCTATCCGGGGGGACGACCCCCCGGAAACCCCCCGCGGTGCTATCCGGGCGGACGTCCCCCCGGAACCCCCCGGTTGAACCGAACCCGCCGTCGCCCCGCGCCGATCCAGGCAGCGTGGCTACCTCGCAGAACACCGCGCGTTCGACTCGCTGGATGACAAGCTGAGCGATCCGGTCCCCGCGCCTGAAACTGACCGCGGTATCCATGTCAGTGTTGATCATCGTCACTGCGATCTCTCCACGGTACCCCGCATCGATCGTTCCTGGCGCGTTGACGAGCGTTACGCCGTGCCGTGCCGCGAGCCCCGACCTCGGGTGCACGAACGCGGCATAGCCGTCGGGCAGCGCGATCGCGATCCCGGTCGGCACCACCGCCCGCTCGCCCGGCGCGAGGTCCACGTCCGACGCGGCGTACAGGTCAACGCCGGCGTCGCCGGGGTGCGCCCTTGCTGGCAGCGGCAGGTCAGGGTCCATCCGCCGGATCAGCACCTCGACCTGATAGCTCATCGCGCCTCCACATCAGCTGGCGGCACCACCGGATCGTGATCGTGATCACCGCGCAAGTACGGCCAGGAGTAGGAGACGACGGCCGCGGCTGGCACTGCGATGATCGCGCCAGGAATGCCGGCCACGATACCGCCCACGGCCAGCACCACGATGATGGCCAGCGGATGCAGCCTGACGATCCTCCCGACCACGAGCGGCTGGAGCAGATGGCTCTCGATCTGGTTCTCGGCGAGGAAAACCGCGACCAGGATGACAGCCGCGATCCAGCCCTTGGTCGCAAGCGTGATCACGATCGCCAGCGCACCGACCACGAGGATCCCGATCAGAGGCACGTAGGCGGCGATGAACACCAGCATCACCAGCGGAATCACCAGCGGCACGCCGAGCAGCCAGAGCGCGAGGCCGATGAAGACGGCGTGGATCGCGGCCACGACAGTGGTGCCGCGGATGTAGCTGACCAGGGCCTGCCACGCGGCGTCACCAGCCAGGACTGCGCGCTGGTGCGCCTGCGGCCGCAGTCCGCTGATCAGCCAGGACCAGATCTTCCTGCCGTCCTTGAGCAGGAAGAAGGTGATGAACACTGTCAGGATCAGGCCGGTGAGCACCTCGAGGAAGTACCGTCCGCCGGTGACGACAGTCCCGGCCACCACCGACTTGTGCTGTGCCAGGTAGTTGAGCAGCTTGCTGGACAGCTGATCGAGCCGGGTCCCGCTGAGCCGGAACGGCGGGCCGGCCAGGTAGTTCTGCACCTCGTGCACGGTGCGCCGGACCTCGGAGGCGAGCATCGGGTAGTCGGCCTGCACTCGGTTCGCGATCAGGGTGCCGATCCCGACCAGCACCGCGACTGATGCGAGCACCGTGCACCAGGTGGCCGTCAGGGCAGGCAGCCCCGCGCGGCGCAGCAGCCCGGTCAGCGGCTGGAGCAACGCGGACAGCAGCATCGCCGCGATCAGCGGGATCACGACCAGGCGGAGCGCGTCAGCGATCTTGAACGTCAGGTAGACGACGGCGGCGACCAGCAGCAGCCGCCAGCACCAGGCGGCTGTGTTGCGCAGCAGGGCTGGCACGGCGGAGTCGGCTCGCCGGTCAGCCAGGGGCGCGCCGGCTGCCGGTTCTGCCGCCTCCCCTGCTCGTGGCGACCCGCCCGCATCGCTCGCCGCGACCCCGTTTTCGAGGTGCGCCCCGCGATCGGGATAGCCGCCGTTTCGATGGCCGGCCTGGTTGCCACTGCCCTGATTCGCGCCCGGATCAGAGCCCGCTGAACTCCATGCGGCGCGGAGCCGCGATGCCAGCCCGCGTGCCGCCCCCCTCATGGACCCGCCGTCCTCACTCATGGCCTCCATGTAACCAACTACGGTGGAACAATGCGCGACTACCGGGAACGACTTGGCGTGCCAGCCTCGTGGTGGCTCGTCGTCACGGCTTGCGTCGTCTTGCTCGGAACTACCCTCTGGGCCGGACTGAGCCTCACCCTTGCCGTCGTGATCTATGTCGGGCTGGAGTCAGCCTGCGCGCTGGCGCTCCTCACCTGGGGCGCGACCTCGATCGAAGTCGCCGCAGGGGAACTCAGGGCGGGGTCCCAGCGGCTTCCACTAGGCCTGGTCGCCGAGGTGACGGGACTGAGCAGGGCACAGACGGCTGCCATGCGCGGGCCCAACGCCGATCCAGCCGCTTACCTGCTCGTGCGGCCCTATCTGCCGAGGGCCGTCTACGTGGCGATCAGCCGGCCTGGCCGAGCGACCCTACTGGCTGATCGGCACGCGGCACCCTGACGAACTCGCCGCGGCCGTCGAGCGAGCGGCTACCGCGGCCAGGGCGGGCCGGAACACGGCGGCAGCGGGCCGCCATGCGGCCGTAACCACCGAGCACGCCGAGGAAGACGGGGTCGGACGAGCCGCGCCTGGCGCCGTGGGATGATGCCAGCAGGCCGGCAAGGTGCGGCCCACCGTGGCGCCGACTGCGAAAGGGACGGTAATGCCTGATAAGGGCGGTGACTTTGGCAGCAAGGCGGTCACGGCGGTGGCCGGAGCGGCTGCCGCGTTCGTCGCGCGTAAGGTAATCGTCTTCGCCTGGACCAAGGCCACTGGCAAGGAACCGCCGGGTAAGGCGGAGGATCCGGACGTGGCGATCGGCGAGGCGCTGGCCTGGACTGTCGTGGTCGGCCTCGGCGTCGCGGTCGCCAAGGTGCTCGCGGTCAGGCTGGTGAACCGGCAGTCCGCCGGACACCTGCCCGCATCCGACTAAGCCTGGCCAAGCGCTGGCCGGCGCGCTTCGAGCCGGCCGCGGCACCGAAGCCTCTACGCTGAATGTGTGCACGCCAAAGACAGGTCACGGCTGTCATTCAAGATCACCTACGCGCTACGCCACCCCGGCAGCGTCGCCGGGTACCTCAGGCGGCGCGCCAGGGACACCTGGTTGCAGGCACGCTCCGAGGACCACGTGAGCTACTACCGCGCGGTGATGCAGTCAGACACCGCGCGCAACCCGGAAGGTGCGGTCGGGAGCCCGAAGCACGAGTACTGGCTGCAGATCGGCCAGTTGCAGTTCGACTACGCGACCGGACATGGGCTCAAGCCCAACATGGCGATGCTCGAGATCGGCTGCGGGAATCTGCGGGCAGGGCGCCTGTTCATCGAGTACCTCGAGCCAGGCTGTTACTACGGCATCGACATCTCGCCCGACATTCTGTTCGCCGCGCAGAAGACCCTCGCCGAATACGACCTGCGCGCGAAACTGCCGCACCTGACACTGGTCAGGGACCTGCGGCTGGAGTTCCTGCCGGAGCGGGGCTTCGACTTCGTGCACGCGCATAGCGTGTTCTCGCATTCCCCGATCGACGTCATCGACGAGTGCTTGGCGCACGTCGGAAGAATTCTGGCGCCCGGCGGCTTCTTCGACTTCACCTTCGACCGGACCGAAGGCACCGAGCATCACGTCCTGCGCGAGGACTTCTACTACCGGACCGAGACGCTGATCGCGCTGGCCGCCAAGCATGGGCTGGAGGCGACCTTGATGAATGACTGGGAGGAGACGGGGCATCCGCAGTCGAAGATCAGGGTGAACGTTCCGGTCATGTCTGGACCAGGCCAGGCGGGTACGTCATTGTAGGGTTCGGCGTGATGCGGGCACCGTGATGGAGGGCACTGTAAAGCTGACATCGGCACTGCTGACATCGGCCCTGCTGAGACCGGCACTGCCGACGTTCGCCTTCGACAGGAGTTCCGGATGGCCGAGCCGCAAGTACTCGCGATCGTTCTCGCAGGCGGAGCCGGAAAGCGACTCGCTCCGCTGACCGCTGACCGGGCCAAGCCTGCCGTGCCTTTCGGCGGCCTCTACCGGCTGATCGACTTCGCGCTCTCCAACCTGGTCAACGCCGGGATCCGGCGGATCTGCGTGCTGACCCAGTACAAGAGCCACAGCCTGGACCGGCACATCACGACCACCTGGCGGCTGAGCAGCCTGCTCGGCAACTACGTCACCCCGGTCCCCGCGCAGCAGCGCCTCGGCCCGCACTGGTACACCGGCTCGGCCGACGCTATCTACCAGTCGCTCAACCTGATCTTCGACGACCAGCCCGACATCGTCGCTGTCTTCGGCGCTGACCACGTCTACCGGATGGACATGACGCAGATGGTGCATCAGCACATGGCGGCCGGCGCCGGCGTCACCGTGGCCGCCATCCCGGTGCCCAGGGACGAAGCGACCAGCTTCGGTGTCATCCAGACCGCCAGCGACGGGCGCGCCGTCGAGGCGTTCCTGGAGAAGCCTGCCGATCCGCCAGGGCTGCCCGGCAACCCTGACCACGCGTACGCGTCAATGGGCAACTACGTATTCAGCACCGACGTGCTGATCGAGGCGCTCCGCCAGGACGCGGCCGACGACGGCAGCAGGCACGACATGGGCGGCGACATCCTGCCGATGCTGGTCAAGCAGGGCTGTGCGCAGGCCTACAACTTCCTGGACAACGAGGTGCCGGGCGCAGATCCGCGTGACGCTGGCTATTGGCGCGACGTCGGGACGCTCGACTCGTATTTCGATGCCCAGCTTGACCTCTGCGCGGTGCATCCGGTCTTCAACCTCTACAACGACCGGTGGCCGATCCTGACCCACGTGCCGTCGCAGCCGCCGGCGAAGTTCGTGCACGACAGCGGCGACCGGATCGGGCGCGCGATCAACAGCGTGGTGAGCAACGGCGTGATCGTCTCGGGCGGGCTGGTCAGCCAGTCCGTCCTGTCGCCAGGCGTGCGGATCAACTCCTGGTCCAGGGTGGAGCGCTCGGTCATCATGCACAACACCACGATCGGCAGGAACGCGGTCGTCAAGAACGCCATCCTCGACAAGAACGTGGTAGTGCCTCCGCACGCCGTCGTCGGCGTGGACAAGGACCACGACAGGGCCCGCGGCTTTGTCGTGTCGGCGGGCGGCGTCACGGTCGTCGGCAAGGGCCAGGAGGTCACCCTGTGACGGGACCAGGTGGTCACCCCTTCAGCAAGGTCAACGTCGCGATGCTGACCAGGGAGTACCCGCCCGAGGTCTACGGGGGCGCAGGGGTGCACGTCGAGTACCTGGCCCGCGAACTGCGCGACTTGGTCAGCCTGACCGTGCACTGCCAGGGCGCGGACCGGAAGGACGCGGTCGCGCACCGGCCATGGAGTCACCTGGAGAACGCGAACGCGGCTTTGCAGACCGTCTCCGCTGACCTGTCCATGACGGCCGCCGCTGCCGGGGCCGACGTGGTGCACTCGCACACCTGGTACACGAACCTGGCCGGGCACCTCGCTGCGACCCTGTACGGCATCCCGCACGTGCTCACGGTGCACTCACTCGAGCCGTTGCGGCCGTGGAAGGCCGAGCAGCTCGGCGGAGGCTACGCGCTCTCGTCCTGGTGTGAGCGCGTGGCCGTCGAGTCGGCGGCAGCCGTGATCGCCGTGTCCAGCGGCATGCGCTCCGACGTGCTCGCCACCTACCCGTCCCTGCAGGCCGGGCGGGTGCACGTAATCCGCAACGGCATCGACACCGACGAGTACTACCCGGACGCCGGCACCGACGTGCTCGGCAAGCACGGGATCGAACCCGGCAGGCCGACCGTCGCCTACGTCGGCCGGGTGACCAGGCAGAAGGGCCTGCCCGTGCTGCTGCGCGCGGCCGAGCTGCTCGATCCGCAGGTGCAGCTCGTGCTCTGCGCGGGCCAGGCCGATACCCCGGAGCTTGGCGCCGAGGTCACCGGCCTGGTCGAGCACCTGCGCGAGAGCCGGTCGGGCGTTGTCTGGCTGGACGGGATGCTGCCCAAGACCGATGTCATCCAGATCCTCAGCCAGGCCACCGTCTTCGCCTGCCCCTCGCTGTACGAGCCGCTCGGGATCGTGAACCTCGAGGCGATGGCCTGCGGTACGGCCGTGGTCGGCTCCGATGTCGGCGGCATCCCTGAGGTGGTGATGGACGCGCAGACCGGGCTGCTGGTGCCACCAGGCGACCACGTGCTGCTCGCCGAGGCACTATCCTCGCTCCTTCGCGACCCGGCCAGGGCAGCGGCGATGGGCGAGCTCGGCCGTCAGCACGTCGCCGCCGAGTTCAGCTGGGCCAGCATCGCCGCGCAGACCGCAGCCCTGTACACCGAGCTCATCAGGTAACCGGCCCCGAACATTGTATTGTTGCCCGAACAGTGTTCCCTGCGGCTCATCAAGCTGGTTAAGATATATCGCATCAAGGAGGCTACGACCCATGATGCAGACCGGCAACGGAGAGCCCGCCCGCGCACCCGCCGCCGTGACCCTGGCGTCGAACGTCGAGCGAGACACGGCGACCCAGCGCCTCCAGATGGCCTTCGCCGAGCACCGCCTGACCGACGAGGAATTCGACCAGCGGGTCAGGCGTGCGCTGACCGCCAGGACGACCGGCGAGCTAGACACCCTGACCGCCGACCTGCCAGCGGCGGCACCAACGCTGCTGGTCGCCGGGGCCACCGGCCGCAAGCCGGGCAGGTTCGCGATCGCTCTGAAAAGCTCGATCAGCAGGGTCGGGCGCTGGACGCTGCCCAGGCGGTTCCTCTCGGTCGTCTATAAGGGCGGCGGGTTGCTCGATCTGCGAGCGGCCGAGCTGACGGCCGCGGAGACGACCATCACCGCGGTCTCGTATAAGTCGCGAACCGAGATCCTGCTGCCGCCTGGTGTCCGGGTCGAACTCGGCGGGACCGGAGTCTCGGCGACCGGTGACGCCTGGCCAGGCGAACTGCCGCATGGCGCGCCCGTTGTGCGGATCAAGGGCGTGGCGTACAAGGGCAGCATCGAGGTCAGGACAGTTGCCGGCGCGTAGCCCCGCGCGAAGGTGACCTCCCTCGATCAGCCGCGGCCGGGCCCGGGGTCCGCAGGCGTCAGGTGATCGAACCGGCCGCCGCTCCGGTCACCTGGTCGCCCCAGCGCGCGATCTCGGCATCGAGGTCCAGCGGTCCGATCATGGCCCCGCCGGCGAGCTCGCCCTCCCACTGGTCCGCGGGTACCCGCCACATCACCTCGAACTCGATGCCGCTCGGGTCCTTGGCATACAGCGACTTAGAGACACGGTGGTCGCTCGCCCCGACGAGCGCGCCTAGCTCGGCCAGCTTGGCCCTCGTCTCGGCGAGTTCCGCGAGCGTCCCGACCTCCCAGGCCAGGTGATAGAGCCCGAGATAGCGGCCTTCCTGCGGCGCGCCGTCCGGCACCGCGAACAGGCCGAGGTCGTGGTCGTTGGCGGTGCCCTGGGCTCGCAGGAACGCGGCTTGGCCAGGTATCTCCATGCGCACCTCGAAGCCGAAGGCCTCGCGGTAGAACGCGACCGACGCGGCCAGGTCCCTGACGTAGAGCACGGCGTGGTTCAGACGGCGGACAGGCATCTCAGCTCCCTGACTGTGGGTCCCTACCGGGTGAATGCGCCGGCCCCGCCTGAGATTCCCGCATCGGGCTAGCGGGCCCGCACTGCGCCGGATTCTGTGAGCCCGGCGCGCTCGGCATTGTCGAAGTCGTCGTCGATCAGCACCACGTCCCGTCCCGCGGCATCGAGCAGCCCGGCGGCCAGCGACGCGCGATAGCCAGACTGGCAGTGCACCCAGATCTGGCCGCGGCCCGACCTCGGCCATCGCGGCCGGCCAGGTCGTGCAGCGGGATATGCACGGCATCAGCGATCCTGGCCGTCTCCCACTCCGACTGCCTGCGGACGTCGAGCAGGATGAACTCGCGCTGCCCGCGCGCCCGCGCGTAGCCAGCGAAGTCCGTGACCTCATACCTGGCCAGCGGCTCGCCGCTGGCCCACGCTTCCGGTCCGCCGGTCGCCGCGGACTGGACCCGGTCGATGCCGATCCTGACCAGGTCCCGCTGGGCCGCGGCCACCTCGGCGACGCTGCGGCCGAGCAGCGTCAGCGGACTCCCCCATGGCATCAGCCAGCCGAGGTAGGTGCTCATGTGATCGCCGAGTTCGAATGACAAGCGTGCCGCGCAGGTGACCGGCCGCGAAGGCGACCCGCGAGCGCAGGTCCACGACCCACTCCCCGGCCTCGATCCTGCGCCGCAGTTCCGCGCCGTCGGCCTGCTGGGGCGGCACCAGGTCGGGCGCCAGCGGCCCGGCGGCGTTGGCCGGAGCCATGTGCGCGTAGTAGGCCGGGTAGACGTCGAGCGCCGCGACCGTGGACTGCACGTAGTCGGCCTCACCCAGCGTGAGCGCCGGGTTGCTCGTCAGCTCCATGCCGAGCGTCGACGGCGCCACCCGATGTCGGGGTCGCCGAGCAGAAGCTGCCGAAGCCGTGCGTCGGGCAGACCATCGCGTCGGCCGGAAGCTCGGCGGCCAGCCTGCGGACCGAGCCGTGCTGGGCCCTGGCCAGCTCGACCGTGTGAGCGGAACCCAGCAGGTCCGTCCGCCCGGTCGACCCGTTGAGCAGCGACCCGCCGGTGAAGACCGCGACCGTCCGGCCCTCGTACTCGACCGAGTAGGACAGGTGGTTGAAGGTGTGCCCGGGCGTCGCGATCACGCGGACGCCCATCTGCCCGGCCTCTATCTGGTCGCCGTCGGCGATGCCGATCCGGTCGAACTGCACCTGGTCGGCGGCGCTGACGTGGTAGCCGGCGCCCACGGCCCTCGGCGAGCGCGAGCCCGCCGGTGACGTAGTCGTTGTGGATGTGGGTCTCGAAGACGTGGGTGATCACGACACCCCTTGCGCCGGCCGCCGCCAGCACCCGGTCGATGTCGCGCTGCGGGTCGATCACGATCGCCACCGAGCCATCGGTGGCGAGGTAGCTGCGATCACCGAGCGACGGCGTCTCGATGGGCGCGATCTCGATCACCCGCATCCCCTCCCTTCGTGCTGCCCACCCAGACTACCGAGGCACCCACGCGGGGCCGGTGTAGATGCCACGCGGCCGGATCGGCGTGCCCCTGGCATACTCCTCGAGCGCGTGCGCGAGCCAGCCTGCGGTCCGGGCGATCGCGAAGACGGCCTCCCCAGCCGCCGGGAATCATGCCAGCCACCGTGGCGAGCGCCGCGAGCGCGAAGTCGATGTTCGGCTCCGGCAGCGCGCGGCGGCGGGCCTCGGCGATCACCGCGTCGGCGACGGCGAGCCTGACCGATCCGGTCGCCGCCTGCCTGAGCAGTTCCATCAGCAGCACCGCCCGCGGGTCCGACCCGCGGTACACGAAGTGACCGAACCCGGGGATCCGTTCCCCGCGCCTGAGCAGGTCGCCCACCACCCGCGCGGCCTCCTCCGGCCTCGCCGCCGACCGCAGCATGACCTCGGCGCCGAACGAGGCGCCGCCGTGCAGCGCGCCGCCGACCGCGCCGAGTCCGGTCGCCACCACCGCGTAGGGGTCGGCCCGCATCGAGGCGGCCACTCGCGCCGCCAGCGTCGAGGCGGCGAGCTCGTGGTCGGCGAGCAGCACCATGGCCGCGCGCAACGCCCTGACCAGCCCGGGACCCGGGTCGGCCGGGCACAGCTTGCCGACCAGCCGCTCGGCAATCGAGCCGCCCTGCCGCTGCCCGCGTGACCCCAGGCCTTGCCGGTCCCCCGGCTCCGGCTGGCGGCAGGCTGTCTGTCATGCCGGCCACGATCGGCGCGGCCAGCGGCGATGACCGCCGGCGGGTCGAGGTGCAGCCGCAGCGGATCGGCCGCCGCGAGCGCGGGCACGATCACCTGCAGCCGCTCGAGCGGCAAGGTTCCTGCGGGCAGCGCGGCCTGCGCTGCACTGCCCGCCGCGACCGCCGCGTCGGTGGCTTGCCAGGCGCTGGCCTGGCTCGGCGCATCTGGCTCCGGCTGGCCGGCCTCGCCGAGAACGCCGCTCCACAGCAGGCCAGCGACCTCCTCGAAGTCGCGCTCGCCGGCGAGCTCAATGGCGTCGTAACCGCGGTAGCGCAGCTGGTCGCCGGTGATCTCGGTGACCTGCGTCTCGATCACAAGCTCGGTCGGTCCCGGTGCGCGGCGCGGCCTGCCGCGCCTGGCGAGGCCCTCCACCTCGCGCGCGCTGAACAGGCTGGCCCGCGAGCCGTCGGCCTTGCGCCGGCTTAGCACTCCCCTGCTCACGTAGGAGTACAAGCTGGCTTGCTTGACGCCAAGCCTTCGCGCGGCCTCGGCCGCGGTGATCCACTCGGTCGGCACGATCGCCTCGCTTCCGCTCCCAGCTCCCCCGGGCGCCGCTGACGCGGCTGCCAGCGCTGACATTGATTATAATCAATGTTGACGATTTAGTACACTAGCAGTCAATAATCAATATGAGGCACGCGCGATCCGACGACGGAGGCTTTGGCATGGCTCAGGTCCACATCCTGGACGTCACCAACCGCGATGGGGTGCAGACCGCGCGTACCGGCCTGTCCAAATTCGGCAAGACGATGGTCAACTTCTACCTGGCCAGGCTGGGCGTGGCGCAATCCGAGATCGGCTTCCCTTTCCTGTTCCACGAGGTGCCGTACGTCCGCGCCAACGTGGCGCTCGCCAAGGCCGGCGCCTTCGGGAACATGCGGCTGTCCGGCTGGTGCCGGGCCGTGCCCGGCGACGTCGAGCAGTCGCTTCCGCTCGGGCTGAGCCACTACAACCTGTCGATCTCCACCTCCGACCAGATGATCGCGCACAAGTTCCGCGGCAGGCTGGACCGGACGGCGATCATCAGCGAGATGACCGCCGCGGTCGCCGCGGCCAAGGCGGGCGGTGCCGAGACAATCGGGGTCAACGCCGAGGACGGCTCGCGCACCGACGACGAGCTTCCTCACCGAGTTCGCGCTCGCCGCCAGGCAAGCCGGTGCCGACCGGGTCAGGTACTGCGACACGATCGGCGGCGACTCCCCGCACCGGATCAGGGAGCGGTTCGCCAAGCTCGCGTCGGCCACCGGCATGCCGGTGGAAACGCACTGCCACAACGACCTGGGCATGGCGGTCGCGAACTCGGTCTCCGGAGCCCTCGGCGACCTGGACGCCGGTCAGGACGCCTGGGTGAACACCTGCATCAACGGCATCGGCGAACGGTCAGGGAACGCGGACCTGCTGTCGGTCATCCTCGCGTTCCAGCACGGCTTCGGCGTCGCCGGCCAGGCCGAGATCGGTGACCCGCTCGACCTGTCGTGGGCTCGCAGGTTCGCGTTGTGGGCAAGCTATGCGTTCGGGCAGCCTTTGCCGCAGAACCAGCCGGGCACGGGCCGCAACGCCTTCGCGCACGAGTCGGGCATCCACGCCGACGGCGCGCTCAAGGACCGGCACAACTACGAGCTCTACGACGACGACACGCTCGGGCCGTTCCCGCAGGACTGGCACGCTCGTCCCGGACGGGTCGTGCTGACTGGCGAATACGGCGGAATGGCCGGGTTCCGGCACGTCATGGCCGGGCTGGGCATCGATGCGTCAGAGGATGAAGACCTGATCTTCCAGCTCGTCCAGCTATGCGGCGCGGCGACCAGCAAGCCGCTGACCGACGACGAGCTTCGGCTGATCGCTGCCTACCCGCACGAGATCGCGCTGCTGTATCCCGGTCAGCTCAGGTAGCGCGAGAGCCGACCGGGCGGCGGCTCAGCCGAGATCCCTACCGTCCGATCTGCTTGCGGCCGCGCACCCGGCGCAGCCTGGCCTTCTGGTTCGAGTCGAGCATCGCGTAGGCAACCGCCGGAATCGCCACCGCAAGGACGATCACGGCGAACGCGAGCCATGGGTTGATGATCAGCAGAATGAGCCCGATGACGACACCTGCGATGCCGATCTTCATGTGCGGGGTCATAGCCGGCCTTCCCTTCCTTACGGGATGTCAGCATCCCGCCCTATCCTGACCGAGCCGCGCGATCATTTCCGTCATGACCAAAGGTAGCTCCCCGCCAGAGCGCTACGACCAAGGTCTGGTGCGAGATGATGAGGCCAACACCTGGAGGGAAGACATGACGCTGTCGCTGCCGATCGAGCACGAGGCCAACGAGCTGCTGTCCCGGGACGGGTTCGCGTTGCTGCTCGCGATGATGCTCGACCAGCAGGTCCCGTTCGAGAAGGCGTTCAATTCGCCGTACCAGCTGACGCTGAGGCTCGGGCACGAGCCGACCGCACAGGAGGTCGCCGAATTCGACCCCGACGCACTCGCCGAGATCTTCGCCGAGCGCCCGGCGCTGCACAGGTTCCCCAGGGCGATGGCGGCGCGGGCACAGGAGCTCGCCAGGATCGTGGCCGACCGGTACGACGGCGACGCGAGCGCGGTGTGGGCCACCGCCAAGGACGCAGCCGAGCTGCGGCGCCGGCTGGCCGAGCTGCCTGGCTTCGGCGCGTACAAGGCCCAGATCACGATCGCGCTGCTCGGCAAGCAACTCGGCATCCAGCCCGACGGCTGGCGCGAAGCCGCTGGCCACTTCGGCGAGGCTGGTTCGCACTACTCGGTCGCTGACATCAACGACGACGCCTCGCTCCTGGCGGTCCGGTCGTATAAGAAGGCGATGAAGCAGCAGCGAGCGGCGGCCGCTGGCTAGCCGCCCGGCCAGCCGCAGGGGGCGATCGCCAGAGCGCCTGGCGTGCTGAGCGCCGCTCGCGGCTGCCTTCCGCGTCGACCGGGCTGGCCTGCGCCCGGTGACGGCGATCCGGGCCACGGCGGGCGTCGTCGCGCCGCTGATCATCGGCATCGCGGCCGGACACCCGGCGGCCGGCGCGACCGCAGCCTTCGGCGCGCTGAGCGTCGGCATCCCGCTCCTTACCTCGGGCCCGCGCACCCCGGCCGGCACCATGCTGGCGACGAGCTTCGGCATGGCCGTGGCCACCTTCGTCGGGGCGATCTCCGGCCTGGTGCCGCCCGTGCACCTCGTCGTGCTCGCGGCCGCGGGATTCGGCGCCGGGCTGCTCGTCGCCGCCGGGCCCGGCGCCACCCAGGTCGGGGTCAACGCCACCATCGCCCTGCTGGTGTTCGGCCGGCTGACCGCGACACCTGCCACGGCCGCCTTGCACGCGACCTGGGTCCTGGCGGGCGGGCTGTTCCAGACCGCGCTCGCGATCGCGGCCCGGTCGCAGCGGCCGCTCAGGAGCCAGCGGGCCGCGCTTGCCAGCGCCTACGAGGCGCTGGCGGCGGCCGCGGCGGCTGACGGGCCGCCGCCGATCAGCGTCGCCGAGGCCGCGGCGACGGCGCGCGAGGCGATCGGGCCCTGGCTGCAGGGCGACGACCGGCCGCAAGCCCAGCCGCTGCGCGGGCTGGCCGACGAACTCGACCGGATCAGGCACGAGTTCCACGCGCTGTTGTTCCAGCAGGCAACAGCTCGGTCCGGAGCGCCGCGGAGCAATCCGTGCCGCGCTGACCGAAGCGGCCGGCGCGCTGGGCGAGATCGCGCGCGGCGATTCGCGAGGGCCGTACGCCCGCGGGCGTAGAGCCGGCCGCGGCGGCGGCTCACCAGCGCTCGCTGATCGGCTCGCGCCGCAGGCCGGCAGCCAGTCAGGGCGAGCCGGGCACGCCGCTGGAGCGCGGTTCGCCGGACCGCGGTTCGCGAGCGCGCGCACTGCGGCGCTGGCGGGCCAGTTGCGGGCTGTGAACCGGATGACGACGCGAACTCGCTGGCGTCCGCCGGATCAGCATCCCGATCACGGCGGCGAACGCGGCCGATGCGGTCATCGTCCTGCCGGGCGGGCTGCGGTCGGCGCTGCGACGCGGTGCGCGCGGCGCTGTCGCCGTCGTCGCCCGCGTTCCGGCACGCGGTCAGGCTGGCTGTCGTGATCCCGCTCGCCGCCGACTGATCTCGGCCTACCTGCCCTGGCAGCGCGGCTACTGGCTGCCGGTCACGGCCCTGATCGTGCTGAAGCCCGACTTCGCGCGCCACGATCAGCCGCGGCGTGGCCAGGACCATCGGCACCGCGATCGGCGTGCTGGCGGGCGCCGCGATCGTCGCGCTCGCGCATCCGAGCGGAATCGCGCTGATCATCCTGATCGCCGTCTGCACCTGGCTCGGCTACACCGTGTTCGCGGCGAGCTACGCGATCTACGCGATCTTCCTGACCGCGTTCGTGATCCTGCTCATCTCGGCGGGCCAGAACAGCGCCATCGTCACCGTCGAGAACCGCGGCTTCGACACTCTGATCGGCGGCGCGCTGGCGATCCTCGCCTACCTGGTCTGGCCGACCTGGGAGGCCAGGACGCTCCAGGCAGCGGCCGCCGACCGGTTCGAGGCGATCAGGCGCTACCTCGGCGCGGTCCTGCAGCGGCTACCTCGATCCCGTGACGTACGACGCGGCGGCGCTGGAACGGCTGGCCGCGGCAACCAGGCGGGCTCAGTCGTCGGTGGCGGCATCGCTGGATCGCGCCCGCGGCGAGCCGCCCAGCGCGCGGCCGGACATCGCGCAGCTACGCGGGCGTCCTGTCCGCCGGGCGGCGGATCGTCGCGGGCACCCACGCCCTCGCCAGCCATCTGCGCGACGCGAGCACCCAGGTCGCGGTTCCGGCCGCGGCGCCGATCGCGGCCGAACTCGACCAGGCCATGTCCGCGCTGGTCGTCTCGCTGCGGACGCACAGTCCGCTCGACCTGCGGGACGCTGCCCGACCTGCGCGACAGCCCAGCACCGCCTGGCTGTCGCGACCGCGGCCGGCCAGACCGCTGCCGACCGCCGCGGCGCGATCCTCGCGGCGCTGCTCGACCCGCTGGTCGACAGCATCGATACCGCCGCCGACCTGCTGCGGCGCAGAACGGTAGTGTCTGCGGTCATGCCAGACGAGCACGCTCAGCCCGCATCAGAGGCCGGCAGCGGTGCCGCAGTCCCCGCGACCGGCACCGCCCAGGTCCACATCCTGCAGGACGGCTACGCCCGCGAAGACGCGACCGGAGAGCGGGTCGGCAGCACGGTCACGCTGATCATCGACGGCGACGTCGTCGTAGTCGTGGACCCGGGCATGGTGTCCTCCCGGGCCGACCTGCTGGCCGCGCTGGCCAGCCGCGGCGTCGCGCCGGAGGCGGTGACCGACGTGGTGTTCAGCCACCATCACCCCGACCACACGGTCAACGCCGCGCTGTTCCCGGCCGCCAGGATCCACGACTTCTGGGCCGTCTACGACGGCGACCTGTGGATCTCCCGCGAGGCAGAGGGCAGCGCAGCTCAGCCCGTCGATCCGGCTGATCGCGACGCCCGGCCACACCGACCAGGACATCAGCACGGTGGCCTCCACCGCGGACGGCGTATACGTCTGCACGCACGCCTGGTGGGCGGCGGAAGGTCCGGCCGACGACCCGTTCAGCCCCGATCAGGCGGTCCTGGCCAGAGCCGTCAGCGCATCCTCGGCATCGCCTCGGTGATCATCCCAGGACACGGCCCGAGCTTCGTCCCCGGCCAGGACACCCCGCGCTGACCGCGCCAGGCCGCACCGCGACGCGAGCCGTCAGGCCGTCTCGCCCTTCAGCGCGAACATCGACAGCCGCCGGCCGGCGACGGCCAGCGCGACGACGGTGACCGCGACCGCCATGATGATCGCCGTGGCCGAGTGTCAGGTGCGCGTTCAGGGCCGGCGACCTGGCGATCGAGTTCGCGACGCTGACGGAGTACTGGCCGACCGACAGCACCCTGACCCCGCCGATCAGGTTGCCGAGCAGGCCCTCCCAGACCAGCAGGTATCGCAGGCCCGACCGCGATGGCCCGCGTGGTCAGCAGCGAGAGCATGACGAACAGCGCGTTGTAGGCCACGGCCGCGACGATCGCCCCGGCCAGCAACCCGACGGCCAGCCTGTCCGCCGGCCCTTCGCGATCGTCGCCGCGAGGTACTCGGGAATCGCACCGAAGACGATCGTGAGCAGCACCGCGGCGGTGAACTTGGAAAGGACGACGCACATCCTGCTCACCGGCGTGGCGAGCAGGTGGATGATGCTGCCGTCGTCGATCTCGGCGCCGAGCACGCTGGTGCCGATGATCAGCGCGGTCAGCGGGAGCACGACGGAGAAGCCGAAGACGCCGAGGAACTCCGACGGCCAGACCGGGCTCTTCGCGACCAGCCTTCAGCGCGACGGTGATCACAGCAGCACCAGCGGCACGAGCAGGAAGACGAGCGCGCGCTTGCGGCCCGAGCGTGGCGCGCAGCGTGATCCGCAGCACGACGGGATTCAGCAGGCCAGCCATTGCCTCACCGTTTCCTCGTCACGGCGCGACACCAGGTAGGAGAACACGCTCTCCAGCGACTCGTCAGACGGGCAGCACCTCGCGCAGCCTGATGTCGCCGTCGCGGCAGAGCCCGGCGAGTTCCCTCGCGAAGGCGCCGAAGTCGGACGTGCGCACCTGCAGCCCGCGCGGCGTCATCTCGACGCCGGTCACCGCCGGCCTGCCGATCAGCGCCGGCGCCGAGCGCACGGTCCGCGGACGTCCTGACCAGGAAGACGTGCGGCCTGCTGGTCATCAGCCGCCGGATCGCGCGGAAGTCGCCGGAGGCCGCGAGCCGTCCGCCGACGATGACCTGGATCGTGCCGGACATCCGCTCGACCTCTTCGAGGATGTGCGAGCTGAACACGATCGTCCTGCCCTGCTGCGCCATCTCCTCGAGCAGGTCCATCATCTGCAGCCGCTGCCGCGGGTCCATTCCGTTGAATGGCTCGTCGAGCAGCAGCACCTGCGGGTCGTGCACCAGCGCGGCGGCGACCTTGATCCGCTGCCGCATGCCCTTGGAGTAGGTGGCGATCCGCCGGTCCTGCGCGTCGGCCATCTCCACGATCGCCGATGGCCCGCCGCGCGGCCGCGTCGGGATCGGGCAGCCGGTGCAGCCTCGCGGTGGAGCTGACGAAGTCGCAGCCGGTCAGGAACGCGTAGACCGAGTCGCGCTCAGGCACCAGGCCGAGCGCGGTGAAGACCTCGGGGTTGCGCCAGCTCGGCCGGCCGGCGACGGTCAGCTCGCCGCGCGACGGCGCGAGGAAGCCGGCCATCAGGTTGAGCAGCGTGGTCTTGCCCGCGCCGTTCGGGCCGAGCAGCCCGGTGATGCCGGGGCCGATCGTCATCGTGACGTCGTTGACGGCGACGACGTTGCCGTACCAGCGGGAGACGTTGCGCAGCTCGATGGCGCTCATGCGACGCTCACGCTCGGGTACCTGGCGACCAGGGCGGCCAGGCTGACGCCGAGGAAGACCAGCAGCATCACGCCGTAGGCGATGCCATAGCTGCCTGGGTCGGCGACGATCCCCGGGCTCGTGCCGCCCAGCCACTGCCGGACCCCGTCGAGCACGGTGAACGGGCTGATCAGGCCGAACAGGTGGGTCGCCGCCGGCACGTGCGCGGCGACGCGTGCGCCCCGGCCTGCCGGCGCCGGGCCCGCCTGGCCCGGTGCGGCCGCGATCTTGGTCAGCACGTTGGCCAGGGTCCACGTCATGAACAAGAAGATCGCGACCGAACCGGTGGAGAAGGCCCGCCGGCCGCTCACGCAGGCCAGCGCGAGCCCGACGGCGGCCAGCACCACTGCCCACATCAGCCCGACCAGCAGGCCGGGGATCGCCGCCCTGGTCTGCGCCCAGACCGCCGCTCCGCCGTGCACCTGCAAGATCGTCCCGACGTACAGGAGCAGCACCGGGATGTCGATCATCGCGAGGCAGGCGAGCATGAACGCGGCGTACTTGGCGAGCCGGGTAGTCCTTCCGGCGGATCGGCCTGGCGAAGTACAGCGGCAGCACCCTGGCTGCGCAGGTCGCGGGAGACCAGCTCGGGCGCCTGAGCGGCCATGAACACCAGCAGCACGAGGACCCGCAGCGTTCCCGACGTAGGTGTCGTAGTTGACGACCCTGGCGTGCGACCGGCCCAG
The DNA here is from genome assembly GCA_963705055.1 of uncultured Actinomycetota bacterium. Taxonomy (GTDB): domain Bacteria; phylum Actinomycetota; class Actinomycetes; order Streptosporangiales; family Streptosporangiaceae; genus Chersky-822. Next base: position 83,078 of record CAVPIR010000010.1, read on the forward strand.
CGCCATCGACGATGGCGTTGATCGACCGCGGGCGCGCACATGATCACGAAGGTGATCACGGGCACGATCTTCGCCTTCGCGCCGCGGCCGAAGCCGAACGCCGACCGCAGGCTGTGCCAGCACAGCGCGAGCGCGATCTGGCCGCGGCCGAGCCGGGGCCCGTCGTAGGTCTGGTAGCCGATGTCGTGGATGACGCCGGCGCCGGCGCCGCCAGCCCGGCACCAGGAATGTTGTCAGTGCCCATCGACCGCTCCCGTCAGCCCGCCGTGCGCGGCCAGTTCGCCGTCGTCCGCTGAACAGCTCCTCGACCCGGTGCCTGCGCTGCTCCATCCTGGTCAGCGGCAGGCCGAGCTCGGCGACCGCGTCCCGGACGGCGTCGAACGTGGCGTCGCCGGCGATCAGCACCAGCAGCTCGCGCTCGCTGCCGGACCGGCACGAGGCCGCGCGCGGCGAGGTCAGCGGCCAGCAGGTCGGCCCCCTCGTCGACCTCGATCGCCAGCACCTGGCTGGCCTGGGTGAACGAGCTCATCGTGGCCGACCCGCAGCAGCCGGCCGCCGTCGATGGCGACCAGGTGATCGCAGATCTGCTCGATCTCGCCGAGCAGGTGCGAGGAGACCACGACCGAGATGCCGAAGTCGCCGCCGATCCTGCTGATCAGGTCGAGCATGGCGGAGCGCCCGGCCGGGTCGAGCCCGTTGGTGGGCTCGTCGAGCAGCAGCAGCCTGGGATCGCCGACCAGCGCCTGCGCGAGCTTGACCCGCTGCTTCATGCCCGTCGAGTAGGTGCCGATCTGGCGGTAGCGCTCCTCGTACAGGCCGACGTGCCTGAGCGACTCGGCCGCCCGCTCCTTGGCCGCGGTCGGCGGCACGCCCGACATCCGGCCCATGTGCGTGACGAACTCGGTCGCCGTGACGTCCGGCGGCAGGCAGTCATGCTCGGGCATGTAGCCGGTCAGCGCCCGGATCTGCTCGCCGTCGGTGGCCGTGTCGAGCCCGAGCACCGCCGCCTGCCCGCTGGTCGGCGGCAGCAGCCCGAGCAGGATCTTGATCAGCGTGGACTTGCCGGCGCCGTTGGCGCCGACCAGGCCGGTGATGCCAGGCCCGACCGCCATGGTCAGGTCGTCCAGCGCCGTGATCGTCGGGCTGAATCGCTTGGTCAGCGCCGTCGTGGCGATCACCGGAGCGGGATCTGCGGTCACCTGAACGCGACCTTCCTTTCGCACCTAGCCGACCAGCCGGATGGCAGGAGCCCGGCGACAATGTAATCGGCGCGGTACCACCCTGTCGCGCGCGCTCACGCGCTGTCATCACCCGCGAGGCTGATTCCTGCTACGCCTGGGGTAGCACCCCGGTGCCGGACTGGACCGAGTATCATGGTCCAGCCATAGCCAGAATCCGCAATGGACGGACCATCGATACCCGGCCGGCCTGTCTGCCGCCTCAGCCATGACCTGGCAGCAGCGATCCTCGGCCGGCCTCGGTGGCCATACGAATATGATTTGCGCGATATGCCGGACCGTCTGACCTCCCGCACCGTGCTGGCCGTGCTGCTCCTGCTGCTGACCATCGCGGGAATCCGCGTGGCCGGATCCTGCCGTCAGCACGAATCCGCCCGCGATGCCGGTCGCGATCGGCGTGGGCGCCGCGCTGGAGGCCGTCCTCGCCGTGCTCCTGATCGGGCTGCGCTGGCGGCCGCGTGACACCGCCGGCCCGGCGGTCAGGCTCCGCGGGCTGCTGACCGGCGTGATCGTCACCCTCTTGATCGCGATCCCCGCGGCGATCCTGATCGCGGGCCTCGCGCACCTGCGCCCGCGCCGTCGGCTGCTGCTGCACCACCCTCGGCCAGGCGCGCGTCCGGTCAAGCTGCACCTCGGCCGTGCCGGTCACGAGGCGCTCTGGCCGGACTACGTCCAGTACGTGCTCATTGCCGTGCTGATCGCGGCCCTCGTCGTCGTGGCGATCCTGCTCTGGCGGCGACGCCGTCACTGGGCACGGACCGGCCGGGCCCCAGTCACCGCGGACGAAGACACGGACACCCCCGCCGAACTGGCCAGCGCCGTCGACTCGGCCAGGCTCGCCCTCCGCCAGCTCGACGACGCGAGGGCCGCCATCATCGGCTGCTACCTGGCCATGGAAGACTCGCTCGCCGCGGCGGGCGCCGCGAGGGGCCTGGCCGAGACGCCCGACGAATTGCTCGCCAGGGCTGTCACGGCTGACCTGGTCAGCGCGGCTCCCGCGGGCCGGCTGACCGCGCTGTTCTACGAGGCGCGGTTCTCGACCCATCCGATGCCGCCATCTCGGCGGCACGAGGCCGAGCGGGCACTCGCCGACATGGCCGCGTCCCTCACGACGCCGGAGCTGGCGCCGACTGTCCGGCGACGACGGCGATGACGTCGGCGGCCACCGCGGCGGCCAGCGATGAACCTGACTCCGCCCCTGGCCGGCCTGCCCGCCGAGTCCCTAAGCCACCGGGCCCGGCACTGGCAGACGGCGGTGGCTGGCACGGCGCAGGCCGCGAGATCACCATCGCGATCCTGCTCGTCATCGCGCTCAGCGTCGCGGCGTGGGTGCTGGAAGGTCCGGCCGCGGCGGGCTTCACCGCGGTGGCGTCCGCGGCACTCTGCCTGGTCGCGCTCCGGGGGTTGATCGAGCGGCACGAGCCAGCCACGATGCCGCAGTCGTCGCGCGAGACTGGGCCGTCCAGGTCCTTCTTCGGGTTCTGGCGGACGCGCTCGGACCTGATCGATGCCACCAGGTCGCTGAGCGCCTGGGACGTCGGGCTCAGGCCGCGCCTGGTGAACCTGTTCGCGGCCAGGCTCTCTGAACGGCACGGGATCAGCCTGGCTTCGGACCCCGAGGCCGCCAGGCGGGTTCTGACCGAGGGCGCAGCCAGCCGGGCTGACCTGTGGAGCTGGATCGACCCGCAACGTCAGACCCCGCCCGACGCCGGCTCGCAGCCCGGCATACCGCCCGCTGTGCTCGCCGCCCTGATCGACCGACTGGAGCGACTGTGACCGACCCGACCGCATCACCCTCGCCGGGCCACGCCCTGACGCCAGCCGAGACCGCGGAGCGCTGCTCGGCCGTGCTCGCCGAGATCGAGCGGGCGATCATCGGCCAGCGTGCCGCGCTCGAACTGGTACTGACCGGCATCCTGGCCGGCAGCCACATCCTCCTCGAAGACCTCCCTGGCCTGGGCAAGACGCTCACGGCGCGATCCTTCGCCAGAGTGCTCGGCCTTGAGTTCAGCAGGATCCAGTTCACCCCCGACCTGCTGCCGTCCGACGTCGTCGGTGCCCCGCTGTACGACCAGCGCAGCGGCGAGATGGTGTTCCGGCCAGGACCGGTCTTCACCCAGTTGCTGCTCGCCGACGAGATCAACCGCACGCCGCCTAAGACCCAGGCCGCGCTGCTCGAGGCCATGGGCGAGGGCCAGGTCAGCATGGACGGCCAGACCAGGCAGCTGCCCAGGCCGTTCATCGTGCTGGCGACCGCCAACCCGATCGAGTACGAGGGCACCTACGACCTGCCAGAGGCGCAACTCGACAGGTTCGGGATGCGGCTGCGATTCGGGTACCTGAGCGGCGCCGACGAGGTCGCGATGCTGCAGCGCCGCCTCGACCGGGCCGCAGACGAGGTCGACCTCAAGGCGGTGACCGGCCCCGGCGAGCTCATCGCGATGCGGCACTCGCTCGAGCAGGTCGAGGTGTCAGATGACCTGCTCGAATACGTCGTCGCGCTGATCGGCGCGACGAGGTCGAACCAGCAGGTCCAGGTCGGTGCCAGCCCGCGCGGCGCGCTTTTCCTTGTCCAGCTCGCGCGCGGCCAGGCGGTGCTGCACGGCCGCGACTATGTCATCCCCGACGACGTCAAGGCGGTCGGCGTTCCCGCGCTCGCGCACCGGATCACGTTGCGGCCCGAGCTGTGGGTGCGCAAGGTCAGCCCGGAAGACGTGATCGCCCGCATCCTGACCAGCGCTCCCGTGCCGCGCACCGACCCCGCCGCCCGCGTAACCCGGTAATGATCATTTCTTTTGCGCTAACAGGACGCTCGTGCTGACCGCCGGCCCGCAGCGGACAATCCCCGTCACGTGGCGGCTGTCCGACCTGTCCAGGGGGCTGGTCACGCTCGCGCTCGCCGCGCTCATCCTCGCGGTGATCACCAGGAGGTCCGAGTTCGCCGGGCTGGCCGCGCCCGCCTTGCTGCTGCTGACGCCGCGGCAGTCACACAGGCCAGCCGCCGTGAGCCTGACCCTGGCGGCGGGCGCGGGCCAGGTGACCGAGACCGAGCAGGCCACCGTGCTCGCCAGGGTCAGCGGGCAGGGCGCGGGAACGGTGCGGCTCAGGCTGCACCCGGCCGCCTGGATCGACGCCGGGGCCGCGACGCTGGGCACCGACGGCTGGTACCGGGTGCCCTTCCGCGCGGAACGCTGGGGCCTGCGCGCGGTCGGCATGCTGGAGGTGATCCTGAGCGATCGCTGGCGGCTGGCGGAGGCCAGGGTGGTCGTCGAGGTGCCGCCAGTTACCTGCCTGCCGCTGCCCGCCAGGCTGGAGTCGCTCATCGTGCTGAGCAAGCTGCCGGTCAGGCTCGGCGAGCACGCGGCCAGGGCGACGGGCGAGGGCGTCGAGTTCGCCGGGATCCGCGAGTTCGTGCCCGGTGACCGCCAGCGCAGGATCAACTGGCCTGCCACCACCCGCAGGGGCACGCTCCAGCTGAACACCTTCGCGGCGGAGCGCGCCCAGGTCACGGTCATCCTGATGGACGTCAGCACCGATGTCGGCACCGTCGGGACGAGCTCGGCCGACCTGGCGGTCCGCGCGAGCGCGGGACTCGCGGCCGCCTACCTGGCTGCCAGGGACCGGGTCGGGCTGATCAGCTTCGGCCGGCAGCTCCGCTGGATCAGCCCGGCTCCCGGCCGCCGCCAGGCCGAGCGGATCATGACCATGATCACGGTTGACCATGGCGACGGCGAACCGCTCTCGTCGGTCTCCAGGCTGCCGAGCGCGGCCCTTCCGCCCGGCGCGCTGATCATCGTGGTGAGCCCGCTGCTCAGCCTGCGGCTGGTCGAGGCGCTCAGGGAACTGCGCGAGCGCGGGTTCGCGACGCTCGTGCTCGACGTGCTCTGCACTGAGCCCGACATCGGCTCGGGCCGGATCGGCAGCCGGGACCGGCTGATGACGAGGCTGGCCCGCCGGGTCTGGCGGATGGAGCAGGACGCGATCAGGTTCTCGCTCCGCGAACTCGGCATCCCGGTGGCCACCTGGGACGGGCAGTCCAGCCTGGACGAGCCGCTCGCGCCGTACAGCAGGCGCGTCATGGTGAACCGCGCATGACGACCACGGCGCGGGCGCGCTCGCAGCGAGTCAGGTCTCCTGCCTGGCAGAGGTCAGCGCGGATTCGGCCGGTCCTCGCCGTGGCCGCGCTCGCGGCCGGGACCGTTGCCTGGGCTGCCCTGCCGGCGCGCGGCGCCTCGGCTGGCCTGAAGCCGACCCTGATCGTGGCCATCGCCTGCGCACTGCTCACCGTGGCCAGGTTCGTCGGTCGCCAGCAGGGCACGGCGCGCCGCGAGCCAGGCAGATACGTCGGGCCGGTGGCAGCGCTCCCCGGACAGCTGTGGGGCAATGTGCGGGTGCTGCCATGGCCGCAGGGCATGACCGTGGCAGTGCTCGGGCTCGAGGCTCTGCATCCGCCGCGGCCGTGGCACACCGCCGTCCTCGGGCTGGCGCTGCTCAGCGTCCTGCTCGCGCTGCACCTCGCCGAGACCGGGGCCGGGTCATCGGTGTTCCGGCCGCACCTGCCGCTGCTCGTTACCGGGCTCGGCCTCGCGGCCCTGTCGGCAGGCGCGGCCATGCTGCCCGCACTGAGCGGTGGCGCCGGGTGGCTGGCGGTTGTCGCGGCGATCGCCGCCGTCGTCGTCGCCGCCCTGGCTCTTCCCCTCTAGCCGCGCTCTGCCGCCTGCGCGGTTCGCGGGAATGCGTGGGCGGCGATCTGGGCGTGGGTGGCGAACCATGGGCGGCCGCGCTCGCGCATGCCGGCGATGACCCTGCCCAGCATCCTGATCAGGTAGCCGCGGCCGATCGCCTCTGGGTGCATCGTCAGCGTGTAGACGCGGCGCTCGGCGAGTGCAGACTCGTACTCCTCCAGCCAGATCCGCTCGACGGCGTCCGGGTTGGCGAGCAGCCCGCCGTGATACGGGGTGTAGCCGAAGAACGGCCAGTCGCACAGGCTCCAGTGCCCTGGCAGTTCAAGCACCGGCTCAGGCCCGCTGACCTCCCAGTAGGGCCGGTCATCGGCCATCAGGCTGCTGTCGTAGCTGAACCCGAAGCCTGGCAGCATCGCGAGCGTCGGAGGGGTCAGTTCCCAGCCTGGCGAGCGGTAGCCGATCGGGCGGATCCCGTGCCGGTCGAACGCGGCCAGGCCGCGCTCCAGTTCGGCGCGCTGGGCGTCCTCGTCCAGCCCTTCGGTGCCGAGGTGCATGTAACCGTGGTGGGCGAACTCGTGGTCGCCACCTCCGATCGCGTCGATCACCTCAGGGTGCTGATCGATCGTAAAGCCAGGGATGTAGAACGTGCCGGCGATCTGGTGCTCGGCGAGCAGCGCCAGCACCCGGTGCAGGCCGCGCTCTGGCCCGAACCTGCCTTGCGAGAGCACGGTCAGCCGCTGGCCGTACTCGGGACCTTCGCCGCGCCACGGGGTCTCGCCGTCGACGTCGAAAGTCAGCGCAACGGCGACATCAGCATCGTCTGGCCAGGCAGGGAACTCTGCGTGCGTGATCACAATCGCTGTCCTTATCTAGGCGGTCATGTCCGGTCAGTCGCCTGCGGATCGCCCAGCGGCTGCGGCGCGGGCACCGACGCCGTGGGCTGGGCCATCACCTGCTGCGGGGTTCCCGCCGACCGGTCGATGCGCCTGGACCTCAGGTCGACCACCCAGGTGATGCCGGCGGCCAGCACCAGGAAGATCCAGAGGTTCGCGGTAGCGATCTGCACCAGGTGCCAGCGCTGGCCGAGGAAGATGTTGGCGTCCCAGAGCACGTGCACGACGATCAGCGGCAGCACGCTGCCGGTACGCAGGAACAGCCACACGAAGATCGTCGCCCAGACCACGATCCCGATCACGCCGAGGCCGTAGTAGTCGTGATAGGAACACCGCAGCAGCACGGCGACCAGCACGATCTCGGGTACCGGGCGGCGAGCCTGGCGCAGCGTGGTGACGACGAACGCCAGCACGACCGTCTCTTCGACGATGCCGGCGGTCAGGGACGCTGCCAGCGTGTAGATCAGGTAGCTGGCGTCCTGGTGCGCGGGCTGGCCGAGCTTGTTTCCCATCGCCAGCACGCTGGTGATGGCACCGCCCGCGAGCAGCGCCACGATCGCCCAGACGCCAGTCCGCAGGCTCTGCCCGCCCGGCTTGCCGTCTCGGCCGCGCGGCCAGCCGAAGCCCAGCCACCGCGGCGTGATCCCGCGCCTGCCCGATAGCAGCACGGCAATCAGGATCGCGAGCACGCAGGTGCCGATCTCGCTGAACGTCGCCGGCGTGAAGATGGCCCAGCTTCCCGACGGCGGCGGGTAGCGGCCGGCTAGGGTCTCGCCGCCCGCGATGATGCTCGCGAGGAAGAACGCGCCGAAGACCAGCAGAACCTCGGCGTAGCCGCGGCGCGCGGTGATCGGCGGGGCGGGCGGCGGCGGCTGCGCCGACCACCAGTGCATTCTGGCTGGGCGGCCAACCGGCCCCGGCCAGACATCCGGCTGGGACTCCATGTCGCCGCTGCCTCCCACGTCACCTTATCTGCCCTTACCGGCCGACGGCGTACCCCTGCATGCCGCGCGGGTTGGCGGCCGCGTGCAGGAACCCGCGGTCCCTGCTGACCGCGCTGATCCGGCCGAGCGACCACGGCGGACTGACAGTGGCCTGGTGGCCGCGGGCCCGCAAGTCGTCCACCACATGCTGGCCGGACCGGGACTCGACGGTCAGCGAGCGCGGGACCGAGCCGCGCGGATAGAAGGACGAAGGGAAATGGTCGGTGTGGTACGCGGGGTAGTCGATCGCCTCCTGCAGGTTCATCCCGTACACCACGTGGTTCAGGAAGAAGCCAATCGTCCACTGATCCTGCTGGTCACCGCCTGGCGTCCCGAATGCCATATACGGCTGGCCGTCCCGCAGCGCCAGGCTCGGCGACAGCGTGGTCCGCGGATGCCGGCCGGGGGCCAGGGTGCTGGCGAATCCTGGCGTGAGCGCGAACATCTGGCCCCTGGTGCCCAGGCAGAATCCGAGGCCTGGCACGACCGGCGAACTCTGCAGCCAGCCGCCGCTCGGCGTGGCGGAGATCAGGTTGCCGAACCGGTCGGCGATGTCCAGGTGACAGGTGTCCCCCGGCCCGAGCGCGACGTCGCCCAGGGTCGCGGCGCCCTGCGCGGTGACGCCGAGCGTGGGCTCGCCGGTCCCGCTGGCGAGCGCTGCAACCGATCCTCCGGCGGTGGCGTACCCGGGCAGGGCTGGGCTGCCTGCCGCCGGGCGATCCCGGCACCAGCTCGGCTGACGCCTGGTCGGTGACGAGCCGCCGGCGCTCGGCCGTGTAGCCGGCCGACAGCAGGTCCACGATCGGCACATCGGTGTGCCAGGGATCGCCGTACCAGGCCTCGCGATCAGCGAAGGCTAGCTTGGCGGCCTCGGTCACGGTGTGGATCAGCGCGGCACCGCCCGGCCCCATGTCGTCCAGGTCGAAGCCGTCCAGCAGCGCGAGTTGCTGGAGGAAGACCGGCCCTTGCCCCCACGGACCTGTCTTGCACACCGTCAGCCCGCGGAACTCGAAGTCTGACCGGCTCCTCCACGCTGGCGCGCCATCCGGCCATGTCGGCGCCGCGGAGCAGGCAGGGGTTCTTCCGCCCCGTCACGTCCATGATCTGCGCGCTGGCCGCGAAGTCGTCGATCGCCGCCGCGACGAACCCTTCGTACCAGGCCAGCCGCGCGGCTTCGATCTGCGCGTCCCGGTCCGTGCTGGCCGCCTCCGCCTCGGCGAGGACGCGGGCGTAGGTGTCCGCGAGCGTCTTGTTGGCGAACTTGTCCCCAGCTGCCGGCGTCCCGTCCGCGAGGTACACCTCGGCCGACGTGGGCCAGTGAATCGTGAACGTCTCGGACATCGCCTCGATGGCGGCGCTGGCCCCTGGCAGCATCGGATAGCCGTCGCCGGCGTAGCCGATCGCATAGCTCATGACGTCTCGCAGCCGCAGGGTCCCGTACCGCTGGAGCAGTAGCATCCACGCGCCGAACGCGCCTGGCACCATCGCAGGGAGCAGGCCGTTGCCGGGTACCAGGTCGCTGATGCCGAGGTCACTGAACGCTTCGACGGTGGCGGCCGCCGGCGCGGTCCCCTGGCCGTTGATAACGAACTCGCCGCCGCCGCTCGCGCTGTATCCGATGATCGGCACTTCGCCGCCAGGGCCGTTCAGGTGCGGCTCGACGACCTGGAGAACTAGCCCGGTCGCCACGGCGGCGTCGAAGGCATTGCCTCCGGCCTCGAGCACCGCCATGCCGGCGGCCGAAGCCAGCCAGTGGGTGGAAGCCACCATGCCGAACGTGCCCGCCAGCTCCGGTCTCGTGGTGAACTCCTGCGTGCCGGCCACCGGCGACTCCGATCCCATTGTGATCATTTGAGCACGCGCTGCACATATGCAGTCCATGCCCTGGGAAGAAGGATATTCGCGGTCGGAACAGCACGATCCATCGCGGGTCCCGCTACCTACAGGGAACAATATGCACGCACCCGGCAGGGCCCTTCTGGCCGGCCGCTGGCTTCGCACGCGACGAATACTCGGCCTTTCCTTCGTGGTGACGGCCGCCGCCGCGACCACCGCCGCGTGCTCGACGTCATCCTCAAACGGCGCGCCCGCCACTGTCACTGTCACGGCGTCGGCTTCGTCCTCCGCTACCCCGACTGCTACCCCGCCCGCCTCCCCGTCTGCCCCGGCTCCTGCGCCGTCAGCGTCGCCAACATCGACGACCGGCCGAGCCGCCGCGGCGCCTTGCACGGCGGCCGGATTGCGGGTCAGCAGGGGCGCGAGCAAAGGTGCAGCTGGCACCATTTACACCAATATCGACTTCACGAACACCTCAAGATCCGCCTGCGTGCTCGAGGGCTATCCGGGCGTTTCGCTGGTCAGTGCCGGCACCACCGCGGGAGCCCAGATCGGCGACGACGCCATGCGCACGACGACGACGCCCGTCCGCCCGCTGAAGCTGGGCAGGGGCCAGACGGCCCACGCGGTCGTGGGCGTCGCGGTGGCGGACAACTTTCCCGTGGCGAAATGCAAGCCAGTTGCCGCGCATTGGATGAAAGTATTCCCGCCAAATCAGCGGAGCGCGGCATTCTTCTCGTTCACGACGAAGACCTGCGGTAACAAGAAGGTGGCGACAATGACGATTTCGGCCATCAGCGCCGGCTCCTGAGGCCGCTTAATCTGGCTGGCCGCGGTATGCCGATGGCAACCATGACGGCGCCGGGCAGCTGGGTGCTCATCTGCGCGATTGCGCCGTGGCCGCCGGCGGGCCGGTTCCAGGGCGACGGTAAGGTGCCGGGCATGGCTGACACCAACGCCCGGCTGCGCGCCGTCTGGAACATGTCCATTGCCGAGTCCCGCGAGTACTGCGGCAGGCATGAATACGACGGCCAAATCCAGGACCTGTCGCCAGACGGAGTCCGGGCCGGCCTGCGTGGGCTCGGCGAGGCCGCCGCGGCCGGGCGCCTCGAGGACGAGCACGACGAGGCGCACCTGGCCGTCTTCGAGCGCGCCACCAGGATCAGATTCGGCGACCTTGAGCTGCACCGCAGCAACCCGTACTTCCACATCGGCAACATGGACCTGGCCTGCTATGACCGCGACTACGGCCCGCAGGCAGAGCGGGACCGTGCCCGCGCGGCGCACCTCGCGGCCTGGCCGGACGCGGTCGACTCCGCGATCGCCTCACTCGACGCCGTGACGGCCCCGGTCGGTCAGGCGCTCACCGGCGCCGCCCGCGGGCTGGCCGCCGGTATCCCGTCCGACGCTGAGCCTGATGTGGCCGCTGCCGCTAGGGCCTCGCACGCGAGGCTCGTGTCGCACCTGGAACAGGCCGCGGCCGGCGGCAGCCAGGACGCGGCCCTCGGCAGCGCCGCGCTCAGCGCCCTGATGAGCGGCGCCGAGGGAATCGCCCTCGACCTGGGCAAGCTGGCCGAGCGCGCCGACGCGGAGCGGGACCGGCTGTCGGAGCGGCTGGCCGAGAGCTGCGCGCAGATTGAGCCAGGCCGGCCTGCGCTGGAGGTCGCCCGCGAACTGGTCAAGGAGCACCCGGACGCCGACGGCGTCATCGAGGCAGCCAAGGTGTGGACAAGGCGCGCGATCGACTTCACCCGCGACAAGGGCCTGATGCCGTACAACGACGGCGAGTGCCTCGTGCTGCTCGCACCAGAATCCCGGCGCTGGGCGATGGCCATGATGGCGACGACCGCTCCCGGCGAGCCGGAAGGCCCTTCCCGCTACTACATCACGCCGCCTGACCCGTCCTGGCCTCTGCACGAGGCCGAAGAGTGGCTCGAGGTGTTCAGCGACACGACGCTGCCCGGCATCACCGTGCACGAGGTCGCGCCCGGTCACTTCTCGCACGGGCGGGCGATCCTGCGGGCTCCGACCGAGGTCAGGCGCACCCTGCACTCTGAGGCGTTCGTCGAGGGCTGGGCGCACTATGCCGAGGAGTTGTGCGTGGAAGAGGGCTTCTGCGACGACGACCCGAAGTTCGCGATCGGCGTCTGGCTCGAGGCCCTGGTCCGCGTCACCAGGCTGGCCTGCGCGATCGGGGTGCACACGGCGGGCATGAGTGTCGAGGAGGGCGCCCGCAGGTTCGAGTCCGACACGCATATCGCAGGCCAGGCCGCACTCTCCGAGGCCAACCGGGCCACCTTCGACCCCACCTACGGCCGCTACACCTGGGGAAAGCTCGAGATCATGGCGCTGCGCGACAAGGCGAGGGCCGCCTGGGGTTCGGGGTTCTCGCTGCTGCGCTTCCACACCGCACTGCTCGATCTCGGCTCTCCCCCGCTCGGCCTGCTCGAGACTGCCGTCCACCGCGGCTGATCTGGCGGGGCTGGTCTTGGCGGGGCGGTCTTGGCGGGCTGGTCTTGGCGGGGCTGGTCTTGGCGGGGCTGGCACTAGGGTTGCTGGCATGACTGATCTGGACGATCTCGATGCGCTGCCCTCGCGCGAGCTGCACGACCTGGCGGTCCGGCGTGCCCGGCACCACTTCGACGTCGCGTTCCTGTGGGACCTGTTGCGGGCGCTGCCAGCCGGGGAGGCCATCGCCGGTCATCCCGATCACGCCGGCGCGGACGCCTTGCATCTGTCCGCGCTGATCGGTGACACGATCGACGCCGACGACTCTGACATCGCCGACGCGCTGCGCCCGCTCTACCTGGACTACCTCAGCAAGCACCTCGCGGACCTGCCCGACTCTCCCGCACCAGAACAGCAAAGACCCGGGAGCGCCCTGACCGCTCCCGGGTCCTGATCGTGCGCTGCCGCGGCGACTAGGCCTGCAGCACCGCCTCGATCTCCAGGTGAATGCTGACCTTGTCGGAGACGACCACGCCGCCGGTCTCCATGGCCGCGTTCCAGTTCACGCCGAAGTCCTGACGGTTGATCTCAGCCGTCGCGGTGAACCCGGCCCTGGTGCCGCCGTACGGGTCCGGCCCGAAGCCGTTGAGCTCAAGCTTCAGCGGCACGCTGCGGGTCACGCCCTTGAGCGTCAGTTCGCCGTCGACGATGAAGTGCGTCGCCGTGCTGCCGGATCCCGGTTGACCTGTAGGTCATCAGCGGGTGGTTCTCGGTGTCGAAGAAGTCCGGCGACCGAAGGTGGCCGTCGCGCTGCTCGGCACCTGTCTCGATGGAGGCGAGGTCGATATCCGCCGTCACCGAGGACGCGAGCACGTCGTCGGCTGTCACCAGTTCGCCGCCGAACTTGGTGAACTTGCCGCGGACCTTGCTCACCATCATGTGCCGCACGGAGAACCCGACCTCCGAGTGCACGGGGTCGATGGTCCAGGTACCTGCCACGTAGCCCGGGATCTGGATCTGACCGGCCTGCGTCATGGTCATGTCTCTCACTCCGTAGTGACTCAGTCTGTGGTCCGGGCTGTCCCGGACTTCGTTGAACAATCAACTAGTATCAGGTTCGAGAAGAGTTGTCAAACGCTCAACTAGATTTGATACCCTGGCATCGTGACGACCACTACACGCTGGCTGAACCAGCAGGAGCAGCGCACCTGGCGCGCGTTCCTGCAGGCGTGCGAGTCGGTCTTCGCCGCGGCCGATGGCCAGCTCATCCGCGACTCTGGGCTGCCGCACGGCTACTACGAGATCCTCGTGCACCTGTCCGAGGCGCCTGGCCGCGCGCTCCGGATGACGCAGCTGGCCAGGGCGTCGACCTACAGCAAGAGCAGGCTGTCGCACGCGGTGGCCAGGCTCGAGGAGCGCGGCTGGGTCCAGCGCCGCGACTGCCCCACCGACCGCCGCGGCCAGGTCGCGCAGCTCACCGACGAAGGCTTCGCCGCGCTCGCGGCCGCAGCGCCCGGGCATGTCGAGCAGGTGCGCCGGTCACTGATCGACGTCGCTGACCCCCGAGCAGATCGAGCAGCTACACGCGATCAGCGCCGCCATTATCGCCGCGGGTTCCGGCGGCAGCGAAGCGTGCGACGAGGTCCACCTCGACTGAGGCTCAGCTTCAGCGCTGCCTCGCCGCCTCTGGGCCGCACGTCCTCCAGCCCGCTGCACCGCCGCCCCGCGCCCCGTTGCCCGCCGTCCCCAACCCCTGGCGTGATGCGTGCTGGATGGTCCATCCATCACCGAAATCCGCAATGGCTGGACCATCGATACACGCGATCCGGCGTCGACTGCGTAGCCAGTTAGCGGTGATCGTTGCCGTCCGGAGAGATGAGATATATCGTCTTAGGGTTGAGGACAAGCAGGGCGGACCAGCGGAGGAACAGATGGCGACTACATCGGGCCTTCGAATCGGCGACGCCGACCGCGAGGCGGCTGCCGAGGCGTTGCGCGAGCACTATGCGCACGGGCGGCTGACGCTCGATGAGTTCCAGCAGAGGCTGGAACAGGTCTTCGCAGCCAAGACCGACCGGGACCTCGCGGCCATCACCCGCGACTTGCCGCACGTCACGCCACCGCTCGCGTGGTCGCCGGCCTACTCCGGCGAGGACTCGCGCGGCCGTCGGCACCCGGGCGGACCTCACAGGCGGTCAGGACTGGCGGCCTTCGCCGGGTTTGTCGTAGTCATCCTGGCGCTGATCCTGATCGCGTTCATCCTGCCGGTGGCATTCATCGGCACGGCGATATCGAGGTCGTTGCTCTTCGTCCTGCTCGCGCTGCTGTTCGGGCGGAGGGGCATCCTGCGCCGCTTCCGGCGCTGGCTGCCGCGGTCGATGCGACGCTAGCCCTTCTGACCGGCACCGGCCAAGCAACAAAATGCCGCTGCTAGTTGCGCTCGGCGACTCGAAGCGGGACGAGCAGGTACCTGAAGGCCGGGACGCCGTCGCGCTTCTCATCGGTCGTCCAGGTGATGAGCGCCGGCTTCGCCGCAGTGTTGAACTCAAGCCTGATCCGGCCAGCCCCTAGTCCCTCATCCGACCCGGCGCCATCCTCCGACGCCCCGTTGGCCTCACTATCGCGGGCCGCACCCGTGCCGGCGCCCGCCGAACCGGAAGCGGCCGCGGTCAGGCCATCCAGCAAGAAGGCCGGGTTGAACGAGATCACCGGCTGGTCGCCGGAGAACTCGGCCGCCACGGACTCGGCCGCCCTGGCCCTGCCCTCGGCGTGCGCCTCGATCACGACGCTGTCCGGGCGGAACGACAGCCGGACAGGACCTGCGCGCTCGGCCACCAGCGCCGCCCTGCGCACGGCCTCGATCAGCGCCGCGGCCGGCAGCTCAGCCTGGCAGGCGAAGTCGCTGCCGAACCTGCTCCGGTACCTGATGAACTCGCCCGCGATCAGCCGGGCGGTGAGCCGCCGCTCTCCCGACTCGAAGCTGACCAGGCCCTCAGCGGACCGCGGCCGGTCATCAGGCCCCGCGGCCGTCCCAGACGCGCCAACTGCGGTCCGGTCGGACTCGAACGCAACGGTCACCGGACCGGACGGCGGGAAGGACCTGGCCACATCGACCATGATCCGGGCGGGCACCAGAGCCAGCGCCCTGATGCCTTTCTCGGCTGGGGCGAAGGCCGCCTCCCTGGCGGCCATGCGGTACCGGTCTGTGGCCGCGAGCGTCAGCACGTCGCCGGTGATGTCCAGGCAGATCGCCGTCAGCATCGGCAGCGTGTCGTCGCGGCTCGCGGCGGCGGCGACCTGACCGACCGCGGCCGCGAGCACGCCGCCGTCGATCGTGCCGACCGGCTCTGGCGAGTCCGGCAGCGCCGGGTAATCCTGCATCGGCAGGCAGACCAGCCCGAACTCTGCTTGCCCGCAGCGGAGGTTCACCACGTCGCCGTCGACGGCGAACTCGGCCGGCCGGTCGGGCAGGCTCCTGGTGATCTCGGCCAGCAGCCGACCGGGAACGAGCGCGGAGCCCGGCGCGCTGACCACGGCATCCACTCGCACTCGCGCGGAGACCTCGTAGTCGAAGCACGACAGCGTCAGCCCCTCGGCTGAGGCCTCGACCAGCATGCCGGACAGCACGGGCACGACCGGCCTGGACGGCAGCGCGCGCGAGATGAACGCGACCGCCTCGCCCAGCGCGTCCCGCGCCACCGTGAACTTCATGGTCCCAATCCTGGCATTTAGTACTGACATTTCTGCACTGCCCGCACCCGCCTTTGCCCTGACGCAGGCCCACGTCGGCAGACGGATACGACCGCAAGGCCAGGCCGCAACCCCGCACAGCGCCGTTGCGGGGTTACGGCCTGGCCCGATCGGGCCGGCGCGCCAAGCGTCGTCGGCTCAGGCTAGCCCGGGTGGGGCGCTGGCCAGCGCGGTCTCGATCGCGCGAGCCAGCTCCCTCGCGGTCTGCGCGGTCAGTTCGACCGCGACTCTGGCGGACGGGCCCTGGGCCGGGTTGATGAAGTCCAGGTTCAGCGTGTGATCGGCCAGAGCGTGCGCCGGATGGTCGAAATAGACGCTGACCTCGCTGAGCCTGAACCAGCCATTCGCGCCCTTGCCGCTGCCTGTCGCCGGCACGTGCTCGGTGGAGTAGGTGCACATGGCTAGGCCTTTCCCGCCAGATGCTCGCCGAAGAACTCCCAGATCCGGTCCCAGCCCTCGACCGCGGCCTCGACCCGGTAGGAGCCTCGGTCGACCGAGAAGAACGCGTGCCCGGCACCGGTGTAGGTGTGGAACGCGTGCGGCTTGCCGAAACTGTCGAGAGTCCTGGACAACTCGGCGGTCTCCGCGGGCGTGGGGAACTGATCGTCGGCGCCGAACAGGCCAAGCAGCGGGCAGGACAGGTTCTCCGACATGCCGATCAGCGGCTTCATGCTGGCCGGAGCACCCTGGGGGACGTGCACCACGGCGCCGCCATAGCAGTCCACCGCTGCGTCGAACTTCAGGCTGCAGGCCGAGAGGAACGACTGGCGGCCACCTGAGCAGTAGCCGATCACGCCGACCTTGCCGTTGCAGCCAGGCAGCCCACGCAGATAGTCCGCCGCGCCGCCAACGTCGCCGACCACCTGCTCGTCGGGCACGCCGCCCTTGGCACGGGCCGCGGCGGCCGCATCGTCCGGGCTGACGCCTGGCGAGTCGTGGTAGTACAGGTTCGGCATCAGGGCGGCATATCCGTGTGCCGCGAACTTCCTGGCGATCTCCTTGGTCGACGAGTCGTATCCGGGCAGGTGATGAATCACCACGACTCCGCCAAATGACGCCACGCCATCCGGACGGGCGAGATAGGCCTCGATCTCTGCGTCCTCGTGCCCCTTCATCATTACGGTGTCGGCGGTAAGTGCTTCGTTCATGCGACGTTTCTCCTTCTTGCCATAATTGGAGCGGGAAATATTCCTTCGCGATGATCAGGTCCTTACCTGAATTTCAGCAATTCCCCCTGGTAGCCAGGGCGCCTTGTGCGGGAAAATCACCAGTAGGCCCCGAGGTCTCCGCCAAGCCGAGGTCGCAGCGCGCTGACGATCGCGAAAGAGGTACTTCGATGAGTTCGGCCTCCTATGGACTTGTCCTCATATTCCTCGTGGCCGGGTGCTTCCTAGGCTGGTTCGCCAACCGCTCGGTCGCGGCGCACGGCGACGTCAAATCCACCAAGAAGAAAATCCCGGGCTACCGCAAGGCGCGACACCATAATGGCATCGTCGCCCTAATTCTCGCCTTCGTAATCGCAGTTGTCGTCTTCGATCTGATCCATCCGCATCACTGATCGTGCCGAGCCGCTGAGCCTGACGGTCCGCTGCTGAGGTTATCGGCCGGGGTTCGCTGGCCCGCCGCCAGTCTGCCAGGTGCGTGCCTGCCTCCCGCAGCCGGTCGGCGGCCGTTACCGTGGCGCCGGCGCGGCCACGCACCCTCCTGGCTGCATCAAGACGACTGAACCGGATACCGATCGCAGCCGTGCATAGTCCCGAGCCGTGAGGCGGCTTGGCGCGGGCGACACACGGGTGCTGCGCCGTCTGTTCGGAGTGCAGGGGGCAATTCAGATGATCGACCAGCTTGCGCCGTCCGCTCCAGCGGGAGCGGGCCGGCGAAGCCGCCGCTCGCGGCCGGCGACGCGCGCCACCATCGCATGCCTGCGGGATGGATCACGCGTGCTGGTTCGGCCGGTCCGCGCCTCCGACGCGCCGTTGCTCGCCGACGGCTTCGCCAGGCTTAGCGCCAGATCCAGGCACCAGCGATTCCTTGCGCCCAAGGCCCGGCTCTCTGCCGCCGAACTGCGCTACCTCACCGATGTCGATCACTACGACCACGAGGCGCTCGGAGCCGTCGACCTGGCCGGCAAGGGCGTCGGTATCGCTCGTTACATCCGGTCTCGCCGCGATCCGCGCGCGGCCGAGATCGCCATCACCGTGGTGGACGCCTGGCACGGCCGCGGGCTCGGTCTCGAGCTGACCAGGCAGCTCTCTGACCGTGCCAGGCAGGCCGGGATCTGCAGGTTCACCGCGCTCGTCACGGCCGACAACGAGGCGGTGGCCGGACTGTTGCGGGCGCTGAACGCGCGGCTCACTGCGCGGGATCACGAGAGCCTGGAGTATGAGATCCCGCTGACTCACGGTGACGAGCACGACTACGGCTTCGGCGCCATCATCGGTCTCGGGCGGATATGACCCCTTCCCAGGGCGCGAGGACGGAGCGATCTGCCGCGCCGCGCTCTCCTGACGTCGAGAGCAGCACATCGCCGGACGGCGGCGGGGCCACAATGGCCGGTCTGTCGCTCAGGTTGGCCGCGATCTCCAGGTCTCCCGCCGCATACCGCCAGAGCCCGGCCGGACCCGGCAGCCGCTCGTAGGCCGATCCGCGCCCGCCCGCGTGCTCCCGGCGCACCCTGAGCAGGTCACGGCAGAAGGAAAGCACGGATGAGGGATCTTCGCGCTGCGCGGCGACATTGCAGCGCGCGAGGTCCCCGGTAGGCAGCCAGCCCGTCGCGCCGGGCGCGGTGAAGCCGCCGGTCGGTGAGGCGTCCCACTGCATCGGGGTTCGTGCCCGGTCCCGGCTCGGGCGGCCGCTATTCCCGCCGAGCTTGTCCCTCGTGAACTCGCGCGGCACAGTGACGTCGGTCATGCCGATCTCGTCGCCGTAATACAGCACCAGCGCTCCCGGGAGGGTGGCGAGCACGAGCAGCGCCAGCTTGACCTTCGCCGGATCGCCGCCGCACCATCGGCTCGCGAACCGCCCCACATCGTGGTTGGACGCCGTCCAGACCGGGCAACCGCCGGCTGGCAGCGCGTCCAGCGTCCGGGCGACCACCGAGCCGAGGGCCTCCGCGCTGAACTCCGCGAAGACCAGGGGGAAGTTGAACGCCAGTTGCAATTCGTCGTCCTGGCCGTAAAACGCCGCTAGCCGGGCGATGTCGCCGACCCAGGTCTCACCAAGGAGCAGCCGCGGCGGGTCATAGCTGTCCACCATCGAGCGCCAGTCGCGGTAGACGCCATGCACCTCAGGGCGGTTCTCGTTGTATACGGCGCCGAGCCCGAACCGTCCTCCCAGCGGCCCGTCGTCGTCGGCCGGCGGGTTGTCGCGAAGCAGGGCGTCCTTGTACAGGCCGTGCGCGACGTCAATGCGGAAGCCGGCGATGCCGCGGTCGAACCAGAACCGCAGGATCCGCCTGAACTCCTCGTGCACGGCGGGGTTCCACCAGTTCAGGTCCGCCTGCTCCACCAGGAAGTTGTGCAGGTAGTACTGCCGGGATCCCGCGTCCTGTTGCCAGGCCGGCTGGCCGGTGAAGTCGAGCCAGTTGTTTGGCGGCCCGCCTTCTGGCGCCGGGTCGGCCCAGACGTAGTAGTCACGTTTGGGGCTCTGCGTACTGGCTGCGGACTCGATGAACCACGGGTGCTCGGTGCTCGTGTGATTGGGAACCAGGTCGAGCAGCACTCGCATGCCTCGCTCGCCAGCGGCCACCACCAGCGCGTCGAGGTCGTCGAGGCGGCCAAGCTCAGGGTGCACGCCTACGTAGTCGCTGACGTCGTAGCCCCAGTCTTTATCGGGTGACGGCATTGTGGGCGACAGCCAGATGCCGTCGATACCAAGCCATTCCAGGTAGTCGAGCCTGCCGATGATCCCGCGCAGGTCGCCGTAACCGTCGCCGTTGGAGTCCTGCCAGGACCGGACATACAGTTGGTACAGTGTCGCGTCCTGCCACCACCGGCGATCCATGCGTTGTCCCTTCATGCGCCCGATTGCGTGCCGAATCGTGCCTCCCACCATGCACTATCGCAGCCCGCTCTGGCCCTGCCTTGCACCGCCATAGCTAGCCGTCCGAGTATGGATGCCATGGACTGGCTCGGGTTGTCCGTACTCGTGGTGCTGCTCCCGACGATCGCCGGATACGCGGTCTTGCTCGCGATCCGCGGCTATCGCCGCGTGGCTGAGTCCCGGCGCCTGCCGCCTCCGCCCGAGCCGGTCGAGCGACTGGTGACGCGGCTGCGCAAGCTGAGGCTGGAGCTCGAGACGACGGAGAGCACGCACGCGCAGGCCTGCCAGGCTGCACCATCTCCGCGCGGTGCGCGGCGCTTACCTGGATCTGCTGCGGACTACATGCGGGCGATTCGATGTCAGCCCGCCGCCGGGCGGCGACCGGGCCAGGCAGGCCGACATCTACCGGGCCGAGGCAGCGCTGCGCGAGCGCGGCGTGGACGTCGCCCCAGCGCGCCTGCGGGATGGTCGCTAGGCGCCCATGGCCATCAGGGTGCTTGCCGTCTCCGACGAGGTCGAGCCAGCGGCGCTGCCGCACGGTCACGTGCATCCCGGGCGCACCCGTCAGCGGACGGCGGGAATCACCAGCGTCTGCAACGTAACTGGCTGGCGGCTGCTCGACATCACGCCGGGCGGGCTGGCCGACCTCCAAGGCGGTTACCGGCATGCCCTCTGACACCGGCTTCCCGCGCGCGGACGTCGAGAACGACTTCGTGCGCGTCCGGCGCCGCCAGGTTCTCGCCAGGCTCGCGTACCGGCTGCGCAGGGAGCCCGATGACGTCAACCTGATCCTGCCTTTCGATGATGTGATGAGCGCGCTCGGGCAGCGCGGCGAGCGCGACGCTTGGCCTGCAGTCCATCCGGCTCGACACCGTCGTGGGCACCGTCGACTCACGGCGCGACTTCGACCGCCATTTCCGGCCGACCTCGGGACGGGTGCGGGAGCGCTGGGAACGGCTCGCCCTCGCCCAGCGCCGGGGCGAGACTATCCCGCCGATCGACGTCTACCGGATCGGCGAACTGCACTTCGTCAAGGACGGTCACCACCGGGTGTCGATCGCGATGGCCGCGGGCGAGAAGGTGATCGACGCCTACGTGACCGAGGTGCTGACGGCGGTGCCTGCCAAGGGCATCCGCGGCAGGCGCGACCTGCTGATGAAGAACTATGAGCGGATGTTCAGGTCTCGGGTACCGTTGCCGCCGCAGGCGTACACCAAGATCGTCTTCGCCGACCCGTGGTGCTACGCGGAACTCGGCGAGGGCGTGGAGGCGTGGGGGTACCGCTGCATGCAGGCCGAGCATCAGTTCCTCGACCGTGAGCAGGTCGCCAGGCGCTGGTGGTCTGAGGAGTACGCCCCGGTGGTGCGCATGCTCAACGCCGCCGACATGGTGGGCAACAGGACCGAGGCCGAGGCCTACCTGCGCGTGGCCAGGGAGCGCTACCGGCTCATGCGCACGCACGAGTGGAGCGATGAGATCATCGCCCGGTTGCGCGAGCGAGATCCGGTAGCTAGCCTGGACGGCTGGCTACCTCGGCGTCGCCAGTGCGCCGGTGCGTCCCGATGTCCGCCGGACAGCGCGAGGTTGCGCCCCGTTGACGGGTCGAAGACGTGCATCGTCGCAGGTCGACGAAGAGCTCAGCGTCGTCGCCCTCGCGGATCCTGGTCGCCGCGTCGATCCTGGCCACGACGGTGTCGCCGCTCCCGCCGGTATCGGCTCGCCCTGAGTCCCTGGCCAGCTCGGCCAGCTCGGCCGCGTCTACGCCCCTGCTCGATCTCCTTGGTGAAGTAGACGTACACGTCTGAGCCCATCGACTCCACCACGTCGATGCTCGCGCGGAACTCGATGCCGTTCTGCCTGGCGTCGGCGCCCACCAGGGATGCGTCTTCGAAGTTCTCCGGCCTGATGCCGATGATCAGGTCCTGGGGCGCTCCGGCGTGCTCCAGGGCCTGCCGCAGCCGTCCGCTCAGCGGTACCTCGCCCAGCGGCGTCCGCAACGTTCCGGAATCGACGGTGGCAGGCATGAAGTTCATCGCGGGCGAGCCGATGAAGCCGGCCACGAACAGGTTGTCCGGCCGCTCGTACAACTCCTGCGGCGACCCGACCTGCTGCAGCAGGCCGTTGCGCATCACGGCGACCCGGTCGCCGAGCGTCATCGCCTCGGTCTGGTCGTGGGTCACGTACACCATCGTGGTACCGAGCCGCCGCTGGATCCTGGACACCTCGGTCCGCATCTGCACGCGCAGCTTGGCGTCCAGGTTGGACAGCGGCTCATCCATCAGGAAGGCCGAGGGATCGCGGACGATCGCCCGGCCCATCGCTACTCGCTGCCGCTGGCCGCCGGACAGGTTGGCCGGCTTGCGGTCCAGGTGCTGGGTGAGGTCGAGGATCCGCGCCGCCTCGTTGACCTTCTCGTCGATCACGGACTGCGGGTTCTTGGCGAGCTTCAGCGCGAAGCCCATGTTCTCCCGCACCGTCATATGCGGGTAGAGCGCGTAGCTCTGAAAGACCATCGCGATGTCGCGGTCCTTCGGCGCCATGTTGTTGACGACCTTGCCGCCGATCCGCAGCTCACCCTCGGTGATGTCCTCCAGGCCCGCGATCATGTTCAGCGTCGTCGACTTCCCGCATCCGGACGGGCCGACCAGAATGACGAACTCGCCGTCGGCGATATCCAGGCTGATCTTGTCGACGGCCAGCGCGCCGTCGGGGAAGCGCTTGGTGACCTGGTCAAGAACGATGTCAGCCACTGTTTCTCCTTTCGTCCTAGCCCTTAACCGCGCCAGAGGTCAGTCCAGCGACGATCCGGCGCTGGAAGAACAGCACGAAGATGATGATCGGGATGGTGATGACGACAGCGGCGGCCGAGATCGGCCCGGTCGGCGACGTGAACTGCGAGCTGCCGCTGAAGAACGCCAGCGCCGCCGGAGCGGTCCGCGCGCTGATCGTCGAGGTGAACGAGATCGCGAAGAGGAACTCGTTCCAGCAGAACAGGAACACCAGGATGGCCGTGGTCACCATGCCCGGCGCCGCGAGCGGCGCGATGACCTTCGTGAATGCCTGGAACGGGCGTCGCGCCGTCCATCTTGGCCGCCTTCTCGAGCTCCCAGGGGATCTCCCGGAAGAAGGCCGACAGGATGTAGATGCCGAGCGGCAGCCCGAACGCGACGTACGGAATGATCAGTCCGGGCCACGTGTCGAACAGGCCGAGCGCGCGCTCGATGTTGAACATGGGCGTGACCAGCGAGATCGCCGGGAACATGGCAATCAGCAGCGCCATCCCGATCAGCACCTGCTTGCCGGGGAAGGCGAGCCTGGCGACCGCGTACGCCGCCATGGACGCGAGCAGCACGGCGATGACGGTCGCGATCAGCGCCGATCCCGATCGAGTTGAGCAGCGGCCTGATGAACTGCGAGCTCTGCAAGATGCCGCTGTAGTTCGACCAGGTCCACTGCTTGGGCCAGAAACGTCGCATCGACGAATCCCGGCCGGCGTCTTGAATGACAGCGAGACGATCCACAGCACGGGAATCAGCGTGAGGGCGACCGCGATGGTGTTCGCCGCCCCCCAGCCGAATTTCTTCCCGGTATCAGGGCGAGCCATCAGCCAGTCACCTTCTTCCAGTGTCCGTGCCGGGAGCGGCGGTGCCGAAGCCCTTGATGAACAGGACCGCGATGATCGCCACGCAGATGAAGATCAGGATCGAGATCGCCGACCCGATGCCCAGGTTCAGCGCGCCGAACAGGTTGTCGTAACCGAGGATCGAGACTGACCCCGTGCTGTTCCCGCCCTTGGTCAGGATGTAGATGTTGTCGAAGATCCGGAACGCGTCCAGGGTCCTGAACAGCAGCGCGACCAGGATGGCCGGCTTCATCAGCGGCAGCGTGATCCTGACGAAGCGCTGCCACGCGGTCGCGCCGTCCACCTTGGCCGCCCGCTGCAGGTCCTCAGGTACCAGCGAGAGCCCGGCCAGCAGCAGCAACGCCATGAACGGCGTCGTCTTCCACACCTCGGCCAGGATGATCACGGCGATCGCCTGGCAGGTGTGGCTCAGCGGGGCGCTGTTGCCGGTGAGCGCCGACAGGTAGCCGGTGCTCGGCGTCCAGGCGAAGAACCAGCTGTAGGCCGCGGCCACCGTCACGATTCCGTACGGAATGAGCGCCGAGGTACGGACCGTATTGCGACCGAAGATCGTCCGGTGCATGAGCAGCGCGAGCAGCATGCCGAGCACGAGCTCGAACGGCCGACCGAGATGATCGTGATGGTCAGGGTCACGATCAGGGCGTGCCACCAGTACCACGAGCTGAGCACGGCCCCGTAGTTGCTGAGCCCGACAAACTTCACCGCGTTCGGAATCTCGAGGTTGTAGCGCTCAAGCGAGAGATAGATGGCATAGGCGATCGGATACGCGGTGACGGCGATCATGACGATCACCGCCGGAGCGCACAACAGCCAGCCGAGCCTCCGCTCGGCCCGCGCTCCCTCCGACAGCTGGCGCCGATGGGCTCTCGGCGCCCGCTCGGCCGCGCTGACCGTGGCCGTCTGGCTCTGGATACTCATCGGCCCCTTCCTTTCCCTGGGCTCAGCGTGACCTCCAGGGAGCCGAGTAGCGGGTCGGCCGAAGTATCACGGGATCAGCCCCTTCGACTGCAGGGCGTTGTTGATCTGGCTGACCATCTGCTTCTCTGTGCTCGCCGGGCTGATGCCGCCGGGCGGTGACACCAGGTGCGAGATGTTGATCGACACGACCTGATACACCGGCGTCTTCGGCCGCACGCTGGCGTTCTCGAGCTCCTTGAGGATGTCGGCGTGGAATGGGTAGCCGCCGAACAGCTTGGGATCGCTGTACAGGCTGATGATCGTGGGCGGAACGCCTCCGACCAGCGCGCCCTTGAGCTGGTTCGCCCGGTCGCGCAGGCATAGCGCCGCCTGGAAGGCGAGCTTCGGGTAGCGCGAGTATGAGCTGACGCCCAGGTCGATGCCGCCGATCGTGACGCGCGCAGGCTGGCCGGGGATCACCTGCGGGATAGAGCGCCCACTTGAAGTTCTTGAACATCTTCGGGTTGTCGGCCTTCATCGACGGATAGACGAACGGGTAGTTCAGCTGGAAGGCCGCTGTCCCGCGCCTCCATCGCCAGCCGGTTGTCGTTCTCCTGCTGGACATCCAGCGACGGGTCGGCCGCGACCGACGTGGCCAGGCGCTTCATGATCGTCAGTGCCTTGATGGCGGGCTTGCCCAGCGAGACGTGCGCGGCGTCAGGGGTCAGCACGCTTCCGCCCGCGCTGGCCAGCATCGTGTTGAACCAGACCGTCGCGCCCTCGTACTGTGCGCCCTGGATCTCGATCAGGTGCGGCTTGCCCTGCCTTCGCCAGCTTGATCGAGTCGTTGATCATCTCGGTCCAGGTCTTCGGCGGGGTCTTGACCAGGTCGGAGCGGTACCACAGCAGCTGGGTATTGGTGTTGTCAGGGACCGCGTAGAGCTTGCCTTTCCACATCGCCGTCTCAAGCATCGGCTTGAGCGTGTCGTGCTCAGCCTGCTGCTTGTTGCTGCCCGTCCACGGCCGCAGCCAGCCGGCCTGAGCGAACTCGGCCTCCCACGTGACGTCCAGTCCCATGATGTCGATGGTGTTGTCATGGGCGGCCAGCCGGCGGACTAGCTGCAGCCGCTGCCCGTCGAGCGCGGTCGGCAGCTTCTGGTAGGAGATGGTGTACTTGCCGTGGCTCTGCTTGGTGCAGGCGGCGACGGCCTGGTCGGTCGCGCCCGAGGTGTCCGGATAGATGTAGTAGTTGAGCGTGACGGGTCCTGACCCGCCGGTGCTCGTGCCGCACGCGGCCAGCCCGGACGCGGCGAGGGCGGCGCCGGCGAGAACCGCCACACGTTGCCGGACTCGGTCGGACTCAGCCCTCATCTTCCCTCCAAGGCGGAACGCAGACTCGAATGGCTACCGGATCGGCAGGATCGCGGCTCGGCCCGTCGGGCTGCCCGGAACTACCCCGCTGCGAGGAAATCAATCGCGAAATCTCGCCCAAGCGGCGCAAGGGCCTAGCGCCAGGCAAGATGCGGGGCTGTAAGTGGTGCCTGCGCGGCCCGGATGAGACCGTGCGGCCGGACGCCGCCGGAACTGAATGGCCGGTGGAGCAGCAACCCGATCAGACGCCTGCACAAGGCCTCCCTGGCCGGTTTCTGTTCAGGAACCGGTTCCACTCGCGGTCCATTCATCGTTACTCCGCCGCCCTAAGCCCGTCAAGACACAACTGTCCCTTCAGGCATCTGGCAGGCTGCCTGCATGAGCAGTCTGAGCAGCGACATTGAGACTCCGGGACGCCCCGAGATCGTCGAGGTTTCCGATGGCATCTACGGCTACATCCAGCCCGACGGGACCTGGTGGATCAACAACACCGGCTTCCTGACCGGGCCGCAGGGCGTCATCAGCATCGACGCCTGCGCCACCAGGCGCCGCACGCAGGCCTACCTGGACGCCATTGCCAGCGTCACGCCTGCGCCGGTGCGCGCCGTGATCAATACGCACCACCACGGCGACCACACGTTCGGGAACTGCCTGTTTCCCGGCGCCGCGATCATCGCTCAGGAGCGGGCGCGCGCCGAGGCGATCGCGTTCGGGCCGCCGAGGGAACTGCCGTTCTGGGACGGACCGGAGTGGGGCGAACTCACGCTCGACCCGCCGTTCATCACCTTCGCCGACGAGATCGCCGTGCACGCCGGCGACCTGCGCGCCGAGGTCAGGCACGTCGGCATCCCGCGCACACCACCAACGACTCGGTCGTGTGGATTCCCGAGCGGTCCGTGCTGTTCTGCGGTGACCTGATCTTCAACGGCGGCACGCCGTTCCTGCTGATGGGCTCGGTCGCGGGGGCCGTTCAGGTGCTGGAGCAGGTGATCGTCCCGCTCGCGGCGCGCACGATCGTTCCTGGCCACGGCCCGGTGTTCGAGGGCACCGAGCCGATCGAGCGGACGCTGGACTACCTCAGGTTCGTGCAGCGCACGGCGACCGCGGGCAGGGATGCCGGCCTGACCCCGCTGGAAGCGGCCAGGGAGATCGACCTCGGCTGGTTCGCGCGGTGGCCGGACGCGGAGCGGATCGTGGGCAACCTGCACCGCGCCTACGCCGAGCTGCCTGAAGCTCCGCCAGGAGCCACGGTCGACATCATCGCCGCGCTGGCGGACATGGTTGCCTACAACGGTGGTGCACCGCTCACCTGCCTGGCTTAGGCCAGCAGGCCGCCCGCGACCCTGATGCTCTGGCCAGTCACCCAGCGCCCGTCCTCGCCGGCCAGGAACGCGACCACGTCTGCGATGTCGGCGGGCTCGCCGATCCGGCCGAGCGCGGTGAGGGACAGCAGCGCCTTCTGGCTCTCCTCT
Organism: uncultured Actinomycetota bacterium; assembly: GCA_963705055.1. Taxonomy (GTDB): domain Bacteria; phylum Actinomycetota; class Actinomycetes; order Streptosporangiales; family Streptosporangiaceae; genus Chersky-822. The sequence continues at coordinate 110,335 of CAVPIR010000010.1, forward strand.
GGGTTGTTGGCGCGGAACAGGTCGGTGTCGGTGGCCCCAGGCAGGACTGAGTTGACGGTGATTCCACGCTCGCCAAGCTCGTAGGCGGCGACCCGGCCGAGCAGTTCCAGCCCGGCCTTGCTCGAGGCGTACGGCGCCATCCGCGGCCCGACCATCACGGTGTTGAGCGTGGAGATGTTGATCACCCGGCCGCCGTCGCGCAGCCGTCGCGCGGCCTCCCTGATCAGTACGAACGGGCTCTTCAGGTTCACCGCGAAGATGGCGTCGAAGACCTCGTCTGACGTGTCGGCGATCGGGTCACCTGCCACGACGCCCGCGTTGTTCACCAGGATGTCCAGCGGACCAAGCAGGTCCTCCGCCTGGCGGAACAGCCGGGCGGCTCCGGCCGGATCGCCGAGGTCGGCCTGAATCGCGTGCGCCGTGCCGCCTGATGCGGTGATCCCGGCGACGATCTCGGCGGCCGCGTCGGCGCTGCTCAGATAGCTGAATGCGACCGCTGCCCCGTCGGCGGCCAGCCGCTCGACGATCGCCCTGCCGATACCTCGCGAGCCGCCGGTCACAAGTGCTGTCTTGTCCCGCAATCCAGTCATAGCCGGAGTATTCCAGGGCGAGCCGAGGCATGACGAGCAGAGTGGGCCGAACCGGCGCTGCACCGCAGCGCGTGTTAATGGATGGCAGGGCAGCGTCGCCTGAGGCATATTTGACTCATGTCGGCTACGGACAACTGTTCGAATCCTTATTCGTGGAGTGAGTCAACCGTGGAGGTCCTGACATGACGAGTAAGTTCACCGAGCTCGCGATCGACTGTGCCGATCCCAACGGTCTCGCCCGGTTCTGGTGCTCGGTCCTTGACTACGAGGTGCAAAGCGAAGACGACGGAATTGTCACAATTGGCTCCCCTATGGTGCCTGAAGGCAAGAACCACCTTGGCCCAGTGCCACCGACGTTGACATTTGCGCACGTGCCCGAGGGCAAGACCGTCAAGAACAGGCTCCACCTCGACGTCAACCCAACCGACAGGGAGCAAGACGAAGAGGTCCGCCGCCTGCTCGACCTAGGAGCCCGACACGCCGACGTCGGCCAAGGCGATGAGAGCAGCTGGGTCGTACTTGCGGACCCAGAGGGGAACGAGTTCTGCGTCCTTGCGGACCGGAGCGCCTGATCGGGGGCCGCGTACCGCGCCCGAGAACGATCAGGCTCTGCCAGCTTCTTGACCCATGACATTCGGACTAGAGTCCTATCGGACACGATGCGTCGCTCACGGAGGCCGAACGCGATGGTCTATGTGCTGGCCCTGGCTTGCGCGCTGGTCAACGCGCTGACGAGCGTCTTGCAGCGGCTCGGCGTGCAGAACGCTCCAGCGGATGCGGCGCTGCGGCTCAGCCTGCTGAAGCACGCGCTGCGCCGGGGCGTCTGGCTGCTCGGCTTCGCGCTGATGATCGTCTCGTTCCTGCTGCAGGCCGTCGCCCTGCACATCGGACGGCTCTCCGAGGTCCAGCCGATCCTCACTACTGAGCTGGTATTCCTCGCCGCCATCCTCGCGATCTGGTTCCGGTTCAGGATCGGGCGCCGGGAGTGGATGGGCGCCGTCGCGGTGACCGCCGGGCTGTCGTTCTTCCTGTACTTCGCCCAGCCGCAGTACGGCATGACGCCGCCGCCAGGCTGGCGCTGGGCGGTCGCCGGCGGGGTATGCGCAGGGATCATCGTCGCGACGGTGCTGCTCGCGATGCGCGGGCCGCGCTGGTGGCGGGCCACCATGTTCGGCACCGCCGCGTCGGTCAGTTTCGCCTTTACCGCGGCCTGCACCAAGGTCGTCTCGGATTTCGCGACGGCGGACGTGACCCACCTGTACCGGCACTGGCAGGTCTACGCGCTCGCGGTCTTCGGTGCGCTGGCGGTGTTCCTGACCCAGAACGCCATCCACGCGGGCCCGCTGGTGGCGTCCCAGTCGACGCTCGTGCTGATCGACCCGCTCGCGAGCATCTGCATCGGCATCGGGTTGTTCGGCGACGATCTGCAGACCGGCGGCGCGGCTGGCCCGCTCGAGGCGCTGGCGCTGCTCGTCGCGTTCCTCGGCGCGTTCTGGCTGGCCAGGTCCCCCCTGATCGCGGCCATGAACGAGGGCGAGCGCCTGGAACTGCAGCCACGGCGTGCCCGGCCGGCCCCGCTGCCGGGCACGGCGCCCTGACGCGCCATGGACTTCGACATCCCGGCAGAACTGGCTGCCTACCTGACCGAGCTTGATTCCTTCATCGAGCGCGAGATCCGGCCGCTCGAGCAGGCAGACGACAACATCAGGTTCTTCGACCACCGTCGCGAGGACGCCCGCACCGACTGGGATCGCGGCGGCCTGCCGAGCCGGGAATGGGAAGCGCTGCTGCGCGAGGCGGTACGCAGGGCCGACCTGGCCGGGCACTACCGCTACGCGTTCCCGGCGGAATACGGCGGCAAGAACGGCAGCAACCTGGGCATGGCCATCATCCGCGAGCACCTGGCCAGCAAGGGTCTCGGGCTGCACTGCGACCTGCAGAACGAGCACGCGATCGTCGGCAACAACGTCGGCCTGCTGCTGATGATCCGCTACGGAACGCCTGAGCAGCAGGCCGAGTGGGTCGAGGACCTGGCCGCCGGCCGCCGCGGCTTCGCGTTCGGTATCACCGAGCCGGCCCACGGGTCGGACGCCACGTTCATGGAGACCACCGCCGTCAGGGACGGGGCCGAGTGGGTGATCAACGGCGAGAAGACCTGGAACACCGGCGTGCACGCGCCTCCGCTGACCTGATCTTCGCCCGCACCGCCGGGCAGCCGGGTGACGCCGAGGGAATCACGGCCTTTCTCACCCCGGTCAGTTCACCGGGTTTCACGGTCGAGCAGTACCTCTGGACCTTCAACATGCCGACCGACCACGCGCACGTCACGTTCCGCGACATCCGGGTGCCGGACAGCGCGATCTTCGGCGGGGAGGGCCGCGGCCTGCAGGTGGTGCAGCATTTCTTCAACGAGAACCGGATCAGGCAGGCCGCGTCCAGCCTCGGTGCCGCGCAGTTCTGCATCAACGAGTCCGTCGCCTACGCCAGGGAGCGCAAGCCATTCGGCAAGCCGCTCGCGGCCAATCAGGCGATCCAGTTCCCGCTGGTCGAACTCCAGACCCAGTGCGAGATGCTGCGCGCCCTGGTCCACAAGACCGCCTGGCTGATGGACACCAACGGCCCGTTCTCTGCCTCGGACAAGGTCTCGATGTGCAACTACTGGGCCAACCGGCTGTGCTGCGAGGCCGCGGACCGGGCGATGCAGGTGCACGGCGGCCTCGGCTACTCGCGGCACAAGCCGTTCGAGCACATCTACCGGCACCACCGCAGGTACCGGATCACCGAAGGCGCCGAGGAGATCCAGATGCGGCGGGTGGCCGGGTACATGTTCGGCTACATGCGCCAGCGCGCACCTAAGGGCGTGACTGAAAGCCCGCAGGGCGTGACTGAAAGCCCGCAGGGCGTCAGCGAAGGCTGATGGCTGCCGTCCCGGTACCGGCGACCGACCTGGCCCGCGCGCTCGGACGCTGGGTGGGGCATCCGGCCTCGGTCGACGGGCTGACGCCGATGTCCGGGGGCGCCTCCAGGGAAATCTGGGCTTTCGACGCGGTCGGCCCTGACGGTGCGCGGACCGAACTGGTCCTGCGCCGCGATCCGCCGGGCAGGCCGAGCGAGCCTGGCGCGATCGACAGGGAGGCGCGGGCGCTCACCCTCGCAGCCGCGGCCGGGCTCAAGGTCCCCGACTTGCTCTTCACCTCCGACGGCCCTGGCCTAGGGTCCGCCGGGATGGTGATGCGCCGGGTCGCCGGCGAGACGATCGCCCGCCGCATCCTGCGCGACGACCAGTACAGGCAGGCCCGCGGCGCGCTGGTCGGCCAGCTAGGCGACTTCGCAGCCCGGCTGCACGCGATCGAGCCGCCCGCCGACTTCCCCAGGTCCGACCCGCTCGCCGACCTGCAAGCCACCCTCGCGCTTTTCGACGAGCACAGCCCGGTCTTCGACCTCGCGATCGAGAACCTCAAGGCTGCATGAGCCGCCGCCGCGCGACCCTGTCCTGCTCCACGGTGACCTGCGGCTCGGCAACGTCATCGTCGGTCCCGACGGGCTGCGCGCCGTGCTGGACTGGGAACTGACCCACGCCGGCAACCCTGCGCAGGACCTGGGCTGGCTGTGCGTGAAGGCGTGGCGGTTCGGGGCCGCGGCACCGGTCGCGGGGATGGGATCACGCGAGGACTTGCTGGCCGCCTACCGCGCCGCGGGCGGAGCCGACATCAGCCTGGACGAGCTGCGCTGGTGGGAGATCCTCGGCACGCTGCGGTGGGGCGTGATCTGCATGACCCAGGCGCAGGCGCACCTGTCCGGCGCGCATCGCTCGGTTGAGCTGGCCGTGATCGGGCGCCGGGTATGCGAACAGGAGTGGGACCTGTTGCTGCTGCTCGCCCCAGACGCCGCCGCCAGGGCAGCCGCGCGCCGGCCGCGTCCTGGCGGCGACCCCCGGCCCGCCCCGGCGCCGCACGGGCGGCCGACCGCGAGCGAACTTCTCGACGCGGTGAAGGCGTTCCTGACCGACCAGGTCATGCCGGCGACCGGCGGGCAGGTTGCGTTTCACGCCAGGGTCGCCGCCAATGCGCTTGGCATCGTCGCGCGTGAATTTGAGCTGGGTCCGCTGCCGCCGGGGACCGAACTCGCGGACAGCGTCGCCGCCAGGCTCGCCGTTGCCAACCCTCGCTACTTCGGATCCGCTCCCCCGGTCTCGTAGCATCACCCGTGGCCGGCCGATCTCAGGCATGTTTCCTGCGAGGGGATTAACACGATGATCATCGACTGCGCGCACTACCGGGACGGCCGCAGGCAGGAGGAGGGCCCGGTTTCGCTGGAGGACGCTGCGGCCAGGACCAGGCAGGGCGGCTTCGTATGGCTCGGCCTGTTCGAGCCGGAGCCTGAGGAGCTCGATCAGGTACGCGCGGCCTTCAACCTGCACGAACTGGCCATCGAGGACGCGCAGACCGAGCACCTGCGGCCGAAAGTCGAACTCTACGGCGGCGACGTCCGGCTGGTGATCTTGCGCACGGCCCGCTACGACGACGCCAGGGAAGAGGTGGAGTTCGGCTTTATCAGCGTCTTCCTCGCCCCGGCGTTCGTGATCACGGTCAGGCACGGCGTCGCGAGCGAGTTGCGCGAGGCCAGGCAGCGGCTCGAGCAGCGGCCCGAGTTGCTGACCGCGGGCAGCGCGTCGGCCCTGTGGGCGATCCTCGACCAGGTCGTGGACGGGTACGCGCCGGTCGTCGCGGGGCTGGAGCACGATATCGACCAGATCGAGGCGACCGTCTTCTCCGGCAGCATCGCCCCGACCGAGCGGATCTACTCGCTGCGGCGCGAGGCGACTGACTTCTTCCGTGCCGTCCACCCGCTGCTCGGCGTCGTCGGGACGATCGAGCGGTCTGTGGCCTCCGAACTGCAGCCCTACCTGCGCGACGTCCGCGACCACGTGCTGGAGGTCGACGAAGAGGTGGCCGCGCAGCGCGACCTGCTTGGCGCGGTCCTGGAGGCCAACATGGCCGTCATCTCGGCGGAGCAGGCCAAGGTCAGCGTTCAGCAGAACGCGACCATCGAGCAGCTGACGATCCTGGCCACGGTCTTCCTGCCGCTCACCTTCGTCACCGGGTTCTTCGGGCAGAACTTCGGCTGGCTGGTCGGGCACATCGCCACCCCGGTCGCTTTCGTGATCTACGGCATCGGCGGCCTCCTCGTCCCGATCGTGCTGCTCTACGGCTGGCTCAAGTTCCGGCGACCGCCGCGTCCCGAGCCGGCGCCGGCCGCGGAAGTGGCCGTCAGCCGGCCACCCAGGTGACCGCGATGCGTGCGGTTGTGTTCACCAATCCCGGCGAGCCGGTGCGGGTTCGCGAGGTCGATCTTGATCCGCCGGGACCGGGCGAGGTCAGCGTGGACATCACGGCGGCCGGGGTCTGCCACAGCGACCTGCATGTCAGGCGCGGTGACTGGGCGGTGCCTGCACCCCTGGTGATGGGGCACGAGGGCGCCGGAGTGGTCGCGGAGGTCGGGCCAGGGGTCGGCGACCTGGCTGCCGGCGACCACGTGGTGCTGTCCTGGGTCGCCCCCTGCGGCCAGTGCCGCTATTGCCTGGCCGACCACCCGGCCAGGTGCAAGGTGGCCGCCACCGTTGTCGCGCCCTGGCGGCGTGCTGATGGACGGGACCTCCCGGCTCTCCCTTGGCGGTGAGCGGATCGCGCACTACCTGGGCGTCTCGTCGTTCGCCGAGCGAGCGGTCGTGCCTGCATCGGGGGCGATCAAGATCCGCGACGACGCGCCCCTCGACGTGGCGGCACTGGTCGGCTGCGCCGTCGCCACCGGCGTCGGCGCGGTGCTGAACACCGCGTCGGTCGAACCGGAGGCGACGGTCGCCGTGATCGGATGCGGCGGCGTCGGCCTGTCCGTCGTCCAGGGCGCCAGGCTGGCCCGCGCGAGCCGGATCGTTGCGGTGGACGTCCGGGCGGAGAAGACCGCGCTCGCCGCCAGGCTCGGAGCCACCGACCAGGTCGACGCGAGCGCGGCCGATCCGGTCGCCGCGGTGCGCGACCTGGTGCCGGACGGGGTCGACTACGCCTTCGACGCGATCGGGCTGACCAGGACCACCACGCAGGCCATCGCGATGCTCGGCCTTGGTGGCGCGGCCGTGCTGGTCGGACTGCCGCCGGACGGAGCCACTGTCTCGTTCGAGCCGCTCGCGCTGGCCGAGGCCGACCAGCGGATCCTCGGCTCGAACTACGGCAGCGTGCGGCCGGCCATCGACATCCCCGCGCTTGTCGACCGGTTCATGGACGGCGACCTGCTGCTGAACGAACTCGTCTCAGCGCGGCTGCCGCTCGAGTCCGCCGCGGCCGCGCTCGACGACCTGGAGTCCGGCCGCGCCCTGCGGACGCTGCTGATCCCCTGACCGCTGATCCCGCGTCGCCGCCCCGCTAGAACCCCCAGCCGTACACGCCGGTGCCGTTCGCGGTGAACAGCATGCCGTTGGCGAACACGCTCTGGGCGAAGTCGGTGCTGCCGCTGATCAGCGTGCTCAGGATCTTTCCCGTGCTGGCGTTGACCAGGTACACGGCGTTGGGCGTCGTGCCGGATCCGTAGGTGCCGACGGCCAGAACTCCGGCGCCGTCCAGGGTCGGCGCGCCCAGGACGCCGTTCGGCAGGCCTGTCGCCCACAGCACCTTGCCGGTCGCTGGATCGAGCCGGCGGATCGATCCAGCGAAGCTCTTCCCGTTGATCGAGGTCGCGGTGGCCCCCACGTACAGCGATGAGCCGTCGTACGCTGCGGCGGCGATGCACGTCGCCCGGCCGGTGTTGCCCGGGCTCGAGGCGACCCGGCTCTCCCAGGCGAGCTTCATGCTCGGGGTGTGCAACGCGTAGAACAGGCCGTTCTTGTTGCAGGCGCCGACCAGCGACCCGAAACGCACAGGCGATGCGCCAAAGTCGACGTCGAAGGCGCGCTGCGATGCCGGCGGCTGGAACTTCGCCACCCTCGCGAGGCTGCCAGCCCGCAACTCGACAATCGCGACGGTGTCGTGCAGGAGGCGCGCGCCGGTCGCCCCGTTGCCGGTCGTGGCGAAAACGTACTTCGTGCCCGCCGCGACGCTGGACCACACCGAGCCGCCGACGACACCCTTGGGCACGTCGAAGTACCGCGCGAACACCTTGCCTGTGGCCTGGTTGTATCCGATCACGCCGCCGCGGATCAGCGGGTGATCGCAGTGCGAGGAGACCCCGATGTAGATCTTGCCGCCGATAACCGTCGGCGATGACCACTGGAAGTAATCGCTGATGGTCTTGGACGGGATCGCGATCACCGACCGCCATTTCGTCGACAGGTCGCTAGCCCGCAGCGCGTAGAGAAAGCCGTCAGGAGCCCCCACGTACACAGTGTCCTGGCCGTCTTTAGGATCCTTGGCGACCGTCGCGGTGGCGATGATGCCGCCAGCCGTGCAGGTCAGACCCGGCTGGAAGCCGATGAACGTCTTGGCAAGCACCTTGCCAGTGGTCTCGTTGAGCTTGTAGAACCAGCCGGTCCGCGACCCGATGAAGACGGCTCCGTCCGCGACGGTGGGGCTGGCGTTGTAGGCCGGCTTCGGCTGCCCCTTCTTGGTCGGCTGGTCGCCCACGAAGTGCCACTTCATCGTCAGCGAGGCTGCGTTGGCGGGGGTGATCGCCGTCTGCGCCTTGTTAACCGAAGTATGCGAAGGGCCATTCATGAAGGCCGGCCAGTCGGCGGGTCCCACCGCGCCGACTGCGGGAGTCAGGCCCGCCAGGGCCGACACCGCCGCCAGAAGGACCCCGCCGAGCACGCCGCGCCGCAGCAAGTTTCTCGCCATCGCACACCAGCTCTCGCATCTCAGCCAGACGCCAGCGCTGGCTGCCTGCCCTACCGACGCGCCACGCGCATGGCCGGTTGACGCCCGAGCCGTGAGGGCGAGAGCCGTGCGTACTGGTATTGGTCAGCCCGAGGCCGCCGGCACCGCCTGGCTGATCTCGACCAAGTGGCCGTCGGGGTCGCGCAGGAAGCACCGGATCTCGCCGCCCCAGTCGTGCGGCGGCGTGAGGAATGCCGCTCCGCGCGCCCGGAGTTCGTCGTAGACGGCCTGACAATCGGCGACGCGCACCGTCATGGCGTGACTGACCTGGCTGGGATCGGCAGGCGGCGCGAAGGTCACGGCCGGCTTGTCAGCGGTCGGGCCGCCCGGGCTGACGAGCAGCAGCCACGAGCCAGCGAACCTGAGCACAGCGCTGGTGCCGCCGTACTCCCGGTACAACTTGGCGCCGAGCACCCCGACCCAGAAGTCGCGGGAGACGGCAGGGTCAGCGACGACGAGAATGTGGGTGACGACCGCATCGGCCCCGAGCGGGCCATCCGGTGACGGTGCTCCGGGCTGACTGCCAGATGCGATCGACGATTTCGATGACCTCAAGTGCGCCGAATGACCGGCCATAAGTCCTTCCCGTCAACTCTGTGAGGATGGAGTCTAAATTCCAGGGCGCCTGTTCCACCGCGACTTGTTCGCCTGCGCGCCCGCCTACAGCGCGACGGCCTCGCCTTGATCGTGTCAGCAGCAAGTGGCGGGAGCCGCCCGTCCCTCATACAGCGCGGGACGGGCGGTTCACACGACCGACGCAGTCAAGACACGGCATCAGACTGAGTGTCAGGGCTCAACTCAACGCGATGCGGGAAGCGGTGCACCTCCTGCGGCCAGCCGACCGCGATCGCGATCCGGCCCGCCCAATACCGCGCCGCCGCATCGTCGGGCACATCGACGACCGTGAAACCGCCAAGGTGCTCCTTGGACTCGACGAACGGCCCGTCGCTGAAGATGGGCGAGCCGCCGCTCGGGTCGACGCTGCACACGACGGTTGACGCGTCCAGACCGCCGTCGCTGAAGACGAACACACCGGCGGCCGTCATCTCCTCGCACAGGGCCATGCCTGACGCGCCCCTCTCGCGCAGCTCCTCCAAGGTGAGGTCGGGCGCCCACTCGTCATTGAAGGCGATCAGGTACAGCGCCATCTCAAGCTCCTCTGCTCACGGGCAGCCCGCACGACTGCCGCTCACCTTCTCCACGAACGCACTCGTGTCGATCCGACACCCTCGCCCAAAACTCTTCCAAGCTTTCCGCATCGCAGCCGGTCGAACCCAGGTGGTCGGCCCGGGATGGGCATCCCGCCCACCAGCCGGACTCCTCGGCCTCGCGCACCATCGAGGTCGCCAGCATCAACGACTTGACCGCGTTGACCTTGGTGTACTGCTCGGGCCCGGCGCTGTGGGCCGTCTCATGCCTGGACCAACGTGGCCGGCACCGGGTCGCCGGGCTTATACATCTGCAGCGCCAGCGGGCAAACCCGGCCGCGCGGCTGGACATGTCTATCGCAGGCTTATCGCATTTTCGGGCCGGGTCAGCGTTTCCGCTGGTCAGATGGCTCCCGCGATAGGACTCGAACCTATAACCTGCCGGTTAACAGCCGGACGCTCTGCCGATTGAGCTACGCGGGATCGGGCGGCGATCACTGCCCAGGGCTGGTGCTCCGGGCGGTTTGCGCCGCGGGCACAAGGGTAGCGCACCTGCACGGATGCGCGTGCCTGGCGGCGGGCGCCGGTGATCGCGCGCGCATAACAATCTCCGTATCGGGCATGACAAAGGCGGTCAGGTGCGCGTGACGCGCGCAGGCCAACGGGGGTCCTGCCAGACGCGACCGACCTCGGGGAGAGACCCAGATGCGCTTCTACCGAATCAGCTTCCTCGGCGGACTGGCCATCGGCTACGTGCTCGGCGCTCAGGCCGGCCGGGAGCGGTACGAACAGCTGAAGCAGCTTGCCCGCAAGGCCGCCGAGAGCCCGGCCATGCAGCAGACCGCCGGCGCGCTGCAGGCTCAGGCGACTGCGACCGCCAAGACGGCGAAGAGCAAGGCCACGACCGGCGTGCGCAAGGGCGCGTCCAAGGTGACCAAGCGCAGCAGCACGACGTCGGGCCGCACGAGCACGGCCAAGCGCAAGTCACCCAGTTCAGCATCGGGTTCAGCATCGTCGGTCTCCGGGAACGGGGCGACGCCGCGCACGACGGGCAGTGATGGCAACCGCCCTTTCGTTCCAGTTAACGGCAGCTTCGGCCACCACGGCCTGATGTAGCCGATAGCGCTACGGCGGCGTAGTTCTTGGCTCAGGCCAGGTACTCGCGCAGCATCTGGGCACGGCCCGGGTGCCTGAGCTTGACCAGGGTCTTGGACTCGATCTGCCTGATCCGCTCCCTGGTCACGCCGAAGTCCCTGCCGACCTCCTCCAGCGTCCGCGGATGGCCGTCGATCAGGCCGAACCGAAGCTGGATGATGCGCTGCTCCCGCGGCGACAGGGTTTCGAGCACCTGCTCGAGCTGATCCTGCAGCATCATGAACGCCGCGGCCTCCATCGGCACGACCGCGTCGGCGTCCTCGATGAAGTCGCCGAGGTCGGAGTCTTCCTCGCCGATCGGCGCCTGCAGCGACACCGGCTCCTGGGCGATCCGCTGGATCTCGGCGACCCGGTCCGCGGGAATCCCCATCTCCTCGGCGACCTCGGCGGGCGTGGGCTCACGGCCTAGGTCCTGGTGCATCTGCCGCTGGATCCTGGTCATCTTGTTGATGGTCTCGACCATGTGCACGGGAATCCTGATCGTCCGTGCCTGGTCGGCGATCGCCCTGGTGATCGCCTGCCTGATCCACCACGTCGCGTACGTGGAGAACTTGTAGCCCTTGGTGTAGTCGAACTTCTCGACGGCCCTGATCAGGCCGAGGTTGCCCTCCTGGATCAGGTCGAGGAAGACCATGCCGCGGCCGATGTACCGCTTGGCGATCGAGACGACCAGCCTCAGGTTGGCCTCGATCAGCCGCTGCCTGGCCCGGTCGCCCTGATCGGCGATCATCGCGAGTTCCGCGCCGCTGGGGCCGGCGCCGACGACCTTGCAGCCGCCGTGCAGCATCTCCATGGCGAACAGGCCGGCCTCGATGGCCTTGGCGAGTTCCACTTCGTCCTGCGCGGTCAGCAGCGGCACCTTGCCGATCTCGCGGAGGTAGATCCTGACGAGGTCGGAGGTTCCTGAGCGGCGCATCCGGTCCGTGTCCTCGCCCCGGCGCGGCTCGTCGGCCTCCTCAGGGCCGCCGTCGACGATCTCCACGCCGTCCTCGGCGAGCATCCGCATCACGTCGTCGATCACCTCGGGCATCAGCTCGCAGCGGTCGAACGCCGCGTTGAGGTCAGCCAGGGCGACGGTGCCGTTCTCCCGCGCTCGCGAGACTAGCTCGGTGACCTGATCAGCAGTTGCTGTGAGCACAGGAGTCATGGACAACAGTGTGCGTCAGTAACGCTGGGTCGCGCGGTTCGAAAATTGTCACCTGCGGGCAAGTTTGGGCGCTCGCCTGATCCGGGTAAAACTCAGGCCGCTTCACGCACCGGCCGCGCGCTCGAGCAGCAGCTTGCGGCGCTGCTCGAGGGCCACCAGATCGCCGAACATCCGGTTGTACTCGGTCTGCCCGGTGACCGGGTTCATCCGCTGCAGCCGGGACTTCACGGCGACGATCTGCCGGGACACGGCGAGCTCCTCGATCCTGGTCAGGACGTCGTCGGCGAACCTGGCGTCAGGCTCGGCGTCCGCGCCTGGCGCCTCCACCGACTCCACCGCCAGCCTGGTCAGGAACATCCTGGCATTGTCGTTCGGCGCCGCGGCGAGCAGCCGGTCGATCCACTCCCGTGACCGGACCCGCGGTCGCGACGCCGCCGCGGCCGGCGATCAGCTCGCGCACGGCACGGTGCGCGGGCGCGCTGAACACCTCGGCGCCCATGCCGTCGAAAGCGGGCCCGAGCAGCGCTGGCCGCTGGATCGCCAGCTTCAGCGCCTGCCGCTCCAGGTTGATCACCGGGTCGCTCGGGTCGTAGGGCGCTCCCCTCGGCGCCGCGCCGGAATCCTGCTCGGCTGGCGTCCTGGGTGCCGGAGCGCTTGCCGCCGGCGCCTGGCCGCTGCCACCGTCCGAGCCCGGTCCTGAGCCTCCGCCCCGGCCGGCACCCGGTCCAGGCTGCGCGCTCCGCCGTTCAGGCTGCGCGCTCCGCCGTTCAGGCTGCCTGCGGCCGGGCCGCGGTGATGTGCCCGGCGATCCGATGCAGCACGAGGTCCTCGTCCATCAGCCCGAGCCAGCGGTCGACCTTGACCGCGTACACCTTGCGCAGCGCGTGGTCCTTGATCCTGGCGACGATCCGAGCGGCTGCGTCGAGCGCGCCGATCCTGCCCTCTGCCGACTCCAGGTCGTAGTCGCTCATCGCCGCGCGGACGGCGAACTCATACAGCGGCAGCCTGCTCGCGACCAGGTCCCTGACCGCCGTGTCGCCTTCTTTCAGGCGCAGGTCGCACGGGTCGAGCCCGTCCTGCTGCACGGCGACGAAGGTCTGCGTGACGAACCGCTCCTCCATCGCGAACGCGCGCAGCGCGGCGCGCCGCCCGGCCGCGTCCCCGTCGAAGGTGAACACCACCTCGCCCCTGAGCTGGCTGTCGTCCATCAGCAACCGTCGCAGGATCGCGATGTGGCCCTCGCCGAACGAGGTTCCGCTGGTGGCTACCGCAGTCGTCACGCCGGCCAGGTGGCAGGCCATCACGTCCGTGTAGCCCTCGACGATGACCGCCTGCCTGCGCTGGGCGATGTCGCGCTTGGCCAGGTCGGCGCCGTACAGCACCGAGCTCTTCTTGAAGATCGGCGTCTCGGGCGTATTCAGGTACTTGGGGCCGTTGTCGTCGGCGTTGAGCTTGCGCGCGCCGAACGCGATCACGTCACCAGACAGGTCCCTGATCGGCCAGATCAGCCTGCCGCGGAACTTGTCGGTCAGGCCGTGCCGGCCGCGGCCTGCCAGTCCCCCGGTGAGCAGGTCCTCCTCGGTGAACCCCAGGCCGCGCAGGTGCCTGGTGGTCTTCTCCCAGTCGTCGGGCGCGTATCCGACGCCGAATCGCTCCGCGTCAGTCAATTCGAAGCCACGAGAGGTCAGGAACTCACGCGCTGGAGCGGCACTGGCGGTCGAGAATTGTTGAACATAAAATTCAGCAGTTGCCCGGTGCGCCTCGATCAGCCTGCGCCGCCGCGACTGCTCCTGGCCGGGGACCTGGCCGCCCTGTTCGTACCGCAGGTCGATGCCTGCCCTGGCCGCCAGCCGCTCGACGGCCTCGGTGAACCCGAGGCTGTCGATCTTGCGCACGAACGCGATGATGTCGCCGCCTTCGGCGCACGAGAAGCAGTACCACAGCCCTCGCGCGGGCGTCACGTTGAACGACGGGGTCTTTTCCTCGTGGAACGGGCAGAGTCCCTTGAGCGAGCCGCCGCCGGCGCTGCGCAGCTGCAGGTACTCCCCGACTACCTCGGCGATCGGCGATCGGGAGCGGACGGCCTCGATGTCCTCGTCGCGGATCCGGCCTGGCACGTTGCGAGTGTAGCCCCGGGTCAAGGCCGAAAGGGCCGGTTATCTCGCGGGACGTGCCGATGTTCCGCAACTGGCACCAGCATGTACGGGGGATGTGCCAGTCGCGAAACGATGCGGCCGGGGGCGACCCATGGGGGCGAACACGCACGGGGGCGACGCGTCCGTTACGTACTGTCCACCTGCCTCGGTTGCGCGGTGCGCCAGGCGAACACCTGTTACAGCGCTCACGGGTAGTCAGCGATTCCAACTACGGAGCGTGATGTAGCTAACAGGCCGGCATCCGCGGTCGGGAGGGGTTCACGCCGTTGCTGCCGCGCATCGAGCGGATAACGTACTGATGGCCAGCGGAATTTCTCACGAGGGGGCATAACTGAACGCGTCAGGTTTGTCGGCTTCGTCAGGCGGGCCGGTCCGCGTGCTGGTGCTCTGGGACGTCGACTACACGCTCGTGAACGCCTCGGGGGTGGGCTGGCACCTCTACCAGGCAGCCTTCGCCGAGTTGTTCGGCCGGGACCTGCCGACGGCCGCGAAGGCCGCGAGCATGGCGGGCAGGACCGATCATGCCATCGTCCTCGACGTGCTGAGCCTGGCCGGCGTTCCTGACCCGGGTGGCCAGGTCAGGCCCTTCGAGGACGCGCTCGCCAGGCTCGGCAGGGGCGTCCACGGCATGGTCGCCGAGTCGGGGAAGGCGCTGCCTGGCGCGCACGCGGCGCTCGCGGCGCTCGCGGAGATCCCCGGCGTCGTGCAGTCCGTCCTGACCGGAAATGTCCGGCAGGTCGCCGAGGCGAAGCTGGCGCCGCTCGGCCTGACCGGTCATCTCGACCTGGCGGTCGGCGCCTACGGGAACGAGCACGAGGTCAGGGCCGAGCTTGTGCCGCTGGCCAGGGACCGGGCCGGCCAGGCCTACGGCACTGACTTCAGCGGCGAGGCGACGGTGCTGATCGGCGACACGCCGCTGGACGTCGAGGCCGCCCTCGCCGCCGGAGCGCGCGCGGTCGGCGTCGCGACCGGCCAGTTCCCGGCGTCCGACATCGAGGCAGCCGGTGCGAGCGCTGTGCTGGCCGACCTGACCGGCACCGCCCAGGTCGTCGCCGCCGTGCTTGGCAGCCCCGACCGCTACCAGCCGCGGCCCGCGTAACGCTGCTCGGGCGGCAGCGTGTCCAGGTTCAGGCCGACCATCGGCTCGCCGAGGCCGCGCGACACCTTGGCGATCACGTCTGGGTCATCGTGGAAGGTGGTGGCCTTGACGATCGCGGCCGCTCGCGCCGCCGGGTCGCCCGACTTGAAGATGCCGGAGCCGACGAACACGCCGTCGGCGCCGAGCTGCATCATCATCGCCGCGTCGGCCGGCGTCGCCAGGCCGCCCGCGGTGAACAGCACGACCGGCAGCTTGCCGGCCGCGGCCACCTCGGCCACCAGCTCGTAGGGCGCCTGCAGGTCCTTGGCGGCGGTGTAGAGCTCCTCCGGCGACAACCCGGCCAGCTTGCGGATGTCGCCCCTGATGCTGCGCATGTGCCTGGTCGCCTCGACGACGTTGCCGGTGCCCGCCTCGCCCTTGGACCTGATCATGGCCGCGCCCTCGGCGATCCGGCGCAGCGCCTCGCCGAGGTTGGTCGCGCCGCAGACGAACGGCACGGTGAACGCCCACTTGTCCACGTGGTGCGCCTCGTCAGCCGGCGTCAGCACCTCAGACTCGTCGATGTAGTCCACGCCGATCGCCTGCAGCACCTGCGCCTCGGCGAAGTGCCCGATCCGGCACTTGGCCATGACCGGGATGGAGACCGCGGCGATGATCCCGTCGATCATGTCGGGGTCGCTCATCCTGGCCACGCCGCCCTGTGCCCTGATGTCGGCTGGCACCCGCTCCAGCGCCATGACCGCTACGGCGCCTGCGTCTTCGGCGATCTTGGCTTGCTCGGGGGTGACCACGTCCATGATCACGCCGCCCTTGAGCATGTCCGCCATGCCGCGCTTGACCCGCTGGGTCCCGGTGACGGGGGCGGTGGCCGCCGGCCTGCTGTCGGCACTGTCGGTGGAGCCTGGGACTGACACGGGATTTCCTTACGGTTGAATCAGCGTTTGATACCTCCATGGTAGGCGGTGTCCGGCTGCTGCCGGGAGCCCAGGCTGCCCGGGCGGCAGGCGGCTCTGCTGCGCTGACTTAGCCCGCCAGATGGGGCATGTCGGTGCCCTGCTCGCCCATGCCGCTCGGCGCGAGCGTGTCGTCGATCTCGAAGAACTCGGGCATCGGGGCGCCGCCGGCCAGCCGGAAGGTCCTGGCGAGCGGCCGGCGCCGCGCGGCGATCGTGACGGCCACCGCGTCGTTGTAGAACTTCCGCGCGATGAAGACCTGCTGCGCCGTCGACTCAAGCTCGGCGACCAGTTCCTCGCCCCCGCGGCCAGGCTCGACCGACTCACGGAAGTCAGGACCGCTGAATACCGTCCGCAGCGCCCTGGTCAGGTCGCTCTCGGCCAGTTCGCGGCCGGTGCTTGCCGATCGCGCGTCGTGCGCGAGGTCGGCGAGCAGCAAGCTGGCCGCCGGGTCGAGCAGCCCGGACGACGCGATCTCCAGCGCCACCGAACTCCGCCTGACCAGCGCGGCGTCCAGCGCGGCCCGCGCGGTCTCGACCCTGGTGTGCAGCCGGTCGAGCCGCCCGGCCCGCCAGGACACGTAGACGCCGCTGATCGCCAGCACGGCGATGATGATGAGGCTGATCACCGGGCTCATCAGGCGCTCGCAGCAGATTGCGCGCCGGCTGACCCGGCCGGCAGCACGGCCTGGTAGACCTTGACCACGTCGCGGGCGATCTTGGCCCAGTCGTAGTCGCGGACCGCCGCC
The DNA here is from genome assembly GCA_963705055.1 of uncultured Actinomycetota bacterium. Classification (GTDB taxonomy): domain Bacteria; phylum Actinomycetota; class Actinomycetes; order Streptosporangiales; family Streptosporangiaceae; genus Chersky-822. The sequence goes on from CAVPIR010000010.1 coordinate 127,193, forward strand.
GATGCGGCCGCGGACAGGGACGCGCGCCGTTGCGGGTCGTCGAGCAAGCGGCCGATCGCGGCGGCGAGGTCGGCCGGGTCACCGCTGTCGAACAGTTCGCCGGCCCGGCCGCCGCGCAGCACCCGCCGGAACGCGTCCAGGTCGCTGGCCACGATCGGCGCGCCGGCCGCCATCGCCTCGGCCAGCACGATGCCGAAGCTCTCGCCGCCGGTGTTGGGCGCGCAGAACACGTCGACCGAGTGGTAGACCTGCACCTTGACGGCCTCGCTGACCTGGCCGAGCAGCACGACCCTGTCCCGCAGCGGCTCGGGGACCCTGGCCATGACCTCGGTGGTGTCGCCCGGCCCGGCGATCAGCAGCCGCAGTCCTGGCCGCTCGGTCCCGATCAGCTCGAACGCGCGCAGCAGCAGCGACAGGCCCTTGCGCGGCTCGTCCATCCGGCCGAGGAAGCCGATCGCGCCGCCCTCCCCTGGCCAGCCGGCCAGCGGCTCGGCCTTCTCGTACCTGGAGATGGTGACGCCGTTCGGGATCAGCACCGCGTCGCCGCCCAGGTGATGGACCAGCGTGGTCCGCGCGGCCTCGGAGACCGCGATCCTGCCGCTGATCTTCTCCAGCGCCGAGCGCAGCATCGGCTCGGCGGCGTGCAGCGCCCTGGATCTGGCGTTCGCGCCGTGCATGGTCGCCACGATGGGCCCGTCGAAGACCCAGCAGGCGATCAGCGACAGGCTCGGCGCGGCCGGCTCGTGGACGTGCAGGACGTCGAAGTTGCCGTCCTTGATCCACCGGCGGACCCGGTTGGCCGACAGCGGGCCGAAGGAGAGCCTGGCGACCGAGCCGTTGTAGGGCACCGCGACCGCGCGCCCGGCGGGCACGACGTAATCGGGCAGCGCTTCGTCGTCATCGGCCGGGGAGATCACCGAGACGTCGTGGCCGAGGTCGATCAGCGCCTCGGCGAGGTCCCTGATGTGCTCCTGGACCCCGCCGGGCACATCCCAGGAGTACGGGCAGACCAGGCCGATCCTCACGGCGTGCCAGCGTTCTTCTTGGCAGCGCGCTCCCGCGCCGCGGCCCTGGCCTTGGCGGCAGCGAGCCGCTCAGGATCGAGATCGTCCACGAAGACCCGCTGCAGCATGTGCCAGTCGGCCGGGTGCTCCCTGATCCCCTCCTCGAAGACGCGCGCGATCTGCTGGGTCATCGCGGCGGCCTTCTGCCACCGGTCACCGACCTCGGGCACCGGAATCTCCTCATGGACGCGGACACCCCAGCGGTCACCCTCGTACCACAGCGTCGCGGGCATCAGCGCGGCTCCAGTCTGCACCGCCAGCGCGGCTGGTCCGCCCATCATTAGTGCTTTTTCCCCGAAGAAGTCGACTTCAATTCCGCCGCCCGTCACATCCCGGTCGCACGGCAGCGCCACCAGCTTGCCCGCCCGCAGCCGCTGCGCCAGCACGCCGAACGGGCTGAGGCCCCCGGTGGCAGGCAGAACTTCCATTCCGATCGCCTCACGGAATGCCACGAATCGCTCGTACACCGACTCCGGATCGAGGCGCTCCATCACGGTCGTGAAAGACCCTGCCCCTCTGGCGATGATCCATGCGCCAGCCTGATCCCAGTTGCCCATGTGCGGCAGCGGCACAACGACGCCGCGGCCGGACTGCCAGGTTCGCGAGCAGCGTGCCGACCGCTCCGGCCTCGACCGTCCCGGCGACCAGCCGGTCGGCCGCCATGACGGGAAGCCGGAAGATCTCCAGCCAGTACCTGGCGTAGGACCGCATCGAGGCACGCGAGGCATCCCTGATGCTGACCGCCGGTCGCGTCTGGTCCGAGCACCCGCCGCAGGTTTCCTTCGAGCACCCTGATCCTAGGCCCCTGCCTGCGCCACGCGATGTCGGCGACGAACGAGAAGGCCCTGGCGGCCCAGGACTCCGGCAACCGGCACACAACCGACCAGCCGAGCGCGTAAGCGGCGCCGACCAGCCGGTTCTTCAGCGTCGGCCTGGCCTTCTCACCGGGCACCTATACCTCCGAGACTCGCGCTCCGCGTGATCGGCGGCAGCGTGACCGCGACCGCTGCGCCTGTGCGCCTACTGCACCGCGCTGCCGGATGCCTCCGTCGCGTCGGCCTGGCGCGATGCCGCAGCCTTGCGGACCGCATAGACCCGCTGACCGAAGGTGAAGGCGCTCAGCGCGGCGAGGACCCAAAGTCCTACAGGAAGGACATACGGTACGCCAAGTCCCGCCAGTCCGATAGCAGCCAGGCCGATCACCAGCCGCTCGGTCCGCTCGGCGATGCCCACGTCGCAGCTCAGCCCGACGCCCTCGGCCCGGGCCTTCGCATACGAGACTAGTAGGCCAGCCACCAGGCAGAACAGCGCCACCAGCTGCGAGCGGCTTGTCGTGGCCGCCGGTCGCGAGCCAGATCGCGATGCCCGCGAACACCGCGGCGTCGGAGATCCGGTCGAGCGTGGAGTCCAGGAAGGCGCCGAACACGCCGGCGCTGCCCTGGATCCTGGCCAGCGTGCCGTCCAGCATGTCGGTGACCACAAAGCCGGTGCAGACCAGCGTCCCGGCGAAGAGGTGCCCGGTGGGGAACAAGCTGAGCGCCCCGGCCGTCATGCCGACGGTCCCGATGACGGTGAGCATGTTCGGGGTCACCGGGGTACGCGCCAGAGCCCGTCCTACTGGCGTCAGCAGCTGGGCAAGACCGGGTCGCAGCACCTTCAGCATGTCCGTTTGATCTTACTGGCGGATGATCAATCCGTTTCACACGCCGGGCCGAAGGCGGCCTGCCGTGCCACGTCCATGGCCGGCCGATTGCGGCCGGGGACTTGTGGTCGCCGGGGCCGTGGGTAAAGGCTGGCAGCGAGCAGCAGACACGATGAACGTCAGGAGGCGGTGGTATGGCGGAGAAGGCAACATCGGGCGCCGCCGGCAGGGCGCCAACGGCCGGCCAGCCCGAAAACGTGCGAAACGTTGTGCTGGTCGGCCACTCCGGAGCAGGCAAGACGACGCTGGTCGAGGCGCTGCTCGCCGCGACAGGCACCATTCAGCGGTCAGGCCGCGTCGAAGATGGCAGCACGGTCAGCGACTTCGATGAGGTCGAGATCAGGCAGGGGCGCTCGGTCAACCTGACGCTGGCGCCCTTCGTGCACAATGACGTCAAGGTCAACCTCCTGGACACCCCTGGGTACGCCGACTTCGTCGGTGACCTGCGGGCCGGCCTGCGGGCAGCCGACGCCGCCCTGTTCGCGGTCTCGGCCGCCGACGGGATCGACGGGCTGACCTCGATGCTGTGGGACGAGTGCGCGAGCGCGGGCACACCCCGGGCGGTCGTGATCACCAAGCTGGACCACCACAGGGGCGACTTCAGCGAGGCGCTCGAGGCCTGCCGCACCGCCTTCGGCGAGTCGGTCGCGCCGCTGTACCTGCCGACCGGCGACGGCCAGGGCACCGTCCGCGGCCTGATCGGACTGCTGTCGGAGCGCTACTACGACTACACGAGCGGCAAGCGCACCGAGCGGGACCCCGATCCCGAGGACGCCGACCAGCTCGAGGAGTACCGGGGTGCGCTGATCGAGTCGCTCATCCAGGAGAGCGAAGACGAAGGCCTCATGGACAGGTACCTGTCCGGCGAGGAGATCGACCAGAAAGTCCTGATCGAGGACCTGGAGAAGGCCGTCGCGCGAGGCAGCTTCTACCCGGTGATACCGGTCGCCGCGCAGCAGGGCATCGGCCTGGACGAACTGCTCGAGCTGATGACGCAGGCGTTCCCTTCGCCGCAGGAGCACCCGCTGCCGACCGTGACGACGATCGACGGCAAGCCAGTGAGCGGGATCGACTCCGACCCGAACGGCCCGCTGCTCGCTGAGGTGGTCAAGACCACCTCCGACCCCTATGTGGGCAGGATCAGCCTGGTCCGCGTCTTCTCAGGCACGCTGCGCCCGGACGCCACCGTGCACGTCTCCGGCCACGGCAGGGCCGCCAGCGGGCACGCCGACCACGACGAGGACGAGCGGATCGGCGCGCTGACCTCACCGCTCGGCAAGCAACAGCGGACGATCGCCTCCTGCGCCGCCGGCGACATCTGCGCCGTAGCGAAGCTGACCAGCGCCGAGACCGGCGACACGCTCTCGGACAAGGAGAAGCCGCTGCTGATGGAGTCGTGGCAGATGGCCGAGCCGCTGCTGCCGGTCGCGATCACGGCCAAGTCCAAGGCCGATGAGGACAAGATGAGCCAGGCGCTGTCCAGGCTGGTCGCCGAGGACTCGACGCTGCGGCTTGAGAACAACCCGGAAACCCATCAGCTCGTGCTCTGGTGCATGGGCGAGGCGCACACCGATCTGCTGCTTGACCGGCTCTCCAGCCGGTACGGCGTGGCCGTCGAGACGGTGGGGCTCCGGGTGCCGCTGCGGGAGACCGTGGCTGGCAAGGCCAGCGGCCTCGGCCGCAACGTCAAGCAGTCCGGCGGCCACGGCGAGTTCGCGATCTGCCACATCGAGATCGAGCCGCTGCCCTCCGGCAGCGGGCTGGAGTTCGTCGACAAGATCGTCGGCGGCGTGGTGCCGCGGCAGTTCATCCCGTCCGTGGAAAAGGGCGTCAGGTCGCAGATGGAGCAGGGCGTGGTGGCCGGCTACCCGATGGTCGACATCAAGGTCACGCTCTACGACGGCAAGGCGCACTCGGTCGACTCGTCGGACATGGCGTTCCAGAAGGCTGGCAGGGCGGCGCTCCGCGACGCCGCTGACAAGGCGCAGCCGCAGCTGCTCGAGCCGGTCGACGAGGTAGCGGTGCTGATCGGCGACGACTACGTCGGTGCCGTGATGTCCGACATGTCGTCCCGCCGCGGCCGGGTGCTCGGCACCGAGCCGGTGCCAGGCGGCCGCACGCTGGTCAAGGCCGAGGTGCCCGAACTGGAGCTGACCAGGTACTCGATCGACCTGCGGTCGATCTCCCAGGGCACTGGCTCGTTCACCCGCTCGTACCTGCGCTACGAGCCGTTGCCTTCGCACCTGCGGGACAAGGTGATGGCCGAGGCCAAGGAGGGTTAGCCGAAACCGGGCGCGCCGTCGGCTGGACCAGGCCGGCGGCGGGCCCGACCGGCCTCCTATGCTGCATTCCATGGCGGACAGCGGAGCAGCCGAGCCAATTCGGCAGCACGGCGCGGGTACGCCAGATGGCTTTCGCCGGCTCTGGATGCCGCACCGGATGGCCTACATCAAGGGCGAGAACAAACCGGTCGGCCCGGGCCAAGGCGAGGGCTGCCCGTTCTGCCTCATCCAGGATCTGACCGACGAGGAAGCGCTCATCGTCGCCAGGGGCACGCTGGTCTACGCGGTGCTCAACCTCTACCCGTACAACAGCGGCCACCTGATGATCTGCCCGGTCAGGCACATCGCCGACTACACCGACCTCGACGAGCCAGAAACCGCCGAACTCGCCGTGTTCACCAAGACCGCGATGAAGGTGCTGCGGGCCGTCTCAGGCGCTCAGGGCTTCAACATCGGCATGAACATGGGCGGTGTCGCTGGCGCCGGGATCGCCGCCCACCTGCACCAGCACATCGTGCCGAGGTGGGGCGGCGACGCCAACTTCATGCCAGTGATCGGGCAGACCAAGGTGCTGCCCCAGTTGCTGGCCGAGACCCGCGACATGCTGGCCGCCGGCTGGAAGGACAGCGCGGAGCCCGCATCCTGAATCGCGCCGGCGCCGGGCCGCCTCCGACGCCCGCGTAATCAGACCTGGATGCGCTGCTCGACGGCGCTGACGATTTCCTCGATCGCCTCGTCGACCGGGACCCCGTTGCGCTGCTCGCCGCTGCGGTAACGGAACGAGACGGCGCCCGCGGCGATGTCGTCATCGCCCGCCAGCAGCATGTAAGGCACCTTCTGCTGCTGCGCGGTCCTGATCTTCTTCTGCATCCGGTCCGAGCCCGCGTCGACCTCGACCCTGATACCGCGCTCGCGCAACCGCGCGGCGACGCCATCCAGGTACGGCACGTGCGCGTCCGCGATCGGGATCCCGATCGCCTGGACCGGGGCCAGCCACGGCGGGAAGGCGCCGGCGTAGTGCTCGAGCAGGATGCCGAAGAACCTCTCGATCGAGCCGAACAGGGCTCTGTGGATCATCTGCGGCCGCTGCCTGGTGCCGTCCGCGGCGGTGTATTCGATCCCGAACCGGCCAGGCTCCTGGAAGTCGACCTGGAGGGTGGAGAGCTGCCAGCGGCGCCCGATCGCGTCCTTCACGTGCACGTCGATCTTGGGCGCGTAGAACGCGCCCTCACCCTCGGCGATCACGTAAGGCAGCCCCGACTTGTCGAGCGCGTGCTGGAGCGCCGCCTCGGCCTGCTCCCATTCGGCGATCTCGCCGACGAACTTCTCCGGCCTGGTCGACAGCTCGGCCTCGAACTCGGTGAGGCCGTAGTCGCGCAGCAAGCCCGACCACGAAGTCGAGCAGGCTGGCAAGCTCCTCAGCAAGCTGGTCGGGCCGGCAGAAGATGTGCGCGTCGTCCTGGGTGAAGCCGCGCGCCCTGGTCAGCCCGTGCACTACGCCTGACTTCTCGAACCGGTAGACGGTCCCGAACTCGAACAGCCGCAGCGGCAGTTCGCGGTAGGACCGGCCGCGCGATGCGTAGATCAGGATGTGCATCGGGCAGTTCATCGGCTTCGGGTAGTAGCTCGCGCCCTCCATCTCCATGGGCGGATACATCCCGTCGGCGTACCAGTCCAGGTGGCCAGAGGTCTCGAACAGGGTCGACTTGGTGATGTGCGGGGTGTTGACGAACTCATAGCCAGCCTCGATGTGCCGGCGCCGCGAGTAGTCCTCAAGCACCCGGCGGATGGTGCCGCCCTTGGGGTGAAACACAGGCAGGCCGCTGCCGATCTCGCTCGGGAACGAGAACAGGTCGAGTTCGGCGCCGAGCCGGCGATGGTCGCGCCGCTCGGCCTCGGCGAGCATCTTGAGGTACTCGTCCTGCTGTTCGCGCGACGGCCAGGCGGTGCCGTAGATCCGCTGCAGCTGCGGGTTCTTCTCGCTGCCGCGCCAGTACGCGCCGCTGCTGCGCATCAGCTTGAACGCGGGGATGTGCCTGGTGCTCGGCAGGTGCGGGCCGCGGCACAGGTCCTTCCAGCGCACGCTCGCCGGTCGGCGAGTCGACGTTGTCGTAGATGGTCAGCTCGGGACCGCCGACCTCGACGGCCTCCTCGGCCCCGACCTCGGGCCCCGCGCCCTTGAGGCCGATCAGCTCCAGCTTGTACGGCTCTGACGCGAGTTCGGCGCGGGCCTGGTGGTCGGAGACGACCCGCCGGCTGAACCGCTGGGCCTGCTTGACGATCTGGCGCATCCGCTGCTCGATCGCCTTGAGGTCGTCAGGGCTGAACGGCTCGGCGACGTCGAAGTCGTAGTAGAAGCCGTTCTCGACCGGCGGGCCGATCCCCAGCTTGGCGTCAGGGTGCAGTTGCTGCACGGCCTGGGCGAGCACGTGCGCGGTGGAGTGCCGCAAGATCGCGAGCCCGTCGGGCGACTCGGCGCCGACCGCTGCCACGGCGTCGCCGTCGCTGAGTTGCCAGGCCAGGTCCCTGAGGGTCCCGTTGACCCGCGCGGCTACCAGCGCGCCGGCCGCGTCCGCGCCACCGTCGGCCCGCGCTTGCCAGCGCATCACCAGCCGTCGTGCCAGCTTCCACCACATGCTCGCGTCCGGCGAGTGTGATGTGCAGCTTGTCGGCAGGCACGGCTAGCTCCTTCGTAGTGCGTTGGTGGATTGGCTGATGCGGCGTCGCTAGCCGCAAGCTTCGATGCTAGCGGTCGCGGCACGGTCACCGCGCGCGAGTATTGGCCCGCGGCGCCGCGCTCCGCGGTGACTGCCGCGTCAGGCTACGGTGCCGTGACCGTGACCAGCGTCCCGAATGTCAGGTACGGCCAGATCCGCTTCGCCGGGGTCCATGGCAGCTCCACGCAGCCGAGGCTCTGCTGTGAACCGTAGCTGTAGCGCGGGAAGTAGTGGACTGCCTCGCCCCCGTGGAAGTACGCCACCCAGGCAACCGGGTCCGCGTACTTGGATCCGTCCGGGTTGGTGCCCTTCATGATCTGGCTCTGGTACCTGATGTAGACGGGGTCGGTCCTGACCGCAGTCGGCCGCACCGGGATGCCGGTGTTCGCGAGGTGCCTGAAGATCTGGACGCCGTTGTGCCAGACCGTGAGCGTCTCAGGGGCGTGCTGGCTCGCCAGCGCGTAGGTGTATCCGTGCTTGTTCATGTTGTCACGTGCGATCGCGCGGAACATCGCCCGCCAGAGCCGGTGGCCGATGGACCCGTGCAAGGTCAGCCCCTGCTGATTCTCATAGATCATGTCCGACATCAGCCCGTGATCAGCCTGGAACGCCATCACGGCGCCCTGGAGGACCACGCTCGGCTTGTCGGGGCGCCAGAGCCTGGTCAGGGCCGACGGGTATCCCGGCTGCCAGGTGTAGGTGCCGGCCGGCGGTTCGTAGGCGGCGCTCCGCTGAGCCCGGGCGTCGGTCAGGCTCGGCGGCGATCCGGTCGCCGGTGCCCACGTCAGCGGCAGGTAGCCAAGCTGGGCGAGCAGTTGCTCGAGCCGGACGCTGCTGTACGTGCCGGTGCGGAACGTCGCGGTGACGGGCGCGCCAAGCCGGCCGCCGCCGGTCGAGGCGACCCCGGCGCCGCCGGCCGGGACCTGCACGGTCACCTTGGTCCGCGGCTTGAAGCCGCGATCGGGAACGAAGACCGCGCTGCTGCCATGGCGCTGCCAGGTGCCGGGGATCGCCGGCTTCAGCGTCGGCATCGGCGAGGTCGCGCTCAGCGGGGCGGAGAACTCCACCCGGATGTCGGCAGCGCCGTTGACCGACGTCGTGCCGCTGGCAGGGGTGATCGCCACGACATGCTCTGGCCGCTTCGGCACAGGGCGCTGGTTGTTTCCTGGACGGTTGTCAGCGGCCTTGGCGGGGCTGGACTTCTGCACGTAGAGATAGATGCCGCCACCCGCGACAAGCGCGGCAGCCGCCGCCGCGACGCCGACCATCGAGCCGAGCCTGCGCCGTCTGGCCGGCCTGGCTGGTCCCATGGGGCCGGCTGGTCCCACCGGGCCGGCTGGTCCCGCCGGACCGCCAGCGCCACCCCCGCTGTAGCCTCCGTAGCCACCCGTGCCCGCCGCGCCGCCGAAGCTGGCAGCATCACCCGCGCCGCCGGCACCAGCCAGCCCGGCGGCGCCGAACGCGTAGTCGGCGAACTCGTCATCCTCGCCCAGCGACGCGGCGCTGGCGCTCGGGGTGGCTCGCCAGGGCGGGGCCGCGAAGGCCGTGGCGCCTGCCGCTCCCAGCGGGCTGGGGGGCTCAACGGCCCAGGCCGTGCGCGCGGTCTCCGCGGCGGCGGCTTCGTCAGCCCGTGCCGTGGCCGCTGTGGTTGCCGCCGCGGCCTGGTCAGGAGGTGGCGCGTCCGCGGGCGCTGACTGCGTCTGGTCCGCGGCGTCAGCTGCGGCATCCAGCCCGGTCTGGGCGTCGGCGGCGGACCTCCTGGTGAACGATGGCCAGGGCCCGTTCAGCGGGTCGTGCGCGGCGGACCGGCGCTTGCTGCCGGAGGCGCTGGCCGGCGTCGGGGCGGCGGGGGAATCGGAGCCGGTCAGGTTGCGCGCGGACCAGGGCGTGAAGACCGAGTCGGCCGTCCCGAGCGGCCGCGAGTCGGACGGCCATGCCCCTGACGGACTCGCGCCAGCCGGGCTGGCTGGCGCGGCGGCTCCCGACGGGCTCTTGGCGATAACGGTCGGCGCGGAGGCTGGCACGCGACCGGGCGTGGGCGGCGTGCACGCCTCGTCGGGCATCACGGTGCCCGACGGACTCAGGCTGCGCGCCGAGACGGCGTCGCTGACCCGCGCGGACTCGCTCGAGTCGGCCTTGCCGTCATCTCGCGGGACCTTCGGAATCTGCACCGTGCCCGAAGCGGATTCTGCGCCTGCGCCCGACATCTTCTGAAGCCTGGCTGCCCGGGCCCGGCTCCTCATCTATCGCCCCGATCTGTACCACCTCTTCCTCACCCGGTGAGTGTAAGTAGCACGAGTGAGGATCGGCCCTTGGTTCAGATGAAGAAACGAGTACAAAATAAGGCTGTGCGCGCTCGTGGCGCGCAATCCGGAGAAACGGACTGAGCGACCTGGTCAGAGTGGCCGCGGGCGAGCCTTCCCGCGGTCGCTCCCCCGACGCCCCGTCAGCCGGTGACCGTCACCAGGCTGCCGTACGTGAGGTACGGCCAGGCCTGCTCGGCCTCGGTGTACGGCAGTTCGACGCACCCCAGGCTCTGCTCGAAGCCGTACGAGCCGCGCGGGAAGTAATGCACCGCGTCACCGCCATTGAAATAGGCAACGAAGGAGACCGGGTCGGCATAATGGCTGCCATCTGGGTTCGTGCCCTGCATGACCTGGTACCGGTACCGCAGGTACACCGGGAAGGTCCCGTTCGATGTCGGCCGGATCGGGATGCCGGTGTTGGCGAGGCTGTGCATGACGATCTTGCCGTTGTGCCAGATGGTGAGCGTCTCTGGAGCGCCCTTGCTCGCGACCGCATAGGTGTAGCCGAACCTGTTCCGCTGCCCTTGCTCGACGGCGGCGAAGAGCTTGCGCCAGAACCTTCCGCCGGTCGCGGGAGTGATCGCCATGTGGTGCTGCGCCTTGAAAGCCATCACAGCGCCGCGCACCAGCGGGTTCGCCGCATCGGGCAGCCACTGGCCGCGCAGCGCCGCTGGATAGCCCCGCTGCCAGGTGAAGGTGCCGCTCGGCGGGCTGTAGGCCAATTCCTCCTGGCTGGCTCCGCGGGTCGTGCCGGGATCGGTGGTCAGCCGGCCGCCGGCGCCGGGTGACCATGACAGCGGCAGGTAACCAAGCGTGCTGAGCAACTCGGCGAGCCTAAGGTGGCTGTACGCGGCGGTGCTGAACCGCGAGGTGACCGGCTTGGCGAGCGCACCGCCGCTGGCCGACTGCACACCCGAGGGCCCCGCCGGGATCCGGAGAGTGAAACGCGTCGACGGCGTCAGCGGCTGCTCGGGCGTGAACGTCAGCACGTCGCCGGTCGCCTGCCAGGTGCCGGGCACCCGGGGGCTCAGCCTCGGGTGTGCTGCATTCCCGGCCACCGGACCGGAGAAGGTCACCTGAACCGATGTGGCGCCGCTTAGCTTGGACGTGCCAGGCGACGGGGTGATCGAGACGACCCGCAGCTGGCGGGCCGGGCTGCCGCCATGAGCACTGGCCTGCCGCGTTGAGCCGGTGGCCGGCTTCCGGCCGGAACCAGCCGTCACCGCCAGGCCTGCCGTACCCGCGAGGATGGCGAGCGCGGCCAAGACACCAGCGCCGACCGCGACCTTGAATGCCGGGCTGCGCCGGCCTGGCTCACCGCCAGGTGGCTGGCCTCCCTGATCGCCTTCAGGCTGGCCGGGCTGTTCCTGTCCCAGCACCGTGTATCCCCCATCCGCGGACATTATGGGCCGAGTCATCGACAGCAGAGCGTACGTCAATCATCACACTGAGTTACCGTCCGACTACCCGAGCGGCGCTAACAGATAGCCATCGCTCCGGTAAACCGTCTATTACGGCGCTCGCCCTGCGACCGTTACCCCGACGGCCGGAGCGTGCGGGCGCCGGGACCGGCCTCGGGAAGCACGTCCCTCGAGTTGCATGATCTCCGCGCTGTCACCCTGGTCCAACTCGGAGACAGGCTGCGTTCTAACCTGCTTGTTAAGGGGCAGGCAGCCCCGCTCTGAGAGGGGAGACTCATGAGCGCCACACTCGCCATCCGCCACCACGTCCGGGATTACGACGCCTGGCGGACGGTCTACGACGAGGTCGATTCGCTACGGTCCCAGCACGGCTGTACCTGCACAGCGGGTGCTGCGGCTGAATGATGACGGCAACGAGCTGTTTATCACCCACGAGTTCCCCAGTGCAGAACAAGCGGGCGGCTTCGCCCACGACCCGGCCTTGCGCGAGGCCATGGGCCGAGCCGGGGGTCGAGGGCGCGCCGCAGTTCGAGATCTTCACTGTTGCCTGATTCGGGGGACGAACCTAGCCGGGAAAGGGGCGCAGCCGCCCCTCTCCGGCCTCACCGACATGTCACCAACGTTCTGGCTCGGCACTGTTCCTTAAGCGCGAACGTTGCCGGACTCCGTCGCCTGCGAGGATCAGCGGGTGCGAAATCCGCTTCCGCCAGTCGCGGCCGTCATCGGGTTCATAGACGCGATCAACCGGGGTGATACTGACCGCCTGGTCGCGCTCATGTCACCTGACCACCGGCTTCAGGTCCTCCAGGAGCGTCCGGTGACGAGCCGGGAGCCAACCGCGATGCGACGGAACCGTGAATGTCCCATCTCCGGCGCTGTCCGATCAGGAAGAACGTCGGCTCAAGGTGATCTGTGCGCGCCACCGTGCGCCATGGGCTGCTGACGCTGTGGCAGATCATCGAAGATGCGCCCACGCAGCGAGCGCTGCTCGGGCTGACTGATGGCTAGGAACAGCCATGCGCCGCTCTCTGGCGTACGGGTCAGACGGTAGGCCTAGGGAGCCTGGCGTCCGGTTTGGCGAACGCCGTGTTCCCTGCGGCGGTAGTGACTGACCGGGTAAACGAACACTCCTACGGCAACCGCTATCGCCCAGAGGATGGCCACGATGAGAAGAACCTGTGTCTCATCCTTGGCGATGAGGCCACCGCCGCTCGCCGCGACCATGACGGAAGGCACACCGGTGACGAAGATGCCGATCGCAGCACCGGTCAGTAGCGCACGGCGGCTATTCGACTCTGCTGGCTGTACAGACTGTTCGCGGGACGCAGGCCCGAGGCGTGCGTCGACACGTGCGGTGATTTCCTGGTCGACTCGCTCCAGGAAGGACTCGATCACTACGTCGCTGTATTCGGGGCCGAGCTCCTTATGCGCCTCGGCGGCGGCGCGGATCTCCTGCGGAGAAAGCGGCGATGTGCTCATGGGTGAGAGTCCTCCCGTGCAGCCACAACCAAGCCCCGGAAGACAAGATACATCTCGGTACGGAGCGGTGTCAGCATTGCGAGGTTCGCCGCGCCGCTGCAGCACTTTGTTGCTGCACCAAGACGACGAAGGCCGGTCCCGCACTGGCGACCGGCCCTGACTTGGGTGGGCGATACTGGGATCGAACCAGTGACCTCCTCGGTGTGAACGAGGCGCTCTCCCGCTGAGCCAATCGCCCGCGCCCGCAGGCCGGATAGCCGTCCTGCGGAGCCATCACAGCGTAGCGCATCGGCACTCAAGCCCGAGATCGTTGCGACGGCCGCGGTCGGCGCCACGCACGGGGACAGCGAAGACTATGCCCGATCTTTACGCGACACTGAGTGAGACGAACGTCACACTGTGTTAGGGCAGGTCACAGGAACACTCTGCAGCATTTTCGGCGTTCTGATTCCGGAAGCGTTTGACCAGGTCACAGGCGTTTTGGTGAGCAGTGACCGAGGTTACGAGCGGTCGGTAACGCGGAATCTACCCCCCAAGGCAACAGTTCCGCGGGACCAACGTCCATCCAAATGGGACGGCAACCGCACCAATTACGCATGACGGTTCTCCGTGGTGCGACAAGGCAAAGGTCAGAACCCCATGATGAACAGCGTTACGGTCTCCGCTGAGCTGGGCCTCAGCCTGGTGGTTCCCGAGCATGGAGCCGTTCCCCTGGTGGCCAGTCTCGACTACTGCGCCGATGATCCTTATGCGATCAAGATGGCGTTCCATGTCGGCACCGATGAGCCGGTCGAGTGGATCTTCGCACGAGAACTGCTGGCTGCGGGCCTTGAGAGTCGCGTCGGCGAGGGTGACGTGAAGGTCTGGCCGGAGGAGTTCGGCGGTGCGGACGTCCTGAACATCTCGCTGGAATCCCCGTTCGGCGAGGCGCATTTCGAGGCGCCGCTAAGTGCCACTTCCGAATTCCTCAAGAGCACATACGGCATCATCCCGGCCGGCTCCGAAGGCGACTTCATCGACGTCGACAGCGAGCTCGACGAACTGCTCTGGCAAGCCTGAGCACCGCAAGGCCGTGAGTAATGGGACGGCCCATTACTCACGGCCCTGGCGACATCACGGATCGGGCGATTCGGCCGATCTGAGTGCGAATATCTCGGCGGCTTTCCTGGTCACCGGGCCAGGCGCGGCAGGCAGTTCCGTCCCGTCTACGCGCCGAATTGGCTGGACATCCCTGGTCGTTCCGGACAGGAACGCCTCGTCCGCGCTCGCGAGCGCGTCCAGCGGGAGGTCCTCTTCCTCGGCGCCGGCCCACTCGATCACCAGTGCCCTGGTCACCCCGGCCAGGCAGCCGGACGACAGCGGCGGGGTCAGCAGCCTGCCGCCGGTCACCACGAACACGTTGGTGCCGGTGCCCTCGCACAACTGGCCGACGGTATTGCCGAAGATCGCCTCGTTGCCGCCGCGCTCGGCGGCGTAGGCCAGGGCGCGGACGTTCTCGCCGTAGGACGTGGTCTTCAGGCCGGACAGCGCGCCACGCTCGTTCCTTGGCCACGGGACCGTGACCACGTCGACCGACGCGGCCGGCTTGGGCTGCTCGGCCATCGCCACGATCGCGGTCGCTGGCGAGTCCCCGCGCTCGGAGCCGAGCGGCGCCTTGCCGCCAGTGAACGTGATCCGCAGCCTGGCCAGCGGCGGGTTGCCGGATTCCGCGATCACCGCGAGCGCGCCCGCCTTGATGTGCTCGAGGTCCGGCTCGGGCAGCCCGAGGCCCAGCGCGGACCTGCGCAGCCGCGCCAGGTGCCTGGTCATCGCGAACGGGACGCCGTCCGCCACCTTGATCGTCTCGAAGACCCCGTCCCCCACGACCAGCCCGTGGTCGAAGACGGAGACTCTCGCATCATCGTCGGGGAGCAGGGCCCCGTTCATCCATACGGCCATGACCGAAGACGCTATTGCGTGCGAGGCCCGATTGCGAGTTGAACGCACCGTGGGGTGCGACGCGGGCCTAGCTCAGGCCTCCGCAAGCGGCGGACGCGGCCGCGCACAGATCGGGTATGAGCCGTTCGACCGCCACTATCTGGGCACTGACCTCGCGGTCGACATCCATCGCTGGCACCTCTGCCCTGACGACGTCATAGACGGCCGCCATCGGAGCGGCCGGCGCTGCGATGGCCGATCGAAGCCCGATGCCCTGTATCGCACAAAGAATTTCGACAGCCAGGCAGGTGCGGACATTCGTGACGACCTCGCGCAGCTTGCGTACCGCCGTCCATCCCATCGAGACGTGATCCTCCTGCTTGCCTGAGGTGGGGATCGTGTCCACGCTGGCCGGGTGCGCGAGCACCTTGTTCTCGCTGACCAGCGACGCCGCGGTGTACTGGGCAAGCATGTAGCCGGAGTTGGTGCCGGCCGCCGGGGCCAGGAACGGGGGCAGGCCGCGCGAGAAGGCCGGGTCGAGCATCCGGTCGACCCGGCGCTCGCTGATGCTGGCCAGCTCGGAGATCGCCATCGCGAGCATGTCGGCCGCGAACGCGAGCGGCTCGCCGTGGAAGTTGCCGGTGGTCATGACCTCGCCGTCGGGCACGATGACCGGGTTATCCACGATCGCGCCGAGTTCGGTGTCGATGATCGACCTGCGCGAACGT
Source organism: uncultured Actinomycetota bacterium (assembly GCA_963705055.1). GTDB lineage: Bacteria > Actinomycetota > Actinomycetes > Streptosporangiales > Streptosporangiaceae > Chersky-822. The sequence goes on from CAVPIR010000010.1 coordinate 142,809, forward strand.
GAGCACGTCCCTGACGGCGCCGTGCACCTGCGGCGCGCAGCGCAGGCAGTACGCATCCTGGACCGCGTGCGTACTGAACCGGTGGCTGGCCAGCAGGCCCGATCCGGCCAGCAGGGCCCGCAGGTTGGCCGCGCTGGTCAGCTGGCCTGGGTGCGGCCTGAGCACCTGCACCCGCTCGTCGTACGGCCGGTCGGTGGCCAGCAGCGCCTCGACGGACAGCGCGCACGCGACGTCGGCCGCGGTCACGAGCAGCGCTGCGTCATGCACCGAGAAGGCGAGCAGCGCCTGCATCGGCTCGGTGCCGTTGACCAGCGACAAGCCTTCCTTCGGCGCGAGCGTCAGCGGGGCGACACCGTGCTCGGCCAGCACCTCAGCCGCGGGCCGGCCGTCCCGGCCGTCGCCGGGCCCGCGGAGCCGGCCCTCGCCGATCAGCGGCTGCGCCAGGTGCGCAAGCTGCGCCAGGTCGCCAGACGCGCCGACAGATCCCTTGCCGGGGATGACCGGGAGCAGGCCGAGGGTCAGCATCTCGATCAGCCTGGCTGGCAGGTCGGGCCGGACGCCTGAGTAACCCGCCGCCAGCGTCCTCGCGCGCAGGAGAAGTACGGCGCGGACCGTCTCATCGTTGAGCGGCTCCCCGGTCGCGGCGGCGTGCGACATGACGATCGCGCGCTGCAGGGTCGCGAGATCCTCTTCGCCAACGCTGGTGTCAGCGAGCGCGCCGAAGCCGGTGTTTACGCCGTAGACGGCGTGCGGACCCTTGAGAGCCGCCGTCACCACCTCACGGCTGGCCCGCATCCGCTCCGGCACGCCCGGACCGAGTTCAGCCGTGGCGCGGCCAAGCGCGACGTCAACGACATCCTCGACGGTGAGCGGCTCGCCGGTAACGATCACTGTTCGCATGGCTGACAGCCTGCCACCAGGCCTGGCTGCCGGATATGCCGACCTCGATAGCTCTTGCGGCTGGTGCACCGCTGGTCGATACCTGGTCGCCGCCTCCGGCGAAGGCGCGGGGATTGTGTGGAAGGTTCATCGCGTGGCACTGCGGTAGGCTGGTTCCCCTGATCGTCAGGGCGAATTGGCGGGCAGGCGCGGATCGACTACAGTTCTGATCGCACGCCAGCCAGTAGGTCGGCCTGGCGCAGCGGGTCCGTTCGAGGCGGGCCTACAGTGCGGACGTGGCTCAGCTGGTAGAGCATCACCTTGCCAAGGTGAGGGTCGCGGGTTCGAATCCCGTCGTCCGCTCGGAGGTGCCGGGTCGTCTTGCGAAGTTTGCAACAACGCCAGACTGTCCGGGCGGCTCTGCAGGCACCTCGGCTCGCTCCCCTCGCGGCGGGCGGCCGGTGGCGGAATGGCCGAGTGGCTTAGGCAAGGGCCTGCAAAGCCCTGTACGCGGGTTCGATTCCCGCTTCCGCCTCGCGGGCGGTTAGCTCAGCGGGAGAGCGCTTCCCTGACACGGAAGAGGTCACTGGTTCAATCCCAGTACCGCCCACCAGAGTTCTTGCAGGTCAGCATGTCGCGAGTGGTTACCCTTCAAGGTCGTCTCCTTTGGTCGTGCCCGATTCTGGGAGCCAAATGGGAGCGGATCTTGGCGGCGGGCTCGCGCTGGGCGGCCAGCAGAGCGTCGAGGGCTGGGACGATCGAGCGGGCCGAGAAACGCGCTCGCTCACGGAGCGACGTCTCCCAGCGCTCCTGCAGCATGGCCTTCAGGTCGGCCCGCATGGCCGGGCTGACGTGCCCGTAGACACCCCGCATGCCGGGAACCTCGTGGCCCATCCGCTCGGACCGGAGCAGGTCGGAGATGCCTGCCTCTTCCATCCAGGTCTGGTGGCCGTGCCGCAGGCCATGCGGCGTCAGCCTGGCCAGGACGGGCAGCCAGGACGTGGCCGCGGCGTCCTCGGCGGGTGGCTGGCCGCTCCCTGCGCAATGGCCGCCCGCGGCGTTGTGTGAGACCAGGGCTCCGTCGATGCGGCGCCGGAGCGTCCGGCCGCAGTGCGGGCAGCGTCCGATCCGGGCGTCGCTCGCCAGCCGGATGACGCCCCTGCCCGATGGCGGCTCGAACGGCTCGCCGGGGATGGCTGCGGGCCATGGCGGCACAGGCCGACCCGGGAAGGGAAAGGCCGCGTCGACCAGGACCGGGGCGGCGGGACGCTTTTCGCGGGCCGGGTACCAGCCGTCGGCGGCGGGGCGGAAGAACCTGCCGCCGTAGGCTGAGCGGCGGAAATGCCCGCCCTCCGGGCCGAGGAAAACATATCTGGCGCCCTCGCACCATGGCGCCTCAGTGCCGGTGCACGTGCAGCTGCGGCCGCTCATTGTACGGAGATACCCGGCGAGCAGTTCGGCTAGGAATGGCGGCAGGTCGGCGGGCCGGATGGAGCCGTCTTTGGGCCGGCCACGGTAGAGCCGACCGCGCAGCTCGTACAGCTTCCACTCGATGCTGACGTGTTCATCATGCACGGACTCGGGCTTCAGCCCGATTGCCTCGCTCCACCGCATGCCGGTGTACGCGATGGTCAAGATCATGACGAAGTCGGTCTCGAAACCGGAAAGCGCGGCGCACCGCTCGGCGATCAGCAGCGCCTGCAATGGCGTCGGCCACGCCTTCTCGGCCTTCTCGTGCAGCTCGATCCTGCGCCGGCCCTTGCGGCCCTTGCCGCGCCTGCGCTGAGCGGGGTTGACCTGGAGGTGCTGCGGGATCGCGTCGCCCAGCACGGTGACGAGCTTCGACCGAGCATCGCGGGCCGTACTCGGCGCGTACCCGCTCGCGACGATCTGCCGCTCCCATGCACTGATCTCCTGGGCCGTGAGTGACGTCAGCGTCCGGTCGCCGAAAGCAGGCAGGATGTGCACCTCGATGTAGTACCTGTAATTGGCCAGGGTCGTGGGTTCCAGGTCTAGAGCGGGATACCAGAGGTTGACCCAGTCCGTGAGCGTGATCCGGCCCGCCCGCGGATCGACGTAGGCATTGGCGCGGATGGCCGCCTCCTGGTCGCGGCCGAAGTTCTCGGCGTCCTTGCGCGAGGTGAAGCCGGGCTTGGACTGCATGCTTCCGTCTGGTGCCTGCCAGCGGGCGCGCCACAAGTTGCCGCGCTTCTCGGCGTAAGCCACCATGACCTCCTCGGTCGTGAACGCGCCAGCGCCGCAACGCTGGCTGGCTTCAGGCCCGGCGCGGTCCGCTTCTGGGCCGTGGCCGAAGCGGCGCGACTGAGCCCGCCGGCTCAGCGCTCGGCCGCCCGCTCCGGCGGATGCGCGCGGGCCCAGAAACCTCCCGGGCCGGTGGGACGGGCGCCACCTCGTTCAGCCGGATGATCTCGGCGAGGTGCCGGTCGCTGAACCGGTAGCTGCCGCCGAGCATGGTGAACGGGATCTTCCTGGCCGCGGCCTGCCGCTCCAGCCAGCTCCGCTTTACCTTCAGGAGCCTGGCGGCTTCTTCGGCGGTGTGCATCGCCAAGTGGCCTCCTGGCGCTCCCGTCGGCCCGACGAGGGTGCGTCCGGCTGGGCCCGGGCTGTCGGCAGCCACGGGTCACCTCCAGCCCGGTGATGGCGGGGCGCGGCGCGATGCGTCGGTGACGATGATGGTGTACTCGTCGTTTGGCCACAGTTCGGCGAGCCAGGCGGCGAGCTGCTTCCATTCGGCCCGGCCGGGCGAGCGGGTGACCTGTTCGGGGTGGCAGGCGGGCATGCCGGTCGCGGCGCGGGCCCTGCGCTCCTTGCGGCTGGTCCGGTGGCCGTGGTGCGGGGTTTTCATCGGTCGGGCTCCTGGTCGGGGATCAGGCGCAGCCGGTTGCGGAAGGTGGCGGCGAGGTGCGGCGGAAGTCCTGCGGCTCGCAGTGCGGCTCTGGCAGTGGCGGCGCTGGTACGGGGCCGCGAGGGCGGTTCGGTTTCACACAAGTTGATGGCTTGGCGGGCGGCGCTGGCAGGGTGGGGTCTGCGGGCGTACGGGTCATGCGGCTGCCGCCTTGCGGGCTTGCCGAAGGACGGCTCGTTCGCCGGGCGTGGTACCGCCCCAGATCCCGGTCGTGATCCCGCCCCAACTGTCGGCTCCAGCCAGCGCGTAGTCGAGGCACTGGATGCGAACCGGGCAGGCCGCGCAGATCCGCCGGGCGATCGCCGCGGTCCGCCCTTGTTCGGGGAACCATGCGTCCGGGTCGGCCTGGGCGCACAGCGCCTGCTCTGCCCATGCGCCTGGGCTGGTCAGCGGCCCGCTCATGACGCGGCCTGGGCGTGCTGGCAGCGGGCCGCGAGCGCGATGGCGGCGGTCCCGCTCACCTGGAGCAGCCTGGAGATCAAGTACGGCGTGCCGCCGCGGGCAAGGATGACGGCTGCGGCGAGCTGCCGCTCCGCCGGGGTGAGCGCCGACGGCGCGGATCCCGCTGGCGGCGATCTGAGCCGCGACGGGGTCGATGATGCCGTCGTCGGGCAGCAGCCGCGGGTGCTCTGGCTGTCTCATGGCTCAGCCTCCGGTTCGGGCTCGGCTGCGGGTTGCCGGTCGGCGTGACCGGCTTGGAGTGCCTCCAGCAGCGACAGGGGCCGGTCTGGGTCGAGCTGGCGCAGCTGCGGGCTGATCGCGATCTCGATGACGTGGTCCGGATGCCAGCCGATCCGGTCCCACGGCTCGGCTCTGGCTGGTGTACGCCCGGCGTTCCTGCGGCGGGCGCCTCCGGTGGCAGGCGCTGGGTCTGGCTGGCGGCCGGTCATAGCTCGGCCTCCCATTCGGCGTCCCAGGACGCGGCCTCGGCATCCCAGGCAGCGATGGCTTCAGCGAGCCGGGAGCACTCGTGGGCGTGGCCGAGTTCGTCGTCTGCGGGTCCTTGGATCAGGCCCCGGTCGGTGATGGGCTGATCGCAGGACCGACAGGTCCAGGTGAAGGATCTGGGCCGCCAAGGTGCTTCGGTGTCCGGACGGCCGGCCGCGTAGGTGTAGGCCGCGTCGGCGGCCGTCGCGCCCTCGTGGCCGGGGTCGCGGCCTGGGGTCAGGCCGAGTGCGTCGCCGATCTGGTCCCAGCCGTGCCCGGCTTCGCGGGCCTGGCGGATGTAGTCGCGGGCGGTGCCTTCGGCGGCGGTTTCGAGGTCGCGTGCGGCGCGGGCTCCGGCGAGCGGCTCGACGTCGCGCACGCTCGGCTCGTTGTCGCGGGAGTACATCGGGCGCTGGACGATCGGCGCGCCGGTGTCGCGGGCGAGCCGGAACGCTTCGCGGCGCGCGGTCTCGCGGGCCGCGGATCGGCGCTGCTCGGCGCTGCCGGGGTTCTCGTCATGTTCGGTCATCGCGGTGGGTTCCTTCGTCTGGGGGCGGTCAGGCCCCGGCCTCGGCTTCGGGTTCGGCTTGTGGGGACGTCCGCTCGATGCGGCCGCGGAGGGCGAGGGTGAACCAGGTGGTCTTGCCAGCCGGTCCGGGGCGGACGCCGCTGGCGTCGGCGAGGGCGGCGAGGATCGCCAAGCCGCGCCCGCGTTCCTGATCTGGCCCGGCCTGGCGGTGGCGGGGCGGGATGGGTGAGGTGTCCGTGACCTCGCAGGTGATGCTGCGCTGGCCGTCGGGCTGGGCGTCGCGGCGCATGGCGAGGCTGACTGGCCCGGCGGCGTGCTCGGCGGCGTTGGCGACCAGCTCGGAGGCCAGCAGCTCGGCGTCACCGTCGGGGTCGTCCATTCCCCAGGCTGCAAGCGCGTTGCGGACGGCGGAGCGGGCCAGCCGCGCCGAGGTCAGGCCTGCGGGCAGATCGGCGCGGACGACCCGATCGGGTTCGTGCCTGTCTGGCGTGGCAGTATCCATGGAGGGCTCCTTGCGGGTGGCGTGCTTGCAGACCGGGCCAATCCGGGACCGGCCGCCCTGGTTCTTCAGCTGGCGTTCGCGGGACCGGTCGCCGTCCCAGGTGCGGGCGAGTTCCCAGCCGATCCCGGCGTCCTTGGCGACCTGGAGCAGCCGGGCGCCGGTGCCGCGCTCGTGCTCGGCGAGCCGGGAGTTCAGGTCGCTGGCCCAGCCGAGGTAGTGCTTGGCGTGCTTGTACGGGCGATTTAGGTGGAGTAGGTAGATTGTTCCGGGCACATGGTCCACGGCTATCCGCCCGCTTCCGGCTCGGCGGCCAGGTACGGCCGGGCAGTCGCGGCCCACTGCGCGCTCAGCCCGCCGCGGGCTGACGGGCCAGCCGGAGGCGCGCCGGCGTCAGGTTCGGCGCCGGTCCGGGGTTCGGCCTGGCGCTGGGGTTCCAGCACGCGGTCGGCGGCACGCTCGGCCTGCGACGCGGCGACCACGACGAGCTTGCGGTCATCGCCCAGCGCGGTGAGCCAGCCGGCGATGTAGGCGGCCGAGTCGTCGCGCAGGCTCGCCTCGGTCGCGACACCGGTCGCCGCGCAGAGCATGGCGCCGCCGATCTCGGCGACGAGTTCCTCGCGGGCGTACCGGCCGGAGCCGTAGTGGTCGAAGGTGGCGACGCCGGGCCGGTTCAGCCGGGACGGCGCGCCGGTGGAGTGAGCGGCCTCGTGGAACGCGGTGCCGAAGTAGGCCTCGCGGCCGGGGAACTGCCCCGGTGCGGGCAGCGTGATCTGGTCGCGGGCGGGGTGGTAGCTGGGGCCTGCGCCGGCGGCGTGCACCAGGGCGGGCCCGCCGGCGGCGAGGTAACCGTGGAGCACGTCCTGCGGCTGGCCGGCCAGGTCCGGGCCGGCGGTCTGGGCGGCGCGGTACCGGTCGGGCAGGTGGTCGGCCTGGTCGGCGTTGAACACGCGGAACGCGCGCAGCAGCGGCACCGTGCGGATGGGACCGCTGTCCGCGTCCGGGGCCGGGTCGCCGGGGTCGGCGTCGGCTTGGAGTTGCTTCCAGAACACGACATGGACAGACGTCTCGCCGCGGCGCACCTGGCCGCCCAGCTCGCTGATCTGCCGGTAGGTGCCCCACCAGCGGGAGCCGTAGCCGCGGTCGGCAGCGGCCAGGCCGAGCAGGAGGACGTTGACGCCGCGGTAGGGCCGGCCGGTGGACATCGACGCGGGCCGGCCGGCCGCGGCGCTCCAGGGCTGCCGCCAGGGGATGGCGCCGGCTTCGAGCGCGGCGGTGATCCGGTCGGTCACCTGCTGGTACAGGTCCGTCCGGCTCGCGCCCGCACCGCCGGCCCGGGCGCTCACCGGCTGGTCCTGTCGCCGTCGATGCGGCCGATGACCGGGCCGGCGATCGTGCTGAGGGCGCGTACGAGGGCGGCGACGGTGTCGCGGCACTGGGCGGCAAGCAGCGGCGTGCCCGGCTGCGCGGGCGGCCGGGCTAGGCCCGCCTGGGGGACAGTGAACTGAAGGCTGGCCTGGCACAGCAGGTACGGGCTGCGGGCCAGATCCTGACCGGATGGCTCGTGCCAGGCGCTGTCGCCGGTCCAGGGGTTGGGTTCGCTGGGCCAGTCCCGCCACCAGCCCCGGTCGTCGTCCGAGCGCAGCGCCTGCAGCGGCCCGGGCTGGCCGGTCACCACGTCGATCGCCGCGATCAGTGACCCGTCCCAGTCCGACCGTTCCAGCCGCGCCTGGCGGATGCGCGGATGGCAGCGGACGTAGCCCGGAGCCATGACCGGGCCGGTGGCCAGCGTCCAGGCGTGCACCGCCAGCTCGGTGACCTGGTCGCCGTCGGTGTACGGCTCGAAGGTGGCGGCGCGGACGTAGGCGCCGTAGCGGGACACGCCGTCGGAGGCATGCTCGCGGTCGTGGTCGTGGTCGACCCGGAACGCGGCTGCGGCGGTCATTGCTGCGTCCCTTCCGGGCGCGGCGCGCCGGCGTGCGGGCCGAACCTGGGATCCCGGTAGGCCCGGCCGGACAGGCCGAACGGCCCGGGCATCGTGGTGACGGTCCAGCCGGCCGCCCTGGCCTGGGCGTCGCCGCTGGCGTGGGCGCGGTCAGCGACCTGAGCGAGCCAGGCCCGGCAGCGGCCGGTCAGGCTCTCGGGGCGGGCCGCGAGCCGGCCGCAGAGGTGATGCTCATCTGGTTCGTCCTCCAGCCGGGGCTCATCCGGCTTCGAGCTCGCGCAGGTCGGCAACGTAAAGCGCGGCCGTGCGGTCGAAGGCGGCGTAGAACCGGTCCGAGACCGGGGTCGGCTGGTCGTAGCGGGCACCGAGGACGTCCTCGGCGGCCTGGTCGATCCGGTCGGCGGTCATGCCCGCGTCGGCGAGCGCGGTGATCAGGTCGTGCGCGGCCTGCGCTCCGGCCTGGCCGGTGCTGGTGGTGCTGGTCATGCGATGTCCTTGGTGTCGAGGGGGCGGGTCCGCGCCGGGGGGAAGTCCGGCGCGGTTCCCGTGCCGGTGGCGGGCCGGTACCGGCACCAGGGCCGGTAGCCGGGCAGGTCGAGCTGGTCGTCGTCCAGGCCCGCGGCGGCGGGCCAGCCGCGGATCTCAGCGAGGCGAAAAGCGCAGGACGCGGCGCGCCGCTGAGCGGTCGTGGACCGGGGCGGGGTCTTGTCCCACCAGGCGTCCGCCAGGCCGATGACCGCGGCGCGGAATCCGGCAGTGACGGTGGCGGCCTGGCCGCCGGCGACGCGGCGGACCAGCGGCGCCGGGACGCCGAGGGCGCGGGCGATGCGGGCGCAGTCATGGCCCATCGCGACCAGGGACCGCAGCCGCCACGCCGTCCCGTTCGCGTCCACCCGCGCCGAGGCGGCGGCCGGCAGCAGATCGGCGGAACGGGGTGTCATGGCACGCACTCCCGCCCGCCCTGATGCTCGGGCGGCCGGTGCCCGGCGGTGCGCCGCGCGGACGCGATGGTCGCGGTGATCTCCCGGCCGGTCAGCCCGGCCGACCTCGCGGCGGCCGCCAGCTCCGCCAGGACCGTCTCGTCGGCGGCTTCGGCGGCGCGGCAGGCGGCCCAGAACAGGCCGTCGTTGCGGTTGCCCTCGCCCAGCCGCCCGACCCACCCGGCCAGGTGGCCCAGGTCGGCGCTGGCGGCCGGGTCCGGCGGCCGGGCTTCGCGGTCCGGTTCCAGAAGGGCGGCCGCCTGGCCCCAGTCCAGGCTTGCGGCCTGCACCTGGTGGCGGACGAGGCGGTAGGGCCTGCCGGCGACCTGCGAGGGCGGGGCGACGATGTAGCCGCCCTGGCCGCGGAAGTCCAGATGATGGCGGGGCAGCTTCCCGCACCGCTGGGCGGTGCCGGCGAAGTACAGGTGCAGCCCGCCGGACGGCGTCGACACGATCGCCGACGCGCCCTCAGCCAGCCCGGCGCGCCTGAGCCGGTTCAGGGCGGCGAAGCCGCTGCCCGCCTGGCCGTGCTGGTCGACGTCGAGCACGTCCGGGCCGGGCTCGCCGGTGGCGACTGCAACGTTCGCGTCTGGCTGGCGCCGCCACCACCAGGCGATCTGGCCGGGGTCGGTCGTCGCGTCGAGGAAGCCGTGCCGGGTCGCGGGTTCCTTGGTCCCGGGCTGGCAGGGGAACACCGGCCAGCCGTGCGCGGCGTACGCCTGCGCCCGATCCACGATGTCGCGGGCGGTCATGGCCGGGCTCCCGTGCCGGCCGGGCTCCGGCGACCGGCGCCGTGGGCGCAGCCGCGGGTCTCGCGGGCGAGCTGCCCGGCCGCCGCTGTCAGGAGCCGGGTGTGCCACTCGGCCTGGCCGGCCAGCGTCCCCTGGGTGCGGGCCGGCGCGAGGTACAGGACGGACCACAGCTCGGACAGCCAGTCCAGGACGTACAGGCACAGCGGGTGCTGCTCCCAGCACTCCCCCAGCCCGGCGGCGAGATGGCCGTACCCGGGCCGGTACACCTCCTCCACCCAGGACCGGAGCCTGGCGATCGCCCCGTCCCGCCCGGGGTCGCCGGGCTTCCAGAATCTCGGCGCCCCGGCCGGCCGGTACCCCGCCGGCTGGTCGCCGTCCCCGGCCGCCGGGGCGGTCAGGTCGCCGACGCGCCGCTCCAGCCCGTCGAGCGCGGCGAGTGCCTCGGCCTGGCCGGCGACGGTGCCCTTGAGATCGGTCACGATCGCGGCGAGGGCCGCGGCGCGCTCCTGGAGGTGGCTGACACCGGCGGCCTGCCGCTCGTCGAGGGCCGCGAGCTGGCGGGTGAGGTCGGCGAGCTGGAGGAGCACGGCGGTCATGCCCTCACCTCCGTTCCCGTCCGTCATGGCGGTCAGCTCCACGGGAAGGCGCGCGGGCCGTCCTGGCCGTCGGCGGCCTCGGAGTCGATGTCGGGCACGGCCCGAAGCCGGCGCCCGGACGGGGCCCGCGCGGGCTCGGCGGCCAGGCCGGCGGGCCCGGTGACGGGCGCGATGGCAGCGATGGCGGTTCCGGCGCGCCGGGCGTGCTTGTAGGCCGGGTCGCGCCAGGCGGCTCCGAGCCGGGCGATCACAGGTGTGCAGCCGCCGCGGATGACCAGGGCGTAGCCGGCGGGAAGCTGGCGGACCATATCGGGGGTCATGACGTCGTGCCAGACCCGCCGGTCGCGGTCCGGCTCGTGTCCGCGGGCCCGGCTCGACCAGCGGCCCCGGTCGCGTTCGGTGAAGCAGGCCTGGCCGCACAGCTCGGAGGCCATCTTCAAGGTGGCGGTGTCGGTGATGCCGGGCAGCCAGATCTTCACCCCGCAGGTGTCGAGGATGACCTGGGCGCCGTCCTTGCCCCACCGGGTCCGGAGCTGGGCTTCGCCGTGGGTTACGGGGATGAGCTGGATACCTTTCCCGCCGGAGTCGGCGAGCCAGGCCGGGAGCGGAACGGGGCAGGTCTGGACGATCTCGTCTAGGGCCATCAGCAGCGGCGGGTCCAGCCGCCCGCCCGCCGCGGCCTGCCCGGCCTGGCAGGCGGCGTGGTGGATCTCGCCCGCCATGGCGGCGAACAAAGGGGCGACCGGGGAATCGTCGTGATGGGACTCGGCGATCATGTACAAGGTGCCGGACCCGGCCAGGAACCCGCCGATGTTCACGCCCTGGCCCTCCCCGTCGGGCAGGACCGAGCAGGCCAGGGCCGGGTCGGTCATGAACCCCAACGCCCGGGACAGCACCATCCGGATCGTCGCGGCGGTCTTCTGCGCTTCGGACCGCAGCTCGGCCAGCTCGGCGGCCCACTGGTCCGCGCCCGCTGAGTCGAGGATGTCCTCGGCGGCCTCGGCGCTGCCCAAAGCCCAGCGGGCGACCAGCCGCATATCCCCGCCGGCATGCGCTGCCGCGTAGAAGAGGCAGCGCATGTAGTCGGAGGCCTTGCCGGACCAGAACGAGGCTTCCTCGGTGCCGGCCATGTTCACGGCCTTGGCGAACCCGTCCGCTCGCCTGATGGCGGTGGCCGGGTCGTCGCAGCCGGCTACCGGGTTCCACCGGAACGTCGAGGGCACGCCGCCGACTGACTGCGGGTTGAACACGTGCACCGGGCCGCGGCGGGCGCGGATGCCGGAGGTGAGCTGGAAGACGTCGTGCTTGGTCGTCGTCGACAGCACCGGCCCCGGGTAACGCAGGATCAGCCCGGCCAGCAGGGCTGTCTTGCCGCCCCTCGGCGGGCCCTGGATCAGCAGGTGCTCGTCGACCGGGACCCGCAGGGCGTGCCGGTAGTGCGCCCGGCCGGGCCGGACCGAGTGCTCATCCGGGCAGGTCAGACGCCGCCAGATGGTCAGCGACCGCCGGGACCGGCCGGAGCGGCGGAACGCGGCGAGGCGGCCCCAGCGCAGCCACAGCTCGAACGCGGTCGCGTGCCCGCGGCCCGGGTGCAGCCGCAGCCGCAGTCGCAGCCGCAGATGTCGGATTCGGTACCGGGGTAGATGCGAGCTAGGAGCGAAGCACCAGCACAGGAACGCCAGCAACAGCAGGCCGGTCATCAGCGCGGCGAAATAGGCCGGGAAATGGTGCATGACATGGCTCACTGGGGACTCCCGTTCTGGAGGGCGACGAGGTGGCGGCGCAGCGCGGCCCGCGCCGCACCGGCGTTGAGGCCGACCTGCGGGGCCAGCTCGGCGCTGACCCGGGAGACATCGGCCAGCGGGAAGGCGTCGAGCGGGCCGTGCCGATCGGCGGCCAGCGCGAGGAACCGGGCGGTCTTGGTGCCCGCCCGAGGACCCCCGCGCGCACGGCGCGCAGCCGGGCTTCCGGAAGTCGCCCGCGCGGCCGGGCTCCTGGCGACTTCTGGCTGACCTGTGCGCTCGGCGGGACTGGCGCGGCGGCCGGGAGCGACCGGGCACTCCTCGACCACCCACGCACGGAACCCCGCCAGCGTCGACGTCGGGGCCACGACCAGGCGCAGCAGCCACAACAGCAGGCCGCCCACCAGCGCGAGCGGCGTGGCCTCGTCCTCGGCCAGCGTGTCGTTCAGGGACCTTGCCCTGGCCAGGGTCCGTGCCCTGACAACCCCGATGGCGGTATCGGATCCCAGGGCGTAGGCAACTGGGGGCATCGCCCAGATGGCCAGGTCCCGCCACCCGTGGCCGGCCGCGAGCACGTTCATCGCCACCGACGTGCCGATCGCGGCGACGTTCAGCACCCGCGCCCGGATCGCCCGCCTGCCGTGCAGGGCCAGCGCGACCCCCAGCGTGGCGAAGATCAGCGCGGCAACGTCCGGGATCGCGGCCTCTAACGCCGCGATCGGCGCGACCTGCTTGGCGGCGAACACCATCCGGTACTGCGCCGCGAAGCTCACCACCGCCGCGGCGACCGCCAGCGCTCCCAGGGCGAGCATCGCCGCCGTCAGCCAGCAGGCCGGGCGGTCCGGACGGGTGCTACCTGCGACTGGGCCGGGAGTGCCATCCCGCAGTCGCTGATTCGCGGCGGAAAGGAACTCGGGAGTCAGGCGCCCGCGCTCATCGTGGACGCTGACCAGCACCGGCCGATCGCGGCCGCCGCCATCTGAGGAAATCGCCAGCGAGCGACTCGGCGCGTCTGTCTTCAGCGTCGCCATTACGCCGCCCTGCCGCCGCCAGGTGCCAGCGCCCCATGAGCTGCCGGAACACGATCGGCAGCATCACTGGCACGGCCAGGCGATCGCGGCGCCCAGCCGCTGCCCTCGCACGGCACCATCGCCCAGGCGACCCGGTCCCAGCGGTTGTGCTCGCATATCGCAGCGCAGCCCGCGGCGAGACGGCGCTCGCGCCCGCAGCCCGGGCACAGCTGCCAGCATCCGCTGACGCTCCGCGAGTACATTCTGAACACCTCCGACTCTGCCTCATAGTGCACTCTGTCTCAGAGTGCACTATGAGGTTTCCGTTGTCAAACGGGAGTGGCGCTGGCTGGATGTGATGGACTAGGAGACTGTTCGGTCAGGGACAGGCTGGGAGGGCGGATGATGACCGACTGGTCCGGGCGGCCTGCGTACGTTCAGGTCGCTGACCAGCTGCGCGCGGCGATCCGGGGCGGCCAGTTTGCGCCGGGCAGCCAGCTGCCCTCCTACGAGGCGCTGATGAGGAAGTACGACGTGTCGGTCACCGTGGTACGCAGCGCCGTCCGTGAGCTGAAGGCAGAAGGCCTCGTCCACACCCACCAGGGCAAGGGCGCTTTCGTCCGCGACCCCTTGCCGCCACCCGGTGAGCGCCCGGCCGACCGGGACGATGACGCCTTCCACGCGGTGATGGCGCAGATCCGTTCGCTTCATGACGACCTCAGCCGCGTGGATGAACGCCTGTCCCGGGTCGAGCAGCTGGTGCTGCCAGAGGACGCCTGAACGGCAGCGTCCAGCACCTTCAGGCGACGCTGGAACCCGTCGACGCGACCGGCCAGCTCAGCCAGCGCCGTCGCGATGACAGCCAGCTGCTCGGGCGTGAGCTGACCCGGCCCCGGAGCCTCAGCGCCGCGACCAGCCCGCTTGCGGACACTCATCGGCGGTCGTCCTCACGTCCGGCCGCCAGCGGGAGCAACTGGACGCGCAGGCCGGTCACGCGGCGAGCAGCCGCGGCCACCCGGGTGGTCGGCTCGGCGCGCAGATGGCGGCCCTCATGAGCGGCGGCCACGCGCAGCAGCAGCAAGAAGCCGGCCACCACTCCGGAGAGGAATACGCCGAGAAGGATCGTCAGTTCAATCATGGTTCTCACCTCCGCACGCTCAGCAAACCGCCGTAGGCAGGGGCAAAACGATGGCGGTAGCGTGGGCAGAACGATGGCAATCACGCCTGCGCCCGTCGGGCCGTGCGGGGGAACGGTCGCTGCGCGTGGCGGTGGCGTTCCAGAAGGGCTGGGCGATGGCGACCGGCAAGGCCAAGACACCCAACCTGTTACTGCGCTACATCCGCCAGACAGAACGGCACGAATCACGCGAGGAGTTCGCCGAGGCCGTGGTCAAGGCTGGCAGGCAGCTCGGCGACCATCACCTCGCGTGCGACGCTCGCCTGGTCGCTAGGTGGGAGGACGGGGAGGTCGGGCGGCCGCGGCCCGCTTACCAGCGCGCGCTCACCGCGCTGACTGGCCGGCCGTTTGACGAACTCGGCTTCCAGCCGCGCCACCCCAGCGATGTGCGGTCGACCGGCCAGGCAGGACCGGGCAGACTGTCACTTCACGTCGATGGCGAAGGGCACGCAGCAGCGACGATCGGCTTCGGCCAGCCCGGTCCAGCCAGTGTCCCCGACAACGACCTGGCTATCCGGCTCGCGACGGCCCAGGCGGTGTCGGCCGCCGAGGTCACTATCATGCGGCACCAGGTCGACCACATCCGAGCGCTCGACCGCCAGCTCGGCGCTCCCGTTGTCTTGGAGCAAATGCAGGCGCTGATGGCCACGCTGACCGGCTTGCTGATATACAGCCTCCGCCCAGGCATCCGCGAGCAACTTGCGGCCGTGCTGGCGGACGCCGGAGCCCTCGCCGGCTGGCAGGCGCTCGACATGGGATTACCCAGCCAGGCCTGGCGGCACTACGAAACCGCGAAGCTGGCGGCCAGGGAGGCCCGGTCGGACACGCTGCTCGCGCACGCGATGGGAGAACAGTCCTTCGCACTGCTCGATGTCGGCGAGCGGCAGCTCGCCGTCGAACTGATCGGCGAGGCCAGAGGACTGACCATGCGGACAGGCCCGCCGCTGCTTGCCGCATGGCTGCATGCGGCCGAGGCGGAGGCACACGCGTCCGCGGTCAATGACGCCAGCTGCCGCCGGTCGCTCGACGCGGCGAGCGCGGCCCTGCCGGCCGACACCACCGACCCGGCGCTCCCGTTCATCTTCCTCAGCGAGACCCACCTGGCCCGCTGGCGCGGTAACTGCCTGGTCCGGCTCGGCGACACAGCCGCCGTAGAGCACTCGCTCGGCGCGCTCGCGGCGATGGACGCCACGTTCACTCGCGCCGAGGCCGGCCTGCGATGCGACCTGGCCGAGGCCATGCTGCTCGCCGGCGAGCGAGATGAGTCCGCCCTGCACGCCCGCCGGGCGCGCGAACTCGCGCTGCGGGTCGGCTCGGTCAGGCAGCGCCGCAGGATCGACCGGCTGGCCGTGATCGCGTTCCCGCCTAGAGCGTGATTCGGAACCGGCCTACGGCCGAACTGCGTCCTCCGGCTGGCCGCCTCCGGCGTGGCTCGCCAGCAAATGCAGCAAGCCGACCAGCGAACCTGAGCCGAGAACCTCGTCCTTGGCAATCAGGCCGAGGATCGAGCCCATCGGGATCCATCCGACGAGCCCGGCCTCCTCCAGGTCAGTCGGCTCGCCGACATGAGTGGCACCACGGCCCAAGTACACCTCGTGCGGCGTGTCCACCATGCCGACCATCGGCTGGAACGTGATCACGTGCTCCAGTGGCCCCGGCCGCCAGCCGGTCTCCTCCTCGACCTCCCGCGCTGCCGCCGCGGTGCCGTCCTCATCGCCGTCAACGATCCCGCCCGGCAGCTCCCAGCCCCATGAGTCATCCACGAACCGGTGCCGCCACAGCATCAGCACCTCATCGGCGTCGTTGAGCACGGCCGCGATGGCGACCCGGTGCAGGCGCACCACGTGATGCTCGAATCGGTGCCCGTCCGGCGGCTCGATGTCCACCAGAGTCAGCCGCACCCACGGGTTGTCGTAGACGACGCGCTCCCCGTAGACCTTGGTACGCAGCTCCTCCGGACGGTCAGGCGAAATCACACACCGACACTACTCGTTCAGCCCAGCCCGGCCTATCCTCAGTCTTGCGGCGCCGGCCATCAGGATGCTCCTCTGGCAGGCACGAGTAGGGCTGGTCATCGCAGAGTGTGACCGGATTCTGCGCCCGCGAAGCCGACGCCGAACGCTCACTCGGCATTAACAGGAGCTGGCCGTAGCCACTCTTAGGATGCTCCAAAACGCCGAATAGGTATTCCTATTAGCTCAGTAGTCTTATTAATCGTTCGCGCGCAGATCATCCGTTCGGTGGTCGCGCAGTGCATGGCCTGGCTTGTGACACGGTTGGCACAATCCCGCCACAGCACCCAGCTCATGATCTGTCATCTGCCGCACGTCGACGCCGATCCTCCGCCCGCGCCGGCAGCCGCCGCGAGCCGACTGGCACTTGGTCCAGGCCCGAGCAGTGGGGCTGTACTGCCACATCCAACTTCCGGCTGCGCGCGGCCGAAAAGCCGCCAGCCGGTGGCACTGCGCTGTCAGCCTGCCGAAATCAGCACCGGAGAAGCGGAGGTAGCGGCTGCCGGGAGGGCGACTCACAAAGGATGCCGAGCCCAGGAATTGCCAGCGCCTTAACAAGGCCGATCAAATCGAGCCGCCGCGGTGCTGACCCGGCGCATGGCCGACTTCGAGGTCTTCATGGCCTCGCGTCGCCTCACCGCGATACAGGTCCAGCGCCCAGCCCGCGGCCGAGACATCCACCCCGGCCAGCCGGGCGGCGGCATCTAGCGGATGCGAGGCATCCCACGCAAGCTCGCGCACCTGAACTCCACCCGCAGGAATCTCGTGCGCCATTATCGTCCTCTGCCCTTCTGCGGACTTGCGTGACCAGTGTTTCCGACCCTTCTCCGAACCAGGCCGGGCCGTATTTGCCTGCCGACCAGTGCCGTCGGCTTCCCCCGGGCGTAGGTAGGTTCGGCGGTGCCGGTGAGCTAATCAGCGCAGAGTCATCGGTGGTGAATCCGCAGGGTTCAACGTTGATTGGGCTTAGCCCAGTCCGCTTCTTGTGCAGCCATTCCTTCCTCTAACCAACAGCATGGCAAACTGATCTTAGATGAACTTTGATCGTTCGCCCTGCGCTCACCTGCACCGTGACGGGAAAATCGCCCTTCGCCTTCAGGCAGTACGTGCCTGGGCGCACGCTGAACTGGAAGTGAAATGGGGCTGAAAGCGTGTCATGTCTTACGAGATGGCCAGCTTTTTGGAGGGTGACCGCTCTAGTGAGGCCAGCCGGCGTTCCGCCGATGGGCCCGCCGACACATAGCGCGACCGTCCCTGTTATCCTCCCGGACGAATGCGGAGGCCCGCACGATATGACCAATGTCAAGACTCCAATGCCCGCCAAGAGCAGGCAGGTGCGTAGCGTCATGTTAAGGCGCGCCGCGGCCTCCGTGGTGCAAACCTGACCGTCCCTCTCAGTCACGGCGGGCTCAGCAGACCCACGGCCGTCCCGCCCTGAGCCGGCACAAACCAGAGATCGCCGCTTGAAGCCGCGGACATCAATCCAGGCGTGATGGGAAGCGCGACAAGCCCACTGGCCGTACCGGCGGTCTGCCCGCCTGGCCCGGCGGAGATCGCGCTGACGATCTGGCCCAGCGACACTTCAGTCGAAGTTCCTGACCCCGGCTGGGCGACTGCCAGCCCGAGGGGCGAGCACATCGCCACCGTTCCGCTGGCAAGAGAAACGGCACATGCCTGATCCTCCGAGCCTGCCGTCTGGGACGCCGGCTGGATGGAGAGCCTGGCTGGCTCGGCGGTTCCTGATACCGTTCCTACTGCGATGCAGTCCGGCCCGGTGACCGCAACACTTGAAGCTGTCATCGAAACCGCGTATGCGGGGCACGGGCCTTGGCTGATGGTCCATTGCCCGTTCGAGTACTGGCCGAGCTCGTGGACTCCTTGGCCGGCGTACAAGACCGCCGCAATTTCACCTCCCGCCTGGCCTGCGACGTCGTTGCCCAGGCCGGCCAGAATGGTACCGGCGGGCAAGGCGAGCGTTGTCGTTTGATGAGTGGAGGGGTCAAAGGACTGGAACTCGGTGGCGAACTGCCGTGCGATGACAACGGATCCCTCGGCCGAGATGGCGAGCGCGTCAATAACTGTGAAGTCCTGCGCAGATGCCATCGGCGGAGGCACGGGCAAACCGCTGCTTGGAGCCGCAATCGCAACGTCTGGGAGCTTGAATGTTGTTATCACTCCCGTCTGCCGGTTCACTGACACGAGCGTTCTATTGTCGCCGATCCAGGCCATGCCGTCAGCATCGACGACGATGGGAGTTTGTGCGCCGCCTTGCAGCGTCGGGTCAGCAGCGTCGAGCTGGTAGGCAGTGAGCTTGGAACCCGACCAGTAGAACACCGTGTCAAGCGGTGCCGTCGAATCTCCGCCTTGCGCAAACAGCCACACTCCGTTGCCCACGGTGTCGGCGGCTATGCCTGTGGGTGACTGATAGCCCGTGGGCAGCTTGAAAGGATAACCGACAGCCCAGGCCGCCGCGTTGGGCCGCGGATTCCTGATCGCTCCAGGTCGCCCATGGGCAATAGGACGCACGTGCTGCGCCCACGCATGGCTGAACGGCGCCTTTGAATCTGCTGAGCGGGAACTAGCAGCCAGGACGGCAGCCGGAATCGCCAACGAAATAGCTGCGGTTGCGACCATCGCCAGCGCACCGAGCGGACCCGCGCTCTTCACTCTCACGCGTCGCTGAGGATTTCGCATGGCTCGGTCTCCACGTTCTGCTAAGAAGACAACCCTTGGTCAGCTAGCTTCCGCTGACCTCGAATAGGTCGTACTGGCTGACTGTGTTTAGATTATAGCTGCCTGGATATCCATTGTGATTGGTGGTAGCGACGCTTGTCGACCAGTCAATCTGAGTGCTGGAGGTATTGTCGATGATGAGCTTCGAGCTTGCAGTCTTCTGGATATTGTTAGGGTCGCCAGTGGAACCGAATAGCGTCCAGTTGCTCAGCGGGCAGTTCTCAAGACTTGAGGACCAGGTTTCGCCCTCGAACTGAGCGAAAAAACGAACTGCAGTCGGATTGACATGCCAGGCCTTGCCGATGATATGGAAGTCCGATCCATGACCGTAGGTACCGAAGTACTGTCCGCGTCCGTTGCCGTCGGTCTCGCCGTCAAAGTAGACGGAGAAATACTGGTTTCCGACAGTGTAGTTATAGAATGTTGCCGTCAGCCCGGTTGTGTAATCTGTCTTTTCCATATAGACGTGAGCCACGTCCACTTCGGCCGCGTCGACGGTACCTACCCCATAACCTACCTGCACCCAGTCGGCGCCGTTTGACGCATTGCTGTCAGCCTGGCTGTCGCTACTGAGGTAAACCAAAGCATGTTGATTTGAATTATTCGCGACGTTCAGGTTGTCAACATCGATGTTTCCCAGCACACCCTGATTGGCATAGTTAGTTGTATAGTACCCTCTATATTGATAGCCTCCAGTCTGGCCGCTGTGGACATTACATTGATCTATCGCGCCCATCGCTGGTGACGGGATGACGAGTAGCGTCACAACTAGCGACGCTGCAGGCAGCGCAAGGAAACCCCGCAATCTAGCCATGCCAATAACCGCCTTTAGCCGTCCGGGTGGTCTTCAACCTGACTGGGCGAATAATAGCGGTATGGGATGGACGTGCGCTAGTGGCAAATGCGCAGGCCCGGCGGCTGAAGAAGACAAGGTCGACGCGGCTATCGTGGCGGGGCTGCTGGTCGCAGACTGCCTGTCATCGTTGTGGATGCCCGACGCCGAGACCAGCGCGCTGCGGCGGCAGGTGCTGCGGCGCGGGCATAGCGTCCGGCAGCGGATCCGGCTGAAGAACCATGCGCACGCGATCTTGCACCGCACCCGGTGCCGTGGTACACGGCCGCGGACCTGTTCGGGATAAAGGGCCGGGCCACGATGGCCGCCAAGGACCTGCCGCCCGATGAGCGGGCCGCCGCGGTCGCGTTGTTGCGCCAGGCGGCGTAGAACTTCCATTCGGTAGCGGGCCAGCAGTTTCTCAAGAAGACCAGAACGCGCGCCGAGCGAGCCGTACTTGCGCGCGCATGTGGGCGGAGACGGGCGCGCAAAGCGATTGCGAGCATGCTGTGGGAGATCATTGTCCGAGGTGGGCTGACCGTCTCCCAGCCAGTTCCTCGTTGCCGTGCGTAGGCAGACTCTGGTGACCGCCAGCGGTCTTCGCCGCAGTTATCGGCCCGGCAGTGTAGGCAGAACCTGAGCTCGCCAGCCTGGGCTTTCTGCGGTCCAGGTGTAGCCGCAGCTGATACGGCAGGCCATGCCGTCGCGGTCGTCGATGCCGTTGAGGTAGTCCCAGCCGATGTCGCCGCAGACCGGGCACGCGCGGGCGAGCAGCCTGCCATCGCCTCGGCAAGCTGGGCAACTCGGCGTCCGTGTGCCCTTGCATTCGGGGCAGGTCATGACCCGGGCCTTGCCCGGAGGGGTGATGGTGTCGGCCATTGTCGCCGCCTTGCCTTTGTTGCTGATCTCAACCCATGATGCACCGGCCTGACGTCACCCGGCCTCTCGGGCAGCGTCCCGCTCGGCGGCACGATCGAGTAGCGCGGCGGCAGCCGGGATGGGTGGCTTGGGCGGCTGGATGACGGCGTCCCTGCGGCGTTCTGCCAGGACGTTCCACGCTTCGCCCAGGTCCACCTCGTCGGGTTCTTCGGCCGGGATGCGCATGGTGCTGCGCTCGTCGGTCTCTGCCTGCCGCTTGCGGTTGTATTCGGCGATCTCGCTGACCTGCAATGGCAGCTCGGGCTGGTCGTAGCCGAAGGTAAGGCCGAGCGCTTGCAGTGCGCGCTCCTCGCTCTCGGCGGCGGGCAGCGGTTCAGGCTGGTCGCGGGGAAGGTCGACGGTGCCATCCAGCCGCGGCTGCACCCACGTCTCGGCTGTCTTGTTCCCGGCGGGGTATTTGAAGCCTTCGGGTTCTGCGGACCTGAGCGCATCATCGGCGCAGAGGACGCCGCGGCGTTTCAGCTCGATGTCAGCGGCTCTGGCCAGGCGGCGGGTCGGCTCGGTCATGGCCTCCCACTGGCAGCGGGTGTCGTGCGCCTCGGCGAGCTTCTCCCGCACCAGGGCGGCGCGGCGGCCGAGCACGGTCCACGACCGGGCGGCGTGCTCGTGCAGGGCAGCCTGCTTGTCGACTGCCGCCGCTCGCCGCCGCGGCGGCTTCGTAGGTGTGCCGGGTGGCCTCGACCTTGCTGAGCTGTTCTTGCTTGCGTGCGGCGCGGAGTTCTTCGGCCACGTGCACGGGCGCCCAGGAGGTTTCGGTTTCGTACGCCCGCCGGCGGGCGAGGAGCTGCCCGTCGGTGAGGTGGCGGACGTCGATGCCTTCTACCCGGGCAATCACCGCGAAGGCGGCGTGCCAGTGCGCCCAGGCTTCGGGGTTGCCTCGCGAGGGCTCGGGGCCGATGGCCTCGCCGGGGTGGTCCCAGCCGGTGATCTCCCGGTAGGCGGCGAGCTGCCCGGCGCGGGCCTGCCATCCGGCCCGCTGCGCGGGGTCATCGGGGATCTGGCCGAGGGCCTGGGTGGCCCACAGCGGCCGTTCCCGGGCGGCGTGCTGGCCGATCCGATGCTGCCGGTCGTCCATCGCGGCGGCCACCTCGGCCATGTAACTGGCCAGGTCCGGGTCGGTGAATCTCGGCAGGCGGTCGGCCCACGTGCCGCCGATTGCTGGCGGGAGGTGCCCGGTTGTCTTGCGGATCCGCGCGTCGAGCACGGCGGAGTGGGACCTTGCGCCGGTGAACGGCCGGCCCTCGATCGCCGCGCGGATGACCTGGTGGCCGTCGAGCCCGGCGAGTTCGGCAGCGCGGACGGTGCGCCAGAGAACGTCGGTGTCCTTGAGGATCTCGACGGCGTCGGCTGGGCTCGCGTGCTCGCGGACCACCTGGGCGTACCGGATATGGGCTTCGGCGCGGCACTGGTCGATCCAGATCGCGTGCAGCACGCCGAGGTGGTCGGCGTCCGACAGCGCC
Source organism: uncultured Actinomycetota bacterium (assembly GCA_963705055.1). Classification (GTDB taxonomy): domain Bacteria; phylum Actinomycetota; class Actinomycetes; order Streptosporangiales; family Streptosporangiaceae; genus Chersky-822. The sequence continues at coordinate 164,747 of CAVPIR010000010.1, forward strand.
TGCTCCCGGGTCTCGGTCGCCGACAGCTCGGCGTCCTGGCGGCGGACGACCGGTGCCAGGATCGTGATCGGGTCCGTGCTGTCCCGGTTCGCGGCCGGGGCGGGGTGCTCACGCTCGGCGCGCAGCTTCTGCTGGCGGGCGATCTCCGGGTCCGCCGCTGGCGGCCGCCCGATGATGCCGTCGGCCGGCTCCTGGCTGGATGGGTAGCCGTAGATCTCGTTGCGGAGGGCGCCGCGGGAGATGGCGACGTACAGGCCTTCGCGGGAGCGCTGGTCACTGATCAGGCCGATGCCGACGGCCACGGTGCGGCCTTCGACGGCGTACCAGGTCAGCGCGTAGCCGAGGTCGCAGTTCTCGGCCGCGTACGAGCTGCGAAGGGCGAACGGGGCCGACCAGCGGCGCTGGCCCGTGTCGTCGTGGCCGTCGAGCCGGCGCACGGTCAGGTCGCGGCTGCCGATCGCGTCGACGCGGAGCAGGTCGCCGTTGGCCAGCGTCCGGCCTGGCTGGCCGGAGGTGACCTGGTTGTCGTTCTGCCGGGCGACGATCAGGTCGCCGGCGTAGGCGCGGGCGCCGTTGCGCAGGCCGGTGGTGCCGCCGGGGGTGAGCTGGCCCCAGTCGAGGAGGTAGCCCTGGATGCGCCGGGACAGGTCATAGCACTCGCGCGTGCTCGAACGCGGTGAGGATCACATCGGTGCCGGCCAGGTACTCGGCGAGGTAAGCGCGTGATGCCTGTTCGGCCATCTCGTCGTAGCTGCCGGCATGCAGACGGGCGTGCGCGTCGTAGTCGGCCAGCGCGGACACTTCCCCGGCCCGGATGGCCAGCGACGCGGAGCCTTCCCAGCCGTCGCGGAACCGGACGGCCTCGGTGAGCTGGGCGTAGCCGAGCTTGCGGGCCAGCTAGCGCCATCCCGCCGCCGGACTCGACGGGGCCGAGCTGGGCGTGGTCCCCGGTGATGACCAGTTTCGCGCCAGACCTGGTGACGTGCCGGACGACCGCGGCCAGGTCCGGCATCGACACGGTGGACGCTTCGTCCAGGATGACCAGTGCGCCCGGTCCCAGAGCGGTGGCGCCGCGGGCCCCGCGCTGGCCGGGCAGGTGGCCGAGGAACTGGGCGAGGTTCTCTGCCACCGGGATTCCGGCGTCGAGCAGGACATTGCGGGCGGCGCTGGTTGTCGCGATGCCATAGACCTGGCCCTGGCCGGCGGCGCGCCAGGCCTGGCCGATGCGGACGGCGGTATAGGTCTTGCCGGTCCCGGCCGGGCCGACGATCAGCTCCGCGCGGCGCGGGCTGGTCAGCGCGAGGAACGCGGCGGTTGCCTGGTCCAGGCGCAGCCCGCCCGCCGTCGTCCCGTCCGGCACGGGCGCGTCGGCGTGCAGCTGCGCGTCGAGCTGCGCGAGGTCGGCGCCGAGCAGCCGCGCGGCGTGGTTGCGTTCGAGATGCGGCGCGCCGCCGGCTTGCGCGTCGGCGACCAGCTGCCTCTCCATGGACAGCTGCGCGCGGGTGGCGTACACCTCGGCCCCGTGCGCCCGGTAGATGGATTCCCCGTCGGCGCGGCGCAGGCCGTCGGGGACCTGCGGCCACTCGGGGGCGTCCAGGCGCAGTACCTCTTCCCCGGCCTGGCCGGCGATGGCCTGGTCGGCGAGGCTCTCCAGATAACGCCACGCGTGTTCCTGGTCGCGGCCGGCCGCGTGGTCGGGCAGGTTCTGGCCGACGCAGTGGATCAGGTCGGCGCGCGTCCACGCTGACCGGGCCTCATGCGCGTGCGCGACTCCGGCGGCCATCGCCGCGCGTTCTTGCGCGTGCGTGAGTTCCCCGCGCGACGCGAGCTGCGCGGCCAGGCGGCTCATCTCCGCACGGGCGCCTGCGCGTGATCCTGCGTCTGCGCGTGATCCCGCGTCGCTTGCGCCGGGCCAGATGGTTCTGGCGAGGTCGCGCAGCGCGCCGAGTTCTGCGCGGCGCGAGGACTTCTCCCACTCGCGCAGCAGCCGGGCGAAGTCCAGCGGCCCGGCTTCCTTGCCCTTGCGCGTGCGCGCATTGGAGAACTGGCGCATGCTCGCCAGCGCCCGCTGGTCCGGCGCGTGGCCGCGGCCCCGCTCGTACTCTTCCGCGAGCGCGAGCGTGGCCTTGGTGATCTGCGCCCGGCGGGAGGAGAACAGCGTGATCGCCTTCTCCGGGAACCCGGCGATCACCCGCCCCTTGGACGCGGGCCGGTACGCCCACCCGAACCCGAACCGGCGGGTCAGCCCGGTCTCCAGGGCGAACGCGGCGAGCGCGGACCCGGCGCCCTTGTTCCGGTACAGGGCGCGGGAGTCGATCGCCCGCCACTTGCCGTCGCGCACGGTCTCGACCCGGTTCAGCCACAGAACGTGGACGTGCAGCTGCGGGTCACCGCTGCGGCTGGTGTGCTGCGGGAACATCGCGACCGGGATCTCGCGGGCGTCCTCGAACCGCCCTGCCTCGACCCCGCCGATGCGCCGGCCGTGGTGGCCGGTGCGCACGTACCCGGCCTCGCGCTGCATGTGGCCGACGTACAGGCGGACGGCCCTGTCGATCTCGGCCCAGATCCCCGCCGCACGGGCCTCCCACTCGCCGGCGGCCCGCATGTCACCGGTCTGCCTTTGCCTCGCGGGCGGACGCCAGCGCGGACGCGTGCGCCAGCGAGATCGTCTTGTCCACGCTGAACGTCGTGTCGAAATACTGCACCCCGACCGGCCCCTGGTACTCAGCACGAGCCTCTGCCAGCAGCCGCATCCGCTCATCCGCCGTCGCACCCGGATGCGCCGCCAGTTTCGCCTGGTAGAGCGCGGCCAGCTCGGCATTCACCCGGGGCGGGCCGCCGAGATAAGTCCCGCGGGCCGGGTCGCGAGGGTCAAGGAACTGGCCGTACAACGGCTCGAAGTCCTCCCGCCGCACCACGTCGCCATCCCTGAAGCCGAGGTCGGCGGCCCCGTGCCCGATCCACGTGCCCGCAGGCTCGCCGCCCTTCTCCATAGCCGACAGGTAGTATCCGGCGCCGCGCTCGCCGGTAATGGCCGGACCTTCGGCGGCGCCGATCGTCTTGAACGGGTACGACGCGTCATGCCCGCGGGCGATGCGACACCACGACCGCCACCACGGCCTCCCCTCGGAACTCAGTTCGATTTTTGATCTTGAACTTGACTGACCGTGATCATCTTGATGCCTAGGTGTGTAGTCGAAGCTTTGGCGCCTTTGAGGATGACACAAGCGGCAGAAGCCTGCAGACAGCAAGATCATTAACAAGGCTGCGGGTAAGCGCATAACAGCAGATTGGAATTGCCCGGGAAGCCATTTCGCCAAGATCATTTGGCATAGCGGCATGGCAACGGATAGCACTGGCGCGGGAAGCCATTTCTCCAAGATCATTCGGCGCGGCGGGGCGGCGCCACGCCTCCGCTGCGCTCCTTCGCCACGCCGCTCGGTCGACGGACCCGGCCAGATTTGCGGCTCGAACGCCCCGGCCTGGCCCCGGGGCACATCGATCTGCCCCTGGCCCGTGCTCTCGGTCAGCGCCGTCTTCGGCCGGGTCCGGTTCCGCGCATTCCCGCTCTCCGGGTCAGCCTTGCCGTTCTTCTTTCCCGCTGAAGCGGCGACCCCGGCTGATCGCGCGACGCAGTACCGCTCCTCCTGCCCGCTGCGGCCCGAACCATAGCGCTTCCGTTCGGCAGCTCCGGTGCGCTGCGCGTCGCCCGTATGACGGCCGAGTCCGGCTGGATGCACCCTGGCGCAAGATGGATAGCCGGTTGTCCGTCTCAGGGCAGCGAGCTGCGGACCACTCTGTCGGGAGACGGCTGCCAGATGAGCTGGGCTTCCCAGGTTGAGTCGCAACCCTAAGCTCACTGTCGATCCGGGTCCTTGCCATCTAAGTTGAGCCATTGGCGGCGTTCCCTGATGGAAGGGTCGGGCTGGTAGCGGTCGCGATTGCGGTCGGGGCCGGTGGCTCGTCGCCGCGCGACGGCGTCGAGGTCGAGTTCGTCGATCCGGTTCGGGGCCGGGAGCGGAAGCCGCTGGCAGCGTGCTGGCAGTTACGGTTCGAGCGGATGAGCCCGGTTCGGGGGTTCGCGTCGTTCCGGGGTCAGCGGAACTTTCCCGGCTGGTGGTAGTTCTCCCGGACTGGCGAGCTCGTTGGTATGAGTCGTGGGCGGAACGCGACGTGCTGATGGCCCCGGATGCCGATCCGGGGGTGGAGGCCGTCGCGTCGCAGCCGATGTGGCTGCACTGAGCGGGCGAGCCGGGGCGGGCCAGGCGGTATGAGCCGGATATTTCGTCCGCCGCGCCGATGGCACCGGGATGCTGGTCAATGTCCGGTCTGATGGCCGCCGTGCTCGCGCTCCGTCCGGCCGGCCCGACACTCCGATCACCCCGCCGTCGCCATCTCGATCGACCCGACGTCATCTGGCTCGCCGCGCGGAGCCCTCATCGCGATGCCGTGCTGGTGGCGTGCCAGCAGTCGCCGCGTGCTGGACTTGCTACGGGATGCCAAGTGTCAGCGACCGCGTTATACGAAGATCCAGCTGGCCGCATTGCGTGCAAACGCGCACGCAGTGGTCCATGTGCCGCGGCCACCCACCCCTGAGCCAGGGTGGTTGACTTCGGTGCCGAAGTCCCTTCGCATTGTTTGTGCCGAACCTAGGTTCGCACGTCGCTGCGATTAGGATACCCAGGCAAGAAGGGCTCCTTCGCCCTTGAGGATTATCGGCTGGAAGTCCAAGCAGTCGCCGGTTCGTTCGCATGCCGGGCGCGGCGTGGGCACGAACCTCATTTGAGCGCCATCCCGGAGTACGATCACATTCCCGCCTGGGCTGAACGTGACTCCGTCCATGCCGTGCGGGACCGGCCGGGCCAGCCGGTCACTCTGAATGTTCCCTACGTACGTCTTCCAGCTTCGCGGATCATCGCCGGCGCCGGTCTGGATCAGGAACAAGCCGTCGGGCCCCCACCTGAACTCAAATTGCTGAATGGTGACAGGGGCGTAAGTGACTACACGACCCGTGCCGAGCAGCACGGCTTCTGCGGGATGCCGTCCTACGAACGGCCCGGCTGCAGCAAGTTCTACCGCGAACGCCGCGGAGGACCCGCTGCCGCTGAAGCCCCCGGCGTTCATGACGGCAAGGCGGCCAGCGCCGGGCCAAGCGCGCTGGTAGGCGCCGATCAGACGCTGATCGCTGAGCGGCGTCAGATAGACAGATCTGCTGCCCGTCTGGGTGTTGATAAGCAATAGCGCTCTACCATCCGCTGACGAAGCCAGGATTGTCGAGTTGTCCCGCCACATCGCCGAGGAAACCCGGCCCAGGTCGACCCGCCGGCCGGTCATCAGATCGACCACCCAGAGCTTGTCACCTGTCACGACCGGATCTCGGCCCACGTAGTAGGCGAGCAGGGATCCGTCTGGTGATAGCCCGTTAACGCCGATCGCACTGTTCGGCTGGCCCGGCCGGAAAGAAAGGACGAGGTGGCGCCGGGAACCATCGAGGTTCATCACATAAGCCCCGGCATTGTTCCACGCGACCAACTTGCCAGCCGCTACCTCCGCACCGTGAAAGCCCGCGGAGATTCGGACAGTCTTGCCGTCAGGATAGAGCCACTTCAATCCGTGCTGGTCAGCGAACAGCAGACGCCCCCCGCCTGGGAAGACCGGAACGGCCTGCTTCGCCGCAGACTCGGAGCCGCCCGGCTCGATGCCCGGCGCGCCGAGTACAACGGCGACGGCCGCGGCCGCGACGAAAGCCACGCTGGCAGCCGCTGTCCGGATCAGCCGCCGCCGGTGCCGGAGCCGTACTGCCGCCATCACGTCGAACCTTGGCTCAGCGTCGGCGAGCGAGGCATCGATAGCGTCCCGCAACCGCTCTTCAAGATTGGTCATCACGTTCACCGGCCTCCGAATACTTCAAAGATGATGGATTTCCGGCCTGCTGACGGAGGCGCGCAAGCGCACGCGACGCCTGGCTCCTCACATTTGAGGGGCTGCAGTTCAGCGCTGCGGCAATCTGGGCTTCGGTGAGATCTTCCCAGTACCGCATCACCAGCACCGCACGCTGCCGTGGCGGCAGGTCTTTCAGCGCCCGTACCAACAGGTCGCGGTCCGCGACCTGTGCGATATGATCCTTGGCAATCAGCTCGGCCGCGTCCGGGGTCAGCGGCTGCTCTGCTCTGCGGCGAATCCCGCGCCGCCAGTCGATCGATGCGTTGACCAGCACGCGCCGCACATACGGCTCAGCGCCCGCCTCGCGGAACAGTTGCCGCCGACGGCGATAGGCGCGTTCCAGCGCGATCTGAAGCAGATCCTCGGCTGCGGCTTCATTCCAGCCGCTGAGCGCCAGGGCCAGCCTGAACAAGTGCGCGGACCGCCCGCGCACGAACTCCTCGAAGGCGTCCTCTGCGTCTACGGCCAACACCGGTTCCTCAGGCCCGCTCACTCTACTTCCACGATCGAAACCCATTAAATGTTGCACACGACTTGAAGATCGCCGCTCGCTACGCCCTCCGAACGCTGACACGGCCGAAACTATGCTCCCGCTAGCTACAGGTCGCTGGAATCTGGCGACCGTAGCCAGCACGTGACCGTCAGCTTGAGCAAGACCGAGGCAGCTCGGGCCGAGCGCGGTGGGGGCCGGTCCGGTGGAGCCCGCTCGCTCTGCCAACGGCCTGGCAAGCGAATCCGGTGCGCGGGTCAGCGATGAGGCCTACGTCACCTCAACTCGCCGACGCGGGCCGCGCTCAATCACGACACCAGTCTGAGCGGGCCCGACTGCGGACAATGTTGCCAACGCGGACCGCACCGCCGTGATGGTCCCTGGCCAGCTTGCCTGCCACCACCCTCCCGCGCGGCCAGCAGAGGCCACCGCCCTCCGCTAACCCTCGATGCGGTACCTCCCTCTTGACAGCGAGTGTCCCAAATGCAAAGCTTCTAAACTGGGCGAACTATGCATCCTGAGAGGCACACGGATGAGCGCCGCAACCGAGATTGCCAACGCGATCTGCGCCACGGTCCTCGTGCTTGCGGGCGCGCTGAAGATCGGCCAGCTGCGCATGTTTGGCCAGCAAGTTGCAGCGTACCAGGTCATACCTAAACGACTTTCACCCTACGCCGGGTACTCCTTGCCACCTGCCGAAATTATCATCGGTTTAGCCCTGCCCTTATTTCCCGACCTAGCAGTCGCAGCGATTGTGCTCTTCGGCTCCTTTGCCGTAGCGGTGGGAGTCAACTTGGTTCGGGGACGAAACGAGCTTCGTTGCGGATGCTTCGGTGTAACCGGATCTCATACGATCTCGAAAGCGCACGTGATCGGCAACGGCATTCTCATGATACTCGCTGCAGCAACATTGGTTACGAGACCCAGATTCGCCTTCGTGCCGTTTCAGGTAGGCGTCTCATTTGTGCTGATCATCGTGCTGCTCTACGCGTGGCGCACGATGAGGCAGACAACAAGCAAGAGCGCAGAAGAGGCAATAGAAGCATGACGGGGCTCACTATTTCGAATCTTGTATTGTGGGCGCTAGAGATAGCGACCATCGTTGTAGTGGTCGGGCTGGCCAGGCAGGTCGGTGTCCTCCATCTCAGAGTGCGACCCATTGGCCCAGGCCAAACCGGTGACGGACCTCTGGTAGGCTCGCGAGTCGACCCACCGGCAGTGACGTCTCTGCGTGGCGACCAGGTGCAAGTCATCGTGCAGGGCCAACTGTCCCTAGTTGCTTTCGCTAATCCGACATGCACGGCATGTGGTCCGACAATGCAAGCTGTGAAACGTCTTAAGGCGGTAGAACCCAGCCTCCGTTTCCTAGTCGCCGTAGACGGCGAGCCCAAGGAAGGGCTCATTTATGCGGAGAGCTACGGCCTGCCACAAGTGGTTGGGGCAGATCATCTCAAAGCGCTCGACAGCAACTTGCGGCCGTTCGTCACAGTTCTGTCGGACCAGGGAATTGTTCTCGCTACTGGCGTGCCGAATAATCTTGAACAACTCGAATCGCTCCTTGCAGCCGCGCGCCATCATAATTCGTTCAATGTTTCTCAGGACATATCTGGCGATGACCCGGCTGCCGCTCGCAAAGAACTCGAGCTGGTAGATCTTAGATCTGGCATAAGTGACCAGGAGGCCGACGATGAATGATCTGCAGGAACGTGAGGTTGCAATCGATCGCTTGACCAGCATCATGGTTCGATCTGTCGCAGCTCGCTTCCCCCGAAGATCTTTCCTTGGCAGGGTCGGCATTTACACTACTGCAGCAGCAGTCGGCGGCACTTCGTCAGCCCTCCTTTGGAAGGAGTCCGCGCTAGCTGCGCCATTGGTCTGCACGTCCAGGACATGCGGCGGCAACACCTATACCTCGCCGTGCTGCTGGGATGGAGTTGCAGCGTGCACCGCCGACTCGGTCCAGTGCCAGTGCCTCTCGGGCGACGCTGGATGCCCGAGCGACACCTGCGAGTGCGGCTGCTGGATAGCCTGTGACAACTCCATGTGCGCCTTCCCCGACTCAGTCCACTGGTGTGATTGCTGCGAGTTGGCTGGGACTCCACCGTCGTCGCGCTGCACATCGGCGACCAACTGTAGTTGCCACGTCACTGACTGCTATCCGAAGGAGCACTGCGGCAGTACTTGCGGAACGTGCGGATCGCGCATCATTCGTTGCCGTCATTGGACCTGTCAGATCAACCCGACCTGCCACTGATGGAACGGTCAATGCGGAAGGCGATGGTTGCAGAAGATTCGCGAACTGACCGTAAACAACTCGTTGCGGTCTGCGCGGCGGCTGCGGTGGCGGTTCTTCTTGCGCTTCTGGGCCATGCTTACTGGCAGCTGCCTACCCTGATCTTTGCAGCAGCTGCCTTTGCCGGCACCTGGTTGGGCATAGCTTCGCTGTTCTCCCCATGAGGCGCGTCGATGATGTATTCCATCAGTTGGATGGTGACTAGAGAACCAGAGACCGCGAGCAAGCAGGCCTGGTACGGAATTCTGCTTGCGTTCCTTGGAGGAGGCGTAACTGGCGGTTTCGTGATGGGCGCGCTACTTGCATTTCCAGCATACGAGTTGAGTCATCTGCTCGGAGCGTCGGTCGGCATCATTGCAGCCGCCATTGCAGCTCTGGTGGCTGGCGCATATGCGGGCCGCGCCGCTGGGCTCTGGGCTCTGCCAGTTCCGCAGTTTCGGCATCAAGTGCCGGAGGCATGGCGTGACTTGTTTGCACCGCGGACGGCTGGCTTCATCTACGCCGGAGGCTTGGGCATGATCTACTTGACTCGACTCGGATCGGCCACAGCGTATCCGTTGGCTATTCTGCTGCTGGGAATGGGTCGGACGCCGCTCGCAATTATCGAACTGATGGGCGCTGTGGGTCTAATACGAGCCGCAAGTGCCCTTCTGGTACCAGCATTTGGGTTTGATAGGACCGAGTCCGCTGCAGTGACGAGGTGGATGCAGAAGTACTCGTCATTGACTCACCGCGCTGAAGTGGTGGCACTCATTATTGTCATGTTTGCGTCGGGCGCAGCTGCATTCGTTATTGCTATCATAGCAAAATAACCACCCCGGAGGTCTAGGATGAACTCATCTGAGGCGGCAGCTTCTCAGCCAACGTTGGCGCGGAGAGTACTCCTCACAGGCGCAGTGTCATCTCAAGCGCTCGGATTCGGTAGGGGGAGCGGTGGTTTTGAACAATACGCGACGGTGCAATGGGAACACTTCGTAAATTCAAAGTCGGGAGCATCGATCAGCTATCCTGCCTCATGGGCGCTCGACGCCGATGTTCCGACTGACATGATTTATCCGCATCAGAGCTTTGTACTGCGCAGCGCGCCAGCACCACCGATCTTCACAGGCCCCGATCCGGACCTGACCATGTATCCGCGAGACGCGATATTTCTGTGGCTTCTCCATTACAATGATCGGCAACTAGGGCCGGATGCCCCAGCGTTCGAGAGGATTACGTCGTATAAGCGACTGCCAATTTGTAGAGCAGGCTTCATCGAATTTGACAGGCGCATACGCGGGCTATCCGGCACGCACAGGTCCTTCGTGTTGAGGGTGTGGGTCGGAAATTTGTGTACCCGGAAAACGAGAGCGATCCTGAATCGATCGCTATCGACATTGTCAGTGCCTTAGTTCGCATCTTTCGTGATCACGGCTCGCTGGTTTGTAACTGCGGGCTCATGGAAGGTTGTCGGTGAACCGAGTCGGCTGCCGCAGGGCCATGTTCCTCCAGGTGCGGCAGGGACAGGGACGGACCAGGACCCAGCAATCATCGGTCTCGTCCTGGTCCACGACGAATGGACTGACATGCGTCGCTATGTCGGTCTGGACGTCTTCGCCAGGAGCCGCCTCACCAGTACCACGACGAACACAGCCGAGGAGGTCACGCTGACTGCCATTACCGCCTAAAGTCCCAGGTGCGAATCACGCGGCGCCGTTGTCACACACCACGCCAGTGGACGTGACCGTGCTCGACTTCGGCCTTCTCGGAGTGGGTCACCCAGCGCGATCTTATGGTCGCGTGGATGTACCTGTCGGCTGACTCTCGTGATTCTTCCGGCAAGCGCTGGCAGTGGATGATGCAACATGGTCTCGCGGACGCAGCTGGGCGTTGCAGTCCAGATTGAGGATGGCTGCCTATTCGGCGGACAACCCGTGATCGACATAGGCCAGTACACCCTTGGCGAGATCCTGGCCGACGTCCAGCAAACCCACTATCAGGCCGACCAGCCGTCTACGAGTTTGCGGAGGGGCCCAGGCAGGAGAGCGAGCGAGCTGCCAGCAGGGGCTGTCGAGGTGTATCCCGGTTCACTGTCGCCCAGTGCCTTGGCCGCACGCGAGAGCCGACGGGTGTTACAGACCGGCGCGTGGCGGCGACGACGATGCCAGTTGACCTGCGCAAACCGTTCCGGCCGCTGTCGCTCCGCCGATGGCCATCCCACGTTGTCCGGCGGCGGGCGCTGAGGTGGTGGTCGCTGGGTTATGAGGCGCACGACTGAGGTCTACGGCGTCTCGCGTTGTTCTCCGACTTGCCACCTAGCCTGGGCAGTCGTCTTGCAGCCGTGCTTTCAATTCAGCTGAGTCTTCGGCGTTCAGCTCGATCTCGCCGAGTCTCGGGCGCGAGTCCGTGCACACCATCGTCGCCGCGCCAGGTCAGCTCCTCGGTCGGGCACCTTGTCGGCTACGGCGCGTCCCCGGGATGGCAAGGGTCTGGCCGCCGGCCGATCGAAGTGAGCCCTTGCCATTTCGGAGAACCCGGGGCAGGTCTCAGCCTGGGAGATGACCCGGTTCGCATCACCTATCCCCGAGTGAGGGCCGGGGTTCGGTGCAGCGCCCCGCGAGAAGGCTGACAGCCTGACCGGCCAAGGCCGATCTCAGGTTCATGTCCTGGTCATGCCGGTGCTGCCCATAGGGCCGGGTACCTGGACCTGCAGTAGCCGCTCTTCGCTCTTGACTACGCACGGAAGAAAGCGCACTATTGCTTTTGCTTGCGGGAGGCAGCTGCATGAAGCATGTCGTCATAGTCTTGGTTTTCCTGGCGGGAGTGTTTGCTCCTCTCGTGTCCAACATGGACCCGGCTATGGCTGCCAGCTGCACGGGGAATCAGGGCTGGCCGGACTTTTCCTGGACTCGAACCGACAATCAGGTGTACGGCGTTCGGGCTCCTATTCAGACTCGCATCGACGGCGGCCTCTGCGGCGTCCCCGGCGGAGGGGATAATCCCAGTAATGCGATAGGAATTCTCATAGCGGGCGCAAGCGCGCACGTCGGTATTGGGATCGTTCACGAGTTCGGCGTGAGTGGCGGGCACTACTGCAGGTTCTGGGACAACGCTGCCGGCGGCGGCCCGTCCTACGACTGCACAACGACTGACGACCAGTTCGTATTTTTCAAAATCGTGCGCTACTTCGACTCAGTCCACCACGTGTACAAATACGAGATCGACGACTGCGGTACTGCCGGGGGATACGGAAGCTGTACCGCGGAAAATAGCGCCTCGACGGAGTTCAGTAACCCTGCAGCCAACACCGAATCTTTGTCCAATTTCACTTGCACCATCCACATCATGGGATCGAGTGGTGACAAGCAAAACATTGGTACGGTGAACAATCCGCTACAAGGCAGTACTGACAACGGTGGCTCGTGGTCGACCAGAAGCTGGGGCGGACCCCATTGGAACAATAACGATTCGAGTTGTTCAACTGGCAGTGGTGGCCCCTACGGCACAGGCTCCGATACAAGTAGTAATAGCTACTGGGATACCCGGAACGGCAGTTAAGCTATGAGAACAAAGGTGAAGTTGAGTAGGCGACGGAGACTATCCTACGTCGCCGCGGTCGCTGTCTTGCTGGTGGTTGGTGCATTTGTAATTGAGCATGCTGTGACCTCCGCTAACGCCGTTGCTGCATCCCGGCTGACAAGTACAGTCGTGGTGAATTCCGCAAGCGGCGCGACGTTTGCGCCTCCACCCCCCGACGCATCGCCCGCGCTCACTGCCGAACAAGCCTGGGCGGACTACATCGCGGATGCTGGTGGCTCTAGCAGCATTCCGCCAGATGCCAGCATTCAGCTCGGCCTGGTGACGTGGCCTTCCGGATCGGCAGATGCTCCGAGCGCCAGTAACGAGACGATTGTGAACGGCGTGGCTTATCTCGCGTTCAATGAACTGGCATATGGCTACAGTGTGCCGAGCGCATGTCGAGGGACCTATCTTCAGGCACCTGGAGAGGCGAGCACGCCGACACCGTCGAGCGACTCATGCGTCGACTGGCTCTTCGTGGACGCAAATACTGGACACCAAATAATGGAGACGTGGCAAAACGTGGGTTAGTCGGGATCCAGTTGTGATCACTAGCGGCCCTAACCTGCTCATTCATGGTCGGTGTGGCTGCGCTACGAGTGTCGGCATACCCCTCACTCGCCCGATCCTGCAGGGTCCGTTAGCTGGGCGATCTGCGATTCGTCCGCCCATCAGAAGCCGACCACCTCATCGCTGATGTAAGTTCGCCGCACGTCGTCTTGCTTCCTGATCTTCGGCACGCCTGCGCATCGTTCTTGCTAGCGGCAGGGGCTTCGCCGCGTGGCGTGATGAAGACTGCGTACCCCCAAGGCCGCGAAGTGACCCGGCCCGCGCCCGCCCCGAGCGGGCCGACAAGTGGATCGGCCGGACGGCCATGGCGACGGTGGCCGGTCTGGCCTGGATCGCCGGCGCCATCTCCTACAGCCACATGCCCAGCTCGCCGCCGCCCACGGCGACACGGGCTGGCACGCCCACGTTTTCCCCCTGTCCGTGGACGGCGTCGAGATCGTCGCGTCCGTGGTCTTGCTCGCCGACTTGCGCTCCGATCGCACGTCCGGGTGGCTGCCGTGGACCGCCTTGACCGTCGGCGCCGCCGCCGGCCTGGCAGCTAACATCCCCACCGCCGACCACGCCACCGTCAGCCGGATCATGGCCGAGTGGCCAGCCGTCGCCCTGCTGACCGCGGTTAAGCGGCCGTCAGCCATCCCGGAGCACCGGTCTGCCCAGGCCGTTCCCGGCACCGCGCCGACCGGCACTACCCCGCCTGGCACCGGGTGCGCGGCCAGCATCACGAACGGCCGGACCCCGGACGCGGCCGGCCGGCACGCTGCCTGCCATTCGTTCCCGATCCGGCGTAGCCGGGATGCGGCGTCCGCCTTTCACGGCACCGGCCGCTGTGCCCGGCACGGCCGGTGTGATTTCACGGCACCGGCCGCTGTGCCCGGCACGGCCGATCTGATGGGCGGCTGCGCGGGACGCGCGGGCCGCGCTCAGCCGGACGGGCGGCCGCTCACCCGTGATGCCCTCGCCGCCCGGCTGCGCCAGGCCGGCCATCCGGTCCGAAACTCCCGGCTCACCCCGCTCCTGCAAGGACTACCTCCGGCCGTGGCGAGGCCGGGCGGCGCCACACACGGTCAGCGTCAACGACAGAAGGGCGGGCAGGCGGTCCCGGCCATGTCACAGATGGACTTCCACACCTCCAGGCCCTCGGTCTATCTCGACCAGTGGGCGTGGCTCCGGCTCGCCAAGGCCGACCAGGGCGAGCCCCGCGAGGCCTCCGACCTGGTTCTAGCCGCCGTACGGCACCCCAGCGTCGGCGTCGCGTTCGCGCTGTCCTCGACCCACTACATGGTAACCGGCAAGATCACCAACCCGCCGCAGCGTGCCGCCCTGGCGCGCACCATGGCATCGATCTCACGCTGCCGAACCCTCCTGTCAGCGCGCGTGCTGATGCGGCACCAGATGCTTCGAGCGGTGCACTTGACATTCGGCCGACCAGCCTTCCGACCCCCGGCCCCGAGGCGCTAGGGACGGGCGTTATCTGGCCGTTACCGGTGATCACCGGCACCCGTAACTCCAGCCCAGCCACACGCCTGGGCGGTCCAGGTTGCCCTCAGTAGTACTCCCGTGCTGAGGGCGTTACGGTGATGGCGTCCTGATCTGGACAACCCCACACAGGGAGGACAATCGATGCAACGACGAAAGAAGCGCCTGAGGCGGCTAGCCGCGGAACTGGCGGTCGGAGGACTGCTGGTGACAGGGGCCGGCGCGGCGATCACGGCCGTGGCGGAACCGGCCCTGGCGATTAGCTGCGGCACCGTCTACATCGGCGACTTGCAGTGGTTCAAATGGACGCACACCGACGTCGCAGGCGACCCTGACGTAACCGGCGTCCGCGCAGGGATGAAGCTCCGGCTCGACGGCGCGAACTGCCCCCACACCATGGGCGGTAACAACCAACTGCAGACCATCTGGATCGCGATCGTCGGCAGCACCGGCACCAACATCGTCCAGATGGGGTTCGTCAAGGACTACAACAGCCTCGGCATCACCCATACGTGTTCCTTCTGGGCGATACCGCCAGGCAACGGCTCCGAGTACGGCTGCACCGGCAGGTCCGACGACGACGCGGAACTGTTCTACATTCACCTCAACAACACCCACGACCACTACGTCCTCGATGACTGCGGCACGTCGACCAGCCACGCCGACTACTCGTCCTGCACACCGGAGAACAGCGGTACGGCCGTGTTTGATCAGCCCCATTCAGAGGCCGCCCTGGAGGAGCATTACGGCTCATGCGATGCGCACACCTTCGGCGCGTCCTCCGACCATGAGAGAATCGGCGGGTGGGGCACCGATCCGCTCCTGCCGCTCCAGGGCATCGCCACAAGCGACCAGAACTGGACAGCACGCAGCTGGGGCAACCAGGGCGACAAGAACGGCTGCCCGATCGGCAGTAGCGGCCTCGGCTCCTACAACCTTCAACTGAAGGAATCGAACCCGTCACGCGGGCTCGAATGGTGGGACGACCGGAACGCGAGCTAGGGAAAGACGATGCGACGACTCAGGAAACTCATCATCATCGGCGCCGCAACCGTTGCCCTCGGAGCTGGCGGGGCGACCCTGGCCGTAACCGCGTCAGCGGGCGGCAGCGCTGACGGCACAGCGGTGACGTCTACGATCACCCTCACCGGCGGCGATTACCCGTTCACGTTCGCGCCGCCGCCAGGAAACGCAGCACCGCAGCTAACCCCCCAGGAGGCCGCTGCTCGCTACGCCGAGGTCCTGACCGGCAAGTCTGGCTTCCAGATCCCCGACGACGTGACGGTTCAGCTGGGCCTCTACACACAGCCGGTCGGCGATGCGTCGGTCTGCGAGGAGCAAGGCGAGAACTGCTCCGGCTACACCATCACCGGCGGTGTCGCGTACAAGGAACTCAACCAGCTGGTCTACGGATACAGCGCCTGGAGGTGCCCGGACCAGACTGGCCAGGATCCGCGCCTGTGCACCCAGTGGCTGTTCCTCGACGCGAACACCGGCGCCTGGGTCGGCGAGGTAGGCCCGGTCGGCAGCACAACAGGGGCCGGATCCGCGGATAGCTCGCCGGCGAAGACATCGCCGCAGGGCTAGACCCTACACAGAACCGCCCGGCTGCCTCAATGGGGAGGCGCCGGGCTATATGGATCTGCCTGAATGAGCGGACAGCGACGCCCAGGGTCTGTCTCGCCGGAGCTAGCCGACGACGTGCAATTTCCTGGCTTCCTTGAGCGCGTGAGCAAGGACATGGATGATGCCAGCGACTTTGCGTGCGATGACCCTGTTGACGTATCGGGCGTGTCTGGTCTGCGATGCCCTGATGGTGGTGACAAGCTTCACTGCCTGAGCGCACCGGTAGTCTTGGACTGCCGTCCTGATTTCCAGTGCTCGGTTCGCCGCAGTGGGGTTGTCGGACACGCGGACACTGAGCCGGTTCCAGAGATTGTCGGGGCTGGGATAGTTGTAGCCGTGAGCGGCCATGCACGCCGCCCACTTGGCGATGACCGCGGGGAAGGCCGGGTCAGCTTGCACGGCTGTGTTGAGCTGCGCCTGGACCTGGGTCCATCCGCTCACTACGAGCCGGAAGTCTGCCTGCGATCCGTACACCAGCCGCCTGGCAGCCACGGTGCATCGGCGAGCCGCCAAGACGTATCGCTTGCTGGTTCTGGGGGGGTGAGAGTTGCTGCGGCGATCGCCAGAGTTTGGGTGTTCTGCCCGCCGCACGCCGTGGGCGTAGAAGCCGTACCCGCGTGTCTCGCGAGCGGCCAGACTGAACGCGGCGCCCGGCACTCCCAGCACCAGCGTCGCCATCGTGGCCGCCTCGGCAGGCCGCTCGTAGAACGGGCGGAACACCAGCCCCCGGCCGCGCATGCACCGCTCCATCGCCTTCTGGGTGGCATTGTCGGCCAACGCGTAAACCACCCACGTCCGCTTGGTACCGCCGATCAGCACGGCGATCTGCGGCGGTGCCAGCTTCACGCCTAGGCCCCCGCCCAGGACTCCGGAACTGCTTGCCTGCGGACCCGATCGCAGGCCCGGGGCAACTAGCAGGGCCGCCACCCCGACCGCAGCGACAGCGGCGGCAGCAGCGAGCGGCGACAGCCATCTCCTGTTCCTTCCGATGCCGCTCATCGCCGCGCGTGCACGGGTGCGCCGCTGGCCGCCAGTTTTGTCTGGCAGGCGGAGAGGCGGCAACTCCCTGCCAGTCGGGAAGACACGCGCAGCTTCGCGTGCCGCAGCCCGAAGCCGCTGCTCGGCGATGTTCATGATGGTTCCTTCAACTGCCGGGCCAGCGCGACCAGCGCGCGGGACGTCGTTGACTTGACAGTGCCCTGGCTGATGCCCATCGCGGCGGCGGCCTCCGATTCAGACAGGTCCATGAAGTAGCGCAGGATCAGCGACTCCCGCTGCCGGGCGGGCAGCCGCCGGAGCGCGGCAACCACATCCCGGTGCTCCTCACCGAGTATCGCCGCTTGCTCCGGAGTTTCCGCATCGATGGGGCGAAGGTTCTGATCAGCGCGGCGTTGCAGCCGCGCCCGGCGGCGTAGCTCGGTGCGGCATCGGTTCATGACAGCCGAACGGACATAGGGCAGGGCGCTCTGGGAGTCTGCTAGATGATCCCACCGGCGGTACAAGCCAGCAAAGGCCTCCTGCACGGCATCTTCAGCCGCAGCCCTGCTGCCCAGCATCACTGCCGCGATCCGGACCAGGTCCATCCCATGCAACCGGTACAACGTGGAGACCTGATCAGCCGGGGTCAGATCGCTAGAGCCCACGCCCGCGCCGACAGACTGCTCGCCCGCAGACCGCGCGCCCCTCTCGGCGTGGCCCATCTCGATGATTCCCACATAGTGGAGACGCCTGCGGCGGCGCCCGGTTGCTCACGGACGCTACCTGATCGCAGCCGCAACGGAGGCGGATCGGAGGCGACAGATTGGAGCCGGAACGGACCCCGGGCGCGCCGGACGCCGATCTGACCCCCGATCGCCACTGACGCTCCTATTTCGTGCAAGCGGTTCGGCTGATCTGATGGGTCGCCGAAGCGATTGCCTCAGCGCGGTGTGCGGTTGACTGGTCGCGTTGATGTCACTGGCTGCTTCGTCAGCCAGCGGATGGCTTCCTGAATTGGATCAGGCAGGGCGCCTTCGGCGGCTATCACGACTGCCGAACGGTCTCCGCTGAGCAGCGTGAACGCGGCTGTCTGGTAGCCGGGACCGTTGCCACCGTGGCCGATGGCGTGCAGCACGTGGTCGGTCATCACGCCCAGCCCGTAGCCTGGCGCGGGCCAGGGAGGATGAGGTTCGATCGCGGTGGCTCGGCTCATGGCGGCTAGGGCACCGGCGGTGAGCAGGGTCTGGTTCAGCAAGGCGACCAGGAATTTGTCGAGGTCTGGTGCGGTCGACCAGACCGCTCCGGCTGGCCCCGCCCACCGCGTGCTGTACCCGTCAGCGGTGATGCTCTGCCTGAGGTCCGGGTAGGCGGTCTCCGTCATTTCTGCCGGACTGAAGACCTCGGCGGCTAGGAGCTCTCCTAGAGGTGTCCGTGTCACGCGTTCGATGACGGCGCCGAGCATCCAGTAGCCGGCGTTGCAGTAGCGGACGTGTCCTGGTCCGGAGATGGGCTGAGCCAGGCTGACCGCGAGGATCTGTTCCAGATCCCATGGCTCGGCCGGATGGGCCGCGACCGCGGCCTGGTAGGCGTCGGTGGCAGGGTAATCCCCTAGCCCGCCGGTGTGGCTGAGGAGCTCGCGCAGCGTCACGCCCGCGGGCGCGGCAGGCAGCCATGCGCGGGCGTCCTTGTCCAGCTCGAGCGAGCGCCTGCCGGCGAGCCGCAGGCACGCCACGGCGATGAACATCTTGGTGATGCTGAACACCGGCTGCCGCTCCCGGCTGCCGCCAGTTTGATGGGTGCCGCCACGATCACGCAGCACGGCGGTGCGGACGAAGTCACCGGCCGGGTTCTGGCGCACAGAGCCGATTATGTCGTCCAGCGTCCCTGCTATGGGCTTGACCCGGTCGTGGGACGTGCCGCCGGTTAGCCTTCCTTCTGGCGCGGACGCCGGTCATCCGGTGCGTGCAGCCGATGCGGATCGATCGGCACCGCGAGCAGCGGGTAGGCCTCGCGGGCGATGTAGCGTTTCAGGCACCGCAAGATCTCTGCCTTGGTTTTGCCTTCGGCAGTGCGCGTAGTCCTTGGTCGGCTGATGGCAGTGCATGCACACCAGGGCGATGCGCCACAGGGCGCTGTTAGCCAGCCGGTCGCCGCGGTTCGGTGGAGGCGATGACGGTCGGTGCGGCCTGATGACACCGGGGTTGGCGCTACTCCGCACAGCCGGGCGAAGGATCGCTCAGTGCGCAGCCGGTGAGGATTGTCCCCGGCAGTAACCAGCAGCTGCCCGGCGGTGTCCACGCCTATGCCCGGCAGCGCCATCAGTGCGGGCGCGGCCGACGTCACCATCGGGGTCAGCTCGGCGTCCAGGTCGTCAATCTCGGCCTGCAGCACCTGCCAGCGGCGGGCCAGCGACCGCAGCGCGGCCTTGGTCGCGGACGCCGGATCACCGACACTGCCCGGCCGGAACGCTGCGCAGACGCGGATCCGCTGCCGGGGATTCAGCTTCCGCAGCTGGGAGCGGACCTGTTCGGGCGCAGAGACGATGATGGCGTCGATCTGGGCACCAGCCTGAATGCCGGCCTTCATCGCGCCGCGGCGAGCGACCCGCAGTACCCGGATCATCTCGACGACCACGGCCTGGGAGACGACCCGGTGGTTCACCCGCACCTTGCAGTAGGTCGCGTCCAGGAACACGTACGGAAAGCCCTGGTCCGCCAGGGAGCGGTCCCGGATCACGGCGACCTCGGCGTCCAGGTCGGCGCAGATCCGCGACACCTCGGACTTGCTGATGCCCGTGTCGGCCGAGCGCCTTGACCAGGTCGTCGACCTTGCGGGTGGAGGTGCCATGCAGGTACGCCACCATGATCACCGCGAAGCTCACTACGGCCGCCCGGCGGATGTCCGGTTCTGGGAGCGGAATGGGAGCAGGTGACCGCCGTTAGCCGAGCCCAGACGCCGTTCGTCGACCCAGCCCGAGGTCGCTGACCTGCGCGAACCCTCGTGAGCAGCCTCATTGTGGCCAAGTACACCTTGCTGACACGGAAGAGGTCACTGGTTCAATCCCAGTACCGCCCACCGCAAGTATCTGCAGGTCAGCCCGGGCGTCGATCGCGTGTTTGCCCTTCGACGGCTCGGGCTGCTAGCGACGTTGCCGGGACCAGCCGCGTCATTGGCCAGGCGGATTGAGCTCGCCGAGGTCAGTGCACGGCAGGTACCGGTCGCCGGATAGGGCTTGGCGCAGCGTAACCAGTGTTGGGGCAATCTGGCACTTGCGTGGACGGGGTTGGAAACTGGACGGAGGCGAGAGCCAGCCCGCGCTCGGCGAACGTCTCGCTGACCAGCGACCGGACCTCGCTTGCTTGGCCAGTTAGCCTCCGCCACGACGCCTGGACCCTGCGGGCTACGTGGAGGTGTACGACCACGCTCTCGTGGCGAGCTCGAGCCCGGACTCATCCTGGGCCCCTTGTTCGAACCATCTCAGGTGACCAGTCCAGCGCGACCGAGGCATGGGATCGTAGGCGTTCAGGCCTCCGCTCGCTTCCTCCTAGGCCGGTAGTCCCTAGCAACTGGCAGCGGGATCACCACCCCTCCGCTTGACCGGGCTTCCTCGTCGGCGGATTCCTCATCAGCAAATACCTTCTCCTGAAAAACGAGCACCCGCTCATCGCCCTCTGCCCGAGCTACCATCCAAAGGGCCTCATCCAGCCTGCGGACCTGCGGTGACTGCAGGACAGCGGATACCGCGGCAGCGAGCACCTCGAAATCGGGGAGCGTCCGTTTGACACTCTCATCGGCATCCAGCCTTTCGGTCACCCACTGGCGCATCAATGCTGAAGGCGCGATACCTTTCTCTGCGGCTCGTAGGCGAAGTTGCTCCAGCCTGCCGACCGGGATCCGCACGCTATAGACCTGCGAGGGATCCTTTGCTGGACGCCTCGGCGCATAGCTCGGCCCCAGATCTTCCTCGTCGCTGAACTGCTCTGCAGCCTCAGCCTCAGCGGCGAGAAGCTCAGCGACGCTATTCCTCATCGGCCTGCTCTCCTGGGTCATCAGAGCGCGTCCCTTCATCCTCGTTAGCCGTCTCGCCATCCTGGCCGCTTGCCTGGTACCTCTCCTGGTCGCGCAAGTCTCGCCCCTTGGTGACCCAGGCCGTCACCCCGAGCCATTCCCCAGCCGGCGGGTGTAACTGAGGGATCAAGATCACAGACAGCACCCGGTCCGCGGACACGGAGCGGCCGATGACCCGGATGCCCTCGCCAGTCTTGCTAGCCGGGCCGAGGCCAAATCGCCGTTGCGGGTCCAGGGCAGCCTCAGTCGCCCACTCTGGCTCGATGTCGAAAGCTCCCGGATACCTCTTCGACCGCGTACGAACATGCTCGGCTTGCTCGGGCGTCCACGTCACCGAGTCGACGCGGAGGTCCGGCACGGCGATGCCGTCGTAGGTTTCCTCCTCAGCCACGTCATCATCGTACTACAACGTATTACAGCCGACGCAGCGCGAACCCACGCGGCATCCGTCCCCGGCTGCGGTTATCCCCCGGCCTCCAGTTCCAGGTCGGGCCGCGCCTGCCGCGCGGCGCGCCGACCGCCCAGCCGTTCCTGAGGCGCCGCCGTTCGCCGGGCGCGCGCTTCGCGCAGGGGCTCGGCCTCACGCGTGCGCATCAGGTCGTCAGCTTCCTTGCCCACGTTCCGGCGAGCTTGCCCTGGCGCGCCGCGATGATGTAGAGGTCCAGCGAGATGATGAACGACGTTGCCGCCCGTAACGCCATCGGCGTAGCCTCGCCTAGCCGGGAGATCTCGTCAGCTTTACGCACGGCCAGGGCGATGAGTAACCGCAACTCCCATCGTCCACCCGCATCAGTCAGCGTGCCCTGATGGCTAGGCCGACTCAGCGCGGCGCAGAAGGAGGAAAGAAGAGAGTGACTACTGGTGGCTTCTCGCCGAAACTGCTGGTCCGGGTGCGAGAAGTGCTGGTGCGTTACGTCGATTCCGGCTTCGCCCCGGGCGCGGTGGCCGCCGTCGCCCGCCACGGCGAGGTGCACATCGAGGCAACGGGCAACCTTGCCTTCGAGGGCGAGGGCGCCAAGACGCCGATGGCAGCCGATACGATCTGCCGCGTCGCCTCGACGACAAAGCCGATCGTTGCCGCCTGCGCGATGACGCTGGTCGAGGACTGCACGCTCCGCCTCGACGACCCGGTCGATGAGTTCCTGCCGGAACTGGCGGACATGAGGGTGCTCGCCGATCCGGACGGGTCGCTAGAGGACACCGTCCCGGCGAAACGCCCGATAACGCTGCGGGATCTGCTCACCTTCACCCTCGGCACCGGCATCGTGGTGGCCGAACCGGGAACGATTCCGATCGCCGACGCGCTGAACGCGCTCCGGGGCGAGGAACCCGACCAGGCGCCAGCCAGTAGTTGCGAGACTGCGATGCCGCCGGATGAGTGGATTCGCCGGCTCGGCGCGCTTCCGCTGGTCTATCAGCCGGGTGAGCGGTGGATGTACAACACCGCTGCCAACGTAACCGGCGTGCTCATCGCCCGCGCCACGGGCATGTCGTTCGGGGATGCCCTGCGCGAGCGGATCTGCGGGCCGCTCGGGATGAAGGACACCGCCTTCAGCGTTGCCGGCGAGAGCATCAGCCGGTTGGCGACCGTCTACCAGGGCGACGAGGTCGCCGGCGAGGCCGTCGTCTATGACGGCCCTGATGGGTACTGGAGCCGGCCGCCGGCGTTCGAAGACGGTGGAGGCGGGCTCGTCTCGACCATCAGCGATTACCTCGCCTTCGCCTCGGCGCTGCTGGCCGGCGGTACCCACCACGGCGAGCGGGTGCTCTCCCGGCCGTCGGTGACATTGATGACCAGCGACCAGCTGACGCCGGCACAGAAGGCGGTTTCCGGCTTCACGCCGGGGTACTTCGACGACTTCGGCTGGGGTTTCGGGATGTCGGTCCGCACCCGGCGCACGCACCTCGGACCCTCGGTCGGGAGCTACGGATGGAACGGGGGATACGGCGTCATCTGGTACAACGACCCAGCCGAGGACATGACGGCAATCCTCATGAACCAGGGCGGAGCCGGGCGGCCTACGTCGCCGATCTTCCTCGACTTCTTCACGGCCGCCTACCAGGCGATCGACGACTGACCGCGGTTGGCGCATCCAGGTCGGGACAGCACACAATCGTCTGCGCCTGTAGCCGCCGGGAGGGTGGGGCGTCGGGCATCAGTGCCGCGGGTCGTGACGTGATGGCACGATTCCCGTCGGTCCCAAACGCTCAGTTGGGATGGCGCAGCACGCCCTCGGCCAGAAGAGCCTCATGCGCTGCCCGGAACGCCTGACGCCCGGCTGGCGTGCCGCAGTACACGGTGGCGTGAATCAATATCTCCTGTATCTCCTCGACCGATACGCCGGTAGCGAGCGCGCCCTTCACGTAGATGCGCAGCTCGTCGGGCCGCCCGAGCGCCGTCAAGATCGCAAGATTCAGCATGCTCCGCGTCTTGCGGTCCAGGCCCGGCCTGCTCCAGGCGTACCCCCACGCCCACTCGGTCACGATGCGCTGGAAGGCCATCATGAAGTCGTCGGTGTCGGCGAGGTTCGCGTCGACGTACTCAGCGCCCAAGACATCCCGCCGGGCTTGAAGGCCTCTTTCGAACAGTTCGCTCTCGGCCATGCGAACGACTCCTTTCCGGGTACCGAATGGTGCCGGTGCGACGCTACCGCTGGGGGCGGGGATTTGGTCATGGGCCGAAGAGTTGTTCGCCGTCGCTGCCGCCGGGAAGGTGAACGGTTCCAGGTCGCCGCGCAGTTCGTCTAGGCCGTGGGCGGTGACCTCTTCCTGTGATGCGACGAGGCGGGCGGGCCTGGGTGCGCTTATCGGTGGCGTTGGCTTAGTAGCGGCGAACTTCGCTGGTGGTGGTGCGGGGCGCCACGGCGACGGTTTCGCCGTCGAGGACTATCCGGAAGAGGGTGTTTTCGCAGATCACGGCGGCGGTTTTGCCCGCGTGGATTATCCCGGCGTGGATCTTCTGTAGAGACCCTGCGCCATCTGGTGTTCGTGCACGACTCGTGGTTCCGACGCTGCTGCCCGGGTTCGACCGAACCATTCACCGCGATCGGGCTGGCGTCCGAGTTCGTCCCTGACCAGGAGGAGCAGGGCCTGGATCCAGCGGCGACCCCCACGCTCGACGAGGTGCTGGCGGTGCGCGACGTGCAAGGCGCCGAGCTGGAGCGCTGGCTGTCGACCGTGACGGACGGTCAGCTGCCGGCACCGGCACCAGTGCCAGCGGGCCGTGGCTGGCCACCGTACGCCAGGGGAAAGTCGGTCCTCGAGTGCGTGCACGTGGTGCTGGACGAGGAGTGGGCGCACCACGGTTTCTGCGCGCGCGACCTCGACCTACTCGGAAGGTGACCCTCACAAGGCGGTGTCGAAAGCGAAACCCGGGCCCGGAACTTCGCAGCTGAGGGGGGATCCCGAGCAGAAGCGTCGCGTATGCCCGCCGGGCGGCACGTTTCCCATCTCCCTCAAGCGGGCAGGGCCGCTGGCTAGCGATCAGCCGGCCTGAGACCGTGGCGCTCAGGCTGCCCGCTTCAGGAGGCTGTTAATGAGCGAACAGATCAGCGGAACGCACGGACGGGCGGAGGATGACGCTATCAAGCGCCAGGACAAAGGCGAGCTGCAGGCGCATGGCGAGGAGTGGCCCGATCCCGAGTCGCGGGGCGATGATGAGACCGACGCGACTTGGGCGCCGGAGGGCAGGTTCGCCGGAACACCATCAGGTGAGAACTGGGACGCCATCGAACTGCGCAGCGAGATGGCCCGTCACCTGGACCGTACCGCGTTCCCTGCGACTCGCGGGCACCTGCTCAAGCACCTCGCGGCGCACCAGGCCGAGCAGCGGCTGCTGGACCTGGTGTCATCACTCCCGGACGGCGCTACGTTCGCCAACCTCGGCGAGCTCCTCCGGGCGCTGGGCGTGCCGATCGAAGAACGCCCGGCATGAGCTGCCGGCGCCGTCATGTCGGCCGGGTCGTCTCCACACCCGCCCTGCCGCGCTTCCGCGCACAGCCTCGCGTGCAGTGACGAGGAATCGTACGGAAGACTGCCGGGTGCGCCGTTAGGGGTTAGTTGTCTAGGCGCCGCCGCTCGAGACCGCAGGCCATCGACGCCCGCGAGCACCCTCAAGCTCGCACCCGCGACGGAGACCTCCCTCGTCCGGAGCGCAGGCGACAGCTTTCTCTAACCGCGCTTACGGTCCCTGATCCGGGGGACGCGGACTCGGGAACGACCCCTGCTATGCGATCCTGGCCAGGACCGCGGAGACCCGGCCCAGTACCTCGTCGACGCTCTCGGTGACCATGGCCTGCATGGACTCCTCGACGTCGAAGGTGTAGGCGATTCGCGTGCTGTCGGTGGGTGCGGATGTCAGCGTGATCGCGGTGACCACGTCGCCGGGGACCGTCATGACCAGGCGGCCCGGTTCGCTCACCTCGTCGTAGCGGCCGGTCAGCGCGATCTCCGCGCCTTCGGAGGAGACGACGGTCGCCTGCCAGGACCCTCCGGTCCGCACATCCAGCACCGCCGTCCCCGGCTTGGCTGGCAGCCACTCTTCGAAGTGGCCGGGCTGTGTGAGGATCTCCCAGACCCGCTCAGGCGGGCCCTTCAGGGTTCGGGTGACGGTGAACGCGCTCATCGGGATCCTTCCTGTCGCCGGCCTTGCCGGCTCGCGCAAGATGACGGCGCATGAGCTTCCTGGGATCAGGGCGCATCAGCCGTCGGCCAGGGATACATCTCGACCCTGCCAGGATTCTGTTCTGTTGATCAGATCCAATCTGACGCATAGATCCAGGGCCAATTCTGCCCCGTTCGCCGGGCTCCGGCCGAGCGAGCGGAACCTGCTGCGGCGGCAGGCCGCCGCATCGGTCTCGCCCGCTGTTGGCGTCCAGGAACTGCGAGCACGTTCAGGATCACCCGGATCCGGTGACGACCTCTCACCTGCCTGGCGTCGAGCCTAGGCCTGTCGCGAACACTCGCAGCGCCGGTCCCCCGGCCCGCGCTCAACCTGTAAGGAGACACCATGACGGCCGAAACTGCCGAGATCCCCGGCTACATCGCGGGCACCTGGGACATCGACCCTGTCCACTCGCACGTCGGGTTCGTGGCCCGCCACCTTATGGTCAGCAAGGTCCGCGGGAACTTCACCAAGGTCGAGGGCCAGATCATCACCGCAGACGACCCGCTGGAGTCTTCTGCTACCGCCACCATCGACATGACCTCGTTCAACACGGGCAACGAGCAGCGGGACGGCGACGTGAAGGGCGAGAACTTCCTCGACGTCGCCAACCACCCCACCATGACCTACCGGACCACCGGGATCCGGCGGGACGGCGAGGTCATCATCGCCGACGGCGAGCTGACCATCAGGGGCATCACCCGCCCGGTGGAGCTGGCCGTCGAGGTCAACGGCTTCGGCCCGGACCCTTACGGCGGCACCCGGGCCGGCCTGTCAGCGATCGGCGAGATCAACCGCACAGACTGGGGCATCACCGCCAACATGGCGCTGCCGACCGGCGGCGTCGTGGTGGGCGAGAAGATCCAGCTCGTCATCGAGGTCGAGGCCTCGCTGAAGACGCAGTAGCGCACACAGTGAAACTTCGGCCATGCGCTTTGCCAGGAGAGATCTAGAGCTTCGCCTATAGCTGCAGGTCAGGGTACGTATGTAGAGTCGCCCTCCGTCGGCGACCTTGAACTACAAGCTACGGAGCAGAAGGCCATGATGGGACGGTGATGGTTGACACGCACGTGCTCATCGCTGAGCTCGATGATGCCGGAGCCAAGGCAGGGATCGACGCATGGCCCTGCCAGCTGCGCCCCGGAACCTGGGCGCCGCTCGGCTTCGATCTGGAGGACCCAGTCGCATGCGCTTCCTCGTCGCCCTTCGGTCGTCTCGATGGTCGATGAATGAACGGGTTTGCTTCTTCCGTGCCTGCGGTGCGGGTCGAGGGTGTGGTCAAGCGCTTCGGGGCGACCTTGGCGCTGGATGGTGCCGGGCTCGAGGTTCCCGCGGGAATGGTGTTTGGCCTGCTAGGCCCGAACGGGGCGGGCAAGACCACGCTGGTTCGCATTCTGGCCACACTGCTGGCGCCCGATGCCGGCCGGGCGGAGGTTTTCGGCCACGATGTGGTGCGTGAGCCTGCCGCCGTCCGCGAGCTGCTCGGCCTGACGGGGCAATTCGCTGCACTCGACGAGCTCTTGACCGGGCGCGAGAACCTGGAGATGTTCGGCCGCCTGTTCAAGCTGTCCCGCGAGGAGGCCAGCCGCCGCGCTGGCGAACTGCTGGAGCGGTTCGACCTGGCGCAGGCGGCTGACCGGCCGGCCCGGACCTACTCCGGCGGCATGCGGCGCCGGCTCGACATCGCCTCAAGCCTGCTGACGCGCCCGCAGGTGCTGTTCCTCGACGAGCCGACCACAGGCCTGGATCCGCGCAGCCGCAACGAGATCTGGGCCATCATGCGCGAGCTGCGGCGCGAGGGGACAACGCTGCTGCTGACCACCCAGTACCTGGAGGAAGCGGATCAGCTGGCCGACCGGATCGCCGTCATCGACCGCGGGAAGGTGATCGCGGAGGGAACCGGGAACGAGCTCAAGGACCGCGTCGGCGGCCAGATCCTGGAGGTGGAACTGGCCAGCGCCGGGCAGCGTGACCGAGCGCAGGCGGTGCTCGCCGGGGTTGGCTGTGGAGATCCTCAGCCCGACGAGCGCCCGGACCGGCTCACCCTCCCGGCCCCGCGCAACGGGCTCCAGCTGGTGGAGGAGGCGGCCGCGGAGCTGCGCCGCGCAGAGATCGGCGTCAGCGACATCGGGCTGCGCCGGCCCACACTGGACGATGTCTTCCTGCAGCTGACCGGTGCCCCGCCCAGCGAGGACGGCAGCGGGCCTAGCCCCCGGCCCCAGCAGCCGGCGCCGATCGAATCAGCGTCTCGCAGGCCGGGCCTGCGGCTGCGGCGCCCGCCGCCGCAGGCCATGCGCTCGGCAATCACCGACACCGCCGTGGTCACCGGCCGCAACCTGCGTCACTTCATCCGCCAGCCGGACCTGCTGACCTTCTCCACCATCCAGCCGGTCATATTCGTGCTGCTGTTCGTGTACGTGTTCGGCGGCGCGGTCAGCCGCTCACTACCGCACGGGATCGCCTACGTCGACTTCCTGCTGCCCGGCATCTTCGTCCAGTCAGTCACCTTCCGCTCCTCGCAGACGGCAGTCGGCCTGTCGGAAGACCTGCAGCGCGGGGTGGTCGACCGCTTCAGGTCCATGCCAATGGCCCGCTCAGCCGTGCTGGCCGGGCGCACCGTGGCGGACCTGGTCCGCAACATCCTGATTATCGGATTGATGATCGCCGTCGGCTACGCGGTCGGGTTCCGCTTCCAAGGAGGGGTAGCAGGAGCGATCGCCTGCATCGCCGTCGTCGTCGCCTTCGGCTTCGCCCTCAGCTGGATCTTCGCGTTCGTAGCGCTCACCGTCCGGGGCGCCGAGGCGGCGCAGACGGCCGGGTTCGTGGTGATCTTCCCGCTCGTGTTCGCAAGCTCGGTGTTCGTGCCCGTCTCCACCTTGCCGGCCTGGCTGCAGGCGTTCGCGAGAATCAGCCCCGTCACCGTCACCGCCGACGCCGCCCGCTCGCTCGCGCTCTCTGGCACCCCGGCGTCGCTGGGAGCAGCAGCAGCATGGATCGGCGGCCTGCTGGCTGTCTTCATACCCCTGTCCGTATGGCGCTACCGGCGGATGAGCTGAGCCGCGTTCCACTACCTGAAGGTCTGAGCGGGCAGGAAAGGTGTTGTGGATCTGCCCGGGCATGACAGCAGAGAGGACCAATCCAGTGCCAGAGGCGACGGAGTTGCTTCACAGCAACTTGTTTGAGATTTTTTCCGAGCGAGACCCTGAACGCCGGCGGGCGGCCATCGGGCGGACCTATACGGAAGACGTGACGTTCATCGATCCAGACGGAGAATTCGTCGGGTGGCAAGCACTGAGCGACCGGGCTCAGGAGCTCCTCGACGGCGCGTCAGCAGACGACGTCTTCGAAGAAGACAGCTCAAGATATTTTGGTACCGACACGGCCGCACTAGCGTGGCGTTTTGGGCCGCCCGGCAAGCCAGTCGCTCGCGGGCTCGATATCCTCACGATCCGTGACGGCCGTGTGAGCGTTGTCCGCACTTTGATCGCAGCTGAATCGGACGCCTAATCAGCCTCCGCCCTTGAGACCTTGTCGCCCTGCCTGATCGTCCGGCCGCGCGCCATGCCGTCTCAGCGCCGGGTCGCCGACCTCAGGCACTCGGGCGCCGCAACCCAGATGCACCCGGCCCGCCGCGCGGGAATCACCATGATCGGGTGACGCTTGCTCACCTGCCTGGCGGCAAACCTGGTAGTTGCCGGCCTGCCGGCAGGAATGTCAGCCGCGGGCCGGCCTGGGCGTGGCGGGGGCGCTGCCAGCCCAGCCCGACCGGAGGGAGACATGCGTGAGCACCGAACAGCGGCAGAACCTCGACGCGATCCTGCGGCAGTCAGCCTTCCCCCCCGGCAGCGACGTCAGTGAACAACGCCGACAGCTCAAAGAACTGCTGTCCGCGCAGCCGCTGCCCCCCGACGTCACCGTAACCCGCACCGCCCTGGCCGACGTCCCGGCCGCCGAGATCACCGTCACCGGAACCGAACCCCGCCACGTCATCGTGTACTTCCACGGCGGCGTCTACGTCATGGGCGATGCCGCCCTCGCCGCTGGCCTCGCCGCGCAGATCGCCCGCCGCACCCGCGCCACAGTCCTCTCCGTCGACTACCGGCTCGCCCCCGAACACCCCTACCCCGCAGCCACCGACGACGCCCTCACCGCCTACCACGCCCTGCTCGACCACGGCACCGCCCCGACCCGGATCGCCTTCGCCGGCGAATCCGCCGGCGGCGGCCTCGCCATCGCCACCCTCGTCAACGCCCGCGACCACGGCCTGCCCCTGCCCGCCGCCGCCTACGTCATGTCCCCCTACGCCGACCTCACCCTCACCGGCACCACCATGGACACCAAACACGACGCCGACCCGCTCCTCAACCGCGACAACCTCCAGCCCCGCGTCACCGACTACACCGCCGGCCACGACCCCGCCCTCCCCCTTATCAGCCCCATTTACGCCGACCTCACCGCCCTGCCGCCCCTGCTCATCCAGGCCGGAACCCACGAAGTCCTCCTCGACGACGCCATCCGCCTCACCCGCCAGGCCGCCACCGCCGACGTGGCGGTCACCCTCGACATCACCCCCGCCGTCCCCCACGTCTTCCAGGCCTACCACCCCATCCTCGACGAAGCAGCCGCCGCACTCGACCGAGCCGGACAGTTCCTCTCCGCCCATCTCGCTGCCGCACAACCCGTCTCCGCATAGCGACAGACAGAACGCACGCTGGTCCCGGTGCATACCCCCGGGATCGTGAACGACAGGAGTTCGACATGAGCGAGACGCTCGACTGGAACGCGAAGACCATCGCGGAGTTCCGATCGAACGAGGGCAGGGTTGGCGGGCCCTTCGAGGGCGCTCCAATAGTCCTAGTGCATCACCACGGCCGCACAAGCAAGCGGGAGTACGTCACCCCCGTCATGTACCTCCCGCACGACACCGAGCCGGACAGCATCTACGTCTTCGCAACCAAGGCAGGAGCACCCACCAACCCGGACTGGTATCACAACCTGACCGCCGCCGGTGACGGCAGTGTCGAACGCGGAACCGAGACATACAAGGTGACCGTCCGCGAATTGACCGGCGCTGAACGCGACCGCATCTACGCCGAGCAAGCGCGGCGCTACCCAGGCTTTGCCGAGTACGCACGCCAAACCGCTGCAGTCCGCACAATTCCTGTCCTCGAACTTGGGCGAGCGTAGCCCCAACCGGAGCGCACCGAGGGCACTGACATGCGCAAGCGCGCTGGTCAGGACCGCCGGCAGGCTGTGTTGCAGTGTCGCCCTGGCTACCAGATACGGACCCGAGCCGCGGGCTCGAGCCACAGCTCGTCGGTAGCGCTCACATCAAACGCGGCGTAGAACTCGTCGAGGTTCCGCACGATCTGGTTGCAGCGGAACTCGGCTGGGGAATGCGGGTCGGTGGCGAGCTGCCGGATAACTTCCTCGTCCCGGGCCTTGTGCTCCCAGGCACGAGCCCACGACACGAAGAAGCGCTGGGCACCCGTCAGCCCGTCGATCACCGGTGCCTCCTCGCCCTGCAGTGACACCAGGTAAGCCTTCCACGCGATGCCGAGGCCTCCGAGGTCCCCGATATTCTCCCCGATCGTGAGCGCTCCGTTCACATGCTGGTCAGGAGTCTGCTTCGGCGCCAGGGCGTTGTACTGCTCGATCAGCGACCGGGTCAGGGTTTCGAACGCTTGCCGGTCCGCAGCGCTCCACCAGTCGGTCAGCCTGCCGTCACCGTCGTACTTGGAACCTTGGTCGTCGAAGCCGTGGCCGATCTCATGGCCGATGACCGCGCCGATCGCTCCGTAGTTGGCCGCGTCGTCGCGGCCGGGATCGAAGAACGGGTCCTGCAAGATTCCTGCCGGGAACACGATCTCGTTCATGCCGGGGCTGTAGTAGGCGTCGACGGTCTGTGGGGTCATCCACCATTCGTCGCGGTCAATCGGTTTGCCGATCTTGTTCAACTGGCGCCGCAACTCGAAACCACGAGCGGCCCGCACGTTGGCCATGAGATCCATCGGGTCGACGCTCAGGGCTGAATAGTCCCGCCAGCGGATCGGGTAGCCGATCTTCGGCATGAACTTACCGAGCTTGTCCAGGGCCCGGCGGCGGGTGTCTGCCCCCATCCAGTCGAGCTTCTCGATGCTCTGGCGGTAGGCCTCGCGGAGGTTGGCCACCAAGACCTCCATACGTTCGCGGGCCCCAGGCGGGAAGTGCCGACCGACGTAAGCTCGCCCGACAGCTTCCCCCATCGCCCCCTCTACCAGCGAGACACCCCGCTTCCAGCGCTCACGCAGCTGAGGGGTACCACTCAAGGTGCGGCCGTAAAAGTCGAAATCCTCCTGGACGAACGCCTCGGACAGGTACCCGGCAGCGCTGTGGATCACCTGCCAGCACAGCCAGTCCCGCCACGCAGGAACCTGCTCGTCGGTAAGCAGTGAGGCAAGCCCGATGCTGAAGCTCGGCTGGCGGAGCACGATCTCGTCGAAGGCGCCGGGCGGCGGGTCCAGGGCCGCCAGCCATCCGCGCAGGTCCGGCCCCTGAGCCAGGGCGTCGGTCCAGGTGAACAGGTTGTAGGTTTTCTCCTCATCGCGGCTCGCCACATTGTCCCAGTGGTGCCCAGCCACCGCCGTCTCCAGCTCGAACACGCGCCGGGCTGCCCGCTCCGCGTCCGGGAACCCGGCCAGCTCGAACATGCGCTGCACATGACCGGCGAACGTGTCGCGAACGCCTGCGAACCGCTCCTCCCTGTAGTAGCTCTCGTCCGGCAGCGAGATAGCAGCCTGCTCGAAAAACACCACATAACGCTGCGGGTTGCCAGGGTCGGGTTCTACAGAAAACCAGTACAGACTCCCGATTCCCAGTCGCTCAAGCCGCCCGAGCGTCTCCAGCAGCTCCGGAATGGAGCTGACGGCTCGAGCCGCCGCGAGCGCCTCGCTGATGGGCTGCCAGCCCAGCTGTTCTGCTCGCTCGGCGTCCATGAAACTGGCATACAGGTCGCCGAACTTCCGCTCCTCACTGCCTGCCGGCGCCGACGCGCCCCCTTCCACGATCTCGCGCACCGCCTTCTCAGCCTCCTCGGCCAGAAGCCGGAACGTGCCGTTGCTCGCCCGGTCGGCGGGGATCTCGGTCCGCGCCAGCCACCGGCCGTTGGCGTGCCGGAACAAGTCGTCTTGCGGGCGGATGCCGGGATCGAGATCGTCGATGGGAATACCGGATGGGAGGGTCATGAGCTCAAGGGTAGGACCAGCGGCGGTCAGAAGGCCGAACCAACAAGGTCCCGCCGCCCTTTTCGGTGCAGGCGAAATGTTCTCGGCGGCGCCTGGGAAGCGCATAGTACGAGCTAAAAGTCCCAGTCGTCGTCGGTGCCTCGGGGCCGACGATGTCCGCCCGACGGCGCCGGTGTCCGGAACGCGTGCCTTGGCGGGTGAGCGCGGCGGCGCAGGCCCAGGCGCAGCCAGCGGCCGGTCAACAGCGCGAAGCCCGCGAGCAGCGCGGCGAACGTGGCGACCACAGCGGGGCCGGTCCCGTCGGGCTGCGGGCGACCGGCACCGATGCTGACAACCGGTGTAAACGCCCCGGCGCTGGAATGGCTGGTCGCCGGCGCCTTTGCCGCGGCAGTCACGCGGTGCGCTTTCTTAACGTGCGCGTGACGCGGCGTGTGCGTTGCGGACGACGGCCACGAAGGCGCCGGGCTGCGCGTGCGTGGCGGCTTGCTGCCTCGCGTAGGGCTCGGAGCGGGAGCCGAAGTCGGAGCAGGTGATGGCTTCGGTGATGTTGGTGACGGAGTCGGTCGCGGAGAAGTCGGCGAGGGCGTGGGGGTTGGAGACGTCGGTGAAGGAGTCGGAGTCGGAGGGGTCGGGGTCGGGGCCGGGGAGGTCGGCGAGGGAGTCGGGCTTGAGCTGGGCGATGACGATGAGGGTTCAGGCGTCGGCGATGCCGACGTCGGGCTAGGACTTGGCGACGGGGTCGCCGACAGTGCAGCCATCGCAGCGGGGCAGAACGCTACCGTCCCGGCGACGAGCAGGCCCGGAAGTACCGTCCGCCGCAGGCGAGCAGTGCAGCGTCGCATAGCGGCCACCGACGTCGGCCGTCGGAACCTCGGTCTGGAAATGATGGCCCTCCATTTCGACCGTCCCGCCTGCACCTCCATCGGGCGAACCGCTTCAAGCAGACTAAAGCGAAGAACAAGTTGTAAGCGGATTATAAGAACATACCAGCTTAACGAGTAGTCGGAGGCTCGAACGACGCATCTGCGATGTTCGCGCAGGTTCGCCTGAACTACCGCGGCTGGCTGCCGTCCGGATCCTCAGGGGCTGTCGGGGAGGGCTTGGTACCGGCATCTTGGCTGGCTTCGGCGGGCGAAGCGGACGCCTCCGGGCTTGCCATCGTCGCCTCTCCGGCCGACTGCACGCTCTCGGCGGCGGGCTCCGTCGCGGTGTCGGCGGCCGGCTTGCGGCCGCCGATCAGGCCTGCGGGCATGGGGTGGACTAGGAAATGCAGCACGGCCGCGAGCACGGCTCCGACCATCGGCGCGACAAGGAACACCCAGACTTGGGAGAGCGCGGCACCGCCGGTGACAACTGCGGGCCCGAGGCTGCGGGCCGGGTTGACCGACGCGCCGTCGAAAGCGACGCCCGATCAAGTTCGCCAGTGCCAGCGCAATGCCGATCCCGAGCCCGGACACCGCGACGCTGGCTTCCTCCCGGGTCAGGCTCAGCACGACCAGGACGAAGAACGTGGTGAGGATGACCTCTACCAGGAAGGCACCGCCGCCGCTGATGTGCAGGATCGAGTTCGCCCCGTAGCCGTTCGCGCCCAGGCCGGTCTTCGACTTGGTGTAGAACGGCGACGTTCGCATCATCCAGAACAGCAGCAGCGCGCCGACGACCCCGCCTGCCAGCTGGGCAACCCAGTACCCGACCGCTTCGATCAGCCCCATCCGCCTGCTGATGTAGGCACCAAAAGTCACTGCGGGGTTGACGTGACCGCCGGAGATCGGGCCGATCACGTACACCAGAGCCGCGTAGATCAGCCCGAAGGCCAGCGAGATGGCGATGATGCCGGCGGCAAGGCTGCTGCCGAAGATCCGGTAGCCCAGGACTAGCGTCGCGACTCCGGCCCCGAAGAAGACCAGCAGCAGGGTGCCGAGAAACTCGGCCGCGAATTTTCTCCCCATATACATCCCAACTGAGTCCCCGGCGGCCCAGGTCTCCGAGACCGGTCCGCTCTAGTCCGCCAGCCTCACCGCATACGGGCCGTCAGTGCAGCGGGCTGAACGCTGCCCTGATCTCGGTCGCGAACAGCTCGGGCTCTTCCCAGGCGGCAAAGTGACCGCCCTTTGCGGCCTCGTTGAAGTAGGTGAGCTGGGGGTATCCCTTCTCAACCCAGCTGCGGGGGGCCCGGAAGATCTCGCCGGGAAAGGTGGTGAAGCCGACTGGGAGCGACACCTCCGGCGGAGGCCGCCCAGCCGCATCAGCCTGTGCTCGCCCGCTCTCCCAGTACGACCGAGCCGCCGAGGCCCCAGTACCCGTCAGCCAGTACATGGTGATGTTGTCGAGGACGTGGTCCCGGGTGAGCCCCCCGGACGGCTGGCCGTCCACGAAAGCTCGGGAGATCTTTTCGTAGGCGTCGGTGTCGTGGTCGAGCATCCACGCCGCCAACGCGACGGGGGAATCCAGCAGCGCGTAACCGATCGTCTGCGGCCGCGTAGCCTGCTCCAGGAAGTAGCCGAAGCCGCTCGCCCGGAATGTCTTGGTCTGCTCGAGTGCTGCGCGTTCCTGCTCGGTTTCCGCCGGCATGGCGCCGCCGCCCAGCGCCGTCACGAGCAGGTTCATGTGAATGCCGGCCAGCCCCTCGGGTGCCTGGCGGCCCATCGCGTCGGTCACCGAGGCGCCCACGTCACCGCCCTGGGCGACGTAGCGACTGTAGCCGAGCCTGCGCATCAGCTCTGCCCAGGCCCGAGCGACGCGGCCGGGGTCCCAGCCGACCTCGGCCGGCTCGCCGGAAAAGCCATAGCCAGGCAGGGACGGCAGCACCAGGTCGAACGCGTCCTCCGCGCGCCCGCCGTGCGCGGTCGGGTCAGTCAGCGGGCCGACAACCCCGAGCAGCTCGATGACCGAGCCGGGCCAGCCGTGCGTCATGATCAGTGGCAACGCGTCGGCGTGCGGGGACTTCACGTGGATGAAGTGGACGTCCACCCCGTCGATCTCGGTCTTGAACTGCGGCAGCGCGTTCAGGCTCGCCTCACATGCACGCCAGTCGTAGTCGGCCGCCCAGTACCGGGCGAGCTCCTGACTCGTCGCCAGCTGCACGCCCTGCGACCGATCAGAGACGAGCTCCTTTTGCGGCCAGCGCGTCGCGGCGACGCGCCGCCGAAGATCGGCGATCACCTCGTCGGGCACCTCGGCCCGGAAGGGACGGACTTCAGTGTCGCTGGACATAAGTTTCCGCCTCCACTGATCGATCGATCACGACGGCCGGGCGGGCGGATGCGTCCCGCCCGCGACATCCCTCCTCCGTACCCCGGTCCGCGGCAGGCATGTCAACGATGTGGCATGGACCGAGCTATGGACCCAACCCACTTCCCGGCGGTTACCCAAAATGCGATGCGGGTACTTAAGTCGGCCGCGCTTGGGGGAACCGACGCCATCAGCACGGTGGCTGTCGCCTTCGAAAATCGCGCAGCCAAGGACGAGCGGATCAACCAGAAGTTCGCGCGAACCGACCTGAACCGGCTGACCAAAGAGTTCGTCGACCAGCTGTGCCAGGACACCGGCGGACCGTGTAGGTACACCGGGCGCGACCTGAAGGAAACGCGCAGGTCACACCTGCGGCAAGGCCACCAACCGGGCAGGGCACGCAACGGCCGATGACCATCTGACTGACGGCAGTTGCGCGATGTCATACATCTGTAGGTCGCGATAGCGCGCACGGATTTGGCATGCTCACGAAGTATGCGAGGTCTGAACTCGCGAGTTCAGGAGATCGGCGTGATCCCCTGCCTCATCAATTCGCAGGGTCAGGCCGTGCCCCGCCACCAGCGTCGACGGCGAGCGCGTTCTCCGCTATCTGGTGTGGACCTGCGCCGACCAGGGCCTCCAGTCCTCGATCGAGCCGGCTGCCTGCCTCTTGGCCAACGGCGTCTCAGGTGCGATCATCACCCCGCGCTAGTTCGGGAAAGGAAACAACATGCCCGCTCGACTGTCAGAGCTCCGACGCCAGATGTCGGAGGCCGCGATCGACGGTGTGCTGATGTTCCCGTCGCCGAACTGGCGATACGCAATGGGCTTCGCGCCGATCGCGAACGAGCGTCTCTGCGTCCTGATCGTGACACAGGACCGGATCGCGGTCGTGCTGCCCGTGTTTGACGTCGAAGAAATGCGTGCGTCTGCCGAGGATGCGCTGAT
The DNA here is from genome assembly GCA_963705055.1 of uncultured Actinomycetota bacterium. GTDB lineage: Bacteria > Actinomycetota > Actinomycetes > Streptosporangiales > Streptosporangiaceae > Chersky-822. The sequence continues at coordinate 201,814 of CAVPIR010000010.1, forward strand.
ATTCGGATGGAGCGATCTGGACGGCCCGGATGACGCACTAGCGGAAGCATGGCAGGCCGTCAACGGGGCGAAACTCAAGATACTAGCCGTGGATGACGGAATGCCTTACATGTTTACGCGGCTGCTGTTTGCGCACACCGGACTGGCCGAGGTTCGCGCCCTCACTACGTCCCTGCCCAGGTACCGGCTCATCAAGGACGAAGATGAGATCGCCGCTATTCGCAGGACTGGTCAGCTCATCGAGCAAACGCTGGCCGCTACGGCCGCAATGCTCAGATCCGGCATGTCGGAGCTAGAGCTGGAGCGGCTCGTGAAAGCAGACATGCTGACGAACGGCGCAGAAAGCCTGGACTATGCGCTCGTCCAGTTCGGTCCGAACTCAGCTATTCCTCATCACGTCGCCGGCAAGGACACTCTCGACCTCAATCGCAATGTGCTTCTCGACATCGCAGTCACGTATCAGAACTACTTCGCCGACATCACGCGCAATGTGGCCCTTGGCGAGCCGACGCCGGACTACGTGGCGGTCTTTGATGTCGTGCGCGCCGCTCAGGCGGCAGGGGTCGACGCGGCCGTTCCCGGCGCGACAGTGCACGACGTCGACAGGGCCTGCCGGGAGGTCATCGCCGCTGCCGGATTCGGCGACGCATTCTTCACGAGAACCGGACACGGCCTCGGCCTTGAGGTTCACGAACCCCCGTCCGTAGTGGCAGGCAACCATTTCGTGCTAGAGCCGGGGATGGTTGTCACGGTGGAGCCCGGCGTCTATCTGACCGGCAAATTCGGCGTGCGAATCGAGGACACGATAGTGATCACTGAAGCCGGCGCTGACAGGCTGACCGCCTCCGATCGCTCTCTTGTCCTAGCCGACTGACACCGCAAGTCAGTCGAGACAGAACTCGTTGCCCTCGATGTCCTGCATCACGAGGCACGACTCGTTGTCGTCATCGGCAGGCAGTAGTCGCACGCGCACCGCACCGAGCGCGACCAGCCGTGCGCATTCGGCCTCAAGTGCGGCCAGGCGCTCTTCACCCACGAGCCCGGTGCCGACTCGCACGTCAAGATGCAGCCGATTCTTGACGACCTTGCCTTCGGGAACGCGCTGGAAGAACAGTCGCGGGCCCACACCTGAGGGATCAATGCATGCGAACCATGAACCCTGATCCTCAGGCGGCAGCGCGCCATCGAAATCGTCCCAGGTGGCGAACCCCTCCGGTGGCGGCGGCACGACGTACCTCAGCACCTCGCACCAGAAACGAGCGACGCGCTCAGGTTCTGCGCAGTCGAAGGTGACTTGGATCTGCCTGACCGACGCCATCGGGCCACCATAGAGGCGAGGTCTGTCGTCGTCTCCACGGGCCCGCCCCTGGCTAGGTTGTGGCGCATGCGGCCGACTCTTGAAGAATCTCGACGTACCCATCGGTTCCGTGCACGCGGATCCGCTGGCCATCGGGGATCAGCCGGGTGGCATCGACCACACCGACGACGGCCGGCAAGCCGTACTCCCGTGCGATCACTGCGCCGTGCGTCATCAGGCCTCCCACCTCCGTGACCAGGCCCGTGATCGCCACGAACAGCGGCGTCCAGCTGGGGTCCGTGTAGGCCGTGACCAGGATGTCGCCCGCTTCCAGGTCGGCCTGCGCCATGTCCAGGATGACGCGGGCCCGACCTTCTATGACCCCGGCGGAGACCGGTAGGCCGACCAGGGCACCGGTCGGCACGTCGTCGCGTCGGTACGCCCCGGTGATGACCTCGCCGTCCGATGTGAGCACCCGGGGCGGCGTGAGCGCTTGATACGACCTGAACGCGTCCTTGCGCCGGCAGATGAGCTGGTCATCCGCGTGGTTCGTGCGCGCGACGTCGTGGAGCTCTGGGAACCTCAGGTAGAAGATGTCTTCCTTCTCACGAAGCACGCTCGGCCTGCACAAGGCGCTCGGCCTCTTTCAGCAGGGCCTGCTTGTACACGAAGTAGCGGCTGACCATGCCGTACTTCGGGTACTCCCGGTACCCGATGAAGGTCCGCACCCGGTCGATCATCCGCTTGGCCTCTTCGGACTTGCCGTTCCCGTCCGGCAGGGCCCGCAAGCGCGCCAGCACATCCTGTTCCTTCGCCGATGCCTCCTGCCGCCCTTGCGCGAAGCGCCGCGCGCCGGCGCCCGGCTCGAAGTTCCTGATGTTGCCGAGGATCACGGGAACGAGAGTGGAGGGGCGCTCGCTCCAACGCGGCCGCGTGATGTCGATCTCGCCGACGCAGCGCATGCCGTACTTTTCGAGCCACGCCTCGATGGCGTATCGCGCTTCCCGCCCGCCGGAGAGCTTGGGCAGTTCGTCCAGGAAACCCTCGTCCTCAACGTGCTGCAGAAACGCCACCACGTCCGGATGCGGGCGGATCACGTCTGCGACGTCCATGAGCGCCAGCCCCATCTCGGATGTGACGTTATGGGGAACGGACTGCGTGAGCGTGTCAGCCACGTTCTTCTCGCCCAGCCACGCCTGCAGCTGATCGTTGAGCCACCACGCGGCCTCCATTGCCGACATGAAGACCTGATGGCTCTGCGGATCGAACAAGATCCGCCTCAGCTCCTGGATGTCCGCCTGGATGAAGTCGAGCAGCGCCTCCCCGGACTTCGTCCGGATTTCGCGTTCCAAGGCGGCGATTGATGCCTGGCTGCGCCCGATCAACTCGGTGACGATGGCAGGATCGGTCTCGATCTGAGCAGGCGCGCCGCCAAACAGTGGCCCGGGGGTACCCTCGCCAGGCAGCGGCCGGATGAAGCCGTCGCGCTCGATGATGGCCTCCAGCGCGTCCCCGGTCAGCGGATCGGATCTCCCTAGCGCCTCCAGGAGGCCGACGCGGCTCGCCGGCGAGGCCAGCCTCTGGGTGACGTCGACGAACAGGCGGCCGCCGGCCTCGGCCATGGGCGCGGGGGTCGTCATCTGCCAGAAGGACAGCCCGAGGGGCTTCATGGGGTCGGTCATCATCTGCTGATGACCGACGGAGACATAGACGTGGTTCTCCCGATCGCCGGACTCGGGGATGGGGAACAGCGTGGTGATCGACCGGCTCTGGACGATCTGGAAGCCATCATCGACCAGGCACCATTCGATGTCCTGCGGACGGCCGAAGTGCGCTTCGATCCGCTGGCCGAGCCGCGCGAGCCGCACAACCTGCGCATCCGTCAACGCCGGCTGCTCCTGCCGCTGCGGCTCGATCGCCTCTTCCTGCGTTCCTCCTGCCGGCGAGGCGCGAACCGTACGTTGCTTGGCGGCGATCTCCTTGGCGACGACCTCGCCGTCCCGCACCTTGAAGACATCCGGGTTCACCAGGCCAGAGACCAGGGCCTCACCGAGGCCGAAGCTGGCCTCCACGGAGACGACCTTCCGGTTGCCCGTGACGGGGTCGGCCGTGAACAGGATGCCGGCCGCATCCGGGAAGACCATCTGCTGCACGACCACGGCCATATGGACCTTCCGGTGGTCGAAGCCATTCCGCAGGCGATAGGTCACGGCCCGCTCGGTGAACAGCGACGCCCAGCACCGGCTGACGTGCTGGAGGATCGCCGCCGGCCCGATGACGTTCAGGTACGTGTCCTGCTGGCCAGCGAAGGAGGCAGTCGGCAGGTCCTCTGCCGTCGCGCTGGATCGGACGGCGTAGCCGGCTTGCTCGCCGAGCGGGGCGAGAGCGCGGGTGATCGCCGCCGCGAGATCGCCCGATATGGCGATCCCTTCGATGGTCCGGCGGATCTCCGCGCTGACCGTGCGGATCGCCTCCCGGTCGTCTGGGTTCAGGGACGACAGCTGATCGAGCCGATCGTCGATCGAGGGCGCTTCCGCCATGATCCGCCGGAAGGCGTCCGTCGTCACGCAAAAGCCAGCCGGCACGCGGATGCCGTCGATCCGCGACAGCGCCCCCAGGTGCGCGCCCTTGCCGCCAACGACCGCGACCTGCATCTCGTCAACCTCTTGAAGACCCAACACGTACCGCTCGCTCACCGCGATACCTCCCTCCGAGGCAGCCGTGCTCCGTTGCACTGCACTGGCCGGTCGCGCCGCATCCGTCCGGTCCCAATGCCCTCTTCCGTGATATACCGATCAAATCCTGGCGAAGTCGTAGGGGATGAGCGTGACAGCCGACTACTACGCCGTGCTCGGCGTGCGCCGGGACGCGAGCCCCGACGAGATCAAGTTGGCATACCGGCGGTTGGCGCGCGAGCTGCATCCCGACGTGAACACTGATCCGGTCAACCAGGAGCGGTTTAAGGAGATCACGCAGGCCCACCAGGTGCTCTCCGACCCCGGCAAGCGGCAGATGTACGACCTGGGCGGCGACCCATCCGCTGCGGCCGGCGGCTACTTCGGTCAAGCCAGGAGCGAGCGCTCGAGCAAGGATGGGTATCCCCCAGGCCGCTGGGAGTCCCATCCGGAACGACAGGCACCGCACCCTTCGGACCGTGCCTGGAATCAGGCCCGGGATCAAGCGGCGTACTCGGCTTACATCGGCGGCGAGCCACCGTCGTTTTCACATGACCGGCGACCACCCGCTGCGGTCAAGCCACACCGTCCCCGGCCATTTTTTGAAGCGCTCGCGCTCATATGCGTCGTGCTCGCTCTCGCCGTCCTGGTCGTCACCCACCGCTCTAGCAAGCCCGGCCCGCTCGGCCACCAATTCCAGGGTGGCATCGAGTGTCTCACGCTGGCCGGCCATCAGGTTGTTACGTACGGCCTCGAGTGGGTGCGGAACCCTAGCCTGGCTACGGCCGTCATCGATCAAATGACGCTGGCACGGGCCGAAGGCCTGCGGCTCGTTGCGGCCTGGGTGGTCCCGACAAGCGGGCTGCTCTACGGAGCCCAGGTTGGCTACCCACCCGGCGAGATGCCCCTGCCGGGATGGCAGTGGGCCAAGCGCGAGCCGCCCAACGGTGCCAAGGTGCCGCACACGCCCGGCAAGCAGAACCGGCTGAACCTGGTGTTCGTTGTCGGCCTGAAATCCGGCGTCACACATGGCCAGGCTGCGGGCATCGACATCTGGTACCACGTCGGCAGCAGCCACTACCACCTGAGAACCGCGAAGCGCCTAGTCGTAGGGGTCGGCGAGGTTGCTGCGCCGCCGTGCTGACCGACCCGCCCGGTTAAAGCCGACCGCCCGCGGGCACTTAGCGCCCGGGTCAGCTCAGAACAACTTCCTCATCGTCTCCGACATAGCGGCGCTGCTCGACCGGCTGGCCGCAGCCAGCCGTGACGTGGCGAAGGTCTTCCACCGCACTGCCGATGGCATAGTGGACGGCCCCGACCCGGACCATCGCAGCTACAACTCGTTCGCTTCGCTCAAGGACCCAGACGGCAACAGCTGGCTATTCCAGGAGATAACAACACGGCTTCCGGGCCGGGTCGACAGCGCCGAGACGTCTTTCGGCTCAGGAAGCGACCTCGCGAATGCCATGCGCCGGGCGTCGGTCGCGCACGGCGAACACGAGAAGCGCATCGGCGCGGCAGACGCGAACTGGCCTGACTGGTACGCCGCCTACATGGTGGCGGAGCAGGCTGGTTCAGAGCTGCCCACCTGAGAAACACCGTGTGATCGCCGCGCTACTCGACCATTGCAGCTGCGCCTTCAGATTGGTACCTGCGCGATCCTGGTGCCGTTCCGCGCGCCTCGTTATGATCCGCTCAGGTCCGTGGCGAGCGGCGATCTTTGGTCGCCCTCCGCGGCCGAACCTCGGCTACCCGAGGGCTCGGGACGAGGAACGTCGTCACAGGAGGTCGCAATGCGAGGCGCTCGTGCTTTTGGTTCGCTGGCTGGGGCCGTGCTTGTCCTGTCGGCTGTCGCCGCCGCGCCGGCCTTGGCCGGGACGTCCCTGCAGGTCATGCCGCGGGCGACTGCCGCGGCTGCGGCCGCTCTGCCCGCCGCGGTTCCGTGCAATACGTCGGCTGGCTCCTGCTGGAAGCCACCGGTCGTCTCGCGCTGGCAGTATCAGCTGCAGGGCTCGGTCAACTCGGCCGGCCAGTGCATCTACCCGGCTACCGGGTTCATCAACACGGCTATTACCGGTGCGGCATTCGCAACCGGCCAGCAGGTGGCGCCGTCGGTATTCGACATCGACATCTACCAAGACGGCAAGTGCTACACGCCGAACAACTACGGCGTCTTGAATACTGCCGCGGTCAGCGCCCTGCACGCGCTCGGCGACAAGGTCATCGGCTACATCGACGCCGGGACAGCCGAGACCTGGCGGCCCGACTACCCGCAGTATCAGAGCTTCAACACAAGCTGCGGCGGCTGCCTGCTCGGCAAGCCGGTCGGCGGGTTCCGCGACGAGTTCTGGCTGAACATCAACACGACCGTCTCCGGAACGAACCCCAACACCGGGCAGACCGAGACCGCGCAGCAGTTCGTCCTCGACGAGCTCGCCGCCCGGCTCGCGAAGGCCCGATCGGCCGGCGCGGACGCGATCGAATTCGACAACGTCGACGCCTACCAGAACAAGACCGGGCTGACGATCAGTTCGGCAACGCAGGAACAGTTCGACGCCGCGATCGCCAACCTGGCGCACACCGCCGGCTTCGCCGTCGGGCTCAAGAACGACCTCGGCCAGGCCAACGACCTCCAGCCCTACTTCGACTTCGCCATCAACGAGCAATGCTGGCAGTACCGCGAGTGCAATTCCCCCGCGCCCGGGCTGCAGGTCTGGCCATCAGGATTCGGCAAAGCCGTCTTCAACGTCGAGTACAAGCTGGCGACGTCGAAATTCTGTGCCCAGGCGAACTCCTCCAGCTACAACTTCAATTCGATCCTCAAGGACGTCAACCTCTTCGATGTCCCCTACACCCCCTGCCGCTGACCAACGCCGCCCTCCGGACGATGCGCGGATTCGCTGTGAAGCGGCACAGCTTGGCCGCTTTGGCTTCATGGCAGTCGGTGCTCGGTCGGCCTAAATACTGCTCGTGACCATCCGGCGTCTGGCGCGTCGTTGTCGAGGGCGGCGCTGATAGCGCGTTCCTCGTACCGGAAGTGCGATTCTGCGATCGCGGCGAGGCCGTCAAGCTCTCCCCGTAGTAGCGCAAGACTGTCTGCTGGAGCTGTCCTCGACCGGCAGGTCTGCTGCCACTTGCTGGTTGCGGCCCAGTTCACCGCGGATTCCGGAGAGCTGGTCTCTCAGCTCCTGATGCACGTGCTGCAGCTGCTGGCTGAACGCCACGGCTCGCTGATCGTCGTCGCCGGCCACAAGGACATGGTCCCACTGGTTTGGGCGTCGCACGCCTCACGCAGTGTCCCGTGCAGGCGGCAGGCCGGTGTGCCAGGGTGGTCGCCGTGACCGAAGGCAACGAGCGCGAGTCAGTGCCGGAACGGTGGAGTGCCGTCGGAGCCGGTTCCAACATGTGGATGGACATGGCGCAGGACGCGAGGTTCACAACGCGAACGCAATTGGATGGCGAGCGGGCCACGCTGCTTAGCTACCTGCGCCGCTACCGGCTGACGATGGAAATGAAGTGCGCCGGTCTCGACGCGGCTCAACTCGCCCGACGGTCGACGCCGCCCTCCACAATGTCCCTGCTCGGCCTTATCCGCCACATGGCCGACGTGGAACGCAACTGGTTCCGGCACGTGATGGCGCAGGCCGACGCGCCACCGCTGTACTGGTCGGACGACGTACCCGACGCGGACTGGCTCGGCGCGGTTGCCGACCCAGCGGCCGTGGACGCCGCCTGGCAGGCCTGGCACGACGAGGTCGCCTTCGCGGAGAGTTTCGTCGCCGATTCCCCCGACCTCAGCATCAAGGGCATTAATTGGGACGGCACCAGCGTGGCGCTGCGGTCAGTGCTGGTCCACATGATCGAGGAGTACGCGCGCCACTGCGGCCACGCCGACCTGCTGCGGGAACGGATCGACGGCCGCGTAGGCCAGTGATAGCGGCAGCCGCAATTCGGCGAGGTCGAGAGCACCTGATCACTTCCTCCCGCGTCCTTGCCCAGGCGGAAACCACGCCGGCCGAGTCAGCGGGGAAGGGGTGCAAGCGCAAAGCCATGGCAGCGGTTTTCGCCTAAGCCGGTCCTCACAGGTCGGAGCGGTAGTCGAAGTCGGTGGCGAAGGCCGCATGGCGGCGCCCTCGTACTTCCCAGCGCAGTGCCGGGTCTGTTGATTGCAGTGTGTCGCCATGCAGCTCGGTACCGGGGTGGTCGAAGCCCGGGATGCCGCACCGGACGTCGCCGGGCTCGGAGGCATCGCCTTCGGCCTGGACCGTGAGGTAGCCGACTACGTCGATGCGCCTGCGGGCTTTAGCGTGCTCGAGGGCTATGCGGGCTGGCCGCACGGCGTGGACCTCGCCGATGGCCGGGCCATACAGCTGCGCGACCGTTCCGCCGGACCGGCCGAGCAGGATATCGGCTAGCGCGGCGCGCTGGCCGTCGTCGGCTTCCGCATCGACATACAGCACGACCTCCCACGGGGTGCTGGGCTGTACCCGGTCGAGGTAGCGGAGCGACATGACAGCGCGCAGGTTGGACAGGTCGATCCCGCCTGCGTAGCCCTCGTGCACATGCCATGACAGAGCACCGAAGCACTCCCCGAAGCTCGAGGGTCCGCCGGGGCGGCCGCCCACGCTGCGGCACGGGCAGATCGCTTCGCAGTTGCATCCCTCGAAGTAAGAGCCGCGGACCCGCCAGTTCCCCGTCTGGTCCGGTTCTTGCACCGCCATCAGCTGTCACCCATGCCGCCAGCGTAAGCCACCGCATCCATGCTCGGCGGACCTTGCGCTTGGCAGTTCGGTGATGGTATGACGCGAGGACATGTCGCGGTCCGCCCAGGCGGACGGGACAGGCGACTGGGGCGAGGGAGGGCAACGTGAGCTTTTCGGTCGAAGGTGATTACTTCGAGGTGTGCAACTGCGATGTCAGCTGCAACTGCGTCTGGCTGGGGGAAGCCACCCAGGACAACTGCGACGTCATGCTGGCGTGGCACGTCACCAACGGCAGCAAGGACGGGGTAGACCTGTCGGGCCTCAACGCGGTGATGGCCGTGCATTCGCCGAAGCGGATGACCGACGGCGGCTGGAAGGTGGCGCTCTACCTAGACGACCGAGCCTCTGCCGAGCAGTCCGAGGCGCTGGGCGCAGTATTCTCCGGGGGTGCGGGCGGCTACCTGGCCGGGCTAGGTCCGCTGATCGGCGAGATCGCCGGCGTGAGCCCCGCCGCAATCACCTTCGAAAAGTCGGACGGCTCGCTGCACGCTGAGGTCGCTGGCGCACTGTCGATGAGCAGCGACCAGATGGTGGGGATGGACGGGCAAGGCCCTGGCGTGATCTCGAACGCTCCGTTCGGGGCAGTCCCGCAGCCGGTCCGCCAGGCCACGGCCAAGGACGTCAGCTATCACGGCCACTGGAGCGTGGATTTCTCTGGAACGAACAGCTTCGTCACCGATTTCCGATACGAGGGCTGACGAGGGAATGGCGGTAGCTGACAACGCTGGACAGGCCACCGCCACGCGGCCTGTGCAGGCTCTCCGGCCGCGGCAGCTCGCGCTGCCGTGGACCGCCTTGATCACAGTCGCTGCAGGGGCATGGGCGATCACCGTCATCTGGGCACGGGCCATGGGCAACGGCCCAGGGACCATGGGCCTAGCCTTGCTGCCCTTTCTCGGGCTGTGGGTGCTGATGATGGCCGCGATGATGCTGCCATCAGTGGCGCCGGTCGCCGTGCTCTGGACTCGTCTGATCACTGGTACCTCGGCCGGTCTTGGGCGAGCCGGACGGATCGGCATGTTCCTCAGCGGATACCTCCTGGCGTGGGCAGCTTGCGGCGCGGTTGCCTTCGCGGCCCTGACCGGGACCGACCGGTTGCTCACGGCATCCCCGACGGCGGCGAAATGGCTCGGCGTAGCGATCTTCATTACCGCAGGCGCATACCAGCTCACCCCATGGAAGGACTGGTGCCTGCGCCGTTGCCGTTCGCCGATCGGCGCGCTCATGTACTACGCCGGCTTCAAAGGCCGCGGCCGAGATGCCCGCGTCGGCCTTCACCATGGCATGACGTGCGTTGGGTGCTGCTGGGGCCTGATGATCGTGCTCATCGCCGTGGGAGTGATGAACCTGGCTGTCATGGCGGCGCTCGCCGCGGTCATCTTCGCTGAGAAGCTCTGGCGCTATGGCAAGCCATTCGGCCAGGCCGCCGGAATCGTCCTGGCGGCGATCGGCGTACTCGCCATCTGGTTCCCCTGGCTGCTGCCTGGCCTGCACGCGTCCGGAATGCCGACAATGTAGGAACGCTGCGCGCGAACTGGCGGCGTGCCGGGGGGAGGTTACCGCAGGCCGATCACGACGGCTCGTGCAGCGACTGGAACTGCTCGATCAGTGGCCACATGTCCTCGCCCAGCTCTACTTGCGTGAGGAGCACGCCGACCGTCCCGTCCGGGTCGACGAAGAAGTTAGTACCCAATCCGCCGGACCAGCCGATGCGGCCGCGCTGCGGTCCCCCTGTCTGCACCGACACGCCAAAGCCCCACCCCGTGCCGTCCCAAAATCCCGGGAAGAAGCTGTCCGCGGTCTTGCACGCCGCAGGGACTTGGTCGCTGGTCATCTGCTGCAGCTGATCAGGTGAGATCATCGGCTGCCCGTTGACTCGTCCTCCGTCGGCAAGCATCCGGGCGAAGCGGTGATATTCACGTGCGGTGGAGACGAGCTCGCCGTGGCTGACGTCGAACGACGGCGGCCCCGCGTAGAAGCCGCCACCGGCAGGTTCGATCTCCGCGAGTCCCTCGTCACCGTGCCGGTAAGCCGCCGGCAGCCGGTCCAGCTCGCCCTCCGCGACCCACAGCGCGGTGTCGGTCATCCCGAGCGGCCCGAACACGTCCTCGGCCAGATGGTCACCGAGCGGGCGGCCCGTCACCCGCGAGATGAGGATGCCGAGCACGGAAAACGAATGGTGATAGCGCCATCCTTCTCCCGGCTGGAACGCCAGCGGAAGTTCTGTCAGGCGACGCAGCCACTCCCCAGCGCCCATCGCCGGCGGCTCCGGACCGGCCTCCGTGCCGTTCGCCACCATCGCCCGCTCCAACGGCGAAGCCTGCAACACCATGCCGTACCCGCAGGTATTGGTCAGCAGGTGGCGAAGCGTGATGGCGCGGCGAGCCGGGACCGTATCGCCGAGCTCAGCCGTCGGACAGCGCAACACCTGGCGGTCAGCAAGCTCCGGCAGCCAGTCGACCAGACTCTGGTCGAGCTCCAGACGCCCTGCCTCCACAAGACGCAGCGCGGCGACCGCCGTAATCGCCTTAGTCATGGACTGGATCCGCATGATCGCGTCCTCGTCCATAGGACCGCCACCGATCGACGCCACGCCCGCCGTGACCACCTCAGCGTTCTCAGCACCAGAAAGCGCGACCCCGCCGGGAATCGTGCCGGCGTCAACGTGACGAATCAACAGCTCCCGCAACGCTCTGCTCACCCGTGCGATCGTGCCAGCCTTGACCGCGAGGATCAAGCCATCGCCCACGCCGCCACGGCGGCCGCAAGCTCGAACGGCACGTAGCTGGAGATGTCGCGAGAGTACGCGAAGTGGTTGAATGCCTCGATTGGGCCCCGCTACCCTGGCTGATCAAGTTCATCGCTCGGCAGCCGCCGCGGTGGCGGTGGCGACAGGGCGCTACCAGTTCTCGAGTTGACCGCGAGCCAACTGGTGAACCGGGCCCCGGAGGAGCGTGACTGCGCGTGCATACGCCGCCCGCAGCTCGCATGGTCACGGCTAGACGCAAGCTCAGGGCCGGCTGGCTCAGCATGGTCAGCCTTGCGACAGCGATCTGCCTTGCGACACTGGTGACCGCGGTGGGCTTCAGCGGCCCGGCAGGGGCCGCGCCGAAGCCCACTCCCGCGCAGGCTCAGAAGATGCTCGCCAAGCTCAATCGTGAGGCGACCAAACTGGGCCAGCAGTACGCGGTGGTGGTACAGCATCTCGTGCTCGCCAACCAGCAGATGAGCTTCCTCAAGAAGCAGACCGCGTCCTACCGCTCCACCTTCGATGTGATGCGCAAGCACGTCGCCCAGCTTGCCGCCGTCGCCTACGAGCAGGGCGGCGTGGACTTGCCCTTCGTGCTGCTCACGTCGGCCTCGCCGCAGCACATACTCGACGAAGCGTCGATCCTGAACGAGCTGGCCGTCGGCGACACCGCCCAGATCGACCAGTACCTTGCCGCGACCCGGGAGTTGCTGAGCGCCGAGCGGGCGACAGCCCGCGCCAGAGCCAGGATCCTCCGGCTAAAGCACGCGCTCGGCAAGCGACTCGCGGTGCTGAAGGCGCTGAATCGTAAGGAAGGGAACCTGCTGCCGCTGCTGACCCTAGAGCAGCTGGCGACCGGCGGCCATCCCTACCAGAACCCGCTGCGCCAGGTCGGGGGCCTGGTTCCGGAGCGTGTTGACATGGGCGTCGACTTCGCCGGAGCAGGACCCGTTTATGCCATCGGCGCTGGCGTGGTCATTCAGGCGAAGGCCTGCTGTAGCGGCTGGCCAGGCGGCGGCTGGATCACCTACCAGCTCACAGACGGCCCGGCGGTTGGCGAGGTCGTCTACTTTGCCGAGAACGTTACCCCGGCCGTGCAACCTGGCCAGAAAGTGACGCCTGGCACCGTGATCGGGCACATGTACAACGGAGGCGTCGGCGTCGAGACGGGATGGGCGATGCTCGACAGCGGGTCGGCGGAATCGCAACTGGCGGAGGCTGGCAGCATCGGTGGCGCCGGCCCGTTCCCGACCGCAATCGGGATGAACTTCGAGGACCTGCTCCGGGCGCTTGGGGTGGTGGCCGCGCCCAACTCCGGCGACACAGCAGCCGGGATCGTCCCGGGCCGCTACCAGATCGACTGGGCCAAGGCACTGCGCTGACATCTGACCGCAGACTACGGATCCGGTTCATGATGGGCGTCATGAGCGAACTCGACGTCATCATCATCCACATCCGTGCCGAGCAGGCGGCGGAGTATGAGCGCTTGTTTGCCGAGCGTGAGCTGCCGCGCTGGCGCGAGTTCAAGGCACGAGGCGCATTCCTCAGCGCCCGGATCTCCCGGGTCGCATTCGGCACAGACGACCGCGAGGACGTCATCAAGTACGCCATCGCGGTCGAGGTTCCCAGTCATGCCGCGCATAGCGAGCATGACTCGGACCCCGGCTTCCAGGAGTTCAATCGTCTCGCTGACCTCCTGCAGCCCGAACATCCGCTGGTGTACGGCGGAGAAGTGCTGTACGCCGTCTGACCACGCCAGCCAGCGGCATGAGCGAGAGCGCATGGCTGAGCCACGCGCCTCTGAAACATGGCCGGGCCGGCGCGCGCTGACAACCGGGGCGGCGCGGGCGACGTCTACCTCGTGAGCGAAAGGCGGGCGGTGATGCGGACGACCATCGGAACGGCTGCTGTCGGGACCGCGCTGGCGCTGGCGTCGGCGGGATCGGCTCTGGCCGCGAGCCAGGTCAGTCCCGCGAGTCATCGTCCGGCGGCGGTCAGAGTCCATCAGATCCCGGTCGGCGGCCGCCCTGGCGCGGTTGCCGTGGACCAGAAGAGAGGCATCGCCTGGGCCGCTACCAACGTCAACCTGATCAGGATCAGCGAGGCCACCCAGGGCAGAGGTGCCCACCTGCGGATCGGCGCGGGACTAGTCCGCGTTGACCCTTCGAAGGCCATGGTCGTGGCGGTCAACACGGCCCGCGGCACGATTGTGGAGGTAAGCGAGCGGACCAACAAGATCATCCGCACATTCTCGGAAAACGTGGGTATCGAGGGCCTGGCCCTCGATACGAAGACCCACACGATCTGGTTCTCCTCAGGCGACTCGGTGACCGAGCTGAGCGAGGCCACCGGGCATGTCCTGCACACCGTGCCGGTCGCCTCGGGGAGCCGGTTCAAGTTCCCTGGAGCGCTCGCCGTCGACTCCTCGCGAGGGCTGGTATGGGTTTGCATAGACGGCGATGGCCAGAACCCGCCGCCGGGCCTGATTGCGGAGATCAGGGAGTCCACCCACAGGGTCAGCAAGAAGTTCGGCATCGCCTCCAGAAGCTGCACCCCCGCCGTCGACCCGGCCACCGGCAAGGTGTGGGCAGCCCTCGGCGGTACCTCCTTCCTCATCATCAACGAGAAGACCGGCACCAACAAGGTCGTGACCGGCATCCCGAATAACGCCGATGGTGTCGCAATTGACCACCGCGCGAAGACCGTGGTAGTCACCGGCAACGAGTCCGGCACGAACGACGTCTACCTGGTGAGCGAGAGGACGGAGAAGGTGACCCGCACGATAAAGGTCGGCTTCTTCCCGATCAGCGCCACGGTCGACCCGGTCACCGGCAACGCCTACATTCCGATCGCATTCCGAGGCGTAGTCACGGAATTCCACGTGTGAGACACGGATTAATGCGGGGCGATCGCGCGGGACCTGGGCGGCACGAGGAACCCGAGTGCGGCCCCGAGCCCGGCTAGCAGACCGTATAGCACGTAGCCGTACAGAGTAAGACCGGCGACGGTGACATGCCGCATCAAGCGCAGAGGGGGGCTCAAGCTCACACTGCTCAGGTTCACCGGGACGTTCTGGCTAATCCTGGCGTGCTGTGCACAGAGTCCCACGCGCAGCACGGGGAGCCGGACGTGGCTGCTCTGGGCGCCGACAACATGCGCCGGCACGCTGATGTTGCGGACCTGGTGGCCGGAGAACAGCGTGCCGCACGCGAGGCCCGCTGTCAGGCCCACGCACCCAAACAGCACGACGACCATGATCCTGTGGAGCATGCCTTCAATGTACTCCGATTACACGACACTGGTCCTCGTGGTGACCGGGATCCTCCCGATGGTCAGGACAAGCCGATTCACCTAGCGTGCCCTGCGCAGGAGAGGACGATCATGGCCGATGAGATACCTGCGGGCGGAGTTGAGGTGGGCGAGGATCCACCGTGGGATGCCTGGCATCCGCTCGATGTCGCCGCCCGGCTGGCCGGCGTCGACGTCCCATGGTGCGTCGCGGCGGGCTGGGCGCTGGACCTCTATCGCGGCGAGGTGACGCGAGATCATGAAGACCTCGAGATCGCCGTGCCGGCCGGCCGGTTCGGCCTGATCCGCACGGCGCTGGCGGACTTCGACTTCGAGGTCGTCGGGTCCGGCCGAAGCTGGCCGCTGGACAGCCCCGCCTTTGACGTTATGAACCAGACTTGGGTGCGCGAGCGAGGAAGCGGGGTATACCGGCTCGACATCTTCCGTGAGCCGCACGACGGGAACACGTGGATCTGCCGCCGTGACCGGAACATCCGGCTGGGCTATGACCAGATCATCATGACCTCTCCGCAAGGGGTGCCATATCTGGTGCCAGAAATCGTCCTGCTGTTCAAGGCGAAACATTCCCGGCCCAAGGACCAGGCCGACTTCGCCGGCGTCATGCCGATGCTGAGCCCGGTCCGGCGAGCTTGGCTTGCCGCCGCGCTGACTCGCGTACATCCCCGACACCCCTGGATCGGCGAGCTCCAACGACCAGCCCAGGATTGACCGCGCGCGGGCGCAGCAACTTTCGCGCGAACGCCCGGCCCCTGCTGGGAGGGGCCGGGCGGTCTATTCATCTTGGGTGACGCGCGGCGCAAGATGGTTCAGGTTTGCAGCCAGGTTTGTCCTACTTGCCCGGGGGTTTCGCGGCCTAACTGGCGAGTGACCCTATTTGCATCTTGCGGGGTGCGATCACGCTCGTAGAACGACCGCGTTAGCCCAGGTCATGCCCCAAATGGCTGTGATACTGGTCACCGGGATGGGCGAAGCTGATGGGACCGGCTGGCGGGCGTCACGGGTGGCCCAGCCCGGCGTGCCCAGGGCCGGGCTTAGCGGCCGCGCGTGGCGGGCAGAATTCCTGGATGTCCAGGCAAGCCGGCCGCGATCCGATTGTCATCCTCGGCGGAGGAGTCGCGGGGGGCAACGCAGCAGCGACCCTCCGGGACGAGGGCTTCCGCGGCCACGTGGTGGTCATCAGCCAGGAACCCGGCTCTCCTTTCGGGCGTCCGCCCCTTTCGAAGACCTACCTGCGCTCCGAGGAGGAGCTGGAGGATTGGTACGTCCGGCCCGCGGGCTGGTACCAGGAGCACGACGTCGAGCTCTTGACCAACTGCCATGCCGTGGCCGTCGACACAGCTGCACACACGGTGGTGCTCGATGGCGGGCGGGATCTCAGCTACCAGCAGCTCCTGATCGCCACTGGCGGCACCAACAGGCGGCTTGGCATCCCTGGCGCTGAGCTGCCGGGGATCCACTACCTGCGCACCGTCGCCGAGTGCGACGCGATCAAGGCGGAGGC
Source organism: uncultured Actinomycetota bacterium (assembly GCA_963705055.1). Lineage (GTDB taxonomy): Bacteria > Actinomycetota > Actinomycetes > Streptosporangiales > Streptosporangiaceae > Chersky-822. The sequence continues at coordinate 218,108 of CAVPIR010000010.1, forward strand.
TGCTGGCGGCCGCCGCGCCGTCGTGGTGGGCATGGGCTTCATCGGCTGCGAGGTCGCGGCATCGCTCACGCAGCTCGGGGTCCAGGTAACGGTCCTCTTGCCCGGCAAGGTGCCGCTAGCCAAGGTGCTGGGCGAGGAGATCGGCACGCTGATCGCCGGCATTCACCGCGCGAATGGCGTCGAGCTCCTGACCGGTGAGCAAGCCGCCCGGTTCGATGGCACGACACGTCTCGAGGCAGTCGTGACGGGCAGCGGGAAGCGAGTCGCGTGCGACTTCGCCGTCGTTGGTGTCGGGATCACTCCCGAAGTCGGGGTCCTGGCCGGATCTTCTATCGCGCAGGATCACGGGGTCCTCACCGACGAGCTGTGCCGGACCAGCGCACCTGACGTCTACGCGGCCGGCGACGTGGCCAATCATCGTCATCCGCTGTTCGGGCGCGTCCGGGTCGAGCATTACAACAACGCGGAGAAGCAGGGAACGGCGGCCGCCAGGATCATGCTTGGCTCGGCAGATCCTTACGGATACGTTCACACGTTCTGGTCCGACCAGTACGAGCACAAGGTCGAGTACGTGGGACACGCCGCCACATGGGATGACTTCGTCGTGCGCGGCAGCCTCGATGAAGGGAAGCTGGTCGGGTTCTACCTGCTCGAGGGCCTGGTGCAGGCCGCGGTGGGCTTGGACCGCGGCGGCGACCCGGAGCTTGACCACGACAGTGAGATGGCTGCCGCCCGACGTCTGGTGGCCGAGCGCGCACGGCCGGCCCGCGACTTGCTCGCTGACGAGCGCACGGACTTGTGGTCGCTACCGACCAGTGCGTGACGAGCCAATAGTCAGGCGTTCGAGAACAAGGGAATGTTGGCCCCGCTCGCCGGCGCCAGCGGGCTGTCGAGTAGGGCAAGGATCAGGTCGGCCACGTCACCGGGTCCCAGGCCGGGACGCAGATCCGGGTTGGCGCGGCGCAGCATCTCGGTGTCGACCGCGCCGGGACTGACGCAGATCGCGCTGATGCCGTGCTTCCTTCCCTCAACGGCAACGGCCTCGGTCAGGCCCACGACCCCGTACTTGGAGACGTTGTAGGCGGCCAGCCCGGGGAACTTCTCGGTCGCGTAGACCCCGGAGAGCGAGGCGATGGTGACGATCCTCCCCTGCCCGGCCCCGCGCATTGCGGTGAAGGCAGCGCGACAGCACAGGAACGTTCCCGTCAGGTTGACAGCGAGTGTCTCCTCCCAGATCTGAGGCGTCGTGTCCGCGAACGCCACTGATGTCAGCGCGCCTGCCGCGCAGACCAGGGCAGCAGGATTGCCCGCCAGTCGTGCCTCGCTGAACAGGCGGTCGACGTCTGCCGGCTTGCTCACGTCGGTAGGTACAGTTCGCGCCATCCCGCCGTCGTGTCTGATCCGGTCGGCCACTCCCTCGAGCGCTTCGTGGTCGCGCGCGGCGAGGATGACCTGCGCACCGGCCCCCGCGAGCGCCGTCGCGGTTGCGGCGCCGATCCCGCGGCTGGCGCCCGTCACGACCGCGACTCGCCCGTTCAGCCAATGCCGTGCGTCACCCATTACCTGCCTCCGCGGCATTTGCACCTGTCATCTGGCGGTAGACGCGCTCGTGCGCGTCCAGGCTCTGCTCCAGATCGAGATGACGCTCGGCATGACCGCGGCACGCCGTACGCGAGATCCCGGCCGTCCGCCCGACAGCCTCGGCTGCTGCCTCACAGTCGCCGGCAGGCACCAGGAACCCCGTGACGCCGTCCTCGATTACCTCCGTGAGCCCGCCGCGGCGGAACGCCACCACCGGAGTGCCGCACGCCTGCGCCTCGGCGGCGACCATGCCGAACGGCTCATCCCACTGCACGGGACAGAGGACAACCGCCGCTCTGGACATCGCCGTCCAGAGCGCTGCCCGGGGAATGGCATGGTGAACCCTGACGCCAGGCATGGCCTGCCGCGGTGCAATGTTGTTGCGGGCATACTGCTCGTCGTATGCGTCGCCGTAGACGTCGATGGATAGCCCTGTTGCGGAGGCGATATCGATGGCCTCCGCGGCCCCCTTTTCCGGGCTGAGCCGACCAGCGAAGACTGCGCCGTGGCCTGCCTTCACTGAGTTTGGGATGACACGCGTAGGCACGTACGGCGGGAGGATCTCGTCGACACGGATGACGCGGCTCCAGGCAGCCGCCTGGAAGGCGGAGACTGTCGCGACAACGGGAGGCCGCACGGAACGCGCCGCCTGGTCCAGCGCCCCGATCAGCGTTTCCTCAGGGGGCAAGTGCAGCGTGTGCAGCACAGGTGCGGGCACGGTGGTCGCGAAACGGATGGCGGGAGCGTCGAAGGCGTGGTTGTGGATCACGTCGTATCGGGCGTCCCGCATCGTCGCGTACGCCGCTGCGAAGGCTGCCTCAGCGGCGGCCCTGGCGGACGCGGCCTGGGCAGAGCCCGGCGGCGGCGAGGCGTCAGGGACGTCGGCCGAGCCGTTATCCACGGGCACGACGGCGCGGTAAAGGGTGCCCGCCAGGACCTGCGGATCGGCCCCGGTGTCAATGACGGTAACCCCGGGAATCTGCGAGCCTGAGGCGGCGTACACGTGAACCTCGTGCCCACGGCCGGCCAGGCCGCGGGCGAGATCGGACACGAAGGCCTGCGAGCCCCCAAGCTGAGGCTCGCGGATGGCCGTGACGAGCGGCGCCATGATCGCGATCTTCATCGAGGCAGGAACTTGTATGCCACGTCGCGTGGCGGATTGATTCCCACGAGTTCGAACGGCACCCGCCGCAGGCGCTGTGCCCGCACTTCTTCGGCGGCGCGGGGATAGAAGATCTCAGAGAGCTCGACTGCGTCTTCATGGCTGGGGAACTCAACGGCCATCGGCCCGTCGAAGCTGACGTACCGGTAGCCGCGCGCGGTCAGCCAGTCCACATTGTTCGGCCAGATGATGGCGACGCATCCGCCCGCTTTGCACACCCGCTCCATCTCGGCCAGACCCGCATCGCCGCAGCCGGCAGCTGGAGTGAAAGCCGAACACGCGACGACGACGTCGGCAAATCCGGAGGGTAGCGGCAAGTCATCGAAGAACCCGTGGAGCACCCGCACGCTGCCGTGGCCAGCCTCGGTGAGCTTCCGTTCCAAGATCTGACGCAGCGGCGTCGCTGGCTCGACGGCCACTACTTCGCATCCGCGGTCGACTAGGTCGAGCGTCAGCCGTCCTGTGCCGGCGCCAACCTCGACGATCCGCTCGGCGGAGCGTGGCAACCAGCCGAGGATGGCGGGATGAAGACGCTCGGCGGACGCGAGCCTGTCGTAGAGGTCAGGCTCGAGCCGGTAAAGCAGCTCCCAGGCCAGGACGGTGTCGGTACTGGGATCGCCTTCTCCGTCAGGGATGAACCGGCGAGCCTCCTCGGCGGTAAACACGCCGAGGTCAGCTGCGGTGTAGCGGGTGTGCAATTCCCGGCCCGATGGGCGCGAGGTCTCAGATTCGATCACCAACCTCAGCCCAATTCTTGTCTGTCTCCCAGACACGCAAGACCCGGAGCCCTCCTTCGGGAAGCTCAGGCCTGATCCGCTCCCAGAAGGTGAGCGCGAGATTCTCGGCGGTCGGGATGCGCCCGGCCAGCCAGGGGACGTCAGTGTTGAGGTTGCGATGGTCCACATCGCTGATCACACGCCGGCAGATGACCTCGGACAAGAATTTGAGGTCCATGACGTACCCGATGGCCTGGTCGATTTCTCCGCCGACGACGACCTCGAGCACGTAGTTGTGCCCGTGCAGGTTGGCGCATTTTCCGAACACGCGGCGGTTCTCGTCATCCGACAGTGCCGGGTCGTAGAGCCGATGTGCGGCATTGAACGACTCGCGGCGGCCGATCTGCGCGGTCACCGGCATGACAGCGGTTTCTGGTCGAACGCGCCCGCCTTATTACTGTTTTGCGCCCGAACGATCATGTATCGCCTCCTAGGAGGGAATCGGGCCAGTCCGGCCATGATCATTTAGGTGGCGGGGTCGGCCGCGCAGTTCGGTCCCCCGCGATCATCATGCCCAAGCGCTCTTGCGCCAACCGGTCACGCGAGCCGACCGGCCGCGCACCGCCTATCGCGCTCGCGAGAGGTCTCCGCCGAGAGTTCGTGCCGGATCCGGGGAATGACAAGGCGAATGAGCCACGAGCCTGCACTGGTCCGGGCCGAGCAGCTACCCCGGCTGGCGACCTTCCCGAACGACGACGGCTATGACCAGCTTGTCCTGACCCTCGCGATCCCGTTCCAAGGGCTCCGCGATCACCAAGCCAGGCCCATTGCGGCTATCGCGCACATCGGCTACCTGCCAGCGGAGCTGATGCTGGGCGCTGCGACGCTGGGGCAGGTCGTCGAATTCTTCGCCGCGCGGAAGCGGTCGCAAGGCGACCTGACTCAGCAGGTCGCGGAACACCTGGCTACGAACTTGCGTCCGCGCGGTGTCGGCGTGATGGTGGAGGCCGAGCACTCCTGCATGACCCCGAACTACGTTCGTGCCGTCGGCCCCACCTCGATCACCTCGGCGCTGCTCGGCATGCTGAGCACCGTTCCGAGTTGCCGTGAGGAGTTCTTCGCTCTGATCCGGGCGCGCCGCCGCTGAACGAATGCCCCGGGCGCCGTGTCCTGCTAACGGCCTAGCTATTCAGGCGAGCTGAGAGCAGCCGCATCTCTCGTGCGCGCTGTACGGCCGAGGAACGATCCTGAGCCTGGAGCTTCGCGTAGATGTTGCGGATGTGGGTGTTCACAGTGTTCACCGACACCGATAGCTCGCTCGCGATCTCCGGCCGGGAGAGGTTCGTCGGGAGATACCGCAGGACCCGCAGCTCGCTCGGACTGAGACGCTCGATCGCCCCCGATGAAGGCTCGATGCCCGGCCGTATGGATGATCCGCGCATGATCGTCGAGGATGTCGGCAAGTAGGGCCGCGTGAGCCGTCTCATGCCGCGGCATGGCCTCAAGCAGCTCAGGCGAACCCGTCATCGCGAACGGCAGGACCAGCCGGTCCGCCTCCGCTAGGGCCAGCGCGCACTCGGCGGCCGCGGTAGCAGCGCGCTGGTCGCCGAGTTCGCGGTGCGCGAGCGCCGCCAGTATGTGCGCCTCAACGACTGTTACATATCCGATCACTGGAGCTGCCCCGCTGAGAACGCGGCGGACCGGCGTCAAGGCGGCCGCTGGGTCTCCTTCGGCGAGGCAGATGGCCGCGCGCGCATTATCGATCTCGCCGTGGCATGCCAGATCCGGATCGAGTGCTGCCAGCGATGCTCGGGCCTCGCTGAGCTGCCCAAGCCGGGCCTGGGTGGCCAGCCTCCAGCTCGTCAGCTGACCCGCCAGCGCGTATGAGCCTTCCAGCCGAGCCTGCAGGTGCTCTACCGCGATGAATTCCGCAAGCGCCTCGCGCAGCCTGCGGCGGCCGGCCATCAGCGCCCCAGTGCCGATGTGCAGCAGCAGCCTGATGACGGGCCCGGTGTCTGTCTCCACGGCGCGGGCGGCGCGCTGCAGCCAGTAGTCGCCCTCGTCGAATTCACCCGTCCAGATGAGAGCACCCGCGAGGTTCACGAGCGCAGGCGAGATGACCGGCTCCGCGCCCCAGCCATGCTCCTCGGCAAGTGCTATCGCCTCGCGACATCGCCGGCGGGTAGTTGCGAAGGGCTCGATCTTCGATGCGAAGGCGAGCTCAGCCAGGCAGGCCACTTCGAGGTAAGGACGTCCGATCTTCCGCGCGAGATCGGCGCCCTCTTCGAGGTGCCGCTGGCTGTCCTGGTTCCCCAGCGACCACGCTTCGACGGTCCCGAGATTCATAAGCGCCACCGCGCGCAGGTCGCTGTCGAGCGCGATGTCCTCGTCAGACTGCCCGGTCACTGGCGAAGCAAGGAACCTGACCTGCTCGACTACCCCCGCGAGGTGCCCCCGTTTCCGCGCAAGGGACAGTCTTAGTGCTGCGGCCGCCACTTCGAGGCGGTGCCTGCGATCTGGCGGCGTCGATGTGATCGCGGCTTCCGCCACTGTCAGGTGGGCGGCAGCCTCGTCGAGATACCCCAGCGCAAGATCGCTGGTTGCGCGCGCGAGCGGGATATCGGGGCCATCGATAACGGCACCTGGCGGGAAGGCTCGCAACAGGGACGCGATGGTCTGGGCTTGTCCGTCCAGCGTCAGGCCGAACGAATGGTCTGCGAGCAGCCGCGCCGCGTCGGACCAGTCACCCGCGGCCTGAGCATGCCGGATGGCCTCGACGATCTCGCCGTGCCCGGTCAGCCACTTCCCGGCGAGCCGGTGCAGGGCCTGCAGTTCTGCGGGAAGCCTCCGGCGCAGCTCAAGGCGGAGCAGGTCCGCGAAGAGGTGGTGATACCGGAACCAGGTCCTGGCCGGATCGAGCGATACCACGAACGCATTTTCGTCTTCGAGATCAAGCAGAATCCGTTCGGAGCCGCGATGACCAGTCAGCAGATCCGCCAGCTCGCCGTTGACTCGGTCGAGCAGGGAAGTACGCAAAAGCAGCTGCTGGACCACGGGCGGCTGGCATTCCAGCATCTCGGCCAGGAGATACTCGGCCACAGTCCGGTTGCTCCCGGAGAACTCCTCGACAAATCGCTCGGGGTCAGGACTGCTGGCCAGTGAGAGTGCGGCGAGCCGCAGGCCTGCGGCCCAGCCTTCCGTCCGCTGGTGCAGCTTCGCGGCCCCGGCTTCTGACAGCGCGATGCCCGAGGCCTCGAGGAACTCGCGGGTCTCGCGCTCGCGTGAAACGCAAGTCTGCGGCACGGATCTCGGCCAGGTCGCCGGCGAGGCGAAGCTTGTGCAGCCGCAGCGGCAGATCACGCCGCGTCGCGAGGATCGCGCGCACATGCTCGGGGAGGTTCTCTAGCAGCAGGGCCAGCTGCCGGAGCGCCTCAGGCGAGGTCAGTTCGTGCAGATCATCGATGACCAGGAAGGTGCGATCGCGATGCCCGGCGAGCTCCGACAGAACTCGCTCGCCGATGGCTGTTTCGTTGAAGTCGGGTGTCGCAGCCAGATGCTCGCCCGCGCCTGGCGTGCCCGGCGCCTGCCGGATGGCGCCGAGGACGGCAAGCCAGAACTGCTGCGAGTCCCGCTGATCGCGCCGCACGGGCACAACCGCGAGCCGGTACGGCAGACCAGGACCATCGGCCCAGGCCCGCAGCAGCGAAGTCTTGCCGCTGCCTGCGGGAGCCGAGATAAGCGTTACCTTCGCCGCCGCCGCGCGATCCAGGGATGCGACAAGTTCAGCGCGCTGGATCAATCGCAGAGCCGCCGGACCCGGCTTTCGCTGGCTCGCCCTAAATGACCACGCCTGAGCCTCGATCGTCAGATCACCAGATCCTGGCGATGCGGCTCACCTGCCGGCGCAGGACCATAGCCGCATGGACCTCGCATCCGCCAGGTACATGATCAGGATCAACGGTCATCTCGGCGCCACGTTGCTGTCAGCGTTTCCGGGGTGATGGCAGCGGCACGGCCGGAGACGGTCCTGACCGGCACCCTGGACCGTCCCGGGCTCCACGGCGTCCTGGCTGAGATCGAGGCGCTCAGCCTTGACCTGCTCGAGGTCCGCCAGTTCGCCCCCGAAGACACATCGCCAGAAAGCCGTGGCGCCGGCTCGCCATGAAGGTCCCTGATGTCGAGTGCCTTCGCCGCGCTGAATCACCGGGATCTAGTGATGACGCTTCACCTGCGAGGCGGCGAACCTGAGGCCTGACGAAATAGACAGGGAGGCGGACTTCATGAGTACTCGCGTCGCGATTGTGTCCGGAGGAGGCGGGCCCCTCGGGCGCGCCACGAGCCTGACCCTCGCGGCCGGCGGCTTCACCGTCGTAGCCGTCGACCGTGACGAGCGCGCGCTGCGCGAGCTGCCCGGCAGCATCCGGACCGAGGTTGCCGACACGACTGACCCGGCAGTGCCCGCCCGGCTCATCGACGGGATCGTTCGCGATGTTGGCAAGCCTGAGGTGCTCGTCAACACGATCGGCGCGTTCGAGCTGGGAGATGCGCTCACCGCGACCCCGGAGACGCTGAGCACCATGATCGATGTCAATCTCGGTGCCGCGCTGTGGCTCACTCAGGCAGTGGCGCCATCTATGCAGGAACGCGGCTCGGGTTCCATCGTCCACGTGACCGCCCGCCCGGCGCTCGAGCCGACGGGTGGCATGGCAGCGTACAGCGTGAGCAAGGCGGCCCTCGTGCATCTGACCCGCGTGCTCGACGTCGAGCTGCGTCCGCACGGCATCCGGGTCAACGCGGTCGCGCCCCAGCTGCTGGACACCCCGACTAACCGGGCCTTCTATCCGCCCGAGGTGATAAAGCATGCGGTGGCGCCCGAGGTGATCGCCGGCCTGATCGGGTTCCTCGTCAGCGAGGCTGCTGCGCCCGTGAGCGGGGCGATCCTGCCAGCCTACGGCGGCTGACCAGGCACGACGTCGCTGGCGGGTCGAATCATCATGATCCGGTGATGACCTCTCACCTGCCGCGCGGCGAACCTAAACCTGCTGCCAATCCGCGTACGACCTGCAGGGGCGTGCCCGAGCATTAAGGGAGATGTCGTGACAACATCAGATGCCGGTACCGCCAGTGTCGACGAACTGCCCGACTACGCGCCCATCCCGCGTTCGGCGCTCGGTCCCGCCGTGAACGAGCAGGGCTACTACGTCGGGCGGGTAGAGCGGAACCTGTACTGGGTCACCGACGGGGTATACCAGTCGGCGTTTCTGGTCACTCGCGACGGCGTGGTGCTATTCGACGCGCCCCCCAGCATCGGCCACAACCTGCAGCGGGCTGTCGACGAGATCGCCGCTGCCGAGGGCGTCAGCAACACCGTGACGCACCTGGTCTACTCCCATCACCACGCGGACCACGGCGCGGCCGCCTCGCTGTTCGAGAACGTCACCAGGATCGGGCACGAAGAGACTCGCCGGCTCCTAATCCGCGACAATGACCCCGCCAGGCCCGCGCCGGACGTGACGTTTGCGGATACCTACACGCTCGAGGTGGGCGGAGAGCGCGTCGAGCTGGCCTGGCGCGGCTCCAACCACTCGCCGGACAACATTTACATCCATTTCCCCGGCCACGACACCCTGATGTTCATCGACGTCGTCAACGCCGGCTGGGTGCCGATCTACAACCTCAACCTCAGTGAGGATGTGCAGGGGTACATGCAGGCTCCGGACATCGCCCTGTCGTACCCGTGGTCGCATTTCATCTGCGGGCACCTCGGCAGGCTCGCTACCCGCGAAGACGTCGCATTGCACCAGCAGGTACATCGCTGACATCGAGTCCAGCTCCAGGGAGGCGCTCACGAGCGTCAACCCGGTCCCCTACTACATGCATTACGGGGAGAACTTCTGGGCTGGCGTGAAAGGCCACCTCGATGCCGTCACCGAGCGTGCAGCCGCGCCCGTGATCGCCAAGTACACCGGCGTGCTGGCCGCCGCGGACATCGAGGTGTTCACGATGACGACCACCTTCGCGATCATGCAGTCGCTGCGCCTCGACAAGGGCCCGAGTGGCCCTGTGCACCCCTGAACCGGATTAGCCGCCCGCGCCGGGGCCGGCGGCTGCCGGTCTCGGCGGCTACCGGTCCCGGCGCGGGCACGCCATTCTGCTTAGGTAGGTGATGTGGCGGCTGATCGATCGGCGCCCGGGCTGCCTGGCGCCATCGGCGTCCGCGGTGCCCGGCACAACAACCTGCGCGACGTCGACGTCGACGTGCCGTTGTGGCGGACTGTCGCCGTCGTGGGTGTGTCCGGATCGGGCAAGACGTCGCTAGCGATCGGCACCTTGTACGCCGAGGGCATGCAGCGATACCTGTCTGGCCTGAGCACGTACAGCCGCCGCCGGCTGACCCAAGCCCAGCGCCCGGACGTGGACCGCATCGATCACTTGCCGCCAGCGCTTGCCCTCCGGCAGCGTCCGCCCGTTCCTGGCCCGCGCAGCACGGTAGGGACCATGTCCGAGGTCCTGAACGTCCTGCGGCTGATGATGTCGCGGCTCGGCTCGCACCTGTGTCCGAACGGCCACCGCATCGACCCGTCGATCGCAACGTTCGCGGAGGAAGTCGTTTGTCCGGTCTGCGGTGCGCGCTTCGAGCATCCCAGCGCTGAATCCTTCGCTTTCAACTCCTACGGCGCGTGCCCGGCTTGCCAGGGCCTGGGCGTGCGGTCAGAGGTCGACGAAGCCACCCTGGTACCCGATCCGGATAAGACGATCGAAGAAGGGGCAGTGCTGCCATGGAATTCTGGCGGACGGCGGCTGTCGATGTATGCCGCAGGCGAACTCGGTGTCCGCCTGGACGTGCCATACAAGTCGCTCACCGAGCGCGAGCGCGACATCGTGCTGCACGGCGCGCCCGTGCAGCGGCAGGTGACCCTGCACTCGGGCCGGAATGAGCGCACAGTACGGCTATCGGTGAACTACGACAATGCGCGCGCCGCGGTGGAGCGGTCACTGCGAAGTGACAACGAACGCACTCGTCGGCTTGGCGCAGCGTTTCGTCATCACCCGCACCTGCTCGGTGTGCCACGGCACACGGCTGCGGCCGGAGGCGCTGACTTCCCAGCTTGCCGGGCAGAAATATCGCCGAGATCAGCACGCTCAGCCTGGCAGCGCTCGGCGAGTTCACGGCAAGCCTTCCTGCTGAGCTTCCCGCGGAGCTCAGCCGCGTGACCTCTGGCCTCTTCACCGAGTTCAACAGCACGCTCGCGCCACTGCTCGACGTCGGGCTGAGCTACCTGACCCTCGATCGTTCCGGCGCCTCGCTGTCGACAGGCGAGCGGCAGCGGATCGAGCTCACCTCAACGGTGCGAGCCAGCACCACTGGCATGCTCTACGTGCTGGACGAGCCGTCGGTCGGACTGCATCCCAGCAACGTGACCGGCTTGCGGAAGATGATCTCTGCCCTGGCCGCGAACGGCAATTCGGTCATTGTGGTCGAACACGAGCGTGATCTCATCCGCTCTGCCGACTGGATCATCGAACTCGGGCCTGGCGCCGGGGCACAGGGCGGCCATGTGATCGCCGCGGGCACGCCCGGTCAGCTGGCGGCCGACCCTCGCTCGATCATCGGCCCCTTTCTAGCCGGAGCGCCCGGCGTTTCCCGTGACCGGCCCTTGCGTGAAACTGACAACGGGCATATCGCCATCGAGATCGCCGACCTCTACAACCTGCACGACCTGACCGCTGCTTTCCCGGTGAATTGCCTGACGGCAGTAGCCGGTCCGTCCGGGGCGGGCAAGACCGCGCTCGTGCTGGATAGCCTCATTCCTGCCGCCCGGGCTCGCTTGGGCGGCTCTGCGGAGCCGGGCCACGTCCGTTGCCTGAACCTGCAGGGCATACGGCAGGTTGTCCAGATTGACGCCTCGCCTATCGGGCAGAACGCGCGCTCAACCCCCGCAACCTACTGCGGAGCGTTCGACCACATCCGCCGCTTGTTCGCCGCGTCCGGGTACGCCAGGCGTCACGCGCTGGAAAGCCGGCCACTTCTCGTTCAATACGCGCGAGGGCCAGTGCCCGACCTGCCGCGGCCTCGGACACATCGACCTCGACGTCCAGTATCTGCCGGACATCTCCGTCGACTGCCCGACCTGTCACGGCGCTCGCTTCAATGAAGCGGTCCTCGCAGTCCAGGTCGACGGCCTGACGATAGCTGATGTACTCGCCACGAGCGTTCACGACGCCGTCGAGCTGTTCGCCGGCAGATCATCGATCGCGGCGGCGTTGCGGCCCGTCAGCGAGGTCGGCCTCGGCTATCTGAGGCTCGGCGAGCCCACCCCGTCGCTGTCCGGCGGCGAGTCGCAGCGTCTGAAGATCGCCTCCAGGCTTCGCAGCAGCCAACGCGGCGCGTTGTACGTATTCGACGAGCCGACTGCGGGCCTGCACCCGCTCGACGTGGCAACGCTGGTCGGCGTGTTCGACCGGTTGCTTGACGCCGGAGCGACGATCATCGTCATCGACCACGACCTCGACCTGCTGGCTGCGGCGGATTACCTCATCGATATGGGCCCGGGCGGCGGCCCCGAAGGCGGCCGCATTCTCGCCGCGGGAACGCCAGCCGATGTCGCTCGTGACCCGGGCAGCGCGACCGGGCCCTGGCTGGCCGAGTACCTCGGCCTAGGGGTCAGCCTTTGATGCGGCTGCGTTCTGGCAGTAGCGGAATGGCACCGGCCTGCCGCTGGTACGCCGCCAGGTCCAGATAGGTGTCCTTGCGGGCGACAAGACCGTCCTGCACTGCGATCACGTCCGCGCCGTCACATACGAAAGGTGACCCACCGGCGGTACCGGACATGTCGTACTCCAGCACGAGGTGGTCTGCTCCCAGGTAGGCCCTCTTGGCGTCGAAATGAAGATCGGGCACGAGCCCGAGCAGTGCCACGATGGTCTGCCGGATGGAGCTACGGCCGGTCGCAGCGTCTGTGACCCCGTGCAGGTGGAAGACCGAGCCTTCGGTGTGCAGGGCGACGATGGCATCTACGTCCAGGTCAGCCCAGGCCTGGTGGTACTGTCCGGCCAGCTCTTCAATGCTAAGGCTCACCTGAATCTCCCCCTGTCCCGAACGTGGCTGTTCGGCTCCCGAACAGTAGCGGAGCAATCCAAACTCGGGAAGACCCTGTCACCTGCGGTGATTCCGCACTTCATGCCTTCTCCTGGCTCGGTCACGAACCGAACTTAGAGCCAGCGACGGCGCTAGCGGCCGGATACAAGCACAGACATGATCTCGCCGCTGCGGTCGTGGCCGACATCGTGGCCTGCCGAGTCGCTGATGTGCAGGGTGGCGTCGGGCAGTTCGCGGGCGAGGTTGCGCGCGATGGCGATCGGCGCGTTAGTGTCGCCGGCACCGTGCCACAGGTGCACCGGCGTTTTGATCTCGCTGAGCGGGAACGGCCACGGGCGCTTGGCCACGGCGAGTTCCTGCACTGCACCGCGCGTCCCCTGCCGGAGGGCGTCAGCGACGGCCTCGAACTCGATCCGCAGGCCGGCATGCTTGGCCTCCGGCGCGGCGGCCATCTCCCGGCGCAGGGAACGCTGCCGCCTGGCCGGGCTGGCCAGCGACCATCTCATCACCGTAAGCGGGACCGCATTCAGCGCCGGCAGTTTCCTGGCGAGCCAGCCATAGAACCGGATCCTCGCTTGCTGGCCCGCTCGCTCGGCCGCGTCCATCGGCCCGCCCGTCGCAATGAGGGCGGCAACGCTCACCCGGTCCGCGAGCCGGAGGGTAGCGGCCAGCGTGTACGGGCCACCGCCGGACTCGCCCGCCAGCGCGAACCTGTCCAGGCCGAGATGATCAGCCAGCGCAGCCAGATCATCACCCCAGCTGATCAGGCTGCGGTCCCGGTGGTAGTCGGAGCCGCCGTAGCCGGGCTTGTCCGGCGAGATCCAGCGCAGGCCGGCGGCCAGGGCCGTCTCGTCATAGGAGCCTCCGTACAGGCCCGACACCGGAGTCCCCGCCGTGTAGATGACCGGCGACCCGTTTTGGTCACCGAACTCATGCCAGCGCAGCCGTCTGCCGTCATGGAGGGTCATCACATCTGACGTCACCGGTACATCCCTGGCACGGGTCAGAAGATGATCAGGAACATCAGCCACTTCGCCTTGAAGGTCCAAATCCTGTAGTCATACCAGCCGATGAGCCCGGCGATCGCGGCGGCGCCGAGGAATTGGAGGAAATGACCGCCGAAGAGGCTGATTAGCGCGCTGATCGTGCAAAGGGCGGTTCCGAGCGCCCACCAGAGGCCGCATAGCACTCGCCGGACACTGTACGAAGGCCGGTTTATTATCCCTCCAGTGCCGCCGGGCGCGACGGGGCCCTGGCCCGCGCCTATCACTTGATTTGGCTGGATCTGGTCACTGTTTACCTGGGAGAAATCCTGTGCTCCGCTGGTCATCTCACTCGCACTTTCTATTGCTCGAAGTGGCCTGGTTCTCAGGGTTCGACTAGAGGGTCAGCGAGCTTCCGGCTGGGCGATGAGTTTCGCGATGAGTTCGCCCGTGTTTCCCGGCAGCGGCCAGCGAAGATCGCCAGGGTTGGCGCCCTGAACCGCTCCGTTACCTGTATCTCTGTAGCCCTGCAGCGTTGCGAGGTCGGGCGAGGCCTGCGACAGAAGCGCCAAGCGATTTGTGGCAACAGTGCTAACGAGCCAGCGTGCGAGCTTCTCGTCGACAACTTGCGGCTTGTACAGCTCGATGATCGCCGTTCCAGCGCTGGTCGCCGCCGCGAGGTGCACGTAAGTGTCGCGGCCGAAGACGGGCTTGCGATAGCGCACGGCGATCGCCGTGAGCCATTCGTGGCGGAGCTGGCCGATGGCGATCTTCCCAGCGCTCCGTTTCGCCGCCCGGTTCTTGCTCACCGCGTTGGCGGTAGCGGCAACGGCCAGGCCGGCGAGGCCGAAACCGCTCCAGCCGCCTCCCTTATCGAACTGTGTCGTCATGAAGGCGATCCGCCGGTCAGTAATCACAACGGTCGTCGCATCCGGAAGCTGCCACTTCTTTGCGAGAGTCTGCGAGGGGCTTGGCTTGGTCTGAACCGCCCTCTCGGCGAGCTGCGAAACGTGGCAATAGCACACGTGCAAAATGGACTCGTCCGGCTCCAGGTGTAGCTGCATGCCATCCAGTGACGCTGCCGTCCAGTACGGCGACTCGGTATCTCCGATTTCGCGAACCCAGAAAATCTGGTGTGGCAGCATCTCGGACATAGGTAATCCCCCCAGGAACGGGCTATCGGTAAGCCACGTACCAAAGGCAGCGTAGTCCTTGCGATACGGAATATGGAAGGGTGTTATCACACAAAGCGGCTAGGATGAGCGCGCTTCGATGGCGTCCAGGTCTCGTTCGGCGTAGAGCCGGTGCTCCCATTCTTCGTTGAGGATGATAAGCAAGCACTCGCGCACCTCGAAGCTGCGGGGCGGTGGCCAGCCGGCTGATTCGACAGGTTCGGTGTGCTCGTCCAGCGACGTCTCCGTCAGGCCTGTGATGACCTGGCGGACTGTGGCCATCCGGTCGCGGCGCAGTTCGAGCACGGTGTCCAGCGATGGGCGCACTTCGCGGTCACGCGGCACGCCAGGCATGTCCGGCATCTCGTCCCACGGCAGACCCAGGGGTTCCCACGGCGACGGGTCACCGAGGATCGCCCGCCTGACCCACGAGTCGGTGGCGAACACCAGGTGGCGGAGCGTCTGGATGAACGACCACTCGCCGTCGACCGACTCGTGCAGCATCTCAGGCGGAAGACGCCTGGCCCGTTCGACGGTCTGGCTCCAAAGCCCCTCGAGAATGTCCCACGCTTGCTCGAACCCGGCAGGATCGGCCGGGCGCATCTTCGCCCGGTCGGGATAGCGCCGGTTTAGCTCCGCCTCGACGAGCGGACCGATGCCGACGCCGTTGACCGTCACGTTGAGGATCTCGCCGTGGATGTCGACGTTCGCCAGTTCGACGCCACGCATCACGACGCCGCTGAGGTTGACGCCTTGGAACTGTGCGTCGGCCAGGTCGACCGCGCGGAGGTGCGCCCCGCTGAGGTCGACGCGCTCGAACCGCGATCCGCGCAGATCGGCATCGATGAAGTCAGCCATGGGAGGACAATAACGTCCGGTGCCGACGACCAGCCGCACTCCTGCAATCTCACGATTCAGCGGACGCCCCTCGGAGAATTCGGTCGACCTTCGGCTGGCACGCTGGGACGCTGAGTTCCGTGAACCAGTCCCTACCGGGCAATCTGGTGCTGCGCGGCGCCATTCCATCCGATCTCGAGCAGATCGCTGCCTTGCTCACCGACCGGGGCGAGGCCGCCGACGCGATCGACCACCAGCTGGTCATGGACGACCCAGAGGCCGGATGGGAGTCCTGCGCCGTCGTGGTCGACGGCCACCGGGTTGTTTCCACCGCTGTGCTGCTGGACGAGACCTTGGTCCTCGGCCAAGTCCGGATCGCTGCAGGTCAAGTCGAGCTGGTCGCCACGGATCGCGAGTACGAGGGCCGCGGCCTGGTCCGAGCGCTGATGGGTTGGGCCCACGAACGGTCAGCGAGCCGCGGCCACGTCGTTCAGGTGATGATCGGCATCCCGTACTTCTACCGGCAGTTCGGCTACCAGTACGCCATCGAACTCCCTCAGTCCCGTGCGGTGCGAGAAGTACCGCCGCCAGACGGCGAGCACGTGCTGCGCACGGCCTCAGCCCAAGACATCGCGGCGATGTCGGACCTCCAGGATGCGGTCCAGAGTGCGTACGACCTGCGCATGCCGCATTCACCTGCCTGCTGGCGCTGGCTGGTCGCTCGCGACGGCAGCACCCAGTTGCTCGTCGAGCGTGCCGGGGTTCCAGTCGCGACCGGCCGGCTGACCGCGCCTGACGACGAGGAGGTGGTGCTCGGAGAGATCGCCGCCGCTGATCCGGCGGCGGCGTACGCCCTGCTCGCGCACGCCGCCGATCAGGTCGGCATCGACGTGCTCCGGATCGTGGGCCGCCAGGGCTATCCGGGCGGCGATGCAATGGAGCGATGCCTGGAGCCGCCGCCTCGGCAAGCCGCTCAGTACTACATCCGGGTTCCCGACGTTCTGGCGCTGCTCGAGCAACTGCGCCCTGTTTTCTCTGCCCGGCTCGCCGCCTCGAAGTTCGCTGCGCAAAGCGGCGAGGCCATCGTCTCTTTCTTCCGGCACCACGTACGGATGGCGTTCACGCAAGGCGCTGTGGAACTGCCAGAGGCAGGCGGACCCATGCAGGCGCCGGCCTCCGTCGGCGGCGCCGGGGTTGCTCCCGACCTTGCAGGCTCACTTCTGTTCGGCCCGCACGGCATTGCCGGCCTCGAAGAGCGCCACCCGGACGTCTACGCGGGACCAAACGAGGAACTGATGCAGACGCTGTTCCCGCCGGTGAGCGCTGATCTGCTGACCTTCTACCTGCCATGAGCCGTTGACCCGCCGATCTCGCGAGCGCGCACCATACGCAGGCAAACTAGCCTCGGCGACCATGGCCTTCGTGGCAAGGTGACCCTCATGAGCATGCCGCCGATGGACTCGGCTGAACCCCGGCTGTGGATGACCGTCATCGACGTCTTTCACATCCAGGGCCGCGGGACCGTCATCAGCGGTCGGCTGGAAGGACTGGGCCTGCTCAACGTCGGCGACTGGATGCAGTGCGACGGCCAGCGGTGGCAGGTCGCCGGCATCTCGCAGCTCCACCAGCAGCTGACGACGGCGGGGCCTGGCCCGAACATAGGCGTCATACTGAAGAAGGGACCAGCCCCCGACGACCTGCGCGGGAAGACCTTCCTGGTTGAGCAGAGTGCCCGCTGGACCGCGGTCGCCCCAAAGAAGCGACGCTGGCGCCCCTGACCATGAACTCCGCACTGACAGAGTCCGCCGCCCAAAGCGACCCCACTAGCCCCGATCATGTGACGGGCGATCGGGCAATCTGATCGGTCATGGCGGCCAGATCGCCTGGGTCGCCGTAGCGAATCCACATCTGCCGGTGGACCTCGTACCAGTCCGTAGACCTGGGCGGACACACCAGCAGCGCGCGGATCGCTGCGGCCGCCCGGTCCGCGTCGGCGCCGAACTCGGCGACCAGATCGGCAGCCTCTGGCTCGCGCAGCCTGCGCAGCCCTGCCGCGACCTCATCCGCCCTGTCCGCCAGCCGTGTGACCGCCGCTAGCGCGTGCGTGAACGGCAGCGACCGCAAGCCCGCTAGGCCAGGCAGATCAGGCAGACCGGGCAGATCCGAGGTCAGGCCAGCTTCGTCCATTGTCACCAACTCCCGCCGTACTAGCCCTGATGATGGACACGTCGGAGGCGCCTGAGAAGTTCCCTGGCAGCACCAAAGGCCGGGCAGGCAGCCGCGGCATCGAAGACCGCCGGCTGCCTGCCTGGCTACGGACGCGCTCGCTCCCGCGCCTAGGCGACGACGATCGGGAAGGCAACCGGGCTGCTGTTGCCCGACGTGTCGACGGCGCGCAGGCCGAACTGCACATTGTCCTTGGAGATGTCGAGCGTGACGCTGGTCGCGGTGCCGACGTCGATGACGTCGGTCCAGTCGGCAGCGGTCGTTTCCCTGCTCACCACCTCGTAGCGGGCCAGGTTCGACTCAGGGTTGGCATTCCAGCCGAGGGTGGTCAGGTTGGTGCCGCTCAGGGTGCCTGGCGGCGTGGTGTGGATCTGGAGGTTCTTCGGCGTGCCTGGCCCGGTGGCGAGCGCCCACAAGGTGGCCGCGTTCACCCTGGCGACGCGCGCGACGTAGTCGAAGTCAACGAAATCGATCAGGTCCCCGAACTGCACGCCGTTGACGACCTGCACGTTCTGGTGCTCGTGGTTGAAGTTCTCCCGCGGTTCGGTGAAACGAGCCGCCGGGTAGCCGAACGTCTCGAACGACACGTGGTCGCTCGCCCGCAGGTACCGGTCGCGGCGCCAGATCTCCCTGATGTTCATGTTCGTCAGCCCGAACGGCGCCACCTCGGCGACGAACCGGCCAAGCTGGCGGGACGCGCTGTCGTTCTCGCCGCCGGTCGCCTGCAGGAGCGCGATGCCGTTCGCGGTCACGTTGGTCGGCACGCCCTCGGTGAATAGCCGCAGCGTGGACGGATCAGGCTTGGTTCCGTCGAACGCCCGGCTCGCACCGACGATGTCGTTGCTGAACATCGCCTGGACGTCGTTGCCAGCGGCGTTCATCTGCGTGGCCATGTGGCCAGAGCCGTACAGGCCCTGCTCTTCGCCAGCAACCGTGGCGAGCACCAGCGTGCCAGGGAACTGATGTGTCGCGAACACCCGGATGAGCTCGAGCACGACGGCGACGCCAGACCCGTCGTCGTCAGCACCAGGAGCGTCGCTGGTGAAGTCGAGGACGTCGGTGCAGCGGGAGTCGAGGTGTCCGGTGACGACGTAGAACCGCTCAGGCGACGCGGTGCCCTGCAGCGTCGTGATCACGTTGGTGATGGTGGTGGGGACCGGAATCCGGCTGGAAACCGGCTGCACGAAGGTCTGCTGCTGGACCGTCATCCGGCCATTGGAGGCTGCCGCGAGCGACTGCATCTGCTGGGTCACCCAGGCGGTCGCGGCGCCGATGCCGCGCACGGGGTCGGTCTGGCTGGACGCGGTATGCCTGGTGCCGAAGTTAACCAGGGTCTGGATCGTATTCTGAATCCGTTGCGGGTCGATCTGGCGTAGGAGCGCCCTCAGGTCAGGGTCGAAATGGCTCGGGGAACCGAGGGCCTTGGCGGCGTTGGCCGCGTGGGCGCCCGCAATGGGCGCAGCGCTGGCGCTGACGGACTGGGCGACGAGCGGGGCGGCGACCGCCGTAGCGGCCGACGCGGACAGGAACGTCCGGCGGGTAGATCCACTGCGGCGCTGAACATCTTTGTTCTCCATGCCTTCAGATCATTGGCTAATTCATCGCAAAGTCAAGGTATTGTGACATTTAGTCACGCCTCGCTGCCGTGCGTATTTGAATCAATTCGCGTGGCGCTCAGTAACGGCGAAAAATAACGAACTCGGGCATTGAGAGTCGTTAGCGCGAGTAAGGGCCGAACCTGCACCATGCGACTGCTATCTGGCCCGCTCCGGTGCGATCGCCGCGGGCGACCAGCCTGGCAGTTGCCCATGCGCGTCGGCATAATCATCCGCACGGCCGGATGAACAGGACGGACGCGGATGAGTGAGCGGGAAGCTGACCTGGTACTGCGCGGTGGCGCCGTCTATACCGTCGACGCGGCGAGGTCGTGGGCGCAGGCGGTCGCGGTGCGTGACGGCTCGCATCGTCGCCGTCGGCACTGACGAGCAGGTGGCTGTGCTGGCCGGGCCAGGCACCCGCTTGGTTGACCTGGCTGGCCGGATGGTGCTGCCCGGGTTCATCGACGCGCACGTGCACGCCTCGGCCGCAGGGCTCGAGCGGCTGCGCTGCGACCTGGCTGGGGCGCACGGACTGGCCGACTACCTCGCGGCTGTCCGCGCGTACGCCCAGGCGAACCCCGGCTCCGGCTGGATCACCGGCGGCGGGTGGTCGATAGACGTGTTTCCCGGCGGCGTCCCGTCCAGGCACGACCTCGACCAGGTCGCGCCGGACCGGCCGGTGTTCCTGTCGAACCGCGACCACCACGCCGCCTGGGTGAACAGCAAGGCTCTCGAACTCGCTGGCGTGACGGCGAGCACGCAGGACCCGGCGGACGGGAGGATCGAGCGCGAATCCGACGGCACTCCGGCGGGCACCCTGCAGGAAGGCGCGATGAGCCTGGTCGAGCGCGTCATGCCGCGGCCTCCGGTCACCGAGCAGGTGGCCGGGATCCTCGAGGCCCAGCGTTACCTGCACTCGCTCGGCATCACCGGCTGGCAGGAGGCCATCGTCGGGAACTACGCCGTCATCCCCGACTGCTTCGACGCTTACCTGGACGCCGACCGGCGCGGCCTGCTCACCGCCCGGGTGGTCGGCGCGCTGTGGTGGCAGCGCGGCACCGGCGCTGGTCAGCTTGACGGCCTCGCCGAACGCCGGGAGCGGGCAGGCCGGGACGGGCGCTTCCGCGCCACCAGCGTCAAGATCATGCAGGACGGCGTGTGCGAGAACTTCACCGCATCGATGCTGACGCCCTACCTGGACGGGCATGGCCGTGCAACCGACGGCAGCGGGTCGAGCTTCTTCGGCCCTGACGAACTGAACGAAGCCGTGGTCGAGATCGATGCGCGCGGATTCCAGGTCCATTTCCACGCGATCGGCGACCGCGCGGTCAGGGAGGTGCTGGACTCCGTCGCGGCGGCCAGGGCGGCGAACGGACCAGCCGACCACAGGCATCACGTCTCGCACATCCAGGTCGTGCACCCGGACGACCTGCCGCGGTTCAGGGATCTCGACGTGCTCGCCAACTGCCAGCCGCTCTGGGCCTGTGAGGAGCCCCAGATGACCGAGCTCACTCTGCCCTACCTCGGGCCGGAGCGAGCCGGCTGGCAGTACCCATTCGGCCGGCTGCTGCGATCGGGCGCCCAGTTGTGCTTCGGCAGTGACTGGCCGGTGTCGAGCCCGGACCCGCTCTGGGAGATGCACGTCGCGGTCAACAGGACCGTGCCGCCCGGGCACCCGTATGCCGGCCCTGGAGCGGGCAATGTCTTCCTGCCCAGCGACCGGATCGGCCTGCACGACGCGATCGCCGCGGCGACGATCGGCTCGGCGTACGTGAATCACGCCGACGACGTCAGCGGCTCGATCGAGCCCGGCAAGGCGGCGGACATGGTGGTGCTGGACAGGAACCTCTTCGAGCACCCGGCCGAGGAGATCGCCCTGGCCCGGGTGGACCTGACGATCGCGGGCGGCCAGATCGTGCACGACCGCGCCAGCTGACCTGGTCACGCCCGGGATCTGGCGACGCCGCCGCGCGTCATGAGCGGCCGTTCTTGCGGTTGACGAAGACGTAGCTCAGCTCGATGATCTTCGGCAGGGCCAGAATGGCGACAATCAGGTCAGCGAGGTCAGCCGCGGGGATCTGGATGCTCTCGTCCCTTGTCAGCTTCGTGCCCAGCATGCGCTCGTAGATGCTGCTGGTGAAGCCGCTCGGGCAGATCTCGATGACCCGCGCCGCCGAGGCTTGCAGATGCCGCTGCAGGTCCTGGCCGAACCGCTGCATGGCCATCTTCGATGTCGAATAGCCCGTGAACCCCGGGCTGAATCCCCTGGTGACGCTCGAGGTGATGTTGATGACGTCGGCGGAGTTGGAGTCGATGTGCTTGAACAACCTGGACTCGATGTACATGGGCACGAGCGCGTTCAACCTGTAGACCAGTTCAAGATCGGCAAAGTCGATCGCCGCGACGTCATGCGCGGCCAGGACTCCGACCCCGTAGATCAGCACGCTGAAGTCAGGGAACTCACGCTCGATGTGCTCGATGACGCGCGCTAGGTCGTCGTCACGTGCCAGGTCGGCCTGAATCTGGGTCAGGCGACCGTCGTGCCGCGGCAGGCTCGAGCGGGCGACTCCGACCACAGCATCGCCCTTATCCAGCAGCCGCGCACAGATCGCCTGTCCGAGTTCGGAAGTGTGACCGAAGAGCACCACCGTCCGCCCTGGTCGGCGACGCTCGGCAATCTCAGCGAGCTCTGCAATCTCGGCAACTTCGGACATGGCACCTCCCCTTCGCGCGATGCCCGGTTACTCAACGAACGCCGTCAGACAATCGTTAGCTCGCCGCCTCCACACGGCCTCCATACGCCCGGCAAGCCGCATACACACTCGGCTGATCATCTTTGCCCGGACCGCGGACGCGTCCTTTGCTCCGTCGTGGAGGCCATCGTGCGGTCGGACACCGTCCGGCAGTCCCCTGGGCCGCCCGCCGCGCTGGCCGGCGAGGTGGCCAGAGGCCGGCTGCTCTCGGTGCTCGCTGGCAGGTTCGAGCGACCCGTCACCATGCTGGTGGCGGGCGCGGGCTTCGGGAAGACGACACTGCTGGCTCAGGCGATGCGCCAGAACCTGGCGGCGCCGGTCGGAATCGACGCGTGGGTGTCCTGCCAGCCAGACGACGAGGACCCTGTCCAGTTCGCCGCCACCTGCTGCCGGGCGATCGGCACCGAGCAGGCGGTGTCCATGGGACGCGGTTCAGACGTCATCGCCGCCATGCGGCGCCTGTCGCCCATCGACGTGTGCCTGATGGTTGACGACATCCATCAGCTAGCCGGCCCGGCGCCACACGCCGTGCTTGCCGACATCGTCCGGCACCTGCCGAGCAACGGTCATCTCGTCCTAAGTGGCAGGGCAGAGGCGGACGTGCCGCTCGCTCGCCTGCGCGTGACCGGCGGCTGCGTCGAGATCACCGAGGAGCAACTCGCTTTCACCCCGGCCGAGGAGCGGAGCCTGGCCAGGCTCCTCGATGTCCCGCAGCCCCGCGGCAGGCTGGCCGGCTGGCCTGCCCTGGTTCGGCTCGCGCTCACGTCGCCGCGGACTTTAGCGCAGCAGTTCCTCTGGGAAGAGATCGTCGGCAGCCTGCGGCCAGGCGAAGCCCGCGCCCTGCTGGCCCTCGCCATGATCGGCTGGGGTGACAACGCGATGGTGTCGTCGGTCTGCGGCGAGAACATCGACGTCGGCAGGCTGGCCGCGAAGGTCCCTCTGCTGACCGTCTCTGGCCGCGGCATCGTGCGCGCCCACGACCTGTGGACGGATTCCATCGAGCGCCTGTTTACCGCCGACCAGATCGCTGACCTGCTGCCTGCGGTGCGCGAGGCCCTCATGCGCAGGCAGGACGCGCTCAGGCTGGTGACGATCGCCGAACTGCTCAAAGACCAGGAAACGATCAGGGTCGCGGCCCGCGACTTGGTCAGGCAGACCATGGCGTCGCTGCCCGTGCAGCGCGCCCGCGCGCTTCTCGCCGCCGCGGGGCCAGCGAGCCTGGACACCCCGGAGGTCCTGCTGCTGCGGGCGGCCATCGCGCACGCGGTGACGATTGACGACCCGGCGATCGAGCCCTTGATCACCAAGGCCACCGAGGCCTTCTCAGCCGCGGGCGACGAGATCGGAGAGATTTCCGCGCTCCAGTTCGCTGGCCTGGTCGCGAGTTCTCGCGGGCAATACGCCGACTTCTTGCGGATCGCGCTGCGGGTGGCCGAGCTGCCCTCCGCCCGCGAAGATCTGGTCCTGCGCGTTGTCGCTGAGATGGTGACAGCCACCCTCGCGGAACTCAACGGTGACATCGATGCCGCCCTCGACGCGCTTGCCAGGCTGCCAGACCCCGACAGCAGCCATCCGATGCGTGAGCCGGCCGCCAGGCTGCACGTCTACATGCTCGTCCTCGCAGGCCGCGCCGACGAGGCAGTCGCGATCGCCGACGGCGTGCTCCGGGCCTCGAGCCACGCGCACGTCAGGAAGACACCGCCGTTCGTGCGCTGGTCGGCCGGCGACGTGTCGGAGCTGGCTGAGCTGCGCGCCGACGACGGCCCGGCGCCCGACACCAACGCCCGCGACCAGTTCTTCTACGCCACGCTCTCGATGTACGTGCGAGCGGCGACCGGCGATATCGACCGGCTGCGGGAGCTCGCCAAGCTGCTCGAGACGGTGCCGGTCAACCTGAACGATCCGCGGGACGCGTCGATGCTCGCCGCGGCCGTCGCGACGCGCCTGATCGCCGAGCATGACGAGGAAGGCGCGCGGCGCGCGCTCACCGACCACCTGCGCCGGTACCCAGTAGACGATCCGCGCTGCGACGTCCAGCTCAGGCGGGCACTCGCCGGCGTCTACATCTGCGTCCCCGCCATCCGGCCGGCCTGGGACGCCGCGCGCCTCGGCAAGTGCCATCAGCGGATGCACGCAGTGGCCCTGGCCGTCCTGGCAGCCCGCCAGGCAGGCTCCAGGAAGGCCGGTGGTGTCTCCGCACGCGCGAGCCCGCCGCCCGGGCAGGCCGGCGACACGATCGCGGCGGCGCTGGAGGACACCGACGCGCTCATCACGATGCTCCCGCTGCCGCTGTCCGTCGAGCTCGCCGTGCGCGCCCACGATCTCGGGCTGACGGCCGGGCAGCGCGCCGTCGAGTTGCTCCGCCGCCGGGTTGGACCGAACGTCCTGACTGAACTGCACTGGCAGCACGAGCACGGCGACGATGTCGTCCGGCGCGGCGCGGCAGAACTGCTCGCCACCGCGGAAGCGCCCGCCCGCGCGCATGGTCCGCATTCAAGTCCTCGGCCCGGCGCGGGTTTTTATCGACGGCAAGGCAGTCGACAACGCGGCGAGCCGCCGGATCCGGGTCCGCCAGCTGCTGTCCCTGCTGGTCGTCGAGCCGAACCTTCGCCGCGATCGGGCGATGGCGCTGCTGTGGCCCGAGCTCGACCAGACCGCGGCCTCGCGCAACCTGCGGGTGACGCTGACCTACCTGCGGCAGGTCCTCCGGGACTCAGCCGCTGACGCCGCCAGCAGCCGGTCCGTTGCTCGACGAGCGATTCCTGATCATCGACTCGTCGTCGATCCGCCTCGTCGCTCACCCCGGCCTGGACGTTGACCTCTGGCAACTCGACGCGTACCTGACGTCGGCCGCACAGGCCAGGGCGACGGGCGACCAGCGCGCGCATGCTCATGCGCTGGCTTCGGCGGCGGCGTTGTGGCGCGGTGAGCCGCTCGTCGACGTCCAGGACCTCGACGAGCTCGGCGGAGAGGTGACCCGGGTACAGACGGCCCTGGTCGACTCGGTGCTCACGCTCGGCGAGGTCCGCCTCAGCGAGGGCAGGGCCGCGGACGCCGTCAGGAGCGCTCAGGCTGTACTGGCTGCCGACGCGTACAACGAGCGCGCGCACCGCCTGGCCATCGCCACCCAGATTCACCTTGGGGACCATGGCGCGGCTACCGCGGCCGCCAGGCGCATGCTGCGGGCGCTGTCTGAGGTCGGCGCTGTCCCCGCGGACACGACGAAGATCCTGCTCCGGCGCATCGCCACCGCGCGCAGCGCTCGCTAGCGCCTCGCGCAGCGCTCGCTAGCGCCTCGCTAACGCACCCCGCCGAAGGTAGCGGGTGCAATGCATCGTCAGGCGCGAGGAGCCAGTCATGCCCATCGAACTCATCGACATTCCGGCCGCCGTCGCTGACTACCTCGACAATCAGGTGATCACGGCGGTCTCACCCGTCGTGCCCAAACGGCAGAACCAGGACGTGCTCACGCCAGGGCAGAACGGAACCTTCACGGTCACCGTGACGAACGCCGGGTCGCCGGACGGGGTCAGGCTGATCAACGTCACCTACCACGTGAAGATCAGCGACGACTCGATCGCGCAGCTGATCGTTCCGCAGAGCGCGGTGGTGGCTTCGTACGAGTCCCTGACCAGCACGACGCCGCTGAAGCCTGGCTCGAAGCAGCCCGCCATGTTCGTCAGGCTGCTCACCAGCACCGACGCTCGACGTCGGCGACAGCCAGCCGCTCCTGATCGACGTCCACTGCAGGGACCAGGGCGACGCGAAGATCACCTGCCATATCCACGCCGACATCGACCAGACCGACTTGTTTCCGACCAGCCAGAACCCGAACGGCGAGCAGACCATCTCGGTGCTCTGAAGCCTGGCAGGTCCGGCGCCCGACGCCGGATAAGGAGGGGTTTGCATGCGAACAATCACGAGCCTGGCCGCGAGCCAGGAGCGAACGGGGGCCGCGCCATCCGCCGTGAAGCATCAGCAGATGCTGGACGTGCGCGCGGTGCGGAAGCACTTCGTGTTCCCCGCGACGGGGCGGGTGGTGACGAACAACGCCGCATCCACCCAGCCGCCGCGGGAGTTGCTCGATCTCTACCGCGACCTGGCGCCGGGGTATGAGAACGTGCACCGCGGCCAGTCGACCGCCTCCCAGCAGATGACCGCGCTGTTCGAGGAGTCCTACGGCACGATCGCGGCGTTCCTGGGCGCACCCGGGCCCGAGTGCATCGCGCTGTACAGGAACACGACCGAAGCGATCAACGCGGTCATGTACACCCTGCTGACCGAGTTCCGCGACGGCGACAACGTGGTCACCACGCTGGCCGAGCACAACTCCAACTACGTGCCCTGGCACGGCCTGTGCCGCGAGATCCTGCCCAGGCTCGGCCGCCGGGTGGACTGCCGGCTGGCCAGGTTCGACCCGGTGACCGGCGAGATCGACCTCGACCATCTCGCGTCTCTCGTCGATCGCCGGACCAAGCTGGTCGCCATTACCGGCGCCTCCAACTTCCTCGGCAGCCGCACGCCGCTGACCGCGGTCAAGGCCCTCGCCGACACGTCAGGCTATGTGCAGCCCGACGGCGACAGCCGGTCGCTCCTCCTGGTCGACGGCGCGCAACTCGTGCCGGGCAGCCACGTCAACGTCCAGGCGCTGGGGGTGGACTACCTGGCGTTCTCCATGCACAAGATGCTCGCCCCGTTCGGCATCGGCGTCCTGTACACCCGCGGCCACCTCGCCAGCCGGCAACTGCCCTTCCTCTACGGCGGCGACATGATCGCCGAAGGACAGGTCTTCCCGTACTACGTCGGCTACAACGCGCTGCCGTGGAAGTACTCGGCGGGTACTCCGAACATCCTCGGCGCCATCGTCTCGGCGCAGGCCATCCGCCTCCTGCTCGAC
This sequence comes from uncultured Actinomycetota bacterium, assembly GCA_963705055.1. Taxonomy (GTDB): domain Bacteria; phylum Actinomycetota; class Actinomycetes; order Streptosporangiales; family Streptosporangiaceae; genus Chersky-822. Next base: position 245,133 of record CAVPIR010000010.1, read on the forward strand.
CTGGCCCTGTCCCCCAGGCGGCTCAGCTACTTCGGGACCGCCAAGCCGATCCAGGCGCCGGACGTCCGCGCCGCCATGCACCGCATCGCGGACTGGAACACCAGCCTCACAGCGCGCGCCCTCGGCGGGCTCAGCGGCATCGACGGGATCACCATCTACGGGCCGTCCGACCCCGCCCGCCGCACCTCGCTCGTCGCCTTCAACCTGGCAGGCCGCGACCCGATGGCCGTCGCGCACGCCCTGAACAGGGCGGGTGTCGAAGCGAGGGCCGGCTGTCACTGCGCAACGCTCGCCCACCACGCCCTCGGCCTCAACCCGCCCGCTAGCTGCCGGCTCAGCTTCTACCTCTACAACACCCCGCGCGACGTCGATCGGGCCGTCGAGACCGTCGCAGCCATCGCCTCGGACCGCGGGATGCACGGCCGTGCCTTCGCGTGAGACGGCCGTCGCCCCTGCCGAGCAGGCCGGCCGTGGTGCCGCGGCCCCGGCCTCGCGACCGGCTGGACGGCGCTGGCCGCCGGCTGCCTGCTCTGGCCAGGGCTCGGCACCGCCGACCCGGATGCGTCCCTGCCAGCTGGCTTCGCGTCCCACCGCGGCCAGTTCGAGGTGCTCGTCATGATTCCGGTCGCGACGGTCCTCGTGGCCATGACCAGCTATCACCTAGCGACCAGGGACCGGCACGGGAACCAGGTCGCACGCGTCACCGAAGGGCACTAGTCATGTCAGCAACTGCTACGCCTTGTCCCGAGTGCGGGGCGCAGGCCGAGATCACCGAGCGCTTCGTGCTACCGAGCACCGACGGGCCCGTCGGTCACGTGGCGCTGAACTGCGTCGCTGGTCACCACTTCAGGATGGCCGCGGACCGGCTCACGACCCGCGCCGTTTCCCCGCCTGGATTGCGGCCGCGCACCATCCAGCTCTGCATTCACTGCCGCCAGACGCCGGCTGGCTTCTGGGTCGGCCGCAAGAACGGTTCGGTCGGCGCATCGGCCGTGGTGCCTGTCTTGCTGCCAGGAACTCGACAGGACCCGATGCGAAGTGATCCCGTTCGCCTGCTAGGCGCGGACGCGGGGTGTCGGCCGGGCGCGGCATGGACGGGGCGTATTGTGCGGAACGTCCGGGCAGCGGACGCCTGCAAAGACAACCGGGAGGTTTCAATGGCTGGGGAGCCGAGCGCGACCGTCGCGGGAACGATCGGTATCGGCGGGGACCTGACCGTGAACCGGATGGGGTTCGGCGCAATGCGGATCACCGGCCAGGGCATCTGGGGCCAGCCGCCTAGCCGCGATCAGGCGCAGGCGACCCTGCGACGGGCGGTCGAACTCGGCGTCAACTTCATCGACACAGCCGACTCCTACGGCCCTGAGGTCAGCGAGGAACTGATCGCCGACACGTTGCATCCGTATGCCGACGACCTGGTGATCGCCACCAAGGGCGGCCTGGTGCGGCCAGGTCCTGGGCGCTGGGAGCCCGACGGGCGGCCCGAGCACCTGCGCGCCGCCTGCGAAGGCAGCCTGCGCCGCCTGAAGCTGGAGCAGATTCCGCTGTACCAGATGCACAGGCCCGACCCGAAGGTGCCGTACGCCGAGTCCATCGGCGCGCTGGTCGAGCTCAAGAACGAGGGCAAGATCAGGCACATCGGCCTGTCGAACGTGTCGGAGGCGCAGCTACGTGAGGCCCAGCGGCTCACGCCCGTGGTGTCCGTGCAGAACCGCTACAACGTCGCTGACCGGTCGTCGGAGTCGATGGCCGATCTGTGCGACCAGGAGGCGATCGCGTTCCTGCCCTGGGCACCAATCCAGGACGCCGACCGGCTGGCGCCCGTGCTCAGCGCCGCGAGCAGCCACGGCGCGAGCACGCGGCAGATCGTGCTCGCCTGGCTGCTGGCCAGGTCACCGCAGATGCTGCCGATTCCGGGCACCGGTTCGCCAGGACACGCCGAGGAGAACGTCGCGGCCGCGTCCATTCAGCTGACGAATCAAGAGGTGACGGCCATCTTCGAGCTGGGCCGCTAGCTCACGCGCTGGCGCCGAGCGAGCGGATCCTGACCGCCATCGAGATCTGCATCACGCCGAAGACCACCAGCCAGATGCTCAGCACCACGGCGAGCACCAGCAGCGAGATGCCGGGCACCGAGAGCACGACGATGCCCGCCAGCACGCTGATCGCGCCCATCACCGCGTTCCAGCCGCGGTGCGGCATGTCCCGGTGTGACAGCGCCATGAACAGCTCGACCGCACCGCTGACGATCCAGAAGATGCCGAACAACACCGCCAGCGCCAGCAGAGTGATCAGCACATGCCGGATCGCGTACAAGCCGATGATCAGCGACAGCACTCCGAGGAGCGCCAGCAGAGCACGTGTGCCGCCGCTCACGTCGTCGGATGCGATCGCGGCGGCGAACCGGAAGATCCCCAGCACGATGAGCTGGATGCCGAACAGCACCGCGACGACCACGAGCGTGCGACCAGGCCAGGCCAATGCGGCGATCCCGATAACGACCGTGACGATCCCGAACGCCAGCACCCATCCCCAGTGCCTGCCGACCCTGGCGACCATGTCCGCGGGGTCGGCTCTTGTGCCAGCCGGCATCTGTGCCCCCTCAGCGCGCTGACTGTCACTTGCTATGTGCCCGGAAGGTGACCGGTCTCACGCCCGCCCCCCGACTCACCCATCGGAACCGCCTGGAGGTCGGGCAGCTCAGCTGCCGGAGGTCAGGGACACCGAAGCCTCGGGCTGATGATGCACCATGAAGAAGTGCGAGTCGGTAACAGGGACCAGCGGGACGGCCGCTAGTGCCGACCGCGGGCACCGCGAGTGCCGTCACCGGCGTCATCGCCTTGGTCCTGCTGACGCTCTCGGTGGTGCTCGGCGCGCTGCTGAGCCGGCGGCCCCGGCCGGCTTCGCTGCGCGGCTGGCGCGGTGGCTCGCCCATGTCGCGCACCGGGATGTGTCCCTGCTAGCGACGGGTTTCCTAGCGCTTCACATCGGCACCGCCATCGCGGCCCGCCTCGGCGGAGTCAGCCTGATCGCCGCGATCGTGCCCTTCGCAGCCCAGAACGACCGGCTCTGGATGGGCCTTGGTGCCGTCGGCACCGATCTGCTGCTCGCGCTGCTCCTGACCAGCGCCCTGCGGCGCCGGCTGGGCCGGCGGACCTGGCGCGGCGTGCACTGGACCGCCTACCTCTGCTGGCCCGTCGCCCTGGCGCACAGTATCGGCCTGAGTCCGGACCGGCGGACAGGCCATCTCCGCGATCTTGCGCTTGCATGTGTGATCGCTGTCCTGCTCGCAGTCGCCTGGCGCCTCGCTGGTGCCCTGCGCCGAACGCCCGCCTAGCTGCACCGAAGGCCGGCCCCGTGGCCCGACCACTGACGAGGCGCAATATAGTACCGAGATACGGAAAGTCGCGGGTGGCCGGGTCAACAGACCGCCGGGCAGATGCCGCAGCCCGCGACCGGGCGCACGGCAGCCTCGCAAGTGCCAGGGCCCGGTGTCTCGTCGTTCCCCCGTGCGACGAGGCACCGGCGCCGCCGCCAGCGCCGGTAGCGGCGACCTGAGATCGCGCCGATCCACCCTGGCCAGGCGATGGCAGCAGCGGGAGAGCCCGGTCGCCGGGAAGGTAGGTGCCCTTCCTCCCCGGCAACCGGCGGCCGTGATGTTAGTGCCTGCCCTGGCCGCGCAATCCTGGCAGCACCTTCGTGTGCTCGATCCGAACCGCCTGCAGCTCGTCGGCCGACATCCCGAGCAGCGCCAGGATGGTCGGGGCGATCTGCGTCGTCTCGACCGGCGCCGCGATGACGTGGCCGTGCCGCAGGCCTGGCAGCACCACCAGGATCGGGACGTTGCGGTCCTGCTGGTCGTCGCCGCCGTGCTCGGCGATCTTGCCCTTCCCTCCGGTGTAGACGACGCCGTGCTGCGCAATGCCGACGATGTCCGGATGGCGCGGGTCACCAGGCGGAACCCCGAACAGCGCCGCCGATTCCGCGCCAGCGAAGACGCGCTTCACGCCGGAGGACTGGACGGTGATCGGGTTGCCGCTGATGTTGTTGCCTGCTGCCGAGTGGGTCAGCAGGTAGTGCTTGGCGAAGTCGCACGCCGCCTGCGAAGTGTCGCTCAGCCACATCAGCATGCCGTCGTCGTCGACGGCGAACGCCACCAGGTTGCCGGCGCTGGGGTGCGCTGCCTTCCAGGCCGCGTTGATGCCGTCGATGATCGGGCCGTCGTCGACGCGCGCCAGGGTGTTCGGGTCGGTCGGCGACTGGCCGTGCTTGGCCGAGATGATCAGCGCCGTGCTGCCCGCCAGGCCCTGGGCCCGGATGCCAGCGACCATCTTGCCGATCTCGGTGTTGACGTAGTCAAGCGCGCGCCTGAGCAGCGGCCCAGGTACCGTGCCGCCCGGCAGGTAGCCGCCGGTGAGCCCGTCCGAGGTCGGCAGCTTCTCCGCTGTCGATACGGTCTGGAAGTTCATACCGAAGATGGCGGGCACGCCCACGTGGTGGGTTCCGCTGTGGTCGAAGCCGCCGATCTCGTTCAGCACCGCCTGGACCTTGTACGAGTCGTACTGAATCGTCGCGGCGTTGTCGGTGGTCCAGTCGTTGCCAGCCGGAAAGCCGTTGGCGTCGCTGTTGATCTCAGGGGTGAAGAAGTCCTGGACACCCATGCCCGACGGCCCGGAGAGGATCTCGTATGCCGGGTGCTTGTCCGACCATGCGGTGCGCAGTCCGTGCTCGCGGGCCACCTCGAAGATCGTGTTCACCTTCAGGTACTGGCTGGGGATGATCGGCTTGCAGGTCGCCGCGTTAACCGGCAGCGCAGCCGGGTTGATGACGGTCAGCGGATTGCTGGTCATCTGCAGGATCGAGCCGGGCAGGCCGGGCAGCCCCTGCCCTGCGTCGATCGAGAGCTGGTTGATGTCAGCGGCCTCGGTGTAGGACACCTCGCCGCCGGGCGGCGGGCCCGAGCACTTCGTGGTGCCAGCGGGGAACACGGCGTGGTTCCAGGTGTCGTCGTAGTAGACGCCGGTCACGCCTGGGTCGCCGCCGGTCACCTGGCCGACCATTCCAGGGAAGGAGTCGGAAGGGAACTGTGTCATGGCGCGGCGATAGTCCAGGCCATGCCGCGTCAGCGCGGCAAGGACAGAGCCGGGGTGCGTGTGCACGTACCAGGTCAGGTCCTGCTGGTGCAGGCCGTCCACCGATATCAGCAGCACGTGCCTGATCTGGCCGTCGCGATGACCGCCGGACCCGTGGGTTGCTGGACTGGCCAGCGCCGGCGCTGAAGCTAGAGCAGACCCGGCGAGCAGCGCGACCGCGGTAGCGGCGAGCGCGGCACGATGCCGGAAAGGCGTCACGCGCATGATGTCCTCCTGTCGGAGCGGATGCAGCCCCCCGCGAAGTAGAGGTATGGGACGAAAGCCACATCCCGGCGACGACGCGGCGACGAGGCGGTGAGCAACCGGTGATGGTTCGAGAATCGCGGGTTCAGGCGGCCGCCAGCCAGGCGGCGTTCACGAGCGCAATAAGTCAGCTCACGTGCTCTAACTCAGCTGCGGGGCGGGCAGGTGTGATGCCGGGGGAAATGGCGTTGTAGGCTACCGCCAATTCGAGATATAACTTGAGTTGGTCCTCGTGACAGTGCGAGACGCGCGCGGGCCGACCTTGGCCATGTACCACCTTAGTGATCGGGAGTTATGGAGATGAGCAAGGCCCGCGCCCTGTTGCGCTTGCCTGGGGGCCGCCGAACCAAGTGGCTGGTTCTCGTGTTCTGGCTGATCGTCGCCGCTCTGGCGGGACCGCTGTCCGGCAAGCTGACCGGCGCGGAGAAGAACGACGCCCAAGCCTGGCTGCCGCCCAAGGCGGAGTCGACCCAGGTGCTGAAGTTGCAGTCGACGTTCCAGTCGCCGAACGTCTTTCCTGCCGTGGTTGTCTACAGCCGCCCATCGGGGCTGACGGCAGCCGACCGGCACAAGGCTACGCAGGATGTCGCGGGCTTCATGGGCATACACGGCGTCGTGCCGCACCAGGTGGCGGGGCCGTTCTTCTCGGCCAACGGAAAGGCTGCGCAGACAGTCGTCCCCGTCGACCTCGGCTCCAAGGGGTGGAACGGCGCGACAGCCGCTGTCGACAGCCTGCGATCCATCGCACACACGAACTCCGGCGGGCTGGTCACCCACATCGCTGGCCCGCTCGGCAGCGCCTCTGACTCCGCCAAGTCGTTCAGCGGCATCGACAGCACGCTGCTGTTCGCGACGCTGGCTGTGGTGATCATCCTGCTGCTGATCACGTACCGGAGTCCCGTGCTCTGGCTGCTGCCGGTGATCACCGCCGGGATCGCGCTCGTCAGCGCCGAGGCGCTGATCTACCTGCTCGCCGCGCACGCGGGCCTGACCGTGAACGGGCAGAGCGCCGGAATCCTGAACGTGCTGGTCTTCGGCGCTGGGACTGACTACGCGCTGTTGCTGACGGCGAGATACCGGGAGGAACTGCGCCGGCATGAGGACCGGCACGAGGCCATGGCGGTGGCGCTGCGCCGGGCTGGCCCTGCGATCATCGCCAGCGCAGGAACCGTGGTCCTGAGCTTGCTCACGCTCACGGTCGCCGAACTGAACTCCACCAAGGGCATGGGCCCGGTGCTGGCCATCGGCGTCGCCGTGGCCCTGGCAGCCATGATCACGCTGCTTCCGGCCCTCCTGGTGATCTTCGGCCGGTGGATCTTCTGGCCGGTCCGTCCCACCTACGGCTCAGCCGAGCCGACCAGCAGCGGCTTCTGGGCCCGCGTTGGCCGCAAGGTCGCGGTCCGGCCGCGCGCGGTCTGGGTCGGTACCGCCGTCGTGCTCGCGATCATGGCTGTCGGCCTGACCGGCCTGAAGGCCAGCGGCCTGACCGCCGCGCAGTCCTTCGCCGGCAATCACCCGGACTCGGTCGTCGGTCAGCGCGTGATCGACAGGAACTTCCCGGCGGGCATCGGCCAGCCGGTCGTCGTCGTAGGCAGGCCGGGCGCAGCCAGCCAGTTGCGCACGGCGTTCGCCGGCGTGCGCGGGATCACGGACGTGACGGCGCCGCAGGTGCACGGCGGTCACGTGTTCCTGAATGGCACGCTGACGTCGGCGCCGGACAGCCAGGCCGCTTATACGACCATCGACCGGGCGCGCGCCACCTTGCACGCGGTGCCAGGCGCGCACGCGCTGGTCGGCGGCAACACGGCGGTGAACCTGGACGTGCAACGGGCCGCTGCGCACGACAGGAACGTGATCATCCCGCTGATCCTTGGCGTGGTGTTCGTGATCCTGGCGTTGCTGCTTCGCGCGCTCATCGCGCCGCTCATGCTGATCGCGACCGTGGTGCTCTCGTTCGCGGCAGCACTCGGTGTCAGCGCGCTGGTGTTCGACCACGTGTTCCACTTCGGCGGCGCGGATACCTCGTTCCCGCTGTTCGTGTTCGTGTTCCTGGTAGCGCTTGGCATCGACTACAACATCTTCCTGATGACCAGGGTCAGAGAGGAAACCAAGCGGCACGGCGCGCGCCGCGGCGCGCTGATCGGGCTCGCCGCGACCGGCGGGGTGATCACGTCGGCTGGCTTGGTGCTGGCCGGCACGTTCGCGGTGCTCGGCACGCTGCCGATTACCTTCCTCGCGGAACTCGGCTTCGCGGTCGCGTTCGGGGTGCTGCTGGACAGCATCATCGTCCGGTCGGTGCTGGTCACCGCGCTCAACCTGGACATCGGGAGCAAGGTGTGGTGGCCGAGTCGCCTGGCCCACGAGGCACTGCCTGAGGAGGACCTCAGCGGCGAGCTCGAAACCGTCGGCTCCGGCACGAACTAGCCGACGCGGGGGCTGGCCACCCGGTCAGCCCCCGCGGCAGCTACAACGACCGTTGCCTCAGCCAGTCCAGCGAGTACTGGGCGATCTCCTGCCAGCCGTGGTCGATGGTCAGTGAGTGGCCGCGGTCCTCGAACTCCTTGAAGTCGGTGATCGCCGGGGACTTGTGGTAGAGCTTGCGCGTCGATGTCGTGATCGCGGCTGGCACGGTGTGGTCCTTGCCGCCAGCGATGAGGAGCAGCGGGCCGCGGTCCTTGTTGCGGGTGTCGACCTTCGCGGGCGAACCGGGCGTGAAGTTCGCCAGCGCGGCCTCGAACAGGGGCTTGCCCGGCGACGGGACGGTCCAGCGGTCGAACAGCTCGGTGGATTCCGGGACGGGGATGGCGTTGCCGAACCCGTACCTGAACTGATCCGGGGTAAGCGCGACGGCCTGCTGTCGGTTGGCCGGCTTGCGGAGCGCGATCGAAGCGACCTTCAGCGCCGACGGCGGGAGGCTGAGGACACCCTTAATCGGGGCCGCGTCGATTGCGACCGCTGCCGCGGCCAGCGACTGCCCGAGGAGCCGCTGGGCGATCAGGCCACCGAAGGAGTGCCCGATGACTACCGGCGGGGCGTCCAGGTCGCGGATGATCCGCGCGTAGTGCTGGACGATGTCCTCGATGCCTTTGCCTGCCACCTTGTCGGGGTTGCGCCTGGTCTCATCGACGGTCTCGGAAACACCCGGCCAGCCGGGGGCGACGGGCGCGTGACCGTTGTCGCGGAAGAAGTCTTCCCATGGACCCCACGAACTCGGGTGCAGCCATAGGCCGTGCACAAAAAGTACTGGTCCGCCCGGTTGCGACATCGCGCGCTCCCTCATCACTGGCTCGTCTTCGCGGCAGTCATACCCAAACCGGGCTGCATTCCGCGGCTGGACTGGTGTCGCGGACGGCGCCCGCGGGATTCCGCCATGTGGCGGCGGCCGAGCTCAGTCGGTCGTGAAGAGCGTGAGCTGCATGCCGTCCGGGGCTTGGACCCTGGCGTTGCGGTCGCCCCAGGGCGTGGTCACGGGCGGCGCGACCGCATCGGCGCCAGCCGCAACCAGTTCCCGCGCGACCTGGTCGCTGTCGGCGACCTTGAGCGCGAGCCGGACCGTACCGGAGACCCTGCGGCCGGCCTCGATCTCGTCGACCGCAGCCGCCTGCGCCTGGTCGAACAGCTCGAGCGTCGCGCGGCCCGCTTCGAGGACCACGACCTTGCCGTTGTCGGTGCTCCAGTCGGCGATCTGCTCGAGCCCGAGCGCGTCGCGGTAGAAGGCCAGCGCCTGGTCGAAGTTCTCAACCGTCAGCGTGACCCGCAGTTCCGTCACTTCAGCCACGGTCGTATCCAATCAACCTGCGTTCCGGATGTCTCGGTCAGGGTTTGCGTTGCTAATCCCCTGCTTGCCTGCCAGGGGGCGTGCGGGGTCAGCTCGTCGCGGCGGGCGCGCACTTCGGCGTCTCGGTCGGGCGCTGCGGTTGGTGTTCTCCATGATCACGGACGACTTTTCTCGTGCCTGCAGAAAATCGTCCGCGATCATGAGCGCCGAGTGCGCTCGGCGATGTGCTGGGCGACCACCGAATCGAAGTCGGGGTCGGGCGCCAGGCCAAGCCGGGCAGCGCGGTCGGTGCGGACGGCCGCTGGCCAGCTCGTGACGATCTGAGCGATGGCCGGATCGGGCTCCCAGTCGATCAGTGCGGAGGCTTGGCTGCCGGCGGCGCGTTCGAGGGCGCTGACCATCTCCGCGACGGTCACGGTGAGCGCTGGCAAATTGACCGCAGTCCGGCCGCCCCAGATGTCATCCGATGCGCTCGCCGCGCACAGCAGTCCTTCGATGGCCCTGGCGGGAGAGGCGAGCGCAACCGCGGTCTGCGGGCCGACCGGGCAGATCGCGCGCTCGCCGCGGAGCGGCTCGCGGATGATCGAGGACAGGAAGCCGGACGCCGCGGCGTTGGGCCGCCCGGGGCGGACGACAACGGTCATCAGCCGGACCGTCCGGCCGCGCAGGTAGCCCTTGCGGGTGTAGTCGGCGACGAGATGCTCGCCGATGACCTTCTGGATGCCATAGCTGGACTGCGGGTTCGGCATGGTCTGGTCGTCGACGACCGCCGGCAGCGGATGGTCGCCGCTCCCCCCGAAGGCGGCGACCGAACTCGAGAACACCACGACCGGGCTGGCACCAGCCAGGCGGCAGGAGGCCAGAAGCCGTTCGGTCGCCCGCAGGTTCGCCCGCAGACCGAGGTCGAAGTCTGCCTCGCATTCCGCGCTCACCGCGGCGGCGAGGTGGAAGATCACGTCAGCGCCGGCGAGGTGCTCGGCGCCACTTTCCGCCGGGTCCATGAGGTCGGCCAGGTCGCCGCGGACCGCCGTCACTCGCTTGTCGGACACGAGGTCCCCGGCGACAGGCGCGCGGTCGATCAGCGTCAGCTTGCTGAGCGGGCCGGCTGCGCTGCCTGCGACCGAGAGCGTGCCGACGGCCAGCAACTCCCTGGCCAGGCGGGTGCCCAGGAAGCCGGCGCCTCCCGTGACGAGCACGTGTGCCACGGGCTCTCCTTAACGGCTGCTGGTCTCCGGGACGTCGCTACAGTGATCGTAGATGCTCGGCGGCCAGCGCCGCCCCTCGCCGACGTGCCCGGGGAAGGGTTCATCGTGATGCGGGACAGGCCGCCGACGGAGGCTGAACTGCTGGCTGACCAGCCTCCCGCGGTTCCCGATGATGCGTTGCTCCGGGCCACGATCCGCGAGTTGCGCGCGGCCGGCGGACGGCTGATCGGAGTACTCGACGACGACCCGACCGGTTCGCAGGCGGTGCACGACATTCAGGTCGTGACGGTTCTCGAGGAAGACGCGTACGAGGACGCCTTCGCTGCGGTGGGCGGCGGGACTGCGCCGTGCTTCGTCCTGACTAACTCGCGCAGCCTGCCCGAGGCGGCGGCTGTCAGGTTGACTCTCGACGCTGCTCGCGGCCTGGTTGCTGTCGCCGGGCGCCGGGGCGCGCCGATTGACCTGATCAGCCGCAGCGACTCCACGCTGCGCGGGCACGTGATCGCGGAAGTCGCGGCGCTGGCTGATGTGCTGCGGACGGCGAACGCCGCGGGTCCCGATGGCGTGCTGTTTGTCCCGGCGTTCATCGAGGCTGGCCGGCTGACGGTCGGTGACACCCACTGGGCGAGGACCGACGCGGGTATGGTGCCGGTCGGCGAGACCGAGTTCGCGCGGGACCGCGTCTTCGGTTATACGGCGTCGGACCTTCGGGAGTTCCTGTCAGAGAAGAGCGGCGGTGCGATCGTGCCCGGTGCTGTCGCGACCATCAGCCTTGCCGACATCAGGGCTGGCGGAACCGCCCGGGTCCGCGAGGTCCTGGCCGGACTGCGCGACAGTACCTGGGTCGTGGTGAATGCCGCCGCCTACTCCGATCTGGAGACGGTAGCGCACGCGGTCCTGCTCGCCGAGCAGGCAGGCCAGTCCTTCTTGTTCAGGACCGGGCCGTCGTTCGTCCGCGCTCTGAGCGGCCTCGACCCGAAGGCGCCGCTGCGCGGTCAGGAACTGGCGCGCGTGGGCGGTGCCCGAGTGAGCGCCGGCCAGGGCCGGCCAGGCGGCCACGGGTTGATCGTGGTCGGGTCGCACGTCGCCCAGACCAACCGGCAGCTTGATGCCCTGCTGGCCATGGGCACTGTCACGCCCGTGGTGCTCGAGGCTGCTGAGGTGGTCGGCGGTTCGCCGGACGTAGTGCGGGCGACCTCGCGGCGGGTCCTTCAGGCTCTGCGCGCGGCTGACGTCGTGCTCTACACCAGCCGCGACCTGCTCCACGGGAGCGCAAGCCGTGACGACCTCGCAGTCGCGCGTGCCGTTTCCGCGGCCCTGGCCGCCACCGTTCGCCTGGCACTCGAGGCCGAGCCCGCGTGGATAATCGCCAAGGGCGGGATCACCTCGCACGACGTCGCCGTGCATGGTCTTGGCATTCGCCGGGCCGAAGTGGCGGGCCAGTTGTTCCCTGGCCTGATCTCGGTGTTCCGCCCCGCCGACGCGGCGCCCGAGGCCATCGGCATGCCGTACGTGGTCTTCCCCGGCAACGTCGGCGATGCCCAGGCGCTCGTCAAGGTCGTAGCGCTCTTGAACGGGGCCGACGCTGACAGCTAACGCTCAGGGCTCGGATTCTCCGTGGCCCGGACTACGCACCGGAAGCCAATGTGCCCGGTGGCCGTGTCGATCGCCTCGCCCTGGCGAGCCGCTGGCCGGTACCGCAGGCAGTAACTAGGGGCACAGAGGTGCGATCCGCCTTTGATGACCTTGCGCGGGATATCCGATCCTGGCTCGCCCTGCGGCATGCTTATGCGAGCCGAGGTGACCCTGGGGTTGTGCGGCACGCAGCACGGCTTGAGCGCGTCCGCCGGATGACGCGGGGCGAAGTAGTCGCTTGTCCACTCCCAGACGTTGCCGGCCATGTCGTGCAGCCCGAAATTGTTGGGCGGGAAAGCTCCCACCGGGGACGTTCCTGCATGGCCGTCCAGCAGCAGGTTCTGCCACGGGAACTCACCCTGCCAGGTATTGGCCATCTGCCTGCCGCCGGGCGCGAACTCATCTCCCCACACGTAGACCGCGCCATCAAGCCCGCCGCGAGCCGCGTATTCCCACTCCGCCTCCGTCGGCAGGTCTTTGCCGACCCACGCGGCATACGCTTCGGCATCTTCGTGAGCAACCTGGGTGACGGGGTGCTGGTCCCGGCCCCTTAGGTCGCTGCCGGGCCCTTCGGGCCGGTGCCAGCATGCGCCTGGCACGTAAGCCCACCAGTTGCGGTAATCGCGCGTGTTGACCGGGCCCGGCGTTGGGTGGAACACCAGCGAACCGGGCACAAGCAACTCCGGGTCGGCGTCCGGATAATCGGCCGCCTCCAGCGGCCGCTCCGCCACGGTGATGTAGCCCGTCGCCGTCACGAAGCGCCGGTACTCAGCGACTGTGACCAGATGCTCGTCCATCCAGAACCCGTCGACAGCCACCTGGTGCACCGGGCGCTCCTCGGGATAGAAATCCGCTGAGCCCATACGGAATGTACCGCCCGATATCCACGCCATGCTCGTGGTAGCCGGGTCTGGGAGCGCGACGGGGTCTGGGGCGGCCTGCGGGCGGGACGGAATACGCGAGTTGCCCGTCGTGGTCATGGTCGCCGTGCCTGCCTTTCGGCCGTAGGGCGGTCCGCTCGCCAGGCCGCTTCGCGCAGGAGACACTAGCTGGCGCCGGGTAGCCGAGCATCCTCCGCCACGAGTGAGATTCACCCTCAGCAATGATTGTGTCAACACGCACGGCGGTCAGGTCAGGCGCGGCAGGCCGGAGACGGCCATGTAGGCGCCGGCGAAGATGAGGACGGCTACAGCATGCGGCTACTTAGCGCCGACAGCCAGAGCCTGGGAGAACAGGGTGACCGATTTCGTTGTCCGGGCCGTCGACTATCACACGGCTGGTGAGCCGTTCCGGATCGTCGTCGATCCTCCAGTCGAACTACTTGGTGACAGCGTGGCGGACCGGCGGGCGCGAGCGATCGTCAACCAGGAGGTCAACCGGCTGCGCCAGCTGCTCTGCTACGAGCCCCGCGGTCATGCGGACATGTACGGCGCGTTCATCGTGCCGCCGGACGATGACGGCGCCCACATCGGCGTGCTCTTCTGGCACAAGGACGGATTCTCGACAGCCTGCGGCCATGGCACGATCGCGCTGGGCGTCTGGGCGCTGCAGACCGGACGCGTCACGCCCGGCGACGCCGGCGTGACCGAGGTCGTGATCGACGTGCCTTCCGGCCGGGTCGCCGCGCGCGTCCACACTGACGGTGAGCGGATCACTGCGGTGGACTTCGTGAACGTGGAAAGCTACGTCATCGCCGACGCCGTGCCGGTCGTCACCTCGCGCGGTAAGGTCACCGCCACCGTCAGTTTCGGCGGCGCCATCTATGCCAGCGTCGAGGCCGGTGCTGTCGGACTGAGCGTGTCAGCAGAGCACCTGCCGGACCTGATCAGCCTCGGACGCCAGGTCAAGCGGGCGCTCGCGGATTCCCCTTACGCTGAGCATCCAGCCGATCCCCGGCTGAGCGGCATCTACGGCACGATCATCTTCGATGACCTCGGACGCGACGACTCCGGAAACTTGTGCCAGCGCAATGTCACCGTCTTCGCGGACGGCGAGGTCGATCGCTCGCCCTGCGGCTCGGGAACATGCGCGCGGCTGGCAGCACTGCATGCCTCAGGCCAGCTTGACGTCGGCCAGGTCTTCACGCATGAATCCATCGTGGGTACTCGCTTCCAGGCGCGCGTGCTAGACAGTTGCACGGTCGACGGCCGACCCGCAGTCATACCCGAGGTCACCGGGATGGCGTATAAGACCGCCGAGCATGTCTTCTCCGTCGATCCGGACGACCCGCTGATTCCCGGCTTCGTCCTGCGCTGACTAGGATTCCGGCGGGCGGTAGATCCAGGACGCGAATACCACTTCACGCCCGTCTGGGTCCTGATAGGTCAGGCCGCCGTTGGCCTGCCAGTAGTCGATCTGCGCCACCGGGTAGATGCCGGCGGCGGCCAGGCGTTCCCTGACGTGTTCCTGGGCGGCAGCGTCAGGCAGATAGAACACGAGCTGATCAAGTCCGTCCCGCGGGGACGCGGGCTCGGCCAGCTGGACGATCTCCAGGTGAACGGGGCTCCCGGGCAGCCCCAGTATCGTCCCGTCCAGGCCGTAGCTGTCCTGGAAGGTTTCCAGGACCTGGAGCCCGATCGCATCCCGGTAAAAGACGACCGCCTCGTCGTAGCGCGCGCTCCACCGCACGACCCGCAACGCACCCACGGGCAGGTGCCCTGGCCATGTACCCACCGCAACAGTCTTTCATCGGCCCTGGAGGCTTGGTGCAGGCGGGGAATCGTGCCCGTCTCCGTGCTGCCCGGCCCGACGCAAGAGTCCGATATCGCGGGCATGTGGTAGAACCGATTCACACTTTCTCGCGTAGATCACGGTGTGGGCGGTACGAGGATTACCTACCGTTCTGGGTCAGAGCCGCGACGATGTTGGAGAGGGTGACATGAGCAAGCCAGCCATCGTGGTCCGCGGACTGCTTAAGAGCTTCGGCCAGAAGCAGGCGGTCGCCGGCATTGATCTTGATGTCGAGGCGGGCTCCTGTACCGGCCTCGTCGGCCCGAACGGGGCGGGGAAGACCACGTCCCTGTCGATGATGACCGGCTTGCTGCGGCCCGACGGCGGAACGGTCGGGATCAACGGCATCGCTGTGTGGGAGGATCTCCGCGCGGCTAAGGCGATCATCGGCGTGGTGCCGGCCGAGTCCCAGCTGTTCGAGCGGCTCAGCGGCGAGGAGCTGCTGGAATACGCGGGCCGGCTGCATGGCCTGTCGGCCGGCGAAGCCCGCTCACGCGGCGCCCAGCTGCTGTCCGTGCTGGACCTCACCGCGGACGCGAAGCGGCTCGTCGCCGACTACTCCACCGGCATGCGAAAGAAAGCCGCGCTCGGGTGCGCGCTGATCCACAACCCATCAGTACTGTTCCTTGACGAGCCGCTCGAGGGCGTCGACCCCATCTCCGCGGACGTGATCCGCCGGTTGCTGACTCACTACGTGCAGTCAGGCTCGACCGTCCTGTTCTCCAGCCACGTGATGGAACTGGTCGAGCAGGTTTGCGACCACGTCTGCATCATCGATCAGGGTCGGATCGTGGCCTCGGGCACCATCGACCAGGTCCGCGGCCGCAAGACCCTGCAGCAGGCGTTCGTCGACATCGTCGGCCCGCGCACCGGCCAGGAGGAGGGACTGTCGTGGCTCGGCTCCTCGTCCAGCTGAAAGTCCGGATGCTGCTCAACGCGCTGCGCGCGTCCACCCGCGCCAAGGTGTCGTTCATCATCAGCACGATCTGTGCGGGCCTGCTCGCGATAGGCATCTTCCTCATCCTGGCCCTGCTGCGCGGCCAGGCCGCGGCGGTCGACGAGACCAGTGTCGTGTTCACGGTGTTCGCTTTCGGCTGGCTGATCCTGCCGATTCTCGTGTTCGGCCTCGACGGCACGCTCGACCCGGCGGTGCTCTCGCTCTACCCGCTGCGGACCCGCCCGCTTGCGATCGGCCTGCTGGCAGCCTCGGCCACCGGAGCCTGGCCGCTCGCGAACGTGATCGGCCTGATGGGGGTGACCGTCGGGCTGGCGCGCGGCGCGACCGGCGTGAGTGTCGCGGTGGTTGCAGTGCTGTTTCAGGTGCTGTTCTGCATCACGCTTGCCAGGTTCGTCATCACGGCACTGGCCAGGCTGCTCCGCTCGCGCCGCGGCAGGGACCTCGCGGCTCTCCTCGTCCTGCCGATCTTCGCGCTGTATGAGTTCTTCATCCAGGTGGTGCCGAATGCCGCTGCGCAGCACCGAGCTAGGAGCAGCGAGCTTCGCCGGCATCGACCGCTGGATCCGCTGGATCCCCCCTGGCCTGGCCGCGCACGCGGTGCAGGACGCGTCCAGCGGGCGCCTGGGCACGGCGCTGCTGCGCCTGGTCATCCTCGCCGCCGTAACCGGCGTCCTCGGCTGGCTGTGGATCCGCTCGCTCGAGCCGCGCCCTGGTGACGGCGGACACTTCCAGCCAGGCGTCCCAGGTCAGGGGGGCTGGGCTGCCCTTCGCCAGGTACGGGCTAACCGGAAGCTTTGCCGCCAGGTTCCTGATCTACCAGCGCCGCGAGCCGACCTCGCTCATCTACTGGGGCATCATCGCTGTCGTCATGGTCGTGGTGTCGTTCCGCGTCATCACCACGCCGGCATACCTGGGCGGAATCCTGTTCGCCATCGGCCTGGGAGCCGCCATGACCGGCGTGTTCCACGCCAACTCGATCGGCCTGACCGGGCCAGGCTTCGGCTCAGAAGCCGCCGCCCTGACCGCTCGACGCGAGCTCCGTGCCTACTTCTGCGGGCAGAACATCGCGCTCGCCGCAGTCGGGATACCGCTGCTGGCCGTGTTCTCATTTGGCCTGATGGCGGTGGCCGGCCATCCGGTCGACGGCTTTCTCGCGCTGGCAGTCGGGATCGCCGCGCTCGGAACTGCGCTGGGCCTGAGCAACATCTTCAGCGTCGTTGCCCCGTACCCGATGGAACGGCGCATCGGCAGCCCGGTGCGCAGGGCGGCAGAGGGCTACGCGGGCCAGTCGCTCGCCGCAACGTTCGGCAGCCTGCTCGGCGTCGGGATCTGCGCCATACCCGTGGTGGTGGCGGTTGAATTGACGGGCTCGGCAACCGCGTTGGTGCGGATGCCGCGTCCTGGTGGCCGCCTCGGCCGTGTACGGGATCGTGCTCGCCTCGGCCGGACAGCGCATCGCCGCCAGCGCGGCCGAACGAAGGCTGCCCGAGCTGTTCCAGGTCGCCATCCGCAGCAAGCTCTGACCGGCCCCTTCAAACGGACAGTCCCGGCGACCGGACCGCGGGCGACCGAGCGGCGAGCGCTTTACAGCGGCCGCTGTGCGTGGGAGCCTGCGGCCGTGCCGGTGCATTCGAGGATTGGTGAATCCGTGCGGGTTCCGGCGCGCGGCTGTGCTGGCGGCTTCCCTGGTCATTGCGGGAGTGGCCGCCGGGTGCGGAAGCGTTCGCGCGGGTCATGAACCGGCGGGGGCGGTATCGGCGACTGGCGCCTCCGGCTGGCGCGTGATCCGGGGAGCGCCGGTCCGGTCGGTCATCACGATCGCACCCGGGGAAACCTTCGCCCCGCCGCCAGCCTGGGCGAAACCGAAGCTCAACGGCGTGCAGGCGTGGGACAAGTCGTTTCTCGGCCGCAGCAAGGGCGCGCCACGGCGGATTCCCGCGGATATCAGCTATCAGCTCGGCTTGCTGACAGTACCGCCGTCGGTCACCGACGTGCTGGCCTGGGGGTACAGCTCCCCGCCCGGCCGGTGCCCGCTGCCGATAGGTGGCCCGCGCCTGGGCACGACGCGGTCCGCCGCGCCGCGGCCGCCCGCGCGGCGGGGCCGGTGCATCGAGTGGACGTTCATCGACGCCGACAACGCCTCCAATCCGGAGGGCACCTGGCAGCGGCTGGACACGCCGTCGCCGTCGCCGAGCCCCGTGCCGGTGACGGTCATCGCCCTGCGATCCGGCGGCTTCGTCAGCAGCGACCTGGAGCGGTATTCGCCGCGCCGGCTTGTCCTGCAAGGGCCGCTCAGCACGATCCGGTGGACCTTCCGGGCCGCGACCTGCTCGATCGACTTGTACTGGTTCGCCCCGCCGCAGCTACAGCAAGGCCCGGCCCGCGGCCCGTGCAGGTGGCGGCACCGGTTCTCGTTGAATGTTGTCGGCGGTTTCGCCAGCCGCGGCCACGTGTTCTCGGTGATCGGCGGATACGTCGCTAAGCGGGAGGGCCAGCTCGTCCGCGCGGTCCTGGCCGACGGCCGGACCTGGATCTACGACGCGCAGAACGGCGCGTGGCTGTTCGCCGTCCAGCGCTGCGGCGACTTCGGCGGCACCGCATTGCGGGCGGTCGAGGAGATCAACCCGGACCGCACGGTGATAGCCCGCCTGCCAGTTCCCGCCGCGCCGAAGCTCCCCAGTGCCGCCAGGTGCACACCATGAACGCCGATACCGCACATGCGGTCGTGGGCATCAGCGTGAACGGTCCGGTACCGGCTCTGCGAGCGCTGCCCGCCACGGCGGGCGGGTCGAAGGGGTCGGCGAAGTACTGAGTCTCATGGGCGACGAGGCCGCCGGAGAACTCCATGATGCTCACCGAGTGGGAGGGCACGCCGTCGTAGCTGATGATGCACTCGCTGACCCATAGGTCTACGCGACCGCTGATCCGGGTGACGCTAAAGTGCCGGTCCGCCGGATGGCCGCCGCGTTGCGCCGCGATGGCGGCGCGGCCACGGAACCGTTCCCCGGACTGCGGGTAATCCAAGATCGCGTCCGCCGCGTAGATGGCATGCTCAGCCGGGCTGTCCCCCTGCTCCGAGGCCCGCCAATGCTCCATGATCCTCGCCCTGACCTGGGCGTCACCGTCCATCGTCTCGCTCCTCACATCCGGCAGGTAGGGCTCAGCCGTATATGCCCGGGACGGTCATCGATCTCGCCGTCCTGGCGGCCCGAATTCGCGATCGGCGGGGCAGCACGGCGTGGAACCGTGATGCCCCGGTAGGCGTCCTACAGGCATGCGACCACACGTGCGCTGCGGCCCTTGCGCGAGGCTCCTCATGGCCGCCTGCGCAGCCGTGGCGGCGGCGGGGTGCGCCGCTACGTTCACGGCGAAGGGCCCCGATACAGCGGCGCGACGCACAGCTGCGCCGCCCATGCCGCGGGAGCGTGCCGTCGCCGACGCGGCGGCGATCCTGAAGGCGTTTGCGGTGCCCCCTGGCGCGCAGCGGCTGCCGAAGCCGCCTGACGCACTTAAGGTCCCGATCACTACCCTCGTATCTACATCGCTGGTGGACGACGTCTCCTTCTGGCGGGCTCCCGGCCAGCCCCGCACGATACTTGCCTGGGAACGCTCGCACCTGTCCCGCCGGTTCATGCTCGGAGACGCCGATTTCGGGCCGCCATCGTGGGACCGCATGTTCTCGCTATCGCCGATTCCCGGCGTGCTGAACGCCCGGGAGCTGGTGGTGGAGGTGACCAGAGCGGGCAACGGGCAGACCGCGATCCGGGTGGACGCCCAGGTGAGCTGGCAGCCGCCCCGGCCGGCTTCGGAACGGGTGCCGTCCGGTGCCCGCGTGGTCACGATCACCCAGCTGCCCAGCCTGGACCCGCGCGCCAGGCGCCCGCCCGCGTCCGTCACGATCACCGACCTGGCGATCGTCCGGCAGCTCGCGGCCCTCGTCGACGGCCTCCAGCTGTCCACGATCGGACCGGATGCCTCTTGCCCCGCACCGCCCGGCGGCGGAATCCGGCTGACGTTCCTCGGCAGGCCCGGCGGCCCGCGGCTGGCGGTCGCGCAAGGCCCGGCCGCGTGCGGCACCGTACAGCTCAGCGTCGGCGGCAAGGCGCAGCCCGCGCTCCAGATCACCGAGTCGTTCATCCCGCAGCTCCTCCAGGTCGCCGACCTGAACTGGAAGATCCCTTAGGACCCGGCGCAAGCTCGCTCGCCAGGAGCGGCTAATGCGGAGGCCGCCCATCGTCGGGCGGCGGGAAGTACTCAGCGGCGCCCTTGCCGAAATACTCGGGGGCGCCGATGAGCCAGTCACCCTTGCTGGCGTCGATCTGGCCATCCCGCGCGCTTCGCGGGCGTCGCCGCAGGGACTTGCGGGCGCGGAAATCGATGGCGATTGGCAGGCCGAATGCCAGGGCGAGCACGGCGCCGACCGTGACGAGAATGATCATCTTCCGCCTTCTTCCGGCACCATCATCGTAGAGTCCAGAACGGTCGGCCGGAAGCTCGCCAACGGCCCGCGCACGGCGACCGGGCGCCGCCCGCGCGCTACGCCGGGCGGACGATTCTGGCACCCGGCAGCGCGCGGCACCGCGCTCAGGCAGAGATGGTAATCCGGGGATGGTCGCGGGGCCGGAGCCAGCGCAGGATCTTGATCAGCTTGGCCAGCGGCAGAGAGACGCAGCCGGCAGTTGCCGTGCCGGTCCCGACGTGCAGGAAGATCGCGCTGCCCAGACCCGGAACGCGGGCCGTGTTGTAGGCGATCACGGCCGCGTAGTCGTAGGCGGGTACCTGATGCAGCGGCTCAGGTCTGGCGCCCGGATGGTGCTTGCGCGCATTGACCCACTCGTTGTAGCGAGCGCTGGCCGGGTCATCGTCCCAGTAGTCGTAGGTGTGGGCGTGCCGGAAGGAGAACGCGAACCCGCGATCTGGCTGCACGCCGAAGAAGAAGCTGATCGCGTAGGTGCCCGAAGGGGTCCGGCCATCTCCCTCTCGTTTCCTGCCCGGTCTGGCCACGCCGTTGTAGCCCACACGCGCGGTCCACGGACCGAGGACCAGGATCCGCTTGCCGCCGGATACCCGGTACGCCCGCAGCACCGCGTAGGTGGCCGAATGCGATGCCGCGGTCACCGTGATCAGCTGCCGCACGGCCCGGGTTCCCGCGAGCCCCGACCACCCGGCGCGGGCATGCCCGGCCGGCAGCGATGCCGGCCTGGACCGCCACCAAGGCCAGGATGAGCGCCGGCAGCGCCAGCGCTGACCGCGCCAGGAGCGCTAAGCGCATCGCTGCTTCTCCCGTCATGAGGCCGATGCCAGGTCCATCATGCTGCCGCTGGTCGCCCCAGCCCCCGCTCCCGCCCTCCTCCTTTTCATGATCACGGACACCTTTTCGCAATCCTGCTCAGAATCGTCCGTGATCATGGCGGGCGGCAAGAACTCGGGGCCCCGCCGGCCGGGATCACGTCCGATATGCCGCGTTTGCTCTGATCCAGCCAGTGCAAAGTCGCGGGGGGAGACCCAGTCTAGTTACGAGGCGGTTGCGCGCGATCAACTCGGCGACGGTGTCCGTGCGAGAGCCGCTCATGTGGCTCCTTCAGCGGTCGTTTCCATGATCGCGGACAGTTTTTTGCGCCCGTGCGAAAAGTCGTCCGTGATCATGAAAGCCGCGGGCAGGGCCGGCCGGGCCGAGGGGCGGGTCGGTGGAGGGGCGGGCTGGCGGAGGGCCGGGCCGGGCGAGGGCCGGGCCGGGCGAGGGCCGGGCCGGGCGAGGGCCGGGCCGGGCCGGGCGGCGCCCGACCGCTACCCAGGCCAGTTCGGCCGGGTGCGCCGTAACCTGTGGTCGTGATCAGCCAACGCGTCATGGTGGCTGCAGTGGCAGTTGCGGCGATCATGCTCGCCACCGGCTGCGCGGGGGCAAGCGCCCGTCCGCCGACAACGGCACCAGCAACGGCACCAGCAGCGGCATCGGCACCACCACCGCCGACGCGAACGCCGTCCACCGGCCCGGCGCCTGGCGACCCCTCTCAGCCCGTCACACCCGGAACTAGGCCACACCGCACGAGGCTGAGCTTGCCGCGCTTCGCCGCAACTGTGTCGGGCCCGCTCTCCCCGAGGGACGTGCCTTTCAGCTGGCATCCGGGCTGCCCCGTATCGCCTAGCGAGCTGCGTGCGATCCACTTGCCCTATATCGGCTTTGACGGCAGGGCGCACACCGGCGAGATCATCGTCAACGCCAGGGTCGCCGAGCAGGTGATCAAGGTCTTCTCAGTCCTCTACCGCGGCCGGTTCCCGATCAGGAGGATGAAGCCGGTCGACGTCTTCCACGGCAGCGACCCGCGGTCCATGGCCGCAGACAACACCTCGGGATTCAATTGCCGCCGCGCTGTTGCGCCCGGACCGCCGCAATGGTCGATGCACGCATACGGGCTGGCAGTTGATGTAAACACTCTTCAGAATCCCTATATTGAGGCAGGATCTGGCGTTCACCCATCCGCCGGTACCGCCTACGTCAACCGATCAGACGTCCGGCCAGGTATGGCCTATCCCGGCGGGATACTGGTTTCGGCCTTCAGATCGGTCGGCTGGGGATGGGGAGGTTACTGGTCCGGCTCCCCCGACTACCAGCATTTCTCCGTCAACGGCCGCTAGCGCTCGCGTCAGGTGAGTTCGAGGAGGATGCGGGCGAGGTCGTCGGGTCGATTGCTGGGGATCATGTGGGTGGTGGCGATCTCGTGGTAGCGCCAAGCCGCGGAGTTCCTCGCATGATCCGCCGCTGCCCAGAACGGTCCCGGCACGTCGGCGCGGGGTTCGGCGGATGCCTTGATGTAAGTCCTGGTGAACGGGTAGTCCTCCAGCGGCCTGGCCAGGCGGACCGGCTCGCTGAAGCAGCCAGCCGGGTGCGGGGTGCGGCGCTCTGCGGACCAAGCAGCCTCTATCGGGTCGTCGAAGTCCCGCGGATAGGGAGGCACCAGCCAGCCGGCGCCTAGCCCGATCGCGGCTGCGCGGCCGCCGCCTCCACCGTCCAGGCTCTGGCCGTCCGCGGGCACGAACGCGTCGAGGTATACCAGATGGCTGACCCGGTCACCGATGTGCTCCAGGGCGCCAGTGACAACGAACCCGCCGTAGGAGAATCCCAGCAACACGATGCCGCGCAGGTCCTCGTACAGCACCGCGTTGGCGACGTCGGCGACGTGCGTGCTCAGGCAGACCTGCGGGCTCGCCAGGTGCACCCGCTCGCCGATGCCCGTCAGGCTCGGCGTGAAGACCTCATGCCCGGCCGCGCGGAGCAGCGGCCGGACCCGCCGGAATCCGTGCGCACCGCTCCATGCGCCGTGCACAAGAACGAACGTCGCTGTTCTGCTCACGCCCGCATTTTGCCAGCATGCGGCCTCAATCACTAACCGCGGCTGAACGCCCGCATGAAGGTAGGTCCGGCGCTCGGATGGACGAGCGGCAGGTAACCGGCCTTGAGCACGGCGACGATCGCGGGCGGCGTGAGCAGGTCGACACGCGTGCCAGCCAATGGCCGGACTGGCGGCCCATAGCCATCGAATGACCACGGCAGCAGTCCGTCGCCCGCGCGCAGGGCGGGGCCGTCGCCATAGCTGACCATCGCGCCGTCCGGCACCTCACCGAGCGCTACCTCGCGGGTCCGCTGCCGCCTGGTCCGCCCGTCGACGCGTTCGGCATGCAGCCAGGCATCCATCTCAAAGGCACGCGGGCGTGCGGTCAGGCCCTGGGCAACCCGCCAGCTTTCTCCGAACCAGCGATGGTCAGCCTCGCGGCAGTACCCGCATGGCCGGTGGCCCGCCGCCAGGGCCGTCGCCTCGTCCAGGAAGAACAGCGCCGTCCAGCGCCCGGGCGGCATCACGTCCCGCTGCCAGCCGCCATAGTCGAGCACGCAGCAGATCCACAACTTGGAGCGCCAGCGAGTCACGCCCAGGGTCCGGTCGGCGTTGTGGATGCAGCCGCGGTTGCCCATCAGCATCCCGCGCCCTGGGTGCGACACGATCTCACCGGTCGGCATCACCCGGTTCTGCAGCGGCGGCCGCTGCCTCTCCTCGCTCACCGGGCCCGCTCCTTGCCGATCAGCCGATGTCGTCATGCCATTCACGATCGATCGCGCGGGCAGGTTCACCAGCGGGCCAGAATAGCGTCGCGACCTGCACACGACCCAATCTTCAGATCGCGGCTCAGGTCCTCGCCCTCGGGGGCGCGGTGTTGCGGAACAGGTAGACACCGATCGTCGTGCCGCTGACGGCGGTCGCCTGGCCGCTCACGAATATGCGCTCCGTACTGGTCTCGCCGGTGATCATGAAGTAGTAGCCGACGTGCTCGAGGTGCCAGCCGAGCCTTTCTATGTCACCGAGAATGACGGCGGAACTCGAGGCGCTGCGGCGGCCGTCGGCCGCACCGAAAACGGCACTACCGACGTGAGCGCCCACTTCGAGCTGAATCTCGAAGAACGTCTGCCCATTCTCCTTCGCGGCGGTGGCCGCGCCAACGGGACTTGCGAGGAACGCCGCGCGCTTACGCTGCTCTTCGGCCGCCTTCGCCTGCTCGGCGCGGGCGGCCTCCTCGCGGCCCTGCTCTTCCTCACGTGCCCGGCGTTCGGCTTCTCGTTCTTCAGCGCTCTTGAACACGGCGTCCCCACTCGAGTTGTCAGGCCGAGCGTACGCCACTGCCCAGATACCGGACATCTCATTGCATCGGACGTTCGAGGGCAACGCGCCGAGCCATGCTGAATAAAACAGTATTGTCAGCGGGTGGCGTTACATTCGTCGTCGTGTTCGAATCCGGCGCGGTTCTCGAAGATCTTGACGAAGAGCAACGGCAAGCTGTCACGTGGCCGTCTGGTCCATTGCTCGTACTGGCCGGAGCAGGCACTGGCAAGACCAGGACGCTCACGGCACGGGCCGGCTGGCTACGCGACCAGGGCATGGACCCGACCAGGATCCTGTTGCTGACGTTCACCCGCCGCGCGGCAGAAGAGATGCTGTCGCGGCTCTCCCCCGCCGGCGGCGCAGATCAAGCAACAGCCGGACCGCTAGCGGCGGCATCGCCCGGACGGATCAGGGGCGGCACGTTCCACTCCATCGCGCACCGGATCATCCGGCAGCACGCCGAGGCGTTCGCGCTGCCGCCGCAGTTCACGGTCATCGATCCTGGCGACGTCACCGACCTGTTCGACGTGCTTCGCGGCAACCACGGGCTGATCAGCACCGAGCGGCGGACGCCGCGGGCTGGAGTCTGCGCCGACATCTACACCCGTTGCGTGAACACGCAGCAGCCCGTACACGACGTCGTCAAGGCCGGCTATCCGTGGTGCACGAACTTCACCAGCGAACTGTCGGAGATGTTCCGCGCGTACGTCGCGCACAAGCGCAGCCACGGGCTGGTCGACTTCGACGACCTGCTGCTGCTCTGGCGCGCCGCGCTCGCGGACAGCTCAGCCGGCCCAGTGCTGCGCGGGATGTTCGACGCCGTGCTGGTCGATGAATACCAGGACGTCAATGCCGTGCAGGCCGACATCGTCAGGCTGCTGCGGCCCGATGGCGGTGGGCTGACCTGCGTGGGCGACGACGCGCAGGCGATCTACGCCTTCCGCGGTGCCGACCCTGTGCACCTGCGGCGCCTGCACGCCGACTTTCCTGGTCTCGGCGTCGTGCGCCTGTCAAGGAACTACCGGAGCAAGCACTCAGTGCTTCGGCTTGCCAACGTCGTCAGGCCGCAGTCCCCCGGCCTCGAGCTCGAACTGACCGCCATCAGGAAAAACGGCTCGCTGCCGAATCTGGTCCGGTGCTACGACGAGGCCACGCAGGCAACCCAGATCTGCGCCAGGGTCCTGGAAGCACGCGAGTCCGGCACAGACCTGCGCGATCAGGCTGTGCTGGTCAGGTCGGCTCACCACAGCGACGTGCTCGAGATCGAGCTTTCGGCCCGCGGCATCCCGTACGTCAAGTACGGCGGCCTGCGCTTCACCGAGGCCGCGCACGTCCGCGATTTCCTCGCGGCGCTCCGGGTGATCACGAACCCGGCCGACGATATCGCCTGGTTCCGCGTTCTCCGGCTGCACGACGGGATCGGGCCAGCGCACGCCAGACGGATCAGCGCCGCGCTGCACCTCAGCGAGGAAGCGCCGCACAACCAGGCCGCCCTGTCAAGACAGAACGAGGCCGTCGCCGCCGCTCCAGCCCGCTCGCGGGAGGAACTCGCCGCGACGCTGCACAGCCTCGCCGCCGCCGCTCTGCTCGCGGGCACCGCGGAGCAAGCGACCGCAGTCCTGGCCGCACTCGACAGGCCGCTCCGGGCCAGATACGGAGACGCGGCCGCCAGGATCGCGGACCTGCAGCGGCTGACCGACGCCGCGGCCAGCCACCCATCCCTGCACGACGCCATTGTCGAGCTGGCCCTCGATCCGCCGGTCTCGGCCTCCGACCTGGCCGGGCCGCCCAGGCTGGACGACGACTACCTCGTCATCTCGACGATCCATTCGGCCAAGGGCCTCGAGTGGCCGGTCGTCCACCTGCCGCACCTAGTCGACGGCGCGGTGCCGAGCGACATGGCGCTCACCAGCCGGGTCGGCCTCGAAGAGGAACAGCGCCTGTTCTACGTAGCCGTGACCAGGGCCCGAGATGAGCTCTATCTGTACGCGCCGCTGCGGTTGCATCATCACCGCACAGGGCGGGACGACCGGCACAGCCTTGGCCAGATCACCAGGTTCCTCGACGCCGCCGCGATGGCCGTCTGCGTCACGGTTGAGGCCAGCCCGAATCCCCCGTTTTTCGTTCGGGCTGGACCTCTCACCGCGCAGATCGACGCCACCCTCGACGCGCTCTGGTCAGGCTGAAGGCACCGCGCCTCCAGCGGGAACGATGTTCTGGTTGATGTGGAACACGTTCTGCGGGTCGTAGCGGTCCTTGATCCTGGACAGCCGCTCGTAGTTGCCGCGGTAGGACGCCTTCACCCGGTCGCTGCCCTCCTCCATCATGAAGTTGACGTAGGCACCGCCGGCCGAGGTCGGGTGCAACTCCTCCCAGTACGCCCTGGCCCAGGCCGAGATCCGCTCCGCGTTCGCAGGGTCAGGGTCGACACCCACGATCACGCCAGCCCAGCCGCCGTCGCGGTAGGCGAAGGCCGTGGAACCGGCCGGCACCCGGCCTGCCGCGCCGTCGATCGGGTACATGTGCATGGTCGAGTGCCCGGTCGGCAGCTGCGCGCCGTACTTGAGGTGCACGTCGATTGCCTTGTCGGAGATCTCGTTGAAGAAGTCCGCTCGCCAGTACCACTGCAAGCCGGCCGGGTAGAGCGCGTCGAACGCGCTCTGCAGCACGTCGAACGGCATCTCCATCAGGCCGACCACGAGCGGCGAGCCGAAGCTCTTGACCGGCTCGAGCACCTCGTCGGCACGGTCGTGCCGGCCGGTGTAGCACCAGACGATGCCGCACGCCTTGCGGCCCCACAGCTCCTCGGGGAACGGCGGCGCCGGCGGGATCGTCAGCAGCGCGATCCAGCCACTGAGCTCTTCGGGCAGCGACGGCAGCAGCTCGCGGTACCACCGCATGACCTCGGCGGTGTCGGCGATGTCGTAGAGCACGGGACCGCCGATGATGACCCCGTTCTCGCCGATGTCGTGGCATCGGAACGTGAACGAGGTGACGATGCCGAAGTTGCCGCCGCCACCGCGCAGGGCCCAGAACAGATCGCTGTGCGACGTCTCGCTCGCGGTCACGAGCGTTCCGTCGGCGAGCACCACATCGGCGGACAGCAGGTTGTCGACCGTGAGCCCGAAGCGCCTGGACAGGTAGCCGATGCCGCCGCCGAGCGTCAGGCCAGCCACGCCGGTAGAGGCCAGGAAGCCCGATGGCGTGGCCATGCCGAACGCCACGGTCGCGTGGTCGACGTCGCCCCAGGTGCAGCCCGCGTCAACCCGTACCGTGTGGTTCGCGGGGTCGACCGTTGTGCTGCGAAGCTGCGAGAGGTCGATGACGAGCGCGTCGTCCCAGACGCCCAGCCCGCCGGCGTTGTGGCCACCGCTGCGGACGGCGAGTTCGACGCCGTGCTCGCGGCCGAAGCGTACGCAGGTGATGACGTCGGCGGCGTCCCGGCAGCGAGCGATCGCCGCAGGTCGCTTGTCGATCATGCCGTTGTATACCGCGCGAGCGTCGTCGTAGCCGGGGTCGCCCGGCACGATGAGCTCGCCGCGCAAGCTGGACGCGAGTTCGTGATACGGCGCGGCCGTCGTCGTGGAAGCAGTGGAAGTCATGGTGGGTCCCCTCCGGAAGCCTGTTGTCTTGCAGACATGGCGAAGCTAGGACCTGCCGCGTTCGCGCAGCGTTCGCCGGCAACCGCCGTCTTAGGCGTCCGGGCGAACGCCAGATCCGCCAGAGCGAACGTCGCCGGCCTGGATGCCCGCCGCCAAACGCCGCGATATCCCGCTCGCACCGGCGCAGCAGCGCAACGCTGCCGTGCGCGGATGCCAGCGCCGCGGCGGCGCGGAGCCGAGTGAGCGCAGCCTGCTCGGAATCTTCGTGCGTCGCGCGCATTCTGAGCACCTCGGGCAGCCACCACACGTCATCGTGCGACTGTCCGGTGACCACTGCCGCGTCGAGCGTGGCCCGCGCCGCGTCGCGCTGGCCGGTTCGCGCCAGCAGGTCAGCGAGCAGCGAGAGCCAGTACGGCATCCTGGCGAACGCCCCGGCCGCGCGCAGGTTGCCGATGCCCTGCCTGATCAGCGGGATCCCTGACTCGTCACCGCGGGACCAGCCGTCCAGAATCAGGCCCCACTCCCGGTAGTAGGCGAAGCCGTGCCGCTCGCACAGGTCACGCAGTTCCGACACCGTCCCGGCCAGCTCAGGCAGCCTGCCGCAGATCTGGTAGGTGACGCCGGCATAGGCCAGCACGACGGCCATGCTGTACGGATGCCCCGCGACACGGCCAGCCGCGACCGCCTCGCGGCAGGCTGCAAGGGCGTCCTCATCGTGGCCTAGCAGCCAGTGCGCGTGCGCCTTCCAGGCGGTGCCGTGCAGGTCAGGCCGGGTGCCGACGGTCAGCCACATCGATCCGGCGTTCTGCTGGGCGGCTAGGTCCAGGTGCTCTAGCGCTTCGGCCGGGCGGCCCAGGCTGAGCGCCGAGCCGCCGACGCCGAAATGCGCGTGCCCGCTCAGCTGGGAACCGGGTTCGGCCAGAGCCAGTGCCCGCAGGGCCGTTCGGTGGCTATCAGCGGTGCGCCCCTGCACGAACTCCGCGGTGTTCAGCGCAGCCAGGCCAGTCGCTTGCGCGTCCGTACGCCCGAGCGACTGGGCCAGCGAAATCGACCGCTCCAGGGTCAGCTGCAGCTCAGCCGAAGCGTAGCCGTACCTCGCGTTCAGCGGCGCCGCGATGGCCTCGAGGATCGCCAGCTCCCGGCTGTCTCTGTCGACTCCGGCCGGCAACGACCGCACCACCGACAGTGCCTGCTTGTGCAGCCTGATCGCCTCGGCGTGCGCGAACACGCGAGCCGCGAGGTCAGCGGCGCGGCGGTAGTAGGCGACCGCCCGCCCCGGCCTCCCGCCGCGGGCGTATTGCTCGGCGAGCTGTGCGGCCACCTGATCGGTGCCGTCAGGGTGCAGCAGCTCGAGTCCCTGCGCGATGCGCCGGTGCAGCAGCCACCGCCTAGGGGGGCTGACCTGGCCGTATGCCGTGTCGCGCAAGAGATCATGGGAGAAGTCGTAGCCGTCCCTGAACTCCTGAACGATCCGGCGCCGCCACAGCTCGTCGACGGCTCCGACCACGACGTCGGCGTCCAGGTCGGTGGCCTCGGTCAGCAGGTCGAGGGTGAAATCCGTGCCCACTGCCGCCGCGAGGCCAGCGATCTCGCGCGCGGGAGCGCTGACCTGACCGAGCCGATTTCGGAGCACGGCGGACAGGTCGCCCACCGGCATTCTGCCGTGGATGAGGTCCTGGCTGCCGCGGACGGCCTCGACGATGAACAGCGGGAAACCGCCGGTGGTGGCCTGCAGCAGCGCAACGTCCGGCTCGCGCAGCGCGCGGCCGGCGATCGTCTCGGCGAGCCGCGCGGTGTCGGGAGCCTCGAGCGGAGCCAGCGTCAGCTCGGTGAGCCTGCCGCTCTCCCGCATCCCGGCCACCCACTCGGCAGGTACCGAGTCATCATCGGATTCGTCATCTCGCAGCGTGGCCGTGACCAGCAGCGGCGCGTCCGGGTCAAGCGTCAGGCCGAACGCCAAGAACGCGAGCGTCTCCTCGTCGCACCACTGAAGGTTGTCCAGGATCAGCAGCGTCGGCCTGCCCGCGCCGATCAGCGCGCGGGCCAGGCCCTCGAAGAACCGGTGCCGCTGCCAGGCGTCCACCATCGCCCTGGCGCTGGCCACGTCGTCGCCCTGGCCGAGGCCCGACGGCACCAGCCTGTCGACCTCGCTCCGCCACGCCTGGTCCAGCGCCGCGATCCCTGGCCTGCTCACCGGGTTACGCAGCCAGTCGGCCACCGGTGCGAGCGCCAGCCGTCCCTGGCGTCGCGAAGCACTGTGTCATCGCGACGACGGCGCCCTGGCTCCTCGCCTGTTCAGCCACGGCGGCCACCAGCCGGGACTTGCCGACGCCCGCCCCGCCACGGACGACGACCAGGCCAGGCTGCCCGCGCGGCCGCTGCCCGCCACCGCTCGCGCAGCAGGCCGACTTCGCGGGACCGGCCCACAAGCTGTGCGGACGCTGCTCCCGGCCGGGCTGCGGGCGCCGGCTTCTTCGCCGGCGGCCGCACCTCAGCCCGTTCGGCAGAGCTCATCAGGCGCGCGAGCAGGTCCTGCGTCGGAGCATCGGGCACGACACCGAGCTCGCGCTCCAGCACCGACGCGCAATGGTGATAGGTACTCAGCGCGCCTGCCCGGTCGCCGAGATCAGCTTGCAGGCGCATTAGCGTGCGGTAGCCGACCTCCTCCAGCGGCTGAAGCTGGATCCTGCGGCGCGCCGCAGCGGCCGAACCGGTCAGGTCGCCGCTGCGGGCCCGGGTCTCGCCGAGCAGGTCGTACAGTTCGGCGCACTGCCGCTGGAATTCGGTCCTGATGTCAAGCAGCCAGTCGTCGTAGCTTCCTGGCAGGAACTCACCGCGGTACTGACCGACCGCCATGTCGGCGTGCGCGAGAGCACGGGCCGGGTCCCCCGCAGCGCTCGCCGCCAGCGCCGCCTTCCGCTCGGTGTCGAATACCCGCAGGTCGACCCGGCACGTCAGGCTGTCCTGCCAGCACAAGTCCCTGGACGTCACGACCAGCGACGGATCATCGCCCATGATCTGGCGCAGGTTGTGCAGCTCGCGCCGCAAGTTGGTGAGCGCCTGGCCATCCGCTGATTCCGGCCAGAACAGCCCGGCGATCCGCTGCCGGCTCTGCGGGGATCCTGGATGCGCCGCGAGGAAGCCGATGAGCGCGACAGTACGCGATGAGCGGATCCGCACGCTTGCGGTCCGCTCATCGGTGATCGACTGCTCCCCTAGGACGCAGACGTGCAGCATCTGCCACGAGCCTCCTGAGTGCTCAGGGTAGACCCGATGCTTAATTGGCGGAAGCTGGTCAACCCGGACTCAGGCGCTGACACCGGGCGCGGATGCCTGCCAGCTACCGGATGCCGGCCGGCCGGAATTGAACGCTGATCCGCGGGCCAGCCGGCCTGGCGGTCTTGGGAACCGAATGCTCCCAGGTGCGCTGGCAGGTGCCGCCCATCACGAGCAGGTCGCCGTGCCCGACCAAGTACCGCAGCGTCTGCCCGCTCGCACGGCGCGGGCGCAGCAGCAGCGCGCGCGGCGTGCCGAGCGACACGATCGCGACGACCGTCTCGCGCACCCGCCGCCCTGCGGTATCACCGTGCCACGCCACGCTGTCCCGTCCGTCGCGGTACAGGCACAACCCAGCCGTGCACAAGGATTCACCGAGCTCACGGCGATAATGCTGATCAAGGGCGCGACGCGCGTCCGTGAGGATGGGATCGGGCAGCGGCTCGTCAGCGCCGTAATAGCAGAGCAGCCTGGGGACGTCGACCACCTGGTCGTACATCCACCGTCGCTCGGCTCGCCAGGGCACGGTCTGCGTGAGGCGCTCGAACAGGTCATCGGCCCCGCGCAGCCAGCCTGGCACCAGGTCAAGCCAGGCACCATGCGACAGGCGGATCCTGGCAGACCCGTCCAGCACACCGAACTGGCTGGTCCCGGCGCCGCACCCGGGCTCCGCGTCGAAGAGTGACGCCTGGAACGCGGTTATCATGGCTCAATCATAGCCACAAATTCAAACGCGTGTTCGATAAGATCCCGCGACAGGACCAAGCACGCCGTCGCGGGTCACGAGTGCTGCGCAAACCATCGCACGGGCAGCGCGGAGCCGCGGCAAACCCGAGTATGTTGTGCCAATGGCTCCCGCCCTGCAGGAGATGGTCGCCGCGACGTACGTGCGCGACATCGACCTGTCGCGGCGCTTTTACGGGTTGCTCGGCTTCGGTGAGCAATCGAGCGGGAAGGGCGAGACCTCCGCCTGGTCGGCGCTCCATCACGGCGGCTACATGGTCTTGCTCGCCTCGACCACACCGCCGATGGAAATGCCGCGGCTCCCGCTGCTCTTCTACTTTTATTTCGACGACGTGGACGCGGCCATCGACCAGCTCCGCTCCGCCGGGGTCGAGGTCATGCACATGGGTTACCCGCCGCACGCCAAAGGCGGCGAGGCCAAGATGTCCGATCCCGACGGCAACACCGTGCTGCTCGGCCAGCGGGAGCGCTCGGCGACGCAGCCAGAGCCTGAGTACGATGACGCCTCGCCGCATTTTTCGCTCCTGAAAGACGCGGCCACCGTCGTCGCGTCCCGCGGCGACGCCACGCCGGTCTGTCAGGTCAGCGACATCGACGGCAACCGCTGTGGCCAGCAGGCCAGCGTCAAGCTCGCCGACTCCACGGGCGACTCGCTATGGGCCTGCCTTGATCATGCGGACGAGATCCTCGTGACGGTGCGCGGGGCGTTCATCGCCAGCCAGGCCGAAGCCGGGATCGCCGGCTACCTCTCCCGCCGCCGGGGCTGAGCGACGCTATCCCGCTGCGACGTCTGGCCGCGCCTAATCGACGGATGGCAACTGCTGCCCCGCTCCTAGCACCGGCCTGAACAGATCACCGCGCTCGGCAATCGCGGTCCCCGATCGTCCTGATCGTGAATCCGTCAGGACGCAGCGACGGATCGTCGAGCTCGTCCCACGCGATCGGCGCTGAGACCGGCGCTCCAGGCGCCGCCCGCGGGCTATACGGCGCCACGAGCGTTTTGTTACTCACGTTCTGGGTGTAATCCAGGCGCGCGAGACCGCCTCGCTCCTTGACATCCCACTTCCAGCTCACCAGTTCGGGCACGACAGAGCCGATGGTCTTCGACAGCTGCTCGACCCAGCCACGCGTGTCCTCGTAACTCAATCCCGGTGTCACCGGGATCCAGATCTGGATGCCACGTCGCCCGGTGACCTTCGGCTGCGCCCGCACGCCGAGATGCCCGAGCGCCGTCCTGTGCAGCCTGGCCAGCACGAGGATCTCCTCCCAGGTCGTCGAGGATCCTGGGTCGATGTCGATCAGCGCGTAGCTCGGGCTGCGCGGGCTGGTGGTCGTCGCGGTCCAGGCGTGCCATTCGAGCGCGCCGAAGTTCGCGGCCCAGACCAGCGCAGCCGGCTCGTCGACGACCAGGTATGTCGTTGTCCTCCCCCGCTCGGCCTCCGGATTGTCCCAGCGCGGTACCCAGTCGGGCGCGTGGTCGGGAAGCTGTTTATGCCAGAACCCTGGCACGCCGACGCCGCCGGGAAAGCGGTGCATGTTGAGCGGGCGGCCAGCCAGGTACGGCAGGATCACCGGCGCGATCCTGGCCGCGTAGCCGATCAGCTCGCGCTTGGTGACGCCGTCGGGTGCGCCAGGCCGGCCAGGGAACAGCTCCTTGTCCAGGTTCGTCAGCCGAAGTGAGCGGTCGAACACGTCCCAGCGGCCGTTGCTCCCTAGCTCCTCGAGCGCGTCGAGATCGTCCTGGCTTGGCCCAGGTATGGTCGGCGGCCGCAGCGCGATCGACGCTTCGGCGGGCGGCAGGTCCGACCGCCACATCCGGTCAGGGTCGGCGCGCACCTCGTCGTTGGTCCGTCCGGACAGGACTGATAGCGGATGATCCTCAGGGTTCCAGCCCTTGACAGCCGCCTCGTCGTCCTTATGCAACAGCAGCCACTGCTCGGATTCGACGCCAGAATGACCAGAGTCTGCGTGCGTTCCGCCGCGACGGCCACGGCCGCCGCTGCGGACCAGGATCAGGCGGCCATGGAGTTTGTGGCCGGTGACATCGACGTGCAGCTCACCGGATGCGACAGCGCCCGCCGGATCATCGGTCGCATGCGGCTCCCACGTGCCGAGATCCCAGACGATGACATCGCCGCCGCCGTACTCTCCGGCAGGGATCACGCCCTCGAAGTCGAGGTACTCGATCGGATGGTCCTCGACGTGGACGGCCAGCCGCTTCACGGCGGGATCAAGGGTCGGGCCGTTCGGCACCGCCCAGCTCACCAGCACGCCGTCGATTTCGAAGCGCAGGTCGTAGTGCAGCCGCCTGGCCCGGTGCCGCTGCACGACGAAGCGCCGCCGACTGTCTTCTCCGCCCCGCCCTGCTGGCGCGCCGGCCGGCTCTGGCGTCCTGGCGAAGTCACGCTTGGCCCAGTACCGCCCGAGCTTGTCGGTGTCCTTGGCCACGACTCCAACTCTCGCATCCCGCGCGGCGCGAGGCCAAGATCCGCCCGGTCATGACCGAGACCGGGTCATGCCAAGGCCCGGCGAGATGCCGGGCCTTGCACACCTGACCTAGCCTGACCGCCTTTGCGGACGGTCAGGGTTCGGATTCAGCGGACGCCGAGCTTCTTGGCGAGCTCGTCGCGGCCCATCTTCGACCGCCCGGGCAGGTCGCGCCGCTTGGCCATCTCGTACAGCTCGGCGCGCGTCTTCGGAGTGCTACCCCCGGTCCGCTTGCGCTGCGCCATCGCCGCACCCTGCTTGCCGAGCGCCGTCTTGGTCTTAGGCGGCATGTGCGCGATCGTCTTCTTGCTTGACGCCGACCGCTGAGCCTTCTTCGCACTGGATCTGGCGGACTGCATCTGCTTGGTCGTTGCCATGCCTATCTGGTTCCCTTCCTTGTCCGATCTGTTGTGCTCGCAAGTCCGTTGCTTACCCACCGGTCGTGCCCAATAACGGCCTAGTCAGGTAAACGCCCAGTTCCCGGCCCGAGGCAAGAAGCCCCGGAGGCCGAGGCAGAAGCCTGCCCGGAGGCCCGAGGCGAGAAGCGGCCGGAGGGCCGAGGCTCGCGTCGCCGGACAACCTGACCGCGCACTCGAGCATGGCGGCGTGCACGAATGCCTGCGGCAGGTTCCCGCGCAGCTGCCGCTGGTGCACGTCGTACTCCTCGGTGTACAGGCCGGCCGGGCCGCACGCAGCACGGTTCCGCTCGAACCAGTGCGCGGCCTCGACGTCGTTGCCGCGCAGGTGCGCGGTCAGCGCCATCCAGAAGCCGCAAAGCAGGAAGGCGCCCTCTGCCTCATGGAGCGGCCGGTCGTCGTGCCGGAAGCGATAGACGAAACCGTCGTCAGCGAGTTCGGCTGCGATGGCGGCGACCGTGGCCACCGATCGCGGGTCGTCGGGCGGCAGCGCACCGCGCAGCACCGGCGGGCAGCAGAGCCGCGTCGACACGATCGTCTCCGACGGCCCGGCTCCAGCGGCCGGTCGGATGCAGCGCCTGGCTCATGTCCGCCATGATCGCGTCGGCCAGGCTGCTCCACCGGGCAGCGAGCCGCGTGCCGACGCCACCCGGCGACACCCCGCCAGGCCCGGAAAGAGCCGCGGTCGCGGTGGCAGCCGCCCGCAGCCCAGCCACGCAGCACAGCCTGGAGTGCGTCCAGCGCGTCGTCGTGGAGCTCCCATATCCCCGCATCAGGATCGGGCCAGCGCTGCTCGATCGCGCTGGCGGCCACCTCGGCGGCGCGGATGCCGTCCGCGTCGAGCACGCCCTGCTCCGCCGCTGCGGCGAGCAGTTGCAGGATCTCGCCAAGGCTGTCCAGCTGGAACTGCTTGCGCACCCGGTTGCCGATCCGGACCGAGCTTCCCGGGTAGCCGCGCAGCCGCAGGCTGCGCTCGTCGGGAATGGGCTCGCCGTGCGCCGTGTAGGCGGGCCTGAGGTCAGGACCGTCCGCGAGCACCCGCTCGGTGATAAACCGGACCGTAGCCGAGAGCTGATCAAGGGCGCCGTGCGCCGCCATGGCGATGCCGGCGTAACACTGATCGCGGATCCACGCGTACCGGTAGTCGTAGTTGCGCACGCCCTCGAGCCGTTCGGGCATGGAGGTCGTGGCGGCCGCGACCATGCCGCCCGAAGCCGAGGTTAGCCCCCTGAGGACGGCGTGGGCGTGGCTCGCGTCCCTGGCGGCCACCAGGCCGTCGCAGGCTGGAACGGCTCCGGCCCAGGCGTCCTCGGTCGCGGCCCAGGCGTCGCCCGCGCCAGCGAGCGGCTCGCCGAGCGGCCGATCGGAGATCTCGAGCACCAGGTCGTGGTGCTGGCCGGGCGGGACCGTCAGCGTCATCCGCAGCCGGCCGTCCCGGTCTGGCCTGGCCTTGGCCGCGCCTGACCACCGGAACCACACCGAGCCCGATCGCGGGCTCGCTCCGCTGCGGCCCGTCCAGACGCCCCGCTCCGTGGCCAGGTCGCGCATCGGGCTGCGGCCGAACCCGGCCCGCACGTCGAGCACGACGGACACTCGCGCGGGACCCGCACACGCCTCGATCCTGCGCAGGATCACCGCCCGGTGCGGATCGGCTGGCATCGCCAGCGCCTCCCGGCACTCCACGATGCCGGTACCAACCCAGCGACTCCGCCAGATCAGGCTGGCGGGCTCGTAGTATCCGCCCCAGACGTGCCACGGATCGGCTGGCGCGACGGCGTAGCCTCCTTGGCCGCCGAGCAGGGCGGAGAACACCGCGGCGCTGTCCCATCGCGGCGCGCACATCCAGACGATCGCGCCGTCAGGGCCCAACAGGGCGCCGCGCTCGCCGTCTGCAACGAAGGAGTACTCCCGCAGGACGCGCGGTCGCCACAGGTCGTTCACCGGGTCAGAAGGTTCTCGTGCGCCCGCGCGCACATCGGGGTTGCCATAGCGGCTACCGCTTCCCCAGGCGCCCTCATCTAACCGGAATGCCCGGCAGGCCCGCCGGGCCGGCCGTTTGAATGACCCGCGGCCGGGTAGCCGCGCGGGCATGACTCAGACCATCGTCATCAATGGGGGCAGCGCCGGCATCGGCCGCGCCACCGCGCGGCTGTTCGGTCGCCGCGGCGACCGGGTGGCCGTGCTCGCGCGCGGCACTGATGGCCTCGCGGGCGCCGCCGAGGAGATCAACGCCGAGGGTGGTACGGCGTTGCCGATCAGCGCCGATATGGCCGACTACGCACAACTGGACGCCGCGGCCGAGCGGATCGAACGCGAACTCGGGCCGATCGACATCTGGATCAACGCGGGATTCAGTTCAGTCTTCGCGCCCTTCGCCGAGATCAGCCCCGAGGAGTTCCGCCGGGTCACCGAGGTGACCTACCTCGGCTTCGTGCACGGCACCATGGCCGCCCTGGCCAGGATGCGGCCGCGTGACCACGGCACCATCGTGCAAGTCGGTTCCGCGCTGTCCGAGCGGAGCATCCCGCTGCAGTCGGCCTATTGCGGCGCCAAGCACGGCGTGCTCGGCTTCACCTCGTCGCTGCGCTGCGAGTTGCTGCACGAGGGATCGCACGTACACGTCACCGTCGTGCAGATGCCCGCGGTCAATACGCCCCAGTTCTCGTGGGTCCGCTCCAAGCTGCCGAATCAGCCGCAGCCGGTCGCGCCGATCTACCAGCCTGAGGTGGCGGCGCGCGGCGTCGCCTACGCGGCCGATCATCCGCGCAGGCGGGTGTACTGGGTCGGCGGCACCACGGCCGCGACCCTGGTCGCCAACCGGATCGCGCCCGCTCTGCTCGACCGGTATCTGGCGAGGACCGGCTACCAGTCGCAGCAGACCGATCAGCCTGCCGACCAGCACCGCCCTGAGAACCTGTGGCAGCCGGCCGACGCGCCGCCCGGCGAGGACTACGGCGCTCGCGGCCGGTTCTCTGACCGGGCCCACGACCGGTCACTCCAGCTGTGGGTGTCCCAGCACGCGCGGCAGGTGACCGCTGGCCTTGCAGGTGTCGCCGTCGCCCGCGGCGTTCTCGGCGCGCGGAGGCGCGGCCGGTAGCGAAGTTAGCCTGACGACGCGGGCCTGGCCTTCATCAGGCTGTCACCGAGGTCACTGACGTCCTGCGCGGACAGCGCCTCGCGCAGGCCGGGCCAGACCTTCGTTTCCTCGAACGCCACATGCTCGCGAGCGGCTGTGATGAACTCCCTGAGCAACTGCTCGAAGCCCTCGTCCCAGGCCTGCAGCGACTCCAGTTTCGCGAGCACCTTCCTGGCCTCGCGCTCCTGGCTGATCGCCTGATCGGCGAGTTCGGCGCCGCCTGGCATCCGGTCCCTGACAACCGGCCAGAAGCACGCGTCCTCGATCGCCTCGTGACCAGCCTCGTCGGCGATGAGCTGCTGGGTGAGCCTGCGCCTGGAGATCAACTCGACCTGGTCGGCACCGCTTCCAGCGTTCGCGCCATCTTCGAGCGAGGAGAGCGTGCGCTCCACCTTCTCGTGATCTCGCCTCAGGACACCGAATGCGTCAACCATGACACTTCCCTCCCCCGCGAATGCACAAGTCCCGGTGCTACCCGGCGCGGCCGAAGTAAACCCCGTCGGCACCCGGCTGGCCTGATCCGGCTGGCGCCCGGTTTGCGGCGCTGCAGGTGGGGTAGCGGGTGGCATTCGCGGTGGCGGCAGCGGGCCGTTGCACCGCAGGCAGGGGGCACGATGACCGCTCGTCGTCGAGGGCGTGAACAGGCGAAGGCGATGTTTAGCACCCGCCTGCGGGGCATGGCTCAATCTGACCTACCTACGGAGGTAACAAGCTGTGTCCTCGCCCGTTCGACGGATGGCGCCCGTGCCTGCCGACCTTGGTGATAGCGCGGACCACGAGCTGCTAAGGACGGTCCAGTCCGAGCCCCATGGCAGCAGCGCGCGTGACGCGGCGTGCGAGATGCTCGTCGCCCGCTATCAGGGCCTGGTGCGCTCGTGCGTGATGCGTTACCGGGATAGCCCTGAGCCGCTGGAAGAACTCATGCAAGTCGGCTATGTCGGGCTGCTGAAGGCAATCAACAACTTCGATCCCGACATCGGCGAGAGCCTGGCGGCGTACGCGACGCCGTGTATCACCGGCGAGATCAAGCGGCATTTCCGTGACAAGCGCTGGCAGGTCCATGTCCGCAGGTCAGCGCAGGAGCTGCGGCTGGAGATCAGGAAGGCGAGGGGCGACCTGGCGCAACAGCTTTCAAGGACGCCAACCGACGCCGAACTCGCCGCGCACCTCGGGATCAGCGCGGCCGACTTGCTCGACGCGCAGCGGGCTGACCTAGCCTTTCAGGCCTCGTCACTCAGCGCGCCGCTGTCGGATGGCGCTGATGCGGGAACGCTCGAGGACCTGCTAGGCGGCGAAGATCCGCAGCTCGAGGCCACCCTGGACATGGAGGCGGTCTGGGAGCATCTGGGCGAGCTGCCCGACCGGGAGCAGCGCCTGCTGATGATGCGCTTCTACGGCAACATGACACAGTCCGATATCGGCGAAAAGCTCGGGATCTCGCAGATGCACGTGTCGCGGCTGCTCTCGCATGCGCTCGGCTATCTGCGCGAGCGAATACTCGAGGCTGGGCAGGCGGCGCAGGAGGACGAGGAGTAGCCGGCTGGGTGCCAGGTGGCTCCGATCGCGGCTCAGTCGGCAGCGGCGGCCCGCTGGCCGGCCATTGCCAGGTCGACGGTGTCGTACATGGGGATCCTGTCCGCGAGGCCGGTGATCCACAGCGTCCTTGTGTACTGAAACCTGGCGCCGGCGAGCGCGAGCAGGCCACCGGAGGCCACGAGGCCCTTCCAGTGGCTGACGATGACCGCGAGGGAACTCGTGTCCATGAAGTCGACGCAGGACAGGTCGAGAACGACGCGGTCGAGGGTCCGGCGCGAGGCGGCGAGGGTCTCATCAAGCTGGCGGCTCGTGACGATGTCGAGATCACCGATCAGCCTGATGACGGCGGTGTCATCGCGGTGTTCAGATGAGAGCTCGAATTCCGGCACGATCTACCCCCAAGCACATCAGGCCGGCTGGGGCCGGACGGGACGCCTCGACGCCGGCGCGGCCAGGGCGCCGATGCCGTACCAGGGACATGCTACGACGGCAGATGCGCAAATCGCGGGCCGGCAGGCTTGCCGGCTCTGGCGCCGTTGTAGACAGGCGCCCGGAGGTCGTGTAGTTTCTCTTCCAGTGCTTACGACGCAGGCACACCCTATTTGTCACGGCGTGACGATGCTGGGTGTGCCTTTCCGTTTTACGGCGGTACTAGCGGCTCTCTCGTAGCGCTCAGAACTCCTGGACTGGCCTCCTGACATAGGCATCCGCGCGGTGACACCAGCCGGACAGCCGCAAGGAGGCCCCAGGGATGAAGATCGCCCTCGTCGCACGGCATGCATCAGCCCCCGCAACCACCGCCGACCCGTATGCCGCCGAGCAGGCCGCGCACGTCGCAGGCCTGGGCAAGGCGCTCGCCGCGCTTGGCCACAAGGTCGTCATCTACGCGCGCAAGGACGCGCCGGGAATGCCAGACCGCGAAACCCTCGCTCCTGGGCTGATCGTGCGCTACATCAAGGCGGGTCCGGCTGCGCCGCTCCCCGCCGATCAGCTGCCGCAGTACGTCGCTGAGATCGGCCGATACCTGGCAGCGCGCTGGAAGAAGGACACGCCGGACATTGTCCATGCCCATCACTGGACCAGCGGTCTTGCCGCGATGCTGGCCGCGCGCGAAGTGCCCGTGCCCATCGTCGCGAGCTTCGGCTCGCTCGGCATCGCTGAGCAGCGACACGGCGTCCCAGGCCCGCAGGACAGCGCGCGGATCCGGATGGAGGCCTGCATCGGCAGGTCCGTCGCCGGAGTCATCGCGCACACTTCCGACGAGGTTAGCGACCTGGCCGCGCTCGGCATCCCGGGCACCAGGGTGCGAATCGTGCCGTCCGGCGTTGACACCAGCCGGTTCCAGCCAGAGGGTCCGGCGGCCAAGCGCCAGGCCGACCTGCGGCTGCTGCACCTCGGCTCGCTCGCCGAGCACCAAGGGCTCGACAAGCTGCTGGCGATGCTGGCCGACCTGCCCGGCGCCGAGCTTGTTATCGCCGGCGGCCCCGATCCAGACGATCTGGACTCCGATATCGCTTACAAGAAGCTCGGCAAGCTCGCGGCCAGCCTCGGCATCGCCGACCGCGTGACCTTCACCGGCCAGGTGACCGGCAAGAACCTCGCCGCTCTGATCAGGTCCGCGGACATCTTCATCAGCACGGCCCGCTACGAGCCGTTCGGGTCGGCAGTACTAAGTGCCATGGCATGCGGTAAGCCGGTCGTCGCGAGCGCGGTCGGCGGCTACGCCGACGCCGTAATCGACGGGACCACCGGGTTGCTGCTCCCGCCCGGCCGGCCCCAGCTCATGATCAAGCGGCTGCGCGATCTGCTCGCCACGCCCATGAAGCTGACGGGCTTCGGGATCGCGGCCGCCGACCGGGCCAGGTCACGCTACCCGTGGGAGCGGATCGCCGCCGAGACCGCGGCCGCCTACGAGCGCTGCGTGGCAGCGCCGACCGCCACCCGGCCAGCGGCCGCACAGCCGCTCGCCAGCGCTCGGCGCCCGAGCGCACTCGCCGACCAGCGGCGCGCGGCCTGAGAGGCGGCCTTGGCCAGCCCCTTCGTCTTTCCGCTGCGCAGGCTTGCGGGCCTGCGCAGCGGAAAGGATGACCAAGGGGAGGTGAGCACCATGGCCAACTACTGGCTCGGCATCATGGCCGTGGCTTTCGCGGCGGCGATGGCTCTCTGGATCATCGTGGTCTTCAAGGCGGGCACGCAGAAGCCGCACCGGCCGCCGCCCGAATCCGGCCCGCACCGAGAAGTCGTGGGCGGCGCCTTTGATGCCCGCGAGGGCGGCCGTCAGGTCATGCCAGATCCCGGCGCGCCGCTCACGCCGGAGACCGACCGGCCGGCGCACAGCGCCGGTCAGCGCGACGGTCGTTAGCCATGGTGCCGGATCGGCTACCCGCAGAGCCACGCCGGAGGCGCAGTGGACGGCACCGGCGACTTCGACTCGGCGCGCCGCGGTGGCCCGGCTCTGAGCTGAGCTGGCACGGCGCTACGGCGTCTCGCGCACGACCGCGGCCGGATCCTTGTCGTCCCGCAGGCCCTGATAGCGGGGATGCCGCAGCTGCCCCGCGGTGGTCCACTCGGTGAAGCCCACCTGCGCGACCAGCGTGGGCTCGACCCAGTGCACGCCGTGCCTGGGCGGTCCGCCGTTGCTCGGCCGCGGCAGCAGCATCCGGTCAA
This sequence comes from uncultured Actinomycetota bacterium, assembly GCA_963705055.1. GTDB lineage: Bacteria > Actinomycetota > Actinomycetes > Streptosporangiales > Streptosporangiaceae > Chersky-822. The sequence continues at coordinate 287,350 of CAVPIR010000010.1, forward strand.
ACGGCGGATCGTCGCGCTCGATCTCGCGAAGCGCGCCGCCCAGCCTGGCTAGCGTCGCCTCGCTGAAGCCGGTCCCCACCTTGCCCGCGTAGACCAGGCGGCCCTGCTCGTCGTAGTAGCCGAGCAGCAGCGCGCCGAAGTGCGTGCGCGAGCCTTGCGGGTCGGTGTAGCCGCCGATCAGCAGTTCCTGGCTGGCCTCGCATTTGAACTTCAGCCAGTCCCTGGTCCGCCCGGCCCTGTACGGCGCGTCCGCGCGCTTGGCGATCAGGCCCTCCCAGCCCTGCCGGCATGCATCCTCGAAGTACGCGACGCCGTCGCCCTCGCGGTGTTCGGTCAGGCGCAGCGGCCCGGCGAAGGACAGCCTCTCCCGCAGCAGTCTCTTGCGACCGAGCAACGGCATCCGGCGCAGGTCCTGGCCGTCTGCGTAGAGCAGGTCGAACACGTAGTAGTACACCGGCACACGGCGCCGCAGCTCATCGCCTGGTTCGCGGACTCCGAGCCGTTGCTGCAGCATGCTGAAGCTGGTCGCCGCGCCGTCAAACGCGACGATCTCCCCGTCGCAGACGAAGCCGGACACCTGTTGCGCGGCAAGGGCGTCGTGGACCTCCGGGTAGGCACGGCTGACGTCCAGCCTGTTGCGGGTCAGCAGCAGCGCCTCGCTGCCCGTTCGGTAGGCGAGGCAGCGCTCACCGTCGAGTTTGCGCTCGTAGATCCAGGCGGGATCAGAGAACCGCTCCTTGGTAAGCGTCGCGAGCTGCGGCTCAAGCCAGCCAGGGCCGCCAAGATCCGGCTCGCCCTGGCGACCAGCACCCGAGGATTGCGTAGATTTCACAGCTGACACTCCCCTGCCATAGCCAGTCCGTTACCCGCAGCCCGGCCGCGTACACGACGCGGAGGACCTGCGGGCCGGCCGCCGTGCCCGCTCAGGACGCGCCAGGCCTGCCGGGCGCGGGCAGGGCGCCGGTCTCCATCGCCTTGGTCACCGCCGCGGTGCGGCCGGCCACGCCGAGCTTCGCGCAGGCCCGGGTGAGGTGCGTCTTGACGGTCGCCTCGCTCACGAACAGCGCGCGGCCGATCTGAACGTTGGTCAGCCCGCGCGCGACGAGGGCCAGCACTTCGGTCTCCCGCGCGGACAGGGCGTCGGTCCCTGGCCCGCGGACCCTGGAGACCAGCCGGCCCGCGACCAAGGGGGCGAGGACGGTCTCCCCGCTCGCGGCGGCGCGAATAGCCCTGACCAATTCGCCGCGCGGCGCGTCCTTGAGGAGGTACCCGGTCGCTCCCGCCTCGACCGCGCGCAGGATGTCGGCGTCGGTGTCATAGGTCGTCAGCACGATGATCTTCGCCGCGGTTCCGTGACCGGCCCTGATCTGCTCGATCGCGCCGACGCCATCGCCGCCCGGCATCCGCAGGTCCATCAGGACCACGTCGGGGTGCAGCATGGCGAACAGGGCGACCGCCTCCGACCCGGACGCGGCTTCGCCCGCTACCTCGATGTCAGATTCAGCCGACAGCATCCCGCGCAGCCCTTCCCTGACCACGGGGTGATCGTCGGCTAGCAGAACCTTGATCACGGCACCTCCGCAGTCACCGTCGTGCCCGCGCCTACCGCGCTGCGCACCGCCAGCTCGCCACCTATCTCGCTCACCCGCGCGCGCATCCCGCGCAGCCCGTACCCGCTCGATGGCAGCTCTGGGTCGAACCCCGCGCCGTCATCGCTGACCTCTAGCCTGACGCGGCCCTCGCAATAGCGCAGCGTCACCAGGACAGAGCGAGCCCCGGCGTGCCGGCGCACGTTCGCCAGCGCTTCCTGGCAGACCCGCAGCAGCACCACCTCGGCGGCGGTCCCAGCCAGACGCGGCGTGCCTCGCACCGTGAACTCGGCCTGCACGCCGGATTCCTCGCTCGCACGGTCGGCCAGCCTCGCGAGCGCGTCGGCGAGCGACGCCGTCGCCAGCGGTGCCGGCCCGAGCCCGGCAACGAGCGCGCGCGCCTCGGCGAGGTTCTCGCGCGCGGTCCTGCCGATCAGGTCAAGCTGCCTGCGGACCCGGTCAGGGTCCTCGCCGAGTACGGCATCGGCGGCCTGCACGAGCATCACGATGCTGGTGAAGCCCTGGGCGATCGTGTCATGGATTTCGCTGGCCAGCCGGTCACGCTCGGCCAGGATCCCGGCCTCGCGGTTCGCGTCGGCCAGCTCGGCCCTGGTCCGCTCTAGCTGGTTGATCAGCTCGGCCCGCTCTCTGCTCTGGTCGATGATCCGGTAGATCCAGGTGCCGAACGCGATGCAGAACACCGTCGCCAGGGCTGCGACCCAGATCGTGGTCGCCAGGAACGGGCCGCGTGCCCCGCGCGCGAAGGCGGTTAGCACGGCGGCCGTGTTCATGAGGACGACGGCGGCCAGCGCGAGCCGGTACGAGACCGCCATGAACGCTTGCGGCCCGAGCGCGAGCAGGATGAACGTGACATTCCCGGCGTTGGCCTCGGCGACGGTCAGCAGCGCGATCAGCACGGCCAGGTAGACGAGACCGCGCCAGGGCCGGTCGGCCGGGCCGTAGATGACGCGCCGGCCGAGCAGCAGATACCACGGCACCATCGCGACCAGGGCAGCGCTCGCGACCAGCCGCTCGGCGGCTGAGTGCAGTCCGGAGGCCTGGATCAAGCCGAGCGTGCCAACCAGGACGACGGCGAAGTACGCGTCCCAGCGTCGTTCGCCGCCGTCCCAGGCGTGGCGTACAGCCGGCTCAGGGATCATCGATCACCCTGCCGCTGCCACCGGAAAGTGCGCACGCATACCACCAAGCTTGCGACGAGCCAGATGCCGAGCACCAGTGCGATCTTGCCGTGCTCCCAGCTGTGGGCCGGCTCCGCCGCCAGCAGCCGGTCCGGCAGGAACGCCGAGCGCAGGCCCTGGCAGATCCACTTGAGCGGGAAGATCGCGGCGACGTGCTGCAACCCGGCTGGCAGGCGGGAGAACACGAAGTAGACACCCGAAATGAACGACAGCACCAGGTACGGCAGGTTCATGGTGGCGAACGCGCTGCGAGTGCTGCGCACCAGTACGCCTAGCGCGATGCCGAGCATCGAGCATGTCGCGCTGCCCGCCACGAGCACCCAGGCCAGCGTGAGCCAGCGTTCAGGCGTCGCCGGCAGGTGCAGGCCCAGGACCGCCACCCCGACCGCGAGCAGCGCCGCCACCTCGAGCACCGCGGTGACGAAGGCCAGGATCGCCTTCCCGGCGAAGTACGCCGCCGGCGGCAGCGGCGTGCCGGCCAGCCTGGTCAGGGTGCCTTCGTCGCGGTCGGCCGCGATGCTGACGCCCACGCCCACGAACGTGGCCGACATCAGGCCGCTGGCAATGATCCCCGCGATGAAGTACTGCCGGAAGCTCACGCCGGTGTGACCGACCTCGCCGTGGAAGATCTGGCCGAACAGCAGCAGCAGGATGATCGGCAGCGAGAACGTGAAGATCACGTTCTCGCGCTGCCGCGCGAACTGCTTGATCTCGATCAGGCCGCGGACCAGGCTGACCCGGACCAGCCCCGGCAGCTTGTCGCTGGCTGCCCGGCTGCCCGATGCGAGCCCGACCGGCTGGCCGGGCCGGGCAGGCTGTGAGGTGGCGATCATCGTTCTGCTCCGTTCTGGGTCGACCCGATCAGCTCGAGGTACCTGTCTTCGAGCGACGGCCTCGTCACGGTCAGGCCAGGGATTTCGCCTCCGGCTTGTTCCGCCAGGCTCAGCACGTACTCCGTCGGCGCTGTCGTCTGGACCGACCTGATGCCGTCCGGCGCCTGCCAGGTGACCGTCGCTTCCGCCGCTCGCCGGTGCTGCCGAGGCCGGCCGGCGTCCCGATGGCGACGATGCGGCCGCCAGCCAGTACGCCGACCCGGTTCGCGAGCGCCGACGCCTCGTCCAGGTAATGAGTAGTCAGCAGGATCGTGGTGCCATCCCCGGCCAGGCCCGCGATGAGGTCCCAGAACCTGCGCCGCGCCTGCGGGTCAAAGCCTGTGGTGGGCTCGTCGAGGAAAAGCAGTTCCGGCCGCCCGACGATGCCGACAGCGACGTCGACGCGGCGAAGCTGGCCTCCGGACAGCCGGCGGAGCCTGGTCCGCGCCTGCTCGCCGAGGCCGACCGCCTCGATCACCTCGTCGGTGCCGCGTGGATCGGGGAAGTACGAGCCGAAATGGCTCACCATCTCGCGCACGGTGAGTTCGCCAGCCGTCGTCTGCGTCTGCGGCACGATGCCGATCCGCGAGCGCCACGCCCGATCCGCTCTGGACGGGTCGGAGCCGAGCACGCTGACCTCGCCCGCGTCCCTGCGCCTGTGGCCCTCAAGTATCTCGATAGTGGTGGTCTTGCCGGCGCCGTTGGGCCCGAGCAGCGCGAAGATCTCGCCGCGTTCGATGTCGAGGTCGATGCCAGCGACCGCCGTCATGCCGCGGTACTGCTTGCGCAGGCCGCGGACGCTGACGGCGTGCTCCGTTGCCATGTCTGTCATAGCAACCATCGTGTGGCCGGGGAACCTGGTCGCGCGTCGGCCACCTCGTCAGTCAGGTGTCATCCGTTTGGCTGACACCGGCCGACGCGCGCGGACTACTGGTTGTGCCCGATCAGGTCAGCGAGTGCCGCGGCTTCGGCCTGGATCGCCTGGGCCTTGGTCTGAGCGTCGCCTGGTTGCAGCAGTGCGACCAGCGCGGTCAGGTCATCGCCGAGCGCCTTGGCCTGCGTGAGCGCCTTGGCCTGCCAGGTCACCGTCTTCGTCTCCTGCTGATGCCTGATTTGCTTCGCCAGTTCGATGATCGCGGCGCGCTGGCCAGCCCTCGGCCCTGGGCCAGGGCAGGTGTGGCCGCCCCAGGCAGCACCGCCCATGACGTGCACGCCCAGCCCGCGACCGTCCGGGCTGTTCGCCTCCTGCAGGGGAAATCCTGCGAACGCCGACAGGCACTCTACCAGTTGTGCGCCTGCCCGGATCTGCGCCTCCGTGAGCGGGTTATGGGTATTCCCGTCATCCGCGAACTCGATGCTGTACCAGCTGACATTGCCGGCCTCTTGTGCCCAGGAGTACAGGCCAAGGCCAACGCCAATGAACTGATGAATGTGCCCGGACTGGTCGACACCGAAAAAGGCACTAGCTTCGTATTTCGGGTCGTTAAAAACGGTTATCGTGCCTGGCAGGTTCCCAACCATAGTGTGCTGAACCACACCGTTCATCGCACCGGAGCCAACTCCGTGGTTTACGCACGGCCACGGGTCGTTGTAAGCGAAGCTCGCAGGGCCGCGCAGTTTGCCGTCCTTGCCGACCTCAAGCTTGCCGGGAACGCCGTTCATGCTGCCTCCCTGCCGGCCTTGAGCAGGTACACGATGGCCGCCCGCAGGACGGCCGGGTCATCCTGAAGCTTGCCGATGCCGATGTTGCAGGATGAGCAGAGCAGTCCACGGAACGCTCCGGTCTCGTGATCGTGATCGATGCACAGCCGCGAATTACGGCGGTCACCGTTTGCCGGCTTGCCGCCACAGATGTCGCAGGCTCCGTGGTGCTCTCGGAAATGGGCTACGACCATGTCAGGATCCAGGCCGCGGCGGCGCGCCGCCACACGGATCTGCCCCTCCCGGTATTTCTCGGGATTGGCTTCGCGCCATCGGCGCGCTACGGCCTTCCGCTTCTCAGGATCGCGCGTAAGGCGCACGTTCTCGCGGCGGCAAGCCTTGCAGTCGCTCATGTGACCCCGGACGCCTCCCCGCGCCAAGGTATAGAACTCGCCCCACGGTTTGTACTCGCCGCATATGACGCATTGCCGGCCGTCATCGTCGATTCGGAGCCTCGGGCGCTGAGCGTGGTGGCCTTTCAGCAGCCGCGCTGGCTGACCCTTCGCGAGGCCTCTCCGCGTCCACGTGACAAGCGGGACCGCCTGCCCGCAGCCGCACTGGCAGAGTGGCGGCTCAGCCTCATGCGCTGTACTCGATAGCTGCTGGCGCGGCCACCCATCCGTCAGATTGGAGGTGCAGACACCGAGACGTGTCACCATACGTTCCCCTCCCTGATAATTTCCAGACCCCCAGTATCTCAAATCCGGCGCTACAAATCATTGGCAACATGCCCGGTCAATTACGGGCAATACGGTCGCGGGCTGGTGTGGTGTTCGCCGGGCAGGGTCTGGCCGGGTCATCCAGGAGGATGAGCCAGGGTCCACTCCGCAGGATGACGTCAGGACGAGGTACCGCGGCTACCCTTGTGCCGTGTCCGCGCTGTACGCCTGGCTGGGCCGTCACCCGAGGCTGGTCGACGGCGTCCTCGCGTTCGTCCTGGGATTCGGCGGCATCGCCGCCGCGATCAGCCTGCGGCGCTATCTGCTGATCCCGATCACGCTGGCACTGACCGTACCGATCATCTTCAGGCGGGCTCATCCGGTCGGCGCGTTCGCTGTCGTGATCACTGTCGGAGCCATCCAGGTCATCCTCGGCCTGCAGACGGCCCCGGCCGACGCGAGCATCGTGGTCATGCTCTACACCCTCGCCGCGTACACCACCAGGCGCCTGTCGGTCACTGGGCTCGGCGTCTGCCTGCTCGGCTCGGCCGCCGAACTGGCCAGGCTCTACAAGGATCTCTGGACGCGGGTGCCGAACTGGCTGCTGATGGGCGCGATCCTGTTCGCTGGACCCTCGCTGATCGCGTGGGCGCTCGGTGACTCGATGCGCTACCGGCGTGCGTACTACGCCAACCTGGAGGAGCGCGCCGCCCGGCTAGAGCGCGACCGGGATGCCCAGTCGCAGATCGCCGCCGCGGCCGAACGGGCCCGCATCGCCCGCGAACTGCACGACGTCGTGGCACACAACGTCAGCGTGATGGTGGTGCAGGCCGACGGGGCCGCGTACGCGCTCGGGTCCGACCCGGCGAGGACCCGCGAGGCGCTGACCGCCATCTCAGCGACCGGCCGTCAGGCGCTCGCCGAGATGCGCGCCCTGCTCGGCGTGCTGCGCAAGAACGACGCCGCGCCCGATGCGCTGCCTCCGGTCAGGCCGTCCATCGTTGCTGCCGCGGACGACCAGGTCAGTCCCGGTCCAGACGGCCTCGCGAGCATCTCAGAACCCGCGTCGCTGACGCCGATGCCCGGCATCGAGCAACTCGACGACCTCCTCGATCAGACCAGGGCCGCGGGCCTCGCGGTGTCGTGCACGATCGAGGGCGAACCGCGTCCGCTCGCGGGCGGAACCGCGCTCGCCGCATACCGGATCGTCCAGGAATCGCTCACGAACACCCGCAAGCACGCCGGTCCGCTGGCCAGGGCCAGCGTGCTGCTCCGCTACTCCGCCGACGCCCTCGACCTGATCATCTCTGACGACGGCCTGGGCGGGGCGGCGCCGTGCGACGGGGCTGGACACGGCCTGACCGGCATGCGCGAGCGCGCCGCCATGTATGGCGGCTCGGTGCGGGCCGAACCTGTTTCCGGCGGCGGGTTCCTGGTCACCGCGCGGCTGCCCGTGACGCCAGCCCAGGCCGGTGCCGCGTGAGCATCAGGATCTTGCTGGTCGACGACCAGGAACTGGTGCGCACCGGCTTCCGCATGGTGCTGGACGCGCAGCCCGACATGACCGTCGTCGGCGAGGCCGGCGACGGACTGAGCGCCGTCGCGCTGCTGAAGGAGACGCAGGCCGACGTCGCCGTGATGGATGTCAGGATGCCCAAGCTCAATGGCATCGAGGCGACGAGGCAGATCTGCCAGGCCGGCGACCGCCCGCGTGTGCTGATGCTGACCACCTTCGACCTGGACGAATACGCGTTCGCGGCGCTCAAGGCCGGGGCCAGCGGCTTCCTGCTGAAGGACGTACCGCCCGAGGAATTGCTGTTCGGGATCAGGGCCGTGCACTCGGGCGACGCCGTCGTCGCTCCGTCCACTACCAGGCGGCTGATCGACCGGTTCGCGCCCATGCTGCCCGAGGGTGCCGGCCAGGAGCCGCCCGATCTCGCCGGGCTGACCAGCCGCGAACGCGAGGTGCTGACCCTGATCGCGCAGGGCCTGAGCAACACCGAGATCGCGGAGCGACTCTTCGTCTCCGAGGCAACGGTCAAGACGCACGTCGGGAGGGTCCTGGCCAAGCTGGGCCTGCGCGACCGCGTCCAAGCCGTCGTGTTCGCCTACGAGACCGGCCTGGTCAGGGCCCGGCACCGGGCCCGGTAAACACTCGGCCGCGGGTGACCCCGGCGCGCCAGTAACTCCGGCCGCCAGTGACCCCGGCCCGCCAGCAACCCGGCTCGGCCTCTCACCTCTCCCGTCCGGCCACCGCCGGGCCTGCCCGCAGGACGTATTGCCTGGTCAGCAGGCCGCGCACTGACGCGCTTGACATATCTTCCCATTGCAAACTATAGTTTGCTACAGAATCTAGGAGGAGGATCTTCGATGATCGACACCCGCGCCAAGGGGCAGGAGCTCCAGGAGCAGATCCTGGCTGCTGCTCGCAAGGGCCAGCAGAGGGTGACTAGCACAGTCAAGAACGTGACGGCCACGGCTCAGATGATCCGGCCGCAGCTCCCCAGCATGCCCACCATCAACGTGATCAAGCTTCCGAGCGCCGAGCAGCTCTCACAGCTCAGGGACAAGCAGCTGGACCAGCTCAGGGAGATCGCTCCCGGCCTGGTCGCCAGGATCCCGAGCGCCGACCAGCTCGCCGCGATGACCGAGAAGCAGCTCAGCCAGCTTCGCGAGAAGGCTCCCGGCCTGATCGCCAGGCTGCCGAACGCCGAGTACCTCAAGGCCGGGGCGACCGAGGTCGCAGGCCAGATGCGGACGGTCCAGCGCCAGGTCGCTGACGTGCAGCGCCAGGTCGTCGACCAGGTCCGCACCGTCGCCAGCCCGCTGGCCCAGCAGGCGGCCGCCGCGTTCGCGCAGGCCACCGGCAGCGTCCAGAAGGCCGGCCGCGCCGCGGTGACCGGGAACGGCTCCGCCGCCGGTCACGCCGCCACAGCAACCGCCAGCGCTTCGACCGCATCGCAGTCCAAGCCAGCGGCATCCAAGCCTGCGGCATCCAAGCCAGCGGCATCCACCCCGGCGACGGCTGCCAAGCCCGCTTCGGCTCGCAAGACCGAGTCGGCCGCGAAGCCGCAGACGGCGCGCAAGACCAGCAGCTCGAAGGCCAGGCGGGCAAGACCAGCACTGCGGGCAAGACCAGCACAGCCAGCAAGTCCAGCAAGACCGGTGCGGCCAAGACCGGCCCGCAGCGGAGCACGGCCAAGAAGGCCAAGCCAGAGAGCAAGTAGGGTCTGGCGATGATCGGGGCGCGGCTGACGGCACTGACCGTCGGCCGCGCCTCGTTCGCGACCATTGCACGGCAGATACATGCACGGCAGGTAGCAGCACGGCGCGACGAGGAAACGAGATGACCGAACCCTGGGACTCGCAGATGGAGGCGCTCGGCGACTTCATCCGGCGGCAACGCAAGCTGGCCAACCTGTCGCTGCGCCAGCTAGCCGAGAAGACCAGGCTGTCGAATCCTTACCTGAGCCAGATCGAGCGCGGCCTGCATCAGCCCTCGATGCGGGTGATCAAAGTGATCTCAGAGGCGCTGAACGTCTCGGCCGAGACCCTGCTCACCCACGCCGGCCTGCTGCATCACGGTGAGAGGTCAGACGGTGAGACGCCAGAGGCGCCGACCGTGGAGCAGGCGATCGAAGCCGATCCCCGCCTGTCTGAGCAACAGAAAGCCGCCCTGATCTCCGTCTACCGCAGCATGTCTGGCTCTGGCTAACGCGAAAACCGCGTAGCATACCCGTGAATTTGTGAATAGCTAATACATCCGACTTTTCGGTGCGAACATCACAGAACGACGGCCGGCATCTCGCGAGAGCATTACGATACATGAGCGTGACTGATCGTTTCCCGGACTCGGAGCCGTTCTCCCCGCTGCCGCAGCGCAGGCCCGCCTCCGGCAGCGGAGCAAACGAGGGCAACGGCTCCAGTCCAGCCGCGCCAGGTCAGCTGCCCCAGCGGCAGCCCGGCCGACCCGGCCAGCCAGAGCCAGCCCTTGCCGCAGCGCCTCCCCGGCGCCCCGCTGGCGCACCAAGCTTGCCGCGGCGCGGCGCTGGCGGCCGCTCCCGCAGGTCCGGGCGGCACCGCAGCCTGCACCGGATCAGCGTCGCTAACGACGCTCCCGCGCTCGTGCTGGCCGTGCCCGGCTGGATCGACGACGCGGCCGAACTGGCCAGGCATGTCGCCGAGGCTGCGACCGAGTCCTGCCCTGGCGTGGACATCAGGGTCGGGTTCCTGAGCGGCGACACCGAGACCCTGTCCGACGCGCTCGAGGCCGACCCAGGTGAGGGCCACGAGCGGTTCGAGCACGGTCCGCAGGCGGTCGTCGTGCCGCTCCTGGCCGGGCCGCACCCGGACATCGATCCGATGATCGCCGCAGCGGTCAGTTCGGCTCAGACCCCGGTCATGCTGGCAACCGCGCTCGGCCCGCACCCGTTGCTGGCTGGCGCGCTGCACGACCGGCTGTACGAGGCCGGCGTCGCGCGGGCCAGCCGCGCCAGGGGCCTGAACATCTCGGCCGGAGCGAGCGGCGTTATCGTGGTGGCCGACCGGGGCACGCAGGCGATCACCGACGCCGGGGTGACCACCGTCCTGCTGGCCTCCAGGCTGTCGATCCCGGCTGCGCCCGCATCGCTCGGCGACCGCGCCAGCATCGAGGCTGCCGTGCGGCGGCTCCACGAAACGGGCGCTACTCATCTCGCCATCGCGCCGTGCGTGATCGGCCCGGAGACCGATCCTGCAGAGTTCTCGGCGCTGAGCGCCGCCCTCAACGCGCCGTGCGCGGCGCCGCTCGGCGGGCACCCGGCGATCGCCCAGCTCGTCGCGGTCCGCTACGGCGAAGCGCTCGCGAGGATCGCCGTCGCCAGCCATTGACAGTCGGCACTCGTTTGCGCTGAGGTTCGTCATATGTGCCGCCCGGCCGCTCTGGCCGTGCCTGAAAAATCTCGACCCTGAGCAGTCTGGACCGGGGCGGCTGATCCTGCGTTCTTCCGATGACGACACACGAGGTGGGCGGTATGAGCGAGTGGAACGCGATGACCATCGAGGGCAAGGACACCATTCTCAGGGTCGTACGCGAGCAGGCAGGGCACATGTTCGCCCTCGCGGAGCAGCCCGATGCCTGGCAGAGCAAGACGGCGTGCGAGAACTGGGAAGTCAGGGACGTCATCGGCCACCTGGTGGACACGACCGAGGGGTACTTCAAAGCCTTCGACGTCGCACGCTCGGGTGCCACCGCGGAAAACGCCTACGGCCTGCTCGGCATGCACGAGCGTGCTGGTGACTCTGCGCAGGGATTCAGGAGCCTGTCCCAGGCCGAGATGATGACCAGGGTCCGCGGCGACCTCGACAAGATGATGGGCATCCTCGAGCCGCTCAGCGCTGAAGAGTGGACGACCATGATCGTCCCGCACTTCTACATGGGCCCGGTGCCTGCCTTCATCTACGCGGCCGGCCAGCTGATGGACTACGGCGTCCACACCTGGGACATCCGCGAGGGCGCTGGCGCTGCGCACGCGCTCTCCGCCGAGGTCGCCGACCTGCTCGTTCCTTTCATGTTCATCATCTGGCAGGCGACGATGAAGCCAGACGCCGACCGGACCCCGTTCACCATCGGAGTCAACATCACGACCGGCCAGAACGCGGGCACGACCAGGGTGACCGTGAACGAGGAGGGGCTCAGCTACGAGCCGGGTCCCGTCGATGACCTGCCCGCGGTGATCGAGTTCGACGCGGGCAGCATGGTGCTGGTCGCCTTCGGCCGGATCAGGGCCGGCACGGTCCGCGGCGACCAGGCGCTGGCCGACCGCTTCCTGAACCTCTTCCACTGGATCTAGCCAACCCCTGACCGACCAATGAGCCCTCTGGCGGCGCTATGTGCCCGCCAAAGGGCTCATTGGGTAGTGGCGGTACACGCGCTAGCCGGGCTCGGCGTCGAATTCGCCTGGCTGGTGGCCGGACGGCAGCCGGTGCTTGGCGATCCTGGCGGTGGGTGTCCTCGGCAGCTCACCGATGACCTGCCAGAACCTGGGCACCTTGAACGCCGACAACCGCTCGGCCGCGTAGCGCCGCAGTTCGTCTAGGTCGAGCTCGGTCCCGGGGGCCTGGACGACGAACGCCTTGATCTCTTCCTCGGTCAGCTCGGAGGCGACCCCGACGACCGCGGACTCCAGCACGGCCGGGTGCGAGTCGAGCACCTCCTCGACTTCCAGCGGCGACAAGTTCTCGCCTCTGCGGCGCAGCACCTCCTTGCGCCGGCCGACGAAGGTAAACGTCTGGTCGGCGTTGACCGTGACCAGGTCCCCGGTGTGCAGCCAGCCGTCGACGGTCTTGACCGCGGCCGTCTCCTCGGGCATTCCCCAGTACCCAGGCGTGATCACCGGGTTGCGCAACAGCATCTCGCCGGTCTGCCCAGCCCTCAGCTCAGTCCCGTCGGCCGCAGTCGGAGCCTGACCGTCGGCGTCGGCCACCCCGATCACCTTCGCCTCGTTGATGGTTCCCAGGTACGGGTGCTGGCGGACGCTGCCGAGCGTGCCGTACGGCCGGGTACCGTGCCGCCAGATCAGGCCGTACGGCGACTCCGACATCGCGTACCCGACCACGATCTTGATCCCGAACCGCCGCTCGATCTGCTCGTGCCGCTCCTTGTCGGGTGCGGGGCCGGCGTAGCACAGCCGCAGTGGGTTGTCGGCGTCGTCTGGCCGCTGCGGCTGGCGCATCAGGATCTCGAGCATCGCGCCGATCGCGTTGAACTCGGTCGCGCCGTGCCGCCGCGCGGTGTCCAGGAACCCGCTCGCGGAGAACCTGGGTACCAGCACTAGGCCGGCCCCGCAGGCCAGCGACCCGAGCACCGAGTAGATCGGCGCATTGATATGGAACAGCGGCAGCGACGTCATCAGCCGGTCGGCGGCGGTCAGATCCATCCAGAACGGAAACCCCTCGGCCGCGAGCGTGTACGCCCGGTGGGTCTGCATCACCAGCTTGGACCGGCCAGTCGTACCCGACGTCGGGATCAGTACCGCCAGGTCATCGGGGCGGACTTGCCCGCCGGGCAGCGACGACAGCGGTTGATCGGCGCGACCAGCACCAAGACCAGCCACATCGATCACCAATCGCACCCGCCCGTCGCCCTCGCCAAGCCAGTCCGGCTGCGCCGCCAAGGCGGACCCTGACGCGTGCCCGTCGCCGTCTGAGGCCAGCTCGCCCCCGTGGCCGGTCCCAGAGCCAGCCCCGGCGCCAAGCCCTGGCTCGAGCAGCCGGTCGGTCAGGACAGCCTTCGGCCGCACCTGGCCGACCAGCCCGGCCAGTTCCGCCGGGGCGCTGGCGGGGTTGACCGGCACTGTCACGGCACCCAGCGCGGTCAGCGCCAGCCAGCTGAGCAGGTATCCGGGCGTGGTCCGTGCGGTCAGCATGACCAGGTCGTCGCGGCCGATCCCGCGCTCGGCAAGCTCGGCGGCGATGGCGGCGACCCGGCCGGCCGCCTCGGCGAAGGTCAGCGTCACGTCGTCGGTCCGCAGCCAGGTCCCGCCGGGATCCCGCTCCGCGGCCCGCTCCAGCAGCCTGGGAATGGTTCCTGTGTAGTCCGCCAGGGTCGTGCCGAAGACCGAGGTCATGCCATCAGACGATACGTGCCGACTCACATCGCGGGCGGCGCTGCCGCCCGCGATGAGCGGTTTGCTTCGGCCGACCGCATCGATAACGATGAGGCGATGAACGACCAGCCGGCCTGGACGACGGGCGTGACCAGCATCGCCGTGCTGACCGGGGCCGGAATCTCCACCGACTCTGGCATCCCCGACTTCCGCGGCCCGCAGGGGCTGTGGACCCGTGACCCCGCCGCCGAGCGGCTCTCGACCTACGAGGCCTACCTGGCCGACCCGGCGCTGCGCCGGCGATCCTGGCAGGCCAGGCTCGCGCACCCGGTCTGGTCCGCGACCCCGAACGCGGCCCATGCCGCGCTGGCCAGGCTGGGACGCACCATCAGCACGTGCGTCATCACGCAGAACATCGACGGGCTGCACCAGCGGGCGGGGACGCCAGAAGAGCGCGTGCTTGAACTGCACGGAACGGTGTACCGGGTCGTCTGCGTCGCCTGCGCCGCGCAGACCGAGATGGCCGCGACCCTTGACCGGGTCAGGGCAGGCGAGGCCGACCCGTCTTGCGAGCGGTGCGGTGGCATCCTCAAGTCGGCGACGGTGATGTTCGGCCAGCCGCTCGACCGCTCGGTGCTGTCGGCCGCCGTCCGCGCCGCGGCCGGCTGCGACCTCATGCTCGCCGTCGGGAGCACTCTGACCGTCGAACCCGCCGCGTCTCTCTGCGGAGTGGCCGCGGACGCTGGCGCGCGCCTGGTGGTCGTCAACCGCGATCCGACCCCGTATGACTCGCTCGCCAGCGAGGTGATCAGGGAGCCGATCGGCGTCGCGATCCCGCGGATCGCCGACGCGCTGCTCAGCGCGAGCACCGCCCGCAGTTAGCGGCGGACGCCGACCAGGTGGAAGAGCCGGCTCAGCTGGCGGTACGGATCGCGGCGGCTGGCCAGAAGCTCCACGGCCAGCATGGCGTCCCGGCTATCCGCGGCTCCTGGCTGGTCGGACTCGTCGTAACCGCTCACCCAGCCGTCGGTGAACAACCGCACGCCGTACCATGCGACGGGTTCGACGCCAGCGTCGGACAACAGCGCAGACAGGTCCTCGACGGTGTCGGCGCGGGTGTCAACGCCAAGCCCGTTGACCTGGCGATCGGAGCCGAAGGCTGCCAGCGCCTCCTGCCACCGGCCCTCGAGCGCAGGGCGGGTAGCCAGGCAGCGGGCGTTCTTCGCGACAAGCGAGACGATCGCGCCAGGTTCGGCCAGGTCAGCGAGCGCGGCCGTGAACGGCCGCGGGTCGTCGACGTACATGATCACTCCGTGGCACAGCACGCCGGCGAACCGCCGCGCGCCGAGGGCCGCCCTCGCATCCTCGGCACCGGCCTGGACCAGGCTGACGCGCCCGGCAACGTCAGGCCGCTCCTTCGCGAGCGCGTCCTCGGCGCCGGCCAGCATGGCCGCTGACGGGTCGGCGATCGTCACGTGGTACCCGGATCGCGCCAGCGGGATCGACTGGTTGCCGCCGCCGCCGCCCACGTCGATCAGCGCCGCAGGCGGGGGCGGCAGGTGCTCGCGCAGGTGCGCGTCGATCACGTGCGTCCGGACCCGGCCCCTGATTGTCCCGTAATGACCCTGGATGAACCGGTCGGCCAGCGGCGCCCACGCATCGCCCGCCTCGGGGCGGCCGGTGGTGCCAGAGCTAGCCGTGATGGCCGCCGCCACCTCCGCCGTCGCCCGAGAATCCGCCGTGGTGGCCACCGCCGCCGGAGAACCCGCCTTGATGACCGCCACCACCGTGGTGACCGCCATGATGATCGCCGTGCTGACCAGGGCCTTGCTGCTCGGGCGGGACCGGTTGACCCGTGTGCGGGTCGACGGTCCACTGGTCGTTGTAGTGCCGCGCCATCCGGCCCACCCTGAGGTTGATCAGCACAAATGAGCCGATGGTCGCCCCGACGAGCGCTATTCCGATTGCGATGCCCATAGCCCCTGCCCTCCTGGTGGGCGCGCGCTCAGCATATGCCGGGCCGGCGGCGCTGGTCACGGCGCCGATGAGCCGCAGACCTGGCGGCGGCGATCGGATACGGTGCGGATGTGACCGCAGCGAGCCCCGATGTCTTCCTGATCGGGGCCGGGGTCAGCGGCCTGAGCACGGCGATAGTGCTGCTGGACGCGGGGCTGTCGGTCCAGGTCTACGCCGCGGATCCGCCACATCGCACGACCTCCGCAGCCGCGGGAGCGCTGTGGGGCCCGCATCTGGTCGGCTGCGACGAGCGAATCGGGCCGTGGGCCGCCCAGACCTTGCACAGGTTCGGTGACCTGGCGGCGGACCCCGCGGCCGGAGTAACGCATATGGCCGGCCTCGTCGCCTCGCCGGCGGAAGCAGAACACGAACCGCCCGCCTTCACCGCCGGCGCTGGTCCGGCCACAGCCTGCAGCCCCGATGACTTGCCCGCCGGATTCTCGACTGGCTGGCGGTATGTGGCTCCCGTTGTCGACATGCCGGCCCACCTGGAGTATCTGCTCACCGTGGTGCTCGGCAAGGGCGGGCGCGTGCAACTTGGCCCGCCGCTGCGGAGCCTGGGCGAGGTGCGCGCCGCCTCGCCGGCTCCCGTCGTCGTGAACTGCGCCGGGATCGGGGCCCGTGACCTGGTGCCGGACGACGGGCTGACGCCGGTTCGCGGCCAGGTCGTGGTCGCCGCGAACCCTGGGCTCACCGAATTCTTCGTCGGCGAGGCCGCGGATCCGGCCGAGGTGACCTACATCTTCCCGCACGGCCCCATCGTGGTACTGGGCGGAACGCAGCAGCACGGCGAGGCGAGCCTGCACCCTGACCCGGCCACGGCGGATCGGATCATGGCGCACTGCGTGGCCGCCGAACCGCGCCTCGCGGACGCGCCCGTGCTCGGGCACCGGGTTGGCCTGCGGCCGGTGCGGGCAGAGGTTCGCCTCGAGGTGCAGGCGATCGGCGGCGGCCGCCACCTCGTCCATAACTACGGCCATGGCGGAGCCGGAGTGACCCTGTCCTGGGGATGCGCCCTGGCCGTTCACGCTGAAATCGCCGCGCTACTCGGTTGCTGATACGAATAATCGGCGTTTCTTAACCCGTACCAAATGGGCCACGCTTTGGCGGTCCGCCTTGACCGGCCTGCAAGCGATTGTTAGGTTCCGCACGTGTCCGCGTGGTCTGTGGCGGAGATCGCGTAGAAGTGCACATACAGTGCGCTTCTTCATAAGAGGCCGAACGAAAGGACAAACGCGTGCAACGTCGCTGGTCGTTTAACAGACGTTCTACCTGGGCGCTTTTCTCAGCGCCCGTCCTTGCGGTGGCAGGCATGGCCGTCATCGCTGCCGGACCGGCCCAGGCGCATACGGGTGCGCCTGCCGCCTCGCACATTTTGAAGCCCAATAAGACCAACAACCTGGACTGCAACGCCTGGAGCAATGCGTACAAGTCCATCGCCCCCGCTCACAAGATGCTCTGCGCCGACCCGCACGGCCCGCTGCGCACGCACTATTCCTCGGGCACCAACGCCCCGAATAAGTTCTGGTCGCGCTTCCTCGACAACGGGCACTACGTGGGGCACGACGAGCCCAGCGTGAAGTTCATCTCGAGCACGGCTGGCTCGGGCAACACGATGACCTATTTCATGCGGCTCCCGCATGACCCGAAGAAGAAGGCCACCAACGATGGCACGGTCGTCGACGCTGCCGAACTGAGCCCCGCGATCTGGTTCGGGCTCCCGCTCTGCGATCCCAAGTCATATCCGCAGAACCCGTGCACGCCGGATAGCGACGCGAACTCGGGTGCGATCAATGACCCGAATGCCGCCGGCTCGGCGTTTATGGAGCTGCAGTTCTACGCGCCGGGATTCACCGGGCCCGATGAGCCAGGATGCCTGCGCACCAAGTGGTGCTCGGCTCTCACCATCGACAGCGTGGAGTCGCAGTTCAACTTCGTCAACCTGAACCCTGGCTGCCAGGAGCCGCAGAACTTCGCGTTCCTGCAACGCAATGGCGTTCCGGCCGGACCGCCTAGCCCGCAGCTATCGAACATTCGCTCTGTCACGCCGAACGGCGAGACCCTGACGTACAGCCCCGGCGACGTGCTGAAGATCTCCATCAGCGACCCGGGCTCGGGATTCACGACCAGGATCACTGACATGACCACCCACCAAACCGGGTTCATGGTTGCCAGCGCCTCAAACGGCTTCGCTAACACCGATTTCAAGACCTGCAACGGCACCCCGTTCACGTTCCACGCGGAATACAGCACCGCGCAGATCCAGAACCAGGTTCCGTGGGCCGCCCTCGAGGGTGGCGTGCTGATGCAGGAGGAGATCGGCCACGCCGAGACCTGCGCGTCGCTGACCAGCCACGACCCGTTCAACGCTCCCGGGTTCTTCGTCGACAACAAGGTCTTCGACACCTGCGTCGGCGGCACCGAGGGCCGCGTGAACGGCCACCCGCGTCGCGGTGAGGGTCCGTGCAACCCCAACACCGGTGTCTGCAAGGGCGCAAGCACCGAGGGCACGACCGGCCCGATCGCCTGCCCGAGCAATAACTTCGCCAGCGGCCAGCTGTGCGAGTACGCCGACGGATTCTGCGTGCCGGCTGGCACCAGGACGGTGACGCTCGGGACGAACACCACGGCCAAGGAAGTCTCCCCGGTGAACTTCTGCGGTGACAACAGGTTCCAGAATGGCGACCTGGACTTCGACGGCATCGCCTACCGGGCCACTAGCTGGCCGAACGGATCGCCGAACGTCCCGCAGTCGGTCAGGTTCGCGGGGCCATTTATGGCCAATGGCTCGCCATATCCAAAGATCCAGTTCGAAACCGACGCACCAGGATCTGAGTTCTTGTGCAACCTGGCGACGCAGTTCAACTGCGTGGTCCCGCCGCTTGGGGCCAGGTTCTATCCGTTCTGGACGCTCACCAACAAGAAGGGCCAGGGAGTCGGCCCGTTCCCGGCCGGAGCATGCGTGTGGAACTTCGGCAACATGATCCCGAAGGTCACAACGCAGAACTTCGGAAAGGACAACGAGTACGGCACCGCCGACTTCGCACGGTTCGGTGGCACCGCCACCTCGACGGTCCACGCCAACCCAGAGGTGTCGGGCAAGTGCCCGGCGCTAACTTTGCCGTAACCACATCCCTGTAAAGCGGGGCCCTGCCGCGTCGCGGCAGGGCCCCGCTGGACTCCGGCGCACCATTAGGGTTGGTGCAATGAAAGTCGGATTCGGCCTGCCGGTCTCCGGCGCCTGGGCAACACCTGACAACGTCTCCCGGTTCGCGACACTGGCGGAAGCGTCCGGTTACTCCTCGCTCTGGACCTTCCAGCGGCTGCTTGTTCCCGAGGGCTCCGCTATGGAGCCCGTCTACCAGAGCGTGCTCGACCCGATCGCGGCGATGGCGTACGCGGCGGCCGTCACGACCAGGATCAGGCTCGGCGTCGCGGTGATCAACGCGCCGTACGTCTCCCCCGGCTATCTCGCCAAGCAGGCAGCCAGCGTCGACATCCTCTCGTCTGGCCGCCTGGACCTCGGCATCGGTCTCGGCTGGATGCCTGAGGAGTTCGCGATGACGGGGGCACCGATGGAGCGCCGCGGTGCGCGGACCGCGGAGTACGTCAGGGCGCTACGCGCCATCTGGGGCGAGCAGCCAGCCGAGTTCAGCGGCGAGTTCTACACCGTGCCGCGCGGCATGGTGCTGCCCAGGCCGGTCCAGCCCGGCGGCCCGCCCGTCCTGCTCGGCGGCACCGCCGACGTCGCGCTGCGCCGGGTCGGCCGGATCGCCGATGGCTGGGTCACCTCGAGCCGGGCCGACCTGTCCAGGATCGCGGACAGCATTCAGATCGTGCATGACGCCGCGGCGGCAGCGGGCCGCGATCCGTCTGCGTTGCGCATCATCTGCCGCGGCGTGGTCCGCTGGGGCGAGCAGGCCAGCGACGGCGAAGGGCGAAGGCGGCTGCTGTCCGGCGATCGCGAGCAGATCAGGGACGACTTCACCTGGCTGGCCGGTCAGGGCGTGACCGAGGTCTTCTGCGATCTGAACTGGGATCCGCAGGTCGGCGCCCCAGACGCAGATCTTGCCGCGGCCACCGACCGCGCAGCGGAGATTCTGCAGGCGCTGGCCCCGGCTTCTTAGCTATCATCGGCTTCATGACTGACCGGTCCCTGCGTGG
>CAVPIR010000011.1:0-17329 GCA_963705055.1 uncultured Actinomycetota bacterium
GACCCTGATCATGCACTGGACGGCCGGGCGTGGGACCAGATAGCCAGCCCAGCGCCTGGCAGCTCCAGCGGACTGACCAGCGTGGCAGCTACCTCCGCGAGCAACGTCTGGGCGGTGGGAACGTATAACAACGGGATAGGCCAGGTCCTGGCCATCCACTGCTGCTGAGCGATGACCTGGCGCTGACGAGAGCGGGCCCGCTGTCGGGTCCGGTCCGCCTGATCAGCTCTTCCGGTGACGTGACCGTGCACTTACGCTGAAGGACATTCGCTGGATTAACCGGACTCCGTGGCGAATGAGGCGGCAGGAGCGGGTCGCGATGAGCGCTACCAGGGAAGAGAGCGGCACGAGTGCTGCCGCCGCGTCGGGGCCGTCGATCGGCCTCTTGCTGACCGAGCCAGCCAGGGGGATGGTCGGCTTCGCGACAATGCCGCTGGCAGCATCGTGGCTGTTGTCCGCGCCTCGCGGAGACGGTCACGGTGTGCTCGTCGTTCCCGGCCTGCTCGCCTCGGACGTCAGTACGTCGGTGCTCCGCAGGTTCGCCCGGCGGCTGGGTTACCGGGCGGTTGGCTGGAACCTGGGCCGCAACCGGGGCCCCACCGAGCGGGTCATGAGCGAGCTGCCCCGCGAACTGGCGGCGCTGGCCGAGCGGACCGGCGGCCCGGTGTCGGTGATCGGCTGGAGCCTGGGCGGCATCTACGCCAGGGAGCTGGCGCGCCGGCAGCCGGCGCAGGTCAGGCAGGTGATCACGCTCGGCAGCCCGTTCGCGCTGACCGACGCCCGGCAATCGCACGCCGACCGCGCCTACCGGCGCCGCGCGCACCTGCACGCCCGGCAGGGCGTGCCGACGCCCGAGCAGGTGGCCGAGCCGATCGGCGTGCCGTCGACGGCGGTCTACTCGCGCTACGACGGGATCGTCGCGTGGCAGGCGTGCGTCGGCCCGGAGACGGAACTGCATGAGAACGTTGAGGTACGGTGCGCTCACCTCGGCTTCGGGACCGATCCAGCGACGTTGTGGGCGGTCGCCGACCGGCTCGCTGCTCCGGCTTCTGGCCGGGAGCGGTTCCGGCCGCCGCCCGCGCTGCGATCGCACTACCCGGGCCGGTAGCCCGGGCTGACAGCCCCGGCCGACGGCCGCCGCACGGGAGGGAGCATTCGCTGTGCCGCAACTGCAGCAACTGACCGGCCTCGATGCCGCGTTCCTGGCGCTGGAGACGCCGAAGACCACGGGCCATGTCGGCGGGGTGTGCGTCCTGGACGCCAAGAGCGCGCCGCAGAAGCTGACGCTTGACCTGCTGACGAAGGTCCTCGCCGAGCGGCTGCCGCTGGTACCTGTGCTGCGGCGCAAGCTGCTCAACGTTCCGCTCGGGCTCGATCAGCCCTACTGGGTCGACGATCCGGACTTCGACATCGAGTACCACATCAGGGAGATCGCCCTGCCGCGGCCTGGCTCTGATGCCCAGCTCACCGAGCAGGTCGCCCGGCTGCACGCCCGCCCGCTGGACCGGAGCCGGCCGCTGTGGGAGATCTACCTGATCACCGGGCTCGCCAAGCGCCGGGCCGCGGTGTACACGAAGATCCACCATTCCGCGATCGACGGGGTCTCCGGCGCCGAACTGCTGACCGTCCTGCTCGACCTGGAGCCTGAGGGCCGTGTGATTCCCGCGGCTGCCGTTGCTGAGGCCGCTTCGGCGGCGCGGCCGCCCGGCCCGGTGTCGCTCGCGGTGCTCGCGGCCGCGCGGCTCGCCTGGCGGCCCGTGCAGACGGTGCGGGTGACCAACCAGATGATCCGGGTGATGCCGACCCTGGCGCCGGCCCTCAGCGGCTTCGTCGGCGGGATGCTCGGGCTGAACCGCGGCGACGGCGAGGTCATCTCGACCAGGCTCGGATCGGCGCCGATGACGCCGTTCAACGGGCCGATCACGCAGCACCGGCGGGTCGCCTTCCGCAGCCTGGACCTCGACCAGGTCAAGGCCGTCAAGAACGCGTTCGGCGTCTCGGTCAACGATGTCGTCCTGGCCATGTGCGCGGGCGCGCTGCGGCGCTGGCTCGCCTCGCGTGACGCGCTGCCCGAGTCGCCGCTGATCTCGATGATCCCGGTGTCGATCCGTGACCCGGCCAGCCAGGGAGCGCTGGGCAACAAGGTGTCGGCGATGCTGGCCGTGCTGCCGACGAACGTCGCCGATCCTGCGGAGCGGCTGGTTGTCGTGCACGCCGCGACGCAGCTCGCGAAGTCGCAGCAGGCCGCGATCCCGCAAGGGCTGGTCGACCAGGTCAGCGACTTCGCCCCGCCCGCGCTCACGGCGCGGGCCGCGCGGGTCGTGTTCGCGACTGGGCTGCTGCACCGGGTGCCGCCGTTCAACCTCACGATCTCCAACGTTCCCGGGCCGAACGTGCCGGTCTACCTGTGCGGCGCCAAGCTGCTGGCGCACTACCCGGTCTCGGTGATCACCGATGGTCAGGGCCTGAACATCACGGTGATCGGCTATCTCGGCCAGCTGCACTTCGGGCTGACCGCGTGCCGGGAGCTGGTCCCGGACATCGAGGCCATGGCCGACTACCTGGCCGAGGAGCTAGAGGTCCTGCTCGAGGCAGCAGGCCAGCGGTAGGCGCTGTCATGGCCGCGGCCCGCACGATCGACGACACGCTGATCGCCCGCTGGCGACTGCGGAACCAGTTCCTCGTGGCGCCGTCGGCCGAGTCCGCGGAGCAGGTCGTTCGCTCCTTGCTGTGCGTGCAGGCGGAGAACACGGGCCAGACCGCGTGGGCCATCGCCTGCCGCGCGGCTGGTGCCAGCGAGCTCGACGCCCTGCTCGAGTCCGGCCAGGTCGATTCGCACGCACGTGCTGCGGACGACATGGCACTACGCGTGCGCGGACGACCTCGGATGGTTGCTCGAGCTGACCGCGCCACGGATCCGGCGGGTGACAGGCCAGGCGCTGCGCAATGTCCACGGGCTGGACGATCCCGCGATCGGCCGCGCGATCGACTCGGTGCTGGCGGTGCTGGCCGAGCGCGGCGAGCTGACCCGCGCGGAACTCGCGGCGGAGCTCACCGCCCGCGGCGTCAGCAAAGGCGCCGAGCGGCCCGGCATGTTGCTCATGGTGCTGCT
Source organism: uncultured Actinomycetota bacterium (assembly GCA_963705055.1). Lineage (GTDB taxonomy): Bacteria > Actinomycetota > Actinomycetes > Streptosporangiales > Streptosporangiaceae > Chersky-822. The sequence goes on from CAVPIR010000011.1 coordinate 3,113, forward strand.
CGCGCACGCGGAGCTGGGCTCGCTGATCTGCGGCGGCCGCCCGCGCAAAGGCGAGCACACGTACGCCCTGTTCTCCGAGCGCGTCCCAGCTCCGCGCGAGCTGGAGCGCGGCGAGGCGCTCGCCGAACTGGCGATCCGCTACCTCGCGCACCACGGACCGGCCACGGAGCGGGACCTCGCCTACTGGGCGAGCCTCACGCTCACCGACGTCCGGCGAGGCATCGCCGCGGTCTCGGATCGGCTTGACCGGTTCGACCACGACGGCCGCACGTACTGGCACCTGGCCGGCGACGCCCCGCCGCACGGCCAGCCTGAGCCGCGCGGGCACATCCTGCAGATCCTCGACGAGATCTACCGCGGCTACCAGGATTCTCGCTGGGTGCTCGACACGGCCGGCCTCGTGCCCCGCACGCGCGAGACAGCGACCGGGATGGCGCTCGTCGACGGACAGCTGACCGCCGCGCTGCGGCGGAACGTCGGCGAGCGCCGGGTGCGGTTCACTGGCTCGGCGTACAGGGAGCTGACCGGCGCCGAGCGGCAGCTCCTGACGGAGGCGGCCCTTCGCTACGGCGAGTTCCTCGGACTCGACGCGGAACTCGTCCTCGACGGACCGTCAGCCGACGGACCGTCAGGCGACGGACCGTCAGCCGGACGCTTAGGCCGGAACCGGCACCCCCTGGGCCGCCCTCTTGATCAGGTAAACGACCTCGTCGGGATGGGAGACCATCGCGACATGGCTGGTCGGAACCTCGACGGTGCTCGCGCCCATGCGGGCGGCAAACTGACGCTCGGCGTCGGGCGGGATGACCTCGTCGCCAGTCGCCACCATGAACCAGGTCGGGAACGACTTCCAGGCCGGAGCGCCCATCACGTCGTCGAACGCGCTCGCGGCGAGCGGCTGCTGGACCGCGTACATCACCTTGGCCTTGACCGGGTCGACGTCTGAGGCGAAGTGATTCAGGAAGTCGTCTTCCGGGAGCCAACCGAACCCCTGGCTGTCGACGTCGATATGAGCGGTCCCCGGCGTGGGCGGGCCTTGCGCCAGCAGCTGGCCGATTGTTTCGCCCTCGTCGAGCCCGAAGGCGGCGATGTAGACGAGGCCGACGACGTTCGGCGCGTCGCTGCCGAGGGCCGTCATGATGTGGCCTCCGTAGGAATGGGCGACCACGACGGTCGGCCCGTCCTGCCGGTTGAGGACCTGCCGGAGCCGGTTGACGTCGGCGGCCAGCGAGGACTCGGGGAATTGCGGCGCCATCACGTTGTACCCGTCGGCCTGCAGCCGCTCGATGACGCCGTCCCAGCACGATCCGTCCGCCCAGGCGCCGTGTACCAGGACGATGTTTGGCATAGAAGCCATGCGACGATCCCCCTCTGGTGACGGACCGCGAGGTCTGCGACGTCTGTGACGCTTTGCGGGACCTCGAGGTCCTCGATGTCTGTGATGTCGGTGATGTCAGCCAGAGATCGCGGGACCTTCCCTGACTCTCGTGCCCGCCCGGCGAGATCGAGTGCATTTCGCCGCGGCGGTTGGCCCCGCTGTTGCTGATGCGGGTGCCGGTCGTTCAGGGTGGCGCAGAACTGTCTGATACCCGCGAGGGCCCGCGCTCAAGCGGCATGGCCGCGGAGTAGGTTGGCGTCATGTGTGAGCCCGGTGCGGAATCCCACCCAAGCCCGCGGAACATGCTGTCGAACTGGAGCAGCTACGACGCGCCGTTCGCCGAGAAGCTGCGGATGGCCATGTCGAACACGCTCATCAAGGTGCGCGGCCGCCAGGGGTGCTGCGGCAATAACGGCCAGCCCGGCTGTTGAATGCCGTCAGATCCGTCCCGTGAGGGCGGAACCGACGCTGGCGAGCATCCGCACGACGATGGCGACGAGCATCCGCACTGAGGCGTGCTGACGGGCTGAGTCCGTCTTGTCCTGGATCTCTTGGATTTCGCTTACTAAGCGCAGTGGTGACTGCGGCTCCTTAGCTGGTCTGGCCCGCGAGGTACTTCAGCCCGCTGTCGACCTGCACGGTGACGACGCGGTGCCCGGGGCCCAGCCTCTTGGCGATCGTCAGCGCGGCCACCAGGTTCGCGCCGGTGGACGGCCCGGAGAAGATGGCGTCGGCGCGCGCGGCGCGGCGGGCCATCTCGAAGGCCTCGGCCTCAGGGACGGCGAGGACCTCGTCGTAATCGGTCGTGCTGAGCAGCGGCGGGCGGGACCCGGTACCGCCGCCTTCGATGTGATGTGTTCCCGGCGGACCGCCCGACAGGACGGCAGACTCGGCCGGCTCGACGACGACGCGGTGAAGCTGCGGCAGGGCGGCGGTCAGGGCGCGGCTGACGCCGAGGAAGCAGCCCGCGGTGCCGACGTAGCGAGCAGAACGCGCTGATGGGCGGCGCGCCTGCCAGCTGAACGAGGAGTTCCTCGCCGAGCTTGCGGTAGCCGTCGACCATGTCGGTGTTGTTGAACTGGTCGGTGGCGTAGGCGCCGGTCTCCGCCGCGATCTCGGCGGCGCGCTTCATCATCGCGGGGATGAGGTCCGGCGTGATCCCCTTCGGGCTCGGGATGAGCTCGACGTCGGCGCCGAACGCCCGCATGGTCTTGGTCTTCTCCGGGGCGAACGCGTCAGAGGAGACAATCCGCAGCGGGTGGCCCTTGACGGCGCAGACCATCGCCAGGGACGAGCCCGTGCTCCCGCCCGTGTACTCCACGACGGTCTGGCCAGGCTGAAGGCGGCCGTCGGCCTCGGCCGCCTCGATCATCGCCAGCGCCATCCGGTCCTTGTACGAGCCGGTGGGGTTCGCGGCCTCCATCTTGACCCAGACCTCGGCGGAGTCGTCGTCGGTGAGGCGTTCCAGCCGAACGACGGGTGTGTTGCCGATCGCCGATAGTCCGCCTGGCCTGTCCACGTGAGAGCCTCCCTAGTCGCCGCGGGCGCACATCGCCCTGCTCGCGCCTGTTCTGTCTGAGCCGATGCCTGCAACGCTACGGTCCGGTGCGTTCGCGCATCGTTCGGCGCTGACGTTTTGCCGGTCGGTCGGGGATGCATCCTGCAGTCCGCTTGAGCGGGCAACCTGGGTCGAGGACGTCTCGTATGAATGGGTGAGGAGGTCAGATGACCCGTTCACCCCGCGACGAAGAGTTCTCGGCGTTCGTGCAGGCTCGCCGCGTCGAGCTCTTGCGTTCGGCCTGCCTGCTGACCGCAGGCGACACGCACCGCGCCGAGGACCTGGTCCAGACCGCGCTGGCCCGCCTGTACGTGGCGTGGCCGCGGGTGCGCCGCTCCGGCACGCAGGCGATCGCCTACACGTGGCGCATCGTCGTGCACGCGCACATCGACGAGGTTCGTCGTCCTCGCTGGAAGCGAGAACAGTACGTCGCGGAGCTGCCGGACGAGTTCGGCCCTGGTGGCCCAGGTGACCTCGGCGGCTTCGACGTCGCCTGGGTGAACGGAGCCGCGGTTCGGGCTGCCCTGGCCGAGCTGGCGCCTCGCATGCGAGCGGCCGTGGTGCTGCGGCACTGGCTGGACTTCAGCGTCGAGGAGACCGCCGACCTCCTGAACTGCAGCGAAGGAACGGTCAAGAGCCAGACGGCCAAAGGCGTGGCCCGGCTGCGCGAATTGCTCGCCGCCGGAGACAACGAAGACGCTATCGAAAGGACCCATCAGTGAACACGGTGAAGGACTTGCTGGAACTGGCGCTGGAAGACGGACCGGCTGCGGAGCGTTCTGTCGATCCCGCTGCTGACCTGGCCAACGGCCGCCGCCTGCTGCGCCGCCGACGGCTCGCCGCAGGGGGTGGTATTGCAGCCGCCGCTGCCGTCGGCGCGTTGGTCCCCGTGATCCTCAGCAGCGGCTGGTGCGCCTTCACCGGTTGCCACTCGCCCCAGTCACCCCGCGGTCTCGACCACTCCCGTTGCCAAGGGCCACCGCTCGATCGCGTTGGTCGCCTTCACCGGCGATCAGATCCCCGGCTATCAGGTCGCCGAGGTGCCGAGCGGCTGGGTCATCCAAGGCGGCAACCCGTACGCCCTGGTCATCGCCCCCAAGGGCGATCCCGACACCAGCATCGACTCGTACGTGGGCAAGCTAGTCGTGATGCTCCAGTCCCGCGACGCCTCCGCCCCAACCTCAGGCCAGTCTGATCCGGTCAACGGGCACCCCGGCTTCCTGGACGTCCAAGGCGACACCCAGATCCTCACCTTCCAGCGCCCCGACGGCCGCTGGGTCGTCATCCAGGCCCCGACCGCCCTCGGCTGGAACGCCGCCAAGCTCGCCCAGTTCGCCTCCGGCGTCCAAGTCCTAGACAACGCCCAGCCAGGCCGAGGCTGATTGCATAGCGCCAACGCTGTTGGGTGGCGAGGTTGGTCTTAGCAGCCCGCTGCTAAATCAAGTCGCCTGGAAAGACCACATGGCATGCGAGCGGCAGGCTCTTATCGGTGCCCGGTAGCCATCCTTCCATCACTTGCCAAGCCCTCCATACCGCGGAATACAACTCGTCGATCTCCATCGCGGCTTTGGCTCCGCGCGAACGGCTTGCATTCCAATCGACCTTTCTCCAATCACCGCCCGCAGTGCGCCGGGCGGTGTTGGCCAAGGGCAGGAGAGCAGCTTGTAGGCGGTGCTCAAGCGCAAGTCCAATGACGGGCTCGGACAGCGCCGCCATAGCGGTCTCGGCGCCGGGTAGTTGCGTCCACTCGACCACTGCGACACGGCTCCAGATCTCAGGTGGAAACGTATTCGCCAGATGGTGGCTTTCTCCGATGGGCAAGTCCCGCAGTCTACGCTGAGCCTCCGCGGTTTGGCCGACATAGATAAGGCCGCATTCCAACCACACGCCATAGACGACGGATCCGCTGATCGGCGAGTGTGGTTCTGTGCCGGTCACCAACGCTGATCCAAGACGGTACGCAAACTCGTAGCGGTGTCGCCGCCAGTCAGCAGCGGCTTCTTCGTCAGCGGTAAGTTGCAGCAGGGCTCGCCGCCACGTGGCAGTCCAGGCAGCAAGATCAGACAATTTAATAGGCTCCCGCTCGACTTACGAGCAGCTTACGGTCTCGCATTAGGTGCGGAAGATCTATGCCGTTGTGAGCTAGCGCGAAGGTCAACGAGGAGCCGAAGCGCGACTTTTGTTGCGTTGCAGTTGAGGGGATCTGCCCCTCGGCGCGAACATGCGCCAAACCGGTCGTCCCGGCCTCCATCTACGCGTCTAGGCCCAAAACCGCGCCCGGCGACCGGTCAGCCGACGCCCACCACCGGGTCCGCGCCGACCGGGTCGGCGCCGACGGCAAGCTCACCCTGCGCTACCACGGCAAGCTGCACCACATCGGCATCGGCCGCGAGCACGCCAGAACCCCCGTCCTCATGCTCGTCCGCGACCTGCACATCCGGATCGTCAACGCCGCCACCGGCGAACTGATCCGGGAACTGACCCTCGACCCCGCCCGCGACTACCAGCCACCGGCCGGCCACCCGGCCCGAAACCGACAACACCCCGGCCCCAACAAGGGTTCGGAGTGTCCTCAATGACCTGAGATATCACAAATGTGGAGCTGAGGGGATTTGAACCCCTGACCCCCTCGATGCGAACGAGGTGCGCTACCGGACTGCGCTACAGCCCCAAGACCGGGAGCCAGCGTACCAAACCTGAGGCGTTCCCCGCGTCGCGCTAGTCGCCGACGGCGCGGACGGCGGCGTCGGCGTACTGGTCGTAGAGCTGGTCGGAGACGCGGCCGGAGATGTCGATGATCTGGGCGCCCGAGTTTGCCGTGCTCGCCTCGTACGCCTCGCGTTCGGCCTCGGCCTGGAGATGCCGCGCCCACGCGGCCGCCTCGGCGGCCTCCCACGAGGCCCGCTTGCGGGCTAGCTCGGCATCGGCCATGGCGATCTCGCGCAGCAGCAACACGTACAGCGCCAGCAGCACGGCGGGCGGCACCACGATCCACCAGGCGACGACGCCGACATAGGTGAACAGGCCGGTCACGGCCGTCATGGCGACGAGGATCGTGAGCATGCGGCGCCTGGCGCGGAGCATCTGCTCGCGGCTCTGGGACGGGCGCGGAGCGGGCGGCTCAGAGCCGACCTCGGGCACGGCCTCGGTCACCGGGTACTCGGGCCCGTAGTCCTCCATGTACTCCGAGGTCTCGGAGTACATGGAGGGCTCTTCCTCGAAGTACACCCGGTTGTGCGTGTGGTGGCTGACTTCGACGTGGATGTTGCCTTCGACATGCACGTCGTTCTCGGTTTCGGTCAGTTCTTCCACGTACTGCAGGGTGAGCTCGCCTTCGGCGTGCTCGTACGTCCTCGGTCGCCTGGCCCTCCTGCCCGGCCGTCTGCCGGCCCGGTCTGAGTGCGCGCTGGGGCGGCGCAGCCAGGCCGGCACCAGGAATCCGGCCCAGATCGCGATGATTGCGAGGTAGAGGATCGCGCTGCTCACGCGGTCCCCGGAAGGCCGCGAATCGGACCACGCAACCACGACCAGGCTGGCCGGCGGGAAGCGTAAATACACCTGGTCACGTCACGCACCGTAAACGGCCTGCGCCAGCATTAACGAGCATGCGGCACGGTGTGTCGCAAGATACATCGGTGCGCAAGGTAAATCTGAACCGTCCATTGACGGCCTGTTGACTTATCCCGAGGTCAGCCGATTCGCGAACGCGTAGCCCGGACCGTGCTGCGCCAGCGGGGGAGCAGCCCGGAAACCGCGTCCTCGGCGGTGACGGAGTAGCAGATGTGGTCCCGCCACGCCCCGTCCACGTGCAGGCACCGGCGCCGGATGCCTTCCTCATGAAAACCGAGCTTCTCGACCACGCGCCGGCTGGCCCGGTTCTCGGGCCGGATCGTCGCCTCGATCCGGTGCAGCCCGACGGTCATGAAGCAGTGGTCCAGGGCCATCGCGAGGACCGTCGGGATCACCCCGAGACCCGCGTACTTCTGGTCGATCCAGTAACCGACGCTCGCCGTCCTGGCCGATCCCCAGATGATGTTGCCGACCGTGAGCTGCCCGGCGAACTCCCCGTCGACGAGCACCACCCACGGCAGCGTGGCTCCGCGCCTGGCCTCCTTGCGCATGATCCTGACCATCGCGATGTACGGGCCGAGGCTGGTCTGGTACAGCGGCGTCTCTGGATTGGTCGGCTCCCACTGACGCAGCCACTCCGCGTTGCGCACCCGCGCCTCACGCCACGGCTTCGCGTCCCTGGCCGCCAGCGGCCGCAACGCGACCGGCGAACTGAGCAGGCTCGGCTCGGTCAGTGTCGCCGGCCACCCGCGCGCGTATACCACTCCACCATCATGGACTGTCTGCACAGGTGCGCGCTATTCGGACGCTCCGAACAGACCCACCCGGCTAGCCGTCGCTTCTGGCATGATCGCCCCCTGCTGCCTGATCTAGGGCATGAGCGATTACTGGGCCGAGGACGGACATGCCGTCACGAACCCCTCCGGTCGACCCGGGGAGGTTCACGACCAGCGTCGCGCCAGCCAGCCCGGCAACGCCGCGCGACAGCATGGCCGCGGGAATCCCCGCGTTGACGCCGGCCGCCCTGATCGCCTCGCCGATCCCGGGGATCTCCCTGTCGATCACCATGCGGGTCATCTCCGGCGTGAGGTCCCCTGGCGTGATGCCGGTCCCGCCGGTCGTCACGACGACGTCGTAGCCGGCCGTGACCGCGTCCCGCAGCGCCGCCTCGACGGCCGCCCCGTCCGGGACCACGACCGGCCCGTCGGTCTCGCACCCGGCCGAACGCAGCAGCTCGGCCAGGACAGGCCCCGACCTGTCCTCGTACACTCCGGCCGCAGCCCGGTTCGAGACTGTCACCGCCAGCGCGCGGGTCATGGCCGCCTCCAGAGTCCGGTCTTGCCGCCGGTCTTCTCGAGCACCTTGACGCCCGTGATGACAGCCGCGGGATCGAGAGCCTTCACCATGTCGATCAGCGCCAGCGCGCCGACCGTGACCGCCGTGAGCGCCTCCATCTCGACGCCGGTCCGGTCCGCGGTCCGCGCCGTCACCGTGATGTCGACGCCGTCGTCGGCGACTGTCAGCTCGACAGAAACGCCGTGCAGCCCGATCGGGTGACACAGCGGGATCAGGTCCGGCGTGCGCTTCGCTCCCTGGATCGCGGCGATCCTGGCGACTGCCAGCGCGTCGCCCTTGGGCACGGTCCCGTCCCGCAGCGCGGCGACAGCGGCCGCGGACAGCAGTACCCGGCCGGTCGCCGTCGCGGTCCGCGCCGTCACGTCCTTGGCCGACACGTCGACCATCCGGGCGTGACCTGCCGCGTCGATGTGGGTCAGGCCGGGGCGGGGGTGCCAGCCGCCAGCTGGCCGGCGGCCGGCACCGGGTCAGGGTGCGACCCGATCGCCTCATCGACGGCAGTCCCCGGGCGAACGATCTTGTCCGCCGCCACCGGGTCGGGATGCGACCCGATCGCCTCGTCGACCGCCGTCCCGGCCGAGGCCAGTCCGCCCGTCGGGATGAGCTTGGTCTGGTTGGCCCCGCTGCGCCTCGTCCTCTGGCCGTGGGTCATGGCAGCTCCAGAACGTCGACGGTCTCGCCGGCCGGCAGGCTGGTCACCGCCTCGGGGACGATGATCAGCGCATCGGCCCTGGCCAGCGAGGCGATCTGGTGAGAGTTCTGCCCGGTCAGCGGGCTGACCGATCCCGTCATCCGGTCAAGGTTGGCGCGCAGGAACGATCGGCGGCCGTCGGGCGAGGTGACCGGCTGGGCGAGCCGGGCCTGGCGGGGAGAGCCCGGTTGAGCCTGAAGGCCTTGCATTGCACGAGCGGCCGGCGCGACAAAGAGGCAGAACGAGACGAACGCGGACACCGGGTTTCCTGGCAGCGTGAAGATCGGCGTCTTCTTCGTGCCGGCGCCGATGAGGCCGAAGCCCTGCGGCATGCCGGGCTGCATCGCGACCTTGCGGAACGTGACCGAGCCGAGCTTGGTCAGGGCCGCCTTGACGACGTCGTGCTCGCCGCCCATGCTCACGCCGCCGCTGGTGATCAGCAGGTCAGCGGTCGCGGCCGCCTGCTCGATCGCGGCGAGGACCGCGTCAGGCTCGTCAGGCATCGTGGGGTGCCTGGTCGTCGTCGCAGCCGGCCTGGCGCGCGGCCGCGGCGAGCATGTAGCTGTTGGAGTCCCAGATCCGGCCGGGAACCAGCGGCGACCCCGGCTCGGCGAGTTCGTTGCCGGTCGAGATGACGGTGACTCTCGGGCGGCGCCGCACGCGGAGCACGCCGTGACCGGCCGCCGCGAGCACGCCGATCTGCGCGGCGCCGAGCTTGGTCCCCGCGGGCAGCAGCAGGTCACCGGCCTTGGCGTCGTCGCCGGCCCGGCGCACCGCGTTCCCCGCCGCGGCGCTCCTGCTGATCCGCACCGTGTGCCTGCCGTCGTCGGTCCACTCGACCGGGATGACAGCGTCGGCGCCGGGCGGCAGCAGCGCGCCGGTCATGATCTTGACGCAGTGGCCAGGACGCGATGGTGTAGGCGCCGGTGTCGCCGGCCGCGACCTCGGCGTCGACCGGCAGCGTGACCGGGTTCTCGGCGCTGGCGGTCGCGACATCGGCGGCGATGACGGCGTATCCGTCCATGGCCGAGTTGTCGAAGCCGGGCAGCGACCAGCCCGCGGTCGCGTCCTCGGCGAGTACGGCGCCTTCTGCCTGGGTCAGCGCCAGGTCCTCGGGCGGCACCGGGACGATCGCCGCGATGATCTCGCTGAGGTAGCTGTCGACCGACTGCATCGTCGTGATCCCGTCCGCCTGCCCAGGCAGCTCGAATTGTGACGTCTCGCCCCTGTGGCCGCGCTCTGGCGAGCGCGCGGCTGGCCGCCTAGCTAGGGCAGCGCGGCGACGTACTCCTTGAGCCAGGGTACGAAATCGGCTGCGAGGTCCGGCCTGGAGCAGGCGAACTCGACGGTCGTGCGCAGGAAGTCCTGCTTGTTGCCGGTGTCGAAGCGGCGGCCGCGGAACAGCACGCCGTGCACCCCGCCGCCGTCGGCGTTCGCGTTCCGGTCGGCGACCGCGAGCGTGCGCAGCGCGTCGGTGAGCTGGATCTCGCCGCCGCGGCCTGGCGGCGTCTCGCGCAGCACGCCGAAGATCGCCGGATCGCAGATGTAGCGCCCGATCACGATCCAGTTGGACGGGGCCTCGCTTGCTTCTGGCTTCTCGACCAGGTCGGTCACGGCGACGATGTCGGCGTCGTCGGTCGGCTTGAACGCGGCGACGCCGTAGGCGGACACCTGGTCGGTGGGCACCTCCATCAGCGCGACGATGCTTCCGCCGTGCTTGCGCCTGGCCGCGAGCATCGTGGCCAGGAGGTGGTCGTCCGCGCCGATCAGGTCGTCGCCGAGGAGCACGGCGAACGGCTCGTCGCCGACATGGTCGGCGGCGCAGAGCACCGCGTGACCGAGCCCGCGCGGCGTCTGCTGCCGCACGTAGCTCACATGGGCCAGCTCGGTCGGGGACTTCACGTCAGCGAGCGCCTTGGCGTTGCCCTTGTCCTCGAGCGCCTTCTCCAGGTCCTTGTCGCGGTTGAAGTGCGCCGCGATGGACTGCTGGCGGTCGTCGGTGATCAGCACGACGTCGTGCAGCCCGGCTGCCGCGGCCTCTTCGACCACGTACTGGATCGCCGGCTTGTCGACGATGGGCATCAGTGCCTTCGGCGTCGCCTTCGTCGCAGGCAGGAAGCGTGTCCCTAGCCCGGCGACAGGTACGACCGCTTTGGTGACGGTGCCTGAGTGAGCCATCCTGTAACCCTAACTAGCCCGATGGAGGCCCTCGTGAACGGCGTCGCTGGTGCGAGCCCGGGGGGACGTCCCCCCGGTAACCACCGTGGGAGCGATCACGCCGCGTCGCAACGTAGTGCTACCCCCGATGAGCGAAGTATGCCCGGACGACGGCTGGCTGAAAGCAAGACCATGCTGCGCAAGGATCTGCTGGCAGCCAGAGCAAGGCTGAGCGTATCGGAGCGGCAGGCGGCCGGGCGAGCATTGCGGGACACGGTTCTGGGCCTGCCTGAGACGGGGATGGCGGGGACCATCGCGGCCTACCTCTCGGTCGGAACCGAGCCCGAGACCACCGGTCTGGTGTTCGCGCTCTGGAAGCGCGGCAGCTACGTCTTGCTGCCGGTCGTGCTGGACGATTTCGACCTCGACTGGGCCTCGTACGAGGGTCCTGACTCGCTCGCGCCCGGCCCGTTCGGTCTGCTCGAGCCGACCGAGCCGCGACGCGGGCCCGACGCGATCCGGAGCGCCGATCTGGTGATCGTTCCGGCGCTGGCGGCCGATCGGGACGGGAACCGGCTGGGCCGCGGCGGCGGCTGCTACGACCGGGCCCTGGCGAGAGTCGGCCCGTCCGTGCCGACGGTGGCGCTGCTGTACGACGACGAGCTCCTGGACGAGGTCCCGGTCGGCCCGCATGACCAGCGGATACGGGCGGTTGCGCAGCCTACGCGAGGAATCACCAGGATGCCTGCCTGAGGAATCTCCAGGTGGTGCTAGCTGTTGCTACCATTTAGCAGTTGACTCGCTGCGAGTGCTAACGCTTTCTTGGAGGACACGTGCCGACGTACCAGTACGCCTGCACCGAGTGTGGTGATCAGACCGAGGTCGTGCAGCGATTCACTGACGACCCGCTGACGGTCTGCGGGGCGTGCGGCGCCAGGCTGCGCAAGGTGTTCTCGCCGGTTGGCATCGTGTTCAAGGGCTCAGGCTTCTACCGCAACGACAGCCGGGCTGGCGCGGTGAGCGGCGGTTCGGCCAACGGTAACGGCAAGTCCGGCGACAGCTCAGACAGCTCGAGCTCGAAGTCCGAGTCGGGCACCAAGACTGAGTCGGGATCGAAGTCAGGCTCGGACAGCTCCTCGTCCAACGGTTCCTCGGGCAGCTCCGGCGGCAAGTCGGAGTCCTCGTCGGGGTCGAGCCCGGCGAAGTCGGACCGGCTCCAAGTCCGGTACTGGCTCCAAGTCCGGTACTGGCTCCAAGGTTGCCTGACGCCGCTGTGACCGCGCAGGCCAGCATCGGGGTCATCGGCGGCTCCGGACTCTACGAGTTCCTCGAGAACGCGCGCGAGGTCACGGTCGACACGCCGTTCGGCCCGCCGAGCGATGTGATCACGATCGGCACCGTCGCCGGACGCTCGGTTGCCTTCCTGCCGCGGCATGGCCGGCAGCACCAGTTCCCGCCGCACCGCATTCCCTACCAGGCCAACATGTGGGCGCTGCGGTCGCTCGGAGTGGGCCAGGTACTCGCGCCGAGCGCGGTCGGATCGCTTCGGTCAGAGGACGGTCCTGGCACGCTGGTGATCCCTGACCAGCTGGTCGACAGGACGACCGGTCGGCTTCAGACGTACTACTCCGAGGGCGGCGCGGTCCACGTCCAGTTCGCCGACCCATACTGCCCGCACGGGCGCGCCGTCGCCCTGGCGACGGCTGACGTGGCCGGCTGGCCGGCGGTGCGGTCGGGCACGCTGGTCGTGATCGAGGGGCCGCGGTTCTCGACGCGCGCCGAGTCGCGCTGGTACGCGGCCCAGGGCTGGACGATCGTCGGCATGACCGGGCACCCGGAGGCGGTCCTCGCCCGCGAACTGGCGCTCTGCTACACGTCTTTGTCGCTGGTGACCGATCTGGACTCTGGGGTCGATGAAGGCGAGGGCGTGACGCAGATGGAGGTCTTGGAGGTCTTCGCGCAGAACGTCGCGCGGCTCAGGGGCCTGCTGATGACCGTCATCGAGAACCTGCCGGAGAAGCGCACCTGTCCGTGCGGTTCGGCGCTGGACGGCCTCAAGCTGCCGTTCGCCTTGCCGTAAGCCTCAGGCCGCGGGCGCGTGCCGGCTGGCGAGGCCGACGAGGTTGCCCTCGCTGTCGCGGATGAACGCCATCCACTCCTCCCAGCCGGGCTCGCCGAAGGCGCCGTCGGCGTCGACGTGGATGCGGTGCGGCTCGGTATGGACGGTGACTCCGTTGTCGCGTAGCTCGCTGATCGTGACCCGGACATCCGGGACCCGCAGGTAGATGAGCGCGCTCGACGCAGCCTGCTCCAGCAGCAGGCGCACGCCGCCTAGGTCGATGAACACCAGGCCCGGCGGGTCGAACTTCGCGAGCATCGTGCCGCCCAGGACTGTGGTGTAGAAGTCCGCGGCCCGGTCGAGATCCTCGGCGTGCTGCGCTACCTGGTGAAGCTGGGTCATCCGGTCCTCCAGGGCTCGTGCCGTCCGTGCCGTCCGCCGAAAGTACGTAGTGTTCCTACGAATTCTCGTAGGCATGCTATACATATCTTGTGACGGACGGCAAGGCTGACCTTGACGGCCACAGCCTCGGCGCTCAACTCTGGCGCGATCCACGTGCTGCGCGGTCTCCGGGTCGTCGACCGGCTGGCTGGCCTGACCCCGCAGCGGCTGTCGGCGTTGTCCGTGCTGGTCTTCGGAGGCCCCTGCTCGCTTGGCGCCCTGGCCAGCGCTGAAGGCGTGGCCGGTCCGACGATGACCAGGATCGTCGACGGATTGATCGACGCGGGCCTAGCGGAGCGGCAGCCACACCCGAGCGACGGCCGGGCGGTCTCGTCGCCGCGACCGCGGACGGTGAAGCCGTGATGCGTGCGGCTCAGCGTCGCAGGATCGAGGCGCTGACCGATGCGATCGCGAGCCTGCCAGCCGCGGCGCAGCGGCAACTCGTGGAGTCGGTGAGCCTGCTCGATCAGGTGGCGGCCGCGCTGCGATCGCGTTCGGCCGACGATGGGTCGCATGCCCGGGATGCTGACCTCGCCGGGGCGGCGGTCGAACGCGGCTCGACCGAACATCGCCGCCGCACGTCGGCCAGGCAGACCCGGCTCGACGCGGCGCGCGCCCGCTGGGCCGAGGCCGCCGACCAGATGACTGCCGCGGCCCGCAGAGCGCAAGGCCGCGTATGAGTTACGGGTGCCGCCGCGAGAGCCGGTAGGCTAAGCGGCGCCGGCAACATGAGCTGGCGTGCCCCGATAGCTCAGTGGATAGAGCGGCTGCCTCCTAAGCAGTAGGTCGCAGGTTCGAGTCCTGCTCGGGGCGCGGTAACCCCTGGTAGATGAGATTTTTCGAAATTGTCTCTGATAGGTCGAGTTACTGCCTATCGGCAATCACTCATTTCGTCAGGTGTCGCCCTGCCAGGGCGGTCGGCCGAGCCTGTGACCTGGCGCGTAAGCCGACGGCGGCTCGGCAGGACTATACGCTCGCGGTTGTCGGGAAGGCCCTGGGAGCCAAAC
>CAVPIR010000012.1:0-84778 GCA_963705055.1 uncultured Actinomycetota bacterium
TCTTGTCGTCCGCGACCTTGAGCAGGCCAGGAACCGGACGCTGGGGCTGACGGACCTGGACGACCCGACGCTGGTCACGCAGCACGCCCCCCTGATGAGCCCGCTGGTGTGGGACCTGGCGCACGTTGGCCAGCACGAGGAACAGCACGGCGTGGTGACCGTCACCGAACTGGAGGCATGACCGAATGCCGGCACAAGACCGCGTCCAGGCTCATCCGGACTCCTATCTGGCCGAGTTGCGTGCGGACGTCCGCGCGGGCCTCATGGCGGAGCCGAAGTCACTGCCGCCGAAGTACTTCTACGACGAGCGCGGCAGCGAGCTATTCGAGGAGATCACCAGGCTGCCCGAGTACTACCCGACCAGGGCCGAGACCGCGATCCTGCGAGCGCGCGCGGGCGAGATCGCCGAACTCTCGCGGTGCGAGTCGCTAGTCGAGCTCGGCAGCGGCACCTCGGCCAAGACCGGCCTGCTGCTGCGGGCGCTCCGCGAAAGTGGCACCTTGCGCGAGTTCATGCCGTTCGACGTCGATCCCGCGGTCCTCGCCGACGCGACCGGGGCGCTGACAACGCAGTACCCGGGGCTGCGGATCGTCCCGTTCGTCGGAGACTTCGAGCGCGACCTGAGGGAGATTCCGGCGGCCAAGGGCCGCCGCATGATTGCCTTCCTGGGCTCGACCATCGGAAATCTCGAGCCGCCCGCGCGCGCCAGCCTGTACCGGAACATCGCCGGCGTGCTGGTCGGCGGGGATATGTTCCTGCTCGGCACCGACCTGGTGAAAGACACCGGCCGGCTGCTGCGCGCCTACAACGACTCGGCCCGGGTCACGGCGGAGTTCAACCGCAACGTCCTGAAGGTCATCAACCGGGAGCTGCGGGCCGACTTCGACGTCGAGGTGTTCGAGCACGTCGCGATCTGGGACGCCGAGCGCGAGTGGATAGAGATGCGGCTGCGCTCGGTCCGCGCGCAGGTCGTGACCGTCGGCGACCTCGGCCTGACGGTGTCCTTCGGCGCGGGCGAAGAGATGCGGACCGAGGTGTCGGCGAAATTCCGTCCGGCCGGTATCAGAGCCGAGCTAACCGGCGCCGGCTTCCGGACACTGAAATTCTGGACCGACCCCGACGGCGACTTCGGGCTCACCCTCGCCGAGCTGGCCGGGCCGCAGGACGGCCGTTTCCGGCGGGTGCTCCCGCGCTTCGGCGACTCGCCCTGAGCGCGGTTCAGGACTCTTCGCCATGCTCCTCGTCGACGACGTGGACGGCTGCCTCCTCGGCGGACGCTTCTCGTCCCAGTCCCGGTCCCGGTCCCGGTCAAGATGATCTCAGTGTCCGGGTGCGGACTGAGCTGTGATCCACCTGCTGCTGACGCCGATGTGTCGACACAGTCGGCTTTGGCTCTGATTTTGGGGGGCGTATGGGGGGCGGAGACCGGCGGGAGACGGCTTCCGTTGACGGACAGTGGCGGACCAGCGCCGCCAAGCACACAGCGTTTGCGCAGTTCAGAGGCCATTTACGCAGATCGTAGTCGAGCGCCCCCAGCAGGATTCGAACCTGCGCACACGGCTCCGGAGGCCGTTGCTCTATCCCCTGAGCTATGGGGGCTGGCGCGTGACTGCCCGCCGGAACCGACTCCCGGCTGGGCCTCCGCAAGGGTACCAGTCACAAGGTTCTATGGGACACGTGCGCGATCTGCAAGCGTGATGACGGCGTTGCCAGGTAGCCTCACGCCCGTGACACAGGGACTGGGGCGGGTGCTAGTTGTCGATGACGATGAGGTCATCAGGCAGCTCATCGCCGTCAACCTGACCCTTGAGGGCTTCGAGGTCTTCACGGCCGTTGACGGGCAGGACTGCCTGGACAGGGTCGAAGACGTCAAGCCCGACGTGATCACGCTCGACGTCATGATGCCCAGGCTGGACGGCTGGGTCACCGCGACTCAGCTGCGCAGGAACCCCGTCACCTCGAGGATCAAGGTCGTCCTCATCACCGCCCGCGCGCAGGAGGACGACAGGGACCGCGGCCGGCAGGTCGGGGTCGACGCGTACCTGACGAAGCCCTTTGACCCGGCCGAGATGATCCGCGTGGTCCGCGAGCTGGCCGGAGCCCCGAGCAGCGCGTTCGACTGAGGACATGATCCCCGGCGACATCGGCGCCGAGATCGCCCGCCTGCTGCGGGCAGGTGCCGCCGCGCGGGAGTGGCCAGCGGCCGCCGCCGGCCTGTCCGCCGCGGGAACCTGGCGCAACGCGCCGGCGGCGATCAGCGCCAGGGCCGGCAGCTATGCCACCTCGCTGCCGCTCGAGCTCGCGCGGCTGACCCGCACGTCCGCGACGTCGGTGGCGGAGACGCTCGCCTCCGGGCTGGCCGTCCTGCCATGGGTCGGCGCGGCGCGGCCGACCGGCGACGGCTACCTGACCATCACCGTGACGGCTCAGCACCTCGCCGCGCTGGCGCCGCGGATCGTGGCCGCCGGGCCGGCCGTGGCCAGCAGCGACGCGCTCGCGGGACGCCAGCTGAGCGCGCCCGCCACGGCCGATCTGGGCGCCGCGGCGACCTGGCCGCAGGCCTGGCAGGAGACCAGCGAGGCGCTAACCGGCAAGCTGGCTCATGCCGCCGGAGCCGAGGTTCTCTTCTTTCATTCGCAACAGGGCCATGGGCGCCCGTCGTCCCCGCAGGCCGGCCCGATGTCGACGCCGGACAAGGGCGCAGGTCCCGGCCCGGTCAGCGGCGCGGTCGCGTACAACGGCGCCGACGCGGTCCGCTACGCGCTCGCGAGGGCGTCCGGCCCGCGCGTGGCGGCGATCGTCCGGCAGCTCGACCTGCCGCTCGACCTGGACAACCCATTCGTAGCGGTCAGGTACGCCCACGCCGACGCGGCCTCGACGCTGCGCTGGTCAGCAGACCTCGACCTGTCGCCGGGTCAGCCGCCAGATGCCACGCCGTGACTGCGCCGGACCAGCTCCTGGCGCCGGAACTCGCGCTCCTGGATGCCATGTCCTGGCTGCCGGAACGCGTGGCCGCCGCCGCTCGTCGCAGGCGCCCAGCCGAGCTTGCCGCCTTTCTTGAGTACCTGGCGGGAATGTGGCTCGACTGCAGGGAACGCTGCCCGGCTCTGCCGTTTCAGGGCGGCGCGGCTCCTGATCCGGCGGCCGCCGAGCGCTTCGCCGCGAGGCTTGGTCTCGCCGACGCTGCCGGGCCGCGTTGTCCTGCGGTCTCGGGCTGCTCGGCATCGACGCGCCAGAGCGCATGTGACCGCCGCGCCGACCACCGCCCGCGCACGACTCGGGTCTTGTCAGAAACGCCTGGTTAATGTAATTTCGGCCTGATCTTGTAACCCGGCGGGCCGCCTCAGGATTTCCTCCTGCCCACGGTTCAAGAATGAGTGAAGCGGGTATCGCATGCCGTGTAAGCCCCCAATGCGTCGACGATCTCGGCGTAGCTCAACCCCCACGAGCCGGGCAGTAACCCACCAGGCAGGCTCTGCCGGCACAGAGCTTTCCGGAGTCCAGTGTTGGCGACTTTGACCGCGTCCCTGACTGTTTAGCTACGCGACAGCAGTGCGTGGACGCGGCCAGAGGTCTAGAAGGAATGCCGTGACCGCTGTTGGTGTTAGACTGTGCGAAGCACCAGGCGCTCCGACTCGGGGCGAGGTGCATATCCGCATCCCGTCAGGCCAACTTCGTGACGCGCAGTGGCGGGTTGCTCTCGGTGACATTCATCTGTCGGGAGACATTCGAAGCACGCGCCTGGCTCACGGCCCTGACCGAGCATGCTCGCGGACGCCGTCAGCACCCAGGCAAACACGGGAGATGGCGGATTGCACGATGACCGGCCTGGCCGTCGAGGGTTACGGCCAGAGCGGAACCCGCGTGGCGCCTGACTGCAGACGGTTGCTCGCTAGGTGACCTCATATCTTGGAAGGACCCTTTGTGACCGAAACTACCAATCTGTTCCCGGACTCGGCCGAGCCGCTGCCGAAGAATGACGGGGTCATGTTCGACATGACCGGCAGTGCTCACTCCGAGTCCGCAGCGGCGGGGTCTTCCGCGGAACAGACCGGCGCGGTACGCTCCTGGCCTGGCAGCACTCCCTCAGACGACTCGCCTGCGGTAGGCGGTGACGGCAGGCAGTTGTCCGCGATGCGGCTGCCGGATCTCCAGCGACTCGCGCAGTCGCTCGGTCTGGCCGGGACCGCCCGGATGCGCAAGGGTCAGCTGATCGCGGCAATCGAAGAGGCGGGACAGGGCCGCACCCAAGGTGCGGGCAGGCCGTCGGCAGGCGAATCTGCCGGCCTCCTCCTACGCCGTGACCGCCAGTCAAAGCGAATCAAGTGGAAACTCAGTCAAGCGGACCGCGCCTGCGGGAGCCGGCGCGAACCGCCCCTTTGAGCAGGACGCCATGGAATCAGAATCAGGGCAGCTCAGCATGGTCAGTGCGGACCCGGCGGGTCCCGGCGTGAGCACGCCGAACGCTACGGGCAACGCCGGGGGTGAGCCGCACGCGCCGCAGGTCGCCCAGGCCGGTGCTGACCTGGCGAGCGGCGCGCCAGCGCCGCGCCAGCCCGGTGAGCGGCGACGCCGCCAACGGCACCGACTTCCGGCGCCAGGACGCGCCAGCGAGCGCCAGCCCGGTGAGCGGCGACGCTGCCGGGGCGGTCAGGGAGGTCACCGAGCGGGACGGGTCAGGCCAGGACGGTGCCTCCGACGGGGGCGGCCAGGATGGCGAGTCGGGCTCGGCCAGGCGGAGCGACGGCGGATCGCGGCGTGACAGCCAGCGGGGCGACCGGCGCAGCCGCAACGGCCGCAGGGATGATCAGGGCCGTTCTGGTGGCGACGGCGACCAGGCCCGCGACTCTGCCCGTGGTGACCAGCAGCGTGGTGACCAGCAGCGCGGTGACCAGCAGGGCTTCCGCGACAACGGCTCGAGCCGCGACAACGGCTCAAGCCGGGACGGCGGCGGTCGCGACAACAGCCGCGACAACAATGGCGGGCGCGACAACGGCAGGGACAACAGCCGCGAACGCGACGACGACCGGGACAGCCAGAGCCGGCGCAGCAGGGACCGCGACCGGTTCCGCAACCGCAATCAGGGCACGAACCGGCGCCGCGAGCGCGGCGGCAATGAGTCAGAGCCGGTGATCACCGAGGACGACGTGCTGATCCCGATCGCCGGGATCCTGGACGTGCTCGACAACTACGGCTTCGTGCGGACGACCGGCTACCTGCCCGGGCGCCAACGACGTCTACGTCTCGCTGTCCCAGGTCCGCAGGCACGGCCTGCGCAAGGGCGATGTCATCGAGGGCGCCATCAGGCAGCCTCGCGAGGGCGAGCGCAGGGAGAAGTTCAACGCCCTGGTGCGGCTGGACAAGGTCAACGGCCTCGACCCTGAGGAGAGCAAGGGCCGCGCCGAATTCTCCAAGCTCGTGCCGCTCTACCCGCAGCAGCGGCTGCGCCTGGAGTCCGATCCGACGGTCATGACGACCAGGATCATCGACCTGATCAGCCCGATCGGCAAGGGCCAGCGCGGCCTGATCGTCTCGCCGCCCAAGGCGGGCAAGACGATGATCCTGCAGGCGATCGCCAACGCGATCACCAAGAACAACCCCGAGTGCCATCTGATGGTCGTGCTCGTCGACGAGCGGCCTGAGGAAGTCACCGACATGCAGCGCTCAGTCAAGGGCGAGGTCATTCACTCGACCTTCGACCGGCCGGCCGAGGACCACACGATGGTCGCCGAGCTCGCCATCGAGCGGGCCAAGCGGCTGGTCGAGATGGGCCACGACGTCGTCGTGCTGCTCGACTCGATCACCAGGCTCGGCCGCGCCTACAACCTGGCCGCGCCGGCCAGCGGCCGGATCATGTCCGGTGGTGTCGACTCGACCGCGCTCTACCCGCCGAAGCGGTTCTTCGGTGCGGCGCGGAACATCGAGCACGGCGGCTCGCTGACGATCCTCGCGACGGCGCTGATCGAGACCGGTTCGCGTGCGGACGAGGTCATCTTCGAGGAGTTCAAGGGCACCGGCAACATGGAGCTGAGGCTCCGCCGCGAGCTGGCCGACAAGCGGATCTTCCCCGCCATCGACGTGGACGCGTCGGGCACCCGTAAGGAAGAGCTGCTGATGACGCCGGAGGAGCTCAAGATCGTCTGGCAGCTGCGCCGGGTGCTGCACGCGCTCGAGCCGCAGCAGGCGCTTGAGGTGCTGATGGAGCGGATGAAGGAGACCAAGAGCAACGCCGAGTTCCTGCTGCACGTGCAGAAGACGACGGTGGCCTCCGTAGGTCTCAGCTCGTCCGCTGGCCGGCCGGCCAACGGGAATCTGCAGGCCTGCCGGCCTGTTGAAGCTGTGGCACACTGGTGTGCCGACATATGCGGTACCGGTTCACGTCTGCGGCGCTCGCGCGCGCATGGCGACCCGGCGACCGCGGGAACCAGGAGACTAGATGAAGCGCGATATTCACCCCGATTACGTGGTGACGCAGGTGACCTGCACGTGCGGGAACACCTTTACGACCCGGAGCACGGCGAAGAACGGCCAGATTCACGCCGACGTCTGCTCGAACTGCCACCCGTTCTACACCGGCAAGCAGAAGATCCTCGACACCGGCGGCCGCGTGGCCAGGTTCGAGCGCCGGTTCGGCAAGCAGGCCAAGTAGCCCGCAAGTCCGAGCATCCGCCGGCCTGGCGGGCCAATCGGTATGCGAGCCCGGGCCCTTTCTCGGGTTCCAGGGGGTCGTTCCCCTGGAACTGCAGGGTTTGGGCTCGCTCCCATGTGTCCGATATATCTGCCTGAGGAGGTAAGCAGTGCTGGAACGGCTTGCCGACCTCGCCGCTGAACACGAGCAGCTCGAGCGCGACCTGGCCGACCCCGCCGTGCACGCCGATCAGGACAGGGCCAGGACGCTGGGCAGGCGGTACAGCGAGCTCACCCCGATCGTCCAGGCGTACTCCCAGTGGCGGCAGGTCAGCGACGACGAGTCCGCTGCCCTGGAACTGGCAGCGAGGACCCGTCGTTCGCCGAGGAGGCCGGTCAGCTCGCCCGCCGCAAGGCCGAGCTTGAGCAGCGGCTCGAGCACCTGCTCGTGCCGCGCGACGCCCTCGACGGCAAGGACGTCATCCTCGAGGTCAAGGCCGGGGAGGGCGGCGAGGAGTCGGCCCTGTTCGCGGCTGACCTGCTGCGGATGTATCTGCGCTACGCCGAGCGGCAGGGCTGGAAGACCGAGATCCTCGACGCCACCGGCACCGGGCTCGGCGGCTACAAGGACGTGACCGTCGCGGTGAAGGCGGCCGGCCGGGGCAGCCTGGCCGGGACTCCGGACGGCGCCTGGTCACTGCTGAAGTACGAGGGCGGCGTGCACCGCGTGCAGCGCGTCCCCGTGACCGAGTCTCAGGGCAGGATCCACACCTCGGCGGCCGGCGTCATGGTGATGCCGGAGGCCGACCCGGTCGAGATCACCATCGACCCGAACGACCTGCGGATCGACGTCTTCCGCTCGTCCGGCCCTGGCGGCCAGAGCGTGAACACCACCGACTCCGCGGTGCGGATCACGCACCTGCCGAGCGGCATCGTCGTGTCCTGCCAGAACGAGAAGAGCCAGCTGCAGAACAAGGAAGCGGCGCTGCGCATCCTGCGCGCCAGGCTGCTGACCGCCGCGCAGGAGGAGGCCGACGCGCAGGCGTCCGCCGAGCGCCGCAGTCAGGTCGCGACCGTAGACAGGTCGCAGCGGGTCAGGACCTACAACTATCCGGAGAACCGGATCTCCGACCACCGGGTCGGGTTCAAGGCCTACAACCTTGACCAGGTGCTCGACGGGGACCTCGACGCGGTCATCGCCGCGCTGGTGGATGCCGACCGGGCGGACAAGATGGCCGCCGCCCGGTGAGGTCGCGGCCCCGATGAGCCTGCTGATGTCCGAGATCGCCGTGGCCGTGGCCCGGCTGGCCGAGGCCGGAGTCGAGTCGCCGAGGGCCGACGCCGAGCTGATGGCGGCGCACCGGCACGGGGTCGCCAGGAGCGAGCTGAACCTGGTCGCCGACGCTGACTTCGACCCCAGATTCTGGGACGACATCGCCAGGCGGGAGGCACGCGAGCCGCTGCAGCACATCACGGGCACCGCGTTCTTCAGGTACCTCGAGCTCGACGTCGGCCCTGGCGTCTTCGTGCCCAGGCCAGAGACCGAGGTCATGACGGGCTGGGCGATCGACCGGCTGACCGAGATGGACGTCGCCGAGCCCGTGGTCGCTGATCTGGGCACCGGGTCAGGCGCGATCGCGCTCGCCATCGCGCAGGAGGTGCCGCGGGCGCAGGTGCACGCGGTCGAGGGCGACCCGCTGGCCAGGCCGTGGACCGAGCGGAACATCGCGCGCTGCGCAGCCGCGGCGCCGCACACCAGCGGGCGGGTCACGCTGCATTCCGGCGACTTCGCCGACGCGCTGCGGGATCTGGACGGATCCGTCGATCTCGTCGTCAGCAATCCGCCGTACATTCCCGTTGGCGCCAGCGTGCCTCCTGAAGTGGGTGAATATGAGCCGACGGCCGCGCTGTACGCCGGCTGCGACGGGATGGACGCGGTGCGGGTCGTCGAGCGTGCCGCGCGGCGGCTGCTGCGGCCTGGCGGCCTGGTGGCTGTCGAGCACGGCGCCCCGCAGGGCGCGGCCGTGTACTGGGTCTTCGCCGAGGAGAACGGCTGGAAGGAAACCCGCAATCACTGCGACCTGGCCGGGCTTGACCGGTTCGTCACCGCGATCTGGCCGGGAGAGATCGGCACGGTCGTGGCAGGATGATCGGCCATGAGTGAGATGTTCGACTGCGCCGACGAAGAGCAGCGTTCCGCCGGCATCGCAGCCGCCGTCGCGGCGGTGCTGAAGGGCGACCTTGTCGTGCTGCCGACCGACACCGTGTACGGGATCGGCGCCGACGCGTTCCGGCCTGCAGCGGTCACGAGCCTGCTCACCGCGAAGGGGCGCGGCAGGGACATGCCGCCGCCGGTGCTGGTCGGGTCGGTGCGCGCCGCCAGCGCGCTGGTGGAAGACCTCGGGCCGTACGGCCAGGAGCTCGTCGACGAGTTCTGGCCTGGCGGGCTCACCCTGATCTGCCGGGCGAGCCGGTCGCTGAAGTGGGACCTCGGTGACACCAAGGGCACGGTCGCCGTGCGGATGCCGCAGGATCAGGTCGCCCTTGACCTGCTCGCGCAGACCGGGCCGATGGCGGTCAGCAGCGCGAACCTGACCGGCCAGCCGGCCGCCACGACCGCTGAGGCGGCCCGCGAGCAACTCGGGGAAGCTGTCGAGGTCTATCTCGACGGCGGGCCGTGCGAGACCGACGTGCCGTCCACGATCGTCGACCTGACCGGCGACATGCCGCGGCTGCTCCGCGGCGGCGCCGTCTCGATCGGGCGGCTGCGCGAGGTCGCGGCCGTTGCGATGGGTCCTGACTAACGGCTATCGGAGCTGGACTGATCGGGTAGACCAGACGTCGGTGGTACGACAGGTGCCATAGAGTGAATTCCGATGCCCGTGATCTCCGGACCTGGTGAGCGGCGGTGCGTGAGTACGTCCTAACCCTGCTTGTCGTGGTGGCGGTCACCTACTTGCTGACCCCGCTGGTCCGTCAGGCAGCCATCAGGTTCCGGCGCCGTGATCCCCGCGAGGGATCGCGACGTGCACGCTGACCCGATCCCGCGGATGGGCGGCGTCGCCATGTACATCGGCGTCGCGGCCGGGCTGTTCGTCGGCAGCAACCTCGTCCCGCTGCGCAACTCCTTCCACGGCACCGGGCTTGTCGTCGGCCTGCTCGGCGGCGGCGGGCTGATCGTGGCCGTCGGGGTGATCGACGACCGCTGGTGCATCGGCGCGATCGGCAAGCTGATCGGCCAGATCGGCGCCGCGGCCATCCTGTTCGCCAGCGGCGCCAGGCTGACCTACTTCCCCGAGCCGCACAACGGCCTGTTCAGCCTGACCCAGAACGAGTCGGTGGTGCTGACCATCCTGGTCGTGGTCGCGACGATCAACGCGGTCAATTTCATCGACGGCCTGGACGGCCTGGCGGCCGGGATCGTCTGTATCGCCGCGATCTCGTTCTTCATCTACTACTACTCGCTGACCAAGGGTGGTCGGGCTGTCGGCCGAGGCGGTGCCCGCGCTGGCCTCGATCGTGCTGGCCGGCGCGTGCCTGGGGTTCCTGCCGCACAACTTCCATCCCGCGCGGATCTTCATGGGCGACACCGGGTCGATGCTGCTCGGCCTGCTGCTCGCCTACGTGCCGATCTGGGCGATCAACTCCCTGGACTTCACGAGCCTGAACAACAAGGCCAACAGGTACGCGGAAATCCTGCCGCTGCTGCTGCCGGCCGCCGTCCTCGTGATCCCGTACGTGGACATGCTCCGCGCCGTGATCAGGCGGACGAGGGCCGGCATGTCGCCGTTCGCGGCCGACCGCAAGCACCTGCACCACACGATGCTGGAGATCGGCCACTCGCACCGGTCCAGCGTGCTGATCCTGTACGCGTGGGCGGCGCTGTTCGCCGGCACCGTGGTCGGGCTGTCGATCGTGACCGTGCATCTGGCCGTGCTGGTCTGGATCACGCTGGCTGCCGTGCTGGCGCTCGCGCTGCTGTCGATGCCGAAGCTGCGGTGGTGGGAACGCAGCCGTGCAGAACCCGCACCCGCGGCCGGGCGGTCGCACTCCGGCGGACCGGCATACGCGGTGCGGGGAGGATCAGGGCGCCGCGCAATGGCTGGCAGACGGCGGGATGGCCGGCCATGGCCAATGGCCATGCGGGCCAGACCGGGCCAGCGGCGGATCGGGCACCCGATCGGCAGCCCGATCAGACGGCGCGATCACGGCGCCGATCAGGGCGCAACAGCGGGCGAGCCGATCGGCCGGACATCTGGCAACGCCATCCCTTAGCTTCCGCAGGTCAGCGCGCGTCACATCAGTTGCATTCGTCACGTTCGGTGACCTGGTGCAACCAACGTCGGAGAGCTTGTGATATCTTTCACATGCAGCCCCAACCCGGTGGCTGCGTGGCCCGTGATACGTTTGCGAGGCCTGACAGCACGGGAGTTTCTCCGCTGTCATGGAGGTCGCCGGGCGGATCGCAGGGACACCACCTGATCCTGTACGCCCTGGCTGGCCGACCGGCCTGCCGCCAGTCCCACCGGAGTTTGAAAACTGATGCTGGCGAACTACGCCCAGATCGTCCGCCGGTCAGCACTGACCACGGCGGCGGTTGGCGCGGTCATGATCGTCGTCAGCGTCGCGGTCGGCGGGACGAAGGGGCTGCTCGGCGCCGTGCTCGGTGCTGCGCTGGTCGCGGTCTTCTTCGCGATCAGCGTGTTCGCCGTCGGGCGCGCGGCGCGTCGCGAGCCCGCAGGCGATGATGATCACCGCGCTGTCGACGTACATCGTCAAAATCCTGCTCCTGCTCTTCTTCGTGGTCCGGTTCGCCGGTACCACGGTGTTCAGTTCCCGGCTGTTCGGCCTGACCGCACTGGCCTGCATCCTGGCCTGGTCCGCGTCGCAGGTCTTGTGGTCGATGCGGCTGAAGACGCCCTACGTCGAACCCTCCGGACGGTGAGACGCCGTGCGGGAGAGCCGAGGCGAGGCGAGCGGTGATGGCCGACGATTCGCAGAACGCCGGGTGGTCCATCTTCGGCTACCTGATCTCCGGCATGGTGTTCTACGGCGGGCTCGGCTGGCTGATCGGGCACTTCACGCACGTGGCCCTGCTGTTCCCGATCGGCGCGCTGGTCGGGCTGGGAGTAGGGATCTTCGCCGTCTTCTACAAGTACGGCCGGTCGTAGCGGCGGCCGCTGCAGGTGGTCTGAGCATGCCGTTTCGCGACCCTCAGCGCGGGCAGTCCGGCGCAAGCCGCCCCGCTCTCGACCGCGTGCGCGCACACCGTTACGCTCACCTGACCGCGGGTGCGACGACGCGCGCCCATGACCTCGGAGGGAATTGCCCTGTGACGGCGAGTCGCATGTCATTGGCGCAGAAGGCTGAAGGAGGCAACCTTGGCCGCTGACGTTGTGGCGTTCGCGCTGGACAAGTGCTCGGAGACGTCGGCGCACCTGAACTCAGGCTGCGGCTATCCGGCGCCCGGCTACCCGGAGAGCTTCCTCTACGGCCCGCTGTTCCAGATCGGCTCGTTCACGTTCAACAAGCCGATGCTGCTCGCCGTCATCTGCGCGGCGATCGTCATCGCCTTCTTCTGGGCCGCGTTCGCCAAGCCGAAGATCGTGCCCGAGGGGCGTCCAGAACCTCGGCGAACTCGGCATCTTGTTCGTCCGCGACCAGATTCTGCGGCCGATGATGGGCAAGCGGGGCGACGGCTTCCTGCCGTTCCTCGTCGCGCTGTTCTTCTTCATCTGGATCATGAACATCATGGAGATCATCCCGGTCGCGCAGTTCCCCGCGAACTCGGAGATCGCCTTCCCGGCCGCCTTGATGCTGATGGTCTACGGCACCTACACCTACCTGGGCATCAAGCATCAGGGCCTGCGGCGGCTACTTCAAGAACATGATCCCGAGCGGGGTGCCGGTCGGCATCCTGCGTCATCCTTGCCCCGGTTGAGATCCTGCAGTACATCATCGTCCGGCCCTTCACCCTGGCCGTCCGGCTCTTCGCGAACATGTTCGCCGGCCACATCCTGCTGCTGGTCTTCACCCTCGCCACCTGGTACCTGCTCAGCGTCGGCCTCGGGCTGCTCTGGAGCGCCACCTCGTTCATCCTGACGGTCGTGCTGACGGCCTTCGAGCTGCTGATCCAGGCGCTGCAGGCCTATATCTTCACGATCCTGACCGCGCAGTACATCGGCGGCTCGCTGGAAGCGGGTCACTGAGATGAGCGGAACGGGACGCCTGGAAACTGGCGCACGAGCCGGAGACCGGCCGTTGGTTCACCTCACCGCCGGGGGACTGTCCGCCGGCTTGACCGCAAAGGAAAGCACAGATGCTTGAACTTTGTTCACCACGTGCTCGCCGCTGTAACAACAACACCGTACTCAGCATCAACATCGGTGCGGTGGCCTACGGCCTCGCGGCGATCGGCCCCGGCATCGGCATCGGCCTGATCTTCGGTCACGGCGTCGAGGCCATGGCCCGGCAGCCTGAGGCGGCCGGCTTGATCCGGTCGAACATGTACATCGGCTTCGCGCTGACCGAGGCGCTGGCGCTGATCGGAATCGTGATCCCGTTTATCTTCCACTACTCCGCTATCTAGGTTGTCGCGGCAAGGAGTGCAGTAGAGATGTCGGCAAGGTATCTGGCCGCGGGCAGCCCCAACCCGCTGGTACCGCACTGGCCTGAGCTGATCATCGGCGCGATCGCTTTCCTGATCGTCTTCGCGCTGCTGGCCAAGGTGCTGATGCCGCGGATCAGCGCGACGCTGGCAGAACGCACCGATGCAGATCGAAGGCGGCCTGAAGCGCGCCGAGGACGCCCAGGCCGAGGCCAATGACCTGCGTGATCAGTACCGCGCTCAGCTGGCCGATGCCAGGCACGAGGCGGCCAGGCTGCGCGAGCAGGCCAAGGAAGAGGCGGCCCAGATCGTCGCCGCAGGGCCGGGCCGACGGGCGCGGCCGAGCGGGAGCGGATCATCGCGTCGGCCAGCGCGCAGATCGAAGCTGACCGGCAGCAGGCGCTGACCGCGCTGCGCGCCGAGGTGGGCAGCCTCGCGGTCGAGCTGGCCAGCCGGATCGTGGGCGAGTCGCTCGCCGATGAGGCCAGGCAGTCTCGCATGGTGGACCGGTTCCTCGGCGAGCTCGCGCAGGAGACCGCGCCGGAGACGGCCGTCCGATGAGAGGCGCCAGCAGGGCATCGCTCAGGGCGGCCAAGGAGCGACTTGCGGTCGCCCTGGCCGGAGCCACGGCCGCCCAGGCGAACGAGGTGGGTGACGAGCTCTTCGCGGTAGTCAACCTGCTCGACCGTGAGCCAGGGCTGCGCCGCAACCTGTCCGATCCGTCGCGAGAGCGCGCGGCCAGGACGGGCCTCGCGCAGGCGCTGCTGGCCGGCAAGATCTCCGACACCACGCTGGACGCAGGTCACCGAGCTGGTGGCGGACCGGTGGTCGGCGCCTGGCGACCTGGCCGATGCCGCCGAGGAGCTGGCGGTCCTGGCGATCGCCGAGGCCGCCGATAAGGAAGGGAAGCTGGACGAGCTCGAAGACGAGCTGTTCAGGTTCAGCCGGATCGTGCAGGGCAACCCTGGCCTGCGCGCAGCGCTGTCGAACCAGTTCGTGCCCGCCGAAGCGCGGGCTGGCCTGGTCGACAGAGCTGGTGGCCGCCAAGGTCAGCGATCCTGCGCTACGGCTGATCACCCAGGCGGCGGCTCATCCCCGTGGACGTAGCCTGGATACAGGACTTGAGGCGTACGCGAACCTGGCCGCCGAGCTGCGGGAACGCCTGGTTGCCGAGGTCCACGTCGCCATCCCGCTGACCAGCGAACAGCGGGAGCAGGCTGGTTGCGGCGCTCGTGGCTGCGTACGGGCATGACGTGTACCTGAACGTGGTACTTGACCCGGAACTGATCGGCGGCGTCACGGTGCGGGTCGGCGACGAGCTGATCAACGGCAGCGTCGCCAGCCGGCTGGCCGAACTTCGCCGGGACCTGGCCGCATGACGGGCCCGCTCTCGAGACCGCCGATGAAGAACCAGACGAGAAAGACGCGAGGAAGATGACGGAGCTGACTATCCGGCCCGAGGAGATCAGGGACGCGCTGGCGCGGTTTCGTCGAGGCGTACGAGCCCGGCGCCGCCGCGACCGAGGAGATCGGCACCGTCACCGAGTGCGGCGACGGGATCGCCAGGGTCGAAGGACTGCCGTCCGCGATGGCGAACGAGCTGCTCGAGTTCGAGGACGGCACTCGCGGCCTCGCGCTGAACCTGGACGTGCGTGAGATCGGCGTGGTCATTCTCGGCGACTTCAGCAAGATCGAGGAGGGCCAGCGCGTCAAGCGGACGGGCGAGGTGCTGTCTGTCCCGGTCGGTGACGCGTATCTGGGCCGCGTCGTCGGACCGCTCGGCGAGCCGCTGGACGGCAAGGGCCCGATCGAGGACACCGTGCTGCGCGCGCTCGAGCTGCAGGCGCCGAGCGTGGTGCAGCGCCAGCCGGTGAAGGAGCCGCTGCAAACCGGCATCAAGGCGATCGACGCCATGACGCCGATCGGCCGCGGGCAGCGTCAGCTGATCATCGGCGACCGGCAGACCGGTAAGACGGCGATCGCATCGACACGATCCTGAACCAGCGGCAGAACTGGGAGTCAGGCGACCCGGCGCGGCAGGTGCGCTGCGTCTATGTGGCCATCGGCCAGAAGGGTTCGACGATCGCCCAGGTCAGGCAGTCGCTGGAGGATGCCGGCGCGATGGAGTACACCACCATCGTGGCGGCGCCCGCGTCCGACCCGGCCGGCTACAAGTACATCGCCCCGTACACCGGTTCCTCGATCGGCCAGCACTGGATGTACCAGGGCAAGCACGTGCTGATCATCTTCGACGACCTGACCAAGCAGGCTGAGGCGTACCGCGCGATCTCGCTGCTGCTGCGCCGCCCGCCGGGCCGCGAGGCTTACCCGGGCGATGTGTTCTACCTGCACTCCCGGCTGCTCGAGCGGTGCGCCAAGCTGTCCGACGAGCTCGGCGGCGGTTCGCTGACCGGGCTGCCGATCATCGAGACCAAGGGCAACGACGTGTCGGCGTACATCCCGACCAACGTCATCTCGATCACGGACGGGCAGATCTTCCTGGAGACCGACCTGTTCAACTCGGGCGTCAGGCCCGCGATCAACGTGGGCATCTCGGTCTCCAGGGTCGGCGGCAACGCCCAGGTCAGGGCGATGCGCAAGGTGGCTGGCGGACTCAAGCTCGCTCTATCGCAGTTCCGCGACCTCGAGGCGTTCGCTGCGTTCGCCTCCGACCTGGACGCCGCGTCCCGCGCTCAGCTCGACCGTGGCGCCAGGCTGGTCGAGCTGCTCAAGCAGGGCCAGTACAGCCCCTACCCGGTGGAGCGCCAGGTGGTCTCGGTCTGGGCCGGGACGACGGGCCAGCTTGACGACGTGCCGGTGGAGGACATCGGCCGCTTCGAGTCAGAGCTGCTCGACTTCATCCAGCGCGACCACGCCGGCATCTACGACGCGATCAGGGAGACCGGCGAGCTGTCCGACGACACCGTCACGGCGCTGCAAGGACGCGGTACAGGAGTTCCGGCGCGGGTTCGAGACGAGCTCGGGCGAGCTGCTCGTCAAGGACGAGCCGGCCGAGGCGATGGAGGAAGCGGAGATCGAGCGCGAGGGCGTGGCCAAGGTCGTGCCGCGGGCGGAGAAGAAGTAGCCAATGGGAGCACAGCTTCGCGCGGTCAGGCGGCGGATCAGCACGGTCAAATCCACCGCCAAGATCACCAAGGCTCAGGAGCTCATCGCGTCGTCGCGGATCATCAAGGCGCAGCAGCGAGCGCAGGCCGCCGGGCCGTACGCCCGTGAGCTCACGGCCGCCGTCGAGGCGGTGGTCAGCCGGTCGGCCAGCATCAACCATCCGCTGACCACCGAGGCGCCAAATCCGGCCAGGGCGGCCGTGCTGGTGCTGACCAGCGACCGCGGCTTCTGCGGCGGGTACAACGCCAGCGTGCTGCGCGAGGCGCAGGCGCTCAACGCGCGGCTGCGCGAGCGCGGCATCGAGTCGGTGCCGTTCGTCTCCGGCCGCAAGGGCATCGTGTGGAACCGGTTCAGGAACCACGAGATGGCCGCCCAGTGGAGCGGCTTCTCCGACACCCCGCGGCACGCGAACGCGACCGAGATCACGACAGCCCTGCTCGAGGCGTTCGAGAAGGGCGCCGACGAGGGCGGCGTCGACGAGATCTACATGGTCTACACGGAGTTCGTGTCGATGCTCACCCAGCGGCCTGTCGTGCACCGGGTACTCCCGCTGGAGATCACCGAGCGCGAGGTCGATCAGCGCGGGCCGATCCCGGTCTACGAGTTCGAGCCATCGCCAGAGGCCGTGCTGAACGCGTTGCTGCCGTGGTACGTCGAGAGCCGGATCTTCCACGCGCTGCTCGACTCGGCGGCGGCTGAGATCGCGGCCAGGCGGCGGGCGATGAAGTCAGCGACCGACAACGCCAACGAGCTGCTCGAGGCGCTCACCAGGGAAGCCAACAAGGCCAGGCAGGCCGAGATCACGCAGGAAATCAGCGAGATCGTGGGCGGCGCGAACGCGCTGGCCGAGACGATCAGTGGGAGTAAGTGAGCATCATGACCGCTACCGCAGAGCACGAGGCCGCCGGCAGCGGCGCCGCCGGCGAGCTCACCGGCCGCGTGGTCCGGGTCATCGGCCCGGTCGTGGACATCGAGTTCTCGGCCGATGACATGCCCGACATCTACAACGCGCTGCACGTCGACGTGACGGTCGGCGACCATACCAACACCCTGACGCTCGAGGTGGCCCAGCACATCGGCGACAACACGGTCAGGGCCATCTCGATGCAGCCCACCGACGGCCTGGTACGCGGCGCCACGGTGACGGACACCGGCGGGCCGATCTCGGTGCCGGTCGGCGACGTGACCAAGGGGCATGTGTTCAACGCGCTCGGCGAGACGCTGGACGTCCCGACGGCGTCGCTGAAGGTGACCGAGCGCTGGCCGATCCACCGCCAGGCTCCGCCGCTTGACCAGCTCGAGCCGAGGACCGAGATGTTCGTGACCGGCATCAAGGTCATCGACCTGCTCACGCCGTACGTATCGGGCGGCAAGATCGGCCTGTTCGGCGGCGCCGGCGTCGGCAAGACCGTCCTGATCCAGGAGATGATCCGCCGGGTCGCGAAGAACTTCGGTGGCGTGTCCGTCTTCGCCGGTGTGGGGGAGCGGACCCGCGAGGGCAACGACCTCTTCCTCGAGATGAAGGAGTCAGGCGTCCTCGAGGACACCGCGCTGGTCTTCGGCCAGATGGACGAGCCGCCGGGCACCAGGCTGCGGGTCGGCCTGTCCGCGCTGACCATGGCCGAGTACTTCCGCGACGTCCAGAAGCAGGACGTGCTGCTGTTCATCGACAACATCTTCCGCTTCACCCAGGCGGGCTCCGAGGTGTCCACGCTGCTCGGCCGGATGCCGTCCGCGGTGGGCTACCAGCCGACCCTGGCCGACGAGATGGGCCAGCTGCAGGAGCGGATCACCTCGACCCGCGGCCACTCGATCACCTCGATGCAGGCGATCTACGTGCCCGCGGACGACATCACCGACCCGGCGCCGCACACCACGTTCGCGCACCTGGACGCCACCACGGTGCTCTCCAGGGCCATCACCGAGAAGGGCATCTTCCCGGCCGTGGACCCGCTGGACTCCACGTCGCGGATCCTGGACCCCAAGTACGTCGGCCAGGAGCACTACGACGTGGCGCGCGAGGTGCAGCGGATGCTGCAGCGGTACAAGGAGCTCCAGGACATCATCGCCATCCTCGGCATCGACGAGCTGTCCGAAGAGGACAAGGTCACGGTGCAGCGGGCCAGGCGGATCGAGCGGTTCCTGTCCCACCCGATGTACGTGGCCGAGCAGTTCACCGGCCAGCCAGGTGAGTTCGTCGACCTCGAGGAGACCATCTCCTCGTTCAAGGCGATCACCGAGGGCAAGTTCGACCACGTGCCCGAGCAGGCGTTCTTCATGTGCGGCGGGATCGAGGACGTCGAGCGCAAGGCGAAGGAGCTCGAGCGGTCATGACGGAGTCATGCGAGGTGGCGTCATGACGGAGTCGTGCGAGGTGGAACAGTGACGTTGCACGTGATGCTGGTCGTCCCCGAGGGCCAGGTCTGGGCGGGCGACGCCGAGCGCGTCGTCGCCAAGACGCTGGATGGCGACATCGGCGTGCTGACCGGGCACACCCCGGTGCTCGGCATCCTGGCCGCCGGCAGCGTCGTCCGGATCCTGCCTGAGGGCGCCTCCGGCGGGTCAGGCTGGGTGCAGGCGGCGGTCGGCGGCGGCTTCCTCTCGGTCGCCGATGACAAGGTCTCCATCCTCGCCCGTGAGGCCGCGCTCGGAGCCGACGTCAACAAGTCCGCGGTCCGGTCGGAACTGGACTCAGCGGGCGGCGAGACTGGCGGAGCCGACGAGGACGCGCGGGCCGCCAGGGCGGCCCGCGCCGCCTACCTGGCCGCGCAGCTGCGCGCGGCCGGCGAGGAGAGCTGAGCCTCGCTCAGCGCTCTCCGCCTGGTTTCCACAGCAGGTCACCGTCGGGTCCGTTGGCGACCCGCGACAAGATGAAGAGCAGGTCGGACAGCCTGTTCAGGTATTTGACCGCGAGCACGTTGATGGTGTCGCCGTGCTCCTTGACCGCGGCCCAGCCGGTCCGCTCGGCTCGCCGCACGACCGTCCTCGCGACGTGCAGCAGCGCGCCGCCCGGCGTCCCGCCCGGCAGGACGAAGCTACGCAGGGTCGGCAGCGCCTCGTTGTAGGCGTCGCACGCCTGCTCCAGCCTGGTCAGGTAGTTCTCCTGCACCCGCAGCGGCTGATGCTCAGGATCCGGCACGACCGGGTTGCAGAGGTCGGCGCCGACGTCGAACAGCTCGTTCTGGATCCTGATCAGCAGCGCGGTGACGTCCGGAGCGAGCCCGCCCATCGTCACCGCCACGCCGATGGCGCTGTTGGCCTCATCGACGTCTGCGTACGCGGCCAGCCGCAGGTCGGTCTTCGGGGCGCGGCTGAAGTCGCCGAGCGTGGTCGTGCCGTCGTCGCCGGTCTTGGTGTAGATGCGGGATAGCACGACGGGAGTGTCCTGATCCTTGGGCATGCGGTCCACGGTAACGGCCAGGACGGCCGGGTGAGCGGCCGGGACGGATGCGTGGCCACTGTGGCTGACGTGACGCGCCGGTCGGACTATTCACAAATCGAGCACAGTATGGCATCATTGGGCTACGTACAGTAATCAACCTGACGTAGTAATCGTTTCCCCCGAGGCCCATCGTGGCAGTTCCCCGGCGGTATCGGGGGCCCGCCGGGTGCTGCGGATGGACCTCACCACGCGCTCTCGGCGGCAATGCCGGGAGCGCGTTCTATTGCTACGCGCAATATCTCGCGACTGGTGCGCGAACTAGTATGGTTTGCTCTTGAATACCGACTTGGCACCGGAGCGGCCGTGTACGACTATGTGATCGTTGGCGCAGGTAGCGCGGGGTGCGTGCTGGCCGCGAGGCTGAGCGAAAACCCGTCAGCGCGCGTCCTCCTGCTGGAAGCTGGCCCGCCCGACACCGCCGACGAGATCCACATCCCCGCCGCGCTCAACCTGCTCTTCCAGAGCAACTACGACTGGGGTTTCCGCACCGTGCCGCAGGAGCGGGCGGCGGGCAGGACGGTGTACTGGCCGCGCGGCCGGGTGATCGGCGGCTCGTCGTCAATCAACGCGATGATCTACATCCGCGGCAACAAGCTCGACTACAACACCTGGCGCGACGAGTACGACTGCGACGGCTGGGGCTACAACGACATGCTTCCGTACTTCATCAGGGCGGAGCAGAACTCCCGCGGCTCATCGGCCTACCACGGCGGATCGGGCCCGCTGTCGGTCATCGACCCGAAGTTCAAGTCGGCGTCGACCACGGCGTTCGTCGAGTCGGCCGTGAACGCGGGGGCACCGGCCAACCCGGACTTCAACGGCCAGAACCAGGACGGCGTCGGCTTCTACCAGCTCACGCAGAAGGAAGGCAGGCGCTGGTCGGCGGCAGACGCCTACCTGCACCCCGCAGAGGACCGGCCGAACCTGACCGTGCTGACCGACGCGCTGGCCACGTCCGTCGTGATCGAGGGCGGCCGTGCGGTCGGTGTCAGGTACAGCCGCACGCGGCGCCGAGCACATGGCCACCGCCGAGGCCGAGGTCATCTTGTCCGGCGGCGCGGTGAACAGCCCGCAGTTGCTGATGCTGTCCGGCATCGGTCCGGCCGATCACCTGCGCGAGCACGACATCGCCGTGGTCGCCGACAGCCCCGGCGTCGGCGCGAACCTGTCCGACCATCCGATCGTGACCGCGATCTGGTCGACGCCGAAGCTCCGCGGCCTGGCCGAACTGGCCGGACCGAGAAACTTGCTGCGCTGGCAGCTGACCCACTCCGGTCCGTTCACCACCAATGTCGCGCAGGCCGGCGGGTTCGCCAGGACCGAGGCTGGCCTGCCGGCTCCCGACATTCAGTGGCACGCGCTGCCCGTGCCGTTCCGCAACGGCGGCCTGGCCGACCCGTCGGACCGCGGCTTCTCCGTGCTGGTGACGCTCGTCGACGTGCACAGCCGCGGCCGGATCACGCTGCGCAGCGCCGATCCGCGGCATAAGCCGCTGATCGACCCCGGCTACCTGACCGACCATGCGGACATGGAGGCCCTGGTCAAGGCCGTCGGGATGGTGCAGGCAGATCGCCGCGGTGCGGCCGCTGCGCAAGATGTGGGCGGCCGAACTGGCACCGGGCGACGCTGAACTCCGTGACTTTGTGCGCCGCGATGTGACGACGGTCTACCACCCAGTCGGCACCTGCGCGATGAGCGGCGAGTACGCAGGTCGACCGCAGCAAGCTGGCCGGCGTGGTCGACACCGAACTGAAGGTGCGCGGCGTCGAGGGGCTGCGCGTCGTGGACGCGTCGGTGATGCCGACCGTGCCGCGCGGCAACACCAACGCCCCGACGATCGCCATCGCCGAGCGCGCCGCCGACATGATCTCCGGCCGCGCTCCGCTCGCCGCGGTCGAGCCCGCCGACCTCACCCTCGCCGCCGCCCGCTAGCCCGCAACCCGCTGCGGCGTGGGCGCCATACTGCTGCTCTAACGACAGCTTTGCGCCCATGTCGTCGTGGCAGGGAGCGGCCTGTGCTACTTGTAGCGCTTGCCGTGCAGGAGGGTGACGAGGGTCATGATCGACTTCATGTCCTTGTCGGTCCTGGTGAAGGACGTCAGGTTCGACGTCGGCTTCATCCGCTGCCTGGTGATCGACTGCGCCCTGGCGAACTCGCGCAGGCCATCGGCGCCGTGAATCCGCCCGAACCCGGACTCGCCAACCCCGCCGAACGGCAGCGACGGCACGCTCAGCACGGTCAGCGCTGAGTTCACCGACGCCATCCCGGTCCGCAGCGACCTCGCGGCCCGCATGGCGGCCTTCTTGTTCTTGGAGAAGACGCTGCCGCCGAGGCCGTACCGGCTCGCGTTGGCGAGCTTGACGCCCTCGGCGAGGTCCGCGACAGGCCTGACCGTCATCGTCGGGCCGAACGTCTCCTCGGTGACGGCCGCGCTGGTCTCTGGCACGTCGGCCAGGATCACAGGGCCGACGTAGGGCTTGCGGATGCTGCCGAGCCCGCCCACCACGGCGCGCCCGCCCGAGGCCATCGCGTCGGCGATGTGCTGCTCGATGACATCAAGCTGGCTGGGCATCGTCATCGGGCCGTAGTCGGCCTCGCGGTCATCGCCAGGGCGAAGCTCGCTGACCCGGTCGGCAAGCTTCTCGATGAACGTGTGGTAGACGTCCTGCGCCACGTAGATCCGCTCGATGCCCACGCAGGTCTGGCCGGCGTTGGAGAGCGCGCCCCAGACGGCCGCGTCGGCCGCGGAGTCCAGGTCAGCATCGGCGGCGATCAGCATCGCGTCCTTGCCGCCGCACTCGGCCACCATCGGGCGTGAGGTTCTCGGCGCAGGCGGCCATGACCTTCTTCGCGGTCCTGGTCGAACCCGTGAAGGCGATCTTGTCGACGCCGCTGCTCGCGAGGAAGCTGCCGGTCTCGCCGAAGCCCGTGACCAGTTGCAGCACCGGGGCCTCGGGCACCACCTCGGCGAAGGAACTGACCAGCCAGCCGCCGGTCGCCGGCGTGAACTCGCTCGGCTTGTAGACGACGGCGTTGCCAGCGGCCAGCGCGTAGGCGATCGAGCCGATCGGCGTGAAGACCGGATAGTTCCACGGCCCGATCACGCCGACGACGCCGAGCGGGTGGTACTCGACCGTGGACGCGTGGTTGAACGCGACCAGGCCGCTGCGCACCTTGTGCGGGCCAAGGACCTTGCCGGCGTGCTTGGCCGCCCAGTCGATGTGCACGATCGCGAGCATGATCTCTAGCTGGGCGTCGGAGGTCGGCTTGCCGGTCTCGGCGTGGACGACCTCGGCCAGCCGCATGATGTACCTGGTCAGGTACGACTTCCAGGCCAGCAGCTTGGTCTTGCGCTCGGAGAAGCTCAGCGCTGACCACCAGGCGGCCGCTTCCCGCGCCTTGGCGACCGTCTCGTTCACCTCGTCCTCGCCGAAGATGGGAAACGTGCCGACCGGCTCGTCGGTGGCCGGGTTCACCGAGTCAAACGTCTTGACCAGGCCAGACTGGGCGGGCTTGCGTGTCGTCGCTACCATCGCCTCGCGCACCATCCTCCATGCGGGTTCACCAACCACGCCGCGGGAGATGCCCGCGCCGATGTGTGCCAGTAAATCACTGCCTGGCCTGCGGAAGATACCGTTGGGTAGGCCGACACGGGGAGGGTGCCGATGGCCGTTCCTGACGCGAGCGCGGCCAGGATTCCCGGCGATCCCGACGCGGACCGGCACTGGCTGACCGCCGCGATCGAGCTGTCCAGGCTGTGCCCGGTGTCCGATTCAGCGTTCTCCGTCGGCGCGGTGCTGGTGTCGCCGGGCCGGCGAGCCGATCGCGACCGGCTACTCGCGCGAGGCCAGCGACAAGGACCATGCCGAAGAGGTTGCCCTGCGCCCGCGCCGCGGGAGCCGCGCTCAGCGTGGCGACCATCTACAGCTCGCTGGAGCCCTGCCTGCACCGCAGCATCAAGGCCGGTGTCCTGCTCGGAGCTGATCGCGGCCTCTGGCCTGCGCAGGGTCGTGATCGCCTGGCTAGAGCCGCCCGTCTTCGTCCCGAACGGAGGCGCGGCCTGGCTGACCGAGCGCGACATCTCAGTCGTCCACCTAGCGGAGCTCGCAGACGCGGCCAAAGCCGTCAACGCGCACCTCCTGCGCGCCTGAGGTCTCCTGCGCAGGAGGGCGGGCCGGCTAGGCCGGGGCTTCCACGAGGAGCAGGGCCTTTTCCATGGCGTCCCAGGCCTGGGAGACGTCGGGGCGGCGGCCGAGGCCGCAGGCGGCCGCGACGTCGACCTCGCGGCCGAGTTTTGCCTCGATCATCCGCAGCAGCTCGACCTGCTTGTCACTCGACAAGCTCTCGTGGATGCAGCCCGCGACGAAGCGGACCGAGTCCGGGATGTCGAGCTCGGTGAGCGGCGCGTACCAGGCCGGGTCGAAGGATGGCGGCTCCTCGGCGGCGGCGAACGGCACGTGCATGAACTCCAGCGGCCGGTCAGCCGGCCAGGCCGCGGCGATCTGGTTCGCGACGTGCACGGCCGGGCTGATGTCCGGCATGCCGACCATCGACCTGTGGTTGAGGTCGCCGAGGCACAGGTGCACGCCGAACCTGGTGCCAGCGGGTGCGGCAGCGGGAAGCTGGGCGGTCATCGCCGCGACCTGCCGCGCGGTCTGCTCGGCGGCGGCCTCGCCCGCGCTGGTCACGGAGATCAGCGCGGCCGGCGTCTCGATCTGGAACACCACGTCGCTGCCGCCCGCGGCCGCGATCTTGTTGACCTGGCTGGCCGTCGCCTCGAGCGAGGGCTGGTAGTAGCGCGGGTCAAAGCCGACGTCGAAGCCGAACGTGTCGACCGACAGGTCCAACTGGCCTGGGATGCCGACCTGGAAAGGAAGGTCAGGCCGCGCGTGCTTTTCCCGCAGTTCCAGGAAGACGGGGAAGCTGGCGGTAAAGGCCTGCTCGTATGGCAGGCACGCCTCAACGTTGGCGGCCGACAGCGCCGCGCCGTCGCGCAGCCGGAACTGCGGAACGTCCTCGTAGCTGGAGAAGTCGTTCCGGCCGCCGCCGGACAGCTCCACGTCGGGGTTGCCGCCCATATTCTGGATAGCCGCGCCGATCCACCAGGCGCGCTGTCCCGTCTCCCCGTCGCTCAGCGTGAGCAGATAAGGGCCGAGCCGGCTGAGCGCCGCCTCCATCGCCTCGGTCGCGCTGTTGCCTGGAATCGACCCGACCAGGTGCGCTCGACGTCCCATTGCCCGCCCCTCCTGTCACCACATGCCGCCGCGAGCGGAGTGCGCGCGGTCAAGCCGGCTATCGCGGAACAGAAGTGTGGCATAAGGCGCGACCTCAGCGCGCAAATGACCGAGGAGCGCGGCTGCGGCTGCGCTCCAGCGTGTCGGCTCCCTGCTCGACGAGCTCCACCGCGCGTGCGAGCCCGGGGGCCGGCTCGGCTGCCCGGAACGCGAGCTCTGGCCGTGCCGAAGTGCGTGCTCGGCGCGTCGGCGGCTGAAGCCGGCAGGACAAGCGAACGGCTGTCGGCTGCGGGCGGGGCGCTACCGCTCTCCTTCCCGACCACCACGTAGGCCTCGAGCGTCAGCAGCGGCAGCCCGAGCAGCCTGGCCCGGACGAACGCATCCACCACCACGTCGCCTCGGGCCGCGGGCGCGGGACGATGGCCGGAGCGCGGCTGCAGGTCGCCGCCCTGGCGATGTGCGGTCATCGCATCAGGCTGACCGCAGCCTGCCTCATTTCTGCTCTTGACGGCGAACTGCGGAGACTGCAGCGCTGGCAGCCGTGGCTGCCACGGCGCCGCCGACCGCAGCGAGCGTCACCTTGCTCAGGCCGCGGAGCCCGCCGCTGCTCGCGACCGTCGCCACGGACTCCAGAACCTCGTCCCACTTGCTCTTGCGTCTGAACAGTCGCATTTGTCTCCATCCCCTGCCAGCTTGTCTGCCGCTGCTAGCTGCCTGCGGTTCGTCCCCCGGCTGTCGCTGACTCGCTAATCGCGACAATGAGCTCGGGCTTGGTCATCGACGGGTGGACTTCTGCGCCGCCGCTGCGGCCGAGTCGCAGCAGATCGTCCTTCGTGAGAGCGTCCACCGACACACCGTCTTCGTGAGCGATGGCGCTGATGAGCTGTGGCTTGCTCATCGTTGCGGGATCCTCGATGTGGAGTTGCCCGGCAACGCGCTGCAGGGCTGGCTTGGTCAGCGCCTCCAGCTGCCCGCTGTCCGCGAGCGAGATGCGGGTCCTCCCGGTAGTCCGGCGGTTCACGTTCCGGCGTACCTGGCGCTGGCCGGATCGGCTGCTCCGACGGGTCCTGGTCGCGGGGCAGCTGGCCTGCGCATCTGGTCAGCCTCATCCGCTCGGTGCTGCGCCTCGACTGAGCGCTGCCGGGCCTGCTCGGCCAGGCGTTCGGCCTCCCGGCCAGCCTGCGCTGCGACTTCCTCTGCTGCCTTCGAGGCCCGGGCGGCTAGGTCCCTTGCCCTGGTCAGCGACTTGCTGGCGGCTCCGATGGCCTCCCGTGCTTGCGCCTGGGCCCGCTCCGCGTCCTGCTGCGCGGCCCTAGTCCGGGCCGCGGCCTGATCCTTGGCGTGATCAATCAGCTTGCGGGCCCGGTCATCCTCGGCCTTGCGTTCGGCCTTGACGCGTTCCTCGGCCTCCTCGCGGGCCTGGCGCACGCGCTCGTCGCGCTCGCGGACAACCTCCGCAACCTGCTCAGAGGTCTGGCTCCTTAGCTGCGCCACCCGAGCGGCGGCCGTCCGCTCGGCGTCCGCGCGGACCTGCTTCACGAACTGCTCGGACTCCTTGACCACGCTCGCCGCTTCGTCGGCGCTGTCCTTGGCCTGCTGAGCAAGTGACACAGCTCGTGCCTCATCCTCGTGCGCCCGCTCTGCGGCGGCATCAGCCTGCCGCATCAGCGAAGCGACTGGATCAGCACCGACCCCTGGTACGACTTCGGCGACCGAATGCTTCGCGCGTTGAGCCTTCTGCCGCGCGCTAGACGTCGCCGACCCGGCGCTGCCGGTTGCGGCAGCCGCCGTATCCGACACATTGCCGGCAAGCGTGGAGGCGGCGCTCGATGCACCTGATGCAACCGATCCGGCCGGTTTCAAGCCCTTCGAAATCAGCCATACAGCGTTGCTCGGCATGTCCCGCAGGCCCGCCTTGGCGACATCTGACAGGCGGCGCGCTGGTCTGGTCCTGGCCATCGATCCCCCGTGATCTTGGCTGTATCGATCAGCAGCTATACCCCTTCGGCCAGGCTCTAGTCATCAGACAGGGACGGTTCAACGGCTAGCGGGGCGGCGGTGCGAGTCCGGCCAGTAGCTCGGCGGCGCGAGCCGGGCGGGGATCGCCGGGAGCGTCGGCGAGGTTGATGCTGACCAGGGCCGCAGCCGACCGGGCCGCCGCGTGGGCCAGCAGCGCGGCGGTGATGGTGTCGCCGCGCAGCGCCGGGTTGCCGTCCGCCGCAAGCGCGGCAGCGAGACTGGCCACCGGAACGGCCAGCTCGACTAGGCGCATGGGCACCTCGGCCGCCCCCGACAGCGCTGCAGCCAGCCGGCCGGCCGCATCGCTGCCGCCGGCTCGCCGCCGGATCTGCTCGATCACCGCCCGGTACGCCCGCGAATCCTCGTCGATGAGCGAAGCGGCCGTCGCGAGAATTTGTTCTGCCTCATCGGTGAGGGCAGCGGCCCGTTCGGCAGTCAGCTGGCGCGCCGACAGCCGCGCGGACTTGGCGCACAGCGCGGCCGCCTGCGCGAGGACTAGCGCGGCCGCCGAGCCGCCTGCCGGAGCCGGCGACCCGGCCGCGAGCGCCTCAAGGAAGGCGCCGACCGGCAGCCCGGCGTAGCTGTCCGGGCCGTGCAAGTTTGCGCTGGCTGTCAGGCCAGCGGGTTCACGAGAGTCCGACGATCTCCCCGTTCTCGTCGATGTCGATGCGCTCGGCGGCTGCGCTGGTGCCCAGCCCCGGCATGGTACGCATGTCCCCGCAGATCGGGTAGATGAACCCGGCGCCGACCGAGGCGCGGACCTCGCGTACCGGCAACCGCCATCCGGTCGGCGCGC
Source organism: uncultured Actinomycetota bacterium (assembly GCA_963705055.1). Taxonomy (GTDB): domain Bacteria; phylum Actinomycetota; class Actinomycetes; order Streptosporangiales; family Streptosporangiaceae; genus Chersky-822. Next base: position 27,853 of record CAVPIR010000012.1, read on the forward strand.
CCTTGAGCGTGGGGTCGTGCGACAGCGACAGGTGCGTCTTGGCGATGCAGACCGGCAGCCCGCCGAACCCGTTGCGCTCGTATCCGTCGAGCTGACGCGCGGCCAGCGGCGTGTAGTCGACGCCGTCGGCACCGTACACCTTGGTCGCGACGCTCTCGATCTTCTCGCGCAGCGGCGCCTCGGACGGGTACAGGAAGCGGAAGTTCCCTGGCTCCGTCGGCTGCCTCGACGACCGCCTCGGCCAGCGCCGCCGCGCCCCGCCCGCCCTCGGCGAAGTGCGTGCAGACCGCCGAGCGCACGCCCATGGACGCCGCGATCTCCGCGATCGCCTCGTGCTCGGAGGCGAAGTCCTCGGGCATGGCGTTGATCGCCACGACCGGGGTGACGCCGTGCGCCTTGACGTTCTCGATCTGCTTGCGCAGGTTCGAGCCGCCCACGTGGACCTCGTCAGGGTTCTCGGCGAGCAGTGCCTCAGGCAGCGGCCGGCCTGCCACGATCCTGTGGTTGCCCGAGTGCGCCTTCAGCGCCCGCACGGTCGTCACCACGACCGCCGCGTCCGGCTGCAGCCCGGAGACCCGGCACTTGATGTTGAAGAACCGCTCGGCGCCCATGTCGGCGCCGAAGCCCGCCTCGGTGATCAGGAAGTCGCCGGTGTGGATGCCGATCAGGTCGCCGACCACCGAGGAGTTCCCGTGCGCGATGTTGCCGAACGGGCCGGCGTGGACGATCGCTGGCGTGTTCTCGAGGGTCTGCAGCAGATTCGGCCTGATCGCCTCGCGCATGATCACCGTCATCGCGCCGCCGGCCTTGAGTTCCTCGGCGGTGACCGGCTCGCCCGCCTTCGTGTAGCCGACCACGATCCTGCCGAGCCTGGCGCGCATGTCGTGCAGCGAGGTCGACAGCGCGAGCACCGCCATCGCCTCTGATGCCGCCGTGATGTCGAACCCGGTCTGCCTGGGCACGCCGTCAGCGGCCGCGCCGAGGCCGAGCACGATGTTGCGCAGCGCCCTGTCGTTGACGTCGAGCACCCGCTTCCAGGTGATGTTGTGCTGGTCGATGCCCAGCTTGTTGCCCTGGAAGAGGTGGTTGTCCAGCATCGCGGAGAGCATGTTGTGCGCGGCGGTGACCGCGTGCATGTCACCGGTCAGGTGCAGGTTCAGCGTCTCGAACGGGACGACCTGGCTGTAGCCGCCGCCCGCGGCGCCGCCCTTGATCCCGAACGTCGGGCCCATCGAGGCCTGCCTGAGCGCGATCGTGGCTCGCTTGCCGATGTGCCGCATCGCCTGGCCAAGGCCGACCGTGGTGGTGGTCTTGCCCTCGCCGAGCGGCGTCGGGGTGACCGCGGTGACGACCACGTACTTGGCCTTCGGCCGGTCGGCGAGTTCCTCGATCGCCTTGAGGTCGATCTTGGCGACGTGCTCGCCGTAGGGCTGGACCAGCCACGGCGGCAGGCCGATGTCCTCGGCCACGTCGGCGATCGGCTTGAGCGTTGCCGCGCGGGCAATCTCCAGGGCGGTTGGCATCGGCATCGGTGACCCCACTCTCCGTTGAGCTGTCCTTTGAGCTTGGCTTGGCTGTGCTTGCCTTGTTCGGGCTGGCGCTGGACGAGGTAACTAGGCTCTGAACCGCGGTGCCGGATAGACGATGGTCTTCGGCTCGGTGAAGGTCTCCATCGGGTACCGGCCGCCGACCCTGCCGCGGCCGCTCACGCTGCCAGCGCGGCCGCCGAACGGCAGGTGCGACTCCCACAGGTTCGTCGAGGCGTTGATGTTCACCCAGCCGGCCCTGGTCCGCTCCGCGAAGGCGAGGCCGCGCTCGAGATCCTCGGTGAACACCGCCGTCGTCAGGCCGAACGGCGAGGCGTTGGTGAGCCTGAGTGCCTCGGCCGCCGACTCCACCGCCACGATGGGCACCACCGGCCCGAACGTCTCCTCCCGCTCGATCGCCATCCCTGGCGTGACGCCGTCGAGCACTGTCGGCTCGGCGAACAGCCCGGTCGGGAAGCCATGAGCGCGCCGTCCGCCGCAGCAGATCCGGGCGCCGCCCGCGACCGCGTCGGCGATGTGCCGGTCGAACTTGGCCGCAGTGGCCTCGTTGTTCAGCGGCCCCATTGTCGTCTCCGCGTCGTACGGGTCGCCGAGCCGCACCCGCGTCTTCGTGGCCTCGACCACCCGCTCGGTGAACTCGGCCAGCACGCCCGCCTGGACCAGGAACCGCTCGCCAGCCGTGCAGCTCTGGCCTGCGCACAGGTACGCGGCCTCCAGCGCGGCTTCGGCGGCGAGATCAAGGTCGGCGTCGTCGAGGATCACCATCGGGCCGTTGCCGCCGAGTTCAAGCAGCTGGGTCTTGCCGGCGGCACGCGCCGCCACCTTGCCGCCGGTCTCCACCGAGCCCACGAAACCCACGCCGGCGACCAGCGGATGCCCCACCACGGCGTCCCCGACCACCGGGCCGGGGCCCGACACGAAGTTGAACAGACCGCTCGGGAGACTCGCCTCAGCGATAATCTCGGCCAGCAAGCCGCAGCACGCCGTCGTGCTCGGCGCCGGCACCCAGACGACGGTGTTGCCGGCCGCCATCGCGGGCGCGAAGATCTCCGCGCCCATCGTGTACGGCCAGTTCCACGGGCTGACGACGCCGATCACGCCGAGCGGCACCCTGGCTGTCAGCACCCGCCGCTCCGCCGATGTGGATGCTGGCAGCGAGCCAGCGACTCGCTTGGCGTCCTCGCCGGCCATCCTGAAATAGACGGCGAGCTCGTCGACCTCGTCGTAGGCCTCGGCCACCAGGGGCTTGCCCTGGTCCTCGGTGAGCGCCCTGGCCAGGTCCTCGCGCCGGGCCGCGATCGCGGCCGCGATCCGCTCGCAGGCGGCCGCCCGGTCGAACGGCGAGGTGGCTGCCCACTGGCCGAACGCCGAGCCGGCAGCGGCGACCGCGGCATCGACGTCGGATGGGTCGGCGACCGCGACCGTCGCGAACTGCTCGCCGGTCGACGGACTCACGGCCGCGGCGGTGCCGCCACCGCCGGGCCGCCAGCTACCGTCGACGTACAGCCGATACTCCCGCACGGTAGTGATCCCCCTGATCCCCGGGCGAACAGGCTGGGCCAGCCCTATCACTGCGTTTCCGGTCGAAGCCTAGGTAAATGCGCCATGGCTGGCAAGCTCGGCCCCTCCGCCGCCCGTGCCGGCGGTGCTCGTGCCGCAGAATATGGAAGCGGACCAGGCCGCCCCTGCAAGGGCCTGGTCCGCTCCCGCCCGCATCAGGACGTCAATCCCTCAGGCCCGCAGGGCCGGCTGCTAGCTTCAGGCCCTCCGGGCCGGCCGCTGGCTTCAGGGCCCTTTGGGAGTCTTGACGATTGCCCAGGCCGATCCGTTCCACAGTTCAGCAAGAGTTCGCAATAGGCCGTGCGACTTCTGGAAGCCGACAGCCAGGCACATGCTGCCGCCGCAGGACGCGTCCTGCAGGCCCGATCCTCTGCCAGCCGACACGGCCTTCGATGACTGCCAGCCGCTGCCGTTCCAGAACTGGCCGCTTCTCATGCCGCCGAGGGTGATGCAGCTCGTTGAGCTGCCGCAGGCGACGACGCCTGCCCAGGCGCAGGACTGGAACTCCGGGCAGATGCCGCCCAGATTTGGCGACACGTCGGTCCACGTCTGGGTCGTCGCGTCGAACTTGTCGCCGACCGCGATGCTCGCGCGCGCGGTGTCACTGGAGGCGACCCCGGCCGCCATGCAGAACGTCCCCGCGCACGAGACCGGGTTCAGCTGGGCAGGGTTGCCGGCCGCCGGCAGCTCGCTGTCGAAGGTCCACTTCGTTCCGTTCCACATCTCGGCGACGGCGTTCTGCACGGGTTCCTGCGAGACGGTGAAGGTGCCGACAGCCACGCAGTTCTTCGTCGAGCCGCACGACAGTCCCGCGAGACCGCACGGGCCAGAAGGGCCGCCAATGCAGAAGTCGGACACCTTCGCGTTGTGCCAGGCTGTGCCGTTCCACATGCTAGGAATGTTGCCGTTGAGCCGCACGCAGAACGTGTGGCTTGCGCAGGTCAGGCCCGGCAGGCCGCCTTTCGGGCTCGCCATGGTGCGCCAGGCCGTGCCATTCCACCGCTCGGCCCCCGTCGGGCCGCCCTGGGCCATGCAGAACGTGGTCGATGAGCAGGCGACCTCGTTTAGCTGCTTGCCCGGCGGATTCTTCAGGCTGCGCATTGAGGTGCCGTTGAAGATCGCCGCCAGCGAGTGCCGTACGTGGTCCGTGGTGGTGTAGCTGCCGACGACCATGCACCAGGACGGGCCCGCGCACGAGTCGGCGGCCAGGTAGGCCGTTCCGCCGAAAGTGGCGGCCGGCTGGTGCGCGCTGGCCGCCGCGGCGGGTGGCGCTGCCGCCGCAGGGACGGCGGCCCCAGACAGGAGCGCCGTCACGGCGGCGAGAGCCGATGCGCCGATCAACAGGAATCGTGAGAGCGGACCGTGCATTACGCGCATCGGCATCCCCTGCCGTCTGACCGCCAGGAACCGGCCATGTGCGCGGCCGCCCGGGCGGTGGTCCTGCCCCCGCTACCTAGACGCGATGCCCGCACCGCAGGTTGACCTGTGCAAGTGATCTGGTCAGTGACTAATGTCACGCTATGACACAAGAGTCACGCCTTCCCTACCTTCGCTATGACGAACTGGACGCTCGCGGTCAGGATGTGTGGGACGCGGTGGCTGGCTCGCGCGGCGGCGAGCTCGTCAACGCCGACGGCGGGCTGATCGGCCCGTTCAACGCCTTCGTGCACGCGCCAGGCGTCGGCCGGCATCTGAGCGCGCTCGGCGGCCGGCTGCGGTTCAGGAACTCGATCGAGCGGCGGCTGCTCGAGCTGGCCATCATCACCGTGGGGGCCGCGTGGAAGGCCGAATTTGAGTGGTGGGCGCACGCGCGGATGGCGCGAGAGCACGGCGTCAGCGACGCAGTCGTGGAGGCAATCGCCGCGGGCGAAGATCCGCCGTTCGTGGCCGAGGACGAGCGGGCCATCTACGCGGTCGCCCGCCAGCTCACCAGCACAGGTCAGCTCGCGCAGGACAGCTATGACGCGGCCCAGCTGTTGCTCGGCGACGCGGGCATGGTCGAGCTCGTCTCGCTGTGCGGCTACTACACGCTGATCTCCTACCTGCTCAACGCGTTCACCGTGCCGCTGCCGCCAGGCGCGCGGCCGCAGTGGGACGAGTAGCGGCTCAGACTGGAGCTGGTCAGAACAGGCGGAGCGCGCCGTCGTCTGCGCCGCGCATGGTGTCGTAGTCAAGCGTCACGCAGCGGATGCCGCGATCTTCGGCCAGCACGCGGGCCTGCGGCTTGATCTCCTGAGCCGCGAAGATGCCGTGCACGGGCGCGAGCATGGGGTCGCGGTTCAGCAGGTCAAGGTACCTGGTGAGCTGCTCGACGCCGTCTATCTCACCGCGCCGCTTGACTTCGATGGCGACGCTCGCGCCGATGGCGTCCCTGCACATCAGGTCGACCGGCCCGATCGGGGTCGGGTACTCGCGCCTGACCAGCCGCCAGCCGTCGCCGAGCACGTGCAGCTGAACCGCGAGCAGTTCCTGCAGGTGCGACTCGACGCCGTCCTTGACCAGGCCGGGGTCCTCGCCGAGGACGAACGAGGTATCGCTGATGATCTCCTCGATGTGCACGGTCAGCGTCTCGCCTGACTTGCCGGTGACGACCCATTCGGCGGCCGACTCGGCGAGCCTGCAGGGTGGCGACATCCAGTTCAGCGGCTTGTAAGAGCCGCCGTCGCTGTGCACGAGCACCGAGCCGTCGGCCTTGACGATCAGCAGCCGCGTGGCCGGCGGCAGATGAGCTGCGAGTCGTCCCGCGTAGTCCACGCTGCACCGGGCAATTACCAGTCGCACGGCGCAACTTTACTCACGTCCCTGGCAATGCCGGGGCCTGTACGACACACGTCCGGCGACTCCGAGAACTGAAGCTCTGCCAGTCGACGCAATGACGGCGAGCCGAACCCTGCCGCGAGCCAGCAAGCGCGCGGAATTGCGCGCACTGTACGTCATGCATGACCGGCACTGCTCTGGTGCCGTAGTTGACGATGGCCGCGATCAATCATGTGATTCGTAAGACCTGAGGAACTTCGAACGCTGACGAATCGATAGCAGGCGCGTCGTGTAACACCTGCGCCCATGCCGGTTCGCTCGACGCGCTTGTCTGAGCCCGGCACGACGGCGCTGTAGGCCGCGCCGAACGGCCAGATCCCGGCTTTGCGATCCTGCTGAAGAAGCAGCTGCCTCTGCGCACGTAACCGGCGCTCGGCATTTGCGGTGCAGCTGACCTGACTTAAGCTGCGTGAACGCGCAGCGCGGGAGGTGACGGGCCTTGCATCGGATGGTTATCACCTGGCCGAGACCGCGGCCTGTGGGTATTGATGGGGTATCCGCTGCTGGCCTGCCCTTCTGCTCGGCTGCTGCCCGCCTGGCCAATCGGGCGGCAGCTCCTGTCGGTGGCGCCAAGGCGACCGCGGTGATCAGCGCAGGCCGCTCCTGCCTTGGGTGTGAGATCGCCGATCTGCCATTCGCCGGACTGGCTGGTGCTGGCGGGCTGCGATGACCGCAACGGGCCGTGCCGTGAGAGGCGTCGTGGGCGTGTTGCCGGCCTCGGTGATCCGGCGCGCCGCGCGCCGCTATCTGGGCGGCGCGACAGTCGGCGAGGCGATGGAGGTGGCGCGTTCGCTCGCTGCCGACGGGATGCCTGCGACGCTGGCTGTGGTAGGTGAGGCCGCGACAACGCCCGAATACGCCAGCCAGCACCTGCGTGAGTTGCTGGCGGTGACCGGCGCGGTTGCCGGCACCGGCCTGGATGTGCGCCTGGGCGTGAAGCTGACCGGCCTGGGGCTGGTGTTCGATCCGCAGCTGGCCATGGCCCACCTGTGCTCGGTCGCTGAAGCCGCAGCAGCCGCGGGCTGCGTCGTCGAGGTTGACATGGAGCAGGCCCGCTATGTCGACCGCACGCTGGAGGTGGTTCGGGCGGCGCGCCGCACGATGTCCAATGTCGAGGCAGTCGTGCAGGCGGAGCTGTACCGGACCGCGGCCGACGCCCGCGCGCTCATCGCCGAGCAGATCCCGGCGCGGGTGGTCAAGGGCGCATACAAGGAAGGACCAGCACACGCCTACGGTCTACCGGAGGTCATCAGAGACAGTTACCTCGACCTGGTCAGGCAGTTCCTGCGGGCCGGTGTGCATGTCGGGGTCGCCACCCACGACGCATACCTCATCTTCCACGTCCAGCGGCTCGCCGACGAGCTCGGCGTCTCCGCCGACGCCTACGAGTTCCAGATGCTCAAGGGCATACAAGAGCAGCTGCGGACGGCACTGGTCCGCTCAGGACATCCCGTCAGAGTCACCGTGAACTTCGGCACCGACGCGCACAAGTGGTCGTTGCGGCGGCTCAACGAGAACCCCGAGATTATCCGGCACATCCTCACCAACATCCGCTAGCCGAGGAGCAATCCCGCCGCTAGACGGCCACCCTTGGTGTCGTGCTGCTCGTCCCGACGCGCCAGAACCGGACGATCCGCTTTCCGGCCACCACCTGAATGCGCAGCCGATTCGAGTACGGCATCAGCGATCGCCGTGCAATCTGGCAAGACATCGGGCCCCGTGAATGCTCACTCACGGTGGGCCGGCTGCACACCACGGGTCCGGCGCCTGTGGTCGCGGAATCCGCACGGCGGATCACTCCGGCCTGCACGGGCCTACCCGGGGGACGACCCATTATGGCGCCGGTCGGGGGCGTGCACCGGACACCAATGACCGGCTGGGGCAACGTCGCGAGTGCGGTCATCTGTGAGGTCTTACCAACGTTCCGAAAGACACGTAGCTAAAGCCCCGCGCACCAGCCACGAGCGCAATACGAATCCGTGACCTGTCACCGTGGACTTCCTTCTCCTACATGTGTAGAGTTAGCGGTATGAGGATGACCGGGCCGCTGGAGAGCGTACTAGGTGCTTTCCTGGCAGATCCCGCCACGCCCCGCTACGGCTATGACCTGATGAAGGCGGCCCGGCTGCCAAGCGGCACCCTGTACCCGCTGCTGGCCCGGCTTGAGCACCAGAAGCTGGTCGCCTCGGCGTGGGAGACCCCGCAGCAGGAGGGGCAGCGGCCCAGGAAGTACTACCGGCTGACCGGCGAGGGCATCCGGGTCGCCCGGCTGGAGCTGGCGCAAGCGTCGGCGCGTCGTCGGCACGTGCCCTCCCGCGCTGGCCGCGCCGGCACCGGGGAGCCTGGGATGAGGGGAGAACGCAGCTGCTGCGCCTCGGCGAGTACCTGGTGGGCCGGGCCTGCAAGCGGCTGCCGAAGGACATCCGGGAGGAGCGGTACCGGGAATGGGCGGCCGAGCTGCCCGCCATCCTGCATGATCCCCAGAGCCAGGCTAGCCCCGCGGCGCGCGGTCCGGATGCTCGCCTACGCGGCGGACACCTTGCGGGGCACGATCATGACGCCCGCCAGGATCCGGCGCCCGACCCCGCGCATGGCCGCGCTGCACTACCTGATCCTCGCCGCTGGTCTGGTCGAACTGTGGGCTGGAATACCTGGACCATCGTGCGGGCGCCGGAGCATGGACTGAACTACGCGCAGCTGGCCTGGGTCTGTCCTCCTCGTCGCCTAGCCTATCAGCACGCTCGTCCGCTCCCCCGCGCGCGTGACCGCGCTGATCCTCATCAGCTCCACCATGGCGGGTGTAGCCCTGAATCTGTGGGATGCGGCGCAGCCACCAGGGGACTGGGTGAACTACTTCCTGGCAGCGTGCCTCGTTCTACTGCTGCTAACTTGGTGGCTCGCCAGCCGGTGGGCACGTACTAGACGGGCATGATGCTGCGCGCGCAGTAGAGGGTGACGCCAGCCGGGGCCAAAGGCCGACCGGAACATGATCAAGGGCACCGGCAGCCGCCTGACAAGGGGTTCGGAGGCTGACCCGCGACCCTGTTCCGGCTAGCTGGCAAGCCCATGACCGCACGCGGCCGGGCAGCGGCGATCCTGCACCCGAGGGAACTAGGATTAGACAACACCTGTTGACATAGCATGGAGATATGAGGTGGCGAACGGGTGAGGATCGCCGAGCCAGCTCGCAAGCACGGTGTCAGCGACGCCGACATCTGGCACGCCATTCGCACCGCCACCCACAAGATCGACATGGACGAGGACCTGACCATGCTGATCGGGCCAGCCCATGACGGAACGCCACTCGAAATCGGATTATTCGACATCAGCGGCGAGGACCCGGTCATCATCCATGCGATGCGACTACGGCAGAAGTTCTATCCGCTCATCAGCCAGAGGAGGTGATCGTGCATGAGGCACTCAGACGCGCAGATCGAGGAAGCTGCCAGCCGCTTCGAGCAGCTCGCCAACAACCTCGACCCTGCGACCGCAACGGTCGATGACCTATCGGACCTGCGCGCCGTCGCAGAGGCAGCCGACCAGGTCCGCCGCGATGAAGCGCTAGTCACCGAAAGAGTAGCCGCGGCCCGTGCCCGCGGTCGGAGTTGGAACCGCATCGCCCTTGCCCTCGGCGTCTCCCGCCAGGCAGCCCGGCACCGCTTCGTCGACAAGGTCGGCTGACGCTCGTCGCCGTCCTCAGGGCGGCATGTGGATAACAACCGCTGAGCATCTCAGAGCGAAGCTGTAGTGGGCTGCCGGCCGGTTGCCGTGCTGCGCTGGGTATGGTCTCGCCATGGATATTCGCGAGGTGGGGGTCGTCGGTCTCGGCACGATGGGCGCCGGGATCGCTGAGGTCTTCGCCCGCGGCGGCCTCAGGGTCACCGCGGTGGAGGCCGATCCGCAGGCGCTGGCCAGGGGCATGTCCATCCTGGACGGCTCGCTGCGCAAGGCTGTCTCGCGCGGCAGGCTGACCCAGGACGAGCACGCCCAGATCATGGGCCGGGTCAACCCGGGCCAGGCGGTGGCCAGCTTGTCGGGCGCCGACCTGGTGATCGAGGTCGTGCCCGAGCAACTGGCGATCAAGCGCCAGGTCATCGCCGAGCTCGATCAGGCGCTGCCGGCCGGCGGCGATCATCGCGACGAACACCTCGTCGCTGTCGGTCACCACGATCGCGGCTGGTTCGGCGCACCCCGGCCGGGTCGTGGGCATGCACTTCTTCAACCCGGCGCCGGTCATGCGGCTGGTCGAGGTCGTGACGACGGTGCTGACCGAGCCCGCGGCCGCACACGCCGTCACCGCGCTGGCCGCGCGCCTCGGCAAGACGCCGGTGCAGGTCACCGACCGGGCCGGATTCGTCGCCAACGCGCTCTGCTGCCGTACCTGAATCACGCTGTCCGGCTGTTCGAGACCGGCCACGCCAGCAGGGACGACATCGACCTGGCGGTCACCGCGGGCATGGGCCTGCCGATGGGCCCGCTCGCTCTGCTCGACCTGATCGGCCTCGACACCTCGCTCGCCGTCCTGGAAGTGCTCGAGCGCGAGTTCGGCGGCACCCGCTTCACCCCAGCGCCGCTGCTGCGCCGGCTGACCGATGCGGGCCGCACCGGGCGCAAGAGCGGCGCGGGGTTCTACGACTACACCGGCGCAGCGGCCAGGCGGCACAAACGGCTCGATCCAGGAGGATCACGCAGACCTGCCGGCCACTCCCGGCACGGTCACGCTGATCGACCCGGCGCGTCGGCTGGTGCCGGGAACGGCGCGGCAGCCACTGGCAAGCGTCCGGGTCGCACGCGGACCGCTGCGCCGAACTGGCGAGCGTGATCGCCGCGGCGGGCATCAGCGTCACGAGGAACCCAGCGCACGCCAGCGATCTGGTGATCGTCGCGATCGGCCAGGAAGGCGGGGTGCTCGGGCCCGCGACCGCGGCGGGCCGCGCGACGGACGCCGTCGGGCTGCATCTGCCCGTGCTCGACCTGACCGTGCCTGGCCTGACCGTGCCCGACTGCCGTGCTTGACCCGACCGTGGCGGGCCAGGGTCCGGCTGCTGGCGCCGAGCACCATGGCCTGGCTGAGCTGGTCCCGAGCCCGCTCACCTCGGCCTCGGCGCTGGCCGCGGCCAGGGCGCTCGTCGCCAAGCTCGGGCTGCGCGCCGTCCGCTCGGCCGACCGGCCTGGCCTGCTCGTGGGAGCCCTGCTCTTCGCCCACCTGAGGGACGCGGTGGCGATGGTTGCCGACGGCTACGCGACGCCGGCCGACGTCGACGCGGCGATGACGCTGGGCTGCGGATACCCGCGCGGGCCGATGCGGTTGCTGGCCGACGCCGGGCCGGCCGAGGCGGTGCGGGTGCTGTCCGCGATGCACGCAGGGTACGGCGACCCGGCCTTCGCCCCGCCGCCGCTGCTGCGCGAGTACGCGATCGGCGGGCTGGCGATGGCGCCGAGCGCGGGGAAATGAGCATGCGGTACCGGCGGTGAGCCCGCGGAAGGCTCGCCGGCTGCCCTCCGATCAGCCGCGCCGGCCCAGACGTGCCGGGCGAACCCCGCCAGCGGCCGGAAAGGGCGAATCCGGGGACGACGAGTCAGCGGCGGCGCTTGGCCCGCCGCAGTTGCAGGAATGGCCGGACGGCGACTGGGTGGTGCGGCAGGTGCCGGGGGCCGCCGCTGTCAAGGAGTACCGCTGCCCTGGCTGCGACCAGGAGATCAGGCCGGGCACCGCGCACGTCGTGGTGTGGCCAGCCGAGACGCCTGGACTGGTGGAGCGCAGGCACTGGCACAATGCTTGCTGGCGGCGCCGCCCGCGCAGGGCAGGCCCGGCTCGCTACCGCTAGTTACGAAGGTGACCAGTGAGTGTCATGCCGGAGGTGTGCCATCAGCGTCATGCCGGAGGTGTGCCATCAATACTGACGCGACGATCGAGATCAGGGCGAACACGGTCCTGCCCGCCCGCCGCGAGGACATCGTGCTGCACACCGCCGACGGGCTCGACCTCGTCGGCGAGCTTGCGCTGCCAGCTGACGGCACGCCGGTCGCGACGCTGATCTGCCTGCATCCGCTGCCGACGGCCGGCGGCATGATGGACAGCCACCTGCTGCGCAAGGCCTCGTTCCGGCTGCCCGCTCAGGCCGACCTGGCGGTGCTGCGCTTCAACACCAGGGGCACCACGTCCGAGCGCGGCACCAGCGCCGGCCAGTTCGGCGCTGGCAGGGCCGAGCGGGCCGACGTCGCCGCGGCGATCAGCTACTGCGTCGGCGCCAGGCTGCCCAGGATCTGGCTGCTCGGCTGGTCGTTCGGCACCGAGCTGGCGCTGATGTGGGGCAACGTGCCGCAGGTCGAGGGCGCAATCCTGCTCTCACCAGCCTTGCGCAGGGCCACCGACACCGATCTCGACGGCTGGGCGGCGACCGGCAAGCCGCTCGTGGCGCTGGTTCCCGAGCTGGACGACTACCTGCGACCCGACGAGGCAAGGGCCAGGTTCGCGCGGGTTCCGCAGGCACAGCTGATCGCGGTCAGCAAGGCCAAGCACCTGTGGGTGGGGGAGACTTACGTCCGGATCGTGCTGAATGAGATAGTGCGGCTGCTGAACCCCGCTGCCTGGCCGCTGCCCGCCGAATGGACCGGGGCGCACCCCGGTGACGGAGAGGAACGCCCGTGAGCCTGTTCGACCTGACTGGCAAGACGGCCTTCGTGACCGGCGCATCGCGCGGCATCGGCCGCGCGATCGCGGTCGCGCTGGCCCAGGCAGGCGCCGACGTCGCGCTGGTGGCGCGGACGGCGGAAGGGCTCGCCGACGCGGCCGACGACGTGACCGCCGCGGGCCGCAAGGCGGTTGTGATCCCCGCCGACGTGACCGATCAGGCCGGGGTGAGCGACGCGGTTGCCACGGCGATCGACCTGCTCGGCCACGTCGACATCGTGGTGAACAACGCGGGCGGCTCGAACTTCATGGTCAGCTTCCGCGATCTGCGCTTGTCCGGCTGGGACAAGCTGATCAGGCTCAACCTGAGCTCAGCGGTCTACGTCTGCCACGCGTTCGCCGGGCACCTGCTCGACCGCAAGCAGGGATCGGTCATCAACGTCGCGTCGGTGGCCGGCGTCTCGGCGTCCCCGCTGATCAGCCCCTACGGCGCGGCTAAGGCCGGGCTGGTCTCGCTGACCAAGTCGCTCGCGGTGGAGTGGGCAGCCGACGGTGTCCGCGTCAACGCGCTGTGCCCTGGCTGGACGGCGACCGACCTGAACCGCAACCTCTGGGAGGACCCGGTCGCCGGGCCCGCCACGATCGCGACCGTGCCGATGCGACGGTGGGCCACGGCCGAGGAGATGGCTGGGCCCGGCCGTCTTCCTGGCCAGCGATGCCTCGTCCTACCTGACCGGCCAGGCGATCGTCGTCGACGGCGGCCAGACGGTCAACTCCTAGCCAGAACGGCACGAGGCCCCCGGCGCCGCAGCGCCGGGGGCCTCGTGCTTCGCAATCAGCCGGACCTACTCGGTCCACCACTCCTCGTCGCCGTCGCCTGGCTTGCCGTTGGCCGGCTTGGCCTCGGTCTTGGTGGCGTCACCGGAGCGGGCCTGGTGGCCTGGCCTGCGCCGCCGTTGGCGGCGGGGGCCGCGGCCACCGCCTGCCTCGGAGCCAGCCAGCGCCGGGGCGCGGCGGCGAGCCGCGAGGCTGGCGGCGGACGGGCCGAGCAGCTGGCTGATCTGCGCCAGGTGCGCCTGGACGGTCTCGTACTGCTTGTTGGCCTCGTCGACCCGGCGCTGAGCCGCGTTCGCGTGCCGGTCGGCCTCGGCCTTCGCCTCGGCGAGCAGCTGGTCGGCCTGGGACTTGGCCTGAGCGACGATGTCGTCGGCGTTCTTCTTGGCGCTGCTGACCAGCTGCTTGGCGTGCGCGTCGGCGTCACGCCTGGACTGCTCGGCCTGAGCGCTGGCCTTGGTGGCGCGCTGCTCGGCCGTCGCCGCACGCTGCTCGGCCTCGGAGACCAGCCGCTGGGTCGCGGCCTGCGCCGCCGCCAGCCGCTCGGCCTCCTGCCGCTCGGCCTCTTCGCGCCGCGAGGCGAGCTGGATGTCGAACTCGGCCTCGGCCTGGGCGCGCTGGGCCTCGCTCTCCTCCAGGATCCGCTGCGCCTGGCTGCGCATCTCGTCGGCCTGGCGCTTGGAGGTGGTCAGGATCTCGTCCCGCTCGCGCTTGGACGACGCCTTGAGCTGAGCGACCTCGCGCTCGGTCGTGGTGCGCAGCTTGGCGATCTCCCGCTCGACCGCGGCCCGCTTCTCCGCGACCTCGTGGTCCACCATCGCGCGCAGCTTGGCGACCTCGCGCTCGGTGGTCGAGGTCAGCTCGTCGGCCTCGCGCTGCGCGGTGGTCTTGATGCTGTCCGCCTCGCGCTCGGCGGATCCGCGCAGGTCGTCGGTCTCACGCTTGGCGTTCGCCCGCAGCTCGGCGGTCTCGTTCTCGGCGCCGGCCCGCAGCTCGGCGGCGTCGACCTTGGCCGATGCCAGCAGCTGGCTCGCCTCGGTCCTGGCCTCCTGCAGGATCTCGTCGCGCTGCTCCTCGGCCAGCCGCAGCAGCTGCTCAATCCGGGAGCCAAGGCCCGAGTAGGTCGGGCGCTCCTGCTCCTGCATCTGCCGGTGCAGGTAGGCGATCTCCTGCTGAGTCGCCTGGTAGGACTGCCGCATGTCGCGCAGCCTCGCGTCCATCTCGCGGAGATGGCCTTCGACCTCCTCCTGGTCATAGCCACGCATTTTCTGCGAGAAGACGGGATGCGGCTGGTCCTCGTCAAAGAACGTGCCGAGCTGAGCATTGATATCGGGCTGCATGTCGCCTAATCCTGGGGTAGACGGGGGTAGACGGGTTTGTTGCATCGCTGAGCCTGCGGGGACGGCGATGCCCGCACCGGTGCGGTTCGTCTCGCTTGCTTGCCAGGCTCGCCCGCAGCCGCAGGACCACTTGGGCCACAGCCCGCACGCCAGCTCACTTTCCCGGTGCCTGGCAGCGTACTCCGCCGTGATCGCCTTGGAGGCCTGTTCGCTGCTGCTCGTGGCCTAGCTCACCAATTATTCTGCTTGCCCCGCCTTTTCGCGCACTGTCCGGACAGATCCTGTCCGGTTAGTGCGCCTTTGCGGCGGCCTCAGCCTCGGTGCCCGGCGGCATTTCTGCCGTTATCTGGCCGCCGGCTCGACGAGTTCGGTGAGCACCCCGCCGACGTCGGCGGGGTGCAGGAAGGCAATGGACGCGCCCATCGAGCCGTGCCGCGGCCGGGCGTCGAGCAGCCGGACGCCGGTCGCGCCGATGGCCGCCATCGCGGCCTCGATGTCGGCCACGCCGTACCCCACGTGGTGGATGCCCTCACCGCGCCGCTCGAGGAACCGCCCGACCGGCGTATCGGGGCCGAGCGGCTCGAGCAGCTGCACGTAGGACATGCCTGCGGGGGCATCGCCGACCACGAGCATGGCCTCTCTGACTCCCTGCTCGCTGTTGGTCTCCCTGCTGACCACCGTGAGCCCGAACGTGGCCTCGTAGAACGCCGCCGCGGCGTCGAGGTTCCGGCAGGCGATTCCGACGTGGTCGATGCGCGTCAGCACTGCTCCTCCGAGACCTGAAACGCGTGGCCAGCACCCCTAAGCGGCGAGGCTTGGCCATGGCTACCGCTCTGACCTCTGTATCGTTGCAGCTATGGGCGAAGCGGTAATTGTCGGTGGTGCCAGAACGGCGATCGGGCGGCTGCTCGGTTCGCTCAGCGATTTCAGCGGCGCCGACCTCGGCGGGATCGCGATCAAGGCGGCGCTCGACCGGGCCGGGATCGCCGGCAGCCAGGTCGACTACGTGATCATGGGCCAGGTGCTGCAGGCCGGTGCAGGCCAGATCACCGCCAGGCAGGCTGCGGTCGCGGCCGGCATCCCGATGACCGTGCCGTCGCTGACCATCAACAAGGTGTGCCTGTCCGGGCTTGACGCGATCGCGCTGGCCGCCCAGCTGATCAGGGCTGGGCGAGTTCGAGGTCGTGGTGGCGGGCGGGATGGAGTCGATGACCAACGCGCCGCATCTGCTTCCTGGCGCGCGGAAGGGCTTCAAGTACGGCTCGGCTGAGCTTGCCGACTCGATGGCCCTGGACGGCCTGACCGACGCGTTCGACCACGTCTCGATGGGCGAGTCCACCGAGCGGCACAACGCCAGGCTCGGGATCAGCAGGCAGGAGCAGGACGAGTTCGCGGCCAAGTCGCATCAGCGCGCCGCACTGGCGATCAAGAACGGCCTGCTGGCCGAGGAGATCGTGCCCGTGCAGGTGCCGCAGCGGCGCGGCGACCCGGTCACGTTCGACACCGACGAGGGGGTCAGGGCCGACACGAGCGCGGAGGCGCTCGCCAGGCTGCGCCCGTCGTTCGCCACGGACGGCACCATCACGGCGGGCACCGCCTCCCAGATCTCGGACGGCGCGTGCGCGGTGGTCGTGATGTCGCAGCAGGCGGCGGCAGCCGCGGGGGCGAGCGTGCTCGCCGAGATCGGCGCGCACGGCGTAGTCGCGGGCCCCGACAATTCGCTGCAGTCCCAGCCGTCGCGGGCCATCCAGCGCGCGCTTGGCAAGGCCGGACTGACCGTTGCCGATCTGGAATTGATCGAGATCAACGAGGCGTTCGCGGCGGTCGCCATCCAGTCGATGCGCGACCTGCAGATCGGCGCGGACATCGTCAACGTCAACGGCGGCGCGATCGCGCTCGGCCATCCGATCGGGATGAGCGGCGCCAGGCTCGCGCTGCACCTGACCTACGAGCTGCGGCGGCGCGGCGGCGGACTCGGAGCGGCGGCGCTGTGCGGTGGCGGCGGCCAGGGCGACGCCTTGCTGCTGCGAGTGCCTGGTCCCGGCAGCGACTGAGGCGTGCCAGCGGACGCACGCGCCGAGGCGCTGGTCGCAGCGGCGCGAGAGGGTGACGCCCGGTCGCTGGCCAGGCTGGTCTCGCTGGTCGAGAACGGCTCGGCCGAGCTGCGGCCGGTGATGCGCGCGGTCGCGCAGTACGCCGGGCACGCCAGGATCGTGGGGCTGACGGGGTCACCAGGGGTCGGCAAGTCGACCGTGACCAGCGCTCTGGTCCGCGCCTACCGGGCGCTCGACCTGCGCGTGGGCGTGCTGGCTGTCGATCCGACCTCGCCGTTCACCGGAGGCGCGCTGCTCGGCGACCGGGTCAGGATGCAGGATCACGCGGTCGACCGCGGCGTGTTCATCAGGTCGATGGCGACGCGCGGGCACCTGGGCGGGCTCTCCGTCGCGGCGCCGCAGGCGCTGCGGGTGCTCGACGCAGCAGGGTTCGACGTGATCTGCGTCGAGACGGTCGGCGTCGGGCAGGCCGAAGTCGAGATCGCGGCGCTGGCCGACACCACGCTGGTCATCGCCGCGCCGGGGCTGGGGGACTCGATCCAGGCCGCCAAGGCCGGGATCCTGGAGATCGCCGACATCTTCGTCGTGAACAAGAGCGACCGGCCCGGCGCCCAGGAGGTGGTGCGGGACCTGCGCACCATGATGGCGATGGTCAGCTACGGCGATGGCGCGTGGAGGCCGCCGATCGTGTCGGTCTCGGCGACCGCAGGCGATGGCATCGACGAGCTCACGGCCAGGCTTGACGCGCACTGGACCTGGCTCTGCGAGACCGGCGAGCGCGACCGGCGGCGCATCGCGAGGGCGCGCGAGGAGGTCTCCGCCATCGCGGTCGCTGAGGTGCGGCGCCAGGTCGGCGGACTGCCCGGCCAGTCCAGGCTGGACGAGCTCGCCGCCCAGGTCGCCCGCGGAAAGCTCGACCCCTACTCCGCCGCCGACGAGCTCATCACCCAGCCCTGAGCTGAAGGCCAGCGGCCCGAGCTATTTTGCTGGCGAACGGCGCGCGGTCGCGCGGTCGAAGACGCTGCTGACCGCCTGGCCCGCGCCGGCGCCGATCAGGGCTCCGGCGACCGTGTCGCCCGGATAGTGCACGCCGGTGTGCACGCGCGAGTAGGCCACGCTGCCGGCCAGGAACTGGATCGCGATCGCGAGCCACGGGCTGTCCCTGCTGATCGCGGTCGCGAACGCGAACGCCGCGGCTGAGTGGCCAGAAGGGAAGGACGTCGACGACGGCATCGCGACCTGGCGCGCGTCGGGCACACCCGCCCCTGCGCCGGTCTGGCCTGCGTCTGCGGGACAGGGTCTTGACGCCGAGGTTGACCAGCGCCGACGTCGCGCCGATGGCCAGGACGCCGCGGCTGGCCGCGCGCCGGCCCGCAGGCCCGGTCAGGGCGAGCGCCGCGGCGATCCCGAACCACAGCCTGGATCGGTCGGCGGACCTGGACAGACGCCGCATGGCCTGGTCCAGTGCCGGAGCCGGGACGCTGGCGACCGCCTCGTACACAGCCCGGTCGATCGCGCCAAGCTGGTGCAGGATTTCGGCCAGCCGATGCTGGACCGGGCCGCCGCGCCTGGCCAGATTCTCGGCGATCAGATCGGCGACGGCTTCAGCCGGCCTGCCTGGTGACTCGGCAGCCGGCCGCCCGCGACCCGATTCTGTCCCGGCCACCGATGCATGCTAACACCGTGAGCAGGGCAGTTCTCAGTGCGAGCGTCGGCTGGTGCTGGCAGGGGGTGCGCACAATGGCTAGCTCGACTATGCAGGTGGGCGGCGGCCCGGCGGCGAGGGAACGTGCTTCCTTGCCCGAGCGGGCGGGCGCGGTTCTCGCGATCCTGTCGCTGGCCGGCGCGCTGGTTCTGGTCGCGCTGAACGTGGTGCTCAGGGTCGGGGCGGTCGTGCTCGCGCTGGCCGGCCTGCTTGCCTGCGTCACCGCATGCTGGTACATCGTGGCCAGGCGCGGAGCGGTGCGGGTGCTCGCCACAGCCGCAGCGCTGATAGCGCTGGGCGCGCTGATCGCCGGCCTGGTACTGACAGTGATCAGCGGCTGGATCGTGCTGGCCGTCGCCGGTCTGGGCGTGATCTCGGTGCTCTCGGCCAGGTATGCACTGCGGCGTACGCCGAAGGCGATCCGCTCCGCCAGCCGCAATGTCGGGGCCAGGGCGGCGCGGGCCGACCAGGACCGGGCGGCGCCGGTGCTGATCATGAACCTCAAGTCCGGCGGCGGCAAGGCCGAGCAGTTCGGGCTCGCGGACGAGTGCACAGCGCGCGGGATCAGGCCCGTCATCCTCGAGCCTGGCGATGACCTGATCGCGTTGGCCGAGGATGCGGTCGCGGCAGGTACCAAGGCCATCGGCATGGCCGGCGGGGACGGTTCGCAGGCCGCGGTCGCGTCGGTGGCGGCCAGGCGCGACGTGCCTTTCGTCTGCATCCCTGCTGGGACAAGGAACCACTTCGCGCTGGACCTCGGCCTGGATCGAGCTGACGTGGTCGGCGCGCTCGACGCCTACCAGGACCAGATCGAACGCAACGTTGACCTGGCCTTCGTCAACGGGCTCCCGTTCGTGAACAACTGCTCGCTCGGGCTCTACGCCAAGGTGGTGCAGTCGCCGCAGTACCGGGACGCCAAGCTGCGGACCGCGGCTCAGCAGCTTCCTGACCTGATCGGTCCCGAGGCCGAGCCGCTTGACCTGCGATTCGCCGGGCCTGAAGGTGCCGAGTTTTCTACCGCCCTTCTGATCCTGATCTCGAACAACCCCTACCAGCTGGCCCATCCAGGCGGCCGGGGGACCAGGGAGCGACTCG
The DNA here is from genome assembly GCA_963705055.1 of uncultured Actinomycetota bacterium. GTDB lineage: Bacteria > Actinomycetota > Actinomycetes > Streptosporangiales > Streptosporangiaceae > Chersky-822. The sequence continues at coordinate 47,439 of CAVPIR010000012.1, forward strand.
ACCTCGGAACGCTGGGCGTCGTCGCCGTTCAGGTCGGCTGACGCCGCCGACGCCAGGCACTTCATGATGCTTGAGCTCACCGGTCAGATGCAGCGTTTCACCGGCTGGCAGGAATGGACTGCCAAGGAGTTCGCCGTGGATTCGGCGACGCCGCTCGAGGTCGGGGTCGACGGCGAGGCCATGGTGCTCGACCCGCCGCTGGTGTTCAGGACCGAGCCTGGAGCGCTCCGGGTCTGGCTGCCGAAGAGCGCGCTGCGGGTCTCGCCTGCCGCCCGCGCGCTTCGCTTGCTGGCCCGCTCTACGGCGGCCGACCTGGTGTCGGTCGCGGCAGGCGGGCACCCAGCGCCGATAGCTTGACATCGAGATACTTTGCTCGATTACGCTGGCAAAGTAACTTGACATCGAGATACTTTGCCGTGCGGGTAGGTCGGCCTGACGGCCACGGTGCCGGCGTACTAAGGCAGGATGGCGCTAGGGTCCTCGCCTGGGCCGTACGGGCACGCAGCTGAGCGGCCGCGCGGCGGCTCATCCGACGCGCGCGCTCAGGAAGACGCGGAAGGACAATGGGTCATGACAGCGAATAGCTTCGGTGCTAGCGGCACGCTGACGGCGGGCGGGAACGGCTACCAGATTTACCGGCTCGACGCCGTGCCAGGATCGGCGGACCTGCCGTTCAGCCTGAAGATCCTGCTGGAGAACCTGCTGCGCACCGAGGACGGCGCCAACGTCACCGCCGAGCACATCAGGGCGCTGGCCGGCTGGGACCCGCTCGCCGAGCCCGGCACCGAGATTCAGTTCAGCCCGGCCCGGGTGATCCTGCAGGACCTCACGGGCGTCCCCGCGGTCGTGGACCTCGCCAGCATGCGCGAGGCCATGCGCGACCTGGGCGGCGACCCAGAGAAGATCAACCCGCTCGTCCCCGCCGAACTCGTGATCGACCACTCGGTGATCGCCGACGTCTTCGGCAGGCCGGACGCGTTCGACCGCAACGTCGAGCTTGAGTTCCAGCGCAACTCCGAGCGGTTCGCCTTCCTGCGCTGGGGCCAGCAGGCGCTGCGCCAGTTCCGGGTGGTCCCGCCTGGCACCGGCATCGTGCACCAGGTGAACATCGAGCACCTGGCCAGGGTCGTGATGACGGCGCAGGACGCCGGCGGCGGCCTGGCCGCCTATCCGGACACCTGCGTTGGCACCGACTCGCACACCACGATGGAGAACGGCCTCGGCGTGCTCGGCTGGGGCGTCGGCGGCATCGAGGCCGAAGCCGCGATGCTCGGCCAGCCGATCTCGATGCTGATCCCGAAGGTGGTCGGGTTCAAGCTGACCGGCGAACTGCCGTCAGGAGCGACCGCCACGGACCTCGTGCTCACAATCACCGAACTGCTCAGGCGGCACGGCGTGGTCGGCAAGTTCGTCGAGTTCCACGGCGAGGGCGTGGCGGCCGTCCCGGTCGCAAACCGGGCCACGATCGGCAACATGAGCCCGGAATTCGGCTCCACCTGCGCGATCTTCCCGATCGACGAGGAAACGCTGACCTACCTGCGGCTGACCGGCCGGCCGGCCGAGCAGGTCGCGCTCGTCGAGGCCTACGCCAAGGAGCAGGGCCTGTGGCACGAGCCGGGATCGGCCGCCGGCACCAGGTACTCCCAGCAGCTCGAGCTCGACCTGTCCACGGTGGTGCCGTCGCTGGCCGGGCCGAAGCGGCCCCAGGACCGGGTCGCCCTGACCGACGCCAAGCAGTCGTTCCGCGACGCGCTCGGCTCCTACGTGCACACGCCGAGCCTGGACAACGGGATCGCCGGACACGTTCCCGGCCTCTGACCCGATCGCGGGCGGGCTTGACGAGCGGGCCAGCTCGCCCGTGCGGGTGACGCTGGACGACGGCACCGAGACCAGCGTCGACCACGGCTCGGTCGTCATCGCCGCCATCACTTCGTGCACGAACACCTCGAACCCGTTCGTCATGGTCGGAGCGGCGCTGCTGGCGCGCAATGCGGTCGAGGCCGGGCTCAGCAGGAAGCCCTGGGTCAAGACCACGCTGGCGCCGGGCTCCAAGGTCGTCATGGACTACTACGAGCGGGCGGGCCTGACGCCATACCTGGAGAAGCTCGGCTTCAACCTGGTCGGCTACGGCTGCACCACCTGCATCGGCAACTCGGGCCCGCTGGACGAGGCGATCAGCGCCGGCGTGGCGGAGAACGACCTCGCCGTGGTCTCTGTGCTGTCAGGTAACCGGAACTTCGAGGGCCGGATCAACCCGGACGTGAAGATGAACTACCTGGCGTCGCCGCCGCTCGTGGTGGCCTACGCGCTCGCCGGGACCATGGACATCGATCTGACGACCGAGCCGATAGGTACCGGGGCCGACGGGAAGCAGGTCTATCTGGCCGACATCTGGCCGTCGCCAGCTGAGGTCGAAGAGGTCGTGACGAGTTCGGTAGCCCCAGAAATGTTCAGTCGGGACTATGCGGACGTTTTTTCTGGTGACGAACGGTGGCAGGAGCTGGACGTTCCCGCGGGAGAGGTGTTCGCGTGGGACGAGTCGTCCACCTACGTCCGCCGCCCGCCGTACTTCGACGGCATGCCGGCCGAGCCGGCGCCGGTCACCGACATCCACGGCGCCCGTGTGCTCGCGATGCTCGGCGACTCGGTCACCACCGACCACATCTCGCCCGCGGGCGCGATCAAGACCGACAGCCCGGCTGGCCAGTACCTGACCAGTCACGGGATCGAGCGGCGCGACTTCAACACCTACGGCTCGCGGCGCGGCAACCACGAGGTGATGATCCGCGGCACGTTCGCCAACATCAGGCTGCGCAACCAGCTAGCCCCTGGCACCGAGGGCAGCGTGACGCTGAAGCTGCCGGAGGGCGAGCAGACCTCGATCTACGAGGCATCGCGCGCCTACATCGAGCAAGGAACGCCGCTGATCGTGCTCGGCGGCAAGGAGTACGGCTCGGGTTCATCGCGCGACTGGGCAGCCAAGGGGACGGCGCTGCTCGGTGTCCGCGCCGTCCTTGTCGAGTCGTTCGAGCGGATCCACCGGTCGAACCTGATCGGGATGGGCGTGCTGCCGCTGCAGTTCAAGCCCGGCGAGAACGCGGCCTCGCTCGGCCTCACCGGCCACGAGGTCTTCGACATCACCGGGGTCGAGGCCATCAACGCGGGCGACGCGCCGCGCGAGGTGACGGTCGCGGCGGACGGCAAGGAGTTCACCGCGATCGTGCGGATCGACACGCCAGGCGAGGCCGACTACTACCGGCACGGCGGGATCATGCAGTACGTGCTGCGGTCCCTGCTGGCCAGCGGCTGACGCCGGGTCGTGCCGACGAGCGGACACAGCGAAACGCCCGGTCCCGGCCCAGCGAGCGACGCCGCCCGCGGGGTGAACGGGGGACGTCACAGCGGGTCCCGCCATGGGCGGACCTGGTGCCGCCGGCCTCGCGGCCGGCGGCGCCCTGCTGATCGGCGGGCATCCTCGCGGTCTCGTTCAACATGCGGGCGGCGATCACCAGCCTGCCGCCGGTGTTCCCGGAGATGACCGCCGCGGCCGGCTGGTCGACGGCCACCAAGTCCGCGCTCGCGGCGATGCCGGTGCTGAGTTTCGCGGTGTTCTCCGGGCTCGCTCCCATGCTCGCCAGGAAGATCGGCGAGGAACGCGTGCTCGCTCTGGCGCTGTTCTTGCTCGCGGCCGGGCTAGGGCTGCGCTCGGCCGCGCCAGGGGTCATGCTCTTCCCCGGCACGATCGTGGCCGGCTGCGCGATCGCGCTGGTGAACGTCTTGCTGCCGAGCATGATCAAGCGCCGCAGGCCGGACCGGGCCGGGCTGATGATCGGGCTGTACCTCTGCACGCTGACGGCCGGAGCGGTGGTCGGCGCCGTGATCGCCGTGCCGGTATTCGCGGCGGCCGGCGGGGCGGCGTCCGGCGGCTCTGGCCTCGCCGTCGGCTCACCCTTGGCATGTGGGCGATCCCGGCCCTCGCCGCCGTGTTCGTCTGGCTGCCTCAGCTGCGCTTCCGCACCGTGCCGGTGTCCGTCGCTGGCAGCCGCGGCGTGCTCGCGATGGGCAGGATCCCGCTGGCTTGGCAGGTGATGGCGTTCATGAGCCTGCAGAGCCTGTCGTACTACGCCACGTTGTCCTGGTTCCCGACCATGTTCAGGGACCACGGGATCAGCGCCGACGCGGCCGGCAACCTGCTCGCGCTCATGAACGTCGGCAACGCGATCACCGGCCTGATCGTCCCGGTGCTCGCGCACCGGGTCAGAGACCAGCGGTGGCTGGCTGGCTCGGCGGTCATCCTGATCATGATCGGGCTTTCCGGCGCGGCCTTCGCGCCCAACTCGGTCGTGGTGCTCTTCGTGTGCCTGCTCGGCCTCGGTCAGGGCGGTGCGTTCGGGCTCAGCGTGTTCCTGTTCACCGCGCGGGCCGCGGACAGCCATACGTCGGCCGCGCTGTCCGGGTTCGCGCAGAGCCTCGGGTACCTGCTGGCCAGTACCGGGCCGCTGCTGATCGGGCTGCTGCACTCGGTGACAGGAAGCTGGACGGTACCGATCGCGATCCTGCTAGGGGTGGGCGTCGGCCAGCTAGTCATGGGATTGCTGGCCAGCAGGGACAAGACCATCAGCGCCGCGGACCTGGAGGCGCCGGCTACGGTGCTGGCGAGCTAGGCCGCGCTAGTCCGCCAGGCCGGTCAGACGCGCGCTGACCTCCCAGAACCGGTCGGCCAGCGAGTCGTCGCGGGCTCGCCTGGACGGCCGCCTGCGCCTGGCGTTGACGTAGTAGCCGCCGGTCTGCCCGGCGACTTCGGGCGCGCTGGCCAGGTAGACGACCGTCCTCGCGCCGGACTCCGGCGTCCTCAGCAGGCCGCCGCCGACGGCCAGGCCGAGCCTCAGCCAGAGCGCGCCGGTGTCGCCGAACCTGGTGCGGACGGTTCCCGGGTGCAGGCAGTTCGCGGTGACGCCGGTGCCGTCAAGCCGCCGGGCCAGTGCCCTGGTGAACAGGACGTTGGCGAGCTTGCTGTTGGCATAGGCCAGCATCGCGAGGTAGCGCCGCTCAAGTTGGAGGTCGTCCAGGCTGAGCAGCGCGGCCCGGTGCGCGATCGACGACACCGTCACGACCCTGGCCGGGGCGCTGGCAGCCAGCGCCGGCCGCAGCAGGTTCGTGAGCAGGAACGGCGCCAGGTGGTTGACCGCCAGGCTGAGCTCGAAGCCGTCGGCGGTCAGCTGCCGTCGCGCCACTACCAGCCCGGCGTTGTTGACCAGCGCGTCGATCCTGGGTAGCGCGGCGAGCCTGGCTGCCAGGGCTCTGACCTGCTCCATTGACGACAGGTCGGCCAGTTCAAGCGACGGCTTGCCGGATTCCCCCGCCGCCGCGGCGGCTACCTCGGCCAGGGCCGCCTCGCCGCGGGCCTTGTCCCGGCAGACCAGCACCACGGTGGCACCGAGCCCGGCCAGCTCGACGGACGTAGCCTTGCCGATACCGGAACTCGCGCCGGTCACCACGCAAACCCGGCCCGCCATCGGCCGGACCGTGCTCGCGGTCATGGCCACCATTATCCGGACGAACCGACCACGCATGCATGGATGGCATGCCGATTGGTCAGCCGGTGCGGTAGGCCGCGGCGGCGCTGCCCTGCGGCGCGACCGCCTTGCCCGCACCCCAGGCGCGGACGGTGCCAGGCACCAGCGCGCAGGCCAGCACCTCGTCGGCCGCGTTGCCGCTGACCTTGGCCTTGGCCCAGGTGCCGCTCGCCGAGCGGTTGAGCACCACGGACGGTGCCGTGCCCGGGTTCGCGATCACCCACAGGCCGCCCCTGCCGTCCCGGCACATCCCGGTGCCGGCGGTCGTGCCAGGCATCCGCAGCCTGGTCCAGCCGTGGCCGTCGAAGTGGCCGAGCTTCGGGACGCCAGCCACCTGCCCGGCGACCCACACGTTCGTTGGCGACAGGGCGAGCACGTGGCTATAGGTGAAGCCGGCCAGCGCCGCTGGCATGACCCGGCGCCAGGCCGACCCGCCGAAGTGGAACAAGGCATTGCCGGGGTGGCCCGCGTTGCCGATTCCCCAGATGTCCGACCGACCCGCCGCGCTCGCCTGGAAGATCCCGGCCGCGACGCCCTTGACCGGCTTCCAGGTCGTACCGGTGAAGTGCCAGGTACCGGCGCCGGGATGGTTGCGCCCGCGGGTTCCGAACACCCAGACGTCCGTCTTGCTGAGCGCGGTGATGCCGGTGAACCTCGTGCCTGACTTCCAGCCGCCGCGCGGCTCGTTCTGCCAGGCCGAGCCGTTCCAGTTCAGCACCGAGCCGCCGAGGAACGTCACGGCCCAGATGTCGCTGGGAGCGGGGGCGCTGGCTGCCGTGATCCAGCTATGCGGACCCGCCGGCAGGGCCGTGGACTGCGGCGAGCCGTTCGTGATCCGCTCCGCCTTCGGCTTGCCGTGGCCGCCCACGTCGGTGCCGCCCAGGAACCAGGCCTGACCGGGCCAGGCGAGCACGACGTCGTACTGGCTGCGGTTGGTGGCCGGCGGCAGGTACTGGATGGCCAGCTTCAGCGCCCAGGGCGGCAGGCCGGTCTCCGGCTGGCTCGTGGCGGCCGACACCGCGGCGACCGCGAGCGCGATGGCCAGCAGCCGGCCTGCCATCAGGTATCTGCTGCCGACGCCGCGACGGCTGTTCACATTCGCCTCCGGAGGGGGTCGGCAGCTGGTCAAGGACCGCGGCCAGCGTGCCGGTTTGGGAACACTAGCGAGCGGGGAGCGACAGCGGGGCGATAACACCATGCTGACGTAACCGTCATAGCGCAGGCAGACTCCGCAGCGTGCGCGAAATAGACTCGTTGGGTTCGCTCCTGGCCACATGGCCCGGGAGCGGCCAAGCCCGGACTCCGGAGGAGTTCTCATCCGGCGGTCGTGCAATGTTCCGGACGCGCCGTCAGGCGGCGCCCGCGACGTGAGGAGCGCACCAGATGACACTGCTCGAGTCGATCTGGAGTCCGCGAGATGTCAAGGCGCTGACGCCGGCCGAACTGCCGGTGCTGGCCGGCGAGATCAGGGCGTTCCTGATCGAGGCCGTATCGCGCAACGGCGGTCATCTCGGCCCGAACCTCGGCGTCGTCGAGCTCACGATCGCGCTGCACCGGGTCTTCGACTCGCCGGCCGATCCGATCGTCTGGGACACAGGCCACCAGTCCTACGTGCACAAGCTGCTGACCGGCCGGATGGACGGCTTCTCCAAGCTGCGGCAGCAGGGCGGGGTGTCCGGCTACCCGAACCGGAACGAGTCCGAGCACGACTGGGTCGAGAACTCGCACGCGTCGACCAGCCTGTCCTACGCCGACGGCCTGGCCAAGGCCCTGTACCTGCGCGGCGAGCGGCACCGCAGGGTGGTCGCAGTGATCGGCGACGGGGCGCTCACCGGAGGCATGGCATGGGAGGCGCTGAACAACATCGCGGGCGCCAAGGACCGCCCTGTCGTGATCGTCGTCAACGACAACGGCAGGTCCTATCAGCGCACGATCGGCGGGATCGCCGACCATCTGGCCTCGGTGCGCGTGTCGCAGCGTTACGAGCAGGTGCTTGACCTAGTCAAGACCACCCTGTCGCACACCCCGGTGGTCGGGCCGCCGCTGTTCGAGACGCTGCACGGGATCAAGAAGGGGCTGAAGGACGTCCTGCAGCCGCAGGTGCTCTTCGAGGATCTCGGGCTGAAGTACCTCGGGCCCATCGACGGCCACGACGAGCAGGCGATGGAGCACGCGCTCGGCCGGGCCAGGGAGTTCGGCGGCCCCGTGCTCGTGCACGTGATCACGCAGAAGGGCCGCGGCTACGCGCTGGCGGAGGAGAACGACGAGGACTGCCTGCATCAGGTTCAGCCTGGCGCGGCAGTCCAGCTCAACGGCCGGGGCCCGGCGCGGGCCGCGACGCCCGCGGCCGCGAGCCCGGCGCCAGCGAAGTCAGCCAAGCGTGGCTGGACGCACATATTCGCCGACGAGCTCGTCGACGTCGGCGCCCGCAGGCCGGACGTAGTCGCCATCACGGCCGCGATGTTGCACCCGACCGGGCTGGCCAAGTTCGCGCAGGTCTACCCCGACCGGGTCTTTGACGTCGGCATCGCCGAACAGCACGCGGTGACCAGCGCGGCCGGACTCGCGATGGGCGGCATGCACCCGGTCGTGGCGATCTACGCCACCTTCCTGAACCGGGCGTTCGACCAGGTGCTCATGGACGTGGCGATGCACAAACTCCCGGTCACGTTCGTGCTGGACCGCGCGGGGGTCACCGGGCCTGACGGCGCCAGCCATCACGGCATGTGGGACGGCTCGCTGCTGCAGATCGTGCCGGGGATCAAGGTCGCGGTGCCGCGAGACGGTACCAGGCTGACTGAGCTGCTCCGCGAGGCCGTGGCCATCAGCGACGGCCCGACCGCACTACGGTTCCCGCGCGGCAGCGCCCCAGACGACCTCCCGGCGATCGGCAAGCTCGGCGGCATGGACCTGCTCGCCGTGCCAGCCGAGGGCACGGGCCAGGACGTGCTGCTCGTTGGCGTCGGCCCGATGGCCGAGATCGCGGTGGACGTGGCCGAGCGACTGACCGGCCAGGGCATCGGCGTCACCGTGGTCGACCCGCGCTGGGTCAAGCCGGTGGACGAGGCGATCGCGCAGGCCGCGGCCCGGCACAAGCTGGTCGTCACGGTCGAGGACAACGGCACGGTCGGCGGATTCGGCGATGCGGTCGCGAGGACGCTGCGCGATGCCGAGGTCAGCGACGCCGCTGCGCACCTTCGGCCTGCCGCAGCGTTTCCTCGAGCACGGCGAGCGCGGCCGAGGTGCTCGCGCTTGCCGGGCTGACCTCTCAGCAGCTCGGCCGCGCCATCACCGAAGCGGTCGCCAAACTCACGGCCGACCTGGTCACCGATCACCAGGACTAGCCCGCCCTGATTGTGCCGCGACCCTGGCAAGCCGCTCCGCCGTCGCGGCGACGAAGTCGATCAGCTCCTGGGGCTCGAGGACGGTGAAGTCGACACCGAGCGCCGCCAGGTGGAAGGTCAGCGCGCCGAGGGAGTCGGAGCCGGTCGTCAGCAGGCAGCCGTCATCGCCCGCGTCGGTGACGACGCCCGAGGTGCGCGAGAACTCCTCGGCAACCACCGCCGCGGGGGCGTGCACGAGTATCCGCGCCTGGTAGCGGTAGGGCGCCGAGGTGACGGCCCTGGCCACGAACGCGGCGGGGTCTGGCGGCTCTCTCGGCACGAACCTGCCTCCGGCCTGCGCGATCTGGTTGATCCGGTCGACCCTGAACGTGCGCCAGTCGGCCCGCTCGACGTCGTAGGCCATCAGGTACCACCGATATCCGGTGCTCACCAGCCGGTGCGGCTCGACCACGCGGACCGAGTCAGAACCCGACCGGTTTCGGTAACTCAACCGCAGTCGCTGATGACGCCCGCAGGAGGAGGCGAGCGACGCGAGCTGTTCGGGATCGACGACCGGACCTGGCCCGGTCAGCGCCACGGTGGCCTGCTGGATGGCGGCGGTCCGCTCCCGCAGCCTCGCGGGCAGCACCTGGTCGAGCTTGGCCAGCGCGCTGACCGATGCCTCGGCGAGGCCAGCCACGGAATGGCTCGCCGCGCTCCGCAAGCTGACCACGACGGCAATGGCCTCGTCGTCGTCGAGGAGCAGTGGCGGCAGCGCGCGGCCTGAGCCGAGCCGGTATCCGCCGGCGACGCCAGGCACCGAGTGCACGGGATAGTCGAGGTCGCGCAGCCGCTGGATGTCGCGGCGCAGCGTTCGCACGGTCACGCCAAGCCGCTCGGCCAGTTCTGCGCCTGACCATTCTGGGCGAACCTGCAGCAGCCCGAGTAGCCGCAGCAGCCGGGCCGAGGTTTCCAGCACGGATCCGAGTATCCCTGGCATTGAGGACTGAAACTGTCCGCAATAGCATTTAGGTTGGCCGTCATGGACATCGACTGGAGCAACGAGCTTGCCGAGCAGCTCGACTGGCAGTGGCAGAACCACCTGCGGCCGCGACTCGACGGCCTGACCGACGACGAGTACTTCTGGGAGCCGGTGCCCGGCTGCTGGACCCTGCGGACGCGCGGCACCCCGACGCAGACGACCACGGTCGGCACCGGGGAGTACCTCTTCGAGTTCGTCTATCCTGAGCCGGAAGTCCCGCCCGTGACGACCATCGCCTGGCGGCTCGCGCACACGATCGTGGGTGTCTTCGCGGCGCGGAACGCATCGCACTTTGGCGGGCCGCCAGCGAGCTGGCGCGAGTTCTGCTACGCGGGTACCGCCGCCGGGGCGCTCGCCCAGCTCGATGACGCGTACGCGACCTGGATCAAGGCCGTGCGCGGCCTCGGCCCTGACGGCCTGAGCAGGCGGTGCGGGCCTGCCGAGGGGCCGTACGCGGACTCTTCGCTCGCCCAGCTCGTGCTGCACATCAACCGCGAGGCTCTGCACCACGGGGCGGAGATCGCACTGCTCAGGGACCTGTACCGAGCGAAAGGACACGACCGCAATGCCCTTTGACTTTCAGATCGCCGTCGACGCGAGCGAGCCGCACGTGCTCGCCGACTGGTGGGCCGAGACGCTCGGCTGGGTGGTGGAGCCATCGGACGAGGCGTTCATCCGCAAGATGATCGCCGAGGGTTACGCGTCCGAGGACGACACGATGACGCACAACGGCACCCTGGTGTGGAAGGAGGGCGCGGCGATCCGGCACCCTGAGGCGCCGTCAGGCCTCGCCAGGCCGCGGATCCTGTTCCAGCTGGTGCCCGAGCCGAAGACGGTCAAGAACCGGATGCACCTCGACGTCAGGGTCGGCGAGGCTAACGTCGACGCCGAGGTGGCGAAGCTGTCCGGTCGCGGTGCCACATACCTGCACAAAGCCTCTCAGGGCCCGCACTGGTGGGTGACCATGGCTGATCCTGAGGGCAACGAGTTCTGCGTCGCCTGAACGTATCCTGGCGCTGAGCGCAGGCGGGACCTGGCGGCCGCGTCCAGGTCCCGCCGCCAGCCAGGAAGGTGCAGAATCGCGTCCATGAAGACCCTCAACGTCGCCGTCGTCGGCTCGGGCCCCGCAGGTCTCTACACGGCCGAGGCCCTGATCAAGCAGGGCGCCGCCCTCGAGAGCCCGTGCTCGGTCCAGGTCGACGTGCTGGACCGGCTGCCGACCCCCTACGGCCTCGTCCGCTACGGCGTCGCGCCCGACCACAAGTCGATCAAGTCGATCGCGGACTACCTGCGCGGCGTGCTCGAGCACGAAGGCGTCAGGTTTGTCGGGGCCGTGCACCTAGGCGACGATGTGACCAGGGACGACCTGTTGTCCTGCTATGACGCGGTCGTCTACGCGACCGGCGCGATGCGGGACCGGCGGCTCGGTATTCCCGGCGAGGACTTGCCTGGAAGCTACGCTGCCACCGACTTCGTCAACTGGTACTGCGGGCACCCAGACGTCGATCCAGAGCGGTTCATGGTGGACGCGGAGTCTGTGGCCGTGATCGGGGTCGGCAACGTCGCCGTGGACGTCGCCAGGATCCTGATCCGCGATCCCGATGAACTCCGCGAGACCGACGTGTCCCAGCCGGTGCTGGACACGCTGATCGCGAGCAAGGTCCGCGAGGTCCACGTGATCGGCAGGCGCGGGCCTGCCCAGGCGAAGTTCACCACCAAGGAGCTCCGCGAGCTCGGTGAGCTCGCCGGTGTCGATGTCGTGGTCGGCGACGGCGAGGCGGACCTCGAGGCGTTCGACGCTAGCGGGGAGAGCACCAGGCTGGCTACGACCGACCGGCACGTCCGCGGCAACTACACCGTGATCAGCAACTGGGCTGGCCGGGAGCCGGCCGGCGCTGCCCGGCGGCTGACGGTGCGCTTCTGGCTCAGCCCGGTCGAGATCCACGGGACCGACCGGGTCGAGGGGCTGACGTTGGAGCGGACCAGGCTGGACGCCGACGGGCGGCTCACCGGCACCGGGCAGTTCGAGCGGCTGCCGGTCGAGATGGTGCTGCGAAGCGTCGGCTATCAGAGCGTGCCGCTGCCTGGAGTGCCGTTCGACGAGCGCTCGCACACGGTACCGAACGCCGACGGCCGCGTGCTCGGTCCCGACGGTCAGCCGTTGCCCGGCGAGTACGTCGCCGGCTGGCTGAAGCGCGGGACCGACCGGCGTGATCGGCACGAACAAGTCCGATGCCGCGCAGACGGTCCGCAGTCTGCTTGCCGACCTGGCCGGCGGACCTGGCCCCGTCGACGTGCAGCTGCCCAGGCCCGGCCTGCTCAGGCTGCCTAAGAGCGAGCCAGTCGCTACCGCTGGCGCGGCCGAAGCCGCGGGCGAGCCCGGCGGGCCCGACTCCCGCCACTGCGGGCTCGGAGCGCTTCGCCGCCTTGCTCGCCGACCGCGGCATCACGCCGATCGGCTACGCCGACTGGCTCAAGATCGAGACCGCCGAGAAGGACCTCGCCGCGGCCCTGGGCCGCGGCGCGCGGGTCAAGCTCGCCAGCCGCGCAGACATTCACGCCGCCTGCGGCTTGCTCAAACCTTGACCGTCGGCCCCGCCTCGCGCGACTTACCGCGCATTTTTGGGGAGCGGCCCCGTCAGCTGGCGGTGATCAGGCGTTTGAGGAGGGCGCGCGTGCGCACGCGCTCGTCTCCCCTGGCGAACTCGCCGGCGACGAAGTCGGTCACGCCGCAGTCGGCAAGGGCGGTGATCTGGCTGGCAACCTGATCCTCGGTGCCGACGATCGCCACGTCGGCGGGCCCTTCGGCGCCCTCGCGGTCGAGCATGGCGCGGTACGAGGGCAGGTGGCCGTAGATCTCGAACACCTTGGCCGCCCTGGCGCGGGCGTTGTCCTGATCGTCGGTCACGCAGACCGGCAGCACGCAGACGGTGCGCGGCACAGGCCTGCCAGCCGCCGCGGCCGCGGCGTTCATCGTCGGCACGATGTAGTCCCTGACCGTGGCCGGCCCGGTCATCCACAGGATCGTTCCCGCCGTGCGCTGTCCGGCGAGGCGGAGCATCTGGGGGCCCATCGCCGCGAGCAGGACAGGCACTTCACCCGTGCGCGGGGTCGACAGGCCGATGCCGGCCTTCATCGTCTTGCCGTCGACGGATACCGGCTGGCCGTCGAGCAGCGGCTGCAGGATCGACAGGTACTCGCGCATGTGCACTGCTGGCGCGTCAAAGCTGTAGCCGTACATGTCCTCGATCACGATCTTGTGCGACAGCCCGATCCCGAGGGCAAGCGGCGAGCCGAGAGCGAGCGCCGTGGTCAGCGCCTGCTGCGCGAGCACGGCTGGGTGCCGCGGATACGTCGGCACGACAGCGGTGCCGATCTCGATGCCTTCGATGCCCCTGCCCGCGACGGCCAGGGCGGTGAGCGCGTCGAGCCCGAAGATGTTCGCCATCCACGCGGATGAGAAGCCGTCGTCGACGGCCATCAGCAATTCGTCACGGAGCAGGCTGAGCGCCTGCGGCGACTGCGGCTCGGCCAGGGATGTTCCGATGCGCATCGGGCGGCTCCGTTTCCATGATGACCGCTTCCGGGGTATTGGATCAGTATCAGCTAGGGGAGTATAGAAACATGGATTCGGGGCAAGCCATGCCGTCAGGCCGTGACAACGGCGCGGCGCCGTCCGCCGCAGCGGCGCAGCGCCGACGCGCCGCGGGCCGCGGGGAAGATGCCGGCGAGCGACGGGCTGGTCGAGGCAGGCGGCCGCGACAGCTTCGAGCGTGCGGCCGCTGTGCTCGCAGGGGCCGGTCAGGACGTCGCAACGGCGCAGGACCGGCTCGGCATGCTCGGCCAGCTGCCCGAATTGCCGGCCAACCGGTACCTGGACAGGGAGGAGAGCTGGCTGCGGTTCGCCCAGCGGGTGCTCGAGCTCGCTGAGGACCCGAACGTGCCGCTGCTGGAGCGGGTCAGGTTCGAATCGATCTTCGCCAGCGCCCTGGACGAGTTCTTCATGGTGCGGGTGGCCGGGCGGATCCGGCGGATGGCGACCGGCCTGCCGGTCGAGAGCGTCAGCGGCAAGGCGCCTGACCAGATCCTGGAAAACACCCTGGACATGGCGCGCCAGCTTGCCGACAGGCACGCGCACTGCTTCGCCGAGCGGCTGCTGCCAGCGCTCGTCGACGCCGGCATCGAGATCCTGCGCTGGAAGGAGCTGACCCCGGACGAGCAGGCCAAGCTCCAGGCGCTGTTCAGGGAGCGGATCTACCCGGTCCTCACGCCGCTGGCCGTCGACCCGGCTCACCCGTTCCCGTTCATCTCCGGGCTCTCGCTCAGCCTGGCCGTCATGGTCGCCGACCCGCGCTCGGGTCTGACCCTGTTCGCCAGGGTCAAGGTTCCGCCGCTGCTGCCGAGGTTCCTGACAGTCTCGCCGAACCGGTTCGTTCCGCTCGAGGACGTGATCGCGGCTCACCTGACCGAGCTGTTCGCCGGGCTCGAGGTGATCGAGCACCACGCCTTCCGCGTCACCAGGATCCGCGACCTGGAAATCGACGAGGACGTCACGGAGAACCTGCTCCAGTCGCTGGAGCGAGAGCTGATGCGCCGCAGGTTCGAGCCGGCGGTCAGGCTCGAGGTCGAGGAGTCCATCTCCGCTGACGTGCTCGAAAAGCTCGTGACCGAGCTCGACATCGACTACAGGGCCGTGTACCGGCTGCCTGGGCCGCTCGACCTGTCCGGCCTGTCCTCGATCGCCGACCTGGACCTGCGCAAGCTCAAGTACCCGGCGTTCGTGCCAGCCGAGGGGGCGCTGCCCGGCGACCGCAGCGTGTTCTCCACGCTGTCCGAGCGCGACGTGCTCGTGCACCTGCCTTACGACTCCTTCACCGCGAGCGTGCAGCGGCTGGTCGTCTCGGCGGCGGCCGATCCGCGCGTCCTGGCAATCAAGCACACGCTGTACAGGACCAGCGGCGACTCCGAGATCGTCGACGCGCTCGTCGACGCGGCGGAGGCCGGCAAGCAGGTCGTGGTCGTGGTCGAGATCAAGGCCAGGGGCGACGAGGAAGCCAACATCGCCTGGGCGCGCAAGCTCGAGCAGGCCGGCTGCCACGTCGTGTACGGGTTCGTCGGGCTGAAGACGCACTGCAAGATGGTGCTCGTCGTCCGCGAAGAGGCCGACGGTTCGCTGCGCCGGTTCTGCCACATCGGCACGGGGAACTATCACCCGAAGACCGCCAGGCTCTATGAGGACTACGGCCTGCTCACCGCGGATCCACAGGTCGGGGAGGACATCACCGACCTGTTCAACCACCTCACCGGCTACAGCCTGCGGGCCGACTATCACCGGCTGCTGGTCGCGCCGGCCGGGCTGCGGTCCGGCCTGATCAAGCGGATCGACGAGCAGGTACGCCTGGTCAGGGAGGGCAAGCCGGCCAGGATCCAGATGAAGTGCAACGCGATCATCGACGAGGCGATCATCGACGCGCTCTACCAGGCCTCGATCGCCGGCGTGCCGATCGACCTGTGGGTGCGCGGGATCTGCTCGCTGCGCCCGGGCGTGCCAGGGCTCTCGGAGAGCATCAGGGTGCGCAGCGTGGTCGGGCGGTTCCTCGAGCACTCCAGGATCTACGCATTCGGGGCAGGCGGCGCGAACGGTTCCGACGAGGTCTGGATGGGCAGCGCCGACCTCATGCACAGGAACCTGGACCGCCGGGTCGAGCTGCTGATCAGGGTGACTGACCACGGGCAGAAGGCTGAGCTGCAGGAACCTGATCGACCTGGCCATGGACGCTGGCACCGCGTCGTGGTGGCTGGGCCCCGAGGGCGCCTGGACCAGGCACCATCTGGACGAATCCGGTCAGCCGCTGGTCGACCTGCAGGAGCACCTGATCAGGTTCAGGCAGAATCGCACGGCCGACGGGGAGGTCGCGGCGGGCACGAGCAGGATCGACTCGCGCCGCGCGGAGCGGCATGGCTGAGGGCGACGAGCATCGCGTGATCCAGGCGGCAGGTGCCGTCATCTGGCGGCCGGGAGCCGCCGGACTCGAGGTCGCCCTCGCGCACCGGCCTCGCTACGACGACTGGTCCCACCCGAAGGGCAAGCGTCAACCCGGCGAGCATCTGCTCCGCACCGCGATTCGCGAGGTCAGCGAGGAGACCGGGTTCGACGTCGTGCTCGGACGGCCGCTGCCTCCTTCGGTGTATGAGGTCGGAGGCGGTACCAAGCACGTCAGTTTCTGGGCAGCCAGATGCGCGCAGCCGACCGCGTTCGTCCCGAACGACGAGGTCGACGATCTGGCGTGGCTGCCCGTGGCGGCCGCGCGCGAACGGCTGAGCTACGAGCGGGACATCGCGCTCCTCGACCAGGTCCTCGCGCGCCCGGTCCAGACCGCGCCGCTGATCCTGCTCCGGCACGCCGAGGCAGGGAGCAAGCCGGAATCTGGGGCGGACCGGGCCGCGGCAGCGGACCTGGCCCGTCCGCTCGACGCGCGCGGCGCCGCCGACGCGGAAACCCTGGCCGCGCGTGCTGGCCAGCTACGGGCGCTGCCAGGTGATCAGCTCGGCGGCTGAGCGCTGCCTGGCGACGGTGCGGCCGTACGCGCAGGCCGTTCGGCATGCAGGTGCAGGCCGAGCCCGCGCTCACCGTCGTGCCTGGCCCGATCTCGGCCGCTGCACTGGTGGCCGCCGCGACCGCGCGCGACGGCTCCGTGGTGCGCGA
Organism: uncultured Actinomycetota bacterium; assembly: GCA_963705055.1. Classification (GTDB taxonomy): domain Bacteria; phylum Actinomycetota; class Actinomycetes; order Streptosporangiales; family Streptosporangiaceae; genus Chersky-822. Next base: position 64,086 of record CAVPIR010000012.1, read on the forward strand.
CATTCACGGTGCCGCTGCGCGGCCAGGGGAGACGCCTGCCGCCGGTCAGGCAGCCACGCTGGCGGCCGAGCTGGCCGCGTCTGGTGAGCCGACGCTGGTCTGCGCGCATCGTGAGAACCTGCCGGCGATCATCCAGGCGGCGGTTACGGCGCTGGGCGCCAGCCCGCTGTCGGGTGAGCCTCTCGGCAAGAGCGAGTTCTGGGTCTTGCACACGGCCGACGGCAGGCTGATCGCCGCCGAGCGCCACGGCCTGGCCGCCTTAACGAGCCCGAGCAAGCGCGGCCCGCGGCTAGCTCCCGATTGTCGGAGGCACGCGGTAAAAGTCTGGTATCCAAGCTCCCGCCGCGGAAGGGGACCTGACCGATGATGGCCGATGACATGTCGCGCGAGGTCGAGACCGAGATTGTCGACCTCGCCAAGCGCTTAACCGCGCCCGCGCAGGCCGAGTGCCTGCGGTGTTACCTGCTGCGGATGATCGCCGAGTTCGGCTGCGACGGAACTTACCGGTGGGCGATCCGCTGGCGTGACGCCTGCGCGGCCCAGCCACGTCGGCTGCTCGACCAGCTCGCCAGGCGCGGCGGCTGCTGCGACTGCGAGATCCTGATGAATGTCTATCCCGGCTATCCGAACGTGCCTGTCGCGCTGCCGTGTGCGGGCGTCGCCAAGCCAGGCTCGCACCAGCCCTGTGATCTCGGCCGGCTCCGCCGCACCGCCTGATCGGGCACCGCGCTCAGGCCTCGCCCTTCTCGATGAGCCTCAGCAGCGCCATCGCGATCGGCATGGCCGTCACGTCGATCTGCCAGGGCCTCGCGCCGTAGCGCTCGAGTTCGGCGGCGACCGACTCCGGGCTGATCGGGTCGGGTGGCTGCCAGGACAGCCGGCGCACCGCGTCAGGAGCGAGCAGGTTCTCGGCCGGCAGGTGGCTGGAGTCGGCGAGCGCGGCCACGGCGGTCCTGGCGGCCGCCAGCCGCCTGCGCCGCGACCGGGTCGCGCTCGGCCCAGCGGTGCGCAGGCGGCGGGCCGTCGCCTGGCGGGGCCGAAGCGTCGGGCAGCTGCGGTCGTCCGCCAGCGCCTTGGCCCGTTTGATCGCGCGCAGCCAGTCAGGGCCGTACCGGCGGGCGCCCCGGCCCGGTGAAGCCTGGCAGCTTGGCGAGCTCGGCCAGGTTTGCTGGCGTGGTCCTCGCGGCCTCGACGATTGCGGCATCGGGCAGGATCCTGGTCGGCGAGATGTCGCGGCGCTGAGCGATCTGGTCGCGTTCCAGCCATAGCTCGCGGACGGTCGCCAGGCTCCGCCTGCTGCGGACGCGGTGAATGCCAGACGTCCGGCGCCAAGGATCGTGCCGGCGGTGGAGCGGGCTTGACCGCGAGGACCGCGGCGAACTCCTGCTCGGCCCAGCCGGTCTTGCCCTCCTCGGCGAGCTGGGCGGCGAGCGCGTCCCGCAACTCGACCAGGACCTCCACATCCAGCGCCGCGTACTTGAGCCATTCCTGCGGCAGCGGCCTGGTGGACCAGTCGGCCGCCGAATGGGTCTTCTCCAGGGTCAGCCCGAGCACCTCCTCGACCAGGGTGCCGAGGCCGACCCGCGGATAGCCGAGCAGCCGCCCGGCCAGTTCCGTATCGAACAGATGACGCGGCCGGTAGCCGAGATCGGCCAGGCAGGGCAGATCCTGATTGGCCGCGTGCAACACCGCCTCGGTACCGGCTAGCGCCTCGTCAAGCTCGGACAGGTCCGGACAGGCGACCGGATCGATCAGGACCGTGCCGGCGCCGTCCCTGCGGAGCTGGACCAGGAAGGCACGGTGACCGTACCGGAAACCGGACGCCCGCTCGGCGTCGACCGCCACCGGGCCGGTCCCTTCCCTCAGCCTGGCGGTCGCCTCGGCCAGGTCGGCGGCGGACACGATCAGTGGCGGGAGTCCGTCGCGGGGCTCCAGCAAGGGGACACTCACGACCGGCGCCTCGCACGGGGCTGGTGCGGCGCGGGCGGCCTGAGCTGTGCGACACCCGGCGGCAGCGGCGGCAGGCCAGCCGCCTGGCAAAGCGTGTCCGCCCAGGCCGCGAGGTGCCGGTCGAGCTCGAACCGGCCGCGCTGTCTCGTCACCGGCGACCAGGATGCCCGCATCTCGAACTCGGTCGCCGTCGGCTCGTCCTGCTTGGTGCCGAATCCTTCCGTGACCACTCTTGTCACCGTACCGCTTGGTGCGGCGTAGCCGGCGGCCCGCGCGTCGAGCGCCTCGGTGAGCCAGCTCCAGCCAACCTGACCGACCAGCGGGTCGGCGGCGATCTCCGGCTCCAGCGCGGCCCGCAGGTAGGCGATGACGCGGAACGGGCCCGCCCAGCCGTCCTGCCCGGCCGGGTCATACAGCAGGACGAACCTGCCCCACCCGATCTCATTGCCGTCGACCTCGACCGTCGCGCCCACCGCTGCCGCGTGCGGTGCCAGCCGCCTGGGCGGCGGCTCGCCGTCGAAACTGACCTCAGGCCGCAGCTCGCGCTGCTCGGCCACCGCTGTCTCGAGTTCGCCAACCGCCGCGCGAAACGCCTGGTCATCACCTGGCTGCTGATTCTCCGGCATCCCAGCCGGCCTTAGCGCGCGGGAAGCAGGCACGGACGCGGAAGACAGCGGCACGACATGCTCACGCCACGCGGTCGAGCTGCCCGGCTCGGTGCGTTCCTGACGCGGCGGCCGGATCCCTGCTCAGCGGGATGACCCCGGCCAGCAGGGCTGTCCCGCACCCAGTGCAGAACCACTCAGGGCACCAGCCGTCCGCGTTGTCTGGGCAGCCGCTCTCCGGATGACGCCGGACGAATTCCCGCTCGGAGCCACAGCCGGGACATTCGCGGAGGTCGTCGGTCATCTGCCGCTCCTTTCGCGCTGGGTATCCCCGCTGTCGCTCGAGACTCTTTCGATGCTGGCATGTATCTGGCCACAAGCCGTGGATCTTCGGCGGCGTGTCATCTGGACGTTTCGCCGTCAAAGGCTGGCGGCTGGCGGAGCGGCCGCGGCCAGACGTACTCGCGCGCCAGCCAGGCCGCTGTGAGACGATCCCAGGCGTGAACACGCAGACCGCCGACTCAGCATTCATCAGGGCCTGCCGCCGCCAGCCGGTCTCCTGCGCACCGGTGTGGTACATGCGCCAGGCCGGCCGGTCGCTGCCTGAGTACCGGGCGAAGCGGGCTGGGATGACGATGCTCGATGCGTGCTCGAACCCTGAGCTGATCACCGAGATCACACTGCAGCCGGTTCGCAGGTACGGCGTGGACGCGGCGATCCTGTTCAGCGACATCGTGCTGCCGCTGAAGGCGGCAGGGGTCGACATCGACATCCGGCCAGGCACCGGCCCGGTGCTGGACAAGCCGTTCCGGGACGACGGCGACGTGGCGAGACTGCGCGACCTCGAGCCGGGCGACGTCTCGTTCGTTGGCCAGGCGATCGGGATGCTGACCGGCGAGCTTGGCGGAGTGCCGCTGATCGGTTTCGCGGGCGGGCCGTTCACCCTCGCCTGCTACCTCATCGACGGCGGTCCGTCCAAGACGTTCGACAGGACAAGGGCGCTGATGTACGGCTACCCGGCGCTGTGGCGTTCCCTGCTGGCCAGGCTGGCCGCGATCACGGTCACGTTCCTGCAGGTCCAGATCGACGCGGGCGTTTCGGCTGTGCAGCTCTTCGACTCCTGGGCCGGGATCCTGAGCCCCGATGACTACCGGCGCAACGTGCTTCCGTACAGCAGGCAGATTTTCACTGCGGTGGCGGCGACCGGCGTGCCGAGCATTCACTTCGGCGTCGGCACCGGCGAATTGCTCGGGCTGCTCGGCGAGGCCGGCGCCGACGTCGTCGGGGTGGACTGGCGGGTGCCGCTGGACGAGGCCGTGCACCGGGTCGCCGCCGGCAAGGCGCTGCAGGGCAACCTGGACCCCGCGGTCTTGCTGGCACCGTGGCCGGTGGTCGAGGAGCGGGCCAGGGAGGTGCTGGAGAGGGGCCGAACGGCCGAGAGCCACATCTTCAATCTCGGTCATGGCGTGCTTCCGGAGACCGACCCTGACATGCTCGCCCGGCTGACCGACCTGGTGCACGCGGTCCCCGCGGGGTCCGCCGCGTCAGCTGGCTAAACCGGTTACGACGCGGCCGGCGCTGGCGGCTCCGAGGCAGGCGGTGCCTTCTTTCTGCCGAGCCTGCGACGGCCGCCGAGCGCGATCGCGGCGATCAGCGCGGCCGGGACGAGGAACGGCAGAGCTGAGCCGAGCGCGGTTAGCAGCCAGCCGACAACAACGCCGAGCGCGTGCCATCCGCCCTTCAGGCCAGCCAGGAATCCGGGCGATGACTTCTTGTGCTTTTCAACAATGCGCGCGTGCTGACCAACGAGGACAGCGGTCACGGTCGCGTAGCTGGTCTCGTGGGCCAGTGCACGCTGCTGGGCGAGCAGCGCCTCGAGGTCGGACTCCTGGCTGTTGATCTCCTCCTGCACGGAGAGCAGCTGGCCGACCGACCCGGCCTTGGTGAGCAGCGCCCGCAGCTGCTTGATCGCTGCCTGCGCGGAGGCGACCCGGCTGCCCACGTCGGCGACCTGCTGAGTGACGTCCACCGCGTGCGAGCTGAAGGAGATCTTGGTCCCGAGCCCCTTCAGCCTGGCCAGCGCTGAGCCGTACTGCGCGGCCGGAATCTTCAGTGTCAGGTCAATCTGCGGAACCTGGTGCCTGCCGGGCGGGATGATTTGCTGCTCGCCTGAGACGTAGCCGCCGGCGGCGGTGACGATGCTGGTGGCCTGGTCGGCCGCGGCGGTCACGGATCCCTTTGTGATCCGCACCGTCAGGCTGGCGGTGTAGATGATGCTCTGCGGCGGCAGCACGATGTTCGCGAGCTTGCCACTGCGCACAGTGCCACCGAAATCAGCCTTCCCCGACGCCGGGGCCGCCTGCCTGGCCGGGGCCCCGCCCGCGCCGCTATTGCTGGCGCCGCCGCCCGAGCCGGAGGTGGTGTTGGAACAGGCCGTCGCCAGGAGGCCGGTGCCGACCGAGGCGGCGCCGGCGATGAGGAGTGTGCGCACCGCTCCTTGGCGTGCGCTGGCGCCCAAGGCGCGGAACGAGCGACTCATGCATCTCGGACGCAGCCGCGAGCCAGCCGGTTTCGTGGATGGCGAAATGGCATCAGGGCGTTACCGATGCGTTGCCTGTCCGGCATCGGATGCCAGGATGGCCGGGTGAGCTACCCGAAGATCGAACTGCACGTCCACCTCGAGGGCACAGTCCGCCCAGCGGCGCTGCTCGAGTTCGGCCGGCGCAACGGGGTCGCCCTGCCCGCGGACTCCGCCGCGGAACTGGCCAAGATCTACGAGTTCCGCGACTTCCCGCACTTCCTCGACGTCTGGTGGATGACCACGGGGGCGCTGCGCACCGAGCGGGACTTCCGGCAGGTGGTCGCCGACTACGCCGGCGAGGCGGCCTGGCACGGCGCCGTGTACCTGGAGGGCATTTTCTCTCCGTCAGAGCCGGCCAGCCGCGGCGTGCCGTACGAGGAAGTTTTCGCTGGTTACTGCGACGGCGTCCAGCAGGCCTGGGAAGAGCACGGGGTCAGGGTCGCGCTCACCCCCGACATCGTGCGCGGATACCCGATCGAGGCGGCCGAGGAGACAGTCACCTTTGCGCTGGCGAACGCCGGCCGCGGGATCGTGGGGGTGGGCCTCGGCGGGCCGGTGGCCGGCCACCCGCCACAGCTCTATGAGCGGGCGTTCACGCGGGCCAGGGATGGCGGGCTCGGCTCGGTCCCGCACGCGGGCGAGGCCGAGGGGCCAGCCTCGGTGCGTGGCGCGCTCGACGTGCTCGGCGCCGACCGGATCAGGCACGGCATCCGCGCGACGGAGGACCCTGGCCTGCTCGCCGAGATCGCCGGGCGCGGCGTCGTGCTTGACGTCTGCCCGATCTCCAACGTGCGGACCGGCGTCGTGCGCTCGCTTGCCGAGCACCCGCTGCCCGCGCTGCTCGCAGCGGGGGTTTCGTGCACGATCAACACCGACGACCCGGCGATGTTCGGGAGCGATCTTGGCATGGAGCACGCGACGGCGCTGCGCCTGGGTGCGTCGCCGCAGGCCGCCTACGCCGCCGGCGTGCACGGTGCGCTGTGCGACGAAGAGACCAGGGCGGAACTGCTGCGCATCGGGGCCGCCTTCGACTGGGCCTCGGCTGCGCTGGCGGAAGACGCCGGTGCTCCGTGAGCGACTCCTGCTGACGCCGGGCGCCCGCCTATCATGAAAACGGTGGCTCTTAAGCACGCAAATCGGGTGTCAGCCGTCGCGGTCGCGCTCCTGCTGGCCATTGCCTGGCTCGCCGCATGCTCGTCGCACCGGCCGGTGCTGAGGGGGATTCACAAGATCCGGCACGTCGTCATCATCATGCAGGAGAACCGCTCTTTCGATTCCTTCTTCGGCACCTACCCGGGAGCGGACGGAATCCCCGCGCAGAACGGCCATTTCACGGTCTGCGTACCTGACCCGCGCACTCATGGCTGCGATCGCCCGTACCACGACCCCAGCCTGGTGAATGGCGGAGCGGGACACGATCGCGGCGACGCCATTACCGACATCGACGGTGGCCGGATGGACGGCTTCGTCAGGTCCGCAGAACTGGCGATCAGCCGCGGCTGCAGCGCGACCCATCCGCCGCCCCTCGTCTGCCTTCCCAAAGGGCCGCCGGACGTGATGGGCTACCACGACGCCCGCGAGATCCCGAACTACTGGACCTACGCGCACAACTTCGCGCTCGACGACCATATGTTCGAGCCGGTCGCTTCCTGGAGCCTGCCATCCCACTTGTACCTGGTCAGTGGCTGGTCCGCGCATTGCAAGAACGCCAATCCGTTTAGCTGCCGGAACGACCCTGGCCAGCAGGTGGCCCACCGGCTGCCGCTCGCCTTCCTGCGGTGCCTGCGCGCGCACGGCGTGCAACTGGTCAGGCTGCACCGGTCGGCCGAGCTGTCGCCAAGGGAGCGGCGCGCCGTCGCGGCCTGCCTCGGCGTCCTGACACCCGAGCAGCGTGAGCGGGTGCTCGCCAAGGTCGCTGGCGGCGGCGGTGGCGAGGGCGAGCGGCTCGGCATCTACTCGTGGACGGACCTGACCTACCTGTTGCACAAGCACCACGTTTCCTGGTCCTACTACGTGCAGAGCGGCATCCAGCCTGACTGCGACGACAACCCAGACGAATCCGCCGCCGGGTGCGCACCGGTGCGCCAGGGCCTGTCGACTCCGTCGATCTGGAACCCGCTGCCCTCCTTCACCGACGTCAAAGCCGACCATCAGCTTGGCGACATCCGGCACCTGTCGGAGTTCTACCCGGCCGCCAGGCAGGGCCGGCTGCCCGCCGTGTCCTGGATCGCGCCGAGCCAGGACAACAGCGATCACCCGCCGGCCAACATCAGGACCGGGCAGGCCTATGTCACCAATCTGATCAATACGATCATGAGCGGGCCTGAGTGGAGGTCCACGGCGATCTTCCTGGCATGGGATGACTGGGGCGGGTTCTACGACCACGTCGTGCCGCCGCAGGTCGACCAGAACGGATATGGCATGCGCGTCCCGGCCCTGGTGATCAGCCCGTACGCGAAGAACGGCTATGTCGATCACCAGATCTTGTCGTTCGACGCCTACAACAAGTTCATCGAGGACGACTTCCTGCACGGCGGGCGGTTGAACCCGCGCACCGACGGCCGGCCGGATCCGCGGCCCGACGTCCGTGAGAACGCGAAGGTGCTCGGCAACCTCGTGGCCGACTTCAACTTCAGCCAGCGGCCCAGACGCCCGGTCGTGCTGCCCGTGCTTCCCGAGCCTGGGCCGGCGTCGAGGCCGCTAAGCTGAGGTAGTAACACTGCACCGAGGGCCTGCTTCCGTTCCTGGAGACAAAGACCGTCATCCTGGAGGGCCGCCCCGCTGGCTACTGATTGACCAGGGCATTCAGCGCGCCGTGCACGTCCACCGACCGGCGTGCTCGGTCACCGTGACCGGGTAGCCGAAGCAGTCGCTGACCAGATCGCTCGTGAGGACCTGCCTGACTGGTCCTGCGGCTAGCTGGCGGCCGTCGCGGAGCAGCATCGCGTGCGAAGTGCCGGCCGGCAATTCCTCAAGGTGATGGGTGACCAGGATGACCGCCAGTTCCGGCTCCCGGCCGCGCAGATCGGCGATGCTGGCCAGAAGCTGTTCACGCCCGGCGACATCCAGCCCGGCGGCCGGCTCGTCGAGCAACAACACGCGCGGCGAGCCCATCAGCGCGCGGGCGATCAGTGCCCGGCTGCGCTCGCCCTGCGACAGCAGCGACCATCGGCTCAAGGCGAGCCTTGCCAGCCCCATCAGGGCGATGATCATCTCTGCCCTGGCCGACTCGGCTGGCGTCGGCGTCCAGCGCGCCGCCACATCGAGAGTGCCGGTGGCGCCGGTCAGCACGAGGTCCCTGACCGTCCTCGCCGGCTTGACCTGGTGATGCGTGCTGACGAGGCTGACGAGCGGGCGGAGCGTGAAAACATCGACCCTTCCTAGTCGTTTGCCCAGCACGTCGACCTCACCGCGGGTTGGGTGGGCGTACGTCGCGAGCAGCCGCAGCAGCGTGCTCTTGCCAGCGCCGTTCGGGCCGAGCATGGCCCAGAGTTCGCCAGCCCCGACCGACAGCGTGATCTGATCGAGGAGTGGCCGGCCTTGGCGGACCAGATCCACATCGCGCGCCTCCAGCACACGGCTGCCGCCAGCCTGCTCGTCCATGTCCAGAAGCTTGCCACGCCCTGATCGCGAGTTCGTAGTTAACTTGACAGCTAACTAACTATCTGGTTAAGTACAACGCGAGGATTGCGGAAGGCGGACGGCATGACGACGACGGCAGACTTGCTCGACTCGACGTTCGCCGCACTGGCGGACCCGACCCGCCGCGCCATCGTGGCGAGGCTGGCCAGCGGCGATGCCACCGTGAACGAGCTAGCGGCTCCGTTCGCGATGAGCCTGCCCGGGATCTCCAAGCACCTGAAGGTGCTCGAGCGCTGCGGGCTGATCTCGCGGACCAGGAGCGCGCAGTTCCGGCCATGCCACCTTGAGCATGCGGCGCTGGAGGCGGCCGGCGGCTGGATCGACGAGAACCGGAGGATCTGGTCGGAGCGGTTCGACAAGCTCGACGAGCACCTGCGTGACATCGGTTCCCGGCCGGACCTGGAGAAGGGCGAGCGGCATGACTGACCAGAGCGCACCGGACGAGCTTGTCTACACGCGGGTCTTCGAGGCGCCACGCGAGCTGGTGTTCCGGTGCCTGATCGAGCCAGAGCATCTGACCCACTTCTGGGGTCCTGCCGGGGTGAGCGCGCCCCTAGAGACGATCACGGTGGATCTGCGGCCCGGCGGCCTCTTCGAGACCGTGATGGTCAACGACGCCGACGGCAGCCGCTACCCGACGCGGGCGGTCTTCGTGGAGATTGCCGAGCCCGAGCGACTGGTGTGGACCGAGCCGGCCAGCGGCGTGACGACCACCTCCACGCTGCGTGACCTGGGCGGCTCGCGCACCGAGGTCACGATCCACCAGGCGCACGTGCCAGCGCCGTACCGCAGCCCTGAGGCGCAGGCGGGGTTCGCCACCTCGCTCGACCGCTTCGCCGCCTACCTCGTAACCCTGTCCTGACCAGGCCGCGAGCACACACGCACTACGCCGGACGCGCAGGAAGGACAGCGAAGATGACGACGACTATGACCGAACAGGAACTGACGCGATCGATCGCGGCCGAACGGCAGGACCTTGCCGACGTGCTGGCCGCCTTGCCTGCGCAGGCGTGGGACGAGCCGACGCTGTGTGCTGGCTGGCGGGTAAGGGAGCTCGTCGCCCACGTAACGATGCCGCTGCGATACGGAGGAGCCCGGTTCGCGGTCGAGCTGATCCGTTCCGGCGGGCGGTTTCACGCGATGGCGGATCGCTGCGCTCGCCGGGATGCCGCCACGATTCCCGCGGCCGGCCTGCTGGCCGCGCTCCGCGACAACGTCGCGAATCCGTGGCGGCCGCCGGGCGGCGGGCAGGCCGGCGCGCTTAGCCACGATGTCATCCACGGCCTCGACCTCATCGTGCCGCTCGGGATCGAGCGGAAGGTCCCGCAGCAGCGGCTGCGCGTTGTGCTGACGTCGATCACCGGCAAGAGTGCGCTCAAGCACTTCGGCACCGACCTCGCCGGCATCGAGTTGCGGGCCGACGACATGGACTGGGAGTTCGGATCAGGACAGGTGGTGTCCGGTCATGCCCAGGATCTGGTCGTCGCGATCTGCGGCAGGAAGCTGCCGCCCGGCCGGCTGCACGGCGCGGCGGCCGCCCGCTTGACCGCTGCGTGAGGCCGGCGGCGCAGGGGTGCCTCGCTCGGCCGGACCGGCCGAGCGAGGCACCCGCCGTTCTGCCAGGGTGGTGGGGTGAACTCAGCAGACTCGCTGGGTGGACACTGGCGAGTGGCCATCGTCGGCGCCGGCGTCGCCGGGCTCGCTGCCGCCTACTTTCTCCGCGAAAGCGGCGCTGAGGTGATTGTGCTCGAGGCTTCGGGCCGCACCGGCGGCAAGCTGATGGTGTCCGAGGTGGCTGGCGTCGCCGTGGACGCCGGGGCTGAGGCGCTGCTCGCCCGCCGGCCGGAAGGCGTGGACCTGATCAAAGCGGTCGGCCTGGGCGGCGACCTCGTATACCCGGGCACCACAACCGCCAGCATCTGGACCAGGGGTCAGTTCCGGTCGCTGCCGCGGCGGCAGTTCATGGGCGTGCCCGCCGATGTCGCCGACCTGGAACGGTCGGCGATCCTGTCTTCCAGCGGCCTCGACCGCGCCAGGCAGGATGCGCTGCTGCCCGCCACCGAGCGCGCAGGCGACGTACCGGTGGCCGAGTTCGTGGCAGCCAGGTTCGGCGCCGAGGTGGTGGACCGTCTCGTCGACCCGCTGCTCGGCGGCGTCTACGCGGGCCGTTCCGACGAGTTGTCGTTCGAGGCCACGCTGCCAGCCCTGGCGGAGGCGTCCCGCGCGCACCGGTCGCTGGCGGCCGCCGCCGGAACGTTGCTGCCGAGCGCTCAGGCGACGGCGCCGTCGACGCCGGTCTTCACCACCCTGGCTGGCGGCCTCGGCGCGCTGCCGGAGTCGCTCGCGCTGGCGAGCGGCGCACAGGTGCGGACCAGGGCAACAGTGCGCGAACTCGCCAGGTCGAAGGCCGGCTGGCGGCTGACCATCGGCCCCGCGGTCGCCCCTGAGCGGATCGATGCGGACGCCGTCATCCTCGCGCTGCCGGCTCGCCCGGCGAGCCGGCTGATCGGACAGCTTGCTGGTACCGCGCCAGCGGCCGCGGCACTGGCCGAAATCGAGTACGCGAGCATGGCCATCGTCACGCTGGCCTACCCGGCCGCCGCCTTTCCCGCGCCGCCGGCCGGCAGCGGCTACCTGGTACCCGCCGTCGACGGCCGACCGGTCAAGGCGGTCACCTTTAGCACAGTCAAGTGGCCGCATCTCGCCGGCGACCTGCACCTGGTGCGCTGCTCGATCGGCCGGATCGGCGAGGAGGAGGTGCTGCAGCGCGACGACGCCGGGCTTGCTGAAGTCGCCGTTGCCGACCTGACAGCGGCAACCGGTGTGGCCGGGAAGCCCGCCGCTGTCCGGGTGACCAGGTGGGGCGGCGGGCTGCCGCAGTACACCGTCGGGCACCTGGACCGGGTGGACAGGATCAGGGCCTCGGTCGCGGCGCAGCCAGGACTCGCGGTCTGCGGCGCCGCCTACGACGGCATCGGCATCCCCGCGTGCGTCGCGTCCGCCCGGCTGGCCGCTGACCAGGTCCTTGCCTTCCTTCGGACGGTGGCGGCGGCCCCGCGGTCCTGAGCGCGCCGCACGGAGCGGGAGAATGGGGAGCATGGCAGACCAGCACAGCGAGGCACATCCCGCCGGTCCCGCGCCCGGCACCGGCGACGAGGTGGCCAGGCCGAAGGCACGCGATCTGAATCAGCTCATCCGTTACACCATGTGGTCGGTCTTCCGGATCGGCGATCGCGCGGCGATGGACCTGGCCAGCCGCGAGGCGCTCGCTACCGAGGTCACCGAACTCTGCGAGCAGGCGGCCGGCAAGGACGTGGTCACCAGGGGCAGCTACGACTTGCAGGGCATGCGCGCCGACGCCGACCTGATGTTCTGGTGGATCGCGCCGTCCGCCGATGATCTGCAGGAGATGTACGCAAGGTTCCGGAGGACAAGGCTCGGCCGCGCCTGCGAGCCGGTCTGGTCCGCGATGGCGCTGCACAGGCCCGCCGAGTTCAACAAGAGCCACATCCCCGCGTTCCTTGCCGGGGAGGAGCCGAAGAACTACATCTGCGTGTACCCGTTCGTCCGGTCATACGAGTGGTACCTGCTCGACGACGGCGAGCGCCGCGCCATGCTCGCCGAGCACGGCAAGATGGCGCGCGAGTACCCAGACGTCCGCGCGAACACCGTGTCGGCGTTCGCGCTCGGCGACTATGAGTGGATGCTCGCGTTCGAGGCCGACGAACTGCACAGGATCGTCGACCTGATGCGCCACCTGCGCGGAGCGACCGCCAGGCTGCACACCAGGGTCGAGATCCCGTTCTACACCGGGCGCCGCAAGGCGCTCAGCGACCTGGTCGCCAGCCTCGCCTGACGAGCGCGGCACCTCACCAGGCGACGTCCAGCGGCAGGTTGGCCGCTCGCCCTGCGATGGTGACTAGTCGGCCAGTAGCCAGGTCGATCCACCGCATCGGGCTTCCGCCGTTCGCGAATAGCAGGTAGCGGCCCGAAACGTCGGCGGTCAGCGTGTCCGGCCCGAGCTCTCGGACCGGCTGAAGGACGCGCGGGTTGCCGATCAGCTTGCCAGTAGCGCTGGTGTAGCCGGATAGCCTCAGGCTCCAGCCGAACGGGTGACGGTGGAACGTGCCCGTAATCGCCCAGACCAGGCGCGCATTAGGGCTGATGACGGCCACGATCGGCCAGGGGTGCGGACCGAAGACCCGGCGGTAGTGCAGTTCCAGCCGTCCCGACCGCGAACTCGTGCGCAGCACCCAGGCTCGGTTGAATCCCACCGATGCCACCGATGCCCCATTGCTTGGGTTGCTCACCAGCCCGAGCACATGGCCGTTCGCGGACAGCGAGAGGCTGGTCGGTTGCGCGGGCCACCTGAATCGCCACGTCCGGCCCGCACCCGTCGTGATGTTGATCACGCCGATCCGCCCGTTGTTCTTCTTGATGTCCCTCCGCTTGCACGTGTTTGTCGCGTAGGCGAGAAGCCGGCCGTTCGCGCTGACAGCGATCGGCACCTGGCTGTCCGCCCGGCCTGGCACGTGCGTCAGCAGAGTCGCGACAGACTCGGGGCGTCCCTGTGCGGTGAAGGTCATCCGGTAGAACCAGGTCTGGCAGCTCGTTCCGGCGGCCGCCAGAATGAAGGTCCGGTCGTTCCCCTGCGGCGCTGCGTAGACGTAGTACCGATGCGGCGCCGGTGCGCCTATACGGGCGATGACGTGACCCGTGCTTGTGCTGATTGTTTCCAGGCGCAGTGCGTTGCCAGGCCGTTTCGGGACGAGCGCGAGCAGGAACCTGGGCGGGGACGCCGCCGGTATTCTGTCGCCAGGAAAGCCCGCGGCGACCGCACTGGTCGTCATCGGACCTGGATTGCTGTGGCCTGGCCAGATCTTCGGCACCGCCACCGTGATACCTGCCAGAATCGCCGCGACGGCAGCCGCCGCGGCGATCGGGACGAGAATCCGTCCCCGCCGGGCACCGTCGGCGAGCGCCCGACGGCGCGTGCCGCCCGCGCTGCGCCGGTCAGGAGCGGTGAGCGGGCGGATGGTGTCTGGCTGGACGGTCTCGGCGTCGGCTCTGAACGCGTCGCGCAGCCGGGTCTCGATGTCGTTCATAGTTCTTCCTTCAGTTCCCTGGCCAGGGCGGCAATGGCGCGCGAGGCGGTGGACGAGACACTGCCCCTGCTGATCCCGAGGGCGGCGGCGATGTCGGCGTCGGTCAGGTCGAGGTAGTAGCGGAGGACGAGGACTTCTCTGGCCCGCCGTGGCAATCGCCGGACCGCCTGCAGCACGGCCTGCCTGTCGGCGCGGTCCATCACGGCCGATTCGGCCGAGGAGTCCGGCGGGTCGTAATGCACCTTGCGCAGCGCCGCTCGCCGCCTGAACCGCAGCGTTGACCTGGCCCGGTTCAGCACCGCGGTGCGCAGATATGGGAGCACCGCGTCCGGGTCGCGCAGCCGCGGCAGCGCCTGGTACAGCCCGAGGAAGGCGTCCTGCACCGCGTCCTCGGCGCTTTGCTGATCGCCCACGAGCAGCTTGGCCATCCGGACAAGAGCCAGCCCGTGCGTCCTGTGCAGGTGCGAAACCAGATCAGCGGGGTCGTTGGTGGCCAACTTGTCCGGTTCGTTGCTCCGCCAGGCCACAGCCGCGGCTGGCGGGGGACCCGAGGCGAGAAGCTGGCCCGAAGGGCCCGAGGCAGAAGCCGGCCCGAAGGGCCCGAGGCGAGAAGCCGGCCCGAAGGGTCCAGGCTGCTGTCTTGGTGCATACCTGTTAGACGCCCGGGCAGGCGTGCTGCTGAGCCGGCGGTCAGGACTCTTTGCGAAGGAAGCCGCGCAGCCGGTCGAGCGGCCAGGCGTTGATCACGTCGTCGGCGGTGAGCCAGCCGCGCTGGGCGGTCCCGACGCCGAATCGCAGGAAGTCCAGGTGGCCGACCGCGTGCGCGTCGGTGTCAATGGAGAACTTCACGCCCGCGTCCCGTGCAGCCTTGATGTGGTCCGACGCCAGGTCCAGCCGGCCAGGGCTGGCGTTGATCTCCAGCGCGGTGCCGGTGGCCGCGCAGGCGCGGAACAGTTCGTGCCAGTCCACGTCGACAGGCGGGCGCTTGCCGATCTTGCGTGCAGAAGGGTGCCCGATGATGTTGACCTGCGGGTTCTCGCAGGCCCTGAGGAACCGCCTCGTCATCTCGGCCCTTGGCTGGTCGAAATGGGAGTGCACCGAGGCTACGCAGACGTCGAATTCGGCCAGGATCTCCTGCGGCCAGTCGACGGTGCCGTCGGCCGCGATGTTCAGCTCCGTGCCGTGCAGCAGGTTCATCGCGCGCTCGCCATCGCTGCCTAGCTGCGCTTCGAGCCTGCGCACCTGGTGGCGTTGCTCGAGCATCTTGTCCAGCGTCATCCGCTGCATGAACAGGTTCGGTGCGTGGTCGGTCACCGCGAAGTAGTCGTATCCGCGACGGCGTGCCGTCGTCACCATCTCCTCGAGCGTGGCGACGCCGTCGGTCAGGTTCGTGTGCGTATGGAGATCGCCACGGATATCGCCGACCTGGACCAGGACAGGGAGCTCGTCGTTCAGCGCCGCCCGCACCTCGCCGGTGTGCTCGCGCATCGGCGGCGGCACCCAGGCCATTCCGAGCCGGCCGTAGACCTCGTCCTCGGTCTCGCTCACGATCAGCTCGCCGCTCTCGACGTCGAACAGGCCGTACTCGGACAGCTTCAGCTTCTTCCGGACGGCGATCTCGCGCACCGCGACGTTGTGCGCCTGCGAGCCGGTGAAGTACTGCATGGCCGCGCCCCAGCATTCGGCAGGGACGACCCGCAGATCGACCTGGATGGTGCCGCTCTGCGCTTGGTGGCCCGTGCTGATCCGCACCGACGTCTTGGTGTCGCCGCGCGCGATCACCTCGGTGACCCCTGGCAGTTCGATGAGCCTGGCCATCAACGGACCCGAATCGCTGGCCGCGGCGAGAACGTCGACGTCGCCGATCGTTTCCCTGAAGCGCCGCAGCGAGCCGGCGTGCTCGCAGCGCACGCAGCCGGGCACGGCGCTGATCGCGGCGACGACTCGCTCGGCGACGTCGGCCGCGACGTTCAGCGGCACCCGCTGGCCGAAGCTGTGCGCCAGTTCGATGCCGCGCCGCAGCTTGTCCTCGCTCTTGGGCCCGAACCCGCGCAGGTCCTTCAGCCTGCCATCGTCGATCGCCGCGGACAGTTCGGCGATCGAGCCGATCCCGAGCTCGCGGTAGAGCTGGAACGCGCGCTTGGGCCCGAGCGCGGGGATCCTGGTCATCTCCCTGACCCCGTCGGGCACGCTGGCGCGCAGTTCCTCGAGCTCGGCGATGGTGCCGGTCTGCTGGAACTGGACGATCTTGGCCGCGATCGAGCTGCCCACGCCGGGGATCGCGCGCAGCCCGGCCGCCTCGAGGTGCTCGACGTCGCCGCTATACCCGGCGACGGACTTCGCGGCCTTCTCGTAGTTGCGGGCGCGGAACTGGTCGCCGCCGGAGATCTGCAGCAGATCGGCGTACTCCTGCAGGAGCGCCGCGACTGTCTCGTTGGCCGTGGGCATCTGGCGTGCTGGGTCCGGGTACCCGCTGTCCTGCCCGCTACGACTGACTGGCCGGCGCGGGCTCGAACTCGGCCCGGTGACCGTCAGCGTGGCGCGCCGCGACGGTAGCGAGCCTGCGAATGCGCCCGCCGTCGAGGTCGAGCTGGGCCGGCTCCAGCCCGGCGACAAGCGCGATCAGCGCGTCGCCGCTGGAGCCCAGGTGACTGGCGACGCGCTCGGGCGTCAGGTTCGCCGCGTCGGCGGCGTGCACGGCGTTGAGGTCGTCGACCAGCTCGGTGCTCACTTCGACCTGCGAGCCAGCGGCGATGTCGCCGATCCAGCCTGCCAGGTATTCATACGCATGGGCGACGTGGTCGGCGATGACGGCGACTGGGCGCGGGTCACCGGGGACGGGTGCCGAGCGCCAGAGCTCCTCCTGGCAACCTCGCACGAAGTCCGTCAGCCGCTGCCGCGCCGCGTCGATGGCCTGCGCGTAGCCGGCCGGGCTCAGATCGTCGGTCATGCCCTGAGCCTAGAACGCGGCTGCGACAAGTTGGCTGGCGTCCCTGGATAGAGCCCGGCTGGCTAACCAGGACAATGGGTGTCACTGTAGATAACAAGGGACAATGACGGCCATGCGGCAAAGGAGATCCAGATGACGGTGACCGAGCAGGCGGGCGCCCGTGCGGCCGGCGATGCGGCTGGCAACACCTTCGAGCAGGAGCGCCTGCACCGCAAGCAGGAGCTTGCCGCGGCGTTCCGCATCTTCGGCCGGTTCGGCTTCTCCGAGGGCGTCGCCGGGCACATCACCGCCCGCGACCCCGAGCACTCCGACCGGTTCTGGGTCAACCCGTTCGGGATGAACTTCAGCCAGATCAAGGTCTCCGACCTGATCCTGCGTCGACCACGAGGGCACCGTGGTCGAAGGCGACCAGCCGGTCAACAGGGCCGCGTTCTGCATCCACTCCCAGGTGCACCTGGCCAGGCCGGACGTGATCGCGGCGGCGCACGCGCACTCGCTGCACGGCAAGGCGTTCTCCAGCCTGCGCGTGCTGCTTGATCCGCTGACGCAGGACGCGTGCGCGTTCTTCGAGGACCACGCCCTGTACGAGGACTACCGGGGGATCGTCAACGACATCGAGGAGGGCAAGCGGATCGCCGCCGCCCTGGGCGGCGCCAAGGCGGTCATCCTCGCCAACCACGGCCTGCTGACGGTGGGCGAGTCGGTCGCCGAGGCGGCCTGGTGGTTCGTCACGATGGAGCGGTCCTGCCAGGCGCAGCTACTGGCGATGGCCGCCGGGATGCCCAGGCCGATCGACAGGGACACGGCGCTGATCACGCGCGGCCAGCTCGGCATACCGATCGCCGGGCAGTTCCAGTTCCGGCCGCTGTGGGATCATGTCGTCGCGACCGACCCCGACCTCTTCGACTGATTGGGCGCAGGTTTGAATCAGCCGCTCGAGACCTATCAGGACGAGATCTACCTCAACGGGCTGGGCGGTGCCACGCCGGTCCTGCCCGCCAGGCTGTCCGCGCTTGAGCAGCTGGCCAGCGAGAAAATGGCGCCCGAGGCGTTCGATTACGTCTGCGGCGGGGCGGGCACCGAGGACTCGGTGCGCGAGAACGAGGCTGCCTTCCGCCGCTGGCGGATCGTGCCGCGCATGCTCACCGACGTCAGCGCTCCTTCCTATGCGAGCACGGTGCTCGGCGCGTCACTCGCGGCGCCCATCATGCTCGGGCCGGTCGGCGTGCTCAAGCTGGCCCATCAGGACGGCGAGGTTGCGGTCGCGCGAGCGGCCGCCGCGACGGGCGTCCCGATGATCATGTCGACGGCGGCTTCCTGCACGATCGAGGAGGTCGCCGCGGCGAACGGCGACGGTCAGCGCTGGTTCCAGTTCTACTGGCCGAAGGACAGGGACATCGCCGCCAGCTTCCTCGCCAGGGCGAAGGCAGCCGGATTCACCGTGCTGGTGCTGACGCTGGACACCAGGGTGCTCGGCTACCGGCCCCGCGACCTCGACAGGGCGTTCCTGCCGTTCCTGCGCGGCATCGGCAACCAGAACTACTTCAGCGATCCGGCCTTCGTCGCTGGCCTGCCTGGCCCGGCGGACGAACATCGCGATGCGGCCATCCTGCTCTGGACTCAGATCTTCGGCGACCCATCACTGACCTGGGACGATCTGCCGTTCCTGCGCGAGCACTGGGACGGGCCGATCGTCCTGAAGGGCATCCAGTCGGCCGATGACGCCAAGCGTGCCGCCGACGCGGGCATGGACGGGGTCGTGGTCTCCAACCACGGCGGCCGCCAGGTGGACGGCGGCATCGCGCGCGCTTGACGCGCTGCCGCCGATCGCCGCGGCCGTCGGCTCGCAGCTGACCGTGCTGTTCGACAGCGGAATCCGCAGCGGCGCCGACGTGGTCAAGGCGCTCGCGCTCGGGGCGCAGGCGGTGCTGATCGCGCGGCCGTACGTTTACGCGCTCGGGCTGGCCGGCGAGGAGGGCGTCGCGCACGTGCTGCGAGCGCTGCGGCAGGACTTCGAGCTGACGATGCGGCTCGCGGGGTACGCGAGCCTGGCCGACTTGAGCCCGGATGCACTGATCCGGATCCACTGACGCGGCGGCTGTCAGAGGCTGTCGACGTTGACGACGATGGCTTCCTGCGTCGAGCGCGCGATCACGACGACCGCCTCGGTGTCGGCCGACGGGTTCTCTTCCCTGTGATGGGCGTATGGCGGTACCCAGACGTAGTCGCCTGGCGCGGTTTCGAGTCGAACGATGTCGCCGGAGCCGGGATCGCGGTACACGAAGACCGGGTGACCGGCGACGACGTAGATGCCGGTCTCCGACTCGCCGTGGTGGTGGTCGCCCGACGAGACCCCGGCCGGCAGGATCGTCCTGCCCATCCAGAGCGACTCCGCGCCTACCAGGTCGCCGGAGATCGCCGCCGACCTGATCATGCCGGCCGTCTGGGCGGTCGCGCCGGACAGGTCAGCCGGACGGATCAGCCGCAGGAGGAGGCGGCGGCGGCGTCCCGGTCAGGCATTCTCGACGGGCTCGAGCTTGAGCGAGACCGAGTTGATGCACCACCGCTGGTCGGTCGGGACCTCGTAGCCCTCGCCCTCGAAGACGTGCCCGAGGTGCGAGTCGCAATTCGCGCAGCGGACCTCGGTCCTGACGCTGCCGAAGGAACGATCCTCGAGCAGGACCACGGCGTCGCCTTCTTTGGGCTGGTAGAAGCTCGGCCAGCCGCAGTGCGACTCGAACTTGGCGTCCGACGCGAACAGCTCGGCGCCGCAGGCGCGGCAGTGGTAGACACCGCGGGTCTTCGTGTCGGTGTACTCGCCGGTGAACGGAGCCTCGGTGCCGGCCTGACGCAGGACGTGGTACTCCTCAGGCGTGAGCCGCTTGCGCCATTCGTCCTCTGAAAGCTGAGCTTCTGCCATGCATCGAGCGTACCGGCCGCGCCGAAGTTCCGGCCGGCAGGTCACGCTCGGCGCGCTCAGCCCGCTGGCGTGCCCCCGTCCGCCGGTCCGGGGGGCGGAGCGGCCTGGCCGGAGGGGCTGGCTGGGGCCGCCGCGTTGGCTGGCGCCGTCGCGGTCGCCGTTACCGTCGGAGCGGCCGGCGCGGCCGCGAACCTGCGCGCGAGCGGGCCTTCGGCCACGTCGTCGGGGTTCAGGTACCTGAACGCGAGCGCGGCCACGGCGGCGCCGAGCACGTTCGCGATCAGGTAGATGTAGAAGTTGCCCCAGTTCAGCAGGCCCATGAGCATGGCCCCGAAGGCCACTGCCGGGTTGAAGGCCGCGCCGCTCACGCCGCCGACCGCGAAGGCCCCGACGGCGACCGTGAATCCGATGGCCAGGCCGAAGAACTGGTTGCCAGGCTGGTCCTTGCTGGTCGCGACGTTCAGCACGACGTAGACGAGCGCGAAGGTGAAGAAGAACTCGGCGAACATGCGCGGAGAACACCGCGTGCGCGCCGGCGGTCGACAGCGCGTGCAGCAGGCCTGGGTGAATCGTGAACTTGGCCAGCCAGGCCGCCAGGAACGCGCCGGCGAGCTGGGCGATCCAGTACGGCCCGACGTCGCTGCGCGGCAGCTTGCCGCGCAGGAAGACGCCCAGGGTCACGGCCGGGTTGTAGTGCCCGCCCGAGATGTGGCCGCCGGCGTAGATCAGCACCATCAGCGCCGCCCCGATCGCCAGCGGCGCCACCTGGCTGCCCGACATGACCGCGCAGCCGACCGTGAAGACCAGCCCGAACGTCCCGATGAACTCGGTCACATACTTCCGCATCGCCACTCCAACCCGCGCCACCTGTGGTTACGGCCTGCGCCAAGGATCATAGCGAGACGAGGTCACAAGATCACCTCATACCGTGACTCAATGT
>CAVPIR010000013.1:0-26308 GCA_963705055.1 uncultured Actinomycetota bacterium
CTGTGTCCGATCCGCAGCGGCAGCGCTCCCCTGGCGTTCGCCGACGGCCACGGCACCTGGCTGCAGTGGCGCCGCCGGACCACGTCCTCGCCGCCTTCGGGGCTTCCGGTTTCCGGCTTGTTCCGCTCGGTAGCGGCCTGCGCACCGCATGGCGGGCCGGGAACCTGGTCATCAAGCGGGCCGACCTCGGCGAGGACGAACTGGCCTGGCAGGCGCGTGTCATTCCGCGGGTGGCGCGCGACGGATTCCGGCTGGCGCGGTGGATCGCCGCCGCCGACGGCTCGCTGTGCGTGCACGGCTGGTGCGCGAGTGAATACCTGCCAGGGCGCCATGAACTCGGTCGGTGGGCCGAGATCGTGGCCGTTGGCGATCGCCTCCATGCTTCCCTGCACGGCAGCCCGCGGCCGCCGTTCCTGCAGCGGCGATCGGGTCCGTGGACCGTCGCGGACCGCGTCGCCTGGGGCGAGAGCCCGCCAGGCGACATTGCCGACATCAGGTACCTGGATGTGCTGATGGCGGCCAGCCGCCCGCTGTCAGCTCCCAGCCAGCTGATCCACGGTGACCTCACTGGCAACGTGCTGTTTCATGACCACCTGCCGCCAGCAATTATCGACTTGTCGCCATACTGGCGCCCAGTCGGTTACGCGTCCGCGATCGTGGTCGCCGATGCGCTCGTGTGGGAGGGAGCGGACGCCCGGCTTGTCGGCGCCGTCGATCACATCGATGACTTTGACCAGTACCTGGTCCGAGCCCTCATCTTCCGCCTGGTGGCCGACCGGCTCCTCGGTCTACTCGAGCCGCCGCGCGACCCGGCGGGCAGCGCGCGGTGGGAGCCAGTTGTGACGCTGGCCTGCGAGTTGGCGACGCACTGATCACGTTGACGTTCGTCCGAGGCGAGCGTTGACTTAGTTGCTGTCGGAAAGCCTATCGGCAATTGCGTCGCTCCAGCGCTGGAATGGCTCCGACGACCCGCTGCCGCGAGTGCGTTTAAAGCTTGGAGATAAAATGACAAACGTCGTCGGTCCGACGCCGATGCTGCTGCTTCCTGGAATTGGTCAGCAGTTGCCTTTGATCGGAACGCTGCGAGCTTCTGCCGCCGAAACGGGCGGTGCGATAGAGGTGATCGAGTACTCAGGACCGGCGGCCCCGCCGCCGCACGTGCACCGGGAACACGACGAGGTCTTCATCATTCTGACCGGAACCTTCCGGTTCGTCCTGGGGCAGGAAACCATGGATGCCCCTCAGGGCACGGTCGTGCTGGTCCCGCGCGGTTCGCGTCATGGATTCACGATCGATCCGGGCTCTACGGCATTGCTCCTGGTCTTGCCCTCAGGTCTGGAGGGTTACTTTAGAGAACTCGGCACCGGGCTCGCGGAGGGAAGGTCGGGCCAGGAAGTCCGCGCATCGCTGGCCGGCAAATACGATTCCTATCCGGCCTTGCTCGCTTAAAAATAGGTCACTGCGGCGAGTATTCCGCCGGGCTGGTGCGCCCTGGCGAGCGATTCGGCGGACACCGGATCCCCGCTGGCTAGCCTGGTCTGATGCGGGATGACTTCATCTACTCGAACGACGACGTACTGCGCCTGCTCGACGACATCGCGGCCGCCAAGGGGGCCGGCTGGTGGAACGAGTTCTTCGAGGACCGCACCAAGCCGTGCCCATTCTTCGTCGAGTGGCCAGATGAGAATCTCGCCGCTTGGTTCGAAACCGGCCTGCTCGTCCCTGGCCGGGTGCTCGAGCTCGGCTGCGGGAACGGGCGGAACGCCACCTACCTGGCCGGCCTGGGTTGCCGCGTCGACGGGGTTGACTTCTCGGCCGAGGCGATCACCTGGGCCAGGCAGCGCGCCGCGTCGGCCGGCGCGACGATCACGTTTCAGTGCTGCTCGATTTTCGATGCCGCACTCGAGCCGGACTCCTACGACCTCGTCTACGACGCCGGCTGCTTCCATCACCTGGCGCCGCACCGCCGCAAGGACTACGTCGAACTCGTGCAGCGCGTCCTGAAGGCTGGCGGCAGCTACGGGCAGGTGTGCTTCCGGCCAGAAGGCGGAAGCGGCTACACGGACCGGCAGGTCTATGAGCGGGGCAGCCTCGGCGGGGGCCTGGGCTACTCGGAGGACCACTTGCGCGTTCTCTGGGACCGGCCGCCTTTCTCGGTGCGAGTGCTCAGGCAAATGCGGAAGTCCGATCCGTTGGAGCCGGCCTTCGGAGAGGAGTTCCTGTGGACCCTGCTGGCCACCAAGGAGGCCGCGGCAATCGATGCGCAGAAAGGATGAGTTCTTGCAGCGGGTGCTAGCGGAGTGGGGCCGGGCCATTGTGGCGGGCCCGCTTGGCGGCGGGAACCGAAACACGGTCGCGGAGATCCGCCTGCACGGCCAGCGAATGGTCGCGCGCGAGTCTGTCCGCTCGTCTGCCAGCCTGGACTGGGAGGTCGCCCTGCTCGACCACCTGGCTAGCCACGACCTGCGGGTGCCAGTCCCGGTCCCGGCGCTGGACGGTCGGCGTCACGTTGGTGGCGTCATGGTGCAGACCTGGCTCGACGGCGACCCGCCAGGCCCGGGCGACTGGCCGGCGGTCGCTGCGACGCTGCGCACGCTCCACCGGCTAACCGCGGGATGGCCGCAGCGACCAGGCTTCGCGTCAACCCTCGACCTGCTCACCGCTGACCGCGGCGGTGACGTCGACTTGTCGGCGATGCCCGCTAACGCGGTGACTGCCTGCCGCCAGGCCTGGGCGGGGCTTGCGCGCGCTCCCCAGGCCGTGATCCACGGCGACCCTGGTGCCGCGAACATCCGCGTCAGCGACGCTGGCGTCGGCATCCTGGACTGGGACGAGGCCAGGGTCGACTGCACCGATCTCGACCTGGCCGAACTGCCGGACAGCGACCTGCCAGCGGAACGTCTCGCTCTCGCACGGACCGCAGCCACCGCCTGGGAAGCCGCCAACGGCTGGCTCGTCGAGCCGTCCTACGCCCGCGGCCAGCTAGCCCTGCTCCTAGCTGGCGATCACCGCTTCGGCTGAGCTCGGGCCCTTCCAGGAAGCACACCGTCCGGGATCAGCGCTACCGTGCAGGTCATGACAGCAACCAACGATCCGGTTGACCAGCCCTCCTCTTCGCCAGATGCACCGATGGAGGCGCAGTTCGGGCCGCACCGGTTCTACGCCGGCGAAGGCGGTGGCAGCGAGCAGTTCAAGGGCGCCAGGTTCGACGTCGCTGACCTGCGCGGCGCGAGGTTCACCGACTGTGACCTGACCGGCGTCACGATCAGGGACGGCTGGCTGGTCAACGTCAGCGTCTCCGGCTACCTCAGCAACGTCACGGTCAACGGCGTCGACGTGACCGATTTCGTGAGCGCCGAGCTGGACCGGCGGCACCCGGAGCGGGTGCAGTTTCGCGATGGGCAGACGGCCGACGACGTCCGCGCGATGTGGGACACCATCGAGCGGCTGTGGGCGCAGGCCGGCGAGCGAGCCGGGCGACTGCCCGCGGCCGCGCTGGCCGAGCAGGTCGACGAGGAGTGGTCATTCGAGCAGACGCTGCGACATCTGGTCTTCATCACCGACGCGTGGGCTAGCCGGACGGTGCTCGACGAACCGATGCCCTACCATCCGCTCGGCCTGCCGCAGAGCTGGTATCCGCCGGCGGACGCGGCCACGCTCGGCATCGACCTGACCGCGCAGCCGGGCTACGGCGAGATCCTGGCCGCCCGCGCCGACCGGATGGCCGTCATGCGGCGCATCGTGGCCGACCTGACCGAGGACGGCCTGGGACGGCCGTGCCGGCGCTCGCCCGCTCCCGGTTACCCGGACGAAGAGCGCACCGTGATCGACTGCCTCGGCGTGGTGATGGACGAGGAGATCGAGCACTACCGTTTCGCGGTCCGCGACCTGGCCGTGCTGGAAGCCCGCTAGCCGGCTCGTGCGCAGCTCACCGGCGCGCTAGAGGTGTTCTGACAGCCAGGCATGCACCTCGGGTACACGGTTCTGCAGTAGCGTCATGTGCCCGTCGTCGTCGAGCAGCCGGGCCTCGACGCCGGGAATGTGCGCGTATGGCCTTGTTCATGAGGACCATCCCGCTCAGCACAAGCGCGACGCCGATGATCAGCATCGGGATGAAGGCCCAGGATCACCCCCGCAGGCCATCACGACGGCCCGAGCGGACAGCCGGGTGCGCCGAGCCGCAATTCGGGCGCCCTGTCTTAGGTGCGGTAGGCGATTGTGGTGAAGCCCCATGTGGCCGCGCCAGTGGTACTGCCGGTGACGTACAGGGTGCGTCCGTCGGGGCTTAGGGCCACCGCGATGGGGTTGTCATCTCCTTTGCCCGGACCGTGGACACCGGTGCGACCGTCGTACAGCTCGCGCCAGCCATGCTGACCAGCACGCTAGCTGCCGTTAGGCCGACTGCAAGTCGGCCGCGGCCGCCACAGCCTCTTGAGGAGCTCATTCGTTCCCCTAACCTTTACTCTGGGCGCCGCTTGGCTGCCCAGCCGGAAACGACAGCGCACTCCTATTCTGCCGACAATAGGACGTATCAGTGGCGGTCAATGGCACTGGATGTGCTCTGAATGTGCCCTTCCAGTATGGCCGGATTGTGTCAGCACATGTCAGGGGCTTGGGCGGCGGGCGAGCTGGCCTGTAGGCCGGGTTCTGTGCACCCGCTCGCGCGGGCCGACGGCCATCCATCTGGGACTGCCGTTGCCGGCAGCCTCGTGCGGTCTACCCGCGAGCATCGGGCGGGCCGCCCTCAATCGCTCGCGCAGGCTCGTGTTGCTCCCGCGACACTGCCCTTTTGACCTTGCTCCGGGTGGGGTTTACCGAGCCGCCGCAGTCGCCTGCGGCGCTGGTGGTCTCTTACACCACCGTTTCACCCTTACCGCCGGGCCGGAGCCCGACGGCGGTCTGTTTTCTGTGGCACTTTCCCGCGGGTCGCCCCGGGTCGGCGTTACCGACCACCCTGCCCTGCGGAGCCCGGACCTTCCTCGGCGGAACCGGCGAACCGAAACCGCCGCGGCCGCCCGGCCAGCTCGCCCGCCGCTTCCCGCCAGTCTAAGCCGCGCAGGCCCGCTGAGGCAGCGGGCTGACGGCCGACGCAGGTATCGATGGTCCATCCATCACCAGAATCCGCAATGGACGGACCATCGATACCTGCCAGCGCCAGGCAGGCCGGCGGATGCCGGCACCGCGCGCAACCGCCGACATCAGAACCAGCGGCGGCGGCGGTCTTGCAGATGCGCGGTGTCGTTGAAGGAGCGGAGCAGGGACGAGCCGTTGTCGAAGCAGTCGATCCTGGTCAGCGACGCGACATCAAGGTTCATGCGGAACATCGCCTCCGGGGGCGCGAGCAGCGCCCGGCAGATCAGGGTCTTGATCGGGGTCACGTGGCTCACCACGACGGCCCGCTTCTGATGGTGCAACTCAACCAGGCGGTCCATCGCGGCGAGCACGCGCATCGCGACCATCGCGAAGCTCTCGCCGCCTGGCGGCGCGGCGTCGGGGGTGGCGAGCCAGGCCGCGAGTTCATCAGGCCAGCGCTCGCGTGCCTCGGCGAAGCTGAGGCCTTCCCACTCGCCGAAGTCGGCCTCAACCAGGTCGTCGTCCACGATCAGCGGCGCACCGGTCGCCTCGGCGACGGCCTCGGCGGTTCGCCTGGTCCGCCGCAGCGGCGAGGTCACGATCACATCCACGCCGGGCGCGGCGGCGAGCTTGCGGGCGGCCTGGCGAGCCTGTTTGAGTCCGTCTTTGGTCAGCGCGACGTCGCCGCGTCCAGCGAACCTGCGCTCGGCTGACAGCTCGGTTGCGCCGTGCCGCAGCAGGAGCGTGATTGTGGGCTTTCCAGTCGAGGTCCCCCAGCCTGGGCCGCCGCCAGCGCCAGCCTCAAGACCCCCCGCGGGAGCCGCCCCGACTTTCACGCCCGAAGCAGAACCCGCTACTCCCCCGGCAGCCGCCCAAGAACCCGCCCCAAGTCCCGCCCCAAGTCCCGCCCGAGGTCCCGCGCCAGGACCCGCCGCAGCTCCCGCGCCAGAACCCGCGCCGGGACCCGCTCCAGGTCCTGGCCAAGGACCCGCTCCAGGTCCTGACCCGCCGGGCCTCGCCGCGTCGCCGCTGGTCACAGGCCTGACTCAGGCGTCCTGACCAGGATCCGCCTGCACTCTTCGCAGCGGAGGACCTCGTCCTCCGGCGCGGCCCTGATGGCGTTCAGGTCGACGGTGTTGAGGGTCAGGTTGCAGCCCTGGCAGCTGCGGTGCTTCAGCGCCGCGGCGCCGGTCCCGCCGTGCTGCGCGCGGAGCTTGTCGTAGAGGTCGAGCAGGTCGGCGGAGATGGCCGCGGCGACCTCGACGCGGCGGTCCCCTGCCTTGACCGACTGCTCGCCGAGTTCGCCGAGCGCGGCGTCCCTGGCAGCAGTGACGGTCACCAGGGACGTGGCGAGTTCCTCGCGGGAGGCGGCGGCCTGCGCGAGGGCGGTCTGGGCGGTCTCGAATCGCTCCATGACGTCGAGCACGACCTCTTCGAGATCGGACTGCCTGCGGTGCAGCGACTGGACCTCGGACTGGAGGTTCTCCAGTTCGCGCGGTGAGTTGACCATGCCGCCGTCGAGTCGCTGACGGTCGCGGTCGATCCTGGCCCTGACCTGCTCGACGTCGGCCTCGGCCTTGGCTTGCTCGCGCTTGAGGTCGCTGTTCTGGGCGGTCAGCGAGGCGATGGAGTCGCGCAGCTCGCTGTCCTTGGTTTCGAGCCCGGCAAGCTCAGCGTGCTCAGGAAGGCCGCGGCGCCGGTGCTCGATCCTGGTGAGCTCGGCATCGATGTCTGCTAGCTCAAGCAGCCGTAGCTGCGCCTCAGGCGATGCTTTCACGAGGCCACGTTAGCCTGCCTGGGACCGGCCGCGCACAGCGCTGGCCCGGCTAGCCGAGGCCGCCGCCCCCTTAGGGGCGCTCAGCCTGGGGGCAGCAACACCTTGTTCACGATGTAGACGACCGCATTGCGGGTCTTGATGTTGCCGCAGAGCACCGTGGCGCCGTTCACCTTGTAGACCGAGCCTGATTTGGACAGCGTGAGCGGCTTGCCCTGGAGCGTCGCTGGCTTGGCGCCGGACGCGAACTGCTGCGGGCTGATCTTGGCCTTGACCACCTGATACCGGACGATCTTGGTCAGGTCACCCGTGTTGTGCAGGTGGACGATCTGCGTCTTCGACAGCGATGCGAAGGCGCTGTTTGCCGGGACGATCAGCGTGTAGAAACGCCGCGCGTTGAGGGTCTTGTCCAACCTCGCCTTCCGCACCGCCGCGGTGAACACCGACAGCTGCGGATTGGTTGACGCCGCCGCGATGACCTGCTCGGACCCCATCGAGCTGACGCTGCCCTGGCCCCTGGCGGGGATGATGGCGCAGTCCGCCCCGACGCGCGCGGCGGCTGCCGGGACGGGAGCGGACGACGCGTTCGGGTTCGGCGTCGTCCCCACCGGCCCTGCTCCGCCCGTGGGTGTAGCCGAGGTGGTCGTGGTGCTGCCGCAGGCGGCAGCCGCGAGCGCCAGGCCGGCCGCGAGCGCCGCCCAGCCAGCGGGCGCCGCGCGCAAGGAGTGCAGCCGCATGAACAACGTTCTTACCCACGGTTGGCAAGCTCTAGCTCCTCGCGTTGGCGCCAATCGGCAAACCCGGCGCGTCAGCGCCCCGGCTGGCCTAATGCCGGCCTGACCGGCCGCTGGACTTTGGCCCGATCAGTACGACCGGCGCGGTCGTCGGCCGCAGCGATCCGCTGGCCGGCTCGATCGTGAGGCCGACCGTGTCGCCTGCGGACATCCCGGTGATCAGGACCGGTCCTGCCATGTCCTTGCGATGCACCGTGAGCATTCCGGCCGGCCGTTCCCCGTGCGGCCCCATCAGCCAGAGCTCGTAGCGCATGGTGACAGGCAGCGCCGGCAGGTCGTGCGCGATGAACACGGCCATGTGCTCGTGCCAGGACGTCACGACGATCGCCACGCCGCCTCGGCTGACCGGTGCCGTCCGCATCACCGCGTCTGGCGCGCTGAGCACCGCAGCGACGGTGTGCGCACCGAGCCTGGCCCGCTGGCCCTGCATGTCGGCGTAGTGGGTGCCGATCCCGATCGCGGCCGCGACGACGACGGCGGCAGCGGCGGTGAACAGCACGGGCACTCGCCGCGCCTGGCGCGCCACGGCCGAACCGCTGGTCTGCGACCGAGGATCTTTTCCAGCGATTACAGGGGCGAGCTGGCCGGTGTTGTACGCAGCCCTGATCGTCGGCTCCTTGAGGTCAGGACGTGGCCTGACTGCTTGCGCGGTGCCGAGCCGCGCGGCCGCCTCGCGGAGCTCATCGACTTCCACGCGGCATTCCGCGCAGCCCGCCAGGTGCGCGGCGAACCCGGACCGTTCCGCCTCGGAGACCGCGTCGAGCACGTACGCGCCGGCCAGGGTGTGCAGGTCGTGATCATCGGCTGTCATCACGGCACCCCCAGGCAGTCGCGCAGCTTGATCAGGCCATCGCGCATTCTGGTCTTGACCGTCCCGGCGGGGACGCCGAGGAGTTCGGCGACTTCGGCGTAGGTGTACCCGCTGTAGTAGGCCAGGCTCACGCACTCCCGCTGCAGCGCGGTCAGCGAAGACAGACACCGCTGCACCCGCTCGGCCTCGAGGCTGGCTTCGACCGCCTCGGTCACGTCGTCGTAGTCGATCACAGCGGTCGCGGCGCGCAACTCGCGGTTGGCGTGGCTACGCTCGGACCGCACCCGGTCCACGGCCCTGCGGTGCGCGAGCGTCAGCACCCAGCTTGTGCCGCTGCCCCTGGCTGGGTCGAACCGGCTGGACAGCCGCCAGACCTCCAGCATGACCTCCTGCATAACCTCCTCGGCCAGCGCCGGGTCACGCAGGACCTTCCTGGCTACTCCGAGCACCCAGCCAGAGGTCAGGTCGTAGACGGCGTCGTAGGCGCGCTCGTCTCCCCTGGCGACGGCGGTGAGCAGGTCGTCAAGCCCAGGCAAAGACCGGCGCCCCGCGCCCCTGGGCGCCTGGGCGTCATCGCCTGTTGGCTGCGTCCATCTGCCCTCAGTCACGCCCACACTTCTCTATTCGTTGCCGGCCCCCCGGCCGGCTTGGCGCAGCCCGCGGACCGAACCGCCGCGGGCACTGGTACGAATAACAAGTGTGACCCCTGCGAAACGAGTGCCGGTCCGCGGCGTCGTGGCTGGCCTGCTGTCCGGTGCGGTCGGCGTCTGCGTCGGATTCCTGATCAGTGGCTTTACCGGACCGGTCGGGTCACCGGTCGTCGCGACGGCCGAGCTGTCCATCGACCTCAGCCCGCCGCCGGTGAAGAACTTCGCGATCAGGGAGTTCGGCACCCACGACAAGCTTGTGCTGCAGATCGGCGTCCTCATCGTGCTTGCCGTGTTCGCGGCCGTGATCGGCGTGCTCGCCGAGCGGCGCGAAGCCAACGGCCTCACTGGCGTGGCCATCTTCGGCGCGGTCGGCCTCATCGCGGCTGGCACCAGGCCTACGGCCACCGCCGTCGACCTGCTCCCCTCGGTGTTCGGGGCGGTTGCAGCTGCGATCGCGCTCGTCCGCCTCACCCGCCTGGCCGGACCTGCTCCCGCGAGGTCGACGGGTGGCGTCGCGGCGGACCCCGAGGCCAGGAGGTCAGGCGAACCTGACCGAGGCGCGGGCCGATGCGCCCAGACCGGTCGCACCGCCGAGCCGGCCAGCCTGCGCGTGTCGGAGCCGCCGAGGCGTAAGTTCATCACCGGCAGCGTCGTGGCGGCGGGAGCGGCTGCCGTGTCCTATTACGGCGGCCGGCTGCTGACCGAGCGGGAGAGCGTCGCGGCCGCCGTGCGGTCGCTGCACCTGCCGCCGCCGGCCAGCCCGGCGCCCGCGCTGCCCTCGGGCGTGAACCTCCGCATCCCTGGGCTGAGCCCGTTCGTGACCCCGAATCCGAACTTCTACCGGGTCGACACCGCCATCGTGCTGCCGCAGATCCCGCCGAAGAGCTGGCACCTGCGGATTCACGGCATGGTCAGCAGGGAGCTCACCCTCAGCTTCGACGACCTGCTGAAGCGCCCCCTGCTCGAGGCCTACATCACATTGACCTGCGTCTCCAACCCAGTCGGCGGGCCCTATATCGGCAACGCCCGCTGGCTGGGCGCGAGCCTGGGGGCGCTGCTGCGAGAAGCAGGGATCAAGGCTGGCGCCGACCAGCTGTACTGCACGTCCTTCGACGGCTTCACCTCAGGCACGCCGGTGCAGACCGCCATGGACGGCAGGGACGCGCTGCTTGCCGTCGGCATGAACGGCAAGCCGCTGCCGACCGCGCACGGCTTCCCGGTGCGCACCGTGGTGCCCGGGCTCTACGGCTACGTCTCGGCCTGCAAGTGGATCACCGACATCGAGGTGACCACCTACGCGTCGAACCACGCGTACTGGGCGGACCGCGGCTGGTCGCAGCAGGCGCCGATCAAGACCGAGTCTCGGATCGACGTGCCGTCCGGGCAGGGCCCGGTCAAGGCAGGGCAGTCAGCGATCGCAGGCGTCGCATGGGCGCAGCACAAGGGCATCGACGCGGTCGAGGTACGCGTGGACGCGGGACCCTGGCGGCCAGCCAAGCTCGCCGCCGTCCCCGGAATCGACACCTGGCGGCAGTGGTCGATCGACTGGAACGCTACGCCTGGCACGCACCGGATCGAGTCGCGCGCCACCGATGCGACCGGTTACACCCAGACCGCGCTGACCGCACCGCCAGAGCCGAATGGCGCGACCGGCTTCCCGAGCATGACGGTGACGGTCAGCGGTTAGGCCGAATGTTACGGTCGGCCCATGACCAAACCGGACATCAAGGCTGTCGTCTTCGACCTTGGTGGCGTGCTCCTGGACTGGGACCCCCGTTACCTGTACCGCAAGCTGATTGCCGATCCAGCCGAGATGGCCGGCTTCTTGGACCGGATCTGCACGCCAGGATGGCACCTGGCGCACGACCTCGGTGCGGATACCGAGCAGTCCTGCCGGGCGCTGGCGGCTGCGCATCCCCACCTGGCGGACCTGATCATGGCCTGGTCAGAGCGGAGCGAGGAGATGATTGCCGGGCAAATCAACGACGCGGTCTCGGTGCTCGCGGACGTCAAAGCCGTCGGCTTGCGGAGCCTGGCGCTGAGCAACATGGAGCCAGACAAGTTCCTGCTGCGCCAGGCCAGATTCCCGTTCTTCGCGCACTTCGAAGGGTGCGTCATCTCTGGCAATGAGGGTGTGGCCAAGCCCGACCGCAGGATCTTCGAGATCCTGCTTGGCCGCTACGACCTCGAGCCCGCGGCGACCGTGTTCATCGATGACAGGGCCGCCAACGTCGATGCCGCGCGCAATCTCGGCGTCGTCGGGGTCGAGTTCACCACTGCCGGTCAGCTCAGACGCGAGCTTCGCGAGCTAGGCGTCCCGGTGCCCGCCTAGCGGTCATGGCCCTTAGTGCGGGCAGGCTCGCATCACGAGCTTGGCCACCTTGAACCCGCCCGTGTTGTTCCCGTTGACGCTCCTGCCCGTGTCGCCGGAGAACAGGTACAGCCGCTTGCCGCGATAGGTGACCTGGTGGCGATGCCTGAACGTGGCGGTGCCCAGGCAGCCGGTGCCGCGCGGAATGGTCTTGCCCTTGGGCATGAGCAGCGGCGGCCAGATGGACAGGCACATGCCAGTGCAGCCGCCGCTCGGCTTGATGTACAGGGCCCGGCCATGGGTAGTCGCGAGTATCTTGCCGAAGTGCGTCCTAGTGACGACCTTCACGACGGTCGCCCTCTTGGTTGCTGCCGGAGCGGCCTGGGCCGAGGCCAGTTCCGCAGATACCGCTGTCACGCTGCCGATCACCGCGATCGCCGTGGCAGTTCGTGCCGCCCAGGTCCTAGCCGTTCCGATGTGAGCCAAGGCTCGGTCCTTCCCGCTGGATGGTTCCCGTCAGCCGGACAACGTTCGCGGTGCCCGGCCGGTTCAGCGGGTTCGGCGCGGCGGCAAATTCCCCAGGGTTACAGCAACTGGTCGCGAACCTGGCCGTACATGTAGGCGCCGAGCCAGCGGCCCATCTCGTCGAAGAGCTGCTTCCGCCCGGCGGCGGTTTCCGAGGCCGGGCCATGGTCCAGATAGAGCCAGGTCACATGCTGGCCGAGTCGGACCGTCTCGGCACCGCGCAGATCTTTCCTGAGAGGTCGGCCGCCGCCTGCATTGCCGCGCTGGCTGGCAGACGCGGAGACGACGAGCACCGGGCAGGCGATATCCAGACGGCGCCGGAGGCCCTTGCCGAAGTCCGGGTTCGACAGGATCAGCGCGTCGACTGGCCGGACGGCCCTGCGGGCGTGGCACCACAGCGCAGCGGCCGGGGCGGCATCATCCTGCGCGCTCAGGATGATGGCGTCAATGCCGTCAGCTTCACGCAGGTGCCCGCAGGCGGCGTCAAGTGCGGCGAAGCAGGCCCGCATCGACTGCTGCGACTTCCGGCGGCTGACGGCGTCGAGCGGCTCGCGCGTGTCGAGGTCAGTCACGTAGAAATGGAATCCGCGCTCGTTGTACCAGCGCGCCAGATCTGCTGGCGCGAACGAGCCTGTCAGATCGTGCAAGTGCAGGACCGCACGCCGGCTTGGCCTTGGGGAGCGGCGCAAGAACACGGCCGAGCCGAGCGAGCGATCAGCGAGGCCGGGTCCCGGCGGCAATGCCACGGCCTCATATTCGTCGAAGGGCCCGCCGTGGCTAACCATGAGGCCCATTAACTTCCCCGTCCGTGTCTGGCTGCGCGGCCGCTGCGGTGCTGGCCAGGGAGGACGACCCCCAGAACCTCCGCATCGTCGCGGGCGTGCGCCTGCCGGCAGCCCTGGTGCGCGCGTTTGCGCTCGCGGGATGCGCTGCGCGCACTGTCAACGGCCAGTGTCGCATCGTAGTCGGAAGCATGCCCGGCAAACACGCGCAGCGCCAGGCTAGCCGCTGGAATTAACCAGGCCGTCAGCGCTCTTATTGGCGGTGCTAATGCCTAGCCTGCCATTCGAAAGTAACTAAGCGCACGCCTTTCACCTGGAATAGCCTTTGGCATGACAATAATCAGATGAGCCGAAAATCCGTTTCCCGGCGATGATGTCGGGTATGCGGGCCGAGATGGAGGTAGCGCCCTCTGGGCTGGCCGCTCGCAACGGCCAGGTCGTGGAGGTGCAGAGCCGACCGACGGCCGAACGCACCAGAGAAAAGCGGAAGCCCCTCCATGTATGAGATGGAGGGGCCTCGCGCCCCGCCTGAGCGCGCTAGCGAACCGATGACTCGGCTGCCGGTGCGCTGCTCGGCGGCCACCGGGTATCGGGCTCCGCTGGAAATCGCCGGTCTCCCGGCTCCCCCTGCGTTCCCTGGGTTTCCCCTTGGACTGGCCCGCCGTCGGTGGTGAGAGAATTTCTACTGCGACTGCGGCCGGTCGCACAAGGTGTTCGGCGAGTAAATACAAAATTCTTTTGGCTGTCCACAGGACGTGTCGCGTTTATCCACCGCAGCCGGCGGATCTGCGCGTCTTATCCACAGCGCCATGCACAGGGCCTGTGCCCGGCCCGCAGGGATCCGCGCGGCTAGGCGTGCCCCGCCAGGTCCGCGAGGTCGCTCATGACATCGGCGAACCTCGCGCTCACCAGGGTGAGATGACCCTCGCCGGACTGCAGCCGCGCCCGCGCACCAGGAATATGCCGTGCGAGCCACTCGCCGTGTGCGAACGGCACCATGGCGTCCTCGTCGCCGTGCCAGACCGCGACGGGAACTTCGATCTGACGCAGGCTGAATCCCCAGTCACGGACGAAAGCCAGATCGTCGTCTCGCCAGCCGGCGATTCCCGAGCTCACTCCGGCCCGCATCGACGCGGCCATGTAGTCGGCGAACCAGCCATTCAGCGCGGCCCGGTCGGCGGCGGTGACGAGGCTGCCGAGTGCGTCAGCGACCTCGCTGCTGGCGATGTCTGGCCGCTCGGCCATTTCTGCCTCGAGCAAAGCCGTCAGCGCGTCAGAGCCCCGCGCTGCCGCACCGAACTCGGCGATGTTCTCGCTTGCCATGCCCGCGAACCAGTCGATGCCATCTGCCGGATACGGCGCGACCCCGGCGATCGTGGCTGCGGCCACGCAGCGCCCGCCGAGCATGGCGGCACTGGCGAGGGCGTGTGGCCCGCCACCCGACCAGCCGGCGGTCACGAACCGGTCGGCTCCGACGCAATCGAGCACTGCAGCCACGTCCGCGGCGGCATCAGCTACCCGCCGTCCCGGGAGCGGATCAGAACTTCCGTAGCCGGGCCGCGCGTAGAGCACGGACCGGAAGCCGCAGGCGGCAGCGATATCGAACAGCGGCGCGATCTCGACCAGGCCGCCAGGTGTTCCGGTGTGGAACAGCAGGGCGAGGCCGTCGGCCGGGCCGGCCACGAGGACGGGCACGGATCTCCCGTCGGCCGTGACCACGGTGCGGTGCTCGGTTGCCGATGTCATCGGCCGTCCCTCGCCTTCTCGGTGCGGCACCTACGTGCCTGGGCTGGTCTGGATCTGGTCAGGATCGGAGACGTCGGCGACGCTGGCGCCTAGGGCCTTGAGGATGTCGTCGGCCGCGGCCGCGATGGCGACACCGTGCTCGCCTGCGCCGAGGGTGATCTCGCGGCCAGCCAGCCTGGCGTCGGCGACGACTGGCCACGATCGCGAGGAGCCGAACGGGGTGATCGTCCCCCGCTCGTAGCCGGTGGCCGCCTTCGCGACGGCTGCGTCGGGCAGTGACAGGCGGCTCACGCCGAGCAGCGACCGAAGCTTGGGCCACGAGATCGTCCGGTCCCCCGGCACCAGAACGAAGAGAAAGTCATCGTCCGCACGGCGCACCACGAGCGTCTTGACGACATCAGCGGGAGCGACCCCGCGGGCCTGCGCGGCCTCGGCGAGGCTGCGGACTGGCCCGTGCGTGAGGACGCGGTAGCGCAGGCCGGAATCTGCGGCGGCGTCGAGGGCTGGCGAGGGCATGAAGAAAGTATCGCGTGCACGCGACACGGCTCCATCTCGGGATCGAGAGTCAATTGCCTGCCCGGATTCGGGCAAGAACTTGGCGTTCGAGGTCGGCCAACAGCAGGATGGGGAGGTGGATGCCGAGCTGATCGCCAGGGTGTCCGCCTCAACCGGCCTCTCCCCTGGCGAGGCGGCGCGGGTGGTGGCCGACGTCGTCGGCTGGTACCGCGAGCCGGTCGAGGACTATGTCCGGCGCCGCCATGCGTACCTGCGGACGTATGGCAAGCGGAACAACGAGATCTTCGGCCTGATCGCGGCTGAGCTCGGCGACCGGCTGGTGGCGGCTCCCTGCCTCACCGAGCGGCAGTTGCGCAGGATCGTCTACGGCTAAGGAGACCCGGCGGACTATGTGCGGAATCGTGGGCTATATCGGAGGGCAGAACGCCGTTCCGATCTTGATGGAGGGGCTCTTCCGGCTGGAGTACCGCGGCTACGACTCGGCAGGCATCGCGATCGTTTCGGCCAAGGGCACCCAGGTCTACCGCCGGGTCGGCCGGGTTCGCGAGCTCGAAGCCTCGCTGCCGAGGCGGCTGTCGGGCAAGACCGGGATCGGGCACACCCGCTGGGCGACCCACGGGCCGGTGACCCAGGCGAACGCTCATCCGCAGGTCAGTGAGGACGGCAGGATCGCCGTGGTGCACAACGGCATCATCGACAACGCGATGGACCTGCGCGCCGACCTGATCGCGAAGGGTGAGA
Source organism: uncultured Actinomycetota bacterium (assembly GCA_963705055.1). Taxonomy (GTDB): domain Bacteria; phylum Actinomycetota; class Actinomycetes; order Streptosporangiales; family Streptosporangiaceae; genus Chersky-822. The sequence goes on from CAVPIR010000013.1 coordinate 15,724, forward strand.
CCTTCAGCTCAGAGACCGACACCGAGGTGCTCGCGCACCTGATCGCCAACTCAGCGGCGGCTTCGCTCGAGGACGCCGTGCTCGAGGCGCTCGAGCAGATCTCGGGGACCTACGCGCTCGCGGTCACCGATCAGCGTTACCCGGACCGCATCGTGGTCGCCAGGAACGGCTCGCCACTCATCCTGGGCGTCGGGGACCGCGAGATGTTCATTGCAAGCGACCTGTCCGCGCTGGTCAGGCACACAACGTCGGTGGTCCACCTGGACGATGGCGAGCTGGCGACGGTGACGGCGGCCGGGTTCCGCACCTTCAGCCGCGAGCAAGAGAACACCGACAAGACACCGGTCCGCATCGAGCTTGATGCCGATGACGTCGAGTTGTCCGGGCACCAGCACTTCATGCGCAAGGAGATCCTTGAGCAGCCAAGCTCGGTCGAGCGGATGCTGCGCGGGCGTCTGGACGAGCGATTCGGGACGGCGCGGCTCGACGGGCTGAACCTCGGCCCCCGAGACCTGCGGAGCTTCCGCCGGGTCAAGATCCTCGGCTGCGGGTCTGCGTACTACGTCGGCCAGATCGGCGCCCAGCTTGTCGAGGAACTGGCCAGGATGCCGGCCGACGCCGAACCAGCCTCGGAGTTCCGCTACCGCAACCCGGTGATCGAGCCAGACACCCTCTACGTCGCCGTCAGCCAGTCCGGTGAGACCGCCGACACCGCCTTCGCGGTCAGGGAGGTCAAGCGAAAGGGCGGCCAGGTCGTCGGCCTGGTCAACGTCGTGGGATCGACGATCGCGCGGGAGTGCGACGGCGGGATCTACCTGCACGCAGGACCGGAAATCGCGGTCGCGTCGACCAAGGCGCTCACTCACATGGCGATCGGCTTCGCGATGCTCGCGCTGGTGCTAGGCCGGGTCCGCGATCTGTCGATCACCGACGGCCAGCGGATCGTGGCTGGCCTCCGGGACCTGCCTGGCCAGATCGAGGAGGTCCTCGCCGCCGAGCCGCGGATCGCGGAGATCGCTACCGACCTCGCGACCGCGAGGAGCCTGTTCTTCATCGGCCGGGTGCGCGGCTACCCCGTGGCACGGGAGGGGGCGCAGAAGTTCAAGGAAGTGACGTACCGGCATGCCGAGGCCTACCAGGCAAGCGAGCTCAAGCATGGTCCGCTTGCCCTGATCGACGAGGAACTGCCCACCGTGGCGATCGTGCCCGACGACGAGCTGACCGACCGCAACCTCGGAGCGATCGAGCAGATCAGGGCGAGGAACGGGCGGCTCGTCATGATCACGCATCCCGGCGTGCCCCCATGCGAGAGCGTGCGGATCACGGTGCCAAAGAACGAGCGTGAGCTCGACCCGGTGCTGATGGTCATCCCCATCCAGCTGATGGCGTACCACGCCGCGCGTGCGCTCGGCCGCGACATTGACAAGCCCCGCAACCTGGCGAAGTCCGTCACGGTCGAGTAGCAATCGGCCGGTCTGACGCTGAACCGGCCCCTAAGGCGTACCGTGAAGTTCTGCGAAAACTAAGGTGGCGCTCCGCGCCCCCCGAAGGAGACGCCAGTGCCGCTCTCGACATCTGCCGAGCGCAACAGCTTCGCCCAGGATCTCTTCACACCCCTTCCTGCCCGTTATGACCGCCTGGCCGAGCTTTTGTCCTTCGGGCAGAACGGACGCTGGCGCCGTGCGATGGTCGACCAGATAGTGCCGGCTCCGGGAGAGGTCGTGCTCGACGTCGCCTCGGGGACCGCCGGCGTGGCCATCCAGTTGGCCGAGCGTACTCGTGCCAAGGTGCTTGGCGTGGATCTGACCGAGCAGATGCTGCAGCGCGGCAGGGCCAACGTGGCGGCTGCCGGCCAGGCGCAGCGAATCAGCCTGGTCGCTGGGCGGGGCGAGCAATTGCCGCTGCCCGACGGCAGCGTCGACGCGCTGACCTTTACCTACCTGCTGCGCTACGTCGACGACCCGCGGTCGACGCTCGAGGAGCTTGCGCGGGTGGTCAGGCCGGGCGGGCGGGTTGCGAGCCTGGAGTTCTGCGTTCCGCCGTCACCCTTCTGGCGCGCCGCCTGGTGGCTGTACACCAGGCTGCTGCTGCCGCTCGGCGGCCTGCTGGCCGGCGGCCGCGAGTGGTTCTTCGTCGGCAAGTTTCTCGGGCCGAACATCTCGGGCCACTACCGCAAGTACCCGATGAGATGGACGGAACAGGCCTGGCGCGACGCGGGATTCACCGATGTCGGGGTCAGGCTGATGAGCCTGGGCGGCGGGCTAGTCATGTGGGGAACCAGGTCAGGTGGCTGAACCGCAGGCCAGGCCGGCCTACTATGCCGCCGGTCCTGGGCCGTTGCGGGACTGGTGGACGCTGCTGCACCCGCCCTTCACTGCCTGGCACCTGTCCTACGTCGTCCTCGGTGCGATGCTGGCGCCGCAGGTCAGGATCGACCGGCTCGTGGCGGCGCTGATCGCCTTCTTTCTCGCTGTCGGCGTCGCCGCGCACGCGCTCGACGAACTGCACGGCAGGCCGCTGCGGACGGCTATTCCCCGGTCCGCGCTCATCGCGGTCACGGTGGCTGGCCTGGCTGGCGCCGTCGCGCTTGGCGCCATCGGCATCACCAGGGTGGGCTGGGGATTGCTGCCCTTCATGATCATCGGGCCACTGCTGGTGGTCGGGTACAACGCCGAGCTCTTTGGCGGGCTCATCCACACAGACCTCGGGTTCGCCGCGGCTTGGGGCGCCTTTCCCACGCTGACCGGCTATGTCGCCCAGTCGGGCCGCCTCGCCGTCGCGCCCGTCGTGGCGGCCGGCGCGGCCATGGCGCTGTCCGCCGGTCAGCGGCATCTCAGCACTCCGGCACGGATGCTGCGCCGCCGCACCGCGGCCGTCACCGGCCGCATCACGCTGAATTCGGGCGAGGAGACCACCCTGGACGCCAGGCGACTCCTTGAACCGCTGGAAAGGGCCCTGCGTTCTCTGTCATGGGGGGTCGTGCTGCTTGCCGCCGCACTGGCGACGTCGCGGCTGACCTAACCGAGCGACCTGGAGGTACACGGTGCGAAGCGGCGTGCTGACGGCGGTGGGCGTGCTCCTGACTGTCGGTGGCGTGATCTGGGCACTGCAGGGTTTCGGCGTCATCGGCGGAAGCTTCATGTCGGGCGATTCTGTCTGGGCGATCATCGGCCCCATCGTCGCCGTGATCGGCCTGCTCATTACCGGCATCGCCGTCCGGCGAGCCCGCTCAGCATCCTGACTGCGCCACGACGCCGGCGCGCCACGGCGCGTCGCTAGAGGACGTCCTGGCGCTGCAGGTAGTGCAGCGAGATCCAGCCGGCCAGCACGGGCAGCCAGAACGTGACTGTCCTGAACAGCAGGACGGCCGTGATCGCCTGGGCAGGCTGCATGCCGGCTCCGGCCAGCGCGATGGACAGTGCGGTCTCGACCGCGCCGATGCCTCCGGGGGTCGGGATGAACGAGCCTGCCGCGTTGCCCGCCAGGTACACCACGGCGATGCTCGCCAGCGGCACGGCGCCATCTCCGACCGCGCGCACCGACGCTGCCAGGCACAAGATGTAGGCCATGGTGATCAGTAGCGTCCCGCCGACACCCTGGACAAGCTTGACCGGGCGCTGCGCCACATCGACGAGCCTCGGGATGACCTGGCTCGCGACTGAGCCGACGCGGGACAGCAGCAGCCGGCGCCCGGCAGGGAGCGCCAGCGCGATCAGCGTGAGGCCGACCAGGACGCCGAGAGCGATGTAGGCCCAGTGCGGTGGCGTCAGTGCCTTGGCCGCCTTCGATGAGCCGGCGATCGCCGCGGAGACCAGCACCAGGACGCCGAAGACGGCGAAGGACATGACCTGTGTGACGCCAACGCTGGCGGCCGCGTCGGCGGCGCTCAGCTTGGCCTTGCGCAGGTAGCGCACGTTCAGCGCCACGCCGCCGACCGCGGCAGGCGTCACCAGGATGACGAACGACGCGGCGATCTGCACGAGGAGCGTCCGAAGCGGGTTCAGCCGCTCGAGGACGAAGCCGGAGATCGCCAGGGTCGCGCCCACATACGTGGCGGCCGAGCAGGCCAGGGCCACCAGGCTCCAGCCGATATTCGCCTCAGCGAGCAGCTTTGACAACGAGACGTTGGCTAGCTGGCTGGCAAGCACGTATGCGGCGAACACACCCGCGATCAGCGTAATCAGCGTGCGCGGCCGGACCCGATCGAGCTGAGCGGGCATCACCTCGCCGTCCGGAGCAGCCGCGAGCAGACGCTTGCGGACGTCAGCGAGCACCCGTTTCTGGCCGCGCAAGGCGGACCGGGTCGACCTGTACAGGGCAACCGGCTGCAGGAGTGATACCAGACCGAGCAGCCCGTCCCTCGGCACTTTTTCTGTGGCGATATCGACGGCCCGATCCGGGCCGACGAGGAGCGCGGTCTGCGCGATCAACTGGACCAGATCGAGCCTGAACTGCAGGTCGGTCGCGGCGACGTCGCCGTTGCCCGGATCGAGCAGCGCCACCTGCTCCGCGCCTGACCTGGATACCAGCATGATGCGCTCGTCGGTCAGTGCCCGGTGCGTCACCCTGTGGCTGTGCAGCAGCAGTACGGCGTCCCAGACTCGCCTGAGCTGATCATCGCTGGTCAGGTCGCCCAGTTCGGCCAGCGTCGTGCCCTCGACGTGATCCGTCGCGAGAACCGCGGCGTCCGGCCCGACCCTGATCACCGCGCGCAGTCGAGGCGTCAGCACGCCTGAATCCTCGGTCGCGTAGATCAGCAGCGCCTGCCGTTCGATCGCGCCCTCGAGCGACAGCGGCGCGCTGCGCGAGACATTCGTTTTCAGCCGCACCCGGCGCCACAGCCGGTAAAAGGCGTCGGCCGCCTGCTGGTCACGGTCGAAGACGGTCACGTCGACCAGGTCGCCGCCGCGCAGCGTCGCCGAGTACCTGCGAACCTCCGGGCTGCCGTTGGCGACCCGGCGGATCGCGACGATCGGATCTTGCTCGGAACTCAGGGCGGTCGCGATGTCAGCGGCCGATGGCCGCCCCGTGGTGGTGCCGAGCGCGTATTTCAGGCCGCTGCCGACGCATGAGCCGATGGCGATGGTAATGAGCAGCGAGAGCACGGTCGCGTGCTTGTCGGCCAGGCTCGTGACGATGTAGAAGCCGATGGTGGTCAGGAACGCCGTGCGCCACTGGGTCCGGCCCCGAAGGCCGATCACGGTGACGTAGGCGACAAGGCCGGCGAGGTAGCCGTCCAGGGTGGCTTCGTGCCGGCCTGTCAGGCCGCCAGTGGTCGTGTGCAGCGCGTTGTGCAGCTGTGTCAGCGCAGGCTGGTTCAGCAGGATGTTCGCCAGCACCACCACGCCCACGGCGAACCCGCCGGTCGCCACCGCCTCGCCGAGCCTGCGGTACTGCTTGACCATCAGCGCCCTGACCGCGAGGGCGATCGGCAGGATCAGCAGGGCGATGCCGCCGGCCCAGCCGATCAGCCGCAGCAGCGCGTGCGGCAAATGCTTGCTGGCTCCGACCAAGTCGAACTCGACACCGGTCGCCGTGGCGCTCGCGAGCAGTCCGATGCCGACGAGCAGCGCGATCTCTACCGCCGCGATCACACAGCGAATCAGGTCAGCCGGGATCCTGACCCGCGACTCGAGCTCATCGGTGACCAGCAGACGGGAGTCGCTGGCCGGAGCCTTGGTGATGCTAGCCGCGCGCGTCAATGCCGCAGTGACCGCCGGTCGCAGCGGCTTGTGACGCGAACTCATATGACGATCGTTTCACCTGCGTCCAAACCTGACACCGCCGCTCGGCATGTAACGCGGGCCGCGGCCTGCGGCGCTAGCGCCCTGCGGCGAAGGCGCTGGCTGCCGAGCATGCTATCGGTCAGGTGCCGATCAGCCGGGAAAACGCACAGATGGGGCGTGTTGGGGCGGGTTGGGCGGGCTTGTGATCGGGGCAGCCCTGCCTGCTCAGCGCGCGATCAGCGCGCTGTAGACCGCTGATGTGGCCGAGTCCGGCTGGCCGTCGGCTGCCACCTCAGCCGCAACGTCCAGGCAGCGGTCCCAGGCGCCGCGGACGCCGGCTAGGTTGCCTGCCGCGTGCTCCGCACGCATCATCAGCCGCCAGAGTTGCTCGGCCGAGGAGTCGGCGGCGAGCCCGGTCCTCGCCGCCCTGACCGCCGCCGCCGGGTCCTGGCTGGCCAGGCTGAGCGTCGCAAGCGACTCAGCGGCGCCGACAATGCGCGCCGTGACCGATTCGATCAGTTCCAGTTCGAGCCACCAGTAGAAGCACCCCGTGAACGGCTGCCCCCGAACGAGGCTGATCGCCTCCGACAGTGTCACGGCGTTGTCGGTCGCCACTCCGGCCGCCGTCCGCGTCTCGAACTCATGCAAGTCCACCCATGCGTGCGGGTGCAGGGCGTAGCGACCGTGACCCAGATGCTCGATCCATTCCCGGCCGTCGGCGGCCTGGCCGAGGGCGCGCCTAGTCCTGGCGATGAGCTGCCTGAGCGAGTCCGCGGGCTTCGGGTGTCCATCATCGGCGCCGAGCAGCCTGCGAAGCTGTCCGTTGCTGAGACCGCAACGGTTCAGGGCGAGCGCGACGATCAGCTGGCTCTGGGCCGGCACGAGGGCGCCAGCCTGGCCATTGATCGTCAGCGGACCAAGGACGCCGATGAGCAAGCCTTGCCGCTTGCTGCGCCTGGGTGTGCCGTCGCCGGCCGGGCTGGCGGCGACGGCACAGGCCGCTACCCTGGCCGCTCTGTCTGGAATGGCGGGCTTGGCCTGGCCGGTGATGAATGGCTCATCCCGGGTAGCTGGCTTGTGACGCCGCCGGGGGCTACCGAACCAGCTTGCGAGTGCCACGATCAGCCCGCCCGCCAGCAGTCCGGCAGCGAACATCGCGAGCCCCGGATGCCGTCCGGTCGACGGGTCGCCGGCCAGCGGGCCAATGACCCCGAGTGCAAGCTGCGGGCCTAACTCCATCTGCGGCGGCATTCCTGGTGGCGTCGTGAATTCGGCGAGCGTCAGCTCAGCATCGCCGACCGGATCAGGCGGCACAACCGATTCGGGTCGCAAAACCGCCATCGGGCCGGCGATCCTGGCCGGGATCGGCCGGCGCCTGTCGCACCGGTCCCGTCCGGCGCAGGCGTCACGCTGCGGCCAGCCCGCACTGGCGCAGGATCGTCGCAGTTACGTGCTCGGGGACGCGGACGGCGGCCCGCGGCGCCTCCTACGCGCACCATCGTCTCCATGCGTCCGAGCCTCGAGGAGTTATCGTCAGCTATGAGTTCTCCATCCCCTGGCGGGACCCGGGTTCGTCCTGGAGTGTTCGCCAATCTGCAGGCGCTGCGGGAGTGCTGGCATCCTGTCGCGTTCGCGTCCGAGGTTTCTGACCGGCCAGTCCCGGCTGACCTGCTCGGCGAGCCGCTGGTGCTGTGGCGCTCACCCGGCGGCATCCGTGCTATGTCGGACCTGTGCGTGCACCGCGGCACGGCGCTGTCGCTCGGCTGGATCAGCGGCGAGGAGCTGGTGTGCCGGTATCACGGCTGGCGGTATGCGGACGATGGCCGGTGCGTCGCCATCCCGCAGCTCGCAGATCCGGGCAGGGTCCCGGCGAAGGCCAGGGTGCCTGCCTTTCCGGCGGCCGAGCGGTACGGCCTGATCTGGGTAGCGCTTGCCGAGCCGCGCTGGCCGCTGCCCGTGGTGCCCGAACTGGAGGATGACTCCTGGGCAACGGTGCAGGCGGGGCCGTACCGCTGGCAGTGCGATGCGGCGCGGCAGGTGGAGAACTTCACCGACTTCGGGCACTTCCCGTGGGTGCACCCTGGCCTGCTCGGCGACCCAGACCGGCCCGTGGTCCCGCGCCATGAGGTGCAGACCGACGGCAACGTGCTGCGGTACTCGATCGTCCGGCCCGAGGCGCCGAACACGGACGATTTTCCGGTCTTCGCGAATGCCGACGCCGGACCGCCTGAGCGACGGAGCAGCTACGAACTGCATCTGCCCTACACGATCGTGCTCAGGCTGGGCTGGGGCGGTGAGCGCGGCATGGTGTACTTCTTCGCCTCGCAGCCGATCGGGGTAGATCGCTGCGCTGGCTACGTGATCATCGGCCGGAACTACAACTTCGACCAGCCGGAAAGGGTCCTGCGGGAGTTCGAGGACACGATCTTCGGCCAGGACCAGGTCGTGGTCGAGTCGCAGCGACCTGACCGGGTCCCGTTCGACCTGGCCGACGAGCTGCACCTGAAGTTCGACGCCGTGGCGGTCGCCTACCGCAAGGCGATGCGCGGGCTCGGCCTGGCCGCGAACATCCCAGGCTAAGCGGGCGGCTCAGCGGCCGAGTCCGGCCGTCTTGGCAGGCGGCGGCCCCACTGCGACGGCAGGCGCGGAACGCCGCGCCGCTCCCGCGGCAGGTTTCCGGCGAGCGCGGGCGACGGGCTGACCAGTGCGGACGAGCTCGAGCCCCCGGCGGCGCCGGCCGGGTTGACTACCGCTGGGTCGAGTACCGCGGGATCGGTCGACCGCCAGACCTCGCGCACGATCACCTGAAGCGCGCCGGCCAGCGGGATCGACAGCAGCGCGACGACGAAGCCGCCGAAAATCCCGTCGAGCCAGCTTCCCATCGACGCTCCGACGAGGATCGAGAGTAGGACGAGCAACGGGTTGATCTTGACCGTCCTGCTCATGATCAGCGGGTTCAGCACGTGATTCTCGAGCTGGGTGTAGAGCAGGAACACGGCAAGGGTGACCAGGCCGGGCCCGATGCCCTGGGTGAGGGCGAAGAGGACGACCGGGATCCCGGCCAGCGCACCGCCGATCATCGGGAGGAAGTCGACGAGGGCAACCCACAGCGCCCAGAGGAACGGGAAGGGAACACCCATCACGAGCAGCGTCACGAGAACGACAAGGCCGGCGATGATCGACGTGGCGAAATTCCCCAGCATGTACCCGGTCACCGAGCGGTTCACAGCCGACGCGACGCGCCGGTACCGCTCTGCCCTGGCGGGCACCATCAGGCCGAGCAGCCCGGTGCGCAGCTTCGGGCCCTCCATAAGCAACAGGACGACCAGCACGAAGATCGTCAGCAAGGTGATCATCAAAGTGATGGCGCCCTTGCCTACGCTTATCACCGGGTTGGCAATGTCCTTGCCGTAGGTGGCGAGCTTCGGCGCGTTGGTTTTCACCCAGTTCTGGACGTGGTACCTCGTGACTAGGTGGCCGATCCAGCCCTTGCCGTGCTCAGCCTTGCTGACGTAACCAGGCAGGTTGTCGGCGAGGTGGGTGATGCCATTCACGAGGGGATAGCCGAACGCCACGGCCAGCCCGGCGAAGAAGATCACCGCCAGCAGGGTCACGATCGTGATCGCGATCCCGCGCCTGCCGACCCACCGCTGCGCGAACACCACGAGCGGATTGAGCAGCAGCGCGATGAAGCCCGCCACGATGATCAGCAGGATGACGTCGCGTAGCCGGTAGACGACCTTGCCCGCCAGGTAGAAGACAATGACGGCCACGATCGTCGCCAGGATGGCCCGCAGCGGCACCCCTCTGGCTTCAGCCGCGGTCCAGAGGACTGCCCTCCTGGTCGGGCCGGCCTGGGCCTGGGCTGGCGGCCGCGCCGGAAGCAGCCGCGTGTCGTCGTCGGGCGCCGGTGCCGCTTCCGCGGCCCGGCCGTCGTCTGTCATGTGCACAGCATGCCAGTCTGTCGGTAATCGATGAACGCCATGACGTAACCGGATAAAGCTGCTGGTAGCTGCCCGGCAGAGCTGACATGAAACCCCGGCGCTACGGAGCCGGGCCGTGGCCCGCCGCACGGGCGGTCAGGCCTTAGCCGGTGCGGCCGGCCTGCTCCGGCCGCACCGGTGGCCGGCCGATGAGCTCGATCAGCCCGAGTACGGCGGCCAGCACGATTGCGATCAGGAGCACGACGAGCCCGGTCGGGTCGGTCCAGAAGATGAAGGCCAGGACCGCGGCGCCCACGGAGGCGATCCGCAGCGGCGTCCGGCGCCCGTAGATCCAGGTTCCTGTGCGCCCGGTGCTGACGCCCGCCCGCTCGCCGGTGCCCCTGACGGCGGCGAACCCAGAGCGGAATGCGGCCCTGGTCCTGACTGCCGTCACCGACGGTCCTGTCAAGAATGCGCCAAGCGCGACCACAAGGCCGAGCACCAGCAGCACCCGCAGGCCCTGCCTGATGAACCGCACGATCGTGTCGAAGACGACGGCGGCGGCATCGGCTGGCAGCACGCTCGCCGGGAGCTTGCTCAGGTAGATCGCCCGGCCTGCGGCCAGCGCTATGGCCAGCACCAGCATCGAGGCGGAGAGCCCGAGGCTGGCGCCGACCAGGGCCCGCCTGTGCCGCTTCGCGACATAGACACCGGCCGCCAGCAGCGCGAGGGTGAGCACCGGCAGCACCCACCTGAGCGTGGTGAGCAGCCGGTATGCGGATTGCGCCTTGACCAGGTACTTCGCCGAGAACAGCGGGAAGGTGGGATTGATCGGCGGCAGGGCTTTGACCAGGGTCAGCCCGCGCGCCGCCAGCCTGGCCTTGACCTTCCCTATGAGCGGACCAAGGCTGATGACTACCTTGCCGTTGGACACGC
>CAVPIR010000014.1:0-842440 GCA_963705055.1 uncultured Actinomycetota bacterium
TTCCGGATTCCGTGCTTCTCCGGGAAGACCGGCCTGCCGACAGCCCCTCGAGGGCCTCGCTGATCCCGAGTGGCACTCTGGCTGATCTGCTGGCCGTCGGCCTTGTCGCGGTCGGCGCCGCCTTGGTGGTCTGGGCGTACCGCATAGCGCCGACCGCCAAGATCCAGTCTTATATCCAATCTTCTGGGCAGGAATGCTGCTCGCGTACCTGGCGGTCGCGTGGCGGGCGGTATCCGGGCGCTACGCGGTTCTCTGGCTTGGATTGCTCGGGCTCTTCACCGTGTTGCCGACGTTCTGGGTGAGCCCGGGTGGCCCGATCGGCTTCGATGAGACTGCTCACTTCGCCCTGCTGCGGAACGTCATTTCGGCGGGTCAGCTCTTCCAGCACACGCCGTTGCTGCCGATCGGGACCTTCTACCCAGGGTTGGAGAGCGCCGCGGCCACGATCCACTGGCTGACCGGCCTTTCCCCGTGGGACTCGGCCCTGACCCTGATTGCCGTGGTGCACTGCCTGCTCCCGGTACAGGTCTACTACGTAGCGCGAGCCCTGCCAGTTCCCCATCGGTGGGCGGCGGTGGCGGGCCTGGTCTACGCCACCAATCCAAGTTTCATCTACTTTGACGCCCAGTTCGCTTACGAATCCGTTGCGCTCCTGCTCATGCTGACGATCGTCCGCCTGTACGTGGAAGCCTTGGCGGCCGAGCGATCTGGCAGCCGCACCTGGGGACAGAGCCTGTCAACGGCACTACTGATAGCGGTGATGTCCTTCGGCCTTGTGGTGACACATCATCTCACCAGCCTGACGGGCATCGCCCTGCTCTTGGCGGGCGCGCTCTTTCTCAAGCCGATCAGCGGGCTCGCCGACCGCAAGGGTGGTTGGCGCCGCCTGTTCGTCAGGTGGATGCCTGTGTTGACGCTGGCAACGTGCTTCGCGTTGTGGGTTGTCTTCGTCGCGCCAGGAACCGTGTCCTACCTCTTCCCTATGTGGCACGCACCGCATCACAGCTTGTCGCCTTGGCCACTGGCTCAAGGGCAAGTGGTACAATGCGGACGATCTTCAGCCATTCCACTGCCCCTGGCTATGAACGAGTCGCTGCGATCGCCGCGCCTATCATGATCGCGGTTGCGCTCCTCTTTGCGGGACTTCGCTGGCTGCAAAAGCCCGCTCTACGGTCAAATCTCCTGTGGTCGCTCGTGCTCACAACGGCCTACCTGGTCAGTCTTCTACTGACGCTGACCGACGCGGGGGCTCTGGGATCGCACCGTACCTGGGCCTCGACGTTCGTCGGGGTCGCTCTCCTGCCGGCGGCTCTCGTCATCTTGTTCGAATTGGACAAGCGCAGGCCGTGGGTAAAGCGTAGGCCGCGACGGTAGGCGCGGCAGTACTCGCCGTCCTGCTCGTCGGGAATGTCGCAGCGAGTACAACGACCGACTCTCGATTCCCTGGGCCTTACCAGTTCGGCTCTGACACCCGCAGCGTCACCCCGGAGACCCTCAGGTTTGCGCACTGGGTTCAGGCGCATCTGGCGCACGGGGCGCACGTGGTGACAGATCGTTTCACCGGTATTGCACTCACGGCTCACGCCGCGCCGTCACCCCGCTCAGGGTCACAGGCTGCCAACTGCGAGCATCTGGTACAACCCCCGCCCACCGACACCGGCTCTCATGTCCGCCATGGAGCGTCGGGCGGACAACTACCTGGCCATCGATGTCCGCGACGCGCACCACAGCACGACAGCGCCGCCCCTGTTCTTCCCTGGCGAACCGAAGGTGGTGCCACTGCGAGCTTCACGCGTCTCGCGCGGTGGCCGTGGCTGCGGCTCCTGTACTCCTCGCAGCACTATCGCCTGTACAAGATCAATTACCACTCCTATTTTTCGTGGTATCCGTCCTATGCCAAGGGTCATTGACGTGCCGCGGGGATGGCGCACCAGCCTGCGCGTGGCTCGAAACCCCGGACTCCTTGCCTTCGTCGGAGCCGTTCTGCTCATATCGCGCCGGTCCTTCCCGGGCTCTCACGGCTGGTTGTCCTGCCGGCACTGCTGCTGGCCCCGGGTTATGCGCTCCTGCGGCTGTTTGGGCAGGCTACGGGCCAGCGGTCTATCTCCCTGGCGGTGCCCGTGTCGCTCGTGCTCGCCATCTGTGCATCGCTGGTTCTTGACGTCAGCGGCATTCGGCTCGGCCCGCACTCGCTCGGGTTGCTGCTAGGCGCGGTCACGGCTCTTTGCCTGGCCGGCTCGTACGGCCGCCAGCTTGCCGCCGATGCGCGGCGGCAACACCAGATAACACCGCCGGGCGATCGGGGGCCTGCCGGCGCGATGCTACTCGCAGTGAGCGGAGGTGACATTCCACTGTGGCACGCGGGGCCGTGGCCTTTCCATGCGTCGTAGTGGCACAGCGCTGACGTCTGCTTGGCCGCCTGTGACGCGAGCGCCTGCTTGATGGGGCGTCTCTTGCAAGTGTGAGGAACGACATTTGGGAAGGCGCGATTGGGGCGGTTGGGGCCGCGGTCTCCGCCGACAGGTAAACCCAGGTACTCGACGCGACGGGCGCCACCCTCATGACGAGGTTGTGCCAGCGACCTCGCGCGGCGATGCAGCCGCGACCAATGCCCTGCGTGCCATGTTCACTCGGGATTTTGTCTACCTTGGAGCGTCCGCCCTTCAGGTGGTCCTCGCGGCGCTGATGACGCCCATCCTGACCCGGCTCGTCGGCGTAGGCGAGTTCGGGCAGTTGGCGCTTGCCATCGTCGTGGCGCAACTCCTGGGGCTGACCTTTAGCCTCGGACTCCCCTTCGCGGCTCAGAAGATTTTCGCGGAGGAGGACGGTGATCGTCGGTCTAGCGGAGTACTCGCCATCTCCGCTGTCCTGGCGGTCGCCGCTTCGCTTGTCGTCGTCCTAGCCGCACCAGCGTGGGGCCACCTGGTCGGCCTGGACCGGGTGCTGAACGCGCGATTGGCCGCACTGTGGGCTGGCTGCTTCGCGTTGACGTTGACATCGCTCGCCATTCTCCGGTCCAGAGACAAGCTGCGGATGGCAATCTTCGTCGCTGCTCTGCAGTCGGTGGGGGCGCAAGCGGTCGGCCTGGCTCTGCTGGACTGGTGGACGCCTACTGTTACTAGTTACCTCTGCGGCCTGATCATCGGGCAAGGCGCGGCTGCTCTGGTCGGCTTGGTGGCCCTCCGGCCGGACTGGTCGGCGCTTGCCGCGATCCGGCGCTACGGCGGGATATTCCTTTTCGGCCTCCCTTTGGTGCCGCAGCAGCTCAGTGGCTTCATTCTCGGCGTTGGCGACCGTGTAGTCGTTCGCCATGTGCTCGGGTCCGCAGCCGTTGGGCGCTACTCCGTCGCTTACAACGTGGGCAGCCTCGGCTTCATCCTTCTCGTCTTGGTCAATCAGGCGTGGCTGCCACGCATCTATGCAGTGGCGGACCGAGCGGCACGATCCCGGCTGCTGGCCAGCAGCCGCGACATGATGAACCTGCTGTTGATCCCGGTGGCAATCGGCCTGGCTGCCGGTGCCCCACTGGTGCTGGCAGTGTGGGTTCCAAAATCGTTCCATCCAGCTGAGCTGACACAAATTGTCGCGATCGTAGCCGTTTGCACCTTCCCATTCGGTCAGTTCGTGGCCAACCTACGCGCACTGATGAGCGAAAGCAGGACTGGCCGGGCAGCGGTGGCAACGCTCGTCGCAGCGACGGTGAACATATGCCTGAACATCGTGATGGTTCCGTTCCTCGGCATCACCGGCTCGGCTATTGCGACGGTACTCTCTTACGCCCTGTGCGCCAGGCTCACCCGGCCGCCCGCGAGTACCGGCCTGCAGGTCCCCCGCGCCTCGGTCCTCCTCCGCTCCCTCATCGGCTGTGCCGTTGTAGTAACCCTGGCGATTGGGGCACTGCCGACCTCACCCGTGTGGCTCGCCATCCGCATCGCTATAGGTGCCGGGTCCCTCCTCGCCTTCGCTCTGCTGCTGCGCGAGGCGATGGCGGGGTTCGAAACACCTGGTCGGCTCCTGACGCCGGTCGTCGCCCGATATCAGGGAACTCAATCTGGAAGGTCCATCACGCGCAAACGCTAATGCCAGCGAAGTCCGGGGCAGCGGGCGGCGGCCAGTTACTTGGACGCGGCAGTAGCCGGATTCCCTTGATCACCTCCGTGGCCGGCGTGGATCGCGCCAGCGCCTGAACCGGGGTCGCGCTCATTTCCCTCTGTTGCGAGCGCGACCCCTTCGCATCCCGCCGAGCCTCAACCCTCATCCTCTCCCGCGGGGGCATTGCGACATAACTGCCCATACGCGGCCACCTAACGGGTATTGTGCGGCGCTATGACCTGATAGCCCGGTAGATAGATCAACGACCGACTTCCGCTTTCTATCGCTGATCGTCCGTTGTCGTGGTCCGGCCGACCATGCCGTGCGAGGACGACGTATGCGACGCGCTCTGGCCGGAAGGCCACCGCGACATCCCCAGAGGAGGATTCATGACAACACGCCGCCAGGTTCTGGCCGGAGCAGCCGCCGTCGGCCTCGTCCCCGTGATAACGAGTCGATCAGCGACCTCGGGGAAAGTTAGCCGTTCAGGCACGAAGCTGCTTCTGAACGGCCATCAGCACAGGATGATCGGCTTCAATATGTGGCCGGCCGCCGTCAATACGTGGAACAGGCCCGCCAACGGTGCCGTCGCACTGAATGCTGGAAACACGCTCGCCACCTGGCTGGCTCACATCCGCCAGAGTGCTCCGCGCGTTAATACCATCAGGTGCTGGTTCTTTCAGCAGTTCGCCTTGCGCAACGGCGTTCGTGACTGGTCCGCCTTCGACAAGGTGCTGGCCGTCTGCGCGTCCCGTGGCTTCAAGGTCATTCCTTCGCTGGAGGACAGCTGGGACTACGAGCGCAATCGCACTCACGATCCTGCGCTGAGTAGTTCCTGGTTCCAGGGCGGCTACAGGACGACCGTGCTGCAGCACGAGAAGATCAGCTATCGCGCCTGGGTGCGGGAGGTGGTGAACCGCTATAAGGGCGACCCTCGTATCGCCATGTGGGAACTGTGCAACGAGCCGAACGCCATCACGTACGGCTTTGTCCGGGATGTCTCGGGGTTGATCAAGAGCATCGACCCGGCAACCCTGGTCGGCTGCGGCGAAGTAGGACCGCTCAGCAGCAGCATCTATGCGCTGCCGACCGTGGACCTGGCCAGTTACCACTATTACTCGGTCTACCACCAGAACGGCTACGCGCAGTGCGCCGCGGCCGCCTACGCGCACGGGAAGCCGACGCTTATCGGCGAGATAGGCATCCCGTCTTCGACGGGCTTGTCTGCGCGAGCCTCGCAACTCAAGAGCCTGATGGCCTCGATGTTCAGCACGAAGGCCATCGTCGGGTTCTTGTACTGGCAGTATGCCGAATCCGGTGGCGACCAGTTCAACATGACGTCGGGCGATCCCGGCCTCGCGATCATGAACAGCTACATCCGGTAAAGCCGACTACCTGGCAGAACGCCTGCCGGCTGGCACCTGGCCGGCCAGCCGGACCATTCGCCGTAACGTAGAGTGACCGCAACTGCACGCTGGGACAGGACCCACCGTAGGATCAGAGCCCAGAACGTACCGACGCCGTTGGGACGTACATGTGCGGAATCGTCGGCTGCCTAGCGCTGGCCAGCGACGCCGGCCCCGATCAGGCCTGGGTGGCGAGCGCCACTCAGCGCATCGCCCACCGTGGGCCTGACGACGAGGGCTTCTACTGCGACCACGATGTAGCTCTGGGCTACAAGCGGCTCGCCATCGTGGACCTGTCGCAGGGTGGCCATCAGCCGATGCGGTCCGGCGACGGTCGCTACTGGATGGTGTTCAACGGCGAGATCTACAACTACGTCGAGCTGGGCGCCGAACTGCGCGAGCAGGGCGTGGTCCTCCGATCAAGCAGCGACTCCGAGGTCCTGCTCGAAACCTACGCCAGGGTCGGCAAGGACGTCGTGCACCGGCTCCGCGGCATGTTCGCGTTCGCCATCTGGGACAGCCTTACGCGCGAGCTATTCTGCGCCCGGGACCAGTTCGGCATCAAACCGTTCTACTTCAGAATTGACCCCGGGCCCGGCGCGGATGCTCGTTTCCGGGGGCCTGGCGCCGATGCTGACGGGCCCCTCCTAAGTCCCGGTGACGGCCTCCCGCCGGAGCCCGACCGACTGATGCGGTTCGCCTCCGAGCGCAAAGCCCTGGCCGACCCGGGCGAACTGCGCGACCTCGATCCTGACGCGATCCGGCGGTACCTGTCCTTCCAGTACGTCCCGCCGCCCGGCACCCTGACGCCGCCCGTGCAGGTGCTGCCGCCCGGCCACGCCATGATCGCCCGGCCCGGCCGAGCGCTGGACGTCTACCGTTACTGGAGCGCCGATCTACGGCCGGCCCGCGGCCCCAGCGGCGGCACCCCGCGGGCCATCCTTGACGTGATGCGCGACTCGATCGCCGTTCACCTGCGCAGCGACGCCCCGCTCGGCGCATTCCTGTCCGGCGGCATCGACTCCGCCGCCATCTGTGCCCTCGCCGCCGAGCACCGGCCCGACCTGCTCACCTTCACGGTCGGCTTCGAGCGCGAGGGCTTCAGCGAGATCGACCGGGCCTACGAGACGGCCGCCGCGATCGGGGTGAAATCGGTCCCGTACGTGGTCAGCCAGGAGGAGTTCTTCCATTACCTGCCGCGGATCATCTGGCACCTGGACGACCCCATGGCGGAGGTGGCGGCGGTGCCACTGTGGTTCCTCGCCCGCGAGGCCAGCAAACAGGTCAAGGTCGTGCTGTCCGGTGAGGGCTCGGACGAGCTCTTCGGCGGCTATGCCATCTACCATCAGCCCGGCGTGGTGCGTGCCGGCGAGCACCTGCCCGGCTGGAGCCGGGCCCCGCTGCAGCGGGCCGCGGCGCTCGTCCCACCGGGCGTCAAGGGGAAGGCCCTGCTGGAGCGCATGTTCACGCCGCTGCGGCACCGCTACATCGGCAACCCTCGTCACGGCGACCTGATCACCGAGCCGGGCCGGCCGGGCCGTCCCGAGCCTATGAGGTGACCGACCCGGTTTACGACCGGGCCGCGGCAGCCGAACTGGATGACGTCTCCACCATGCAGCTGGTGGATATCAACACCTGGCTGCCCGGCAGCATCCTGGTCAAGGCTGACCGGATGACCATGGCGCACAGCCTTGAACTGCGGGTTCCCTTCCTCGACCGGGAGGTGATGGCGGTGGCGGCCCGCCTGGCCCGGGAAGAGAAGATCGGCGCCGGACGCGGCCTCGGTGGCGTCTACGTCGGGACCACGAAGCGGGCGCTGCGCATGGCCATGAGCGAGGTGCTCCCGAACGCGGCCGCGGAGCGCGCGAAGCTAGGATTCCCGGTCCCGATCGGCCACTGGCTGAAGGGCGACGCCTACGGCTTCGCCGACCGGCTGCTGCGTGAGGCGCAGACTGGCCAGTGGGTGAACCGCGAGGCAGCGCTGGATTTGCTGCAGGCATTCAGGGCCGGCGACCGTGCCGTGAATGAGCGACACATCTGGGTGCTCATCGTGTTCTCTCTCTGGCACCAGATCTACGTCGAGCGGACCTACGACCCGATCGCCCTTGGCTGGGAACCGGCGCAGGGGGCTGCACGCTGACCAGGCGCCTCTTATGAATAAGCCTCAAGCTCTCCATTCGTGACGTAGCTAACCTTCGGGTTTGCGCTGATGTAACGAAACACGCTTTCTAGGCGCTCCCAGTCATGATGCTCATCAATTTCCCAGCTATGACCCCAGATATGGTAAATGCCGCCTTTCTTTACAACCTGATCAAACATGACTTTTGCCAAAGTGTCCCATTCGAGGCACCGCAGGAGTTTTACGGGCTGGAACTTCACAAAACGGGCGGTTTGCCATAGGTCGAGCCCGTGATGGTTATAGACGTGCACGGAAGTTCCGGCTTCGTAGGGATCGCCTGCTGTAAATATGTACCTGTCCACCGTTCGCGCATATCGATACCCTGCGTCTTTGACCAGTTGCACGTGCAACTGGGTGTAGTCGCCGCCTGGATAACAAAAGACCTTGATCTCGCTGTCGATAGCGTGCTCAAGCATGGCCTTCGACTCGAATATTTCCCTCGCCGCCTCCTGTTCAGAGATGGTAGGCAGCCGACGATGTGTCATCGAATGGGCGCCGATCTCAAAGTCCTGACTTAGATCTCTGATCTGCGGCAAAGTTAGCAGGTCCTGCTTCGCGAACTCTTGATTCTCAGGTGCCATGTAAAACGTGGCCTTGAGCCCGTGTTCTTTAAGCATCCGTGCCAGCCTCACATCACACCTGTGACCGTCGTCCCAGCTGGTTGTGAGTACAGCTGTCTTCATTCAGCGACCAGACTTGAATCTCGTGGTCACGGCAGCCGGTTCGGCGGGAGGCACCACGGCGGCGAAGATGTCCGCATACGACTGCGCGACGGCCTCCCACGTGACTGGCGCGGAATGTATGCGGCCGCGCAAATCAGCTGCCGCGAGCAGCCCCCGCGCGAGTTCGTCAGGCCTGCCAGGTCCGACCAGAACCGCTCCGCTGTAGTCAGCAGCGGCTTCCACCAGCCCGCCGACTGCAGTTACTACCACGGGCAGGCCATACGCCTGGGCGATCGCGAGCGGCCCGCTGGCCGACGAACGCAGGTAAGGCAACGCAACGACATCGGCGCGGCGGAAGTAGCCAGCCGCCTCCTGGTCGGTCACGTATCGGTTGACCAACTCGATGTCCTCGCGGCACGGGCTGCGCTCGACGAGCTCGATAGGAAGCGTCCAACCTTCCCACGTCTCCCCCACCACCACCAGCTTCCACGGAACAGCCAGATCCCGGCGGACCTGCTCGAATGCCCGGATCAGGTGCTCCAGCCCTTTGTATGGGCGGATGGTCCCGAAGAAGAGCACGGTTAGCTCGGAGGACTTGCGGAGGGGCCGCGGCCGCGCCCGCCCGGTGCCTTCTCCCGGCATGGCCTCGGAGATCGGAAATGGGCCGTGCGGAATCACACGGAATTGCGCGGGGCTGATGCCGAGGGACGCCGACATCCGGTCCCGGTCCCAGGTTGAGTGGACAACCAGCATGGATGCCGACCGACACAACGTCTTCAAGCCGCGGCGCGCGAGCCAGCCGACGAGCGGGACCCTCGCCTCTCCCGTATCCAGGTCCTCATGGAGTTCCACAACGACCACACACCTGCGCCGAAGCGCCTGCCTCGCCAGCAGCAGGTACCAGGGCAGAACCGAGGAGGACCACCACTGGAGGATCAGCACCTGCGGTCGGTGCGCGCGAAGGAAGGATAGTGCCCGCGGTACCGACGGCCAGCCCCACCAGTCGACGCCGTCAAACGCGGGCACCTCGGCGGCGAGGTCATAGGCCATCACGCTCTGGCCGACGCGTTTGCCGCCGGGATACCAGCGCCTGGGGATCAAGTGGCGCATAAGGATGGCTACTACGTCGTACCGCGGCTTGAGAGCGCACGCGAGAAAGTAGGTGTAGTAGCTGATTCCGCTGACGAACCTCGTACCCGATCCGACGACACACACCTTGAGCCCGGACCTAGGTTCATCCGTGCCGACCGCTGCCCTGGACGACACCTCGGACCCGTCGACGAAGTACTTCGGTGCCATCGGAATGCTGTACCCCCACCTCAGTGGAGTAAGCCTGACTTGCTGGAGAACGCCCTGCTCACGACGGCAGCCGCTGGTTTCGGAGTGCCGTTTGGCTGGAACAAGCCATAGCCATACTGGGCCGGCTCATGCGCTGCCGCGCTCTGCGGCGGGATAGCGCCCGCAGAGAAGTCGTTGAGGATCCACGGCGCTGGGGTGGGCAGCCTCAACGCCGCAGCCGCTGTGAAGACGGCCCGGTAGTAGGCGGCCTGTGCCCGCTCCTGCGCTGTTTGGTCACCGGGCGTTCGGTCGGTGCTGTAACCGGTTTCTCCAACGAACAACTGACGGGGAGCCGCAAGCGCCTTGATCAAGCTCAGCACGGAGTGGGCGTCCCGCGCCGGACCGTAGTAGTGGTAGTCCCAGAAGTCCGGCGGCGAATTCTTGAGCTCGCGGGTGAACAACGCGAAGTCATCAGGAGGCACGCTCGGGGTAGATACCGTCCGCAACGTTCCGGGCAGGACGGTGGACAGGTACGGAAGCATCGTCCGCACCCAGGCCACGGCCTTGCGGTCCTGCGGGCTGACTTCGTTGTGCAACTCCACAACTGCGATACGCGGATCGTCCCTGTACCGTGACAGCAGGGAGGAAACCCACTTCTTGCTGCCGTGAACATCGGCGTACCGGGACCACCAGTCGAACAGTGTCAAGTGAACCCGCAGGGAGTGTTTCGCGGCCAGCCCGATCACCCTGGACAGGCGATCCGCCATGACCGGGCGGACGGTCGGGAAGCCGAAGACGATTGGCTGGATGACGATGCGGACGGTGTTCGCGTCCAAGGCGCGGATCCGTGCGAAATCACGATCGATCGCCGCCGGGTTGAAGTGGGACCACATGAACGTCCACCCACCGCCGGCCGGGTAGTAGTTCACCTCATGGAGGTTGTGAACTAGGCCTTGCCGTGCAGCCGGAAGCCGCCGGGCAGATCCATCCGAAGATGGCTGGGCAGCGCCGATGGCCAGGACCAGCAGAACCGCGATACAGACCACGGCACCTGCCGCAAGGCCGACACTACGCGCATGCCTCATATTGGGCCCCCGTACAGCCCGCTGGACTACCGAAACGGACCATCCCCACAAGCAGCCTACCTAGCAGGCGATGTGCGAGGTCGCCTCCAGTGCCTCCTCGAACGGCCCGGTCCCTTGTGTCGCGGTGAACCGGAGCCCGTTCAGGCGCCCAGCCTGACCCATCGCCCGGGCCCGGTGGCCGCTGCCTAGCAACTCCGCGAGCCGATCCGCCAGAGCCTGTTCGTCGGCCGCGGGCACCAGCCAGCCGGTCTGCCCGTCGAAAATCTGCTCAGGTATCCCACCGACCGCGGATGCGATCACCGGGACGCCACAATTCTGCGCTTCGCTGACCGTCATCGGGAGTGAGTCGGGCCCCACCGACGGAACTACCACGCAGGCAGCCCGCACCATGGCGGCGATGACGCTCCGGTGCGCGACGCTGGTCCGCATCGTGACGCCAGGCGGGAGGGACTCAGGAGCCGGAGAGGTCGGATGTGGCGTTCCGAGCATCACCAGCGGCGGAGGCGATGGGAGCCGTCGATATGCATCGATGAGAACGTCGGCGCCCTTGAATCGGGAGAGTTGCCCGACGTAGAGGAAGTAGCCGTCTTGGGCGGGCAGGAACCCGGGCCGCTCCGCCTGCCAGCCGCTCTCGTAAAGGTCATCCGGCACGAAAGAATGCAGGGTGTGGACCGGCTTGCCAGCGATCTGGCCGATGATCGGCGACAGCCGGTTCGCCACGTAATCGCTCACAGCGGTGAACGTGGCCACCTTCTTGAGCAGGCTGAGACTGGACAGGGATGCGGCCGCCAGTACATTGCCCCTGGCCAGGCCGTACTGGGAGGCAGCACATGGCCCGCACCGGTGCCAGGATGGGCCAGCGCACGAGGTACCCGACCTGTGTACCAGCGACTTTCTCGCGCAAACCAGACTGTAGTCGTGAGCGGTCACCATAACGGGCGTCCGCGGGAAGGTCCGGGCCAGGCAGGAGAAGAGGCTCCACGCGTGGGCGTGAATGACGTCCGGCTTGACCTCCTGGACGACATCGGCCAGCAGGCGCCGGAACAGCGGGTCCGGAGCGGGCGGGTGAAATGGACGGGTTGCATCTTGGCTCAGCCGGGGCGCGAGCCGCTGGTAGAGCAGCGGAAGCCGGTGAACGGTCACACCGGCGTACGTCTCGACCGCCGGGGCGCCCGGAACCGCGCTCGTCACCACGTGCACCTCGTGACCACGGCGGGCAAGCTCCTCGGAGAGCAGGGCAACGAAACGCTCTAGGCCGCCGATCGCAGGCGCGTACAGGTCGGTCAGCTCAATCAGCCGCACGACACTAACTCACAGACCTGTAGATCTTCTCGAACCGCCGAGCCATCGTGGACCAGCCAAAGCCTTGATCCGGCAGCGGGGTCAGGCGTTCCATCTCGACTTGAATGTCCAGCGTGGCTGCGACCGCGGCCACATCTGGCGTCACGACAGCCATGCGCGTACCCACGCCCGCCCACCGTTGGGCTAGTTCGGCATGGGCAGGGATATCGGAAGCCACCACTCGGCTGCCCGCCACGGCCGCCTCCAGGACCACCAGACCGAAAGCCTCCCTTGCCGACAGGCTCAAGGTTGAGGTGGCCGTGCGCTGCCAGCGGCGCAGCTCCTCGTCGCTGACCTGACATCGAAAGGAGACCCTGGCGGTTATCCCCAGCTCCCGGACAAGGCGCTCGAGCGCCGGCCGGTGGGAACCTGTTCCGCAGACAACGAGGTGTGCGTCCTTACGCATAGACGCGAATGCCCGAATGGCCGTGTCGACGCGCTTGTAGGGTTCCAGGCGCCCAGCGACCAGGACGATCGGACGATCGGTCTCGAAGGGCTCGGCGGCCATAAGGGCCTCGGTGTCCACCCCGAGCGGAACGATGGACAGCCGAGGCTCCACGGACGGATAACGCCGCAGCAGCAGCTCGGACTCTGCCACCGAAACGCAGGTCACCTTGTCGGCACGGCGGAACAAGAGCGTTGCCAGCGGGTCGTAGACGGTGTGCACGGCGGATGCGGTCCTGGTGTGACCGACTGCGTGAAAATGCGGGGTGAAGACCAGCGGCACCTTCGGTACGGTGGCGGCCATCATCGCAGGCACCGCGTGGAAGCTGTGCGCGTGGATGACGTCAGACAAGCCCCTGTCTCGCCACAGCGCGCGGGCGAGCCCGGGCGCGACAGGAAACTGTCCGGAGCCAGTCCAGTCCGCAAACCGGCGCACCGAGTAGTCGTGCGAAGCCGGAAACGAGGAGCCACGGGGTCGCTGTGCGTAGACCGTCACCTGATGGCCGTGCTCGCACAGCGCGTCGGCCAGATGTCCGACAACCACTTCGACGCCACCGAGTTGTGGCGGGAACCCAGGGGAGACCAGCGAGATCTTCATTGGAGCGTCCGATGGCAACGCCTCCAGTGCGTGACCGGGCACTGCCGCACGACGACCCGTCCCGTTGCTTGCCAAGTACATCCGCGCCACCCCCGCAGCCGGTGCCCCCATGCGGCGTCAGCTGGCCTCCGCTGCTTTCTACCCTGGCTGAACGGTCCCAAGTCACCGCCGCCACAGGCGTCTGCGAGTCCCTCCCCGCCGTCGCCGTCTGATGCGATGTGTCGTCTACAATTCCACTTGGGATTAACGCGGCTGCGGGGGAGGGACGACGGCCGTGCCGAAGCCCTTGCTGGTTCACCTTGCCTGGCTGTATGTCCAGGACTGGTCGTCTGTGACTCCGATCTTTCTGGCCACAGCCAGGTTCCGTCCCGCCCTGCGAGAACCTGAAGATCCCCGCCCCTGGGTCAGCCGGACAACCGAGATCGTAATAGAGGGATATCCGCGCTCGGGAAACACGTTCGCCGTCGTGGCATTCCGGCTGGCTCAGCGTCGCGAGATCAAGATGGCTCATCACCTGCATGCCGCCGCTCAGATTAAGCGCGCGGCTCGTCTTGACGTTCCGGCGATCCTGCTGATACGGAAGCCATCTGAAGCGATTCTTTCCTTGATGGTCAGGGACCCGCATGCCTCGATGCGGTGGGCTATTCGCAGTTACATACG
Source organism: uncultured Actinomycetota bacterium (assembly GCA_963705055.1). Classification (GTDB taxonomy): domain Bacteria; phylum Actinomycetota; class Actinomycetes; order Streptosporangiales; family Streptosporangiaceae; genus Chersky-822. The sequence continues at coordinate 13,746 of CAVPIR010000014.1, forward strand.
CTTTTATTCTGCCGTTGTTCCTTACCTCGAGAAGACGGTGGTCGCGCCCTTTGCAACGGTTACATCGGACCTTGCAAGCATTATCCGAATGGTGAACACAAGCTATGGGACGGCCTTTAAGGAGTTTGTGCCAACTGAGGACGCGCTGAACTCGGTTCGGCAGACCGTCGAGTGGATGGCGCAGCGGGATTCCATGATGACGGGCTGGGATTACCGTCTGGGCGTCGCCCTTCCCAGCGAGCAGCGCCGACGCGCGAAGGAAGCACGCCGGACCGAGTACTTTGACGAACGCAACAAGCCGCTCCGGCTTACGGCGGAGGCGCTCTATGAGCGCGTTATGCAGTACTCGCATAACTGATTGCTGACTTGTTCGCCCGCAGGTTATGCCGTTAGTGACCGGGCTTCGGCAGGCACCTAGGGCGGAGACTATGATTGGGTGCGGTGGCGGCCATGACTAGCGGGGGATGCCAGAATTGCGGCAGGGCCGGCGTGGATTTCTCAGTGAACGCCTATCAGCGAGAGCTTTGTTCGCCCGGAAAAGCAGGGGCCCGCGCGTGAGTGACAACCCCGCGGGGAAGTTGCTGCGCAGTGTGGAAGGCGTGGCTTACTGGGCGGCAGTCGCTCCGGCCCTGGCCCGCCTGCCGGCCACCTTGGGCTACCGAGTCGCATGCTGGCGCGGCGACTTGCTCTTCCGGTGCCAGGCTAGGAAGCGCACCGAACTGGCACATAACGTACAGCTGGTGCTCGGGGACAAGCTCAGCCCAGCGGCGGCGCAGCAGGTAGTCCGGGATTGGTTCCGGCTGACCTCATGCGGTCCGGTCGACGTGAAGCGGCTTCGGCACGGGGCTGGGCCCCTGCGGCGGCTCATCGAGATCCGCGGGCGCGAACACATAGAGGCGGCATTGGCGGCGGGCAAAGGAGTCATCCTGTGCTCCGCCCACTTCGGCTCCCACGCCAGCGGCTTGTCGGTGCTGCACGCGAGCGGCTTCCCCGTCACCCACATCGGGCGCTGGGACCACAACTATAACTATGACTACAGGGTCAACTATAACGTGAGGGCCGGCGTCTCCTCCGCCGAGCGGTGGTTCTGGGAAGCGGTCTACGCCAGGCCGGTGCTGCGCTACCGGCAGCGGCCGAACATCGAGCCATGGCCCGGCCGGCCCCAGGTCGCGATGCTGGCAGCGGCCGCGCTCCGCGCCAATGAGGTGGTGTCGATCTCGATCGACGCGCCGCCGCTGGATAACGAGCGCGCACGTGCCGTCGATGTTCCCTTCCTAGGCCGCCGAAGCCCAGCTGCTGCCAGGGGTCGTGACGCTTGCCGAGCTGACCGGAGCGCCGCTGCTCATGGGTTTCCTGCGCCGCGGGGTCGATTACCGCCACCAGGTCTGGGAGATCTCGGCGCCAGTGCCGCTGGAGGGTGGAACCGCGACGGCATTCGGGCGCTGCGTCGCCGAGGTGAGCGCCGCCATCTGGAGAAGCCCGGCGCACTGGAACCTCTGGCACACAGTCGATCTTGCCCGCCTCGGGATGATCGACCCGCAGGGGGACAGGTCACCATCCGCGGGACCGTGATCGTGCCCGTCGTAAACGACCAGTCCACCCGTCCTCAGCAGTCACGTTGCCTCCGCGGGCTCCGCGATGCGCCGGTTGAACTCTTCCAGGGCGCTGAGGCTCTTTGACAGGCTGGCGTCGTCCGCGGTCACCGGTTCGATCTCGCCTGCGGCGAAACGGCTGTAGGCACTCAAGTCCAACAGGCCGTGCCCGCTGATGTTCACGAGGACGACCAGCGGAAGCCCTCGGCGCGGGTGCCGCGACACAATGTCCATCATCCCGGCCACCGCGTGGGCGGCTTCAGGAGCAGGCAGAATGCCCTCGGTCTCGCAGAATGTGCATGCCAGCCCGGAACGAAGTGAGCTGGTCGATGGCCATCGCCTCCGCGGAGCCGTCCGCATACATGGCGCTCGCCAGCGGACCGGCGCTGTGGTGCCGTAGTCCGCCCGCATACACCGGCGGCGGCACGTACGTGCTGCCGAGCGAGTAGATCTTGGTGATCGGGGTTGTGCCCAGAGCGTCGCTCAGGTCGTAGCGGTAGCGACCCCGTGTCAGCTTCGGACACGCGGCCGACTCGGCGGCGATCAGTCGAATCGGCTTCCCGGAGTCCTTCGCCGCACCGAGGAAGGGCAGCGTAATTCCGCCGAAGTTCGATCCGGCGCCCATGCACGCAATGACGCAGTCGGGGAAGTCGCCCAGCGAGGCCATCTGCGAGATGGCCTCCTGACCGATGATCGTCTGGTGGAGCAACACCGAGTTCTCGCCACTCCCGACGGCAAAGCGTGATTCGCTGTCCTCGCCTGCGAGCGCGAGAGCTTCCCCCGTGGCCCCGGCGAGGGTACCGATCCCGTCCGGGTCCTCCTCGAGGGCTCTCCGCCCGACTTCGGTCAGGTTGCTGGGGCTTTCATGGACGACCGCACCGAAGAGACGCATCATCTCGCCGCGCATGGGCTTTTGACGCAAGGTGGATCTGACCCAGAAGATCGTGCAGCGGAGACCCATGACCTGACACGCGTAGGCGAGAGCAGTCCCCCACTGCCCTGCGCCCGTGCCCGTGACCAGGTGCTTCACACCTGCGCGGGAGTAGTAGTAGGCCTGCGCCAGGGCAGTGTTGAGCTTGTGGCTCCCGGTGAGGTTGGCGCCCTCGTACTTGTAGTAGATACGAGCATTGGCGCCGAGGCGCTCCTCCAGGCGCGCTGCCCTGCGCAAGGGCGTCGGACGGTACTGCGCATACAGGTCCAGGATCTCGTCGGGGATCGGTATGAACCGATCGGCCGTGTTAATGGACTGCCTGGCGAGGGACAACGGCTGCTGGAGCAATGCGCCCTGACTCGCCGCTTTCAACTCTCCCGCCAATCGTGATCTCGACACAGCCGAGGTCACGTACTGCGGCCGGTCATGCAGGATGTTGAACCAGTGAGTAGGAAGCTGTGGATCTCGTGGCACGCGGTTGTCACCCATGCGCGGCCTCTTTCCCGGGCTCACGAGCGCGAAGGTAGACGCAGATGGCGTTCACGCTTGCGAAGTTCTCAGGGAGGAGATCCGCGTCGCCCATGGTGATCCCGAACCGCTCTTCCAGGAAGACCACGATCCTGAGCAAGCTCAGCGAATCAAGGATGCCGCTGTCCAGTAGCGGTGTGTCGTTTGCCAGCGGCAGCAGCGCCGGGTCTGGGACGAGTTCCTTGCTGATGTAATCGTTGATGACCGTCTCCACTCGAGCACGCTCCTTTCGCGTGTGTGTGTCTCTGCTAGCCCTTGCTTCCGTCGGCCGTCTCCGGCCGGCTCCAGATCGTTACTGCTCCTGGGCGAGGCCTGCCCGGTCGACCTTGCCGGTCGAGGTTCTCGGCAGCCCTTCGCGGAATTCGACTATGTCGGGCACCATGTAGCTCGGCAGCCACCGCCGGCAGTGATCCAGCACGTTCTCGCGGGTGAGCTTGCTGCCGTCGTCCGCGGTGACGACCGCCCTGAGGCGACTGCCGAGCAGCGCATCCGGCACCGGCACCACCACCGCCTCCCGGATGGCCGGATGCCGGTACAGCGTGGCTTCCACCTCCCCCAGCTCCACCCGGTAACCGCGAATCTTCACCATGCTGTCCCGGCGGCCCAGGTAGGCGTAGTTCCCTGCCTCTTCCAAAGTGACAAGGTCACCGGTCCGGTAAACGAGCTCGTCGTACTCCGCCCGGAACGGGTTCCTGACCAGGACCTCGCTGGTTTTGGCTGGCTGTCCCCAGTACCCCCGCATCAGGGAAGGTCCCCGCACGTACAGCTCGCCCACCTCGCCAGGCACCGATGCCAGGCGGCCTTCGCTTGTGACCGCGAACACCTCGGTGTTAGCGCATGCCTTCCCGATCGGGGCTGGCCGTGCGTCAGTCCAGCCCGCAGGTACTTCGAATGCCGTGCATACATTGGTCTCGGTAGGCCCATACCAGTTGAGGTGGCGGGAGTGCGGCAGCTCGGCAATCAGCCGGGCGAGGTACTTGGGGGGAAACACCTCCCCGGCAAAGATCACCGTTCGCAGGCGCGACAAGTCGAATCGATGCAGGCTGCCGTAGCAGGCAAGCATCACGAGGACCGAGGGCACGGAGTACCAGACCGAGATCCGCTCGGCCTCGAGCCAACTCGCAATCGAAACCGGGAAGGTGGCTGCTGCGTCAGGGAGCACCGTCAGGCAGGCGGCGGCCCGGCTGGTGGAGAAGATGTCGAAGACCGACAGGTCGAAGTGCAGCGGCGCAGGGCTGCAGACGCGGTCCTGCTCGCCGAGCCCCGCAGCGCCTGCCGCCCAGTCGACAAACGTGAGCGAGTTGCGATGGGAGACCATCACCCCCTTCGGGGTGCCGGTCGATCCGGACGTGTACAGGATGTACGCGAGATCGGTCTCGATCGCTCGTTCCTCCGCCAGTGGCTCGGCAGATTCCTCAGCCAGGTCGCTCCATGGCACGATGACCCCACGCTGGGACGGGTTGATCGCCTCATCGCGCTCTGCGAGGCCCGGAACGCTCACCTCGAGAACAGCGCACGGCCGGGGAGCGGCGACGGCCAGGGCGACTGCCTGAGACCTCCTCGCCCCGTCGGCAATGAGCACAGTGGCGCCGCTGTCCCGCACGATGTGACTGAGCCGCCCAACGGGAGCCTTCGGGTCAAGCGGCACATAGCAGGCTCCGGCCTTCAACGCCCCGTATAGGCCGATGACCGCGGCGGCAGACTTGGGGGCTACGACGCCCACCCGATCGCCGGGCACCACGCCCAGGCGCAGCAGGCCGCGGGCCAGCTTGTTGCTCAGCCCGTCCAGCTGCCGGTAGGTGAGCATGCAGCCGTCAGAGATTACCGCTGGCCGCTGCGGCCGCCGCGCTGCCGCCTCGGTCAGCAGCTGCTGCAGCAGATTCGCCATCACGCTTCCTTTCCTGGCCCCCAGCGGTGACGCCTTGCCTGCTCAGATGGTCAGAGCCCGAGCATCCGGCCAATCACCACGCGCTGGATCTCCGACGTTCCCGAGTAGATGGTGCCAGCGACCGCATCCCGGAGGTCCCGCTCAATCCCCGCGTCCTTCAGGTAGCCCCAGGCCCCGTGGACCTGGATCGCGTCCTGGCTGGAGCGCACCCATGCCTCGCTCGTGAACAGCTTGGCGGCGGCCGCCTCCGCCGGGGCGGACCGGCCCTGCTGCTTCTGCCATGCCACCCGATAGATCAGCTGCCGCGCCGCCTCCAGCCGCACGTACATGTCGGCCAGCTTTCCTGACACACCCTGGAACTTGCCTATGGGCTGGCCGAACTGCTCCCGTGAGCGCGCATACGCCACACACACCTCAAGCTGCCGCCGCATCGCGCCCACGACGCTGGCAAAAAGGCAGCTCCGTTCCCACTCCATGGACGAGTTGAAGATCGCCATGCCCGCCCCTTCCGAGCCGAGTCGGCTCGCCACGGGAACGAGGCAGTCGTTCAGGGTTATCTCGCCCATCGGCGAGGTCCGAAGGCCCATCTTTTCGAAGCTGCTGCTCACAGCGAGCCCCGGTGTCGACGCGTCGACGAGGAAGGCAGAGATACCGGACAGTCGGGGGTCGACTCGGGTCCACGGCGTAGACCAGCAGTACGTCAGCGATGGGCGCGTTGGTGATGTACTGCTTCGTCCCGTGCAGGAGGTAGTGGTCACCGCGCCGCTCGGCGCGGGTGTGCATATGCAGCGCGTCGGAACCGGAGCCGGCCTCGGTCATCGCGTGCGCGCCTATGAGCTCCCCCGAGACCATCCCCGGAAGGTACGCGTGCTGCTGGTCCGGAGTCCCGAACATCACCAGCGGCAGCTCGACGCTCCACATCTGCGCGTTGAGCGAAAAGAGGAGCCCGTTGTCGTGACACCCGTATCCCAGGGCCTCCATGACCAGGGCTGTCGTGAGGACGTCAGCGCCGGCCCCGCCCAGCTCGGCGGGAACAGGCAAGCCCTGGACCCCGAACCCGGCACATTTCCGCCACGCCTCCCGCGGAAAGTCCGCGGCATCGTCGAGCTTTGCCAGATCCTGGTTGAGCTCTCGCCGGGCAAAGCCGGCCGCGGTCTCCGTCAGCTCGCGCTGCTCGGCACTAAGTGCGAAGTCCACGCCGCCCCCCGCCTGCGGGACTGGCCTCACCGCCAGTTGTGGCCTTCGCCTCCTCTGGAGATGTCCTTAGCGACTGGCTCGCGGGCCAACTCTGACCACTGCACTGCCTGGTACGAGCGGGGCGAAAGGTATTCGCTGAGCACCGTGCGCAGCACCCGCAGGCCATCAGACCACGCCCTCAGATTCGAGAGGCCATGTCGCCGCCCGGGCTCAAAGCTTGGGACCTCCGCCACCTTGAGGCCGGCCCTAGCGGCCCTGATGTTGAGCAGGGATTCAACCTCGAAGCCGTCGCTATTCACCTCGAGCCTCGGCAGGCAGCGGGTCCAGAACGCGTTGAAGCCGTAGCACAGGTCGGTGTATCTGGTCCGGAACAGCACGTTCACCAGGCGAACGAGCGCGAAGTTCCCGCCTTTACGCAGTGCCGTGATGTCGGCCGAGCCACCTCCCGGCAAGAAGCGGCTGCCCTTCGCAAAGTCGGCCCCATGGCGCAGCGGCTCTACGAAACGGGGTATCTCTTCCGGCACTGCCGAGCCATCGGCATCGAGCGTTACGATCACGTCGCCGCGAGCTGCGGCGAAGCCACACGCCAGCGCGTTGCCTTTACCGATTCTGCCTTGATGCACCACCCGTATATCCGGCCGGCAGCTCCTGGCTACAGCGATAGTATTGTCATTGCTGTGGCCATCGACCAGGATCACCTCGAAAAGGTCAGTGGGCAGGTGCGCCAGCACGAACGGAATGTTGGGGGCTTCGTTGCGGGCCGGGATTACGACACTGACGCGAGGGTAAACTGCTGTAGCCTGGCCATCTGGCCAAGATGATCTGCCAACTCTATTCACATTCCCCCCCGGGTTACCCTGTAAGCTGCTCGCCATTACCCTCACGATTCTCCTGTCAGCTTCCGCCCAAAGTGACCGGCAAACACGTAGCAATTTCACGAGGCCGCGGCGGCTTATGACTCCTACTGAAGCCATTGGCGCCCAAGGTGCTGCGGAAAGCCGGACGCCGTGGCCGGATAGCTGCGAAGACCCGGCTACGGAAGCGCCTTGATTCCCCATCCCGCGGTGCGGGTGGACCTGGCTGCTGAGTTTTGCGGCAACGCAAAGTAAGCATGGCAGCGCAATCACCTATCTGCCCATACAGTCAGCGATAGGTACTTTCTGGAGAATCTTCTCGTGCACAGCCGACTGGTTTGTGGCTCAAGCTGACAGTGATGCGGTGTACCCACCGCCGACAAGGTAATGCTGCCGCTCGCAAGAATTTTTGGGGCAAGTCTCCGGGCGAATCACTTCACTTGCTGAACGTGCCGCAGGAATCTGCTGGTAACAGGCCTACGCACTTACTGGCGCTCATGCACCGTAACCACGGTTGCATGGGCTTGTGAGTTAGCCTACGGTGAGGAGGGTGACCGACCGCCTGGACTGGGTGCTTCTCGCCTACCGGCTTCCTCGTGAGCCGTCGACGCCGCGGATCACACTGTGGCGCAAGCTTCGCCGTCTCGGGGTTGTCCAGATCGTCGACAGCCTCGTTGCGCTTGCCGGCCGATTCGCGAACGAAGGAGCAGCTGGAGTGGCTGGCGGATGAGGTGATCGAGGCTGGCGGCGAGGCTACGGTGTGGGTCGGCAGACCGGGTTCGTTGAGCGACGAGCGGCACCTCGCGGCCCGGATGGCTGAGCCGATCCAGGCCGAGTACGAACAGGTCATCGCCGACGCTGAAGCGGCCGCTAGCCTGCCAGCCGGCGGCGCGGCAGCGGACGGCCGTGCGCCTGCGGCGGCAGCTGTCGCGCGTCGAACGACGCGATTTCTTTCCGCCGCCGGACCGAGAGCGGGCCCGGCGTGCGGTCGAGGATCTGGCCAGCGCGCTCGTGGAGGTGCCGTGAGGTGGGCGACGCGGCGGGGGTGTCACGTAGATCGGGCGGCTTGCGCATGGCTGGTGCGCCGCCATGTCGACCCTGAGGCTGAGTTCGTCTTCGTCGAGGATCCGGCCGAGGTACCCGCCGACGCCACAGCGTTCGACATGCGCGGCGCCGAGCTGTCCCATCACGGGGTCGACTGCAGCTTCGAGACGATCCTGCGCCGTCACGAGCTGGATGATCCGGTGCTATGGGACGTGGCCCGGATCGTGCACGAGGCCGATCTGGCCGACGACCGCTACCACGCCCCGGAGGCACACGGCCTGGACGTGATCTGCCGGGGTCTGTCCATGGTGGCCGGCGACGAGAAGATACTGGCGGTCACCGGACCCTTGTTCGACGGGCTGTACGAGTACCGGCGCCGTGCCTTGCTGCTGGGCCGGGAGCCGGGCTGAGCGTGCGCAAGCAGCCTCGCAACCCGCGGTTCTTGTGGACGCTGCGACCGTACTACCGGCAGGTGGCCGGTCTGCTCCTGGTCGGGTCGGCCGGGGGCATCGTGATGAATATCGCGATCGTGCTGCCCGCGGTACTGCTCGGCAGGGCGGTCAATGTCGTCCTGGCTGCGGAGCGCCATGAGGCCACCTCGAGCGCAGGTGGGCCTGGCCGCCCTGCTGTTCGTGGCGGGAACGGCGGCGACCGAGCTGCCGAGGATCGCCAAGCGCTATTACCTCGGGGTGGCCCGCACCCGGTTCGCGGCGAGCGTCCGCTCGGACGCGCTGCGCGGGGTGCTCGGATGGCCGATGGAGCGGTTCGCGCTGGTCCAGGTCGGCGATGTGATGGCCCGGGTGATCGGCGACGTGGACGTGCTCGGGACCGGCGTCGGCGAGCTGATGGTGGAGACCTGGGACACCTTGCTGTTCTCGGCATCGCTCGTGGTCACGATGTTCCTGTACGACCCTGCGCTGGCCGCGGCCGCGCTAGCGCCGGTCCCGCCCGCCCTGTGGCTGGCCAAGCGCGCCGGCCGGATGGTCGCGCACCGGACGACCGTTGCCCGCGCGTCTGAGGCCGAGCTCACCGGCGTGCTCCGGGAGCAGCTTGGCGCGCTGCGGCTGCTCCGCCTGTTCGGGCGGACCGAGCGGCGACCGAGCGCGTCCGCCGCTTCGCCGGCGTCCAGGCCCGGGCGGAGCTGGCGGCCATCCGCCTCGATGAGGCGCTGTCGGCCATCTACACGGCCATGCTCTCGGCCGGGGTGCTGTTGATCGTCTGGCTGGGCGGAGGCCGTGTTATCGCCGGCTCGATGTCGGTCGGCGCCCTCGTCGCTTTCCTGGCCCTCTTCGTGCGGTTCGTCACGCGGGCGCCCCGGATCCCGCAGATGGCCAACCGGGTCCAGGCCGCTGGCGCGGCCTACCGCCGCCTCGAACCCCTGCTCGCTGCGCCGTTGCCGGCGGCTGCCGAGCCGCGCTGGTCATCGTTCCGCTCGGCGCACGTGCCCGGCGGCACCAGAGCGCCCGATAGGCCGGCCGAGCGGAAATCTGGCCCGGTGGGTGTCCGGTTCGCGCGGGCGAGCTTCTCCTATCCCGGGTCCGCGGTTCCTGCGCTGCTCGACGTGGACTTCGAGGTGCTGCCGGGGGCCCTGGTGGCGGTGACCGGGCCGGTCGGGTCCGGCAAGAGCGCGCTTGCCCGCCTGGCGGCTGGCCTGTATCCGCCCGACGCGGGCACGGTGGAAATCGCGGGCCGGCCTGCTGCCGGCCTCGACCCTCCGCTCCGTGCGGTGACTGGTTGGCTATCTGGGGCAGGAGCCGCAGGTGTTCTCCGGCACCGTGGCCGAGAACATCACGATGTGGGCAAGCCCGGCCGCTGGCGCCGGCCTCAGCACGGCGGCGACCCCGGCCGCTGCGATCGCCGCTCTCGAGCAGGACCTCGCGGCCATGCCCGACGGAATGGCCACGCAGATCGGCGAGCTGGGCGTCCGCGTATCAGGCGGACAGCGGCAGCGGATCGCCCTTGCCCGCGCGGTGGCCGCCGCCGGGCAAGTCCCGGGCTTGCTGGTGCTGGACGATCCGTTTTCCGCCGTCGACGTGCACACCGAGGCGGCGATCGTGGCCGGCCTGCGCGCCGCCTTCGGCCCGGCCGCGGCCGGGCCGGAGCGAGCCACGATCCTGCTGTTCTCGCACCGGCTCGCCGCCTTCCCGCTGGCCGACATGGTCGTCGTCCTCGACGCCGGCCGGGTTATCGAGAAGGGCAGCCATGCCGACCTGGTAGCGGCGGGCGGCCTGTATGCGCGGATCGCGCAGGCCCAGGCCCGCATGGACGCGCTCGATGAGACGGTCGGAGCGGCACCGTGAACGCGGTCGGTCACCAGGCTGCTGCCCGCACTCGGCCTCCCCGCCGCGGCCGGCTCGGGTTCTGGGCGCAGGTTGCGCAGCTCGTCCGTCCCTGGCACGGGCTGCTCGTGCGTGGCCGCGGCGTGCGTGCTGGGCGCGGCGCTCGCCGGCGTGGTGCCCCCGCTGATCATCCGCCACGTCGTCAATGACAACCTGGTCCCGCGCCATGCCGCCGGCCTCCTCTCGGCCGGCCTGGCGTACCTCGGGGCGGTCGCAGCTGTCGCCGGGTTCGGCTATGCCTACAGCTACCTGGCCGCCGTTGTCGCCCAGCGGGCGATCGCTGCGATCCGGGTCGGGCTGTTCGCGCACCTCGCGAGGCTGCCCGTCTCCTACTACGACCGCACCCCGCTCGGGGACACCATCAGCCGGGCTACATCAGATGTCGAGACGATCGACACCCTGTTCACGGACGGGATCGCCACCCTCGTCGGTCAGCTGGCCTCCCTCATCATCGTGGCGGTCGCGATGGTGGCGATCAGCCCCGTGCTGAGCGCCGTGTCGCTCGTGGTGATCCCTCCGCTCGCGCTGGCCAGCCGCTGGCTGCAGCTACGGGTACGCCGCGCCGAGCGGGCTACCCGCGTTGCCATCGGCGGTCTGAACACTCAGCTGTCGGAGACCGTCGGCGGATCAGAGACGATCCGGGCCTTCGGCCGCGAGGCGGCGTTCGCGGCCCGCTTCCGCGACGGCCTGCGCCAGACGCTCAACGCCCAAGAAAGCTCCATCCGCTACAACGCCTTCTTCGCCCCGGTCACCGGGCTGCTGTCGGCGCTGGCCATCGCCGGCCTGCTGTGGGTAGGCGCCGGCGGCCTGTTCCGCTCCGCCGGCGTCAATCTCGGCACCCTCGTCGCCTTCGTCCTGCTGTTCCAGGGGTTCTTCGCCCCGATCGTCGCCCTGGGTGACCAGTGGAACGCGGTCCAGGCCGCGCTCGCGGGTGCCGAGCGCGTCTTCGAGGTGCTCAACCTGCCGCCCGAGGCACTGCCGTCAGGGCACGCTGCGGCACCGAGCGGGAAGGGGATCGCCGTATCCGGCGTCCGCTTCGGCTACGACGACGGGAATCTGGTCCTGCGGGACGTCAGCCTCGCCGTCCGGCCCGGCGAGCAGGTCGCCGTCGTCGGGCGCACCGGCGCAGGCAAGTCGACCCTGCTGGCCCTCCTTGGCGGCCTGTACCAGCCGTCGGCCGGAGAGATCCGGATCGCCGGCCGCCGGCCTCGGGACATCGCGGAGCACGAGCGCCGCAGGACCGTCGGGATAGTCCCGCAGCACGTCCAGCTGTTCTCCGGGTCACTGCGCGACAACCTGACCCTCGGCGACGCGTCCATCAGCGACGACGCCATCCGCGCGGTCCTGGCGCTGACCGGACTCGAGCCGCTGATAGCTGCCATGCCGGACGGCCTCGACACCATCGCGGCCGGCATCAGGCGGCGGAGCCGGCGTGGTCCTTTCCGCCGGGCAGCGCCAGCTGGTCGCACTTGCCCGGGCGCTCGTCACCGAACCGGAGGTGCTCCTCCTCGACGAGGCGACCGCCGCAATCGACGCCGAGAGCGACGCCACCTTCCGGTCAGCGCTCGCCCGGACCGCCTGGGCACGAGGCTGCGCCGTCCTCACCGTCGCCCACCGGATCTCCACCGCCCGCGACGCCGACCGCGTCGTGGTCATGGAAGCCGGGCGGATCATAGAGCAGGGCAGCCCCAGGGATTCTCGTCAGCGAGGGCGGCGCCTTCGCCGCCCTCGCCGCCCTCGACGAGGCGCACTGGGACTGGTCCGGCGCGGCGAGCCGCTCGATCTGCCCTCGACCCGGTCACCTGGAGGCTGAGTGATCATCATCACCGACACGTATTCCCAGCCCGATGCTCCCGATCCGGTACTGGCCGACGCCCGGGTCATTGAGCTCGCCCGGCGTCACGCCGGATCGGCGCGGAAGGTCACGTCCGTCGACGAGAGCGGCGGCGAGGCCCGCGCCTACATGTGCGACGACGATCTCGTGCTCAAGACCCAGCGGCCGCAACAGCTCCGGCCACGCACAAGCCTGGAGAAGGAAGCGTTCATCCTCGGCCAGCTGGCAGCCCAGGACGATCTCCCGATCCCGCGCGTACTCGGCTACGGCCGCGAGGACGACGCCGAGTACCTCCTCATGACCCGCATCCCCGGCATCTCCCTGGAAGCCTCATCGCTGTCGAGGCCCGCCCGCATCGCCGTCCTGCGACAGCTCGGCGCGACGCTGCGGCGGATCCACGACGTCGACCAGAGCGCGATGGAGGCGTCCGCGCTCATCCCGGGTGACCGAGCGGCCTCCGGCCTCCGCGACCGGCTGTCAGCCATGTTCGACCACCTGATCAGTGCCCTGTCCGCAGACCAGCGCTGGGCCGCAACAATTGACCTCCGCGCCATCGCCGACCAGGCTCTGGCTGACTTGCCCGCCAGCACCCCGCCGGCCACGCTGCACTCCAACCCCGGGCCCGAGCACTGCTTCGTCGACCCTGGCACCGGGCATTTCAGCGGGCTGATCGACTTCGGCGACGCCTACCGATCCCATCCGGCCCTCGACGTGCGGTCCTGGCGATCCCCCGAAGACAGCCGCCACATGCTGGCCGGCTACCAGGCCCTCGGACCAGTCCCGGATGGCTTCGACCACGTCTGGCGCACCGGCATCATCCTCACCCAGCTCCGGCTCGCCACCCGCGGCCACGGAGAGCCCAGCGAGACTGCCCACACGATCAGGGAACTCATCGGCTAGGCCAGCTGCCTGCCATCTGAATGCCCGGCAAGGGCGGCTGCCCGGGGCGGCGCCTCGCGCAGGAGGAGCTCACCGCGGCGTCCTATTCGCGTGCGAGCATCGCCTGGGCATCGCGCTCCATGTCGACGTACTGATCGCCGCTGACATCGACCGCTACCCGCCTAATGGTGCCGCCGGTGAAGTGATGCCCTGACCCGTTGGGGTAATCGTCGGTGACCGGCTCTCCGCTGTCACGCCCGACGCACAGGCCCTCGCCTGCCATCGAAAACATCCCGGGCTGGGTCTTGATCCGGCCTTCGCCGACCTTATGGTCCCCGTGGTAGAGGGACAGGATGCCGGTGGCCACGCCGGGGGCGTCTTCGCCGTCCTTGGCGAACGAGGCGGAAACAATCAGGTTCTCCCCCGTCGGGACCTCTTCTGTGGCGTCGATCCTCTGCTCGGTGATGCCGGCGAAGTCGTAAACGTAGTGCAGCCGATTGTCCTTGACATACAGGGCGTGCCCGCCGAACCGCGAGCCGTGCGCAAACAGCACGCCTTCCGCTCCGCGCTCGGGAATGTCGACCAGCGCGCCGATCGTGTAGGACCGGTTCCGGATGTTCACTGCCTGCGACTCCGGCACTTCGGCAGTGCCAGGGAAATAGGTATAGCGATCGCGGGGCGCGGCCAGCTGCGGGCGTGCGGTGAGCATGATCTCTAGCGGAGACCGGTCGTCGAGCGGGAACGCGCCGTTGGCGCCGGCCTCGGCGAACCACATATTCACCAGCTCGCGGAGCTTTCCTGGCTGCTCGGCGGCCAGGTCGTGTAGCTCGGCGCGGTCCACGTCGGTGTGATACAGCTCCCAGGTGTCGTCGTTGAAGTGGCCCCACCCGCTGAGCGTCGGATGGTTGGTGACGGCCTTCCACCCGTCGTGCCAGATTCCGCGGGAGCCGAGCATCGAATAGAACTGGGTCTTCCTGGCTGACGCCGCGGAAGGGTCGCTCAGGCTATGGCGCATGCTGACCCCATCGAACCGGCTCTGCACGTGCCCCTTGATCGTCGCCGACGGCTCCACGCCGAGGCAATCCAAGATGGTCGGCACGATGTCGATCGCGTGATGGTACTGGTGCCGCAGATCGCCCTGGCCGGCTTTTCGCTGAGGGCCAGGAGATGATGCAAGGGTCGGCTGTGCCCCCGTTGAACTCATACCGCTTCCACATCTTGAACGGCGTGTTAAACGCCATCGCCCAGCCGTTGGGGTAATGGTTGTAGGTCCTTGTCCCGCCGAGCTCGTCCAGCATCGCAAGGTTCGCCTGGATGTCGTCAGGAATGCCGTTGGCGAATTTGTTCTCGTTCACCGACCCATTCGGGCCGCCTTCGCCGCTGGCCCCGTTGTCCGATACGAGCACCACCATCGTGTTCTCCCGCTGCCCGCTGTCCTCGAGGTAGTCCAGTAGCCGGCCAATGTGGTGGTCCGCATGCGCCAGGAATCCCGCGTACACCTCGGCCATGCGCGCGAACAGCCGCTTCTCCTCAGGCGACAACGAGTCCCACGGCCTGGTGACGTCAAGCGGCGGGAACGGCTGGCCGTCCGGCCCAGTCCGGGTCTCGGGCGTGCCGACCGGGTTGACAGGCGGCAGCTCGGTGCCGGCGGGGACGATGCCCATCTGCTTCTGCCGGGCCAGGATGTCGTGGCGGATCGCCTCGTACCCCATATCGAACCGCCCTCTGAACTTGGCGATCCACTCCTTCGGTGCGTGGTGCGGCGCGTGCGCGGCACCGGGCGCGTAGTAGAGGAAGAACGGCTTGTCCGGCGCGATCACCTTGGCGTCCTTGATAAATTCCAGCGCCTTGTCGGTAATGTCCTCGGTGAAGTGGTAACCGTCCTGCGGAGGCTTCGGCTGGTCAACCGGGTGGTTGTCGTAGACGAGGTCGGGGTACCACTGATTGGTCTCGGCGCCGAGGAAGCCGTAGAACCGCTCGAATCCGCGGCCGGTGGGCCAATTCCGACGTGTGGATGCGACGTTCATTTCGATG
Organism: uncultured Actinomycetota bacterium; assembly: GCA_963705055.1. Classification (GTDB taxonomy): domain Bacteria; phylum Actinomycetota; class Actinomycetes; order Streptosporangiales; family Streptosporangiaceae; genus Chersky-822. Next base: position 28,866 of record CAVPIR010000014.1, read on the forward strand.
GTCGGGCACATGTGCCACTTACCGACCATGTAGGTGTTCCAGCCACGCTCGCCAAGGATCTCGGGCAGCATGCCGTTCTCCGGCGGGATGGTCCCGCTGGCGTTGGGGAACCCGATGGCCGCCTCAGTGATGCAGGCCATCGAGTTCCGCGTGTGGTTCCGGCCGGTCAGCAAGCAAGAACGGGTCGGCGAGCACAGCGCGGTGGTGTGCCACTGGGTGTAGCGGACTCCGTCCGCGGCGATCCGGTCGATATTGGGCGTCTCAATCGGCCCGCCGTAACACGACATGGCCGAAAACCCCACGTCATCCAGCACGATGTACACCACGTTCGCCGCTCCCGGAGGGGCCTTCGGCGGCTCGAACGGCGCCCAGTCCGGCACCGAGTCCCTGATGTCGACGTTGATCGTCCCGCGGAACACCTCGCCCATCCCGGACTCCTTCGCGCTAGCCCTTCCGGCCGTCCTCCGGACCAGTCAATGCTGGTGATGCTCGCCGTCAAAGTCGTCACCCGTGCGGGGTGATCGCGACGCCGGCAACACAGGCGCTGCGAGGGGCTGTGCCAGATGACGCCGATCAGCCCGAGGAGGCCATTGAGGATGAGGAACACCCCGGCCGCTGTCAGCCCGCCAACGAGCAGGGCGTGCCCGTGCGCGTGAAGCCAGTGGTCGAATGCCTTGAGCCGGCGGGTGGTCGGCTCGGGAGCTATGAGGTAGAGCAGGTACGGTACCCAGACCCCCAGCGCGCCGATCGCCACCACGAGCGCCAGCCCGCCCGCGATGAGCGCGTCGCTGGCCGGCGCGGTCGCGAACACCTGCACCGCGGCGATGAAGGTCACTGACGGGCTGAAGATCAATATGCCGACGACGAACGCGGTCGCCGGCGAGGGGTGGCTGATCAGCCGTGACACCAGCCCCGGCTTCTTGCTGCCGTGCGGCTGGCCTGGGCTTGCGGCGGGACAGGACGACGCCGATGGCGAATGCCGCGACGCCGAGGCCGAGGCGCAGGCCATAGCGGGGGGTCCGCTGGTGCGGATGGTTGAGGCCGCCGGCGCGCAGCGCCAGGATGACGATCACCCCGATCACAGCGCTCATCAGCACGGCGCCGGCCAGGTAATACAGGGAGGTTTTCTTGGGGCTGGCCGAGCCGAGGTACGCGGTAGCGACCAGCATCGCCGTCGGGGAGAGCGCAGACAGGAACGCGAGTCCGACTGCTTGCCCGATCACCGGAGCGCCCCTTAGCCCGCAGAGAATGGTCGCCGCGATCGCGAGCGGCAGCGCGGTTGCGGCTGTTGAGTGCGCAGGTCATTGCCCTTTCGGCTCTGTATCGGGGTCGGCGATACCCTGCGGGACGACCTTGCCCTCGTCGATTTCCTGGGACAGTTGCGCCTTGGCGGTATGGGCCCCCTCGTCCAGCTCGCCGGAGCCCGCCGCGCGCGAGATCTCGTCGCCGCCGCGGCCGCGCAGCACCAGCGCGAAGCCGACGGCGAACAGCGCACCGGTGATCGGCCCCACGATATACACCCAGTAGCTCCTCCAGTCGCCGCTGACCAGGGCGGGACCGAAGGAACGGGCCGAGTTCATCGAGGCGCCGCTGACCGGTGCCCCCCACAGGCCAGCCAGGGCGATGTAGCCGCCGACGCCGAGCGCGGCGATCGCGCCGACGTTCTGAGCCGCCGATGCGGTGCCGAGGATCACGCTTACCAGCAGCGCAGTGAGCACGATCTCCATAAGGAGGGCCTGCCAGTTCTTGTACCCCGGGCCTGGCAGCGTCGCCCCGAGGTGCTCGACGTTCCCGAACACCCAGCGAAGGAACAGGCAGGCCAGCGTCGCGCCGGCGAGCTGGATGATGATGTAGCCGGGGACGCGTTTCCACGGGAAGTCCCCGCGCAGCGCGAAGGCCAGTGACACGCCCGGGTTCAGGTGCGCCCCGGATACCGCGCCCATGAACAAGATGATCGCCATCACCATCAGGCCCGGCGCGACGACGGCCGCGGCAAGGCTGATCTGCCCCTTGGCGTGCAGAATTCCTCCGCCAGAGGCCACCAGGACCAGCGCGAAGGTTCCGAGCAGCTCCGAGAACAGCCGCCGCCATTCCTTGCGTGGGTCGTCGAAATCCGCGCGGTTCCCGAACTCCAGCCAGAGCACGTGGTGCGTCCGCGGGAAGGCCGCCCCAACGGCCGCCGGGTCGATCTTGCGGTCGCTCGCGTCGCTCACAACATCCGCCATCTGTGCGGTTCGATAAGTCGGCTCGGTCCAGCGCGCGCGCAGATGCACACGTTCAAGGTCTCAAATGCCGCACCGCGGCGACGCTACGAACGATCGCGGCGAGCCGCATCATCCGCCTCGGGTGATACTCATTTCTGCTATGGCGACGCCGCTCCGGCCGTCAATAGCGACGCCGGGACCAGGGCAAGAGCCGGTGCTTGCGCGGCCGCCCGTCCGCCGGGCGGGCAGCGGAAGCGTCACGAGAGGATTCGGCAGGCTGAGCCGCCGCCGCTGCCGGAGAGAGCACCGCAGGCTGCGGCGCGGCCGGGCGGAAGGACACGTCGCTGATCCGCCGCCGGAAAACGTAGTACGTCCAGGACTGGTACGCCAGCACGATCGGCAGGAACACGAGCGCGATGACTGTCATCACCTTCAGGGAGTACGGCGTAGAGGCGCTGTTGTGCACGGTCAAGCTGTAGGCCGGATTAGTACTGGACACCATGACTCGCGGATACAGGTCGACGAAGATCGTGATGATGGATACCGCGATGGCGACGGTGGTGGCGGCGAACGCCCATCCCTCGTGTCCCCCGATGACCGCCCAGGCTGCCAGGATCGCGAGGCACGCAAGGAGCTCGACCGGATTGAGGAACGCTCCCTTGCCGGCCGTGACGTGTGTCCAGCTGATGAACGCCAGCACCAGTAGCGCCGTCGCCGGTGCCACCCGCCGCGCCAGCTTGCGGGCCCGATCCCGGATTTCTCCGCTCGTCTTGAGGGCGATGAACGTGGCGCCGTGCAGCACGCACAGCGACACCAGGCTCACGCCGACGAAGACTCCGTACGGCTGCAGCAGGTTCCAGAAGTGGCCGGTGTATTCGTGGTTGGCCCCGATCGGCACGCCGTGCAGCAGGTCGCCGAGCATCACGCCGATCAGGAACGGCGCCAGCAGGCTCGCGACGATCAGCAACCTGCTCCAGTTGCCGTGCCAGCGCTGCGACGGCCTCTTGCCCCGGTACTCGAAAGAAGTCCCGCGCACGATCAGCGCCATCAGCAGCAGGACGACGGCGAGATAGAAGCCGGAGAACATCGTGGCGTACCAGCCGGGGAACGCGGCGAACATGGCGGCTGCCGCGACGACAAGCCAGACCTCGTTCCCGTCCCACAGGGGCCCGATGGTGGAGAGGACGGCCTGCTTGCCGGGCTCGTCCTTTCCGGTCACGGCGTGCAGCATGCCGACGCCCATGTCGAAGCCCTCGAGCACGAAGAACCCGGTCCACAGGACCGCGATGAGGACGAACCAGAGCGTGACGAATGCCATCGGCGTACCTCAGTACTCCATCGCCGGCACTCGATCGCCCGGTGCGCTCGCGGCTGGCTCGGGCGGGAGCTCCTTGCGGGAGTACCGCAGCATGAGCAGCAGGTCGACCGTGCCGAGCGCGCCGTAGAGCAGCGCGAAGGCGATCACGCTGATCCACAGCTCGGTGGTGCTCACCGACGGGGACAGCCCGTTCTTGGTGAGCATGATGCCCTGCACGATCCAAGGCTGGCGGCCGCTTTCGGTCAGCAGCCAGCCCGCAGTGTTGATCAGGAACGGCAGTATCACCATCCAAGTCGCCACCCACAGGAAGCGCCTGGACATGGCCAATTTCTTGCGGCGGCTCAGCCACAGTCCCCACAACGCGATCAGCGTGACCACGACGGCCAAGTAGGCCATCACCCGCATGCCCCAGTACTGGATGAACACGTTCGGCACGTAATACCCCGGCCCGTACTTCGACTTGTACTGGGACTGCAGCGGGTTCATCCCGATCACCTTGCCGTTCCAGTGATTGGTGGCCAGCAGCGACAGCACGTGCGGGATGGAGATGATCTGAGTCGGCGTCTCGTCGTTGTTGCCGCCGCCGATCTGGAACAGCGAGAACGAGCAAGGCTGGCAGGTCGTCCACTGCGCCTCGGCCGCGGCGATCTTCATGGGCTGATACTTGGCCTCGATCACGCCGAGCTCGTCGCCGACGAGCATGGTAAACAGGATCGCCGGGACCAAGACGATGAGCGACAAGCGGGCGGACCGGCCGAACACTTCACGGTCGCCGCCACGACGCAGCTGCCAGGCCGACACAGCCAGCATCACGGCCGCGCCCGTCACCAGCGCCGCGAGCACGACCTTCGAATATCCCCAGATCCACACCGGGTTCGTGAACAGCGCCCAGATGTCGTTCAGCTCAGGCGCGTGTGTCTTGGAGTTAGTCACGTAGCCGACTGGATGCTGCATCCACGAGTTCGCCGCCATGATGAACGCCGCCGACAGCACTGAACCGAGCGCGACCAGCCAGATCGTCGCCAGGTGAACCCGCCGCGATAGCTTGTCCCAGCCGAAAAGCCACAGCCCGAGGAACGTGGATTCCAGGAAGAACGCGACAAGGCCTTCCATCGCCAGCGGCGCGCCGAAGACGTTGCCGACCAGCCGGGAGTAGGACGACCAGTTCATCCCGAACTGGAACTCCTGCACCAGCCCGGTGACCACCCCGATCGCCACGTTGATCACCAGCAGAGTGCCGAAGAACCTGGTGAGCCGCAGGTATTCTGGCTGACGGCGGCGGTACCAGATGGTCTGCAGCAGGGCCGTCAGGAACGCCAGCCCGATTGTGACGGGGACGAATAGGAAATGGTTGACAGACGTGAACGCGAACTGCCACCTGGCAAGATCGTCCCGCATCTAAACTCCTCCCGGGCGTCACCTGCGGGCCGCCCTGGCGCTGCAAGACAATCGCGGCTGGCCTTCGGACTCTTTCCCGCGCGCAGGCCGCCGGGAGTCACCCGTTCCGGGTGATTGACGCAACCTGTCGCATCGCAGAAGCCCAGGAAGCTACGTAATCGGCTGGCGATGCTTCCTGCGCAGCGGGCGCAGAGGAGCGGTGATCTGACCGTCGGACAGGTTGCCCGTCGCGCACGCGGACTCGGCCTGTCGCCCTGTAGCAACCTCTTCGATTTAGTTACCTGAAAATCACGAAACCGGCGCGGCCTGGCCTGCCAGAAGTTGCATTGCCCCTCCTCGCCCGATGTTGCCTCTGACCTGCTAGGAGGATCTGGGTGAACGACGATATGATGATCGCAGCGGGTTTCGCACGAGGCCAGTAATACTGCGCGGTGGTGGCGAGCCTCCTAGACTGGCTACCTCGGGGACACAACCTGATCGTCGAAGTGCCTAAATCGGGGTAATAAAGATCACGGTGGGAGATAAGCCACGTTTGGAATAACGCTGCGCGAGTTTGCACGCGACGGACTTCACAAGACGTCGATGGACCACGTGATTATGAAGCGGCGCATGGCCCGCCAGCAAGATATCCGTCATCTCTTCGCACCTGATCGAAAGCAAGTCTTCGAGCAGATCTACACCCGGGGCGTGTGGCTGGAACGGAGCGACCAGGTAGCTAGGTCAGGCTCTGGCTCTCAGCTCGACGCGACGAAGCAGGTCAGGCATCAACTGCCCGCACTCCTCGCCGAGCTCGGGGCCCGAACCTTGCTCGACGTTGGTTGTGGCGACTTCACCTGGATGCAGCACGTGGACATTGGCGTCGAATACACAGGAATCGACGTCGTTCAGTCCGTCATCCGCGCGAACCTAGACGCGTTCGCGTCGACCGAAAGGCACTTCTACTGCGCGGACGCGGTCGAGGACGCCTTGCCCCAGGCAGACGTTGTCCTCTGTCGCGAAATCCTGTTCCACCTCTCATTTGCGGACGCCAAGAGTTTGTTGAACAACGTCAAGCGCTCGGGTGCGCGATACCTTATTGCAACGTCTGATACCTGCACTTCTTTCAATGCCGACGTCCGCACGGGAGATTACCGGCCGCTTAACTTGCAGCGCCGCCCATTCCGTTTCCCTAGGCCCCGGGTTTGGCTGCAAGATGAGGCCATGGTGGGCGGCCGTGGTCTGGGTACCTGGATCCTGGATGAGATCAGTCTCTGAGCTCGTAGACGGCTAACTGCGCCCCCAGCCGCCTGAACGACGGCGAGTCGGGCGTGCCAGAACATTGGGAAGATCCGGGCCGAGCTCGGTTACCGGCCCATGCACACGTTCCAGCAGACGCTCGGCGAATTGCTGAAGATCGATGGGACCGCGTAACTGGGCTTACGGGCGATCGTCGCGGGCTTTGAGCTCCTGCTCGATCGACGCGACGAGGTCGGGATGCCTGCTCAGCCTGTCTAGGAAATCAGCCGGAAGCCCTAGCTGGCGGCTGGCTTCCTCGAGCGCCGGCCGGGTCATCGCGAGCGCGCTGGCTAGCACGGCGTCCCGCTCGTAGGACTGCGGCAGATCGGCCATGTCGAGATCCGCCGGGCGACGGAACGTCCCGTCCGCAGCCGGAAGCCACGCCGCGTCGCTGGCTATTTCCCCGATGGGTGACAGCATGTGCTCGCGGCGGGCGTCGGCGAATTCCATGCGGTGCGATTTCTCGACGACGCCCGCGACCAGGTGCCGGCCGGGAACGAGCAGCATGTTCCAGACGAATTCCGAGCGAGCCTGATTCGGGTTCCGTGAGCGCGTACTCCAGCCCCTCGATCTCCGCCGACGGATCGAAGCCAGCTACCCCGCGCTCGTGCCGGGCGAATTCGTCGGCAATGATCACGTAGCCGAGTTCGTCCGCGGCGCGCGCGTCCAGCCGCACTGTCTCCCTGACGCCCATTCCGCGCAGCTGAGTCAGCCAGGGACCGTAGACATCTGCCGCGAGCCAGGCGTCGGGATTGCCGTCGAGATAGCACTCCAGGGCCCTCGTCCGCTGATACAGATCCCCCGGCCGCATCAGGCGCTGGTCTCCGGTCGCCGCGTTCTCCCCCACCAGGAAGGTGGTTTGCCGCAGTGCTTCAAGGACCCGCTCCCGGCTAGCCTGAGAAGCCCCGTCGAGCGCGCGGGCGACTAGTTCGAGGTCAGCGTCGTGCTGGGCTGCATCCAAATTCACGACATCCGCGTCGTGGTAGCGGGGCAACACGTGGTCAAGCACCTCGGCGACGACGTCTGGCTCAGCGAAGCCGAGCGCGGTCAGGAACTGCCGGCCGTCGGGATGGGCTGCGATGGCCCGCCGGACCGTTGCGAACCCGGTGTCGGCAGGGCCAGGAAGATAGGCGGCCGGCCTGCCTCGCTGGCATCGAACGGCGCCACGTGGGCACCGTCTTCGAGCCGGATGATCGGCTTCGACCGAACCGGGCTGGCCGGATCGCCCGGATGCCTCGGCGCCTGCCACAACGCCGGATGCTGGTAGAGGAACCAGTAGAAGCTGACGATCCACTGGTCAGACCGGGCCGAGAGAAACTCAGCGGTGAGGCGGCCCACGACGACTTCCGGCGTCAGCTCGTCCAGGCCAGCTGTCTCGCGCAGGTACCGCCAGAGGTCGGGTGTCCTGATCTCCGAGATCGAATCAGAAACGAACGCGATCGGTCCTTCCTCGCCGCACAGATCGCCCAGGAGATCTGGCGTCAGCAACTCGCGAAGGCCTGCCCCGCTGGCCAGCTTCAGCTGCCGGGCGGCACGATAGCCGCCATCAGCAGCGGGGATCATCTCCTCCTGACAGAGCGCGGAGCGGGCAGCCTCGAACAGGGCGTGGAACATCGTCTCCGGTCCGAAGCGGGCAGCGTCCAGTGGCAGCGACTGCAGCACCTCGGCGGTAAGAAGCCCCTCGTCCCGTAGCTCTGTCAGCACCTCCGCGAGCAGGCTGGCCGTCTCGCGGACCAGGGACTGGTTCCACTCGTCATGCTCAGGAACGTTGTCCCGCGCAGGCGTCGTCCGGTACGGGCCCTGGAGGACAAATCCGAGGAACGTCTCCTTCTGCGTCGGGAAGAACACGACCAGCGGCGAGGTGTCGCGCCTGATCAACCGCCAGGAGTCAATCTCGGCGCGCACCATGAAGGCGATCTCCACCCGCTGATCCGGCCGGCCGAGTGCCTCGAGCTGCCGTTCCCAGACGAACCATTCCTCGTCGCCACGGCCGAGCGCTTGCCCGCTGGAAAGCGAGACGTGCCGGCCGGAGTGGGCGCGCGCGGCTGACGTCCGTTCCAGCACGACGTCCGCTGTCACCAGTCCGCAGCTGCGAATGCGCCCGATGTTGCGCAGGAACAGCAGCGTCTCGACACCGATGTTGCCAAGGGCGGCGGAGATCTCCTCCACGGCGACAGCCGAGGGGACGTCGGGGCGGTCGAAGGGGAACACGAAGACGGTCCCGGCTTCGGGTTCGCCGAGCGGTTCCACGGGATAGGGCCGGACATATTTCTCGATCAGGAAGTTCTCGGCGCCGCTGTGGATCCGCGGGCTGTCGGTGTACGCGTAGACCGCCTTGAAGCCGATGCCGAACTCACCGATCTGGGTGAGGTCATCCGCCTTGGCGCCCTGGCCGACGCCGCAGATGGCGCGGACGTCGGCGACCGTGAAGTCGCGCCCGTCGTGCCTGACCTCCAGCCGATCGGCGAGAAGAGTGAACGTCAGCTCGGTCGCGCCGGCGTCCTCAGCGTTCTGGATCAGCTCAAAGATGAAATGCGTGCGCTCGCTGTAAAGCTGGCCGAGCAGTTCGAGCACGGCCGTGTCCCAGCCGTAGCGGGCAACATTCTCCGCCCTGATCTCGTCATACTCAGCCGGCACTAATGATCTCCGAGAGTCAGCTTGGCCGGCACCCGCGCCGAGCCCGGCGCCTGATGCGGACGCAGGCAAGCCATGGTATCGAGCACTCCTATCCGCCGGCGCAAATGCCCGTGGGGCCGCGTCTCGCTCACACGTTTGCTCACATGATCGCTGCGGATACTCGGGGGTCAGGATCGGACCGCCAGGAGCGCAAGGCAGCGAGGAGCGAGATGTCGGGGGAACGTGTGAGAGAACGGGACTGGACCGTCGTGGACGAGGGCTGGGGGCGCAAAGCGGTGGATTTCGCGACGCTCAGCGAGATTGCCAACTGCCGCGAGTACGTCGCCCTGCACCACATGCTCGGAGTCGACAGCGGCGACAGGCTGCTCGACATGGCCTGCGGAGCCGGCCTGGCCATCGAGCTCGCATCCGCGCGCGCTGCTGACTGCGCGGGCATCGACGCTTCCCCACGGCTCGTCGCCATCGCGCGGGACCGAAGTCCGCGAGCCGACATCCGGGTGGGGGACATGCACGCATTGCCCTGGGACGACAGCCAGTTCACGGTGGTGACGAGCTTCCGCGGGATCTGGGGAACGACCCCGGCCGCGCTGGAGGAGGCCTGGCGAGTCCTGCGGCCTGGCGGCCGCGTCGGCCTGACGGTCTGGGGTCATCTCAAGGTCTCGCCGGGTGTCTGGGCGCTCAGCCCGTTCCAACTGGCAGCAGCACCCAAAGTGGCCAATCAGGCCGCGATGGTAGCCCTCGGCCGCCCTGGCCGGGGTGAGGAGCTACTCGCCCGCTGCGGTTTCGTGGACGTGCAGCGGCGCACCATCCCATTCGCGTGGGAGTTCGCCGATCCCGGAACGTTCGCCCGCGCACTGGCCTCGACCGGACCGGCTTACGAAGCCATTCAGAACGTCGGCGAGCGTGCGTTCACCGAACAGGCGGTGCTGGCCGCTTCCGCTCAGGTGCGAAACGGGTTGCCGTTGCGCGCGGAAATTGACGTGGTCGGATACCTCGGCCGCAGACCGGATCCGAAATGACGATGACTCAGGCACACTACGAGGGAGATCAAGATGGCGACTATCGGTGACATGACCGGCTCGACCCATTTTCTCGATCGCGCTGACGTGACCGAGAAGGTTCAGGCCTTGTTCGACACGGACATCCGGGAGATGGGCTTCGTGATGAACTCGTCCCGGCTGTGGGCCTACCAGCCAGAGTCTCTGGCCATGCTGTTCAGCCTGATGAGCAAGGTCGCCACGGAGCGGCCTTTCAGGTTCCGGGAACGAGGAATCCTGGTGGCCGCGTGCGCGTCGGCGCTCGGTGATTCCTACTGTTCGCTGGCCTGGGGGACGAAGCTCGCTGCGAAGACCGACGCAGAGCTTGCGGCCGGGGTACTGAGTGGCGACGACGGTGCACTGACCGAGGCTGAGCGGGCGATGGCAGCGTGGGCGCGCCGGGTCACAACCGACCCCAATGGCACCAGCACGGCGGATGTTCAGGAGCTGCGCGATGCGGGCTTCTCCGATGCTGACATCTTCGCCATGACCGTGTTTGTTGCGCTGCGCCTCGCGCTGTCCACCGTCAATGACGCACTGGGGGCGCGCCCCGACTCCGAGTACCTGACGCTGGCACCGGATCCTGTGCGCAATGCTGTCACCTTCGGCCGCCCCATCGACGCAGGCCCGCAAGAGCCCAGGTAGGGCTAACCGGCCGGCAGGGCCTGGACTCGGGCCTGCAGATCGGGGTTGGCCACGCCACTGGCCGCGCGACGGGCCAGCGGCGCTTTGGCACGGTTGCCAGATTCGGCCTGGTACACCAGAGCCCAGGCCAGGAACTCCGGCAGGTCGCTCCGCACCGCATGCTCGTAGAGTTGAGCCGCGGCAGGTGCGACCAGGTCGGTGTTCTCACGGGCGGCCGTTTCCAGCTGGGCCAGGCCGATGTAGGCGGAGACCCATACATACCGGTCTGGCACCCGATCGCAGCGGCGCCGGGCGTCGGCGAGCCAGACGCGGGCGGCGCCCATGTCACCCGTACCAAGCGCCAGCAGCCCGAGCGCTCTGGCGGCCATCCCCTCCCAGCACGGGTCGCCCAGCTCACAGGCCAGCACGAACGCATGTTCGGCGTCCTCGCTGGCCTCGTGCCAGCGGCCGGCCGCGGCGAGGCACTGGGCATGCAGCACCTGTGGCCACGGCAGGAACGCGTTCCACCGCTCGCTGCGCGCCACTGCCATGCTCCGCTCGGCGGCTTCCCTGGCCGGCTGCAGCTGTCCGGCCAGCAGCAGCGAGCGGGCGAGTATCCCTTCCGACCACGATTCCTGGCGGGCACGCCCGGCCTCGCGTGCAGTGCCGGCTGATTCCGTCAGCAATTCCGCTGCCTCGGTGTGTCGGCCTCGGTCAGCCTGATTCATTCCCCGGATAGCGAGGATCCCGGCGAGCAGGCCAGGATCACCGCGAGCGTGCTCGGCTGCCTCGCGCAGCGCCCGGTCGGCGGAGGTGTGCCGGCCCGCCTGGACATCGACGAAGGCCAGCTCACGCAGGATGTCGGCGACGAGAGCGGGCCGGTCGGCGGTGTGGGCGGCCAGCAGCCCGCGATGCAGCACCACCGCACCCTCACCATCGGATCCCCTGACCGCATGAACCAGGGCGCTGCCCAGCGCGCGCAGCACCTCGGCCTGGACAACCGGGTCAGCCGCCCGCCCGGCCTCTTCCGCCGCCCGGCGCAGTGTCTCTACCCCGGCGTCGACCGCGCCTGCATCCAGGGCAGCTGTTCCTGCCTGCAACAACGATGCCGCGACCACCCCGGCCCGCATCCGCGGGTGCGGCACCGGCCCGGGCTCGCGCGCGGCGGACCGCAGCGCTGGCGATGGGACAAGCCCTTCACGGGCGAATAGCGCCTCGCAGGCTGCCAAGTGCACCGACGCCAGCCCACCGCGCCCGGCCGCCACCAGGGCCCTCAGAAAAAGTTCCTGCGCGCTCTCATCTAGCGGGTCTAGCCGTGCCGCGCGCCCCGCCGCAGCGATCGCGGCCTCACTCTCGCCGCTGGCCAGCATGCTCAGCGCCCGCCGACGCAGCTCCTCTCTGCCCCGGGCTGCGCAGTCCTGGCGGGCCAGCAGCAACCACGTGTCGAACCCCGGGCAGTTCCTCAGCTCGATCCCCTCGAGCAGCCCACCGCCTATGTCCTCGACCGGCAGCGAACCGTCATCAAGCGCATGCACATCCACCCACAGCTCGCCCGGCGCCAGGCTCAGGGGGTCGCCGCACAGCAACGAGGACTGGCCGAAACCACGCCGCAAATCCGCCAGGCACCAGCGCAGGGCGCCCAGCGGGTCATCTGCGTCGCAAAACAGCTCCCCCGCCAGCTCACGGCGCCCGACCGGACGTCCGGCGAGCGCGACCCGCGCCAGCACGGCCCACGATTTGAGGCCGCGTAGCGGCCGGCAGGGCTGCCCGTTTTCCTCGATCCGAGGAGACCCGAGCAGCCGCGCCCGCCGCATCATCGCCGGTAAGCCTCAGCCAGCAACCGCGGCCGGTGCCTGGCCTTGAAGAGCGTGGACATCAGCGGTCGTGAGGCCGTTTCCGCCGATGCCCCAGTCCCCACTCTTGACCTCCTCGACGATCACCCACGTGACCGGACGCAAGTTCTCGCCTTCGATTTCCACCATAGTCTCGGTGAGCTGGCGGATCATCTCGCGCTTCTGCTCCGGGGTGAATACCCCCTCGATCAGGCGCACATTGACAAGCGGCATTGCATACTCCTTCGCTTCTTGAACCCTTTGCTTGGAGCGACCATGCACGCCCGCCGTGTGATCCGGCGTGTGAGGACACAAGCGGTCCGCGGCGTTGCTTCTTCCGTTCGGCCTGTCACAAAGGCGTGATTGCCACCCGGCGGCAGGTTGCTTGGCTGCGGAAGGGGTCGAGCGCCCATAATGTCGCCATGGCAGCGTGGCAGGACGTGGAGCAGGCGGAGCCCGAGTTCGCGGCGCGGGTGCAGCGACTTTTCGACGCGGGCAGGCACAAGACGATCGCAACGGTGCGGGCTGACGGGTCGCCGCGGATCTCGGGCATCGAGTGCGAGTTCACCGACGGCGCGCTCAGGTTCGGGTCCATGCCGGGGGCACGCAAGGGCGCAGATCTGCGGCGGGATCCGAGGTTCGCTCTGCATGGCCCGGTGTTTCACCCCGTAGAAGGCAAGGAAGCCGAATGGCCTGGCGAGGCGAAGATCGCCGGGCGGGTGGTTCTTGCCGGGCCTGTCGGCAACGGGGCTGACGGGGATCTGTTCCTCGCTGACATTTCCGAGGTTGTCATCACCCGGCTGAACACTGAGGCGACGATGCTGGTCGTCGAGTCATGGACGCCGCAACGCGGATTGCGCGTGGTGGAGCGCGAGTAACGCTTGACACTTCGAATAAACCGGAGATAACTTCGAGTTATGCGTAGTGTTGCGCCAGCGTTGCTGCCGATCTTCCGGTCCAGGCTGCAAGCCGACATTCTTGCCGCGCTCCTGCTGAGCCCCGATCGGGAGTACAGCATGACGGACCTGGCCAGGCGGTTCCATGCCCCGCTTAGCACCGTGCACGGCGAGGCTCAGCGCCTCATCGACGCGGGGCTGCTCGTCCGGCGGCAAGCCGGCCGGTCCGCGATGGTGCGGGCGAACGCCGGCAACCGCCTGACCGGGCCGCTCGCCGAGGTGCTGCTGCTGTCATGGGGGCCACAGCAGGTGGTGGCCGAAGAGTTCGCTGGCCTGGCAGGAGCCGAGGAGGTAGTGATCTTCGGCTCGTGGGCGGCCCGCTACCACGAGGTGCCAGGACCGCCGCCGAACGACCTGGACGTGCTCGTCGTCGGCGCGCCTGCCCGTGAGGCGATCTACGAGGCCTCTGATCGCGCGGAGCAACGGCTCGGCATGCCGGTGAACCCTGTCATCCGCTCGGCTGCCTCCTGGCAGGACATGTCCGATCCCCTGGTCGGCCAGATCCGGGCCGGCCCGTTTGTCGTCGTTCTCGCCTCCGACGAGGACAACCCGCACGCGATGGCGCCGGCCAGGCGGGGGCACGAGTGCCTAGGTGGGCCCGCGGAGCCGATGAGATCGAGCACCTGCTGGCCAGGCGAGAACTCGAGCGGATCAGCGGCGCCGCGGCTGACGGGCAGCCCCTGCTCACGCACGCTCGCACGACGGTCGCAACCGCAGCGTCGCTCATCAGGTCCGACTCCTACAGCGCCTACGTCCTGGCCTACGACGCCGCCAGGTTCGCCTGTACCGCGCTCCTCGCCCAGCAGGGCCTCCGGCCGACTTCGTCAGGCGGCCACACAGTCGTCGCGGCCGCCGTGCGGGCGCAGTTCGGGACCAGCTTCCGGCCCTTCGGCACGCTGCGCCGACGCCGCAACGAGCTTGAGTATCCGCACCTGCCCAGCGAGACCGCCACGAAGGAAGAAGCCGAGCAGGCGGTCGGCGTTGCGAATGACCTCATCGGCGCCGCCGCCAAGCTGATCGACCACCTGTCGTTCTTCGACTAGGCGCGACTACGACTAAGCATGACGAGGCGCGACTAGGCAGCGTCGGCGCGCAGTTGGACCTTCACTAAACCTGGAGCTGGCCCTCGGGTTGGCTGATGGTCACCAGGGCATGATCGTGAGTCCTCGCAGCTTGCGAGCGACCAGCTGCCGGGGAGGGCGGGTACCCGGAGGTCTTCGTGACGGTCAGTGCGGTCGGCTGGATCGCGACGATCGGCGTGATCGCGGGGCTACTCGCCCTGGACTTCGTCGTGGCCACCGTGCGGCCGCACGCGGTCGGCTATCTGGAGGCCGCAGCCTGGTCGGCGTTCTACATCGCGGTCGCGGTGATCTTCGGCCTGGTCCTCGGCGCCATCTCCGGCTGGAACTTCGGCACCCAGTACTTCGCCGGCTACATCGTCGAGAAGAGCCTGTCGGTCGACAACCTCTTCGTCTTCGTGATCATCATGACGACCTTCGCGGTGCCGCGCGAGCACCAGCAGCGAGTGCTCGTCGCCGGCATCATCGCCACGCTCGCGTTGCGCGCGGTCTTCATAGCCCTCGGGGCGACGCTGCTGTCGCTGCTCTCCTTCATGTTCCTGCTCTTCGGGCTGCTGCTGATCTGGACGGCGGTACGGCTCTTCCTGCACAGGAACGAGGACCCGGACATCGGCGACAACGCCCTCGTGAGGTCCGCGCGCCGGCTGCTGCCGGTCACCGACAGCTACGACGGCGGCAGGCTGACCACCAGGATCGACGGACGGTTCGTGGTGACGCCGCTGTTCATCGTGTTCATCGCGATCGGCGGCACGGACATCTTGTTCGCGCTTGACTCCATCCCTGCCGTCTTCGGTGTCACCAACGAGGCTTTTATCGTGTTCGTGGCCAACGCCTTCGCCCTGCTTGGCCTTCGGGCACTGTTCTTCCTGGTCACCGGCCTGCTCGACCGGCTCGTCTATCTGTCAAGCGGGCTCGCGCTGATCCTGGCGTTCATCGGGGTCAAGCTGATCCTGCACTGGGGGCACGGCGTCAATCACAGCGTGCCGGAGATCAGCACTGCCATCTCGCTGGCGGTCATCGGCGTGATCCTGGCCGTCACCACCGTGGCCAGCCTGCTCAGGTCCAAGCGCGACCCAGCGGCCCGGGCGCACGCAGGCACCGTCATCGGCAGCCCGCCACGATCAGAGGGCGGCCCCGCTCAGCGCGAGGAAGCCTGACAGCGCGAACAAGCCGCCCAGGATTGGCGTACAAACGCACATCGCAGCAGATTGGTCATTTCCTCCCGGCGCGCTCAACCCCGAGCGTATGGTGTCCGATGCATCTATCAGCCTGAATCTGCGCAGAGGCCGGGTGAAAGGCCATCGGAACATTTCGCTACGCAGCCTCAGCATCATCGCTAGCTGCGATCACCTTCGTGGCGATCTTGACCTTTCCGCCAGCCGTGCATGCGAGCGTGGGGGTCGGTATCCAGGAGAACCCCGTCAGCCTGCAAAGAGTGGCCCACCCTGGCGAGACTTACGCGCTCCCTGCGGTACATGTCGCTGATACGGGCAGTCAGGCAGAATCCATCACCATTAAGGTCGAGCGTGTCTCGAAGGGCAATGGCCGGGCAGTGCCCGCATCGTGGATCCACATCGCCAGCTCCCAGGTTCGCCTGTCGCCCCATCAGGAAATCAAGATCCCGCTCCAGCTGGTCGTACCAGACGGCGCCAAATCGGGCGGATATCTGAGCGACATTGTGGCGATCGGCTCCGCCGCTGTCCCTAACGCGGGCACCAACTTCGGCGCTGCTGCGGCGACGAAGCTCGAATTTCGGATCCTGCCTGGTCCGAGCCGTGGGCTGCTGGCATCACTGCCGGCCGTCGCTTTGGGCGGCCGCTCTTGGTGCTGCTACTCGCGACGCTGGTCCTGATCGGCACTCGCTTCTTCACTCTGCAGATCGGCATCAAACGCAGGCAGCCTCGAACTGCCGGTGCTAGCGGTCGCGGTGGTGCTACCAAACCCGGGGAGTCCAGTGTTTGACAAGGTGTTCAAGTTGGGCGTCAATGCCGGGTTGGCGATTCTGCTAGTCATCGTCGTCGTCGCCGTAATCGCGGTAGCTCAGCTCCAGTCCATTGCCCAGACCCCGCCAGGCCTTGGCCCCACCACGACGACTCTCAAGGTCGTTCCCACCCTGCGCTCGGTGACCATCTCCTCGGACGCCAGGCAGTTCATGCATTGCGGTGGCGGACATCACCCGTGGCGCTCAACGAAAATTGCGCTCGGCTTTCCGAATGGACACTGCTCGGTGGGCACCCGAGGAAAGGTCTACCCGATCAAGATCAAGAATGGCCTCCAAGCCAGGATCCTGGTCGAGAGCTCAAACGCTGTTCCGTCAGACGGGGGAAGGCAGTGGCTCCCCTGCAAGATCGGCTCCCATCCTGCTGTTGCCTGCGAAGGACCCAGCAACCGCCCGGGCCGAGATCAGTTCGCCGTGGAGAATTTCTCTAGGCAAGAGCCAACTGGCACTGACATAACCAACGCTCCGGCCTGCGACGCCGAATTCCAGCCAGGAGGTTGCTTCGCGGTAACCGGCCAGCAGCAGCGCGAAGCGCTGATGCTGACAGGCCCGTCGGCGCCCGATGACAACGCCACGAAGTGGAGCGTCACGATCATCTGGATGGCCGTACCGGCGGAGTGACGCAACCTCACTTACGAGATGAGGCGTGAAAGGCGCCCGCGGACCAGCCGATCTCGAGGCCGCTCTCGCACCTTTCCTTGGTACTAGGCACACCGACGCCTCGCCAGCCAGCACCCTGGCCCGCCGCGGCGACTGCGGCCAACGCTGAAAACGTAACGGGCTCCGCGGGAAGGGGCGGAATCGTGACCGTATTGGCCGCCAGGGATATCAGCAAATCATTCGGCCGCCGACGCGTGCTGTCCGGCCTCGATCTCGAGATCGCGGCCGGGGATCTGGTCGCCGTGGTCGGCGAGAACGGAACCGGGAAGACGACGCTCTTGCGGATCCTCGCCGGTGACCTACGTCCGGACGCGGGCAGCATCACGATCGCTGGCAGGCCAGGCTACTGCCCGCAGGCGGTCGTCCTCGACGATGCGCTCACCGTGAACCAGAATGTCCGCTATTTCCAGGCCGCCTACCGGCTCGCCAGCGCGGATCGGGCCGACGAGCTGATCGAGCGGCTTGGCTTTGCGGCCGCCCGCGGCCAGCGAGCCGGAACCTTGTCCGGCGGGACCAGGCAGAAGCTCAGCCTGGTCCTGGCCCTGATGCACGACCCGCCCGTCCTGCTCCTCGACGAGCCCTACCAGGGATTCGACTGGGAGACCTACCTGGCGTTCTGGGAACTCGCCGGCGAACTCAGGGAGCGCGGAACCGCAACCGTGATCATCAGTCACCTGGTCTTCGAGCACGATCGTTTTGACCGTATTTGCCACCTCAAGGAGGGGCGGATCGCCGAGGAGGCGGTAAGCCATGCGCCAGCAGCTTGAAACGGCCATCAGGTTCAGCCTGGCCGGCCAGGTCAGGAACCGCTTCGCCTGGATCCTTCTCATCGCGTTTGTCCCGGTGTGGTATCTCCTGATCGGCTCGATGATCACACGCACGCCGGTGGCATTCAGGCTGGCCGCCACTGGCGCGACAGTGACCGTTGACGGGCACAACCTCACGCTGATCACTGCGGGGCTGAGCTCAATCACGCTCATCACGGGATTCGTGGTGTTCGCGGCGGTTCGCCGCTCCAGGACCTTTGACCGACGTCTCGCCCTGGCCGGCTACCGGCCATCTGTGCTCATCGCCGCCAAGACCAGCGGCGCGCTGGTCCAGGCCGTGGCCATCGGAGCTTATGCAGCGCTCGTCTTGCTGTTCTTCTGGCGCCCGGCCGGCGTGTGGGCCATCGCGGCCTCGTTCATGCTTGCGGCTGCTACGTACGCGGCTCTCGGCCTGCTGGTCGGGGTGCTCGTCCGGGGCGACCTGGAAGGCTTCTTCCTGATCATCATGATCTCGATGCTCGACACCTTCCTCGAAAACCCCGTGGACAACCCGCTAGCGAACAAGCCCATGCTGGCGTACTTCCCTTCCTACGGCCCGACTCAGTTCGCCGCCGGGGCGTTCCAGCACCAGGTACTCCCGAGCCTGGCGGCCCTGTCGCTGGCCTGGACCGGAGCCCTCGCCGTGCTCGGCCTGGCGGCCCTGCGGCTCCGCCTGCCTAGGCTCCGGCCGGCAGACAGATAGCCGATCGGCAGGCCAGGACTTTGGCAGGATTGCCGCATGGATCGAGAAGACCTGCGGCTTGCTGTCTACAGGGCGTTCGCCGACACGGGACGGGCCCCTGAGCCCGGCGACCTCGCCGCTCTGCTCGGCGTGGACCTCGCGTCTGTCGACCGGGGCCTGGTTGAACTGGCCGCCGATCGTCATCTGGTGCTGGACGAGCGCGGGCGGATTGTCATGGCGCACCCGTTCTCCGCCGTGCCGCTGGGGTTCGCGGTGATGGGAACGCGGACGCTGTGGTGGGGCGGCTGCGCCTGGGACTCGTTCGCGCTGCCCAACCTGCTGCCCGGCGAGGGCGAGGTGCTCGTCGCCACCCGGTGCCAGGCTTGCCAGCGCCCCCACGCCTGGAACGTGGGGCACCACACGCCGCCGGAAGGCAATCAGGTCGCGCACTTCCTCGTGCCGGCCTCGCGGATGTGGGACGACGTGGTTCACACGTGCCAGAATCAGCGGCTGTTCTGCTCCACTGAGCTGCGTCGATGACTGGCTCGTGGCGACCGGGCTGACGCGCGGATACATCATGGACCTGGTCACGCTCTGGCGTTTCGCCGCGCACTGGTACGAAGGGCGCCTCGAACGCGGCTACGTCAGGCGCGAGCCATCGCGGGCCGCGCAGTACCTCCGCAGCGTGGGGCTGACCGGTTCATTCTGGGGACTTTGACCCATCGGTTGGCTGATTTCCGGCTTTGCCGGAACACGACGCAGCCGACCCGCTAGCTTCTCCTGCGGAGCGGGAGGAGCCCTTCATGCCGATTCGCCGGCTCGTTGTCGGAACGGTCGCCGTCGCTGCTGCTGCGGGATCGCTGCTTGGCCAGTCCGCCGCATTTGCGGCGCCGGCATCACCGCGGGTGCGGGGAGTCCCGGCCGTCGCCCGGACCGGCATCCTCCCGCCGCATAATCCGAGCCGAAGCCTGTCCCCGCGGCCGAACTTCCTCGCCGTGCGCGCGTGCTCTACCGCCAAGGACGGGACCTACTGCGACCGGCAGGTCCTGCGCGCAACCGGCCGGGCTCGCAGCGTGCTCGAGCACATGGGCGGAATGAGGTTCTCGCTGACCGCCTACCGCAAGCTCGGCCCCATCAAGCAACTGTTCGTCACCGTCAACCTCGAGCGCGTGGCTCGCGGCCTAGCCCCGGCGGCGGTACTGACCAAGTCGCTGAACGCCATCGCGCAGACCGGTGCCAGGAACGACGACGACCCCCCGCTGAACCAGCTGCCGACCCGCCTGCCAGGGGGCGGCCGCTGGATCGCCGCGGGCGGCAACTGGGCCGGCGGCTGGCGTAATCCGCTCGGCTCCAACTACGCGTGGATGTACGACGACGGACCTGGCTGGGGGCACCGCGACAACATCCTGGGCCGGTTCGCCAACCGCGCCAGGTGCGGCGGGCTGGCGCCCACCCTGGCCATGGGCGCCGGTTACATCGGGTCAGGCAAGAAGTACGGCGACAGCGAGACCGAACTGCTGCTCGGCGTCTGCGGACACGTCCCCACCGACGTCATCTTCAGGTGGACCAAGGCGAAGCAACTGCTACACGTCAAGTTCTGACCCTACCAGAAGCTCTCGCCGCTTCCGCAGCCTCGTCGGTCCGCGGTTTGGCGCCGTTGGCGGCGGGCGTCGCCGGTCCCGCGAACGGAATGGGCGGCGTGGCCAGCGGCAGCGCCGCCAGCTGGACCAGCAGCAGCACGTTGTCGTCGGCGGCGGTGCGGTTCATCCGCAGCCGGCCGCAGTGGGTGCACCGGTGAATCAGCATCCACCGGTGCTCCCCTCGGACCGTGACCGCGATCGGCTCCATGCCGCCAGGACAGCCAGCTTTCCGGTCACCGGGGACGTTGCGATCGAGGTGCCTGGACCACAGGCAGCTAGGGCAATGGTTGCGATGCGACGTGCCGGGAGCGTCCAGCGAGACAGCTACGCCGCAGTGTCCGCATTGAAACGAGCGAGGAAACGACAAGTCTTGCGACCTTTCACGACAGGGTTCAGGGACCGGGCAGACATCTCGCCTCCTCTCGTGCTCGCGCGTACTTGCCCGCCGACCGGGCAGGCGCGCAGAGACCCCATGGTGGGCACCCTGCTGGCCGTCCGTCAAGCAAATATCGCTGCCGGGCTCAGCCAGTGACGGCCGCAGCCGCCCAGATCACGCGCGCACGGTGCCCTGGTGGTCGAAGGTCATGGCTCGCTGGAGCGCCGCGGCACGCAGGTCAGCGGGAATCTCGACCGGCCCGCCGAGCCCGCCGGCGTTGATCCCGGCCTGGGCCGCCTCCTCGATCACGCCGCCTACGAGGACGGCCAGGTCCGGAGTCCGGTGAAAGACCAGGACGCCGTGATTGGCGAGCAGCACCCCTGGCACCCCGGGCGTCACGGCAGCCCGGATGTTGGCGACGGCCTCGTCGGATCCGCGCGGCCCGTAGCCGGCCACCGGCACGCCGTCCGCCAGCCCGAACATGGCCATGGCTTCCACCCAGCACCCGATGGGCCGGTGCGCGACCGCGTAGGCCGTCGCGTACGGCGAGTGTGTGTGCAGCACGCAGCCCACGTCCTGATGATCGGCGTACATGGCCGTGTGCATGGCGACGACGGCCCCCTGAATCGGCGGCAGGTCGCCTTCCAGCAGCGTCCCGTCGAGTCCGACCCGCACGACCGCGGAAACGGGATGATTGCGCAGGGACGGGCCCGCGGTGAAGTACATCTCGTCGGCGCCGGGCACGCGGATGCTGACGTTGCCGTGCCCGTTCGTCGAGATGGCTCCGCTGGCGACGACTCGCTGAGCGACGTCAACGACCTGCCCGGCCAGATCCTTATCCACGAGAACCCCCTCCGCGAACGCCAGCCCGCCACCTGCCCCCGCCTCAGGTGCACGACCACTGGTCTGGCCAAACTATCCGCGGGCACTGTGCCCGACAAGCGCATGGAGCCGTGGCCGGCGACCGCCAGGCCGCCACGGCCGGACAGCGCCACGGCAGTCGGCCCGTGGGAGGATTGCGCTTCGTCCTGCGCGGCCGACCAAGGAGCTGGCAGTGAGATTTGGCACGGAGCGATTCACGCACTCTGAGGGGGCTCGGCTGGCGAGCGAACGCTCATGAGGCCGGTCATCTTCGATCACGTCGCGATCGGCACACGCACGCTCGCTGACGGCTGGCAGCTGTTCGGCGGCCTGCTCGGCGGCAGCTGGGTCTACGGCGGCGACTCCCCTGGCTACTGGTGGGGCCAGCTCCGCTTCGGCGCGGGCCCGAAGATCGAGCTGCTGACCCCGACCCCCGGGCCCGACGGAGCGTTCCTCGAGCGCTTCCTGACCTCGCGCGGCCCCGGGCCGCACCACTTCACGTTCCTCGTCGCCGACCTCAGCCAGACGCTGTCCGAGGGCGCGGGCGCTCGGCATCGAGCCGGTCGGCGTCGACCTGTCGAACGCCTTCTGGAAGGAAGCGTTCCTGCACCCGAAGGACGCCCACGGCATCGTCGTCCAGCTCGCCGAGCAGTCAGGCACGCCGAGCCTGGACCCGCCTGCTGACCTGCCCGCACCCGGGCCGGCGTCGGCATTCGGACTGGTCGAACACCGCGTGACTGATCTTGCCGGCGCTACCAGGCTCTTCACGGAACTGCTCGACGGGGAGCCGGTCACCACGGCGGGCTCGCAGGGCGCGTCCGTGGCCGAGCTGACCTGGGGCAACGGGGCTCGTCTGCGGCTGGTTGGCCCGGCCGCGTCCGCGGACGGGCCCGACCAACTACTCCCCCGAACTTCGGCACGCACCTGCACTTCACCCGCCAGGACTCGCCGTTCAGCCCGGCCGAGCTCAGCCGCGCCGCTGACCTGGCCCGCCGCCTCGGCACGTCCCTGCACCTCGCCAGCAACTGAGTCCGACCTGGCCCGCCCGCACCAGCACCGCCGAGCGGCCGCCTGGCGTGCCCTACGGCGTGTATGAATGGTCCATCCATTGCGGATTTCGGGTATGGGTGGCCCATTCATACCCGTCGGCCGCGGCGGAGAGCCGAAATACGGCCCGCAAGCAACTCGCGAGCGGCGCGTCACGGGGCGGCGGGCACTGGTGTGTGAGTGGCCGAATGCGGGGCAGTCGCTGGACACATCCGCGGAGCACGGCGCTCCGCAGAGCCGTAAAAGGAGGCGCACCATGGGCTTCATGGACAAGCTCAGGAACCGGTTCATGATGAGCAAGGGTCACGCGAAGCAGAACCTCGGCGGGGCGACCGGAGATCCGTATCTGCGGGCCGAAGGCCAGCGCGAGCGGATCAGCGGCAGCACCAGGCAGGTCGGTGAGCAGGTCAAGGACGCCGGAAAGAACATCAAGGACGCTTTCAAGCGGTAGCGACCACCGGTTATCTGATTGCCGTGTTAGCCAGTTTCCGCGGCCAGGCTAGGCTCTTTCGAGCCAATCCGCCCAGCTGAGGGGGACCAAGATGGACCTCACCGGTCAGGCCGTCATCGTCACCGGATCATCGAGCGGCATCGGCGAGGCCATCGCCCGGCGACTGTCTGGCCTCGGCGCCGGGATCGTGGTCAACTCGGCGACGTCGGTGGAGGCGGGCCAGCGCAGTCGCCGCCGAGCTGCCCGACGCGGTGTACGTCCAGGGCGACATCGGCGACCCGGCCACGGCGGCCGCGCTGGTCGCGGCCGCCGAGCAGCGCTGGGGACGCCTCGACGGCCTGGTCAACAACGCCGGCGTCACCGTCGACGTGCCGCTGCCCGACATCGACGCCGTCACCGTCGAGCACTGGAACAAGGTGCTGCGCACCAACGTCGTCGGGACCTTCCTGGTCAGCCAGGCCGCGCTCCCGCTGCTGCGGCAGGCCGACGACGGCTGGATCATCAACATCACCTCGCTGGCCGGCGTCAGGCAGACGGGCAGTTCGCTGCCGTACGCGGTGTCCAAGGCCGCGCTCGATCACCTGACGACGATCATGGCCAAGCACGCCGGCGACGGCGTCCGCGTCAACGCCGTCGCACCTGGGCTCGTCGCGACGCCGTGGACCGAGGACTGGCACGAGCGCAAGGCGGGCGTGGAACTCGTCGCGCCGCTGCACCGCGTCGCCACCGCCGAGGACATCGCCGACGCCTGCCTGGCGCTCATCGGCACCCGCTACGCGACCGGGCAGACCCTGGTGGTCGACGGCGGCCTCGGCCTCGTGATCTGACAGGCGCATGACCGATCGGATCCGGCGGACAGACAGCACGGTTCGGCGACCGCTGGCGACCTGGTCGCCGGCGGTGCACGACCTGCTGCGATACCTCGCGCGGCCGGGTTCCCGGCACCGGCGGTCGTCGGAACGGACGGCGCAGAGGAGATCTTGAGCTGGATCGACGGCGAGTCGGGCGCTGACGGCTGGGCCAGGATCGTGCCAGAGGATGGGCCTGCGGCAATGGGCCGGCTTCCTGCGTCGCTACCACGATGTCGTCGCCGCATACCGGCCAGGACCGGACAGCGAATGGGCCTGCGGCGCCGGGACATGCGGGCCAGGCCAGATCATCTGCCACGGCGACTTCGGGCCGTGGAACACGGTCTGGCGCAGCGACGAGATCGTCGGGCTGATCGACTGGGATCTGGCCATGCCGGCGCTGCCGGTCTTCGATGTCGCCTGCGCGCTCGAATACTCGGCACCATTCCGCCCTGACGAGGAGTGCGTCGCTCGACTGCGCTACGCGAAAGCACCGGATCGTCGTCGACGGATCGAGGTGTTCTGCGACGCCTACGAGATAGAGGTCCCCGACAACGTCGCCGCCATCGTCGCGGACCAGCAGCGCCAGACGGCTGCGTTGTGCGCGGCGCTCGGTCGCCGCGGGGTCGAGCCGCAGGCGACCTGGATGAGCCAGGGCTATCTGGACGAGCTCGAGGCCAGGATCGCGTGGACGAAATCGGTCGCCATCTGACAGGCCACGAGGCCGCGGCGCGCAGGCGATCACTGCGCCGCCGAGTCCGCGTCCCGTCATCCGCGCTCCGAGCCGGTCGGCGCAGAACGTGGCAGGCTGGTTCGCTGCCGCACGCGCGGTCATGGCACGACGACGACCCGTCCGCTGTTCCTTCATTGACGTGATGGCTGACTCGGCGATGACTGCCGCGGCCAGGCCGTCACGTGCCGACGCCAGCAGGCCGCTGGCTCGGTCAGCCCGGATGGTGTCTATCCATTCCTGCAGTTCAAGCCGGTAGGCGTCGGCGAATCGAAACCGCCAGTCAGCCGGATACGACCGCGTCCTGGTCCGCTCCGAGTCGATCACGATGTGGCCAGCGTGCGCCCAGCGAGACGACGCCGCGGTCGCCGATGACCTCGCACCGGATGTCGTAGCCGTACCTGGCGTTGAGCAGCGTTTCGACCGTGGTCAGCACACCGTCAGCGGTGTGCAGCAGCATCAGCTGCGGATCCTGCATCCCGCCCGCCAGCGCGCTGATCCGTGGCGAGTGCCAGCTCACCGAGACCACCGGCTCGCCGAGCAGCCACGGCACGATGTCGAACTCGTGCACCGCCGAGCCGGTGATGCTGCACTCCGTTGTCGCGTCAGGGACCGAGCGGACTCCCCGGTGACAGCAGCGGACCATCAGCGGCGCGCCGCACACCCCGGCGGCGATGGCCGCCTTCATGTCCTGATAGCCAGGGTCGAAGCGGCGCATGAACCCGACCGACACCAGGGGCGGTCGTCGCGTGCCGGCGAGCGCCTCGTCCTCGGCTCGCACGACGAGGGCGCACTCGGCGACGGTCGGTGCCAGCGGTTTCTCGCACAAGACGGGCTTGCCCGCCGCGATAGCCGCCATGGCCAGGTCGGCGTGCGTCGAGTCGCGCGAGGCGATGAGGACCGCGTCGACGGCCCGGCTTGCGATCAACTCGTTCCCGTCGCTAGTCACAGTCGCGCCAGGCGCAAGCTGAGCCGCCTGCTCGGCGCGTCGTAGGTCGACATCGGCGATCATGGTCACGGTCGCGCCGAGCACGGACCGCTCAACTGTGCGCACGTGGTCGGCCCCCATGATGCCGGCCCCGATGACGCCGACCCGCACGCTCACCTGACGTCCGCCCATGAGCCTTCCCGCACCGACCTGGTGATCGCGTCAAGCACCGCCGCGGCCTGGACGGCGTCGGCGAGCGCCGCCCCGCACGCACGTCGCTCGCTGATCGAGCGGAAGAAGCGGGAGGCCTCGATGACCTTGAGGTCGTCGTAGCTCATCGCGGTCGCCGCCCCCGGCTGGAACGAGGCGTAGGCGCCGTGCGCAGGGCCCACGTGGACCGTAGCCGCCGGCTGATCCTGATAATCGGAGCCACGGCTAACCCGGAGTTCACCCATCCGGCGGAAGTCCCACCACAGCGCGCCCGAGCGGCCGTGAATCTCGAAGCCGTAGGCATTCTGGTCACCGACGGCGACGCGGCACGCCTCGATCACGCCGCGGGCGCCTCCGGCGAACCTGACCAGGCACGAGACATAGTCTTCGTTCTCCACCGGTCCTGGCTCGCCGGCCGCCCGCATGTGTCCAGTCGTCGCTGTGGTCGGCGTCGCCCTTGCGGGAATGAACACGGCCGTGTCCGCCGCCACCGAGGAGATCTCGCCGACAAGGTGGCTGGCCAGGTCGACGGCGTGCGACGCGAGATCACCGAGTACCCCGTTGCCGCCACGGTCGCGCGTGAACCTCCAGGTCAACGCCGACTCAGGATGGGCCGCGTAGTCACTGCAGAACCGGAATCTGGCGTGCGTGATGTCGCCGATGGCACCCGATGCGATCAGGTCGCGCGCGGCCGCCACTGCCGGGGCGTAGCGGTAGTTGAACCCGACAGTTCCCTGGACGCCCGCCGCCGCGGCGGCCGCTGCCACCGCCCTGGCGTCGTCGGAGCCGAGACCAACCGGCTTCTCGATCCACAGGTGCTTGCCGGCCTCCGCCAGCGCCGTTCCGACCTGCCGGTGCAGGTAGTTGGGAACGGTGACGCTGACGGCCGCTACCCGCGGATCGGCGGCGACCTCGCGCCAGTCCGTAGTCGCGGCGGCGAACCCGAACTGATCGGCGGCCTTTTGCGCCCTGCCTGGCACGTCGTCGGCGACGGCGATCAGGTCCGCGCGTAGCGGGAGGTCAGGGAAGTGATGGGGCAGGCGCGCGTAGGCCCGGCTGTGCACCCTGCCCATCCAGCCAAAGCCGACGACCCCGACGCCGATCCGCCCCCCGGCCGAAGCCGGAGGCTCCGAGGCTTGTTTGGAACGGTCCATATCTAGAATTCAGCGTGTGCCACAGCTACGCTCCATGTCAATGCCCGATTATCGGGCCGCATCGACGGCTCTTAGCCGAGTGGAGCGTTCCAGTGACGCAGGCCGGGCCGGACTCTCGTCATCCCACCATCCGCGACGTGGCCGAACGGGCCGGCGTCTCGAAGTCGCTCGTGTCCCTCGTGCTCCGCGACGCCGGAAGCGTGAGTCAGGCCAAGCGGCAGGCGGTGCTCGCCGCCGCGGCCGAGCTCGGGTACCGGGTGAACGCCGCGGCGCGCAGCCTGAGCGAGCGCCGCACCCACACGGTTGGCGTGCTCCTTGACGACATGCGCAATCCGTGGTTCGTTGAGCTGCTCGAAGGGCTGAATCACACCCTCGCCGCGCACGGCCTGAGGATGCTCATGGCGGACGGCCATCTCAGCCGCCGCACGGGCCAGGACCTGGTCGCCTCGTTCCTTGAGCTGCGGGTGGATGGGATCGTCGCGGTCGGGACCCTGCCTGACCCGTCGATTCTCAGCTCGATCGCCGCCAGGCTCCCGACGGTCGTCGCGGGCGCCAGGGATGACGCGACGGCTCAGCTCGACGTCGTCGCGAACGACGACGCGCGTGGCGGCACCATCGCGACCGAGCACCTGATCGGCCTGGGTCACCGGGCCATCGCGCACATCAGCGGCCGGGGCCGGGTCGGTGAGCTGCGCCGCGGCAGCTTCGAGGACACCATGCGCGCGCACGGGCTCGCCGCCTGGGCGACGGTCGAGTCCGGCGATCACACCGAGGAGGGCGGCTACCGGGCCACCGTCCGGCTGCTGACCTCGTCGGCACCGCCGACGGCCATCTTCGGCTACAACGACATCTCCTGCGTCGGTGCCCTGACCGCCGCCGAGGAGCTCGGCCTCAAGGTGCCGCGCGACCTGTCGGTCGTCGGCTATGACAACACCTATCTCGCGCAGCTGCGTCACCTGTGGCTGACCACGGTCGACAGCGCGGGATTCGATGTGGGCCGTCAGGCCGCGAGCTGCCTGCTGAACCGGATGGCACATCCCGGCGAGGCCGGCTCGGTGATCCTGGCCAGGCCGCACCTGGAGATTCGCGGCAGCACGGCGGCCCCGCCGCCCAGTGACCGCCGCCCCGCCCGGTGACCGCCACCCGGCCGTTGAACGCGGCTAGCGGTTCAGCGCCGGCTTCTGGATGCGCCCGAACTCTGCCGTTCCTGGACATCGGCCGGCTGAGTGCCGCGGTCCTTGCGGCGCTTGAGGAACCATCGGACGGCCTCGATCACGCCCGTCAGAGCGATTCCAGTCACGAGCGCGAGGATTAGTCCCTTCCAGGCGGCTCCCTCGAACGCCTGCCCGCCGAAGTAACCGAGCGACGCCGCATAGGCCGCCCACAGCACCGCGGCGATCGCGTCGAAGACAGCGAATCGCCGCCAAGGGAAGTGCAGAATTCCCGCGCTGAGCGTCACGGCGGTCCGCCCGCCGGGAATGAACCGGGCCACAGCGATGAGCTCACCGCCGCGCCTGGCGAGCTGCCGCTCGGCCCACTCGAAGGACTTCTGGCTCTTCTTCCCGCGGAAGATCGTCTCCATCGCCCGCGGGCCGAAGCGCCGGCCGAGCAGATAGGCCGCGTTGTCGCCGAGGAACGCGCCGAGCGCGGCCGCGACGATGACGAGCGGAAGGTTCATCCGGCCGGTCGCCGCCACGACGCCGGCCGTGATGACCGCGGTCTCGCTGGGCACGATCGGCAGCAGCGCGTCAAGCATCGCCAGCGCCAGGACGATCGCGTAAGCCCATCCGGACGCGTCGGAGACTATGCGCAGGAACTCGTTAAACACGGTCTGCGGGATGCCGCGGTCGGTGTGGCGGGCCTTGGGCTGGCGTGCTGGCCGCCGAACACGGAGGATGGCCGGGCCCGGCTCGCACATGCTGCCCGGCAGGGTCCGCGAAGCTGCCCGCCGCCCCCATCAGCGATCCCTCCCGCATATCGGCCCGTGCCAAACGCAGCGGCGAGACCCGGCCTAGGCCCCCTAGCCTGTCGCCCGGTTGCCCGATGCCGCGGCGGCGGACCTCGCGAGTTGTCAGATGGCTGTCAGAACCTTCAGGCTACCTGACCCTCGTCCTGACCTCCGCTCCCCGACGGCTCGCGGTCACGGGGCGCGGTGCTGCGGCTCACACCGGACGAATGGAATGCATTCTCGGCGGAGCCCGAAACGGAGAGTTCGATGGTTTCGGTACGGAGTTAGTCGCTACTGGACGGCCGCCACGGCGGCCACGTCAGGCTGCCCGACTTGATATCGATCGCGATGCCGACTGCGATGCAGGCCAGCATGGCCCAGCGCACCCACGAACCGACGCTGCCAATGACCGACACCTGGTTCGCCGCCCAGTGATGGTCGTGCGCCACCTCGCTCACGAGTTGCCACGATGAAGTGGCGACCCAGCTGGCGGCGAGCAGGATCAAGCCGACGTCCCGTTTCCGGCGGACGACCTGGCCGAACAGCAGCGCCACCGATACGATCCACAGCACGATCCAGACCCGCAGGTTCGTGCCAGCGACGATCAGATAGATGGTGAGCCCGGCCGCGGCCACCGCGCCGGCGACAGCGAGGCCGGTCAGGAGCGACCGGACCGCTCGTGCCCTCCTGGCCGCCGGATTCAAGCGGTGGGCCCCGTTCATGACATGAGCGTAATCCGCAGCCGACGGCGTTGAATATGGCGAACCGCAGGAAAGACCAGCAGGCGCGGCAACTAAACGCACGACAACCCGGCTCCGCAAGCCTTGGACGCCGAGCCGGGCTAACGCAAAAACACCCTCTGCAGGCTAATCGACTCACAACAAGCCTTCGCTCATCAAAATGAGGTCTACAGGATGTTATCGCCCGTCTAGGGCATTCGTGCTCAGGAACCTGCGGCCGCTATGCATATCCGCTTTGTCTTTCGTGATGAAAAAGTGCACTGATGTGCCTACACGGAAGGCGGTACGAAGTGTATAACTTAGCCAACCTTCGGCGAGTGGCGGCAAGCAATGAAGCTTCGATTGATTCCTGTAACTCTGGCGTGCACGGCTTTGGCCAGCGGTTTCGTGACAGTTTCGGCTCAGGCGAGCACAATCGGAACGCGCCATCCGGCAGCGGCCCATACCGCCCCTAGCGGGATCGGGCCGGGCGCCAGGATCGCGGGCGCCCCCGCAATCACCAGCCGGGTCGGCGCAATTACCGGTGTCGTCGCGGGCACTGGCCGCACGCCGCTCGCCGGCGCTTGCGTTGTCGCGACCGGGCCTGCCGGGAATGCGATGGCGATGACCGGCCGGGACGGCAGGTATACGCTCAATCCGCTCCGCCCAGGGAATTACACGCTGCATTTCAGCGACTGCTCGGATCCGGGCCGCTATCTCGACCAATGGTCGGGCGGCAGGCTGGTGCCGACAGCGGCATCCCAGGTAGCTGTCGCCGCCGGACACGTCAGGAACGCGGGCATGGCCGTGCTGCGTACCCCGGCGTCGGTCCTGGCGAGTGCGGGGAACCAGGCAGCTACCATTCCGAGCGCGAATCAGGGTGTGGCCCCGCCGCGGCGCCCGGCGCGAGCCGGCACATCAGCCCTGACCGCGGGCAAGGGCGCGATTGCGGGCCGGGTCACCGGCCGGGGGCAGCCGCTCAAGGGGATGTGCGTCGTGGCCTTCCCCGTGGGTCGCGGTCGCGGCGCGTTCGTCAAGACAGCGAAATCGGGACGGTACCGCATCGGCAGCCTGCGGGCGGGGCGCTACATCGTCGCCTTCTATGACTGCTCCCGCAAGACCAACTGGCTGGGCCAGTACTACCGGGGCGTGACGTTCTTCCTCTCGCGGCACCGGCCGACGAAGGTGCCGGTCACGGCCGGCCACACGACACGCGGAATCAACGCGGCGCTGGTACTGGGCGGCGAGATCGGCGGAACGGTGCGGAACTCTGCCGGTCAGGCGCTGGCGAAGATCTGCGCCGAGGCAATCGGGCGCGTCGGCACGGAGGTTCCTGTTCGGAGGGTTCGCGCGGACGGCCAGCAACGGCCAGTACACCATGCACGCGCTCATCCCTGGCACCTATCAGGTCCGCTTCGCACGCTGCGGCAACAAGGGCAACTACGCCTCGGTGTGGTGGCGGCACGCCTTTAGCCAGGTGCACGCGACGAAGATCGTCATCAAGAGCGGCACCGTCGCCGGGCACGTCAGTCCTGTCATGCCGACCGGCGGCGCCATCACGGGCACGGTCAGGGCGGCGGGCCCCGGCGGCAAGCGGCTCAGGCGGATCTGTGTCTTCGCCGAGGGCCATGCGAATTACTCAGCCGCCAGTGACGGGCACTGACGGCACCTATCAGATCCTCGGCCTGAGCGGCGGCAAGTACCGGGTCTTCTTCCGCCGCTGCGGCAATCGCGGGAACTACCTCCCGCTGCGGCGCTCGGTGAAGGTCCGCCTTGGCCACACCGTGTCCGGTTTTGACGCCTTCATGCCGCTCGGCGCCATCGCGAGGGGCGT
Organism: uncultured Actinomycetota bacterium; assembly: GCA_963705055.1. Taxonomy (GTDB): domain Bacteria; phylum Actinomycetota; class Actinomycetes; order Streptosporangiales; family Streptosporangiaceae; genus Chersky-822. The sequence goes on from CAVPIR010000014.1 coordinate 60,119, forward strand.
GGTGACCGACATCCACGGCGCTCCGGTCGCTGGCATCTGCGTCGAGTTCCAGGGCAGGCACGGCTTCGCGCGGCGCCGGTCAGCCGGCGCGACGGCTCGTATTCGGTCAACGCCATGCCGACCGGCTCATACCGGATCCGGTTCCAGGGCGGGTGCAACAATGCAGGCAGCTACGCGCCGCAGTTCTACCGCGGTCAGACGAACCAAGCCACGGCCAACCCGGTCGAGCTCACCGCCGGCAAGACGAGGGGCGGCATCAATGCCGCCATGCGGCCGGGCGCGACCATCGCGGGCCTGATCACCGACACCGCGGGGAACAGGCCGAGGGACGCCTGTGTCGTCATCACCCCGGTGTCGGACCTGCGGTTCGGCTTCTACTTCAGCAACCTGGCGTTCGCCTTCAACGGTGCCTATCAAGCGACGAACCTGACGCCCGGGCTCTATGCCGTGAACTTCGGCTGCTTCTACGGGGTAGGCACGCTCGCCCGTCAGTGGTTCATGGACAAGCCCGATCCGGGCAGCGCCAATTTCGTGTCCGCTACCGCAGGCTCGGTCACGTCCGGCGTCAACGCCGTGCTCCAGCCGAGCGGAAGCATCGCGGGGACGGTCACGAACCGTAACGGGCAGCCGCTGGCCAGGATCTGCGTGACGGCGACGCCCGTCGGAGAGGCGAGCCTGACACGGTTCTTCTTCGGATCGAACACCGCGGTGACCCAGAAGGACGGCAGCTATGTCCTGCGCGAGATGCCGCCCGCGACCTACGTGGTCCAGTTCTTTGAGTGCGGCCGAGGGCTCTTCGGCAGCCGCTGGTACAAGCAGAAGGCGACGCCGCAGTCTGGCACGCCTGTGACGGTCGCTCCCGGCGGCGCCGTGACCGGAATCGACGAGACGCTGGCGCCTGGCGGCTCGATCTCCGGCCGGGTCAGGAACGACTCGGGCACCCCGGCGGCGCGAACCTGCGTCGAGGCCGTTGACGCGGCGACGGAGTCGGCAAGGCTTCGGCGAGACCAACGCCAGCGGGAACTACACCATCGCCGGCCTGAGCACCGGCTCCTACCAGATGACGTTCATACCGTGCCGGAGAGCCACGCCGCAGCTCGCGACGTCGGTCCGGCCGGCGCCGGTGGCGGTCAAGGCGCCCGCCGCCGTCACGGGCATCAACGCGAAGCTCGGGGTGGCCGGATCGATCGCCGGCGCAGTGCGCGGCAGCGCAGGCAAGCTGGCTGGCGTCTGCGTGGTAGCGGTGCCTGCCGATCCTGGCAACTCGGTGGCCGCAGCCATGACCGGCCCGCGTGGTAACTACCAGCTAAGCACGCTCGGTGCTGGCACCTACCACGTCTACTTCGGCGATGCGTTCTGCCCTGGCAATGCCACCCAGACTGCCTTCGCGCCGCAGTGGTACAAGAACCGGCAGTCCATGGCGACCGCGACGGATGTCACGGTCACGGCGAGCGCGACGACGGCGGGCATCAACGCGACGCTCGCCGCTAGCGGGAGCGATCTCGGGGACGGTGACGCACCAGAGCCAGCCTGTCGCTGGCGAATGCGTGACCGCCTTCCCGGTCAGCCCGGTGCCAGATCCGCTCTTCGGCGACACGCTCAATCCGGTCATCGCGGTCACGGCCGGTGACGGGAGTTACTCGCTGATCAACCTGCCGCCTGGGCAGTATCACGTCGAGTTCTCGATCGGCTGCGGCGACTCCGGCTTCGCCACCCAGTGGTGGCAGCAGGCCACGTCGGAGCAGACGGCGACGATCATCAACGTCGCCGCCAACGGCGCGGTCACCGGGATCGACGCGAGCCTGCCCTAGGTCCGGCCGGCGACTCCGGATCGGGGGTTTCTGACGGGACCAGGTCTCGTCAGAACCCCCGATCCCGCAAACCAGCCTCGCGTCGTGACGGCTGGCGCTGGGTATTGATTCCCTGGCCGGGCCTGTGGCGTGCGTGGGTCAGGGGAGGGTGCCGATGATGAGTCCGGCGCAGGCTGACGGGGTCAGGGACGTCGTGGTCGTCGGTGGCGGGCACAACGGCCTGGCGTGCGCGGCCTACCTGGCCAAGGCCGGCCTCGACGTGCTGGTCCTTGAGCGGCGGGACCTGCTCGGCGGCGCGGCGGTGACCGAGGAACCATGGCCCGGCTACCGGATCTCCAGCGCGTCCTACGTGGTCAGCCTGCTCCCGCCGCGCATCGTCGGTGAGCTTGACCTGGAGCGGCACGGCTACCGGGTGTCGATCGTCACACCCGACTACTTTGTCCCGTTCCCTGATGGGACCGGCCTGACCCTGTGGGGCGACGCGGCACGCGATGCCGCGGAGATCGCGAAGTTCTCGACCGCCGACGCCGCGGCGTACCTGGAGTTCGACAAGCACTTCGACCGGGTCGCGCATCTGCTGAAGGACCTGCTGTTCGTGGTTCCGCCTAACCTCGCGCTCGCTGAACTGCCGAAGTGGGCGGCGGTGGGCGCCAGGCTGCGCGGCTGGACCGGACGGGACATCGCCGAGGCCGTACGGCTGTTCACGATGTCGGCCGCTGACTTCCTTGACGAGTGGTTCGAGGACGCGAGGGTGAAGGGCGCCCTCGCGACCCAGGCGATCATCGGCGCCTGGTGCGGGCCGATGAGCCCGGGTTCGGCGTACGTGCTCATGCACCACTGGATCGGCGAGGTGAACGGGCACAAGGGCGCGTGGGGCTGGGTGCACGGCGGGATGGGCGGCGTGAGCCAGGCGCTGGCCGGTGCTGCGCAGGCAGCGGGGGCTGAGATCCGAACGGCTGAGGCCGTGCGCCGGGTGACGGTACGAGGCGGCCGCGCCGGCGGAGTGGAACTCGACGACGGATCGGTCATCACCGCCCGCCGGGTCGTCTCAAGCGCGCACCCGATCACCACCTACCGGGATCTGGTCGGCTTCGGCCATCTGCCCGACGAGGTCGTGCGCGACGTCAGGCGACTGCGGACCAGGTCAGGATCGGTCAAGGTGAACCTGGCCCTGTCCGAATTGCCGCGCCCTACCGCATGGGACGACAGCCGGCCCGAGCAATTGCATCGTGGCCTGATGGCGATCTCGCCGTCGGTGGAGTACCTCGAGCGTGCCTGGGACGACGCGAAGTACGGCCGCTCGTCGGAGCATCCCTATCTCGAAATGGTCTTCCCGACCGCGCACGAGCCAGGGCTGGCGCCGCAGGGCAGCCACATCGCCCTGGCCTTCACCCAGTACGGTCCTTATCAGCTCGCGACCGGGACCTGGGACAGCGAGCGAACGGCCTACCTGCGGCGGATACTCGAGACAGTCGAGGAGTACTGCCCAGGGTTCACGGCGTCGGTGCTGCACGACGAGGTCCTCGCACCGCCGGACATCGAGCAACGCTACGGCCTGCTCGGCGGCAATATCTTCCAGGGCGAGATGACGCCGGATCAGATGCTCTCGCTGCGCCCGATCTTCGGCTACGGCGACTACCGGTCCCCGGTCGCAGGGCTGTACCTGTGCGGCTCGGGCACGCACCCAGGCGGCGGGGTGATGGCTGCCCCTGCCCGCAATGCCTCGAGGGTGATCCTGGCCGACGTCCGCAAGGAACGGCTGCGCGCCAGGCTGCGGCGACACTAACGTGGGTTGCAGCGCCGCGAGCATCTCCGTGCCAGACTGGCAGCGACATAAAGTACATTCGTCGGTAAGGAACCCAGCGCATTCGCCAGCCGTTGTCCGCGGAGCGGGAGTGACCCGGCGGGACCGTCAAGCCGCATATGGTGGCATGCAGCCGGCGACTTCTGCGGCGGCCGACGGGCGCAGGGGTTTCCCGATCTGGCGCCTGAGCGCGAGTCACGCATGCTGGCGGGCTCGTCACAACACGATCCACCAGTGTTGCCCTGGAGGCCTTGTGTGCCACCGACCGCTCCGTTAGGACGTGCTGCCATGGCTGAACGCGCAGGCATGCAGACGACGGACGGCGAGGAAGCGCCGGCCGTCGCTGCCGGCCTGAACGGTTCCGCCGCCACGGAGGTTCCCGCGCTCGCGCCGGGCGCGGCTGACCAGGAACCCGCTGAGCGGCAGCAGGCCAGGGGACCTGTCGAGTGGGTAATGAGCGAGCTCATCCGCAAGCTCGCATGGAGCAAGCTCTCAGAGCCGAAGGTCGCGATCTCCATTTCCGCGCTCGGCCTGTTGCTCGGGATGCTGGTGGGGGCGACCGCGCCGAACACCGAGACGCTGAAGGTCGAGCTGCCGCTGTCGCACCTTCTGCCCTCGCTCGCCAACCAGAACGTCCTGGCGTCGGTGATGCTCTACACCGGCAACATCCTCGCGTGCCTGGGGCTCGCTGGCATGCTCTGGGCGCACAGCCAGGGCTGGCGCCCCAACCCCCGCAACCTGTTGCTGGCGAGCGCCGGCGTCGTCGCGGTGATGGTCAGCCTCACCCCGGTTGGCTCGTCGGACACGGCCAGCTACGCGGCCTACGGCAGGATCGCGGCGCTGGGCGGCAATCCCTACACGACCAGCCCGCTGGCGTACCTCGGAGCCCACTCGCCGTATACGAAGGCGGTCGGCGACCTGTGGAAGTCGCAGCCATCCGTCTACGGACCGCTGGCCACCGTGATCCAGAGGTTCGCCGCCTTCATCGGCGGGCCGCACGTCGCCAGCACCATCTGGATCCTGATGATCCTCAACGGCCTGGTGTTCATCGGCGTCGGCGTGCTCCTGCTGAAGACGTCGGACGATCCGGTGCGGGCGACGCTGTTCTGGGTAGCAAACCCGGTCATTTTGCAGCAACTCGTCAGCGGTGGCCACCTGGACACACTGGTGGCCGCGGCCGCCATCTGCTCGATTCAGGTCGCCAGACGCGTCTCTGGCCTATGGGGCGACGTGCTCATCGGCGTCCTCATCGGCCTCGCGTGCGGGATCAAGATCAACGCCGTCCTCATTGGCATCGGACTCGCCTGGCCGTTGCTCAGGCGCCGCGAGTGGCTGCGCACGGCCAGGATCGCGGCGGTCGCCATCGCGGTGATGGCGTTTCAGTACAGCTTTTACGGGATCAGCGCGCTCACGCCGCTCGCAGGCGGAGCCAAGTGGATCTCACTGCCGTCGCCGTGGTGGCTGGTCGAGATCGGAGGCGAAGCGCTCGGAGTCAGCAAACCGGCGATGGTCTCGGCCATCGGCTTCCTCTGGCCGATCGCCCTGCTGGTCGTCGCCTGGCTGGTCTACCAGCGGATCTCTTCTGACCAGCCGCGCGAGGTCGTTGCGCCGTTCGCGGTCACCTTCGCCTGGATCGTGGTTGCCCCCTGGGTGTTCGCGTGGTACACGGCCATCGCGTGGGTCACTCTCACTCAGGTGCCGCGGAACCGGATGACCAGGTGGCTGGCCCTGGCGACCGTCTTCCTGGCCCTCTGGCATTCCAGCGGCGGCCACCACCCGACGCCGCAATGACGAGCCAGGACACCGACCGCACGACGAAGGGGTCACTCCCCGCCGTACCCGGGCCGCCAGGCCGGGCAGGCCGGCTGGCGCGCGATCGCCGCCGCGACGGCGCGAAGTCACTGGCCCGCGCTGGTCTTGCTCGCTGCCGGACTCGCGCTCAGGATCCTCGCGCTGCTCGCGTACCGTCCTGCGCTGTTCTACATCGACACGCCCAGGTACCTGCTGGGCGAGGCGCCCGGGATGGATCCTCTGGGCTACGGCGGGGTGCTGCGGGCGATCCTGGCCGTCGGGAACTTCGACCTGGTCGCGGCCGTCCAGCATCTGGTCGGCATCGCGATGGCCGTCGTCATCTATGTCGTGCTGCTGCGCCGCGGGGCCGGGCGCTGGCTGGCCGCGCTGGCCATCGCGCCGGTCCTGCTCGACGCGTACCAGGTGCAGATCGAGCAGGTGCTGATGCCGGATGTCTGGCTGGAGGCGCTGATCGTGGCGGGCCTGGCCATTCTGCTCTGGCAGCCGACCGCCGGCTGGCGCCGGGTCATCGCCGCCGGGTTCGTGCTGGGAGCCTCAGCCACCGTCGCGCAGATCGGCGAGGCTCTGCTGCTGCCGGCCGTGATCTTCCTGCTCGCGCTCGGCGGGCGGGCGGCTGGCGGCTGGCGGATCGCGATCGGCAAGGCGGCCACGCTATGCGCGGCCTTCGCTCTGCCCGTCCTTGCCTACATGACCGGCAACTACCTGATCGCGGGCAATTTCTTCCTGTCCCACACCGGGGACTCGTCCCTGTACGGCCGGATGGCGGCCGCTGCCGACTGCGCCACCCTCCGGCTTCCTGCGGCCGAACGCGCCATGTGCCCCGCGCCGGGACAGCAGGCGCACGGGCCTGACTGGCTCGAGTACGACCCTGGGTCCCCGATCCGGCCGTACTACCGCAACCCGTCACGGGCGCAGACCGACGCCCAGATCTCTGACTTCAATCACAGGGTGCTGAGCCAGCAGCCGCTGAGAGTTCTCGCCGCCTACGGCACCGACGTCGCGAAGCTGTTCACCGTCAGTCACACCACCGGGGCCGGCGATACTCCCGTCTACCGGTGGCAGTTCCAGAGGACATACCCGTACTTCCCGCCCTGGACATCTACGGCGAAGATCGACCGGGCGATAGCGAAGTACGGTGGCGGCAATCCCGCCGTCTGGCGGCCGGGCGCCGCATTCCTGCGGGCCTACCAGCTTGGCGGCGGCTATACGCCGGGCGCGCTCTATGCCTTGCTTACGGCGGCCGGCCTGCTGGGCTCGGTGCTCATCTTGCGGCGACGACAAGACACCGGCACCCGCCAGCTCGCGCTTGCGTGCCTGCTCTTCACGGGTTCTGGCGCGTGCGTCCTGCTGGTGTCCGATCTTTTCGAGTTCTCCTGGCGGTACCAGCTTCCCGCGCTGGTCACGATCGTGCCGGGCGGTGCCCTCGGGCTGGCGGCCGCGATCCGGCTATTCCGGGGTCGCCGTCGCGTCCAGGTTCAAGCTTAGGTTAGGCTAACCTAACTTCTGAACGTCGATTCCGGCCGTGTCCCCTCAGTCTCCTGGAGTCCCGCACATGAGTGAAGCTCAGACCCTGCTCCTGGGTCTCATCGCCGGCGGCACCATTGTGCTCGGCCTGCCGATGGGAAGGCTCCGCTCACCGCGGCCTGGGCTCGCCCAGTTCCTGAACGCGCTGGCGATCGGCATCCTGCTGTTCCTCGTCTGGGACGTGCTCTCGCACGCCTTCGAGCCGGTCGACACGGCCCTCGGCAATCTGCATGACGGCAGCGGCGGGATCGGGCCTGTCCTCGGCTACGGCGCGCTGTTCCTGGCCGGGATCAGCGTCGGCCTGCTGAGCCTGGTGTACTACGAGCGCTGGCTCGGGCGGGCGAAGCCGGCCAAGCGCTTCGGTCCTGGCGCGATGGCGTCCGGCGAACTCTCGGCGACCCGCGCGGGTCTCGCAGGATGGTCCCCGGCCAGGAGGCTGTCGCTGCTGATCGCCGTCGGCATCGGCCTGCACAACTTCGGTGAGGGCCTGGCCATCGGCGCCAGCGCTGCGGCCGGTGCCATCGGGCTCGCGACCGTCCTCGTCATCGGCTTCGCCTTGCACAACGCGACCGAGGGGTTCGGCATCGTCGCTCCCCTGGCGGCCAAGGGTGACCGGCCCTCGTGGCGCTTCCTGCTGCTGATGGGCCTCATCGGCGGCGGTCCGACCATCGTCGGCACTGCCGTGGGGCGGCAGTTCACCAGCGAGGCGCTCAGCGTGATCTTCCTGACGCTTGCCGCCGGGTCGATCCTCTATGTCGTCATCCAGTTGCTCGGGGTGGCCTTCAAGAGCACCCGCAAGGACCTGATCTACTATGGCGTCCTTGTCGGCCTCATTGCGGGTTTCGTCACCGACATGATCGTCACGGCCGGCGGCGCGTGAGATGCTCCGCACGTCCGAGGGCGCTCGCCCTGGCCTAGCGTCTCGGCAGCCGCTCAGGTACTAAAAGCCTGCCTGCGGCCGATCCCTGGTGTAATTGCCGCGGCGGTCTGCGCTGTGTGGGTACGGGTTCTATCAAGAGCCCGCCGGTCGTTGAACCGCCAGCTTCGCCCTTACGTATGGACTACCAGGCCATGGGCGGCTGGGGGCTCGCACCATGGCACCCAACGAGGAGGAATTGTGTTTCCATCACCGGCCGTTCGACGTTCGTCGCGGAGCCGGCCGCGGCGCAGTCGGCCATGGCCGGTCTACATCCGCCGGAAGGTTGAAACATGCGCATGAGTACTAACACAAAGCAGCCAGCATCTCGCAGCCAGTCCTTGATGGCCGTCTTGCTCAGAGGCCCGGGGGTGATCCCCTCGCCTCGCACCCGCGCGATCGTCACGGGCCTGCTGGTGATCGGCGCGCTCCTCACGGCCGCCTCCGGCGCGATTCACCTGTACCTGTGGGGTGAAGCCGGCGGCTACCGGCTGATCCCGACGATAGGCCCGTTGTTCCTGGCGCAGGGAATCTCCGCCATCCTGCTCGCGCTCGTAGTGCTGGGCACGCGCTGGCTGGTCGCGGCCGTCGCCGCCGCAGGCCTGCTCATCTCGACCGCGGCCGGCTTGCTGATCAGCGTCGAGGTCGGCATGTTCGGGTTCCAGGAAACGTGGTTCGCGCCGTGGGCCCGCACATCTTTCGCCGAGGAACTGGCCGGCGGTGTCCTGTTGCTGATCGCCGCCTGGCCGCTGCTCCGAGCCGGCAACCACGCCTGATCGGCCCGTCGCCAGGGCAAGGGCGTGCGGTCAGAGGCCGCGCTCGCCGAGCCAGCCGGCCAGTTTCCCTGCGCGGCTCACCGCGCGCAGCCGCCGCTCGGTGTGCTCACGGACCGCCGGCGCAGCGACGACAAGCAGCCAGTCCCCGGCGCGAAGGGTGGTGGCCGGCTGCGGAACGAGCCCGCGCCCTGCCCTGACGATCAGCGCCACGTTGGCCTCGGCCGGCAGCCGTAGCTCGAACACCTCGACGCCGTGCAACCTCGATCCGTCCGGGATCTGCACCTGCAGCACGTCGGCCGCGAGCGTCTCGAGCGGCGCGGTCTCGACGTCGATCTCCAGTGGCTCGGCGGGTGTCACCACGTTCAGCCTCCTGGCCAGCCAGGGCAACGACGGGCCTTGCAGCAGCGTGCAGACCACCACGACGACGAAGACCACGTCGAACACCCGCGTGGCCCCTGGCACGTGCGCGCTCATGGGGATCGTCGCGAGCACGATGGGTACCGCACCGCGCAGTCCGGCCCAGGACAAGAACGCCTGCCACCGCCAGGGAACCCGCAGCGGCAGTGCCGACACGAGCACCGCGGCGGGCCTGGCAAGCAGGATCAGCACGAAACCGACGGCCAGGGCAGGCAAGATCACCCCGGGCAGCCGCTCGGGCGACGCCAGCAGCCCGAGCATGACGAACAGCCCGATCTGCGCGAGCCACGCGATGCCCTCGGCAAATCCTCTGGTGGCTGGGCGGTGCGGGAGCCTGGCGTTGCCCAGCACGAGCGCGGCGACGTAGACGGCCAGGAAGCCGCTGGCGTGCGCGAGGGCCGCAGCGCCGTAGCCGGCGACGATCAGGGCCAGCACCGCGATCGGGTACAGGCCAGAGGCAGGCAGGGCCAGGCGGCGCAGCGAGACGGCGCCGAGAAGGCCAGCCAGCAGCCCGATCAGGGCACCGACCGCCAGTTCATAGGCCACGGTTCCGAGGATGATGCCAGGACCCGGCGAGATGAGCACGGTGCCGCTTAGCAAGGTGACCGCGAGCACGGCGGCGGCGTCGTTGAGACCGGACTCGGCCTCGAGCATGCCCGACAGGCGCGGCGGCAGCGGCAGCTTGCGCAGCACGGAGAACACGGCCGCCGCGTCGGTCGGCGCCAGCACCGCGCTCAGCAGCAGCGCGTTCCGCCAGCTAAACGACAGCAGCCAGTGCGCGGTCACTGCCACCACGGCAATGCTCACCGCGACCCCGACGGTCGCGAGCACCAGCGCGACAGGGGCCGCGGCGCGAGCGTGCGACCAGTTGGTCGTGAGGCCGCCTTCGGCGAGGATCAGCACGAGCGCGCTCGTCCCGAGGGCCTGGGCTAGCACGGCGTTGTCGAACCGCACGCCGACCCCGGCCTCACCGAGCGCCAGACCGAGCCCGAGGAAGACGAGCAGCGCGGGCAGGCCGACCTGGTGGGTGATCCTGGAAGCCACGACGGCGGTCAGCACCACGATCGCGCCGACGAGCAGAACCAGGCCGGGGTCGCCCGCGATCACGGCAGACTCCCCCATGACGGCCCCCATACCGCGGTCGAGTGAACCAACAGTCTGCCAGATGCCCGCTTAACAGCCGCGGGCCAATTCCGGCACCAACGCACCAACCGTGACATAGGGCGCCGAGGCCTGTCATGATCGCGGACGATTTTTTGCGTCGTTGCAAAAAGGTGTCCGTGATCATGGAATCGGTCTGCTGCGCCTGCGACGGCGCCTGGGCGGGCTGATGTAGCACTCGAGTTCGCGCTTGATCGCGGGGATGCTGGCATCGAGGCGGATCAGGACCCGCCGCGCGCGCGACCCGGGGTCCAGCGCCAGAGCGCCGAGCAGATGCTCAGTGCCGACGTAGCCGCAGCCCCCGCGCCTGGCCAGCCGCACCGCGCCGTTGAGCGCCTCCCTGGCCTCCGCGGATTCCGGCGGCCCGGCTCCCGGCCCGGCTCCCGGCGCGGCTCCCGACCTCGCTCCCGGCGCGGCTTGAGCGCCGCCTCCCGGATCGCCGGATGGCGGGAACACCTCATGCGCCGCCCGGCGTACCGCGTCGCGGCGCAGCCCGATCTGCTCCATGATCGCCGCGGCCGCGCCTTCCTCGAACAGCCCCACCAGCAGGTGGTGGGTGCCCACCTCGGCGGCCCCGTCGGCGCTCGCCTCGCGGCGCGCGGCTTCGCGGCACGCCTGGAGCCTGGGCCGCTCGGGCAGTTCGGGCAGTTCGGGCAGTTCGCCAGGCCCGGCCACGGGACCCGTAAACCGCTGCCTGGCAGCCTGTTTGGAGACGCCGAGCCGCTGGCCGATCTCGGTCCATGAGCAGCCCGCGTGCCTCGCCTGGGTGACGAAGTGCCCGACGAGATCGTCGGCACCCGCCTGCAGTTCGTCGCTCACCGCCAGCGCCGCCTCGATTTCGTCGAGCGGCGAGCCGGCCACCCTCCGCCGGACCTCGGCGATCAGTGCCGGCAGTTCGATGCCGTCCATATCGACAACTTAAGATTGTCGGGCGCCTCGCGTCAACCTTAAGTTGTCGCATCGGGTCGGCGGTCAGGTTAGTAGTTGTCGATGAACAACGCGAGCGCGACGAAGCCGATCAGCGCGCCGCCGGTGATTTCAAGCGGCCCGACGTGAATGGTCAGTCCCAGTACCAGCAAGGCCGTTCCCGCGAGGAGCATTTTCGGCGCCCACTTGGGTGCGGTCTCGCTGAGGACAGCGGTGATCTGGTCGCTGAGGACCGGGATCCACAAGATCACGACAATGATCACGATGGCGACCAGCGCCAGCACGATGTAACGGCCCGAGAAAGGCATCGAGCCAAGGACATAATTGCCAAGAGCGCTAGGAATTAGCACCGGACCAGACAAACCAGCCATGACCAGGGCTGGCGTCGCCCCGTTCAGGCCTGGGCAAACCCCGCGAACCGCAAAGAACTACTGCTCGAGCAGGTGCTTCAGCTTCCGGTAGGCGCTCGCGATGTTGCGCTGGACCATCATCCGCATCGGCATCTCGGCGATGCGGTAGAACCCGCTCACGTCGCCGGCGGCGATCTCCGTCACCAGGCAGCGCTGCGGGTCGATCGGGTCGAGCTTGCGGGTGATCGTCAGCGGGAACGAGGAACCGGGCAGCGACGTGATCGTGATGAGCCGCCCAGGCTCGAGCGCGCTCACCTCGAAACTGGTCCTGACGTCCTTGCCGAGGAAGCGGGCATGCTGCTCATACCGCGACCCGATCCTGATCGGCGGGTCGGTGGTCCAGCGGCACGAGGTCATGTTGGTCAGCCAGTCAGGGTTGTGCTCCGCATTGGCCAGGAACTCCCAGACGTCCGCGGGCGGACGGCGGATCTCGATCTCGACAGTGACGGGCTTCACGGCTATTCCTCCGGCGGGTATTCGGGCACGTCGGTCCCGGCCACGGCGGCCGACAGGCGGGCCAGGAACGTCGTCCAGCCCTCGTCGTGGATGGCGCGCAAGTCACCGGGAAGCCGGTCATGGGTGAGCTGGACCCGGGTTCGGTCGCCGGCCGACGTCAGCCGGACCGACACCAGGGAGGATCCGGGCGGCAGGTGCCACGCCGGGTCGGTCCACCCCCACGTGAAAGACACGAACTCCGGCGGGTCAACCTCGACGTAGCTGCCCTCGCAGTGCTGCCCTGGCTGGATCTCGAACCGGAAGCCGCCGCCCGGCTCGGCTGACAACTCTGCCGATAGCCCGATCCACCGCACCAGCCGCTGCGCGTCGGTGAAGAACGCGAAGACCTCGTCCCTGGGCAGGCCGACTTCGACCTCGTGCACCACGCGCCCGGCGGGATCGATCACCGGGATCCCCTGATCTCGTCCTCGAGCACGGAAAGCCGGGCGAGCCAGAAGTCGTCGAGGAAGGCGCGCAACTCGGCGAGCGCTTCCCGCCTGGCGCGGTACAGGCGGCGGTTGCCGTCGGCCCTGACCGCCACCAGGCCAGCATCACGCAGCACCTTCAGCTGCTGCGACGCCGCCGGCTTGGTCCAGCCGCACTCGGCGGCCAGCGCGCCCGAGGTCCGCTCGGCCTCCGCCAGCAGCTCCAGCACCCGCCGCCGGCCGGGGTGAGCGAGCGCTCGCAACGCCGCCTCTCGTCCCGCCACCACGCTATTTAAGCATATGTGCAATTAGCTCGCCAGCGCGACCGCGGACGGCAGCATGAGCGTTCACTGGACGCAGGGGCTGGTGCGCCCCGCCGGGCGGGACAGGCGGCCCGGCGGGTGGACCGCGACACAGGCGGGCTGGCGATCAGAGCCACGGCGGGCGCCGGAACTGAAGCATCGCCCGTTACGCGTAACATTGGCGGGTGGCCGATATCCGTAGCTGCGACCAGTGCGGCGTGATGTTCGAGCCGCGCCGTGAACACGGCCGGTTCTGCTCAGCACGCTGCCGGGTCGCGTGGAACCGTGAGAACGTCGGCGACCGCGCCGCCGGCGGAACGGCGCTCGCGTGGTCCGTGGGCGCGATGCGCGATGCGACCGCTCGCCTGCTCCGGGCCCAGGCCAGGGACAGGTCCAGGGCGTTCGCCATGATCAGCGAGGCCGTCTGGTGGGTGACGATCGTCGATGGCACGCTCGTGCGGTACCACCCCGATGGCTACGACGCCGTTCTCGCCAGCCAGGCTACGGCGGACCGCGACCTGATCGAGGGAACCCTGGCCGGGATGCGCTTCGTCAGGAACAGGGCGGGCCAGCACGTTGACCACACCGACTTCATCGAGGTGCAGGCGCCCCACGACGGCCGGGTAGCGGCCTGGCGGTGGGCCTCAGTGCCCGAGCCGACGCTCGCGTCGCTGCCGCCGAGGGGCCAGGCGTGGGAGGCTTCTCGCTACCGCGACTACGAGACGTACCTGGCTGGGCGCACGATCGAGGAGACGTTCGGCCGGGCTAGGGCCTTCCTCAAGCAAGCAGCGGCCAGCGCCGTCGCAGCCGAGCCGCAGGCGCCGGCCGCGCGCGGCAACCGGGCGTGACCGCTCTTGCTACGCGCCTGACCCTGCGGTAACGGCCCGCTCGGCTGCTCCGATCAGGCGCCGCATGATTTCCGGGTAGAGCCGGACAAGCGTGCGGTGCACGAGCAAGCCGCCTATGGTCCGGTCCCAGGACGCCGACCACACGATTCTGGTTCCGTCCCCGGATGGAGTCAGCCTGACCTCGGCCTGGTAGTTCCTGACCGGGATGCCCCCGACGACGGTGTAGCGCAGGCACTTTCCTGGCTCGGCGGCCAGCACCCTCTCGACCGTGGTCGTTCGTCTGTACCTGAACCAGCGGATCGCTCCAGCCCCGCCGGGAGCCGGATCGCCTTGCTGGCTGTACCCCGCGTCGCTCCAGGGCCCCCACACGGGATAGCTGGTGGCGTCGAAAACCAGCGGCCAGACTGTGTCCGCAGTGGCCGTGGCGACTCCCTCGGCCTCGACACCAAGTTGCCTTCGCTGTCGTTGTACCAAATGGTTCATGTACCGAATGGTACAGTCGAACATGCCCACTTCGCAAGCCAGGGACCGCCTGCTGTCCGCCGCCGTCAGTCACGCGCTCAGCGCCGGAATCGCCGATCTCAGCCTGCGCGAGCTCGCGGCGGCGATCGGTACCAGTCACCGGATGCTGATCTACCACTTCGGATCCCGCGAAGGCCTGCTGGCCGCCGTCACCAAGGAGGTCGAGGCGCAGCAAAAGGCAGCCCTGCTCGGGACGGGAGCCGAGGTGGACGCGAGGGCAGCGTGGCAGCGGCTCAGCGAACCCGCTCTATGGCCGCAGGAACGGCTGTTCTTCCAGCTCTACGCGCACGCGCTGCTCGGCAGGCCAGGCACCGAGGGCTTCCTGGACGACATCGTCGAGTCCTGGGTCGCCCCCATCGCCGCCCGCCTGGTCAGCGCGGGTGCTGGCGAGCGCGCGGCGAGGGCCGACGCGCGGCTCGCCGTGGCCGTGGTCCGCGGGCTGTTGCTCGACCTGCTCGCCACCAAGGATCGAGCGGGTGTCGACGAGGCTTACGAGCGGTTCATGCAGTACGTCTCGCCCGGGTGAGCGAAAATAACAACGGCGGGCCCGGCCCAGGCCGAGCAATTGCCGCGAAGAAGCCCGCCGCGGCGCGACGCGACGAGATCGGGAACCGACATGACGCAGCAGGGTGGCGACCGCCAACGGTGGGACACCGACGACAGGTTCCGCGGAGTCGCCGACGGCAGCGCCTTCGCCGCGCCGATCGACGAGCTTGCGGGCCTGGCCAGGCGACCAGACTGGATCGCTGAGGAACCTGACCTGCACCTCGTCCCGCACCTGCGCGACGTGGAGGCCTCCGGCGCGTCTGGCGTGCGCCTGGTGCGGACCACCTGCGGCGCCGATGGCGTGCTGACCGTCGAGCTTGAGCGGGCCTCAGAGGCCAGCTACGGCGAAATCAGGCGGCACGCCTGGATGTACATCGGCGCGATCGCCGAACTTGCCACGAGTGTCCGCGAGAACCGCGACGGCGACCAGATCACCTTCGATGTCGTCACGGGCGTGCCAGACGATGGCGGTCGGTTCGCCAGCCACGGCCATACCGTCCGGCTTGTCGTCAGCCCGCCGGCGTCCGGATCCCAGTAGGCGCCCGCTGTCGAGTTCAGGCCCCCGCCGATCGACGGTAAGGGTGGAGGTGACGCAATGAAATACCTACTGTTGTTCTGCGGCAGCGCTGAGGACGCCGCCGCGTTCGAGGCGCTGACACCAGACGAGCTCGGCGCCAGGTATGAGCAAGTCGGTGCGTGGTTCGCCGAGCACAGGTCACGGATCGGCGCGACCGGGCAACTGCAAGGCCCGAATACCGCGACCTCGGTCAGGTTCGGGCTCGACGGCCCGCCCGTGGTGACCGACGGCCCCTTCCTCGAGGGCAAGGAGGGCATCGGCGGCTACGCCGAGATCGACGTGGCAGACCTCGACGAGGCGCTGCGGATGGCGAGGACATGGCCAGGACGAGGGACGGTGGAGATCCGCCCGACCATGACGCAGCGCTAGCGCAGGCCAGCGACACCCTGGCCGCGGTCTTCAGGGAAGAGTCCGGCCGGCTCGCCGCGTCGGTCATGCGCATCCTGGGCGACTTCGACGTCGCTGAAGAGGTCGTCCAGGATGCGCTGCTCGCGGCCTGGCAGCAATGGCCCGTCGACGGGATACCTGAGCGGCCAGGCGCGTGGCTATGGACCGTCGCCCGGCGCAGGGCCATCGACCTGCTGCGCCGTGACCGCAGGTACGCCGGACGGGTCGCGGCGCTGGCTCTCCCGGCTGAGCATGCAGCCGAGGACGACCGCCTGATGCTGCTGTTCACGTGCTGTCATCCCGCCCTGTCGGCTGAGGCTCGGATAGCCCTGACCCTCAGGACGGTGTGCGGGCTAGGCACCGCGGAGATCGCCGGAGCGTTCGTGGTCTCCGAGGCTGCGATCGTGCAGCGGCTCACCAGGGCCCGCCGCAAGATAGCCGCCGCGGGCATTCCGTACCGGATACCGGCCGACGACGAACTCGGCGACCGGCTCTCCGGCGTCCTCGCGGTCATCTACCTGATGTTCAACGAGGGATACCTGTCAAGCGGCGGCCGGCTCCCCCATCGGCGCGACCTCACCGAGGAGGCCGAGTGGCTCGCCGGCCTGCTCGCCAGGCTGATGCCCGCCGAGCCAGAGGTACTCGGGCTGCTCGCGCTCATCCGGCTGCATCGCGCCCGCGTGCTGGCTCGCTTCGACCAGGCAGGCAACCTGGTGCTGCTTCGCGACCAGGACCGCGGTCACTGGGATCGCGCGGCGATCGCGACATCGGCAGACCTGATCGTCAGGGCCGCCCAGCTGCGCAGGCCTGGTCCCTATCAGTTCCAGGCGGCCATCGCGGCGTGCCATTGCGAGGCAGCGACCTGGGCAGACACCGACTGGCTGCAGATCACGCTGCTGTACGACGCGCTGCTCGAGGTGTCACCGTCGCCGGTGACCCGACTGCACCGCGCCATCGCCCTCAGCCACGTGATCGGGCCGCAGCCGGCCCTCGATGCGACCGACGTGCTGGCCAGAGACCTGGATCGCTATCACCTCTTCCACGCCACCCGCGCCGAGTTGCTGCGCCAGCTTGGCCGCGGCGACGAGGCGCGGCAGGCCGACCTGCGCGCGATCGGCCTTACCGTCAACCCGGCCGAGCGCGCTCTGCTCGAGCAACGGCTCGCCTGAGCCAAGGCTGCGCCGCCGCCGCCGCCGCTGCGCCGGCGCAGCGCCCTATCCTGACCACGTGCGCCTGGTGTCCCTGCTGCCGTCGGCCACCGAGATCGTGTACGCGCTCGGTCTCGGCGAGGACCTGGTCGGCGTCACCTTCGAATGCGACGAGCCGCCAGCGGCGAGGACCGAGAAGACCGTGGTCGTGGGGGGCCAGGACACTAGCGGCATGACCCCCGGCGAGATCGATCGCTACGTGCGCACCCAGCTAGCCGCCGGCGCCGACCTGTACACCCTGCACGCGCAGGCGCTGGCCGCCCTGCGGCCCGAGCTGATCCTGACCCAGGACCTGTGCCGGGTCTGCGCCCTGCCGTCGGGTCAGGTCGATGCGGCCCTTGACTACCTCGGCTGTCAGGCTGAGGTGCTCTCGCTGGACCCGCACACGCTCAACGACGTACTGGATTCGATCCTCGCGGTCGGCGAGCGGGCCGGCGTCCCCGGCCGGGCCGCCGAGCTGACATCCAGCCTGCGCGCCCGGCTGGACCGGCTCGCTGAGCTGGTGAATGGCCTGCCCAGGCCCAGGGTTGCGATCATCGAGTGGACCGACCCGCCATTCACCGCTGGACACTGGATTCCCGACCTGGTCACCGTCGCGGGCGGTGAGCCGGTCGCCGCCAGCCCGGGCGCCAGGTCAGTGCCCACGACCTGGGACAGCATCGCCGCGGCCAGCCCTGACGTGGTTATCGTCGCGCCCTGCGGCTACCACCTCGCTGGCGCCGCGGAGCAGGCGCGAGCCGTCGCGGCGGCCCTGCCCGGGCGGCCGGTCTGGGCGATCGACGCCGACGGCATCGTCGTCAGGCCTGGTCCGCGGCTGGCCGACGGAGCCGAGGCGATCGCCTCGATCCTGCATCCGGACGCGGTGCCCGCCGCGCCGCCAGGCCACGTTGCGCTGGTGGAGCCAGGCGCGGCCGGCCGACCGCGCCGATGACCGGGCAGCTGCCGCCGGTCCCCATGGCCGACATCACCGCGATCGGCCCCTACTTTGCCTTCGGCAGCGCGCGTATCTCCGCTGACGCGGGCTGGCGAACGGTGCCTGACCTGATCGATGACGACGGCTGCCTCGGCCAGATGATCGACGACGTGGCCGGAGCGCTAGGCACCACGCAGCGCTGGATCGCCGCGTCGATCTTCTATCAGGGCTGGGCGGCGCGGCTGACCTCCATCTACGCGGCCTCGGCCTGCTTGTGCGGAGCCGTCCCCGATCTGCGCGCCGATCTGGTCGGCTGGCGGCGACGCCAGCCCGGCCCGGTCGAACTCAACGTCGCGCCGCTGCGGTCCCTGACGCCGGCCGCTGGATGGCGCAGCCTGCGCGAAGAACACCTTGACCCGCTCGCCGGAGCCATTCGGCGCCGGGTGCGCATCGGCAGGTACCTGCTCGCCGGCAACGCGGCCTCGGCTCTGGCCGGGGCGCTCGGCACCATCGCGACGCAGCGCCCGCAACCGCTCGGCTCGCTGCTGCGCTTGCACTGGGCGCAGCCCGTCGATCTGGCTTCGTCCGGCCGGTGGCTGCGAACGCCGGCCGGCCCACGGTACGCGCGCACGACCTGCTGCGGATACGAGCAACTCGACCAGGGTGGACGCTGCGGCGACTGCTCGCTGAACTGGCACGGCCCGCGCTGGCCCCTGTTGGCCGCGCCCTGGGACGCGCAGTCCGGCGGCGGGACGCGGCAATGAGGACCGGCCTGATCGCCGGTCCGGCGAGCGGCCCCACCACCCGCGCTGGCCGGTCGCAGCCGGGCTGATCGCCGGCGTCGCCGCTGCCCTCGCGCTCACTCCTGCCTAGTTCGTCGGCGCCGGTGGCATGCTGCTCGTGCCCGTCAGGACCACCGCCCATCATCTTCAGCATCCGTGCGCCGCCGGTGCGGAAGAACCGTACGAGCAGAGCCGCGGCGAGCAGCAGGAAGATGATGTTCAGCACCGTGGTGTAGTTCCACGTCACGCCCGTCTCGGTGACCTTCGCGGCTCGCTCCTGCGGAATCAGCCCGAGCCCGCCGGACACGAACTCGACCACGTACCCGGCGATAACCATGGTGACGTAGAAGATCGCGAGGATCACGAGCATCATCCGCGTGCCGTAATACTTCCGGTAGATCACCAGGATCGGGATGATGATCAGATCGGCGAAGATGAAGGCCACGACGCCGCCGAAGCTGATCCCGCCGTTCCACAGCACGGCGGCCAGCGGAACGTTACCGATCGAGCAGACGAAGCTGAGCACCGAGATGACCGGGCCGATCACCGGGCCCCAGAGCTTCGCGCCGAGCGGATGGCTGGTCAGGAACAGATGCTGCCAGAAGGTGTCCGGCACCCAGGCGCCGACCGCGCCAGCGATCAGCAGGCCGAGCACGACATCGCGGATGACGGCGGCCCACTCCATCACGAAGATGTGGCTCACGGAGGTGTACCCGCCGCGGCTCAGCAGCCGATGCCAGAAGCTGCCCCGCGATTTGATGCTCATGTCCATCGCCGCGTGCCCCTCCATCGACCCGGCGAGCCCGGCATCGGCCTGCCTGCGTGCCTCGTCGATCAGCCGCTGCCGGACGAAGATCCGGAACGCGACCGCGACCAGCACGATGATCACCGGACCGCCGATGAATTCGGCCACCGTGAACTGCCAGCCGATGAGCAGCGCGAGGATGATCCCGAGTTCGATCACGAGGTTGGTACTGGCGATCTCGAAGGCCATGGCGGCCGTGAAGTTCGCGCCGCGGCGGAAGAGCGACCTGGCCAGCGCGACCGCGGCGTAGGAGCACGACGACGACGCGGCACCCAGGGCGGCGGCGTTCAGCAGCGTCCTCGGCCGGTCATCGCCAAGCAATCGGACGATCGTCTCTTTGTGCACCACTGCCTGTACCACGCCAGACAAGGTGAACCCGAGGATCAGCGACCAGGTGATCTGCCAGGTCATGGAGCCGGCGAGGGCCAGGGCGTGGCCGATAGCGGATAGCGCCCGCATGCCGCCCGTTATCCCCGGGGCCGTGCGCCGGACGTGCCGGTACGGCCCAGCCTGGTCGTCGGCCTGCGGGCCGTAGTAGCTCAGTGCCATGGTGTCTGCGTCCTGCCCGTCGCATCCGTGTCGGAGGCCAGCCCGCCGGCCGCCCCGTTGTCCAGCATCCACAGGTCCCGCTCTGGCGGGGCCAAGGCAACAGTGTCCCAGGCGATGAACAGCAACTCGCGTCCAACGCGCATGATGTTGCCGCCGTGCGGCTCACCGCGGGTCACCGTGCTGACGGACACCCGCGCGAGCTGCGGGCGCGGTCCTTTTGGTCGCGGCCCGTCCCGTCGATAGGCTCAGCCCGTGGCAGGCAGCCCTAGTCCCGGCGTCGGCGAGGGATTCGACCCGACAGTTGCGAACGTCGCCCGCGTCTATGACTACATGCTGGGCGGCAAAGACAACTTCGCCGTCGACCGCGACCTTGGTGACCAATTGCTGGCCGCCTTCCCTGAGAGCGCCTGGATCGCGCGGCAGAACCGCGAGTTCGCCGCTCGTGCTGTGCGTTACTGCGCCGAGCAAGGAGTCAGCCAGTTCCTCGATATCGGCAGCGGGCTTCCGACAATGGACAACGTGCACGAGGTGGCCCGCCGCGTGATTCCGGGAGCCAAGGTGGTGTACGTCGACAACGACAAGGTCGCCAACCGGCACGCCGAGGCGCTCCTCACCACGGGCGACGGGGTCTCGGCCATTTTCGGCGACGTGCGTGCTCCCGAGCAGATACTGGCCGACGTGCGGGCCCGCCGCCTGCTCGACCTGAGCAAGCCGTTCGTCGTCATGATGACCGCGCTGCTGCACTTCATCACCGAGGACGAGAAGCCCGATGAGCTGGTCAGGGTATTCAAGAACGCGATGCCGGCCGGCAGCTTCCTGGTTCTCACGCACGCAACCAATGACTTCGCGCCCGAGGAGTCCGAGCGCGCGACCAGGATGTACCGGCGTGCCTCAGCGCCGCTGGTAACCAGGTCCAGGATCGACATCGCGGCCCTGTTCCGCGGGCTCGACATGGTCGAGCCCGGCCTGGTCCGTACCTCACGCTGGCATCCGCTCGAGCAGACCACGGCGGAGTCATCCGATCTGTTCGGTGGCGTAGGCCGCAAGCCCTAGGAGTGCCCCAGGCAGATCCGGTTGATCTGCAACGATGACGGGATGCTCCGACCAGCCGCTGGATCCTGAAGCATGTCAGCCGGCCTCGCTTTCACGGCGTTCCTCGCCGCGGCCGCGGTCAGCCTCGCCACCAGTTTTCTGCTCGTGGCAAGGCTGGAGCGAGTCGGCGAGCGGCTTGGCCTCTCAGAAGCGCTGCTCGGCATGCTGGCGGCGCTGGCCGCTGACGCGCCAGAGATCACCGCGGCCGTCACCGCTGTCGCGCACCATGAGCAGCGTGTCGGCGCGGGTGTCATCCTCGGGTCAAACGTCTTCAACCTCGCGGCGCTGCTCGGCCTCGGCGCCTTCGTCGCGGGCCGGATCAACCTGCACCGCAAGGTGGTGCTGCTTGGCGGCGCGGTCGCCGTCTGGGTCGCAGGGGTCTGCCTGCTCGTCGTCGCCGGGGCGCTGCCAGCCGCGGCTGGCCTCGCCCTGGCCTTCGCCGTTCTGGCCGGTTACCTCGCCGTGCTAGCGACCGAGGGCCGCGGCCTGGAGCGCTTGGGCCTCACGACCCGGTGGGCGACCTGGCTGCGTTCGGCCATCACCGAGGAGGAGCAGGAACTGCTCGAGGCCATCAGGCCCGCCAGGGGCCGGTGGCCGGACGTCGTGACCGCGGCCGGCGCGCTGGTCGTCGTGATCGCTGCCAGCGTCACGATGGAGCGGGCGGCATCGGATCTGGGCAGCCGCTACGCCGTTCCAGAGATCGTCGTCGGCGGCCTCGTGCTGGCAGCAGTGACCAGCCTGCCGAATGCTGTCGCGGCCGTCTACCTCGCGGCCCGCGGCCGCGGCGCCGCAACCCTCAGCACGGCGCTGAACAGCAACACCCTCAATGTCGTCTTCGGCCTGCTGCTGCCAGCGACGATTCTCGGCCTGGGTAGGCCGACCGGCCAGGCGATCCTGATCACGCTCTGGTACGCGGGGCTGACGCTCGCGGTGCTTGCCATGGCATACCGCTGGCACGGCCTCAGCCGAATGGCGGGGGCGCTGATCATCGTCGCCTATGCCGCGTTCACCGTCTCGGTCCTGGCCAGCGGGCACTGACGGCCCGGGTGATCAAGGCGGCCGCAGCCGGTTCAACTCCTCGCCTGCGTCCGGCACCACCAGGGTGTCCTGATCGCGGGCCCAGGTGGCAGGGTCGATCCCCGCAGGGTCGAGATAGTCGAGGTTGACGGCGCGGGTGCGGTCCGCGCTGATACCGGTGGCCAGGGTGACCGTCACGCGGCCCCGCTCGCCGACGCTCTCATCGAAGGTTCCCGCGCCACGGTCCGTCCCCTTCGGTCGCCCCCCGCCACCCCCGCCTGCGACTTTGGATACGAATGAGCCATTTTGGCGTCCGGTTCAGGCGATTTGTGACTACGAACTGTATCCAAAGTGGGGACTGAGGGCGACGGGCGGGCGCCGTACCAGTCCACGACGATGACGGGCTCGTCGCCCGGGACCTTACGTGTGGTCCGGCCGGGCGCGGGCAAGGGCTAGATGAGGCGAGGCGATTCCCGGCCGGGGATCTGGAGCCGACCGCAGGGAGGCAGCCGTGCCGATCGCGACCATCAACCCCGCTACCGGCGAGACCGTGCAGACCTTCGAAGAGATGAGTGACGCAGACGTCGAGCGCGCCCTCGCGGTTGCCGCCGCAGCGCACGCCCGCTACCGGCTGACGACCTTCGGCGAGCGAGCGGACTGGATGCGGCGGGCGGCGGAGATCCTGGACGGCGAGCAGGACAAGGTCGCGGCGATGATGACCACCGAGATGGGCAAGACCCTCGCCGCCGCGAGGCAGGAGGTCACCAAGTGCGCGACTGCGTGCCGGTACTACGCCGAGCACGCCGCGGGCTTCCTGGCTGATGAGGCAGCCGATGCCGCAGCCGTGGGCGCTGAGCGGGCCTATGCCATGTACCAGCCGCTTGGTCCCGTTTTGGCGATCATGCCGTGGAACTTCCCGCTCTGGCAGGCGATGCGCTTCGCGGCC
This sequence comes from uncultured Actinomycetota bacterium, assembly GCA_963705055.1. Taxonomy (GTDB): domain Bacteria; phylum Actinomycetota; class Actinomycetes; order Streptosporangiales; family Streptosporangiaceae; genus Chersky-822. The sequence continues at coordinate 83,091 of CAVPIR010000014.1, forward strand.
CCGGCGCTGATGGCCGGCAACACCGGGCTGCTGAAGCACGCGTCGAACGTGCCGCAGACGGCGCTTTTCCTGCAGGAACTCTTCGCCAGGGCAGGCTTCCCCGACGGGACATTCCAGACGCTGCTCATCGGTTCTGCCAAGGTCGAGGGAATCCTGCGCGACGATCGCGTGGTCGCCGCGACGCTGACCGGTTCAGGTCCCGCCGGGCAGTCGGTCGCGGCGATCGCGGGCAGCGAGGTAAAGAAAGTCGTGCTCGAGCTCGGCGGCAGTGATCCGTTCATCGTCATGCCGTCGGCGCAGCTCGACACCGCAGCGCGGGTCGCGGCGTTCGCGCGCTGCCTTAACAACGGGCAGTCCTGCATCGCGGCCAAGCGCTTCATCGCGCACGAGGCGATCTACGAGGAGTTCGCGTCCTTGTTCACATCGGCCATGGCGGCCATGTCGGTCGGTGATCCGATGCTGGAAAGTACCGACGTGGGCCCGCTGGCCTCCGAGCAGCAGCGCGACGACGTCGAGAAGCTGGTCGCCGACGCGGTGGCGCGGGGTGCGAAAGTGCTGTGCGGCGGCGCGGCGCCTGACGACCCAGGCTTCTACTACCCGCCCACTGTGCTCGCCGGCATCACCGCGGAGATGCGGGTCCATCACGAGGAGGTGTTCGGCCCGGTCGCAACCCTGTACCGGGTCAGCGACATCGACGAGGCCATCGAACTCGCGAACGGCACTGAATTCGGGCTCGGCGCGAACGCTTGGACTGCCGACGAAAGCGAGCGGGCCAGGTTCGCCCGCGACCTGGACGCCGGGATGGTCTTTATCAACGGCAACGTGACGTCCTATCCGCAGCTGCCGTTCGGCGGCGTGAAGAGCTCAGGTCACGGCCGCGAGCTGTCGGCACACGGCATCAGGGAGTTCTGCAACATCAAGACGATCTGGATCGGCGGCCCGGCCGCCGCTAGCTAGGGGCGCCAGCGTCGCCGGAGCCGTGGCTCTGCCGCAAGGCCTTCTTGGCGATCTTGCCCGTGGCCGTCCGCGGCAATTCGGTCGTGAACCGGACCGACCGAGGAATCTTGTAGCGGGCGATCTGGCCGTCCAGGAAGGCCAGGATGTCCGCTTCAGCCGCCTCCGCGCCCGCACGCAGTACCACCACGGCCCTGCCGACCTCGCCCCAGCGCTCGTCTGGCACTCCGATGACGCCGCAGTCGGCGATCGCGGGGTGCGCCCGCAGCGCGCTCTCGACCTCGGCCGGGTAGATGTTCTCGCCGCCCGAGATGATCACGTCCTTCACCCGGTCTGCCACGTAGACGTAGCCGTCCTCGTCGGCGCTGGCGATGTCGCCCGAGCGCAGCCAGATGCTATCGGCGATAACCTGCTCGGTTTCTTCCGGCTGGTTCCAGTACCCGGGCATCACGTTCGGGCCGGCGACGAGGATCTCGCCCCTCTCGCCCGCCGCCAGGTCCCCGAGGTCCGGCCCTACGATGCGCACGTCAGTGAAGAAGTGGGGCACGCCCGCCGAACCGGCCTTGCTCTCCGCGTGCGCGGCATCGAGCAGCAGCACGCCAGGCGCGGCCTCTGTCATGCCGTAGCCCTGAATGAAGCTCAGGCCGCGATCGAGGTAGCCGCGGATCGTGGCCAGCGGCACCGGCGCTCCGCCGCAGAGCAGCGCTCGCAGACTGGACAGATCGGCATCGGGCCACTCAGGCAGCGCCGCCATCGCGTCGTACATCGCGGGCACCCCGAACAGGACGGACACGCGATAGCGGCCGATCAGCTCCAGCGCCTTGCGCGGGTCGAATCCTGGCTCGATGACGAGTGTGCCGCCCTTGAGCAGGACCGGCAGGCTGAGCATGTTGAGCGCAGCGGTGTGAAAGAGCGGTGCGGCGACGAGCGCGACGGCGTCGCTGGTCAAATCTGTATCAATCAGTACATTCAGCGTGTTCCAGGTGATGTTGCCATGCGTCAGCATGGCGCCCTTCGCGCGCCCCGTCGTCCCTGACGTGTACATGATCAGACAGGGATCCTCCAGTCCTATGGCCTGGTCGACCCAGAGCGGCGGCGCCGCGGCTATCAGGTCGTCGTATCCGTGCACGCCGTCGCCCGTGCAACCGTCGAGCGCGACCAGGTGGCTCACGGCGACATCGCCGCGAAGGTTAGCCACGGTGGCTTCGTACGAGGGCGCGTAGATAAGTGCCGCGGCGCCCGAGTCGGTGAGCTGATGCGCCAGTTCCGGCGGCGCCAGCCGGAAATTCAGCGGCACGAAGACGGCGCCGGCGGCCCAGGTCGCGAACATGGTCTCGATGAACGCAGGGTGATTGGGACCGAGGAACGCGATCCGGTCCGCCGGCCGCACGCCAAGGTCACGCAGCGCGGCGGCCAGCCGGGTGGCACGGTCGTGCAGCCTGGCGTAGCTCACCTCAGTGCCGTCGTAGATCATCGCGATCCGGTCCGGCGTCTTGCGCGCTCGCCGCGCGGTCCAGGAGCCCACGCCGTCATTCAGCACCGCCGGCCACCCTCCGCCCGAGTCCGCGGCCCGCCCGAGTTCCGGCAAGCCTAACCGCGCGGCGGCCGGCCGGAAAGCGGCCGTGACCCCGTGCTGCGCGACCGTGGCCTCATGCGGTTGCATGGGAAGGATGGACGCCGACCACGATGCCACCATCCAGCAGGACGCCAGGGCAGCCGCGATGGCCGCACTCGGCTGGGTCACCGACGCGGCGGTCGCCGTCGACGGCGGCCTGACCTGGCCGCACACCCGCTCTCCTGGCGCGCCGCTCACCGACGACCTCTACTTCGGCACAGCCGGGATCCTGACGGCTCTCGCCGAGGCCAGGATCGGCGGCCTGACTGAGTTCGACGAGCACGCACGCGCGGCCGCCGGGCGACTGCGGCAGGTCGCGCTGCGCGCGACCGATGCCGGTGCGGGCGCGTGCGCGACCGAACTCGAGCCAGAAATGGACATCCCCGACCTCAGCCTCTATACCGGTCTCGGCGGGGTGGCGGCGGCCCTGAACATCTGGGCGCGAGCCAGCGGCGACGATCAGTTCGACGTCGATGTGCGCGCCCTTGTCCGCGCGATCGCCGTCCGAGCCGCGGCCGAGCGGCGGCAGTTGCGGTGGTTTGACCTGCTTTCCGGCCAGGCGGGCGTCATGCTGGTCCTGGTTACGCTCGGCGACTCGAGCGTCCTGCCTCAGGCGTCGGATCTGGCCGACAGGCTGATCGCCGAGGCGCACTGGATCGACGGGCTGCCGGACTGGTATCCGCGCCGCGACCACCACGTCTTCCAGCCGAACTTCTCCCACGGCCTGGCCGGCATCGGCTATGCCTTCGCCGCCGCCGGCCGTGCGCTCGGCAGGGCTGATCTGCTGGACATCGCGATCCTCGCCGCCAGGAGGCTGATCCAGCTCGGGGCCCAGCCCGACGGCACGCTCACCGCGCCGGTCAGCATCCCGCCGGCCGGCTCCCCCGCGGCTACGGTGAGCTACGGCTGGTGTCACGGGCCGACCGGGACGCTGCGACTGTTCGAACTGCTGGATCGCAGTCAGCCCGAAGCTGGCTGGGCCGGCTACGCGCAGGCGGGCCGGCAGGCGGTGCGCGCCAGTGGCCTGCCCGCGCGTCTCTACCCCGGATTCTGGGACAACCTGGGTCAATGCTGCGGAACCGCGGGTGTCGGCGAGATGGCGCTTGACCGTTATCAGCAGACCGGAGACAAGGAGTGGCTCGCCTGGGCCGAGACGCTCGCGGCTGATGTCTTGAACCGGAGCATCCACGACGAATCAGGCGTCCGCTGGTCCCACACCGAGCACCGCCTCGACCCGCCTGACCTCGAGCCCGCGATCGGCTTCATGCAGGGAACCGCCGGGATCGCCAGCTGGCTGCTGCGGCTGAGCAGGGTGCAGCGCGACGGCCCTGACGCGGTGATGGTGAGCTGGCCGGACCGGCCCGACATTGCCTGATCAACGCGATCAGCACCGCTCTCTGGCGATATCAATCACTCAGAGTGAGCCAAGGCTACTTAAAGCGACGGTACAGTGACCTGATGGGAGGGATGCAGTGCCAGGTTCTGGTCGGCCGTGACGCCGAACTAGGCGCGCTGACGGCTGCGCTCGACCAGACCAGCACTAGCGGGGGGCTCGTCGTACTGGCCGGCGAAGCGGGGGTGGGCAAGTCCAGGATGGCCAGGGAGCTTGCCTCGCTCGCGTCGTCCAGGGGCTACACCGTGGTCTGCGGCCGCGCGGTGCAGACCTCGAGCCCTGTCCCCCTCCGGCCGTTCATAGAAGCGCTGATCGCGGTGGCGCGTACTACCGCGATGAAGGATCTGCCCGCGGTCGCTGAGTACCGGCGGGCACTGGCCTCGATCGTGCCTGACTGGGGCGAGCCGGGCGAGAGCGCGGCGGAGATGTCGCCGCTGATCCTCGGCGAGGCCGTCCTGCGGCTGCTGTCCGACCTCGGCGGCAAGGGCACCGTGCTCGTGCTCGAGGATCTCCAGTTCGCCGACCCGGAGTCGGTGGCGATCGTCGAGTACCTCGCCGACAACCTGGCCACTGAGCGGGTGCTCTGCGTCGCGACGCTCCGCGATACCGAGCCGTCTCTGGCGCTCGACATGGTCAGGGCGGTACACGCGCGCCGTGCCGCCACCGTCATCGACTTGCCCCGGCTAGCCGCTGCCGAAGTCGTGCAGATGGTTGCCGCGTGCCTGGATCAGCGGATCGCTCCGACCGGGATCGTGCAGCGCCTGCTTGCTGACTGCGAGGGCCTGCCCTTCGCCGTCGAGGAGATTCTCGCTGACGCGGTCACGGCCGGCGAGCTGGTTCGGGGGGACGGAGGCTGGCAGGTGAACGAGAGTGTCACCACCGGGGTGCCGATGTCGATAGCGCAGTCGGTGCGCCGTCGGCTCAGCGAGCTCGGCCCGTACGTCTCCGATGTGGTCGCGGCCGCCGCGGTGCTCGGCCGGCAGTTCGACTGGACTCTGCTGCCGGTCATGGTCGACGCGGCCGAGTGCGACGTACTGACGGCGCTCAGGCAGGCCTGCGACGCGCAGCTGATCGAGCCTCATTCACCCCGGCAGGCCCTGTTCAGATTCCGGCACTCCCTGACCAGGGACGCGATCATGGCGGACCTGCTGCCGCCGTTCCTGGCCGAGCGCTCCGCCCGCGGTGCCGCCGCGATCGAGGCGGCGCATCCCGGCCTTCCCGGCGCTTGGTGCGAGCTCGCCGCCGAACTGCACGAGGCGGCGGGCGAGCGGGCTAGGGCGGCTGCCCTGCTGCTCGAGGCCGGGCGGCGTGCGCTCCAGCGCGGGGCGCTGACTAGCGCTCTCGCGTCGCTGGACCGCGCAAGGGAAGTCCTCGCGCCGGTGACCCCTGAGCCGGTGCAGATGCTGGCCGACATCGACGACACGCTGGCCAATGTCTACACCCTGACCGGCGACTGCGATCGGCTCGTGCCGACAGCCGAGCGGCTGCTCACAGAGCTCGACGCGCTCGGCACCGACAGCGCGCGCAAGGCCGTCATCCACCTGCGCGTCGCGCGGTCCTTGTCCGAGTCTGACCGCGCGGACATGGCAATCGAGCAAGTGGCCGCCGCCCGGGTGCTCGCGGAGAGCACGGCTGATCCGTCGCTGAGCGGCTGGGCTGACGCGGTCGCGGCGCGCTGCGCGATGGATGCCGGCGATCCAGACCGCGCGCTCGCCCTGGCCCGCAGCGCCCTGGCGAGCGCCGAGGCGGCGATGCCGTCTGGCTGCGCAGCCGACGCTTCCTGCGAGGCGCTCGAAGTGATCGGCCGCCGGGAGCGCATCAGGGACACGGCCGCGGCGAGCACGGCCTTCGAGCGGGCCCTGGCGATCTCGACCACCAGCAGCCTGCCGGTCAGGCGGATCCGCGCCATGCACGAGCTAGGCACGATCGAGCTGCTCGAGCAGGCCGAGGCGCACCGGCTGACCGAGGCGAGGCTAATGGCCGTCGAAGCCGGCGCGGTCTCGACGGCGGCGGTGCTCGATCTCCAGCTCGCCAACGCGGGAATCCTCGGTACGGATCTGGACGGCGCGGTCGGGGTGGCGCGGCGCAGCCAGGAAGCAGCGCGCCGGCTGCGGCTCCGCCGGGTCGAGGCGATGGCCATCGGTGCTCACGCCTGCATAGCCGGCTTGCAGGGCGATCGCGACTATGCCGAGTCGCTGGCCAGCCAGGCCGAGCAGGTCGCGCCGGACGATCCGTCCGTCCTCATCACCGCGTGGGGCGAGGCGCGCGTCACCGCGGCGATTGTGGGCAACGACCTGGCCGGCGCGCTCAAGCTGAGCCGGATGGGCGTCAGGTACGGCAGGAACGAGCCGATGACCGCACCGTCCCTGGCGTGGGGATACTGGCCGCTGCTCGAGGCCACGGCTTATAACGACGGCACGGCCGCGCTCGACGAGGCCCTGGCGGCGGGAGCCGAGGTTGCGTGCTGGAATCGTGGCTGCCTGGCCTACGCTCAGGCGGTGCTGGCCGGGCGGCGTGGCGATGTGCGGCACGCCGAGGAGATGGCGGAGCGCGGCCGCCAGCACTATCTGGGCTGCGCGCCGTGGTGGAACCACATCCTGCACCGGCTCGTCGCCTCGGCGGCGCTGCGCGACGGCTGGGGCGAGCCGGTCGCGTGGCTCCGCGAAGCGGCCGCTGACCTTGACGACAGCGGGTTCACGCTGGTGGCCTCGGCCTGCCGCGGGATCCTGCGCCAGGCCGGGGAGCGCGTCCCCAGGCAGCGCAGGGCCGGCTCGACTGTCCCGGCACAGCTGCGCAGGTTGGGTATCACCAGCCGCGAGCTTGACGTGTTCGTGCTCATCGGCCAGGGCTGTTCGAACGCCGAGATCGCCGGGCGCCTGTCCATCTCCCCGAAGACCGTCGAAAGCCACGTGACGAGCATCATCACCAAGACCAGCCTGACGTGCCGGCGCGAGCTCGTGGCGTTCGCGGCCCGCCCCGCCGCCTCCGCCTGAGCCGTCAAGGCGACATTCCGCCCGGTTGTGCGGCACTCTACAATCGGCTGAATGCGGCCGCCGTTCCGCGCCGACCACGTCGGGAGCCTGCTGCGCCCACCTGAGTTGCTCCGCGCCCGCGCGGACTTCGCAGGAGGGCGCATCGACGCCGATCAGCTCAGTGCGATCGAGGACGCGGCGATCCGCGATGTGGTGCGCAGGCAGGCCGATGTCGGGCTGCGATCGGCGACTGACGGCGAGCTCCGCCGCGAGTCCTGGCACATGGACTTCATCTACCAGCTTGGCGGCGTCCAGCAGGTGCAGGACGACACCATCAGGGTGATGTTCAAAAACGAGCAGAAGACGTACGAATGGGCGCCGCCGGCTGCCCACATCGTCGCTCCCGTCACGCTGCCGCGCACGATCTTCGGCGACCATTTCAGTTTCCTCGCGAGCGCGGTTACCTCGGCCCTGCCCAAGCTCACGATCCCGTCGCTGAGCATGGTGCATTACCGCGGCGGGCGGTCTGCGATCGACGAGTTCGTTTACCCTGACCTGGACCAATTCTGGGCCGACCTCGTAGCCGCGTACCAGGAGGAGACCAGCCGACTGTATGACCTCGGCTGCCGGTATCTGCAGTTCGACGACACCAGCCTCGCCTACATGAACGACCCAGAGCAGCGCAGGCACGTCGCCGACATCGGCGGCGATCCTGAGCACCAGCATGAGCACTACATCGCCAACATCAACCGGGTCCTCGCTGGTCGTCCTGCTGATCTCACCGTCACGACGCACATGTGCCGCGGCAATAACCAGAGCATGTGGGCAGCCGAGGGCAGCTACGACTTCGTGGCCGAGGCGCTATTCAGCACGCTGGACGTCGACGGGTTCTTCTGCGAGTGGGACGACGAGCGCTCAGGCGGCTTCGCGCCGCTGCGCTTCGTGCCCCCTGGCAAGCGCGTGGTCCTCGGTCTGGTCACGACCAAGCGCGGCGAACTGGAGAGCAAGGACGACCTCAAGCGGCGGATCGACGAGGCCGCCAGGTACGTCGACGGCGACCAGCTATGCCTGTCGCCGCAATGCGGATTCTCCTCCACGAAGGAAGGCAACGACCTCACCCAGGAGCAGCAGTGGGCCAAGCTCGCCCTGATCGTCGAGACCGCGCAGGAAGTCTGGAATACGTGGTAGCCGGGCGCCGGCCATGATCGTCCCGCAGGACGCCACCGCCGGACCTGACGGCCCGGTCCTGGTCGTCAGCGCGCACGCCGGCGACTTCGTGTGGCGGGCTGGCGGCGCGATGGCACTCGCCGCTTCGCGCGGCGCCGCCGTGACCGTGCTCTGCCTGACGTACGGGGAGCGCGGCGAGTCGGCAAGAGCCTGGCGCGACGGCCTAGTGCTGAGCGAGATCAAAGAGCTCAGGCGTACCGAAGCGGCTAAGGCCGCCGATGTGCTCGGCGCCTCGATCGAGTTCCTCGATGCCGGGGATTACCCGTTGCGCGAGTCGGGCGACCTGGTCGACCAGATCGTGCATTGCTACCGGCGGGTCGAGCCTGCCGTCGTGCTGACCCACCCGATGGCCGATCCGTACAACCCCGACCATCCAGCGGCCGCCAGGATGGCGCTCCAGGCCAGGGTGCTGGCGCAGGCGGCCGGGTATGACGCTCCAGGCCAGCCGCTCGGCGCGCCGCCGGTCTTCCTGTTCGAGCCGCACCAGCCTGAGCAGTGCGATTTCAAGCCCGAGATTCTGCTCGACATCACCGACGTCTTCGCTATCAAGCGACGCGCGATGGAATGCCTGGTCGCGCAGCAGCACATGTGGGACTACTACACCGATCTGGCCAGGCGGCGAGGTGTGCAGCTGAAGCGCAACGCCGGACCCAATCTCGGCCTTGCGCACGACACGATGGCCGAGGCCTACATGCGCGTCTATCCGCAGGTCACGGACGTCCTGCGATGAGGAACGTAATTGTCACCGGCTGCCCGCGAGCCGACCTGGCCGCGGTGGCCGAACTGGCGGCGTTCGGCGTCTCGACCGTGCACGAGGCCGCGGGCCGAACCGGCTATCTCGGGCCGGCCATCCGGCCGGTCTATCTCGGGGCGCGCACCGGCGGCACCGCGGTCACCGCTGTGTGCTGGCCAGGCGACAACCTGATGGTTCACGCGGCAGTCGAGCAGTGCCGCGCGGGAGACATCCTGGTCGTGACGACCACGTCGCCGAACACCGACGGCGCATTCGGCGAACTGCTCGGCACGTCACTGCGCCAGCGCGGCGTACGCGGCCTGGTGACCACCGGCGGAGTGCGCGATGTGGCCGAACTGCACGCGATGGGCTTTCCGGTCTTCTGCGCCGCCGTCTCCGCGCAGGGAACTGTCAAGGCCACGGCCGGCGCGGTGAACGTCCCGGTCAGCATCGGCGGGCAGCGGATCTGCCCGGGCGACGCGATCGTGGCCGACGATGACGGCGTCACCGTCGTCGCCCGAACCGCGGTCCCGGCCACCCTGACAGCCGCGCGGGCACGGGCGGAAAAGGAAGCCGCGACCCGTGCCGCACTGGGCCGTGGCGAACTCGGCCTCGATCTCTACGGACTGCGCGCGATCCTGGCGGACCAGGGCGTCGAGTACCTCGACCACGGGTCCTACCAGGAGCCGCCGTGACCGCGGGGGGGTCCAGCGGGTCGGCCCACGGCCTGGGCGTGCGGTGCATGATGATGCGCGGCGGTACGTCCAAGGGCCTGTACTTCCTGGCCAGCGATCTCCCTGGCGATCCTGGTGAGCGGGACACGATGCTGCTGGCGATCATGGGCAGCGGCCATCCCATGCACGTCGACGGCGTCGGCGGCGCCCATCCGCTCGCCTCCAAGGTCGCCGTGGTGTCGCAGTCCGCGCGTGACGACGCGGACATCGACTACTTGTTCCTGCAGCTCGGAGTCGAGGAGGCGACCATCACCGACCGGCAGAACTGCGGCAACATCCTGGCCGGGGTCGGGCCGTTCGCCGCCGAGCGCGGCCTGATCAGCCCGGCCAGCCCGGAGACGACGGCGCGCATTCACATGGTCAACTCGGGCAGCGTGGTCACGGCCACGTTCGCCACGCCGGAAGGTGTACCCCGCTACGCGGGCGACACCGCCATCGCCGGCGTTCCTGGCAGCGCCGCGCCGGTGCTGCTGCGGTTCGCCGGCACGGCGGGGTCGACCACCGGCAGCCTGCTTCCCACCGGGCAGGCCAGCGACGTCATCGGCGGCATCGAGGTCACCTGCATCGACAACGGCATGCCGGTGGTCGTGGCGCGCGCCGCCGACCTCGGCATCACAGGCTACGAGCCGCACCAGGACCTCGCCGGGGACGCGGGACTGGCCGAGCGGGTGCAGGAACTGCGACTGGCGGCCGGCAAGCTGATGGGCCTCGGGGACGTCGCCGGACTGAGCGTGCCGAAGACAACCCTGATCAGCCCGCCGCGTGCGGGCGGCACGATCTGCACCCGGACGTTCATCCCGGCACTGCCGCATCATTCGATCGGCGTGCTCGGCGCGGTGAGCGTGGCCACAGCGCTGCTCCTGCCGGGCGGCATCGGGGCCGAACTGGCTGTGCTGCCAGAGTCCGGGCACCTGTTCGACATCGAGCACCCGAGCGGTCACCTGCAGGTGGACGTGGAGGTCGACGTCAGCGTGCATCCAGCGCTGGTGCGCAGCGCCGGAGTGGTGAGGACGGCGCGCAAGCTCTTCGACGGGACGGTTTTCCCAGCCCGATAGCCACCGCTGATAGGACACCGCCGATGCCCCTGCTGCACGAGGTAGCCCACCTCGGCCACGCCGAACTGCTGACTCCTATGCCAGAGCGGAGCCTGTGGTTCTGCACCGAAGTACTCGGGCTAACCGAGGTCGGCTCCGCAGGCGACTCGGTCTACCTGCGGACCTGGGATGACTATGAGCATCACAGCCTGAAGCTGACCGCCGCCGCCACCTCGGGCATCGCCAGGACCGGGCTCCGCGCGGCCAGCGAGGAGGCGCTGCAGCGGCGGGTCGCCGCCATCGAAGCGGCCGGCCTCGGGATCGGCTGGCGGGACGGGGATACCGGCATCGGCCCGACCTATTCTGTTCCGCGATCCTGACGGCCACGAGCTGGAGCTGTACTTCCAGACCGAGCGGTACCAGCCTGCTGGCGCGCTGAAGCCGGCGCTGAAGAACCAGGCTCAGGCCTACCCGGGCCGCGGCGTCAGCGTGCGGCGCCTCGATCACGTGAACTTCCTCGCAGCGCAGACCGAGCCCAACGGCCGGTTCATCTGCGAGGCCCTCGGCGCGCGCGCCACCGAGCAGATTGTCCTGAACGACGGCACGATCTCGGCGCAGTGGCTGCACTTCGCGCAGAAGTCCTACGACCTGGTCTACACAAACGACTGGACGGGGACAGCCTGGGCGACTGCACCACCTCGCGTTCGCCACCGACACCAGGGAAGACATCCTGCGGGCCGCCGACATCTGCCTGGACAAGGGCGTCTTCATCGAGACCGGGCCGCACAAGCATGCGATCCAGCAGACTTTCTTCCTGTACGTCTACGAACCAGGCGGCAACCGGATCGAGCTGTGCAACCCGTGCGCCCGGCTGATCTTCGCGCCCGACTGGCAGACCATCAGCTGGTCCGAGCAGGAGCGGGCCAAGGGCCAGGCCTGGGGGCTGGCTACGATCCCGTCGTTCCACACCCACGGCACTCCCCCGGTCGCGTGAGCGGCGAGCCGATGACCACGCAAGCGCCGGTGATCGCCGTCCTCGGGCTGGGCGAGGCAGGTTCAGCCATCGCCGCCGACCTCGTGGCGGCCGGCGCCCTGGTGCGGGGCTACGACCCGGTCGTGCCCGCAGGCGCCGGCATCACCCAGTGCGACGGCGACGCCGACGCTTGCCGCGGCGCCGCACTCGTGCTGTCGCTGACCTGCGCGCATGAGGCCGAGGCCGCCCTGCAAGCGGCGCTGCCCCGGTGCGGAGCCAACGCCGTCTTCGCCGACCTGAACACGGCGTCAGCTGGGTTCAAGGCGCATCTCGCCGAGCTCGCCGCGACCGCCGGAACCGGGTTCGCCGACGTCGCCATGATGTCGCCGGTCCCCGGTCTCGGGATCCGCACGCCCATGCTCGCAGCCGGCCCAGCCGCGGGGCAGTTCGCGGCGATCCTCACCGGGTTCGGTGCGAAGGTCGAGGTCCTGCCCGGCCCGCCGGGCACCGCCGCGGTCCGCAAGCTGGTGCGAAGCGTGTTCTACAAGGGCCTGGCGGCGGCGGTCACCGAAGCGCTCCGCGCCGCGAGGTCGGCGGGCTGCGAGGAGTGGCTGCGGTCGATCATCGCCGCGGAACTCAGCGGCTTCTCGGCGGCGACCGTCGACCGGCTGGAGCACGGCAGCATCCGGCACGCACGCCGCCGGGCGGATGAAATGGCGGCCGCGGCCGCGCTGCTTGGCGAGCTCGGCGTCCCGGCCAGGATCGCCGGAGCAAGCGAGCAGTGGCTGCGCGACCTGATGGCGGAATCCGCCCGCTAGCCTTCGCGGTCATGGTCGGGCTCGTTGAAAGTAACGACCCGCCACCAGTGCTCGGCAGCCCTGATCAGGTCATCGCCGAGGAGTTCCAGGAACTGGCCGGCCTGGCGAAGCCGTACGCCCGCTGGCGAGCCTTCGCCCAGAATCTGCGCTCCCTGCAATGCGGCGTCAGCCAGCATCGCGTTCGTCCTGGCGCTGACCAGCGTGGATCGCAGCCATGCGTTCTTGTCGACGATGTAGCGCTCCCGGCGGGCGCCCCGCTCGCGGCTGACCAGGCCCTGCTCCTCGAGGAAGCTGACCGCCTTGGAGATGGAGGCGGGACTGACCCTGAGCCGCTGGACGAGTTCGGCAGCGGTGAGGCTGCCTGAGTCGGTGATCGTCAGGCACGTGAGCACGCTGGCCGTCATCCGCGTCAGGCCCATCTCGACGAGCACCGCGGTCAGCCAGTCCTGGTACTTCCGCACCGCTTCAGGATCCCGTCCGTCGGCGCCCTCCCCGGCCGGCGGCGCCGCCGGGATCGCCGCCGCGGGGGTCCGCCGCCGCTGCGCGCGCCGCTCGGTCGCCTGGTGCGCCTGATCGGGGCGGTAGCCCGTCAGGCCCGCCGTTGCGATTGACTTCGCGGCTGACGGTGGACGTAGGCCGGCCGAGCCGCCTGGCAATCTCAGCGTGCGAGGTGCCTTCGGCGAGAGCCTCGGCGATCTTCTTGCGGTCCTGGTAGGTCAGCCGGCCACCTGGCATTCGCCGCTCCTTCCGTCGCCCGGCTAGCGCGCCTAGCGCGCCGAGGCCGACCGCTCGACTGTATGCCATCACAAGGCTCATTGCAACACGAGCGTGCAATCCTCGTTGCGTTCATCAGCAAGATGATTGCAACGCATCTCGGATGATAACTCGCAGTTCAGTAGCGCAGATCTTCCGATTTTGTTGACAGATCACTAAACGCAACGTAGCTTTTCTCATGTGCTGAACATCGGCTCCAACCTCAGCCCCCCGACGAGTGAAGGAACGAATGTGACCGGCCATCTGTCCGTGCCCGCGATCGTGGCGGCGGGCCTGCGGAAGTCATACGGCGACAAGACCGTGCTCGACGGCGTCGACCTGGAAGTCGACACCGGGACGATCTTCGCGCTGCTCGGCCCGAACGGCGCCGGCAAGACCACCATCGTGCGGATCCTGTCCACGCTGATCCGCGCCGACGGCGGCGAGGTGCGCGTGGCAGGACTCGACCTGGATACGCGAGCCCGACGCGATCCGGGCGGCGATCGGGGTCACCGGCCAGTACTCGGCCGTCGACAAGCTGCTGACTGGCGAGGAGAACCTGCGGCTCATGGCCGACCTGCACCATCTGAGCAGGGCGGCGGGCCGGCGGCGGGCTGGCGAGCTGCTCGAGCAGTTCGACCTCGTCGACGCCGCCAGGAAACCGGCCGCCACCTACTCAGGAGGGATGCAGCGCCGCCTCGACCTGGCGATGACGCTCGTGGGCGACCCGCGCATCATCTTCCTCGACGAGCCGACCACCGGCCTCGACCCACGCGGCAGGAAGTCAATGTGGCAGATCGTCCGCGATCTGGTCGCCCGCGGCGTCACGATCTTCCTCACCACCCAGTACCTGGAAGAAGCCGACGAGCTTGCGCACCGGATCGCGCTGCTCGACCGCGGCGTGCTGATCGCGGAGGGCACATCAGCGGAGCTCAAGCGCCTTATCCCCGGCGGCCATCTCCAGCTCAGGTTCACCGACGCGGCCGGCCTGAACGCCGCGGTGGCTGTTCTCGGCTCCGGTACGCGGGACGAGCACGCGCTCACCCTGCAAGTCCCCAGCGACGGCAGCGTCGCCGCGCTCCGGTCGCTGCTCGCCAAGCTCGACGGCCACGCGATCGAGATCGCGGAGATGTCGGTGCACACGCCCGACCTGGACGACGTCTTCCTGACGCTGACCGGCAACACTGGCCAGCCCGGCGCCCGCGCTGGCCGTCAGAGAAATGGACTCGGTCCGATGAACCTCGCATACTCCGTCCGCGACTCAGCCACCATGATCCGCAGGGAGCTTCGGCACATCCAGCGCTACCCGTCGATGACGCTGATGATCCTCGCGATGCCGGTGATCTTCCTTTTGCTGTTCGTCTACGTCTTCGGCGGCACGATGGGAGCCGGCCTGGGCGGCGCTGCGGCCGGCCGCGCCGTCTACGTCAACTACGTGACGCCCGGCATGCTGCTGATCACGATCGCCGGTGCCGCGACCGCCACAGCGGTCTCGGTGGCGACCGACATGACCGAGGGGATCGTCGCCAGGTTCCGCACCATGGCGATCTCCCGCGCGTCGCTGCTGACAGGCCACGTCGTCGGCAGCATGATCCAGTCGCTGCTCAGCGTCGGGGTCGTCATCGGCATTGCGGTGCTGGTCGGTTTCCGGCCTTCAGCCGGGCCGGCCGGCTGGCTCGCGGCGATCGGCATCCTCGCGCTGTTCATCCTGGGGGTCACCTGGCTGTCCGTCGCCCTCGGCCTCATCTCGAAGAGCGCGGAGGCCGCCAGCAACGCGCCGATGCCTCTGCTGATCCTGCCATTCCTCGGCAGCGGCTTCGTCCCGACCGCGTCCATGCCAGCCGGGCTGCGCTGGTTTGCCGAGTACCAGCCCTTCACGCCGGTGATCAACGCGATGCGGGACCTGCTGTTCGGCCATCCTGCCGGGAGCAGCGCGATCGTCGCGATCGCCTGGGGCGCCGGCATCACGCTGGTCAGCTACCTGTGGGCGGTGCGACTGTTCCATCGTGCGCCCGTC
This sequence comes from uncultured Actinomycetota bacterium, assembly GCA_963705055.1. Lineage (GTDB taxonomy): Bacteria > Actinomycetota > Actinomycetes > Streptosporangiales > Streptosporangiaceae > Chersky-822. Next base: position 98,314 of record CAVPIR010000014.1, read on the forward strand.
AGCTGAGGACCATTTTGGCGATGCCGTAATCGTTCCGGCGACCTTGCGCGTCCTATAGCCAGCACCGCGTTTGCGTGGCCACGACTAAAGGATTGCCATGACCGCTCTCGCCTGCCCGCCGCGCCGCAGGCACGCGCACCAGCTAGCCCCGCCGTTAGCGGGGCTAGCTGCGTAGCGGCATGCCACACCGGAGGTGCAGGAGGGGATCTCCGGTCAGCAGCCGCCGCGCACCGCCCTGATATACCGGGCTCATGACTCGTGACAGCCTCGCGGCGCAGATGCGATCGGCGGCGACCGTGCTGTTGCGGGCGCTGGACGACGAGCAGCGAGGGCTGGCTGCGATGCCTTTTGCTGACGAGTCCACGCGGCGCTGGCTGGAGTACCGGCCGCGGCAGCGTCCCGGTGCCTGCCTGGCGCTGATCAGTCCGCCGGCGCGTAAGGCGGCGCACCGGCTGCTGGCGACGGCGCTCAGCGATCGCGCCTACGCGCAGGCCATGGCCATCATCGGCCTTGAAGAGGTGCTCGACAGGAAGGAAGGCTGGCGGCGCGGCCGGCACAGCGGCGACTACTGGGTGAGCGTCTTCGGCGAGCCCGGCGCGGAAGCACCGTGGGCGTGGCGGTTCGAAGGGCACCACCTGTCGGTGAGCATGACCCTGCGCGGCGCCGAGGTCTCGCCAGCCCCTGTCTTCTTCGGCGCCAACCCGGCCAGAGTTGCCTACGCGGGCCAGGTAGTGTCCAGGCCGCTCGCACCCGAGGAGGACCTGGCGCACGCCCTGCTGGAGGAGATCGGGCCGCGCGGCCGGGCCGTCGCCGTGGTGGCTGACCGGGCCCCTGCCGACATCAGGTCGGGCACGAAGGCTCGCCTCGCCAGGGCCTTCGAGCCGAACGGCATCGCCACCGGGCGGCTCGGACCGTCCGCGCGCGCCCTGCTCGACCAGCTCGTCGCCCTCTACCTGGACCGGCTGCCCGGCGAACTCGCGGCCGCAATGGCGGCCAGGCTGGCCGCCGGCGAGCTGCGCTTCGCCTGGGAGGGACCGCCGGCCAAGGGCACCAGGCACTACTACCGGGTGCAGGGCGATGACCTGCTGATCGAGTACGACAACACGCAGGAGGACGGCAACCACGCGCACACTGTGCTGCGCCGGCCTCGCAGCGACTTCGGCGCAGACATACTCGCTGAGCACTACGCGGCGGCCCACACGCCCGGCTAGCCTGGCCAGCGGAGCCGAGCTCGGTGGGCATCGGCGCGGTCGGCTGATCGATGGCCGCGCCGCCCGACCCCGGCGCGATCCCCCTTGCGGTGCTAGCGGCGGCCGGGTCGTCGCCGCCGCCCAGTCCGAGCGCGCAGGCGAACTCCCGCACCGCCCACGCGCACGCCAGGAGCGAGCATCGTAGCGCCGGCGAACGACGAGGCGACCATCTTTGCCGCGGTGGCGACGTCCATTCCCGCCGCGGTGTGCTGGCGCAACTCCACGGCTCCGCGCTCATGATCGCGGACGACTTTCAGCAGGCACGCTGAAAGTCGTCCGTGATCATGGAGAACAGCAACCCCTGGCTCAGCGCTTTTGCGCGACTGCGCAGTACAGCCACCGGGAGCCTTCAGAGTCCGCGGCAGACGGGTCTTCGCAGCCCCACAGCCCAACCCAGGTGACATCGGGCTCGGCGCCCTCGTACGGCACGACGATCTCGAGCGGGCCCACGATCTGGCGCACCTCGTCACGGCTGCGCACGTAGTTGCCGCCCGCCGAGCGCAGGCCGGCCTCGTTCATAGCGTCGAGCGCCTTGGGCGGCTTGTGGTCGCCAGTGGTGTGGGACAGCGCCAGGTAACTCCCGGCCGGCAACGGCGCGAGGTAGTGGGCGACGATACCGGCCGGATCGTCCTCGTCGGACACGAAATGCAGCACCGCGGTCATCATGACCGCGGTCGGCTCGCTGAAGTCGATCAGCCGGCGCACAGCCTCGCCGCCGAGCACGGTATCTGGCTGCTTCAGGTCGGCGACCACCACCGCCACGTCGTTTTCGCCGGCGAGCAGGCGCGAGCTGTGCAACTTGACCATGGGATCGATGTCGACGTATACGACGCGGGCGTCGGGATGAACCTTGCGCACCACCTCGTGGGTGTTGCCAACCGTCGGCAATCCTGAACCGAGGTCGATGAACTGCCGCACGCCCCGTTCGGCGATCCATTTCGCCGCGCGCTGATGAAAGCCGCGGTTCGCGAAAGCCGCGTCCACCAGTTCGGGTGCCCTCGACCGCATCAGATTGGCCGCGGCCTGATCGACGGCGTAGTTATTCACGCCCCCGAGCAGGCTGTCGTAGATGCGGGCGACGCTCGGCTTTGTCGCGTCGACGCCCGGGGGAACCTGAGTCTCGGCCATTCAGTTGCCTCCGCCTGATTACTATTCACGGACATTCTGGCATAGATCGATCAGGCGGACGTCCCGGGCAGGGCGGCGGCTGACTGCTCTCTCAGGCCGTGAGCGGGACGGCTGCTTCTGCCGTGTACACCAGGAATGTCAGCGCCTGGACGAAGTACAGGTGCACGCTGTCCGCGTCGTGCGACTGATAGCCGATCGACAGATCCTGCGCCAGATGCATCTCGAAGTCGCCGCCGCGCGTGGTCAGCACGAACGCCCCGTCGATCGCGGGCGCCCAGATGATCGGCCCTTCCACGAGCCTGCTGAGGTGTTCCCGCACCGGGTAGCCGTGATCCGATGTCTCGCTGACCGCCGTGTACGCGTCCGCGCTGAGCAGCAGCGCGTAGGGCCCGCCGACGCCAGCGAGCCGGAGCGCAGACAGCGCCTCGCTGATCACGTCCGGGTACTGCCTGGCGTCCGACGGCAGGGTCATCGCCGGGTTGGACGCGGCAGCGCGGATACCGGACATGCCGCCGGCCTGGTAGCCCTCGAACACGGCCCGGTCCTCGGCGAAAGCCATGGTGCGCGCGGCGTCCTTGACCGGCTGCCAGTCGGGGTCCTGTGCCCCGCGGTCGACGTCGTCGACGGCCTGCCGGCTGACGGCGAACGGCACCTTGAGCTCGACCACGGGCTGCGAGGTCCTGCTCCACGCGAGCACGCCAGGTCCCGGCGAGGCGATATCGCTCAGATGCCCCGTGCCGACCGCGGCTAGCGCCGCATCGCCGGGGCCCTCCTGGCCGGCCGAGGGCCTCGGGCCCTTGACCTCGGCCACCCGGCGGCCGGCCAGGTGCAGCATGAACGTCCGCCTGGCCTCCTCCTCGATGCTGGCCCAGGCAGCCGACGAGACCGGCGCGAGTTCGCGATGCAGATTGTTCATAGCTGGGTGCTCCTTTGCAGGCTGCCAATGCCGAGTGAGCCGTCCGACCGTGGCGTCCCCGCTAGCTCCGGCGGCCCGGCGGGCCTGGCGGGCCTGGCGGCCCTGGCGGGCCTGGCGGATCGGGCAGGTCGTCGAGGAAGCCGGCCGACGGCACGAAGAACAGGCCGCCGGTCACGGCCGTGGAGAAGTCCAGGATCCGGTCGTAGTTTCCCGGCGGCTTGCCGATGAACATGTTGACGAGCATCTGCTCGGTGACCGACGGCGTGGCCGCGTACGCGATGTAGTAGGTGCCGAACTCGCCGCGGCCGGGAGCGCCGAACGGCATATTGGCGCGCAGGATCTGCCGCTGGGTGCCGTCGGGGTCCACGATCGTGTTGAGCGCGACGTGCGAGTTCGCGGGCTTGACGTCATCGGGCATCTCGATGTCGGCGAGCTTGCTGCGGCCGATGACCTTCTCCTGCTCCTCGACCGGCAGCGCGTTCCACGCGGTCACATCGTGCAGGTACTTCTGCACGACCACGTAGCTGCCGCCGGCGAAGTCAGGGTCCTGGTCGCCGACGATCGCGGCCGCAGCCGCCGCGGAACCCGCCGGGTTCTCCGTCCCGTCCACGAACCCGATCAGGTCGCGCTCGTCGAAGTACCTGAACCCGTGCACTTCGTCGCACACCGTGACCCGGCCTGCCAGCCGGTCAAGCACCTGTGTGGCGTACTCGAAGCACAGGTCCATCCTGGCTGGCGCGGATGTGGAAGACCAGGTCGCCCTCCGTGGCCACGGCGGTGTGCCGGCTGCCGGACAGCGCGCGGAACGGATGCAGCTCGGCCGGCCTCGGACCGGAAAAGAGCCGGTCCCACGCCTGCGAGCCGATACCTACGACGCACGCGAGGTGACCTTCAGGGATCCGGAATCCGACCGACCGCTGCAGCGCGGCGAGGTCGCCGAGCAGGTCGCGGACCTCCGCCTCGCCGCCAGAGCGCACGGTCATGACGAGGAAGATCGCCGCCGCCGTCAGCGGCGAGAGCACCGGCTGGGCCGTGTCGTCGATCGCCGCCACGGCATCCGGCAGCCCGGAGGTGTCCGACGGCCCTGGCACCGTCATCGCCTGGCGTCCTCCCCTTCGCCGGAACTACCGCTGGTCACGCCAGAGGCCAGTTTTCCATAGCGCCTCGTCCCGGTGCGCGGCACCACCGCGCGCAGGCGGCCCTATGGCCGGCCGGGCTGACCAGGACCGATTGGCGGTGCCATGGCTCGGTAATGCACTCGACATCACCAGGCGCTACTGGGCTCGCGCGTCACTGTCCGGCGAGCAGGCCGATCGCCAGCTATGGGACTGGGACCAGTTCAGGCGCCGGTACCTCGAGGCGGCCGAGGACATCGACTTCCTGCTGACGCCGGCCTGCCTCGAGCCCGCGCCCGAGCACAGGAAGATCACCGGCGAGGACTTCATCTTCACGCTTCCGGCCAGCCTGACCGGCTCGCCGGCGATCAGCGTCCCGGCCGGTAGCGACGCTCGCGGCCTGCCGCTCGCCGTTCAGCTCATCGGCCGTCCGTGGGAGGACCACCGGGCCCTCGCCGCGGCGAGCCTGCTCGTGTCCCGATGATCAGCTGCCGCGTGCGCGGCGGGGGCAATCGTCTCCTGCAGCCGGCGAGTCGCGTCCAGGTGATCCCCCGTCCAGACGATCCTGACCGCGGTCGCGGCCGCCTCGCTGTCGCCGCCGTCGAGGTCACGGCGCACGGCGGCCATCAGCCGCCCGTCGGCCGCCTGGTCGTAAGCCAGTGGATCGTGCGGCTTGCCTCCGTCGGTCAGGCTGTCGGCCAGGTCCTCATACCAGCCGCGGACCTTGGTCAGCGACTGGAGGATCTCGCTGCGCGCCGCTGATCGCTCGGCCGCGGCCCGGCCTGGATCGCTGCGCCAGAGATCGATCACGGCCCCGGCCGCGAGGCGAAGCCCGGACGCGCCAGTGACCAGCCTGACTACCTCGGCGAGCGGCACGGGCTTGGGCCCGTGCTCGGCCAGATAGGCGCGGAACGCCTCGTCCAGCCGCTGGTCAGCGGCGAAGGCCCGGCTGGCCTGCTCGGCCGGCTCCGCGGACCGAGCGCCCTCGCTCGTGCAGCGCAAAATCCCGAACTCCACGGCGCCAGCCAGGTAGGCGGCACTGCCCGCGTAGGCGTCGGCGAGCGCCTGCCTGAGCACCGTGCTCGCGCCACGCGGCCAGAACAGCAAACCCACGACGATGCTCACGCCGCAGCCAAGGGCGATGTCCTCCAGGCGGAGCAACCCGACCTGCCATCCTGCGGGCTTGATCAGGTTGAACAGGACCACCAAGGTCAGGGTGAACGCCGCCTGGCCGGCGGCGAAGGAGATGGCCGCTGGCGCCACGCCTGCTAGCAGCACGGCGAACGGCAGGACGATCCACAGCGCGGTCTCGTGCGGACCGATCGCCGCGAGGATGCCTGCGCCAATGACCAGGCCTGCGACGGTCCCAGCCAGCGCGCGCAAGGCGTCCTGCCCGGTGCTCAGTGCGTTCGACCGCAGCACCGATAGTGTGCCGAGCACCACCCAGAACGAGTGCTGCACCCCGGTCAGCCTCGCCAAGAGCACCGCAAGGCCGAGCCCGGCCGCGGCACGGACGCTATTGCGCAGCCACACCGAGTGCGGCTGCGCGTGCGCGGCGGCACGCGCCTCTGCGACGGACAGGGTGCCAGGCACGCCTTCTGGCTGGCGCCCGAGCACGCGCTGCAGCCAGCTGCGGCGTTCCGCGGCCGCGGTCAGCGCGATCGTCCGGCCGATCAGTGTCACCGCGTAGCCGGCCTCCTGGGCGCGGAATGCCGGGTCGAGCGCACTGACGAGCATGCTCATGTGATCATGCGGCGCGGCTGACGCGCCGTTCCCGCCACCGGCCAGCCCGCCGGGCAACTCGGCAGCTGCGTGCCGCTCCAGCGTGGTGAGGGAGGCGCGGAGGCTGGACATGGCGTCGTCAAGCTCCTTGCCGTCCCCGCCGGTGGCCGTGAGCAACTCGGCGCCGCGCTCCAGCACCGCGGCCGCGGCGATCTTGACGGCACAGGCCGGCCTGCTGACTCTGGCGGCTTGGTGGGCGGTCCCGTGGGCTGGTGTGACCTGCTGGGCCGGCTTGTTGATGATCAGGTTCAGCCAGCCCACCTCGGCTACCAGCCTGGTGATCGTGCGAGCGGAGGTGCGCAAGCCGCCGGGCAGGTACGGCGTAGCCAGGAATGTACGCCGCAGCGCCTCGGTGGCCTCCTGCGCTTTCGCCATAGCGCGCTCACGGTCAGCGGCGGCGAACTCCTGATCTCCGCCGCTGAGCAGAAAGGCCACCTCTGCCCTGAGCGGCGGCCAGCGCTTCGCACGCGGCGACGGCCGCCGGACGCAGCCGGTCCCGCGCCGGAACTGGCCAAAGCAGGGCGATCGCGATCAGGCTGCTGACGCTCGCGAGCCCCCAGCCAGCCAGCCGTTCCGGCACGGCCGAGACCGGGGCTGGCAGCGAAACCGGGAGGATGAACGCGAGCAGCAGCGCCGTCGAAGCGGTCGCGAGCGTCGAGCTGACGACGCCGGCGAACAGCACGCCGAACCCGACCACAGCCATCCCAGCCGCGGCCAGCCAGGGCGTCGCGGACGCCAGGGTGCCCAGGCAGATCAAGATTGCGCCAGCGAACGCCAGCGCGGCCTGTGCCTGGAGCCGCTCTGCCATCGGGCCGCCAAAATCGACCAGCAGCAGCATCGCGAAGGCGCCGAACGCCCCGAACGTCGCGATGTCGACGTTGACGAAGACCTTGTCGCCCAGCGCAAACAGGCCCGGCATCGCGATCGCGGTACGGCCGGCCCGGCGCAATGCCGCGTAGTCGCGGTCGTGCCGGCCAAGCCACTGCCAGAGATGCATAGCCCTCCGCTGGTAGCGCGTCCGCACGATTGTCTCAGCCGGTCCCCGCCTCGCCTGGCCCTGGCCGGCCTGGCGCCGCGGCCGAAGTCTCCGGATACCTCGGCGCAGAGAGGGTAGCCTGGCCGCGATGTCCCTTTCGCTCAGCCCCGAGGTCCTGGCGTCCAGGTACCGCCTGGATCAGTTGATCGCCTCGGGCGGTATGGGTGCCGTATGGCGCGCCGTGGACCTGGTACTTGACCGCCCGGTGGCCGTCAAGCTGCTGCGCGATGAACTCGCCCAGCATGCCGACACCGCGGCACGGTTCCGCGCCGAGGCCCGGCACGCGGCGGGACTCTCGCATCCGGCGATCGCCCAGGTCTATGACTTCGGCGAGGCCAGCGGGGGCCAGCCGGCCTTTCTCGTGATGGAACTCGTCGACGGGCCACCGCTGACCGATCTCATCGCGTCTGGACCGCTGCCGCCTGGCCAGGTCATGGACATCGTGGCCCAGGTTGCCGCAGGCCTGGCCGTGGCGCACGCGGCAGGCGTGGTGCACCGCGACATCAAGCCTGGCAACCTGCTGATCGACAGCGGCGGCGTCAAGATCACCGACTTCGGCGTCGCCTACGCGGTCGGCTCGGCGCCGCTGACGAGGACAGGGACGCTGATCGGCACGCCCGCGTACCTCGCGCCTGAACGGATCGCCGGCCAGCCGGCCGGTCCGGCCAGCGATCTGTACTCGCTCGGCATGGTGGCCTATGAGTGCCTGGCAGGCCGGGTCCCGTTCACCGGCACCGCTATGGAGATCGCGCTCGCGCACCGGATGCAGTCGCTGCCGCCGCTGCCAGCGTCCGTCCCGCCCGAGGTGACTAGGCTGGTCGCCGACCTGACGGCCAGGGATCCTGGCGGCCGCCCGGCAGGTGCCAGCCAGGTAGCCGCAGACGCCCGCACCCTCGGTGACGCGATCGGCGGCCGTGCGGTCCCGAGCGCGCTCGGGACCGCAGCGGCGGGTCACGAGGTGACGGGCGCTGCCGCGCGGCCGCCCGACGAGACCACGGAATTCCCCGCAGCCGCTTGGCAGCTGGCCGGGCCGGCCGGCTACGGCACACCCGAGAGCCAGCCGGGCTACGTCCTGCCAGATGCGGCGGAGGGCGACCGGGCGCAGACCTGGCCGCACGGGCGGCGCGCGCGGTCAAGCGGCAGGCGCGGCCTCGCGGTCGCTGCCGTCGTGGCCCTCGTGGCCGTCGCCAGCCTGGCCGCCTCGCTGGTCGCGAGCCTAACGGGCGCCGGATCGCCGCAGGCGCAGCGATCCCAGGGGACCAACTCCGCTGGCCGCTCGGTCACGGTCAACGCGGCAGCCCTGATCGGCCGGCCGGTCCGCGACGTCGTACGCGAGCTACGGCACCGCGGCCTGCTGGTCGCGCTCACCTGGCAGCCCACGGGGGATGCCAGGCCGGGAACCGTGCTCGCGGTGCATCCCAGCGGCCAGGTCCCGGCCGGCGCGACGATTCACGTCACCGCCGCGCGCAGGGCTCACGGCCAGCATCGCGGCCACGACGGTCATGGCGGCGGTCATGGCGGGGGCGGCGGCATGGCGGGGACGGCGGCAACGGCAATGGCGGGGGCGGCGGCAATGGCGGGGGCGGCGACTGATCGGCGCCGCCGGCTCAGTGCAGATGTACCTGCCAGTCCCCTGGCACCCGGCCGGCCGGACCAGGCACCGGCTGATCGGCAGGATGATGCTCGGGCGGTGCTAGCGCGGGGCCACCCTCGTAGATCTCGTCGCTCTGGTAGCTGAAGAACCAGTCCTCGCCGGGTTCGAAGCTGCGGATGATCGGGTGGCCAGTCGCGTTCGCATGCGCGGTAGCGTGCTGCGAAGGTGAGGTGTCGCAGCAGCCAATGTGCCCGCACTCCGCGCATCGCCGCAGGTGCACCCACCAGCCACCCGCCGCGTCGCATTCCACGCATCCGGTGCCGCTTGGCGGGACGGCCGGCTCGACGCCGGGGAGTGCGGTCATGTCGCCTGCTCCTTCGCTATCTGGCTGGTCGTGGTGGTGCTGAATCGGTCGCTGCCGGCTCGGTCACTGCCGGCTCGGTCACTGCTGGGTCGGTCACTGCTGGGTCGGTCACTGCTGGGTCGGTCACTGCATCGGCGGCGGTGACGGGCAGCCAGACACTGAACCTGGTGTCGCCGGGCACCGACTGCACCCTCAGGTCGCCATGATGCCTGCTGACAATGATCCGCCAGGAGATGTCCAGACCCAGGCCCGTGCCCTGGCCGACCGGCTTGGTGGTGAAAAAGGGCTCGAAGATCCGGTCCTTGATGTCCTCGGGTATGCCTGACCCGGTGTCGGCGAACTCGACAAGAAGCCGGTCCCGGTCCGCCGCGGTCCTGATGGTCAGGGTGCCGCGCCCATCCATGGCGGCGACGGCGTTGTCGATCAGGTTCGTCCAGACCTGATTGAGCTCGGCAGGATAAGCCGGGATCCGCGGCAGGCTCCTGTCGTACTCCTTGACGACGGCGATGTCATGCCCGATCTTGCTCTCCAGCATGATCAGCGTGCTGTCCAGCAGTTCATGCACGTCGATCACCTGGTAGGGCGCCCGGTCCAGCTGTGAGTACTGCCGCGCCGCACCGACCAGCGCGGAGATCCTGGTCACCGAGTCGGTGATCTCGGTCATCAACATCTCGGTCTCGACCGTGTAGCCGAGCCAGCGGATCGCGCTGTCCAATCCCCCTCCGCCCGGCGCGGACTGCGCGGGCTGACCGGCGATCGCGAGCGCGACCTGGTCGAGCCATGCGCTGTCCAGCCCGGCCTGGACGAACAGCGGAGCGAGGTCCCAGCTCGCAGCGACGCCGTTGGCGTCAAGCCAGTCCGCGACCTCGTCCTCGGCGTCAGCGGTCTCGATCGGGCTGAGCGTCCTGGCCTTCGACGCGCGCTCGACCGCGTCCTCTTGCATCCGGACCAGGCTCGCGACGAACGCGCTGTCAAACCCAGCCGCGGTGATCGCGGCGAGCTTGCCGCGCATGCCGGCCACCCGCTCCCGCAGCGAGCCGGCCGCCCGGACCGCGGCCGCCGCTGGATTGTTCAGCTCGTGCGCGAGACCCGCGGACAGCGAACCGAGAGCGAGCAACCGCTCGCGCTGGCCGACGGCCTCCTGGGTGTTCTTGGTCCCGAACAGCAGCCCTTCGAGCAGGTGCGTGGCCATCGGGAACCAGTCCGTCATCAGGTGGGCGAACTTGCCAGCGGCGAGCACATAGAAGCGCGAGGTCTCGGTCGCCCTGAGCGAGTTGTTGTAGACCTGTGGGACCCGGTCGCCGAGATAAGCGAAGAAGGCGCCCGCGTATGCGCCAGGACCCGACGTCCTGCTTACCTCGACCTCGTCGTCGCCGATCCGGCGCGACAGCACGATCGTGCCGCTCAGCAGGACGTACAGGTACTGCGCCTGGTCCCCTTCGACGTAGACCATGCCGGGGCCGGTCGTGATGACCCCGCCCTCCCGGCAGAGCCAGCCAAGCTGGTCGTCGGTCAGTTTCTCGAACAGGAACAGATCGCGCAGTTCGGCCGCGCTGCACTCCGCCGGGGTCGACCGCGCCTCCGGCGTTGTCACAGCATCTCCAGGTAGCGATGCACGAGCATGACGGCCATCGCGCCCTCCCCGACCGCCGAGGCGACCCGCTTCGCCGACTCGGCCCTGACGTCGCCAGCGACGAAGACGCCAGGCACGCTGGTCTCCAGGTGATAGGGCGGCCGGTCGAGCGGCCACCCCTTCGGCCGGTCACCGCCGGTGACCAGGTCGGGCCCGGCCAGGACGAAGCCGTGCTCGTCGCGCTGCACGACGCCGTCAAGCCACTCGGTCAGGGGCGCAGCGCCGATGAAGACGAACACCCACTGCGCGTCGACAGTGTCCGTGCCGCCCGTCCTGCTATCGCGCAGCGTCAGCCGCTCCAGGTGATCGGTCCCGTGGGCCGCGGCGATCTCGGTGCACGTCCGGACGGAGATGTTGGGCGTCGCGGCGACCTGCTGGACGAGGTAATGCGACATGGACTTCTCCAGCGAGGACCCGCGCACCAGGATCGTCACTGACTTAGCGGTCTTCGCCAGGTAGACGGCCGCCTGGCCGGCGGAGTTCGCGCCGCCGACGATGTAGATGTGGTGACCGGTGCAGCTGGCCGCCTCGGTCAGCGCGGATCCGTAGAAGACGCCGCGGCCGGTCAGCTCGGCGCTGCCCGGCACGGTCAGCTGCCTGTAGGTCACGCCGGTGGCCAGCACGAGGGTGTGCGCGCCAACCGAACTGCCGTCGCCGAACAGGATCCGCCGCGCCGACCCGTGTACGTCCAGGCCGACGACCTCGCGGGTGGTCAGCATCTCGGCGCCGAACTTGGCGGCCTGGCGGCGGGCCCTGTCGGTCAGCTGCGCGCCAGAGACGCCGTCGGGAAAGCCCAGGTAGTTCTCGATCCGCGAGCTCTGACCCGCCTGGCCGCCCGCTGCCGTCCGCTCGATGAGTATCGTCCGCAGCCCTTCCGAGGCCCCGTAGACCGCGGCGCCGAGCCCGGCCGGCCCGCCGCCGACGACGATCAGGTCGTAGAACGCCTCAGCGGGCGTCGTGGCCAGCCCGACCCTGCCCGCCAGTTCGGAGTCGGACGGCGCGACCAGCGCGTCACCGTCGGGCGTGATCACCAGCGGCAGGGTCCGGTCGTCGGTGCCCGCGGCGTCGAGCAGCCGCCGGCCCTCGGGCTCGTCCGAGCTGTACCAGCGGTAAGGAACCTGGTTGCGAGCCAGGAATTCGCGCACCTGCGAGGAGCGCGCCGACCAGCGGTGCCCGACCACCTTCGTCTCAGCCACGGGCCTGTGGTCGGCCGAGCGCCAGGAGTCGAGCAGCGAGTCGATGACGGGATAGAGCTTCTCCTCCGGCGGGTCCCACGGCTTGAGCAGGTAGTAGTCCAGGTCGACGACGTTGATCGCGTCGATGGCCGCGCCCGTGTCGGCGTAGGCGGTGAGCAGTGCGCGCCTGGCTGACGGGTACACGTCCATCGCGTGCTCGAGGAATTCGATCCCGTTCATCTCCGGCATGCGGTAGTCAGCGAGGATCACCGCGACGAGGTCGCCGCGCAGCTTCATCTGCCGCAGCGCGTCCAGGCCGGCCGCGCCGGATTCGGCCCGCAGGATGCGGTGCTCCTCGCCATATTTGCGGCGGAGGTCCCTGGCGACCGCGCGGGACACCCCGGGGTCGTCGTCGACCGTCAGGATCGCGGGCCGCGGCGACGCCTGCCCGTTCGGCGCGCCTTGCTCGGTCATGTCGCCCCTTTCCGTCACGCCGCGACCAGGTCCGACAGCCCGCGCAGGTCGACGCAGTTCATGCCGTGCGCGGTGACGATGACCATCAGGACAGCCGAGCAACGCCGGCACCGCGCGACGGTGCCTGGCGCCTGCAGGAAGACCGTGAACTCGCCGACCGTGCCGGTCGCGCCGCAACTGGCGCAGGTGCCGGTGGCGGTGGTCATCTCGGTGCCGAACACGTCGTAAAGCAGCCCGCCGATCGCGTTCCCGTCAAGTGTGTTCATCACGGTCCTCCTGGCCCGCCGAAGCGTTCGGTCTTCACCCGCACCGCCGGGTAGCCGAGCTTGGTCAGGCCTTCGGCGATTGTTTCCACGAAGGCGGTCGGCCCGCAGACATATGCGGCCGGGTCAGCGGCCGGCGGCCAGGCGACGCCGGCGAGCAGCGCGCTGTCGACCCGGCCGCGGTGCCCCGTCCAGTCGTGGGGCTGGCTCCTGGTCAGCGCGTAGGTAACGCTGACGCCGTCATCGTAGTGATCGATCTCGTCCCGGTAAATCACGTCGGTCAGCGCGCGCGCCGAGTACAGCAGCCTGGCGGGAACCGCGAGCGCCGGCCAGCTCCCTGTGCCGCAGGATCGAGCGCAGCGGCACTATCCCCGACCCGCCTGCCGCGAGCAGCAGCGGGCTGGCGGTCTCGCCGGCGTCCCAGACGAAATACCCGCCGATCGGCCCGCGCACCTCGAGCTGGTCGCCGGGCCTGAGCTCTTCGGTGAGGTACGGCGAGACCTCCCCGTCGTCCAGGCGCTGCACGGTGATGGCGAGCGGCTCGCCAGGCGCCGAGGCGATCGAGTAGGACCGCTCGGCGGTGTAGCCGTCCTCGGCGGTCAGCTTGACGTCGAGGTGCTGCCCGGCTCGGTGGCCTGCCCAGTCGGCTGCCCGCAGCTCGATGGTCCTGGCGGTCGCGGTCTCAGCGCGGACCTGCGTGACCGTCGCGAGCTGCCAGGTCAGTCGCCTGCGTAGCGCTGTTCCCGCCATGGGTCTCCGTACATGTGGTAGCCGTAGGTCTCCCAGAAGCCAGGTTCGTCCTGGCCGAGCAGCTCCAGGCCGCGCACCCACTTGGCGCTCTTCCAGAAGTACAGGTGCGGGACCAGCAGCCGCACGGGGCCGCCGTGCTCGGGATCGAGCGGTCCGCCGTCGTACCCGAACGCGAGCCAGGCCTTCCCGCCGGTGATGTCGGCGATCGGCAGGTTCGTCGTGTAGCCGCCGTCGCTGTAGGCCAGCACGAACGCGGCCTCGGCGCCGGTCTGCTCAAGCAGCGTGTCGACCGAGACGGCCTCCCACGTCGTGTCGAGCTTGGACCACCTGGTCACGCAGTGGATGTCGGCGGTGATCGTCTCCGCGGGCAGCGCGCGCATCTGCTGCCAGGTCCAGGTTCTGAGCGACCGCGCCGCCTTGGCGAATGGAGAACGTCCACCCATCCGCTGCTATGTGTGGCGTGGGTCCGGCCGACAGCACAGGGAAGTCGCTGGTCACGTACTGCCCTGGGGGCACCCGCTCAGGCGACCGCGCCGTCCCTGCGGCGACCATGAAAACCACGTGTTACCGGACTCACCCGACCATCGCCTCCCCGTCCCTGACTCGCGGCCACCGTCAGAAACATCCCCTCAAGAGCACCCTAACCGTAGGCAGGCCAGGCGCTCGCGCGGTGCGCCCAGGGAGAGGGCCTGCCCGGGGTCGGCGGGCGGGGGCGGCGGGAGCCCGACCGGGCCCAAAGCGGCCGCGATGGGCCACACTGGTGCCATGACGGCACCCGCAGCTGGCACCGAGCCTGGGCTCAGGCTCGCCAGCGCGTCGGGCCGATGGGTGCTGTTCGCCACCGTCCTCGGTTCCGCGATGGCGGCGATCGACGCCACGGTGGTCGGAATCGCGCTCCCCGCGATCGGGCAGGAGTTCAGTGCCAACCTGGCCGACCTGCAGTGGGTGGTGACCGCCTACACCCTCACGCTCGCCGGCTTGCTGCTCGTCGCGGGCGCGCTCGGCGACCGGTACGGACGCAAGCGGATATTTCAGATCGGAGTGGTCTGGTTCGCGATCGCGTCCGCCCTGTGCGGGATCGCGCCGAACGCCCCGGTGCTGATCGGGGCGCGGGCTCTGCAAGGCGTCGGCGCCGCACTGCTCACGCCAGGCAGCCTGGCCATCATCGAGGCGTCATTCCATCCAGACGATCGCGGCAAGGCGATCGGAGCCTGGTCCGGCTTCGGCGGGGTGGGCACCGCGATCGGCCCGTTCATCGGCGGCTGGCTGATACAGGCCGTGTCCTGGCGGTTGATCTTCGCGATCAACTTGCCGATCGCGGCTCTGGTCGTGCTGGTCACCTGGCGGCACGTGCCTGAGTCCCGCGACATGGCCGAGACCGGGCGGGTCGATATCAGCGGCGGCGTGCTCGTCACGCTGGGCCTGATCGGCCTGACCTACGGGCTGATCGACGGCCCCGCCAGCGGCTGGGACCGGCCAGCCCCCCTGGTTTCGGTGGTCGCTGGTGTCATCCTGCTCGTCGCATTCGTGCTGCGCGAGCGCCGCGCCAGGACCCCGGTCCTGCCGCTCTCGCTGTTCTCGTCTATGCAGTTCACCTCGGCGAATATTGTCACGTTCGCGGTCTATGCGGCACTCGGCGGAGCGCTGTTCCTGCTGCCCATCCAGCTGATACAGGTGTCCGGGTATACCGCGCTTGAGGCCGGGATCTCGCTGCTGCCCGTGACGGTGATCATGCTGGCATTGTCGGCCAGATCAGGAGCGCTCGCCGCGAAGATCGGCCCGCGGTTGCAGATGACGCTCGGCCCGCTCGTGATCGCCGCCGGGCTCGCGCTGTTCGCAAGGATCGGCCCCTCCGGCGACTACGTGACCGAGGTGCTGCCCGCGGTCGTAGTTTTCGGCTTCGGCCTGGCCATCAACGTGGCGCCGCTGACCTCGACGGTCCTGGCCGCGGCTCCAGCCGAGAACGCAGGCGCGGCGTCGGCGATCAACAACGACGTCGCCAGAGCGGGCAGCCTGATCGCCGTCGCTGTGCTTCCGGCGGCCGCCGGGCTGACCGGCACCGCCTACCTGCACCCTGACACGTTCTCTGCGGGCTTCCGAATGGCGTCGTTTATCTCGGCCGGGATATGCGTGCTCGGCGGCGTGCTTGCGGCCTTCACGATCCGCAACCCGCGAAGGGCCGCTTCCGCAGCGGCCGACCAGCCCGCCGTGCTGCATTGCGGCCTGGACTGCCCGCCTCCCAGCACCGCGCGGTCGGTCACGGAGTCAGCGACGTAGGCCGCTCCTTCCGGCCGGCGGCGGGAAGGAGCGGCCATCAAAGGAGCGCGGGTCAGGGTTACCGGTGCACGTGCGACAGCGGCCCGGCGTTGACCGGGAACTGCGCGGTGTTGAGCACCTGGATCCCGGCGTGCTGCTCGCCGTTGAACGGCGTCACGATCGGGTTCGGGGCGCCGGACTCACAGCCCAGGTTGAACGGGGTGCGCGGGTTGTTGAACCACAGGCCGAGGTGGTACTGATGCGTGGGCGCGATCGGTGCCGTCGGATCCGGCGACACGGTGAAGGTCTCCTTGTCGAAGATGCCGCGCACAGTCGCGCTGCCGTTGCCGTGCCGGTCAGCGTTCACGTCGGTCTGGTACCACGAGATGCCGAACGGCTTGGCGGGCTGCTGGATCACGAACAGGTCGAACCCAGCGCCGGCCGGCATGCCGTGAATCGACACCAGCATGGTGTCGTTCAGCTTTCCAGGGGTGATCGTGACCTTGCCGCCGACGTGCGGAAGGCAGGTTGCGATGCCCGCGGACGGCACGAGCTTGAAAGTGAACGAGCTCGAGTGTGCGCTCGTGACGGCCGCCCCTGCAGAGCCGGCGCCCACGGTTAGAGCGGTCGTACCCGCGAGGCCGAGAGCACTCGTGGCCGCGGCTACCAGGGTCAGCACGCGCCGGCTCGGGAGTGTGAACTTCATGGTCGGGAATCTCCTGTCTCGATGGCGGCCTTTTGCGGCGCCGCCGGTACTGGCGTTTCCCGGGCCCGGGATGTCAGGCAGGGGTACGCGCGGCCAGCGCCATTCGGTTCAGGAAGAGCTCAGGAAATTTCCCGCTCCTGCTCGGCCAGGCGATCCGGCGGGAAATGGCTGTACGATCTCATGCGATCTGCTGATCGAGCAGCCATCAGGACGGGAGCACGGCAGATGGCAATCCCCGGGCCGTCAGGCCGGGATACCGGCCAGCACCGCCACGCGCTGGGGCGGCGGAGGCCAGAGCGCCAGCGCCGACGACGATGTCCTGGTCGCCGAGCTGTACCGCCGCTACCGGACCCCGCTGCTGGCGTTCGTGCTTCGGCTGACGGCCGGTGACCGGCAGCATGCCGAAGACGTCGTGCAGGAGACAATGCTGCGGGCCTGGCGGCAAGCCGCCCAGTTTGATCATGCTGAGCGGTCTTTGATGCCCTGGCTGGCTACGGTCGCCCGGCGTATCGTGATCGATGAGCAGCGCAAGAGGAATGCCAGGCCAATGGAGACAGACGAGGTGATGCTGACCAAGGCATCGGTTCCGGACTGGACCGATGACCTGCTCCGCAGCGTGATCGTGGCCGATGCGATGCTCGAGCTCTCCCCGGCGCACCGGGAGGTACTGAACGAGACGATCCTGCGCGATCGTACTGTTAATGAGGCCGCCGAGGTGCTCGGCATCCCGGTCGGAACCGTGAAGTCGCGGGTGTATTACGCCATCCGGGCGCTGCGCCTGGTCATGGCCGAACGGGAGGTGTCGCTGTGAGCGTCCAGCACACCGACGTGGCCGCCTACTCGTTCGGCCTGCTCGAACAGCAGGACAAGCTGGAATTCGAGGCCCATCTCGCCGAGTGCCCGTCGTGCGCGGCCGAGCTTGCCGAGCTATCAGCGATGGCCGGCCTGTTCGCCGACGTCGAGCCCGTCGAGCCAGTGCAGGATGAAGCCGACGGCGCCGTGATCGAGGACCTGATGCGCCGGCGCGCCAGCGCTCGCCGACACTCCACCCGCCAGCGAGTCTTCCTGGCCGCCGCGGCCTGCCTGGTATTGGCGGGCGGCGGCCTGGCCGCCGGGGTCGCCGCGGCGCCGCAGCAAAGCCCGCCGTCGGTACTGGCCATGCAGGGCCAGAAGCACACGGCCACCGACCCCGCGACCGGTGCACGCGGCCAGGTCGGGCTGGTCAGTTTCGCGTGGGGCACCCAGGTGATCCTGGACCTCGCGGGCGTGCGAGGGCCGCTGACCTGCGAGCTGGTCGCGGTGTCGCGTTCTGGCCAGCGTCAGGTCATCACCGGGTGGCAGGTGCCTACCGCGGGTTACGGCGTTCCCGGGCACCCGGCTCACCTGCTCCTGGCGGGCGGTACATCGATCATGCGGGACGACCTTGCCCGCATCGACGTTGACGTCGTGGGCGGACGCAGGCTCGTCAGCATCAAGACCTAGGCGGTCCTCGCCTGGCCCTGCACGTCCCTGCGGGTGATGGCGAGGTACGCCACAAGGATCGCGATCATGCCGATCAGCGCGAAGGCAACAGGTCCGTCGCCCCAGCCAAGGCCGCCCAGAATCTTCGGCTTGCCTAGCCAGTCGGCGACAGAGGCTCCGAACGGCCTGGTGAGCACGTACGCGCACCAGAAAGAGAAGATCGGGTTCCAGCCCAGCCACCGGTAGCCGATCGCGGGAACGGTGATCAGGCAGGCGAACAGCACCGCCGAGAGCAGGTAGCCCAGGTGCATGGTCACCGCTGTCATGTCGCCGACGGCGGTGCCCATCGCGAACGTGGCCACAACCGCTGCCCAGTAGAACAACTCGCGCCTGGTGGTGTTGATGGTGTGGATCGACAGGGTCCGCTCTATCCGCTGCCAGGTCCAGAACACAGTCGCCAGGGCCAGCGCGTACAAGGCCGACGAGATCACGTAGGGCACGCCGAAGCCGACGTGCAGGACGTCTGCTGCCATGGTTCCGAAGACGCCGACCATGACGACCGCGAGCCAATAGGCCCATGCGACGTAGCGGCGCATGCCGAGTTGCAGGCAGAGGGCCACAACGAAGCCGATAAAGCCCAGGCCGACAGCGGCGACCGGTGCGATCGCATGGACGCTGTAGTCCGACGTTGATTCGCCCATCGCGGTCGACAGGGCCTTGATGACCCAGAAGTAAACGGTGATCTCTGGCACGCGAAGCACTCCGCGCGCCGTCATGGACGGCAGGCGGCGTTTGCTGCTCGCGGGGGCAGCGTGGCGCCCCGCGGGCCGGGCGGAAATCTTGTCCACATCGGCTCCGTCAAGGAAAGCGAGAGGGGTGCGGCCTGGCGCGCGGGCCACGGCGCTCGTCAAGCTACCCAAGCGTTTGGCCCGCGCGCTGGCTGTGTGCTGATGCGGTAACGATCGCGGTCACCCCCGCGTTCCGGGCCGGCCAGGGATCACAGCGAGATCCCAGGCAGATCGGTGCGCCAGGCGGCCAAATCTGCGCTGATAATGGCGGTATGCCGAAGAGCACAGAACCGCAGCTGCCGGCCGCACGGCTGGTCGCGTACTGCCTGGCGATCGCGAGCGCGGCGGCGGCGGTCATCCACTTCACCGTGGCCGGCTCGCACTTCCAGGAGTACTGGGTGTTCGGCGTCTTCATGCTGACCGCCGGCTGGCTCCAGCTTTCCTGGACGGTCCTCGCGGTGATCAGGCCGTCGCGGGCCGTGCTCTGCGGCGGCGCGGCGCTCAACGCCAACATCATCGCCATCTACATCCTCACCAGGACCGTCGGCGACATGGTCGGCCCCACCCCGCGCGACATCGAGCCGGTCGGCTTCGGCGACCTGCTGTGCACGATGTTCGAGGCGCTCATCCTCATCGGTTGCTTCTGGCTCTTGTGGGCCAAGCCAACGGGGCGGGTGCGGCGCAGCGAGCTGATGGCCACGGCCACCGCCGCGGGCGGCGTCACCGCCGTCCTGCTGAGCGTCGCGCTGGTGGCAGGCGGGCCGGAGATGGTGATGGCGGCGGGCCGACCGCCGGCCTCGGTTCCAAAGACCGGCAGCAAGCCCGCGGCGTCCTCGCACATGCGGATGCCCGCGGCGCGCGGGTCGCTGCTCAAGCTGGCGACAGGAACGCCGGGCGGGGCCATCGCCATGCCCGAGCCGAACATGCAGATGGCGCCGGGCATGGCCATGGCCAGCTCCGCGACGTGCGACGCCAGGCCCACGACCTCTCAGCAGCGCGCCGCCGTGGCGCTGGTCGACGCGAGCTGGCGGGGGGCGAGCAGGTTCCGTAGCCTGGCGGCCGCGAAGGCGGCCGGCTACCAGGCCATCACACCGCCTGGATTGCCGGTCGTGCACTACCTGAACGTGTCCTATTACCTGTCCGACGCGATGGGACGGCGGGTGCTCGACCCCGCCAAACCGCAGTCACTTGTCTACGCCAACACGCCCAAGGGCGCCGTGCTGGTCGCCGCCATGTACATCACCACGCCTGGCGGCGTCACACCGCAGCCCGGCGGCTGCCTGACCCAGTGGCACGTGCACACCAATCTGTGCCTCCGGCGTGGTTTCGGCGTGGTGGGCGTCGTCACGGCCGCGCACCCGACGTGCCCGCCCGGATCGCGGAACCACGTGACCCCGCCGATGATGCACGTCTGGTTCGTGCCGATCCCCGGCGGTCCCACGGCGATCGACGCGTCGGACGCCCAGATCGTGCGGGCCGCGGAGCGGGTGCGCGCACCAGCCAACGGGCCAGCCTGAGCCCGTCCTCTTACGCCCCGCGCGAAAGCGCTTCAGCGGGGCGCGACGCGACGCGTAGCGTGGTTGCCGCGGGTACGGCGACAGGTGCCGTCAAGGCCTGAAGGGAACGGCGATGCCCGATCCGGTCGTGACTGGCCCGCAGGACGGCGCGCGGCGGAGGCCGTTGCTCAGGACGATGCTCGGCGACGTCCTCAGGCGCACCAGGCTCGAGCAGGGCAGGACGCTGGCCGACGTGGCGAGAGCAGCGCGGGTCTCCATGCCGTACCTATCCGAGGTCGAGCGCGGCCGCAAGGAGGCCTCGTCTGAGGTGCTGGCCGCCATCTGCGACGCGCTGCGCCTGGAACTCGCCGAACTGCTGACCGCGACCGGGCAGGAACTGTCCGGCGGCGGATACGGCGATGCCGCGATCGTCCGCCTGGACTCGGTCCGCGGCGCGGACGCCCCGGTGCGCCCGGGCGGCGCCGGCGACGCGTTCTGCCTGCTCGCCGCGTGAAGCTCAGGTCGTGACGCTCAGGCGCTGAGCAGTTCCGCCGCCGCCGCGGCTTTCCGGCTGGCGATCACCGCGTCCGCCAGGCCGTAGTCGACAGCCTCCCTGGCGCTGAACGTCTTGTTCCTGTCGGTGTCGCTCCTGATCGTGGCGACCGGGTGGCCGGTGTGCCTGCTGAGGATGTCATCGACCTCGGCGCGCACCTTGGCCAGGTCCTTGGCCTGGATCGCGAGATCAGGCAGGGCGCCTTGTGCCTGGCTGGACGGCTGGTGCAGCAGCACCTTCGCGTGCGGCAGCACCGCGCGCCGGCCGGGAGCGCCGGCCGCGAGCAGGACAGCGGCGGCCGAGGCAGCCTGACCCATGCAGATGGTCGCGACATCCGGCCGGATGAACTGCATGGTGTCGTAGATCGCGGTCAGGGCGCTGAATGAGCCGCCAGGCGAGTTGATGTACAGGCTGATCTCGAGGTCAGGACTGGCCGACTCGAGGTGCAGCAACTGGGCCATCACGACGTTGGCGACGCCGTCGTCGATCTCGGTACCGATGAAGACGATCCGCTCGGAGAGCAGCCGGGAGTAGATGTCGAACGCGCGCTCACCGAGCGGCGTCTTCTCGACCACCGTTGGAATCGTGTACTGGCCCATCGTCACAGCCCCGCCATCCTGGTGGCGACCGCCGGGCGGACGTCATCGAGCCGTTCGACGATGTGGTCGATGATCCCGTAGTCGCGCGCCTCCTCGGCGCTGAACCAGCGGTCACGCAGGCTATCGCGCTCGATCACGTCGGCTGGCTGCCCGGTGTGGTGCGCGATCAGGCTGATCATCGTGGCGGCCGTCTTTTCCAGTTGCGCGGCGTAGATCTCCACGTCCGCTGCCGTGCCACCGAACCCGGCTGAACCTTGGTGCATCAGCACCTGCGCGTGCGGCAGGCTGTACCGCTTGCCAGCCGTGCCGGCGCAGAGCAGGAACTGGCCCATGCTGCCGGCCAGACCCATCGCGAGCGTGCTGACCTCGTTGGGGATCAGCCGCATCGTGTCGTAGATGGCCAGCCCGGCCGTCACCGAACCGCCGGGTGAGTTGATGTACAGGCAGATGTCGCTGCGCGAGTCCTCGGCCGACAGCAGCAGCAACTGCGCGCACAGCCGGTTGGCTACGGCGTCGTTCACCTCCGAGCCGAGCACGATGATGCGGTGATAGAGCAGGCGGCTGATCAGCTGATCATCGACCGAGCCTGGATTCGTGCTCGTCTGCGCGAGTGCGGTCGTCATCGGTCTCCCTCGGTCTGCGATCCGGCCTCACGATCCACATTGCTCGACGCGCAGGCGGCATTCCAAGGCAATCTGCTGACAGCAGAGGATCGGCCAGCCTGGCTACAATCGCCAGGTGATCAACGGCGTGCACGCGATTGTTTTCTCACCAGAGGCCGAGAAGGTCCGCGCCTTCTTC
Organism: uncultured Actinomycetota bacterium; assembly: GCA_963705055.1. GTDB lineage: Bacteria > Actinomycetota > Actinomycetes > Streptosporangiales > Streptosporangiaceae > Chersky-822. The sequence goes on from CAVPIR010000014.1 coordinate 120,454, forward strand.
GCTGATGAGCTCGGCCTCGCATCGATCGACGCGGGCGGTGGCTGGCCCATCTTCGCCCTGCCGCCAGCCGAACTAGCGGTCCATCCCGCCGAGGGCGGCACCCGGCATCAGCTGTTCCTGATGTGCGACGACATCCACGCCACGCTCGCCGAACTAAGGGGCAAGGGCGTCGAGGTCACGCAGCAGGTCTCCGATCAAGGCTGGGGCCTGCTCGCCGCGATCCGGCTGCCGGACGGCTCTGACCTCGCCGTCTACCAGCCGAGGCACCCGTCGCCGCCTAGAGGCTGAGGCGGGATCAGCCGCCGTACGGGCGAGTGATGATTTCCATCAGGTGGCCGTCAGGGTCGGCGAAGTAGACGCCGCGACCGCCATCATTGTGGTTGATCTGTCCTGGCCTGGTGCGGCCCGGGTCGGCCCAGTGTTCGATCTGCCGATCGGTGATCCGCCCGAAGATCGCGTCGAAATCGCCCTCGCCGATCAGGAACGCGTAGTGCTGAGACGTGATCTCGCGATCGGTCTCTGCGTAGTCGAGCGACACGCCGTTGTCCGTGCTCACGACCAGGAACCGGCCGAACCTGGTAGCCGCGGGCAGCCCGAGCAACCCGGTCAGGAAGGCCGCCGACCGCTGCTGATCACGGCACGCGACGATCGTGTGATTCAGTTCAACGCCCATCGCGCTGCTCCTTTCCTGCCCACTGACCCTGATGTCCATCTGACCACGGCGGCGCCGGCGGCGGGGTCGCGGGCGAATATTCCCGGCACGTGATAGGCCCTGCTGCCTATGCTGCGGGTGTGAGCTCACGCCGATCGTCCGCGGTTCTGGTCAGCACCGGCTTTGCCGTGCTGCTCCGCGGTGCCGCACCGGCATCGCAACGACGAGGCGGAGGTGAGAGCGGTTCCTGAGCCCGACTTTGACCTGGTGATCCGCGGCGGGACCGTGGTGACGGCCGGCAGCTCGGCCGAGTGCGATGTGGCCGTGCGGGACGGCGCGATCGCGCAGATCGGCGGGAGCCCGCGCGGTCGCAGCGAACTCGACGCGGCCGGGGCGCTGGTCCTTCCTGGCGGCATCGACATGCACGTGCACCTGTCCGATTCCGAGCCGCCGGAGCCGGGCGAGCCCGCCTGGGTGGATGACTTCGGCAGCGGATCAGCTGCGGCCATCGCTGGCGGCATCACCACGTTCGGCAACATGACCTTCCCCGCGGACGGCGACTCGCTGCACCAGTCGCTCGAGCGCGACCTGGCGACGGCGAAGGCCCAGGCAGCCGTGGACTACGTGCTGCACCCGGTGCTCTTCAGCCCGACGCCCGCGGCGCTGGCCGAGCTGCCAGAACTCGCCGCAGCCGGGCACACGAGCGTGAAACTGTTCATGGTCGCCGAGGAGTTCGAGGCCCAGGCTGACGCGATGATCGAGGCCGTGCGCATCGCCGGGCAGCACGGCATGCTGACCCTGATCCACTGCGAGGACGGGGCGCTGGTCAGGTTCGCCGGAGAGCGACTGCTCGCCGATGGCCGCGGCAGCATCGCCGACTGGGCGCCAAGCCGCCCGGTGGCGGCCGAGCGCTCGGCCGTCGAGCGAGCCGTCGCCATCTGCGAGGCGACCGGCTCGCCGATCTACATCGTGCACCTGTCGTCGGCAGAGGCGCTCGCGGCCGCCCGCCGCGGTCGCGCCGCTGGCCTGCCAGTCTTCGTCGAGACAAGGCCGCTGTACCTGTACCTGACCAGCGAGTTGCTGTCCGGGCCAGACGGCGGGAAGTACATCGGCGCTCCGCCGCTGCGCGAGCCCGGCGATGTCAGGGCGTTGTGGACGGGGCTGGCAGACGGGTCAGTCGACACCGTCGGCAGCGATCACGCGCCGTGGGCGCTGGCCGACAAGCTCGACGAGTCTCAGAACGTGCTCACCGCGCGCCAGGGCGTCGCCGATCTGGAGACGATGCTGCCGATGCTGTTCGACGCGGGCGTCAGGACGGGCCGGATCTCGCCGCACAGGTTCGTCGGGCTAACCGCGACGGGGCCGGCCAGGCTGTTCGGCCTCTATCCGCGCAAGGGCACGATCGCGGTAGGAAGCGACGCCGACCTGGTGGTGCTGGATCCGCAGGTACGGCGCCGCATCGACGGCAGCGCCATGCACTCGCGGGCCGGCTACTCGGCGTACGACGGCCGCGAGGTCTCTGGCTGGCCTCGATTCACGATCAGCCGCGGCGAGGTCGTGCTGCAGGATGGCCAGGTATTGGCCACGCCTGGCCGCGGCCAGTGGCTGCACCGCGGCAGGACCGGACGGCCGTGACCGCCGCAGTTCACGCGGCACACCCTTGATCCGGCACCGAACACGACCGTCAATGTCTTCAGCAGGGATCTGCCGCCAGTCCTGACCGTCGCGCCCGGCGACACCGTAGTCGCCGGCTCACTGGACGCGTCTGGGTACCTGAGCCGTCAGCGGGTGCCAGGCGAGGAGCGGCCGAGGATGTTCAGCGCGGGCCGCCGCGGGCACTGCCTGACCGGCCCGATCGCGGTCAACGGCGCCGTGCCAGGCATGGTCCTCGCCGTCAGCTTCGTCTCGCTACGGCCCGCCAACTGGGGCTGGACCGCTGCCGCGGCGCACGACAACCGCCTGACCAGGCGGCTGGGACTGTCGGCAGGACCGCCGTCCTGGCTGCTGTGGGAGATAGACGCCGACCGCGGCCTCGCGACCTGCGATCGCGGCTATTCGGTCGCGATCGCGCCATTTCTTGGCGTCGTCGGCGTGCCGCCCGCCGAGCCAGGCGAGCACTCCACGATCCCGCCGCGATCCGCGGGCGGCGGCAACATGGACTGCCGGGAACTGGTGGCGGGCGCCACCTTGTACCTGCCCGATCACGGTGCCTGGCGCGCTGCTTTGCCTCGGCGACGGACACGCCGCGCAGGGCGACGGCGAGGTCGCTGGCACGGCGATCGAGTGCCCGATGACGACCGAGTTCGTCCTCGACCTGATCACCGATCGGCCGGTGCCGGGAATCCACGCCGAGACGCCCGCTGGCCGGATCACGTTCGGCTTCAGCGCAGGACCTCGACGAGGCCATGGGTGACGCGCTCGAATCGATGCTGATCTGGATGCAGGCAAGCTACGGAGTCGACAGGGCCGCCGCGCTGGCGCTCGCGAGCCCGGCGGTCGACCTGCGGATCACTCAGGTCGCCAACGACACGTGGGGCGTGCACGCCGTGCTGCCCGGCGGCGCGCTCATGCCCGCTGCGGAAAGGTAGCTGCCGACGCTGCCCTGACCAGCGCCGTCAGGCGTCCTCGACGCCCAGCTTGGAGTCCGCCTTGGCACCCCGGTCGGCGAACAGCACGAAGTGGAAGATCACGAACCTGGTCAGGAACGTGAAGCAGTTGGCGGCCAGATAGAACCCCTGGACGAATGCGTCGTGCGCGGCGCCGTGCAGGCCGAGCGCGGCCGCTTCGCGGTAGCCGAAGTGACTCGCCTCGGTGAGCACGATGCCGACAACCAGCGAGACGGCCACGAACGGCAGCGTCTCCCTGAACACGCGCGGCTTGCCCTTGCGCTCCCAGGCCCAGCGGCTGACGCCGTAGCTGACCGCTGCCCCGGCGAGCCAGCCAGCGGCTCCGGCCGTACGTCCCGTCATGGCCAGTGCGCTGAAGCAGATGAAGTAGGTGATCTGCGTCGCGGCGAGCGCGAGAGCCGCCGCCGGGGCGAACCTCATCAGCCGCCGGCCACCAGGCGAGCCAGCCCAGCGGCGCAGCGGCTCAGGAAATCTGGACCAGATGGCAGGCAGAAGTCGGCGAGGTGCGAGCGGCATTGCTTCAAGCTACCCGAAACCGGCCGTTGTTAGGGCCTGAACGCGCCGTCCGCGGCCTCGAGCCGTCTTCAACCAATTGGTTGACAACAGCCGGCTCGGCGGGCTACGTTGTATTCAACCAGATGGTTGAAATGAGGAGGGAAGGCCGTGGCCGCTGATCCGCTCTCCAGGGTGTTCGCGGCACTGGCCGACCCGACCAGGCGCGACATGGTCGCGCGGCTCGCCGCCGGCGACGCCACCGTCAACGAGCTGGCGAGGCCGTACAACGTGACCGTCCAGGCGGTCTCCAAGCACCTCAAGGTGCTCGCCGACGCCGGGCTGGTGAGCCGCGGCAGGGACGGCCAGCGCCGACCCGTGCACCTGGAGGCGGAGGTCTTTGACTTGATGACCAAGTGGATCGAGCGCTACCGGCGCGAGGCCGAGGACCGCTACCGGCGCCTGGACGACGTGCTGGCGACGATGCCTGACGTCCGCAGCCGCCGGCACCCCAGACCAGCAACCAAGCAAGAAAGGAACTGCGTCATGACCACCAGAACGCACGAAACCGACATCGCCATCGACTCCGAGGTGCCGCTGGTCAGGATCACCAGGGACTTCGACGCCCCGCGTCGAGAAGGTCTTCCGCGCGCACACCGACCCTGAACTGCTGACCAGGTGGCTGGGACCGCGCGAGCCTTGAGATGCGGATCGACCACTTCGACTGCCGCACCGGCGGCTCATACCGTTACGTGCACGTCAGGGGCACCGACGAGTTCGGCTTCCACGGCAGCTTCCACGAGGTCCGCCCGAGCGAACTCATCGTGCAGACGTTCACGTTCGAGGGGGTCCCGGATGGCGTCGCCCTCGAGCGGGTCATGTTCACCGATCTCGGCGACGGCAGGACCAGGCTGACCTCGACGTCGCTGGTCGACTCGTTCGCGGCCCGCGATGCCTTCGTCGCGAGCGGGATGGAGGTCGGGATACGGGAGAGTTACGAGCGGCTGGATGACGTGCTGGCCGGCTCGGACTGAGCCGATTCGCCTGGCCTATTCCGATTGCGGCAGCCCGTCAGGGGAAGAGTGAACCGCAGCGTGAGATCACGCAGGACATTCGCGGAGGTTCAGATGTCCCCGAAGAACAGAAGCGACGCGATCAAGGACGGCGCGCGGCAGGCGGCCGCCCAGCTCAAGCCAGCAGCCGAGCGTGCCAAGCCGCTGGCCAAGAACACAGGTGACGCGGCCAGGCGCGGGTTCCTGCGGACCCGGGCCTGGGCAGCACCGCAAGTCGAGCGGTCAGGGCAGGTCCTGCAGGACACCGTCGCGCCGAAGGTATCGGCCATGCTGTCCTCGGCGGCGAAGCGGATCGACCCGGCCCAGCCGCGGTACCGGCGCTGGCAGAAGCCGCTTGGCCTTGCCACGCTGACCGCCGCGGGCGGCGCCGTGGCGGCCTTCCTTCGCAGTAAGCGGAAGGCAGGTCCAGCCATGACCACCGCTGACGACGATCAAGGCCGCGGGCAACGGCCAGGCGGCGACGGGATTCGGCGCGGACGCCGACGTGAACTCGCAGGTCAAGAGCTGACAGCCGGTCCGTGACGAGTGGCGTGCCGATGGGCACGCCACTCGCGCGTTCCGCCCGTCCACGTCAGCAATCGGGCCGAGGCCAGCGGGTGAGTCCGGTTACGAACCCTCGCTGACTTCGAATACCGCGTCGGCCACCAGGCCATGCGCCTCGCGATGCACCGTCGACGCGGCGTCCGCGGACGGCGCATCCACCAGGCAGAAGACCTTGCCCTCACCTTCGTTCACCCAGTAGCGCAGGTAGTGCACGTCGTACTTGCCCTCGGTCTGCAGGTCGGCCATGTGCGCCTTGGCGACGTCGTCGACCGATACTCCGCCATCGATGGTGTGGACATCCATGTAGAGCGGCATTGTTCCTCCTGTGTCACGGCAACGAGCTTGTGCTGTGACGCTAGGCCGGCCGGCCCAGGCCGGGGATCGGGAGCTACTCCCATCTTTGGCCGTCCGGCCACCTACTTTTCTGCCGCGACCACCAGGCCGAGCCGCGCGGCTGCCGACGCCGCGGCGTTGCGGGTAGACACCTCGAGCTTGGCCAGCACCGCCGACACGTGGTGATCAACCGTCCGCACCGAGATGAACAGCCGCTCCGCGATCTGCGCGTTGGTGCGGCCGGCGCAGATCAGGTCGAGCACTTCCCGCTCCCGCCTGGTCAGGCCGAGCGGATGGGCCCTGGTGGCGGTCCGCGGGCCGGCGGGCACGGACTTGATGCCGAGCCCGCGCATCTTCTGCCTGGTGATCCGCGCTGCCGGTCCGGCTCCTAGCTCGTCGAACACCTGGAGCGCCTCGCGGAGCGCGCCGTCATCGGCCGAGTCGGCGAGCGCCATCGCGGCGTGATACGGGCAGCCCAAATCGGACCATGCCTGCGCGGCCTGCTGCCAGTCGCCCTCAACCTGGATGAGATACGGCTGAGCCAGTTCGCCCTTCGGCCTGCTGGTCGAGCCGGTGCGGACCAGCCAGGCGCCGATCTCGCCCCGGTCCCACGGGTCGCAGGACGCCGCGATGTCACCGGCCAGTTCGGCCTCGCGCCGCGCCGCTTCCTGGTCGGCCTGCAGCCAGTACGCCTCGGCGCGCGCCACTCGAGCCGCCGCGATGTGCGACCCCTCGCCTGACCCGTCGGCGGCCCAGACTGCCTCGTCCAGGCACTCCCAGGCGCCAGGCTCGCCGCGCCTGGCCCTGATCTTTCCCAGCGTGATCAGCGGCACAAGCCGGTTGATCGGGGAGGCGCCGGGCCGATCGATCAGGGCAGCCGCGAGCAGCGCAGCTTCCTCCCAGTCGCCGGTCTTCTCGAGCGCGTTGGCTCGCTCGCCCCGCAGGCACGTGCCATAGGTGCCGATGTCATGCTCGTCGCAATAGGCGATGCCGTCGAGGTAGACCCGCTCGGCTTCGGCGAAGCGCCAGCGCGAGTGGAACATGATGTACAGGTTCGTGAACGCCCGGCCCGCCTGTTCCTCGTGCCGGCCGGACACCGCGATCTCCAGTGCGCGCCGCAGCATCGGAATTGCCTCATGGCCCTGTGCGAAGAGCGCGCACGCCTGCGTGTCCAGAGCGTCGCTGACGACCTCGTCGACACCGATCGGCTCGGCGATCCGCACGGCCTGCTCAGCCAGGCTGATCGCAGCGTCGTTGTCGCCGTCGAGCATCCGCGCGCTTGCCATGTTGGCGTACGACCTGGCCAGCTCGGGGCTTGGGCCGAGCGGCTCGAGCACGTCCAGCGCACCCTGCGCCGCCGCATCCGACTCGGCGCCACGGCAGAGCCGCCACATGGTGCGCGACAACAGGCGTAGCGTGTCGCCTTCGCGCAGCCGGTCGCCGGCCTCCCGCCAGAGCGCGAGCGCCTGCTCACCGGCGTCGGCCGCGTCCTGCCAGCGGTCCACCAGCGAAAATTCGGTGGCGAGCCCGTCGTACAGGACGGCCCTCTCGCGTGGCTCGGCGTCGGCCGCGAACCGGAGCGCACGCTCGTATTGCGCCGCGGCCTCGCGATGCGAGGCGAGTTCGGCTGCGCGCCTGGCGGCCCGCGGCGCGAAGCGCAGCACGCCGTCTGCGTCGCCTGCCGCCTCGGCGTGATAGGCCAGGCTGGCATCGTCGTCCGAGCCGGCGGTCAGCAGCGCCCGCAAGACCCTGGCGTGAATTGGACCGGCGCGGTGCGCGGCGACCGCCTGGGCAACGGCCAGCCTCGCGATCTCATGCCGGAACTTCAGCCCGGCGCCATCGCCGCTGACCAGACCCGATGCGACAAGATCGTCCAGATCAGCGGGCTGGCATCCGGTAACGGTCTCGAGCAAGGCGACGTCGATGCGGGAGCCGATCAGCGCGGCCGCGTCAAGGGCGTCCCTGGCCGAGGGGCCGAGCCTGCCGGTGCGCGCCAGCACCGCGTCCCGCGCCGACGCCGGGATCTCATCGATTCCTGCGGTCACGACCTCATTGACGTAGAACGGGTTGCCGCCGGTCAGCTTGAACAGGTCCGCCGCGGCGAACTTGGTGCCGCTCGCCAGCGTCCGCACCGCCTCAGCCGACAGCGGGGCGAGCGCGATGCGCCTGGTCGAGCGCTGGTTCCCGAGCTCACCGAGCGCGATCCTGAGCGGGTCAGCCGCGCTCAGTCCGTCATCGCGGTAGGTGGCTATGAGCAAGGCAGGCGCGAACCTGATCCGCCGGCCGAGGAACCTGAGCAGGTCGACGGTGGCCTCGTCGGCCCAGTGCACGTCCTCGATCACGACCACGTTCAGCCTGCGCCGCTCGCTGACCTGGCGAAGCATGGCCCCGAACAGCTCCTCGCGCGGAGCGCGGGCACGGCACAGTTCAAGCAGCTCGCCGCCGAACTGGGCGGCCAGGTCGAAGAGCGGGCCGAGCGGCCGGGGCGTGAACAGGCCGTCGCACGCTCCCCACGACCACCGGGCATCAGGCAGGTCCGCCGTGAGCCGCTCGACCAGCGCCGACTTGCCGATCCCAGCCTCGCCGCTGACCAGGACCAGACGGCCCTCCCCCTGCACGGCCTCCCCCGCGTAGTCGCGGAGCGCCGCCAGGTGCGACTCCCGTTCTAGCAGCACCATGCCTAACAGTCTGCGGCATGACTGCCAGGGCTGGCGACTGCCGCCCTGGCCAGCAGGCGCCGCCTGGTGGCCGGACCTCCTGGCGGCAGGTCCTCCTCGCTGAGCACCTCGAAGCCCGGCGGCAGCAGGCTGGCTGGCTCACCGGGGCGCACGCACCACCCGGCTGTCATGGCGGGCCGCAGCAGCAACGCCTCGGTCGTCAGGGATTCCCAGCCGAGCAGGCCGCCTGGCCTGACGGCGCGCGCGGCCGCCGCGAACAGGCCGCGGTCCCAGTAGCCGGTGCACAACACGAGCGCGCAGCTCGCCGGGCGAGGCCGCCAAGCTTGCCAGGTCGGCGTGCACGATCGCCACCGGCCCCGCGAGCCGTCGCCCGCGTACCTGCTCGGCGAGCAGGCGCAGCGCCACGTCGGAGATGTCCACGGCGACGCTGGCCCGACCCGAGGCGGCCGCGAGCAGAACCGTCCCCGACGGGCCGCTGGCCAGATCGAGCACCGGCCCGGCGGGCAGCGGCAGCGCGAGCGCGCGCTCCGCGAGCGGATGCGGCAGGAAGTCCGCGACGTAGTCGCCGCCGTACCGCGCATTCCACCGCTCCTGGTCAGAGCGCATGCTGGAACACTACGACGTCGCGCACCGCGGGAACGCGACGGGAGGGACGCCGCCATGACTGCACGCTGGGCCTGCCTGGGGGTGCCGATCGACAGCGTCGGGAGCCCGGACGGCGGGCCGCCCTTCGGCACCGAGACTGCGCCGGCCGAACTGCGGGCGCGGGGAATCGTGGACCGGCTCGGCGCGTCCGATCACGGTGACGCGGCCGTTCGCGTCACCGGCCCGCACCGAGATCCGGTCAGCGGGATCGTCGGCTGGCCCAGCGTCGGCGCCATGACCGCGACCGTCAGGACCGCGGCCGGCCAGCTCATCGGCGACGGCGAGCGGCCGTTCCTGCTCGGCGGCTGCTGCGCACTCGTGATGGGCGCGGTCGCCGGCGCGAAGGACCGGCTCGGCGACGTCGGCCTGGTCAATGTCGACGGGCATCTCGACCTGTACGACCACGAGACCTCGCCGACCGGCGAGGCGGCCGACATGCCCACCGCGGCGCTGCTAGGGCACGGCTGGCCAGGCTTGCTGGCCGAACTCGGGCCCGAAGCCCGTGCTTACCGGCTCACAGGTCGCGCTGCTGGGAGCGCGCGATCCGGACGAGGCTCGCGACGTCGGCGACCTCGCCCAGGCGGCTGGGCGTCGCGGTCAGCGACGGCCCCTCGTGCGCCGCCGACCCAGGCAGCACGGCGACGCGGATGATCGGCGCTTTCGCGGCCGCCGGCCTGCCGTACTGGCTGCACCTGGACGTCGACGTGCTCTCCGATGAGGTGTTTCCAGCCACCGACTACCTGATGCCTGGCGGCCTCGACCTGGTCCAGCTGACCGAGTTGCTCAGCCGCTTCGGCGCGCGACGACGGGCTCATCGGCTTCTCGGTCGGCTGCTACAACCCGGCCAAGGATCCAGGCGGCCGGTATGGCGACGATCTCGCTGGCGTCCTCGCCGCGGCCTTCGGCTAGAAGCCGGCGCCTCGCGCCGCTGACGCGGCGGTGACCAGCCCGTCTCCTGCCCGGCGCAGCCGGCCCTGGGCGACGAGATCGTCGATGAACGTAGCCGTCAGGTACCAGGTCCAGGAGAACCAGCGCCGCACCTCGCGCTCTGGCGCCAGCACCGCGGCGCTGACCCCCGCGACCACGAGATCGCCGAGCGCCTGCACGGGGGTGACATCGGCGCCGGGCTGCCCCTGGTAGGCGTGATCCCAGCCGGACCAGTTCCCTGCCCTGTGCCTGCCCGTGGGCCGAGGTCAGCTCCACCGAGCGGGACACGATCGCACCGCATCGCTCGAGCGGCGAGCGCAGCGCGTTCAGCTCCTGCCGCTGCATGCGCAGCTCAGCGATCAGGTCATCAACCATGGCAGGGCCCGCGGCGTCCAGATGGTCGAGCAGCCTGCGCGAGCCAGGGTCCTCGGCCCGCATCCTCGTGATCTCCGCGCGGCAGATGGGATCGACCAGCCTCGCGCCGTCCGCCGAGAGGATCAGGTTCTTCCCCTTGTGCAGCGCGGTCACGAGGTAGCCGCGGCCGGCCAGCTGGCCGAACCACGGCCACTTGGTGGCTGGCCAGCTCGCGAAGCCAGGACTCCCCGGGCGGTACGGGTCCTCGTGGCACGCCTCGTACAGGCTGGGCAGCGCGCAGTCTGGTGTCCTGGTCAGCAGCCAGCGGTCGGCCAGGAAGGCCTCGGCCTCGTCGAGCGACATGAGTGCCAGGTCCGGCGTCAGCCGGCACTCGCGCTCGCGCCGCCGCCCGAGCTCAGCCAGCGATTCCACACTCCGATTCTGCCCGGGCCGCCGGCCCTGCCCGCACCCGGCCGCGCAGGTCAGACGCGGCGCCAGCGGGCCTCGCAGAGCCCGTAGACACCGAAGATCAGCAGCCCGAGTGCGGTGACCAGGAGCAGGAACTCACCGAAGGCCTGATGGCGCAGCGTCAGCAGCGCCTTGTCCAGACCGCCGGACTTCTTCGGGTCGAAGGTGATCGCCGCGTCGACGATCAGCGCGCCTACGATCGCGAAGACCACGCCTCTCGCCGTGGTGCCGATCATGCCCAGCTTCTCGACGACCTTGCGGGTGCGCGGGCTCATCTCCCCAGTCCGCAGGTACTTCATGAACTTGCGGCGGATGCCCTCGGCCACCAGCATCAGCCCGACGACGACGATGGCGAGGCCGACGATGGCCGACGAGCCACTGACCGCCGGCGTGATGCATCACGGTCGCGGTCAGGTCCTGCTGCTTGCGGGTCTCATTGCTCGCCGAGCCAGCGATGACCTGGAAGGTCAGCGCCGACAAGAAGGCGTAAACGATCGCCCTGACGAGGGACTTAAGGCGCGGCCCCGCGCCCGGCTTCTCGCCGGTGACGCCGAAGGCGGCCTCGCTCAGCCGCCACAGCGCGTACCCGGCGAAGCCGATGCCCAGAAGCCAAAGCGTGACCAGGCCGTAGGACTTGCCCGCGAGCAGGTGCAGGGCACCCTCCTGGCTCGGCCGCTGCGAGCTATGGCCGATCGCCACCTCGATCGCGAGCCAGCCGATCAGGATGTAGATCACACCGCGCGCGACGAGGCCGATCCTGGCCAGCGCCCGCGCCGCGGGACTGTTCGAGGCACGTCTGGCCCTCATCGACGCCCGCGTTGTCTGAAACGAAACTGATCCCATGGCCGCTGGTTGCCTTTCGCTCGGGATTGGCCAGCCAGGACTACCCGGGCGAAAGGGCTTCATGCATCCGCGACCCGGGCGATGCCCGCTACCTGCGCGGATCTGGCCGACCTGGGCGCAGCGAGTAAAGGCGCTAAAAGCGGGCAGTAAGCGGCACCGCTCACCCAGGCATCACGCGCCAGACGCGGATACCACGCGCAGAAGGGCCTTCACACCATGCTCGGCATCATCGCGGCTGTCCTCTTCGTGATCGCGTTCATCCTGAATGCGGCTGGGACCAACGTCAGCTCCGTGTTCTCGCCCTTCAGCCTGATGCTGCTCGGCCTCGCCTGCCTGGCCTTGCACCTGGCCGGCGTCGGCACCGGCTGGAGGCTGCGCCGCTAGCGCCATACCCGGCATTACGCTGTGACGATGCCGGCCGTCACGGTGCCCGACCCCGCGCTCGTCGTGCTGGTCGGGGCGTCAGGATCGGGCAAGTCGACCTGGGCGGCCGCGCGCTACCGGCCGGCCGAGGTCGTCAGCTCCGATCAGCTGCGCGGGATCGTGGGCAGCGGCGAGAACGACCTCGACGCGTCCGCCGACGCCTTCGCGCTCCTTGAGCAGATCGTGCGGGCCAGGCTCCGGCGCGGGCTGACGACCGTCGTCGACACCCTTGGCCTGGATCCCGAGCGCCGTCGCGCACACCTCGACCTGGCGCGCCAGGCGGGGCTGCCGGCGGTGGCGGTCCTGTTCGGCACCGACCCGGCTGAGTGCCGCCGCCGGAACCGGGAGCGTACGAGGCCGGTGCCGGCGCCCGTGCTCGACAGCCAGCTACGACGGATGGCCGACGCGGCCGCCGAGATCGCCGCGGAAGGCTGGGCCGTGGTCAGCGATGCGGATCAGACCGTCATCGAGCCCTCGCACTCCGCAGGCAGCCAGGCAGCGGCGGCGCAGCAGCGCAGCGAGCCGGCCGGGCTCAGCTTCGTGCTCCAGATCTCCCGCTTCCCCTGGGGCGATGACCCTGCGGCATGGCTCACAGCTGTCGCGGCCGCCGCCGCGGACGCGGGGCTCAGCGGCATCGCCCTGATGGACCACCTGATCCAGATTCCGCAGGTCGGCCGCGCCTGGGAGCCCCTGCCCGAGCCGTGGGTGACGCTCGGCATGCTGGCTGGCTTGGCGCCAGGCATGCGGCTGGGCACGCTGGTGAGCCCCGTGACGTTCCGCGCGCCAGGCGTGCTGGCGAAGGCGATGGCCACGCTGGACGTGCTGAGCGGCGGCCGGGCGTTCTGCGGGCTCGGCGCTGGCTGGTGGGATCGCGAGCACGCGGCGTTCGGGCTGCCGTTCCCGCCGGCCAGGGAGCGTCTCGATCAGCTCGAGACCGCGATCGAGACGATCAGGGCGCTGTGGCGGCAGGGCACGCGCGCATACGCCGGCCAGCGGGTGTCGCTGCCGGAGACGACCTGCTATCCGCGCCCGGTGTCTGCCGTTCCGATCATCGTCGGCGGCGGGGGCGAGCGGCGGACGCTGGAGATCGCCGCGCGGCTTGCCGACGGCTGCAACCTGCCGGCCAGTCTGAGCGTGCTCGACCACAAGCTGGCCGTCCTGCGCGGGCACTGCGAGCGGGCCGGCCGCGATCCCGGCGAACTGCTCGTCACCGTGCTCGACGTGCCCGTGCTCGGCGCGGACCGGGAACACGCTGCCGACCTGGTCGAGCGGCTCAGGGGCCGGACATCTGCCGCGGCGTACGCGCGCCAGCACCACGCGGGCACGGCCGCAGATCACATCGGCAGGTACCGGCTGCTCGCCCAGCGCGGGGTGGGCATGGTCTTCGTCTCGCTGCCTGACCTGACCGGACCGGAGGACGTGCTCAAGCTGGCGCCTGTCGTGGCGGCCTTCGCCTAGAGCGCGAGCAGGCGCGCCGGATTCCCGTAGCAGACTGCGCGCAGCCAGTCGTCGCCTAGATCAAGCCTGGCCAGTGCGTCCAGCTGAGTGAGGTACCGATAGGGGATGTTCGGGAAGTCGGTGCCCAGGACGATCCGGTCCCCAGCCTCGGCCAGCCTGGGCACCAGCGCACCGGGGAGCGGAGCGATCTTGTTCATGAAGTCGGTAACCGCCATCGTGGTGTCGAGGTAGACGCCCGGATACCGGCCGGCCAGGTCGAGGAACTCCTCGTACTCCGGTGCGCCGAGGTGCGCGATGATCACGATCAGGCGCGGATGCCTGGCCAGAACCGCCGAGATCGGGCCTGGCCCGGTGAACGCTCCCGGAGTCGGGCCTGAACCGCAGTGCACCACGACCGGCACGCCGGCTTCGGCGAGAACGCCCCACACGGCGTCGAGCAGATCGTCTCGCGGATCGTAGCCGCCGACCTGGACGTGCGCCTTGAACAATCGCGCTCCGGCCGCGATCGCGGCCGTGACATAGCTCACCGCCGCTGGCTCGGGGAAGAAGGTGGCGCTGTGCAGAGCGTCGGGGGTGCGAGCGGCGAAGTCCACGGCCCACGAGTTGAGCCAGGCGGCCATGTCCGGCTTATGCGGGATACAGCAGCGCGCCGAACCTGCGGACGCCGAAGTCCCTGAGCACGGCGACCCGCTCGGCCTCGGGCAGCCGGTACACGATCGGCCAGGCCTGCCCGAGCCCGGCGCGAGCCCCCTCGAAGAATGCCCACACCTTCGTCAGCACATTGGCCGGCATGAAATGGGTGTGCACGTCAATGAGGCCAGGCAGGCCAAGCGCTCGCCAGAAGCCGGTGACCGCGGCAGCCTCGCCGGCCAGGGCCTCGTCGTCCGCGCCGGGCCCGATACTCATCGCTGCGGCCGGCGTGCGCCGCCCGAGACTCATCGTCGACCATGCGCCAAGTCTGGCAGCGCTGCCCGGGCGGGCCATGCGGCGCTCCTAATAGCAACTAATCCTGTCGGCAATGTGTGAATAACGCACCGCGGTCGTCCAGGTCAATCGCTCGCATTGCCTGAGCCGGGCTATGGCAATGCCGGGCGCATCGTGCTTCAGGACCCGCAGAGTGGGTAGTCAATCGCCGCACGGCTGCTGAGCGCACGCCGTCATTTGCCCGCAACAAAAGGAGCATCGGCCGCGAGCACGGCGTCGCATTAGTCGCCAGAAACCGCAGTCGCTTAAGTCCGATGCAGCTGTCACGGTGGAAACAAAATTGACCGTCAAAGCCCAGCGAGCTCGTCCCGCGCGGCCGCCGGCCGACAGGCAGCGCCGTGCCGTGCCGGCGCTCGACCTCCGTCCGCCGGGCGCCCGCGGACGCGGTGCGCGGCGGGCCTGGCTGGCAACCGATCCCGGCCGCGGCGCGTCTGCGCACTGTGCTCACACGGACGCCCAGGGCTCCCGGCGACCATCGCAGACGGTCAGAACGGGCCGGCCGGCCAGCCCTGACGACCTCAGCGCAAGCAGGCCATGGCCTCTCACCGGCGCCCAGGCAGGCAGGATTGCCACGCAAGCCGCACCGGGAACCATGGTCGCCAAAACTTGGACGTCTCAACCCCGAAGGGCACCGTGCCCACGACGGTTTGTGATAATTTACCGCCGCAGGCAACCGGAAGGTCATGGAGGCACGGACGCACCCAGGTCGGACGTGATGATCTTCCCTGTGAGCCAGACACTCCGGCAGTCGCACCGGGCGGCGGCGTGGCGGTGAGCTATTAACACTGTCGGCTCTACGTTTCTTCGCCAAGGTAACGCCGCCGCATAGCGGGGCACGAAAAATGGAGGCCCAGATGAAGGTAATCGGTGCCGGCTTGCCGCGCACGGCTACTCTCACGCAGAAAATCTCGCTTGAGATGCTCGGGTTCGGCCCTTGTTATCACATGGTCAATGTCCTGTCCGACCTCAGCCTCGCGCCGCAGTGGGCTGCCGCGTTCGACGGCAACCCTGACTGGGACAAGATCTTCGGTGGCTGCCAGGCTTCGGTCGACTGGCCGGGCTCGTTCTTCTGGCGCGAACTGGTCGAGTACTACCCGGACGCCAAGGTCCTGCTCAGCGTGCGCAGCGGCGACAGCTGGGCGAACAGCATGAAGAACACGATCTGGGGTGTCTTCTACGACGACGTCCTCATGCGTCACCTGTCCGACGCTCGCGCGAGCATCGAGCCGGGCTGGCACGACTACATCGAGCTGATGAAGGCGATGTGGCAGAAGAGCGGCCTCATCGGCGAGATGACCGGGCTCTTCGACCCGGCGATTCTCGGCGCCGCCATGGAGCGGCACAACCAGGAGGTCAGGGACGCCGTTCCGGCCGACCGGCTGCTCGAGTGGAAGCCGGCCGACGGCTGGGCGCCGCTGTGCGAGTTCCTTGAGGTGCCGGTGCCGCAGGCCCCGATCCCGCACGTCAACGACTCGGCCATGTTCGCCGGCAGGATCGTCGAGGGCTCCCTCGCGGTGCTGAACGCGTGGCAGGGCAAGCAGGCGGAGGCCGCGGCCAAATGAATTTCCGCGTCGGCACCCTGCGGAACAGGACCGAGGACAAGCAGCCGGCAACGAGGAGCGAGCCAGGCACCCGCCTGGGACTGCTGCTGACGGTGTGCTGCGTAGCGCAGTTCATGGTGATCCTTGACCTGTCCATCGTCAACGTCGCCCTGCCCTCGATCCAGTCCGACCTTGGCTTCACTCCGGTGAACCTGCAGTGGGTGGTCGACGCGTACGCGATCGTGCTTCGCCGGCTTCCTGATGCTGGGCGGACGCGCAAGTGACCGGTTCGGGCCGCGGCGCATGCTGGCCGCGGCCCTGGTCCTGTTCGCGTTCTCCTCGCTGGCCGGCGGCGCGGCCACCAGCCAGGCCATGCTCATCGTCGCCCGGTCCCTGCAGGGCCTCAGCGGCGCGCTGATGGCGGCGTCGTCGCTGGCGGCTATCGCGATGTCGTTCCCGCCAGGGCCCGGCGCGGCACCGCGCCATCGCCCTGTGGGGCGCGATGAACGGCGCCGGCGGCGCGGCAGGCGCGCTACTTCGGCGGCGTCATCACCCAGGAGATCGGCTGGCGCTGGGTGCTGCTGATCAACCCGCCGATCGGCGTCGCCGCGGCCGGCGTGGCCTGGGCGGTGATCGCCGAGGCCAAGAAGAGGCAAGGCCCGGCGCCCAGCTTCGACCTGCCCGGCGCGCTCACCCTGACGCTCGGCCAGATGATCCTGGTGTACGGCATCGTCGAAGCCGGAACCCATGGCTGGGGCTCGCCCGACTTCTACGTTCCCGTGATCATCGCGGTCGCGCTGTTCGTGCTGTTCAGCCTGATCGAGACGCGGTGGGCGAGCGCTCCGCTCGTGCCGTTCAAGGCGATCACCAAGCCGCTGGCTGACGCGAACACGATCGTGTTCGTCTTCAGCGCCGCGCTGTTCCCGATGTGGTTCGTCAGCTCGCTGTACCTGCAGGAGGTGCTCGGCCTTTCGCCGCTCAACGCGGGCCTGGCGTTCTTCCCGATGGCGGTGGTGATCATGCTGACCGCACAGGCAGGCGGGCAAGCTCGTCGGCATCTTCGGCCTGCGAGCCGTGCTGACGTCACGGGCTGGTCCTGCTGGCCAGCGGGATGCTGCTGTTCGCGCGGATCGGCCCGACCGGCAGCTCCCTCGGCTACATCGTGCTGCCGGGCATCCTGGTGCGCCGGCGGCATCGGCCTGTCCGTGGTCGCGTCGACGATCGCGGCAACCCAGTCGGTGCAGCCCGCTCAGGCTGGCCTGGCCTCCGGCCTGGTCAACACGTCCAGGCAGGCGGGCGGCGGGCTCGGCATCGCCGTGCTGATCTCGCTCGCGACGTCCTACACGACGCCACCAGATCGGGCAGAACAGGCCGGTTCCTGACGCGCTGACCGCCGGGTTCAGGCTGGCTTACCTGATCGCCGCCGGGCTCGCCACCCTCGCCGCGGTGCTTACGTTCACGCTGATGCGGCACCAGGCGCCACGTCGCGCTCCCGCGGCCCAGCCGGCCGGCCCTCAAGAGGGCGGCGGACAGGCTGCGCAGACAGCGTCCGGCGCGTTCGCCGGACGGCAAGGCCGCGCCAGATGCTCAGCCTGCCGACTGGTCAGCCAGCCGGTGCTCCGCCCGCCGCTGGTCCGCCTGCCGCTGGTCAGCCGGCGGCGCCTAAGGCACGGTCGCCGCTGCGGCTCGCCGCTGTCGTGGTGGGCGTGCTCGCGGTCTTCGCGATCCTCGACTTCACCGTCGGGGCTCGCCCTGGCCCGCCGATCGGCGCCTACATGCTCGATGACGCCTACTCGTTCGTCTCGGCGCCGAGCCTGCACCCGCCGATCGTCAAGGCCGCCTCGCATCCGGCCAGCGGCACCCCGGCCCCTGGCCTCATCCTGACCGGTGCCTTCTACGACTTGAGCAAGCCGCCCATGCGCGGTCAGAGCGGCCCGCTCATCCTCGACAACAACCTGCAGCCGGTGTGGTTCCAGCCGGTCCCGCAGAACGTCGTGGCCGCGAACCTGGACGAGCAGGTCTACCGCGGCCAGCCGGTGCTGACCTGGTGGCAGGGCGTGGTGACGAACACCGGCCAGACGTCCAGCGGCAAGTACATCGTGGTCAACCAGCACTACAAGACCGTCGCCACGCTGCACGGCGCGGACGGCTGGGTGCTCACGTTGCACACGATGGTCATCGACGGCGACCACGCCTGGGTGACGGCCAACAAGAACGTGCCGATGAACCTGTCCAAGTGGGGCGGGGTCTACAACGGCACCCTGGTCGACTCGGCCTTGCAGGAGTACGACCTAGCGACCGGCAAGCTGCTGTGGACCTGGGATGCGTTCAAGCACATCGGCCTGGACGACACCCACTCGCTGCCTCCGGGTAACGGATTCCCGTGGGACGCCTACCACATCAACTCGATCGACCTGATCGGCCAGAACACCGCGCTCGTCTCCATGCGAGACACCTGGGGCGTGTACAAGATCAACACGGCCAGCGGCAAGATCGAGTGGACGCTCGGCGGCAGCCACTCGAACTTCACGTTCGGGCCGGACGCTGAGTTCAAGTACCAGCACGACGTCACGCTGCTGCCGGACGGCGACATCAGCATGTTCGACGATCACTGCTGCTTCCTGGAGAGCGGCGGCACGTACCTCGAGCCGACCGGCCCGTCCAGGGCAGAGGTGCTGCGGATCGACGTGGACAAGCACACGGCGACCCTGGTCAGCCAGTACCGGCACCACGACGAGGATGGTCGCCAGGGCACGGACGCGTCCTACATGGGCTCGGCTCAGTTGCTGCCGAACGGCAACGTCTTCGTCGGCTACGGCAACCTGCCGTTCTTCGCCGAGTACACCAACTCGGGGCAGATGGTGATGGACGCGCTGTTCCCCGGGCCCGACCTGACCTACCGCGCCATCAAGATCCCGCAGACGGCGTTCGTCGGAGCGCCGCTCACCCCGCCAAGCGCCGCGGTGCGCCAGTCCGGCGGCAAGACGAAGGTCTACGCC
Source organism: uncultured Actinomycetota bacterium (assembly GCA_963705055.1). Lineage (GTDB taxonomy): Bacteria > Actinomycetota > Actinomycetes > Streptosporangiales > Streptosporangiaceae > Chersky-822. Next base: position 139,494 of record CAVPIR010000014.1, read on the forward strand.
AGCTGGAACGGCGCCACGCAGGTCGCGTCCTGGCGGGTGCTGGCCGGGCCGAGTGCCAGTCAGCTCACGACGATGACGACGGTGCCCAAGGCGGGTTTCGAGACGGCCATCGCGGTGAGCCAGGAGTTCAAGGTGTTCGAGGTGCAGGCGCTGGACGCCAAGGGCAAGGTGCTCGGCACCTCCAAGCCGGTCCAGTCACGCGCCTAGCGCACGGCGTAACATACGTGCCCTGTCCGCAAGGCCGGGAACGTCGGTTGAAAGGAACGCAGTGGAGCACGCATCAGTCCGATCGAAGTCAGCCTCGACGCTGCACAAGGTCCTTCGGGCGCTGCTCGTCGCCGTCGCCGTGAGCGGCATGGCCGTCGGCGCCGCGGCGTGCGGCCCGTCCCACCCGCACCCGACGCAGAGCACAGGGCCTGGCGGGTACTAGTCGCTGATCCGGCAGCGGGCCGTGCCGGTGCCTGGCGCACGGCACGGCCGCTTGCCGTTTCGCTCGCCCGCCGTCGGCCTTCAGGCTGGAACGGCGCGACCGAGCGGCATCTGCTGGGTGATGCAGTGCGGGCCTCCGCCGCCGTAGGACAGCGCGGCGCCAGGAACGCCGACCACCTCGCGGCCGGTGAAGACGTCCCGTAGCCGGGCGAGCGCCTGATCGTCGGCTGGCGCACCGGCCAGCGGCACGACGACCCCGCCGTTGGCGAGGTAGCAGTTCAGATACGGCACGTCCACGGTCTCGCCGCCAGCCGGCGCCGACGCGGTGATGCCGAACGTGATGACCTCCAGCGCCCTGCCGCGGGCGTCGACCGCGCCAGCGAGCCGCTCAAGGTTCTGAAGCGCGAACGGGTAGTTCGGGTGGGCAGGCTCAGCGGGCGTCAGCAGCAGGATCTGGCCGGGCCGCACCAGCTGCGCGATCCCGTCGATGTGACCGTCGGTGTCCCGGTCCGGATAGGCGACCAGCCAGCACACCGCGTCGATCCCCAGGTAATCGCCGACCACCTGCTCGAACAGCTCGCGTGAGGCGGCCGGGTTGCGTGCCGGGTCGAGGACGGGTCCTTCCGTGGTGAACAGCGTGCCCTCGCCGTCGGCGTAGAACGAGCCCCCCTCGAGGACGAACGGCGCCTGATAGCACCGCGTGCCGAGCACGTCAGCCAGGGCCGTGCCGAGCGCGGCGTCGTGGTCATAGGGCAGGTACTTGCCGCCCCAGGAGTTGAAGCCGAAGTTCACGGCCGCGACCTCGCCCCGGTCGTTCACGACAAAGACGGGGCCGCTGTCCCTGGTCCAGGAGTCGTCGATCTCGATCTCGGTGACCTGCACCGCCGAGCCGCAGTGGTCATGAACGTCGGCAGCGTCACCCGGCCGGCAGATCATCGCGACCGGCTCGAAGGCCGCGATGGCGCGCGCGACCTCCGCGTAGTCGCGCTTGGCCTGCCCGAACAGGTCGCCCCACAGGCTCGCCCTGGTCGGCCACGCCATGAAGCAGCACTGGTGCGGTTCCCACTCGGCGGGCATCCGGAATCCGTCGGCCAGTGGCGTCTGCCCGTGCTCGGTGCCGTCGGCGCTCATGCGAGCAGGTACCTGCGGGACAGCGGCACCTCGGCGACGGGCGCGGCGGCCAGTTGCCTGCCGTCCAGCCGGACGGTGCCGTCCGCGGTATCGATGGTGATCGGCGGGCAGGCCCGCCCCGCGACCAGGCTCTCGCGCGTTATCGAGCGGGTCCCCGAGACCGCGACGAGCCGGCGCTCGCCGCCGAGGCTGGCCCCGATGCCTGCATCCATCGCGGCCTGGGATACGAACGTCACCGACAGGCGCGCCGGGCTCCTGCCGTATCCGCCCCAGTGCGCGCCGTACCTGCGCGGTTCGGCACCCTCCACGGTCGCATTCCCCTCCCCTAGCGCGCCCCAGGCGAAGTGGCCGGCCTTGAGTATCAGCTCTGGCTTCACGCCGAAGTAGCCAGGCTGCCACAGCACGATGTCGGCGAGGCGGCCTGGCGCTAGCGTGCCTACGTGACCGGCGATGCCGTGCGTGATCGCCGGGTCGATGGTGTACTTGGCGAGGTAGCGCAGGATCCGCTCGTTGTCGTCGGGGCCGAGGCCGTCGTCGGCCAGCGACGCCGCAGGGCGCGGCCGTTCCCGGCGCACACCTGGCGCGTCAGGCCAGCCTGCTCCGGCAGCCTCGCCGCGCCAGGCCTTCATCGCGTCCGCGAGCTGCCAGGTCCGCCTGATCGTCTCGCCGATCCTGCCCATGCCCTGGGAATCACTGTTGATGATGCTGATCGCGCCAAGTTCGTGCAGCGGCCCCTCGGCTGCCAGCGTGGCTGACCTGACCCGCTCGCCCGCGAGTTCGAGGTCGGCGGGATCGGCGCCCGAGCCTCCGTGCACCGCCAGGATCATCTCGGGGTGCTCGGCCGCTGTGCCCGTGCCGTACGGGATCGTGGGCGTGGTCGATGAGCAGATGATGCCCGGCTCGCGCACCAGGCCGAGCAGGTCAGGGATGTGGCCTCCGCCCGCGCCCTCGACGTGGTAGGCGTGTACCGCCCGGCCGCCGATAGCCGCGACGGTGTCCTCGAGCTCGCAGGACTCGTTCAGCCCGTCGGTGTGCAGCGCGACCGCGACATCGTAGTCGTCGGCGATGCCGAGCACCGCGTCGATGATCTCGGGGTAAGCGCCCCAGTCTTCGTGGATCTTCAGGCCGACGGCGCCCGCCTCGATCACCCGCTGCACCGCGCTCCTGACTTCGCTCCTGGCGCTGGCCTGCAGGCCGACGTTCACGGGAAGCTGCTCGAACGCGCGCAGCGTGGCGGCCATGGCGGCAGGAGGTTCCTCGAACCCCGCTGTGATCAGCGTCGTCACGCCCGCGGCGAGCGCGACCGGGATCAGCCGCGGAGTGATCAGGTGCACGTGCGAATCGACCCCGCCAGCGGTCGCGATCAGGCCGTAGCCCATGAGCGGCAGTGTGTTCGGCCCGATCGTCAGGTCGACGCCGCTGGTCACGTCGGGGTTGCCGGCCCTGCCGATCCCGGCGATCCTGCCGTCCTTGATGCCGATGCTGGTCTTCACGACGCCCAGCAGCGGATCGACCAGCAGCACGCCGGCGACGAGCACGTCAAGCTCGCTGTCGGCGCTCGCACTGTCCTGCTGGGTCATTCTCGAGCGGATGTTCCGCGCGTAGCCCCAGACCGGCTCGTCGCCGTAGCCGACGTGATCCTCTTCGACCCGCAGCCACAGGTTCGTATCGCCCAGCCGGACCCGGTCCCCGGTGGTCGGGCCGAACCGGCGGCTATAGTCGCCCTGCCGCATGGCGGTCACGGCGCCGCTCCTTCGGTGCCGCCGAGGCGCACCAATCCGACGTCCCTGACCTGGCCTGGCGCCCAGCGCACCGAGGTGCCAGCCGGGATGTCAAGCCGGTAGCCGATGACGGCAGCCCGGTCGAACTCCAGCCTCGGATTGACCCGCCAGAACGGGTAGTGCGAGGAGACCCTGATCGGCCGTTCGGAGCGGCTGGTCACGGTGATCGTCTGCCTGGCCAGGCCAGCCGCCAGTTCGATCCCCCGTTCCGGGCTGCGCACCTGCCCGGGCTCGGCCGCCGCCGTGAGGCTAGCGGCCGGCCCGTAAGGCCCCGCCGTCACGGCTGCCGCCACGGGTCGCGGAGCACCACCAGGCGCATCCCGTCACCGAGCAGGACTTCGAGCCTGATCTCTGCCAGCAGCGCGTCGACGCCGTCGATCAGGTCCTCTCGCCGGACGGCCGCGCGGCCGGCCGCGAGCACGCCGTCGGCCGCAGCTCCGCGCCGGGCCGCGCGGTGCATCTCGTCGCAGATGAGCGCCGTGGCCTCAGGCGCGTTCAGCAGGACGCCATCGGCCAGCGCCCTGCGCGCCAGTTCGGCGGCCGCGAAGATCGTCAGCCGGTCTTCCTCGGTCGGGGTGAGGTACATGTCCGCAACCTAGCGGACCGCCCGTCACGATCTCGTGTACGGATGGTCCATCCATTGCGGAATCTGGCGATGGATGGACCATCCATACACGGACAACTCCGTGCTTATCCATTGACCGCATGATCCAGACTGGTTAGCGTCCGCTAGAACACGTTTCAGTACGCTGCGGCGCGGACCGTCAGGAGGCGCTCATGACCGAGCCCGTGCTGGCCCCGGACGACCCGCCGGAACCCCCCGCGGTGCTGGCTCGGGGGGACGACCCCCCAGAACCCCCCGCGGTGCTGCCTCGGGGGGACGACCCCCCAGAACCCCCCGCGGTCAGGGGCGAGCGGATCCAGATGACGGTCAGCACGCGCGATCCCGAGACGCTCGCCGGTGCGCTGCAGGAGTGGCTGGCAGGCAAGCTCGGGCTCAGCGAGCCGCCGGTCATCAGCGGGGTGCGGATGCCGCCGAGCGGCGGCCTGTCGAGCACCTCACTGCTCTTCGAGGCCGAATGGTCGGACGGCGGCGCGCCGCGCCGCGGCGCCTACGTAGCGAGGATGGCGCCCGAGCAAAGCGCCGTTCCGGTGTTCCCGCGCTACGACCTGCCAGGCCAGTTCCGCCTCATCGACCAGGTCAGCAAGCGCTGCGCGGTGCCGCTGCCCAGGCTGGCGTGGAATCAGCAGGACGGCGTGCCGCTCGGGACCGCGTTCTTCGTGATGGACCAGGTCGACGGCAGAGTCCCGCTGGACAACCCGCCCTACGTCTTCGGCGGCTGGCTGCTCGACGCCACAGCCGGACGAGCGGGCGCAACTGGAGCGGGCGAGCGTCAAGATCGTGGCCGACCTGCACGCCATCCCTGAGCCTGCCGAGGCGTTCGGCTGGCTGCGGCCGCCGGCCGGCACGTCTGCGCTGCGCTGGCACGTCGACCAGCAGTACGCCTACTACCGCTGGGCACTGACCGACGACGGCATCACGATCCCGATCATCGAGCGCAGCCTGGACTGGCTGGAGCGGCACTGGCCGGCCGAGTCAGGTCCTGACGTGCTGTCCTGGGGTGACTCGCGGATCGGCAACATCATCTACGACGGCTTCACCCCGGTCGCCGTGCTCGACTGGGAGATGGCGGGGCTGGGGCCGCGCGAAATCGACGTCGCCTGGTTCATCTTCCTGCACAGGTTCTTCCAGGACATCGCCGAGTTCTTCGAGGTGCCTGGGCTGCCGGACTTCCTTCGCCGCTCGCAGGTGGAGCGCCTGTACACCGAGCTCAGCGGCCACGAGCTCAGGGACATGGACTTCTACCTGGTGTACGCGGCGCTGCGGCACGCGATCGTGATGGCCAGGATCAGGCGCCGGATGATCCACTTCGGCGAGGACCAGGTCCCCGACGACATCGACGACTACGTGATGCACAGGGCCAGCCTGGACAGGCTGCTCGACGGCACCTACCGATGGGACTGACAAGACCGTGTCGCTAACCACAGGGCCAGCACCTCTCGATGAGTACCCGATCCATCAGGCACCGATCCCGATCAGCAGGGTCGCGAGCAGCGATCGCAACTTCTACGACCGCTGCTACTTCAACGCCCACGACCGCACCGGCGAGGTATTCCTGGTCTCCGGGCTCGGCGTCTATCCGAACCTCGGCGTCATCGACGCCTACGCCGCGGCCAGGGTCGGCGACCGGATCTGGAGCGTCCGTTTCTCCGACGCGCTCGCGGAGCGCAGCCTGGACCAGCACGTCGGCGGCTACCGGATCGAGGTCCTCGAGCCGCTCAGCAAGCTGCACCTGACCTGCGCCTCGCCGGACTCGAGCCTGGACTTCGACCTGCACTGGACCGGCTCGTTCCCCGCCGTGCAGGAGGAGCCGCACCTGATGCTGTCGGGCGAGCGGGCGATCATCGACTCGTCCAGGTTCTGCCAGCTCGGCAGCTGGAGCGGCAGCCTGCGGATCGGCGGCAGGGAGTTCGCGGTCAGCGACGAGCGCTGGGCGGGCGCCAGGGACCGCTCATGGGGCATCAGGCCGGTCGGCGAGGGCGAGCCACCTGGACGGGCAGCGGCCGAGTCCCTGGCCGGGTTCTGGTGGGTGTACCTGCCGCTGCGGTTCGAGACCTGCGCGCTGATCGTGATCCTGCAGGAGAACCCGGACGGCTACCGGACCCTGAGCAACGCCAAGCGGGTCTGGCCCGACGGCCGGGTGGAGCAACTCGGCTGGCCGCGAGCCGAGATCAGCTACGCGCCGGGGACCAGGCAGCCCACCGCGGCGCGGATCCACCTCACGGACGGCACGGGCAAGCCGGTCTGCGTAGAAGTGGAAATCCTGACTTCCCTTCCGCTGCACGTCGGCGCCGGGTACAACGGGGATCCAGACTGGACGCACGGCCGGTGGATGGGGCGAGATTGGAGCGGCACCAGCGTCTACGACCTCACCGACCCTGCGGTGGCGGGGCGAATCCCGTGGGGCGTGACGGACCACCTGGCCAGGGCGAGCATGGACGGCGAGGAGGGCTGGGGCATGTTCGAGCACGCGAGCATCGGCAGGCACGACCCGACCGGGTTCGCCGACTGGTCGTCGGTCGCGGCTGGCTAGGGCCGGTCTGGCCGCTATCCGGACAGCCTGGCCGGGTTCACGATCAGGACGTCGGTGCCGCCGAAGTTCGCGATCCAGAGCCGGCCGTCGTAGGCCGCCAGCGTGAACGGGTCGGCCGCGTGCAGCGGATAGGGCCCGCTGACCTGGTTGCCGGTTCTGCTGATCCGGTACAGGCCGCCGCTCTTGTCGGGGAACCAGACGTACTTGCCGAGCACGTCGCCGTCGTTCGGGGTGTGGCCGACCTTGATCCTCGCGACCACGGTGCCGGTGCGGGCGTTGATCCGCACCACTTGCCCGGCGCTCTGATCGCCGACCCAGACGGTGCTGCCCGCGTAGGCCGTCCATGCGGGCGACCCGCCGATTTTGATCTTTCGCACTCGCAGGGTTCTGGTGTCGATGCGCGCCACCGTGCCGTCCCCGTAGTCGGCGACCCACACCGCGCCAGCGGCCTTGGCGACTCCTTCAGGGCTGACCCCGACGGGAATCGACCTGGTCTTGCCGCTCGCGGCGTCGATTCTGGTCACCGTGCCGGCGCCGTAGTTAGTGACCCAGGCGGCCCCGCCCGCGAATGTGACGTCGTAGGGGCTCGCGCCGACCTGGTACGTGCGGGTGCGCAGCGTCCGCACGTCGATCCTGGTGACACTGTTGCCGCCGAAGTTCTCCACCCACACCGAGCCAGCGCCGTAGGCCATGCCGCACGGCTGGAGCCCGGTCTTGATCGTGGCCGTGGTCTTGCCCGTCGCCGGGTCGAGCCTGCTGACGTGGGTATCGACGAGATCGGCCACCCAGATCGCGCCCGCCGCGCCCAGCACCGCGCACGGCCGGTCGCCGGTACGGATCGTCCGCAGATACGCGGGCCGGGCGCCAGCGGAGGGCGACGTTCGCGCTGCAGCGGCCGGCTGGCCGGATCCTCCGCCGCCGTTAGGCCCGGAGCTGGATGGCGCAGAGCCTCCGCCCGGCGCCGATCCGGCCGCTCCGCCGCAGCCAGCGAGCGCGAGGACAGTTGCGCTGAGGAGAATCGCTATGCGCGGTATCGATGCGGGCATCAGCGAATCGTAGCCAGCCGTCGATCGCGAAAGTATTACGAACTCGTAGTAGTGATATTACGAAGTCGTACTAGATTGGCGGCAACCATCGGGAGGAGGCCCCTCGTGGCCAGGATCGAGCAGCGCGGGCCTTTCCTCATGCTGTTCGCGCTCAGCCAGCAGCTATCCGCGTTGCTCGCGCGCGCGATGGCCGACGCTCCGCTGACTCCCGCCGACTTCGCTGTCTACAGCGCGCTGCGGATCATGCAGCCCACCACGCCGACCGAGCTTGCCGCGGCGCTCGGGATGCGGGTGACCACCCTGTCGAGCGTGCTGGCCAAGATGGAGGCCCAGGCGCACCTGCAGCGGCAGCGCAACCCCGCCGACGGCCGGTCCAGGCTGATCTCGCTGACGGACGAGGGCGTCGCAGCGACCGAAAGCTGCTTCCCCGCGTTCGGCCACGCGATCGGGCTGTTCCGCAGTCACCTCGCCGCCGACGAGCAGGAGGTCCTGCGCAGCCTGGAGGCGACGAGCCAGGCGCTGCAGGAAGCCGCCGCCGATCTCGCGAGTGACGGCGCAGCAGGCTCCGGCGCGTCCCTGGCCAGTTAGTCGGTGAACAACGTGGGCGCGATGCTGTCGTTCTAGGAGCCGCTTTGCGCCCACGTTGCGCAGCTTGCTGCCGAGCGGGCGCCGGCCGCCTTGGAGGGCTGCCGCGCTTCCGCTACGGGCTGCTGGACGGGGACGCCGCCGCGCTGGTCGACGCCGACGGCGAACCGGACGGCGTCGGGGTTGATGACGGGCTCGGCGGTCGGGGTCGGTGCCGACGTCGACGGAGCGGGTGACGGTGAGCCCGACGGCGAGGCGCTGTGCGACTGCGCGTGGTGCGAGGCCGGGTGACTGCGCTGGTGCGAAGGCCCGGTCAGCGTTGGCGACTGCACGAAGTGGTGGCTGGGCGCGAGCAGCAGGACCACGGCGGCGACCACCACGACGGCGACCGTGACCAGCCCGCCAGCGGCGGCGCCCGCGGCGAACGAGCGCCGGTCGCGGCGGTACTCAGTCGTCCGGCGCGCCCGCAGGGCGGCAGGCAGCGCGGCTCGGCGCGCGGCCCAGCTATTGAACGGAGCGGCGGCCATCCCGAGCGTCGGGAATACCAGCAAGGCAGCGAGCAGCCAGCCGCTCAGCTGCGCCGGCCTGCTCAGGGCCGCGACGATGCCTGCCAGCCCGAGCACGGCGAGCAGCGATTCCGCCCAGTTCGCGCGCAGCGCCTCCCACCATCGGGCCTGCTCGCTGGTCTTCGGCGTGCGCAGGAATGCCGCCTTGCGTGCGAACAGCCCGAGCACCGACGCCCGCGCGACGACGAGGGACGTGGACTGCCAGATGAAGAACGCGCCGAGGGCGTCGCGCCAGGACGCGCCGGTGCCGCGCCGGAGCAGCGCGACGGCGCGGATCAGGCCGAGGCCGACCAGCACCGGCACGGTCGCGACCAGGAAGACGGTCAGCTTGCGGAAGAGCGCGCCGCCGCCGAGCGCCTCGTTGGCCGCCCCGGCCAGCAGGAACACCAGGAAGGCCAGGCCGAGCACGTCGCCGTACCACTGGACGCCGCCGGCCAGGTACGCCCAGCGCTGCGCCGTCGTCATGTGGTTCTCCCTGGACTGCCGGCCGGGAATCAGCGACCGCCAGTGCATCCGCAGGATCTGGATACCGCCGAAGCACCAGCGGTAGCGCTGGCCCTTCAATGCCTCGAACGTCAGCGGCATGATCCCGTGTCCCCAGGTCTGGTCCACGTGCAGGCCAGAGAACCCGGCCCGGAGCAGGCGCAGCGACAGTTCTGCGTCCTCGGTGATGCACCATTCGTCCCAGCCGCCGAGCTGCTCGAGCGCGACCCGGCGGATGAGCCCCATCGTGCCCGCGAAGATGGCGCCGTCGCGCTCGTTGCGCGAGGGCTGGGACACGGCGAAGAAGTACTTGTAGGAGTAGTACAGGCGCTTGTAGTACGGGGCGCCCTGCCAGCCGCGGTAGTCCTGGGGCGACTGCACGAAGCCGACCCACGGCTCGGCGAACGCGGGCGCGCAGCGCCGCAGGAAGCCTGGCTCGATCTGGTAGTCGGAGTCCACGACCCCGATCACCTCGGCGGCTGGGTCGGTCATCTCGCGCAGCGCGTAGTTCAGCGCGCCCGACTTGTAGCCCGGCCAGTCTGCCAGGTGCTTGAACTTCACCCCGTGCCGCGCGCACCAGGCCTGCACGGGCCGCCATAGCGCCTCGTCGTCGGTGTTGTCGTCGATCAGGATGATCTCGTAGCGCGGGTAGTCCAGCCGTAGCAGCGACCTGAGCGTGTCGATGACCATGTCAGGCGGCTCGTTGTGGGCAGGAACGTGCAGGCTCACCATCGGCAGCTCAGCGGCCGGTACGTCGAACGAGACCTGCGGGGTGACCCTCCTCGTCCAATGCTCGGTGCCGAGCGCGTCGCAGATCTCCCACAGGTACGCGCACGCCATGACGGCGGCGAACAGCTCGAATATCCACAGCAGCAGCGCGCCGATAGTGCTGGCCAGGCCCAGATGGCTGGCGAACGTCCACTCCATGGCGAACACCAGGTAGGTCACGAACAGGAAGATGCTGGAGGCCCAGCACAGGTGCGCCCTGGCTCGCCAGCGCCTGGTCAACGGCAGCCAGATCAGGCTGGCGATCACCACGCTGGCGGCGCCAATGATCAGGTTGTGCTCGGAGACCGAGAGCAACCGCAGCACCCCCGCGACCGCGGCGGCCAGGATCAGCGTCCCGGCCACGGCCAGCACGATCCGGCGGATCGACGGCCACGTTCCGGCCGCCCGCCGCCGTCTTCTCGCAGGCAGGAACAGCAAGGCCGAGCCGAGCGGCGCTGCGACCATCCCGGCCAGCAGCAAGGCCGCTAGCATCTCTACCCTTTGCTCGTGATTGATGTGGATTCAGGAAGGCGAGGTACCTGAAGAAACGGACATGAAACGCGTTCAGCCGATCGCGTTGCAGCCGCCTCGCCGAAGGAGTACATATAACGGTTCATGCAGCCACGTCGGTCGAGCCCGTTCGCACGCACGATCCAGCGCTTCACCGCCGTCGCCGCCGGCGGCGCGCTCCTGGCCTTCGCGGCACCGGCCGCCGCCACGATGCCGCGGGGCGCGACGGCTGGCCCGGCAGCGTCACCCGCGTACTTCCACACCCTTCCCCCTGGTACGAAACTGCCCACTGGGGCGCAGTGCGCGACCTGGGTGCGTGCCAGGCCGGTGAAGGAGAACAAGGGCGTCAATCGCCGCTACAACCACACGACCGGGCACCACGTCAGCAAGACCTTCTTCTCCGGCGACAAGTCGGCAGGCGAACAAGTGGATCGCCCCGCGGATCAACGGCAACTTCACCGGCACGACCGAGCAGATCCTGCGCTGGGCCGCCTGCAAGTGGGGCATCGACCAGAACATGGTGTTCGCCCAGGCGGCGATCGAGAGCTGGTGGCGGCAGACCACCAAGGGCGACTGGGAGTCCAGCGGCTGCCCGCCAGGGCACGGACCTGGCGTCGACGGACGGGCCGGTCTGTGCCCGCAGAGCTGGGGCATTCTGCAGAACAGGTACCCGTACGAGAAGTCGAGCTGGCCTGGTATCGCCAAGTCCACGGCCATGAACGCCGACACCGCCTACGCGATCTGGCGCTCCTGCTTCGACGGCTACGAGACCTGGCTGAACACGGTGGACCGTGGCCAGACCTACAAGGCGGGCGACGCCTGGGGCTGCGTCGGGCGCTGGTTCGCCGGGCGCTGGCACACCCAGCCAGCACAGCAGTACATCGCCAAGGTCAGGCAGTACCTGCGCGAGAAGATCTGGACGACCAAGGACTTCCAGCAGCCCTGAGCCACTCCCGCCGCACCTCCGGCGCACCTCCGCCGCACTTCTCTCATGATCAAGGAGAGTTTTTCAGACCGCACAGCCGAAAAGTCTCCGTGATCATGGAGTCGGCCTAGGCGGCGTAGCCGGTCACCTTGTCGACCACCATGCGGACGACGACGCGGACGGCGCCCGGGCGGTCCTGGCCCGGGTCCTTGCCGTCGTACTTCCAGGACAGCCGCGTGTCTACCTGGCGGCCGATGTCGGGGGTCATCGTGACCCGGCCGCGCAGCTCGACGTAGTTCTCCGGGTCCTCGGCGTCCAGCACGGTCACGCTGACCCGCGGGTCGCGGAGCATGTTCCTGTGCTTGACCCGGCCCTCGACGGTGGAGAACAGCAGATCATCGCCGTCCCTGCCGACCCACATCGCCGAGGTCTGCGGGCTGCCGTCCGCGTTCACGGTCGCGAGGACCGCGTAGTTCTTGCCGTCGAGCAGCTTCCGGGTTGCGTCACTAAACGAGATGGCCACGCCCCGCACGCTAGCAAGTCCCCGCTGGCAAACACAGCCGTGCTCCGCCGCCCGGTCAGGGCCTGGTGCCGAACGACGGCGGGCCGGTCAGTTCCGGCAGCACCCGGTAGGCGTCGTGCACCCACTCGCAGAGCAGCGGCCTGCTGTCCCGCGGATCGATCATGTCCTGCACGCCGAACCGCTCTGCGGTCCTGAACGTCGAGGTGAGCGCCGCGAGCGTGGTGCGGATCCGGTCGATCTCCGCCTGCGGGTCGTCCGCACCATCGATCTGCGCCCGGAACGCCGCCTCGATACCGCCCTGGACGGGCAGTGAGCCCCAGTCCCCTGAGGGCCAGGCCCAGCTCCTGCCGACCCGGTGCCTGTTGATCATGCCGGCCCCTGCGACCCCGTAGACGCGGCGCACGATCAGCTCGGCCTGGGGAACCCTGGCCTGGTAGACGGCCGCGATCGCGCGCGCCGCGTGCCTGATCGTGCCGCGCTCCTCGGCGACCCTGCCGATGGTGATCCCGCCCTGATCGGTGAGGCTGACGAGCGGCAGGTGGAAGGTCTCGCAGAGGTCGACGAGCCGCGTCAGCGCGAGCGCCCCCTCCAGCGACATCGTCGTGCCGCGGTAGGGATCGGTCGCGACCACGCCGACGGGGTGACCATCGAGCCTGGCCAGCGCCGTCACGGTGGCGCCCCCGTACTCCGCGTACCTGAACACCGATCCGGCGTCGAAGATCGCGTCGAGTATCGGCTCGATCCGGTACGGCAGCCTGACATCGCGCGGAACGGCGTCGATCAGCGACTCATCCCGCCGTCCTGCCGGATCGTCGCTGGCAACGACCGGTGGCGTCTCGGTGACGCAGCCTGGCAGAAAGGACAGGAAGTCGCGAATGATCGCGAACGCCTCGTCCTCCGAGGCCGCGAATCGCTCGATGGCGCCGTTGCGCCGGTGAACGGCAACGCCGCCGAGTTCCTCCTTGGTGAGGTCCTCGCCGGTACCGCTGCGCACCACGGGAGGGCCGGCGGTGAACAACTGGCCGATCCCGGTGACCATGACGGCCAGGTGCGACATCACGAGGCGAGCCGCTCCGAGCCCGACGACCGGGCCGAGGCACGCGGCGACCACAGGAACGAGCGACAGGTTCGCCACGACGGCGTCCCACGCCGGGTTGACAGGGACATAAGTGAACCCGGAGTCCAGGACCGACTTCACGCTGCCGCCGCCGCTCGCCCCGTCGAGCAGTCGTACGACCGGCAGCCGCATGTCGGCGGCGTATTGCTCGGAGAAGATCTGCTTGGCGTGAATGGCGGCGTCGCCAGAGCCGCCGCGCACGGAGAAGTCGTCGGCGCCGACCATCACGCGGCGGCCGCCGACGCTGGCCGTCCCGGCGACGAAGTTGGCGGGCTGGATCGTGACCAGCCGCCCTTCGTCGTCGTAGCCTGCGAAGCCGGTGAGCGCGCCGATCTCGGCGAAGCTGCCAGGATCGGTGAGCCGCTCGACGCGCTCACGCACCGTCAGCCGGCCCGACTCGCGTTGCCTTCGCACCTTGTCTGGTCCGCCCATCGCGAGGGCGAGATCACGCCGGCGAGCGATCTCTTCGACTTCCGGCGCCCAGCCGGGCATCTCGCCTGCGTGCGGTCGCCCGGCGTCGTCTGGTGCCCCGCTCACTGGCGCCCTCCTGCTCACCTCGCCCGGCAATGGCGGCCTAGGGCGCAGCCTACGGGCAAAGACGGCCTATAGGGAGAATGCCGACAGCAGCCAGGCCCGAGGCCCGATGGCCCGAGGCCGTCACGAGACGCCATGGCCCGTCGCGGGCGGCCTGGCCAGATGCTTCTCGAACCAGTGGTGCGCGTAGGCCTCATGATTGAACGCGGGCACTTCGCGGTATCCAGCTGACCGGTACAGGCCGATGGCCTCGGCGAGCGTGCGATTGGTCTCCAGCCTGACGACGCGCGCGCCGCGCTCGGCTGCGTGGTCCTCGAGCTCCGACAGCAGCCGCCGGCCGAGGCCGAGTCCGCGCGCCGCAGCGGCGACCCACATCCGCTTGATCTCCACAGGTGCCCGGCCATGCAGCTTCAGCGCCCCGATGCCCACCGGCTCGCCCCGCAGCGTCGCCAGCAGCAGCAGCCCGGCTGGCGGGATAAGTTCGGCGTCATCGGCCGAGATGCTGCGCGCCGGATCGAAACCGCCGTCAAACCGTGCGGCCAGTTCGGCGAAGTAAGCCGCCATGCACGCGCGAGCCGCTGGTTCACTCGGATCGGCCACCCGCACCCGGACCGCCGATGCGGTCAGAAGCTGCTCCACCTCTGCCATCGCGGCGATCAGGCGGGTCTGCTGCCTGCCGCTTAGCGGACGCAGGATGTCGTTCGCGGCCTCGTCGGAGCGCCGGTCGAGTTCGTCCCGCTCGGCCAGGCCGCGCGCCGTGAGACGAGCCGTCCGCACCCGCCCGTCTGCTTCGTTGCGCGTTACCGCCACAAGCCCGGCTTCCTCCAGTGACCTGAGCAGCCGGCTGAGGTAACCGGAATCGAGCTCCAGCCGCGCCCTGAGCCGCCGGACGTCGCAGCCATCACGGCCGATCTCCCACAGGACGCGCGACTGCCCGAGCGGGCGCCGGCGATCAAGGAACGCGTCATCCAGCGCGCCGACTCGCTGGGTAACCGCGCGGTTGAAGCTGCGCAGCTGGTTGATCATCACCTGCTCGCTCATTCTCTGACTCTAGTCAGAGAATGAGGCTAGTTCCAGCAGCGGCCCGATCTTACGGAAGCAGGAACGTCGCCCAGACGGCCTTCTGGCAGGCGCCCAGGCTGACCCAGCCCCAGGCGGCCGTGAGTGCGTGCACAACCTGGAGCCCGCGGCCTGATTCAGAGGTCATGTCAGCGTCCTCGAGGACCGGGGGCTCGTCGCTGCCGTCGGTCACTACGCAGATGATCCGGTCGGTCTGGCGCTGCCAGGCGAGCCGAACTGTCGCCACATCGGCGGTCGGAGGCGAACAGCGCGTCCCGTGCCTAATGGCATTCGTCACGAGTTCCGACGCAACGATCACCGCCTCTTCTACAAGATCGGCTAGTTGCCAATCTTGGAGTGTGGCAGCTGTGAACTCCCGAGCCAGCTTCACCGATTCTGGCCCGGGCTTCAAGTCGAGTTCGCAGGGATCAGCGACCGCCTCAAGGGTGTCAGGCAGGCCAGGCAGCGGCATTTCGCGCTGCCTCATGCTGGCCGGCTGGCGCAGGTCGCCATTGGCACGCAGCCCAGGGCTGCCATAAGTCAAATCCCGTGCCTGCGCGGAAGTCACTATTCGTTTCCCTTATGCATGAGTAAGTACTCAAGCGTGGTCTCGGCCGAGTCCATTCGGGCCTGCTCGTCCGTTACGATGCCATTAATCGGTGTGCACATGCAAGTGCCGTCGCACACTGGGCCGGGGGTGTTCTGACATGTTCGTCCCGCTATGATGACGTTCATACGTGCAGATGCACGTGCGCCTGCACAAGATTCTCGGCCCAGCCACAGCTCCCCAGCCCCCGGAGATGTGCCAGCGAGGTTGTGCATGGAGCGGCGAAGGGATGACAAGTGGATCGTGCGTTCAACGGGGTACGGGCATCGCTGCTGCGCGCGGCAGCGTGGCGCAAGAGCACCTACAGCAACCCAAGCGGCAACTGCGTGGAGGCGGCCCCCGTGGCCGACGGCGTGGCTGTGCGGAACTCCAGGTTCCCCGATGGCCCGGCGCTCGTCTTCACCGGTGCGGAGTGGGACGCGTTCCTGCGCGGGGTCAAGGACGGCGACTTCGGATGAGGGGCTAGTCGTGGCACCACCCGACAATGGCCGGCAAGGACCTGGTGAGGAACTTTCGGCATTTCCTAGCGGTTAACGTCGCGCTTATGGCGCAATGGCCACCATGCGTGGGACACTCTTGAAGTCAACCTACGTCAGCTGACCACGCAGGGGGATGCAATGGTCACCACAGCCGGACCCTATGGGGGCCCGGTGCAGAGCGTCATAGCGCCGCCGGGCTCAGGTAGCCCGACGGTGCTGCGGATCCTGCTCGGAGCTCAGTTGCGGCGACTTCGCGAGGCCAACAGGCTGTCGCTGGAAGAGGCGGGCAACGTCATCCGGGCGTCCCACTCGAAGGTCAGCAGGCTCGAGACCGGCCGGGTGGGATTCAAGGACCGCGACATCGTCGACCTGCTGACGTTCTATGGCGTCACCGACGAAAAGGAGCGCGAGGCGCTTCGCGCCCTGGCCGCCCGGGCGAACTCCCCCGGCTGGTGGCACGACTACGCCGACATTCTGCCCAGCTGGTTCGAGGCCTACGTCGGCCTCGAGGAGGCAGCGAGCCAGATCCGTGCCTACGAGGTCCAGTTCGTCCCGGGACTACTGCAGACCGAGGACTACGCCCGCGCCGTCACCATGCTCGGGTACTCGAACCCCAAGGAGATCAACCGCCGGGTCAGCCTGCGGCTAGCCCGTCAGGCAGTTCTGGACCGGCCTGATGCGCCGAGCCTGTGGGTCGTGCTTGACGAGGCGCTGCTGCGCCGCCCGATCGGCGGCCCGAACGCCATGCGCACGCAGGTGAAGCACCTTATCGACATGTCCGAGCGCCCGAACGTCAGCGTGCAGGTGATCCCCTTCAAGGCTGGCGGCCACGCCGCGGCTGGAGGGCCGTTCAGCCTGCTTCGCTTCTCCGAGTACGACATCCCTGACGTGGTCTACCTTGAGCAGCTGACCACCGCGCAGTACCTGGACAAGCAGGAAGTAGTGGACGGCTATCTGGCGGTGATGGAGCGGCTGTGCATCGACGCGCAGACGCCCGCCAACAGCATCAAGACGCTGAAGGCGATCCTGCGCGGAGGGTGAGCCGCGCGATCGTCACGACATCCTAGAGTCACAATCACGACTCGCGCCGATTTGATCGGCTTCTTCCAGCACAAGCCGGTGAGCAGGCTGGGTCAGCGAATCTCTGAGTTCGTCGATCGCTGCGCGCTGGCCGCGGATCGTCACGCCGATTCCGCAGTCGCACAGCTGGGTCAGCCCCGCCAGCACGCCAGGGCCCATCAGCCGCGCCGTAGCGAGATCCACTACGACATCGGCACGGACCGGCAGCGCCTCGAGGGCAAGCCAGAGCTGCGTGATGGCGTAGGCGTCGACGCGGCCCTCGATCCGCATGGCGTGACCGTCGGAGAAGATCCTGACCTGCGGGACCGGACCCGACGCTGACGACAGCGGGTGCACCATGGCCAGCCGGCGGAGCCGGGCGTTGTCCACCCTGTCCTTGCCGAACGCGCACATCGCCGTGAACGGCTGGGCGGCGATGGTGTGGTCAGCCACGACCTCCCACTCAGTCCACGCCTTCATCTGGTTCTCGTCGCCGACCAGCGAGGTGTTATCGGCAGCGACCCTGAGCCCGGTATATCCGGCGGCCTGTGCGTCCGCCAGCTCGGCCATGAAGGTGGCGAGCTGACGGGCCGGGTCAACGACGCCATTTGCTCCGTAGATCTCCGCGACGCTCGCGATGCGCAGCGCGTCAGCATCGACGATGGCTTGCGACCTGCGACATATCGTCAGGATGCGGGTCGTCCGCGACATACATGAGGCGCTCGCCGAGCGCCGCGCCTTCCGTCAGGTACGGTGCGGCGACCGCGGCGAACTCGTTGGGTCCGGCGAAGACCCAGCCCATGTGGTCGTGCGGGCGCATCCTCAGGAACTCGAACCGAATACCGCGTTCGCGCTCAGCAGGCATCACTCATCGATCCCAACGTCACGAGCCCCCCCGAGCTCACTCCGTCGCACGCGGGCCAGCCAGGGCTTCAACGGCGACTGTCTCATGGTTCAGGCTAGCCACACCTAGCCCAAACGGAACAGGAGGGGCCTTCCGCCGCGCCGGGCCAACGGACTCGGCTCAGCGGAACCGGCTCAGCTCATTCCAGCCAGCGACCGGCGGATCGCCTTCAGGTTGCGCAGCCTGGCTTCGTAGGTCGCGCCGGCCCAGAGCAGCACGGCACCGCCGACCGCGACCGGGGCCCAGCCGGGCAGCGTGTGCACCAGGTGCATGACATCGGGAGCTAGCTGCCGGCCGGCCTCGAGCAACGCCACCGCTGTGCCGCTGATCAGCGGCGCTTGTGTCCTGCTCCGCGCCCCGTATATGGCGACGCCGATCGCCGCCAGGCCCAGCAGCACGGGCCGGATCCATCCGGTCCCGTTCCAGGCTACGAACAGGCTGGGCAGGAACAGCAGCCCCAGGCCTGGACCGTAGGCGAGCCAGGAGTGTGGCCGCGGCTCACGCCCGGACGCTCGCCAGCCGGCCGCGATGGCGATCAGGGCGGCCGGGGCGGTGTACGGCTCCGGTGCGCTCACGCCCGCCGCCACAAGGCCGGTGCACCACGCCGCATAGCACAGCGCCAGCCCAGGCCAGAGCGCCGTGCGCCGGTCCGTGCGGGTCGCGACGCCCAGGCAAGTGATCCCGGCGATGGCGGTGGCGGCGCTGGCAGTCCACAGCTGTCCGAGGCACTGCATGGCGCCCATGACCGCGACCAGCCAGCCGGCGACCTCCACCGTGAGGCTCATGACCGAGCTGGTGTACGGAGCTGATTCCGCCGCCCCCATGCGGCCGACGGCTCGCAGCGAGCCGGGCGGGCGGGAACAGCTGGAGCCAGCGATCCGCGCCGCCACGATCTGCGCGATCGCGGCGACGGCGAGCGCCGAAAGCCCCGCCTGCCAGGCGCTCAACCCCGCAGCGAGTGCCGCAGCTTCGGCGAACGCGGCGGCCGACAAGAGCGCTCAGGCAGCTGGCCGCGATCCGGACGACTGCAAGCCTGGACCGCCAGGCGCACAGGCCGTAGCCGACCGCGAGGCAGCCGAGCACGGCCAGCGTCGGGAGCGGCTCCGCGAGCGCCCACGTGACCGTCAGCGCCGCGCTCACCAGCGCGGCCACCGCCGGGGCCAGGTTCTCACCGAGCGCCGCCCAAGCGGTCAGCGCGAGCGTCAGCGCGAGCAATCCGCCGACGACGGCGAGGTAGCCGAACCCGTCGTCCAGGCTCGCCACCCCGGCAGGCGCCGCGACCAGCGGCAGCGCCACGGCCACAGCGTCCATGCTCACGCGCCTGCTGCCGCGCCAGGCGCCCGCCGCGACCGCCAGCGCCGCCAGGCACACGGCGAACACGAGGACGGCGAGCGAGAGGCCTGCTAGGTGCGCAGTGGCGGCCGGGCCTGGCTGCCGCCACGGGTGCGCGAGGATCCGCGCCGTCCTCAGCAACGCCCTGCCGAGCGGGCCGCCCTGCGCCAAGATCGCGGCCAGCGCCGCGCAGGCAGCCATCGCGGCGGCGACCGAACGCTGCCGCCCCGTCCGCAGCCACGCCGCGCCGCTGCTGACGAGCGCCGATGTCACGGCCACGACCGCGAAGATGTCCTGCCGTCCGGCCGCGACTGACGGCTGCGAGCAGCGCGACCACGCAGGCGCCCAGGTCGAGCACGTTGGCGTGCACGGGCCGCGTCCGGCGCAGCGCCGTCGCCGCCGCGACGGCGACGATCGCGACGCCCAGCCCCGGCAGCGCGGCCCGCTCGGCGGGCCATCCCGCGGCGAGCGGCGCCGCCCAGGCCAGCCCGGTGGCGGCGGCGAGGGCGCCGGCCGTCGAGACGACGGCCGCTACGGTGTGCCTGGCCCGCGCGGCCGTCAGCGAGAAGGCCACAGCCAGCGCGGCCAGTTCGGCAAGCGTGGTCGCGCGTCCGGCCAGCGACCACGCCGCGGCCGTCAGGGCGAGCGCAGTCCCGCATCCGGCCGCGACGTTGGCGAGCGCCCGCTCGCGCAGCACCGCGGCGGCCGTCAGCACGATCACCGTCGTGGCGGTCAGGACGCTCAGCGCGGCCCAGCCGGTCAGGTGCGCTGCCGCGGGCAGCGATCCCGCGGCCACGGCCGCGGCCGCCAGACCGACGGCCCCGAAGCACGCCCTGAGCCCGGCGGAAACCCCGCCGCGGCCGGCCTGCGCGAGCAGGCACGCCAGCGCGCACAGAGCCAGCACCGTGATCGCTGCGGGCAGGTAGGGCCAGATCGCCGGTCCCGTCCCGGTGGGCCCGGCGCCCGACCACGCGGGCAGCACCGGGTGCTCTGGGACAAGACCTGCCACCGCGGCCGGCGCCGCGATCGCTGCTGCAGCCGCCAGCAGCGCGCCGGATCCGGCGGCGAAGTCACGCCGACGCGCCGACGCCGGCCGCCAGAGCAGCGGCCCGAGGAAAAGCGCCGCGGCGCTGAGGCAGAAGCCGGAAACGCCCGCGCACGCCAGTTCCCAGCCGGTGCTGAGGGCAGGGCTCGCGATGGTGGCCAGACCGATCCCGGCGAGGGCGCCGGACGCGACCGCCGCCGGCCGCGCCAGCGACTCCAGTCCGGCGCCGCGGGCTGGGCCGGCGCTGGCGGTGCCCGCCGCTGCCAGGAAGACCAGCGCCAGCCAGGTCGCGCCGCTCCACGAAGCGCCGTGTTGCGCGCCGCTGCGAGGTGATCAGGGCAGCCAGCCCGATGACCGCCGCGAGGACACCGCAGCCCCACGCGAGGACCGCCGCGATCGTTGCCACGTCCGCTGTCGGTGTACCGCTGCGCGGGACGCCCCGCGGCTCATCAGGCTGCGGCCGGCCGCGGCTCGCCAGCCGGGCGGCGAGCACGATGTCGGCGGCGGCGGTGACGAGGAGGCCGGCCGCTGGGCCGGCCATCGGAGCGGCCGGGCCGCCGATCAGGTTCGCGAAGCCGACGAACGCGAGCGGCGCGATCAGCTGGGCAAGACCGATAGCGGCCAGGCGCGGTCCCCTGAGCCTGATCGCCGTCCCGTAGGCGGCCCACGCCGCCGCCCCGACGGCGCAGAGCGCCGCCGCCGTCAGCGGGCCGATCCGCAGCCCGGTGAAGCGATGGATCAGGTAGGCGTCCCCGATCGTCAGCACGAGGCCGGTCGCGGCGATAGCTTCGGCGGTCGCACGCAGGCTGCGGCGGACGAGCGGCCGCGGAGCGGCCAGCACGCCGGCCGTCAGCGCCAGCAGAATGGCGCAGCGGCCCAGCGGGCCGATCCTGCTCCAGCCCGCGACCGTGAAGATCGTGACGGCGATGGCGACCATCGCGGCGCCGGCGCCCAGCAGCAGCCTGGCCGCGGTGCGGCCGGACATCTCGGGCCGCTGCCTGGGCTGGGCCTCGGACCGCGTCCCGTGGCTCCGCATGGCGCGGCGGCTCCGGTGCGCCTGGCGAAGGCTCCGGTGCAGGTTCGGCTGGCGCGGCGACGGCCGCGGCCGGCCGCATGCGCAGCCTCATCACTTCGTCAAGAAGTACGGCGCGCCTGCTGATCAGCCAGGTCCTGGCCGAGTCGACGCGAGTGAGCTCGGCATCGATCCAGCGAAGCTCGGCCACTTGCGGGCCGGCCAGCCATATTCCGCAGGACCGGCAGTGCGGTCCGCCTGCGCCGATCGGCGTGAGGCAGCCTGGGCAGTGCAGGTCTGCGGTGCGGGGGGCGTTGACAGCTGTGCTCATGCCGTCCACAGTGCCGATTCGCGCGTGCCGCCAGAACCGCCGTGCTACTCAATGTTCTGGTCCGCATACCTAGGCGGCGCTGAGTACCTCGTACCGGGGCCGCGGGCACGATCAGCCGATACGCTTCTCGCGTGGTCGTTCCCTTTGTCCGGTAACCGGTCATGAGCCTGCAAGCGCCGCTGTGGCGCTCGATCGCCGTCTTCCGGTTCGCTTCGCTCAGCTACGCCGCGATACTGATCGCGATCAGGCCCGGCTACTACCGGTACTGGGGCGCGGCCTGGGTCGTGCTGGCCGCCATGATCGCATGGACGGCCGTGAGCACGCTCGCCTACGCCAAGCCCGCGCGCCGGACCTGGCTGCTGCTAGGCGCCGACCTGATCGTGACCGCGCTCGCGCTGCTGTCGACCGCGATCCTGCAGACCCCCCACGCGACCAAGATCGGCGTGATGCCCGTCACCGCGACCTGGCTGGCGGGCCCGGCGCTGGCCTGGGCCGTCGCCAGCGGAGCGCGAGCAGGCGCGATCGCGGCGCTCGTCATCGGCGGCTGCGTGGTCTCGCTCAGATGGCCGATATCGGGCACGTACTCGAGCACGGCGCTGGACGGCCCAGTCATCTTGCTGCTGGCGGCGGCGCTGGTCGGCTACGTCTCCACCCTGTCCTCGCGCGCCGAGCAGGCCTTGCAGCGCGCGACCGAGATCGAGGCCGCGAGCCGGGAACGAGACCGGCTGGCCCGCACGATTCACGACTCGGTGCTGCAGGTCCTCGCGATGGTGCAGCGGCGCGGCGCGGAGGCCGGCGGCGAGGCGGCGGAGATCGGGCGGCTTGCCGGGGAGCAGGAGGCCGCGCTGCGCGCCCTGATCACCGGCGACGAGCTCGCGTCGGCCAGGTCAGGCGAGCTCGACCTCAGTGCCCATCTCAGCCGTGAAGCCTCAGCCTTGGTGTCGGTGATCACCCCCGCTGATCCCGTTATCCTCACTGAAGCGGCGGTCACGGAGATGACAGCGGCGGTCAGGGCCGCGATCGACAACGTGCGGCGGCATTGCGGTGCCACCGCGAGGGCCTGGGTGCTGGTCGATGACGAGGGCGCGGCGGTCACCGTGACGATCCGCGACGACGGGCCCGGCATCCCGTCTGGGCGTCTCGCCGAGGCGGCGGCCGAGGGCCGGCTCGGGGTCAGCCAGTCGATTCACGGCCGGATCAAGGATCTCGGCGGTTCGGCCGACATCAGCAGCACGCCGGGCGCTGGAACCGAGGTCCGGCTACGGGTGCCGAGGGCGGCGCTGCCGGCTTAGGGTGTCGCTGTGGACATGGCCGGCGGTGGCGGCAATGCGCGGAGCGACAAAACCATGCGGGTGATGGTCGTCGACGACCATCCGATGTGGCGCGACTCGGTCAGCCGCGACCTTGGCGAGGCGGGCTTCGAGGTCGTGGCGGCGACGGGCGAAGGCGCCCAGGCGGTGCGCATCGCCGCCTCGGTCCGGCCCGACGTCGTCGTGCTCGACCTGCAGCTGCCTGACATCTCAGGGGTCGACGTCACCCGCGGCGTGCTCGCCGCCTACCCGAGCGCCAAGGTGCTGATCCTGTCCGCGAGCGGCGAGCATCACGACGTCCTCGCCGCCGTCAAGGCCGGCGCGACCGGCTACATCCTGAAGTCGGCGAGCCGCGCCGAGTTCCTCGACGCGGTGCGGCGGACGGCTGTCGGCGACGCCGTGTTCTCCCCCGGGCTGGCCGGCCTCGTGCTCGGCGAGTTCCGGCGCCTGGCCAGCGACCCCGCGCCCGACACGCCGCGCCTCACCGACCGCGAGGCCGAGATCCTGCGCATGGTCGGCACCGGGATGTCCTACAAGCAGATCGCCGAGCGGCTGTTCCTGTCCCACCGCACCGTGCAGAACCACGTACAGAACACGCTGAACAAGCTGCACCTGCACAACCGGGTCGACCTGGTCAGGTACGCGATCGAGCACGGCCTGGACACCGGCCCGAGGTGAGGCCGGGCGCAGGGTGGCGGCGCCTCGGAGTCGAGTGTCAGAGTGAGAAGCGGGTGCCGACGCTGTTGGGGATGTAGGCCTCGCCGAAACGGGCCGCCATCGCGTGTCCTGCCCGCCAGCCCGTGCAGTGCGCGGGGACCAGGACAGCCGGGTCCAGCGCGGCGAGGTCGTCGAGGACGCGCGGGATCAGCGGCTCGAACACCGGGCCCTGCAGGTGGAAGCCGCCGATCACCGCGTAGAGCGGCTGGTCGCCGGTCAGCCGCCTGGCGTACCGGCAGATGTTGACCACGCCCGCGTGCCCGCAGCCGGTGATCACGACGATCCCTTTGCCCGCCACGTTGACGATGAGCGCCTGGTCGTCGAGCACGAGCGGATCGGGTTCCCAGCGCCCCCGACAGCCACGCCTGCTGCGGCGGGAACCCTGGCTCGTAGCCGGTGACCCGCGGCACCTCGCCGGTGATCAGGACCGAGCCGTCGAGCAGGAAGCTGGGCTGTCGCTCCTCGATGATCTCGAAGCCGACGTCGGTCGAGCGCCCGGCGGCTGGTGGTGGGGATCTCGCGCGGATCCGAGCCAGGCAACGCGATCCGGCGGCGACGCCAGAAGTGCGGGTGGATCAGCACCGGCAGGCCGGCCCGGCCGAGCGACCCTGCTCAGCCCGTCCAGCCCGGTCGTGTGGTCGAAATGGCCGTGGCTGCAGACGATCGCCTCGATCGAGCCAGGGTCGACATCCAGCCTGCGCATGTTCTCGACGACGCCGTCCGGGCTGGTGCCCGTGTCGAACAGCAGCCTGCGCGATCGCCCGCCCTTGACGACGGTCACCAGCATCGCGAAGCCGTGCTCGGCGACCAGCGCGTCCGGCGTCCAGCCCTCGGCCATCAGGGTTGCCGGGCGGGTCGCGCCGATCCGCAGCCCCACGCGCTTGGCCGGCCCCTGGTCCGGCATGAACACGTCGGTCACGTTGTCGATGAGGCTGACCAGTTCGACCGAATCCACCGGCTCCAGCGGGACGGTCACGGCCGGCTCGAAGTCCTCGCTGAGCACTGCCGCCTGCTGATGCTGCGCTTCCGCGTCGTCACACATGCAGACCACGCTAGAGGCCGGCGCTCGGGCCTGCTACTCTGCGGCCCGGCCAGGCTGACCGCGCCGAGGTAGCCCGCCAGCAGCGCGCTCGCCGCCTGACCGACCATGTCGTCGCCGGGCAGGAACGCGGGATGGTGCAGCGCGTGCTTCCCGCCGGTGCCGAGGAATAGCATCAGCGTGCGCCCGCCGCGGCTGAAGTAGGAGAAGTCGTCGGCGCCGCACGAGCGGAACGAAGTGTCGATCCTGAACCCGGCCTCGCGCAGCCAGGGCCACGTCGCCATCGTCAGTGCCTCGTCGTTGACCAGCGCCGGCTCGCCCTGGTCGATGGTGACCGAGCCGCGGCAGCCGTGGGCCGCGCAGGTGTGCTCGACGATCTCGCGGACGGTCTGGTGCAGGCCAGGCCGGTCGGCCTCGTCGAGCACCCGGAGCGTGCCCTTGGCGGTGGCGCCCGGCGGGATGACGTTCGCCGCCTGACCGGCCTGGAGCATGCCGATCGAGACGACGACGGCGTGCGTCGGGTCGGAGCGCCGGCTGACGGCGGTCTGCAGGGCCACGACGCTCTGGCACAGCGCGACGACGGGATCGGCGGTCAGCTGCGGGTAGCCGGCGTGGCCGCCGACGCCTTCCACGGTGATCGTGATGTCGTCGGTCGCGGCATTGACCGTTCCGGCGGCGGCGGCGACCGTGCCGAGCGGCAACTGGTGCTGCAGGTGCACGGCCACGATCGCGCTCGGCTGCTGCGCGGCGAGCAGGCCGGACGCGACCAGGTCCCTGGCCCCCGACGGAATCGCTTCCTCCCGCGGCTGCAGCACGGCGAGCACAGGCACGGGCAGCTCGGCACCCGCGGCGCTGGCCGCCCGGCACACCGCGGTCAGCGCCGCGAGGTGCACGTCATGGCCGCAGGCGTGCATCGCGCCGGTCTGCGACGCCCACGGCGCGCCGGTCTCCTCGGTGATCGGGAGCGCATCGAGCTCGGCGCGCAGCGCGATGCACGGGCCATCCTGGCCGCCGATCCGCACCAGCCGGCCGGTCTCGACAACGGCGGGGGCGTCTGCGGCGCCGAGCGCCTCGGCCACCCGTCGCCGCGGTCTGGTACTCCTCGCCAGAGGGCTCGGCCCAGGCGTGCAGCTCGTGCCGCAGCGCCACGGCGTCGTCGAGCTCGGCGGCAACCCCGGCGCGGAGCCTGGCCGCCAGCTCCGCCAGAGTCACGGCGGTACTCGTCATGGCCGCGCGCTCGCCGCAACGGTTGGCCGCGGCCTGCTTGCACAAACAGCTGCACAGCATGACAAGGTGGGGGAAGGCTGGGCCAGCCTGACGACGCGACTGGCTGGGCGAGTCAGCCAGTCGGCCTGAACTGTCATCATGACTGGCCCAGCCGGTATACGCGGGCCGCGTTGGCCGAGCCGATCAGCTCGGCGACCCGCTCGGCGTCCGCGGCCGCCCACGCCCCGTCCGCGACGAACTGTCCGGTCACCGCCGCGAGGTCGCGCCGGAACCCGATCGCGCCGAGGTAGTGCAGCTCTGGCAGGCCGAACGCGTCGGATGAGTAGAGCATCTTGCCGAACGGCGTGAGCTCGAGCGCCTCGGCGAGCACCGCCGCCGACCGCGCCCCCACGTAGTTGAGGATCGCGCCGAGATCCATGTAGACGTGCGAGAACACATGCGACAGGTACCCCGCCGCGCGCTGGTGCGGATAGCAGTGCAGCAGCATGACCGGCGTGCCGATCGGCTCGGTCGCGATCAGGAAATCGGTCAGCAGCGACGGGTCAGACGTGTGCAGCCGCACGTCGGTGTCGCCGAATCCGACGTGGAACTGCAGCGGCTTGCCGATGTCGATCGCCGTCCAGATCAGGTGCCGGAGCAGGACAGGATCTTCGATCCTGGCCGACGCGTCGGTCTCCAGCGCGCGGAGCAGCCGGCCAGCAGCAGCCGTGACGTCCGCCGACGCGGGCCTGGACGGATCGAAGTCGAAGCCGTACCGGTAGGCGACGATCGATTTGTAACCGACCGCACCCGTGGCTGCCGTCTCGACGCCTAGCTCCTCGGCGAACGTCGCAGCCCAGTCCGCCGCCGTGGTGCCTGCCCTGGCGACCCGCTCGGCGACCGCCTCGAGCCTGCACGACATGGCTGGCCGGGGCGCCGCTGGCAGCCACCATCTCCTCGGGCGTGGTGATCTGGTCGCTGCGGAAGCCGGTGTCCACCAGCCACTGGGTCACCCGCGCCGCCGTCAGCAGGCGCCGGTTCACCTCGGCCGCGCCCAGTTCCGCGCGGCGGCGCAGGTAATCCTCGGCCGGGGCGGACGGCTCCAGGTCGAGCACGGGAGCACACCAGCGCCTGATCGTGAAGCCAAGCTGGCTGTCGAACGACGACGTCCCTGGCGCGGGCGGCCCGGAAGCCTCGGAGATCAGATCCTCGAACCCGGCCCGATCCAGATCGGCGGTGAGGACGCCATGCACATGATGGTCGATCA
Source organism: uncultured Actinomycetota bacterium (assembly GCA_963705055.1). Taxonomy (GTDB): domain Bacteria; phylum Actinomycetota; class Actinomycetes; order Streptosporangiales; family Streptosporangiaceae; genus Chersky-822. Next base: position 166,414 of record CAVPIR010000014.1, read on the forward strand.
GCGCAAGGGACTCGAGTTCGACCGTGGTCATTCTTCCTCCACTGACGACGCCCTCGGCGCTATTGGCCTGGTCAACCATTCCTGCGGAGATGACGTCGTAGCGCGCCATCCGTTCGAGCGGCAGGTCGCCGAGCCGGTCGATCAGCGCGGTGATGATCGCCTCGACCAGCGCCAGGGCGGGCGTCAGGCTGATGAAGGGCGACGGTGACTGCACGCTCGAAGTGAGGATCACGTCCGCGCGCGCCGCCAGCGGTGACAGGTAAGGGTCGGTGAACGCGATCAGCGTCGCGCCGCGCTCCTTCGCCATGATCGCGGCGCGCACCGTGTCGTGCTGATACCGGCGGTAGTCGAAGGCGATCACGACGTCTCGCCGGCCGACATCGAGCAGGGCGGTTGTCCGGTCGGCGCCGAGCGTGGAGACCGCGTGCACGTTCTCGCGCAGCACGCGCAGGTTCGCCGCCAGGTACTCGGCCAGCAGGAAACTGAACCGGCCGCCGATGATGGTCACGCCGCGGCGCTGATCGGCAAGCAGCCTGATCACCTGCTCGAACTCCGAGCGCGGCAGCCGGGCGAAGCTCGCCTTGATGCCGTCACAGAACATCTGCTCGGACCGGCCAAGCACGTCGCCGCGCTCTCCGGCCGGCCGGCCGGCGTGCATCTCGCGCGGTGAGGATAGCCGCGCCGATACCTCTGACTTCAGTGACTGCTGGAAGCTCGCGTAGCTGTCGAACGAGAGCTTGCTGACCAGCCGGATCACGGTCGGCGCGCTGACCCCCGCGGTGGCAGCGAGCTTGGCGACCGGCTGGAGTCCGCGGACCGGGTACTCCGCCATCAGGGCGCGCGCCACCTTGCGCTCCGCGGGCGTGAGCTCAGCGAGCTTGAGATGCAGTAGCTCGGCGACGGTCACGTCGGACTCGCCAGTCTCCGCGACGGTCATCACCACCGCCAGCGGGTGCGGGCCACCACGTCGGCCGGGCTGACGTCGGAGAACAACTCGATCTCGGCCCGCCGCACGGCGAGGAATGCCTCGAACATCGGCTCGCCCATCGCGTCGCGCAGCAGTTCGCTCGCCTCTAGCGCGGCGGCCGCCTCCGTCAGCGACTGCGGCAGCCTGCGCGCGCCCCTTGCCGCGAGGTCAGCGTCGGACAGCTCGACCGGATCGCCTTCGATCTCGGCCGGCAGCGCGGCGCCCGAGTCGATCCCCGCGAGCCCGGCGGCGAACAGTGAGCCGACGATCAGGTACGGGTTGGCGGACAGGTCGAAGCACTTGATTTCGAGGTTGGCGCGGACGTCATGCTCCCCGGTCGAGCCGGTGACCAGGCGCAGCGCGGCCTCCCTATTCTCCTTGCCCCAGCACTGATAGGCGCCGGCCCAGTGCGACGGCACCAGGCGCACGTAGCTCGCGACGCTCGGCGCGCCGACGGCGACAAGCGCGGGAAGCACCGCGAGCACACCGCCGGCGAACGCCTCGCCGTCGGCCGTCAGCCCGTACCGGCCAGGCCCGCCCGCGAACAGGTTCTGTCCGTCCCGCCAGAGGCTGAGGTGGACGTGGCCGCCGTTCCCGACGCCGCCGGCGACGACTGACGGCGCGAACGAGACCTTCAGCCCGTGCCGCTGCGACACGGCCCTGATGGTCTGCCTGACCAGGACGCTGTCATCGGCCGCCGCGATCGGGTCCTTCGGCGCGACGGAGACCTCAAGCTGGCCGGCGGCGTACTCGGGGTGGAACTGCTCGACCTCGATGCCCTGCTGCTCGATCGCCTCGACAACCTCGCGGGAGTAGTCGGCCAGCTCGATGACCCTGGTCATCCCGTAGGCGGGGCCCTCGCAGGCGGGTACGAACCTGCCGTCCTCGTCGGAGCCGACGGCCCACTCGATCTCGAACGTGGCCATGCGCGGTCAGGCCGCGCTCGGTCGCGCCGGCGACGAGCCGCTTGGCGAACGAGCGGGTGCAGCCCGCGAACGGCTCGCCTTCCTGGGTGTACCGGTCGGCGGGCGCCCACGCCCAGCCTGGCAGGGCGGCAAGCGGCGTGACCCGGTCGAGGTCGGGCATCAGCCGCAGGTCGCCAGCGGGTCCGCCGATGTGCTTGCTCGTCGTGATGCTGTCATCGACGACGAACACGTCGAAGACTGGCGACATGCCGATCCCCCAGGCGGCCGCGCGCTCCAGGCGCCCGATCGGGACGGACTTGACCCTGGTGATGCCGGAGTTGTCGACCCAGCACGCAGCGAGAATGGTGACCCCCGCGTCGGCGAGCCGCTGAGCCACCTCGCTGCCCAGATCCGATCGCCGAGCCCGCTCGCCAGGATCAAGCTGCGGGGTCTGCGTCGTCACTGAGCACCTCGATCCGGCTCGCCGCGCGCGTCCCCCCCGGGTGTCGGAAACGTTACACACGGGGCATCTGCCCGTCAACACGTAACAGAAGCATCAGCCCATCTCGCCAGCCCCGCGCGGCGATCATGGAGCAGATCGGGCTGCGCCGCGACGCGGTAGGCCGGGCGGCGCATGAGGTGTTCCCGGCATCCGGCGACCCGGGAGGCGGCGCTCAAGCCGCGCCGGGAGAGGCCGCGCGCGCGGCGGGTCCTGATCCGCCTCGATGCCAGCATCCCCGCGATCAAGCGCGAACTCGAGTGCTACATCAGCCCGCCCCGGCGCCGTTGCAGCAGACCAATTCCATGATCACGGACGACTTTTTGCAACGACGCAAATAATCGTCCGCGATCATGACGGGCCTCGGCGCTCTGTGTCCGGTTGGTGTGGTGGTGCCGGAATTGAGCCACGGCTATTAAGCGGGCATCTGGCAGACTGTTGGTTCACTCGACCGCGCGGCAACGGTTACCAGCCGCGGAGGTCGATCGGCCAGACGTCGATGATGTCGTCGCCAGCGACGACGTAGGCGCGCTCGTGATAGGCCATCGTGGGGTCGATGTGCGCCGGCACGAACCTGACCTTCTCCCCCACGGGCCGCGGGTCAGAGAAGGTCGTGTGCTCGTCGGAGCAGAACCACACCGTCGCGCCGTCGAGATCCGGGTTGCCGTGATCCATTCCGAACGCCTTCAGCCCCGCGTCGGCGACCGACCACTCGGCCGCGCCGGACCCGACGGTGCTGGAGATCACGGTCGCGAGCACGAACAAGCGCCTGGCCGAACGGCAGCCCGAGCTTGCCGTAGGCGGTGTCCATGAGCGCGTACGAACCCGGCCTGGATCTCATTGGCCCACGTGTTGCACGTATAGGTGCCTGTCCCGCCAGCCGAGACCAGGTCTCCTCCGACATCAGCGTGCGCGGCGACCAGCATCTCCATCGCGGTCTTGGTCTGCTCGGCCCGTTCCGTCGCGTCGGTCAGGCCGACGACGTGCCCTTCGTAGCCCATGACGCCGCGGACCTCGAGCCCCGCCTTGCGTGCCGTGTCCGCCAGGTTGCCGGCCTTGCCGGGATCGCAGCCGCAGCGCGGCAGGCCGACGTTGACGTCGATGACGACCTCACGGACTCCGCCGGCCGCCGCCGCCTCGATGGTCTGCGGCGAGTCGACAGCGAGCGTGACGCGCGCACCGCCGGCGACCAGTGCCCCGAGCCGGCGCGCGTCGAGCACCTCGTTGGCCAGCAGCAAATCCTGGCCGAGCCCGGCGGCGACCATCCCCTCGCACTCGCGGATGGTCGCGCACGTGAAGCCCTCATGCCCCGCGGCGGCCTGACGTCTGGCCAGGTTCGTGCACTTGTGCGCCTTGACGTGCGGCCGCAACCGCGGCCCGGGCAGCGCCGCCGACATCGTGGCGATGTTCTGGTCGAGCACGGCGGCGTCGATCAGCAGCGCCGGGGTCTGCAGGTCGGCGATGTGCGGCTGCTTCTGACTAGTCATAGGTACCTCCGCTGACGTGGCAGCGCCGACTCGTAGGCCGCCCTGGCTTGCCTGACCGACTCGATCTCGGACACCTCGGCGACCGGCACGTCCCACCAGGCCTGGCTGTCCGGCGCCGGGACCAGCGGGTCGGTCTCGATGGTGATCACGACCGGGCCGGTCACCGACTTCGCCGCCTGCAGCGCGGCCGCCAGTTCGGCGACGGTCGCCGCTGCGATGACGTGGGCACCCAGGCTCGCCGCGTTCGCGCCGAGGTCGACCGGCAGCGTGCCGCCGTCGAGCCGGCCTGTCTCCGCATTCCGGTAACGGTACGCGGTGCCGAATCGCTGCGCGCCGACCGATTGGGACAGCGAGCCGATGGATGCGAAGCCGTGGTTGAGCACCAGCACGACGATGATCTTGATGCGCTCCTGCACGGCTGTCACCAGTTCGGTCGCCATCATCAGGTACGAGCCGTCCCCGACCAGCACGTACACCTCGCGGTCGGGCGCGGCCATCTTCACGCCGATGCCGCCGGCGATCTCATAGCCCATGCAGGAGTAGCCGTATTCGACGTGGTAGCCCTTGGCGTCCCTGGTCCGCCACAGCTTGTGCAGGTCGCCTGGCATCGACCCGGCCGCGCAGACCACGACGTCCCGCGGCTCGGCAGACGGCGTTGACCGTGCCGATCACCTCGGACTGGGACGGCAGCGGCGCGTGGCCGAGGTGGTAGGCCTGCTCGACCGTCTCGTCCCAGCGGCTGGCCCGTTCCGTCGCCTCCGCTCGGTAGTCAGCCGCGACCTCCCAGCCGGTCATGGCGCCAGCTAGCTGCGTCAGCGCCGCCCGGGCGTCGCCCACGCACGTCGGTCGCGGCGTGCTTGGCCGCGTCCACGCCGGCGACGTTGATGTTGATGAACCGCACGCCAGGCGCGGCGAACGCGGACCTGCTCGCGGTGCTGAAGTCCGACCAGCGGGTGCCGATCCCGATCACCACGTCGGCTGTGGCGGCCAAGCGCGTTGGCGGCCGCGCTGCCTGTCGCGCCGATCGCGCCCGCCGCCTGCGGGTGGTCATAGCGCAGCGAGCCCTTCCCCGCCTGGGTCTCGGCGACCGGGATCCCGGTGGCCTCGGCGAACGCGCGCAGGCAGTCCTCCGCCGCCGGAGTAGATCACGCCGCCGCCCGCCACGATCAGCGGCCGGGCAGCGCCGCGCAACACGTTCGCCGCCCTGGCGATCGCCGCCGGGTCGGGCACCGGCGCGGTGCACCGGCCAGGTGCGCGGTGCGAACAGTTCGTCCGGCCAGTCGCAGGCCTGCGTCTGCACGTCTTGCGGCAGGCAGATCGTCGCCGCTCCGGTCTCGGCCGGGTCGGTCAGCACCCGCATCGCGCCGAGCAGGGCATCGGGTAGCTGCTCGGGCCGGCTCACCCGGTCGAAGAACCGCGACACCGGCCGGAACGCGTCGTTCGCCGAGACGTCCCGCTGGCCTGGGTGCTCGAGCTGCTGGAGCACAGGCTCGGCGGCCCTGGTCGCGAACACGTCGGAGGGCAGCAGCAGCACGGGCAGCCGGTTGATGGTCGCGAGGGCGGCGCCGGTCACCATGTTCGTGGCGCCGGGCCCGACCGAGGTCGTGCACGCCAGCGTCGACATGCCGGTTCCGCATCCGCGCGAAGCCGGCGGCCGCGTGCACCATCGCCTGCTCGTTGCGGGCCTGGTAGTAGGGCAGCGACCCCGGCGCGCTCAGTTCGGCGGCGAGCAGCGCCTCGCCGAGGCCCGCGACGTTGCCGTGGCCGAAGATCCCGAAGCAGCCCTCGATCAGCCGGTGGCTGACCCCGTCCCGCTCGCTGTGCTGGGCGGCCAGGAACCGGACGATCGCCTGCCCGACGGTGAGCTTCATCCGCTGCTCCCTGACTCTGCGGACGCGGTGTCGTAAAACGGCAGCCTCGGGTCGGCCTGCTGGCCGTCCCAGGTCTGCCTGATCCAGGCGTGGTCGGGATCGTCGCAGATCAGCCACCTGCGCTCGCCGGGACCCGCCATCACGTTGAGGTAGTACATGTCGTAGCCGGGCACAGCCATCGACGGCCCGTGCCAGCCGTGCGGGATCAGGACGACGTCGCCGCTGCGTACCTCCGCGAGAACGTCGACGGGCCGCTCCGCGGTGCCGTAGACACGCTGGTAGCCAACGGGTGAGTCGCTGGCCGGCCGGTCGAGGCCGGCTCCGTCGCTGAGTTCGAAGTAGTAGATCTCCTCGAGCACCGACTCCCCTGGCCGGTCCTCGTCGTGCTTGTGCGGCGGGTAGGACGACCAGTTCCCTGCCGGGCGTGATCACCTCGCAGGCGAGCAGCCGGTCGGCCTCGAACGCGTCCTGGGTGCAGAAGTTGTTGACCTGCCGCGAGCAGGAACCAGCGCCTCGCAGTTCGACCGTCACGTCCGCTGGCGGGGCCATAGCGCACCGGCAGGTCCCGGCCGGCCACCGCGCCGGGCAGCGCGAACCGGCCGCCGGCCTTCGCTGGTGATCTCGGCGCGCACCGCTCGCGGCAGATAGGCGAAGTCGCTCAGCCCGGCGAACACGTTGACCCGTCCGGCCAGGTCGAGCCGCTCGGCCGCCGCAGGTCACGGTGCACGCGCCGGCCAGCGGCAGCACCAGCATCTCGCACGGCCCGGTATCGAGTCGCTGCGTCTGGCCGGCCCCGAGTGTCAGCACCTTGAGCGAGGTCCACGTCCACCCGGCCGCTGCCGGGTCAAGGTCCACCGACCAGCGCCCCGCCGCGAGTGAGCCGCGTGGGCGATGCAGGTGCGCGTCCTTGTTCGCCATGATCCCTCCTTCATGCTCTCCCTCTTGCGAGCACCTCTTCAACCTCGGCCGTGGTCGGCATGGCGGTCGAGCATTCCAGCCGGGATGCCACGATCGCGCCCGCCGCGTTCGCGAACCGCAGGGTGCGCGCGAGCGGCCAGCCGGCCAGCAGGCCGTGGCAGAGGGCACCGCCGAAGCCGTCGCCCGCGCCAAGGCCGTTCAGCACCGACACCGGCAGCGGCGGCACCGTCACCTCCTCATCCGCGGTCATCCCGAGCACGCCTGCCGGGCCTTGCTTGATCACAGCCAGGTCGATGCCGGTCGCGAGCAGCGCCCGCCCCGCGGCGCGCGGCGCGGTCTCGCCGGTCGCGGTCAGCGTCTCGTCAAGGTTTCCGACGGCGATCGTGACGTGCGCAAGCGCGGCCTGGACCTCGCGGCGTGCCGCTTCCCGCGACGCCCAGAACATCGGCCGGTAGTCCAGGTCGAGCACGGTCAGCGCGCGACGGCCGCGGGCCTGCCAGGCGGCGTGGTGCGCGTCCCTGCTCGGCTGCTGCGACAGGCCGGTGACGGTCGCCCAGAAGATCCGCGCATCGCGGCAGGCCTCCAGGTCAAGCTCGTCGGGCCTGATCTCCAGGTCCGGCGCCTTCGGGTACCGGTAGAACCAGAGCGGGAAATGGTCGGGCGGGAAGATCTCGCAGAAGGTCACCGGGGTGGGCAGGCCAGGCACCGGGCTGACGAAGGCGTCGTCGACCCCGAGGTCCGCTCAGCGCGGCGTGCACGAACCTGCCGAACGGATCGTCGCCGGTCCGCGTGATGACCGCCGACCTGCGGCCGTGCCTGGCCGCGGCGACGGCCACGTTGGTCGCGCTGCCGCCGAGAAACCGGCCGAAGGACGTGACGTCCTCCAGCGCGACGCCGGCTTGCAGCGGGTACAGGTCGACGCCGACCCGTCCGATGGTGAGGACGTCGTAGCGCGGCTCGGTCATGACCGGCCGGCCTACCAGCCGCGGTCGCGCAGGTAGCTGCGGTTCTGCCGCTGGTCGGCGCTGGCCTGCTGGTAGGCCGCCGGGCTGCGCGGCAAGACGTCCTGCTCGACGACGATCCAGCCCTCGTAGCCGCCCGCCCGCAGCGAGTCGAGCACCTCGCCGACCTGCCCCCGGCCGGCGCCGAGCCGGCAGAAGACGTCGCCTTCCCATAGCTGCATCGCGTCGGTGAATGGCGCTGCCGCCGGCTTGGCGTCCTTGAGGTGCACATGCGTGACCCGGTCCCGCCAGCCGTCAAGGATGGCGAGAGGGTCGCCGCCCGCGGCGACCAGGTGGCCGGTGTCCAGGCAGAGGGCGGCCTGGGTGGTCTCGAGCACCCGGATCACGCTGTCCTGCGAGGAGATCTGCGTGCCGACCTCGTTGTGCAGCACAGCCTGGTAGCCGCGCCCGTCGCAGAGCTTGACGACGTCGCCGACAACGCGCTCGATCCGTTCCCAGCGCGCGTCCTGCTCCGCCTGGCCAGGTCCTGCCTGCGACCCGATCAGCGCGACCGTGGGTCGCGGCAGGAAGCGGCTGGCGAGCCCGTTGGCGCTGCTGGCCAAGCTTGCGACCGCGTCGAACTGGTCGCACACCTGCGCCAGCTCGGCCATCCCGGCCGCTGGAGCCTCGTCGGATGACACGTCGACCTCCACGTAACCGCCGGTCAGCAGCAGGCCGCGCGAGCTCAGCGCCGTTCGCAGGCCGGCCCCGAGTCCGAGGTAGCCGAGAGGGCCGAGGTCGATGCCCTCGTAGCCGGCCGCCTGGACGGCGTCGAGTACCTCGGCTGAGGTCGGCACGCCCTCGTGCTTGCCGACTGTCACCTCGAAGGCTCCGTAGCTGACGGGCGCGTTGCCGATCTTGACCATCGCGTTCCTCACTGTGACGGGCTGAGCTTGGGCGCGTCGGCGTCGGCCAGGCTGGCGATCTGCAGGGCAGCAATCGCGTCAGCCACTGTCGCGCCAGCCACTGTTGCGCCAGCCACTGTTGCGCCGGCCACTGTTGCGCGACCACGGGCGCATCCGGCGATCCGGCGGTTGCCGACCTGGCGAAGTCCTCGGCTTGCAGCCGCAAGCGCCTCGCGGAAGACCGCGTCGCCGCTGGCCGGGTCGAGGAACCACGCGGACACCGTCCCCTTCGTGCCGAACACCTCTACCTTGCAGCTGTCCCCGGCCGGATGCCAGCGCCCGAGGCTCACCACCGCCGTGCTGCCGCCGTCCAGTTCGGCGACAAGCTGGGCGCAGTCCGGGTCGGTGCCTCCGCTCGCGGCCGCCGCGCTGCTGAGCCTGGTGAATTCCTGGCCGGTCAGCCACCGGACCTGGTCGAACTCGTGCACGCCCATGTCGACGTAGATCCCGCCGCTGCTGCCGCGGAACTCGGCGCCCGGTGGCGCTGCGTCCCACTGGTAGCAGTTCACCGCGAGGATGTCGCCGAGGTCGCCGCCGAGCATCTGCTGCCGCAGCTTTGCCAGGCGCGGGCACGAACCGGCGCCAGTACGCCACCTGCAGCAGCAGCCCGGCCTCGGCGGCGATGCCCGCGCACCTGGTCGCCTCGGCCACGGTCAGCCCGCACGGCTTCTCGCACAGCGCGGGCACGCCCGGCGGCCATCACCTCGGCGAGCACCTCGACGTGCCGGTCGGTCGGGACGGCGATCAGCGCGCCGTCCAGGTCCGCGCCGGCCAGCATCTCGGCCACGCTGGCGAACACCGGCAGCCCGGCGGCCGCGATCTCAGCCCGTGCGGTCGGGTCGGGCTCAGCGATTGCGCCGACCGCGACGAGGCTCGATTCGCCGATCGCGGTCAGATGGGTGCGTCCCATCCGGCCGGCCCCGATCAGGCCGATCCTGAACCGGCCAGGACGACGACGGCCTGCGGTTTGCTGAGCGGTCATTGCCGGGCCTGCTTGCTTCCGGCCCTGCGCTCGTCCGTCCATGCCTCGTCGGAGTTCAGCGCGCCATCGGCCATCCGGCCTTCGCCTGTCCAGCGGGCCTCTAGCTGGCCGACCAGGTCGGTGAGCGTGCCCGCGTGACGCTGCAGCCAGCCGAGCCGGACCGGGATGACCCGGTCCGCCAGCTCAGCCTCGGACGCGTGCTGGTCCACAAGCGCGCCGCCCTGCTCGTCGGGGAAGGCCAGCGCGTCGAGCGAGCGGATGATCAGGCGGCGCAGGAACTCATCGATTCCCGCGACTCGGACCGTCCGGCTGCCGAACCACGTCTGGTTCGTCGCGTCGGTCGCGGTCGCGGTCACGGTCAGCCAGTCGTCGCCGTCCTCCGACGTCGTGATGATGTGCCCGGCGGAGCCGCCCGGGCGCACCTTGCCGCCGGTCACGCTCCACTCCGGCGCACCGAGGCCGAAGTGGGCGGACTGGCCGCCGTCGACATACCAGTCGGCGTCCTGGCCGGCGCCGACCATCTCACCCTCGCCGATGTAGGTGCCCTCGGGCAGAACCGGCCCGTGGATGATCAGCGCGCGGTGCCGCAGCCGCTCGATCACGTTGGCAGTGATGGCGCCGATTGCCTCGTCAGTTTCGAGCGCGAGCGGCCAGTCGGTGCTGCCGGTTGTGAACACCATGCCGCCGGACGGTGCGGTCCTGATCATGATCGCCGCGTTGGCCTGGTCGTAGCCGGCGACCCAGCCGGCCGACAGCTTCGCGAGCGCCAGCAGCACGCGCCCGCCCGAACCGCCCTTTCGGTGCTCGCTGAGCCGCGGCGGGTCTGAACCGCGGCGCAGCCGCACTCCGTCGGTCTCGTAGCCGATCACCGGGGTCTGCTCGCCGCCGCTGATCCCCTCCTCGGGAACGTCGACGCCGTCGAAGATCCAGTGGCTCGGCACGACCGGCCGATAGGCCTCGATCGTGCGCCGCCCGTCCCACCAGCCGCCGCCCCAGGCTCCGCTCGACATCGTCAGCCAGTCCTGCGGATCGTTGACATGCCAGAGCGCGCCGACGCGGTACGTGCCATCGCCCTCAGGCGAACTGCCGCCCATCTTCGGGCAGAACAGACCGTTCGCCGGAGGCGGCGAAGTGGACCTCGAAGCAGGCGACGTCGCCCGCGAAGAAGCAGACGTTGCCGCCGCGGTCGACGAACTCGAGCAGCCGGCGGCGCATCTGCGCACTCCAGTATTCGTCGTGTCCCGCGCTCACCAGCAGCGCCTCGCCGCCGAGCAGGTTCTCGTCCTCGTGCAGGTCGTAATCGGTGCAGTAGCTGACCTGATAGCCGCGGCGCTCGAGCCAGCGCGACGAACGGAGCGTCCCAGTGCGCGAAGACCTGACGGCGCGATCCGCGCGCGTAGACGTCGGGCGCGTCGCCGTCCATGACCCGGCCTCCGACGCCACCGTTGCCAGGTCGTTGCAGGCTCGCGACATACCCCTGCGCCGACCAGTCCCTGACCCAGAAGGCTCCGGCGTAAGTACTCGCGCCGCCGAGCTGGTTATAGGCCGCGTACGTCGCGATCGGGAGCTTGTACCAGATCCGTGGGCCCGGACTGGCTCGCCATCGGCTGCCTGCGGAGGATGAACAGGCAGGCGTCGGGTCTGGTCGCAAGCTCAGGGCCTGCGAAGACGTGGTCGATCGTGCCGTCATCGCCCGCGGGCGCGGGCACGGCCAGGTAGATGCCGTCGGCCAGAGCCTGGTCGAGGCTGATCACCTGCAGCGGCCAGCCCCACGCCTCGTCAGGCCGGCCGAGCGGCAGGTCCGATCCGTCGTAGACCTGGCCCGGCGCAGACCCCCCGGTCACTTCTTCGACCGCGGCGCCGTACCTGAACAGCCGGACGCCGAACCTGCGGTGCTCCGTCGAAACGTGCAGCCGCAGGTCCTCCCCGGCCTGCACGGTAAGCGGCCAGGCATAGCAGCGGGTCACGCGTGCTCCTTCTGGTCGGGTGTCACCGCGGGTGTCAGCCGCTCTGGCCACGGGCCGTTCTCCGGGTAGTGGCAGGCGACCTCGTGCGTGTCGTCGATGCTGGTGAGCGGCGGCGTCTGCGTTGCGCACCGCTCGTCAGCCTTCCAGCAGCGAGTGCGGAACCGGCAACCGGAGGGCGGGTTCGCCGGGCTGGGCACCTCGCCGCGGAGCAGGATCCGCTGCCTCTCGCGCTCCCTGACCGGGTCGGGCACCGGCACAGCGGACAGCAGGGCGGTGGTGTACGGATGGGCCGGCCGGGAGTAGATCTGGCTGGCAGGGCCGCGCTCCACGATCACCCCGAGGTACATCACCGCGACGTCGTCGGCGACCTGGCGCACGACGGCCAGGTCGTGAGCGATGAAGAGATAGGCCATGTTCTGCTTGCGCTGCAGGTCGCGGAGCAGGTTGAGCACGCTGGCCTGAATGCTGACGTCAAGCGCCGAGACCGGTTCGTCGAGCACGATGGTCTGCGGTTCGAGCGCGAGCGCGCGTGCGATGCCGATTCTCTGCCGCTGACCGCCGGAGAATTCGCCGGGGAACCGCACGCCGCTGGCCGGGTCGAGCCCGACGCTGCTGAGCAGGGTGCGGATTCGCTCGGCCCGGTCGGGCACCTTGTGCACGGTCAGCGGCTCGCCGACGATCTCGCCGACCGACAGGCGCGGGTTGAGCGAGGAGTACGGGTCCTGGAAGACCATCTGGATCTGCCGCCTGATCGGGCGCATCTCCTCATCGCCCAGCGTCGTGAGCTCGCGGCCGTTCAGCACGATGCTGCCCGATGTCGGTTCCTCCAGCCTGAGCAGCAGCTTGGCGAGCGTGGACTTGCCGCAGCCTGACTCGCCGACCAGCGCGAGGCACCGGCCGGCCCGAAGCTCGAGGTCGACCCCGCAGACGGCCTGGACGGTGCTGATGTCACGGAATCCGGTGCCCCGCACGCGGAAGTGCTTGGTGAGGTTCCGCACCACGAGCACGATGTCGTCTGCTGCCTGCTCAGGGCGAGAGTCCAGTTCCTCCTCATGGAATGCCGCGCCGTCACCGGAGGACGCGGCAGCCGGCTCCGCCGCGGTCAGCGGCGCGTCGCCGGCTGCGAAGTGACAAGCAGCGACATGAACCGCGGGGGGTTGCAAGGGGTCGTCCCCCCGCGCCGGCACGGCGCCGACGCTGATCAGCTCGGGCTGCTCGACGCACTCGGCCGCAGCGATCGGGCAGCGCGGCGCGAACGCGCACCCTGGCCCGTAGCCGATGCCGGACGGCGGCGTACCCGGGATCGACGCCAGCCGCTCCCTGCGCTGGTCGAGCGAGGGCAGCGAGGCGAGCAGGCCTGCGGTGTAGGGCATGCGCGGCCTCGCGAAGACGTCATCGACGGAGCCGACCTCGACCGCCTTGCCTGCGTACATGACCAGTACCCGGTCCGCGACCCCGGCCACCACGCCGAGGTCGTGGCTGATCAGGATCATCGCGGCGCCGGTCTCCGCCCTGATGGTGCTGAGCAGATCCAGAATCTGCGCCTGGACTGTCACGTCGAGCGCGGTCGTGGGTTCGTCGGCGATCAGCAACTCTGGTTCGTTAGCGATCGCCATGGCGATCACGACCCGCTGGCGCATCCCGCCGGAGAGTTCGTGCGGGTACCGCCGCGCCATCTGTGCAGGCTCGGGCAGGCCGACGGCGCCGAGCAGTTCTACGGCGCGCTGCCAGGCCGCGCCGCGCTGCGCCTTGCGGTGCAGTCGCACGCACTCGGCGACCTGCCAGCCGACCTGGTACATCGGGTTCAGCGCGGTCATCGGGTCCTGGAACACCATGGCGATCCGGTCGCCGCGCACCGACCGCCACTTCGACTCGCTGCCGCCGATCAGCTCTTCGCCGTCGAGCCGGATGGAGCCGCTGACCTTGGCGGCCGCGGGCTGCAGGCCGAGCAGCGACAGCGCGAGCATCGTCTTTCCTGAGCCCGATTCGCCGACGATCCCGATCGTCTCGCCGGCGTCGATGGCCAGGCTGATTCCCCTGACCGCCTCGATCGTTCCGCTCTCGGTCGGGATAGCGATGGCCAGGTCGTCGACCTGAACCAGCGGCCCGGCTGGGGAGGGCGCAACTGGGCCGCCCTCCCCGACCTCCCCGCCGGGCACGCGCTTCGCGGCAGGCTGACGCACAGGCCGCAGCGACCTCAGCCGCCGGTTTGCCGTCCTGCCGCGAAGCGTCATTTCTTCTTCCTGCGCTACTTGACGTACAGGGTGTTGTAGTTAATGGCGTCCATCGCCTCGCTATAGATGTAACCGCCAAGCCGCTTGGAGACGAAGTCGTACCACTTGGGGTTGAACAGCGGGGCGTACGGTGCCTGATCGGCCATGATCTGCTTGTCGAGCGTGGCGTACGCGTCCGCACGGGCGCTGCCCTGGAGGGCGAGCACGTGGGTGAACGCGCCGATGAAGGACTTGTCGCCCCACCTGGCCATGTTCGGCGGCCCGTCAGGCGCCGACGGGTCAAGGCCGGTGTTGATGATCGCCTCGCCGTCAGGGAAGTCGAGCGACCACGGCTCGATGCCCATCGGCACGTGGGCCTTGGGGTTGGTGATGAAGGAGCCGTTCACGCTGTTCGGCGAGCCGACGACCTTCACGTTGATCCCGATCACCTTGAGGTTCGCCTGGATCACCTGAGCCATGTTGATGAAGCCAGGCGTGTCGTTCTGGGTCCGCAGCACGAGCGTGACGGGCGTCTTGACCCCCGACGCCTTCATCAATTTCTTGGCTTCGGCCAGGTTCGGCGTGTCCGGGTAGATCGAGAACTGCTTGTAGTCGGCCTGGCCGGCCGGGATGATCTGGTCGCTCGGTGAGCCCGCGAGCGGGCCGCCCCACTGGGCCAGGATCTGGGTCCGGTTGATGGCGAAGTTGATCGCCTTCCTGACCATCACGTTGTTCAGCGGCGGAACCTCGTTGTTCAGGAAGATGTAGGTCAGCGATGGCCTGGCCGAGACGTGCACCTGGGCCGCGAGCGCCTTGTTCTGCGAGACCTTGATGATGTCGGCGGTGCCAAGGTTCGAGGTCTGGAAGTCGAGCTGACCAGCCTCGATCTGGAGCACAGACTGGCTGGACTCCGCGCCGATGGTGAACACGATCTTCGCCACGTGCCCGCGCACCCCGAGCGCCTGGTCATAGTTCTTGTTGAACGCCAGGACCAGTTGCCTGGAGGGGGAGTACGAGGCAATCTTGAACGGGCCGCTGGCGTACTTCATCTCCAGCGAGCCGTCCTCGATCGGCTTCATCGGCGTGCCGACGGGAACCGGGCACGTTGTCGGCAGCGCTGCTTTGTAGAGGAACGCGCCATCCGGCGCGCTCAGCTTGAAGCTGATGGTCTTGGCCGTCGTAGTGATGCCGCTGATGTCGTTCGTCTTCCCGGCCATGTAGTCAGAAGCGCCGATCAGGTCGGTGAAGTAGCCGCCAGTCCCGGTGCCGACCTTCGGGTTCATCAGCCGCTCGAAGCTGTACTTGACGTCCGCCGTGGTGATCGGCTTGCCGTCGGAGAACCGGGCGCCAGGCCGCATGGTGAACGTGTAGAGCAGGCCGTTGTCGGTGACCTTCGGCAGATTCGCCGTGCCGGGCACAATCTGGGTGCCTGCCACGCCTGGCTTGTCGGCGTACCTGACCAGGGTCGTGCACAGGGCGTTCGCCAGGCCCCACGTAACGGCGAACCACCAGCGGTTCGGGTCGATGGTGTCGATGGCGCCGGACGACATCGTCGCGCGCAGCGTGCCGGCCGCGACACCAGGCTTCGGTGCGCCCGAGCCGTTGCTGCCGCCTCCGCCGCCTCCTCCCCCGCCGCCGCTCCCGCCACAGGCCGCCAGCACGAGCGCGGCGGCCGCGGCCACGGCCGCACCGGCTCGCCGCACCGGAATTCTTGTCTTACCCATTTGACGTACTCCGATCTTTACTTATTCCGTGCCGATTCGTTCACCTTCTTTTCAGCCCCCCATCGGACTGAACATTGAGCCAGTTGCCATTTGCCTTACCCTCCGGTAAACCGGCGCAGCCGCGGATCGAGGACGGTGTGCAGCAGGTCAACGACGGTGTTGGCCAGCACCGCGATCAGCGCCGCAACGATGATCACGCCCGTGATGACGGGGTAGTCGAGGTTTTCGATTGCGCTCAGCCCGGTAAATCCGAGGCCGGGAATAGCGAAAACGGTTTCCACGAAAAAGACACCGGTCAGCGCGGTCGCGATATCGGCGCCGAGCAGCACGGTGACGGTCGGCGCCACGTTCCTGCCGACGTGGGTAATCAGCACGCGCTGTGTCGAGGCGCCCTTGGCCTTCGCGGTCCTGGCATAGTCCTCCCCGAGTTGCTCGGCAGTGAGCGTCCTGATGAACCTGATGTAGATCGCCGCGAAGCCGATCGCGAGCGTGATCCACGGCAGCACGAGGTGGTAGGCCCACCCTGCCGGGTTCTGCCCGAAGTCGGTGTAGCCCTGGATCGGGAAGATCGTCGTGCCGACGGGCACCACCGGCAGGCCGAACAGTTCACCCTGGGTCGGCTGATAGCCGAAGAAGAACGAGATCATCGGCGCGAGCCAGAACACCGGGATCGACATGCCGATGATCGCAATCGCCCGGCCTGCGATGTCGCCAGCCGACCTGGGCCGCAGGCCACCGTAGGCGCCGACGGGCGCGGCGACCAGCAGCCAGATCACCGCGGCACCCAGCACGAGCGACGCGGTGGCCCTGACCGCAGGCCACATGATCGCCGAGACAGGGCGCATCTGCACGTAAGAAAAACCCAGGTTGCCTCTGACCAGGTGGCCCATGAAGATCAGGTACTGCTGCCAGTACGGCTTGTTCAGGCCGAGCAGGGCGGCTACGTGCTCGATCTGGGCGCGGGAGGCGTTCTTGCCGGCGATCCGCTGCGCGGGAGTGGCGCCCGTGAACTTGGCGATCACGTAGAACAGCAGCCAGGCCAGCAGGGTGACGAGGATGATCTGGGCGACCGCGCCAAGCAAGCGATTGACTATGAGCCTTCTCATCGGGCCGCCTTCGGGTCGAGCGCGTCCCTGAGGCCGTCACCGAGCAGGTTGAACGCCAGCATCGTCAGGACCAGCGCGATGCCGGGGGCCAGCGCGAGCGTGATGTCGGCCTGATACATGCCGGAGGTGACGGCGTCCGAGAGCATCTGGCCCCAGCTAGCCGTCGGCGGCGGGACGCCGACGCCCAGGTAGGACAGGCCAGCCTCGAAGATGATGTTGTTCGCGATGATCGAGGTGCCGTAGACCAGCAGCGGCCCCCACACCTGCGGCAGCAGGTGCACGAGCAAGATCCGCCTGGGTCTGGCGCCGACGGTGCGGGCAGCGGCAACGAACGTCATCTGCTTGGTCGCGATCGTGGCGCCGCGCACGATCCTGGCCGGGTAGTACCAGGTGAACAGCGCGATGATGAGCACGACGTTGAGCAGCCCGGGCCCGACCACGACGGCAAGGCCCACCGCGAGCAGCAGGTTGGGGAAGGCCATCGCCGTCTCGGTAAGCCGGTTGACGACGCTGTCGATCCAGCCGCCGAGGTAACCGGCGAGCAGCCCGAGCGAGATCCCGATGATCAGGGCGAGCGACGTCGCGGCGGTGGCGACCAGAAGCGAGATCCGCGCGCCGTACAGGACCCTGACGAGCACGTCGCGCCCCAGCTCGTCAGCGCCGAGCACGAACAGGCTGCCGTGCGGATTGTGGGTCGTCCCGTTGGCCAGGTAGGTCCGCTGCCAGACGCCGAGCGGTTCGCTGTTGGCGGCGAGCGCGTTGGCGAATTGCTCGTCCGGGCTGTGCCCGGTGAAATGCGCGGCCAGCGGGCCGCCGATGAGCGCCGCCAGGATCAGCAGCACGAGCAGGCTGAACGCGAAGATCGACACCGGGTCCCTGCGCAGCCGCCGCAGCGCGGTCGCCCGCAGCCCGGCTGGCCTGCCACCCGCCGCGGCCAGCGGCTCCAGGTCGATGGACTGCATGTCGGTGGTCATCGCGCCTGCTCCCTCGCCCGGCCGCGCGCGTGGTGGTCGCCCGGTGCCGGCTGGCGCGGGACGGCGGGCGCCGTCGACTCGCGGACCACAAGCTGGCCGTCGAGCGTCCTGGCCGGGGCCTTCGCGGTCGCCCCCGTCCCGTCGCCCGCCCCGCCGTCGCCCGCCCCGCCGTCGCCCGCCCCGCCGTCGCCCGCCCTGCCGTCGCCCGCCCTGCCGTCGCCCGCCCTGCCGTCGCGCGCCGGGAACTGTGCCTGCTTGCCAGCGCTGGCCAGCAGCGCGTCGACGGCGAGCGCGCCGAGTTCCTGCTTCGGCTGCGCGACGGTGGTGAGGCCCGGGTTGGTGTAGGAGGCGAACTGGATGTCGTCGATGCCGACCACGGACAGGTCCTCGGGGACCCGCCAGCCGGCCTGATGCGCGGCTCGCAGGGCGGCGACCGCGGCCATGTCGTCGTAGGCCACCATCGCCACCGGCGGCGTTGCCTCGTGCAAGAAGCGCGGCCACGGCTGCCTCCCGGCTCGCCATCTCGGCCGAGTCCGGTGCGATGACCGGCTGCGGCCACAGTCCGGCGTCGGTCAGCGCGAGCCGGTAGCCGAGCAGCCTGAGCAGGCTGGACCTGACCCGCGGACCGCGCAGGTGCACGAAGTTCGTGTGGCCGAGGCCGGCCAGGTGCGTGGTGGCGAGCCGGCCGGCCGCGACGTCGTCGAACCTGATGTGGCAGATCGGCTCCGCGTCGTCGACCGACCCGAATCGCGTGATCTTGGTCCCGAGGCGTGCCGCTCGTGGTGTCGGCGAAGAGCCTGGCCGGCACCTCGGCGTCGCCGTTGATGACCGCGACGTGCATGCCCTCGGCGACCGCGCGGCGCAGCAGTTCTGGCCGTCCGGTCGGCGACACCGCGATCAGCTCGGTGACCTGCTCGGACAGGAAGACGTCCAGCGCCTCGGACTCGAGATCGGCTCGCGCTTCGGCCGCGAAGAACAGCGGCTGGTAGCCAAGGTTCCTGGCCCGGCTCTGGATGCCGAGCACGACGTCACCGATGTAGCCGTCGCCGACGCTCTGCACGACGACGCCGATCAGCGAGGTCGACTTCGTCCTGAGCCTGCGCGCCGCCGCCGATGGCCGGTACTGCACCCGCTGTGCGACCTCGAGCACGGCGCGCCTGGTCGCGACGCTGATCGCGGGGTCGTCCTGCAGCGCGCGGCTCACGGTCGCGGTGGAGACTCCGAGGACTTCGGCGACGTCTTTCATGGTGACGCGCCTGGTCACCGGGTGGCTGTCCCGGTGCGCAGGGCGCTTGCGCGACCCATCGGGCGAAGCTGAGCGGGCATCGGGGACCCTTCAGCGCAGCACGGAGCGCAACAGGCAATAAGAACGTTCTGGCGGCTCCACGCATTGGTTAATCGATTGCAGGTTAAACGATTGCATTAGGGCAAAGACTGTGTCAAGACCCGATCTTCAGGAACAGCGAAGTGCCGTCACCCGCGCTGTTTGAACGGTGACGGTCCTTCGCTGCCGGTGAGAATTGCGCCTGGCCGGGCCGGGCGCACCGGCTGGCATCGTCGCGGCCGCCGGCGCGGGCGGTCAGGGGCGGCGGCGATTTAGCTGGTCGAGCAGGGTGGCGCAGGCGTGGATGGACTCAACGTGCGGAACGAGCGACGCCCAGCCTGGCGGCGAGCTCCACAACCGCGCCGGTCATGCAGCCAAGCTCGAGCTGCTTGCCAGCCTCGAGGTCCTGCAGCATGGAGGTCTTGTGGTCACCGACCGCGATGCCAGCCTCCAGCCGCCGGTCGAGCGACACCGGAAGCGTAATCCCCAGGCGCTCAGCAACAGCGCCGCACTCCGCGAAGACCGCCTTCAGCAGCGCGACCATTTCAGGAGCCGTTCCGAGCTCGCCAAGCGTTGCCCGCGTCAGCGCGGTGACCGGATTGAACGCCACGTTGCCGATCAGCTTCAGCCAGATCTGGTCCCGCAGCTTGGCCTCGACCGGCGCCCTGAGCCCGCCAGCCTTGAACGCGGCGGAGATCTGCGTGCACCGCTGCGACACTGACCCGTCGGGCTCGCCGATCGTGAACCTGGTGCCCTCGATGTGCCTGATCACGCCCGGTTCGATGATCTCGGTTGAGCAGAACACGACGCAGCCGATGTTGTGCTCGGGCGCGATCGACTTCGTGATGATCCCGCCGGGATCGACGCTGTCGAGCGCTCCGCCGACGGCACCGTCCGGGTCAGCCAGTCCCTGGAAGTACCACCACGGAATCCCGTTCTGTGCCCAGATCGCGGCGGCACCCGGCGCGAGCAGTTCGCCGAGCCGCGGCGCGAGGTCGGGCAGGCTGTACGCCTTCAGCCCGATGAAAACCACGTCGGCCGCCGACACCGCGGCGAGGTCATCGGTGACCGGCGGATGGGCGGTGAAGTCGCCGCGCGGCGAGAGCACACGGACCCCGTTCTCCCGCATCGCGGCCAGGTGCGCTCCGCGCGCGATCAGCGTGACGTCCGCGCCGCCGCGCGCGAGCGCCGCGCCCACGTACGCGCCGATCGCCCCGGCGCCGAGTACAGCGAACCTCATGACTGCGCCGGGCCGTCAGTCCTGCGCCGCAGTGGCCGTCAGCCGCGCCGTGACGGCCCCGCCAGGGCCGCCGGGCCGTCAGCGGCGCCGCCAGCAGCCGGCACAGCGCCTCCCGCCGCGATGAACTCCCCGACCCGCCGGCGCTGGATCTTGCCGGTCGCGGTGCGCGGGATCTCGCCGAGAACGTGCATGGTGGCCGGAACCTTGAACGCCGCGAGCCGCTCCCTGCAGTGGTCGATCAGGTCCCTGACCTCGGCCTCGCTCCGCAGCGTCACCGCTGCCGACACGAGTTCGCCGTACTTCTCGTCGGCGACCCCGAAGCAGACGGCGTCCTTGACCGCGGGATGCGCCAGCAGCGCCTGCTCGACCTCGGCAGGCGAGATGTTCTCCCCGCCGCGCAGGATCATCTCCTTGAGCCGCCCCTCCAGGAAGAGGTAGCCGTCGCGGAGCACGCCGCGGTCCCCGGTGCGGAACCAGTCACCGAAGAACGCGTCAGCGGTCGCCGCCGGGTTGTTGACGTACCCGGGCATGATGCCGGGGCCGCGGATCACCACCTCGCCGGCCGTGCCCTCCGGCTGCAGGTTGCCCTCCTTGTCGGCGATCCCGATCCGGGTGCCGGTCGCGATCCCGACCGACCCGGCGATCCGCTCCCCCGGCGGCAGCGGGTTCGACGCCATCTGGTGGCTGGCCTCGGTCATCCCGTACGCCTCGAGCATCGGCACGCCGTACTCGCGCTCGGCGCGCTCCATCAGCGCGGGCGACAGCGCGGAACTGCACGACCGCGCGAACCGCAGCGTCGCGGGCGCTCCGGCCTCGTCGGCGCGGTCCAGGATCATCTGATGCAGCGTCGGCCCTGCCGACAGCCAGGTCGCGCCGTACTCACGCGCCTGCCGCCAGAACCGCTGCGGCGTGAACCGCCGCGGCACGATCACCGACCCGCCGCCTGCCAGCGCCGCGAACGTCGACGCGACCAGCCCGTGCACGTGGAACAGCGGCATCACGCAGAATGAGACGTCGTCGGGCCCTAGGCCGTAGTGCGCCGTGATCGTCCTGACCGACGCCATCAGGTTGCGCTGCAGCAGCGGCACCTGCTTCGGCCGCGACGTCGTTCCGCTCGTGTGCAGGACGAGTCCCGGATCGTCAGGCTGACCTGGCTCGAAGCTGGCCTCGGGTGAAAGCTCTTTATCGTCAACAAGGAGCGCGGGCGGACTGTCAACGCCGGCCTGCGCCGTCAGCACGGTAGTCGAGCATTCCTCCGCCGCGCTGATCGCCGCTTCAGGCCGGCTGGCCGGCATCAGGAACACCCTGGGCTCGATGTCGGTGAGGTAGAAGACGAACTCGCTGCGCGTGTAGGCCGGGTTGAGCGGGGCCGCCGCGGCGCCGAGGGCCGTGATCGCCAGCAGGATCTGGACCATGTCAGGGCCGTTAGGCAACGTCAGTGCGACCCGGTCGCCTCGCGTCACTCCAGCCGCCGCCAGGCAGCCGGCCAGGCTCTCCACCCGGCTGGCTAGCTGCCGGTGCGTGAGAACCTGGCCGTCCTCGGGAACCACGAGCGCGGGGCCGTCGCCGTGCTCGAGGATCGCGTTCAGCGCTTCGGCGGGAGCCTCGTTGCTCATGTCCGGTCTCCTATCGCGGGCTCCCCACATTCTGCCCGCTGCAAGGCGCCGGGCAGGAACCAGGACCGGCCCGCGGCCGCCGCGCAGCCGCGCCTAGTGCTCGATCACGGACCTCGCCCGGATCGTCTTGGCGGCAGCGTCGGCCAGCCCTCCGGCCGATCCGCCCGCGTAGATGACATCTCCTGCGGTCGCGTCATCCACCCAGGAACAGCGGATCACCGTGCCGCCCCCGCCAGGCTTGGAGCCGCAGGCCAGCACGCCGCCCTTCGGCCCGGCCGGATAGGCTGCGGCGCGCGTGAATCCCTGCGCGATCAGGCTGTTCTTCAGATCGACCGCAGACTTGGCCGAGCAGGTGCCGCAGATGCCGCCGCCTGCGATGGCGAACCACTCGCTGGTCGGAGCGCCGTAGACGCCGGCCTCGATGCCAAGGAGCTTGCCGTCGGCGCTCTTCCTCTCGTCCCTGACAAGGCCGGCCACAAGGTGCCTCGCTCCGGCGCTGGTTGCCTTTGGCAGGCCAAGGAGCGTGCCGGGCAACGTGACCTTCCCCTTCGGGGTCGCGGTGACGTGCTGGACCACGACGCCCACTGCCGCAAGTACCAGGACGAGGCCTGCTATCAGCCATGGCCATTTCCTGCGGCGCGGCTTAGCCATCCCCGTGACAGCCCCGAAGCCAGCGGGGGCGCCCTGATAACCCGGTGCTGCCAGTTGCCAGGTTGCGCCCCGTACCCGGGTTGCGTCCCGTAGCCGGCTGGTGGGGGGTATTCCGGTTCTGCCCACTGTCCTGCGGGCGGCGGTTGAGTTGCCATTGCCCTGTCCCATCTCGTGCGTTGCGCTAGAGCGCAGCCAGATCAGCCTCAACCAACGTAGGGACGGCCTAATGGGCAGCGGATCGGCAGCATTACCCACACTTGCGCGCGGGCTGCCTATCTTGGCGCCGCGCCGCAAGGGGGCCGCGGCGCAGCGCGCCGGTCAGCGCGTTAGCCAGCGGCGGATCTGACCCGGCGCCGGGCGAGCCAGGCCTGCTCGGCATCGCCCATCGGCGTCGACGGCGGCCCCTGCACGAACGGCCAGATCTCCTCGGCGATAGATCGCCAGTCCCTGGTCGCAGACAGCTCGCCGAGCACCGCGAACAGGCCAAGGTTGATCCGCTGCAGGACCACATAGGAGCGCGGAATGGAGACGTATCCGGCGACCGGGCTGCGCACATCGAAGAACCGCCGCACCACGGCCGACGAGTAGTCCGGCCTGATCGTGACCGGACCTGGCTCACGGATCGTGGCGTAGAACACGGCGAGGTGCTCGACCACCGCCTCGGTGCTCAGCGGAGCGCCGGGAACGAGGAACCCGGCGACCTCCATGCTGCGCCTGAACTCTTCCGGGTCCCGGCGCACGCACAGGTTCCGCGCCATCTGCATCAGCGGGTACAGCTCGTCGTCGGTGAAGTGCTTGACCAGCCCGAAATCCAGGAAGGTGACCTTGCCGCCGCCGTGGAACAGGTAGTTGCCGGGATGCGGGTCACCGTTGAACGCGTGCAGCTCGTACAGGCTGCGGAACACGAACCGGTAGATCGTCTCGGCGGCAAGGTCGCGCTCATGCTGCGACAGGTCGGCCAGGTCCGCGAACCGCGAGCCAACCGCGAGCTCGCTGGTCACCATCCGGCTAGTGGACAGATCGTCGATCACGCGGGGCACGCAGATCGTCGGGTGCCCGTCGTAGAAGTCCGCGAACAGCGTCTGGTTGGCCGCCTCGCGGCGGTAGTCGAGTTCCTCGAGCACCCGTTCCCGCAGCTCGGCGAGGAGTGCGTCGACATCCTGGGCTGGCGCGGTGATGCGCAGCATCCTGCGCAACAGCGCGACGTTCTCCAGGTCAGCGGCGATCGCCTCGGCGATGCCGGGGTACTGCACCTTGACGGCCACGGCCCGGCCGTCCTTGGTGATCGCGCGGTGGACCTGCCCGATCGACGCGGCCGCGATCGGCTCGGGGTCCCACTCCGCGAACACGCGCTCCGGCGGCTGCCCCAGTTCCTGCTCGACCATCCCGGCCGCCAGTTCGGCGCTCATCGGCGGCACGCTGTCCTGGAGCCGGCTCAGCGTTCGCCGCACGCTCGGCGACAAGCCCTCATCGACGTAGCTGGCCATCTGGCCGATCTTCATCAGGACGCCCTTCATCGCCCCCAGCGTCTGGGCGACGTCCTCGGCCGTCTCTAGCGCGAGGTCCTGGCGTAGCTGCTGGCGCTGCTCGCCTGCGGCGGCGAAGAGCCGGGGAGCGCTGCCGGCGTAACGAGCGCCGCCCCTGGCGATCAGCTGCAGCGCGGCGATGCCGCGCTGCAGCCGCACCGGCCCGATCGTCCGCCCGGCCGTCACCAGGTCCAGCCTTGGCCGACCGCTCGCTGGCCTAGCCCGCCGCCGCGCCGCGGCGACGCCCAGGCCAGCCAGCATGACGCCGCCCGCGACAGCCGCGCCCGCGCGCAGCCTGCTCCGCCGTACCCGCGCCGGCGTCGTCGCGCCGCCCTGGCGCCGCGACCGCCTCACGCTCGCTGCGCCGCGCGCACCCGCGCGGTGATCCGCTGCCGCGCCTCGAGCACCCCTGGCTCGCCAAGGAAGACGGCGTCGAGCACGCCGAGCGCCTGGCGGATCTCCGTGCAGCGCGCCGGGGTCAGCGGCTCATGCTCGTAGCCGTACATCTCCGCCGCCCAGTCAGGCAGCGACCCGACAGCGCCGTCCCTGATGTCCTGCCAGATCTCGGCGAGGTCCTCATCCAGTCCAGGCGGGTCAAGGAGAAACGCCATTGACTCGCTCGCGGCCGGAGTGCACAACAGTTCGGGTCGCACCGATGCGATGTAGCTCGCGAGCTGCGCGACGGAAGCTGGAACCATGTCCCGCGGCACCCCGACGAGTTCGGCGGCGACGACCATCTCGGCGATGTACTGATCAGCGTCGGCCGGCGGCGGCGGAGCGCCGAACAGCGATCGTGCGGCGAGGGTCGAGTCGACGAGCGCCACGTGCACCCACAGCAGAAGGGCGGGATCGCTAGCCGCGTAGGGCTTGCCGGTGACGCCGTCGACACCGGCGACCCTGGTATGGATGCGGCGGACCCGCGCCGCGACCCGCTCGGCGGCGGCCTTCTCGCCGAAGCTGACGGTCGACAGGTACGCCGAGGTCGCGGCCAGCCGGCCGACCGGGTCCTCGCGCCAGTCGCTGTGCTGGTCGACGCCGGCCATCGCGAGCGGGTGCAGCGCCTGCAGCATGAGCGCCCGCAGTCCCGCGACGGGGGCCGACAGGTCCCCGGCCGAGCGCCAGGTCACGCTCGCCGGGCCGAAGAAGCCGTCATCCGCCGGATGCTCGGACACGCCGCGCGAGTAGGCGGCCGCTGACCGCTCGACCAGGCCGGTGACGTCCTGGCTGGCCGTCATCGCAGGACCACCAGGATGTTTGCGAAGCTAACCGTCATACCAGCCAACGTACGCTAGCTGATCTCAATCGCCATGCCCGCACCAGCCACGCTCACGTCGCCACGGCCCGACCGGGCTGGCCATTCTGAAGGACGACAACGCCGTCCTGCTGTTCCCCGTCGGTCAGCGGGGGATGTTGTGATACTCGTCACAGATGTGCGATATGCATGAGATACAGCCGGATACCAGTCACGATGGTAAAGAGGCGTTGAGTCCGATGAGTCGGATCCGCCGGTAATCAGGCTAGATCTACCGAGAACTCCTGAGAACTCCTGAGAACTCCTGAGAACTACTGAGAAGGCCTAAAGACAGCCGAGAACTAACTAATACCTTGCTGTTTTTCGTGTTTAAGCCTTGCTGAGACGTTCAATGGTGCATCGTAGTGACCGACAACCTACCGTGCGTGATGGCAGCCAGCGTGTATTTCCGCGGGCCGGTTTGCACGGCGCCCGAATGTCGCCAGTCCCAGACCCGACGGCGGCTCGTGGGCGACCACCGAGCGCAGGCGCTGCGCCCCACCGGAGGCCTGGACGTGTCAAGCAGATCCGCCAAGCACCGCAAGTCGAAACGGGCGCCCGCCAGGCAGCCCGCGTCGGCCAGGCATCGCAAACCATCGCCCATTTCCAGTGCGTTGCAGAATCACCCTGGCAAGACAGCGGCCGCGGTGACAGGAGCCGTGCTGATCGCCGCTGCCGCGCCGGTCGCGACGCACTGGGCAGGTGATGTGGGCGTCGGCCAGGCTGCAGTGATCAGCCACGGCCACGATGGCAGCCTCAGCGGAGGATCGCAGCAAGCGGCCTCGGGACACCACCAGCAGCACGGGGCCGCGCCCCCCGTCTATGAGAACCCGCTCCGCGACATCTCCGGCCTGATCCCCGAGCGCATCGACCAGGGCGTCGACTTCGGTGGCACAGGCCCCATCTACGCCCTCGGCGATGCGGTCATCACCAACGCGACGGCGACCAACTACGGCTGGCCGGGTGGCGGCTGGATCACCTATCAGCTCACCGACGGCCCAGCGAAGGGCCTGATGGTCTTCGTCGCCGAGTACGTCACGCCGACCGTGACTGTCGGCAAGCACGTTACCGCGAACAGCGTCATCGCCAATATGTACAAAGGCGGTGGCGGGATCGAGACCGGCTGGGCAATGGCCAGCGGGTTCACCGCCGAGTCGCAACTGCCCGAGGCCGGCGGCATCAGCGGCGCCGGACCGTTCCCGACCGATGTCGGACTGAACTTCGAGGAGATGCTCCAGGAACTCGGCGTGCCCGCGGCCAACAACCGCAGCGACACTCCGTCCGGGCTGCTTCCCTCCCAGTACCCGACAGACTGGGCGACGGCGCTCAAGTCATCCTGACGCCCGGCGTTCCTAGGGCGCGAGTGAGGTCACCTGTCGGCATAGCCAGCGCTCGTGGGGCTCACGTCGGCAACTATTCGTGCTGAGGCGAATGGTGGAGCTGACATTATGAGGAGGATGCGATTTGAGCTCAGGGACGCCGGCGGCGCCAGCGAGTTCCTGGCGTTCGACGTCGACCAGCGGTTCGACGCGGTCATGGCGGCGCTGGCCTGGCAGCGGTCAGGCTACGGCTGGCGGCGCCCGCTCGGCTGCCCGTGTGGCGGCAGCGCAGCCCGCGCTCGCGAACCTGAGCCGGTACATGCTGCCGCTGCTGCGCCAGGCGGCGGACCTCGACCCGGTGCCCTGGCAGGACGCGCTTGATGAGGTGTGCCGCCGATTCGCGGAAGCCGGAGGCGTCGACTGGTTTCTTGGCGGCAGCGCCGCGCTCGCGGTCCGGGGCGCACCGATCAGCCCGCACGATCTTGACCTGATCATCTCAGAAAAGGACTCGGTCAGGGCGGGCGAGCTGTTCGCCGACTGCATCCTTGAGCCCGTCGCCACCGCCGAATGGCCCCTCAGCATCTGGTGGGGCCGGGCCTTCCTGCACGCGAGGGTCGAGTGGGCTGGCGGCATGACGGCCGCCGCCGACGAACCAGACGTCACCGACTTCGGCCGGACCGCGGCGAGCCTTCTTGAGCAAGTCCGCTGGCGCGGCTGGGGGCTGCGCGTCCCGCCGCTGGCTTTGCAGCGCGCGGTCAGCGAGCGCCGCGGGCTGACCGCCCGGGTGGCCCTCATCGACGACCTGACCGCCGGCCGCTGACGCCTTTCTAGCGGCCTGCGGTCTCGCCAGGTGCGAACAGGATCGCGGCTAGCTGCTCGGCTGGCAGCTCACCGACCCGGTCGAAGATCCGGTCTCCGATCACGGCCAGAACGGCGTCAACCGCGAGTTGCTCGGTCCGGCCCGACAGGTCGAACTCCGGGTTGACCTCGCAGAGATCAAGGCCGACGAGGCAGTCCGCTCCGGCCAGCACAGCCAGCGCCTCGATCAGCGCCCTGGCCGAGATCCCGCGGAAGCCAGGCGCTGACGTCGCGGGCGCGTCGCTGGAGTTCACGACGTCGATGTCGACGCTGACGTACAGCGCATCGGTGCCGTCCAGCAGGTAGTCGAGCACCCTGGACATGGCCTCACGGGGCCCGACCGTTTCGACGTAGCCAGCCGTGGCGACCCGGAATCCGCGCTCATACATCACGCTCACCTGGTTGGGCTGGGTCATGGCGTTGACTCCGAACCACGCCATCGCGGTCAGTTCAGGGATCTCAGAAACCCGTCTCGCCGCCGAACCGTGGTGGAACCGCCCGCTCTGATGGTGGAAGTCGACGAAGTCGGTGTGCGAGTCGATGTGCAGGTAGCCGAGCCTGATGCCTGGCCTGCGGTCCCGCAGCCCGGTAATCACGCCGAGGGTCGCGGGGTAGGCGACGAAGTGGTCACCGCCGAGCGTGACCGTCAGCCCGCTCGTCCTGCTCGCGGCGGCGATGTGGTCAACGGCCGCGGCGACCTGCGCAGGGGTGTCATTCGGCAGAATCGGCACGTCGCCGGTGTCGACCACGGGCAGCCGCTCGGGCCAGGCCCGCACCACGCCGGTCTGGAAGTCGCTGATGCCGACGTCGGACTGGATCCCGTGGTAGCCGGCCAGGAACAGCGAGGCCTCCCTGATCTTGCGCGGCCCGTGCCGCATGCCGGTGTGACCGGCCGTCGTGGCGTACTGGTCCACCGGCATCCCGGCGACGGCGATGTATCCGTCGGGCACATCGGTAGGCGGGACCCACGGAGCGCGGAGAAATGACGCGCTGCCCGCGTACCACGGCGCGGCGAGGTCTCGTATCCCATAGCGATCGTGCAGCATCGCACCTCCCCAGGTCCTGGCAGCGGCGCCATCAGCGCAGCGGGTCGAACGGCGTGAGATCGAAGGGCTGGTCCACGCCGAGTGCGGTCCTGGCCGCCACCGCGCCGGCCAGCGGCCCGAGCGTGAGCCCGGTCGCGCCAAGGCCGGTCGCGATCACGAGCCCGTCGACCCCGGCCGGGCCCAGCAACGGCCGGATGTCGGGTCCGGCCGGACGGAGGCCGACCCGCGTCTCCACATGACTCGCGTCGGCGAGGCCCGGCGCCACCGCCAGGGCCTGCGTCAGCACCTCGTCCAGGCCGCTGGCGGTCACGCGAGCGTCGAAGCCCGATCCGGTCTCGCGGGTCGCCCCGGCGACCACGCGCGAATCGTCGAAAGCGAGCAGGTAGTGTCCGCTCGCGGCGGGCAGGACGACCGGCCAGCGGCTGGTATCGACCGAGTCGAGGCGCAGGTGAACGATCTGGCCGCGCTGCGGCGTCACCCGGACGGTGACGCCGGCGGCAGCAGCCAGCGACGCGGTCCACGCGCCGGCAGCGGCCACCACCACATCGGCGGGCATCATCTGGCCATCGACCTCGACCCCAGCGACCCGCCCGGCCTGACAGTCGAGCCGCGCCCGGCCGGCCACGACAACCGCGCCCTTGGCGAGCGCCGCCCTGACCAGCGCTGCCCGCAGCCGCCTGCCGTCCACCCGTGCCGCCCCGCCGACGTAGACGGCGCCGGCCCCTGGCACCAGCGGGGGGAACAGCTCGCGAGCCTGCGCCGGGCCGAGTGCCTGAACCTCGCCCATCTCAGGGGTGGCGGCGAGCCCTGCGCGCAGCCGCTGGCACTCGCGCTCAGCCTCGTCCTCGTCGTCCGCCAGCATCAGCGCGCCGACCCGCCGGTAAGACAAGGCAGCCGCGTCCGCGCCAATGCCGGCCGCCAGTTCGCCAACCACGGCCGGATACTCGCGCGCGGCCGCACACGCGAACGCGTACCAGACCGGGTCGTGCACGCGCGATGACCATGGGCAGATGATTCCGGCGCCCGCCGCTGTGGCCTGCCCTGGCAGATCCGCGTCGACCAACACGACCTCCGCGCCAAGGCCCGCGGCTGTATAGGCGCAAGCGGCGCCGACGACTCCGCCGCCCACGACGATCAGCTTCACCGGGCGTCACCGGCCCCGGTCCTGGATCGCCCGACGCGCGCCCTGGCTTGCTCTTTGGCCAGCCGCTGGACGTCGAAGTTGTGGTCGGGCAGGGCGGGCGAGAACACCCAGAGCACCTTGGTCGGCCCCGCCGACGGCGGCACCTGGAAGGTGTGCTCGGCCCTGGATGCAAAGGTAAACGCGTCGCCCTCGCCGAGCATGAGCTCCTCGCCGGCCACCACGACGCGCAACTGGCCGGCCAGCACGATGGCGAACTCCACGTCGGTGGGCAGCGAGTAGGGCTCGTCGCCGCTGCCGCCGCCTGGCTCGATGTAGCTCAGAATGGCCTGCACGCGCTTTTCGCCGGCGGGCGTGAGCAGGTACTCCCTGATTTTCTTGCCGCCGAAGTTGATCGCCGGGTACTCGCCCTTCCTGACGACCTCGCCCTTGGCGGCACGGAACAGCGAGCCGACCGAGATGCCGAGCGTGTCACACAGCCTGATCAGGGACGCCACGGAGACGCTCGTCAGGTCTCGTTCCAGCTTGGACAGGAAGCCCTTGGTCAGTCCGCTCTTCTCAGCGACCTCGGCCATGCTCATCCGCGACGCGTGCCGGGCGGCCCGAAGCTGGGCGCCGATCCGCGGGCTCTCGTCGGGCCGGCCTGCGCCGTCGCCGAGGCTCGCGCCCGCCGCGCCGCCCCCGCCATCCTGACCTCTAGCCGTGAGCATCGCCCTCCTTTGCCCATGTCAGGCATGTGTCCGCCGCTCCATTCATGGGATACCAGAAACCCTTGGGAAACAAGGGTTGACATCAATGAAACGTCCCGTCACAGTCAGGACTAGCTTCAGCGGGCCGTCACGGCCAATCCCGACCAGGAGGCGAAATGACGACAGGCGCCCGGACGGAAGCCCCGGTCCCAGAGGTCGAGGGCGCGCTGCTCAGCCAGATCGAAGTGCATTCGATCGACTGGATCCCCGAGTCCGAACGGCACGGCAAGACCTGGCAGCAGGCGATGCTGTGGTTCCTCGGCAACTTCCAGTTCTTCACGATCCCGATCGGCTTCGTCGGACCGGTGCTCGGCCTCTCGCTTGGCTGGTCGATTCTGGCTGGCTTCCTCGGCATCGCCTTCGGCACCCTGTTCATGGCCTTTCACGCGACCCAGGGGCCGGTCTTCGGGCTACCGCAGATGATCCAGACGCGGGCTCAGATGGGCTACCGCGGGGTTGTGGTCGCGCTGTTCGCCGTGCTCTTCACCTACATGGCCTTCAACGTGGCCGACCAGGTGATCATGAGCAACGGCCTGCATAGCGCCTTCGGCTGGAGCGCAGGGCTCGTCGCCATAGGCACGGCCGTGCTGGCCGCCCTGCTCGCGATCTTCGGCTACGACTGGGTGCACCGGGTATTCAGGTTCCTGCTCGTGATCTCGTTCCCGTGCTACGCCATCATCTCGGTCGCGATCTTTCTGGGCCACGCTGGCGGCCATCGCGCCGAAGCCGGCGGGATTCGTCTTCGCGGCGTTCATGGCCCAGTTCACGGTCGCCGCCGCCTACAACATCACCTACGCGCCCTACGTCTCCGACTATTCGCGCTACATGCCGAAGTCGACCAAGCCCGCAGGCATCATCTTCGCGGTCTTCTTCGGGGCTTCGGGCTCGGCCGTCTGGCTGATCGCCCTGGGTGCCTGGCTGGCGACGCGGCTCGGCGCGAACGACGGACTGGTCGGCCTGCAGCAGGTTGGCGACAACATCGCGGCGCCGCTCGGCTCGGTGACCGCGGTCCTGTCGGCGACCGCGCTGATGGCCACGATGGGGATGAACGCGTACGGCGGCATGCTCAGCGTCCTGACCGGGATCGACGCGTTCAGGAAGATCAAGAGCAGCAGGCTGTGGCGAGCGGGCACGATCGTCGTGCTGGCCGCCATCTGGTACCTGCTGGGCCTCGCGTGGAGTTCGGCGAGCGCCGTGACAGCGGTGCTGGACTCGCTGACTCTGATGCTGTACCTGCTGGTCCCGTGGACGGCGCTCAACCTCGTTGACTACTTCTTCGTGCGGCACGGCCACTACGCGATTACCGACATCTTCCGGCTGGACGGCGTCTACCGCCGCTGGGGATGGCGGGGCCTGACCGCGTACGCGGTCGGGTTCGCGGCCGAGATCCCGTTCATGGTGATCTATCCGATCGGCAGCTTCTCCTACACCGGCCCGGTGCCCGGCCACCTGACGAACGGCGTCGACTACTCGTGGGCAGTTGGCCTGCTGATCTCCGGCCTGCTGTACCTGCTGTTGTGCCGGTCGCTTGACAGAGCGGCCGAGCAGACGGCGATCGAGGCCAGCGATCGCGAGCTTGCGGCGATAGACGCGGCGGTCGCGCTAAGCGCCTGAGCATCGCGCGGGCATCCCGCGCTCGGCCTCCGCCTGCCCAGGGTGACGGGGTCATCCACAGGGCCGGCGGCCGTGCGCGGGATGATCGATGCCATCGCCAGCCAGCAGCGACGAACGGAGCCGGAATGACCGAACCTGTCCCGAGGATCAGCGAAGGCGGCCACGTCGGCCAGGTCGACGCGATGAAGGTGCCGCGGTTCGCCGGGCCCGCGACCTTCGCCAGGCTGCCGAGGATCGGCGAGGTCAGCCGGGCCGACGCGGCCGTGCTCGGCGTTCCTTTCGACAGCGGCGTGACCTACCGCCCTGGCGCCAGGTTCGGCCCGGCACACATCAGGGAGTCCTCGCGGCTGCTCAGGCCCTACAACCCGGCGCTCGACGTGTCGCCGTTCGCCACGCTCCAGGTCGTCGATGCCGACGATGTCGCGGTCAACCCGTTCAGCATCGACGATGCCGTCGCGGCGATCGAACGCGCGGCGCGCGGCCTGCTCGAGCGGGTGCCGCACCTGCTCACCCTGGGCGGCGACCACACGATCGCGCTGCCGCTGCTGCGTGCGTTCGCCGCAGTGCACGGGCCGGTCGCCGTCGTTCATTTTGACGCGCACTTGGATACCTGGGACACCTACTTCGGCGCCTCCGTCACGCACGGCACGCCGTTCCGGCGCGCATCGGAGGAGGGCCTGCTCGACCGGTCAGGGTGCATCCACGTCGGGATCCGCGGGCCGCTCTTCGCCGGCACCGACCTCAGTCAGGACGCCGAACTCGGCTTCCAGGTGATCTCCGCTCCCGAGGCCGACAGCCTGGGCATCGCAGGAATGGCCGAGCGCATCGCCGAGCGGGTGGGCGACCGGCCGCTGTACGTCTCCGTCGACATCGACGTCCTCGACCCCGCGCACGCGCCGGGCACCGGGACGCCAGAGGCGGGCGGGCTGACAAGCCGCGAACTGCTCGGCGTGCTGCGGTCGTTCACGAGGCTCAACCTGATCGGCGCCGACATCGTCGAGGTCGCGCCGAGCTACGATCACGCGCAGATCACCGGCATCGCCGCCGCGCACGTCGGGTATGAGCTGCTGTCAGCGCTGGCGGCGGGCTGGCCGGCGGGCTGATCGCCGGATACCGACAGCCGCGAAACGTTCGAGGGAGGATGCCCTGATGCCAGCGCCAGGGGACCGCTACGACGTCGCCGTCGTCGGCGCGGGAATCGTCGGGCTCGCGGTCGCGCGCGAGGTGCTCGCGCGCCGCCCGGCTGCCAGGGTCATCGTCATCGACAAGTCGGCCGCGGTCGCGCAGCACCAGACCGGCCACAACTCGGGCGTGATCCACGCGGGTGTCTACTACGCGCCTGGCTCGCTCAAGGCCAAGCTTTGCGTTCAGGGCGCGAAGCTGATGTATGAGTTCTGCGAGCAGAACGCGATCCCGGTCGAGCGGTGCGGCAAGCTCATCGTCGCCGTCAGGGACGAGGAACTGCCGCGGCTCGCCGACCTCGAGGTGCGGGCTCGTGCCAACGGCGTCCCCGGGCTCCGCCGGGTCGAGGCCGGCGAGATCGCCGAGATCGAGCCCGAGTGCCGCGGCCTCGCGGCGCTGCACTCCCCCGCCACCGGGATCGTCGACTTCGCCGCAGTCGCCAGAGCGATCGAGCGGGAACTGCGCGCCAACGGCGTGGAGTTCGCGCTGGGCTGCGAGATCAGCGCCATCCGGCGCGAGAGCGGACCGGCCACCGTGCTCGTGCACGCCGGCGGCGCCTTCCGCGCCGACTGGGCCATCGCCTGCGCCGGGCTCTGGTCCGACCGGCTGGCGGTCTCGGCCGGCGCGCCGGCCGAGCCTGCGGGTTGTGCCGTTCCGCGGCGCCTACCTCCGGATCGCCGACGGGCAGCGTCCGGTGGTCCGCGGGATGGTCTACCCGGTGCCTGACCCGGCGCTGCCGTTCCTCGGCGTCCATGTCACCAGGCACATCGGCGGCGGGGTCATGCTCGGACCGACCGCCCTGCTCGTCGCCGCGCGGGACGGATACCGCCGGCCAGGCTCGCGATCCGAGGTGCGGGCGGCGCTGCGCGACGCCGGCGAGACGCTGCGCTGGCCGGGAACCTGGGCGCTGGCCAAGGGTTTCTGGCGCACCGGGGCGAGCGAACTCGCGATGGCGAGTAGCCGTCGGCTTTTCGTTAAGAAGTGTTCGCAATATGTTCCCGCAATCGCGTGCACGCAAATCGAACGCGGCACGGTCCGCGGCGTCCGGGCCCAGGCCGTCGACCGCGACGGCCGGCTCGTCGACGACTTCACGATCTCCCAGACACCGGGCGCGACGCATGTGCGCAATGCCCCCTCACCCGCCGCGACCTCGTCGTTTGCGCTCGCAGGGCGGATCGTGGATGAGGCCGAGGCGCGCCTGCGCCTGACGCCTCAACCGGGGTCTTCACATTTCGTGTGCGGTTGCGTCCGCATCGTGATGAACTGACGAGCATGTCTTTACGTCAACTAAGTAGGTTGCGTCGAGGCAGTTCGGAATAGCACCAGCCCGGGGTGAATAGGAATGCCCGTTGTTGCCCTCATCACGTGGATCGTCACTGCTCTCGGCGGTCTCTACTTGCTGGCCATCTGGCTGATCGAGTATGACCCGGACTTCCAGCGCGCGGCGGCCACCAGGCTCCCAGTGCCGGTCGTATCCGGCCACGTGCTGTTCGCCGTGGGCGGCCTGGTCATCTGGCTGATGTACCTGATCACCGACAAGGACATCTTCGCGTGGGCGACCGCCGGCATCCTCGCCTTCGTCGCCACCTTCGGCCTCACGATGGCCGTGCGCTGGATCGGCGTCTACCGAGCCGGGCCCCTTCCGTCCGGTCTTTCCCTGCCGAGCCCGGCGCCCGTGCGGGCGGACGCACCGCGGGACGCATGGACGGCGCACGAGCCATGGAGCCGCGCGGCGACACGACCGCGATGCTCAACAGCGACCAGGTCAGGCCCGGCGAGCTGGCGGTGCCGCCGGAGCGGCACTTCCCGCTTTCTGTCGTGATCGGGCACGGAGTGTTCGCCCTCGTCACGATCGTCCTCGTCGTGCTCACACTGCTCGGCATCGGCGGCAGCTGAGCCGTTACGGCACGGCGTCCACGACGGGCTGGACGGAGTCGGCCAGCGGCTCGGCGCCCTCCAGCGCCTCGCGCGGAATATCCTTCATCTTCCGCAGCGGCGAGAAGATCACCCAGAATGCCGCGGCCCAGCTACCGATTACACCGATCCAGATCGTGGTCCTGATGCCGAGCAGGCTGCCCAGCACACCGCCGAGCAGCCCGCCAAGCGGGAGCGTGCCCCACACGATCCACCGCATGGCCGCGTTCATCCGGCCGAGCAGGTGCGGCGGGCAGATCAGCTGCCGGTAGCTGAGCTGGGCGATGTTGTACAGGACCACGGTGAAGCTGAGCCCGGCGATCGCGATCGGGAACAGCACCAGCCTCGGGCCTGGCTCGGCCAGCGGCATGACGATCGGGATCGCGCCGAACACCGCCATCGAGAACCAGATGATCCTGGCGGTCCCGATCCACCTGGCCAGCCGGCCGGCCAGGATGCCGCCGAGGATCCCGCCGAGGCTGCCGACGCTGATCAGCAGGCCGGTGTCGGCCGGCCTCACATGCAGCACCCTGACCAGGAACACGATCTCCAGGGCGCCGGAGATCGAGCCGAACAGGTTCGCCGTCCCCGTGCACGCCGCAATCTTGCGCAGCACCTTGTGCCCGAACACGAACCCCAGGCCAGCGAAGAGTTCCTTCCGTAGCCCGGCGAACCCCGTCGGCGCCGGCACGCCAGCGGCGGCCGCTTCCCGGGCAGCCGGCGCGGCCGCGTCGCCAGGTCGCGGCTCGCGCGCCCTGATCAGCAGCAGCGTGGCGGTCGAGACCGCGAAGGAGATCGCGTCGGCGGCCATCGCGCCAGCCTTCAGCAAGCCGAACAGCGCACCGCCCAGCCCTGGCCCGGCAACCTGGGAGAACGCCTGGGTCGCGCCGAGCTTGCCGTTGCCGTCGTGCAACTGGTCGCGGGCGACCAGCGCCGGCACGTAGCTCTGGTACGCGACGTCGAAGAACACCGTCGCCAGGCCCGTGAGGAACCCGACCGCGAACAGTTGCGCCATCGTCAGCACGCCGAAAGCGGCCGCCACCACGACCGAGCCGAGTATCAGCATCCGCGCGACGTCGCAGAAGATCATCAGGCGGCGCTTGGCGACCCGGTCGACGATGAGCCCGGCGGGCAGCGCGACGAGCAGGAAGCACACCGTCGTCGCCGCGGACAGCAGGCCGATCTGGAACGTGGTCGCGTGCAGCAGCACGACCGCAGCCAGCGGCAGCGCCACGATCGTGACAGCCGAGCCGATCTCGCTGATCGCCTGCCCGCTCCAGAGCAGCATGAAGTCCCGGTGCCGCCAGAGGCTCCGGCCTGTCTTGGCTGAACTCCCCGCCGGCCCAGGCGACTGCGGTCCGGCCGGGGTCAGATCGGGTGCGGGATCCTCTGGCGCTGCCGGGCTCATAGATCCCATTTTGGCGTGCACCGCGCAATGAGGAGAAATCAATACTCGGCTGGCAGACTCGCGCCGACATGTCAGGGCCGCCTGACATGCTGCGCTACGCGCAGCCAGCGAGCGGGTAACGACGTCCTCGCCCGAGCGCGCAGGACGATGCGGCTGCAGGGCGGTCGCCGAGCAGGGGCCGCCCGAAGATCCGCTCCACGGTCATGGACGCAGCGAGTAGTGGTTGTAGTCCGCGTTGCTCCTCGTTCCTCGGCTTGAGGAACGGGCCGCAGAGCGCCGCGCCCGCCCGGCGCCGCCCGGAGCCGAACAGCCCTGGCTCGTTGGCAGTCCGGGTGCGAAGGATCCTGATACCGACGCTGAGCCGCTCGCCCAGCACGCGGCGCCGCCGGTCGTCGCCGGACTCGTCAAATGTGATCACAATGAGCCCGCCGTGGCGGTAGGCAGGCGAGGCCATGATCCGCGGTACGCCGGTGGGCGAGGAACCTGTCGACCTGGACGAGACAGCCCTTGGCGCCGTTCTGGCAGCGCGGCGGTGTCATGTCCGTCCGTGCAGGTGTTCGGCGTGATCCAGGAGTACGCGGGCGTCGTGCGCGGCGGACGCGCAGATCGCTGCCGAGCGGGCGCAGCGACGCGACATGCCGATCGCAATAGGCCGGGCGCCGATGATGGCCTGGAAGTAGACGAACGGGTTGTGCCTGGTCGCGTAGCTGTCGTTGGCCGGTCCAGTGATGTCGGTCTTGTCGATGGCGCCCAGCCGCGGATGCCCGCAGGCCCCGCTGGCGGTCATCGTGGTTCCGTCCGCCGCGGGTTGTTGCCCATGTCCTGGTTGTAGGACTTCCAGGCCAGATGCCTGGCGCTCAGCTCAGAGGCGATGGTCGGCACGTACGCCGGGTACACGCACCCGTCGCCAGAGAGCTGCCGGTATTTCGTCCACTTGTCGAACGTCTCGCCGCCGAACTGCAGGAACTTGCTGAAGTACTCACAGTCCTGCCCGGTCTGGAAGTCGGGCGCCTGCCCGGAGATCTGGGCGATGTAGTTGTCCAGGGTCGGCCAGCCTGACATAGCGGCGCCTGCCCTGCGCCGCGCCAGCCAGCAGCCCGCCGCCGACCAGCCTGGCGACGTGCTCGCTCGCGGTGGACGGCGCGATCTTGACGTGCCTGGCTAGCTCGCCGACGGTCCACGCCCGGCCGTCGAGCAGGGCCAGGCAGATGGCCGCGCGGCTGCGATCGGCGAGAAGGCCGGCGATGCCCGCAAGCTGTGCTGCTGTCATGCCTCCATGATGGCGCCGCGATCTGACGGTGCGCGCCGACACGTGTGCACTACGAATCGGATCCAAAGTGTGAGTTGGGCGGCACGGGAACGGGACGGGAGGCGGCGGGCGGAGGGATGGGCGGGTGGGTCAGAGGGCAGCGCGGGAGTGCGGGGCGTCCCAGGCGAGGAGCGGGCCGTCGGGGACGATCCTGGTCGGGTTGATCGAGCCGTGGGTCGTGTAGTAGTGCCGCTTGATGTGGTCGAAGTTCGTCGTCTCGCGGAACGCCGGGAGCGAGTACAGGTCCCGCGCGTACCCCCACAGGTTCGGGTAGTCGGTGATCCGCCTGAGGTTGGTCTTGAAGTGCGAGTAGTAGACCGCGTCGAACCTGGCCAGCGTCACCCATAGCCGGACGTCGGCCTCGGTCAGCGCGGGACCCGTCAGGTACCTGCGGTCGGCCAGACGCTGCTCCAGGTCGTCGAGCACGCCGAAGAGGTCGGTAACCGCCTCGTGGTAGGCCTGCTGGGTGGTGGCGAAGCCTGACCGGTAGACGCCGTTGTTGACCGAGGCATAGACCACCTGGTTGATCTCGTCGATCTCGGCCCGCAGTTCAGCCGGGTACAACTGCACCGACGGGTCGGCCCAGCGGCCGAACTGGGTGCCCAGGTCGATCGTGATGTCAGGGAAGTTGTTGCTGACGATCTGGCCCGCCTGCTTGTCCCACAGCACGGGGACCGAGATGTGGCCGTCGTAGCCAGGCTCGGTCGCCTCATAGGCCTCGCGCAGGAATGCGAAGCCGTTCACCGGGTCCAGGCCGTGCCCGTCGCCCTCGCGGAACGCCCAGCCACGCCCGTCGCGCACCGGATCGACGACGCTCAGCGAGATCACGTCTTCCAGCCCGAGCAGCTTGCGCACGATCGCGGTGCGCTGCGCCCACGGGCACGCCCAGGAGATGTACAGGTGATACCGGCCGGCCTCGGCTGGGTGGCCGCTTGACCCGTCAGCGGTGATCCGGCCCTGGAACGGATAGGCGGGCCGCGAGAACTCAGCCGGAGCCGGCTGCTTCGCGGCAGCCTTCGGCCTGCCGCCGTAGTCGCCGTATGCCTCGAAGTCCACCGGGCTCGCGCCGTGCGCCCGGCCGGTCAGGTCTGTTGTCGTCGTCATGTGCCCAGTTAAACCTGCCAAGCTGGCCCCGGCCAACCGCGCCTGGTAACCGAACCTGGGCCTGCGCAGGTACGGACGACATTCCGCCTGCTCAATCGGCCGGCAGGCGGCGATCGGCCCGGTGGTAGCGCTCGTAGGCAAGCCGGTCCTGCTCGGTCGGCGGCGCCCGCAGGCTGCGTGGCCAGAGCCGCCAGGCGCGTACCGTGCACACCTCGGCCGCGTACAGCGTGATCTGCGCCTGCAGGTACAGCCATGCGAGCAGGCCAAGCACGATGCCGAACACCCCGTACAGGGCCGAACTGTGCTGCAGGCTCCGGCCGACGATGACGCCGCCGAGCAACTGCAGTACCTGCCAGGAGGCCGCCGAGAGCACAGCGCCGAGGAATAGCTGGCTCCAGCTCACCTCGGCGGCAGTTGCCAGCCTGAACGCTACCCAGAAGACCCCGATGTTCAGGACGAAGGCCAGCGCGATGGTGCCGGCTTCGGCGGAGAACCCGGTCAGCAGGTGGCCGAGGCCGCCAGCGATGCCGGACAGCAGCACCGTGACGATCTGGCCGACGCCGATGACGGCGATCAGGCCGACGCCGCGCAGCAACGACCATGGGAAGGCCGGCCGGCGCTCCTGGGGTACGGCCCACACCGAGTTGAGCGCGTTCTGCATGGCCATCGCGATCCCGCGGGCGCCGAGCAGGGCACCCACGAGGCCGACCGCGAGCGCGACGCCGGTGCTCTGCAGCGGGCTGACGTTGCTGCTGAGCTGCGGGGCCGATCACCGGGTAGGCGCTCAGCGCCGAGTTGACCAGCTGCTCGCGCAGCCCTGGGTGCTGGCGCAGCACCAGGTCCAGCACGGTGACCAGCACGAGCAGCAGCGGAAAGATCGCGACGAACGTGTAGTAGGCGATCAGCGCGGCAAGGTTGCCAGCTCGATCGTCGGCGAACTTCTTCAGCACAGCGAGGGGGAAGGCCAGCACCGGCCGGCGCCGCTGGAGGCCGTCAGCGCGCTCGATCAGGTCGTCGATGAGCTTCATCGACCTAGGTGCTACCCATCTGGGGATCATCGTGCGCAGTCGCGCGGGGTGCCCTCGAAACCAGCCAGGAACATAGTTAGCCTATGAAATAAGTTGACTCCACGTCAGGTTCAGACGTGGAGTAGCGGCAGACCACACCACCCCAGTGAGGCATACGAACTTGGCTACGACAGATCGCGGGCAGGCAGGCGGCGACGCGAGCGGCGGCGCAGGAGCCCGGCAAGCGCGGGCTGCGGGGCGGCCACTACAAGTGGGTGGCGCTGTCGAACACCACGCTCGGCATGCTCGCCGCCACGGTCAACGCCTCGATCGTGATCATCTCGCTGCCGGCGATCTTCCGCGGCATCCACCTGAACCCGCTGACCCCGAGCAACATCAGCTACCTGCTGTGGATGCTGATGGGCTACCTGGTCGTCTCGGCGGTGCTGGTCGTCACGCTCGGCCGGCTCGGCGACATCTACGGCCGGGTCAAGATGTACAACCTGGGCTTCACGCTGTTCGCGCTCGGCGCGCTCGCGCTGCCGTTCGACCCGCTGACCGGGCCTGGCGGAGCGCTGTGGCTGATCGGCTTCCGCATCATCCAGGCGGTCGGCGGCGCCATGCTGATGGCCAACTCCCCCGCGATCCTGACCGACGCGTTCCCGTTCAACCAGCGCGGCATGGCGATGGGGATCAACCAGGTGGCCGGCATCTCCGGCCAGTTCATCGGCCTGATCCTGGGCGGCATCCTGGCCGCGGTCAACTGGCGGCTGGTCTTCCTCGTCTCGGTGCCGATCGGCATCGGCGGCGCGATCTGGTCCTACCTCAGCCTGCAGGAGGTCGGCGCGCGGACCCCGGCCAAGATCGACTGGCTGGGCAACGTCACGTTCGCGGTCGGCCTGATCGCGCTGCTGACCGGGATCACCTACGGCATCCAGCCCTACGGCGGGCACTCGATGGGCTGGACCAGCCCGGTGGTGCTGACCGGCCTGATCGGCGGCGTCGCGCTGCTGGTCGCGTTCTGCTTCATCGAACTGCGGGTCGACTCGCCGATGTTCGACCTGCGGCTGCTCAAGATCAGGTCGTTCTCGACCGGCGTCGACCGCGGCGCTGCTCGCCTCGATCTCCCGCGGCGGCATGCAGTTCATGCTGATCATCTGGCTGCAGGGGATCTGGCTGGTGCTGCACGGCTACTCGTTCATCGACACGCCGCTGTGGTCGGGCATCTACCTGCTGCCGCTGACCGCCGGGTTCCTGGTCGCCGGGCCGCTGTCCGGCTGCCTGTCCGACCGGTACGGCGCCAGGTTCTTCGCCTCCGGCGGCCTGCTGGTCTCGGCGCGGCCTCCTTCGGCGGGCTGCTGCTGGTGCCGACGAACTTCAGCTATCCGGTGTTCGCGATCCTGATCTTCGTCTCCGGCGCGGGCATGGGCCTGTTCTCCGCGCCGAACGCCGCCGCCGTCATGAACAGCGTCCCGCCCAAGCAGCGCGGCGCCGCCTCGGGCATGCTCGCCACGTTCACCAACTCCGGCTTCGTGCTGTCGATCGGCATCTTCTTCTCGCTGATGATCGCCGGCCTGGCCTCCACCCTGCCGACCACGCTGACCAGGGGCCTGACCGGCCAGGGCGTGCCGCGCGCGATCGCGCACCAGATCGGCCAGCCTGCCGCCGGTCGGCAGCCTGTTCGCCGCGTTCCTCGGCTACAACCCGGTACACCAGCTGCTCGCCCCGACCGGCGTGCTCAACCACCTGCCCGCGCACAACGTGCACGTGCTGACCGGCAAGCAGTTCTTCCCGCAGCTCATCTCCGGCCCGTTCCACCACGGCCTGGTGATCGTGTTCACGATGGCCATGACCGTGTCTGGTCATCGCCGCGATGCTGGCGCTGCGCCACGGCGGCCGCGAACTGGTCAAGCAGCGCGCACGGCCGCCGAGATTGCCGAGGCCGAGCAGGCCGACGCGACGACAGGTACCAGGCCTGAGCGAGCAGGGCCGCCGAACCGAGCGGTTCAGGCCAGGTAGTCGCGGGCGGTCCTGGTCGAGGATCTCGTGAGCCTGACCAGTTCGCTGATCGAGGCCCACTCGCCCGCGGCGTGGTAGTTGCCGCCGGTGGAGCCCAGCAGCAGCGTCGGGATCCCGGCGGCCTGCATCAGGGCAGCGTCGCGTCCAGCCGTTCATGCCGGTGATCGCCGGCTGCCCTGCCGAGCACCGCCGTCATCGCCTTGACGACGACGTCCTGCAGCGCCTCGTGGCCCTGCGCGACGAACGGCTCACGCTCCAGCCGGATCACGACCTCGCCGCTGAACCCCGGCTCGGTCCTGGCGACGTCGGCGAAGATCGCCTCGATCTCCGCGACCCGGTCGGCCAGGCGCTCCCCGGGCTGGGTGCCGACCTCGATGCCAGCCTGGGCGAAGTTCGGGTAGGTGGCGTAGTCGGTGCCGCCGCCGACGTCGCCGGTGTGAAAGACCGTCCTGCCGTTGAGCAGCGACGGGTGCTGCTCGAATACGTCCTGGTCCAGCCGATGCAACCTGGTGATCACCTCGGCCAGGTGCACGATCGCGTCGACGCCGGTGTCCGGCTCGCAACCGTGCGCCGCGACACCGTGCGTGATCACGTCGATCCAGCCGAACCCCTGGTGCTCGACGACGAGCTCGTGCGTAGGCTGCGGCTCGATCACGATCGCCGCGTCGATGCCGCCCTGGCAGACCAGGTGCTCGGTGCCGATCGACCGGCCTTCCTCGTCGGCGACGCAGGCGACCAGCAGGTCTCCGCGCAGCCGCGCGCCGGACTCGGCGATCCCCGCCAGCGCCAGCATCGCGGCAGCGCAGCCGCCCTTGTCGTCGGCGGCGCCGAGCCCGTACATCCGGTCTCCGTCGACGCGCGGCACCAGCGCCTCGTCCGGCCAGCCCGCGTAGCCGACCGTGTCGCTGTGCGCGTTCAGGCACAGGGTCGGCCCGCCGCCGCTGCCGCGCAGCCTCGCAAGGACGTTCGGCCGGCCGGGCGCGGCGTCGACGACCTCGACGTCGGCTCCTGCTCGGGCCAGCCAGCTCCGCGATGAACTC
Source organism: uncultured Actinomycetota bacterium (assembly GCA_963705055.1). GTDB lineage: Bacteria > Actinomycetota > Actinomycetes > Streptosporangiales > Streptosporangiaceae > Chersky-822. The sequence goes on from CAVPIR010000014.1 coordinate 209,291, forward strand.
GGCGACCTTGCCCTCGCCAGCCCCGGTCGGGATCAGCGACGGCGTGACCGACTCGATCCGCACCATCGCGCCGAGCAGTTCCGTGACCTGCCTGGCGGTGACCGGCATCGGGGCCTCTCCTTGCGGCTAGCCACGGGGGCGCATGGTTCCCGATGCGGGCCTATGTGTGCATACAGAGTATGGAAAGCATCGCTTCCGGCTCCGGCAGTGTCAAGCAGCCGCGTATCTACTGCGGCAGGCCGACCTCGCGAGCCAGCAGGTCGTCGAACGTCTCCCGGCGGACGCCGACCCTGGCCGTCGCCGTTCGCGCAGAAGATCACGGGCGGCCTGAGCGCGGCGTTGTAGTTGTTGGCCATCGTGAAGCAGTACGCGCCGGTCACCGGGACGACGACGAGGTCGCCGATCCGCGGGCTCGGCGAACCGCACGTCGGGCGTGATCACGTCGCCGGCCTCGCAGTGCTTGCCGACCAGGTCGGCCAGCACGGGCTCGGCGTCCCAGTGCCCGACCACCAGCGGCGTGAAGCGCTGGCCGTACAGGGAGTGCTCCAGGTTGTCGCCCATGCCGCCGTCCACGGCCACGTGCAGCTGCCCGGCCCGCTTGATCGTCACCACCCGGTAGAGCGTGAGGCCCGCCCTGCGCGACCATCGAACGGCCAGGCTCGATCAGGATCTCGATGTCCTCGCCGAGGTGCTTGTGCGCGGCACCGACCAGGCGGTCGGCGTACTCGTCGACCGCGTCGGCGCGGCGTCCTCGGGCACGTAGCGGACGCCGAGGCCGCCGCCGAAGTCATAGACCTCGAACCGCTCGAGGCTGGCCAGCGCGTCGACGGCCGCCTCGAACTGCTCGGTGCCGAGGATCTGCGAGCCGATGTGCGCGTGCAGGCCGCGCAGGTCGATGGCAGGGACCGCCCGCATCCTGGCGATCGCCTCAGGGACCTGCTCGACCGGCACGCCGAACTTGGACGCCTTGCCGCCGGTAGCGAGCGCAGCGTGGGTCGTCGACTCGACACCGGGGCTGACCCGCAGCAGCACCGGAGTCGGCCTGCTCGGCCAGCCGTTCGATCCTGTCGATGTCGTCGAAGCCATCCACGACGATGTAGCCGATGCGCGCGTCCAGGGCAGCCTGCGATGTCCGCATCGGACTTGGCGTTGCCGTGCATGACGATCGTCGCTGGGTCGGCGCCGGCGGCGAGGGCCAGCGCGCAGTTCGCCGCCGCCGACGACGTCGCAGCCTAGCCCCGACTCGACCAGCACCTTGATCATCGCGACGGACGGGAAGGCCTTGACCGCGAAGCAGACCCGGCTGCGGCCGTGTCTGGACGTCATGGCATCGGTGTACTCGGCCGCCCGGTCGCGCAGCGCCTGCTCGTCGACGACGTAGGCCGGCGTGCCGAAGTCGGCGGCGATCTGCGCGAGCAGGCAGCCGCCGATCCGCAGGTCCTCGCCATCGATGGCGGCCGACGGCGGCAGCAGCGACAGGTCAGGCATGCGGGCACCCTCCGCATTCGTGATCGGCTACGGCAGCATGAAACAGACAATGCCCTACAGGCTATGTGCTGGCGCAGCAGGAACCGCGCGACCTGATCAGCTCGCCTTGCCTGTCTCGAACGTGACCGTGCGCTTGGCCACGATCTTCGAGCCGCACCGGTTGGTTCCTGTCTTCTGCAGCCGTCCGTGCAGCATGGAGGTGAAGTGACCTGAGTCGTGCAGGCCGCGGTACGCGCCTGTGGCCTTCCGCACTACGAAGGTGCCGCGCTCCACGATCGAGAATTCGCAGGTCCGCAGGTTCGGGCCGCTGTAGGTGACCTTGCCCACGTGCCGCCGGACAATGATCCTGCCCTTCGGGAAGGTGATCGCCGCTTCCTTCCTGATGAAGTGCCCGCTGGCCTTGAACGCGCCCCAGGCCTGCGCGGTGGCGTGCCGCGGGCCAGGCATCCTGAAGACGATCTTGAAGACCTCCCGCCCGGAGAATGCAGGGCTGGCCGCGTGCGCGGGCGCGGCGGACACGCTCGCCGCCGTCTGGATCAGCCCGCCGGTCATCATCGCGAAGGCGGCGGCGAGCGCCGCCAGCCTGGTCGTGGGTGGCATCTGTCCTCCGCAGGTCTATCCGGCCATCAGGTGAAGGAATGCAGGCACGCGGCGATCGCCGTCGCCGCCGCCCCGAGCAGCAAGGCGCCGTCGAACCGGCGCCAGTAGATCGTTTTCAGCACCATGTCCAGGTGCGTGGGCAGTACGTCTGGCGCGACCACGGGGCCGGCTGCCAGACGGCGACTGCAGGTCGCGTACGTCGCGGACCAGGGCCATCGCCCGCGCTGTGCCGTGCGCCAGCCCGATCGCCGCGCCGAGCGCGATGCCTGGGCCGATCCCCGGCATCGCGACGATGGCGAGCGGCAGCAGGCCGAATCCGGCGAACGGGTTGCGGGTAGCGAATCCCGGCCCGAGCAGTGCGCCCCAGACAACGACCCGCCGCCGCGGCGCCGCGGCGATCAGCATCGTCTGCGGCACCTGCCAGCGCCGGCCTGGCGGCGAGAGACCGCGCCGGCCCGCGATCTCGGTCACGCCGTAGTAGCCGCCGTAGGCACCTGCCGCCGCCAGCGCGACCGGGCGCAGTCCGGGCAGCGCCACGCCGATCGCGCCAAGCCCGAGTCCCAGCAGCGCCCAGGCCGCGATCGCCGGGAGCGTGTACGCGGCCAGCACACCGATCCTGACGGCACGTCTCCCGACCGGAAGACCGGCTGCCAGCGAGGCCGCCGAGTTCACGCCTCATGGCGAGTACGCCTTGGCATAGCCGTTGGCGGCCGCCAGCAGCACCGCGAGCGCCGCGAGCCCGACCAGGAACGTGACCAGCAACGCGCTCACTGGGGCTGCGCATGCGTGTGCTGCAGCCTGTGCTGCTCGGCGCGGACGTCGGCGGGGCTCGCGCAATTGCAGCAGATGCACTCGCTCAGGCAGGTGCACCAGTCCCGGCAGCCGCCTGACCCGATGCAGTCGTAGCAGACCTTGTAGCCCATCCCCTTGCCGAGGTTCATGCAGGCGATCCAGCTACCCGACGGCCACTCGCACCGGTACCCCTGGCGCGTTGAAGCAGTTGCCGGTGAACGAGCCCTTGCACAGGTGATGCTTGGGCGGGCAGCCGACCTCGGGGCACCTCGAGCATCGTCTCGTCGGACCGCAGTCGCAGGTCGCGGCCAGCGCGGGGGTCGCGCCGATGGCCAGCGCCGCGATCCCGGCGGAGCCGCCGACGACGACCCGGCGCAGGGCGTCCCGCCTGCTCACCCTCCTGACGACTCGCTCGGTGATCGCCGCGATCCGCTCGTCGAGGCTCGTGCCGCGTCGATGGCTCATATGGCGTTCTCTCCCATCGCTGTGGCCGCCGGGCCGCGGCTGGCCGGGATCGTGGCCAGTGCTGCCGCCGGCGCCGGCAGCAGGCAGGACTGGGCGAAGGCACGGACCTCTGCGGCCTTGATGACCGATCCGGCCGCGCGCACCACGCCGCCGGCGTCGATCGCGACCAGCAGCGGCGTGGCCGAGACCCGGTACGAGTCGAGGCCATCGCGCCTGGCAGGCCGGCCGACTTCGAGCTCGGTCGCCCCGAACACGTCGGAGATCTGCAGATAGGAAGGCGGATCGGAGATCAGCACCAGCGTCCTGACTGCGACGAGATCGCCGGCCGCCGTCAGCTCATCGAGCACCCCGACTAGCTGTTCGCAAGATGGGCAGGTCGGATCGGCGAACGCGACAAGCAGCGGCTGCCCGTCGCCAGGTGTCACGGTCCGCCGCTGCTGGTCCCCCGGCCTGACGTAGTTCAGCGTCGCGGCCTGGCTGCCCACGTCAGGACCGAGGTCAGCGGCCTGGCCGCTCCCGGTCAGCAGGCGGCCGAGCTGGCGGTACAAGATCACGACGAGCAGCCCGAGCGCCGCGAGCATGGCCCACTGGGCCACGAACAGGAACACCGGTATCCGGATCATGGGGCCCACCCCGTCTGCACGTCGCGTACCGCTCCGATCGCCGCTGCCGCGGTGAATCCGCACCAGGCGATCAGCGCCGCCCCGGCGAGCAGGCCAAGCCGGCCGGCAGCGCCGAGCCGCAGCAGCGGCGCGCTGACAGGCAGCGCCGCCAGCGCAGCGGCGATCGCGAGCAGACCGGCCCTGCCGACCGCGGCCCGGCTGAAGGCGCGCCCGGTCAGCGCGCCGAAGCAGCGGCACGCACGGCCCGGATAGCGCGCGTGACCGACCGCGGAGATGGCCACGAAGCCGCAGCACAGCGCCAGGACCGCCGGTGTTCAGCCAGGAAGCGAGCGGGCTGGACAGGCTCGCGGCGCCGAGGACCATCTCGCCAGCGGCGACGGTCGTGGCGGTCGCGTGCCGCGACCCTGACCTCGTCCTGACTGGCAGGAATAGCCGCACGGTCGCCGCGAAGCCAGGCAGGTCGGCGAGCTTCGCAGCGCCAGCGGTGACGAGCAGCACCGCAAGGGACGCCTTGCAGACAAGCGCGATTCCGGCCATCCAGCCATCCACCGTCCTAGCCAGCCGGCGCCGTGCTGCCGCGCCACGCACCCGGGCCCGCCGTCGTCGCGGCCTCATCAAGATCGGGCGGGATGGCGGCGACCCGCCGCAGTTTGGCCAGCTGCCAGTCGTGGTTAACCAGGCTGGAGCCGCGAACCAGGCCAGCCGAGTCAACGAAGATCACGAACGGCATCACCCTGACGTTGATAGCTGGCGTACAGCCGGGGTGAGCCAGTCAGCACGGGGACGCCTCCGATGCCGAGCGCGTCAAGCACTTGGACGGCCGGCCCGGCAGGTCCGCGCGTCACTATGACGATTTCCAGATCGCCGTCCGCGCGCAGGTCCTGCAGTCCGGCCACCACCGAAGGGAACGACTTGAGGCTGTGATCGGCGAAGACGACGAGCTGCAGCGGCCGGACGGGCGGCGAACGGTACACGGCTCCCGTCGCGTCGGCCAGCGACCACGTCGGCGCGGCATGTCCTCTGGCCAGCCCGTCTCGCTCGAGGGCGTCCGCGCCGGAGAGCATCAGGTGACCGATCCTGAGCAGCGCGAGCACACCAGCCGCGCACAGCATCGCCGCAATCACCACGAATCCGATCGCGAGAGCTGTCATCGACCGGCCTAAGACCTTCGACCTGCCGTTTTCATGTGCAGAACCAAACCATCCAGCGCCAGCCTGGTCAAGCGGGACACGGCACAACGCCGAGGCCGCCGGCACGCTGCCCGGTCCGCCCACCGCCGGAGGACCTAAGGCCCTGGTGCCAGCGGGCCCGATCGTCAAATCTGGGTACACAGTCAGATGACAGCTGAACTAGATCCGCCGGACCGCGGCCCGCAACCCGGGCGGCACGGACAGACGAGGCAGATATGACCACAGCTGACACCATCTCGGAGCCGGCTGCGCAGCCGCGGCCGAGCTCAGGCGGCAGCACGGAGACCGTCGTCGTCGGCGTCGACGGGTCCGCGCCGTCGGTCGCCGCCCTGGCGTGGGCTGCCCGCTACGCCGACGCGATCGGAGCATCCCTGCAGGCGGTGCTGACCTGGCACTACCCGTCGGCGGCTGGCGGCCCGCCGGTCGGCGTCGCGCCCGAGCCGGTGACCGCCGAGGTCGTTCAGTCCAGGCATCAGATCCTCGACGAGGCGATCGCGGCGACGTGCGGCGATAAGCCCGCGCTGCCAATCGAGCGCCGGGTCGTCTACGGACATCCGGCGCAGAGCCTGGTCGATGAGTCCAAGAATGCGGACCTGCTCGTGGTCGGCGGCAGGGGGCACGGCGGGTTCGCCGGCCTCATGCTCGGCTCGGTCAGCACGTACTGCGTCACGCATGCGCACTGCCCGGTCACCGTCGTCCGGCAGAACTGACCGGCCGCCGCACCCAGACATGACAGCCCCGCGCACGCTCGCCCCCGACCACCTCGCCGCGCTCGACGCCTACTGGCGGGCAGCCAACTACCTGTCGGCCGGCCAGATCTACCTGATGGACAACCCGCTGCTCGCCGAGCCGCTCAGACCTGAGCACATCAAGCCGCGGCTGCTCGGGCACTGGGGCACGACGCCCGGCCTGAACTTCATCTGGGCGCACCTGAGCCGCGCCATCACCCTGGGCGATCTCAACATGATGATCGTGATCGGGCCTGGGCACGGCGGCCCAGCCGCGCTGGCGAACTGCTGGCTGGAAGGCAGCTACGCACAGATCTATCCCAGCGTGTCCAGGGACGAGGCAGGCATGGCACGCCTGATGCGCCAGTTCTCGTTCCCAGGCGGGGTGCCCAGCCACGTGGCCGCAGAGACCCCTGGCTCTATCCACGAGGGCGGCGAGCTCGGCTACTCGCTCTCGCACGCCTACGGCGCCGCCTTCGACAACCCCGACCTGATCGTCGCGTGCGTGGTCGGCGACGGAGAGGCCGAGACCGGCCCGCTGGCCACGAGCTGGCACTCCAACAAGTTCCTCAATCCGGCCACGGACGGCGCGGTGCTGCCGATCCTGCACCTGAACGGCTACAAGATCGCCAATCCGGCGCTGCTGGCCAGGATCGGCGATGACGAACTCGACGCGCTGCTGCGCGGTTTCGGCTACCAGCCGTCCTACGTCAGCGGGGACGACCCGCTGGTCATGCACGAGCTGATGGCCGCCACTGTCGACGCGGCCGTCGCTCGGATCGGCGAGATCCGGGCCGAGGCAAGGACCAGCGCCAGCGGCCAGGCCGGCCGCCCGCCACAACCAGCGCGACGGCCAGCCTGGCCGATGATCGTGCTGCGCTCGCCCAAGGGCTGGACCGGCCCTGCCACGGTCGACGGTCTCCCGGTCGAGGGCACCTGGCGGTCCCATCAGGTGCCGCTCGGCGAGGTCAGGACCAACCCAGCGCATCTGCGCCAGCTAGAGCAATGGCTGCTCTCCTACGCCCCTGGCGATCTCTTCGACTCCGGCGGCCGCCCGCGGCCAGAGCTGCTCGCGCTCGTCCCGACTGGCGACCGGCGGCTCGGCATGAACCCGCACGCCAACGGCGGCCTGCTGCTGCGCGACCTCGACCTGCCCGATCTTCGCGACCACGCGGTCGACGTCCACGAGCCAGGAGCCACGAGCGTCGAGCCGACCAAAGTGCTGGGCGGGATGCTGGCCGACGTCATGCGCCGCAACCTGGCGACCAGGAACTTCCGGCTCGTCGGGCCAGACGAGACCGAATCGAACCGGCTGACCGCCGTCATCGAGGTGACCGGCAAGGCGTGGGAAGCCGAGGTCAAGCCGACGGACGTGAACCTGGCGCCCGACGGCCGGGTGCTGGAGATACTGTCCGAGCACACCTGCGAGGGCTGGCTCGAGGGCTACCTGCTCACCGGCAGGCACGGGCTGTTCTCCTGCTACGAAGCGTTTATCCACCTGGTGGACTCGATGCTGAACCAGTACGTCAAGTGGCTGAAGGTCAGCAGGCGGCTGCCCTGGCGGCAGCCGGTCGCGTCGCTTAACTACCTGGTCACCTCGCACGTCTGGCGGCAGGATCACAACGGCTTCTCCCATCAGGACCCCGGCTTCATCGACCACGTGGTCAGCAAGAAGGCCGAGGTGATCAGGGTCTACCTGCCGCCGGACGCCAACTGCCTGCTCTCGGTCGCCGACCACTGCCTGCGGAGCAGGAACTACGTCAACGTGATCGTCGCGGGCAAGCACCAGTCGCCGCAGTGGCTCGACATCGACGAGGCCGCCGTGCACTGCGCGCGCGGCGCGGGCATCTGGACCTGGGCGAGCAGCGACGGTGGCGATACCGGCCAGCAGGCTGAGCCCGACGTCGTGCTCGCCTGCGCGGGAGACGTGCCGACGATCGAGGTGCTCGCGGCCGCGGACATACTCCGCGAGCACCTGCCTGAGCCTGCGCGTCCGCGTCGTCAACGTGGTCGACCTGATGCGGCTCCAGCCGGCCAGCCAGCACCCGCACGGGATGAGCGATGCCGAGTACGACACGCTCTTCACGGCCGACAAGCCGGTCATCTTCGCCTATCACGGCTACCCGACGCTGATCCACCGGCTCACCTACAACCGCCACGGTCACGACAACCTGCACGTGCGCGGGTATCTGGAGGAGGGAACCACCACCACGCCGTTCGACATGCTCGTGCTCAACGACATGGACAGGTTCCACCTGGTGATGGACGTAATTGACCGGGTGCCAGGGCTGGGCCCGCGCGCCGCCGTGCTCCGCCAGGAAATGACCGACAGCAGGGCACGGCACCGGGCCTGGATCGTCGCCCATGGCGAGGACATGCCCGAGATCACCCAGTGGGTCTGGGGCAGCGGCACGCACGCCGGCCAGGGTGAACCGGTCCCGCGGGCCAGGACGGCCGGCGGCCGCGCGATCCACGTTCCCGGCCTGCGGTGACCCCGCTGCCCGGCGGGGCGCGCGTACTGGTCTTCAACGCCGGCTCGAGCAGCCTCAAGCTCTCGGTCATCGCAGAGGACGAAGCCGAAGCCGACCGCCGCGATATCGATCACTGGGACGGCAGCGCTGACGCTCCCGATCTGCGCGACTACCTCAGCGCGCTGAAACAGGACGATCATGCGCCGACGGCGATCGGGCACCGGGTCGTACACGGCGGCAGCGCCGTACACCGCGGCCACGCTGATCGACGACGACGTGCGCGCGGGCATTGCCCGCCTGACCCCGCTCGCTCCCCTGCACCAGCCGCGCGCCATCGCCGGCATCGACGCCGCCACTGCCGCGTTCGACGGCCTGCCCCAGGTCGCTTGCTTCGACACGGCGTTCCACGCCACCTTGCCGCCGCACGCGTACGCTTACCCGCTGCCGGCCGGCTGGCGCACCACCTATGGGCTGCGGAAATACGGCTTTCACGGCCTGTCGCACGCGTACGCGTCCCGCCGCGCGGCCGAACTGCTCAATGCATCAGATACGCGACTGGACCGGATCGTGACATGTCACCTCGGAGCCGGGTCCTCACTGGCGGCGGTGCATGGGGGTCATAGCGTCGAGACCACCATGGGATTCACGCCGGTGGATGGTCTGGTGATGGCCACCAGGCCTGGCAGCGTGGACCCCGGCATGGTCGCATGGCTCGCGGACCGGATTCCGGCCGCCGAACTGGCCGGCGGGCTCGAGCACCGGTCCGGCCTGGCTGGGCTGGCCGAACTGCCAGGCGGCAGCGGCGACTACCGGGACGTGGCGGCGGCCGCGGCCAGCGGTAACGGGGCAGCGGCACTCGCGCTCGACGTCCACGCGCACCGTCTCACCGCCGCGATCGCGGCCATGGCGGCGGCGATGAACGGCCTCGACGCGCTCGTCTTCACCGGCGGGATCGGCGAGCACGCCCACGTCGGTGCGGGCCCGCGCGGCGGCCGGGCTCGGTTTCCTTGGCGTCGCGATCGACCAGAACGCGAACGCCGCCGCCAGCGCCGACGCAGACATCACTGCGGACGGCGCGCCGGTGCGAACCCTGGTGGTGACCGCGCGCGAAGACCTGGAGGTCGCCAGGGCGGTCACCGCTGTCCTGCGCGCAGCCCGCGCCGGCTAGTAACAAGCGCGGCTAACTACGCGGCCACCGCCTCGTGCTCCAGCGCGGCCCGAAACACGCCCAATCCAGGCCCCAGTGCACCATCCGGCGCCGGTTGAGCATCAGCCTGGTCAGTCCGGCCAGCAGGAGCAGCAGCAGGCCAAGCGCGACCACGCTGCCGACTTCCAGCAGCACCGCACGAACCTGGACCATGCCAGCGGTCATCGGATGCCTGTTCATGACCTGACCAGCCCAGTCGACCCAGATCCTGACCTTGCGCCCCGCCTGACTTCCGGATCGGGCCGGAACCCGGCCCTGCCTGGCGGCGCCTGAGGGCGCCTGCCAACGGCCCGGCACCCAGAAGGTCGCCATCGACCCGTAGCCGTAGAACTGCGGTGGCGCGGCCCGCTCCAGCACGGCAGGTACCTGGCGCCAGGAGGCCTCACGATGCACCTGCCGAAGGCCAGCCGCCTCGGCCAGGTGACGCATCGCAGGTGCCAGCATCGGCGCGCCGATCAAGAACGCGAGCACCAGAACGACCCGCACCGCGCTCTCGAACTTGTCAATCGGGCGCCGCAGTGGATTGCCGTCGGCCCCGATCCATCGTCTGATCCGCTGCCTGAGCGGAACCCTCGGAGCAGGCTTCGAGCTCCGGTCCCCCGTCCGTCGCACCAGGACAGCATTCCCGCCCTCGCCAGTTCTCACCCGCGCAAGCGGGGCATGTTCGGGCGCACCGCACTAGTGCAGGCTGACCTCGGCGAGGAGTTTGCACGCCGATGACCGGCACGTGCCAAATCGCAGGTCAGGGCGCCAATCCGGGCGCCGCGCAGTTCCCATTTCCGCGCGCCGCATCGTGGTAGCCTGCGCCAGGTAGGCGGCGGGGTCAACTGTTGTACGGGGGATGAGCCATGCGGCTTCTCGCTGCCGCCAGGCTCTCGGCAAGCGGACCGGCTCTGGACCCACTCGGGCCCAGACGACTGTTCTTCGGCGGCCTAGCCATTGGCGTGGTCGCCATGTCGGTGGTGGGCCTGGCCACGACCGTTTTCATCGAGTCACCGCATGACGTGGCGGCACTGTCGGCCGCGCCCGCCTCGACGCCCATCACCGCCGTCGCGCGGTGGCAGGTGCTTCGGCACGCCATTACCGTGCAGGGCATCGTGCGGTCCAGGCGACCGATCTTCTTGACCGCCATGGCCCCGTTCAGCACCGTCACGCTCACCAGGATGCCGGAGAAGGCCGGCGACCGCGTCAGGCCAGGTCACCTCATCGCTGAGATCGACGGACGCCCTGTGATCCTGCTCCGCGGCCGCCTGCCCGCCTACCGTAACCTGCACGAAGGCGACCACGGCCCGGATGTCAGCCAATTGCAGCGGAACCTGGTGCACTTCGGCTACGCCGACTTCGACCCGCGCGGCTACTTCGGCGACAGCACGGCTCTCGCCCTGCTGCTGTTCTACCGCCACCTCGGCTATGTGGCCCCGATCTACCACCGCAGGGTCACCCGCCCCCCCGCGACGAGAGAGCCCGCGGCGCCACATTCCGCCGCCCACGGGATCGCTGCCAGGCGGACGACCAGTGTGTTCGTGATTCCGAGCGCCTACCTGCCGAGGAGCGAAGTCGTCTTCATCCCGTCCGCATCGGCCCTCGTCACAGCAGTCGGAGCCCGAGTCGGCGACCTGGTCGGCGGCGCGGCCGTGCTGACGCTCGCGACCGGATCTCCGTACGTCACAGCGGACCTGACCGCGCACCAGGCCGCGGAGGCGCGCCTGGGAATGCCTGCCACGATCGTCGCGGCGAGCCCGCGGCTGACCGCACGGGGAAGCGGTGACCAGGATCGGCTCGCTGCCACCCGTCGGCGGACCGCCGCTACGCGGCTACCCGGTCCTGGTCAAGCCGGGACGCGCCCTGCCGCAGCGCATGATTGGTGCCAGCGTCCGCCTGACGCTGCGGGCCCCGGTGACCAGCGAGCCGGTCCTGACCGTGCCTGTCGCGGCCATCGCGTCGAGCGGGCATGGCAGCGCCGCTCATGTCGTCGTGCTCAGGGGCGGCCGGCGGGTCACAGTCGCGGTCGTCACCGGGCCAACCGCTGACGGACTGGTCGCTGTGCAGCCCGCCAAGCGCGGGGCCCTGCGGGCGGGCGATCACGTGCTGATCGGAGCAGGCCGATGGCCACCGAGTCGCTGACCCAGCCGCTGAGCCGTCCGTCCGCGCAGCCCCTGATCGAACTGCGCCAGGCCGGCGTCAGCTATCCAGGCCGACCGGCGCCGGCGCTCCGCCCGATCGACCTGGCTGTCAGGCATGGCGAGCTTGTCACGCTGACAGGTCCCGCCGGATCAGGTAAGTCCACGCTGCTCAGCGTCGTCGGCCTGCTGCTGCGGCCGACCACAGGCAGCTACCTGCTGAACGGCTCGGACACGGCCAGGCTGGCCGATCGGGCGCGGACCGCGCTGCGCGGCCGGCTCATCGGCTTCGTCTTCCAGCGCCCGCAGCTCTTGCCGGCGCGGTCGGTGCTGGACAACGTGATGCTTCCTGTGCTGTACGCGCGGGATGACCAGGCAGGAGCGGGTGTCCGCGGCCACCGAGGCGCTCGAGCGTGTCGGGCTCGGCGGGCGGCCGCACGCCTCGGTGAGCGAACTGCCAGCCAGCGAGCGCCAGCGGGTCGCGATCGCCAGGGCGATCGTGACCGACCCGAGCTTGCTGCTCTGCGACGATCCGACCGCGAGCCTCGATCACGCCGCCGCCGCCCAGATCATCAGGCTGCTCGTCAGCCTGCACAAGGACGGCAGGACGGTGCTGGTCGCGACCCGTGATCAGCTAGCCGCCGCGCATAGCTCGCGCCGCCTCGGTGTCGCGGCCGACGGTCCGGCCGGAGCCCTGGACGCGGGCGCATGATCAGGCGCAGGCTCAGCCCGCCGACCAGGCTCCGGCTGGCGGATGCGATCAGCGAGGCGGTCACCTCCATCGTCGCGAGGCCAGCGCGCGCGGTCATCACATGCATCGGCACGCTGCTCGGCGTGGCCTGGTTCGTCACCGCGCTCGGCCTGGCCAGCACGGCGAACGCGCAGGTCACCGCCGCCTTCGCGCGGCACCTGCCCACCCACGTCCTGATCGGCCCGCAGGGCACGGGACCGGTCCCCGCCGCCAGCCCTTACCCGATCGACGTCGAGCGGCGGCTGGACGCGCTGCACGGCGTCGTCGCGTCAGGAGTGTTCTGGCGGCTTGCGCCTCGGGCATCCGTTGATCGTGTCGGCCGGTGCCGCGGACCTAGTCAGCGGCGGACCCTCGCCCATGCAGGCGCCCGTGATCGCGGCGTCGCCGGGATTCCTCGCGGCCGCTGGCGCCCAGGTCAGCGCCGGCCGCACGTTCGACGCCTGGGACCAGGCGCACCGAGCGCAGGCCTGCGTCGTCGGCGCTGTCGCGGCGAAGGCGATGGGGCATCAGCGACCTGCGGGCGCAGCCGACCGTCTACATCGACGATGTGGCCTGCGTTGTCATCGGGATCATCAGCCACGCCGGCGAGCGCCCGGCCGTGCTGCGGTCGGTCCTGCTCCCTGCCGCGACCGCTGTCGCGCTCTGGGGGCCGCCCGACGCGCGCGCCGGCGCGATCCCCATGGTCTTGATCAGAGACCAGGCCAGGCGCGGCCGGCGTGGTCGCCCGGCAGGCTCCGTTCGCCATCAGCCCGACCCGGCCACTTCACTTCATCGTGCGCGTGCCGCCGAGCCCGCAGCGCCTGCGCGATCAGGTGCTGAGGATCCTGACCAGCATGTTCTACGCGCTCGGCTGGGTCAGCCTGGCCATCGGCACGCTCAGCATCGCCAGCGTCACCTGGCTGTCGGTGCGCGAGCGGGCGGCCGAGTTCGGCCTGCGCAGGGCGGTCGGCGCCCGAAGACGGCACATCGTGGCGCACGTCGTCTGCGAGTCGGCGATCCTCGGCCTGATCGGCGGCCTGGCCGGGGCGAGCCTGGGCATCGCCGTGGTCATTCTGCTGGCTTGGGCCAGGCACTGGGTTCCGGTCGTCGCTCCGCTGACCGTGCTGCCCGCGCCGCTGGCCGGCGCCGCCGCCGGGGTACTGGCCGGGCTCGTGCCTGGCTTGCTGGCCGCGAGGATTCAGCCGGCCGCCGCCCTCGGCACATCGATCGCCGGCTGACCGCGGATCCGCTCACGCGCCAGGAAGAATGCGGTGCAGGTAACCGGGTAGCCCCGGCATCCACAGACGGCTTGCGCAGCGAGAGGATGACCGGATGGCCTGTACCGTGCACCTGGCGTGGGACGAGCAAGCTGGTGAGCTACAACTTCGGCCCCGGCCATCCGCTCGCGCCGGTCAGGGTCGAGCTGACGATCGAACTCGCCAGGGCGCTCGGGGTACTCGATGCCGAAGGCGTCAGCGTCGCTGTGCCGGAGCCCGCGACCGACGCTGAGCTTGAATACGTGCACGATGCCAGGTACATCGCCGCCGTCAAAGAGGCAGGGGCGGCCGGCGCGATCCCTGCTGCCGGCCAGTTCGGCCTTGGCACCGCCGATGACCCGATCTTCCCCGCCATGCACGAGGCTTCGGCCCTGGTCGCCGGCGCCACGCTGGCAGCCGCCAAGGCGGTCTGGTCTGGCCAGGCAGAGCACGGCGTCAACATCGCAGGCGGCCTGCACCACGCGATGCGCGACCACGCGAGCGGGTTCTGCGTCTACAACGATCCTGCGATCGCGATCAGCTGGCTGCTCGCCCAGGGCGCCGAGCGCGTCGGATACGTCGATATTGACGTGCATCACGGGGACGGCGTCCAGGCCGCGTTCTACAACGACAGCCGGGTGCTGACGATCAGCCTGCACGAAATCCGCGGACGCTGTTCCCCGGCACCGGGCGCGCCTCAGAGACAGGCGGTCCCGACGCCGAGGGCTACGCGGTCAACGTGGCGCTGCCGGCCGGGACCAGGGACGCTGGCTGGCTGCGCGCGTTCCACGCCGTCGTGCCGCCGCTGCTGCGCGCCTTCAAGCCACAGGTCCTGGTCAGTCAGCACGGCTGCGATACGCACTGGATGGATCCGCTCGCCAACCTCGAGCTGACGATCGACGCCCAGCGCGCGGCTCACGCCGCGATTCACAGGCTCGCGCACGAGACAGCGGGCGGCCGGTGGCTGGTGACCGGCGGCGGCGGCTATGAGGTCGTGCAGGTGGTCCCGCGCACCTGGGCGCACCTGCTCGCGGAAGCCGCAGGCCGGCCGATCGATCCTGCGATCCCGACGCCGCCAAGCTGGCGTGACATACGTCGCGCGCCGGACCAGGGCGGCCGCGCCTGAATTCATGACCGAGCAGGCGCCGGCGAGATACCCGGCCTTCGAAGACGGATACGACCCCGCCGAGCCGATCGATCAGGCCATCATGGCGACCCGCAACGCGGTCTTCCCGCAGCACGGCATGATGCCCTGAAAGGCCGGTACGGCAGACTATGTCCATGGCGGACTCCCCCTTCACCCCTGATGCCGAACCACGCGCGGTGCGCGACATCGCCGACGGCTATGTCAGCGCCCTGGCTGACCTAGATCCGATCGTCGCCACCTCGCTCGGCGTGCACCCTGGCGAAGACAGGCTGCCCGACCTGTCCCCGGCCGGCCAGCAAGCGGCTGACGAGCTAGCCAGGGCAACGCTAGCCAGCCTCGGCACGGTCACCGGGGAGCTCTCGGGGGACGAACGCCGCTGTGCCCGGCTGCTGCGCGAGCGTCTCGAAGCGGGCCTGGCGATGAGCGCCCAGGGTGAGCACCTGCGCGCCGTATCGAACATCTTCGGTCCGCCGCACCGGATCCGCGGCTGTTTCCTTGATATGCCGGCCGCGCGTGAAGAGGACTGGGCAGCGATCGCACGCCGGATGGCACGGGTCAGCCGGGCGCTCGCCGAGTACCAGGCCAGCCTGACCGAGGGCGCCAAGCCGCGGCATGTTCGCGGGCCCGCGCGTGGTGCGCGCGTGCGCCGTGCAGATGGAGCAGTGGGCCGCTGCAGCCGGCGGGCGTGGCTGGTTCGCCGAATTCGCCGCGAGCGCGGATGTCCCAGCTACCCTGCGGTCAGAGCTTGACCAGGCGGCTGCGGCCGCGAACGAGGCGACCGGTGCGCTGGCTCGCTGGCTCGGTACGGTCTACCTGCCACAGGCCGAGGGCACGCCCGATGGCGTCGGCGCAGATCGCTACCTGGTCTGCGCCAGGCGCTGGACCGGAGCCGAGCTAGACCCGCGGGAGGCGTACGACTGGGGCTGGTCGCAGTTCTTCGACCTGCAGGAGCAGATGCGCACCGAGGCAAGCCTGGTGCTGCCCGGTGCGCCCGCTCAGCAGGCGATGCAGCACCTGGAGCGCAGCGGCGAGGCCATCGACGGCGTCGAGGAGATCAGGGCCTGGCTGCAGCAGATGATGGACCAGGCGATCGCCGACCTCGACGGCACCCACTTCGACCTCGCCGATCCGCTCAAGACCGTCGAAGCCAGGATCGCACCGCCGGGCAGCGCGGCGGCTCCTTACTACACCGGGCCTTCGCAGGACTTCTCCCGGCCAGGGCGGACCTGGCTGCCGACACTGGGCCGGACCAGGTTCCCGCTGTGGGGGCTGATCAGTACCTGGTATCACGAGGGCGTGCCAGGCCATCACCTGCAACTCGCGCAGTGGCGGTACCTGTCCAGCGAGTTGTCGGTATACCAGACGACGGTCGGCGGGGTGAGCGCCTGCAGCGAGGGCTGGGCGCTGTACGCCGAGCGGCTGATGGATGAACTCGGCTACCTGTCGACGCCCGGTGCGCGGCTTGGCTATCTGGACGCGCAGAACATGCGCGCGATCAGGGTGATCATCGACATCGGCATGCACCTGGGTCTCCGGCTGCCCGATGATTCTCCGTTCGCCGCCGGCCAGACCTGGACGCCCGACCTGGGGCTGGAGTTCTTCACCTCTTACTGCGGGCGCGATCGGGAGTTCCTGGCGAGCGAGGTCATCAGGTACCTGAGCGGCCCGGGTCAGGCCATCAGCTACAAGCTCGGTGAGCGAGCCTGGCTGGCAGGCAGGGAAGCAGCCAGGGCCGCGCACGCAGCCAACGGCCGCGCGTTCGACCTGAAGTCCTGGCACATGTCGGCCCTGTCGCTTGGCGCACTTGGCCTGGATGACCTGACCGACGAGTTGGCCGCGCTCAGCTAGCCGTCGGCTCGCCCGCTGGCGCCAGGCCTGGCTCGCGGCCGGTCATCAGGTCAGCTATCGCGCGCGCGCCATCGCCCGGCTCCGCCCGCAGCGCCGCGATCACGCCGGCCCGGTCTTCCGCCGTGCGGTTCTGGGACAGCTTGTCCTTCGCCTCGATCTGCTGCACCGCCATCTCGACGCCGACGATGGCGCGCAACTGGCCGGCGATGAACTTCTCCGGCGCATCGTGCACCCACCAGCGGCCAGGCCGACTCGCCTCGTAGCGCTCGGTCAGCCTGGTCACGATGTCCCTCAGCCATTCGTCGTCGCGGTGGAACGTAACAGGACCGGACATGTGCACGGTCGTGTAGTTCCAGGTCGGGACCGTCCTGCCATGGTCCTTGGTGCTCTGATACCACGATGGCGAGATGTACGCCTGCGGGCCGTGGAAGATGGCCAGCGCGGGTACGTCGGGCACCGCGGTCTGCCACTGCGGGTTGCTGCGAGCGACGTGCCCGAGCAGGCGGCCGCTCCCGTCTTCTGACCGCTCCCAGATGACCGGCAGCAACGTGGACACCAGCCGCGTTCCGTCGAATGTCACCAGGTCCGCCGCCCCGGCCTGCTCCACGAACGCGGCGATCTCGGCAATGTCGTGGGCTGCGAAGTGCGCAGGAACGTACATATCGCCAGCGTATCCGCCTCTCCGGGGGCAGGCGGGAATCTGGGCCGGGCATCTGGAGCCGCCGGACTGGCGGTGCCGGACTGGCGGCCGGACAAACCGGGTAGGTACCCGCCGGGGGAGGGAGAGTCATGAAAGCAGCCATCGGAGACGAGCTCATAGTCAAGGGCCGGCATCAGGGCGACGGGGACCGTCATGGCCAGATCATCGAGATCCACGGCGAGCAGGGCAACCCGCCTTACGTCGTGCACTGGCAGGACGGCCACGAGAGCGTCTTCTTCCCGTCCGCCGATACCGTTCTCGGCCAGTCCAGGCGGCGGCAGAGAAAGTAGGCGCCGCGGCCGGCGCCCCGGCGATCGCCATGGACTGCCCGGCACTCGTGGTAGCCGGGCAGTCGGCCTCTGCGCGCGGAGGCGGCCCGCGAGGGCAGTGCCCGGGCACATCCCGCGAGGGCGGTGCCCGGGCACGTCCCGCGAGCCCCGATCAGGACCTGGAGCAGGCGAGCGGACCGTGTACCCGTACCCGCCTGCGTGATGACAGGAGGATCGCATGTCACGCACCGGAGTCGACAGCCTCGACCGCAGCATCGACAAGACCAACGTCTGGCTCGGCGACGTCGCAGCGAGCTTCGGCACCGAGGATCGCCGGCTGGCCTACCGGCTGGCCCGGTCGTGGCTGCACACGCTGCGTGATCGCCTGCCGGTCAACATCGCGGCCCACGTCGCGGCCCAGCTTCCTGAGTTGCTCCGCGGCGTCTTCTACGAAGGCTGGAATCCCAGCAAGGTCCCGATCAAGTTCAGCAAGGACGAGTACATCGCGAGGTTCGCCAAGGACGCGCAGATCCACCAGAGCGAGGTGCCGAGGGCCGGGCGGCTGGTGACGTCCGCGTTCAGCAAGCACCTGTCGCCAGGGGCAGTGAACGAGGCGCTCGGAGCGCTGCCCGCCGACATCAGGAAGCTCGTCGCCGCGCCCGACGCCGCGCCGGCGACGCGGCCGTAGCTGGCGGCACAGGGCACCACAATGTGGCCGCGAACGACGCGGCAAACGCCGGCGCAGCGGGTGACGGAACACGGCGTGCCAGCTCGGGACCGGCCGGCAGCAAGCCCGCCAAGGCCGCCGGCGCCAAGCCAGCCGGCGGCGGAGTCGCGAGCGAGACCGGAGGCTCGCAGTGATCACGGAGGCCGGCGCCGAGCGGCTGCGCTCCAGGCGGGCGGACGAGCCAGCCGTGCTATCGGTGTACCTGGCGGTGCCCGTCGACGTGGCGGATCATCGCGGCCTGCCGGTCAGGGCACGCGAGCTGATCAGGGCAGCGGCCAGCAAGGAGCCGCGCGCCGGCGGTCGCATGGTCAGCGTTGCCGACATCGAGTCGATCATCAGCGACGTCGATCAGAACAGCCAGGAGTGGCTGGGGCACACCGTCGCGCTGTTCGCGTGCGCGCGGATCGGGCTGTTCGAGACGATCCCGCTGCCGCGGTCGCCGTCAGAGCAGGCCGTGATCGCTGACCGGCCGCACATCAGGCCGCTGCTCGCGGCGGTGCAGCGTAACCCGGCATTTCGGGCCGCGCTGGTCGACACCAAGCACGCGTGGATAATGCACATCTCCGAAGACGGCATCGAGATGGTCGCCGAGCGGACCGGGACGGGCGTCCGCAGCCCCGGCTTCGGCGGCTGGTACGGCCTTGAGGCCCACCGGGTGCAGCAGCGGGTCATGGAGCTGTCCAAGCAGCACTTCCGCGACACAATCAGCCTCCTGGAGCACCAGGAGGACCGAACGGGATGGCCGCTCGTCCTCGGCGGGCAGGACAACGAGATCAGCCAGTTCGCCGGCATGCTGCCGCAGGCCGTCCGCCGGACCGTCGCCGGCAGCTTCACGGTCGACCTGCAGACAGCGACGCCGGGGCGGGTACGCGAGACTGGCCCGTCCGGTCATCGCCAACTGGACCGAGCGCACGGAGGCCAGGCTGGTGCAGGAGACGCTGGATCAGCCGCCCAACGTCACCGCCTGCACGGACCTTGACGGCTGCCTGACGGCGAGCAGGGTGCGCGCGATCGCGAAGCTCATCTTGCCCGACGACGTGCTGGTGCCAGGCTTCGTGTGCTCGGCCTGCGGAGCGCTCGCCAGCCGCGCGGGTGAGTGTGATTGCGAGGATCCTGGCGAGTGCTGTCGCCCGGTGACCGATCTGCTTGACGAACTCGCCAACCGCACCCTCGATGACGGCGGCAAGGTTATCTCCGTGCGCACGGCACCGTTCACCGCGGCCGCCAAGCTGCGGTTCCCGCTCAGCGCGGTCACGCCGCGCTGAACCGCTCACTGTGGCGGAGGGCCCTGGCCTTCAGGCGAGGGTGAGGAACAGGCGCTCAAGTTCCTCGATACTCATCGCCGACTCGCCAGCCAGGCACGGCCGCATGTTGCTCGCGACGATCTTAAAGCCGGCCCGGTCCAGGGCGCGCGAGACGGCCGCTAGCTGGGTCACGACGTCGCGGCAGTTCCTGCCGTCCTCCACCATCGCGATGACGCCGGCTAGCTGGCCCTGCGCCCGCCGCAGCCGGTTGAGCACGGCAGCGCGGGCATCTTCATCGGCTGCGGTCATCGTCGTTCCTGCCGCCCTACGCGTCGGTGCTGGCACCGGTCTCCTGGCCTGGCGGTCATCCCCGCCTTTACCTCGGCCATGTCGACCTCGCGGGCCTGGCTGATCAGCTGCTCGAGTGATGCCTCGGGCAGCGCGCCCGGCTGCGCGTACAGGATGACCTTGTCCCTGATCACCATCAGGGTCGGGATCGACGTGATGCCGAACGCCTGCGCGAGCTCAGGCTGAGCCTCGGTGTCGACCTTGGCGAAGACCAGGTCACCGTGCTTCTCCGAGGCACGCTCGAAGATCGGCCCGAACATCCGGCACGGGCCGCACCAGGTCGCCCAGAAGTCCACCAGGGCGAAGTCGGCGCCACCGACCACGGAGTCGAAGTTCTCGGTTGTCAGTTCCACTGTCGCCACGCAATGACCTCCGTCCGCTCGGGCATCGTCTCTCGATACCCCTCGGGGTATAAAACCGGAGACCCGCGGCCTTCATTCCCGTGCCTCGGTCACGCGCGCATCAGCGCGTAGCGTCTGCGTCATATACGACCGCATTCGCTACCTATTACCGCAAATCCTTCCTCTTGTGCCTGGTCTCACCGCAGGTCGGCGGCGATCTCGGCGCCGACTACCTCGAGGAGCGCCGCGGCCTCGGCCATGCTGACGGCCGGGTCGGGCTCGCGATCGGCGAGGGAATACGCCCGCGCGAACCCCGCATCGGACAATTCGGCAGCGGACAGTTCGACCCGGCCAGCGACGACGACCACGGGGATCCCGCGAGCCGCCGCTGCCCTGGCGACCCCGACTGGCGCCTTGCCGCCCAGCGTCTGCCGGTCCAGGCTGCCCTCGCCGGTGATCACCAGGTCCGCCCCGGCCAGCGCTTCGTCGAAGCCGGTCAGGTCGAGCAGCAGCTCGGCGCCGGGCACGAGCCTGGCTGCCAGGTAGGCGAGCGCGGCGAAGCCGGTCCCGCCTGCCGCCCCCGCTCCGGGTTCGCAGGCAACGTCCCGGCCGGTCACCGCCCTGGTCAGGGCGGCCCAGCGGGCGAGGGCCTGGTCGAGCACGGCGATGTCCGCCGGGCTCGCGCCCTTCTGCGGGCCGAACACCGCCGCCGCGCCCGACGGCCCGAGCAGCGGATTGTCCACGTCGCTGGCCACCAGGATCGTCGCCGTCGCGACCCGCGGATCGAGGCCAGCCGGATCGACGGCAGCCAGGCCGGCCAGCGCGAGCACCGCCTCGCCCCAGATCCTGCGCCGCCCTCGCCGGTAAGCCTGACGCCGAGCGCCTGCACCATCCCTGCGCCGCCGTCGGTGGTCGCGCTGCCGCCGATCCCGAGCACGATCGTCGCCGCATCGGCGAGGGCGGCGCTGATCACCTGGCCGACGCCATAGGTCGACGCGGTCAGCGGCGCGAACCCCGCCGCCAGCCGCCGCAGCCCGGCCACGTCAGCCATCTCGATCACCGCGGTGCCGTCCCTGACCGCGAAGGTGGTCTCGACCGGCTCGCCGACCGGGCCCTCGGCGCTGACCCGCGCCGGAGTGAACCCGGCCGCGAGCGCGGCCGCGACGGTCCCGTCTCCGCCGTCGGCCACCGGCACTTCCGCGATGTCCAGGCTGGGCGCGATCCGCCGCAGCCCGGCCGCCAGCGCCGCCGCGGCCTGGGCGGCCGTCGCGCTCCCCTTGAACTTGTCGGGCGCGACGACGCACGCGCACGCGGCTACTCGCTGAGGCCGAGCGTCGCGATCAGGCTCCGCGCCGCGGCGCCGCCGGCGTCCTCGGCGATCGCGAGCGCCGTCGGCACGTCCAGGTCGTCGCGGAGCGCAGTCGGTGATCGCGGCCGCGGCCGCAGCCTGGGAGCGTCGGCGGTCAGCCCGCCGCGCCCGGCGGCCCGGTACAGCCGCTCGAGCCGCGCGGTGGCCGCGTCGAGCTCGGCGGTCGTGTAGTCCCAGGCCTGCGCCCAGGGCCGGTCGAGCAGGCAGAGCCGCAGCGCCGCCGCCGGGTGGTCGGCGAGCACGTCGCTGACCAGCACGAGGTTCCCGGTCGACTTCGCCATCTTCGCGCCGTCCAGGCAGACCACGCCGACCTCGAAGATGGCCCGCGCGTGCGGCCGGACGCCGGTGACCGCCTGCGCCATCGCGACCTGGTAGGCGTGGTGCGGGTAGCGCAGGTCAGCGCCGCCGCTCAGCACGTCGACCGCGGGCCCGAGCACCGACAGCGACATCGCCGCGCACTCGGCGTGCCAGCCGGGCCGGCCGGTCCCCCAGGGCGACGGCCAGCCGGGCTCGCCAGCGCCCGAGCGGCGCCAGATCGCCACGTCCAGCTTGTCGTCCTTGGCAGGATCATCGAGCCGTGCGCCGTACTCGGCGGCGAGCGCTTCCGCGTCGTCCCTGGACAAGCCGGCGGTCGCGGCCGTGTCCGCGCCGCGGAAGTACACGCTGCCGTCGCGCAGGTAGGCGGCGTCCGCCTCCAGCAGCGCGGCCGCCAGCCTGATCACCTGACCGATGTTCCGTCTCGCCCGCGGCGCGAACTGCGGCTCGCGGACCCCGAGCGCCGTCATGTCCTGGTCGAACCTGAACTGCTGCACCGACGCGAAGGCGTCGTACGCCGACCCTGACCGCTCCGCCGCGGCGAACAGCACGTCATCGACGTCGGTGACGTTCCTGCACAGCTGCGCGTTCACCCCGATCGACGCCGAGCACCCTGGTCAGCACGTCCACCCAGACGAACGTCGCCGCGTGCCCGAGGTGAGTGACGTCGTACGGGCGTAATGCCGCAGCAATAGATGCGGGCCCGGTCAAGCACCGGCAGGTAACTGCCGTCCAGCCGCAAACCGGTCGTCGTCGCGCTCTCCGTCATGGTTGCCAGTATCGCGCGCACGTGGCCGGGAGCCGGCGCGCTAGGGTCGCCATCGGGCATCTGGACGGGAGAGGACGGACGCAGGCGATGACGACGACACCACCAGGCGGAGGTTCGAGGCCAGCGGAGGGCCCAGGGGGGTCAGCACCGCAGAGCCGGCCTGCCTGGTCGGCGCTGACCGAGCACCACGCCGCAGATCAAGGACACGCACCTGCGCGATCTGTTCGCCAGCGACCCAGACCGCGGTGAACGGCTCACCGCCGAGGCGGCCGGGCTCTACCTGGACTACTCCAAGAACCGGATCACCGACGAGACGCTCACCCTGCTCTTCGACCTCGCGGTCCAGTCGGGCCTGCCCGAGCGGATCGAGGCGATGTTCTCCGGCGAGCGGATCAACACCACGGAGAACCGCTCGGTGCTGCACATCGCCCTGCGGATGCCCGCGGACGCGACGCCTGGTGGTCGACGGCACCGACGTGGTGGCCGAGGTGCACGAGGTGCTCGACAAGATGGCGGCATTCGCCACGCAGGTCAGGTCGGGCGAATGGCGGGGTTTCACCGGCCTGCCGATCACAGCTGTCGTGAACATCGGGATCGGCGGGTCGGATCTCGGTCCGGTCATGGCGTACGAAGCCCTGCGTTTCTATGCCGACCCGCACCTCACGTTCCGTTTCGTATCCAATGTTGATTCAACCGACTTCGCCGAGGCCACGCGCGACCTCGACCCGGCGCAGACCCTGTTCGTCGTCTCCTCCAAGACCTTCACGACCCTGGAGACGCTGACCAACGCGAGGTCGGCGCGGGACTGGCTCACCAGCCGC
The DNA here is from genome assembly GCA_963705055.1 of uncultured Actinomycetota bacterium. Taxonomy (GTDB): domain Bacteria; phylum Actinomycetota; class Actinomycetes; order Streptosporangiales; family Streptosporangiaceae; genus Chersky-822. The sequence continues at coordinate 232,859 of CAVPIR010000014.1, forward strand.
CTAGGCGACGAGGCCGCGGTGGCCAGGCATTTCGTCGCGGTCAGCACGAACACCGCGAAGGTGGCGGAGTTCGGGATCGACACGGCCAACATGTTCGGCTTCTGGGACTGGGTCGGCGGCCGGTACTCGATGGACTCCGCGATCGGCCTGTCGACCATGATCGCGATCGGGCCTGACCGGTTCGCCGAGATGCTGGCCGGGTTCCACGAGATGGACGAGCACTTCCGCACCGCGCCGCTCGCGTCGGAACCTTCCCGCGCTGCTCGGCCTGCTCACGGTCTGGTACGCGGACTTCTTCGGCGTCGCCAGCATCGGCGTGCTGCCCTACGAGCAGTACCTCAAGCGGTTCCCCGCCTACCTGCAGCAGCTGACCATGGAGTCCAACGGCAAGCACGTCAGGCTGGACGGGACGCGGGTCAGACTACCCCACAGGCCCGGTCTTCTGGGGCGAGCCAGGCACGAACGGCCAGCACAGCTTCTACCAGTTGCTGCACCAGGGCACACAGCATCATCCCCGTCGACCTGATCGGCTTCGGCCGGTCGCTGAACCCGATCAGGGATCACCACGACCTGCTGATGTCCAACGTGTTCGCCCAGGCCCAGGCGTTCGCGTTCGGCAAGACGCTCGATGAGGTGCTGGCCGAGGGCACCGACCCGGCCGTGGCGCCGCACCGGGTGATGGAGGGCAACCGGCCGAGCAACGTGATCCTCGCCGAGGTCCTGACCCCGCGGCTGCTCGGCTCGCTCGTCGCGCTGTACGAGCACGCCGTCTTCACGGCCGGGACGATCTGGAACATCGACTCGTTCGACCAGTGGGGCGTCGAGCTCGGCAAGGTCCTCGCGGCCGCGATCATCCCCGAGCTGACCAGCGGGCCGAGCCTGCGCTCAAGCACGATTCGTCAACGAATACGCTGATCCGCCGTTATCGAGCGATTAAGGGAGCATAACTATGACCACGGACCACTCGATGCAGCTCGGCATGGTCGGGCTCGGGCGAATGGGCGCGAACCTGGTCCGCAGGCTGATGCGCGACGGTCATCGCTGCGTCGTCTACGACGTGAACGCAGACGCGGTGGCCAGCCTGGTCGCCGAGGGCGCGGTCGGCGCGACCGACCTCGATGACTTCGTCGCGAAGCTGGAGCAGCCGCGCACCGCCTGGCTCATGCTGCCCGCGGCCGTTACCGGCCGCACGCTGGATCACCTGGCCGCCATGCTCGAGCCCGGCGACACCGTCATCGACGGCGGTAACTCCTACTACCGTGACGACATCGCCCGGGCCAGGCAGCTCGCCCCGAAGCAGATCCACTACATCGACTGCGGCACGTCGGGCGGCGTCTGGGGCCTAGAGCGCGGCTACTGCCTGATGATCGGCGGCGAGGACGGCTCGGTCGAGCGGCTCGACCCGATCTTCGCCACCATCGCCCCCGGCCCCTGGCGAAGTGGAGGCCACCCCTGGCCGCAAGCCAGGCGGCACCGCGCAGAATGGCTACTTGCACTGCGGTCCGGCCGGGGCCGGGCACTTCGTCAAGATGGTGCATAACGGCATCGAGTACGGCATGATGGCCGCGATCGCCGAGGGGCTGTCGATCATCAAGCACGCCAACGCCGGCATGGACGAGCAGGTCACCGACGCCGAGACCACTCCGCTGACCGATCCTGAGGCGTACCAGTACGACATCAACGTGGGCGAGGTCGCCGAGGTCTGGCGACGCGGCTCGGTCGTCAGCTCCTGGCTCGTGGACCTGACCGCGAACGCGCTCGCGAAGTCCCCTGAGCTGGCGGACTTCGCAGGTCACGTGTCGGACTCCGGCGAGGGCCGGTGGACGGTGCTGGCCGCGGTCGAGGAAGGCGTGCCGGCCCCCGTCATCACCGCGTCGCTGTTCCAGCGGTTCGAGTCGCGCGGGCTCGGCGAGTTCACCGGGCGGCTGCTGTCGGCCATGCGGTCCCAGTTCGGCGGCCACGCCGAGAAACTGGCGCCGAAGCCCCGATGACGGCTGGCGCGTGCGCCAGCTGAGGTCAATCCCGGGACCCGCTTCGGCATGCGGCGACGACCGAGCGGCCGCTGGGTCTACTGAATCTGGACGCGCTCGACCTCGTCGCCGCGGCCGACCAGGATCTCAGAGACCAGCGCGGGCTCGAACAGGCCGTGGCCGATCACGCCGGGGATCGCCGCCAGCCGGGCCGCGAGGGCGGCCGGGTCGTCGAACGCGCCGTGGTAGTCGGCGATGATGCCGCCATCCGGGCTCGGCGGCGCCTCCCGCAGCGTGACGTCGCCGAGTTCGCGCAGGATCGCCGGCTGGCCGAACTGAAGAAGCTCGAGCGGGACCGGCGGATGCAGCGCATCGACCGGCTTGGTCGAGTCGGCGATCACGATGAACCGCGCGGCCGCTGCGACGACGACCTTCTCCCTCGTGTGCGCGCCGCCGCCGCCTTTGATCAGCCAGCCGTCAGGGGCGATCTGGTCAGCCCCGTCGATCGCGATGTCGAGCGAGTCGAACGTGCTGAACGGCTCGACGGCCAGGCCGAGTTCCTGCGCCGCCTTGGCGGTCCGCTCCGAGGTCGCAACGCAGCGCAGCGACAGGCCGCGACTGGCCAGCGCCGGCAGCAGGTAGGCGACCGTCGTGCCGGTGCCGAGGCCGACCTTCATGCCGTCCTCGACGAGCAGCGCGGCCGCCTCGGCTGCCAGTCGCTTTTCGTGTTCGTTGCTCACGGCGCACAAGTCTTCCCGATCTTCGGACGCATGACACTATGTGTGCCATGCATACCGGTAACAACAGGTCCGGCCTGATCCCCGACGACCACGTCATTGTCCTGTTCGGCGCGACCGGGGATCTCGCCAAGCGCAAGCTACTGCCCGGCCTGTTTCACCTGGCCAAATCTCACCTGCTGCCGAAGAACTACCGCATCGTCGGCTCAGCCCCTGCCAAGTACGCGATGACCGACGACGAGTTCAGGGCGCACGCCAAGAAAGCCGTCGCCGAGTTCGGCCTCGCCAAGCCGGCCGGCGCCGCGTGGCAGGACTTCGAGAGCAAGCTCAGCTTCGGAGCGGCCGACGCCGACGACCCCAAGCCGCTGCTGGACGCGGTGCAGGAGGCGGAGGACGCGATCGGGGGCAGCCCGCGGCGGCTCTTCCACCTGGCCGTGCCGCCGTCGGCGTTCGGCTCGGTGGTCGGCCCTGCTCGGCCAGACCAAGCTGGCCGAGAACTCGCGCGTCATCATCGAGAAGCCGTTCGGCATCGACTGCCCGACCTGCGTCAAGCTGACGCAGCAAGTGCACGAGGTCTTCGACGAGTCGCAGGTGTTCAGGATCGACCACTTCCTCGGCAAGGAGTCGGTCGACAACATTCTCGCGCTGCGATTCGCGAATGGCCTGTTCGAGCCGATCTGGAATCGCGATCACATTTCGCACGTCCAGATCGACGTCCCCGAGAAGATCAGCATCGAGGGCAGGGCGCAGTTCTTCGAGGGCACGGGCACGTTCAGGGACATGATCGTCACGCACCTGTTCCAGGTGCTCGGCTTCGTCGCGATGGAGCCGCCGACCAATCTCAGCGCGAAGTCCCTGCGTGACGAGAAGTCAAAGGTCTTCAATGCGCTGCACCCGGTCGAGCCGTCCAAGGTCGTGCGCGGCCAGTACAAGGGCTACCGGGACGAGCCGGGGGTCGCCCCTGACTCGCAGACCGAGACGTTCATCGCGATGAAGATGGAGATCGACAACTGGCGGTGGGCCGGGGTGCCGTTCTACCTGCGCTCAGGCAAGTCGATGGCGCAGCGCCGTCAGACGGTCACGCTCGGCCTCAAGGAGCCGACGCTGCGGATGTTCCCGAACGTCGCGCACCTGCCGGCCGGCGAGCGCCGCAACGAGATCGTGATCGACTTCGACGATCCCGGCTGGATCGCCGTCCGGTTCCTGGCCAAGCAGCCGGGCCCGGCCATGCGACTCCGTGAGGTCGAGATGACCTTCAACTACGACGATTCCTTCCACCGGATGCACGAGCTGGAAGGCTACGAACGGCTGATCCTTGAGGCGATGCTCGGCGACCAGTCGCTGTTCACCAGGTCCGACGAGATCGAGCGGCTGTGGGAGGTGGCGACTCCGCTGATCGAGAACCCGCCGCCGATCGAACCGTACGAGCCCGGCAGCTGGGGCCCCGACTCGATCAAGCACCTGATCTCGCCGTATCACTGGTACCTGCCTGACGGCAAGGACTAAGGCGAGTATCCGGCGGTCGTCCCCTGGGCCAGCACCGGCTACCCGGCTACGCCGCTAACCCGGGCTGGGAGCGACCGCGGCGACATGCCGGCCGTCCTCCAGGTAGACGGCGGACTTCGCGGCGCTGGCGGCGCGCACCCGGCGCTTGATCGGGCCTCTGAGCAGCGTGAGCGCCTTGCCCAGCTTGCACGAACCTGAACTCGGAGATCTCCTCTGGCTGGAGCACGATCTCGCTGAGCGCGGCGTCGTCAAGCCAACCGCAGTCGAACAGGTACCTGATCCCGCCGGGCCGCCCCGGCCGGGGCCGCCGGAAGTCCATGCAAGCCAGCCGCCCAGTCAGCACCGTCAGGCCGCATTCCTCGCGTACCTCACGCTGGCACGCCTGCCACGGCGACTCGCCGTCGGCCTCCATCACGCCGCCCGGAATCGTCCAGCCACTCTTGTAGGTCGGCTTGAGTATGAGCAGGCGTCCTTTCCGGTCGAAGATCATCGCCCCCGCCGACACGGGGATCGCCGGGATCAGCTCATCGTCTGTATCCGCAAGGCCGGCCAGCTGAGATCGACAGCTGGCCATCGAGGCGCGGCTCCCTCGCCGGCGACGCGTGCTCGGCGTTGACCATTACGCTCCTTCCGTTCCGGGTACCGTTCCGCTACCCGGATTTTCCGGTTGCTCATACGAGCCACAGGAGGCACAGGGATGCCAAGATTCCGCATCGTCGTCGCCGCACTCGCCGTGGCGGGCGCTACCGTCCTGCCGGTCGCCGCGGCGGCCGTCCCCGCGTCAGCCGCTCCCCGGCAGCACGCCTGCTCGACGCATTGGGGCGTCAACCCCAAGCACCGCGGCTCGTCTGCGACGACGGTGGCCACCAGGGTGCTTGGCGTGCGGGCCGGACGCCACGGGTGCTTTGATCGCCTGGTCATCGACCTCAGCGGCGGCACGCGACCTCCGTTCAGCGCCCGGTACGTCAGGCACATCGTCTCGGCTGGCTCTGGCCGAATCTTGCACGTGCGAGGCCACGCGAGGATCCTCATCACGGTCCGCGGACCGGCGGGCGCGCACTTCCCCGCGAACGCCGTCAATCTCGCTGACGTCTCCGGCTTCACGACATTCCGGCAGGTCAGGGGCGCAGGCTCGTTCGAGCGGGTGACCTCGATCGGCCTCGGCGTGCGCGCCAAGCTGGCGTTCCGTGTGGCCGAGCTCGGCGACTCGCACGCGGGCTGGCGGATCGTCATCGACGTCGCCCACTGACCGTACCGGTGACCCGCGCGGCCGGTTCGGACCTGAGCACGTGATCGTCGATAAGCGTGACGGCCAGCAGGGCGGCAAGCGCGAGTAGCCCCGCGCAGATGATCATCGCCAGATGAAAGCCGGCCGTGAGCACGGCCGGTGCGTGATACGCGTTCGCCCCCAGGCCGACCGCTGCGGGCAGCCCAGCGACGGCGAGCAGCCCGGCGACGCGGGTCACGGCGTTGTTCACGCCGCTGGCGATGCCGGCGTTGCGCACGTCGGCGCTCGCCAGCACGGTCGCGGTGAGCGGCGAGACGATCAGCGCGATTCCCAGGCCGAAGACGACGACGGCGGGCAGCACGTCGCTGAGATAGGAGGCATCCACGCCGATCCGCAACGCGAGCAGCAGGCCGCCGGCGCAGGTTGCGGCGCCCGCGGTGAGCGGCCAGCGCGGTCCGATCCGCTCCGCGAGCGCCGCCGACCTGGGCGACAGCACGATCATCAGAACGGTGACCGGGAGCAGTGCGGAGCCGGCCGCGAGCGCCGAGAATCCGGCCCCGGCCTGAAGCTCGAGCACCAGCAGGAACAGTTCGCCTGCGGTCGCGCAGTACACGCAGAACGTGATCACGTTGATGGCGCTGAACTGCCGCGACGCGAAGATCGCCAGCGGGAGCATGGGCGCGGGAACGCGCTCGGATACCGACCTGCCCCGGGCGCGTTCGACCGCGAGGAAGGCCAGGAAAGCGGCGGGCCCGGCGACGGCGGCGCCGATCACCGCGACCCGCTCCACGCCGGCGCTGCCTGGCCAGCCAATCAGCGCGAACGCGATCCCAGCGAGCGCCAGCGCGGCGAGGAGGGCGCCGAGCACGTCGAACGAGCCGCTCGCGTAGTCATCGCGCGACTCTGGCACCCGGCGCAGCGCCACGAACACGACCGCGGCCGCGACCGGCAGGTTGACCAGGAAGACCCAGCGCCATCCGGCCGCCGCGACCAGCCACCCGCCAAGCAGCGGTCCTGCCGCAGTGGCCAGGTTGCCGAGACCGGCCCACGCTCCGATCGCCCCCGGCCGGTCCCGCGGCGCGAAGCTGGCCTGGATGATCGCGAGTGAGCCAGGGACCAGCAGCGCGCCGCCGACACCCTGCAGTACCCGCGCGGCGACCAGCACCTGGATCGTGGGCGCGAGACCGCACATGGCCGAGGCGAGCGCGAACCAGATCACTCCGGTGACGAAGATGCGGCGCCGGCCGATCCGGTCGCCAAGCGAGCCGCCGAGCAGGATCAGCGCGGCGAGCGCGAGCGTGTAGCCGCTCATGATCCATTGCAGGCCGCTGAGCGACGCGCTGAGCTCGCGCCCGATCGTCGGCAGCGCCACATTGACCGCGGTCGTATCGAGCAGCACCATGCCGGAGCCGAGCACGGTCGCGAGCACGACCCAGCGCCCAGACGGCGCCCCCAGCCTGACCCGGCCCATGACCGGCCCGGTCACATGATTGGCCAGGTATGCACCGGTTCCTCGGAATTCATCCGTCCTATGTAATCCTGCGTCATCAGGCGGAGCGCTTCCCCGCGGTCAGCCAGACCCCGGTCCTGGAGCCGGCGCACGGACGCGACCTGCCAGGACGCCCCGTTCTGGACCATCAGGCAGCGCCCCTCGATCACGCCAAGCAGCCTGGCCGCGTCGGCCGCGTCCACCCCCAGGCGCTCCAGGCCGCGGGCGGCCAGCGGGAGCAGGTGCCGCAGCGTCAGGTCGGTGACGGGAACTCGGCCGTAGCCCGGCCAGAACATGATCGCGTCGATCCCGTCCCTCGCCCCGGCCAGCAGGTTCTCCCACGCCGCCGAGAAGGGCATCTGCGCCCAGACCGGCGGCTCGGTCTCGGCGAGTTCGTGCAGCAGCCCGTAGTAGAACGCCGCGTTGGCGAGCACGTCGATGAGCGTCGGCCCGGCAGGGAGCACCCGGTTCTCGACCCGCAGGTGCGGCTTGCCGTCCGCGACCGCGTAGACGGGCCGGTTCCACCGGTAGACGGTGCCGTTATGCAACGACAGCTCGGCCAGATCGGGGGTCTCACCGCGGTCGAGCACGCCGACCGGATCCTCGTCGTCGACGAGCGGCAGCAGCGACGGGAAAATACCGCAGGTTCTCCTCGAACAGGTCAGTGACCGAGCTGATCCACCGTTCGCCGAACCAGACCCGCGGCCTGACTCCCTGACTGCGCAGTTCCTCTGAGCGGGTGTCGGTCGACTGCTTGAACAGCGTGATCCTGGTCTCGCGCCACAACTCCCTGCCGAACAGGTAGGGCGAGTTCGCGCCCAGTGCGACCTGGATGCCGGCGATCGCCTCGGAGGCGTTCCAGTAGCAGCCGAACATGTCGGGACTGATCTGCAGGTGGCACTGCACGCTCGTGCACGCGGCCTCGGTCAGGATGTGGTCGACGTAGGCGAGCAGGCGGTCCCTGCCGTCGATACAGATCCGCATCTCCTCGCCGCGCGCGGCGAGCATCTGGTCGTTCAGCAGCTGGTACCGCGGATTGGGCGACATCGTGTCGGCGCCGATGTCGGTGCGCCGCAGGCTCGGCAGGATCCCGACCATCAGGATCCGGCTGCCTGCCGCCTCGGCCCGCGTGAACGCGTGCTCGAGCGTACGCCCGAGGCTCGCCTCGAGGCTGGCGAAGACCGAACCGGCCAGGGTGGCGGGCTCGGAGTCCAGCTCGATGTTGAACTGGCCGAGTTCGCTGGTCCAGGACGGGTCGTCGATCGCAGCCAGCACGTCAGCGTTGGTCATCGCCGCGTTGCCGAGGCTGTCGACGAGATTGAACTCTATTTCCAGGCCGATCCGGCGCGATCCGGCGTCGAAGCGCGATTCCTGCAGCATCCGCTCGAGCACTTCAAGGCAGGTGCGTACTTTCTCACGGTATGCCCGCCGGTCTTGGCGGGTGATCGTGATTGCAGGTACTTCCCTGCCCATCCATGTCCTCCATGCGCAGCATCGCCCCTCGCGCCTTCTACCCACATTTGCATGGAATGGGCATGCTGAACAGGGGCCAGGCCGGTCGCGTCCCTGGTCAGAGCAGCACTGTCGCGTGCTAGCTACATCCAGCTAGCCGCGATCAGCCCGGTGGCTAGCTTGGTTGGGATGTTGCCGTCCTGCGACACCCACAGGTCATGGTCGGCCAGGTAGAGCAGCCAGTGACCGCTCGCGTCGGCCGCCAGGCTGATGTGCTCTTCGCTGACGAAGCCGATCGCGACCTGGTGGATGAGGGCGCCGCGGGGCGTGACCTCCCACATCAGCCGCGAGGTGTTGTGGACGGGGAAGCCGCCGCAGCAGGCACGGCTGATGAACAGGTTGCCGTCGGGCAGGATAGACGCCCTCGCGGATGTAACTCCGCTGTGCGTCGGGTGCCGGTGACGGGCACGTGCCGACACTCCAGGCCCTGGTATGCACGTAGTACCTGGCGACCGAGGTGTTCACCAGGTATAGCCCCCAGCCCTCGTTGTCCTGCACGGCAGAGGTGGAGATGGCGAGGTTCACGCCATCCGACGCCCAGGACAGATGTGAGATCGGCGACGAGCAGCCCGCCCTTGGCCACCTGCGGCGGCAGCGGCAGGACCTTCTCGGTCCCCGAGCTCAGCGTCCTGATCACGAGCTTGAAGCTGCTGGCGAAGTTGCTGCGGGCTCGGGATGCACCCGGACTTGAGCAGCGGCTCGTCGGCGAACGCCAGCTTGGTGCCGTCCGGGCTGATCGCCGGCAGCACGCCGGGCGCGATCGCGACCGGGCTGCCGCCGCCGCTGCTGACCGACTCGACCTCGGATGGCAGCCCGTGCCTGCGGCGAAGTAGACGGTCGAGCCGTCCGGGCTGACCGAGACCTCATCGCCGAGCACGCCGCCAGGCACCAGCGTCGCGATGACGGAGCCGCTGGTCGGGTCGAGCTTGACCAGTGCGCCAGCGGTCGTGACTGCGACGATGCCCGGCCGGCCCCCTGGCGGCGCAGGCGCGGCGCTCGTCGACGAGACCACCACGGGCGCGCTGCTGGCGGGCGGGGTCACGGTCACGGTCTTGCGCGGGGCGGGCGTCCCTGCTGAGCTGCACGCCGCGAGCACCGTCAGAACGGACACGGCCGACGCGGCCACCATAGCGAGCCGGGACAAGCGAACGACGACAGCGGACATAGCCAACCTCAAGATCACGCAGGGATAGGAACACCGGCTAAGACGGACAAGGCACGCCAACCGTTGCAATGCAGTAATCAGAGCAGATGGTGGCAGCACCGGACGCTCCAGCGCAAGCACCCGAGGAGCCGGCGCAGCAGCTGATCCCGCCAGCACCTGCACAACCGCGACGTCAGGCAGCGGGAACGGCTGCCGCCATCCTGCGCACGGCCTCGGTGATGAGCTCAGGTGAGGTGCCGATGTTGAGCCGTGCGAAGCCGGCGCCATGCTCGCCGAAGTCGCGGCCCGGGCTGAGCGCCACCCGGCCGCGGTCCAGGAAAGCCGCCGCCGGGTCGTCGCCGAGCCCGAGGCCGCGGCAGTCCAGCCAGGCGAGGAACGTCGCCTGGCCAGGGACGTAGCCGACGTCCGGCAGCTGCGCGCGCAGCTGCGCGGCGAGCACCCTGCGGTTCTCGTCGATCTGCGCCACGACGGCGTCGAGCCAGCCTTCGGCCTTCGCGAACGCGGCGACCGAGGCCAGCACGCCGATGTGCGAGCAGAGCAGGGCCTCCCACCGCTCGGTGAGCACGTCGGCGGCCTGCGCCGATCCCGCGACGGCGACGCCGCACTTCAGGCCCGCGATATTCCAGCCCTTCGAGGCCGAGCTGAACACGAAGGCGCGCTCGGCCATCGGATGGTCGACCGACGCCGAACGGCACGTAGCGCGCCTCGGGCATCGTCAGCGGAGCGTGGATCTCGTCGACCAGCAACTGCACGTCGTGCCGCTGGCACAACTCGGCGACCGTGGTCAGCTGCTCCCGGCTCCAGACGACGCCGACGCGGGTTGTGCGGGCTGCACAGCAGGTAGGCGCTGACGTCCGGCCTGGCGAGCGTCCGGTCGAGGACGTCGAAGTCCAGGTCGTAGCCGCCGTCGTCGAGCCGGCGCAGCGGCGCCTCGACCACCCGCCGGCCGATGAAACCGAGCCGGAAGAAGAACGGTCCGTAGACAGGCGGGTTGATCACGATGCCCGAGTCGTGCGGCGTCGTCGCGAGCAGGACCTCGACGATGCCCGTCATCACGTCGGGGACCGCGAAGACCCAGTCGCTGCGGGGCGTCCAGCCGAGCCGCCTGCCCGCGAAGTCGGCGAACGCCTCGCCAAGCTCACCGATGTGCGAATAGCCGGTGTCGCCGATCGCAAGCGCGGCCCTGATCGCTTCACCGATCTCCGCGGCGACGGTGAAGTCCATCTCGGCGACGAACGCGGGCAGGACGTCAGGAGGATAGGTGCGCCATTTGAAGCTCTTGCGCTCGGCGAGTTCGGCCAGTGAGCAGGTTCCGAGGATGCCTTCCACCCGACGGATGCTAACTCGGTGCAATTCGGGGCGGTACGCGCGCTCCCCCAGCCGGGTGCTCGACGACCGCGATCACCCGGCTGGCCATGAACCTCGCTGTACGCACCGGCGTGCCGCTCCTGGTCAGTTCGCTCACCTCGACCTGACCCCGCCTGGTGACCACCTCGACACGCCTGCCCGCCTTGGTGGCCCGGACGTCGTAGGTCTTGGTCACGTCGCCGGCGTCCACGACAATCTCGACGCGGTCGCCCTTCATACGGTGTGAATACCCACGCAGCGGCGCAGATACCCCGTATTGCGCGCCTGCTGGTGTCAGCGGCCCGTGCTCGCGGCCCGCCTCCGCCGCGATGGCCGGTCAGGCAGCCCGATATCTCCGGTCAGGTACCGGTCAACCGACGGCCCCACCGTCGTAGCCAGTTCGTCGACCGTCGCTTCGGCGACGGCTGGCAGGCCCAGCACGAGCCTGGTGAGCGCCAGCCCCAGCATCTGGGTGGCCACGAGGCTGGCGCGGAACTCCGCTTCCGCCGGGCTCCACTGCTGGTCCAGCCCGGTCGCCTTGCGCGACCGTGGCCAGGATCGTGTCGGAGATGAACTCGCGCAGCATGACGCTGGCCTGGTCGCTCGTGACAGCCGACCGCAGCAGCGCGAGGAACGTGTCCTTCACGGCGGCGGATTCCCAGAGCGTGAGCGCGGTCTTGACCAGGTGCGCGCCGACTCGGGTGTCGCCAGCGGGCCGGTTCGACAGCGCGGCGGTCAGAACCTCGCTCGGCACGACCGGAATCTGCATGGCGGCGGCGAACAGGGCCTCCTTGGTCCCGTAGTAGTGATGTACCAGCGCCGGGTCCACCTCGGCGGCGGCCGCGATCCCCCTGATCGTCGCGCCGTGGTAGCCGAAGTCGGCGAACTGCGCCCGCGCGGCCTCGCCGATCGCCGCCCGCGTACCGCTGTCGCCCGGTCGCCGGCCGACCGACCGCCGGGCCGGACTCATGCGGCCTCCGGCGCCGGGGCCCTCCGGGCCGGCTGCTGGCCTCGAGCTCGCTGCGTCAGCTCGAAGAAGCGCTCTTCCAGCGTGGCCGGGACCTCGCGGACCGTCGCCGCCAGGTCGCCGAGCGCGCGCTCGTACCTCTGCGGGATCGGCACCAGGCACCCGCAGCCCGCGCCCGGCGAGTGCGACCTGGAAGCCCGCAGACTCCAGGCTGGTGAACGCCGCCGACCACGTCTCCGCCTCCACTGCGACCACGTGCCTGCCGCCGACGATCTCCGCCGCGGTCCCTTCCGCGACGACGCGCCCGTCGGCCATGACGACCAGCCTGCCGCACTCCTGCGCCTCCTCCATGTAGTGCGTCGTGACCAGCACGCCCGCCCCGCCGTCGGCCGCTTCGGCGATCGTCTCCCAGAGCCTGGCGCGGCCAAGCGGATCGACCCCTGAGGTTGGTTCATCCAGGATCAGCAGATCCGGCTGGTGCGAGAGCGCCTGTGCGAACGCGACCCGCCGCTGCACGCCGAGCGGCAGCGAGCCGACCAGTTCGCGACCGTAGGTCCTGAGCTCGGCGGGCAGCGCCGCGGGCGCGGACCCGAAGATCGCCTCGCTGAACTCCAGGTTCTCGGCCGGGCTCAGGTCGTCGTAGAGCCCCAGGCCCTGCGGCACGTAGCCGAGCCGGCGGCGGGTGTTCCTGGACGGCGGCTCGCCGAAGAGCGTCACGTCGCCCTCGGTGGTGCGGATCAGCCCGAGCAGCATCCTGATCAGCGTCGTCTTGCCGGCGCCGTTCGCGCCGAGCAGGCCCACGATCTCACCGGGCCCGACGTCCAGGTCGACCTCGTGCACGGCGGTGAATCCGCCGAACCGCTTGGTCACCGCCGCGCAGGAGGCGAGCGCGCTCATGCCGCGCCTCGCTCACGGCTAGCGCCGCGACCTCGCCGGCCAGCGCCGCCACGGTGACCGCATCCTGCAGGTCGGGAGCGATCAATTCGCCGCCGGCCGCGACGCCCGTGCGGCGACCCGGGATCCCAGACCCGCCACTGTCCTGCCCGTCGCCACGACCTGGCAGCCGCCTCGCCATCGGGCCTGGCGGGGACCGCCGCGCAGGGAGCCTGGCATGGCAGCGACGATCTTCTCGGCCGTCCCTGACGCGAGCACCGTGCCCGAGTCGAGCACGAGGACCGAGGCGCATCGCTCGGCCTCATCCAGGTAGGTGGTCGCCAGCACGACCGCGCAGCCCTCGGCCGCAGCCCTGGCGATCAGCCACCACAGTCCTGACCGGCTGACCGGGTCGACGCCCGTTGTCGGCTCGTCGAGCACGATCAGATCGGGCTGGTGCAGCATGGCGGCGATCACGGCCAGCTTCTGCCGCATGCCGCCGGATAGCTGGCCAGCGAGGCGGTCGGCCGCGGGAAGCAGGCCGGCGCGGTCCAGGTACTCCGCGGCCCGCTCCCGCGCGAGACGCCGGGACATCCCGTAACCGACGGCGCGGAAGTCCAGGTTCTCGGCGACGGTCAGGTCCGGATAGATCCCCGAGCTGGCCGGCAGGTATCCGGCTCGCTCCTTGTCCGGCCGCCGCACCGTGCCGCTGTCCGGCGCGATCGCTCCGGCCAGGCAGCGCAGCAGCGTGGACTTGCCCGCGCCGTCGCCGCCTACGACCGCTGTCACCTGACCAGGCGGGGCCGACAGCGACACGCAATCCAGCGCGACGATCTTGCCGTAGGAGACGCATACCTCGTCGGTGCCCCACGCGCTGGTCATGCCCCGCTCCCTGCGGCTGGACGGCCGGCTTGCGCGGGCGGTGCTCGCGTGCCGACGGGGCGAGATAGGCGCGGAAGCGCAGCGTCGCTCCCGTGACGACGATCGCGCCGAGCAGCGCGAGGAAGACGAACGGCTGCCACAGCGACGTGATCGGCTCGGCTCGCAGCATCACGCCGCGCGAGATCTGATTGAAGTACGTCAGCGGCAGGAAGTAGGCGATCCAGCGCACCCCGGCCGCGATCGAGGTGAGCGGGAAGATCAATCCGGAGAGCAGTACCTGCGGCAGCAGCGTCATGACCGCTAGCTGGATCGCCTGGCCCTGGTTCTGCGAGACGCTCGAGATCAGCACGCCGACGCCGAGCGTGACGAACAGGAACAGCAGCGCGCCGAGCCCGAACGTGGCAGGCGAGCCGCGGAACGGCACCCCGAAGATCGCGATGCCGACCGCCAGCACGATCGCGAGGTCCACCGCCGCCACGAGGAAGTACGGCACGATCTTGCCCAGGAAGACGTCCCTTGGCTTCAGCGGCATGACGGCGAGTTGCTCGAGCGTGCCAGACTGCCGCTCGCGGACCACGCCGAGGCTGGTGATGATCGTGCCGACGAAGACCAGCACGACGCCGCAGAGCCCGGGGATCATGATGTCGGACGTCGTCAGGCCCGGGTTATAGAGCACCGTGACCTTGGGGTGCAGCGCGAGACCGCCGGATTGTCCAGATGTGCGCTGCTGCATCCCGGCCAGCGCGGCCAGCGCCGCCTTCGCCGAGAACAGCTGGCTGCCGTCGATCAGCACCTGCGGCCTGGCGCCGCCGGTCACGACCGCCACCTCGGCCTTGCCGTCGCGTAGCTGGTCCCTCGCCCAGGACTCGCCGCGGCCCGCGGCGGTCAGTGTCACGTCGAACGGCGACCGCAGCACGCTCGCCACGGCGCTGGCCTGCGGACCCGACGCGGCCACCGTGATGGTCTTGACGTCGAAGCTGGCCGCGTAGCCGAGGACGACGAGAAGCAGGACAGGCAGGACGATCATCATTGCCAGCGTCCGGCGATCCCGCCGCACCTGGCGGAACTCTTTCACGATCATTGCCCACATCGGCGTGCCTCCGCCTGGCCGGGAATTCAACGCTCGTTGAACTCTACAACCGTTGAATTACTGCCGTCAAGCGCCAGCGGGCACGGGCGACCGGGTCGCCGCGATGGGGTAGACAGGTGGCATGACCCAGACTCGGCATGCCGGGATATGGACGATCGAAGACCGGTGCGAGTCGACCTGGCATTACCTGCCGTTCAACGTGCCGCCGGGAACCGGCGCCTTAAGGGTCGAGCTTGACTATGACCGCTCCGGAGCGGTGCTCGACCTGGGTTGTCTCGGCCCGAGCGGATTCCGCGGCTGGTCAGGCGGTGCGCGCCGGCGCTACGTGATCGCCGCGGACTCGGCCACTCCTGGCTACCTTTCCGGCGAGCCCGAGCCCGGCACCTGGTTCGCCGTTGTCGGCCTGCACAAGATTCCCGCGGCCGGCGTGCGATATGAGCTCGACGGCGGTCACGGCGGGGGTCGAGGCGCCAGCGATCGACACGGACCCGGTGCCGCCCGTGACCGACCGCCCGGCCAGGCGGGCGCTGCCCGCCGAGGCCGGGATGCGCTGGCTGGCCGGGGACCTGCACGCGCATACCGTGCACTCCGACGGCGTCATGAGGGTGCAGGAACTCGCCAGGTACGCGGCGAGCCGCGGGCTCGAGTTCCTGGCCGTGACCGACCACAACACGATCAGCCACCATCGCGAACTCCCCGCCGCCGGCGCGGACCACGGGATCGCGCTGCTGCCAGGCCAGGAGGTGACGACGGAGCACGGGCACGCCAACGCGTTCGGCGACGTCGGCTGGATCGACTTCCGTGAGTCACCAGACGAGTGGCTCGCCACGACCGAGCGCGAGGGCGGACTGCTCTCGGTCAATCATCCGTACGGCGGCCAGGTGAGCTGGACGGCTCCGATGGTCAGGCGGCCGCCGCTGCTCGAGGTCTGGCACTGGAGCTGGCTCGACCCGCACTGGACGACGCCGCTGGCGTGGTGGCAGGCCTGGCACCCGGACGCGATCGCGGTCGGCGGCAGCGACTGGCACCGGCCGGGCTCCGACGCCCCGCCAGGCGCGCCGACGACCTGGGTGCAGAGCGAGGGCAGCGAACCGGAGGCGGTCCTGGCGGGGATCGCCGCCGGCCGGGTCGCGGTCTCGGCGGGCAGGCAGGGGCCCGTGCTGCTGCGGGTCGACGGCGAACTGGTCGCGTGCGGCGCCGACGGCTCCATCCTCACCGGGCCTGACGGCCCGAAGTCCCGCGTCCGCGGCGACATGGTGAGCTTCGCGGGCGACGCGGGTCACCACCGCCTGGTCGACCCGGGCGGGGCGACCCTCGCCATCACGAGCTGACCTCGCCAGCCGAGCTGGCCGACAGCGCTGCGGCGGTCACGTCCGCCGGCCGTGGCTCCTTACTTGTTCACTACGTCGTCGAAGAGCGTGAAGTTGCCGTCGCCCTGCGCCACGTCGCCGTCGTCGTGGCTGATCAGCTTCAGCGTGTAGGAGTGCCCGGCGATCACGGTGCGGCTGACCTGCACCCAGCCGGCGTGCGCGGTGCACGTCTTGGCGAGGACCGTGGCGCTGCTGTGCGCGGTGTTGTCGGTGAGCGTGGCCGTCGCCCACGACTCGGCGACCGTGTCAGGGCAGTTGCCGTTGTACCAGAACGACAGGTGCGTGCCGCGCGCCGTGAAGGTCTGCGCGATGCTGGAGCTCCCGCTGGTCGGCGCGGACTTCCCGAGCCTGGCCGCGTCCTTGCCGCCGTGCGCGCCGGACGTCACGATCGCGGTGGCGGCGCCCGACGTCGTCCAGCTGGCGAACGTCCCGGCCTCGAAGCCGCCGTTCAGCACCCAGTTGTTGGTGACCACGCCGGTGCGTGAACGCGCACCCGCCGCCAGCGTTGTCGTTCGCCCAGGTCGACTGCATCGCGAAGGTGCCCGTCGTCAGGCTGAGGTCATTGGTGCCGCCGGCGGTGCCTGGCGGGTTCCAGGCGCACAGGTCGGCGTTCTCCTCGCCGCCGGAGAACGTGTTCGTCCAGCCGAACGCGGGAAGCTGGTCGGTGATCGTCTCGGAGTACTCGTGCCCGAGGACGATCGAGAAGCCGTCGGTGACGCCCGCCGCGCCGCCGTTGACGAAGTTCTCGCCGCAGGAGACGCCGAGGTCGGTCACGTACGGCATGTTGGTGAACGCCACGTCAAGCTTGGAGTTCACCGGCCCGCCTGGCAGGTTCGGGTCGGCCGAGTCGTCGTGCCACGCGCAGAACTGGCCGGTGGTGCCAAAGCCGTCGGGATGGGTTCCGGTCGGCGAGATGATCGCGTACTGCGTGTCCCTGTTGGACGCCTGCGTCGTGTTCCCGAAGTGCTTCGCTGCCCTGATCGCCTCGGAGCCGATCTGGTTGCCGGTCGCGGTGTCCGGTGCCGCGCCTGACTCGTCGACCCAGACGCCAGCCAGCGCGCCACCCGCCGGATAAGCGACGTGCGAGGAGTTCGGCGGGCACGAATGCGCGTTGACCGGGACGCCGTCGCAGTACTGCGTCATTACGCCCGACCAGCGCTCGCCGCCGGTGCCCAGGCCCTTGAACAGCTCCTGGAGGTAAGGCGCGGCGCCGCTCGGGTCATTCGCCAGCGTGACGTCGCCGTGGGATCCGGTGGAACTGGCGCCCCACTGGGATCCCCAGAACACCAGGTAGACCTTCTCATGCCCGGTGGTGACGCCGACGCCGTGCACGCCGCCGCCGTAGCTGAGGTTGAAGCTGCTCGCCGCTGGCCTGGCGGCGTGCTGACTCGCCCAGCGGCTCATCCGCCGGAACTGACCGACCGTGGGCAGTACGCCGTGCCGGTAACTGTGCCCGGCAGCGGGCGAGAGCGGGTTCGCCGCCGACGGCCCCGACCCCGCGCCCTGGATGCGCGGGGTGGCGGCCTGCGCCCCCGCTGTGCCGGCCAGCCCGGCCGCCGCGATGACCGCCGTCACTGCGGCGGTCCCGGCGCGAGTGGCCCATCGGACAACGAGGGTGCGCGACGTCATCGGGGTCCCTTCACTGGGTGAGGGTGGTCGCGCGACCGCTTGGCCGCGCTGGTGAGACACCGCCCGGAAGGTGGTAACTCGCGCTGAATCTAGCACTTCGGTAAGCACACCATCGCCCAGATACCCGTTACGAAATGATGTAGTGGGAAAGACGCCGCTTTGCTCCGCCAGGCCCGTCCGTCGAGTCCAGGTCCGGGCGGCATTCAGGGGTCGCGACAATGCGGCGGGCGCCGGCCGGCCGGGTTGTGATCCGGGATGTGATATCTGTGCCTGAACCGGCCCGCGCCTAGGTCCACGCCTGGAGGTCACGATGGCAGCCACCCCACGATGGGGCATCACTGTGCCGCTGCAGGGTCTCTCGCTGCCCGAGCAGCGCGAGATCATCGCGGCGCTGCCCGACCTTGGTTACACCGACGCATGGTCCTCCGAGCTGGCAGGCATCGACGCGTTCACGCCACTGGTCCTGGCCTCGCAGTGGACCGATCAGATCAGGTTCGGCACCGCGATCGCGTCCACCTACACGCGCGGGCCCGCCTTGCTCGCGATGATGGCGGCGACCCTCGCCGATCTCGCGCCCGGACGGTTCGTGATGGGCATCGGGACGTCGACGCAGGTGGTCGTGGAGCAGTGGAACGACATCCCGTTCGAGGCGCCCTACCAGCGCTCCCGCGACATGCTGCGATTCCTGAAGGCGGCGCTGGCCGGGGAGAAGGTCACCGAGCAGTACGAGACGTTCTCGGTGAACGGGTTCCGGCTTGAGCGGCCGCCCGCGGTGACACCCGGCCTCGCGCTGGCCGCCTTGCGCCCGCAGATGGTCAAGCTGGCCGCGGACGAGGCTGGCGCGGCGATCACCAACTGGCTGTCCCCCGCCGACGTGCCGAAGGTCCGCGCCGCGGCCGGACCCGACTGCGAACTGATCGCGCGGATCTTCGTGCTGCCGAGCACCGACGTCAATCTCGCGCGCATGATCGGCAGGCGGCTGGTGACGGCCTACCTGACCGTGCCCGCCTACGCGGCGTTCCACGAATGGCTCGGCCGCGGCGAGGCGATCCGCCCGATGCGCGAGAAGTGGGCAGCGGGAGACCGGCGCGGCGCCAGCGAGGCGATCCCCGACGAGGTCGTCGACGACCTCGTGATCCACGGCGACCTGGAGACCTGCAGGGAGCGGGTGGACGCCTACCGCGCCGCCGGGCTGGACACGCCAGTCATCGCCGTCATCCCGCCGCCTGGCATGGACGCCGCCGAAGCCGTGCGCGGCCTGGCCCCGCCCGCCTGACCCGTCCGGATTTTCATGATCACGGACGACTTTCCGCAGCAGCTGCAGAAAGTCGTCCGTGATCACTGGAAGATCAGCGGCGGGTGAACGGCTCGAGCAGGTGGCTGAACGCCCAGGACTTCTGCCTGATCCCCGAGCACGAGTTGCTGTCGATGACGCCGGGGCAGCCGCCATGGTCCCGCTGGATCGCCCAGATGGACAGCAGGCTCATCCGGTGCGCCCGCGCGAAGCGCAGCATCGCCGCTGCGTCGTGCAGGTAGGTGACCTCGGTCTTCTTCGGGTAATCGTCGATGCCTGGCAGCATCGTCATCCCCTCGACGTGCCAGACCCGCGCCTGGCTCCAGCCTGGGAACACCGCCAGCAGCTGCCGGTGCGCGTTCGTCACCGCCTCGATCGCCAGGTGGCCCATCCGCAGCGCCTTCGGCTCCTTGGCCAGGTAGTAGTCGAACACCATGAGGTTCACCGCGCTGACCCTGACTCCGTGCGCGACCGCGCTGCGCACGACGCCCAGGTTCTGCTGGTCCAGCCCGATCGGCTCGATTCCTATCGTGAACTGGACTCTCAGGTTGATCCCGTGCCGCCTCGCCCAGTGCTGCGCCATCGCGATGGCTGCACTGCGCCGCGCGATGCCCGCCTTATTGGTCAGCGACCTCGCCTCCACGTCCATGTCCAGCCTGGTGACGTGGTAGACCCTGACGACCTGCTCGTAGGCGCGGGCAACCTTGGCCACGCTGTGGCAGGAGTCGGCGATCTCGGTGCCGCCCTGGTCGGCGCTGAACCCGCCGAACGACGGGATCACGTCCCCGCCGTGCCGGCGCAGCGCGGCGATCTGCCTGCTGTACCGCCCCGCCGAGATCGGCTGCTTCCTGACGCCGTCCCAGGTGATCGTGCACGCCGCCGCGCCCTTCTTGCCCGCCGCCTGGATGAAGGCGAGCGTCAGGAACTTCGCGCCTGACCGGCGCGCGATCGCCGGGATGCTGTCCTTCGTCCAGGTCTCGAAATACGGCGCGTACACGCGGGCCAGCCCGTGACTCCTGCCACCCCACGCACTCCCGGCGACCGCGGCATGGCCCCTCGAGTTGTGCCGTGCCGCGGCCAGCGCTGTCGTCGCCGAACCTCCGGCGGCAAGCAGCGTCGCCGCCGTCGCTCCCGCCAGCCAGGTCCTGAGTCGCATCGCGTCCCTTTCGCTGATCAGCCCGTGAACGGCTCGAGCAGGTGGCTGAAGTCCCAGGTGTTCTGGGTGACGCCCGAGCAGGTGTTGCTGTCCGTCGAGCCCGGGCAGCCGCCATTGTCGCGCTGGATCGCCCAGATTGACAGGAAGTTCATGTTTTCCTGCTGAGCGAAGGTCAGCATCGTCTGCGTGTCCGCCAGGGACGTCACCTCGGTCTTCTTCGGGTAGTCGTCGATGCCCGGCAGCAGCGTCATCGCCTCCATGTTCCAGATCTGGGCGGACGTCAGGTTCGTGAAGATGCTGGTCAGCTGCGTATGGGTGTTGGTCGCGGCGTTGATCGCCGCCTGGCCCATGTTCACCACGCCCTCGCCGGCGATGTAGTAGTCGAACACCATGATGTTGACCGAGGTAACCGTGGCGCCGTTGGCGACGGCGCTGCTGAGCACGGCCTCGCCGTTCGGGTCGAGTCCGTACTGCTCGACCGGGATCGTGTACTGGATCTGCAGCGGGATGCCTTGCGTGGCGGCCCACTGCTCGGTGAGCGCGATGGCCTGGTTGCGCCGGTCGTTGGCGGCGGTGTTGTTGAGCGCCTTGGCCTCGACGTCCATATCGAGCCTGGTCACCCCCAGCGTGGTGATGACCGACTCGTAAGCCGCGGCAATCGAGGCCGCGCTGGCGCAGGACACCGCGATTTCGGTGCCGCCCTGATCGGCGCTGTAGCCGCCGAAGGACGGGATCACGTCCCCGCCCGCCGCCCGCAGCGACGCGATGTCGGCGGCGTAATAGTTCAGCGGCTGGGCGGCGTTGCCATTCCAGTCCAGGCTGCACGAGTGCTTCCCTGTGGACTGCAGGAACGCCAGCGTGAAGTACTTCGCGCCCGATGCCTGCGCGGTCGCGGTGAGGCTCGGAGTGTTGGGTGCGAGGTACGTCTCGTAATACGGCGCGTACACGTGGGCGGGCAGCGGCGTGCCCGCCGCGAGAGCCGGTGTCATGGCTGGGGCGCCGATGACGAGACCTGCCGCGGCAGCGGCCATAGCGAGCCGGTAACGAAGCTTCACGCCTGTCTCCTTTGGTTAGGGCGTGCGTTTAGTTGAAGAGAAAAATCGATTACGGAACGGGAGCCGCGATGTCCGTCTTCGGCACGTTCCAGCCGGAGACGCTGATCACCGGGGTATTGCCCTGCAGGTCGGCCGAGGAATACGTCACCGTCAGAGTCTGCGACTCCCCTGGCCAGAGGCTGATGTCGTTGCCTTGCCAGATCGAGGACTGCAGCTCGTTGTCGCCGGACAGCTCAGTGCCGCCGGCTGTGCCGCGGCGGACGTCGGCGCGCAGCAGGAACGCGACCGTTGAGCTCGACGTGTTCGTGATCGTCACCGTGGTGGTCAGGTCACCGCCAGGTCCCGCCTGGTGGGTCGTCGCTGCCGAGACCGAGACGGCGGACTGCGGCAGCGTCTGCAGCGAGGTCAGGTTCGCGTAGGTGGTCTGCGTGCCCTGTGGCTGGCCGAGCGTCTTGGTCCAGTTCACGACGTCGGGCTGAGTCGACAGCCAGTAGACGTTGCGGTCGGCGAAGACGCCGTTCTGCTTGAGGATCAGCTCGACGAAGTAGACCTGAACCGGGTTGCCGGTCGGGACCGTCGGCGTCAGCACGTTCGTGCGGACCTGCTGGCTGGTCAGGCTGATGTTGCTGGCCGTCTGGTCGTTGAGCACCGTCCCTGCCAGGTTGTAGACCTTGGCCTCGACCGACAGGCCGGTCTGGGTGACGTTGCTCAGGTTGTCCAGCGTGACCGTGCCAGTATCGAGGGCGTAGAGCGCATGCAGCGTGCGGTTGGCTTCCTGTGCGCCGAAGTAGCTGCCTGCCTGGTCACCGTCGCTGTTGTAGATCTGCCAGAGCAGGCTCGGCCAGCCCTTGTTCATCTGCCAGTAGATCGTGCCGGTCGAGGGCAGCGGTGTGTTGTTCGCGTGGGCGATGAACGCCTCGAACTGGGCCCTGACGGACTCATAATTCTGGGCCTGCGCCTCTTCGACGTACTGGGCGAGGCTCGACCAGGCTCCGTACCTGCTGCTCAGCGCGGTGTCGAAGTGGCACAACGTGCCGAACGCGTAACCAGACTTACAGCGGGGCTCATAGTTGGTGTGGAACTGGTTGAACTTGGTGTTCTGCCACAGGTTCGACAGGTCGCTGGCCGACATGAACCTGTTCAGCGAGTCGATGGTCGGGATCGTGTTGCCGGCGCTCTCCTCGCTGTCGAAGCCCCAGGCAGCGCCCGCGTTCGTCACGGTCGAGTCGGACCCCAGGTGCGTGGTGTCGTACCAGTAGTTCGGCGGCACCCAGTCGTACGGGCCCTCCTTCTCTCCCGCCGGCCCGAGCGTCGCCGTGGACTTGTACTCGGCCGAGGCGATCAGCGAAGTCTGCGGGTAGAAGTCGGCCGCGGTAAACCCCGCGATCGAGACCTGCTCCTGCTGGCTGCTCGGCTGGTTGTCCGACCACTGGAAGCTGAACACGCTCGGATGGTTGCGCAGGTTCGTCCCGATGGCCTGGGCTGAGTTCTGCAGCACGTTCAGCTGCGCCTGGGTCAGCGTGCCGCCGACCTCCCATGCGTCGCAGCACTGGAAACCGCCGTTGACCAGGATCCCGGCCGCGTCCATCTGCTCGAAGAAGTCCGCGGGCATGATGTGCCCCTCGAGCCTGATCGTGTTCACGCCCATGGTTTTCATCAGCGCGATCTGCTTGGCCGTGTCGGCCGCCGAGTAGTGCAGGAACAGGTTCGGGTCGAAACCGCCGCCCCTGATCACGATGGGCACGCCGTTGATCTTGAAGGCGCGGGTGCCGCTGGGCTCGATCGCGTTAGACCCGGTCAGGAAGGAGGTGACGGTCCTGATGCCGAACGTCTCCGTCGTGGTGTTGTCCGTCGTGGTGCCCTGTGCCACCGACGTGCCCAGGGTGTACAGGGGCTGGGCGCCCATCTGGTACGGCCACCAGACCTGCGGGCTGCCGATCGTCAGGCTCGGGAAGCTCGCCGGCGTGAACGACACGGTCTGGGTGGTGCTCGCTGGCACGGTGACGCTCTGGCTGACGGTGATCGGGGTGCCGGTGCCCGGCGGGGTGATCGTGGCCGTGACCGTGCCGGTCTGGGATGTCGCGGTGAAGTTCGTGACGTCGGTCTTGACGGTCAGCGCCGCGCTGGACAGGTCGGCGGCGTCGGACTGGTTGACGTGCGAGTTGCCCACCGCGAGCGCGCCGTCGGTCTGCAGCTGGACAGGGAACTGGATGCCGGTGTTGTTGTCAGGCGGGATCTGGGTCCAGTCCACGTTGTCGGTCGTGAACAACGTCGTAGGGTCGTTCGGGTTGACCTGGATCGCGAGCGAGTTGGTGCCCGGCAAGACGAGGTTCGAGATGTTGAAGGTGAACCTGGTGTAGGCGCCGGTCACGGTGGCCGAGGTGGCAACCTGCGTGCCGTTCACCCAGACGTTCGCCGAGCCGATCACGCCATTGACCACGAGCGTGGCGGTCTGGCCGGCGGCCAGGTTCGGGGTGAAGTCGGTGCGCCACCACCAGGGCACCTTGAACGCCGCGACGCTGTCCGGGCCGATCTTGCTCATGAAGCCGTAGCAGAGCTGCATGTTGTTGGAGAAGTACACGCTGCTCGGTCCGCCGCTGGACTGATTCACCGGCTGCAGCGCGGTATCGCCTGGGCAGAGCCCGTTCTGCGCGAGCGCCTCGATCTCGGTGCCAGGAGCACCGGCGTCGTCGTTGGCAACCGACAGCCAGCTTGACGTGTTGAAGCCGGGCGTGGAGATCTGGGCGCCCGACTGCGTCGCGGACGCGCTGCTCTGCACCTTCCAGCCGCCGGTGCCGAGGTTCGCGATGTCCGTCGCGCCGGTATCCGATGGCGAGGCGAGGGCCGCGGCGGCTCGCCCTGCCGCGGTCTTGGATGCTGGCGCGGCATGGCGCGGGTGCGGTCCTGCGGTCGACCCGGTCGACCCGGTCGCCGCGGTGGCCGACGCGGCGACCAGCGACGCGGCGGCGGCAAATGCTGTGACCCAGAACACGGAATTACGACGAACGGCCATCCCCATAGCTGGCGACCTCTCCGCGACACGTCACGATCGGCCACCCCCGCTGTCCGATTGTGGACGGCGCTGCGTACCTGTTCCCGCTAACGGCTTGATTAGTTCGTATACTTTCCAAACAAACCCGTCAAGGGGAATCCAGAAACTGAAAGATCGTCCCATGTCAGGGCGACGGAACCGCAGCCCTCTGAACGGCCGCGGGCCGATCGTGGCCGCTAGTTCGACAGGCGGGGCTCGCCGCGGTAGGTGCCGAACGACCAGCGGTTGCCTTCCGGATCGCGGACGGCGAAGTCTCGCGAACCGTAGCCGGTGTCGTGCAGCCCCATGAGGACCTCGGCGCCCGCCTGGGTGGCGCGCTGGAACAGGCCATCGGGGTCGTCGGTGACGACGTAGGCGCCGAAACTGCCCGGCGGCACCGGCCAGGTGTCGGTCTCCTCGGCCTCGCGCACCGAGCCGAGCATGACCCCGCCGCCTGGCGGCCAGGACAACTGGGCGTGATCGACGCGGTCGCCGTCGCCGAAGACGACCGTCTCCTCGAACCCGAAAGCGTCGACGAGGAACTTGATCAGTGCGCGGGCGTCGCGGGCCCGCAGCGTGGGCCAGACTTGAGGTGGTGGCGTGTTCGCTGTCATGACCTCAGCTTTCCTCTGGTTCCGCTGCCCGGGCTTGGAGATTTCGGAACTCTCTGGCCAGCCACGTAGTGGGCGGCGCCCCAGCGAACGACCTGAACTCGCCGTCCAGGTGCGCCTGGTCGTAAAAGCCGCAGTGCGCCGCCAGCGCCGCCAGTTCCAGCGGCCGGCCGGACGCGGCGCGGCGCTGCAGCAGGCGGCGAGCGCGGTCGAACCTGACGACCCTGGCCGCCGCCTTCGGCGTGATCCCGATCTCGGCCGCGAACCTCGCGCGCAGGTGCCTGCCGCTCCACCCGGTCTCCTCGGCCAGCGCGGCAGCGGTGATCGTCCCGCCGGTAGCGAGCAGGCGCTGCCAGGCGAAGCCGACCTCGGCGCTGACTCCGTCGCGGTCGTCGTCCATGCTCGACCGCAACCTCGCGGTCAGCTCGCTGTCGAGGACAGCGAACCGCTCTGGCCAGGAAGCGGCCGCCTGAATGCGCTGCTGGATCTCGGTCGCGAAGCCGCCGCAGACATCGCTGGCCTCGACATCCAGGCTGGCCAGCTCGCTGGCAGGGACGCCGAGGAACGCACGCGCGCCGAGCGGGCTGAGCGCGACCTGGATCCCCGACTGATATCCGTCATGGATGACCAGCGCGGGCACCGTGTGCAGGCCGCCGGCGAGCGTCAGGTAGCTGTCGCCAGGCTGCGCCGGATCCGGATGCGCCGCGATGGTCAGCGGCTCGTCCATCGTGAAGATCACGGTCATGTAGGGCGACGGCAGCCCCGCGTGGCGCGCTGGCGGGACCCCCGCCTGCCGGTAGCCGCTGTAGCCGGCGATGAACGGCCGCAACGGAGCCGCGGGCGCGCGCACAGCCATCTCGCTGAGCGGTTCACCCAAGGCGCCTGGTTCTGCCGCCAGATCGGCCACGACCATCGCAAGGCCCTCCCCGGCGTCGCGTTCGTCGGCACGCTGGCCCGTTACCTTTCCGCCGGGCCCGCGTCTTGCCTTGCTACCAGGCTAAAGGGCCGGGCTGACAGGCAAGCGGCTCCGCGATCAAGGCGGGCTCGGCTAGCCGGGTCAGGTGAGCCGGTACTCCCAGCCTTCCTTCCAGGCGAAGTCCGCGGCCGCGAGATCCTCGAGCGGCACCCCATCCAGCAGGTGGTCAAGCCCCCAGCGCGTCGCGACGTGCCCGATCACCAGCACCCGCTGCCCGTCCCACCGCCGCGGCAGGTCCTGCAGGAACGATCCGACCCGCCCGACCGCCTGCCGCCAGGTCTCACCGCCCGGGTAGGCCACGTCCAGATGAGCGGGCCGCCCGGCGTGCAACTCCGCGGCCGGCATGCCGTTGCGCTCGCCGTAGTCGCACTCGCGCAGCCGCCAGTCCAGCAGCACGGGCACCGGCGAGCCAGCGAATGCGATCCGGGCGGTCTGCTCCGCCCTGGCGAGATCGGAGCAGAACACCGCGGCCAGGCCGTCGTCGCGACGACGCCGCCCGAGGTCACCCGCCTCCTCACGACCGCGCTCTGACAACTCCCCTGGCAGCCATCCGGTGGCCACGCCACGTTCGTTGTCGATAGTGGTCGAGTGTGTCTCGAACACCACGCTGATCGCCATCGGCCAGCACCTTCATCAGGGAGAGTCGCGCCCGGTGATCCTCCGCACCGTGGCGCGAGCAAGCTGGCGTACGACAGCCGCCCGGCAGGGTCCGTTAAAGATAATGAAGTCATCTGACGTGTGGACGCCCGGCTTGTCGGCGGCGGCCTTGGCGGCGTCGCGGACGGCGACTAGCTGAGCGACCGTCATCTGCAGCGGCGGCTCGTCCGGCTGGTACTTGGACCCCAGCGGGTAGTCGCGGCCTGGCTTCCTGGTCATCTCGATATGGCAGCCCATCACGTGCGTGACTGGCCTGGCCGCGGCGAACTCCGCGAGCCGGTCCAGGCTGTCGGTGAACGAAGGGAAGTCGAGCGCGTACAGGCGTCCGGGATAGACCGTGTCGCCGGTCAGCAAGAACCCGCTCCAGGGGTCGAAGATCGCGACCGAGGCTGGCTGGTGACCTGGGATCCCGGTCACATCGAGCACCCTGCCGCCCAGATCGAACTGCACCGTCTGCGCGGGCCAGGCGGTGAAGCCGAAGAACTCGGCGACCGCTTCGGCCTCGCGCGGCACCACGGTCGTCAGCGGCCGGCCATCGAACTGCCCATCGCCGGCCACATGGTCCCCGTGCGCGTGGGTGTGCGCGACCACAAGCTCGTAGTCTCCGCGCGGGTTCTCGGCGAGCCAGCCGTCGATCAGCCCGTCGACGGTCTCCCTGAGCGGGAAGACGTCGGCCTCCTTGGTGGCCCCGGTGTCTAGCAGAATGGCCCGCTCGTTGCCGAACAACAGGTAGAGGAAGGGCGCCTCGTAGTTGGTCGACTTCGCCTGCCTGAGCAGGTAGGTGTGCGGATCGTACGGGTGCACCTGGATCGGCGGCTCGCCGGCGGCGCCGTAGTTCCAGCGCACGTCCAGGTCGCCAGCGATCGGCGCGCCGACCGCGAAATCGACAGTCACGAACTCTCCCTTACACTCTCGCCGTGTCCTTGCGGAACCGCCAGATCGCCCCGGCCACGAAGATGACCAGCCACGCGACCGCGTTGAGCACCCAGGTGATGTGCACATTGCCGCCGAGTTGCGGAGCGTGCACCAACTGGTTGAGCCCGTACAGCGGCGTGAACTTGGCGAGCGTCTGCAGCACATGCGGATACGAGGTCAGCGGGATGAACAGCCCGCCGCCGAAGCCGAACAGCATCAGCGCGATCCCGAGGAATTGCATGACGTTCTCGGTGGGCAGCAGGTAGCCGATGAACAGGCCCAGAGCGGCGAAGACAAGCGAGCCGATCCAGACGCAGACCGGCGTGACGAACCACAGCCAGGTGTAGCCGGGCTGCATCGCCGGGACGCCGGAAAGCTTGGCGACGACGTAGACCGCGATCACCGCGGCCGCCCCGAGCACCATGGCGGTCAGCATCTTGATGACGATGTAGGCCACGGGCGACAACGGGGTGAGCCGTAGCTGACGGCTCCAGCCGGCCGCTCGCTCGATCGAGACCATCGCCCCGCCCGAGGTGGTGGCCAGGACCGCGCCGTACAGCGCCATGCTGACCATGATGAAGGCGGAGACGTTGCCGTGCCCGGCGGTCTGGTTCGCGTAGGCCTTATTCAGCCCGAACAGCAGGAAGAACACCGGCGGGATCACGAGCGCGAAGACCACGGTGCGCCTGTTGCGCAGCAGTCGCCGGATCTCCAGCCCGAGCACGGTGGTGTTGACGCCGCCCAGGCTCGGCGGACGCTTGACCGCCGATGTCGCTGGCCTGGACGCGTCGGGGCGCTCATCGCGAGCCTCCTGCAATGCTGGCGTCTGCGCTCGGGGCGTCATCGCTGGTCAGCGCGATGAACGCATCCTCGAGGCCGCGCGTGTTGATCTCCAGGTCCTTGGCGGCTGTCGCGGTCAGCAGGTACCTGGCCACCGCGTCGCTGTCCTTGGAGTGGACGAGCACGCTCTCGCCGCGCACCTCCACGTTGTCAACCCCGGGGATGGCACGCAGCGCCGCCTCGTCGACGTCGGGAATCGTGGCCCGCACGGTGCGGCCGGACGCGAGCGCCTTGATCTCCGCGCCTGAGCCGTCAGCGACGACCTCGCCCTGGCGCAGCAGCACGATCCGGTCGGCGTAGGCGTCGGCCTCTTCCAGGTAGTGCGTCGCGAACAGGACCGTCCTGCCCTGCTCGGCGTCCTTGCGGATCGCGGCCCAGAAGTCGCGGCGTCCCTCGACGTCCATTCCCGTGGTCGGTTCATCGAGGATCAGCAGTTCTGGGTTGGGCAGCAGGGCCATCGCGAACCGCAGTCGCTGCTGCTCACCGCCCGAGCACTTGCCGACCCTGCGGTCCGCGATCTCGCTGATGCCCGCCCTGCTCAGCACCTCGCCGACCGGCGTGCTGCTCGCGAACAGGCTGGCCGTGTACCGCGCGGTCTCCTCGACCGTCAGGTCCTTGAGCAGGCCGCCGGTCTGCAGAACCGCGGAGACCAGGCCGCGCTCGATCGCCTGGCGCGGGTGCACGCCGTATACCGAGACCTGGCCGTCGGTCGGCTGAGACAGCCCAAGCATCATGTCGATCGTGGTGGTCTTACCCGCGCCATTCGGACCGAGCAGGGCGACGATTTCGCCAGGCGCGATCGTGAGATTCACGCCGCGAACGGCCCTGACCTTGCCGAAATGCTTGTGGACGCCGCGCAGCTCAATCGCGGGCGGCCCGGTCACGCCTTGCCGCTCGTGTCCGGCGCTGATGGTCGTCATGCCAACCATTCTGGCATCGCCCGCCCCGGCTGGCCGCGCCGACTGGCCATATGCCCACAAATCAGGAGCAACGCTTGCTGCGGTCGAACCGCTGTTATTCTCCAACCAGACAACCAAGCAAGCGTTTGGTAGGAGCGCGCAGCGCGCCAGCGCGGCACCAGGAGGCGCGGATGGGCCGGCTCGACGGCAAGGTGGCGCTGATCACCGGCGGCGCCAGGGGCATGGGCAAATCGCACGTCAGGCACTTCGTGGCCGAAGGCGCCAGAGTCGTGTTCGGCGATGTCCTGGACGAGCAGGGCCGGGCCGTCGCCGCCGCGCTCGGCCCCGGCGACTGCCGTTACCTGCATCACGACGTCACCAGCGAGGCCGACTGGGCCGCGGTGGTCGCGGCGGCCACGGGCACGTTCGGGCGGCTCGACATCCTGGTCAACAACGCCGGGGTACTGGCGCACGGCTCGATCAGCGAGATGCCGCTGGCTGAGTTCCGGCGGATCATGGACACCAACGCGGTCGGCTGCTGGCTGGGCATGAAGTCGGTGATCGAGCCCATGAAGGCCGGCGGCGGAGGCTCGATCGTGAACATCTCCTCGATCGAGGGCATGACCGGCGCCGCCGGCTCCTCCGCCTACACGGCGAGCAAGTTCGCCGTCCGCGGCATGACGAAAGCGGCCGCACAGGAACTCGGCGGGTTCGGCATCCGGGTCAACTCGGTCCACCCCGGCGGCATCCTTACCGCAATGGTCCTGGAAACGGCCGACGGAATGGACCTCGAGCGCGGCGACCGGTACCTCAAGGCCCTCCCGCTCGGCCGGTTCGGCAAGTCGGCCGAGATCTCGCCGCTCGTCGCGTTCCTGGCCTCGGACGAGTCCTCCTACTGCACCGGCAGCGAGTTCGTGGCCGACGGCGGGATCCTGTCAGGGCCCGGCTACTGACGACGAGAGCACCGCGCCTACCGGTGACTGCCAGAACACAGAGGAGATAGGTCAACATGGCCCACGACCTGACGCTGGACGGCAGGACAGCGATCGTGACCGGCGCTGCCAACGGCCTTGGCCGGGCTGAGGCGCTGGCGCTCGCGGCGGCGGGCGCCGCCGTGGTGCTCAACGACCTGGCCGGGCCCGGTGTGCACGCGGTCGCCGACGAGATCACCGCGGCTGGCGGGCGGGCTGTCGTGTGCGAGGGCGACGTCGGCGAGTGGGCGACCGGCGAGGCGATGCTGGCGGCCGCCCTCGACACGTTCGGCGGCCTCGACGTCCTCGTGAACAATGCCGGGGTGCTGCGCGACCGGATGGTCTTCACGATGTCGCCGCAGGAGTGGGACCTGGTGCTGCGCGTGCACCTGCGCGGCCACTTCATCGGGACTCGCCTGGCGACCGGCTACTGGCGGGAGCAGAGCAAGCGAACCGGCGGCCCGGTCTACGGCCGGATCATCAATACCTCGTCTGAGGCGTTCCTGCTCGGGTCGGCCGGCCAGCCGAACTACGCAGCTGCCAAGGCTGGCATCACGGCGCTCACTGTCACCACGGCGCGCAGTTGTGCCAGGTACGGCGTCAGGGCGAACGCGATCTGCCCGCGGGCGCGGACGAGCATGACCGCCGACCTGATGGGCGCGGCGCCGGACGGCGAAGTGGACCCGCTCGCGCCTGACCACGTCGCGCCGCTGGTCACCTACCTGGCCGGGCCGGGCGGTGCGGCGATCAATGGCGAGGTGTTCGTGGTGCACGGCGGCGTCGCCGCGGTGATGGACCCGCCGAAGGTGCGGACCGTGTTCCGCACCGCCGACGCGGGCATGTGGACGCTCGACTCGGTGGCCAGCGCGCTCGGTCCTGCCTTCACCGGCGACGGCACCGCCGCGGGCTTCGCCTGCGAGGACACGCTGTCGCTGGCCAGCGAGACGATCGGCTTTGGCGGCGGCGCCTCGTGAAGCAGCGCGACCTGGTCGCGATGCCGGCGGACGAGGCGGCCGCGTTTCTCGCGGCGGGCCGCAAGGTTCAGCTAGCGACCAACGGCCAGGACGGGTTCCCGCACCTGGTGACCATGTACTACGTGATGACCGGCGGCCAGATCACGTTCTGGACCTATCGCAGATCGCAGAAGGCGCTCAACCTCGAGCGTGACCCGCGAATCTCCTGCCTGGTCGAGGACGGCGAGGAGTACTTCGACCTGCGCGGGGTCCTGGTCCAGGGCGTGGCGCGGCGGATCGAGGAGCCCGCTGAGATCGCCGGGATCGGCCGCCAGATCACAGCCGTCGTCGGCGGCGCGCTCGCCGGGGCGAGCGCGGACGCGCTGACCGAGTACGTCACCCGCGCCGCGAGCAAGCGGTGGGGATACCGGGTCGAGCCTGACCGGATCATCTCCTGGGACCACAGCAAGCTGGCAAGCTAAGCGCAGACCCGCAACCGATGCAGTGTTAAGGAGCAGCCATGCCTACCCGCACCGCCCGCACGACCTGGACCGGCGGTCTGCAAGACGGCACCGGCACGGTGTCGCTGGTCAGCTCCGGGGTCGGCAGCTACGAGGTGAGCTTCCCGAAGCGGGCGGCCGACGACGCGGACGGCACGACCAGCCCCGAGGAGCTGATCGCCGCCGCGCACAGCGCCTGCTTCGCGATGCAGTTCTCAGCCATGCTCGGCGCGGCCGGCGGCAGCGGCCAGCGACTCGACGTGAGCGCGAACGTGTCGCTCGGGCCTGACCCCGCGGGCGGCTTCAGGATCACCGGCATCGTGCTCAACGTCTCCGGTTCCGCCGACGGGGTCAGCGCCGAGGACTTCGCCAGGATCGCGGAGGACGCCAAGAGCGGCTGCCCGGTCAGCAAGGCGCTGGCCGCCACCGACATCTCGCTGCGGGTCGGCTGACCCGATCGGACCTGGCGGCCTGGGCTCAGACCGGCCAGGCCTCCTGGCGATAGCCCATGTCCCAGAACATCCATTCGTACCGGCTTGTCGCCCTGAAGTGCTGGTGCACGAGCGTCCGCTCGGCGCGTGAGAGTTCGGGACCGAGCTTGTCGGTGACCGCGATGACGTCCCTGACCTCGGCGTCGAACTCCTCGCCGCCGTAGGTGCCGATCCATTTCTGGTACCGGGGATTCGGCGAGCCGCGTCCGAGCAGGTGCTTGCCGACCTCGCCATAGATCCAGTAGCACGGCAGCACGGTGCCGACGCCCTCGGCGTAGGACCCGCCCTGGGTGTTGGCGATCAGGTAGCTGTTGTACGCCAGCGTGGTAGGCGCCTCCTGCGCCGCGTCGAGCGCCGCCGGGTCGATGTCCAGGTCGCCGAGCAGCGTGTCGTGCAGGCTCATCTCGACCGCGACG
Source organism: uncultured Actinomycetota bacterium (assembly GCA_963705055.1). Taxonomy (GTDB): domain Bacteria; phylum Actinomycetota; class Actinomycetes; order Streptosporangiales; family Streptosporangiaceae; genus Chersky-822. The sequence continues at coordinate 265,389 of CAVPIR010000014.1, forward strand.
ATGCCGGCGGCGTGCCTGGCGAACATCTCGGTCTGCGCCGGGTCGGGCGCGTGGGTGGCCACTGCCGCCAGCGCCTGCGCGTACCGGCGCAGGTAGAGCGCGTCCTGGATCACGTAGAAGGTGAATGCGTCGGCGGGCAGGCTGCCGTCGGTCATCCCGGTGAGGAACGGGTGGGCCAGGATGGCCGCGTAGATGTCCGTAATGCCGCTCCACAGCTCGCCGCTGAAGCTCTCGCTCATGGTTCTCCTCGCGCGCGGGACAACACTGCGCGACATTATGGCCCAGATCGGGGTGCCAGCTGGTCGCCGGCGGGTGAGCCCGCCCTGCACACAAGCTCACCCGCCGGACATCGGCGAGCCGCGCTTACATCATTTCGTCGGTAAGCGGCAGCATGACGGTTTTCAACTCGGTGTACGCCTCAATTGCGGCCCTGCCGCCCTCGCGGCCAAGGCCCGATTGCCGATAACCCCCGAAGGCGGCGTGCGGCTCGATCTGGAAACCGTTAATGCCAATGGTGCCTGCCCGGATTGCCTTTGTCAGCCGCATCGCCCGACGCACGTCAGAAGTCCAAACCGTTGCCGACAGGCCGTAATCGGTCTCGTTGGCGATTCGTATTGCCTCGTCCTCATCGGTAAACGGAATTACCGAGAGAACAGGGCCGAAAATCTCTTCCCTGGCAATGGACATCTGGTTGGTGACATCGGTGAACAGCGTCGGCATGACGAAATTGCCCGAGGCGAGTTCGCCGTCGGCCCTGGTGCCGCCGGAGACGAGCGTGGCTCCGTCCTGCTGGCCCTGCTCGATCAGGCCCAGCACCCGCTCCATCTGGCGGGTGTTGACCAGCGGCGCCGCTGTCGTCGCCGGGTCGAACGGGTTGCCGTAGTTGACCATGCTGCCGATCAGGCCGGCGGTCGCCAGGAACTCATCGACCTTCTCCCTGTGCACGACGGCCCTGGTCTGCGCGACGCACACCTGGCCGGATAGCCCGAGCGTGACCGTGCCCATGGTCACGGCTGCCGCCGTCGCAACGTCGGCGTCGGCAAAGACCAGCGCGGGGCTCTTGCCGCCGAGTTCGAGGCTGACCCGCTTGAACCCGTCGGCGGCCGCGTGCATGATCTTCCGGCCGACGGCGCGGCTGCCGGTGAAGGACAGCTTGTTGACCATCGGGTGGTTGATCAGCGCGTCGCCCGTCGGGTCGCCAGGGCCGGTGACGATGTTCAGCACGCCGGGCGGGAGGTCAGACTCTTCGGCGATCAGCCTGGCGAGGCGCAGCACAGCGAAGGTCGCGTACTCCGACGGCTTGACCACCACGGTGCATCCGGCGGCCAGCGCTGGCGCCACCTTCTGCGCGAACAGCAGCAGCGGCGCGTTCCACGGGATGATCGCGCCGACCACCCCGACCGGCTCGCGCAGCGTCATGACCATGTGGTCGCCGCCCTGATAGGGCGCGAGCGTCTCGCCGCCGATCTTGTCGATCCAGCCGGCGTGGTGATCGAAGACGTCGGCGACGAACCCAGACGACGTGGCGTACACCGAGCCGAAGCTCAGCGGCACGCTGTTGTCGAGCGCCTGCAGCCGCAGCAGTTCATCGCCGTGCAGCCGGACCAGATCGGCGATCGTACGGAGCACCCTGATCCGCGCGCCCGCCCTGGTCCGCGGCCACGGCCCCTCGTCGAACGCCCGGCGGGCGGCCAGGACGGCAAGGTCCACGTCCGCCGGGCCGGCCACAGGAAATGACCCGACGTCCTCGCCGGTGGCCGGATGGGTGTGCTCCCACACCCGGCCGTCGAGAGCGGCACGCCAGGCACCGTCGATCAGCATGAGGCCGTCGGACAGCCCGAGTTCGTCACGGTGCGGCTTGATCGAAGCGACCATCGCCCAACTCCCACAACTAGAACGCGTTCTACTTGTGGGCAATCTATACCGAATCCGCCTGGCCGGGCTAGGACGACGCAGGCGTCAGGGAAACTCCCGCGTCAACGGTCGGCGAAATGCGCCTCCCCGCCTGAGTAGGAATAGATTTCCGTGCCGTCGATGAACACCCGCATCGCCCGGCTGAGCACGTCGAGCGGATCGCCCGACCAGATCACCAGATCGGCGTCCTTGCCAGGCTCGATCGAGCCGAGGCGGTCGTCGATCCCCGCGATCCTGGCCGGGTTGATGGTGAGCGCGCGCAGCGCGTTGTCACGGTCCAGGCCGTCCTTAACCGCCAGTGACGCCTGGTGCACCAGGAAGTTGATCGGCACGACTGGATGGTCGGTGGTGATCGCGATCGTGACCCCCGCCTTGGCTAGCCGGCCTGGGTTGGCCAGCGACCTGTTCCGCAATTCGACCTTCGACCTGCTGGTGAACAGCGGACCGATGATCACTGGCGTGCCGCGCGCCGCGATGATGTCCGCGAGCAGATGCGCCTCGGTGCCGTGATCGATGACCAGGTCGTAACCGAACTCGTCGGCGATCCTGATCGCGGTCGCGATGTCGTCAGCCCGGTGGCAGTGCTGGCGCCACGGGATCTGCCTGCGGAGCACCAGTCCGAGCGCCTCGAGCTTGAGATCGCGTTCGACCGGCTTCCGCTCGGCCTCTGGCTTGCGCTCCTCGGCGTCGATCCGCTCGAGGTAGTTCGCGGCCGAGACCAGCGCGCCGCGGATCACCGCGGCCGTGCCGAGCCTGGTGCTCGGGGTCTTCTTCTGCTCGCCGTAGACCCGCTTCGGATTCTCGCCGAGCGCCGACTTCATCCCCGACGGCTGGCGCAGCACCATCTGGTCGACGGTCCGTCCCCAGCACTTGAGCGCGACGGTCTGGCCGCCGATCGGGTTGCCCGAGCCGGGGTTGACGTTGACGGCGAGCACGCCGCCGCTGATCGCGTCGCGGAAGCCAAGGTCGGCAGGGTTGATGGCGTCGATGGCACGGACCTGCGCGGTGACCGGTTCGGTCATCTCGTTGGTGTCCTGACCGGCCCAGCCCTCCGCCTCCTCGCTGACGCCGACGTGGGCGTGCGCGTCGATGAAGCCGGGCAGAACCCAGGAGCCGGCCGCGTCGATCACCTGGGCGCCGTCCGGAATCGCGACGGAATCGCCTACCGCCGAAATCCGCCCGTCCTCGATCAGGACCGTTCCCTGCTCGATCTCGGGCCCGGTGATCGGAACCACCCGCCCGCCGACAATTGCCACCGCACCGCCAGCCATCTGACCTCCTTGTCCGAATCGCCGGAACCCACAGTAACGACCGGTCTTGCACCGATCGGGGTCCGGTCCGGTGCCGCGGACCTGCGCGGCGCGCCTGGCACGGCGGCATCGCCAGGATCTGATCCGCGCGCCATGACAACGCCAGGAGGCCGCGGAGCGTCGAGATGGCATGCGAGTGACACCGATTCCGCCGCACGGCCTGGCGCCTGCGACCGCCGCGCTGATCTGCGCGCTGCTGACCGCCGGGGTGAGCGCCGCGGCACCGGCCGCTGCCCAGGTCAGGACTCATGCTTCGGCGCGCCATGCCACGCCAGGCTCGAGGGCATGGGTGAGCCGCTACAACGGCCCGGCCGGCGGCGACGACGTCGCCACCTCCGCAGCTACGAGCAACGCGGCCAACCTGGTGGTCGTGACCGGGACCAGCCAGGGCAAGACGGCGCTCGGGCACCTGGACTACGCCACCGTGGCGTACAACACCGGCACGGGCGCGCAGCTGTGGGTGAGCCGCTACAACGGGCCCGGCGACGGCAACGACATCGCCACCGCGGTCGCCTTCAACCCGAGCGGCGCCGCGGTCTATGTCACAGGCGGCAGCGCGGGATCGGGCACGGGCGACGACTACGCCACCGTGGCATACGACGCCGCGACCGGCAAGCAACTGTGGGCGAGCCGGTATGACGGGCCTGGGAAGGGCAACGACGAGGCGTCGTCGGTCGCGGTCAGCCCGAACGGCCAGACCGTGTTCGTGACCGGCGGCAGCCTGGGTGCCACCTCCAACAACGACTACGCGACCGTGGCCTACGACGCGGCCACGGGCGCGCAGCTGTGGGTAAGCAGGTACAACGGGCCTGGCAACGGCAAGGACTTCGCCACCGCGATCGGCATCAGCCCGAACGGCTCACGCTTGTTCGTGACCGGCGGCAGCACGCACAACGGCAAGGACACGGGGTTCGACTACGCCACCATCGCCTACAACGCCGTGACCGGCGGCCGGCTCTGGCTGAGCCGCTATAACGGGCAGGCCAACCAGAAGGACTACGCCCACGGGCTGGCGGTCGAGCAAGACGGCAAGCGGGTCTTCGTCACCGGCGCCAGCCGCGGCGGCCGCTCGGGCGTCGACTACGCGACGCTCGCGTACAGCGCGGCGACCGGCCGCCGGCTGTGGCTCAGCCGGTACAACGGCCCGGCCAGCAACACCGACGACGCGCTGTCGGTGTCCTCGATCGCCGGCGGAAGGGTCTACGTCACCGGATACAGCCGCGGCAGGACATCCGGGCAGGACTACGCGACCATCGCTTACAACGCGGGCACCGGCAGGCGGGTGTGGCTCAGCCGGTACAACGGCCCTGCCAACAAGAACGACCTCGCCCAGTCGGTCGCCACCGGACCGGGCAGGCTCGCCGTCTACGTCACCGGGTTCAGCACGTCGGCGACGAGCTACGACTACGCGACGGTCGCGTACGCGGCGCGCACCGGCCACCAGCTCTGGGCCAGGCGGTACAACAGCGGCGGCGACGATCTCGCCAGGTTCGTCACGGTCGGCCTCGGCGGCACCGTGTTCGTGACCGGAGCCAGCAACTCCGACTACGGCACGGTCGCCTATCGGGGCTAGCGGGACGCCGGCGACCTGCCGGCGTTCAGCGCGGCCGGCGGCCGAGCACGAGCACGCCCGAGGTGGCGAACATGCCGCCGTTGCCGACGACGACGCTGATCTCCGGCCCGTCCACCTGCGCGGCGGCTTCGCCGCGCACCTGGCGCACTCCCTCCTGGATGGCGAACATGCCGTACATCCCGGTGTGGGTGTAGGAAAGGCCGCCGCCGTTGGTGTTCAGCGGCAGCGAGCCTCCCGGCTCGGTGTTGCCGTCGGCGATGAACCCGCCGGCCTCGCCCTTCGGCACGAAACCAAGCGCCTCGAGGCCGTAGATCGGCAGGTGCGCGAAGGCGTCGTAGATCATCAGGTGCCCGACGTCGCCGGTGCCGATGCCGGCCTCGGCGAACGCGTCCTGCCCGGCCAGCCGCATCGCCTGCGACTCGGTGAAGTCGGCCATCTGCGAGATCAGCGGCGTCTCCGCTGACTCGCCGGTCCCGAGCACGTGCACGGCGGGCTTGGGGAAGTCGGCTGCGCGATCGGCCGACGTGACGACGAGCGCGCCGCCGCCGTCGGTGACCAGGCAGCACTCGAGCAGGTGGAACGGATAGGCCACGATCCGCGAGGCGAGAACGTCGTCCACCGTGATCGGGTCGCGGTACATCGCGCGCGGGTTCTTGGCCGCCCACCGCCGCTGCGCGACCGCGACGTAGGCCAGCTGCTCGTGCGTCAGCCCGTAGTCCTTCATGTAGCGCAGGACCGGGATCGTGAACGCCGTCGGCGGGCCGAACAGCCCGTACGGCGCCTCGAACTGGCCCTGGATCGAGGACGGCGCCGGCGCGTACCTGGCAGCGCCGACCCTTGACCGGCCAGACTCGCCGTGCGTGATCAGCACGGTGCTCGCGTATCCGGCCCTGATCGCCGCCGCCGCGTGCCTGACGTGCAGCAGGAAGGACGTGCCGCCGACCGCGGTGCCGTCCATCCAGCGGGGCACGATGCCGAGCGAGTGCGCGACCTGGACAGGACCGGGAGCGCTGACGGTCGCGATCCCGTCGATGTCCTTGACCGACAAGCCCGGCGTCGGCGAGCGCGTTGAGCGCGGCCTCGGTGTGCAGCTGCAGGGTGGAGTGATCAGGCAGCTTGCCGACCTGGTCGGTCTCAGCGGCTCCCGCGATGATGATCGCCGCTCACCGGCCCTCCCCCACGGAACCCCCCGCAAGCGGCGCGAACAGCGGCAAGCTGACATCGCCGCGCTGCTCGAACGTGACCCGCAGCGGCATATCGAGCACGAGGTCCTGCAGGGGTATTGGGCACCCCGGTCAGGTTGGTCATCATCCGTGGCCCCTCGGCCAGCTGGACGACGGCGATCGCGTACGGCGCCTCGTCCTCGAATCCCGGCGCTGGCCTGTGGTTGATCACGTACGAGTACAGGGTCGCGCTGCCCGCTCGCGGTGAACCACTCCACCCGCGCCGAGCCGCATGCCGGGCAGACCGGGCGCGGGTAGAAGTACGGCTTTCCGCAGTCCAGGCATCGCTGGATCCGTAGCTCACCAGCCGCGCAGCCGTCCCAGAACGGCTGCGTATCCGGTGTCGGCACCGGTACGGCCTTCGCCCCCATCAGCCGTTCCGGCCGAGCTTCGGGCCGAACGAGCGCTCCACCTGACTGGCCAGGCTGTCCAGATCCCATGGCGCGGTCCCGATGATCCTGACCTCGGGCTCCGGGTTGCTGTAAAGCGCGATCTCGTAGCCGGAGGAGTGCACGACCCTGCCGGTGATCCAGCCCGACCGCTCGCTCGCGAGGTAGGCGACCACCGGCGCGACGTTGTCCGGAGACCACTCGTCGGCGCTCGCTCGTGCCCGGCGCCGCTCGGTAGGCACCGACTCGGTCATCCGGGTCGCCGCGCCAGGCGAGATCGCGTTGGCGGTCACGCCGTAGGCGCGGAGGCCGTTCGCGCACGAGTACGTCAAGCCGACGATGCCCATCTTCGCGGCGGCGTAGTTCGGCTGACCGGGCGCTCCGTGCAGGCCAGAGACGGAGGTGAAGTTGATGATCCGGTTCTGCGCCTGCGGGTCGCGGATCGACCGCCAGTGCGCCGCGGCGAACTTCGTGGTGTTGAACGTGCCCCGCAGGTGCACCCTGATGACGTCGTCCCACTCCTGCTCGGTCATGTTGAAGACCATCCGGTCGCGCAGGATGCCGGCGACGTTGACCAGCACGTCCAGCCGCCCGAACTGCTCGATCGCCGATCCGATCAGCGCTTGCGCGGCGCCGTGGTCGGAGACGTCGGCACCGTTCGCGACGGCCTTTCCGCCTGCCTCGGCGATCTCCTGGACGACCTGGCCGGCCGGGCCCTGGTCGCTGCCCGAGCCGTCGAGCGCGGCGCCGAGGTCGTTGACGACGACCGAGGCTCCCTGTTCGGCCAGCAACATGGCGACCGACCTGCCGATGCCGCGCCCTGCGCCTGTCACGATCGCGACACGTCCGTCAAGCAGTCCCATCGCTGCTCACCGGCCCTTTCCTGGCTGGATCCGAGTGGGATTACTAGAATAGCCTTCTGGAATTATCTTCAGGTTGCGACTTGGCAGAGCCGACGCGGCAGGGGCGAGGATGGCCCCGTCCTGGCGAGCATGTCAAGGCACCAGACAGGTCGGTGAGCGGCATGACGAGCGAACTGACGAGCAGGACGGCCGCGGGCGCGTGGCAGTGGGGGCGGACCAAGCAAACCCAGCGCGCCTTGCTGGACGCCGCCCGCGAGGTCTTCGCTGAACAGGGCTTCTCCAGCGCCAGCATCGCCGATGTCGTCGAGCGGGCAGGCTCGAGCGTCGGCAGCCTGTATCACCACTTCGGCGGCAAGAGCCGAACTCTTCCTCGCCCTGTGGCAAGAACACCAGGCGGCGCACGAGAAGGCGGCGAGCGACGCGGTCTCGCAGGCCCGCAGGTCAGGCGAGACCGATCCGACCGCGCTGTTCTGCGTCGGGGCCCGTGCCTTTCTCGAGGGCAGCTGGGTACGCCGCGATCTGGCGATGCTGTTCGTGTCCGGCGACGGGCCGCCGGGGTTCGAGCTCATCAAGCGGCAGCGCGAGCACGAGTGGGTGAGCCAGAACGACGCACTGCTCAGGCTCGCCGACACGTCCCTCGACCGGCTCTACGCGGCGATCCTGACCTCCGTGATCGGCGTCGGCGCGCGCGAGGTCGCCGCGTGCCGCAACCGCCGCCAGGCCAATTCCGTCATCGACGCGGTGATCGAGTACGCCCGCCGCGCGATGAAAGGCGGCCCCTGGAAGCCGCCGCCCCGCGAGGCCCCCGAGGCCCCCGAGCCCCCGACCCTCCGAGGCCCCCGAGGTCCCCGAGACCCCCGAGACCCCGGAATTTCATGATCACGGACGACTTTCTGCAGCGGTGCTCAGAAGTGTCCGCGATCATGAAACTCGGTTGTGTGGCGCCGCGCACCGGGCGGAGGCCTCGGCCGAAGGCCGGGAGCTGGTCCGGCCCGCGAACAGGCTGTCTGCCAGCCTTGACAATGCCACGAGCGCTTTGTTGTGATCGAACTTAGAATTCGATTCTAAGATTTGACCCTGCCCGACCCTGCCCGACCCTGCCCGACCCCGCCCCGACCCCGCCGGGAGGCTCGTCATGGATCTCGACCTCGGCCCGGAGATCGCGGAGTTCCGGTCCGAACTCCGCGAGTGGATCACGACCAGCGCCCCTGACGGCCTTGCCGGGCTGACCGACTGGACCATCGCGGCGACGACCGGCGGGTACCAGGGCGCCGAACTGGCCAGAGCGGCCGCGCAGCCGGAGTACGCGGAGTGGGAGCGCAGGCTCGCCGACGCCAAGCTGATCTGCCCGCAGTGGCCGGAGGAATTCGGCGGCAAGGGCATGGACGGCGTCAGGCTCGCGGTGCTGAACGAGGAGTTCCACCAGGCCGGGCTGCCACGGGTACGGCGCGGCATGGGCGAGACCCTGGTCGGCCCGTCGATCATCGTGCACGGCACCGCCGAGCAGCGCTCGTACTTCCTGCCGAGGATCATCTCCGGCGAGGACGTGTACTGCCAGGGATTCTCCGAGCCGAACCAGGGCTCCGACCTGGCCGGCGTGCAGACCAGGGCCGACGTCGCAGGGCGACGAGGTCGTCATCACCGGCAACAAGGTGTGGACCTCAGGAGCGCAGCGGGCGACCATGATGTTCGCGCTCTGCCGCAGCGACCCCGACGCGCCCAAGCACGCGGGTCTGTCCTACGTCCTGTTCCCGTTCAAGCATCCAGGCGTGCAGTACCGGCCGATCAGGCAGATGTCCGGTGCGGCCGAATTCTGCGAGGACTTCATCGACGGCGTCAGGGTGCCCCTGTTCAACGTCATCGGCGGGCTCAACAACGGCTGGAAGGTGGCCATGACCACGCTCGGGCACGAGCGCGGCGGCGCGGCGACCGTCCAGCACCTGGGCTTCGAGCGGGAGTTCTGGGAACTGGTCGACACCGCGCGCAAGTACGGCAAGGACGCCGACCCGCTGGTCCGCCAGCAACTTGCCTGGGCCTACACCGGCGTGCAGGTGATGAAGTTCAGCGGGCTGCGCACGCTCGCGCAGGTAGCCGAGGGCAGGCAGCCAGGGCCCGAGGCGTCCGTCGCGAAGCTGGCCTGGAGCGAGTACCACAAGCGGCTCGGCGAGATCGCCGTCGGGATCGTCGGCACGGACGCGCTGATCCGCCCGGATGGCCCCGGCTACCCGACCGCCGACTGGCAGAACGTGTTCCTGTCGAGCCGGGCCGGGACCATCTACTCGGGCACCAGCGAGATTCAGCGCAACATCATCGGCGAGCGTGCGCTCGGCCTGCCGAAGGAGCCGCGGGCCGCCCTCAATGACCCCCGGTGAGCGCGCTCTGATGAGCACCGACCAGGGCTGGGCTGCGCCCCCGCTGGCCCCACCGGCAGCGCTGGCACCACCGGCGCGGCACCGGCGGCACCGCCCAGGTCCAGGACAACGCACCGCCGCGGCACAGGCCGCGGCGAGCGCGGCGAGCGTCCGGCGCTGGCCGGGCACGCCCCTGGCGCTGACGCCGGCGGACGAGGAAAGCCCGGTTCAGCGGATACGCGGGCATCGGCGCTGGCCGCCCTCGTCACGCCGGAGCGCCTGGCGCGATTCTTCGCGCCCCGCGACATCGCCGTCGTGGGCGCGTCGCCGACCTCCGCCTGGGCGCGGTTCGTGCAGGCGAGCGCCGCGGCCACCGGCTTCACCGGCGAGCTGACCCCGGTGCACCCGAGGCACGCCAGCGTCTTCGGCATCCCGGCCGTCGCCAGCCTGCGTGACCTGCCGAGGCCCGCTGACCTCGCGTTCATCATGGTCCCGACCGAGGCGGTCGAGGACGTGCTCGACGACGCGGCCGCGGCCGGCGTCCGTGGCGCGATCGTGCTCGCCTCCGGGTACCGGGAGACCGGCGCGGATGGCAGGGCGCTGGAGGATCGCCTGGTCAGCCGCGCGGTCGAGAACGGGATCACCCTGCTCGGCCCGAACTGCCTGGGCTTCCTCAACGCGCACGCAAACGCGGGACCGTTCGCGCTGACCGTACCGCTGCCGCTGGCGGCAGGGCCGGTAGGGATCGCGATGCAGAGCGGCGCGCTGGCCAGCGTGATGCTGAGCTTCGCGCGCTCGCGCGCGATCGGGGTCAGCACCCTGACCAGCCTGGGCAACGAGGCGATGATCACCGCGTCTGACGTGATCAACTACCTGATCGACGACGAGGACACCCGCGCCATCTGCCTGTTCCTCGAGCAGATCGGCGACCCGGCCGCGTTCGCCGCCGCCGCTGAGCGCGCCGACCTGGCCGGCAAGCCGATCGTGGCGCTCAAGGCCGGCTCGAGCGCGGCGGGCAGCCAGGCCGCGCTCGCCCACACCGGCTCGATCGCGGGCGACGACGCCGTGGTGGACGCTGTGCTCCGCCAGCTCAACGTCGTCAGGGTCACCAGCATCGAGGAGCTCCTGACCACCGGGGCACTGCTCGGGTACGGACCGCGGCCGACCGGCCGCCGGATGGGAGTGCTGACCGCGTCGGGCGGCGCGTGCGACATCATCGCCGACCGGGCTGCCGGGCAGGACATCGAGATCCCGGCGTTCGCGCCGTCGACCGCGGCCGCGATCGAGCCGCACGTGCCGCCGTTCGCCCAGGTCCGCAACCCGCTCGACGTGACCGGCTACTTCCTGGCCAACCAGCGGACGTCGGCGCTGACCGCGATCGACCACGCGCTGGACGCGGCCGTCGCCGACCCGGGCCTGGACTTCGTGTTCTTCTCCGGGCTCACGCTGCCCGACGTCAGGCCCGCCGACGAGACCCTGGCCAGCATGCTCGACGAGCGGATCGCCTGGCTCGGCCAGCGGATGGCGTCCTCGCCGGTTCCCGTCATCTCAGTGGGCTCGACCTGCGTGGACGTGACGCCCTTCGGCCGGGACCTGCTCGGAAGGAACGGCATCCACCTGCTCGGCGGTATGGACCTGGGCGTGCAGGCGATCGGCAACGCGATCCGCTGGGCCGAGGGTCGCGGCCGGACCTGGCCCGGCCCGGCTGCGCAGGCGTCAGCAGCGGCAGCCAAGCCTGCCGCTGCCAGGCGAGCGCGGCGGCATCCTGACGGGCCGTGGCGGGAGGCCGACGCCCGCGAGCTGCTCGCGACCTTTGGCGTGCCGCTGGTGCCCGGCGAGCTGGTCAGCTCGGCGGACGAGGCAGTGGCTGCGGCCAGGAAGCTGGGATACCCGGTCGCGCTGCGGATCAGCTCGGCTGGCATTACCCATAAGTCCGACATCGGCGGCGTCGCGCTCGGGCTCCGCACCATGACAGCGCTGCGGTCCGGATTCAAGCGCGTCCGGACAGCCGGCCAGGCCGCGCAGGCCGTGGCCGCCACGGAGGCAGCGGCGGCGTCAGGTCAGCCGGTGGTCATCGACGGCGTGATGGTCAGCCCGATGCGCACCGGCGGCGTCGAGCTGCTGGCCGGAATCAGCGTGGATCCCGCGTTCGGGCCGGTCCTGGCAGTCGGCCTGGGCGGGATCTTTGTCGAGATCCTCAACGACGTCAGCCTGCGAGCGCTCCCCGTCGGTCACGCCGACGTCGTCGAGATGCTCGGCGAACTGCGTGGCGCGCCGCTGCTGCGCGGCGTGCGCGGCCGGCGCCGCGCCGATCTCGGCGCCGTCGCCGACGTCGTCGTGCGGATCGCCGAGGCCGCCCTGTCGCTCGGCGACTCGCTCCAAGCGCTCGAGATCAACCCGCTCTGGGTCGACGGTGACCAGATCGAGGCGCTCGATGTCCTCGTCATCACCGGCCGGAACGGCCATCAGATGGACCCCTCGAAGCCGGACCGCACCGCGGCCCAGGACAGAACGGAACCGGGACGATGAAGCTCGCCTACAGCACGGAGCAGCAGGAGCTGCGGGACTCGGTCCGGCGTTTCCTCGCGGACCGGGTGCCGCTGCCGCGGGTTCGCGAACTGATGGAGTCGGACGACGGCACCGACGAGAAGGTCTGGAGCTACGCCGGCAGCCAGCTTGGCCTGCAGGGCATCGCCATTCCCGAGCAGTACGGCGGCGCCGGGTTCACCTTCATCGAGCAGGCGATCGTGCTGGAGGAACTGGGAGCCGCGCTGTACCCGGGGCCCTATCTGGCCAGCGCGGTGCTCGCCGCGACGGCGCTGCTGGCGAGCTCGGACGAGGCAGCTAAGCAGGACCTGCTGCCAGGAATCGCGAGCGGCGAGACGGTCGCGACGCTGGCTTTCACCGAGGACAACGGCTCCTGGGAGCCGGACGCGATCGGGCTCGCGGCCAGCGAGCGGGATGGCGGCTGGGTGCTGGACGGGCACAAGAGCTTCGTCCTGGACGGGCACACGGCCAGCCTGATCCTCGTGGTCGCGAGGGCGAACGATGGCCTGTCGCTGTTCGCGGTCCAGGCCGGCGCTGACGGCCTGACCAGCAAGGAGCTGCCCACCCTCGATCAGACCCGCAGGCTGGCCAGGCTCGAGTTCAGCGCGGTCCAGGCGAGGCCGGTCGGCGCGCCCGGCGAGGCGGACGCGATCCTGAACCGCACCCTCGACGTCGCGGCCATCGCCCAGGCCGCCGAGCAACTCGGCGGCGCCCAGCGCGCGCTCGACATGGCGGTCGGCTACGCGAAGATCAGGCACCAGTTCGGCAGGCCGATCGGCAGCTTCCAGGCCATCAAGCACCGCTGCGCCGACCTGCTGCTCGAGGTCGAGTCGCTCCGCTCAGCGGTCGGCTACGCGGCGGCCGCCGTCGCCGAGGACTCCGCAGAGGTGCCGGTCGTCGCCGCCCTGGTCAAGGCGCTCGCCTCGGACACGTACTTTCACGTCGCTGCCGAGAACATCCAGATCCACGGCGGCATCGGCTTTACCTGGGAACACGACGCGCACCTGTACTTCAAGCGCGCGAAGGCCTGCGAGCTGTTCCTGGGCGACGCGAGCTACCACCGCGAGCGCCTCGCCACCAGGATCGGCGTCTAGCCCGGCACCTGCAACGCCGAGTTCGGCGAGCAGTTCCTGGGAGTAGGTGATCCGCCCGGTCAAGGTCTGCGGATCGGCGTGGCAGAGCGCGAGCGCCGCCGCCGCCATGACCGCGGGCGGCTCGGAGTTCTCGTCGCCCGGCGTGGTCAGCTGGTGGAAGATCGTGCCGGGCGTCGGCACCACCAGGGTCGGGGACAGCGCGTTGACCGCGATGTTGTCGGCGTACAACTCGGCGGCGAGGCCCGGTGGAGAACCGCTCGATCGCTGCCTTGCACATGCCGTAGACGGTTCCGCCGCGCCCGCCCCACGCGTTCGGCGGGATCTCCGGATGCAGCGCCGCGCGCGACGAGATGTTAAGGATCCAGCCGCGGCCGTGCCCGCGCATCGCCGGCAGCACCAGCGTCGCGAGGTGGAACGCGGCCTGCACCTGCACATCGAACATCAACTGGTAGCGCTTGGGCGTGAAGTCCTCGACCCTGGTGAAGTACGTCACCGCGGCGTTGTTGACCAGGATGTCGGGCGGGCCGAGCCGCTCCGTGGTCTCGGCGACCAGCCGCTCCCGGTCCGCGGGCTTGGACAGGTCGGCCGCGATCGCGACCGCCGTGCCGCCCGCGGCCTCGATCGCCGCGGCTGTGTCGCCGATCGTCCCGTCCAGCGGCGACTGGCCGGGCTCGGTCGTCCTGGCCGCGACGGCCACCGCCGCCCCTTCGGCGCCGAATCGACTGGCAATCTCCGCGCCGATGCCCCGGCTCGCGCCGGTCACGATCGCGACTCTTCCGTCCAGCAGGCCCATGGCTGACTCCCGTCGATCCAGTTGCTCGCGCCGTGCCGGAAGCGCGCTGGCGAACGTTGACACGGCGGCGTGCCCCTTCGGAGAATGATTCTAGAACCAAGTTCTAATACCGGGCTATAACCAACCTCAGGAGGCCGTCATGGCGCTCGACCATAGCTTGGTGGGCGAACCAGGAGAGCCGCACGAGCGGTCCTGGACCTCGAAGGACGCGCTGCTGTACGCGGTCGGGGTCGGGGCCGGGCTTGGCGACCCGCTCGAGGAGCTTGCGTTCACGACGGAGAACACCAGCGGGGTGACGCAGCAGGTGCTGCCGACCTTCGCCGTGCTGATCTCCCAGGCCGCGGTCAGGCGGAACCTCGGCGACTTCGACCGCGCGCTGCTCGTGCACGCCGAGCAGTCGTTCGAGCTGCACAGGCCGATGCCGGTGGCGGGCACGGTGCGGACCGTCTCGACCGTGACCGGCATGTACGACAAGGGCTCTGGCGCGCTCATCACGCTCGAGAACCAGGCCGTCGACGCGTCGACCGGCGAGCCGATGGTCACGGCGCGCAGCGGCACGTTCATCCGTGGCGAGGGCGGCTTCGGCGGCGAGCGCGGCTCGAGCGAGCCCTGGGAGCGCCCCGACCGCCCGGCCGATCACGAGGTGACCCTGCAGACCAGGCCGGAGCAGGCGCTGATCTACCGGCTGTCCGGTGACCGCAACCCGCTGCACGCCGACCCGGCGTTCGCGGCCAGAGGCGGCTTCGCCAGGCCGATCCTGCATGGACTGTGCACCTACGGCGTCACCGGCCGGGCGCTGCTGCATGCGCTCTGCGGCTCTGACCCTGGCCGCTTCGCTGCCATGTCCGGGCGGTTCACCAGGCCGGTGCTGCCGGGCGACTCGCTGACGGTCTCGATGTGGGTCACCGAGACCGATGGCGGGGCGAACGGCGACGGCACCGAGGGCCGGGCCCTGTTCCAGACCGCCACCCAGGACGGCACGGTCGTGATCGACCGCGGCGTCATGCGCTTCCGCCCCGCCTAGCCGCCGCCGGCCGCGAGCGGTTTAGAACAGCGAAGTGCCGTCACCCGCGCTGTTTAACGGTGCCGGCGCGTTGCTGTTCTAAATGCGCGGCTCGCGGCGGGCTAGGACGGGCCGGCGGCCTTGGCGAGGCGGATCGCCTCGGGCACGCCGTCGGTCCACGGGTCACCGTGACCGGCCAGCAGGACATCTGCCTTGACGCCAGCGAGGTTGTCCAGCGAACCCATGGCTTGTGTGCTGTCCAGGTTCAGGCCCGACGGCATGATCTGCGGCCCCTGGCGGCCGGTCAGCGGGTTCAGCGTGCACAGCGCGTCCCCCGTGAACACGACGCTCCGGTCCTCGATCGTCAGGACGGCGCTGCCATCGGTGTGGCCGGGAGTGTGGACGACCCTGGGGCGGCCAGGCACGTCCAGCGTCTCGCCGTCGGCGAATGTCGCAACTTCCTTGATCGGGATGATCTTGGTTGCGCCAGCCCTGGCGAGGATCCAGAACGTCCTGTACAGCTGGCCCATGAGCAGGTACGAGGTCACCCTGCCCTCGTTGGAACCAGCGGCCTTGCCCGTCCTGGCCATGTCCTCGTCCGCCCGATGGATGAACACGCGCGATCCGGTCGTCGCGCGAGCCTGCTCGGCGAAGCCCGTGTGGTCGGCGTGCGCGTGCGTCAGGAGCACGGCGTCGAGGTCGTCGGCGCGGTGCCCGAGGGCCGACACCGCCTGGACGAACAGGTTCCAGTCCTTGGGCGTACCCGCGTCGACCAGGACCAGCTTGCCGGACTCCTCGATCAGGTAAAAGTTCGCGATGCCCTGGGTCAGCCGATGGACGCGGTCGGCCACCTGCGTGTACATAGCCACTCTCCGAGTCATGTGACAGCGAACTCAAATACTGCCCGGTCGGCCGGGCAGGTATGCCGTCGGGCCGCTCATCCAGACGCCAGTAGGGTTGGCGGGTGCCTAGCCCCGTGCGCCCGGCCGTCCTCGGCATCCGCTTTGCATCCGAGCTCGTCCTGCTCGCCGTCCTCGCGATCGTCGGGGCGAACGCCGGGCTCGGCACGCCGGCGGACGTCGCGCTCGCCGTGTTCGCCCCCATTGCCGCCGCCGTCATCTGGGGCATCGGCATCGCACCGCGTGCGCGGCGCCGCTGGCCAGATCCCTGGCGGCTCTGCGTCGAGATCGTGTTGTTCCTCGCCGCCGCGGCGGGTCTCGCGGCTGAAGGCTGGCTGGCCTGGGCCGTCGTCTTCGCGGTCGTCGCGATCGGCATAGCGGTCGCCGTGCGGCTGGTCGCGGCGGGCAGCTGACAGGGGCCCGAAACCGGTCGACCGCGCGGCCGGTTGTGCGCGAGGGTTTGCGTTGTGACAGCTGATGCCTTCGGTGCGCCCGCAGAGTTCCCGTCGCCGACGACTCCGGCCGGCTCGCAACGCGAGGTCTTCCTTGGCTACCTTGCCTACTTTCGCTCCCGGCTGGTGCAAAAGCTCCGCGAACTGCCTGCTGCCGAATTGACGCGCAGCATCCTGCCATCAGGCTGGACCCCGATCGAGCTGCTCAAGCACCTGCAGTACGTGGAGAATCGCTGGCTGGAGTGGGGCTTCGATGGCCAGGAGGTTGCTAATCCATGGGCCGACGACAAGGACGGGCGCTGGCACGTCGGCGCGGACGAGACGCTAGAGGGGCTGATGGCCGCGCTGGCAGCACAGGCCGACCGGAGCACGGCGATCATCGAGGCACACGACCTCGACGAAGTCGGCCAGCCGGGCGAACGCTGGGCTGGCGCCGACGCCGCGCCGCTGGAGCGGATCCTGCTCCACCTGCTGCAGGAGTACGCCAGGCACGTCGGCCATCTCGACATCATCGCCGAACTGATCACCGGCTCCACCGGCGAGTAGTCAGCGACATCCTCGCTCAGTTACCCCAAGCGTTCGATGATCGTGACGTTGGCCTGGCCGCCGCCTTCGCACATGGTCTGCAGGCCGAGCCTGCCGCCGGTCCGCTCGAGCCCGTAGAGCAGCGTCGTCATCAGCCGGGCGCCGGTGGCGCCGAGCGGGTGGCCGAGCGCGATCGCGCCGCCGCTGACGTTCACCCGGTCCAGGTCCGCTCCGGTCTCGCGCTGCCAGGCGAGCACGACGGGCGCGAATGCCTCGTTGATTTCGACCAGGTCAATGTCGCCGAGGCTGAGGCCCGCCTTGCGCAGCGCGTGCTCGGTCGCCGCGATCGGCGCGGTCAGCATCAGCACCGGGTCGTCGCCACGGACCGAGATGTGGGTGATCCGGGCCCGCGGGCGCAATCCGTGCTCGGCGATCGCGCGGTCGGAGGAGATCAGCAGCGCGGCCGCGCCGTCAGCGATCTGGCTGGACAGCGCCGCCGTGATCACGCCGCCCTCGTCCTCGGGGCGCAGCGGGACCAACTTCGCCATGCGCTCCAGGGAGGTGTCGCGGCGCGGGCACTCATCGGCTCCGAAATCCCCGTACGGCGCGATCTCCGTCGCGAAGTCACCGCGATCAATCGCGGCGATCGCCCGCTGGTGACTGGCCAGCGCGTACTCCTCCATGTCGGCCCGGTCGATCCCCCACTTGGCAGCGATCATGTCCGCGGCGCGGAACTGCGAGATTTCCTGATCTCCGTACCTGGCGCGCCAGCCCCGCGATCCGCCGAACGGATCGTCGTGGCCGAACGCCTGCCCTGCCGTCATGGCGGCCGCGATGGGAATCTGGCTCATGTTCTGCACCCCGCCCGCGACCACGAGGTCGGCGGTGCCGCTCAGGACCGCCTGCGCGGCGAAGTGCACGGCCTGCTGAGAGGAGCCGCACTGCCGGTCCACGGTCACGCCAGGCACCGCCTCCGGCAGCCCGGCGGCGAGCCAGGCCGTCCGTGCGACGTCACCGGCCTGCGGGCCGATCGTGTCAACGCAGCCCATGATCACGTCGTCGACCGCGGCCGGGTCGACGCCAGTCCTGGTGACAAGCGCCGACAACACATGCGCGCCGAGGTCGGCGGGATGCGCGCCGGCGAGGCCGCCGCCGCGGCGGCCGACCGGCGTCCTGACCGCGTCGACGATGAACGCCTCAGCCATTGCACCCAGCCCTTCCTCGCACCAGGTCTGTCACGACAAGTAGAACATGTTCTACAACCCCGCCGTGGCCAAGGCCGGGGCTCACCCCAAACTCACACGCTACCGGCCAGGACCTATCGGCTCGTTCCCCGAGGATGGGGCCATGCGTGCTCCGGCGCGAGTCTCTGAAGAGGCCACGGCACCGGCCAGTCAGCGGCCAGGACGGGCTGAGATCGCGCTGGCCGTCGCCGCGTTCGCGGCATTGTGCGTCGTCGCGCTCCACCACGCGCCTCAGCTCGTGGAGCCCGACGACTTCGCGTACCGCGCGTCCATAATCGGCATCACCGACGGCCACCTGCTGACCTTGTCGACCGCTCAGATGCAGGCGCTGGCGCTCCAGCTCGTGCAGCCGACCGGCCCGCACTCAGCCGCCTTCACCGCAGGGCCGCGAACGCCTGGACTCATCCAGTGGTCGCACCTCGCCAACGGCCGCTGGATCAGCGAGAAGGACCCCGGTTACCCGTTCCTCGCTGCACCGTTCCAACTGCTCGGCCTCATCAGGCTCGCTCCGCTGTGCTACGGCGCGCTCGCGTGCATCGCGCTGTTCGCCGGGGCGCGGCGCTGGCTTGGCCGGTACGGCGGCGCCGTCGCGGTCGGATTGTTCTGCTCATCGGGCGCTGCTTTGCTGTTCGCCTGGCGCGACTACATGCCTACATTCACCGACGCCTCGCTCATCGCTGCCGGGTCTGGCGCGCTGCTGTGGTCGGCGCTGGCCACGGACGCGCCAGCACGACGGCGCACGGCCGCTGGGCTGCTCGGCTTCATCGCCATCGAGGCGGCTGTGTTCGCCCGCTACACCAACGTCGTCGTGCTGGCCTGCGCCGTCGCGGCGGTGCTGATCCTGCGGTGGCGGCGGCCGCGGCTCCTGCCGCCGGGAGCGGCGCTCTGGTGGACCGGGTCCGCCTTGCTGTTCGGGGCGGGCGTCGCGGTCTTCGACACGCTGGTCTACGGCGGTCCGCTGCGGTCCGGGTACCGGTCTGGCGAGATCAGGTTCGGTCTCGGCGCCGTCCTGCCCAACGTCCGGCTGATGCCCTCGCACCTGATCGAGGCCATGCCGATGCTGGTGCTCGGATTCGCGGCGCTGATCGGGATCGGCGCGCGCTGGGCCACGTCGCGGCGATCGGGCGCGCTGCCGCCGCGCGAAGCCGGTGACGACTCCGCGGTGGCGCAGGTGCCAGGCGGCCAGCACGCGCCGCAGGACGCCGCGATCGGCCTGGCACTCGGCGCGGCCTGGCTGAGCGTGTGGGGACTATACGCGGCGTATGACTGGACCGCCGAGCCTGGACTCAGCACGCTGCAGTCGGTGCGCTTCTACCTGCCAGCGATCGGGCCGATCGCCTTGCTCGGGGCCTGGACCCTGACCCGGCTGCCGCTGCGGAAGGGACTCGCGGCGGCGACGGCGATCGCGGTCGTGGTGATGTTCGGGTTCGGGATCTGGTCGTTCAGCGGCACGGCCTCATCCCGGCTCGGCCCGAGGCCGGTGCCCGGCGGGCGGCGCCGCCGGGAAGTCACCGTCCCGGCGCGCCGTTCGCGCCGTCACGGCAGCAGCAATAGACCGGGCCGCTGATCCTCCGGACCCAGGGCGTTACCCAGCGCGGCCGCGACACGGCCGCCGGGTGCGGGACATCGCGGCGCAGGCCCGACGGCAGGTAGACCGCGCCTGGGCCGCCCGAGCGCGCGGAGTCCGACGGGTTGGAGAACGCGCACCGGTCGAGCGACAGGCAGCCGCATCCGATGCAGGAGTCGAGCCCGTCGCGCAACGCCACCAGCGCGTCGATCTGGTCGTCGAGCCGCCGTCGCCAGCTACCTGACAGCACGGCCCAGTCTGACCTCGTGGGCGTCCGCCCGGCGGGCAGCGACGCCAGCGCCTCGGCCACCTCGTCGAGGCTGAGGCCGATGTTCCTGGCGGCCCTGATGAACGCGAGGCGGCGCAGCGTGCTCCGCTCGAACCTGCGCTGGCCGCCAGAGGTCCTGGTGGCTGGCAGCAGTCCGATCCGTTCGTAGTACCGCACGGCCGAGTCGGCGAACCCGCTCCTGCGGGCGATCTCCCCGACCGTGAGCAGATCTGTCGTATGCATCGTGCTCCAGCGTCCTTGACTTGAAGTTGACTTCAACTACCAGTATGGCACGCATCCGATAGTGAGGAGCAAGACAATGCCTGTCGCCCTGATCACCGGAGCGTCCCGAGGGCTCGGCCGGGCGACCGCCCGCGCCCTCGCCGACCGCGGCTGGTCGCTCGTCGTCGACGCGCGCAGCGACGCCGACCTGGCCGATGCCGTCCGCGGGCTCCCCCATGTCACCGCGATCGCCGGCGACATCACCAGCGCCGGTCACCGGGCCGCGCTCGCGGCTGCCGTGAGCGGCTTCGGCCGCCTCGACCTGCTGATCAACAACGCCAGCTCGCTCGGGCCCAGCCCGCTGCCGCCGCTGCGCGACTATGACGTCGGCGCGCTGCGCCGCGTCTATGAGACCAACCTCGTCGCGCCGCTCGCGCTGATCCAGCTGGTCGCCGGCCCGCTGACCGCGGCCGGCGGCACCATCATCAACGTCAGCTCCGACGCGGCGGTCGAGGCCTACCCGGGCTGGGGCGGCTACGGCTCGTCCAAGGCCGCGCTCGACCAGCTCACCGCCGTGCTGGCTGCCGAGGAGAGCGGTCTGCGCTGCTACGCCTTCGACCCGGGCGACATGCGGACGCAGATGCACCAGCAGGCCTTCCCCGGCGAGGACATCTCCGACCGGCCCGAGCCGGAGAGCGTCGTTCCCGCGCTGCTGCGCCTGATCGACGAGCGGCCGCCGAGCGGCCGGTACCGGGCCGCCGACCTGGCCACTGCGCCCGACCTGACCATTCCGTCCCCCGCGGAGGTGACCTCATGAGAATCGCAGCCAGCAGGCCGGCCGAAGAACGCGGCCTGACCAGAGACGGCGTCCGGATGCTGGTCGCGACGACCGACGGCCTGGCTCACGCCAGGTTCGCCGACCTTGGCAGGTTCCTGTCCCCCGGCGACCTGCTGGTCGTCAACACCTCGGGAACGCTCGCGGCAGCGGTCGATGGGCACCGCCAGGACGGCCGCCCGGTCACCGTGCACTTCTCCACGCCGCTGGACGACGGCTGCTGGGTGATCGAACTGCGCGACGGCGACACCGAGGCGCGGCCGGGTGAGCGACGCCGAGCCGGCGCGAGACCATCTCGCTGCCCGGCGGGGCCTCGCTGACCCTGCTGTACCGGTACCCGGACCCGGCCGCCGACCGGCTGTGGGTCACCGCCGTCACCGGGGCGGACCTCACCAGCGGAGTCGAGGCGTACCTGGCCAGGCACGGCCGCCCGGTCAGGTACAGCTACGTGCCAGACGAGTGGCCGCTCGCGGCCTATCAGACCGTGTTCTCCCGCGATCCGGGCAGCGCGGAGATGCCGAGCGCGGGCCGGCCGTTCACCACGGACCTCGTCGTGAACCTGATCACCGGCGGCGTCCTCGTCGCGCCGATCACGCTGCACGCCGGGGTCGCGTCGCTCGAAGCTGGCGAACTGCCGCTCCCCGAGCGGTTCGCGGTGCCCGAGCCCACCGCCAGGCTGGTCAACCTGGCCAGGGACACGGGCGCCGCGTGGTCGCGGTGGGCACGACGGTGACCAGGGCACTGGAGACCGCCGCCGGCGACGACGGCACGGTGCGGGCCAGCCACGGCTGGACCGACCTCGTCCTCGGCGCCGAGCACCCGGCCCGGGTGGTCAACGGCCTGATCACCGGCTGGCACGACCCGGAGGCCTCGCACCTGGCGCTGCTCGAGGCCGTCGCCGGTACCGCTCTGGTCAAGGCTGCCTACGCCGAGGCTGAGCACGCCGGGTACCTCGGGCACGAGTTCGGCGACAGCTGCCTGCTGCTGCCTGCCTAAGTGGACGCTCGCTCATGCCGACCACTGTAGGGAGCGCCTCAGCGCAGCGGCTACCGGCGACGAGGCTGGCGCGAGCTAGACTAGAACACGTTCTATTTCTTAGGCTGAGGTTCGCGGGCTGGGTCAACTGGGGCTGGGCCAGCGGCGACGCGGCGGAGGCGGCGTGCACCTGACCTATACGCCGGAGCAGGACAAGCTCCGGGCCGAGCTGCGCGAGTACTTCGCCGGCCTGATGACGCCGGAACGCCGGGCCGGGCTGAACCAGGACCGGCGGCGACTACGGTGACGGCGTCGCGTATCGCGAGATCGTCCGCCAGCTCGGCGCCGACGGCTGGCTCACGCTCAGCTGGCCGGCCGAGTACGGCGGCCGCGGCGCCAGCGTGACCGACCAGCTGATCTTCACCGACGAGGCGGCCGTGGCCGGAGTGCCGGTGCCGTTCCTGACCATCAACACGGTCGGGCCGACGATCATGCGGTTCGGCACCGACTGAGCAGAAGTCGTTCTACCTGCCGAAGATCGCGGCCGGGGCGCTGCACTTCTCGATCGGCTACTCAGAGCCGGGCGCCGGGACCGACCTGGCTGGCCTGCGGACCACGGCGGTCCGCGACGGCGACGACTACGTGATCAACGGCCAGAAGATGTGGACCTCGCTGATCGGCTACGCGGACTACGTCTGGCTGGCCTGCAGGACCGACCAGGACGCGCCCCGGCACAAGGGACTGTCGATCATCATCGTCCCCACCAGCGCCGCCGGCTTCTCCTGGACGCCGGTCCCGACCGTGGCTGGCGTCTCCACCAGCGCGACCTATTACTCCGACGTCCGGGTTCCCGCTGCCAACCTGGTCGGCGAGGAGCACCGCGGCTGGTCGCTGATCACGAACCAGCTCAACCATGAGCGGGTCGCGCTGACCTCCGCCGCGCCGACGCAGAACGCGCTCCGCGAGGTGCGGGATTGGGCCGCGCGAACGCCTGCGGCGGGCGGGGGGCTGGTCATCGACGCGGAGTGGGTCCAGACGCACCTGGCCCGTGTGCACGCCAGGACCGAGGTGCTGAAGCTGCTGAACTGGCAGATCGCGGCGCGGCTCGACGCCGGCCAGGCGCTCGGGCCGGCCGCCGCGTCCGCCACCAAGATCTACGGCACCGAGCTGACCATCGAAGCCTGCCGGCTGCTGATGGAGGTCCTCGGCTCAGCCGCCGCCGGTCAGGGACGGCTCGCCTGGCGCGCTGCTCGCGGGCCGGATCGAGCGGATGCACAGGTCCGCGCTGATCCTGACCTTCGGCGGCGGCACGAACGAAATCCAGCGGGACATGATCGCGATGCTCGCGCTCGGCCTGCCCTACCGGCGCTGACTTCGGGAGAAGCCCTGTGGACTTTTCGATCACGCAGACGCAGGAGGAACTGTCGGCCCTGGCCCGGCGCATCCTCACAGACAAGCAAAGCCCGGCACGGCTGACCGAGCTCGACCAGGCCAGCCAGGGCTTCGACCGGGCCCTGTGGTCCGAGCTGGCCACCGCGGGAATCCTCAGCGCCGCCCTGCCGGAGAACGCGGGCGGCGACGGGCTTGGCCTGCTCGACCAGTGCTCGGTCCTGATCGAGATCGGGCGCACCGTCGCCCGGGCACCGTACCTGAGCGCGATCGTGCTCGGATCCGGCGCGATCGCCACCTTCGGCTCGGACGAGCAGGTCAAGCGCTGGGCCATCCCGGCCGGGGCCGGCGACCTGGTCATCGCCGCCGCGCTCGCCGAGCCGGGCGCCGGTGACCCGCGCGCGCCCCGCGTCCGAGCCGAGCGGGCCGGAAGCGGCTGGCTGCTCCGCGGCACCAAGACCGCAGTACCGGCTGGCGCCGATGCCGGCCTGTTCCTCGTTCCCGCCGCGACGCAGGACGGGCCCGCGGTCTTCTGCGTGGAGCCGGCCGACCCCGGGGTGACCGCCGAGCCGCAGCAACTGACCGACGGACATGGCTTCGCCCAGCTGAGCCTCGACAACGCCGAGGTCGGCCCTGACCGGGTCCTGGCGCACGGGCAGCGGACCAGACGTCACCGGCTGGCTTGCCGACCGGGCCACGGTGGGCATCTGCGCCACCCAGCTCGGCGTGACCGAGAGAGCGCTGGAGCTGACCGCCGGGTACGCCCAGACCAGAGAGCAGTTCGGCCGGCCGATCGGGGCATTCCAGGCGGTGGCGCAGCGGCTGGCCGATGCCTACATCGACGTCGAGGCCATCAGGCTGACGATGTGGCAGGCAGCCTGGCGGCTCGAGGCTGGCCTCGCGGCCGACGAGGAGGTCGCGACCGCCAAGTTCTGGGCGGCCGACGGCGGGCACCGGGTCGCGCACACAGCCGTGCACATTCACGGCGGCGTCGGCATCGACATCTCGCACCCGCTGCACAGGTACTTCACCGCCGCCAAGCAGAACGAGTTCGCCCTCGGCGGCGCGACGGCGCAGCTGCGCCGCCTCGGCGAGCTGCTGGCCACGGCGGAGGCGCCCCGGTGATACGGTCGTCCGCGTCGGCGTAGTACGAGCGCGTGATCGGGGCTGGAGGCGGCGGGCGACATGTCGGAAGGTACACCGATCTCATTCGCGGCCGCGACCCGGGGCACGCCGGTGCTGAGCCGCTCGGGGACCAGGATCGGCACCCTGGAGCACGTCCTGGACGTTGCAGAACTGGACATCTTCGAGGGCATCGTGATCGCGACGCACCACGGGCTGCGGTTCATCGACGCCGAGCACCTGCCCGAGTTCACCACCACCCACATTCAGTCCAGCCTCAGCGACGAGGAGGCAGCCACGCTGCCGCCGCCGGACGGGCCGCCGGTCTACAGCGTGGACGCGCTCGCCGATGCCGGGCACAGCCTGCACGACGTGGTCAGGCGCCTGTTCGGCAAGCCGCACTGGAAGCGCGACACCGAGTAGCTCACGCCCACAGCTGCTCGGCGAGTACCGCTGGCGCCTCCGCGAGCGAGGGCCCGTACCAGGTCAGGTGCCTGCCGCTGACCAGGGCTGCGGGGAGGCCTGGAAAGGCCTCAGGACCATCGCTGGCTGTGAAGCGATAGGGCTCATCCGGCAGCACCACGAGCTCAGCGCCGCAGGATCGCAGCTCAGTGAGCATCGACCCGCGGATAGCGCTCGGCATGGCCCGCGTAGACGTTGCTGACGCCCAGCCGCGCCAGCAGGTCGCCGGCGAAGGTGTCGCTGCCGAGCACCATCCACGGCCGCCGCCAGATCGGGATGATCGCCCGGCGGATGCCGCGCGGCGCTGAGCTCGGCCACGCACGCTCCGCGTCGTCGAGCCAGGGCGGCCTGGTCAGCCGGCAGGCGATCGTGAGCATCCGGTCCAGCGAGCTGAAGGCCTCCGGCAGCGTCCTGATCCTGGTCACCCACACGGCGACGCCGGCCTCGCGAAGGTCGGCCAGGTCGGAAGCCCGGTTCTCCTCCTCGTTGGCCAGCACGATGTCGGGCCTGCACCGGATGATCCTGGCGACGTCCGGGTTCTTGGTGCCGCCGACCCGCTCGACGTCCAGGCCGGCCGGGTGGGTGCAGTATTTCGTCGCCCCGGCCAGCAGGCCCGCAGCGGACGATGCGACGGCCTCGGTCAGCGACGGGACGATGGAGACCACGCTGCTGACCGTTGCCGGCACGGTCACCGGCTCGCCGATGTCGTCTCGCACTCGCACGCCTCGCGCCCTAGCCGCCGGACAACCAGATATTGGTAAGGTCAGGGCCGCCGATCGTCGGGGTGATGACGACGCCTGCCGGGCACGCACTTGCGCAGTACTGGTGCACCCGGGCGCTGCTGTATCCGGGCAGCGCCTGGCTCGCGACGGGCACGATGACCGCGTCCCGCATTGCCAGCCGGTCGGCCCGGCTCCAGAGCGCGCCGGCCGCCGACGCCGCCTGGGCGATCTCTGCGCGCCCGATCAGCGCGTCCATCTGCTGGTTGCTGTAGCAGCCGTAGTTGACGGTGTCGCTGTCGCACCCTGTCTCGAAGAGCGGCGCGATGATCGCGCGGCCGTTGTTGCCGAACCAGTCCGGGTACCACACGGACTGGGCGATGTCGAAGGACCCTGGCTTGTTGTTCGACTGCGCGTCGCGGAGGTCGGCAAACAGCCGGCCGACGGGCTCGCTTCGCCCGGTCAGCCGGATCCCGCATGCGGCCAGGCTGGTGGCGATGGCATGGAAGATCGCGACGCTAGCGCTGTCGTCCGGGTACCAGTAGCTCGCCGTCAGCCCGCCCGGGTAACCGGCCTGGGTCAGCAGCTGCTTGCACCTTGCCGGGTCGCCCGCGCCACCCGCCGTCGGGTACTGGTCCACGTCCCGGTAGCCGAGGTTGCCCGGCGGTATCACGGTGCTGAGAATTCTGGCCGCCGCCGCGCCGCCGAGCACCTTTTGGACGGCGCGCTTGTTCACCCCGAACTCGATCGCGCGCCTGACGGCGAGCTTGGCCATCGCCCCGGCCGGGCTGCGCAAGTTGAAGACCAGGTACGGCACTATGTTGCTGCCCGGCCAGAGCTGGAACCGCAAGTCCCCAGCGGACCTGAGCGCGGCGATGTCCGCTCCCGGCAGGCCAGTCTCCAGCGCCAGGTCGTACCGGCCGGATCGTTCGCCCGCGACCACGGCGTGGCTGTCGCGCACGCCCATCGTGACGACGATCCTGCCCACGAACTGATGCCGGATCGGGTCGGAAGCCTGACGCCATGCCGGATTTCTGGACAGGACAAGCGAGCGGCCGGGGACGTAGGAGCTGATCTGGTACGGGCCGTCGGAGATCGTGTGCTGGTTTAGCCTTTCGCTGCCCGGAACGAACCTGTCGTACTCGGCCGGCCTCGCCGAGGCGAACGGCAGCGCCAGGGTCTGCAGGAAGTCGGCGCTGGGCGCGGTAAGGCTGAACCGCAGCGTCGACCGACTCAGCGCCGAGATCCCGCCGATCGGGTGCGAATTCTGAAAGCTCGCGATCGCTGCGGCGGTCGGTCTAGCGTGCGCGAAGTAGCTGCTCTCTTCCGAGCAATAGGCACCGAAGCCCTTGATCTTCTCGGTGTAGTAGAAGAGGTTGCCGACCGGGCTGACCGGGTTGCAGAACGCCTGGAACTCGCGCACGAAGTCGGCGGCGGTGACCTGCCTGGCTGGCCTGGTGTTCCACCGCACCCCGCTCCTGAGGTGGAATGTGTAGACCCGGCCGCCCGCCGTGATCCCGCCGTTCGAGACGGTCGGCACGGTCGCGGCCACGTCAGCGACGGGCGTCGTATCGGCACTCCAGCCCGGCGAGGTGACCGCAGGATCGGAGACGCTGGGATAGCTGACGAGCTGGCGCGCGTAGGTCCGCTCGAGGACGTAGTCGGGCGGGTAATAGGCCGGGACCGGGTCGAGGTGGTCGGGTCCGAACCCCGCGGCCAGCTTGAGCGTCCCGCCGAAGACCGGCGCGGTCGCCGCTCCCAGCCGGCCAGCCGCGATGGCGGTCAGCGTGGCCGCGACGGCTACCGCCAGGCCGATCGCGGCGCCCGTCTTCCATCGCGAGCGCCGCGCTGGGCCGGCTGCCGCGCTGGCCGGCTCCGCCGTCCCGTGGAGTCCGGCCGGACGCCGCCGCTCTACGGTCGGCTCATCTGGCACGGTCATGCTCGCGGCGGCGGCAGCCGGCGCCGCAGGCGCAGGTGCCGATGACGCCTTGCTGGCGGCCTGCACGCTGGCGGGCGCCGCGCCTATCGCGGCGGCCAGCGCGGCGGAGAATTCACCGCAGGTAGCGAACCTGCGCTGCGGCTCCTTTGCCAGCGCCCTGATCAGCACCGCGTCGGCCGTGTGCCCGAGGCCGGACCGCAGCGAGGACAGGGCCGGAGGCGGATCGGACACGTGTGCCCAGATGATGGCGGCGGCCTGGGCGCGAACGAAGGGCGGCGTGCCCGCCAGCATCTCGAAGGCCGCGCAGGCCAGCGAGTACTGATCGGCGCGCCCGTCGATCGTCCGGCCTTCGATCTGCTCGGGCGAGGAATAGCTCAGTGTCCCGATGAAGATGCCAGAGCCGGTGAGGTCAAGCGAGCTCAGGGCCGGCTTGCTCAGCCCGAAGTCGGACAGGTAGACGTGGTCGGCGCGGCCGGGGCGAACATCCATCAGCATGTTCGCGGGCTTCACGTCCCTGTGCACGAGGCCAGCCGCATGCGCGGAGTCCAGCGCTCTGGCGATGGCCGCGATGATCGCGGCGGCACGATCCGCAGGCATCGGCCCGCCGTGCCTGATCAGCCCGCCGACGTCGCCGCCCGGCACGTACCGCATAGCGATGTACAGGACGCCGTCGGATTCCCCGGCCTCGTAGACCGGGATGATGTGCGGATCGTCCACCGCCGCGGCGGCCCTGGACTCCCTGATGAAGCGCTGCCTGAACGCCTCGTCCGCAGCCAGGGCCGGAGCCAGCACCTTGAGCGCGACCCGACGCCCTAGCCGCTCGTCGACGGCCCTGAAGACGACCGCCATGCCGCCTGCGCCGATCTTGCGCTCGAGCATGTACCCGGCGACCCGGGTGCCCGCCTCGACATCGGGCAGCATGCCGTCAGCCCGGTCGGAGTTCTCCTCGCTCAAACGCGGCCCCCCAGCCATGCCCTGCGGACGTCACTTTCCCTATACTCGTCGCCGGTCGCTCCGCACGGAACGCCTTGCGGCGACCGCATTAGCCTTCCTGATCGTCAGCCAAGCAAGGTCTCCCCGACGTAGCCGCCGGCAGGCGCTCCTGGCGGGCAGGCGAAGATCGCGCTGCCGATGTGCGTGATGAACTGATTCAGCGAGTCTCTGGCAGCGAGCTGGCGCTGGATCGGGATGAACTGGCGCCGCGGGTCGCGCTGGTAGCACAGGAACATCACGCCAGCGGCCGGGGCACCCGACGAATGGTCGACGCCGTCGACGTAGGAATAGCCGCGGCGCAAGATCTTCGCACCGTTGTTGGCGCCAGGCGACGACAGCAGGATGTGCGCATGCAGCGGGATGTCGCCGAGCAGCGCGCCGCTTGCTTTGTGGCGGCCGATCGTGCGCTCCTGTCTGGCGACGGCCGTCCCGTCCCACCCGCCGAGCGCGATCTCGATGCGCCGTGCAACCAGGTACGAACCGCCGTGCATCCAGGCGGGCGACGCAGGCCCGGCCGCCCAGACGGAGTTATTCAGCACCGAGGTGTCTTCGACCTTGATGTTGGCCGTGCCATCGAAGAACCCCATCAGGTTCCGCGGCATCGACTGACGGTGGCTGTTGCCGGTCCTGCCGAACCCGGCGAGCAACCATCGCGGCCGGGCGGCCGGCGCGGCCAACCTGATCAGTTCGTGCATGGCGTGAAAGGCGACCTGCGGATCATCGGCGCAGACCTGCACGCCGAGATCGCCTCCGCTGATCGGGGCCTGGAGCGCGTCATGGCGGAACGCGGGCAGGTCGACGAGCGGGGCTGGGCGATGCGCAGCCAGGCCGAACCGGTCGCCGTCGCCGAACAGCGACGGGCCGAAGCCGAACGTCATCGTCAGGTTCGCCGGGCGCAGCCCGAGCGCCTCCCCGGTGTCTCCGGCCGGCTTGCTTCCAGTCTCCACTGCGCCAATCGCCTTGCCCGCGGCCATCAGGGCCGCTGCAGCGGACCAGCGTCGCAGCAGATCGCGCAGGTCAGCCGTGGAGTGGCTGACCATGTCCAGGGCCGCGAGCTGCAGGTGGTCCTGAGCGGGCGTGGCGATGCCAGCCTGGTGCGGGCCATGGAAAGCCACGGCGGAGCCGGCTGGGAACGCGGCGTCCGCGGCGGATGCCTGGGCGGCGCCCGCCAGCATGGTGCCCGCCGTGGCCGCGCCAGCACCGAGGCCGGTCAGGCTCGCCGAACGGAGGAAGCCGCGCCGAGTAGCGTCCATTTGCCGGATTATGGCAGCCAGTCCAGCTCAGCCACGGCTCACTTCGGGCATCCGCAACCTGGTCGTTGTGATCGCCCAGTTCAGACTGCGCGGCCTTAGCATGGCTAGCAGGCTCCGCAACGACGGCGCCGCACTAGCTGGCCGTGGGGACGAGTTGACTGCCCGCGGCAAGCCGCGAGGAGGCTCTCATGTCCCCGAGGATGCTGCGATCTGCTGCGGGGGTGGCCGCGTCGGCGACCTTGGTGCTGACCGCCCTCGCCGCCGGATCGTCGGCCGCCGCTAGCCAGCGAACGTGCGGATGGGTCGTCAAGCCGAGCCCGAGCAGGGGCGCGGCGATGCTTAGCGCTGTGGCCGCGACCTCGGCCAAGGATGTCTGGGCCGTCGGCAACTACGACGTCGGCGGGGCGTTCAAGACGCTAATCGAGCACTGGGACGGCGCGCACTGGAAAATCGTGCCGAGCCCGAATCCGGCTGGCGGGTTCCACACGACCAACGCACTCGGCGCCGTGGTCGCCCTGACCCCGACAAACGCCTGGGCGTTCGGGTTCTTCGAGAAGGCGACGACAAGCTTCCGCACCCTGGTCGAGCACTGGGACGGCAAGAAGTGGTCCGTCGTGCCCAGCCCGAACAGCGGATCTGGCGAAAACACCTTCCTTGGCGCGACTGCTCGGAGCAAAACCGACATCTGGGCGGTCGGGTACCGCAACGATCCCGGGCACCGCAGGACGCTCACCGAACACTGGAACGGGGCGAAATGGTCGATCGTCACGAGCCCGAGCGTCGGATCAGGTGACAACTTCCTCTTCGCGGTCGCCGGCCAGATCGGACGACCCGTGTGGGCCGTTGGCAACAACTCTGTGTCGTTCGGGCAGACGCTGGCGCTGCGCTGGAACGGAAAGGCCTGGACACGCAGCCGGACGGCAAATCCAGGCGGCGGCGATCGCTTCCTGTTTGGCGTCGCCGTGCCGGGGGCGCGCTACGCGCTTGCGGTCGGCAGCGACCTGTCCGGCAACCAGACCAGGGCTATGGCCCAGCGCTGGACCGGTTCTGGCTGGTCGGTCGTGCCCTCCGCCAGCCCGGGCGCGGACTATAACGCGCTTCAGGCCGTCGCTGCCGCGAGCACTACCAACGCCTGGGCCGTCGGCGCCCGGCGCGCGACGCTAGGGTCCTCCTTCCGCACCCTGACCGAACGGTGGAATGGCAAGGCCTGGACAGTCACGACGAGCCCGAGCCCAGGCACAGGTGACGACACTTTGTTCGGCGTCACGAGAGTCCCCGGCGGCGGCTTCTGGGCGGTGGGTTCGGCCGGGAACAAGACGCTGACCGAGTTCCACTGCTAGCCGATCCCCTGCCCAGCGGGGAAGCGGGAGACTTCTGGCCCCGCTGAGCGGGCCATCGCCGGGCTTTGGCCAGGTTCTTCGCCACCACCTTGCGATCACGTGCTGCCATCCGGGGCTGGAACATCCGCGGGCTGCTACCTCCAGGCTGGCGGCCAGCCGCTGTCCAGAAGCGAATCGGGGCGTTTGGGAAGTCACAGGTTTAGTCTCATGGCATCGCGGCCTGCATCTGCTTGCTCGCTGCGCTTGGTCGCTAGGTGACTCAAGGAAGACGATGCCCCACACGCCCTACACGTACACAAGTCCGGATGATCCCGCCAGGGAAGATGAGGGCTTGTTCGGCCCCGAGTCGGTGACCTGGCGTGTTATGAGCAGCCGGATCATGTGGGTGGCGGTTGTCCGCGCACTGTACCTGCAGGCTTTGCATCCGCGGGTGATACGCGGCACGTTGCAGAACGCCGCTACGATCACCGACCCCGTGGATGCCTGGGCCAGGCTGAGGCGGACCAGGATGTTCATCGAGACACGCACTTTCGGGACCGTGGCAGACGCGGAACGCGCGGGACGCCGCGTGCGCAAGATTCACGAGTCGCTCACCGGAACCGACCCCGACGGCACGCGGTACCGGGTGGACGAGCCCGAATTGCTGCTGTGGGTGCATTGCGGCGAGGTCGCCTCCTGCGCCGACGTAGCCCGGCGCAGCCGACTGCCGTTCTCCACCGCGGATCTCGACGCCTTCGTGCACGAGCAGCGCACAAGCGCGGAACTGATCGGCGTCGACCCTGCGTCAGTGCCCGCTTCCATGGCCGAACTCGATGCCTATTACGAGGCGATGAGGCCGCGGTTGTACGCGTGCGACGAGGCGAAAGAAGCGCTGCGGCTGACCTTCCATCCTCCGGTACCCGACGGCAACCGCGTGCTCAAGATAGGGCTGCCACCAGTAAGCGCCCTCGCGTTCTCGACCCTGCCGCGATGGGCGCGGCGGCTGTACGGCAGGCCGAGCGGCCCGCTAAGCGACATCGCGGCGACTGCCGGGCTTCGGGCCGCGCGCCTGGCGTTTAGTCAGCAGCGGCTGTTCCTGGGCGCCATGCGGGCAATACACCGCGCCGAATCGGCAGCCGAAGGACCAGGCTCCTAGTGCGGCCGGTCCTGCACCACGTTCGGGCAGCGCGGCTAGTAACGGCGGGCCCTGAAGATCGACATGGACCCGAGCTGGAAGACCTGGGTGACGTAGACGGTTCTGGTCCGCTGGTTGATGCTGATGGCGATCGGGATGGGGCCGACCGCCTGCTTGGTGACCGCGCTGCGGCAGCCGCCTGTCACGCCGGCCCGGCATTTCGCGCCGTTGAGCACCGAGACAGTGGCGCTGTTCTCGTCTGTGACATAGATGGTGTCGGTGCGGGTGTCCACCGCAATGTTGTTGGGTGATCGGCCGACCGGAGCCGTGGGCATGCGCCCGGCGCAGCCCGAAGTGCGCGAGCCGTTGCAGGTCGCCCCGTCTATGACCGAGACCGTGCCCGGCGTCTGGCCGAGGGCGTTATTGGCCACGTAGACGGTCCGGGTCCGGTCATTGACGGCCACGCCCTGGGGGGCGAGCCCGACCGTAACCGTGGCGGCGAGGTGGCCGCAGCCAGAATGGTGGGTTCCGTTGCAGGCTGCGCCGTTGATCACGGCGACCGTGTCGCCGTCAAAGGCCGGCGCGCCAGTGCTCGGCGCGTAGATTGTGTCGGTGGCGTGGCTGACCGCCAGGACGAACGTGCCCTTCCCGACCTTGACTATGCCCGGGGCCTGGCCGCAGCCCGACGTGTTCTCGGCGTTGCAGGCCGCGGCGTTCACCACTGCGACCCTGTTGGCCGCATTGCCGAAGGGCACGTAAAGGGTCTTGGTGCCTGGGTTGAGGGCCGGGGGGCCGGGGCCAGGGCCGACCGCGACGGTCGGCGGAGCCTTGGGGCATCCAGCCGTGTGGGCCGCGTTGCAGGTGGCGGTGTCGATTATCGAGACAGTGTCGGAGAACGGGTCGGACGCGTAGAGCGTGTGGGTGGCCTGGTCGATGTCGCCGACGTTGGCCTCCGGGTCGGCGATCGGAATCTCCGCGACTGGCGCGCAGCCAGACAGGTGTGCGGCGTTGCAGGTGGCGCCGCTGATCACGTCAATCTGGGGCCGGTTAAGGTTGCCGGCGTAGATAGTGTCGGTGGCCGGGTCGACGGTAGTGGTGAACTCATGCTCAGGGACGCTCGGCGCCTCATGACGGCAGCCTGAGGTATTGATGGCGTTGCAGCGATTGATGCTGACCACTGAGACGATGCGGGCGCCGCCAACGTTCACCAGGTAAGCAGTGCCGGTCTTGTGGACCAGCGCGAACGCGTTGGGATTGAACCCGTGCGCCGGGTTGAAAGTGGCCTGCTCGTTGGGTGGCCTCGTCCGGCAGCCTGATGTCACTGTCGCGCCGCAGGTCCTGGTGTTGATCGCCGACAGCGTACCGTCGCCTTGGTTGATCGCGAACGCTGTGTGCAGCGCCTGATCCACCGCCACGAACTGTGGCTGTGCGCCTGGGGTCACCGTGGGCGGCGTGCGGCGGCAGCCAGACCCCACCCTGGCATTGCACCGGGCCCCGTCGATGGCTGACACGGTGTTGTCGTTGTTGTTCGCGACGTAGACGGTTTCGGTTGCCTGGTCGACCGAGACCGAGAAGGCGCCGCTGCCGACCTTGACGGTCCGGGGGGCCCGCCCGCAGCCACGCCCGGTGTGCCCGTTGCAGGCCGCGCCGTCGATCACCGACACGGTGTCGCCGTTGCCCGAGAGCCCGCCGTTTGCGACGTAAACGGTGTCGGTCGCCACATCGACATCGACGGCGGCGGGGCCGAACCGGTCCTTGACGGTCTTGACCGCGTGCCCGCATCCGCGTGTCGTCACGGCGTTGCACCCGGCCGCGTCGATCACCGAGACGCTGCCGCTTCCCACGTTCGCCACATACAGCGTCCGCGTCGCCGGGTTGAACGCGGCTGCCACCGGGATCTTCCCGACCTTGATAGTCGCCAGCGGCCTTCCGCAGCCGCGCGTCACCGTCGCATTGCACCGGGCGCCATTCACTACCGAGACGGTCCCAGCGGCACCCTGGGGACTATTCACGACGTAGACGGTGTCGGTCTTCTCATCGACCGCGCCGGCCACCGGGCTGGTCCCTACCCTGGCCCTGGCCACCACGCGGCAATCCTTGGCGATCCTGGCGTTGCACCTCGCGGCGCTGATCACGGCCACGACGTGACCACTTAGGACCGGCACATAGACGGTGCCCGTCTTCGGGTTCGCGACCGGCACCCCGGCGATGCCGCCCAAAGCGATCGAGCTGCCCCGGGGACCCGGCTGGCTTTGCGCGCGACTTTCGGTACGCTCAAAGCCCGTGGGGCGGCCGACACCAGCGAACCGCTGGGCCTCGGATCGCGGAACTGGAAAGCGGACGGCAGGCGCCCCATGCGGCGATACCGATCCGGATGCCGCCGCCCCAGCCGCCGTGACAAGACAAGCGGCCAGGCAGACAGACATGCCCAGCGGCGCAAGGTACCGGTGCCTGAGCGCCTTCCCGCAGTGCCGGGCCACGCAGCTCAGCTTCTTCCTCGCCAATGCTTGCCGCGCCGGGACAGCAACTCCGGTGATCGCCGACATGACACTGCGCATGACTCCCCCGATGGCTATCAGATGTGGTCGCCGGATTCTCGCGCTACGACCTCACAAGAAGCTCACAAACCTCCCGGGCGCCGTCGCCAACCTGCCCGTGCGCCTTCATCTGCGCGAGCAGCTCAACGTCGTGGCGCATTTCGGCCCCGAGCCGGGAGCGCTGGCGGGCATCGCGCAGACGACCAAGCCGTTCCGTCAGCGGTGAGCGCCAGCCGCGGATCAGCCTAGCTTGCCCAGCCTCGTCAGAGCCGCGTCGGCCTCGGCGAGCAGGCCAGCCATCACGTCGGCCACCGGCCGGACGCTATTCATCCTGCCGACGATCTGGCCAACCGGCATCGGCACGACAGCCGGGTTGCCGGACTCCATGAGCCGCTGATGTGCGTCGCTGACCAGCAGATTCTGCAGCGGCATGGGCAGCGGTTCCGGAGCGCCAGGCTCATCCCAGGCCTTGGTCCACTCGTTCTTGAGCAGCCTGGCCGGCTTGCCGCTGTAGATCCGCGAGCGCACCGTGTCCGACGAGGTCGCCGCCAGCAGCGCGTCGCGCAGTCCGGAGACGCCTGACCCGAGCACGTATTCCTGCGTGGTCAGCCAGTACGAGCCCATCCAGACGCCGGTCGCGCCGAGCGCGAGCGCCGCAACGATCTGCCTACCTGATCCGATGCCTCCTGCGGCGAGGACGGGGACGCCTGGCCCGACCGCATCGACTACCTCGGGAACCAGGACCATGCTGGCGATCTCGCCGGTGTGCCCGCCCGCTTCGTACCCCTGCGCGACCACGATGTCGACGCCGCGCGATACGTGCCTCGCCGCATGCTCGGCCTTGCCCGCCAGCGCGGCGACCGCGATGCCGCGGTCGTGCGCGGCCTCGATCACGTCGTCAGGCGGTGATCCGAGCGCGTTGGCGATGAGCGCGACCGGATGCTCGAGAGCCACTTCGACGTGGGCGCGCGCCACCGAATGCAGCCAGCCGAGCACGCCGTCCCGCTTAGCTCCTCGTCGGTAGCCAGCGGCGGCACGCCGAGCCGCAGCAGCGTCTGCTCGACAAATTCCCGGTGGCTGGCCGGGATCAGCTGGCCGAGGTCGATCTGGCGTGCCCTCGGCCGGGATCTTGGCGGGCATCACGACGTCGACGCCATAAGGCCGGCCGTCGGTGTTGGCGTCCATCCAGGTCAGGGCCGCCTCGAGCTCGTCGGCGTCGTTGTAGCGAACGGCGCCGAGCACGCCAAGACCGCCTGCCCTGCTGATCGCGGCGGCGACCTGCTCCGATGGGGTGAAACCGACGATCGGATGCTCGATGCCGAACCGGTCGCAGAGCGACGTCCGCAACGCCACGGCTCAGCTCCCGGCCGCCGGGGTGACGGCGGTCGCCAGCTTGTCGTCGGCGAACCGTCTGGCCCAGGTGTAGTCGGCCTTGCCGCTCGGGGTCCGGCCAATGTGATCGGTCAGCCACACCGTCCGCGGCACCTTGTACCCGGCGACGTGCTGGCGCACCACCGCCTCCAGGTCGGCCAGATCCAGTCTGACGCCGTCCCTCGGCTGCACGATCGCGGCGACGCGCTGGCCGAGGCGCTCGTCAGGAATGCCGATCACCAGCGTGTCGAAGACATCAGGATGCTCCTTGATCGCGCCTTCGACCTCCTCGGGGAAGACCTTCTCCCCGCCGGTGTTGACGCAGACGTTGCCGCGGCCGAGCAGCGTGACCGTGCCATCCTCCTCGACCCTGGCGAAGTCACCAGGCACGACATACCGCTGCCCGTCGACCTCGCACGAACATCGCCGCCGTCTTGACCGGGTCCTTGTAATAGCCAAGCGGCACGTGCCCGCCGCGCGCGATCCTGCCGATCTCGCCCGGCCCGACCTGTCGGCCGTCATCATCGATCACGATCGTGCTCGGACCCGGCGTCACCCTCGGGCCGCCGCTGGTCTTCGCGCCAGCGCTGACGAAGCTGATCCCGGTGAACCCGGTCTCCGAGGAGCCGATCGCATCGGTGATCACGACGTTCGGCAGCGCCGCGCAGGCAAGCTTCCCGCACCACCGGCGAGAAGAGGGCCGCGCTCGAGGACAGCGCCAGCAGCGACGAGGCGTCGTAGCCGCCCGCGGCGTACTCCTCGATCAGCGGCCTGGCCATCGCGTCGCCGATGATGACGAGGACATTGACCTTGTACCGCTGCACAGACGTCCAGATCTCCTGCAGGTTCGAACTTCGGCGCGAGCACGATCGTCTCTCCGGCGAACAGGCCCATGAGCATGGCCCACTGCGCGTTGCCGTGGATCAGTGGCGCCGTGCAGAGCTTGACCAGCCCGCCAGCCAGCGGCCTTCTGCGACTGCACCCACTCGCTCGGCCAGCGGCTCGCCGGTGAGGAAGTCGATGCCGCCGCCGAGGGTCCGCCAGACGTCCTCCTGCCGCCAGAGCACGCCCTTCGGGTACCCAGTGGTGCCGCCCGTGTAGAGCAGGTAGATGTCGTCGCCGCTGCGCGGGCCGAAGTCGCGGTCCGGTGACTGTCCGGCCAGGGCGGCGTCATACGGCACGCCAGGGACCTCGCCCTCGGCGGCGGAGCCGTCGTCGATGACGACGGCTCCGCGCAGCTTGGCGGCATCCGGCTGCACGGCGGCGACCAGCGGGGCGTACTGCCGGTCGTAGACCAGCGCGACCAGGTCGGCGTCGCCGACCATGTACCGCAACTCGGCCTCCACGTACCGGTAGTTGATGTTCACGGCCCTGGCGCGGAGCTTGTACGTCGCGACGAGCATCTCTACCGCCTCGATCGAGTTGCGCGCGTACAGGCCGACGTGATCGTCAGGTCCCACCCCGATGCTGGCCAGGTGGTGCGCGAGCCGGTTGGTGCGCTCGTCAAGCTCGCGGTAGGTCACATGCCGGTCTCCGCAGGCCACCGCCATCCGGTCGGGAACTACGTCGGCGGCATGCTCGAACAGATCGGCGATGTTCAGTGCCATGGGACGAAACTAGAACCTGTTACAGTCTGGAGGCAATACTCCGGCCGGACAGGAGATGCCCGCGATGCCCGCGACCAGCCACGACGACTCCGCGCAGCGGGCGGGAAGTCCGCAGCAGCCGCCGGAATCGCCGGAGCAGCCGCACGCGCTGATCGAGCGGCGCGGGCACGTGCTGATCGTCACGATGAACCGCCCGCGGGCCCGCAACGCGCTGAGCGGCCCGATGATGGCGCTGATGCGCCAGGCCTGGGACGAGGTCGATTCCGACCCGGACATCAGGGTCGCGGTACTGACTGGCGCCGGGGACGCGTTCTGCGCTGGAGCCGATCTCAAGGCGATGACGGCGGCGCCCCCTGGGGATTCGTTTCGCCAGGGCGGCCTGGACCTCTCGGTGATCGACGCCCTGCTTAAGGGCAGACGCCTGGTCAAGCCATTGATCGCGGCGGTCGAAGGCGCAGCGATCGCGGGCGGCACCGAGATCCTGCAGGCCACCGACATCAGGATCGCTGGCCGGAGCGCCCGATTCGGGATCTCCGAGGCGCGGTGGGGACTGTTCCCGCTCGGCGGCTCGGCGGTCAGGCTGGTGCGGCAGATCCCGTACACGATCGCGGCCGACCTGCTGCTGACCGGCCGGCACATCACCGCGGATGAGGCGCTGCGGATCGGCCTGATCGGCGAGGTGGTGCCGGACGGGCAGGCGCTGGCCAGGGCCCTGGAGGTCGCGGACCTGATCGCCGCGAACGGCCCGCTCGCCGTGCAGGCGATCCTGCGCACGATCAGGGAGACCGAGGGGATGGCGGAGAACGAGGCGTTCGCCATCGAGTCCAGGATCGGCATGGAAGTCTTCATGTCCGCGGACGCTAAGGAGGGGCCGCGCGCGTTCGCCGAGAAGCGGACGCCGCTCTTCACCGGCCACTAACACGTCACGGACCGCGCGCTTGCGGCGGCTATGGCTTGGTGAACGCCAGGAGCATGAACCTCGGGAACCGCCAGCCTTCAGGCAGGATCGATTCGGGTGCTGGCAGGAAACAGTGGTCGCGTGAATCTGCCAGCTTGGTGAGCCGCAGGCCAGCAGCGATGAACGCATCGAGGTATTCCTCGAGCGTCCTGTGGTGAAGGTAGGTCTTGATGCCCACCGCCCAGAGGCCCCGGTACGGGCTCGTCGCGGCCGAGTCGAAGTAGTCGGGGACATTGCCCCTGATGACGACCCCGTACGGGCTATTGAACGCAATCACCAGACGGCCGCCTGGCCGTAGCAGGCTGGCGATCGTGGCGATGAATCCGCGGTACTCGACCACGTCGTTCAGCGCGAGAAAGCTTGCCACCGCGTCAAAGGTCGATGCCTCGCCGGGCATCGCCTTGCTGAGGTCGCCGACCCGATAGTCGATAGCGCTGCGCGGGTCCCGCTGCATGGCTCGCTCGATCAGCTGCGGGCCAATGTCGATGCCGGTCACCATTGCGCCGCGAGCCGCGAGCACCCGAGCCACATACCCGTCGCCGCACGCGGCGTCGAGCACCCGGAGACCAGTAACGTCACCCAGCAAATCGAGCAATTGCTGCAGCAGACCGTCCCCCGCCACGCCGCGCTGCTCGCGAACGGCCGTATAGCTCGCAAGCTCGTCCGCATAGGAGTCGTAGTCGCTCGCCTGGAAGTTCATCGGGTCTTCAGGCCTCACTCGGCTCAGCGACCCATGCTGAGAATACGGGCACGCCAGTCCACCGACCCGGCCATTCATCTCCGGTGTCCTGATCAGCATCCGGATTGCTCCCGGCAACGGCGATAACCGCATACGGGTGACCGAACCGCAACTCAGCCGTGCGCCGCAACCCGGGCAATCGCGCGCTCACCAACATCGCGAACCCGGTGACAGCCGCGGCCTCGAACCCGACCCTGGTGTACCGCGCCAGCGTCGCCTGCTCGGCCTCCCAGGGATCGTCCTTCCCCACCCCGGCAGCCGCAGCGCCAAAGCCGAACTCGGGATCTCGCAGGTCATGCTCACTCCGCGCCTCCCACGCAGGCAGGTACGCCACGCACCGCTCGCCTGCACCCTGCGGAGACATCTCCTCACGTACCGACCAGAGTGGCGAATCCCCGAGCGGCAGATCGAACAATGACCGCTTCGCCACCGGCCGGCCCAGCACCACGTCAGTGGCCAGCCGATGCCCGGCTGAAAGCACATCCACAGCAGGCACGTCACTCGCAGCGATGACCGATACGACCGCGAGCCCGTCCCGGGCCCTGCCAACATGCGCTGCCACATCGCCGGCCTCCGTCGTGCCGACGATAAACGCCGGATGCGTGCCACTCGGCGGCGAAGCCAGTACCTGCTCGACCTGCTCACGCCACGGACTGGCCGTGCTGAGCGCACTGCCCGGCGCGAGGTCGAACGGCCGGTCCCACGACACCTTCGTCGCGAGCGCGCTCGCGAGCAGCAGGTTGTAGTCGCTAGTGACCGAGAGCGGGAATCGCTCGATCAGCCCGAACGTGTGCTCCCTGGCCCACGCATCGGCCTCGTCCTGGCTGGGAATGGGGCCCCGCTCGACAC
Organism: uncultured Actinomycetota bacterium; assembly: GCA_963705055.1. Taxonomy (GTDB): domain Bacteria; phylum Actinomycetota; class Actinomycetes; order Streptosporangiales; family Streptosporangiaceae; genus Chersky-822. The sequence goes on from CAVPIR010000014.1 coordinate 305,828, forward strand.
TGGGAGGCAACCCGGCAAGCCAGCCCGGATCACCCTTCCCTTCCTTGTTCCACACCGCCGCGGCCGCTCCCACCACCGGATGCGGCTGTTCGAGCAGACCACCCGCTATCGAGGCCGCCTCGTCCACATCACATCCGAGCACATCCTCGAGCTGGCGCCGCTCCTCACCAGACGTCGCCGGCCCGCATAGCGCCAGCAGCAGCCACGCTCCCAGTGGCGACGCCACATGATGCTCGTGACCGACAACCTCATGAAACCGCCGCGCATACCGCGCCACCAACGCGGCTACTTCTGACACCTGCATGGTCACGCCACCACTCTGCCTGGCGACATCGACCCCAAGCCAGTACCTGAGACCCAATTCGCGATCAGCGAACTCGAGTCCGCTGCATGGCCGCGATTTCAGTAGGGTTCCTATCTAAATAGAGTCAGCGATGGGAGCTTTGAAAGCTCAGCCAGCATGAAGGGCGAGTCATACTGACAGCGTGTCTCAAGACAGCACGACGGCATTCCTGCCTTCGGCCCATGGCTTCGCCTTCGCTAACTCGTGGCCGACCGGGCCGGCGGTGTCGATTCCGCTGGGGGTCGGGGTGCTCGGGATCGGGAACGCCGGGCGGGGCCTGTGCGGCGGGATGGTGTTCGCGGCGCTCGACTACTGGCATGCCGGAGTCGCCCCGCCGGCCGAGCAGCCGGAGGCGGGTACGCCGCTATTCCGGTTCATCGTCCGGCGACTAGTCGACTCGTGGCGACTGCCCGTTGGCGTGGCGCGGTACTACCGGTGGATGCTGCTGCCCGATGGCGACCGGCCCGCAAGGGCCGGAGCCCGGATGGGCGCTAGGCGGGCAGGCGTGGCCCGGCGGACGACCGCGCAGCACTGGCCGGCCGTCAAGGCGAGGCTGGACGCCGGTGTGCCTGCGGCACTTGGTGTGGTGACCGTCGGGTCGGCGAACCCGCTCTTGCTTGGCGCCAATCATCAGGTCCTCGCCTATGGCTATGAGACTGCGGGCTCGTCGGTGATCCTTCATGTCTATGACCCCAACATCGGCCCTGACGACTCGGTCATGATCCGGTGGGATACCGCCGCGGAGCCTGCTGCATTCGAGCACAATCTCGGCCTTCGACTGCCGGTACGCGGGTTCTTCCTGACCAGGTACCGCCCGGCCAGGCCGCCCGGAGTCAGAAGCCGGCAACTCCGCGGGCGACGTGCAGCAGGTACTCCTTCCTGCTGAGCGGGTTGTGGTCCGATCGCGGCCGGGACGGGATGTCGCCGCGGACTAGCTGGTAGCGGTCGAACTGGCTCTCCAGCACGCCCTCGCCCCTGGTCAGGCCCGGCAGTTGCTGTTGCAGCTGATGAACGGCCGCCGCAGGGATGTCGCCGTCGATGACGACCAGCTCGCCCTGCCCGCCCGCTTCTCGCCTCGGGCCTCGCAGATCCTGATGCAGCGGGATGGCGAGCAGCCTGGCCAGCGCGGGCAGCACAGCGCGGGCCGTGTCGGCCGGGATTTCCAGGCTGAACCTGTGGATCGGCTCATGCACCATGGTTCCGGCCTGGCGCAGCGCGCTCATCAGTACGAGCGGCGTCAGGTTGCGGAAGTCGCCTGCCGAGCTCGACCACTTGCTCCAGCCGTAAGGCGGCGGAGGCGTGTAGCCAGAGTGGGTCAGCATGACCGCGATATCACTGACCCGCCACCCGTAGAGCCCCTGCGACAGGGTCTGCCTGACGCTCTCCTCGATCGCCTTGAGGAACGACGAGGGCAGCGCCCCGAGCTCGATTCCCAGGCAGAACGTCACGCCAGTGCCGATGGCCGCCGGCTCGACGCGCAGCCCGACGGTGGCACGGAAGGGGTTGTCGCCGCCCATGAACTCGGCGGCCGACCCTTGGCCCACCGGGCGTTCTATGCAGATCGTCGTGGTCTCACGAAATTCCACCGCCAGCCCGAAGTCCTCGGCCAGCGTGGCCTGGATGACCTCCTTCTGCACCTCGCCGTAGAGCGAGACGAGCAGCTCGGACCTGACGTCGTCCTGGCGCAGGTCGATCAGCGGGTCCTGTTCGGCGAGCTGCGTCAGCGCCGCGTGCAGGGCGCCCTTCTCGCGAGCGCAGGCAGGAACGACCACGGTCTCCAGCGACGGCGGCGCGAAGTGGCGCTGCACCATGCCGGACGGCCGTTCGCCGAGCGTGTCCCCGATCTGGATGCCAGGCAGCCCCCAGACCTTCGCGATCTGCCCGGCGACGACAGCCTGAACCTCGCTGGCCCCGCCATCGGAGAAGGCGCTGATCGCAGTGATCTTGCCGGTGCCGTCGACGCCGGTCCGCACCCGGTCCCTAGCCCGCAGCGTGCCGGACACCATCCGCGCGTACGCGATCTTCTCCCCGGCCAGGCCGCGCTCGACCTTGAACACCATTGCCGAGACCGGCCCGTCGGCCTCCGCCTTCCTGTCGGCCGCCGGCAGCAGCGCCGTGATTCCCGCGGTCAGTTCCGCCAGGCCGGCCCCGGTGATCGCGGAGCCCGCGAAGACCGGGTGCACCAGGCCGCGCCTGGACTGCGACGCCAGCGCCGCCGTCAGTCTCGCGTAGGTGAGCCTGGACTCGTCGTCGATGTAGTCGGCGAGCAGCGTCTCGTCGCGCTCGGCGAGCAGGTCGGCAAGCCTGGCCGTGAAGCAAGCGTCGTCTGGCCCGAATGGCGTGAAGCGTGCGGCGCGCGTGCCCTCTCCGCTCGCCGAGCCCATCGCGACGACGGCCGGCGTCAGCCGGTCGGCGATCCGCTGCAGGACCAGCCGGGAGTCGGCACCAGCGCGGTCGATCTTGTTGACGAAAATGATCGTCGGTATCCCGAGCCGCTGCAGCGTCCGCATCAGCACCTGCGTCTGAGCCTGCACGCCCTCCACGGCCGACACGACAAGCACGGCGCCGTCGAGCACGCCGAGTACCCGCTCCACCTCGGCGATGAAGTCCGGGTGGCCTGGCGTGTCGATCAGGTTGACCGTCACGTCGTCGATCGCGAACGAGACGACGGCGGACTTGATCGTGATCCCGCGCTGCCGCTCGAGCGCGAGCGTGTCGGTCTGGGTGTTGCCGCCATCGACGCTGCCGATCTCGTCGATGACTCCGGCGGCGAAGAGAAGCCGCTCGGTCAGGGTGGTCTTACCGGCGTCTACATGCGCCAGGATCCCCAAGTTCAGCGTTCGCACGAAGCGTCATGTCCTCTACGTAGGTATGAGTGATGGACATGAACGCTGCTCGCATCCGCTTCTCCCTGGTCGGTGACCCTGCCGCAGGTAGTGCAGCAGATTTAGGACGCGCTGAGCAAGCTATTTTCCGGCGGGCGCGAGGTCGCGCAGCAGGGCATCGACGTCGGCCGGCGTCCGCAGGCGGACGAAGGACAGATGCGCGTTCGCGGGGTCAGCCTGCGCGCTTCGGTACCTGTCCTGATACTTGCGGTGGTTCGTCCAGGCCCAGAGGATGATCGACTCCTCAGGATCCATCTTGAACAGGAATCGCCACCGCTCCTTGTTTCCGTTCCACAGCTCGGCTCCCGTCGCCATCCGGCGCAGCGTCCGCGCGATGAGCTGGCGCATCACCCGGTACCGCGGCGGATCGACCCAGACCACCGCGTCGGCCCGGCCCCAGATGATGTCCCTGACCCTGGAGTAGTTGCCGTCCACGACCCAGCCGCCGGCGGCCGTGAAATCCGACACGATCCGCCGGAACTCCTCGGTGTCCAGCGGCTGCCAGTCCGGCTGGTGAAAGACGGCGTCAAGTTCGAGGTGCGGGACGCCGAGCGCCCCGGCGATCGCTTCGGCGACTGTGGTCTTCCCCGAGCCGCTGTTGCCGACCACGGAGATCCGCTGCATCCCGCCAGTATCAGCGAAGCCCGGTCAGCCCGGCGACCCCTTTGTTCCCCGCGAACGGCGTCGTCGGCGGCCGACCGCGCGCGTCCGCCCTCGGGCGGGGAAGCGCGAAGACGCAGGGTCTTATAGCGCACCTTTCTCTTCGCGCTATCCCTTTGTCTTCGCGGATCGGGCCGGGCCCTGACGGCCGCGGGTCGGCCAGGGCACGACTAGAACGTGTTCTAGATTGCCCTTGCCGGCACACCAGGAACATGTTTCACTTCGATCCGTGAACCAGCCTCTGCACGCTCCGCTGGAGATCTCGTTCGACTACACCAGGTCACTCGGGCCGACGCTGAGCACGTTCGTCACCGCCCTGGCCGGGCGGCGGATTCTCGGGGCGCGCGGGCGCGATGGCCGGGTGCACGCCCCGCCGTTCGAGTACGACCCCGTCACCGGGGCCCCGCCAGCCGAGTTCGTCGAGGTAGGGCCGGACGGCACGGTCGTGAGCTGGACCTGGACCGACCGGCCGCTGGACGGGCAGCCGCTCCGCCGTCCGTTCGGCTGGGCGCTGATCAGGCTGGACGGAGCCGACACCGCCATGCTGCACGCCGTCGACGCGGGATCGGCCGGGCGGATGCGGACCGGGATGCGGGTCAGCCCGCGCTGGGCCGAACAGACCGGCGGGGGCATCACGGATATCGCCTGCTTCGAGCCAGCCGAAACCGACGGCGCCGTCCAGGCCAGCCAGGCCAGCCACTCCGGCCAGTCCAGCGCGCAGGACGAGCAGCAGCCCGAGCCGATCAGCATGATCACCTCGCCGGTCCGGCTGAGCTACGAGCACACCGTCTCCCCTGGTGAGTCCAGCTATCTGCTCGCCCTGGCCGAAGGTCGCCTGATCGGCCAGCGCTGCCCTGTCTGCGGCAAGGTGTACGTGCCGCCGCGCGGCGCCTGCCCGGTCGACGGTGTTCCGACCAGGGACGAGGTGGCGTTGCCTGACACCGGCATCGTGACGACGTTCTGCGTTGTCAACGTGCCGTTCCAGGGCCAGAAGTACCCCAGCCCGTACGTCGCGGCCTCGATTCTCCTGGACGGCGCGGACATCGCGTTCCAGCACCTGGTGCTCGGCTGCCCGCCTGACGAGGTCCGGATGGGAATGCGGGTGCGGGCAGTGTGGAAGCCGCGCGAGGAGTGGGGCATCGGGCACAACATCGACCACTTCGAACCGACCGGCGAGCCCGACGCGCCCTACGACTCCTACGCCCACCACCTATGAAAGCCACGAGCGCGACCGATGTCGCGGTAGTCGGCTTCGCGCAGGCGCCGAACGAGCGGCACTCCCCCGCCACCACCAACGGGGTCGAGATGCTGGTGCCGATCTTCGGCGCGGTCCTCGAGTCAACCGGGCTGACCAAGGACGACATCGGCTTCTGGTGCTCGGAGGCTCCTCTGACTATCTCGCGGGCCGCGCGTTCTCCTTCGTCTCCGCGGTCGACGCGATCGGTGCGTTCCCGCCGGTCATGGAGTCGCACGTGGAGATGGACGGCGCCTGGGCGCTGTACGAGGCATGGCTGAAGATCCTCACCGGCGAGGCCGAGATCGCGCTCGCCTACGGCTTCGGCAAGTCCTCGGCCGGCACCCTGCGCCGCGTCCTCGCCCTCCAGCTCGACCCCTACCTCGTCGCGCCGCTCTGGCCGGACTCGGTCGCGATCGCGGCGCTGCAAGCCAGGCTCGGGATCGAGGCGGGCCTGTGGTCAGAAGCGGACATGGCAGCGGTGGCGGCGAGGTCCAGGGCATCAGCGATAACGAACCCGCTGGCGCTAGCGTCCGCCGCGTTGCCGCCGGACGATTTGCTCGCCGCTCCCTATCTCGCCGACCCGCTGCGCGCGCACGACTGCGCGCCGGTCACCGACGGGGCGGCCGTGGTGATCCTTGCGGCCGGGGACCGGGCCCGCGAACTGTGCGAGCGGCCGGCCTGGATCACCGGCTTCGAGCACCGGGTCGACTCGGCGTCGCTCGGCGCCCGCGACCTCACGTCCTCGCCGTCTGCTGCGGCCGCCGGCAAGGCCGCCGGTGCCAGCCGGGCCGCAGGTCGCCGAGTTGCACGCGCCGTTCACGCACCAGGAGATCATCCTGCGCCGGGCACTTGACCTGGCCGAGGACGTCGATGTCAGCCCGTCGGGCGGCGCGCTGTGCGGCAACCCGATGTTCGCCGCTGGCCTGGCCAGGATCGGCCTGGCCGCGACCGAGATCATCGCGGGGCGCGCCGAGGTGGCGCTCGGGCACGCGACCAGCGGGCCCGCCCTGCAGCAGAACCTCGTCTGCGTGCTGGAGGCCCGGTGAGCGGCCGGTCCGTGATCGGCGGGCGCCCAGGCCAGCCTGCGAGGGCGATGAGCGGGAGGGTCCGGTGAAGCAACGAGCGGCGGTCCTGGGTACCGGGCAGACCCATCACCGCAGCAAGCGGACGGATGTGTCGATGGCCGGGCTGTGCCGTGAGGCCGTCGACCGGGCGCTGGCCGACGCGGACCTGACGCGCCGGCGACGATCGACGCGGTCGTGCGTCGGCAAGGCACCCGACCTGTTCGAGGGCGTCATGATGCCCGAGCTGTACCTGGCGGACGCGCTCGGCGCGGTCGGCAAGCCGCTGCTGCGCGTGCACACCGCGGGCTCGGTCGGCGGCGCGACCGGGATCGTCGCAGCCAGCCTGATCCAGTCCGGCGTGCACCGGCGGGTGCTGGCCGTGGCGTTCGAGAAGCAGAGCGAGTCCAACGCGATGTGGGCGCTGTCGATCACGCCGCCGTTCGCGATGCCGGTGCTGGCCGGGGCCGGCGGCTACTTCGCCCCGCACATCAGGTCCTACATCAGGCGGTCGGGCGCGCCGGTGCACATCGGGGCGATGGTCGCCGCCAAGGACCGGCGCAACGGCGCGCGCAACCCGTTCGCCCACCTGCAGCAGGCCGACATGACCACCGAGAAGGTGCTGGCCTCGATGATGCTGTGGGATCCGGTCCGCTACGACGAGACCTGCCCGTCCTCGGACGGCGCCTGCGCGGTCGTGCTCGGCGACCAGGCCGCGGCCGAGGCGTCGGACCAGCCTGTCGCCTGGATCAGGGCGACGTCGATGCGGACCGAGCCGACCATGTTCTCAGGCAAGGACCACGTGAACCCGCGGGCCGGAGCCGACGCGGCCGCCGCGCTCTGGCAGGCAGCCGGGATCACCAGCCCGCGCGACCAGATCGACGCGGCAGAGATCTACGTGCCGTTCTCCTGGTTCGAGCCGATGTGGCTGGAGAACCTCGGCTTCGCCGGGCCTGGCGAAGGCTGGCGGATGACCGAGGCAGGCGAGACCGAGATCACCGGCTCGCTGCCGGTCAACCCGTCCGGCGGCGTGCTCAGTTCCAACCCGATCGGCGCCTCAGGGCTGCTGCGGTTCGCTGAGTCGGCGATGCAGGTGACGGGCAAGGCCGGCGAGCACCAGGTGGCTGGCGCGCGGACCGCGCTCGGGCACGCCTACGGCGGCGGCTCGCAGTACTTCTCGATGTGGGTCGTCGCCGACACCCCGGACTAAGGTCAGTCGCCGGTCGCGACGACGCCGGCCTTCTCGATCATCAGTACCGCGCTGCGCACCGGCACGACGGGCCGGTGCAGCATTCCGGCGGGCACTGTGAAGGCCTGCCGCGGGCGCAGCTCGACCGGCTCGGCGTTCTCGAGCTCAATCCTGAACACCCCGTCAAGCAGGAAGAAGAACTCGTCCTGGTCGTCGTGCTTGTGCCAGATGAACTCGCCCTGCATGACACCGAGCCGGACGACGACGTCGCCGACCTGGATCAGCGTCTGGTTGTACCACGGGTCGGTAACCTCGTCGATCAGCTTCTGGACGTCCACCAGCTGCAGCGCGGAAAACAGCGGCTGGTACTGGATGTTGTAGTCAGATTCGCTCACATGCTTACTCTGACTGATGCCTGCCGTGCTGGGCTAGCCGTAGCTGACCGGAAGGCGCTTGATCCCGTTCAGCCAGCCGGAGCGCAGCCGCTCAGCGGCGCCAGCCTGGCGGATGCCGGGCATCGCGTCGGCGATGGCGTTGAAGATCAGGTCGATCTCGAGCCTGGCCAGGTTCGCGCCGACGCAGTAGTGCGCGCCGGTGCCGCCGAATCCGAGGTGCGGGTTCGGGTTGCGCGTGATGTCGAACCGCCCTGGCTCGTCGAAGACCTCTTCGTCGAAGTTCGCCGACCGGTAGAACAGGCCAAGCCGCTCGCCCTTCTTGATGGCCTGGCCTCCGACCGTGGTGTCGGCCTTGGCGGTGCGCTGGAACGCGGTCACCGGCGTCGCCCACCTGACGATCTCGTCGGGCGCGGTCGCCGGCCGCTCGGCGCAGTAACGCTCCCACTGATCGGGGTGGTCGAAGAAGGCGAGCATGCCGTGCGAGATCGCGTTCCTGGTGGTCTCGTTGCCGGCGACCGAGAGCAGGATCACGAAGAAGCCGAACTCGTCGGACGTCAGCTCGCCGCCGTCGATCTGCGCGTCGACCAGCTTGGTGACGATGTCGTCGCGCGGGCACTGCCTGCGGTCCTCGGCCATCAGCATCGCGTAGCCCACGAGTTCCGCGGCGGCCGCCTGGCCGTCCTCGGCGAACTCGGGGTCGTCGTAGCCGATCATCGTGTTCGACCAGTCGAAGATCTTCTTCCTGTCTTCCTGCGGCACGCCGATCAGCTCGGCGATCGCCTGCAGCGGAAGCTCGCACGCGACGTCGGCGACGAAGTCGCCGCTGCCCTCGGACATCGCGGTGGCGACGATCCGCGCGGCCCGGTCGGTGAGCACCTCGCGCAGGTTGCCGATGGCCCGCGGCGTGAACCCGCGCGAGATGATCCCGCGCAGCTTGGTGTGCTGCGGCGGGTCGATGTTGAGCAGGATCAGCCGCTGCATCGACAGGCTCTCCTCGGTCTGCAGCTGGCCGAGCCTGATGATCGCGGTGTTCTCCCAGCTCCCGAACAGGTCGCTGTTCCTGGATATCTCGACGATGTCGGCGTGCCTGCTCACTACCCAGAAGCCCTCGTCGTCGAAGCCGCCCGAGCCGCGCTCCTGGGCGTTCCACCAGACCGGCGCGGTGCGGCGGAGCAGCGCGAACTCCTCGGCTGGGACGCGGTGCACGTAGAGCTCGGGATCGGTGAAGTCGAATCCTGGTGGAAGCTGCGGGTCGCCCATGGTTCCTCCCGACTGGCGGCCGCGCGGCGGGGCTTGCCGACGCGCGCGCTCCCGGCAACACTGCAACGCGTTCTAGTGGGATTGAACCACGTCCGGCCGTGCCGGTGAACCTCAGCAGCGGCGATAATCAAGAACACGTTCTAGTATGAGGACGACGGCAGGGAGGCATCCGCCATGGGCACAGCCGTGATCGTCGAAGCGGTCCGCACCCCGATCGGCAAGCGCAACGGCAGCCTCTCAGGCATGCACGCCGCCGAGATACTCGGCGCCGCCCAGCGCGGAATCGTCGAGCGAGCCGGCCTCGATCCCGCGCTGATCGAGCAGGTCGCCGGCGGCTGCGTCACGCAGGCGGGCGAGCAGTCCAACAACGTCACCCGCACCGCCTGGCTGCACGCTGGCCTGCCGCAGCAGACCGGCTGCCTGACGCTGGACGCCCAGTGCGGCTCGGCCCAGCAGGCCGTGCACCTCATCGCCGGGCTGATCGCGGCCGGCGCCATCGACGTGGGCCTGGCCTGCGGCGTCGAGGCGATGAGCCGGGTGCCGCTCGGGACGTCTGCGATGGCAGGGGGCGGGGCAGGCCCGCGGCCGGCCAGCTGGTCCATCGACATGCCGAACCAGTTCGAGGCGGCCGAGCGGATCGCCAGGCGACGCGGCCTGACCAGGGCGGACCTGGACGCCTTCGGGCTGCGGTCACAGCGCAGCGCGGCCAGCGCCTGGGCGGCCGGCCACTTCGACCGGGAGGTCGTCGCGGTCAAGGCGCCGGTGCTCGGCGCTGACCGGCAGCCCACCGGAGAGACCGCGACCGTCGACCGGGACCAGGGCCTGCGCGAGACCACGGCCGAGGGACTGGCCGGGCTCAAGCCGGTGCTAGACGGCGGGCTGCACACGGCGGGCACGTCGTCCCAGATCTCCGACGGGGCCGCGGCCGTGCTGCTCGCTGACGAGCGGCGCGCTCACGAACTCGGCCTGCGGCCCCGGGCGAGGATCGTGGCCCAGTGCCTGATCGGAGACGAGCCGTACTACCACCTCGACGGCCCGGTCGCCGCGACCGAGCGGGTCCTGCGGCGAAGCGGCATGACGATCTCCGACATCGACATCTTCGAGGTCAACGAGGCCTTCGCGTCGGTCGTGCTCTCCTGGATGAGCGTGCACCAGCCCGACCCTGACCTGGTCAACGTCAACGGCGGCGCGATCGCGCTCGGCCATCCGGTGGGAAGCACGGGATCACGATTGCTCACCACGGCGCTGCACGAGCTTGAGCGACGCGACGCGAGCACCGCGCTGGTCTCGATGTGCGCGGGCGGCGCGATGGCCACCGCCACCATCATCGAGCGCCTCTAGCCCCGCGTGCCTGACCCGCGGCTCGCGGTGCGGTGGTCAGTCGTCCTCGATCGTGATGCCGAGGGCGCTGGCCAGGATGAAGGCCAGCGCGACCGCGTCCGCGCTCGTGACGACCGAGCCTCGCATGCTCGTCACGCCGCCGATGTCGGTGAGTTCGCAGCGGGTCAGCCTCGTGCCGGTCATCTGGGCGCCGGTGAACTGGGCGCCGGTCAGGTTGCAGCCAGTGAATCTGGCTCCGCGCAGATCCGCCTCGGTGAAGTCTGCCTGCTCAAGCCGGCAATCGGTGAACACGACGTAGTCGAGCTTGCTGGCCCGGAACGAGGACAGGTCGATCCGGCAGCCGCTGAACGTGACGTCCCGGAGAGCGTCATCGATCAGGGACAGGCCGGTCATGCGGCAAGCCGAAATTGCCACCCTGGTGAACGAGGAATCAAGGGCGCGCAGGTTGGCCAGATCGCAGCGCTCGAAAGCGACGTCCCTGACCAGGCCGCGCCGCAGCTTGACCTGGCTCAGGTTGACAGCGGTGAACCGGCACGCCTCGATCTCGGCCCCGGCTGCCTCTCGCTCGGAGAGGTCAAGGTCGGCGAAGGCGAGCAGTTCGTAGCTGCAGCCGTCGTCCAGGTCGTGCTCCGGGAGCGCGGCTGTCGAGAAATCGGCGGGGAGATCGGGGGGCGACGGCTCGCGGAGGCCGCCTCGTCCGCCTTTGCCGCGTCGATCGGATCGGCCAGCCACCGGAACATGCTATCGGCCGCATGACCAATCTCCATTCGCCGATGCCGTCCGCTTCGGGCCGGCAGTCGCGACCTGAATGCCCCCAGTTGTGCTCCGCCGAAGTTGTCACGATACTGACTGTCCACAGCACAAAGGGGGGCCCCATGGGCTGGAGTTTTCATGCTGGATCAGGCCGGCTCCGGCATGCCCGACGGTCTCGGATCGGATCTGGCAGGCTGGGCTGGGCGGCAGGCGCCATGGGCCTGGGAATCGCGGCCGCAATGGCGGCGGGAATCGCCGCGGCATCAGCTTCGGTAGCACACGCGGCCGACCAGAACTGCCGCTCCGGATCAGGACCGCACCTGGCTGGGCGCCATCTCACCGCGGCGAAGATCGCCCGCTACGGCCACGACCTGACGTGCGCGAACTTGCGCGGCGCGGATCTCAGTGGCCTGAGCCTGGTGCAGATCGACTTCACGGGCGCGAATATGCGCTCGGCCAACCTTCAGGACGCCGATCTCACCCAGGCGACGTTGAGCCACGCGGACCTGACCGGCGCGAACCTGTCAGGCGCGACGATGACACAGGTAACCGCGCGGGGCACCACCTTCACCGACGCCGATCTCAGTTACGCAAAGATGGGCCAGGCTGAGGCCCCGGGCGCCCATTTCCACGGGGCCAATCTGTCGCACGCCGACCTGGATCAGGCCGACCTCCTGCGCGCTGACCTGACCGGCACCAAGCTGACCGGCACGAGCTTCGTCCAGGCCGAACTCGGCCAGGCGACGTTCACTGGCGCGAAGGGCTTGCGGCCGTGGAGCAGGTACCTGCTGCTCGCGACCGCAGGCGTCTTCGTGCTGCTGCTGCTCGGCACCGCGGGGCGGATGGCGCGAACCGCCAGGCTGCGCGCGCTGGGAATCGGCGGGCCAGGCTTCGGCACCCTCCAGATGCCCGGCCAGGGCATGGGCGGTTTCCAGTTCCCCGGCCAGGGCATCGGCGGCATCCAGGCGCCAGGCAGTCAGGGCCAGCCGATGGGCGGCTTCGGAGGATCGCCGATGGGCGGCATGCCGGGGCCGTCGATGGGCGGGTTCCAGGGTCCGCCTGTCCCCGGCTTCCCCGGTGCTGGCATGGCGGGCGGTCTCGGCGGTCTCGGCGGCCTGAGCAGTACGCGGCGGTACCGGCGCAGCCAGCGATCGATGGCCGTCATAGCGATCTTCGGCCTGATCGGAGCCCTCGTCGTCGCGGCCGGCTTTCACCTGTTCGCCGGCGGCGTGCTCAATCAGGTCGTTAGCTCGCTCGGGCCGCCGCTGGCTCAGGTCTGCACCGGCCCGCTGTGCAAGGTCGGGGTGGCGGGCGGCCCGACCTTCATAGTCGTCGGAGCGGTCGTCGCCATCGTGGGGTTTGGCATCAGGCGGGTCTAGCGCTCGTGTCGAGATCCCTGAGTTCTGCCTCGATCACGGTGGCCAGGGGATTGCCGCCCAGGAGGTGCTAGCTGTGGGCTCGCTCGCTGCCCGGGCGCGCCGGTATTCCTCCAGCTTCTCATCGAGTTCACGCACCGCCGGCGAATCCTCGACTTCCCTGAGCTGACGACGCAGGGTATCGACCCGGCGGGCGATCCGCCGGGAGCTGTTCAGCGTCGTCAGCCTGGCCGAGTCGGCGAGCGTCACGCAAGCCTCGTCGAACTCGCGCTGCTTGATCAGCGCCTCGGTGTAGAAGGCCAGCGTGAGCGCGCTGTTATGCAGATTGAGCGGAAGTACCAGCCCGAGCGACCGGCGCGCCGCCTCCGACGCATCGACCGGCATGTTCATCCGCAGCGCGCACTCGCTCTCGGTTCCCCAGTAGAACGAGCGATCGTAGAAGTACCACCACGGCGAGCGCGGCGTCTCTTCGCTGATCAGCTCGAGCGCCTCACGCTCCTTGTCCAGCGCGCCCTGGCACCGGCCGACCTGTCCAGCGGCGGCATACGCCCTCGCCGTCACGTCGGCCGCGTAGGCGACCGCGTAAGGACTTCCGCTGGCCTTGGCCGCCTGCAGCGCCGCCTGCGCGTGGTCGATGGCATGCCCGGGCCGCTGCCGCACGGCGGCAAGCTGGCTCGCGGCCGACAACGTATAGGCAACCAGGTCGTTGTCGCCTGCCCGGTACGCGGCGGCGCGCGCGTCGTCGTAGTAGTAGCTCGCCGCCTTGTGATCGCCGAGGTTGAACATCAGCCAGCCGACGAGCTGGGTCAGGTCGCCATAGGCGGTCAGGGCCTGCGCGTTGACGATCTCCGGCATGTTCCTGGCCAGTGCCGCCATGGCCGAGCGCAGCGCCATCGCTGGCTGCAGCGTGATCCGCGGGCCGACCGCCCCGCCGAGTCGGCGCAGCCCGGCCACGACCTCACTGGTGTAGTTCACGATCGCCAGATCGGCCAGGCCGCGCCGGGATCTAGCCGAGTCAGTGATCCGCGGGACCTCGAGCACCGGTGCGGCCGCGACGACCGTCAGGGCGCTGCTCGCCTCAAGCAGCAGCGTCCTGCGCCGCAGCCGCCTTGCTGGCTCGTCGACGTCGGAACCCGCCTGATCGAGTTCGCTCGCTTCTGCCTGCCTGATCATCTCCAGGGCGGCATGCAGCGTCGAGGCTGAGATCTCCGCGACGTCGCCTGGGGCGTACCCGAATCCGGCAGACACGGCGGCGGCAGGCACGGCGGCGGCAGACTCGGCGGGCCAGGTATCCGGCGCCCGGGGTTCAGCGGGTGCTTGCGTGACGGGATCGGCGGCCGTGCCATCACCGGGACCGGGGCCGGGGTCCTTCACGCGCACGCTAGCGGCCGGGGCTGGATTCGCCCCGTAGTCCTGGCAGTCAGTCAGCAGGTCGGTCACCTTGCACTCGTACATCCTCGCGAGACGGTCGAGGGTGTCGAGGGACGGCGAATGACCGGTCCGGCCCGGCCACTGCTCCCAGTACGAGAAGTTCTTGAACGTCTTGGGATCGTCCGGCCACAGCTCCGTCCAGCGCTCGGCAGCCTGGGGCTGGCTCCAGCCGTGTGCGTGGCGCAGCGCCACCCGGGGGTTGACTCGGTAAGCCAGCTGGAAGGCGGTCCCGATCTCAGCCCAGCTGCGCCCTTGCTGACGCATGTGCGCGGCCTGCATCGCCTGTGCCTGACGTATGCTGCGTGGTTTGCCTTTCACACCCGCTTCCCCCGCGTTAGTCGCATCATGGTCGCCGTTTCCGCCCCTGATCTGAAAGTAACAAGAAACCATTGGCCGGCGGGCCATTATGCGACCGTTCCTCCCTATCGAACAGGGAGAAACTGATGAGGTCACCTGCTAGAGGCGAACAGCGCCAACTATGTCCCTAGTAGGTCGCCAGTCCGCGGCAAAGCAACGCGTTCGCTGGCAGCGCTCAGTAACAAGACAGCGAGGGGCACGAGTCCGGGCATCCATGCCGCACTTATCTGGACTGGAAGTGACCGATAATGGACGGTTCCCGACGGGGCGGGAGCGTCGCAGCGGGGGCAAGGCCACTGTTTCACCGCAGCCGCCTGAAGCTGGCGATCGCTCCGTCCGCGGTAAGCATCGCGCGGCGCTGGACGGCCGAGCAGCTTGCGAGGGCCGGCCCGGCACCCGGGTTCTCGCCGCTCGACCCTGACCTCGTGCACTCGGCGGTCCTCGTTGTTTCCGAGCTTGTCACGAACGCTATCCGCGCTGTCAGCGAGGTAACCCCGGTCGGGATGCTGCTGCCCGGCCGGCTCCTGTCGTTCGGAGGTGGCGCCGCGTTCGACGGCCTGGGCCCGGCAGGGCCGCCCGCGCCGCCAGGGCCGCCAGGGCCGGCAGTGCGGCAGGGCCGCAGGGCCGCCAGGGCCGTCGGCAGGGCCGATGTTCGCGCCTGGCCGGACGTTGTCGGCGGGGTTCGCGCCAGTTCGCGCGCCGGCCGACGCGGTTCAGGCCAGCGTGTCGCTGGTCATCTCCCTGTTCAGCGGCCTCATGCGGGTCGACGTGCACGACAGTTCCCCCGCGCCGCTGCCACCCGGCTGCCGGCGGATGCCTGCGACGAAACCGGCCGCGGCCTGACTGTCGTCGCCGCCCTCGCCGAGAACTGGGGCTGGTGCCCAGAACCCTTCGGCAAGGCGGTGTGGTGCGAACTGGCCGTCACGGCAGGTCACGCGGACTCTGAGGATGGAGGCTGACGCCAGCATGTCTGTCCAATGGCGCGCTGCCCGGCATGCTCGTGGCCACTGGTCTCCGGCGGCGCGGTACCGGCGCTGGCGTCTCGCGCATGGCGAACCCGGTCCCAGTGATCCGATCGAATTGACGAAGCAAGCAAATACTCGTGAGCTTGTGCGCAAATTGCGTGTTAACGAACCCGACAAGAATTAGCAGCCTGCAATTCCTTACGCATAGCTAACGGCAATCGCGACGCGCAGTCACGGATGCTGACTGCTGACGGAGATAACCTCGCCCGTCAGATACGAAGCGTAATCACTGGCCAGGAACACCATCACGTTGGCCACTTCCCAGGGCTCTGCCGACCGGCCGAACGCTTCCTGAGTGACCAGGCCGTCCAGCACCTCCTGGGGCATGACCTTGGCGAGGAACGGGTGCATCGCCAGGCTCGGCGACACCGCGTTGACCCTGATCCCGTGCTCGGACACGTCCATTGCCGCGCACCTGGTCAGGGCCATCACGCCCGCCTTCGCCGCCGCGTAGTGCGCCTGGGCCGGCTGGGCTCGCCAGCCGAGCACCGAGGCGTTGTTGACCACGGCGCCGCCGTGCCCCTGCGCGACAAGCTGACGCAGCGCCGCTCTCGTGCAGCGGAAGGTGCCGGTCAGCGTCACGTCAAGCACCCTGGACCACTGCTCGTCGGTCATCTCGAGCACCGACGCCGTGCCGCCGAGCCCGGCGTTGTTGATCATCACGTCGATCCGGCCGAACCGGGCGACAGCGCCGTCGATCAGCGCCTGCACCTGCTCCTCGCTAGTGACGTCGCACGGGGCCGACCACACCCGGTCAGCGCCATAGTGCCCGGCGAGGTCCTCATGACTGGCGGCGAGCCGCCCGGCGTGCGCGTCGCTCATGGCCAGGCTCGCGCCCTCGTCGAGACAGCGGCGGGCCGCGGCCCCGCCGATCCCGGTCCCCGCGGCGGCGGTGAGCACCACGACCTTCCCGGCCAGCAGGTCACGCCCTGCCGGGATGGCCGGCCCGCCCGGCTTCATGCCCGCTCCCGCGCAGGCACGGGCTCGCGCGGCGGACCTCCGGCAGCGTCAGGCGCCGAGTCGCTGCGCTGCACCGGCACCTCCCCCGGATTCCCGGGCCGCGGTATCCCGCGGCCCTGCCGCGGTAGCCCGCGGCGCGCTCAGCCTAACAACCAGCCCCCGGGCCGGGCCCCAGCCGCGAAACAACGTGGGCGCATGCTGACCCCATGCGCCCCGTGCAGACGGCGGATTGCCCTGGTATGAGCGGGGCGAGCGCGGCTAGGCTCCCTACCAAGCACTTGCTTGACTGAGCCACTGGCCCCGGACGTGAGCGGCGGCCTGGGAGGGACACGGTGGAGGGCGCGATCCAGACCATCCCCGCTGCCCTGCGGGCCGCGGCCGGGACGTTCGGCGACGCCATCGCCGTCGCCGAGCCAGGCGGCCCGTTCCTCAGCTACCGCGACCTGCACGACCGCGCCCGGTCACGCGGCCAGGGCCCTGCTCGCCGAGCGGCGTCGAGCCAGGCGACCGGGTCGCGATCTGGTCGCCGAACACGCACCACTGGGTGATCGCGGCTCTCGGCGCGCTCTACGCCGGCGCGACGCTGGTCCCGGTCAACACCCGCTTCACCGGGCCTGAGGCCCTCGACGTCGTCAGCCGGAGCAGGGCCCGGGTGCTGTTCGTCGCCGGGCCGTTCCTCGGCGCCGACCGGCACGCCCTGCTCGCGACCGCGGCCGCGGAGTCCGGCGCCGACATGCCGGGTCTGGTCGTACAGATCCCCGTCGGGGCATCGGCCGGCAGATCCACCGAACAGCCGGTCAGCTGGGCAGAGTTCCTGACCAGGGCGGCCGGGGTGCCCGAGCCGGTCGCCGACGAGCGGGCCGACGCCGTCAGGCCAGACGACGTGAGCGACATCCTGTTCACCTCGGGGACGACGGGGCGCAGCAAGGGCGCGATGTCCGCGCACCGCCAGGCGCTGGATGTCGCCGGGGCGTGGGCCGATTGCGCGCGGCTGACCAGCGCGGACCGGTACCTGATCGTCAACCCGTTCTTCCACAGCTTCGGGTACAAGGCGGGCATCCTGGCTTGCCTGCTGACCGGCGCGACGATCGTCCCGCAACTGGTCTTCGACCCCGGCCAGGCTATGAGGCTGATCGAGCAGATGGGAATCACGGTCTTTCCCGGCGCTCCGACCATCTACTCCTCGATCCTCGATCACCCCGAGCGAGGCGACCGCGACCTGTCCAGCCTGCGGCTCGCGGTCACCGGCGCGGCGGTCGTCCCGGTAGCGCTGGTCGAGCGGATGCGGGCCGAGCTGACCTTCGACGAGGTGCTCACCGCCTACGGGCTCACCGAAGCGGTCGTCGTGACCATGTGCCGGCCTGGCGACGATCCGCGGACCGTCGCCACCACCTCGGGACGGGCTACCGCCGCTTTCGAGATCCAGATCGCGGGAACTGGCGGCGAGCCGGGCGAGATCTTGCTCCGCGGGCCGAACGTGATGCTCGGGTACCTCGACGACCCGGCAGCGACGGCCGAGGCGATCGACGGCGACGGCTGGCTGCACACAGGCGATGTCGGCAAGCTCGACGAGCGCGGCTACCTGACGATCACCGACCGGCTGAAGGACATGTATATCTGCGGCGGGTTCAACGTGTACCCGGCCGAGGTCGAGCAGGCACTGGCCAGGCATCCGGCCGTCGCGGAGGCGGCGGTCATCGGGGTGCCCGACGGCCGGCTCGGCGAGGTCGGCAAGGCGTTCGTGGTGCGCCGGCCTGGCGCCGAGCCGACGGCGGCCGAACTGATCGAGTTCTGCCGGGCGTCGCTGGCCAACTACAAGGTCCCCCGCCAGATCGAGTTCCGCACCGACCTGCCGCGCAATCCGGCCGGCAAGCCGCTCAAGCGGCTGCTCAGGGCCAGCCCACACCGACAGGAGTCCCGATGACCACGGAAGAAAACGGCGAGCCGGTAGTCCGCTACGAGCGGCGCGGCCAGACCGCCGTGATCACGCTCAACCGGCCGAGGTACCGCAACGCCCAGAACTCGGTGATGACCTACGCGCTCGATGCCGCCTTCGAGCGGGCGACCGGCGACAACGACGTCCGCGTCATCGTGCTAGCCGGCGCCGGCGATCACTTCAGCGCTGGCCACGACATCGGCACGCCTGGACGCGACGTGCACGTGCCGTATGACCGCAAGTCCGTGATCTGGTGGGACCACACCGACAAGGAAGGCGCCGACGCCCGGTACGCCAGGGAGATGGAGGTCTACCTCGGCATGTGCCGGCGCTGGCGGGAGATACCCAAGCCGTCGATCGCGATGGTGCACGGCGCCTGCATCGCTGGCGGGCTGATGCTGGCCTGGGTCTGCGACCTGATCGTCGCCTCCGACGACGCGTTCTTCGCCGACCCCGTGGTCAGGATGGGCATCCCGGGCGTCGAGTACTTCGCGCACCCGTGGGTGCTCGGGCCAAGGTTCGCCAAGGAAGCGCTGTTCACCGGCGACCGGTTCAGCGCGCAGCGGGCCTACGAACTCGGCATGGTGAACCGGGTCGTGCCGCGGGCCGAGCTAGCCGAGACCACGTTCGCGCTGGCAGACCGGATCGCCGCGATGCCCCCGTTTGGCCTCTCACTGGTCAAGCGCGCGGTGAATCAGTGCGAGGACCTGATGGGGATGCGGTCAGGGATGGACTCCACCTTCGGCCTGCACCACGTCGCTCACGCGCACAACGCCGAGACCGGCGCGGACTCGCTCGCTGGCATGGACGCCAGGTCGATGAAGTCGGCGGCGCAGGCGTCGCCCCGGGAGGCGCAGCCACAGACGCCAGCGGCCGGGCAGGCGTGAACCTCGATCCCGATCCGCGGTCCGAACGCTTCCGCGCCGAGGTCCGCGCCTGGCTGAGCGCCCATGTGCCTGACCCGCCGCTGCCGTCGGTGAACACCGCGGCGGGTTTCGCCGCGCACCGGGAGTGGGAGCGGGCGCTCGCCAGCGAGCGACTGGCCGTCGTCTCCTGGCCAGAGCAATACGGCGGGCGGGACGCGTCGCTGGCGGACTGGCTCGCCTTCGAGGACGAGTACCACCGGGCCGGCGCGCCGGTCAGGGTCGGCCAGAACGGGCTGTTCCTGCTCGCGCCCACGCTGTTCGCGCACGGAACGGCCGAGCAGCGGGACCGGATCCTGCCGCCGATGGCGACCGCGGAGCAGGTGTGGGCGCAGGCGTGGTCGGAGCCTGGGGCCGGCAGCGACCTCGCGGCGATCCGGTCGGCGGCCGCCAGGACCGACGGGGGCTGGCTGCTCACCGGGCAGAAGACCTGGAGCTCCCGCGCGGCGTTCGCCGACCGCGCGTTCGGCCTGTTCCGCTCCGACCCGTCGGCTGAGCGGCACCGGGGCCTGACCTACCTGATGTTCGACCTGCGCGCTCCCGGCGTCACCGTCCGCCCCATCGCCCAGCTAGACGGCGAGCCGGGCTTCGCCGAGATCTTCCTGGACGAGGTATTCGTGCCCGACGCCGACGTGATCGGCGCGCCAGGTGAGGGCTGGCGGGTCGCGATGTCGACGGCCAGCCACGAGCGCGGGCTGACGCTGCGCAGCCCTGGCCGGTTCCTCGCCGCCGCGGGCCGGCTGATCGAACTCTGGCAGCGAACCCCGGACGCCGGTCTGGATGCGCAGGTTGCCGACGCCTGGATCGCCGCCCGCGCCTACCAGTTGCACACCTACGGCACGGTCGCCGCGCTCGAGGACGCCGCCGGCGCCGGATCGCTCGGCCCTGTGTCGCCCGGGGCAGCGTCGAGCCTCGGAAAGGTGTTCTGGTCTGAGCTTGATGTCCGATTGTGTGATACCGCCCTCGAGTTGCTAGGCCCCGATGGCGAGGTGCTCGGCCGCCAGCGGCCGGACGGAGACTGGGCAGGCGCCTACCTGTTCTCCCTGGCCGGCCCGATCTACGCGGGCACGAACGAGATCCAGCGCTCCATCATCGCCGAGCGCCTGCTCGGACTGCCGCGATGAAGTTCGCGCTCACGGCCGAGCAGCGCCAGTTCGCCGCCGCGATCCACGACCTGCTCGCCGCGGCGGACGTGCCCGCCGCGGCACGGGCCTGGGCGGCCGGTGCCCATGAGCCGGGGCTGGCGATCTGGCGGCAACTCACCGCGACCGGGGTGCCAGCGCTGGCCGTGCCGCAGTCCGCTGGCGGGCTCGGCGCGCACCCGGTCGACCTGGTCGTGGCCTGCGAGGAACTGGGTCATCACCCGCTGCCTGGCCCGATCGCCGAGTCGGTCGCGGCCGTGCCCGCGCTGCTGGCCGCGCTCGGCGAAGGGGAGCAGCACGCGACGTGGCTCGCGGCCCTCGCGGACGGCGCCATGATCGCGACGCTGGCGATGCCGCCGCTGGTGCCCTACGCGCTCGACGCCGACGCGGCAGGGCTGGTGCTGCTTGCTGGCGCGAGCGGGCCAGGGCCATCCGCGATCTGGCAGGCCAGCCCGCGCTCGGCGCACAGGTCGGCCGACCGGGCCAGGCGGTTGTTCGAGATCTGGCCCGTGCGGGCGCTGGGAACCGAGCCGGAGGCGGACGTCGCGGCCGCCGCTAGCAGCCGGCGTGAACTTCGGGACGCTGGCCAGCGCGGCGCTGCTGCTCGGCGCGGGGCGGGGCCTGCTCGACGCGACCGTCGTGCACGCGAAGACCAGGGAGCAGTTCGGCAAGCCCATCGGCTCTTTTCAGGCGGTCAAGCACGCCCTGGCCGACGTGCTGATCGGCCTGGAGTTCGCCAGGCCGCTGCTCTACGCGGCCGCCATCGCCCTCGGCGCGGGCGCTGCCACGACCGCCAGGGACATTTCGGCGGCGAGGGTGGCCTGCGCCGATGCCGCGCGTCGCGCGGCGCGGACCGCGCTCCAGGTGCACGGCGCCATCGGCTACACGCTCGAATGCGACATCAGCCTCTGGCTGGCCAAGGTCCGCGCCCTGTCGGCCACCTGGGGCAGCCAGGCCGCGCATCGCGCCGTGGTGCTCGAGGCGCTGACCACCGAAGAAGCCGGCCCCTGGCGCTAAAGAACTGCGAACCCGCGCACCCCACACCGACCAGTCGTGTAGCCGACGCCTTCACATCCAGTCGGCGTGGCGAGGCCAGGCGAGCAGTGTCTCAACGACCTCGGGCGGGCCGCCGGACTCGGCGGAGGTGGCATACCTGCCCCGGTAGAACAGCAGCGGCCGCTGACCGCCGCACTCCCCCAGTTCGCGCACCCTGCCGATGACGATGCTGTGGTCACCGCCGGGGTGGACGGCCTCGATCTCGCAGCCAGCCCAGGTCAGGACGCCGTCGATGATGGGCGAGCCCGCATTGTCCGGCGCCCACTTCACCCCGTGGAACTTGTCTGGCCTGCTCCTGCCGAATCTGTTCGCCAGGTCGTGCTGGTCCTCGGTCAGGACATTGACGGCGAACAGCTTGGCCCGCGCGATCCTGGGCCAGGTTGTCGACGTGAGCGAGGGACAGAACATCACCAGCGGCGGCGCGAGCGACAGCGCCGCGAAGGCCTGGCAGGCGAACCCGACTGGCTCGCCCTCGTCGATCGCGGTGATGACCGTAACGCCGGTGCCGAAATGCCCGAGCACCTGCCGGAACTTCTGCGGCTCTGGCTCGAAGCTGACAGCACTGCCCACAGTCACCGCAAGCGCCTCTCGCCTGGAGTTCATTCCCGGCAGCCTGGACTGGATGCTTACGGCGCCGACGCACAAGACCCTAATGCGCGGCTCCCGAGGCGAAGACGTGGCCCCAGAGGCTGACGGCGGTGGTCTGCCTGCTGACCCAGGTGGCGTCGTCGACCAGCAGGCCGTCGGTGCCGTACTCGATGTCGAAGCCGCCGGGCGTCTGCACGTAGAACGAGACCATGTGGTCGTTGGCGTGCCGGCCAAGCGATGCGCTGATCGTGCCGCCGCGCCTGGCGCACCTGTCCATCGCCCGGCCCACGTCGTCCAGGGTCGCGACCTCGATCATCAGATGAATGATGCCCGCCTGGCTGGTCATGGGAGCGAGCGCGAGGCTGTGGTGGCGCGGGTTGCAGCCGAGGAAGCGCATCATCGCGGGCGGGCCGCCGGCCGGGCGGCCGAACAACTCGGGCGGCAGCCCCATCGAGTCGCGCAGCCGGAAGCCCAGCACCGTGGTGTAGAAGTCCATCGCGGCCGCGTCGTCGGCGGCAGGGATGACGACGTGGCCCATGCCCATCTCGCCGGTGACGAACTCGTTGCCGTACGGGCTGAACATCGGCCGGCTGTCGAGCGACGCTCCCCAGAACACCTCGAGCGCGTGACCCGACGGGTCCTCGAACCGCAGCAGCCCGCCGACCCGGCGCAGCGCCAGTTCGGCCGGCGTGCCCGCCTTGGCGGGAACGCCAGCACGGTCCAGCGCCTGCCCGATCGCGGCGAGGTCCGCTTCGGTGGCGACCTCCCAGCCGGACGCCGCCAGCCGGTCGGTCTCCCCGGGCACGATCACCAGCCGCGCGGGAAAGTCATCCATCCGCAGGTAGACCGCGCCGGGCTCGGGCCCGCGGCCCTCGACCATGCCGAGCAGCCTGGTGCCGAAGTCGCGCCACGCCGCCGGGTCGGTGGCCTCGATCCGCAGGTACCCAAGCGACCGGATGCCGCCCATCACTGACCTGCCTTCCTTCCTGAGCCGAGGAAGTCCAGCACCAGCCTGTTGAACTGGTCGAACTTCTCTAGCTGCGCCCAGTGCCCGCAACCGCTGAAGACGTGCAACTGTGCCTTGCGGATCTGCTTCAGCGGGACGATCGCGCCGTCGAGGGGGTTGACCCGGTCCTCGCGGCCCCAGATCAGCAGCACCTCGTTGCGCAGCCGGTGCACCTCGCGCCAGAGCATGCCGTCCTCGGCGGTGGCCGGGTCGTAGAACGACATGCCGAGCGCTGCCATGGCCGCCAGCGCCTCAGGCGTGCTCGCGTAGGCGTACCGCTCCTCGACCAGCTCGTCGGTGATCAGCTTCTGGTTGAACACCAGCGTGCGCAGGAACGCCGCCATCTTCTCCTTGCTCGGCCCCGGCGGCGCCGCGAACGCGGCCAGCCTGCTGACGCCCTCGGTCGGGTCGGGCGAGAACACGTTCAGGCTCAGCCCGCCAGGACCCATCAGCACCAGCCGGCCGGCCCGGTCAGGGTGGTTCAGCGCGAACCGGACGGCGGTGCCGCCGCCGAGGGAGTTGCCGACCAGGTGCACCTTCTCGATGTTCAGCGTGTCGAGCAGGCTGGCGAGCGCGCGGGCAGCGAACGTGAAGTAGTTGCCCTCGACCGGCGGGGCCGCCGACTTGCCGAACCCCGGCTGGTCGGGCATGAAGACGCGGAAGTGCTCGGCGAACACCGGCAGGTTGCGGCCGAAGTTCGACCAGGCCGATGCGCCCGGCCCGCCGCCGTGCAGCAGCACGACCGGCACGTCGCCGGTCGGCCCGGGCCCAGGTCCCGCCTCGTGGTAGTGCAGCCGCATCATCGCCGTCTCGGCGAACCGGCTGCCTGCAGCGGCGTCCATACCGACGATCACAGCATCGCGTCGGCCGCCGGGGGCAGGCCGAACTCGCCCCGGCCGAACATGGTCAGCGCTCGCTCGGGGTCGTTGATCGCGTGCACCCGCCCGGCGTGCGCGTCGCGCCAGAACCGCTGGATCGGCGTGCCCGTGCGCAGCGCGCGGCCGCCCGAGTTCTCGAACAGCAGGTCCACGGCGCTGATCGCCTGGCCGGTCCCGCGCACCTGGTCCCGCCTGATCCGCAGCCGCAGCGGCATCGGGATCGGCTCGCCGGCCGTGGCGTGCGCCATGAGCTCGGTCATGTTGCGCTCGAGCGCGGTCCAGGCCGCGTCGATCTCGGCCGCCGCCTCAGCGATCCGCGCCTGGGCGAACGGGTCCTCGGCGACCTTGTGACCCGCGTAGGCGGCGCTCACCCTGGTGCGCTGATATTCCACATGCGCCTGGTAAGCGCCGGTCGCCATTCCGATCACCGGCGTGGTGATCGCGTAGGAAAAGATCGAGCCGAACGGGATCCGGTACAGCGGCGCCTCGTTGACCTCCTGGCCAGGGCAGACGCACTTGGTCACGTCGGTGAAGCTCAGCGAGCGGTGCGCGGGCACGAACGCGCCGTCCACGACGATGTCGTTGCTGCCCGTTCCGCGCAGCCCGACCGTGTCCCAGACGTCCTCGATCACGTAGTCGCTGGCGGGCAGCAGGAACGTGCGGAAGTCGACAGGGACGCCCTCGTCGTTGGTGACGATCCCGCCGAGCAGCACCCACGTAGCGTGGCCGCAGCCGGACGAGAAGCTCCAGCGGCCCTTCAGCAGGTGCCCGCCCTCGGCAAGCTGGGCCCGGCCGGTCGGCGCATAGGACGACGACATCCTGGTGCTGGTGTCCTCGCTCCAGACTTCCTCCTGCGCCGCCGCCGGGAACAGCGCGAGCTGCCACGGGTGCACGCCCACGACCGAGGCGACCCAGCCGGTCGACCCGCACGCGCCGGCGATCATCCGCACGGCCTGGTAGAACGTGAGCGGGTCGGCCTCCAGCCCGCCGTACCTGGCCGGCTGCAGCAGCCGGAAGAACCCGGCCTCCTCCAGCGCCTTGATCGTCTCGGCGGGAACGGTTCGCGCGTCCTCGGTCTCCTGCGCCCGCTCGCGCAGCACGGGCAGCAGGTCGCCGACCGCGGCGAGCACCGGCTGCCCGACCATCTCGCCCACTGGCTGCTCCTCCCGCGACGCCTGGACAGCGTCCTACCAGCATGGCAGGCGCCTTCATTGCGCCCTAGACTAGAACATGTTCTAGTCTAGGGCTATCACCGCCAGGAGGGGCCCATGAACGGTGCTGACGCAGCGGGACAACGCCCGGGCGAGCGTGCCAGGGTCCGCGACATCGCCGCCGCGCCGCCGCCGGCCAGGTATGCGCGCGGCTGGCATTGCCTCGGACTGGCCGAGAAATATCGCGCGGGGGGTCCGCACCCGGTGCAGGCGTTCGGCACCAAGCTCGTCGTCTTCGCCGACTCGGGCGGCGATCTGCACGTGCTCGACGGGTACTGCCGGCACATGGGCGGCGACCTCACGATGGGCACGATCAAGGGCGACCAGGTCGCCTGCCCGTTCCACGACTGGCGCTGGGGCGGCGACGGCAAATGCGCGCACATCCCGTACGCCAGGCGGGTTCCGCCAGCGGCCCGCACCAGGTCCTGGCTGACATTGGAGGAGAACAAGCAGCTGTTCGTGTGGAACGACCCGGAGGGCAATCCGCCGGCCGACCAGATCGCCATTCCGCGGATCGACGGCGCGTTCTCCTCCGAGTGGTCGAACTGGACCTGGGACTCGATCCTCGTCGAGAACTCGAACTGCCGCGAGGTGGTCGACAACGTCGTCGACATGGCGCACTTCTTCTACATTCACTTCGCGTTCCCGACGTACTTCAAGAACGTCCTCGAAGGCCACGTCGCCGCGCAGTACCTGACGACGAAGTCCAGGCCCGACGTCGCGACCGGCTCGAACTACGCCGATGGCGGCGAGACCACGCTGCGCTCGGAGGCCGCCTACTACGGCCCGTCGTACATGATCGACTACCTGTGGCACGACTACCACGGCCTGACGATGGAGAGCGTCCTGATCAACTGTCACTACCCGGTGACGCCCGATTCGTTCCTGCTGCAGTGGGGCGCGATCGTCAAGAAGCCGCCTGGCGTGAGCGACGCGCAGGGTGACAAGATCGCGGCCAAGTTCGCCGACTTCATCGGCATCGGCTTCGGCCAGGACGTGGCGATCTGGATGAACAAGACCAAGATCGACAATCCGCTGCTGTGCGCCGAGGACGGGCCCGTCTACCAGTTGCGCCGGTGGTACGAGCAGTTCTACGTCGACGTCTGCCGACGTCACCCCGGACATGGTCGCCAGGCACGAGTACGAGATCGACACCTCCCGCGCCATCAAGTCCTGGGAAGCCGAAGTCGCCGCCAACATGGCCGCCCGGGCCGCAGCTTCGTCAGATCCGTCCGCAACGATCAACCCCTGATGGTGCAATGACGCCAGCGGGGGTTCATCGTTGGGCGGGCGAGGTCGCGTCGCCTACTGACGAGCGGCCGTGGCGGTACGCCGACGTCGCGTGCGGGCGGTGCGGGGCCGTCGTCGAGGTGGCGAAGTTCAGCTTGCAGCACACCAGCGTGCAGTGGACGGCCGAGTCGGTGCTGCGGTGCGCGGAGTTCGCCGCGCGCGTCGCCGGGGGCGAGACGTCCGCGCTGATCGCGACCTGCGCCAGCCTGCGGGCCAGCATCGACGACGCCGTGACCAACGGCCGCGTCGAGGTGCTGCCGCCGTGACCCCGCCGGGCCCCGCGGGAGGGCCGGGCCCGGCGGGACGGCCGTGAGCTCGGAGCGAACCAGCTACCAGGTGCCGGTCGCCGAGGTGATCAGCGAGACCGATCAGGCCTGCTCGCTGGTACTCGACATGCCGCCCGGGCTGGCCGGCGTCTTCGCCTACCGGCCAGGCCAGTTCCTGACCGTGCGCGTACCCGCGCCCGACGGCGGCTCGGTGGCCAGGTGCTACTCGCTGTGCAGCTCACCGCGACGCGGACGACCGGCCAGCCGTGACGGTCAAGCGGATGGCGTCCGGCTATGCCTCCAACTGGATCGCCGACAACGTCAGAGCCGGAAGCGTGCTCGACCTGCTGCCGCCGGCCGGGACCTTCACTCCCGCGTCGCTCGACGCCGACTTCCTGATGTTCGCTGGCGGCAGCGGGATCACTCCGGTGATGTCGATCCTGCGGTCCGCGCTCGCCGTCGGGCACGGCCGGATCGTGCTGATCTACGCCAACGCTGACGAGCGCTCGGTGATCTTCGGCGAGCGACTGGCCGCGATGCGGGCAGCGACGCCGGACCGGCTGGTGGTGCTGCACTGGCTGGACGCGCTGACCGGTCCGCCAGACGCGGCCGCGCTGCGCGAGCTGGCGCGTCCGTATGCCGGCTCCGACGTCTACGTCTGCGGGCCAGACCCGTACATGGCCGCGGCCCGCGCCGCGGCCGCGGCCCTGGGCGTTCCTGCCAAGCGCGTGCACGTCGAACGGTTCTTGTCGCTGGCGGAGAACCCGTTCGAGGCGACCGAGCCGCCTAAGAGCAGCGTCGCGGCGACGCTCGAGGTCGAGATCGACGGCGTCGTGCGCACGCTGGAGTGGCCGGCCGGCCGCCGGATGCTGGACGTGATGATCGACGGCGGCCTGGACGCGTCTTACTCCTGCCGCGAGGGCGTGTGCGGCGCCTGCGCGTGCCGGCTCCTCGCTGGCGAGGTCGAGATGGCGCACAACGAGGTGCTCGAGGACTCCGACCTCGCCGACGGCTACGTCTTGGCCTGCCAGTCGGTCGCGCTGACCGACCAGGTCAGCGTCAGCTACGACTGACCGCCGGCTCCGGGCGGCGTTACTCGGCGCGCAGGATCTGGGCGCTGTGCAGGCGCGCCGCTCGCTGGCCTGGCCAGGCCGCCAGCAGGTTCGCGACCAGCAGCGCCACCGGGCCGATGAGCACGACGGCGATGACCGCCACCGGCGAGTGGTAGGCCAGCGGCGTGGCCTGGGCGACCAGCCGCCAGGTGACCCTGCCTAGCACCGCGCCGAGCGGGACGCCGAACGCCAGCCCGATCGCCGCCAACAGGCTGGCCTGGGTGGTCACGACCAGCCGGGACTGCGTTCTGGTCAGGCCCAGGGCCCGCAGCACGGCGAGCTCGTGCCTGCGTCGGCGTACCGCGGTCGCCAGCGCGTGGGCGACCGCGCCGATCGCCAGCAGCGCCAGAAAGGCGCCGAGCGCGAACGGCAGCGCCGAGACGTCCCTGATCGCCTGGATCACGGCCGGCACTCCGGTCGACGGGCCGAGGCTGAAACCGGCCGCCCCCTTGATCGATCTGAGCCTGCCGTTCAGCCCGCGCGCCGTGACCGCCACATTCGCGCCCGGGCGCAGCACGACCTGCACGAAATGGAACTTGAACGTGTAGAACGCGCCGGTGAAGATCCGGTGATAGCCCGCGGGCGTCGTCCACCCGCCGCTGTCGTAGTCGTTGTGCGGGCCCTGCGGGACGAATCCGATGCCCGTCACTCGCAGGGACACCGGTCGCGGGCGCCGTGTGCCCCCGTGGCCCGGGAGCGTCCCCCCGACGAGCGTGACGCTCGCGCCGGTCGCAACGTCCAGCTGGCGCGCAGTCGTGGGCGCGAGCACGATCTCGTCCGGCCTGGCCGGCATCCGGCCGGCGAGCAGGACTACGGGCATGCGCTTGCCCGCGACGGGCGCGTAGGTGTAGGTGGTGACCGACACCTGTCCGGTCCGGCCTGCCTGGGCCACCGCGCTCACTGCGTCGTTGACGCCCGTGACCTCGCGGCTGGCCGCGAT
The DNA here is from genome assembly GCA_963705055.1 of uncultured Actinomycetota bacterium. GTDB lineage: Bacteria > Actinomycetota > Actinomycetes > Streptosporangiales > Streptosporangiaceae > Chersky-822. The sequence goes on from CAVPIR010000014.1 coordinate 334,449, forward strand.
GCTCCGCATGGCCTTCGCGGCGGGCCCGAAGTCCTGCCCGTTGAAGCCCAGGTACGCCTCGAGCTGGTCGGTCTGGCCGAAGCGGGCCGGGTTGGCGGCGGCGTCCGCGACCCCGGCAGAAAACGTGAACGCCGCGAGGACGCCGAGGACGCCAGCGATCGCGCCGGCCAGGGCCGGCCGGACCGGCAGCGCGGACCTGCCACGGCCGGGCTCGAGCGCGAACCGCGCGCCGACCAGGACGGGAACCGGGACGCCGATCGTCATCGCGGTCCCGGCGACCAGCGACCGGCGCGGGGCGCGGCGCTCGCGGCCGGCCGCGAGCGCCGCGTAGGCAGCGGCCACCGAACCGGCCAGCACCAGCAGCGGGATGATCGCCCAGCCCGCGCCTAGGATCAGCCAGTCCGCGCTGATCCCCGGATCGGGCTCGAACAGCGAGCCGGCGCCGATCGGCATCCAGTGCGAAGCGACGATGGCTGCGCCGATGCCGAGGGTGGCGCCGGCCACCGCGGCCAGGAACGGGCTCGCGCTGGCCGCGACCGCGGTTTCACCGGGAGTGATTCCCGATGCCCGCAACACCTGGAGGTCGGACCCGGACGCGGTGGTGTGGCGGATGACCGACTGGCCGACTAGGAACATGGCAGCGGCCAGCGCGGCCAGGCCGAAGGCCAGCAGGCAGGCAGCCTCGTACCCGGTCACCTTGTGCACGCCGTCACCGATGTTGGACAGGTTGGTCCAGACGTCGATGTCACTGCGCCCGGTCACCCTGGCGAAGTCGCGGCGGAACCTGGGGATCGCCGCCTCTCCGCCCTTGAGCCTGACCAGTGCATTGAGGACGCCCGGCCGCGTGCCCGTATGAGGGTCAACGGGGCCCAGGAAGTTAGCCGGGTAGCGGGCAAGCAGCGCGGGCGACGGCATGACCGCGCCCAGCGAACGCGGGCTGTCGGCGAACCAGGGCGAGCGGAGCACGCCGACGATGCGCACCTTGATCTTCGGCCCCCTGGCCGGGCCAGCCGAGCTGTCCCAGCCGGATACCGCCTGCCGCGGTGTCGGCAGCTGGATGGTCAGCGTGTCGCCGACGCCCTTGCCGTAGTGGGCGGGGAAGAACGCCGTCACGTCGACCTCGTCGACCCGGCTCGGGTCAAGTACCCGGCCACTCAGGACAACCGGCCGCTCGATGGTGTGCCACACCTGGCTGTCACCGGGCGGAAAGCCGGTTTCCTGCCCGGCCAGCGGGTAGCCGTCGATCATGAAGCCGCAGATCGCCACCGTCGTCAGCGCGGCGACTTCCGGCAGCTTGCGGATCGGGGCCCAGTCGAAGCCGGGCTGGTTCGGCAGCACGGTGACGGTTGCAGGCAGGGTGTTGGCCCAGAGCCGGTCGAACGCTGTCTTGTCGCGGCGCGCTCCGGCAAACGCGGTCAGTATCGTCGCGGTCGACACCGCGACCAGCAGGGCAAGCACAGTCAGCGAGCGCCACCGCCGCTGCCATTCCAGCCGGGTCCACTCAGCGGCCAGCCTCATGACAGGCCCGGCACCCGGCCGTCGCGCAGCCGCACGATCCGGTCGGCCCCCGCGGCCACGCCCGGAGCGTGCGTCACCATCACGATCGTTTGCCCGCCCGCATGCAGCTCGCGCAGCAGGCCGAGCACCTGACCAGCCCCTTCGCTGTCGAGCGCGCCAGTCGGCTCATCCGCCAGCAGCACGCTCGGCTCGTTGACCAGCGCCCGCGCGATCGCCAGCCGCTGGCGCTCACCGCCGGATAGCACACCGGGCAGCCTGCCGCCTCGCTCGCCGATGCCGAGCAGGTCAAGGAGCTCGTGTGCGCGCCTCACGGCTGCTTTCCTGCGCAGCCCGCCCAGGATGCCGGGCAGGATGAGGTTCTCGGCCGCGCTGACCCCGTCGAGCAATCCGAAGAACTGGAAGACGAACCCGATGTGCCGGCGGCGGAATCTGGCCAGCCATACCTCGTCGCGGCCGTCGATCCGCTCGCCGTTGACCTCGACCGTGCCTTCGTCCGCCTTATCCAGGCCCGCGATGACGTTCAGCAGCGTCGACTTGCCGCAGCCCGACGGTCCCATCACGGCGACGAACTCGCCGGGCCGGACCTGCAAGTCGAGGCCGCGCAGCGCGCGTACCGGGGCGAGATCGGCCTCGAAGGACCGCCGCACGCCGCACACCCGCACCGCGAACTGGCTGCCTGGCGCCTGCCTGCCAGCGGCGCTCGCGGCGATATCCGAGGTCACGTCAGCAAGTAAAGGGCACAAGGGACGCCGGCTCAATGGTGCTAGGACGAGATGGCGGTGATGCTAACCCCCCACGCTCTCCCGTCACCCCGCCGCTTGGTCAGTCGCCGGTCACGCCGTCGAGACGCTCGCGAAGGATGTCGGCGTGGCCGTTGTGCCTGGCGTATTCCTCGATCATGTGCAGGTAGATCCACCTCAGGTCCAGCGTCGCGCCATCGGAGGAGATGAACGTCTCGTCCAGTGACCGGCCCGCGGCTACCTCGTCGGCCAGCGCGCACTCGGCAGTGAAGGCGTCGAAGGCCTCCTGCGCCCCTGCCGCCTCCGCTAGGTCGAAGTCGCCGTCGGGGTGCTCGTCGCTCCAGTACAGGTTCGGCAGGTCGAGCTGGCGGCCGAACCGCCGGCGGAACCAGACGCGCTCGACGTCGGTCATGTGCCTGACCAGGCCGAGCAGCGAGAGGCTGGACGGCTCGGCCGTCCGCCGCACGAGCTGGTCACCGGTCAGTCCCTGGCACTTGAACAGCAGCGTGGCGCGGTGGAAGTCGAGCCAGCCCTGCAGCGCGGCGCGTTCGGGCGCCGGCTGATCCGGCTCGGTGCGCGGCACGTCTGGTGCGGTCCATGTCATCGGGACATCATCCACGCCGGGCCGCGGGTGGCGCAATTAGTTTCTGCCTGGGTATTAGTCTTGTTGGCGCTCGCATTTAGCAGGTATAAACCCTTCGCCAGCCGAGAAGATGAAATCCATGAAGGCTAGAACGCTTGTCACGCTGGTCACGGTTGTCGGCGCGACCATGGCTCTTACCGCGTGCACACCTGCGGTGACGGCCTGCACGGTGCGGCATCACTACGCCATCGTAATATTTGAAAATGGCGGCGGTGGCGTTGGTAAAACGTTCATCAAGCAATTCCGGCTGAACGTAAAGTATAGCCCTTATTATGTCCAGCATCAGGTTGTGAACGCGCGGATTGTGCTGCGGCCGGTACGCGGGAATCAGCTTCCGGTCGCCATCAAGACCTACCCGGTAGGCCACGCGCGCAGCTGCCGGGTCGACAGGATCAAGACGCACCAGTAGGACAGCCCGGCCGGCTCGACTGGCTAGCCGAGTTCGTCGCGGGCCTGGGCGAACGCGGTCGCGGCAAGCTCGAGGTCCTCGACGGTGTGCGCCGCCGAGACCTGGGTCCTGATCCGCGCCTTGCCGATCGGGACCACCGGGTAGCTGAAGCCGATCACGTAGACGCCCTTGCCCAGCAGGAGGTCGGCGAGCTTGGCGGCCTTCGCGGCGTCCCCGATCATCACGGGGACGATCGGGTGGTCACCTGGCAGGATGTCGAACCCGAGCGCGGTCATCCGCTCCCTGAACAAGGCCGTGTTGTCGCGCAGCCTGGCCCGCAGGTCGTCGCTGGAGTCCAGCAGGTCGAGCACCTTCAGCGAGGCCCCGACCACCGCGGGCGCGACCGAGTTCGAGAACAGGTACGGCCGCGAGCGCTGCCTGAGCAGGTCGATGATCTCTGCCCGGCCGCTGGTGAAGCCGCCGCTCGCGCCGCCGAGCGCCTTGCCGAGGGTGCCGGTGACGATGTCGATCCTGTCGGTCACGCCGTGCAGCTCGGGAGTGCCGCGGCCGGACGGGCCGACGAAGCCGACCGCGTGCGAGTCATCCACCATGACCATCGCGTCGTACCGCTCGGCCAGGTCGCAGATCTCGCGCAGCGGCGCCACATAGCCGTCCATGGAGAACACGCCATCGGTCGCGATCAGCCGGCGCCTGGCGTCCGCGGCCGCCTTGAGCTGTGTCTCGAGGTCCGCCATGTCCCGGTTCTTGTACCGCAGCCGCCGGGCCCGGCAGAGCCTGATGCCGTCGATGATCGACGCGTGGTTCAGTTCGTCGCTGATCACCGCGTCCTGGTCGTCCAGGATGGTCTCGAACAGGCCGCCGTTGGCGTCGAAGCAGGACGGGTACAGGATCGTGTCGCGGGGGGATCCGGGGGGTTCTCCCCCCGGGCTGGCACTGCTGGTGCCGAGGAAGTCGGAGATCTTGCGCTCGAGCCGCTTGTGCACGTCCTGGGTGCCGCAGATGAACCGGACGCTGGCCATGCCGAAACCCCACCTGTGCATGGCGTCCTTCGCGGCCTGGATGATCCGCGGGTCGTCGGCCAGCCCGAGGTAGTTGTTGGCGCACAGGTTCAGCACCCGCGTCCCGTCAGCGACCATGATGCTGGCCTGCTGCGGGCTGGCGATAACCCGTTCGTTCTTATACAGGCCCTGTTCGCGGATCTCGTCAAGCTCGGCGGCGATCTGCGGTGCGACGCTGGAGAACAATCTCAGCCCCCTCACTAATAGCTGAGTCGGTGTTTGGCTAGCTGGCGGGGTCGGCCCAGTTCAGTACGACCTTGCCGCACCGGCCCGCACGCACGGTCTCGAAGGCGGCCGCGTAGTCGGCCGCGTCAAAGCGGTGCGTGATGACGGGTCCGATGTCGACGCCCGACTGGGTCAGGACGGACATCCAGTACCAGGTCTCGAACATCTCCCGGCCGTAGATGCCCTTGATCGTGATCATGTTGAGGACCAGGTGACCCCAGTCGATCGGGAACTCGGCGGATGGCAGGCCCGAGCATGGCGATCTTGCCGCCGTGGGTCATGGCGCCAAGCATCTCCCGCATCGCGACTGGCTTGCCCGACATCTCCATCCCCACGTCGAAGCCTTCGCGCATGCCCAGGTCGGTCATGATCTGCGCGAGCGAGCGCTCCCTGGTGTCCGCGGCGACGGTCACGCCGATCTTCTCGGCCAGTTCCAGCCGGTACGGCGACACATCGGTGATCACCACGTACCTGGCGCCCGCGTGCCTGGCGACGATGGCAGCCATGATCCCGATCGGCCCGGCCCCGGTGATCAGCACGTCCTCGCCGTGCACCGGGAACGTGAGCGCCGTGTGCACCGCGTTGCCGAACGGATCGAAGATCGCCGCCACGTCGAGGGCGATGTCCCGGCAGATGCCGCCAGACGTTGGCGGCAGGCAGCGCGATGTACTCGGCGAAGGCACCAGGGTGGTTCACGCCCACGCCTTTGACGTGCGCGCACTGCACCCGGCGTCCGGCCATGCAGTTGCGGCACCGACCGCACACGAGATGCCCCTCGCCGCTGACCAGGTCACCGACGGCGAGGTCCCTGACGTCGGATCCAAGCTCGACGATCTCGCCGGCGAACTCATGCCCGACCACCAGGGGCACCGGCACGTTGGCCTGCGCCCAGCCATCCCATTCGTAGATGTGCAGGTCCGTTCCGCACACCCCGGTGCGCAGCACCCGGATCAGGACGTCGTCCCTGCCGATCGCGGGGACCGGCACGTCCTCCAGCCGCAGACCAGCTTCGGCCCGGACTTTGACCAGCGCCTTCATCAGCTGCTTGCTCCCAGCTGAGTCCCTTACCGCCCGGACCTCATTGCCGGGCGAACCGGGTCGACTGTACCGCAGCCGCGTCGCGGCCTCGCGATAGCGGATACTGCAACCAAGGCTGCGAGCGAGACAGGACACCCAACTTGAGCGATCTCATCGACCTGCGCTCCGACACGGTGACCCGCCCGACGCAAGCAATGCGCGCGGCGATGGCGACCGCCGAGGTCGGTGATGACTGGTACGGCGACGACCCGACCGTGAACAGGCTGCAGGAGCATGGCCGCCGAGGTCACCGGCAGGCAGGCGGCCCTGTACCTGCCGACGGGCACGATGTGCACGCAGATCGCGCTGCACGTCCTGGTCAGGTCGGGGCATTTCGCGGTCTGCGAGTCCCGCGCGCACGTCGGCAATACGGAGGTGCACTCCGCGGCCGCGCTGTCCGGCGTGGCCTTCCGGCCGATCGGAGGCGTGCGCGGGCTGCTGAGCGCCGAGCAGGTCGCCGATGCCCTGCGACCCGACCCGGCGGACGTGACAGTGGTCGATCTGGTCGCCATCGAGAACAGCCACCAGGTCGGCGGCGGCACCCCGCAGCCCGTCGACGACGTCCGCGCGATAGCCAAGGCGTGCGCGGCCGCGGGAGTCCCGCTCTATCTGGACGGGGCCAGGATCTTCAACGCGTGCGCCGTGACCGGCGCGACCATCGCCGACTATGCGGCCGAGGTCAGCGCGATGATGTTCTGCCTGTCAAAGGGGCTAGGCGCGCCAATCGGCTCGATGCTGGTCGGCGACGCGGAGTTCATCAGGGAAGCCAGGCGGGTGAAGATCCTGTTCGGCGCGGCCTGGCGGCAGGCCGGGATCATGGCGGCCGCCGGACTTGTCGCCCTCCGCGATGGCCCGAAGCGGCTGCCCGAGGACCACGCCAAGGCGCGCCTCCTGGCCGAGGGAATCGCCGACCTGCTGCCGGGCTCGGTCGACCCTGACGCGGTGCCGACCAACATCGTCTTCGTCGACGTCAGCGGCACTGGCCGGTCGGCGCCTGAGTGGAAGGAGCGCCTGGCGGCCGAGGGCCTCCTGGTCACGATGGGCGCCGGTCGCGTGCGGATGCTGACGCACCTCGACGTGAGCACCGCGGACATCGCTTCGGCGCTCGCCGCCTGGCGCCGCGCGGCCGCGCGCACAGGCTGAGGGCGACTGACTGGCGGGTCGCCCTCCGCCTGAGTCAGCCGCCCTCGGTCGTTGGCTCGCAGCTCCGCGCTGCTCGCCATCGGCTTGCTGCCTGGGTGTTACCTGCTGGCCGACGCCGCGATCCGCAGGCCGATCTGGACCAGCGTCCATCCGGTGTGCTGCCGGATCGCGCTGGCCTCGCCGCGCCGCTTGGCCGCCGGACTGGCTGGCCTGGGCCGCTCGGTCAGCATGTTCGCGGACTGCCTTGCCAGCTCGTTGATCTGACTAGGAAACATCGATGCCGTCACTCCTTCGATGGGGCCAGGCGAAGGTCTTTCACTTCGCCGTTAACGTTCACGTCTACGTGAATGATTGCATACGCGTGAACGGGTGGCAAGATGGGGTCATGAAAAAGTTCGGTGCGCCAGGCGACGAGGCTGGCAACGCGGGCGGCGCGGCAGCGGCAACGCGGGCAGCGAGGCCGGCCACGCAGCGCCCGGCCAGGACCCGCAGTCTGCGTCCCACATCGACGTCCTCAAGGCACTGGCTGACCCGCTGCGCCTGAACTTGCTGCACGCGCTCACCCGCGGCCGCGGCCCCGATCTGCCGGCGAAGACGGTCAAGGAACTCGCGGCCGAACTCGGCGAGCCGCAGACCAAGCTGTACCGGCACATCAAGCACCTGGAGGCGGCCGGGCTGATTGACTCCGTCGCGAGCCGGGTGGTGTCAGGAATCGTCGAGCATCGCTACCAGGCGAGCCACGCCGACATGATCATGGGCGACGATCTCACCGACAACGAGAAGGTCAGCCCGGAGGCCGAGGCGATGGCGGCTGCGGCCCTGGAGCTGTACCGCAGGCAGTTCTTCGCGACGCGCCGGACGCGACTCGGTGCGGCGGCCGCCGATGAGCAGCACCGCAGGATGGTGCTAGCCATGGCCGACGGCATGGTCCCCGTGTCCCGGGCGGCCGCCATCTACGACCTGCTGTATCAGCTGCTCGAGGAGGTAGCCCAGTCCGACCGGGACATGTCCGGCGGACAGCAGTGGCGAGCCCCTGGTGTCTGTCGACCTGCTGCTCGGCTACTTCAGCCAGGACCCGACGGACTGACCACGTCCGCGGCGGCCGGCCGCAGGGCCGCGATCGCCAGCGCGACGGCCTCTGCCGCGCTCGGCCCCGACGGCATACCCAGCGCCGGCCGGGCCTCCGCGCCCGGATGCCGGCCAGCCATGATCGCGCGCGCACGCTCGACAGTGGCGCGCAGCGCCGACGGCCCTGGCCGGCGACCGCGGTCCCTGATGTCAGCTGCCGCGTCTAGCAAGGTCATGGCCGCCGCGGTCGGGCCGGAACGCTCCAGGCAGATCAGTGCCGCCGTCTCCAGCCCGACGGCCAGCGGGAATGTAAAGGTCAGCGACGTGCTGACGGTGATAGCCGCGAGTGCCGCCTCGGCCGCCGCACCGATCTCGCCTTGCTGAAGCAGCGCCCTGGCGACCAGGCAGTGGGCCAGCGGCAGCTCGCGTTCGATCCCCAGGTCGCTGGCGTCAGCGACGGCATTGCCGCCGAGCGAGACGGCGGCATCGAGGTCACCGTCGGCCAGCGCGATCGCTGCGGCCGCGGAGTACAGCACCACCCGCGCGATCCGCCGGGAGCCTGCGAGCAGCGGCATCGCCTCGGCGACGTAGCGGCGAGCCGCGTCCAGATCGCCGGCCTGCCAGCAGACCATCGCGGCCGTCGGGAGCGTGGCCGCGAGCTGCTCGGCCGATCCGCCTTGCCGGCAGAGCTCGATCGCCTCGGCCGCATAGCGGGCCGCCGCCCGGTCGGCTCGCTCAGCGAGGACGCAGCCCATCCCGATCACGGCGCCGACCTGCAGGTCAACCCCGAACGGCGCGGCGGCCTCGATCGAGCGGCGCACGAACGCCAGCGCCTCGTCTCCCCTGTCCATGTCGTCGGCGAGGCCGCCAAGGTAGATCAGCGCGCGCGCCGCATACTGGTCAGGCTGACCAGCCAGCATGTCGACGGCCGCCTCGAGTTCTCTGGCGGCGGCCGCGGTGTCCCCCGACCAGTAGCTGAGGTAGCCGAGCGCGTAGGTGGCATGACCGGTCTGCACCGACGGTGTCGCGTCAGCCAGCAGGCGTGACAGCCAGAACCTGCCTTCCGACACGTTGGTCGAGGCCCAGTACCGATGCAGGCCGAAGGCCAGCTCGAGGCCCCTGTCCAGGGACAGCCGCCCGTCGATCGCGGCACCGAGCAGCGATCTGACGCAGGCGAGCACCTCGCCGATCGGCTCCAGGAAAGGTTCAGGCGCCGCCCTCGGGTCGCCGGGCAGGGTAGCCATGACGGCGTCTGCGAGCCGCTCGCTGACCTGCCGGGTCTCGCCTGCGGTGTCCAGCAGTTCCCTGGCGAGACGATGCAGGTCGTCGTCGGCGTAGTAACGCCAGCGCGGTCCTGACCTGTCCACGGCGAGCAGGCCACGCGCCGTCAGCTCGCGCAGGATCCTGACCACGCGGACCGGTGCGATCGCGCCGCCCGCGACGACGTCCCTGATCAGCGGCAGCGCGACCGGGCCGTCGAGCACTCCGAACCGCCTGAACACCGTCGCCTCATCCTCGTCAAGCAGCGCGTAGCTGCTCGCCGCGACCCCGCGCAGCCAGTCTTCGCCACCGCTGACCAGCCCCGGAAGGTGGTCAAGCAGATCGGGCACGGACATGGCAGCGAGCTGGGCGGCCGCTAGCTCGAGCGCCAGCGGCAGCCCGCCGCACCGGCGGCAGAGCTCCGCGATGAAGGGGGCGGCGGCCGCGTCCTGGACAAGCTCGCCGCCGCCGCCGCGGACCCGGTCGGCCAGCAGCCGCACCTGGGTGCGCCGGCGCTGCAGCGGATTCGACGTCGACCACCTGCTCGGTGTCGATCGCCAGCGGGACCCGGCTCGTCACAAGCAGGCTGAGCGTCGGGCACATCCCCAGCAGGCTGGTAACAAGCGACGCCGTGCCGTCGACGACTGCCTCGCAGCCATCGAGCACGAGCAGCGCTCGGCCTAACGGCGCGAGATGGGCCGGCCAGCAGCACCGCCGCGTCCTCGGTCCCGACCGGCAGGCCGATGGTCATGGCGACGGTCGAGGCGACCAGTTCGTCCTGCGAGACGGCCGCGAGCGAGATCCAGTATTTGCCGCCGGGAAACGAGGCAGGTGTCGCCACCCGCAGGGCCAGCCGCGACTTGCCGACGCCGCCGCGCCCAGCGACGGTCACCAGGCCGGGCCCGCGGATCGCGGCCTCCAGCAAGTCGGCCTCGGCGTCGCGTCCGAAGATACGCCGAGGTCACGACCGGCAGCCTCGCGGTCCCGGCCGAGCCGCCAGGGCCGGCGTCGCCGAGCGCGGCGAGGTAGACGGCCATGGTCTCCGGATCGGGGTCAACGCCAAGCTGATCGGCGAGCAAGCCCCTGCACACTTCGTAGGCTCGCACCACCCCGGCCCGGTCGCCGGCCCGGTGCAGGGCCCTGATCAGGATCCGGTGCGCCCGTTCGTCGAGCGGGCTGGCCGCGGCAGCGCGGCGGCCAGCCTCGGTGGCCCGGTGGTGATCGCTGAGCGCCCCAGCGGACCTGGCAAGGATCTCCAGTGCGTGCAGGGCGAGCGCGTCGGCCTCAGCGCGGTGCGGGTCCAGCCAGCGGGCATCCTCCCCCGGCAGCAGCTGATCGCCGGAGAGCTTGGCGACCGGCTCGGCGGCTGCCAGCGCCGCCTCGTGCCTGCCCTGGTTGGCCAGATCGGCGGCGGACCGCAGAACGGCGCGGGCGTGTCGCAGGTCGACCTCGACGCCGGGAGCCAGCGCGTACCCAGACGGCGCGGTCGCGACGACCTGCTGTCCGCCAGCGCCGATCCCGGCCAGCGCGGTCCGCAGCGACCGCACCACGCCGCGCAGCGCGGCCGGCCAGGTCGGCGGCGGCTGATCGGGCCACAGAATCGCGGCCAGCCGGTCGGCGGACACCGGCCCGCCGGCCAGCGCGAGTGCGGCGAGCGCGACCCTGGCTCGCCGGCCGCCGAGGTCATGGCCGGCCACGACCAGGCCGTCGCGACTGGCCGTCACGGTCCCGATGACGCTGACCCGCACCCGGCCGGCGCTGACCGGCCGGGCGCTGGCAGCCGCGGCCTGGCCACCTGGTTCGTCTTGGACGAGCGCCGGTGCCGCATCTGAGGTCGCACGCGGTGATACATCCGGCATTACACAGACGTTACGCTCCCGCGATCTACTCCGGTCAGACATCATCCATCAGGCGATCTGCACGGAGACAAGCGATGCCAGGTTCGATCCGCACCCTGACCGCGACGGCTGCCGCCGGCGCGGCGGTCATGCTCGCACTCACAGCAAGTCAGGCGGCGTTGGCCGCCGGGGCTGATGCCCCGCAGGCACTAGCCCAGGCCACGCCTGCCGCCGCCGAACCAGGGCTGACCGGCAAGCCGATCGCGCTCGCCAACAACGAAGAGTTCAGCGGGTACGACGCCGCGACCAGCAAGTCGGGCACCGCTTACGTCGGCTGGATCGGCGACGCCAACGCCGGGCGCAAGGTGTTCTTGTGCACGCTGCCGCGCGGCGCGACGCGCTGTGCGGGCGGTGTCCAGTCCGTGGCCTCGCTCGGCGTGTCATCGGCGGCTGGCCTGCGGGTCCTGATCACGCCTGGCGGCCAGGTCACGCTCGTGTGGTTCCACGACACGGTCGCCTCAGAGAACGGCCCGCAGGGCAGCGCGATCGCGACAGCTACCGCCACCGCCGGCGGCCAGCTGTCGGCATCACATGACGTGGCGACGGCACCAAGCTTCGGCTTGATGCAGGACGCCGTGGTCGGCCCCGGCGGGACGATCTGGGTGGTCACCCAGGTGGAGCAGGGTGCAGTGCACAAGCTGCAGATCAGGCCGGGATTCGCCAGCCCGCCGGTCACGATCGGCACGCCCTACTCCGTCGGCGTGGCCAGGCTGGCCTTCAGCGGCAGCACCGCCGTCCTGGTCATCGACAAGGGCGGCGCCATCTCCGACCCCGTGTCCTTCGCCTCGAAGAAGGCCGGCGGCACCTGGTCAGCGTTCCGCAAGGTGGCACACACCTGGACGTCGGACGCGGACTTCGGCCTGACGAGCACCCCGCACGGGGTGCGGCTGCTGGCCACCGTCGACAACGCGAGCTACCACCCCGTGGTCTCCCGCTGGACCGGCGGAAGCTTCAGCCGCCCGTCGCTCACCGGTGACACGAACAATTGCTCGCCGTCCAGTCACGACCCGGCAGGAGATACGAGCGGGCGCCTCGCCGACGTATCCGATGGAATGCAGCGACATCGCGATCGCGAACCTGCCGTCCACCCAGCTGTCGGCCGTGGTCAGGTTCAACGTGCATGGCACCTTCGCAGGCGGCAGCCCGCAGCTGACGACCGCTCCGAGCGGACGGGGCTGGGTCGCCTGGTCGATCGAGTCCACGGTCAGCAACAAGCTGCTGGTGGCGCCGGTGCTGCTGCCAGGACGTGATGTCAGCGTCCGGAAATCCGCTGGCGGCAACCGGGTCACGCTGACCGGACCGGCGTCGTGCCTGCCGCCTGTCAGCATCGGGGCTGGCGTCACGGGCTCGCCCGCGGCGGGCTGGCGGGTCGCCAGCAAGGTGCTCAAACTCGGCGGCACAACGCTGCGCTCAGGCACGCTGCGAGGCGGATCACTGACGCCTGGCAAGTCCTACTCGCTCTCCGGCAAGGTGACTTTCGCCCGCGGCGGATCCCGCCGCACCGTGGCAACGACCCTCACCTTCCGCGCCTGCCCCAAGCCCTAGCCGGGGCTCGGGCTCGCTGCCCTCGCAACGATGAACCCCTGCTGGTGCCATGGGCCCGGCAGGGTTTCATCGTCGCGGTGCGGCACGCCACCACTCGGCCAAAACTGAAACGTGTTCTAGCATGGTGCCGGGAGGCGCGATGGCACCAGGAGACCCCGAGTTCGACGTTGTCGTGGCTGGCAGCGGTGCCGCTGGCATGACAGCGGCGCTCACCGCGGCCAGGCAGGGACTGAGCGTCGTGGTGATCGAGAAGACCGGCTACTTCGGCGGCTCCACGGCGCGCTCGGGCGGCGGCCTCTGGGTTCCCTGCAACGCTGTGCTCAGGCGGGCTGGCGTGGCGGACACCCCCGAGCAGGCCAGCGCCTACCTCGCGCACGTGGCAGGGGACGACGTGACGCAAGAGCGCCAGCGGGCGCTGCTCGAGCACGGCCCCGCGATGCTGGACCTGGTGATGTCGGCGGCGCCCGTCGGCTTCGCCTGGGTGCCCGGTTACGCGGACTACTATCCCGAGGCACCGGGCGGCCTCGCCAGCGGCCGCACCATTGAGCCGGCGCCGCTCGACGGCCGGATCCTCGGCACCGAACTCGGCCACCTCAATCCGCCGTACCTGCCCGCTCCCGACGGAATGGCGATCACGGCGGCCGACTACCGCTGGCTCAGCCTGGGTACCAGGCATCCGCGCGCGATCTGGACGACCGCCAAGGTCGCTGGCCGGATGGCGGCGACCAAGGCCCTGCGCCGCCGCACGATGACGCTGGGCCAGGCGCTCTCGGCGGGCCTGCGCGCCGGGCTCGCCTCGGCAGGAGTGCCGCTGTGGCTGGACACGCCGCTGACCGGGCTGCTGACTAGCGACGGCCGGGTCGCCGGCGTACGCGTGACCAGGGACGGGCAGCCCGCGACCATCGCTGCGCGCCGCGGCGTCCTGATCGCCACAGGCGGATTCGAGCGCAACGCCGCCATGCGCGCTGAGTATCAGCGGCAGCCGATCGGGACGGACTGGACCGTCGGCTCACCGGGCAACACCGGCGACGGGATCGTCGCCGGCCAGGACGCGGGAGCGGCCCTCGACCTGATGGATGACGCCTGGTGGGGCCCGTCGATCCCGCTGACCGGCGGGCCGTTCTTCTGCCTGTCGGAACGGTCGCTGCCTGGCTGCATCCTGGTCAATGCCGCAGGCGAGCGGTTCGTCAACGAGGCGGCCCCCTACGTCGACGCCGTGCACGCGATGTACGACAAGCACAGCGACGACAAGCCGCACATCCCGGCCTGGCTGATCATCGACCAGCGGTACCGGAACAGCTACGTCTTCGCCGGGCTGCCGCCGCGCAAGCCGCTGCCCAGGCGGTGGTACGCGGCCGGAGCGGTTTACCGCGCCAGCACGCTCGCCGAACTCGCCGGCCAGGTCGGGATCGCCGCCGATGGATTGGCCGAGACCGTCCGGCGGTTCAACGGCTTCGCCGAGGCGGGCAAGGACGAGGACTTCGGGCGCGGCGATTCCGCCTATGACCGGTACTACGGCGACCCGCGCTGCCGCCCGAACCCGAACCTTGCGCCGCTCGCCCAGCCGCCCTTCTACGCGATCAAGATCGTGCCTGGCGACCTCGGCACCAAGGGCGGGCTGCGCACCGACGAAAGGGCGCGTGCGCTGCGCCAGGACGGCAGCGTGATCGACGGCCTCTACGCGGCCGGCAACGCGAGCGCGGCGGTGATGGGCCACAGCTACGCCGGGGCAGGAGCGACGATCGGCCCCGCGATGACGTTCGGCTACATCGCGGCCCTCGACATGGCGGCCGCCGGCGACGGCGCCCGGTCTTAGTCGGGCGCGAGGATAAGGCCGCTGGTGGGCACGCCGGTGCCGGCGGTCACCAGCACAGGTCCGTCGCCGGGGACCTGGTTGACCGCGGTCCCGCGTACCTGCCTGACCGCCTCCGCGATCCCGTTCATGCCGTGGATGTAGGCCTCGCCAAGCTGGCCGCCGTGGGGGTTGAGCGGCAGGCGGCCGCCGGCCTCGATCGCGCCGCCGGAGACGAAGTGCCGCGCCTCGCCGCGCGGGCAGAAGCCGAGCTCCTCAAGCTGCATGAGCACGTACGGCGTGAAATGGTCATACAAGATCGCGGTCCTGATGTCCTGCGGACCCACGCCGGCCTGCCGCCACAACTGCCGTGCGACGACGCCCATCTCGGGCAGGCCGGTCAGCTCGTCGCGGTAGTAACTGGTCATCGTGAACTGGTCGGGGCCAGCGCCCTGAGCCGCCGCGCTGACCACCGCAGGGGCCGATCGCAGCTCGCGCGCCCGCTCCAGGCTGGTGACCACGACGGCGACAGCGCCGTCGCTCTCCTGGCAGCAGTCGAGCAGCCGCAGCGGCTCGGCGATCCACCGGGACGCCTGGTGATCGGCCAGGGTGATCGGCTTGCCGTAGAACCACGCGTTCGGATTGGTCGCGGCGTGCCGCCGGTCGGCGACGGCGACCGCGCCGAAGTCGGCGCTGCTGGCGCCGTACACGTGCATGTAGCGCCTCGCCGCTATGGCCACCGTGGCTGCCGGGGTCGACAGCCCCATCGGGTAGTGCCAGCCGTTGTCGATGCCCGACGATGTCGGAGCCTGGACCGCCCCCACCGAGACCTGGCCGAACCGGCGGCCGGACCGCTCATTCAGCGCCCGGTAGCAGACCACGACCTCCGCGACGCCGGTCGCGACCGCCATCGCGGCGTGGTGGACCGTCGCACAGGCGGCGCCGCCGCCGTACCCGACCTGGCCGAAGAACGTCAGATCCCCGACGCCGAGCTCGCGGGCGACCGCGACCTCGGCGTTGCTGTCCATCGTGAACGTGACCATGCCGTCCACGTCGGCCGGGCGCAGCCCGGCGTCGTCGAGCGCCGCTCTGACCGCCTCGGCCGCCAGCCTGAGTTCACTGCGGCCGGAGGCCTTCGAGAACTCGGTCGCGCCGATCCCGGCTATCGCCGCCTGCGGCATCTTCCTGCCGGGCTGGCCGGTCATGGCCTGACCTCCGGCACGTCGACAACCGCCGTCGCGATGATGTGATCGCCCAGGCTGCACCGGCCGGTGACCTGCACCTCGTACCGGTACCCGTCCGGCAGCGGCGCGCGATCGCTCACCCGCCCCGTGAACCTCAGCGTGTCCCCCGCGTAGCACGGGACGCCGAGGCGTACCGACGTCTGGCGCAGCAGCGACCGCGGGCCGGCCCACTGTGATACGAAGCGCTGGACCAGGCCGTTGTCGGTCAGGATGTTGACGAAGATGTCCTTGCTGCCGTTGGCGACCGCGAGGTCCCTGTCATGGTGCACGGGGGTGAAGTCGCGGGTGGCCAGCGCGCTCGCGACCACGAACGTCGCGGTGACGTCGATCACCATCTCGGGGAGCACGGCGGGAAGCTCGCCAGGGCCGGCGACGCGCTCGGCTGGCCGCCAGGCTGGCAGGACGAGGTCGTCGTCGATCCGCAGGAAGTCGATCTGGACCGGCATGCCGATGCTGACCTGGTCTGGACCGACACCAGGCATCTCCGCGAGCACCCGGACACCCTCGGTGAGCTCGACCAGGGCGATCACGAGCGGCAGCCGCTTTCCCGGTACCGGCGGGTGGTGGTGCACCACGTAGCTGAAGACCTCGCCAGCGCCGGAAGCGACCATGTACTTCGGGCTTGGCGACCCGCACCGCATGCACATCGGCCCTGGCGGGTGCCGGAGCGCGCCGCAGTCGCCGCACTGCTGGATGCGCAGCTCGCCGTGCCTGGTGCCCTCCCAGAAGAAGGCCGTGTCCGGCGAGACCACCGGCCGCATCACGAAACCGTCGGGCGCTGCTGCCTGCCCGGTGGTGGCCGGTGCCGCGGCCGCCTGAGCAGCACCCTGGCGCGGGCGGAACTTGAGTATCCGGAAGTCCATCGTGGCGACGACGTCGCCGTCGCTGTACCAGGTCTGCCGGGTCGTGAAGAACCAGCCTTCGCCAAGGGCCGTCCGCTTCGGCCCGGTCAGGCCGATCAGGCTGACTGTCACCGCGAGCCGCTCGCCGTGCCGCACGTACCGGTGGAAGACGTGGTCGGAGTTGGTCGCGACGACACCGGTGAAGCCCGCCTCGTCGAGCAGCCGCACCATCTGGCCGGTCGGGTCGCCAGCCTCGCGGGCTTGGCCCGAGGCCACGGCGGCCTAGGCCAGCCATGGTCCATACCTGCGCCATCATCGGCGGCGCGACCAGGCCGCCGTGCACGGCGGCGGCGAACTCCTGGTCGGTGTAGACCGGGTTGGCGTCGCCGATCGCCTCGAGCCAGTTCTCGATGATCGGCAGGTTGACCGGGTCGCGGGCGAGCCGCGGGCTGCTCTCCCCCAGCGCCATGATCCGCTCAGCTGCGGCCCTGAGCTCCGCCGCTCCAGGCTCATCGGCCTGCGGCGCCGTCATCGCGGCACCCTCGGCAGTCCCAGCCCGGCCATCGCGATCAGCTCGCGCTGGACCTCGTTCACGCCGCCGCCGAAGGTCAGCACCAGGTTGCGCTTGTGCTGGGTGTCCAGCCACTCCAGCAGTTCGGCGGTGCCGCCGTCGGCAGGATCGCCGTACCTGCCGACCACGTCGATGAGCAGCTGACCGAACCGCTGGATCCGCTCGGACGAGAACACCTTGGTGGCCGACGCGTCGGCGATGTGCACGGTGTCGGCGACCGCGACCTGCCAGTTCAGTAGCTCGTTGACGCGCAGGCTCGCGGCGACCTCCGCCAGCGCGAGACGCACATCGGGCTCCTCGGCGACCACGCCGCCGCCGGGGGCGCTGGTCGTATGGGCCCAGGCGTGCACCCGGTCGTGCAGGGCGCCGAGGCGCCCGGCCGGGCCGAGCATCACCCGCTCGTGGTTGAGCTGGGTCGTGACCAGCCGCCAGCCCTGGTTCTCCGCCCCGACCCGCATGCTCACCGGCACCCGGACGTCTGAGAAGTAGGTCGCGTTGACGTGATGCGCTCCGTCGCACGTGATGATCGGCGTCCAGGAGAACCCGGGATCGGTGGTGTCCACGATCAGGATCGAGATGCCCTTGTGCTTGGGTGCGTCGGGGTCGGTCCGGCAGGCCAGCCAGATGTAGTCGGCGTCGTGCGCTCCGGTCGTGAAGATCTTCTGGCCGTTGACGATGTAGTCGTCGCCGTCCCTGACCGCCCTGGTCGTCGAGCGACGCCAGGTCGGTGCCAGCACCAGGCTCGGTGTACCCGATCGCGAAGTGCACCTCCCCGGCCAGGATCTTCGGCAGGAACATCGCCTTCTGCTCGGCGGTCCCGTACGCCTGCAGCGTCGGCCCGACGGTCTGGAGGGTTACCGCGGGCAGCGGAACGTCGGCCCGCGCCGCCTCGCTGACGAAGATCTGCTGCTCGATCTGGCCGAACCCGCGCCCGCCGTACTCGGCGGGCCAGCCCACCCCGAGCCTGCCGTCGCTGCCCATCCGCCTGATCAGCCGCTGGTAGGCGGCGCCGTGCCGGTCGGTACGCATGGCCTCGCGTTCGGCGGGCGAGATCAGGCCGGCGAAATAGGCCCGGAGTTCGCCGCGGAGCGCGGCCTGCGCATCGGTCAGGTCGATGAACATGGCGGAGGTCCGGCTCGACGGCAGGTGCCTGGCTGGCTGCCGCACCCGGCCGGCTCTCGGCGAGCGCGGCGAGCCGGTAGCCCGCGCCGCCCGCGAACCTGGCCAGGTCGCTGACCATCGCCGAGTAGCGGTGCAGCGGGTACTCCACGTCGAGCCCGATCCCGCCGTGCAGCTGATGACAGGTGCGCAGCGCGGCCGGCGCCTCCTGCGCGAGCCAGTACGCCGCGACGTCGACGTCCTCGGCGGCATCGAGCCCGGCCGCGAGCCGCCAGCAAGCCGAGAGAGCCGCGAGGTGCAGCGTCCGGCTGGCGATGTAGATGTCGGCTGCCTGCCCGGCGACTGCCTGGAAGGTGGCGAGCGGGCGGCCGAACTGCTCGCGTGCGGCCACATACGTCGCGGTCAGGTCGAGCGCACCCGCGAGCGCCCCGGCGGCCATGGCCGCCGCCCCCGCCCCGGCCAGCAGGTACAGGTCCTCCAGCGCCGCCGCGCGCCGGCCGCCGGCATGTTGCAGGCCGGACTCGCCAGCCTCAGCCCCGAGGACGCCTGCGATGGGTGCGCCGTCCAGCCGGACCGTGTACTCCGGCGTTCCGCCGGAGGCGGGGGTCCGCACGGCGGTGACACCGGGTCCCTGAGCGTCGACGACGACGACCGCGCCCGCGTTCGCGCCGCCCGTGTCGGCGACCGTGGCGGGCACCAGGATCCAGCTCGCCTGGGCCGCGTACGGCACGCCGATCTTCGTGCCGGTGACCGTGCCGGACCCGGCGCCGTCCAGCGTCGCGATCGTGGCTGGCACCGGCGGCAGCACGGTCGATTGCTCGCGGACGCCGGCCGTCAGGATGGTCTCGCCGTCACCGACCCCTGCCAGCACACGCTGCTGCAGGTCACGGTCGCCCCACCGGACGACAGGCAGCGCGCCGAGCATGATCGTCGCCAGCGCGGGAACGTCGGCCGCCTGCCGGCCCGCCTCGGTGAGCAGCACAGCTGCCTCGATCACGCCGAGGTCGTCGCCGCCCAGCCAGCCCGGCAGCGTGAGCGCGAGCAGCCCGGCCTTGGCCAGCGCCTGCCAGAGTGCTTCGCCCGCGTCCTGCCCCGCCTCGGCGCCGCGCAGGACGTCGGCGGCCGAGGAAGCGATCACCTGCTGCGCCTCGTCGAACTCGAAGTTCATCAGCGTGCTTCCTCCCTGGGCAGGCCGAGCACCCGTTCGGCCACGAGGGAGAGCAGGATCTGGCTGGTGCCGCCCGCGATGCTCAGGCACCTGGTCAACAGGAAGCTGTCGACGGCGTCAGCCGCACGGCCATCCGCCGCCGCTCCCTGCACGCCTGCGAGCGTGACCGCGGTCTCGGCAACGGCCTGCCGGTGCGCGACGCCGAGCAGTTTGCGCACGGCGGCGGCCTGGCTCCAGCCTGGCCTGCCCAGCCTGGCCTGCCCGGCCGCGCGAGCAGCAGTGTCACGGACGACAGCGCCGGCGATCCGGTCATCCATCACCGACAACGCCAGGCTCTCCGCGAGGCGCGCCCCGATCTGGTCGATCACGACCGGATCGCGCACCCCGCCGTCGGCCGCCGCGGCGGCGAGCAGTTCCTCGGCGTCCTCGCCCAGCCCGGCGCCCCTGACCATCGCGACGCGCTCGGTCGCCAGGGTCGTCCTGGCGACCCGCCAGCCTTCACCTGGCTGGCCGACCACGCAGTCGTCGGGAACGAAGACGTCGTCGAGGAAGACCTCGTTGAACATCTCGCGGCCCGTGATCTCGCGCAGCGGCCGCACGTCGATGCCCGGGTCGCGCATCGAGACCAGGAAGAACGTGATGCCCTTGTGCTTCGGCGCGGCCGGATCGGTCCTGGCCAGGCAGATCGCCCAGTCGGCTTCCGCCGCCAGCGAGGTCCAGACCTTCTGCCCGGTCAGCCGCCAGCCCGCGCCCGCCTCCCCGTCGCCGGGCACCCTGATCGCCCTGGTGCGCAGCGACGCCAGGTCCGAGCCGGCCTCGGGCTCGCTGAACAGCTGGCACCAGGTGATCTCGCCGGTCAGCGTCGGCCAGCCAAACCTCGAGAGCTGCTCGGCGGTTCCGTGGCTGATGATCGCGGGGATCGCCCACGCGCCGATGCGCCAGGTCGGGCCGCTCGATGCCCGCGTTCGCCAGCTCCTCGTCGATGATGAGCTGCGTCGGCCGGCATCGCGGCCAGGCCATACGGCGGCGGCCAGGCCGGTGCCGCATACCCGATCTCGGCCAGCCCTTCCCGCCAGTGATCCCGCGGCGTGGCGGACACGGCATTGGCGACCAGCCGCGCTGCCGCGCGGACCTCATCAGCGTCGGATGGCGAGTGATCGCCGGAAAAGGGTTCTGGCTCGAACGGATGCCTGCGCGCGCCGCCGAGCGCGAGGCTGGCCGCCCGCGCGCGCCAGGCCGCGCTGCCGCCGAGCAGGCTGCGCAGCGCGAGGGCGCGGCGCAGGTACAGGTGCGCGTCGTGTTCCCAGGTGAACCCGATGCCGCCGAGCACCTGGATGCAGTCCTTGGCGTTGTCGACGGCCGCGTCCAGCGTCAGGGCGGCGGCCGCCGCGGCCGCGAGCGCTAGCTCACCGGGAGCCTGGTCGGCCGCGCAGGCGGCGTCCCATGCCGCGGCGGCGGCGAGTTCGGCCCGGCACAGCATCTGCGCGCACAGGTGCTTGATCGCCTGGAACGAGCCGATCGGCCGGCCGAACTGCTGCCTGGTCCGCGCGTACTCGGTCGCCGTCTGACTGCACCAGGCGGCGACGCCGCTCGCCTCGGCGGCGGCCAGCGCGGCCGCGAGGTCGGGCACGAGCCGCGGGTCAGCAGCGCCGAGCACCCTGGCAGCCGGCACCGTCACGTCGGTCAGCGTCACGTCGGCCAGCGGGCGGGAGAAGTCGACCGGCGACCTCGGTGCCACGACGACGCCAGGCTGCGCGGCATCGGCAAGGAACCACACCAGTCCGTCCGGGGCGGCCGCTGGCCCCGGACCCTCCGGGCTGGGCGCTGACCCCGGGGGCTCCGGGTCGGCCGCTGGCCCCGGCGCCTTCCGGGCCAGGCGGCTGGCCCCGCTCCCTCCGGACTGGTCTGCGCCGCGAGCAGCAGCCAGCGGGCGTCGCCGGCGCCGAGCACGAGCCTGGCGGTGCCGCTGACCCGCAGTCCGCCGGTTGCTGTCGCGGTGCCGGAGACGCCACCGGCCGTCAGCGCGACCGCGACGGCCGCGTCGCCCGTCGCGATCTCGCCGAGCAGGGCCCGGACGTCGCCGTCGCGGTGCTGGCCGCACCTGGCGAGGACGAGCCCGGCGAGCAGCGTGGGCAGCAGCGGTCCAGGCGCGAGCGCGACCGCGAGTTGCTCGGCCACGACGGCGACATCGGCGACGGTGCCGCCAGCGCCGCCGAGGTCCTCGGGCAGCGCGATCGAGAAGATGCCGAGGTCGGCCACGTCGGACCAGTGTTCGCCGAGCCGCGCCCTGGCGGCGTGCTGCACCCCGCTGGCGCGAGGCCGTCAGCCTCGGCCCCGCCGGCGGCCTGGCCGCCCGTTGCTTCGAGCCTGCGGACCGCGGCGATCGTGCAGGCCCGCTTCGCCCACTGCGCGACCGACTCAGCGATCGCCACCTGCTCGGCTGTGACCGCGATCGGCAATGCTCCTCCTGCTGCTCCGGCGCACAAAAATTAGAACACGTTATACTATTGACGGCTACCGCGACGCCAGCCTGAGCAGGCACGCCAGCGTGAACAGTCGCGACATGATCCAGGCCGGGCAAGGCTCCGTCTGCGCGCTGCTGACGGGCTCGGGAGACGGGGGCGGTCCGGGGATGCCAGGACAAACGCGGCGAACGCCGACCCGACGAGAGGCTCAGATGGCTGCTGCGAAGACCCTTGCCGCACCAGCCACGCAGGGCGGTCCGGCCGACGGCGAGCTTGGATCGGTTGCGCAGCGGGAGCGCCGCAAGCGGATACTCGACGCCACGCTGGCGCTCGCGTCCAAGGGCGGCTACGACGCCGTGCAGATGCGCGAGGTGGCCGAGCGCGCCGACGTCGCCCTCGGCACGCTCTACCGGTACTTCCCATCCAAGATTCACCTGCTGGTCTCGGGGCTGATCAGGGAGTTCGAGCGAACCAAGGAGAAGCTGGACAAGCGCCCGGTCCCTGGGAACACGCCAGCCGAGCGGATCATCTACGTGCTTAACAAGGTGACCAAGAACATGCAGCGTGAGCCGCTGCTTACCGAGGCGATCACCAGGGCGTTCATGTTCGCCGATCCGAGCGCGGCAACCGAGGTCAACGCCGTCGCCGCGCTGATGGAGCAGATGCTCACCGACGCCATGCACGACGGCGAGCCGACCGAGGACGAGCGGGCCATCGCCAGGGTGATCGGCGACGTCTGGCTGTCCAACCTGGTGGCGTGGGTGACCAGGCGCGCCTCCGCGAACGACGTCTCCCGGCAGCTCGAACTCGCCGCCCGGCTGCTGCTGCGCTAAGCCGACTTGGCCTTGGCAGGATGCGGCAGATCGCTGCCGTACCAGGTCTCGATCAGCCAGCGCGAGATCGACAGCGACGGCGGCATGACGAGGTCTCCGCGCGAGCAGGGCAGCGCGCAGGTCGTCCCTGCTGTACCAGCGCGCCTCCGCGATCTCCTCGCCGTCGACCGTGATCTCGGTGCTGGTCGCCCTGGCGTTGAATCCGAGCATCAGGTTGTGCGGCATCGGCCACGGCTGGCTCGCCGCGTAGGTGACCGTCGATACGATCACGCCGGTCTCCTCGTGCACCTCGCGCGCGACCGCCTGCTCCGCCGACTCCCCCGGCTCGACGAAGCCGGCCAGCACGGAGACCCGGCCCTTGGGCCACTGCGCGTTCCTGGCCAGCAGGCAGCGATCGTCGGGATCGGTGACCACCATGATCACCGCCGGGTCGCAGCGCGGGAAGTGCTCGCTGCCGTCGACGGTGCACCGGCGCGAATGGCCGGCCAGTTCCGGCTTGGTCGGCGCCCCGCAGCGCGAGCAGAATCCGGCGACGGCGTGCCAGTTGGCCAGCGCGACGGCGTGCGTGAGCAGGCCCGCGTCCCGGTCGCTGAGCAGCGTGCCCGCCTCGCGCAGGCCCGCCTTGCTCGGCCCAGGCGCGTCGTCGCTACGCGCGCTGTCCTGCGCGGCTGAGACGTCCGGGAGCGGCCCGCCAACGCCGAAGTAGGCGATGTCGTCGGCATCGACGCCGAGCAGGAACCTGGTGCCATCCGGCGCCTGGTCCGGGCTCGTGAAGACAAGCTCGGCCGACCCGTCGTCGAGCTTGGCGAGCGCCTGGCCGTCCTCGATGACGAGCACCCTCGTGCCGGGGTCGTCCCACGCCTTCGCCAGCCAGGCCTCGTCGGTCCGCAGATGCGTAAACCGCTCGACCTCGTGCCGCGTCAGCGCGATCCCGCCAGAAACCGAAATCAGGGAGCCCGTCACCGCCCCAGAATACGGCGCGAAACGCCGCGTCGCCGATCGCCGCCCGGCGCTCGGCCCTGGCGACGAGATCAGCTAAGGTCGGTCAGCCGAGCGCGGCAAGCTCGTCCCACAGGTACGCGGCGGTCTCCGCACCCTTGAGCAGCAGCTTCATGTCGACGCGCTCGTTGGGCGCGTGGATCCTGTCCTCGTCAAGTCCGACCGCGATGAATACGAGCGGCGCGCCCAGGATGTCGGCGAGGTCGGCCTCGGGACCGCTGCCGCCTTCCCTGGTGAACAGGATCTCCTGACCGAAGGCGCGTTCCATCGCCCGGCGGCCCGCCGCGACCGCCGGCGAGTCGATGGGCGAGAACGAGGGCCGCACGCCTGGACCGTCGACCGTGACGACGACGTCGAGCCCCGGCGGTGTGTGCTGCGCGACGAACGCACGGAGCATCCCGGCCACCTCGGCCGGTTCCTGGTGCGCGACCAGCCGGAACGACAGCTTGGCGTGCGCCTCGCGCGGCACGATCGTCTTGCCGCCCGGGCCGGTGTGGCCGCCCCACATGCCGTTGATCTCGGCGGTCGGGCGGCCCCAGATCCGCTCGATCGTGCTGAAACCGGCTTCGCCGGTGGCGGCGCCGCTGTTGCCGGCGGTGACCAGCCAGGCCTTCTCGTCGAACGGCAGCCGCCCGAACAGGTCGCGCTCGGCGTCTGTGAGGTCGGCGACCTTGTCGTAGAAGCCCGGCAGCATGATCCGGCCGTCCGCGTCGTGCAGGGCCGCGAGCAGGCTGGCAAGCGCGTGCAGCGGGTTGGGCACCGCGCCGCCGAACGAGCCGGAGTGCAGGTCGCGCTCGGGGCCGTACACGTCGATCTCCGCGTCAATCACGCCGCGCATGCCGGTGCACATCGACGGCACGTCGGCGGCCCACATGGTGGTGTCGGAGACGACGATGACGTCGCATGCCAGCCGCTCGCGCTCGCGCCGCAGCAGGTCGGCGAAGTGCTTCGAGCCCGACTCCTCCTCGCCCTCGACGATCAGCTTGAGCGTGACCGGCGGGGCCGTGGCGTCGTGCGCCGCGAGCCACGCACTGGTGCCGAGCGCGTGGAACAGCACCTGGCTCTTGTCGTCCGAGGCACCGCGGGCCAGGATCTGGCCGTCGCGCTCGACCGGCTCGAAGGGCGGTGAGTCCCACTCGCCGAGCGGTTCGACGGGCTGAACGTCGTGGTGGCCGTAGATCAGCACCGTCGGCGCGTGTCGCGTCGGCGGCCTGCCACTCCGCGAACACCGCGGGCAGCCCGGGCTGGTCGGCCGTTCCTGTCTCCCAGACCTCGGCGGTTTCGAACCCGGTCGCCCGCAGGTGGTCGGCGAGCCACTGCGCGGAACGCCGTACGTCGGCGCTGTGCGCCGGATCGGCCGAGATCGACGGTATGCGCAGCCACTGCATCAGCGCCGCGTAGAACTCTCCCGCGTGGGCGTCGATGTAGTCGCGGACGGCTTTGTCCATGCGGTATCACCTCGGGTCGCTGATCGCGTGCCTGTTGCAGCCGTGCGTTGTTGCAGCCTGGCTGGGTCAGCCTGGCTGGGACAGGCTGGCTCGGACAGGCATGCCTCCTGGTCCAGTTTGGCACTCTAGACCTAGGCCCCGATTTGCGCTGAAGCAGCGCGTTGCGATCGTGGCCATGGCCACCGCTGACGCTTGCTGCCGCGCGGCCGCGGGTCGGAACCGCCCGCCTCATTCGACATTGGATACGGAAGGGCCATGATCACGCCCGATATGCGGCCTTCCGCCAACCCATTCAGATCCAATGAACCAGCGGAGGCCCTTGCGATCGGTCCGCATGGCCGCACAAACCACCCAGGCCCAGGCGATCCGGCTGGCGGCGGGCTAGCGGACGGCTTGGGCGTCCGCGGGCACGTTCTCGATCAGGGCTGCCAGGCCGTCGGCGTCGAGCAGGTCGGCCGGACGGACGGTCAGGTTCTCCCGCACGTAGTAGAACGCCGCCCTGACCTCCGCGACAGGCACGCCGGCCAGCGCCGCCCAGGCCAGCCGGTACGCGGCTAGCTGGACCGCGACCGCGCGCTCTTCCCGGCCCGGACGCGGCGGCCGACCGGTCTTCCAGTCGACGACGTCGAACCCGCCCGCCGCGATCGTCGGCGAAGATCGCGTCGATCCTGCCGCGGACGAGGCGATCGCCGACCCGCGTCTCGAACGGCATCTCGACTTCGGCCGGCCAGCGACTGCCCCACTCCCCTGCCTCGAAGCGCGTCTTGAGGTCGGCCAGGTCGGCGTCGTCAGCCACGAGGTCCGCGTCGACGGCGCCGCCAAGGTCATCGACGTCGATCAGGCGCATCTGGCCGAACCGTTCCTCCAGCCAGCGGTGGAACGCCGTCCCGCGCTCGGCCCGCGGCGCGGGCGGACGCGGCATCGGCCGCCTGATCTGCGCGGCGAGCTGGGCAGGATCCCTGGCCATCGTGACCAGGGCCGAAACGCCGAAGCGGCGCGGCAGGTCGACCGGGATCGGCCCATCGGGCCGGCGCCTCGTCCGCTCGGCCAGCAGCAGGTCAGCGTCCGCAGCCCAGCCAGCGACCAGTTCGGCGTAGCGCGCGGGCACCGCCCCGGCCACCCCAGCACCGGCCAGCCCGCAGCACCCGCCACCCCAGCACCCGCCAGCCCAGCACCGGACGACACCGAACTCGCTCCAGCGGCCGCGCGGACCAGGTCGCCCGCCTCCCGGATGGCCTCGTACCTGACGCCCGCGGGCGGCTCAGGCCACGACGCCGTCAGCGGCTCGGCCAGCGCCGGATTCTCGGCGCCATCCTCGGGCTGACCGGCCCATTCGACGACCTCGCCCGCGCCAGCCCGGCAGCTCTCGGCCACCTCGTGCAGGAACGCCGAGGGGCCGAGCGGACTCTTGCCCGCGCCCCACCAGTAGCCGGTGCAGGCCAGCCAGTAGGCGGCCCTGGTCACGGCGACATAGGCGAGGCGCCGTTCCTCGGCCAGGTTCCGGTCGTCGCAGTCCTGCTTGAACGCGGCCAGCGCGTCAGCGTCGAGCCCGGTCAGCGCAGGCAGATCAGCCTCGTCGCCCCGCAGCCAGAACGGCAGCAGCCGCGGATTATCCGTCCACCGGGTCGTCAGCCGCGGCCTTGCCGGGAAGTTCTGCGCCCGGCTCCCCGCGGCGAGGCCGGGCACCACCACCGCCGGCCACTGCAGCCCCTTGGCCGAGTGCACGGTCGCGAGCTTGACCGCATCGGTGTCGCTGACCTGACCGGCTTCGAGGCCGAACTCCTCGGTCTCGGCCGCGGTCAGATAGGCGAGGAACGCGCCCAGCGTCGGTTCCTGCGCGTCCCCGGCGAACGCCGCGGCGGCGTCAGCGAACGCGTCCAGATCGGCCCGCGCCGCCGCCTGACTACTCCCCGGCCGCGCCGCGACCTCGACATCCAGCCCCAGCGCCCGCTCCACCTCCGTCACTAGCTCAGGCAGCGGCCGGCCGACGTGCCGCCGCAGCGCCCGCAGCTCGGCGGCCAGCGCCTGCAACCGCGGGTACCCCTCGTCCGAGTACGCCGCCGGCGCGCCGAGGTCATCGAGCGCCTCGACCAGGCTGCCTGTCTCGGCCGTGAAGTCGGTCACCGCCCTGGCCAGATGATCATCAGCCGTAACCGGACTCCCGGCCGCATCCCGGCTCGTCTCGCTGGTGTCCCCGGGGTGGCGCGAGTCCTTGCGCTGACCGGCTCCAGCCTGAGAACTGCCCTGATCCCTGGCCAGTGTCTGGGCCCGGCGGCCGAGCGCGACCAGGTCCCGCGGGCCGATCCGCCACCGCGGCGACGTGAGCGTCCTGACCAGCGAGTCCGACGCCGCCGGGCTGTGCAGCACCCGCAGCGTCGCGACGATGTCGGATACCTCGGGCACGGTCAGCAGGCCGCCAAGCCCGACCACCTCGACCGGGATGCCTTCTGCCTCCAGCGCCGATCGCAGGGCGGCGAACTGCGTCCGCTTCCTGCACAGCACTGCGATGTCGGATGGCCGGACCGCGTCGCTCCGTCCGTCCGGCCACGGCAGGCCGTCGGGAGCGAGCCCAGGCGGCAGCCGCAGCAGGGCAGCGACCTGCTCGCGCGACCCACTTGGCTTCGTCGGCGCTGGACTCGAGCAGCGCGCAGCGCACCGCGCCGCGACTTGCTCGATCGGGCGGAGCGATCAGCCTCGGCACGTCTGGGGCGATCTCGCGCAGGTCGCGCTGGATCGTCGGCGGCGACATCGAGCACCCGGCCGGTGTTGCGGAAGCTGGTCGACAGCAGCCTGACCTCGGCCCGCGCGCCGCCGGGCGGCGCATCCCGGCCCGCCGCACCGGCATCCGGCGCGCCAGCAGCGGCAGGCGGGAACAGGTCGGCGAACCGCCGCATGTTGCCAGCGCTGGCGCCGCGCCAGCCGTAGATCGACTGGCAAGGGTCACCGACGGCGGTGACCGGGTGGCCGCCGCCGAACAGCGCGCGCATCAGTTCCAGCTGCGCGTGGCTCGTGTCCTGGAACTCATCGAGCAGCACGACCTGGTACCTGGCCCGCTCCGACCTGCCGACCTCCGGGTGGGCGATCGCGATCCTGGCAGCCAGCGCCATCTGGTCGCCGTAGTCGATGACCTCGCGCTCGGCCTTCGCCTCGGAGTAGGCGCGAACCAGCGGCAGCAGTTGCTCGCGGACCCGCTGGCTTTTCATGATCGCTTCGGCCCTGGTCCGCTTGCCTGGCTGTAGCCGCTCGAAGCGCTGCCGCAGCCAGTCGCCGGCCTCCAGCACGTCGTCGGGTCCGCGCAGGTGCTCGGCCAGTTCCGCGGACAGCTCGACGACGGCTGCGGTCACGGTGACCGGCGCCCAGTCGACCGCGTCCATCGGCCCGTCGTACCCGGCCACGATCCGCGCGGCCAGCTGCCAGGCGACGGCAGGCGTGATCAGGCGCATCGTCGGCTCAAGTGCCTCGCGCAGCGCGTGGTCGGCGATCAGCCGCGCGGCATAGGAGTGATAGGTGGCGATCACCGGGTCACCGGCGAGATCGCCCTCCGGAGGCCAGTCCGCGAGCCCGTCGCCGCTCCGCGGGCCCCCGAACGACCGGTCGCGCTGACCGGGGACCGGCTCGGCGAGGCCGACCCGGCGCAGCCCGTCAAGCCGCGTCCTGACCCGCCCCGCTAGCTCGGCAGCCGCCTTCCTGGTGAACGTCAGCCCGAGCACCCGCTCCGGCCGGACGTACCCGTTGGCGACCAGCCAGACCAGCCTGGCCGCCATGGTCTCGCTCTTGCCTGAGCCTGCCCCGGCGATCACCGCCATCGGGGCCAGCGGCGCGCTGATCACCACCGACTGCTCAGGCGTCGGCTCATCGATGCCGAGCAGCCGCGCCAGCTGCGCCGGGCTAAATCGGGGCTGCCGGGACGCGACTGGTTCAGGCGGCGGCTCGTCGTCCCAGAGGGTCAGCTGGCTCACGGAGTCACCTGACCGCCGCGCTCGTCGACAGGGCAGCTCGTCGCCGCCGGGCACCTGCGGCACCCGTCGTTGACCGTCGCTTTGAACTGCGGGCCAGCCATTGCCGCGGCGGCCTCCTTGACCAGCGCCTGCGCCCAGCCCGGGTCGGGGTCGTCGGCGAGCGCCCGCTGGCTCTGAACGACCGCGGACTTCTGCCTCGCCGCCTTGCCCACCTGGACGAGCTCGGCGCCGCCCGGCTCGGTCGCGCCCAGCTCGATGAAGGCGCCGAGCAGCACCGCAAGCTGGTAGACGCCGAGCTGCGGATTCCTGTCCAGGTCGGCGGCTGGCGGCTTGCGACGACCCGGTCTTGAGGTCGACCACGACGGCTTTGCCGTCCTCGTCTCGCTCCAGCCTGTCCACCTGCCCGGAGATCAGGACGTCGTCGACCCTGACCCGCAACCGCTGCTCGACGGCGATCAGCTCGCGCCGGTTCGCCCGGTGCCAGTCGAGGAACCTCGCGACCATCTGGCTCGCGTTCTCCCGCTGCTTCGTGCTGTACCAGGCGCTGCCGAAGTCGAGCTGGTGCCAGATCTCGTCGATCCGGCCGGCGATGTCCGCCTGGTCGGCGCCCTCGGCGACGAGCGCTGCCGCCGCGTGGATGACGGTGCCGAGGTTGCCTGAGACCGACGGCGGGCTGGCTCCGACCGCGGACTCGATCAGCCAGCGCAGCCCGCACGTCACGAACTTGTCGACCTGCGAAGGCGAGACCCTGACCTCGCCATCGCTGATCGGGCCCGAGCCGGACCACGGCGTCAGGGCGTACCACTGGTCCGGGCTCGCGCCGGCCACCCCGGCGGCTGCGAGCCTGGCGAGCTGAGCGGCGGCGGCCGGAGCGGACGGCCGCGGGCAGTGCCCGGTCGGCGGCGGCACGGCGCAGATCGGCGGTCAGCGCGGGCAGCGAGAGCCAGCGCCTGCCGAGCCGCGTCACCTCCTCGATCGGGATCTCATCACCAGCGAGCTCGGCAAGGAACCTGGACGGCCGCTCCTCGCTGTCGTCGCCGCCGACCGCCGTCACGACCAGGCTGCGCCGCGCCCGGGTGAGGGCGACATAGAACAGCCGCCGCTCCTCGTCGAGCAGCTTCGAGCTGAGCGCGACCGCCGCCGCGTCGGGCGCGGGGGTCTGGCCGGGCGCGCCGCCAGCGCCCCGGTCCGCCGCCTCGACGAGCTCGTCCATCCCGAGCAGCGAGCCGCGTAGCCGCAAGTCGGGCCAGACGCCCTCCTGGACACCGGCGACGACGACGAGGTCCCACTCCAGGCCCTTGGCCCGGTGCGCCGTCGAGATCGTGACGGCGTCGCCCGCCTGGGCGCGTTCTGCGAGCGTGTCGCCGGCGATCTCCTGTCCGGTCAGGCCGTCCAGGAACAGCGCCATCGAGCCAGGCGGCATCCGCGAGTCGAACCGGGCTGCCGCGTCGAACAGCGCCAGCACCGCGTCGAGGTCGGCGTCCGCGGTCGCGCCGCGGGTGCCGCCGGCCGCGCTGGCGGCCTGCCACTGCCTCGCCAGTCTGCTCGCGTCCCAGACCGCCCAGAGCACCTCCTGGGCCGTCCCGGTCGCCGCCGCCGTCCTCGCCACGGCGACCAGGCCCGCGATGTGCCGGGCAGCGGCGAGCGCCTCGCTCGCCGCTTCCAGGCCGTGCCCGGCCCGCCACCCGGCCGCGGACAGCAGCGTGGAGTCCAGCAGTGCAGCGGCGAGCGCACCTGTCTCGACTGGTTCGCCTGCGCCAAGCTCGGCGCCGGGCGGATACAGGGGCTCGGCCGGCGGCCCGGACTCGCCTGGCTCATCGCCAGCCGCGCCCTCCGCGACGTCACCAAGTTCGTCCGCATCGCGCTGCCGCAGCAGGCGACGCAGCCGGCGCAGGCCGACCGCATCGGTGCCACCGAGCGGCCCGGTCAGCAGGTCCGCGGCGACATCTTCGGTCAGCCCATGGGGGTCAAGGGCGCAGCCAATCAGCCGGAGCAGCGGGCTGGTCGCCGGATCGTCAGCCAGCGGAAGCTCATCTCCGGCCACCGCGACGGGGACGCCCGCGCTCGACAGCGCCCGCTGCAACCCTGGTACCTGACGGACTGCGGAGCGCACTAGCACAGCCATCGATGACCAGGGAATCTGATCGATCAGATGGGCTCGCCGCAGCGTGTCGGCGACCAATGCCGCCTCCTGACGCTCGCTGGCGGCCACCACGATCCGCGCGGCACCTACGCTCGCCGATGGCAGCGGCATCAATGCCCGGTGGTCGCGTTGCACCGAATTCTGGCCTGAAGCTCTGCTGGCGGGTAGCCGGACGGCCGGCAGCCTGGCGGCGACACGGCGCGACGCATCCAGCAGGACAGGGCCGCTGCGACGGCAGGTCCGCAGCGCGATCACCGCGGCCGGGCGCCCGTCTGGCGAGCGGAACCTGGCGGGGAACCGGCCGATCGCGTCCGAGTCGGCGCCCCGGAACGCGTAGATGGACTGGTCAGGGTCGCCGACGACGATCAGCTCGCGGCCGTCGCCGGCCAGCGCGTGCAGCAGTTCTTCCTGCGCCGGGTCGGTGTCCTGGTACTCATCGACCAGGACCACGTCGTAGGCCAGGCGCTCGCGCTGCCTGACCTCGGGCCTGGTCAGCAGCTGACCGGCGATCCTGATGACCTCGGCGTAGTCATAAGCAGGGACGGGCGCCAGGTCGAACCTGGCCGCGTACCTGGTCAGGAAGCCGCCGGCGGCGATCCAGTCATCACGGTCGAGCCGGCGGCCGAGCGCGGTCAGCTTGCTTCCGTCCAGGCCGCGTTCTGCGGCCCTGAGCAGGAAGTCGCGCAGTTCGGCCGCGAAACCGCGGGTCGCGAGCAACGGGCGGAGCCGCTGTGGCCAGTGCCTGGCGCCGTCGGCTGCCTCGCCGCGCAGCATCCGCCTGACTTCCTGCAGCTGTTCAGGCCCGGACAGCAGGATCGGCGGCTCCTGCCCGGCGAGCACCGACTCGCGCCTGACCAGGGCGTAGGCGTAGCTATGGAACGTCAGTGCAAGCGGCTCAGTGGTCGTGCGGTTCAGGCGCAGGGTGATCCGCGCCCGCAGTTCCTGGGCAGCCTTGCGGCTGAACGTGAGGACCAGGACGCGGTCAGGATCGACGCCGCGACCGGCGATCCGTTCAACCACCGTCTCCACGATGGCGGTCGTCTTGCCCGTGCCCGGTCCGGCCAGCACCAGCAACGGGCCGCCGGAGTGGCCGACGACCTGCGTCTGGGCTGGATCGAGAACGGGTGGCACCGCGGTCTCGACCGGCCGGCGAACCAAGCGGTATGCGGGCGGTTGCCTATCCATGTCGTATCGATTTCAGCACCCGACACCGACAGCGCGCTGCAGACTTGGCCATACCGGCGTGTCGCGGCAGGCAGTTGCTCAGGGACGGCTCGATGCGGGCCAGTCCCAGCTGCCCCTCAAAATCACACCTGACCCCTGGGGTCGCGTTCGTCAGGTCGCCGGTACATCGCCCGGCCAGCGCGCCTTGCGCATGTCGAGTCGTCCTGGCGTCCCGTCGGGAGATCGCCGCAGCGGCGTGCCTTCGCTGCGATAGTGCCGCAGGGCTTCGCGTTCGTGACCTGCCAGCAGGCTGCCATCGGCGTGCACGACGCGCCACCACGGCACCCCGCCGCCCCACAGCGCCATGACCCGGCCGACTTGCCGGGGACCGCCCTCGCCGACGTATTCCGCGATGTCTCCGTAGGACATGACGCGACCGGGCGGAATCGACTCGGCCACGTCGAGGACCTTGCTGGCGAACTCGCCCACCTCGGGTTCCCGCGCCCCGGCCGCACGACCGGTCAGCGCACCGCGGCGCAGGGCCTCACGCCTGGTCATCGCCAGAATCGGATCCGTCCTGCGAGCCGCCTCGCTTCGCTGCCGCGGTCGGCCGCCAGGTGTCCCAGACGCTGGGCGACGGCCCCGCGTCGGCAGGCTGCTGCTGCGAATCCGCTGACGGCCGGTCGCGCCGGAGCGGAGCTGCCAGGTGCGTCATCGGCTGCCGGCGCGGCAGCGGATCGCCCGCCGATTGCTGGATAGCTGACGGCTGCTCCGTCCTATCGGCCGCCTGCCGGCGCGGCAGCCCATCCGCAGCCGGTGGTGCTGGCCGCTTCGGCAGCCCGTCCCCGGCCGGCTGGGGCTGACGCCGGCGCAAGGCCGCGAGGTTGGCAGCCGAACGCGGGGCAGGTTCCTGCGCTGACCGAGCCGACGTGCCGTCGGCCGGACTGGCCAACCCTTCGGTTCCCGCCTGTCCCGAGGCGGCAGCAGCGTCGTCGCGCTGGATCGTCTCGGGCTGTCGCGCCAGCCGGGTCTCCCACGCAGACGGACCAGCCTTCACCGAGGGGC
This sequence comes from uncultured Actinomycetota bacterium, assembly GCA_963705055.1. Classification (GTDB taxonomy): domain Bacteria; phylum Actinomycetota; class Actinomycetes; order Streptosporangiales; family Streptosporangiaceae; genus Chersky-822. Next base: position 367,845 of record CAVPIR010000014.1, read on the forward strand.
TCGCGTAGTGAATGGTCTCCGCGGAGGCAGGATCCACATCCGGCTTGGAGCGGTTCTTGGCGAGCGGCTCCCACACTGACCGCATGCCCGCTTCGTCGGTCGCGGGCGATCCGCCGGCCGCGGGCCCAGATGGCCGTCCGCCAGGAGTGCGCCTCGGCAGGACGGGCTGCCGCAGTGCTGGCACGACCGGAGCTGGCACGACCGGAGCTGGCACGACCGGAGCTGGCACGGCCGAGCTGGCACGGCCGGAGCTGGCACGGCCGGAGCTGGCACGGCCGGAGCTGGCACGGCCGCTGCTGAATCAGCTGGTCCGGTCAGGGACGGTCCTCGTTCAGTTGAACGGGCATCGGCCGGCCCGGCTTGCGCTGGTACCGGCGGATGCGGTCCCGCCTGGCTCGATCCTGAGTTCTGCTGTCCGTCAGCGGCCTGCGCCGCTGCTGGATCGTGGCCGGCCTGACCGGTCGCCCTCATGGGTTCCGCCTGCCGCTTGACACGCGAAGCAGACGCCGTTTCAGGCGCGGCTGGTGCCAGCGGCGCGGCCTGCGCGGCGTCAGCGCTTCCTGCGTCGGCGCGCTCGGCCGGTTCGGTCTGCGCCGACCTGGGAGTCCGCTTAGGTAGGAAGCGGGGCCCGGGCTGTGATGATGGCCCAGTCTGACCCGGTCCGGCCAGACCCTGCTCGTCCGGCGTGACTGACCGCCGGGGCGACGACATTGGCCTGGTGACGCTCTGCCCGCCGGACAGCCAGTCACCCTGGTAGCCGCCGGATCGGAGCGCTCGCTCAGCGCGGCCATCGCGGCTGAACCTCGGGCTGGTCAGCGGATCGTCGTCGACCAGGCCACCCGTGTCAGGCTCAGGCAGCAGGGTGCGTCCTGGCGGAATCACGGTGCGCTGATCCGGGCTCGAGTGCGCGTCGTTGGGGCCGCGCGTCGGCCGGGGCGGCATTGGCGGCACGACATAGCCGACGCCGCTGCCCGGCGCTGGTGGTGGACTTGCCGGCGTCGGCGTCGGGATCGCAGCGGCGGTGTTGGCTGCTGAGGGGGCGCTCGGCTCGTCCTCGAACGGCCACTCCGACTCGCTGGACCCGGCTGCATCCGCTGATGAGGTCGCGGAAGCAGGGCCTCCGCTCACAGTGGCCGGGTAGGCCGGCGGCGGGAAACGCTCGCTCGCCGCGCCGGTCCCGGCTACCGGCCAGGAATATCCCGGCCCGCCGTATCCCGGCCCAGCCGTCCCTGGCGCGCCGTGATCCTGCCGCAGCTGGCTTGGTTCGGCGTAGCCGGGGCCCGGATAACCCGAGCCCGCGTGGCCAGGTCCGGCGAATCCCTGCGGATCACTGCCAGGCGCCGGGCCGCCAGGCGGCGCGCCGAAGTGAGCAGGCTGGCCAAACTGGCCGGGCTGACCGAACTGGCCGGGCTGACCGAACTGGCCGGGCTGACCGTAGCCGGGCGGCTGGCCGAACCCTCCGGGGTCCGCCGGACCAGGCTGAACTGACTGCCCGTACTGACCGGTCCCTGGATGCTGGCTAGAACCAGGCTGACCGGGAAGGGTGACTGGACGGCTGACCTGGATTGGGCTGAGCTGGCGGGCCCTGGCCCGGCCCGCCCTGGGCGCCTAGGCCAGGACCGATCTGACTCTGTCCCTGCTGGCCGAGATAGCCATGGACTGGCAGCCCCTGCCGGGGCTGGCTGATGAAACCCTGCACAGGCAGGCCAGGCCGCGGCTGCTGGGCAGGAAAGATCTGCGTGGGGTAACGCACGTCCAGGTCGGCACCGCTCCCGGCGGCCTCAGCGCCCGGCATGGCGGCACCGCCTGGCCAGGCGAATCCGCTTGGTCCGACCGGCGCCGCTGGTCCTGCCTGGCCGGCAGGCCACGCGCGGGCCGACCAGGCCAACCGCGCCGACCGGACCCGAGGCCTGCGGCCAGCCCAGAGGGCCCTGGGTCGCAGTCACGCCGATGGGGCCTCTTTGCCGCGCGGCCCGCCGCCGGCGCCGGCTACTGGCGAGCAGCCAGAGAGCGACGATCAGGAGCAGCAAGCCGCCTGCGGCGATCCCGCCGAGCACCAGCAGCCGTTCGCGCCCACGCGGCGCCACGGGGAACGCCGCGACCCCGGCCTGGCCATGGCCGAAGTTGCCGCCGGCGGCAGCCTTGCCTGCCCTCGTCTGCCCCGCCGGCACCTGCCCCGCGAGCTTCCCGGCAAGCGTGAGCGCCGCCGCCGCGTCGACCGTGCCGAACCCGACGTGGTCGTTATAGCCGCCGTGCGGCCGGTGCGCGCTCGATCCGGTGATCGCGCTCCTGACCTGGGCAGCCGTGAGCTTCGGGTACTTCGCCTTGATCAGTGCTGCGACCCCCGCGGTCAGCGCGCACGCGGGACTTGTCCCGCTGACGACCCAGTACTTGCTGCCGCGGCCCTGGGCCGGCACGTTGACGCCTGGAGCAGCGACCTGCACCGACAGGTTCTCGCTTGAGAAGTAGGCTGCCCGGCCCGACTCTGCGACCGCGGCAACGCCGATCACGCCCGGGTAGTCGGCGGGGAACGAATAAGGAGCGTTCCCGTGACTGGCCGTATGCGTCGCGCCCGCGTTGCCTGACGACGCCACGACGACGACGTTGTGCGCGAGCGCGCTTTGCAGCGCGGACCTGACTGCCCCGCTCGCGGCGGCGTATCCGAGCGACATGCTGATCACTTGTGCGCCGTGCTTGACCGCGTACTTGATCGCATTGGCCAGTTCACGCTGGCCGCGCCAGGTTGGCTCGTGATCGTAGGCGTTGTAGCCAGGGTCGGAGCGGTCGGTGATCACCCGGATCGACAAGATCCTGGACTGCGGCGCGACGCCGAGTATGCCGTCCTTGCCGCCGTGGCCGTGTCCGTGCCCGGCGATCAGCGAGGCCATCCAGGTGCCGTGCACTCCCCAGTTCGGGTTGCTGGGCGGCGTGTGCACACCGGTGAAGTCTGGGCCTGACTTCACCGAGCTGGTGAGGTCGGACACGGTGGGATCAACGCCGCTGTCGATCACCGCGACGGTGACGCCGCGGCCCTGGGTCACCTTCCAGGCCGCGGAGACGTCGAGCGCGGATAGCACCCACTGCTGACGCTGCCTGGCCTGATCGGCGCTCGCGGGCCCCGCGGCCAGGAGCGGCAGCGCGATCGCGCTGGTGATCGCGGCCAGGCCCGTCAACCAGCGCCGCGGGCGGCCAATCGGCCGCCGGGGCCAGCCAGACGTGGTCGACGCGCGGCGGGGCGGGTTCGCGGCCGCGCGACGTAGCGCCGGCCGTGCACCAGGGGTCAGCATGAAGGAACTCCCGGACAACGCGGAACGGGCGGGGTTACTCCCAGCGGGGCAGCGATCCGGACCGCGACGCCGCGGGCCAGGCTTTTCATTTCCTGGAAAGCGTAAGAGTCACCTGCTTACCTGCACGCGCGGCCTGCCATCGGCGTAGCCGACCGTCGCCATCACCAGGTACGGCCCCGCGGCGACAACCCAGGAGAGCTGACGCGCCGGGTAGCTGTAGCTGGCGGCCGGGGTGCCGTAGACCGCGAACGGCCTGAGCACTAGCTGGCGGGAGAGCCCGCCATGACCGGCGGCAGCTCCGCCGGTCAGGTACTTGGCGGCGTTCAGGGCGCCGGCCTTGTCCTTCAGTACCGCGATCCCGGCCGTGACCACCAGGCTGCTTGTCGAGTCGGTATACGTCGAGCGCAGCAGCGCAGCGCAGCCCTCGCCGCCGAGCACGGTCATGAACTTGTTGCTGCCTCCCGCATCTGCCGTGCAGGTTGACTGATCGGCGATCTCGAGCCGCTCGGCGGTCAGGACCAGCGGACGCCTATTCGCTGGCGGATTGCCGAGCTTGTAGGTGACTCTGGCAGGAAAGAGCTCGCCCTTAGGGGTCGTCCGCCAGCGCTTGGCGACCTCCCAGGCCTCGATCCGCTTCTGCTGAGCAGGTGTGAAGGTTCTCGGCTTGAGCTGGCCACGGATGCCGATGCCCGCCACGGCGAGCCCGCACAACCCCAGGAGCGCGACGATGACGGCCAGCAACGGCCTGCGGCTGCGACGTGCAGGCCGCAGGCGAAGTTCCGCGGTGTCCGTGCTGCGCCCACCAGCGTCGATCCCGCCTGATCCGTGCTGCTGGTGAGGGGGCCCCGGCTGAATAGCCACCTGATGATGTTAAGGCCACGAATAGCCCGCGCCTACCTGAACTCCGCGTTCGGGTGGTCCAAGACCGGGAACAGGCCCCTGCGGTCCGGTCAGTAAACCGGCAGCGAGGGGTCGACCGTGCTGACCCAGGACAGGACTCCGCCGCCGAGGTGTACCGCGTCGGAGAAGCCAGCGTTCTTCAATACGGCAAGGCACTCCGCGCTGCGCACGCCGGACTTGCAGTGCAGCACGATCCGCTTGTCCTGGGGCAGCTTCTCCAGCGCTGACCCGTTCAGGAACTCGTCCTTCGGGATCAGCGTCGCGCCGGGAATCGAGACGATCTCGTACTCGTTCGGCTCCCGCACGTCGACCAGGAAGATGTTGTCCTTGTTGTCGAGCATGGCCTTCAGTTCGGCGGCAGTGATGGTCGATCCGGACGCCGCCTCCTGTGCGTCGGCCGAGATGGTGCCGCAGAACGCGTCGTAGTCGATCAGCTCGGTGATCGTGGGGTTCTTGCCGCAGATCGGGCAGTCCGGGTCCTTCTTGATGTTCAGGCTCCGGTAGCTCATCTCGAGCGCGTCGTAGATCATCAGCCGCCCAACGATCGGCTCGCCGATGCCGATCAGGAGCTTGATGGCCTCGTTGACCTGGATCGATCCGATCGAGGCGCACAGCACGCCGAGCACGCCGCCCTCGGCGCAGGAGGGAACCATGCCGGGAGGCGGCGGCTCCGGATACAGGCAGCGGTAGCACGGGCCGTACTCGGCCCAGAACACGCTCGCCTGGCCGTCGAAGCGGTAGATCGAGCCCCAGACATACGGCTTGCCGAGCAGCACGCTCGCGTCGTTGACCATGTACCTGGTCGCGAAGTTGTCGGTGCCGTCGACGATCAGGTCATATCCGGAGAAGATCTGCATCACGTTGTCGTTGGTGAGGGCTTCCTCGTGCACGATCACATCGACGTATGGGTTGATCTCCTTGATGCTGTCCCGCGCCGACAGCGCCTTCGGCCTGCCGATGTCGGACTGGCCATGGATGATCTGGCGCTGCAGGTTGGACTCGTCGACGACGTCGAAGTCGATCACGCCGAGGGTGCCAACGCCGGCAGCGGCGAGGTAGAGCAGCGCGGGCGAGCCGAGGCCGCCAGCCCCGACGCACAGTACTTTCGCGTTCTTCAGCCGCTTCTGGCCCGTCATCCCCACGTCCGGGATGATCAGGTGCCGGGAGTAACGCTTGACCTCATCGACGGTGAGCTCGGCAGCGGGTTCGACCAGCGGCGGCAGAGTCACGGGTGATCTCCTGTAGTAACGAACGATCGGCTTAGCACCTACTGTGAACGACCGAGCATGGCCGGGCATTCCTGCGCCGGCCTGGCAGGCTAGGGCGAGCGACGCAGGCGGCCCTCGGGCCGATTCCGGGGTCCGCGGTGCCGAAATTGTCACCGGCGCCAGGTAGAACTCAGGCATGTCAGACGCACCGGACAACCAATCCTCGCTCCCGATGATCATGGTTCCCGGGCAGCGGCCCAGAGGCGGACCGAACCGGCGGAGCCGCCGGCCGGCCGGCCGCAGGCCGTTACCCGACGCGCACGCCATTAGCGCCTGCCCAGTGCCGGAGGTTGCGCCGCCCTACGACGACGCTGTTCAAACCCGGTCGCAGGCACAAAGCCGGGACCGCTGGCCTGGAGGCGAGACCCCGGTCCCCGGCGAGGGACCGGCCCGCGACCAGGCGACGCTCGCCGCAGACGCATGGCCAAGCCAATTCGCGCAGGTCCTGAGCGAGACGCTGGCCGGGTCCCGTCCGGCCAGCCAGCTCACCCCATGGACCACGGAGCAAGCCCGCAAGCGGATCAGCCAGCTTGGGCCGATGCTCGCGCCGCGAGGGGTTCCGCAGGGACGTCCCCCAGGCCTGGCAACGGCGCGCAGACCGCGGGTGCGCCGGGTCATCGTGAGCTCGCCGGCCCAGGGCGTCCTGGAGATGACGGTCATCGTGGACGTCGGCTCCCGTGCCCGCGCCGTGGCCGTCCGACTCGAGCGCTCAGCCACCGGGGATGCGCCTGCCGGCGCCAGCCAGCACGCACAGGCCGCTCCCGGACCGACAGACGCGCCCGCCGGGCTGGCTCTGCACAGCCGTCGAAGCGGCTTGACACCGCCCGGCCCGCTCACGCGGCTCGTACGGCTGTGGGCGCGCCCGGCGCGGCCGGCTAGCGCTTGCGCGGGTCTCCGTGGCAGAGCTTGAACTTCTTGCCGGACCCGCATGGGCACGGCTCGTTCCTGCCGACCTTGCTGAAGTCGACGGCTCCCGCCGATCCCGACGACTGCACGGATGTACCGGACGCGTCGTCGCTCGGCGCGCTGTAGCTCAGCCGGTCAGGACGCTTCGGCTGCGCGAACCCGCGGGAGGTGAACGCCGCGGGCACAGACGGCTGCTCGGCCGCTGGCGGCTCTGCCACCCCATCGATGGTCGGCAGCGGTACGGCGTCCTGCACCTGGCCGCCGAGCATGATCTGCGGGCCCGTCCACTCGCCGTCCGGTCCTGCCTCGCCTGTGATCGGGTTCTCCTGGACCTCCACCTGGAGGGTAAACAGGTTGCCGACCGACTCCTCCTTGATCGCGTCCATCATCGCGCTGAACAGCTCATAGCCCTCACGCTGATACTCGATCAGCGGATCGCGCTGTGCGTGGCCGCGCATATGGATGCCGGACTGCAGGTAGTCCATCTCGTACAGGTGCTCACGCCACTTCGAGTCGAGCACGGACAGCACGACCCGGCGCTCCAGTTCGCGCATGACCTCAGGCGACAGGTCCTCCTCACGCCTGTCGTAAGCGGTCTGCGCGTCCTCCTGCATCCGCTCGGTAATGCTCTCGCCGGTCAGGGAGTGCACGCCGCCCTCGTCGTTCTCGACCTGGGCAACGGTGATCCCGACCGGGTACAGGCGCCGGAACGCGGTCCAAAGCTGGTCCAGGTCCCACTCCTCAGCGAAGCCATCAGCCGTCGCCTTCGCGACATAGTCCGCCACGACCTCGTCGACCATGTTCCTGACCTGCTCGTGCAGGTCCTCGCCAGCCAGCACCCGGTGCCGCTCGGCGTAGACGACCTCCCGCTGCCGGTTCATCACGTCGTCGTACTTGAGCAGGTCCTTGCGCATCTCGAAGTTCAGCGCCTCGACCTGGGTCTGGGCCGACCTGATCGACCGGCTGACCGTCTTGCTCTCGATCGGGACGTCAGGCCCGGTCTTGGCCCACTCCAGGAACTGGGCGACCCGGTCCCCGTTGAACCGGCGCATCAGGTCGTCCTCGAACGACAGGTAGAACCGCGATTCGCCGGGGTCGCCCTGCCGGCCGGACCGGCCGCGCAGCTGGTTGTCGATGCGCCTGGACTCGTGCCGCTCGGTGCCGAGCACGTAGAGCCCGCCGAGCGCGACGACCTCCTCGTGCTCCTCGGCGACCGCGCGCCTGGACTTCTCGACGGCCTCCGGCCAGGCGGCCTCGAAGTCCTCCGGCGTCTCGGTCGGCGACAGCCCGCGCTGGTGCAGTTCGAGGTCGGCGAGGAACTCGGGGTTTCCGCCGAGCATGATGTCGGTACCGCGGCCTGCCATGTTCGTCGCGACCGTCACCGCGCCCTTGCGCCCCGCCTGGGCCACGATCGTGGCCTCACGCTCGTGGTGCTTAGCGTTCAGCACCTCATGCGGGACGCCGGCGCGCTTCAGCATCCGCGACAGCACCTCGGATTTCTCGACGCTCACGGTGCCGACCAGGACGGGCTGGCCGACCTCATGCCGCTCCGAGATGTCCTCGACCAGGGCGTCGAACTTGGCCTGCTCGGTCTGGTAGACGACATCGGGCTGGTCGAGCCTGATCATCGGCTGGTTGGTCGGGATCGGGATGACGCCGAGCTTGTAGGTCTGGTGGAACTCGTTCGCCTCGGTCATGGCCGTACCGGTCATGCCGGCGATCTTGCCGTAGAGCCGGAAGTAGTTCTGCAGCGTGATCGTGGCGAGAGTCTGGTTCTCGTCCATGATCTTGACGCCTTCTTTGGCCTCGATCGCCTGGTGCATGCCCTCGCTGTACCGGCGACCGTGCAAGATGCGCCCGGTGAAGTCATCGACGATCAGGACCTCGCCGCCCGAGACGACGTAGTCCTTGTCCTTTTTGAACAATTCCTTCGCCTTGATGGCGTTGTTCAGGAACCCGACCAGGTGGGCGTTCGAATGGTCGTAGAGGTTCTCGATGCCCAGCCAGTCCTCGACCTTGGCGACGCCTGACTCGAGGATGCCGACGGTGCGCTTCTTCTCGTCGACCTCGTAGTCGCCCTCGCCGTCCTCGCCGCGGCGCAGCCGCGGCACGATCTTGGCGAACTCGGAGTACCAGACGCTGTTCTGGTCGGCCGGCCCGCTGATGATCAGCGGCGTCCGCGCCTCGTCGATCAGGATCGAGTCCACCTCGTCGACGATCGCGAAGTGGTGGCCGCGCTGGACGCACTCGTCCAGCGCCCAGGCCATGTTGTCCCTGAGGTAGTCGAAGCCGAACTCGTTGTTCGTGCCGTAGGTGATGTCGGCGGCGTACTGCTTGCGACGCTGTCTCCGGCTCCATCTCGGCCAGGATCACGCCGACCTCGAGTCCGAGGAACCGGTGGATCCGGCCCATCCACTCGGCGTCGCGCTTGGCCAGGTAGTCGTTGACCGTGACGATGTGCACGCCCTTGCCGGCCAGCGCGTTCAGGTAGGCGGCGAGCACGCCGGTCAGGGTCTTGCCCTCACCGGTCTTCATCTCGGCGATGTTGCCGAGGTGCAGCGCGGCGCCGCCCATGATCTGGACGTCGAAATGCCGCTGGCCTAGCGTGCGCTTGGCCGCCTCGCGGATGCCGCGGCGAAGGCCTCGGGCAGCAGGTCGTCCAGCGTCTCGCCGTCGGCGAGGCGCTCCTTGAACTCGTCTGTCAGCGCGCGGAGTTCGGCGTCGGTCAGCGCCTCGTAGTCCTCTTCAATGGAGTTGACCTGCTCCACGACCCGCTGCAGCTTCCGCAGGATCTTGCCCTCGCCAGCGCGCAGGACCTTATCGATGATTGCTGGCACGTCTTGTCGCGCTCCTCGCGGATCCGTATGACTGGCTGACCAGGTGCCTCCCGCGGCCCGTAGAGGTACCGTGCCGGTTCGGGCTCACGGTAGCGGCCGCCAGTAACCACTCTTTGACTGCCATGGTAGGCGAGATGGCGAGCCTTGCCGAGCCGACGCAGCAATGCTGCGCTCCCGGCTGAACTGTCCTGGCCAGCGCGCATAACATGATCTGCGGCAGGTTCCCCGGGGGGCGATCGCAGGCGAGCATGCCGGGCTCGCCACAATATTAGGCACGTCGGTCCGGGCGAGCGGGAAGGAGCAGGGTGATGCCGAACCACTCTGACCGCGACGCCATGGCCAACCCCTCAGCCGGCGACGTGACATCGCAGAGCGAGGCAGCTATGCAAGACGCATCCGTGGTGCCCGGCGAGCAGACCGGGCAGGACGGAGTCGCGGCGCCTGGCCAGTCTGCGTCGTCCCTTGGTCCGTACCCCTCCTACCACGGTCGGACGGTCTCCTGGGTCGCCGTCGGGCTCATGTCGGTCGGGTTCATCTTCGGCGGGCTCGGGCTGATCCTCGGCCACGGCGGGCCGACCTGGTGGCCGTTCTGGGTTGGCCTCGGCGTGGCCGTTCTCGGCCTGCTCGTCTCCCTCGCAACGAACACGCTTCGAAGACTGGTACTAAACCGCCCACCCGCAGTCGGCGGGCGCGAGCGACCGGGGCCGGGTGTCGGTAGCGGCGGTTACGCTCCTTTCGTGGCCCGATCTCCCGCTCCGGTTCCCGAGCTCAAGCTGACAGCCGATGACGTGCGCCTGCTGACCCTGCAGGCGCAGGGGCTGATCGGAGCGCGGGCGCGGGCCGGTGGCGTCGCGGCGATGCTGCGCAGGGTCGGCGCCGTTCAGCTCGACACGATCAGCGTGCTCGCCCGCTCGCACGAACTCGTCGCCTACGCCAGGCTCGGCGCCGTGCCCCGCTCCGTGATCGAGCGCGCGTACTGGAATCCGCGCACAGCCAGCGCGTTCGAGTACTGGTCGCACGCCGCCTGCGTGCTGCCGATCGAGGAGTGGCCCTACTACGCGTTCCGGCGGCGCTGGTTCATCGCCAGGGGAAAGCGCTGGCACGACAATCACGCCTCGGTCTGTGAAGAGGTGCTGGCCAAGCTGCGGTCCGAGGGGCCGCTCACGACGACCGATCTGGGCGGTGCCAAGAACGGCGGCGCCTGGTGGGACTGGTCGGATACGAAGATCGCCGTCGAGTGGCTGCTGGACACCGGCGAGGTCATCTGCGCCAGGCGGTCAGGCTGGCGGCGCATCTACGACCTGCCAGAGCGGGTCCTCGCCGCCGACCTGCTCAACGCGGACCCGACCGACGCGGAGTGCCTGATCCACCTGACCGGGTGCGGCCGCCAGAGCCCTCGGCGTGGTCACGAGGGCAGATCTGACCGACTACCAGCGGCTGGCGAACTTCGGCTCGGGCCGCAACTCAGCCGAAACTCGCGGCCGACGACGCCGCGGTCGCTGCCGGCCTGGTCCCGGTCGCGATCGAGAGCAAGACCGGGCCGGCCATTCCAGCCTGGGCCGACCCGGCCGCTATCGCTGCCCTCACCGCCACGGGCGGCAGCCCGCCAAGGTCTGGCCGGCACCGGGTGACGCTGCTCTCGCCGTTCGACTCGCTGATCTGGGACCGTAAGCGCACCAAGCGCATGTTCGGCTTCGACCACAGCCTCGAGGCCTACGTCCCCAAGCCCAAGCGGGTCCATGGCTACTTCACGATGCCGCTCCTGGCAGGCGGCAAGCTCCTCGGCCGCGTCGATCCGGCCCGCGATGGCAAGACGCTGATAGCCCGCCAGCTCACCCTCGATACCCCGAAAGCGGCAGCACCGATGGCCCGCGCGCTCCTGGAGGCCGCCAGCTGGGTCGGCTGCGACAACATCGCTCTTGAAGTGATCAAGCCTGCCGGAGTCGAGGCACGCCTGCGAGCTGAGCTGACCGAAGCCTCATAGCGACGGCGGAGGTCACCCGAGCTCGATCAGCTTGTCGCGCACCGCGACCATCACGGCCTCCATGCGCGAGTGAATCTGGAGCTTCTCGAGGATGTTGCGCACGTGATTCTTGACCGTGTTGTCCGAGATGAACAGCTCCTTGGCGATATCGCGATTGTTCATCCCGCGCGCGACGAGCTTGAGCACCTGCATCTCGCGGTCGGTCAGCTTCGGCGCGGGTAGCCGCTGCGGCGGCTCCTCCGCCTCCCTGCTGGCCAGGGAGGCGAACTCGGTCAGCAGCTTGCCGGCCATCGAGGGGCTGATCAGCGACTGCCCGCCGTGCACGGACCTGACGGCCTCGGCGACCTGATCGAGCGGAATGTCCTTGAGCAGGTACCCGCTCGCACCCGCCTTGATGGCGTCGAAGAGGTCCTCCTCCTCGTCGCTCATCGTCAGGATCACGATCCTGGCGCTCGGCGTGACGTCCTTGATCGCGCGGCAGGCCTCGATGCCGTTGCTGCGGGGCATCTTGATGTCCATCAGCACGACGTCGGGCAGCGACTCGCCGGCCTTCTCCACGGCCTCCGCCCCGTCGCTGGCCTCACCTACCACCTCGATGTCGGACTCGGTGACCAGCACGATCTCAAGGCCGCGGCGGAAGAGCGCGTGGTCGTCGACGATCAGCGTGCGGATCGCCTCGGGCCCTCCGGGCCGGCCTCGGCCTCGGGCCCTCCGGGCCTGGCCTCTGGCCTCGGGACCCCGCCCGGCCGAAGGACGGGTGCGCGGGGTCCCGTCACCAGCCACGCTCGGTGCCATGGCTTACCTCTCGTCGCAGATGCTGATCCACCGCGGGGCGGCACAGCTGCGCCGTGCCGCCCCGCGGCACTGAAGATCGTGTGTAACCAAACTCTGTCCGACCATGCACGGGCATGCAAGCGCGCCGTCGGCGCGCCCCTACCCCGGCCTGAGCGCGGCTTGCTCGGCCCGCCGCCGCGCAGGGATCTTGGCTCCCAGGCCGGCGGCGGGAGACTCGGGCGCGAGGCCCGGGACCGAGGAGTTCTCGATCAGCCTGATCACGCCGTACTGGTAGCCGTGCCGCCGGTACACGACGCTCGGCGTATCCTCCTCAATGTCATGGAAAAGGTAGAAATCATGACCCACGAGCTCCATTTCCAGCAGTGCCTGGTCGATGGAGATCGGCTTGGCGTGGTGGAACTTCTGCCTGACGACCAGGGGACCGTCGCCCTCCATCTTGATCGGGACGACGCTGTCGCCGGCGACTGAGCCATCCTCGTCCGAGGCCGGACCGGTGAGGAAGTCTTCGTCCCGTCCTTCGACGTCATCTTCAGCGGCGCTCGTGCCGGCAGCACGAGCGCCTGGCCTGGGTCCTGGCCCGGCACCGCCTGGCGGCGCGGCGTCGGCTCCGGTGGCAGCGGCAGCGCCGGTGGCAGCGCCGACCCCCGACCCGTGGTGGTTCTTCCTCCTGTCGAGGGCACGCCGCAGCCGCGAGTCGAGCTTGGCGAGGGCAAGGTCAAGGGCCGCCAGCCGGTCCTCGGCCGCGGCCTCGGCCCTGATCGCCGGGCCCCGCGACCTGATCGTCAGTTCCACCCGCTCCTTCTGGCTGGCCTGGCGGGGGTTGCGCTCGACGGAAAGCTCGACGTCAACCCTGATCGCCTTCTGAGCTAGCTTCTCCAGCTTGCTCAGCTTGGCGATGGCGTACTCCTTGAAGCGCGCAGGCACGTCCGTCTGGCGACCCTTGAAGATGATTTCCATGCCCGAACCCCCTTACCTCGGAGTGGAAGAGCACCCGTCCGGCCGACCTGGTCTTCGACCCCACATCCGCCTGCTGAGGCTTTCGCGGCCTGCTTGTGCCACTACCGGCCTTCTCCCGCGCCCACGGGCATCTGGCCCGCGGGACGAGGCAGGACTTACCTCTAAACCGCACCGTGATCAGTCGACGAGAAGTCGCCTTACGTGGGCCGTTTCGCCTGCGGCTGGCATCGGCTTGCCGGGGCTGCCGTCCCGCTATCGGGACAGCGTGCCCGGCGCAACCACGGACCCGGACGGGTGCCACACCATGACGGTAGCCCGATGCGGGCCCGATGTCAGGACCAGGGTCGCCTCGCGTTTATCTGTTCGTAACCAAACCGGACAGGCTGGGCGGGGCCGGGAACGCTTTCAGCCAGGAAAAACCGGAGTGATGCCCTTGGCGACCTGCCGCCAGTCCGGGTTCAGCAGGCCTGACCTGGCCAGCTGGATCACTCCAACAGATGTGGCGGTCGGCGCGATCGCCACCGCGATAGAAGGGGCGGCCTGCGTGGACGGCCAGCTCGCGGTCACCAACTCCGCGCAGTTCTCCGCCGCCGAACACGCCACGCCGCGCGGCGTGGCGATCGGGGTCGACTGACCGCCGTTCAGTGGCACCTCGTAGAGCTGCGTCCTGTTGCTGCTGATTTGCGCGAGCACCAGCAGGTGATCGGGGTCCAGCCAGGTCAGCCCGACCGGGTTGGCCACATCGGTGCCAACGCGCAGCATGGTGCTGGTCTGCGCGATGTAGGTGTACTGCCCGCTGTTCCTGCTGATCGCCGCGATCCTGATCCTCGTGCTTTTGCCAGAGCGAATGAGCAGGGCCGCCCTGACGCCGTCCGGCGCCACCCGCAGCGACTGAATGCTGGCCTTGTTCAGCGACGGGCTGAGCACGCCGGTCAGCGAGGGATGAGCTGACTGGCCGGCGCCAGCTCCGGATATCACGTATACCTGCATCTTGCTGACCACCCAGAGGTTGCCCTGGTCGTCGAAGCTCAGCGAGGTGCACGCGGAGTGCAAGTGCTCAGTAATCACCTGCCCGGCGCGGGCCTGCGGCATCAGGAAGACCGTGTTCGCCTCGCATCCGGCCAGCACCTCGGAACCGGCGACGGGTGCGATCGACACCGCCATCGCGGTGAACGTCTGGCCGGCGAGCGCCTTCGGCAGCGGCACTGATCCGCTCGGCGCGGGCTGACCGCGCAGACGCGCCACCGCGGGCCCGACCGGGCTGGTCGGCTGCTGGTAGTACAGCGGCCCGCTCACTGCTCGGGGCACCCAGCCGGCGTAACCCCGCGGGTCCAGTCTGACCGTCCGGCCGTTCAGCTTGAGCACCACCGACCTGATCGGGTTTGCTTCCTCCGATGGGTACGGCGACTGCACGAGCGATGACCAGAGCTGGGCCGCCATCCGCTGGCGCTGCGCAGGGCTCGCCTTCGCCGCGGCACCGCCTAGGTCGACGACGGCGGTGACTCCGCCTACGACCTGGGCGTTGAGCAGTTTGGTGCCGCGCGGAAACGCCGTCTTCGCGGCCCCGAAGAGCCAGCCGCCCTCGAGCGCACCTGCCGGGCTGGCAGCGCGATGGGAGGCCCCCGGGTTGAGAAGCGTCTGGACAAGGCCACGAATGCCCTTGGTGCCGGCCTGGGCTGGAATGTAGACGGGGTCAGGAACGAGCGTGTTCGTGTTGCCGTTCGCCGGATAGAAATACAGATTGCGGGACTGGTATTCGCGCTCGAAGTCTGACTTTCGCAGCAGCAGCAGCGTCGGATTCGCTGGCTTGGTGCCAACGAAAATGTTGTTGATCCGCCACTGGCCCTGCACCTGCATCAGTTCGAAGCGGTAGGTCGATGAGGGCATCACCACCACGCTGCCCGCCTGGTAGCGGCCTGCCGTATGCAGCGCGGTGAGATGTTTGCTCCTGACCAGGACATCAGCTGGCTGCGGCCCGCCGCCTTGCTCGGATATCCCGCGGATCGGCGGGGCCGTCTTGACCACCGGCGAATCGACGATCGTTGCAGCCCAGCCTGGTCGCCACCGGCGCGCGAAGCCGTGCTTCCCCCCGGTCAGGTACTCCTTGGCCACCTGGTGGTGCGGGTCATAGCTCGCGCTCGCCTCCATGAAACCCTTGACGATGTCCTGCGCGCTCCAGCCCTTCACCGGCGCCCTGGGCACCATCTGGACGCCGTTCTGCCCCGCGACGCCGCTGCCGTGCAGCGTGTTCAGCGGGATCGTGCCGCTGGTCGGCAGGTTGGCGCAGGCGGCGAGCGAGGCGGCCAGCGCGACCGCGCCGGACGCCGCGAGCCAGCTACGCGCGATCACTTGCGATCCTCAATCGACTGCCGCGGCGCGGCCGTCCGCGATCCCTGCGACGCTCAGGTCCGCGGCGGCGTGGCCGGCCAGGGTCGACATATCGATCTCGTCGGGCACCAGCGGAAGCGGTGAGCCGACCAGCTCGGCGCCGACGGCACGCGGCAGCGTGAGCCGGAAGACCGATCCGCTGGCCGGGCTTGCCCCAGGCCTCAAGCCAGCCGCCGTGCAGCCTCGCGTCCTCCAGCGCGATGGCGAGGCCGAGCCCGGTTCCGCCGCTCGTCCTGGCGCGGGCCGGATCAGCCCGCCAGAACCGGTCGAAGACGAGATGCTCCTCGCCTGGCGCCAGGCCAACGCCGAAGTCACGCACCACGACGGCCACCGCGTCGCGGTCGGCGGCCGACGTCACGATCACGTCCCTGCCCTCGCCGTGCTCGACGGCGTTGCACAGCAGGTTGCGCAGGATCCGCTCTACCCGGCGCCGGTCCATCTCGACCAGGCATGGCTCCGCCGGCAGCCGGAACTCGATCCGTGCGCCGCGCCGCTCCGCGAGCTGCTGCGCTACGTCGGCCGACTGGCGCACCACGTCACAGACGTCGACGAGTTCGGCCTCGAGCGTGGCGGCGTTCGCGTCGTACCTGCTGATCTCCAGCAGGTCGCCCAGCAGCGACTCGAACCGGCCCAGCTGGCTCTGCAGCAGCTCGGCCGACCGGGAAGCCGCTGACTCCAGCTGTTCCCTGGCTTCGTAGAGCAGGTCAGCGGCCATCCTGATCGTGGTCAGCGGGGTGCGCAGCTCATGCGAGACGTCGGAGACGAACTGCCGCTGCACCTGGGACAGCTCTTCCAGCTCGCGCATCTTCTCCTGCAGGCTCGCCGCCATGTCGTTGAACGAGGTGGCGAGCGCGGCGATCTCGTCCGTCACCGTGCACGGCGAGCCGCTCGTCCAGCTTCCCTGTCGACAGCAGCTGAGCGCCCCGCGCCGCTCTGGCGACAGGCACGACCACCCACCTGGTGACCAGCCAGGCGATGCCGGCCAGCAGGAAGACCAGGGCCAGCCCGACCAGGACAAGCGTTCGCTGGATCAGGTACAGCTCGTTCTGCAGCTGAGTGAGCGGGAAGAAGTAATACAGGGTGTATGCGCTGCCGAACGGCGCCGCGTAGAGGAATCCAGAGGTCTTCGGATCGCCGGGTCCCGGATAGGGCAGGCTCGCGAAGATCATGTGCGCCTGCTTGGGATCCAGCTGATTGATCAATGGCGGCAGGCTGTGGTAGTCGAGGTTGGACTGATCGGCGACCACGTAAGCCGGGTAGGTCGCGCTGTTGTGCACTCCGACGGCCACACCGTAGTCCGCGCCGGTGTTCTGGGGCCTCGCCTGCAGGCTGTTCACGATCCCGCTGATCAGGTCCTGTGACTGCTGACCTGGCGACCTGAGGGCGGCCGGGTCGGACTGCGCGATGATCGTGCCGTCGAACGCCTGTGTGTAGGCCTGCACCTTGGCGCTGGTCAGCAGGTTGGAGGCGATCTGCTGCATCAGGAAGAAACCGAGCAACGACACGACCAGGGCCGAGACGACCAGCGTCGTGGATACCACGCGCAGTTGCAGCGAACTGCGCCAGCGCCGCTGGAGGCGCCTGACGACGTTGACCGCGCCGACGCGGAGGCTCGCTACCGGATGCGCTGGCACCCGGCGGCGCGGGCCGCGCCTGACCCCTGTCTGTCCGGCCCTGCCAGGCGGGACGAGCGCGGCGCCGGTGCTCGGCTCGACCGCACCGGTCCGGCGTCCGCGCAGGTCGAACCGCCGGCCTGGTCGATCACCGTCGGCCAGCCAGGCCAGCCGCGATTTGGACTGGCCCGAGCTGCTCAGCCGGGCCCTGCCTTATATCCGACGCCGCGGACCGTCACGACGATGTCCGGACGCTCAGGATCCCGCTCGATCTTGGCCCGCAGTCGCTGCACATGCACGTTGACCAGCCTGGTATCGGCTGCGTGCCGGTAGCCCCAGACCTGCTCGAGCAGGACCTCCCTGGTGAAGACCTGCCGCGGCTTGCGCGCGAGCGCGACCAGCAGGTCGAACTCGAGCGGCGTCAGGCTTATCACCTCGCCGTTGCGCCGGACCGAGTGGCCGGCCACGTCGATCGAGACGTCGCCGATCGACAGCATCTCTGGCGCCGGGTCGTCGGTGCGCCGCAACCTGGCCCTGACCCTGGCGATCAGCACCTTGGCCTGGAACGGCTTGACGATGTAGTCATCGGCGCCGGACTCGAGGCCGAGCACCACGTCAACGGTGTCGCTCTTGGCGGTCAGCATGACGATCGGAACACCGGACTCGGCCCTGATCTGACGGCAGACGTCGATCCCGTCCATCCCGGGCAGCATCAGGTCGAGCAGGATCAGGTCTGGCCTGGTCTCCCTGAACGCCTCGAGCGCCCGGTCGCCATCAGCGACAAACGTCGGCTCGAATCCCTCTCCACGTAGCACAATGCCGAGCATCTCGGCCAGGGCGGCGTCGTCATCGACGACCAGCACGCGACCTTTCATAATCCCCATCGTTCCACGGAAATTACAGCACGGAAGCCCGCAATGTTACGAGCCGGTATCCAGCACACGCAGAGTACCCCTTGTGACCGGCTGAATGACCATCGACTCGGTGACGATGGCGCTGATCAACGCGGGTGGCGTGACATCGAAGGCGGGGTTGTGCACGTCGCTGCCAGCCGGGGCTACTTGCTGGCCCGCTAGGTGTGTCACCTCCTGCGCCGGTCGCTGCTCGATGACGATCGATGCGCCATCGGCGGTGCCGAAGTCGATCGTTGACACCGGCGCGACGACCACGAACGGCACGTCGTGGTGCCGGGCGAGCACCGCGAGCCCGTAGGTGCCCACCTTGTTCGCGACGCTGCCATCCGCCGCGATCCGGTCGGCGCCGACGACCACCAGGTCGACCTGACCGGCCGCCATCAGCGACGCGGCGGCCGAATCGGCCAGCACCCGGTGCGGCACCCCGGTCCTGACCGCCTCGTACGCGGTCAGCCGCGAGCCCTGCAGCAGCGGCCTGGTCTCATCCACCCACAGCAGGTCGAGCAGGCCGGCCCGGTGGGCCGCGAGCACCAGGCCAAACGCGGTGCCCTCGCCGGCCGTCACCAGCGCGCCGGTGTTGCAGTGGGTCAGGATCCTGGCCCCGGCCGGGACGAGGCCAAGTCCGAGGGCAGCCATCTGGGCGCAGGCTTTCTCGTCCGCGTCCGCGATCGACCTGGCCTCGCGGAGGGCAGCCAGGGGTGCGTCCCGTCGCACCGCAGGATCGCCGGCGGCCGCAGCCTGCTCGTAGGCAGCGAGCGCTCGCCTGGCGCCCCAGCCGAGGTTGACCGCGGTGGGCCGGGCTGCCGCGATAGCCGTCGCCGCGGCCTGGACGTCCTCGCCGCGGGCGGCCGCGAGCGCGACTCCGTAGGCGCCCGCGATACCGAGCAGCGGAGCGCCGCGGACCACGAGCCTGCGGATCGCGTCGATCAGCGACGGGACATCGGCGCAGGTGACGACCGTCTCGACGGCCGGCAGCCTGGTCTGGTCAAGCAGTTCGATGGCGGGGCCCGCCGGCGGATCCAGCCAGCGCAGCGCGGCGATGCTCACACTGAGAGTCTGCGCTGCCTGGCCAGGGCGGGCCTAGCGCAGGGCAGAGCCTGGCTACGTGTTTCGCGGCCAATATGACTTTCGCAACCTTCGCGAAGCCTCCTCGCCCTGGTTCGCGTGCCAATATGGGCATGCTGCCGCGGGGCAGCCCCGGTGAGCCATGCCGTCCGCAGTCCCGGACCGGCGCCGGGCGGCAGAAAGCGATCAGCCGAATGAGCGACAACCCCGGCTGGGGCGGCGAGGCAGGCCAGCCGACGCCTCCTGGGTATGGCCAGCCCCCGCCTTCCGGCCAGCCACCGTACGGCCAGCCGCCGCCGTACGGCCAGCCCCCGCCTTACGGCCAGCCGCCGTACGGCCAGCCACCGCCATACGGCCAGCCCCAGTACGGCCAGCCGCCGCCATACGGCCAGCCACCGTACGGACAACCTGGCTACGGTCGGCCCGCCGCGCCTGCGCCAGGCGGCGTCCCGCTCCGGCCGCTGGCCGTCGGCGACATCGTGAGCGGCGCGTTCACGCTGATCAGGCGGAACCCGGTGGCCACGCTCGGCCTCGCCGCGATCATCCAGACGCTCTACGGAGTCTGCAGCGCCTTCATTACCTACCAGGAACTCAACGCGGCACATCATCTGAGCCTCCGCATCACGCCAACGACGACGGGGACCCAGGCCGCTCGCGCGTTCGGGCAGTTCTTCGGGTCCTTCGGCCCCTACGCGGCGCTTCAGTTCGCGCTCGTGTTCGTGTTCCTGAGCGGTGCTGACCGGCATGCTCACCGGCGCCATCGGCCACGGCCTGCTCGGCCACAAGGTCACGATCTCCGAGGCATGGCGGATTGCCAGGGTGCCAGCGGTCCTCGCCGTCAGCCTGCTCGTTCCGCTGATCGCGATCGCGATCTGGCTGCCGGTTGTCCTCATCGTCATCGTCCTGCTGGCGGTCGAACGTCACCGCGCTGGCCGTCGTGCTCGGCATCCTCGGCTCGATCGGCGCCCTCGTCGTGACGATCTGGGTCACGATCAGGCTGACCCTCGCCGTGCCCGCTGTCGTCCTGGAGGGCGCGGCGCCGTTCGCGGCGCTGAGGCGATCCTGGCAGCTCGTTCAGGGCAGCTGGTGGCGGGTCTTCGGGGTCACCCTGCTGGGCGGCCTCGTCGTCTTCGTGATCAGCAGCATCCTGCAAATCCCGTTCGCCATCGTCGGCTCGCTGTTCGGCGGCGGGGGCGGGTTCACGATGTTCAATCCTGGTTCGACGGCCGCCGCCGCCGCTCCTACCGTTCTCGGGGTGACGATCGGCGCGATCGGGACCATCATCGCCGCCACCTGCACCAGGCCGATTAGCGCCGGCGTGACCGTGCTCCTCTACACCGACATGCGGATCCGCAAAGAAGGCCTCGATCTCGCCCTCAATCAGGCCGCGCAGACCCAGGGACTGAGCGGCGACGAATTCATGAACCTCTGGCGGCCGGGCCAGCCGACGTGGAGGCAGCCGTGACGGAGCCGCCGTCGTGGGCCGAGTTCGCCCAGCCCGGCGCCGCCGGGCCCGGCCAGTGGAACCAGGCAGGTCCCCAGGGCGGCTGGAACGCGGGCGGCTCGAACGCGCAAGGCTGGAACGCGGGCGGCTGGAACGCGGGCGGCTGGCGGACGCCGAGCGCGCCCGGCCCCGGCGGCGTCCCGCTCCGTCCGCTGGCCGTGGGGGACATCCTGAGCGGCTCGTTCACGCTGATCAGGCAGAATCCCGCCGGCACGCTCGGCTTGACCGCCTCGGTCGTTGCGGCGATGGCGGTGGCCATCTCGTTGATCGCCGTCATCGCCGCCAACACCACGGGAGCGGTGCTGCTGGTCGCGGTACCCCTGGGGCTCACCGGGTTTGCGCTGCAGGTTGGCGGGCTTGCCGCTGCGCAGGGCCGCGGCCTGCTCGGCAGGAAGATCGGCATCGCCGATGCGGTCAGGCACTCCAGGGCCGGCTGGGTCCTGCTGACCATCGTCGTGCTCGTGCTCGCGACCGCTCTCATCTGGGTGCCACTGATCGCGCTGCTGAAGGGCTGGGGCGTGATCCCCGCCCTGCTGCTGACCGCCTGGCTCGCGGTCATGACGAGTCTCGCGATCCCCGTCGTGGTACTGGAGCGGCGCGGGCCGTTCGCGGCCATCGGCAGATCCTGGCGCCTGGTCCTGCGCAGCTACTGGCGGGTCTTCGGTATCTATCTCCTGATGTACCTGATGGTGTCGACCATCAGCGCGGTGATCAGCTTTCCGCTCGGGTTCGCCAGCGGCCTGATCAGCGGCATCGGCTCCGCCAGCAAGGCATCGGTGTCGGTCGCCGTCGTCGTCTACGCGATCGGCGAGATCGTCATAGTCAGCCTGACCGCCACGATCGAGATGAGCGTCATCGTGCTCGTCTACGCGGACATGCGGATGCGCAAGGAAGGCATGGATCTGGTGCTCAGGCAGGCCGCCCAGGACCGGCGGCTCACCGGGGACGAGTTCGCGAGCACCGGGTTCACCAGCGCCTACACAGGCGGTGCCTACCCAGGCGGTGCCTACCCGGGCGGTGACTACCCAGGCGAGGCCTACCCGGGCGAGGCCTACCCGGGCGGGCCCTATCCGCCGCCGCCGACCTGGCAGGCGTGATCAGCGGAATGTCGCGTTTCTGGGCCGCGATCGCGGTCAAGTCCGCGGCCGCCGCGGCGAGTCCAGCCGTTGCCGCCGGCAATCCGCTGATCGGACGGCGTACCGGGCAGCGTCTGGCTAGGCGCGAGCTGGCGGAGATGACGTTCTGGCAGCGGGTCTGGCACTGGCTGACTGGCCTGCCCGCGAACGCGGGACACGTGGTCCCCGGCGGCTGGTTCGGGCTGGTCGCGCTCGCGATCCTCGCCGTTATCGCTGTCACCCTGGTGATCTACTGGGCCCGCCCGAGCAGGACAAGGCGCGTCAGCGCCGATTCCGTGCTGGCCGGCAAGTCGATGTCGGCGCGGGACTACCGGCGCGCAGCCGAACGGCTGGCTGCCGCACGCGACTACGCCGGCGCGATCGTCGAAGGCGTCCGCGCGATCGCGGCTGAACTGGACGAGCGCGCGATCTTGCCACCGCGGCCCGGCCGTACGGCCGACGAACTCGGCGCCGAGGCGGGCAAGGAGCTACCCGGGCTCGCCGCTGACCTGCGCGCGGTCACCAGGCTCTTCGATGACATCAGGTACGGCGACAGGGACGGCAGCCTGGCCGGGTATGACCTGGTCAGCCGCGTCGACAAGGCCGTGCGAGGCGCCCGGCCAGCGACCGGGCAGGCACCTGAGCCTGCAGTGGCAGGCCTGGCGGTGCCGAAATGACCGCCCCGCCAGCCCTGACCGATCAGACGGCGACTGGCGCGGGCCAGTCCAAGCAGCCGCAAGCCGCGGCCGATGGCGACGTTGGGGACGGCGTCCGGCAGGCCTGGCGCAGGTGGCGAGTGCCGCTGGCGCTCATCGGCGTGATCGTGCTGGGCGGGATAGCGATCGCGATTATCGGCCGGCTCGTGCCGCCCCATGCAAATGTCTATCTCGACCCGGCCAGCAGCGCACCGGACGGCAGCCACGCGCTCACCGACCTCCTCGGCGAACGTGGCGACACGGTCATCAGCGCCTACAGCCCAGCCAGCGCCCTCGCCGCCCTGCGAGCCGGCTCAGCGGAAGGACCGGGCGCAACCGAACCTGCCGCGCTGGTCGTCACCAGCCCGTACCTGCTCACCCGCCGGCAGCTCACCAGGCTCGGCAATGCCCGCGCCGACCTGCTCGTGGTCGAGCCAGGACCCCGCGGACTGGCAGCCCTCGCGCCCGCGATCAGCCTCCATGAACCGGTGACCGGGCACTTCGCCCAGCTGCTCAAGCCCGGCTGCGACCTCGCCGCGGCCAGGCTGGCTGGAGATGCCAACACCGGCGGCGCCAGCTACCGCGGGCCAGCTTCAGCCTCCGGCTGCTACCCGCTCGGCGGCTCCCCGACGATCGTCAGATACCGAGCCGCGGGCCGGACTATCACGGTCATGGGCAGCGGCGCCCCGCTCGCAGACGGCCGACTGGCGAGGAACGGCAACGCCGCGCTCGCCCTCAATCTGCTCGCCGGGCACCGGCGGATCATCTGGCTGACGCCAGAACCCACGCTCGCTCCGCCGCCTCCGGCCCGCTCCGGCCAGCCGGCCAAGCCAGCCCCCGCGTTGATCCCATGGCAGGCCTGGCTGGTAGTGATCCAGCTAGCGATCGCTGCCGTGCTGACCGGGCTCTGGCGCGCCCGCAGACTCGGCCCGCTGATCACAGAGCGCCTGCCCGTCGTCGTCCGGGCGTCGGAGACGGTGGAAGGGCACGCCGCGCTGTACCAGTACCGGCGCGCGAGGGACCGGGCGGCCGCCGCCCTGCGCGAAGACGTGCTCGGCCGCATGCTGCCGGTCCTCGGCCTGGTCAAGGGGGCACCGCAGGAGGCCGTGACGGACGCGGTCTCAGCCAGGTCCTCCCGCGGCAGGCAGGAGGTCGCGAGGATCCTCTTCGGCCAGGCGCCGGGCACCGACCTCGAGCTGGTGAACCTCGCCCGTAGCCTGGACGAACTCGAAAGAGAGGTATGTACCCAGTGATCGCCGACGACCAGGTACCGGCCATGGGCTGGCAGGCCGGCGCGCCCCGCGCCGCCGAAGCGCCCGATGCTCCCGAGGCGCCCGATGCGCCGCGGGCGGCGCTGGCGAGGGTGCGGACCGAGGTGGCCAAGGCGGTGGTCGGCCAGGACTCTGTCGTCAGCGGACTGCTCATCGCGCTGATCTGCGAAGGGCACGTCCTGCTCGAGGGCGTCCCAGGAGTCGCGAAGACGCTGCTGGTCAGGACGCTGGCCAGCGCGCTGTCGCTGGAGGGCAAGCGGCTGCAGTTCACGCCCGACCTGATGCCAGGCGACGTGACCGGCTCGCTGATCTACGACGCCAGGACGGCCAGGTTCGAGTTCCGGGCCGGGCCCGTCTTCACGAACCTGCTGCTGGCCGACGAGATCAACAGGACGCCGCCGAAGACCCAGGCGGCGCTGCTCGAGGCGATGGAGGAGCGGCAGGTCTCGGTCGAGGGCGATCCGCGCCCGCTGCCGGCGCCGTTCCTGGTGGCCGCGACCCAGAACCCGGTCGAGTACGAGGGCACCTACCCGCTGCCCGAGGCTCAGCTAGACAGGTTCCTGCTCAAGCTGACCGTGCCGCTGCCTGAGCGCGACGACGAGATCGCGATCCTCGGACGGCACGCCGCCGGGTTCGATCCGCGCGACCTGCCAGCCGCGGGAATCGGCCGCGTCGCCGGCCCTGGCGACCTCGCGCAGGCGAAGGACGAGGCCCGCAAGGTGCACCTGACCGCCGAGGTCACCGGGTACATCGTGGACATCTGCCGGGCGACCAGGATCTCACCGTCGCTGCGGCTCGGGGTCTCCCCGCGCGGCGCGACGGCGCTGCAGGCAACCAGCCGCGCCTGGGCCTGGCTGTCCGGCCGCGACTACGTCACGCCCGACGACGTCAAGGCGCTGGCCGGGCCGACGCTCCGGCACCGGATCCAGCTCAGGCCAGAGGTCGAACTGGACGGCGCCACCGCGGACGGCGTGCTGGCCGGCCTGCTCGCGGCCGTTCCAGTGCCGCGATGACCCTGACCGGCCGCGCGGGCGCGCTGGCGGCTGGCCGGCGCGCTCGTGGTCGCTGTCTTCGGCACCGGCCTCGCCGCGCTCGTCGTCGAACGCGGTCATCCTGGCCGGCATCGCGATCGACCTGGCCGCTGGCCGCCTCGATCGCGGAGCCTGCGGCTGAGCCGTTCCGGCGACGCGAAGATCCATCTCGGCCAGTCGGGCACGACCACGCTCACGGTGCTCAACTCCGGGAGCCGCAGGCTCCGCGGCGTGATCAGGGACGGCTGGCAGCCGAGCGCCGCCGCGCAGCCGGGCAGGGCCAGGATCGACGTGGAACCAGGGCTGCGAGCGAGAATCGCCACGACCCTGACCCCGCAGCGTCGCGGCGATTTCGTCGCCGGTCAGGTCACGATCCGCTCGCTGGGCCCGCTCGGCCTCGCTGGACGCCAGCGCAGCAGGCAGGCGCCGTTCACGGTGCGGGTGCTGCCGCCGTTCCTGTCCCGCAAGCACCTGCCAGAGAAGCTGGCCAGGCTGCGCGAACTCGACGGCCAGCACAAGTCGATGATCCGCGGCCAGGGCAGCGAGTTCGACTCGCTGCGCGCCTACGTGCTGGGCGATGACGTCAGGTCGATCGACTGGCGATCGTCGGCCCGCCGCGCCGACGTGCTCGTGCGAACCTGGCGTCCGGAGCGGGACCGCCGGATCGTGATCGTGCTCGACACCGGTCGCACCTCGGCCGGACGGGTCGGCGGCATCCCGCGGCTGGACGCGTCGATGGACGCGGCCTTGCTGCTCGCCGCGCTGGCCGTCCGGGCCGGGGACCGGGTCGACCTGATCGCCGTGGACCGGCAGGTGCGCGCCAGGGTGGTCGGCGCGGGCCGCGGCGACGTGCTGGCGGCCTTCACCAACGAGATGGCGCTGCTTGAGCCCGACCTGACCGAGCCCGACATCGGGCTGATGATCGCGACGGTGCGCGGCATCGCCAGGCAGCGCTGCCTGGTCGTGCTGCTCACCGACCTCAATCCGGCGGCGATCGAGCTCGGCCTGCTGCCGCACGTCCAGCTGCTGTCGTCCAGGCATCAGGTGCTGCTCGCCGCCGTCGCCGACCCGCGGGTCGCAGAGATGGCCGCGGGGCGCGGCGACGCGGCCGCGGTCTACGAGGCCGCCGCCGCGGTGACCGCGCAGGCCGGTCGCGCGCACATCGCCGCGCTGCTGCGCAGAAATGGCGTCGAGGTCGTCGACGCGCCCCCTGACCAGCTTCCGCCCGCGCTCGCCGACGCCTACCTCAGCCTGAAGGCGGCCGGCCGGCTCTAGGCGCTAGCCAGCCACGGGCAGGACATCTGGTGCCCTGGCGACGTCGCCGACCTCACCGGCCGCCACCGCGCGGCGGCCGAGCACGATGACGTAGCTCAGGAAGGCGATCTCGGCGACGACGCCGATCCCGATCCTGGCCCAGGTGGGCAGCGGCGACGGGGTGACGAACGCCTCGATCATCCCGGACACCAGCAAGACGGCGATCAGGCCGACGGCGACGGTGATCAGGGCCCTGCCCTCCTCAGCCAGCGCCCTGACCCGCGGCCGGTGCCCGGGATCGATGATCGTCCAGCCCAGCCGCATCCCGGCGCCGGCCGCCAGGAAGACCGCGCTGAGCTCCAGGATCCCGTGCGGCAGGATCAGGCTCCAGAACTCCCCCGACCTGTGGTACGCGGCCATCAGGCCGCCGACGATGCCCACGTTCAGCGCGTTCTCGAACAGGACAAGCAGGACCGGGATGCCGAGCAGCACCCCGAAGACGACCGTCTCGGCCGCGACAACGGCGTTGTTCGTCCAGACCTGCGCGGCGAACGACTGCGCGTCGTGGGCCGAGTAGTAGTGCCGGAACTGGTGGTGCACGAGCCTGGCCGCCGCCGACTTCGGCAGCAGGCTGGCCTGCAGCGCGCGCGAGCCAGCGACCCGCCAGCCGACCAGCACGGCGACCAGCGCCGAGCCGGCCGCGCAGCCCAGCCACCACCACCGCGCCCGGTACGCGGCCGCGGGAAATGAGATCGTGGCGAACCTGCCGACCGCGGCCCAGCCGCTGGCCGGCGCTCCGCTCACGGCGGCCCGTGACCTGGCCAGCAGGCTCGAAAGCTTGCCTGCCAGCGGCGGATCCAGGCCGGCCGTCTGCAGCGCGGACAACTGCGTCGCCGTCCGCTGGTAAAGCCGGATGAACTCATCGATCTCAGCGCCGCTGAGCTGCCTGCGGCGCTT
The DNA here is from genome assembly GCA_963705055.1 of uncultured Actinomycetota bacterium. Taxonomy (GTDB): domain Bacteria; phylum Actinomycetota; class Actinomycetes; order Streptosporangiales; family Streptosporangiaceae; genus Chersky-822. The sequence goes on from CAVPIR010000014.1 coordinate 394,586, forward strand.
GGTCAGCGCCTCCAGCCTGGCCCAGTCGGCACCGTGCTCGGCGACGAAGACCTCCAGATCCACGGCTGGAGACTACAACCTGGTTCCTGGATAGTCTTGGGGCCGACCGCCAAGACGGGCGATGCGCCCGAATCCGGAGGAAACAGTGGCCGAGGTCGTGACGGGCGAGGCGGTGGTGCTCGACCTGACCGTCGCGCGTTTCCCGAGCCGGATCCTGGCGCTGCTGCTCGACATGCTGATCCAGATCCCGGTCCTGATCTTCCTGGCCGTCGTCGTCTCATCGACATCCGCCAGCCAGCTGAACTCGGCGTCGGCCGCTGCCGTCTACCTGACCGGCTTCATGTTCGTGGTGATCGGTTACCCGCTGATCTTCGAGACGCTCAGCCGCGGCAAGACCCTGGGGAAGATGGCGCTCGGGATCCGCGTGGTCAGCGACGACGGCAGCCCCGAGCGGTTCAGGCAGGCGCTGATCAGGGCCCTGTCGGCGGCGTTCCTCGAGGTCTGGCTGCCGCCGCTGACCCTGATCGGGATTCCGGCCGGGCTGATCACCTCGATGGTGTCCGCCAAGGGCAAGCGGCTCGGCGACATGTTCGCTGGCACGTTCGTGATCCAGGAGCGGGTGCCGCCGCGGCCTGACCTTGCACCTGTCTTCACCGTCATCCCGCCGCCGCTGCTCGGCTGGGCGCAGCACCTGGAGGTTTCCCGGCTGTCCGACCAGACGGCCGCGTCGGCGAACAGCTTCCTGCGCCGGTTCTACGACCTGCGGCCGGCGGCCAGGGAACAGCTCGGGAATGCAGCTTGCCGCGGCGGTCGCGGCGCAGGTCAGCCCGCCGCCCCCGCCCGGGACCGAGCCCGCCGCCTTCCTGGCAGCGGTGCTCGCCGTGCGCCGCGAGCGCGAGCACGCCAGGCTGCTTGCCAGGCAGGCGGCCGCGCACCAGGGCCCCGCCGCGCAGGGATCACCGGGCGCCCACGGTTATCCGGGCACGCAGGGTTATCCCGCGGCGCCGGGTTACCCGGCGGCCCAGGCCGCCGGGCAGGAGGCTGCAGCGGGCCGGCGCGGCACGCTGCCGCTCGGCCCCGACGACGTGATCACGCTCGCGGGGGGTTTTGGGGGCTCGTCCCCCCAGGCCAGCACCGCCCGGGGGGCTGAGGGGTCGTCCCCCGAGCGCAGCCCCTCCGAGGCCGATCAGCCCGAGGACTACGGGTTCGCCGCTCCGACTCTGACGCAGGAACGGCTGCAGCAGGTCGCCGGTCGCGGCCGTCGCGAGCGCCAGTCCCTGCGTGACCGGGATGTCGCGGACCGAGTAGTGCTGCTGGCCAGCCGCGGTCGTCGCGGTCAGCGTGATCAGGCCCTGGCGGCGCTGGAACCACGTCTGGTGGAGCCGCCAGCCGATGATCGCGTCGGTGGAGATGATGTTGCGCCGCCTGGCCAGCGTCCCTGTCCTGGTCACCAGCCAACCTCCGGCCAGCCGGTGGCCGAGGCTGCGGTACCGGTCGGCGGCGAGCAACGCGGCAGCGGGCACCAGCGCGAACGACGCGATCCAGGCCCAGGCCGGCCCGTTCTGGGCCGTGGTCGCCAGGTAGATGGCCAAGATCACGGCGGCCGCGCCGGCGAGCGCGCGGACGTACCTGCGGCGGCGCGCCGCCGGGCCGTGCTGGATGAGCGGACCAGCGCACAGGTCCTCGGACAGGCCGAGCACGGAGGTGGCGACGTGCAGGGCGACCGCGCGCGGCGCGGGCGGCGACAGCACCGAGCCCTCGCGCTCGGCACCGCGGCCGACGTGCAGGCCGGTGGCGATCGCGATGCAGCGGGCGCCGCGGGCGGCGCGCAGCAGCAGCGACTCGCTGATCTCGACCCCGCGCAGCCTGCTCAGCGAGATCGTCGTGGCACGGACGGACAGCAGGCCGCGGGTCACGCGCAGCGTGTCCGAGCCCAGGCCGACGAGCCTGAAGTTCCAGAACACCGCGATATAGCCGATCATCGCGATCAGCACGTAGCAGGCCAGCAGCACGGCGCCGCCGGTCAGGATGCGCTGGACCACCGACAGGGCGGTGAAGTCCGCGACGACATGCTGGACCGGGTCGGTGGCCGCGAGGTTGACGTTGGTGGCGTTCGTGATCTGGATGACGGCCCCGAACAGCACGCCGAGCACCACCAGCGCCGGTCAGGGTGAGCGGGGCGTACCGCAGCCAGCCGAGCCGCAGTCGCAAGATCTCTTTGCTGAGTTCCGGCGCCTGCGGCGCGGCATCCTTCTCGGCGGGCCCGCTCGACGGGCTCCACGGCACGATCTGAGTTCCCGGCGGCGGGTACGCCGCGTCAGCAGTTCGGTCCGCAGCAGTTCGGCCTCGGCCCTGGTGACGCCGTCGAGGTGGAAGCTCTCCGCCGACCGCAGGTCGTTGCGTCCGGTGCCGATGCTGACCCGGCAGACGCCGAGCACCCGGTGCAGCAGGTGCGCGGTCACGTCCACGGTGCGGATCCGGTCCCTGGCTACCGACAGGGTCTTCTGATTCAGCAGGCCGCGGCGCAGGTACACCCGCTCGTCGGTGATCAGGTACCTGGTGGTCGCCCAGTGCACCAGGCCGGTCACGACGGCGATCACGGACGCCGCCACGCCCCAGGCCAGGCCGCCGCCGGTCTTGGTGTGCAGGACCAGCAGGCCGGCCACCAGCGGCAGCAGCCTGACCAGGTCGGTCAGCGGCCGCACGATCATGCTCCTGCGGCTCAGGCGGCGCCATCGCAGGTCAGGATCGGCCAGCACCCCGCCAGCCGCCACCCCGCTGGCCACCACTGCGCGGTTGCGGCGATCGGCCGATCCGGCATCGGTCAGTCCGGCATCGGTCATTCCGGCATCGGTCATTCCGGCATCGGTCATTCCGGCGTCGGCCGTGCCAGCGCCGGCCGTGCCGGCGTTGGCTATCGCGGCGTCGTCTGGACCGCCCGTCAGGTCAGGAGCGGTCACGTCGCGTCGCCTGGCGTCTGCCCCGTGGCGACGGCTAGCTGGTCGAGCAGCCTGTCGGCGAGCTGCCGGTCGAGCCCGTGAATCCGGACCGGGCCCGGCGGCGGACGCGGTCGTGGCCGTGACGTTGGCCAGGCCGAAGATCCGCTCTCCGACGGATCTGTGGCTGTCGATGGTCTGGATCCTGCTGATCGGCGCGATCCGCCAGTGCACGGAGAACCAGCCAGAACGCGTGTAGAGCGCCTCGTCGGTGACCTCCCACCGGTGCACGTTGAACCGCCACCGCGGCATGATGATCGCGTGCAGCGCGGCCAGCAAGGCCGACGCGATCAGGGCCGCCCGCCAGGGCGCGGGAAACCCGCTCATCCCTGCGAGCACAAGCTCGATGATCAGCACAACGGAACCGCTCAGCGCCGCCCGTGCCGTCCAGTAGCTGATCGCCCTGCGGCTGACCCGGTTTCCTGGTGCGCGCAGTCCCGGCAACAGCGGCTCAGCGGCAATGCTGTCCGTCGTCATATCTCTAGAGTGCCATCAGCGGCCCGCATGCTGAAAACGGCCGTCATCGCCTGCCCGGCCGTTCTGCACAATCGTCACGGCATTAACTTCCCTGCCGCCACGACTCGAGATACTCCTGCTGCGCCGGGGTCAGTTCGTCGATCGTCGTCCCGTGCGCGGCGATGGTCAGCCTGGCGACCTCGGTGTCGATCGCCGCGGGCATCGGGTGCACCCCGGCCGGCAGCCCGGCCTCACCGCTGATCAGCCACATCAGCGCGAGCGCCTCCGCGGCGAAGGACAGGTCCATGACGGCGGCCGGGTTGCCCTCGGCCGCGATCAGGTTCACGACCCGGCCTTCGGCCAGCAGGATGAGCCTGCCTGCCGCTGCCGAGCACGTACTCGTCGGCGTTCGGCCGGATGCCGCGATTGACCTCGATGGCCAGATCGGCCAGCGCCCGCACGTCGATCTCGACGTCGAAGTGACCGGCGTTGGCCAGCACAGCCCCGTCGCGCATGGCCGCCAGGTGCGGGCCGGCGATCACGTCGCGCGACCCGGTCGCGGTGATGAACACGTCCCCGGCGGGCGCGGCCTCCGCCATCGGAAGCACCCGGTAACCGGACATGATCGCGTCGAGCGCGCGGACCGGGTCGACCTCAGTGACGATCACCTGCGCGCCGAGCCCGGCGGCCCGCTCGGCGATCGCGCGCCCGCACGAGCCGTAGCCAGCGACCACGATCGTCTTGCCCGCCAGCAGGATGTTCGTGGCCCGCATCAGGCCGTCGATGACCGACTGGCTGGTCCCGTAGCCGTTGTCGAACATCCGCCTGGTCACCGACGCGTCCGCGGCCACGACCGGGAAGGCCAGCGAGCCGGCTGCCGCCATCCTGCGCAGCCGCATCACCCCGGTCGACGTGGACTCGCAGCCGCCGACGACGCCGGGCAGCAGGTCGGGACGCTCCTCGTGCAGCGTGTTCACCAGGTCGCCGCCGTCGTCGACGATCAGGTCGGGCGCGCCGTCAAGCGCCCGGTGCAGGTGCGCGTAGTACGTCTCCCTGTCGACTCCAGTTCGCGCGTTCACGAAGACCCCGGGCTGACTCGCCAGCGCAGCCGCGATGTCGTCCTGGGTGGACAGCGGGTTCGACGCCGCCAGGTGAACCCGGCCGCCGCCGGCCGTGATCACCCCGACCAGGACCGCGGTCTCCGCGGTGACGTGCAGGCAAGCCGCGATCGAGCGGCCCGCGAACGGCTGCTTGCTCGGCGCACTCCTCGCGCAGCAGCCCAAGCACCGGCATCGCGCGCTCGCGCCCACGCGATCCGCGCCAGCCCGCCGTGCACCAGGCCAGCGTCCGCGACATCCGACCCGAACCCGCTGGTTGCGGCCGTCTCTCCGGCGCTGTCCGCAGTCACATCAACCCCGTTCATCGCGCTGGTCCCGCCAGTAACTTGATCTCTCGCCGTGGCGCCTGGTTCCATCGCAACGCGGGCGCCCCGTTGTCGCTCTAGCAGCAACAGGGCGCCCACGTTGTTCAGCGTGCCGGGCCTCAGTAGCGGTAGTGGTCGGGCTTGTAGGGGCCCTCGACGGGGACGCCGATGTAGTCGGCCTGCTCCTTGCTCAGCTCGGTCAGGCGGACGCCGAGGGCGTCGAGGTGCAGCCTGGCGACCCGCTCGTCCAGGTGCTTGGGCAGCACGTGCACGCCGAGCGGGTACTCGTCGGTCTTGGTGAACAGCTCGATCTGCGCCAGCACCTGGTTGGTGAAGCTGGACGACATCACGAAGCTCGGGTGGCCAGTCGCGTTGCCCAGGTTCAGCAGCCGGCCCTCCGACAGCACGATGATCGAGTGCCCGTCAGCGAACACCCACTCGTCGACCTGCGGCTTGATGATGTTGCGCCGGATCCCGGGCAGGCGGCCGAGGCCGGCGATGTCGATCTCGTTGTCGAAGTGCCCGATGTTGCCGACGATCGCCTGGTGCTTCATCCGGCTCATGTGCTCGGCCGTGATGATGTGCAGGTTGCCGGTGGCCGTGACGAAGATGTCAGCCGTCTCGACGACGTCCTCGAGCGTGGCGACCTGGTAGCCGTCCATCGCGGCCTGGAGCGCGCAGATCGGGTCGATCTCGGTGATGACCACCCTGGCCCGCTGACCGCGCAGCGACTCGGCGCAGCCCTTGCCGACATCGCCGTACCCGCAGACCACGGCCACCTTGCCGCCGATCAGCGTGTCGGTGGCGCGGTTGATGCCGTCGATGAGCGAGTGGCGGCAGCCGTACTTGTTGTCGAACTTGGACTTGGTCACCGAGTCGTTGACGTTGATCGCCGGGAACCGCAGCGTGCCTGCCTTGGCCATCTCGTAGAGCCGGTGCACGCCGGTCGTGGTCTCTTCGGTCACGCCGAGGATCTGCCCGGCGGTCCTGGTCCACTTGGACGGGTCGGCGGCCATGCTGCGCTGGAGCACGCCGAGGATGACGTGCCACTCCTCGGGGTCGTCGTCGGATCCGGCGGGCACCGCGCCGATGGCCTCGAACTCCGCGCCCTTGTGCACGAGCAGGGTCGCGTCGCCGCCGTCGTCGAGCAGCATGTTCGGGCCCTGAGTCCCGTCACTGCCGCTCCGGCCAGGTCAGCGCCTGCTCCGTGCACCACCAGTACTCGTCAAGCGTCTCGCCCTTCCAGGCGAAGACCGGGATGCCGCGCGGGTCGTCGGGGGTGCCGTCCGGCCCGACCGCGACGGCCGCGGCCGCGTGGTCCTGGGTGGAGAAGATGTTGCAGCTTGCCCAGCGAACCTGCGCGCCGAGCGCCACCAGCGTCTCGATCAGGACGGCCGTCTGCACCGTCATGTGCAGCGATCCGGTGATCCTGGCGTTCGCGAGCGGCCTGGAGCCCGCGAACTCCTCGCGCAACGCCATCAGTCCCGGCATCTCGTGCTGAGCCAGCCGGATCTCGTTCCGGCCGAACTCGGCGAGCGAAAGGTCGGCGACCTTGAAGGGAAGTGGCTCGGCGGCCATCTGGGCTCCTCGTCATCGGGCAGTCTCGTGCTCTGGCTTCTCCGACGCTACGGGACCGGGCAGGTGCTTCGCATCCTCGGACGGCCGTTCTTGACAAGAAGTTGTTAGAATTGCGCCATGCGCATCACCGAGGCCTCGCACCAACTGGGGATTTCGCCCCGAATGCTCCGTTATCGCGAGTCGCTGGGCCTGCTTCCGGTGGTCCGTCTCCGTCGCGGCCGCCCCGGCGCACAGCCAGCCGGCACGCCGGCACCGCCGGCACCGCTGCGCGGCACCGCCAGTTCGGCGCCGCCGACCTGGATGCCGTCGCACTTGGCCTCGCGATCGAGCAGCGCTACGACATCAGCCCGGCGGCGCTGGCATTCGGCCTGCGCGTCCTCGCCGATCCCGCGGCACGCGCCGAGGTCGGCGAACTCGGCCGCAGGATCGGCAGGATCAGGCCGCTGCCCGCCATGGCCATGGACTTCGAGAAGGAACGCGCGCTTCGCCTGCTCGGCAACCCGCAGAGCAGGACTGCCGGGCGCGACGGAGCATTGCCGAGGCTTGGGCGCGCCGCTCGGCAATCCTGACGAATCCCAGCGTCATTTGACCGTAGCGGGCGATTGCCGTTTTTAGCGACCGGGTAAGTCGTCGCCCGGACGATCTTCTGACCTGTGGAAACGCGTTCTCCGCCCCGTTCGGGCCGAGCGCGAAGCCGCATGAGCGTGCCGCCGCTGCTGGCGGCGGCACGCCTTTTCGCGGAAGGACGACGGACGAGTGATATACCGGGCCAGGCACGCAGCGCACCTGCCACTCCGGTCAGCCCGCAGGTGCTCAGCCCGCGCGCTCGGCGCCGTTCACCGGGCGAGCGGATTGGCACGCCGCTGCTGGTGATCGGCGCCGTCGCGTTCGCGCTGGCGCTGGCCAGGTTCATCGTGCACGCGGCCGAGCCGTCCTTCCTGGCCAGGATGTTCGACCTGGGCATTTACCGCGACGGCGGCCTGATCGTCCGGCACGCCTACCATTTCCGCTCCGGCCATCCGACGCCGCTGTACGACTGGGTCTCCCCCGGCGGCGGCAATCCCTTCACCTATCCGCCGTTCGCTGCCGGCGATCTTCGCGCTGATGTCGTTCCTGAAGCCGCTGATCCTGAAGTGGGGCATGACCGCGTCAGCCTCGCGGCGCTGATCTACGCGATCTGGCTGACGCTGGCCGGACTGGGCGTTCAGAAGGGCCGCCGCGCACCGGAGCCTTGCTCGCCGTCTCGGCGCCGCGCTGTGGACCCAGCCGGTGCAGTCCAACCTCGGCCTCGGCCAGATCAATTTGCTGCTGATGGTGGCGATCATCTGGGACCTGCGGCCCTCCGCGGCCGACCTGGCCGCGATCCGGGCGAGCGGATCGCCGGTGCGCCCCAACTGGTCCGATGCCGTCGCGAGCCCGTGGTGGACCGGGATCGCGACCGGCGTCGCGGCCGGGATCAAGCTGACGCCGCTGATCTTCATCCCCTACCTGCTGGTCACGCGCCGGTTCCGGCAGGCCGCGGTGGCCACGGCCGCATTCGCGGCCACGGTCGGGATCGGCTACGCCGTCATGCCGGGCGCATCGGCGGCCTACTGGCAGAGCGGGCTGCTCGACCGGGCGAACGGCACGCCGAAGGCGAACGTCGAGTTCTTCTTCGCCTCGGCCTGGAACCAGTCGCTGCGCGGCTTCCTGAGCAGGCTGCTGCAGCACGCCCAGCTCGCGGCCGGGCCGTGGCTGATCGCGGCCGCGCTGACGCTGGTCATCGGCCTGGTCTGCGCGACCTGGCTGCATCGCGACGGCTATCCGATGCTCGGCGTGCTGACCTGCGCGCTGACCGGCTTGCTGATCTCGCCGATCAGCTGGCTGCACCACTGGGTCTGGGTCGGCCCTGGCTGGCCGCGCTGGCCGGCCTGGCGCTGCTGGCACGCGGCGCGTCGCGGCGGGTCTGGCTCGGCATCGCCGGGCTGGTCACGCTCGCCTTCGGCGACTTCCCGGTCCTGCCGATCCTCACCGGCACGCGACGGCCTGAACGTCGTCACCGACGTGCCGATGAAGCAGCCGTTGACCTGGCACGGCGCCCAGCTGATCGCGGGCAACATCTACCTGTTCGCGGGTGCTGCCGGGCTGCTCGCGCTGTTCGGCTGGGGCATCGTCCGGGCCTTCCGTGCCAGGCGCAGGCCGCCGTGCGGCCAGTGGCTCAGGTCCCGGCTTCGCCGCCAGCGGCCCTGTCGCCAGGATCAGGCGCGGCGTCCGGCCCGTCCTGACCAGCCTCACCGCCACTGGCCCGGCCGCCTGACCGGCCTGACCGGCTTGACGTGCCGCCGCGCGCGGCGCGGACCGCGCTGACGGCCGGGTCGGACGTGTCCTGCCTGGTCGCCTCGTACAGGTCAGGCTCCAGGTAGATCAGGCCCGCGATCGGCACGGCGGCCCTGATCCTGCGCTCTGCCTCGTCGATGCGTCGCCGTGATGGTCTCGGCTAGCTCGCCCCGCCGCACCGCCACCTTCGCGGCGACCAGCAGCGAGTCAGGGCCGACGTGCAGCGTCCGCAGGTGGATCACCTGCTCGATCAGCGGCGTCCCCTCGATCGCGGCGACGATCGCGCGCTGCATCTCGGGCTGGCCGACTCCCCGATCAGCAGGCTCTTCATCTCGATGGCGAGCACGACGGCGACGCAGCCGAGCAGCGCGCCGATCGCGATCGACCCGGCACCGTCCCACCTGCCGTCGCCGGTGACCGTCGACAGGATCACGGCGCACAGCGCGAACCCGAGGCCGATCAGCGCCGCGAAGTCCTCGAGCAGCACGATGGGAAGCTCCGGAGCCTTGGCGTGCCTGATGAAGGCGCCCCACTTGACCCGGCCGCGGGACTGGTTCGACTCGCTGATCGCGGTGCGGAACGAGAAGGCCTCAAGCGCGATCGCCACGCCGAGCACGACGAACGCCACGACCGGCGAGAGCACCTCCTCCGGGTGCCTGATCCGGCTGATGCCCTCGTACAGCGAGAAGATCGCGCCGACCACGAACAGCACGACGGCGACGATGAACGCGTAGACATAGCGTTCCGCGCCGAAGCCGAACTGGTGCTGCTCGGTCTCCTCCCGCCTGGCCCTGCTCCGGCCGATCAGCAGCAGCACCTGGTTGCCCGAGTCGGCGACCGAGTGCACCGACTCGGCGAGCAGCGACGCCGAACCCGTGATCACGAACGCGACGAACTTGGTCGCCGCGATGCCGAGGTTCGCGCCCAGGGCGGCGAGACCGCGCGCGGGCTGTCGCCGTGCCCGCCGTCGCCGCCTGCGGAGTCGCTCATCGGCCGGGCTGCCGCGGGTTAGCTGGCGGCTGGATCGCGGGCCTCGCTGACCAGCAGCACGGGGATGTCGTCGCGCACCGGATAGGCCAGGCCGCAGTCGGCGCCGGTGCAGACCAGCTCGCTGGCCTCCTCGTCGGCGCGCAGCGGCGCATGGCACTTCGGGCAGGCGAGGATCTCTAGCAGCCAGTCGTCGATGTTCACCGGTTCTCCAGGGTGGTCACTGCTCGTCGGGCACGGTCGGCGGCGCGGCGGAAGGATGGTCGGCACTGCCTCATCACGCATTTTCGCGCACGATGCGCAGCACGTCGTCAGTCACCTTAGTCAGGGTCGCGTCGTCCTCGGCCTCCACGTTGAGCCGCAGCAGCGGCTCGGTGTTCGACGGGCGCAGGTTGAACCACCAGCCCGGGGCCGTGATGGTCAGCCCGTCCAGCTCGTCGGCGCTGATCGCCGGGCGGCCCGGTGAACGCCGCGCGCACCCGCGCCGTGGCTCCTGCCTGGTCGCTGACCTCGCTGTTGATCTCCCCGGACGCCACGTAGCTGCGAGTACTGCGCGAGCAACTCGGACAGCGGCTCGTCCTGGCCGCCCAGGGCGGCGAGCACGTGCAGCGCGGCGAGCATGCCGGAGTCGGCGAACCAGAAATCCCTGAAGTAGAAGTGGCCGGAGTGCTCGCCGCCGAAGATCGCGCCGCGCTCGGCCATCACGGCCTTGATGAACGAGTGGCCGACCCTGGTCCGCACCGCGGTACCGCCGTGCTCTCGACGATCTCCGGCACGGCCTTGGACGTGATCAGGTTGTGGATGATCGTCGCGCCTGGCTCCCGCGCCAGCTCGCGGACGGCGATCAGCGCGGTCAGCACCGACGGGGAGACGATCTCGCCGCGCTCGTCGACGACGAAGCAGCGGTCGGCGTCACCGTCGAAGGCCAGCCCGATGTCGGCCGAGCACTTGACACCATCGCTGCAGGTCGACCAGGTTCGCGGGGTCGAGCGGGTTGGCCTCGTGGTTGGGGAACGATCCGTCCAGCTCGAAGTACAGCGGCACGGTCTCGATCGGCAGGCCATCGAACACCTTCGGCACCGTGTGCCCGGCCATGCCGTTGCCCGGCGTCGACGACGACCTTCAGCGGCCTGATGCCGCGACAGGTCGACCAGCGTCTTCAGGTACTCCGCGTAGCCGGAGAGCAGGTCCTGCTTGCGCACCGTGCCTGGGTTCGCCGCGCGTGCTGCGCACCCAGCCGCTGGCCAGCTCGCGCAGCTCGGCCAGGCCGGTGTCCTGGCCGACCGGCTTCGCGCCGGCCCGGCAGAGCTTGATCCCGTTGTACTTCGCCGGGTTGTGGCTCGCGGTGATCATCGCGCCAGGGATGCCGAGGCTGCCGCTGGCGTAGTACAGCATGTCGGTGGAGCCGAGCCCGCCGTCTATCACGTCGGCGCCGGCCGAGGTGACGCCGCGGGCGAAGGCGGCGGCGAGCGGGCCGGAGGAGGTGCGCATGTCGTGCACGATCACGATCGCCTCGGCGCCCGGTCAGCCTGGCGAACGAGGCCCCGACGGCTTCCGCCGCCCCTCGTCCAGCTCATCAGGAACAACGCCCCTGATGTCGTATGACTTGAAGATCTTCGCGTAGTCGGCCACTTCGGCTTGCCCTTCCCGACCGTCCCCGTGCGCCGCCCTGCTGGCGGACCGCTGTGCAGATCCAGGCGGCCAGACTACCGGTCACCGAGCGGCATGAGGCCGGACGCCGACGGCTGATCCGAGCCGATGCTGGCCAGCCGGCCGCGGGCGCTGATCGCGGCTAGCCTGGCCGGCCGCGCTCGGGCGGCGCCGACCGGAGCACCCGCAGATGACCTCGCCTGCCGACTTCAATGCCCTGGCCTACCGGCTCGGTTGCTGGTTCGCGGCACCGATGCCTCCCTGACCGCGTTGGCCAGCGCCTCCAGGTCATCGGCCGCCGCTTCCTGGCTCGGGGCCAGCGGCAGCCGGACGATGTCCCAGCCGCGCGGCGCGGTGAGCCGGTCGGCGTGCGCGCTGCACAGGTCGTAGCAGTGCGGCTCGACGTAGGCGGCGAGCGGCCCGAGCACCGCCGTCGAGTCCCGGTAGACGTAGGTCAGCGTGCATACGGCGTCGCGCTTGCAGGCCGGGCGGGAGCAGCGGCGAGAACTCAACGACCCACCTCGCTCACGGCTCCGACTGGCGGCGATCGAGCGACCTGCCCTCGCGCCCGCACGACGGCCGACGCATGCCGCGGACCGCGTAGTTCGCTCACAACCGCTGACGGTATCGGTATGCAAGGCGGTAACGCCATCACCCAGGGCACTCTGCGCGATCGTGTCTTGGCTCGCCATCGTCACGCCAGCCGCCCAGCACCGTGCGCCCATGCGGCAGTTAGGCACATTTGCGTTACGCTGTGTGATTGTGCGACCGGCTGATGGCCGACCACCGGCGACCGCGCGGATCCGGCGGCGCGACCGGCATGGGCGCGGCCTGCGCGGGCCGCTCGCCCCGGCCGGCTCGCCGCTGTACCGCAGCCGGGCCGAGCGCTTCGATGAACTCGTGCTGCAGGCAGTCGCGCAGCTCGAGCCGCGCTGGGAATCCGAGCTGGCCGGCGTGGAGTTCGCGGTCGAGGAGGTCCCGTCCGGCGACCTGACCGCCGAGCAGTTCCTGCCCGACGCTGATCCGGTCCCGCTGGCCCGCGCTCGACCCGGCGTGGCCGGATCCCGGCGAACCCGGCGCGGCCAGCCGCCCGGCCAGGATCGTGCTGTACCGGCGGCCGCTGCTGGCCAGGGCCGACGGCGAGGACGAACTCGGCGAACTGGTGCTCGACGTGGTCATCGAGGAGTTCGCCAGGCTGCTCGGCCTCGACCCGCAGGCGATCGACCCCGGCTATCCGGAAGAAGACTGACGCGGCGGCGACCGCCTTACGACCCGAGCACCTGCAGCAGCGACTCGCGCACGCTAGGCAGATTGATCATGGTCGGCGACGAGCCGATCGGCAGCACCGTGACCACCGATCCGCCGCTGAGCGCGAGCCTGGCCGCGTAGACCGGCCCCGACCCGGCCAGCGGCGTCACCACAACCGCCATCAGGGAGCTCTTGGACGCCTGCTTGGGCAGCTTCAGCTTCACCTCGGTGGCACGATCTGGCCGCGATCTTCACCACCTGGCCTGACTGCCCGGTCAGCGGCGTGCCAGGGACCGCCTGCGTGATCCGGACGCTCGCCGCCTTGCCGGGGGCGGACAGCACGATCTCGGTCGTGCCCGCCGGACCGGCCGGGCGCCGCCGCAACGACTCCCTGCTCGGTGATCGGCGCCGAGCCGCTGATGAACGCGCCTGGCGAGCCAGCCGGCCCGCCAGACACCTCGAGCACGGCCGTGACGGGGACGTTCGCGGAGACCTTGATCGAGCCGGGGAAGCCGCTGAGCGACGGCAGCGCGATCCCGGTGGTCAGCCTGCCGAGCAGGCTGATCCCGTTCCCGCCGGTCGGCTGGTAGGTGCCGCGCGGCGTCACCGCGGTGATCTTCACCCGCGCGGCCGCGCCGCCAGGCACGGTGATGTACAGCTCGCGCGTGCCCGTCGTGTCAGGCAGGCCGGTCAGCACCTGCGTCGTCGCAGGCTCCTGCGCTGGCGGCAGCCAGATGCCCGGCTTCCTGGCTTGCTGGTCTCCCTGACCGCGGCGACCACGCGGCCGGTGCTGGTCGTCACGTGCAGGGCGGCCGCCTTCGCCGAGTGCACCAGCTTGTCAGGCTCTGCACGACCATGCAGTGCGGCGGCACGATGATGCCCGAGTCCGCGGCGCCGAGCCGCGGGCCGCTGTCGGTCTGCACGCCGACGTGCGCGTCGGCGGGCTGGCTGTCGGCGTTGATCAGGTACAGCTCGGTGTGCAGCTTGGTCGTGTCCGGTCCGACGAACCAGAAGTCCGAGCCCGGCGCCTGGCAGCGGGCGGTCGGCTGCCCGCCGGGCCGAGCTGCTCGACGTCGAGTCCCTGCGCGTCCGACCCGGTGGCCGAGATGATCAGCCCGCCGTTGGCCAGGCTGGTCGGCACCACGCCGCCGGCCATGGCTTGCATGGCTGCGTCACTTTTTTCGCAACGGGAGCCTCGTGGATGGTCTTGATGGTCAGCTGACCAGGCTGCGGCGCTGTGCTCACGGTCGTGACCGGGCTGGTCTGCGTCGCCAGATGCAGCGGCGTCAGGGACAGCTGACCGCTGCCCGTGCTGGCCGGGGCGCTGGCCTATGGCGATGTTGCCGCCGTCGGCCCGCCGAGCCGGGCGCGGGGCAGGCGAGCAGGGCGGAGGTGACCGGGAGCCGGCCAACGGTGCTCCCGGGCTTCGTCGCGGCCGTCAGCACCAGCGGCCGGCTCAGCCCGGCGACGCCGTACAGCCCGCCGAGCGCGAGCACGACGAGGAAGGCCAGGATAAGCCGGTTCGCGAACTGGCGGCCTCTGGCCTGCCTGGCCTTGCGGGCCGTCACCAGGAGTCTCCCTCGTACTCGGGCTCGAACTCGGGCAGCGGCGCGGCCCAGCGCGGTCGGGGTTCTCCTCGTCGCCGAACCGCCCCCAGTCGCTGTCCTCGGCCGACTGCCAGGCGCGGCGCCGGCCTGGATCCTGCCAGCGGTGGCAACGGCTCGAGTTCGTCCGCACCGCCTGACCATGCGGCGGGCTGCTCGGCCGACGGCCAGTCGTCGCCGACCCGCTGGCGGAGCGGGACGCCGGTCGTCGCCTCCCGCGGCCCCATCGGCTCGCGCCACACCGGCCAGTCCGCCGTTCCGGACAGCCGGCCGCTGCGGCCCTTCTCCTCGCGCGTACCGGTCGTCGCTGGCCGGCGACCGGTCCGCCTCGCGATCATCCTGGCTCACCCAGTCCCTACCGTCCCGGTCAGGCTCGCTCGGGCCGGCTCCGGCCGGCGGAACCGGTCAGCGGGTCGCCGCGGCCGTAGTCGCCAAGAGGGGCGGCCGAACGTCGCGACTCACGCTCCCGTGCGTCACTGTCGCGCGGACTCGCGCCTGTCTCCCGCCCGGATCGGCGCCGCCCGGCGGAGCCGCTGTCCCAGCTGTCCCCGGCCTCCAGGTCGGGCCGGCGGTGCGTGCCAGAGTCTGCGCGCCGCTCCGGCTCCTCGTATGGCCACGGCCCGAAGGCGAGCTGGGGCTCGTTGGTCTTGTAGCCGCGGGTGCGCCGCCCGATCCGGTCGGCGTCGTCCCGCTGCGGCCTATGGCGATCCGAGCGGTCATGGTCCAGGCCGTATGGATCCCGGCCGCGATGTCCCGGCCGTCGCGGTCCAGGTAGTCGCGGTCGGGCCCCGGCCAGGAGTCGGCCGCGCGGCCCGAGGGGAGCGTGCCCGGCCGCGGCCGCGGCCTCGGCGTCAGGACCCGCATAGGGCCAGCACCCGGCGGCTGACCGGCCAGCGGTGACCGTCCGGCCCCACGGCCGATGACCGCCTCCCGGCTCAGCGTTCGCCTGCGTCGTACGGCCGGCCCGAGAGCCCTGTTGCCGAATAGCCGGAAGAATCGCCCCTGGCGGCATCCCGCTCGTCGGAGTACGACCACTCCCCGGTCAGCGGGTCCGCGGGCGCGCCACGGCTTCCCGCGCGGGCATCCTGACCGGCGTACGGGTCTGCCAGGCCAGACCGCCGCGCCGAGCGGATCGCCGGCCCCCCGTACGGCCACGAGTCCGAGAGCGGGTCAGCTGCGCGTGCGCCTCGCCGGTCATCATCGGCAGCGGCGGACGGCCGCGCCTCGGTCTGCCGGCTCGCGCGTCCGCTATGCCGGTCCTCGTCGGCTGCCGCGTACGGCCACGCCTGCGCGAGGCGGCCGTCAGCGCGGCGCCGCCCGGTCGTCGTCTGCGGCCGCGTAGGCCACGCCTCGGCAGCCGGCCGTCGCCTCCGCGCGCTGGCCGATCAGCCTGCCTGCCGTCACGTTCGGCCCGGCCCCGCCGCCGCGGCGTCCCGCTTCCGCTGGCTCAGGGCCTGCGCCGCGCCTGCGGCCAGGTCCCCGCCTGGTGCCAGCCGCCGCCGCGAGCCCCGCTGCGCCTCGCCGCCCTCGAGGGCCGCGTCGGCTCCGGCAGGGCTCCGCCTGCCGCGCCGCGGCCGGCACCTCTGCTGCGGCCGGCCCACCCGACTGCGTGGCGGCCGGCCCGGCCCGTCCGGCACGGGCGCGGGTGCCCCGCGCGAGCCCATGCGTGCCAGCTCTCGCCGGCGGCCGCCAGCTCAGCACGCTTCGGAGGCTGGCACGAGCGCTGTCGCGTCGCCTGCCTCGTCGCCCGCACCGGCAAGCCCGGCAGCGGCCACGCCCGCCGGGGTGTGTGCAGCGGTGCGGCCGGCGGAGCGCCGGCCTGCGGCGCGACTCCCAGTCCTGGCTTCCCCGACGCTGGCAGTCGCGGCGACCTGCGCCTCAAGCTCGGCGACCTTGATGCCCGGCAGGGCCAGGCTGGCGACGACGAGGAACGCCAGCAGCTCGAACAGCAGCAGGAGGTCGTGGGTCAGGCCCGGGTGACCGAGGTTGAGCGTGCCGCCCCCTGCGGCAGCCTGAACGCCTGCGCCCAGCTTCCAGCCGGCGAAGGCACCTCGGCGAGCGCCTGGCCGTTCACGCCGCGGTCCAGCCGCCAGCGGGCTCGGCCAGCATCAGCGTGCCGCCGCCCGCCGGGACCGACGCGCCAGAGACTCCGACCGGCCCGGAAGGAACCGGCACCACGGTGCCGTCCGGCTTGACCACGCTGACCCGGGCGGGCAGCGTGGCCAGCTGCCAGAGCGAGTAGCGCGACGTGTGCTGTACGGATGCAATCCGCTCAGGTTGTTGAGCACCGTGGCCAGCTGCGGGTCAACCGGCGCCTTCACCAGCACGTAGCCGATGTCGAACTCGGCCAGCTGCTGTGCCTGGTTCGCCGCCAGACCGCCGCCGGGGTGGTCAGCTCGGCGACGGTCTTGCTGAGCGCGCGCTGCGCGCCGGCGGCGGGGTCAGCGCGGCATCGGCCAGCGCCGGGCTCGGCCCGCGGAGCAGCAGGTAGGACAGGTGGCCGTGCTCTGGCCGCAGCACCAGCGTGCGCACCTGCCTGCCTGGCCGTCCGCCACGGCGACCAGCTCGGGCACCAGCGGGCTGCTCACCGGATGGACCGGGCCGCTGACGCCGTTGCTGAGCCAGGCCGCGCGGCGAGCACCGGCGTCGCGCAGGCGATCGCGGCAGCGCGGCCCACGGCCCGCGCCCGCGAGGATCGAGCGCCGCCCCTGCCCCCGGAGCATCCGGCCGAGCGCGTCGGCGCCGACCGCTGCCGCGAGCAGCAAGCCGAGCGCGGCGATCGCCAGCGGCAGGCCGGCCCAGACCACGCGGCCCGCCGTCGTCGGGGCGGACGGTCAGGTGGCTGACGACGATCGGCGGTCAGCAGGCCGGACAGCGCCAGCCCCCAGCCCGCCGTGATCACCCTGCGCCGGCCGGCGAACAGCGCGGCGAGCGCGGCGGCGATCAGGCCCGCCGGTGACCCAGTACGCGGGCAATCCTGGTCCGCCGGGGCTGAGCAGCATCAGTGCCCTGGCTGGCAGCCCGATGACGGGCGTGCCCGGCTGCGGCAGGCCGGCTTCGAGCAGCAACCGGCCGGGTGCTGTAGCAGCGTGATCGTCCACGGCAGCAGCAGGACCGGCGCGTCAGTACAGACGATAGCAGGTTGCGCAGTACCCCCCGCCTGGTGTTACGGAAGACGATCGCCGCAAGCACGCAGGCGACACGGCGATCAGCCACAGCAGCGGCACGAAGCGCCCGCGACCGCGACCAGCAGCCCGGTCGCCCAGCCCGCCCGGTTGGCCTGCTGCGCCGGACGGTGAAATCCGGCCGGCCAGCGCACGATCAGCGGCAGCAGCACAAACGCCACCGCCGAGCCGAACCGGCCTGGCGATCACGCCGGTCGCGACCGGAAGCAGCGCGTAGGTCACCGAGGCCCAGACCCGCACCGGAGCGGACGTGTCACCCTGTCGCACGGCCAGCATCGCGGTCATCCCGGCCAGCGGCACGCAGCCGATCAGGAGCACGTCGATGGCCAGCCACGGCTTCCCGGCCAGCACCGTGACAAGCGTGGCGATGACCGCGAGCCAGGACGGCGCCGGCGTGGTCGAGCCGATCCCTGCCGGGTGGAACGACTGCAGGTAGGTGCCCCACAGGTCGAAGCGCCGCCCCAGGCGGGCACCAGCGAGCCGCCGCCAAGCGGCCCGGATCCGAGCAGCGACCGCCCGGCAGCGATCGCGACCGCGAGCAGCAGGACGAACGTCAGCAGCGACGGGCTGGTCAGCAGCCGCCTGCCAAGGCCGTTGTCGATGAGCATGGAGTCGTCGTCGGTCGGGTCATCGGTCGCGTGGTGGGCTCCGGCCGTGTCCGGCTGCGTCTTCGACATCGCCGACATCACGAACTCGGCCAGGCGCCTGCCTGACCGGCCGGAGGGCACGTCGGCCCTGACCCTGCTGTAGGCGGCCCGCCGGCCGCGTGACCTGGCGCCGCGCATCTTGATCAGCCTGAACGGATGGCACAGGACCGAGGTCAGGGCCTTCATCTCGTCCACGGCCGCTGTGAGGCGCTTGGCGAGCAGGAAGAACGTGATCCGCAGCAGCGACACGATCAAGTTGCCGGCCGCCGCGGTCACCATCTGCCTGAATGGCAGGTTCCCGAGCAGCGTCAGCAGGCCGTTGCGCCGGTCGAGCATCCTGGCCCGGCGGCCGACCGAGACCGGCCTGCGGTGCTTGGCCGCGGCCTGGGCGTGGTAGACGATCGCGTCGGTGATGACCCTGACCCGGAAGCCGGCCGCGTGCACCCGCCAGCAGAAGTCGATGTCGTCCATGAACAGGCCCATGGCTGGGTCGAAGCCGCCGACCTGCTCCCATACGTCGCGCCGGACGAGCATGCCTGCGCTGCTGACGGCCAGCGAGTCCCGGTCGCCGTCGTGCTGCCCCTGGTCGACCTCACGCGGCTCGATCCCGGTCAGCCGCCGGGTCGCGGTGTCCAGGCGTGAGCGCCGGCCTCGAGGATGACGTCGCGGTTGGACCAGTCCCTGAGCTTGGGCCCGAGCACCGCCGCTGTGCTGGTCTCGACGGTGCCGCGGAGCAGCTGCTCGAGCGCGTCGGGCGCGGGCTCGCAGTCGTCGTGCAGCAGCCAGAGCCACTCGATCCGGTCGCCGGACTGGCTTTGCTGGCCGCCTGGCCCTGCGCCCGAGCCAGCGCCGGCCCGCCCGCGGCCGGCCTTGGAACCTGAGTGTTGGCAGCGCGGTGATGCAGCGCGCGGGCGATCGCGGCACCGTAGCCGGTCGCCCGGTCCATGCCGAAGACCGCCGGCTGGCCGAACTTCGACGCGAGCACCGCGCCGCTGCGGTCGCGGCTGCCCGTGTCCACGGCGACGATGCGCTGCACGGGGCGGGTCTGCCCGAGTAGGGCGTCGGCGAGCTGGGGAAGCCAGGACGCACCGTCATGCGCGACGATGACAGCGGTGACGACGTGCTGCGGATAAGACTCGTTCGGCGACAAGGTGTCCGGTTGCTGCTCAGGGGGCGTGACCCCGCGGGGCCGGCATCTGCCGGGCCTGGCCCCGGCGGGCCGGGTTTCTGTGAACGATACGCGAACCTGGGTGTCCGGCACTGGCAGACGGCGAGCTTGCCAGCAAGCGGCCCGGCGGTCGAGCAGCGCTGCATAACAGTCTATCTCCGCTCTAAACGTGATAAAGTTCGGCGCTTACGGTACCGTGCCGTAGCCCGCTGGCTGAGCCCGGCTTTGCTAGACCGCCTGCCGCTTCAGCCGCCTGCGCTCGCGCTCTGACAGCCCGCCCCAGATCCCGAACCGCTCGTCGTGCTCGAGCGCGTACTCCAGGCACTCGGTCCGGACCTCGCAGCTACGGCACACCCGCTTGGCCTCTCTGGTCGACCCGCCCTTCTCCGGAAAGAACGCCTCAGGATCGGTCTGGGCGCACAGCGCCCGGTCCTGCCACGTCGGCTCGGCGGCCTCGTCCGCGCCGATGCCAAACGCTTCGTGCACAAGCGTGACGATTGCGTCAGTCACAGCGCACCTCCACCCCTCGCTACCCCGTCCGCTCTCTGACGCCCCGAGCGAACCCGTCAGAGAATTACACTGATGAAATTACACGCGCGTGTCTTGCCAAACGTCAAGGCGGATACGTGATAAAGCTCGCCCGCTTGCCCGTGATGACGGGAAAGTCGGGCCCGAAATGCTGGGGTCCAGCCTGGTGTCGGCTCGACCGGTCTGCTGCCGATCTGGTGGCACGGTCTGGCCGCAGGCTGGCAGACTCGGCGCATGCGCATCACACTGCTGGCGGGCGGCGTCGGCGGCGCCCGGTTCCTGCGCGGGCTGCTGCTCGCGGCCCCGGACGCCGACGTCACCGTCATCGGCAACACCGGCGACGACATCACGCTGTTCGGCCTGCACGTCTGCCCCGACCTCGACACCGTGATGTACACCCTCGGCGGCGGCATCCGCGAAGAACAGGGCTGGGGCCGCGCCGACGAGACCCGCGGTCAAGGCCGAGCTGGCCGCCTACGGCGCGGGGCCCGACTGGTTCGGCCTCGGCGACCGCGACTTCGCCACCCACATCGTCCGGACGCAGATGCTCGAGGCCGGGCTGCCGCTCTCCGCGGTGACCGAGGCGCTGTGCGAACGCTGGCAGCCGGGCGTGCGGCTGCTGCCGATGACCGACGACGACGTGGAGACGCACGTGGAGATCGACGACGGCGCCGGCCGGCGGACCGTGCACTTCCAGGAGTGGTGGGTCGGCTGCACGCCAAGGTTCCCGCGCTCGAGTTCGTGCCCGATCGGGGCGAGCCAGGCCGCGCCGGCGCCCGGCGTGCTCGAGGCGATCGACGGAGGCCGACTTCGTCCTGCTGCCGCCGTCCAACCCGGTGGTCAGCATCGGGATCGATCCTCGCGGTGCCGGGGATCGCGGACGCGGTCCGCGCCAAGACCGTCGTCGGCGTCTCGCCGATCATCGGCGGCGCGCCGGTCCGCGGCATGGCCGACGCCTGCCTGGCCGCGATCGGGGTGGAGACCACCGCCGCGGCCGTCGCCGCGCACTACGGCCCGGCTGCTCGACGGCTGGCTGGTCGACACCTGCCGACGCGGGCGCGCTCGACGCCGCGGAGCTGGCCGGGATCGCGCGTCCGGGCGCTGCCGCTGTACATGACCGACCCGGCGGCGACCGCCGCGATCGCCAGGGCCGCGATCGACCTGGCCGCGGAGCTGCGCGCGATGAGCGACGATCACGCGTCATCGGCGGTGCCCGGCCTGCCGGAGATCACTCCGGGCGCCAACCTGGCCGAGCTGATCGCGGCCGCGGCGCCCGACCTGGCCGACGGCGACATCCTGGTGGTCACCTCCAAGATCGTCAGCAAGGCCGAGGGCCGGGTGGTCAGCGCCGACCGCGAGGACGCGATCGCGGCCGAGACCGTCCGGGTGGTGGCGCGCCGCGGCCCGACCACGATCGCCCAGACCAGGCACGGCCTGGTGATGGCCGCGGCCGGCGTCGACCGGTCCAACACCGCGCCGGGCACCGTCGTGCTGCTGCCCGAGGACCCGGACGGCTCGGCCCGGCGGCTGCGCAAGGCCGTCGCCGACCTGACCGGCGCGAGCGTCGGCGTGCTGATCACCGACACGATGGGCCGCCCGTGGCGCAACGGCCAGACCGATGCGGCGATCGGCGCGGCGGGCGTGCTGCCGCTGCGTGATCACCGCGGCCAGGCCGACACCTTCGGCAACGTGCTCGAGGTGACAGTCGCCGCCGTCGCCGACGAGATCGCCGCGGCCGCCGAACTGGTCAAGGGCAAGACCGACCAGGTGCCGGTCGCGATCGTGCGCGGCCTGGCCGAGCTCGTCATCCGCGGCAGCGGGCGGACAGGACGACGACGGTCCCGGCGCCGCTGCGCTGGTCCGGCCGGCTGCCGAGGACATGTTCCGGCTCGGCGCCGCCGACGTGCTGGCCGAGCGCCGGACGGTGCGGGACTTCACCGCCGAGCCGGTCGACCCGGCCGCCGTGCGGCGCGCGGTCGCCGCCGCCCTGACCGCTCCGGCGCCGCACCACAGCCAGCCGTGGCGGTTCGCGGTCGTGGTCCTCGCAGGCGGCCAGGACCAGGCTGCTCGACGACATGCTGGCCGCCTGGGTCGCCGACCTGCGCGGCGACGGCTTCACCGACGAGCAGATCGCCCGCCGGACCCGGCGCGGCGAGCCGCTGCGCCGCGCGCCGCTGCTGGTCGTGCCCTGCCTGCTGGCCGAGGCCGCGCACACCTACCCTGACGCAGCGCCGCAACGCGGCCGAGCGGGCGATGTTCCTGGTCGCGATGGGCGCCGGCGTGCAGAACCTGCTGGTCGCGCTCGCCGTCGAGGGCCTGGGCTCGTGCTGGGTGTCGAGCACGCTGTTCTGCGGCCCCGTCGCGGCCGCGGCCCTGGACCTGCCCGCCGGCTGGGAGCCGATGGGCGCCGTCGGCGTCGGCCACGCGGCCGCGCCGCCGCCGCCGCGCCCCGACCGCGACCCCGAGGCCTTCATCATCGTCCGCTGATCTGGCCCGGCTCTGGCCGCCGCGGCGGGCGCGCCGCCCGGAGCGGCCACCCTGGCGCTCCGTCACAGCTCCAGGCGGCGGGACAGATCGGAGCTGAACACGCCGGCCGGGTCGACGCTCGCCCGCAGCCGCCGGAAGTCCTCCAGCCTCGGGTACATCGGCGGCATCAGCCCGGCCGGGATCCGCGAGTCCTTGGCCAGGTAGAGCCGCCCGCCCGCCTCGAGCACCAGGTCGTCGAGCTCGGCGAGCAGCTGGCTGAGCCACGGCGTCCTGGCCGGGAAGTCGAGCGCCAGCGTCCAGCCCGGCATCGGGAACGACAGCATGCCAGGATCGCCGGCGCCGAACCGCTTGAGCACGGTGACGAACGACGGCGCCCGCAGCGCGCTGATCCGCTCCAGCGATCGCACCACCACGTCCGAGGCCTCGAACGGCACCACGTACTGGTACTGCCGGAACCCGGCCGGGCCGTAGACCCGGTTCCAGTTCCTGATCCCGTCCAGCGGATGGAAGAACTTCCCGATCGTCTGGATCTCGCCGGCCCGCCGCCGCGGCGCCTTGCGGTACCACGCCTCGTTCAGCAGCGCCGACCGTACGCGCGTTGATCAGCCCGGACGGAAACACCGGCGGCGCGCCGACCAGCGCGGACGGCTTGAACGCCAGCGGCTTGCCCCGGTCCCGGTAGCGCACCTCGCCGACCGTGGCGAAGTCGCCGCTGGTGATCACCGACCGGCCGAGGCTGCCGCCCGTGGCCAGGCAGTCGGTCCAGGCCACGGTGTAGTCGTAGTCCTTGTCGGTCGCCGACAGGTACGCCATCGTCTCGTCGATGTTGGCGGTCCGCACCGTGTCGACGATCAGCCGGGACGTCTCGACCTTCTTCAGCTGGATCGTCGCCCGCAGGATGATCCCGGTCAGGCCCATCCCGCCGGCGGTCGCCCAGAACAGCTCGGGATCGGACTCAGGCGTGACGGTCCGCACGGCGCCGTCGGCGGTCAGCAGGTCGAACGACAGCACGTGCCTGGCGAAGCTGCCGGCCGAGTGGTGGTTCTTGCCGTGCACGTCGGCCGCGATCGCGCCGCCGACCGTCACCTGCCTGGTCCCCGGCGACACCGGCACGAACCAGCCGGCCGGGAGCAGGTCGGCCATCAGCTGCTCCAGGCTCACACCCGCCTCGCAGCTGACAACTCCCGACGGCGGTCGAACGACAGCACATCGCGCATGCCGGACGTCGAGATCACCAGCCCGCCGTCGTTCTGCGCGGCGTTGTTGTAACTGCGCCCGAGCCCCCGGGCGATCACCCCGCCAGCCGCGACGCCCTTCACCAGCCCAGCGACCTCGTCGGCGGACCTCGGCTCGGCCAGCTCGGCAACCGTCGGCTCGGTCCGCCCCCAGCCGGTCAGCCGCGCTGCGAGTCACCGTCGACATCTCGCCACTCCCTGCTCGATCCGGGTCACGCGGGCGGCGCGCGTCCGCCCGGACTGCCTAACGGTGTGATCTTCCCCGGGTCGCCCCGGTCAAGACCCCGCGCTGGGCAGCGAGATCAACGGCAGCGACGGCCAGGGTGACCACGGACGGAGGAGCAGACGCCGTCCGACGCCTGAGCGGCCGCCTGCCGCTCGGCCGACGGCTCTCCGTAGGTCGTCGTGCGCTGGCGCAGCGGCCGGCCCATCGGCGCCACCATATCCGCCAGCTGGCTGATCGTCTTGAACGAGCCGTTCTGCGAGCCGGCCATCCGGCTGATGGTCTCCTCCATCAGCGTGCCGCCGAGGTCGTTGACGCCGCCGGCCAGCACCTCGCGGCACACGTCGTCGCCGAGCTTGACCCACGAGCACTGGATCGAGTCGATCGCGCCGTGCAGCATCAGCCGGGCCAGCGCGTGCACGGCCCGGTTCTCGCGGCGGCGTCGGGCCGGGCCGGGCCAGGCCGGCCAGGTAGATCGGCGAGCTGGCGTGCACGAACGGCAGCAGCACGAACTCGGTGAACCCGCCGGTCTGGTCCGCGATGCGACCGGATCACCCGCAGGTGCGCGACCCAGTGCGCCGGGCGTGTCCACGTGGCCGTACATCATCGTCGCGGTCGTCGGGATGCCGAGCTCGTGCGCGGTCGTCATCACCTCGATCCAGGCCGACGTCGGCAGCTTGCCCTTGGTGAGCACCCAGCGGACCTCGTCGTCGAGGATCTCGGCGGCCGTGCCGGGCAGCGAGTCGACGCCCGGCCTCCCTGGCCCGCTGCAGCCAGTCGCGGACCGGCAGCCCGGTCCGCGCCGACCCGTTCATGACCTCCATCGGCGAGAACGCGTGCACGTGCATCTCCGGGCAGCGCCGCTTGACCTCGGCGGCGATGTCGAAGTACGCCGTGCCAGGCAGGTCGGGGTGGATGCCGCCCTGCATGCAGACCTCGGTCGCGCCCGCCGCCCAGGCCTCCTCGGCCCGGTCGCCGATCTGCTCGAGCGACAGCGTGTAGGCGTCGGCGTCGGTGCGCCGCTGGGCGAACGCGCAGAACCGGCAGCCGGTGTAGCAGACGTTGGTGAAGTTGATGTTCCGGTTCACCACGTAGGTGACGTCGTCGCCGTTGACGTCGCGGCGGATCGCGTCGGCCAGCGCCGGCCAGCGCCTCGAGCTCTGGGCCGTCGGCGTCGAGCAGGGCCAGCGCCTCCGCGTCGGTCAGGCCGGCCGGGTCGCGCTCGGCGCTGCGCAGCGCCGGCCGCCACCTCGGCGCGCAGCCGCGCCGGCGCCGGATCCGCCGTGCCGGCGCCTGGCCGCGGCGTCGATCCGCCCGGCGACCTCGGCCCAGTCGCCGTAGACCTCGTCGAAGTCGCCGCGCCGGTCGGCGGTGCGGCCCTGCGTGTCGATCGCGACGTGCAGGTCGGTCCGGCCCGCCGACTCGCCCCAGCCGCCGTCCGGCTCCTGCCACGGCAGGCCAGCGGGCATCGCGTCCTCGCGCGGCCAGGCCGGTCGCCGGGTCGGCCAGCGCGGCCACGTGCGCCGCAGCCGCGGGTCGAGCCACGGCTCGCGCGAGGTAGCCGGGGTAGATCGTGAGCCGCTCGCGCAGCGCGAACCCGCCGGCGGCGGTCCGCTGCGGCGAGGTCGTCGATCTGCGGCCAGGGCCGCTCGGGGTTGACGTGGTCGGGCGTCAGCGGCGAGACGCCGCCCCAGTCGTCGATCCCGGCGTCCAGGATGAGCTGGTACTCCTCGCCGATCAGGTTCGGCGGCGCCTGGATCCGCATCGACGGCCCGAGCACCAGCCTGGCCACGGCGATGGTCGCGGCCAGGTCGTCCAGCTCGGCGTCGGGCATCGCCCGCATCTTGGTGTCCGGCTTGGCGCGGAAGTTCTGCACGATGACTTCCTGCACGCCGCCGTACTCGCGGGCCACCCCGCGGATCGCGAAGATCGAGTCGGCCCGCTCGGCCAGCGTCTCGCCGATCCCGATCAGGATGCCGGTGGTGAACGGGACCGCGGACCGGCCGGCGTCCTCGAGCACCCGCAGCCGGACCGCCGGATCCTTGTCCGGGCTGCCGAAATGCGGCCCGCCCGGCTCGGTGAACAGCCGCTGCGCCGTCGTCTCCAGCATCATGCCCATGGACGGCGCGACCGGCTTCAGCCGCTGGAAGTCCTGCCAGGTCAGGACGCCGGGGTTGAGGTGCGGCAGCAGCCCGGTCTCCTCGAGCACCCGGATCGCCATCGCCCGGACGTAGGACAGCGTGTCGTCGTAGCCGTGCGCGTCCAGCCACTCGCGCGCCTGCCGCCAGCGCGCCTCGGGCCGGTCGCCGAGCGTGAACAGGGCCTCCTTGCAGCCGAGCGCGGCGCCCTGCCTGGCGATGTCGAGCACCTCGTCGGGGGACAGGAACGCGCTGCCGTGGCGCAGCCTGCCCGGCACGGTCACGAACGTGCAGTAGCCGCAGCGGTCCCGGCACAGCCTGGTCAGCGGGATGAACACCTTGCGCGAGTAGGTGATCACCCCGGGCCGGCCCGCGGCGGCCAGCCCGGCGTCCCGAGTCCTGGGCCGCGTAGCCGAGCAGCTCGGTGAGCTGCTCGCCGCTGGCGTGCAGCAGGACGGCGGCCTCGGTCTGGTCGAGCGGCTTGCCGTCGCGGGCCCGCGCCAGGGCCCGGCGCAGCGCATTCGGCGACGGGGGGTCTCCGTGCGGTACCTGCACGGTATCCGGCGGTTCGCATGTCTCCTACCCTAGGCGGAGCCTGTGCCGAGTCCGCGCCGGCACGGCCCCGCGCACGGGCACGTGCGGCCGCCGGCGGCCTACAGCCAGCTGACCCTGGCGCTTTCTGGCTGGTCACCGGCGGGCGCGGCCGCCAGCTCGCCGGCCTTGACCCTGTCGAGCAGGTTCTGCACGGCCGCCTTGATCTCGGCACGCGGCGCCCGCAGGCTCTCGGCGTCGGCGGCGAACGACCCGTCGTCGCTCACGCCCGCCCGCTCCAGCAGCGCGCCCAGGTCGGAGAGCTGCTCCCCCACCCACTGCACCGGCGCCGGAGGACAGGCCCCGGTCGAAGACCCGCTTGCCGGGCTCCCAGCCGTTGAAGGCGGGGTGGTGATGCGCCCGGTTCAGGCTGCCGGGCGGTCCGTCGACGGCCTCGAGCAGGTCGGCCCGCCAGACCGGCTCGCCGACCTCGATCGGCCTGGCCGAGTAGATCGAGCCCTGCAGCTCGCCCTGCCCGAGCATCCGCACCTCGAGCCGCACGCCGTGCTCGGCGCCCTCCTGGCCCGGGCTGTGGCTTCGGGTCGACGAAGTACAGATCACTGACCACCACGCCGATCCGCTCGAATCCGAACGCGTAGAGCACCGCTCCTCCTGACCTGTTTTCTGAGCTTCTACAATTCTCGCCGGCTAGTCGCCCGAGCACGCCAGCGGCCCGGCAGCGCGCTGGTCACCAGGTCCAGCGGCACGGCGTCACCTGATGCCCCAGGTAGCCGGTCGTCGTCGTGGCCATGAACAGCGAGTTCAGGATCGCCTCCTCGACCGCGTCCTGCACCGCGGCGAAGACCGGCTCGAGCGCCGCGTCGGGCACGCGGCCGCGGCGCCCGGTGGCGAAGGCGATCGCGTAGTCGCCGCTGGCCCCGGCGAAGTCGGCGCCGGTCCTGCCCATCGCGAACACGGCCCGGCTGCGCGACCCTGCGTCAGCTGCCGGGAGTCGAGCGCCGCGGTCGGTCGCGACGACGATCATGCACGAGTTCCCGGCGGCGGCTCGCGGGTCGCGCGCTGGCTCGCGGGCCGCGGTGATCCGCACGCCGCGCACGGTCAGCGTGCCGGAGAAGTTCGCCTGAACCAGCACGCCGACCGTGCACGGCGCCGCCGTCGGCGAGCGCAGCACCCGCGACGCCGTCCCGATCCCCGCCTTGAAGCCCAGCGCGGACGTGCCGGTGCCCGCGCCGACCGCGCCCTCGGCGACCGGCCCGCCGCGCGCGCCGGAGATCGCGGCAAGGACGTGCTGCTCGGTGACCGGCCTGGCCCTGATGTCGGACAGGTAGCCGTCGTTGGTCTCGCCCACGACCGGGTTGACCGAGATCATGCTGCTCGTTGCCCGGCAGCCGCAGCATGTAGGTCACGAGCGCGTCGGCGGCACGGAACGCCGACAGCGTCCCGGTCAGCACGATGGGCGTCTCGATCACGCCGAGCTCGGCCAGCTGGGTGGCGCCGATCAGCTTGCCGTAGCCGTTGCCGACGAACAGGCCGGCCGCGAGCGGGCCGCCCGCCCGGTCGACCGCGTCGGGCACGATCGCGGTGACCCCGGTCCTGATGCGTGTCGCCCTCGACCAGCGTCGACTGCCCGACCCGGACGCCGGCGACGTCGGTGATCGCGTTGTGCGGGCCAGGCTCGGTGCCGCCCGAGCTCCAGGCCGAGCTCGCGGGCTCGCCTGCGGGACCGCGGTACCGTCGACCGGCGGCTGCCGGTCAGAAGGCCCGGTAGTCGCGGACGGCCAGGCGCGGTCCGCGGCGCTGCGGGCGCGCGCCGCTGAACCACGCCAGCACCGAGGCGCGGTGCCGGTGTCCCTGGTAGGGCGCGAGCAGCTCGAGCATCCCGGCGTCGTCGACCGGCCGGCCGAGCGAGCGCCATGCCGACGATCGACGGCAGGTGGTAGTCGCCGACCGAGACGGCGTCCGCGTCGCCGCAGGCTCGCTGCCTGACCTCGGCCGAGGTCCAGACTCCGATCCCTGGCAGCGACCTGGAGCCTGCGGTCGGCCTGCGCCGGCGGCAGCGCCACGGATCTCCTCCAGCCGGCCGGCGACCCGCGCGGCGGCGGCGATCGTCCGTGCCCTGACCGCCTCGACTCCGGCCTTGTGCCACTCCCAGGACGGGATCGACGCCCAGGTAGCGGGCCCGGGCGGCACCCGCATGCCCGGCCGGCGCCTGGCCCGGGCGCGGGCTCGCCGAACGCGCGCAGCAGCAGCCGCCAGGCTCGCCACGCCTCCTTGCCGACGACCTTCTGCTCGAGCACGGCTGGCACCAGCGACTCAAGGACCAGCCCGGACCTGCCGATCCTGACCGTGGCGTGCCGCCTGGCTAGCTCGCGCAGCACCGGGTGCCCGGGGACGAACTCCTCGGGCCGGTCCTGCGCGCCGAGCATGGCGGGCAGCGCGTCAAGCAGCCAGCCAGCGCCTGGACCCCAGGCCGCGCGTCCGCGAGCGTCACGCTCGCGCCGGCCTGCTCGTGGACGGCCGGAGCGCCAGGTAACCCGGATGCGTGCCAGGCCCGTCCGGGCGTGCGGCAGGCGCGCCAGATCGCGCCGGCCTCGTCGACCGCGTAGGCGGGGTCGCCGGTGCCGCGGCGATGCACGGACAGGACGCTGCCTACGTCGACCGCGAACGGTGCCTGCCAGCGCCGTTCCAGTCGCCGCTGCATCGCAGTCGCCGGTCAGGAGCCGGCGCGCGCCCGGCCTGCCAGCACCGCGGCGAGGCCGGCCGGTCAGGCATCGGTGGAGAATCTGATCGCGGTCCCGTCCAGCCGCACGCCTGGCCAGACCCGCAGGCCGTGCAGCAGTTCGTTGCCGCCGCCGATCGTCGGCGCCGGCGCCGATGACCGCGCCGTCCAGCACCGCGCCGGCGCCGATCCTCGCGCCCGCGCCGACGACGCTCGCGATCACGCTGGCGCCGGCGCCGATCGTCACGCCGTCGAAGAGCACCGAGCCCGACCACGGTCGCGCCGGCTCCGATGACGCTGCCGGCGCCGACGGCGCTGCCGCCGGACAGCTCAGCGGACGGGTCAGCGCTCGCGCCGGGCAGCAGCAGCACCTCGCCGGGCTCGCCGGGCAGTGCGGGCGAAGCGAGCTCGCCGAGCACCAGGTCGCAGGAGCCGCGGACGAACGCCTCCGGCGTGCCGACGTCCAGCCAGTAGGCGGACTCGAGGTAGCCCATGACGGTCTCGCCGGCCTCGATCAGGCCGGGGAACGTCTCCCGCTCGACGGACAGCACCCGGCCGGCGCGGCATCGCGTCGATGTAGCGCCTGGTGAAGACGTAGCAGCCGGCGTTGACCTGGCTGGTCACCGGGTGCGGCGTCTTCTCGAGGAACGCGGTGACCCGGCCGTCGAAGTCGGTCGGCACGCAGCCGAACCTGGCCGGATCGGGCACCTCGACCAGGTGCAGCGTGACCGCAGCGTCGGCCTTGCGGTGCATGTCGATCTGGGCGCCGATGTCGTGTCCGGAGAGCACGTCGCCGTTGAGCACGACGACCGGGTCGTCGGGGCCGCTGCGCAGGCTGGCGGCCGCGTTCCTGATCCCGCCGCCGGTGCCGAGCGGCTCCTCTTCGTAGACGTAGACGATCTCCAGGCCGTAGGCCGCGCCGTCGCCGAACGCCTCGGCGAACATCTCGGACCTGAATGCCGTCGCCAGCACGACCCGCCTGACCCCGGACGCGGCCGCCTTGGCGAGCTGATGGGCGAGGAACGGGACGCCGGCCGTCGGCAGCAGCGGCTTGGGCATTCCGATGGTCAGCGGCCGCAGCCTCGTTCCCTGCCCGCCGACGAGCAAGATCGCCTCGAGCTGCCCGCCGTCGCCGTAGCGCCCTTCGTCCGCCCGTCCGGTGCTAGCCGCATCGCTCGACATGACCAGGCAGACTACCCCTGCCCGGCCGACGCGGCGCGCTCATAGCAAGCCATGTGCGCCTGCGCCGACGCCGCCCAGGTGAACTCCAGCGACCTGGCGTAGCCGGCATTGCCGAGCGCCTCGCGCTGGGCGCCGTCGTCGATGAGGGCCCGCAGCGCGGCCTTGATGCTCTCGGCGTCCGGCTCGGTGTAGGCGACAGCGTCCCCGCCTACCTCGGGCAGCGAGGTGCGGTGCGTGGTCAGCACCGGCGCGCCGCAGGCCATGGCCTCAAGCACGGGCAGGCCGAAGCCCTCGCCGATGCTCGGGAACGCCACGACGAGCGCGCCGCCGAAGAACCCTGGCAGGTCGGTGTAGTGCAGGTAGCCGGGCCGGACCAGGCGCAGGTGCGCAGGCACGGCGGCCACCGCGTCGTCCACCTCGTCGCTCCAGCCGGTGCCGCCCGCCAGCACGAGCGCGGGCGGCTCGGCCAGGTCGGCGACGGCCCCGACCCAGCCGGCGATCAGCGCGGGCACGTTCTTGCGCGGCTCGAGGGTGCCCAGGTAGGCGACATACGAGCGGCCGTGCAGGCCGAGCCGGCTGGCGACCCGGTCAAGCTGGGCCTGGCTCGGCCGGTTGAACAGGGTGTGGTCGACGCCGTGGTAGGCCACGTCGATCTTGGTGGAGTCGGCCTCGAGCACGCGCACGACCTCGTCCCTGGTGGCCTTCGACGGGACGATCAGGCGGGTGGCCCGCCAGGCCGAGGTCCTGATGGCGGCCTTGTAGAACGTGGCCGTGACCGGGCTATGCGTGTCAGGAGCGGTGAAGAACGCGAGGTCGTGGATCGTGACGACGGTCGGCAGGCCAGGGCGCAGCGGCATCGAATAGTGCGGCGAGTGGATGACGTCGGCGTCGACCTGGCTCGCCACGAGCGGCAGGCCGCTCTGCTCCCAGGCCAGCCTGGCCGGCCGGTGCGCGATAGCGGGCGGGCCTGGAACGATCCGCGCGGCAGGGAGCAGCCGGGCATACCGCTCCTCGTCGGCGCGCTGGCAGGCCAGCGCGAGATCGGCACCGGCCTCGGCCAGCGCCGACACCAGGCCGTCGACGTAGCGCCCCAGCGCACCGCGGTCAGCGGGAACGCCAGTCGCGTCAACGAGCACACGGGGACCCACCGCGCGTCAGGCTCCTCTCCGATGGCCTTTCTTCGTCATCCGGGAACTGCCACAGCGAAGTCTGCGCCCATCTACGTCCCCGCAGCACCGAGCCTACGCCCTCGCACGGTGCGACGTGGCCCGGCAAGCGCCGCGTTTGCCGCTTTCTGCCCTGCAGATCGGGCCCGGGTAACGGCAGGCCACGGCTCCGCAGCGCTGTGTCAGCGCCCGGTGCGGCCGGCTGGGCTTAAGGCGACTGCGACGCCTTGGGTGACGCGGATCCAGACGGCGACGACGGGCGACGGCGACGGCGTCGGCGAGCCTACGGGCCCGCTCTTCGCGGCTTCGCGGCGTTCCTGGCCGCGTCGAGAGCGGTCTTCATCTTGAGGATGTCCTTGTAGTACAGGTCGAGCCTGCCCGCGTGCAGGTCGATCTGCGCCTGGTTGTACGCCGCCTCGGCCTGGGCGAGGAACTGCCGCACCTGCGCGCTGACCCGCCCGCCCGAAGGTCCGCCGGGGCTGGTCGGGGTCGGCCCGGCGCCGCCGAACACCTGGGCAAGCGCGTCGGTCAGCGTGTTGCCGAAGCCGACCTTGTTCCCGGCGGCCCCGCCGCCGAAGTAGTAGAACGCCAGGAATCTCTGCAGCTGCGGGTACGCGCCGGTGTTGGTGACCGAGGAGGCCGAGACGTAGACCGGCTCGACCGAGAGCAGGCTGCCGCCGAGCGGCACCGTGACCTGGTTGCCGAGCGTCACCTTCGAGCCGCCGCCCCGCAGCAGCTTGAGCTGCTCGGATGCGGCCGCGAAGCCCTCGAAGTTGCTCTGCACCTGCTGCGGGCCGGGGATCGCGGTGGCCTGCGGCAGCTGCAGGAGCGTGATCTTGCCGTAGCTGCCAGGGGGGCCGACCGGGTTGCTGTTCACCGCCATGTACGCGGCCAGATTCGGCCTGTTCCTCGGCGTGAACAGCGTGGTCAGCGAGAACTCAGGCCCGCTGGCGCCAGGCATGTTGAGCGTCAAGTAGTACGGGGGCTGGCTGATCGGGAAGTTCTCCGGCGCGGTCGGATCGGCGGGGATCTCCCAGAAGTTCTGCCCGCCGTAGAACGACGCCGGGTGCGTCACATGGAACTGCGCGAGGATCTCGCGCTGGGCGTCGAACAGCACCTCGGGATAGCGCAAGTGCGGCAGCAGCTCGGACGGGATCGCGCTCTGCGGGGCGACCAGCCCGGGGAACGACTTCTTCCACGACTTGAGCACCGGGCTCGCCTTGCCCCACTGGTAGATGTGCACCGCGCCGGTGTAGGCGTTGACGGTCGCCTTCACCGAGTTCCTGATGTAGTTGACCTCGCCGTTCGGGCCCAACCGCCAGGCCGTTCGGGCTGTAGGTGTTGGACGTGGCCTGGTTGAGGTTGATCCGCTTGGAGTACGGATAGTCATCGGTGGTCGTGTAGCCGTCGACGACCCACAGGATCTGGCCGCCGACCACGACCGGGTACGGATCTCCGTCCAGGGTGAGGAACGGCGCAACCTTCTGCACCCGTTCCAGCGGGTCCCTGATGTACATGATCCGCGAGTTGGCGTCGATCGCGCTCGAGATCAGGATGTTCAGCTCGCGGAACCTGATGGCGAACAGCAGCCGGTCGCCGAACGAGCCAACCGGCACGCCGCCGGTGCCGTGGTAGGTGGTGTTGCTGCTGGCCCCTGCTGCTCTCGTTCGGGAAGTCGAGCTCCCGCTGGTGGCCGCCGACGATGACGTAGCTGGCGCCCTCGTGGCCGAAGTACACCCGCGGCTGGCGTCAGGCCGAGCACGCCCGCGTCGGCGGGATGTTGCCCTCGATGAAGTTCGGGTTGCCGTTGGGCTGGGTCCGCGCGGCCGTGGACGCGACGACTCCGTATCCGTGCGTGTAGATCAGGTGCGTGCTGACCCAGTTGACCTGGCCGGCCGGCGGCCCGGCCATGTCCCGCACGCCTACCACGGTGTCCTGCGGGACCGGATTCGGCCCGAATATGTACCTGTCCATCGCGAGCACGCCGGCGAACTGGTAATAGCCCTTGACCTGCTGCAGCTGCTGGAACGCGATGGAGGAGACGTCCGGGTCCTGGAGCCGGAAGTCGGGAACCGCGGCCGCCTCCTTGGCAAGCGCGGCGCGGGGCTGCGTCGCCGACGCGGGATAGGGGATCACCTGCGTGCCGGCCACGTTGTACGCGATCCTGGTCTGCGTGATCTCGCGGCTGATGTAGGGCCGCTCCTTGGCCTGCTGGTTCGGCCCGACCACGAACTGCTGGATGATGAACGGGTACACCCCGCCGATGAGGACGGCGGAGAGCACGAGCAGGCCGAAGCCGATGCCAGGCAGCAGCGAGCTGCGCCGGAACGCGCCGGCCAGCAACAGCACGGCGCAGATGACCGCGATCACGGCGAGCACGGTCTTGGCAGGCAGCACCGCGTTGACGTCGGTGTAGGACGCCCCGGTCTGCACGACGCCGCGCTGGGAGAAGTTGATCCCGTACCTGTCCACCCAGTACGCGGCGGCCTTGAGCGCCACGAAGACGCCGACCAGCACGAAGAGCTGAGCTCTGGCTGCCGCGCGAGGGCCGCGCGCGCCGTGGCGATCCGCAGCCCGCCGTACAGCACGTGCACCGCCGCTGACAGCACGAGCGCGAGCAGGACGGCCGCGAACAGGAACGACAGCAGCATCCGCAGGAACGGATAGACGAACACGAAGAACGAGATGTCCAGGTGGAACTGCGGGTCCTTGTGACCGAACGGCACCCGGTTGATGAACAGCAGCCAGGTCGCCAGTTGCTCGCGGCCGCGAGCCCGGTGATCAGCCCGATCAGGCCGAGCAGCACGATCATGACGCCGCGCCGGTGCGGGTCGATCGCCTGCCGGTATGCCTCGACGCCCTGATGGCCGGGACCGGTGGGCGGGTCGGCCGGCCGCAGCCGGTACGCGACCACGAGGTTCGCGCCGACGACGCCGCTCATGAACACGGCCGTGACCAGCGAAGAGCAGCCACTTGGTGCTGTAGGTCGTGTCGAAGACCCGCGTCTGGTGCACCGAGCTGTACCAGAGCCAATCGGTCCAGATGCCAGCGACGATCGCGAGCAGGACTGCCAGCGGCCACGATGATGATCACCGTCGGGATGACGAATCTCGGCCAGCGGGGCAGCACTACCTGGCGTCCGCCGCCCGATTGCGGGCCGGGAACTCTGAAGGTCACCGCTCTTCCCCTTCGACGCCTAAGCCACGTAGCCAGTGAGCTACGAGCGCGTGGCTTCCGGCCCGGAACCTGCCAGACACGGTGGCGGCGGAGCACGCGAACGTAAGTCCTTGACGGCAACTTACCGGCAACGCACCTCGTTCCCGCGCACCGCGGGTGTTTCGTGGGTCGTTCCCCTGGCTAGCACTGTCCCGCCGGGCATACCCTCCCGCAGCGCGGCGACGCGCCGAGCGTTAGCAGCTGGGGACCGGCTTGCCCGCCTTGAGCGCTTTCAGCGCCGCGATCGCGCCGCGCAGCGTGCTGACCTTGACCACGCGCAGGCCGGCTGGGACAGAGCCCGCGGTGTCCTGGCAGTTGCCCGCGGGGGCCAGGAACACCGTGGCGCCGGCCGCTCGTGCCGCCGCCATCTTCTGCTGGATGCCGCCGATCGGGTCGACCGCGCCGCCGACCTCGATCTCGCCGGTGCCGGCGATGAACTTGCCCGCCGGTCAGGTTCGCAGGAGTCAGCTTGTCGATGATCGCCAGCGCGAACATCATGCCGGCGCTCGGGCCGCCGACGTTGCCGATGTTGATCTTTACGGTGAACGGGAACTTGAACGACTCGACCACGTTGACGCCGATGACAGGCTGGCCCTGGAAGCTGGCGGTCTTCAGCGTGATGACGTGCCGGCGTGCCTGCCCGCTTGATCGTCAGCACGACGCGCTGCCCGACGTGGCGCGCCCTGATCATGGACGCTGCGCGTGGACCTGCAGGTCACTGGCTTGCCGTCGACCGCCGTGATGACGTCGCCGCGCCGCAGCCGGCCCGCGCGCCGGCAGGCCCTTGATCGTGCCGCTGATCGTGTCGATGGTCGTGAACTTGATCCCGAGCTGGCACAGGGCCGCTGCCTGGGCGGTCTCCTGGGAGTTAGCCATCTGCTCGGAGTCCTGCTTGACCACCTGCTGCTGCGTCTGCCCTGGCGGGAACAGCTCCTCCTGCGGCACGACCGCCTGATGCGGGCTGAGCCACGCTTGCAGCGCCGCCAGGATGTTGAACGGCGGGCTCGCGCCCGGACCGCCGATGTAGGAGACCGTCACCATGTTCAGGTGCCCAGGCGCGGTGTAGGTGCGGTGACCGGAAATCTGGACGACCGGCTTGCCGTCGAGCGGGCCGAGCGTGTTGTAGGTCGGTCCGGGAATCAGGGCGACGTAGGGAACGGGCAGCGCGAACACGACCACCAGGCAGGCGAGAGTTCCGAGCCCGGCGATCAGGAGCGTTACCGCGCGACGTGACATGCGGGCAAGGTTATTACGCGCTGTTGACCCACTCGCTGTCGCCGCTCGTGAAGCGCTGGTGCTTCCAGATCGGGACGGTCGCCTTGAGGTCGTCGATCAGCGCGCGGCAGGCGTCGAAGGCGGTGCCGCGGTGACCGCTGGACACGGCGACCACGACCGCGATGTCGCCGATGTCCAGGTCTCCGGTCCTGTGCACGGCCGCGATCGCGTGCACGTCGAACCGGCCCGCGACCCGCTCGCAGACCTTGCGCAGCTCATCGGCGGCCGACGGGTGGGCCGAATAGGACAGGCCGGTCACGGCTCTGCCGTGATCATGGTCACGGACGGCACCAGCGAAGACGGCGATGCCGCCGGCCGCGTCGTCGGTGACGGCCGCGTAGACCTCGTCGACCGACAGCGGCGTATCCCGCAACTCGGCGAGCCGGATGACGTTCACCCGGCCACGGTACAGCGCCAGGAGGTGCTCAGGTTTCGCGCCGGCGCTTGCGCACCTGGCGGACGATCGCGGCGGTTCCGATGACCGCCACGGTCGCGCCGGCCGCCGTGATCGTCGCGTCCTTCTTCGCCAGCCGGCGACCGGCGACGGCGTGATGACCCGCCCGCTGCATGAGCAGTGCCTGCAGCGCTTGGGTGTTGGTCACCGTAGGCCGCCAGCCGGTCTCCCGCAGCGCCTGGCAGTCGACCACCCAGGGGTAGACGACGTAGTGCAGGTCAGACACGGGAGCCGGGGTGATGCCGGCGCGGTGCAGCCGCTGAGCGGTCGCGAAGGTCACGCCGGCCGGCAGCTCGATCCTGCGCAGGCCGGACAGCTCCTCCACCTGGTCCTGCTCCAGCCAGCCATCGGAGCCGACGGCGAAGGCGCCGCTTCACCTCGCCGGCCGCGGCCAGCTCGATCGCCGACAGCAGGTCGCTGACGTGGCAGAACTGCCAGCGCGGCGCGCATCCCTTGACCGCCAGCAGCCGCGGCGCCTCGAAGTGCCTGGTGATCAGCGTGTCGATGCCCTCGCCGACCAGCGCCGCCGGGCGGACGACGGTGATCGACATGCCGGGGTTGGTGCGCGGCGAGCGCTCGGCAAGCTGCTCGATCTCCATGAAGTCGCCGACGACGCTGCCGTCAGGGTCGGCGCCCAGCGGCGCGCTCTCGGCGATCGGCACCGGATTGTCTGGCTTGGCCCCGTACACCATCGTGCTCGTGATCAGCACCACCCGGCCGACTCCGCCGGCCGCGGCCGCGGTGAGCACGGTCTGGGCGCCGCGCACGTTGTAGGCCCGCCTGGTCTTCGGGTCGGAGTCGGCGGCCAGGTCGAGGTCGGTGTGCACGATCACGTCGATGCCGGTGAGCCGGCCGGCGAAGCGCCGGATCGCGGATGTCGACGACGCGCCAGATGACGCCGGTCAGATCGCCGCGGCGATCATCGATCGCGATCACCCGGCTGAACCGGTCGGACTGCGCGAGCCGCGCGGTCAGCGCGAGCCCGAGATCGTGCGCGGCGCCTGTCACTGCGACGACCGGCAGGTCATCGCGGTGGGCGTCATCAGCCCTATCCCGCTTGGCCGGACGCAGCTGCCCGCCCCGCCTGCGCGCACCCTCGCGCCCGCCAGCAGCGCTCCGCCCTTGGCGAACCTTGCCAACTCGGTCGCTCACCGCGAAGCGCTCCTGGGATAACTTGGCGAATGTGATACATCCATCCTGCCCGAGAGGCTATGACGATGAGTGAGCCTCCCTTCGGCTTCGGGCTGCCCGGCCACCGGAGACGACCCGGACCGCGGG
Organism: uncultured Actinomycetota bacterium; assembly: GCA_963705055.1. Taxonomy (GTDB): domain Bacteria; phylum Actinomycetota; class Actinomycetes; order Streptosporangiales; family Streptosporangiaceae; genus Chersky-822. The sequence continues at coordinate 432,297 of CAVPIR010000014.1, forward strand.
TCAGGCGGCGACGCAGGGGGTTCTGGCTCGGGCGGAACCGGCCAGGGCGGACCCGGCGGGCCAGGCGGACCTATGGGTCCCGGCAGTCCGTTCGGCGACCCGCAGCAGATCGCCGAGGCGCTCAGGCAGGTCGCCGACGCGATGAGCTACCAGGGCGGCCCGGTCAACTGGGACATGGCCAAGAACGCCGCCAGGCAGACGATCGTCGCGAAGGGCGACCCGAGCGTCCTGGAGAACCAGCGCTCGGCCGTCGTCGACGCGGTCCGGCTCGCTGACCTGTGGCTGGAGGATGCGACCTCGCTGCCGAGCGGGATCCGCTCGATCAAGGCGTGGAGCCGGTCTGAGTGGGTCGAGGCCACGATGCCGGTCTGGCAGACGCTCTGCCAGCCGATCGCCGAGCGGGCCGTTGACAGCGTGGGCGGCGTCGTCTCGCTGGAGGATGCCGACCTGAGCGACATCCCGCCAGAACTGACCGGTGGCATGCCGCGCTGGCGCACTGGCCGGCGGCACTCGGCGGCTTCGGCGAGATGATGCGCAGGATGGCCGGGATGATGATCGGCGGCCAGGCGGGCAGCGCGGTCGGAACGCTCGCCGAGGACATCGTCAGCTCCAGCGACATCGGCTTGCCGCTCGGGCCAGAGGGCACCGCGGCGCTGCTTCCGGCCGGCGTGGCCGCGTTCGGCTCCGGCCTGTCGGTGAGCGAAGACGAGGTCAGGCTCTTCGTCGCGATGCGCGAGGCCGCGCACCAGCGCCTGTTCAGCCACGTTCCCTGGCTGCGGGCCCGGTTGCTGGGCGCGGTCGAGGACTACGCCCGCGGCATCAACGTGGACCCTGAGTCGCTGCGCGACGCGATGCAGCACATCGACATCGAGAACCCGGAGGCCATGACTGAGGCGCTGTCGGGTGCCGCGACCTTCCAGCCAGAGGACACCCCGGAGCAGAAGGCCGCGCTGGCCAGGCTGGAGACGCTGCTCGCGCTGGTCGAGGGCTGGGTGGCCACGGTCGTGGCCGACGCCGCGAGCAACCGGCTGCCCGATGCGGACGCGCTCGCCGAGGCGATCAGGCGCCGCAGGGCGACCGGCGGCCCCGCCGAGCGGACCTTCGCGACCCTGGTCGGCCTGGAACTGCGGCCGCGCCGGCTCCGCGAGGCTGCCACGATGTGGCGCGCGCTGACCAAGGAGCGCGGCACCAACGGCCGGGACGAGATCTGGGAGCACCCTGACCTGCTGCCGACCGCAGAGGACCTGGAGGACCCTGAGGGCTTCGTCCGCGGGCGGCCTGAGCTTGACCTATCCGACCTCACCAGGGACGACCAGGATGGCCAGCCCGGCACGCAGCAGTCGAGCGGCACAGGGCCAGCCGGCGACCAGGATCAGGCCGAGCCGCCAGGCGGCGAGCAGAGCCATGGCGGGCAGAGCAACGGCCGGCAGAGCGACGGCGGACAGAGCGACGGCGGACAAAGCGAGGACGGCACGCCAGGCAGGGACAGCGACCCCGAGGCCTAACCAAGCGACCTCGCATCGCCTCGCCGGGCCACGCATTGTCCACAGCCGACGGGATGCTAATAAGCCGCTCCTACGCCGCCGAATTGTCGTCTGCGCCACAAAGACCGCCGCTTTCCCCGCTCATTTCCACAGGGCAGCCATCCGGATTCGCCACGCTATGCACAACGTTATCCACAGGGCAGGATTGCGGGGCCCAGCCGCGGGTCGGCGGCCGGCCTTCAGCCTGGTTCACCGAGGTCGCAGGCCCTGCGGCCGCCCCAGAGGACCCTGGGATCCAATCGGCATCGGGTGGATGTGTATGAATGGGCCATCCATCACCAGGATCCGGTATGGATGGACCAGCCATACCGGGTGGAGCGACTGGGCGGCTCGATCGGTGATGCATTTGGGCGCGATTTTCGATCTATTTGGCCGGCCTTCCCGCAGAATTCATTGTCGGACCCTGGTGCCACGCTGCTGGCATGCGACCAGCACTGAAATCCGGATTACTCCCGGTCTGGCGAGACCGGGAAACGCTCCAGATCGGCATAGATCCGCGCCGCGCGATCGCCCTGTCCGGCATGGGCAAGGCGGCCCTCGTCATCGGCTTACTCGACGGCAGCCGCGAGCGCGACGAGGTCATCGCGATCGCCGCAGGACACGGCATCCCGGTCCAGGCGACCGAGCGCATCCTCACCCTGCTAGCGGCCGGCGGGGCGCTTGACGACTTCCCGGCGAGCACGTTCCGCGCGATCCCGGCACCGGTTCGCGCCAGGCTCGGGCCTGAGCTGGCGACCACCTCGCTGGCACACCGAGACGGCGACGGCGGAGCCAGGGCGCTAGCCAGGCGCCGCGCGGCCGCCGTACGAATCGAAGGCGACCAGCGGATCGGCCGGGCCGCTGCCAGGATCCTGGTGGCCGCCGGTGTCGGTCGCGTCGAGTTCGTCAGGCCGCAGCACGGTGTCGAGCCCTTGCCGCGCATCGCCAGGCCAGGTCGAACGCCGCCCGGCCCCCAGCGCGCCCTCCGTCCGGCGGGCAGGCCGAACCCGCCCGGCCCCCGGCCCGGCCGGCAGACCGCAGGCAGGGCACGGTCGCGGGACCGCGCCAGCCGCGGAAGGCACGGGCGGCGGCGTGTCCGCGCTCGACGAGCCTGACCTGGTCATTCTCGCGGGGCGCCAGCCGCTCGCCAGGCTCGCCCAGCTGAGCAGGGACCACGTGCCGCACCTGGCCGTCCTCGCTGCCGAGGCGATCGGAGTGGTCGGCCCGCTGGTGGTGCCGAGGCGGACCGCGTGCTTGCTGTGCCTGGACTATGTCAGGGCCGGGAGCGACCCGGCGTGGCCGCTGATCCTCGCCCAGCTCGGGCGCAGGCGGCCCGATCCCCCCGCGTGCGACGCCGTCCTCGCCACCGCGGTGGCCGCGCAGGCCGCCGCGCAGGCGCTGATCGCGATCGAGCAGAGCCCGCTGTCAAGCGCGGCCGTCAACGGCACCCTGGAACTCGTCCTCCCTGACTGGCGATGGCGACGGCGGACCTGGTCGCCACATCCTGCTTGTCCGTGTGCCACCCACACCGCCAGGTAACCGACAATAGAGATCATGAACGATCTGCCACGCCGCGCTGTCACGAGGACGGTGAAGCTCGCCGCGCTGCCGGCCGGGCTGGCAGGGCGGACCGTGCTCGGGATCGGCAAGCGCGTCGGCGGACGCCCCGCCGAGATCGTGGCCCAGGAGATCCAGCAGCGCACCGCCGACCAGATCTTCCGTGTGCTCGGCGAGCTGAAGGGCGGCGCGCTCAAGCTCGGCCAGGCCCTGTCGATATTCGAAGCCGCGCTGCCGCCCGAACTCGCCGGGCCGTACCGTGCAACGCTGACCAAGCTGCAGGAGTCGGCACCGCCGCTGCCGGCCAGTACCGTGCACAAAGTGCTGGCCGCCGATCTCGGCCAGGACTGGCGGGCCGAGTTCGCGGAATTCGACGACCGCCCGGCGGCGGCCGCTTCGATCGGTCAGGTGCATAAGGCCGTCTGGCACGACGGCCGCCAGGTGGCCGTCAAGATCCAGTACCCCGGCGCCGGCAAGGCGCTGATCAGCGACTTTGCCCAGCTCAGCCGCGTCGGACGGCTCTTCGCCGTGCTGATGCCCGGCCTGGATGTGAGGCCGCTCCTTGACGAGCTGCGGGCCAGGGTCGCTGAGGAACTGGACTACCGCATGGAGGCGGCATCGCAGGACGCCTTCGCCGAGGCGTTCGCCGGCGACCCAGACATCTTTGTGCCGCCGACGGTGCTGGCCACCGATCACGTCCTGATCAGCGAGTGGATGGACGGCACCCCGCTCTCCAAGATCATCAGCGACGGTACCCAGGAGCAACGTGACCGGGCCGGGCTGTTGTTCGTCCGGATGCTGTTCTCCAGCCCCGCGAGGACGGGGCTGCTGCACGCGGACCCCCATCCTGGCAACTTCCGGCTGCTCGATGACGGAAGGCTTGGCGTGCTTGACTTCGGCGCCGTCGACCGGCTGCCCGATGGCCTGCCCCCGCTGTTCGGGCGGCTGCTCTACCTCGTGCATACCGGCGGCGACATCAGCGTGGCCGAAGAAGAGCTGCGCAGGCACGGGTTCCTGCGGCCCGGCGTGACGGTAGACGCTGGTGCGCTGCGGGACTTCCTGGCGCCGCTGGCTGACCCGTCCAAGAGTGAGACGTTCAAATTCAGCAGGGAGTGGATGCGGAGCGAGGCTGCCAGGATGACCGACCTGCGCGGCGCCAACGTAGCCAGGCAATTCAACCTGCCGCCGTCCTACATCCTGATCCACCGGGTCTCGACCGCCGGCATCGGCGTGCTCTGCCAGCTTGAGGCGGCCGGCGAATTCAGGGCCGAGGTACTGCGCTGGATGCCCGGCTACGGCCCCGACGAGCTGGCCGACCAGGTGCCGCTGGACGACCGGGACCCCGGCGCGCTCGGCCTGGCCAAAGAGCCAGCGGGCTAGGCAAGCGGCCAGCGAAGGCGAACGGCCGGGGTGGCGGCGGGCTCACCAGCCCGCGGCCACCCCGGACCTCATCGCGCGGGGAAAATCAGGCCGCCACGTCGTTCTTGCGCGGCCGGCCACGCCCGCGCTTGCGAGGAACGATCTCGCCGCGGATGAACAGCTCTCCTCCCCAGACACCCCACGGCTCCCTGCGCTGCATGGCGCCGGCCAGGCACGCAGGCCGGACCGGGCAGTCGCTGCACAGCGACTTCGCAAGCTCAACGTCGTCGGGTGACTCCGCGAAGAACAGGTCAGGATCCCCGGCGCACGGCAACGCCAAGGTCCTTCCCGCTCCGCTCAGCCCCGGCCCCGGCACCATCGCAACCGGCGCTGGCCTGCTGATCGCGGTCACCCGCACCAATTCCGCCTCGGCCACCGCGACGTCGTCGATGACGGCGGCGGTTCCCGGCAGGTACATCGGTGTCATCCCCTCTCATCTGCTCTTCGACTGGTCTGACAGCGTCTTCTCTGGTCTGACAAACGTGGCCTCGCATGACTAAGGCCGCGAACCCGATGCTCCGGGTTCGCGGCCTTTGGGGATTCTGGCCGGTCTGTTTTAGACCGGATCCCAGGCCGGATGCGAACCCAATGCACCACCACCAGCGGCGGCGATCCGGGTCGTACGGGCGTACTTCTTCTGGCTGGTGCGCTGCTGCAGGACGAACTTCGCCTGGCCAGCCGCATGGGTGGCGTTGCCGGAGAGCACGGCGCTCGCCCTCGCCTGCGGTCGCAGGCTCGCGACGACCGTCGCGGCAGCCGCCGTCCGGACGATGTCCGAACGGACTGGCGCCGTCTCGATGGCACGCTCACGCGGAACGGCCGTGCAGCCGCCGGCGAACGAGGCACCCGTACGGGACAGCGCGCGCGCTGGCGCGGCATCGGCCATCCACATGTGGCTCAGCATTCCGGGCACCTCCTTCTTTCGTGCAGCATCGCTTGACCGCCTTGCTGAGAGAACTTGCTTAGACCCTAAGCAAGTCCACCGCAACGAGGCAACTGATTTTTCGCAACCATCTTCAGACGTTATCGAAAGGCAACCGTCCAGTTCAGGAGGCTGTCCGGATCAGCCCCTCCTGCACGACGGAAACCACGAGCTCGCCGTCGCGTGGTAAATAGCTCACCACGGGCGAGGCCGCGCGCGCCGGCGGCGACCGGCGACTCCTGCGTATAGAGCAGCCACCGGTCGGCTCGGAAGGGCCGGTGGAACCACATCGCGTGGTCCAGGCTGGAGCCGACCGTCTTGCCGTCGGCCCAGGACAGCCCGTTGGCGAGCAGCACCGAATCGAGCAGCGTCATGTCCGAGGCGTAGGTCAGGATGCAGACGTGCAGCAGCGGGTCGTCGGGCAGTTCGCCGTCCGCCCGCACCCAGGCCATGCTGTGCGATGACCCGCAGCGACGGGTCGCTCACGGCCTCCAGCGACAGCGGGCCCAGGTGCCGGATGTCGATCGGATTCGACCAGGCGTACTCGGCGGCCGCGTCGCCGAACAGCTCCTCCATCCGCTCCGCCGCCGACGGCACAGCCTCGGGCGGCGGCACGTCGGGCATCGGGCGCTGGTGCAGGACACCATCCTCAGGATGATGGAAGGACGCCGACAACGTGAAGATCGTCTTGCCGTGCTGGACGGCTGAGACTCGCCGCGTGGTGAACGACCGGCCGTCCCTGACCCTGTCCACCAGGTAAATCAGCGGCACGTGTCGGGTCGCCCGGCCGGATGAAGTACGCGTGCAGCGAGTGCACGGGACGGTCTTCTGGCACCGTCCGCCCGGCCGCGACGAGCGCCTGCCCGGCGACCTGGCCGCCGAAGACCCGCTGCCGCCGCTCGTTCTCCGGGCTCCGGCCGCGGAAGATGTCGAGCTCGATCTGCTCCAGGTCAAGCAGCTCCACCACGGCGTCCAGTGCCTTGCTCATCGCCGCGCGCCTCCCTCAATCCGCGGCCTGCGGCCACGGGTGGTCCCTGCGGCACCGTACCGGTCCCCGCGCCGGCGCGGGCCACGGGGACCGCACGGCTGGCGCTGGGCTGCCCCGCGCTGGCCAGCCCGGTCGCAGCGCCGCGGCCGCCAGCCCGTCCAGGAACCTGGACGGCCTCCTGGTCTGCCTGCTCCCCGGCGATCGTGCCAGCGACCAGGACAGGAACAACTGGTCCCTGGCCCTGGTGATCCCGACGTACAGCAGCCGCCGCTCCTCCTGCACCGCCTCGGTGCTGGTGGCGTACACGATGGGCACGGTGCCGTCGACCAGGCCCGGCAGGAACACCACGTCCCACTCCAGGCCCTTGGCCGCGTGCAGCGACGCCAGCGTGACTCCCGCCGGTCTCCGGCTCGTGGCCGGTCGCGCTGCGCTGTCAGAGCTCAGCGGCGAGATCTGCGAGCGTGGCCTGCGGCGCCGCCGCGAAGAAGTCGTCGGCGAGCTGGGCCAGCGCCTCCAGCGACTCCCAGCGCTCTCTGGCCCGGCCGCGTCCGGCAGGCGGGTCCTTGCTCAGCCCGAGACCGGTCAGCACCGGCCTGACCGCAGCGGCCGGGTCCTCATCACGGCCGACCGATCGCGCCGTGACCCTGAGCAAGGTCATGGCCTGCTTGACCTCGGCCCGATCGTAAAATCGCTCCGTACCGCGCAGCTGGAACCTGAGGCCCGCCGCGGCCAGCGCCTCTTCATGGCCGCGCGTCATCGCGTTCGTCCTGACGAGCACGGCAATCTGGCTGCCCGGCGTTCCGGCCCGGATCAGGGCGGCGGCCTGCCGGGCGACATCAGCGGCTTCGTCCGGTTCATTCGCATATTCAGTCAGCCGCGGCGCGGGACCGCCCGGCCGCTGCGCCACCAGCGCCTGCCCGGGCGTGCCGACACACGCGGTTGGCCAGCGCCACCACCTGCGGCGTGGAGCGGTAGTTGCGGACGAGGCGGATCACCGTCGCCTCTGGGTACTGATGCTGGAACCCGGCCAGATATGCGGGCGTCGCGCCGGCGAACGAGTAGATGGTCTGCCGCGGATCACCGACAACGCAGACGTCGTCCCGCTCGCCGGCCCACTGATCGAGCAGCAGCTTCTGCAGCGGGTTCACGTCCTGGTACTCGTCGACCACGAAATAGCGGTACCTGTCCCTGACCGACGTCGGCCGCAGCCGGGTGGGCCGCCAGGATCGCGGCGGTCAGCTCGAGAACCGACTCGAAGTCGACCAGATTCCGTTCCCTGCGCAGGTCCTCGTAGCTGGCGTAGAGGTCGGCGAGCCGATCGGCCGACACCGGCCCGAGCCGGTCGGCCTTCCCCGCGGCAGCCGGGTAATCCTCGGGCCGCACCTGCGTCACCTTGGCCCACTCGATCTCGGCGGCCGCATCCCGCAGCTCGGCCAGCGCGAGCCTCTGCCGCAGCCTCCTGGCCGCCTCGGCCAGGAGGCTGACCTTGGAGTCCAGCACCGCTGGCGGCGGACCGCCCACCGTCGACGGCCAGAAGTGCGTCAGCTGGCGCAGCGCCGCCGAGTGGAAGGTCCTGGCCTGGACCTGCTCGAGCCCGGCCCCGGGGACCGCGAGGCTGCCGAGCAGCCGGAGCCTGCCGCGCAGTTCGCCAGCGGCCTTGGTGGTGAACGTCACGGCGAGCACCCGGTCAGGGCGGACGAAACCGGTCGCTACCGCATACCCGATCCGGTGCGCGACGGCCCTGGTCTTGCCGGTTCCGGCGCCGGCGAGGACGCAGACCGGTCCTCTGATCGCCCTGGCGACCTCTCGCTGCTCGGGGTCGAGCGCGGCGAGCACGGCGTCTGGCCCCTGCGCCGCTGGCGAGTCGCGGCCTTCGTTCCCCACTGAGCGGCTCCCTTCCGGGCGCCATCCTGCCGCATGGTGCCGACGTTCGCCGCCCGCTGACGGCCCAGGAACAGCTACGTGCTGAAAAATCGAATATTCAGGTCATCTCAGGCCGCCGGGCAGGAACGTCCGCGCAGATCCGGATGTTAGTACTGTTCAGGTGCTTCAATGGCGGTCAAGGAGGACTAGGGGCATGGCCCAGCCACTGACGATGTACACCACGCCATGGTGCGGTTACTGCCGAAGGCTGAAGAGTCAGCTCGCCCGGGAGGGCATCGAGATGACAGAGGTCGACATCGAGCGCGAACCAGAGGCCGCCGACTTCGTCCAGACGGTGAACGGCGGCTACCAGACCGTCCCGACGTTGCTGTTCGCCGATGGCAGCACGCTCACTAACCCGTCCGCGCGCGCGGTCAAGCAGCGGCTGCAAGAACTGGCTGCACCACTATGTCCGAGTTGACAGGTCAGGCCAACGACCAGGCACACGGCGCCCAGCCGCAGCAGGCGCCCGAGCCGCCCGACCTGTCCGCCGGGGCCGAGATGGCCGGCGACGACGCGGTCGTCCGCAGGACCAAGGACGGCTGGCGGGTCGGCGACGCCGACATGCCCGACCTGACCAGTGCCATGGTGCTCGCCGACCTGATCTCGGCCGAACTTGCCGCGCCCGACGGACCCGCCCTGGCTACCGCCGCCGGCCAAGACGCCGCCGCGCAGGGAACGGTCGGGGAAACGGCGGCAGAGCCCGCCAGCGTGGGAACCGGCCGGTCGGGCAAAACGAAGGCCAAAGGCAAGGCGAAGGACCCCGCGCCCTCCGAGACGAGCAAACTGCGCGCCACGATCGGGCAACTGGAGCAGGCGCTCACCGCGCGGATCAGGGTCGAGCAGGCCATCGGCGTCCTGGCCGAACGGCACAGGATCCAGCCCCGGCAGGCATTCGAGCAGCTCAGGACCGCGGCCAGGAATCGTGGCCGGAGGGTCATCGACATCGCGAGCGACGTCGTCGCCAGCGCGACCAATCCGCTCTTGCAGCTTCCCGACGAACTGTCTCGCCCGCGGGCGACCGCGCGCCAGGTTCGCAGGGGCCGTCAGACGCCCAGCGTGCTTGGCAGCGAGTAACCACGGATTGACCGAACGTAACGACGGGTAAACCTCGCCCCGGGGGCCGCGCCGCGGTCCGGGACGAGGGCCTGAACGTGGACGACAGGGAAATTCCCGGCCGCCTGCTGATCATCGGCGGAGCCGAGGACAGGTGCTGCGGTTCCGGGGTTCTTGAGCGCTTCACGCAGATGTGCGGCGGCAGCAAGGCACGGATCGTGCTGGTCACCACGGCGACCGGCCGTCCTGGGCAGGTACTCGCCGAGTACGAGCAGGTGTTCAGCAAGCTCGGCGCGCGGCGCGTCACCGAGTTGCCGATCAGCGGGCGTTCGGACGCCGACGGGCCGGCCGCAGCGGCGGCGCTCGACGGCGCGACCGGCGTCTTTCTCTGTGGCGGCGACCAGTCCAGGCTGCAGACGCTGGTCGGGTCGAAGCTCAACGACAAGCTCAGGCAGCGGCTAGCCGAGGGCCTGGTGGTCGCGGGCACCAGCGCCGGCGCGACCGCGCTCGGCCGGACCATGATCCTGCGCGGCAACGGCGCAGAGGTGTCCACGGCCACCGTGCGGACCGCGCGCGGCCTCGGCCTGCTGCCCAGGGTGGTCATCGACATGCACTTCGGCGAGCGCGGCAGGCTGCCGCGGCTGCTCAGCGCCGTGGCGCTCGACCCCGACCGGCTCGGCGTCGGGATCGACGAGAACACCGCGATCTGCGTGCATCAGGACACCTTCGAGGTGCTCGGCAGCGGGGCGGTCACCGTCGTCGACGCCGAGCAGGCCCCGGTCGTGGACGCTGCGTCCGACAACGACCCGATCACCCTCTTCGACGTACGGCTGCACCTGCTCCCCGCCGGGTGCGTGTTCGACCTCGCGGCAAGGTCGCCGGCCATCGGCCCGGCGCACGCGCGGTACTGACCCTGGCTGGCGACTCGCGATGACACTCATCCCAAGGAGCGAATGTGCGGCTTGAATACGTGCGCCATCTCGGCGGCCCGAACATCTTCAGCACCAAGCCGGTCAGCCTCGCACGGATCGAGCTAGAGGAGCTGACCTGCAAGGAGACCACGGACTACCCGGGCTTCGCCGAGCGGCTCCTCGACTTGCTGCCTGGACTGGGCGAGCATCACTGCGCCGCCGGGCGGCCAGGAGGATTCATCGATGCGATGAGCCGCGGCACCTACTTCGGCCACGTCACCGAGCACGTGGCGCTCGAACTGTCCGGGCTGGCCGGCCGCGACGTGCACCTTGGCCGCACGATGTGGGCGGGCGCCGACGGCCGCTACGACGTGATGATGGAGTGCCCGGCAGACGAGCCAGAGGACTCCGCCGTCCCTTCCGAGCTGTACCAGCCTCGCGATGTCTGTGGTGACAGACCTTGTGGCGCAACGCACCCCTGACGTGACTGCCCACGTTGAGGCGATCGGGAGGACCGCTGAGCGTGAGCGCCTCGGCCCGAGCACGACCGCCATCGCGCAGCCGCGCGGCGCCGTGAGATCCCGGTCCGGCGCGTCGGCGGCCTCTCGATGCTGCGGCTTGGCTACGGCTGCCACCGCCGGCTGGTGAGCGCGGCGATGACCGAGCAGACGTCGGCCATCGGCGTGGACATCGCGGGCGACAAGATGCTGGCAAAGAAGCTGATGGCATCGCGCGGGCATCCCGGTACCCGACGGCGTCGTGGCGAAGACCGAGGTCGAGGCCATCAGGGCAGCGGACGAGCTTGACGGCACGGTCGTGATCAAGCCGCGAAACGGCAACCACGGCCGGTGCGTGACCGTCGGCGTGCACACGCCAGCCGAGGCCAGGCAGGCCTACCGGCGGGCCGCGGCCGGGTCTGGCTCGTGTGAGGTGATCGTCGAGACGTACGTTCCAGGCAAGGACTACCGCGTGCTCGTCGTCGAGGGCAGGGTGGCCGCCGCCGCGGAACTGCGGCCACCCTGCGTGACCGGCGACGGCGAGCACACGGTGATCGAGCTGATCGACATCCTCAACGCCGATCCTCGCCGCGGCCAGGGCCACTCAAGGCCGCTGACCAGGATCGCCGTGGACGACGCGATGCTCAGCTACGTCGCAGCCGCGCGGGTTCCAGCCAGGCACCGTGCCGACTCGCGGTCAGCAGGTCACGCTGCGCAGGAACGGCAACATGTCCACCGGCGGCACCAGCAAGGACGTCACCGATCTGGTGCACCCTGAGGTCGCCGAGGTATGCCGCAGGGCGGCCGCCGTGACCGGCCTGGACATCTGCGGCATCGACCTGCGCCTCGAGGACATCGGCGCTCCCCTGTTCGCGCCGAGCCTGGCGGGCGCTGGCCGGTCAAGCGGCGGCCGCCAGGCGGCCGCCGTGATCGAGATCAACGCGTGCCCTGGCCTGCGGATGCACCTCACCCCGGCCGAAGGCGCGGGACGCGCGGTCGCTGAGGCCATCGTCGACCGGCTCTACCCGCCCGGACCACTGGCCAGGATCCCGATCGTGTCGGTAACCGGAACCAATGGCAAGACGACGACGGTCAGGATGATCGCGCACGTGCTCCGCCAGGCCGGCCTGCGCACCGGGATGTCGTGCACCGACGGCGTCTTCATCGGCGGCCGGTGCGTGCTCGAGGCAGACGCGTCGGGCCCGCGCTCGGCAGAGATGGTGCTCGACGACACGACCGTCGAGGTCGCGGTGCTCGAGACCGCCAGGGGCGGCATCCTGCGCCGTGGCCTCGGCTACGACAAGGCCGACGTCGCCGTCATCACCAACATCGCGCGCAGACCACCTGGGCGAGGACGGCATCGACGACGTAGACGAGCTGGTCGAGGTCAAGGCGCTGGTCGCCGAGGAACTACGCCGCGGCGGCAGCCTGGTGCTCAATGCGGCCGACCACACCACGGCCGCGATCGCGGAACGGCCGGCGGTGCGCAAGAACGCGCCCGTGCTCAGGTACTTCAGCATGACGCCAGGCGACGCGGTGATGGAGCGGCACAAGCGGTCGGGCGGCTTCTGCTACGAGGTCTCCGACGGCCAGATCGTCGAGACCACTGGCGGGTTGCAGCGGCTGATCATGAACGTCGCCGAGCTGCCCGGGGCGTTCGAGGGCCGGGCGAGGCATGTGGTCGCGAACGCGCTCGCGGCAATCGCGGCCTGCCGGGCGGCGGGCGTCACGGTCAAGGACATCAGGGAGGCGCTCAGCACGTTCACCCCCGGCGCGGTGAACCCGGGTCGCGGCAACGTCTACGCGGTGGCCGCCGGGCCGGCCGCGACCGCCGCGGCCGGCCCCGTGCTGGTCGACTACGGCCACAATGCCGCGGCCCTGCACGCCACCGGGGAGATGGTCGCCTCGGTCTGGGAGGGCGAGCCGGTCGCGGCGATCACACTGCCCGGCGACCGGCGCGACGACCTCGTCGCCGAGTCAGCGCAGGCCATCGCGGCCTGGTTCGGCACCGTCGTCGTCTACGAGGACGAGGACCTGCGCGGTCGCGCGGCCGGCGAGATGCGCGACCTGATCGCGACCGCGATGCGCGCGATCAGGCCGGAAGTGCACGTCACGTTCGCGGACGGGCCGGCCGCCGCGCTGCGTGCGGCGGTCGAACTCGCCGCGGGCGGCCCTGTGCTGTTCCTGTACGAGAAGCTGGACCCGGCGCTTGCCGCGCTCGAGGCGCTCGGCGCGACCCCATGGCCGGAAGAGGACCTCATGGGCGACCTGCAGGGCGAGCCGATCCTTGACGACCTCCCCGCGGAACTGATCAGGGGCACCGGCGCAGGGCGATGCCGCCCCGATGCCGACGGCGCAGCCCGTTCGCCGCAAATCTCCCCGAGCCTGACGAACCTGGATGAGAGGTCAAATAGCGTATTCGACATTGGGTCGTCAGCCTAATCAGAAGTTAAGTAACCGTGCTATTTCCGGCGGGGCCAGGAGGGGCTAAAGTAAATCAGGCATGCCCGCGACCGCCTTAATGCGTGGTACCAGGAATCAGTGAACCCAGTCGCGGGCGCGTGACTGTATTCGCTGCCTGGCCCAGAGGAAAGATGCGGTGAGCGACGACACCCAGCCGGCCCGTGCCGATGTCAAGCCGGGTGACAAGGTGGCCGGGTATCTGCTGGAAGAGCAGATCGGCCAGGGCGGTATGGCCGTCGTCTACCGCGCCTATGACGAGCGGCTGGACCGCAGGGTCGCGCTGAAGGTACTCGCGCCGAGCCTGGCGGCCGACAACGCGTTCCGCACCAGGTTCATCCGCGAGTCACGGGCTGCGGCGACGGTCGAGCATCCGCACATCATCCCGGTCTACGACGCGGGCGACGGCGGCGGCTGCCTGTTCATCTCGATGCGGTTCGTGCAGGGCGGCGATGTGCGGTCGCTGCTGGCTGACGGCAAGGCACTGCCGCCGCCGCGGGCGTGGAACATCATCAGCCAGGTCGCATCCGCGCTGGACATGGCGCACACGCACAACCTGGTGCATCGCGACGTCAAGCCGGCCAACATGCTGATCGACGCCAGCACCAAGGACACGCAGCCGGACGTCAACAGCACTGGCCCGGTCACCGAGCACATCTACCTGTCGGACTTCGGCATCAGCAAGCAGACCGTCGCGAGCAACCTGACCAGCACTGGCCAGTTCGTCGGGACGCTGGACTACATCGCGCCCGAGCAGATCGAGGGCCAGGGCATTGACGGCAGGGCCGACCAGTACTCGCTGGCCTGCGCGGCATTCGAGCTTCTTTGCGGCGCTCCCCCGTTCACCGGCCCGAACATTTTCGCGCTCATCAATGCGCATTTGTCGGAGCAACCGCCATCGGCCACTAAGCTTCAGCCCGGCCTGCCGCCCGCGGTCGACCGGGTACTGGGCAAGGCGATGAACAAGACCCCGGCCGGCCGGTACGCCACCTGCGCGGACTTCGCCACCGACCTGGGCCGCGCGCTCGGCCTGGTCGCGGGATCGCTGGAAGCTGACGGCGGCCCGACGATGGTCCCCCCTGGCGAGGGCCCGAACCTGGCCAAGCCGTACCAGGCCACCGAACTGGCCGCCCCTGGCGTGGCGGCGCCGGTGGCCGCGCAGGATGCGCATGCCGCGCAGGATGCGGCCAGGACGCCGGCCGCGGCCGCTACCGCCGGCCAGGGCGCGGTGCCTGGGGCAGCAAGCGGGCAGGCCGTCACCGACCAGCAGACGATGACCGCTGGGCAGAGCGGCCAGGCCATCGCGGCCCCGCCGACGGGGCAAGGCGGGCCGATGGCCGGCGGCCAGCAGGTCGCGCCAGACCAGCAGTGGCAGGGCCAGCAGGCGGGCACCGGCAGCAGCAGTGGCAGGGCCAGGCGGGACCGGCACAGCAGTGGCAGGGCCAGCAGGGGCCATCAGGTCAGCAGTGGGCGGCCGGACCTGGCCAGCAAGGCGGTTACGGCCAGTACCAGCCGCAGGCGACCTATCCCCAGCCTGGCGGCCCGAGCGGCCCCGGCTGGCAGCAGTACCCGCCGCAGGCGCCGCCCAAGCGTTCGCGCGGCCCGCTGATCGGGGCGATCATCGGCGTCGCGGCGATCCTCGTGGCCGGCGGCGTGGTCGCGGTCACGTTGCTGAACAAGCCAGCAACGAAGCCACCTCCGCACCACAAGGGCTCGTCGTCCTCGCCAGCCATCTCCTCCTCGTCCAGCCCGCC
Source organism: uncultured Actinomycetota bacterium (assembly GCA_963705055.1). Classification (GTDB taxonomy): domain Bacteria; phylum Actinomycetota; class Actinomycetes; order Streptosporangiales; family Streptosporangiaceae; genus Chersky-822. The sequence goes on from CAVPIR010000014.1 coordinate 447,307, forward strand.
GCCGGTCGCCACGGCCCAGACCCAGGCGACCGCGATCAACACCTTGCTGCTCAACAGTGAGCAGAGCCGATCGCAGTGGAACAGCAACCTCCTGGTCAGCAACGTGGGCAACTGCGTGAGCATCCCGAGCGATGTGAGTCAGATCCAGGCGATCGCGAGCCAGCGATCGAGCGAGTACAACCGGGCGACGGCGCTGCAGACCGACATGATCCCGAACGGCGCCACGCTGAAGTCACAGCTCATGACGGCGCTGCAGATCTCACTGCGGATCGACAGGGACTACCTCGCGTGGGCACGGCAGCAGCAGAACTCCAACTGCGCCTACGGCTTCAACTCGGCCTACTACCAGCAGGCCACGAACCTCGACCCGCAAGCGTCGAATGACAAGCAGCTATTCGTCGACAGCTGGAATCCGATCGCGCAGCAGTTCAGCCTGACGCAGTTCCAGAACTCCCAGATCTAGCCAGCGCCGGCGGTCAGCCTCTGGCGCCAAGCTGACGGTAGATGCTGGCGGCGATGCCCTCGATGGTGTCGATGCCGTATTGCTCGTCCGGGTTTCCGACCGTCAGGACAGCCAGCACGTAGTCCCTGCCGTTGCCGTGCACCCAGCCGATGCTGTTGACCTGCCAGCCATGCCCGGCCAGCGGAAGCCAGCCGTTCTTCAGCGCCACGGTCGTCCCGGCCGGCACTCCACCTGAAATGCCCCATGCCTGGTCCGCCTCGATATGCCTCATCAGACCGAGGCCGTAGCTCCGGTTTCCCGGCGACAGCAACGGGTTCTGATAGGCGAATTTGGAGACGAGCGTGACTTCGTCGCGGGCCGTCGTGGTGGTCAGGCCCCATCCGGGCAGGGTCGTTCCCGGGATGTACTGCTGCGAGGACGGCGCGGTCTGCGTGAGGCCGGCCGCTCGGTCAAACCGCAGCACGCCAGGCGCACCGCCCACGTTGGCGTACATCTGCGTGGCAGCGTCGTTGTCGCTGATCTCGATCATCGGCTGGATCAAGGCCTTGTACGACGACAGACAGCGGCGTTCCCGCGTTCTCCGCGTTCCACATGGCCGTGCCCATGATCTCGACCTTGACGATGCTCGCGGTGTCCTCGCTGATTCCCGGGTGGAACACCCACGTCTTGCCGGTGCGCTTGTCGTAGACGGCCGCGGTGATGGTGCCCTGCCGGCCGGCCAGGTAGTTCGAGAGGCTCACGAACGGCGAGATCGCCGGAGCGCTCACTGGAGACTTGCTCGCCTTCGGGCTTTTGGGCTTGGCCGATGCGGCCGCAGGCTTCGTCTTCTTGGCAGGGTCAGATTGGTTCGCCGAAGGCGGGGCGATGATTGTGCATCCGGCGATGACCGACGCGAGGACGCAGACGGCAGCCAGCTGAAATGGCTTCATGATGCGGTGATGCATTGAAGTCACCCTGGGCTCCTCCGGCAAACTCTGGATTGATCCTAACTGCGACGGCAGTGCGCATTGTCCCGATCAAGGGAACGCGAACTGCACCGTCTCCGCGCGGCCGCTTATCCGGTCCGGTGGACTGATGGCCAGCGCCCGGTGAGAAAGCGGAGAATCGCCGCTTCAAGCGCCCGCGCGATCTCGCGCTGCACCCGCGGCGTAGTCAGCAGGGCGGCGTCCGCGGCGTTGGGCATGTTGCCGCATTCGATGAGGACCTTGGGCACGGTCGTCAGATTCAGCCCGGCGAGGTCGTCCCTGCGCTGGTAACCGTCATGGCCGTAGTAGTTACTGACCCGGATCGGCGTACCGGCGAGGAAAGCCCGGTGCACGTACCGGCCGAACCGCAGCGACGACCCGATGATCTTGTCGTTCGGCCCGTCAGGGACCGGTTCGAGCACCGTGAATCCGCGGCCCCAGGTCGGACCGCCGTCAGCGTGAATATCGATCGCCACCGAGGTGTGATTGAGCATTGTCGAGCGCTTGTTGACGCACGGCCCGACGCCATGGTTATTCCGCCTCGTCAGCACGACCTTCGCGCCATCGGCGCGCAGATCGGCCGCCAGGTAGGTGCGCGACGTTGAAGTTGAAGCGAGCCTCGGTGTATCCGGTGGCCGTCTCGGTGCCCACGGTGTTGCAGGCCTCCATCGACCTGCCGTTGAAGATCTGATGGTCGATGAAGGCGGGATCGGTGCTGTTACGCCCGTTGTGGCCAGGATCGATCCCGATGATCTTCCCGGCCAGCGGCCTTGAGCCGTGGTGCACGGGGGCCGGAGGACTCGATGACGCCGGAGGACTCGATGACGACGGGGTGCTGGCTCCGGCCGGCGAACTCCGGCCGTGGCGCGCGGTCGCCGATGGATGCCGGGCCGGCGCGGCCGATGAGGGGCTGACGATCGAGCAGGAGGCGACGGCCAGGGCCACGATCAATCCCAGCGCGAGACCGCGCGCGGTACGGCGATCGCAGGACCCATCCATGCGATCTCCTCCACGATGCTGCGGGCAAAGGCGGCGAGTGACCCAACTCGTGAGCATAGTGACGAGAGCCGCGGCCTGAAGCGGAAGGACTTAGCCGACGACGCCCCGGCCGCTGATCAGGGACTCGGCGATGACGGTGCGGAGGATGTCGTTCGTCCCCTCGCCGATGACCATCAGCGGCGCATCCCGGTAGAGCCGCTCGACGGTGAACTCCTTGGAGTAGCCATAGCCGCCGTGGACCTGCATCGCGGTGAACGCGCATTCTTGGGCGACCTCTGATGCGTAGACCTTCGCGAGACCTGACTCCAGGTCTGCCCGCCTGCCGGCGTCGGCCTGCGATGCGGCCCAGTACGTCAGCAGCCTGGCCGCCTGCAGCTTCATCGCCATGTCGGCCAGCTTGAGCTGTACGGCCTGGAAGCCCGAGATCTTCTGCCCGAAAGCCTCGCGCTCCCCCGCGTACCGCAGCGCCTGGTCGTATGCCTCCTGCGCCACGCCGACCGCGCGCGCGGCGATGTTGATCCTGCCCTTCTCGAGCGCGGCGAGCACCTGCTGCAGGCCGCGGCCTTCAACGCCGCCTAGCAGGTCCGACGCAGGCACCCGCACCTCGTCGAGCACGAGCTCGCAGGTCTCCGGGCCTCGGTAGCCGAGCTTCGGCAGGTCCCTGAGCACCTCGAAGCCCTCGGAGTCCGGATCGATCAGCAGCACCGACATGCCCTTGTGCGCCGGCTTCGCCGACGGATCAGTCTTCACCAGGACGGGCAGCGGGTTCGCGTGCCTGGCGTTGGTGATCCAGGTCTTGCGGCCGGTGACAACGTAGTGGTCGCCGTCCAGGCGAGCGGTGGTCGCGATGCCTTGCAGGTCGCTGCCCGCACCAGGCTCGGTCAGCCCGATGCCGGTGCGGCGCTCGCCGCTGGCGAGCGCGGGCAGATGGGCGCTCTTCTGTTCTGGCGTCCCGTGGGCCGCGATCATCCAGCACGACAGCGAGTGGCTGCCGATGATCCCGGCGACGCCCATCCAGCCGCGCGAAATCTCCTCGAAGACCACGGCAAGCGAGACCATGTCGGCCGCCATGCCGCCGTACTCCTCGGGCACCAGCAGGCCGAAGAGGCCCATGTCGCGCATGGTCGCGACGATCTCTTCTGGGTACCGGCCCGATTCTTCCCACTCCCTGGCGACCGGCCTGATCTGCGCGTCGACGAACGACCTGATCGTGTCGCGGAGCAGCCGCTGCTCGTCCGACAGCTCAAAGTCCATACAGGCTCCCAGGTCTGGCCGGTCCGGTATGCGCCTATGAATGCCAGACACTACGGCATCGGGCAACACCCGCCCTGACTGTTCTCAGCGGGTAGCAACGGCGGGTGTCTGCTTGGTGCCGGCGTGCGCCCACGGCCTGGTGAAACCGATCGCCCCGGCGCCCGAGTAGGGCTCGATCCGCACCTGAAGGCCTTGTGACGGCGCGTCGATCATCAGGCCATGCCCGATCACGATCCCGACATGACCGGGCGCGGAGCGGGTCCCCTGCGCACCGACGAAGAAGACCAGATCGCCGGGCTGCACCTGGCTCGGGTCGACTCGCGGGCCCCACATCCACTGCTCGGCGGCCGTCCGCGGGATGTCGACGCCGGCCGCCCGGTAGGCCATCATCGTCAGCCCCGAGCAATCGAAGGCGTCAGGGCCGGTGCCGCCCCACAGATACGGCTTGCCGATCTGCTGGCGTGCGAAGGCGATCGCGGCCGCAGCGCGCACGCTGGAGGTCAGGCCGATGGTCGGGCCGCACTCGGGCGCGTTGCTGCCAACCGGCGAACTGACCTGGAACCCGCCGCCGGCGTACCGGTTCGCCCAGCCGAGCACCGACTGCACATAGGAGTTCAGGTGGTTGTACGCGAAGATCGCGTTGGGGATGCTGGTCAGCACGCCGTGCTCGAGCAGGTACTTGGCCGCGCCCGCGATGGCGTCAGCCGGCTCGTAGACGCTGGCGATGCCGTCGCCGTTGCCGTCGGTGGCGACGCCGCCGACGTGCACGTTCGCGCGGTGCACAGGCGCGCCGCCCCAGGTATTGGTCGACGCCCCGCCGATGCCGATCTGCATCGGCCCGGCCGCCCCGAAGGCGTTCGATCCGCTGCGCACGCCGGGGAGCGTGGTGCGGCCGTCGTCGCTCTCGATCTTGCCGATTCCCGCGAGCACCACCCACGGCACCTTGTACCTGGCGCCGATGGACTTGAACAGGGCCAGGTAGTTCGCCGGGATCGAATCGCTCGCCTGCGTGCTGACCGGAGGCTGCGCCGTGGTGACGGTGCCCGATGAGCAGGTGCTGCCCGTGGAGTACATGAGGCCGCCGCCCGCGAACAGCAGCATCGGCGCGACGAGAGCGCCCACCACAATCAGCGCGAGCAAGCCTGCCAGCCCGAAGATCGCGGGCTTGACCATGCCGCCAGACAGCCGGATCAATGGTTACCTGCCGAGGCGAGCTCGATATCGTTCACCTGCCAGCTCGACCCGGTGCCGGTCAGCGTGACGGCATAGTTCGTGGTCTGCCTGCTGGTTCCCTTGGTGCTCGCGAGCCGCTGCGAGATCGCCACGACGAAGGTCAGGCTCGTCGGGCCGAACGCGCGCAGCGCCAGGATGCTCGCCGTCGCGGTCGCGACCTCCTTGCCGCTCGTCCTGGTCCCGGCCAGGCCTGGCGCCTCGAACGCGCGGCCAAGGACGATGGCGAGCTGGCCGCTTATCAGCGGCCGCATCGGCGCCAGGTACGCCTGGGTGCTCTGCGTGTAGGAGAAGGTCCCGTAGTCCCTGGCGAACTCCGTGGTCGCCGCCGCGGCGCTGGACAGGCCGGCCTTGGTAAACGGAAGCCACTGGTAGATGTCGGGCGCTGCCTGACCTGGCGGCGCTGAGCTCACCGGGTTCGAGGTGCTCGGGGAGGGCGTTCGGCTGGACGAGGGCGGTGGAGCAGCACCGCCGCGATCGCTGGCCGCCGACGAGTGCGGGAAGAACAGGTAGAACCCGAGCCCGGCAAGCACCAGCACGACCACGACGAAGGCGGCGGCTCGCTGGACCGGGGTCAGCTCCATGCCACTGCCGCTACTTCCGCCGCCAGACCGGGCGGCTCCAGAACGGTCCTGACGTCTCATCGTCGCGGGACCTGGGCGCCAGGCCGTAGGGCGCTCCGAAGATGCCATCGCCTGATCCGTCAGGTCCCGGCTGGCTCGCCGAGCCGGCCGCGCGCCCGCCCGCTGGCTCGGCGCGGCGGGTCGCCGCCGCGCCGCGGGCTCTCCGCACCGCCAGCCGACGAGCCCCGCCCTGGCCGGCTCCACGGCCTCGCAGGGCGGGCGGCGCCGGTTGCCCGCTCACGACTGCCCGGCTGCTGCGGGACCCGGTCTGCGGGCGGCTTGCGCCGTGACGGCGCCGCGTCCTGCCGCGAACCGCCGCTCCACGGTGCGGTGCCGCCCCATCCCGATCTCGACGTTCCGCCTCCGCCTGTCGCTCCGCCCGCTGCGCCCCGCGAGACGCGCGGGCTGGACGCGGGCGGCGGGGCCGGCCTGCGCGGCGCCTGGCCGCGCGCGCTCCATGAGGCAGGGATGCCTGCCGAGGTGCCCGCCGACCTGGCCAGCGGCGGCAGCGGCGGGGCAGCCGCGCCGTTCCCGGCGGCGGGCCCAGCCGCGGCGCGCCCACGGCTGGCGCCGGAACTCGTCCCGTTGCCTGAGGCAGGAGCCGAGGACCCGCCCGTGACCCAGCTTGCCGGCGTGGCCTGGCTGGGAGGCAGCCGCAGCGGCGGCGCGTCACTGGCCGAAGTCGCGCCCGTCGACGCTCCCCAGGCCCGCGCCCGGCCCGTCGCGCCGGCCGCCGCGGCATTGCTGACCGGATCGCCGGCGCCAGGGGCCCCGCTAGCCGACCTGTCGCCGCCGTGCTCGACGGCGGCCCCCTCAGCCCCTGCGGCCGCGCCTGCCGCGACGCCCGCGGTGCCGGCGGCCGCGGCCGCGCCGAGCGCGAGGCCAGCGGCCTGAGCCGGGTTGCGCCTGGCCCAGCGGGCCGCGCGGTAGGCGGCGAAGCCGGGCACGCTCAGCGTCGCCGCGGCCCTGGTGTTCGCCCTGGCGGTCGCGGCCGCACGGCTGAGATCCGCCTCGGCCCGGTCGCTCGCGCCGATCGCGCCGTACCCTACCGCCGCGAACAGGTGCTGGAACGGCTTGCGGTAGATGAAGACCGCGACGGTGACGAGCGTGATCATCAGGATCTTCAGCGCCCACGGCAGCACCGCGTCTGACGTGCCCATGATCAGCGCGTAGCAGTAGAGCAGCACGCTCAGCGCCAGCGCCACCGCCGCCTGTTTCAGCAGCACGCCGACCAGCATCTCGAACCACCGGACGGCCACCACCCGGCCAAATCCGGGGTGCGTCCCGATCAGCAGGAAGAACGGCCCCACGATGAGCAGCAGCAAGAACCCGAGCTTGAGCAGGATCAGGGTCACCGAGATCAGCAGTACCAGCACGCCTGCCACGAGGGCGGCGAGCAGCGCCGCGAAGGCGATCTCCAGCCTGGTTGTCCACTCCTTGCCCTGGAACAGCGGATAGACCGATGGGTCTTTGGTCTTGATTGTCTGCGCGATGCCCTCGTAGGCGGCCTGCTTGGCATTGATCAGCGTCGTCGTGGGCCTCTCGTTGGCGGCGATGGCCTGCGCCCAGAGCAACTGGCGCGCGAACACGCCAACGGGCGTCCGCCGCCCGCCAGCGGCGAAGGCGGTCGTGCCGAACTCGCCGTCCAGCCAGGGCTTGCAGACCAGGACCGTCCAGAGTTCGTTGGCGTTCTGGTCGACGACCGTGCGGCCCGAGGTGTAGCTGAAGCTGGTCCGGCTGATCTGCGGGTCGTGCCCGCGCACCGGCAGGCAGCTTGACTGCCCGGGGCTCGGAAGATTGGCGAACGCGGTGTTGAGCGTGGTGCTGATGCCGTCAGAGACTCCCTTGCCGATGCCGGTGAAGTCGGCTGGCCTGCCGATCAGCCAGATCGCAGCGGCGCAGGCTACGACCATCCAGATCGTGCCCTCGATCGTCCTCGTGCCGCGCTTGCGGATCAGCCCCTGCCAGGCCAGCCAGATGGCGGCCAGAATCACCACGAGGGCCACGTAAGGGAAGTAGATGGCCTTGCCCAGCCCGGTGATCAGGTGATCGGTTACGCCCTGCAGCCAGCCGAGAATGCCCTCGCCAGCGGCCGACTGGTAGACCGTGATCGTCACCCGGTCCATCGCCTTGGCGAAGTCGAACAGCATCCCAGCCACGTCGTTGCCGATCAGCGACGTCATGTCCGAGCACTGCAGGTCGGTCGCCGCCCAGTACTGCCCGGCCATTCCGTACTGGTTGTACGGGGTCGCGACCTGCTTGCCCGGCCGCCGCCGGCGGCCTGATCAGCGCGTTGACGCCGGTCGTTGCCGACTCGGGCTGCGGCACCCCTGGCTGGCAGAGGTTGTTCGATCCCGCCGATGATGCCGGACTGGCCGAGCGAGCAGAAGCCGAGCAGGCCCGCCGATGTCGCCGATGCCGGGCACCGAGCAAGGTCCGCCGGCCGGCTGAGCCGCGGAGGTCGCCGAGACGGTCCTGGCCGTTCCTGTCTTCGCCAGCGGCGTGGCGGTGCCCGTGGCCTTGCCGCCTCCGGTACCGGCGGTCCTGGTCGCTGCCATCGCGCCAGCGCCGCCTGGCAGATGAGCCCCAGGCGCCTGACCGGCGTGCGCGGCGCCGCGCAGCAGGCCGAAGAGCACGGCAAGCAGGACCAGCGCGATCGCGGCCTTGCGTGGTGCTCGGCGGATGGTGGACATCGGGGTGCTCCCGGGGTCGGGTGGTCGGGGGTCGGATGCGCCTATCAGGGGGCGGGCGCCTGAACCGGGCTCGGCGGCCGGCCCCGCGCGCTTTGCTGACCATTCGCCGCGACCGGGCGGCCCGGGTATGACCCGGCACGCTGGCCAGCGCCTGGCCGTCCCTGATCCGCCCCGCTGCACCCCCCTGCCCCCGGCCAGCCGCCGACTCGGACACGGGGACCTGGGCTGAGGTTGCCCGGGTCGGATTCGTGTCCAGCCAGCGTCGCAGGTCATCGGAGATCAGGTCGACGGCGATCCGGCCGGCCCGGCCGTCCAGGTCCCGGAAGATGCATTCGCCGTTGCCTAGGCTGCGCAGCACGGCCTGATGCTCCTCGGAGGAATCAACACCGAGCAGCGACATGACGCTGGCCACCTCGCCCCGCTCGGTCGACCGGAACGCGAAGACGGCCGAGATGCAGTTCGTCACCTGCTCGTTGAGCAGGTCGCCGGCGTTCTGCGAGACCAGGATCAGCGCGGTGTTCCTGGACCGGCCCATCCTGGAAACCTCGGGGATCAGCTTGGCGCCCTGCGGGGTGGACGTCACCGCCCAGGCCTCGTCCAGCACGATCGCCTTCGGTATCCGGCGGTCCATCCCGTTCAGCAGCCGCCTGGCGAACTGGGAGACCAGGTAGAGCAGCGCCACCGAGAGCCGCTGCTCGTAGGAGTAGTCATCGCGCTTGAGCCCCGACTCAGGCAGCGTGAGCCCGGCCAGCGTGAAGACCGTCGTCCAGCCCGCCGCGTCGATCCGCTCGCCGCCGGATGGCGCGAAGCACAACTTGGCCAGCCGCATCTCCGACATGGACCCAGCACAGCGCCCAGGTTCTTCGACGCCGGCTCGTCGGCCGCCTCGAGATAGCTCGACGACCTGGCCGAGGCTCGGCCGCTCGGTCGCCGCGACCGCGCCGACGGCCTGGATCATCGCGCTCTCGCGCTCCTCGCTCATGCCGGGCAGCAGCAGGCGGAGCGTCTCGGCGGCCATCGTCCGCCGTTCGGCCAGGTCGTCGCCGAACGAGAACGGGTCGAGCAGGCCCGGCGGCGGCGCTGCCCAGCGGCAGCACCCGGGCCCGGCGGCCGCGGTGGGCGAGCAGCCTGACCAGGGACTCGGCGTCGCCCTTGGGGTCGATCACCGCGACCGTGACGCCGCGCAGGGCGAGTTGCATGATCAGCAGCAGCGCCAGCGTTGTCTTGCCGCCGCCAGGCTCACCGGTGATCGCGACCGCGGTCGGCCGGTTCCGCGCCGCCGCGACCAGCGGATCGAAGTGCACCACCGAGCGGGCCCGGCCGATCGTCTCGCCGATGTACGGCCCGATCCAGCCCGCGTCGTCGGCGGCGCGGTCGCCCAGGTCGACGGTGGCCGTCGGCATCCCGCCCGCGATCGTGTACAGCGGCTGGCGCTGCAGGTAGGAGGCGAGCCGGACCTTGTCCCCGGGCAGCGACTCGTTCAGCAGCGAGAACTGGTCGCCGGTGGAGTTCACCACGTCGATGCCGATGTCGCGGTAGTGCTCGATCACCGCCTCGGCCCGGCGCACGCACAGTTCCCTGGTCGGGCGCCGTCACCGCGAGCCGGTGCCAGCCGTAGACGAACGGCAGCCGCTCCTTGGTGATCCCGTGCTCCAGCAGCCTGGCCGCCTCGATCTGCTCGGCCAGCGCGAGCGGCATATCCGCGCCCGCCTCGCGGATATGGGCGTCCATGTCCCTGGCGTGCGCCAGCCGGCGGCCGACGTCCTTGCTGGCCTTGGCGGGCGGGATCAGCTTCATCCGCAGGCTCGCCTCGACCGGGAACGGCAGCGAGTCGGCGTAGTGCAGCCACGGCTCCCCGTCAGGGAAGTACATGACGTCGGGGAACCTGCGAGAACGACAGGAAGGCGGAGTAGGACTCCCCGTCCGGATGAACCATTTGCAGTACGGTGCGCCCGTTGTGAATCTCGCCTTCCACCAGCGACTCGATCTCGCCGATGCCCCACCGGCGCCTGCGGGCGGCCGACGGCGGCGGGTCGCCCAGGCAGCCGGTGATGCGCGTGCCGGAACAGCCAGGCGACCTCGTCGGCGGTGGCGTGCCTGGCCGCCAGCGAACTCGCCGCCAGCGTCCGGCCGATCCGGTCGGCGTGCTCGGTCCACTTGGCGATCTCGCCGTGGACCACGGCCTCGTCCTCGAGCCCGAGCAGCTGCTCGCTCGCCTTGTAGGCGTGGCCGAACTGAGCGAACACGCCGCCGGTCAGCTGAGCGCGGACGCCGCGCTGGCCAAGCCGGACGCCGAGGTAGACCTCCTTGGTCCAGAAGTCCTTGGCCCAGACCTGCCGGTACATCTCTTCGAGATAAGGCACCCAGCCCGGGCCGCCGTCGGAGGTCGCGTGCAGGCCGGTCGCCCACTCCGCTGCCGGGTAGCTGCGGTGCGCGATCCGCAGGTGCACCTCGGCGTCGGCCATCCTGATGCCCGGCCAGCGCGACCGTCAGGTTCGTCGCCAGCGCCTCGCGCTGCTGGCCGGTCATGAACTCATACGAGATCGTCGGCACCCGGAAGTAGGCCCAGGCGTGTGTCTCGGTGAGCAGGATCCGGTCGTCGAAGTACCGGACCGAGAGCCTGCTCCGCTTGGCGCCGCTGGCGCTCATCGCTGCACCTGCCCCGCGTGTTGCGGGCGGATCCGGGGGCTCGTCCCCCCGGGTCGGCGTGCGCTGGTTCGGCGGTCTGGCCTTCGCCGGGGCTCTGGCCGGCCAGGCTGGCCACGAGGACGCCGGCCAGCGCCGTGTACGCGGCCGCCGTCGCGGGGCTCAGTGCGCCCGTCCAGTGCTGGCGCAGCTGCGAGCCAGGATCGCTCACCAGGACCCGCTTGCCGGCCTGATGCTGCAGCTGGTCGTCCCAGGGAATCCTGACGATGGCGCGGCAGCGGCCGGCGCAGACCCGCTCGGCCTGCTCGACCTGAGCCGCGCTGCGGCGGCTGACGCCGTTCAGCACCATGATCGATCCGGTGGTCAGCCCGCGACTGGCCGTGCGCCTCCAGCCACTCGAAAGTCATGGCGATGGCGCCGGGCGCGGCGGCGCTGGCGGGTGCGACCAGGATCAGCTGGTCGGCGACGGCCAGCAGCTTCGGCACGGCGACGGTCGCCGGGTCGGCGAGGACCAGGTCGTACCGGTCGGTCGCGGCTTCGAAGGTGATCGCGTCTATGGCCGGGTCGCCGCGGCCCGCTGGCGGCGCCTGGATCGCCGGCGCGGCGTGCGCGGCCCGATGACGACAAGCCTGGAGCGACCGGTCAGCGCGGACTGGCTCAGCGCCGGGCGGCCTTCGGCGCGCTTGCCGAGCGAGCCGGGTCCCGGGTTGAGGTCGATGACGGCGACCTGGTCCTGGCGCAGGCCAGCCAGCACCTCCCCGGTGAGCAGCGTGGTCATCGTCTGGCCGGCGCCGACCGTGCACCCGAGCACGACGATTCTTGGCCTGATGCCGAGCGGCAGCTGGGCCCTGGCCCGGTCGCGCTGCAGCATGTCGGGCTTGCCGGGGCGGTGACCGCCTGGTACGACCGCTACCCGCCCTGCTCGCAGGTCACCGCGCCGGGCCGACGGTCCGGCCAGGGCGCGTTCCACCGACGGCGCGGCGGTCCGCCCGGCTGCGGGGCCGACCACCGTGATCACCGGGCGCTGCGGTGCGGCCTGGTCGCCAGGCTCGCTGGCCACGAGCGCCTGGCTCGCCTCCCGCTCGGCAGGCTCAGCCGGCGACAGGTACGGGTACGCCGTCGTCCCCGAGGTTCCAGCCGAGGCGGGCCGCGCGGGCTGGGCGTCCTGGCCGGCCTGCGCGGGCATTTCTGCCGGCGAATCGGCCGGCTTCGCGCTATCGCCCGCGTCTGGCCGGGGTGGTTGCGGCCGCTCCGGCGGCTCTGGCGGGCCGGACGGCGCAGGCCTGCCCGATGCCGCCAGCCGGAACTCGGCGGGGGTCAAGCGCCGGGGGACGGGCGGCCCGAGTGCCGGCTGAGCGGCCATCGCCGGTCCGGCTGCCTTCGTGGTTCTGCTGGACTCGCGGTCGGCGGAACCTGCCGCGATCCAGGCGGGCAGCGCACCGGGCTCCGGCTGGCGGTCCGCGCCAGGCGGCGTCAGGCCGCGCGTGCGCATCGGCGGCAGCGGGCCTTTGCGCATTCTGCCGGGCGTCGTCGCGGGCTCGGCTACGAGCTCCTCCGCCGGCGCAAACCCAGCGTCCGCGACCTGCTCGGCCAGCACGTCGGCGTGTCCGCGGGCGGTGCGGGGCCGCCAGATCCGGCCGGTGACAAACACGACGTCGCTTTCGGCCAGCGGAGTCATCCGGCACAGGATCCTGGGCTCGGCCAGGTACCGAAGCTGCGACTTGACCAGCTCAGGCAGCCGCTTGCTCTCCAGCACCGGCCTGGTGACCAGCCAGGTCAAAAAGCCAGGAGGGAGCAGGTAGAGCCAGATCAGGGTGTGGTTGAAGGGAAGACCGAGCACGGTCAGGAGCACCACGTACGGCACGGCGATCGCCGACGAACACCGCGACCTGGCCAATCGGGAGCGGCATGGGCAGCCTGAAGTCGTACAGCTTGTACAGCCGCTTCTCGATCCGCCAGATACTCGTGTAGGTGGGCAAATCCACCTGCTGGTCTCCTTCCGCCTGCCGCGGCAAGCGCTGGGGTGCTCCGTTCGCTGGTAGTTAGTGCACGCCGAGCGCGTGCGCGATGCCCATGGCCAGGGAACGCACGATGCCGGGGACGTAGAAGATCACCGCGATCGCGACCGCAAGCACGAAGAACTGGACGAATCGCGTGACCTCCTTGGTGAACAGGAAGAAGATCGCCACGATCCCGACGATCCCGAGGAAGAGCGGCCCGAAGAGGGTCTGCAGGTACGTCACGAGCCCTGTGCTGCTGAGCGCCACGGTCGGCGCCGCGGCCAAGAGGTGCGTTGACATCATTACTCCGGGTGTGGGGAACGGGGGTGGAGCGCCGGACCTGGCGGGTGGACGGGCGGGCTCATGGCACTGGCCAGGGCCGGGCAGCCGATGCACCGATCGATCAGGACCAGCCATCTGGCGCCGTGCCGGACGACAGTTATCGCGTAGCTCATGGTGAGCTCGCCTGGTGCGGCCGACGGGCTCGCCCGGCCGGCGGGGGGCAGCGAGCCTGTTTTCCAGACCACCGCGACTGTCAGCTGCCTGATCGGCTCCGGCCGCGCCCGGGACGCTCAGCCTGGTGATGCGCGCGAACCTGACGGCACCGCGCAGGCCCGCGATCGAATGCCGGCCTGCGGTGAGACCGCGAGCCTGGCGTGGTCGCCGCTCGCGTAGGCGCGGAAGAACCCGGGCAGCATCAGGCTGAGCGCGTGCCTGGCCGCCACGTCCGGCCGCACGTGCGGCTGCCTGGGCGGGGTAACCAGAGCCGGAGCGGGCAGCAGCGCCGGATAGCCGGAGACCACCATGCCACGGCCCCTGGCGTAGATCGGGACGCCAAGTTCGAGCAAGCCTCCGTTCACCCTGGCCAGCAGCGTGACGACGGCGCGGTGCTGGCCGACCACGCGAATGCCCGCGACCTGTTCGGACTGCAGCGTCCTGGCCGCCGCGCCGTTCCACCCGAACATCGGGTCGCTTCCGCGTGGCAGGAACGCGGCCAGGCTGCGTGCCCGCTGGGCCGCCTTGTCCGCGCTGAAGTTCAGGTAGACCTGCCCGAACTCCAGCGCGTAGGCCTGCGCCAGAGCGACTGGGAACTGGCCCGACGGCGCGCCGCCCGCGACGGGTGCCGACGCCGCTGACGTCCCGCCGGGTCCCGGGTAGCCCATCACGATGGCCGCGATCCCGCGGTAGCCGATCAGCAGCAGCACCGTCCATACCGCGATGCGCAGGACCCAGACCATCCAGCGGCCTCCGGAGCCGCGCCAGAGCCTCGGCGCCCGGCGTGCGCTCTTTTGATCGCCTGACCCTGCGGGCCGATGATCAGCGGGCGCGGAAGGCGGGATTCCGACCGTCGCATATCCGGCCGGCCCGTGCGGTGCCTGCGCCGCTGATGGTGCAGCGAACTGGGCCGCACCCACGGGCCAAGCCGCCCGCGGCCCGGCAGGCCGCGGGACGTGCCCGGCTGTCACCGGCGGCCCGGCTGCCGCTTGCTCGGCCGATGCCGGAGCTCCGGGCACCACCTGGTTGCCCGTAGCCATCACCCCTCCGCTCGCTCTTCTGCGCCAACCTGGCCAAGAGCTGCGGCGCACCAATGCTCGTCTCGGGCACCATCCTGCGGCAATACGCCCCGCCTCAGCGGGATTTGCGGCCTCCGACGCGCCGGTGACCTGCGAATTAATTCGGCGCCGTGGAGCTAATCTGAGGGCGCCGATTCCGGGATTTGGCCGGGACGCCGGCGTTGACCTGCGCAGATGCGGTGGATTGCGGTTTTTATCCGGCCCGGCCTTGCTTAGCCGCTTTGGTCCGGTCGCAGTGCACTTGCCGCCGCGCTGGGGCATGGGCACCCGCCTTTTCGAGCCATATCACCGATGAGCGGTCCCGTGCCTCGCGTGGACCGAACTCCCGCCGCGATAAGAGTGCCCGCAGCGCTGTGAGCGTTGGTGTGACATGGCCGGGTATCCGGGCATGTTCGCGACGCGACGATGTCCGCAGTGCGGCGTTCGCCCTTATTTGCCGTTCCGGCGCCCCGTGTTCAGGCGGACGCCGATCCTTTTCCCCTGACGGTGCTGACGATCCAGGCCAGGACCATGGCTTCCTCGTGCCACGCGTCATACCGCCCGCTGCGGCCGCCGTGCCCGGCGACCATCTCGGTCTTCAGCAAGAACGGCCCGCCCTTGGCGCTCGCCTGCAGTTTCGCGGTCCATTTCGCTGGCTCGGTGTACAGCACCCTCGTGTCGTTCAGGCTGGTAATCGCCAGGATCGGCGGGTAGACGGCGTCGGACGCGATGTTCTCGTACGGGCTGTAGGACTTCATGTACGCGTAGAAGGCGGGGTCGTGCAGCGGGTCGCCCCACTCCTCCCACTCGGTGACGGTGAGCGGGAGCGACGGATCGAGGATCGTGGTCAGCGCGTCGACGAACGGGACCTGAGCGGCGACGCCGCCGAACGCGTCGGGAGCCAGGTTGACCGCGGCGCCGACAAGCAGGCCACCCGCCGAGCCGCCGCGCGCGACCAGCGCGCTCCGGCCTGGTCCAGCCCGCCGTCGCGAGGTGCCTCGCGCAGGCGACGAAGTCGGTGAACGTGTTGATCTTGTGCAGCAGCTTGCCTTCGTCGTACCAGCGCCTGCCCATCTCGCCGCCGCCGCGGATGTGCGCGATCGCGTAGCCGAAGCCGCGGTCCAGCAGCGACAGCCGCGGGATCGAGAACGACGGGTCGGACGAGTGCTCGTAGCTGCCGTAGCCGTACAGCAGGAACGGCGCGGAACCGTCGCGCGGCATGTCCTTCCTGCAGACGATCGAGAGCGGGATCGCAGTCCCGTCCGGCGCGGTCGCCCACTCCCTGTGCTGCTCGTAGTCCTCTGGCCGGTACGCGCCGCGACCCGGCAGCTCGAGCACGGGGCGGCGGCGCAGCAGCGTGAGGTCGCCGGTCGCGGTGTCGCAGTCGTACACCGAGTCCGGGGTCACCAGCGAGACGAAGCCGAGCCGGAACAGCCGCGAGTCGTACTCCGGGTTCGCGCCTGGCGACACCGTGTACACCGGCTCACCGAACGGCACCTCGTAGTCCGTGCCGTCGGCCGCGCAGTACCCGCAGCCCGGTCAGGCCGTTCCGCCGGAAGTAGACGACCAGGTGATCGCGGAAAGCGCCGACGTCCATCAGCCTGGTGTCCGCGCGGTGCGGTACCAGCGGAGTCCAGGCAGCCTGGCTCGTCCAGCGTCGCGGTGGCGATCTCGAAGTTCTCGGCGCCGTCGTTGTGCAGGATCAGCAGCCGGTCGGTGCCATCGGGCCGTCACCTGATGGTCGATGCTGTACTCGACGCCCTGCCGGCGCGGCGCCACGACCCGTGAGCTCGCCGGCCGGGTCGCCGGCGTCGAGCAGCCACTCCTCGCTGGTGAGCTTCGAGGAGGTCGAGATCACCACGTAGCGCTCACTGCGGGTCAGCCAGACGCCGGCGAAGAACCGCTCGTCGGTCTCCTCGAACACGATCACGTCCTGCTCGACCGGCGTCCCGAGCACATGCCGCCAGATCCGGTAGGGCCGCCACGCGTCGTCGACCGTCACGTAGAACAGCACGGAGCCGTCGCGCGACCAGGCCGAGCCGTAGTAGGTGCCGGGGATCTCGTCAGCGGCGAGTTCGCCGGTGACGAGATCCTTGAAGCGCATCGTGTAGCGCTCGTCGCCTGCGAAGTCGGTCGAGTAGGCGAGCTTGGAGCCGTCCGGGCTCACGCTGAACGCGCCGAGCGAGAAGTACGGCTGGTCCCCGGCGAGCTCGTTGCCGTCGAGCAGGATCTCCTCGCCGTCCAGCGGCGATCCGTCCTCGGTCATCGGCGGCCGCTCGTCGTCCGCCAGGACGGCACGACGGCAGTGCACGGCATACTGCTTCCCCTCGACCGTGCGGGCGTAGTACCACCAGCCGCGCCTGCGGGTCGGCACAGACAGGTCGGTCTCCTTGGTCCGCCCCTTGATCTCGCCGAAGATCTCCTCGCGCAGCCCCGCCTGGCCGGCCGTCATCGCCTCGGTGTAGGCGTTCTGCGCCTCGAGAAACGCGATGGTGTCCGGGTTCTCCTTGTCGGCGAGCCAGGCGTACTCGTCGGTGAACGTGTCGCCGTGGTGGGTGCGCTCGACCGGGATCCGCTTCGCGGACGGCGGGTGCGGGTCCGGCGACCCGGTCCCCCCGGAGACGCTGGCCTGCGAGCCGGCCTCCCCCGTGCGTCCGGTTACGGCAAAGGAATCAGACCGCTCGGTGCTCATGAGTGCCGATTGTAGGCAGCGCCCGGCATGCCGGACGCAACCCGGGCTGGGTCAGCCGGCCAGCGGCGAGATGGTCGGGCCCGCGAAGGGCTGCGTCTCGCTCTGCGTCGTCGCCAGGCTGGTTCCCGGATCGGCGGCGAGGCCGGTGCAGCCCCGCAGGCCCTGCCATCGCTGCACCGCCGAGGTCGCGGCCGAGCCGGTCAGCGGGATCGGCAGGGCGCCGGAGAGCTGGGCTGGCCGCCAGCTGAAGCTGTCGACGTGGCGGCCGGTGATCGTGACGTGCAGCGCGCCGCTGTAGATCTCGGGCGCCGTCGGTGTCGTAGAACGCCAGGTTCCCGAGGCCATAGTCGACCAGCGCGCTGCCCATGTAGCCGGCGCCGAGCTCGACGTGCGCGTGGCTGCCGACCACGATGTCCGCGCCCGCCTTCACCAGCGCCTTGGCGAGCGGCGCCTGGACCGAGTTCGGGCACTCCTGGGTCTCGGTGCCCCAGTGCAGGAACACGACCACCGTGTCGCTGTCCCTGCGCGCCTGCTGCACCGCGGCGACCAGTTCGCCTTCCTGATAGGCCGACGCCAGCCCCGGCTGGGTCGCGGTCGCCGTCCACGAGGTGATCAGGTTCGTGTCGAGCACCTCGGTGGCACCGAAGATCGCGATCCGCTGGCCGTTGACCGTCGTCCGGTACGGCGTGAACGCCTGCGCCGCGTCCTCGCCGATGCCCACGATCGGGAAGTGCGCGGCCTTGGCGATTGCCAGCGACTGCGCGAGACCCGGACGGCCGCAGTCCTCGCCGTGGTTGTTCGCCTCGGTCACGAGCGTGACGTGCTCGGCCTTGAACGCGGTCAGCGCGGACGGCGGCGCGTGAAAGACGAACTGCTTGGGCTGCGGATCGGTGCAGGCCCCGGAGATCAGTGCCGACTCGAAGTTCGTCATCGAGATATCGGCGCCGGACATCAGCTTCGCGATGTAGCCGCCGAGCGCGGTCCGCGGATCGTCGGCGAGCCGCGTGGCGATCGGTCCCTCGAAGTGGACGTCTCCGCCGAACGCCAGCGTCACCGGCTTGCCGCTGCCGCGCCAGCCGGTAGAGAGCGGCGAGCCCTTGGCATCTGTTTTCTTGCCGGCCGGGCTGGCGTGCTTCGTCACGGACGGATGCGGCGAGGCTCCCCCGCCGGAACCGCCTGCGCCGCCGGACGCGATCACGTTCCTGCCGATCAGTGCGACGCCGACCAGCAGGACCACGGCCAGGGCGCCGACCGCGATCTGGAACTGCCTTCGCAGCCGCTGCCGCGACGTCCGGGGTGAGGAGTGCACGACAAGACGGTAACAGTGCTACGTGCCCTGAACAGGGACGTTTCGCGCGCATGATACGTTCGCACCCGATGTCACGGAGGGAACGCGCGGCGGGGCCAGAAGCCGGGCTCGGGGCCGAGGTCCTGGGGCCGGGCTAGGGGCGGGGCTAGGGTCACAGTTCGGGAAGCTGTGGGCCGCCAGCGCCATCTCTGCCCTCGGCAGCGGGCTTGCCACGATCGGCACGCCCTTGTTCGTGGCCTCGCGCACCAGCAACCCGCTGATTGTGTCCGCGGCGTTCGGAGTCGCGTGGCTGCCCTGGCTCTTGTTCGCGCTGCCCGGCGGCGTGCTCGTCGACCGGGTTGACCGGCGGCGGCTGATGATCGTCGTGGACTGGATCAGGGTCCTCGCGATGGGCGTGCTCTCGACCGCGATCCTGGCCGGCTGGGCGTCCATCGCGCTGCTGTACGTCGTGCTGTTCATCGTCAACACCGGCGAGATCGTGTTCCGCTCGGCTAGCCAGGCGATGATTCCCGCGGTGGTGCCCGCGTCCAGGCTTGAGCGGGCCAACGGCTGGCTGGTCGGCGGCGACACGGTGGCGCAGCAGATGGTGGCCGGCCCGCTCGGCGGGTTCCTGTTCGGGCTCGCGGCCGGCCTGCCGTTCCTGGCGAACGCAGGGTGCT
The DNA here is from genome assembly GCA_963705055.1 of uncultured Actinomycetota bacterium. GTDB lineage: Bacteria > Actinomycetota > Actinomycetes > Streptosporangiales > Streptosporangiaceae > Chersky-822. The sequence goes on from CAVPIR010000014.1 coordinate 466,393, forward strand.
ACGCGGCCAGCGCCCTGCTGGTGATGTGGATCGCTGGCAACTACCGCGCCGCGCGCGGACTCGGACGGCGCCCCCGACGGCACGAAGCGAAAGGGCGTGGTCGGATCCGTATGGGCCGACGTGGCCGAGGGCTTCCGGTTCCTCGTCAGGCAGCGGCTGCTGAGGACGATGGCGGTGCTGATCGGGCTGCTGAACGTCACCCTCACCGGCGCGCTCGCGGTCCTCGTGCTGCTGGCCAGGGAGCGGCTTGGCCTCGGCTCGGTCGGCTACGGCCTGCTCTTCACCTGCGTGGCGATCGGCGGGATCGCCGGCTCGGTGATCGGCGACCGGCTGATCGCGAAGGTCACGGCCACCTGGACGATCAGGGTCGGGCTGCTCATCGAGGCCGGGCTGCACCTTGCCCTCGCGGCCTCCCGCAATATCCCGCTGATCTGCGTCGCGCTGTTCGCGTTCGGCGTGCACGGGGCGCTGTGGATGATCGTGAATAGCTCGCTGCGGCAGCGGCTGACCCCGCCGGCGATGCTCGGGCGGGTGGGCAGCACGAACCTGTTCATCGCTGCGGGAGGGAACTGCGCAGGTGCGCTGCTGGCGGGCGGATTCGCCGCCAGGTTCGGGATCACCGCGCCCTACTGGGCCGGCTTCGCGGTCGCCGTCGTGGTCTCGGCGGCCACCTGGCGGGTGTTCAACAAGGCCGCGGTCGCCCGTGCCTTTGCCACGCCACCGGCGAGCGAGGCCGCCGGCCTGGCCGCCGCGACCTGAGCCGGGTTCCTGGCGCGCGCAGTTCATCCAGCCGTGTCCATCCGGGGCGGCGGCGTTCGTCGTAGCTGCGAGAGGATGAACAACGGAGGCGACGATGAAGTACATGCTGCTGATCTGCTCAGACGGCTCGGTCGAACTGAGTCCGCAGGAACTGGCCGAGATGCCGGCTGCCACCGAGGCGTGGGTCAAGGAGATGGACTCCACCGGGGTGCGGCTGATGGGTGATCGGCTCAGGCCGGGCACCGACGCGACCACCGTGCGGGTACGCAGCGCCGAGGTGCTGCTGGCGGACGGCCCGTTCGCCGAGACCAAGGAGCAGATCGGCGGCTTCGACATCATCGAGTGCGCCGACCTCGATCAGGCGCTGGACGTGGCGGCCAGGCACCCTGTCGCCAGGTTCGGGATGATCGAGGTGCGCCCGTTCTGGCAGTGACCGACGACGTCAGCGCGGCGGTAGCCGCCGCGTTCACCGGCGAGTGGGGCAAGGTCATCGCCACGCTGATCGGCATGACCGGCGACTGGGACCTCGCCGAGGACTGCGCGCAGGACGCGTTCGCCCAGGCGCTGAAGGTCTGGCCGCGCGACGGGATTCCGCGGCGGCCTGGCGCCTGGCTCACCACGGTGGCGCGCAATCGCGCGCTTGACCGGTTGCGCCGCCACGCGTCGGAGGCCGTCAAGCTCCAGCAGGCGGCGCTGCTCGAGCCGCCGCAGGACCTGCCGGGAGCCGACATGGATACAGAAGACATCCCCGACGAACGGCTCAGGTTGATCTTCACCTGCTGTCACCCGGCGCTGCCGCTTGAGGCGCGGGTCGCCCTCACCCTGCGGACGCTGGCCGGACTGACCACCGCGGAGATCGCCAGGGCGTTCCTGACCGCCGAGCCGACCATGGCCAAGCGGCTGGTCAGGGCCAAGCAGAAGATCCGGAACGCGGGCATTCCCTACCGGGTGCCGCCAGCGCACCTGCTGCCCGAGCGGACCAGCGGCGTGCTTGGCGTGCTGTATCTGCTCTTCAACGAGGGCTACACCGCGACCGGCGGCGCTGACCTGGTCCGCCACGACCTCTGCGCGGAAGCGATCAGGCTCGCCCGCGCGCTGGCCGGGCTGATGCCCGACGAGCCCGAGGCCAAAGCGCTGCTCGCGCTGATGCTGTTCCACCACTCAAGGCGGGCCAGCAGGGTCGACGGGCGCGGCGACGTCGTGACCCTGGAAGACCAGGACCGATCGCTCTGGGATCAGGCCGAGATCGGCGAGGGGGTCGCGTTGCTGGCGGCCGCGGCCAGGCGCGAGCAGCGCGGGACCTACCTGGTCCAGGCCGCGATCGCGCAGTGCCACGCGACCGCTCCGATCGCGGCTGCGACCAACTGGGCGCTGATCGCCGATCTGTACGGCCTGCTGGCCGACCTGATCCCGTCGGACGTGGTCAGGCTGAACTGGGCGGTCGCGGTCGGGATGGCGGACGGCCCGGCGGCCGGGCTTGAGCGGGTGGACGCACTCGCCGCCGCCGGCGCGCTTGACGGCTACTACCTGCTTCCGGCGACCCGTGCGGACCTGCTCCGTCGCCTCGGCCGCCGCGCCGAGGCTGCCCAGAGCTACCGCGAGGCCCTGGATCTCGCGGTCAACGAGGCCGAGCGCCGCTATCTCGCTGGCCGGCTGGCGGAGACCTCGGGCAATGGCGAGACGGCTCGCGGCGGCTCTGCCCCGGGCGGAAATGGTTCGACGCCTGCGTAGCCCGTTGCTACCGTCCGGCTCATGCGGCATGCCGAGTTCAACCACCCTGACCTGGTGCAGGTCTACGACGCCATGTTCGGCTGGTCCAGGGATGATGACTTCTTCATGTCCGTCGTCAATGCCACCCCGTCGGCGCGCGTGCTCGACCTGGGCTGCGGCACAGGGCGGCTGACACTCGCCATGTCACAGGCCGGCCACGCGGTGACCGGCGTCGACCCGGCCAGGGCATCGCTCGACGCCGCGAGGGCGAAACCCGGCGCCGATCGTGTCACCTGGATCGAGGGCTCGTCGGAGGCGCTGCCCGACGCGGCGTTCGACGTCGCGGTCATGACCAGCCACGTCGCTCAGTTCTTCGTCACCGACGAGCAGTGGAGCCGGGCGCTCGGCGACCTCAGGCGGTCCCTCGTCCCCGGCGGGAGGCTGACCTTCGACAGCCGCGACCCGCGGGCGCGCGGCTGGAAGCAATGGAATCCCGCCGACTCACGCAGGCAGGTCTGCCTGCCCGACGGCCGGAGCGTCACAGCGACGATCGACGTCGACGCCGTCACCGACGACGTTGTCAGCTTCACGATCCGGTACTCCTTCTCCGACGGTCAGGCGCTGGCGAGCACCGGGGACCTGCGATTCCGCACCGAAGCCGAGCTCCGCTCGTCGCTCGCCGAGGCGGGCTTCGCGATCGAGCAGATCTACGGCGGCTGGAGCCGCGAGCCGATCGGCGCCAGCGACGGCGAATTCCTGGTGATCGCCAGAGCTCTCCCCTGACGCCCGCGCACGAGCAAGCGCCGAGCAAGCGCATACGCGCCCAAGGCAGGCGCGAGAGGGGAAGCGCGAAGACTTCCGGGCCTTATAGCGACGACTTTTCTCCACGCGGATGACCTAAGTCTTCGCGCTCGGCTGCGGCCGGGGGACGGGGAACAGGCGGGTGAAACGCTCGGCTCGTTCGCGATCGCCAGCAACGGTCAGCCGTCCGGCCCGCTCGGCGGCCGCGATGGGCTCGCGGCCGAAGGCTACGGCGCGCATCGTCGCGGCGTCGGCGCGGAGCGCGACGTCGGGATCTGGCGCAGTGCCGCGGCTGATGGCGATGGATGCGCCCGTGATCGTGAGGGTGAACGCGTCCCCGGCGACGTCCACCAGATACGTAGCGTCCTCGGCGGCCTGAGGATCGAAGGCGGTCTTGAGCGCGACCATCAGGGCGTCCGGGGTCAGTTCCCGGGACGTGGTGACCGGCTCGCGACTGCCCCAGCGGCCGAGTTCGAGCAGCACGGGTTCGAGGGCGCGGCCGCGGTCGGTGAGCCGGTAGACCGTGACGCTGGCGGGCGGGGCAAGCAAATCGCGGCCGACGACGCCGGCTTCCTCCAGGTCTCGGAGCCGCTGCGACAGCACGTTCGGGCTGACGGACGGCAGCCCGAAGCGGAGCTGGCCGAACCGTTTCGGCCCGAAGATCAGCTCCCGCACCACCAGCAGTGCCCACCGGTCGCCGATTACATCTAGCGCCCTGGCGATCCCGCACGGGTCGTCGTAGTTCCTGGACACAGTCACGGTGCCGAGTCTAGCGCAGCTACTTGCTTTTTAGGATTCGTCAGTCCTAAATTAGGAGCATGACTACTGCGAGCGACGACATGGAGCAGACCTTTGTCCTCATCCCCGGCGCGGGCGGCACCGCCTGGTACTGGCACCGCGTGGTGCCGTTGCTGCACGAGGCTGGACGCCGTGCTATCGCGGTCGACCTGCCTGGCGACGACCAGGAGGCAGGCCTGGCCGAGTATGCACGACTGGTCACGCAGGCAGCGGACGGCTCGGACAACGTCGTCCTGGTCGCGCAGTCGCTCGGCGGGTTCACGGCGCCGCTGGCAGCAGTCAAGACCGGCGTCTCGGCCATCGTGTTCGTCAACGCGATGATCCCGCTGCCCGGCGAGACGCCCGGCGAGTGGTGGGCCGCCACTGGCTGGGAGTCCGCGCGCCTGGCGGCGGCCGAGCAGGGCGGCTACCCCGCCGAGTTCGATCTGGAGACGTACTTCCTGCACGACGTGCCCCCCGAGATCGCCGCCGCCGGCGAGCGGTACCAGCGACCCGAGTCCGACGCCGCCTTCGCGTCGGCCTGCGACTTCGGTGCCTGGCCGCAGGTGCCGATCAGGGTCGCCTCCGGCGCGGACGACAGGTTCTTCCCTGCCGGTTTCCAGCGGGCGGTCGCGCGGGACAGGCTCGCCGTCGAGCCCGACGTGCTGCCCGGCGGCCACCTGAACGCGCTGTCCCAGCCGCGAGCCATCGCCGACTACCTGCTCGCGGTCACCGGCTGAGCCATCCGCACGCCGTCGCCGCGGCTGACGCTCGCTTAGACGGAAGGGTTTGCGGTAATAGGTAGCGAATGCGGTCGCATATGCCGTATTCACTACGCGCAAATTGGACCGGGTCCCTCAGCCGCTCTCTTAGACGTTGAAGCGGAACTCGACCACGTCGCCGTAGGACGGCGCCCATCGTCAACGCACTCACGTGCCGAGATGAGGGCGTCGTAACTAGGTGCGGCGTCACGCTGCGTGGTTGCGGACAGTGACGCTGTTCCGGAAGCGCCTCATCCGGAATCGCGCCTACCCTCTCGTCATGGCTACTCACTGGACCCTTGGATGTGACGCGGAGGATCCCCACTTGTTGGCGGACTTCTGGGCGACGGCCCTCGGTTACGTGTCGGAACCGGGTTATGACGACCCCGATGGCGCGTCCATCGTCGATCCTGAGGGCAAGGGCCCTGCCATCGGATGGCTGCGGGTGCCGGAAGGCAAGGCGGCGAAGAACCGAATACACATCGACATCCGCGTAGCCGGTGAAGGCCCCTGGGACATGACCGTCCGGGAGAGACTGATTCGAGCCAAGGTACCCGAACTCGTTGCGCTCGGTGCCACCGTTGTCCGCGAGGAACACTACGGCGCGGCCCTCGGACACGTCGTCATGCTGGACCCTGAAGGGAACGAGTTCTGCGTGGCCTGACGGGTCCCAGACACGCACTCTCATGCCGCGTTGCGAGCGACTTGCATGCGTCAGACCGCGTTCGACGTAGATATTGGTCCCCCGCCTGATGTTTAGCTGTGGCGGAACTCGACCACGTCGCCGTCCTGCATGACGTAGTCCTTGCCTTCGATCCTGGCCTTGCCGGCGGCGCGCGCGGCGGCGATCGAGCCGGCGGCCATCAAGTCCTCGAACGAGACGATCTCGGCCTTGATGAACCCGCGCTGGAAGTCGGTGTGGATCACCCCGGCGGCCTCAGGGGCGGTCGCGCCCGCCTTGATCGTCCACGCCCTGGCCTCCTTCGGCCCGGCCGTGAGGAAGGTGGCGAGCCCGAGCGCGGCGAACCCGGCCCTGGCCAGCTGGTCGAGCCCCGGTTCGCCGAGGCCCAGCTCGGCGAGCAACTCGGCGGCCTCGGCCGGCGGCAGGTCGGCCAGCTCAGCCTCGTCCTTGGCGTCGAGGAACACCGACTCGGCGGGGGCGACCAGCTTGGCCAGCCGCGTCCCGCAGCGCGTCGTCGGCAAGCTCGTTGTCGTCGACGTTGAACGCGTAGACGAACGGCTTGGCGGTCAGCAGCGACAGCTCGCGCAGGTGCGCGGGGTCGATCCCGGCCGCGGCTGCGCCGGCGAACAGGGTGGTCCCGCCGTCGAGCAACTGCTGTGCCTTGGTGGCGGCATCGGCGACGGCGTTCCGTTGCGGATCCTTGGCGGCCCTGGCCTCCTTGACCAGCCGCGGCACCGCCTTCTCCAGTGTCTGCAGGTCGGCCAGGATCAGCTCGGTGGCGATGGTCTCGATGTCGCGCTCCGGCGAGACGTCGCCGTCGACGTGGCTCACATCAGGGTCGGTGAAGACGCGCACGACCTGGCAGATCGCGTCGGTCTCGCGAATGTGGGCGAGGAACTGGTTGCCGAGGCCCTGGCCCTGCGACGCGCCGCGCACGAGCCCGGCGATGTCGACAAACCGCACGGTGGCCGGAACGATCCTGGCCGAGTCGTACAGGCCCGCGAGCGACTCCAGGCGCGGGTCGGGCAGCCCGACGACGCCGACGTTCGGCTCGATCGTCGCGAACGGGTAGTTCGACGCCAGCGCGCCCGCCCTGGTCAGCGCGTTGAACAAGGTGGACTTGCCGACATTGGGCAGGCCGACGATTCCGATCTCTAGGCTCACCCCGGCGAGTCTAGGCGGCGCGGCGACCCCGCGTGTCGGACGCGGGCACTGTCAGAACGGGCTGGAAACATGGCCCGATATGGACGCCGCCTCGCTGTTGCTCGGGATCGGCATCGGCGTGCTGCTCGGCGCCGCGATCGGCTTCCTGTTCGCGCGCAGCCGCATGACCAGCGCTATCACCGACCTCACCGCCCGGGCCCGCGCCGCCGACGAGCGGGCTCGCGCCGCGCACGAGCAGGCGGAGCTGATCGACGGCTACCTCGCCGAGCGGTTCCAGGCGCTGTCCGCCCAGGCCCTCGACGTCAGCCAGCAGCGGCTGCTCGAGGTCAGCGAGATCCGGCTGCGCGCGGCCAACCTCAGCGCGGCCAGCGAACTCGATTCCCGCAGGAACGCGGTCGAGCAGCTGGTCGAGCCCCTCAGGCAGACCCTCGCCAGGCTTGAGGCACAGCTGCGTGAAAGTGAGTCAGCCAGGCAGACCTCCCAGGCGGTGCTGACCGAGCAGGTCAAGTTCGCCAGGCAGGCCGCCGAGCAGCTGCGTGATCAGACCCAGGCGCTGGTCACGGCGCTGCGCCGGCCGGAGGCCCGTGGCCGCTGGGGTGAGCTGCAGCTCCGCAGGGTGGTCGAGCTAGCCGGGATGAGCGCGCGCTGTGACTTCGACGAGCAGGTCACGGTGGCCGGACCAGGCAGCGAGGAGGGCACGGGCGCTGCGGTGCGTCCCGACATGGTGGTCAGGCTGGCGGGCGGCAAGAACATCGTCGTGGACTCGAAGGTGTCGCTGGCCGCATACCTGGAGGCGGCCGAGACGGCCGACGAGCACATCCGCGACGCCAGGCTCGCCGCCCACGCACGGCACCTGAAGGAACACATCGACCGGCTCGCTGCGAAGGCCTACTGGTCGGCGCTGAGTCCCGCGCCCGAATTCGTCGTGCTGTTCATCCCGGGCGAGGCGTTCCTCGCCCCCGCGCTCGAGTGCGAACCGGCCTTGCTCGAGTACGCGATCACGAAGAAGGTACACATCGCGACGCCGACGACGCTCGTGACGATGTTGCGGACCGCGCAGTACGCCTGGCAGCAGGACGCGCTGTCCGACAACGCCCGCGCCGTATTCGACCTCGGCCGTGAGCTCTACGAACGGCTGACCGGCCTCGGCGGCCACGTCGAGCTCGTCGGCAAGTCGCTGGCCAGCGCCGTCACGGCCTACAACCGCGCGGTCGGCGCGCTGGAGAGCCGCGTGCTGGTCACCGCGCGCAAGCTCAACCAGCTTGGCGTCACCGACGCCGAACTCGCCACACCGCCTGCGGTCGAGCTGTCGCCCAGGACCCTGTCAGCACCCGAGCTGGTGACGGAGAGCGTGCCGGCGCACAGCGCGATCGTCAGGCGAATCCCAGCGACCGCCAGCTCCGATCAGGACGGGGATAACTGGACTCAGGAGTCAATCCAGGCCCGGCAGGGTGAATCCCGCTCGTTCGGAGCCGTCAGTTGAGCGGCCACCGTCGATCGCCTGCCTTCGCCTGGGCCGAACTGTGGCCGCCCATGAGCACCAGGGCCGCGATCGTGATGATGTTCGCCGTCTTCCTGCTCACCGACCTCTGCGCCGGCTGGCTGCATGTGGTCGCGCTGACCGGGTTCGGCTACGCGGCCGGCAGTGCGGCAGCGGCGGGGCGGACCAGGCGAGAGGAACTTCTGCTCGCGGCGACCACACCGCCGCTGATCTTCCTGATCGCGGTGACGTCCGGGGAGCTGATCTCGTTGCACCTCGACCACGTCGCCGCGTCAGCCGGCCTCGCGCTCGCCGACATCTTCCTGACCCTGAGCACGGCGGCGCCGTGGCTGTTCGGCGGGCTGGCCGGCGCGCTGGTGATCGCGACCGTCCGCGGCCTGCCGCAGTGCATTCGCGGCCTGCGGGCCCAGCTAACCGGGACGCTGCTGACCGAAGAACTGGCCGCCAGGCCTCGGGGGCCGCGGCGCGACTGAGGAACTAGTGCCGCGGCGCCCGCAGTTCGCGCGGCAGCGCGAAGGACATGCTCTCGCGCACGGCCTCGACTTCCTCGATCGCCGTGAAGCCTGCCTCGGCGAGCCAGTCGAGAACCTGCGAGACCAGTTCCTCGGGGACCGACGCGCCGCTCGTGACCCCGATCGTGCTCGCCGCTTCCAGCCAGCCAGGCTCGATCGCCGCGCAGTCGTCTACCAGGTAGGCCTGCGCGGCCCCCGCGTCCTTCGCGACCTCGACAAGGCGGACCGAGTTGGACGAGTTCGGCGAGCCGACGACGATGACGAGGTCGGACTCCTTGGCGATCTGCTTGACCGCGGCCTGCCGGTTCTGCGTCGCGTAGCAGATGTCGTCGCTTGGCGGGTCGATCAGTTGCGGGAACCGCTCGCGCAGCGCCGAGACAGTCTGCGTCGTCTCGTCGACCGACAGCGTGGTCTGGGACAGCCAGGCGACCTTCGCTGGGTCGCGCACCTCGATCTTCGCGGCGTCCTCGGGGCCGTCTACCAGCCGGATGTTGGCCGGAGCCTCTCCGGTCGTGCCGACGACCTCTTCGTGACCTTCATGGCCGATCAGCAGGATGTCGTAGTCCTGAGCCGCGAACCGGCGGGCCTCGTTGTGCACCTTGGTGACCAGCGGGCAGGTCGCGTCGATCGTACGCAGGCTCCGGCCCTTCGCGGACTCGTGCACCTCGGGCGCGACACCGTGCGCCGAGAAGACCACGATGGAGCCCTCGGGCACCTCGTCGGTCTCCTCGACGAAGATCGCGCCTCGGTCCTCCAGCGTCTTCACCACGTGCGTGTTGTGCACGATCTGCTTGCGGACGTACACCGGCGCGCCGTATCGCTCAAGCGCGAGTTCCACGGCCTGGACCGCACGGTCGACTCCCGCGCAGTAGCCGCGCGGTTTCGCGAGAAGGACGCGCTTGATCGGTTCGGACATGTGATCCATGGTAGGCGAACTCCAGAACCGGGTTGCGGCCGTGCCCTGGACCCGGAGGCCTCGAGCCCGCAGTGGCATGTCCGCGCGGCGCGCCGCCGATGAAACTCCCCTCAACAGCGCGGATGCGGCACGATGGCGGTAGAGGCTCCGGGCGCTGAGACTCGGCCGTGCGCGCGACGACACGCCGGCCGCGGGGAGGAGGCCACTATGGCGCGGTTGCCAGACACGGCAGGACAGCTCAAAAATGCCCCGGTCAAGGTTATACGCGGATTTTTCTCTGGAATCGGACAGCTGCTGCTGGCCGCCGACCGATTCCGCGACGAGGAGGCACAGCGCGAAGGCATCGGCCAGGACGACCAGCACGGCTCGCAGCCGGGCCTGGATGGCACGTCCGCCGGGGATATGACGACGGCAGAGTACGTCAGGAGCGCGGCGCCCGGCGTAGCGGCCGAGGCTCAGCCTGGCCGGCACCGCAAGCAAGCCGACGCGAAGGCCACCAGGCCAGCCGCGCGGAAGAAGGGCCGGACGGCCCATCCCCGCCAGTTCCGGTCTCTCGACTCGACCGGGAATGTCCGTGTTCTCACTCCGGACATGCCGGCCGAGCCGTCGCCAGGCGAGCAGCCTGTCAGCGGAGCTGCGCTGCCCGTGTCCGGCTACGACGGGCTCTCCGTGGCTTCGCTGCGCTCCCGCCTGCGCAATCTCGACGCGATGCAGCTAGCCACTCTGCTCGACTACGAGAGGTCGGCTGCGAACCGCGACGACGTGGTGGCGATGTTCGAGCGGCGGATCGCCAAGCTCGAGGCCATGCGCGATGCCCCTTGAGACAAGCGCCGAGGCGCCGATCCCGGTTCGCACCGTGCTGCGTCTGGTCGGCGAGTGGATCGGCAAGCTCGGCCGGGTCTGGGTCGAGGGGCAGATCGCCGAGCTGAGCCGGCGCGGCGGGACCGTCTATCTGACATTGCGCGACCCGGTCGCCGTGGTCTCGGTGCGGGTGATCTGCCCGCGGCTGGTCTTCGACGCGGCCGATCCGGTGCCCGCCGAGGGCTCCCGGGTCGTGGTCTGGGTAAAGCCCGACTTCAACATGACGAGGGGCTCGTTCTCGCTCAGCGCGCTGGAACTCCGGGCGGTCGGGATCGGCGAGTTGCTTGCCAGGCTGGAGCGGCTGCGGCGCGAACTGGCCGCCGAAGGCCTGTTCGCGCCGGAGCGCAAGCGCAGGCCGCCCTTCCTGCCCGGCCTGGTCGGGCTGATCTGCGGCCGCGACTCCGCCGCGGAGCGCGACGTGCTGGAGAACGCTGCCCGCCGCTGGCCGTCGGTGCGGTTCAGGGTCGAGCAGGTCGCCGTCCAGGGTCCGTTCGCGGTCGCCGAGGTCACCGATGCGCTGCACGCGCTCGACGCCGATGCCGAGGTCGATGTGATCATCATCGCCAGGGGCGGCGGCTCGATCGAGGACCTGCTGCCCTTCTCCGATGAGTCCCTGATCCGTGCTGTCGTCTCGTGCCGCACGCCGGTGGTCAGCGCGATCGGCCACGAGCAAGACGTCCCGCTGCTTGACCTGGTCGCCGACGTACGGGCGTCCACGCCGACGGACGCCGCCCGCCGGGTCGTACCGGACATCGGCGAGCAACTCGCGATCATCGCCGAACTGCGGTCGAGGGCACGCAGGCAGCTGGCTGGGCGGCTCGACAGGGAGTCCGCCTGGCTGGCCGGCATCAGGTCCCGGCCGGTGCTCGCCAGCCCGGCCGCCGAGCTGGACCGGCGTAACGAGCAGGTGATCGCGCTCGCCGAACGCGCACGGCGGTGTCTTGCCTCCGGCCTGGACCGGGCCGAGGCTGACCTTGCACACACCAGGGCCAGGCTGGTCGCCCTGTCTCCCGCGGCGACGCTCAGGCGCGGTTATGCAATTGTGCAGCGCGCGGATTCGACAGTTGTCCGCTCGGCACGCGATGTCACCATGGCTGAACCACTTCTGATCCGGCTCGCCGCCGACCAGATAAATGTCACCGTGAGCGACTAGGAATTACCTCTGGGTTACCCGCCGGAGCGCTCATTGTTACTTACTCCGCGTGGCGTTTCGTCGCACGAAGCGCGGGCGGAAAACTAAACTGTCGCCCACCGAAAGACCGATCGACTGGTGCCGCGGGCAGGGAACATCGACCCCTGGCCAGGGAAATACCTGTCCGGAGGGGGGAAGCGCTGGCATCGCCGGCGCTCATTCAGAACTGCGGACCTGTCTGAGTTCACGCCATACCAGGGAGGACATGTCGTGCCTGTACAGCCAACCTCTGCCGAATTCGGCGAATCGGCTGTCGAGGGCCAAGGGACGACGGAGGCAGCGGCGACGCTTAGAGCGACCGCCACGTCCTCGGAAAACGACACAGGAAACGCGATCGGCGAGTCAGCGGACAGCGTCACCGCCGAAGTCGATCCCGCGGACGCCGGCGCACTCGACGCGAGCGACGGCGCGGCCAGCACGGTCGCTGCCGATACGGCCAGACCCGCGGCCACCTCCGGCTGGCGGGCGCCTGGCCTGGATGGCGTGCGTGCGCTGGCGGTTCTGGCCGTGCTCGCGTTCCACGAGGGACTGCCGTGGATACCGGGCGGCTTCCTCGGTGTCGACGTCTTCTTCGTGCTTAGCGGCTACCTGATCACCGACCTGCTAGCTACCAGGTACCGCACGCACGGTTCTATCGGGATCGGCAGGTTCTACCAGCGTCGTGCCCGCAGGCTGCTGCCCGCGCTGGCCCTGATGCTGATCACGGTGACCGCAGCGGTCAGCCTGCTCGAGCCCAGCCAGCGCAGTACCCTGCGCCCGGCCCTGCTCGGCGCCGTGACCTATACGAGCAACTGGTGGCAGGCGCTCGCGCACCAGTCGTACTTTTCCCTCTACGGGCCGCCGCCGGTGTTCCAGCATCTGTGGTCGCTCGCCGTCGAGGAGCAGTTCTACCTGATCTGGCCGCTGCTGGTCGCCGTGATCCTCGTCCTCGTGCACCGCCCGGTCTCCCGGGCCCTGTTCGCGTGGGGCGGCGCGGTGGCCTCGGCGCTGGCAATGCTGGCGATCTACTCCCCTGGCGCTGACCCATCGCTGGTCTACTACGGAAGCGACACCCATGCGAGCGCGCTGATGATCGGCGCGGCGCTGGCGCTCACCTTCCCGCTCGCGAAGGTCGCGGCCACCACGGGCAAGGCCAGGCTCGTGCTCGACATCCTCGGCGCCGTCGGCCTGGTAGTCCTGGCCTGGGCCATGTGGCATCTCGCTGGCCCGAATCCGTTCCTTTACCCGTACGGCCTCGCGCTGGCCGCGTTGTCGGCCGGCGGTCTGATCCTCGCGGCGGCGGCCTCCGGAAGGATCGGCAGACTGCTCTCCGCCAAGCCGCTGCGCTGGCTTGGCATCAGGTCCTACGGCATCTACCTGTGGCACTGGCCGGTGATCGCGATCACGACCGGCATGGCGCCCCGCACGGCGACCTCATTGCCCGCCAGGGTGGTCGACACGGTGCTGCCGATCGCGCTCGCGGCCGCGTCCTGGCGCTGGCTGGAGGAGCCCATCCTGCGGAACGGACTGCGCTCAGAACTCGCCAGGCGAGCCAACCTGGTGCTCATCGGGCCCAGGGGCTTCATGACCACGCCGTCGGCCGCCGTGCCGACGCTGACCGCGGTTGCGCTGCTCGCGGTCTCTGGCACGGCCGGCTACGGGCTCGCGAACTCACGCCAGGGCCCGACGCTGCAGGCGCAGATCAGGAAGGGGCTGCGGGTCAGTTCCTCGACCTTGCCGCCGCAGCCAAGCGGCGAGGCGGTTCCGTGGTGGAGCATCCCCGGGCGGCTGCCGTTCCACCGTGCCGAGCAGGTGCGGGCGCCAAAGCCCAAGCCGGTCCACGTGACAGGCACCAAGGTGCTGGCGATCGGCGACTCGGTGATGCTGGCGTCGGCACCAGAACTGGCCGCGGCGATGCCGGGCATCTACATCAACGCCAGGGTCAGCCGCGCGATGATCGCGGGCGTCGCGATTATCGGCGATCTAGCCAGGAGCAAGCGACTGCGCCGCGTGGTTGTCGTGGGCCTCGGCACCAACGGACCGATTACGGCCAGCCAGATCCGCCAGCTCAGAGCCGCGGTCGGGCACCGGTGGCTGGTGCTGATCAACACCTTCGTGCCACGGTCCTGGGAGAGAGAAGTCAACGTCACGCTGGCGCGCGCGGCCGAACGGTACCCGAACGTCTTGCTCGTGAACTGGCATAACGCGATCGAGCACCACCAAGGCCTGCTCTGGAGCGACGACATACATCCTCAGCCGATCGGCGGCAAGCTGTACGCGAAGGTGGTACGCAAGGTGGTGCTGCACGCACTGCGCAAGCAGCCCAGGCTGCAGGTACCGCACCGGCCATCCAAGCCGGTACAGCTCAGCGGCTTCCTTCTGCACCCGAACTACGCGACGCTGTACTGATGCCGAAAGGAAGCGGTGCTGCTGCCGGGGGACGACCCCCCGGAACCTCCCGCGGTGCAGCCCAGGGGGGACGACCCCCCGGAACCCCCCGCGGGGCTGCAGAGCGCCCGGGCTATGAGCAGGCACGTGACCAGCTCGCCGATCTTGTGAAGCGGCTGGAGGCGGGCGGCCTAACGCTAGAGCAGTCGCTCGAGCTCTGGGAGCGCGGCGAGCAACTGGCCGCGATCTGCGAGGAGTGGCTGGAGGGTGCGCGCGCCAGGCTGGCCGCGGCAACCGGTCAGACGGGCGAGCCCGCCGACCGCGACGGCGATCCGGCGAGGCCGTTCTGAGCGGCCGCCAGGCGATCAAGACGGGGAGCGGGCGGGCGCGCCGATGCCGGCTTCGTAGGATGCGACCGAGGCCGGCTGCTCCCTCGGCCGGCCGCGTTCGGCAGCGATAGCCGCGTCACGGAAGGTGTAGCGATGGCCGATCAGACTCCGCCCATCACGCTGGGAACAGAGCCGAGCGCACCGGACCGCAACCTTGCGCTGGAACTGGCGCGGGTGACCGAGGCCGCCGCGCTCGCCGCCGGCCGCTGGGTCGGCCGTGGCGACAAGAATGGCGCTGACGGCTGCCGCGGTGAGCGCGATGCGGCAGCTGATCAGCACGGTGTCGATGAACGGCCTCGTCGTCATCGGCGAGGGCGAGAAGGACAAAGCGCCGATGCTGTTCAACGGGGAGCAGGTCGGTGACGGCACAGGGCCAGAGTGCGACGTCGCGGTTGACCCGATCGACGGCACCAGGCTGACCGCCAACGGGATGGCCAACGCGATCGCGGTCATCGCGGTCAGCGCGCGCGGCTCGATGTACGACCCGTCGGCCGTGTTCTACATGTCCAAGCTCGTCGCCGGCCCGGAGGCCGCTGACGTGGTGGACATCGACGCGCCGCCGGCGGCCAATATCGCGGCGGTGGCCAGGGCCAAGCACTGCTCACCGCACGACGTAACCGTGGTGATCCTGGACCGGGACCGGCATCAGGAGCTGATCTCCCAGGTTCGCGACGCTGGCGCCAGGATCAAGCTGATCACCGACGGTGACGTCGCAGGAGCGATCCTGGCGGCCCGCGAAGGCTCCGGCGTCGACCTGCTGCTCGGCGTCGGCGGTACCCCCGAGGGCATCATCGCCGCGTGCGCGATCAAGTGCCTCGGCGGCGTCATGCTCGGCAAGCTGGCACCGCGGGACGAGGAGGAGCGCGATCGGGCGAAGTCCGCCGGGCATGACCTTGACCAGGTGCTGACCACCGATGATCTGGTCTCCTCCGACGACGCGTTCTTCGCCGCCACCGGCATCACCGAGGGCGACCTGCTGCAGGGCGTGCGCTACCGGTCAGGCGGCGCGACGACGCACTCGCTCGTCATGCGGGCCAGGTCGGGAACAATCCGCAACATCCACAGCGAGCACGCGCTCTGGAAGGTATCCCGCTACTCGGTCGTGCAGTACTGACAGCGGACGCTACTGACCGCGGGCGCTACTGACCGCGGGCGCCGGCCCTCGGATTCCGCCGCAGCCCAGGGCGCCAGCGGGGCCGCCGCACCGTCACCACCTTCACCGAGCCGCCGAGCGTGATCGTGCGGACCTCGATGACGGCCTTGACCTGCTCGGCCTGAGCGGTCGCATCCGGCCTGCTCCGCACGCTCCTGGTACCGAGGAACGACCGGCCAGCCAGTTCGACAGCGACACCGGCGGGCACGATGAGCCGGATCTGGCCAGCCACGGCGGTCGCGTGAATGGTGATCCGCTGCTTCTGGAACACGGCCTCGCGGAGGTCGAGCACCACGTTGCCGAAGAACGCCGTGACAGGGAAGACCTCTGGCACAACCCAGCGGCCGTCGCGCCGTTCCCTCGCGAAGGCCGCCGCGACCGAGCGCCGCGGATAGAGCCTGATTGGCTGGCCGGACGGCAGGGCGAGGTCGGCCGTGAGCTTGGTCAGCTCGCCGAGAGTCCTGGCGGCGAGCGCCCGATCGAGGCGCTCGGCATGCTCGGGCATGGTAATCCTGCCGTCGGCAGCCGCCTCACCGAGCAATGTGACAACTAGCTCGCGGTCCGCGTCGGATGCGCGCAGGTCGTGGGGTCCTGGCCGCGAGCTCACATCCTGACGATACCGGACCTGCCTGCGGTTCTCAGCTGCCGTAACGCTGCATCGCGGCGTTGCCAACCGGGCAGCCGCCTGGGGTACCACGGCAGACGCCGATGTCGCAGAGCCGACACATCCACCTGGTGGCGCCCGGTCCGCGCATCATCCCGACGAGTACCTTGCTGGCGAGTCGCTCGAAGGTCGCGCGCTCGTCAGCCGACAGCACCGCGAGCGAGCGCTCGAGCACCTCGGCTCGAGCCGCGGACACCCGGCCAGCGGCCCGCTCGCCGTGCTCGGTCAGGACGATCGAGGTGCTGCGGCCGTCGGTGCCGGCCTCGCGCCGGACGTAGCCGGACTCGGTGAGCCTGTCGACCAGCCGGACGGTCCCCGACGACGTGAGGCCCAAGACCTGCCGGAGCCTGTCGACCGTCGGCCGGTCCAGAAAGTGGAGCAGGGCGGAGAGCGCCGCGGCGGCCGAGTCAGACCGGCCGGCCGCGGCGCTCTCCGCGTCCGCGGCCTGGTCAGCGACCACGAGCGCCAGTGCCCCGAAGACATTGGCCGCGCGGTCCAGGCGCGCAGCCGGTTCCGGCGCGGCTTTAGCCAAGGTCGTATTCGAAGGTGAAATCCCCGCCAGTGCTGCCTGTGGTGACCGCGGTTCCTGACCCGCGCAGGCCCGTGAGCTCGCCCGTCGCCGAGCCCTCGAGCACCTTCCAGAAGGTCCGCGCCTGGCCGTCTGAGAAGGTCCCGTCGGCGCGCAGCACGAAGTCGCCCTTCTTGCCGTCGAGCGTGCCGGTGGTGTGCTGGTAGCCAGTGAACGATGCGGTGCCGTCCGCCTGGTAGCACATCACGGCTTCCCAGCCGCCCTCGCCGCTCAGGTCGCCCTCGAAGCCGAAGGCGACGTGCGCCTTCGTGAGCTTGCCACCGCCCGCGAGCTCCTCGTAGGTGTTCTCGTCCCAGGCAGAGACCGTGAAGGTGCCCTTGGCCTGCGTCGTCATGATGCCTCCTCGTCGCTCGGAAGAATGTGTGACTCACACACTAATCTAGCAACGCCAGCTGTGGCCGCGGCGGCCGGGGTCCGCCGGCATCAACGGCCAGGGCCTCCCGGCATCAACGGCCGGCGATGCTCCATTCGCCGCCGAGCGCGACGCGCAGCGAGTTCTCCGCTGCGTCTACGGCTGCGCGCGCCGTGATCGTGTGCGTATGCGCCCGGTCGAGTTCGTCCAGGGCGATGCAGTCGAAGGCGACGCGAACGTCGTGCCCGGCCTGCTGCAGCTGCCTGGCTGCCTCGCTCAGGTCGACCCCGTTGCTATCGCGGTCAACAGTGTCCGTCATCGCCCATTCCTCCGCGGTCGGGGGCCAGCATTCAGCCTCGGTGCAGGCCAGTTACCCCGCGCGAGGCGAAGCACTCCCCGCGCTGTGTCCCCTAAACCAAGGCCCATGACCATGGACGCACAACCATCACTGGCGCACGATCAGCAGCGGCCCATGATTCGGGGTGAATGGCGCACTGGCGTAAGTATGACGCGCCGTGCCGACAGCAGGATGACGACCGGCGGCGAGTAGCGGCGTGCCGCCGGGCGGCCGGTGGCCTCGCGGGTGGCGAACTACGATGAACCCGTCCCCTGGTCTGCCGCGAGGAAGTGCCGCCCTGATGCCCGAATTCAGCTACACCGACCTGCTGCCGCTCGGTCCGGACACCACCGAGTACCGCCTGGTCAGCGACGCCGGAGTGGAATCGCGTCGTGCGTTCGACCGCGAATTCCTCGACGTGGATCCGCAGGCACTGACCTTGCTGACGGCGCAGGCCATGCAGGACATCGCGCATCTGCTGCGGCCCGCGCACCTGCGCCAGCTGCGGTCGATCCTGGATGACCCCGAGGCCTCGCCCAACGACCGCTTCGTCGCCAGCGACCTGCTCCGCAACGCGTGCATCGCGGCCGGCGGCGTGCTGCCGATGTGCCAGGACACAGGGACCGCGATCGTGGCAGGCAAGCGCGGTCAGCAGGTGCTGACCGGCGGTCGCGACGAGGAGCACATCGCGCGCGGGATCTACGACGCCTACACCAAGCTCAACCTGCGGTACTCCCAGCTCGCGCCGCTGACGATGTGGGAGGAGCGCAACACTGGCACCAACCTGCCTGCCCAGATCGAGCTGCAGGCGACCGACGGCGCGGAGTACAAGTTCTTGTTCATGGCCAAGGGCGGCGGGTCGGCGAACAAGTCCTACCTGTACCAGGAGACCAAGGCGGTCCTGAACCCGACGCGGTTGGCATCGTTCCTCACCGAGAAGCTGCGCGCACTCGGCACCGCCGCCTGCCCTCCTTATCACCTGGCCATCGTGGTCGGCGGGACCAGCGCGGAGTTCGCGCTGAAGACCGCGAAGTACGCGTCCGCCAAGTACCTCGACTCGCTGCCGACAGCGGGCACGATGAGCGCGCACGGCTTCCGTGACATCGAACTCGAGCGGACCGTCCTCGAGATCACCAGGCAGACGGGCATCGGCGCGCAGTTCGGCGGCAAGTACTTCTGCCACGACGTGCGCGTAGTCAGGCTGCCCAGGCACGGCGCGTCCTGCCCGGTGGCGATCGCGGTCTCGTGCTCGGCCGACCGGCAGGCGCTCGGCAAGATCACCAGGGACGGGATCTTCCTCGAGCAACTGGAGACCGACCCCGCGAGGTACTCGCCTGAGACGACCGACGCCGAACTGGACGGCGATGTGGTGCGGATCGACCTGTCGCGGCCGATGAGCGAAATCCGCGCGGAGCTGTCGAGGTACCCGATCAAGACCAGGCTGTCGCTGACCGGGCCCCTGGTCGTGGCTCGCGACATCGCGCACGCCAAGATCGCCGATCGGCTCGCCGCCGGCGAGCCGATGCCGGCCTACCTGCGCGACCACGCGGTCTACTACGCCGGTCCGGCGAAGACCCCCGACGGCTACGCCTCAGGGTCGTTCGGGCCGACGACGGCTGGGCGGATGGACAGCTACGTCGAACAGTTCCAGGCGGCTGGCGGATCGCACGTCATGCTGGCCAAGGGCAACAGGTCCGCCGCGGTGACCGCGGCGTGCCAGCAGCACGGCGGGTTCTACCTTGGCTCGGTCGGCGGGGCAGCAGCCAGGCTGGCGCAGGAGTGCATCACCAAGGTCGAGGTGCTCGAGTACCCAGAACTCGGCATGGAGGCGGTCTGGCGGATCGAGGTCCAGGACTTCCCCGCGTTCGTCGTGGTCGACGACAAGGGCAACGACTTCTTTGCCGACGTCACCGCGCCTGCCGCCCCGCTCCTGTCGATCGGCCCCCGCCCCTAGGACACTTCCCGAGGGGGCATGATCGGGACATGAGCGAATCAGCGTCTGACGCGCCGGCGTTCCGCGTCGAGCACGACTCGATGGGCGAGGTCCAGGTCCCCTCCGATGCGCTCTGGGCCGCACAAACCCAGCGGGCCCGGGCCCACCAGATGTCGGGCGAGCCAATGCCGCGCGCCGTGATCATCGCGCTGGCCAGGATCAAGTCGGCCGCGGCCGCCGTCAACGCCGACCTCGGCGTCATCGACGCCGAGATGGCACAGGCAATCCAGGACGCCGCGGGCGAGATAGCCGTCGGTGAGATGGGCGACGGCGGTCACTTCGAGCATTTCCCGCTCGATGTCTTCCAGACCGGTTCAGGGACGTCCACGAACATGAATGCGAACGAGGTCATCGCCACGCTGGCGACCCGCGGGCTCGGCCGGCCCGTGCACCCGAACGACCACGTGAACGCGTCCCAGTCGTCCAACGACGTGTTCCCTTCCGCCGTCCATATCGCCGCCGCGCGGACCCTCGGCGTCCTGATCGAGGCCCTCGATCAACTCGCCGAGGTGCTAGAGGCGAAGGCCGCGGAGTTCGCCGACGTCGTGAAGAGCGGCCGTACCCACCTGATGGACGCGGTGCCAGTGACGCTCGGCCAGGAGTTCAGCGGGTACGCCGCCGCGATCAGGCACGGCATCGCCAGGATCCGCGGCGTGCTCCCGGAGGTCTGCGAACTGCCGCTCGGCGGCACCGCGGTCGGGACCGGCCTGAACGCGCCCCCCGGATTCGCGGCGGCAGTGATCGCCCGGCTGGCAACCGACAACCTGCCGTTCACCGAGGCCGCCAACCACTTCGAGGCCGCTGGCGGCAGGGATGCGCTGGTCGCGGCCAGCGGAGTGCTCAGGACCATCGCCGTGAGCCTGTACAAGATCTGCACCGACCTGCGCCTGATGGGATCGGGACCACGGACCGGGCTGGCCGAGATCGCGATCCCTGAGCTGCAGCCAGGCTCGTCGATCATGCCAGGCAAGGTGAACCCGGTGATCTGCGAGATGGTCTCGCAGGCCTGCGCTCAGGTGATCGGCAACGACGCGGCCGTCGGGTTCGCGGGCGCAGCCGGTAACTTCGAGCTGAACGTCATGATCCCGGTGATCGCCAGGAACCTGCTCGGGTCGGCCGATCTGCTGATCTCGGGGGCGCCGCTGCTCGCGCACCGGTGCGTCGCGGGAATCACCACCGATCCGGACCGGCTGCGGCGGCTGGCCGAGTCCTCCCCTGCCATCGTGACCGCGCTGAACCGGTTCATCGGCTACGAGGCCGCCGCCGCGGTCGCGCACGAGGCGCTGGCGACCGGGCAAACAATCAGGGACGTGGTCATCGCACGGGGCCACGTGGATCGCGGCGAGATCACCGCCGGGCAGCTCGACGAGGCACTTGACGTGCTCGCGATGACCAGGCCGGAGAAGTAGCTGAGTTAGCTGGGTGAATTCCCAGGGTTTCCCATCAAGCTCACAGAAATCTGTAAGCAGACCCGCGTAGATTGCAGCCCATGCATTCCGCCAGGGGTTCTGGCCGCCTCGTGGCCGGGCGCTACCGGCTGCTCCATGAACTCGGCCGAGGCGCGATGGGCGTTGTCTGGCGCGGCCGCGACGAACTGCTCGACCGCGACGTCGCCGTCAAGCAGATCGCGCTGGCGCCGATGGCCTCGGCGGAGCAGGCACGGGACAGCTACCAGCGCACGCTCCGCGAGGCCAGAACCGCCGCGCGGCTCAATCATCCGGGCGTCATCACCGTCTTCGACGTGGTCGAAGAGGACGGCATGCCGTGGATCGTGATGGAGCTCATCAAGGCCAGGCCGCTCGACCAGGTGATCGCGGAAGACGGCCCGCTGCCGCCCGCTCAGGCCGCCCAGCTTGGCCTGAGCCTGCTCGACGCGCTCAGCACCGCGCACGCGGCCGGCGTGCTGCACAGGGACGTCAAGCCGAGCAACGTGCTGATCAGCCCTGAGGGCAAGGCGATCCTCACCGACTTCGGTATCGCGACCGTGCAGGGCGATCCGGCGATGACCCAGACCGGCATGGTCGTCGGCACCCCTGGCTTCTCGCCGCCCGAGCGGGTCCGCGGCGCGGACGCCACGCCCGCGTCTGATCTGTGGTCTCTCGGCGCCACGCTGTACGCGGCGGTCGAGGGGCGCGGCCCGTTCGACCGGGCAGGCGGATCGGCCGCGATCGTGGCGAGCATCGCCACCGAGCCCGCACCGAAGGCGCCGTCGGCCGGCCCGCTGGCCTCGGTGATCGACATGCTGCTGCGCGCCGACCCGGCCGAGCGGCCGGACACGGCCACCACCTCACGGCTGCTGACGACCGCATGGGCCGACGCGCGCCGCGGCGGCCACCTCGCGGCCGGATCGCGCGCGTTCGCGCGGGTCGAGCCGCCGCAGCAGCAGGGCGCGGCGCCCGGCCTCTCCCCCGACCTGGCTGGCCTGGACGCGACCACCGCGACCCAGGTCGTCACCGTGTCCGCCGGCGAGGACGAAGCGCGCGGAGGCCGGAGCGCGCGACCAGTCCCTGGCAGCGCCGGGATTGGCTCGGGGCCGTCGGCGGACGGATCGGCCGCGAGCGGACTGGCCGCAGCCAGGATCGCCTGGGCCAGCGGCGGCCTCCGACGTCGTCCCTGATCTGATGGCCACGCCGGTATTCGCGGAACTCAAGATGCCGTCCCCGGCCGGAACCGGAGCCTCCGGGCAAACGCCGGACAACGGCAGCGGCCAGGGCGGCTCGCCCTCGCGTCCGGCCGGCGGCCTCGTCGGCCTGCTGCGCTCCAGGCGCGGCCTGGTCATCACCGCGCCGCTGGCCGCGTCCGCGCTGGTCGCAGGCATTGTGTTCCTCGCCTTCCCCGGTTACAGCGAACTGCTCGGCCAGGGACGAGGGCGAGCGCCGAGCGCCAGCAAGGCCGGCACCGGCCCGGCCCGTTCTGGCGGGCTGGGCACCAGGCACCACGGCAGCACCGCTCCGGGCGGCAGCGGCGGGAACCACTCCCAGCCTGCGGGCAAGCAGCCATCGGGCGGGCCTGGTCCCGGCCACCGGCACCACGGGTCGGCCGCACCTGGCTCGCCTGGTCCTTCAGCGCGTCCGTCATCGCCTCAGCCCACGCCCTCGAGCCCGTCGGGCGGGCCGTCAGGAAGCCCGTCGGCGTCGCCAACTCCGACTCCCTCGCCATCGGTGACGCCCTCCAGCCCGCCACCGACCGGCCCCAAGCTCCCTGCCGGATTCAGCTGGGAGCGGGTGACCGCCAAGAGCATCGGGACCACAGCTGGATTCAGGCTGGCCGCGCCGAGCGCCTGGTTGCTCACGCCCGGGCTGCATTCGGTGATCAAGCCCCTCGTCGGCAACTCGAAGCTGATCATCGACATGGCGCCGTTCGCCGTGTCAGGCCCGGTTCGCGAGGCCAGGCGGCTGCAGGCGTCCGCGATCGCGCACAACCGGTTCAGGAACTACCACCTGGTGGCCATCACGGGCGGGACGTTCCACGGCTGGCCGGCCGCGACGTGGACCTTCTGGTGGCGGCCGCTGAACGGCGCGCGGATCGACGTCACGAGGATCATCTTCACGGCTCATACTCCGCAGGGCCGCAGCCGTACGTCCTCTCGATGTCCGCCCCCGCCCCGCACGCACCGCTGCGGCGAAGGTATTCAAGATCGCGCAGGCGAACGTTCAGGCCCCTGCCTGGGTGACCCAGCCGGACGCGACTGCTCCGTTCCAGCGGTCGCAGAGAGTGGTCTCTAGGATGGTTGCGCGCCGACGCGCCGCACGGTGAGCCGCAGCTGGCCCTGGAATGCCGTCACGCACGGTGGGCGCTGTCGGCCTCCACCGTGCCTTACTGGCGCCCGGAGTGCAGGGCAGGCGATGTACCCGTTTTGACTAATAGAGAGGTCACGCCTATCTGCCACTGAGAGTCACTGCTCAGCTACAGATAGCTAGAGCCGCATGCCGGGACCCCAAAGAGCAAGCGCTCGTTAGTACCAGCTGTGCCCTTGCCAGAACGCCCAGGCATCGCACGGCGTGCCGTAGCGATCCTTGATGTAGCCAAGGCCCCACTTGATCTGCGTGGTCGATTGGTCTGCCAGTTCGGACCCGCGCTGGCCATCTTCGACCCGGGCAGGGCCTGCGGGATCCCGTAGGCGCCGCTGGCGTTGGCCGCCGTCACTCGCCAGCCGCTCTCCCTGGTCCAGATGTCGTTCAGGCAGCCGAACTGCTGCTTGGCGTTGAAGCCGAACGAAGGCAGCAGGTTGTAGGCGATGGACTGCGCCGTACCTGGGCTCGGGATGGGCGCGTTCACGACGGGCGCTCCGCCGCCGCCGCCACCGCCGGTCGCGGGCGGTGCCGGCTTCGTCGCAACCTTGGGCTTCCCGACCAGCTTGAAGCTCTTGGTCGCGGTGGCCATCAAGATCATGTGCTGGCGCTGGTGCTCAAGCTGGACACCAGCCTTGCTATTCGGGATCGTGGTGAGCGCCTCGGCGAGCGGGTTCGCCTGCACTCCCGAGGAAAGCTGTCCGATCATGTACTCGGCGCCGCCCGCGACGAAGATCGCCGAGACGACTGTCGTGATCAAGAAGGCACGAACGCTCCTGCGCGACTTGCGTCCGCCGCTTCGCGGCCTCGCGTCGCCACTACGCGGTCCGCCGTTGCCGCTCTTCCGCGGCTTAGGCGTACTGGCCGTGCGCCTTCGATGCTGTGACAATGCCGTCCTTCCGTCGGCCAAGCGCGACCGGCAAGCCGCCGGGCACGCAGGACCGCTGCGGCCAAAGGCAGCGAGTCTTGTGTCTTGTAACGGAACGGCTACTTACAGTGGCCTGCCTATTACAGGACAGGAGCGGCAGAACCACCGAAATAAGGAGCCAAGCTCCGTTGCCGCACCACGTTGCCAGAAGTGACGGGACGGACCAAGCGTTTCCGATGAAAAAGTTGGGGTGTTGCGCGAGGAAATTGTGTCGGTCAGATCACGGAATGGCGGTCAGTATCGTAACGATCACGGGGCGTAATCACCCATATGCTGTGACCACTAGTTGAGCGCGGCACCGCGGCGTGACGGCCGCGCGACACGCCGGCGCTACCCTGGAAACGGAGGCAGGGTTAGCTCGTCAGGCAGGCAGACCCACCGTGCGAAGGACAGGCGATGAGCATCGATCCATCGACACCAGGGCGCGGCACTTCGTCCAGGCTGGCGCGCCGGGGCTGGGCCGTCGACGTCGGCGATCCCGGCACAGTCCTGGCCGGGGCGCGACGGGCCTTCTTCGTGATGATCGGCGTCCTGGTCGTGATCTGGGCGATTCAGATCGCCAACGTCGCTGACGCCTATCACCTGACCCAGTCCTACGGGATCAAGCCGCGGGACGTGGGCAGCCTGCCGGACATCCTGACGGCGCCTTTCCTGCACTTCAGCTGGACCCACATCGAGGGCAACTCAGGGCCGCTGTTCATCTTCGGCTTCCTGGCCGCCTACCGCGGCATCAAGAAGTTCGCCGCCCTCACGGTGATCGTGGTGCTGACCAGCGGTCTGGCCGCGTGGCTGTTCGGGTCCCCAGGTTCGGTGGGCGCGGGCGCCAGCGGCGTGGTCTTCGGCTACTTCGGCTACATCATCGTCCGCGGCCTGTTCGACCGGCACCTGATCGACGTGCTCGTCGGCGCGGTGATGGCGCTGTGCTTCGCCTACCAGTTCGCCGTGCTGCTGCCGCACCAGGGCATCGGCTGGCAGGCGCACGTGGGCGGCCTGGTGGGCGGCATCCTGGCTGGCTGGCTGCTGCGCGAGCGGCGTGCCGCGGCACGGGCTGCCAAGCCGGCCCGCGCCGCGTCGGCCGCGGGCTCGGCCGGCACAGCGGTCCTGCCCGCGGGCGACAGCAGCAAAGCGCGCAAGACCAGCGGCAAGGGCCCGGTAGTCGATCCATCAAACCCCCGCGCGGACCTCTACAAGCAGCTCGACGACATGGGCCTCTAACGAGGCCGTGCGTCGGGCCTCTAACGAGGCCGTGCGTCGGGCCTCTAGCGAGCTCGTGCGTCGGGCCTTTAACCAGGCCCGCTGGCCGATTCCAGGGCTGGCGCGCCGTCCTCTTCGAGCAGCCAGCGCGCGCCGGCCCCGTGGGTGCCAGCCTCGTCTTCCGGGTTGTAGAGCGCGCAGGTCCGCAGCGACAAGCAGCCGCACCCGATACAGCTGCCGAGCGTGTCGGCCAGCCGCTCGAGCTCGGCAATCCGGTCGTGAATCCTGGCCTGCCACAGCTGGGCAGCCCGGCCCCACTCTCTCCTGGTCGGCGCCTTGCCCGCGGGCAAGCGGTCCAGCGCCACCTTGATCTCGCCGAGCGACAGGCCAAGCCTGCGTCCCGCCTTGATGAACGCGACCCGGCGCAGCATGTACCTGGCATAGCGGCGCTGGTTGCCCGCGGTCCGCTCGGCCGTGATCAGGCCGAGCTCTTCGTAGTAGCGCAGCGCGGACGGCGCGGCACCGCTGCGGGCGGCCAGCTCGGAGATCGTCAGGTGCACGGGCATGGCTGGCACGCCACCGAGGCTACGGGCGTGCTCGCTTGACTTCAAGTGCGCTTTAAGTCCGAGACTCAGGCACATGAACGAGGTGAGCACGGAACTCCGCTACTCCTACACCGACCTGCCGGGCCTGATGACGCTGATGACCGGCGACGAGAAGCACGACCTGGCTTCCGAGTCGACACTCGACGTGATCTGGGTCCTCTACGACCGGGTGCTGCGGCTCAGCCCTTCGACCGCGCCTGCCGGACCCAAGGACAGGTTCTACCTCTCCAAGGGTCATGGACCAATGGCTTATTACGCGGTCCTGACCGCTAAGGGCTTCATCCCGGCCGACGAGCTTGCGCGCTTCGGCCAGTTCGATTCCCTGCTCGGCCGCCATCCTGACCGCAATCTCGTCCCTGGCGCCGACATCTCGAGCGGGTCACTCGGCCACGGCCTGGCGCTCGCCGTGGGGACTGCCCTTGGCCTGCGCGCGATGGGGCTGCCTGATGACCGCGTCTTCGTGCTGACCGGGGACGGTGAGCTTGACGAGGGCTCTGGACACGAGGCGATCGCATTCGCCGGCCGCGCCGGGCTCGAAGCGCTGCACTGCGTCGTCGTGGACAACTCCTCAGCAAGCTACGGCTGGCCAGGCGGAATCGAGGCGCGCTTCGCCACTGAAGGCTGGTCGACCGCCCGCGTCGACGGCCGCGATCACGCCGCACTCGAGGCGGCGTTCACCATCCCGCATCCTGGCCGGCCGCATGCCGTCGTGGCCGTGGTCGAGCCCGCCTGAGAGGAGCTTCCGATGGACACCATGCGCGAGCGCTTTGCGCGCGTCGCCTCTGAGCTGCTGGATTCCGATCCGCGGCTCGCCGTGGTCCTGGCCGACATCTCGGCGGACATGTTCAGTGCCGCGCGGCGGCGCCATCCCGACCGGGTCGTCAACCTCGGGATCAGGGAGCAGTTGCTGATCAGCGTGGCCGGCGGGATGGCACTGACCGGCCTGCGGCCGATCGCGCACACGTTCGCCAGCTTCCTGGTCGAGCGGCCGTTCGAGCAGATCAAACTGGACCTGAACCACCAGGCGGGCGCCGGCGGCGCTGTTCTTGTCAGCTCGGGCGCCTCGTTTGATTACTCGGCCGCCGGCCGCACGCACCAGTCTCCAGGCGACGTGGCGCTGCTGGCCACGCTGCCGGGCTGGACGGTGCACGTTCCCGGTCACCCTGATGAGTCTGAGAGCCAACTGCGGGCCGCCGCCGCGGCTGACGGCCTGGTGTACCTGCGGCTCTCGGCTCTGGCCAACGCCGCTCCGCTGGCGCGCGGGACCGACGGGTTCACCCTGCTGCGGCGCGGAACGCAGGCCACCGTGGTCGCGGTCGGCCCGCTCGGCGATGCCGTACTCGCGGCGACGTCGGGGATGGACGTGACCGTGCTGTACGCGCCCACAGTCCGGCCGTTCGACCGGGACGCGCTGCGCGCGACCCTTGCCGCTCCCGTGGTGGTGCTGGCCGAGCCGTACCTGGCAGGCACGTCGGTGCCCGAGGTGGCGGCCGCGCTGGCCGACGTGCCGCATCGCGTGCTCGGCCTCGGCGTGGCGCGCGACGAACTGCGGCACTACGGCACGCCGCTTCAGCATCAAGCGGCGCACGGCCTGGACGCGGTCTCCCTTCGGCATGCGATCGCGAGCTTTGCCGCGATCGATGACAGCCGAGTTCGGGCGCCAGCGAGGTCGCTGGCCTAGCGCCTCCCGCTGGCCTGGGTCCCGCGCGGGGCGCGCTGACGATCACGCCCGGCCGGTAGGCTCGCCGCAAAGAAGGGGAGAGCGCTGATGAATGAGGCGCCCGCCACGCCGGCCTTGCTGCCACGGCGGACCGAGCGGCTCGTGCTGCGGCCGCTGCGGCACGGCGACGAGGCCGACGTCCTGGCCTATCGCGGCCGTCCCGACGTCGTCCGCTATATGCCAGCTGAGCCGCTGCGAGCCGACGGCGCCGCCGCGTTTATCGCTGAGCGCCTGCCGGCCACCACCATCGCATCCGATGACGACAAGATCATCCTTGCGGTCGAGCACGACGGCAGGGTCATCGGCGACGTCCTGGTCAAGGTGGGTCAGCTCGCCGATCGACAGGCCGAGATCGGCTGGGCCTTCAACCCGGATTACCACGGGCGCGGGTTCGCCACCGAGGCCGCGCGCGAGTTGCTGGTCCTTGCTTTCGCCGGCCTGGAGATGCACCGCGTCTGGGCGCAGCTCGATCCGCGCAACGACGCTTCGTCCCGGCTCTGCGAGCGGCTCGGCATGCGGCGCGAGGCGTACTTCCGCGAGGACATCTGGTTCAAGGGCGAGTGGGGTGACACGGCCGTGTACGCGCTGCTCGCCGCGGAGTGGCGGCCTGCGTGACCGCTCTAGACCTGCGCGCCGGAGTCGTGGTCCCTCGCGCCGCGCATCACCACGATCGTCAGGCCCGCGACGAGGACCAGCCCAGCGCACAACCAGGCGCCTAGGTCCTGCGGTGGCCTGGCGGGCCACAGCCACGGCGAGTGCGTGCCGCCGCCGTGCCAGGCGGCGTATAGCGCGTAGGCGGCGATGACGAGGTAGCCGGCCGGGCCAGTCCAGGCCAGCCAGCCGCCGAGTGCGGCCGCGCACAAGAGGCCCAGGCCGACGCTGCCCGCGAGGTTGCGCGCCACATCGGACAGGCCGCCGGTCAGCTGCACGCCCGTGCTAGCCGCCGCCAGGGCGGCGAAGGCCGCGACGGTGAGTCCGAGGGCAACGCCGAGCCGCAGCGCGGGAAGCCACGTGCCCGCCGCGCGCTCCTGGTCGCCGAACGGGCTGGCGCTCGCGGCGGCGATCACCGTCGCGCATCCGGTCTCGAAGACCAAGGGCAGCTGGAGGGCGCCGTAGCTATCCCAGTGCCAGATCATCGCGACCCGCAGGCCGGCGGCGAGCGCGGCGACCGCTGCCAGAGCGACAGCACCGCGCCTGCTCACCAGGAACAGGCGAACAAGCCTGACAGACCCGCGACGGGCAGACCCGCGGCGGGCTGCGCCGGACCTGTCAGCACCCCGTGGCGGCGCTCCGGCCTTCAGTTCGGCGCGACGAGCGGCCGGAACGGCGCTCACGGCAGTTGCCCGAGCGTGACCCTGCCTGCGCGCAAAGCTGACAGGTGGGTGCTGAGCCAGGCGTGCCTGGCGGCGGCCGGCAACGCGGCGAACCGCTTGCCGGCCAGGTAGACGGCACTGTCAGTAGCGGGTCCTGGCAAGGTCGTGCCGAGCCCGTCGCCGCGCTGACTGGGCGAGAAGAGCCGCACGCCGGACGCCATCAGCAGCCCGGCCCAGACCGCCTGCTGGGCCTGGTCGCTGCCCGGCCCGACGAGGCTACTGACAAGGGCGTCGCCGACCTGGGCCCGCACCTGCATGGCGTACTGCACCGAGGTCACGTCGGGTTGCCGTTCGCCTGGCAACTGGTCGGGCAGGCCGACAAACAGCACCCTGGCACCCGACACGGTCCCGATGCCGGTTCTGCCTGTTCTGATCTCGACGCCGTTGCCGGGTGTCTGGGTGAAGGTCGGCGCAGCCTGCAGGATCCGCCCTGGCGCACCTGGCAGGCCGGCCACCTCCGCGAGCACGGGGCGCAGCGCGGACACCACGATCGGCAGGTAGGGAGCGAAGACGGGGTTCACGCACACGGGGATCGCGGTCTGACCGCAAACCGGCCGGTACGCGATCGGCCGGTCGCTGGCCGCGTCGTGCAGCGCAGGGATGGCCACCATGCCGTGCCGTTCGAACCTGGCGGTGCTGACGAGGCCGACCGCCGTCGTCGCCGCGAGCAAGCCGGCCGCCGCAACTGCGGCACTGGCTGTTCGCACCCGCCGCCCGCCCGAGGCCGCCGGCATGCCGAGCGCGCCGAGCACCATCGCGGCGAGGCCGGCCGCGAAGATCACCTGCGCGATCGGCAGGTCAGGCAGGAACGGATAGAACGTGGCCACTCCAGGGTCTGGCCCCATATCGGCGGCGCCAGAAATGATCGGCGAGAGCTGCCAGAGCGACGTGCCGCCGCGGGCGAACTGCCCGCTGAGCCCGACGACGAAGAAGGCGCCGATGCCGACCAGAGGCGTCGTGAAACGACTCGGGAACCACGCGCCTGCCGCGAATCCGATCGCAGCGAGGGCCGGCAGTCCAGCCGCGCCCACCGCCGCCGGCCACCATAGCGGCCCGCCCCAGGAAGCCTGCCTGGCAGTCACCGCGTACAGCACGCCGACGCAGATCACGTAGCCAGCCAGTGCCCAGCCCGTCACGGCTGCCCAGGCGGTGAGCTGACGGATCCAGCGCGGCCTGGCCACGATCGCGGCCAGGTCGCCGATGCCGCGACGGCTGTCCCTCGAGGCCGTCCACGAGGCGGCGCCTACCACGGGCAGCACGAAGTCCAGCAGCGCGTTGTGCTGCATGGCAGGCGCTCGCAGGCTCCACAACGGCGGCATCGCCATGACGGGGCGGTAAGCGTTGTACCAGAAGAGGCCGGCGGCGAGCGGCACGAGCCAGAACATGGCGCTGTGCCTGAGCTCGAGCCTGAGCAGCCGCGCGCCGGCCCGGAGCGCGCCGGGCGGCCGCCGCAGCGGCCGCGCGGAGGTGGCCGGGGTGCCAGCCGCGATCATGCCCGGGCCGCCGCGAGCACCGCGCTGTAGCCGCGCTCCAGCGGAGCGTCGCCGACGGCGTGGCCAGCGCCGCGGGCAACCAGCTCCTCGGTCGTGCCGTGGAATACCACGCGCCCGTCGTTCATGAGCGCCACCTGCGTGCACGCGGTGCCGACGTCCTCGACCAGGTGGGTGCTGACCACGACGGTGGCGCGCTGGCCGAGGTCCCGCAGCAGGCCGCGGAAGTCCACCCGCTGCTCGGGGTCGAGTCCAGCCGTCGGTTCGTCAAGGAGCAGCAGTTCGGGCTCGTTAACGATCGCCTGGGCGATCCCGACCCTGCGCAGCATCCCGCCGGAGAGCGTGCGCAGCTTCGACCTTGCCCGGTCGCCGAGGCCGACCCGCTCGATGGCGGCCGCCACCGCGCCAGGAACGGCGGCGGCGGGCATCTCCTTGAGCAACGCGAAGTACTCGACGAACTCCGCGACCGTGAAGCCCGGGTAATAGCCGAGCGCCTGCGGCAGGTAGCCGAGCCTGCGCCTGATCTCCCGCCGCTGGCCGAACTGACCGGGGTCGCGGCCGAGCAGCCGCACCGTGCCAGCGGACGGCTGGATAACCGTTGCCATCGTACGCAGCAGCGTGGTTTTGCCAGCGCCGTTGGGACCGAGCAGCCCGAAGACCCCGGGGCCAGCCGCCAGGCTCACCCCGGCGACCGCCGTCGTGCGCCCGAACCGCCTGGTGAGGTCCGTGATCTCGATGTTCACGCTGATCCCCTCGGATGACTGGTCTTGACCAGGACGATCGCCGCGCAGCAGACGGCGACGACCAGGTAAGGCAGGTAGAGCCAGCGATCACTGACCGCCGCCGCTGGCTGTCCGGCGAAGGCCTGGCCACCCAGGACGGTCATCGCCCAGACGCCCGCGCCGGCAGCCACGCCGACGTTCGCCGACCTCGTCACGACCGCCACCACCAGCGCGAGCCCGGACACCGCTGTCATCGGGATCAGCCAGCCGAAAGCCACGCCGGCCGCAGTCGCCGAGAACGCCGACGCTGCCAGCCCGAGCGCGCTATCGACGACGAAGATCGCGAGCACACGGGCGAGCAGCACCATCCGGTCGCTGACAGCCATGCTCATCGAGAGCTCGTACGCCGGATCGACACCGGGCCCGTACGCGTAGGCGACGCCGGCACCCGCGATCGCCGGGGCGAGCAGCGCCACCCAGGGTTTTCCTGTGCCGATGGTCGCGACCGCGCCGGCGGCGAAGACCAGCGCGCTGGCGATCAGCCAGGGAACGAGCAGAGACGGCGCGGCGAGCAGCGCCCTGGCCAGGCCCGGTGAGCGCAGCAACCTGCCGAGCAGCAGCTCAGGACGGCCGGGCTGGCGCCGCCAGATCTGCGCAGCCACACCCGTCCATGCCCGGTCGAGGTCGACGTCGGGCGGGCCAGCCGAGGCCGATGGCATTCCGTTCACCGCACACCTCCTGCTGCCGGGCGACCGTCGTGCAGCCTGGCGCGCAGCAGCCGCCGCGCCCGGTGCGCCCGGCTCTTGACCGTTCCCGCTGGCACGCCCATCAGCCTCGCCACCTCCGCGACCGGCCGGTCTTCCACGTACAGCAGCTGCCACGCGTCCCGCTCCGGGCTGCCCGCGGGTCCGAGCGCTGCGAGCGCCGCCGCGAGATCGGCGCGCGCCAGCGCGATCTCGGCGGGATCGGCCCAGGCGCCGGCGTCCGGCGGCGGGTCTGGCAGTGCGGCAAGGACCGGCCCGCGGCGCCTGATGTGCAGGGCCGCCTGGCGCCTGGCGATGCCCCACAGCCAGCCGCCGCCCGCGCCGGTCGGCGAGTAGGCCTTGGCGCCGCGCCAGACGCCGAGGAAGGTCTCCTGCAGGACGTCCTCCACATCGGCTGCGGGCAGCACCGCGCGTAGCCTGACGGCCAGCCACGGCGCGTGCAGGCGGAACAGGTCCCGCAGTGCAGCGTCGTCGCCGCCCGCCACGCGCTCGATCAGCTGGTCGTCGTCCATCGCCTCTCTATTGCATCCCGGCGCTGATCGGTTCGCGAGCGATTGAGGCAGCTGATCGCGCTGGCCAGGAGCTGGCGGCTCAGAATGGCACGGGCTCGGCGCCGCGAACCTCGATCCTGTCCAGGTCAGCGGGCGGAACGCGAGCGGGATCGGAGGACAGGAAGGTGCGGCCGGCGGCCGGGTCGCTACTGATCGTAAGTGCCAGCGCGACCGGAATCCTGGAGTGCACGGGGGCGGTGCCTTCCGTTTCGTAGCCAGGGCGCTCGGACCGCCCGTTCACCAGGCGGGCCAGGCTCACCAGGGGGTCGATGACCTCGATCGGGTAGTCGGTGCCAGCAACCAGGCTGGCTCCGGACGCGGCGAGGCTCGCCCACGGATAGGCGTCCCCGGCCCGCTTCTGGCCAAGGGCGACGGGGACCTGGTCCGCGTCGGTCACCGCGAACGACGGCTGGATGCACACGGTGACGCCGAGGCTGGTGATCCTGCTTGCCAGCTCGGCGGAGAGCACGCTGCCGTGCTCGATCCGCGGCGCGGCGGCGGCGATAGCCCCGTGGTCGCCGCCCCAGGCCAGTTCGTAGGCGTCGAGCACGGCGCCGACCGCGCGGTCACCGATCGCGTGGGTCGCGATCCGCCAGCCGGCCGCGGCGAAGGGCTCGATCCTGCGGGCCAGCGCAGCTGCGCCGGTGAACAGGATGCCCGCGCTGTCTTCGTCGTCAAAATTGCGGCACATCGCGCAGGTGCGCGGCACCAGCCAGCCGTCGGCGTAGAACTTGATGCCGTCGAGCCTGACCCACGGGCCGCAGCCCGAGCGCCTCGCGGCAAGCTCGGCCAGTCCTGAGCGCTCGGCGAGGCCGCTCGCCAGGTAGATCCGCAGCCGCGCGGGCAACGGCCGCTCGCCGAATTCGTTCAGGGCATCGGTGTACCACCAGTCCCGCATGCCCATCTCGGTGACCTCGACCAGGCCAGCCGCCGCCGCCCGCGCCAGCCCCCGGTGCAAGCGGGCGGAGCGCTCATCGGCTGGCACATCCGCTAGCTCGGGTTCTGGCACGTCCATGGGCGTGGTCAGATCGGCGCTCACCCGCTGATGAAAGGCACGGACGGTGCCGCCCGCCCAGGGAAAGGGCACGCCGGCCGCCTGGGCGAGCAGGTGCGTGTGGTGATCGACGAAGCCGCTGACGGGGACGGAGGTTTCGGTGCCAGGCTGCACCTGCCCATCATGCACCGGCGTCCGTGGCGCGGTCCGCGCGGCGGGCGCCGGGCAAGGCCGGCGTTTGCCGGCGGTGACAGCGGGAAGCTGCGGGCGCTGGAACCTTCCCGAGCTTTGGAGGAAGCGAGATGAAGATTGGTGCTGCGCTTGCGCTGATCGCGGTGGGCGCGATACTCAGATTCGCCATCGCGATCTCCGTGACTCATGGCCTGTACCTGCAGACCATCGGGGACATTTTGATGGGCGTGGGGCTACTCGGCCTGATCTTGTGGTTCATCGTCTGGGCGCCGCGGTCCCAGGGCCGCCGCACCACGTACCGGCAGACAACCGCCGTGGACGGCGGCCAGTACCCGCCGCAGGCCCGTACGCCTGGCGCCTACACCCGCGACGAAGTCAGCTACGAAGACGACTACCCCCGCTAACCGGCCGCAGCCGTCAGGCTGGCACGGCGTCGGGCGCTAGCTGCACCCGGACCTGACGCTCTTTGCCTTCCTTGAACACCAGGTCGGTGACCACGCCGGCGTGCCTGAGGTCGGTCTCGGCCTGCTGCAGCGTCGCGATGAGCTCGGGCTCATCCTCGACGATCAGCGACAGGACCTCGTGCCGCTGCGACTTCTTCTCGGCCGACTTGGCCTTGCGGATCTCGGCTAGCACCTCGCCGGCCACGTCGAGAACCGCGGGATCGGCGCCCTGCGCGGCGTGCCGCAGCTCGCTGGTGGCCGGCCAGGGCGCCCGGTGCACCGAGCCCTCCTGCCACCACGACCACACCTCTTCGGTCACGAACGGCATGACCGGCGCGAACAGCCGCAGCAGCACCGACAGGGCGGTCGCCAGCGCCGCCTGCGCGGAACGCCCTTCCTGGCCGCCGCGGTAGGCCCGCACCTTGACGAGTTCCAGGTAGTCGTCGCAGAACCGCCAGAAGAACGTCTCGGTCCGCTCCAGCGCGCGGTTGTACTCATAGCCAGAGAACGCCTCGGTCGCCTCGGCCACGACCACCTCGAGCTGCGACAGCATGGCCCGGTCGATGGGCTCGGTGACGTCGGCCGCCGTCACGTCGGCGGCACCAAGCCCGAGCACGAATTTCGATGCGTTGAGCACCTTGACCGCCAGGCGCCGGCCCACCTTCATCTGGGCCGGATCCGCCGCCGTGTCCGTGCCGGGCGCGGCCCGGCAGGCCCAGTGCCGCAGGCCGTCGGCGCCGAACTGCTCGATCAGGGGCATCGGGCCGAGCACGTTGCCCTTGGACTTGGACATCTTCTTCCGGTCAGGATCCAGGATCCAGCCGTTGATGACCGCGTGCTGCCACGGCCGGGCCCCGTGTTCCAGCAGCGCGCGCAGCATGGTGGCGAACAGCCAGGTCCTGATGATCTCAGGACCCTGCGGCCGCAGGTCCATGGGAAACACCCGATCGAACAGGTCAGGGTCCGCAAGCCAGCCCGAGGTGATCTGCGGGGTGAGCGAGGACGTCGCCCACGTGTCCATCACGTCGGGATCGCCGATGAATCCGTCTGGTTTCCCGCGCTGTGACTCGTCGTACCCGGGCGGTGCGTCGCTCTGGGGATCCACGGGCAGCGTGGCCTCGCCGGCCGTGATCACCTCGTCCCAGCGCGTCTCGCCGGACTCGCTGACCCGGTACCAGACGGGGAACGGCACGCCGAAGTAGCGCTGGCGGCTGATCAGCCAGTCGGTGTTCAGGCCCTCGACCCAGTGCTCATAGCGGACCCGCATGAAGTCCGGGTGCCACTTCAGCTCGCGGCCGGCGGCCAGCAGCCGCGCGCGCAGATCCTGGTCCCGCGCGCCGTTGCGGATGTACCACTGGCGGCTGGTGACGATCTCCAGTGGCCGGTCGCCCTTCTCGAAGAACTTGACCTGGTGCGTGCACGGCCGCGGCTCACCGATCAGCGCGCCGGACTCCCGAAGCAGCTCGACAACCGCCCTGCGAGCCTGCTGGGAGGTCCTGCCCGCCAGCGTCGCGTAGGCCTCGGCGCCGGACCCGGACAGCCAGGCTGGCGTCTCCGCCTGGAAGCGCCCGTCGCGCTGGATGACCGATCGCAGCGGCAGGCCGAGCTGGCGCCACCAGAGCACGTCGGTCGTGTCGCCGAAGGTGCAGATCATCGCGATGCCGGTGCCCTTGTCAGGCTCGGCAAGCTGGTGCGCGAGGACCGGCAGCCGCACGCCGAACACCGGGCTGATCACCTCGGTACCGACCAGATGGGCGTACCTCGTGTCATCGGGATGAGCGACCAGCGCGACGCAGGACGGCAGCAGCTCAGGCCGCGTCGTCTCGATCTCCACCGGACTGCCCCCGCCAACAGCAGGGAAGGCGATCTTGTGGAAGGCGCCGTGCACCTCGCGGTCCTCGAACTCGGCCTGCGCCACCGCCGTCTGGAAGTCCACGTCCCACATGCTCGGGCCTTCGGCCGCGTAGGCCTCGCCGCGTTGGAGGTTGCGCAAGAAGGCGAGCTGCGCCACCCGGCGGGATCGCTCGTTGATCGTCGCGTACGTCAGGTCCCAGTCCACCGAGAGCCCGATCGTGCGCCACTGCTGCTCGAAGTCCTCTTCGAACTCCTCGGTCAGCCGCTGGCACAGCTCCACGAAATTGGGCCGCGAGATCGGACGCTGGGTCTTCTCGCTTTTCTCGACCGGAGCAACCACCAGATGAGGGTCGTAAGGGACGTTCGGATCACAGCGGACGCCGTAGTGCGTCTGCACCCGGCGCTCGGTTGGGAGCCCGTTGTCGTCCCAGCCCATCGGGTAGAAGACCTCGCGGCCGAACATGCGCTGAAACCTGGCGATCGCGTCTACCTGGATGTAGCCGAAGGCGGTGCCAAGATGAAGAGAGCCGCTGATCGTCGGCGGCGGCGTGTCGATCGAGTAGATCTGATCACGTGTCTTGGACCGGTCGAAGCGGTACAGGCCGCGTGCCTGCCAGTCGGCACCCCACTTCGCCTCAAGGCCGCTCAGCGACGGCTTCTCCGGGATGATCGCCATGCGGAGAAGGATAGTCGCAATGAGTACCGCTCCGAGTTCCCTCAGATCCTTCAGCCCCGGCTCGGCCGCCGCCTCATCAGCGCTACTTCAGGAGCTGGCGGGCCATCACCACGCGCTGGATCTGGTTGGTGCCCTCGTAGATCTGGGTGATCTTCGCGTCGCGCATCATCCGCTCGACGGGGTAGTCGTGCACATAGCCATAGCCGCCGAGCAACTGCACGGCATCGGTCGTGACCTCCATCGCCACGTCGGACGCGAAGCACTTGCTGGCCGAGGACAAGAACGTCAGGTCGGCGAGCTTCTCCCCTGCCATCGCCCGATCGGACTTGGCCGCTGCGGCGTAGGTGAGCTGCCTGGCAGCCTCCAGCTTCATCGCCATGTCGGCCACCATGAATTGCACGCCCTGGAACTCGGCGATCGCCTTGCCGAACTGCTTGCGCTCGCGCACGTAGCCGACCGCGTAATCAAGCGCGCCCTGCGCGATGCCGAGCGCCTGAGCCGCGATCGTGATCCTGGTGTGGTCCAGGGTGGCCAGCGCGGTACGGAAGCCGCTGCCCTCCTCGCCGATCATCCGGTCGGCGGGGATCACGCAGTTGTCGAAGTACAGCTCGCAGGTGGGCGATCCCTTGATCCCGAGCTTGTGCTCAGGCGCGCCGAAGGAGAAGCCCTCGTCGTCCTTCTCCACCACGAAGGCCGAGATCCCGCGCGCGCCGGCGTGCACGTCGGTGACGGCCATGACCGTGTAGTAATCAGAGACGCCCGCGTTGGTGATCCAGCGCTTGGTCCCGTTCAGGATGAAGCGGTCGCCATCGCGGACGGCCCTGGTTCGCATCGCGGCGGCGTCGGAGCCTGCCTCAGGCTCGGACAGCGCGTAGGAGAACATGGCCTCGCCGCGGGCGACCGGCGGCAGATACCGCTGGTTCAGCTCGGCCGAGCCTGCGAGCAGCAGCGGAACCGTGCCAAGCTTGTTCACGGCCGGGATGAGCGAGCTTGCGGCGCATACGCGGGCGACCTCTTCGATCACGATCACCGTCGCGAGCGCGTCGGCGCCGGCCCCGCCGAACTTCTCGGGGATGTGCACGGCCTGCAGGTCGGCCTTGACCAGCGCGTCGTGCGCCTCCTGCGGGTACCGAGGCTGCTGATCGACCTCGGCCGCGTACGGGGCGATCTTGTCCTCGGCAAGCTGGCGGACCGACTCGCGGAGCGCGAGATGCTCCTCAGACAGGGCGTAGGCGGTGAGTTCAGAGCTCATGTACCCGATGGTAGGGACCGATGGCGCCGGTGGTTCACCGAAAGGCTTGCTCACCGACACCGGACGCGACCTGCTGGCCCGCCTGGCCGGTGAGGATGTCAGCCCCGAGCGCGCGCTCGTCCTGTCCGCATCCCTGAGGCAGGAGTTCCCCTCCGACCTGGTCGCCGCGGCCCTGACCCAGCAGGCGCTCAGGACCGCCGCCCAGGGCCAAGTTCAGCCAGGCGGGTCAGATGCTGTTCACCAGGGCCGGGCTCGAGCAGGCCTCGTCCGAGCTGACCGCGCGGCACGCGGCCGCCAGGTTCGCTGGCTCGCGGGTCATCGCCGACCTGTGCTGCGGCATCGGCGGCAACCTGGTCGCGCTCGCCGCTGTCCCCGGCACCGCCGGCGTGATCGGGGTGGACCTGGACCTGACCAGCCTGGAGTTCGCCAGGCACAACGTCGCCGTCTGCGCGCCGGAGGCGCGGGCCGCGTTCGTCCAGGCCGACGTCACGCGGCTGGCGCTCGGCGCGGTCGATGCGATCTTCACCGACCCGGCGAGGCGAGACGACCGACGGCGGCTGCGGCCCGGCCAGAGCCAGCCCCCGCTGGAGTGGTGCCTGCGGCTGGCCGAGACCGTGCCACGGGTCGGCATCAAGGCGGCGCCAGGACTGCCCCGCGACCTGGTGCCGCCCGGCTGGGAGACCGAGTTCGTCGCGATCGGCAGGGACCTGAAGGAGGCGCTGCTCTGGTCGCCTGCACTGGCGCAAGCGACGACGAGAGGCCACCGTGCTGCCGTCGGGCGACACGCTTGCGGCGGCCGGCCAGCGCCGCCGATGACGAGCCGGTCCCGCTGGCGGCGCCAGGGGCCTACCTTCTCGACCCCAGCCCGGCCGTGACCAGGGCCGGGCTGGTCGCCGAGCTGGCCAGGCTGACCGGCACCTGGCAGATCGACCCGATGATCGCGTTCCTGTCCGCTGACGAGCCGGTCCGCACCCCGTTCGCCAGGACGCTGCGCGTGCTCGAATCGGCGCCCTGGCACGAGAAGCGGTTCGCGCGCCGGCTCCGCGAGCTGGGCATCGGCGCTGCCGACATCCGCCGCCGCGGCCTGGCCGGCGACGTCGCCCAGATCCACCGCCGGCTCGGCCTGCGCGGCCCGGGCGCCGCCACCCTCGTCCTCACCCGCGTGGCCGACCGGCCGTGGGGCCTCATCTGCGCCCCGCCAGGCATTCGACTCTCCGCCGCCCGAAACGTAGCCCGCTGCGCGCCGCGCCCTGGCGGCAGCGGGCTACGGGCGTTAGTTCTTCTTGCGGAGTTCCTTGCCGAGGCCGGCCATGCCGGCGCCGGTCGGGTAGCCGGACCTATGCAGGACGTGGGCCTCGGCGAAGCCGTGCCGGTGCCTGCGGACCGGGTCAGGCGACACCGACTGCACGCTGGACGCGCTGCACACGGCGGCGGCGTCGTTGGCCGGGCCAGGAACCTCGGCGCTCGTCGGGATGACGCCGGACGGAACCGGGTGCCGCCGCTCGCGCCGAAGGACCCGGCCGAGGTCATTGGCGTTCGCATCCCTGGCCGTCATGGCCTGCAACCCGAACGTCGACTCGATCAGCTTGAGCGTCGACGCGTGGTCGAACGGACCGTGGTGCTCGACCCTGGCAGGAGCGAGGTTCGACACCACGATCGCGGGCACCCGGAAGCCGAGCTGGGTGT
Source organism: uncultured Actinomycetota bacterium (assembly GCA_963705055.1). Classification (GTDB taxonomy): domain Bacteria; phylum Actinomycetota; class Actinomycetes; order Streptosporangiales; family Streptosporangiaceae; genus Chersky-822. The sequence continues at coordinate 506,108 of CAVPIR010000014.1, forward strand.
AGTCGGGAATCAGCTGGCCGTCGGTCGGCGTGGTGCTGTCCCCGGTGTGGTCGACGGTGGCCGGATCGGTGTCGTCGATGACGTGCGGCGGCGGGACGTGGTCGAAGAACCCGCCCCACTCGTCAAAGGTGATCATGAACACGGTGTTGTCCAGGTACCCCGCGTCGGCCAGCGCGTGATAGGCGTCGGCGATGAACCTCTCGCCCAGCCGGATGTCGGCCAGCGGGTGGTCGTCAGCCGAGGTCCCGTTGCCTTCTGTGTCGAAAGCCGGGTCGATGAAGCTGACGTTCGGCAGGTTGCCCGCGGCGACCGTGTCGATGAACGACGGCGTGGTGACCGGGATGCCGAGCGCGTCGGTGTCGCCGGCCGCGAACGGGTGCCAGAACGGGAAGTACTTCAGGCCCCACAGCGCTTGGAACGGAAGGTCCCTGAAGAAGTACCCGCCGGTCGGGATGCCCTGGGTGTTCGGGACCGGCGAGAGCTGGTCCCAGATCGACGGCAGCTTGGAGATCACCGTGTTGTTGTGGTCGCGGTCGGTCCTCGCGGCGTGCTGGTAGAACCGGTTCGGGAACGTCTCGCCAGCGAACGAGCAGAAGTACCTGTCCAGCACGGTGTAGTTCTCAGCGAGCGCGCCGATCACCGGAAGGTCGGGGACGGCCTTGCGGCGGCCGCGGGAGTCGAACGTTGGTGTAGTAGCCGATCGGGAACGTATTGGCGGCCGCGAGCGTGACGCCAGGGTTGCCGGCCGGCGGGGTTGGCCGCTGCAGGAAGCCGTCCATCTTGCCGAAGTTCTGCTGGATCAGGAAGCCTTCCCAGCTGTGGTCGGGGTCGCTGTAGCCGCAGCCCTGGAAGTCGGGAGCGAGCGGGTAGTTCGGATAGACGTTCCCGTCCGTTGACAGGTAGGTCATGTCGTGCCGGCCGTCAGCGCCAGGCAGCCAGCTCAGGAAATGGTCGAACGATCGGTTCTCCATCATGAGGATCACGACGTGCTCGACGCCCTGCGAGCCGTGCGGGTGGCGCGCGGTGGCCGCCCTGGCTGTCATAGCGGACAGGTATTCCGTCCCGGTTAGCGCGGCTCCGGTCGATGCGCCCATGAGCTGAAGAAAAGTTCGGCGTGTCAGCATGAATCCCAGTATGAGTACCCGCATGAACGGCCGGCAAGGAGCACATGTCCGCGCCGTTACATCGGGCTGATCAGACGCCCCGGGCGCGCTAAGCGTCAGCCGGACTCGTCAGCCAGCTGCGCGCGGAGCGCGGCTCCCTTGGCCTGGGCGGTCTGCCTGAGCCCAGCCTGGAAGGCGATGACCTTCTGCTGCAGCTCGGGGTCTGACGCGGCCAGGATGCGCACGGCCAGCAGGCCCGCGTTGCGGGCGCCGCCGACCGCGACCGTGGCAACGGGAATGCCCGCTGGCATCTGCACGATCGACAGCAGCGAGTCAAGCCCGTCCAGGTGCGCGAGCGGCACGGGCACGCCGATCACCGGCAGCGGCGTGACCGAGGCCAGCATGCCGGGCAGGTGCGCGGCGCCGCCGGCCCCGGCGATGATCACCTGGAGCCCGCGGGCGGCGGCCGCGCCGCCGTAGCCGATCATGTCGTGCGGCATCCGGTGCGCGGACACGACGTCGGCCTCGTAGCCGACGGCGAACTCGGCGAGCGCCTCCGCGGCGGCCCGCATCACCGGCCAGTCGGAGTCGCTGCCCATCACCACGCCGACGACCGGACGCTGACTCACCCGCTGCTCCCCTCGTCAGGCTGCTCGGTCCCGAGGCTGAGGTAGTTCGCCGCCCGCCAGCCGCGGTCGCGCAGGTCGGCCACGTCCTCGCCAGCGACCGTCACGTGGCCGACCTTCCGGCCACGCCGCACCTCCTTGCCGTACAGGTGCACCCGTACCCCGGGGTCGGCAGCCATCACGTGCACCAGCCGCGAGTACATGTCGGGGTCGGCACCGCCCAGCACGTTGACCATCACGGCCGCGGGCGAGGTCAGCACAGGGGCGCCGAGCGGCAAGTCGAGCACGGCCCGCAGGTGCTGCTCGAACTGCGAGGTCCGGGCGGCGTCGATGGTCCAGTGTCCGCAGTTGTGCGGCCGCATCGCCAGTTCGTTGATGATCAGCTCGCCGCCGGCCTCGAAGAGCTCCACGGCAAGCAGGCCAGTCACGCCTAGCTCAGCCGCGATGGTCAGCCCTACCTGCTGGGCGACGGTAGCCAGTTCGGAGTCCAGGCCGGGCGCCGGCGCGATCACCTCGCGGCAGATCCCGTTCTGCTGGACCGTCTGCACGACCGGGTACGCGGCGCCCTTGCCCCTTCGGCGACCGGGCGACCAGCACGGCGAGCTCACGGTCGAAGGGCACGTACTCCTCGGCGATCAGGCCGATCCCGTGCGCGAGCACATCGGCGGCGGCGCCGGAGTTCTCGCAAATCCAGACGCCCTTGCCGTCGTAGCCGCCAGTGGTGGCCTTCAGCGCGACCGGCCAGCCGCCGCCGGCCCGCGCGAACTCGCTGACCTCGGCCAGGCTGCCGGCCCGCCGGTACCTCGGGCACCTGACAGGGAGCCGCTTGAGCGCGTCAAGCGCGCTGAGCCGGTCTCGCATGGCGCCCTTGTCCTGCGCGAAACGCAGCGCGGGGCCGCCTGGCCTGACCGCCGTCACGTCCTCGAGCGCGGTCAGGTACTCGGCGGGGACGTGCTCGTGGTCGAACGTCACGACGTCGCATCCGGCGGCGAAGGCCAGCACGTCGCCGGCCGAGCGATAGTCGCCGATCTGCGTGCCCGCGGCTACCTGCGCGGCGCTGTCGTCCGCCCGGTCGGCGAGCACGCGGAAGTCAATGCCGAGCGCGATCGCGGCTTGCGCGGTCATCCTCGCGAGCTGACCGCCGCCCACCATCCCGACGACTGGCCACTGCCTGGCATCTCCCCGCGCCTGCCCGCCGACATGCGCGGGCTGCGCATCGCCCGTAGTCGCGTCGCCCACGCGCCGTAGCCTACGAGGTCGCCGTCCGCCTTTCATCAAGGTGGCCGTGCGGTCAGGTGGCCGAGCCGCGGTTGCTGCCAGGCGGGATCATGAGCCGATCATCAGCCTGCCGCTGCCTGCACTGGCTGACGAACTCCAAGGCGCTGGCGAGATCGCGTCGGTAGCGCTCGAAAGAGGCGCGGTCGATCTCGTAGTACTCCTCGTAGTCGACCATGCTGTTGCTGACCATGATCGACAGGTAGCACCTGCCAGAATCCTCCTCGACCCCGATCGAATACCGCTCGGCACGGTTCACGGCGACGTCGGTGAACTTCAAGACCTGCGGCCCCTCGAACGGCGGATAGATCCGACAGAAAGCCTAGGCCGGTCCTGCCACTACCGGTTCGTCCAACTGCTCTAGAACGGGCTGCGGGAAGATCACGGCGAAGGTCGCCGGCCGCGGCCTGACCAGCACAAGCTGGCCGCCGTCTGAGGACGCCACCGACTTGGCGAGCGCTAGGCCAAGCCCGGTGCCGCCCGCGCCGCTCACGCTGCGCTCGAAGATACGGTGCACCAGGTCGGCGGGGACGCCCTTGCCCTCGTCCTTGACCTCGATCACCACCGAGCGGGGCGTCTGCGAGGTCCTGATGGTCACGGTGCCGCCGCCGTGCGCGAGCGCGTTGTCCAGGAGCGTCGCGACCACCTGCGACACACCGCCTGAGCTGACATAAGCGCGCAGGCCCCGTTCCCCGGTCACCTCGAACTTCCTGTCGATCGCCCTGAACGCCGGCTCCCACTCGCTGACCTGCTGGGCGATGATGTCGTCGATGCTGGACAGCTGAGGCGCACCGGACGACGACCGTCGAGCCCGGCCGAGCAGCTGACCGACGACCTGCGCGAGCCGGTCGGTCTGCGCAAGCGCGGCCGTTCCCTCCTCCTTGACCACAGCGGGATCGTCGGCGGCCGCGACCATCTCCTCAAGCCGCATCGACAGCGCGGTCAGCGGGGTACGCAGCTGATGCGAGGCGTCGACGGCGAAGTCCTGCTCGGCCGAGATCAGGTCGGTCACCCGTTGGGCGGCGCTGTCGAACCCTTCGGCTATCCGGTCAAGCTCGGCGATCCCGTACCGCCTGCCTACCGGCCTGGCGTCGCCCGAGCCGATCCGGTCGGCCGCCCTGGCCAGGTCCCGCACGGGCCTGGCCAGCCGCCTGGCCTGCGCCATGGTCAGCCCCGCGGCGACCACGAGCGCGATCAGCCCAATGAGCCCGACCTGGAGCGGCGATAGCCGCAACGAATGCGAGTCGGCCGGGTGTGACACGGCCACCAACTCGACTCCCGCCCCGAACACAAGGATCGTGGCGATGGCGACCCCGAACATCGACGTCAGCAGACGGCGCTGGATCAAGGCTCAGTCTCCGCTCGCTCTCGGCGTGCCCCGTTCAGTCTTCTCGTGCGCTCATTCCCCGCGCTCGAACCGGAACCCGACGCCCCGCACGGTGGTGATGAAATGCGGGTTGTGGGCGTCGTCGCCGAGCTTGCGGCGCAGCCAGGACACGTGCATGTCCAGTGTCTTGGTCGATCCCCACCACTTGCTGTCCCAGACCTGGCGCATGATCTGGTCCCTGGTCACGACCTTCCCAGCCTCCAAGACCAGCAAGTGGAGCAGGTCGAACTCCTTCGACGTCAGGTCGAGTTCACGCTCGCCGAGCCAGGCTCGCCGGGCGTCGTTGTCGATCCGCACGCCCTGCACCTCCTGCGCGGGCGAGGCGCCGCGGCGCAGCAGCGCACGCACCCTGGCCAGGAACTCGGCGAGCCGGAACGGCTTGGTCACGTAGTCGTCGGCGCCCGCGTCCAGCCCGATGACCGTGTCCACCTCCTCGGCCCTGGCGGTCAGGATCAGCACCGGCGTGTCCTGGCCGGCCAGCCGCAGTCGCCTGCACACCTCGAGGCCGTCCATCCTGGGCAGGCCGATATCCAGCACGATGAGATCAATACCGCCGGCCTTGGCGACCTCGAACGTGCCCGGCCCGTCGGCAGAAACACCGACCTCATAGCCTTCCCGGCGCAAAGCGCGCGCCAGCGGCTCGGAAATAGACGGGTCGTCTTCGGCAAGCAATACGCTAGTCATGTCCCCGATGTTAAGGCGAACATTCGCAATTCGAGCGCTCCGACGCACCCGAATTTAGGCAATGAATTGGTCAAGACCCATTCACATATGTAACAAAACTCGGTTGCTAATGTGGATTTGCCCGCTGGCCTCCCACCCCGAGGGAGTAATGCGACCCTACTGATCAACGGCTAGACGGGGGTGATGCCGTGGCGGCGGCGGGAGAAGGTGCGGTCTTTGCCGCGGGCGGCGGCGAAGCGGCGGATCAGGTCAGGCCGCAGGTGCTCGGGTTCCACGATGTCGTCCACGACTAGCTCGCCTGCGAGCCTGAGAATGTCGATGTCCGCCTCGTAGTCATCTCGAAGTTGCCTGACCTGCTGCTCGCGCTCGTCTGGGTCTGCGATCGCGGCGAGCTTGTTGTAGTAGACGGCATTCACGGCCGCCTCGGCCCCCATCACGGCGATCTTCGCGGTCGGCAGCGCCAGCGTCGCGTCTGGTTCGAACCCTGGCCCGGCCATCGCGTACAGGCCAGCGCCGTAGGCCTTGCGGACGACCACGCAGATCTTCGGCACCGTCGCCTCAGAGACCGCGCTGATCATCTTCGCGCCGTGCCTGATGATGCCCTGTTTCTCGACAGCCGTGCCGACCATGAAACCTGGCACGTCGGCGAGGAACAGCAGCGGCACGTTGAACGCGTCGCAGGCCTGGATGAACCTGGTCGCCTTGTCGGCCGAGTCGACGAACAGCACCCCGCCCTTGAACATCGGGTTGTTGGCGACCACGCCGATCACCTGGCCGTCCAGCCGCGCGAAACCGGTGACCAGCTCCCTGGCCCACAACTCGTGGATCTCGAACAGCGAGCCAGAGTCGACGATGCCGCGCACGTAGCGCCGCATGTCGAAGGCCTGCCGCTCGCTGACGGGCACCAGCTTGCGCAGGTCGATCGGCGTCGGACTCGGCAGGCTCCGCGGCCGGCGGGTCCTCCTGCCAGTTGCCAGGCAGGTAGGACAGGTACCTGCGGACCGCCTCGATCGCGTCCGCCTCGTTCGGCGCGAGGTGGTGCCCGCACCCCGACACGGTGCAGTGCATCCGGGCGCCGCCCATCTCCTCGAGCGTGGTCTGCTCCCTGACCACCATCTCGACCATCCGCGGGCTGCCGAGATACATCGAGGCGTTGCCGTCCACCATCGCCACGTAGTCGCAGAACGCGGGGATGTACGCGCCGCCCGCCGCGGACGGGCCGAACAGCGCGCACACCTGCGGGATCGAGCCCGAGGCGCGGACCTGGGTGTGGAAGATCTTGCCGGCACCGCGCCTGCCGGGGAACATCTCGACCTGGTCGGTGATCCGCGCGCCAGCCGAGTCGACCAGGTAGACCATCGGCAGCCCTGACGCGTACGCCTTCTCGATGATCCTGATGATCTTCTCGACCGTCCTGGCGCCCCAGGAGCCCGCCTTCACCGTCGAGTCGTTCGCCATCAGCGCGACCGGACGCCCGTTCACCAGCGCCGTGCCGGTGATCACGCCGTCCGCTGGCAGGCCGTCGGCGGTGGCGTTGGCGAAGATGCCGTCCTCGGCGAAGCTGCCAGGATCGGTGAGCATCGCGATCCGGTCGCGGGCGAAGAGCTTGCCGGCGGCCTCGGCCGCCTTGTGGTACTTCGGCGCTCCGCCCGTTTCGATCCCGGCGCGAACACCCGGCAGGTCCTCGTGGCTGGCTGCCTCGGGCTCCGCGCCTGATTGCGCTCCTGGCTGGCCGTCGCGATTCTGCACGTCTGTCACGTCCAGAGCGTATCTACCGCGCCGGGACAACCCGTCTGGCAGGCGTGGCCAGACCGTCCTGGTGCACAGTAGTGCCATGTTCGAGACAGAGGCCGAACTCGCGGAGATGCAGACGCTGCTTGACGCCTCGCTGACGCGGGCGACCGAGCATCTGCGGTCGATCATCAGGGCGGGCGAGCGGACCCTGACCGCCGCTCAGATGTCGCTGGCCTGCCGCGGCATGTGCACGCTCGCGATCTCGACCGTCACAGCGAACTGCGAGCCGAGGATCAGCGCCGTGGACGGCCACCTGCTGCACGGCCGGTGGTACTTCAGCACCGCCAGGGGCGCGGCCAAGGCCAGGCACCTGGCGGCGCGTCCGGGAGTGAGCATCGCGTTCCTGCGCGGTGAGGAGATCGGCATCTTCGCGCACGGCACGGCGCAGGCCATGAACCCGGCCGGCGGGCCCGATGACCCCGACTGGCCCGCGCTGCTGCGGTACATGACCGACTACTACGGCAGCTCGCCGCTGATCTGGGGCGACGTCGTCTACTACCGGCTGCTCCCGAACTGGATGGTCGCCTTCGCGTCCAACCCCGCCGAGCTGATGGCCAGCCTGCCCACGCCGTCGTGAGCAACGGCTCAGGCTGGGATCGTGCGAGTGCGGGGGCCGGCCCGCAGCACCTGGGACGGGAGCTGGCGGCCGACGATGCGCTCGGCGTCGGCCGCGGCGTCGATCATCGCGGCCAGGTCGATCCCGGTCTCGATGCCCATGTCCTGCACCATGTGCACGAGTTCCTCGGTCGCGATGTTGCCGGTCGCGCCCGGCGCGTACGGGCAGCCGCCGAGCCCGCCGACCGAGGCGTCGAAGTCCGCGACGCCAAGCTCCAGCGCGGTGAGGACATTCGCCAGCCCGGTCCCCCTGGTGTTGTGGAAGTGCAGGTTGAGCGGCGTGTCCGGATGCGCGGACCTGAACTCACCGACGAGCGAGCGCACCCGGCCTGGCGTGGCCATCCCGGTGGTGTCGCCGAACGAGATCGAGTCAGCGCCATCGGCAATCGCGCGGCTCGCCACCCGCACGACCCGGTCCACCGGCACGTCGCCCTCGTAGGGGCAGCCCCACGCGGTCGAGATGATCACCTGGCAGGTCGCGCCCCGCTGGTGCGCCTCGTCGATGAGCACCGCGATGTCGTCCAGCGACTCCTCGGTCGAGCGGCGGACGTTCTTCCTGTTGTGCGTGTCGGACGCGGACACGACCGCCTCGATCTCGGTCACGCCAGCGTCCAGGGCCCGCCGCGCGCCGCGCAGGTTCGGGACCAGCGCCGAGTACCTGATCCCGGCCGCGCGGTCGATCCCCCGCCAGACCTCGTCGGCGTCCGCCATCTGCGGGATCGCCTCGGGCCGCACGAACGAGACCGCCTCGATCCTGCGCACCCCGGTCCCCGAGAGCCGGTCGATGAGCTCGATCTTGTCTTGCGTCGGAACGGGATCCTCGTTCTGCAGCCCGTCGCGCGGGCCAACCTCGCGCAGCGAGATCTGGCCAGGCAGATCAGACACGGCCCGTGCTCCTTTCCTCTGGGCTCCGCGCCCCGGTCCCGTCGGCAGGCCCGCGTCAGCCCTGACGGCCAGATCGGCCTGCGCTTCTCGGCGAACGCCGCGATACCCTCGCGCCGGTCGGCCGATCCCGCCACCGTGCGCCAGGCTGCGTCCTCGACGTCAAGCGCGGCCGCGAGGCTCAGCCCGGCCCCGTTCCGCAGCGCCTGCTTGGCCGCGCGGACCGCGACCGGTGAGTTCGCCGCGATCTGGCTGGCCAGCTGCATCGCGCTGGTCCTGTCCTGGCCGGCCGGGACCAGCCGGTCGGCGAGGCCGATCGCAGCGGCCTCGCCCGCGCCGACCCTGCGGCCGGAGAAGATCAGGTCGGCGGCCCGTCCGGGACCGATCCTGCGGGCCAGCAACTGGGTGCCGCCGCAGCCGGGAACCAGCCCGACGCTCGCCTCAGGCAGCCCGAGCTGCGCGGTCGCGTCCACCGCGATCACGTCGCAGCTCAGCGCCAGCTCGCAGCCGCCGCCCAGCGCGTACCCGTGCACCGCGGCGATCACCGGCTGCGGCAGCGCGAGCAGCGCACCGAACGCGGCACGGAACACCGGCCGCTGCGCCATGATCTGCGCGTCGCTCATCGCGGCGCGCTCCTTGAGGTCCGCGCCGACGCAGAACGCGCGCTCCCCCGCCGCCGACAGCACCACCGCCGTGATCCCCGGCGTCCGCCGCGATGGTCGCGAAGTGCGCGGTTAGCTGGACGAGCGCCGCGGTGTTCAGCGCGTTCATCGCGTCCGGCCGGTCGAGCACAACCTCGGCGATCCCGCCGGCCTCGCGGCGCAGCACCGCGCCGCCACTGGCTGTCATGGCTGCCAGGCTAGCCTGGCCACCGAATCAGGTCCCGTCGTCCGGCCCGACCCGGCCCAGCCGGGACTCCTCTTCGCCGACCAACTCGAAGAGCACCGCCTGCACGCGCTTCACATCGGGGATCTCGCTCAGGACCAGCCGGCCCATCTCGCCTGGCGACTCCACGACGAGGCGGCCGCAGCCGAACATCCGGTCAAGCAGATCCTGGGAGAACGACACGTCGCTGATCCGGTTCAGCGGGAAGTCGCGGCCCGACCTCGTCAAGATCCCCTCGCGGAGCCGAAGCCGCCGCGTGGTCACCTCATAGACCGTCGTCCGCCAGCGCAAGAAAGGAACACCGAACCAGATCAAGGCGGCCAGCAAGGCGACCAGCCCGATCACCAGGCGCACGACCCCGCCCATGCTGTGCGGGAGCAGCAGGCTGATCGTGATCGCGGCCGCCACGATCAGCAGCAGGACCAGCGAGGGCCTGACCATGGTCTTGCCGTGTGCGTGCAGCCGGAGGACAAGCTGCTCGCCGTGGGTCAAGGAGTCTGCGCCAGACACATGTCCATGATGGCAGCTAACCCGGTAAGTAGCGAACGATAGCCGCCGATGATCGTGATCAGCCGGGTTCGACCCGCTGGCATGCTAGGACCCCGCGGGGCGCAGGTGGACGACGTCGCCCGCGCTCACCGCGACCAGCGGCGTCGCCGATGTCGATCAGCAGTTGCCCGGCACCGTCCACGCCTGCGGCGGTGCCGGTCAGCACCCGGTCCCCAGGTAGCTGCACCCTGACCTGCTCGCCAACCGTCGCCGACACCGCGAGGTATTCCTTGCGCAGCCCGGAATTCTCGGCGTCGCCCGGCCCGGTCTCGCGCCAGCGCAGGTACCAGTGCTCGAACTGGCGCAGGATCGCCGCGAGCAGCACGGTGCGATCGGTGCCGCCGAGCCCGCATCGCTGCAGGGACGTCGCGGTCGCGACGGGGAGTTCGGCCTCGCCGCCGAGCACGTTGATGCCGATGCCGACAACGATCGCGCCGCCTGACTGCTCGGCGAGGATCCCGGCCAGCTTGCCCCCGCCCGCCAGCACGTCGTTCGGCCACTTCAGCTTCGCGGCCAGGCCGGTGACCTCCGCCAGCGCGCTGACCACCGCGACCCCCGCCAGCAGCGGCAGCCAGCCCCGGCTGGCCTGCGGCACCGCGTCGGGCCTGACCAAGACGGAGAACGTCAGCGCGGCTCCTGGCCTGGTCTGCCAGGTCCTGCCGAGCCGGCCCTTGCCCGCCGTCTGCGACTCGGCCGCGATCACGAGGCCCTCGGGGGCGCCTGCCGCTGCCTGTCGCAGGACGTCGGTGTTGGTCGACGCGGTCGCGCCGACGATCCTGATGTCGGTCCACATCGTGCCCGCGGCCACCGCGTGAAGATCGCCGCGCACAGCCGCCGTCAGCCGCTCCGCATCCAGCGGAGCCGCCGAGCCCTCGCCGGGGACCGCCGCCACCATGCCGCTCATTGTCCCGCGCGGGACCTGCGCGCGTCCCCGCCCCGCCGGCGAACGCGGGCTACCCGCTCGACAACGGTGGCGCACAACTGTTGCAAGGACAGCTACCGCAGTTTGTTCCACAGGCACACTGGCCAATAGGGTTCGCGCTGAGTCGCAGCGCAAACGTCAGGCCTGACAGCACCAAGCCTGCCTCAAGTCCCGCGAGCAGGATCAGGTGACCGCAAGCGCGCGATGCCGATTGATGCCCGCCGGACCTGTCCGATCGAGGTTCCTGGCGGCAAGGTTTGCGTGCCCCGCCGAAGCTGCCCAGACATCGACCAGTAGAACTCTAGATCGAAGACCTCAAGGTTTTCGATGGTGTCTTTGCCGCCCAAGAACAGCGGAACCTTGTAGCCAATACAGTGGGCGACGCTGAGCGGGGGTAGCTCCGGGTTGGCCTGGGTCCAGGCGGCATAGAACGAGCCAGCCAGCGCCGCCTCCTGGAGCTCATCAAGCTGCTCGTGGAAATCAGCGAATGAAAAGGGAATCTCCAGAACCTCGCCCGTCCCTGGCTCGAAGAGCAACACCCGAAAGGCTGCCCGCCTATCGAGCAGCCCGAATCCAGTGCAAGGACTGCATCGACCTAGCCAGTCGTAGCCGAACGGGCACGCTCGAACAGCGAACCGGGGGAATGACTGCGATCCACGCCGCCAAGCGGCCCGGTCGTTTCGTCGTGAAGCCGGTAGATGCCGTTCTCGAAGCTGCAACCGGCGAACCTGCGGCAAGCTCCCGATAACCATCGGCCAGCCAGGAGCCGGTCATCAGCCCACAGCAAGCCAGGCTTCTGACCGACAGGCAGCAGGCGGAAGCTGGCGGTAAACCGCTCGAACATCACGACCTCGCTAACTAGATCTGAACGCCGATCGACACAGGTCCCGAGAGGATCACGCCGAAGCTGAGCCCAGATCTGGGCTGCCCAGGCTACGGTTCATGCTGTTGGTCTAACGGGCTCAGTATTCGCGAGAAGCTGCCCCCAATGTCGTCGCCGAGCTGACGCCAGCAACGGCACCACGGAACCCCGCGAGCCGCCTGCTCCTGTATGTCCGAAGTTGACACCGACGACTAGGGCCCGCGAGCCCGAGAGCCACCGCGACTGCGACCTTCTCGGCCATGCACGTCCAATCGGGACCAAGCGCTCATGCCTCGCGCCGGAATCGCCCAGCGTCAGAAGCCACCGCCAACTACAAGCCGCCGGTGATGGGGGCGTACTGGCGGCTGTACATCGCGTAGGCGAATGCGGCGAGCACCAGGATGAGGGAAGCGGTAGCGAAACCGCCGACAATACCTAGGGTGATCGGCATCGCTGCACCCAGCTTCGGGCGCGCGGGTCGCACTATGCGCGAGCAGCCCGGGCAGCGGGCCGCGCGCGACCTCGGGGGCACGAGAAAGCCGAGCGCGACCGATATCCCGGCCAGCAGCCCGATGAGGCCCCGGTGAACCGGATTGCCCCAGGTGAGCCCCATCTGTCAGCGAAGTGCGCGTCATACGGCAGGAACTGGAACTTGCGGTCGTTGGCCACCACGACCTTCTCGAAAGCCTCCCGCACAGCGTGTTCCGCGCCATCGATGCTGCCAGTCGCCATGATGTCGACGGCGCTCCCGTCCGCCCAGACCACAGCACCGGGATGATGACCACGAGTCATGGCCATCAGCTCGTGGGACGTATACGGGGTGTCGCGGGCCAGCCAGAGCTTGGTACCGACGTAGTAGTAATGCCCGCCGAGCCACGTCGACGCATACCCCACGACGAGGCCCAGAATCCCGAGCAGCACGACGATCGCGGCCTTCTTGAGCATGTCGCCAAAGTACTCCTTGATGCCCACGATTTCGGCTACCTGCCGCATCCCGACTTCTGGCCTGGCTTCTTCCGTTTTCGGTCGGGGTCGCCCGCCGTCCGTACTGGCGGGCCGCATGGCCTGTCCTTAGCCTGCGCCTCGTGAATGCCGTTCCAATAATCGTTCAGTTCGCGCCGCGCAACCTGCATGATGGCCTCGACGATCCCGCCTCGCTCGCGACGCCACGACAACGTGGGCGCATTGCTGTTGCTAGAACGACAGCAATGCGCCCACGTTGCGCCTCTGTCACGCGGGTCGTGGCGCTCGGGCGGGCGGCGGTGCGGCTAGGCGGCTCGGATGAGGGCGGGGCGGGCGGCCTGCGGGCGCTCGAGGGCCCAGGCTCGCACCGTGGCCAGGACGCCGCCGACGAGCGCGAGCGACGCGAGCCCCAGGCAGGTCGAGAACTCCGCGTGCGCCGACATGATCCGGAACGCCGCGTCCGCGCTGGCCGGGAGCGAACCGGCCAGGTTCAGGTACAGCGCGCCGAACGTGGCCACGCCGGTCACCAGCGCTAGCTGGTTCACGGTCACGATCACGCCGGTCGCGTCGGCCGCATCGGTCACGGGCACGCGCATCAGGACGCTGGTCATCAGCGGGCTGAACGCCGCGGCCTGGCTCATGCCGATCAGCGCCAGAGTCAGGTAGAGCACGAAACCGCCAGAACCTCCGCCGCGCAGCACCTCGGCGAGGATCGCCAGCCCGGCCGTCAGCCCGGCGAAACCGGCGATCGGCAGCCACGGCTTGATAGACGCGGGCAGCCGCTGCCAGTTGAGGCTGACGACGGCGAACGCAGCGGCCGACGGCACGAAGGTCAGCCCGGCTCGCAGCGGCGAGTCGCCGAGGCCGCCCTGCAGGTGCAGGGCCAGGACGAAGAAAAAGCCGCCGAAGATCGTCATCGCGGCGAACAGCGCCACGATGCCGGTCCGCACCCCGGGAAGGCCGAGCAGCCTGGAGGGGACCAGCGGCGAGCCACCGCGGGCCTCGAGCCTGCGCTCCGTCGCGGCGAACCCGGCGAAGAGCAGGACGCTTCCGCCGAGGAGCAGCCAGCCCCAGGCCGGCCAGTGCTCGGGCTGGCCGAGCACGAGCGGGATCACCAGCGCCAGCACGGCCGGGATCAGCAGGAGCAGGCCGGGCACGTCCAGGCCGCGACCCTCGTCGCCGCGTCCGGCCGGCAGCAGCCGCGCGCCGGCCAGCAACAGCGCAAGCCCGATCGGGACGTTGACCAGGAACACCGGCCGCCACGTCGCGCCGAACAGGTCCGCGCTGATCAGCAGGCCGCCAGCGATCTGCCCGACGACGATCCCGAGCGCTAGCACAGCCGAGTAGGCGCTCATCGCCTTGGCCCTGCTGGCGCCGGTGAAGGTGCGCTGGATGAGGCTGAGCACCTGCGGGATCATCATGGCCGCGCCGACGCCCTGGACCAGCCGCAACCCGACCAGCTGAGCCGTCGAGCCGGCCAGACCGCAGCCGAGCGAGGCGAGCGTGAAGAGGGCGAGGCCGCCCATGAAGATGCGGCGGTGGCCGAGCAGGTCGCCCAGGCGGGCGCCGCTGACCAGCAGCACCGCGTAGGTGATGGTGTAGCCGGCGATCACGAGTTGCAGGCCGGCGCCTGATGCGTGCAGTCCGGCATGAATCGAGGGGGCCGCGACGTTAACGACTGATGCGTCCAGGACGGCCATGAACTGGCCGGCCAGGACGATGGCGAGGATGGCAGCCGGGCGTGCGGCGCGCTGACCCGCACCGGAACGCCGGCCAGGTGTATGCCGTCCGGCGGCGGGCCGCCGCGGGGGGTTCCGGGGGGTCGTCCCCCGGGCCAGCAGGGGGAACGCGCCGCCGGACGGCCAGGTATCGAGGTGGCCTGGCTCAGGCCGGACCACCGGCGCGATCCCGGAGGTCGTGCCGCCTGCGGCGGCAGTGATTTGTCTCATGTACTTAGCATGCGGTAGATCTGAACCTGTTACCGAGAGCCTGTTTATCCTGGTACTAGCGGTACCTGGCAAGGTCAGACGAGGCACGCGAGGATGGAGCTATGAGCGTCACCACCATGACCGGCTCGCGCCGGGCCGAGCTGGCTGCCTTCCTGCGCAGCCGCAGGGAGCGGATCACGCCTGAGGACGTCGGGCTGGCGCCTGGCATCCGGCGGCGGACGGCAGGCCTGCGCCGCGAAGAGGTCGCCATGCTCGCTGGCGTCGGCGTGACCTGGTACACCTGGCTGGAGCAGGGCAGGCCGATCAACGCGAGCACCCAGGTGCTGGACGCGGTGGCGCGCACGCTGAAGCTGGACCAGCCAGAGCGGGAGCATCTCTACCGGCTGGCCGACGTGCCTGAGGCGAAGTCCGCCGCCGACGGCGCTGCCAAGATCGCCCAGGTCGCTCCCGAGCTGCAGACCATCCTGGACGGGCTGACCACGTTGCCCGCGAGCATCATGAACGAGCGCTTCGACGTGCTCGCGTGGAATTACGCTTACGCGGCGTTGTTCCCAGGCGTGGTGCGCCAGCCGGTCTGCGAGCGAAACACGCTGTGGCTGTCATTTACCTACTCGCCCTGCTGCCATCCGTACCTGAACAGGGACGAGCAACTCGCCATGCTCGTCGCCCAGTTGCGGGCGGCGTACGGCCGGCACGTCGGCGAGCAGGCGTGGACGAAGTTCGTCCGCAGGCTGCAGGCCGCGAGCCCGGAATTCAGCAAGCTGTGGGCCCAGCACGAGGTCGCCAGCCCGACCACATACCTGAAGATCTTCCGGCACCCGGCGCACGACCGGCTGGTGATGACGACCACCTCGCTCGGCATCCTCGCGGCGCCGGGCACCAGGATGGTGGTCTACACCCCGGCCGACGACGCTACCCGCGCGGCCGTAGCCAGCCTGATCGCGGGCGAGGGGTCTGACGCGAGGTATCCGTGCTGGGACGGCCACCGCGGGCAGCCCGAGCAGGACGAGCCCGCGCTGGCTCTTTCGTAGACCCGACCGCACCGGCCCGGCAGGCAGGTCGGGCCAGCCCTGGCCTACCCTGTGCGGCATGGCCACCGACGCTCTCGAGCCAGCCGACGCTGAGTCCGGCAGCGACGTCACCGCTGCCGGCGGCGATGCCGTCTCCGCCACCGGCGACGGCACGCCGATCGACATCCACACCACCGCGGGCAAGATCGCCGACCTGGAGAACCGCCGCTACGAGGCGATCCACGCCGGCTCGGAGCGCGCGGTCGAGCGGCAGCACGCCAAGGGCAAGATGACCGCGCGCGAGCGGATCGACCACCTGCTCGACCCCGGGTCGTTCACCGAGTTCGACGAGCTGGCCAGGCACCGCGCGCACGACTTCGGGATCGCCGCAGACCAGGCCCTACGGCGACGGCGTGGTGACCGGCTTCGGCACCATCGACGGGCGGCAGGTGTGCGTGTTCAGCCAGGACTTCACGGTCTTCGGCGGCTCGCTCGGCGAGGTCTTCGGCGAGAAGATCGTCAAGGTCATGGACCACGCGCTGAAGGTCGGCTGCCCGGTCATCGGCATCAACGACAGCGGCGGCGCCAGGATCCAGGAAGGCGTGGTCGCGCTCGGCCTGTACGCCGAGATCTTCTACCGCAACGTGATGGCCTCCGGCGTCATCCCGCAGATCTCACTGATCCTGGGTCCGTGCGCGGGCGGCGCGGTCTACTCCCCCGCGATCACCGACTTCACGCTGATGGTCGACCAGACCTCGCACATGTTCATCACCGGGCCCGGACGTCATCAAGACCGTCACCGGCGAGGAGGTCAGCTTCGAGGACCTCGGCGGCGCCCACGCGCACAACGCCAAGTCCGGGGTCGCGCACTACCAGGCCGCCGACGAGCAGGACTGCCTGGACTTCGCCCGCGATCTGCTGTCCTACCTGCCGTCCAACAACCTCGAGGAGCCGCCGGTCCTGCCCCCCGGCCTCGGCCCCGAGGAGATCTGCGAGCTGACCGACGCCGACGCCGAACTCGACACGGTGATCCCGGACTCGGCGAACCAGCCGTACGACATGCACACGGTCATCGAGCACGTGCTCGACGACGGCGAGTTCTGCGAGATCCACGCCGAGTTCGCGAAGAACATCATCTGCGGCTTCGGCCGGGTCGAAGGCGCGTCGGTCGGCGTCGTGGCCAACCAGCCCATGCACTTCGCCGGCTGCCTGGACATCGACGCCTCGGAGAAGGCCGCCAGGTTCGTCCGCACCTGCGACGCGTTCGGCGTCCCGGTGCTGACGTTCGTCGACGTGCCAGGCTTCCTGCCGGGCACCGACCAGGAGTGGGGCGGGATCATCAGGCGCGGCGCCAAGCTGATCTACGCCTACGCCGAGGCGACGGTGCCCAAGATCACGGTGATCACCAGGAAGGCCTACGGCGGCGCCTACGACGTCATGGGCTCCAAGCACCTCGGCGGCGACATCAACCTGGCCTGGCCGACCGCGCAGATCGCCGTGATGGGCGCCCAGGGCGCGGTGAACATCTTGTACCGGCGGGAACTGGCCGGCGCTGCGGACGAAGCCGAGCTCGCCGCGATCAGGGACGCGCGGGCGACCGAATACGAGGACACGCTGGCCAACCCGTACATCGCCGCCGAGCGCGGTTACGTCGACGCCGTGATCAGGCCAGCGGAGACCCGCCCTGCGGTGATCAGGGCCCTGCGCGCGCTGCGGACGAAGCGGCAGACGCTGCCGCCGAAGAAGCACGGCAACATCCCGCTGTAGGCCAAGCCAGGCGCCGCACGAGCTGGAAACGGAAATTGCCTGAGCGCGCAGGCGATTGCTCCTCGCGCCGCGACACCCTGGTCAGCGCCGACTAGAGTCGAAGGAACATGACTGATTCCGAAGCCGCGCTCCCGCTGCTCTCCCGGTACGCGATCATGGTCGATGTCGGGTACATCTACGCGTCCGCCGGCGAGCTGCTCTTCAGCGCCTCATCGAGGCGCGAGTACCGGGTTGACGCGGACCGGCTGATTTCGGCGCTGATCAAGCAGGCCGACGATCAGGTCAGGGGCCAGCTGCTGCGGGTGTACTGGTACGACGCGGCCAGGGACCGGGTGCCGACGTTCGACCAGCGCGTCATCGCCCAGATGCCGCTGGTCAAGCTGCGGCTCGGGAACCTCAACGCGCGCGGCCAGCAGAAGGGCGTCGACGCCCAGATCAGGGCCGACATGGAGGCGCTCGCCAGGCACCGCGCGATCACCGACGCGATCCTCGTGGCCGGCGACGAGGACATGGTCCCCGCGGTCGAGGCCGCCCAGGCGTTCGGGGTCAGGGTGCACCTGTGGGGCGTCGAACCGCCCTACGGGACCAACCAGGCCGAGCGGCTGGTCTGGGAGTCCGACACCGTCGAAGTACTCGAGCGCGCGTTCATCGAGCCGTACTTCGCGCCGCAGCCCACCGCCGAGCCGGCGCATGCGGCCGCGCACGGCGGACTGCCGCCCAGGTCCGACACCGCCGCGACCGTGCCGGGCATTACCGTCGGCCACATCACGGCGCCCTCGCCTGCCCAGCTCTTCGGCGACAGGAACCCGTTCCGCGGGCACAGCAAGTCCAACTCAGGCGTGCACATGAACGCCGCGCACCTCGCCGCGGCCAGGCTCGGCCCGTCCCGCGAGCGGGTCGAGGAGGCTGGCGAGCACGTCGCGCAGAAGTGGATCCTGACCCGCGGCGAGGACAACATCCGCGACCTGCTGCCGGGCCCGATCCTGCCGCCCGTCATCGACAAGGAACTGCTCGTCGACGCTGAGAAGGAACTCGGCCTGTCGCTGCGCTCCTACCAGGAGGCGCGCGAGTGGCTCAGGGACGCGTTCTGGGCCCGCGTGCACCGCCAGTTCGGCGTCGGCGTCGGCAAATCCAAGGGCTGAGCGCCGATGGTTAACCAAGCTCCCGGCGCCGGCGAGCGCCCTTTCCTCTACGTCGTGCGCGGCCAGCCGACTAAGACCGAACTCGCCGCCGTGGTCGCGGTCCTCGCGGCGCGTGGTGCCGCGTCGGCCGAAGTGACGACACCGGCGCGTGCGGTCCGTAGCTCCTGGTCAGACAGATCGCGGCTGATGCGGGACGAGCGTGTCGCCAGGCCCGGGCGCGTGGCGGCGCAGCGCCCTTCCGCGCTAGACCGGCGCCGGCGCTGAGGCCGAGCACCCACGGCAGGTGCGCGAGCCTCTCGCGCAGCCTGGTGTCCTGCGTATAGAACTCCGTGCCGAGGCGCTCAGCGAGCGCGACGTACACCATGTCGTACACCGGCCAGTTGTCATAACGCCTGGCCAGCTCGAATGCCCGCTCGCCGTCAGCGGGAGTGTCCGCACTGCGGATCGGCAATTGCCCGCACCAGGCATGGGCCCTGTCAGCCAGTTCGCCGTCCCATCGCCCTCGCCTGATTCCTGTGAGCAGGACATTTGAGACCTCCAGCCAGAGCAAGGAAGGTGCGACAAGGTCAACTCCCGAGGTGGCGAGCCGTCTCATGAGAACGTGGGCCGGAGCGTCGGCGCGAGTTTGCGGATCCAGCAGGTCGACCACGACCGACGCATCAACGACGGGCACGTCGGTCCTCAAGGAGCAACTCCACCGCGCTCACTCCCGGCGTCGTCTTGATGCCCGCCTTCCATCTGGCCACGTCGTCCAGCCAGTCGAGCATGCTCTGATGAGCGTTCCGCGTGCCCGGCGGCGTCTGTGTCCACTTCCACCATGACTCGCTCCAGATGCACGACATCGATGCGATAGCTTGCTCCGCGCTTGACCGCCGGCAGCCGGCCTGACCAGATCCACCGCCTGATCGTCTCTTCTGACTTGCCTGCCCGCCTGGCCGCCTGCCTGACGGTCAGTTCCTGGGCCGCTGCCATAGTCAGATACTACAACATCTACTACTACAACATCAACCGTGCGGCAGCCCGGAATCGCGGCGGCAACCCCGCTCGTCGCGAGTGCCCGCTGCTCACCTAGACTCCTCGCAGTTGAGAAGGAGCCGATTTCGTGCGCAAGGTCCTCATCGCCAACCGGGCCGAGATCGCGATCCGCGTCGCGCGCGCCTGCCGGGACGCGGGGCTGGCCAGCGTCGCTGTGTACGCGGAGCCCGACCTGGACGCGCTGCACGTGCAGGCGGCCGACGAGGCCTACGCGCTCGGCGGGTCGACGGCCGCTGACAGCTACCTGGACATCGCCAAGATCCTGAAGGCTGCGGCTGAGTCCGGTGCCGATGCCGTCCATCCCGGATACGGGTTCCTGGCCGAGAACGCGCAGTTCGCCCGCGAGGTCATCGGGGCCGGGCTGACCTGGATCGGGCCACCGCCGGACGCGATCGAGGCGCTCGGCGACAAGACAGCCGCCAGGCTGATCGCGCGCCGGGTCGGCGCGCCGCTGGCGCCAGGTACCGACGGCCCGGTGTCAGGACCTGAGGAGGTCGCCAGGTTCGCCGCCGAGCACGGCCTGCCGATCGCGATCAAGGCAGCCTACGGCGGCGGCGGGCGCGGGCTGAAGGTCGCGCGCACGCGAGGAAGAGATCGAGCCGCAGTTCGAGTCCGCCGTTCGCGAGGCCGTCGCCGCGTTCGGCAGGGGCGAGTGCTTCGTCGAGCGTTACCTGGACCGGCCGCGGCACGTCGAGACCCAGTGCCTGGCCGACACTCACGGCAACATCGTCGTGGTGTCCACCAGAGACTGCTCGCTGCAGCGCCGGCACCAGAAGCTGGTCGAGGAGGCGCCCGCGCCGTTCCTGACGGCCGAGCAGGAGGCCGTGCTGCGGGAGTCGTCCAAGGCGATCCTGCGCGAGGCCGGCTACGCCGGCGCCGGCACGTGCGAGTTCCTCGTCGGGCAGGACGGCACCGTCTCCTTCCTCGAGGTGAACACGAGACTGCAGGTCGAGCACCCGGTGACCGAGGAAGTCAGCGGGATCGACCTGGTCCTGGAGATGTTCAAGATCGCTGACGGCCAGGCGCTGTCTTTCGGCGACCCGCCCCTGCGCGGGCACTCGATCGAGTTCCGTATCAACGCCGAGGACCCTGGGCGCAACTTCCTGCCCGCGCCTGGAACGCTGACCACCTGGCGACCGCCGTCCGGCCCCGGCGTCCGGCTGGACGCCGGCTACGCGGCCGGAATGACCGTGCCGCAGGTCTTCGACTCGCTGATCGCCAAGCTGATCGTCACCGGCGCTGACCGGCCGCAGGCGCTCGCGCGTGCCAGGCGCGCGCTGGCCGAGTTCGAGGTCGGCGGGATGCCGACCGTGCTGCCGTTCCACCGGGCGGTGGTCGACGATCCTGCCTTCACCGGCGCGCCGTTCTCGGTGCACACCAGGTGGATCGAGACCGAGTTCGCCGGCCACCTGCCGCCGTTTGCCGACGACGGCAGCGCACCGGGCACCGACGGCGAGTCGCCGGGCCGCGAGCGGATCGTGGTCGAGGTGGGCGGCAAGCGCCTCGAGGTCGTGCTGCCCGCCGGCCTCGGCGTGAGCGCGGCCGCGCGCCGGACGTCCGCGGCGACGCACGCGCCAGGCCAGGCAAGCGCGCTGGCCGCGGGCGCGGTCCCGGCGGCGCCGCCGCTGCTGGCGGCGACAGCCTGGTCAGCCCCATGCAGGGCACGATCGTCAAGATCGTGGCGTCCAATGGCCAGCAGGTGGCGGCCGGCGAGACTGTCGTCGTGCTCGAAGCCATGAAGATGGAGCAGCCGCTGACCGCGCACAAGGACGGGACCGTCTCCGACCTGACGGTCGAGGTGGGGCAGACGGTCTCCGCCGGCCAGGTGATCTGCCGCCTGGCGGACTGAGCCATGGCCAAGCTGCCTGGCGACCCAGGACCGGTGCGCTGGCTGGGTTTCGCGCTGGGGTTCCGGCTTCCTGATGACAACGTCGGCTGGGTCGAGCACGAGCTGACCGATGCCGGATGGCGGACCCGGACGATCGTCCGGCACCTGGCGATCATCGTGCCGGTCTGCGTGATCGTCGCTGTCGTGCTGCTCACGCTGGTGCCAGCCCCGGTCTGGCTTGCCGCGATGATGGTAGGCCTGATCCTGGCCGGCAGCATCTTCAGCGTAGCCGCGTACGCCGACGACATCAGGACCTCGCGGCTGCGCCAGCATGGCCTCGAGCCGCCCGACGATCCCGACCTCGGCCATCCCGCGCACTAGCGTGGCGGTCACGCGCGGCGGCAGGCGACTCTAGCGCGGCTCGGCTGGCTGCATGAGCTGGCGGGCAGCCTCGGTGATGCTGCCGGTCAGCGATGGATAGACGGCGAACGTGTGCGCGATCTCGTCGACTGTGAGCTGCTGTTCGACGGCGAGCGAGACGCCGAGGATCAGTTCGCTGGCCATCGGTGCGACGATCACGCCGCCGAGCACGATTCCGCTGTTCCGCCGCGTGAACAGCTTGACGAAGCCGTCGCTGAAGCCGTCCATCTTGGCCCGCGCGTTGGTGGCGAGCGGCAGCTTGACCACCCGGGCGAGCACCTTGCCCGAGTCCACGTCCTGCTGGCTGGCGCCAACGGCCGCGATCTCAGGGTCGGTGAAGATGGTGGCGGCCACGTGCCCGAGCCGTAGCGGCTGAACGGCCTCGCCGAGCGCGTGCCACATGGCGATCCTGCCCTGCATGGCCGCGACCGAGGCCAGCATCCAGACGCCCGTGCAGTCGCCGGCCGCGTAGACGCCTGGCGCGGTCGTGCGCGAGACCCGGTCCACGCTGATGAAGCCGCTGTCGTCGACGTCCACCCCGGCCTCGCCCAGCCCGAGCCCGGTCGTCGACGGCACCATGCCGACCGTGAGCAGGCAGTGCGACCCCGTCACGACCGTGCCGTCTTGCAGGCTGACCTCCACGCCGTCGCGCCGTCCGCTTGCGCGCCGACCGCCCGGGATCGGCTCAGTACCTTCATGCCGCGGCGCCGGAAGACGTCTTCGACCACCATCGCGCGCGTCGGTGTCCTCGTTGGGCAGCACGTGATCACGCGAGGAAACCAGCGTCACCTGCGATCCGAGCGCCTGATACGCGCTCGCGAACTCGGCGCCGGTGACGCCGGAGCCGACGACGATCAGCTCGCTTGGCAGGTCGGGCAGGTCGTAGATCTGCCGGCAGGTCAGCAGCCGCTCACCGTCGGGAATCGCTCCCGGCAGCTCACGCGGATGCGCGCCGACCGAGATCAGGACGGTGTCCGCCCTGATCTCCTCGTCGCCGACGGCGACCACGCCGGGTCTCGCGAGCCTGGCCCGGCCGCTGATCACCTGGACTCCCTCGCCGCGAGAGGCGCACGCCGACGTCGGCCGACTGGGCTTGCGCCAGGTGCCTGATCCGCGAGTAGATCCGCGGCGCGTCGGCGAGCGCGTGCGACACCGACGCCGGGCCTGGGCGCGCAGCGGCACCGGCCGCGTCGGCGGCACGGCGGCGTCGGCGGAGACATCGTGATCGAACCTGATGCCGAGGTCGCGCGTGCCTTCCATCGCGGCCATCAGGTTGGAGGTGGCGATCAGGGTCTTCGACGGCACGCAGTCCGTCAGCACGCAGGATCCGCCAAGACCGCTGCTCTTCGATGACGGTCACCTGGGCACCAAGCTGCGCCGCGACCAGGGCGGCCTCGTATCCGCCGGGTCCGCCGCCGATGATCACGATGTGCGAATGCGGCTGGCTCACGGTGCTTCATTCTGTCGCATCCCGCGCCCGGGCTGGTCAGCAGCCTCGATCGAGACGAACGAGCAGAGCCAACCTCCCTCCCGGCGGCGCCCCGGCCTCGTACGCTAATGAATCGTGGCGTTGTACGCGGCGTACGGCAGCAATATGGACCCGGCTCAGATGGCCGAGCGCTGTCCGCATTCACCCCAGGCCGGCACCGGCTGGCTGGATGGCTGGCGCCTGACGTTCGGCGGCGAGGACATCGGCTGGGAGGGCGCGCTCGCCACGGTCGTCGAGGAGCAGGACGCGCGCGTCTTCGTCGTGCTCTACGAGGTGTCGGAGAGCGACGAGCAGGCACTCGACCGCTGGGACGGCGCCACGCTCGGCTACTACAGCAAGCTGCGGGTCAGGGTCGCCACGCTGGACGGGGACGTGCTCGCCTGGCTCTACGTGCTGAACGACTACGAGGGCGGCCTGCCGGCGGCCAGGTACCTCGGGATCATGGCCGACGCCGCCGAGGCGGCCGGCGCGCCCGCCGACTACGTCGCGGGGCTCAGGACCAGGCCATGCACTTCGCTGGGCGGCTAACTCGACAGCCATCGCGATCGCGAACGCGATTCCCGGCACAGGAAGGCCGCCAGCGCTGGCCAGGACCAGCCGGCCCGCAAGTACCCCGCCGACGCCACCTGTCGGATGAGCCATCCGCCAGCGTCCCGGCATCGCCCGCAGCGGCCGCCGCGGCCCCGGCCTTCGAACCGGATTCCTTCTTGCTGGCGCCGTTCATGCTCGGCCTGGCGAGGCCGGCGTCGTCGAGGCGAGCCTCGCCGAGCCCGGCCTCGCCCATACGCGCCTCGGCCGACCCAGATCCCGCTTCACCGCGCCTCGCCTTGGCCTCCTCCGACAGCTTGGCCATCTCCCTGGCCATGACCTCGGTCGCTGTCATCTTGACGAGTTCCTTGGCCTGCCCAGGCAGCTGGCCGTAGCTCGACGGCCGGTTCCGCTTGCCCTGATCCCACTGCCAGCCGTGCAGCTTGGCCCGCGCCCGGCCGCGGCGGGCGGAGGAGAGCGCCCAGCTATAGACGGTCTTGTCCTTCTTCTGCCGGCCACGCGCGCACTGGATCTCGACGGAGTCGGCCAGGAAGATCCCCCGCACCGCGTCCCACGGGATCATGAAACGGCGGAACGGATTCTGCACCAGAACGCCGTCGTCGTCCGCGATCACCCGCGGCCACAGCGTGCACGAGTACACCAGGCCGGTGACCGTCAGCAGGCCGAGCGCAAACTTCAGCGAGAGATAGTCATGGCCCTGGATCACCAGGTCGCCGAGGCTGAGCAGGGCTAGCGCCACCCAGACCCACCAGACGACCTGCGGGCTGCTCAGGCGGTAGATCCGCCTGCCATCGGGCAGCAGACGCCCGGCCGACAACGGCACCGCCGTCTTGGCTTGCTCATTCGGTGCGGACACGGTGGCTGACGCTCCGGGATCGGCGAACAGGGTGCCGTCAGCGTGAACTGCGGCTTCGCTTCCACAATATGCCCGCCTCGCCGGGAACGCCCCGCCCCTGCACTCCGATCGCGTTACGGTCAGGCAACCGAGGAGTAGCTAGCCCATAACGGACCAGCGAGCGTGACTCCGTCGGCGGACGGGCGCGCGGGCCTGACCCTGCCGACCGCATCGGCATCGGCGAGCGTGGAATCGGCCTGCTTGGTGCCGATCGCCGTCAGCGCCGTGGCCGTCATCACCTTGACGCCGACCGCGATGCGCTTCCTCGTCCACGTCGAACATCGGCTGGTGAATGTCGAACTCGTCGACCGAGCCAGGCTTGCGGGTGCCGAGCCTGAACAGGCTGCCGGGGATGGACTCCAGGTACCAGGCGAAGTCCTCGCCGCCCAGGCTCTGCGGGGCGGCGGTGATCGCCTCGGCGCCCGAGCACGCGGTCGACCGCCGCGGCGATCATCTGGGTGCTGACGGCCTCGTTGACGGCGGGCGGCACGCTGCGCTCATAGGTGAGGTCCGCGGTCAGGCCATACGCGCATCGCGACGGACTCGACCAGGTCCTTCATCAACTCGGGCGCGGCATGCCAGGACGTGTCGTCCAGGCATCGCACCGTGCCCTCGACGACGCCGAAATCCGGGATCGCGTTCGGCGCCGAGCCAGCGTTCACGCGACCCCAGACCAGGCTCAGGCCCGACCGCGGATCGATCCTGCGGGACAGCGCCGCGGGCAGTTCGGTGATGATCTTGCCGAGCGCGAAGACCAGGTCGGCGGTCAGGTGTGGCCTGGCGGTGTGTCCGCCCGGCCCGCTGAGCTGCACCTTCACCTTGTCGCAGGCGGCCGTTATCGGGCCGATCCTGGTGCCGATCTTGCCGACCTCCAGCTTGGGGTCGCAGTGCAGCGCGAAGATGTGGTCGACCGAGGAGATGCCGCCAGCCGCCAGCACGTCGAGCGCCCCGCCTGGCACCTCTTCGGCCGGCTGGAAGATGAGCCTGACCTTTCCCGGCAGGGCTCCGGCCGACGCGGCCCTCGCGAGGAACAGGCCAGCTCCCAGCAGCACCGAGGTGTGCACGTCGTGGCCGCAGGCATGACAAGCGCCCGCGTTCAATGACCGGTAAGGAACATTCTTTTCGTCAACGATCGGCAGGGCGTCAATGTCGGCACGAAGGGCGACGGCCGGCGCATCGTCACGGCTGCCGCCGATGTCGGCGATCAGGCCCGTGCCCTTGGGCAGGATGGCTGGCTTCAGCCCCGCGGCTTCGAGCCGCAGGGCGATCCGGCGGGTGGTGCGGTGCTCGGCATAGCCGATCTCCGGATGGGCGTGCAGGTCCCGCCGGAACTCGATCAACTCGGGTTGGTGATCGCGCCAGGAACGCGTCTAGCTCGCCTACCAGATCACTCTCAGCCATCCGCCCTCTCCTTTGGGGCCCGGATCAGGTCAGGAGCGCACCGGATCTCTGTGCAGCCGCCACGGGCCGGCCCGCGAGCGGTCGTAGTCGCCCGGCCGGAACTGAATCCCGATCCGGAGCAACCGTTTACTGGCGTCACACAGATACCACAAACAACACCAGCACCACGGCGTTTCCCTCTTCCTGGGTCTGTGCACGCCCGCGGCGCGGCACGCCGACACCGTGCCGGGTAGCTCACCCGGATCGGGAAGGCGAAACGCGTATCCATCGGCCCTTCTGCTATCGTCACCCGCGCACGCCGGGCAAAGCCGGCGTGACGCGGCGGGACGTGCTGCGGATCTGCAGCACGTTTACTGGCGAGGCGAGTGCTTCCTTTCGCCGTTAAATCCGGCGTCGTCGGCAGGCCCTGGTCCCGTGGCCCGGATCAGGCACTCGGAGCCGACGACTGGTGCAACTGCACTACATGGCGCTGGCGGGTGCTCTCGTCGCATCTCGGCAATGAAGCGAGGTGCGACCCGGTATCACTAAGCATGGTAGCGCTCGCGAAGGCGGATCGCTGAGGATGCCCGATTCTGGCCGGACAGCTCCGCACCGGCCGTGTTGCCGTTAAGCCAGCCATTTCACGTGGTTAGTGGACATCGGCGGGCTGGTACAAGCCCCAGACCGTACGCAGCGCATCGCAGACTTCACCGACCGTCGCCCTCGCAGCGAGCGCCGACCGCAGCGGGTGCAGGACGTTCTCCTGACCCGCCGCGGCTCGCTTCACCGCGTCGAGAGTGCGCCGCACCTCGGCGTCGTCTCGCGTCCGGCGCAGCGCGGCGAGGCGCTCGCACTGCTCCTGCTCGATCGCGGGGTCGACCCGCAGCGGCTCGTAGCGTTCGTCCGCCGCCGTGGCGAACCTGTTCACGCCGACGACCACGCGCTCCCCCGCGTCGATCTGCAGTGCAACGTGGTAGGCCGAGCGCTCGATCTCTGCCTTCTGGAAGCCGCGCTCGATCGCCGCCACCGCGCCGCCCATCTCCTCGACCCGCTTGATCAGTTCGCCCGCCTGGTCCCTGATGTCCGCGGTCAGCGACTCGATCGCGTAAGACCCGGCCAGCGGGTCGGCCGTCGCGGTCAGATCTGTCTCGTATGCGAGCACCTGCTGGGTGCGCAGGGCCAGCCTCGCCGCCTTCTCGGTCGGCAGCGCGATCGCCTCGTCGTAGGAGTTCGTGTGCAGCGACTGGGTGCCGCCCAGGATCGCGGCCAGCGCCTGCACGGTCACCCTGGCGAGGTTGACCTCGGGCTGCTGCGCCGTGAGCTGGACGCCCGCCGTCTGAGTGTGGAAGCGCAGCATCTGCGAGCGCGGATCCCGCGCCCCGAACTCCTCGGCCATGATGTGCGCCCACAGCCAGCGGGCGGCGCGGAACTTCGCGACCTCCTCGAGCAGCGTGGTCCTGGCCACGAAGAAGAACGACAACCGCGGCGCGAACTCGTCGACAGCGAGGCCAGCCTCGATCGCGGTGCGTACGTACTCCTTGGCGTTGGCCAGCGTGAACGCGATCTCCTGCACCGGCGTCGCCCCTGCCTCTGCCATGTGGTAGCCAGAGATGGAGATCGTGTTCCAGCGCGGGATGCGGGCGCCGCAATACGCGAACGTGTCCGCCACCAGGCGAAGCGACGGCTCAGGCGGATAGATGTAGGTTCCGCGGGCGATGTACTCCTTCAGGATGTCGTTCTGGATCGTGCCGGTCAGCTTCTCCGGCGCGACGCCCTGCTCGGCGGCGACAAGCTCGTACAGCAGCAGCAGGACGCGCCGCTGGCGCGTTGATGGTCATCGACGTCGACACCGAGTCGAGCGGGATGCCCTGCAGCAGGGCCTTCATGTCCTCGATCGAGTCGATCGCGACGCCGACCTTGCCGACCTCGCCGCGCGCCTGCGGCGCGTCGGAGTCGTACCCCATCTGGGTCGGCAGGTCGAAGGCCACCGACAGGCCCGTGGTACCGGCCGCGATCAGCTGCTGGTACCGCCGGTTCGAGTCGGCCGCGGTCGAGAAGCCCGCGTACTGGCGCATCGTCCACGGCCGGCCCGCGTACATGGTCGGGTAGACGCCGCGCGTGAACGGAAAGGCACCAGGCTCGCCAAGGTCGCGATCGGCATCGAAGTCCTGCAGCGCCTTGGGGCCGTAGACCGGCTCGATGGGCTCGCCCGACTCCGAAATACGCGCCATAGAACAAGATTACGGCCCGTGCGCGCGAAGCTCGCTGAGGCGAGCCCGCCGAAAACCTCTCTACGTCGCATATGCTGCTTAACTTCGTGAACATCTCGAACATCGCGAACATCATGAATTTGCAGCCTATGGGCAGCGGACGCGGCCAGCGCCGGCTCGCTTCCGCCGTCCGGATCGGGGTCCGGATGCAGACGAGCAGGCGGCAGGCGGCAATCAGCATGGTCGGCGCGGCCACGGCGCTGGCCGTCACCGGCTACGCCATGACTCTCTCCGGGCCGATGTCGAGCGGCGGCCGCGCCGCGGACCAGCGCCCTGCGAGGTCTGCGGCCCTCTCGGTGCACGGTGCGGCGGCCCAGCGACACACGGGCGACCGGCGGGCACAATCCGCGGGCAGCCACTCCGGCCGTCAGGCGCCAGGCGGCCACGGGACGAAGCCAGGGCCGCACGCCGCCCGTGCGCGGCATCGCGACCGCGTGCTGCATCTGCGTGAGGTTGGCGGGCACCGGCTCGGATCAAGCCGCGTGGTGGTGGCGCGCAACGCGACCAGGCCGCCGCGGATCCCCGCGTCCGCCTACGTGGTCGCGAACGCGAAGACCGGCCAGGTGCTGGCGGCGAAGGATGCGCACGGCCGCTACCCGCCAGCCAGCACGCTGAAGGTACTCACCGCGATCACCATGCTGCCCAGGCTGCGGCCGCAGGCCACGATCGTCGCCTCCCCGCTCGCGGCGTCGATGGTCCCGAACATCATCGGCGTGATCCCTGGCCACAGGTACAAGGTGGCCGACCTGTTCAAGGCGCTGCTGCTGATCTCCGCCAACGACGCAGCCGTCGCCCTCGCCCAGGCCAGCGGATCCTTCACCAAGGGAATCGCCCTGATCAACGCCGAAGCACACCACCTGCAGGCCTACGACGTCGTCGCCAAGCAGCCCAACGGCCTGCCAGCACCCGGCCAGGTCGTCTCCGCCTACGACCTCGCCCTGATCGCCAGGCGCGCCCTGCAGATGCCCGCCTTCATGCACTACGACCGGACCCTGTCCGCCATCTTCACCGGGACCAGGTTCGGCCCGGTGCACATGGTCAACGAGAACGGGCTGCTGACCCAGTACCCGGGCGGCCTAGGCGGCAAGACCGGCTGGACAATGGCGGCCGGCGCGACCTACGTCGGCATGGCAAGGCGGCATGGCGTCACCCTGATCGTCACGATCCTGCACGCCACCCCCCTCACGACGATCAACTCGGCAGAACGCCTGCTCGACTGGGGATTCGCGGTCAACGGCCGCGTCCGGCCGGTCGGTGCGCTGGTGCGACCGCTCGCCGGCCGGTGACCGCCCGCAGGCGGCCGGCCCGCCAATAGCATCGGCGTAGTCCATTGCGTGCCTAAACTTTGCCGGCATTCCGCGCGGGTCGCACCGGTTGGATAGGCATCGGGATGGATTGCGGCACGGGTAGCGCCTCGGACGCGGGGGAACGGTCCGGCGCGTACCAGTAACCCGGCCGGCGCGCACACAGCCGCCCGTTGCTTCTCCCGTGGAAGCCCGTGGCATGCCTACCCCCGGCCAGAATGCCCGCATGCGGGTTCAAGGACCGGAGCGCAGCCGGATGCAGACGAGCACGCGACGCAGAATCCTGGCGGTGACGGCCATCGTCACGGTGTCGGCCACATCGAACCCGGCCGTGGCCGCCGCGAGCCATCCGCAGCCAGTGGCAAGGAACCAGGTCGGCGGGCCGCGACTCGCCAGCCGGGGCATCGTTGTGCAGTACCCGCCGCGCGGTGCGCGGCTGCTGCCTGTCGTGCCGGCCTCGGCGTACCTGATCGCCAATGCCAGTACCGGAGCCGTGCTGGCGGCCAAGGATGCCCACGGGCTGTTCCCGCCGGCCAGCACGCTGAAGGTGCTCACCGCGATCACCATGCTGGGGCAGGCTCAGGCCGAACGCGACCATCCTGGCCACCAAGCGGGCAGCATCGGTGCAGCCGAACATCGTCGGCCTCATCCCAGGCCACAGGTACAAGGTGGCCGACCTGTTCAAGGCGCTGCTGCTGATCTCCGCCAACGACGCAGCCGTCGCCCTCGCCCAGGCCAGCGGATCCTTCACCAAGGGAATCGCCCTGATCAACGCCGAAGCACACCACCTGCAGGCCTACGACGTCGTCGCCAAGCAGCCCAACGGCCTGCCAGCACCCGGCCAGGTCGTCTCCGCCTACGACCTCGCCCTGATCGCCAGGCGCGCCCTGCAGATGCCCGCCTTCATGCACTACGACTCGCTGCGGACGGCCAGGTTCCCGTTTAAGCGCCACAAGCATGTTCTGCTGATCAACCAGAACTACCTGCTCACCAAGTACCGCGGCGGTCTGGGCGGGAAGATCGGCTGGACGGTGAAGGCGGGCGCCACTTACATCGGCATGGCCAGGCGGCGCGGCGTCACCCTGATCGTCACGATCCTGCACGCCACCCCGCTCACCGAGATCACTTCCGCTGAGCGCCTGCTGAACTGGGGATTCGCGATGTCCGGGGAAGTCCGACCGGTCGGCGTGCTGGTGCCGCCGCTCGCGGCGGCTCGCAGGGTCACCAAAGCAGGGCACGCCGGGCCGCCGGCGGGAGGCAGCGCGCTGTCCGCAGTCCCCGCGAGGTCGCGCGACAAGGTGGCGATCGGCGCGGGTATCGCGGCCGCGGTGTGCGCGTGCGTGCTCGGCGGCCTCGCCTGGCTGCGCCGGCGCGCCCTGCTCAGCCGGCGCCAATCAGGCTAGCCAGCGCAGGGTCAGCTCACCGCGGGCAGTATCAGCTGGTTCCTGGTGTCTTCGGCGGCGGCGTTAGCGCAGTGAGAAGGCCAACGCGGTCCCTGACCCGCGCCATGGTGGCACTCGCGACCTCCCTGGCCCGGGCGGCGCCGTCGGCCAGCAGCGCGGTCGAGCTCGGCCTCGTCGGCGAGCATCTTCTCGGTCCGCTCCCTGATCGGCGCGAGCGCGTCGACGACGACTCCGGCCAGGTCCTTCTTGAACGCGCCGTACCCCGAGCCGGCGTAGCGCTGCTCAAGCTCGGGCAGGCTTGACCCGGTGAGCGCCGCGTAGATCCGCAGCAGGTTGGTCACCCCCGGCTTGGCCTCCTCGTCGGCACGAACCTCCGAGCCCATGTCGGTGACGGCGCGGGCGATCTTCTTGCTGATCGAGGCCGGATCTTCGAGCACGTCCACGATGCCCTGCGGCGAGGACGACGACTTGCTCATCTTGACCGACGGATCCTGCAGGTCGGCGATCTTGGCGACGTCCTTCACGATGTACGGGCCTGGCACGACGAACGTCTGGCCGAACCGGTGATTGAACCGCTGGGCCAGGTCCCTGGTGAGCTCGAGATGCTGCCGCTGGTCCTCGCCGACCGGCACCTGGTCGGTCTGGTAGAGCAGGATGTCGGCGGCCTGCAGGATCGGGTAGGTGAACAGGCCGACGCTGGCCTGGTCGGCGCCGGACTTCTGCGACTTGTCCTTGAACTGGATCATCCTGCTGGCCTCGCCGAACCCGGTCATGCAGCTGAGCACCCAGGCAAGCTCCGCGTGCTCAGGAATGTGGCTCTGCACGAAGACCGTGCACCGCTTCGGGTCAAGGCCGGCCCCGAACAACTGGGCCGCCGCCAGCCTCGTCCGCCGCCGCAGCACCGCCGGGTCCTGCGGCACAGTGATCGCGTGCAGATCGACGACGCAGTAGAACGCGTCATGGCTGTCCTGCAGGGCCACCCACTGGCGGATCGCGCCGAGGTAGTTGCCGAGGTGAAAGGAGTCAGCGGTCGGCTGAATGCCGGACAGCACGCGGTTGCGCAGACATGGCCGAAGTCTAGTTGCCGCCGGCCTGGCCGGCGCGTGGGCCTATTCGGCGTCGGCCACTGCCTGGCGCACCATGTTCGCATGGTCGTGCACGATCACCGGCACGATCTCTGGCGCGCCGAGCCTGATCGCGTCCGCGTCGGTGTCGGTGTCCGCCTCCTGCGACTTCCGCTCGGCCTCGGTCCTCGCCCGGTAGTGGTCAAGTTCCCTGGTGACCTGCCGGTTCCGCCACTTCATCGGGCCCGCCATCAGCGCGGCCACTTCCTGGGCCGACGACAGCCCGCGGTCCCAGGTCTCGATCGAGATGTGGGTGCGCCTGGCGAGCACGTCGTCCAGGTGCCTGGCGCCTTCGTGGGTCACCGCGTAGACGGCCTCGACCCGCAGGTAGTCATCGGCGCCGGCCAGCGGCCTGCCCAGGCTCGGATCGGCGGCGATCATGTCGAGCAGTTCGCCGGTGAGGCCGCCGTACCTGCGCAGCAGGTGCTCGATCCTGGCCACGTGCAGGCCCGATGACCTGCGCGATCGTGTGCCGCGAGTTCCACAGCGCCTGGAATCCGTCGGCCCCGGCCAGCGGGATCTGGTCGGTGCAGGACGGAGCGACCTTGCCGTCCAGGCCGTGCGCGACCGCGTCGACCGCGTCTTCGGCCATCAGCCGGTAGGTCGTGTACTTGCCGCCAGCGATCATGACCAGGCCGGGCACCGGGTGCGCGACCGTGTGCTCCCTGGACAGCTTGGATGTCGTGTCCGACTCGCCAGCCAGCAGCGGCCGCAGGCCCGCGTACACGCCCTCGACGTCATCGCGTGTCAGCGGCACCGCTAGCACCCGGTTGACCTGGTCGAGCACGTAGTCGATGTCGGCGCGGCTGGCCGCGGGATGTGCCTTGGACAGCGCCCAGTCCGTGTCGGTCGTGCCGATGATCCAGTGCCTGCCCCAGGGGATGACGAACAGCACGCTGACCGGGGTTCGCAAGATGATGCCCGGTGCTCGAGTGGATCCGGTCCCGGGGAACGACCAGGTGCACGCCCTTGGAGGCCCGGACGTTGATCGAACCGCGGCCGCCCACCATCGCCTGGATCTCGTCGGTCCAGACCCCGGTGGCGTTCACCACCTGCTGGGCCCTGATCTCCAGCGCGGCGCCGGTCTCGAGGTCAACCGCGTGCACGCCGGTCACCCGCTCGCCCTCCCGCAGGAAGCCGGTGACCTGGGTCCTCGACGCGATATGCGCGCCGTAGCCGGCGGCCGTCCTGATCAGGTCGGTGACGTAACGCGCGTCGTCGACCTGGGCGTCCCAGTACTGCAGCGCGCCGGTCAGCGCCGACCTGCGCAGCGCGGGCGCCAGGCGCAGCGCGTGCCGCCTGGTCAGCTGCTTGTGCACGGGCAGGCCCCTGACCTGGCCGCGCGCGACGCCGAGCGCGTCGTAGATGCTGACGCCTGCGCCGACGTAGGCGCGCTCCCAGCCATAGTGGCTGAACGGGAACAAGAACGAGACCGGCCTGACCAGGTGCGGCGCGATGCGCTGCATCAGCAGCGCACGTTCGGTCAGCGCCTCACGCACCAGGCCGAAGTTAAATTGCTCCAGGTAACGCAGCCCGCCGTGGATCAGCTTGCTGGACCGGGAGGATGTGCCAGAGCCGAAGTCCCTGGCCTCGACCAGGCCGACAGACAGGCCCCTGGTCGCGGCGTCGAGGGCCACCCCCGCCCCGACAACGCCACCGCCGACCACCAGGACCTGCAACTCGGTGCTCGCCATCGTCGCGATGGCCGATGCCCGCTCAGCAGGTCCGAGCTTGACCGATCCGAGCGCATGTGTCGTCACAGTGCAGAACGCTACCCAGGCTGTGCTGGCCCGTGGGGACGACCCCCTGGAACCCCCGCGAAAGCGGGAAGCTCACCGGCTCGGTACGCCAGGCCTTGCCGCCGCGGCCGGCGAGCCTGGCGCGATGGTGACCTCGACCCGCTGGAATTCCTTCAGGTCCGAGTACCCCGATGTCGCCATTGTCCGGCGGAGCGCTCCCATCAGGTTCATCGAACCGTCGGCGACGGTCGACGGCCCGTGCAGGATCTGCTCAAGGGTCCCGATCGTGCCGACCCTGCAGCCGGTCGCCGCGCGGCAGTTCAGGGTGGTGCGCCTCGGCGCCCCAGTGGTAGCCACGCCCCGGCGCTTCGGCGGCCCTCGCGATCGGCGAGCCGACCATGACGGCGTCGGCGCCGAGCGCGAGCGCCTTGGCGATGTCGCCGCTGCGGGTCATGCCGCCGTCGGCGATCACGTGCACGTAGCGCCCGCCGGATTCGTCCAGATAGTCCCGCCTCGCGGCCGCGACGTCGGCGATCGCGGTCGCCATCGGCACCTTGACGCCGAGGACAGCGGCAGTGGTCTGGCCCGACCCGCCGCCAAAACCGACCAGGACGCCGGCGGCGCCGGTGCGCATCAGGTGCAGCGCAGCCGTGTAGGTGGCGCAGCCGCCGACGATGACCGGAACGTCGAGTTCGTAGATGAAGTGCTTGAGGTTCAGCGGCTCGGCCTGGCTTGAAACGTGCTCGGCCGACACCGTCGTGCCCCTGATCACGACGAAGTCGGTGCCCGCGTCGATGACTGCCTTGTGGTACTTCAGCGTGCGCTGCGGCGAGAGCCTGGCGGCGATGGTGACCCCCGCGGCCCTGATCTCCTCGATCCGCTGGCCGATCAGCTCGTCCTTGATCGGCTCGGCGTAGATCTGCTGCAGCCGCGCCGTCGCGGCCTCGTCGTCGAGCGTCGCCATCTCAGCAAGCAGCGGCTCTGGATCGTCGTACCTGGTCCAGACCCCCTCGATGTCCAGCACGGCGAGGCCGCCCAGCTTGCCGATCGCGATCGCCGTGGCGGGCGAGACCACGCTGTCCATCGGCGCGGTCACCAGCGGCAACTCGAACCGGTAGGCGTCGATCTGCCAGGCGATCGAAACGTCCTCAGGGCGCCTGGTCCGGCGCGACGGCACGATGCCGATCTCGTCAAGGGCGTACGCACGGCGGCCGCTCTTGCCGCGGCCGATCTCCATCTGGGTCACCCCGTCAGTCTGC
This sequence comes from uncultured Actinomycetota bacterium, assembly GCA_963705055.1. Lineage (GTDB taxonomy): Bacteria > Actinomycetota > Actinomycetes > Streptosporangiales > Streptosporangiaceae > Chersky-822. Next base: position 541,218 of record CAVPIR010000014.1, read on the forward strand.
CAGCCGGTTAATCACGCCGCTCAGCTCGCGGGGCCGCTGTAGTTCGGCGCCTCGGCCATCATGTGCACGTGGTGCGGGTGGCTCTCGGTCAGGCCAGCGCCGGTGATCTGGGTGAACCGGGCTTCCTGCAGGTCAGGTATCGTCGCGGCGCCGCAGTACCCCATCGCCGCCCGCAGGCCGCCGGCGAGCTGGCCGACCATGGCCGCGACCGAGCCACGGTATGGCACCCGGCCCTCGATGCCCTCAGGCACCAGCTTGTCCTCGCGCAGCACGTCGTCCTGGAAGTACCTGTCCTTGGAGTAGGACCTGCCCCGCTCGCGGTTGCGCATCGCGCCGAGGGAGCCCATGCCGCGGTAGAGCTTGTACTGCTCGCCGCCGATCATCACCATCTCGCCGGGAGCCTCTTCGCAGCCGGCCAGCAGGCTGCCGAGCATGACGGTGTCGGCCCCGGCCGCTATGGCCTTCGCGATGTCGCCCGAGTACTGGACGCCGCCATCGCCGATCACCGGGACGCCGGCCGGCCGCGCGGCCTGCGCGGCCTCGTATATCGCGGTGACCTGCGGCACACCGACGCCGGCCACGACCCTGGTCGTGCAGATCGATCCGGGTCCGACCCCGACCTTGACCGCGTCGGACCCGGCCTCGATCAGCGCCTGGGCGCCCGACCTGGTCGCGACGTTCCCGCCGATGATCTCAATCCTGACGTTGGCCTTGAGCTGAGCGATCATGGTCAGCACCGCCTGGGAATGCCCGTGCGCGGTGTCCACGACGAGGAAATCGACGCCCGCGTCGATGAGCGCCTGGGCCCGGCGCTTGGCATCCTCGCCGACCCCGACCGCCGCGCCGACCATCAGGCGGCCCTGGGCGTCCTTGGTGGCGTAGGGAAACTTCTCGCTCTTGGCGAAGTCCTTGACCGTGATCAGGCCGCGGAGCAGGCCCTGGGAGTCGACGAGCGGCAGCTTCTCGACCCTGTGCTCGGACAGCAGCCGCAGCGCCTGCTCCCTGGAGACCCCCACCGGCGCCGTGATCAGCGGCATCCTGGTCATCAGCTCGCCCGCACGGCGGCTGCGGTCCTGTTCGAACCGGATGTCCCGGTTAGTGATGATTCCCAGCAGCACGCCCTCTGGCGAGACCACCGGCAGGCCGGAGATCCGGTACTGGGCGCAGAGTTCCTCGACGTCGGAGATCGTCGCATCCGGCCCGCAGGTGACCGGATTGGTGATCATCCCGGCCTCTGAGCGCTTGACGATGTCGACCTGGTAGGCCTGATCCTCGATCGACATGTTGCGGTGCAGCACGCCGACGCCGCCCTGCCTGGCCATGGCGACGGCCATCCGCGCCTCGGTGACCGTGTCCATCGCCGAGGACAGCAAGGGGACCTGGAGCTTGATCTGTCTGGTGAGCCGCGCAGTCGTGTCCGCTTCGCTGGGCAGCAGCCGCGAGTGCGCTGGCAGCAGCAGCACGTCGTCGAAGGTCAGCGATGGCGGGCCGAACTTGGCGTCGTCGGTCATATCTCTCCGAGGTGCTCGTCGCCTGGTTCTCCTCCATCCTAGTTATGGCCAGGTAGCGGGGCGGGTACCGGCACGACACCACGCCGGCGGCCCGGCCTGGAGACCGCCCATGACCCACGGAGGCCCGCGTGCTCGATGAGGTGGTCGCCTGGCTGCGCTGCCCGCACTGCGGCGGTCGCCTGGCGCTGGCCGGCGGCTCGGTCAGGTGCGGCGCCGGGCACAGCTTCGATATCGCGCGGCAGGGCTACGTCAGCCTGCTCCAGGCCGGCGCCCGGAGCGGCGGCGACACGGCAGCGATGGTCAGAGCCCGCAGGGAGTTCCTCGCGACCGGCCACTTCGCGCCGATCGCGGCAGCGCTCGCCGGCGCCGCTGCCAGCGCCACCGCGAGCGCGGGGCCGCGGCAAGGACCAGGCTGCGTAGTCGACGTCGGCGCGGGCACTGGCTACTACCTCGCGGCCGTGCTCGACCGCTTGTCAGGACCGGCCGGGCTGGCGCTGGACGCATCCAGGCACGCGTTGCGGCAGGCAGCGCGGGCGCACACCAGGATCGGCGCGGTCGGCTGCGACGCCTGGCGGCCGCTGCCGGTCGCCGACGACGCAGCCGATCTCGTCCTGAACGTCTTCGCGCCGCGCGATGGCGCCGAGCTGCGCCGCATCCTGCGGCCGACCGGGGCGTTGCTGGTGGTTACCCCCGCCGCTGACCACCTGGGCGAGCTGACCGGCCCGCTCGGCTTGCTCACGGTCGACGAGCGCAAGCGCGTGCGGCTAGGCGACAAGCTGGGCCCCCATTTCGAGCTGGCTTCCGAGAGCGAGCACCGCGGCATCATGGCGCTGCGGCACCCGGCCGCTGAAGCACTGGCCACGATGGGCCCGAGCGCCTGGCACACCGACCAGGCGGCGCTGGCCGAGCGGATCGCGGGCCTGACCGACCCCGTGCCGGTCACCTGGGCCATCACGTTGACGGTGTTTCGGCCGCGACCCTGAGCTCGGCGGCCACGTCCAGCACGAACGCGACCGCGTCCGGTCCGGCCGGCCGTTCTGGCGTCCTCGCCTGCTGCTGATCGAGGGCGCGACGGATCACCTCGGCAGGCCCGCTGCCGGCCTCGAGCGCCGCCAGGCCGCCAGCTACCTTCGCGACGATCCGGCCGTTTCTGAGATAGGCCAGCGCCCGGCAGGCGTTCAGCACCGCGTAGTTTTCCTGCGCGTTGGCCAGGCCCCAGCCAAGCTCGTCCGCCAGGTAGCCGAGGATGAGCCGCCGGTCCACCGCCCCGATCGCCGCGTCAGGCGGCGGGCCGGCCAGCGCGACCCCGGCCGCGCGGCAGACGGCGTAGTGCATCAGCAGGTCGGCGTCGCCGGATCGCGCGGCGGTCAGGGGCAGCGCCTGGCCCATGACCAGCGCCTGCTCGCCGTCATGCAATCCGACGTGCAGGACGAACGGCCACGGCGGCGCCGGCCGGACCGCCGCGCCTGCCGTGACGATGCTGGCTTCAAGACACCGGCCAGGGCACCCGACGGCAGCGCTCAGCAGCGCCCGGCCAGCGCCGGCCGCGGCGGCGGCGGTGATGTCGTCAGCAACTACGAACAAGATGTCGACGTCGCTGCGCTCGGCGGTCCAGCCGCCGAGGGCGGCCGAACCGTGCAGGTAGGCGGCCGTGCGCCGGCCGTCAAGAGTGACGCCGAGTTCGGCCGTCACCGCCGCCGCGTACGCGCGCGGTACGTCCTGCGCCGTCGTGTCCGCGTCGTCGGGCATGCTGACAAGACTGCCAGGGCGCGCGCCCCGGCGCGCCGGGCCGCCAAGAACAGCCGCAGACGCCGCCTGGCAGGTCTAGTCTGCCCGTGTCAGTAGCCGTCAGGGAGGCCATCGTCATGGAGCAGCGGGTCAGCCTGATCACGCTCGGCGTGGGAGATCTGGACCGGGCGAGGCAGTTCTACACCTCGCTCGGCTGGCGGCCTGCCACCTCGCCGGCCGACGATGTGGTGTTCTTCCAGGCGGGCGGGATGGTCCTGGGCCTGTGGGACCGGGCCATGCTCGCGGACGACAGCGCGATGGAGGACCACGGCGGCTGGGGCGGGGTGACGCTGGCCTGCAACGTCAGGTCGCCAGCCGAGGTGGACGCGGTGATCGAGGAGGCGCGCGCCGCCGGCGCGGTGATCGGCCGCGAGCCAGCACAGACGTTCTGGGGCGGCTACAGCGGCCTCTTCGTCGACCCGGACGGGCACCCGTGGGAGATCGCGCACAACCCGGGCTGGACGCTGCTGGACGACGGCAGCGTGTCCCTGCCCGCGTGAGGGCCGCCCGCGTGAACCCGCTCGCGTGAACCCGCTCGCGTGAACCCGCCCGCGTGAACCCGCTCGCATGACGCCCGCCACAGGGCAGCCTGGCAGGCTGCTGCTCGCCACTCTGATCGTGCTGACTATGGTCAGCGGTCTCGTCGACGCTGTCAGCTACCTCGGCTTGGGCCATGTCTTCACCGCGAACATGACCGGCAACGTGGTCCTACTCGGCTTCGCCGCCGCCGGGGCGTCCGGGTTCTCCGCTCCGGCGTGCCTGACCTCGCTCGGCTCATTCCTGGTCGGCGCGGCCGCGGCCGGCCGGATGGGCAGGCGGCTCTCCTCGCGGCGGAGCCTGCTCGCCGTGGCGATGACCACGGAGGCTCTCGCGACCGGGGTCGCCGCGGTCATCGCCGCGACGGCGACTGGCGTGTCCTCCGGCTGGCCGCGGTTCACGATCATCGCGGTGCTGGCATTCGGCATGGGGGTGCGCAACTCCACCATCAGGCGGCTGTCCGTGCCCGACATGACCACCACGGTGCTGACCATGACGCTGACCGGCCTCGCCGCGGACTCAGCGATGGGTGGCGGAGACGGCGCCCAGGCGGCGCGCAGGATCGGCCGCAGTGGCCGCGATGCTGGCCGGCGCGTTCGCCGGAGCTTCGGCCTTCTTGCATGCCGGAGTCACGACCACGCTCGCGATCGGCGCGTTCGCGGTGCTCGTCAGCGGCACGGCCTTCTGGGCCTCGGCTGAATCCCGCCGGCTCGACCGCCCGGCGAACGCGGCGACCTGACAGTCGCGCGCCGCTTGCTAGGCGCTGCTGCCGTAGAACTCCTGGACCGCGATCGAACGCAGCCTGGCAAGCGCGCGGTGCTGAGCCACCCGGACCGCGCCGGCCGACATCCCGAGCGCCGTGCCGGTCTCCTCGGCCGAGAGCCCGGTGAGCACCCGCAGCACGAGCAGTTCGCGATGGTGGCTGGGCAGCCTGGCCAGCAGCGCCCTGGCCCGCTGGGCGTCCAGGCTCGCGACGACCTGCTCCTCGGGCCCTGGACGGTCGTCAGGGTTGTCAGGAAGGTCATCGACGGGAATCGCCAGCCGTGCCGCTGATCGCCGGGCATCGGCGACCTTATGCGACGCAATGCCGAAGACAAAGGACGCAAAAGGCCTGCCCATGTCCTGGTACTTAGGCAGCGCCGTAAGGACGGCCAGGCAGACCTCTTGCGTGACGTCTTCGGCCACCTGGTAATGGCCGGCCAGATTGCCGAGCCTGGCCCGGCAGTACCTGACCACCATCGGCCTGATCTGCCTGATCAGCGACTCGATGGCGGCGGGCTGGCCCCGAGCGGCCAGGACTGTCAGATCGGTGATCGGGGCGGCCGGTCCCGTGTCGCCGGCGGCCTGCTGAGTCATGCGTCCCCCTTTGGCTTACGCCGTCACGCATCAGGCGGTCATGAACGCATGATGCCCAGGTAAAGGGGCTGCCTAATCATGGAATGGACAACAAAGAACGGCGGCCTTCGCACTTTTACTAAGCACTCAGACGAATGGCATTTCCACGGCGAATCGCTCTCTAAGACCTCAAGCCCGGCACAACGGTGACCCTGCTGGCGCAAGGGAACGGGCCGGGACTCCGCGGAGTCCCGGCCCGTCAGAGCCGTCGGTCAGTGCCCGGTCAGTGCGTGTGACCGTGCCCGTGGCCGTGCCCGGCCTCGGCCTCTTCCTTCTCCGGCTTGTCGGTCACCAGCGCCTCGGTCGTGAGCAGCATGCCCGCGATGGAGGCGGCATTCTGGACCGCCGACCTGGTGACCTTGACCGGGTCGATCACGCCCTGCGCCATCAGGTCGCCGTACTCACCGGTCTCGGCGTTGTAGCCGTGGCCAGCCGGCAGATCGCCGATGGCCGCCACCACGACGCCGCCTTCAGCGCCGGCGTTCAGCGCGATCCAGCGGGCGGGCTCCAGCAGCGCCTTGCGGACCACGGCCACGCCGGTGGCCTCGTCGCCGGACAGGCCCAGGTCGCCGAGTGCCACCGAGGCGTGGATCAGCGCGCTTCCGCCGCCGGCCACGATGCCTTCCTCGATCGCCGCCCTGGTCGCCGAGATGGCGTCCTCCAGCCGGTGCTTCTTCTCCTTGAGCTCGACCTCGGTGGCGGCGCCGGCCCGCAGCACGGCGACACCGCCGGCCAGCTTGGCGATCCGCTCCTGCAGCTTCTCCTTGTCCCAGTCCGACGTCGAGGCCTCCATCTCGGCCTTGAGCTGGCGGATCCGGTCGTTGATGGCGACCTGGTCGCCGCCGCCGTCAACGATCGTGGTGGTGTCCTTGCTGACCACGACCCGGCGAGCCGAGCCCAGCACGTCGAGGCCGGCGTTTTCGAGCTTGAGCCCGACCTCCTCGCTGACCACCTGACCGCCGGTCAGGATCGCCATGTCCTCGAGCATCGCCTTGCGGCGGTCGCCGAACCCTGGCGCCTTGACCGCGGCGACGTTGAGCAGCCCGCGGATCTTGTTGACCACGAGGGTCGACAGCGCCTCGCCGTCGACGTCCTCGGCCACCATCATGAGCGGCTTGCGCGACTGGGCGACCTGCTCCAGCAGCGGCAGCAGATCGGCCATCGAGGAGATCTTGCCGTTGTGCAGCAGGATGGCCGCGTCCTCGAGGACGGCCTCCATCCGGTCCTGGTCGGTGATGAAGTACGCCGAGATGTAGCCCTTGTCGAACTGCAGGCCCTCGGTGAACTCCAGCTCGAGGCCCATCGTGGCCGACTCCTCGACGGTGATCACGCCGTCCTTGCCGACCTTGTCGAAGGCGTCGGCGATGATCGCGCCCACCTTCGCGTCCTGGGCCGAGATCGTCGCCACGTTCGCGATCTCGCCGCGCTCCTCGACGTCGCGGGCGCTCTTCAGCAGGGTCTCAGAGACCGCGGCGGCGGCCGCGTCGATGCCGCGCTTGAGCGACATCGGGCTGGCGCCAGCGGCGACCGACCGCAGGCCCTCGTGCACCATGGCCTGCGCCAGCACGGTCGCGGTCGTGGTGCCGTCGCCGGCCACGTCGTTGGTCTTGGTCGCGACTTCCTTGGCGAGCTGCGCGCCCAGGTTCTCCTGGGGGTTCTCCAGCTCGATCTCCTTGGCGACGGTGACGCCGTCGTTGGTGATGGTCGGAGCGCCCCACTTCTTGTCGATCACGACATTGCGGCCGCGCGGGCCGAGCGTCACCTTGACGGCGTCCGCGAGCTTGTCCACACCACGCTCGAGCGCCCGCCGCGCATCCTCATTGAAATTCAGGCTCTTGGCCATGCAGCACCTCAGCTGATCGTTCTCGGATCATTTGCTCGGTCAGAATTTGATGTCAGGTGTCATGCCGCCGCCCCGGGCTGGCCGGCAACCACAGGAGGCTGGCTCCTGCGGCCACCGACCGATCCGGGGCGGCGGTCGAAATGCTCGCTTACTTCTCGATGATCGCGAGCACGTCCCGGGCGGAGAGCACGAGGTACTCCTCGCCCGCGTACTTCACTTCGGTGCCGCCGTACTTGCTGTACAGCACGACATCGCCCACCTTGACGTCCATCGGGACGCGCTTGGCGCCGGCGTCGTCGAAACGGCCTGGGCCGACGGCGACAACCTCGCCCTCCTGGGGCTTCTCCTTGGCGGTGTCTGGGATGACAAGGCCGGATGCCGTGGTCTGCTCGGCGTCGAGCGGGCGCACTACGATCCGGTCTTCGAGCGGCTTGATAACAACCTTGGTGGCGGTCGTCACGATCTGACCTCCCCCTCCGGAAAGGGCTAGCTGAAGTTACTAGAGAGGCGACCATGGGGCCTGCCGTCGCGGGTGCCAGACCATCCTCGTCGCGTTAGCACTCTACACCATCGAGTGCCAAGTCCGCACAGTAGCCGCGACGCTCGCCCCAGTCAAGCCAGTACCGTGCACCGCCCGGCTAAGGTGCGGCTCATGGACGCACCCGCCGACGAGGCAGCCGACGCGCCAGCGGCTACCGAGTACGCCCGCCGGGCCGCCTCCTTCGGAGCCGCGGCCACGGCCTACGCCGAGCACCGGCCAGACTATCCGGTCGCGGCGATCCGCTGGGCGCTCGAGCCGGCCGTCCGCCTCGGACACCGGCCGGTCAGGCTGGTCGACCTCGGCGCCGGGACCGGCAAGCTCACCGCGCAGCTCGCTGGCCTGACGATCGGCGACGGCAGGCCCGCAGGTCATAGCCGTGGAGCCCGATCCCGACATGCTCGCCGAACTGCGTCGCGGCCTGCCCGCGGTGACGGCCATGTCCGGGCGGGCCGAAGCGATCCCGCTGCCGGACGCCTCGGTCGACGCGGTGCTGGCCGGCCAGGCAGCGCACTGGTTCGACCTGGACCGGGCGCTGCCGGAGATCGCCAGGGTGCTGACGCCTGGCGGCGTCTTCGCTGGCCTGTGGAACACCGACGACGACCGGGTCGGCTGGGTGGCCGGCCTGCACAGGGTCACGCGGCCGGACGAACGTCGTCGCGTTCACCTCGTACCGCGCCGACGATGAGGACGGGATCACCGCGTGGCTGCGCGGACCTGGCAAGGACCTGTTCCGGCCGGCCGAGGGCGCGGGGTTCGAACACGGGCACGTGCGGACGGCCGACTCGCTGATCGAGACCATGCGCACGCACTCGATGTTCCTGATCATGGAACCTCCCGAGCGCGAGGCGGTGCTTGACGCGGTGGCTGACTACCTCGCCGCGACGCCGCAGACCGCGACCGGCGAGTTCACGTTCCCGCTCTGGACGCTGACCCAGCGGACTGTCAGGCGCTGACCGCAGGAGCACTGGTGTCAGGCGGCGAGGACCTGGGTGACCGGCAGCCCGGAGTCGGCGGCGAAGCCGGCTCCTGACGGCGCGACCCCGGCGGCGACGAGGTCGGAGCCCAGCGCCGCCACCATCGCGCCGTTGTCGGTGCACAGCCCGGGCCTCGGCACCCGCAGGCTGATGCCTGCGGCGTCGCAGCGCTCCCTGGCGAGCGCGCGCAGCCGGGAGTTGGCGGCGACGCCGCCGCTGATCACCAGGTGGCCGACGCCCTGCTTCAGGCAGGCGTCGACGGCCTTGCGGGTCAGCACGTCGGCGACGGCCTCCTGGAAGGAGGCGGCCACGTCGGCGACGGGCACCGGCAGGCCGGCGGCCTCGCGCGCCTCGACCCACCGCGCGACCGCTGTCTTGAGCCCGGAGAAGGAGAAGTCGGCCGTGCCGTCGCGGTATTTGGACCGCGGAAACTGGACCGAGCCAGGGTCGCCGGTCCTGGCGGCCGCGTCGATCGGCGGCCCGCCGGGAAACGGCAGCCCGAGCAGCCTGGCCACCTTGTCGTAGGCCTCGCCAGCCGCATCGTCGATGGTCGCGCCGAGCGGGGTGATCTCGCCGGTCAGGTCGCCCACGAGCAGCAGCGAGGAGTGCCCGCCCGAGACGAGCAGCGCGATCGCCGGGTACGGGCAGCGGGCCGTGCTCAAGCTGGTCGACCGCGATATGCGCGGCCAGGTGGTTGACGCCGTAGAGCGGCTTGCCGAGCGCCAGCGCGTAGGCCTTGGCCGCGCAGACGCCGACCAGCAGCGCCCCGGCGAGGCCGGGCCCGGCCGTGACCGCGATGGCGTCCACCTGGCCAAGGCCGACCCCCGCGGTTCGCAGCGCCCGCTCGACCGTGGGAACCATCGCCTCCAGGTGCGCCCGGCTGGCGACCTCGGGTACCACGCCGCCGAACCTGGCGTGCTCGGCCACGCTGGACGCGACGGCATCGGCGAGCAGTTCGTGGCCGCGGACCAGCCCGATGCCCGTCTCGTCGCACGAGGACTCGATTCCCAGCACCAGCGGCGCGGTCATGCCTGCTCTCCCGTTGCTTCCTGCCGCGCGCCCGGCACAGGCTCGCCGGCGCAGCGTCCGCCGCATGACGAGGGCATCAGCGCCAGAGGGCTGGTAATAGCCGCGCCTGATCCCGATCTCGGCGAAGTCGTGCCTGCGGTACAGCTCCTGCGCGCGGCTGTTGTCGGTCCGTACCTCGAGGAAGACCTCGGTGCAGCCGCGCCTGGCTGCCTCGGCCAGCAGCGCCTGCAGCAGCGCGGTGCCGATGCCCTGGCCCCAGCGGTCGGCGGCCACCGCCAGCGTCAGGACGTCGCCCTGCCAGCCAGCGCCGAGCAGGCCCGCGTACCCGGCGACCTGTCCGTCGTCCTCGGCGACCAGGTAGTACCGGCTGGCGGGCTGCTGATCGAGCTCGCCCGCCAGCATCTGCCTGCTCCATGCCTCAGCGCCGAAGACGGCGTGCTCGAGTTCCAGGACCGCGTCGATGTCGGCGTGCCGCATCGGGCACGCAGCAGCGCGGTCATGGCGTCACTCGCTTCGGACGGCCAGGCTCCCTGGCGTCCGGGCGCCGCAGGTACAGCGCGTCAGGCGGCCCTGGCGGCAGGCCGCGCGCCAGCCTGTCCGCGCGCGATCAGGGCCAGCTGAACCGCTGACGGGTACCGCGGCTCGATGACGCAGGCCGCGGCGATCTCCGGCGTGCAGCACCGGGCCCTCGCCGGCGACCGGCAGTCCAGGAGGGACCAGCGCGGGCGCGGTGACCTGCGGATCGGACAGCCGGTCCCCGGCTGGCGGCGTATCGCGCCCAGTACACCTCGCCGCGCCTGGCGTCGGTCGCGACGACGAATTCCCTGCCGCCCGCTGACCGTCGCGCCTCGCGCCGCGATGATGTCCAGCGTGCAGACGCCGTCGACCGGCACGCCGAGCGCCTCGCCAAGCACCCGGGCGGTGACCAGGCCTACCCGCAGGCCGGTGTAAGGGCCGGGCCCGGTTCCGACCGCGATCGCGGTCACGTCGCCTGGCCGCGCCCCGGCCTTCGCCAGGACTGCCGCGATCGACGGGGCGAGCAGTTCGCCGTGGCGCCGCGCGTCCACCGCTGACTCGTGCGCGACCACGTCATAGCCATCGTGCACCGCGACCGTCACGGCCGGCGTCGCGGTATCGAAGGCGAGGATAAACACGGTCTCACAGCCTAGTCATCGCGACAGGGTCGCCGAGCGCGCGCGGACCAGGCCCGAGGCGTGGTCAGTCAGATCGTGGGCTCGGCCCTGACCTTGACCAGTGCCGCCCGCGCGACCGTCAGCGCACCAGAGCGCAGGCCGCCGACCGTCACCGGGCCGAATCCGTGCCCCGACTGGCCCTGCAGGCTGACCGAGATCAGCACGTTCCTGTACCGCACCAGCACGGTGACCTTGTCGATGGCGCCCGTGGTGAACGTCTGCACGGCGCTGATGGCCTGCTGGCCGAGGCCTGGCACGGCAGTGATGGCCGCCGGAGGCTGGCCCGTATTCTTCTGCGGCTTGGCCCATTTGGTGCGCTGCTGGGCGAACGTGTACACCGCGTTGGCTGTCGCGCTGCCGTCACCGACCGGGACCAGGCTGGCCCGTAGCGCCTGAAGCTGGACGGTCATCACGCGGAAGACCGGGCTCGCATCGACGGTGAACGTGCACTCGTTCTGCGCCTGGCCCTGCTGCGGCTGGATCGTTGTCGGCGTGCCGTTCATGATCTGACGCAGGACCGCGGTGCCGACGACCTTGCACGCGTCTGGCACGGCCTTGAACTCGCCCTTCTGGAGCTTGGTGATGAACGGGCTCTTCGGCGCCGGCGACTGAGCCAGGTAGATCCCGAGTCCGGTCACCAAAACGGCCGCGATCGCCACCACGCCCCAGGTGACGAGCCTGCGCTTGGATCGGCGGCGCCTGGCGGCGGCAGCCCGGCCGCGGCGCGGCCCCCTGCGCAGCCTGCCTGGCGACTCGCCGGGCTGGCCGCTGCGCCTTGACTCCTGCTCGGGCTCGATTTGTTCAGGTGCGGCCTCGCGGCGCTGGTCGGGCACCCGCGTGCGCGGCGCCCGGCGCGCCGGCCTGAGCGGTTCGACGCCAGGTCCTGCCCACGGCGGCAGATCGGATTCGTCGTCTTGGCGGTCGTCGAAGGCGTCGATCACCTGCCAGCCGCTCCTGCGCGGCTCGTGCGGTGACTTGGTCCTGCCCTGCCTGCCCTGATGGTGTGGCTGACGAGGCGGGTAGCCCTGATCGGTCACGGCACGCCTCCCAGACCGGCAGTGCGAGGGGGCCGCAGCGCGGTCGGCCAGCGGCCGGGCGCGACGGCAAGCTGCGGTGGATTCCCGCAGTGTACTGTCGGCGGCGCTGCGCGGGAGCGACAGATCGGAACAATTAATCCCGCGCGTCAGTCCCCGCGCGCCCTAGCGCAGCGGTTCGGCCAGCGCCGCTCTCAGCGCTCCGGCGGCGGCGCGCCACCGCTCGCCGTAACCGGCGACCGTCACGAGCCTTGCCTGGTCAGCGGCACCGTCCTCCGACCCGCTGCCCTGGTCGGCCATCGGCGGCTCTGGTGGCCGGTCGATGGTGAGCCGCAGGCTGGCCGCCGCGAGGTTCTCGACCAGGCCCTCGCCCCACTCCACCACCGTGACCGAGTGGTCGAGATCGGCGTCCAGGTCAAGGTCGTCGACCTCCAGCCTGCTGCCGAGCCGGTAGGCGTCGGCGTGCACGAGGTCAGGGCCGCCGCGCAGCGACGGGTGCAGCCTGGCGATCACGAAGGTCGGCGAGGTCACCGGCCCGCGCACGTCGAGGCCGGCGCCGATCCCCTGGACCAGCGTCGTTTTACCAGCGCCGAGCGACCCGGCCAGCACCACCAGGTCGCCGGCACGCAGCAGGCTCGCGAGCCTGCGGCCGAGCAGCCGCATCTGTGCGGCGCCGGGGACGGCAAGCTCGGCAGTGACGACCGGGAGGTCGTTCGCCGCCTGGGAGCCAGTCACGGCTCGCGAGTCTGCCACAGCGCAGCGGCTTCAGGCCGCGTGCGTGGCGAGCGCGAGCGTGACGAGGTCCGCGATGGCCTCGTTGACCTCTTCTGGCCGCTCGAGAATCACCACGTGCCCGGCGCCGGGGATCCTGACCAGCTTGGCATCGCGGACCGCGGACGCGATCTCGTCGGACAGGCCAGGGTCGACGAGCCGGTCCCTGTCGCCGGTCAGCACCAGCACGGGCACGTTGCCGAGCACCGTCAGCGCGTGCCGCTTGTCGTGCCCGACGAGCGCGACGTAGAAGTCGGCGATGACGTCGATCGGCGTCGACCTGATGATCCGCTCCAGGAAGTCCACCACGGTCGGGCTCACGCCCGGATCGCCGAACGCGATCCTGCGGGTCCCGAGGAACGCGATATCGCCCGCTGACCGCCGGCCGCGCTCGACCACCTCGGCCATCCTGCCCTTCGACGCCCCGGTCATCATCGACGGCATCGCGACCCGCACGGCGGGGCGCAGCAGGGCAGGCAGCCAGGTGACCGGGTCGACGGTGCCCGCGGCCGTCGAGATCAGCACCGCCCCGATTACCTTGCCGCGGGTCCCGCTACACTCCGAATAGCTCGGGATGCTGATCGGCGAGCGCCATCACGGTCATGCCGCCCATCGAGTGGCCGACCAGCACGACCGGCATGTCGCCAGGAGCGGTGGCCAGCAAGACCTCGTGCAGGTCGGCCCCGAGCTGATCGATCGTGACCAGGTCGGGATCGGACCGGCCCGACCTGCCGTGACTGCGCTGGTCCCAGAACACGCACCTGGCGCCGGCGGACAGCCCGGCCCGCTGGTAGTACCAGACGTCTGAGTTCAGCGTGTAGCCGTGGCAGAAGATGATCGTGACCGGCGCATCTTCCGGCCCGCTGACCTCGACGTGCAGGGGCAGGCCGTCGTCCGCCAGCACCGTCATGACCTCGCCGCTGCCCGCGCCGAACGGTTCGTTCGCCGCCGGGTCGGGGCGCAGCCTGATCCGGCCGACCGCGATCTTCTCGGCCATCACCACCGCGCCAGCACCGGCCGCGATCGCGCCGGCCGCGAGCCCGGTCACGCCGGTGAGCTTGCGCCAGCTGACCATCAGACCTCCTGCCCGGCCGCGCGAGCCATCGTGGAGTGGTCACTCGCGTCCCGGGCTGCGGCAGCTGCCACCTGATTCCTCGTGATCTCGTGCTTCGTCGCGACCCTGCGAGCGTCGCTTGTTACTCCAGAGTAGCTTCTTGGGATCTTCCCGGTAAACCGTGTCACGATGTCATAGGACAGCGTGCCGAGCAGGTCGGCCCACTCCTGCGCGGTCGGCTCACCGTGGTCACCTGGCCCGAACAGCACGACCTCGTCGCCCGCCTCGATCCGCAAGTCGCCGGCGTCGACTACGCACTGGTTCATGCAGACCGTGCCGGCGATCGTCAGCCGGCGGCCCCTGATGAAGACCGGCGCGGCGTTCGTCCCGGCGCGCGGAATCCCCTCGTTGTATCCGAGCGGGATCAGCCCGAGCGTGGCCGGAGCCGTGGTCAGGTACCTGTGGCCATAGGAAACCCCGGTTCCTGGTGCGACCCGTTTCACCTGAACAAGATGCGTTCGCACCGTCATCGCCGGCCGCAGCCAGCCAGGCGGGCCGCCTGGCAGGGTGCACGAGCCCGGTCACGCCGCCGCCGGGCCGTACCAGGTCGAACCAGGTGTCGGACCTGGTCAGCAGCGCGGGCGTGTTGGCCAGGTGCCGCACGGCGGGCTTCGCGCCAGCCCGTTCTGCCTGCTCGAGCGCGTCGCGGAAGGCCGCGATCTGGGTGTCGACCGACGGGTGTCCAGGCATGTCCGCGCAGGCCAGGTGGGACCAGATGCCGGTGATCTCGCACCGGCCAGCGGCCTGCTCGGCCAGCGCGGCCCGCGAGCATGTCTGGCCACTGCGCCATCGGCGCGCCGCCGCGGCTCATCCCAGTGTCGACCTTCAGGTGCAGCCTGGCGACGGCCCCGGCCGACGCCGCGGCCGCGCCGATCTGGCGCACCAGGCTCGCCGTTCCCGCGCGACAGGTCGACCCCGCGCGCGATCGCGTCACCGTGCGGCGCGTCGGGCGAGGCGAGCAGGCAGAGCACCGGCGCGGTCACCCCGGCCGAGCGCAGCGTGATGGCCTCCTCGACGTGCCCGACGCCGAGCCAGGTCGCGCCGCCAGCCAGCGCCGCGGTCGCGGTCGGCACCAGCCCGCACCCGTAGCCGTCGGACTTGACCACCGCCATGACCTCGGCAGATCCGACGTGCTGGCGCATCGCGCCGACGTTGGCGGTGATCGCGGCGAGGTCGACGATGGCTTCCGATTGGCCGTCCATGGCCCTCAAGTGTGCCAGCAGCCGGCCACCATCCGGCCCACCATCGCAGCCGCGCGTGCCAGCGTGGTTAGGTACTTCCATGGTCGAACTCATTCCCCGGAAAGTCCTCTTCGGCAACCCCGAGCGAGTCAGCCCGCGGCTGTCCCCCGACGGCACCAGGCTGGCCTGGATCGCGCCCAAGGACGGCGTGCTCAACGTCTGGCTGGCTCCGGTCAGCCCGCAGAGCGGTGTCGACTGGGACCAGGCCGAGGTCGTGACCGATGACACCGACCGCGGCATCAGGCAGTTCGCCTGGGCGCACGACAACAAGCACCTGCTGTACCTGCAGGACACCGGCGGCGATGAGAACTGGCGGCTGCACGACGTCGACCTGACCACGATGCAGCGCCGCGACCTGACCCCGTTCGACGGCGTGCAGACCCAGATCGTGGCGATCGAGCGGGACTTCCCCACCGAGATCCTGATCGGCTTGAACAAGGACAATCCGGAGCTGCACGACGTGTACCGGCTCGATCTGAGCAGGGGCGACCTGACCAAGGAAGTCGACAATCCCGGCTTCATCGGCTGGCTCGCCGACACGAAGCTGGTCGTCAGGGGCGCGTTCCGGCCGCTGCCCGACGGCTCGATCGTCGCGCTGGTGCGGGACGGCGCCGACGACGACTGGCGCGAGCTGCTGACCATCCCGGCCGATGACGCGCTGACCACCGACGCGGTGACGTTCAGCGCCGACGGCCAATCGCTGCTGCTGGTCAGTTCCGTGGGCGCGGAGACGGCTCAGCTGGTCAGGTTCGACCTCACCACCGGTGAGCAGGAGGTGCTCGCGGCCGACGACGAAGCCGACATCAGCGGCGTGCGGGTCGACCCGGACACCAGGGAGCCGCAGATCGTCGTCGTGCTCAAGGACAGGTCCGACTACCTCGTGCTCGACCCGTCGGTGGCCGATGACCTGGCCGCGATCCGTGCGCTGCACCACGGCGACCCGTCGTTCGTGAGCTCCGACGACGCCGAGACAACCTGGCTGGTCGCGTTCACCAACGACACTGGCCCTGTTCCGTACTTCGCCTACGACCGGGCGAGCAAGCAGGGCAGCTTCCTGTTCGAGCACCAGCCAGCCCTGAGCAAGTACACGCTCGCGCCGATGGTGCCGTTCTCCTTCGCCGCCCGCGACGGGCTCACCGTGCACGGCTACGCGACCTTCCCGCCCGACGGCCCGCGCGAAGGCCTGCCGACCGTGCTCAACGTCCACGGCGGCCCGTGGCACAGGGACACCTGGGGCTATCACCCTGAGGCCCAGTGGCTGGCCAACCGCGGCTACCTGTGCCTCCAGGTCAACTTCCGCGGCTCCACCGGCTACGGGAAGGCGTTCGTCAACGCCGGCGACCGCGAGTGGGGCGCGAAGATGCAGGACGACCTGACCGACACGGTCGCGCACGCGATCGCGCAGGGCTGGTCAGACCCGGAACGGGTGGCGATCTACGGCGGCTCGTACGGCGGGTACGCGGCGCTGGCTGGCGCCACGTTCACGCCCGATGTCTACTGCTGCGCGGTCGACATCGTCGGGCCGTCGAACCTCAAGACGCTGATCGAGACCGTCCCGCCGTACTGGGCCCCGATGATCGCCCAGTTCCACCGCAGGGTCGGCGATCCCGAGAAGGACGTCGACTTCCTCTGGTCCCGCTCGCCGCTGTCCCGCGCGGACCAGATCTCGATCCCGCTGCTGATCGCCCAGGGCGCCAACGACCCGCGGGTCAAGCAGGCCGAGTCTGAGCAGATCGTCGCGGCCCTGACCAAGGCGGGGATCGATCACGAGTACTTGCTCTTCGCCGACGAGGGGCACGGGTTCGCCAAGCCGGAGAACCGCATGATCTTCTACGCCGCAGCGGAGAAGTTCCTCGCCAAGCACCTCGGCGGCCGCACCGAGGACTGACCAGTCCGTTCGTGGCGACAGCGCCCGGCCGCCTCATCCGGCGGCCGGGCGCTGTCGTGTCGGAGGCGCTAGCTGCTGACCAAGCAGCCGCTGCTCTGGCCGTTCTGGGGGAAGGCGTGCGCCAGGGCCTCGGCGATCATCTTCGCCCGGTGCTTGTAGCCGATGCGAGGTGAAGTGAATGCCGTCCGATATATACCACTTGGTCCTGACCTCGGCGGCCCAGTTGAAGACCCGCATGTTCGGGTACTTCGCGCACTCCATGAGCAGCGCCTGATCCCAGCGCGCCATGTTGGCCTCGGCGTACGGGCCGCTGCGCAGCAGCGACTTCACGTTGACCCACATCACGGGCTCGCCGTGTGCGGCCTTCATGACCCGGCCGATCCTGGTCACGAGGCCGACATTCGAGCCCGCAGCCACGTCGGCGGTGTCGTTGGTCCCCAGTGCGATGACCCAGCAGCCGCGGAATCCGCTCCTGGTGATGCTTCGCATCGCGTCGTAGCCGTTGATCTGGCCCGGCAGGACCTCGACGACCGAACGCGCGCCAGAGATGTCGGTCACGACGGAGCGGACGCCGACATCCTCGTACTGCGCGGTGATCCGCTCCCGCGGCTTGGGCAGGTAGGCGTGCGAGACCAGGCCGTCCGAGGTGGAGTCACCGATGTGCGCTACCGCACGGCAGGAGGTGCGCAGCGGGCCGCTGCCGGGCAGCGTGGCGTCTGGCGACTGGCTGGCGAGCGGGATGCCGCGTCGTCTTCGGCACCTTGACCACGGTCTTGGTCACGGGAAGCTGCAGCGAGCCCTCGGAGAGCACGGAGCCGACCCGTGCGCCCGCGCCGCCCCGCACCGCGCCGGACAGGCCGGCCGCGGCGACCACGATGACCGCGACCGTGCCCGTGGTGGCCGCCACGCCTGGCAGGTTGGCCTCACGCAGCGTGCGCCGCAGGCCGCCGGCGCGCGAGCTTGGCCCAGGCCCGCCCGATCGCGCCGTGCCTGATCGGCTCCTCGATGAGCTGCCAGGACAGCGCGGCCAGCAAGATCGACGCCGCGATCTGCAGCCCCGCCAACGGCAGGCTCGGCTTGGTGTTGGCGGGCGTCGTCATCACGATGACCGGGAAGTGCCACAGGTAGATGCCGTAGGAGCGGGCTCCGATCCAGCGCAGCGGGCGCCAGCCGAGCGCCGCGCCGACGATGCTGCCCGGATAGGCGGTCGCCGCCACGACGGCGACGGTCGCGACCGACAGCAGGACGAGGCCGCCGTGGTAGGCGAACGGTGAGTACTCCCCGACCTTCCAGATCATCAGGCCGATTCCGGCCAGGCCTGCGAATCCCGCAACGTCCAGGGCGATTCGCGGCAGTTTGCGTGGCGGGGCGCTGTGCACTCCGCGCTTGCCGCCCGACGGCCAGGCCAGGGCCAGCATGGCGCCGATCAGCAGGCCGAACGCGCGGGTGTCGGTGCCCTCGTACACCCTGGTGGGGTCCATGCCTGGCTGATAGAGCAGCAGCATCGCGACGGCGGAGGCTGCCGCGGCGAGTCCAGCGGGCAGCATGAGCCACGCTGTGCGCGCGTGCAGGCGGCGCAGCAACAGCAGCCCGCCGATCAGCAGCAGCGGCCAGAGCAGGTAGAACTGCTCCTCCACCGCCAGCGACCACAGGTGGTCGAGCGGCGCGGGCGGCGCGAACCTGGCGAAGTAGGACTGGTTCTGCGCGATGATGTACCAGTTGCTGAAGTACGCGGCCGCGGCGCCCGACCGAGCCGCGCATGCTGGCCAGCCTGGCCCTGTCCGCGAGCGTCACCCAGGCGGTCACGACCGCCAGCATCACGAACAGCGCCGGCAGCAGCCGCCTGGCGCGATGCAGCCAGAAGTCGCCGAGCTTGAGCTTGCCGATCGCCGACCACTGGCTGACCAGGATGCTGGTGATCAGGAAGCCGCTGAGCGTGAAGAAGACCCCGACGCCGAGCAAGCCGCCAGGCGCCCATCCGAACTGCTCGTGATAGGCGATGACCGCGAGCACCGCGATGCGCGCGCAATCCGTCGAGGCCAGGCATATAGCGCTGGCCGGCGTCCACCGGCTTCGGCATGTTCCCCCCAAGCCCGGGCCGCTCTCGCCCCTCAGGCGAGATCGTCGGGTTCACCCCAGGCACGGAATGCACTACCCGGAGTGGTTTAAGGAGTACGTATCGTGGTCGGCAAGAATTGGAACGGGAATGGCGTGTCGCCTGCCATTCGCGCGCGGCCGGCTAGCGCACGATCCTGGACGCGCTGTGGCCGTGCAGCGGGAACGCGCGGGCGAGCGCGTCGGCGATGGCCTTGGCGCGGATCGCGCAGCCGAGCGTGTTGTAGTGGATCCCGTCCGACAGGAACCAGCCTGGCTGGGCGACAGCCGACCAGTTGAAGATCCGCAGGTTCGGGTATTTGGCCAGCGCCCGTACCAGCGTCATGTCCCAGGCCCGCTCGTTCACGCTGGCGTAGGGACCGCTGGTCAGCAGCGTCTTCGTGTTAACCCACAGGACCGGCTGGCCGTGCGCGACCGCCATCATCTGGTCGATCCTGGCCATCATCCCGATTGTCGAGCCCGCGGCGATGTTGGCGGCGTCGTTCGTGCCGAGCGCGAAGACCCAGCAGCCGTGATAGCCCTGGCTGTGCCAGGCGCTCGCGACCTTGTAGCCGTTGAGCTGGCCGGGCAGTTCCTCGACGATGGAGCGGCCGCCTGAGGCGTCGATCTTCAGGTGCCTGACGCCGACGCCGGCTGTACCGAGCGCCGCAGTCGCTCGGCGGGGTTGGGCAGGTAGGCCGGCGAGATCAGGTCGACCGAGGTCGAGTCGCCGACGTGCGCGACCGACCGGCACGAGGTCCGCAGCGTCTTGGGACGCGCGGCGGCGTGCGTGGCACGGGTATGCGTTGCCTTCCCGGCGCCTGCGCCGGATCCGCGCGATCCGGTCGCGGTCTGACGGGTGCCGCCGTGGCCCGTGCCGGCGTGGCCCGCGCCGGCGTGGCCCGTGCCCGCGTGGCCCGCGTCGGCGTGGCTCGCGCCGCGCTGGATGCCGTGCCTGCCGATCGCTCCCGCGACGCCTGAGCTCGCGGCGCCTGAGCCGGCCGAGCGGGAGCCGCCAGATGCGTAGCCTGGTCCGCCGGCCGTGACGGCGGCGGCCGTCACGCCAGCCACCGTGGCCGTCAGGCCAACGACCGCGCCGGTGACAACTACGAGCCGGCGGGACCGTGCCAGCCTGAAGCGCGGCCGCCTCGCCGTCTTGCCGTCGGCCGGCGACGCCGGACCATTGCTGCGAAAGCGCATCGAAGTCTCCGTTCGAAAGCTGAGGCCGCCGTCCGGCCTGGCCGCCGGCACGAAGGCTGGGGCGGCCTGGTGGATCGCGACGCGGGCGGGATGGCGAAGGCCCGTCCGCTCACACGGGCCAGCCAGGACCCGCCTGGCCTCTCTCGGGCTTTGACAAGCGCGCTGCACCCGTCAGGACATGCCGTCTGCGACGACGGCGGGGGTTGGTCTACCTGCGACGCCGGTTCCTGATGACTCGATGGACCAAGCGGCGCGCTGGCCACGGGCGTTCACGCGACGCGCAGGTTGCCGCCATGGTGACCGCGGACATCAGAACAACGCCTGCCTGGATCGCCGCGATTCCGTAACTTCCCTCACACCGGACGGCCGCCGCGACAAATGACCCTGTATGGGGGTAATGCCAGTCATCGCCTAGCCGACGGTGTCGCGGGGACACCGTCAGCGACTCGCCCGAGCCTCCAGGGCCCGGCAGGCAGCCGTAGGCTGGCCGGCGTGGATCGGCCCTACGTGCTGCTGAGCTGTGCGATGTCGCTGGATGGGTACATCGACGATAGTTCGGACGTACCGCTGCGGCTCTCCGGCGACGCCGACATCGACCGTGTCGACGACCTGCGGGCCAGTTGCGACGCGATCCTGGTCGGCGCGGGCACGATCCGCGCGGACAACCCGGTCCTGCTGCTGCGATCCGCGGCTCGCCGGGACGCGCGGATCGCGCGGGCGGCAGCGCCCGATCCGGCCAGGGTCGTGATCAGCGCGAGCGGTGACGCTCGATCCCGCCGCCCGCATCTTCACGACCGGCACGAACCCGATCGTCTACGTGTCGTCGCAGGCGGCGGTCGCGACCGCGGGCCGGCTGGGCGAGGCTGCGGAAGTCGTGGACGCGGGCGACCCGCCGGCGCTCGGCGTCATCCTGGCCGACCTGGCGGCGCGCGGTGTGGCCAGGCTGCTGGTCGAGGGCGGCACGTCCGTGCACACCCAGTTCCTGGCCGCCGGGCTTGCCGATGAGCTGATCGTGGCCGTCGCGCCGTTCTTCGTCGCGGACGCCACCGCCCCCCGTTTCGTGGCGCCAGGCAGGTTCCCGTGGAATCCCGGCCACCGGGCGCGCCTCGCCGGCGTGGCACGGGCCGGCGACATGGCGGTGCTTCGCTACGCGCTGTCCGGCCGTTTCGGTGCTGCGGCCCCCGGCGCGCCCGCCTAGCGCCACCGAACCGGTGCCCAGCTAGCTGCCACGCGCCAGCGCTAGGGGGCGTCGGCCGCGACGCGTCGAACGGCTTCGGGAATGGCCTCCAGCACGTCGGCCGCCCCGATCGGGGCACCGGCTGCCGCCACTCGCCCCGCGAGGCCGTGCAGGAACGCCGCAGCCGCGGCGGCCGAACTGGCCGGCAGCACGCCCTGGGCCAGCATCGCTCCGGCCAGGCCGGACAGCACGTCGCCGGAACCCGCGGTCGCCAGCCACGCCGTGCCGGTCGGGTTGACGTAGGCGGGCTCGCTGGAGTCGGGGGTCGCGATCACGGTGGTCGAGCCCTTCAGCAGCACGGTCACGCCGAGTTCGGTGGCGGCACGGCGCGCCGAGTCGAGCCTGTGCGCCTCGATGTCGGCGTGGTCTGCGTCGAGCAGCCTGGCCAGTTCGCCGGCGTGCGGCGTGATCAGGGTGGCCGCTCCTGCGGGCCTGGACAGCAGCTCTTTGCGCCTGGACAGCACGGTGAGCCCGTCGGCGTCGACGAGCACCGGCAACGGCGTCGCCAGCACCGCGCGCGAGCAGCGCCGCCGCCTCGTCGTCGGTGCCCAGGCCGGGCCCGGCCACCCACGCCTGAACCCGGCCCGCGGCGTCAACCGCGGCGGGGCCCGCCGGTTCGGCCGGGTCAGCGGGATCGATCACCGTGATGACCGCCTCGGGCCAGTGCTGCCTGACGACGTCGGCCGCGGCCCTGGCCGAGACCAGCCTGACCATGCCAGCGCCGCCGCGGATCGCGCCGCCGACGCTGAGCACCGCCGCTCCCGTGTACCGCTGGCTGCCCGCCAGGACGCCGAGCACGCCGCGCCGGTACTTGTCGGACTCCGCACCAGGCCGCGGCAGGAGCGCGGCGACGTCGGCCGCCTGCAGGGCGGCGACCGCGGGCGCGGCGGTCAGGTGCGGGCCAAGTCCGATGTCGACGAGGTGAACTGTCCCCGAGTAGCTCGCGCCTGGGTCGACGAGCAGCCCGGGCTTCAGGGTCCCGAACGTCACGGTCACGTCGGCCTTGATCGCTGCGCCCTCGACCACGCCGGTGTCGGCATCGACGCCGCTCGGCAGGTCCGTCGCCACGACAAGAGATCCCGCATCCGCCGCGCTCGGCCACCAGCCCGGCCAGCGTCGCCGCGGGCTCCCGCAGCCCGCCGCGGCCGCCGATGCCGAGGATGCCGTCGATGATCAGGTCAGCAGCGGCGATCGCCGCGGCGGCCGACGGCTCCGTGGCGCCGGCCAGCCGGCCGCCCGCGCGTCGCAGCGCGGCCGCCGCCTGCCTCGTGCAGGCCTGACCCGGTCGCGATGGCGGTGACGCTGGCGCCGCGGGCGGCCAGCCGCGCCGCGGCGTACAGGGCGTCGCCGCCGTTGTCGCCGGTACCGGCGAGCACCACCACCCGCGAGCCGTAGACCCGGCCCGAGCAGGCTGACGCAGACCGACGGCCAGTCCGGCCGCGGCACGCTGCATCAGCGCGCCATCGGGCACCCGCGCCATCAGCGCGCGCTCGGCGTCCCTGACGTCGCTGACGGCGTGGGCGTATCTCATCCTCGGCCTCGCTTCAGTTCGCCGCCTGCCCTGGCGTGCGCTCGAGCGCGGCTGCCAGCCTCGCGATCTCCACGATGTCGACGCCGATGCCCGCGATCACGGTCTCAGCCTGCCACCACGACTCACGCGGCCCCCCGCGACCCGCCCGCCTGGCCGCCACCCAGCCGCCGCCCAACCCCGCCAGGCCACGATCTCCATGATCACGGACGTCTTTTTACAGATTCGCAGAAATGTCTCCGTGATCATGGAAACCGAGCTGGGGGTGGGGCGGCGCGCAGGGGCGGGGGTGCCGCACCGGGGCGGGGTGCCGCGCAGGGGCGGGTGCCGCACCCGGGCGGGGTGCCGCGCTGGGGCGACGCCGCGCAGGGGGCTGCCGCACCGGGGCGGGGGTGCCGCGCAGGGCTGCGGCGCACGCGGCGGCGGACGCAGGGGCGGGGTGGCTCAGCCCGCGCTGCGGACGACGTCGGCCAGCCGGTCGGCGATCGTGTGCGCCTGGCCAGAGTCGATCGCCTCGACCATCACCCGGACGGCTGGCTCAGTGCCGCTCGGCCTGACGAGAACGCGCCCCGACTCGCCTAGCTCAGTGGTCGCGTCGGCCACGGCTGCGGCAAGCTCGGCCGAGCCGGCGACCTTCTGCTTGCTGACCCCGCGCACGTTGACCAGAACCTGCGGGAACCTGGTCATGACCGAGCCAAGCTCGGCGAGCGAGTGTCCGCTCGCGGCGGCGGTGGCCAGCAATTGCAGGCTGGTCAGCATCCCGTCGCCGGTGCTGCTGTGATCCAGCATGATGATGTGCCCTGACTGCTCGCCGCCGAGCACGTACTTGCCGTCCAGCATCGCGGCGATCAGGTACCGGTCGCCGACGGGCGTCTCCACGACGTCGATCCCCGCGTCCCGCATCGCGAGCCGGAAGCCGAGATTGGCCATGACCGTCGCCACCACGGTTCCGCCCGTCAGGCGGCCCGACTTGTTCAGCGCGAGCGCCAGGATGGCCAGGATCTGATCGCCGTCGATGACCTCGCCGGCCGCGTCGACCGCCAGGCAGCGATCGGCGTCACCGTCATAGGCGATGCCCGCGTCGGCTCGGTGCTCGGCGACTGCTGCCTGCAGCGCGCCGAGGCTGGTCGAGCCGCAGCCCTCGTTGATGTTGATGCCGTCGGGCTCGACGCCGATCGCGATCACCTCGGCACCGGCCTCGGCGAGCAGCCGCGGCGCCAGCGCGTACGCGGCCCCGTGCGCGCAGTCGACCACGATTCGCCAGCCAGCCAGCGGCTGGGGCCGCGCCCTCGTGGCTGCCCACCGTCGCCAGCAGGTGCGCCAGGTAGCGCTCGGCCTCGCTGGCCGCGTCCGTGACCCGGCCGAAGCCAGCCTCAGGAATCCCCTGGCCCGCGCCGTCAGCGGACTCCGCGGCAGCCGCGGCCATCCGGGCCTCGATCTCGGCCTCGACCTCGTCGGGAAGCTTGACCCCGCCCCTGGCGAAGAACTTGATCCCGTTGTCGGGCGCCGGGTTGTGGCTGGCCGACAGCATCACGCCGAAGTCGGCGTCGAGGACATCAGTGAGGTAGGCAACGGCCGGCGTCGGGATGACGCCGAGCCGGAGCACGTCGACGCCGCTCTCGGCGAGTCCCGCGACCACCGCGGCCTCAAGGAACTCACCCGAGGCACGCGGGTCACGGCCGACCACCGCGACCGGCCGAGGACGCGCGGACGATGACCGCTCGGACCACGGTGTCGGCCGGCGGCCGGCCGAGGACGTGCGCGCCCGCCGAAGCCAGGCTGGTGGCGAGCCGGGAGTCGAGATCGAGCCCGGCGACGCCGCGCACGCCGTCAGTGCCGAATAGCCCCATGAATGGCAGCATCCCCGAAGGCAACGCTGCCGACTACCGCTTGGAGTACTGCGGCGCCTTGCGTGCCTTCTTCAGGCCTGCCTTCTTCCGTTCCTTGATCCTGGCGTCCCTGGTCAGGAAGCCGAGGCGCTTGAGCGCGGGGCGGCTCGGCGGGTCCACGAGGATCAGCGCCCTGGCGATGCCCAGCCGCAGCGCGCCCGCCTGGCCGGTTACCCCGCCGCCGGTGATCCGGGAGACGACGTCGAACTGGCCCTCGGCGCCCAGGGTGACGAATGGCTCGTTGATCAGCTGCTGGTGCACCTTGTTCGGGAAGTACACGTCGAGGGTGCGGCCGTTGATCAGGAACTGGCCGGTGCCCGGCATCACGCGGACCCTGGCGATGGCCTCCTTGCGGCGGCCGGTGCCCAGCGCGTGGCCGGTCACGACCTGGCGCCTGGCCGCTGGCTTGGCCGACGTGCTGGCCGCCTCACCGGTCTCGGTGGTGTACTGCGACAGGTGCTCAGCGTTCTCGTCGACCTCGTCGCCAGCGCCGGCTTCCGGCGCGACAGTGGGCTCAGCCACGGTGTCTTCCTCGTGCTTCCTGTTCGGCTAGTTCTGTCCTTGCGCCGCCCGCGTCGGCTACTTGCCTGACGTGCCGGCCTGCTGGGAGACCTGAGTGATCTCGAACGCGACTGGCTTTTGTGCCTGATGCGGGTGCTCAGGCCCGGCGTAGACCTTGAGCTTGCTCAGCATCTGCCTGCCGAGCGTGTTCTTGGGAAGCATGCCCTTGACCGCCTTGGTCACGGCACGCTCCGGGTTCTTGGCCATCAAGTCGCCGTAGGCGACGGCGCGCAGGCCGCCAGGGTATCCGGAGTGCCGGTACGCCCTCTTGTCGGCGAGCTTGTTGCCGGTCAGCGCGACCTTGGCGGCGTTCACGATGATCACGAAGTCGCCGGTGTCCACGTGCGGCGCGAAGATCGGCTTGTGCTTGCCGCGCAGCAAGATCGCCGCCTGGCTCGCCAGCCGGCCAAGCACGATGTCAGACGCATCGATGACATGCCACTGGCGCTGGACATCGGCGGCCTTCGGGCTGAAAGTGCGCACAGTCATAAGCCTTCGCGTGTGAGTCCTGATGGTTGGGGCCCGCGCCCGGCTGCAGGCCCGGCGTGGGAGATCCGCAGCGCCGACGGCAGCTAAGCCTACCCAGAAACGGGCGCGCGGGCCTGCCGCCGCAGATGGACGCTCAGTAAGGATACCGGCTGTTCCTATCGGCGGTCAAAAGACGTGCGGCCAGGCCGCTGGCTTCGACCCTCGCATGACGCGGACCCGCCCGCCAGTCCGTCCAGGCAGGCCAGTCCTGCCGGGCGCAATGCAAGCTACCTGGCTCGCCGGACAGCGCCATAACGGTACGCTCACGGCATGCGGAATGCGGGTGACGGCGCTGTTCCCGGGGCTCGACCCTCCGGATCTGCCGGCCGGCGGCGCGCCGGCGAGGACGAGCCGTCGCCGTCAGCGGGCGGTGCGTCGCTTTTCACTCCTGCGTACCGGGCGAGCTGGGGCTCGCCGGCTGGCGGCCAGTCCGGGCACGACCCCGCGGCACAGCCGAGCGGCGGGGAGGCCGGATACGCCGATTCGGGTTATGGCCAGTCCTCAGCAGCTACGCCTGGCACCGGCTATTCATATACCGACGAAGCGCAGGGCGGATCCGCAGACTACGGTCAGGCAGGCTACGACCAGGCCGGCTACGGCGGACCCGCCTGGCCTGACAACGATCCTGGCTCGCCGTATAGCTGGTCAACCGAGGACCCAGACGCGTGGCCAGGCGCGGGCCTGTCCGGCGGGGACGGCGGCACGCGGCAGGTTCTGAGCAACGCCGTCCGCGGCCTGCCTCCCGCGCCAGGCGACACGCTGCCGGTGTACCCGCCTGGTCCGTTCGCCGCATGGAACCGCAGCCAGCCAGGACGCTCCGACGGCCGCCCGGGTCACGCGGGCCGGGCAGGCAGCCTATCCGCCAGCTCGCAGCTCGCCACCGCGACGATCACGCCCGACGAGTTCGACACCGACTACTCGATCCCGGCGATCAAGGATCCCGCGCCCGGCCATGAGGGCCGGTCAGGGGCGGCGCCAGCACGCCGCCGCGTCGCCGCAAGCGGCCAGCAGACGGCCGAGCGAGTGCGCGATGACCAGCCACGTGAGCCAGGGCCTTCCTCACACGGCAGGCGAGCGAAGGGCAGGAGCGGACGCTCGGCGGGCCGGGGCCGGAAGAGGCGCCAGCCCGCCTGGCTGGCGATCGGCGCCGCGGGCATCATCATCGCCGCGGTCGCCGCCATCCTCGTCGTGACGATCCCGCGCGGAAGCACGACGGCGCCGAGCCACAAGCCGAGCAGTACGCCGACGCCCGCAAGCTCGTCACCGACGCCGCCGCCCGGGCCGTGGGGCTTCATCGGCAGCAGGAAGACCGACCCGCTGCCGCTGACGGCCGCTGAGCTGTATCCCGCGTCGATCTCGAATCAGGGAATCATCTACACGAGGGCCAAGCAGGCCAAGGGCGCGAACTGCCGCGCCGCGCTGATCGGCTCCGCACTGCAGGCAGCGGTCAGGCACGCCGTTTGCACGCAGACGCTCAGGGCGACCTACCTGTCAAAGACCGCCAAGGTGATGGCGACGATCGGGGTCTTCAACCTGAAGAACTTCGCCTCGGCAACCAAGGCAGCGGGCAAGGCCGGGCACGCCCAGTTCGTCGCCCAGCTGGCCGCCAAGGCAGGGCCGGCCAAGTCCATCGGCCAGGGCACCGGCCTCGAAGAGGCCATCGTCAAGGGCCACTACCTGGTCCTGGTCTGGGCCGAGACCACCAACCTGACCCCGCCCAAGGGTCAGGCGGGCAAGGCGCGCCTGACGGCGTTCATGAACCTGCTCGTCAAGCACACGGTCAACGTCAGCCTGAGCAACCGGATGGTGGACGCCAAGCCCGTCGCGACCGGCTGGGCTTCCATGACCGTGATCTGCTCGTTCAGCGTGGCCAGCACCGCGGTCAGCGCCCGGACCACCGACGCGCACGCGCGCGTCACCTGCTGTGGCTGGGCCAGCTGCGGGCTGCGGAACGCTGCCCGGACCACCTTCGCGCGCTCGGCGATGTTGCGGCGCCCGGCCCGCTTGAGGACCGCGGAGACCTGTGCGGTGGTCAGCTTCGCCGCCGCCGCCGGGTCCGGGGCCTTAGCCAGCAGCTCCAGGGCGTCAGGGGCGTCCAGGTCCTCGAATGCCTCCGCCGCCGCGGGGAAGAAATCGAGGAGCTGGTGCCGGAGCCGGTTCACGTGCCGGGTCCGTTCCCAGATCAGCGTCTTATGCGCCCGGGCCACGACCTTCACCGCCTGCACGGCCGGGGTGTCCGCGGCGACCTGCCGCAGCTGATGCGAGTCGGTCCGGACCATGTCGGCCAGCACGTGCGCGTCACCGGCGTCGCTCTTGCCGCCCGAAACTCCGTGCCGGTCCCGGTACCGGGGAGTCTGCAGCGGGTTGATCGCGAACACCTCATACCCGGCCGCGGCCAGCGCCATCACCCACAAGCCCCGGTTTAGGCGCGTCAGCGCGCCTCCCTTAGCCTTCTGGTGAGCTTGGCTCGCGCCGCGAGGTCGCCGTCGGATGGATAGCCAACCTGCTCCAGGCAGAGCGGATGCGGTGGCGCGACGACGACCGCGGGATCCCTGATTCCCGCGGCGAGCACCTCGGCGACCCAGCGGATTGGCTTCCTGCCGTCGCCGACCGCCAGCAGCGCCCCGGCCAGCGCCCTGACCATGTTGTGGCAGAACGCGTCGGCCACGACGGTGCCGGTGACCACGCCGGTCTCGTCCCGCCGCCAGTCGAGCCTGAACAGTTCCCTGATCGTGCTCGCGCCTTCTCTGCGCCTGCAGAACGCGGCGAAGTCGTGCTCGCCGAGGCAGGCAGCCGCGGCCTCGTTCATCGCATCAGGGTCGAGCGGCGTCCTGTGCCAGAGCGTGTCGTGCCTTCGCAGCGGGTCGGCGCTGTGCTCGCGGTCGCAGACCCGGTAGGAGTAACGGCGCCAGAGCGCGGAGAACCGTGCGTCGAAACTGGCCGGGACAGCGCCGATCGCGTGCACGCGGATGTCTGGCGGAAGCGCGCCATTCAGCCGGCGCAAGGCGGTCTCCTGGGTGGCGGTCCAGGTCACGGCGGCCACGTCCAGGTGCGCGACCTGGCCGCGTGCGTGCACGCCAGCATCGGTCCGTCCGGCCACGGTCAGCGCGGGCGGCTCCGCGGTCCGCAGAACGCGCCCGAGCGCGATCTGGACCTCTTCCTGGACCGTCCGCACGCCGTCCTGGGCGGCCCAGCCATGGAACAGCGTGCCGTCATACCCGAGGTCGATCCTGAGCCTGACGACCCCGTTGCCCGGCGCCTGCGGCGACGGGCTCGCCGGCCCGAGGCTGGACGACACCGGCGCTGGCCTGGTGGCCAGCGCCGGTGCCTGACGGACTACTTCTCGTCGTCCTGCTCGGTATCGGCTTCGGCGGCTGGCTGCTCGACGTCGTCGCCGGCCTCGTCGTCTTCGCCGTCCGCCACGTCAGCGCTGGCCGCCGCGGTCTCCGTTTCGGCGGCGGACCTCGGCCGACTCGTCGGCGGCCGTTGCCTCGGTCGCCTCGTCGGCCTCGGCCGTCGTCGCTGCCACCTCGGCCTCGGCCGCGGCGGGCGCCGCCTGCGCGGCCCGGCCGGCGCGGCCGCCACCGGGCTGCGAGCGCCTGGCGCGCCGACGCTGCGGCTTAGCCTCGACGCTCTCGGTGACCAGCTCGATCACCGCCATGGCGGCGTTGTCGCCCTTACGCGGGCCGACCTTGGTGATCCTGGTGTAGCCACCAGGACGGCTCGCATAGCTCGGGCCGATCTCGTCGAAGAGAGTCTTCACCACGGTCTTGTCGGTGACCACGGTCAGCACCTGACGCCGCGCGTGCAGGTCGCCCCGCTTGGCGAAGGTGATCAGGCGCTCGGCGACTGGCCGCAGCCGGCGGGCGCGCGCCTCGGTCGTGGTGATCTTGCCGTGCTCGAACAGCGCCGTGGCCAGGTTCGCCAGCATGTGCTGCTGGTGCGCTGCGCTGCCGCCCATTCGGCGACCCTTGGTGGGCGTGGGCATCGAAAGACTCTCCTCGGTTCGTGCAACCTAACCGGCCCGCAACTGCGGACGGTCAGTATTCCTCTGTCTCGACGTAGCTGTCGTCCTCGTCGGCCCCGTAGCTGTCGGCGGCCGAGCCCGGGTCGAATCCGGGCGGGGAGTCCTTGAGCGCCAGGCCCATGTCGATCAGCTTCTGCTTGACTTCCTCGATCGACTTGGCGCCGAAGTTGCGGATGTCGAGCAGGTCCTGCTCGCTGCGGGCGACCAGTTCGCCGACGCTGTGGATGCCCTCGCGCTTGAGGCAGTTGTAGGAGCGCACCGTGAGGTTCAGCTCCTCGATCGGCAGCGCGAGGTCAGCAGCGAGCGCGGCGTCGGTGGGCGACGGGCCGATGTCGATCCCCTCGGCCTCCAGGTTCAGCTCCCTGGCCAGGCCGAACAGCTCGACCAGCGTCATGCCGGCGCTGGCGACCGCGTCCTTGGGCCGCATGCACGGCTTGGTCTCGACGTCCAGGATCAGCCGGTCGAAGTCGGTGCGCTGCTCGACTCGGGTGGCCTCGACCTTGTAGGTAACGCGCAGCACGGGCGAGTAGATCGAGTCGATAGGGATCCGACCGATCTCCTGGCCAGGCTGCTTGTTCTGCGAGGCGGAGATGTAGCCGCGGCCGCGCTCGACGGTCAGCTCCATCTCGAGCTTGCCCTTGCCGTTCAGGGTGGCGATGTGCAACTCAGGGTTGTGCACCTCCATGCCGGCAGGCGGCGCGATGTCGGCCGCGGTGACGACGCCAGGGCCCTGCTTGCGCAGGTACATGTGCACCGGCTCGTCGTGCTCGGAGGAGACCACGAGTTCCTTCAGGTTCAAGATGATGTCGGTGACATCCTCCTTCACCCCGGGAACGGTGGAGAACTCGTGCAGCACGCCCTCGATCCTGATGCTGGTGACGGCCGCACCAGGGATCGATGACAGCAGCGTGCGCCGCAGTCGAGTTCCCGATCGTGTAGCCGAAGCCCGGCTCGAGCGGCTCGATGGTGAACCGCGACCGGAACTCTTCGGCCTGCTCTTCGGTGAGGGTGGGGCGCTGTGCGATCAGCATTGTGCGATCCTTCCCGCCTGCCCGCTATATGACAGGCGACTAAGGCTGGCGGCTCGCGCCGTCAGGTACCTGGCGGACCCCCGTGGCCAGCCAGGGTTGAACAGTTACTTCGAGTAGTACTCGACGATCAGCTGCTCTTGCACCAGGGTGTCGATCTGGGCGCGGGAGGGCAGCGTGTGGACGAGGATCCGCATCTTGTCGGGGATGACCTCGAGCCAGGCCGGCACCGGCCGCTCGCCGGCCTCGGCCCTGCGCCACGATGAACGGCGTGAGCTCGTGGAACTTCGGCGCGATCTCGACGATGTCGCTCTCGCTGACCCGGAACGACGGGATGTTCACCTTGCGCCCGTTGACCAGTACGTGGCCGTGCCTGACGGTCTGGCGTGCCATGTCCCTGCTCTTGGCGAAGCCGGCCCGGTAGATGACGTTGTCCAGGCGGCTCTCCAGGATCTGGAGCAGCGCCTCGCCGGTCTTGCCCCTGGTCTTGGTGGCCTCGGTGTAGTAGTTGCTGGAACTGCTTCTCCAGGATGCCGTAGATCCGGCTGAGCCTTCTGCTTCTCCCTGACCTGGAGCAGGTACTCGCTCTCCTTCGGGCGGTTCCTGCCGTGCTCGCCAGGCGGGTACGGCCTGATCTCAATCGGGCACTTCGGCGAGTCGCACTTGGCGCCCTTGAGGAAGAGCTTGGTCTTCTCGCGGCGGCAGAGCTTGCAGTCCGGGCCGGTGTATCGAGCCATGCTTAGGGTTGCTCCTGTCGTATCCGGCTCAGACCCGGCGCCGCTTCGGCGGCCGGCAGCCATTGTGCGGGACCGGGGTGACGTCCTGGATCGATCCGACCTCCAGGCCGGTGGCCTGGAGCGACCTGATCGCCGTCTCGCGGCCTGAGCCAGGACCCTTGACGAACACGTCGACCTTGCGCATGCCGTGCTCCATCGCGCGCCTGGCGGCCGACTCGGCGGCCATCTGCGCTGCGAACGGCGTCGACTTCCTGGAGCCCTTGAACCCGACCTGGCCAGAGGATGCCCAGGAGATCACGCTCCCCGCCGGGTCGGTGATGGACACGATGGTGTTGTTGAACGTGCTCTTGATGTGCGCGTGCCCGTGCGCGATGTTCTTGCGTTCCTTGCGGCGTACTTTCTTGACGCCGGTCCGGCTCTTAGGAGGCATGCTGTCGTCAACTCCGGAGGTGATCGGTCCGATTCGGCGGCGGACTACTTCTTGCCGACCTTCTTCTTGCCGGCCACGGTCTTCTTCTTGCCCTTGCGAGTGCGGGCGTTGGTCTGGGTGCGCTGGCCGTGCACCGGCAGCCCGCGGCGGTGCCGCAGGCCCTGGTAGCAGCCGATCTCGACCTTGCGCCTGATGTCGGCCTGGACCTCGCGGCGCAGGTCACCCTCGACCTTGTAGTTCGCCTCGATCCAGTCCCTGAGCTGGACGACTTCCTCGTCCGTCATCTGGTGCACACGCCGGTCACCGCTAATGCCGGTGGCGCTCAGCGTCTCGGTGGCGCGGGTCCTGCCCATGCCGTAGATATAGGTCAGTGCGACCTCGAGCCGCTTGTCCCGCGGCAGGTCAACGCCTACTAGACGTGCCATCCTGGGCAACTCTCCTTCTCATCCGGAGGTCCTGCGAGCCGCTCCACGTCTATGCCCGAGACGTGGCCCCGGCCTCCGCCCGGGGGCGTTCCTGGCCGCTGTAGCTGGCCAGGAATGCGGTCCGTGTCTGTGCGTGTCTAACTGCTGGCTGTGCTATCGCTGCCGGGGCCGGTCAGCCCTGCCGCTGCTTGTGCCGCGGGTCAGAGCAAATGACCATGACCCGGCCATGCCTGCGAATGATCCGGCACTTGCTGCAGATCTTCTTCACACTCGGCTTGACCTTCACGACAAATTCTCCTCGGTACTCAAATCAGCTACTGCGGGTTCCTGGGTCAGCTACTTATACCGGTAGACGATCCGGCCGCGACTCAGGTCGTACGGGCTCAGCTCGACGACCACCCGGTCGTCGGGCAGGATCCGGATGTAGTGCATCCGCATCTTGCCGCTGATATGAGCAAGAACCTTGTGCCCGTTGTCGAGCTCCACTCTGAAGAAGGCATTAGGCAGTGATTCGACTACCGTGCCCTCGATCTCGATGGCCCCGTCTTTCTTGGGCATATCCTCCGCGCTTCACTGTTGGCTTGTAGTTCTGGCTTGCTTGCGGTGCTGCCTAGCTGAACTGGCGTTACGGCCGTCGCTGCTGAGCAGGCGTTGCCGCAGATCGCACCACAGCACAAGTTAAACAATTACGGGTGGCTTCGCATTCCAGCGCACGCTCACGCGGCTGTGCCGGAACGATCGGCCCGCTGGCATCCGCACCTGGTTCGCAGCCAGTGGCAGACATCAACCCCATGGGCCGGAGCAAAGTCTACTTGAGCGCGGCCCGCAATGCGAACCGGGGCGGAGATTCCCGCGCGGCCAGACCTGCCTTCCCGGCTTCAGTTCTTGCCGTGCGGCCCGTCGTCGGCGCCGCTTCCCGGCTGTCGCTGGCCCGGCTGCCCGGGATCCATCTGGCCAGGATCCATCTGGCCGGGGCCCATCTGGCCGGTGCCAAGCTGCCCTGGCCCTGGCTGGCCAGGATCGATCCGGCCGCGGTGGCCGCGACCGTCGGGATGGGAGCCGGTCAGCCACCGCCCGGCCATAATCGCGCCCCAGGGCCCGATGACCCACAGCGGCCACGGATATCCGGCGCCAGACAGCGCCCAGATCACGATCAGCAGCAGCGCCGTCCCGAGCCACGAGCCCCATGCCGCCTGCCAGGCGGGCGAGAAGCGGCCGTGACCGCGGCTCATCGCCCCAACCACCGTGGAGGGAAGCCCGCCGCCTGCTGTGGTGGTGCGACATCGACGACGTTGGCAGCGGATAGGGATCGACCGCAGGCAGGTCGGCTGTCAGGGCCTCGAGGTCGCCCATGGTCTTCGCGGCGAATGTCTTGTCCAGCCGGTCGTTGAACTCCTCGGGGTCCAGCCTGCCGACGGCATGATGCTCACGCAGCACATTGGCGACGCGGTCACGGTCCTGGTCAGACGCGCGGATCAGGTTCGGATCGGTCGCCATCAGGCCCTCCTCGCACCGACCGGGGCGGCGCTGGTCGGCGGGCCCGGCCGCGGCGGCAGCGATCGCTGGCCAGGCCGCTCTTCCCGCCATCCTCGGCCGTCAGCACCCACGGCCCGTCCGCCGTGATGGCCACCGTGTGCTCGAAGTGGGCGGCGATGCTGCCGTCAGCCGTCACGACCGTCCAGCCATCGTCGAGCAGCCTCGTGCCGGGATCGCCGAGCACCAGCATCGGCTCGATGGCCATCGCCATGCCCTCGGTCAGCATCGGGCCGCGGCCTGGCCTGCCGTAGTTCGGCACGGCCGGATCCATGTGCATGGCCGAGCCGATGAAGTGCCCCGTGTACTCGCGCACGACCCCGTAGCCGCCGCTGGCCAGCGCGCTCGACTCGACCGCATGCGAGATGTCGGTCAGCCGCCGTCCGGCCACCGCCGTCGCCAGGCCGTGCCACATGGCGTCGCTCGCAAGCCAGCAGCAGCGCGGTCACTGGCTCGGCGATCTCGCCCACGCCGATCGTGATCGCCGCGTCGCCGTGCCAGCCGCCGACGATGGCACCGGCGTCAATGGAGAGCACGTCGCCGGGCGCAAGCCTGACGTCCGGATCCGGGATGCCGTGCACGATCTGGTCGTTGACCGAGGTGCAGATGGTGGCCGGGTAGCCGTGGTAGCCCTTGAACGAGGACGCTGCGCCCGCCGCCTTCATCTCGCGCTCGGCGATCGCGTCAAGCTCGGCGGTGCTGATTCCCGGTTCGGCCGCCGCTGCGACCGCCTTCAGCATCCGCGCGACAACCAGGCCAGCCTCGCGCATGCAGCGCGAACTGGCTGGGCGTCTTGATCTCGATCGACGGTATCCGGCTGAGCCGCATTGCCCCAGTGCCTCCTGTTCACACCGTACCCGTTGCGGGGACTCGCGCTTCGAGCGAGCGCCGCGTCCGCCGCGCCGCCGCCTAGCGGATGAACCGGCGCAACGCGAGCAGGGCCCGGTCGGTGACATCGTCGACCGGCCCTGTGGCGTCGATGCCGAGCAAGATGCCCTCGTCGGCGTAGTACGAGATCAGCGGCTGCGTCTGCTGCTCATAGACCTCGAGCCGGTGCCTGATCGTCTCCTCGCGGTCGTCATCGCGCTGGAACAGCTCGCCGCCGCACTCATCGCACTTGCCTGCCACCGACGGCGGGTCGAAGGCGACATGCCAGACCCGTCCGCACTTCCGGCAGGTCCTGCGCCCGGATAGCCGCCGGATCACCTCGTCGTGGTCGACCACCAGTTCGAGCACGAGATCCAGCCGCATGCCCCAGTCGGCCAGCATCTTCTTGAGCGTCTCGGCCTGCGGCACGTTGCGCGGGAACCCGTCGAGCAGGAACCCGCTCAGCGCGTCATCCTCCTGCAGCCTGCTGGCCACCATGGCAACGGTGACCTCGTCAGGGACGAGGTCACCGCGTTCCATGAACGACTTGGCCTGGCGGCCTAGCTCTGTGCCCGCGCTGACGTTGTACCGGAAGATGTCACCTGTCGATACCTTCGGTATCGCCAGATGCGAGGCGATGAACTGGGCCTGGGTACCCTTGCCCGCACCGGGTGGCCCAACCAGGACGACTCGCACTACCTGAGGAAGCCCTCGTAGTTACGCTGCTGCAGCTGGCTCTCGATCTGCTTGACCGTATCGAGCCCGACTCCAACGGCGATCAGGATGCTCGTGCCGCCCAGCGGGAACTGGTTGCCGGCGTGGACCAGAGCGATGGCCAGCATCGGGATGATCGCCACGATGCCCAGGTAGAGCGAGCCTGGCGCGGTCAGCCGGTTCAGCACGAAGCGCAGGTAGCCCGGCGGTCGGGCCGCCGGGTCTGATGCCGGGGATGAAGCCGCCCGCCTTGCGCATGTTCTCGGCGACCTCGTCGGGATTGAAGGTGATCGAGACGTAGAAGTAGGTGAACAGGATGATCAGGACGAAGAAGCCGAGCATGTAGTACGGGTCGTCGCCCCTGACCAGGTGCGTCTGCACCCAGACCGTCCAGCCGCGAGGTCGCTGTCTGCTTGCCGAACAGGTTCGCCGCCAGCGCGGGGATATAGAGCAGCGACGAGGCGAAGATCACCGGGATGACGCCGGCCTGGTTCACCTTCAGCGGGATGTAGGTGGAGGTGCCGCCGTACATCTTCCTGCCGACCATGCGCTTGGCGTACTGCACGGGAATCCGGCGCTGCGCCTGCTCCATGAAGGCGACTGCGGCAACGATCAGCACGCCGACCCCGAGCACGAGCATGAAGATGAACGCGCCCTCGGTCTGCATGATCTGGTAGAGCTGGCCGGGGATCACGGCGACGACCTGGGTGAAGATCATCAGCGACATGCCGTTGCCGACGCCACGGTCGGTGATCAGCTCGCCCAGCCACATGATCACCGCGGTGCCGGCGGTCATGCAGATCACCATCGTGGAGATCGTGAAGACGCTCTGGTTCGGGATCAGGTTCTGGGTGCAGCCGGGGAACAGGTTGCCGCTCTCGGCCAGCGCGATGATCGCGGTCGACTGCAGGATCGCCAGGCCGATGGTCAGGTACCTGGTGTACTGGGTGATCTTCGCGGTTCCCGACGCGCCCTCCTGGCGCAGCGTCTCGAGCCTCGGGATGACGACGGCGAGCAGCTGCAGGATGATGCTCGCAGTGATGTACGGCATGATGCCGAGCGCGAACACCGTCAGCCGCAGCAGCGCGCCGCCGCTGAGCAGGTTCACCAGGCCGAGGATGCCGGTCTTGGTCGCCCCGCTGACGCACGCGTGCACGGCGGTCTCGGAGACTCCGGGCGTCGGCAGCGAGGCGCCGAACCGGAAGATGACAATGATGAAGAGCGTGAAGAGCAGCTTCTTGCGCAGGTCCGGCGTCCGGAAGGCCTGGTAGAACGCGGTCAGCATGCGCCGTCCTGAAGTCGAAGGGTCAACGTCATCTGCCGCTCCTCGGTCGCTGGCGACCTGGCCAGTCAGACTGAGTCAGTCCGGCTGGCCAGTGAGCCTGGCGCCGCTTAGCCAAGTGCGACACGCACGCCGCAGTCTAACGCGCTCACGGGACTACGGCAGCCTGCCTGCATCCTAAGCGGACCACGCAGGCGCACCGTCCGAGCCGTGGCCTGCGACCGAAGGCCAGCGACCGCGCCTGGTCAGAGCTGGGTGGTGGTCCCTCCGGCCGCCTTGATCTTCTCGACCGCTGAGGCGGAGAAGGCGTGCGCGCTGACCCGCAGCCCGCTGACCGCCTCGCCGTTGCCGAGCACCTTGACCAGCTCGCCGCGGCGGACGGCGCCGCGCTCGGCCAGGTCATCGGGCGTCACGTCGCCGCCCTTGGGATACAGGGCAGCGAGCCGGTCCAGGTTGACGACCTGGTAGGTGGTCTTGAACCGCGCGTTGGAGAAGCCCTTCAGCTTCGGCAGCCTGCGGTGCAGCGGCATCTGGCCGCCCTCGAAGGCCGGCGAGATGTTGGTCCGCGCCTTGCTGCCCTTGGTGCCGCGTCCCGCGGTCTTGCCCTTGGACCCCTCACCGCGGCCCACCCGCGTCTTGGCGGTGCGGGCACCAGGAGCCGGGCGCAGATGATGAATCTTCAGCCCCGCACGGCCGCCGGGACCCGCCGCGGCACTGTCCTTTGCGGCACTGTCCTTTGCGGCACTGGCCTTTGCGGCACTGGCCGCTTCGGTGTTCGCCACGTCTACTGCACCTCCTCCACGACCACCAGGTGACGGACCACCTGGATCATGCCGCGGATCTCTGGCCGGTCGGCCTTGACGACGCTGTCGCCGATCCTGTGCAGCCCGAGCGAGCGCAGCGAGTCACGCTGCGCCTTCGTGCCGCCGATCTTCGATTTGGTCTGGGTTACCTTCAGCTCTGGCATCTTGGACGCTCCCGCTTAGCTGCCGGACTCGGCGGCCGTGGCCGCGGCGGCCCGCGCGCGGAGCATCGCCGCGGGGGCGACGTGCTCGATCGGCAGGCCGCGCCTGGCGGCGATCTCCTCGGGGCGCGACAGGCCCTTCAGGGCCGCGACGGTCGCGTGCACCACGTTGATCGGGTTGGACGAGCCGAGCGAGCGGGACAGCACGTCGTGCACGCCAGCGCACTCGAGCACGGCGCGCACCGGGCCGCCGGCGATGACGCCGGTACCCGGGCTGGCCGGCTTGAGCAGCACGACGCCGGCGGTGTCCTCGCCGGTCACCGTGTGCGGGATCGTGCCGCCGATCCGCGGCACCCGGAAGAAGGACTTCTTCGCGGCCTCCACGCCCTTGGCGATCGCGGCCGGCACCTCCTTGGCCTTGCCGTAGCCGACCCCGACCATGCCGTTGCCGTCGCCGACCACCACGAGGGCGGTGAAGCTGAACCGCCGGCCGCCCTGGACGACCTTGGCCACCCGGTTGATGGTGACGACCCGCTCCAGGTAGGCGGTGCCCTTGTCGGCGCCGCCGCCGCGGCGGTCATCGCGGCGGTCGCGCCGCTCGCCGCCGCCGCTTCCTGGCCCGGAACCGCGCCGTGCCGGTGCTGCCATCAGACTGTCCTTCTCTCGTTGATCTCGAGTCGCTCATAGGGTCAGGCCGCCCTCGCGGGCGCCGTCTGCGAGGGCCGCGATCCTGCCGTGGTAGGCGTTGCCGCCACGGTCGAGAACCGCCGCGCCGACGCCGGCGGCCGCGGCGCGCTCGGCCAGCAGCTTGCCGACCTCGTGCGCCTTCGCCTTCTTGTCGCCGCTGATCTGCCGGACCCCGTCCTCCAGGGTAGAGGCGGACGCGAGCGTGTGGCCCGCGACGTCGTCGACCAGCTGGGCGAAGATGTTCCGCGCTGAGCGGGTGACGACCAGCCTGGGCCGCACCGCGCTGCCTGAGATCTTCTTGCGCACCCGCAGGTGCCGCCTGGTGCGCGAGGAAGCCCGGCCCGAGGTGCGGCTCTTGCTGCGCACGTGCGCAGTCGTCCTGGTGCCAGCCATGTCTTACTTACCAGCCTTCCCGGCCTTGCGGCGGATCTGCTCGCCCGAGTACCGCACGCCCTTGCCCTTGTAGGGATCGGGCTTGCGCAGCTTGCGAATGTTCGCGGCGACCTCACCGACCTGCTGCTTGTCAATGCCCTCGACGACGAACCTGGTGGGGGTCTCCACCCGGAAGGAGATCCCTTCCGGCGGGCTGACCAGCACCGGGTGGCTGAAGCCGAGCGCGAACTCCAGGTCCTTGCCCCTGGCCTGGACGCGGTAGCCGACGCCGACGATCTCCAGGGTCTTCGCGTAGCCCGCGGTCACGCCGGTCACCATGTTGGCGATCAGCGACCTGGACAGCCCGTGCAGCGCCCTGATCTCGCCCTCGTCCGACGGCCTGGTCACCGTGATCGTGCCGTCGTCGTGCTTGGCCTCGATCGGCACGGCGACCTGCATGCTGCAGGGTGCCCTTCGGCCCCTTCACGGTGACGTCGCGGCCGTTGATGGTCACGTCTACGCCGGAGGGCACGACGACGGGCATCCGTCCGATTCGTGACATCGGTACTCCCCTACCAGACGTAGGCGAGGACTTCCCCGCCCACGCCATGCTTCTTGGCCTGCCGGTCGGTCATCAGGCCGGCGGACGTCGAGATGATCGCGACGCCCAGACCGCCGAGCACCCGCGGCAGGTTGTCCTTGCGGGCGTACACCCGCAGCCCGGGCTTGGAGACCCGCTTGATGCCTGCGATCGAGCGCTCCCGGGTCGGCCCGTACTTCAGCGCGACCACGAGGCTCTTGCCGACCTCCGCGTCCTCGACCCGCCAGCCGGCGATGTAGCCCTCCTGCTGGAGGATCTCGGCGATGTGCACCTTGATCTTGGAATGCGGCATGATCACGGCATCGTGATATGCGGAGTTGGCGTTGCGCAGACGAGTCAGCATGTCCGCGACCGGGTCGGTCATAGTCATGGCCTGGTGGCCCTCCTCGTCGCGGTTTCCCCGCCGGCGTTCCCGGGGTTGCCCCCAAGGCCGGCACGGACCTGCGACGTGGTCGGTGGGCGCAGGTAGCGCCCAGGTCGGTCTTCCGTTAGTGCGTAACCACCGGCGGTGGTCACCAGCTTGACTTGGTGATGCCAGGCAGCTCGCCGCGGTGCGCCATCGTACGGAAGCAGATCCGGCACAGGCCGAACTTGCGGTAGACGGCACGCGGCCGTCCGCAGCGCGAGCACCTGGTGTAGGACCGCACTGCGAACTTGGGCTTGCGCCCTGCCTTGGCGATCAGGCTCTTCTTCGCCACTTACTAGTTCTCCTTGAACGGGAAGCCGAGCCGTCGCAGCAGCGAACGGCCCTGCTCATCGGTGGTCGCGGTGGTGACGAGGGTGATGTCCATGCCGCGCTGCCTGTCGACCTGATCGGGGTTGATCTCGTGGAACATCAACTGCTCGGTCAGTCCGAAGGTGTAGTTGCCCCGGCCGTCGAACTGCCGGTCGGACAGCCCGCGGAAGTCGCGGATCCGCGGCAGCGCCAGCGACAGCATCCGGTCGCAGAACTCCCACATCCGCTGACCGCGCAGCGTGACGTGGACGCCGATCGGCATGCCTTCCCTGAGCTTGAACTGGGCGATCGACTTGCGTGCCCTGGCAACCGCCGGCTTCTGGCCGGTGATCAGCGTCAGGTCCCGCACCGCGCCCTCGATCAGCTTGGCGTCCCTCGCCGCCTCGCCGACGCCCATGTTCACGACGATCTTGGTCAGCGACGGCACCTGCATGACGTTCGCGAAGCCGAACTCCTCGCGCAGCGCGGGCGCGATCTCGTCCTGGTAGCGCTCCTTGAGCCGGGCCGCGGGCACCGGCTCGGCGACGGCCGTCGCCGTGCCGCCGCCGGCCGACTCAGCACTCGCGGGTGCCGCGTCGGCGGCGCCGCCGCGCGCCTTGCTCGTCTTGCTCCCAGCCATCAGATGTCCTTACCGCCCGGCCTGGTAACCCGGACCTTGTCCTCGCCGTCGAACCGGTAGCCGGCCCGCGCGGGCTTCTTCGTCTCTGGATCGATCAGGGCGACGTTGCTCACGTGGATGAGCGCCTCCTGGTCACGATGCCGCCTTCCTTGGCACCGCGCCGACCCTGGTAATTCACCTTCGTGTTCTTCTTGATCATGCTGACGCCCTGGACCAGCACGCGCTGGGTCGCGCGGTCGACATGGATCACGGTGCCCTCGCGGCCGCGGTCGCGGCCGGCGATCACCACGACGCGATCGCCCTTCTTGATCTTCATGCTCCGTGCCATCACAGCACCTCCGGCGCCAGCGAGATGATCCGCATGAACCGCTTCTCGCGCAATTCCCGGCCCACGGGCCCGAAGATTCGCGTGCCGCGCGGGTCGCCGCCGTCCCTGATCAGGACCGCGGCGTTCTCGTCGAACTTGATGTAGGAGCCGTCGCCGCGGCGCCGCTCCTTGCGCGTCCGCACCACGACGGCCTTGACCACGTCGCCCTTCTTGACGCCCGCACCAGGCAGGGCGTCCTTCACGGTGGCCACGATGACGTCGCCGATGCCCGCGTATCGCCGGCCCGACCCGCCGAGCACACGGATGCACAAGAGCTCCTTGGCACCTGTGTTGTCGGCGACCTTGAGCCGCGACTCCTGCTGGATCACGTCAACTCCTGCTTGCTCTGTCTATCCCTGGTGGTCTGCATCAGGCGCGGCGCCTGCGTCCTTACTTGGCCTTCTCGACGATCCTGGCCACGCGCCACCGCTTAGTGGCGGAGAGCGGCCTGGTCTCGGTCAGGACGACCCGGTCGCCCACGCCGCAGGCGTTCTCCTCGTCGTGCGCCACGTACTTCCTCGTGCGGCGGATGACCTTGCCATATTTGGGGTGCTTGACCCGGTCCTCGACCATCACGATGACCGTCTTGTCCATCTTGTCGCTGACCACGAGGCCTTCCCTGACCTTGCGGTAGCCACGCGCCAGAGCCGGCGTCTGGGCCTGCTCGGTAGCGTCACTCATCGGTCTCAGCCTCCTGCTCAAGCGTCACGATGCCGAGCTCACGCTCCCGCTTCACCGTGTAAATCCTGGCGATCTCCTTGCGCACGGCGCGGAGCCGCCCGTGGCTCTCCAGCTGGCCGGTCGCGGCCTGGAAGCGCAGATTGAACAGCTCGATCTTCGCCTCGGCGAGCTTGTCGTCCAGCTCTTGCTCACTCGAGGCTCGCAGATCGTCCGCTGCTAGTGCCTTGGCCATTACGCCTCACCAACTTCACGCTTGACGAACTTGCACTTCATCGGGAGCTTGTGCATGGCTCGCCTGAGCGCCTCCCTGGCGACCTGCTCGGGCACGCCGGACAGCTCGAACATGACCCGGCCTGGCTTGACGTTGGCGATCCACCACTCGGGGGCGCCCTTGCCTGAGCCCATCCGGGTCTCGGCCGGCTTCTTGGTCAGCGGCCGGTCCGGGTAGATCGTGATCCAGACCTTTCCGCCTCGGCGGATGTGCCTGGTCATCGCGATACGAGCGGCCTCGATCTGCCGGTTGGTCACGTACGCGTGCTCGACAGCCTGGATGCCGTACTCACCGAAGGTCACCCGGGTACCGCCCTTGGCCACGCCGGAGCGGTCCGGCCTGTGCTGCTTGCGATGCCTGGTCCTGCGGGGGATGAGCATGTCTCAGCCCTCCTCGCCTGTCGTGGCAGGCGCGCTCGGCGCCGCCTGCTCGGCGACGGTCCGCGCGGCCTCCTGGCCAGCCGCCGGCCTGACCGCCGCCCCGCGGGGCGCGATCGGTGCCGTCCGGCCCGCCCGGCCTGCGACCGCGCCTGGCGGCCGACGCCGGCGGCCGGTCCCTGCCGCCAGGACGCCCGCCGGCCC
Organism: uncultured Actinomycetota bacterium; assembly: GCA_963705055.1. Lineage (GTDB taxonomy): Bacteria > Actinomycetota > Actinomycetes > Streptosporangiales > Streptosporangiaceae > Chersky-822. The sequence continues at coordinate 584,036 of CAVPIR010000014.1, forward strand.
GCAGGCCAGCGGCTGCCGCCTCGCGCTCGGCGCGAGTCGGGGCGGCGTCGCCACGGTAGATCCACACCTTCACGCCGATCCGGCCGAAGGTGGTCCTGGCCTCGTAGAAGCCGTAGTCAATGTCGGCGCGCAGCGTGTGCAGCGGCACCCGGCCCTCGCGGTAGAACTCCGACCGCGACATCTCAGCGCCGCCGAGACGGCCGGCGCACTGCACCCTGATGCCCTTGGCGCCGCCCTTGATAGCGGTCTGCATCGCCTTGCGCATCGCCCGCCGGAACGACACCCGGCTGGACAGCTGCTCGGCCACGCCCTGCGCGACCAGCTGAGCGTCGATCTCGGGGTTCTTCACCTCGAGGATGTTCAGCTCGATCCGGCGGCCGGTCAGCTTCTCCAGGTCACCCCTGATCCGGTCGGCCTCGGCGCCGCGCCTGCCGATGACAATTCCGGGCCTGGCGGTGTGGATCCACACCTTGACCTTGTCCTTGTCCTCGCGCTCGATCTCCACCTTGGAGATGCCAGCCCGCTCCATGCCGCGCTGCAGCATCCGGCGGATGGCGACGTCTTCCGCGACGTAGTCCTTGTACAGCTTGTCGGCGAACCACCGGCTCTTGAAGTCGGTGGTGATGCCCAGCCGGAACCCGTGCGGGTTCACTTTCTGGCCCACTAGCGGGTCCTCTCCCTGCTGCTGGATCCCCGGCGGCTTGATGCCGGGACCGCACCCTCATCCGAGACGATCACGGTGATGTGGCTCGTCTTCTTGTTGATCCGGTAGCCGCGTCCCTGCGCGCGCGGCCTGAACCGCTTGAGCGTCGGGCCCTCGTCGACCCAGGCGCGGCTGACGACGAGCGAGGACGCGGTGGCCTGCCCGGTCTGCTCGGCGTTCGCGATGGCGCTCGCCAGCACCTTGCCGACCGGGTCGCTCGCCGACTGCGGCGCGAAGGTCAGCACTGCCCGCGCCTGCTCAGCAGGCATCCCGCGGATCAGGTCCACCACCCGGCGGGCCTTCCGCGGGGTGACGCGGACGTACCGCGCCTTTGCCCTCGCTTCCATCGGTCTTGCCTCGCTCTCTGGTTCTGTCTGTCTGCGTGCAAGCGTCAGCCGTCGCTAGCGACGGCTCCGCCTGTCGTCCTTCACGTGGCTGCGGAACGTGCGGGTCGGCGCGAACTCGCCGAGCTTGTGGCCGACCATCGACTCGGTGACGAACACCGGCACGTGCTTACGGCCGTCGTGCACCGCGATGGTGTGGCCGAGCATCGCCGGGATGATCATCGATCGGCGCGACCACGTCTTGATGACGTTCTTGGTGCCCTTGGTGTTCTGCAGATCCACCTTGTTCAACAGGTGGTCATCCACGAACGGGCCCTTCTTGAGGCTACGTGGCATCGGTCAGTACTCCTACCGCTTCTTCTTCGAGCGCCGTCGGGTGATGAGCTTGTCGCTTGGCTTGTGCGCCTGCCTGGTGCGGCCCTCCGGCTTGCCCCACGGGCTGACCGGATGCCGGCCGCCTGAGGTCTTGCCCTCGCCGCCGCCCATCGGGTGATCGATCGGGTTCATCGCGACACCGCGGACGCTCGGCCTGCGGCCCTTCCACCGGCTCCGGCCCGCCTTGCCGAGCTTGATGTTGCCCTGCTCGGCATTGCTGACCTCGCCGATGGTGGCCCGGCACGCCGCATCCACCAGCCGGATTTCACCGGAGGGCATCCGCAGGTGCGCATGCCCGCCTTCCTTGGCGAGCAACTGGACTCCGGAGCCAGCCGACCTCGCGATCTTGGCCCCGCCACCGGGGCGAAGTTCGATCGCGTGCACGACGGTGCCGGTCGGAATGGAGCGCAGCGGCAGGCAGTTGCCGGCCTTGATGTCCGCGCCGTGGCCGTTCTCCACTACGTCGCCCTGGCGCAGCCCTGCCGGGGCGAGGATGTACCGCTTGGTCCCGTCGGCGTAGTGCAGCAGGGCGATCCTGGCCGTGCGGTTCGGGTCGTACTCGATGTGCGCGACCTTCGCGGGGACGCCGTCCTTGTCGGACCGCCTGAAGTCGATCACCCGGTAGGCGCGCTTGTGGCCGCCGCCCTGGTGCCGGGCCGTGATCTTGCCGTGCACGTTCCGGCCGCCGCGCCCGTGCAACGGGCGGACGAGCGACTTCTCCGGCTCGCTCCGGGTCAGTTCGGCGAAGTCCGAGCCGCTCGCACCCCGCCTGCCGGGGGTCGTTGGCTTGTACCTGCGGATGCCCATGTCTGCTTAAGCTCCTCTAACCCGTCCGGCCTAGCTGCCCAGGCCGGCGATGTCGATCCGATCGCCAGCCGCGAGGCTGACGATCGCGCGCTTGGTGTCAGGGCGCTTGCCCCAGCCGAACCTGGTGCGGCGCCGCTTGCCAGGCCGGTTCAGCGTGTTGACGCCGGTGACCTTCACGTGGAAGATCGCCTCGACGGCCTGCCGGATCTGCGTCTTGTTGGCGTGCGGGGCAACGATGAACGTGTACTTGTTGAACTCGTCCTGGAGCCCGTAGCTCTTCTCCGAGATCACCGGCCTGAGCAGGATGTCCCGGTGGTTGAAGATCTTGCTCATCGCTCCTCCTGCGGCGCCAGCGCGCGCCACGAATGACTCGTAGGCGGCCGAGGTGAAGACCACCCTGTCGCTGGTCAGCACGTCGTAGGTGTTCAGCTGACCGGGGTCGATCAGGTGCACGCCCGTGGCGTTGCGCAGGCTCTTCCAGGTGACCTGGTCCGAGCTGTCGACCACGACCAGGACCCGCCCCGTGCCCGCTGCCGCTCCGGTGACCGCCGCGAGCACGGCGACCGCGTCCGCCGTCTTCGGCGTCGTCGCCGTCGACGAACCCGCCGACCACTTGCACGAGGCCGTGCCTGGCCCGGTCCGACAAGGCCCCGCGCAGCGCGGCCGCCTTCATCTTCTTCGGGGTCTTCTGCACGTACGAGCGCGGAACTGGCCCGTGCACGACGCCGCCGCCGGCGAACTGCGGCGCCCGGATCGAACCCTGCCTGGCCCGGCCGGTGCCCTTCTGCCGGTACGGCTTCTTGCCGCCGCCGCGGACATCGCCGCGGGTCTTCGTGGCGTGCGTGCCCTGCCTGGCCGCGGCCTGCTGGGCCACCACGACCTGGTGGATCAGCGGCACGTTCACCTTGGCGTCGAAGATGGCCGCGGGCAGGTCGACCTTGACCTCCGTGCTGGCGGCCGCGGCCCTGGCCTTCTTGGCCGGCGCCTTGGTCGTCTTGCTGGTGCTCCTGCTGGTGCTCCGCGCGGGCTTAGCCTCGTCGTCGGCAGCGGCGGCCGTCCGGCGCCTGGCCGGCTTCGGCTTCGCCGCTTCGTCCGCCTCCGCCGCTTCCTCCGGCTTCGCCGCTTCGTCCGGCTTCGCCGCTTCGTCCGGCTCCGGTTCCTCGGCGGCTTGCGTCGCGGCCGCCTCGACTGCCTCGGTCGTCTCCTCCTCGGCGACTTCCGCTGCAGCCTCCGGCTGCGTCGCGTTCTCGTCCTGCGATGCCGGGCTCATCGGGCACCCGCCTCTCGTGTCCGCGCGCCGGCCGGGGACTTGACGGCGCTGCGCACCAGGACCAGGGCACCGGCCGGACCGGGCACGGCGCCCTTGATCAGCAGCAGGCCCTTGTCGGTGTCCACACCGTGCAGGGTGAGGTTCAGCACGGTGGTGCGCTCGCCACCCATGCGGCCGGCCATTTTCAGGCCTTTGAAAACGTGACCGGGGTACGCGCAGCCGCCGATCGACCCAGGCGAGCGGTGCTTGCGCTGGGTGCCGTGCGAGGAAGACAGGCCGTGGAAGCCGTGCCGCTTCATCACTCCGGCGAAGCCCTTGCCCTTGCTCTTCGCCGTCACGTCGACCAGTTCGCCTGCCTCGAACGTCTCGGCGGTGACTTCCTGGCCGAGGGTGTACTCGGACGCGTCGTCGGTGCGCAGTTCGACCAGGTAGCGCCGGGGCGTGACGCCCGCCTTGGCGAAGACGCCCGCGGCTGGCTTGTTCACCCTGCGGGGGTCCACATCGCCGTAGCCGAGCTGGACGGCCGAGTAGCCATCGGCGTCCGCGCTCCGTACCGCGGTCACGACGCAGGGACCCGCGGCGACGACGGTGACCGGCACGATCTTCCCGTCACTGCCGAAGACCTGGGTCATGCCGAGCTTGGTGCCCAGCACTCCTTTGGTTTGCTTCGTCATCTCCGCGGTTCCTCTAAAGCTTGATCTGGATGTCGACGCCGGCTGGCACGTCGAGCCGCATCAGCGCGTCGACGGTCTTCGGCGTCGGGTCGATAATGTCGATCAGCCGCTTGTGCGTGCGCATCTCGAAGTGCTCACGCGAGTCCTTGTACTTATGCGGTGACCGGATCACGCAGTACACGTTCTTCTCCGTGGGCAGTGGCACTGGCCCGACGACTTTCGCCCCAGTCCGCATCACCGTGTCCACGATCTTCCGCGCCGAAGTGTCGATGACCTCGTGGTCATAACTCTTCAGCCGAATGCGGATCTTCTCTCCCGCCATCGTCTGGCCTCTGTCTCTACCCTCGTGATCGAGTTGTCTTACCTGTGCCCGCCGCGCGGAGGGCTCCCGGCACAAGCCAGTGAAGCTGTGCCGGGAGCTCCTCGACGCGGCGTGACTACTTGAGGATCTTCGTGACCCGCCCCGCGCCGACGGTCCTGCCGCCTTCACGGATAGCGAACCGAAGGCCCTCTTCCATAGCGATCGGCTGAATCAGCTCCACCACCATCTCGGTGTTGTCACCGGGCAGCACCATCTCGGTGCCTTCCGGCAGCGAGACCACACCGGTCACGTCGGTGGTGCGGAAGTAGAACTGCGGACGGTAGTTGTTGAAGAACGGCGTGTGCCGGCCGCCCTCGTCCTTGGACAGGATGTAGACCTGCGCCTCGAACTGGGTGTGCGGGGTGTTGGTGCCCGGCCTGATGATGACCTGGCCGCGCTCGACATCCTCGCGCTTGATGCCACGGAGCAGCAGGCCGGCGTTGTCGCCCGCCTGACCCTCGTCGAGGATCTTGTGGAACATCTCGACGCCGGTCACGGTGGACTTCTGCGCCTTCTCCTTGATGCCGATGATCTCGATCTCATCGCCGGTGTGGATGACGCCGCGCTCGATCCTGCCGGTGACGACCGTGCCGCGGCCGGTGATCGAGAACACGTCCTCGACCGGCATCAGGAACGGCTTGTCGGTTTCCCTGACCGGCTCTGGGATGTTGTCGTCGCAGGCGTCCATGAGCTCGAGGACCTTCTCGCCCCACTCGGCGTCGCCCTCGAGCGCCTTCAGCGCCGACACCCGGATCACCGGGACGTCGTCGCCTGGGAACTCGTATACGGACAGCAACTCCCTGACCTCCAGCTCGACGAGCTCGAGGATCTCCTCGTCGTCGACCATGTCGGCCTTGTTCAGCGCCACCACGATGTACGGCACGCCGACCTGGCGGGCCAGCAGCACGTGCTCGCGGGTCTGCGGCATCGGGCCGTCGGTCGCGGCGACCACCAGGATCGCGCCGTCCATCTGTGCCGCGCCCGTGATCATGTTCTTGATGTAGTCAGCGTGACCTGGGCAGTCAACGTGCGCATAGTGGCGCTTCTCGGTCTGGTACTCCACGTGCGAGATCGAGATGGTGATCCCGCGCTCCTTCTCTTCCTTCGCGTTGTCGATCTGGTCGAACGGCGTGAAGGGGTTGACGTCAGGGAACTTGTCGTGGAGCACCTTGGTGATCGCCGCGGTCAGAGTGGTCTTCCCGTGGTCGATGTGTCCGATGGTGCCGATGTTGACGTGCGGCTTGGTCCGCTGGAACTTAGCCTTCGCCACTGGTGTCTCCTATGGTTTCTTGTCGTACTCGTACTACGTAGTGCTGACTACTCGCCTCGCGCCTTGGCGATGATCTCCTTGGCGATGCTGGGCGGGACCTCGGCATACGAGTTGAACTGCATGTTGTAGTTCGCCCTGCCCTGCGTGCGGCTCCGCAGGTCACCCACGTAGCCGAACATCTCCGACAGCGGCACGAGGGCGTTAACCACCCGTGCTCCTGCCCGCTCCTCCATGGCCTGGATGTGGCCTCGGCGACTGTTCAGGTCGCCGATGACCTCCCCCATGTAGTCCTCAGGTGTGGTGACCTCGACCGCCATCATCGGCTCGAGCAGGACGGGGTCAGCCCGTCCCGCGGCCTTCTTGAACGCCATGGATCCGGCGATCTTGAAGGCGAGCTCGGAGGAGTCAACCTCGTGGTAGGCACCGTCGGTCAGCGTGACCTTCACGTCGACCATCGGGTAGCCAGCCAGGACACCGAACTCGGCTGCCTCCTGGCAGCCGGCGTCCACGGACGGGATGTATTCGCGCGGGATCCGCCCGCCGGTGACCTTGTTCTCGAACTCATAGCCGCCGCCGTCGCCGCCGGTCGGCTCGAGGTTGATGATCACCCGGCCGAACTGGCCAGAGCCACCCGTCTGCTTCTTGTGGGTGTACTCGACCTTCTCGACCTTCCTGCGGATGGTCTCGCGGTAGGCGACCTGCGGACGGCCGACATTGGCGTCCACGCGAAACTCGCGCTTCATCCGGTCGACCAGCACCTCAAGGTGCAGCTCGCCCATGCCGGCGATGATCGTCTGGCCGGTCTCCTCGTCGGTCCTGACCTGGAAGGTCGGGTCCTCCTCGGCCAGCCGCTGGATCGCCGTGCCCAGCTTGTCCTGGTCGCCCTTGGTCTTCGGCTCGATGGCGACGTGGATCACCGGAGCCGGAAAGGTCATCGACTCCAGGATCACCGGCTTCGCCAGGTCGCAGAGGGTGTCGCCGGTCGTCGTGTCCTTCAGGCCCATCACGGCGACGATCTGGCCAGCTATCGCCGACGGGCGCTCCTCGCGCTTGTTGGCGTGCATCTGGTAGACCTTGCCGATCCGCTCCTTGCGGCCCTTGGTGGAGTTGAGCACCGACGAGCCGGCCTCCATGGTGCCGGAGTAGACCCGCAGGTACGTCAGCTTGCCCAGGTGCTGGTCGGACATGACCTTGAAGGCGAGCGCGGAGAACGGCTCCGACGGGTCGGCGTGCCGCTCGATGTCGGCCGGGTCGGCTCCGATCGAGTGGCCGTGGATCGCCGGGATGTCAACCGGGCTCGGCAGGAAGTCCACGATCGCGTCGAGCATCGGCTGGACGCCCTTGTTCTTGAACGCGCTGCCGCACAGCACCGGGTTGACGGCGCTGACGATGGTGGCGCGGCGAATCGCCGCGACCAGCTGCTCCTCGGTGGGCTGGGTGCCCTCGAGGTACAGCTCCATCATCTCCTCGTCGTTCTCGGCGATGCACTCGAGCAGGTTGTCGCGCCACTCCCTGGCGGCCTCGACGTGGTCGACGGGAATGTCGGTGACCTCGTAGTCCTCGCCCTTGCCCTCGCTCTGCCAGAGCAGCGCGCGCATCCTGATCAGGTCGATGATGCCGCGGAAATCAGACTCGACGCCCCATGGCAGCTGGACCACCAGCGGCGTCGCGCCGAGCCGGTCGTGAATCATCTCGACGCAGCGGTGGAACTCGGCGCCGACCCTGTCCATCTTGTTGACGAAGCACACCCGAGGCACGCCGTACCTGTCGGCCTGCCGCCACACGGTCTCGGACTGCGGCTCGACGCCGGCCACGCCGTCGAAGACGGCCACGGCGCCGTCGAGCACGCGCAGCGAGCGCTCCACCTCAACGGTGAAGTCCACGTGCCCGGGCGTGTCGAGGATGTTGATGGTGTGGTCACGCCAGATGCAGGTGGTCGCGGCAGAGGTGATCGTGATGCCGCGCTCTTGCTCCTGCTCCATCCAGTCCATGGTGGCTGCGCCCTCATGGACTTCACCGATCTTGTAGTTGATGCCGGTGTAGAAAAGGATCCGTTCGGTCGTCGTCGTTTTGCCCGCGTCGATATGAGCCATGATCCCGATGTTCCGGACCCTGGCCAGCTCGGTGGCGGTCACTGTGGCGGCCACTGGATGATCCCCGTTTCGTACTCGAAGTTCGTGTGCGTCTTGTTAAAGCGTGGGAAGTTCTGTTGTTTGCCCGTTACCAGCGGTAGTGGGCGAACGCCTTGTTGGACTCGGCCATCTTGTGCATGTCCTCGCGCCGCTTGACGCTCGCGCCGAGGCCGTTGCTCGCGTCGAGCAACTCGTTCATCAGCCGCTCGGTCATCGTCTTCTCCCGGCGCGACCTGGAGTAGGAGACGAGCCAGCGCAGCGCCAGCGTGGTGCTCCTGGACGCACGCACCTCGATCGGGACCTGATAGGTCGCGCCGCCAACCCGGCGGGGGCGGACCTCGAGCGTCGGCTTGACGTTGTCGAGCGCGCGCTTGAGCGTCACCACGGGGTCGTTGCCGGTCTTGTCCCTGCAGCCTTCCAGCGCGCCGTAGACGATGCGCTCGGCGAGCGACCGCTTGCCGCTGCGCAGCACCTTGTTCACCAGCGCGGTGACCAGCGGCGAGCCGTAGACCGGATCGGTGACCAGCGGACGCTTGGTCGCGGGGCCCTTACGCGGCATCTCAGCTCTTCTCCTTCTTCGCGCCGTAACGGCTGCGGGCCTGCTTGCGGTTGCGCACGCCCTGGGTGTCGAGCGAACCGCGGATGATCTTGTAGCGCACGCCGGGCAGGTCACGCACCCGGCCGCCGCGCACGAGCACGATCGAGTGCTCCTGCAGGTTGTGGCCGACGCCCGGGATGTAGGCCGTGACCTCGACGTGACTGGTGAGCCTGACCCTGGCGACCTTGCGGAGCGCAGAGTTCGGCTTCTTGGGCGTGGTCGTGTAGACGCGCGTGCAGACGCCGCGACGCTGCGGGCTCCCCTTCAGCGCCGGGGTCTTGTTCTTGGCTACCTTGTCCTGCCGGCCCTTGCGGACCAGCTGCTGGATCGTGGGCACCGCGTCTCCGTCTTCTGTCCGTTACTGCACCGTCTGGCTGTACAAGCTGGTCGTGCCAGCTCTGTGGTCCTCGGCCTGCGCCGCGGCGCCGCCGGCCGCCCCTGGCGAGCCAGGGCAGCGACCGACGTCGCTTGCACAGACTGTGGTCTGTTGCCCGACCCCCGCGCTCGGGCGTGTCGCCGTTTTCACGACGCACCTGAGCCGCCAGAAACGGCCCGGATGACGGGGAGGTAGGTCGCACACGCCCGGCCCTGCGATCAGCTGCTGCTGCGGTCAGCCCTGGGGACGAACCCCTGGAACCCCCGGCCTGGCGGCCAGATCTCGGTCACAGACGCGCATGCCCGCAATCACGGGCACGGAGAACCAGGATACCTACGCCGACCGCAGTGGTCAAAGCGGACCGGTATCCGGCCTCAGCGACGATTCATGATAGCCGATACATGGTCCGGCTGGTAGCCGGTTCCTCCTGCTCACCGCCGCGGCGGCCCGGCCGATCATAAGCCAGCGACAGGAAGACGGCGGGAGCGCGGCCCTGGCCGGACCGCGCTCCCGCTGTCGTTGCCTTGCTTACCTGCGGTACGCGCCGAAGTCGTACTCCTCGAGCGGCACCGACTGCTCAGACGGGGTGCCGAACGGGTAGTTGACGTCGGACGTGTAGGTCGCTGCCGGGTAGGCCGCGGCCCTGGCGTCCTCCTTGGGCTCGACCCGCAGCGCGCGGTAGCGCTGCATGCCGGTGCCCGCGGGGATCAGCTTGCCGATGATGACGTTCTCCTTGAGGCCGACCAGCGAGTCCGACCTGGCGTGGATCGCCGCGTCGGTGAGCACCCTGGTCGTCTCCTGGAACGAGGCCGCCGACAGCCACGACTCGGTGGCCAGCGACGCCTTCGTGATCCCCATCAGCACCGGGCGGCCTGCGGCCGAGGTACCACCGGACTCGACGATCGACCGGTTGATCTCCTCGAACCTGGGCCGCTCGACCAGCTCGCCGGGCAGCAGCTCGGTGTCGCCGGACTCAAGCACGTTCACTCGCTTGAGCATCTGCCTGATGATGATCTCGATGTGCTTGTCGTGGATCGAGACACCCTGCGACCGGTAGACCTCCTGGACCTCGTGGACCAGGTGCAGCTGCACCTCACGGGAGCCGAGAATCCGCAGCACCTCGTGCGGGTTGACGGCGCCGGCGATGAGCTGCTGGCCGACCTTGACGTGGTCGCCGTCGGCGACGAGCATGCGCGAGCGGATCGACACCTGATACGGGATCTCTTCTGAACCGTCGTCCGGCGTGATGATGATCTTCCGCGCCTTCTCCGGCTCCTCGATCCTGACGGTGCCTTCCACCTCGCTGATCGGCGCCATGCCCTTGGGGATCCTGGCCTCGAACAGCTCCTGGATGCGCGGCAGGCCGTGGGTGATGTCCAGGCCAGCCACACCACCGGTGTGGAAGGTACGCATCGTCAGCTGGGTACCCGGCTCGCCGATGGACTGGGCGGCGATGATGCCGACCGCCTCGCCGACGTCGACCCGCTTGCCCGTGGCCAGCGACCGTCCGTAGCACTTGGCGCAGACGCCGGTCTTGGCCTGGCAGACCAGCACGCTATAGGTGCGCACCGACTCCACGCCGCTGTCGACCATCGCCTCGATCAGCGACTCGGTCAGGTCGGTCTCGCCCGTGGCCAGCACGTTGCCGTTCGCGTCGGTCACGTCCTCGGCCAGGGTCCGCCCAGTGCCCGTGTTCTCGATGTTGGGCAGCTTGCGCAGCGTGCCTCCGGTGTCCTTTTCGGCGATCCGCATCGCCAGCGACCGGTCGGTGCCGCAGTCCTCCTCGCGCACGATCACGTCCTGCGCCACGTCCACGAGCCGCCTGGTCAGGTAGCCCGAGTCCGCGGTGCGCAGCGCGGTGTCCGCCAGTCCCTTGCGGGCGCCGTGGGTCGAGATGAAGTACTCGACCACCGACAGGCCCTCGCGGAAGCTGGACTTGATCGGCCGCGGGATGGTCTCGCCCTTGGGGTTGGAGACCAGGCCTCGCATGCCGGCGATCTGCCTGACCTGCATCTGGTTGCCTCGGGCACCGGAGTTGACCATCATCCAGACCGGGTTGGTCTCAGGGAAGGCCGCCTCCATGTCCTGCGCCACGTCGGCCGTGGCGTGCGTCCAGATCTCGATCAGTTCCTGACGCCGCTCGTCGTCGGTGATCAGGCCGCGCTCGTACTCGCGCTGAACCTTGTCGGCCCGCTTCTCGTAGGTGTCCAGGATGGCCGCCTTGTTCGGCGGAGCGACCACGTCCTCGATCGCGATCGTGACCCCGGCCCTGGTGGCCCAGTGGAAGCCGGCGTCCTTGAGCTTGTCCAGCGCGGCCGCGACCTCGACCTTCGGGTACTTCTCGGCCAGCTCGTTGACGATCACCGAGAGCTGCTTCTTGCCTACCTCGTAGTTCACGAACGGGTAGTCGTCGGGCAGCGTCTCGTTGAACAGGCAGCGGCCGAGCGTGGTGGTCAGCCGGAACTGCTCACCCGGCTCCCAGCCCTCAGGCGCGGCGAACCCGGCCGGCGGTGCCGCGCCCCTGCAGCCGCACGGTGACCTCGGCCTGCAGGTCGAGCTCGCCGCGGTCGTAGGCCATCAGCGCCTCTGCCAGGCCGCCGAACACCCGGCCGGTGCCGGGCGTCTCGGGCGCCATCCTGGTCAGGCAGTAGATCCCGATGATCATGTCCTGGGTAGGCATGGTCACGGGCTTGCCGTCGGCTGGCTTCAGGATGTTGTTGGTCGACAGCATCAAGATCCGGGCCTCGGCCTGCGCCTCGGCGGACAGCGGCACGTGCACCGCCATCTGGTCGCCGTCGAAGTCCGCGTTGAACGCGGTGCAGACCAGCGGGTGGATCTGGATCGCCTTGCCCTCGACCAGCTGCGGCTCGAAGGCCTGGATGCCCAGCCGGTGCAGGGTCGGCGCGCGGTTCAGCAGCACCGGGTGCTCGCGGATGACCTCCTCGAGCACGTCCCACACGACCGGCCTGGCGCGCTCGACCATCCGCTTGGCCGACTTGATGTTCTGCGCGTGGTTCAGGTCGACAAGCCGCTTCATCACGAACGGCTTGAACAGCTCGACGGCCATCTCCTTGGGCAGCCCGCACTGGTGCAGCTTGAGCTGCGGGCCGACCACGATGACGCTGCGGCCCGAGTAGTCGACGCGCTTGCCGAGCAGGTTCTGGCGGAACCTGCCCTGCTTGCCCTTGAGCATGTCCGACAGCGACTTGAGCGGGCGGTTGCCAGGTCCGGTGACCGGGCGGCCACGGCGGCCGTTGTCGAACAGCGAGTCGACGGCCTCCTGGAGCATCCGCTTCTCGTTGTTCACGATGATCTCGGGCGCTCCGAGGTCGAGCAGCCGCTTGAGCCTGTTGTTCCTGTTGATGACGCGCCGGTACAGGTCGTTCAGGTCCGACGTGGCGAACCTGCCGCCGTCCAGCTGCACCATAGGGCGCAGGTCGGGCGGGATGACCGGGATGCAGTCGAGCACCATGCCCAGCGGGCTGTTGGTGGTGTTCAGGAACGCCGAGACGACCTTGAGCCGCTTGAGCGCGCGCGCCTTGCGCTGGCCCTTGCCGGTCCTGATCGTCTCGCGCAGGCTTGCGGCCTCGGCCTCGAGGTCGAAGCTGCCGACCCGCTCCTGGATCGCCTGGGCGCCCATGCCACCGCGGAAGTAGCGGCCGAACCTGTCCCGCATCTCGCGGTACAGCAGCTCGTCGCCCTCGAGGTCCTGAACCTTGAGGTTCCTGAACCGGTTCCAGACCTCCTCGATCCTGTCGATCTCGCGCTGCGCGCGGTCGCGGATCTGCTTGCACTCGCGGTCGCTGCCCTCGCGGACCTTGCGCCGCGCGTCGCCCTTAGCACCGGCGGCCTCGAGCTCGGCGAGGTCCTTCTCCAGCTTGGCCTGCCTGGACTCGATGTCGACGTCGCGACGCTGCTCGAGCTGGCTCTTCTCGTTCGTGATCTTCGCCTCGAGCGAGGGCAGGTCACGGTCGCGGGCCTCGGTGTCGACGTAGGTGATCATGTAGGCGGCGAAGTAGATGACCTTCTCCAGGTCCTTCGGCGCCAGGTCGAGCAGGTACCCGAGCCGGCTCGGCACGCCCTTGAAGTACCAGATGTGCGTGACCGGAGCGGCAAGCTCGATGTGGCCCATCCGCTCGCGCCTGACCTTGGCCCTGGTGACCTCGACGCCGCAGCGCTCGCAGATGATGCCCTTGAACCTGACCCGCTTGTACTTGCCGCAGTAGCACTCCCAGTCCCTGGTCGGACCGAAGATCTTCTCGCAGAAGAGCCCGTCCTTCTCCGGCTTGAGCGTGCGGTAGTTGATGGTCTCCGGCTTCTTGACCTCGCCGTGCGACCAGAGCCTGATGTCGTCGGCCGTGGCCAGGCCAATCCGTAGATCGTCGAAGAAATTGACGTCTAGCACTCTGTAATTCCCCTAATCCCCTCGAGCGGCCGCGCGCCGGCATTCCGGCGCGCGCGCTCTGGCGAACACTGTGTCCTGCGGATCAGACTTCCTCGACGCTGCTCGGCTCGCGCCTGGACAAGTCGATGCCCAGTTCCTCCGCCGCACGGAAGACGTCTTCGTCGGTGTCGCGCATCTCGATCGCCGCGCCGTCGCTGGACAGCACCTCGACGTTCAGGCAGAGCGACTGCATCTCCTTGATCAGCACCTTGAACGACTCAGGGATGCCTGGCTCAGGGATGTTCTCGCCCTTGACGATGGCCTCGTAGACCTTGACCCGGCCGAGGATGTCGTCGGACTTGATCGTCAGCAGTTCCTGCAGCGCGTAGGCGGCGCCGTAGGCCTCCAGCGCCCAGACCTCCATCTCACCGAAGCGCTGGCCACCGAACTGGGCCTTACCGCCGAGCGGCTGCTGGGTGATCATCGAGTACGGGCCTGTAGACCTGGCGTGGATCTTGTCGTCCACCAGGTGCAGCAGCTTGAGTATGTAGATGTAGCCGACCGAGATCGGGTCCTTGAACGGCTCGCCGGTGCGGCCGTCGAACAGCCGCGCCTTGCCGCTGGTGCCGACCAGCTGGACGCCGTCCCTGTTCGGCAGCGCCGCGCTGAGCAGACCGGTGATCTCCTCCTCGCGGGCACCGTCGAACACCGGAGTGGCGACCTTGGTGCCGGGCTGCGAGGCCTCGGCGCCGATCTGGCGCAGCCGCTCCTTCCAGTTCGCGTCCTTGCCGTCGACCTGCCAGCCGCTCGCGGCGACCCAGCCGAGGTGCGTCTCGAGTACCTGGCCGACGTTCATCCGGCCCGGCACGCCGAGCGGGTTCAGCACGATGTCGACCGCGGTGCCGTCCTCAAGGAACGGCATGTCCTCGACCGGCAGGATCTTGGCGATGACGCCCTTGTTCCCGTGCCGTCCTGCCAGCTTGTCGCCGTCGGTGATCTTGCGCTTGGCGGCGACGTAGACCCGCACCAGCTCGTTCACGCCAGGCGGCAGTTCGTCGCCCTCCTCGCGGGAGAACACCCGGACGCCGATGACCCGGCCAGACTCGCCGTGCGGCACCTTCAGGCTGGTGTCCCTGACCTCGCGCGCCTTCTCGCCGAAGATCGCGCGGAGCAGCCGCTCCTCGGGGGTCAGCTCGGTCTCGCCCTTGGGCGTGACCTTGCCGACCAGGATGTCGCCGGTGACGACCTCGGCGCCGATCCTGATGATGCCGCGGTCGTCGAGGTCGGCAAGCACTTCCTCGGAGACGTTCGGGATGTCCCTGGTGATCTCCTCAGGACCCAGCTTGGTGTCCCGCGCGTCGACCTCGTGCTCCTCGATGTGGATCGAGGAGAGCACGTCGTCCTGCACGAGCCGCTGGGACAAGATGATCGCGTCCTCGTAGTTGTGGCCTTCCCACGGCATGAACGCGACGAGCAGGTTCTTGCCGAGCGCCATCTCGCCCTTGTCGGTGCACGGCCCGTCGGCCAGGACCTGGTTGACCTCGACCCGCTCGCCGCCGGTCACGATCGGCTTCTGGTTGAAGCAGGTGCCCTGGTTGGACCGCGTGAACTTGGCGATCAGGTAGGTCGTCCTGGTGCCGTCGTCGTTGGCGACGGTGACCTCGTCGGCGCTGACCTCCTCGACGACGCCGGCCTTGTCGGCCAGGATCACGTCGCCAGCGTCGGTCGCGGCCCGGTACTCCATGCCGGTGCCCACCAGCGGCGACTCGCTGCGCAGCAGCGGCACCGACTGGCGCTGCATGTTCGAGCCCATCAGCGCCCGGTTGGCGTCGTCGTGCTCGAGGAACGGGATCATCGCCGTGGCCACCGACACCATCTGGCGCGGTGAGACGTCGATGTAGTCGACCTCGTCGGGCTTGAGCAGGTCGACCTCGCCGCCCTTCCTGCGCACCAGCACCCTGGCGTTGCTGAACGTGCCGTCGGCCTCGATCGGCTCGTTGGCCTGGGCGATGACGTGCCTGTCCTCCTCATCGGCGGTCAGGTAGTCGACCTGGTCGGTGACCTTGCCGCTCTTGACCTTGCGGTACGGCGTCTCGACGAAGCCGAACGCGTTGACCCGGCCGTAGGAGGACAGCGAGCCGATCAGGCCGATGTTCGGGCCTTCAGGCGTCTCGATCGGGCACATCCGGCCGTAGTGGCTGGGGTGCACGTCGCGAACCTCGAACCCGGCCCGCTCCCTGGACAGTCCGCCGGGGCCAAGCGCCGACAGCCGGCGCTTGTGGGTCAGGCCGGCCAGCGGGTTGGTCTGGTCCATGAACTGGGAGAGCTGGCTGGTGCCGAAGAACTCCTTGATCGAAGCGACCACGGGCCGGATGTTGATCAGCGTCTGCGGCGTGATCGCCTCGACGTCCTGAGTCGTCATCCGCTCCCTGACCACCCGCTCCATCCTGGCCAGGCCGAGCCTGACCTGGTTCTGGATCAGCTCGCCGACCGTGCGCAGGCGCCGGTTGCCGAAGTGGTCGATGTCGTCGGTCTCGATCGGGATCAGCGTGTCGCCCGACTTCATCTCGTCCTCGCCGACGTGCAGCTTCACGAGATACTCGATGGTGGCGACGATGTCGTCCTCGGTCAGCGTGCCCTGGCTGATCGGCAGGTTCAGGCCGAGCTTCTTGTTGACCTTGTACCGGCCGACCTTGGCCAGGTCGTACCGCTTGGGGTTGAAGTACAGGTTCTCGAGCAGCGCCTGGGCCGACTCGCGCGTGGGCGGCTCGCCCGGGCGTAGCTTGCGGTAGATGTCGAGCAGCGCGTCGTCCTGGCCCTGGGTGTGATCCTTCTCCAGGGTCGCGCGCATCGACTCGTAAGAGCCGAAGCGCTCGAGGATCTTCGCCTCGTCCCAGCCGAGCGCCTTGAGCAGAACGGTGACGCTCTGCTTGCGCTTGCGGTCAATGCGGACGCCGACGCTGTCGCGCTTGTCGATCTCGAACTCAAGCCAGGCGCCGCGGGAAGGGATCACCTTGCAGCTGTAGATGTCCTTGTCCGAGGCCTTGTCCACCTGCCGGTCGAAGTACACCCCAGGCGAGCGGACAAGCTGGCTGACGACGACACGCTCGGTGCCGTTGATGATGAAGGTGCCCTTCGGTGACATCAGCGGGAAGTCACCCATGAACACGGTCTGGCTCTTGATCTCACCGGTCGAGTTGTTGATGAACTCAGCGGTGACGAACATCGGAGCGGAGAAGGTCATGTCCTTCTCTTTGCACTCCTCCGCCGAGTACTTGGGTGGCTCGAACCGGTGGTCACGGAACGAGAGCGACATCGTTCCCGTGAAGTCCTCAATCGGGACTGATCTCCTCGAAGATCTCTTCGAGGCCTGACTGCTCAGGCAGGTCCTTGCGGCCGAGCTGCCTGCTCGGCCTCTATCCTCGCCTGCCACTTGTCGTTCCCGAGCAGCCAGTCGAACGACTCGGTCTGCAGGGCAAGCAGGCTGGGAACCTCAAGTGGTTCCCTGATACGGGCGAAAGAAATGCGATGTGGACCAGGAGCGATAGCTGAGGCGCTGCGCGAGGCTGCCAACAGGGGTCCTTCCGAGCTCGTGGCTGAACGGTCACCGCGCGCACGCAAAACGCCCTGCGGCTTCGCCCCCGTGAGACGAAACAGTGGGTTAGGATGTTGCCGAGGACATGTGGGTGCAGCGCAAATTGGCAGTGTAGTCGACGGACACACTGCTGGTCAAGTTAACAGCACCCTGATACTCACGGCTGAAGGCAGCATCGCTCCTCAAACGCAAAACGTCAAGAGGTGAAGCCCGTGTGTCGTCACGTTCGATGACGTGACGAGAATCACACTGAGGCGCGGGTTTGCGTATTCCGATGTTGGGGAACACAAGTTTAGTTTGGGCTGGTAGGCCGCTTGTGGCTAGGTACGCAGCCGACATGTTCGAGCATGCTCCTGGGCGCCGGACGGCCCCTGCCGTACGGCGCCCAGTCGGCGTCTTGAATCGTTACTTGACCGTGACAGTAGCGCCGACGCCCTCGAGGACAGCCTTCGCCTTCTCCGCGGTCTCCTTGTTGACCTTCTCCAGAACCCGCTGGGGCGCGCCGTCCACCAGGTCCTTGGCCTCCTTCAGGCCGAGACCGGTCAGCGGCCGCACTTCCTTGATGACCTGGATCTTCTTGTCGCCAGCGGCCTCAAGGATGACGTCGAACTCGTCCTGCTCCTCGGCAGCCTCGGCCGCCTCGCCGCCGCCGGCCGCGCCCGCCGCCGCCATCGCGACCGGGGCTGCTGCCTTGACGTCGAAGGTGTCCTCGAACTGCTTCACGAACTCTGAGAGCTCGATCAGCGTCATCTCCTTGAACGCGTCAAGAAGGTCAGTGGTGCTGAGCTTCGCCATGGTTCCTGTTCCTCTTCCTGTTTCCCGTGGTCACCTCGGTGGCCGGCCCGCGGTCTCGGCGCGCCGGCGCACTTGCTGGTTACGCCTCGTCTGCGGGCTCCGCGGGCTCCTCGCCCGCTGCGTCGCCCACCTCGGCTGGCGCGGCATCAGCTGCCACCGCCTCGGCCGGCGCGGCATCGGCTGCCACCGCCTCGGCTGGCGCGGCATCGGCCACCGGTGCCGCGTCGGCGACCGCGGCCGGCGCCGGGCCTTCCGCCGCCTTCTTCTCCTCCAGCGCGGCCAGCAGCCTGGCCATCTGGACCGGCAGCGCGGCGAACGTCGCGGCCGCGCCGGCCATCGTCGCCTTCATGGCGCCGGCCAGCTTGGCGAGCAGCACGTCGCGCGGCTCGAGGTCAGCGAGCTTGGAGATCTCGGCGGGCGACAGCGTCTTGCCTTCGAGCACGCCGCCCTTGATCACCAGCAGCGGGTTCGTCTTCGCGAACTCCCGCAGCCCCTTCGCGGCCTGCACGACGTCGCCGCCGACGAACGCGATCGCCGACGGGCCGACCAGCAACTCAGAGAAGTCCGTCGGCGACCCCGGCGTCCTTCGCCGCGATCTTGGTGAGGGTGTTCTTCACCACAGAGAACGTGGCGTCCTCGCCGAGCGCCTGACGGAGCTCCTTGACCTGAGCAACCGTCAGCCCGCGGTACTCAGTGAGCACAGCGCCTGACGAATTCTGGAACCGCTCGGTCAGCTCGGCGACCGTCGCCTCCTTTACCGCCCTCGCCATGGGCATCCCTCCTGCCTAGTGGGAGCCAGGCCCTAGACGGGCCGGGCTCCGAATGAAATAACGCCTGCCGGCGGAGGGGCCTGGAGATGACGAACGCCCCGGGCGCAGACGCACCGGGGCGGAACCTGGCCGGCGAGAATCTCGCCTGACACCTGGCTACAGCTCAGTTCACCTGCGTGGGCCGCCCGGATTCCCGGGCCTTCGGCTCCCGTGCGCGAGGCACGGCAGCAGCCGACGGTCTTTGGCTTCGCCCAAGAGTACGCGCTCGCGGCAGCGCCGCCAAATCGCTTCCATAGCCAATCCGCGTGAAGAAAGGCGTGTCGTATAGGGACGCTGAGCCTTCGCGGACTACCGAAGCCTTCGACGGATTGCTGGGCGCGGTACGTGCCGGCCGCCAGACATGACTCGGCGCCAGGCCCGCGAGGGGACCTGGCGCCGACGACAGCGAGGCAGGCTCGCTGTTAGCTTGCTGCGGCTTCCTCGAGTTCATCCGTGAGGCCCCTGGTCAGGCCCGGGTCGACGGGAACACCGGGGCCCATGGTCGTGGAGAAGGTGATCTTCCTCAGGTAGCGGCCCTTGGCGGCGGCCGGCTTGAGCCTGACCACCTCGTCGATCGCGGCCGCGTAGTTCTCCACCAGCGCACGGTCCTCGAAGGATGCCTTGCCGATGATGAAGTGCAGGCTGCCGTGCCGGTCTACCCGGAACTCGATCTTGCCGCCCTTGATGTCGGTGACGGCCTTGGCCACGTCGGCGGTGACCGTGCCGGTCTTCGGGTTCGGCATCAGGCCGCGCGGGCCGAGCACGCGGCCGAGACGGCCGACCTTGCCCATCAGGTCCGGCGTGGCGACGACGGCGTCGAAGTCGAGGAATCCGCCCTGGACCCGCTCGATCAGCTCGTCGGAGCCGACGATAGTCGGCGCCGGCGGCGCGCGCCTCTTCGGCGCGGTCGCCGGCCGCGAACACGAGCACCCTGGCCGTCTTGCCGGTGCCGTGCGGCAGGTTCACGGTGCCGCGCACCATCTGGTCGGCCTTGCGCGGGTCGACGCCCAGCCTGATCGCCACCTCGACGGTCGAGTCGAACTTCGTGGTCGCGGTCTTCTTGGCCAGGTCAACGGCCTGGACCGGGGTGTACAGACGTTGCCGCGTCGACCAGGTCGTCCGCCTTCTTGTAGGCCTTGCTGCGCTGCATGTGCTGTCTCCCGTAGTTCTGTAGAGAGGTCGTGGTCAGCGGGCCAGCGCGTGGCCCTGCCACTTGCCAGGCACCGGATCTGCCGGTGCCTGGATCGGATACGTGCGCCTGGGTCAGCCCTCGACGGTGATCCCCATCGACCGGGCGGTGCCGGCGATGATCTGTCGGCCGCGTCGATGCTCGTTCGCGTTCAGGTCCGGCATCTTGGTCTGGGCGATGTCCCTGACCTGGGCCATCGTCATCTTGCCGACCTTGGTCTTGTGCGGCTCGGCGCTGCCCTTCTGGACGCCAGCGGCCTTCTTGATCAGCTCGGCGGCCGGCGGGGTCTTGGTGATGAAGGAGAACGACCGGTCCTCGTAGATCGTGATCTCGACCGGGATGATGTTGCCGCGCTGGGACTCGGTCGCCGCGTTGTACTGCTTGACGAAGTCCATGATGTTCACGCCGTGCGGGCCAAGGGCCGTGCCGACCGGCGGGGCGGGGGTCGCCGCGCCAGCGTTCAGCTGCACCTTGACGACCGCAGCGATCTTCTTCTTCCTCGGAGCCATCTGCCTGGGATCCTTCTGTTTCTCGTGCGTGTCGTGTTCAGATCTTGCTGACCTGGTCGAAGGAGAGCTCGACCGGGGTCTCGCGGCCGAAGATCGACACGAGCACCTTGAGCTTCTGAGTATCGGGGTTGATCTCGCTCACCGTCGCGGGAAGCGTCGCGAACGGGCCGTCCATCACGGTAACCGACTGGTTCACCTCGAAGTCCACCGCGGCCGCCCGCATCGTCTCGGCCTTCTTCGCCGCCTTCTCCTCGGGCACCGGCGCGAGCAGGGACATCACTTCGTCCAGGCTCAGCGGCGACGGCCGGCTCGACAGCCCGACGAAGCCGGTCACGCCCGGGGTGTTCCGCACGGCCGCCCATGACTCGTCGGTCAGGTCCATCCGCACCAGGATGTAGCCGGGCAGGACCTTCTCCTGCACCTGCTGCCGCTTGCCGCCCTTGACCTCGATCACCTCGTGCGTGGGGACCTCGATCTGGAAGATGAAGTCCTCCATGTTGAGCGACGCGGTGCGGCTCTCCAGGTTCGCCCTGACCCGGTTCTCGTATCCGGCGTAGGAGTGCACGACGTACCACTCGCCCGGCATCCGCCGGAGCTCGGCCTCGAACGCGGCAACCGGATCGACCTCCGCGGCCTCTTCGCTCGCTACCGCGCTCAGCCTCCTCGGCGTCAGCGACCGCGTCGTCGGCCTGGCCGGCGCCGTTGGCGTCCGCCACATCGGCAGCCGTCAAGCGCCGCGCTGGCGTCGCCGGCTGCGCCGTTCGCGGCGGCGGCCTCGCTCACGCGTCGGCCTGGTCGTCATCGGCTGGCCCGGCCAGCGGCTCGCCGAGGTGTTCGGAGTCGGACACGATCACTCTTTCTCTCAGTTATTCCTGCGGCGCTCACGCGCCCGCAGGACCTTGCGCTGCAGGTGCTGGCCGAACGTTCCCGCTCGAGGCGGGCAGCATCCCCGCTAGACGCGGACCGGGAGGACTTAACCTCCCGTGATCATGCTGCCACGCTCAGCGCACGGATACTACCGGGCCCTCAGCCATCACTTTCCGAAGACGGCGAACACCAGCTTCGTGAGGACCGTGTCCACGCCAGTGACAATGCCCACCATGATCAGGATGAAGATCGACCGCGACCGTGGTGTAGGTGATCAGCTCCTTGCGGGTCGGCCAGATCACCTTCCTGAGTTCGGCCCTGACCTCCCGCACGAAGACGGCCGGACTCGTCCGCTCCGGCTTTGCCGGGCCGCGTGACTTGACCGGCCCCTTGGCCTGCGGTCCTCGTACCTGAGTCGCCATGTCCTCACCTGTAGCGCTGGTCATCGGCCGGCTCGCGCCGGTGCGGGGCCCGCGGGTTACGAGCCAACTCGCAGGGCAGGAGGGACTCGAACCCCCAACCGCCGGTTTTGGAGACCGGGACTCTAGCCAATTGAGCTACTGCCCTCTGCTGTGCCCTCTGAATGGCTCCGCAGGCATGCTCGCGCAGCCTGACGGAGAACCACCAGATGTTGAAGTGTACGTTGCCGAGCGGCCCCGCGTCGAACCGCGCAGCATATTGCCCGCACTGGCTGGCCGTCCCGGATCCGGCGCCCGGCCGGCGTGTTCCCGGCCTGTCAAACGTACCCGAGTCCGGGGTGCGAAAATGCTAGCCATGGCACCGAGCACAACCAGAGTCTCCGCGCGGATAGGCGCGATCGCCGGATCTGCCACGCTGGCAGTCGACGCCAAGGCCAGGGCGCTGAAGGCCGCTGGCCGGCCGGTGATCGGCTTCGGCGCGGGCGAGCCCGACTTCCCGACCCCCGACTACATCGTCGCGGCCGCGCAGCGAGCCTGCGCGGATCCGCGCTTCCACAAGTACTCCCCCACGCCGGGGCTGCCAGAACTGCGCGAGGCCATCGCCGCGAAGACGGCGCGCGACTCCGGCCTGTCGGTCGAGCCCAGCCAGGTACTGGTCACCAACGGCGGCAAGCAGGCCGTGTTCCAGGCGTTCGCCACCCTGCTCGACCCAGGCGACGAGGTACTGCTGCCGACGCCGTACTGGACCACCTACCCCGAGGTGATCACCCTGGCCGGCGCCGTGCCCGTGCCAGTGCTCACCGACGAGAGCTCGGGCTTTCTGACCACGGTCGCCTCGCTCGAGGCGCACTGCACCGACCGGACCAAGATGCTGGTGTTCGTCTCGCCGTCGAACCCGACCGGCGCGGTCTACCCGCCTGCGCTGGTCGCCGAGATCGGCCGCTGGGCGGCCAGCCGGGGCCTGTGGGTGGTCACCGACGAGATCTACGAGCACCTGGTCTACGGCACAGGCCACGTTCACCTCGATCCCGGTCGCCGCGCCTGAACTGGCCGACCGCTGCGTGGTGCTCAACGGCGTGGCGAAGACCTACGCCATGACCGGCTGGCGGGTCGGCTGGATGATCGGCCCGCCCGACGTGATCAAGGCGGCGACGAACCTGCAGTCGCACGCCACCTCCAACGTCTGCAACGTGGCGCAGGCGGCGGCCCTCGCCGCGGTCGTCCGGCGACCTGTCCGCCGTGGCGCGGATGCGCGAGGCGTTCGACCGCCGCAGGGAGCTCATGACGATCATGCTGAACAAGATCCCTGGGGTGATCTGCCCGCTGCCGGAGGGCGCCTTCTACTGCTTCCCGAGCGTCAAGGGCGTCCTCGGCAAGCAGCTGGCCGGCCGGACGGTGCAGACGTCCGCGGACCTCGCCGAGCTTGCCCTCGAAGAGGCAGAGGTCGCGGTCGTCCCCGGCGAGGCGTTCGGGGCGCCGGGCTACTTCCGGCTCTCGGCGGCGCTGGCCGACGCCGACCTGGAAGCGCGGCCTGACCAGGCTCGGGGACTTGCTGGCCCAGGCACGCTGATCAGCCGCCGGGCACCGGCAGCCGTCGGGCACCGGGAGCAGGCGTCGGCACCGAGAGCAGCCGTCGGGCAAACTAGGCCGATGGCACGTCGGCTCGACCTGCTCCCCAAGGCGCACCTGCACCTGCACTTCATCGGTGCGATGCGCCGGTCGACGCTGATCGAGCTCGCCGAGCTGCACGGCATCACGCTGCCCGACGCGTTCCGCGGCGACTGGCCGCCGAGGCTCCGCGGCACCGACGAGCGCGGCTGGTTCAGGTTCCAGCGGCTATACGACTACGCACGGGCTGTCCTGCGCACCGAGGCTGACGTGCGCCGCCTGATCACCGAGATCGCGCAGGACGAGCGGGCCGAGGGCTCGGGCTGGCTGGAGTACCAGGTGGACCCGTCCGGCTACGCCGGCCGGTTCGGCGGGCTGACCGCGTTCACCGAGCTGGTGCTCGACGCGACCGCGGACGCCGCCCGCGCGACCGGCGTCGGGATCGGCGTGATCATCGCGGCGAACCGGACGCAGGCATCCGCTCGACGCGAGGACGGTGGCCAGGCTCGCGGCCAGCTACGCGGGACGCGGCGTGACCGGCTTCGGCCTGTCCAGCGACGAGCGGCGCGGGCGCCCCGCCGACTTCGCCGCGGCGTTCAGGATCGCGGCCAGGGCCGGGCTGCTCGCGGTCCCGCACGGCGGCGAACTGCTCGGCCCGGAGAGCGTCCGCGGCTGCGTGCGAGGACCTGCACGCGGACCGGGTCGGCCACGGTGTCGGCGCGGCGACCGACCCCGCGCTGGTCAGGCGGCTGGCCGGCCGGCAGATCACGCTCGAGGTCTGCCCGGCGTCGAACGTGGCGCTCGGCGTCGCGGCAACCGCCGGCCGACGTGCCGCTGATCCGCGCTGCTCGACGCGGGCGTACCGGTCGCGCTCGGGGCCGACGACCCGCTGCTGTTCGGGTCCCGGCTGACCGCCCAGTACGAGCTGGCCAGGAACGTCCACCGGCTCGACGACGCGACTCTGGCCGGGCTCGCCGCGGATGTCGGTGCGCGGCTCGGCGGCGCCGGACGAGGTCAAGACCCGGCTGCTCGCGAGGCATCGACGCCTGGCTGGCGGCACCCGATCCGTCCGCAGGGACACCGAGGCGCGGGCCGGCCAGGATGGCGCGCGCGCGCGGGTCAGTCCGGCCCGGTCGTCAGGGCCAGCGGCGACCGCTAGAGCGTCACCCCGACCAGCACCGGCTCGTTGAGCCAGCTCGATCCCGAATGCGACCGCGACTCCCGCGGCGATCTCCCGCGCCAGGCCGATCAGCTCGGCCGTGCGCGCACCGCCCGCGTTGGTCAGCGCCAGCGTGTGCTTGGAGGAGATCCTGGCCGCTCCGCTGCCCGGGTAGCCCTTGCCGAACCCGGCCTGCTCGATCAGCCAGGCGGCCGGCACCTTGACCGATCCTGGAACGACACGCCGTCCGCCTCGGTCCCGGCCGGAAAGGTCGGCACTCGGATACCGGGACTGCGGGCGGCCGCAACCCGTTCCAGCCTCGGCCAGCTCACCCGGACCAAGCACGGCGTTGGTGAAGAACGATCCGGCGCTCACGGTGTCGGGGTCGGCTGGGTCGAGCACCATGCCCTTGCCGCGACGCAGGTCGAGCACGGCGGCCCTGACGTCCGCGAGCGGAGCCCGGTCCCCGACCTCGACCGCCAGCTTCCTGGCCAGCTCGGCGTACTTGACCGGCACCGACATCGGATCGCGCTCGAGCGCGAACGTGACGTCCAGGACCACGTACCTGCCGGTCGGCCCCGGCACGGCCGCCGCCTGCGACCCTGGCTCGGAACCCGGCCCTGGCCAGGCGGTGCGCTTGAACACGCTGGTCCGGTAGCCGAAACGGCACTGACCGCCGGTCATCGCGGTGACCGAGCCGGTCGACCCGGTCGAGCACCGTCACCGACGAGATCGTCGCCGCTACCTCCTGGCCGTAGGCGCCGACGTTCTGGATCGGCGTCGCCCCTGCCAGGCCAGGGATTCCCGCCAGGCACTCGATCCCGGCCAGCTTCTCCGCGACCGACCACTCGACGAAGCCGGTCCCAGTTCTCTCCGGCCGCGACGGTGACCAGGACCTGCTCGCCGGTCTCCTGGACGCCCAGGCCGGTGGTCGCGACCCGCAGGACGGTGCCGGGGAAGCCGTCGTCGCAGACCACGAGATTGCTGCCGCCGCCCAGCACGAGCAGCGGCTCGCCGGACGCATCGATCTGCGCGCACGGCCGCGATCAGGTCGTCAGCCGTGCGCGCCTCGGCGAGCCTCGCCGCAGGACCGCCGAGCCGCAGCGTGGTGTAGCCGGACAGCGGCACCTGCTCGGTGAGCTTGAGCACCCGCCGAGCCTATGTCCTGCGAGCCAGCGTCGTCAGGGCAGCCGGACGACGGCCCGGGCCCTGGTCAGCACCTTGGTGTCGCCGGACCTGGCGGTCAGCGCCAGCGCGACCCTGTTGCCGTCCAGCTTCTCCTCGACCTGGCCGCTGACGCTGATGGTGGCGCCGACGTCGTCATCGGGCACCACGACTGGCGCGGAGAACCTGACGCCGAACTCCAGCACGACGGCCTTGGGCCCGGCCCAGTCGGTGACGAAGCGCCCGGCCTCGGCCATCGTGAACATGCCGTGCGCGATGACGTCGGGCAGGCCGACGGCCCTGGCGATCCGCTCGTTCCAGTGGATGACGTTGAAGTCGCCGGACGCGCCGCAGTACTTCACCAGGCTCAGCCTGGTGACCGGGTAGCTCGACCGCGGCGATCTCGGCCCCGACCTCTACCTCGTCGTAGCTGACCTGCCCGCCGCTCATCCGATTCACGCGCACCGCCTCGCTCCACCAGCGTCCCGGTAGCGGTGCAGACGTGCTCGCCGTCGGTCGTGCTGATCCGGGTGGTCGTCGTCATCACCGAGTTGCGGCCGACGCTCTTGATGTCGGAGATCGTGACCTGCGCGGTCACCACGTCCCCGGCGTGCAGCGGCCGCTCGTACTGAACCGCTGCTCGCCGTGCACCACCATCGCGTAGTTCAGGTTCAGGCCAGGATCGGCCAGCGCCTGGCCGCTGCTCGCCATGCTGATCACGATCGGGAAGGTCGGCGGCGCGATCACGTCGGGATAGCCGGCCTCCTGACCGCGGCCGCGCGATCGCGGTAGAGCGGATTGCGGTCGCCGATCGCGTCGGCGAACTCGGCCAGCTTGACCCTGCTGATCTCATAGGGCGCGCTGGCAGGGAACGTCCTGCCGATGAAGTCGGGGTTGATGGCCAAGCTGGCTCCAGCCTCAGGGTCGCGAGAACGGGCGCCAGCCGCCCGCGTCCGCTAGCGCGTCTCGCGGTGCGGCTGGTGCTTGCGGCAGAACGGGCAGTACTTGCTCAGCTCGAGCCGGTCAGGGTCGTTCCGCCGGTTCTTCCTGGTGATGTAGTTGCGGTGCTTGCACTCCTGACAGGCCAGGGTGATCTTGGGCCTGATGTCGGTCGCAGCCACGGTGGAGTGCCTTTCTCCTGTACGAATATTGCCAGTCGGCGGCCGTCTGGCCAGCCTGCTATGTCTCGCGAGTACGGGCCTTCAGGGTAACTGCCAGGGCAGCGCCAGCAAAAGCGCCGGCACCCGGCGATCTCCCTGCACCCCGGCCGAACTCCGGGGATGGCCACTAGTACGTAGCGGAGGCCGGACTTGAACCGGCGACACAGCGATTATGAGCCGCTTGCTCTGCCTGACTGAGCTACTCCGCCCCGCGGACAAGAAATCCTAACCCGAACGGGCGATCCTTTAATCCCGCGCAGCCCGACGCTCACCCGGCCCCTGCGGGCCGGCCGCTAGCCTCGGGCCCCGTCAGCATACCGGTCCCGCTGCATTCCGGCACAACGATAAACCCCGCTGGGTTCGAGCCAGCAGCGTCCAGGCAGCGGCAGCCTGGCGCGTCAGCACTCCACAACGTTCAGTGCCAGGCCGCCGCGCGAGGTCTCCTTGTACTTGTCCTTCATGTCGGCGCCGGTCTCGCGCATCGTCTTGATCGCCTTGTCCAGCGACACGTGATGCTCGCCGTCCCCCATGATGGCCATCCGCGCGGCCGTGATCGCCTTCACCGACGCGATCGCGTTCCGCTCGATGCACGGGATCTGGACCAGGCCGCCGACCGGGTCGCAGGTCAGGCCCAGGTTGTGCTCGAGGCCGATCTCGGCGGCGTTCTCGACCTGCTCGGGGGTGCCGCCGAGCACCTCGGCCAGCCCGGCCGCGGCCATCGAGCACGCCGAGCCGACCTCGCCCTGGCAGCCGACCTCGGCGCCGGAGATCGACGCGTTCTCCTTGAACAGCACGCCGATCGCGGCCGCCGTCAGCAGGAACCTGATCACGCCGTCCTCGCTGGCACCTGGCACGAACCTGGTGTAGTAGTGCAGCACCGCCGGGATGATCCCGGCCGCGCCGTTGGTCGGCGCGGTGACGACCCGGCCGCCCGAGGCGTTCTGCTCGTTCACGGCGAGCGCGTACAGCGTCACCCACTCCATCGCGTACAGCGGGTCGGTGACGTCGGAGGCGTGCTCGAGCTTCTCGCGCAAGCCTGGCGCCCGGCGGCGGACCTTGAGCCCGCCGGGCAGCACGCCGCTCGCGTGGCCGCCGGCCTCGACGCACTCCTGCATCACCGACCAGATCCGCGGACAGCCCCGCCCTGATCTCGTCCTCGTCCCGCCTGCACCAGCTCGTTGGCCAGCATCACGCCGCTGATCGGCAGCCCGGTCTCCTTGGTCCGGGCGAGCAGGTCGGCGCCGCTGCAGAACGGGTGCGGCACCTGCGACCGCGTCGGGCACCAGCCGCGGGCCTTCCGCCTGGTCCTCATCGAGCACGAAGCCGCCGCCGACCGAGTAGTAGGTCCGGTTGCTCAGCTCCTGGCCCGCCAGCGTCCGCGGCGGTGAAGACCATCGCGTTGGAGTGGAACGGCAGCCGCTTGCGCCGGTGCAGCACAACGTCCTCGTCGACGTCGAAGCCGATCTCCTGGCTCGCCGCCCCGCCAGCCACGCCGAGGGTCAGCTTGCCCGACGCCCGAACCTGCTCGACAACGGACGACGTAGCCGCCGGATCCACGGTCTCCGGGTGCTCGCCGCGCAGGCCGAGCACGATCGCTGGCATGCTGCCGTGCCCGTGCCCGGTCGCCCCGAGCGAGCCGTACAGCTCGGCCCTGACCGGACGCCACCTGGCCGAGCACGCCGGCGGACTCGAGCGAGGCCACGAACATCGCGGCGGCCCGCATCGGCCCGACCGTGTGCGAGCTCGACGGCCCGATCCCGATCTTGAACAGGTCGAACACGCTGATCGCCATCGTGCCGGGCGGCGCCGCGCTGAGCAGCGCGAAGCTCGGCTGGCTGGTTCACCTGCGCACCTTCTCCCCGTCCGGGTCATACGGCGGCCGCAGCGACACCCTCGCCCCGCACACCTGGCCGCCGACGTTGACCTGGTACCGGCCGGACCTGATGTAGTCAGGCGTGACCACGTCGCCGTCAGCGTGCCTGAGGTATGCCAGTCCGACCGACGCGCCGAGCGTAGCTCCCCAGGCGGCGGATGTCATCAGGCCAGCGGCCGCACCGTCGCGCAGCAGCAACTCGCCGCCCCACATCATGACCTCGGGATCGTCGAGCACGACCGAGACGAGACGCTGCCGCGGCCCGGCCGCCCTTGCCTTCTCGACCGCGTCGCGGCCGAGGAAGCCGAGGTCGGTCTTGAGCTTGCAGGCGAACAGCAGCCCGGCCTGCACCGGGTTGTAGTCGGGTGTCAGCTCACGGCCGAACGCGCGGTACGCCTTCTCCAGCCGCAGCGACTCGATCGCGTAGTACCCGCCATTGACCACGCCCAGGTCGGCCCCGGCCGCCATCAGGTCCTCATAGACGCCGACTGCGAATTCCGCGGGGCAACGATAGCTCCCACCCAAGCTCGCCCACGTAGGTCAGCCTCGTCGCCCGCACCGTGGCGTAGCCCAGGTCGATCTGCCTGCTCTGGCCGAACCCGAACGCCTCGTTGCGACAGGTCCGCGCGGGTCAGCCTGGACGAGCAGCTCCCGCGAGCGCGGCCCCATCACCCCGTAGACCGCGTAGGCGCCGAGGTCACGTCGACGACCGTCGCCCCCGAGCGCGGCAGCCTGCCTGCGGATGTGATCGAGGTCTCGCTCGGTCGACGCGGCGCTGCTGAAGATCAGGAACTCCTCGCCGGCCAGCCTGGTCACCGTGACGTCGGACTCGTAGGTGCCGCCAGCGTTCAGCATGCCGGTGTAGACGGTCCGGCCGGGCGGCGACGTCGACGTCGGCGGTGCACAGCCACTGCAGGGCATCCAGCGCCTCGCGGCCCGGTCACCAGGTACTTGGAGAACGAGGTCTGGTCGAACACGGCCACGGCCTCGCGGGTCGCCCGCTGCTCGGCGGCCGACCACGCCAGCCAGTTGGGCTTGTCCCAGGAGTACTCGATGACCGGTTGCTCCCCAGCCGGCGCGAAGACGTTGGCCCGCTCCCAGCCCATCTTGGAGCCGAAGCACGCGCCCGCGTCGCTGAGCAGGTGATAGGCGGGTGAGCGGCGGAACGGCCTCGCGGTGACCAGTTCGCGGTTCGGCCAGGGCAGCGCGTAGTGCAGCCCGAGCACCTCGCCGACCCGGTCCCGCAGCCAGCGGTTGTTGCCGTTGAATCCGGCGAACCGCCTGATGTCCACGACGGACAGGTCGACGCCGGGGTCCCCGTCGACGATCCAGTCGGCGAGCGCCTTGCCCGCGCCGCCCGCCGAGGCGATGCCGACCGAGTTGAACCCGGCCGCGACAAAGAAGTTCCGCAGCTCCGGGGCCTCGCCGAGGATGAACTGGTTGTCGGGCGTGAAGCTCTCCGGCCCGTTGTACAGCTTCTTCATGCCGGTGCTGGCCAGCGACGGGGATCCGCTCGATCGCGCTGTCCATCAGGATCGCGAAGTGCTCCCAGTCCTCGGCGAGCAGCTGGAACTCGAACGGGATGGGGCAGTTCGTCGGGTGCCACCCAGGGCTTCGCGTCCGGCTCGAAGCCGCCGACGAGCAGGCCGCCGACCTCTTCCTTGATGTAGGTGTAGCCGTCGGGGTCGCGCAGCACGGGCAGGTCCCTGTGCACGCCGGAGATCTGGTCGGTGACCACGTAGAAGTGCTCGGCCGAGTGCAGCGGCACCGTCACCCCGCACATCGCGCCGACCGCCTTGGCCCACTGGCCGGCGCAGTTGACCACGATCTCGGCCTCGACGTCGCCCTGATCGGTCCGTACCCCGGTGACGACCCGCGCCCCGGTTTCGGTCTGTGAGCGGTCAGCGACGGCGATGCCCGGTGACCCTGACCCGCTCCATGATCGTCGCTCCGCGCTGCCGCGCGCCCCTGGCCAGCGCCGCGGTCAGGTCGGTCGGATTGGCCCTGCCGTCGCCCGGCAGCCAGATCGCGCCGACCAGGTCGGAGACGTCCATGATCGGGTACATCTCGGCGGCCCGCGCCGGGCTGATCAGCTCGCACTCCAGCCCGAACGCCTCGGCCGTGGCGGCCGTCCGCCGAAGCGCCATCATCCGGTCGTGCGGTCCTGGCGACGGTGACCCCGCCGCACCGGCGGAACCCGGTGGCCAGGCCGGTCTCGGCTTCGAGCCGGTCGTACAGCTGGGTCGAGTACTGCACCAGCCGGGTGCCGCTCTCCGACGCCCGCAGCTGGCCGACCAGCCCGGCCGCGTGCCACGTCGTGCCGCAGGACAGCTGGCCCTGCTCGAGCAGCAGGACGTCGGTCAGGCCGCGCTTGCGTCAGGTGATAGGCCACGCTGGTGCCGATCACGCCGCCGCCGATGATCACTACCTGTGCCCGGCTGGGCAGCGCGGTGCCGGTCCGGGGGGAACCCCGACCCCCCGCAGGAGCCGGCCCACGCTGCCCGGCCAGGGCCTCTGTCCCCCGGACTGAGCTCATTCATCGGCAATCCGCCCTCGGTCATCCTGTCCCTTCTCGGCCGGCGTGTCAGGTTCCCGCTGCGGCCTTTCAGTCCTTGGACGGTGTGATTAATCGGTTCGTTGCACGTCCTCCAGAAGCTGAGCGAAGCCTGGCGCGGCGAAGCCGGCCGAGACGCCCTCGAACCGTTCCATCGCCCAGGACCAGAAGTCGAAGTCGATCGGGCTGACCGCGGCCTGGATCGCGCCCCACAGCGTCCAGCCGTACTTGCCGGCCAGGCCGAGCAGCATGGCCCTGGCGACCTTGTTCCGCAGCGGGCGGCCGTAGTACTCGGCGACGAGCGCGGCCAGCGCCTCGTCGGAAAGCTGGCACTCGCCCCAGATATTGCCGAGTTCGAAGCAGGCGTCGTTGTTGCCCGAGTACTCGTAGTCGATCAGCCAGATCTTGCTCGCCGTCGTCGATGAAGTTGGCGGCGAGCAGGTCGTTGTTGCAGGGCACCGTGCCTTCGTCGCGAACGGCGAGGGCACCGGCCATCGCGTCGAACTTGCCCATCAGGTCGTCGTATCCGGCCGGGATCCTGATGCCGCGCTCGGCCACGACGGCCCGGTACCGGCGCTGGATCTCGAACATGTTGAAGTCGCCGTCGAACCGCTCGGCCGCGTGCAGTTGCCGGCAGGCCCGCGCGATCCTGGCCAGCCTGGCCGGACTCGGCCACGTCGGCGTTGGTCAGCGTCCGGCCCTCAAGGAACCGCAGCACGAGCACGCTCGACCGACGGCTGGTACTCGATCACTGGCGCGCCGACGCCGACCGCGGCCGCGCGGACCGAGTTGCGGTACTCGTTCTGCCTGTCGATCGCCAGCAGCTCGCTGCCCCCTGAAGCGACCCTGGCCACGAACGTCCCGTTACCTGTGGAGATCTTGAAGTTCCTGTTGGTCAGCCCGCCCGGCAATTCCGCGACCGTGCGCGGCTGGCCCGCCAGGCTCTCTACCTGGTCAAAGATCACGTCGAGGTCGTCGGCGGCGCTGGTCTCCAAGGCTCGCCTCCCAGGAGGTGGATGCTGCGAAGCGTAGGTAACCGACGTTAAAAGGTCTAGAGGTATCCCGCATAACTTTCCGCAAGATCCGGCGTGTTGCCGACACGGCAGGCCAAAGGGTATGGACAGTTAGTCGCGGGGCCCCTACGCTAGCGCCTCAAACTGCGCCCCTTCTGGTTGGAGGAAACCCCCGATGAGCGCAACGACTGAGCAGGCCGGCGGGGAGCGCGACAGCGCTGACCTGGCTAAGTTCGGGTACACGCAGCAACTCAAGCGCTCGCTGGGGACCTTCAGTTCCTTCGCGGTCGCGTTCAGCTACATCTCGCCGTCGACCGGCATCTTCGCGCTGTTCTACCTCGGCCTGACCACGGTTGGCGGCGTGTTCTTCTGGACCTGGCCGCTCGTCGCCGCCGGGCAGTTCATCATCGCGCTGAACTTCGCCGAGGTGACCAGCCACTACCCGATCGCCGGGTCGGTCTTCCAGTGGACCAAGTACCTGGCTCAGCGCACCTACGCCTGGTTCAACGGCTGGATCTACCTCTTCGCCGGAATCCTGACCGTGACCTCGGTGGTGGCGACGCTGCCGCTCGCCCTGATCCCGACGCTGGAGGGGCTCGGCTGGCACAGCCTGCAAGCTGACCATTGACACCGAGCTGGTGATCGCGCTGATCACGCTTGTCGTGATCACGGTGCTGAACATCTACGGCGTCCGGCTGGTCGCGATCATCAACAACACCGGCGTGCTGTTCGAGATCCTCGGCATGTTCGTGTTCGCGCTGATCCTGATGGCGTTCCACAACCACCAGGGCTTCGGCGTGGTCACCAACACCGGCGGGCTGCACATCAGCTTCCTGGGCGGGTCGAACGCCTTCCTGGTCGCGATGTTCATGTAGCCTGTTCGTGATCTACGGCTTCGACACCGCCTCCACGCTGGCCGAGGAGACCAAGGACCCGAGGCGTGCGGCGCCCAAGGCCGTGCTCTTCTCGATCATCGGCGCGTTCGTGATCGGCGGCGTGTTCCTGCTCGGCACCCTGATGGCGATCCCGAACATGCACGCCGCAATCAGCGGGGCGTTCGGCCCGGCGAACATCATCGAGGCCAACTTCTCTTCGCCGTTCGCGACGCTGTACCTGGCCGTGGTGTCGGCCGCGATCTTCGTGTGCTGCCTGTCGATCATGGCGTCGACGATCAGGCTCTGCTTCGGGATGTCGCGCGACAACCAGCTGCCGTTCTCCAAGCCAGCTGTCGCAGGTCTCGCCCAGGCCTGCACACGCCGGTCTGGTCCTGCATCGCGGTGGCCCTGATCGCCGCGATCCCGTTCATCCAGTTCTCCGGCGCCGGCATCATCGCGATCGCCGCCACCGGGATGATCTACTTCAGCTACTTCCTCGGCAACATCGCGATCCTGCGGGCCAGGCTCAAGGGCTGGCCGAAGACCGAGGCGCCGTTCAAGCTCGGCAAGTGGGGCCTGGTCGTCAACATCGTCGGGCTGATCTACGGCGGCGCGATGATCGTCAACTTCGCCTGGCCGCGCGCGGCGAGCAACCCGACCCCGGACCAGAGCGGCGTACTGCACCTCGAGCTTCCTGAACGGCGTCCCGATCCTCTGGACGGTGTTCTTCTTCATCGCCCTGCTCGGCGCCATGTACTACCTGGCCGTCGGCAGGAACAAGCAGCTCGCGCCGGTCGTGGCGCCGGAGGGAGACGACGCACCGCTCGCGGTGTGAGCTAGCCCGGCCCAGCCGGGCCCGGTCGCAGGTGTGCCTCGCGGCCGGGCCCGGCTGCGTCCCGGCTGGCAGGTGGCTGAGAACTCGCCGGGCGCGGTCGTAGCGCCGACGGACAGGCGATAACGTGACGGCGGTGCTTCTGCGCGGCGGGGAGGACATCTGGTGGCAATGGAGCCAGCACCCGACCGGGACCCGTCTGACCCGTCTGACCGGGACCAGGTCGCGGCTGGCCGGGCGCGAAGGACAGCCATCCGGCACATCCGCACGGCGGTCGGCGAGGAAGTTCCGGTCGGCGAGCAAGTTCCGGTCGGCGAGCAAGCTCCGGTCGGCGAGCAAGTTCCGGTCGGCGAGCAAGCGGCGGTCGGCGAGCGAAGTTCCGGCCAGCGCCGGGGCGCCAGTGGCCAGGCAACGTCAGTCCCCGACAGACGGCCAGCGCAAGCATTCCCAGGGCGGCCGGACCAGCGGGATCTGGCATCCGCGCCTGCCAGGACGCAAGCCGCCGAAGCTGGTCAGGGGTCCCGGCGTCACCGTGCACGGCCAGATCGAGGACTGGCTGGCCGACGCGATAGCGACCGGCAGGCTCGCCCCTGGCGACCGGCTCCCCACCGAGCAGGACCTGGCCGCGTGGCTGGGTGTCAGCCGGATGACCCTCCGGCACGCGCTGGCCGAGCTTGCCCAGCGCGGCCTGGTGATCAGGACCGTCGGCCGCAGCGGCGGCACGTTCGTCGCCGAGCCGAAGGTCGAGCAGGACCTCACCGTGCTGGCCGGCTTCTCCGAGCAGTTGCGCAGGCACGGCCTGGTCGCGGGCGCGAGGGTGCTCGCGGCCGCCGAGATCAAGGCCAGCCCGGCCGCGTCGGCCGCGCTGGAGATCAGCGTGGGCGCGCCGGTCTACGAGGTGCGCAGGCTGCGCCTCGCAGGAGGCCAGCCCATCCTGATCGAGCACTCGCTCTTTCCCGCCGAACGCTGCCCTGGCCTGCTCGGCTACCGGCTCGACGGGTCGCTGTACGACCTGCTCGACGAGAAGTACGGCCAGCGCCCGCACCGCGCCAAGGAGAGCCTCGAGCCGGTCTGCGCCGGTGTCCGCGAGGCCGAGGCACTCGGAGTCGCAGAGGGCGCGCCGCTGATGCTGGTCGAGCGCACCGCCTACTCGCGCTCCGGTTTGCCGCTCGAGTTCGCGCGCGACCTGTTCCGCGGCGACCGCACCAGGGTCGTCGTCTGGACCTCGCTGGCGGGTCGACCGCGCCTCAGCCTGGCGACGAACCTGGAGCTCAGCCTGCGGACGCTCAGCCTGCGGACGCGCGGTCCTCGGGCCACGGCACCGAGTCGCGGCGCCGCGGGACCGCGATCCTGTCCAGGTCGCGCGCGAGCACGATCTCGCCGCCGAAAGCCGCGGCCGCCTCCGCGCCGAGGCGCTCCGTAGCCTCGTCGTCGTAGCGCTGCGAGAAGTGGGTGAGCACCAGGCACCGCGCCCCGGCCTCCGCCGCGATCCGGCCGGCCTGGCCCGCGGTCAGGTGCCCGTACTCATGGGCGAGCGCCGCTTCGGCGCCGGCGAACGTGCACTCGCAGACGAGCATGTCGGCGTTCTCGGCGAGCGCGAACGCGGCGTCGCAGAGCCTGGTGTCCATGATGAACGCGAACCGCTGACCTGGCCTCGGCTCGCTCACCTGCGTCCACCGTCACCGTCCGGCCCGACGCGAGCAGGCGGCCGTCGCGCTGCAGCCTGCCGATATCCGGCCCGGCGATGCCGGCCGCGGCGAGCTTGTCGGGAAGCATCCGCCGGCCGTCGGGCTCGATCAGCGCGTAGCCGACGGTCGGCACGGTGTGCGAGAGGTGCCTGGCCTCCAGCCGGAACGGCGGCGCCGCCTGGCCGCCATCCTCGGACGCTCGACTCCGGCCCGCAGACCGCGTCGCCCCGCTGATCCGTTCGCCGGGCCGATCCACGCCGCCCCGGCGATCCAAGCCGCCCGGCAGATCAACGCCCGCCAGCATATCGGCGCGCCCGGACGCGGCTCCGTCCACCGGCCCGTCGCCGCGTCACGGGACGCTCGAGCAGGCGCACGGACTCCCGGTAGATCGCCGCGTGCCGCAGGTGGCCGACCACCTCCCGGCCGGACGCCGGGTAGCAGGGCTCGACCTCGTGCGCGACCTCGTCGAGCGACATCCGCTGCAGCACGCCAGGCAACCCGAGGCAGTGATCGCCGTGGAAGTGAGTGATGCAGATCCGGCTGATCTGGCTGGCCGTGACGCCGGCGAACTGCATCTGGCGCTGCGTTCCCTCGCCGGGATCGAACAGCAGGCCCTCGCCGTCCCACCGGAGGAAGTAGCCGTTGTGGTTACGGCGGCGGGTAGGCACCTGGCTCGCAGTGCCGAGAACCACCAGTTCCCGGTTGGACACGGCACCGACCTTACGCCGGGCCGTGCCGTCGAGCGTCTACCGCTATCGCCGCTAGCTCGCCTAGCGCGCCTGGGCCAGTTCGCGGATAGGTGCGTCTCGGGGTTCGGTCTGCACCCACCGCAGCGCGGAGCCCGTCACCTCCCCGACGACCCTGGCCGGGACGCCGACCGCCAGCATCCCGTCGGGAACCGTCATCCCTGGCGGCACCGTGCAGCCCGGCCGCCACCAGGGCGCGCGGCGCCGATCACGGCGCCGTCCAGCACGGTGGCGCCGTTGCCGACCAGTGCCTCCTCGCCGATCAGCGCCGAATGCACCACGCACAAGTGGCCGATCGGTCGCGCCAGGGCCGATCTCGGTGACCGGATCGGCGCCGCCGTGCAGGATCGAACCGTCCTGAACGTTGGCGCCCCGGCCGCACGATGATCGGGCCGAAGTCGGCCGCGCAGCACCGCGCCGTACCAGACCGACGCCAGGGCCTCGACCCGCACATCGCCGACCAGCGTGGCCGTGGGAGCGATCCAGGCCTGCGGGCTGACGGCGGGCGACTGGCCCTCGAAGGCGAACAGCGGCATCCGCTCATGATGCCGAGGCCGGCCAGTGCCGTCCGTGGCGTACGCCGGCCCAGCGTCGCGTCCGACGCGCCCGATCGAGATCACTATAAGAACTTCTCACTTATATAAGTCAGAACTGATATAGTGGCCCGCGTGCACGCGTTCGAGGTACTCGGGGATCCGGTGCGCCGGCGCATCCTCGAGCTGATCGCCGACGGCGAGCACAGCTCGGGGGCGCTCAGCACGGCCATCCAGCAGGAGTTCGGGATCTCCCAGCCTGCCGTCTCGCAGCACCTGCGGGTGCTCCGCGAGGCCGGGTTCGCGACGGTCAGGCCGGACGGGACCAGGCGCATGTACGCGGTCAGCCCGGAGCGCTGCGCGATGTCGACGCGTGGCTGGATCGGTTCCGCCGCACCTGGACACCGCACCTGGACGCACTGGCCACCGAGGTCGCCCGCGGCAAGCGCGAGCGCCGGCTGGCCGGGTCGGCGACGCCGGCCGAACCGAGCAGCGGCGCAGCAACCAGAAGAACAGCAGCGGAGGAAAGCCATGATCGAAGTCAGCCACCAGATCAGCGCCGTGCGAGCGGCAGGTCGGCACCCGCGTGCTCGAGGCGGGCGTGGCACGAGACCTGACGATCAGCCAGCGCTACCACACCGGCATCGAAGACCTCTGGGACGCGTGCACCAATCCCGAGCGGATCCCGCGCTGGTTCCTGCCGGTATCCGGCGACCTCAGCCTGGGCGGCCGGTACCAGCTCGAGGGCAAC
The DNA here is from genome assembly GCA_963705055.1 of uncultured Actinomycetota bacterium. Classification (GTDB taxonomy): domain Bacteria; phylum Actinomycetota; class Actinomycetes; order Streptosporangiales; family Streptosporangiaceae; genus Chersky-822. Next base: position 621,469 of record CAVPIR010000014.1, read on the forward strand.
GCGGGCGGCACGATCGAGCGCTGCGATCCGCCCAAGAGCTTCGCCGCGACGTGGGAGTTCGGCGGCGCAGGTCAGCTGGATCGAGGTCGCGCTGACCGCCGAGCCGGACGGCTGGGCCAGGCTTCGAGCTCGAGCACGTCGCGCACGTCGACGACGACCTGTGGGCCCAGTTCGGCCCTGGCGCCGTGGGCATCGGCTGGGACATGGCGCTTCATGGGGCTGGCCACGCACCTGTCGGCAGGCGATCGCGGCCGTAGACCCGCAGCGGGCGGCCGCCTGGCAGGCGTCGGACGACGGCAAGCTGTTCATGTCGCTGAGCAGCGACCGCTGGCGCGAAGCCAGCGTCGACGCCGGTACCGACGAGGAGGCCGCGAAGGCGGCAGCCGACCGGTGCACCGCCGCCTACACGGGCGAGCCGCTAGCCACCACCGGCGGGCAAGGCCAGCGGCCTCACATAGGCTCAGGCCGTGCCCCCGTCAGCCCCGGCCGCAGCGGCCGTGCCAGGCCCGGCGCTGCCCGGTCGCATAGCCGCCGACGACCCGCGCGCCGCCGACGTCCGCGAGTTGCTCGCCCGGCACCTCGCGTTCGCGCATTCCCATCAGGACCCGAGCACGTGCACGCCCTCACCATCGACGGGCTGCTTGACCCGGCAGTCAGCTTCTTCAGCTACCGCGAAGGCGGTGAGCTGCTGGCCGTCGGCGCGCTGAAGCAACTCGAGCCAGCGGCACGCCGAGATCAAGTCCATGCACACGGCGCGGGCGGCAAGGGGCCGCGGCGTCGGCCGCGCGATGCTCGGCCACCTCATCGGCGTCGCCCGCGACCGCGGCTGCACCCGGATCAGCCTGGAGACCGGCGCGATCCCGGCCTTCGCGCCCGCCCGCGCGCTCTACGCGAGCGCCGGTTTCGTCCCGTGCGGGCCATTCGGCGACTACGCAGAAAGCCCGTTCAACACCTTTATGACCCTGACGCTGCAACGGGACGCACCCGCGGCTGATCGCCCGAGTCGATCTCGAACCGTGGGCACCATCGCTGGCCGTGCATGGAAGGGACACCGATACCGGATTCCGCGACGGATGCCCCATCCGACACCGCTGGCGCGATATCCAGGCGCTGGTCGCGAGGTCAGCTGAATCCCGGGCGCTACGGGGGCGTCGATGGAGGCGCAGTCGCTCTCGGCCTTGGCTGCCGGCGTGCAGCGCATACGGCTCGTCGCGCATGGCGGCCAGCGCCGGCATAACTGGCGATGTCATGGCGAAGCTGATGCGACACTGGCGCGTTCGACTCGAAGGCCAGCCCGGCGAGCAGGTGCATGTCGATCTTGCGCTCGAGCACCCGCGCCAGCGTCGTGCAGACGGTCACGTTCGCCGAACGTGCGCGGCATGCCTGCCGGCGCACCCAGCGACGTCCGCCGGAGACGAGCAGCGCCTCGCGAGCGCTGACAACCGCGGCTGCTGCACTTCATGCCGTCCCGTTTATCAGAAACAGGCCTGATCCGCATGCTGTGCTTCAACGCCGACTACGGCGACTACGGCTCGCGAAGCCGGATATACGATTTTTGCGACAATAAAGAGAATCGGCGATCCGTCCGAGCGAGGATTGGCGGCCATGCGGGCATATTCACAGTCGGGCCTCTGGCGCAACAGGAACTGGCGGCTGCTCTGGCTCGGCCAGTCGGTCTCGGCGACAGGCGACATGGTCTTCACGATGACCGTCCTGCTGTGGATCGCCACGATCATCGCCAAGGGCCAGCCCTGGGCGCCCGCCGCCGCGAGCGGCGCGCTCATCGCGACGGCCGCGCCCGTCCTCGTCGTCGGCCCGCTCGCCGGCGTGTTCGTCGACCGCTGGAACCGGCGCCGGACGATGCTCATCGCCGATGCCGCCCGGTGCATACTGATCACCAGCTTGCTGGTCGTGCCGCTGCTGCGGCACCAGCATTCCGGTCGGCGCTGCAGCTCGGCGATCCTGTACGCCGTTCTCGCGGTCGTGCAGCTGCTTCGCCGAGTTCTTCACCCCGTCCAGGCTGGCCGTGATCGGCGCGATCGTCCCGCCCGAGGAACAGCCGCGGGCAAGCGCTCAGCTCTCGGCCGCGTTCAGCACGGCGCAAGTGATCGGGCCGCCGATCGCCGCCCCGCTGCTGTTCACGTTCGGCGTGCAGTGGGCGCTGATCCTCAACGCGGCCAGCTTCGCGTTCTCGTTCTGGTGCGTACGCGCCATCAGCCTGCCGCCCGAACCAGCCGGGCGAGAGCGAGCAGCCACGCGCAGGACTTCGCCGCCGAGTTCAGGGCCGGAATCAGGTTCTTCGCCGGCGAACCGGGTCCTGGTGACCGTGGCCATCGGCATCGTGATCGCGATGCTCGGCAACGGCGCGGTAAACTCGCTGGCCGTCTTCTTCATCCCGCATAACCTGCACGTCGCCGGCGAGCTGGCTCGGCACCGCTCACCGGCAGCGTCGGCGCGCGGCGCGATCGTCGGGCGCGCTGCTGGCCGGCGGTGATCGCCAGGCGGCTCCGGCCCGGCCAGCTGTTCTGGCTCTCGCTGATCGGCTGCGGGCGTCGCGCTGATCGGCTTCTCGCGCGCCACCGCGCTGGTTCCGGCGATCGCGCTTCGCCGCCTGCCTCGGCGTCGGCGGCCGGCGTGCTGAACGCGGTCATCTCGCCGATCATCCTCGAGCGACGACGCCAGCCGACATGCTGGGCCGGGTCAGCGCGGTGCTCAGCCCGCTGCAGCAACTCGCCTCGATCGTGTCGATGGTGCTGGCCGGCGTCCTGGCGAGCACGGTCCTGCGCGGCGTTCATGCACGCGGTCGTCGCGGGCTGCAGCTTCGGCCCGTACGACACCGTGTTCGCCGTCGGCGGCCTGCTGTTCCTGATCGGCGGCGCTCGCCTCGATCGCTCCGCTGCGCCGCGAGCCGGCCAACCATCAGCCGCAGCCGGCTGCGGCGGCCGACCGGAACACTCAGACGCCGACGGCCGGCGAGCAGCCGCGGCTGTCCTAACCGCCGAGGTCGACGATCGCGGCGACCGGGCCGCCGCCGTCGGGGCCCTGGTGGGCCGCCGACACCGAGACGAACACGGCCGGGTCGCCGGTCACCGCGGCCGCGACGCCGCCGACGCAGGCCTTGATCTGGCGGTGCCAGTGCACGTCGGAGTCGTCGAGCATGGCGTTGCGGCGGCCGCGGACCTGGCCGTCCTGGCTGGCCTCGCACTTGAGGAAGACGTTGACCAGCCGGCCGTCCAGGTCCGCCAGGGTGCGGCCGGTCAGGCAGGTCGAGCCCGGCGTCCTTGATCGCCGCCCAGATCCCGTCGCTGTCGAGCGCGTCGCGCATCACCGAGTGCCCGATCCGGTACCGGCCGCCGACGCCGCGCGCGTTGCCGGCGACGACCACCTGCGCCTGGTCGAGTTCGACGCCGGACGAGCAGGACGCGACCGAGGAGTACAGGTCGCGGTCGTGCAGCACGTCGGCGTCGGACGGCATCTCGATCTCGCCGAGCGCGACCGCGATGCCGAGCGCGGTGCAGCCGTTGGACAGGTCCATCGACTCGTGCGTGTTCTCGGTCCAGACCGTCTTGCCCCGGCTCTTGGCGTCCCTGATCGTGTGGATCGTCAGCAGCGGCGTCTTGGTCTGCACGTAGTGCACGTCGGCCGGGTCGGTGATCCCGGCCCGCTCCATCGCCACCCTGACCGCGTCGGCCACCTTGGTGATCATCGCCGCCCGGCCGATGTCCTCGGGCAGCAGCCGCTCGCTCATCGCGAAGCCGACCGTCAGCCGCGGCTCGTCGGTGGCCACAGCCTTATCCGGCGGGCAGCGTCGCGAAGACCGTCGCGTGCGGGCTGATCACCCCGTCGGTGCCGCCCGACCACACGATCGGGACCTGCTTGACCTCCTCCGCGCTGCGGCTGCCCTTGGCGGCCAGCACCTCGCGGAACGCGCGGTCGGCGATGATCCTGGTGTAGTCGTTGACGCCGCCGTTGCCCTCGGTCTTGCCGATCACGGCGATGACCCGGTCGGCCTCGATCACGCCGTCGTCGATCAGCCTGGCCAGCTCGCTCGCGTCGGACACGCTGTGCAGGGGTACCTTGCGAACCTCGATCGCCTCGGGCACGGCTCACTCCTCGGGTCTGGCTGCCTCGCCGTCTCGCTAGCCGGTCCATGACCGGATCAGGCCGGATGCATCAGTCTGGCGCACCGTCCCGCGTGACCACGGTGCCGGCCCGGCCGGCGAGCGCCTCGTCGATCGCCGTCAGGTGCGTGATGATCGCCCGGCCGCCGCCCGCGGCGAACCGGCAGGCCGCCTCGACCTTCGGGCCCATGCTGCCGCTGCCGAACTCACCGCGGCCGGCGAGCTCGCGCAGCGTCGGCCACGCTGACCGCGCCGAGCGGGCGTTCGCTGCGCGCTCCCCCAGCCGGTCATCACGGCCTTGACGTCGGTGGCGATGAGCAGGGTGTCGGCGCCGAGCTGCCTGGCGAGCAGGGCCGCGGTCAGGTCCTTGTCGATCACCGCCTCGACGCCGCCGAGCGCTCCGGTACCGCGTCCCTGGCGACCGGGATCCCGCCGCCGCCCGAGCAGACCACGGTGTACCCGGCGTCGAGCAGCACGTGCGCGGCGGCGGCGTCCAGGCATTCGACCGGCTCAGGCGAGGCCACGACCCGCCGCCAGCCCTTGGCGCCCATGTCCTTCCAGGTCTGGCCGTGCTCGATCAGGCTCGCGGCCTCGTCCGCCGGCAGGTAGCGGCCGATCGGCTTGCTCGGCTCGGCGAAGTGCGGGTCATCGGCGCGGACCAGGGTCCTGGACACCAGCACCGCCGGCTGGCGTCGTCGTGACCCCGCGGCGGCCGAGCGCCGACTCGAGCGCGTTCATGATCAGGAAGCCGATCGTGCCCTGGGTCTGCGCGCCGCACCAGTCCAGCGGCACCGGCGGGACGACCTTCGCCGCGATCTCGTTCTTGACCAGCAGGTTGCCGACCTGCGGACCGTTGCCGTGGGTGAGCACGACCTGGGCGCCGGACGCCACCAGGTCGGCGACCTCCTCCATGGCGAGCGCGATCGCCGCCTTCTGGTCCTCGGGCCTGGCCCTGCCGTCAGGACTCGTCATCGCGTTGCCGCCAAGGGCGATCAGCACTCGCACGCGACAGAACGGTAGCGGCGCCCGGCCGCGTCGCTTAGCTCAGGGGTCTTTCAGCCAGTGCACGTTGTCTGCCACTATGTCCGCGTGGCACTCTTTCGCAGGCAGTCAGGGACGCCGGACTCAGGGTTCCGCCGTCCCGTTCGGACCGCAGACGCCGCCCGTTCGACCCGTACACCGCGGTCCTGCCGCCGACCGCCGGGCCGCCCGTTGCGGTCCGGCTCGGGTGCCGGCCCCGACCGGGAAAGCCGGCGACTGGCTGCCTGGCACGCTGCGGATCAACCCAGGCAGCCTGATCTGGGTGCCGGAACCCGGCGTCCCCGCGGTTCCGGTGGACCTGACCAGGGCCGTCATCGTCAACGTCATGAGCACAGGCAAGCGCGGCGGCGCGTTCGCCAACGTCGAGATCGACACCCCGGCGGGCCGCGTCCAGCTTGAGCAGGACCCGGACATGTTCGCTATGACGCTGGAGCTGGTCGCCGAGGAGGCCGCCTGGGCGCGGCCTGCTCACCTCGGGCCCGGGCGGCTGCTCGCCTCGGGCCCGCGCCGCTGCTGGCCTCGGGCTCCGGCCCCTCGTCGAGCCAGCGCCTGATCGCGTCGCCGTGCTGGTCGAGCAGTGGCGGCGCCTGGTGCCTCGCCCGGCCGGAGTCGAGCCCGCCGGTCTCGAACCGCAGCGGCGGACCGGGCAGCTTCACCCGGCCGAGCGCCTCGTGCTCGACCTCGATCAGCAGCCCCTGCGACAGGGCCTGATCCCACGTATAGACCTCGCCGAAGTCGCGGACCTTGCCAGCGGGGATGCCGAGGCCCGCGAGCGTGGCCAGCACCTCCGACGACGACTGCCGGCAGAACGCGGCGTCGACCGCCGCGTTCACCGCGTCGTGGTCGCGCACGCGGTCCCGGTTCAGCGCCCACTCGGGCCGGTCAAGCCCGAACGCTGGCGCCATCCGCTGCCACAGCGCGTCGCTGCCGACGGCGATCTGGACGAACCCGTCGGCGGCGCGGTACAGCCCGTACGGGCAGATCGACGGGTGGTAGTTGCCGCTCGGTTCCGGCACCTCAGCCGCGACGGTGTACCTGGTCCCCTGGTAGGCGTGCGCGCCGACAACGGCGGCGAGCAGGCTGGTACGGACCACCTGCCCGCTGCCGGTCTGGTCGCGCTCCCGCAGCGCGGCGAGCACGCCGTACGCGCCGTACATGCCGGCCAGGATGTCGCCGACCGGCAGCCCGACCCTGGTCGGCTCGTCCTTGGACGGCCCGGTCACCGACATGAGGCCGCCCTCGCCCTGGGCGATCTGGTCGTAGCCTGGCCGGCTGCCCTCCGGTCCGTCGTGCCCGAATCCGGTGATCGACAAGATCACCAGGCCCGGATTGATCTCGTGCAGCCGCGGCACGCCGAATCCGAGCCGGTCGAGCACTCCCGGCCTGAAGTTCTCGATCAGCACATCGGCCCGCGCGACCAGGCGGCCGAGCAGGTCCCGGCCGCCGGCGGACTTCAGGTCGATCGCGATCGACTCCTTGTTGCGGTTGCAGGACAGGAAGTAGCTCGCGTGCTCGCGCCCGTCGCTGCCGTGCAGGAACGGCGGTCCCCAGCCGCGGCTGTCGTCGCCGTCCGGGGATTCGACCTTGATCACCCGCGCGCCGAGGTCGCCGAGCATCATCCCGCATGCGGCCCTGCCAGCGCCCGTGACAGGTCGACTACCACCAGCCCGGCCAGCGGCCCGGCGGACGCGCGCGGCGCGCTCTGCTCGCTCATAGCCAGTCCACCTCGGCGCTCGCGGCGCCCGCGAGCCTGGCGAAACCTGGCCCGCGATCGAAGAACGGCTGTTCGCCGGACCGCTGTTCGCGCATTTCGGTTCGCAACAGGGCGCTCGCGTCCATGTCGGCCGCCGGCGCATCGTCAGGACCGGTGATCACGACGCCGTAGTCGGCGGCCGCTCCTGCCCGGCTGACCTTGCCCCAGGCCACGTCCCTGACGACCAGGTCCGACGTCGCGGTCCAGCGGATCGCCCCAGCCGCCTCCGCCCGTGGTCCTGATCCTGATCAGCGTCCCGGCCGGGACCGGCTCCGCGTCGGCGAGTGCGTCTGCGGGCCGTTGATCAGGACCTCCTGGATCTATCATCACCTCGAACGGACGACCGGCCTTGCCGCCGTTGACTCCCCAGCAGGACAGGATCGAACGGTCCGCGATCGACATGAAGTGGCCGTCGGTGCGCATCCTGATGACCTTCTCGTAGCCAAGGCCGCCGCGGAACTGCCCGGGCCCGCCCGAGTCGACGGCCAGCCCGAGCCGCTCGACGATCGAACGGGAACCTGGCCTCGGAGAACTCGGCCGGCAGGTTCCGCGAGTCGGGCACGACGTGGATCGTGTCCTCGCCGTCCGCGTAGTACCGGCCGCCCGAGCCGCCGCCGAGCACCTCGCGCATCAGGTACGGCTCGCCCTCGGCGTCGGTGCCGTAGACGCCGGTGTACCTGATCGTCTCCTGGTCGGCCGGCATCCGCCCGCCGACCGCCTTGGCGAGCACCCCGGCGAGCACGCCGAGCAGCCGCAGGATCACGAACGTGCGCGCGTTGGTGGGAGCCGGGAAGATCGGCGTGAGCAGCGTGCCGGGCGGCGGGAACCGCATCTCGAGCAGTTCGACCACGCCCTCGTTGACGTCGAGTTCGGCCATCCGTTCCGGCGAGTCGGCGAGGTTGCGCAGGATCGGGGCCAGCCACTTGGCGAGGAAGTTGCCGTCGGCGTAGTCGCCGCAGTGGTTGATCGGGCCCTTGGCCTGCGGACTCGTGCCCGTCGAAGTCCAGGATCAGCCTCGGGCCCGCCCGCGTAGGCGGTCGGTCGTCCCGTGGCTGGTCCGTCGCGTCAGCGTGATCCGCTGGGTGTGCAGCCGCGGCGGGTCGACGCCGTCGTGCTCCGCGTAGTCCTCCCAGGTCCAGGTGCCGACCGGGATCTTGGCGAGGATCTCGCGCCGGAAGGTCGCCGTCGTCCCCGCGACGATCGCGTCGAAGCAGGCCTCGACGGCGTCGGTTCCGTACCGCTCGAACAGCTCGGCGAGCCGGCTCGCGCCCATCAGGCAGGCCGCGCACTCCGCGTCCAGGTCGGCGGCGAGCGATTCTGGCATCCGGGAGTTCCGCGTCATGATCGTCAGGACCGCGCGGTTGGGGACGCCCTGATCCCACAGCCTGATCGGCGGGACCATGAGCCCTTCCTCGAACACGCTCGTCGCCCGGCTTGGCATCGACCCGGGCACAGCGCCGCCGATGTCGTCGTGGTGGCCGAACGCCTGCACGAACGCGACGACGCGCGGTCCCGCGCCGTCAGCGGCATCGTGGAAGACCGGGACCGTCACGCACAGGTCGGGCAGGTGGCCGATGCCGCCCTCCGATGAGTACACGTCGTTGTGGAAGAACACGTCGCCAGGCCGCATCTCCTCGACACCGAAGTCGCGCACGATCGGGTGCACGAGCGAACTGTAGGAGCGGCCAGTCAGCTTGCGGAGCAGCCGGTCATGGATCCCGGCCCTGAAGTCGTGCGCGTCCCTGATCATCGGCGACCTGGCGGTGCGGCCGATCGCGGTCTCGACTTCCTTCTCGATCGAGGCCAGGCTGCCCGCGATGATCTCGAGCAGGACCGGGTCAGCGACCTCGCCCTGGCCCGTCAGCGTCCTGCCCATTGCCCACCCCGTCCAGACTGCCGTGCCCGCATCACCCAATACAGCCGAGGATATGCTCGCGGACTTCGGCTGGCTGCTCAAGGTGCAGGAAGTGACCGGCCCGCTCGATCTCGACCACGCGCGAGCCAGGGGCGAGCAGCGGCCCGGCGCGGCGAGCCAGGCCGGCCACGATGCAGCCGTCGTCGGCACCGTGCAGGTACAGCGTGGGCTGCGGCGCTGGCAGCAGCGCCGCCTGCTCCAGCGCGGCATATGGGCTTTGGGTTCCAGCGGCGCGGTAGTAGGCGATGGCGGCGGCGAGGCTGGCCGGGTCGCGCAGGCAGTCCTTGACGTGGGCGAGCTCGGCCGTCGCGTCGTAGCCCGGTGACCAGTCTCGCCAGAGACGGTCGAGGAAAGCCATGTCACTGGCTGCGACCACGGCCTCCGCGAGGCCCGCCGGGTCGCGGAACATGAACAGGTAGAAGAACCGCCTGAGCTGCTCGTAGTCGTTGAAGAGAACCTCGTCAAGGCGGGCCGGCGGCACGGCCAGGGTGACCAGCCTGCGCCATCCAGCTGGCGCGTAAGCGGCGGCCGCATACGCGGCTTCGGCGCCCCAGTCATGCCCGATCAGGACCGCGTCGCCATCGCCGCCGAGTGCCTCGTGCAGCGCGATCGCGTCGGCGGCCAGCGCGCCGATTCCGTACTCCCCGTCGGCCGGGATACCGGTCGGCGCGTACCCGCGCATGAACGGGGCGACGGCGTGGTATCCGGCGCCGGCCAGCGAAGGCAGCAGGTGCCGCCAGGTGTGCGCCGAGTCAGGGAAGCCGTGCAAGCACAGGGCCAGCGGACCTTGCGCCGGTCCGGCCTCGAGGATCCCGAACTCAAGATCATTGGCGTCGATCGTGCGCGCGCGCAGCGGGGAGGCGGTCATGGCTGGCAAGCTATCGGGGGCGACGCTGAGGACAGCGTTTAGGGCGGCGCTGAGGTCAGAGTTCCTTGATGAAGCGGCCGGAGCGCTCGCAGACGTCGGCGAAGCCGAGGCTGAGGTAGAAAGCGCGCGCGTCGGCGCGCGTCCGCTGGCTGGTGACCTCGATCTGCAGGCAGCTCCAGTCGCGGGCCAGCCGTTCGGCGGCGGCCAGCAGCGCGCGGCCAGTTCCCGCGCGGCGCACGCTCGCATCGACCACGAGGCTCTCGATCCGCAGCCAGCGGCCGGTGCGCTCCAGGTACGGGATCGCGTGCAGCGAGATGCAGCCGGCGACGATCCCGTCGCACTCGGCCACCAGCACCCGGCTGGACTGGTCAGGCAGCCAGTACGCGAGCCGTCCGGCCACCACGCCGACGTCGGCCGGGGTAGCCGAGCTCGGTCAGCAGCTCGGCGATCCGCGCCGCGTCGTCGGCGCAGGCTGTCCGGATTGCCGGTTCCGCGCTCTCTGCCACGTGGCCCCCCGCCGCTCCGATACATCCTGGCGCCCCTGGACCGCCGCGGCCAGGCGGTCTCAGCGCGGCCGGGCACGTGATTCGTGCCGGACACGATGGCTGGTACCTGAGTCTTGCCCGGGGTCCGCCTGCGGCGTCAACCGGGGAAGGTGTCGGGGTCGGGGCCGGTGCGCTGGTCCCGGTTCAACGCGCTGATCGCGGCGACGTCCTCGCCGGCCAGCTCGAAGTCGAACAGGCAGAAGTTCTCGCTGATCCTGGCCGGCGTCACCGACTTCGGGAAGACGATGTTGCCGCGCTCTATGTGCCAGCGCAGGATCACCTGGGCCGGCGTCTTGCCGGTTGCCATGGCGATCCGCCTGACCTCGGGTCCGCCAGCAGTTCGCCGCCGCGGGCGAGCGGCGACCACGCCTCGACGGCGATCTGATGCTCGGCGCAGAACAGCCCGAAGGTTGTCTTGCGTCAGGTAGGGATTGACTTCGATCTGGTTCACCGCGGGCGGCGATCGTCGCTCTCGGCGTGCAGCCGCCGCAGGTGGTGGGCCTGGAAGTTCGAGACGCCGATCGACCTGGCGCGGCCGCTCGCGGTAGAACTCGGCGAGCGTCTCCCAGGTCGAGACGAAGTCGCCGCCGTACTTCATCGGCAGCGGCCAGTGAATCAGGAACAGGTCGATGTAGTCGAAGCCGAGAGCCTCCAGCGTCTGGTCGAAGGCCCGCGCGCGCGTCGTCTGGCCGGTGGCTGGCATTGTTCAGCTTGCTGGTCACGAACACGTCGGCGCGGGCGAGGCCAGACTTGGCGATCGCCTCGCCCGACCTCGCCGCTCGTTGCCGTACATCTCGGCAGTGTCGATATGCCGGTAGCCGACTTCAAGAGCTGCCGCTCACCGCGTCGACGGTCGCCTCCGGCTTGACCAGGAAGACACCGAAGCCAAGCTGCGGAATCGGCTGGCCGTTGTTCAGCATGATGTCGGGTACTCGAGTTCACAACTACCGCACTCCTCCGGGGGCGGACACCCCGTCCGTCATGATGATCGTCGTCGGTTGCCCTGCCCAGGTTCGCCGGCTTCATTCGCAGGTGGTCCGCCCGTTCGGGGCGTATACGGGCGCGGGCGGGTCAGCCGACACTGCCAATCGATCAGGCGCCTCTCAGGTAGGTCAGCACCGCGAGCACACGCCGGTGGTCGTCGGCCGCCGGCAGCAGGCCGAGCTTCGCGAAAATCGACCCGACGTGCGTCTCGACGGTCTTCGGCGACAGATAGAGCTTCGCGCAGATCGCGGCGTTGGACCGGCCCTGCGCCATCAGTTCGAGGATGTCTTGCTCCCGGTCGGTGAGCTTGCCAAGCGCCTCGTCGTCACGGCGGCGCAGGAGTTGCGCCACCACCTCGGCGTCGATGACGGACCCGCCGGCGGCGATCCGCCTGACCGCCTCGGCGAAGCCGGCGATGTCGGAGACGCGGTCCTTCAGCAGGTAGCCGACCCGCGCCGGGGCGTCCTTCAGCAGCCGGATCGCCTGCCTGGTCTCGACGTAGTGCGACAGCACGAGCACGCCGACCGCCGGATGCTCGGCGCGGATCCGCTGCGCGGCCAGCAGGCCTTCGTTGGAGTTGGTCGGCGGCATCCTGACGTCCGTCACCGCCACGTCGGGCGCCTCCCTGGCCACGGCCGCCAGCAGGCCGTCGGCGTCCGCTGCCTGCGCGACCACGTCGAAGCCGCGGTCGGCGAGCACCCTGGCCAGGCCCTCCCTGAACAGCACGGAGTCGTCCGCGAGCACGACCCGGACGGATGGCCCAGATCCCGTGGTCGGCGCGGCAGGAGGCTCAGCCATCACAAGGGATCTCCGCTCGCACCAGGGTGCCGCCGCCAGCCGGGCTCTGCACGCCGAACGTGCCGCGGACCGCGGCTACCCGGTCGGCCAGCCCGCGCAGCCCTGAGCCGCTCGCCGCGTCGGCCCCGCCGACGCCGTCGTCGGCGATCTCAACCAGCAGCATCCCGTTCGACCTGGACAGCTCGATCCTTGCCGCGCAGGCACTTGAGTACTTGATCACGTTCGCGATGGACTCGGCGACCACGAAGTAGGCGACCGTTTCGACCGGCTCGGCCAGCCTGCCATCGAAGTCAGCGCGCACCCGTACCGGCACGGATGACCGGTCGGCGAGCGCCTCGACCGCCGCCGGCAGGCCCTCTTCGGTGAGGATCGCGGGGTGGATTCCGCGCGCCAGTTCGCGCAGCTCGGCGATCGCGTGCTTGAGCTCGGTCGTCGTCCGGTCGATCGACTTGGCCAGCGCCGGGTCGGCCCGTGCCTGATCGCGCAGCATCGCGAGCGAGAGCGCCAGCGTCACGAGCCGCTGCTGGGCGCCGTCGTGCAGGTTCCGCTCGACCCGCCGGCGCTCCTGGTCGCCAGCCTCAACGATGCGCTGCCGCGACGCGCGCACCTCGTCGAGCTGTGCGCGCAGGTCTGCCTGCAGCCGCTCGTTCTCCAGCCTGATCCCGGCGGCCGCCGCGACGGCCCTGACCAGCCCGGGCTCCAGCGCCGGGTCGTGGATCAGGGCGGCGAGCGGCGTGCTGTCCCGCTCCACGACCGTGACCGCCCGCGCCTGGTGGCCGGCGCCAGGCTCCGGCAGCGAGCCAGGCCGTCCGTCGCCGTCGACCCAGCGGTGCCCGCCCGTTGCTTCGTCCCCGGCGCGTGCGAACAACAGCCCGAGCGTCGGATCGCCGAGCGTGCGGGCGAGCAGGCCGCGCAGCTCGCCTGACCGCAGCGGCCGCTCGAGGTCCATCACCAGGTCCCCCACGGCGCTGCGGGCCAGGCGAGTCGACAGCAGCCCCCACAGGAACAAGATCGGGATCGTGATGTTGAACAGCGTCTGAAGCTCCCACAGCAAGTAGCCGAACGGGTGGCTCGTGTCCTGCGACGCGAACGCTCCCATCAGGTAGATCAGCGCCAGCATGCAGGCCGCGACCCACAGAGCGGCCAGGTCCCTGCGCCCGGCCGAAGTGGCCCTGCGCCAGCGCAGCCAGACGACGAGGAGGAAGAGCGGCACGAGCACGAAGGCGGAGCGCTGGTCGATCAGGACCGCCGCACGGATCGGGGCGGCCGAAGCGCTCGGGAACGGAGCTGGCTCCCACGCGCACGAGGTGCAGCCGGCCGCACGCGGCGCATACGTAAGCAGCAGCACGACGCTGGCCCCCGCCGCGACCGCGTACGTCAGGCCGAGAACCACCCGGTCCAGCCTCGTCTGCAGGCGGCCGGTCGGGAACGCCAGTGCGATATGCGCGAGAATCGGCGCCCCAGCGAGCTGGCTGCCGATCACCCCGAGGACAGGAAGCAGCGGAACGTTCAGGTTGCTCCAGTTCCCCAGGTACCAGGTGAAACCGAAGGCGATCAGTCAGCGGGCCGATGAGATTCCCCGGCCGCCGGTCGAGTGCCACGAGGCCGGCCAGCAGGAACGACAGGCCCCCGATGGCGTCCAGGAGATGGTTCTCGTTGACGTGCGCGCGGATGCTGAGCCACTCGCCGCCCATCGCCCAGCCCGCCAGCGCGATGCCCAGGAGCAGCAGGCCCCACCTGCGCCTCGTCATGACGTGTCCTGGCCGAGCGCGGCAGCCAGCGTCCCGGCGGTGAGCTCTGCCTTGGTGATGAACCCGCGGGCGCCGCTCCTCGCGACCCGGCTGCCGTAGTCGGCGGCGTCCCGGCTGGAGATCAAGATGACGGCCGGCGGGTCCGGGCTGCTGGCGATCTGCCTGACCACCTCGAACCCGGTGACGTCGGGAAGCTGCACGTCGAGGAGCACCACGTCGGGCGACAGATCCCTGGCCACACGTACCCCGGATGCTCCGTCCGCGGCCTCACCGACCACGTCATAACCCGCTACGGCGAGCAGCTCCCTGGCCTGGGCCCGGAACCCGGCGTGATCGTCGACGATCAGGACACTGCGCGCCATCGCTAGATGCTGGCATTGAAGCACGGCTGCCGCATCGGGGCTAGCCCTGACGACGAGAGCCGGCGTTCGCCCCGATGCGCTCGCTGACCTGCGCTCCGTACGGTCTGAGCACCCGTGCGAAAGCGAGGACACAATGGTTACGCAGACTCTTACGCCACTCACCTCGGCAGGCGCATCGCGCCGCCCGGCAATGGCGGCATATCTCGGCGCGGCGGCCTTCGTCGTGGCGACGGCGTGGTACGCGCTCGCCGTACTGCACGTGACCGTGCCGGCGCCGCCGGAAGCCAGCCGCGGCGTCCCCGCGGATCAGGCGCTGCGCGGCTACTACCACTGGTTCGCCGGCACGCTTGTGCAGGAGCGGCTGTACCTCGCGATCGCGATCGCGGGCTTCGCCGCGTTCGCCGCCGTCGCGGGGCTCGCCAGGCAGGTCCTGGATGCCGATGGCGCGCTCGCCGCGGCCGGTGCGCGGGCTGTTGCCGCGGGCGCGATCGCCTACGCGGTGGGCACCGTGATCTTCCTCGGCGGCCATCAGGCCGTCGGGCTCATGGCCACGCACGCCAACCCGATCCAGGCCACCAACTCGATCGCGTTCGCGATCGACGAGGTCGACCAGGCCTTTGACCTGACGGCCTATGTGCTCTTCTCGGCCGGCCTGCTCGCGCTGGCCTGGATCGCGCTGCGGCAGGGCCGACGGGCATGGGCCGGCTACACCGGCCTGCTCGCCGTGCTCGGGCTCGTCATCGCCTGGTCCTACGGCGCCGGCGGCGACGACGTCACCAACGACTTGCTGTTCGCTAGGCGGCCTGATCGTGCTGCCCGGCTGGCTGATCTGGACGGCCAGGCTTGAGCGGGCGGGCGCGGCGGCACCGGCAGCTTAGCGCGACCGGCTGATCCGCAGGTTGCCCTGCTCGTCCACGACGGCGGTGAAACCAGGATGCAGCGGCACGGTCGCGCCGTACTCCTCGATCACCGCGGGGCCGGCGATCACGTCACCGGCGGCCAGAGCCTGCCTGGCGTAGATGTTCGCTGGCTCGAAGCCCTCGCCGCGGCTGAAGCACACCTGGCGGCTCCCGGTCCAGGCCCGCGCCGGGTCGCCGTCGCCAGCTTCGAGCGACGGCAGCGCTGGCCTGGCGATCGGGCCGACACCGGTGACCCGCAGGTTGACCCACTCCACATGCTGGCGGGCGTCGTCGCGGAAGTCGTAGCCGTACAGCGCCCGGTGCGCGTCGTGGAAGGCGCTGGCGACCGCGTCCGCCAGCGCCGCGTCGAATCTCGTGCAGGCGGCGAGGTCAGGCACCGGCACCCTGACCTCGAACGCCTGCCCGAAGTAGCGCAGGTCGGCGGTCCTGATCAGCCGCTGCGCGGCGGGGTCGAAGCCCTGGTTCGCCAGTCCCTCGCGCGCCTGGGCCTCCAGATCGGCGAAGATCGCGTCCACCACGGCGGCGTCGAGCGCGTCGTGGCGGCGCACGGCCGTCCGCACCTGGTCGATCCGCACGTCGACGGTGAGCAGCCCGAATGCCGAGACGTTGCCGGGGTTCGGCGGCACGAGCACCGCGCCGATCCCGAGGATGTCGATGAGCGGGCAGAGCAGCAGCGAACCGGACCCGCCGAACGTGACGAGCGTGAAGTCGCGGACGTCGAGGCCGCGCTTGACGGTGATCTGGCGGACGGCGTTGGCCTGGTTGAAGGCGGACACCTCGAGGATGCCCGTCGCGCACTCCTGCTCTCCGAGGCCGAGCGTGCTGGCCAGCGCGGCCAGCCCGGCGCGAGCGGCCTCGGTGTCGAGCGGAACCTCGCCGCCGAGCAAGTGCGGCGGGATCCGGCCGAGCGCGAGGTGCGCGTCTGTGACGGTGACGTCGCCGCCGCCCAGCCCGTAGCAGATCGGTCCTGGGTCGGCCCCTGCCGAGCGCGGCCCGACCTTCAGCGCCCCTTCCGGCGAGACCCAGGCGATCGAGCCGCCGCCGGCCCCCACGGTGACCACGTCGACCATCGGGATCATCGACGGGTAGTCCCCGACCTTGCCCTCTGTGGTCAGCGCCGGCTCGCCGTCGGTGACGACTGCCACGTCGGTGGACGTGCCGCCGCCGTCGCAGGTGAGCACCTTGGTGACGCCCGCTTGCTTGGCGATCAGCGCGGCCCCGAGCGCCCCGGCGGCCGGTCCGCTCAGAACCGTCGTGATCGGCAGCCTGGTCACCTCCTCGGCGCCGAGCACCCCGCCGTTGGACTTCATCACGTGCAGCGGCAGCGGACGCCCGGCCAGCGCGCCGAGCCGCTCGCTGATCGCGCCGAGATAGCTCGCCACCCTCGGCTTCACGGCCGCGTCCAGCAGGGTCGTCACCGACCGCTCGTACTCGCGGTACTCGCGCAGCACCTCGCATGACAGCGAGACGACCGCGGCCGGGTGCTCCCTGGCCAGGACGGCCGCCATCCGCCGCTCGTGGTCGGGGTTAGCGTAGGAGTGCAAGAAGCAGACGCCGAGCGTGTCGACACCGCGATCGCGGAACCAGCGCGCCACGGCCGCCGCGCCGTCCTCGTCGAACTGCCTCAGCTCGGCGCCGGTGTGGTCGAGCCGGCCGGCCACGGTCTTCACCAGGTCGGCGGGGACGATCCGGTCCGGCTTAACCCAGAAGTAGGAGTTCCCGTAGCCGTCGGGGACGGACTGGCGGGCGATCTCGAGGATGAACTCGAAGCCCTCGGTGGTGATGAAGCCGAGCCGGCCGATCTTGCCCTCGAGCAACTGGTTGGTCGCGATCGTGGTTCCGTGGCTGACCGCGGCGACGGCCGACGCGTCCGTCCCGAGCTGCGCCAGCACCTTGACCAGGCCGTCGACGAACCCGATCGAGGGATCAGCGGGAGTCGTCGGGGTCTTGGTGACCGCCAGTTCGCCTGAGATCTCGTCGTAGGCCACGACGTCGGTGAACGTGCCGCCCGTGTCGATGCCGATCCGCAGCCGGCGTGCTGCTGGCCTGCCTGGCCGGCCTGGCCAGCCTGGCCGGCCTCGCGCGCCGGACGAGGGCTCCGCTGCCATCACCGCCGGCCGCGGCGCTTGCGGATGACCACGCCGATCGCGATCCCGGCCACTGCCGCTGCGGCCCCGGCCAGCAGTCCCGTCCTGACCGCGGTCGCCTGGCGGCCGATGGCGGGCACCCGCTCGCCGCGCAGCCCGACCCCCTGCCGCGCCCGCTCGACCGCGACCCGGCTGGCCGTCACTCCAGGCTCATCAGCCGCGGCGTCGTCGCCGGAGCCATCCGCGGCGTCGTCGCCGGAGCCTTCCGCGGCGTGGTCCGTCGAGCCGCCTTCCGCTGGCTCGGCCGGATTGGCGAGCGCGGCGTCGAGCCCGCGCGATCGCCTCGGTCGCCATTCTCCTGGCGATGCTCGCGAGCATCCGCTGGCCGATCCCGGCGATCGCCCCGTCGACGTCGGCGTCGGCGATGTAGCTGATCTCGGTCGCGCCGTCGCCGGCTGGTGCCAGCCGGACGGTGACGTCGGCATCGACCTTCCCCTTGAGGCCCGTGGCCGAGACCCGCAGCACGCGCACGCCGGCCTCCGGCCGGTCGACGACGCGCGCCTCGCCCGCGTACCTGCCGCTGACCGCCGCGATCGCGGCGGTCAGAGTGAACCGGCAGCTGCCGTCAGCGAAGTCGATCTGGCCGAGGCCGGGCACCGCGCGGACGAGCAGGTCAGGGTCGGTCAGCGCAGCCCGGACCGCCTCTGGGGACGCGTGCACATCCGCCGCGCCGCTGACTTTCATCGCAACCTCCCCGCCGCTGTGGCCGACCATAGCCTCGCATGACCGCCCGTGGTTGCGGGAACTGCCACGATGACGGTCCCGCCGGGTTAGGGTGTGCCCCGGACTCACGCTGCGGAAAGGTGGCGCGGTGCGGACGGTCGAACTCTCCAATCACCCGGCGGACGCCTTGCGCATCGCCCGGCAGCGCCGCGCGGACGGCAATCAGCAGACCGGAGCCGACTATCGACGAGGCGCTCGCGAAGCACGAGTTATTGCTCAGGCGGGCGACGAACGCGCGGGACCGCGCCAGGGCGCACCGGCGCTGGATCACCTGGCTGCGCGCCGCGCTCGCGGTCAGGAAGCTGCGCAGGCTCGCACCCGTCACGACGACGGAGCACCCGCCCGCGTCCGACGCGGAAGGCCGGCTCGCCGCCGGCGTGGCTGGCGAGCAGCACGTCGTCAAGGAGCTTGGCCGGGTGCTCGGGGACGACTGGGTGCTGATGCGCGGCTACTGCAACCGGCGCGGCGAGATCGACCACGTGCTGCTCGGGCCGCCCGGGCTGGTCGCGATCGAGAGCAAGCACCTCAACGCGACCGTGCACTGCGACGGCGACTCCTGGCGCTTCGAGAAGTTCGACAGGCACGGCAACCTGGTCGCCCACGGCAGCCTCAGCGACCGCGGCGGACGGTCGCCGAGCGTGCAGCTGAACGAGCCTGCCGACCTGCTCGAGCAGTTCCTCGGCAGCCGCGGCAACACGGTGTCAATCCTGCGCGTTCTGCTGCTTACCCACCCCAGCTCGCGGCGCGGCCGGTGCAGGCACCCGAGCGTGCACGTCACGACCTCGGCACTGGCGCTGGCCGGTCAGCTGAACGACATGCCGCCGGTGCTCGGCGCCGCTCATCGCGCCAGGATCGAGGAGCTCATCGCGCGCGATCACCGCTATCACGAGTCCCAGCGGCCGCCCCGCCGGACGCCCGCGCAGCGCGCAACTCGAACAGGTCGCTCGGCGAGATCGGCATCGAGGTGATCGGAATACCCTCGGCGTCCTCGACCGCGGCGGCGAATACCGCCGCGCTCGGGATCACGCCCGCCTCGCCAGCGCCCTTGACGCCAAGCGGGTTGAGCGGCGACGGCGTCTCCAGGTGGTCGATCTCGATGCCCCGCGGGACCTCGCTGACATAAGGCATCAGGAAGTCCATGAACGAGGCGTTCTGCAGCTGGCCGGTCTCGTCGTAGGCCATCCGCTCGTACAGCGCGCCGCCGACGCCCTGCGCGACGCCGCCGTGGATCTGGCCCTCGACGATGCGCGGGTTGATCAGCGTGCCGCAGTCGTGCACGACGCAGTACCGCAGCACCTTGATCTCGGCCGTCTGCGGGTCGGTCTCCACGATCACCGCGTGCATGCCGCACGCGAACGTCGAGCGGAGCGGCGAGAAGAACTCCCTGCCCTCGATCCCCGGCGCCGTCACCCTCGGCGACCGGCGGCTTGTCGAAGTCGCCGCCAGCGAACTGGGTCGCCGCCTGGGCGGCCTCGTCGAACGCGTACCGCAGCGGGTTCGACAGCACGGCCACGGTGCCGAGCGCGATCCCCGACTCGGGATCGCCCTTGATCCGGACCATCCCGCCGCTGATCTCCATGTCGTCGGGCGAGGCCTCGAGCGCGGCGGCGGCGACGCTGATCGCCTTGGCCCTGGCCGCCCGCGCGGCCAGCGCGACGGCCGACCCGCTCATCACCGCGGCCCGGGACGCGAACGTGCCGACCGCGTAGCCGAACGCCCTGGTGTCGCCGGTCACGACCTCGACGTCGCCGATCGGCACGCCGAGCTCGTCGGCCACGATCTGGGCGAACACGGTCTGGTGGCCCTGCCCCTGGCTGGTCAGGCCGGTCGCCACCTTGACCTTGCCCGACGTCTCGACCACGACGTGCGCGCCCTCGTAAGGCCCGACCCCGGTGCCCTCGACGTAGCAGGCCAGCCCGATCCCGAGCCGCCTGCCCTGCCGCGCCGCCGCGGCCCGCACGGACTCGAAGTCGTCCCAGCCGACCAGCGCCTTGAGCTTGGCCAGCGCGGCCGGGTAGTCGCCCGAGTCGTAGATCAGCGGCCGGCCGTCCTGGAAGATCAGCCCCTGGTCGTAGGGCATCTCGTCAGGCTGGATGAAGTTGCGCTCCCGCACCAGCGCCCGGTCCAGCCCGAGCGCGGCCGCGATCGCGTCCATCGTCCGCTCCATCACGAACGCGCCCTGCGGCCGCCCGGCGCCCCGGTACGGCGTGACGATCACGGTGTTGGTGTACAGCGAGCTGAACTCGACCCGGTAGGCGCCAGGCTTGTACGGCCCGAGCAGCTGGGTCGAGGTGATGATGGGCACGATCAGCCCGTACGGGATGTAGGCGCCGTTGTCGTGCCAGAACCGCACGTCCAGGCCGAGCACCCGGCCGTCGGCGTCGAACCCGACCCTGACCTGGTGCCGCTGGCCGCGCTCGTGCGCGCTCGCCAGGAAGTGCTCGATCCGGTCCTCGGTGAACTTGACCGGCCTGTCGAGCAGCCTGGCGGCCCACGGCACCAGCACCTCCTCGGGCCACGGGTGCACGATCTTGACGCCGAACCCGCCGCCCGACGTCGGGCGTGATCACGTCGACGTCGGCCAGCGCGAGGCCCAGCTTGGCCGCCACGGCGGCCCGGACGCCGGTCGAGGTCTGCGTCGACGTCCAGATCCGCAGCCGCCGCGACTCGGTGTCCCACCTGGCGAGCACGCCCCGCCCCTCAAGCGGCGTCGACGCCGACCGCTCCACGTACAGGTCAAGCTCCAGCACGTGCTCGGCCGCCGCGATCGCGGCCGGCGGCGTCCCCGTTCGACTGGACCAGATGACCGGCGACGTTGCCTGGCACGTCGTCGTGGACCAGGTGCTCGGCGGCCCTCGCGGCGTCCACCCCGACGACGGCCGGCAGCGGCTCGTAGTCGACCATGATCAGCTCGGCGGCGTCCTCGGCCAGGTAGCGGTCCTCGGCGACCACCATCACTACCGGCTCGCCGACGTAGTTCACCTCGCCAGCCGCGAGCGGGTACGCCGGTCCTGCCGTGCGTCAGCGCAGGGTGCGGGATCAGCAGCGGAAGCGGCTCGGCAATCCGGCCAGGCAGATCCTCGTAGGTGTAGATCGCCACGATGCCGTCGATGTCGAGCGCGCGCACTGACGTCGATCTCGCCGACCAGCGCGTGCGCGTGCGGGCTGCGCACGAACGCGCACTGCCAGCGCGTCGTGGCCGAGGTCATCGAGGTAGCCGCCGTTGCCGCGGAGCAGGCGGTCGTCCTCGAGCCTGGCGATCGGCTCGCCGAACATCGAGGTCATGGCGTGTCCGCGTGCTCGGCGGCCGAGCGCAGCTCAGCAGCCCGCAGCACGGCCTTGACGATGTTCTGGTAGCCGGTGCAGCGGCACAGGTTCCCGCCGATGATCTCCCGCGCCTCGTCTTCTGTCGGCTCAGGGTTCTGCTCGAGCGCCGCCGTGATCGTGGTCAGGAATCCGGGCGTGCAGAACCCGCACTGCAGGCCGTGGCAGTCGGCGAACGCCTGCTGCACCGCCGACAGCGTCCCGTCGGGCCTGGTCAGCCCCTCCACCGTCGTGATGCGCGTGCCGTCGGCGGTGACCGCGAGCAGCAGGCACGACCTGACCGGCACGCCGTCGACCAGCACCGTGCACGCGCCGCAGACCCCGTGCTCACAGCCGACGTGCGTACCGGTCAGCCGCAGGTCGTGCCGCAGGCAGTCGGACAGCAGCCGCCGGCTGGGCACCCGGACGTCGCGGGGGACCCCGTTGACGGTCAGCCGGACGTCGAACAGCTCTGCGCTCAGCCACCGGAGCGCCCCTTCGCGTGCGCGATCGCGGCCGTCAGGGCGCGCTCGGTGAGGACCCCGGCCAGGTGCCTGCGGTAGGCGGCCGTCGCGTGGATGTCGCCGGCCGGCGAGACCCGGTCGCCTGCGCAAGCCGCCCGGCCGCGGCTGCGTCACCGCCCGCCTCGGCCAGGTCGAGCACGAGCGGCGTGCCGGAGACCGACAGGTAAGCCGCGCGGGCCCGGCTGGCCCGATCCGCCTCGTCCAGCTCGACGTAGGCGGCGACTCCGCAGACCGCGTAGTCCCCGTGCCGCCGGCTGACCTCGGCGAACGCGCGTGCCCGCCCGCGGCCGCAGCACGGGAATCCGCACCTCGGTGGCCAGTTCGTCAGGCTGCACATCGGATTCGAGCGGGCCGAGAAAGAAATCATCAGCGCCAACTAGGCGCTCGCCGCCGGTGCTGACCAGCAGCACGGACCCGCCCAGCAGCGCGAGCACGGCGGTCATCTCGCCGGACGGGTCGGCGTGCACGATGCTGCCGACCGTGGTTCCCCGGTTCCTGATCACCGGGTGCGCGACCAGGCCGAGTGCCTGGCTCAGCAGCGGCTGCGCGCTGGCCCGCTGCCGGGTCGGCCAGCACCTGCGCGTGCCTGGCCAGGGCACCGATCAGGACGTGGCCGCCGGCCACCGCTGACATAGCTGAGCTCGCTCAGCCTGTTGATGTCGACCAGGTGCCCGGGCGTGGCCAGCCGCATGTTGAGCAGCGGCACCAGCGACTGGCCGCCCGCGAGCACCTTCCCGTCCGGATCGTGGCTCGCGAGCACCGCGACGGCTTCGCCGACGGACTCCGGCCTCGAGTAGCCGAACGGGGGCGGCTTCACTGCTAGTTGTTCTCCCGTGGATCGGGTCCAATTCTCACGATCAGTGTTCCCCCTGCGATGCCGGTGATCGAGAACGTGCTCGTGAACTTGATCGTCAGGTTACCGATTCCGGCAATAATGCCGGCCGCCAGCGGTACCAGGTTGACGCCGCAGCCAATGCCGGCCGTCTTTCCGCGGGGCCGGACCTGCCGAGGCGGCCTGGCCTATACGGTCACGAGCGAACGCTAGACCGAGTGGCTAATGTGATCAATGGGCCAAAGGTGGTTCGATGCGAATACAAGCGGTCATGTTCGACATCGGCGGCGTACTCGAGCGCGTGCGGGGACGCCGATGCCGAACTCGGCGCGAGGTGGCGGGAACGGCTCGGGCTCGATCGGGCGGCATTCAGCGATGCGATGAGCCGGGTCGATCCGGATCGCCGCACTCGGACCGGCGGCATGAGCGAGCCCGAGTACCGAGAGCGCTGCGCCGCGGAGCTTCGCCTGTCGTCAGCCGAGGCCGACGAGTTCATGGCCGACATGTGGGACTGGTACTGCGGCGAACTCGACGAGGACATGATGGCCTTCGCCGCCGGGCTGCGGCCGCGGCTGGCGGTGGCCATCATCAGCAACTCGGCGGACGGTGCACGGCGCGAAGAGACCGCCAGGTACGCGTTCGACACGATCTTCGATCCGATCATCTACTCGCACGAAGTCGGGCTGGCCAAGCCGGACCCGGCGATCTTCGAGCTCGCTTGCGCGCGCCTGAACCTGGCACCAGCGCAGACCATCTTCGTGGACGATGTCCCAGGTCACGTAGCAGCTGCGCGGGCACTGGGCGTGCACGCGATCGTGCACGTCAGCGCCGCCGAGACGATCGCCGCGGTGAACGCGATCGTCTCCGGCCTGATATCGGGACTGCGCAACCCGCGGGCCGCTAGCGCCGTCCAACTGGTTATGAGACGAGCTTCCGGCGCGCCTGGCGTCGTCATCGCGCTGCTGAGCGGCCTGGCCCTGGCCGCGGCCGGGTGCGGCCGCGCACCGGGCGCTCCGGCAGGCCAGACCGCACCCGCTCAGCAGCATCGCTCGGCCAGCGCGTCAGCGAGCCCGTCGCCGAGCCTGTCGTCTGCGGCGCGCCCGCCGGGACTGCGTCTGCGAGCGCGGCGTCGGCCGCAGGCCCGCGCTGAACGCGGTGCAGTTCGTGTCGGCCACGCAGGGCTGGGTCGTCGGTTCCGACCGGATCCTGCACACCGCGGACGCCGGCCGCCACTGGACGATCCAGTTCCAGACCAGCCCACGGGCTCAGCTGGGGACCGTCGACTTCACCGACGCCAGGCACGGCTGGGTCGCCGGTGCGTCCACGCTGCTCGCCACCACCGACGGCGGCGCGCACTGGCGCGCGCTGCCTGCGCCGCCCTGCCTGCCAATCAGGACCGTGCACTTCGTCAGCCCCCTGGCCGGGTTCGCGGTGGCGGGCGGAGCCCCGCCGACCGCCGGGGTTCTCACCGGTCCGCTGTCGGGCGGCGCGCTGCTGCGCACCACCGATGGCGGCAGGCACTGGCGGCGGCTGCCCACGCCGCCCGACGTCCAGACGGTCTGCTTCAGCGATCTCTCGCGCGGCTGGCTGGGAGCAGGCGGGAGCATCTACGGCTCGGTGAACTCGGGTCAGAGCTGGACGCTCGCCGTCCGGACGCCGAGCGTGCACGGCCAGCACGCGATGGCCGAGGTCGAGTGCGCCGGCCAGGGCGCCGCCTGGGCCGAGGTCAATGGCCCGGGCGTCGGGCTCGGCCACATGGCGCAGATCGGCTACCACACCAGCGGGACGACGTGGCGGCCAATCTTCGCCGAGCAGTACACGGCCAGTCCCAGCCTCCGCAAGCGGGTGCCGCACGCTGTCTCCTGGGTCCTATCCCGGCCCGTTCAGCGCCATCAGCCCGTCCCAGGCGGCCTATATCGGCTGGTGCCCGGCGTGCACGGCTCCCGGGAGCCCGGGGCTGCTTGGCCCCGCGCCCCTGGACATCGCGCTGCGTGGCGGCTCTGTGCTGATCCAGCGCGGCACGATCCCCGATATCACCCAGGCGACAGGCGCGGCGTTCCTCACCGTCAGCGACGGCTGGGTCGTAGGCCTCAGCCAGGGCCGCCACGTGACGAGCCGCATCCTGCACACCGGGGACGGCGGGCGGACCTGGCAGGTGCAGTACACAATCAGTTCAGGCTGATAGGCGTTCGGCTGACAGGCCGAGGCCCTCGGCCAGCCGGCGGTAACCGTCGATGACGTCAGCACCCTCGGCGGCCAGCAGCTGAACGCAGACATGGTCGGCGCCCGCCGTCAGGTGCTCACCGAGCTGGGCCGCCACGCGCGCGGGATCGCCGTGCGCGACGAGCGCGTCGATCAGCGCGTCGCTGCCGGGGTCGGCCAGGTCTGCTTCGCTCCAGCCGAGCCTGCGCAGGTTCGCCGTGTAGTTGACGAGCCCGAGGTAGGGCCTGCGGACCCTGGGCCGCCCGATCGCCCTCGCCGCCACCGGGTCGGCAGCCAGCACCGCCTTGTGCTCGGTGGCGAGCAGCGCCTCTGGCCCCATCAGTCGCCTGGCCTGGCTCGTGTAGCCGGCCGGTACCAGGTAGGGGTGCGCGCCGGCGGTCCGCTCGGCGGCGAGCCGAAGCATCTTGGGGCCGAGGGCGGCGAGCACCATGCTGCCGCCTGGCACGCCGTCGGCGATCAGCGCGTCGACATACCGCGCGAGCGTCTCGTACGGCTTGTCGTATTGCCTGGTCGCCTCCCGGTGACCGGCGCCAAGCCCGAGCAGGAACCGGCCGGGGTAGGCGAGCCTCGATCCTGGCGAAGGACGCGGCGACCTGATGCGGGTCGCTGTCCCACATATTCACGATCCCGGTGGCCACGGTGAGCGTGGTGGTCGCGCCGAGCAACTCGTCGACGACGGTCAGATCGGCGCTGGGCGAGCCGCCGAGCCACAAGGCACCGAAACCGAGCCGCTCCAGGTTCGCCGCCAGGTCGGGGGTCACCTGCGCGACGCCGCGCCAGACGCCGAACCTGCCGAGGTGCTCCCGCCAGTGCTGTCTCACCGCGACGTCCACCCTGCCGCCTCCTGTGGTCTCACGTGTCAGTTCCGGCGCCGACCAGCGTCTAGACGCTAGGATCCTCAACGTCGCGCTAACCGGTTCGCACCGGTTGCGCACGTATGGCAGAACGGGGAGTCGGGGGTCAGACATGACCGGCAGAGGTAATCGGATCCTATCGGGCGCTGGATTAGCCGTCGGGTTGCTCGCGGCCAGCTACCCGCTGCTCTGGCGCGAGTGGTGCCTGACCTGGGGCGCCACCCCCGAGGAGGTGGCGTCGACGCTGCGCGGCGACGAGGTGCTTCCTGACGCCGAGTTCGTCACCACGCGGGCGATCGCGATCGAGGCTGATCCGGTCCAGATCTGGCCCTGGCTCGTTCAGATGGGCGGCGGCCGGGCGGGCACCTACACCTACGACTGGCTGGAGAACCTGTTCGGCCTGGACATGCACAGCGCCGAGGTCATCTTGCCGCAGTTCCTTGACCTGAACGAAGGTGACGAGTTCCCGCTCGGCTCCGTGACGATGCGGGTCGTGGCGCTGGAGCCGGACCGGCTGCTCGCTACCTGGGTCCCGGACTGGAACTGGGTTCGCATCTTCCGTCTGCTCCCCGACGGCGGCAGGACGCGGCTGGTCATGCGGAACCGGGTGGCCTATCGCGGCGCCAGCCGCGCGTTCCAGCTCAAGCACCGGGCGCTTAGCGAACCCGGCGGCCTGCTGATGGAGCGCAAGATGCTGCTCGGGATCAAGGCGCGGGCCGAGGGCGGCGACACCGGCGAGGCGTGGCCAGCCTGGCGCCACGAAACCTGGCGCGACCAGGCAGCGGCCAGCTAGCGCGTTCCGGTGAGCGCTGCTCGCGGATTGTCGGTCACGAAGCTCCTGACCTCTTCAGGGTCCAGGCCTGCCGCGGTCAGCAGGGGCAGGAAGCCGGTCAGCAGGTAGGCGTAGCCGCATCCGCCGCAGGCCTGCAGGTGATCGCGCAGGCACACATCCTGGGAGAGCAGGATCTGCGCGCCGAATCCGGCCCTGACCAGTTCGAGCACGTAGTCGACGGCCCGGGCGGTGTCGTACGGCGACCCGGTGCCGATCGAATCGAAGGACACGTAGCAGCCCTTCCTGACCAGGGCCAGGTGGTAGCCGGGCATCGGCACGCTGTCGGTGTGCCCGACGATGACCCGGCGCGGATCGACGCCTTCCTCGGCCAGCAACTCCAGCTGGGCGATCCCGACCGGCCATCTGGCCGCGTGGGTGCTGATGGTCAGCCCGGTCCGCAGGTGGGCGCGCGCCGCCGCGCGGAACGAGCGCTCCTCGGCGGCCGAGATGAAGCCGCGATCGGCGCCGATCTCGCCGATGATGCCGGCCCTGATCCCGGTGCCGCCCACGCCCTCGGTGATGTCCCTGACCAGCTCATCGGCGATCGCGTCGACCGCGGTCCGATCGAACCAGTCCCTGTCCAGGTAGGGATCACGGTAGTGGCCGCAGCCCATCACGATCGAGATCCCCGTTGCCTCCGATACCCGCCGCAGCGCCGGCCGGGTCCCTGCCGATCTCGTCCAGCGTGAGGTCGACAAGGGTGCCGCCTCCCGCGGCCCGCAGCGCGCGCAGTTCCTGGCAGGCGAGGTGCTCGTCGTTGAGCAGGCCGCTCCCCCGGTACTCGGTGACCAAATCGATGAACACGTGCTCGTGCGGGAGCACGACGCCGAGCTGATCCGGCGCGACCGGGCCGGTGACCGTCATGATGTCCATCCGGCTATTGTGCGGAGGTGACCGGCGTGACGGCGGGAACCTGCCCGTTCACCATCGACCGGCCCGTCATGCGGCAGCGGTGGGAGCGGCTGACGTTCCTGCACTGGGAGTTCGAGCCGGACGCCGTGCAGCGGCTGCTGCCTGACGGGCTGCGGGCAGACCTGTACGAGGGAGCCGCCTGGGTCGGGCTGGTGCCGTTCTTCATGCACGTGGCGACGGCCGGCCGGCGCGAGGTGCCCTGGGTCTCCCGGTTCTGCGAGACCAACGTCCGCACCTACGTGCGCGACCGCGAGGGCAGGACCGGGATCTGGTTCTTCTCGCTCGACGCGGCCAGGCTCGGCGCCGTCGCCGTGGCCAGGACGACCTACCGGCTGCCGTACTTCTGGTCGGCGATGGACATCTCCGGATCGGGGCCGAGCATCAGCTATCGCTGCAGTCGCTGGCTGCCTGGCCCGGCAGGCGCGAGGAGTGATGCCGACATCGACATCGGCGACCCCTATGCCGACGATGAGCTCAGCGAGCGCGATCACTTCCTGACCGCCCGCTGGATCTTGTTCAGCGTCTCGGGAACCCGCCGTCGCCTGGCGAGGGCACGCCATGAACCGTGGCCGCTGCACCGGGCGCGGGTCAGGTGGCTGCACGACGAGCTGATCACCGCTGCCGGACTCCCGGTGCCCGTGACGGAGCCGCTCGTGCACTACTCCCCCGGCGTCGATGTCGCGATCGGCCGGCCAGAGCGATCCGGATAGAAGTCGCCAGAGCATGCAGCACATCGAGGCGCGAAGCGGCGCCTACGCGGACTCGGTGACGCTGATGCAGGTCACCGCCAAGGCCCAGGCGATCGCGGGCGTCCAGGCGGCGCTGGTGGCGATGGGCACCGAGCTGAACCTGGAGCTGCTGGCGGGTCTCGGACTCGCGGCGCCTGACCAGGCGGGCCCGAACGACATGCTCGTCGCGATCGCGGCCGACGACGGCGAGTCGCTCGCCAGCGCGCTCGCGGTCGTGGACAGCGCGCTCACGGGACAACCGGCCGCGCCTGCGGCCGGCGCTGAGGAACAACCGCCGCGCACGACTCTGAGCGCGGCACGCAGGAGCGGGCCCGGTCTCGCGCTGATCTCGGTGCCCGGGCAGTACGCGTTCGCCGAGGCGGCCGACGCCCTCGACTCCGGCTGCGACGTCATGATCTTCTCCGACAACGTCCCCGTCGAGCAGGAGATCGTGCTGAAGGACAGGGCGGCCGAGCGCGGCTTGCTGGTGCTCGGCCCGGATTGCGGCACGGCCATCGTCGGCGGTGTCGGGCTCGGCTTCTCGCACACGGTCCCGGCCGGCCCGATCGGGATCGTCGCGGCGTCGGGCACCGGGGCGCAGCAAATCATCTGCCTGCTCGACGCCGCCGGAGCGGGCGTCAGCGCGGTGCTCGGGGTAGGCGGCAGGGACCTGTCGGCGGCGGTCGGCGGCCGGTCGGCAAGGGCCGCGCTCGCGGCACTTGACGAGGACCAGGCGACCGAGCTGATCGTGCTGCTCTCCAAGCCGCCGGCTGGTCACGTCGCCGCCGAGGTCAGGGAGTACGCGCGCGGCCTTGCGACCCCTGTGCAGTTCGCTCTCATCGGGCCCGGCCAGCCGGACCTCACCGCCGCCGCCGAGGCCGCGCTGCGCGCGACTGGCCAGCCTGTGCCCGACTGGCCTTCGTGGCCGCCTGCGTCACGCGCCGGCCGCCACGGAGGCGGAGTACTCCGCGGGCTGTTCGCCGGGGGGACGCTCTGCGACGAGGCGATGGTCATCGCCGCCGACCGGCTCGGGCCTGTCTACTCGAACATCCCCCTTGAGCCAGACTGGCGGCTGGAACCCGCGGATCCAGCCGCCAGACACACGATGATCGACTTTGGCGACGACGAACTGACCGCTGGGCGGCCGCACCCGATGATCGACCAGCGGCTTCGGCTCGACGCGCTGGCCGCAGCGGCCGCCGACCCCGAGGTGGCCGTCATCCTGATGGACGTGGTGCTCGGCCACGGCGCACACCCCGACCCCGCCTCCGAACTCGCGCCCGCCATCGCGGCGGCGCTGGCCGGGCGCGACCGCGGCGACCTCGCCGTGGTGGTCTCGCTGATCGGTGCCAGCTCCGACCCGCAGGGCCTTGCCCGGCAGGCGACCGCGCTCGCTGAGGCTGGTGCGCACGTGTTCGCGTCGAACGCGCAGGCGGCCAGGTTCGCCTGCGAGCTAGCTGCGGGAGGCCCAGCTCGAGGAGGCCCTGCTCGAGGAGGCACAGCTAAAGGAGGCACAGCATGACCGGGTTGCTGAGCCGCCAGCCGCACGTGATCGCGGCCGGAATCGGCCTGCTGGCTGACGCAGCCGCAGCGCAGGCCGCTCAGGTCACGAGGGTGGACTGGGCGCCGCCGATGCCCGGCACCGAAGCCGACCTGGCCACCGTGCTGGCCGATCCCCGCCGCGGCGCCGCCAACGCGCTCGCCGTGCAGCGCATGCTCGCGGTGCGGGCGCAACTCGTCGACGTGGTTCAGGCCGGACCCGCGCTCGGGCTGTCGGCCGGCGACTTCCTGCACGCGGGCCCGCCGATCACCTGGGACAGGGCTTCTGGCCCGCTGCGCGGCGCGCTGATGGGGGCGGCTGTCTTCGAGGGTCTGCTGGAAGACGCCTGACGCGGCCGAGGGCGAGTCAGACCTGGGCATTGTTGACCTCGAACCCTGTCATCACCGCGGCGCGGTGGGGCCCATGGCGGGCGTCGTCTCGCCGTCGATGTGGGTGTTCGTGCTGGAGGACCCGGCCGACGGCAGGCGCGCGTACTGCTCGCTGAATGAGGGCCTGGGCAAGGTGCTGCGCTACGGCGCCTACTCGCCTGCGGTGATCGAGCGGCTGCGCTGGATGTCGGCGGTACTCGGCCCGCTGCTGCAGGCCGCGCTGCGCGGGCACGGCCCGGTTGACGTGACAGCGATCCTTTCCCAGATGGTCCAGATGGGCGACGAGGCGCACAACAGGAACCGGGCAGGGACCCTGATGCTGCTCCGCGACCTGCTGCCGGCCATGGTCGAGTCTGGGTTCGCAGCCAGCGACGTCGCCGACGCGGCCAGGTTCATCGCCGGGAATGATCACTTCTTCCTCAATCTGGCGATGCCGGCCTGCAAGCTGGCGCTCGACGCGGCCAGGGACATTCCAGGCGCGACGATGGTCGTGGCCATGGCCCGCAACGGCACCGACTTCGGGATCCAGGTGTCCGGCACCGGCAGCCAGTGGTTCACCGCGCCCGCGCTCGTGCCGCAGGGCCTGTTCCTGGCCGGCTACGGACCGCAGGACGCGAACCCCGACATCGGCGACTCGGCGATCACCGAGACCGGCGG
This sequence comes from uncultured Actinomycetota bacterium, assembly GCA_963705055.1. Taxonomy (GTDB): domain Bacteria; phylum Actinomycetota; class Actinomycetes; order Streptosporangiales; family Streptosporangiaceae; genus Chersky-822. Next base: position 652,191 of record CAVPIR010000014.1, read on the forward strand.
CCTCGGCGGCTTCGCGATGGCGGCAGCCCCCGCGATCGTCAGGCTGGTGGGCGGGACCGCGGCATCGGCGCTGGCCGCGACCCGCCGGATGTATGAAATCACGCTGGCCGAGCATCCCCTGTTCGGGGTGCCAGCACTGGAGTTCCGCGGCACCCCCGTCGGCATCGACGCCACGCTCGTAGCCCGGACCCAGATCCTGCCGCAGATCAACACCGGCATGGCAGGCAAGGTCGCCGGGACCGGACAGGTCGGCGCCGGCCTGGTGACCCCGCCGGCCGAAGTCTTCCCTCTGGCCCTCGGCGCGCTCGCAGCGGTCGCTGAGAAGGGGCGGCGCTAAGAAACCGTGAGCACGGCCGCGCCCGTCACCCGGTCCTCGGCGAGGTCAGTCAGCGCCCGATCGGCCTGCTCAAGCGGATACGGCGTGACGGTCACCCGCAGCCGCAGCCGCTCGGCCAGCCGCAGGAACTCCTCGGCGTCGCCCCTGGTGTTCGACGTCACGCTGCGCAGCGTCCGCTCCTCGAACAGCTCGCGCTCGTAGTTCAGCGCGGGAATGTCGGACAGGTAGATGCCCGCGATCGCCAGCGTCCCGCCGCTGTCCAGGTTGCGCAGCGCGGGCGGGACCACGGTCCCGACCGGCGCGAATACGATCGCCGAGTCGAGCGGCTCTGGCGAAGGGTCGAACGAGTCCTGTGCCGATGCCGCGCCGAGTTCGAGCGCGAGCTCGCGCGCCGCCGGCGCCCTGGTGAAGACGTGCACCGCCGCGCCGCCCGCCATCGCCACCTGGGCGGCCAGGTGCGCCGAGCCGCCGAACCCGTAGATGCCGAGCCGGCCGCCTGGCGGCAACTCGGCCCGCTTCAGCGCCCGGTATCCGATGATGCCCGCGCAGAGCAGCGGCGCGAGCTCGGCGTCGCTGAAGCCGGACGGCAGCGGGTGCACGTACGCGTCGGCTGCCACCACGTAGTCGGCGTAGCCGCCATCGGTGTCCCACCCGGTGTAGACCGACCGGGGGCAGAGGTTCTCACTGCCGCGACGGCAGTACCGGCACGAGCCGTCCGTGCCACCCAGCCACGCGACCCCGACCCGGTCGCCAGCGGCGAACCTGGTCGTCCCCGGCCCCGCCCTGACGACCTCGCCCACGACTTCATGGCCAGGCGTGACCCCTGGCCGCTTCGGCTCCAGGTCGCCCTCCGCCAGGTGCAGGTCGGTGCGGCACACACCGCACCGCAGCACCCTGATCAGCAGCTCACCGGTGCCTGGCTCGGGAACAGGCCGGTCGAGCAGGACCAGCGGCTGGCTGGCCATCGGACCCGGCTGACGGACCGCCCACGCGCGCATCTGATCAGGATAAGCCCTGGTCAGCGGCCGGCCCTGCACGCGCTCCTCGCCCGCGCGACGCCTTTGAACACCCGGTCAGCGGCGTTGAAGCAGCGGCGGGTGCCTGGCAGGCGTGATGTCATAGCCCCATGAATCGTCCGCTGCTGAACCGCAGTCTCGCTGGCCTGGGGACCACGATCTTCGCTGAGATGTCCGAGCTCGCCGTCGCGACCGGCTCGGTCAACTTGGGCCAGGGCTTTCCTGATACCGACGGCCCTGCCGCGATCGCGCAGGCCGCGGCCGACGCGATCATGAGCGGCCGCGGGAACCAGTACCCGCCTGGCGCCGGCGTCCCGGAACTGCGCGCCGCGATCGCCGCACATCAGCGACGGTTCTACGATCTGGCCGTCGACCAGGACACGGAGGTCCTGGTCACCGCCGGCGCGACGGAGGCCATCGCCGCCGCGCTGCTCGCGCTGGTCGAGCCCGGCGATGAAGTGATCGCGTTCGAGCCGTACTACGACTCCTACGCCGCGTGCATCGCGATGGCAGGCGGAGTGCGGGTGCCCGTCACGCTCCTGGCGCCAGACTTCCGGCCCGACCTCGACGCGCTCAGGGCGGCGATCACCAGCAGGACGAGGCTGATCCTGCTGAATTCGCCGCACAACCCGACCGGGTCGGTCTTCACCCGCGCCGAGCTCACCGCGATCGCGGAGCTGGCGTGCGCCCACGACCTGCTCGTGATCAGCGACGAGGTCTACGAGCACATGATGTTCATCGGCGAGCACGTCCCGATCGCGTCGCTGCCGGGCATGCGCGAGCGGACCGTGACGATCAGCTCGGCCGCCAAGACGTTCTCGTTCACGGGCTGGAAGATCGGCTGGATCACCGGCGACCAGGGAACTGGTCGCCGCCGTGCGCACCGTCAAGCAGTTCCTGACGTTCGTGAACGGCGGGCCGTTCCAGTACGCGATCGCCGAGGCGCTCGCGCTGCCTGACCAGTATTTCGCGTCCGTCGCCGGCGGGCTGGCGGCCAGGCGCGACCTGATGTGCGACGGGCTCGCCGCAGCGGGCTTCGAGGTGTACCGCCCGGCAGGCACATACTTCATTACGACCGACATCAGGCCATTTGGCGAGGTAAGCGGCCTCGATTTCTGCAGGAAGCTGCCCTACCAGGCCGGCGTGGTGGCGATCCCGAGCGTCGTCTTTTACGACAACACCGATGCGGGGCAGTTCCAGGTGCGGTTCGCGTTCTGCAAGAAGGAAGAGGTGCTCAAGGAGGCGCTCGCCAGGCTCGCGGCGCTGCGTTCAGGCTGACCGGCTGACGGCGAGCCGGCCCCGGCCCCGGCAACCACCGTTCCGAACCCGTTTGCCCCGTGGTCCGTGAAATGTAGCGTGGACCTGTCAGGCGGCGCAGCACCCGTCGTGCGCGCAATCGCGCGCACCCCTCATCTTCGTTATGAGCGCGTAACCGTCCGGCATTGGTACCGCGTGACATGGCCTGGCTCGTCCGGTTAGCATGCCGTCACTGCCGAATGCGTTTTCTGTCATTTCGGCACGCCGACGTCATCGGCCAGGTTGCCGGATTATAGACGTCATCACTGGTCAGCGACGCTGACCATGCGGAGGGGAGTCGGATTGACCGACATGTCATGGGAGCACGCCGCCGAGGCACGGGCGGCGCTCAACGCCATCGTCAGCGACCCCGAGCACGGGGTGGCTGCGCTGTCGAGCGCGCAGACGATGTCGAACCTCCTCAAGGACCTGCTGCCCGACGCGCCGCGAGAGAAGAGCATCCTCGTCGCGGCCGCCGAGGCCGGTCTCGCTAACAACCTGCGCCAGCACGTCGACCAGGGCATGGACCCGAACACCGCGATCAGGCTGACGGCATCGTCGTTCTCGTCGACCACGCCCTTCACGCCGGATGCGTGCACGTGGGTGACCGGCGAAATCGCGACTGCGCTGGGCATCAGCCACGGCGGCGGGCAGCCTGGCGGCGGCGGCACCCGGCCGGGTTCGACCATGGCCCGCAGGGCATGCCGACCCAGATCGCGCCCATCCCGGGCTCGGGCTACGCCCCTGGCCAGCAGCCCACCCAGGGCTTCGGGCAGTCGCCAGGCCAGGGCGGCGGTTACGCCGGCGGCCAGGCGACGACGCCAGGACCGTGGCAGGGCGGCGGCGCACAGCCAGGCGGCGGCGCACAGCCAGGCGGCTACGGCCAGCCGGCGGCAGCCAGGAGGGGTGCAGCCTGGCGGTGGCTACGGCCAGCCAGGCGGCTACGGCCAGCCAGGCGGCTACGGCGGTCAACCTGGTCAGCCGGCCAGCCAGGCCAGCGCCAGGTCAGCCAGGCGGCGGAGGGTGGCAGGGCGGCGGCTACGGGACGCCCGGCGGCGGCCAGCCTGCGGGCTACGGGCAGCCGGGGTACGGCGCCCGGCGGTCCGACGGGCCCGATCATCCCCGGCGGGCCAGGCGGGCCTGTCAAGCCACGCGGCAGCAAGCGGGGCTGGTTCATCGGCGGCGGCATCGCCGCCGTCGTGGTCGTCGCTGTCGTCATCGCCGCGAGCCTCGGCGGCGGAAGCGGAGGCAGCCCCGCGACCCATCACCACAAGCACCCGAGTCCGCCGGTGACGACCCCGATCACCAGCCCGCCGGACACGACGCCGATCGCGGCGCCGCACCCGCCAGGCACCGACTCGCTGCAAACGATCATGAACCCGGTCGGGCTGAGCCCGGTCGGCACCGAGCTGCGTCACGGCGAAGCTGTTCGGCCTCAACGCGTCGACCCTGGACGCCAGGTCGTTCTGCTCGAAGACCACGCGGCGCGAATATCGTCGTCTGGGGTTATCAGTTCGACAGTTCAGCCGACTACCAGGCCGGCGTGGCCCACATCAATCACTTCGTCGGCTTCGACAAGGTCACGCCGGGCAGCGGCTGCCCGCCGCCGTCAGGATCGACCGAGGGCAAGATCGGCTGGCACGCCAATCACAACCCGAAGTACAAGTCCAAGACTGGTCAGGACATCGAGTGCCTGATCGACGGCGCAAAGCCGGTCCTGATCTGGACCATGCCGACGCAGGATGTCTTCTTCATCGGCCAGGACAATCTCAAGGGCACCTCCATTCAGACGATCCTTAAGTGGTGGGAGACCCTCGACTATGGCAAGTGACCTAGCCACCCGGCTGGCGAGGGCGCGAAGGGCGCGCGCGGAAGCCTGATGACCGAGACGCTGATGCCAGGCGGCGGGGTGGCGCGGCGCCCGCTGCACTTCATCGTGATGGCCGATTGCTCGGGCTCGATGAAGGGCGAGAAGATGCAGGCCCTGAACTACGCGCTCAGGTCCATGCTGCCGCACCTCGTCGACTGGGAGCGCGACCAGCTCCAGGCGCAGCTGCTGATCAGGATCCTGTCGTTCGCGTCGGCCCCGCACTGGTACGTGGCCGACGCCGTCCCTGTCGCCCAGCTCAGCGCGCACTGGCGAAACCTGGAGTACGTGCCGATGGGCCGGACCAACATGGGCCCGGCCTTCCGCGCCGTGGCCGAGGTGCTCTCGCCTGAACGGCTGGAACGGCGCGCGCTGCGGCCGGCCATCCTGCTGGTCACCGACGGCCTGCCGACGGACCCGCCAGGCGGCTTCGAATCGGGCCTCGCGGCACTGCTCGAGATGGCCGCCGGCCGCTCGGCCCTGCGGCTGGCCGTCGCGATCGGCAGGGACGCGAACTCCGAGCCGCTCGACCGGTTCCGCAGCCCCGAGGTTCCTGTCCTCGTCGCCGACGGCACCGACGAGATCGCCGACCGGCTGGTCACCGCCTCGATCGCGGTGTCGCGGATGTCCGAGATCGGCGTCAACCGGGGCGCGCTCGCCGAGCAGCTGAACATCGCCGATCCGGCCAGGCGCTCGCAACCAGAGGTCCCACCGGGCAAGCCAGCCAGGGCGGCTACTTCGAGGACATCCTGTGACCACGACGCCCGCGGCGGCGTCTGCCGACCCGCCGGGGCGAAAGGCTGGCTGGCTGGTCCTCACCGCATCCGAGCGGGGCGCGTCGCACGTCGCGGTCAAGTCGCCGAACCAGGATGCGGTGGCGACCGAGCGGGCCGGGGCCGAGGGCGTGGTCGCGGCCGTCGCCGACGGGCACGGTCACTCCAGGCACCTGCGCAGCGCCCGGGGCTCCAAGCTCGCCGTCAAGATCGGCTGCCAGGTCGCTCAGGAACTCGCCGACCGGCTTGAATCGGCGAACGCAATTCTCGCTCAACAGGACTCACCGGGATCTGCCGCAGGCAAGGCCGATGAGATCACGAAGCTGACCGAGGAGTTCCTCGTGCCTGCCGTCGTGAGCCGGTGGCGCGAGGCCGTCCTCGCGGATGTCAAGGCCGAACCGTTCACCGAGGCCGAGCAGGGGCACCGGCACCCAGGCGACGACGCCACCATCGCCTACGGCTCCACCCTGCTGCTCGCCATGGTGCTGCGCGGCTGGCTGATCCTCGCGCAGATCGGCGACGGCGACGTGGTCGGCGTCCGCGCCGACGGCCGGGCCGTCGAGCCGGTGCCTACCGATCCTCAGCTGGACGGCCTGGTCACCACCAGCCTGTGCGGCGCCGATCCGCGCGCCGACTTCCGGGTCGCGGCCGTGGACACCACGCAGAACCCGCTCCTGGCGGTGCTGCTCGCCACCGACGGCTACGGCAACGCCCAGGTGGTCGACAAGTGGCCGAGCGCATTCAGCGAGGACCTGGCCTGGATGCTCAAGGACAGGGACGTGAACTGGCTGGCCAGCCAGCTGCCATCGTGGGCCGCGAGGTGCGCGTCATCGGACGGCAGTGCCGACGACACCACGGTGGCGCTGCTGATCTCACCGGCTAAGGCTGCTCAGCGCGCTGCCGGACACGAGGATCGAGGCTCTGAGGAGACCACGATCCCAGCGGTGCCGCACGCCGACACCGTGCCCGTGCAGATTCCGGTCGCCCAGCCGTCGGGCCAGCCGATCACGATGCGCCAGCTTGCCCACCGCACCGCGCCAGAGCCGGTGATACTCGAGCGCTCCGTTCCCCGGCGCAAGCCAGCCGAGCGGGCCGACAGCCATGAACCGGCCACGACCGAGATTCCGAAGCTGCGCCAGGACACTGGCGACGCGGACAGCGACGATCGCGGCCGCGCTCAGAGCGCCGGCGGCGCCAATCTCGGCGGTGACGAGCCGCCGACGACCGAGTGGCGGCCACCTGGGGCCGGTGCCAGATGAGCCAGCAGATCTCGCTGCAGGGCAGGACCCTGCGGATGCTGCGCGCGGGCACATCGGTCACGGTCGGCGAGCGGCTCGGCGAGGGCGGCCAGGGCGTGGTGCACGCGGTGACCATCGGCGGTGCTCCCTACGCGGTCAAGTGGTACCGCTACGCTCCGTCGGGCGAACTGCGCAAGTCGATCGCCGCGCTGGTCGAACGCGGCCGGCCGCACCGTGACTTCATGCTGGCCGATCGACCTGGTGGTCAGCGACGAGCTATCCGGCTTCGGCTACGTGATGCCGCGCCTCGAGCCGCGCTTCTCGTCCTTCGCCCAGCTCGTGTCCAGGTCCGACCAGCCGCCGTTCCGCGTGGTCACCACGATCGGGCGGCATCTGGTCACGGCCTTCGAGGCACTGCACTCGGCTGGCCTGTGCTACCGGGACATCAGCTTCGGCAACCTGTGGGTCGACGCCGACGCCTCCGAGGTCGCGATCATCGACAACGACAACGTCGGCCTCGACGGCGGCGAGGTCTTCGTCTGGGGAACGCTGCGGTTCATGGCGCCCGAGGTGGTGCGCCGGGAGGCCGCCCCGTCCAGCCTGACCGACCTGCACTCGCTCGCCGTCTTCCTGTTCTACCTGTTCATGCACGGCCATCCGCTCGAAGGCGTGCAAGACCGACGAGTCGTACTCGTGGGCAGACGTCCAACCACCAGCTCAGAGACCGACCTGGCGCTGCGGCACTTCGGCACCGAGCCGGTCTTCATCTTCGACCCCGACGACCACTCCAACCCGCCAAGGCCTGGCGACCCGGTGAGCGTCTGGTGGCGGCTGTACCCGAAGTTCTTCCGCGCCGTGTTCGAGCGCGCCTTCTCCGTCGGGCCTGCGCGACCCGTCGGGCCTCGGGCGCGTCGCCGAGGGCGTCTGGCGGCGTGCCCTGGTCAGGCTCGCCGACTGCGTGTCGGTCTGCTCCTGCCAGGCCTCGGTCTTCTACGACCCCGACGACGAGGGCCTGCGCTGCTGGAACTGCAACCAGGTGCCGCCGAAGCCACAGCGGATCGAACTGCCGGGCGGCACCATCGCGCTGTCCCAGGGCGCGGCGATCACGCCGCATCACCTCAGCCGCAATCGAGATTTCGACACCGTCATCGCGACCGTCGAGAACCACCCGGCGCGCCCTGGCGAACTCGTGCTCCGCAACGTCAGCACGAAGGCCTGGACGATGACTCCGGTCGGCGAGAGCGCGAAGACCGTCGAGCCGCAGCGACGGCTCGGCATCCGGCCGATGACGATTGACTTCGGGTCCGCCCATGGCAGGATCGTGAGCTAGATGACCCGGAAAGGGCACCGCGGATGAGCACACTGCAGGTCACCTTCAATGGCCAGAACTTCACATTTGCCCCAGGTGCCACCGTCCGGATCGGCCGCAGCTCAGACAACGACATCGTCGTCAACGACCCGACCGTGTCGCGGCGGCACGCCCAGATCGGCTGGGAAGCCTCGGGCTGGGTCTGGCAGAACGCCGGTCAGGCGCCGACCTTCCTCGCAGGCCAGCCGGTCGCGCAGTTCGCGGTGGGCCAGCAGGTAGACGTCAACCTCGCCGCCCCGCAGGGCCCCTCTCTCCGTCTCGCCACCGCGGCCGACTACGGGATGCCAGGGCCCGGCGGTACCGAGCTCGCGGCCGGAGCGGGCGCCGCCGGCCAGACCGAATGTCGCGGGCCAGGCTTCACCTGGTTACGCCGCGGCGGGTGCCGCCGCAGCGGGCTACGCGGCACCGCCGCAGGACTACGCGGGGCAGCAGAACTACGCCGGCCAGCAGGACTACGGCGCACAGCAGAACTACGCGGGCCAGCAGGACTATGCCGCGCAGCAGAACTACCCGCAGCAGGGCTATCAGGGACAGCCAGGAGCCCAGGGCCGCCCAGCAGCAGGGTTACCCCGGCGGCGTCCCGCAGCAGGGCTACCCGGGCCAGGGCGGCGAGGCCCCGCCAGGCATGCCTGGCTATCCGGGCTACCAGGCTGGCGCCGGCTACCAGGGTGGTCCCAACTACGCAGGCGGGCCAGCCGTGCCAGGCCAGGCCGGGATCCCGGTGTCCCAGCTCGACATGGGCTCGTTCTTCGAGATCCTGATCCCGATCAAGAGCTGGCTGCACGACCGCGGCTGGCGGCAGGGCATCCGGCTGCTGATCATCCCGTACGCGCTGCTGCCGCTGATCTTCCTGCAGCTGTTCTCGACGTCGAACCTCGCTCAGTTCGCCGGGCTGGGCGTACAGCCTGTACGTCGCGCCGCTGTGGCTGCTGACGTTCTGGTACCTGATCCGCCCGCCCGCCGTCGGCAAGCTTGAGATCGTCATCGGCGTCGGCATCATCATCTGGACCGTCATCTGGCTGCATGTCGTGACGATCTTCGTGAATGACCATTACGCGAATACGCACAATATTCTCGGATCACTGGTTGTCGGCTACAACGAGGAGATCACCAAGGCGCTTCCGGTCCTGGTCGCCGCGATTCTCGTGCTGCAGGATCAGGAAGCAGAAGCTCGACCCGCGTACCTGGTTCCTGATGGGGACCGTGGCCGGCCTGACCTTCGGCATCGTCGAGCAGTCGATCTACACCCCGCTGGCCCTGGTTCAGATTCATGGCGCGCACGCGGTCAGCGAGGCCGACGTCGGCGCGCTGCTCGTTCGCGTTCCGCGTGTTCGTCGACGGCTTCCAGCACGCGGTCTGGGCCGGCGTCTCCGGCTTCTTCATCGGCATCGCGGTCAACTACCGCAGGCGCAGGATCCCGCTGCTGCTGCTCGGCATCAGCATCCCGGCGATCCTGCACGCGCTGAACGACTACACGCTGACCATCTTCAGCACCGTCTGGGTCGGCGTCCTGATCCAGGCCGTGTCGCTGCTGCTGTTCCTCGGCTACACGCTGTCGGCTTCGAGTATCGAACGCAGGGTCCGCAGGAACCCGAACTTCCGCGGCCAGTCGATCATGATGGAGCGGTTCAGCCAGCCTGAGCAGTCGCCTGGCCAAGTCGCGCCTGGCTAGGGCTCGCGAGGCTAGGTCGCGTCGGGGTCGGTCACGAAGTCGATCAGCTCCTCGACCCGGCCGCAGAACGCCGGTTCCAGGTCGGTGAGGGTGCGGACCGAGCGCAGGATCCGCTGCCACCCGGCGGCCGTGTCGGCTGGCCAGCCGACGGCCTCGAGCACGCCTTCCTTCCACGGCGTGCCGCGGCGGACGTCGGGCCACGCCCGCAGGCCGACCACGGCGGGCTTGACGGCCGCCCAGACGTCGATGAACGGGTGCCCGACGATCAGTACGTCAGGCGAGCGCACCCCGGCTGCGATGCGGCTCTCCTTGGAGCCGTCGACCAGGTGATCGACGAGCACGCCGAGGCGGCGGCCCGGCGACGGTCCGAACTCGGCGACGATCGCGGCGAGGTCGTCGATGCCGCCCAGGTACTCGACCACGACCCCGACGTCCCGCAGGTCATCGCCCCAGATCTTCTCGACGAGCTCGGCGTCGTGCCGGCCTTCGACATAGATCCGGCTCGCCCTCGCGACCTTGGCCCGCCTGGCCGGCGCGGCGACCGAGCCTGACGCTGTCTGGCCGGGCTGCGCCAGCGCGCGGCGCCGTTGCTGGCGCGGGCCTGACCAGCGTCACTGGCTTGCCCTCGAGCAGGAACGCGCCAGGCCCGAAGGGGAAGGCCCGCCGCTTGCCGCGAGCGTCCTCGAGCAGGACAGCGTCCTTCTCCCAGCCGACCACGGCTCCGCAGAACTCGGCGGCGCGGTCCTCGACGACCAGCCCGTACTCGGCGTCGACCTGCGGATACGCGGGGCGCTCCGGTGGCCTGGCCGCCGCGGCCAGGACGTCGGCGTCGTATCGCTTGCTCCGCATCTGCTGTCCGGCGCTTCCGCTCAGCGGTGGAAGACAGCGGTGTCGTGGCAGAAGTGCACCCGGCTGGGAGCAGCCGCCTTGACCTTGTGCAAAGACTCGCGCCAGGCAACCGGGTCGGCTGCCTGCCCGGGCGGCAGCTCATCGTCGGCTGGCAGTCCGCCGGCGGCGGACCCGCCGAACTGCACGGTGGTGTAGGCGGCGTCGCCGATCAGCACCTCGACGGCCCCGTCCTCGCCAGTGACCAGCACGGACTGATGGCCCGACGTGTGCCCTGGGGTGGTGATCACGCGGACGCCCGGCACGATCTCGGCGTCGCCGTCCAGCAGCTCGAACCGCCCGTTCATGAAGTCGAACCAGTCGAACAGCTCGCGCGACTCGACCTTGGCCCGCTCGAACTCCGTGCGCTGAACGAAGCAAGGCGCGTGCGAGAAGACCGCGTTCTGACCGCAGTGGTCGAAGTGCAGATGGGTGTTGATCACCAGGTCGATGTCCGCCGGGCTCATGTCGATGTCGGCGAGTGCGTCGGCAGCGGTCCTGTTGACCACACGCCAGTCCGAGAGCAGCTCATCCCAGCCGCCAACGCCGGTGTCGACGAGCAGCGCGCCGCCCGGATGCGTGACGACGAACCCGTGCACCGGCCATCTCTCGCCCATGACGGTGACCTCAGCCAGGTGCAGCCGCTTGACCTCAACCATGATCGTCCCCTTGGTAGAGGCCGGCCCTATGCCGGCCGGCTCCAGTTTGTCATGAGTTATACACGGTCGAGCGCGGCCAGTATCCGCTGCTCGGAGACGGGGATCGCGGCCCCGATTGGCTGAGCGAACAGGCTGACCCGCAACTCCTCGATCATCCACCTGATCGCCGCGACGTCGGGCCGGTGCCGGCCCGAAGGTCCGAGCTTGGCCAGGACGTCTTCGTAGTCTTCGGTCACGCGCTGCACGATCTCCATCCGCCCTGCGTCGCGGCGCAGGTCCGCTGGCGCCTTCTCCAGCCTGTGCGCCATGCCGCGCAGGTACCGCGCCAGGTCAGGCAGTCGCCTCGCTCCGGTCTCCGCGACGAACCCGCGGTAGATGAGGCCCGCTAGCTGTTCACGCACATCGGCAACCGCGGGCGCCATCGCGGCGCCCGCGGTCCTGTCCAGCGCGACTTCGACCTGGTGCGCTTCGCCGAGCACGCGCGCGACGACGCTGACGACGTCGGCCGCCTTCGCCGCCAGTGACGACCGGGCCGCGTCGAGCAACCGCGCGAACGTGTCGGCGTCCCAGGCCGGGCCGCCAGCCGACGCGACGATCTCGTCAGCGGCGGCCGCCGCGCAGTCGTCGACCAGCTCGCCGGCATTGCGGTACGGATGCCGGCTCATGGCCAGCTTCGCGCTGGTCGGCAGTCGGCTCGCGACGGCCCTGACGCCGGACGGCACCTGCAGGAGCAGCAGCCGGCGGTTGCCGGTCAGCATCGCATCGGCCGCCTGCTCCGGCGTCTCGAACAGCGCGATCTCGACCGAGTCGCCCGCGTCGCGCAGCGCAGGATAGGCGCGCACCTGGCCGTGGCTGAACACCCGCGGCAGCGTGCCGACGTCCCAGCTGGTGATCCCGGTCCTGGTCAGCTCGGCCGCCGCGTCGGCCAGCCGCGCCCGCAGCCGGGGCCGCAGCTCGTCCCTGAGCTGGCCGAGGTCCTTGCCGGACGCGAGCACCTGGCCGTCGTCGGTGACGCGGAACGTGAGCCGCAGGTGCGGCGGCAGCTTGGCGAGGTCGAACGCGTCGGCCGGGACGCTGACGCCGCCGGTCCTGCCCAGTTCCGCGCTCAGCTGGCCGATCAGCTCGCCGCGGCGCGGATCGAGCCTGGTGAGAACGTCCCTGGCGACGTCGGGCGCCGGGACGAAGCGAGTCCGCAGCTGCTTCGGCAGCGTCCTGATCAGCTCGGTCACGAGCTCCTCGCGCAGGCCAGGCACGTTCCAGGAGAATTCGTCGGCGCTGACCTGGTTGAGCGCCTCCAGCGGGATGTCGGCCGTCACGCCGTCGTCCGCCGCGCCAGGCTCGAACTCATACGACAGCGCCAGCCCGCCCCACGAGGTCGGGTAGTCCCCGGCGCTGACCTCGTCGGCCGCGGGCCCTGCCAGGTCGGCCTCGGTCAGCGTGAGCAGGTCGGGCTCGGATTGCCTCGCCCGCTTCCACCAGGAGTCGAAGTGCCGCGCCGAGGTGACGTCGGCCGGGATGCGCCGGTCGTAGAAAGCGAACAACGCGGCGTCGTCAGCGACGATGCCGCGCCTGCGCGCCCTTTGTTCCAGCTCCTGCGCCTCGGCCAGCAGCTGACGGTTGCGGTCGAAGAACGCATGGTGCGTCTGCCAGTCGCCCTCGACCAGCCCGCGGGAGATGAACAGCTCCCTGGCCAGGACCGGGTCGATCTTGCTCAGCGTGACGCGCCGGCCGGCCACCAGCGGCAGGCCGTACAGGCTGACCCGCTCGAGCGCCATCGCCGCGCCGCGGCGGCCGTCCCAGTGCGGCTCGCTGTACTCGCGCTTGATCAGGTGCGCGGCCAGCGGCTCGGCCCACTCGGGCTCGATCCTGGCGGCCACCCGCGCCCAGAGCCTGGACGTTTCCATCAGTTCGGCGGCCACGACCCACTGCGGCGGCTTCCTCGCCAGCGCCGAGTCGGGGAAGATGGCGAACCGCGCTCCCCGGGCGCCGGTGAACTCCGCAGGGCCACGCTTCCGCTCGCCGCGTGGCGACCTCCCGCATCCCGATGTGCGAGAGCAGGCCGGCCAGCAGCGAGCGGTGCACGCGCTCGGCGAGGTCGGCTGGGATCCGCGCCGCCACCTGCGACCCCGGCTTGGCGGCGAGCTGCGCGACGTGCGCCGAGCGGCCGTCAGGCGCCGGCTGCCTGAGCGACCGGCGGGGCCGGCCTGACCGGCGTCCGATCGGGGCCGACGGTGATGCCGAGCTCCCTCGCCGCCTGCCTCAGCTGGCCGTAGACGTCCTGCCACTCGCGCACCCGCAGGTAGTGCAGGTACTCGCGGCGGCACATCCGGCGGAAGGCCGAGCTGGACAGCTCGCGCTGCTGTTCGCGTCACGTAGTCCCAGAGGTTGAGCAGCGACAGGAAGTCTGAGCCTGGTTCGGCGAACCTGGCGTGCTGCGCGTCGGCAGCCTCCCTGGCGTCCGCTGGCCGCTCTCGCGGATCCTGGATGGACAGCGCGGCCGCGATGATCAGCACCTCGCGCGCGCAGTCGTTCCGGCCGGCCTCGATGATCATCCGGCCGAGCCTCGGGTCGACCGGCAGCCGCGCGAGCTTCCTGCCCACGTCGGTCAGGCCCTTGGGGCCCTCCGCCGGCTGCTGGCCTCGCACCCTTCGCGTCCTGCCGGACCGCGCCGAGCTCGCCGAGCAGCCGCACGCCGTCGGTCACCTGGCGCGGGTCGGGCGGGTCGATGAACGGGAAGCCCGCCACCTCGCCGAGATCCAGGGCCGCCATCTGCAAGATGACCGACGCCAGGTTGGTGCGCAGGATCTCCGGTTCGGTGAACTCGGGCCGCGACGCGAAGTCCGCCTCGCTGTAGAGCCGGATGCAGATGCCGTCCGAGGTACGGCCGCACCGGCCAGTACGCTGGCTCGCCGACGCCTGCGAGACCGGCTCGATCGGCAGCCGCTGCACCTTCGTCCTGTTGCTGTACCTGGAGATGCGGGCCGTGCCAGGGTCGATCACGTACTTGATCCCCGGCACGGTCAGCGAGGTCTCGGCGACATTCGTGGCCAGCACCACCCGCCGCCCGCGGTGCGGCTGGAAGATCCGGTGCTGCTCGGCCGCGGAGAGCCTGGCGTAGAGCGGCAGCACCTCGAGGTCGGCGTAGCCCGCGCCGGTCAGCGCGTCGGCGGTGTCGCGGATCTCCCGTTCGCCGCTGAGGAATACCAGGATGTCGCCCGGCCCCTCGCCGCGCAGCTCGTCGATGGCGTCGCTGATCCCCTGCACCTGGTCCTTGGGCTCGCCTTCGGCGAGCCCAAGCGGAGGTCACTGAGCGGCCGGTACCTGACCTCGACCGGGTAGGTGCGCCCGCTGACCTCGATGATCGGGGCGCCACGGCCGCGCTTGCCTGATTCGTCTCCGGCAAAATGCTCGCTGAACCGCTCGGGGTCGATGGTGGCGGAGGTGATGATCACCTTGAGATCGGGCCGGCTGGGCAGCAGCCTGTGCAGGTAGCCGAGGATGAAGTCGATGTTCAGGCTGCGCTCGTGCGCCTCGTCGATGATCAGCGTGTCGTATCGCAGCAGCCGCCTGTCGTGCTGCAGCTCGGTCAGCAAGATGCCGTCCGTCATGACCTTGACCAGCGTGTTGTCGCTCGCCCTGTCGGTGAAGCGGACCTTGTACCCGATAGCGGCGCCAAGGTCGACGCCGAGTTCTGCGGCGATCCGCTCGGCGACGGTCCTGGCGGCGATCCGACGGGGCTGCGTGTGCCCGATCTGGCCGGCCAAGCCCGCGGCCAAGCTCCAGGCAGATCTTCGGGATCTGGGTGGTCTTGCCCGAGCCGGTTTCTCCGGCGACGATGACCACCTGGTGGTCGCGGATCGCCGCGGCGATCTCGTCCTTCCGCTGGCTGACCGGCAGCTCAGCCGGGTAGCCGATCGCGGGCACCGACTCCCTGCGCGCCTGCAGGCGCTCGGCCGCCGCGCCGAGATCGGAGGCGATCGCGCCGAGCGCCTCCGCCTGCCGGTCTCCTCGCAGGCCGGAAGCGCGCTCGATCCGGCGCCGCAGCAGGTGCTGGTCAGCCAGCATCAGCTCGGGCAGCCGGGAGCGCAGCTCGGCTGGCGTGAAAGGCACGGCAGGCTCCATCGCGGTGATCCGACCCCGAGGCCAGCGGCCGACCCGGGGGGCCCGGACAAGCATCGTCGGCGGGGGCCACCGATGCCTAACGCTTTTCCGGCCCGCTCCCTTCCGCCTGGCCAGCCCGGCTGCGCCGGGCTCGCGTGCTACAGCCCGGCTTCGGCCCTGAGCAACGCGGCCAGCTCATCAGGCGGTGTCGCGACGCCGTCTAGGCCGCGCGCGGTGAACCAGCGGCTGATATTGGCGGCGTCCCGGTCGAGCAGCTCGGCGCCGCGCGGATGCGCGATCACGTCGATCACTTGCGGCATGTCGATCAGGATGGCGTGGCCCTCGTGCACGAGCACGTTGTAGGCGGACAGGTCACCGTGGGCGTAGCCGAGCCTCGCGAGCGTGCACAGCGCGCCGACAAGCTGGTCCCAGAGGCCCGCTAGCTCGGCGCCGTGCGGGCGGGTCTCTGCAAGGCGAGGCGCTGCGGTGCCATCGTCCTCGCCGATGAACTCCAGCAGCAGCTCGGTCCCGGTGACCTGGACCGGGTAGGGAACCGGAGCCCCAACCTGATGCAGCATGCTCAGCGCGGCGAGTTCCGCCTTTGCCCACTGCTGGGCGATGATCGCGCGGCCGGTCGCCGTCCGCTTGGCCATCGCGCGGTTATCCCGTGATTCGCGGACCCGGCGCCCGTCGAGGTACTCGACGTCCCGGTGGAACAGCCGGTTCTCGGCGGACCGGTACCGCTTGGCCGCGAGCAGGCAGGACCGGTCGGTGCCCGGCACGGCCCTGCGGATCAGGAAGACGTCGGCTTCCTTGCCGGTCTTCAGGACTCCGAGTTCGGTGTCGGTCGCGCCGAGGTCAGTGACCAGCCAGTCGGGGTACGGCTGCGGGACCGCGCTCGGACGGGGAAGACTGATCCCACGTGGACCATCGGTCACCGTCCGGCAGCCCGTCAACCCCGTCGAAGGCATCGTCGGCCAGCAGCCGCTGCCGGTGCCGGTCTCGTTTAGCGAATGCGGGAGTGTCGTCGTCATCGAAGCGCCGCTTACGGCGGCGGGTGAATGCCTGATCGGGCACGAGAAGAGCTCCTTGAGCAGAGTTCGGGCAGCATGAATGGCGAATGGACCTGCATTCGTCGGCCCTCCTCCCTGCTCAACGGCGCCGCAGCCAGGCGGCGCCGGCAGCCGCCTGTGGTGCGCCTGCAGACTCTCGCCGAGAGTCCCAGGCTCGCCCCTTCGCGCGCAACTGAATTTGACGCCCGCGCCTCGCCCTCGCGTTCAGAACGTCTTGGCCAGGTCGCGCGCCGCGGCGTGCGCCGCCTGCCTGGCGATGTCCGCGTCGGCGGTCGCGAGGTTCGGCCGGAACGACACCTCGGCGATGTCGGTGATCCCTGCCCAGGCCATCCAGTCAGCGAGGTACGGCGCCTGGAAGTCGGTGCCGAACGCCTTCGGCCTGGCCGGGCCGTACACGGCGCTCGTGTAGACGACGACAGCGCGCTTGCCGGTCAGCAGCCCGGTGTAGCCGTTCTGCGGGGTCGAAGGAGAACACCATTCCCGGCTGGCTGACGACGTCGATGAACTGCTTGAGCACGTAGGGAATGCCGTGGTTCCACATCGGAACGCTGAACAGGTAGTAGTCGGCCGCCGCGAACCGGCCGAACGTCTGCTTGGCGGCCTGCCAGGCCGTTGCCTCTGGGCCGGCCGGCTCTTCTCCCGCGAAGACCTTCATCTTCGCCGCGGCCGCCGCCGGCCCGAACGCCGGCAGCGTGCCGTCCCAGAGGTCGAGCCTGCCGACGGTGACATCAGGTCGCCGGTCGGCCAGCGCGTCGAGGAACGTGCTCGCGAGGGCCAGCGACTCTGACTTGTCGCCGCGCGGCGATGCCGATATGTGCAAGAGGGATGTCATGGGAGATGCTCCTTCGCTGGAATCGCAGGCGCTGCCCGACCGCGCCCTACTCATTATGTGCGTGCGCACGTACACTACAAGAATGTGCGGGCGCACGCAAATGCGCTAGTCTGAGCGCATGGCCAGCAACACGCCAAGGCACGTCAGGGCGACGGGCGGACCGGCCGGCGGGCACTCGCGGTCGCCGCTTGGGCCGCGCTGCTGCAGACGCACGCCGCCCTGGTGCCAGCACTCGATCAGATCCTCAGCAAGACAACGGGACTGCAGCTGAGCTGGTACGACGTCCTGCTCGAACTGGCAGCGGCGCCGGAGCGGCGACTGCTGATGGGCGAACTCGGCGAGCGCGTGGTGCTGAGCAGGACGCGGGTCAGCCGGATCGTCGACGAACTGGCGGCAGCCGGCCTGGTGCGCAAGGAGAGCAACCCGCACGATGGCCGCTCCAGCTACGCGGTGCTGACGAAGGAAGGCCTGGCGAGGTACCGGGCCGCCGCCCCGGTCTACCTCGCAGGGATCGAGCGGGAATTCGCCACCGGCCTGACCGACGCCGAACTCGCGGCCGTCGGCGCCGCACTCAGGAAAGTCAGCGAGCGGCCGGCCCGACTAGGGGGATAAACGACGCCTGACGGTCTGTTCATCGCAGAGCGCACCTCCTACGATGTAACCCATCTATTCCGGGAGGTGCGATGGCCGCGCCTGAACAGCGACGCGACCATGACGACCGCGTGCTGCCGCTGACCAGGTGGGTCTCGATCGTGATCATCCCGTTCCTGGTCGTGGCCTTCGCGGTCCTCGTGCCCTGGCCGAGCGATACCGGCAGGCTGTTCGCCTGGGACATCGAACCGGCGCTCACGCCGATGATCCTCGGCTCGGTTTACCTCGGCGGCGCCTACTTCTTCCTGCGAGCGGCACGGGCGCGGCACTGGCATACGGTCAAGGGCGGCTTCGTGCCGGTCGGAACGTTCGCCACGCTGATGGGCGTGGCGACGATCGCGCACTGGGACAAGTTCCTGCACACCAGGCCGTCGTTCTGGATCTGGGCCGGGCTCTACTTCACGACGCCAGTGCTGATCTTCTGGGCCTGGCTGACCAACCGAAGGCATGACGCCGCCGCGACCAGCGCGGATCTGCTGCTGCCAGCCGGGACGAGCCGGATCATCGCCATCGGCGGCGGCCTCTCGATGCTGACGAGCGCGTTCCTGTTCCTGCTGCCAGGCACGGCGGCGACCATCTGGCCGTGGCCGCTGACCCCGCTGACGTCCCAGGTGATGGGCGCGATCTTCGCGCTCGGGATCGCGGGGCTTGGCGCGCCATTTGATCGCCGCTGGAGCACCGCGCGGACCCTGCTCCAGGTCGCCGCGCTGATGCTGGCGCTCATCATCGTCGCTGGCGTACGAGCCAGCGCGGAACTCGACCCCGCGAACCCGATGACCTGGCTGCTGACCGCCGGCTTCGGCGCGGTTCTCGCCGCGATCGTCGTCCTCTACCTGCGGATGCAGGGCACGCGCGGACGGCGCGCCGAACCGGTTCTGGAAGGCTGAGCAGCCACAATGACCGACATGATCGACGACGTGATCGCGCGGATGCAGCGGCTCCTTGAGCCGCTCGAAGCGGCGAACGATCCGCGCCAGTACTTTCACGCGACCTACCTGCGCACGACAATGGCGGTGGCGGAGGCGATCAGCCACGGGGGATTCGTAGATCCTGAATGGACAGAACGCTGGGATGTGGCCTTCGCCAGCCTGTACCTCGACGCGCTCGAAGCCGCGACGAACGGCGGGCAGCCGTCGCGGCCGTGGGAGATCGCGTTCGGTGCGCCATCCGGCATGCCGGCGCTGAACCATGTGCTGTTCGGCATGAACGCGCACGTCAACTTCGACCTGCCGCAGGCCCTGCTCGCGGTGATCACCGACGAGGAGTTCGACGACGCCGAGGTCATCGCGCGGCGCGAGGCCGATCACCGGGCGATCGACCGGGTCCTCGCGAGCCGCGTGACGGCCGAGGACGACGTGCTGATCGCCATCTCAGGACCAGGCTCGCTGCTGAACCGGCTGATCAAGCCCCTCAACCACGCGGGCACCCAGCGCTTCCTCCGCGAGGCGCGAGAGAAGGTGTGGGCCAACGCGATCGTCCTCAGCCAGGCTCGGCGCGCGGGGCAGGACGCGTACGCCGCCACCCTGGATCAACTGTCCGACCTCAGCGCCGCCAAGGTAGCTGCGCTGCAGGACACCGGGCTTGTGCTGCTGAAGCTCGCCGTGACCGGCTTCGGTGTGCGGCTGCCAGCGACGAAGCCGTGACCGGCCAGGCGAACATGCACAATGGAGTCGACGCCGGGGATCGGCGGCCCACCGCACAACCACAGGCGTGACCATGACCGTGATACGTCCGAGCAAGCTTCAGCGAGACGGGCTATTCGGGGCCCTCGTGCTCGTATTCGTCCTGGTGTTCATCCGCGGGTTCCCGGGGGCCACGACCACCGGCGGCAAGGTCGCCGTGGTGGTCTTCACCGGCGCCGTCACCGCGCTGCTGGTCTGGGGCTGGGTCAGGGCGGTCCGCAAGCCCAGCTTCCTGGAGATCTCGCCGGAGGCCGTGACGCTGGTCGAGCCCGGCGGCCAGCGCAAGACCCTGTCCCGCTCGTCAGGCGACGAGATCCTGGTGACGGTGGTAGGCGGCGGTCGCTATCGCAAGCCAGCGCTGACGATCGCGGGATCGGGCACCGTGCTCCCGCTCAGCTTCTTCAGCATGAGCGAGATCAAGCGGCAGTGCCTCGCCTGCGGCTGGCGGTTCCACAAGCCAGGCTGGCAGCGCAACCGCCGATAGCATGCCCGATGCGCAGGAGTACCGCCTCTACACAGAGCTGGCCAGCTGGTGGCCGCTGATCTCGCCCTCCTGCTGAGTACGCGCAGGAGGCCGCCTACCTGGCGCGCCGTCCTCAGCTCGACGGCCGCGATCAGCGTGCACGACGTGCTCGACCTCGGCAGCGGCGGCGGTCACGTCGCTCTGCACCTGCGGGACAGGTTCACGCTCACGCTTGCCGACATCTCCGAGGACATGCTGGCCTCTTCCCGGCGGCTCCATCCGCGGTGCCGGCACGTGCGCGGCGACATGCGGACCATGCGGCTCGAGCAGGACTTCGACGCGGTGCTGGCGCACGACGCCATCGACTACGTGACCACGCAAGACGACCTGGCGATGGTGATCGCGACGGCGTTCGCGCACTGCCGGCCTGGCGGCATCGCCGTCTTCGTCCCCGACTACGTCAAGGACGACTTCCGCGCGCTGACCGGCGGCGGTGGCGGCGGCGACGATGGGACCGGCAGGCGGGCGACGTTCAGGGAGCAGACCTGGGATCCCGATCCCGACGACGACTGGGTGCAGGCCGAGTACGAGTTCATCCTGCGGGCGGCGGACGGCACCGCCCAGGTGATCAAGGAGACCCACCGCCTCGGCGCGTTCAGCCGGCGCATGGCAGCACCTGCTGGCCGAGGCGGGCTTCATGGTCGGACCCGGCCTCACCGGACGATCGCTGCCAGGCAAGGCGCCCGCGAACCTGTTCATCGGCCACCGCCCTGTCGGCCGGGCGGCCCAACTCGGCCATTAGCCCCAGCAGCCACATTGGCCACTGCAGTATCGCGGCGGCGGCCGGACCGCGTGTATGAGTGGTCCATCCATCACCGGAATCCGCAATGGCCGGTCCATCCATACCTGCGACTTACCGCGGGCAGCGGCGGCTGACCGCGGGCACCGGCGCCAGGCGCTACCGTGAAGCCCGTGACTGACGGCCCTGACCGGCGTCGCGAGGAATTGCGGGCCGACTGCGCTCGCTGCGTGGCGCTGTGCTGCGTCGCGCCCGGCGTTCACGGCCTCGGCCGACTTCGCGATCAACAAGCCGGCCGGCCAGCCGTGCCCGAACCTGCGCGCCGACTTCGGCTGCTCGATACATGACCGGCTCCGTCCGGCCGGCTTTCGCGGCTGCGCGGCCTTCGACTGCTTCGGCGCCGGCCAGAAGGTCGCCCAGCACACGTTCGGCGGCCGCGACTGGCGGTCGCACCCTGAACTCGCGGCGCCGATGTTCGCGGCGTTCGCGGTCATGCGCACGCTGCACGAACTGCTGTGGTACCTGAACGAGGCGCTGGCGCTGCCGCAGGCTGATCAGTTCCGCGACGACCTGCAAGATCTTCTAGCGGCAACCGAGCGCCTGACGCTCTGTGGCCCCGATGAGCTAGCCGCCGTCGACGTGGCTGCCCATCGCGGTACGGCGAACTCTGTGCTGCTCCGCGTCAGCGACCACGTCCGCGAACGCGCCGGCCACGCGTGGTCCTGACCTGCGGAGCGCGGACCTGGCAGGGAAGGACCTGCGGGGCACCAGCCTGACGGGCGCGAGCCTGCGCGGAGCGCTGCTGATCGGGGCTGACCTGCGCGGTACCGACCTGACGCGGCGCCGACCTGACCGGCGCCGACCTCAGGGGCGCGGACCTGGCCGGCGCCGACCTTGCGGCCAGCCTGTTCACCAGCCAGCCGCAGGTCGACTCGGCGCGCGGAGATGCCACAACGAAGCTGCCGTCGCGGCTCAGCCGGCCGGAGCACTGGGCGACGGCGCACTGAAATCTTGGTTTGGGTAGGGCTGGTCCGGACATGGGAGCCTCATGGCTACCCGCGGCATGACCGGCTCGCGTCCGCGCATCGTCGTCGCCGGCGGCGGCTTCGCCGGTTTCCACGCGGCACGCAAACTGGGCAAGCTCGGCAAGGGCAGGCTCGACGTCGTCCTGGTCAACCCGACGGACTACTTCCTGTACCTGCCGTTGCTGCCCGAGGTCACCGCGGGAATCCTGGACCCGCGGGCAGTGGCGGCGCCGCTGGCCTCGGCCTGCCGCTCGGTGCGGCACGTGCTCGGCGCCGTGACCGGTATCGACCTGGATGCCAGGCGCGTGAGCGTCCGCGATCCCGAGAGCAACGAGCTGACCATCGGCTATGACAAGCTTGTGGTCGCGCTCGGCAGCGTGAACAAGCTGCTCCCGGTCCCTGGCGTGACCGACCACGCGCACGGATTCCGCAGCCTCGCCGAGGCGATCTACCTGCGCGACCACCTGCTCCGCCAGCTCGAGATCGCGGACGCCTCCGACGATCCGGCCGAGCGTGCGGCCCGCTGCACGTTCGTCGTGGTCGGCGCCGGCTACACCGGCACCGAGGTCGCGGCCAGCGGCCAGCTTCTCACCGGCATCGCCGTGCGCCGGCACGCCGGACTCAGCGGCACGAACCTGCGCTGGATCCTGGTCGACATCGCCCCGCGGGTGATGCCCGAGCTTGACCCGCGCCTGTCCGCGACGGCCACGCGGGTGCTGTCTGAGCGAGGCATGGAGATCCGCACCGGCACGAGCGTGGAGCACGCGACACCCGACGGAGTCCAGCTATCCGATGGCGAGTTCGTGCCCACCAGGTCGCTGATCTGGTGCGTCGGCGTACGCCCTGACCCGATGGTCGAACGGCTCGGGCTGCCCATGCAGCAGGGCAGGCTGACCGTCGACACCTGCCTCACGGTGCCGGGACACCCCGAGATCTACGCCTGCGGCGACGCCGCCGCGGTGCCCGACCTCACCAGGCCAGGCTCGATCACCGCGATGACCGCCCAGCACGCGGTCCGCCAGGGCAAGCTGGTCGCGAATAACATCGCCGCTTCCTACGGGATCGGGCGGCATCAGCGCCGCGAGTATCAGCACCGCGACCTCGGATTCGTCGTGGACCTCGCCGGTACCCAGGCGGCCGCCGATCCCTTCGGCATCAGGCTCGCCGGCCTGCCCGCCAAGGCAGTGACCCGCGGCTATCACTTGCTGAGCATGCCGTCCAACCGGGTCAGGATCGCCGCCGACTGGGCGCTCGACGCGGTACTCCCCCGCCAGCTAGTCCAGATGGGCATCGTCCGCTCCGGCTCGGTTCCGCTCACCGAGGGCACGCCAGAACATCCGACTGGCCAAACGGCTACTCAGCGAAGCGGCTGACCTCACCCCTGGCCTGATCGATTCGACTGGGCGCGGCGGCGACGGCCTGGCTGCGACGCCGCGCGGCGCGCCGAGGGACCTGACCGCTACTTCCCGCCGGGCGCGGGGACAATTGCCTGGTGAGCAATGTGCGGCGGATCCAGCTCGCACTGGGCCTGGTGCTCGTCGTCATTGCGGCCGGCAGCATCGGCTACATCGTGCTCGGCTTCGGCGTGCTCGACGCGGTGTACCAGACCGTCACCACGATCAGCACCGTCGGCTTCCGTGAGCTCCACCCGCTCGATGAGGCGGGGAAGATCTTCACGATCGTGCTGATCCTGGCGGGGACTGGCACCGCCCTGTACGCGTTCAGCATCGTGCTCGAGACGCTGGTGGAAGGCCACCTGCGCCGTCACTTCGAAAGGCGCAGGATGGAGCGCAACATCGCCCGGATGACCGGGCACACGATCGTCTGCGGCTGGGGCCGGGTGGGCCGCGCCGTCGGCAGCTACCTGTCAGGGCAGGGCGCCGACGTCGTGGTCGTGGACCTGGACGCCGCGCGGGTCGCCGCGACCCCGTTCCCGGCCCTGATCGGGGACGTCACCGACGACGAGGTGCTACGCACGGCTGGCGTGATGCGCGCGAGGGCGCTGGTCACCGCGATCAACACCGACGCCGAGAACGTCTATGTCACGCTTTCCGCCCGCGCGCTCAGGCCGGACCTGGTAATCGTCGCACGGGCGCGGACCGAGGAGTCGGAGTCGAAGCTGCTGCGCGCAGGCGCGACCAGGGTCGTGAATCCGCAGCGGATCGGCGGGCAGCGGATCGCGGCGGCGGCGCTGCAGCCCAACGTGGTCGAGTTCCTCGACGTCGTCATGCACGACGGGAGCCTGGAGTTCCGCCTGGAGGAGGTGTCGATCCAGTCAGGCGCCAGGCTGGCCGGGCGAAGCCTGCGTGACGCCGAGGTCGGCGAGCGCACCGGCGCCCTGGTGCTCGCGCTTCGCGATGAGCATGGCCAGTTCGTGGCCAACCCTCCCGAGGAGACGAGACTCGAGGCGGGCCATGTGCTGATCGCAATCGGCACGAAGCAGCAGCTGGCCGCGCTTCAGCGGTCAGCACATTCGGCATGACCGGGTTCGGAGCCGCCAGCACCGCAGGCGAGGGCGGCGAGTTCCGGCTGCCAGGCGGAAACGTGGGCGGGGCAGTCAGAATCGGCGACACGGTGCGGCGGCAGGCTGGCGCATGGACCCCGGCTGTGCACGCGCTACTGGAGTACCTCGACGGCCGCGTCGCCGGGATCCCGCGGGTGCTCGGGCAGGACGAACAGGGCCGCGAGGTTCTCAGCTACCTCCATGGCCATGTCGTCGACGTAGACACCGAGCTGCTGACCGACCGCCAGCTCGCCGCGCTGCTGGCGTGGACGCGCGAGTTCCACGAGGCCGTGGCGGCGTTCTCACACCCGGGCCCCTGGCGGTTCTTTCCCGTTCCGGAGCCGACGCTGATCTGCCACAACGACATCGCCCCGTACAACGCCTGCTTCGATGGCGACGATCTCGCAGGTGTCTTCGACTGGGACCTGGCGGGACCTTCGACGCCGCTGTTCGAGGTCGCGTTTATCGCCTGGAACTGCGTCCCGCTCTGGCGCGACGTCGGAACATGCCTGGCCGCCGAACGGCTCTCGCTGATCGCCGCGAGCTACGGCCGGTTCCCCCCGGCCCAGATCCTGCAGGCGGTGCCGGAACGGATTGGTCTCATGCTCGACTGGATCCCGGCCGCAGCGGCCGCGGGCGATGCAGGGATGGCGAACGTGATGGCTGCCGGCGAGCCTGCCAACTCTGCGGCTGCCTTGACGGACCTGCTCACCAGGGTCCCGGCGATCATCGCCCGGCTGGCTTAGCCGGCCAGGACCGGGAGGCTAGCCGCCTGCCGACCAACGTTGCTGGGACCCCTCGTAGTCGGCGAGCTGCCACGTCATCGCCGTGCGTGGCCTGACCGCGTAGATGACGTCGACGGCCTGATCGACGCCCGGCAGGTACTGACGGTCGTCGCGCGCTGTGTACTTGGCCGCGAACGCCGCCAGCACGCGCGGCAGATCGGCAGGCACACCGACGTCGTCAGCGACGCCGCGGATGATGAGGACCTCCTCGCCGCTCTCCAGATGAACGATCACGCGCGCGTCGGCGGCAATGTTGCGGGCCTTCACCGTGCTCCGCTCGCTGAAGATGTAGAACACGTCGTCCAGTACGGCGCCCCAGACGGGCGCCGCGTGCGGGGCGCCGGACCGCGTGGTGGTGCCGAGCCAGTACGAGCGCCACGGCGACAGCCGCGCCGCCACCTCTGGCCAGGTCAGCGTGCTGTCCATCACGGGACCAGGCTACGGCGCCCGCTGGGGCGGCACCGCCTCGGCACCTAGCTGCAGGTCGGGTATGACAAGCTCGCCCTGATCGTAGATCGCCGGATACATCCGCCACGGCCAGCTGCTCGGCCGCTGACCGAGCTGGACGCCAAGCCGAGGCCAGTTCCTGCGGGATCCGCGCGGCGAGAACTACGACATCACAGCCGTGCGCCGCCGCCTGCTGCACCACCCAGCCAGCGATGCTGTCCGCCACCCGAGGGAACGCGCGCCACGGCAGCGGTTCCCGCGTACGGCTGTGCGACTCGAGCCGCCACTCGGCGACCGGCACCTGGCCAGGGCCCGCGGGGAGCACCGGGCCGATCAGGCTGGCTGGCGCGCACAGCGTCACCGCGGGTGCAGCCGCCAGGTCCAGGCCGATCGGCCCGATCGGGCCGATCGCTGACCCCGATGACCGTCATGTCGCCATCATGGCGTATGTCCCGCCGGGAAAACCCGCCTGACGTCACCGCCCAGCGCATTAGGCTGCGGCCATGGTTCCAGCCGCTCATCTGCTCGCATTCGCGCTGCTCGCGTTCGCGCTGATCATCGTCCCGGGCCCCAACGTGCTGTTCATCATCAGCAGGTCGCTGATGCTCGGCAGGACGGCGGGCGTCGGCACCGCGCTCGGCGGCCAGGTCGGCGTCTATGTCCAGGTCGCTGCCGTGGCGTTCGGGGTCGGCGCCATAGTTGAGCGCTCGGTCGCGGTCTTCACCGTGCTCAAGCTGGCGGGCGCCGCCTACCTGGTGTACCTCGGCGTGCAGGCGATGCGGCACCGCCGCGAACTCGCCGCCGCGCTGTCGGCGAAGAGCGAGCCGAAGTCGATCAGCCGGATCGTCCGCGACGGCTTCGTGGTCGGGGTGAGCAACCCGAAGGCCATCGTGTTCTTCATCGCCGTGCTGCCGCAGTTCGTCGACCAGTCGGCCGGCCACGTGCCGGCGCAGATGCTGCTGCTCGGCGCCATCTTCGTGGCGATCGCGGTCTTCTGTGACAGCACCTGGGCGCTCGTGGCGGGGACGGCGAGGGCATGGCTGGCCCGCTCGCCGAGGCGGCTGGAGGTCGTCGGCGGAACCAGCGGGCTTGTCATGATCGGCATCGGCGCGAGCCTGGCCCTGACCGGCCGCAGCGACTGACGGGAGCCGCGTGGACATCAGCAAGATCAACGCGAGGGTGATCGAGCAGTTCAGGGCCGGGGGCCCGGTCGAAGGCATGAACCGGGACGGCATCGTGCTGCTGACCACGAGGGGAGCCAGAACCGGGCTGACCCGCACGACGCCGATGATGTTCCACATGGACGGCGGCCGGCTGCTGGTGATCGCGTCCAACATCGGCGCGCCCCGTCATCCCGACTGGTACCTCAACCTGGTCGTGGACCCGCAGGTTGTCGTCGAGGTCGGCTCAGAACGCTTCGACGCCACCGCGGCCCCGCTCGCCGGCGAGGAGCGCGAGCGGGTCTGGACGATGCTGAAGCAGACCTATCCGTTCTTCGCTGAGCACGAGGCCAAGACCAGCCGCGAGATTCCTGTGGTGGCACTGACCAGGACAGGCGAAGGCTAGACGCGGCGCTAACCGCCCTGGACCTGGCCGTTCTGGATGATCAGGACCCGGTCGGCGATGTCCATCAGCCCGCGATCGTGCGTGGTCGCGATCGCGGTCAGGCCTTCGGCGTGCACGATGCTCCTGATCAGGCCCATGATCTGACGGCCGGTCTGCGAATCGAGTTGCCCGGTCGGCTCGTCAGCGAGCAGCAGGTCACCGTTGTTGGCGAGCGCACGCGCGATGCCGACCCGCTGCTGTTCACCGCCGGACAGCTCATGCGGCCGCTTTCGCCCGCTTCCTTCGAGGCCTACTAGGCTCAGCAGGGCGCTGACGCGCTGTTCCCTGGCAGCCGAATCGACCCGGGACAGGCGCATTGGGACGCCGACATTCTCGGCCGCCGACAGCATCGGCAGCAGCGCGAAGGACTGGAACACCAGTGCCACCCGCTCGCGTCGCAGCCTGAGCTGCTCATCCCTGGTCATGGCGGTGACTTCCTGGCCGGCTACCCAGGCGCGGCCAGAGGTGGGCCGGTCCAGCCCGGCGATGATGTTCAGCAACGTGGTCTTGCCTGAACCGGACCGGCCGCACAGGGCGACGAGTTCGCCAGGCTGGACCTCGAAGCTGATCCCGCGCAGGGCGTGCACGGCCGCCGAGCCGCGGCCGAAGGTGCGGGTCAGCGACTCTGCCCTCACGACGGGCCCCGACACCGGCATTGCCACACGTGCGGTCGTGGCCGCGTGCCGGCCGGTCATGACTGCGCCTCCGCCTGGCCGGGGGCCGGCTGGTCAGGCCACACGCCGATGTGGTCGGGCTCGAGTTCCAGCCTGACCCGGTCCTTCAGCGCCAGCGCGTCGATGAAGTCGGCCGGAAGCTGCAACCGGCCAGCCCGGTCGAGCACCGAGTACTCCTGCGCGTGGTAGGCCTGCAGGCCCTGCTCGTCGGTCGCGGTCCTGCGCAGCACCTCGGTGCTGATCCTGCCGTCCCTGATCGCGATCGTCCGGTTCACGTGCTCGGAGACCATCGCGTCGTGCGTCACGATCAGGACCGTCACCCCCGTCTCGCTCGTTCGCGGTCCGCAGCGCGTCGAAGACCTCCTCGGCCGTCTCAGTGTCGAGCTCGCCGGTCGGCTCGTCGGCGAGCAGCACGCCTGGGTTGTTGGCGAGCGCCACGCCGATGGCGACCCGCTGCTGCTGACCGCCGGACAGTTCGGTGACCAGCCGGTCGCTGCAGTCCGCGACCCCCAGCAGCCCGAGCAGGTCTGACGCCGTGCCCTTGCGCAGTCGCCGCGGCATCTTCGCCAGGTGCATCGGCAGTTCGACGTTCTCCGCCGCGGTGAGCTGGCCGAGCAGGTTCCTGGCGGTCTGCTGCCAGAGGAAGCCGACCGTCGACCGGCGGTAGGCGAGCCGCTCCTTGGCCCCCATCGTGAGCAGGTCGTGGCCGGCCACCGTGGCCCGGCCGCCGGTCGGCAGGTCAAGCCCGGCGAGAATGTTGAGCAGCGTGGACTTGCCGCTCCCAGACGCGCCGACCAGCGCGGTCAGCTCGCCGCGCTGCAGTACCAGGTCCAGGCCCTGCAGCGCCTGGGTCTCGACGCCCGCTGTCGAGAAGATCCTGACCAGCCTGTCGCACATGACCATGGGCGAGCCAGGCACCTCGTCGGGGCTGGTCGCGGGTGGCCGTCGCCTCGGTCCGAGCGGCGATCAGGTCGTCGATACCGGTCATGATCAGACTGCCTCCTCCTGGCGCAGCGCCACGGCGAGCTTCCGCCGCCCGGCGAGCACGCCGTCGATCGCGAGGAACGCCACGGCGAGCACGGCGGCCCCCGCGAGCGGCACGAACAGATCTGCCCAGGTCGGGGCCAGCGCGGCCAGGCTCAGGTGAACCGGTGAAAGTGTTCAGCCCGAGCACGGGCCCGACGACCTCAGCCAGTAGCCAGACGCAGGCGGCCGTGCCAGCGGTGGCGACCGCGATCAGCGGGACAGCCTCCGTCAATCCCAGCAGCAGTGCCTGGCGCCTGCCCATGCCGAGCGCGCCGAGCCTGGTGAGCATGGCGCCGCGGCTCCTGGCGGAGGTCACCAGGGAGAACAGCACAGCCAGGGCGCTGACCGCCGCGGCGGCGATGGCGCCGGCAACGTACAGGCCCTCGGACAGCCTGAGCGCTGGCGAGGAGTTCAGCGCGGCGAGCACCTGCTGGCGGTACACCACCTGGCTGTGCGGCAGCACCCTCGCGATCGTCGCCTGGAGCGCCTTCAGGTTCAGGTGCGGGCCCGTGACCAGCGCCGTGGACGGCGGCGGCACGGCGGTCAGCCGGGTCGTCGCCCATCGCGGCAGCAGCACGAAAGACCCGGCGGCGGGCACAGCTGGCGTATGGGTGATCGTCCCCGCGATCCTGACCCTGATGAACTGCCCGTACTCCTCGAGCCTGAGCACGCCGTGGCCGCTCGCTTGCGCGGCCCGCGCCGCGACCTGGGGCGTGGCCAAGATCGGGATAGGTGCCCTGGCTGCCGACGCTGGCTTGGCGAGCGCGCGCGCCGGGAAGCCAGGCCACGGCGTGTCGGCGGCCAGGGCCGCGTACGAGCGCAGCGGCACCACGGCGATTCCGACGGGCTGCCCCAACCTGCCGGTCTTGAGTACCGCCGCGGCCACGCCCGAGGCGGGGGCTGTGAAGACCGAGGTCGCATGCTTCACGCCTGGCGTGTGCTCGATCGCGCTCAGTGCCTGCGGCGTGACCGACAAGGTGCCCGACACCGAGATCACCGCGTCCGCGCCGGTCCGCGCCCACGATCCGGCCTGCTGGCCGCTCGAGATCGAGGCCAGCACCATGGCGCTGAACACGGTCAGCGTCAGGCCGAGCATCAGCGCGAGAGCGGGCAGTACCGACCCGGCCCTGGTCCCCGCGGCGCGGGCGAAGCCGACGGCGCCGACGGCGCCACGCCTGATCGACGCCGCTCCGGCGAGCAGCCGGAGCGGGCCGGGGTAGGCCCTGTTCAGTACCAGCGCGACCGCGGCGGCGACCAGCACCGCGCTCGCGCTGAGGTAGATGCTCGTGGTTCCTCCGCTGCCGCCCGCCCGCTGCCCGGCGCCGCGCAGCCGCAGGTCAGCGAGCGTGGCCGCGGCTACGAGCAGCACGGCCAGTTCACCGGTCAGGCGCCGCGCTGAACCGCGACCGCCGACCGCGTCCGCCCTGAGCGAGACCGCACCGAGGCGCAGCCTGCGGTGCTCGAGCATGCAGATCGCCGGCATGGCCGCGACGGCGGCGAGCGCGGTCAGGCCCACCAGGAGTACCGAGGAGCCGCCACCCGGCACCACGACAACGGCGAGCGCGACTCCCGCCGCTAGCGGCGGCAGCACGATGCAGCAGGACCGGGCGAACATCCGGCCGGCGACCTGGCGCACGCTCCCGCCGCGCACCCGCAGCAGCACGAGCTCAGGGCGGTAGGCCTGGGCGGCAAGACCGCAGCAGATCAGCAGCAGCACGACGCCGACCACGAACAGGCCGACGACGAGCACCGAGTCAACCCCGGTCGTGGTGTGCCACTGGCTGTTGAACGTCGCGAGGCCGTCGGCGAGGCCGGTCGAGATGGCCGTGTCGGCGAGCACAGAGCCGCCGGCCGCGACCTCGGCATTGCGCATCTGCGGACCCGACGCGAGGGCGGAGATCCCTGCCTCGATGCGCGGAACGTCGGCGGCGGTCGGGCGCGAACTCAGCGGGAAGAACCAGGTCGCCCGCTCGACGTCGCCGTTGTAGGCGGCGGCCAGCCCGGCGAGCTCAGCTGGGCCTACAAACCCCCCGCCGAGGTAGTGCGGACTCGTAGCTCGGGCCCGCGAGCTCAGGGACAGTGAGCTCGGGATCATGCTGCCAGAATGCCGAAGCCGGGTCGGCTGGCTTGATGATCCCGGTCACCTTGAGCAGGATGCCCGGTGCGCCTGGTACGGCGGGGCCGAGGTTGAGCACAGATCCGACCTTGGCGCCGAACGTTGCCGCGGCGTGGCGCGTGAGAGCTATGTGCAGCGTGATCGTGGGTTTCCCGCCAGCGGCGGCTCGCCGGATGATGGCAGGGCCGGCCGGGAGCGATCCAGCGAGAACGACGCTGTGCGCGGCGAGCCGCGACCGGTAGGCCGTCTCGATGAGGCGCGGCCTGCCGTCGGGCGGCGGCACTGCCAGCAGCTCGGCCGTGGCCGGCATGACCACGCCGGCCCAGCGCTGGGAGGCGGGGAACAGCCCGGGCAGGGGCAGCCTGGCGGCGAATCGGCCGGTGAGCTTGTCGATCGTCCTCGCGGACAGGACGCCGGTGCCAGGTGCGGCTCGCAGGTCCGCCGAGACCTGCGCCGCGGTGTCCAGGATCGGCGCCAGCGCGATGGCCTGCCTGGTCGCGCGCGTGTCGGCGGCAGCGAGGGCGCGCGGGCCAGCCGCCACGATGAACGTGATGACCAGGGTGACTCCGGCCAGCACGAGGGCGGGAGCCGGTCCTGCCTCGCCGAGGACGAGGCGGCGGAGCCAGCGGGCGCCCGTCATGTCTCGCCCTCGAGCCTGATCATGGCCGCGCCGCTGCCTGCCCTGGGCGCGGTGAGCATGATCGCGAGCGTAGGTACCGCCGCCATCACGACGGCGATCACGGCGGCCGCCAGCCACGGCACCTGCACGACCAGCGGCGGGACTGGCCGGACCGCCTTCGCGGTGAGCGTGTCAGCAGGAACGATGAGCTGGCTCAGCACCACCCCGAACAACAGGCCGACCCCGCTGGTCGCCACGGCCGTCATGGCCTGCTCGAGCGCGAGCATCCTCGCGACCTGGCCAGGCGGCATACCGAGCGCGTCGAGCAACGCGAGGTCGCGTCCGCGCTCGGCGGCGGTCGCGACGCTGACCAGCATGCCGATGAGGGCGAGCAGGACAGCCGCGATAGCGATCGCGAGCAAGGCCTCCTGCGACGCGAGCGTGAGCGGGTCGGCGAGCAGCGAGCTGGCCAGCCTGGCACGGAACGCGATGCTGGTGTCCGGAGGCAGGCCGGTCAGGGTCGGCTGTCCCGAGGTCCGGAGCCACCACTCGGTGATCGCGGGCGGCGGCGCGCCGTTCACCTGCAGGACGTCGCTGAGCGCCCGCTGGTCGACGAGCACGCCGGGACTGCCGCCGCCGAGCGTCGGCAGGCTGCGCACGGCCGCGACCGGGATGATCGGGACGTCGGTGCCCTGCACGTTCAGCTCGAGGCGAGCGCCGATGCGCACTCCGCTGCCGGAGAGCATGCTGCGCGTGACGATCGCCGGCAGCGGGCTGCCGACCTCCCTGGTAGCTCTCGGCGACGGTGACCTGGGCCGAACTCGACGCAACGCCCTGAGTCCCCTGGAAGAAGTTGGCGACGCCCGGCTCGAAGGTGGCGGTCACCGCGCCGCCAGGTGCCGGGCGGGCGCGGACCGCGGTCGGGGACGTGCCGCCGGTGCCCTTCGTGGCCGTGAAGACGAGCGGTCCGCTGGCCGTCGTCAGGCCGAATGGCGTCCCCGTCGTGCTCGCGACCTCCGGCAGGGCCTCGCCGCGCGAAATGGTCAGCGTCTGCGGCCGCCGCTTGCGGAACGGCAGGTTGAACTGGAGCGTGAACCCGGTCAGGCGGAGCGGATAGTCGGCGTGGCGTTCAGGCGCGATCGCGATCGTCAGGGTGTGCGGCCGCCCGTCGGCGGGCAGGCTGCCGGCCGGCACCTGATAGCCGATCCCCGCCGCGTCCATGAGCTGGACGAAGAGGACAGGCTGGCCGAGGTGCGAGTGCAGCAGGCTCGCGGTCAGCTTGAGCGCAGCAGGGTGGCCGGGGATCCGCACCCCGACCGCTGGGGCGGCGGCGAGCCTGCGCAGCGTGGCGGGAGCGGGCCCGGCCGCCTGGGCCGGGATGATCCTGGCGGCGGCGGGGCCGTCGAGGGCGAGCAACGTCCCAAGCGTGCCGTCGGGCAGGCTGAAGCCGGACCGAACAGCCGGGGTGCTCGCCGTCACACCCCGCGCCCCGGTGAGACCCGCGACCTGGCCGACCGCCAGCGGAGCCGCTGGCGGCATCGTGACCCGCTCGTCGGCGCCGACCGCGAAGCTTGCCTGCGCCTGTACCGAGCGCTGCCAGCTATCGCGCTGGGCGACGGCCATGATCGCGGCGGCGATCGCGAGCACCGCGACCAGCGTCGGGCCCGCCTCGCGAAGCGCACGCCTGCTGAGCTGCCAGGCCGCAACGGGAACGACGAGGCCCCTGCCCCTGGACGCGAGCCGGTCGCCAAGACGCGCGGCGAGCGGAAGTGCCCGCAGCGTCAGCAGGGCGCCGCCCGCGAGCGCGAGCACGGGCGCGACGACGAGGACGGGGTCAGCGCTCAGCGCGCCGTTCAGTCCGCCAGAGACTGGCCCTGATGACCTGACCAGCTGCCAGACCGCGGCAGCGGCGAGCACGACCACGGCGAGGTCAGCCCTGGCGTAGGCGGCGGCCGCGATCGATCGCTGCCGGCCCCGCTTGGCGCGCTGCCGCAGGGGCGACATCGGGCGGCGCAGCCACGGCAGGCCGATGATGGCCACGCATCCGACTGCCACGAAGGCGCCCGCGAACCAGGCCGTGCCCGTGAGGCCGATGGCAAGCCGGCGGACGAGCACGGGAGCGAGGAGCCCTCCGAGCAGCGGCCCGGCGATCGCGGTAGGAACGGCGACGACGGCGGCGTCGATCAGGCCGCGCCTGGCCACCTGGGCCCTTGACGCGCCGCGGGCGCCGATCAGTGCCGTCTCGGTCTCACGCCGCTGTGCGAGCAGCCTGGCCGCGAGCGCGAGCGTCGCGCCGCCGATGACGAGCAGGGTGAGGATGCCGACCAGGATCTTGGTGCGAGCGACCACGAGCGCAGTCGCCAGCGTTGTCAGCTCCGCCGGCAGGCCGGTCGTGATCGTGCCGTCATGGAAGCTGGTCGAGTTGCCGAGGGCGCCGACCTGGTTCGCCAGGTGGTTGCCGAGGGTGGCCAGGCCGGTTCCGTTCAGCCTGCGGAAGTCCGGGACCGCGAGCGTGGCCAGCGACGAGTACGCGTAGTGGGCGCTCGCCGCCACCGCCGGGCTCGTGACCAGCGGACCGGCGGTCGTGAATCCAGGCGTCCGCCGCACCGGGCTGGCGCCCATCGGGTCGAGCATCCAGTACGGGCTGCCCGGGACTGTTCGGCGGTAGGTGCCGGTGATACGCACCCGGAGCGACGCTTGCGTGCTCGAGTCGCTGAGCGTGACCACGTCTCCCACGGCCAGCCCGAGGACGTGCGCCGCCGTCACGGGCAAGCAGGCGGGCACCACCTCCTGCGCGTTGCCTGCTGTCAGTGATGCGCTAGCTGTCGGGCAGGTGCCGCTGATGGCCACAATGTGCCCTGCCACGCCCGGCAGCGCGACTAGCTGGGTCTGCAGCTTCGTCGATGCCTCCTGCCGCGGCAGGTTCAGGATGTCGGACTCGGGGCTGACCACGAACTGGGGCCGCAGGCCAGGCAGCAGGCCGCGAATCTGAGCGGCGATGTCGGCACTGATCCGCTGGGCATTTCCGCGGGTGACCGAGGCGGTGGCCCCAATGGCCGAACCAGGGCGGCCGCGGAGTTCGCTCGCCGCGGCGCCCGCGGTGACGGAGCTGAAGAAGGAGACAGCGGCTGCGGTGAAGGTGGCCGTGGTCAGCGCGGTGAGGATCACGACCGAGAACGCGATGCGATGCGCGACCAAGTGCCTGATCGCTGGAGGAGGCCTCCGCAAGGTTCCTCCTCCTCCGTGCCCTCTGCCCCTAATTCGTCATGCTCGCATGACCAAAAAGAAAGCGCCCAGAGGGGCGAATTTAAAGAGACTATATTGTGATACCGAGGTGATAATTGAGATGCGGTCCTGCTGGAGACCCGCCTCCGCCTGACCTGGTAGGCCGGCCTTGCTATGCGGATCGCGGCTACCTACGTCAGCCAGTGATCGCGAAGACGTCGCTTCGACCTGGCCCGCCAACGGTCACCGCGATTCGGTTCGCTTCGACCAGGTGCTGCAGGTGAGCGCCTGCCTCGGCCAGGGCCGCGCGGCGCATGAACCCGGTGACCGCCGCCCATCCGCGTGACCAGGTCAGCTCCGTCGTGACCTGCCACGTCGTCGAGGGACCAAGCCGGCGCAGGATCTCGATCACCTCGTCGCAGCGCCGTTCGTGGTGCGCGAGCAGCATCCTGACGCGGCTGGCCAGGCCCTGGAACCTGTATTCGTGGGCTGGCAGCGCCTCCGCGCTGTCGTAGCGCTGCGACGAACTCGAGCGAGCGCAGGTACGCCGCGAGCGGAGGCTCGGCCGCGTGCGGCTGCAGGCCGATGTTCGGGCTGATCCTCGGCAGCACGTGGTCCCCGGTCAGCAGCAGGTTCTCGGCCTCCTCGTGCAGGCACAGGTGTCCCGGCGTGTGCCCTGGCGTCCAGACTGCTCGCAGCCGCCGACCCGGCAGCGGCACCAGGTCACCGTGCTCGAGCAGACGGTCAGGATCGATCATCCTGGCGAACGGGTGCCCGTCGCCGGACTGCATGCTCAGCTCGGGGATCACGTCGGCCGGCACGCCGCTCCGGCGCAGCCAGGCCAGGTCGCCCTCGGCGGTGCCAGCGCCCTGGATGCGCAGCATCGCAAGCGACTCGCGCTCGGCCGGGTGCATCGCGACCCAGGCGCCGCTCTCCGCACGCAGCCGAGCAGACATCCCGTGGTGATCGGGGTGAATGTGCGTGACGACGATCCCCGTCACGTCCGCTGGCGACAGGCCTGCCGCCTTCATGCCGTCGGTCAGCGCGTTCCAGCCAGCGTCGGTGTCCCAGCCTGGGTCGACGACCACGAGATCGCTGTCGGAGGCGACGAGATAGGTCAGGGTGTAGCGGAGCGGGTTATCGGGGATCGGCACCGGGACCGACCACAGATCGGCCCTGACCTCCTCGACAGGCGGCCAGGATCGGGCGATCCAGGCCTCTCGCTGAGCCGTCCCCGTGACGCGCACGCTTCCCCCTGCCGACCAGCCCGCGATGCCGCGACGCCGATATATCAGCGTACTGATCTATGGCTTCTGCCCAGGCCGGCGTCTGGACGTGTGCAATCTAGGCACGTGCGGCAACGCCTCACGCGTAGTACGGGTCAGGCCGGCTGACATAGCGCCGACCGGCCGGCGTCGTCCACTGGAAGACCCCGGCCGCCATCTGGCGGAGCGACCAGCGGGGATGCTGCTTGAGCTGGTGATGCGACCTGCACTCGCCGCCGATGTTGCACGAACAGGTCAGACCGCCCTGGTCGAACGGGACCGTGTGGTCAAGGTCGCACTGCTCGGCCGGGCGACGGCACGGCCCGAACCGGCACGTCCCGTCTCGCGCGGTGACCAGTTCGGCAACCCGGGGCGGCGGCCGGTAGGCCGACGATGCCAGATCGTGCGCGCATCCGCCTGACCGCTGGTCATGCGCCTCCCGTTCGGACGCGGCCTCGGCCGCACGCGAGGCCGCTGCCAGCGCCCGTTCCATGATCATCGCGAGGCCAGCGTCGATGCTCCGTGCGCCCGCAGAGGCCGCTGCCGGTTCCGGCGGTCCGTGAGCAAGCTCGCCGGCTCGGATGACCAGCGTCACCCGCCCGATGAGCCCGATGGTCGCTTTGTCCGGGCTGATCGGTCCCCTCGGACTGCGCGGATTTCCTGGTCCGCGCGGGCTGCTCGGGCCGCGCGGTTGACCTGAACCACGCGGACTCCCAGGGCCACGCGGTTGACCGGAACCACGCGGACTCCCAGGGCCACGCGGTTGACCGGGACTGCGGGATCGCGGGACATGGGCGACCGCGATCGCCTGACCTGCAGAGTTCGTCACGACGACCCGCCACCGGGTCGCTGGATGCCGTGCCGCGAGAACGGCGAGTTGCCGCGCCTGACCGGCCGTGACGACGCCCAGCCTGGACAGCTGCCCGGGCGTCGACGAGCCTCCCGTGAGCGTCGCGAGCGGGCACAGCCAGGCTCAGCAGTCCCGCAGGCCCAGGCCGCCAGCCCGAGGCCGCCGGCAGCCACGACGGCAGGTAAGGCCGGACGCCGGGCCACGGCCCAGGCGATCCGGGCGATCCGGGCTCGTCGTCGGGCGCGTCCGGCGACCCGGGGTCCGGCGGCCCGGCGTCTGGCTGCCCAGCGGGGGGTTGAGTGTCAGGCGGCGGCGTGTCGGCGGGTGGGGTGAACGGGAGCGTGCCGAGCAGGAGGCCGAGGAACACGTGCGCCCTGAGCCAGTCGATCTGGCCATCAGAGCCCGCGGCCTTCATCGTCTTGGCCAGCGCCGTGATCCGTGCCATCGCCGCGGCGGCCTCGACGCCTGGCAGCGAGTAGCCGGCCAGCGTCGCGGTTCCCTCGTCCTCGGGGTAGAGGGCGACGGTGGCATTGCGTTCTGCCTGGCGGCGTCGTCGCTCGGCGCCGTCGGGATCGGCCTTGATCACGGCCCTGCGCAGCGCCGCATGCAGCTGTCCGAGGGTCAGCCACCCGGCCCTGCCGAGCACGGCGGCTTCGACCTGCCGCGCCGCATCATCGCTGAGCGGACTGGTCATGCGCACGATCATCCGGGCCCGGCCCAGATCGATCTGCCCGGCGGCGAGCGCCGCACCGGTCGCTGGCAGCCGCCAGGTGAGCATCACGCCGAGGTCTGCCCAGCTGGTCGCCCCGTCGTGCGACATCGCCAGCGCGAGCGCAACCTGCCCGGACGCGTCCGCCGTCACCCGATCAGGACGCCCGGCGGCGTCCACCTCAGCCCGCCGGTCGGACCTGGCCGACCGCGACGCGATCTGGGCGACCGCCGCGAGTTCACCCGCGGCGGCCCACGAGGCCAGCCGCCGGAACGAGGCCGCGACTCCGGCCAGGGCGCCGTCTTCCAGGTCGGCCGCGCGAGCCTGCGCCAGCCAGCCGGCGAGACCTGGACCGGTTGGCAGGGACTCAGCGATGCGCCCGGCCGCGAGTTCGAGCGGGATGTCGCGCACTCGTCCGGCTGCCAGCGCCTCCTGGTAGGCGGCTTCCTCCGCCTCAGGATCGGCCTCTAGCGCGTCGGCACTCAGCGGACCGTGCCTTCAGCCGGGGCGGAGTCACCGCTTGCGACGGTGGCCGCGTCGGCGGCGGGATCGGAGCGGAGCCACGGGGCAAGACCGCTGACGGCGTCCAGCAGGGAAGCCAGATCGAGTTCCCAGCTCCAGGACAACCCGCCGCCCGAGTCGGCCCGGCCCCGTCGTCGGCCCGCAGCCCGTGGTCGGCCCGCAGCCCGCGGTCGGCCCGGACTCGTCACGGAGTCCATCGGAGGCGGCGAGTCCATCGGAACCGCTGGGCGCGCCTGGACCATTGGGCTCGCGCTGGACCGTTGGGCGCGCCTGGACCAATGGGCTCGCCGGGTTCGTCAGGAGCTAAGCCTTCGGCCGGACTCGCCATTCGCCACCCCCTTCCGCCGGACAGTCTGTCTTCGATTATTTTAACGACCCCTACTGACAATTTGGCATCGGCTGGAACTACAGTTCGACGACCATTGAGCGGCCACTGAACACGCACCGCGGTCCAGTCACACCCCGCCGGGAGCCACCTGCCCATCCCAGAGTCGGGTGAGAGTCCGGTTACGCTCAAGCCTGGAGAGCCCGCGCAGGTCGGCGACGCCGCGCTCGGTGACCACGACGTCGACGTCGTGCGATGGCGTGGATACCGGCCGCGACAGCCGCCTGACCAGGGTCGGCTGGCCATTGTGCGCGGTGGGAACGGCGACGATGCTGAGCCCGCCGACCGAGCGGGCCGCGGCGGCGGCGTAGTCGGGGTGACCGCCGATCCCGCCGAGCGCCGAGGCAGCCGTACCCTCGACGTTGACCTGGCCATCGAGGTCGATTTCGACGGCCGTGTTGACGGCGAACAGCGGGTCGGCCGACAGCCTGCCCAGGTCGTGGGTGTACTCGAGCGGATGCAGCAGCGGCTTGCCGTCCGCCCACGCATACAGCCGCGGCCCGCCGGCCAGGTACGACGCGACCGGCGTCCCGGCCAGCAGGCCGCGCTCGTCGAGGTCGACGACCGCCTCGGGCAGCAGCCCTGAGTCCAGACGGACCGGCACCGTCAACGCGCGCAAGAGAGCAGCCAGCTACCGGGCTCGGGCCGACCTGCAGCCGTGCGCCGGGTTCGATCAGCGGCGCGATCAGGGCCGCGATCGCCTGGTAGGCGGGCGCGGGCGTCACCTCAGCCAGCACGCCGGGCGGCTCGCTCGTCTCGCCGACGACCACCACCTGATCAGCGGGCAACGCGGGCCCCGCATCGGCGTGCGGCGCCGCGGCCGACACCACCGCGGCGACCCGCGCACCT
Source organism: uncultured Actinomycetota bacterium (assembly GCA_963705055.1). Taxonomy (GTDB): domain Bacteria; phylum Actinomycetota; class Actinomycetes; order Streptosporangiales; family Streptosporangiaceae; genus Chersky-822. Next base: position 691,509 of record CAVPIR010000014.1, read on the forward strand.
GCGTCGATCGCCGCCCGCTGCCAGGACACCTCACTGCCGAACCGGAACCCGTCGGCCGACCGGACCACGGTCGCGACCAGCAGGTCGGGGCGCCAGGGACCGTGCATCAGCGCGGGCACGGCCGACATCCTCGCCGGGGCGAAGCGCACCAGGCCCGCGTCCACCGCGCGGCGCAGTCCCCAGCCAGGCATGAACGTCCGGACGTCGGCGAAGGCGGCGAAATCCAGGTCAGGGTCGGCCTGCGGGACCCAGCCGAGGATCAGCCGCACGCCGCCGCAGCGAGCCGGCGGCCGCGCTCAGCTCGCGGGTCACCGACCGGGGCGCGCCGAACCCGTCACCGGCCGCCACCGTCATCCCTGGCCTGATGAGCGAGGTCAGGGTCACCGCCCCCGAAGCGCCCGGAACCCGCGAAGCGCCGGAACCCGCGAAGCGCCCGCAGGGCGGGAGGCGCCCCAAGCGCCCGGACGTCACCCGTCCGGCCCCGGAACCCGAGCTACGCGGCGCTGAAATAGAACCGGCTGACCCAGTCGGCGACGCACGCCGGCTTGGGATTGCCCTCGACCTCGATGGTGACCTGGTTCACGACCTGAACCGCGCCGTCGCCGGTCGGCTCGACGCTGACCATCCTCGAGCGGGCGCGGATCCTGCTGCCCACCGGTACCGGGGCGGGGAAGCGCACCTTGTTCAGGCCGTAGTTGATTCCCATCCGCACGCCCTCGACCCGGCGCAGCTCACTGACCAGGTGCGACAGCAGCGACAGCGTGAGGAAGCCGTGCGCGATCGTGGTCCCGAACGGACCGTTCGCTGCTCGCTCAGCGTCAATGTGGATCCACTGATGGTCCTCGGTGACGTCGGCAAACCCGTTGACCCTGTCCTGGTCGATCGTGAACCATTCCGTCGGACCGATCTCGGTCCCGACAGCGGCTTCGAGCGCGGCCGCGCTCTGGTATGTCTCCATTCCGCCTCCTGAGCGACAGGCCGGCGCCGACCGTCTCAAACGCCAGGCTCACCGGACAACATGATGCACTGAGGGAACATAATCGCCCGATCCGGCCTGCCCGCGTACCCTCCCAAGCAAGCCGAGGACGCCGGCGAGCAAGGGAGTCACGCCGTGGCCGCTGACCTGGACCTGCTGGTCCTCGCCGAGCTCAACCCTGATGTGCTCGTGGCCGCAGGCGACATCGAGGTGCGCTTCGGCCAGGTCGAGCAGCTCGTGGACAAGGCCGCGATCACGCTGGGCAGCTCCGGCGCGATCACGGCGGCCGCCGCCGCCGCCCAGGGCCTGCGCGTCGCGGTATGCGCGGTCGTCGGCGACGACCACGTCGGGTCGTGGACGACTGACCTGCTCGCGGCTCAGGGCGTCGACGTCAGCTGCGTAGTCCGGCACGCCAGCACGCCGACCGGCATCAGCGTCGTCATCACCAGGCCTGACGGCGACCGCGCGATCCTGACGTTCGGCGGCACCATGACCGAACTCTCGGCGGCGGACATCCCGCACGACAGGCTCCGCGCGGCCAGGCACGTGCACGCGAGCTCGTTCTTCCTGCAGCGCGGGTTGCAGGCCGACCTGCCCGGCCTGTTCGGCGCCGCACGAGCGGCCGGCGCGACCACCTCGCTGGATACCGGCTGGGCGCCGGACGGCGAATGGGCCAGCGCCAAGCCGGTCCTGGACCACGTCGACTACCTGCTGCCGAACGTGGCCGAGTGCGCCAACCTGGCGGCCGCAGTCGGCTGGCGCCACGACGGCCACCTCGACGGCCGATACGACGGCCGACACGACGACAAGAAGATCCAGGAGGTCGCGAGGAGCGCGGCCGAGGCGCTTCGCCGGCACGGCCCTGCGGTCGCGGTCAAGCTGGGTGCGGCCGGCGGCCTGCTGGTCGGGCCAGAAGGCGTCACGCGCGTGCACGGCCGGCCCGTCGCCCCGGTGGACACGACCGGCGCTGGCGACTGCTTCAACGCTGGATTCATCGCAGGGCTGCTCGACGCCGCCACGCCCACGGACTCGCTCAAGCGCGCCGTGAGTTCGGGTGCGATCGCGGTCACCGGCTGGGGCGGCACCGGCAGGCTGGCGAGTCGCAAGGAAGCACTCGGCGCGGCAGCGGGCCTGACCGCCGAGCACCTGCCGCCAAACTGACCGCCCGAGCTGACGCGCCAGGCTGACCACCGGGCTGACCACCAAGCCGACCACCGCGCTGGCCGGCGTGCCAACACGAGATATCCCCGATACCGGTTCAGTCACTTAACCGCCCATCGACTGGCGCCTTTGTGGCACCCGGTAAAGGATGAGACAAGCCGAGATCACCCGAGATGAGGAGACGTGCGATGGCCGGCCGCAGAATGCTCATCGTTGCCGCAGCGACGAGCGCGGGACTGATCTTGCCCAGCGTCAGCATGGCCCTTCCGGCCGCCGCTGCCCCGACGGCGGCCACCTCGACGGCAGCGCACTGCTCGGCCGGGGCGCACACGCTCTCTCCGCCTGGCAGCAGGCTCTACCCGGAGACCGGCAACGGCGGCTACACGAGCGTGCACACGCTGGTGCACCTGGTGTACAACGCGACGACCAATCGGTTCCTCGGCGGCAACAAGGTGATGCTGACCGACCGCGCAACCCAGTGCCTGACCAGCTTCAGCCTCGATTTCGAGCGCAAGTCGCTGAACGCCAAGTCCGGACCCGATATGTCGGTGCAATCGGTCACCGTGAATGGCCAGCCGGCCACGTTCGCGTTCGCGCAGCCCACCTATCCCGGCGACCCGAAGGGCCAGGACGACCCGAACCCAGCCGCCCACGAGGCCTCGCAGACGAACCCGGTCGGCGGCCCGCACCACAACCCGCTGCCACCGGCCTGCACGCCAGAACTGCAGTCGACAAGCCGCCGGTGAATTCGCTCAACGGCAGCCAGTGCCCGGCCAACAAGCTCGTCATCACCCCGGCGAAGCCGATCAAGGACGGCGCGCTGTTCACGGTCACGGTCAGCTACACGGGCCGGCCCGGGGTGCACAACGACGGGGACGGCAGCACCGAGGGCTGGTTCCGCGCACCGGACGGCGGGTTCGTGACCACCGAGCCGGTGGCCACCGAGGACTGGATGCCGCTCAACGACTATCCGTCGGCCAAGCCGACCTACAACTTCTCCGACACCGTCACGGCCGGCCGGACGGTGCTCGCCAACGGGCTCCTGGTCTCGGTGACTCACCACAAGGCCAGCAAGGAGTTCCCCGGCGGCTCGGTGACCTGGAACTGGCACTCGCCGGCCCCAGTCGCGAGCTACCTGGTCGAGGACAGCATCGGCAAATACAAGCTGACCGAGCGGACCGCGGACAACGGCGTCCGCTTCTACGAGGCGCAGGACCAGGGCATCAACGCCTCGCAGCGGGCGAAGAACCTGAAGATCATGGAGCTCCAGCAGGGCATCACCGAGTTCGAGAGCCAGTTCAGCGGCGCTTACCCCTTCACCTCCGACGGCGTCGTGGTCGGCACGCCGAACGCGAGCTTCGAAGAGGAAATGCAGACCATGATCACCTTCGCGGGCGGGTTCATCGACACCGATGTCCTCTACCACGAGAACATGCACCAGTGGTGGGGCGACAACGTCACCGAGGGTGGTTACCGGCTGACCTACTTCAAGGAGGGGCTGGCCACGTTCGCCGAGTTCCTCTACCAGGCGCGGCTGGCCGAGCGTAAGGCCGGCGGTCCTTACACGCACAAGGGCCAGGCCGCGTTCCAGGCCAGCCTCGTGCACCGGTTCAATGCCAACTACGCCCAGGCCAAGAGCTTCTGGACCGTCGCACCGTCGAACCCGCAGGCGTTCGGCCTGTTCAGCGGGTCATCGACCTATGACCGCCCTGGCATCGGCTACATCGCGCTGCGGCAGATAGTCGGCCACGGCAACTTCACCAGGGCGCTGCAGCAGATCCAGCGGACCTACGGCGGCGGCAGCGTCACAGAACCCCAGCTCGAGGCCGTCTTCCAGCAGTGGCTGCCGGTGCAGACCGCCGCCTGCCACGCGAGGCTCGGCGCGTTCTTCCGGCAGTGGTGGGACACGGCCTACCCGGCCGGCGGCGGCAAGAACCGGCCCCAGATCACCGGCCCTGGCCTGACCGGCCACAACTTCTACCGCCCCGGCGGCGGCTGTTAGAGATTTCTTCGCTTTACAGCGCGCGCTCGCTGGTCAGCGGGAAGCGGCGAGGCCGGCCGCTTCCCGCGCCGCTGCCTCAACTGTCGCGTGGTAGCTCTCCCATTCGGCCTTGTCGACGTCGGGCAGGTTGTCGTTGCCGTCCCGCAGGCCCACGGCACCGTCGATCAGCTCGCGCACGATGTCAGCGTGACCGGCGTGCCTGGCCGTCTCGGCGATCTCGTGAATCAGGATCAGGTGCAGCGTCACCTCACCGTCCTCGCCCCACCAAGGAACGCGGCCTGGGGCGTCGAGCGGCAGCTCGGTGATCGTCGCGTCCGAGTGCTCCCACGCTCGCCGGTACAGGCCGACGATCTCCTCACGCGACTGGTCCGGGGTGGCCCACATGTCCGCGTTGGGTTCAGACTCGTCAAAGTCAGCCCAGGCCGGCGGGTCAGGGAACGGGCGGCCGAAGGTGTCTGCGAAGTAGCCGATCTCGACCAGGGCCAGGTGCTTGACCAGGCCGAGCAGGTTGGTGCCGGTCGGCGTCAGCGGCCGGCGAACGTCGTATTCGGACAGCCCTTCAAGCTTCCAGACCATCGCCGCGCGCGCGTTCTTCAGGTACCTGTGCAGGTCTGCTTTCTGATCCGATGCCGTCATGCGGATCAGTCTTCCACCGGCCCCTGACAATCCGGCGGCCGGCGTAGCAACGCCTGTGCCCGCCCGTCAGTACTCGCTGCCGATGCTCAGAACGTGCCAGGTGGTGCCCGTCAGCCACAGCACGGCGGTCGACACGACCAGGATCTCCAGCGCCTGACCGCTGCTCGCGACCACGCCGGCCAGGCCGGCACCGAGCGCGATGGCCCCGGCGACGGACGTGATCCGGCGGTAGATGACGCCGAGCCGCGTCAGGTGCCTGGTGTGCAGGTCGATGGCTGCGCATACGGCGCAGCAGGCGCCGAGCACGAGCGCGACCATGCTGGCCGACGCGGCACTCGAGATCACTGGCGCCCGAGGCACCAGCTGGTAGACGGTGAACGTTAGGACGATCGCGACAATAGCGACCGACGACACCAGGTCTCTCCAGGTCAAGCCCATGCCACTCCATCAGCCTCATCGAAAGCGCCGCTGTTCCAGTGTGCCTCCGCTGGACGCGTTCCTGGCAACCGGGCCGGCCGGTCAGCCGCCCCAGCGCGCATTCCAGTTGGGTAACGCCCGGTCCCGCTGGGCCGCTCTGACCGGGTTTCTGTCAGAGGTGGCCGGGACGATGGCCCCATGAGCATCGCCGCCCTAACCTGCGCGGTCGTGGACTGCGCCGACCCTAAGGCCATGGCCGCCTTCTATCTACAGGTCATCGACGCCGAGATGCTGTTCGAGGACGACACGTATTCCTTCATCGGTCACCGCGGCGGGGTGAACATCGCCTTCCAGCGGGTCGAGAACTACTCGCCCCCGCCGTGGCCCGCCAGCGGGACCCAGACCCACCTGGACTTCCGCGTGCCCGACGTCGCCGCGGCGGTGGCCGAACTGCTGAAGCTCGGCGCCAGCAAGCCGGAGTTCCAGCCGGGCGAGGACACCTGGACGGTGCTGATCGACCCGGCCGGTCACCCGTTCTGCATCACCGCCTCCTGGTGAGGCGGTCCTCAGCAGTGGTGGGCAGGCGGTACGTCCAGGGTCGGATTGCGGTCGAAGAAGCCGGTCGGCTTCAGCATGAAGCCGCAACTGGTGACCGGCATCACCGGCCACTCCTCAGGCCTCGGGAGGTGCACTGGGCCGAACGTGTGCCAGACCACGATGTCGGTGCCGTCGATGTCCTGGTCCCCGGCGATGAACGCGGGAAGTCCGGCGCCGCCGGGATGCTGGTTGACGAAGTCGCCGGCCGGATACCGATGGGCGCGGTCGTATCTGGTGACCCAGAGGTGATTCGCCGCGAAGCCGGCCCTCGCGGCGATCGACGACGAAGGATCGGCGAGCAGCACGGGCGTGGCCTGCGGATAGAGGGTGTAGCTGGTCGGCTGGCCGAACCTGTTCACCCGATCGGTGCTGATCACCCGCCAGGTGCGGCCGTGCGACCCGTCTGCTTGCCTGGCCGCGGCTGACTCGGTGCGCAGCCGGGTCACGGTGTGCCTGATGGCGTTGCCGTAGGGGTTGTCAGGCCCGACCGGGCAGCCGCTGGCGTCGACCTCCTCGACCGCGTTGGCCAGTCCGTCCAAGGTCATGTCCAGCCGCGCGCCGAACAGGTGCTGGTGCACCGGCGCGCCGAGCCCGGGAGCGACTTCGGCTGAGTACGGATAGTCACCGCCCGGATAGGCAGCGGTGAACAGAGTGCCGGTCATCTTGACCTCGCACTCAAGGGTGCCGTCCAGGTAGAAGTACCAGTAGAAGCCGTAGTCGTAGTTGCCTACGGTGGTGAAGAAGGACACGACCAGGCGCCGCTGGCGGCGGGACTGCGCCGAGCCGTTGAAGATGTCGGTGTGCTTCCACAGGATCCCGTGGTCCTCTTCGTGGATGCAGATCGCGTTTGGGACCACCCGCGGCTCGCCGAAGTCGTCGGGGATTGTCGCGTCTAGATAGGTGATCTCGCCAAGGCAGTCGCAGCCGCGCTCGAGCGAGTTCACCCACTTGCCGACTAGGTACTCGCCCGAGTCGAAGTAGGCCTGCCAGTACCGGAAAGCCGGATCGCCGTACGGAACGACCATCTCGGGCACCGATGCGCGGTAGATCAGCGGCCGCTCTTCGTCGCCGTCGGCGATAGCGATCTGGTGCAGGGTCAGGCCCTCCCGGGCATCGAAGCCGATCCGCATCGACCAGTTCTGCCAGCGCAGACATGTGCCGTCGAGGGTGAAGCTCGGACCTTCCGGCTGAGTGATCTCGATCGGCCGCAGGCCGGTACGCAGCGGCCCGCGCACGGCCGGGTCATCGTAGTTGCCCGACTCGGCCGGTACCGGCAGCTCCAGCTCGTCAACGACCTTGAAGACGCGCCGCTCCACGAGGTCGAGGAAGGCCGCGACGCCGTCCACCGGATGCGACCATGCGTAGTCGTGCGGATCGGCCTGGACGAACGCGAGAACCCGCGCCATCCGGCGGCCCTCCTCGTCGCCGAACGACCCGGCGGTCAGGGGGCAGGTGCGGATCTTGGTGACGTCCGTCAGGCCTCGCCTGGCCATCGCCGCGCGCCATTGCGGATCTGCCTTCACGATCTTCTCGGCGACCGCGAAGTCCTCGGTGATGATCGGCAGCTGACCGTCGGTGCGAGGGTCGAGCACCCGGCGGCTGACCACCTCGCCGCGGGAGAGCGAGACGACCACATCGGCTGACTCGCCCGACGTGACGTCCAGCAGGAACGCACGCAACTGCCGGTCAGGGCAGTCTGCAGACGTGCTGAGGCGGGGGGTTGGGGGGTCGTCGCCCTGGCCAGCACTGGCCTGGGGTCCAGCCCAGGCCAGCACCTCGCCCTTGGCAGGCTCGTCGAGCCCGTAGTACGCGAACCTGACCGACTCGGGCATCAGCCCGGCCGCGGCCATGATCTGCCGCCCGTACGCGTACTCGGCCGCGGTCACCGGGTCGAGCGGGTGCGCCGGCCGCCGCGCTCGCGGCATCGGAGCGCGGAGCATCTGCACGGGCCGCCACCGTGTCCGTCATGGCAGGTCACTCCTCATTTCCTGGGGAAGGCACCGCCGGCCAGGCAGTTCAGGGCCCGGCGGCGGCCTATCACTCGTCGGCGACGATCGAGCCAGCCCGGTCGCCGAGCGACGGATCGCGGCGGTTCAGCACGTAGCCATAGATCGCGGCGGCGACGACGATCGCCGAGCGCCAGGTACGGGAACCAGTCATACGGCGCAGGCTGGCCCGGCTTGCACAGGTAATACACGGGAACGCCGATCGCGACCATGCCGAGGACAGGCAGGACCACGTGCTTGACCATGTTGAACTCGTCCGGCCGGAACTTGCGGTAAAAGAACGGCAGCGCCAGGTTGGCCAGGAAGTAGACCACGAGCAACAGGATCGTGCCCATCGTGGACGACTCCACGAAGAAGTTCAGCGGGTTCATCTGGCCGGACTGGCCGTGGCCGCCGATCAGGTGCCCGACCGCCCAGACGACGATGATGAGGCTCGCGAGCGCGACGAACACGTAGATGGCGTTGTGCGGGGTCCGCCGGCGCGCATGAATCCTGCCGATCCAGCCAGGCAGCAGGCCCTCGCGGCCCGCGTTGAAGATCAGCCGAGCCTGCGAGTTGATCGCGGAGATCAGCACGCCGATGGTCGAGGTGAAGCCGGCTGCGTACGCGAGGAAACCGACGAACGCCGCGACATTGTGCGCCACGGGGATGAACGGGATCGAGGCGCTCGTCACCGCGCTGGCCTTGTAGCCGAAGCCGGTGAGGGTCGCGAAGGCGAACAGTACGTATCCGGCCACCATCATCGCGATCGACATGTAGACGGCCCTGGGCACGTTGCGCCGCGGGTTGCCGGTCTCCTCGGCCAGGGCAGCGGAGTTCTCCCAGCCGATGAAGAAGTAGACCGCCAGCGGGAAGCCGGCGGCGAGGCCCGAGAACCCGCCCGCGATGTGGCTCGGCTCGAACGGCACCGCGCTGAGGTGGCCGCCGTTCTTGACCAGGATGGCGACCGAGACGACGACGAGCAGCAGCATCTCGAACGCGAAGAACAGCCCGGCGAGCTTGGTCGAGACGCCCACGCCCCTGACCGTCATGATGGTCGCCGCCGCGGTCAGCAGCACCGACAGGATGATCCACGGGATATTCCAGCCGAAGTAGTACTTCAGGACGTCGGACAGGTAGCCGCCGGAGATCGCGAACACCGAGGAGATCGCGATGATGTACCCGAACCCACACAGCAGCGCCGTGGTTACCGCGCTGGTGCCGCCGAACGTCTTGCCCACGAACGAGATGAACCCGCCGGTCGACGGGTGCGCCCTGGAGAACTGCGAGAGCGTGTTGCCGAGCAAGGCGATCGCGATTCCGGCCACGATGATCGTCAACGGCGCCGCGACGCCCGCGGTAAAGACCAGGAAGCCGAACCCGAAGAAGAAGCTATAGGCGGGCCCGATGTTGGCCATCGTCGAGGCAGAGATGTCCACCAATCCAAGCGCGCCCCGATTCAGCCGTTCGGCCGACTCCGGCGCCTTGGTCTCGGTGAATGGCACGGAGGCCGCTTCGCTCATGTCTCCTCCTTAGCTAGGCCGCTCGTGCGGAACCTGCTGCCTGAATTGTCTGGCGATCGTTTGCAGAGTGGAAGGGGCGCAGCGCCACAGAGTGAAGATGATGAAGATTCTTGTTTTGTCGGATATCGATGCCAGGCCGCTGTTCGACCCCGTGGCACGGGCGGCGTGGCCCCAGGACTCTCCCATCGCCTTGTGGCTCATCGCAGGCCGCCTTCTCTGGCAAGCGCTTTCCCAATTACGCGCAACGTACCTGATGGCCATAGGCGGCGCAAGAGGGATTGATGCAGCCGCGGGTGCCCTCGGGCTCGAGTGCGCGATGAGGCGCTCAGTGCGCCGGCAGGCGGTTCGTGCTCTCGCGGAGGATGACCTCGCCGGGCACCGGTAGCACCCGGGGGCGCTCCGGGCTCGGGTCAGTGAGCACCAGGCGGGCGGCCATCTCGCCCATCGAGGCAAGAGGCAGCCGCACCGTGGTCAGGGGCGGGTAGACGTCGCGCAGCGTGGAGATGTCGTCGAAGCCAGCGAGCCCGATGTCGCCAGGCACCGCGATGCGCTCGGCCCGCAGCCTCGCCAGGGCTCCGACCGCCATCACGTCGTTGACGGCGAAGACGCAGTCGGGCCGCGGGCCGCTCATAGCAAGGATGGAGCTCATCGCCTCGTAGCCGCCGTCGCGGGTAAAGGCGCCGGGCACGATGTAGCGCGGGTCCACGGACACAGACCAGACCGCGAGGCCGGCCAGGAATCCGGCCAGCCGGTCTCGCGCAGTCAGCACGCCAGGCGGGCCGGCCAGCACCGCGAACCTGCGATGGCCCTGCACGACCAGCGCACGGCCCAGGGCCTTCGCGCCTGCGGCGTTCTCGGGCAGGATCGTGTCGATCCCGAGCAGGTCCTGCCCGATGCAGGCGGCTCTGCCGCCCGCGCCGGTGAACGACGCGATCTCCGAGCGCAGCGCGGCCAGCCCAGCCTGATCGTCGGTCCGGCTGCCGACAAGGATCACCGCCATGGCCCGCTGCGAGCGCATCAGCGCGACGTACTCCCGTTCGCCAGTCTCGGCGGCGGCCGTGCTCGATAGGCAGACCAGCAGCCGCTGGGGGTACGTGACATCGATCAGGCCAGCGGCGATCGAGGAGAAGTACGGGTCGGCGATGTCGTGCACGACGATCCCGACCATGTTGCTCTGGCCGGTGGCGACGGCCCTGGCCTGGAGGTTGGCTGTGTAACCGAGTTCGGCGACAGCATCGTTGACGCGGCTGACAAGCTGGCTGCCGACCCGGCGCGGGCCCTCGCTGACCACCCGCGAGGCCGTGGAGAGGGACACTCCGGCCCGGTCGGCGACGTCCTGCAGAGTAACCCGCGCACCACCATCCATCAGGTTCGGCTCCCACCTCCGCGGACGCTGATCAGGACCGCATCGCGGACCGAGCCGCGGCCTTGACCGAGTCCTGGGCCAAGCTTAGTCTCTGGGAAAGTGCTTTCCGAAATCAGACATGCTCACTGGGCCACCAGAGGACAACCGATGCCGCGCAAGATCGTCACCGTCGCGCTGAACGGGGTCACCGGCCGGATGGGCTACCGGCAGCATCTGGTCAGGTCGCTGCTGGCGATCAGGGACCAGGGCGGCGTCACGCTGCCGGACGGCACGCGGGTCTGCCCGGAGCCGATCCTGGTCGGCCGCAGCGAGGGCAAGCTCGCCGAGATCGCGCAGCGGCACGGCATCACCCGCTGGTCGACCAGCCTGGACGAGGTGCTCGGCGACCAGGACGTCGACGTGTACTTCGACTCTCAGGTCACGAGCGCCAGGGAGCCGAGCCTGGCCAAGGCGATCGCGGCCGGCAAGCACGTCTATACCGAGAAGCCGGTGGCTGGCACCCTCGACGGAGCGCTGAGCCTGGCCCGCGCCGCCCGCGAAGCAGGGATCACGAACGGCGTCGTCCAGGACAAGCTATTCCTGCCTGGCATGATCAAGCTGCGCCGGCTGATCAAGGCCGGCTTCTTCGGCCGCGTGCTCGCCGCCCGGCTGGAATTCGGCTACTGGGTGTTCGAGGGCGATCTCACCCCGGCGCAGCGGCCGTCATGGAACTACCGGGCCGCTGACGGCGGCGGGATCGTGCTCGACATGTTCCCGCACTGGCAGTACTTGCTTGAAGAACTTCTTCGGCCCGGTGACGGCCGTGTACGCACGGGCGTCCACGCACATGCCAGAGCGCTGGGACGAACAGGGTGCCAGATACGCGGCTACGGCCGACGATGCCGCCTACGGCGTGCTGGAATTCGGCGGAGGCGTGATCGCCTCGGTGAACTCCTCGTGGGCGGTCAGGGTGAACCGCAGGGAACTCGTCGAGCTGCAGGTCGACGGCACCCACGGCAGCGCCGTGGCCGGCCTGCGGCACTGCGCGATCCAGCACCGGGTCTCGACGCCGTTGCCGGTCTGGAACCCGGATCTGCCCGATCCCATCGACTACCAGCGTCAGTGGACCGACGTGCCGGACAACGAGGTGTTCGACAACGGCTTCAAGGCCCAGTGGGAGCTGTTCCTTACGGCTTCCGCGCAGGGCGAGGCGTTCAGGTGGGATCTGGCGCAGGGTGCCAAGGGCGTCCAGCTAGCCGAACTAGCGCAGCAGTCCTCGGCGGACGGCCGGCGCCTCGTCGTACCGCGCCTGGAGATCTGACGTGGGCCCTTCGATCGCGCTGCCCGGCAGGAAAGGCCCGCTCGAGGTCCCCGAGCCAGGCTGGCAGCCGGTCTATCCGCCGCCGGTCACGCGGAGCGTCTACGCGGCCGCGCACGTGGCGGCCAGGCCCGACGGCAGCATCGACTGGGAAGCCACCATCGCCTTCCGCGAGCATCTGTGGCGCTACGGGTTCGGCGTGGCCGAGGCGATGGACACAGCCCAGCGGGGCACGGGCCTGCGTTACGAGCAGGCGCGTGAACTGATCGAGCGGTCCGCCGCGCGGGCAAGCGAACTCGGCATGGCGATCGTCAGCGGAGCCGGGACCGACCACCTCGCGCCAGGCGAGCACGCGCTCGGCGCGATCATCGAGGCGTACGCCTGCCAGCTCGATGACGTCCAGCAGGGCGGCAGCGAGGCCATCGTCATGGCGAGCCGCGCGCTCGCGGCGAGCGCCAGGTCGGCCGCCGACTATCTCGAGGTCTACGGACAGGTGCTGAAGCTGGCCGCCCGGCCGGTGCTGCTGCACTGGCTCGGCGAGGCATTCGACCCAGCACTGCGCGGCTACTGGGGCGCCGCGGACCTGATGGCAGCGGCCGACACCGTCATCGAGCTGATCGACGGGGCCGGCGGGCGCGTGCGCGGCATCAAGCTGTCGGTACTCGATCGTGAGATCGAGCTGGCGCTCAGGCGGCGGCTGCCGCCAGGCGTCAGGCTGTACACCGGCGACGACTTTCACTACGCCGAGCTGGTCAGGGGGGGCTCAGACGGGCACAGCGACGCGCTGCTCGGCGCCTTCGCGGCGATCACGGCCCCCGCGGCTGCGGCGCTGTACGCCCTCGACGCCGGTGACGTGGCTGGCTATGACGCCGCGATGGGCCCGACCGTGGCGCTCAGCCGGCACCTCTTCGCGCCGCCGACCTTTAACTACAAGACCGGCGTCGCGTTCCTGGCATGGATAAACGGCCTGCAGCCGCACTTCGCGATGCTGGCCGGGTGGCAGGCCCGCCGTTCCCCAGACCACCTCATCGCGCTCTTCGAACTGGCGGCCAGGGCCAGGGCGCTGCTCGATCCCGGCCTGGCGGTTGCGAAGATGACCGAGTACCTCGCCGGAACGGCGACGCCATGATCGGCCTGGACCGGCTCTCCCTCAATCAGGTCACGGTCGCGAACCTGACCGCGGCGGACGCGATCACGCTCTGCGTGCGGCACGACATCGGAGCGCTTGGCCTGTGGCGGGACCGGGTCGCGGCAGGCGGCCTGGCAGCGACAGCGAAGGCCGTGCGGGGAGCGGGCCTGCACGTGTCGAGCCTGTGCCGGGGCGGGTTCCTCACGCACGCCGATCCCGACGCGCGCGCTGCCGCGCTCGCCGACAACCGTGCGGCGATCACGGAGGCGTCGGAACTAGCGGCCGACACACTGGTGCTCGTCTCGGGCGGACTGGTTCCTGGCTCCAGAGACATCGCGCTCTCCCGCCGGATGATCACCGACGCGATCGGAGACCTGGTCCCGTTCGCCCAGCGGGCCGGGATCCGGCTCGGAGTCGAGGCGCTGCACCCGATGTTCTGCGCGGACCGCTGCGTGATCTCGAGCCTGGGCGAGGCCGTCGACCTGGCGCTGCGCTTCCCGGCGGACGCCGTCGGTGTCGTGGTGGACACCTATCACGTCTGGTGGGATGCCAGGCTGGCAGCCGAGATCGCGCGGGCGAGCGGGCGGATCGTCGGCTATCAGCTCTGCGACTGGGTGCTGCCGTTGCCGCAGGATGTGCTGCTCGGCCGCGGCCACCTCGGCGACGGCTGTATCGACTTCGAGCTGATCACCGGCCTGATGCTGGCTGCGGGCTATGACGGCTACGCCGAGGTGGAGATCCTGAACCGCGCGGTATGGGACGCACCCGCGGACGTGACTGCGCGGACAATCAAGAACCGGTTCGCGACGCTGGCGAGCGCGGGCGCGGCGCCCGGCGGTTAGTCGCGGCGGATGCTGGCGCTGCGCTCCTTGACCGGGGAACGCGCTGCCGACTTCTCGTCGTGGCTGCCGGTCAGCAGGTCTTGCACGCGGTCCTTGATTCTGATCACCGGCTGCCGCAGCCGCTCCTCACGACGGCTGGCCGTCGCGAGTTTCCCTGGCCTCTTCCGGTAGCGCCACCGAGCCCACGGCGAACCCGGCCTCGCCAGCCGGATCGCCCCCGCGATCAGCGTGAGCGGTATGACCAGGCCGAGCAGGGCCGTCCACGGCTTGCCCTTGAGCAGGGTGACGCCAGCGAGGACGAAGAGGACGGCGAGCGTGGCCACCAGGGTGGACTCGGCCGCCGGGCTGCCTGGCATGTGGTGATAGTTCGCCACGTTCGTCACCCCGAACGGGGTGACGCCGATGACCAGCAGCGCGGTGATCCCGGCCGCGACGAATACCGCGTCAACCGAGAGCCTGCCCTCGTTGGCCCAGTACACGTCGCGCAGGTGCAGGATCAGCGCGAACTCATCCAGCACCAGAGCAGTGCCGAGACCAAACACCCCGGCCGCCGCGGCCCGCCAGGCCAGCGAGAAAGGCGGGGCTGCCAGGCCGGCGATGCCGCTAGCTGCCATCAGCACGACGCCGAACACCATGTGGTGGACGTGCACGGCTCCGGTCACCAGATTGCCTGGCCACCAGCGCACCTGTGCCCTGATCAGCCGCACCGAGACGCGGATCGCGGTAAACCCGGTCACGAACGCGACGAAGAAACAGAACAGCGGCAGCCGGCCGGTGTGCACCACCTGCGCCTGAAACCAGCCCGACACCGCAACCCCTACCCCACACAGGCCGTCAAGCGGCCGACAGACACACGACGGGCAGCACTCCAAGTCTGGCCGGCCACGGCCAGTCCCGCCACTCGAGGCCGCGGGCGCGCGCCGGCTGCGGGACGACGCTAGCTGCGGGGACGACGCTGGCTGCGGGGACGACGCTAGCTGCCGGATCCGGAATGCGGCCGGTCGGCCGGGCTGCCGCAGATGACTACGATGTCGGTTGATCGGACCACGAGCAACTGAGGACCGCGATGATCTTCATAACCGCCAAATTCCAGGTGCGGCCTGAGCACGCCGACAAGTGGCCGCAGCTCGCCGCGGCCTTCACGAGCGCGACCAGAGCGGAAGCTGGGTGTATGTGGTTCGACTGGTCAAGGAGCGTGGACGACCCGAACGAGTACGTCCTCGTCGAGGCGTTCCGCGACGGTGACGCCGGCGGGGCACACGTCCAGTCCGAGCATTTCAAGGAGGCGCAGCGCACGCTGCCGCCCTACCTGGCCGACACGCCGCGGATCCTCAACATGACGATCCCGCAGGACGACTGGTCGCTGCTCGGCGAGATGGTCGTGCCTGACCAGGCCTGACGGCCAGGCCGACGCTCTCCCCTACCATCGGCGGGTGAGCATTGTTGAGGTTGCCCAGCAGGTCGCTGACGAGATGCTCTTCCCCGCCGCGGTCGCGACGGACGCCAGCGACGTCGTTCCCGTCGCGTTGCTCGACGCACTGGCCGAGGCCGGCCTGTACGGCATCGTCGCCCCGCCCGACGCGGGCGGGCAGTCGGCCGACTTCGGCACCTTGTGCGCCGTGCTGGAGGCGCTCGCGAGCGGCTGCCTGACGACGGCGTTCTTGTGGATGCAGCACATCGGCCTGGTGCGGGCGCTGGCGGCCAGCGCGGACGAGGACCTGCGCTCTCGCTGGCTGAAGCCGCTGGCCAGCGGCCAGATCCGGGCCGGGCTGGCGCTGGGCGGAGCACTACCGAAGCCGAGCCTGCGCGCCGAACGGGACGGCGACGACTGGCGGCTCGACGGCGTCTCCCCGTTCGTCTCGGGATGGGGCCGGATCGACGTCGTGCACGCCGCCGCCAGGTCGGCGGATGACGACATCATCTGGCTGATCGTCGACGCAACCGGGAACGACGCGATCCGCGCCGAACCGCTCAGGCTCGCGGCGCTGAACGCCACGTCCACGGTGCGGGTCACGTTCAACTCGGTGCCGGTGTCCGACGACCGCGTCACGGGCAGGCAACCGGCCAGCGGCGTCACGCCGCCGGAAGTGCTCCGCACGCACGCGGCGCTGCCACTCGGCGTGACCGCCCGATGCTGCCGGCTGCTGGGGCACACTGGCCTGGATGCCGAACTGGCCGCCGTGCGGACCGAACTCGACCGGCTAGGACCGCGGACCGCGGCCGCGCGCGCGAACGCGGGCGAGCTGGCCGTCAGGGCGGCTTCGGCCGTGATGACGGCCGAGGGCAGCAGGTCCCTGCTCGCTACCGGGCAGGCTCAGCGGCTGGCGAGAGAGGCCTTGTTCACGCTCGTTTACGCGCTGCGCCCCGATTCCAGGTCGACGGTGCTGACCAAGCTCGGCGCGCCCGAGCTCGCCTGATCAGCACCTGGCCGGCCTGCCGCAGGGCGCACCATCGTCACCGTTTCGTGCCGAGCGCACGGGACACGACCGTGAGCCGGTCCCTGGCACCGGTCTTCGCGAAGATCGACTTGAGGTGATCGGTGACGGTGTGCTCGGACAACGACATCTGCCGCGCGAGCGAACGGGTGTCGCTGCCTGTCGCGAGGAGGCCGAGGAGTTCGCGTTCCCTGCCAGTGAGGCCGAAGGCGCGGCCGAACAGATCGAGCCGGTCGGCGGCCGACGCCTCCTCGATCGTGACCGCGATGGACGGGCCGGCACCGCCGGGTGCGTCCGGTGCGGAATCGGAGGACAGCCGTGCGGCCCTGAGCGTGAGCCAGAAGCCGCCAGCCAGGTGCGCACGGGCCGATGCCGGGTGGTCGTCGACGCCGGCCTCGACCGCGAGCAGCTGAGCGGCCACGTTGTAGACGCTGGCGGGGACCGCCTGCGCGCTCGGGCCCGGCGGGAGCAGGACGTCGAGCCAGGCGCGCGAGGCAGCCGTGCGGCTCGTGATCCGCAAGTCGTCGGCCAGCGTCAGCACGACCGGGCCGGCCTCGTGCCTCTGCGCAGCGGCCGGCTCGAGGAACGTCCTGGCCTGGCTCTTGCGCAGCGCGCCCGCCAGCGGGGCGGCGACATCGGCTAGGAACGCGGCGTCAGCCGCTACGAAGGGACCGGCGCCCTCGTCACGCCACAGATCGAGAAACCCCCAGCAGCCGAACTGGTCGGCGAAGACGGCTGACGCGACGTCTGCGATCGCATACCTGCTCAGCACCTCGCGCCAGACCCGGCAGGCGGCCAGGTCCCCGCCCGTAGCCGCGGTCAGCAGCCCGGCCGGGCCATCCCGGCGCAGCGCGGTCCAGCGGTTGACAGCGGTGCCGTACTTCGACTTGATCAGCGCCGGCAGTTCAGGCAGGCAAGGCACGTCCGCGAGCGGCGCCGAGCCGACCTCGGTCACCGGGTCGGTGAGCAGCCACACGTGCGCGCTAAAGCCGATCACGTCGCGGAGCACGTCGAGAGCCGCGGCACGCAGGTCCCGGTCGTCCAGGCCGGCGTCGCCGAGCGCGACGATCCGCTCCCTGGCCCTGGTCCTTGTCCACCCGCTCGCCATCACGCGAGCGTATGCCCGCGGGGTCGCGACGGCAGGCAACGGGAACCCCCAGATTTCCGGGATACCTGGGCTCCGCCGCGCTGCCTAGCGTGACTGGAGCAATGCGGAACAGCACAACGAGGGGATGACATGGTCACGCTGCGCATCGAGCACGCGATCCACGACTACGACACCTGGCAGCAGGCTTTCGACGGGTTCACCGACGCCAGGGCGAACGCGGGCGTCCGCCGCTACACCATCAGGCAGCCTGCCGATGACCCGAAGTTCCTGACCCTGGACCTGGAGTTCGACACCGCAGGACAGGCCGAAGCCTTCGCCGGATTCCTGCACAACCACGTCTGGTCCTCGCCCGAGTCTTCCCCCGCGCTTGCCGGGAAGCCGCGGACGCAGGTCCTTGACCAACGCCGGGCCGGATGAACCGCGGCGTTACCCCGCGTACTTCGTGACCAGCTCACCGACGTGCGGGAGCGCGGCCTGAATGTGCCTGCCAGCGCTCGTGCGCACCGAGCGGTACGCCTTGATGATGGTTGGCCGGTCAGAAGCCTCGGCCCGGGCGTCGGTCACCGTGAGGAGGTCCTCGGCAACCTGCTCGCCATGCTTGGCCAGGTAGTCACCGAAGACCGCACCGCCCGAGGTGTTGAAGTCGGCCCAGTACGGCTGGAGCTTGTCCGCCAGGTTCGGGAGCAGGGTCTCCACCATGTACCTGACGTGACCGGACGCGAAGGTGATCACGGTCTTGTACGCGAGCTTGATCGCGGTCCCTGAGATCCCCGACAGGGTCTTGACCTCTTGCTCGATCAGCGTGCAGCAGTCGTCGATCACCTTCGGCTGCGTGTCAGGAGCGAGCAGAATCTCCTGAAGGGTGGCTGCTGCCGTCGTCATGGTCGTCTCCTCCTGGCCAGGGCGGCGTTCGCCCGCTGGATCCTGCGCGCGCTCCGGTAGCCGTTGCCGGTGTCGCTGTTACAGGAGCGCTGTTGCAATGGCATTGATACGGATGCACCAATTTGTCAGTCGGTGAAGTTTGCGCCCCGCCTTCCGGCCCCCGCCGGACGGCGCTATTGGCAGGCCAATCCAGCCTGCCTACCTGGTGCCGACGATCAGGCGCTCGCGGCCAAAGCTCATCGAGGAAAGTCGCCAGCCAGCGACGTCCAGGAGCGCGAGCAGCGCCGCGCCGGCCAGCGCCAGGCGGAGCGAGGGGTGGATGACGTCGTAGGCGACGAGCGTGACCACCACGACCGACGGCAGGTTGGCCAGCATGCCGAACTGCTGCGCGACCCGGACGTCGCTTGACCTCGTGGAGATCGCGATGCCGAGCCAGATCGACCAGGCGGCCAGCAGCGGGGTGAAGGCGACCTGCGCGAGCACGTCCTGGCTCTGCAGCAGCGCCGTCGCGACCCCCGGCTGGGCGAACAGGACCATGGCGATCACGACCAGCGCGTAGACGAGATAAGAAACCGCGAGCGACGGGACGAGCGCGGCCAGCGCCTTGCCGAGCACGAACTCCTCGCGCCGGATCGGGGTGCTGAGCACCGGCTCGAGCGTGCCCTGCTGGCGCTCGCCGACCACTGAGTACGCGGCGATCGCAGCCGGCACCAGCGCCGGGATACCCAGCATGTACAGCAGCGGGTCGTGATGCCCGATCGCGATCGCCGACTGCGCCGGCAGCGCGAAGATGTTGATCATCGGCGGGATCACGAAGATCAGCGGCAAGATGATCATCGTCGCCACGATCTGGCCGTTCCGCCGGTAGTCGCGGAGTTCCTTGCGGAAGATCGCCCGGATCCGCCTCGGGCTCATGGTTGTCGCGCTCATCTGCGTGTCACTTCCTCGCCGGAGTCGATGAGCTCGAGGTACACATCCTCGAGCGAGTGCCGTGACTCGCCGATCGAGCGCACGTCAGCGCCCGACCCCACCAGCGCGCGGGTCACGGCTGGCGCTGCCACGTCCAGATCGGAGACGGCCACCAGGTAACTGGCCGGGCCGTCCTCGCACCAGCTCCGCACCGCGGGCAGGCCGCCGAAGACGCTGCCCGGGTCGGGCAGCGGCGCACGGGTCCTGACCCCGAGCGCGCTAGTGAACAGGCGCTGGCGCAGATCGTCAGGCCGGCCGATGGTGCGTAGCGTCGTGTTCAGGATCGCGACGCGGTCGCAGAGCCGTTCGGCTTCCTCCAGCCGGTGGGTCGTCAGGAAGATCGTCACTCCGCCGCGGCCGAGCGCGGCGATCAGGTCGTGCACGTCCCGGGCGGCGACTGGATCCAGGCCCGAGGTTGGCTCGTCGAGGAACAGCACCTGCGGATCGCTCAGCAGCGCCCTGGCCAGTGCCACCCGCTGGCGCAGCCCCTTGGAGAGCGTGCCGCACGGATCATGGGCTCGCTCTGTCAGGTTCACTGCCCGCAGGACGTGATCGATCCGGTCAGCCGGGTCGGCCACCTCGTAGAGATCGGCGAAGCATTCGAGGTTCTCGGCTACGCTCAGCCGCAGGTAAAGGCCTGGCGCCTCGGGCATCACCGCGATCTGCCGGCGAATCTCGACGCCGTTCTCCGGTGTCAGCGGGATGCCGGCGACGGTCGCCTCGCCCGAGGTCGGCGCGATGAGGGTGCTGAGCGTCCGCACCGTCGTGGTCTTCCCCGCGCCGTTCGGGCCGAGGAAGCCGAAGACCTCTCCGGAACCGATCTCGAAGGAGACGTCGTCGAACGCGACCCGGTCGCCGAATCGCTTGCTCAGGCCGCGCACGGACAGTGCCATCGTGCCGTTTCGCGCCTTGGTCTGGGTCATCGTGGCCCGCCCCCTCCCGGGGCTCTTGCAATTGAAAACTGATATCACTATGCTAGGCCTACGTTATCAAGTACGTCAATGGAGGTGGGTCAGATGACAGCGCAGGAGCTGGACCCGGGAAACATCAAGACCGTCATTCAACCGGTGACCGAGCGGAGCGCGTGGTACCTGCATGGGGTTCGGATGCTGGTTATCGGCATCGCCGTCCTGCTGGCAGGTGTCTTGCTGATCTGGGCAGCCGACCATCTCCACGGCGCCGCCGCCGTGGCGCTGTTTCTGGTCGTCGCGCTCGTGTTGCTCGCCGGGATCTTGATCTTGAAGGGCCTGACGCCGGTCGTGGCCGGCCAGGCACGGGTTATCCAGCTTTTCGGCAGGTACCACGGCACCATCCGCGAATCAGGGCTCGCCTGGGTGAACCCGTTCACGGACCGGATCCGCGTCTCGACCAGGATCAGGAACCAGGAATCCTCGCAGTTGAAGGTCAACGACGCGGACGGCAACCCGATCGAGATCGCGGCGGTCGTGGTCTGGCAGGTCAGGGACACCGCGAGCGCCATCTACTCGGTCGACGAGGTCGTTGAGTTCGTGACGATCCAGACCGAGACCGCCATCAGGCACATCGCGTCCAGCTACCCGTACGACAGCCGCGGCACAGGCGCGCTATCGCTGCGGGACAACGCCGACGAGATCACCGATCTGCTGTCGGCCGAGCTGACCACCAGGGTCATCGCGGCCGGCGTCCAGATCGTCGAGACCCGGCTCACCCGGCTGTCCTACGCGCCCGAGATCGCCCAGGCCATGCTCCGCCAGCAGCAGGCCAGCGCCATCGTCGGCGCCAGGGCACGCATCGTCGAAGGCGCGGTAGGCATGGTCAAGCTCGCGCTCGAGCGCCTCGCCGAGGAGGGTGTCGTGGAGCTTGACGAGGAGCGCAAGGCGGCGATGGTCTCCAATCTGCTGGTGGTCCTGTGCAGCGAGCAGGCCACCCAGCAGGTCGTCAACACTGGCTCGCTGTACCAGTGACGCGCCACACTGATCTGCCATGACCGAGCGCAAGGGCGTCCTGCTGCGGCTTGACCCTGCCGTGCACGACGCCCTGGCCCGGTGGGCCTCCGACGAGCTGCGGAGCACAAACGCCCAGATCGAGTTTCTGCTGCGGCGGGCGCTCGCGCAGGCTGGACGGCTGCCCGGCGATGCCAAGCGGATGCGCGGACCAGGCCGCCCGCGGCGCGACTCAGCCGACGACTAGCCGATCTCCCCCCGACAGCGCCTGCGTGCTCGCCCGCTGGTGCCATGCTGGCGGCATGGACCTGACCGCCAAGTTGCAGATCAAGCCCGGCCAGTCTGTGTCGGTGCTCAAGCTTCCCGCGGGCCTCGAGCTGGCGGTCGGGGCAGCCAGCCAAGAGCCCGCGGCAGCGGACGTCGTCATCGGCTTTGCCGCCAATCGGCAGGACCTCGATGCCCTCGGCGCCGTGCTCGACGCGGCCAGGGCTGACCGGCTCGCCTGGATTGGCTACCCCAAGGGCGGCAAGCTCGGCACCGACCTGAACCGCGACCGGCTGGTCGAGGCCGTGTCGGGCCTCGGCGTTCAGCCGGTCCGCCAGGTCTCGATCGACGACACCTGGTCGGCGCTCCGCTTCCGGCCCGCCTGAGCGGGCGGTTTGCCTGCGGGATCAGCCTTCCGCGGTCAGCCTTCCGAGCGGATGTCGTAGTCGTCGTCCTCGACGACGTGCACGGCAGCTTCCTCGGCGCTCGCCGCGCCGCCGTCGATACCGGCGTCCCTGGCGATCAGGTCTGCCTCGCGGGCCGGGTGAGCGCCCTCGTCCTCGGCGACGAGCCTGCCCGCGCGGGGATCCGCGCCGTCATCGAGCAGCAGCCCGTCGACGTACTCGTCGGCCGCATCGCCGTCATGTCCTGAGTATTCCGGCACGTCGTCGTCGCGGTCGAGGACCTCGTCGGGCTCTTCCTCGGCCAGCAGCTGGTCGAGCGGCTCCCCCGCCTCTTCCTCTTCGGCGGTCGTGCCGTACCGCATCCCGGCTGACCAGTGCTGGGGCGGAATCACCCCGCTGTCGAGCGGATCGTCCGCGAGGTCGTCGTCGTCGAGCGTCTCGGACGCGTCGCGCACCTCGTAGTCCTCAAGATCGGCCGATTCGTGCCGGTTCGGGTCGGTCATCGCGCACTCCTCTCGATCCGACTGCGGGCCTCGTCAACGCGCCATGACTGCCTTGCCCATTACGGCCGAACGTATAACGTCACCCGCCGGACGCGGGGTTGGCGTATCCGTGTGTGTATGCGTAGCGCATCGCCTGGACCCGGTCCTTGGCTCCTGTCTTGGCAAAAATCCGGTTGACGTGCGTCTTCACGGTTGCCTCGGTCACGAACAGCCCTCTGGCGATCTCCCGGTTGGTATGCCCAGCGGCGATCAGCCTGAGCACCTCGGCCTCGCGCGGCGTCAAGTCGGCGCCGCCGGGCATCGCGGCGGCAGGTCCGGCGTCCGGGGCTCGTGCCGCCGCCGACAGCAGCCGCTTCTGGACGCCGGGATCGAGCACGGCCTGGCCGGCGGCGGCAGCGATCACGGCCCGGCCGATCTCCGCGCGGGTGGCGTCCTTGGTGAGATAACCGAGCGCACCCGCTTGCAGGGCACCGATGATCGACTCGTCATCGGCGTAGGTGGTGAGGACGACGATCCGGGTATCCGGGTGCTCGGCGGTGATGCGGCCTGTGGCGGTGACGCCGTCGCAGCCGGGCATGTTCAGGTCCATGAGCACGACCTGGGGATGCACCGCCGCGACCAGTTCGGCCGCGGCCTCGCCGTCGGCGGCCTCGCCGGCCACGACGATGCCGGGCAGCGTGCCGAGCAGCAGCACGAGGCCCTCGCGCACGGCCGACTGGTCGTCAGCGACGACAACGGTGACCGGCTCGTCGGCGCTTCCGTCACGGCTGCCAGCGGTCCCCGGGGTCACGCCGGGATCCTCATGCTGACCAGCCACTGCCCGTCCTGCGGGCCGGCCGCCAGCACGCCGCCGCCGAGCGCAGCGCGTTCGCGCAGGCCGGTCAGCCCGTGCCCGGCACCCGTCGCGGCAAGCGGCCCATCAGCGATCACGGCTGGCAGCGGGTTCGAGACCCGCACGACGATCTCCGCCGCAGAGAACTCCAGGCGCAGGCTGACCGGCTCCCCTGGCGCGTGCTTGCGGGCATTGGTCAGCGCCTCCTGCGCGGTGCGGTAGGCGGCCAGGCTGGCTTCGGCGGCGACCGGACGCGGCGAGCCCGTGACCGCGAATTCAACGGGCACGTCGCCGCTGGTGCTGTATTCCTGCGCCAGGTCGGCGAGCTGGTCGGGCAGCGGAGCCGCGTTGTCGCGGAGCGCCAGGATCGCGCGCCGCGCCTCGGCCATCCCTTCCCTGGTGAACGCGCCGGCCCGGCCGATGCACTCGATCGCCTTCGTTAGTTCAGGCCGCCCTGGAGGCAACTCGCCGAGCAGGCCCTCGGCCGCCTCCAGGTTCACCGACACGGCCGCCAGCGAGTGCGCGAGCACGTCGTGAATCTCCCTGGCGATCCGCGCCCGCTCCGCGAGCGCAGCGGCCGCGGTCTCGGCCTCGTGCGCCCGCCTGGTCTCCGCCAGCATCCGCTCGGCCTGCTCAGCCCGCAGCACGTAGGCGTGCCTGGTGAGGCCGAAGGCCCACAGGCCGATGAAGGTGAGCGGGTAACCAAGCAGCGACTCGGCCGGCGCGCCGGTCACCAGGCCGGCGACCAGGAACGCGGCGACCGTCTCCGCGGTGATGGCCAGCGACTTCTCGGTCTCCAGCCGGGAGCCGGCCGACGAAGTGACCACGCAGCCGACCGCGATGGCGGTGCTGAGCGGTGACAACCCCGCCAGGGTGCCGCCCGCCGCCCCCATCACGGCCAGCGACGCGACCATCAGCGGCTCCCAGCGCCGCAGGGCCATCCAGGCCACCCAGGCGGCCGTGGACACGCCAAGGGAGACGGCGATGGCGGTGCCCTGGGCCCCAGAGCCCAGGGCAGGCTCCGCGAGCGGCACCGTGATCAGCACCACGATCAGGACCAGGACCCTGACAAGGTCCAGGATCAACGGCACCCGAAGCCAGGTTCGCGCGGCGGCGGCCCCGACCGCGGAACTCACGGGGGCAGCGAAGGCTGCGGGGGCTGGGGGGCCCGCGGCACCCGGCCGCGCGGTCAGCGAACGAAGCACGAATTCAACGTATCCGCCGGGCCACGCGGCTCGCGCCGGCCGCCGGGTTGACGCCGGGTGGACGTGGCGTCTCCACCCGGCCTGGACCCGCGATCAGGCCGCGGGCCGACGCGCCTGCAACCGCGTGATGCCTAGCGTGACGGACGTCAACACAGCGAATCCGCTTCAGAAGGAGCCCTCCCGTGGACGCCAGCGTCCTGATCCCCAACCTCGTCATCCTGGCCGTCGTGCTGATCACTGACCTCGGTCAGCGCAGAATCACGCCGCTGCGGCTGCTCCGCCCGTTCATCGCTGCCGCGGTCATCATCCCGTTCTTCTTCAAGGGCGCTGCCACATCGGGCAGCGGCCTGCTGCTCGAGGTGGCCGCCACGGCGGCCGGCCTGGGCCTCGGCGTGCTGGCCGCCGCGCTGATGCGCGTCTCCCATGACGACCAGGCAGGCATGGCCGTCTCCGCTGCCGGCGTGCCGTACGCGCTGGTGTGGGTCGCGGTCGTGGCCGGCCGCATCTACTTCGCCTACGGCGCGAGCCACGTGTTCAGCAGGCAACTCGGCGACTGGATGCTGACCAGCCAGATCACCGTGGGTGCGCTCACCGACGCACTGATCTTCCTGTCCGTCGCGATGCTGCTGGCCAGGACCGGGTCACTGGCGGCCAGGGCGCGCCGCGCCACAGCTCGCCGGCCAGGCGCACTGAACGGCCCGATGGCTACAACGCATTAACGCCGCGCCGAGCCGCCTAACTCGCGCGCTGGGACTCAAGCCAGCGCCGCGAGTTGCGCGGCGTTCCTGGCCAGGTCGTCCCACCGGCCGCGGAACGCCGTGTAGCTCATGGCGTCCAGGCCGATGTGCAACAGGCAGGCAAGCAGCCGCCGGTCCAGGTCAGCGGCGAGCTCCCCGCGACTCTTCCAGCGGCTCCGCAGTTCCGCCTCGATGTCGATGCCCTGCCACCTCGGATACCAGGGCCACCAGTAGATGAGCCAGGCGGCATCGTAGAGCGGGTCGCCGAACTGCGCGTTGCCCCAGTCGATGACCGCGGCGATCCGCGAGCCGGTGACGAGCACGTTGCGGTTCAGCAGGTCACCGTGGATCAGGCGCCGCGGCGCCTCGAGGCCGCCAGCCAGATCCGCGAGCCTGGCGTAGGCGTGCTCGAAGGGGCCGGCCCCGGTCGGCGAGGACGCCAGGGCCGCCCGCCAGCCGGGGACCCGCGCCGTCTCGTGGCTGACCGCGAGCAGGGCCTGGCTCCAGCTGGCAGCGGGCGCTGCCATGTCGGGCGCCCAGATCCCGTAGCCGTGACCTCCCGCTTCGATCTGCCCGATCGCATCTAGCGCGGCAAGCAGGGCGGGCAGGGCGGCGCGCAGGCCGCCGGCATCGAGGTGATCGAGCAAGTCACCTCTGGCCCGCTGAGACACCGCGAAGTAGCCGTCTGCCGCCGGCCCGATCTCGGTCACCACGGGTACCGGCAACGCCCGGCTGCGGTGCGCCGCCATCACCTCGTCCTTGCGGAAGTCAGCGACGTGGCCGCCGAACCTGATGACACGCTCCTCGCCGTCCAGGATCAGCGCGTAGGCACGCGACCACTCACCCGCCCCGAGCGGGCGCAGGTCAGCGGCGCGCCGACCGTACCGGCCGGCGACGAACCGCCTGGCCGCGTCGTCGGTGATCACGGCGCGCGGAAAAGGCGGCCGTGCGAGCAGCCGGTCACCCGTAGTGCTCTTCCATGGCCGAGGAGATCATCGTGCAGACCACCTTGAAGCAGCGGATCATGTCGTAGGCCGTAGCGCTCTCGTAGGCAACCACGCGGTCTCCGGTCCGCCGCACCGTCGGGACGATCGCGGCCGCCTGGGCCAGCTGTGCGGCGTCCACCTCGATCTCGACGCTGAATCCGGCCGCGCTGGCCGGCGGCACCCGGCCAGCGAGCTTCATTCCGTCGCGCGCCGCCGACCTGATCGCGTCGGCGGTCACCTCGGGTGGGCGGCAGATCGCCGCGTACCTGCTGACGCAGTCCTTGACCGCGACGGCGGGAACGCCAGGCGCGTAGCCCGTCGCGTCGGCGCAGGTACGGTCGTCGCCGGTAACCAGCACGATCGGCACGCCGTACTGCGCCGCGACGTGGGAGTTCAGCAGCCCCTCGCTGGACCGCTGGCCGTTCAGCCTGATAGCGGTGATCGAGTTCGGCAAGAACGTGTGCGCGAGAACTCCCTCGGCGCCGGCCGCCGCGTGGTAGCCGACGAAAGCCACGCCGTCCATGTCGTCATGCTGGATGCCCTCGACCATGCTGAGGTCCTTGTGCCGCCCGGTGAGCATGACGGCCCTCGGGTCCAGCTCCTCTAGCAGCAGGTTTCGCATCGTGGCGTGGGCTTCGTTGATAAGGACCGACGTCGCACCGCCTGCGTAACACCCGGCGACGGCCGCGTTCACGTCGGAGGTGAACATCTTCCTGCAGCGCTGCCATTGCTCAGTACCGGGTTCGACATCGGCCGGCCAGGTCACGCCGGTAGCGCCCTCCATGTCCGCGGAGATCAGGATCCTCATGCGTTGCGCACCCCTTAGTCGCAGGACGAGCGGCGGTCCGGCAAGTCCGGCTCGCCAGACACGCTAGCCGGGACGAGGGCGTCGCCTAGCCGAGCCGTCCGAACCATGAGCGCGACGGCAACGAATAGTCAGTGGAGACGCGGGCAGCCAGCGGGCTGAGTCCGCGCGGTCGGCGGCAACGTGCAGGAGACGGCGTGATGGCGGAACTCATCCTGATCGGCTTCGTGGCCGGGTTCCTGGCTGGCATCTCACCGTGCATCCTGCCGGTCCTGCCGGTGGTGCTGGTCGCGGGCGCCACGCGCCCGGCCAGCCCTGGCGACGGCGCGGGCGCTGGCGCGCCGGCCACCGCGGCCACTCGCCGGCGGAACGGCCTGGCCAGGCCGCTGTCGGTGATCGCCGGCCTGGTGCTGAGCTTCAGCCTGCTGGTCCTGGCGGGATCGGAGATCATCTCGCTGTTCCACCTGCCGGAAGACTCGCTCCGCGACGCTGGCATCGCGCTGCTCGCACTGGTCGGCCTCGGCTACCTGTTCCCGCGGCTCGGGCTGCTGCTTGAGCGCCCGTTCTCCCGGCTGGGGAACCGCAAGCCGCGCGGGAACGCCGGCGGGTTCGTGCTCGGCCTCGCGCTCGGTGTCGTCTACGTTCCTTGCGCCGGCCCGGTTCTTGCCGCCATCACGGTCCTCGGAGCCACCCACCGGGTCGGGCTGAAAGTCGTCGTCCTCACCGCGGCCTTCGCGGCGGGTACGGCACTGCCGCTGCTCGCTGTAGCCTTCGCCGGCGGGCAGATCAGCGGGCGGAACGGCGCCCTGCGGCGGCACGCGCCGCTGGTCCGCAGGGTCGGCGGCGTTGTGCTTGTGGCCATGGCGGTCGCCATCGCCTTCGACGTCTTCGCCGGGCTGCAGCGGCTGGTGCCCGGGTACTCCACGGCGCTGCAGGGATCTAAGACCGTGCGCAAGCAGCTCAATCACCTGACCGGCACGAGCCCGACGCAGCTCACGAAGTGCAACCCGAACGCGACCACCCTGGTGAACTGCGGCGCCGCCCCGGCATTCACCAGGATCACCGCCTGGCTGAATACGCCAGGAGGCCGGCCGCTGTCCCTGCGCGCGCTGCGCGGCAAGGTCGTGCTCGTCGACTTCTGGACGTACTCGTGCATCAACTGCCAGCGGACGCTGCCGCACGTCGAGGCTTGGTACCGCAAGTACGCCAAGGATGGCTTCGTGGTGGTCGGCGTCCACACGCCGGAGTTCGCGTTCGAGCACGTCGTCTCCAACGTGCGCGCCCAGAGCGCCGCGCTCGGAGTCCGCTACCCGGTCGCGGTCGACGACGACTACGGCACCTGGGACGCCTACCACAACCAGTACTGGCCAGCCGACTACCTGATCGACGCGACCGGGGCCGTCAGGCACGTTCACTTCGGCGAGGGCGACTACGCCGGCACCGAGCACCTGATCCGCGAGTTGCTCACGGCCGCTCATCCTGGGATGAAGCTCGCCGGCGACACGCAGCTTCCTGATACGACCCCGACCGGCCAGATGAGCCCCGAGACCTACCTCGGCTACGAGCGGCTGCAGTACCTGGTTCCGGTCGGCAGCGTCGCCCGCGACGCGCCTGCCACCTACCACTTCCCCGCTTCGCTCCCGCTCGGCGGCTTCGCGCTGTCGGGAACCTGGACTGATCACGCCCAGGAGGCCACCGCTGGCGCGAACGCCAAGCTTGAGCTTGCCTTCCTCGCGCACAAGGTGTACCTCGTCATCGGCGGTCGCGGAACGCTGGCCGTGTCGCTGGACGGCCAGCACATCGCGACCATCCACGTGACCGGCGTGCCCAGGCTCTATACGCTCTACGACGCGGGCAGCCGCGAGACGAGCGGAAAGCTCCAGCTGCGCGCATCGCCGGGCGTGCAGGCCTACGACTTCACCTTCGGCTGACCTGCGACGCGGCCCTCGGGACGGCCGTTGGGAGTGATGGGTGATGGCAGCGCCTGACCGGAACGACATCAGGGTGGTCCAGCGCCGGCTCCGGGGCAGCCAGGGCCCCTTCGAACCGAAGCCCGGGCTGCCCGTCATCGACGAACTCGTCGCGACGGTCTTGTCCCAGCACACCTCTGACCTGAACTCCGAGCGGGCGTTCGGCCAGCTCAAGGCGCGCTTCCCGAGCTGGGAGGAGGTCGCGGACGCACCGGTGGATGAGGTCGCTGACGCGATCAGGTCCGGCGGAATCGCCAACCAGAAGGCCAGGCGCATCCAGCAGATCCTTGCCGCCATCGAAGAGCGAGAGGGCAGCCTGGACCTCAGCAGGCTGCGCGAGCTAGACGACGCGGCGGTGGAGAGCTACCTGTGCGCGCTGCCCGGCGTCGGACCCAAGACGGCGGCGTGCGTGCTGGTGTTCTCGATGGGACGACCCGCGTTCCCGATCGACACCCACGTGCACCGGATGGCGCTGCGGCTCGGCTGGATTCCGCCCAGGACAAGCGCCGACCACGCATACCGGCAGCTCGCGCCGAAGGTTCCCGCCGATATCAGGTACGACCTGCACGTCGCGATGATCACGCACGGACGTACGGTCTGCCGCTCCAAGCAGCCCGCGTGCGACGGCTGCGTGCTCGCTGACCTCTGCCCCTACCCTGACGCGGCCGCCGGTGCGGCCGCGGGCGGGCGGGCGGGTCGGTCGAGAGCCATCAGGCGGTAACACATGGCCACCAGCACCAGGCCGAAGGCCGCCTCGAACGGGGCTAGCACGATGCCGCGGATGACCACGACCTCCACGATGTGCAGCGCGCCGTGCGGTGCGGGAAGGATGGACTCGACCAGCGCCAGGCCCAGTTGCGGCACGCTCGCCAGCAGCGCGACCGTCCAGAAATGGCGCCGGACGAGATGTGCGGACCTGCGCAAGCTGGAGACCGCCGATCGTCGCTCGATCTCGATCGTCGGGGCGACGACGGCGAACAGGGTGGCAAGGATCAGGCCAGGGATGATCAAAAGGAGGAGCCCGGCCAGCGTTGCGAGCGAGAAGAGGATGTCAGCCAGGATGAGGCTGAACCAGGGGAGCGTGCGCAGCACCACGACGATCGTGATCCGCTGACCGTCCTGCCCGGCCGCGCTGGCGGCCGCGCCGTCGCTGCCGGCCAGGTCGTGGCCGACGAGCTTGCACAAGAATCCCGCCAGCAGAATGGTCCCGAACAGGCTGATCGCTTCCACGGTCAGCGTCCCGCTGATCGACAGCGCGTCGTTGCTCGGGTCGACGGCGTTGTCCGAGATGACTTCCGCGACGGCTATCACGAGTGCCACCACGGTCGCCACGAGCAGGATCGGCCAGATGTGGCGCCGGCCTGTCCGTGCCGCGATCCGCAGGACATCGCGGATGCCCACCCGCTCGCTCGGCTGATTGCCAGCGTCGTGCCGCGACCTAGGATCCGTTCCCCGCCGCACGTCACTACTGGACGTGTCGGTTCCATGACTTTCAGTCACCGAGCCACGGTACCGGCGAGGCGGCCGGCGCAGATCAGCCGGGGCGGCGCCGACCTGCGAAGGGCTGATCACCAGAACGGCGTCGGGCACTACGCGAACTCCAGCAGGACCTTGCCGGTCTTGGCTGGCCTCGCCAGGTGGTCGAACGCAACCGTCACTTGCTCGGCGGGGAACACACTGTCGATCTCTGGCAGCGCCCTGCCTGCCGCCAGCAGCGGCACGACGGAGCGGGCGAACGCCTGCACGGCAAGAGCCTTCTCCTCCATCGGCCTCGCGCGCAGCACCGTACCGCGCACCGTCGCACGCTTGCCCATCAGGGCGCGCAGCGAGATCTCGGCGTTGGCGCCCGCGTCGGTGCCGACGACAATGATCCGACCCTTCAGCGCCAGGCTAGCCACGTCTCTGCTCAGGTTCGGCGCTCCGACCAGCTCCAGGACCACGTCCGCGCCGCCGAGCGCGCCGAGGACGTCGGCTGACTCCTCCGGCGTCGCGACCATCGCCCCCTCGCCGGCAAGCCCGCGCGCCGACTCTGGCGTCCGGACGCAGGCGACCACCCGCGCGCCGCCCGCGAGAGCGAGCCGGACTCCTGCCGAGCCGACGGCCCCGTTCGCGCCGTTCACCAGCAAGACCTCGCCCATCTGCAGTCCTGCCTGACTGAACACCGCGTCATGCGCGGTCATGTAGGCCTCGGGAACGGCAGCAGCCACGTCGTCGGCCATACCGTCCGGGATCGCGACCACGTGCCGCTCGTGCACCGCCACCCGGTCGGCGAGGCCGCCGCCGCCGACGAGTCCGAACACCCTGTCGCCGGTCCGCCAGGCCGGACCTCGCGCCCACGGCAATCACGGTGCCGGCGACTTCAAGCCCGGGGATGTCCTGCGGCGCGCCAGGCGGCGGCGGATAGTTGCCGCGCCGCTGGGCTACGTCGGCCCAGTTCACGCCCGCGAACCTGGCGGCGACCACGACCTCATGCGCGATCGGAACGGGATCGGGCCGCTCGGACAGGTTAACGACTTCGTTCCCGCCGGCTCCGGCGAAAGTGACAGCTCTCATGCAACGTCTCCGGATTCAGGTCCGACACAGTGCGTAGCCAGCATAGGGACGCAGGCTGCCGAGGGCGCGGCAGACTGTTTCGCCGAGCGCGCCTGGCCGATGCTCAGTGACTGGGCCGCGGGATCGCCGCGCCCGAGCTGCCGACCAGGAAGTCAAGGTCGCAGCCCTGGTCGGCCTGCAGCACGTGCTCGGTGTAGAGCCTGACCCAGCCGCGGCTGGCGTGCTGCGGCGGCGGCGACCAGGCTCTCCTCCTGTCTTCGAGTTCGCCGTCCGTCACCTCGAGCCGCAACGTCCGCGCCGGAACGTCGAGGGTGATCATGTCGCCGGTCCTGACCAGCGCGATCGGGCCGCCGACGGCCGCCTCAGGCGCGGCGTGCAGCACGACGGTGCCGTACGCGGTCCCCGACATCCGGGCGTCGGAGATCCTGACCATGTCGGTCACGCCAGCGGCCAGCATCCGGCGGGGCAGCGGCAGGTTCCCGACCTCCGGCATGCCGGGATAACCGCGCGGACCGGCGTTCCTGAGCACGAGCACGTCGTCGGCCGTGACATCGAGGCTGTCGTCGTCGGCGGCCACCCGGTAGTCCTCCACCGAGTCGAACACCAGAGCACGGCCGCGGTGGCTGAGCAGCCCTGGCGTGGCCGCGGAGACCTTGATCACGGCGCCGTCCGGGCAGAGGTTGCCGCGCAGCACGGCCGTCGCCGATCCGGCAGGCTGCAGCGGGTCAGCGAGCGTCCTGATCACATCGGGCCGCCACGATCGGGTCGCGGCCTCGCCATCGGACATGTTCTCGGCCACGGTGCGGCCGGTGACGGTGCGGGCTCCGCCGCTCAGCAGGCCGCCGCGCAGCAGCTCAGCGGTGATCACCGGGAGGCCGCCAGCGTCGGCGAAATCCTCCATCAGGTGCTTGCCCGACGGCTGCAGGTCTGCCAGCAGCGGGACCGGCCGGCTCAGCCGGTCAAAGTCGCCGAGTCCCAGCGGCTGCCCGCAGCGGCCAGCGATCGCCAGCAGGTGAATGATGGCGTTCGTCGAACCGCCGATCGCGGCCAGCGTCACGATCGCGTTCTCGAATGCCTCCCTGGTCAGCACCGCGCTCGGCCGCAGGTCCTCGCGCACCATGGCGGTGATCCGCTGCCCCGAAGCCTGAGCGACGCGCGCCCGGCCCGCGTCCACCGCGGGAATCGCCGCCGCTGCCGGCAGGCTCATGCCGAGCGCCTCTGTCATGCACGCCATCGTCGACGCGGTGCCCATGGTCATGCAGTGGCCGTGCGAACGGCTCATGCAGCCCTCGGCGAGGCTGAAGTCGGCCTCGGTCATCCGCCCGCCGCGCACATCCTCTGACAGGCTCCAGACCGCGGTGCCCGAGCCAAGCGTGCCGCCCCTGAACCTGCCGTTGAGCATCGGCCCGCCGGTGACCACGATGGCCGGCAGGTCCACGCTCGCCGCCGCCATCAGCATCGCTGGCGTGGTCTTGTCGCACCCGCAGAGCAGGACGACACCGTCGACCGGGTTGGCGCGGATGGACTCTTCGACCTCCATCGCCATCAGGTTGCGGTAGAGCATCGCTGTCGGCCGGATCAGCGACTCGCCGAGGGACATGGTCGGGAATTCCAGCGGAAAGCCGCCCGCCTGCCAGACGCCGCGCTTGACCGCCTCCGCGAGGTCACGCAGGTGCGAGTTGCAGGGGGCGAGCTCGGAGAAGCTGTTGGCGATCCCGATGACGGGCCGGCCGTCGAACACCTCGGGCGTGAAGCCCTCTGCCCTGACCCAGGACCGGTGCAGGAATCCGTCCCTGCCTGGCGCCCCGAACCACGCGGCGCTGCGTCGCGGTGGGCCGCCGCCGGCGCCGTCCGGCTCGCCCTGATGACTACCTGTGCGTCCTGGTTCGACCGACATGGAGTTCATCTTTGCCGAGGTGAAAGAGGGTGTCTACGCCGGTCAGCGCGGGCGAGCCAAACCCGGGTGGGCGGTCGCGCGAACACTAAGGTGATCATGTGAAGCCGTTCCTGCTGCTGGCGACCCGCGCCGAAGACGCCGCTGCCGACAACGAGTACGAGGCGTTCCTGCGGTTTTCTGGGCTCGGCGAGGCTGCGTTGCGCCGGCACAGGCTGGAGCGGCTGCCGCTTGGCGATGTCGACCTGAGGGACTGGTCGGGGATCCTGCTGGGCGGCGGGCCGCTCAACTCAAGCGACCCTCCGGACTCCAAGTCGCCCGTGCAGCGCCGGGTCGAGGCCGATCTCGCCAGGCTGCTCGGTCAGGTGACCAGTGCCGACTTCCCGTTCCTCGGCGCTTGCTACGGCATCGGGACGCTGGGCAGCCAGCAGGGCGCCGTTGTGGACCGGCGCTATGCCGAGCCGGTCGGGCCGGTCCTGATCACGCTCACGACGGATGGCAGGAACGATCCCTTGCTCGGCGCGCTGCCGGCGACCTTTGAGGCATTCGTCGGGCATAAGGAGGCGATCAGCGAACTGCCGGCGCACGCGGCGCTGCTCGCCTCCTCCCCCGGCTGCCCGGTTCAGGCGTTCCGGATCGGCGCCCACGTCTACGCGACGCAATTCCATCCGGAATTGGACGTGGCGGGCCTTTGCACCAGGATCGACGTCTACAAGCACGCGGGCTACTTCGAACCAGAGCAGGCGGGCGAGCTAAAGGCGAGGGCCAGGCTGAGCAACGTCGTGCACCCGCCTGCCATCTTGCAGGGGTTCGTCGCGCGCTACGGCTGCCTGCCTGCCGGGCGGCACGATCGACAGGTCGGGATCGTGGCAGGCTGGAGTCAAGAACGCTGAGCCGGGCATCGTCATGAAAGCAGTCCCGCAGGTTCCCGGCGCCTACCGCCAGGAGTACATGAAAGCCAACGCGAGGATTCGGCAAAGATGGCCAGGCTCGGCGCGATGGGCCTGGAACGCGACGGGCATGCCGTCGACATGACCGGATCCGGCAGGCCGGTCAGCGGCGTCGGGTATCAGGTTCGAGATGACGCCAAAGATCCGGTTGCGGATTAAGGTCTGGGTGACGGCCGCCTTCACCCTGAGTCTGGCCTGCGTGATCGCCGGGCTGGGTGTCTTCGCGTACTGGCGCACCGGCGCTGACTTGCTCGCCACGATCGACGCGGGGCTCAGATCGCGCGCTGAGATACTCGCGGCAAGCGTGCAGCGCGGTGAGCCGGTTCCTCCGGTACAGCCGACGCTCATCGAGAGCGACGAGGTCATTGAGCAGATTACCTATCCCTCGGGGCGCATCATCGACTCCAGCCCGGTCCTAGCCGGGCATCGGATGGTGCCCGTTCAGCAGGCCAGGCTCGCGGTGCGGTCGGAGGTTGTCGATCGCAGGCTCCCGGGCATCGACAACCTGGCCCGCGTCCTCCTCGTGCCGGTGCCGACCGCGCACGGCCGCCTCATCGTCATCGTCGGCGCGTCGCTGCAAGATCGGCGGAACGAGATGACGCAACTGGCGGCCACGCTGGCCATCAGCGGAGCGGCGGCGGTCTGCCTGCTGGGCGCGGGCTCCTGGCTCGCCATGGCGGCGGCGCTCCGGCCCGTCGAGCAGATGCGCCGGCAGGCGGCGGGGATATCGGAAACCGGCGCCGGCAGCCGGCTCGCGCTACCCGCCGGCGGAGGCGAGATTACCCGGCTCGGGCACACGCTGAATCGCATGCTCGATCGCATCGAGGGGTCGGTCGAGCGGGAGCGTCGCCTCATCGACAGCACAAGCCATGAGTTGCGCACACCGCTCGCGATCCAGCGCATGGACCTTGACCTGGCTCTTTCTGGCGAGCAGACCGCGGGAGACCTCGCCGCTGCGCTGTCGAGCGTGTCCGAGGAGAACGAGCGCCTCAGCCGCCTCACCGACGACCTGCTTGTCCTGGCCCGCGCCCGCGGCGGCGCCCTGGCAGTCAAATTGACTGACGTAACACTGCCCGACCTGCTCGCCGACGCCCGCGACGAGATCGCCGCCATCACCCGCAGCGCCGCGGCGGCGGCGGTCACCTTCGCGGCCACGGACGCACGGGTGCGAGTCGACCGCCTGTGGTTCCGCCAGGCAATCACCAACCTGGTCGACAACGCGCTCCGGCACACCCCGGCGGACGGGCAGGTCGATGTGCGCCTCGGCAGCCGCGACGGCGTTGTCACGCTGGTGGTGCAGGACACCGGCCGCGGATTCGATGACGAGTTCCTGGCGCGGGCGTTCGAGCCCTTCGCCCGCGGCGGCTGGGCGCAGTCCGACAGCGGATCCACTGGGCTCGGACTGGCCATCGTGCAGGCCATCGCCGAAGCGCACCACGGACGCGCCTGGGCGGAGAACCGCCCGAGCGGAGGTTCCCGCGTCACCATGGCGGTCAGCGACGGCCTGGCCGGCCCCTGACCGCGGGCGGCTGCCCGGGCAGGCCTCGCGGAGTTCCAGGTCAAGCTGCATCGTGCTGACTATTCCGCGGGTTCAGCCGCGCTGGCTAACCGCGCGACGGCCGCCTGAACGCACTCCGACAGCCGTCGCAATGCGTAGCGGTTGTATGCCACCTCTGTAGCATGCGCCCTTCACGTGCGCGGACGTACCATTCGTCTCATTACGCGCCGCAAGATGCCATGACGAGGAGCCCACCCGGACGATACATCGGCTGCTGTCCGCGCGGCGACCACCCGAGTGAGGGGACTGACCTGCCATGACATCGAGTGACGAGCCGACGTGGTACTCCAGGCCGACGGACCGACGGCAAGCACTGAAGAGTCTTGGCGTCGGCGCCGCGGCGCTCACAGTTCCCGGCCTGCTCGCCGCCTGCGGCGGCAGTTCGCCGAGTTCGTCAGGGAGTAACCCTGGCAAGCCCTCCTCCAAATCCATCACGAGCTTGACCTGGGCACTCCCGACTTCCACCATCGTCGGGCTCGACATTGCCACCGCGTTCGAGGGCAACACCCAGTGCGTCCAGGTGACCGGCCTTGAGGGCCTGCTGACGGTATCGAACACGCTGGGCTTGCAGCCCTTGCTGGCGACAAGCTGGACGTACCAGGAGTCGGAAGTACCGCGCTGAAGTACGTCTTCCAGATCAGGGAGGGCGTGAAGTTCTGGGACGGCACGCCGATGACCACGGACGATGTGGCATTTTCGCTCGGACGCCATATTGACCCGAAAGTTGGCTCGCAGATCGGCGCCTACTTCGCCAATGTCGGCGCATTCACGGTCACCGGCAAGAACGAGGTCACTGCGCACCTGAAGCGGGCCGACCCGCTGGTCGCAAACGCGCTGCCGTTCGCGCCAATCCTCAGCAAGGCGTTCGTCGAGAAGGTCGGCAAGGCACTAGGCACGCCAGGGTCGACCGTCAACATCATGGGCACTGGCCCGTTCAAGGTCACGGCGTTCCCGAGCAGCACGGCGGCCACGATCGAGCGCAACGACAACTACTGGGGCCAGAAGCCCGTGGTCCAAAAGTGCACGTTCACGTGCATCGCCGACCCGCAGACGCTGCTACTCGCGATGCAGTCCGGCCAGGTCAGCGGCACCTTCAACGTGCCAGTCCAGCAGGCGGCCGACTGGCAGAAGATCAGCACAGTGCGGACCTATTCTGCCCCCGGCATGTTCGTCTCGTTCCTGTCCTTCGACATGAGCCAGCCGCCGTACAACGACATCCACGTCAGGCGGGCCATCGCCTACGCGGCGAACAGGGCCGGTTATGTCAAGGCGTTCCTGGTTCCGGCGGCAACGGCACGCCGGCTTCCTGCATGGTCGCGCCGCAGCAATGGGGCGCCGTGCTGACGCAGGCCCAGGTCAGCAAGCTGTACGCCGGGCTGCCTTCGTACCCCTACAGCCTGGACGCCGCGCGCAAGGAGCTCGCGAAGTCCGCTTTCCCGCACGGCTTCACTACCAACAAGGTGCTGGCACCCTCGAACTTCCCGGCCGTCGTGAAGACGCTGGAGAGCCTGTCCACCACCGTCAAACAGCTCGGCATCAACATGCCCGTGCAGCAGGTGACCTCCAACGAATGGCTGGCCAACATCTACGGGCACAAGAACCTCGGAATCGTCGCGGTCCTGTACGGCCCGGACTACGCCGACCCGGCCGACTACCTCGAACCTGTCCTACCCGAGCGCCAACGCGGTGAAGAACAACTTCAACACCGCGAACTTCAAGGACCCGGCTGTCGACAAGCTACTGGTGCAGGCGAACGCCGCCACCTCGAACGCGCAGCGGGCCAAGCTGCTCGGCCAGGTCCTCACGATCTCCCAGCAACAGCTTCCTTACCTGGGCCTGTTCTGGCAGAACGACGTCATGGCGATCCAGAGCACCTATACCTACCAGCACTTCACCGGCCTGTTCTACAACCAGAACTGGCTGACTCACGTGTTCTCGGCGACCTGAGTAAGGACGGGCGAACCTCACCCGAGGAGATGCTTGCCGAAGAACGCGCGCGCCCGCTCCCAGAAGTCGTGCAGGTGCGCGCGTTCTTGGATTCCGTGTCCTTCGCGCGGGTAGATCACGAGCTCGACCTCGGCGAGGCCGGTGTCGGCGATGCCGCGATATAGCTCTTCCGCCTGACCCACCGGGGTGCACAGGTCGAGCGCCCCGTGGATGATCAGGGTCGGCGTCCTGACGTTGCGCACGTGCATGATCGGTGAGCGCTGGAAATACAGGCCGCCCGCGTCGTAGGGCTCGGCGCCGACGAACAACTCGTCGAAGCGGCCGATGTTCGTCGTGTGATGGAAGCTGAGCCAGTCGGACACGCACGCCATCGGCATGGCCGCCGCGAACCGGTCGGTCTGCGTGATGGCCCACGCGGCCATGTATCCGCCGTGGCTGGCGCCGAAGATGCCGACGCGGCCGGTGTCGACGGTGCCGTCGCCGACGAGCGAGTCGACCCCGGACAGGATGTCGGTGAGCTCGCCGCCGCCCATGTCGCCGAGTATCGCCTCCGCGAACCCCGGCCCCCAGCCACGGCTCCCGCGCGGGTTCGGCATCAGGACCGCGTAGCCAGCAGACGTCCACAGCAGCGGCTGGCCGAAGTTGGTCCACTGATGAGTCCAGGCCGCTACCGGGCCGCCGTGCACGATCACCATCAGCGGCAGGCCGGTCGCTTGCTTGCCTGGCGGCAGGGCGACCAGGCCGTGGACGGCGACCCCGTCAGGGGCTGTCCACTGCCGCTCCTGCCACAGCGGCAGGGCGAGGTCCTTGAGAGCGGCGTTGAAAGCGGTCACC
The DNA here is from genome assembly GCA_963705055.1 of uncultured Actinomycetota bacterium. GTDB lineage: Bacteria > Actinomycetota > Actinomycetes > Streptosporangiales > Streptosporangiaceae > Chersky-822. The sequence continues at coordinate 730,198 of CAVPIR010000014.1, forward strand.
TCCTGCCAGCCGCGGCCAGCGTCGGCGAGGGACAGCAGCGCCGCCTCTGGCGGCTCGTTGCTGGACTCGCGCACGGCGGCGAGAACCGTGCGCGCGGCGTCGCACGAGATCGGTGCCGTTCCCCTGCCGCCGACCGTCTCCTGGCCAGCCCAGAGCCTGGTGACCTCGCCGCCCAGCGTGAGCAGCCCGCACCCAGAACGCAGCCCTTCCCACTTGTGGTAGACCAGCGCTCCCGCGTCCTTCCAGCACAGCCAGCTGACCTCGAAGTCGGCGGCAACGTCGGCGGGAACCAGCTGCCGCTGGCCCCAGCGAGGCGCACTTCGGCGTGCCGCCCGGCCAGGTCGCACGGTCGCTGGCGACGCCCTCGACGAACGCGACCCTGGTCCCGTCGGGAGACAGCGCGGGGCCAGCGAGCTGAAGCCTCGGCTGGTAGCGCCCGATGACGCGGCGCTGCTCCAGATCGATGTGCACCAGGCTCGCGTCGTACCAGCTGCTTTCAGAAGGCTCGGCGGAGACGACAGCGACGCCGGCTGAGCGGCCGTCCCAGTCGAACTCCCAGATGTTCTCGCCCTCCGGGCCTACCTCCGTGGTGCTGCCGTCGGCCACCTCCACCAGGTAGAGCCGCCGCCACGCCTGCGCGTGGCCTGGTCACCTTCGGGTCCTGCTGGGGCGCCTCCCGCGACTCGATGCGGGTGGCGGTCAAGGCACCTGCCCGATCCGAGCCAGGGTCGGCGGCCAGGACGAGCAGCCGCCGGCCGTCGGCCGACCACGACATCTCCTCGCAGGATCCGGCGATGCCGCCGCACGGCGCTGCCTCGCCGATCTCGGCCGACAAGACGTACAGCGCCATCAGGCCCGGCTGGTCGCGGTCGGAGGCGAAGGCCAGCTTGGTTCCGTCCGGGGACCAGCGCGGCAGCGCGTCCAGGCCTGGCCCCGCGGTGATCTGCCTGGGCGCCTGTCCGGCCGCCGCGATCCACAGGTTCGCCTGCTGGCCGGCCGGCGGGTCGGTACAGGCAGCGGTCAGCACGCTGCAGGCGACCTTGGTCCCGTCCGGCGACACGACCGCCTCGGCCGGGCGCCTGAGACTGAGCAGCGCCTCCATCGTGACGGGCGCCCTGACATCGGCTGCCTGGCCCGTCATTTCCATACCTGGCTGGCTACCCGGAGGAAATTGCCGCCCATGATGCCGGCGATCGCATCGGCCGGATAGCCAAGCCCCGCGAGTTCGGCCTCGAGCGGCACAAGCTGCTCGGGGGGCACGAAGTCCACCCGGCCCCAGCGCCGGTAGCTCTCGGGAAAGATCTGCGGGTTCTCCGCGAGCTCGCGGTTCAGGTCCTCGTTGTCGAAGACGTAATCGGTGCCGATCCCCACGTGCTCGGGTCCCACCAGCCCCACGGCGTAGTCGATGTGCCGCGCCATCGCCTGCGCGGTCGCGTCATTGGGGCCCAAGAAGATTCCGACGCCGTTGATGCCGATGACGCCGCCCGTCGCCGCGCAGGCGCGGGCCTGGTCGTCGCGGATGTTCCGCTCGTGATCCCACAGCCCGCGCATCGAGGAGTGGCTGAAGATGACGGGGGCGCTGGAGCGCTCGATCGCGTCCATCGACGTCCGGTACCCGCAGTGCGAGACGTCCACCATCATGCCGGCCCTGTTCATCTCGTCCACGCAGTCGCGGCCGAATTCGGTCAGCCCGGTGTCGCGGGCCGCGTGGCAGCCGAATCCGGCGAGGTTCTCGCCGTTGTAGGTCAGCAGCATCGACCGGACGCCGAGGTCGTAGTAGGCCTGCACCATCGCGATGTCGCCGCCGAGCGGGTTGGTGTCCTCGAGGTCGAACCCGACCGCCAGCCGTCCGGCCTGGCCGGCCGCGAGGACGTCCCGCACGGACGCAGCGAGCTGGTAGGTGCCGGCGTCATCGCGGATCTGGCGCCGCCACGAGCTGAGCACCCGCATGGTGTCTTCGATCCCGTGCGGCGCGTACCCCACGTTGACCGACAGATAGCTGGTCCCGACGTCGAGGTACCTGCGCAGCGGAGCGATCTCGCAGTCTGCGGAAAGAGGCAGGCAGCAGTGCTGCTCCCAGCGCACGACACTAGTGGTCCTGTCCATGGCAGCGTTCATCCTCCGGCGCGGATCAGGTCGGCGATCTTCTCGCCGACGAGGACGGAACTGATGTGGGTGTTGGCACTAGGGACCCAGGGGAAGATGCTGGCGTCGGCGACGCGGAGGTTCTGGGCGCCGAGCACCCGGCCGCGCTCGTCGACCACGGTCTGCGGATCACCGGCAGCGCCCATCCGGCAGGTCCCGCAGATATGGGCGGCGTCGTAGGCGTTTGCCAGCACGAACGAGGTCAGCTCAGCCTCGGCCGGCAGCTGCGCGCCGGAGACCGGCAGGCCAGCGTCGTTGCCGGGAGCGGGCGCGAGCCGCGCCGAGACGATCAGGTCCAGCCAGCATCGGCCGCTCGGCCAGCTCGACCAGGTGCCTGACCAGCGCGAGCATGCGGTGCAGGTCCGCCGGGTCGGAGAGCAGGTCAGAGTCGATGACCGGATTGCGGCGCGGATCGGCGGACGCGATGGTCAGCCTGCCGGTGGACAGGGTCCGGTTCAGCCAGCCGTAGATCTCGCACCTGTTAGGCGCGCCTGCGTGGCTGAGCAGGCAGATCATCCCGTCCGCTGGCTCGGCGGTCAGGCCGAGCCCGAGCCTGATGCAGTACCGGCCGTGCCGGGAGCCTGGCTCTTGCTTCTGGGCCCCGTCGCGCAAGCCGAGGTCAAGGCTGATCAGCGGATGATCTTGCAGGCCGAGTCCCACCGGCAGGTCGCTGCGCACCTCGATCCCGAGCTCGCGCAGATCGGCCGCCGGTCCGATGCCCGAGCGCAGCAGGATGGCGGGCGAGTGCACGGCTCCGGCGCAGAGGATGATCTCGCCGGCACCGAACTCGACCTCCTCGCCAGCGCGCAGCGCACTGACGCCAGTGGCGCGGCCGCCTTCGAACAAGACGCGGTCGACGCAGACCTCCCCGAGGACGGTGAGGTTCGGCCGGCCTCTGGCAGGTTCGAGATAGGCGTCGTTGGTCGAAACGCGCCGGCCGTTCCTGCCGTTGAAGGCGTAGGGCGAGATCCCGTGCGTGCGCGGAGCGTTGTGGTCGGGAGCCCACGGGTGCCCGACGTCGAGCGCCGCCTGACGGAACGCCTCGTCGACCTCCAGGAAGTCCTGGCCGGCTGGCCTGGTGATCGGAATCGGTCCTGAGCTGCCGTGATAGCCGGCGTCGCCGAAGTCGAGGTCGGTCTCCAGCCGCCGCAGCAGCGGCAGCACGTCGTCGAACGACCAGCCGCGCGCTCCCGACGAGCACCAGCCATCCAGGTCCTCGACGGTCGGCCGGATGGCGAACAGGCCGTTGACGGCCGAGCTGCCGCCGGTACCGCGTCCGCGCATCAAGAACGTAGGTTCCTGGGCTGCGGTCCGGCGGGCCGCGAGGTCCGGGTGGTAGTACGCGGACAGGCCAGAGTCGGGCGGCGGCGGATAGCTGGGCACGTGCTCCATCGGATCGATGCTGGCGACCACTGCTGGCGTATCGGCCGTGCGGTAGTCGGGCCCGTGCTCGAGGACCAGCACACTGCGGCTGGGGTCCTCAGACAGCCGGGACGCCAGCGTCGCGCCAGCCGAGCCTGCCCCGACGATGATGACGTCATGCCCTGCGCTCCGCATCGGTTAGCTCCTCGCTCTCGATGACTGCCTCACCTGCCTGGGCGAGCCATGCCTCGTCCGAGCTCGGGATGGAGTCGACCAGCATCTGCGTGTACCGATGCTGCGGGTTATCGAGCACCTCGCTGGTCGTGCCCTGCTCCACGACGACGCCCTGGCGCAGGACGTAGATGCGCTCAGCGACCTGCCTGACCACGGCGAGGTCGTGGGTGATGAACAGATAGCTGACCTTGAGCTCGCGACGCACGTCGGTCAGCAGGTTGAGTATCTGCGCCTGCACGGACACGTCCAGGGCCGACACCGGCTCGTCGCAGACAATCAGCCGCGGGCGGACGGCCAGGGCACGCGCGATCGCCACCCGCTGGCGTTCACCGCCGGACAGGGCGACCGGCTTGCGCTCGGCATACCCGGCTGGCAGGCCAACGCGCTCCAGCAGTTCAGCGACCGCGGTTCGTACGTCGCGGACGTGCTCGTCGGCCGCGAAGATCGCCTCGCCCAGCGTCGCCCCGACGGTGCGGACCGGGTTGAGCGTGGAGTAGGGATCCTGAAAGACCATCTGCACGCTGCGCCGCAGCCGCCGCCGGTCGGCGCCGCTGAGGCCCGCGGTACGGCTCGTGTCGACGCCGTTGACCAGCACCGTCCCGCCGGTCGGGCGCTCGAGCCCGACCAGGCACCGGCCGAGCGTGGTCTTGCCTGAGCCCGACTCGCCCACCAGCCCGACGGCCTCGTCCTCGCCGATATCGAGCGTGACGTCCTTCAGTGCCGCCACCCGCCTGCCAGCCTGGCGGCTGTCGCCGAACACCTTGCCAACCCCGCGGGCCGCGACGACAGCGCCAGCGATGCCGGGGGCCGCCTCATCCCGGCCGGCATGGTCGACGCGGGCGGCGAGCGCCTCGGTCTTCAGCGCGGCCATGTCCGGCACGATCGCGGGCACCCGGATGCAGGCCGACCAGCGCGATCCTGACACTTCGACCAGCGGCGGAGCCGCGACCGTGCACGCGTCGAGCCGCCACTGGCATCGCGGCGAGAACGCGCACGTGTTCGCGATCTCATCAGCCGCGGGCACCGAGCCAGGGATGGCCGCCATGTGCGACAGCCTCCGGTCGACGGGAGGGTCGGAGAGCAGTAGCCCGAGGGTGTAGGGGTGCAGCGGCTCTGATTCCATCTGCTCAGCGCTCGCGGTCTCCAGGACAGATCCCGCGTAGAGCACCAGGACCCTGTCGCACAGCGCGAACGCGACGCGCAGGTCGTGCGTGATGAGGATGAGCCCCATCCCCCTGCCCTGCTGGACCTCACGGAGCCTGGCGAGGATCTCGCGCTGGGTCGTGACGTCCAGGGCCGTCGACGGCTCGTCGGCGATCAGCACCTGCGGGTCCCGCGCGATGGCTGCCGCGATGCCGACCCGCTGCCGCATGCCGCCGGAAAGCTCGAACGGATAGGCGTCGGCGACGGCTGGATCGGTGATGCCGACCTCGGCCAGCCGCCTGACGGCCTCAGCGCGACTGGCCAGGCGGCGCAGGGACCTCCCGTTGTCGTCCGTCAGCAGTTCGGCGATCTGAGCGCCGCAGCGCATCAGCGGGTTCAGCATCGTGAACGGGTCCTGGAACACCATGGCGAGCTCTGCCCCGCGCAGCCGCCTGAGGTCGCGCTCGGGCAGCGCGAGGATGTTCCTGCCGCGGTAGGTCACCTCGCCTTCGGCCCGCACCCCGGCGGGCAGCAGGCCGATCAGCGCCCTCGCGGTCATCGACTTGCCGCTTCCTGACTCGCCGACAATGCCGAGCGTCTCGCCCGGGGCCAGATCGAAGTCAGAGCCCACCGTGATGACCCGCTCGACGCCCTGGATGCGGCTGACGATCCGCAGGCCGCGCACCGACAGCAGCGACGAGCCGTCGGGCACGGCCTGGCCGGCAGAGCGCTGTGTGATTGTCATCTGGCACGTCCCCGGTCAGACAGCCGCTCGTAGGTCCAGTCGCCGATCAGGTTCATGCTGGTAGCGGTCAGCACCAGGGCGGCCGCAGGCGCCAGGCACGCGAGCGGGTTGCTCTGGATGAGCGGAAGGTTCTGCGCGAGCATGCCGCCCCAGTCGGGCGTGTTGAGCGGAACGCCGAGGCCGAGAAACGACAGCCCGGACAGCGACACGAGGCTGAACGCGAAGTTGAGGAACGTGTTCGCCATGACCAGCGGCAGCAGGTTCGGCCAGATATGGCGGATCATGAGCCGCCACGGCGACAGCCCGAGCGTCGCCGCCGCCTCGACGTAGGGCATGTTGCGCTGCTGCAAGGTGGCCCCGCGGACGATCCTGGCGTCTATGGGGAACGTCAGCACGATCAGCACGACGACTGCGACGTAGTAGCCGCCGCCGATGACGCCGACCACGACGATGGCGATGAGCAGGCCGGGCAGCGCCCAGACCAGGTCGGCGAGCCGCATGATGAAGTAGTCGACCCGGCCGCCGGTGTAGCCGGCCACCAACCCGAGGGCGTTGCCGATCACCAGCGCGCCGATCGCGATGAGGGCAGGACCGATCACCGCCGCCCGTGCGCCGACGATGAGCCTGGAGAAGATGTCGCGCCCGAAGTCGTCGGTGCCGAGCAGGTGATGCGCCGACGGCGGGTGCACGCCCGAGAGCAGGTTCTGCGCGTTCGCTGGCAGTGGCGCGAGCAGCGAGCCGAACACCGCGCACGCCACCACGAGCAGCACGATCAGCACGGACAGCGTGATGAGCAACGACGGGCGTCGCCGGCCGCGCTTCTTGGCCAGTCCTGCGAGCCCGGTATCGGGGGCAGTGATGACCGTCACGTCGCACCCCGTCCAGTTGTCATCCGCGGATCGATGAACAGGTAGCACAGATCGATCAGGAAGTTCGCGCCGATCAGGATCGCGGCGGCGAGCAGCGTGAACCCCTGGACGACGGGCACGTCCTTGGTCCCGACGGCACTGATCAGCAGCGACCCGATGCCCGGCAGGGCGAAGACCTGCTCGACGAGGACCGCGCCGGTGAGGACGACGCCGAGGATCAGCCCGCCGGCCGTCACGACAGGTCCGAGCGCGTTGCGCAGCGCGTGCCTGATGATCACCCGCACCGGGGAGACGCCGCGCGAATGCGCGAAGGCGATGTAGTCCTGCTCGAGCACGGTCACCATCGCGGCCCTGGTGAGCTTGACGATGAGCGCCATCACGCCGAAGGCCAGCGCGAACGCGGGCAGCGTCAGGTGCCAGAGTTCGTCGACGAACCCGGTGCCAGGTCCGTAGATCGGAAACCAGCCGGCGTCGATCGCGAGCAGGTACAGCAGGAACACGCCGCTGACGAAGGCGGGCACGCTGACGCCGAGCAGGCTGATGCCGACGAGCACCCGGTCAGCCGTGGTCCTGTTCCGCATGGCGGCGACGACGCCGGCCGGGATGCCGAGCAGGACCGAGATGAGAAACGCGTAGATGCCGAGGAAAACGGTCAGGCCGATGCGGCCGCCGATCAGCGACGTCACCGTCTGGCCGGTCTGGATCGACACGCCGAGGTTCAGGTGGCTGGCGCCCTTCAGCCACAGCAGGTACTGCTCGAAAAAGGAGTCGCCCAGGTGGTACTTCGCGGTGAGGGCCGCGATCACCCCAGGGCTCGCCGGATGCGTGCCGAGCAGCACCTGGATCGCGTTGCCAGGCGCGAGGTAGAGGAGCCCGAAGATCAGGAACGAGATGAGCAGCAGCAGCACGAGCAGCGCGAGCGCACGGCGAATCAGGAAGATCGCGATGAGTCGCGCGCGCATATCGGCTCCGGTGCGCTGCAGGGATCCGGAATTCGTATAAGGCTATAAATCGGCTGTTCTGCTCAAAAGTGACCTAACCGAAAGACTGGTACTACATACGCGTAAAACTAGCACCGCGCTCGTGGCGCGGTAATTAGGCAAGTGAAGGAAGATCGCCAGGTGACTTGCTCGGTCCGTTGAAGCCACGGCCGCCCCACGCCAGTAGTGGCACGGTGCTGGGCTAGCCGCCGGCCAGGTACTGGTCGAACCACTCCTTGCAGCGCTGCCAGAAGTCGATCCGGTGGGCGCGCTCGGAGATCGAGTGGCCCTCCCGCGGGTAGACGACCAGTTCCACGGGCACGGTGCCGAGCCTGGCGATGCCGCCGTACATCTCGTAGGCCTGCCCGACTGGCACGCACCGGTCCTTCTCGCCGTGGATGATCAGCGTCGGGGTACGGACGTTTCGCACGTGCACGATCGGCGACCTGGAAAGGACCTTGCCGGCCACGTCATACGGGTCGGGATCGTAGAACAGTTCCTCCAGGGCGCCGATGTTGCCGGTGTTGTACTTGCTGAGCCGGTTGCACGATCCCGCGATCGGAATGGCAGCTGCGAAGCGGTCGGTCTGGGTGATCGCCCAGTTGGTCGCGTAGCCGCCATGGCTGGCACCCGTCACGCCGATCCGTCGCTCGTCGGCGATGCCGCGCTCGACGAGCGCATCCACGCCAGCCAGCACGTCGCGCAGCTCGCCGCCGCCGATGTCGTAGACATTGGCGCCAGCGAAGGCCTGGCCGTAGCCCGCGCTGCCGCGCGGGTTGGGCATGAGCACCGCGTAGCCGGCCAGCGCCCACAGCGCAGGCAGCCCGAAGTTCGACCACTGATAGGTCCAGGACGCGGTGGGCCCGCCGTGCACGAGCAGCACGAGCGGCAGCCGCCCCGGCGCCCGGTCAGGCGGCAGGACGAGGATCCCCTCGATGTCGTGGCCGTCAGACGTCCAGGTCACGGACTGCCAGGCAGGCGGGTTCTGCCTGGCTAGCGCCGCGATGCCGGCGTTGAAGTCGGTGATCAGTGCCCAGGTCGCCGTCCCGTCAGCCGCGATGGACAGGCACCCCGCTTCAGGCGGGGTGTTGGCCCCCTCCGCGACCGCGACGATGTGCCTCCGGGCCGCGTCCATGCTGGTGCGGACGTGGTGGCGGTGGCCGAGCGTGACGTCCGCGTACCAGAGCTCGACGGCCGCCGCGCCTTCTCCGTCGGCCCCGGCCTCGCGAGCATCAGCTACCCCGATCACCGATCCGAGCCCGCGCACGGCCGCGTATAGCAGGCGGTCGCTATCCAGCCAGTCAAGGTACTTCACGTTGTCGGCGCCCGCCGGCCTCACCGCGAGCTGGCCTGGCGCGACGTCGGCGACCATCAGCTGCCCGGCGAGGATTCCCCGGTCGCTGCAGACGCCTTCGGTGAAGGCCAGGCGCCGCCCGCCAGGCGCAAGCCGCGGCACGCCGAGCTGCCAGCGCGGCTGGTAGGTCGCGACCTGCCTGACCGGCTCGCTCAGCTCGTACACAGCCACGGCCGCGGCGTACCAACCGCTCTCCGACGGGTCAGCGGAGACGATGGCGACCAGCGCGCTGGTCCCGTTCCAGCTGAAATCCCAGACGGACAGCCCGCCGAGGTCCAGTTCGCGCGTCGTTCCTGTCGCCCGGTCGACGTGGTAGAGCCGCCGGAGCCCTGGCGCCCCTGACAGCACGATCGGGTCGGGCGGCGCCTGGCTGGCTTCGGCGATGATAACCGCGTTCAGCGAGCCGGCCGTGTCCAGGCCGACGTCGGCCGCGAGCACCATGAGGGCGCCGCCATCAGGTGCCCACGCGATCTCCTCGATCGAACCGGCGATGTCGCCGAGCGGACTGACCTTGCCCGACGCCGCGTCCGCCAGGTACAGCGACATGCGGCCGCGGTGGTCGCGGTCGGAGGCGATGGCGACCTCGCCCCGCGCCGGTGACCACCGCGGCAGGCTGTCGACGCAGTCCAGCGTCGTCACCTGGCGCATCGGACCGGCGAGCGGCCCGAGCCACAGACGGGCGGCCGGGCTGCGACCTGGCTGGACGGCGCACTCGTCGGCGACGACGACCGCGACGTCGCGGCCGTCCGGCGAGATCGATGCGTCAGCGGGGGTTCGCACCGCGAGCAGGTGCTCGATGGTCAGGCAGCGGTCGCTCACTGTCGGGTTCCTCCTGGCCGGCCGAAGTACGAGGGAAAGCCGAACGGCCGCAGCGCGGGCGGGGCCGAACCTTCACTGACGAAGCTGGCCAGGTGCGCGCCGGTCACCGCGGCGAGCGTGATGCCGAGCGTCGAATGACCTGTGGCCAGGTAGGCGTTGCCGAAGCCAGGAACCCGGTCGATGACCGGCAGCCCGTCCGGGCACATCGGCCGCATGCCGGTCCACTCCTCGGCCAGGTCAGTCCAGTCCAGGCCTGGCAGGTAGCCGCGCGCGGCGAGCGTCAGCGCCTCGATCCGGCGCGGGTCCATGTGCAGGTTAAGCCCGGAGAACTCGATAGTGCCGGCGATCCTGACCCGGCCGGCCATCGGCGTGACGCCGGCCTTCGTCTCCAGCAGGTACATGGGCGCGGCGGGCGCCTGCTGGCTGGCCACCGAGAAGCTGTATCCCTTGCCGGCCGTCATCGGCAGCCGCACGCCGAGCATCCTCGTGACCGGCACGGAGAACGCACCGGCCGCGATGACGACGTTGGAGGCCGGCACCTCGTTCTCGGCGCCCCCGCTGCCGTCGCTGCCATCGCTGCCGTCGCTGCCATCGCTGCCGTCGCTGCCGTCGCTGTCGCCGCGGTGGCCGCCCGTGACGACGGCCGTGACGCGCTGGCCCTGGATGACGAAGCGCCTGACCGGCTGGCAGCTGCGGACCGTGCCGCCCCTGGCGGTGATCAGCCTGGCGAGGGACGCGGTGAGCTCGCGAGGATCCAGGTGCCCATCGGTCGACACGTAGATGCCGCCGGCCACCGCTGGCCCGATCAGCGGCTCGCGCTCGCGGCATTCGGCGGCGGACAGCCTGGTCGCCTCGATCGCGATGTGCTCCGCAGGCAGCCTGCAGAGCTCGGCGTACTCCTCATCGACGCTCGCTCGCGACGTGCCGATGAGCAGCAGGCCGCGCCGCTCCAGCCGCAGGTCGAGCCCATCGGCCAGCATCTGGTCGAAATACCTGAACGCATCGCGGGACAGCAGCGCGGTCGCGGCCAGGCCCCGCTCGCTCGCGCGGCTGCGTGCAATGCCGCAGGAAGCCAAGACCCCAGAGCAGGAATCCTGGATCGAACCGCGGCCGCAGCCAGAGCGGGCTGGCTGGATTGCCGATCGAGCCGAGCGCGGTGCGCAGGGCTGCCGGACCGGGAATCGGCGCGGACAGGGACGGCGAAACCCACCCGGCATTGCCCCAGGACGCCCCGTCACCCACCTGGCCGGCGTCGATGACGTCGACGTCGAGGCCCGCGCGCTGCAGGAAGTACGCACAGGACAGCCCGACGGCGCCGGCTCCGACGACGACTACCCGGCCCGGCACCGCGGTCAGGCCGGCATGTGGCGCTCGAACCAGCCGAGCGTTCGCGCGCACTGGTCGATGAGCGCAGGGAAGCGCCGGACGCCGTGACCTTCTCCCGGGTAGATCGCCAGCGCTGACTCGACGCCGCACTCGAGCAGCGCGGTGTGGAACTCGACCGCCTGGCCAGGCGGGGTGCACCTGTCCAGCGCGCCCGTTGTCTGCAGCGTCGGCGTCGCGACCTGATCGGCGAACAGCAGCGGGCTTCTGTCCAGGTAGCGGCCGGTGCGAGCGCGCGGCTTGTCGGCCAGGAACAGGACGTCGAAGTACGGGATGTTCGTGGTGTGGTGCTGGGAGTACCAGTTGGTCGACGGCGCCATCGGCACCGCGGCCGCGAACCGCTGGTCCTGGGTGATCAGCCACGCCGACATGAACCCGCCGTAGGAGCCGCCGGTGACGCCGATCCGCTCAGGGTCGGCGATCCCGCGCTCGACCAACGCGTCGATCCCTGACAGGTAGTCATAGGTATCGGCGCCGCCCATGTCCCCCCGCACCGCGCTCGCGAAGGCCTGCCCGCGCCCGCCGCTGCCGCGCGGGTTCGGGTGCAGGACCGCGTAGCCGCGGCTGACCAGTAGCGGCGTGTACACGTAGCCCATCGCCCACCGGTCGCGGTAAGCCCACACGGGGCCGCCGTGCACGAAGACGATCAGCGGGTGCGGTCCCTCGCCTTCCGGCAGGCAGAGCAGGCCCTGGATCTCGAGTCCGTCGGGGGCTGACCACGAGACCGGCTCGATCGTGCCGCCGACACTGGTGAGGTAGTCCCCGCCAGGATGGCGCAGCGAGGCCACCGTGACTACGTCGGCGCCGCGCAGGAAGCTGAGCTCGGGATAGCGGCTGTAGCTGTGCAGCACCCCGGCGATCGAGCCGTCGGCCAGGAACCTGCCCTGCGGGTAGCGGTCACCTGTCGTCTCGTTGCTCGACCAGGTCTCCTCGGCCTTTCCGGTCGCGACGTCATAGATCCCCGCCACGGTCACGAGGCCGCGCAGCCCCAGGTAGCCCATGCGCTGCTCGTCCAGCCACTGGGTGCACGTCACGTCGACCCCGTGCGTGTCCACCGTGACGGGCGCACCCGCGCCATCGGCCACGTGCAGATCGCCGGCCACGATCCAGCGGTCAGAACTGGTCGCCGTGACGATGGCCCACCGGCCGCCCGAGGGCGTCAGCCGCCGGCCAGCCCATCTGGACATCGCTGGCGTAGCGCAACTCCTCGGCGCCGGTCGTCACGTCGATCCGGTACAGCCTGGCGGTATACCAGGCCTCTTCTCCGGGAACCTCGCTCGTCACCGCCAGCAGCGCGTCTGGCCCGTCCCAGGTCGCCTCCCAGACGTTCGTGCCCGGCTTGCTGACCTGACGGCTCGCCCCGCTGGCGACGTCGACGACCCACGCCGAGCGCCACTGATCGGCGGCCGGCCCCGCGTTCGCCTCCGGCATCCAGTCCGGCAGGTCGCCCGCCAGCCTGGCGGTCGTGCCCGACCCCTCGCCGCCTGACCGGTCAGCACCATGTCCGGCGACGCCGAGCAGGATCCGCCGGCCGTCAGGGGAGAACTGCAGGTACTCGACCGTGCCGTCGACCGGGTCGGGGATCCGGTCCTGCCCGTCGGACAGCGTACGGACCCGAAGCTGGAAGTCGCCCTCCCCGGCGGCGTCCGACAGGTACGCGAGCAGCGTGCCGTCGGGCGAGAACCGCGGGTGGCTCTGCTCGCCTGGCCCGTCGGTCAGCACGGTGACCGACCCGGCCTCCGCCAGGCAGACCCGGCTGGTTCCCTGCCCCTTGAGCTCGGTGAAGACGGTGCCAGTGAAGGCGATCGCCGCGCCGTCAGGCCGGCCGTCAGGGTCGGCCGCGGCGCTCGGCCGGCCATAGGCCGGCTCGTGCAGCCTACGGAAATGATCTTCCACGACGCCGTACAGCGCGGTGCCGCGCAGGTCGCGCTCACCGAAATCGATACTCATGTCAGCCATAACCTGACTCTAGATACCGAGTCGCCATAGGTCTTCCGACCTGGGTCGCAACGAGGCACACTGGTTTGAACATCTGTCGAAGCACGGTCTGGGGCCCAGTGCAAGACGAGTTGCGTGCGGTGTGCGAGGGCCTGGCCGCCCGGCTGCAGCGGGCGGTGGCAATCGATGATCCGCGTATGCACCTGCTCGTGCACACCGCTCACACCGAGAATCACGACCAGGTTGACCCGACGAGGATCACCTCGGTCCTGACGATGCAGATCCCCCAGGACGTGCTCGAGCACGTGATGAAGGCGGGCATCGCCAAGGCGGAAGGCCCGGTCAGGGTGCCGGCCTGGCCAGAGCGCGAGCTGCTCAGCCGGGTGGCGGTCCCGGTGCGCTGCGGCGGCAGGCTGTTCGGCTACCTGTGGCTCATCGACGGCGACCACTCGCTGACCGACGAGGAACTGCAGATGGCCGAGGACGCGTCAGCCGCGGCCGGCCAGATCATGCACCGCGAACTGCTCCTCGGTGACCTCCGGCGCAGCCGCGAGCAGGCGCTGCTGCGCGACCTGGTCTCCGAGGACACCACGATCAGGGCGCACGCCTCGGCCGAGCTTGCCGCGACGGACCGGCTGCCCGCCTCGGGTCACGTGCTCCTGCTCGCCGTGCGCGTCGCCGCCGACGTGCTCGAGCGCAGGCCGGACACGGCGGCCGAACTGGATCTCGCGCTGCAGCGGCTGGTCAGGCAGCTGATGCCGATGGAGGCCATCGCGGTCACCAGGTCGGGCGGCCACGGCCTGCTGCTGGCCGCGTCGCTGCGCCCGCCGACGCTTGACAACATGCGCGCGCACGCGCGCCGGCTGTGCGCGGAGGTCGGCAAGCACGCGGGGACGCCGCACGCGGTGCGCGTCGGGATCGGTCCGGTGGTGTGCGGGCTGGACGCCGCGAGCACGTCGTGCGCGCTCGCCGAGGTGAGCCTGCGGGTGGCCGAGTCGGTTCCCGGATTCGGGCAGGTCGTCTGCTACGACGAGCTCGGCATCTACGGGCTGCTCGTCCACCTGCCGCTGGACCGGCTGCCCCCTGACGCCGTTCCTGCCGGGCTGCGGCGGCTCATCGAGAAGGACACGGGCGGGCACCTGATCGACACGCTGGAGATCTACCTGGACCAGGCGGGCGACGCCAGGGCCAGTGCCGCGCTGCTGAACGTGCACCGCACGAGCCTGTACTACCGGCTGTCGCGGATCGAGCAGATCACCGCGATGCAGCTGGCCAGCGGCGGCGACCGCCTGTCCCTGCACCTCGGCCTCAAGCTGGCCAGGCTGCTCGGCCTGCTGCCGGACAGCCCGCCGGCCGGGCTAGCCCATCACAGTGCCGCTGGACGCGGTGTTGACCGGGCGCTTGCGTGAGAACGTCGCCAGGTTGATCGCCGCGCCCGTGTACTCACCGGTGTAGCTGACCGGGTCGGCGTCGTGGTCGTGACCGGCCTCGACCGCGGTGACGATCGCGGCCATGAAGCGGCCAGCCAGCGGCGCGTTCTTGAACTGGTTGCCGCTGGTGCCCATCGCGACGTAGAACCCGTCAAGCGACGTCCTGTCGTAGACCGGCGTCCAGTCGCTGGCGACGTCGTAGACGCCGGTGATGCCGCGCGGCGTGCCGGGGACCCTCAGCCCGGGGAAACGCCGCGCCGCGCGCGTGACCTGCGCTTCGTACAAGGCCGACGTCGGATGGGGGTTCGCGTCCTCTGGTTCGTCGAGCCATTCGAGCGGCTCGCAGTCCGGCTCGGTCCCGCCGATCAGCATGCCGTCACCCGGCGTGCCGCGGACGTAGATGCCGAGGTCCAGGTCGGCGACGACCGGCCCGAGCCGGTCGCCTGAGTTGAACCCGGGCGGCGCCGGCACGTGGTGGACCTCCTGGCGCATGGGCCGTACCGAGATCGTGAAGTCTTCGCCGACGCCGGCGAGCCTGTTCAGCGCGGACGACCAGGGTCCGCCGACGTTGACGATCACGGGGGTATCGGCCCGCTGACCCCCGGCGAGGTCGAGCCCGGCCACCCGTCCGCCACCGGGCCCGCCGGTCCGCCTGACGCCCGTGACCGCGTGCCTGAACAAGAACGTGACACCCGCCCGGCGCGCGGCGTCCACCAGGTTCACGGCTGCCAGCTGCGGATCGTCGATGAAGCCAGCGTCGGGATTGAAGAAGGCGCCCAGCTTTCCTGTCGGCTCGGCCCAGAAGGCCTCGTCGTCGAGCCGCTTCGGCGGCCAGTACCGGCCGGTGTCGATGCCCGGCACCCTGGCCTCGAGCTCGGCCGCGTCCCAGACCTCGTAGGGGACGCCGACCCGGTCGTACATGGCAAGGACGCGATCCATCGGCGCCACCGGCGCCTCAAGCATCACCAGCCCGGTCCTGCGCAAGCTGGCGAGCGGCCCGCCGTCCCTGTGCGCGCCCAGGTGACCGGCCCAGTCAGCCCAGTGATGCCTCGACTCCCAGGCCGCGGCGACGCCGTCGAGCGTCGAGTAGTTGAACCGCACGACCGCGCTTGACGCGCTCGTCGAGCCCAGGCCGGGCCCGGCCAGCTTGTCGACGACCAGGACGCGGCGGCCGGTCTTCGCCAGCTCGAGTGCCGTCGATGCGCCGATGACGCCCGCGCCGATGACGACGGCGTCCGCAGTCAGATTCACACAGTAACGATCATCCCGGGCATGGCGGCGCACCACCGACAGATGTCGCAGCTATCCGGGCATGTTTTCGACATCGCGTCCGGTGACTGCGCCTCTGGGCGCAATTAGCGTGCTGACCGTGAGCACAGACGACGTAGCCGCCGACCATCCCGCACCAGGTGAGCCCCCGCGCGGCGATCTCTCGCCGCGCCTGACCAGTAAGACGCGCGTCGTGCACAACCTGCGGGTGCCGATGCGCGACGGTGTTGAGCTGGCCCTCGACCTGGTCCGCCCCGACCTTGAGGGTCCGCTGCCAGTCGTGCTGCAGCGCACGCCCTACGACAAGGTGCTGGCGAGGACGGCCGGCCCTGAGCTCTCCGAGCGGCTCGCGCAGCACGGCTACATCGTGGCGTTCAACGACTGCCGCGGGCGGTTCAACTCCGACGGCGTGTTCCGGCCGTATTTCGACGAGGCCGACGACGGGTTCGACACCGTCGAGTGGATCGGCGCACAGGACTGGTGCGACGGGAACGTCGGCATGATCGGCGGGTCTTACGTCGGCCACACGCAGTGGTACGCGGCCTCGCGGCTGCCGCCGCACCTGAAGGCGATCGTCCCGATCGTCTCGCCGCCCGGCGATCTGTGGCGGAACGAGCCGATCTTCGGCGGGTGCTTCCTGCTGCCGATGTCGGAGTGGGCGCTCGGCATGGGACAGCGCTCGTGGCAGGTCCCGGACTTCGTCACTCCGCTGTTCGCCGAGCAGCAGGACTACTACGACGCGCTGCCGCTGTCGTCGCTGCCCGAGCGCGCCCGGATGACCTGCGAATGGTTTGACGAGATGATGGCGCACCCGGTCTTCGACGACTTCTGGCGGCAGGGCTCCTTCGCCAATCACGCGGAGATGACCGTCGCGGCGCTGAACATCACCGGCTGGTGGGACATGAACTTCCCCGGCTCGCCGCTGAACTTCGAGGCCACGTGCGCAGGTCCACTGGCCGCCCATCAGAAGCTGATCATCGGGCCCTGGCCGCACTGGGTGAACCGGCAGCGCAGGCTCAGCGGGCTCGACTTCGGCGAGCACGCGATCATCAAGCTCAACGACTACGTGATCCGCTTCTTCGACCGCTACCTCAAGGGCGTCAGCAACGGCATCGAAGACGAGAAGCCGGTGCACGTGTTCGTGATCGGCGCCAACGAATGGCGGTCGGCCGACACCTGGCCGTTGCCTGGCACCGAGCACACCGAGTTCTACTTCCATTCCGGCGGGCACGCCAACAGCCTGCGCGGCGACGGCGTGCTGTCCGCCGAGCCGCCGGAGCCTGAGCCGGCCGACAGCTACCGCTACGACCCTGCCGCGCCCACCCGGGTGCTGTGGAACCTCCGCGAGGGCCCGGTCGACGACCGGCTCGCCACGATCGGTGACGACTGCCTGTGCTACACCAGCGAACCGCTCACCGAGCCACTCGACGTCGTGGGCTGGGTGACGTGCAAGCTCTGGGCATCCTCCTCGGCGCGCGACACCGACTGGCACGCCAGGCTGGTCGATGTCCACCCCGACGGCTCGGCGCACTTGCTGTGCAAGGGCTGCCTGCGAGCCAGATTCCGCACCTCCTTCGAGACCCCCGAACTGCTTTCGCCTGGCGAGCCAGCGTTGTTCGAGTTCACGATGGACGCCTGCGGCGTCCGCTTCCTGCCCGGGCACCGGATCAGGATCGAGATCATGAGCTCCTGGTTCACGCAGTACGACCGCAACACGAACTCGGGGGCCGAGAACAACTTCACCGATGACACCCTCGTCGTCGCCGACCAGACCGTCTACCACGAACCAGGAAAGGCGTCCTGCGTCGTGCTCCCCGTGGTGCGCTGATGCCAGCTGACCCGTTCGCGTTCGAGTCGCCGTGGGGCCGCGGGCGTCCGCTCGCCGGCCGGACCGCTCTCGTCACAGGCGCGGGCCGCGGCATCGGACGCGGTGTCGCGCAGGAACTCGCGGCCGCTGGCGCCTACGTCGTGGCCGCGGACATCGACGAGGCCACGGCGCAGCAGACGACTCGGCGAACTGGGCGGCCCTGGCGAGGCGGCGCAGGTCGACGTCGCCAACCCCGCGTCGGTCGACCGGCTGCTCGGCGACCTCACGAGCGCCGGAACGCCGATCGACGTGCTCGCCAATGTGGCCGGGGTGCTCAGCATCTCTCCGGTGCTCGATCTGACGGCCGCGGAGTGGGACCGGATCATGGCGGTGAACGCCCGGGGCACGTTCCTGGTGGCAAAGGCCACGCTGCCCGCGATGATCGCGGCGGGCGGAGGCGCGATCATCAACATCTCATCCGCGGCCGGCAAGGACGGGGTGGCGGGCGGCGCGCACTACTCCTCCTCCAAGTTCGCGGTCGTCGGGTTCACGCAGTCCCTGGCGAAAGAGGTCGCCGAGTTCGGCGTCAGGGTCAACGCGGTGTGCCCTGGCGTGGTCAAGACGCAGATGATCGCCGACGTCGCGGCGGCCTGGAAGACGTCGGCCGAGGCCATGGTGAACGACTGGCAGCTCATCAAGCGGCCGCAGGAAGCACGCGAGATCGGGGCCGCCGTGGTGTTCCTGGCCGTGATGACGTCCATGACCGGGCAGTCGATCAACGTCGACGGCGGCTCGATCTTCCACTGAGCGGCGCAGGCACAGGGCGGGAAGAGCGATGGGACCTTTGGATAACAAGAACGCGCTCGTTACTGGCGGCGCGTCAGGCCTGGGCCTGGCGATCGCCCGACGCCTGGCAGCCGACGGCGCCACCGTCGTGATCGGCGACATCGACCGCGATCGTGGCAGGCAGACGGCCGCCGACCTCGGGGTCACGTTCATCGAGCAGGATGTCACGGCCGAGGACCGCTGGCCCGAGGTCATCGGCGAGATCGAGGCACGGCACGGCCCGCTCGCCATCCTGGTGAACAACGCTGGGATCGCGGGCGCTGCCGACCGCGTGACGCCCGAGGACACCAGGTTCGCTGACTGGAAGCAGATCTTCTCGGTCAACCTCGACGGCGTCTTTCTCGGCTGCCGCGCGGGCATCGCCGCGATGCGGCGGACCGGCGGCCTGGCTGGCGGGGGGTCGATCGTCAACATCTCCTCGATCGCCGGCCTGCTGGCCACACCCGATTCGACCGCCTACGGCGCCAGCAAGGCGGCCGTGCGCCAGCTGACTAAGTCGGTCGCGCAGTACTGCGCAGCCGAGGGGCTCGGCATTCGCTGCAACTCCGTGCATCCCGGCGAGGTGCGCACGCCGCTGTGGGAGGGCTACGTGCGGCAGACCGCGGCGGCCCGCGGCATCGCCCCGGACGTGATCGTCGGCGCGGCCAGGGCCAGGGTCCCGCTCGGTGACTTCCCGCTGCCCGCCGACATCGCCGCGGCCGTCGCGTTCTTGTGCTCCGACGACGCGCGCTTCGTGACGGGCGCTGAACTGGTGGTGGACGGCGGCGTGGTGCACTGCGACACGTTCGAGCCCAGAACCTAGGACCCAGAACTTTGGACCCAGAACCTAGGACCTGGCCGCCTGGCCGGTCCTGCGCCTGACCGCGGCCGCGATGAAGTCCATCGCATCCGCGCAGCCCGGCGCGCCCGTAAGCGCGGCGAAACCGTGTATCTGGCCGGCGAGCCGCCGGTGCTCGACCTCGACGCCGGCCTGGACCAGGCGCATCGCGTACAACTCGCCCTCGTCCCTGAGTACGTCGTGCTCGGCGGTCACGATGATGGCGGGAGGCAGCCCGGTCAGGAAGACGGCCTGCAGCGGGGAGGCGTCAGGGTACCTGCGGGCGGCGGCGTCGGGCGCGTACATGTCCCAGAACCACATCATGGCGTCGCGGTCGAGCAGCAACTGGTTCGCCGGATCGGTGTAGGACATCGAGTCGACGTCGCTGTCGGTCACGGGACAGATGAGGATCTGGGCGTCGACGGCTGGACCGGCGCGCTCGAAGGACCAGCGGGCCACGACGGCCGCCAGGTTCCCGCCCGCGCCTTCCCCCGCGACGATCAGCGGAACGCGTGCGCCAGCGACGTCCTCGACGTGCGACGCCGCCCACTCGAGTGCCGACCACGCGTCAAGCACGGCCGTCGGATACCGGTACTCGGGCGCCAGCCGGTAGCCAGCGGCGACGACTGCGCACCCGGTGCGCTGCGCCAGCGACCGGCTGAACGCGGCGCACCCGGCCAGGTCGCCGAGCGCCCAGCCGCCGGCGTGCAGGAAGACGATGACCGCGGCCGCGGGTGCGGGTGCGCCCGGCAAGAACACGCGCACGGTGATGCTCCCGCCTGAGCACGGGATTCTGACGTCACGCTCGTCGTCAGGCTGCGAGTGCTGCTCGCCGGCCGCCGCCTGGCCGAGCGCGCGCGCCTCGGCCACGCTCATCTGGTGCAGCCGGCGCCCCCACCGTGCGACCGTCCGCGCGACGAAATCCCAGGTCGGGTCATCGAGCGCCAAGGCCGGCCTCCTGGCGCGCTGGCCGGACGGCGCCGTCGAAGGCGAACTGCGCGTACCCCGCTGCCGCGACCGCGTCGCAGGTGCGCCGGTAGACGTCGAGACCGCCGATGTACGGCAGGAAAAGCCTGGGCTTGCCGGGAATGTTCGCGCCCATGTACCAGCTGTCGGCGCTCGGGATAGAGGGTCTGCGTTGGCGACGTCCTGGACGTGCTGGGTCCATTCCGCCGTCGCGTCCTGCGTCGCCTCGATCGTGGTGAGGCCGTTCTCCCGCATATGGCGCATGCAGTTCGTCGACCCACTCGACGTGCTGCTCGATCGCGACTGGCACGTTCGTCACCACTCCTGGACTGCCAGGTCCGGTGATCGTGAACAGATTCGGGAAGCCGGGGACGGTCAGCCCGAGATAGGTGCGCGGTCCGTCCGCCCACGCGCTGGTCAGCGGCGTTCGCCGCGCGACCGCGGACGCCGAGGCGCTCGAGCGAGCCGGTCAGCGCGTCGAATCCGGTCGCGTACACGATCACGTCCAGGTGGTGCTCGGCCGAGGCGGTCCTGATCCCGAGCGGCGTGATCTCCTCGATCGGGTCGGCGCGCAGGTCGACCAGGGCGACGTTGGGCCGGTTGAACGTCTCGTAGAAGTTCGAGCCGATCGGGACGCGCTTGGTTCCCCACGGGTACGTCGTGGGCTTGAGCTTGCGGGCGACCTCAGGGTCGTCGACGATCTCGTCGATCTTCGAGCGCACGAAGTCGGCCACGATCGCGTTCGCGTCGAGGTCGGTCACGGCGTCGGTGAACGTACCGCCGAGGAACCAGATCCCGCCCCGCCGCCAGGCTTCCTCGCAGACGGCTCGCTGCTCGCCGGGCGACAGTTCATGTGCGCTTTGTTGCGGATCAGGAATGGGTATCCCGCCGGAGGTGAACTTCGTGCGCCGCCGGATCTCCTGATAGTTCGCCTTCCACATCGCCACGAGCTGCGGGTCGAGCGGTCCCGCCTGGGCGGGCGTGACGAACTGGGCCGTCCGCTGGAAGACCGTGACGGCCTGGGCCTGTTTCGCGATCTCGGGCAGCACCTGCACGCCTGACGAGCCCGTGCCGATCAGCCCGACCCGCTTGCCGCCAGTGGCACCGGCGTGTGCGGCCAGTTCGCGGTCGAGTACTGCTCGCCGGCGAAAGTGTCCGCACCCGCGATGGCGGGGACGTTGGCGGCGGAGAGGGCACCGACCGCGGTGATGACGAAACTCGCACTGGTCACCAGGCCTCCGGCCGACCGCACGATCCAGCGGGCGGCGGTCTCGTCCCAGGTCACGCTCGTGACGCGGGCACTGAACGTGAAGTCCTTGAGCAGATCGAGCCGCTCGGCGACGGTCTGCAGGTAGCGCAGGATCACCGGCTGGCTCGGGTAGCGCTCCTCGAGCGGCCATTCCTGCTCGAAGTCGGGCAGGAAGGAGAAGGAGTAGTACATCGACTCCGAGTCGCAGCGGGCGCCCGGATAGCGATTCCAGTACCAGGTGCCGCCGACGCCGCTGCCGGCCTCGAGGCCGCGCACGGCGAAGCCCGACTCGCGCAGCCGGTAGACCATATAGATGCCGGCGAACCCCGCGCCGATCACGATCGCGTCGAAGTCCGGGATCTCCGCCACGGCGTTAAATGCCCCCTTCTCATCCGAATGTCCAAGCCCCATTGTTCGGCAGCTCATGCGGCCCGGCAATCGACTTGCTCGGCTATTCCTGAAGCACGCGGACCATCAGGTGCGACGGATACGCCGCGCCATGGAAGACAGTCTGCGTCGCGCGAACCGGCGGGCCAGGCTCGCCGCCCGTGTTGGCGTTGCGCTCCAGCTTCGGGAAGTCGGCCGACGAGATGTCCACCCGCAGCCGGTGCCCGGCGGCGAACCGGTGCGCGGTGGCGGACATGTCGATGGCCAGGCGGTAGATGCGGCCTGGCTCGAGCAACGCGGGCTCGCCGGTGGCGTCGCGGAAGCGCGCGCGAATGATTCCGGTCTGGAGCTGGATCGCGCGGTCGTCGGGGTGAACGTCGCTTAGCCGCGCGACGAAGTCGGTGTCCACCGCGCTCGAACTGGCGAACAGCACCAGCGTCAGCGGCCCCACGACGTCGAGATCGCCGGTCAGCGGCGACGTGGTGAACGTCAGGACGTCCGAGCGGACCTGCAGCTCGCTGACATCCACGCTGCCCGGCGGGTACACGTTGGACAGGATGCTGCCGCCGAGCGTCGGGGTCGGATCGTCCGGGTCGTAGCTGAAGCGGTCGGGCTCGGACCATTCAGGCGGCCGGTCCCAGCTCAACGTCCCTGCCGGGCCCAGGTACAGCTCGCGCGGCCGCGCTTCGGGCGGCGGCCAGCTGCTCGCCGTGCGCCATTCGCCGGCGCCCATCAGGTAGTAGGTGACGCTGGGAAGCGCGTCGACCTGGCCAGCGCGGACCGCGTCGTACCAGTGCAGCAGGAGCGCGGGGTCATCGCGGTAGCTCCGGTCCAGCTCAGGGTGGCAGTCCTTGCCCTCGTGGTAGCCGGGCATGTTGTGCGCCGTCGGGGTGATCAGCAGCAGGCTGCCGGACCTGACCGGCTCGCGGCCGTGGGCGGCCAGCGCCTCCCAGGTCTGCAGCGCGTCGTCGAGGCACCAGTCGTACCACCCGGTGATCATGAACGCGGGAGCCGCGACGTTCTCGCACAGCAGTTGCGCGCTGGTGGCCGGGAGCAGGTGCGCGTCGATGTGCACGTGGTGCGGGAAGACCGCGTCGAGGCGGTCGATGTCGATGATCGTGATGTCGTCGACTCCCAGCGCGAGGCGGATGATTCCGGCCCGCTCCTCGCTGCCGCCCGCGCAGTAGCGGCGCCAGAGCTCTTCCCTGGCCTCCCGCCGCGACAGAGCACGCAGTTCGGGAAAGCGCTCGAGCAGGACCGCGGGGAACGGGGTCGTCAGCGGTTCATTGAAGTACCCGGTCGCGAGCGTCTCAGGGAGCATCTGGCGCTCCATCTCGACCATGTCGACGGCTACCTTGTCGTCGCCATGCCCGACCGTCCGCGCATAGGCGTTGGCGTACATGTGGAAGCGGGCCCCTGGTTTCTGGGCGAGCCCGAGCCCCGCGACCTCAGGGGCGATCGCGGTCATCTCCGGGTGCATCGCCATGCACCACTGGGTGCCTCCCACGTACGAGCCGCCGAGCGAGCCGAGGAAGCCGGCATACCACGGCTGACTCGTGGCCCAGCTGACGAAGTCCAGGCTGTCCTCGCGTTCGTAGACGTAGAAGTCCCAGTGGTCGGGCTCGCTGTCGCCGGTCCCCCGGCAGTCCTGCGAGATGACCGCGTAGCCCGCACCTGCCAGCGCGAGGTAGAGCTCGCGCAGGGTGGCGCGGCCGTAGGGCGTGCGCACCGCGATCGCGGGGGCTGGCGTGACCGGCGGGAGGTACAGGTCGGTCGCGAGCCGCACGCCGTCCCGCATGGCGACCAGCACCGTCTCGCGGCTGATGCTGCCCGGCGGATGAGCGGCGCGCGGCAGGCGCTCGCCGGAGAGGACCGCGTGGAATTCCGGCGCCGCGTCTGCGAGTCGCCTTGGCATCGTTCCGGTCACCAGGACTCCCGCGTGGTCGGCATGGTGGACGTGGTGGGCGTCGCGTGAGGTCAGAGTACGGCGGCACCGGCCAGGCCGGCATGCGACAGAAGTGGCATAAACCGCCGATCCGATCCGACTCCTGGCGAGCCCGCGGGCGGGCCTTCCATGATCACGGAGACTTTCTGCCGCTCTGCGAAAAGGTGTCCGTGATCATGGAAGTAGCTCCGGTCGCGGCGGGGATTCGGCGGGTGCCGGAATTCAGGTGCCGTTTCTTCACCAGGTGTCCGTTGTGCGAATGTCGCGGCCCGCCAACAATGGCCTGGTGTGCGCGCAACCGCTCTGGCTCGACGGCGGGACCGTGGTGGACGGCACTGGCCGCGACCCCAGCCCGGCACCGGCATCCTCGTTGAGGCGGGTCGCATCGCCAGGGTCGGCGGCAACCGGCCGCGCGACGCTACCGTGCTGGACTGCGGCGAACTGGTCCTGACTCCTGGCCTGATCGACGGGTTTGCTGGCGACCCGCTGAGCGTCCCTGAGCACTTCGCCGATCGTGGCCGCGTGGCTCTGGTCTTGCAAGAAGGCAGGGTCGCGAAGTCCAGCACCGAGAGCTAGGAGGACCGATGCCCGACATCCACTCACCCGCCGGCCCAGCCATGTACCCGCCGCTGGCCGTCACTCTCCCGTTGACGGACTACTTCGAGCTCGACTCCGCCCACGTCGGCGCGCGGCTGGCGATCTGGGTCACGCGGCCGGTGGGCTACGAGGCCGACGGCGACACCAGATACCCGGCCATCTACGTGACCGACGGGAACGTCGCCGCTGCCATGCTGGCGCCGTACGGGCAGCACACGGCGTTCGAGCTGATCACCGCCTTCCAGCCGTACCTGCAGGTCACCGTCGGCTATCCCCCTGACCAGGCGCCGGAGTGGCTGACGCTGCGCACCAGGGACCTCGTGCCGGACGGCGAGCCAGCGCCGCAGAGCATCATCGACGCGGTTGCCGTGGACGCCGAGACCGCGGGCTGGACCCAGGAGGAGCATGACGAGTACATCAGGAGCATTCAGAACGGCCGCGCCGCCGAGTTCCTGGCGTTCTTCGAAGACGAGCTCAGGCCGGTCATCGAGGACCGCTACCGGGTTCTCGACGGAGCCACCGGACTCTTCGGCTACTCCTACGGCGGGCTGTTTACCTTGTACGCGCTTATGCGCAAGAGCCCGATGTTCCAGCGGTACGGCGCGGGCAGCCCGGGCGTCCTGCATCCCGACAGCCAGATCTTCCGGCTGGAGCAGCAGCTGGCCGACTCCGGCGCGGGCTTCGACGACGTCCAGCTGCACCTGACGCTCAACGAGCTGGAGATCACCGGCCGGTCGCACTGCTACCGCGACCTCGGGATCCAGTTCGCCAGGCTGATCGACAAGCTCTGGCTGAGCGGACACGCGGGGCTGGACTTCTCGGCCAGGATCCTGCCGAGCGACACGCACATGACCGGCTTCACGCAGTCGTTCCTCAGCTACATCCGCTGCTGCTACAGCGCCCCTGTTCCCAAGGGCGGCGGCCTCTGACGGGCCCCGTCCTCAGGCTCAACTGCCGTAGTCGTGGCTAGCTATCATCAGCCAGCCGCGAGGTCCATGCCGAACACATGGATGTCGCTCGCCGCCAGCTCGGTGAAGCCCAGGTGCCGGTAGAACCCGGCCGCGCGCAGGTTGGCGAGGCTGGTCCCCAGGTGCACTCCTGGGGAGCCGTGCTCGCGGAGCCTGGCCAGCAGCGTCGCGCTCAGGCGCCGGCCCGCGCCGCGGCCCTGCAGGGCAGGCAGCAGGTTGATGTGCAGGTGCGACGGGTAGCCGCTTGGCACGTTCTGGCCGGGCATCCAGGACTGGTGGATGTTGCGGAGCGCCGTGCGCTCTTGCATGGACAGCCCTTGCGCGAGATCCGGCGGCGGTTCAGGGTGCCTGGCGCGCACGGCTGGCCACCATTCGCGCTCCATGCGCCGGCCGAACTTCAGGGTGTCCAGGGTGGCCACTATGTAGCCGCCTACCCCCGCCGCGTCCTCAGCGACGAACGCCAGCGACGGCTCGAAGATCGCGTAGGGCGCGGCGTAGACGTCCCCGGGCATCCTGGCATCGCGGAAAATCGCGGTGCCGTCGCCGCCATTGTTGGACGTCCGCACGCAGATGCGGTAAAGCGCTTCGAGGTCGTCCGGCTGGTACCCGCGGATCCGTATCTGCTCCTGGTCCATACGACCGTTCTAGCGCACTAGCTCTGGTAACCAGCTACTCGCGCCGGGCGGATGTTGGCGTTCAGGTGGAAGACGTTCAGAGGGTCGTACTCCGCCTTGATCTCTGCCAGCCGGTCGTACTTGGCCTGGCCGTAGCTGTCGCGGACCCGGTCGGCCTGGAAATCGGCGATGGCGTTGACGTAGCCGTCGCCGTTGCCGATGGCGTACGGCCGCAGCGCGTCCCAGAAGCCACGCACCCAGTCCCGGTCGGCGGCCAGCGTGTCGGAGTCCGGTGCCAGCCCGATCAGGAAGGCACCGTATCGCGGCGAGCGACCGCCGCTGAACGCCGTCTCGTCGTTATCAACCTGGCTGTACGCGCCGTCGAGCCGGTAGAACAGCGCCAGCGACATCGGCGACGACTTCTTCGGCACCTGGTCGGCGATGACGTCGATGACGTCATCGGAGATGTCATCGACGTAGGTCGTCATGTCGTAGCTGTGAAAGCCCCACCCGTTGGCTTCGTCCAGCATCTTCTGCAGGTCGGTATAGGGCATCGGCGTGACGAGGTCGAAAAGCGGCGGGGCCGCCTGCCGGATGCGCGTGACCAAGGCGTCGTGCTCTTCGTCGGACCCGAAGCCCATGAGCAGCAGGGCGTAGCCGGGCGCGAAGTGGTGCTGCTCGGGGACGAATGGCGCCGGCGGCGCGTTGAGCGCGCCAGCGACGACGCCGACGTCTTCGGGGACGTCAGCCAGGATCTCGCGCGCCATCCGCATGGGCTCGGGGCCCTGGTCCAGGTGCCAGAAGAAGAAGCCGAACGACACCATGGGATCGACGTCGTGCAGCCGAAAGTCAAACGAGGTGACGACGCCGAAGTTGCCGCCGCCGCCGCGGATGGCCCAGAACAGGTCGGGATGCTCGTCGGGTGCCGCCCGCAGCACCTGCCCGGACGCGGTCACCACCTCGGCGGCGGTGAGATTGTCGATGGTGAGGCCGTACTTCCTGGTCAGCCAGCCCATGCCGCCGCCCAGAGTCAGCCCGCCGACACCGGTGTGGCTGACCAGCCCGGCGGGAACGGCGAGCCCGTGCGCCTGCGTCGCCGCGTCCAGGTCCGCGAGCAGTGCCCCGCCGCCGACTCTGGCGCGCTTGGCGGCAGGGTCGACCGCGACGGAGTTCATCGCGCTCAGGTCGATCATGAGGCCGTCATCGCTGACCGCCATGCCCGCCGTGTTGTGCGCGCCGGCCCGCACCGAGATCTCCAGCGCGTGCTCGCGGGCGAAGGTGGTGGCCTCGGTGACGTCGGCGGTCGAAACGCATCGGGCGATCGCCGCCGGGCGCCGGTCGACTTCCGCGTTCCAGACCTGGCGCGCGTTGTCGAAGTCTGGGTCGCCGGGCACGATGACGGGCCCGCCCATGGCCTGCCGTAGTTCCCCGATCCCGTTTCCAGCCGCATGCATCATGTGCTCTCCCCCCGGATAAGAATGCGGTGGCGGCCCGACCCCGTTCAGACCCTTGGGCATTCACCCCCGGCCGGACCGCCACTCCGCAACCCAAGACGGTGCCTGTGAACAAGGCGTGGAAGCCGCATGGAGACCGGACACATCCGAGCCTGCGGTCACCCGGCTGGCGACACTCGGCGCCACCCCGGTGACGGTACGGACGAACCAGGCCGCCTGCGCCAGCGCGCTGTCCGCGGCGGCGAGCATGCCGGCCTGGAGCGCGAAGTCATGCCACATGCCGGGCCACTTGCTGTAGGTCACGTCGACGCCCGCCGCGGTCGCGCTGGCGGCCAGCCTGTCCGCGTCAGTGGCCAGCAGCTCGTCGGTCCCGGCCTGGATCAGCAGCGGCATCAGCCCGCCGTGCGGCGCGTGCAGGGGCGAGACCAGGTGGTCGGACCAGGACGACGGGTCGGCGTACGCCCTGGCGCACGCGTCGAGCCAGTCAGGAGTCAGCATCGGGTCGCGCCTGGCAAGTGCGCGGTCGGCGGCCCGGTCACGGCCGAGATCGAGCCACGGCGAGATCAGGATGCAGCCGGCCGGCAACGGCTCGCCGTCCTCGCGCCTCGACACGGCTACCGAGAGCGCCAGCCCGCCGCCCGCCGAATCGCCCGACAACACCAGCGACGCCGGGCCGGCCTCGTCCGCCAGGGCTGCGACGACCGCCCTGGCGTCCTCGACGGCGGCGGGGAAGCGATGCTCGGGCGCGAGCCGGTACTCCGGCAGGACGACCGTGCAGCCAGCCGCCGCGCTCAGGTGGGCGGCCCATGACCTGGCAGTGCCTGTGGAGCCCAGGCAGTATCCGCCGCCATGGAAGTAGACCACCGTGCCAGCCGAGTCTGCCGCTCCTGCCGAGACCACGTCGGCGCGCACGCCGGCGATGGTCCGCTCCGTCACCGACGTGCCGCGCGGCAGCCGCGCGGCACGGTCGAGCTGCCCGAGCCTGGTGCGCTGCGCCTCCCAGGACAGGGCCGGGTTGAGGCAGCGCTTGCCAAGCTGCCGGACGCCCAGCCGCATGACCGCTGGCGGCACGCGCAGCCCGCGGCGGCCTTTCCCGCCGCTCCCGCGACCCCCGCCGCTCCCGCTTCGCCCGGCGCTCATGCCGCCCTCGCGCCTGGGCCCGCGGAGGCCAGCTGCTTCGGCCTGACCCGGTAGGACCCGAGGTCGAACCGCCTGACCCGGTACCGGTACCAGAAGGTGTGGTCGGGCCAGTTGTTCGTGTTGCGCCCGCTGGCTGTCGTATACCAGCTCTGGCAGCCGCTCTCCCATACCGACTTCTTGCTGGCCGTCTGCACCCAGCGGTTGAAGGAGTCCTGCACGTCGGGGCGTACGTCCAGCCAGGCGAGACGCTCGCGGCGCAGCGCCAGGATCGCGCCGAGCACGTACCCGATCTGGCCCTCGAGCATGTAGATGATCGAGTTGCCGCCGAGGTTGGTGTTGGGCCCGTAGAGCATGAAGAAGTTCGGGAACCCGGAGACGCTGATGCCGAGATAAGCCTGCGCGCCGTTCCGCCACTCGTCCTGGAGCCGCACACCGCCGCGGCCGGTGACCGCGATCGGGGTGAGGAATTCGACCGCCTTGAAGCCGGTGCCGTAGACGATGACGTCGGCGGCGCGTGTCGTGCCCGGCAGCGGTGACGAACGCCGTCCGGCACGATCCGCTCGATCGGGTCCGTGACCAGGTCAACGTCGGGCCTGGCGAGCGCCGGGTACCAGTCGTTGGAGAAGGCCACCCGCTTGCAGCCCATCACGTAGTCGGGGACGCATCTGTCCCGCAGCTCAGGATCGGCGATCTGCGAGTCGAGTTGCTTGCGCCAGATTTTCATCGGCCCGGCCAGCATCTTGGGCGACAGCACGAAGCCGCTGGTCAGCAGCTCGCCATACAGGAAGATGCGCAGCCGGTCGGCCTTTCGCACGGCGGGCAGCCGGTCGAACAGCACCTGCTCGGCCGCGCTGTAAGGGCGATCGCCCTTCGGCAGCACGTAGGGCGCGGTGCGCTGATAGACGTCGACGTGGGCGGCGACCTTGGCGATCTCGGGCACGAACTGGATCGCGCTGGCGCCGGTGCCGATCACTGCGACGCGGCGGCCCGCCAGATCGACCTCGTGATCCCAGCGGCCTGAGTGCCAGGAAGGCCCCGCGAACTCCTCCCGGCCGGCGATGTCGGGCATGGCTGGCGTGCCAAGCTGGCCAACGGCACAGACCACCGCGCTCGCTTGCAGTGTGTCGCCGTCCGACAAGGTGAGCGTCCAGGCGGCGCCTGCTTCATCGAAGTCCGCCGCCGCGACCCCGCGGCCGAACTTCAGGTGCGGGCCGAGACCGTACTCAGCGACGAGGCCGTGCAGGTAGGCCAGGATCTCCTCGCGCGGCGGGAACCGCCGGCTCCAACGCCACGGCCGGAACGAGAACGAGTACAGCATCGAAGGCACGTCGCAGGACAGGCCAGGATAGGTGTTGTCGCGCCAGGTTCCGCCCAGGTCTTCGGCCCGGTCGAGGATGACGAAGTCATCCACGCCTGCCTGCTTCAGCCTGATCGCCATGCCGATCCCGCCGAACCCGGCGCCGATGATGACCACTCGGTACGGCATGGGCACTCCCTTGCGTCCGGCACGACGTCAGGTGGGCGATCTCATGGTCACGATTCACCATTTACCCGGCACGCGAAGCATAACTGAACGGCGCGGAGGGGCGCCCTCCCCGATGTGCGCCCTCCCCGATGCGCGCCGTCGCCGGGTAGCCCGACGCTTAGCGCTCTGAGGCCGCCGCCGCCCGCTCGGCTGTGAACCGCAGCACCCGCTCCCAGGCATCGGCGGTCGCGGCCTGATGCCCGTCCTCGCCGACGTGGTGCAGCTCGAAGAACCCGTGCGGCTCTCCCGGATAGACAACGACCTCGTGCGGAACGCCCGCCGCGACCATCTGCTCGTCCAGCGCGCGGGGCACGGCGACCGGAACCGCGTGATCAGCGTCGCCAAATAGGCCGAGCACCGGGCAACGGATATCCGCGGCGAACTCGTGCGGCAGCGCCGGATCCCGGCCCGTCTCGCCCGTCCACGCGTAGAAGGCGATGACGCCAGCCAGGTCCAGGTCTGCGGTCCCGGCATACAGCGCCATGCCTCCGCCCAGGCAGAATCCGATCGCGAGCACCGGACCAGACCGCTGTTCCCGCAGATATCCCACGGCGGCCGTCAGATCGGTCAGCACATCCTGCCTGCGGAGTTGCTCGCGGTGCGGCCCGGTGTCGTAGTCGTCGTCCCGCAGCTCGCTGCCCGCGGTCCGGCCGAAGTAGTCGATCGCCAGCGTGGCCATGCCGGTCTCGGCGAAACGCAGCGCCATTTCTGTGCTGAACGGGCGCAGGCCATTCACGTCGGGCAGCAACACCGCCATGACGCCCGATGGCTGCTCGGGCGTGGCCAGGTAGGCAGCGAACCTGTTGCCGTCGGCGGCGGTCAGGACCAGGCCGGTTCCCGACGCCGTGCCGGTGACCCTCGGCGGTGCTGGCGGCCTGGCGTCCTTGTCGTAGCACACAAGCCCGCAACGTACACCAGCTACCAGCCAGGGCCCACCCTTGCCTGTCGGGGCCCCGCGATCAGCCGAATCGCGCCGGGTCCATGAAGCCGGTCGCGCAGTACATGCGCTCGCCTGCCACGATCTGCGCCAGCAACTCACCGACGCCAGCGGCGTGCTTGAAGCCGTGGCCACTGTCCCCGCCGGCCACGATGATGCGAGGCTGGCCGCTCAGCTGCCCGACGAGGAACTGACCGTCGGGCGAGTCGTTCACCAGGCACGGGATCACCTTCTCAGGGCGGGGATCGAGCCCAGGAAAGGCTCGCTCCACGCTCGCGGACAGCTCGTCGATGTCGCTGTCCAGGTGCACGTACCTGTCCATTTCCTCAGGGTCGATGCCGCCGGATGATGACTGCGTCTCGGCGGGTTCCAGGCCGATCTTGACGCCATAGTCATCGGCTGAGCCATGACCCCACAGAACCTCGCCGCCGGCGCGATCCCAGATGAAGGCAGGGAACCTGTCGAGATGGAACTCCTCCGACCTGGGATCCCTTGGCCGGAACCAGTACAGCGGCGACCTGCGGGGAGCAAGCGGCAGCCCAGGCACGAGCGCGCCGAGCCACGCACCGGCAGCGACGATGACCTGCGAGGCCCGCCACTCGATCGTCGCGGTGCGGACGCTGACGCCGTCACGGTCGGCCTCGATGGCGGTGACCATAGTGTGGGGGTAGACGTCGGCACCGAGCCTGACGGCCGCCGCCGTCTGCGCCCGGACGTTGCGCTCCGGATAGCAGATACCGGCTCCCGGGTCCCAGACGCCCACGTCCCCCGGCGCCAGGCCGGCGTACTGCGGCTGCCGCGCGACAAGGTCGGCGTGGCTCAGCTCCTGGACAGGGACGGACGCCGCGCCGGCGGCCGCGATGGCGCCACGCACGACCTGGCTGTCCCGCGCTCCCGTGCTGAGGCACCCACTCTGGCTGACCAGTCGCTCCCCGGTCTGTTCGCCCAGCTCACCCCACAGCTGCAGAGACTTCAGCGCGACGGCGGCTAGGCCAGGATGCTCCTGGCAGGCGATCCGGAACAGCCTGGTCGCACCGTGCGAGGAACCAAGATGGTGGCCGATGCCGTGCCGTTCGACACCAGCCACGTCGGCCCCGCGCTGCGCCAGCCGCCACAACGCCGCTGAACCGAAGCCACCGAGCCCGACAACGACGACATCCTTCGACACGACTTCCACAGCCGCAGACCCTACGCGACCGTCGATGTCTCGCCGTCGACCGGCCCGATGCGGTCGATCGAACATGTACTCTAACTGTCAGAGGGCCTCGCTACAATTATCGATAACAGATTCCAATGTGTGCATCGCCCCCGGAGCCGCTGATGACTCTCCCGCCTGTCTCCCAGCCTCCCGACGACCCCGACCTGCCCGGCGAGCCGGTCGGCGACCTGGCCGGTCTGACGCCGGACATCGTTGGCCTGGATGTGGCGGCGCTGGCCGACCGCGAGGAGCCGACGGAGGCCGAGCTGGCTGGAATCTGCTTGGACTCAGACGATTGCGGTGATGGTGCGAGCGAGTGGCTCGCGGTGGCGACTGACCAGAGCGAGGGGTTTGCTGAGGGCGGGGTGCTGGACGGGCTCGGTCCTGGCGGGGCGCTAGCCGGGTTGTCGCAGCACGCGCTCGATGACGGTCTCACCGCGCTGACCGACGACGCGGTGGTTGGCCTGATCCGCGCCGCGCGCAGGCTGTCTGCCTGGCAGTCCGGCATCGAGCTCGCGGCCGTCGCCGAGCTGGACCAGCGCCGCCTCCGCGAGTCCCGGCGGCCAGGCTGGTCGCGGGTCAGCGAGCACGTCGCGGCCGAGCTCGCCGCAGCACTGATCCTCACCGGCCGGTCCGCGGACAGCCTGCTTGGCCTGGCCCGCGACCTGGCAAGGCTCCCCGGCGTCCGCCAGGCCCTGCTGGCCGGGCGGATCGACAGGGCCCGCGCCCTGGTGTTCGCCGCCGAGCTATCCGCCCTGAGCGATCAGGCCGCAAACGCTGCCGCGGCTGCCCTGCTGCCTGAGGCGCCGTCGCTGACCACCGGGCAGCTCCGCAACGCCCTGCGCACGCTGGTCCACTGCATCGACCCAGCCGCCGTCCGCCGCCGGATGACCAAGGCCCGCGACGACGCCAGAGTCGAGGCCTGGCAGGAAGGATCAGGCAACCTCGCCCTCGCCGGCCGGGAGCTCGCGCCCGCAGAGGCGATCGCCGCCGACCGGCGGATCACCGCCATCGCCCGCGCTCTCCAGGCAGCGGGCGCATCCGGCAGTCTCGACCAGCTCCGCGCAGCAGTGTTTACAGCCCTGCTCGCCGGCCGTGACCCCGGCGCCCTCGCCCCCGAACCGCGCCCGGACGCGGCCGCCGCCTCAGCGCCGGGCCCGGACGCCGCCGGCGGCCGGACCGAGGCGCCGCGCCCGGACGCCGCTCTGGACGGCGGCGGCCATGCCGACCAGACCTCCGGCGGCGCACGTGGCGCCGGCCCCGGCGGGTTCGCGGGACTGGCCGGGTCGGTGCACATCACCCTGCCGGCGAGCACTTGGCTCGGCCTGAGCGACCTGCCAGGCGAAGCGGCGGGTCTGGGCCCGATCGACGCATGGACCAGCCGGGACCTGGTCGACCGCCTGACCGCTGCCGGCCCCAAGGCTCGCTGGTGCGTCACCCTGACCAGGCCCGACGGAACCGCCGCCGCCCATGCCTGCGCCCGGGCCGGGCCCGGGCCGCCCGGCGACCCCGCCCGCCACCGCCGCTGGCTCGCCCGGCAGCAATACACCTGGCTGGATGACCAGAGTTGCCTGCACGCCAGCCAAGTGCCTGGCTACCGGCCGTCCAGGGTGGTCGGCGACTTCGTCAGGGCCCGCAATCGGACCTGCACCTTCCCCGCCTGCCGCCGGCCAGCCGCCGCCTGCGACCTGGACCACACCGTCCCTTACCACCGAGGCGGCCGGACCTGCCCGTGCAACCTGGCCCCGCTCTGCAGGCGGCACCACCAGGTCAAGCAGACCCCAGGCTGGACACTGACCCAGCCACGGCCCGGCACACTCGCCTGGACCGCACCGCATGGCCGCAGCTACACGGTCGGACCTCAGCACCTACCGCTGCTAACCGCGACATGCGGCCGGGAAGCTCACCCGGACCTCGCCGGGAGCCAACCGCAACCTGCCGACTACCGCGCCGCGATCTGGTTCACGACGGCGGGCACGTCCGCGAGCGAACCCAGCGCGGCGATCCTGGCGCCGGCCGCCAGGGCGAACGCCTCCGCTTGCTCGGAGTCGTCGCGCGGAGCGAGCACGACAAGCTCGGGCAGCAGCTTCCCGGCGGCCACGGGGTCCTCGTCGGTGTGCCGGCAGTCCGACAGCAGCAGCACCACCTGCCGCTGCGCCCTGGCGGCGGCGAGCTGCCGCGAAGCGGCCCGGAGCGCCTCCGCGAGGTGCGTGACGCCATGGCCGCGCAGGGCCAGCACCAGATTGACCACGGTCGCGGGTGACTCGGTGCCGTGCATCGCGCGCAGCACGCGGACGTCGCCCGCGAAGGCCAGCACCGCGTGCTGGGCGGGCGCCCGCAGCGCGCAGGCTGCCGCGACGGTGGCGGCGACCGCGAGGCGCTCGCCTTCCATCGATCCCGAGGCGTCGACCACCAGGCAGAGCGCCAGGTCCTGGCGGCCCCAGTCGCGAGCCTCGAGCTCGTCAAGGCCCGGCGGGCGGCGCTCGCCGCGGGCCGTGAGGATGCCGTCCAGTGACGCGTCGACGTCAAGGTCGCCGCCGCGTGCCGCGGGCACCCGCCGTGGCCGCCCGATGCCGGTGCGCGACGACCCGGCCGGACCTGGACCTGTCGATCACCAGCCGCGCGGCGAGCCGCTTGGCGTGCGCGCGCAGCCGCTCGTCGGTGGCGTGCACGAGGTCGGCCACCATCGCGAGCGTCGCATCAGGGTCGTCGGCCAGTGCCCGCTCGAGTGCGTCCTCGTCGAGCACGCCGACCTCGGGCGAGACCTCAGCGAACCGGGCGTGCCTGGACAGCGCCGAACGGCCGAGGGTGCGCGTGCGCGAGGCGTCGCTCTTCGGGTTGTGCCGCTTGTTCGGTGCGCCCGCCGGTGAAGGCGGGCTCAGGCTTCCCCCAGACCACCCCCGCTATCACCATCGGCCGCGCCGGCGGCCGGCTCGGGGCCGAAGACCTGCTCGTACAGCTCGCGCACCACCGCGTCGGGCCGCCGGCCGGCGGAGTCGTGCATCCTGATCCGTCCGGACAGCGACACCAGCGCGGCGTCGAGCCCGGCGTGCCAGTCGTCCTCCTTCACCGACCGCATCCCGGCGAGCCGGCCGGCGATCGCCACCATGTCGATCGCCCCGCGCACCGACGACCCGATCCGCACATCAGGGTGCGCGCGGGTCCGGCGGACCAGGTCCACGACCTGCGCCCGCCACGCGGGCGCTCCGATGCCGGGCGCGCGCAGTTCGACGATGTCCGCCTCGGTGGCCGCGGACTGGTAGTCCATCGAGATCCGGCAGGTGCGGTCGTAGATCGCCGAGGAGATCCGCTCGGTGCCGACCGCGTCGAACGGGTTCATGGCAGCGACCAGCCGGAAGCCGGGCTCGGCACGCACCACGCCGAGCCGCGGCACGGAAAGCTCGGCCTCCGACATCACCGTGATGAGGACGTTCAGCGTCTCCTCGGGGACCCGGTTGATCTCCTCGACGTACAGCAGGCCGCCCTGACGCAGCGCCGAGACCAGCGGACCGTCGACGAACACGCTCGGGCACGTAGCCCTGCGCGAGCACCTGGGCGGGGTCGAAATGGCCGACCAGCCGCGCGGGGGTCAATTCCGCGTTGCCCTCGACGAGGTAAAAGGGCGCGGCCCGGTCCGAGGCGACGGCGCGCAGCAGGGTCGACTTGCCGGTCCCCGGCGGGCCTTCGAGCAGCACGTGCGCGCCCGCGTCCAGGGCGGCGACCAGCAATTCGACCTCGCGGGCGCGGTCGAGGACGGGGGCGGGCCTGCCGACCCGCTCGCCCCGAACCTCAACCACTGCCCGTCTCCTTCAGCTCGGCGCCCTGGTCAAGCGACTGCCGCAGACAGCCGGGTCAGTTGTGCGAGTGCACGATGACGCCGCGCACGTTCTTCCCGCTGAGCAGGTCGTCGTAGCCCTCGTTGACCTGCTCGAGCGAGTACGTCTTGGTGATGATCTCGTCGAGCTTGAGGTCGCCGGACTGGTACAGCCCGAGGATCCGCGGGATGTCCGTGGTCGGGTTGCAGTCGCCGAACAGGCTGCCCTTGATCGTCTTGCGGAAGAGCGTGACGATGCTGCCTGGCAGCTGGATCGTCGGCTCGAGGATCTTGCTGAGAGCCGTCAGCACTAGCACGCCGGCCTTGCCGACCGCGTTGAAGGCGCCGCCGACGATCTCTGCCGTCATCACGCCGGGCGTCAAGATCGCGGCGTCCGCCATCTGGCCGCGCGTCAGGTCGACGAGCGCCATCGTGGCTTCCTCGATCGTCGCGAACGCGTGCGTGGCGCCGAGCTCCATCGCCTTCTCGCGCTTGTTCTCCAGCGGGTCGACGGCGATGACGTACTTCGCGCCCGCGTAGCGGGCGCCCTGCACGGCGTTGATGCCAATGCCCCCGATGCCGACGACCACGACGGTCTGGCCCGGCCTGACGTTCGCGGTGTTCACCGCCGAACCCCAGCCAGTCGGGACGCCGCAGCCGACGAGCGCCGCCTTGTCCAGCGGCAGGTCATCGTCGACCTTGACGGCGGAGTTCTGATGGATGACGCCGTACTGGCTGAACGTGCCGAGGATGCACATCGCGCCGTACTCGCCCCTCGGCCCGCTGATCGGGAAGCGCGGACCTGGCAGGTATCCGTCGAGAATCGTGGCGCCCATGTCGCAGATCGACTGCTGCCCGCTCGCGCAGTACCGGCAGACACCGCAGTTCGGGATGAACGAGCAGACGACATGATCGCCGGGCTTAACCCTCGTCACGCCAGGGCCGACGTCCTCGACGATCCCCGCGCCCTCGTGGCCGAGCACCATCGGCAGCCGTGCCTCGAGATCGCCGGTCTGAACGTGCAGGTCCGAGTGGCACAGTCCCGCGTGCGTGTAACGGATCAGGACCTCCCCGTCCCGGGGGCCGTCCAGATCGAGTTCTTCGATCTCGATGCGCTTGCCTGGCTCATAGACCACAGCAGCGGTTGTCTTCATGCGCCTTCTCCTGATCCTTGCCGGTACGTACGCCCTACTTCATCACGCCATCAGAAACTGGACATACCCGCCGAGGCGGACCCCCTTGCTACTCTGACAGGCCGCGCGTCCGTGCGGCAAGACCGCTCCTTCCGCGGCCGGCGACACGGATCTTCAGGCACCGCGTGTCCCGGGACCGCAGCGCTCCCCACCAGAGCCCGGCGCCGTAAGCGCCGTCGTCGAGCCGGCGGCCCGCGAAGGTCACGGCGGGGTTCCGCCCCCGGGCTTCGAGCGAGCCGGCGATCAGGTCGACCACCATCGCGGACGCGATGACGCGGCGCGCGCGCCGGCTGACCAGGGCCGCGCCGAACGCGAGCGGCCACCAGTGCCGCAACACGAGCGCGGACTCCTGGCGCGTCGCCCACCACAGCCCGCGCAGCGACAGCCGCATCGCGAGCCCGCGGCGGCCTGGCACCTCAGGCAGCGCCCGCAGGAGCACCGCAGCGCCGCGTCCCGCGCCGGCCAGCGCGACCGGCACCGACCAGGGCCGGCGCGCCAGCAGCGCGAGGGCGGCGAGGCCCATCGACGGTGACAGCGCGGCGACGACGATGTTGCCGGGGTGGCGCTGCGCCAGGGCGGCCCCGCCGGTGCCGTAGGTGAACTTGCGGCCCAGCCACGAGCGCAGCGTCGGCCTGACGTCGTGGCGCGCCTCGAAGGCCGGGTCGTAGCGGACCCGGTAGCCGGCGGCCACCAGCCGCCAGACCAGGTCGACGTCCTCGCCGACCCGCATGCTCGGATCGAACCCGCCGATCCCGCTCTCGCCGGTGAGCCGGTCGGTCCGCCCGACCAGGCAGGCGCTTGGCAGCCAGGCGACAGCAGCGCCTGGCTGTACCGCGCAGGCCCGCTCTCCCAGGCCCAGCGCCGGCGAGGTCTCCTCGTAGCGCTCGAACCAGCGCGGCCTGGCGTTCACGGCCCGGCCCCGCAGGCACGGCGCGACCAACGCGACCCGCGGATCGGCGAAGTGGGCGGTGAGGCCGATCAAGGTGCCGGAGCTGACCTGGACATCGGAGTCGACGAAGGCGACGTACGGCGTGCGCACCCGCGCCAGGCCGGCGTTGCGTGCGGCCGCCGGGCCGACGTTGTGCCGAAGCCGCACGTGCTCGGCTCCGTGCTCGCGCGCGACCCGGGCGATCGCGTCAGGGTCCGCCGAGGCGTCGTCGACGACGATCACCTTCAGGGGCCCGAGTCCGGACAGGGCCAGGTAAAGCTGCCCGATCCTGTCCCTGACAGGGACGATGACGGTGAGTTCGCCAGGCCTGGCGCGGTCGCGGGGCCGGAGCGCCGGGACGGCGACGTTCGCGTCGAGCAACCGCTCGGCGAGCATCGCGCCGGCGTTGTCGGCCACCCGGATCTCGCGGTCGTCGATGAGAGCCTCGGCGCGCGGGCTCAGCCGCATCGCCCGCAGCGGCGATCCCCCGATCAGCACCCGGCCCGCGTCGAGGGTCCTGACGTCGTCGTGCACGCGGACGGTGAACCCGGCCGGCAGCCTCACGCGGGGAACCCGCCGTCGGCGTGCACCACCGTGCCGTTGACCACCGCGCCAGCGGGCGAGCAGCAGTACGCGATGGTCGCCGCGATCTCCGCTGGCGTGATGACCCGGCGCAGCAACTGGTGCTGGGCGAGCGCGCCGACCGAGTCCAGGCCGTAGATCCGGGCGGTGGCAGCCAGCATCTTGGTGTCCGTCGAGCCCGGCGACACGGCGGCCGCGGTGACGCCGGTCCCGACCAGGTCGGCGGCGAGGCCGCGGACGATCCCCACGACGGCGTGCTTGGCGGTCGTGTAGGCAGCGAGCCAGAACAAGCCGTGGCTGCCAGCGGCGGATGCGACCGCGACGAACCTGCAGCCCGACGGGTCAGGACCGCGCAGCATCGCGGGCACGGTGGCAGCGGCCGTGTTCCACACCCCCTTGACGTCGACCTCCCAGAGCAGGTCGAGCACCGCGTCCTTCGTCTCCCAGAGCGGCTGACCGCCGGCGATGACGGCGGCGGCGGCGACCGCGACGTCGAGCCTGCCCCACCGCTCGACCGCGGCCGCGACGGCGGAATCCAGGGCCGCGCGGTCGCGGACGTCGGCGACCACCGGCAGCACCTGGTCACCTAGCTCGGCGGCAAGCTCGCTGAGTTCGGCCTCTTCAGCGAGCGGGTAACCGGGCCCTCGGGGCTGGTCGTCTCCCTCGCAGGAATCGAGCGCGAGCACGGCCAGACCGTCGGCCACGAGGCGGCGCACCGTGGCCGCGCCGATGCCGCGCGCGGCACCTGTCACCAGGGCGACGCGCTGCTGCGATCCGGTCATGCCGCGTTCACGACCGCTGGCCGCCGGCGCCCGCGACGCGGTGGAAGCCGTCGGGAATCAGCAGGTGATCGGGCGTCAGCTCGTGGATCGAGGACAGGCCGAGGCCGAGCAGCGCGGAGTCGATGCCGCCGCGCAGAATGTCGAGGACGTTCTCCACGCCTGCCTGGCCATTCGCGGCGAGGCCCCACAGGTAGGCACGCCCGATGAGGACGGCCCGTGCGCCGAGCGCCAGCGCCTTGACGACGTCCGAGCCGCGCCGGATGCCGCCGTCCATGACCACCTCGACCTGGTCGCCGACCGCCTGAGCGATCGGGTGCAGCAGCCGGATCGTGGCAGGCGTGCCGTCGAGGTTGTTGCCGCCGTGGTTGGAGACCGAGATCGCGTCGACACCGGCGTCGACCGCGCGGCGGGCGTCGTCGACCCGGCACACCCCCTTGAGCAGGAACGGCGTGCCGCTGAGCTGGTGCCATTCGCTCGCGATCCAGGCGACGTCGTCCCAGGACGGCGGCGGGGTGGTCATCCACTCGTAGTAGGCGCCGAAGAACGTCGGTGCCTGGCCACCAGGCGGGGCGAGGTTCGGGACGGTCAGGTCGGGAAGGTGCCCGGTCCTGCCGAACTGGTACAGCCAGCGCGGCCTGGTGAGCACCTGCGGCGCCATCCTGATCGCCGTCTTCAGGTCGACCTTCTCAGGGATCTCTGGCGAGCCCCAGTCCCGCCCGGTCGAGAAGGACCAGTCGAGGGTGGCGATCAGGCCAGCCACGCCGGCCGCGTGCGCCCGCTTCATGCGCTGCACCATGACGTCGCGGTCGCCGGTCCAGTACATCTGGAACAGCGTCGGCGCCCCCGTGGCCGTCACCTCCTCGACGGGCTTGGAGGCGAAGTTCGACAGCCCCATCAGGGTGCCGCGGGCCGCGGCGGCGCGGGCGACGGCGACCTCGCCGTCCGGATGGACCGCCTGCACCCCGGTGGGCGAGATGACGACCGGCAGCGCGATCTGGTGGCCGAGCAGCGTGGTCTCCTGCGCTCGCTTCGGCTGGTGGCCCGCGACGTGCGGCGCCAGCCCGAGTTCGCTGAACGCGGCCTGGTTGTCGGTGACCGTCTGGCCGCGCTCTGACCCGGCGAGCAGCGAGGCGTAGACCGGAGCGGGCAGGCGTTTACGCGCCCGCCGCTGCGCGACCGCGACGGACTCGAACCAGGGGTTCTGCTTCCAGGGATTCTCGAGCTTCATCGCCGAGCGTCCCGGTCCGGGCGCCTGGTCAGCGTCAGCATGACGGGCTGGTTGCGGGCGGGGACCGCCCTGGAGTGGTCCTGGCTCGCCGGCGGCCTGGTGCGCGGCGCCGCGAGCGCCAGTTCGCCGTAGCCCTGTACGCACTCGGGGTCAGGACCGTCGAGCGGCAGCCCGGTGAAGAACTTGGCGGCCATGCAGCCGCCCCGGCAAGCGTCGTAGTGCCCGCAACTCGCGCACGCGCCGCCGGTCTGCGGGGAGCGCAACTCGGCGAACAGCGCGCGAGGCCTGCCAGACCCGCGAGAAGCCGCCGTCGGTCAGCAGGTTCCCGGCCCTGAACTGGTCGGCGATGGCGAACGGGCAGGCGTAGACGTCGCCGACCGGGTCGATCAGGCAGACGACCCGCCCGGCGCCGCACAGGTTGAGGCCGGGCAGCGCAGCGCCGAAGCCGGCCAGGTGGAAGAAGGAGTCACCGGTCAGCACCCGGTCGCCGTGCGCCACGAGCCAGTCGTACAGGTCGCGCTGCTGGGCCGGGAGCGGATGCAGTTCGTCCCAGACGTCCGCGCCGCGGCCGCTCGGCCGCAGCCTGGTGAGCCGCAGCGTGGCGCCGAACCGGTCGGCGAGTGCCTGGAACTCGTCAAGCTGGCCGATGTTCTGCCTGGTGCAGACCACCGAGATCTTGGCGTCGCGGAAGCCGGCGTCGCGCAGGTTCGCCAGCGCCGTGAGGGCGGTGCCGAACGAGCCGGGACCCCGCACGTAGTCGTTGACCTCGGCGGTGGCCCCGTCGAGCGAGACCTGGACGTCGACGTAGTCGCTGCTCGCGAGGAACCTCGCCCGCTCGGGCGTGATGCGCACGCCGTTGGTGGAGAACTTCACGCCGACCTGGTGCTCGGTCGCGTAACGCAGCAGGTGCCAGAAGTCCGGCCTGATCGTCGGCTCGCCGCCGCCGATGTTGACGTAGAAGACCTTCATGCGCTGCAGCTCGTCGATGACCGACTCGCACTGCTGTGTGGTCAGTTCGCGCGGGTCCCGCCGGCCAGAGGACGACAGGCAGTGCGCGCAAG
The DNA here is from genome assembly GCA_963705055.1 of uncultured Actinomycetota bacterium. GTDB lineage: Bacteria > Actinomycetota > Actinomycetes > Streptosporangiales > Streptosporangiaceae > Chersky-822. Next base: position 771,907 of record CAVPIR010000014.1, read on the forward strand.
CCAGGTTGCACGCGTAGGTGAGCTCCCAGGTCAGGCAGATCGGTGCGTCGAGCCCGAGTTCGAAGTGCTCGATCAGCTTCACGGGCCGTCCTGCGTACCTGCTGCGGCTCGCGGATACGGCTGCGATGCGGCTGCGGATACGGCCTCGGCCGGATCACGTCCACATTCGCCAGCCCTGCCAGCGCCTCGGCGTACGCCGCGTGCTGGGCCGCCGGGACGCCGGTGGCGACCAGGGCAGAGCGCGCGTCCGGATGCTCGCCGAGCGCGCGCACGACGGCCAGCAACTCGGGCCGCTTGAGAAAGGTCAGCTTACGATTGCCGAAGTGGTAGGCCAGGGCGCCAAAGGCCTCAGGGCGCAGCGCCACCGACGGAGACAGCGACCAGGCCTGGTCGAGGATCAAGTTCTCGCCACGACCGTTAGTAGACGCCGCACATGCCGTCGATCGAGACCTCCTCGATCAGGTCCTCGACGGTCAGGTCCTCTTCGGTCAGGTCCTCCGGCGCAGGCGTTGTCTGCTCGACGACCCCGGCGTCCGCGACTGTCGTCGCGACGGCGGTCTCGATCACGTCAGTGTCCATGGCAGCACAGTAACTGCACTGGTGGCAGAAATGAAGTCGTGCGAGCATGCGAACGTGAGCAGCGTGACCCGCCGAGTGGGACGGCCGGATGCCACCACGCACGCCGACATCGAGGCGGCGGCGTTCGGGCTGTTCGCGGCCCACGGCTTCGAGCACACGACGCTCGACATGATCGCGGCCGAGGTGGGCGTCAGCCGGAGGACCCTCTTCGGCTACTACGCCTCCAAGAACGACATCCCGTGGGGGCAGTTCGACCGGTCGCTCGAGCGGTTCGGAGCGCTCCTGGAGTCCACGCCAGGCGACGTGCCGCTATGGGATGCCGTGCACCGGGGCGTCAGGGCGTTCAACGAGTTTCCGGCCGACGCCCGGCCGCCGCACCTCGAGCGCATGCGCCTGATCCTCGGCACGCCGGCCCTGCAGGCGCACTCGGTGCTGCGCTACGTGAAGTGGCGCCAGGTCATTTCGAGCTTCGTCGCCGCCAGGCTCGGCGCTGACGCCGACGCGCCGCTGCCCGCACTGGTAGGCCAGGTGAGCCTGGCCCTGGCGCTGGCGGCCTACGACGAATGGCTGCGTGACCCGCGGCAGGAGCTTCCCGATCTGGTCAGCATGCAGATGACGCTGCTCCGCGACTATCTGACCCTGGCCTGACGCGGGTAGTGTCGGGCTGGTGGACGGCATCCACGACCTCGGCGGAATGCAGGGATTCGGCGCGGTGGCTCATTCGCCATCCGAGCCTGTCTTTCACCATCAGTGGGAGGCCGTCGCGCGGGCGCTGCTCATAGCCGTGGCCGACGCGGTCGACGCGAGCGGGGGCGAGTTCCGGCACGCGATCGAGCGGATGGAGCCTGGCCACTACCTCACCTCGAGCTACTACGAGCACTGGCTCACGGCCGCGGCCACGCTGGCCGTCGAGCACGGCCTCGTGACCAGTTCGGCACTCGACGCCGCGGCCGGCGGACCGTTCCCGCTCAGCGGCCCGGTAACCGGGGAGCCTGTGCTGCGAAGCCGGTCCCGACGTCGGCGAGCCCAGGTTCGAAGTCGGGGACATCGTGCGGGTGCGGGAGTGGCACCCGCCAGGTCACACTCGCTGCCCTAGGTATGTGCGGGGCAAGACCGGGACGGTGACGCGAGTGGACGGCACCTACTCGGTCCCTGACCTTGAGGCGCACGGAACGGCACGCCGCCATGAGCCGACGTACTCGGTCCGCTTCGACGCCGGGCAATTGTGGCACGATGGCCAGCGCGGAGTGCAGGTGCACGTCGACCTGTGGGACAGCTATCTGGAGTCGGGCATGAGCGACGACCATCATCACCCTGCTCCACCTTCGGCGATCGAGCGCAGGGTCGCGGCACTTGAGGCGCTGCTGACCGAGCGCGGGCTCGTGCCCGACGGGTACATCGAGGAAGTCACCCGACGCTACGAGTCGGAGATCGGCCCGCTGAACGGCGCGAAGGTCGTGGCGCGGGCGTGGGTCGATCCGGAGTACAAGCAGCGGCTGCTGGCCGACGGCACCGGCTCGGTCGCCGAGCTTGGCTTCGGCGGCGCCGAGGGCGACCACATGGTGGTTGTCGAGAACACCGACGCGGTCCACAACGTCGTCGTCTGCACGCTGTGCTCTTGTTATCCGTGGCCGGTGCTTGGCCTGCCCCCGACCTGGTACAAGGATCCGCCGTACCGGGCCAGGATGGTCCGGGAGCCGCGGACGCTGCTAGCAGAGATGGGCTGCCCGCTGCCCTCGGAGATGAAGGTCGAGGTCTGGGATTCCTCGGCCGAGGTTCGCTACCTTGTCCTGCCTCAGCGGCCCGGCCGGCACCGACGGCATGACGGAGGCCGAACTCGCCGCGCTCGTCACGCGCGACTCGATGATCGGCGTGGCCCGGCTATGAGCGAGCCGGGCCAGAGCGAGCCGGGCCTGAGCGAGCCACTGAGCCTGTCCGGGCTGGACCTGCCGCGCCGCAACGGCGAACTGGCCTTCGACGCCCCCTGGCAGAGCACGGTGTTCGCGCTCGCGGCCGCGGTCGTCGATCACGCCTGCGCAGGCGACCGCGAGCCCTTCCGCCGGCAGCTGATCACCGCCATCGCGGCGGAACCCGACCGCCCCTACTGGGAGAGCTGGACCGCTGCGCTGGAGACGCTCGTGCGGACCTTGCCAGACCATTCCGTGACCGACCGCGGCTGACGCCAAGCGATCCGAAGGGTTCTCCCTGTGCAATTCAGCTTTCTGCTCGACGGCGTCGCGATCCACATCCGGCACTGGTACGAGGTCGGACCGTCGGACGAGGAGCACGGAACCCGGGTCGAGCTGCGGACCATCGCCAGGCCCGCCCACATCGGATCGGAATCGGCCGCGCAGCCGGTCACGCTGGATGAGCCGCTGTGGCGCGCGGACATCTTCGACCTGATCGGTGCGCCGCCTGGCAACCTGTCGCGCGCGCACTATCACCCCACCTTCGAAGGGCGCGAGCCATCCAGCCGTCACTGGGACCCCGGGCTCCAGCAAGACTGGGCCGGATGGCTGCGGGCTCAGCTAACCGATCTTCCCGCGGCGCTCGCGGCCGCGGGCGCGCCTCCGCGGCGCCCGCGGCCGGAGCTGACGGCCGACCAGCTGGATCAGGTGATTGCCGCGGCCGCGAGCCTGCTCGGCGTCAGTTGCGACGCTGGCCGGCGATGCCTGGCCGCGACCAGCGACACGAGCACGGCGGTGGCCATGATGCTGCGGATGTTCCGCGCGCCGGGCACCAGCGATCCTCGGATGGCGGCCAGCTCGGGCTAGCCGTACGTCGGTTGCTGCGGCCAGCCGGGCGGTGAGTCCTCCCACTCCTCCTGCCGGCCGTAGGGGGACAGGTCGAGGATGTTATGGATGAACATCAGCCGGTCCACCCCGCGAGCCGTCGTGGCGTAGGTGCGGTACACGTCGGCGCCGTCACGCAGGAACACGCTCAGCGCGAAGCCAGGAGCCCGCGCCGCAGTCGTCGGCGAAACTCGTGCCATGCGAGGACACGAACGGCAGCGTCCAGCCCTGCTGAGCCTTGTACGCCTCGATCTGCGCGAGCGGCATGTTGGATACGGTCGCCCAGCTGACACCGGCCAGCGCCAGGCGACCGAGGTCGGTGACGTTGTTCGTGAACGCGGTGCAGCCACCGCAGAACTCGTCAGGCCCCCGGTCCATGAACTGGTACAGGGCGAGCTGGGTCCTGCCCTCGAAAAGGTCAACGAGGGTCTTAGGTCCCGCCGGGCTGTCGAAGACGTAGTCGCCGAACTTGACCATGGGCAGCCGGCGGCGCTGCGCGGCCAGCGCATCCAGCGCGCGGGTGGCTTCCTTCTCGGACTTCAGCAGCTCGTCGCGGGCTTGCTGCCACTCCTGCGCGGAAACGATCTGCGGTTTCGCGATTGTGTTCATCTCTGACTCCCGTCAGGTCAGCGTGCGTGCCCGGCCGGCGCTCCCAGCCGGTGCCCGCAAGATTCAGACGGCCGGTGCCCGGCGAACTCATCGGCGGGAGACAACTGTTCTTGACCGGCTGTCAGTTTCCCGCGCGGCTGTCAGCCGCACGGCGTGGCCGAGGGCCTGGCTGGTGATGCCCAGGCCCAGGCGTAGCCGCACCAGAACTCGGTCTGCACGCGGGCCAGCAAATTGGTGCGCCAGACCAGCACGCGGTCGCTTCCCACGTGGTAGACAGCGGCCGGCGGGCCGAACAGCGCGCGCAGGCGGGCCTGCGACAGGCAGACATTGTGGCAAGCGGCCGCGGAGGCCAGGAGCACGAACCGGGCATCGTGCCGCCGCGGGTCGTACCAGGAGGACCTGGTCTCCCACGGAGTGGTGGCCAGTCCGCCGGAGTACATCCGGACCGGCCTGACCTGGACGCGGTCGCCGCTGTCCGCCGTCACGCTGCTGGCCTGCCAGTAGCCCGCGAGGCCGTAGGTCAGGTGGTGCGCCTCGAGCCAGGAGACCGCTAGCTGGTCGGTGCTGCGCGCTGGCGGCCGCGTCGCGTCGAAGCCGAGGATTCCGGCGGAGCAGACCAGCAGGACCGCGAGCGCCGGAATAAGGCCGCCGCGCCGGAGCCGGCCGCCGAGCAGGCGGCCGGCCAGGACCGCGCCGGCCGGCAGCAGCCCGACGATCTCGTTGACGGCTCCCTTGTTGGAAACCAGGTACCCGGCCAGCAAGGCGACGAAGCCGACGACGATGACCTGCACGACCAGGTCGCCGGCCGCGAAGAAGCGCCTGATTCCCACCGCTACGGCCCAGCCGGCCAGGCCAAGCCCGGCCAGGTGGACCCGATCGCGAGCACTCCGGCCCCGAACGACATGCCGAAGAAATCGGCGCTGAAGACCTGCAGCACGCCTTCCGCCCGGTGCGGGAGGCTCGTGGACAGGTCGTCGGCGGTCGAGAAGCCGACAAGCAGCCTGCGCGTCGTGAACCCGCCTGCGTGGCTGATCAGCACGATCGCGAGCCGCGAGACAACGGCGGACGCGAGCGCGGCACCGGCCAGGGCGAGCTCGTACCACTGCCCGGCCAGCGGCCCGCGCCGGCGGTACATTCGCACCACGCAGACGATCGCGAGCGGCACCACGCCTTCGTAGAGCACGAGCACGTCGGCGACCTGCGCCCAGGTGAGCGCGAGGCCGACCAGCAAGGGGACCCACCAGCGGGCCCGCATCCGGTCAAGGATCAGCCAGACCAGCAGCAGCGGCACCTGCGTGCCGAGGTGATCGGGCGCCGACAGCAGCAAGTAGGTTCCAGGCCGCAGTGCGGGCGCCAGCATGATCACGGCCACGACAACCAGGCGTGTGAGCCGCTCGCGGCCTGTCGACCGGCCTGCCGCGACCAGGCCCGCCAGCACAATGAGCAGCATGTAGGTCAGCCCCGCGGCCACGTGCACGACGCCGCCGTTCAGTCCCCTGGCGAGCTCCACCAGCAGGTACTCGGGGATCTCGGTGGTGTAGAACGTGACATCCGACAGCGTCCAGCCCCTGAGCAGCACGTTGCCGTGCAGCATGTCCCAGGCCTGCAGCGCCTGCGCCGAACTCTCGGAGGTCGCGGCCATCGTGCGCGCCTGGGCCGCATAGGCGAGAAACAGCAGCAGCACCACAGCCGCGCCCGCGGCCGCGATTACCCAGCGGTGCGTCGGCCAGGGCAGGATTCGGCAGGCCGGCTCCTGCGCGTTACCAGCGCTCCTGACGCTCCGCTGGCTCCGCGGTGGTCGCCGTGACCGTTCCTGGCGAGGGACGTGGCGATGCTGATTCACCGGAGCTCGCTGTAGCTTGCACTCTGGCCCGCCTTCCAAGCCGCTGGGCATCGCCGGGAGCTTGATTGAGCCCCGATGCCCGCAAATGGAAGACTCGCGACATCGCACGATGTTGCTCGCCGCAGGAAACCCGTGCTGATTCCCCGTCAGTCGAGGATCCAGGTGACCGGGCGGGCTGGATCGGGGTCGTAGCGGCAGGCGCCGCCGGTCCGAACGCAGTCGCGCAGGTGCCTGGCCAGGGCAGCGTCATGCTGGGCGATGCGATTCAGCGCCGCGACGATGGCCTTGCGCACGGCGACGCGGGCCCGCTCCTGCCCGGAGCTGAACTGGCGCCGACGGCCGCCGAGCCCGGTCGCCGCGCCGATTTCGTCCAGCAACGCCTCCCGTTCTAGCTGAAGGCGGGTAGTTCGTGACTGATCGGCCCACGACTCGGCTTCGCTCAGATCTGCGTCGATGTCGGCGAGCCTGGCACGATAGGCCTTCAGCGCCTGCGCATCGATCACGTCGGCGTCGCTCTGCGCGACGGTCACACCGGGGTGCCCGGCGACCGCAGCCGCGAGGTCGGCGGCCGCGATCTCTAGTCCTGGCCGCTGGAGCAGGTACCGGATGTAGCGCAGGCCCTTGCCGTCGGGCAGCACGGCCGTCGCGCCGTCGCGACCAATCGTCCACCCGGTCTCGAAGGGCCGGAAAACCATCGTCACGGCCCGCTCGCCCGGCTGCCCGTCGGACGGGCCATCGAGCCGATCGCGCCACCAGATGGCGCCGATGCGCTGATAGCAGGACAGGGCGCTGTGCCGCCAGCGGGTCGCCTCTGGCCGGCCGAGCGACTGATACGCGCGGAACACGTACTCGTCAACCACACCGAAGAACGCCACACCGCCGGCGTTGAGCACCGCCCGCCCCGCATACGGTTCGAGCAGCCGGGCGCCGTCCGCGGCGATCTGCTCGACCTTGAGCGCTGCGGCGATCTCGGTCGAGGAGGCTGATGGTCAGCAGGAAGTACACGTCCCTGGGTATCGCGTCGAGTCCGGACCCCGCGATCCGGTGCTGAAGAGCCAGCGCGCGATCGTGGTCTCCGACATAGAGCCACAGCAGCGCGCCAGCCGCCGACACGCTCGCGATCCCCTGCGCGTTTCCATATGCCTCGAACGCGGCCGCTTCCTCGCGCAGCGCCGCGAGGTCACCGGCCCGCACCGCACGCGCCGCGGCGAGGCCGTGCGCCACGGCGTCGACGTCAGGCTCTGCCGTGGGCATAGCCAGTTCGCCGGCTCGCGCGATCAGCCGGTCAGCCTCGTCGAGGTCCTCTGCGACCAGTGCATACATCGCGCGCCGCGCCCCGGCGAAGAAACCAGGCCGAGGCGAGCTAGTCTCAGCGGCGAGCACGTCGAGCGCTCGCAGTTGCCGCTGGACCGCGACCATGTCGAGGCACTCCCACGCGGTGGTCAGGCGCCAGAGGTGTGCGGACAGCCTGGGCTCGGTGGCGGTCAGATGCGCGGCAGTGTCCGCCAGTCGCACGGACAGGATCAGCCGCTCGTCGAAGTCGTCAGGACCCCACCGCGCCAGCAGCGCCGCGTCCAGGGCATCGGCAAGGATCACAGGGTCGCCGAGGTCGTGCGCGAGAGCCGCGGCCTTGTCGGCGAACGGGATGCCCCTGGGCGGGTCGCCGCCGTAGACCCACGCCCGCGCGAGCGCGGCGGCCAGGCGGGCCTGGACCGACGGCGCGCTGGCAGCGACATATGCCTCGTGGATCAGCGCCGGGATCTGCCCAGGCTGCTCTCCGAACATCTGTCCGAACGGCAGGTGATGGGCGAGCTCTGCTGCGCGCTCAGTGTCGCCTGCCGCCCTGGCCTCCTGGAATGCCCTGATCGCCGCCGCGCGGGCATCGGCGGCCTTGCTGGCCGCGGCTTCCATGAGCGCATCATAGGGCGTTGCGCGTGCTCAGCGCCTGATCAGCTCGCACCGCCTCAGCGTGCCTGCGGACCTGCTCGCGGTCCCAGTCGCCCGTGCAGTACACCGAGATCTGCGAGACCGACCCCTCGGCGACGTCGGCCCTGATCATCTCCCGGCAGTACCAGGACTCGCCATCGGCGTCCCACTGCTCCTCGACCTCCAGGACGAAGCCGGCGGCGGTCAGGTCGAACCGGGAGCGGGGAACGCTCGACGGTCCCGGGTGCCCGGCCTTGCGCAGCGCCGTGACGTCCTCGATGCCCTGTGCCTGGAGCCGCCACTGCGGCATGGTGAAGTCACAGAAGACATCAGGCGTGAAGAGCCCCGCCGGCGGGACGCCTGTCTCCATGAAGGTCATGAGCTTGCCGGCCAGGTCGCGGGCAGCGACATCCGCGCCGCTCACCTGGCACCGTCCATGGCTGTCATGTTCGCGGCGATGACCGCCATCGTGTCGTTGAGCAGCGTCGTCGGGCTGAAGTCGACCGTCTCGGTTCCCGCTGTCACCGATGGCGTGTGGCCGGGCAGCGCGTAGTACGCGTCGCCAGCGTCAAACGACTCCTCCCGGTCGGCGTAGCGCAGCGTCAGCCGCCCGGACAGCACGATGCCCCAGTGCGGGCACTGGCAGCGGTCGTCCGGCAGTCCGCGGTACACCGGTGCCCCGTCAGCCTCCTGCGGGAAGGTCTCGAACGAGACCGTGTAGTCCGCGAGTTCGGCATAACGACCTTCGATGAGCGGTGAGTCGACGAGGACGGGCGCCTCGTCCTTGCGGGTGCGTGGCATGGTGACCTCCTGTGCTGGGTGGTGCCGTCACTTGAGAAGGCGTGAGGCCGCGACGTCACAATGTGACGCAGGCGAGGTCACCGCGGTACGCCTGATGGAGGCAGTCATGACAGTGGTTGGTCGCGTCGCCGCGCTGTGGCGATACCCGGTCAAGTCCATGGCGGCCGAGTCTCTGGCCGACGTCGAGGTCTCGTGGAACGGCCTCGCGGGCGACCGCCGGTGGGCGTTTATCCGCGACGGGCAGGTGAGCAGCGGCTTTCCGTGGCTGACGATCAGGGAACAGCCCGAGATGGCCCATTACCGGCCGCACTTCGCCGAGCCTGACCGGCCCAACGCGTCCCCGACGCTGGTCCGCACGCCGTCCGGCGGGGAACTCGACGTGGCCGACCCTGCGCTTGCGGCCGAACTGGGGCCTGGAGTACGCGTCATCAAGCAGAGCCGCGGAATCTTCGACACGATGCCGCTGTCGTTGCTGTCGACACAGACGCTGGACTGCCTCGGCCAGATGGTCGGCATGGACCTGGCGGCGGTGCGATTTCGGCCCAACCTCGTCGTGGACGTGCCGGGGCCCGCCTTCCCTGAGGACTCCTGGATCGGCCGGGTGCTGCGCGTCGGCAGCATGCGGATGCGGGTGGATCAGCGCGACAACAGGTGCGTGATGGTCACCATCGATCCGGTGACGCTGCGCAAGGACCCGGTGGTGCTGCGCACTATCGCGCAGCACCGAGACAACCAGTTCGGAGTCTACGGATCGACCGTGCAGCCAGGCCAGGTCGCGGTGGGCGACCCCGTCGAGCTCGAATCCTGAGGGCGCGACGCGCGAAGCCAGCCGCCCAGCCTCGTGACCCGGGCTCACGGTGCTGGCCAGCGGCTGGTAGGCAGGTGCATGGGGGCATACGGGGCTGATGCATGGGAGCCCCGATTCTTCTTGCACGGTTCGTAGCGAGATGTCAGCAGATGGGGGAATCTCGAATGTCCGCTACCGGCATTCCCGGCGATGCCAGCACGAGCCGGTCAGCCGGTGAGCCTGACTCGGCGCTGGTATGTGCTGGGAATCGTAGGGCTGGCCCAGCTGATGATCGTGCTCGACATCACGGTCATGAACATCGCCCTGCCGTCGGCGCAGCATGCGCTGCACTTCTCCAACGCTGACCGGCAGTGGGTGATCACGGCGTACTCGCTCGCCTTCGGCAGCCTGCTCCTGTTCGGCGGCCGGCTGGGCGACCTGTTCGGCAGGAAGGTCGTCTTCCTGACCGGGATGATCGGCTTCGCCGTGGCATCCGCGGTGGGCGGCGCGTCGGTCAACCTGGCGATGCTGCTGGCCTCCCGCGCGTGCCAGGGGGCGTTCGCCGCGCTCCTGGCCCCTGCGGCGCTGTCGTTGCTCACGACGACGTTCAGCGACCCGAGGGAGCGGGGCAAGGCCTTCGGCGTCTACGGAGCCATCGCTGGCGGCGGCGGGCTGGTCGGCCTGCTGCTGGGTGGCGTGCTGACCGAGTACCTCAACTGGCGATGGTGCCTGTACGTGAACCTCCTGTTCGCTGGACTGGGGGCGGCGGGGGCCGCGGTCCTGCTGCAGCGCCACCGGCGCGGGGCCGGGCAAGCGCAGCTGGACATCATCGGCGTCGTGCTCGGCTCGGCGTCAATGTTCTGCCTCGTATACGGGTTCGCCAACGCCTCGACGCATAACTGGCACACGCCGTCCACGTGGGGCTTCCTCGCGGCTGGCGTCGTGCTGCTGGTCGCATTCGCGATCGGCCAGGCACGCGTGGCTCATCCGCTGCTGCCTCCTCGCGTGGTGCTGGACCGCAACCGCGGCGGGGCGTACCTGACGGTCTTCGTCGTTGGCGCGGCGATGTTCGGCTTGTTCTTGTTCCTCACCTTCTATATGCAGACGACCCTCGGCTACTCGCCCGTGGTCACCGGCCTCGCGTTCGTGCCGGCCATCGCGATGCTGATGCTCTTCGCCCAGATCTCCAACATCGTGCTGATGCCGCGCATCGGGCCCAAGCCCTTGATCGGGTTCGGCCTGTTGATCGCGGCGGGCGCGATGGCCTGGCTCACGAGGATCGGCGTCCACTCGTCGTATGTGTCCGCGGTGCTCGGCCCCTTGCTCCTGTCCGGCGTGGGGCTCGGCCTGTCCGTCGCGCCGGCCTTCAACACCGGAACCTTCGGCGTGGCGGCCAGCGACGCCGGCGTCGCCTCGGCCACGCTCAACGTCGGCCAGCAGCTGGGCGGGTCGATCGGGACGGCGCTGCTCAACACCATCGCCACCAGCGCGGCGGCGACGTTCGTCGCCAGCCATCTGAGCCCCGCGACGGCGGCCTCGCCCACGGCCAGGGCGGCCGTCCGTGCGAGCGCGGCCGTGCACGGCTACTCCACTGCGTTCTGGTGGACGGCGGCTATCTTCGCCGCCGGCGCCATCGCCTGCGGAGCCATCCTGCGAAGCGGACCGCTGGCCCGCGAAACCCCAGCGCCCGCCAGCATCCCCGTCGCGGCGAGATCAGGCAGGTCGTAACCTGCGCGACTTAGAAGAGCCTGATCCCGGTGAGCGCGGCTAGCCGCTCCATCAACTCGTCCTGGAAGGCTGGATCGCTGGCCTCTCGTGCCGGTGTCTGCTGCTGCCGGTGGTACCAGTAACCGCCGCTCACCGTGGCGGCCGCGTCGTCGCTGACCGCGAGCCACGTCTGCGTGCGATAGCCCAGCTCAAGGTCGTCGGTTGCTCCGGCGCCGCCCATCTTGGTCGGGACCCAGCCGGGATCGACGGCGTTGCCGAGTACTCCTGGCCACTCGCGGGCGACGGTCAGGGCGAGCGCCACGACGTGCAACTTGCTCTCGGAGTACGCCTTCGCCGCGCTCCAGCGGCGCTCGGTCCAGTCCAGATCGCGCAGGGAGCCGGCGCCTCCTTGATGCATCCCGCTGCTGAGGTAGACGAGCCGATCTGGCCGGTCGATCAGCGCCGTCAGCAGGTAACTGGCGAGCGTGTTCACGGCGAGGACCTTTGCGTGGCCCTCAGCGGTCGCGCCGCGTGAAGGCTCGAGGAAGATGCCCGCGTTGTGGATGACCGCATCCATCCGGCCGATTCCGTTTACCTGCTCGGCGATCCCGCGAGTCTCGGCCGCGCTGGCGAGGTCGCCGATGGCGACGCCCGCGGCGCGGGTCGCGAGGCCGCCGAAGGACGCGGCTCGCTCTCGGCTGCGAGCATGCAGGACCACGTCGTGGCCCTGATTCATCAGCAGGCCTGCGGCGGCGCGGCCGAGCCCGTCGGTGGAGCCCGTGATGAAGACTCGCGCCACTAGAGCGCCTCCTGTCGTCGGGGCGGTCAGGATGCAGCCTGACTATGGTCGCCCGCGGCCGGGGCGCCGCGGACCTAGCCTCCGATGCTGTCCAGTTCGGCGACGGCGTCGGGCGGCAGGACCAGATCGGCCGCGGCGATGTTCTCGCGCAGGTGAGCCACGGACGACGTTCCCGGGATGAGGGCCATCGTAGGCGAGCGCTGCAGCAACCAGGCAAGGGCTACCTGTTGCGGCGATGCGGCTACGCGCCTGGCCACGTCGGCTAGGGTCGCGGACTGGAACTGCGTGAATCCGCCGAGCGGAAAGTACGCGGCGTACGCGATGTTCTCGGCCGCGCACCGGTCGACGAGCGCGTCGTCGGCGCGGTTGGCCAGGTTGTACAGGTTCTGCACGGTGACGACCGGCGCGATGGCCTGGGCCTCGGCTATCTGGGCGTCCGACGCGGCGCTCATGCCGAGATGGCGGATCAGGCCCTCCTTGCGCAGGTCGGCCAGCGCGCCGAACTGCTCGGCTACTGATTCCTGCCCGGTGCCGTCCGCGGCGAGGCGCAGGTTGACGACGTCGAGGACGTCGAGGTCCAGGCGCCCGAGGTTCTCGTGGACCTGCCTCTTGAGATCGTCGGGATGCAGTGATGCATGCCAGCTGCCGTCATCGCCGCGGCGGGCGCCCACCTTGGTGACGATGCGCAGGTCCGCCGGGTACGGGTACAACGCCTCCCTGATCAGCTCATTGACCACGAAGGGCCCGTAGAAGTCGCTGGTGTCGATGTGGGTGACGCCGAGGCTGACCGCCTCTCGCAGCACGGCGAGTGACCGCGCGCGGTCCTTGGGAGGACCGGTGACCCTAGGGCCGGCCAGTTGCATAGCCCCGAAACCCATCCGGCTGATGACCAGATCGTCGGCGAGCTTGAGAACTCCGCCTGGAACGCTGGCAGTCATGTCGAGATTCCCCTCTCGCAGAGAACTCCATCTCCAACGTTGTAGTTGTAATTCGACCGTAGCATGCCAGCAACACAACCGCAACGTTGCGGTTGGAAAGACGTAGAATGCGGGCATGGCCTGGGACACCGAAGGAACGCGTCGCCGCCTGAAGGAGGCGGCGACCGCCGAGTTCGCCGAACACGGGCCCGATGGCACGACGATGGCCAGGATCGCGGAACGGGCCGGAATTAACAAGGAACGCCTCTACAAGTACTTCGGCGACAAGCAGTCCTTGTTCGAGACCGTGCTCACCGACGAGCTCGACAAGCTCGCCGCTTCTGTCGCGCCGACTCCGGCCGGCCTCGAGGAGATCGGCGAGTTCGCAGGGCGCACCTTCGACTATCAGACAGCCCATCCCGAGCTAGTCCGCCTGCTGCTCTGGGAGGGCCTGTCCGGCCAGGTCGCCGACGAGATCAACCGCACCGCCCACTACGAGAAGAAGGCGCTCGCCTACGGGGCCGCGCAGCGCGACGGCACCCTGGCCGGCGACCTCGACGCCGACCATCTGGCCTTCGTCATCATCGGGCTGGCCGCCTGGTGGATCGCGGCCCCCCAGCTCGCCCGCATGCTCACCGGCGCTGACGACAGCGACAAGGCCGAGCACGCCAGGCGGCGCGCCAGCGTGGTCCGGGCCGCGGAACGCCTGGCCCGCCCGCGTTAGCTGGCACGCCGCATTAGCTGGCACACCAGCAGCGGCAGGGCCTGACCGGTGCTTGCTCGCTGGCCGGGAATAGGGCCGCCGCGATGCTGTTGAGATACATGCAAACGCATATATCTGGTCTCAGCCGAGCGCGCGGCAAGCCCGCCTGAGGGGACCGCAGGAGGCGATTCATGCAATTCGGGATCTTCTCGGTCAGCGACATCACCCGGGATCCCGTGTCCGGGGACACGCCGAGCGAGGCGGAGCGGATCAATGCCATCGTGCGGATCGCGCAGAAGGCCGATGAAGTAGGCCTTGACGTGTTCGCGATCGGCGAGCATCACAATCCGCCGTTCTTCTCCTCTGCGCCGACAACGCTGCTCGCATTCATAGCGGCCACCACCAAGAGACTGATCGTGTCCACCGCGACGACACTGATCACGACCAACGACCCGGTGCGCATCGCGGAGGAGTACGCGATGCTGCAGCACCTGTCGAAGGGGCGGATGGACCTCATGCTCGGGCGAGGCAACACCGCTCCGGTCTATCCGTGGTTCGGCCAGGACATCGCGGAGGGGCTGCCGCTTGCCCTGGAGAACTACAACCTGCTGCACCGCCTCTGGCGCGAAGACGTCCTGGACTGGCAGGGCAAGTACCGCACGCCGCTGCAGGGGTTCACATCGATCCCGCGGCCGCTCGATGACGTCCCGCCGTTCGTCTGGCATGGCTCGATCAGGAGCCCGGAGATTGCCGAGCAGGCCGCCTACTACGGCGACGGGTTCTTCGCCAACAACATCTTCTGGCCCAAGGAGCACTACATGCGCCTGATCCGGTTCTACCGGCAGCGCTACGCCCACTACGGCCACGGCACCGAGCAGCAGGCCATCGTCGGCCTGGGCGGTCAGGCGTATATCGCCAGGAACTCCCAGGACGCCAAGCGCGACTTCCGGCCCTACTTCAGCGAAGCGCCGGTCTATGGCCACGGGCCGTCGATGGAGGACTTCATGGACCTGACGCCGCTCTCGGTGGGCAGCCCGCAGGAAGTCATCGACAAGACCCTGACCTTCCGCGAGCACTTCGGCGACTACCAGCGCCAGTTGTTCCTGATGGACCACGCTGGCCTGCCGCTCAAGACGGTGCTGGAGCAGCTCGACCTCCTTGGCGAGGAGGTTGTGCCGGTCCTTCGCAAGGAAGTCGAGGCCAGACGCGACCCGGAGGCTCCGGATGCGCCGACGCACGCGAGCCTGGTCGCGGCCAAGTACGGCGATCAGCCCGCGCGCCAGCCGAAGCCCAGGGCCAACCGAGGCGACAACACCGCGGGCCCGGTCCCGTATGCGGACGCCGCCGACGTCCGCGCTGCTGCGAGCCAGGCTCGTGATGTCTGACAGCAGGACGGCCAACGACGCATGGGAGGCGCTGCTCTCCGCGCACGCGGTGCTCATGAAGCGGTTCGGGGCAGAGGACATCTGGCGGGACGCGTCCATGCGCGAGTACGACGTGCTGTACACCCTCTCCAAGTGCCCTGAGCCCATCCGCATCAGCGATCTGAACCGCCACGTGCTGCTCAGCCAGCCAGCCCTCTCACGTCTGGTGCAGCGCCTCACCAGGCGCGGCATGATCGCGAGCGCGTCCGACGCCGCCGACGGCCGCGGCGTCCGGGTATCGCTCACGCAGGCCGGCCAGGTTCTGCAGCGCCAGATCGGACGCCAGCACGCCCGCGGCGTCGCCCGCACCGTGACCGCCGCGCTCAGCCGCGACGAAATCAGGGAACTCGAAGCGATCTGCCTGAAGCTGGCCCGCCAGGCCGAGCCGGCCTCCGCGACCGACATGAAGGGACAATCGCGGCCATGACCTCTGCTGCGCAAACCCAGACCTTCCGGCTCGCTGTGGTCAGCGCGGGCACGAGCGACGCCTCCTCGACCCGGCTGCTCGCAGACCGCATCGCCGAGCGCGCCGCGGCGATCTGCGACAGCCGCGGCGCCGCCGCCAGCACCGCCTTCATCGAGCTGCGCGAGATCGCGACCGACGTCTCCACCGCGCTGGTATCGCAGCTGACCACGCCGCGGCTGCAACAGGCCATCACGACTCTCGGGGAAGCCGACGGCGTCATCGCCTGCACGCCGGTCTACAAGGCCGGACCCAGCGGCCTGTTTACCTCGTTCTTCGACATCCTCGACAACGACCTGCTCATCGCGAAGCCGGTCGTGCTCGCCGCGACAGCGGGGACCGCCAGGCACGCGCTGGTTGCCGATGATCAGATGCGGCCGATGTTCGCCTACCTGCGTGCCATGGCCGTGCCGACGTCGGTGTTCGCCGCACCGGAAGACTGGGGCGACCCGGCCTTGCAGAACCGCATCGGCAGAGCCGCCTTCGAGCTCGCGCTGCTGATGGAGAGCGGGTTCAGCGAGAAGATCAGGGACGAATCCTGGCAGAGCTATCAGCATGACAACGGAACCGGAGGCGGAACTGACGTGTCCATCGACCTCGATACCGACCTCATGCGGCTCGCGACCGGTGGTTCCGCCACCTAACTCACCGTGGCCGGAGCGCAGCACCCGCCCTGGCTGAAGCGCACTGCGCAAAATGCGCAATGATGGCATTGCGCGCGGAGCGGGCGCGGCGCGAACAAACCTCACGGTTACCGGCGGAGCTATGGAGGCGGTCGATGGCGCGGACGGTCCTGAGCGGCGGACGTGTCTTTGACGGGACAGGCAGCCCCATCGCGGACGCGGACGTCGTGATCGCCGACGGGAAGATCGTCGATGTCGGCGTCGGACTGGACGGGGACGAGCAGGTCGACATCGCCGGCCTGACGGTACTGCCTGGCTTCTTCGACTGCCACGTGCACGTGATGGTCTCGGGGATCGACCTGCTCCGCCGGCTGAACCGCCCGTTCTCCTACCAGTTCTTCCAGGCGGCGCGGAACCTCGCGGCAACCCTGGATTGCGGCATCACGACGGTGCGCGACGCGGGTGGTGCGGACCTCGGCGTTCAGCGCGCGGTCGAGGACGGTCTGATCGACGGGCCGCGAATGCAGATCGCGATCAGCGCACTGAGCCAGACCGGCGGGCACGGCGACGGCTGGCTGCCCTCAGGAGTCACGACGTTCCTCATGTCGCCGCACCCTGGGCGCCCGGCTGGCCTGGCCGACGGGCCCGAGGAGATGCGCAAGCGGGTGCGCGAGATCATCCGCGCGGGCGCCAACGTCATCAAGGTGCACACCTCAGGCGGCGTACTGTCGCCGCGCGACAGCCCGAAGCACGCCCAGTTCCGGCCGGACGAACTCGCCGCGCTGATGGCCGAGGCGAACGCCGTCGGCGTGCCCGTCATGGCCCACGCGCAGGCGAGCGACGGAATCAAGAACGCCCTGCGAGCAGGGGTCAGGTCCATCGAGCACGGGATCTACCTGGACGACGAGGCCATCGACCTGATGCTCCGCAACGGATCCTGGCTGGTCCCGACCCTCGTGGCACCGCACGCAGTGGTGAACGCGGCCAGCACGGGCAGCCAGTTGCCCGATGGCGTGCTGGCGAAGGCGCAGGACGTGATCGCCGCCCACGCCAGCGCGTTCGCGCGCGCGGTGGCAGCCGGCGTCAACATCGCCATGGGAACCGACACCGGGGTCGGCCCGCACGGCAGCAACCTGGATGAGCTACCGCTGATGGCCGCCGGCGGGATGACCCCGGCGCAGGTGCTGACCGCGACGACAAGGTCGGCAGCCGAACTCCTGCAGATTGGCGACGAGACGGGCACGGTCATGCCCGGCAAGCGCGCGGACCTGGTCGTGCTGGCGGGCGACCCGTTCGATCTCGCCGAACCTGAAAGCGAACATCCGCGCGGTCTACGCGGCCGGAAGGAAAGTGCGCTAACAACGGGGGCAATTGGTCGCGCCCTGCACGTCTCCACCTGGGGCGATAGCTGAAACGGCGGCCCCGGGCAATGCCCGGGGCCGCCGTCGCCTCAGATCGCAGGCGCGATCAGATCTTGTCAGGAGTTACTCGAACGGCAGGCATCCGCCGCCGGTCGCGAGGAAGTCACGGTTACTGAATTCCTCTTGGATGATGTAGTGGTGGTGGTCGATCGTCTGGTTGAAGAGCGCACCAGGCGAGCCCTGCGTCGCACCGAACACGTAGGCGCACTCGTCACCGTTCTCGAAACCGCTGGTGTCGTACCAGCCGGTCTCGGTGTCCGGATCGGTGATCGCCTCCATGATTTCGTGGCTCGTGGGGCTGACCTCGACGTCGGCGTCCATGTTCCCGTTCGGCGACTCGATGACCGGGAAGCGGGCGTCGGTGCCGCACGTGAACCCTACCGGCGACTGGTAAATCGGGTATGCCAGATTCGCGTAGATCGTGCTGTTCGGAGCCTGGCTGTGGTACGCACAGTAGGCCGCGCTCGGCTGGTGGTTGATCGTGCAGGCGTTGGCCGAGGTCGTGGTCGTACCCGCGAAGAAGCAGGACTCGACGTGCTTGGGCAGGAACAGCACGTAGATGTGACTGAGGTTCACGGGCAGGTTGCGCGTGGCCACGATGCTGTTGGTCTCGGCGATGACCTGGTTGTCGTCGATGCAAGAGTCGTAGCCGGAGTTGTCGGCGTAAATCGCGGTGGTGTCCGCGGGGTCAAGTGTGCAGCCGTCTGCTGGCAGGGGATTGTGGTCCTGAACGGGCGCGCCCAGCTTGAGCTTGTACCTGATGGCTCCGTTGGTCCCGAAGTACTCGTTCAACGTCGAGAACACGTTCGAGTGCTTGCCGCTCGCGGCGGCCACGCCGCCCAGGAACGTGCTGATGATGCTCCTGTAAGCGGCTGACATGGGATGACCCGCCGGATGCCAGAAGATCGGCGTCACGACCACGGGACCGGTCGAGCTCGTTCCCATGACATTGCCGCCGTGGAACCAGAGCGGCGGAGTGCCGTTCGCCGGGTCGCCGGCCTTGTGGATCGAGGCCCTGGGGACGGGGCAGCCAGCCGGCCTAACGTGCACCGCACGCACCATGCCGGAGAAGTGGCCCATACGAACCGTGCTCTTAATCTTCGCGTTGCATGCGTTGGCTTTTGCCGACGGGTGCTGCGTGGTGGCGAGCGCCGATGCGCCTGCCGCCGACAGGGTCGCAGCGCCCGCAGCCACCAAGGTCAGTGCCGCGCGCAGACCGCGCTTCCTGACTGCTTTGTTCATGCGTTCCTCCGTCATCCTCGCCGGACTCCCGGGCTATCCGCCGCAACCCTGACCAAAGTGCCGGCTAACGCAGGGTTTCGCAATCGCCAAGCCGTGTCAAGAATGCCTGGCAGACCGGTAATTAGCAGAGTGAAGTATCGAGCCAGACACCAGATCTGGTGGCTCGGCGCAACTACCCAATTGACCATCCGCAAGTCGTTTTTGATGACGTTTCAATAACGGAATCGGCAGTCCCGGCCAAAGTGGCGCTGGCCAGCGACTGGCCAAGCGGTCATGCAGTGGCAGCGGCAACCAGCCAGTTCGTCGAGGTTCGCCAGCGGTCCTGCAACGGACCGACCGCTCATCGCAGAGAGAATTGTCGGCAATGGAGGTTGGCGAGAGATCGACGCCTAAAAACCGATCACGATAGCTGCTATCTCGTGCGTGCCACGAACCAGGACCGTAATGCCTCACCGCTTGCCACTCGGGCGATCGGCACCCGCGCCAGCCGGCGCGCCCTGCGAAATGCCGCTGCTCGCCAACAGCGCCTGCGCGGCTGCGTAAGTCGCCATGACGAGGCCGTCGGCCGAGCGGTGCTCCACGACGCCGAACTTCCTGAGGGCGAGCAGCGCGTCCGAGGCGAGGAATAGCAAGCCCCCCGTCGCGACGGTGGGCGAATTTTTGTCTAGCGCGGTCAGGGACATGGCCAGCAGGGCGACGCTGTAGAGCAGGACAGGGATGCGGTCCCGGCCTGTCCGTGGCCACAGGCGGACATTCACGGCGACGGCCGCGACGGCAGGCGCGAGGGCCAGCGCGGGGTGCGCGGCAAGGCGGCCGCCGCCTGGCTGCTTGCGCAGGGCGCTGATCCAGGCCAGGTGGCTTGCCAGGAAGCTGACCAGGCCAGCCTGGAACGCCGCGTCGCCGGATCCCAGCAGCGCCACGTCGCCGGCCCAGCTCAACGCGAGCGCCCGCTGGGTCTCCCTGGTGCGGCCCGGCATCAGCACGGGCATCAGCAGCGGCTTGGTAAGCCACCGCTCGCCGTCCCGGCCCGCGGCCGCCAGCAGCGCATCGGCCGCCGCCAGAGCCGCGAAGATCGCGCCCTGGCGAGTCGTCAGCGGGACACCTCGAGAACACCGCGACAGCACCTTCATAGCGTCAGCAGCGGGGTGCGGGCTGGCTAAAGCCGGTGGTGCTCGGCGTCGCGATCCAGTTGTCGGAGACCCAGTGCTGGTCGTCGATCTTGTCCCAGATCGAGGTGCTGCCGACCTTCGAGCCTGCCGTCTGGCAGGACAGCCACGCGAGTCCGCCTCCTGGGAGCACTCCGGTGACGGGGCGCGAGGCACCTGGACCGTTCCGCTCGTTCGCCCCGCGGACCGGTGTCACCTGGTAGGGATACAGGCAGCGGGTTATCGGCGCGCTGTAACTCGTCTTGGACGGCGTACTCACGTAGGAGTCAGTGACGTAACCGCCGTTGTTCAGCTTGTCCCAGACCGCGGTGGTCCCGATGGACGACCCGGGCGCCTGGCAGACGACCGCCAGGCTCGCTCCCTTGGCGTATAGCTTGACCAGCGGGTAAGCCTGACCCGGTCCGCTGCGGGCGCGGACCGCGGCCGTCGCCTGGTACGTGAAGGCGGTGGTCGCGACCGGAGCATCGAAGTTGTCCGCGTCGATGTTGAGGTGCACGCCGCCGTAGGTTGCGCCGAAGTCGGCGTGGTACTGCTTAGCGCGCTGGTGGACGGCCCACAAGCTGTCGGCGATCCCGGCCCACCCCGTGAGTGCGGGGTCGAGATCGTAGCGAGCGATCCAGAGCGCGTCGGGCCGTGCGTAGGCGGAGGAGTTGTAGACCGCGGCCAGGTCGCGGGCGCCGAGGTTTAGGTTCTCGTAGACGCCGGAGACATATCCGAGCCGGTGCAGCTTCCCGGTCCATGCCGACAGGAACGTCAGGACCGCGTTCCTGCAGGTCGTATCGGTGGTCGTGTAATGCTCCATGTCGTAGTAGATCGCGCCGCCACGGAACATTCCGAGCGCCTTGACCTGCAGCGAGGCGTCCGTGGCGGCCGCCGTGCCCTCGGCAGCCGCGGACGACGGGACGATCTTCGAGTCCGTCGGCTTGCCGCCGCACGGAGGCTGGAGGCCCTTGTAGATCGGGATCAGCCGCCAGCCGATGTTGGCTACCGACCTGACCCAGTCAGGGGTCAGTTCCGGCTGCGCGCAGGTGCGGTTCTGGCCTCCGACGTAGACGCCGACGGCGCGGTACGGGGATGCCGTCCACGCCTGCATGGTCGTGAGTGGCGGCGCCGTGCAGGTATCAAACGCCTCGCCCGTGTACATGGTCGCGCTCGCCCAAGCCGGGTAGGTGACCGAGGTAGCAGGCTCGGCCATGGCAGGCCACGCGACGGCCATGAGGGCAATAACTGTCACCCAGATGACCAGCGCCCCGCGCCACCAACGACTGTGCTGCATTTCAGACCTACCCTTGCTGTTGCGCGGAAGTTCACAGGATGAACGGGATCAGCATCTTGGTTGACAGCTTGTACTGCGGATAGGAATCGGGGAAGAGCCTGCCCATATTGCGCTCCTCCAGAGAAATCGGATCGCGGGCTAACCAGCTCTGCGCATCGCGCGGAGCGGACAGGAACATGGATGTCATCGCCGACGCCGCCCAGGCACCTCAGTAATCATCAGCGCAACACGCTGCGCCAGATCTTCCAGCATCCCGCAGGCCACAACATCGAGTGGCATGCCGTGCTGTCGCTGGTCGAGGCGGTCGGCTCAGCAGAAGAGCAGCACGGCGGCAAGGTTGCCGTGACGCTGGGGTCGGAGACCGAATACTTCGAGCCTCCCCGTCATAAGGACATCGACACCCAGGCAGTCGTCAACCTGCGCCGGATGCTGACGCAGGCGGGCTACGGAGCGGACGCGGAGGATGCCGGGGAGGCCTGAACCTTAGCCGTTGCTGACAGCCCGGGTCGGCAGTGGCCCCAGACGGCTCAGTGTTGCTGGATCGGCGGTGCCTGGATCGGCCAGCCGATGGTGAGCGGCAATGGACGAATGACGATGAAGACTCCGACCTGCGTAATTGTGTGCCAGAATCTTAGCCGGCGGTCTGGACCTCGCCTCTTCCGGATATCTGATGCGATATTGCATTTAGCGGAAGCAGGAACATGAGAATTCCAGGTAAGTTTGCCCGTTCAGCTCCGCCAGCCGGCGCCGCGCTCTTCGCCTCATCGACCGGGACCCGCTCAGATGATCGCCATGAGGCCTTCACGACGGTCCCAGAGCGGCCTGAGGGTTCAGCCCACGGCCGCGCGCAGGATTCCTTTGACCGCATCGCTCGGCTGGCCGCGATGGCTCTGGCAAGTCCGCGCGCCGCCGTCTCCATCGCGGGCGGGAACGACCCCGGCGGGCGAGTATGGACGACAACCCCGACGTCGGCCGGGCCGCCGACTGCACTCGAACGGTCCTTGGGTCAGTTCGTGATCGACTCCGCCAGGGAACTGATCATCGATGATGCCACTGTCGGCCTGCCAGGCGGACTGTCGCGGCCGGGTGAGCCGGCCCGATGGCCTGGGCTGGGTTCCCGGTACGTGACCCGGCCGGCCGAACCGTCGGGGCGCTTTGGGCCGCCGACCTCCGGCCGCGGTCATGGACCGGCTACGACGTGCAGGTACTCGCGGATCTGGCGCAGGTCGCCTCCAGCGAAGTCGCGTTGCGAGTAGCGCGCTTGCAAGGCGCCGATCGTGCCGTCCTTGCCAGGACCCTGCAGCAGATCTTGCTGCCCCCTCGGCTGCCGAAGATCCCTGGCCTGCAGGTGGCGGCGCGCTACCTCGCGGGCGGCACCGGGACCGAGGTTCTCGGCGACTTCTACGACGTATTCCCCTCCGTGCGCGGTAGCTGGGGAATCGTGGTCGGCGATGTCTGCGGCAAGGGAATTCCCGCGGCCAAGAGCACGGCCCTGGCCCGGCACACGCTGCGGGGGGAGGCGCTCAGGCAGGCCAGACCGAGCCTGATCCTGGCCGGGCTGAATCAGGCGCTGCTGGATTGGCCCGCAGATGACCAGAGGTTCCTGACCGCTATCTACGCGACCGTGCGTCCGCGTCTCGCCGTGACGTCTGTGCGGATCAGTTCCGCGGGACACCCGCTGGCGCTGATCCGGCGGGCGGACGGCGGTATGAAGACTGTCGGGCAGCCCGGAACTCTGCTCGGGCTGGTCACGGATCCTGATCTGTCCGACACGCGGCAGCTGCTGCGGCCGGGTGACAGCATGATCCTGTTCACCGATGGGGTCACTGAGTCACGGAGTCACGTCGACCGCGCCTTGTACGGCGATGAAAGGCTTGGCGAGCTCATCGGCGGACTCGGCGATATTACGGCGGCCCGGATGGCTACGGCGGTCATCAAGGCGATCAGGGCCTTCAGCGGCGGAGTAATCAGCGATGACACAGTCGTGCTGGTGCTGAAGGTGGCCTAGCCCGGTCGCACGGAGCGGCCGGAGAGGGCTTGGTGCCATCCCATCCGCTCAACGCACGGGATACTGGCGGGATGGTTGAAGATATCGCACGGGATCGAGCCGTTTACCAGGCGCTGAAGGCGCTGGATGAAGTCGCCGCGGCTCTCCAGACGCATTTGATCGAGGAGCACGGGGCGGATCCGGAGCGCGCAGCTGCGCGGAGTTCGTCCACGAACTCGCTCATGCTTCTGCGCCAGGCCCGCGAGCGCCTTGGCCAGGGGCTCCGGGCGATCGGGGCCGACAGCATCGCCGAGTCCGACGAGATCTCGCTGCGCAATGAATGATCTCGCCGCACAATACGATTTTAGGTATGAGTCGAAGCGAGGCAGAGACGCGAAGCTTCAAGAGTAAGGCAACGAGCGTCACCGAGTACGTGACCGGTGACGCTCGTTGTGGAGGTTCCATTCCCGTGGTTGCCTGGAGCGAGGTAACGTTGGGACAAGTTGTCCGGTTTGGCTGAGTCACGTGACGCCGCTGGCCGGGCACCGGTTGCTCTGGACCCTGGCGTACATGCGTAGCTCCGCTATCGATGTGCCCTCAGGAGTGCCAGGTGCAATTCAGCGACATGGAGACAAGCGTGCTCCGGCGGCAGTCACCGTCGGCGCAGTCCGGGCCCCCGCGGCTCGGTGGCAGCGAGTATGCCGAGCTATCAAGACTGGTCAGGGACGCAGGACTGCTGGACCGCCGCACGCGCTACTACACGTGGAAGATCCTTGCGACCGTCGGAGCATTGGCGGGCGCATGGGCCGCCTTCGTGGTCGTGGGAAACTCGTGGTGGACGCTGGCGGTGGCTGGGCTACTGGCTGTGTTGTTCACCCAGGTGGGCTTTCTGGGCCATGATGCCGGGCACCGCCAGATATTTGCCTCCCGGCGATCCAGCTACGTCGCCGGCGTCCTGCTGGGCAACCTCGGCATCGGGCTGAGCTACGGCTGGTGGGTAGGAAAGCACAACCGGCACCACGCTCACCCCAACACCGAAGGCGCGGACCCTGATATCGCCGCTGGCGCGCTCATTTTCACGGCCAGTCAGCTGAATACCCGCCGGGGCGTTGTCCGGCTAATCCGGCGGTACCAGGCATACCTTTTCTTTCCGATGCTGCTGCTCGAGGGTGTCAATCTGCACGTCGCCAGTGTCCGCGCGCTGGCCAGCCGGACATCGGGGCACCGGCGGATGGAAGCGGCATTGCTCGCGGCTCACTTCGCTGCCTACTTGGCTCTTGTACTAGTGGTACTGGGACCGGGCCTGAAGGCCGTGGCGTTCGTCGTGGTGCAGCAGGGCCTGTTCGGTTTGTATCTCGGCTGCTCGTTCGCTCCTAATCACAAGGGCATGCCTGTCCTGACCGCGTCCGACCGCAGTGACTTCCTGCGCCGCCAGGTACTCACCTCTCGGAATGTCCGGGGCGGCTGGCTGACCGACTTGATGCTGGGCTGCCTGAACTACCAGATCGAACACCACCTGTTTCCTTCTGCACCCCGGCCGAGCTTGCGTCGCAGCCAGCCCCTGGTCAGGGAGTTCTGCGAGCAGCGCGGCTTGCCTTATTGCCAGACCAGCCTCGCGAGCTCGTTCGCCACCGTCCTGAGCCACCTCAACAGCGTCGGCCGGCCAAGTAACACGAGTCTGCTGGCCGACGAAGGCGCGCCCTGATGTGCCGATGACAGGCGACCGAGCCGGCCGGATCTGGGGGCTGGTCGCCATCGAGGCCTCCTTTCGTGGCAGAAGCGTGACAACAGCGGATGTGTGCACGGCGGCCGTGGCGGCATTGGAAGTGACAGGTGGCTGGTTGATCGCAGCTGCCAAAGCGCAGATGGGTCACCTGATGTGCGTGACCGACGAGGTCAGCGAGCATTTGGTTGAGCTGGAGCTGACCTTGGGAGAAGGACCATCGCTGGAGGCGGCCGCGTCGGGCGGCCCGGCGCTGGCCTCGGATCTTGGCACCGGCGAGGCCGCTAGCCGTTGGCCTGCTTTCGCCGTGGCGGCAACGCAGGCTGGCGCTGGGGCGATCTTCACATTCCCGCTGCGGATCGGCGCTATCCGGGCAGGGGTGCTCGGCATGTACCGGGCGCGGCCAGGCCCGCTCACCGCATTCCAGCTAGGTGATGCGCTTGTGTTCGCGGACACCGGGACCCTGCTGCTGCTCGAAGCACAGGACCAGGCCGCAGGTGGCGGCGACGCAGCCGCTGGCCCGGGCGGCCAGCCCGCAGGCCTGGCCCTGCATCGTGCCGAGATCGACCAGGCAACGGGCATGTTGACTGAGCAGCTCGGTACCGGCATCGCCGACGCTCTGCTGCGGTTGCGGGCCTACGCTTATGCGCATGACCGGCGGATAGCTGACGTGGCCGGCGATATCGTGGCGCGCCGTCTGCGCCTGAGCGCAGACGCTGATCTTGCCGGAGACGGTGAGACATGAGGCACTCGCCGCGCCTCGGCGCGGTCGTTGTGCGGGTTCCTGTGATGGATGGATCTTGCTGTTGCTGCTGGGAGGGTGAGCGAGTTGGACCGGGAGCTGCTATCGGAGACTTTCGTCGAGCTGACTGACACGATGGTCGCTGAGTTTGACGTGATCGACTTCCTGCACATGCTGACCGACCGGAGCGTCAAGCTCCTGGATGTGTCCGCGGCCGGGCTGTTGCTGGCTGATCCCCGCGGGGAGCTACGCGTGGTGGCGGCTTCGAGTGAGGCAGCCCGGCTGCTGGAACTGTTCCAGCTGCAGAACGACCAGGGCCCGTGCCTGGACTGCTTCCGGGTCGGCCAGCCGGTCTCCGCTGCGGACCTGGACGCCGAGGCGCAGCGCTGGCCGCGGTTCGCGGCCGCTGCCCGGGAGGCCGGCTTCGGCGCCGTGCAGGCACTGCCGATGCGGCTGCGCGATCAGGTGATCGGTGCGCTGAACCTATTCCGCGCCAGCCCAGGCGCCTTTGACCCCGCCGACGTCCGCGTCGGCCAGGCGCTGGCCGACGTTGCCACGATCAGCCTCTTGCACGAGCGAAGCCTGCGGCACAGCGACACCCTCAACGAGCAGCTCCAGGCCGCGCTGAACAGCCGGGTCGTCATCGAGCAAGCCAAGGGCAAGCTCGCCGAGCGGCTCGGCCTGGACATGGGACAGGCATTCGCGCTGCTGCGCGACTACGCCAGGAACCACAACCTGCGGCTGGCTGAGGTGGCCCAGGCCTTCATCGACGGCAACCAGGCCATGGTCCGCCAGACTGCTGCCGCACAGGCGCACACCGGCGCCCGCAGCGGCCACTCGCACGGCCAGCCGCGGCCGGCACCACCGCCCACACCGCCAGGCAACGAGCTACCCGCCGACACACAACCCGCCTAGCCGAGTGCTGGGACCGGCCGGGAAACTAACGAGCTTGGCTTCTGCCTGGCCGGCGCCGCATTCGCAGGGCGGCGAGCAGGATAGCGCCGAGGAAGATCGCCACGCCGATGACAAGCAGGTACAGCAGGCCTTTCACCACGACGCCAACGATGCCTAGCGCGATTGCCGCGATCACGAGTAGCAGGAAGAGGGCGATCATCCGGCACTCCGTTCGTTGGCTGGTCAGCGGCGGGCAAGAAGCCTGGCACCGTCGGCACCCGGCTGGTACGTCAGGCCGTAGTGCTTGAAGATCGCCTCTTCATCGCCGGCGGGCAGTTCGCCGTCGGTGTCAATGGCCGGGGCGTCTTTGACCTGTTTCTTGTCGTATCGGACCCTGAGGTACCCGGGGCCCACGGTCGCGCCATCCAGGGGCACGAACACGAGCCGGCGCCGAGTCGGCATGCCTACCTGAACCGTGCCGAACGAGGGCAGATCGGTGCCGGTGTCGACATAGACCGCCTCGAGCTCGCCGATCTTGCTGCCGCCGGCGCCGACCACGTCGTGGCCGCGCCACTCGCGGATATCGGCAGCCTCGAACACGCTGTGCTCCCCCGTTCGTCACACTCCGTAGCAGCCCTACCCGGCAAAAGCAGCAGCAGTCACGGATAGCCTTGCCTGTTTCGGCCGGTGAGGAATTGTGCCTATAGGAGCCGGACCGCCTGAGGCCCCAAGGAGCGAGATCATCCGGTTTGCGGAGTTAGGATGCCGCTCACTTCTTTCAAGAGGATGTCAAGGCCGCGTTCGAGTTCGGTGTCTTCCAGAACCCGCGCATCCTGTCTTTCCAGCACCGCTCGGCGGACTACCCGCACCTGCCGCACCCGTAGGAGCAGCCACCAGCGGACATTGAGGACCTCATCCCCTGCTGTGCAATCTGCGCGTATAGCCGTTCGAGTTACTTGATGCCGGAAGAGCGATCATCCTGGGTGCCCGGTGGCCCGATCTGGACCCACGCGGCCGCAGTCGTGTGCGTCGGGCTGGGGGTCGTTGCTCACGGGGCCGGGGCGGCTGGGGCGGTAGCAAGTTCCCGCTTCGCTTCCTCACCTGTCAAGACGGCCAGTACGTCGCCGCGGACAGGCCGCCTGGTACGTCCTGGCGGCGGGAGCTGCGCCTGGATCATCCGTCCCTCTGAGCGGTCGGCAATCCCGAGCACGCGCGGGCGGAGGTAGCCGAGGGCGTGGGCAAGGAGCCGTGATACGTGCATCTGAGAGATGCCGAGCTCCAGGCCGATCTGGGCCTGGGTCATGTCGCCGCGGAAGCGCAGCAGCAGGATCTGCTGCTCGCGCGGGGGCAGGTCGCCCCAGTGCCTGGCGATGGCCTGCATGCTCAGCATGTGTTCCAGCCGCGGATCCTCATCGCCGATGAGCTCAGCGAGGCTGGCCGCGTCCGGCTGGCCAGACACCGGCGCGTCAAGCGAGGACGGCCGGAATGCCAGCTCCGCCAGCTGAGCATCCCGCAGGTTAGCGACGCTGACGCCGAGGTACCCGGCCAGGTCGGGGTCGGCTGGTGTGCGGCCTAGGTCCTGGGTCAGCTGCCCGATCGCCGCGCGGAGCTCCACGGCCAGATCCTGCGCAGGGCGCTTGACATGAATCTGCCAGCGCGTGTCCCGGAAATGCCGCTTGATCTCGCCAGCAACGCATGGCTGCGCGTAGGCCGCAAGGCCGCGGCCGAATGCCGGATCGAAGTTGTTGATCGCCTTCATCAGGCCGACGTACCCCGCCTGCATCAGGTCTTCGGCAGGCTCTGGACTGCGGCAGTACCGCAACGCCCAGGACCGGACCAGCGCGCGGTAGCGACCCACGAGCACCTCACATGCTGCATCACGCCGCTCGCTGCCGCGCGGCAGCGAACCCACTATGGCCAGCAACTGCAGGTCATCTAGCGCCGCCAGAACCGAACGCATCCGGTCTTCCGGGGCAGACGGAAGGCGTTCGGTCTCTCGGCATAGCGCATCAGGAAAAGTTACTGTCATGCCCGCCTCGGCTTACATCAAGTCCAACGAGAGGACCGCCGAGGTCCTGGGCTTCTGGGCAACGTGACCATGGCCTGCGCATATGCGCGGATCGGTGACGTTTCCCAATTGCCTTGAGACTAGCCCTTACCTGCACTGGTCGATCTTTACGGTGTCGGTAGCCAATCTGGTCCTTATAGCCGTAATGGTCGTGATCTTCGGCGC
This sequence comes from uncultured Actinomycetota bacterium, assembly GCA_963705055.1. Lineage (GTDB taxonomy): Bacteria > Actinomycetota > Actinomycetes > Streptosporangiales > Streptosporangiaceae > Chersky-822. Next base: position 800,564 of record CAVPIR010000014.1, read on the forward strand.
TGCGCTGCTGCTTCCCTTTCCCAAGGGCCGCACCTACCCTGCGAAACGACCCACAGAGGATGGGCCTGGCACTGAGAGCCGGTCCGCGACGGCCATCGCGAACGAGGACAGCGGCATGTGGACGAACCGGGTCCGGCGCTACGCAACCCGGGTGCTCCCGCCTGGCAAGCTGCTTCCCAACCGGCAGCCCGGTTACAGCATGCACTTGTGGAGTGTGGAGCTATTCATGGCTCTGCTGGTGATCCACTTGCGCTGGCAGAACTGGATGAGGCCCTCCGGCGCGGCCGCCGTCACGTGCAGGCTCGGCTACGGATAGGCTGACGTCGTCGCACTATTGGTGCGCCTGGGGTTTCCCTCCGCGGCAGTGCGCAGCGGGTACTGGTCCCCTCGTGATCGACGCCGGTCGGTTGACCGTGCCACAGCGGCTGATCGGGCACACACGCTGCCCACGAGCCGGAGCATTTTGTTGCGTGAGGCTTCGTTCTCGAGTCCGTCGGGGCCGTCCTATCGGAAGGCACCTGAACTGTGGGCATGCGATTCGGTTTTGTCAGTACGTTCCCGCCAACCCAGTGTGGGCTGGCTACCTTCACCGCTGGCCTGCGCGGCGCCCTGCTGCATTCGACTACAGACGAAGGGTGGGTCGTCCGGCTGGTCGACGGGCCCGCAGAGCCGCATGGTGACGAAGTGGTCGCGCAGCTCATTGCTGGTGACACCGCTTCGCTCCACCGGGCGGCCGCGCGGCTGAACTTGTGCGATGTCGTCATCGTGCAGCACGAGTACGGCGTCTACGGCGGAGCCGACGGCAGCGAGATCCTGCACCTGCTGGACCAGCTCCGGGTGCCGTGCGTCGTTGTCCTGCACACTGTGCTGACCGACCCGGCGCCGCACCAGCGTCAGGTGCTCGAGTCGGTGATAGCGAAGGCAGACGCCGTGGTCACGATGACGATGACTGCGCGCGAACGGCTTGCGGCCGGGTACGCCGTCGACATGACAAAGGTCTGCATTATCGCGCACGGTGCGCCTGCTCTGCAGACAGCGATGGCAGAGCCGGCGTTCCGCACGGGGCAGTTCACCGTCCTGACATGGGGCCTGCTCGGCCCGGGCAAGGGCATCGAGTGGGGCATCGGGGCAATGGCGCTGCTGAGCGATCTCCAGCCCATGCCGCGTTACATGGTCGCGGGCCAGACGCACCCGAAGGTGCTGCTCCGCGACGGCGAGGCCTACCGTGATCGCCTTCGCGAGCAGGTCCGCCAGGCCGAGCTGGGATCCTGGATCACCTTCGACGGTCATTACCGGAACGCCGGCGCCCTGGCCAGTCTCGTCCGCTCCGCCGATGTGGTCCTGCTGCCCTACGACTCGACCGAGCAGGTCACCTCTGGGGTGCTCATCGAGGCCGTGGCTGCCGGAAAGCCGGTGGTGGCAACGCCGTTCCCGCATGCCAGAGAACTGCTCGCAGGCGGGGCGGGCATGCTAGTGCCGCACCGCGATCCTGTCGCGATCGCGTCGGCGCTGCGCTCGGTGATCACGCGCAGGGACGTGATGACCAGGATGGCCGCCGCCGCCGCCGCGACCGCACCGCAGCTACTCTGGCCGGCCATCGCGGACCAGTATCGCGTACTCGCCGACCAGCTGATCGCGGCGAGCGTGGCCGCATGACCGCCGGCAGCATGACTCCCCCAAGCCACGTTCACCAGCCGGTATTCGATCACCTCGAACGGCTAACTGACGACAAGGGCCTCTTCGAGCACGCGCTCGGCGCTGTCCCTCGGCGTGAGCATGGCTATTGCGTTGATGACGTCGCCCGCGGGCTGGTCGTGACATGCCGTGAGCCAGAGCCTTGCCCGATCGCGCGCCGCCTGGCCGCCGGCTACCTCCTATTCGTCCTTGCCGCGCTCGAACCCGCCGGGACCTGCCACAACAGGATGGACGTCGACGGGAAATGGCGCGACGAGGCCGCCGTGGGTGACTGGTGGGGGCGGGCACTTTGGGGTCTTGGTGTCGCGGCGGCGACGGCGCAGACGCCAGGCATGCGGGCCCGCGCGCTCGGCGGGTTCCGCATTGCAGCCCAGTCTCGTTCCCCGCACCTCCGATCGATGGCATTCGCCGCGCTCGGAGCCGCTGAGCTGCTCAGAAGTCGACCGGGCGAGATGGCTGCCAGGCTGCTGCTCGCGGACGCGCTGGTTCTGATCAACGAGCCGTCGGACGGCGATAGCAGGTGGCCCTGGCCAGAGAAGCGCATGAGCTACGCAAACGCCTCAATTGCTGAGGCGCTCATCGTCGCGGGCGACGCCCTTTCCGATGTGGCGACCCTCAACCGCGGACTGAGCCTGCTGGAGTTCCTGCTGCGCACCCAGACTCGCGATGGCCACCTGTCGGTGACTCCGGCGGGCGGCCGCGGCTGTGAGGACGTCGGCCCCGGCTATGACCAGCAGCCCATCGAGGTGTCCGCGCTCGCTGATGCCTGCGCTAGCGCGTTCCGGATCACAAATGAGTCGTCCTGGCTGATGGGCATCAGCCTCGCCTGGGCCTGGTTCCTCGGTGAAAACGACAGCGCCACGCCGATGTTCGACCCTCTTACGGGCGGCGGCTACGACGGCTTGGAAGAGCGCGGCCGCAATCTCAACCAGGGCGCCGAGTCAACGCTCGCGATGCTGGCTACCGCCCAGCAGGCCGGCCGGTTCAGCGAGATGGGGTGATAACGCGCCGCATAGAGGCCGGGCTGCGCCCCGATCCGGCCCGCGTCATCGCGCGGCTCTTCCTGCCAGGCGAGGAGCTGAAGAATGCGCACTCGCGGGCCCGCCAGGTCGTCGACCGCGTCATGAACCTTGCCGAAGACGAGGTCGAGCGGCTGGCCGCTGGCCTGCTTCGCGACTTCGGCGGTCGCCACCACAATTACGAAGCGCTCCTGCGGCGGCATGCGTCTATTGTCTCCGCGCACATCGAGAAGGCACGTGAGCTGACGGCGGCGCGCACCTTGGTGCTGGGAGCGGCATTCACCGCGGAATACGCGGCCGAAGGTGCGGCCGTGTGCAATCCGAGCGCAGTTATGGCCCCCGACCAGAGCGGCCTGCGCCCTGGCCAGGTCAGAGTGGCGCTCAGCCTGCGGGGCATCGGTGAAGGACACATCTCCTCGATCGGCTTCTGCTCGGCTATCGTCGGGCCGGGCGCACAGTGGGACTTCGAGCCGCGCCGGCTTCCGGTTTCCACGGCGGATACAACGCCCGCTAGCTGGAACAGGGCGCACCTGTATGCGGTCCTGGCCGACCAGGCACATCTCGATGAACTCGCTGAGGCCGTCCTGCGCGCCCTGCCCCCCGAGTTTGACGGCGTCGATCTGGAGCGGGCGCTCGCGGAGGCGCACCGCGACCTGCTGACCCGGGCAGGATCCGCCGCTACCGTCGACCTGCTGCGCAAGGTGGTCTCGTCGGCTTACCAGACCTCGTTCGCCCGGGACACCGACCTCGGGCAACGGATCCTGTCTCCGGCCGCTGATGAGGAGAGCAACGGCATGGAAGACGCGCGTTTCACCCGGTTCGCTGGCGATGGCGGGACCGCCGAGTACCGCGCCACCTACACCGCGTACGACGGGCGACAGATCGCCCCGCGCCTGCTCATCAGCCCGGACCTGCGCGTGTTCCGCGCTTATCGCCTGGCCGGGCCCGCGGCCCGGAACAAGGGCATGGCCTTGTTCCCCCGCAAAGTGCACGGGCAGCATCTGGCGCTGTGCCGCTCCGATGGCGAGCGCACTAGCCTAGCCAGTTCGGCAGACGGTTACGTCTGGGACCGCCCGGTGGTCTTGCAGGAACCATCCGCGCCGTGGGAACTGCTGCAGGTCGGCAACTGCGGGCCGCCGATCGAGACCAGCCAGGGCTGGCTCGTGCTCACCCACGGTGTCGGCCCGATGCGGGTCTACGTCATCGGCACAATGTTGCTCGACCTCGATGACCCGACACGCGTGGTAGGCCGCTCGAGGACTCCGCTGCTGTCCCCGGGCACGCATGAGCGCGACGGCTACGTTCCAAACGTCGTGTACTCGTGCGGCGCCTTCCTGCACGACGGCCTGCTGTGGATTCCCTACGGCATCGACGACAGCCGTATCGGCGTAGCTCACGCACCGCTCGACGAGGTGCTGGCCGACCTGAGCAGCTCGGTGTAGGTGCGGAGATAATCCTCGACCATTCGGTCGGCGCCGAACCGCGCGACGGCGCGGGCATGGACCTCCGCGCGGTCCAGCAGCACGGCCGTCCTGACAGCGTCGACGGATGACTCGATGTCATGAACCAGGTACCCGGTCACGCCCTCGTCAACGAGCTCAGCCATGGAGCCGCGCTGATACGCGACGACCGGGGTGCCGCACGCCATCGCCTCCACGACGGACAAGCCGAATGGCTCATCGAAATGGATCGGATGCAGCAATGCGGCCGCATCACCGAGGACGTCCGCCCGGCGGTGCGGGCCGACCGAGCCTAGAAATACGACCTGGTCCCCGTCGATGTGCGGCTCCACGGCGTCAGCGAAATACCGCTCGTCCTGGACAATGCCGCAGATCACCAGTCGTCGTCCGGCGCGGCGGGCGATCTCGATGGCGTCGGCAGTGCCCTTGTCAGGATGGATGCGACCAAACGAGACAAGCTGCTCGCCGGGCCGGGCGCGGAACGGGAGCACCTGGAGGTCAATGCCGTGATGAATGGTCGCGACATAGTCAAGCCCGGCGTCGCGATCGGAATCGGAGATCGCGACGAACGCTGAGCGTGACCGACGGTAAGCAGGAAGGATGCCCGCCCCGGAGAAGCCGTGGATGGTCGTCACCATCGGCGCCCGCACATGCTCGTCGAACGCGAGCGGCAGCCAGTCGAGATGATTGTGCACAAGCTCGAACTCGCCAGACCGGGCCAGCGCATGCGAAACGTGCAGTGCCTCCCACACCCGGCCGTCCAGCTGCAGCATCCTCCGCATAGCCATGCGGGCAGACACCGTCGAGAGCCGCCGCCGTCAACGAGTCGAGCGTCGCGAAGAGAGTCACATCGACTCCCCGCGCCACAAGCCCCTCGGTGAGCAGACTCGCGATCGTCTCCCACGGCCCGTAGTGCTCGGGGGGCGTTCGCCACGCGATCGGCGCGACCATCGCGACGTTCATCGCTCACCGTGACCGGGTTCTGGCGCGCTTATCACGCAGATCACACTGTCACCCGCTGCTAGACCGTCCATCAGCACCCCGCCAACCTGCCAAGGGATAGGGCGATTCAGGTGGCTCGCAGCGGCGCCCGAGCTGCGCAAGCCAGCGCCCACCCCCTCACCAGTCGGCACGACAGCCGCCGTCAGCGGTGCGCGGCCCGGATGTAGAGCAGGTCGAGTCCTTCGGTCAGCGGCACGAAGTGGCTGTTGAAGTACGCCTTGAGCTGCGGTGTCCACGGAATCCGGCGGTACGACACAGTAGTCAGCCAGGCGTATTGGGCGGCTCGGAAGGCCAACATCCACGCCGCCTGCACGGCCTTAGATCTGCCGGCGTCATTCTGCGGGTTACGGCCGTTAGACAGCATGTAGTCGGTACCCAATCCATCGATCATGAGCGAGCACCCCGGCACCGTGGAAACGAACCGGTCTATGGCGATCGTGTACGAGGCTTGGTCGGTAACGACACAGGCGCCAGGCGGGATCAGCCGCTGGGCAGCAGCAATCTCGTTGACGGGCACGCCCGTGTGCTCGCTGGACTCGAGGATTACCTGGAACACCGTCAAGACCACGAGAGTGGCCGCGGCGGTCGTCATGGCGCAGCGCCGCAGCCACCCAAGCCGGGAGCGCGTTCCCCCGGCCGCCGAGGCGGCGAGCAGCCGCGCCGCAGGGAGCGCCATCGTCAGTGCCAGGAACGGCGCGAGGAAGGCCGCGTAGTGGTAGTAGAAGTCGACCGGCCACAGAAACGCCGCCACCACTAGTGCGCAGCTGCCGGTTGCGAATCGATCAAGCGCAGGTGGCGGGCTGTGGGCCAGCCGCGAGCCGAGCACGGTCACGGCGGCGGTGACGAGGACGACCACGGCGCCGATGACCACCAGCGCGGCAGTGGTCAGCTGGGCGAAGTGGGCCAACCCGAGCATCTGCTGGAGCCGGTACCCCTGCGGGATCCGCGCAATGTCGCTGCGGACTAGCTGAGCGACGATCACGCCGCGGTAGAAGACCGTAGGCGCGCCGAGCGCGAACGGGAGGACGGGCACGCAGAAGCCGAGCGCAACCCCGGAGGCGTAGACAGAGGCCTGGCGCGGGCGGCGCGCGGTCAGCACCAGGATCACCACGACCGGCAGGATGGCCCACACCTTGATCGCCCCGGCGAAGCCGAAGAGCACACCGCCAAGGAGAAGCCGCCTGGTACTGCTCGCGACCTGATCGCCGTCGAATAGCACCAGCGCGCCCAGCAGGCAGAACAGCACCAGCCACGGCTCCAGGAGCACCGTCCTGGCCGCCAGGATCGCGTCCGGGAAGATCGCGAGCACCCCGCAGGTCACCAGCGTCGCGAACAAGCCACGGTGCCGGGTGAGCAGACCGGCCACCGGGACCGCCGCCGCGCTCGCGAGAGCGGTGATCACGCGGGCCACCGCCATGCCGATATCGGTGCCCATGGCCTTGGTGGCCAGCGCGACCGGGAACATGAGAACCGTGATTCCGGGCGGCTGAACCATGACAAAGTCGCGGTAGGGCAGCGCGCCGTGCACGAGGCGGATCGCGCTGCCGAAATCCGTCCCCTCGTCGTACTCGTTGATGCCCAGCAGGAAGCCAGGCCGGCTGAGGTCGTACAGGCGCAGCCCGACGGCGAGCAGGGTGGCGGTAATGATCACCGCGGTGAGCGCCAGCGGCCGCGGACAGCCAGGCGGCCGCACGTCAGCCACTGCGGAGAACCTGGTGTCGGATGCCGTCACGCGCGGTTCCGTTCAGGAGTGCCTCGTCCGTCCCGCTTCCTGCAACCACGCCTCATCTGTTCCTCCGCGACACCCCGGAATGGCACGCATCGGCGGCCCTGCTCATCCCGCCGGCGCACCCGCTAGTGGCGGCAGCCCGCCAGTCACGTCCTATGCAAGAGACGCATCACGGGTGCGTTCCGCTGCTCGCGGGCCCTGTGCCGATTTAGCGCGCACGACAGGCGCGGGACCGAGGCGATCGATCAGAGGGGGTCACCGGCCCGGACAGCCCGCCGAGACAATGCGGCCGCGGCCGGACTGTCCTCGGCGCCGTCACGTTTATGACCGGCGATCACCGTGGATGGCCGCAGCGACTTGATGCTGTCGAGCGGCGGCGAACCATCTATTGAAACCTCTGGGCACCTGCGCCTGGCCCGCGCGCGGCCAGGCGGCTGCATACGGCGTTTGCAGCGAGTGCAGGGGATCGATCTCAGGTTCCGGACAGACCGTTCCCGCGGGCCGGGTCGAACTCGAGCAACTGGGTCAGGCGGATGTTGTTGCCCGATGGGTCGCGAAACGAGGTGTCGATGCCGTAGGGCTGGGCGGTTGGCGGGTCGTTGAAGGCGACGCCGCGAGCTGAGAGCTCGTCATAGCTCGCCTGACAGTCGTCGGTCTCGAGGAAGAGCGTGCCACCGCCGCCCTTGGCTACCAGCCCGGCCAGTGCCGCGCTGCTGTCTGCATCGAGCATGGGCGGGCCGGGCACCGGCATGAGCACCAGCCCGACACCGTCCTGCCCGGCGGGCCCCACCGCTAGCCAGCGGAAGTTCCACGCCTCCATGGTGACGTCGGCCCGCACCTCCCAGCCGAGCGCCTTGGTGTAAAAGCGAAGCGCGTCATCCTGGTCGTGCACCCAGAACTGGACGTTGGCGATCTTGATCATCGGGATTCCTCCTCGCTTGCGGCAGCGCTACCGGAAGAACCCTATGAACTGGCCGTCGCCTGGTCTTCTCGAAACGTGCGGTTCTGTGGCCTGGCATAAGCCATCGCCACGCAGCGAGGAATCCGCGCGAAACGTGCCGCCGGCGGCCACAACCGCCGGTAGGCCACGGGCGACCGCCCGTACATCCTGGTGAAGCTCGCCGTGAACGACCCGACGCTGCCGGTGCCGACCGCGAAGCAGATGTCGGCCACGGACCAGTCGGTCAGCTGCAGCAGGGCGGCGGCGCGCTCAAGGCGCCGGGTCAGCAGGTACTGGTGCGGGGACTCGCCGAAGGCCCGCTTGAACTCCCGGCTGAAGTGAGCTGGCGACAGACCCGCCGCACCAGCCAGGTCAGCAACGGTCAGCGGCTCGGTGTAGCGGGCGTCAGCCAGGTCACGTGCTCGCAGGAGATGCCGCGCGAGCGGCGGGGACGTCACAAGCCAAGAGTACGGGAGGCGGTGCTAGCCCTGCCGCGCGCTTGCGCCAGGCTCGTCACAGCATCTGCTTCAAGACGTTGAGGCCGATGTTGCCGCCGCTGATGACGCAGACGACGGTGGAGCCAGCCGCCGGGGAAATCTTGCCCGCGAGCAGAGCGGCCAGGCTGGCCGCGCCGGCGGGTTCCGCAGCGAGCTTGCAACGCTGGAGCAGCATCCGGACCGCGTCGGTGATCTCAGAATCGGTCACCCGCACCATTTCATCGACGAACTGCTGGACGTGCCGGAAGGTGTGCTCGCCCGCGAAGGGCGGGGCCAGGCCGTCGGCAATGGTGTCTACCTTCTCCAGGTGGGCGGGCGCCCCCTGCTCGAGGCTCCGGGTCATCGCGTCCGCACCCTCTGGCTCGACTCCCACCACGCGGACCGATGAGTGCTGGAGCTTGACGGCCGCGGCGATGCCGGAGATGAGGCCACCCCCTCCGACCGGGACTATGACCATGCCGGCATCAGGGACCTGCTCGAGGAGTTCGAGTCCGACCGTCCCCTGGCCCGCCATCACCGCCAGGTCATCGAACGGATGAACCATCGTGAGATCCCGCTCTCGTTGCAGCGCCAGGCACGTGTCGAGCAGGCTGCCGTCGGTCTGGACGACCTCACCGCCGTAACGCCTGGTCGCTTCCACCTTCGATGGCATGGCGCCCGCTGGCATCACGATCGTTGCAGTTGCCCCTGCGGCGGCAGCGCCGTAGGCCAGCGCGGCCGCGTGGTTCCCGGCCGACAGGGACACCAGCCCCCGCGATAGCTCGGCTGGGCCCATGGACAGCAGCTTGTTGAACACCCCGCGAGGCTTGAACGACCCCGTCTTCTGAAATAGCTCCGCTTTGAGAGCCAGCCGAACGCCCAGCTCATCCCCGATGGTCGCGGACGACATCACCGGCGTGACGCGCACCCGGCCGCCGATCCGGGCCTGTGCCCGGTGAATGTCCTCGAGTCCGAGCAGCATCCCAGCTCTCCCGTTTCGCCTACGAAACCGCCGGTGGCACCGGCTCCGGGCAGCGTACCGATCCAGAGCGCAGCCGTGCGGCTGGGCATCACCCCGCCCGGTGTCACAACTCAGCCAGGATCGTCCGCCTCGGTCCGTGGCACTCACCCTGCGCGAGTGATGCGCCGGTGCGTGTCCGGGCGGGAGATTTGCAGTTGCGTTGTCCGACCATGGCCGGGGTGTGGTGTGCGTGTTCGGTTTGGTGCCCGGGCTGCAGGCGATCAGGTCCTACCGGCGCAATTGGCTCGCCAGCGACATCGTCGCGGGGATTGTGCTGACGACGCTGCTGGTCCCACAGGGCATGGCGTACGCGGAGCTTGCCGGCCTGCCGCCGATCACCGGCCTGTACACATCCATCGTGTGCTTGCTGGGTTATCGACGATCCTGCCGCTCATCGCAGCCAAGGGCGACGAGAAGCGAGCTGTGGACCGCGTTCCTGCGAGGCGCCTAGGGTTAGAGCACGTGGGATCGCATGCGCCGCCCACCCTCGAGGAGACCCCGGACGGCGTGTGAGCGGGTCGGCGACGATTGCGGCGCCTCCCCGTTCAGCATCGAGCAGACCCAGATGAGGATGGGCGTCGAGCTTGCACCGATCGGGGGACGGGCGACATGGCGAAGAAGGACAAGAAGGACAAGCAGAAGCGGCACGACTCCTACGCTGGCTCATCGCCGAAGATGAAGCGCCGAGCCTACGAGCGCGAGATGAGAGTGCTGCACGGGGAACTCGTGGCAATGCAGGAGTGGGTCAAGGAGTCAGGAGCCAAGATCTGCATCGTGTTCGAGGGGCGGGACGCCGCTGGAAAAGGAGGAACGATCCGGCGGATCACCGAGCGGGTAAGCCCGCGCGTTTTCCGGATCGTCGCCCTATCCGCTCCCACCGAGCGCGAGAAGTCCCAGATGTACATCCAGCGGTACATGTCGCACTTCCCAGCCGCCGGCGAGGTGGTGATCTTCGATCGCAGCTGGTACAACCGCGCGGGCGTCGAGCGGGTCATGGGCTTTTGCAGTCCAGAGGAGACGGAGCGGTTCCTTCTGCTAACGCCGGGGGTCGAGAAGGTCATGATCGATTCGGGGATCCTGCTGCTGAAGTACTGGCTCGAGGTCGGCCCCGACGAGCAGACCCAACGCCTGCAGAGGCGCATCAACGATCCGAGGAAGATCTGGAAGTTGTCGGACCTGGACCTGAAGTCCTACAGCCGATGGGACGACTACTCCCGGGCCAGAGATGCGATGTTCGCCGCAACCGACACCGCGTGGGCGCCCTGGTACGTCGCGCGGACCGACGACAAGAAGCGCGGCCGGCTCAACATCATCAGCCACCTCCTCAGCCAGATTCCCTACAAGCCGCTCGCCCCGCGAGACGTCACACTGCCCCAACGACAGCCCGCCGTCGGCCACGCGGAGCCGAACGTGGCCCTGCGGTACATCCCGACTCCGTTCTAGCCCCGGGCGGCTAGCGGCAGGCGCCCAGTAATCACGTTGCGCAGTGCTTTAGTCGCCACCAGTGTCCCCGCAGGCACCGTGGCCAGCTTCTTCACCTCAGGGACTCGAGTTGGTCGGCTCAGGCCGTCGCCGCGGCTGAGCGTACCTGCGGCGCCTTATCTCTTGACGATGAAGTACTTCCACGCACTGTCGTTGCTGAGATTCGTGATGTCTTTGCTACTCCGGACGTAGTCCGCTCGGATCCGGTAGTCATATCCGAGATCGGCTGAAGTCAGGTTGAACCTGATGGAGATCTTGCTGGAGCCGTCCAGGTGGATGCATCGCGTGGTGGCACCGTGCCAGGCACCCCGGTAATGCTCCTGCAACTCGAATTTGAGGCACTGCCCGCTTTTGCTCGGCCGAACCGTGACATGGACATGCATCAGGGCGTGGCGGTGGAACAGCCGGTATGTGACTCCACCGATGTGTCTGCTGCCGTAGTAGTTGCTCAGAGTCTCCGACACGCCAACTCGGACGGAGATGGCGCTTGTCACTGATGCGGGCTTGTACTGCGAGTCGCCCGAGAACACCGCGCTGATCTTCGCGCTATGCGCCGCCTTGTAGTTCACCGTGAGGTTGCCGCCGGCATCCACCTTGCCGGTCTTCAGCAGCGTCTTCGACTTACTTCCGGCCGGCTGCGCGTAGATCGAGACGGTGCGATTCGTATCGGTGGTGCCGAGGTGCGCCGTCACGTGCACCGTGGCGCCGTAGGTGAACTTCGACGCCCCGGTGTTCAACGTGAGCTGGGGCTTAATCAGCAACGGGCCATCGATGACATGCAATGAGTACGTCGTGCCGGTGGTTGCCTGAAGCACAGCGAACAGCTTCGAGCCGTCGGGCGACCAGGCCAGCCCTCGCGGCACGAGGTTGCCGCCAGAGTTGGCCAGGTCGTAGGTGCTTACCGGCGTGTCGCCATTGGGACGGTAGATGAACAGGTCCGTAGGAGACGCACCGTTCTCTGTCCCGGCTGCGACGTCGCCGCTGGAGTCGAGGGCAACCGCGTCCGGGTAGGTAGTGCTGGCATATGACCCTTGCTGGCTGAGGTCGGCGCCGCTGTAGCGGTAGTGAGCGTAGGGCCAGCCGCAGGCCAGGATGAACTCCGAGCCACCGGGAACGATGGCCAGGTCCCGCTGGTTCTCGCAGTTACTGAAGCTGGCCGATTGGGCGCGCACAGTCGCCGGATCAACCGAGGTGTCATAGCTAGCCACGGACGCTGGACTCGAGCCCGGTTCGGCAGCGACGAGAACGCCAGCGTCGTGAGGGTCAGCGGCGATTTCCGGGGCGGCGTACCACCCTCCCATAGCGGACTGGGTCTCGAAAGCGGGCGTGTTTGCCGTCAGGTCGATGTCGCCGATCGCGGCCGCGCCGGCCGTTCCCGTGTCATAACTCACCCAGACCTTGCCGCTCTGAACGGTGACATCTAGCGGGGTATTCGCGTTGCCGATGGGATATGAAGCCGCCTGGGTGAGCGTTGCGGTGTTGATCGCGGTGACGGCGTGGGAGGCTCCGAGCGCCGCATAAAGAGTCTTGCCGTCTGGTGAGAGCGCGATGCCTTCCACGCCGTTCTGGCCGGCAATTGTTGCGACTTGTTTGCCGGACATGTCCGTGACAACGATGTGGTTCTGGCTGCTGCTGCCCTGACTAATGAACAGGTGCCCGTGCGCCGTGTCCGCGACGATTCGGTAGAAGCTGGTTATCTGCAGTGCCGTGGTGCTGTCGGCGTGAGCGGTGCCGCCCGGCAGCAGGCCGATGAAACCAAAACCTAGGCCGAGGGCTGAAACGATTGCTTTAGCACTATTTTTCCGCTCGCGCACGGATACTCCCGCTTAATGCCATCAGCTCGAATCGGATCGTAATATCATGCCAGCGCCAGACGGCGGGCAAAGCGGAATCTTGCGGGCTCGTCCCATGACTAGTCCTAACCCGCACCGCGTCCGAGACCGTAGCGAGCCTTGGGAGCCAAGCCGCCCACACGACAGGCGCCGGACCGAGGCGATCTTCACGTGCCTCACCTGGGGCACCACGAATCCCTGACCCTAGCTGTGGGTACGCCGCAGATTGTGGCGGGGCTAGCCGCCGCTTACGGGCCGGAATCCGGTACCGCTGCACCGCACCTGCTACCGAGGCAGCCGGGCGGGTGGAACTGACAGCAAGGGAGCACTAGATGGTGGCCTGGGAGCAGGTGAAACGTGACGACGTGTTGCGCGCACTGCAGGAGTACGACCGGCTCGGACCAGAGCAGTTCTTCTCTGATCATGGTTACGCCCCTACCACCACTTATGAACTGATCAGGGACGAACGTCGTTACCCGCCGAAAGCAATCTTGGGCACAGCTTATGAATTCGCCACGGGCCAGCGCCTCGCCTCCGGTGATTTCGAGGGCGGGAAATCCGGCGCCGTCAAGGTCCTCGGCGAGCTGGGATTCACCGTCCAGGCGAAACGGCGACCGGGCAGGTAAGCCCGCCGCCATGTGGGCATCGGACCGGAGTCGGACCATAGTCCTCGGTCCTGATCGGAAGGTCTGGTGAGCAGCGACCGCGCCGCCGGAAGCCTGGTATCGGTCAACGTCGGGCTCCCGCAAGATATCTCCTGGCACGGCAAGACCGTGCATACCGGAGTCTGGAAACGACCGGTCTCGGGGCTCAGCCAGGTGAGGCGCCTCAACATCGACGGCGACGGTCAGGGCGATCTGGCTGGTCACGGGGGCGAGAACCGCGCCGTCTTCGTGTACCAGCTGGACTCCTATGAACACTGGCAGCGCGACCTGGGGCGCAACGACTTCGAGTACGGACAGTTCGGCGAGAACTTCACCGTCAACGGCCTGCCGGACGACGAGGTCTGCATCGGCGACCGCTTCCAGATCGGCGAGGCTCTCTTCGAAGTGACGCAGCCGCGCGTCACCTGCTATCGGGTCGGCATCCGGATGAACGACCCGAGGATGCCGGCGCTCCTGGTCTCGCACCACCGGCCAGGTTTCTACTTCCGGGTTCTGCGCGAGGGCGCGGTGCGGCCGGGCGATCCGATCGTGAAGGTCATAGCCGGGCCAGAGAAAATGACCGTCGCCGAGGCCGACGCGCTGCTCTACCTGCCGGGTCATCCGCGTGAGCGGGTCGAGGCTGCGCTGCGCGTTCCGGCGCTCTCGGACGGCTGGAAGGCATCCTTCCGCGAGATTCTCCAGCAACCCGAGAACCCGGCAGCCGGCGGGAATGCCGGGCTGACCGCGCAGGCTCCGCCGCCCGCATGGCCTGGCTTCCGCGATCTTGCCGTCACCGAGATCACCCCGGAGAGCGCGTCAGTGGTGTCGCTGAGCCTCGCCGATATCGCAGGATCGGACCTGCCCGCTGCGCTGCCCGGACAGTTCCTCACGCTGCGGCTGCACCCGGGTCACGAGCAGCCACCACTGCTGCGCAGCTACTCGATGTCCGGAGCGCCCGGCACAGGTACCTACCGCATCAGCGTCAAGCGCGAGCCGCACGGTGCGGCCAGCGAGTTTGTGCACGACCACCTCCGCACGGGCGACCAGCTCGAGGTAGCCGCCCCGCGTGGCACATTCGTCCTCCAGCCCGACGACGCTCCTGTTCTGCTGATCAGCGCGGGGGTTGGGGCGACTCCGGTCCTGGCGATGCTGCACGCACTTGCCTCGACCGGGTCGAGCCGGGAGGTCTGGTGGTTGCACGGCGCCCGCAGCAAGGCCGAGGAGGCCTTCGCGGCCGAATCACGGTCACTGCTGGCCGCGCTGGCCAACGGCCACCGACACGTCTGCTTCAGCAGCCCTGGACCCGCCGACGCGCCGGGTCGTGACTACGACGCCACCGGCCATTTGACTGCCGAGGTTCTCACCTCCCTGGGCCTGCCCGCCACCGCCGAGGCCTACATTTGCGGCCCGGCCGGATTCATGACCGACATTTCGGTCGCGCTGAGCCATGTCGGTCTCGACCAGAGCCGGATCCGGACTGAGATGTTCGGGGCCCGCCCGTCCAACACGCCGGGCATCGTCGCGGCCGCCGCAAGCCCGCCGCATCAGCCAGCCGGACAGCCAGGCGAGGGACCAGAGATCGCGTTCGCGCGTAGCGGTATCACTGCGCGATGGAGCACCGAGTACGGCAGCCTTCTGGAGTTCGCCGAGGCCTGCGACGTGCCGGTGCGCTGGTCATGCCGGACGGGCGTATGCCACACCTGCGAGACACCGCTGATGTCCGGAGCGGTCACCTATTCGCCCGAGCCAGTTGACGAGCCGGGCGAGGGCAGCGTTCTGATCTGCTGCTCAGCGCCCAGCCGGGACGTCGTGCTCGACTTGTAGGAATCAGCCGAAGAGGACGGGCGAACCGGCCCAGGCTTGCCCGCCCCAGGCTTGCCCGCCCCAGGCTTGCCCGCCCCAGGCTCGAGTCGAGGGTCCATAAGACCACTCGTGTCACGGCATGGCGGCTGCCCAGCCGTAGGAAACTCTCCCTCATAGCCTGAAGTCGCGGACGGCCCTGGGTAGCAGCACAAGCCCGGACGCGCTACCGATGAGACAGAAGATGGCGATAGTGAGCCCGTAACCGTGGGTTGGCCCGTAGCGTGCCGCCAACGCCTGACCCAGGGCTCCGCCAGCCAGCGCGCCGACCGGGACGGCGCCGAGGCTGATCATCCGCAGCGCGGCGCTGACGCGCCCTTGTAGTTCCTGCGGGACAAGGACCTGCCGGATGGTGACGATCGTGATGTTCCACAGCGGCGCCAGGAAACCGCGGGCGGCGAGCGCGACCGCGACCCACAGAACCGGCAACCCGAGCAGCGCGGCCTCGATCAGCAGTAGCGCGAGCGCACCGGCGGTCGTCTCAGTGAGAAGCAGCCTGCCCGCGGCGAACCTCCGCGCCAGCCTCGGCGCCGCGACCGCGCCGACCATGGTCCCGGCAGCCCCGAGCCCGAGCGCGAGGCCGGCGAGAGCGGGGGCGAGCCCCAGGCCGCGGTAGACGAATAGCAAGAGCACGGCCTGGCACGCCGTGCTGCCTACATTCGACAGCGCGGCGCACACGGCGGCCCGCAGGAGCAGGGGCTGGGCCCGCACGACGCGCAGCCCGATCGCCAGCTCGCGGCCGAAAGACCGCCGCGCGCCCCGATCACTCTGCGGAAGCCTGCCTGCCGGCAGGCCGCGCAGGAGCAGCGCCGAGCCGAGGAACGAGAGCGCGTCGGCGACCAGGGCCAGCGGCGCTCCGACGAGGCTGATGAGCGCCCCGGCGAGCATCGGCCCGCTCAGCATCGAGGCCGAGGTGCTGAGCTCGAGCCGGGAGTTTGCCTCGGCGAATTCGGGCGGACCGAGGATCTCGGAGACATAGCTTGTCGACGCCGTCGAGAAAAAGACCGTCGCGCTCGCCGCGAGCGCAGCGACGGCCGCAAGCTGCCAGATCGTCAGCCAGCTGAGCAGGTAGGCAACCGGAACAGTCACGATTAGGGCGAGCCTTAGAAGATCGCAGGCGACCATCACCGCGCGGCGCGGAAGCCGGTCGGTCCACACCCCGGCGGCGAGTCCGAAGAGCCCCCAGGCCAGCCCTCCTGCCGCGATCAGCGACCCGACCTCCAGGCCGCTCGCGTGCAGGGTGAGAATCGCGACCGTCGGCAGCGCGACAAGCGTGATCGCATCGCCGCAAGCGCTCACCGTGTGAGCCGCCCAGAACCGCCGGAAGTCGCGGCTCCGGCCCAGCAGGCCCATCGACCGCTCCGTGAACGAGCGCGCCTTGTCAGCAGACTCGAGCGCTGGCGTAGGCGAAGCGCTTTCGATATTCATCGAATATGACCTATCATGTTCGAATGAAGTCGCGCAAGCCGCCGGTGGTTTCGGTTCTCGCGCCCACACGAAGGTTCGCTGTTGACGTCGTCGACGGGACCGCGCTCGAGCTCCTGGTTGCACTGCGTGCGCTCACCTCACCGGAGCGGGCGCGGACCTGGATTCCGTCAGCGCCCGGCGGCTGCCCTCCGGCAACCCGCGACGCCGTCGAGGCAATCGGCGATCCCACGGGAGACGTGTGGCTGCACCTGCTCGGGCTCGCGCTCGAGACCGGAGCAGGCGATGCCGCGACCTTCGTCGAGGAAGTCAAGCGCACCGGGCCCCTCGACTTGCGGCGGCACCTCCTGGGCCTGCACGTCCCGAGCTGGCGCCGCGCAGCGGGCCGGGCGACCATCGAGCACGCCGCCAGGGGCGACACGCGCGCCTGCGATCAGCTGGCGGCGGCATGGCGCGAGTACTGCGACGACGGCCACGGCGAACTGCCCGCCATCCTGAACCTGAGCCCAGCCGACACGAAGAGGCTCATCATCACCGCGCTCGAGCGGTTCGCCACCGAGGTGCTCGCACCGGAGCACGAACGACTGCGGCGCACGCTTCACTCCGACGCCGAGGTGCGGCGACGGGAACTGGTAACCGCGGATCCGCGTGACGTCATCGAGCGGGCCACAGGTGGCTACCGGCACGAGCACGAGGACAGCTTCAATCGCGTCATCCTCTTCCCGCATCTGGCTCATGCCCCGGCCATCCTGCTCTGCGAGCACCGCGACGCCCGGCTGATCGGATATGCGGCCGCGTCCCCCGATTCCGCCGCGACCGAGGCGCTCCTCGACCTCGGACGCGCCATCGGTGATCCAAGCCGGGCGGCCATCCTTGCCCGGCTCCGTGAAGGCGAGGCAAGCCTCGGCGACCTCGCCCAATCACTCGGCCTCGCCAAGTCGACGATCCACCACCACGTCTTCCAGCTCCGCGCCGCACGGCTGATCACCGTGCGCGGCAACACCCAGGGCACCTTCTACGCGCTGCACCCTGACGGCTTCGCGGCCGCAGCCGAACTCCTGCACGGATACATCGGAGACTAGGGAGGGTGCGACATTCCAGCAGGCTCCCCTTGGACAACCGGGCCTGCCACTCAGACTGAGCAACCCCAGGTCAGCGGCTTGTCAGCGGCGCCACCAAGAGAGCAGGGCGTGCCATCCGCGTCTAGGGTCACGGCCGCCCGCAAACAGCAAGCGAGGGCAGATGGGAGCGGCTCTGCGGTTCCGCAGTCACAGCTTGCCCTGGGCCGCCACTCCACGAACTCGCACCGGGATGGGCGCATGCGGATCCCCCGCGCTAGGAACCGGAGCCGAAGCGGGGCCAGGCGGTGAGTCTGCAGCGCCAGGCTGACTCCCTGCTGCTGAGTGAGTGTCGGCGGCTGGGCGTGGTTTGTTCGCCAGGCTCCGGCCCACCGTAGCGATCAGGAAGGCGGCGAAGATGACGCGCAATGGCAGGGCGCCTAGGTGCGCTGCGATCTCGGCGCCGACGGGCACCGTTAGCGCTCCGCACGAGCCTACGGCGGCCGCTTCCGCCAGCCTGAGCGTGCGCATCCTGAGGTGCGTCAGCGCCCCGATTACCCAGATGGGGATCAAGGCGAGCAGCGCCGTCCCCTGAGCGATCTGCTGCGCGAGCCCGAATCCCACGACGAGCGCGGGAACCAGGACGGTGCCGCCACCGCTGCCCAGCATGCCGCTGGCCAGGCCCGCGAGCGTACCCAGGGCGCACAGCGTTGCCGCCGCGGACACCTCCACGGCGACCTCGCGGACGCTTCCCGTGGGCAGCGAGACGAGCAGACGGACCGCCGTCGCCAGCAGCACCAGATTGAACAGTCCGCGCAGCACGTGCGCCCGTACCCGGCTCGCCAGCAATGACCCGGCAATCACGCCTGCGGCGGCGCCCGGAACGATTGCCATGGCGGCCCGGCCGTCAACGTTGTGGAGCCCCGCGTACGTCAGCGCCGCCACGACGGAGATCGGCAATACCGCCGCGATCGTGGTTCCGCTGGCCTCGGCGCGAGTCATCCCGACCCTCCGCGAGGTCAGAACCGGGACGATGACCACCCCGCCTGCCACACCCAGCAGCCCGCACAGCACACCAGCCACGGCGCCCGTGACACCGAGAACTGCAGTGCGGCCATTCGGCCGGCAGTGCCTGATCCTGGCCGCCATGACCGCCCTGCAGCGCGATGGTGCCATGTCACCCATCCCTTCCTGCCGGACCGGCGCCGCCCGCCGGACTACGTTCCCAGGGAAGCCTGGCCGATCCAGGTTGCAACTTTCTTGCAGCGGTCGCGCTTCAGCTGTGCAATCCGGCCGCCACGTTCACGGTCGTCCGACGCCCCGGCAACTCCGGCTCCGAGGCGCTGGATCGCCCGCGTTCTTTATGCTCGGTGAGATGACCATTCAGCGGATGGACAACGTCGCCATAGTCGTCGACGACCTGGACGCGGCCGTCGGGTTCTTCACCGAGCTCGGCATGGAGCTGGAAGGCCAGGGGCAGGTCGAAGGTCTGTGGGCGGACCGTACCGTCGGACTCGACGGCGTCCGGAGCGACATCGTCATGATGCGGACCCCGGACGGGCACAGCAAGCTGGAGCTGACCAGGTACCAGACCCCGGCCGTGTCCGGCGCCGGACCGCAGAACCCGCCGCCCAACACGCTGGGCCTGCATCGCGTCATGTTCGCCGTCGACGACATCGACGACACCATCGCCCGCCTGCGCGGCCACGGCGCCGAACTCCTGGGCGAAGTGGCGCAGTACGAGAGCATCTTCCGGCTGTGCTACCTCCGCGGCCCGGCGGGCATCATCGTCGCCCTGGCCGAACAGATCGGCTGACGCCAGCCTGCCCCGTGGGCGAGCCGGAGATGCTCTGAGCGGGTGCACTTCGCGAGCGACTGCGATGTTTCGAAGACCTGATCTCAGATCGAGTTCACACGCAGTTCGCACAGTTCTGCCTGACCTGGTCGCTAGCGTCGTGGGTGGAACCGGGACCACCGGCAGGTCACGCGCATAGAGGACAAGGTGATGAGCGGAACCATCGGCGGTCACTGCGGCCCGCGACGGCAGGCCAGCATGCTGGCTGCGATGGCGGCGGGGCTCGCTGTACTGGCGGCGGCCTGCGGCGTAGCCGGTCCGGCCGGGTCATCCCCGTCGCACCCGCCGGGTTATCAGCCGTACCACGCGTACTCGCAGTGCATGCGCTCGCGCGGGGCGCCGTTCTGGCCCGAACCGTCGGAGGTGGTGGGCCAGGGCGTGTGGGACAACCCGTACACGTACAAGATCACGCCGCGGATCCTGGCGGCCGAGCACGGCCCGGGCTGGCAGGCGGCACTGACGGCCTGCAAGCAGCTGGCGCCCAGCGCGCTCCCGTATACCGCGGCGCAGGTCAGCGTGCTGCGCTCCCGCCTGCAGAAGCTGGCCGCGTGCATGCGTGCGCACGGGATCACCCACTTCCCCAGCCCGGCCGCTGGGCCATACGGGGTCGGTTTTGCCAGCCCAGGCCCGGGCGTCAACCCGGAATCGACGCAGTTCCTGGCCGCGCAGCGGGCCTGCTGGGTCTACGCCCCCCGATCATGACGAAAGGCGTGACGGCGGCAATGAGCACCATCAGGGCCAGCAACCAGGAAGCCAGGGCTGCGTGGCGGTCAACGGCACGCCGCTCGGCGGCCAGGTCCGCCCGCTGGGCGCGGGCGTCATGCCTGGGCAGCCAGTGGCAGGCGGCCTGGATCGCCATCGGGTCGGCCGGGATAGTGCTGCTGGCCGCGGCCTGCGGCGGCGGCTCCCCCGGGCCCGCGGCGCCGAGCCGGATCTACCAGCAGTCGCTTACCTATTCCCGGTGCATGCGCTCGCATGGCGTGCCGGACTTCCCCATCCTGAAGCAAGGCCCCGGCGGCACCCTAGTTCACCCGGCGAGCCCGCCCGCCGGGATGCTGACCGCCACCGGTTATGACGCGGCGTTCCGGGCCTGCCTGAATCTGGCAGTCACCGGCGGACATCACCGGGCGCAGTACCGGGCGATGGCGCTGAAGGGGCTGCAGCAGGCAGAGTGCATGCGCGCCCACGGGATCACCGGCTACCCCTCGCCGGGAACCCTCGACGGCGGCATCCACTCGCCCGACTTCACGGTCATCGGCTTCGACCCGCACACCCTCCAGTTCCAGGCCGCGTCGAAAACATGCGGCATGGGACCGGCATGGCAGGCGATGTGGTGGTGGCCGGCCGCGGCGGCTCAGCCCGGACAGGACACGCAGGCGCACTACAGCCGGCCCGGCCGGCGGTCTGACCGGGCAGCGGCGTCTGCAGCTATCGACGATCCGCTGTACTGACGACATGGAACCGGCCACTGCAGCAGCCCTGCTCCGCCTTACCCGCAAACGGGCTGGCCTGTCCCATGTGGACTTGGCTGCGAGGGCAGGTGTCACGCAAAGCGTGATCAGCGCGTATGAGTCCGGGCAGCGGCAGCCCTCCGTCCCAGCACTCACCCGGCTGGTCGACGCGGCCGGCTTCGAGCTGACACTGGGCGTGCGGCGAAGACCACCCGGACAGCGACGTTGACCTGCTCGCCGACTTCCCGCCTGGCCTGAGCCTGTTCGGGCTGGGCCGCCTCGAGGCTGATCTCGAAGACATCCTCGGCACTCGCGTCGACCTGATCCCCGCCGCGGACCTCAAGCCGGGCGTCCGCGAACGAGTCGAATCTGACCTGATCGCGCTATGAGTTACCGGGAACGTCAGCGGCTGGCCGATATCCAGGCTGCGATCGATGCGATCCGCTCCCACCTGCAACGCGGCGACCTGAGCGACGGGCTGTTCTTCGACGCGGTCCGGATCCGCCCGCATGCGCGACCACCTCGCCCGCCGCTACTTCGACACAGCGCACGCGATCTTGCAGGCCACCGTCGATGAAGACCTTCCCCACCTCGAGCACGCCTTCCACGACCTGACCCGCTCACTGCAGAAACAAGACCCCGACGCGCACCCAGGCGCAACCTAACCAGGCGTCACGATAACCCGCAGCCACCCCGACCCGGCGTCTGGTCACGACCGGTATCTTCCGCGTTGGGCGACCGCCGATCCCATCGGCGCACGTCCGCGGCATGAGGACACATGCGCGCCGCGCAACAGTGTCGGTGCGGCGGGCACCCGGGTCCCGGCTGCCGGGACTACCCGCCCCGCGCCCCGGGTACAAGCCACTATTACGGCAGCAGCCGCCAGCGGCAGAAGAGGGGGATCAGGCCATGGCAACGACCAGGGACATCCGCGATTCGGTCAGGGCGGAACTGAGTTTCGACCCGCTCGTCGACGAGTCGGGCATCACCGTCAAGAACATGAACGGCGACGTCGCGCTGAACGGCAGCGTGCCCAGCTACCCGCAGTACCTGGCAGCAGCGGGGGCGGCCCGGCGGGTCCACGGCGTCACCAGCGTGCACAACCACCTGATGGTCGTCCTGCCCCCTGGTGACTACAGAGACGACCCGATGCTGACCACGGCCGCCAACAACGCGCTGGCGCTCAGTGTCACCGTGCCCGCCGGGGTGGAGGCCAGCGCCAGCGAGGGCAACATCTGGCTGACGGGCGCGGTGAGCCACGGCTTCCAGCGCGCCAACGCCGAGCAGACCATCGCCGAGCTGACCGGCGTCCGCAACATCTCCAACGACATCGAGGTCTTCAGCGAGGTCGAGGCGGCAGACGTAACCATGCTGGTGCAAGGCGCCCTGGACCGGTACGCGCTCATCAGCGACGACAGCGACGTCGCGGTGGACGCCAGCGACGGCACCATCACGCTCGCGGGCCACGTCCGCACCTGGGCGGAGCATGACGCGGCGATCGGCGCGGCCTGGATGGGCATCGGCGTCACTGGCGTCCGCGATGACCTGGTGATCACCGGCTGACCATCGCCCCGCCCAACGCGCAGGTTGGCCGACGCGACGGGCTTTCGCGCCGACCGATGGTCTTGCCCTGGTTGGCAAGGTTGGCGCGCCGGGACAAGGCGGGCGGAGTACCGCGGTAGGACGAGGCCGCCCAGCTCAGGCAGGGGATTGAGGCAACCTGCGCACCCTGGCTGTCGGCCAGCTTGCCGCGGCCAACTGGCGTCTGATGGAGGATGCGAAGCCGGACCAGCGGTTCGAAGATCAGGACAGGAGGATGCCCGACTATGAACGTGACGCTCACCGGTGCTACCGGTTTCATCGGATCCCACATACTGACCGAACTACGACAGCAAGGCCACGAAGTGACCGCCCTCGTCCGCGACGACGCCCAGGCAGCCAGCGTCGCCGCCACCGGCGCCACGCCGGCGGTGGTCGACCTCTACGACCGGCCGGCGGTCACGAGCCTGCTCAGCAACGCAGACGGCGCCATCCACACCGCCAGTCCCGGGGACGCTACCAGCGCGAACCTTGACTCCGCAGTGGTCGACGCGGCGACCGACGCCTTCGCGGGCACCGGCAAGCCCTATCTGCACATCAGCGGCGACTGGATCTACGGAGACAATCCCGTCATTAGCGAGGAGTCTCCCATCAGGGCACCTGCGATGGTGGCATGGAGGGAGCCGATCGAACGCCGGGTGCTCGACGCAGCTGGCATGCGCGGAGTCGTGGTCGTCTCCAGCGTCGCTTACGGTGACGGCGGCGGAGCGATTCCCGGGCTCCTCCTCGGTTCCCCCCGCGACGACGCCGGCAACCTGATCGTTCTCGGCACCGGACAGCAGCACTGGTCCACAGTGCACGCCGCGGACCTGGCCGACTTCTTCCGGCGCGCCCTGGAAGACGAGTCGGCCCGCGGCCGCTACATCGTCGGTGACGGATTGAACCCGACCGTTGCCGAGCTCACGGAGGCAGCCGCTGCCGCAGCCAGTGCCTCAGGAGCGGTCGCTGGGTCCGACGATGAAGCCCGGGCACGCCTCGGCGACTATTTCGCCGAAGTCCTTCTGCTCGACCAGGGCACCGACGCGGCCAAAGCTCGGGCCGAGCTCGATTGGCATCCGTCCCATCCGGGACTTGCCGACGAGTTCCGGCACGGGAGTTACCAAATGTGACGGAAGGTTGGCTTTCGTCGACCGCAAGATCGTCCATCATGCGCTCGGCGTGCTCAGTTCACATACTGTTCACCCTCGCGACCCGCCAGGAGCCCTCATGGGTACCGCAGCGCGCCTGTGGCGCAAGCCAACGTCACTCCGCTGCCGTGCGCGGTCCTGCCCGCGTGACCGTCAGCGGCGCAGTCAGCCCGAAGCTCAGCCCGCTGGCTGATATGCACGCTGCAAGACTCGCGCTTGGTGGTCTGTCGCGCGTTCGCTTCGGGCGTAGCTGGGCACTCTGCCCTGTTGCCCCGCGCGGGCTAGCATGCGGAAGGGACGAGCAAGACTTCAGTTGCCTGCCCGGACCGCTCGGTGAGGGAGCTGCGAGATGTTCGAGAGGTTCACCGACCGGGCGCGGCGCGTTGTGGTCCTGGCTCAGGAAGAGGCCAGGACGCTCAACCATAACTACATCGGCACCGAGCACGTCCTGCTCGGCCTGATCCATGAGGGCGAGGGCGTTGCGGCCAAGGCGCTTGAGTCGCTGGGGATCAGCCTGGAGGCGGTACGCCAGCAGGTGGAGCAGATCATCGGCCAGGGACAGCAGCCGCCGTCCGGGCATATCCCGTTCACCCCGCGGGCCAAAAAGGTGCTGGAGCTGTCGCTGCGCGAGGCGCTGCAGCTTGGCCACAACTACATCGGCACCGAGCACATCCTGCTGGGTCTTATCCGTGAGGGTGAGGGCGTGGCCGCGCAGGTGCTCGTCAAGCTGGGCGCTGACCTGAACCGGGTGCGCCAGCAGGTGATGCAGTTGCTGCACGGGGACCAGGACAAGGATCCGGCCGCCGCTGGCACGCCGTCGGAGACGGCGCCGTCCACGTCGCTGGTGCTCGACCAATTCGGCCGGAACCTGACCGCGGGCGCGCGTGAGGGCAAGCTCGATCCGGTGATCGGCCGCGAGAAGGAAATCGAGCGGGTGATGCAGGTGCTCTGCCGGCGCACCAAAAACAACCCGGTGCTGGTTGGTGAGCCCGGTGTCGGGAAGACGGCGGTAGTCGAGGGGTTTGCCCAGAAGATCGTCAAGGGCGAAGTGCCGGAGCTCCTGAAGGACAAGCAGGTTTACACCCTGGATCTCGGTGCGCTTGTGGCTGGCTCTCGGTACCGGGGTGACTTTGAGGAGCGGCTCAAGAAGGTCCTCAAGGAGATCAGGACCCGCGGTGACGTCATCTTGTTCATCGACGAGCTGCACACCCTGGTTGGCGCGGGCGCCGCCGAGGGCGCCATCGACGCCGCGTCAATCCTGAAGCCGATGCTTGCCCGGGGCGAGCTGCAGACGATCGGCGCGACGACGCTGGATGAGTACCGCAAGCATCTGGAGAAGGACGCTGCGCTGGAGCGCAGGTTCCAGCCGATCCAGGTGGCCGAGCCGACGATCTTGCAGACGATCGAGATCCTCAAGGGTCTGCGGGACCGGTATGAGGCGCACCACCGAGTGTCGATCACCGACGATGCGCTGGTCGCGGCCGCTCAGCTTGCCGCCCGGTACGTCAGCGACCGGTTCCTGCCGGACAAGGCGATCGACCTGATCGACGAGGCCGGATCGCGGATGCGCATCCGCCGGATGACGGCACCGCCTGACCTGCGCGAGTTCGACGAGAAGATCGCCGACGTGCGGAGGGAGAAGGAGTCGGCGATCGACTCCCAGTACTTCGAGAAGGCCGCCGGGCTGCGTGACACAGAGAAGCAGCTGATCGAACAGAGGGATGCCAGGGAGAAGGAGTGGAAGGCCGACGACATGGACACCGTCGCCGAGGTGAACGAGGAGCTGATCGCGGAGGTCCTGGCGGCCGCTACCGGCATCCCGGTCTTCAAGCTCACCGAGGAGGAATCCCAGCGGCTGCTGCGGATGGAGGACGAGCTGCACAAGCGGGTGATCGGCCAGAACGACGCGATCAGGGCGCTGTCCCAGGCCATCAGGCGGACCAGGGCCGGCCTGAAGGACCCGAAGCGCCCAGGCGGATCGTTCATCTTCGCCGGGCCATCCGGGGTGGGCAAGACCGAGCTGGCCAGGACGCTGGCCGAGTTCCTGTTCGGTGACGAGGACTCGCTGATCCAGCTCGACATGAGCGAGTACATGGAGAAGCACACGGTGTCGCGGCTGTTCGGCTCCCCGCCCGGGTACGTCGGATACGACGAAGGCGGCCAGCTGACCGAGAAGGTCCGCCGCAGGCCGTTCTCGGTGGTCCTGTTCGACGAGATCGAGAAGGCGCACCAGGACATATTCAACTCCCTGCTGCAGATTCTTGAGGACGGGCGCCTCACCGACGCGCGGGGCCGGGTGGTCGACTTCAAGAACACCGTGATCATCATGACCACCAACCTCGGCTCCCGGGACATCTCCAAGGGCGTCACCCTTGGTTTCGGTCCGGCTCATGAGTCGAAGGGCTCCTACGACCGGATGAAGACCAAGGTCAACGAGGAACTGAAGCAGCATTTCAGGCCGGAATTCCTGAACCGGGTGGATGACGCGATCGTCTTCCATCAGCTCTCCCAGGAGGAGATCGTCACCATTGTCGACCTGATGATCGCGAAGGTAGACGAGCGGCTGAAGGACCGCGACATGGGCCTGGAGCTGCGGCCCGCCGCCAAGATCCTGCTGTCCGAGCGCGGCTACGATCCGGTGCTCGGGGCCCGCCCCCTGCGCCGCACGATCCAGCGCGAGATCGAGGACAACCTGTCAGAGAAGATTCTGTTCGGCGAGCTGACGGCCGGCCAGATCGTGATGGTCGATGTGGAGGGCGCCGGATCAGCAGCGAAGTTCGCGTTCAAGGGGGTGCCCAAGCCCGGCCAGGTGCCCGACGCGCCGCCCGCCGAGATCGCGAGCGAAACCAAGGCGGCCGCCAGCTCTGACGGGCGCCTGACCAACGGCGGGTAACACGCCACCCGGGCGGCGGTCAGGCAGCCGCTCCCGGGCATTCTGCGGTCGCTGACGCGACTCCGCCGTGGACCGCCAGCTACCGGGCCTGGACCTGGCGGGGCTCGCCCGCAGGAGGGCACCGCCCGGACAATGGTCCACCTGGAGCGCTTCGTCGAGTACGTCACCGCCGCCAGTGGCAACGATCGGCTCCTCGGTGGTGCCCTGGGGACCTGTCCGGCTGGCGGGCCACCCGGCGGGTGGCCTGGGCCCTCCACGGTGAACCACCAAAGGGCGTCGGTGTCGCTTCCTCGCCTAGGTGGTAGCCCAACGCTGCGCAGGTCTGCCGGAGGACAGCCCGGCAGCCGCCAAGCTGACGGTGGCGGTGGCGTTGCTGGTGCTGGTCCTGTGGGCAACCGGATCGGCGGTCCGGTCGCTGTGGAAGACGCCGGTCATAATCTTCGTGCTGTGGATCGCTATCCAGCTCTGGCTGGGGTCCCGCCGTCGGCACCACGGCGCATGAAACTTCGCGCAACGCTAGTGCCGTGAAGACCGCAGGCAGCCAGGCGACGGTCCTACGATTCTCCGGCGCTTCGTTCCAGCAGCACGAGAGGAATCACGCGTGTGCTGTGCCGCTGGTACACGTCGTATCGGCGAGTTCGGTCAGGCCCGCGGCGCGTTGCAGCGCGCCATGGAGCTGGCAGGCACTGCCGGCGACCGGCTGGCTGAGGCGCGGGCCACTGGAGCGTCGGCCCGGCCATGGGCAGCTCAGCGGCTCTTCGGCGGATGGTGGCGGCATATCGTCGGACTGGCCGACTGCGCGTCTGTCCGGTCCACGGCGGCCATGGCGTTCCGGCGTACCCACCGCTCAGGCTAGATGGTTGC
Organism: uncultured Actinomycetota bacterium; assembly: GCA_963705055.1. GTDB lineage: Bacteria > Actinomycetota > Actinomycetes > Streptosporangiales > Streptosporangiaceae > Chersky-822. The sequence goes on from CAVPIR010000014.1 coordinate 827,996, forward strand.
AGTTCCCTCACTCGTAGTGATCATTTTTCATTTCGGGTTGCCTTCGATCCGTTATCGCGCGGCGAAGGCCAGCGGATAGCGAGCTCGGCGAGGCTAAGGGACACCCGCCGGGATATGCCGGAGGAAGCGATGATAACAATGACGAGAACGGCACGGCAGTCATGGATCTGGCCGGGTGAGAAAGCGATGATGATAACTGCCCCCGCCCCGGCCGGGCAACTCCAGAAGCGGCCCCGAATGCCTGCTGAGAACGGTGCAGATATGGTAACCAGCACCGCAGCCGCTGCGGCCGTCATCGGGCTGTGCGCGGCGGAGAAGACCTACCGCAGCGGGCGTATCTCCTTCCGCGCGCTGAACGGCGTGGACCTGGCCATCGCGGCGGGCGAGATGGTGGCGATCACCGGTCCGTCTGGCAGCGGCAAGACCACCATCATCAACCTGATCGCCGGCATCGACCGGCCCACCGCCGGCACGGTGATGGTGAACGGCAGCCGGCTGGACCAGATGACCGAGGAGCAGCTCGCGGTCTGGCGCGGCCGCACCATCGGGATCGTGTTCCAGTTCTTCCAGCTGATGCCGACGCTCACCGCCGCGGAGAACGCCGCGCTGCCGCTGGAGCTGTCCGGCGGGGAGCAGCAGCGGGTGGCGATCGCCCGTGCCATGGCCTGCGGGCCGCCGATTCTTCTGGGAGATGAGCCGACCGGCAGCCTTGATACGGGGATGGCGCGGGACATGTTCGACCTTCTGAAGGGCCTGAACGACAACGGGACCACGGTCGTGTACGTCACGCACGACCAGGCTCTGGCCGCGCTGGCATCCCGGATCATCGCCGTTCGCGATGGCTCGATCGTGGATGACACGGGGCGGCGGCCATGAGCACGCTGAGCCGCAGGGCCCGGGGAGACCTGACCCGGCACCGCGCCGCTGTCAGCCTTCCGCAGGAATTCCCGCCGGTCATCCCCCTGATCGCGTTCGCCGGCGTCCTCGCGCTCACGCTTATAGTGATCCGCGGGCCGCTGCGCCGCGCCACCCGGATCCACCCCGGCACAGCCCTTAGGTACCAGTGATGTACTACCTGATCAGGTGGGTCATCAGGAAGCTGCGGCGAGCCACGGACCCAGCCGGGACGCCGGTCGCGGTGCCCGGCCGGGACGAGCTTGCCGTCCACCCGCGAGGTGAACGCTTCGTGAACTCGGCGAGGACGGCGGCTTCAGGCGGGGAGCGGGGCGCCCCTCCGGCGCTGGCCGTCCACAATCTGAGCAAGCGCTTCGGCGCCCGGACCGCGTTCGAGGACGTGAGTTTTGAGGTCGGATACGGCGAGGTCTTCGGTTTCCTCGGGCCTAACGGCGCCGGGAAGACCACGACCGTGCGGACGCTCGGCACGCTCCTTGCTCCGAGCTCCGGGTCGGCAACGGTGGCCGGGATCCCTCTCGCGCCGGAGAACGGAGTGGAGATCCGCCGCCGGATCTCGATCATGCCCGAGTCGCCGGGCCTGTACCTGCGGCTAAGCGTTACCGAGAACCTGGCATGCTTCGCCGACCTCTACGAGGTGCCCGACGCCGGCGATCGCATTGACCGCGCCCTGCGGGCGGTCAGCCTGGCCGACCGGGCGAACGATGCCTGCGGCACCTTGTCCAAGGGCCTGCGCCAGCGGGTCGCCCTGGCCAGGGCGTTGCTCAGCGACCCGCAGGTGCTGTTCCTCGACGAGCCGACATCCGGCCTGGACCCGGCCGCCGCCCGCGACGTCCACGACCTGATCGACGGGCTCCGCCAGCACGGCGTCACGATCTTCCTCACCACGCACCGCCTCGACGAGGCCGAGCGCCTCTGCGACCGCGTCGCGATCCTGAACACGACCCTGCGTAGCATCGGCCGGCCGTCCGAGCTCCGCGATCAGCTGTTCGCCAGGACACTCGCGGTCAAGACCCTCGTCCCGCTCACCGACCCGGACAGCGTCTTCGCCGGCCTGCCGGCCGTCGACGGCTGGCACCACGACAAGCCCGCCGGCTACGTCCTCGCCGTGTCCGATCCGGCAGTCGCCGCACCGGCCGCCACCCGCGCTCTGGTGGCAGCCGGCGCCGACGTGCTGTCGATCAGCGAGTCACGCCACTCTCTCGAGGATGTCTACCTCGAGCTGGTCAACCAGGACCAGGAGACGAGCCCCAGATGAGCGTGAGCAAGAGGCGCGTCCGGGGCATCTTCCGCAAGGAGCTCCGCGAATACCGGCACAACGGCAACATCATCGTTGCCATGGTCATCTTCCCGTTGATCTTCCTCATCCAGCCGCTGCTCACGGTCCTGACCGAGGCCGCGTCGGCATCGAATGGACTCGCACACGAGCATGTTCTGCTGTACATGCTCGCCATCCCGGCGCTCGTGCCCGCAGCGCTCGCCTCCTACTCCGTGGTCGGCGAGCGTCAGCAGGGCACCCTCGAGCCCGTGCTCGCGACGCCGATCCGCCGCGAGGAGTTCCTGCTGGGCAAGGCGCTGGCGGCTTTCGTCCCGTCGGTCGCGATCTCGTATGCGGTCCTCGCCTTCTTCCTCACCTGCGTCGAGCTCTTCGCACATCCGGGTATAGCGTCGGCGCTGCTGCAGGCCCCGGATCTGCTCGCCCAACTGCTCTTCACGCCGCTCCTCGCGGCATGGTCGATCTGGGTTGGCATCGCGATCTCGGCCAGATCGAGCGACGTACGCGTTGCAGGGCAGCTCAGCTTGCTCGCGAGTCTCCCGTCGGTCGCCGTGACAACGCTCATAGCCCTCAACGTGATCCACGCCACGCTCGGCCTAGCCGTCGGCGGAGCGGCGGTTCTCCTGGTCCTCGACGGACTCGGCTGGCGGATGACCTCGGCGGCATTCGACCGCGAACGCCTCATCACCGGCACGCGCTGACCAGATGCGAATCATCTCCGTGCCTCACCGGCCGTCAGCCCGGCCTGACAGAGGGTGTTGCGGGAAGTAGCAGCCCCGCGGTACTCCCACGCCGCGTCCGTGTCGTCGATCCCCGATGGCAATGCGATGCCGCATTTGGCGTGCTAGTGACTCGACATCCCGGTGCTAGCCTGCTGAGATGGCGGAGGCTGATGCTGAGGTACGCCGCGCCGAGCTTGTCGCTCTCCTGTCGCTGGGGACTGATCTCGGTCTCGGGCAGCCGATGGAGCACATGATCCGGGCATGCCTCATCGCGCTGCGGCTGGCCGAGAGCGCGGCCCTGGACGGCTCCGAACGCGCCGTCGTGTACTACTCGGGCCTGCTCGCGTGGGTTGGCTGCCACACCGATGCCTACGAGCAGGCCAAATGGCTCGGCGATGATCTGGCCATCAAAGAGGATGCGCACTACGGCTATGACCTCGGCAAGGCAGGTCCGGCCGCCGCGTTCATGGTGAAGCACGTTGGCGGCGCCGGGGGGCCGCTGCTGCAGCGGACACGCCTGGGCGTGCGGTTCTTTGGCGATGGCCGGCGCGCGCTCGCCGCCCTGGGGGAAAATCACTACCTGGCCACCGACCAGCTGGCCGAAAGCCTTGGCCTGGGCGAGCGGGTACGGGCCAGCCTCAGGCAGAGCTACGAGCGTTGGGACGGCAAGGGTTTCTACGGCCTTCGCGGCGACCAGATCGCGCTGAGCTCGCGGCTGATCAACCTCGCCGACGTCGTCGAGGTATTCCGGCGCACCGGCGGGGTTGACGCGGCGATCGCCGTCGCCCGCGAGCGCAGCGGCACGCAGTTCGACCCTGACATCGTCGACATGTTCTGCCAGCAGGCGCCGCTGATCTTCGGTGACCTCGACGCGGCGACTAGCTGGGACCTGGTCATCGACTCCGAGCCGTCACTGGCGGGCGTTGTCAGCGGAGCCGAGCTGGACGCGGCGCTCGCAGCGGTCGGCGAGTTCGCCGAGCTCAAGTCACCATGGCTGATGGGCCATGCGCGGGGGGTTGCCGAGCTGGCCACGGAAGCGGGAAAGTCCGACGGGCTGGCGCCGGCCGATGTAACGAGGCTGCGCCGGGCCGCGTTCGTGCACGACATCGGCCGTCTCGGGGTCTCGAATGCGATCTGGGACAAGCCTGCCGAGCTGACGAAGTCCGAGCTTGAGCGCGTCCGGCTGCACCCGTACCTGACCGAGCGGATGCTGTCCTTCTCGCCCCGCCTCGCGCCGCTCGGCGCGCTCGCCAGTCAGCACCATGAGCGTCTCGACGGCTCCGGTTATCCTCGCGGCCTGTCCGGCGATGCGCTCAGCTCGGCTGGCCGTATCCTGGCCGCCGCCGACAGCTACCACGCGCGTACCGAGGATCGCCCGTACCGGCGGCCAATGTCTGCTGCTGACGCCGCCGCCGAACTGCGGGCCGAGGTCAGCGCAGGGCGCCTGGACGGTGCCGCGGCAGATGCGGTGCTGCGCGCGGCCGGGCACCGGGTGCGGCGCCGCCGCGAATGGCCGGCCGGCCTGACCGCGCCGGGAGGTCGAGATCGTGCAACTGCTCGCTCGCGGCCTAACCGGCAAGGCCATCGCCGAGCAGCTGGTGATCTCGCCCAAGACGGCCAGCAGCCATATCGAGCACATCTACGCCAAGACCGGCGCCTCGAACCGTGCCCAGCTCAGCCTTTTCGCGATGAAGCACGGACTGATGGCCGAACCGCGTCCGTAGCCCCTGCAGGAATATCGGGTAAACACCCGATGAGCCGCGCCGCCCGCCGCTTCTACGTTGGCCGTAAGCGTTTCCACCGACGGCCCCGGAAGGCACCTCATGACCACGAACAGCGGCAACTTCGCCCGCGCGAACGGCATCGACATCCACTACGTCGAGGCAGGCCAGGGCGTGCCCTTGGTCCTGCTGCACGGGGGAATGGTCTCGACCAACCCGATCTGGGCCCCCACGCCGGTGTCCTACGCGGCGCACATGCAGACCCTCGCGCGGCGCTACCGGGTGATCGCACCCGGACACGCGCGGCTGCGGCAGGACCGTGCACGACGGCGGCATCATCACGTTCGACCAGCTCGCCGACGACGTGCTGGCGCTGATCGAAGCCCTCGATCTCGACCGGCCGCTGATCGCGGGCTTCAGCGATGGCGGGATCACCGCGACTGTCGCCGGGATCCGCGACCCTGGACCGGTTCAGGGCGATCGTCAACGACGCCGGATACGACCTATTCAACCCGCGGCGCCGACCTTCGCGATGATGCGCCAGATACTCGGCGGCAGCGCCAGTGCGACCGAGGCCGATCCCGACGCGGTTCGCGCAGGCGTTCGCTCAGCAACGAGCAGATGAGCGCGATGTTCGAGCTGCTGAAGGCCGACGAGGACGGCGGGCAGGGCGAGGGGCACTGGGCCGAGTACCTGCGGCTCTCGTTCCACCGCACCACGCTGCACCCCGGCTACATGTTCGAAGACCTCGCGAAGATCACCGCACCGACGCTGATCCTCGTCGGCGACCGCGACGACTACTGCACGCTCGACGACGGTGTGATCGCCTACCGGCAACTCGCCAGCGGCGAGCTCGCCGTCCTGCCCGGCACCGGGCACGTGATCACGCCCGCCAAGATCGAGCTGGCCCTCGGACTTCTTCGGCCGGCACCTCGAAGGGAGCTGATCGCCATGACCACCATCCGCATCACCACGGACTGCACCCTCCCGCCCGAGCGTGTCCTGCATGCCGCCCGCGACTTCGGGCCGCAGCGCACCTACATTTGGCCCGCCGTCCGCGCAGAGCATCTCACCGTCCACGAGCTCGGCGAAACAACCGCCGACGCAACCGAAGGCACGCCCGCCGGCATCGGCATCAACTGGGAACGATGCCGCTACGACTGGTCCGAACCTGGCCGTGTCACCGCGACCGTGACCGACTCCAACGTCTACGCCCATCCCGGCAGCAATTGGCAGCTCACCGCCACACCGTCAAGGCACGGCAGCCGGGTCGAGATGACGTGGCAGCGCGCCTTTCGCCGAAATCCGCGCGGGCTAATCTTCGGCACCCTGTACCGGGTCGTCGGTCGCCCGATGTTCGGCCGCTACGCGCGGCAGGTCATCGCCAACCTCGAGCAGCTCGACCGCAGCCCGATCTCCTTCTCCGACGACGCAGCGGCCCGCCCCCGCGACTTGCCGCTGCGTCCTACGAGCTAGCGGCCGGCGTTATCGGACCCGATCTGGCTGGCAATGGCACGTTCAGGCTCTCGCAGATCGGCGGTCCGCGAGGAGCTCATGCGCGGCTGCGGGACGCCGGATCATCACGTTGTAACGTGGAAACGTGGGCGTGGAGCTTCGAGCGCGACCGTTCGCGATCCACGTCGAGGACGCGGTGCTCGCCGACCTGCAGGTGCGGCTGAGCAGGACCCGCTGGCCCGATCAGGTGCAAGACACCGGATGGGAACAGGGAACGGAGCGCGAGACGCTTCGATCGCTGGTCGGGCACTGGGCTGACGGATTCGACTGGCGAGCGTACGAGCGAGACCTCAACGAGCTGGCACAGTTCAAGGCGGACGTCCGCGGACTCGGGATCCACTTCATGCACCAGCGCGCGGCGCGCGGACCGGGGCTCCCGATCCTCCTCGTCAACGGCTGGCCGAGCACTTTCGTCGAGGAGCTACCGCTCGTGCCGCTGCTCACTGATCCCCAGGCCCACGGGATAGTGGGCCCGGCATTCGACGTCGTGATCCCCTCGCTGCCGGGCTACGGCTTCTCGGATCGCTCGCCGAGAGCGGGAGTGACGCCGAGGGCGACGGCCGAGATGTTCGTGGAGCTGATGCGCGGGCTCGGCTACGACCGCTTCGTCGCGCACGGGAGCGACTTCGGCGCCGAGGTCCTGACCCAGCTCGCGCTCTTCTCCCCTCAGCACCTCGCCGGGCTCCACCTATCGACGTTCGACTGGCGCCCGTATCTCGGCGCCGGATCCCGATCACTGTCGCCGGCCGAGCGCCTGTACCTCGCCGAGCGGGAGGGCTGGGTCGAAGGCGAGTACGCGTACGACGCGCTTCAGTCGACCAAACCGCAGAGCCTCGGCTACGCGCTGAACGACTCCCCCGTCGGGCTGGCGGGATGGATGCTCGAGAAGTGGCGGTCGTGGAGCGACTGCCGCGGTGACGTGATCGGGTGCTTCGGCCGCGACTTCCTGCTCGCCATGCTGACGATCTACTGGGCGACGGAGACCGCCACGTCGTCGGCGCGCTTGTACTACGACCACCGCCGGTACCAGGCCCCGCTAGGACCGCGCGATCACGTCGACGTCCCCACCGCCGTCGCGCTCTTCCACCACAACTTCCTGACCGAAGGCGTGCCGCCGCGCGAGTGGGCGCAGCGGCTCTTCAACGTCTGCCGCTGGACCGACATGCCCCGCGGCGGCCATTTCGCGGCGACCGAGGAGCCCGTCCTGCTCGCGACGGATATCGCCGCGTTCTATGAGAGTGCTGACTGTGACTGTTAGCCATGCTGTTCCGCTCTGACAGCAAGCCAGAGCCCTCCAGATCTGAGGCATTGACAGCTACGCTTGTTTTTTGCAAGTGTTGACTGTCCGCTTACCGGATCCACGAGAGGGAGACCCCGATGACCATGATGCTCGTCAATCTGCCGGTGACCGATCTGGAGCGCGCGAAGGCGTTCTACACGGCGATCGGCTTCCCCATCAACCCGGCCTTCACGGATCACAACGCGGCCTGCGTCTTCGTCGAAGAGGACCACAGCGCGATCATGCTCCTCACGCGCGAGTTCTTCCAGACCTTCTCCGACCTGCCGATCGGCGACCCGGCAGTGAGCCCGTCGGTGGCGACCGCCATCTACCTCGACAACCGGGAGGCGGTCGACAAGGCCGTCACGGAGGGCATCGCCGCGGGCGGCCGAGAGCCGCACCCCGCCACGGACTACGGCTTCATGTACCAGCGGCAGCTCAACGACCCCGACGGCAACATCCTCGAGTTCGGCTACATGGACCCGGTCGCCGCCGAGCAGGGTCCCGAGGCCTTCGCGAATCAGCAGGCCTGAGGCCGATGGCCGCACGCGAGTACGGGCAGTACGACGCGATCACGCGAGCTCTCGAGCTCGTGGGCGAGCGCTGGGCCCTGCTCATCGTCCGCGACCTGCTCGTCGGGCCGCGCCGCTACGGGGAACTCGCCGCGGGGCTCCCGCGGATCCCCAGCAACATCCTGGCGGCGCGGCTCAAGGAGCTGCAGGCGGCCGGCGTCATCCGCCGGGCGCCGCACTCGCGCGTCATCGTCTACGAGCTGACGCCCTACGGCCACGAACTCGAGCCCGTCGTGCTCGCGCTCGGCGCCTGGGGCTTCAAGGCGATGGGCGATCCGCGCCAGGAGCAGATCATCACCCCCGACTCGATGACCATGGCCCTGCGCACCGCCTTCCGGCCGCAGGTGGCGGCGAACCTGCCCGCGACCGCCTACGCGGCGCGCTTCGGTCCCGCCGAGCTGCTCATCCGGGTGGACGGTCCCGCCCTGGACGTGACGCGCGGGGACGGGCCGGTCGACCTCGCCTTCGCCGCGGGTCCAGGCATCCGCCGGCTCATCTCCGGCGAGCTCGCCCCGGACCGCGCGATCGCGACCGGCGTCGTCGAGGTGCTGCGCGGGCGCGGCGAACTCCTCGACCGCTTCGCGACCACGTTCCACCTGGCCGCCTGACCGACGCAAGGAGATGCAGCGTGAAATCCGCTGCCGCCATACACGCCGGAGACCTCGACATCGTTCGGGAGTTAATCGACGGCCGCCAGTTCCTCGTCATTGCCCTGACTTCAGGAGGAGAGCACATGCTTCGGGTCCACAATCTGCTCGTCACCCTCGACGGGTACGCGACCGGCGACGGCCAGTCGCTCGACGCCGCGTTCGGCCACGCCCAGGACGAGTTCCTGCACTGGTTCGGGAGGATCCGCAACTGGCGAGGCCTCCAGCCCGACGGCAACCTCGGTCCTGACGAGGCGATCGCGGCCGCGTGGGGTGCCGCGATCGGCGCCGAGATCATGGGGCGCAACAAGTTCCGGCCGACCGCGGGCCCCTGGCCGGACGACGGGTGGGTGGGATGGTGGGGCGACGAGCAGCCGCCGTTCCACACGCCGTGCTTCGTGATGACCCACTACCCGCGCGAGCCGCTGGCGATCGGCGACACCACGTTCCACTTCGTGTCCGGCACCCCCGCCGAGGTGCTCACAATGGCCGAAGCCGCGGCGGGCGGGCTCGACGTGCGGCTCGGGGGCGGTCCGACGACCGTCAACGAGTTCCTTGCCGCGGGGCTGGTCGACTACCTGCACGTCGTGCTCGCGCCGATCGTCATCGGCCGCGGCGTACGGCTGTGGGACGGCCTCGATGGGCTACACCAGCGGTACGACGTGGAGTCGGTGACGGTCCCCAACGGCGTGACACACCTGTTCTTCACGAAGCGGTCGGGACCGGGTTCGTGAGAGACATCGGTCTCGAACTGGCAGGATGGAGGCACAGAACGACATTTCGGTGTCAGCACGACGATTGCCGGAAGTCGCCGGACGGCGAGCTGATGCTAGGTCGTTTCATCCCGCACCTTCCTAAAGCTGATGCTCACCAACTCCTGCTTGCCTCTCTCTGCGTCCTCTTGGTTGTACGTCTCATGCGGCTGGATCAGTCCGCGTGCCTGGAACGTGATGAAGGCACGGGAGACGAGTTCGTATGACTGCTCGGCCCACAGCCTGCCGATGAGGCCGCGGAGTAGAAGGCGCAGCGAGCGAGGCAGGGCGAGGTGGGCTGGACTGTCAGGACCGCCAGCGTGAGCCATTCGATGGGCCAGCCCAACACCGGAGCCGCCTGAGGTCGTCCGGATGAGGAATCGGGCCACGGGGACTGCTCGTGCCCAATCTGGCCAGTCCATGCCGCGCGGCTGGACTTGTTCATGCGGAGATAGCCTAAGGCGCGTGGCGACCGAGGAGACGGTCACGTTGCGTTACCAGCGAAGCAAAGGGAGCCTCGATGGCCAAGGTGTTGTGCGTGCTGTATGACGACCCGGTTGACGGATACCCGAAGTCCTACGCTCGCGACGATATCCCGGCAATCGCCTCTTACCCGGGCGGGCAGACAACGCCCAGCCCGCGAGCCATCGACTTCAACCCCGGGCAGCTGCTGGGCAGCGTGTCGGGCGAGCTGGGCCTGCGCCGCTTCCTGGAAGGCGCCGGTCACACGCTGGTCGTCACCTCCGACAAGGACGGCCCGGACTCGGTCTTCGAGCGCGAGCTGCCCGACGCCGACATCGTGATCTCCCAGCCGTTCTGGCCCGCGTACCTGACCAGGGAGCGGATCGCCAAGGCAAGGAACCTCAAGCTGGTCATCACCGCCGGGATCGGGTCGGACCACTATGACCTGCAGGCGGCCAGCGAGGCCGGGCTGACTATCGCGGAGATCACCTACTCCAACAGCATCAGCGTCTCCGAGCACGTGGTGATGATGATCCTGTCGCTGGTCCGCAACTACATCCCCTCCTACCGGTGGGTGGTCAAGGGCGGGTGGAACATCGCCGACTGCGTCGAGCGCTCCTACGACCTGGAGGGCATGACGGTCGGCACGGTCGCGGCCGGGCGGATCGGCTCTGCGGTGCTCCGGCGGCTCAAGCCGTTCGATGTGCAGCTGGCCTACACCGACCTGCACCGGCTGCCTGAAGAGCGTGGAGCGCGAGCTTGGCGTGACCTTCTACGAGACGCCGGCCGAGATGGTGCCGCACTGCGACGTGGTGACGATCAACGCGCCGCTCTACCCCGGCACCGAGGGCCTGTTCAACGACGAGCTCATCTCGACGATGAAACGCGGCGCCTACATCATCAACACCGCCCGCGGCAAGATCTGCGACCGCGACGCCATCGTCCGGGCCCTGGAAAGCGGCCAGCTCGCCGGATACGCCGGAGACGTATGGTTCCCCCAGCCCGCCGCCCAGGATCACCCGTGGCGGACGATGCCGCACCACGGCATGACCCCGCACATCTCCGGCTCGTCGCTGTCGGCGCAGGCACGCTACGCCGCCGGCACCCGCGAGATCCTCGAATGCTGGTTCGAGCCGGCCCATCCGCGAGGAATACCTGATCGTCCGGGGGCGGCCTAGCTGGGGCCGGCGCGCATTCTTACAAGCTCTGAGCGGTGGAGCCAGCGAAGCGAGCGGCCGCCCCCAAAGTACGATGCCCGGCGCGTCACCGCGCGCGTGGAAAGCGGTCCGGGCGGGCGACGGCCACGCCGCCAACGCGATGGACGCGGCATGCGGCCCCGCGGCATCCCGCACCATGTCTTAGTCACCCGAGTCGTCATCACCAGTTCTGAATCGACAGGGCCCGCTCGGCTAGCTGGGCCAACAACGGACTGAGTATGACCCCCGCATACGGTTGTCTCATCGCAGGAAGAGGCCGACCGCCTGGCCCAACACCTCATGGTCGCCGAAGACGGGCAGCGCAAGTCATGATCGCGTCCATCCGCTATCTTGATGATTTCGTCAAGCAGGACGGGCAATGGCTCTTCGCCGAACGCCGCTTGATGGTCAACTGGATCGACACGCGACTGTCCCAACCCTGACTGATGGTGCGGTTTACGCTGCGTAGCCGACGCACCGGTCGGGTGAATCTCGATAGGAGAACCGGCCAGGTGAATCTCAATGGGAGATGAATCAGGCAGGGGCGCTGATGCGGCAGGATCGGATGGAATGTCTCGTCCTGCGCTGCCCGGGGGGAGAACTCGCCGGGAGCGCTGGAACCGGTTGCGCCGTTCGCTGTGGCAGCCGCCGCGCGCTCATGGCGAGCAGCCGCGCGAGCGCGTCGTCGGCCCGCTTGAGCTTTTCTACGACCTGGCCGTGGTTGTGCTGGTCGCTCAGGCGGCGCATCGACTGGCCGGACATCTCACCTTGCCGGGGCTTGGCCAGTTCGCGGTAGTGTTCACGCTGGTCTGGATCGCCTGGGTCAACGGCAGCCTGCATCACGAGTTGCACGGTCACGAGGATGCCAGGGCGCGTAATACCTTCCTGCTCCAGATCCTAGTGCTGGTTACGGTCGGTGCATTCATTCCTGAGGCAGGCGCCGCGCGCGGCGCGGCGTTCGCCGTTGCCTCGGGTGCGCTGTTCGCGGTGCTGGCTGTGCTCTGGGGACTCGCCGCACGTGGCGACGGCCCCGCCTACCGGCGGTCGAGCCGCATGTATGTCGCCGGAACGGCCGGCTGCGCGGTGCTACTGGCCGCAACGGCATTCGTGCCAGCCATCGCCCGCATGCCCGCCTGGGGACTTATCGACGCCGCCTACCTGGCGGGGTTCGCGGCCCTGATCATCACCGCGAGTCCCGCCGAGGCGGCCGGGCTCACAATCACCGATGCACTGATCGAGCGGTTCGGCCTGCTCATCATCATTGTGCTGGGCGAGACCCTGACCGGTGTGGTCCAGGGACTGGCCAGCGAGCAGATCAGCGGGCTCACCCTGAGCGTCGGGCTGATCGCAGTTCTGATCGGATTCGGCGCCTGGTGGACCTATTTCGACTTCGCCGGTCGCCGTCACCTCAAAGAGGAGCCTGCGGCAACTCTGCAGTGGATTCTCGGCCACCTGCCGGTTACTGCGGCCATCGCGGTGATGGGCGCCGCGATGGTCAGCCTTGTCCGCCACGCCGATGACGGACGCACTCCAGCCGGTGCGGCATGGATGCTGTGCGCCGGCGTTGCTGTCGTCCTCGGCGCCACGATGCTCATAGCCGCAAGTCTGAAGACCTGGCGGAGCGAACGCGGCTTCTACCGGCCGCTTGCCCGCACGTGCGCCGGGGCGGCAGTCTTGTCCCTGGCCGTCGCTGCCCTTCGGCCTGCGCCACTCATCCTTGGCATTGCGCTCGTGGTGCTCCTGAGCATCCCCTGGGTTCTGGCTGTCTGGCTCCGTCTCGGCGGCGAGCCAGGCTCACTGCCTGGCAGCTAGTCGAGCGCATTCGGTTGTGTCGGCGGGACGCCGTAGCAACGCCGAACGCCCGGAAAGCACAGAACGCACTAGCTGAGCCTGACAGCCGGTCCACGACCCGTTCCACGCCCGCCAAGCCTTCCCAGCCTTCCCACGTAACCCTCCTTGATTGTCCCACGGTGACAGCGCGTGAAGGTCTTCGGGCTGCTGCGCCAATCCGGCCAAGCCTGCTATCCCGGGCCTCCCCGGCTATCGGCTACGGGACGGTCCCGCGGGGGACGACCCACCGCACCGGCTGGCCGGTGACCTGCGCGACAAGGTCGTAGTCGGCGTCGTAGTGCAGCACGGTCACGTGTTCCCGCTCGGCGACGGCGGCGACCAGCAGGTCCGGCAGGCCGACCGACCTCATCTGCCCGCCCCGCCACAGCACGGCCTGGACCTGCAGTGCCCGCCGCCAGTCCTCATCATGCGTCGCCAGCCACTCATAGCCGAGATCACGGTCAGCCCGCAGCTCATCGAACTCCGCGCCCGACCGGCCGCCCACGCCAGCTCGAACTCGATCACCCCGCACGTCGCCACCAGGCCTGCCTCGATCAGCGGGCCCAGCGCCTCCGCCACCGGCGGATGACGCAGCCGGGCCAGCGCGCTGGTATCGGCCAGGTACCTCGCTACCGCTGCCATGCGCCCGCATCACCTCAGCATCCTCCAGATCCGCCAGGCCGCCCGACGCGAACCGCTGCAGATCCCGCCGCCGCGCCGCCAGCGCCGCCACCGCACGCAGCGCAGCATTCACCGTGTCCTTCTTCGTCACCGTCCCCAGCACCTCCCCCGCGGCGCCAACGACCCTCATCCACGTCAATCAGCGTCTTCGCCACCGCCACCTCCCCGCCAGGATATCCCAAGCATAGTCAGTTATATATATAGCCGGGGTCGAGTCGGCGGCACACGCAGCAAGACAAAGCCATCAGCCATCAGCCGGCGGTATAGGCCCGCTAGTCGACTTGCCACCGCCGAAACAGGTTCAGCTACCGCCCGCTTGCAGGCACGTCACGCGCGCGGCCGCCACGGCTCAGGCTTCTTCCGCGGCGAGCAGCGCCGCGACCGCCTCCTCCACCCCAGCGCCGGCCGGGAGGCTTACGGGCTGGACTGGGATTCCGGGCAGGCCGGCCGTAGAGCCGTACCGGGCGATCAGCCGGGGGTCGATGTAGGCCGACCGGGCCACCGTCGGAGTGTCACCAAGCCAGTCCGCCACGGCACGCACACCGGCGTTGACAGCGCCCCGCGCCGCGCGTTCATAGGCTGGTGGGGCCAGAGCTGGCTAGCGCCAGGGCCATCAGCACCGTCGCGTTCCATGTGCGGAACTCCTTGGCCTGTGAAATGCCCGCCAGCGCTGTTTGCGATATAGGAAACTGACATCGTGCGAATGCAGGACATGCCACGAAGCGCTGGCGTCCTGGAAGCCGAACAGGGCCGTCAGGCCGTTGTCGGCTCGGGCCAGCGCGCGAACAGCCGACCGCACCGAGGCGTCGGTTACCGTCACGGTGCGATGCCTTCCTTCCTTGGCGATGTAGTCGAACTGCAGGCCGTCGCGACGCACGCT